>NZ_CP033105.1:0-2330000 GCF_003691465.1 Pseudomonas sp. LTJR-52
TGTCTTACCATGGTCGACGTGGCCGATGGTGCCGACGTTGACGTGCGGTTTGTTACGTTCAAATTTTTCTTTAGCCATCGACACTCTCTCCCATCAAGAATTGAGCAAGTAACGCCGCCATAAAATAAAGGCAGATATTCTCATATCTGCCCTTAATAATGGAGCTCATGAGCGGATTTGAACCGCTGACCTCACCCTTACCAAGGGTGTGCTCTACCAACTGAGCTACATGAGCAAACTACAACAAACTGGAGCGGGTAGCGGGAATCGAACCCGCATCATCAGCTTGGAAGGCTGAGGTTCTACCACTAAACTATACCCGCAGAGCCTGTAGCTCTTGCAATTTGGTGGAGGGAGAAGGATTCGAACCTTCGAAGTCGTAGACGTCAGATTTACAGTCTGATCCCTTTGGCCGCTCGGGAATCCCTCCAAAGGAGGCAGCATTCTATTTGCCTGCTGCCGTCGTGTCAAGGATTTTCTTACTTTTCCTCAACTTACGTTGCCTTGACCGCCAACCAGTGGACTTACATGTTCAAGGCGGGCGCATTTTATGCATTTAATTTTTCACATGCAATCATTAAATGCGGTTTTCTTGAATTTTTTTCTTAAAAAACAAAGGGTCGCTTAAGCGACCCTTTGTTTTCAGCCTAACGATTATAACTGTGGACCAGCTGCCTTGATCGCTTCGGAGACACCACTGAACTTTTTGAAGTTCTCGATGAACTTACCTGCCAGCGCCTTGGCCGATTCATCATAGGCATTTTTATCTTCCCAAGTGTTACGCGGGTTGAGCAATGCAGTATCGACACCAGCTACGACCTTGGGAACATCAAGGTTGATAATGGGCAAATGCTCGGTCTCAACATCGACCAGCGCGCCACTTTGAATAGCGGCAATCACCGCTCGTGTCGTCGGAATATTGAAGCGCTTGCCTACACCGTAACCGCCCCCGGTCCACCCGGTGTTCACCAGGTAAACTTTGGAGCCGAACCCATTGATACGTTTGATGAGAAGCTCAGCGTACTCAGCCGCCGGACGCGGGAAGAAGGGTGCACCGAAACAGGTAGAGAAAGTAGATTTGATGCCAGCCCCCGATCCCATTTCAGTAGATCCCACCAGCGCAGTGTAACCCGAAAGGAAATGATAAGCCGCCTGCTCGTTATTAAGGATAGATACAGGAGGCAGCACACCCGTCAGATCGCAGGTGAGAAAGATTACTGCATTAGGCTCGCCACCGCGATTCAGTTCCGCACGCTTTTCGATCAACTCACGAGGATAGGCCGCCCGGCTGTTCTGGGTCAGACTATCGTCCGAATAATCTGGCTGGCGCGACTGTGGATCAAGCACCACGTTTTCCAGCACAGCGCCGAACTGAATGGCTTTCCAGATGACAGGCTCATTCTTTTCGGACAGGTCGATACACTTAGCATAGCAGCCGCCCTCTATATTAAAGACAGTACCGACACCCCAGCCATGCTCGTCGTCACCGATCAGGTAACGGCTTTCATCGGCAGATAGCGTCGTCTTACCTGTTCCCGACAGGCCAAAGAACAGCGTAACGTCGCCCTCTTCGCCCATGTTGGCCGCACAGTGCATAGGAAGTACATCATGCTCAGGCAGCAGGAAGTTTTGCACCGAGAACATGGCCTTCTTCATTTCACCGGCATAACGCATGCCCGCGATTAATACCTTGCGAGCAGCAAAGTTAATGATGACGGTGCCATCGGAATTGGTTCCATCACGCTCCGGCTCGCAGACAAACCAAGGGGCGTTAAGGATTTCCCACTCCTGGCGGGACTGAGGGTTGTAACTTTCCGGATTGATGAACAGGCAACGGCCAAACAGGTTGTGCCAGGCGGTTTCCGTAGTCATCTTGACTGCAAGGTAGTGCTCTGGATCGGAGCCTACATGCACATGCGAAACGAAGTGATCCCGCTCACCTACATAGGTTGAAACGCGATCCCATAGCGCATCGAACTTTTCCGCTGGAAAAGGACGGTTGATAGAACCCCAATCAATGGCATCACGGGTAGACGACTCTTCAACAATGAAGCGGTCGGCTGGCGAGCGGCCGGTGCGATGTCCAGTCTTGACTACAAGAGAGCCATTGGCGGCTAACTCACCCTCGCCGCGCCGAAGCGCCTCTTCTACCAGCTGCGCGGCGCTAATATCGGTATAAACGTTGGCTTGCGTCATGTAGTTCCCCGTCGGCCCTCGGCCGGTCCTTTTGCGTTTTGTAGCTTAACCCGAGTTTGGCTACATAAAAAACGAAGTCGCGCGATTATGCCAGAAAGCCTATTCCTGAATGCAATGCTTAGTGACGGGTTTCTTGCGGTGTTTGGCTTCCACCGCCTGCAAAAATCTGCGTGACATCGGCAGCGTCGAACAGGTATCGCTGATTGCAGAACTGGCAGTCGATTTCTATCTGACCACCCTGTTCCTGCAATAGCAGTTCGACATCTTCCTGGCCCACAGAGACAAGCGCATTGGCAGAACGTTCCCTAGAACAGCCACAATGGAATTCGACGATTTGAGGATCAAAGACTCTGACGGTTTCTTCATGATAGAGGCGATGAAGTACCGTTTCGTTGGGTAACCCCAACAGTTCTTCTGCAGTCAGCGTATTGCCGAGGGTTGTAAGGTGCTCCCAGCTGGCGTCGCGCGACTCTTTGTCCTTGTGTTTGTCCGCTGGCAGCTGTTGGAGCAGGAGCCCACGAGCGCGCCGTCCATCGGCATTGAGCCAGAAGCGGGTAGGCAGCTGCTCGGACGTGGCGAAGTAGCCTGAAAGGCATTCAGCGAGCGTCTGGCCTTCGAGAGGAACGATCCCTTGATAACGCTGACCGTTGGTCGGATCGACCGTGATGGCAAGAATACCTTCGGGCATTAGATCTTTCAGCGTGGCATCAGGAGCGATGTCGTCGGCATTGTAGCGGGCGATACCGCGCACCTCTCGGGCGCTCGAGCACTCCACCATCAATAGAGGAATCGCACCGCTGGAGCGTGCCTGCAATACCAGCAGACCGTCGAACTTGAGCGTGCCGCACAGCAAGGCAGCTGCTGCAAGCATTTCACCCAACAGCTGCGCGACGGGTTCCGGATAGGGGTGTTTGGCAAGCACCTCTACATAGCTTCTTTCAAGCAATGCAAGTTCGCCGCGAACGTCGGTGTCTTCAAACAGGAAACGCTGTGTGTAATCGAATGGGGTCATGACAAAAGTACGCTTGAACAGGGAAAATGACAAAAGCGTGACAACACTCCCGTGCGGTCACGCTTTCTGTTTATTCATATGGATTCATTTCATTCTATGGACAATGCCACACTCTTCCAAGCCAAGTGGCAATGGCGAGCATTTCTAATCAGCCACCTCGTGGCGCTGCTGTTGATTATTCTCTGGCTTATCCCTTCCGTACGCACCACTCTTCTGGATCTGGATGCGCATCTCTTCCGTGCGCTGAACGCACCGCTGGAAAGCAATACGGTCTGGCTACACGTCTGGGCCGTTGCCAGCCTGAGACCATTCGACATCGTTGTGGGCATCATTCTTCTCACACTTACGATACGTGGGAATTGGGTGTTCAAACCAGAGCAGGTCCGTAGCGCCTTCTTCGGCTTGCTTACGGTACTGCTAGCCTTGCTGCTGATCCGCAACCTGTTCACCAAGGCTATCGAAGCCGCCGGCCTGCAGCATGCCAGTCCATCCGACATGCTGACGTATGCCATTCACATGAGCGATTACTTCCAGTCCTGGGAAAAGGCCTGGGAGCTCAAAGATCGCTCCGGCGCCAGCTTTCCGGGGGATCATGCTTCGGTTCTTCTGCTCTGGGGCCTCTTTCTAACGGCTTTTACGCGCAACCCATTACAACTTGTCGTCACTTGGCTACTGGTAATGCTTTTCATGATGCCGCGCCTGGTCGCCGGTGCTCACTGGGCTTCGGATGACTATATGGGCGGTATTGCCGTTGCACTACTGGCAATGGCCTGGGGGGTTTATACGCCTCTGGCCGATGCCGGTAGCCGCATGTTCCTTCGTTTAACTGCGCCGCTGTTTCGTGTAGCAGCTCATATTCCTGTTATCCGGCAGATGAGCCTAGTCAAGCACTACTGAGTGCTCATCTAGTCATTGGCCCGAGAATCAGCGTCGCCCCGGAATCGATGAATCTGACGGCGCTGCTTCTTGGTTGGCCTTCCATCCGTTGCCAACCCAAGCGCTCCCGCCTTGCGCATGGCCGTAGCCCGCTCGCGACGCTCAAGACTTTCCTCTGTCTCCCGATACAGTAACTGGGCCTCGGGTGCTCCGCGACGCTGTTGAGATAGGGAGAGGACTATGACGGTCTTCTCATCGAACCCCTGACGAATCGTCAGCTCATCACCGACCTTGGGTTCTTTGCTGGGCTTACACCGCTCACCCCGACACTGAACCTTGCCTCCTTCTATAGCAGCCTTGGCCAGTGCTCGTGTCTTGAAGAACCGTGCAGCCCACAGCCACTTATCCAGGCGGACTTTTTCATCTATATCTTGAATAGACGTCATTAACGAAAACGCTCCGAATACTTATCAATTTTTGCCATTAGACCAGGGCTGGTTACGGGCATTCTAACGGTACGATCATGAAGACCTTCTTTCCTGAAGAATTAACCAACCCTACACGCTGCCAAGGCTGCCACCAGAGTGAACCCCTCGGATTCGATTTCGCCTTTGCCTATCAGCCTATTGTTGACGTAACCACACGCAGTATCTTTGCTCATGAGGCGCTGGTCCGCGGCCCGGAAGGCCAGGGTGCGCTTTCAGTGCTTGAGCGGGTGGATGCGCATAACCGCTATCGTTTCGATCAGTTATGCCGCACCAAGGCGATTTCAGGCGCAGCAAAGCTTGGAATGAAGGAAAAACTTTCCATTAACTTTCTTCCAAATGCCGTCTATCGACCGGAGCTGTGCATTCGCAGCACACTGGAGGCGGCCAAACGGCATGACTTTCCGTTGAGCAATCTTATTTTTGAAACAGTTGAAAGCGAGCATATTGGTGACAGCCAGCATCTAACGCATATCCTGAAAGAATATCGGCAGTTCGGCTTCATGACGGCGATTGACGACTTTGGTGCCGGACATTCAGGCTTGAACCTGCTAGCCACTTTTCAACCGGATCTGATCAAGCTGGATATGGCCTTGATTCGCAATATCGATCATGATCGAGTCCGACAGGCCATTGTTCGAGGCGTCGTCTCCATGTGTACGGAGTTGAACATCCAGATCATTGCCGAAGGTATTGAAACCGCTGCTGAGCGTGATTGCCTGCGTGACGTTGGTATCACGTTGATGCAGGGTTACTGGTTCGCCAAGCCCGCATTCAATGCGCTGGCCTCCATCGATAAGCAGATATGGGGACACTGATCCCGACTTCAAGGATTACGCTTGGACACACTCGACGAGCTGGCTATTATCGGCCTACGTGAATGGGTCGCCCTGCCGGACCTGGGCGTAATCGGCCTGAGGGCCAAGATCGACACAGGTGCGAGCACTTCAGCCCTGCATGCAACGGAAGTCGTTCCTTTTGAGCGTAACGGTGAACGCTGGGTGCGTTTTACGGTCCATCTGGGCACACTGGTGCAGTCCCGGCACCGGCATTGCGAAGCGCCGTTGGTAGCCAAGAAGACCATACGAAGCTCCAATGGCCATGCTCAGAACCGCTATGTGATTCGAACCAATCTCGCCCTGGGCAACCGATCCTGGCCGGTGGAATTTACCCTGGCCTGCCGCAAGAGCATGCGTTACCGCATGCTTCTAGGCTCGAAAGCCTTGGTCGAGGGTGGCCTGATCGTGAATCCGGCCGTCAGCTATGCGCAAGACAAACCCATCCTATCCCTCTCTCCCGCTCCGGGTGCTGCATGAAAATCGCTGTGCTGTCGCGTAATCCTCGCCTGTATTCCACTCGTCGCCTGGTGGAAGCCGGGGAGCAACGTGGTCATCAGATGGTCGTGATCGATACGTTGCGCGCGTATATGAATATCGCAAGCCACAAACCGCAGATTCACTATAGAGGCAAGCCGCTCGAAGACTTCGATGCCGTGATTCCGCGAATTGGGGCATCGGTAACGTTTTATGGCTGCGCAGTGCTGCGGCAGTTCGAAATGATGGGCGTCTTCCCGCTTAATGAGTCCGTCGCCATCAGCCGAGCCCGAGACAAGCTGCGCTCCCTACAGTTGATGTCACGCAAGGGTGTTGGCCTGCCGGTGACAGGCTTTGCGCATTCTCCAGATGATGTACCGGACCTTATCCGCATGGTGGGTGGTGCTCCGCTGGTCATCAAGCTGCTGGAGGGTACTCAGGGAATCGGCGTGGTGCTGTGTGAAACCGAAAAGGCTGCCGAGTCGGTACTGGAAGCCTTCATGGGACTCAAGCAGAACATCATGGTACAGGAATATATTCGCGAGGCAGGCGGTGCGGATATTCGCTGCTTCGTGGTGGGTGACAAGGTGATTGCCGCCATGAAGCGCCAGGCCAAGCCCGGTGAGTTTCGCTCCAACCTGCATCGCGGCGGCACGGCAAGCTTGGTGAAAATTACGCCTGAAGAGCGTATGGCCGCCATTAGAGCCGCCAAGGTGCTGGGGCTGAATGTGGCCGGTGTCGATATTCTTCGCTCCAATCATGGTCCGCTGGTCATGGAGGTGAACTCTTCACCGGGCCTGGAAGGCATCGAGCAAACGACCAACCAGGACATTGCGGGCATGATCATCCAGTATCTGGAAAAGAACAGTGGCCCCAACCTGACACGTACCAAAGGCAAAGGCTAAGGAATGACAGGCAGCACGTCTTTTCTTGATGCCTCCAGTTTTGGGGGCAAGGTAGCGCTGATCGCGCCAGCGGCAGCAATTGCCAACGATGCGCTGGAAACCACCTACGCACGGTTGCGTGAGATGGAGGTTCCGTATGTTGCAGGCGAGCACGTACAGGCACGTCATCGTTACCTTGCGGGTACAGTGGATCAGCGTCTGGCCGATGTTTATGCGGCTTTTGAGAATCCAGAGGTTAGTGCTGTCTGGTGTCTGCGGGGCGGTTATGGGTGTGCTCAGCTTTTACCGCATCTAGATTGGGAGCGCATCAGGCGGGCTGACCCTAAACCGCTGATTGGTTTCTCCGATATCTCGATCATGCTCAGTGCCTTTCATCGGCAAAGTCTGCCTGCAATACATGGTCCAGTGGCTACGGCATTGGCCAAACGATATGACGGTGAAGAACAGCTGCGTCATGAGGACTCGTTTCGCAGCCTCGATCGACTGCTGAGAACGGCCGGAGGGCATCTGCCAGCCCAACCGGTCAATCACTCGCTCAAGTCCATACAAGGACCGCTGATTGGCGGCAACCTGACGGCACTGGCTAGTACCGAGGGCACCGGCTATGGACTGTATGCGCCTGACGGCGCCATTCTGATCCTGGAGGATGTAGGTGAGCCGTACTATCGCATCGAGCGTAGTCTGTGGCAGTTATTGAACAGTATCGATAGCGCCAGGCTTGGCGCCGTATGCCTGGGCACCTTTACGGATTGCCCGCGCAAGGGTGTGGTACACAGCCTTGAAGAGATTATTGCTGAATGGCTAGAGCCCCATGGTGTTCCGTTGTTCTCGGGTCTGCCTAGTGGACACGGCCCGGATAACCAGGCCTGGCCATATGGTCAGGAAGCCCGCCTCGATCATGACGGACTCTACTGGTAGCGTCAGATCAGCTGGCGGTACGAGGCAGCAGCAGACCTAGTGGCAACAGGACTCGTGCCTCGACTCCGCCACCTTCACGATTACGCAGCTCTACGCTGCCACCATGCTGGGCGGCAATGCGCCTGACGATGGCCAGCCCCAACCCGGTACCAGAGCCGGTACGCGCCCGGTTGCCGCGAATGAAGGGATTGAAAATTTCCTCTATCTCACTGGGATCAATGCCCGGCCCTTGGTCCAGAACGCTCAGCACAACATAGGGCGCTGTCGAGTCTCCACCTACGTGAGCCCTGACCTCCACGGCGCCGCCTCCATGCTTGAACGCATTTTCCAGTAGGTTGGTCAGCATCCGCTTGATCGACACACGCCGCAAGGCCACGGGCGGCACATCGGTCTGGGAGAGACGGACCCGCTCCTCATTCTGGTTGTAAGGCGCCACGGTTTCCTGAATCAGGTCATTCAGGTTCGTTTCTTCTAGAGGCTCGTCGCGTCCATCACGTATAAATGCTAGGAACTGATCGAGAATCAGGTTCATATCCTCGATATCGCGGACCATATCCTCCGTCATTTCGTCCATTTCAGGCAGCAATTCGACTGAGAGGCGTAGACGGGTAAGCGGAGTGCGCAGGTCGTGGGACACGCCGGCCAACATCAGCTCACGCTCGCGTCCAGCCTGCTCGACATCGTGAGCCATCTGATTGAAGGCATGATAGACCTCCATGATCTCGCTTGGCGCATCGCTTTCCGGCAGGCGTACGCTATGCCCTTTACCCAGCTCGCGGGCGGCATAGACGAGCCGTTTGAGTGGTCGGTTCAGCTGGCCGACAAACACCCAGGCCACGGCGGTAGAAAACAGGCCAATCCCGAAGAACCAACCCAGCACACTCCAGATTCGCTGGCCACGCAGGGGGTGAGCGTACAGCGGTATCTTGATCCAATCAGGCCCCAGCGATGGCGCCAGCACCCAAAGTGCAGGCCCCTGCTGTACACGAACCCTGACTTGAGTATCCGGCCCCAGCTCCTGCTGCATCTGGCGGTCGAAAATTTCACTGTAAGGCCAATGATACTCACCCGCTGGCACCGTTTCCGGCGATTCATAGTGCAGCCCGGATGCCTGGGCGACAGCGGGACGGTCATCTGGATCAGCGGCCCAGTAGGCCCGCAACGTCAGTGCAGCGCCATGACTGTATTGGCGATCAACCAATACATCTTCGTTGAGCAGCAGGTAAACCAGCGTCAGCGCCTTGGAAAACAGTACAGCAATCAGAACCAGCCAGAGCGAGCGTGCGAAGAAGCTTTGAGGAAACCAGGCAGGCGTTTTCATAGTAACCACACGTCATTGACGCTCCGAGCATATTGCCATCCTATAAAGACCTGCTTCATAGAAAAGGCATCGATTTTGTTGAGTGACTGAACAAAACGGCTTTTTAAATGCCTCACAGCCTCGTTTCGCCAAGAAACACTTTGATACATTTGCCCGACTCTTTTCAAAGACCTCCCACACTGGAGATATTTCGTGTCCGATATGTGCCATACCGGCTTGGACATTGGCTTTGCTTCCCTTAGTTACGCCCAGGTTATTTTCCTAGGTGTTGTGCAGGGTATCACCGAGCTCCTGCCAATTTCCTCTACTGCTCACATGCGTGTCGTTCCAGCCCTGTTAGGTTGGCAAGATCCTGGTTCCGCCTTTTCCGCTGCAATGCAGATGGCAGCTCTGGCAGCTGTCATCAGTTATTTCTGGCGTGACGTCAGCTCCGTTACCACCGGCAGCGTCAATGCAATTCGTCATAAGGACTACAACAGTCGCGCCTTTGTCCTGGCCATGGCAATCATTCTGGCGACAATCCCTATCTGTGTGGTCGGGCTTGCGCTTTCCCCTGTGCTCAATGCCTGCGACTCGCCTTTACGGGGCTTGAATGTCATTGGCTATGCCTGTCTGGGCATGGCGGCGTTGCTGGCCATTGCCGAGCTGACCTGCAAGCACAAGCGCGACATGAGTGAAATGCGCCTGCGTGATGCCCTGATTGTTGGAATTGCACAAATTGGCGCGTTGATTCCAGGAGTATCCCGCTCCGGCTCGACATTGACTGCCGCCATGTTCCTCAACTTAAAGCGTGAAGAAGCAGCCCGCTTTTCTTTCCTGCTGGGCCTGCCCGCGATTGCCCTGGCTGGCTTGAAAGAACTGGTCGTACTCTGGCATGCGTCCATCCCGGCAGAAGCCTGGTCGCTTCTGCTGGTAGGCATCCTGGTAGCAAGCCTTTCGGCGTTTGCTGCCATCTGGGGTCTGATGCGCTTTCTGGAACGCTTTTCGACCTGGATCTTCATTGTCTATCGAGCGCTGCTGGGCATCTTCCTGTTGGTAGGTGTTCACAACGGCTTGTTCGCCTGAAGGCGTCCCTAAGTGCCGGACTGTTACTTGTTGCCGTCCGGCACGAATACGTAGCCAACACCCCAGACCGTCTGGATATAGCGAGGCTTGGAGGGATCAGGTTCAATCATACGGCGCAGGCGAGAAATCTGTACGTCGATCGACCGTTCTAGCGCATCCCACTCACGCCCACGCGCCAAATTCATCAGCTTGTCGCGGGTCAGCGGCTCGCGTGCATGCTGGACCAGCGCCTTGAGCACCGCGAATTCACCTGTCGTCAGCATATGCACTTCATCGCCGCGTTTGAGTTCGCGGGTTGCCAGTGAAAGCTCATAATCACCAAAGGTCACGACGGCATCTTCGCTGCCCGGTGCGCCCGGAACCTGGGGTGCTTGCCGGCGCAGAACGGCCTTGATACGAGCCAGAAGTTCGCGAGGGTTGAAAGGCTTGGCCAGATAGTCATCGGCGCCCTGCTCAAGCCCCTGGATGCGACTGCCCTCATCGCCCTTAGCCGTCAGCATGATGATCGGGATCTGGTTGTTCTGCTCACGCAGACGGGCGCAGGCCGACATACCGTCTTCGCCCGGCATCATCAGATCCAGCACGACCAGATGGAAAAGCTCACGGGACATCAGGCGGTCCATCTGCTCGGTGCTTTCCACGGTACGCACACGGTAGCCCTGCTCGGCCAGAAAACGCTCGAGCAGGCGACGCAGACGAGCATCGTCATCTACGACCAGAATCTTTTCACCTTCCGTAACGGGGGTGGTGCTCATGTCAACTCCTTCAAATAGGGAAGTGGATTATGGCGCAGGCCTCGTCCGCAGAGGGACAGTCCATTGTTAGCAGATTTTTCCTGAGAATGGGGGATTAGCCTGCATAAGAAGTTGAAAGCACACACTTATCCTTGGCAAATTGCCGCAGCGCGTTGATACCCGACGGGTATAATGCAGCGCTTCAAGCCTGCCGGTCAGGCCCGCTTCTCTGGTTTTCAGGTGGTTTCATGGACAGTATCAACTCCCGCATCGCCGAAGAGCTCGGCGTCCGCCCACAACAGGTCGCCGCAGCCGTGGCGCTGCTCGATGAGGGATCGACGGTTCCTTTCATCGCCCGTTATAGAAAAGAAGTCACCGGGAGCCTCGACGATACGCATCTGCGTCATCTGGAAGAACGCCTGCGCTACCTGCGCGAGCTGGAAGAGCGTCGCACGGCGATCCTGGCCAGCATCGACGAGCAAGGTAAACTCACGCCGGAGCTAGCCCGCGAGATCAAGCAGGCCGATACCAAGACCCGTCTTGAAGACCTTTATCTGCCCTATAAGCAGAAGCGTCGTACCAAGGGCCAGATTGCCCTTGAAGCCGGCCTTGGCCCACTGGCAGATGCCTTGCTCAATGACCCAATGCTTTCTCCCGAGACCGAAGCCGCCGTCTATGTAGATGCGGACAAAGGCGTCGCCGACGTAAAAGCGGCCCTGGAGGGTGCCAAATACATTCTGATGGAGCGTTTTGCCGAAGACGCCGACCTCCTGGAAAAGCTGCGCGCATTCCTGAAGCAGGAGGCGACACTTTCAGCTCGTCTGGTGACCGGGAAGGAGCAGGAAGGCGCCAAGTTCAGTGACTATTTCGAACATGACGAGCTTTTCAGGAATGTACCGTCCCACCGAGCCCTTGCGATCTTCCGCGGCCGTAACGAAGGCATCCTGAGTGCCTCGCTCAAGGTAGGCGATGAAGCACCTGGGACCATGCACCCTTGCGAGGTAATGATTGCCGAGCATTTCGAGGTGAAGAATCAGAATCGCGCAGCAGACAAATGGCTGGCGGAAGTCGTATGCTGGACCTGGAAGGTCAAGCTGTACACCTCGCTGGAAACCGATCTGCTGGGCGAGCTGCGTGAAAAGGCTGAAGATGATGCCATCAGCGTATTCGCACGCAACCTGCATGATCTGTTGCTGGCAGCACCTGCTGGCCCACGTGCCACGCTGGGTCTGGATCCAGGACTGCGGACGGGCGTGAAAGTCGCCGTGGTCGACTCAACCGGCAAGCTGCTGGCCACCGATACCGTGTATCCGCACGCCCCGAAAAACCAGTGGGACCAGACCATCGATACGCTGGCGAAGCTGTGTGCCAAGCATGGCGTCGACCTGATTGCCATTGGCAACGGCACGGCTAGCCGCGAGACCGATAAATTGGCGGGTGAGCTGATCAAAAAATACCCGGGCCTCAAGATGACCAAAATCATGGTCAGCGAAGCTGGCGCCTCGGTGTACTCGGCTTCCGAACTTGCAGCCAAGGAATTTCCGGATTTGGATGTTTCTTTGCGTGGCGCTGTATCTATCGCTCGCCGCTTGCAGGATCCGCTGGCTGAGCTGGTCAAGATCGAGCCCAAGTCCATTGGCGTGGGCCAGTACCAGCATGACGTCTCACAACTCAAGCTGGCTCGTAGCCTGGATGCTGTGGTGGAAGACTGCGTAAACGCCGTAGGGGTGGACGTAAACACGGCCTCTGCAGCGCTGCTGGCCCGTATCTCCGGTCTGAACGCAACGCTGGCGCAGAATATCGTGGCCTACCGCGACCTGAATGGTGCTTTCAAGTCCCGTCACGAGTTGAAGAAAGTGAGTCGCCTGGGAGACAAGACATTCGAGCAGGCTGCAGGCTTCCTGCGGGTCATGAGCGGCAGCAATCCACTGGATGCCTCCGGCGTTCACCCGGAAGCCTACCCTGTCGTCGAACGCATCGCTGCCGATACCGGCCGTGATATTCGCTCCCTGATTGGAGACTCCAGCTTCCTGAAGCGCCTGGATCCAAAGAAATTTACCGATGAAACCTTTGGCCTGCCGACCGTGACGGATATCCTGAGCGAGCTGGACAAGCCAGGGCGAGACCCGCGCCCCGAGTTCAAGACAGCAGAGTTCCAGGAAGGCGTTGAATCCCTCAAGGATCTCAAGCCCGGCATGGTTCTCGAAGGTGTCGTGACCAACGTGACCAACTTTGGTGCGTTCGTCGATATCGGTGTACACCAGGACGGCTTGGTACACATCAGCGCCTTGTCCGAGAAGTTTGTCAAAGACCCCTACGAAGTGGTCAAGGCAGGCGATATCGTGAAGGTCAAGGTCATGGAAGTGGACATTCCCCGTAACCGTGTGGGTCTGTCCATGCGCATGAGCGATACGCCTGGTGAAAAGGTCGAAGGCCAACGTGGCGGGCAACCCCGCAGCGGCAAGCCTGGCAACAACCCATCGCGTGACCGTAATGCACCCCGTAACGAAAGCAAGCCTGCTGCCAGTGGTGCCATGGCAGCACTATTTGCCAACGCCAAACAATTGAGGAAGTAACCATGAGCCAGTCCGTGGCAGGTAATGACAGTGCATTCAGCCAGCTGCTGGGGATGCGTATCCTCAAAGCCGAGCAGGGAGAATCCGAAGTCCGGATGAACATGCAGGACAAGCTGCTCAACCTGCACGGCAAGATGCATGGTGGCGCGTTGTTCTCGCTGATCGATACGGCGCTTGGACAGGCGAGCCACAGCCTGTTCGAGGGTAAGCCGGGCAGCGTGACCCTGGAGTGCAAGGTCAACTACATTCGGGGCGTTAGCGACGGTGAAATCGTCTGCCGCGCCAAGGTGATCCATCCCGGGCGCAAGACGCACGTCATCGAAGCGGAAGTGCATCAGAACGATAAGCTGGTGGCCAAGGCCCAGGCAACGTTCGCCTGCCTGTAATGCGTTCGCCCGGCGTGCTCTGCGCCGGGCTTTTACCCTGCCACAACGGCGATCGTACCCGCGGTGCACTTCGTCCACTTTCGGATGCAACCGCGGTAGGCCTATTGAAGTCTATTCGACAGACTTGTACACCGGCTCACTCATCCCCATAGTGGGGCCACTGTCGAGTGAAGGAAAACATCTTGAGCGATATCTTGACCCGCCGCCTGGCCCTGCTCGGCGATTCTGCCCATCTGTCGCTGTTGACTGAGTGTCAGCACGGCATCGAACGTGAAACCCTGCGTGTGGACGAGCACGGCCAATTGGCTCAGACACCTCATCCGGCAGCCCTGGGCTCGGCCCTGACTCACCCTCAGATCACGACGGACTACTCCGAAGCCCTGCTTGAATTCATTACTCCGACGGCGCATGACCCTGCCAAGGTGCTTGAGCAGCTCGACATCATTCACCGCTTCGCTACGCGACAGCTTGACGGTGAGCTCCTGTGGAGCCCGTCGATGCCGTGCCCGCTGCCGGAGGAAGAGCAGATTCCGATTGCCCATTATGGCGATTCCCATATCGGCAAGCTCAAGCATGTCTACCGCCGCGGGCTGGCCGTGCGCTACGGTCGGACCATGCAGTGCATTGCTGGTATCCATTACAACTTTTCGCTGCCGGAAACGCTCTGGCCCTTGTTACGCCAGGCCGAAGGCGATACCCGTAGCGATCGTGACTACCAGTCCTCCCGCTATATTGCGCTAATCCGTAACTTCCGCCGTTACAGCTGGATGCTGATGTATCTGTTCGGTGCCTCTCCTGCGCTGGATGTCGGATTCATGCGTGGCCGCCCGCATCAGCTGGAGACCTTTGATGCCGACACGCTGTACCTGCCGTACGCGACCAGTCTGCGCATGAGCGACCTGGGCTATCAGAGCGAGGCGCAAGCCAGCCTGACGCCGTGTTACAACGATTTGCAGAGCTACACGGAAAGCCTACGCAAGGCAGTGGCAACGCCCTACCCGCCTTACGCTGAAATCGGCACTCACCGCGATGGTGAGTGGGTGCAACTCAACACCAATATCCTGCAGATTGAAAACGAGTATTACTCGAACATCCGGCCCAAGCGGGTTACCCGTACGGGCGAGCGTCCCGTTCAGGCACTGATTGCCCGGGGCGTGCAGTACATCGAAGTCCGGTGCCTGGATATTAATCCGTTCCTGCCATTGGGCATCGACGTGATGGAGTCACGTTTCCTGGATGCGTTCCTGCTGTTCTGCGCACTTGAGGAAAGTCCGCCGCTGAACGGCGAGTGTGGCGAATGTACGCAGAACTTTACCAAGGTTGTGAAGGAAGGCCGCAAGCCAGGCTTGTTCCTACAACGCCAGGGCGCTCCGATTTCGATGTTGGACTGGGCCGAGCGGCTGCTGGGCTGCATTGATCGCTGTGCCAAACTGCTGGATACCGCCTACGGTGGCAGCGCCTACCATGCATCAGTTGAAGAGCAGCGCCACAAGTTTATCAACCCGGCCCTGACGCCTTCGGCTCGAGTCCTGGCTGAAATGCGCGAGCATGGCGAAAGCTTTGCCGGATTCTCTCTGCGGCAGAGCAAGGTCCATGCTGACTACTTCCGCCAGGCGGAGCTAAGCCCCGAACAGCAGGCCCTTTTCGAACGGATGACAGAACAGTCATTGAAGGACCAAGAAGAACTGGAGACTGCCGACCAAGGCGACTTCGATACCTTTGCGGCAGCCTACCAAGCCAGCATCCTCGGCACGCTGAGCGTGTAGCGTTCGGGCTCTGGCCGGGCTGTCCGGCCAGAATCACCTATAGCGCTTTTTCAAAAATCTTTGAGTTGCGCTGATAGTTGTACAGCGATGCACGGGCACTGGGCAGTCGGTCGACGCTGCTGGGCTCAAAGCCTCGCTCGCGAAACCAGTGAGCCGTGCGGGTCGTCAGGACGAACAGGGTTTTGATGCCTTGAGCGCGGGCCCTCTGCTCGATGCGTTCCAGCAACTCGTCCCCCCGCCCACCATGTCGATAGTCGGGATTGACCGCCAGACAGGCCAGCTCTCCTGCGTTTGAGTCAGCGATCGGATACAGCGCGGCACAGGCGATAATGAGCCCTTCCCGCTCGACAATACTGAACTTGTCGATCTCACGCTCCAGCACTTCCCGCGAGCGGCGTACCAAAATCCCCTGTTCTTCCAGCGGACGGATCAGTTCGATCAGACCGCCCACATCGCCAATATCCGCCTCGCGAATGGACTCGAACTGCTCCTGCGCCACCAGCGTGCCGCTACCGCTGCGGGTAAAGAGTTCGTTGAGCAGCGCGCCATCCTCGGCGTAGCTCACGATATGCGTGCGGCGCACCCCACCCCGGCAGGCCTGAGCGGCCGCATCCAGCAGCTCCGCCTGGTAGTTACCACTACCAAGCCGCTCCAGATGCGGCGGTACTTGTTGAGGACGCAACTCGCGGATCAGGTTGCCTTCGGCATCCAGCAGACCTTGCTCGGCGCCATAGAGCACCAGCTTGTCGGCGGCTAGGTCGACAGCGGCACGGGTAGCAACGTCTTCACAGGCAATATTGAAAATCTCCCCGGTGGGCGAATACCCCAGCGGTGACAGCAGCACAATGGTGCGCTCATCCAGAAGACGACTGATGCCCTTGCGGTCGATGCGGCGGACCTCACCGGTATGGTGAAAATCGACACCGTCATGGATACCGTAGGGTCGCGCAGTGACGAGGTTGCCGCTGGCTACCCTCAATCGCGCGCCCTGCATGGGGGAGGCAGCCATGTCCATGGACAGACGGGCCTCGATGGACAGGCGCAGACTGCCTACGGCATCGATCACGCACTCCAGCGTCGCAGCATCGGTGATGCGCAGGTCACGGTGAAAACGTGGAGCAATACCGCGCGCAGCCAGTCGCGTCTCGATCTGTGGGCGCGAGCCATGCACCAGTACCAGGCGCACACCCAGGCTGTGCAGCAGCACGAGGTCATGGATGATATTGCCGAAATTTGGATGCTCCAGCCCGTCGCCAGGCAGCATGACCACAAAGGTCCGGTCACGGTGAGCATTAATGTAGGGAGACGCGTGGCGAAGCCAATTAACGTAATCGTGCATTAAAGAGAAAACCTTGTGCAGCAAAAGTAAAAGGTGAACGGTGAGAGCTCGTTCATCGTCGTCGCAGCAACACGGTCACTCCTTGGCTATTGGTAGCGTTATGCAGTAATGGTGAATCAATTGACGAAGCACCTTTACGGTTGGTTCGATCTGGGAAAGCTCCAGATGTTCGTCTGGCTGATGGGCGCAGGCAATATTCCCAGGCCCCATGACCAACGTCTCGATCCCCAACTGCTGAAGATACGGCGCTTCGGTGCCAAAGGCTACCGCCTGGGCCTCACAGCCGGTGAGTTGTTCGGCGATGCGGACCAGTTCGCTGGTGGCTGACTGCTCGAAGGGTGGAACCGCCGGAAACAAGGGTTGGTAGTCGATCTTGACGGCATGGCGCTCTGCAATCGGTCTCAGCCGCCCCTTGATCAGATTGCGCAGCTCGTCCGCCTGCATGCCCGGCAGGGGACGCAGGTCAAACTCCAACGCACACTGCCCGCAGATCCGGTTGGGATTGTCACCACCGTGGATACAGCCCAGATTCAGGGTCGGCTGCGGCACGTTGAAAAAAGGGTTGTGGTGCTCATGCTGCCACTGCTGCCGCAGTGCCATGAGTTCGCCCATGACGGCATGCATGGCCTCCATGGCGCTTCGCCCAAGGCTCGGGTCAGACGAATGGCCGCTCTGCCCCAGGATATCGATACGCTCCATCATGATGCCTTTGTGCATGCGGATGGGCCTGAGACTGGTCGGCTCGCCGATCACCGCGGCACGCCCCAATGGCCTGCCTGCCTCGGCGATCGCCCGGGCACCGTCCATGGAGCATTCTTCATCACAGGTCGCCAGGATGATCAAGGGATGACGGAACGGCTGGTCGATCAGCGTACGAACCGCCTCGATCACCAAGGCGAAAAAGCCCTTCATGTCGCAGCTACCCAACCCATACCAGCGATCATCTGCCTCGCGTAGTGTTAGCGGGTCGCTGGCCCAGAGCGGCTCATCGTAAGGCACGGTGTCAGTATGCCCGGATAGAACCAGCCCACCCGGTCCGCTGCCATAGGTCGCGATCAGGTTGTATTTGCCGGGCAGAATCTCCTGGGTCTCACAGCGAAAGCCCAGATCCCCCAACCAGCTCGACAACTGCGTAATGACGCCCGCGTTGGACTGGTCCAGCTGTGGTTGCGTGCAACTGACGGACGATTCGGCCAACAGGGCCTTGAATTGCTGTTTGAGCGCGGGGATAGGCATGGGCGTACTCCTTCGGCTAGCTCCCATCTTAGAGTGCTGAATGACTGGGTCAACGCCGCTCCTCGAAAAGATGACGCCAGCGCCATGCGAATCTCCTGTCATGGGCCGCAGGGTTAGATACACTGATACCCAATCAGTCGACTCATAGCCCAGCGAGCCTTGCCGGCCTAGCTATACCGCTGCGCCAAGGCGCCGGTCGAACGCTTCACTTCACAGATCTTTCAGGCACCAGACCTTTTTGCCATGGCCAAAGAAACCGAAATCAAATTACGCGCGACTCCCGAAACCCTCGCTGCCCTGCGTGAGCACCCTGTGCTGAAAAAACGCAACAAGGAAGGCTGGAAGCGCCGCGAGCTGTACAACCAATACTACGACACCGACACCCGTGAGCTGGCCCATGCCCGAGTGGCGCTGCGGGTCCGTCGAGATGGTGACCAATACATTCAAACCCTCAAGAGCCGCGGCCAGAGCATGGCAGGCCTGTCCGAGCGCAACGAGTGGGAGTGGAACCTGAGCGGTCCAGACCTGGACACCAGCCTGCTGGGCCCTGAATGCTGGCCAGCGGCTCTGGCTAATCTGGACAAGCATCAGCTCAAGCCGATCTTCACAACCGATTTCACTCGCGACTATGCCGATATCGCATGGGAACGCGGCAAGAGCCGTGCTGTAGTAGAGGCAGCGCTGGACCAGGGTGCGGTCCTGGCTGGCGAGCATCAGGAAGCCATCTGCGAGTTGGAGCTTGAGCTGCGCGAGGGCGAGCCGGCCGACCTTCTTGAGCTGGCTGAACAGCTGGCGGCTGACCTGCCGCTAATGCCTTGCGACATCAGCAAGGCCGAACGCGGCTATCGCCTGCACGATGCAGCCAGCTACACCCTGCATCTGACGCCCCCTACCTTGACGGCGGAAAGCACCCTGGATGACGCATTCGCGGCCATTGCCTGGCACCTGCTCGGCAGCAGCCAGCGTCTGGCAGAACAATATCGCTGGAATGGCCACTGGCGTCTGCTTGTAGAGTGGGTACATCAACTCGTCGACCTGCGGGCGCTGCTGAGCAGTCTGGGCCAGGCAGTTCCCCGTGCGTCCAGCCGTGAGCTGCGCCAGGCACTGGACGCGCTGCTGGCGGATTGGAAAACGTTTGCAACCATTGGCCAAGAAGATGAAGAAGCACGTCAGCAGGCACCAGAGCGCTTTGCCAACGAGCTGGCAAAGCCACGCTGGGGCCACTTCTCGTTGGTGGCGGCCCGCTGGCTGCATGATCGTCGCTGGACAGAAGCCCGTAATGACCGAGGCAACAAGCTAGGCCAGCTGTCGTTGGGCAAGTGGTTGCCCCGAACCTTGAGCGAAGAGGCTGATGCCATTCCTCTTCAGCGCGGCATGAACCAGCCCGAGCTGGTAGCAGAGCAGTTGCCACGCGTCGAGCGTATGCTGGTCTGGCTACGCCTCGCTCGTCCGGTGCTTGACCTGCCCGAAACGGATCGTCTCTATGGCGAGCTTGCCAAGCTGCCAGCGCTAATCGCCCATGAGCAACACGACGCAGTAGCCAACCAGGCAAGAACGCTTATTTCACTGCCAGCCTGGAAAGCCCTGCCCCGCTAATCAGACAGCATGGCGCACCGGCCCTGATGGCGGTGCGCCATGATTTCACCGCGACGGCGCTGTTCATATAATGATCAGCCATCCTCTGGGCGCCTCTCTAGCGTTCATTGACGTATCGTCGGACGCACCGAACTTCCTATAGGCTAAAGGCTCAGCTGTGTATAAGCGGCCGAGCGCATGCCTGACGATCAAACGAAATTGCTGTCTGCCGTTATCCGTACGGCCAGGCGCTCCGATCGAAGGTTAAAGCAGTACATTACAGACGAGGAGACCTGCATGTCCGCTATCGCATCCCCCGCTCAGGACCGTTGGCTGGAGCTCTCCGACGTCCTGCGTGAACTGGTTACACAAGGTCGGGTCGACCAGCAGGCCGCCGAGCAATGTCTGACCATTCGCCGCGGCGCTAATAATCCCCAGCAGCACCCGCTCGAATTTCTGGCCGCCCAGAACGTAGAAGATTTGAAGCGTCCCGGGAAGAAACTGGACCTGGAAACCCTGACTCAGTGGCTGGCAGAGTTTTCCGGCCAGCCTTACTTCCGGATCGACCCGTTGAAGATTGACGTAGCCTCGATCACGCCACTGATGTCCTATGCCTTTGCCCAGCGCAACAAGATCCTGGCAGTGGCCGTTGCTCCCGATGAGGTGACCATTGCCAGCGCCCAGCCGTTTGTCAGCAGCTGGGAAAGCAACCTCACCCATGTGCTCAAGCGACCCATCAAGCGTGTGGTGGCCAACCCTGTCGACATTCAACGCTACACACAGGAATTCTTCCGCCTGGCCAAATCGGTCAGCGGCGCCTCGGCAGTCGAGCAGCGCGGCATTAATGTCGGCAACTTTGAACAGCTGGTCAACCTGGGCGCCAGCGATCAGGAGCCGGACGCCAACGATGCCCACATCGTTAACATCGTGGATTGGCTATTCCAGTACGCCTTCCAACAGCGCGCCAGTGATATTCACGTAGAGCCGCGCCGTGACCAGGGTACCGTTCGCTTTCGTATCGACGGCGTGCTCCATAGCGTTTACCAGTTTCCAGCGCAGGTAACCCTGGCAGTTATCAGCCGCATCAAGAACCTGGGCCGCATGAATGTGGCCGAGAAGCGCAAGCCACAGGATGGTCGCGTCAAGACGCGCATGCCTGGCGACAAGGAAGTGGAACTGCGTCTTTCCACCATGCCGACCGCCTTTGGCGAAAAGCTGGTGATGCGTATCTTCGACCCTGATGTGTTGCTCAAGAGTTTTGACCAGCTGGGCTTTTCGGCCGATGACCTGCGCCGCTGGTCCGCCATGACCGGCCAGCCCAACGGCATCATCCTGGTAACCGGCCCGACCGGTTCCGGTAAGACCACGACGCTGTACACCACGCTCAAGCAGCTGGCGACGCCGGAAGTCAACGTGTGCACCATCGAGGACCCGATCGAAATGGTCGAGGACTCGTTCAATCAGATGCAGGTGCAGCACAACATTGAAGTAAATTTCGCCAGCGGTGTGCGTGCCCTGATGCGTCAGGACCCCGATATCATCATGATCGGTGAGATCCGCGACCTGGAGACGGCAGAGATGGCCATCCAGGCAGCCCTCACTGGCCACTTGGTGCTCTCCACCCTGCACACCAACGATGCGCCCAGCTCCATCAGCCGCCTGATCGAGCTGGGTGTGCCCTATTACCTGATTCGGGCAACGGTGCTGGGCGTCATGGCGCAGCGTCTGGTGCGGACACTCTGCCCCCACTGCAAGGCGCCGATCGAGCTCAACGAGCAGGACTGGCAGGAGCTTACCCGTCCCTGGAGCGCGCCGCTTCCCACGGGTGCCATGCAGCCCGTAGGCTGTTCCGAATGCCGTGATACGGGCTATCGAGGCCGGGCTGGCGTGTACGAGATCATGGTGCTTTCGGATGCGACCCGACAGTTGATTTCACCGGATACCGATATCACGGCGCTGCGTCGACAGGCCTTCAAAGAGGGCATGCGAAGCCTTCGTCTTTCCGGTGCGCAAAAAATTGCGGCAGGTTTGACTACTATGGAAGAAGTCCTCCGCGTTACACCACAAAGCGAGCGATGAATGATCTATGAACTTCGCCAAAAAAGGGTATCACTGCATAATGAAGTGACGCAGAATGGAAATTCCCTGATGTTGTATATGGGTTTTATGGACGATGATGAATCATGCGGAGCCTGTGTTGAGTAATGCCTCTGTACTGCCAACAGGCTGGAGCGAACGCGAGCGACTCGCAGAGCTTGACCGTTACGATATCCTCGACGCCCCCTCGGAGCCTGCCTTTGACGATATCGTCCAGCTGGCCTCGCAGATCTGCCATGCGCCCATCGCTGTCATCAACCTAATAGCCGAGAATCGGGAATGGTTTCTGGCTGAAAAAGGCTTTGGCGTGCGGGAGATGCCTTTGCATCTCTCCATATGCGCCAAGACCATTGAGCACCCAGGCCCGGTGGTGATTCCTGATCTACGTGGGGATGATCGCTTCGCCAGCAATCCGCTCGTCAAGACCGCAGACGGTCTGCGCTTCTATGCCGGCGTCCCACTGGTGTCATCTGCCGACATACCGCTTGGAACGCTGTGTGTGCTGGATTGGCAGCCTCGCGTTCTGACTGCAGCCCAAACGCAATCCCTTGAGGCACTTGGCCGGCAGGTCATGCAGCTCCTGGATCTGCGCCTGGTGAAGGCTGCGTACGAACGCAGCGAGTCGATGAACCGTCAGCTGATGCATAACCAGCCGGGTCAGGCACTGCTGATTCTGGATAACCAGGGGCGCATACTGGCCTGCAACCCTGGCGCCGAATCGGCCCTGGGTTGGGATGAGCATGAGTTGAGCGGACAGTCGCTGAAACTGCTCTTCACGGCCGAAGACCAAGCCCGCCAGCTTCCCCAGACCTTGCTGACCTATGCTCGTCAGCAAGGGCATCATCAGGGCGAAGGGCTTTACCTGCGCAAGGACAAGCACATCCTGCAGGCCAGCTACAGTCTCCACGCCTTGCAGACCGAGCGGGACGAGACCAACGGATTCCTTCTGACCCTGCAAGACCTTACAGCTGAACGCCTGCAACAGCGGACAGCGGAGCAAAACGAAGCCCGCTACCGGGCTTTAATGGATGTCAGCCCACAGATCGTCTGGTTTGGTGACCGCCACGGTTTCATGGAATACACCAACCGCTATTGGTACACCTATACCGGCCTTGACCCGGACGACATGAATCCAGACAGCTGGATGCGAGCGGTCCATCCGGATCATATCCAGCGCGTCAAAAGCACCTGGCGTGACACCATCCTTCGCCGTACAGCCGCCAAGATCGAGGCGCCCTTCCGTGCCGCAGACGGCCAATACCGCTGGTTTGAAGCGCGCGTCACCCCGGCGTTCAACGCAGCCGGCGAAATCGAGCGCTGGGTGGGCGTGGCGCTGGACATTGATGACCGCAAGCGGGCAGAAGCGGCCCGCCTTGAAAGCGAAGCCTTCACACGCCTCTTGATCGACTCGATCAGCGAAGGGTTCTACTCTGTAGATCAGCAGGGCAGGACCACCCTGTGCAATGAGGCGTTCTTGCGCATGTTGGGCTTTGCTGACCGCAGCCAGGTTCTCGGGCGAGCCCTGCACGGCATCATCCACCACAGCCGTGCAGACGGGACGCCGCTCCCAGAAACCGAATGCCCGATTTTCCAAACAGCCAACACCGGCACGCCCCACCATATCGAGCAGGATTGGTTTTTCCGCCAGGACGGTAGCCGCTTCCCCGTCGAATACCGCTCCGAGCCCATCTGGCGTGACGGCGAGCTACAGGGCGCCATCTGCACGTTCATGGATATCAGCGAGCGGATTCGTACCCACGACCGCCAGCGCTTCCTGCTTGAACTGGGGGACCGCCTGCACGGCACCCTGACGCCTACCGACGTGGCCGACGCCCTGGGCCAAAGTCTTGGCAACGTACTGGGCGTACAGCGTATCGGCTATGCGCTGCTCGACCGCTTTGGCGCGCTCAATGCCGAGAGCAGCTGGAACGATAATAGTGTTACTCCAGAAATCGGCAGCTTTTCGCTCAGTGACTTCAGTGCGGATTTGAATGCCGACCTGATTAGCGGTGCGATTATCGTGATAGACGATACGGCTACCGATCCACGTACTCATGCCCAGCGGGAAAATCTCGAACAATGGGCCATTCGCGCCATGATGCTGGTTCCCCAGCATGACAAGGGCCAGCTCAAGGGCGTGCTGTATGTCCATGCCAGCACCCCGCACAGCTGGTCGGCCGAAGATATTGCGCTGGTTCGCGAAGTGGCTGAACGCATCCGTGTAGTTGTCGAGCGTACCCGTGCTGCAGAAGACCTGCGGCTGGCTGAACAACGGATCAGCCTTGCCGTCGATGTCGCGGCGCTGGGTGTCTGGGATTACGATATCGACCGCGATGTGATCACCTGGGACAACCGAATCACCGAGATGACTGGTATTCCAGCCAGCGCCTCCCGCAGCGTGACCGATCTGCTCATCAACATTCTGCACCCGGAGGACAGCGAGAGCGTCCAGGCTATGTTCAGGACGGCTACCGCTGGCGATAGCGATAGCGAAGCACAATTGGAATTTCGCGTACGCGCCCATAGCAGCACCGAACCGGTCTGGCTAAGCGTGAGAGGCCGCCGTGTGACCGACCCGGATGGCACCCGCCGTATCATTGGCATTGCGCGAGACATCAGCAAGGAGCGCCGGAATGCCGATGCGCTCAACGCCATCAATCGCGAGCTCACTCGCCAGATTCAGGAGCGCACCGCTGCCGCCGAGCGACAAACGGCGCTGATAGAGCTGGGTGATGCCCTGCGTGAGGCAAGCGACACCGACGATATCGGCGGTATTGTCTCCCACACCCTCGCGCACATCCTGAATGTTTCACGGGTTGGTTATGCCCAAGTCGAGCCTGATGGCGAAACAGCCGTTGTTACCCATGACTGGAGCCATAGTACAACTAGCCTGACCGGTACGTTCCATATTAGTGACTACGGCACCTACCTTGACGAACTGCAGCGGGGCGAGGCTGTTGTGGTTCAGGATGTCGAGCAGGATCCGCGCACCCGGGACTATCAAGCCTTGTATGAGCCCAACGATGTTAGGGCCTTTGTCAGCGTCCCTCTGATCGAGCATGGCCGCTTTGCAGCCTATCTGTTCATCTGCGATAACCAGGTACGCTCCTGGTCCAATGAGGAAGTCAGCTTTTTGCGCGATATCACCGATCGCGTCTGGGCGGCTATCGAGCGGGCCCACTCTGAACAGGCGCTCCGGCAGAGCGAGGCGCGCTTCCGGCTGATGGCGGACAACGCACCGGCCCTGATCTGGGCCGTGGATGCCGAAGGTAACACCCTCTTCGTCAACAGCCGCTACGAACGCGAATATGGCCTTTCTTATGAAAGTGCCCGGGACGGTGGATGGACACGCATGATTTTCGAGGAAGACCGCGAACACTGCGTTGCCGAGTACCAGCAGGCCTTCGAAGCGCGTCAATTCTACCGCAGTGAAATACGGGTGCGAGACATCCAAGGTGAGGTTCGCTGGCTGCGCTGCGAGGCTGTCCCCCGCTTCGACGACAAAGGCGGGTTTCTGGGTTACATCGGCTGTAATGTCGACATTACCGAGGCACGTCTAGCAACCGATGCCCTGGAAGCCAAGATTGCCGAGCGTACGCAAGAGCTGGGCGAAAGCCATACACGACTCATTACGGAAATTTATGAGCGTGAACGTGCGGAAGAGGCCTTGCGCCAGTCTCAGAAGATGGAAGCCATCGGCCAGCTTACCGGTGGGATCGCGCACGATTTCAATAATATGCTGACCGGAATCGTCGGAGCGCTCGATCTTATCCGCATGCGTGTCATCAGCGGTCGTACCGATGATCTGGATCGCTACATCAATGCCGCCACAGCTTCAGCCGACCGAGCCTCAGCGTTGACCCATCGGTTGCTGGCATTTGCCCGTCGTCAAACCCTGGATACGAAACCGGTCAATCTGAACGAGCTTATCGATTCCCTGCGTGATCTGTTCGTACGCACCGTAGGCGAACAGATCAAAATCCGAACACACCTGGACACTGAGCTGTGGATGGCATTCAGCGATGCCCACCAGCTTGAAAATGCCTTGCTCAATCTGGTCATCAACGCGCGCGATGCTATGCCGGATGGCGGTGACCTGAGCATCGAGACCTCAAATGCTACCCTGGACGCCGAAACGGCACGACGTGAAACCATCGAACCGGGCGATTACATTCGTATCCAGGTCAAAGATACCGGCCAAGGCATGACACCCGAAGTCATGACCAAGGCATTCGAGCCGTTCTTTACCACCAAGCCCTCTGGACAAGGTACTGGGCTTGGTCTGGCGATGATCTACGGTTTTATCAAGCAATCCGGCGGAAACGTACGGATCGATAGTGAAGTGGGACGAGGAACAGCCATCACCTTGTTGTTGCCGCGCCACCTCGACCCTGTAATGGAAACTCTCGTGACCGAAACACCCCATGGAATGCCCCGCGCCCAGGAGGGCCAGACGGTACTGGTGGTCGAGGACGAGGCTGCGGTACGCATGATCGTACTCGAAGTGCTGTCCGAGCTTGGCTATACCGCCTTCGAGGCCGGCGATGCCGAACAGGCCATTCCTCTCCTCCAGAGCGACCAGCGAATCGATCTCCTGGTAAGTGATGTGGGGCTGCCCGGCATGAATGGCCGCCAGCTGGCAGAGGTGGCGCGCAAGCACCGACCGAATCTGAAAGTCCTGTTCATTACCGGTTATGCCAAGAATGCCGAGATCCGTAGCCAATTCCTGGGGAAGGATATGGACATGCTGACCAAGCCCTTCGATATCGATGCGTTAGCCAGCAAGATCCACGAAATGATTCAAGCGCCCTAAAGCTAGAACCAAGTACCCGCTCGAAAGCCAAGCGGCTCACGTCCTTTGAAGGCACTTTGCCTTCAAAGGAACTCGTTTGGCCCGCGCCTTATCTAAAGGGAACCTTTAGAAGGAGATGTTGCTATGCGCCTCAAGAAGTTTGCATTGGTTCCCCTTGTACTGCTGCCGTTTGCTGCCGGATCTGCCATGGCCGATGCCAAATTCTGGCGTCATGTCGCCACCTCGGGAGCGACAACCGGCTCGACCTACCTAAGCAGCCGTGACGACCACAAGATGGTCATTGCAACCCAGGACGACGCCAGCGCCTTCCTCGCGAGCAATGGTGAAATTCGCGGTCCTTACCTGGAAGCCGCCCTGCGCGAAATGCGCAACGCAACGCCAGGAAGCTCCGTCAGCGATATCGACCTGGCGACCAAGATCCTGACGGCACAGCAGTAAAACCATGCGGCCATGAAAAAGCCCCGCCGGAATCGCCCGGCGGGGCTTTTTCTTTCAACGGAATCAGTCGTTAGCGGCGCTATAGGCGTCGGCATCCATCAGCTTGTCCAGCTCAGCCGTATCGCTGGGCTTGAGCTTGAAGAACCACGCCGTGTAGGCGTCGGCATTGACTTGCTCAGGCGCATCAGCCAGCGCCTCGTTTACAGCGATGACCTCACCGGAAACCGGTGCATAGATATCCGATGCTGCCTTTACCGATTCCACAACGCCTGCTTCCTGACCAGCCGCCAATGTTTTGCCAACTTCAGGCAGCTCGATGAACACAACATCACCCAACGCCTCCTGGGCATGGTCGGTAATGCCGACCGTGATAGTGCCATCGCTTTCCTGGCGGGCCCACTCGTGGCTGGATGCATAGCGAAGTTCAGCGGGAATCGTGCTCATGTTCGGCTCCTTGTAAGGCAATCGGCTAATCGTTATAGCCCAAGCGTAGCGTGTCGAATGGTCTGCTCGCCACGCCTGACGTGAAAAAAGCGCAAAATAGCCGATTACCTGTCAACGTGCTCAAATAAGTGTCTTGCCAAAACGTACAAAACACGGCTTGACCACACGCACCGGCAGCCATTTCCCACGAATCTCGACCTCAGCCCGGTCTCCTGTCTCTACCGGTACTCGGGCCAGCGCAATGGACTTGCCCAGGGTAGGCGCATAGCTGCCGCTGGTGATCTCGCCTTCGCCAAAACCGGCGATACGTACCACCTGATGCGCGCGCAACACACCTCGCTCCTCCAGCACAAGGCCGACCAGCCGTGAGCGGGGTCCGGCATCACGCTCTTCCTCAAGGGCCTTGCGGCCAATGAAATCACGTCCTTCCGGTGCCCAGGCAATGGTCCAGTCCAGATTGGAGGCCAGAGGAGAGACATGCTCATCCATCTCATGACCATACAAGTTCAAACCGGCTTCCAGGCGTAACGTATCGCGCGCCCCCAACCCCACCGGCCCGATTCCGGCCCCTACTAGCTCATTCATAAAACTGACGACTTCATCCGCAGGCAGGATGATCTCCAGTCCATCCTCGCCGGTATAGCCGGTCCGGGCAATGAACCATTCTCCCTCCGGCATGGCCTGGAACGGCTTGAGTGAGCGAATCAGCTCGGCGCGCTCCGGCGAGACTACATCCGCAACCTTCTCGCGGGCCTCTGGACCCTGAATGGCCAGGATAGCCAGCTCCGGGCGGGGCGTGAGGGTAACGGCGTATCCCTCGGACTGCACGTCCAGCCAAATGAGCACCTTTTCGCGGGTCGAAGCATTGGTAACCAGTCGATAGCCCTGTTCGAGGCGATACAGGATCAGATCGTCCACCACGCCGCCATGGGCGTTGAGCATGATGGAGTACAGCGCCTTGCCCGGCGCGGAAAGACGCGCCACGTCACCGACCAGCAGGCGGGAGAGATAGCTTTCAGCCTGCGCACCGTCGATATCGACAATGGTCATATGGGAGACATCGAACACACCACAGTCACGCCGCACCTGATGATGCTCTTCGACTTGCGATCCATAGTGCAGCGGCATATCCCAGCCACCGAAATCCACAAGCTTGGCGCCCAGGGCTACATGCAAGTCGTAAAGCGGGGTGCGCTGTCCCATGGGGATCTCCTTATTGTCCGGCTGGCTGCAGCGGCCGGCATTGTAGTCGTTCGAGATGACAAGCGGGCGTTTGAATTTCTCCCGTCTGTCTTGATGGCAGACACAGACCTCGGCAGACGCGATCAGTGCCGTGCCGAACGACGAATCAGTCCAATGACCGGCAACAACCCTACCAGGACCAGCGTCAGAGCCGGCAGCGCCGCACGCGCCCATTCGCCTTCACTGGTCATCTCGAAGATCCGTACAGCCAGTGTGTCCCAGCCGAACGGGCGCATCAGCAGCGTGGCGGGCATCTCCTTGAGTACATCCACGAAGACCAACAAGGCAGCCGACAGCGCTCCTGGCGTCAGCAGTGGAAGATACACACGAATGAACAGCCCCAATCCGCCGATACCCAGACTCCGGGAAGCCTCCGGCAGGGACCGGCGGATACGCGCCAGAGCGGACTCCAGCGGCCCGTAAGCGACTGCCAGAAAGCGGATCAGATAAGCCAGCAGCAGCGCACCCAGACTTCCCAGCAGAAGCGGCTTGCCCGCACCGCCCAGCCACTGGGACATCGGCACGATCAGCTCACGGTCCAGCAGACTGAAGGCTAGCATGATAGCCACCGCCAGTACCGAGCCCGGCAGTGCATAGCCCAGGTTGGCGAGCCCGATAGCGGAGCGAACCGTACGGCGCGGCGCCTGACGACGAGCAAACACCAGCAGCAACCCTACGCTTACGGCCAGCAGCGCGGCAATCAGCCCCAGCCCCAGGCTATGCAGGATCAAACCGACATAGCGCTCATCCAGATCGAAACGGCCACGCTGCCAGAACCAGACGACCAGCTGCACGACCGGAACGGCAAAGGCGCAGGCAAAAACAAGGCTGCACCAGCCCGTGGCAAGGATTGCCTTCCAGCCTGTCAGCCGATACAGCGCGCCGCTACGAGCCCGCTCATTGGCGGGCCGGGCTACGCCACGCAGCCTGCGCTCTCCCAGCAGCACCACACCGACCCCAAGCAGGAGCAGACTGGCCAGCTGGGCCGCGCTGGAGAGGCTGAAAAAGCCATACCACGTCTTGTAGATTGCCGTGGTGAACGTGTCGAAATTGAATACCGAAACGGCACCAAAATCGGCCAGCGTCTCCATGATGGCCAATGCCAGGCCAGCACCGATGGCCGGCCAGGCCATCGGTAAGGCTATCCGCCAGAAGGCCTGCCAGGGCGAAAGCCCCAGTGTGCGGGCTGCCTCTGTAAGCCCTCTGCCCTGCGCCAGAAAGGCGCTGCGGGCCAAAAGATATACGTAGGGATAGAACACCAGCACCAGGACGACGATGACACCGCCCGTCGATCGCACTGGTGGAAACCGCAGACGCATGTGAAACAGCTCGCGCAGAAAGCTCTGTACGGGACCAGAAAAATCCAGCAGCCCCACGAACACGAACGCCAATACATAGGCCGGGATCGCAAAGGGCAACATTAGGGCCCAATCCAGCCAACGTCGGCCTGGAAACTCGCAAAGGCTGGTCAGCCAAGCCAGGCTTACCCCCAACAGTGTGACGCCCACCCCAACGCCAATCAAAAGCATCACGGTATTGCTTAGCAGGCGGGGCAGCTGCGTACTCCACAGGTGCGACCAGATCTCGGTATCGATGTGCTGCCAGCTAAGCAGGAGCACGCACAGTGGCATGAGCACCAGACCTGCTGCCATGAAAGCAATGACATACCAGCGGCGAGCAGCGAAATGAGACACGGGGTATACCTGAAAGCAGTCCAAGGGCGTGCGGTCTAGGCATCGCCTCAGGACGGTATGGCAGTAGATTCGTAACTGACAGGGCTGGGCGCACCGCGTGATAGCGGTGCGCTGGATATCAATTCCAGCCGACGCGGTCCATCATCTTGATGGCTTCTGCCTGACGCCGCCCTGCGACCTCGACAGGAATCGTATCGGCCTTGAACTGGCCCCAGCTGGCAACCTCTGCCGAAGCCGGTACGCTCGGGTTGGCCGGGTACTCCTGGTTGATACCAGCAAACAGCGCCTGGGCATCAGGGCCGGTCATCCATTCGACCAGAGCCTTGGCGGCTTCTGGATGAGGCGCATGCTGCGTCAGGCCAACACCCGACAGATTCACGTGCACGCCACGGTCGTCCTGGTTGGGCCAGAACAGCTTCACGCCCAAATCAGGGTTCTGCTTGTGCATCCGGCCGTAGTAATAGGTGTTCACGATACCCACATCGCACTGCCCTGCATCGATAGCCTGCAACACGGCGTTATCGTCCGGGAAAACGCTGGTAGACAGGTTGCGTACCCAGCCCGCCAGGATTTCTTCAGTCTTGGCGGCACCATGGGCTTCGATCAGGGTAGCCGTCAGCGATTGGTTGTACACCTTCTTGGCGGTACGCAGACACAGGCGGCCCTCCCATTCCGGGCCAGCCAAGGCTTCATAGGTACTCAGCTCGTCCTCGGAAACGCGGTCCGGTGCATATGCAATGGTGCGCGCCCGGAGCGTGAGCCCCGTCCAGCGCCCCGTCGAGGAGCGGTACTGTGATGGAATGTTCTGGTCAATGCTGGCCGACTGCATCGGTTGCAGGATACCCATCTGCTCGGCCTGCCAGAGGTTGCCGGCATCGACGGTGATCAGCATATCGGCTGGCGTGTTGGCGCCCTCTGCCTTGATCCTGGCCATCAGGGGCGCTTCCTTGTCGGTGATGAACTTGACGCTTACGCCGGTCTGCTGGGTATAGGCATCAAACACAGGCTTTATCAGCTCATCGATTCGCGATGAGTAGACCACCACCTCATCAGCCGCCTGGGTGACCCCAGCCGTTAGCCACACTGCGCACGCAGCAACCACTTTGCGAAACGGCATGTAAAGCACCTCCGTGAAAGACAGGTGCAAATGATAAAGACTCTCGCTTATCGAGCCGTCTCAACAAATGTGTCGAGTTGTGTCATTACCCTCATCAGACACGGGCCAGTGTCGGCAGATCGCCGGTCTGGCCCAATGCCTGACGGACAAAGACAGCCTTCGCCTCAAAGTGATCGTTGACCAGCTTGAGGCCGGTGTTACGTAGCCAGCGCACGGCCAGACTGTCGTTCTGGAACAGGCGCTGAAAGCCTTCCATCGCGCCCATCATGGCAAGGTTATGCGGCATGCGACGGCGCTCATAGCGGCTCAGCACGCGCACATCGGCCAAATGTTCGCCCCGCTTGTGCGCGTGCAGCAGGACCTCAGCCAGCACAGCGGCGTCCAGAAAGCCCAGGTTCACCCCCTGCCCGGCCAACGGATGAATGACGTGGGCGGCATCGCCAATCAGAGCCAGCCCCGGCTCGACATAACGCTTGGCATGGCGCTGGCGCAGCGGAATACAGACGCGCGGATCGGACTGCTCGATCGCGCCCAGTCGGTTTTCAAATGCACGACCCAATGCGGCGCAGAATGCATTGTCGTCCATCGCCATCAACCGCTCGCTTTCCTTGGGCGTGCAGGACCAGACGATCGAGCACCAATGTAAGTCCCCCTCGCGATCCAGAGGCAGGAACGCCAGCGGGCCATCGTCCGTAAAGCGTTGCCAGGCGGTTTTCTGGTGGGGATGCACGCAGCGGACACTGGTCACGATAGCGTTATGCAGATAATCCCACTCCCGCGTCTCGACACCGGCCAGACGCCGTACTGCCGAGTGGGCACCATCCGCCGCAATGACCAGCGAGGTACGGACGGCCTGCCCGCCAGCCAGCTGAATCAGCCAATCGTCACCAGAATGACGCAACAGCTCCATGCGGGCGTCAGGCATCAGCTGGACACTGGAGGCCTGCAGACGCTCCATCAGCGCATCCTGAATGACACGGTTTTCAATGATGTGTCCCAGCACATCGGCATGAACGCTACTGGCGGTAAAATCAATGGCACCGGTGCCTGAGCCGTCCCAGACATGCATGCGTCGATAGGGACTGGTACGGCGAGAGGCAATACCCTCCCAGGCCCCGAGGTTCTGCAGGATACGCCGGCTGGCTTCGGATAAGGCACTGACACGCGCCTCAAAGGGCTGGGCGGAGTCGAAGGGCTTTACCGTCATCGGACCGCGGTCCAGGAGGAGCACCTTCAGGCCGCTGCCCTCCAATGCCAGCGCCAGGGCGCTACCCACCATGCCGGCACCGACAATCGCGATGTCTACTTGGGTTTCCACGGTCAAAGCTCCTTTGCAGCGGTTATGGACCTAACAGGACAGGAATGATCAAAACAGGGCATGGGCCGGGCGTGTCCCGAGTCCCATTGCCTGACGGGCAAACGTCCCCTTTGCAGAGGGCCATAGCTCCAGGCCGATCAGCCCGGCATTACGCCCCGCCGCCAGCCACGGATTGCCATTGGAAAACAGCCTCGTTACCTGGTCGGAGAAACCGATGGTCAACTGCTGATCAAGACGCTGACCCTCCAGGTACTGTTGCAAGGTTGCAAAGTCACCGGGCTTGGCTTCGCTGTTTTCCAGTGCTTCAGCCAACGCGGACACATCCCGTAGCGACAGGTTGAAACCCTGTCCGGCGATCGGATGCAGACTATGGGCGGCATTGCCCAGAACCACAAGGTGCGGCCTTACCTGCTCCTGCGACTTGATCAGGGTCAGCGGATAACTGTGGCGTACGCCTACCTGCCGGAATGTGCCCAGTCGATAGCCGAAAGCCTGTTGCAGCTCAGCCAGAAACGATCGCTCATCAATCGCGGCCAGCCGTTCTGCATCAGCCTGCGGGCGGGTCCAGATCAGGGCGCAGCGGTTTTCAGGCAGCGGCAGCAGGGCCAGCGGCCCGGTATCGGTAAAGCGCTCGAAGGCCCAGCCCTGATGCGGATCACCCGGGGTGATGTTGGCAATCAGGGCCGTCTGGTCATAGGTCGTCTGTTCCACATGAATGCCCAGCTGCTCGCGCAGCGCCGAGCGGCCGCCATCGGCCAGAACCGCCAGATCGCAGGTCAGCTCACTGTCATCATCCAGGGTCAGTGTATAGCCATCGGGCCCTGCAACCAGACGACGAACCTCGGCAGGACAACGCCATTCAATGATGTCACGGTCCAGGGCGTGCCACAGGCAATGCCCCAGCCAGGCATTCTCGATGACGTAGCCCAGCGCATCGACGCGCTGCTCGACAGCATCCAGGCGAGCTGCACCAAAGCGTCCACGATCCGAGACATGGATGTGTTTGATCGCCTCGGCGCGCTCGGCCAGGGCCTTCCATACGCCCAGCCGTTCGTAAATCAGACGCGAGCCATAGGACAGCGCCGAGGAGCGGGCATCATAGCTGGGCTGAAAGGCATCACCCGGCGCGAAGGGCTCGACCATCACGATCTTCCAGCCACGCACCCTTGCCAGCTCCTGAAGCGACAGGGCCAGGCTGGCGCCTACCAATCCGCCACCAATGATTGCCACCGTGCAGCGCTGCATGTCTTCTCTCCTTACACGGCCGCGTCGGACGCCGAAGCGCCACGGGCATCAGCCATCAATCGTTCAATCTCATCGACCGCCTTGGGTACATGGCGGCTCAAAATTTCGCAGCCGTGGCGGTTGACCACGACATCATCCTCGATACGGACGCCAATGCCCCGCCATTTCTTCGCTACGCGTAGATTGTCTGACGCCACGTAAATGCCCGGCTCAACCGTCATGGTCATGCCCGGCTCCAGCATCCGCCACTGATCACCGATGCGGTAGTCGCCAACGTCGTGTACATCCAGCCCCAGCCAGTGTCCGGCCCGATGCATGTAAAAATCACGATACGCGCCCTCTTCGATCAGGGTATTGATCTCACCCTGTAACAGGCCAAGATCGACCAGCCCTTCCGTAATGATGCGGACCGTGACCTCATGGGCCTCGTCCCAATGGCGCCCGGGCGCGATGCAGGCAAAAGCCGCCTCGTTGGCTGCCAGCACGATCTCGTAGATAGCCTTCTGTTCAGGCGAAAACCGACCATTGACCGGAAAGGTACGGGTAATGTCACTGGCGTAGCAGTCGATCTCGCAGCCGGCGTCGATCAACACCAGATCGCCGTCCTTGAGCAGCGCATCGTTCTGCTGGTAGTGCATGATACAGGCGTTGCGACCGGAAGCGACGATGGAACCGTAGGCTGGCATCCGCGCCCCGCCCTTGCGAAACGCATAATCAAGCTCCGCCTCCAGATGATACTCCCTGAGCCCCGGCCGACAGGCCTGCATGGCCCGAATATGAGCATCACCTGACACACTTGCCGCCTCACGCATAACCTTGATCTCAGCCGCGGTCTTGAAGAGACGGGCTTCATGCAGGAGAGGATCAAGTGCAATCAGCTCCTTGGGTGGCTGTGCCCCCTGGTTGGCCTTGGCGCGGATCAGGTTGATCCAGTCCAGTAACTGGCGATCGAAATCCGGGTTTGAGCCCATGGCGTAATAGACCCGCTCCCGCCCTTCGATTAGCCCTGGCAGGATGTCGTGGATGTCGCTGATGGGAAAGGCATCGTCAGCCCCGTATTGACGAATCGCGCCTTCCTGACCGGCGCGCGGGCCCGTCCACATCTCCTGGACAGGATCCTTCTCCCGGCAGAACAGCACGTACTCACCGTGTTCCCGCCCCGGAATCAACGCCATGACGGCATCCGGCTCGGGAAAGCCGGTCAGGTATTGAAAGTCGCTGTCCTGACGGTAGGCATATTCAATATCGCGGTTACGCACACGCACAGGCGCGGCGGGCAATATCGCAATACTGCCCGCCGCCATCTCGGCCATGAGCGCTCGACGCCGACGGGCGAACTCGGCCTTCGGAATGCGGATCATGCGAACTCCTTAACGGAAAGCTCGCCCTCGCCCGCCGGGTCAATCCTCAATGGATTGAAGGCTTAGGTGCAGGCGAAGGATTCTTGCCGTACTCGCTATAAAGAATGACAGGCGCCACACGAAGATACTCGGTGACCTCCATGTAATCGTTTTCGCCCTCCTCGGACTCCTCGAGCGTGTCCTGCACCTGCGCGATGGCGGCAAGATCCTGCAAAACTTCTTTGGCTTCGTTGGACAGCTCCGCCGTACGACTGGCCAGCCCAAAGCCGGACAGGAAGCCCTGGCACCATTGCGCCATAGCGGCCAGGCGCTCCTTGAGCGGCGCCTCGTCGGTTGGCAGGAGCAGCACGATGGCCACTTCGTTGGTGGCGAATTCCTGCTGTACCATGCCCAGAAGCCCTATCAATGCTGACTTCAGGCGGTCACTCGGCGCCCCGCCCAGGAGGTCGGTAGCGGCGACGAGCCAGTCGGATTCGTCAAACCCGGCGCCGGCGCAGATACGGCCCATCAGATGGCCATGAAGCTCGGCCGGGGAGACAGGAAGAGCCGCTTCGCTCAATAATTGTGTGAACGCGGCGTATGCAGATGATGTACTCGTCATGGATGGCTATGGTCGTTAGTCGACGTGATGGCTAGAATGAACCTTGTATCCTACGCGTTGACCTTGTTACCGGCCAACCTTGTATAGCTCGGAGCAGCAGCCATCCATGCGCGAGTCCTCGATCGAAAACGATCTCCAAGTACTGACCGATAAAATTGAGCAACTGCTCGAACACATCGAACAGCTTAGGAAAGAGAATCGCCAGCTGCGCGCCCATGAGCGTGGCTGGCGAGAAGAACGCGCCAAGCTAATCGAAAAGAACGATTTGGCTCGACATAAGGTCGAAGCGATGATTTTACGCCTGAAAGCCCTGGAGCAGGACTCATGAGCACCGACACCGTCACCGTCCACATCCTCGACAAGGACTACTGCATCAGCTGTCCACCGGACGAGCGCGCCAATCTTGAAACCACTGCGCGCTACCTCGACGGCAAGATGCGAGAAATCCGTGCCAGCGGCAAAGTGATTGGCGCCGACCGCATTGCGGTCATGGCAGCCCTCAATATCACCCACGACCTGCTGCATCGCCAGGATGGCGTGAACTTCGAAGTCAGCAGCACGCGCGAGCGCGTTCGCGACCTGCTGGACCGTGTCGACCGGGCTCTGACAACAGAGCAGGACGAACGGGGGGTTTGATTCTCGTGGCGAAGGGGTATACTGGACACACTCTCTGGTGTGTTTGCCAGTCGGTCATGTCCCTGAGCCGATAAGCAACACCACGGGGGTCGCTCGCTGGGCTTGTGTGCATGTCCGCACGCCGGAAAGCCTAATGGCCCACGACTTCTCCCACCTTGAACTCTCGGGTTCAAGGGCTACACCGGCAGCGGCATTCCGGGGAGCTACCTTCACTCATGATCAAAGCTTCTGATCATTCTCGTCCGGCCCTGCGCCGAATCCTGCGACAGAAACGTCGGGCCTTGAGCCCTAACGAGCAAAAGCAGGCTGCTCGACAGCTGCATCGTCAGCTCAGCCATCATCCCTTGTTTCGCCGTGCCCGGCAGATTGCCTTTTATCTTCCCAATGACGGTGAAATCGACCCGCGTCCGCTGCTTCGAACAGCCCAGCGCCGCGGCAAGGCCACCTTCTTGCCTGTATTGAGCCGTTGGCCAGCCACGCGTATGCATTTTCAGCGTGTCCGCCCTCACGAGCGCTGGGTGCGCAATCGCTTCAGGATCGTCGAACCCAGACCGAATCGGGTACAGCAGCGTAAACCCTGGACACTCGATCTGATTCTGATGCCATTGGTAGGATTCGACGCACAGGGCGGTCGCCTGGGTATGGGTGGCGGCTTTTATGATCGGAGCCTGGCTTATCTCAAACGTCGCATCGCCTGGCGCTCACCTAAATTGTTAGGATTGGCCCACGAATGTCAGAAGGTGGATCAGCTGGCCCTGGCCAGTTGGGATGTGCCGATGAAGGCAACCGTGACGGATAAGGGATGGTACGGGAAGGAAGAGAAGGCCTGAACCCTGCGCCAGACTACAACGCAGGGTATTCCACAGCGTGTTGCGAAGATTCAGCGGGACACTTGCTGAATCACATGAGCGGACGGTGAATTGTCCTGCTGCTTTTCCCAGAGACTTTGGGTATAGCCTGTCGTCACAACGCCCAAGCTAAACAGCGCGACCAGTACCCAAAGCAAGTCCGGCTTGCGTTTCATCTATGTGCCTACCCCTTCATTGGCATAATTAACGACACCGCCGGCCTGTTTATATGCCAGGCCGTACGGCTACTCAAAAACCGCGGCATTCTGCGCTAACCAGTTTTCTGACGCAAACATTGCGTCAACCAACCGTCAGAAAGTCCAGAACCGTTTTGCCAGGAGCAATCTTCGTGCCTTATTGGCTAATGAAATCGGAACCCGATGAGTTTTCCATCCATGATTTGCAACGTCTCGGCAGTGGGCGTTGGGATGGCGTTCGTAACTATCAGGCACGCAACTTCATGCGGGCCATGGCTGCCGGGGACCTCTTCCTGTTCTACCACTCTAGCTGCCCCGAACCAGGCGTAGCCGGCATTGGCCGCATAGAAAATGATCCCTTTCCTGATCCGACCGCGCTGGATCCGAAAAGCCCATACCATTCGTCGAAAGCCACCCTGGAGAAAAACCCCTGGATTGCCCGCGACGTCAGTATTGTCGAGGTATTCGATCAGGTCATTTCACTGGCGCGTCTGCGCGAGGTGGCTGCCTTGAGCAGTTTTGCATTGCTGCAAAAGGGCAGCCGCCTGTCAGTCATGCCAGTAACTGACGAAGAATGGCAGGCCATCCTGGCCTACCGATGACTTAGGGCTGAACGATCAGGTTGTTGAACAACAGGTCCTCGACCATTGGTTTGCCTTCTTCGCTATTGATGATGTCCTGGACCTGCTTGAGCGCCGCCTGGCGAAGCGCTTCACGGGCGTCGGCACCGGTCAGGGTCTCATCGGTCTGCTGCTCGAACAGCATGATGAGCTGATTGCGGATCAAGGGCTCATGAAAGGACACGCGCGCCGAGTCTTCCTTACTCATCGTCATCAGGGCAATATCGGCTTTGTAGTACTTGAGCTTTGGACCAGAGCCGTAATTACCGACCAGCGCGGGCGTCAGGTTGATGTAGTTAGGTTGCGGGGCGCCCTCTTCGGCCTCCTTTTTTTCCTCCGCCCAGGCTGGCAGAGCGAGTGAGAAAGCAAGTACGAACGCAAGCAGGGCTTTCACGGGGCAATTCCTCGAACAAAAAGAGTGGTGCATAGCCAACCGATAGCTATGCCTGTCACAGCTTATCGACTAAACGGTGCATTTCTGAAGCCATAGGATTCAGATGGGCAACCACCCGAATATGACAGACTATAAAAACAGTCTCTTTAGTCGTCGCGGACAGGTTCCGCCCAGGATGGCGCCTTGAAACAACAGGATAGCACCCGCCTCACGCTTGACCTTTCATCAGCAGATGCTCACACCCAACCTCTCCACCTGAGCATGCATCGGCATCGCCGTGTAGGACTGGTACTGGTTGCCGCCTTGTCGATCCTGGCTGGCATGACAGATGCCATTGGCTTCTTGTCGGCTGGTGACTACATATCCTTCATGAGCGGCAATACGACGCGACTGGCCGTAGCCGTTGCCTTGGGCGACAGCACCACCCTCTTGCGGCTGCTCCTGATTGTCGCCCTGTTTGTCCTCGGCAATGCACTCGGAATTGTCGTGGTGCGCATGAGCGGCCGTCGGGCGTTGCCTCTCCTGCTGCTGACATCGGCCTTGTTGGCCGCGGCGGCGGGCTGGTCCACCGGCGGTCTTCCAGGTGCAGTCTTGCTACCTCTTGTAGCCGCTGTGCTCGCCATGGGCATGATCAACGCCGCCGTGGAACAGGTGAACGGGCAGTCCATTGGGCTGACCTATGTTACGGGTGCACTTTCACGACTGGGACGAGGCCTGGGACGCTGGCTGCTGGATGAGCGCCACTCAGGCTGGCTGATGCAAGCGATTCCGTGGGCCGGCATGCTAGGCGGCGCCATAATGGGCGCATGGCTCCAACACCACCTTGGCCTCAAGGCTCTCTTTGTCAGCAGCGCTTGGGCGGCCCTGATCGGCCTGGCATCCCTGTGGATTCCCAGGCGTTGGCAGTTGCATTACATGCCCAAACAGCCGTTAGGGCGTTACCTCGAAGCGCAAGGTGCCGATCATCTGCCCGTCCTCGGTTATGATCTGTACCTGCCATCGGCCGGCCACATCACTCGGGAAGTTCTGCTTGTGTGTCCAGGCCCGGTAGCCAGCCTCGCGGCCACCGCTGATCTCGAGTGGGATACGGTCGACCTCATCTCCATTATGCAGCCAGACATGGTAAATCCGCTCACTCAGCCCACGGGGCGCGTTGATGGCCGTATAGGCATAGAGACCTTGTGAACGCAGCTGGGCGGCACCGATTTCCTTCAGACTCTTACCCGGTTCGCGCTTGAGGTTGTCAAAACTGCTGGTAACCGCCACATCGGTCAGCCACAGCGTGGCGGGCGGCACCCAGGTACGCAGTACCCATCCTAGGCCTCCCACCATCAGGCTCAGACCAAGCACGACAGGCCATTGCCACAGGCGTCGGATCGAGAGCGCCACAAGAATGCTTGGAAACGACAACAATACCGCCACGCCTAATGCCAGCCGGTAGCTCTGCGTGGTGGTCAGTTGCAGGATGATGGGCAGGGACGTAAGCAGAACGGCAAACAACGTCAGCGTGTGATAGCCCAGAAAGATCCAGCGCCGGCTCGACAGCGCTTTGTAGTACAGCGGGTCGACAATCGATACGACAGCCATGGCGGCCAGCAGGCCGGTAAAGATGGCCTGTCCGCTGTTCCAGGTGGTTGTGACAAACAGGAACGGCAGGACAAAGAACAGGCTTTCCTGATGAATCATCTGGGTTGCGTAGCGAAACAGCCCAGGGGGCAGGTTCCAGCCAAACCGCCTAGTCACCCACTGACGCAGCACGTTCTCTACCATCAGCCATAACCAGCTGGCCAACATTACGATGGCCATTACCTTCGCAAAGCCATGCTGGCGATCAACCAGCAAAAAGCTGCACACACCCGAAACAAAGCCTGCCAGGGCAATCAGGCGTGGATAACGGTTGATCAGGACGGTAGCGAGATCAACCAGACGTGATACGTAGCGCTTCCAGGTGGGCATAACGATCAGAACACAGGCGGTTATGGTTGAGACCCATCACGTGCGGTCAAGTGCGGTCCGGCGGGGCAGCATACGCATCCCCTTATAGAACGCCAACCGCGTTCAGTTCACACGTCACAACCTGTGACTGAACGGCCATTAGGACCTGCACGTTCGGAAAACAACATTTTGCGAGCGTTTATTTTCGTTTATCGCACAGCGGTATCGGTCATTTTTCTGAAATGAAACTGTAATATTTGCCCTGCACGTCTCTTCTCATAAAAACAACGATCTTCGGAGCTCAAATGCTTGGTATTTTTCGTCCGGCCCCGCATACGGCGCGCCTGCCTTCCGATCGCATCGATCCTGCTTACAAACGCCTGCGCTGGCAGATCTTTGCCGGTATCTTCATCGGTTATGCCGGGTATTACCTTCTGCGCAAAAACTTTTCTCTGGCGATGCCCTACTTAGTAGAGGAAGGCTACAGCCGAGGAGAGCTGGGTATTGCGTTATCGGCCGTTGCCATCGCCTATGGTCTTTCCAAATTCCTCATGGGCATGGTGTCCGACCGCTCGAATCCCCGCTACTTTCTGCCCTTCGGCCTGCTAGTCTCGGCGGGCGTGATGTTCATTTTCGGTTTCGCACATTGGGCAACCTCAAGCGTGACCATCATGTTCATCCTGCTGTTCATCAATGGTTGGGCGCAGGGGATGGGCTGGCCACCCAGCGGGCGAACCATGGTGCATTGGTGGTCCCAGAAGGAACGCGGCGGCGTGGTCTCGGTCTGGAACGTTGCCCATAACGTAGGCGGTGGTCTGATTGGCCCGCTGTTTCTGCTGGGGCTCGGCTGGTTCAACGATTGGCACTCGGCCTTCTACGTTCCGGCGGCCGTAGCGCTGGGTGTTGCAGTTTTCGCGTTCCTGACCATGCGCGATACGCCGCAGTCCTGTGGGTTGCCACCTATCGAGGAATACAAGCAGGACTACCCGGAAGGCTACGACGAGAGCCATGAACGCGAATTCAGTACAAAGGACATCTTTGTCAAATACGTGCTGAAAAACCGCATGCTCTGGTACATCGCACTGGCCAACGTATTCGTCTATCTGCTGCGTTACGGTGTGCTAGATTGGGCGCCTACCTACCTGAAGGAAGCCAAGCATTTCACGGTGGACAAATCATCCTGGGCGTACTTTCTGTATGAATGGGCCGGTATTCCCGGCACGCTGCTGTGCGGCTGGCTATCGGACAAACTGTTCAAGGGCAATCGTGGCGCCACCGGTGTAGTGTTCATGGCTCTGGTGGCAGTCGGCACCGTGGTTTACTGGCTCAACCCGCCAGGTAATCCCATGGTCGATATGCTCGCACTGATCGCCATTGGCTTTCTGATCTACGGCCCGGTGATGCTGATCGGTTTGCAGGCCCTGGAGCTGGTGCCCAAGAAAGCCGCCGGGACAGCTGCCGGCTTTACCGGCCTGTTCGGCTACCTGGGGGGCTCGGTAGCCGCCAACGCACTGGTTGGCTACACAGTGGACCTGTACGGCTGGGACGGCGGCTTCATGCTGCTGGTCGCGTCATGCGTATTGGCCATTGTGTTCCTGGCCTTGACGCTACGCCATAAAAACCCGGTATTGAGTTAAGGTAGCGGACCGATCCAGCTACGGGCTGGATCGGTCCGGCTTACAACCCCAGCGCCTCTCTTGGCGCGTAGGCGAACACGTCGGCCCGCATTTGGTGAGGATCCATCCCACCTTCGACCAGCGCATCCAATGTGGCATAAACCATGGCAGGTGACCCACTGGCATACACGTGCAGTGACTTCATATCGGTGAAGTCCTCTCGCACCGCTTCATGCAGAAGGCCGCAACGCCCCTCCCACCCACACAGGTCACTCACTACCTTGTTCAAATGAAGACGGGGGTCCTGCTCCCACTCCTCCCAATGGGGTAATGCATAGAAGTCATCGGGATGACGCACGCCCCAATACAGGTGCAGAGGTTGATCGAAGCCGCGCGCACGGCAATCCTCGATGAGGCTGTGCATTTGTGCCATTCCCGTTCCGGCCGCGATCAGAACAAGCGGGCCTGGAGGCAGATCGGCCAGATGCGCATCGCCAAAAGGCAGCTGGACGCGCACCATGCGTTCCCGCTCAAGCTGCTGGATAATCGCCTGACTACTCTCTTCACGCGTCAGAATATGCAACTCCAGCTCACGCCCCTGATGCGGTGCGGATGCCAGCGAAAAGGCCGACTGCTTGCCATCGTCCCGCTCAAGCATCAGGTATTGTCCAGCGTGATAGCGCGGGGGCTTGCCTGCTGGAGCCAGCAGCCGGACACGGCGTACATCTCCGCCCACATCCTCACATGCCAGGACCTGACAGGCAAAGGTGCCTACTGGAAGCTCGCCCGGCGCCAACACTCCATCCCAATGCAACTCGCATGTTTCGAGCGGCTCGGCCAGGCAGACGAAAATCTCACCGTGGTCGATGACATCGTTCTGCTGCCTGACCCGCCCTTCGATCAACAAGGCTGCACAGACATGGCAATTACCGTTGCGGCAGCTGTGCGGACACTCATACCCCAGCCTGCGTGCCGCATCCAGGATACGCTCGCCAGGTAACGTCTCGAGTACCGCCCCAGAGGGACGTAACGTGACCTTCATCTCAGGACGCCTTGTGAATGGAAGTGGATGTCTGGGGATAGCTCTGCACGAATCCCATGCCTGCAAATTCCTCTGTATGCATAGGGTTCGACGCACAATGTGCGCAACTTATCCCCGTCGGGCCAACAGTATCCATCAATCGATCCCCAGGCTGGACCAGATCTCATCGACCCGCTTGACCACGGCTTCGTCCTTGACGATAGCCCGCCCCCATTCCCGATTGGTCTCTCCGGGCCACTTGTTGGTGGCATCCAACCCCATCTTCGAGCCCAGGCCCGAAATCGGTGAAGCGAAATCCAGATAGTCGATAGGCGTATTGTCGATCATCACGGTGTCGCGCTTGGGGTCCATGCGGGTCGTGATAGCCCAGATCACATCGTTCCAGTCCCGAGCGTTGATGTCATCATCGGTCACGATCACGAACTTGGTGTACATGAACTGGCGCAGGAAGCTCCAGACGCCCAGCATTACCCGCTTGGCATGGCCTGGGTACTGCTTTTTCATGGTGACCACAGCCATGCGGTAGGAGCACCCTTCAGGCGGCAGGTAGAAATCGACGATCTCGGGAAATTGCTTTTGCAGGATCGGCACGAACACTTCGTTCAATGCCACACCAAGAATGGCCGGCTCATCCGGCGGACGTCCGGTATAGGTACTGTGGTAGATCGCGTCACGGCGGCGAGTGATACGCTCGACGGTAAACACTGGGAAGCGGTCTACTTCATTGTAATAGCCGGTATGGTCACCGTAAGGCCCCTCATCAGCCATCTCGCCGGGATAGATGAAGCCTTCCAGAATGATCTCGGCGCTGGCCGGTACCTGCAGGTCACTGCCGATGCATTTCACCAGCTCGGTACGGCTGCCACGCAGAAGGCCAGCAAATGCATATTCGGACAGCGTATCCGGAACCGGCGTAACAGCGCCCAGAATCGTTGCCGGATCTGCACCCAGGGCTACCGCCACGGGATAGGGCTTGCCTGGATACTTGGCGCACCATTCACGAAAATCCAGGGCGCCGCCACGATGGCTAAGCCAGCGCATGATGACCTTGTTGCGACCAATGACCTGCTGACGGTAGATACCCAGGTTCTGCCGTTCCTTGTTCGGTCCCTTGGTAACGGTCAGGCCCCAGGTGATCAACGGACCGACATCGCCCGGCCAGCAATGCTGAATCGGCAAGCGGGACAGATCAACCGCCTCGCCCTCTTCGATCACCTCATGGCAAGGGGCGTCTTTCATCACCTTGGGCGCCATGCTGATGACCTTCTTGTAGATCGGCAGCTTTGACCAGGCATCCTTCAATCCCTTGGGCGGCTCCGGCTCCTTCAGAAATGCCAGCAGCTTGCCAATCTCGCGCAGTTCACCGACATCCTCTGCACCCATGCCCATCGCCACCCGCTCAGGTGTGCCAAACAGGTTGCCTAGCACAGGCATGTCGTATCCGGTCGGATTTTCGAACAGCAGAGCCGGCCCCTTGCGACGCAGGGTACGGTCACACACTTCGGTCATTTCGAGGTTAGGCGAGACGGGGGTCTGGATGCGCTTCAGCTCGCCACGCTGTTCCAGGCCGCGGATGAAGTCGCGAAGGTCGCGGTATTGCATAGCGGGAGGTATCTCGGCAGAGAATGAAGCGGAAAGTGTACCGCTCCTGGCCCCCTTTTCGAAAATGAAAAGCCTGCCCGGGATGTAAAAAGGCCGGGAAACCCCGGCCTTTTCAGTCTTACTTGCGCTTCATCGAATCGAAGAACTCGTCGTTGGTCTTGGTCTGACGCAACTTGTCGAGCAGGAACTCGATGGCACCGATCTCTTCCATCGGATGCAGGATCTTGCGCAGAATCCAGATGCGCTGCAGCTCTTCCTCACCGGTCAGCAACTCTTCGCGGCGGGTGCCGGAACGGTTGATGTTAATGGCGGGGAATACGCGCTTCTCGGAGATCTTGCGATCCAGCTGAAGCTCCATGTTACCGGTACCCTTGAATTCTTCGTAGATGACTTCGTCCATCTTCGAGCCGGTATCGACCAGAGCTGTTGCCAGAATGGTCAGGCTACCGCCCTCTTCGATGTTACGTGCCGCACCGAAGAAACGCTTGGGCTTTTCGAGCGCATGGGCGTCCACACCACCGGTCAGTACCTTGCCGGAGCTCGGGATCACGGTGTTGTAGGCACGTGCCAGACGTGTAATGGAGTCCAACAGGATCACCACGTCTTTCTTGTGCTCGACCAGGCGCTTGGCCTTCTCGATCACCATTTCGGCAACCTGTACGTGGCGGGTTGGCGGCTCGTCAAAAGTGGACGCCACTACTTCGCCGCGCACGGTACGCTGCATTTCTGTTACTTCTTCCGGGCGCTCGTCGATCAACAGAACGATCAGATGGCACTCGGGGTTGTTACGGGTGATGTTGCTGGCAATATTCTGCAACATCAGCGTCTTGCCCGCTTTCGGCGGAGCGACGATAAGACCACGTTGGCCCTTGCCAATCGGCGCGCACAGGTCGATTACTCGGCCGGTAAGGTCTTCGGTGGAGCCATTACCGGCTTCCATCGTCATGCGCTTGTTGGGGAACAGTGGCGTCAGGTTTTCGAACAGGATCTTGTTCTTCGCATTCTCGGGTCGATCATAGTTGATGGTATCGACCTTGAGCAGCGCGAAGTAACGCTCGCCTTCTTTCGGCGGGCGAATCTTGCCGATGATGGTATCACCGGTGCGCAGGTTGAAACGGCGGATCTGACTGGGAGAGACGTAGATATCGTCGGGACCGGCCAGGTAGGAGGAGTCCGCACTACGCAGGAAGCCGAAGCCATCCTGCAGAATCTCCAGCACGCCATCACCGGAAATCTCTTCACCGCTTTTTGCGTGTTTTTTCAGCAGAGAGAAAATCACGTCCTGCTTGCGGGAGCGAGCCATGTTTTCCAGGCCCATGGCTTCCGCCATTTCCAACAGTTCCGTGATTGGCTTTTGCTTGAGTTCGGTAAGGTTCATAGACGTTGCTAACTGAGAAAAGGAGGGAGTAAGAATCTTTTGGCTTGAGAGGCCTCGCCGCGGCTAACGACAGAATCGCGTTGGTTATTCTAGTAAGAGAATCGGCGAAGGCATGCAGAGGGCGACACGCGTTTGTGTCGTTGCGAGATCGAATGTAGCACCCTGCTAGACAGGACGTCTAGTGCTAAATAACAAAAAGCCCCGCTAAACGCAGGGCCTTTGATCGAGAGCAATAAAATCAGATATTGCTATCGAGGAATGCCGCCAGCTGGGATTTGGACAACGCACCCACCTTGGTGGCTTCAACGGAGCCGTTCTTGAACAGCATCAGCGTCGGGATACCACGTACGCCATACTTCGGCGGGGTGTCCTGGTTTTCATCAATGTTGAGTTTGCAAACCTTCAGCTTGCCCTGATAGTCCTTGGCGATTTCATCCAGAACCGGCGCAATCATTTTGCAGGGACCACACCATTCGGCCCAGTAGTCGACCAGCACGGGACCGTCAGCCTTGAGCACGTCCTGCTCGAAGCTGGCATCGCTGACGTTGGTGATGTATTCGCTCATGGACTTTCTCCGAATTCGGAAACGACAAAAAAAGAACGACCACTATAGCCCTGCCAGCGCTTAACAGGAAGGCACAAGCCATTAAGTCTCTTTATTGGGACAGCTAAAGCCTCTCAATTACACCACTTGGTAGACCGCCGGAAAATCAGCGGGCTGCCTGTACGAATACGCCTTGTTTTGCCCTTCTCAGTGAAGCTGCGCACTAGAGCGGAGCAGCATGCCTCATCCGCATGGTCTCAACATCGACACGGCACAGCGGGTGCCGAGAAGCTGGATACCAGACTCGTGCTGGAGCCAATAACCAGCACCAATCGTATTCCTTTTAAGATCAAGGCAAGGTTGATTAAGTGATTTTCAGCCTAGGCAAGAATCTTTAGCAGGAAGCAGCGGGTCCAGGATGGCATGACACTGATCATGATGCCTCATGAGACGCGCCTTGCCGCCAAGTGGGCGATGTGCAGGTGTTCATGCATCAAGGCAAGGTGCATGAACTGGGCAATCCCAAGAAATTATTCGCCAACCCCGGGACGCCGGGGCGGGCACAGTTCATCGGTTCGGTTCATTGATCCAGGCCACAGCCCATCGACTGAAACAGTCTGACTGCACGTTGAGGTTTGGCAGACCTCTTCGATCGTGGCACGATTGTCGACGTTTATGTATGAGACCGTCAGCATGCCGCATTCATCCGCAGAACCGTTTCCCCTGATTGCTGCCATCGATCTTGGCTCCAATAGCTTTCACATTGTTCGGGCGCGGACTGACCATGGCGAAATTCGTATCCTTGAACGCATGGGCGAAAAGATTCAGCTGGCCGCTGGGCTGGACGAATCACGAATGCTCAGCGAAGAAGCCATGGAACGCGGGCTCGAATGCCTGCGCCGCTTTGCCCAGTTGATCACCGGCCTGCCGCTGGGCGCCGTGCGTATCGTAGGCACCAACGCGCTTCGCGAGGCCAGGAACCGCAGCGACTTCATCATGCGTGCCCAGCAGGTACTGGGGCATTCCGTGGAAGTCATCTCCGGCCGTGAAGAGGCCCGCCTGATCTACCTGGGCGTTTCCCATACCATGCCAGATATGGAAGGCCGTCGCCTGGTGACTGATATCGGTGGTGGCAGCACCGAGTTCATTATCGGCCAGCGCTTTGAAACCCATCAGCGCGAAAGCCTGCAGATGGGCTGCGTCAGTTATACCAAGCGGTTCTTCGCGGACGGCAAGATCACGCCGTCCCGCTATGCCCAGGCCTACACGGCCGCCCGGCTGGAGTTGATGAACATCGACCAGAGCCTGCGCGAAAAAGGCTGGCAGGAAGCCGTAGGCGCCTCCGGCACCATCCGTGCCGTAGCCCTGGCCATCCAGGCCGCCGGACGCGGCAAGGGTGAGGTCAATGCCGAAGGTATCGAGTGGCTCAAGCGCAAGATCTTCAAGCAGGGCGAGATCGACAAGCTCGATATCGAGGGGGTGAAACCTGACCGCCGCACTATTCTACCGGGCGGCCTGGCTATTCTTGAAGCAATCTTCAAGGCGCTGGAGCTGCAGGAGATGAACCTGTCCGAAGGCGCACTGCGTGAAGGTGTGCTCTATGACATGATCGGTCGCCAGCACCACGAGGATGTACGGGAGCGTACGCTGTCAGCCCTGGCAGAGCGCTACCACGTGGACAAGCGTCAGGCCGAACGGGTCGAGCGCCGTGCTCTGAAGGCCTTCGAGCAGGTTACCGAAGCCTGGAACCTGAGCAATCCTTGCTACCGGGAACTGCTGACCTGGGCAGCGCGCGTGCATGAGATCGGGCTGGACATTGCCCACTACCACTATCACAAGCACGGCGCCTATCTGATCGAGCATTCCGATCTACCTGGGTTTTCCCGACGCGACCAGCAGATGCTGGCCCTTCTGGTACGCGGCCATCGCCGCAATATCCCGCGAGATCGCTTCGCCGAGCTGGGTGACGAAGAAGGCGAAAGCCTGATCCGCCTGTGCATCCTGCTGCGCTTTGCCATTCTGTTCCATCATATCCGCAGCAACCAGGAGCGCCCCATCGTGACGCTCAAGGCAGGTCCGCGCAGCCTCGCGGTATGCTTCCCAGTCGGCTGGCTGGAGCAGAATCCGCTGACCCAGGCTGACTTCGAACAGGAAGCGCAGTGGCTGACGCGGATCGGCTATACCCTTACCGTGTGTTGATACCCGGACTGCTCAGGCGCTCCATGAGAGTCGCCTGCACAGTCCGCGGGTTCTGGTTGCCTGTTGGCGAAATGCGCTGGTAACTCCCGTCCTCCTGCAGCACCCAGCTCTGGGTGTTGTCAGTGAGGTAGGCTTCCAGATCCTTCTTGACCCGTGAAATGAGCTTTTTGCCTTCCACCGGGAAGCAGGTCTCCACACGCATGTCGAGGTTTCGCTCCATCCAGTCCGCACTGGACAGGTACATGCGCTCATCTCCCCCATTGAGGAAGTAATAGATTCGGCTGTGCTCCAGGAAGCGGCCGATGATCGAACGCACCTGGATGTTATGTGACACGCCCGGTACGCCCGGACGCAGACAGCACATGCCGCGAACGACCAGGTCGATCTTCACACCCGCCTGGCTTGCCTTGTACAGCGCTCGGATGACCTTGGGATCGGTCAGACCGTTGACCTTGGCCATGATGTGCGCGGGGCGACCCTCGGCGGCTGCAGCGGCCTCACGGTTGATCATTTCCAGCAGGTTCTTCTTGAGCGTAAACGGCGCATGCAGGAGCTTTTTCATGCGCAGCGTCTTGCCCATGCCGATCAACTGGTTGAACAGCTTGTGAACGTCTTCGGTCAGGGCTATGTCGGCCGTCAGCAGGCTGTAGTCGGTGTACAGCTTGGCGTTGCCGGCATGGTAGTTACCGGTGCCCAAGTGCGCATAACGCCGCAACTCACCATTTTCACGGCGCAGGATGAGCATCATCTTGGCGTGAGTCTTGAAGCCGACCACCCCATAGATCACCACGGCCCCTGCCTGCTGGAGACGGCTCGCCAGTTGCAGGTTGGATTCCTCGTCGAAACGCGCACGCAATTCGATAACCGCCGTGACTTCCTTGCCGCTGCGTGCCGCTTCTACCAGCGCATCGACGATTTCCGAGTTGGCGCCGCTGCGGTACAGGGTCTGCTTGATGGCCAGAACGCTGGGGTCCTTGGCGGCCTGGCGCAGCAGGTCAACCACAGGCGTAAAGGACTCGAACGGGTGCATTAGCAGCACATCGATCTTGCCCAGTACATTGAAGAGGTTTTCCTTCTTCTGAAGTAGCTTGGGAATGCTGGGCGTCAGCGGGGCGTTCTGCAGCTCGGGGTGGCTGTCGAGTCCCGTCACGCTGAACAAGCGCGTCAGGTTTACCGGGCCGTTGACCTTGTAGAGCTCGCTTTCAGCTAGATTGAACTGCTTGAGCAGATAGTCTGTAAGGTTTTTCGGGCAGCTTTCGACCACCTCCAGGCGTACCGCATCCCCGTAGCGGCGGGAGAACAGCTCGCCTCGCAGTGCACGGGCCAGGTCGTCTACATCTTCGGCGTCCACCGACAGGTCGGCGTTACGGGTCAGACGGAACTGGAAGCAGCCCTTTACCTTCATGCCGGGGAACAGGTCGTCGGCATGGGCATGGATCATCGAAGAGAGGAAAACGTAATTGTCGCCCGGGCCGCCAATCTCTTCGGGCACGCTGATGATACGCGGCAGCGAACGCGGCGCCGGAATGATGGCCAGACCCGAGTCGCGGCCAAAGGCGTCCATCCCTTCCAGCTCAACGATGAAGTTGAGGCTCTTATTGACCAGGAGCGGGAACGGGTGTGTGGGATCAAGCCCGATGGGTGTGATAATCGGGGCGATCTCGTCACGGAAGAACTTGCGTACCCAGCCCTTGATCTTCAGGTCCCAGTTGCGGCGACGAATGAAGCTGATCTGGTGCTTGGACAGCTCCGGCAACAGCACATCGTTGAGAATGGTGTACTGGCGTGCCACCTGCTCATGCACGATGTCGCTGATACGGGCCAGGGCCTGATGCGGCAGCAAGCCGTCGGCACCGGCCTGCTCGCGGGCAAAGGCGACCTGTTTTTTCAGACCCGCGACACGAATCTCGAAAAACTCGTCCAGGTTGCTGGAAAAGATCAGCAGGAACTTGAGCCGCTCAAGCAGCGGATAGGACTCATCAAGGGCCTGTTCGAGCACCCGGATGTTGAATTGCAGCTGAGACAGTTCCCGATGAATATACAGGCTGCTGTCGTCAACACTTAAGGCCGGCACGGCCGGTGCTTCTGGCACCGCGACCGCAGGCGTGGTTTCAACGGTGGGCGTAGCGTCGGTCAATGCAGCCTCCTCGGTGCGCGCAGTAGTATCAATGAGTCCTTGGCTGTTCATGGCAGCTCCTTGGGAGCGTTAACGCTCCTGACGTAATTGTTGGGCAGCGCGTTTGGCAAAGTAAGTCAGAATGCCATCAGCGCCGGCACGTTTGAAAGCGAGCAGAGACTCCAGAATCACCGCCTCGGATAGCCAGCCGTTCTGGATTGCGGCCATGTGCATGGCGTATTCGCCGCTGACCTGATACACAAAGGTCGGAACACGGAACTCGTCCTTCACCCGGCGCACGATGTCCAGGTAAGGCATGCCCGGCTTGACCATGACGGAATCGGCCCCTTCGGCCAGATCGCCCGCCACTTCCTGCAAGGCCTCGTCACTGTTGGCCGGATCCATCTGGTAGGTCGCCTTGTTGCCTTTGCCCAGATTGGCAGCCGAGCCGACCGCATCCCGGAAAGGCCCATAATAGGCGCTCGCATACTTGGCCGAGTAGGCCATGATCTGCACGTTGTGATAACCCGCATCTTCCAAGGCCGTGCGAATGGCTCCTACTCGGCCATCCATCATGTCCGACGGCGCAACGACCTGGGCACCTGCGGCCGCATGGGACAGCGCCTGCCTGACCAGCACCTCGACGGATATGTCATTCAGCACATAGCCCTTCTCATCGAGAATGCCATCCTGTCCGTGGGTGGTAAACGGATCGAGCGCAACGTCGGTAATCACGCCCAGCTCCGGAAAGTGTTCACGGAGCGCACGCGTGGCACGCTGGGCGATACCGTCAGGGTTGTAAGCCTCGGCACCATCGAGAGATTTCTTCTCAGGCGGTGTGACGGGGAACAGAGCGACGGCAGGAATGCCTAATGCTACAAGCTCAGCCGCTTCTTCCAGTAGAAGATCGATGGATAGACGCTCGACGCCCAACATGGAGGGCACGCTTTCACGGCGATTTTCGCCGTCGAGCACGAACATCGGCAGGATCAGGTCGTCTACGGTCAGCGTGTGCTCACGCATCAAACGGCGGGAAAAGTCATCCCGGCGCTGGCGGCGCATCCGCGTGAATGGAAAGGAACGGCTTACTGAAGTGAAACTCACGGTGTACTCCCGGACTCAAGCAGAGTCATTGTGATGAGTTATAAGTCACTATCATGACCGAATGGTAACAACTGATGACAATAAGGCATGTCTATCAACCCTGTTTAAGGCAGACGACCCCTAGCTTCGGCTTGGCACATCGCTATGCAAATCCCCTGTTTTTAAAAAGGGTTAGACGAAGCGATAGCTTCCTTCCGGCGGCTAACCGAGTTAGGCTGCGCCTTCATTTCGCCCTGTTGTCGTGACGATGCTGCAACAATTCCTCCATGATTTCGGTTATTTCGCCCTTTTCCTCGGCACGTTCTTCGAGGGTGAAACCATTCTGGTTCTGGCAGGTTTTCTAGCCTTCCGCGAGTACATGAACATCCAGACGGTCATCATGGTGGCCTTCATGGGAAGTTATGCAGGCGACCAGCTCTGGTATTTCCTGGGTCGCCGTCACGGTCGCAAGCTGCTCAAGCGAAAGCCTCGCTGGGAAGCCATGGGAGACAAGGCGCTGGATCATATTCGCCGTCATCCCGATCTATGGGTGCTCAGCTTTCGCTTCGTCTACGGCCTGAGAACGGTAATGCCGGTGGCCATTGGCATGTCGGGCTATCCTCCGGCGCGCTACCTGCTGCTCAATGGTATCGGTGCCATTGTCTGGGCTACTGTCCTGGGATTGGCGGCCTATCACTTTGGAGCAGTGCTCGAAGGGGCCTTGGGCAATCTCAAGCGCTACGAACTGATGGTGCTCGGCGCCCTGCTGGTTCTGGGCGTGGTACTCTGGCTGTGGCGCCGGATACGCGCTCCGAAAAAATAGTTTTCTTTCTTTTCCCATCTCTACCTGTCGGTCATCCTCAAGCTTGGCCGACGGGCGGCCGATAAGGCCATTACCAACGTATTCAGTAGCCTTGCCGTGGCGATATCGAATATATCGATGCAGTAGGATGTCCTTTCGAGTCTGTAATAATGTTGCTTGCCACATCCCTGCCTGACGGCTTCGTACCGGTCGGTTCCGACCATCATCATTTCGTTCTGGTTCTGCTGTCCTATCTGGTGGCAACAGCGGCTGGCTATACCGCGCTTTACATGGCCAGACGCGCCTCGTCGGCCGCCTTGAGTAAGAACCGTCTGCTCTGGTGTGGTGTAGGTGGCCTGGCGCTGGGCAGTGGTATCTGGTCAATGCACTTTATTGCAATGCTGTCCTATGCCTCGCCGGTCAGCATGCAGTACGGCTACAGCATGACATTGCTGTCATTAGGCATCGCCGTTGCCGTGTCCTGCGTTGTCATGTGGCTTATCAGCCGTGAGCGGCTTGCTACTTGGGAATACCTGGCAGCATCGGTCGCAGCGGGCTGCGGCATTGCCGCCATGCACTACACCGGAATGTCCGCAATCAATTCCGTTGGTGTCCAGGTGTACAACCCGTTCCTGTTCCTGGCCTCAATCCTGGTGGCTATCCTGGCGTCTCTGGCGGCACTGATCATGGCGTTTTACGTCCGTAACCAAGCCGGTCGCCATACCCAATTGCTCATGATCCTGGGTAGCCTGATTCTGGGCGGTGCGATCGTGTCTATGCACTTCACTGGCATGGCCGCACTAACGCTAGTGGTCCCGGAAGATACGCCGGTCATGATGATGGCCCATGATGCCCATCATGGGCTTTTAGGGACCATCATTGCATTTCTGACCTTGGTCGTGATCTGTGCAGGCCTGACAGCTACTCGTCTGGAACACCGCTTTCATGAGCAGAGCGTACGCCTGGAAGAGATGTCGACGGCGCTGAGTCAGGTTACGTTGCTCGATCCGCTTACCCAGCTTCTGAACGATTACAGCTTTACTCAGACACTGGCGCGCATCATCAACAAGGCCATCCCTGAAGAAGGCCTTGCCCTGCTCAATCTGGATCTGGATCACTTCAAGCGAATCAATGACAGCCTGGGCTACAACGTGGGCGACGATCTGCTTACCCAGGTTGCCCAACGCATCACGGCCGTGCTTGATAGCACCGTCCACGTCGCTCGTCAGGGTAACGAGTTTCTAGTCCTGGTTCCTGAGGCACAGCCTGAGCACAGTGAACACCTTGCCATGCGGCTGTTGGAGCAGCTTCGTCCGCCCTTCAACCTGAGCGGACAGCAGATAGGCATGACGCTGAGCATCGGCATTGCCCACTATCCCAAGGATGGCCGCTCCGCCAATGAACTGCTGCGCAATGCAGGCCTCGCCTTGGGGCAGTGCAAGCGCAACGGGCGTAATCGCTTCCTGCATTTTGCTCCGGAATTGCAGACCCAGGCGGAGGAAACGCTTCACTTGGAGCAGGAACTGCGTCAGGCCATTACTGAAGGCACGCTGGAAGTACATTACCAGCCTATTGTTACCAGTGATGCGCGGACTACCGCCAGCCTGGAGGCATTGGTTCGCTGGAATCATCCGACGCTTGGTCCCATCAGGCCTGACCGCTTTGTCCATGTAGCAGAGCTGAGCGGGCAAATTGGTGAGCTGGATCATTGGGTCATGCGGCGTGCCTGTCGAGACCTGAAAACCCTACGCGACCTAGGCTACGGCGAGCTACGGGTAGCAGTAAACTGCTCGCCTTTAAACCTTACCGATCGGACCCTTCCCAAGCGCGTGGAAGAAGCGCTCAGCGAAGCCGAGCTGCCGCCTGAGGCGTTAACGCTCGAGCTGACTGAAAATGCTCTGATGCATAACCTCAACCTGGCGATTGAGTTGTTAGAACGAATTCGAGCGCTTGGCGTAAAGGTTTCGATCGATGACTTTGGCAGTGGCTATTCCTCCCTGGCGTACCTGAGCAAGCTCAAGGTCGATACGCTCAAGGTTGATCGCTCGTTTGTGCGTGATATTCCTAATCAGCAGACCGATATGGAGATTACTGCCGCGATTATTGCCATGGCGCACAAACTGCAGCTCAGAGTTGTGGCCGAAGGTGTGGAGACCCTGGAGCAGCTGACTTTCCTCAGGGAAAATCAGTGCGACTTCATCCAGGGTTATTTCTTCAGTAAGCCCTTGTCACTGCCGCAGCTGCAAGTCTGGCTGGCAAGAGCTGAGCAGGAGCAGAGCGTAGAGCCTGCCTGAGCAGGCTCTACGCCGAGCGGGTCAACCGAGTAAGCAGGCGGTCGAGCGAATTGGCAAAGGCCTGCTTTTCCTTTTCCCCATAGGGCGGCTGACCGCCGCCCATCTGGCCTTGATCGCGCAGGTCCGTCATCAGGTTACGCACCGCCAGACGCTCGCCCATGTTACGGGTATCGAACTCCTTACCGCGCGGGTCGAGCACATCCACGCCCTTTTTCACCAACCGATCCGCCAGCGGCACGTCGCTGCAGATGACCAGATCACCCGGTTGGGCCTGCTCGACCAAGTAGTCGTCTGCCGCATCCATCCCGCTTTCCACAATGATCAACCGCACGCAGGCATACGGCGGTTTGATTTGTGGTTGCCCGGCCACCATGATCACGTTGAGCTTGCGCTTCAGGGCAAACTTGAAGACCAGCTCTTTGGCAGCCCGCGGACAGGCGTCCGCGTCGATCCAGATATGCATGTAAACCTCTTACGCGTTTCCGACAGAGCCGCCTGACACCTCACGACGGCGTTCGGCATAGCGGCTGCGGGCATAGAGTAGCGCAATGGCCACGATCGCGATGCCCTGGGCGGTCAAGGTGTAGGCATCGGCGTGGATACCCAGCCAGTCGAAATCAAAGAACGGTACCGGACGGGTGCCGATCACACCGGCTTCCTGCAGAGCTGCCACGCCATGCCCGGCGAAAATCACCGACAACAGACACAACAGGACGGCATTGGCGCTGAAGAACAGGCCTAGCGGCAGACGCATGGAGCCTCGCAGGATGATCCAGGCAAGCCCTACCAGCAGGACAACCGCGGTAATCGCACCGCCCAGTACCGCCGCATGACCTGCCGGACCGGCCTGTAGCCACAGGGTCTCGTAGAACAGGATGACTTCGAACAGCTCGCGATAGACCGAAAAGAACGCCAGCACGGCAAAGCCGAAACGACCACCGCCACCCACGAGGCTGCTCTTGATGTAGTCCTGCCAAGCGGCGGCGTTGCGGCGATCATGCATCCAGACGCCGACCCACAGCAGCACCACGCTGGCGAACAGGCCGGTAATGCCTTCCATCAATTCCCGCTGGGCACCACTGATATTGAGCGCATACGCTGCCACCGCCCAGGTAGCGACACCAGCCAGCATGGCCAGGCCCCAGCCGATGTTCACGCTACGGATAGCGGACTGCTGGCCGGTCTTGCGCAGGAAGGCCAGCACGGCGGCCAATACCAGAATGGCTTCCAGACCTTCACGGACAAGGATCAGAAGGCTGGCGAAAAAGCTCAGCGAGGTGGACATGCCACCGCCGCTCAACAAGTCGCTGGCTGCTGCCAGTTTCGTCTTGGCTATGTCCAGGCGAGCCTGGGCTTCCTCCACGGCAAGGCCATCCTGTAAGGACTGCCGATAAGCCATGAGCGCTTTTTCGGTGTCCTTGCGCAGGGTCGCGTCCAGGTTATCCAGGGCGCTTTCCACCAGTTCGAATCCTTCCAGATAGGCTGCCACCGATAGGTCATAAGCCTGGTCATGTTCGCCTTCGCGATAGACCGCCAGACTTTTATCCAGAGTTGCCCGGGTGTAATCGATCAGCTGGGCAGGGCCGCGTTGCTGTACAGGCGGTTTGGCACGCTGGGCACGGAACGCGGCCGCAACCTCATCTCCTTGTGCGGCGGCCACTTCGGCAGGTGTGCGGCCCGCCAGCTGCGCCAGATCGAACGAGGCCGCACCCGCGTTCGTCGGATCGGCACTAAAGCTTGCAATGTAGGACGCCACATCCCAGCGCTGACGCTCATCGAGTTGATTGGCAAAGGAAGGCATGTCCGTGCCGTCGATGCCCCGCGTGACAGTGTTGTAGATATCGTAGAGGCTCAGGTGATCCATTCGCGCCGGATCGCGCAGATCGCCGGGAGGGGGTTCCAGACCGATGCCGGCCGGGCCGTCGCCCGCCCCGGTGTTACCATGACAAACCCCGCACTGCTGGGCGTAAAGCGGTGCGCCACGGGTTGGATCCGGAGTAATGGCCGGCGCCTGCGTCACGTGGTACAGCTGAGCCAGTCGAGCGGCTAACGCCCTCGCCTCCTGTCCGACCGCATCGCCGTCGGCCTTTTGCGTGATGGCCTCGCGCAGGTGGGTGACGCCCTGCTCCAACTCGGTCCGTTCAGGACGCGCCGGCAGACCTTCGATCAGACTTTGCAAGGTATGCAGGAGATCCAGCTGATCGCGGTATTCCGCTTCCTTGATAACGGCGCCCTTACTCACCGTGGCGGGATAATCCGCGCCAAGGTAGCCCAAGATATGCAAGGCGTGGGCGGCCTCATCCGCGGGCTCGGCCTGCACGGCCGGACTGAATGAAGCAAGCAGGGGCAACAACAGTACAGCAAACAGCCGGTACAGCTTAAACATGAACGGATTCCAAACAAGAATGGATGGCATTAGCCATAGTGTTCTACTTGTAATGCTTTGTTACAAGCCTGTCAGGTCCCTGTTTTCAGGTTTTTGTGCAAGACGGTTGTGGCACGAAGACGCGCAGAGAGGTGGCAATAGCCGGGCACGGGCAGCCGATCCGCTCTGGCAAGCGGATCGGCTGGCATGAAAGGATTAGCGGTGTATCAGACTCAGCTAACAGCTTGCCGAACCGTGGCCAGCAGCCCGGCAGCGCCCATGAATAATCCAGAGAAGACGCGGTTGGTGAGCCGCTGCTGACGTGGCGTGCGCAATACGCGCAGCACCCTGGCGGCAAGACCGGTATACCCGGCCATAACGATCAGGTCGACCGTGACCATGGTAGCGCCAATGATCAGGTACTGAGCCAGCAGCGGCTGACTGGGATTGATGAACTGAGGCAATACCGCCAGCATGAACACAACGGCCTTGGGATTGCTGGCATTCACCAGGAAACCACGAAAGACTAGCGAAGAGGCGCTGGCGGTAGCGCCGGGTTTGGGTGCGTTGGAAAAGTCCATGGGCGCGGCTTTCCACTGCCGGATGGCGAGGTAGACCAGGTACAGCACGCCGAACCATTTGATTACCGCGAACGCTAGTTGCGAGGTTGCGAGCAGAGCCCCTACCCCGGCGGCGACAATGGCAATCTGCAACGCAAGCCCCAATTGCAAGCCAATAGCGTTCCAGTAACCATGCCAGAAACCATGACGCAACCCCGCCGACATGGAAGCAATGGCGCCTGCGCCAGGGGAAAGACTGATCACCCAGCAAGCTAGCAGAAAGGCCAGCCATGTATGCAGCGCCATAGGGAACTCCTTTTATCAGCGATCCAGGAAGGTGAAGGGTACGTCTGTACCACGCCAGCGGCGAACAGCCTTCTGGAAAAACAGCGAATTGGGAATCTGCAACAGCGCAGCTTCCTCACTGTTGACGCCTTCGGTCATGTCTTCCAGCGTGGTATACAGCATGTTGATCGCCACGACACGTCCTTTCACGCCGGGCTTGTCCGCCGCATCGATGATCTCGACCCGATCGCCCAGCCGGAACGGCCCTACCGTAAAGATGAGCAGCGCGCAGAACAGGTTGGACAGGACGCTCCAGATGGCAAAGAACGCAACTGCAGCCACCGCGATAAAGCCGGAAAGTGCCGCCCAGAGAACCGAGCCGGACACACCGAAGCGTTCTAGAACCATGAGCAGTGCACTGCCCATGATCAGCCAGCGCAGCAAGCCCCGCATGACAAGTACGAACTGCGGCGGCAAGTGATAACGCTCGCCGATGCGGGTAATGGCCCGTGCGATGAAGCGTTGCAGGATATACCCGGCAAGCAGGATAGCCAGGACCTGCACGCCCAGAATGACGCCGCGCTCCCAACCTGCCGGAATAAGAGAATGAAGTTCTTCGATCACGAGGCGTTCTCCAGTTCCAGCTGCAGACTTTCCAGCCGCTCGAGGGCTTCCAGCCAGCCTTCTTCCAGTTCGCTCTCGCGTGATTTCAGTTGTGCCTGTTCCGCCAAGGCCACTCGAAGCTCCTCTTTACGTGATGCTTCATACAGACCACTGTCGCCCAGACGTGTTTCGAGTGCAGCTAGCTTTTCCTGGACCTTGCCCAGCTCCTTTTCGAGCTTGTCTGCCTCGCGCTTGAGCGGGGCGAGCTGCTGGCGCAGCGCAGCCGCTGCCTGGCGCTGGGCTCGCTTGTCGACCTTGTCGGCATTGGCATCCGGGGCAGACACAGGTTGCTGGCGGGCGCGAAACTCCACGAGCCAACGGGCATAATCGTCCAGGTCGCCGTCAAAGGCCTGTACGCGACCATCGGCGACCAAGAGAAACTCATCCGTCGTGCTCTTGAGCAGATGACGGTCGTGGGAGACCACCAGCACCGCGCCGGAGAATTCCTGCAGGGCCATGGTCAGCGCCAGGCGCATATCGAGGTCCAGGTGGTTGGTCGGTTCGTCGAGCAACAGAAGGTTGGGCTTTTGCCAGGCAATCAGGGCCAGGGCCAGACGCGCCTTTTCACCACCGGAAAAATTCAGGACAGCCTCATCGCAGCGATTGCCACGGAAGTCGAATCCTCCGAGGAAATCCCGTAGCGTCTGCTCACGCTCACCCGGCGCGATACGCTGCAGGTGCAACAGCGGGCTGGCCTTGGGGTCAAGCGAGTCCAGCTGATGCTGGGCAAAATAGCCGATGGCCAGATTCTCACCGCAGGTCAGGCGGCCGCCCAGCGGTTGCAGTTCGCCAGCCAGGGTCTTGATCAGAGTGGACTTACCCGCCCCGTTCGGTCCCAGCAGACCAATACGGGCACCGGGCGCCAGTTGCAGCTTGACCGGGTGCAGAATGGTCTTGTCGCCATAGCCGAGACGGCCTTCGCTCAGGTCCAGCAGCGGATTGGACAGCTTGTCGGACTCACGAAAACTGAAATCGAACGGCGAATCCACATGGGCAGGCGCCAATTCTTCCAGCCGCTCCAGGGCCTTGATCCGGCTCTGGGCCTGGCGTGCCTTGGTAGCCTGCGCCTTGAAGCGCGCAATGAATTTTTCCATGTGCGCGCGCTGCGCCTGCTGCTTCTCGTACGCTTGCTGCTGTTGGGCCAGCCGCTCGACACGGGTACGCTCGAAGGCAGAGTAACCGCCGCGGTAAAGCGTCAGCTTTTGCTGTTCGAGGTGAACGATCTGATCGACCACGGCATCGAGGAAGTCGCGATCGTGGGAGATCAGCAGCAACGTACCGGGATAGCCCTTGAGCCAGTCTTCCAGCCAAAGGATGGCGTCGAGATCAAGGTGGTTGGTGGGCTCATCGAGCAGCAGCAGGTCGGAAGGACACATCAGTGCCTGTGCAAGGTTCAGACGCATCCGCCAGCCGCCTGAGAAGTCGCCTACACGGCGCTCCATCTGCTCCGGCATGAAACCAAGCCCAGCCAGCAGTTTGCGGGCCCGGGCGTCTGCGGTATACCCATCGGCTGCTTCCAGCTCGGCATGCAGGCGCGCCAGGGCATTGCCGTCATGCGCGGCTTCTGCCGCTACCAGCCCGGTCTGAATATCACGCAGGTGAACATCCCCATCCAGGACATAGTCGACCGCCAGCCGATCGAGGGTATCGACCTCCTGGCGCATGTGGGCAATTCGCCAGGCCGCCGGTAGCTGGCAATCACCGGCATCCGGCACGAGCTGCCCCCGCAGCAGGGCGAAGAGACTGGACTTGCCCGCTCCGTTGGCACCCACAAGACCGGCCTTCTGGCCTGGGTGCAGCGTCAGTTCGGCACCTTCCAGCAAACGCTGTGGGCCACGTTGTAAGGTAAGGTTATGTATTCGAATCATGGCGGCGAGTGTAGAGCCTATTGACCTAGTGAGGCGAGCCGGACAGCACCGGTGCCTTTGGAAACTGGCGAGTAAAGGCGGTTTCGCGCCCGCTGGCAAGCACTCTTCGCTGACCGTCATGCCCATCGTCAACAGGACCGCCTTGCCTACAGGACTCTTATCATGGAAAAAATGCTCTGGCCCTATGCACTTGCGCTGTATGCCAGACCCGATGTCACCCAGGCCTGCCTGACATTACAGAGCGCCGGCGCGGATGTCTGCCTGCTGCTGACCGGTGCCTGGCTGGGCAACCGAGGCGTGGCACCAATGATTGAGCGCCAGCGGCTATTGGAGATCGTGGCGGCCCCCTGGCGGGCGACTGTTGTGGAGCCCCTGCGCGTGCTACGCACTTACTGGAAGCCAGCCGCGCAAACCGATACTGCACTCGCCGCGCTGCGTGAACGCTTGAAACAATTGGAGCTGGACGCCGAGCACGAACTGCTTACACGACTGGAGCAGGCCAGTGTAGGCTGGCCCCTTAATTCCCAGCCTGACCCGGCTGGCTGGCTGACCGCACTGGCCGGTCCGGCGGGTACGGCTGAACCTGGCGCTCTGGATACGCTTATCCAGGCCGCTCTTCATGCATGAGGATGTTGTAGATGTTACGCCTTTCGCTGTTAAGCCTGTGTCTGCTCCTTCCTCTGGCGGCGCACGCCGAGGACAAGGTCAAGGACGAGCTGGCCTATAGCCTGGGGACCGAAATCGGCAACCGCTTGAAAAGCGAGTTGCCGGACTTGCAAATCGACGACCTGATCAAAGGCCTGAATCAGTCCTACAAGGGCGAGCCGCTGGCAATGGATCAGAAAAAGATCGATGAGCTGGTAGCCCAACATGAGGAAGCGATCGACCAGCAGGAGGAATCCAGCAATGTGGAAGCCGCCAGGCAGGCGGAAACCCGCTTTCTGGTCAATGAGAAGACCCGTTATGGTGTGAAGGAATTGCCAGGCGGCGTGCTGGTAACCGTTATCCGCCAGGGCACCGGGCCGCAACCCAAAGCCGATGGCCAGGTGCAGGTCCGCTATATCGGTAAACTGCCTGATGGCAGCACTTTCGATGAACAGCAGACTCCTCAATGGTTCAAGCTGTCCAGCGTCATTCCCGGCTGGCGCACAGCCCTGACCCAGATGCCGGTTGGGTCGCAATGGCGCATCGTGGTGCCCTCGTCACAGGCCTATGGCGATGAAGGCGCCGGTGATTTGATCCCGCCCTATTCGCCGCTGATCTTCGAGGTCACACTAGAGGCCACACGCTAAGCTCAAAAGTGTTCAATAATTTGAACATATCAGCCTTGTAACAAAGGCTTTGTTAAATATTGCTAACACCCTTGGGCTGGTTTAGGGTGGCTGACAGCTTTGCGGATGCGCCAGGCTTCACGGCCACCGCCTCTTCTACCCTGTTTGAGAGGAAACCAGCATGAGCACGCCAACCCGCGCCGAATGGGAGCAGCGCTTCCAGAGCCTGACCATTGAAGGCCGCGCCTTCATCCAGGGCGAATACTGTGATGCCGCCTCCGGTGAGACCTTTGACTGCATCAGCCCCGTCGACGGCCGCTTTCTGGCCAAGGTAGCAAGCTGTGATGTTGCCGACGCCGACCGGGCAGTTGCCAGCGCCCGTGCCACGTTCGAATCCGGCGTCTGGTCGCGCATGGCGCCCGTCAAGCGCAAAGCGATCATCATCCGTTTCGCCGATCTGCTCGAGCAGCACGCTGCAGAGCTTGGCCTTCTGGAAACGCTGGATATGGGCAAGCCCATCAGCGACTCCTATCACATCGATATTCCACTCTCCGCCCGCGCCCTGCGCTGGAATGGCGAGGCCATCGACAAGATCTACGATGAAGTCGCAGCCACTGCCCACGACGAGCTGGGCCTCGTTACGCGTGAGCCGGTGGGTGTCGTTGCCGCTATCGTGCCGTGGAACTTCCCGCTGATGATGGCCTGCTGGAAGCTCGGCCCGGCCCTAGCGACCGGTAACTCGGTCGTGCTCAAGCCTTCCGAGAAGTCCCCGCTGACCGCTATCCGTATTGCCCAGCTGGCCATCGAGGCCGGCATTCCGGCGGGCGTACTCAACGTGCTGCCAGGCTATGGTCATACCGTAGGCAAGGCGCTGGGCCTGCACATGGACGTAGACACCCTTGTGTTCACCGGGTCGACCCGCACCGCTAAGCAGCTGATGATCTACGCGGGCGAATCCAACATGAAGCGCGTCTGGCTGGAAGCAGGCGGCAAGAGCCCGAACATCGTATTTGCCGATGCACCAGACCTGGAGGAAGCCGCCAAGGCAGCAGCCAGTGGCATCGCCTTCAACCAGGGCGAAGTCTGTACAGCCGGATCACGCCTGCTGGTCGAACGCTCGATCAAGGATCAGTTCTTGCCGTTGGTGATCGAGGCGTTGAAAACCTGGAAACCGGGCCACCCGCTGGACCCGGAAACCAATGTCGGCGCCCTGGTGGATACGCAGCAGCTCAATACCGTGCTCGGCTACATCGAAGCCGGTCACGCTGACGGTGCGCAGCTGGTAGCTGGGGGCAAGCGCATCCTGGAGGAAACCGGTGGCGTGTACGTTGAGCCGACCATTTTTGATGGCGTTTCCAATGCCATGAAGATCGCTCAGGAAGAAATCTTCGGACCGGTATTGTCTGTCATTACCTTTGACACAGCTGAGGAAGCGATCAAGATCGCCAACGACACCCAGTACGGATTGGCCGCGGCGGTCTGGACGCGTGACATCTCCAAGGCGCATCTGTCAGCCAAGGCGCTACGGGCCGGCAGCGTATGGGTCAACCAATATGATGGTGGTGACATGACAGCTCCCTTCGGTGGCTTCAAGCAGTCGGGCAATGGGCGGGACAAATCGTTGCATGCCTTCGACAAGTACACCGAGATTAAAGCGACCTGGATCAAGCTATAAGCCGATCGACCTTTTCTGCGCTGCGCTTATCATTGCCCTGCCGCAATTGAGCGTAGCGCAGTACCCTTACCAGCCCAGCCCCAGCGCTCCTATAAGGGGGTAGTTTTGCGTCATCGTTGCTGCTGTCGCGTACCTGTTCAGGGTGGAAACCTATGACGAAGCGAATTAATAAGGCCTGATTTGCTTTGCCGATCACGCTTCTGACTAACGGTGTGAGCAAATCCCTCTCTAGCCTGTCTCTAGCGACAGCGCGTACTATGCGCGCCGGTCAATCCCTTAACGAGCAGGACATGCGTATGAGAGAGTACACTTTGGGTCAGCCTGCCATGCAAGGGGTGGGCTATCAGCAAGCCGATCGTTCTGTCAGCCAGTCGATCCAGGCCTCTATCGATGTACAGCGCAACCGCGTGACCAGTCAGGTCCAGCGGATCAACGATCAGTTGTGGGAAGTTTGGCCCGATGGCCGTCGTAAACTGCTGAATCGCTGAAGCAATGGATGTAAGAAAGCCGTGCCGGTTTGACCGCGCACGGCTTTTTTGTACCTGCCTTTCTGAACGCCACAACCGGAAGGCTTATCCTCGGTAATAGCGCTGCGGTACGAAAGGCATCCTGGCGACCTTAACGGCAACCGGTTTGTCGCGCACCATGGCAAACAGCTCGGTGTCCAGCGCTGCATAGGCGCTGTCGACATAACCCATCGCAACCGGCGCACCCAGGGTTGGGCCAAAGCCGCCACTGGTCACCCTTCCGATCACCGCACCGTTTGCGTCCACCAGTTCCGCACCCTCACGGACCGGCACCCGCTCCTGCACCAGCAGACCGACACGCTTACGCGCCACACCATTCTGTTGCTGGGCAAAGATGGTCTCGGCGCCAGGAAAACCACCGGCCCTCGCACCGTCTGCACGACGCGGCTTGGATAGCGCCCAGACCAGACTGGCTTCAACCGGCGTTGTCTGCGTATCCATATCATGGCCGTACAGGCACAGGCCTGCCTCCAGACGCAGGGAGTCACGCGCGCCCAGGCCAATGGCTTGTACTTCCGGCTCGGCCAGTAGGGCCCGGGCCAACGCTTCGGCGCCTTCTACCGGCACGGAAATTTCAAAGCCGTCTTCACCGGTATACCCGCTGCGGCTGACGATGCAGTCGTAATCCAGCAGCGTGACGCGGGCAATGTTCATGAACGTCATGCCGGACACCTGCGGCGCCAGTCGCGCCAGCACGGTCACGGCTGCCGGTCCCTGCAAGGCCAGGAGCGCCCGCTCTTCGAACAGGGGCTCGACATGGCAGCGCGAGCCGATGTGCTCTTTGAGGTGCGCCAGATCCTGATGCTTGCACGCGGCATTCACGACCAGATACAGGCAATCGCCCAGGTTCGCGACCATGAGGTCGTCGAGAATGCCGCCCTGCTCGTTGGTGAACAAGGCGTACCGCTGCATGCCTACCGGCAGGCCTACGATATCGACCGGAACGAGCCCTTCCAGCGCGGCGGCGGTACTGTCGCCCGTCAGCAGGATCTGGCCCATGTGGGAAACGTCGAACAATCCGGCTTGGGCGCGGGTGTGCTGGTGCTCTTTAAGTACGCCAAGGGGGTATTGCACCGGCATGTCATAACCGGCGAATGGCACCATGCGTGCGCCCAGTTCAAGGTGCAGGGCATGGAGTGGGGTTTTGAGCAGTGATTCGGTCATGGGGACTCCTTCATGAGTCGTGCAGTCGCGTCCAACGCGAGCAAAAGGGCCGGTCAGGCATGGCTAACGGCACACCGCGCCAAGCATGGACGTGCCTTACAGTAAAGCCGTAAAAGCCGTAACGGTGAAACCGCGTTGAGACCATGTACCCGGCCAGTTGACAGGCATCACGGCGCTCCATCTCCTTCTGCGGAATAGGCAGGAGGAGATGGGCAAGGTGATACGCATCCGCTGCGGATCACGCGTCCTGATACGCCTCGATCGGCGGGCAGGAGCAGATCAGGTTGCGGTCACCGTATACGTTGTCGATACGCGCCACGGGCGGGAAGTACTTGCCGTTCACCAGCGATGGCAACGGGTACACCGCCTGTTCGCGGCTGTAGGGATGCGTCCATTCGCCGGTCAGCTCGCGTGCGGTATGCGGCGCGTTCTTGAGCGGATTGTCATTGGCATCCAGCGTACCGGCCTCGATGGCACGAATCTCTTCGCGAATGGCGATCATGGCGTCGCAGAAGCGATCCAGCTCGGCCTTGGACTCGCTCTCGGTCGGCTCGATCATCAGCGTGCCGGCTACCGGGAAGGACATGGTAGGCGCATGGAAGCCAAAGTCGATCAGGCGCTTGGCCACATCGTCCACGGTCACGCCACTCGTTTCCTTGAGCGGACGCAGATCGAGAATGCACTCGTGCGCCACCAGGCCGCCTTCACCCGAGTACAGCACCGGGTAATGGGTTTCCAGACGACGGGCGATGTAGTTAGCATTCAGGATCGCAATCTGCGAGGCACGGGTAAGCCCCTCGCCGCCCATCATCTTCATGTACATCCAGGAGATGGGCAGGATACTCGCGCTGCCGTAGGGCGCCGCCGATACTGCACCTTCCTTGCGCTCAAGCCCGGCATGACCCGGCATGAACGGCGCCAGATGGGATTTCACGCCAATCGGGCCTACGCCCGGACCGCCACCACCGTGCGGGATGCAGAAGGTCTTGTGCAGGTTCAGGTGAGACACATCTCCGCCAAACTTGCCTGGCGCGCACAGGCCCACCATGGCGTTCATGTTGGCGCCATCGATGTAGACCTGACCGCCATGCTCGTGAACGATGCTGCAGATCTCGCGGATCGCCTCTTCGAACACGCCGTGAGTGGAAGGATAGGTAATCATCAGCGCGGCCAGATTGGCAGCGTGCTGCTGGGCCTTGGCACGCAGATCACCCACATCCACATTGCCGCGGCTGTCACAGGCCACTACGACCACACGCATACCGGCCATCGAGGCGGTTGCCGGGTTGGTGCCATGGGCAGACGACGGGATCAGGCAGATGTCGCGCTGGGTATCGCCGCGGCTTTCATGATAAGCGCGAATGGCCAACAGGCCCGCGTATTCACCCTGGGAGCCGGCGTTGGGTTGCAGGGAGATGGCGTCGTAGCCCGTAGCGGCGCATAGCATCTGCTCCAGCTCCGCGGTCATCTGGGCATAGCCCTCGGTCTGGTCGGCTGGTGCGAAGGGATGCAAATTGCCAAATTCGGCCCAGGTGATCGGGATCATCTCGCTGGCCGCGTTGAGCTTCATGGTGCAGGAGCCCAGCGGGATCATGGTGCGGTCCAGCGCCAGATCCTTGTCCGCCAGGGTGCGCAGGTAGCGCATCAGCTGGGTTTCGGAGCGGTACTGGGAGAAAACAGGGTGCGTCAGGAAGGCGGACTGACGACGCAGCGTTGCCGGCAAATGCTCCTCGGCCTGGTCCAGCAGGCTATCCAGGGAAGGCACGGGCTGGCCATCGCTGAAAAGCTCCAGCAGGGCCATGACGTCTTCGACCGTGGTGGTCTCGTCCAGCGAAACCCCCAGGTCGGTGTCACGGATCACGCGTAGGTTGAAGCCTTTGGCGCGGGCCGCTTCGTGAATCGCATTGGTTTTGTCGCCAAATACCAGCGTCAGCGTATCGAAAAAGGTTTCCTGGGTGCGATGGCCTAGTGCATGCAGACCGGTCGCCAGCAGGGCAGTCAGGCGATGAATGCGCGTAGCGATGTGCTTGAGACCTTCCGGACCGTGGTAGACGGCATACATGCTGGCAATGTTGGCCAGCAGGACCTGAGCTGTGCAAATGTTGCTCGTCGCCTTCTCACGACGGATGTGCTGCTCACGGGTCTGAAGCGCCAGCCGATAGGCCGGATTGCCATGACGGTCGATGGATACGCCCACCACACGGCCGGGCATGTCACGCTTGTATTTGTCCTGAGTGGCAAAATACGCAGCGTGCGGGCCGCCAAAGCCGAGCGGTACGCCAAAGCGCTGGGCCGTGCCGATAGCGACATCCGCGTTAAACTCGCCGGGTGGGGTCAACAATGTCAGGGCCATCAGGTCAGCCGCGACGGCGACCAGGGCACCCGCCTGATGGAAGGCCTCGATGACTTCACGGTAATCGCGGATTTCGCCCGTGGTCATCGGGTACTGGAACAGGGCACCAAAGAAACGGCCGTGATCGTCGATGTCCGTTTCCACACCCACTACGATTTCAATACCCAGCGGCTCGGCGCGGGTACGGATCACATCGATGGTCTGCGGGTGGCAATGCAGGGAAACGAAGAAGGCCTCGGCCTTGCTTTTGGACAGACGACGGCAGAATGTCATGGCCTCGGCGGCAGCCGTGGCCTCGTCCAGCAGTGACGCATTGGCTACAGGAAGCCCGGTCAGATCGCCGATCAATGTCTGGAAGTTCAGCAGTGCCTCCAGACGACCCTGGGAGATTTCCGGCTGGTAAGGCGTATAGGCCGTGTACCAGGCGGGATTTTCCAGCAGGTTGCGCAGGATGGGCGCCGGGGTATGGCAGTTGTAATAGCCCTGCCCGATAAAGGACTTGAACAGCTTGTTCTTGCGGGCGATGCCACGCAATTCGGCCAGGGCGTCGGCTTCGGACAGCCCCTGGGGCAAATCCAATACGCTGGTGCCCTTGATGCTATCCGGGATGACCTTGGCTGTCATGGCATCCAGCGAATCGTAGCCCAGCAGGTCGAGCATGGACACGATGTCCAGCTCGCGCGGGCCGATGTGGCGCGAAATGAATTCGTCAGCGGTGCTGAATGAGTCGCGAAAATCGGTCATGGTCACCTCCTCAAGCCTTGATCAATTGAGCGTAGCCGTCTTCGGTGAGCAGCGTGCCGAGTGCTTCTGGATCGGCAGGACGCATGCGGAAGAACCAGCCGGCGTCGAGAGGATCCTGATTGACTTTCTCAGGGGCATCGCCAAGCGCTTCGTTGATTTCCAGGATCTCGCCATCGATCGGCATGGCAATGTTGCTGGCAGCCTTGACCGACTCCAGTACCGCCACCTCTTCGCCCTTGGCGTAGGTGCGCAGCTCCGGCAATTGCACGAAGACCAAGTCGCCCAGCGCATCCTGAGCATAGTCTGTAATGCCTACGGTTACAGTGCCATCGGCTTCCAGACGCAGCCATTCGTGTTCTTCGGTAAAGCGCATAACCATTGCAGACTCCTGAATAGGGGTAACCCAGCTGGGCACTAGCTGACCTCCTTCATAGCAAGGCAGATGCCAAGGCCTTACCGATGGCGCAATGCCAGAGCACGCGCGGCCTACAGGAAAATGAGGTAATAAAAGGCGGTGTAACGAAAGTGCTACACCCTATGGAAAGAATTCTGCCAGAGCCCTTGCGAGTCCAGAATGGGCAAGGCTTTTTTAGCGGTCGTATCGAATTCATTACAGCGCAATGAATTCGATACAGATTTAATCCAGAATGAAGTGGGGCAGGAAGCGCGAGCTGTCTTGGGTAATTAATGTTGCATCCTCACGGATACCCACCCCACAGGCCGTGTCACCTACCACCCAACTGCCAATAACAGGGTAGTTATCGGAAAAACAAGGCAACGGGTGACATTGCTGCACGATGCTGGGGCCCGCGTACGGGCCCGGCACGTCCAGACGCGTGCCGTCCAGACTGTGCAATTCGATGTTGGCACCCTCCCGAGAGAACAGCGGCTTGCGTACCCAGCCTGGCGCGACCGGACTACCGGCCTCTTTATCGAAAAAGGCTGGAAGCAGATTGGGATGCCCTTCATGTCGTTCCCACAGCAAGGCCAGAATACCTTTGTTGCTGAGCAGCGCCTTCCACGGCGGCTCATAGAACTGCGTAAAGGAGCTGGGAATAGAATGTCCAAACGCCTCGTCCTGCATGAACTCCCAGGGGTAGAGCTTGAACAGTGACGGGATGAATTCATCGTTCAAGTCCACAAACCCCTGTGACCTGTCCAGCCCGATATCCTCTACAGCGATATAACGCGTCTGAATACCCGCTTGGGTGGCGCAGTCCCGCAGATATTCGACCGTGCCGCGATCCTCCAGCGACTCTCTGACCGAGGCCAGATACAGGGGCTGATGCGGTCGCAAGGCGCGAATCGTCTGGATCAGCTGCTCCTGAATGCTGTTGTACTGATCCGCCCCGGCGGGAAGCCTGCCCGCCTGTTGCATCTGCTCCAGCCATAGCCACTGGAAAAAGGCTGCCTCGTACAGCGAGGTCGGCGTGTCGTAATTCAGCTCGAACAGCTTGGCCGGTCCCTGACCGCTATAAGCCAAGTCCATACGGCCATACAGATGGCGGTCCTGACGTTTCCAGCTGGCAGCCGCACACGCCCAGAAGTACTCCGGTACAGCCAGACGCGAGAGCAGTGCCTCGCTGCCGACGATCTCGTCGACCAGTGCCATGCACATCTGATGCAACTCGGCCGTAGGGGCTTCCAGATCGTTTTCGATCTGCTTCAGGCTGAACTGGTACGCGGCCCGCTCATCCCAGTAGGGTTCGCCATCAAAGGTGTGGAACAGAAAGCCAAGCTGCTCCGCCTGTTCGCGCCAATCCGGGCGCTCGGTCATATCGATCCGCTTCATGATCCGCTCGACCGTGACGAGTAGGAGGCTGCCCGTGCACCAAAGCCGCCCCGGCTGACGACCCGAGACTCGCTGGAGGCATAGGCGCTCTTGTTCAGATAAGCGATACCCGGTCGTGAACCGACCACCTCGTTATTGGCAGTGCGGTAATGCGCCAGGTCGTCCCGTGACTGGTACAGCGGCTGGCTGGGAAAGGTACGCGTGTACTCGCGCTGGCGTTGTCCTCCACTGACGCTACTGGAATAACCATAAGAGGCACCGCCTGAGGAGGACGATTCGCTCTCCCGCGGCGGGCGCTGGCCCAGCAGAAAGCCGGTCATGAGCGGAACGTAGAACGAAGACCGGGGTTCCAGCAGCTCGCAACCATTGGTGCCAAAGTCGATCTCGCATTCACCCAGGGAGGCGTAACGCGGCGCACTGCGGTGATGGACCGCGCGGGAGGATTCATACTCCGAGGAGCAGAGGCTGGGCGTGAAGGTGCCGTCGCGGATGCACTCGGCAACGGATCGGTACAGATAACCCGGCTTGGGTTGATCACACCCGGCCAGCATGAGGGGTGTGACTCCAACCAGTACCAGCTGGATAGCTCGGCTGCGTTTCATGCCCTGCCCTCACCCGCTGATGGCAGCGGCATTAAGCACGCCAATCGATACAGACATCGTCGCCACGAGAATACCGCTGGCCATTTCGTTATTGCTGAGCCGTTGGGGCAGCCCCGGCACGAGAAGGCGCAGCACGACGAATGTAACCAGCTGAGCGACTGCTGCGATCAGGGCCCAGAGTAGGTAGTCCAGCGCACTGACTGATACCCGCATCGCGCTGGCCAACGGCAGGACAAACCCCAGCAACGTACCACCGAACGCCAGGGCCGCCGCTGGCACGTTGTTGCGAATCAGCTGCCACTCACGGTGTGGAGTAAGCCAGCTGAAAGTGAAAGCAAACGCGCCCAGAAGCACGAGCGAGAGAATGAAATAAATAGCGAACGCCGGCAGACCACTGAGGTAGTCAAGCACGCTGGCAAGCATGGGACACTCCTTGTCACGAATGAGCCGGCAGGCTAAGGCACCTGCCGGGGGCGCGCATTTTCGCAACTTCGCACCCATTCATCCATGCTCTCTATCCGCCAGCCGCTCCGCTGGTCACTCCCCCTTGCTACGGTGGACCATGTCCTGCACGCGGGCTGCCAGCATCTCGATCGGGAAAGGCTTGGTGATCATGGCCATGTTTGGCTCCAGGAAACCATTGGCAATCACCGCATTTTCCGCATACCCGGTCATGAACAGGACCTTGAGGTCTGGCCGCGTGACCCGGGCCGCATCAGCCATCTGCCGCCCATTGATGCCCGGTAGACCAACGTCGGTTACCAGCAGGTCGATGCGCAGATCGGACTTGAGTATCTCCAGACCAGAAGGGCCGTCGACAGCCTCCAGCACCCAGTAACCCAACTCACTCAAGACCTCTACCACCAGGCTGCGGACAGCATGCTCGTCTTCGACCACCAGCACGACTTCGCTGGCCTCGGACTGCCGACTCAACGATACCGGCTGCCGGACCTGAGGTTCTTCCCTGCGCTCACCGTAGTAGCGCGGCAGGTACAGCTTGATGGTCGTACCCCGACCAACCTCCGAGTAGATCTTGGCTGCCCCTTCCGATTGCCGGGCAAAGCCATAGATCATCGACAGCCCAAGCCCGGTCCCCTCGCCCAGCGGCTTGGTCGTAAAGAACGGGTCGAACGCCTTGGCGATAACATCTGGAGTCATCCCGGTTCCGGTGTCGGTCACGCTGATGCAGATGTACTGGCCAGGCTTGATGTCCCGGTCACGGGACGCATAGGCCTCGTCCAGATGAGTGTTGCTGGTTTCGATGGTCAGCCTGCCCCCGTCCGGCATGGCAGCGCGGGCATTGATGGCCAGATTGAGGATGGCGTTTTCCAGCTGATGAGGATCACACAGGGTCAGCCAGAGCGCCCCCGTCTTGACGATTTCCAGCTGCACCGATTCACCCATGGTGCGGTGCAATAGATCATCCATACCGGTGATCAGGTCATTGGCATTGACGACTTTGGGCACCAGCGGCTGCCGACGGGAAAAGGCCAGTAGCCGGTGCGTCAGAGCGGCCGCTCGACTGGCCGAGGACATGGCCGTGCTGGCGAAGCGGTCAAGATCCGCCAATTTGCCCTGTTGGATTCGCATGCGGATCAGGTCGAGCGAGCCGATGATCCCGGTCAACAGGTTGTTGAAGTCATGGGCAATACCGCCTGTGAGCTGGCCAACCGCTTCCATTTTCTGACTCTGGCGGAGTTGCTCCTGCGCCTGAGCCAGCTCAGCTGCTGCTACTTTTTCCGACTCGATATCACGGCCAACCGCATGGATATAGCGCGCATCGGGCACAGCGGTCCACGAAAGCCATCGGTAGCTACCATCCTTGTGCCGATAGCGGTTCTCGAACCGCAGTGTGGTATGCCCAAGGGAAAGTTTGCCCACTTCAGCCAGGGTGCTTTCCACATCGTCGGGGTGAACGAAATCCAGCAGCACCTTGCCCAGCAGTTCATCTTCCTGCCAGCCCAACAGGTGCTTCCAGGCCGGGTTGGCGGCCATCATGACGCCATCGAAGCGCGCGACCAGCATTACGTCGGTGGTCAGGCGCCACATGCGGTCAAGATCTGCGGTACGCTCGGCCACCCGCTGCTCAAGGGTCTCCGTCAGGCGCCGGGACGCTTCCTCGGCCTCCTTGCGGTCATGGATATCACTGTTATTGCCCATCCAGCCGGTGACGTTTCCAGCCTCGTCACGCAGGACCTCCGCACGGATATCGAACCAGCGATAGGCCCCGTCCTTGCGCCGTAGCCGTGCTTCAAGCTGATAGAACACGCCCCGGCTACGGGCATCGAGCCAGACATCCAGAAGTCGCTGGGCATCCTCGGGGTGGATAACCTGGGCCCAGCCCATCGGCATGGCCTCTTCCGGGGTCTGGCCGGTGTAGTCGTACCAGTAACTGTTCAGGTAGCTGAGCGAACCATCAGGATTGCCGAACCAGACGATGGCAGGTGACAAATCGGTCATCTGCCTCAATCGCGTCTCGCTGACTTCCAGCCGCCGTAAGGTCCGCCGCTGTTCGGACAGGTCCCGGGCGATGGCGGCAATCCCCATGACCTCGCCTCGTTCGTCCCGTGTTGCAAACACCGAGTAGTGAACCGGGATACCGGCCCCAGTGCGATGATCACGGAACCGAAACTCGCCTACCCATTTACCCTCGTTCAAAACGGTTGGGAGAATGGTCGACTCGGCAAAGAGACGGTCTTCAGGCAGGAAATAATCCAGCACATGGCTCTGCCTGACCGCCTCTTCACTGGCCAGCCCGACCATCCGACGTCCGGCCTTGTTGACAAAATAGGCCTGGCCGTCCGGCGCAGCGATGCCAATGAAGTCATCCGACTGCTCAACGATCATCATTGCCCGGCGCCAGCCATCATAGGCGCGGACCTGCTCGCTATTATCCACGATCGTGCAGATGGCACCCTGTGGTTTGCCATCCTGGAAAATAGCCTGGGCCCGATATTCCACTGGGATGCAGGAACCGTCACGCCGGTAAAAGGCACCCTCCGCCACGTATTCAGCCGTTCCCTCGCGGGCCGTGCGATAAATAGGATAGTCCGCCATCGCCCGGCGTGCCGCCTCATGAGCCGGATCAATCAGCTCCTCCAGGCGCCATCCGACAATATCCTTTTCACTTTCGGCGCCGAACAGCCTGACGAAAGCGACGTTGCACAGGGTAACCACGCCGTGCTGGTCGATTGAATAGAATCCCTCGGAGATGGAATCCAGCAGCAGGCGATAACTGTCGCGGCTGGCGCGCAGTTCCTGTGCGGCCAGCCGCTGCTCGGTACGGTCACGGAGAATCTTGATGAACCCGTCGACCTGACCGGATGTATTCCTAAGTGGCATGAGCTCGCCACTTGCCCAGAAGCGCTGTCCGCTTTTGAGCACATGCCAGCGCTCGTCCATGCTGCGCCCCTGTTCCAGGGCTGTGTCGCGTTCTTTTTCAGGGATATTGGCAGCGCGGTCCTCGGGTGTGAAGATGATCGCAGCAGGCTTGCCCAGCACTTCCGCCTCTGCCCAGCCAAGCGTACGACGAGCACCTTCGTTCCACGTGGTGATGTGGCCCTCAAGGTCCATGCAGAAAATGGCGTAATCCACCGCGCTGTCGAGAATCTGTTCGCGCTGGGAAGCCGCGTGTTCTGCATACTGCTGCTCTTCAGCCTGGCGGGCCCTGTTTCGCTCGACGGTCAGGCCGTGAATCTCCAGTTGCGCCACAGTTGAACGGGCCAATTCCTGAAGCAAAAGGCGCTGCGTAGCATCCAGCCGGCGTGGCACCGTGTCCATGAGACTGAGCACGCCAACAGGCACACCCGCAGCCGTTTTCAGCGCAACCCCTGCATAGTAGGACGAACCGGTACTGGCATTCAGGGCCGATGGCGGAGTAAAGCTCAAATCGCTCCTCGGCTCGCTGAACTCCAGAATATCGGTCGCCGTTAATGCCTCCTCCCAGGGCGCATAAGCCTCGGCCGCAGGGCAGACGCCCTGCTCTGCGGCCAGCCAGAGCCCTTCTGCATCACATAAGTGGATGACGACTTGCGAAACGGAATAGGTCTCCTGGGCTCGCCGGGCGATATCGGCAAGTTCGGGCAAACGTGGATGGGCTAACAGGCCGTAGCGTTCAAGCGCATCCTGTAGCGCAGCAGGTGGCTGCTCGGGGTCTTGGTGAGCGTTGGTCATGTACAACTGGGTCGTGTTTGGGGGCATAAGCACCGCTCATCCTTGAGAAACTAATGACAGCCCCTCCATGGAGGTCCGTCGCGAACGGTCTATGGCTCATAGACCAGCAAGACGCGGACGAATTCGCCCAGGTCTTCAAACAGTGTCCTTGTAGAAAAACACTCAGCTCTTGCTGGGAATGCCATACTTGCGCAGCCGGTGGGCAATGGCGGTGTGAGAGGTCTTGAGACGGGCCGCCAGTTGACGACTGGATGGGTAGTGTGGGTAGAGTTTTTCGAGCAGGGCTTTCTCATAGCTTGAGACTGCCTCATCCAGGCTGTCTACCTCGCCGTCTACCTGCCGTGCGACTTCCGTGCCGGCAATATCCAGATCGCCAATATCCACTACGGTGCTTTCGCTGATGGCCGCCGCCCGGAAAATGACGTTCTGTAACTGCCGCACATTGCCGGGCCAGCGATTGCTCAAAAGTGCCGGATACGTTCCCGGCGCCAGTCGGCAAGGGGGCCGCTGGATCTGGGCGCAGGCCTGCTGCATGAAATGCCGGGCTAGCACCAGAATATCCTGCCCACGCTCACGCAGCGGCGGCACGTCGAGATTCAGGACGTTGAGTCGGTAGAACAGATCCTCCCGAAAGGTCCCTTCGGCGACACGCTTTTCCAGATCCCGGTGCGTGGCACTCAAAATACGTACATTGACCTTCAGTTCGCGCTCACCGCCCACCCGGCGAAACGTACCGTCAGACAAAAACCGCAGCAACTTGGCCTGAAGATACGGGGACATCTCCCCAATCTCGTCGAGAAACACGGTGCCTTTGTCGGCCAGCTCGAGCAGACCGGGCTTGCCGCCGCGCTGGGCACCGGTGAACGCGCCCGGTGCATAACCAAACAGCTCGCTTTCCGCGAGGCTTTCCGGCAGAGCCGCACAGTTGAGTGCCAGAAACGGCGCATTGCGACGAGGGCTGACCGTATGACAGGCCCGCGCTACCAGCTCCTTACCCGTCCCTGTCTCACCCTGAATCAGCAGCGGTGCATCCAGCGCCGCGACTCGCTGGGCGCGGGCCTTGAGCGCACGTATCGGTGCCGAGTCGCCCAGGATCGATTCGAAGCCTTCGGCCGGGTCATGGCGCAGCGCTGAAAGACGGGCTCCGATCCGGCTGGGGGCGTAAAGCGTCAGCAGACCACCGGCCAGCCGCTGGGCGTTGCCTTCGGCAGCCTCGCTGATTGGGGTCGAATCCAGCAGGAGTGCCTGCCCGCGCAAGGTGACCTCGCGCATGGGAATCCGAAAGGCCTGCTCCAGCAGTTCCCGCTGCAAGGCTGGATCATCGAACAGCGTAGCCACCGTCGCGCCCTGGGGCGACGGGTCGTCCACCATGGCGGCAAAGGCCGGGTTGGCCAACAGAATGCTACCTTCGCGGTCCACGGCCAGAACCGGGTCGGCCATGGCGGCAAGCAAGGCATCCAGATGCAACGTACGGCGCTGCCCTGGCAGGATATCCACCACTCGGACAGCCTGTACCCCACGCACCGTGAGCAGTGCACCACGCAGCTCTTCCAGCACCTCGGCACTCAGAGTCGGCGCATCGATATAGACATTGGGCGGCACCATCTCGACCGCATCAAGATTGAGGTTGCGCGCCCCCAGAAGCGCCAGCACTTCCTGGGTAATGCCGACACGGTCGATAAAACTGACGTGGATTCGCATGGGGTGGCGGGGTCTCGAACAGGTATAGCCAAGGGCAAGCCCGTATCGTACCGGATGCCACTTCCCCATGGGCACCCAACCCCAGAATTCCTTGTATTTATTGTTGCTCCGCCTGGCGAAGCGTCTACGCTAGAATAATGGCTCTTTTCTATTAGCCGGGCCGTCCTGCGAGACCTCCATCCTATGAAAGACGAAGACCGTTTGAAACTTGATCAGCAGCTCTGCTTTGCCCTGTATTCCACCTCCCTCGCCATGACGAAGGTCTACAAGCCGCTCCTGGAAGCCGTCGGCCTGACCTATCCGCAATACCTGATGATGCTGGTGCTCTGGGAAAGCGACGGTCTCACGCTCAAGGAATTGGCCAAACGCCTGCATCAGGACTCCGGCGCCCTGACACCGGTACTCAAGCGGCTCGAAGCGGAAGGCTATGTCACCCGCAAGCGCAGCCTTCAGGACGAACGCAACCTCTCGATCGAGCTGACGGCTGCCGGGAAGACCTTGCGTAAGAAAGCCGAAGAAATCAACGGCTCAGTACAACTGGCCTGTGGCCTGGGTAATGATGACATGGGGCAGCTTCGGTCCAGCCTGATTAAGCTACGCGACAGCCTGAATCAATAAAGGCATGCCTAAGCGGCCGCAGCACTAACGCTCCCTCCAACCCATGGAATAACCGTTCGTCGGACTCGCAAATAAATAGTTTGCGCGATAATCAATATCGGAATAACTTAATTCCTGTAGACAACGCGGTAACGAGCAACGACTTCCACGGCGTTTTTTAAAGACCAAATGATTATCGCAATAATCAAATTAATCCGAGGGCGATGCATATGAATATTCTGTACAAGACTTCCGCAACCAGCACCGGTGGCCGTGACGGTCGTTCCATCAGCGCCGACGGTATTCTCGATGTAAAACTGGCTACTCCAAAAGCGCTGGGCGGACAAGGCGGCGAAGCAACCAACCCTGAGCAGCTGTTTGCAGCGGGTTACTCGGCCTGCTTTATCGGTGCCATGAAGTTTGTAGCGGCCAAGGAAAAAGTGGCGCTGCCCAGTGATCTCAGCGTGACGGCAGAAGTCGGTATCGGTCCGATCCCCACCGGCTTTGCCCTGGACATCGAACTGCGCATCAGCGTGCCGGGCCTGGATCATGCCAAGGCCCAGGACATCATCGAGAAGGCCCATCAGGTCTGCCCATACTCAAATGCCACCCGCGGCAACGTGGATGTACGCCTGACCCTCGTCTAAGCCTGACGCGGGACGCCCCAGCGCGGCGTCTCTGGAGAAACGGATCATGAAAATGCTTGCTCAGCTGTTCACTGTTTCTGCCCTTTCCCTGGTCGTTGGTCATGCCCTGGCCGCAGATGACATCGGCCTTGAGCGTACCACCCAAGGTTTTCTGAACACCTTGAACCAGAGCGGGGGTAAGCCTCTCGAGCAACTTTCGCCCAAGGATGCCCGTGCTGTCCTGACGGGTGCCCAATCAGGCGTGAAGGTCGATCTGTCCAACGTAGAGGTGAGCGAGAAGACTATTACCGCTGATGGGCAGAGGATTTCGCTGACCATCGTCCGACCTGCCGGTGTCACCAAAACCCTGCCGGCGTTCATGTTCTTCCATGGTGGCGGCTGGGTGCTGGGTGACTTCCCTACTCACCAGCGTCTGGTGCGGGATCTGGTGGTCAACTCGGGGGCGGTGGCCGTTTTCGTGAATTACACGCCTTCGCCTGAGGCGCATTATCCGGTAGCCATTAATCAGGCCTATGCCGCTACCCGCTGGGTCGCCGAGCATGGCAAGGAAATCAACGTAGATGGCTCTCGCCTGGCTGTCGCAGGTAACAGCGTAGGCGGCAACATGGCGGCAGTCGTCAGCCTGATGGCGAAAGAGCAAGGCACACCCAAGCTCCGCTATCAGGTACTGCTCTGGCCGGTCACTAATGCCAACTTCGACACCGGCTCGTATGACACCTATGCCGAAGGGCACTTCCTGACCCGCAACATGATGAAGTGGTTCTGGGATAACTACACCACCAATCCCAAGCAGCGCCAGGAGATTCACGCCTCGCCGCTGCAGGCCACGACTGAGCAGCTCAAAGGCTTACCGCCCGCACTGGTCCAAACTGCAGAGTACGATGTGCTGCGCGATGAGGGTGAGGCATACGCCCGCAAGCTTAATGCAGCCGGGGTGGATGTGGTGCAGGTCCGCTACAACGGCCTTATCCATGACTACGGCTTGCTTAACGTCTTCCACGACGTTCCTGCGGTACAGAGCGCCATCGCCCAGGCGGGTGATGAATTGCACAAGCATCTGAAGTAACAGACAGGCCCCTGGTTCGGAATGACTCCAGGGGCTCTGCTCTTTTTTATTATTGCCAACAAGATGCTCAGGAAAAGCAGGATTCACCAATTTCCGCTGAGAACCTATGCTTAGGTGTCGCAAATACCCTCTCCAACCTTATCTTTAGCAACCTAAGATCAGCACTACTCTCCTAGGATGAGCGTATCGCCCTTTTGTGGATGTTCGCGCATGTCCTCTTCTTCGCTCACGACAGGTTCATCGGTTGCCGACACCGAAGCGTCTGCTTTCTCCAACCGGCGTGCCGCCGAAATTTCGGCACGGATCGACCGGCTACCCGCCACGGCAACGCTCTGCCGACTAATCGCCCTGCTTTCCATCGGCGGTTTCTTCGAACTGTACGACCTGTTTCAGACCGCCTATATCAGCCCTGGCTTGATACGCGCCGGGCTGTTTGCCACTGGCAGCGCCGGTGTATTCGGTATCGCCGACCAGGCTGCGTTCGCTTCGGCAACCTTTCTGGGCCTGTTCGTAGGGGCAAGTCTGCTGAGTCCCATCGCAGACCGTTTCGGCCGCCGGCGCATCTTTACCTTTGCGCTTATCTGGTACACCGCGGCTACGGTGCTCATGGGTCTGCAAAGCACAGCACTAGGCATTATCGTGATGCGGTTCTTCGTTGGTATCGGGCTGGGAATCGAGCTGGTCACTATTGACGCCTATCTATCCGAGCTGGTGCCCAAGCGCATCCGTACGTCAGCCTTCGCCTTTGCCTTTTTCGTCCAGTTCCTGTCCGTACCCGCGGTCGCCCTGATGTCGGCCTGGCTGGTGCCGCAGGACCCCTTCGGGATTTCCGGCTGGCGCTGGGTTGTACTGGCCAGTGCAGTATTCGCCTTGTTTATCTGGTGGCTGCGCTCACGCCTGCCCGAGTCGCCCCGCTGGCTCGCGCAACGTGGCCGTCTGGACGAGGCGGATCAGGTTTTGTCGGCCCTGGAAGCCCGCTGTGCCAGGGACATCAAGGCCCTGCTTCCCGAACCGCACGTCGAAGCGGTTACGTTCGAGACCCAGGGGCGCTTTACCGAAATCTGGCAGCCGCCCTACCGCCGGCGCGCCCTCATGCTGATCGTCTTCAACATCTTCCAGGCCATTGGATTCTTCGGTTTTGGTAACTGGCTTCCAGCCTTGCTGTCTGGCCAGGGCGTCAGCGTTACCCACAGTCTGACCTATGCCTTCGTGATCAGTCTGGCCTACCCGTTGGGACCTTTGTTGTTCGTAAAGATCGCCAACCGTTTCGAGAACAAATGGCAGATCGTGGGTTCATCAATCGGCACCATGCTGTTCGGCACCCTGTTCGCGTTTCAAAGCTCAGCCACTGGTCTGATCGCATGTGGGGCGATGATCACCCTGTGCAACGCCTGGCTGACCTTTAGCTTCCACTCCTACCAGAGCGAGCTGTTTCCCACGCCCATTCGTGCCCGAGCTGTCGGGTTCTGCTATTCCTTCAGTCGCCTTTCCACGGTCTTCAGCAGTGTACTGATCGGCCTCTTTCTCCAACACTTCGGTACGCCGGGCGTGATCACGTTTATCGTGACCAGCATGCTGATCGTGATGATTACCATTGGCGGCTTCGGACCCAAGACTCGCAATCTGGCGCTGGAAGATATCGCGCACTAACAAAAACGCCGTACAGGATCGCTGTACGGCGTTTTCAAGAGCGCAGGCCCGATCAGGACTGCATGGCGTCGCGGATATCCTGAGCCAGCTCACGTACGCGAGACTCCTGAGTGTCCCAGGAACACATGAAACGAGCACCACCGCTGCCGATAAAGGTATAGAAGCGCCAGCCACGAGCACGCAGCCGCTCCAGCGCCGGCTCGGAAAGCTGCAGGAACACCGAGTTGGCCTGCGCCGGAAACATCAAACTCAGCCCGGGCACGTCTTTCACCAGATCAGCCAGGAGCTGGGCGCAGTGGTTGGCGTGTTCGGCATAACGCAGCCAGGCATTATTTTCGAGGATGCCCACCCACGGCGCGGAGAGAAAACGCATCTTCGACGCCAGCTGACCGGCCTGCTTGCAGCGATACTCAAAGTCTTCGGCCAAGTCACGGTTGAAGAACAGGATCGCCTCGCCCACCGCCATGCCGTTCTTGGTGCCACCAAAGCAGAGTACGTCAACGCCGGCCTTCCACGTCACCTCGGCCGGTGTGCAGCCAAGGCTTGCCACCGCGTTGGAAAAGCGCGAGCCGTCCATATGCAGACGCAAGCCGAGGTCGCGGCAGGTATCGGCTACTGCATTCAGCTCGTCGAGGCTATACAGCGTGCCGACTTCTGTGACCTGGGTAATGCTGACCGCTCGGGGCTTGGGAAAATGAATATCCTTGCGCTTGGTGGCAATCTGGCGAATGGCATCAGGCGTCAGCTTGCCCTGGGTGGTCGGGGCCAACAGGAGTTTGGAGCCGTTGGAAAAGAACTCCGGGGCACCGCATTCGTCCGTCTCCACGTGGGCCGTCTCGGCGCAGATCACGCTGTGATAGGACTGGCACAGGGCCGCCAGGGCCAGGGAGTTTGCAGCAGTACCGTTGAAGGCAAAGAAGACTTCGCAATCGGTTTCAAACAATTCGCGGAAATGATCTGCGGCGCGGGCCGTCCAGGCATCATTACCATAGGCGGTATCGTGCCCGTGATTGGCTTCGGCCATGGCCGCCCAAGCTTCCGGGCAGATCCCTGAGTAGTTGTCGCTGGCGAATTGCTGACTATGGTCGTTCATGGGTATTCCTTGAGAACCGCCCGAGGAAGCCCGCTTGTGGCCGACTTCCATGGCGGTAAATAAACGGACGCTTATAGCGGCCGGGTTCGAGTATCCAACCAATCGCGCGCCGCACCGCTGACCAGCGGACGGACACGCTCACGCACCTCGGCGTGGTAGGCGTTCAGCCAGCCGATCTCATCTTCACGCATGAGCGTACGGTCGATACAGCGGGTATCGATCGGGCACAGCGTCAAGGTTTCGAAACGCATGAACTGGCCGAACTCGGTTTCAGGCTCGGCCACGTTGAGCAGCAGGTTCTCGATCCGCACGCCCCATTGCCCGGGCCGGTAGATACCGGGTTCGTTGGACGTGATCATACCTTCCCGCATGGCACTGTTGGGGGATGGTTGACCATAGAACGTGATGGATTGCGGCCCCTCGTGTACGTTCAGGAAGTATCCTACCCCATGCCCGGTTCCATGACCGTAATCGATGCCCGCTTCCCAGATGGGCGCACGGGCAATCGCATCGAGCATCTGCGACGCGATGCCTGCCGGAAAACGCGCTCTGGACAACGCGATCATGCCCTTGAGTACACGAGTAAAGTCACGCTTCTGCTCGTCGTTGGGCGTGCCAATGGGCACAACGCGGGTGATATCCGTCGTGCCTCCTAGGTACTGACCGCCGGAGTCGATCAGCAGGAGGCCGTCGCCCTCGATAACGGAATGTGCCTCTTCTGTTGCATGGTAATGGGGCAGCGCGCCCCCTGCGTTATAGCCTGCAATAGTAGAGAAACTCAGGGAGACGAAATTGGGACGGCGTGCGCGGGCAGCGGTCAGCCACTCATCCACCGTCAGCTCGGTCACCCGCTCCCCGGCCTCAAGTGCCGCCTCGAACTGGGCGAAGAATTCGCACAAGGCCGCGCCATCCTGCTCCATGGCCTCACGCACATGCTGTGCTTCGGCTGCCGTCTTTCGGGACTTGAACAGAGTGGATGGATTAATCGCCTCGATGCGCTTGACGCTGGAGGGCACGCCTTCCACCAGGCCGTAGGTGACACGCGCCGGATCGACCAGCAGACGCGACCCGGCAGGCAGCGCCGCCAGAGCACCATGGGCCGCGTCATAGGCGGCCAGCTGGATACCGGCTTCGTTCAGGGTGCGCTCAAGAGCCGCCGGAATTTTCCCGGCACCCACGAACAGCTGCACCTGACCCGGCCCGATCAACGCATGGGCCAGAAAGACCGGGTTATAGGACACATCGGCACCACGCAGGTTGAACAGCCAGGCAATATCATCCAGGCTGGAAATGAAATGCCAGTCAGCCCCTTGCTCGGCCATCGCCTTGCGTACCTGCTCCATCTTTTCAGTGCGGGATACCGGTGCGTATGGCGCCTCGTGAGCGTATACCGGCGCCGCAGGCAATGCGGGCCGCTCGGGCCAGATACGGTCGATCAGGTCGATAGTGGTGCTTAGCGAAATGTTCTTATCGGCAAAAGCCTTGCGCAGCGCCTCGGCGGCACCCAGCGACAGCACAGCCCCATCCACCGCCACGGTGCCACCCGTCGGTACATGCTCGGCCATCCAGTCGATGTGGGCCTGCATGCCGCCAGCCACCAGCTTCATCAGTTCCACGCCCGAACCTGCCAGCTCAGCCTGAGCCTGTTCCCAGTAGCGGCTGTCCGTCCAGACGCCAGCAAAATCCTTTGCCACGATCAGCGTACCGGCCGAGCCCGTGAAACCCGATAGCCATGACCGCCCTTGCCAACGCTCGGGCAGGTACTCCGACAAATGCGGATCGGCGGACGGAATCAGGCAGGCATCGACGCCCTCTTCATGCATGACCTGACGCAAGGCGGCCAGACGATCAGGAATGGAAACGAGGTCTTGATGGGACATGTACTCTCCGGTAGGCAAGGGATGCGGTTGAAGCAGTCCTGCAATAAATACCGCAGATATAAAAAAGCCGCATCAAGGGATGCGGCTAAAACATGAAAAACCAAAGGAGCAGAATGGTTTTTCCTTGAGAACCTGCACTATCGACAAGCACTTGCGTCACGCCTGAAGGCAATGGAAATGCACATCCTCACACCGTGAGCATGGTCCATAAGGGGGAAACTTCTGGCAGTGGCGGAAACGCTCCGAAAACGAGCAGGTCCTGAAGACGACGTTTGGCGCGGCGGGCGCCTGGGCCAAACGGGATTAACGCTGGGAAACCTGCTGGTCTTGCTGGGCTTTCTGAGTCTGTTGCGCCTGCTGGAAGCGCTCTATGACAGCGTGGTTCTGGTTGACGAGCTTGTAGTTCTGCTCGTAGGAATCACGGGCAAAGCTCACCTGGGTAAAAGCAACAGCAGATACAGCAAGAATCGAGGCAGTAAACAAACGTAACATGATGAACTCCTGACACCCTTGGATTGGGTTCATCACTAGGATAACGCGTAACAATTATTGAAAAATATCGCCTGGGTACATAGAGATTTACCAATTGCGCAAGTATTCCAGGCGAGGCAGGCTCAGATGGCCCAGTAGGAATGCATGGCTACGATGTCATCGTCGTTGCTAAACCGTCTGGGTAGCTCTTCCTTGAGGATATCCACCCACGCCTTGATCTTGGCATCCAGGAAGCGTCGGGACGGATACAGCGCATAGACACTGCGCTCACGCAGGCGATACTCGGGCAATACCCGCACGAGTCCGCCTTCCCGCAAGGCCGGTGCAGCAATAAAGCTGGGCAACAGGCACAGGCCGAGTCCGGCCTTGGCCGTATTGGCCAGTGCATCCGCAACATTTACCTGATAGATCGAGCGAGGCTTGATCGACGTTTCTTCGTCCGGCTTGGTAAATACCCACTCCTCGGGAAACGTCGGGTCCTGAAGCAACAGGCACGTGTGCTGGTCCAAATCGCGCGGATGATGGGGCGTGCCCCACTTGGCCAAGTAATCGGGCGAGGCACAGATGACGCTATAGACCTCACCGAGCCGTTGGGCGACCAGTTCGGAGTCAGGCAGATGCCGATCCATGGTAATCGCAACGTCGTAGCCTTCTTCGATCAGGTCAGGACGATTCTGGGACAGGGTGAAATCCAGCGTGACATCTGGATAGCGCTCGGCATAGAGCGCCGCCAGAGGCGCCAGGTGTTCGGTTCCCAGGCCAGTCAGGGAGTGTACGCGCAACCGGCCGGAAGGCTTAAGGTGTGCACCACTGGCCTCAGCCTCGGCTTCGGCTACCGAATCGAGAATGCCCCGGCAGCGCTCCAGATAGCGCTCCCCAGCCTCCGTTAGCGCCAGCCGGCGGGTAGTACGGTGCAACAACCGTGTTTGTAGATGCGTCTCCAGGTCGGAAATCACCCGGGAAACCTGCGCCGTCGATAAATCCAGCAAGGCCGCAGCGGCCGTAAAACTGCCCGCGTCGACCACCCGGGTAAAAATCCGCATGCCTTGTAACGTATCCATTATTGTTGCCTGCTCCGTAACGCTGTTTCGCTTAGCAGCCTATTTATTTCCAGATGTTACGCTTTTATTCTTGTCCATGTGAGCTGCAGCACTGCCGGTGCTCTTCTCGTTAGCCCTGACGAGAATCTTTTAGCACTGGGTTTCTCCCTCCCGTACCCTGCTGCAGCTCCGGAGATAGCTCCTTGTGGCATGCTGGAACCGCCCGACCCCTCCGGGGCGGTTCAGCTGCCGTTTTTTCCTTCTTTTCTCATTGCGCTTTGCTTGGTTCGCGGATGCGATACCAGGTCACGTATAGCGCTGGCAGGAACAGCAGCGTGAGCAGGGTTGCTGCCACAATGCCACCGATCATCGCATAGGCCATCGGCCCCCAGAAGACCTCACGGGCGATGGGAATCATGCCCAGACTGGCGGCGGCGGCTGTCAGCAGAATCGGCCGACGTCGATGATTGGTCGCCTCGATGACCGCATCCCAGGGATGATGACCATCCTGCTCGAACTCATCAATCTGGGTTACCAGGATGACCGAGTTGCGGATGATGATCCCAATCAACGCCAGCACCCCCAGAATGGCCACGAAGCCCAGCGGCGTTCCCGTGGGCACCAGCGCCAGTACGACCCCGATCAGCCCCAGCGGCGCCACACTGGCGACCAGGAACATCTTCTGAACGCTTTGGAGCTGGATCATCAGGAACGTGGCCATCAGGAACAGCATGAGCGGGATTACGCTTGCAATGGGCTTTTGCGCCTTGCCGCTTTCCTCTACGGTACCGCCTACGTTGACCTGATAGTTGAGTGGCAGGTTACCTCTGAACTCATCGATCTTGGGCTGAAGAGCCTTGATCAGATCCGGCGCCTGGATAGAACCCTCGATAGTGGCCTTAAGCGTAATGGTTGGCTGGCGGTTACGCCGCCATACCAGCGGCTGCTCCATCTCGTACCCCACCGTGGCAAAAGATTTGAGCGGAATCGAGGTGCCCGAGGGCGTCACGATCTGCAGGTTTTCCACGGTCTCGATAGAGCTGCGCTCGGCATCTTCAGAGCGCCCTACCACGTTGACGAGGTAGATGCTGTCACGCACCTGGGTAATGGGCGTACCACTCACCACGCCGTTCATGATTTGGGCCACGTCCTGGGACGATAGCCCCAGCTGGCGGGCACGGTCCTGGTTCACATCGATTTTCAGCATCCGCCCCGGCTCGTTCCAGTCGAAAAGGATATCGCTGATATGCGGGTTGGTACTGATGGCGCTGGCCAATGCCAGCGCCTGCTTACGCACCTCGGAAATGCTTGGACCACTGACGCGATACTGGATCGGCCGTCCTACTGGCGGCCCCATCTCTAGAGGCTGTACATACCCATCGAGTCCGACAAATTCGTTCTTGAGTCGCTCCTTGAGTTTGGGAATCAACCGATTACGGGCCTCCAGGTCCTTGCTGACAATAACGACCTGTCCATAAAATGGGTTATTGAGCTGCTGATCCAGCGGCAGGTAGAAGCGCACCGCGCCCTGTCCTACATACGAACTCCAGCGGGCAATGTCTGGGTCTCCCTTGAGGGATGCCTCGAAACGATCCATTTGCGCACGGGTTTCCAGCACGGAGCTGTTCTGCAGCAGGTTCAAGTCCACCAGAATTTCCGGCCGATCCGAGGACGGGAAGAACTGGTTCTGCACGAAACGCATGCAGAACAGCGCGGCCGCAAAGAGCAACACCGTCATGATGATGGTCAGCCAGCGGTGCCGCATGGACCAGACCAGCGAGCTCTGGGACCAGCGCGCCAGTCGTCCCGGCCCCTTTTCCTTTTTATGCTTGAGCGACTTGGGTAGCAGGTGCACGCCCATCACCGGTGAGAACAGCACCGCCACGATCCACGACAGGATCAGCGCCACGGCAATCACGGCAAACAACGTAAAGGTGTATTGCCCGGCGGTACTCTTGTTGAGGCCGATAGGCACGAATCCCGCCACGGTGACCAGCGTGCCGGTCAGCATCGGAAAGGCCGTGTGGTCATAAGCGTAGGTGGCCGCCTTGTGGAGCGAGTCGCCCTCTTCCAGCCGAGTCACCATCATCTCGACGGTGATCATGGCGTCATCCACCAGAAGGCCCAGGGCAATGATCAAGGCGCCCAGGGAGATCCGCTGCATGGTGATACCGCTGTATTCCATGAACAGAAACACCATGGCGAGCACGAGAGGGATTGAGCAGGCCACCACCAGCCCGGCACGCAGACCCAGGCTGATAAAGCTCACCACCAACACGATGATGACCGCCTCGAACAGCGCATGGGTAAAGCTGCTGGACGCCTTCTCTACTACCTCGGCCTGGTTGGACACCTGATGCACGCCCACCCCGACCGGTAGCTCACCGGTAATCGCCTTCATCCGTTCGGACAGCGCCGCACCAAAGGTCTGCACGTTGCCGCCCTTGCGCATGGCAATCGCCAGGCCCAGAGCCGGCTCGCCGTTGAAGCGGAACAGGGATGTAGGCGGATCGGCGTAATCCCGGTGGATGGTGGCCAGATCAGCCAGACGGTAGAAGCGGTCATTGATCCGAAGGTTGACAGCCTCCAGATCTTTCTCTGACTTGAATTCACCGGAGGTACGTACCGAAACGCGTTCTGGACCGGCCTCGATTACGCCGGAGGGCGTCACGGCATTCTGTGCCTGCAGGCTCTGCATGATCTGTCGCTGATCGAGCCCCAGTGCTGCCAGTTTACGCGTCGAGAAGTCGAGGTAGATGACCTCGTTCTGCGCCCCCATGAGCTCAACCTTACCCAGGTCCGGCACTGCGCGGATGTCCAGGCGCACCCGCTCTACGTAATCGCGCAGCTGCCGATACGAGATACCGTCGCCAGTAAAGGCATAAATGCTGCCGAATACATCGCCGAACTCGTCATTGAAGGCCGGCCCCTGTATCCCTTGCGGAAATTGCCCCTGGATATCAGAAATCTTCTTGCGGACCTGATACCAGATATTGGGAATTTCCTTGTCGCTGGTGGTATCGCGCAGGTACACAAACACCGTGCTCAAGCCCGGCCGGGTAAAGCTCTTGGTGTAATCCAGCGAATCCAGCTCTTCGAGTTTCTTTTCGATCCGGTCGGTGACCTGCTCCAGGGTTTCCTGGGTGGTCGCTCCCGGCCACTGGGTCTGGATCACCATGGTCTTGATGGTGAACGAGGGGTCCTCTTCGCGGCCAAGGTTGAAGTAGGAATAGGTTCCCATCAACAGCGCGACAAACATGATGTACCAGATAAAGGACTGGTGACGCAGCGCCCAGTCAGAAAGGTTGAAGGATTTCATCAGCGCTGTTCCACATCCATTTTTACGTCTTGTCCAGGTTTGAGGCTGTGTACGCCGGCCGTCACGACCCGCTCGCCCGCGTTCAGGCCGTTATCGACCGTAATGCTCCGCTCATCTCGGGTCAGCACATGGACCTCGCGCAGTGAAACGGTTTTGGTGTCAGGGTCGACGATCCAGACGCACGTTTTGCCATCCCGCTCGAGCAATGCACTGGCCGGCAGCTCGGTAAGCTCACGGGGCGCATCATTGGTTAGCGTTACCGTTACCAGCGAGCCCAGGCGGAACGTTGGGGGCAGTTCGGCCAGCGTGAGTCGTACCCTCCGGGTTCGCGTCATGGCGTCGGCCTGAGGCGCCAGCTCACGGATGCGGCCGGTGGTAGAGACCGAAGGCTCCAACTGCGAGGTGATGGTAAACGTCGTGTCGGCCGGCAGTGTCTCTGCCAGCCCTGCCGGCAGGTCTACAACCGCCTCCTTTACTTCGGGACGCGCCAGGGTGACTACCTGCTGACCAGGGGATACCACCTGCCCGGTTTCGGCATGCCAGGCCGTGATCACACCATCGAAATCGGTATACAGCTCACTGTAGGAGAGCTGGTTGCGGGCCTGATCCCGGGCGGCCTGGGCACGATCATGTGCAGCGCGAGCCGTATGCAACTGGGCCATGACCTGATCCAGCTGCGCCTTGGACCCGACACCTTTGGCATACAAGGCCTGCTGCCGCTTGGCATCAGCCTCGGCGTCCATCCACTGGGCCTGAGCCTGGGCCAGATCACCCTCGCTGCTGCGGTAAGCATTCTGCTGATCGGTCGGGTCCAGCGCAGCCAGCAAGGTGCCTTTCTTCACCACATCGCCTACATCAGCCTTGCGCTGGGCAATGCGCCCGCCTACGCGAAAACTCAAGGTTGATTCATACCGTGCCTGAATATTCCCGGTAAAGGCACCGAGCGCGCGTGCCTGCTGGGGTTTGGCCTCAACGAACAGTACCGGGCGGACCGGAGGCGGTGGCTCCTGCTTGTCGGAGCACGCGGCCAGCAGCGCCACGAGGCCCAGTAGAAGAACACGTACCCTGCTCATGACGACGCTCCCTGTTGAGCCTTAGCGTTATCACCAGGGTGGATGGCAGCAGGCTGAACAGGGGGCGCATGACCCGTGACCTCGACGACTTCGACCTTGAGTCCGTCATAAAGCAGCTGACCACCAGCCGTCACGACGCGGTCATCAGGTGCCAATCCATCATCGATCATGACCTGTCCGGTGATGTACCGGGCAACTGTCACCGGTTTGAGGTGGGCGCGGTTGTCAGCGTCCAGTACCCACACGGCGGGCTTTTCCACGGTGCCATTGAGCGCTGTCCAGGGCAGCACGACGCGCTGCTTGTCTGGCGTACCCAATGACGCCGTAACGGTTGTCCCCAGCGCCATCTGCGGCGGGACCTTGTCGAGCAGCACCTTCACACGCACGGTGCCGCTCTGCTGGGAAATGACCGGCGAAACCTCGCGCACATGGCCGGTAGTGCGCACCGTCGGATCATTCAACAGGGCGACCTCGATAGGCTGGTTGCCCGGATCGCGGGCAAGTAACGATTCCTGCACATTGAAGACGGCATCGCGGTCGCCCTCCTGCGCCAGGGTAAAGATCGGCATGGATGCCTGAACGACCTGCCCGACCTCGGCCTGCCGCTCGGTGATTACGCCGCTGGCGGCCGATACCAGGTTGGCATAACTGAGCTGCTTGCGTGCATCGTCCAGCTGAGCATGCGCAGCACTCAAGGCACTTTCTGCGCCCTTCAGGGCAGCCAGGGCCTCGTCATATTGGCTTTGGGTGGTGTAGCCCTTGGGCATCAACGCCTTTTGCCGTTCGAACTGCACGCGGGCAAGATTCGCCTTGGACTGCTGGGAAAAGACCTGCGCTTCGGCGGCGGCTACGTTGTTGCGCTGATCCTGCGGATCGAGACGGGCAAGAACCTGCCCCTGCTTGACGTGATCACCCACATCGACCAGACGCTCATTGATCTTGCCGTTGATACGAAATGACAGTGTGGTCTGGATACGCGCCTGCACATCGCCTGTCAGGGTGGTAGTAGTCGCTACCTCTTCCAGGGCTACACGCTGGACTCTTACGTGAGGAGGATTGGGGGCCGGTTGTGAATCGTCCGAGCAGCCTGCCATACCGGTCAGGGCCGTCCCTAGCAGAAACAACGCGGAAGTGCGCTGAAACAGGGGTCTAGCGCGCCGCGAAAAGAAAAGCATTGCCAATTAACCTCCCTCACAGTCCATATGCATGCCAGCAGTCGACGTGGCGATTTACCCGCGAGTCGTCCATCAAGGTCTGCTGCGCAGGGGTTGTTCTGGTTATAGGCGACTGACTTTAAGCCTCAGGCAAGGTTCCGGCAATTCAATAGAAGCCCGGGCACGGTGCTGAAAAACGCGCACGCAGGAAAATCCGGCAAGGCAAGAGGCCGGCTAAATAGAGAGGAAAGAGAAGAAAAACGCGGGAGGGATGTCATGGGAGCCGCTATCGATGACGGCTCCCGACAGGTCTTGCCGGTTACGGTGTGCGTAACCGTAACACTTAACGCCAGAACGGCTTGTGCAGTTCTTCGTAACGCTGGGCTTCAGTGATACCGGCGTCGGCCAGCATACGGGCATCCAGGCGGGCCAGCTCGTTGCGGCTGACGATACGACGATGCCAGACCGACAATGTTGTCAGAACGCGCAGCACCAGCGAAGTATCGGATTTAGAAGCGTTTGAAGCGGTAAATGAGTTGGAACGTAGGGTGTGTTCCATGATGCTTTCCTTCCTGCTTATGACAGGTAGCTAACTATTTAAGATGCGCACATTGTCGTGCCGCGGAAGTGTTACCGCCATAAACAGTCAGGAAGAATTGTGCAGGAGCAGAAGCGAAAAAATAGAAACTGTTATGGTCCAAATTGGGTCAATCTGTAACGCAACGCACCATAAATGGGCATTTCTGCGTTACCGATGGAAACAAGACCTGCGTTTTCATAACAGCATGGCGCGTTTGGCACCGAGAGATAATCCTTTTTTACCCAAGCGCCGCAGAAATGTCTACCTTTTTGCCGCTTCGTTTCAGAAAAAAGCCCTGAAACGGTGCGTAGCTCTTTCTGACAGGACTTGCCACTATGCCGAGAGCAACCGAACAGATCAGGCAGTCTCGCACGGTATAAATCAGACGTGCCGGCGTTACAAAAAGGGAGTAGCTATTAATGAAGAAACCAGGAAGGGAAGACCGGTAACGAGCCCTCGTTACCGGTCCTGGAGGATCAACGGCTTTGCGAGGCCGTCATCAGGGTAGCGTTGCTACGATCCCTGGCGCCTAGCCAGGAACCGATGGCAACCACAACCAAGGCCAGCAGGCCGGTGGCCAGGATTTCCATGCGGTGCGCTTCTGTCATCAGCATGATACCCAGCGCCATGATGATGAAGCCGATCACCAGCCAGGTCAGCCAAGGGAACAACCACATGCGGCACTCGATGGGCTGACCACTTGCGTTCAGCTTGCGACGCATGCGCAGCTGCGACACGGCAATCACCAGATAAACCAGCAGGGCCACTGCACCGGAGGTTGCCAACAGGAAGCTGAACACGGCCTCTGGCATGGTGAAGTTGGCGATCGTCGTTGCAAAGCCCACAGCAGTGCTCGCCAGAACGGCGGCACGCGGCACACCACCGGCAGCCGTCCGACCAAAGGCCGCCGGTGCATCACCCCGGCGGCTCAGGGAGAACAGCATGCGCGATGCCGTATAAAGCGCCGAGTTCAGGCAGCTCGCCACCGCGACCAGCACCACCAGATCAACGATCAGCTTGGCGTGGGGAATAGACAGAAACTCCAGCGCACGCTGGTAGGAGCCTACTACCGGAAGCTGTGGGTCCTGCCAGGGCACGATGGAGATGACCAGGAAGATCGAGACGATATAGAACAGACCGATACGCCAGATGACCGAGTTGGTCGCCTTGCCGATCTGCTTGGAAGGGTTTTTCGACTCGGCCGCAGCAATGGTTACGATCTCGGTGCCCATGAAGCTGAACATGGTGGTCAGCAGTGCCCCGATGACGGCATTGAAGCCGTTGGGCATGAAGCCGCCATGGGTAGCCATCAGCGTACCCAGGCCGCTGACTTCGCGCCCTGGCAGTGCCCCGACCATGGCCACTGCACCCAATACGATGAATGCGATGATCGCGAGTACCTTGAGCAGCGCGAACCAGAATTCAAACTCACCATACTTGGCGACGCTGAAGAGGTTGGTCACCGTCAGAAAGGCTGTAATCGCCAGCGCGAACTGCCAGGTGGCAATTGCCGGAAACCAGGCATTGAGGATGGCCGCAGCCGCCACCGCTTCGAGCGGAATCACCAATACCCAGAACCACCAGTACAACCAGCCGATGGTAAAGCCGGCCCAGCGTCCGATGGCCTGATGGGCATAGGACGAAAAGGAGCCGGTATCTGGCGAGGCCACGGCCATTTCACCGAGCATTCGCATCACCAGCACCACAAGGGTTCCAGCCAGGGCATAGGCCAGCAGCACGGCAGGCCCTGCCGCGGCAATGGCATGACCTGAGCCCACAAAGAGCCCGGCACCGATAACGCCGGCAATGGAAAGCATGGTGACGTGGCGCGGTTTCAGCGCCGGGGAAAGGGAGGTTCCATCCGAAGAAGACTGTTTCGTTATTGTCATAATAATGCCTGTCACTTGCTGAAATGATTTAGCGCAAGGCTAAGTAACCCTGCCATATCAGCGATACTTGGACGGCTTTTCAACTCTAGAAACGACGTTTCCCTGGCTCTAGCGAGGAATCAGTCACAAAAATGTCGCATATATGACTATTCAACAGGCCTGCGACACCATGAAGCATTGCCTTCAGGTGCAACCCGAGCCACGTGGCAGGTTCTAATGAAGCACCGTCCATGAAACATCGCCATGAGTCCGCTTCCTGCCCATACGGCTACTGATCATCGCCTGCAGGCCATGCACGAACAGGGTTTCGTCTTGCTGCATGGTGTGCTGAGTCCTGCTCTGGTCGATGAGATCCGCGCGGCCATTGATCAGCTGGAGCCCATCCATTGGGACTACACCGGTCTCGTTGACCATTACAAATGCGTTTTCAATCGCGATCCCGTATGGCTGCCTTACCTGGATCTGCCCGGCGTGATCGAACTGGCCGAAGCGTCCCTAGGCGAAGATTGCCATATCATTGGGCAGACAGCCTGGCGCTGCCACCCCGGCTTTATCGGCGCAGACCTACACGTGGATTACCTGGCGATGACACTGCCCCGGTCCCTGCTGGCAGACCCGACATTTGAACTGCCCATGCAGATCTGTACCGCCCAGGTCTATCTGGATGAGATCACCGAGGACCTGTGCCCGACGCTGGTCATTCCAGGCAGCCACCGCGCAGGTCGTAAACCACTGGAAGGCGAGACGAACTGGCAAGGCCGGGAGACGCAGCCGGTGCTCTGCCAGCCGGGCGACGTGCTGTTTCTGCGCAGCGAGCTGTGGCATGCCGGCAGCCGCAACCGCACCCGTGACCGGACCCGCTATCTTCTCCAGATTCATTATGGCCGGCGCATGGTGGTTCAGAAGTTCTCCCCTTACCTCGCCTGGCAGTTCAATCCGGCGGTGCTGGATGCCTGTACGCCCCGACAACGACGTCTACTCGGCGAGCATGAACCGGCAGAATACGACTGAATTGACTTTATGGATCGAACCCTGGAGCTGGGCTACGCCACCGGTTCGGCCGTGCTGATCATGATCCTAATTGCAATTTTCGCGCTGTGCCGCCTGAGCGGTACATCGTTCTCGGTCGACAGGATCCATACCTTCAACGCCGAGCTGTTCTACTGGGTTACGATTCTGTTCTCTAACACGCTGGGTACCGCCCTGGGTGATTACCTAGCCGACGACTCGGGCTTGGGTTTTGCGGGAGGAGCGCTGCTGATTGGCAGCATTATCGGTGTGATCGTACTGGCCCACTTTTTCACACGCCTCTCGACCATTCTGCTGTTCTGGATGGCGTTTATTCTCACCCGTCCGTTTGGCGTCACGCAGGGCGACTTCCTGACCAAGGCGCATGACAAGGGTGGTCTGGATTTGGGTACGGTCGGCTCCTCCGCCATCCTGGGCGCCATTCTGGTCATACTCGTAATCGGTGCCTGCGTGGCGCAAAACCTTCGTGCGCGTCAGAACGCTTTACCGGCTGCCCTTTAGCCCGGTGCACCTCGAGTCTGCACAAAGGCTCGAGGCTTGCTGGTTCACGCTTTTGCGATATCGTCCCGTGGACGAGGAGTAGAAGCGACCAATGACCGGTCCCACCTGTATCGTGATGTATCGCCGACCGGAGCCTTTTCATGTTGTTATCTGCCTACCGCACTTGCGCTCGCCTGTTGATCGGCGCCTTGTTTCTACTGGGTCTTGCAGCCTGTAGCACCCTGGGCCAGCGGGATCCGTTGCGAATTGCCGTGGCAGGCATCGAGCCGCTGCCAGGACAAGGGCTGGAAATGCGCTTCAATGTGAAGCTGCGTGTGCAGAACCCGAACGATACAGCCATCGACTACAACGGCCTGGCGCTGGACATGGACATCAATGGCCAGCCGCTGGCCAGCGGTGTCAGCAGCCAGAGCGGCAGCGTACCCCGGTATGGCGAGACGGTACTGACCGTTCCGGTTACCGTCTCGGCTTTCTCGGCCGTACGCCAGTTCTGGGGCTTTGCCGAGCATACCCCTACCAAAAGCGTGCCCTATACCATCCACGGCAAGCTGGCAGGGGGCCTTTTGGGAACGGTACGGTTCAAGGACAAGGGCGAGTTGACGCTGCCTGAATCGACAGGGGCCGGCACCTGGTAGGTATAGATGGCTCCACCGGAGGGATTGCTGAAAAACGGGTCGGTCAAGACCAGACTGGCCTCGCCACAAACGAAACGGAACCAGGTTCCGTCGCTGGATACTGGGAGTTGTCGCTCTGCCAGACCGCGGCTAGGCTCAGGCTCTCCTTCAAGGCGAGCCGTACCGATGAACATCGATACAGAGTCTGGCGCTGCAGTCTATTCTCCCTTGACCCTGGCCCTGTATGACGTCTGGGTGCTGGGGATTTCCAACCGCTTTGCCTGGCAATGCGGTACACGGGATGTTCTATTACCGTTCTTCAAGCGTCATGTCGGTACGCAGCATCTGGACGTTGGCGTGGGGACCGGCTTTTATCTGGCAAAGGCAGATCTACCAGACACCGCTGATATCACGCTGATGGACCTCAATACCAGCAGCCTTGCTGCTGCCAAGCGCAGGATGAGCCGCGTGTCGACACGAACCGTGCGGCACGACGTCATGCAGCCCTGGCCTGTGCCCGCTCAGTTCGATTCCATCTCACTTTTCTATCTGTTGCATTGCCTTCCAGGCACCCTGACCGACAAGGTTCGCGTCTTTGCCAACCTGAAGCCGCACCTGAAACCTGAAGGCGTCTTGTTTGGGGCAACTATCCTGGGCGACCGAGCCGGGCATAACGAGTTTGGACGCACACTGATGAATGTCTATAACCGCAAGGGCATCTTTTCCAACCGTCATGACGACGTGCCAGGATTGAAAAGCGCTTTAAGCGCTCATTTTGAGCAGGTGGATATCACTGTAGAAGGCAAGGTGGCGCTGTTTACCGCTCGCCGCCCCGTCAGCTGACAGGCCTTACGAGGCGGCCTCGGCAGATGGATGCTCATGGCGCTCGGCCGCCGGACTGTGGTCGAAGTAACGTTTGTACTCGCGGCTGAACTGGGACGCACTCTGGTAGCCAACCTGGAGCGCTACCTGGGCGACATTGAACCGCTGAGCCACGAGCAATTGCTGTGCCTTGATAAGCCGCAACCGCTTCAAGTACTGCACAGGTGACACCAGGGTGCTGCGTTTGAAGTGCTCATGAAACGCCGACGTGCTCATGTTGGCGCAGCGGGCCAGCTGATCGACGTTCAGCGGCTCGGCGTAGTGGTGATGCAGATACGTCAACGAGGCCGCGATCCGGGCAAACTGCCCCCGCTGCTCGACCAGTGCCCTCAGCACTCCGCCCTGTGGCCCCCTCAGCGCCACGAACAAGACCTCGCGCAGGCGCATCGCGCCCAGAAGTCGGCATTCCAGCGGATCGTGCAGGCACCGCAGCAGTCGCTCCACCGCCTCCCGCATGGCGGTGTCGAGTGGGGAAGACACCATGGACTCCGGCGTCTGCGCACGGGCCGGCTGAACCTCTTCTGGTCCCATCGCCAGCACCAGCTCGCCCAATACGCTTCGGTCAATGCCAATGGACACTCCCAGTAAGGGAGCCTCAGGTGTTGCGAACGTCTCACACTCGAACGGCACGGGCAGCGCCTGGACGAGGTAATGGCCGGCACCGTATTCCAGGGTTCGCTCGCCGAGATAGGCCAGCTTGCTGCCTTGCGCCACCACCATCAGGCTGGGCTCGTAGATCTGAGGCGATCGTGACACATTGCTGCGCGCCGTCACGATTCGAACCTGCTCCATAGGCGTTGGCAAAAACCCTTCGCGCGTGGCAAGTGGCTGGATCAGGGAAACCAGGGTGGCATTGGCATCGAGATGGCGGGTCAGCTGCATGGAAACGGCATCGGCAAGAGAAACAGGCATTACCATAATCGCAAAAACAGAAAGGTAAAGAGCCTATAACACCTACATACTGGAGAAATAGGCATAAGCTCAGGAGGAATCGTCATGACCTCTCCTCACCGATTCCTCACAATAGGCCTCCCCCCTTTTCGATGAGTCTGATGCGGCACCTGCCATCGCCCAACGGTGATGTGCGTTGCCTATGCCAGGCAGTCGCCAGATTCGAAGCGCTATCTTTTGTCTTGTGAGGCTCTATATGACCAAAGCATTCGGCTATGCCGCCCTGTCGCCTACCACCCCTCTTGTCCCGCACACCTTTGTACGCCGTGCTCCGCGCAACGACGATGTAGCCATTGAGATCCTGTACTGTGGTGTGTGCCACTCCGATATCCATCAGGCCCGTAACGAATGGGGAATTGCGGTGTATCCGCTGATGCCCGGCCACGAAATCGTAGGCAAGGTGACCGCTGTGGGCACTGATGTCAGCCGCTACAAGGTGGGCGATCTGGTTGGCGTAGGCTGTATGGTCGACTCCTGCCATCATTGCGAAGCATGCCAGAAGGATCTTGAGCAGTATTGCCTGGAAGGTCCTACCATGACCTACGCTTCCCCGGATCGCGTGGATGGCAGCAATACCATGGGTGGCTACTCCGACAGCATCGTGGTCAGCGATCGCTTCGTTGTGAGCATTCCTGAAAAGCTGGATCTGGCTTCCGCAGCACCTATCCTGTGCGCCGGTATCACCACTTATTCGCCGCTCAAGCACTACGGTGTAAAGGCAGGCGACAAGGTAGGCGTACTGGGCATGGGTGGCCTGGGCCACATGGGCATCAAGTTCGCCAAGGCCATGGGCGCGGAGGTCACCGTATTTACCCGCTCGCTGTCCAAGGTGGACGAGGCCAAGCGTCAGGGCGCAGACCATGTAATCGTTTCTACCGACGAGGCCCAGATGAAGGCCGCAGCCGGTCGTTTCGACTTCCTGCTCGACACCATTCCGGTGCAGCATGACCTGAACCCCTACCTCGAAACCCTGCGCTTTGACGGTGTGCATATCCTGGTCGGTCTGATCGAACCTATCGAGCCCGCCGTTCATGCAGGCAACCTGGTCATGAAGCGCCGCGTGATTGCCGGCTCGCTTATCGGCGGCATAGCAGAAACTCAGGAGGTACTGAATTTCTGCGCCGAGCATGGCATTACCTGCGATATCGAGATGCTGGATATCCGCAACATCAACGACGCCTACGAACGCATGATCAAGGGCGACGTGAAATACCGCTTCGTCATCGACATGGCGACACTGAACGCGGCACAGGCCTGATGCTGAGGCGGGGCAGCTCAGGCTGCTCCGCTACTGCTCAAACCTTAATCGCGCAATCCGCTTTCACACCTGCCAATTCAGCCTACACTCTGGGCACGTCTTCTGATGCAGAACACGCATGCCTACAACAATACGCACACTGACTTTCACCGCGCTGGCCATGCTGGCCTTTGCGGGCAACTCCCTGCTTTGCCGTCTGGCGCTCAAGCACGCTGAAATCGACCCGGCCAGTTTTACAACGCTACGCATTTTTTCAGGCGCACTCGTGCTGTGGCTTCTACTACGCCAGCAGAACGGCAAACCGGCCGGCAACTGGCCTTCGGCAATCTATCTCTTTATCTATGCGGCGGCCTTTTCCTTTGCCTATACGCACCTGGAAGCAGGTACGGGTGCACTGCTGCTCTTTGGGGCAGTGCAGGTCACCATGATCAGCATCGGGCTGTTACGTGGCGAGCGGCTGAACCGTTGGGCGACAACAGGGCTGCTCCTTGCGCTGGGTGGGCTGGTCGTCCTGCTCCTACCCGGCGCGACCGCGCCTTCGTTGACGGGTGCACTGTTGATGCTGGCATCCGGCGTAGCCTGGGGGCTCTACTCCCTCAAGGGCCGAGGGGTTGCCAGTCCGCTGGCCGCTACGGCGGGCAACTTCCTGCTGGCGTCTGTTCCGGCGCTGCTTATCAGCCTGGCCTCGATTGCCTATAGCCACTCGGATCTCATGGGAGTGCTCTACGCCATACTGTCAGGCGCCGTTACCTCGGGACTGGGATATGCGCTCTGGTATACCGCCCTGCGAGGGCTGGGCTCATTGCAAGCCGCTACGGTACAGCTCAGCGTACCGGTACTGACGGCCCTGGCCGGCGCGCTGCTGTTGGGCGAAGCCCTGACGTTACGCCTTTTGCTCACCGCCCTGGCAGTGCTGGGCGGTATCGCGTTGGTGCTTAATACCCGGCAAAAGCCTTGAGTCTTTGCCGGGTAGACTTTACGAGCGCTTCATCAGCCTCAACGCCATTAGCCCCAATCCTGCAATCGCCACCGATGACATCATCGGGTGTTTGGACATTTTCACGTAATAGCTGCGCGAGCGATACGAGCAGCCCTGGTGCGTACCACGCTCATGCAGCCCATAACCCGGCTCGTACAAGGCATTGTCTTCCCGGCTACGGGAGGGCCGGTCGGCATACTGGGAGTGATACATGATCTTGTTCATCAGCTTGTCGGTCAGCCGCGGCGACAGCGCCGACAGCCACGCCAGAACCTTGGCCTCGCTGCCCACGAACATATCCCGCTTGGGATTTTCCGCAGCGAACAAAATAGCCTCGGCCACCGCCTCCGGGGGATAGATCATGCCTCGGTGTGCCGGCTGGTTGGGCATGTAGCTACGGGCGTGCTCGTTATAGGGCGTATCGATTCGCGCCGGATGCACCAGCGTGACCGAGATGGGGTACTGCTTGTGTTCCAGCTCCATGCGCAGGGCATCGGTCCAACCGTGCAGGGCGTGCTTGCTGGTCGAATAGGTCGACTGGACCGGCGTTGCCCGATCACCGAAAAAGCTGCCCACATTGATGATCGCACCCGGGCCGCCACGCTTGATGAAATAACTGGCCGCCAGACGCGAACCGTAGACGACACCCCAGAAATTAGTGTCGAACATGCGCTTCATGTCTTCGATGGTCACTTCCAGGCAATCGCCAAAAATGGAAACGCCTGCGTTATTGACCCAGGTATCGATATCGCCAAATGTCTCGATAGCCTGCTCAGCAATGCGGGAAACATCCTCTTCCTTGCCAACATCCGCCACCACATAGGCCGCCTGACCGCCCTGCTGCTGAATCTCGGCGCACAATTGCTGGAGCGCCTCTTCATTCCGCGCCGCCACAACGACCTTGGCACCGGCACGCCCAGCCATGCGGGCTGTGACCAGCCCAATGCCACTGGACGCCCCGGTAATCACTATCACCTGTTGGCTGAGAGGCTTGAGAGGTAGCTTCGCCATGTTCATCTCCTGTCAGAAAGGTATCTATAGTCCTGACAGGAGCCTCGCAGGAGGGTTCGGCTGATTTCAAAATGCCAGACTACCGGAGCGTGTGCAGATTCAAGGTGCGCTCCACTTCACTCAATGCAGACTCATCATCCATTAAAGGGATGGCCTTCATGGCCTTGCTAGATGAAACGGGTTGAGTTATCTGCTCATTAACGGTCTCGTGCAGAGAGGCATTATCCAGCGACATAGCAGGCTTGGGTTTGCTTGAAACATAGCCTTGAGGAATAAACTTCTGGTCGAGGCATTGCTCCCGTAGCGCTGAATTGGACAGGCTTTTGCAGCCTTTGCCATTGGACAGCCCACCCGCATTGCATGCCAATTTCTTATCTGGGTCCTGCACAGAGAGGCAATCAAGCGAACCGAAAGTCTTGCCTAGTATGGTCACCAGCGTCTCCGCAGACGCCGTAGTGGTAATACCGATTGAAAGGACAAGACCTAGCAACCTAGCAATGCAACAACGCATCGGCACCTCCTTAAGACTTTATGGATAATTTAGCAGTTACAGACCATAGCCGTTTAACGTGACGACAGCTGCTTTCCCATCGAAACCGACCGTATCCCGTAACCCAGCTCCTCGTACAGCCGCTGCGCGTCTTCATTGAAGGCCCACACGGTGAGGCGCATATCCACTGCACCTTTCTCTTGGGCCCATTGCTCGGCTAGAACCATCAACGTACGGCCAACGCCCTCTCTCCGGCGCGTTTCGTCCACACAGATCGAGCCTACGTGGGCATAACGCATTGGATTGAAAAAGGAATGCGTTTCACTGATGAGGTAAACGCTGATGAACCCGATCAGTTCACTGTCCTCTTGCGCCACAAAGGTTGTGGCATTCGCCGCCCCAATCGCGCGCCGCCAATTCGCCTCGTCACGTCGCACGTCTTCGGCCGACGCAAAGATCTGCGGCCAAGCTTGGTGGTGCATGTCATTGAGCAGCTGCCCCAGCCTGGAAATTTCAGCGATGTCATCGGGTGTCGCTTCACGGTAGAGGGGCATTGGAGGTCTCACAATCACGTCTGATAAGGAAGCGGCCACCTCTAGAGGAGGCCATGAGGCATTATGTAGCCTCGCCATCAGCCTGCCGTGACGGCATTCTGATCTTCCTGGGTCGTCATAAGGGCAGCATCAATCGGGTCAAATGACCTATGCTGTACGTCATCACTCTTCACAACTGCAAGGAAGAAACATGAAACAGAACGGCTTTCTCCCGGCGCTGGCCTTTTCGACCATGCTGCTGACGGGAGCCGGCCTGTCCACTACGGTACAGGCACAAACCGCGCCTGGCGATGCACAGGGCAAGCCTACCGCGACAGAGACCTACGGTGACTGGTCGGTGATCTGCCGGAACGTTCCTGAAGAAGGCAAGGTTTGCGCCATGTCTCAGGTTATCAACAACAAGGATGGGCAGCGCATGCTGGCCATCGAGCTGCGTCCTGGAAAAGAGGGCTTGGGCGGATTCATGGTATTGCCCTTTGGCGTTGCCGTAACCAAAGGCGTGCGCCTGCAGGTGGATGACCAGGACACCCGAACGGTGGATTTCCATACCTGCCTGCCGGTTGGCTGCATCGCCCCGCTGGAGTTTGACAACAACCAGCTCAAGGCCCTGCGCAAGGGCAAGGCACTCAACGTGACGGCCACTATCGCCACCGGTGGTGAAGCCCATGGCCCGCTGTCACTCAAGGGCTTTACCAAGGCAGCCGAGCGCACCCGTGCGCTAATGAAATAAGCTGACCGCTCTGGAAGGAGACTGTCAAAGACAGTTTCCTTCTCGCCCCCACACTCTTGTCTGATATGGCCTTGCCGACCTCGGAGCGGCGAACCATACATGTGGATAGCGTTGCCGTACTTATTATTGTGTTCTTTGGTGTAAGGCTGATCGCGCCAGTCGATGAGTCGATTATGGTGGACAGGTGCTGACCACCGCGCCAGCGGAAACCGCTAAAACCCTATATAATGTCAGGCCTTTATCGCCCACCAAGGAAGTCCAGTGAGCACATTGCCGCCCTGCCCTCAATGCAACTCCGAATTCACCTACGAAGACGGCACCCAGCTCGTTTGCCCAGAGTGCGGACACGAGTGGTCTGCCACCGAAACTGCGGAAGCCTCCGAGGGCGGCAAGGTCATCAAGGATTCAGTAGGCAATACGCTGCAGGACGGCGATACCGTTACGGTCATCAAGGATTTGAAAGTGAAAGGCTCATCCCTGGTCGTGAAGGTCGGCACCAAGGTCAAGAATATTCGTCTGGTTGAAGGCGATCACGATATCGACTGCAAGATCGACGGCATTGGCGCGATGAAGCTCAAGTCGGAATTCGTGAGAAAGGTCTGATGCCTCGCTGATCCTGCCGCCCTTGGTTAGCGTGCCCTGTGAATAGACAGGGCAGCCACGCTGCATTACTGAACCGGCAGGAAGTTCATGAATAGCAGGCTTTGTGCGTAGCTCACCCCCAAGCGCCGATAACGCTCGTCCAGCACCTCGCTGATAAGATCGAGCCGCGCCACAATCTTGCCAAACTCCACCGCAAAGCTCAGGTTGCGTCCATCCTTGGACAACTGATTGGCCAGCAGTAAACGCTTACCCTGCAAGTCCTTGCGTTGCCCCAGCATCCAGGTTGCCTTTTCGATATTGCGGGCAGCATTGTTGATGAACTCGGCGCTGATCGTATCGGTGATATAGAACTCCATCCGACCGCCGTGGGCAGTGATCAGCATGGTGCCAATGGCATAGATGAACGCACCGGCCCGGTCGCCCTGAAACTCGGGACTCAAGGCATAGCTGAGCGCCTGGATATCCCTCAGGCCATTGAGCGAAGGCAGGTCACGGTTCTGCTCGATAGCCGTCTGGATGAACTTTTCTGCCGCCTCGATCGTTGGCTGCCCCGTCTTGCGCCACTCGGCCGGATTGCGGCGGTACAGCTTATCCAGCAGTCGATAGAGGCTGTTGAGGTTGTCACGCATCGCCAGCGTGGCCATACGATCCACATTGGTCTGGAAGAACTCGCCGGCATCAGCCGAATCATCCTTGTTCATGATGTCGGAATGGCTGAGCTGCCCGCAGCCCCCCAACGTGAAGAGCAGGGAAACCACCAGCAGCATTGTGTAGCAAGGACGGTACAGCCGTACGCGTCGGATTAGCGCAGCGAGCGGAAAAAAACAGGGAAACACAGAGATCATCGGCTTTCGTCAATTACTGCCCGGACGCTTAGTCCCGCGCAAGGTAGGCCAGTTCAGCCGGACAGTAAAAACGATGCGCTCACCTGATGCTGTGCGATACCCCTAGGAAATAAAGATCGGCCCTTAAAAGTGCTGATTCGCAAATGCTGCGCTTAATCGACGCACGGTTTTCAACTCAAACAGTTAGCAAAAAATGCCAATTACGACACAACTGAGCAAAATATGTCGCAATTAGGCAGTCCAGCAGTGGCGAAAAACCGCCAACTAGCGACATTAGTGGCGGATTACCGCCAACGCTTAGCAAAAGCTCTGCCGCCTCGTTAAGAGGGCTAGACCGATGGTACCCAAGAGACTTCCAGGCGGTGCTCTAGAGCGCCTGTCTTGAAATCATTGTGACATGATATTGCATACCAGCGATCCCTACCGTTTCTCGGCATATTGCTTGCCCTATGATTTGTAGAGGCAAACTCTGCGTGTGCCGTCTAAGGTCGTTAATGATTAACGAATTCTGATATACATGCTGCCCTCACTGCCTCACCAATAATCACAAGAAAGGAACACAGGTATGTTCAAGATGACCCTCAAGGCGTTGGCCTGCGCCCTCGCGCTTGGCGCTGCTGGACTGGCCCACGCGGCAGATCCCATCGTAATCAAGTTCTCCCATGTCGTAGCCGAGCACACACCCAAAGGGCAAGGCGCCATTCTGTTCAAGAAGCTGGCGGAAGAGCGGCTGCCCGGCAAGGTAAAGGTCGAGGTCTATCCGAACTCGTCCCTGTTCGGCGACGGCAAGGAAATGGAAGCGCTGTTGCTGGGTGATGTGCAGATCATTGCGCCGTCACTGGCCAAGTTCGAGCATTACACCAAGCAGATACAGGTATTTGACCTGCCCTTCCTGTTCAATGACATGGCCGCCGTGGACCGCTTCCAGCAGAGCCCCGCGGGGCAGAATCTGCTCAAGTCCATGGAAGACAAGAACATCACCGGGCTGGGGTACTGGCATAACGGGCTGAAGCAGCTGTCTGCCAACAAGCCTTTACGCGAACCCAAGGATGCCCGTGGATTGAAGTTCCGTGTCCAGGCGTCTGCCGTGCTTGAAGAGCAGTTCAAGGCGGTGCGTGCCAACCCGCGCAAGATGAGCTTTGCCGAGGTGTATCAGGGCCTGCAGACCGGTGTGGTCAATGGTGCTGAAAACCCTTACTCCAACATCTACAGCCAGAAGATGTATGAAGTGCAGAAGTACATCACCGAGTCCAACCACGGTCTTCTGGACTACATGCTGATCACCAATACCAAGTTCTGGAATGGTCTGCCTGCCGATGTGCGCAGCGAGCTGGACAAGATCGTTGTGGAAGTCACGGCTGAAGTGAACAAGCAGGCTGATGCCCTGAACCAGGGCGACAAGCAGCGCATTCTGGATGCCAAGACCACCGAGATCATCACCCTGACGCCTGAAGAGCGGGCCAAGTGGCGCGATGCCATGAAGCCGGTTTGGCAGAAGTTCGAAGGCGAGATCGGTGCTGACTTGATCAAGGCCGCTGACGCGTCCAACCAGATCTAAGCACACCCCTGTAGCGCAGGCGAGCCCAGTGCCGCCTGCGCAGTGACGGATGGGCGGCCCTCGGCTGGCCCATCCCACGTCTGCCCTGCTTGGCGGGAGATCAATCGATGAGCGCCCTACGACGTATCTGGGACCACTTCGAGGAAGGTTTCATTGCCTTTCTCCTGGCGGCCATGACGCTTGTGACCTTCACCTACGTAATCCTCAATAACTTCTATACGCCTTTCTATACCCTGGGCGACTACCTGGGCGGCAACGAAACGGTGCTGGCCATTGGTGACAAAATCCTCGACATGGCGCAGTCCATGACCTGGAGCAGCGCCCTGACCAAAGCCCTGTTCGCCTGGCTGATCTTTTTCGGTCTGGCCTATGGCGTGCGCACGGCAGGCCATATTGGTGTCGACGCACTGGTCAAGCTGGCCAGCAAGCCGGTTCAGCGCATCATTGGCCTGATCGCCTGTCTGTGCTGCCTGGGTTATGCGGGCCTCATCGCCGTTGCCAGCTTCGATTGGGTCCAGACTCTGCTAGGCGCCAGCATTGGCGCAGAGGACCTGGGCCATTTCGGGATCAAACAATGGCATATCACCCTGATCGTGCCGTTCGGCTATGCCATGGTATTCATTCGCTTCCTGGAAATTCTGGTCAGGATCATACGCAACCAGCAGACCGGCCTTGGGCTGGCCGACGAGGCCGCCGATGCCTTGAAACTCAAAGAGCATGAGGGAGAGAAACCATGACCGTCATTTTTCTCTTCGTCGTGCTGTTTGCACTGATGTTTATCGGCGTTCCGATTGCCGTGTCGCTGGGTCTGGCCGGCTCGGTCACCATCATGCTGTTCAGCCCCGACTCGGTTCGTTCACTGGCGATCAAGCTGTTCGAGACGTCCGAGCATTACACCCTGCTGGCGATTCCGTTCTTCCTGCTGTCTGGCGCGTTCATGACAACGGGCGGTGTGGCAAAGCGGCTGATCGATTTCGCTAACGCCTGCGTAGGCCACATCCGCGGCGGTCTGGCCATCTCGGCCGTACTGGCGTGCATGCTGTTTGCGGCCTTGTCCGGCTCGTCTCCGGCCACGGTGGCGGCGGTAGGTTCCATTGCCATTGCCGGCATGGTCCGCTCCGGCTACCCACAGGCTTTTGGTGCGGGAATCGTTTGTAATGCGGGCACCCTGGGCATTCTGATTCCACCGTCCATTGTGATGGTGGTCTATGCGGCGGCTACCGAGCAGTCGGTGGGCAAACTGTTCATGGCCGGCGTGATCCCCGGTCTGCTGCTGGGCGTGGTGCTGATGGTGGCAATCTATATTGTCGCCCGAAAGATGAACCTGCCCGCCTTGCCTCGTGCGTCGCTGCGTGAGCTTCTTACCACGGCGCGCAAGGCGATCTGGGGCTTGCTGCTGATGGTGATCATCCTCGGCGGGATCTATTCGGGTATGTTCACCCCGACTGAGGCCGCGGCCGTCGCGGCGGTCTATGCCGGATTCGTGGCCCTGTTCGTGTACAAGGACATGACCTTCCGCGACTGCCCAAAGGTGCTGCTGGAGTCCGGCAAGCTAAGCATCATGCTGATGTTCATCATTGCCAACGCCATGTTGTTCGCCCATGTATTGACCACGGAACAGATTCCTCAGCAGATTACCGCCTGGGTGGTTGAAATGGGTTTGCAACCCTGGCAGTTCCTGCTGGTGGTCAATATCCTGCTGCTGGTTGCCGGTGCGTTCATGGAGCCGTCGGCCATCATCTTGATCCTGGCGCCGATCTTATTCCCCATCGCCATGCAGTTGGGGATAGATCCGATCCACTTGGGCATCATCATGGTCGTAAACATGGAGATCGGCCTGATCACGCCGCCGGTAGGGCTGAACCTGTTCGTAACATCCGCCGTGACAGGCATGCCGCTGGCCAACGTCATCCGCGCGGCCATGCCGTGGCTGATGCTGCTGATCAGCTTCCTTCTGATCATCACCTACATCCCGGCGATCTCGCTGGCGTTGCCTAACTGGCTGGGCATGAGCTGATCGCTTACTGTGCCTATCCTTGCAGCCCGGCTTTTATGCCGGGCTGTTTCATTTCGTTTAAAAGAACAGAGGCACGCGGTCAAACAGATGCAAGCGGTGGAAAAATAGCTCATCTGCCCACAACGCCTCATGCAGCAGCACGATGATCCAGAAGACAGCCTGATAGCTCACCTTGCGGGTCTTGTGGCGAAAGACCTGTTGCGCCACAAGACCACCCGGCCAACCGCCGGCCAACTCAAGTATGTGCAGGGTTTTCTCAGGGATACGCCGCTGCGCCTTCAGTGCGCTCTGCTTGTCATGCCAATAGAACAGGAAGGCCACCAGGCTTGCGCTGCCATACAGGGCCAGCGGGAAGAGGCTGTATCGTGTAGACAGAACATGCAAACTTCCCCAAACAGGCAACACGCAAAGTACCGCAAAGAGGACGAGCTTGACCGGCAGGTCCTGAATACCGTCATGGCGCTGTTGACGCGGACGTGGTGCCTGGGCAGACCGGGAAGCCGTTCTGGCAGGCGTGGATCGTTGACGGATGGACGGTTTGTCCAGCGTCATGCCTGCATTCAGACGAATATGCTCCGCCCGCAGACGCCCTTTGCCGTCAGGCCCCGCGACATACAGGACCTTTTCACCGGCTACCGGCCGCCGATCACCCCGTACCGCTGAAATATGAGCGAAGACCTCATCCCCGCCCTGCTCCGGCCGGATGAACCCAAAGCCCTTTTCGTCATTCCAGCTCTTCAACGTCCCGCGCTGTTCCATCGTCCGCTCTGCCTGGAAAAAGCAGGCATGCTACCGGAACGACAGAAGTCAGTAACAGGGCGGACAGTGGATGGGTATTGCGTGCCCTACCCATCCGCTTACCTCTAAGTACTTCGGAAACGCATCCTCCGCTCAACCCTTTCAGCTGTCTCACTTACCAGTTCAGCTCAGACCTCCGGCATCAGCAATCCGATCAATGCCTGCGTTGCCTCGGGAATAGGCAGGCGCGCTGTGTCGATTTCGCAATCAGCATCATAAGGTGGCTCGTAGGGACTATCGAACCCGGTAAAATTGTGGATTCTTCCCTCCCGCGCGGCGCGGTACAGCCCCTTGGGATCACGCCGTGCACACTCCTCAAATGATGTGCTGACGTACACGCAACGAAATTGGCCCGGCTCGAACAAGGCCCGCGCGGCATCACGATCGGCCTGGAACGGTGAAATCGCCGAGACGATTACCACCAACCCTGCCTCCACCATTAGTTTCGCCACCTCGGCTATCCGCCGGATATTTTCGCTCCGCTCCGCCGCCGACATCCCCAGGTCACGGCATAGCCCATTGCGCAGGTTATCGCCGTCCAGCACGTAGGCATGCAGCCCGCGCTGGTGCAGTGCCAGATCAAGACTGTTCGCCAGGGTAGACTTGCCCGCACCGGAAAGCCCGGTCAGCCACAGGCAATAAGGCTTTTGCCCCAACGCCTGTGCACGCGCCGAGGCGGGCAGGGTCAGATCATAAGGCCGGATACAGCTTCCCATCGGTGTCCTCACGCATAACCTAATAATTCGAAATCACGTGCATACACCCGGCGAATCAGCCGCCGTGTGCGCGCCGTACAAAAGGCATGCGCAGGCCCCGCCTCCCGCTGCCGCGACGGATTGATATGTGGCAGCGTCGCCGACAGGTCCAAGATATCCGTCAGTCGAGCGAAATCTTCCTCAAGCGACTCCTGGCGCCCAATGAAATCCATTGCCAGCCGCCCCAGGGAATCTGTCAGAAAGTCGGTCTGCGGCGCGAAGTGAATCTGCCGCCGGATGTTGTCCTCATGCAGCCACTGTGCGACGAACGTATTGAAATTGTCATAGCGCGACATCAACCGCCATGCAGAAAGATCGCGCGCGATGGGCTCATTTCCCCTTAAAAAGGCAAATGCCGAATACGCCCGCTCCAGCGGATGGCGCACAAAGGTAAATTTGAAACTCTGCTCGAAGGCCTCGGGAAACTGCTGCTCATACCAATACAGCGGCAGATGCCCCGGTCGCCAGCCATCGAACAAGGCCTTGCACAGGCTGCTTCCAGCGCACTTGGGCACATGGATGAACAGGCAGCCTCGGTCGGCAAATGGTTTGGGAAAGACTACCTTCCCCGACATTACCTTGTTCACCACCTGCCGATCGATCACCGAAAGGCGGCCCAATAGAAAGCTTCGCTGAGCCTTGGGAATAAGCTTCCATAGATACCGCTGCAACATACCTGTTTGTACCGCCTGAATTCTGCGCCAAGCCACCCGCAGATACGCATGGCTGATAAGGCTAAAAGGCTAGCAGAGGCCCTCGCCATTTAAGGTTTCGAGTAGGTAAAAGCCATGTAAAGGCGCTGATACAGAAGCGATCTGCCTCACGCGGCTACTTTTGTTCTGAATAGACGTACAAACCGCTCTACAACGGGTTTTCGGCCATTTCGCCTGCTATGCGGCTGTGTATCGCCTGGGTAAAGTCGGCATGACAGCCGGGAGGGCTGTGCTTAGATAGCTCAACAACACGACAAGGACCGGGTATGAAACAAGCACCCCTTCTTTCTGCAGCTGCACTGGCGTTGGGCCTGTTTGGCAGCGTTGCGCTGGCCGATCAGGAGCCGCCGCCCCGCGGCCAGTATGACCGTATGCCGCCGCCCGCGGCGTTTGAAGTTTGCGAAGGTAAGCCTGTCGGCGCGCCAGTCATGCTTACTCTGCCTGACGGCAAGGCACTCAAAGGCGTCTGCAAGGACTTCCAAGGCCGGCTCGCCGCCATGCCTGAGCATATGCCACCGCCACCCAAAGACGGCGCCCCGCCCGGCTCTCCGCCAGACGCGCGGTAGCCTCTATAAAAAACCGCCTCTGAAGGCGGTTTTTTATAGCTAATCCAGAGTGCGTTTAAGCGCCCCGACCTTTCCTGTACTTCTGAGGCAGGTGCGCCTCCAGCCAACGGCGCAGGGGGCCGATCAGAAAACGTTGAATCAACAGCCCCAGGCCAATGACTACGATCAGGTGAGGGATAAGGCTCCACAGGGGAATGGTGACCACATCGCTCAACACATCGCTGACGGCATCACTGATCGCGTCACTGGCCGCTTCCTGCGCCTGGGTAAAGAAGGCCAACAGATGCCGCGTCCACGGGTCGATCAGGCTGATCATGGGTGTGTGGATGGCAAAGATGCACAGCGATGCCTCACCCAGCCGCCGGGCCAGTTGTTGCAGGGAGGCGCTTTCCGGTGCGCGGAAGGTAGCGCAGGCCAGTAGTAGCAAACCCTGAAAAGGCGTCAGTAGACCATTGTGAACCAGATAGAACCAGCGGCGCCCGTCCTGCTGCAAGAGCCATGCCCCGATGAAAAGGCCACTCAAGCCAACGGCAATCAGGCAGTACCGGTAGCGCTCTGCCAGTTGGGCCAGAGAAGGCTCCTGCAAGGCGCGATAAAGAATGATGCCAATCAGAAACTCTGGCAGGCGGATTACCGGGTTGCGATGGATAACGCCTACGGTCACATAGTCATAGGCATGCAGCCAGGTCGCCAACAAAGGCACCAGCAGGTAAGCGCCCCATAACGCGAACCCTACCAGTATCCAGCGGCGCGCCGCCATCAGGCGTGGTGCGAGCAAGGGGAACAGGATATAGAAGAACAGCAGCGCAGAAATGGACCAGGTCGCACCATTGAGCCAGAGAAAGCGTGGCTCCCAAGACTGAAGCAGCAGAATCTGCATCAGGATGTGAATACCCGCCATGAGCCAGGAGATGGGCAGCAATTCCTCCAGCCCCTCGCCATCCTCCAGCGACGCGTAGGGATGCTGGTTGTAATACACGGGCACACCGTCTGCCGAGGGGGCATTCATCGCCAGTACACCCAGCGCGATGGCCAACGTCATCAGGTGGATGGGATAGAGATTGCACAATCGCCGGGCGATAAAACCGGCCTGGCTGCCCTTCATTTTGCCCTGATCATCCAGGCAGACATGCGCCAGCAGAAAGCCGGACAACAGGAAGAAAGTGCTAGTCGCGTAAAAGCCCATGCCGACGAGCTTTTGAAAAAGCCACGGTGCGTCACCGTACAGGCCGCCCAGGTGGTAGACCACCATGTAAAGGGCCATCAGAAAACGAAGCCATTCAAGGCCGTAGTAATGCTTGGTCATAGTGAAGGCGAAACGATCAAAGCAGTCATCGAACCGTCATTATGCCAACATTGGACGCCGGCTCGTTGCAGGATGTGTTAGCGTGCTGAAACACCTTGGCCATGCATCGACCGCCTTCGCGCCTGAAACATCAATTTCCGCAATGGTCGTTATCTCTGCGCTTCATTTCTAGCATCAAGCGATTGATTCGATAATGAACGTATCGAATCTTCTTGCTGAGGCAACCATGAACACGCTTATCCAACACGGTAAGGCAGCCTTGCTGATCGCGCCCCTGTTACTGGCGGGCTGTGCAATCAGTGCCCCGTTTAACGCAGCCCCCGAAAGCAACACAGTTCAGGCACCGGCTAGAACCCAGGGCGGATCGCTGACCGTCAATCGCATCGAGCCCGCTGCCGGGCAATACGTCCTGAGCCTCGCGACAACAGCGCAGCACCCCTCCTACTCGGATTGCAGCACTGCGCTGATCACTTCCGGCACGGACCAGTTCCAGGCCGATGTCGTGCAACACCAGCAGTACACCAAGTCGGACTACAACGTCACGTACGACGTGACGCTGAGCAACGCTCAGATGCAGCATCTGGCAGGTAATGACACCTTGAACGTTCAGCTCTGCAATGTTCAGTATTCGGTGTCACACGCGCAGATCAATGACCTGCAAGCTAAGTTTCTGGCCGTGACCAAACTGAGTCCTCAGGCCTGAACATATCCACCGTTGCCGAGCGTTAACGGAAAAACAAAACCGCCCTTAGAGGCGGTTTTTTGTAGCAGCGGAAAGGGTTATGGCTTTGCCTCTCAGAAGAGGCTGCTAGACGCCCGCAAGCCTCTGTGGGGACTAGCTGGAAATCCGACAAACGAGACGTAGCGCACATTTTAAATTAGGCGTATGTTAGCGAAATCCTGCTCTCACGGATCGAGCCATGCCAAGCAAAGGAAGTGCGTCGCCTCAACAGAAACACCTCGCTGTCCTCATCGATGCCGATAACGCCCCGGCGGCTATCGTCGAAGGGCTGTTCGAAGAGATCGCCAAATACGGCGTTGCCAGCGTGCGGCGCATCTATGGTGACTGGACCGGCCCGCAGCTGGGCAAATGGAAACAGGTCCTGCTCGACCACTCTATCCAGCCCATGCAGCAGTTCGCCTATACCAAGGGCAAGAACTCGACTGACAGCTCCCTCATCATCGACGCCATGGACCTGCTCTACACGCGGCGCTTCGATGGTTTCTGCCTCGTCTCCAGCGACAGCGACTTCACCCGTCTGGCCATGCGCCTGCGTGAAGAAGGCCTGACGGTTTACGGTTTTGGCGAGGAAAAGACGCCCAAGCCCTTCGTTGCCGCCTGCGACAAATTCATCTACACCGAAATCCTGCGCGCCGACGCCGAGCCTGCCCCCGAGTCCACCCCGTCCGACAAGGCGGGTGCGCCAGGGCAGCCCGCAGGCGAAGAACCCAAACCCGCCGCCAAGCCCAAACCACAAAAGGTACCGGTAGACTTTATCGCCAAAGTGATCGACGACCTTTCCGACGAAGACGGCTGGGCCAGCCTGGGCGTCCTTGGCCAAAACATCACCAAACTCCGCCCCGCCTTTGACCCCCGCCTGTATGGCTTCAAGAAACTTAGCGAACTGCTCAAGGCCCAGCAACGGCGTTTCGAGGTGCAGGAAGATGGGACTAGTAGCCGTCGGACGTTGTATGTGCGGAATCGCCAGGGGAAAAAAGGCGAGAAATAGGCAGTAGCGCTTGCTTTTTTGATGGGTATTGCACGCTCAACCCATCAAAAGGCACTGTGCTATAGATTAGCGTTGGGCGAAGCGATACCCAAAATTATAAAATTGAAGGTAAGCTAACAGATAAATAGAATCTACAGAACCTTTAAGGCACGGAATAAAAAATGAGCCATGTAAATATAAAACGACTTGTTGAAAATATAAAATCCAACACAACTATATTTACTCCCATCATTGAAGCTATAGTTAATTCTATTCAAGCTATTGAGCAGAAAGGGGCAGGAAAAGGCATTATTGAAATTTTAGTCTACCGCTCACCCCAAATTGAACAAGATAATGACACCTCGGCGATAGAGGACATAGTTATCATTGACAATGGAGTTGGCTTCAACCAGAAGAACAGAGATTCCTTTGATACCTTATACAGCGACCATAAAATTAAAATAGGCGGGAAAGGATTTGGTAGATTCACATGCTTAAAATACTTTGAAAATCTACATATTGATAGCATTTTCCTTGATGAGGGTACCTATAAAAGAAGGTCATTTTCAATGGGGAAGCAGCATGAAATTATTGTTAAAGAAAATATAGAAAAAACTCAAGAAAAAGATTCAAAGACAGAATTAAGACTAGCTCAATGCAAAAGCAAAAACATTCCTAAAAAACTCTCCACAATAGCTAGAAGCTTAGTAGAAAAACTACTTCCTTACTTCATTACCAAAGACTACGAATGCCCTCAAATAATTTTATCCGAAGCTGATAGAAGCGAAAAGATAATTTTAAACTCTTATATCAAAAAATCCGAAAGCGTTATACTGGAAATACCTTTGCCGACAGAATGTTTTTCAATAAATAGCAAGGATGAAACCTTCGATTTTCAGGTAAGATCTTTCAAGATATACTCACCAAAAAACCAAAAAAGCAAGATAAGCCTAGTTGCTCATAAACGAGAAGTCACCGAGACACCTATCCATAATTTTATCCCAGAGTTTATTGATGAGTTTTATGATATTGCTCCAAATAATGACGGAGGCCGTAATTACATAATTAAGACTTATGTTTTTGGAAAGTATCTTGATGATAACGTTTCTCTTGAAAGGGGAAGCTTCGAATTTCAGAAAGAGGAAGACTTCTTATATGGAGTAAGCCAAACCGCGATAGAAAAGAAAGCTGCGGAAATCACAGAGAAAGCCATAAATATAGAAATAGCCTCTCGACAAGAAAAGAAAAGATTATTAATAGTTAACTATATTGATACTCAAGCACCATGGCACAAAAGTCTAATAGAGGATCTAGATCTTCATAAATTTCCTTACAACCCAACAAATGAAGAAATTGAAGCCATACTCCAAAGAGAAAAATACGAACTAGAAATCGATATTAAGAAACAATTAAAAAAGGTACTGAAGGATAACAATCATAAAAATATACAAGAAACAGTAGTCAACCTCGTAACAAAAATAGCTACATCCAGCAAAAACGACTTGATCCACTATATTGCATTAAGAAAAACTTTCTTGGATTTATTCAAAAAAACCATGGAAGTTAACAATACTGGAAGTTATGAATCAGAGGAGTCTATACACAGGATTATCTTTCCAACCAAATCTGACAGTGATCACACATCTTACAAAGATCACAACCTATGGATAATTGACGAGAGGTTGAACTTTACTAACTTTCTTTCCTCCGACCTACCATTGAGTAAATCAACGTCAGATAGGCCTGACTTATTAATTTACAATCAAAGGATCGCATTTCGTAGCGAGAACGAGACAAGCAACCCAGTTACCGTTTTTGAATTTAAGCGTCCTGGAAGAGATGATTTTGTAAATACCTCAGCTAAAGAAGATCCTGTTCAACAAATAATAAGATACGTCAACAATATACGCTCTGGAAAATTCAAAACTCCTGAAGGAAGAAATATATCCATTAGCAGCAACACTCCTTTTTATGGTTATGTAATTTGCGACATAACAGAAAAAGTAGAATACTGGCTTACTTTTGAGAAGAACTTCAAGCCTATGCCAGACCGGCTTGGCTGGTTTCAGTGGCTGGATAACTTAAATTTATATGTTGAAGTTTTGAGCTGGGATAAAATTCTTAAAGATGCAACCATGCGAAACAAAATATTTTTTCATACTCTAGGACTTTGATTAAAGACCTGCCTTTACACAGGCCTTTAATCAGTTAATAAACTCACCCACCACTCGGAAACGCAAACTGCGCCGCTTCGTGGCTGGCGCGTTGCGGCCAGCGTTGGGTGATGGTTTTGCGGCGGGTGTAGAAGCGTACGCCGTCCGGGCCGTAGGCGGCGAGGTCGCCAAAGATGGAGCGCTTCCAGCCGCCAAAACTGTGGTAGGCCACCGGAACGGGTAGCGGGACGTTAATGCCGACCATGCCCACTTCGATCTCATCGCTGAAGAGCCGTGCGGACTCGCCGTCGCGGGTAAAGATGCAGGTGCCGTTTCCGTATTCATGGGCGTTGATCAGCGCGATGGCGTCTTCCAGGCTGTTGACGCGCACCACGCACAGCACCGGGCCAAAGATCTCTTCTTTATAGATACGCATCTCCGGCGTGACATAGTCGAACAGGCAGCCGCCGAGGAAGAAGCCGTTGCTGTGGTCGGCAACCTTGAGGTTGCGACCGTCGACGACCAGCTTGGCACCCGCCGCTTCGCCGTCTTGCACATAGCCGGTGACTTTTTCCAGCGCGGCCTTGGTGACCAGTGGGCCCATATCGAGGCCCTTGCAGGTGCCGGGGCCAACCTTGAGGCTCTGGATTTGTGGCGTCAGGCGCTCGATCAGCGCATCGGCAATCTGGTCGCCCACACACACTGCTACGGAGATGGCCATGCAGCGCTCGCCGCAGGAGCCGTAGGCAGCGCCCATCAGTGCGCTGACGGCGTTGTCCAGGTCGGCATCAGGCATCAGTACCGCATGGTTCTTCGCACCGCCCAGGGCCTGGACGCGCTTGCCGCGGGCCGCGCCTTCCTTATAGATGTATTCGGCAATCGGGGTGGAGCCGACAAAGCTCAGCGCCTTGACCTCAGGTGCCTGGATCAGCGCATCCACGGCGTCCTTGTCGCCATGTACCACGTTGAGCACACCCTTGGGCAGGCCAGCTTCATATAGGAGTTCGGCAATTAGCAGCGTGGAGCTGGGGTCGCGCTCGGAGGGTTTGAGGATAAAGCAGTTGCCGCAGGCAATCGCCAGCGGGTACATCCACAGCGGCACCATGGCCGGGAAGTTGAACGGCGTGATACCGGCAACCACGCCCAGCGGCTGGAAGTCGGACCAGCTGTCAATGGTGGGACCGGCGTTGCGGCTGTACTCGCCTTTGAGCAGTTCGGGCGCGGCGGTGGCGTACTCGACGTTCTCGATACCGCGCTTGAGTTCACCGGAGGCGTCTTCCAGCGTCTTGCCGTGCTCTTCGCTGATCAACTGCACGATGCGCTGCTCGTTCTGCTCCAAGAGTTGCTTGAAGCGGAACAGGACCTGGGCGCGCTTGGCCGGTGGGGTGTTGCGCCACGCGGGGAAAGCCGCCTTGGCAGCGTCGATGGCCTTTTGCACGGTGTCGCGGCTGGCCAACGGCACCTGATGAATGACTTCGCCAGTCGAAGGGTTGTAGACATCTGCCGTGCGGCCGTTGTCGGCAAAGGCTTCGCCATTGATGAGGTGGTTCAAGGTGGTCATATGGATTCCTTGTAAAGGCGGCGCGTCGGGTAGCCATAGCGCGCCGCTGTACGAAAAATAATCAGGCCGTGGCGTTGAGGGCTTCGCCCACGGCGTCGAACAGGCGGTCCAGTTCTTCCGGCGTGCTGATAAAGGGCGGGCCGAATTGCAGGGTATCGCCGCCGAAGCGGACATAGAAACCGGCTTTCCACAGTTTCAGAGAGGCCTCGTAGGGGCGGACGATCGCATCGCCATCACGCGGGGCGAGCTGGATCGCACCGGCCAAGCCGTAGTTACGGATATCGACGATGTGCTTGGCACCGCGCACACCATGGATACGCTGCTCAAAATGCGGGGCCAGTTCGGCTACACGCTGAATAAGGTTGTCCCGCTCCAGAATTTCCAGTGCAGCCAGACCTGCCGCACAGGCCACTGGGTGCGCCGAGTAGGTGTAGCCGTGGCCAAACTCGACGGCGTAATCCGGCGTGCCCTGGTTCATGAAGGTGTCGTGAATTTCGGTGGTCGCCACCACCGCGCCCATGGGTATCACGCCGTTGGTGATCTGCTTGGCGAGGTTCATGATGTCGGGCGTGACGCCAAAGCTGTCCGCACCAAACATGGAACCGGTGCGGCCAAAGCCGGTAATGACTTCGTCAAAGATCAACAGGATGTTGTGCTGGGTGCAGATCTCGCGCAGGCGTTGCAGATAGCCTTCCGGAGGGACAATCACTCCAGCCGAGCCGGACATAGGCTCGACGATGACCGCCGCGATGTTGGAGGCATCGTGCAGCTCGATCAGTTTGAGCATTTCGTTCGCCAGCTCGACGCCGGTCTTGGGCATGCCCTTGGTGAACTCGTTGCCCGGCAGCAGGGTATGCGGCAGGTGGTCCGCATCCATCAACTGGCCGTACATCTTGCGGTTGGCGCCGATGCCGCCCAGGCTGGTGCCGGCAATGTTCACGCCGTGGTAGCCACGGGCACGGCCGATCATCTTGGTCTTGGTGGCCTGCCCTTTCAGACGCCAGTAGGCGCGGGCCATTTTTACCGCCGTGTCGGCGCATTCGGAGCCTGAGTTGACAAAGAACACGTGGTTCAGGTCGCCCGGCGTCAGGCTGGCAATCTTCTCGGCCAGCTTGAAGGACAGCGGATGACCGTACTGAAAGCCCGGTGAGTAATCGAGTTGCAGCGCCTGCTTACCTACCGCCTCGGCAATTTCCTTGCGACCATGCCCCGCACCCACACACCACAAGGCAGACAGGCTGTCGTACAGCTTGCGGCCCTGATCGTCGGTCAGATACGCACCCTCGGCCGCCACCAGAATGCGCGGGTCCTTCTTGAACGCGCGGTTGGCGGTATAGGGCATCCAGTGGTGGGTCAGGTCGAGTTCGCTGGCAAGTGGTGGCGATACGGTCAGGGGCTGGTTCATGCAGGGCCTCGGGGTACAAGACATGAGCTGGACGGGGCAATAGGAATCGTCCCGACGAAAGTCTCAGCTTGAGCCTGAACTTGGATGAGTTAAAGCGTATTCTTCTTACGTTTACTCAAGAAAAAACTCACCTAATGAGCGCACCTCGCAAAGCCCCGCTTGGCCAAGTCAGCGATTTCGATATCCGCCTCCTGCGTCTGTTCAAGACGGTGGCGGAGTGCGGCAGCTTTGCAGCGGCAGAAAGCGCTCTGGGTATCACCCGCTCGGCCATCAGCCTGCACATGGGCGATCTGGAAAAGCGGCTGGGGATGCGCTTGTGCCAGCGCGGCCGCGCCGGGTTTGCACTCACGGATGAAGGCCGGGAAGTGCTGCGAGCCAGCCAGAGCCTGCTGGCCGCCTTGGAAGGTTTTCGCAGTGAAGTGAATGCCCTGCACCAGCAACTGCGGGGCGAGCTGAACATCGGCATCATCAACAACCTCGTCACCTTGCCACAAATGCGTGTGACCCATGCGTTGCGCAAACTGAAGGCATTGGGGCCGGGTGTGCGGGTAAACATTGGCATGATGACGCCGGGCGAAATCGAACGTGGGGTGCTGGACGGACGGCTGCATATTGGCGTGGTCCCGCTGATCAACCCGCTGTCCGGCCTGGAATACACAGCGCTCTATGAAGAACGCTCGCAGCTGTATTGCGGCCATGAGCATCCTCTGTTCCACCGGCCCGATGAAGAGATCCCGGATGAGGCGCTACGCATGGCCGATGCTGTGGCGCCGAACTATCGATTGACGGCCGAGGCGTTGGAGCGACACCAGACGCTCAACTGTACGGCCACCGCGTCAGACCGCGAAGGGATCGCCTTTCTACTGCATACCGGCAGCTATATCGGGTATCTGCCAGATCATTACGCCGCCAGCTGGGTGATACAGGGCGTCCTGCGGCCGCTCAAGCCGGAGCGTTTCTTCTATTCCATTCCGCTCTGTGCCGCGATGCGCAAGGGCCGCCGCCCCAACCTGATCCTCCAGCGATTTCTGGAAGCGCTTGAGCATACCCAGGCCTGAAGGAGCATCCAGCTTTATCCATACGTTTTAAAGGGTCATCAGGAACCTGCCTGCGCCGCGCCGGTCGATGGTGAGGCAATCTGTCGCAGATCTGCACAAATTGTTACACTTAAATGCTTAGCTTACTAACATTTAAAGCCTGATGGCTGATGGGAACCCTCATGTCCGCTGATGATACGTCTAACGCCCGCCGCGACTTTCTACGTAAGTCTCTAACCCTGATCCCCGTGGTGACACTTGCCACTACAGGCGGCGCCAGCCTGGCTCTGGCCGAGACGAAGGAGCGACAGCGTGACGAGGACAAGCCGGGCCAGAGCGCCCGCGCAGACGCCTGTCAGCCTACCTTTTTCACGCCGGAAGAATGGACGTTTATCCATGCCGCCGTCGCCCGGCTGATTCCCGCTGATGATCGTGGCCCTGGTGCGGTGGAGGCCGGTGTACCGGAGTACATCGACCGGCAGATGAACACGCCTTACGCCCAAGGGGCGAAATGGTACATGCAGGGCCCTTTCCAACCCGATGCACCTTCGGAGATGGGGTACCAGCTCAAGCTCAATCCGCAACAGGTTTTCCGCCTGGGCATCAAGGCTGCGGATGACTGGTCGCGCCAGCAACACGGCAAGCCGTTTGCCGAGCTGGATACCGGCACCCAGGACGCCGTACTTCGTCAGTTCGAAGCCGGTGAGGCCGAGTTCGACCCGCTTCCTGCCAAGACCTTTTTTGCCGCCCTGTTGCAAAGCACCAAAGAAGGCTTTTTCTGCGATCCAATCCATGGCGGCAACAAGGACATGGTGGGCTGGAAGCTGGTGGGCTTTCCCGGCGCCCGTGCCGACTTCATGGATTGGGTGGAGCGCGACGTGGCGTACCCCTTCCCGCCGGTTTCCATCCGCGGCGAGAGGGCTTGATCCATGGCAAAAGTGATGCAGAAAGCCGATGTGGTGATCGTAGGCTTTGGCTGGACTGGGGCCATCATGGCCAAGGAACTGACCGAAGCGGGTCTTTCCGTGGTCGCGCTGGAGCGTGGCCCAATGCGTGATACTTATCCAGATGGTTCCTACCCACAGGTAATCGACGAGCTGACCTACAGCATCCGCAAGAAGCTGTTCGCGGATACGTCCAAGGAAACCGTCACCATTCGCCACAACGTGAGCCAGACGGCACTACCCTATCGTCAGCTTGGCGCCTTTCTGCCCGGCGATGGCGTTGGCGGTGCGGGTTTGCACTGGTCCGGCGTGCATCTGCGGGTCGACCCGGTAGAGCTGCGCCTGCGCAGTCACTATGAGGAGCGGTACGGCAAGAATTTCATCCCGGATGGCATGACCATCCAGGACTTTGGCGTGACCTACGAGGAGCTGGAGCCGTACTTCGATTTTGCCGAAAAAGTCTTCGGCACCTCCGGTCAGGCCTGGACGGTAAAGGGTGAGTTGGTTGGCAAAGGCAAAGGCGGCAACCCCTTTGCGCCGGACCGCTCCGATCACTTTCCGCTCACGCCGCAAAAGAATACGGTGTCAGCGCAGCTGTTTCAGAAGGCCGCCTGGGATGTGGGCTACCACCCCTATGACCTGCCCTCGGCTAATACCTCCGGCCCTTACACCAATCCCTACGGCTGCCAGATGGGGCCGTGCAATTTCTGCGGATATTGCAGTGGGTACGTCTGCTACATGTACTCCAAGTCTTCGCCTAACCTGAACATCCTGCCAGCGCTGCGCCAGGAACCCAAGTTCGAACTGCGTGCTGACGCCCACGTATTGAAGGTCAACCTGACCGACGACAAGAAGCTCGCCACTGGCGTGACCTATGTGGATGCCCAAGGCAACGAGATTGAGCAGCCGGCCGATATCGTCATTCTCGGCGCTTTCCAGTTCAACAACGTGCGGCTGATGCTGCTTTCAGGCATCGGCAAGCCCTATGATCCGAAAACCGGCGAAGGCGTGGTCGGCAGAAACTTCGCCTACCAGAACATGGCGACCATCAAGGCCTACTTCGACAAGGACCAGCACTTCACCAACCCCTTTATCGGTGCGGGCGGTAATGGCGTGGCGGTGGATGACTTCAATGCCGATAACTTCGACCACGGCCCTCACGGTTTTGTAGGTGGCTCGCCGTTCTGGGTGAACCAGGCGGGCACGCGCCCCATCGCCGGTGTAAGCAACCCCCCCGGCACGCCCAATTGGGGCAGCCAGTGGAAGGCGGCGGCGGCCGATTACTACAACCACCAGCTGTCCATGGATGCCCACGGAGCGCACCAGTCCTACCGGGACAACTATCTAGACCTTGATCCGACCTACAAGGATGCGTATGGAATGCCGCTCCTGCGCATGACCTTCGACTGGAAGGAAAACGACATCAAGATGACGCACTTCATGGTCGACAAGATGAAGCGCATCGCCGAAGCCATGAACCCCAAGGCCATCAACGTACAGGTCAAGGCGCCGGGAACGCATTTCAATACGGTCAGCTACCAGACCACCCACCTGAACGGCGGCGCGATCATGGGCACCGACCCCAAGACCAGCGCCCTCAACCGTTACCTGCAGAGCTGGGATGTGCACAACGTGTTCGTTCCGGGCGCCTCGGCTTTCCCACAGGGGCTGGGCTACAACCCGACAGGCCTTGTGGCAGCCCTCACCTACTGGTCGGCACGCGCCATTCGCGAGCAGTACCTGAAAAACCCTGGCCCACTGGTGCAGGCATGAGGACGTCGACCATGAAAGCATTCATCTCTGCACTGGCCCTGGGCCTGATCGCCCTGCCCGCCCTCGCTCAGGAAACCGGCCTGGATCAGTCCTTGATCAAGAAGGGCGAATACCTGGCTCGCGCCGGTGACTGTGTGGCCTGTCATACAGCAGCCAGTGGCAAGCCCTTCGCTGGCGGCCTGCCCATGGGAACGCCCATTGGCACCATTTACTCGACCAACATCACGCCGGATAAGGAAACCGGCATTGGCAATTACAGTTTCGAGGATTTCGATAAGGCCGTACGTCACGGCATCGCCAAGGAAGGGCATTCGCTCTATCCGGCCATGCCGTATCCCTCTTATGCACGCGTCACCGAAGAGGACATGCGTGCCCTGTACGCCTACTTCATGCACGGCGTTCAGCCGGTGACTCAGCCCAACCAGGACGTGGCGATTCCCTGGCCGCTGTCGATGCGCTGGCCCCTGGCTGTCTGGCGCAAGCTGTTCGCGCCGGAGGTTGCCGACTTCAAACCGGCGCAGGGCATGGACCCGGTGGTTGCCCGTGGCGCCTATCTGGTGGAGGGCCTGGGCCATTGCGGTGCCTGCCACACACCTCGCGGCATTGGTATGCAGGAAAAAGCCCTCAGCGATGCCGACGGCAAGGACTTCCTTGCGGGTAGCGCTCCGCTGGAAGGCTGGGTTGCCAAAAGCCTGCGTAATGACCACAAGGAAGGCATTGCCCGATGGGACGAGGCGCAGCTGGTGGAATTCCTCAAGACAGGCCGTTCGGATGACATGGCCGTCTTTGGCGGCATGACGCAGGTGGTCGAGCACAGCCTGCAGTACATGAGCGACGAGGATCTGACCGCAATCGTCCGTTACCTGAAGACGCTTTCGCCGGTCAATCCGGACGCCCCGCCCTATCAGCGCAACAATGCCGTTTCGGAAATGCTGGTAAAAGGGGATGAAAGCAAACGCGGCGCAGCGGTCTACATCGATAACTGCAATGCCTGCCACCGCTCGGATGGCCTGGGCTACACCCGGGCGTTCCCGGCACTGGCCGGTAACACCGTGGTGCAGACGGAAGACCCGACGTCCCTTATCCACATTGTGCTGGAAGGGGGCAAGCTGCCGGGCCTCAAGAGTGCGCCCTCGACCATCGTCATGCCTGCCTTCGGCTGGCGGTTGAGTGATCAGCAGGTAGCGGATGTAGTGACCTTTATCCGGACCAGTTGGGGCAACAAGGGCGGTCCGGTGGATGCCGATGCCGTCGCCAAACTGCGCAACAGCGATAATCGCACCACCTCGGGCGATGACATCGGGCAAACGGCGTATGGCAATCAGCCGGAGCAGAATCCGACGCCCCGGTAATCGATCGCTGACGGAACGCAGGCAGACATGAGAGGCCTGCGGTCCGTCAGTTTTCTTCTTGATGGATCATTCTTCGTTTTGAGCAGGCCTTAACTGTCGGTAACCTTGTAGCCTGCCTTTACGCCGGTGATCACGTGATTCCGCTCCATAACCTGCCTGCCTCTGCGCCGCCCGCCAAGCCCGAACCCAGTGTCACCTGTGACACCTGTGCGGCCAAGTGTTGCCGTCTGGAAGTCATGCTGATTACGGATACCGGCGTTCCCATGCGCTTTATCGAGGAAGATCAATGGGGCTCGATGACCATGGCGCGCCTGGACGACGGCTGGTGCGCCGCGCTGGATCGAGAAACCATGCGATGCAGCATCTATGAGAATCGCCCTTTAATCTGCCGCGAATTCGAAATGGGTGGAGACGACTGTCTGGAAGAGCGCAACGCCTTCTGATAACCAGGGTACGCCCTAATGGATAGGCTACTCAGCGAGCACATTCGCTGTATGTAAGGCTGTATGCAAGGCATTATGTGCGCTCGAGCGTTTTAGTGGTCTTTGTCCACAGAGCAATCGACAGGCACGGCATTTTCAAAAGGCGAATCCGCTTCCAAATTGAACAATAGTTGTACACCGGCCGAACCGATGCCCTTTATGCACGTCAATATCGACCAGTTGAAATGATCCTTGCGTTCTGTTCCACGGAGAGGAAGCCCAATGCGTTTTAAGGCCTTTTGGATGGCTTTGTCACTTTTACCCCTGAGCGGTCTGGCAGATATCAAAGTTGACCTGGCCGATTACATTGCGCAGGCATCTGAACCCAAGCGGACCGAGACGTTAGCGCCTATCATTGAGCAATTCGGCAAGTCGCTGGGCTGCTCCTTCTCGATGGACCCACGCAATATCATCCCCTACCAGCTGGAGGGAAAATCGGTTTTCCTGGCGGTGTACGAGCTGGATGTCGGCTGCAGCGGTACGCCTACCGCAACTCGGCCGCTGATGGCCATCCTGCGCCAGAGCCCGGGCGGTGATTATTTCATCGATGCCGATTACTCGATGCCCAAGCAGAGCTCAACAGAACTTCCCAAGCATATCAGTAGCCTTTTTATCCGAAACGATGACCTCTGGTATCAGGGACTCACCTTCAAGGCAGCCGATGCGTCCTGCTGTCCGACATTGGATGTCACCGGCCGTATCGCCCTGGAAAATGGCGTATGGAAAGAACATCAGCGCATGCCGCTGGAACGCATTCCGAGCACTGTAACGCCATGATCTTCCGCATAGAGCTGGTTATAATTTAACCAGCCCCGGCAAGCCTACCTGACTGTTTTGCAACATGATTCAGCAGGTGGGAAAGTCAGGATCGGCATTTGACGTCACGGCCTGATTTCACCAAGCTACCGGCTCACTTATCGACAAGAACAGTTGACGTGCTTGCCTATCGTTACCCCTGGCGGCTCATGGCCTGTGCCGCCGTATCTCTATTAGCCTTGCTGGCCGGTTGTGACGACGGCTCCAAGTTCAAGCAAAAGCCGCCGCCCAAACCGCCGGAAGTTGCCACCTACACTCCTGTCCGCTGGGAGGATCTTCCTGTCACCAGTGACGCCGACCTTATGGCAGGCTTCAAGGCTTGGCAGGCAGGCTGCGAGAAGCTCAAGAACAACGAGGCTTGGAGTGGACCATGTCAGGCAGCCGCGCAGGTCCCGTATGATCCACGCGCCGTACGGGACTTTCTCAAAAGCCAGCTACAGGTCTACAGCCTGCGCTCCTTGAAAGGCGACCATGGCCTTATTACGGGCTATTACGAGCCGGTCTATCACGGCAGCCTTATGCAGGATGAAGCCCATCCTGTGCCAGTCTATGGCACACCTACCGACCTGATTACCGTCGATCTGGCCAGCATTTACCCTGAACTCAAGGGGAAACGCCTGCGAGGCCGACTCGAAGGCCAGACGCTCAAACCCTATGACGACGCCGCCACCATCATGCAGCAGGGTGTAGATGCCCCTGTACTGGCATGGCTGCGTGATCCGATGGACCTGCAATTCTTACAGATCCAGGGCTCTGGCCGTGTTGAACTAGAAGATGGTCGCCAGTTGCGTATCGGGTACGCAAATCAGAACGGATATCCCTACAAGCCTATCGGCCGCTGGCTGGTGGAACAGGGGCTGCTGCAAAAGGAAGAGGTCAGCATGAGCAAGATTCGCGAGTGGGCCACGGCCAACCCGGATCGTGTGCCGGAACTCTTGGGCAGTAACCCGAGCTATGTGTTTTTCAGCCAACGCCCGGACAGCAACGAAGCACCCCGCGGCTCGTTGAACGTTCCATTGACGCCCGGCTACAGCGTAGCCATTGATCGCAAGGTGATTCCGCTGGGCAGCCTGCTCTGGCTATCCACTACCCGCCCGGATGGCAGCCCTGTGATTCGCCCGGTAGCCGCACAGGATACCGGTGGCGCCATTACGGGAGAGGTCCGTGCCGATCTTTTCTGGGGCACAGGTGATGATGCCGGCGAGCTGGCTGGCCATATGAAGCAGGACGGCCGAATCTGGATGCTTTGGCCAAAAGGCGCTCCCCTGCCGGACGCAGCGCCCAAACCTGCGGTTACGCCTGAAAAGCCGCAGAATCCAACGAACACAGAGAACACCCCATGAGCGACGAACTGACAATTGAAGATATCCAGCTGGGCGAAGGCAAGGAAGCTGTCAAAGGTGCCCTGATCACGACCCAGTACCGAGGCACTCTGGAAGATGGCACCGTATTCGACTCTTCATACGAAAAGGGTCGGCCGTTCCAGTGCGTCATCGGCACGGGCCGAGTCATCAAGGGCTGGGATATCGGGTTAATGGGGATGAAGGTGGGCGGCAAACGCAGGCTGTTCGTGCCGGCGCACCTGGCCTATGGTGAGCGCCAGATTGGCACGCATATCAAACCGAACTCGAACCTGATCTTCGAGATCGAGCTGCTGGAAGTCCTCACCCGGGACGATTGAATCTATAAAGGGCTGCGAGCAAATACATTTTGCCTCGCAGCCCTTTTCAGCCTTTACACGTCGAACGGCGTGTTGGGCAGGGCACCTACGATCCGCAGGCTCAGCCCCTCATACCCTTCCAGATTGATCGTCAGCTCACCGTTGTCGGTGAGATCACCTTCAACCGTCTCGTTGATCATATCCACGACCGGCCCCGGCGTAACGTTGGTCAGAGTGATGGTTTCCTGGATCGAGGTGGCGCCAAAGTTGAGCGCGGTAATCTGGGTGCCACGCCCGGCGGGCAGCTCGTGCACCATGACCAGAAGCCCCGGCGAGGCGACATCCGGCACCGCAATCTGGTGGCTGGACGCAATGCCATAGGCCTGGCGTACCGAGAGGATGCGCTTGAGCTTGTTGGCAAAGGAGTCCGGGTCGGCCAGCTGCTCGGTCAGGCTGCCATAAAGGTTGACGGCCTTGGGCAGACCTTCACCGGAATGGGTCGCCTCGTTATTGGCATCTGCCAGATCATAGGCACCGCGCTGAATCCATCGTGTATCGCCATCGCGCATGCGGTCTTCCACCAGACCGAACGGCAAGGGCAACGCCCCTACCAGATCCCACCCGGACAGGGCGAATACGCCAGGTTGCAAGGCGTTATACATGGCAAGGAGCAGATGGACCCGCTTGATCCGTTCCTTGTCCTCGTCGGTCATGCTGTCCAGTTCGCGGATGCCTAGGGCTGCGGCAATAACGCTCGCCGTGGTGCAGGCTACGCCGTTGGTGACAAACCGCAGGTTGTAGGGCGCATGCTCACCGCTAAGACGCTCATACATGACCTCACGAATATGCTCGCGCAAGATGCTGCCGCGCCAGGTCTGGCCCTGGTAGACGAAATTGGTGTCGGCATGCAGGGTCCAGAAGTGCACCAGCTCCAGGGTCAGCTCATCGTGGTTTTGTAGGGCATGGATAAGTGACGCCGGGTCGATGTTGAATTGATGCATGGTACGCAGCATCAGGCGCAGGAATTCGGTGTCGCCCGTCAGCACGGCGTGGTGGTAGGCCGGACGGGTGATGAAGTCGTAGGAGAGATCTGCCCCGCCCTGGCCCATGGCCGCAATATCGTCCACGGTCAGGTTGAGCTCCTGAAAGCTGAAGCCGCCAGCTTTGCGGACCATGCCCCCAATCAGTTGGTTGCCGACGATGGACAAGGGATGCCCTTCAGACCAGGCTTTGTCGTTGGCGCGCCGTTCAACACCCAGGAAGCCGTTGGCATCCAGACGCAGCCCGCGTGCGCCAAGCACATCCAGCGAATGCAGCGCATCGCCAATGATCAGTTGCTGTGCAGCGAAACTGGGGTCGAGCCAGTTCAGGGAAGGTTGACCTTCCTTGAAGTAGTGCAGGTATACCCAGCGCCGGTTCTTGCCATCCACACCGGTAACGACCGGTGTGGCACTCCAGTCAGTCTCTTTCACACCCGGTTCGAAAAAGATGACGCGCTGGAGCTGGCCGACGATATAGCACTTTTCTTTCAGGGCATCGACGACGTCGGGCGACAGGTTGACTGCATCGCGGCCTTCCGGCACCTCAGGCAGTAGCTCCCAGTCTTCCGGCTTGATCTCCACCATATGGTAAAGGCCCGGATAATCTTCATAGCCCAATTCAGCGAGCCGAAAATCGGCGCCCTTGCCAGTGTGAGCCGGGATGATGTCGTCCACGACTACCGCGTTGTGGGCAGAGGCCATTCGGCTCAGGGCGATGAATTCTTCTTCCGTTCCGTAGAGCGGGTCGATGTCGAGGCTGATCCGGTCGAAGTTGCCGTCGATGGTAGGCGTAATCTCCCGTCCCTTGAGCCCGCCGGACAGCTTGGTCGGCCCCGTATGGATCGCCTGCACGCCAATGGAAGACAAGGCATTCCATAGCGGAGCGCTTCCCAGTGTCTTGATGACGGAATCGCCTGATCCGGTGATCACTGAGCTGGGGTAGGCCGTGAACCAGACGGAGGCAATGGCCGTAGCCCGACGCGGACGCGTTTCAGCATAGGGATGCATCCAGAGCCGCGCCTGACCGCCATACGCCTTGGCACGTTGACGAGCCTTGTAGAGCATCGACTGGTTGACTAACCATTGAACGTATTCTGGATCAGGCGCGTTTACCTGCTCTTCTGTGTCTGGCGCTGTCATATCGGACCCTGAACAGTGAATTTGTAACTTGGACTGCGCCGGTTCGCGTTTGTATCCCAACCCTTATTGCCCCTCGCCGCTCCGGTGCCTGAACGGTCATTGAAGAGCCCTCAGGCGTAAACCCCATCAATATGCAGTCATAAGACAGACGCTTACATAAAAAAGATGGTTCTGCGGCACGAAAAAGCGCCAAAATGACTGGAAGACACGGAAATTTTCGCCTTATCTGCTATGAAGGCAGAACCATGACCATGGAGAGTGCTATGAGTCCCAACGATCGCATAACCAACGGCCCGGATTCCGTATCTTATACGGCAGATTCGTTTGGCTCGAAAAAGCGTCTTGCCGCACGGGAAACCATCCTGAGCGACAGCAACGTTCTGGACTGCACGGTCTACCGCCCGGACGAAAATCCGGAAGTTGATGCCGACGATCTGGGTGACGCCAAGATCCTGTTTACGGGTGAATTCAAGGTGCCCGAGGACTGGGACCAGGAAACACGCGACGATTTTTTTGGCGACATGGACCCCGAATTGTTTTCCACGGCTCGCATCGAGAGCGAAGCCGAGCCGGGCACGGCAGGTTTTTTTACACCTGAGCCGGGTGACCTCGTGGCTGCCATGCCAGGAGCCGGAGTGGTCGAGATGTTCTATGTGTACGACTACTGTGAAGACGAAACCGGTCGCCATTATGTGCTGGTACGTGAAGTAGACCCAACGCTGTAAGCCTCCCTGCACCCTGGCTTGCGCCTCTCAGGCGCGAGGCAGGTTTGCCTGTCCATTGTTCAACCCTCGCGCATGAACGGGCCCTACCTGTAAAGGCCCGGTCTAGCCGCTCTAGCTCAACGCTCTTGCCTGAACAGACCATTCGCCCATTATTGCCTTGGTTGGGGAACGATGCGCACGGTCTGTACGTCTATCCCGATCACAACGATTCAAGCATCGCATCAGGTGCTTACCCGGCAGATGCCCCGACGGGCACTGCTGCCTTGCCGTTTCGATCACCGCTTATTCCCATTCTCAGGAGCCAGCCATGAATCCGAACGACCTCTCCACGTCTCGCCGTAAACTCATGCAGGGTGCGGCTGTCACGATTGCCGCCGCCGCAGCGGCCCCCGCCTTTGCTCAGACGGCCAATAGCAAGGTTGCAGCCGACCCAGCCCCGTTGAGCGATCCCAAGAGCGGCCATCCCCGCCCTCCGTTTCAGGAGCAAACCCAACCCTGGCCAGGGCTGGCCAGCAAGATGACGCCTCGGCCTGATCATGGTGAAGAAAGCTACAAAGGCAATAACCGCCTCGCCGGACGCAAGGCCCTGATTACCGGGGGCGACTCGGGTATCGGCCGTGCCGCAGCCATCGCCTTTGCCCGCGAAGGCGCGGATGTAGCCATCAACTACCTGCCGGATGAGGAACCTGACGCAAAGGAAGTGGTTCAGCTGATCCAGCAGGCCGGCCGCAAGGCGGTAGCCATTCCCGGTGACATTCGCGACGAAGCATTCTGCCGCGAGCTGGTGGACCGCGCCGTAAAGGAGCTGGGTGGATTGGATATCCTGGTCAACAATGCTGCGCGCCAGCAGAGCCACGATTCGATTCTTGACCTGAGCAATGAGCAGTTCGACTGGACGCTCAAGACCAACCTGTACGCCATGTTCTGGATCACCAAGGCTGCCATTCCGCATCTGCCGGAAGGCGCTTCGATCATCAATACATCATCGGTCAATGCCTACGATCCTTCGGCCAATCTGGTCGATTACGCGTTGACCAAGGCCGGCATTGCCAACTTCAGCAAGGGGTTGGCCAAACAACTGGCCGACAAGGGTATCCGCGTCAATGCCGTAGCGCCCGGCCCGTTCTGGACACCCTTGCAAGTCTGCGGTGGCCAGACGATGGAAAAGCTCAAGAGCTTTGGGGGCGACACCCCGCTCAAGCGTCCCGGCCAGCCTGTAGAAATCGCACCACTTTACGTGCAGTTGGCTTCTACCGAGGCCAGCTATGTCACAGGACAAGTCTTTGGCGCCTCCGGCGGAAATGGTCAGCCTTAACTGAGTCAAGCCAGCCAGTCGGTTTTGCCGCCTGGCTAACCTGCCTAGTCCGATACCGACTCGGTATTAAGTAATCGCCTCTTTTCGACGATGTTTACCCTACCGGCTGTTGACTTCCTCAGGCCGTGTTCTGGCAGCCATCACTGACGTCCATCATCCCGGGGCTTCGTCAGCCTTTCACCCAGGATTCTGTGATGCAGATATTCCTCAGTGGCTTTTTTTGAAACCACTCTCCAAGCACGCCAGTCTATCCCTATGAGCCCCATACGCTCGATAACGTGAGCTCAGTAAGGCATTAGCGATGTCACATGGGCAGTCAGTTTCTCTGTCTCAGCATGTGTTCTTACCGAGCCCACTCAGTATCAAGGCACCTTGGACTGCCTCGTGATTAACCAAGGATTGGATGAGCGTCACGGCTTAACGTGTAAAGAGAATCCTATGATAAAAGACTCATCCCCCCTCGCCTCGCCTGCAAGTGCAGCGCCTTCTGCAACAGACGCACCCACGAACCACAAGCGCAAGATGCAGATCATCACCACGATCTCAACCTTTGGCGGCTTGCTGTTTGGGTATGACACCGGCGTCATCAATGGCGCGCTTCCCTTCATCAAGGAAGACTTTGGCCTTACGCCTTTTTCTGAGAGTCTGGTGGCGTCTTCCCTAGTCTTTGGCGGTGCCATCGGTGCTGCTATCAGCGGCCGTCTCTCCGACGCCCGTGGCCGACGCAAGATCATTCTCTTGCTGTCGATCATTTTCATCCTTGGCACACTGGGCAGCACCCTCGCGCCCAACGTCGAGTTCATGGTGCTGGCCCGCTTCATCCTGGGGCTTGCCGTTGGTGGTGCCTCTGTCACCGTTCCGGTCTACCTGGCGGAGATGTCGCCTGCGCACAAGCGCGGGCAGATGGTGACGCGCAATGAATTGATGATCGTGTCGGGCCAGTTACTGGCCTTTACCTGCAACGCTGCGATTGCCCACTTCTTCGAGGGCAGCCATATCTGGCGCTGGATGCTGGTCATTGCCACGCTTCCAGCTGTGGTGCTCTGGCTGGGCATGCTGGTCATGCCGGAGAGTCCCCGTTGGCTCGCGTCCAAAGGCCGCTTCGGCGAGATGCTGCGTACGCTTAAAGAAGTTCGCGCCGAGCATCAGGCCCACAAGGAGGCCAAGGAAGTACGTCAAGCCGCGCAGGAGGACTCCAAGGCCAAAGAGGGTAGCTGGGAAGACCTGAAAACGCCCTGGATTCGCAAGATCTTTTTGATTGGTATAGGGATCGCCGTCGTGCAGCAGATCACCGGCGTCAACTCGATCATGTATTACGGCACCCAGATCCTGAAGGAGTCCGGCTTTGATACGCAGGCGGCGCTCACAGCCAACATCGCCAATGGCGTAATCTCCGTACTGGCTACCTTTCTGGGCATCTGGCTACTGGGCCGGGTCGGCCGTCGGCCGATGCTGATCACCGGCCTGATCGGCACCACCACGTGCCTGCTGCTGATCGGTCTGGTCTCGATGAACATGGCGCCAGGTACGGAGCGCGCGTTTATTATCTTGGGCCTTACGGTCAGCTTTCTGGCCTTCCAGCAAGGGGCCATCTCACCGGTGACCTGGTTGATGCTGTCCGAGATCTTTCCCATGCGTATCCGGGGCCTGGCGCTGGGCTTTACCGGCGGCGTGCTATGGCTGACCACATTCCTGGTAGGCTTTTTCTTCCTGCAGTTGGTGGCGTGGTTCAGTATCTCCACGACGTTCTTTATGTTCTTCGCGTTCGGCCTGCTGGCCATTGCGTTCGTGGTCCGCTACCTGCCCGAGACCCGGAACAAGACGCTGGAAGCCATTGAAGAGGAGTTCAAGAAGGCCTGATACGAAAGGCTCGCAAGGGGCCTATATGGCCCCTTTTATTGACGGTCGGTCCGGGATATTCCCTTGCCTTCTCCGGCTCCAATAAAAGACGATGTTGACGGGTAGTAGTCACCGGGACAGGCGAATGAGTGCACACGTGTTGCAGGACGAGCTGTTTTCCACTTTCGACCCCAGGGAGCGACTCGATAACCAGCGGAGCCGCCTCGACGAGGCATTGGCCGCGCTGGATGAACACCGCCTGCTCAACACGGCACCAAATGCACTGATCGATTACTTCATCGCGGCCTATCGGATCGAGCCGCCAGCGCTGCGCCGCCATGAGTGGCAGGCTGAAACCGATGACCATGCGGATTTCGAGGGCAATGCGGCCAGCCATCGACTCGATATCGATATACCCTTCGATGGCGACGCTGAGTGGTTTGGCGCACAGGCCGGTCCCTGGACGGGTACGTCAGGTGCCGTACGGATCAGCGGGCAATCCCTGATTCTAACTTTCGAGATCAAGCGCGGCGCGGAGCAGGCCGCACGCGCGCTGATCGACCGTGAAGTCAACGAGATCGAAAAAGCGCTCGCCTGGATTCGACAGGAGGTAGCGGCCTATAACGACAGCCTCTCGGCTACCGTGGAGACGGTCATCAATGCCCGCCGCATGCGGCTACTCTCCCATCAGGCCCTGGCGCAAACCTTGGGTATTCCATTACACAAGCGCTCCGACGGCCCACTGGCACGGCTTACGTCTGCCTTACGGGGGCAGCTGTTTCCTGAGCTTCCGCCCATGGGCCATGGGCCCGACCTGCCGGAGCCAGCACTGAGCCGTGATCAGCATGAGCAGATTGTGGAAACCTTGCAAAGCGCCATTACGCTGCTGACTTACAGCCCATCACTGTTCGCCACATGGAATGAAGCACCGTTAAGGAACTACCTGGGTATTGCACTGAACGGCCAGTTCGAGCGCCCGGAAACAATCGAGCCCTTTGTGCCTGTCGGCTATAGCGCACTTGGCCTGCGTCATGGGAAGCGGATCGCCTGTCTGGCCGACTGCCTGTTTTGGAAGAATGCCGAGGCGTATCGGGAGCAACTTGACTACCTGCTGGCCCATCCGTTGAGCCGGGAAGCCCGGCTTATCCTGCTGGTTTTTCATAGAGGTCAACGGCTGGCCCGAACGATCAACGATGTCCGTGCACAAAACCAGGCTCATCCCGCTTATCAAGAGGCGCCGGAAAAGCAGCCTGAGCACGGTAGCGAGGTAACGCTCCGCCTGCCCGATGACCCGATGCGAACAATCCGCTTCACCACGCTTGTCTTCAAGGCGCCCAAGGCCCAAAGCAATGTGACTGCCTCCCCTCGAAAGCCCCGCAAAAAGACCGAACCGAATCGGGTTCAGATCGGATTCGATTTTTAAATCATTTTAAGCACGTTATGGTTACGCGCCCGACGTGTTGAGACGCGCGCTTGCTGTCCTATAAGGAGGTCACTCGTACAGAAGGAATTGAAATGAAAAGACCCTCACTGCCCTTGCCCTGCTTTCAGCTGCACATGCGTTTGCGGCAAACTCGGCGCCAAGCGACAGCTCTGTCCGTGAGCTGCTGAAGGTGGCCAACACCTCACAGTTGATCGACTCATCGATGAACCAGATGGACAGTTATTTCAAGGCCGCTCTTGAGCAGGGCCTGCAGGGCAAGACGCTGACTGCCGAACAGCAGAAGATCGTCGACAATATGCAGCGCAAGAGCCTGGCCGTTATCTAGAAGGCGCTGTCATGGAAGAACATGAAGCCTGTGATGACGGACATCTATAAGAAGTCATTCAACCAGCGCGAAATCGATGCCATGCTGAAGTTCTACCAGTCTGAGGAAGGGCGCTCAGTGGTGACCAAGATGCCCATTGCCATGCAAAACAGCATGCAGGCTATCCAGGCCAGCACGATGAACATAGCGCCCGAACTCAATAAAATCATTGCGGACGGGAAACAGCAACTCATTGCATTAGATAAGGCACAGCCTCCGGCCAAATAAGCCCCCCTTTCCGGACCGCTCCTGCCGGGAGCTTGGATCTCATACTCTCCGCGCAGCAATAGAGCCTTACTCGAAGAATTGCATTCCCGCATAGGGTTCGACACGGCACTGCGCCAGGCGTGTTGCCAAGGTGCCGACATGTAGCTCCAGCTTGTGCCCATCCGGATCGAGAAAATAGAACGAGTCACCCTCGCTGCGGTTGTCTTTCCAGACGTCAACGTCGTGCGTCTTGAGCCGATCCATGAAAGGCCCAAAGTCAGGCTGAGAGATAGAAAACGCATAGTGCGTATAGTCTGTTCGCGGTCCTTTCACGATAGCGCCCAGAGAAAGGCACAACCATAGCGATCCCAGCTCCAGATAGGCACCTTGCGCCCATCGGGCAACCAGCCGACCACCCAGCAGCGCCTGGTAAAAGGTAACGCTGCGGTCCAAGTCGCTCACGGCCAGGGTGAGATGATTCAGGCCGGTGAGCATCTCAGGAGGTTGCCGTACGACGCATCCCGATATGCGGGATGTCATCTTCAAGGTAGATGTCTGTAACCGGCTCGAAGCCATAGCGGCCGTAGTAATCCTGCAGGTGCGCCTGGGCAGATAAATAGATGGGAAGACCGGCCCAGTGCGCCTTGCAAAAGATCAGGCCCTGCTTCATCAGCTCATGCCCCAGCCCGCGACCCCGTGCGGCGGGCGCGGTTACGACGCGACCAATCACCACCTGCCCGTCATGCAGTACCGGATCCAGCACTCGCAGATAAGCCACCAGCGTATCGCCTTCCCAGCCCATGAGGTGATAGGTATTGCCGGTCAGGTCCTGGCCGTCCACCTCTTGATAGGGACACTTCTGCTCTACCACGAAGACCTCGGTACGTAGCGCAAGAATGGCGTATAGGGTCTGAACGGTGAGATCGGTTTGCGGTGTGGCGATCCAGCGGATGGACATGGGCGACTCCCGGACAAGGTAATCGCCGCATTGTCGATCACCTCGTCCTCAGGCACCAGTCCTATGCCGGCAGCATTTCCTGGCTGGCTAATTCTGCCTCCAGTTCGCGTGCCACGGCTTTCAGGTCCAGCAATGTAGCGCGCCAGCGATTGAGGCCGGAGCCAATGCTTACCAGCGTTCGCGCCCGCTGCCCAACGGAGAGGGAATCACCCGTCGGGGTTTGCCAACCCTTTTCGAGCATGCCGGGATCGAAATCGTTGAACGTCTCGATTGCATCGATCTGGCAGACCGCAAAGCCAAAGGTCATTGCCTCGCCAGTCACCAAAAGAATACGCGAGCTTTCGGTTGCCTCGCGCGGCGACGAATTGATCAGGCTGCTCAGGCAGATCAGCGAGACCTGTTGCCCGCGGACGTTGATCATCCCAATCAGATGTCCCTGAGCTTGCTTGAGACGCATGAATTGTGTGGGGATATGAAGAATCTCATCCACCTGATGCAGCGGCGATGCAAACTGGATACCGGCCTCGTATACCAGACAAGCCTGCCGGGATCGCGCCTTGGGCATAATACTTGAGGCCTCGCTGCTGCGGCCCTTGGCGTTTTCAAAGATCTTGGAAAACGCCTGGATATCTTTGCGACGCAGCAGCGCCGTATGGTTGAGCAGCAATGCATCATGGCCATCTTCGCCGCTCATGACCCCGGAAAACATGGCGGGGTGCTGCAGGCCGAAACGCGGCATAGGCACAAGATCGTCCGGGTTGCGCCGCATCATGGCCAGAAGTTCGGTAAAGGCAAAACCAAAAGCATGGCCGTTGGCTGTCATGACCAGCAGCTGTTTTTTGGTCTCGCCGGGGACCTCTTCAAGCCCTAGGATACGGGAAAGATTGAGCACTGGAATCGGGGTGCCCCGCAGCTCCGTGACACCCAGGCAATACTCGCTCTGAAAGAACGTCGTATCGATCCGGGGATGTTCGACCAGCTCACTGACTGCCGTAGCCTCCAGGCAGAACCGGCGGCCATCACAGCCCAGCAGTATGTAATGCTTGAGCTTGAAGCGAGCCGTACGGCCGCGCTCACGCAACTCCTGTGCATGATCGAAGGCCATGAACAACTCCGGCAGCGATGCCAGCGCCTCGATATCAAGCAGGTAGATGATGCGCTCGCCCTGGCTGCCGCCCATGAAAAGGCGCGGCAACAAACCCTGTCCACGCTTGTGGGTGCCCAGTTCGCTGAGTTGCCTTTCATCGATGTGGATGACATCCGCCACGGCGTCAATCCCAATCCCGAAACGTCCTTCCTGATAATGCAGGAGTGCCACTTCGCTGGGCATTCCGTCCTCGCCAGCCGGTGTGAGCCCGAGCAGCACGTGTAGGTCCACCAGCGGGACCGCGCGGCCCCGCAGGCTGAACACACCGCACATGTAAGGCGCTACCGGCGGACGTGGCTGTACCTGGTCAGGCCAGCGCACCACTTGTTGCAGGGCCGATGCCGGAATGGCGATCTCGATGCCACCGACACGGACTACCCCATATGCGCTGCCAGTCATGATGGCGGTCATCCACGCTGTCCAACACCGGACGTGACGTTATTGAGGTCACGAATCAGCTCGTTCACTTCACCTGCCGTCGTCAGCTGGTCTCCCGTCGAGGCGTTGATGGCATCGATGGAGCGCGTGGTACGCACTACACCCTTGGCGATACGCTCGAAGGCTTCGCCTACGCTTCGGGAGATTTCATTACCCACCGTGATGCGCTTGGAGGACTCCTGAATCAGCTTGTTGATCTCCTTGGTCGCCTGGGACGATTTCTCGGCCAGCTTGCGCACCTCGTCCGCCACGACCGAAAAGCCCAGGCCATGTTCGCCCGCCCGCGCCGCCTCGATGGCTGCGTTGAAGGCCAGCATGTTCGTCTGGCTGGCGATGTCGCTGATAACCTGAATGATGTCCTGGATGTCCTCAGCAGACTTGGCAATAACGGCCATGGCTTCAACGGAGCGCTTGAGCGTCTCGGCGCCTTGGGCGGCCTCTTCCTGCGTCATGCGCGCCAGCCCGTTTGCCTCACCAGTGCTCTGGGCAATGTGGTTGATCGATTGCGTCAGGTTTTGCACGGAGCTGCTCATAGCTTGCGTCTTGGCCTTGACCAACTGCTCCATTTCGACCTGCTGGGTAATGTCTGTCGCAAACTTGATGACCTTGTATGGCTGGCCGTCGGCATTGAAGATCGGGTTATAGGTCGCCTGAATCCAGATCTTCTGCCCGAACTTGCCCAGGCGCATGTAACGGTCGCTGAAGAACTGCCCCTGCCCCAGACGCTGCCAGAAGTCCCGATACGCGGTTGAAGTGACGTAATGCTCCTCACAGAACATGCGGTGGTGCTTGCCGACGATCTCTTCCAGGCGATAGCCCAGGGTCGACAGGAAGTTCTGGTTGGCATGAAGAATGTTGCCCAGCAGATCGAACTCGATGACCGCCTGGCTACGATCAATGGCCGCAATCTTGCCTTCATACTCGGCACTCTTGATTTGCAAAGCCGTGATATCAGTAGCGAACTTCACGATCTTGTAAGGCTTGCCCTCGGCGTCCAGGATCGGGTTATAGGTCGCTTGAATCCAGATTTCACGCCCTTCCTTGCTGATGCGCTTGTAGACACCTGTGTCGAACTTACCACGGCCAAGCTTTTCCCAAAGCAGATGGTACGCAGTGGAGTTGGCATGTTCTTCGTCACAGAACATGCGGTGATGCTTGCCCTTGATTTCTTCCAGGCTATAGCCCAGCACAGACAGGAAATTATCGTTGGCCCGCAACACATGGCCGGTCAGGTCGAACTCGATAACCGCCTGGGCGCGTTCGATAGCATTGACCTTGCCCTGGTGGTCGGTGCTGCGTAATACAGCCTCGGTCACATCGGACGCGAACTTGACCACCTTGTACGGTTTGCCATCGGCATTGAAAATCGGGTTGTAGGTCGCCTGAATCCAAACCTCCCGGCCGCCCTTGCCCAGGCGCTTGTACTGCCCTGCATCGAACTCGCCGCGGCCAAGCTTTTCCCAGAACTGGCGATAGGACATGCTGCTGGCGTACTCGGCATCGCAGAAGATCCGGTGATGCTGCCCGGCAATCTCCTCAAGCCGATACCCCAAGGCGTCGAGGAAATTCTGGTTGGCGCGCAGGATGGTGCCGTCAAGGTTGAACTCAATGACGGCTTGGGAGCGATCAATCGCTGACCAGAGTGAATTGAACTCCGCCGCCTGGGCGTCAGCGTTGAAGTCTTGGGGGGCATTCATTGGTGTTCTCCGGTAGCGGTTGGTGAGCAAAAACCGCCCTATGGTTTTTGCGATAACGATGCTATCGGCTGAGCAGAAGCCAGCTTGATACAGCCGCCCGTTATTTTGTCGCCTTGGCGCGACTCTTCGTCTTGCTGCCCATACGAGCGCTCTGAATAAAGCGTGGAAAAAGCCCGTACTTTGTTCAGCCAAGCGGCTAGACAACCCCTTTACTCAAGAGTCCGCTCTGCCTTCACAGGGGATTTTCTTTTGGATTGTTATACGTGTAGCCGATTGCGCATCGGTAACTAATAGCAAGGCCCACGCAGACGTTTCTGCCAGTGCCCTTGTCATTCGGGCAGGTAGTGGCATTGGCCGACCACTCAGGCCAGACCCAATACCTATGATGTTTATGCCCCGCCCAGCCAATGGCTTGTGCTCGCCCGTTTAACGTCGGGGCAAAACGCCATTGGCAGGGCGGTTATATGCGTCTGGAAAACATCAAGCCGTAAGATGTCCGTTTCACGCTATACATTGGCTTTTTAGCGCTATCCCGAAAAGCATAATCGGGTTAAGTTCTAACCTGTGATATTTAATATGTATGCATTAGATACTTATTTGAATATATAATTCAAACTAATGCTTAACTTACCCTGAAGCAGAGCAAATTTACCTTACACACTTATAAAGTCTGCATCCCATTGATTTCGAACAAAAAAGCTCGCCCTTAAAGCGGGCTTTTTTTATTTCACAAAGATATTAAATAGCTTCAAAAAAGTGCCAAGCGCACCAAGTTAGAGCAGCAAATTATACTTATGGATGAACATATCCTTATATTTTAACGCCAACGCCTTAAAACATAAGGAATATATAAAGCTGGCATATCCATTGCTCTCGTATTCATATCGTTATATAGCCCTCGGAAACTTTCATGAATACGAAGATATTGGTAGATAGTCGCGCGCCAGGCAGCGCTCTGGGCACTCGCTGGTTTCAACTGGCCGCAGGCGTTGTCTGCATGATGGCCATTTCAAGCCCGCAATATGTCTGGACCTTGTTTACGGCGCCATTGACCCAAAAGCTGGGTGTCTCACTGGCTCAGATCCAGATTACCTTTTCCATTCTGATCGTCCTGCAAACGTTTTTCTCGCCCGTACAAGGTTTTCTGATTGACCGTTTCGGCTTACGCAAACTGATCGCCTTTGGTTGTGCGCTCACAGGGCTGTCCTGGATTCTGGCAAGTCAGGCCAATTCACTCGCCATGATCTACCTGACCTACGGCCTGATGGGGGGCTTGGGAACCGGCATCGTGTATGTGGGCATCGTTGGCTTGATGGTTCGCTGGTTTCCTGATCACCGGGGGCTGGCAGCCGGTGCGGTTGCCGCAGGTTACGGCATGGGTGCGATGATCACGACCTTTCCCATCAGCAATAGCCTCGCAGCGGCTGGCATGGAAAATACCCTGGTCACCTTTGGTCTGATCCTGGGGATTGTCGGCCTGCTCGCCGCACAGTTCCTGCGCCAACCGCCAGCCGAGTTGGCAGAGCGGATTGCCGACACCAGCCCTTCCTCTAGCACCGCACCGGACGTTGCACCCAAGGCTATGCTCAAGACGCCGCTGTTCTGGCTCATGTTTGCCATGTTCGCGATGATGTCGACCTCGGGCCTCATGGTAACGTCGCAGATGGCCAGCTTTGCCAAGGATTTTGGCATGACCGGTGTCATGGTCTTTGGCATGGCTGCACTGCCGCTCGCAATGACCATTGACCGTGTCTGCAATGGCCTGACCCGCCCGCTGTTTGGCTGGATCTCGGACCGATATGGCCGTGAGAACACCATGGCTTTCGCCTTTTTCGCAGAAGGCATTGCCATGACCCTGTGGCTGCTGACCAGCGATAACCCTGTGCTGTTCGTATTGCTGTCCGGTGTAGTCTTTCTGGGCTGGGGCGAAATCTTCTCCCTGTTTCCCTCTACCCTGACCGACACCTTTGGCACCCGCAACGCCACGACCAATTACGGTTTCCTGTACATGGCTCAAGGGATCGGCTCCATCTTTGGCGGTCCGATGGCCGCCCTGCTCCACCAGTCCACAGACAGCTGGATGCCGGTGTTCGCCGTGGCCATCAGCTTTGACCTGATTACAGCGGCCCTGGCCCTGTTCGTGCTCAAACGCATGCGCCGTCAATGGCTCGCCAAGAACTCCAGCGGCGCTTAACTGAAGTGGCCGGGAGGCTCCAGATAATCGGGGTCTCCTTCTCTGCTCTCCCGACGGGACCCTTTGTTCGTCAAGGAAAAGAAGAATGCTTAATACCACTGTTGCTGCCCGCGGAATTGCCGTCGCTCCTCACAGTCTTGCTGCTCAATCGGCCCTGGCCGTGCTGCGTGAAGGTGGCAATGCCATCGAGGCCATGGTCGCCGCGGCGGCCAGCATTGCCGTTGTCTATCCCCATATGAATAGCCTGGGTGGGGATGGCTTCTGGCTGATCGTTCCGCCTGAAGGTGATCCGGTTGCCATTGATGCCAGCGGCCCGGCAGGCAGCCACGCCACCCTCGAGCATTACGCGGGTATGGATCGTATTCCAACACGCGGCCCGAAAGCCGCGCTTACCGTTGCGGGCACAGTTGGTGGCTGGCAGGAGGCGTTGGCGGTTTCCGGGGAGCTGGGCGGTAAGATGCCATTACCACGCCTTCTGGCTGATGCCATCCATTACGCTGCAGAAGGTATTCCGGTCACGCTGTCCCAGCATCTTGCCACCTCCAGCAAGCGGCACGAGCTGGAATCCGTTCCCGGCTTTGCCGAAACCTTTCTGGAAAATGGCGAGGCACCCGTGGCCGGAAGCCTATTCAGACAACCACGACTGGCCGCCACCCTGCATCAGCTGGCGGAAGAGGGACTGGATACCTTCTACCGGGGCGCTCTGGCAGCCAGTATCGCCCATGACCTGGAGGCGCTGGGCTCTCCTGTTTCGCTCAATGATCTGGCCGCCTATCGCGCCCGCCGGGTAAAGCCACTGGCGCTTCAGCACAGCGCCGGGATGGTCTACAACTTGACACCTCCATCCCAGGGCCTGGTTTCCCAGCTCATTCTTGGTATTGCCGACCACGCCGGGCTGGACAACTGCACGGCCGACAGCGCCGAGCATATTCATACGCTGGTCGAGGCGACCAAGCTGGCCTTCCGGGTACGCGATGAGCACATTACCGATCCCGAGCACATGACCATCGACCCACAGGCGTGCCTCACCCCGGATTATCTTGAAGAACTGGCCAGGGCCATCGACCCGGAAAAAGCGGCGCCCTGGGGCGAAGGCAAAGGGCCGGGCGATACCATCTGGATGGGGGTGATCGATGGGAGCGGGCTGGCCGTTTCGTTTATCCAAAGCATCTACCATGAGTTCGGTAGCGGCGTAGTCTTGCCAGCCAGTGGCCTCAACTGGCAGAACCGGGGGGCATCGTTCAGTCTGGACCCCAATCATCTGCTGGCCCTCATGCCTGGCAAGAAACCCTTTCACACCCTCAACCCTGCCGCGGCACGGCTCCAGGATGGACGAACCCTGGTGTACGGCACCATGGGTGGCGATGGTCAGCCGCAAACCCAGGCAGCAGTTTTCAGCCGCTACGCCGTCTTCAATCAGCCGCTCCAGCAGGCAGTCACTGCGCCTCGCTGGCTACTAGGCCGGACCTGGGGCGAAAGCACCGATACGCTCAAGTTCGAGTCCCGCTTTACGGCAGACGTGTTCGAAGCGCTGCGCGCGCGCGGTCATGACGTGGAAAGCCTGCCCCCCTTCAGCGAGACCATGGGCCATGCCGGTGCGGCCGTACGCCATCCGAGCGGTGTATTCGAGGGCGCGTTTGATCCCCGTAGTAACGGCGCGGCAGCAGGGTACTGATATCAAAAGACCGGGCCTGGCCCGGTCTTTTTTCGTCTGTGTTACTGGAACTGACTGCGGTTTTCCGGTGTGATCAGCTTGAAAGGCACCCAGTTCACAGGCTCGACCCGCTCACCCCGGATCATGTGCAACGCAACCTCTACGGCACCGTTGGCCTGCCCTGCCGCATCCTGAAGTACGCTGACAGTCAGCTTGCCCTGATCCATCATCTTGAGTGCATCCGGTGTGCCGTCGATACCGCCTATCAGGTAGTCCTTGGGATTCTTGCCTGCCTTCTCCAGCCCCATCACAGCGCCGATAGCCATCTCATCGTTATTTGCGGCGATGATGTCAAAGCTCACGCCTTGCTTGAGCCAGTCCATGACAGTGCTCGCCGCCTCGCTACGCTGCCAGTGGGCAATGGTCTTCTGTACGATCTTCATGTTCGGATATTTGGCCACAACGTTTTCTACGTCTTCGGTACGAATTTTCGAAGCCTTGTTGCCTGGATCGCCAACCAGAATAACGACGTTGCCCTTGTAGTTGGCCCGGCGCGCCAGCTCTTCCATTTGCAAGGTGCCTGACTCGATCTCATTCGAACCGACGAACGCAGTCTGCGGTGCCCAGGCGGCTGGTTCGGGATTACGGTTGATGAAAACCAGCGGGATCTTCGCCTCGTTGGCGAGCCGGGTCATTTCCGGTGCGGTCTTCATGTCTACCGCAGTCACGATGATGGCATCCACCTTGGAGGCGATCAGGTTGCGAATCTGGCGCATCTGCAAGGTGCCGTTGTCCTGTGCATCTTCCATAAAGACATCGGCCTCCAGGCTGCTGGCGTGGCGCTGTACGTTATTGCGCAGCAGGACCTGGAAGTTGTCGTTGTTCTTGGCGACACCCACGCCGATCAGGGGCGTGGCGGCCTGGGCCAGACTGCTCAGGAGCAGGCCGGCACCGAGTAGAGAGGTCATCCAATGTTTCATGTTCGCCTCACACGCTGAAATGATGAAGTAGCCGACGCTGCACCTGAGCCATCTCGGACAGGTCCTGGCTGCTTTGTGCGGTACGCTCGGCACCCTCGGCGGCCAGCTGGGCCGCATCGTTGATGTACGTGACCATGCGGCTGGTTTCCTGCACGGTCGCGCTTTGCTCTTCAGTGGCCGCCGCGATCTGGATGTTCATGTCACGGATGCTGTTCACCGCGCTGCTCATGGAGCCCAGCAGCTCATCTGCGCCGGAGGCCAGGCGAACACAGTCGTTGGACTGGGTCTGGCTCTCATTCATGACCTTCACGACCGAGTGGATCTTGCCCTGCATCTGCTCGATCATCTTCTGAATCTCGCTGGTGGAGGTCTGTGTACGACTCGCCAGCGAGCGCACCTCGTCCGCCACCACGGCAAAACCCCGGCCCTGCTCACCGGCCCGCGCCGCCTCGATGGCCGCGTTGAGAGCCAGCAGGTTGGTCTGCTCGGCAATGGTGCGGATCGCGTCCACAATGCCATCGATCTGCTTTCCGTAGCCCTGAAGCTCGTCGGTTTCCAGCGAGGCCTTGTTGATCTGGTTGGCCTGCAGGCGAATGCTGCTGATGGTTTCGGCGACGCGCTCCTGTACCTTGCTGGTCAGCTCGTGGGTATCGTCCACTGCCTGACGGGTGTCGTTCGCCCGTCTGGCGACTTCATGCACGGTACTTTCCATCTCGGTCATGGCTGAAGCGGCAGAGTTGAGGCGGTCGCGCTGCTCATCCACGGCACGTGTGGTGCGCTCGCTGATCTCGGCATTGCTGTCCGCCGTCTGCGCCAGACTATCGGCCGAGCGGGTCAGCTCACGCAGCGTGTCCTGCAGGGAGGCGGTCAGCTCGTTCAGATAGCCGCCCAGCTCGCCAAACTCATCCTTGCGGGAAACATCGAAGCGCACGCGCATGTCACCGCTCGTGACCTGCTTGAGCACCTCGCGGAAGGTTGCCAGCGGACGCCGAATGCTATGGGATACCCAACCACCGATCAGGACGGCAGCCAGAACAGCCAGGACGCAAGCGACCAGCAACAGGCTGCGGCTGGTGGAAATGGTCGAATCGGCACCGGCCTTGGCACTGTTGGCCACGGCAACGGCCTGACTGCCAAACTCAGCGATCTTGCCCAGCACGGCTTGCAGATTGCCGTCTACAGCCTGACGCTGGGCTGCAACCTGCCCTGCCAGCGCTGCGTCCTGCTGGTAGATGTAGAAAAGGCTATCGTTAGCGGTCAGATCCCTTAACAGATGGTTCACCATCACCGTCACGATCCGGCCAGTACGAGCATCCTGTGCGACAAAAGCCTTGAGTCGATCACGAATGACTTCATCCTGAAGCGTCAAGCCGCGCTTGAGCTTGTCGATATCACTAACGGCGGCATGCCCGGCGAAATGGTCATAGGTCTTACCGACTTCCAGCAGCAGCGCTTCAGCAGCGGCTGCACTGTCAGTGGACCCATTAGCACGCTGCTTGGCCATATAGTCTCGCAGGACGTTGGCCAGCCGCGTGCCTTCCTGAGTCGCAAAGCCTTGTAGCGTACGGGCCTGAATGCTCAAGGCAACCTGCTGGCCGTGCAGCTTCATCAGCGCGGCAGCCTGCTCGGCATAGGCCGTGCTCAGCTCACGCTGCTGGGCCAGGTTTTCCTTGAGCTCAGGGCGATCACCAATGTAGCGCGCCGTGGTTCCCAGGAGCTCATTGAAACGTCCCAGGCTCTCATCGAAGGGCTTCTTGCCTTCGGCAATCTGTTGGCCGTCACGGCTGATAAGAACGGCCAGTACAGCCTGATTGGCGCGCAGGATATGCACGTTGAGCTCACTGGCCGCCTGACTGAGCGGCGCCGATTGCCCGGTAATGATGGAAAGCCGGTCACTGATGGAATGCGTGCTCTGGTAGCTGATGCCCACGATGGAGAGCAGCAGTACCAACAGCAGTACAAAACCACCAATCACACGTTGGAGGATGGTCATGATAGTAACCCGTACGTTTATCGTTATTCAGGGGTTAACAACACTGCGCGAGACGCCAGAATCGAAGGCATTCCGGCTTTTCACTTCCAGGCTATCGGCTTGGCACTCTGCGGACTGAAGCGGCTGAGGATCATTTTCAGCGCTTTTAGAGGGATTGGAGATCAATGGCAGCCGTTGGCCAGCAGGCAACCGCAGGCTAGAGCGGATACACTTCCGGTGGACCAGTAAGTTCTGGCGACGAACGGTCATGCCTGTTCTGATCGCCTGTCCTAGCGCACAGTGCGGTCTCCATGCGTCAGGGGCTTGTATCCGACATCCAAGGCACGAGCACAACGCGTGCAGTCCGCCTCGGCAGCCGTTATAAGGAAAGGGATTTGCCTCTACCTCACAGGAGCCACCATGCAACTGATCGGAATGTTCGACTCGCCCTACGTCCGTCGTGTAGCCGTCTCGCTGAACCTGCTGGACCAGCCCTTCGAGCACAATCCCCTTTCGGTCTTCAGCGCCTTCGAGGAGTTCCGGTCAATCAACCCGGTCGTGAAGGCACCGTCACTAGTGTGCGATGACGGCACGGTGCTGATGGACTCGACATTGATCCTGGATTACGTGGAGGCGCTGGCGGCCGAGTCGGGACGCACCCTCATGCCACGCGATCTGGACGAGCGTCAGCATGCGCTGCGCATCATCGGGCTCGCCCTGACCGCCTGTGAGAAAACCGTCCAGATCGTCTACGAGCGCAAGCTGCGCCCGGCTGACAAGGTGCATGAACCCTGGATTGACCGCGTAACCGGGCAGTTGCTGGCTGCCTACGGTACGCTGGAAGCCGAAGTGGCGAGCCGCCCGCTCAAGGCAAGCGCAGACGACATCAATCAGGCTGGCATCACCACGGCTGTAGCGTGGCGCTTTACCCAGCACATGACGCCCAACGCCGTTATTGCCGACAGCTTTCCACACCTGCGCGAGCTGTCGGCACAGGCGGAAACGCTCGACGCATTCAAGGCAACGGTCTTTGTCTAGGACCACTGATTATGGAGGCAGGCGAACCATGGATGGACTTCTGAGTGTCATTGGCAACTTCATTCTGGAGTTCGTTTTCGGCACCCTTTTCGTGGCCATTCTGTTCTGTATCGGCTGGCCCATCGTCAAGGTTCTGACCTTGGGTCGCTATCCTCATGGCCAGAAATGTCTGGACGAGACGATGCAAGCCAACTGCGTTCGAGCCACTGCTATCGCTGCGCTGGCCGTGTCACTCATGGCCGCGTTGGGCCAATTCCACCCCTGAGCCGCATACAAGGTCTACATGAACATCATCCGCAGCAAGCACTTTACCGCCAGCCGAGCCTGGGGAGCGCTCGACATTGCCAACATGGGCGGAATCACTACCCGTCTGCACTGGACGGATCAGCCCTACAAATGGCATGTCAACGATGGCGAGGAGGTCTTTGCTGTTCTCGACGGCGTTGTCGACATGCATTACCGCGAAGCCGGAGAGGAGAAATTCGTACGCCTGGAAACAGGAGATGTGTTCTTTGCCGGAATCGGCTGCGAGCATGTCGCACACCCTCAAGGCGAGGCGCGCATTCTGGTGGTGGAGCGCGAGGGCAGCGTCTGAAAAGACTCGTATGCTGATACGCCAGACGGAGCTTGCCGACCTTGATGGCTTTTACAGTCTCTTCGCCTGCGTCTGCGCGGAGGGGCTGTACACTCACCGGCAGCTGCCGCCTGCCCGGGAGCGTATTCTGAAAAGCCTGATGCAGGCTCTGGCGCATGGCTGGCCCAATCAGGTCATCGAGCATGAGGGCCAGATTATCGGCTCGGGAGAAGTCTTTCCGGCCAGTATTTGTGGTCAGAAGGACCGGGATGATTCAGTGGGTTTTCTGGGCATGCAGATTCACAAAGCCTTTCGTAACCAGGGGTTTGGCACACGCCTGTTGGGTACACTTATCGAAAGCAGCCGGGCATTCGGCTTTATCGCGCTTGAGCTGGATGTCTACACATCCAATCGGCGGGCGATTCATGTATACGCAGCGCACGGGTTCAAGTGGCAACATGACCTGCCCGGTCGCGTCATGCCTGATAGACGGGAAGATCAGCTACAGCGTATGCGCCTTGAGCTTGCCCGGTGAGGTTTATCTGCCAAAACGCTACAAAACCGGGTGATGTTCCGGTTATAACGCTCAGGCGCTTATAAGAGATAAAAGTCCATGAGCATCCTGACGTTAGAGGCAGAGCGGGTCCGACTGATCATCCCCACCGAGCGTGATGTCGTGCGGCGACGGCGGTTCGAGCTTGAAAACCGCGAGCATCTGCGCATCTGGGAGCCCTTGCGGGAGGAGACCTTCTATACACCCGAGACGGTTCGCCAGCGGATTCGCCTGAACCTGCAGGATTTCATGGCCGGTGCCTCCTGCTGTTTCAGCATTGTCGACAAGCGCACCGAGGCGATCATCGGCTGCTGCAACTTTTCCAATATCATCCGGGGCTCGTTTCTGGCCTGCCACCTGGGTTATTCCATCGCTGAAAGCCATCAGGGCAAGGGGTTCATGTTCGAAGCGGCCAGGACCGGCATCGATTATATGTTCACCCAGCGCAGACTGCATCGCATCATGGCCAACTACATTCCCCATAACGAGCGCAGCGCGCGGCTGCTCAAGCGTCTGGGTTTCGAGCGTGAGGGGTACGCACGGGCCTATCTCAAGATCAATGGCGTCTGGGAGGATCACGTCCTCAACGCCTTGATCAACCCGGCCAGCAGCGTCTAAACCATTACATACCCCAAGGACTGCGATGACTCCTCCCTTGCTGCGCACCATTCCTGAACAGTTTGAAACCGAACGTCTGTTGCTACGGGTTCCCCGTGCCGGTGATGGTGCTATGGTCTACGCGGCTGTGGTGGAGTCGCTTGCCTCGCTGCGCCGCTTTCCGGCCTCGCTGCCGTGGGTGATGACAGAGCCATCAGTCGATACGTCCGAAGCCTACTGCCGCCTTGCGGCATCGAGCTTTATCGTACGCAAGGATCTGCCGTTTCTGTTGATCGACAAAACCACCGATATGCTGGTGGGCTGCGCCAGCTTTCACCATATCGACTGGAACGTACCCAGCATGGAGATCGGTTATTGGTGCCGTGACAGCCAGTGCCGACAGGGCTACATCACCGAAGCGGTCAGCGCCATGACGCACCTGGCACTCACTGACCTCAAGGCCGAGCGCATCCAGATCCTGACGGATGAAGAAAACACAGCCTCCTGTCGAGTCTGCGAACGAGCCGGCTTTACCCTTGAAGGAACGCTTCGTCATGAGCGCAAGGCACCGGACGGCACGCTACGCAACACCCGCGTATATGCCCGGATCGCCTGAGCTGTGCCATGGAGCTGATCGTGTTTATCGGCATACAGGCCGCAGGCAAATCAACATTTTACCAACGCTGCTTTTTCGACACGCATGTCCGTATCAACCGGGACATGCTGCGCACCCGCCACCGTGAGCGGCTCCTGTTGACGGCCTGCCTGGAAGGCAAACAGAAGGTGGTTATCGATAACACCAATCCTACTGCTGCCGAGCGGGCACGCTACATCGAGCCCGCTCGAGCGGCCGGCTTTACTGTGATCGGCTATTTTTTCGAGCCGGACCCGCGCGGCTGCGAGGCGCGAAATCGGGCACGGGCTCGCCAGGTGCCGCCAGCGGGACTCTTCGGAACCCTTAAACGGCTGGAGCGCCCACGCTTCGAGGAAGGCTTCGCTGAGATCCATCGCGTTGTGTTACAGCCGGATGGCCGCTTTCTGATTTCACGGTATCAGCCACCAGACAGGGCTGATCTAGCGCCAACATCCTCTGTGCCGGACGCTTGAGCACTCTGGCCCAGCCTGTCTGTTTTGAAACGGCATAGACACTTTTCTACCCGGCGAACGATCCGCGGCTACGCTGTTCCTTATCTATTCAAGAAACGTATTAGCCAGCCCTACTGTAGAACGGGCTGATGAGAGGAGCAGCGGATGGTCGAGATCGAAATCGAAGGCAATAACGTCGTCTTCACCGTCAAAGGCATTCACAAGCTGTGGGCACTCAAGAGCCAGCTGACGATCCCCCAATCGCATATCCTGGCGGCTCGCCAGGACGATACGGTCCTGCAGGGCTGGAAAGGCTGGAAGGCGCCGGGCACCAAGATTCCGAATATTCTGACGGCCGGGACCTTCTACCTTGAGGGCGAGCAGGTATTTTGGGATGTCAGCCATGCGGAACGGGCGATCATCATTGACCTGGAAGATGAGCAGTACAAACGTCTGATCATCGAAGTCGAGCATCCTGAAGGGGCCATCGAGCTATTGTCTAGCCTGATCGAAGCCAACAAGGGCAACGTCTGAATAGGCGCGATTCAGGTACTGCCGCACGCTGGATCAACCAGAACACTGCCATACTCTGGAGGTGCTTTCATGGATAAGGAGTTGCAATGGCCCGCAAGGACGACGGACACTCACTCGAAACCCGCATTATCAGCCTCCTGGCCGCCCTGCCATTTGCCCTGGTAACAGCGGCGCTGCTATGGCTTGCGCTCAATCAGGGGCTGGCTTTCACGGGCGGATTTCTCGGGACAGGATACTTCTGGGGCTGCCTGGGATTATTTTTGCTGGCAGCATTCATCTGGCCCACCCTGTTTCCCGGTTGGCTGGGTATGATCTGGCGTGGCTTTATCCGCCTGTATCACTATTGGGTCTGAACAAGAAAATATCCAAGGACTGATCATGTTTCCAATCGATATCTGGCTCGCCTATACCGCAGCCTGCGCGTTGTTGATCCTGTCTCCCGGCCCGGACAATCTGCTTGCCATTGGCCGTGGCCTGAGCCAGGGTAGCCGGGCCGCCATCGTTTCCGGACTGTCCTCAGGCGTTGGCATCCTGTTTCACGTCACAGCCGCCACCTTCGGCCTGACGCTACTGATGAAAACATCAGCCGTGGCATTTTGGGTCGTCAAACTAGTGGGCGCCGCCTACCTGCTGTGGCTGGGGATCAAGGTATTGCGTTCGCGCAACCTGATCACCTTCACCCCAGCAGATCACCAGCCGCTGAAAACCATCTTCCTTACCGGTCTGCTGTCGGCTGTGCTCAACCCCAAGCCGGGCCTGTTTGTCCTGGCCTTTCTACCCCAGTTCGTAAGCCCTGCCCGCGGCTCCGTGACGATCCAGATGCTGGTCTACGGCGCCTGGTTTGCCTTGCTGACCTTTATCGGCTTTTCCATCATGGGCTCCTGTGCCTCGCGGCTGGCCCGCTGGCTGAAGCATCGCCCACGCGTCGTAGGGGGCCTCAATTGGGGCGCGGGTATTGCCTTCATCACGTCCGGCCTGACCGTGGCGGCCTTGCAACAAAGGTAGCCATATGCACCCGCCTCTGGAGCCTGCCCTTTACGAAGCGGCCCGCCTGCGGCTTCGCCCATGGCGTGACGAAGACCGTCTCCCTTATGCCGCGCTGAACGCTGATCCAGAAGTACGTGAATACTCTCGGGTGTACTGGATTTTGCCGGCAGCGAGGCCGAGCGTGAGCGTATCCAGGACAAAATCGAACAGCAGGGCTGGGGCTTCTGGGCAGTCGAACTGAAAGAGACAGGCGCATTCATCGGCTTTACCGGCCTGAATGCTCCAGAAAGTCTGCCCTGCTCGCCGTGCGTGGAAATTGGCTGGCGATTGGCCAGGGCCTACTGGGGAAAGGGATATGCCTCAGAGGCCGCGCGTGAAGCCTTGCGCATCGGGTTCAAGCAACTGGCGTTAGACGAGATCGTCGCCTTTACAGCCTTGAGCAATCACCGCTCTCGAGCCGTGATGGAGCGGCTCGGAATGCGAAATACCCAGGAAGACTTCGATCATCCCCGTGTCCCTGCTGGCCACCCCTTGCGCCGGCACTGCCTGTACCGGCTCACCCATACGGACTGGCAACGCCGCCTGACCTAAAGCGGTTTACTCGTCCAGCTTCTTGTCGCCCTTTTCTTTGCCCTCGTTGGAGTGGTGCTCGATCACCGCGTTGATTTCCGCGCCAAACAGCAGCACTGCTGATGAGATGTACAGGTATAAGAGCATGACGATAATCGTGCCGATCCCGCCATACATGGCGTTGTAGTTGCCAAAGTTCTGGACGTAAAAGGCAAAGCCCAAGGAGGCGGCAATCCAAACCACTACAGCGAGCACCGAGCCGGGTGTAATGAACCGAAAGTCCTGCTCCACATCGGGCGCTGCGTAATAAATGATCGCCACGGCCAGCATCAGGAGGATCACAGCAACGGGCCATCGGATCCAAGTCCAGACCGTGATAAAGACCTGTTCAAGGCCAATGTAGCTGGTCAGCCAATTCAGGAACTGCGGGCCAGTAACCATCAGGGCGGCAGCGCTGATGAGCATCAGCGCCAGCCCGATAGTATAAAACACCGACAGTGGTAACCGCTTCCAGACGGGTCGTCCTTCCTCTACATCATAGGCCATGTTCAGGGCCGTCATCAGCGAGCGTACTGCCGCCGAAGCCGACCACAGCGCCACGATGATCCCTACCGACAGCAAGCCGCCCTGCTGATTTTGCTGAAGCTGATCGATCACTGGATTGACCTGCTCCAGTGCCTGCGCCGGCAGGACATAGTTGGCCTGCTCGCGTAGCCAGTTGAAGAAGTCGGGCAGATGCAGAAAGCCCACCAGCGAGATCAGGAACAGAATGAAAGGAAACATCGAAAAGAACATCTGATAGGCCAATGCCGAAGCATAAGTCGCCATATCGTCTTCATTGAATTCCTTGACCGCCCGCTTGAGTACGTCCAGCGGGCCCAACCCACGAAGACTGAATCCCAACATCCCCATCTCCTCTCATACTTTATCTACAGGCAACCGGACTTGGCTGTTTGTAAAGGTGAAGGCATAGCCTTGTAGGGGGTAGACCGGACTGAGCGGCAGATGTCACCGCAGAAGAATCAAACGACTGTTCGCGCCTTTCCGCCATAAGCCGAGCAATCCGATACTGTGACGGCTGTTCGTTCGTGAAAACAGGCAAACAACTCCTGGAGGGATCGTCTGTCCCACAGGGAGACCCTCATTGAAAGGAGACGAGCAATGCGTTACGAACTGCATTACTGGCCCACCATTCAGGGACGAGGCGAGTTCATCCGCCTCGCGCTGGAAGAAGCCGGCGCTGACTACGTGGATGTGGGCAATGGCTCCGAAGAGGATGGCCTGGGCATGCCTGCCATGGAATCCTATCTGAACGGTGAGGCAACGCCCTTCCCCCCCTTCGCCCTGCCGTTTCTCAAGGCGGGCGATCTGATCGTCTCCCATGTTGCCAATATCCTGCAGTTCCTGGGACCCCGCCTCGGGCTGGCTCCGGAAGATGAAGCCTCACGCCTGTGGGCCCATGGTCTGCAGCTGACTATTGCTGACCTTGTAACCGAAGCCCACGACATTCATCATCCCATAGGCTCTTCGCTGTATTACGAAGACCAGAAGGCGGAAGCCAAGCGCCGTGCAGAAGGGTTCATCAAGGAACGTATCCCCAAGTTTCTCGACTATTTCGAGCACGTTCTAGAGGACAATCCCAAGGGAGATCGTTATCTGGTCGGAGACTCGCTCTCCTATGTCGACCTGTCGCTCTTTCAAGTCGTGAGCGGGCTGCGTTATGCCCTGCCCAAGGCCATGCAGCGGATCGAGGCGGATATGCCCAAGGTCGTCGATCTGGTCTCCCGGATAGCCCAGCGTCCCAATATCAAGGCCTATCTGGCCTCCGATCGACGCCTGCCCTTCAGCGAAAATGGCATCTTTCGCCATTATCCTGAACTCGACGAGGTGTGATCCAACTGAAGGCTCGACAGATCCGGGCCTTCAGTCCAACCGTTTCCATCGGGTCTGAACATGCCAGACGTGTGCGATCTTTTTGGCATCAACCACCTGCATGCCTTGATTCTCCCGCCTGAGCAGCGCATCGTACGCGACTCTCGGATTCTGTCTGAAAGCGCCTGTTGCGCTGCCGATCATCAAGGAGAGGCCCATGCGGACATTAGCCAAGACCCGCCTGTCGATACTTGACCTTGCCCCTGTCACGGCTGGCCAGTCGGTAGGCGAGGCCCTGCGCAACACCCTTACCCTGGCCGAGCAGGCCGATCGCTGGGGTTATCACCGTTACTGGTTGTCCGAACACCACAACATGGACGGTGTAGCCGCCTCGGCCACCGCCGTGCTGATTGGGCAGGTGGCGGCTGCCACCCACCGTATCCGTGTGGGGGCAGGCGGTATCATGCTGCCGAACCATACCCCTCAATACGTGGCCGAGCAGTTCGGTACGCTGGAAATCCTGTACCCAGGCCGCATCGATTTGGGCATAGGTCGCTCTCCCGGTGGGGATTACGCCACCATGGAAGCGCTACGGGTAAACATGATCACGGCGAGCCGGGAGTTTCCTGAACGCGTCCGTGAACTGCTTGCGCTATTCGACGAGGGCACGGAATCAGCCTTGAATACGCAGCCCTTCACCCGCGCCCCAGGCGAAGGGCTGAGCGTTCCGATCTGGATGCTGGGCTCCAGCCTGATCAGTGCTCGCTTGGCCGCTGAGCTTGGGCTGCCCTATGCGTTTGCCGCGCATTTTTCACCGGCCCGCCTGCATGAGGCGATAGCGGCCTATCGCGAGTATTTCAAACCTTCTCTGCACCAGCCGCGACCGCGGGTCATCGTGGCTGTTCCCGTCATGGCGGCGGATACCCGGTCAAGAGCCAAGCGTTTGATGCACTCCCTGTATCAAAAGGCGCTGGATGTCGGGCGCGGCCGCTCCAGCCGGCTGAAGCCTCCGCCCGAAACGATGGAGTGGACGCCTCAAGAGCGGCTGGCCGTGGAAGACCAGTATGCAGCGGCCATCATTGGAGGCCCTGATGAGGTGCGGGCAGGTTTGCAGAAATTGCTGGAAAGCACCCAAGCCGATGAACTCCTGATTCATACCGAGACCTATGACTTTAAGGAGCGTCTGCGGTCCTATGAGATCGTCTGGCAGGCAAAGCAGCAGGCTCTGCTGGAATTGTCCTGATCCTCAACGGCCTTCGTGGCCATTTGCCACAGCCAGGGTCTACTCAGCCTAAACGAGGCGCGAAAGTGATAAGCTGGCTATCTAAGTAACGTCTGGATTGATCGTCTGGAGAAATACGATGACCTTGAATGAACTGAACAACCTGCCGGGCGTCACGGCCCAGCCTGACGCGGCCACCGCCGAATACGTCTACAACCACACCATGGTCCGGGTAAAGGATATCGAGAAGTCCCTGGACTTCTATACCCGTGTCCTGGGCTTCACCATGCTGGAAAAGAAAGACTTTCCGGCTGCCAAATTCAGCCTGTACTTCCTGGCACTGATTGCCGACAAGTCCCAGATCCCGACGGATCCGGAAGAGCGTCACCGCTGGCGCAAGTCCATTCCAGGCATTCTGGAGCTGACCCACAACCACGGCACCGAAGATGATGCGGACTTCAGCTACCACAGTGGTAACAGCGATCCGCGCGGCTTTGGCCACCTGTGCGTTGCCGTACCGGATATCCACGCCGCCTGCGCGCGCTTCGAAGAGCTGGGCGTTACCTTCCAGAAGCGCCTGACCGACGGCAGCATGAAAGACATCGCGTTTATCAAGGACCCCGATGGCTACTGGGTAGAAATCATCCAGTTCACGCCGGTCGCGTAAGACCTCCAGGACGGCGTCCCGCGCCGTCCTGCCTTTTCTGCCGTACCCTCTGGCTTAATACCTGCTCAAGATATACTGTATATTCAAACAGCATATCTTTCGAGACAAGGTTATGACCCATCAAAAGCCTCCACGCGGTCGGGGGACCGGTAGTAATCCGCACAACCGCTATGCCCCTACCCGCTCGGAAGCCTATGACGATGGCTGGTTCCAGGATCTTCCTTCCACCCAGGCAACCGAGATTAGGCTGGAAACGGCCAAGACGGTTATCTCGCACAATACCTCACCGGACATTCCCTTCGAACAGTCTCTTAATCCCTACCGCGGCTGCGAACATGGCTGCATCTACTGCTATGCCCGTCCAACCCATGCCTATTGGGATCTATCGCCCGGCCTCGACTTCGAGACCCGGCTGATTGCCAAGACCAATCTGGCCGAAACTCTGGAGAGGGAGCTGTCCAAACCGGGTTATGTCTGCAAGCCCATCGCCATCGGGGGTAATACCGATCCCTATCAGCCTATCGAACGCGAGCAGCGCCTGACGCGCCAGGCGCTTGAGGTACTACTCCGGTATCGGCATCCGGCTACGATCATCACCAAGGGTACGCTTATCCTGCGTGACCTCGACCTGCTGGGCGAGCTGGCGGCCCGTGGCCTGATCAAGGTCGGGATCAGCCTGACCACACTGGACGATGAGCTGAAACGTACCTTGGAGCCCAGGGCAGCGGCCTCGTCCGCGCGGCTCAAGGTTATTCGCACCCTGCGTGAGGCCGAGGTTCCGGTTGGCGTCATGTGCGCCCCGATTATTCCAATGATCAACGACCGCGAACTGGAGCATCTGCTTGAAGCGGCCCATGACGCCGGTGCCCGCTCGGCAGGGTATGTTCTGCTGCGCCTGCCGCGGGAAGTGGCTCCCTTGTTCGAGGAATGGCTTGAAGCTCACTATCCGCAGCGTGCGGCCCACGTCATGAGCCTGATTCGCCAAAGCCGAGGTGGTGAGGTCTACGACAGTCGCTTTACCACGCGCATGCATGGCGAAGGGGTATTTGCCGATCTGCTTGAGCAGCGATTTCGTATCGCCCTGCGCCGCCTGGGCCTGAATCGTCGCGAAGCACGCATCTCGCTGGACTGCACCCAGTTCAGCCCTCCCGGTCAGCAGATGCCACTGTTCTGACCTTTGCTGGTAAAGCATGCGTAATATCGGGAAATATCTGAGATAACCCTGAAAACGCTTTATTCAGATACGCTGAAAAGAGAACGGCAACTTTCAGCCTTTACCGCTTGTCCTTACTACACCCTGCCTGGCCTTATAAGGTTTGGCGCCAGCATTTTTGTAGCTATAACTCCAATACGGTGCGTACTTTATCGCTGCGTGCATGATGCCTTGAATATCTGAGCGCCATGGTGAGGCCAGTCCATAGGCTGGGTCTCCAAGCCTTGCGGGTTCTTTTTGCCCCAGCCCCACATGGAGCCACCGCATGCATGAAATGCCCCTGATTACTACCTTGGCCGCCGGCTTGGTTCTGGCCTTTTTTCTGGGCCTCCTCGCCAACCGCCTGCGCCTGCCTCCTCTGGCGGGCTATCTTCTGGCCGGCGTATTGGCCGGCCCCTTTACGCCAGGCTTTGTAGCCGACAGTGATATTGCCCATGAGCTGTCCGAGATCGGCGTGATCCTGCTGATGTTTGGCGTAGGCCTGCATTTTTCCATCAAGGACCTGATGTCGGTCCGCAAAATCGCGATTCCTGGTGCCATTGGGCAAATTGCCGTAGCCACGCTTATGGGGATGGGCCTTGCGCACCTCCTGGGCTGGGGTTTGGGTACAGGGCTGGTCTTTGGCCTGTCACTCTCGGTCGCCAGTACCGTGGTGCTGCTCAGGGCCATGGAGGAGCGACAAATGATGGAAAGTCGCCGCGGTCGCATCGCCGTCGGCTGGCTGATTGTGGAAGACCTGATGATGGTGCTGGCACTGGTTCTGCTGCCAGCACTCTCCGGCATGCTGGGCGGCAAGGCCGCCGAAAGCGACACTAGCCTGAGCATGCAACTTCTGCTGACGCTGGTGAAAGTGAGCGCCTTCGTAGCGCTGATGCTGATCGTGGGCCGGAGAGTCGTCCCGTGGCTACTCAAGCGTGTTGCCCGCACCGGATCACGGGAGTTGTTTACCCTCGCCGTACTCGCACTGGCCATGGGGATTGCCTTTGGCTCATCGGTCCTGTTCGGCGTGTCCTTTGCACTGGGTGCCTTTTTTGCCGGCATGGTCCTGAACGAGTCGGAACTCAGTCACGAGGCAGCCGACAATTCCCTGCCGCTGCGTGAAGCCTTTGCCGTGCTGTTCTTCTTTTCCGTCGGCATGCTGTTCAACCCGGAGGTGCTGCTCTCGCACCCGCTGCACCTGTTGGCCACGGTACTGATCATCATCGTTGGCAAGTCCCTGGCTGCGCTGATCATCGTACTGCTGGCCCGGCGCCCACTTAGCGTAGCCCTGACCATTTCAGCAAGTCTTGCTCAGATTGGTGAGTTTTCATTCATCCTGGCAAGCCTGGGCGTCAGCCTGGAGCTGCTGCCTGAGGAAGGCCGTGACCTGATTCTGGGCGGTGCGATCATTTCCATCATTCTGAACCCTGCCCTGTTCAGCATTATCGACCGTCTCCAGCCATGGCTCGAGCGACGCGAAGGGCAGGCGCTTCCCAATGCCAAGGCGCCCCACGCGCCCGAAGTAGTAGAGCCGCCACCCATTACCGAAACCGATCATGTGGTTCTGGTCGGCCATGGCCGGGTTGGCAGGCTGGTCAGTGCTCGCCTGCGCCGTGAACACATGCCGTTCGTAGTGATCGAGAATGATCGCGATCATATCGAGGAGCTGCGGGCAGATCAGATCAGTGCCGTGCTGGGTAATGCTGCGCAGCCGAACGTGCTTCAAAAGGCTCATATTGAGCAGGCGCATACGCTGCTGATCGCCATCCCGAACGGGATTGAGGCCTGCGAGGTCTCGAGGCGTGCGCGAGAGCTGAATGCGTCCCTCAATATCGTTTCCCGCGCCCATTACGACGAGTTGGTGCAGCACCTGCAAGAAAGTGGCGCTAACGTTGTTATCATGGGCGAGCGCGAGATTGCCCGAGGCATGTTTACCGAGCTGGGCCTGCCCACCCAGGAGCGTGGAGAAGATCTGCATCCGCATCCCGGCTAATGGGCGACAGCGGGAGCCCACCGGCTCCCGCCCTGTCTACTTGAGTGACTTGTATTCGCCCTTGGCAGCCTCACGGTAGTCATAGGTCGGATAGAACTCTGTATGAAAGGAGCCCCAGGCGCCCTTTTCCACCGCCATGTTCACGTCCGGCAGTTTGTCCGGCGGTACGCGCAGGGTCACGATCTGACCAATTCCCATCACCACATACCAGGACACCACCTCCGTGCCCAGGGGCGGAAAATTGTCAAAAAATCCCTGACGCCTGAGCTCCTGCTTGGTTTCGGTCAGCGGCTTGGACTGGTCGTGCCGCAGGATAATGGTCAGCAGCAAGCCTGAAGCCGTGCTCCCCGACGCGCCTGTATCGGCTGGCGAGGCTGGTGACGATGCAGGCATCGGTTGAGAGGTCTTTTCAGGGCTGGACGGTGGCTGTGACGGCTCGGCCGCCAAGGTCAGTGTGGCTAGCAGGCAAGCCGGAAGGGCAAGGGCGATACGTCGGGCAAATCTCACTGCGGGTTCTCCTTGAAGGGCACATCAAGCCCTCTGCACAGCGTAGTTCAGCCTTGAGCATCCTTCCTGTCGGCAAGCCAGGTTGTATTCTGTTACAGCTGCCTGGCCAGCAGCCACTGGTAGATTCGCATGTCCCGATAAGCCAAGCGAGCAGCGCCTACATGGTCCTGCCCCTGATCCAGATACAGGCGATCTTCCTCCTGGGCGGTCTCGGCCGAGGTCAGGCCCAGGCGGCTGATGAAGGCGGGCGTTGCCCGGCGCGTCACCTCGCCGACACTGATCCAGACCGGTCGTTGAGGATCGGATTGAGGCACGCGCGTCAGGTCTACCGGCCATAACGCCGCCCAGAAGTCAGGCTGGGAGAGCGCCAGATCGAATACGCCGTTTCCACCAAAGCTGAAGCCAGTGAGATAAGTCCGCCTGCGATCACCGTAATAGGACTTTTGCACGTCCACCACAATACTGCCGACCTCATCAATAAAGCGATGCCAGCGATCACCCTTGGATGGCATCTGTGGCGCCACCACAATAAAGGTCTCCCTTACCTGTTCCGGATTGCCCGGGTTGAGCGGGCCATGCACGGTCAATGCCTTATGGATCAGCATGGGTGCGCCCTCATCGTAGCCATGCAGAAAACAGAGTACCGGCCAACCTTCCGTGGGTGGCAGGCCCTCAGGCACGGAAAGCAGATATGGCAAGGCAGCCGACTCGATCAGCTGGATATCAGGCAACGGCATAGGGCCTCCAGAAAAACCAGGCGTATAAACGGTTGGACCTTGCGTTCCACCTGACACTCACCCCTGCCCATGCCGCCGGTCTAATGGTGGACTGCCGATCGCTGGAACGAGCCGAAGGCCTCTTTCTGTGGTCAGGAGTTATAGTCACTACCTGAATTACAGGAGGAACCATGCAAAAGCTGAAGGTTGATTGGGATACCACCCGTGACGTATTACGAGCAGGCACCCGCGAGGACAGCGTCTCGGTACGCACCATTGCGGTAGACGTTGCCCGCCGTCAGGACACATCTGCCGATGACCCTCAAGTCATCGAAGCCATTCTCAAAGCAGCGGATGAACTGGTCCGCAACGGCTTTATCGACGCGCCTTATCCGTTCGAGAAGGATTCGGAAATCAGGGGTATCAAGCCGCTGGGGCAGGAGCTGTTCGAGTGGATGGAGGATGAGCACAAGTGGAATCGGCTGCGCCCTGCATTGGAAGAGGCCCTGCAGAGTGGTCTGGGCGCCGATCATCAGTACCTAAGTGCTAACGCGCTGGACGCGGCCATGCGTGGAATCGGTATCCGCTGATCGGATTTCGCTGGGCAGGTTGATGATCTACCTGCCCGGTATCTTGGTACTGCCGTACTGCTTTACCTGATAATCCATTACACCTTTATCTCACCTCAAGCCGTGCAATGTGGCGCAATAGACATTTGCTCACTTCAGCATTGAATAAAAATGTTTTATCTGTGAACTATTCCAGATTTAACCCCTGCCTTAAAAAATCCAATAGCTCCAAAAACCTCTTTTAAGCAATTAGCCACCACATGATGGCTATTTGATCGCAATAAAATTTGGAAATATCTTCAAACTGTTCCTTTGACTACTTTTTCTTCAGGGTGAATTAAGCTTCGCGCTCTAGGCTTGCTTCAAGCCTGGGGCATATGCCCAACGCTACGTGGTCCGGAGGGTTTCGGGATTAAGCTGTAACCAGACGTTGGTGGGCAACGTCTGCTTCAAGCAGTACCCGATCGGACAATGGTTAGTTGTTTCGTCCACGTAAAGAGGTTGGACCATGAACGAGAAAAACATGAACGTCCCTTGTGCGGATGACGCCTTGCAACAAATTGTCGATGGCTTCAAGCGCTTCCGAAAGGAAGTGTTCCCAGAACAGGAGGAGTTATTTAAAAAGCTGGCCAATGCACAATCGCCACGCGCCATGTTCATTACGTGTGCCGACTCGCGCATCGTGCCTGAGCTGATCACCCAGAGCTCCCCAGGCGATCTGTTCGTTACCCGTAACGTTGGCAACGTCGTTCCGCCCTATGGGCAAATGAATGGCGGTGTTTCGACGGCGATCGAATACGCCGTATCGGCACTGGGTGTCCAGCACATCATTGTCTGCGGTCACTCTGACTGCGGCGCCATGAAAGCGGTGTTGAACCCGGCATCGCTGGAAAAAATGCCTACTGTGAGAGCCTGGCTACGCCATGCTGAAATTGCCAGAACGGTTGTTGCCGACCACCAGATGTGTGAACACACTCATGATGGAGAGCTGAACTTCCTCACCGAGGAAAACGTTGTGGCGCAGTTGACTCACCTGCAAACGCATCCATCCGTGGCTTCGCGTCTGGCAAGTGGACAATTGTTCATTCACGGCTGGGTCTACTCGATCGAAACCAGTGAAATCAAGGCATACGACGCTATCGAAGGCCGCTTCCGTCCCCTGGATGGAGAAGGTCCGATGCCAGTCGCCACGCCACGTCCCCGTTTGAACTCAAACTGATCCAAGCCTTCGGCGCGCCTTGCGCGCCGAAGTCGCCAGCACCTCAATAAAAACAACATAGCTGGTCATTTTCAGACGAGGCCCATGGCTGCCTGCAGTTATGGGCGCTGTCCGTCTTCGTGTGGGTAAACGACTTTGCCAGAGCCGGTTAGGGAGGGTTCTGGCACAGGTTGCTATGCGTTTTTACGGAGGATAGGACCATGCTCGGAAACACTTCTGCAGCATCATTCAAGCAGACCTTTCCACGCGATGCCTTGGCCTCGCTGGTAGTCTTTCTCGTTGCCCTGCCCTTGTGCATGGGCATCGCCATCGCCTCCGGAATGCCGCCAGCCAAGGGCTTGGTGACCGGCATCATTGGTGGCCTCATCGTCGGCTTTCTGGCCGGCTCCCCCTTGCAGGTCAGCGGCCCGGCCGCAGGGCTTGCCGTACTGGTATTCGAGCTGGTCAACCAACATAGCATGAAGGCCCTCGGGCCGGTGCTGATCCTGGCCGGGATCATTCAGGTCGCAGCGGGCTTTGCCCGGCTGGGCGCCTGGTTCCGCGTCACCTCGCCTGCCGTGGTGTATGGCATGTTGGCCGGTATCGGTATTCTGATTGTCTTGTCCCAAGTCCATGTGATGCTCGATGCCTCACCGCAAGCGTCGGGCCTTTCCAACCTGGTCGGTTTTCCGAAGGCCGCCGTACAGGCAGCCGGTGAATGGGGCGGACACGAGGGCAGCGGTGCCTATGCGGCCATGCTGGGTATCGCCACCATCGCCATCATGTGGCTTTGGGAGAAGAAACGGCCACATTCGCTACGCTTTTTGCCAGGCGCGCTGATCGCCGTAACGGCAGCTACGATGGCCAGCCTCTGGATGAATCTGGACGTCAACCGGGTCAACGTGCCGGATAACCTCGGCGACGCCATTGACTGGATCACCTTTGCCGACCTGGGCATGCTGACCAACCCGACACTGTTCATGGCAGCGGTTGCCATGGCGTTTATTGCCAGTGCCGAAACGCTGCTGTCCGCCGCAGCGGTTGACCGGATGCACCAGGGGCCCCGCTCCCAGTTCGATCGTGAGCTGTCAGCCCAGGGCGTCGGTAACCTGCTGTGCGGTATCGTCGGCGCGCTACCTATGACCGGGGTGATTGTACGTAGCTCAGCCAATGTTCAGGCTGGCGCTAAAACACGTGCATCGGCCATTATGCATGGCGCATGGCTGCTGGCGTTCGTCGCCGCGCTCCCCTTCGTGCTCAAGCAGATCCCGATTGCCAGCTTGGCAGGCGTCCTGGTCTATACCGGCGTAAAACTGGCCAGTCCTTCGGCGCTGCAAGGCCTGAAGCAGTATGGACGTACGCCTATCCTGATCTATGCCGTGACGGCGCTGACCATTGTCTTTACCGACCTGCTCACGGGTGTCGTTCTAGGCTTCGCCTTGTCGGTAGCCACCCTGGCGTTCAAGGCCTCACGCCTTAAAGTGGCTCTGGTCTATGACAAGGAAGACGAGACCCAGGCAGAACTGCGCATGAGCGGCTCGGCCACCTTCCTGAAGGTGCCCAAGATCACTCAGGTGCTGGAAGGCGTTAAGCCGGGTACGACCCTGCATGTACCACTGGATCGCGTGAGCTATATCGATCATGCCTGCATGGAGCTGCTGGCAGACTGGGAACGGACCAATGAGTCCAATGGCGTCAAGCTGATCATTGAGCCTCGCGCGCTCAAGCGTCGTCTGGAAGGTCGCTACCATAAAGCGGCTTCGCTGGGCGGATCACCCTCGACAGGCGCCGTGCAGACGGCCGCCTAGCCTGTATGTCCGGCGGGTACAGAGGTGCCCGCCGGATAGTTGAAAGCAAATGCCTTGTAACAGTCAGAACCGGATAAAACTGTCTGGAAGGCGGAAGAAGGCCAGACAGGCATACCTGACACACCGTCATCGGGCAAATGCAGGAGAGATCAGCTGATGCTGTCGCGCAAGGCCTTGCCGGGCTTGAAGGCCACGGTATTGCTGGCGCGAATCTTGACCGGTTCACCGGTTTGCGGGTTCTTGCCTGTACGGGCTCCGCGATGGCGGGGAAGGAAAGTACCGAAGCCTACCAACGTGACGTTATCCTTGCGGTGCAATGCATTGGCAATTTCATCAAGCACGGCATTGAGAACGGTATTGGCCTGTTCCTTGGAAAGACCGACTTTTTCAGCGATGGCGCTGGCGAGTTCCGGTTTGCGCATAAAGATGCCTCTTGTAGGTGTTTATTGTTGTTGTATCCGTACTCTCCACCCCTTGTCTGGAGCGGAGCAGCCGCGTTTAAGCAGGCACTCTGAGCATGGCACGGCCCAAACCCGCGCGCCAGTCGCATTCAGCGCTTTTTCCATACGACTGACGCGTCTTGAATGTAACGTTGTATTTCAGTCATTACGCCAGAACGGGTGGTAATTGCTTGTTTAACGCCAATTTTTCGCTGACGGCTGCTCCGCTCAAGGCATAACCCAGCAATTTACCTTCATTATCAACGCACAATGCCTTGATATCCGCTCCACTTCCTTCAACCCGCCATTCACCCTTGGCCCCTTTGTTGACCAATGCGACAACCAGCGGGCAGGCTGGCGTTTTTACCGTTACCGGCATCGGACCATAGGTAACTGCCGTGGGCTTTGCGGCCAGCGTCTGGGCCAGAGCACGGGCACAGGCCATCAACGGCATCACATACATCAGGCTTTGCCCTTCCACTTCGGCGCAGTCTCCCAAGGCATAGATGTTTTCATGGGAGGTACGCAGCTCGCGATTGACCACAATGCCGCGCTCGACCTCAAGGCCTGCCGCCTGCGCCAGATCAACCCGTGGTTTGAGACCTACAGCCGACACCACTACGTCGCACGGTAGAGTCGCACCATCGGAAAGGTGCGCCAGATACCCATCCCCTTCGCGCTTCAGCCGTGTCACCGTCTGCCCCAGGTGAAATCGCGCGCCAATGCTTTCCAACCCGCTCTGAACGGCTGCTGCCACCTCGGCAGGAACAAGATTGGGCATGACCTGCTCACACGGTGCGACCACATCCACGTCATAGCCGCCGCTTCGCAGGTCATTGGCAAACTCACAGCCAATCAATCCGGCCCCCAGAATCAGCACGCGCTGCTTGCCTTCAACTGCCTGACGAAAACGGGCGTAGTCCTGCAGGTCGTTGATTGGGAAGAAAGCGTCCTCGCACCCTCCTGCAACGGGCACCTGAATAGGTTCAGCGCCCCAGGCCAGGACAAGGTTTTCGTAGCGAACCTCTTCCTCACCCAGCCAGATTCGCTTGTGGCCAGGGTCGATAGCCGTGACTCGGGTATTGGTAAAGATTCGGGCATTGAACTGCTCCGCCATTGCCCCCGGCTCCGCCATGACCAGCTCATCAGGTTGCTTGTTCTTGGCATAGCCGTTGGACAGCATGGGCTTGGAATAGGAACGCCCGTCATCGGCCGTAATCATGAGTAGAGGCGTCTGGCTATCGAGCTTGCGCCATTCCTTGGCCAGGTTGTAGCCCGCCAACCCTGTGCCGATGATGACCAGGGGTAAAATTTCGCTCATAACGTTCTCTCTGCGTCGGTTCAGGCGTGGCGTCACCGGGCGCCCCGCTCAGATAGGTTCACGCATTATTGAATGTGTCACCGGGCCTGTCATCAACGCAGACCCGGGACGAAGACAGCAACCGGTCGGCCGCTTGGGAAGGAGCGGATCAGGCAATCTCGATCATTTCAAAATCGGATTTGCCGACGCCGCAATCCGGACACATCCAGTCTTCCGGAACATCCTCCCAACGGGTCCCAGGCGCAATACCATCATCCGGCCAGCCTGCCGCTTCGTCATAAATGTAACCGCAGACAATACATTGCCACTTACGCATCGTTATCGTGTCCTTAAAAACTCATCAGGGCTGGTGATCCGGTGAGGCTCTGGGCATCACACATGTCACCGGTTCTTCTCAGCCTATCGGAAACGTATTTTCTCCTCTAGTTCATCTGTCCTGCGTGTCACGCATGACCACTAGCGCACAACAGGCGCGCGCCTGTATACAAACGCTACCGGCGGATATCGTCCAGCCATTACACTGCGCGTGCTCGTCAGCTGCCGCGAGCCGCTTAACCTGTGTTGCCCTGTAAACGGTGGGTGCCAAGCGTTAGCCACCGAGACAAGAAAGCCAACAAACAGGCCCTGCCTGTCTGCACTTACCGGTAACGAACATGACCCGTCGCTTCAGTCAAACCAAACGCCGCGCTGTTGCACACGCCATTCTGGCCATGGACAACAGCTGGATTGCTCATTTCGGCGATTTGGGGCTAAGCGATCTCAGCTACTGTGACCTGTTCATCAACATGTGGCAGCGGCAGGATCAATCCCTGCGTAAAACCGATCTCTATGCGTTCATGCCCAGCATCAGCCGGCGCACCGCCGTCAAATATGTTCAGCATCTGATCGACCGGGGCTATCTGACTGAAACCAATGGCGATGTTGACCGCCGGGTACGCTGGGTCAGCCTGACGCCGGATATCGTCGACCGGCTGGGGCGTTTCTGCGATGCCGCCTGCGAGCATTTCGGCAAGCTGAACAAGGCGTAACTCTCGCCGGCACGTGCTGTCCTATTACCCTCTGCACCACAAGGAGCGCTCATGCGCTGGGGGACCTATTTTGCCGTGCTGGGCGCCATCATCAGTGTGGGTCTGGCATTGGGCATCACCATGCCGCTGGTATCATTGAGGCTGGAAAACTGGGGCTACGGCCCGTTCGCCATTGGGTTCATGGCGGCCACGCCGGCCAGCGGCATCATCGTGGGGGCCGGTATAACCGGACGCCTGGCCGCTCGTATCGGTACGCCGCGGCTGATGCAGCTCTGCCTTCTGGCGGGTGCGCTGTCCGTACTGCTGCTGTCCCTCCTGCCCTATTACAGCGTCTGGGTACTGCTCCGGTTACTGCTGGGTGTTATTCTGACCATGATCTTCGTGCTCGGTGAAAGCTGGATCAACCAGATCATCGTTGAACAGTGGCGCGGCAAACTGGTGGCGTTGTATGGCAGCGCCTATGCCCTGAGCCAGCTGACCGGCCCCCTGGTTCTGACCCTGATTGGCACTGAAGGCAACGGCGGTTTCTGGATCAGTACCGCCCTGCTCATCCTGGGCTCCCTTGCGCTTGTAGGCCGCAGAGGTGCGCCCAAAGCCAGCGATCATGGCTCCATTGGCCGCGGCCTTTTGCGCTTTTGCCGGCAACTCCCCGCCATCGCCTGGGCTGTTGTGCTATTTGCCGCCTTCGAGGCCATGATGCTGACACTGCTGCCGGTGTACGCATTGAACCAGGGCTTCGACCAGCGTACCGCCCTGCTCATGGCCAGCACGGTTGTGACCGGTGACGCCCTGCTACAACTGCCGCTGGGCGCACTGGCTGATCGCGTTTCGCGCACCGGCCTGTTCAAGGCATGTGGTGTCACACTGCTGCTGACCAGCCTCGCCATGCCGCTCCTGCTGCACACCACAGACATCTGGCCGTTACTGGTGATCTTTGGTGCCAGCGCCGGTGGTATTTTCACCCTCGCCCTGATCCTGATTGGCGAACGTTACCGGGACGCCGAGCTGGTCCAGGCCAATGCCCGTATCGCCCAGCTCTGGGGCTTCGGCTGCCTGCTCGGCCCCTTAACCACTGGAGCCGCCAGCCAATGGCTGACCGGCCACGCCATGCCTTTGCTGCTGGCTGCGGGGGCGCTGGTCATGATCATTATCGTGCAGATTCGCGGCGCTTTACCGGTGCCCGAAGCTGAGTCCTTCGAAGGTTCAAAATGAGACAGGCTTTACTCAATCTTTACTTACCTGTTCTCAGCCTAGCAGGCTCAACGAGATACCCTTAGGCGACTAGCCATGGATATTTTTGATGTTTTCAAGCGAGCCTATTACCATCTTACGCCGTTCCGATCACCTCAGACTTGTTGTTCCGTCACTAGCCGAGTCGCTGAATTTTTGGGCGGTTGCCCTTGGCTTTACGCTCATCCGCCAGAGCAAGTCCCCCTGTGATGAAGCGCTTGCGGGCACTCAGGCGACCGCTGTTGCCGAGCTTGAAGTTCATGACTACCGTGTGCTGCTGATCGAGCAGCCTGTTCCTGCGCATCAGCTACCGGAGCCTGAAATCCCTGCGGTCATTCCCCTCCTGTTTCAGGTCCATGACCTTGAGGCGCGACTGGTGCACATTCGCAAGGCGGGGTATGAGGTGCCAGCGCCCCGGATTATCACTCAGGGCCCCCGGGAAGGCTGGCAAGTCGTGACGATCCACGGGCCCGACCGGGTTGTGCTTGAGCTGATGCAGCCCAGCTAATCCGGATCGTACCCATAAAAAAGCCCGCCGGTTCAGGGCGGGCTTTTTGTTATCGAAGCGATCAGAACGCCGGAGCAACCGCACCGTTGTACTTGTCTTCGATGAATTTCTTGGTTTCCGGGCTGGTCAGGGCCTTGGCCAGCTTTTGCATGGCATCGCTGTCCTTGTTGTCCGGGCGGGCAACCAGCAGGTTGGCATAAGGCGACTCCTTGCCTTCCAGCAGCAGCGCATCCTTGGTCGGGTTCAGCTTGGCTTCCAGCGCATAGTTGGTGTTGATCAGCGCCAGGTCCACCTGGTTCAGCACACGCGGCAGCGTAGCGGCTTCCAGCTCCTTGAACTTGAGCTTCTTGGGATTGGTGGCGATGTCACGCGGGGTCGCCAGGATATTGGAGTTATCCTTGAGCGTGATCAGACCGGCTTTTTCCAGGAGCAGCAAGGCACGGCCACCATTGGTGGCGTCGCTGGGGATGGCAACGGTTGCGCCTTCCTTGATCTCATCCAGGCTTTTGACCTTCTGGGAGTAGATACCGAACGGCTCCACATGCACTTGAGCGACCGGCACCAGATCGGTTCCGCGGCTCTTGTTGAATTCGTCCAGGTAAGGCTTGTGCTGATAGAAGTTGGCATCCAGACGCTTCTGGGCTACCTGCAGGTTGGGCTGAACGTAGTCAGTGAAAATCTTGACGTCCAGGTCCACGCCTTCCTTCGCCAGCTGGGGCTTTACGAATTCCAGAATCTCGGCATGCGGAACAGGCGTTGCCGCCACGCTCAGCTTTTCTGCCGCATGGGCAGTGACGGCGGCAGCCAGCAGGGCAGCAGCGGCAATCAGTTTCTTCATGGTCAAACTCCTCGGCAGATTCAAAAGCATGTCAACGACACGCAGATCAGTCCAGGAGATGGGGGTTCAAGGTCTACCCCTCAACCCCTCTCCTCATACCCGATCAGGTCATTACGATCAGAACGCGGGAACAACGCCGCCCTGATATTTCTCCTGAATGAATTTCTTCACTTCAGGCGTGGTCAGGGCCTTGGCCAGCTTCTGGATGGCTGGATCGTTGGCTTTTTCCGCACGGGTGTACAGGTAATTGGCGTAGGGCGACTCGGCGCTTTCGATGAACAGCGCATCCTTGGTCGGCACCAGCTTGGCCTGCAGCGCATAGTTGGCGTTGATCAGCGCCAGGTCCACCTGGTTCAGTACGCGTGGCAGCGTAGCGGCCTCAAGCTCCTTAAACTTCAGGTGCTTGGGGTTATCGACGATGTCGCGCTGGGTAGCAGAGATGTTGTTCGGGTCTTTCAGGGTGATCAAACCCTGCTTGGCAATCAGCAGCAGCGCGCGACCGGAGTTGGTCGGATCATTAGGAATGGCAATGGTCGCGCCATCCTTCAGTTCGGAAACCGACTTGATCTTCTGGGAATAGGCGCCAAACGGCTCGACGTGTACGGCTACGACCGGCACCTGATTACTGTCCTTGTTGCTCTTCTGGTAGGACTCGTAATAGGGCTTGCTCTGGAAATAGTTGGCATCGACTTGCTTCTGGTCGGTCTGGCGATCCGGCTGGATATAGTCGTTGAAGACCTTGATCTCCAGATCTACACCTTCCTTTGCCAGCTGGGGTTTGACCAGCTCAAGGATTTCCGCGTGGGGAATAGGGCTCGCTGCCACCTTCAGGGTCTCGGCATGAGCCGCTGTCACCAGACCAAAACCAAGCGCAACGGAAAGCAGGGTACGTTTCAGAGACATAGCGGATTCCTTTCGAAAATAAGAGGGAACAGCGTGTAATGCTAGTGTTTTCCGCCGGACCTTGAGGCCCGGCGGACAGCCTGTTAGCGGCGGCTGAACTTTACAACCAGGCGGTCACCGACCATCTGCAGCACCTGTACCAGGATCAGCAGAAGTACGACGGTGACCACCATGACATTGGTCTGGAAGCGCTGGTATCCGAAGCGGATCGCCAGATCACCCAAACCACCGCCACCGATCACGCCCGCCATGGCCGTGTAGGACACCAGCGCAATCGCTGTAACGGTTGCAGCGGCGATCAGGCCAGGCAGGGCCTCGGGCAGTAGGGTACGGGTCACAATCTGCCAGAGGCTTGCGCCCATGGCCTGGGTTGCCTCGATGATGCCACGATCCACTTCGCGCAGCGCCGTCTCGACCAGACGTGCCAGGAAGGGCGCAGCCCCCACCACTAGCGGCGGAATAGCACCCTCGACGCCCAGCGAGGTGCCGATCAGCCATACGGTTATCGGGATCATCAGAATCAACAGGATAATGAAGGGAATCGAACGCAGGACGTTCACCAGGAACGACAGCAGGCCATACACGATGGGCTGTTCCAGCAACTGGCGCTTGCCGGTCAAAAAGAGCAGAACGCCCAGCGGCAAGCCGAGCAGTATGGTAAAGAACATCGACCAGCCCAGCATTTGCAGGGTGTCGAGGGTAGCCTGCCAGATTTCGGCCCAGTCGATATCGGCAAAAAAGGCGAGAAAAGCGTCCATCAGCGAATGACCTCCACGGTTACATCAGCGGCGTCGAAACGAGCCAGAGCGGCGTCCAGATCCCCTCCCACGAGGGCAATGGTCAGCTGGCCGTAGGGTTCTTCGCGAATACGGTCGATTCGACCGCCCAGAATGCTGTAATCCACGCCGGTTTCCCGGGCTACCTGACCCAGGAGGGGCGCATAGGTGGCTTCGCCACGGAAGGTCAGGCGCAAGATACGACCCTCCACATGGCTGTAGGACGACATCAGATCGCCCTCGTCCACGTGTTCGGCCTCGAACACAAAGCGCCGAGTGGTGGCATGCTTGGGATGCAGGAAGACATCCGCCACTGTGCCCTGCTCGACAACTGTGCCGGCATCAAGTACCGCCACGCGGTCACAGACGCGACGGATCACATCCATTTCATGGGTGATGAGCACAATGGTCAGGCCCAACTCGCGGTTGATTTCCGCCAGCAGCTGCAGGACCTGCCCGGTGGTCTGCGGGTCGAGAGCACTGGTGGCCTCATCGCACAGCAGGATCTTTGGCCGCGTCGCCAGCGCACGGGCAATGCCGACCCGCTGTTTCTGGCCGCCCGAGAGCTGTGCCGGGTATTTGCGGGCATGGTCAGTCAGGCCAACACGGGCCAGCAATTCATCCACGCGCGCGTTGATCTCGGCGCGGGAATGTCCGCCTGCCAGCTCAAGCGGCATAGCGATATTGGCCGCCACGGTCTTGGATGACAGCAGATTGAAATGCTGAAAGATCATGCCGACACGACGGCGGAAGGCACGTAGACCGGCGCTGTCCAGCGCGGTGACGTCTTCGCCATCCACAATGATCCGGCCGCCGCTGGGTGCTTCCAGCCGGTTGATCAGGCGCAGCATGGTGCTCTTGCCGGCCCCGGAGTGGCCGATGAGGCCGAAGACTTCGCCCGCCTCGACGCGCAGGTTGGTCGACTGGAGCGCCGGCACCTGGCGACCTGAAACGAGGTAGGTCTTTTGAACGTTCTGAAATTCGATCACTTAACGCGAAACCTTGTGGGTATTGCTGTAGGCGTGGTCAGCCCTGATAAGCGGCTGTGCCTCCTGATTTATCGATATGACGCTGGCAAAGCGCCCACATAAACGCACAGTTTACCGCGGCTGTTTATATCTTCTTAATATTTGTTTTCTAAATGCAGCAGTAAAAATGGCATATGGACGCGGCGGCGGACTATAACGCACACCTGACGCGAACTCCTTACCTTGTGTCGATTCACAATCAGTCAGACGCCATGCTTAGCGAAAACGCTCCCGTCATGGACCGCTCCGTCTATCGAGCCAGAGCGTTTACGCCGCCTTCATGCACTGTGGAGAAGCAAAGCGCTTCTCCTGCAGGGTGAACATATCCTCCTTACAGGCGACTAACCCTGTATAGCCCCGACTACCGTCCTGCCGTCTCAGCAGCCGCTGCGGCCTGCATGGCATATGAATGTGAAACTTTTGTTACAGCCTGGCCAGGCAGCCGGGAAGCAGTTGCGCCGGGAGGGCGCCTGAATGCTGACACTATTGAACCTTCTTTCTGCGGTGGCCCTGCTGGTATGGGGAACGCACATCGTCCGGACCGGCATCATGCGGGTCTACGGGGCAAACCTGCGTCGCGTACTCAGCCGCAGCGTACGTCACACCCCGCTAGCCTTTGCCGCTGGCATTGGCGTTACCGCACTCGTGCAAAGCAGCAATGCCACGGCGCTGCTGGCAACGTCCTTCGTAGGCCAGGGGCTTATGACCCTCAGGCCTGCCCTTGCGATCATGTTGGGCGCTGACGTAGGGACGGCGCTAATGGCCCGTGTGCTCACCTTTGATCTGTCGTGGCTTTCTCCGCTGCTGATCCTGGTGGGCGTCATTCTTTTCATTGGTCACAAGCAGTCCCGCCCCGGACAATTGGGCCGGGTGGCGATCGGGCTGGGACTGATCATTCTGGCGCTGGAGCTGATCGTAGCGGCCGCAACACCCATGACCCAGGCTGCGGGCGTCAAGGTGCTGTTTTCCTCACTGACCGGAGACGAAATGCTCGACGCCCTGACCGGGGCTCTGTTCGCCATGATTTCCTATTCCAGTCTTGCGGCTGTCCTGCTGACGGCAACGCTGGCCGGCTCAGGCGTCATTTCGCTGAAAGTGGCTCTCTGCCTGGTGGTGGGTGCCAATCTGGGCAGCGGTCTTCTGGCCATGTTGAGTGCGTCCCGCCAGACCCCAGCCGGTCGGCGGGTAGCCCTGGGCAGCCTGCTGTTCAAGCTGGCCGGCTGCGCGCTGGTACTGCCGTGGGTCGACACCGTGGCCGACTGGATGGACAACTGGGAACTGGCGGCCGCAGAGCTGGTGATCGGCTTCCACGTACTCTACAACCTCGTCCGCTGTGTGGTGTTCCTGCCCCTGACACGTCCGATGGCGCGCTTCTGTACGCTCGTCCTGCCGGATCGGCCGCAGGCAGACATCACCATGAACCCACGTCATCTGGATACGTCCGTACTGGATACCCCCGCCCTGGCGCTTGCCAACGCCGCCCGTGAGGCGCTGCGTATGGGCGATGTGGTAGAGCATATGCTCACGGAGCTGATGGCCTTGATAAGCGGTGGCACCAAGGCCCAGGGACGGGAAGTCCGCCGCCTGGATGATGATGTTGATGCGCTCTACACCGCCATCAAGCTCTATCTGGCCCGTATTCCGCGAGAAGATTTGGGGGATCGGGACAGCCGTCGCTGGGCGCAGATCATCGAACTGGCCATCAACCTTGAGCAGGCCGGAGATATCATCGAGCGCATGGCCAGTGATTTGGAAAACAAGAAAATCTCGGCCAATCGCTCCTTTTCCGAGCAAGGCCTTGAAGAACTCGCCGCATTGCACGGCCACCTGATGGCCAACCTGAGGCTATGCCTGTCAGTCTTTCTGTCTGGCGATGCCGACTCGGCCCGTCGCCTGCGGCGTGCCAAGCAGCGCTTTCGCGTCCTGGAGCGGCGGTACGCCCACGCCCATGTGGAGCGCCTGCACCATCAGGTCGTACAAAGCATCGAGACCAGCTCGCTACATCTTGGCCTGCTGTCAGACATGAAGCGTCTCAATTCGCTGTTCTGCAGTATCGCCTATGGCGTCCTGGAGCAGGCGGAATCCGGATATGAGACCGAGCACGCAGCTTCAATGGAAACCCCACCCGACCTTCATGAGTCGTAGCCTTCGAAACGCACACCGTGGCGCGAGATAGCGCTACTCTACTCACCTTATCCGGCAGGTCTTGTCATGTCCTGCCGGAACCGATTGACGCGGCCAAACCGAACAGGCCCAGCGCTCACTGATAATAACGACCAAGGAATTATTGATGACCCAAGCCGCTCCCCTCGTTGAACAGATCCAGAAGGGCGAATTGCCCTGCTGGCGTATCCGTATCGGCCGTGCCGAAGCCGTCATTGCCTGCCAGGGCGCCCATATCCTCAGCTTTGGCCTTGACGGCGAGCAGCCGATCATCTGGGATAATCCGGATGCCGAATTCATTCATGGCCAACCCATTCGTGGCGGCGTACCGGTCTGCTGGCCCTGGTTTGGCGATATCAAGCGTAACCCGCCGGCCGTTCAGCACATGCTGACCGAGGTAGAAGGCGCCCCGCAGCATGGCCTCGTTCGTCAGGCCGGGTGGGCAACCGGTGACATGGATGTGGATGTGGACCGCGTCCGCCTGGACTTCCACTACCAGACCTCTGCCGCCCACATGCCTGGCTGGCCCCATGCCGCCGATTTGACCCTGTCGGTTGAAGTCAGCGATCGTCTCACCATGACGCTTACTACTCGCAACATTGGTGATCAGACGCTGACCCTGAGCCAGGCCCTGCATACCTACTTTGCCGTGAGCGACTCCCGTCAGGTCGGTATCGAGGGCTTTACCCACGCTGACTACTACGATTGCCTCGACGGCTGGGAGCGCAAGCGCCAGAACGGCGAGCCGGTCATCGACCAGGAAGTGGACCGCGTCTATCAGGGTCTGCCCTCACGCCTGGGGATTCGTGACCCTGAGTGGAATCGCCGTATTTTCATCGAGACCAAGAACACCTCGTCTGCGGTCCTATGGAACCCCTGGATCGAAAAATCCAAGCGTCTGACACCGTTCGCCGATGATGCCTGGCAGCGCATGCTGTGCATCGAGACCGCCCGTGTCATGGACGATGTGATGGTGCTGGCTCCCGGCGAGACCGGTCAGATCAGCGCCACGCTCTGGAGCGAACCGCTCTAATCGTTTTGTTCTGCCTGCCGCTCCGCCAGGACTTTCAACCGAGCCTGGCGGTCGGCGGCTGGTAACGCTGCCAACGTCCGGACACGTGCATAAAAGGCTGACCAGTTTCCGGGATGCTCGGCATACAGGGCAGCAAAGGCCGGCACCCACTGCTCATACAGCCCGAACGGCAAGAGCTTTGCGTTATTTAGCGGACCCGCCATCCAGGCATCAAAGCGGTGATCGCCTCGCCAATGCGTATCCCTCAGCTGTGCATAGTCACGCCGCATCGTCTCAAATACCTTGCCCTTTGCTTGTCGCATCGCCTCGACTGCAAGCGGCTGTGCATAAAGCGATTCAAGCTGCTTACGTGTATCCAGTATCAGCCCTACGAATTGCCGGTACTGTTGTTCGCGGAGCGGATCAGGTGGCGGTAACCCTTGAGCCGCACGCCACTGGCGCAGCCCTTCCTGCTGGACGAAGTTGGCATAGGACTCATTAAAGGTCGTGTCGTCCTGCACATAGAGGTTCTGATGGGCCAGCTCGTGGAAGATCGTTGCAATCAACTGATCGTCATCCCAACGCAGCATGCTGCTGAGCAGCGGGTCATCGAACCATCCCAGCGTCGAATACGCTGGCACACCTGCCACATAGGTATCCCACCCCTTGGCCTTGAGCGGCTCTGCCGCCTTTTGCGCTGCCTCTTCATGGTAGTAACCGCGATACGCCACGCAACCGGCAATGGGAAAGCAATGCGTCAGGGGCGAGAGTGAGAACTCCGGTGCTGCAAAGACATTCCAGACAACGTAGGGCCGGTCCAGCTTTACGAACAGACGATAGCTGCGGTTATCCGGCAAGCCCAATTGCTGACTGGCGAACTCACGGGCGCGCAGGGCCAGCTCAAGGCGACGCCTCAGGGCCGGATCGGTAGAAGGATCATCAATGACCTGGGTGATGGGTGTGCGCTGCCATAACAGGGCCGCCTGCCCCTTTGCCATCTGCCCGTAATATCCGACAGACGAACAGCCGCACAGCCAAAGGGCCGCGATAAATGGAACCCATCTCAAGCTTTTAAGGTCGACTTGGGCTAACCAGAGACGGGACATGGTAAATAACCTGGAGCGCCGGTATGAGGAGGCGACACTCTAGTATGAGTATCGGCCCCATGGAAACCGGCACTGAGGAAGGAAGCCGAGAATCCTGCCCCGTTGCATTACCTTTGTCTGGAGCTCACTCATGCGTCGTATTCTCCTGTTGTGCCCTGCCCTGGCACTGACTGCCTGTTCCCTGATGCCGCTGCCCAAGCCGGACCCTTCCCAGGCCTGGATCGACCTCAAGACCGAAAAACCGGATCTGCTCCAAGCCCAGCAAGCCGATCGCCAGACCCTTGAGGACAACCGTTACTTCCAGGTGCAACCCGGTAGCCATGATCTTCAGGTGCGCTACCAGTTCAAGGTCGATCCGGCCAATATCGGCCCCAGTGCCACGCCCCTGGTCCGCACTTGCCTGCTCAATGTCCATTACAAGGATTTCTCGGCGGGCGAACGCTATCGGCTACAGGCTGAGCAAGCCGGGTTCCGCGCCTGGGCCAAGCTGTACGATGCCAGTCAGCAGGAAGTCGCACGGGGTGGAGAAAGTCGCTGCGGCGATGTCTAATCGATACTCTCAGACTCGCTCGGGCTAAAGGCCATGAAAAAGCACCTGTTGTTCGCCGCCGTACTGCTGGCAGGCTGCGCCAGTCCTCTTCCTCCCAAGGACCCCAATATGGCCTGGGTGGATCTGCACATGCAGATGGCCTCGGTAGGCAACGTGCTGATGGCGGATCGTCTGGATGGCAAGCGGCTCGACGACGGACGCTACTTCCAGGTCTCGCCCGGCGCGCATGAGCTACAGGTTCGCTATCAGTTCGAGCTGGGCGGCATGGTTCCGGGCGGCGGCATGATGGGCTTTGGCTACGAGCCGGTGGAGATCAACTGCTACATGATCGTCCAGTACGGTGATTTCAAGGCAGGCGAACGCTACCGCATCGAGGCATCAGCCTACATGGACCAGCCCCGGCTGGAGCTGCACGATAGCCGGGGGCAGTCGGTTGGAACGGTTCGTCAGCGTCAGTGCATTCCGCTCTAGCCATCGTTACGCTGGTAAATGATCTTCTTGGTGCCGTTTTCACAGCTACCCACCACCATGTTGGGATCGGTGACGTCTGCGTTCGGTACGATTTCCAGCGTGTACGAGCTGACTCCGGCGGCCTGGATCTTTACCTCGATCTCAGATTTGAGCTGATCGCATGGTAACGGTGCCGCCCAGAGCGGGGCTGTAAACAGGCTGGCTGCAACGAACAATCCAAGCGTTTTCATAGGTTTCACTCCTTGAGCGGGCAATGCCCTTCTTGATTTTGACTAGGGCCGTCACATTGAGTTTCTAGTACCCCGTCACGGAAAGGCACCACGCGGGGAACCAGCCTACCGGGGGCTCTTCCAATAAGGTGCAAATTTTCCCTTAAAGGTAGCCCAATGCTGGATTGGTTACGCGAGTACCGTGACGTCCTAACCCTGTTCATCTCCGGCTGCACGTTGCTGGTATGGATCTTTTATGCACAGCTGCTGCTGAGCGGCTTCAAGCGCCAGCGTCAACCGCGGCTCATTATCAACCGCGGCGCCGGCAAGGGGGTAGGCGCCCTGTGCCTGCTTTCCAACATGAGTGCCGAGCCGATTTTCATTAACCAGCTGATCGTGCACCTGCACACCTCGCGCGGTACGCTCAAGGCGGATGTGACCGATGTTCGCGAGAGCAGCGAGGATGATTTCGATCAGGATGCCGAGCTGTATAAAGCCACCCGCCAGGGACCGCTGAAAACGGGTGACTTTACGCACATTGGCACCTTTCAACGATTGATCTCCCGGGTAGCCGCTGCACACGATCTGGAACTCAATGGCATGCACCCGCCGGAAGGCTGGGTCTTTGATGGTCTGGAAATCCACGTGATCGCATTTTATGGCTCCGACAGGCACCCCATCGGTGTACGCCGCCGCTTCCGCCTGGGTCAGTACAAAGGGCATTACTGTTCACTAATTGCCGAAAGCCGGCAGACAGAACAGTTCATGACCCGTCGCCAGCGCCGCATCGTTCGCAAGCACTGGATGGCGGAATTCGAAAATTGATGACTCAGCCGAAAAACCAATAGCAGACCAGGATGGACGCCAGCACCCCGGCGCCATCGGCCAATAGTGCGCATCCGACAGCATGGCGAGCCCGTTGGATACCTACCGAACCAAAGTAGACAGCCAGCACATAAAAGGTCGTCTCGGTACTGCCTTGGACAGTGGCCGCAATCAGGGCTGGAAAACTGTCCACGCCTTTGGCCTGCATCGTCTCGATCAGCATGGCGCGGGCGGCGCTGCCCGAAAACGGCTTGACCAGTGCTGTAGGCAGCGCATCGACGAAGCGGGTGTCCCAACCTAACCAGCCCACGGCATGGCGAACACCGTCAAGAATGATTTCCAGTGCGCCTGATGCCCGTAACACGCCCACCGCGCACAACATGGCAACCAGATAGGGCAACAGGTTCTTGGCAACCTCGAATCCTTCTTTTGCACCCTCAACAAAGGTTTCGTAAACCGGCACCCGCTTGAGCGCGCCAAAGATCAGGAACATCAGGATCAGGCCGAACAGCACCAGATTACCCAATAGCGACGACAATGCCGCCAGGGCCGTTGCCGACAAGGTGACCAGAATGCTCATGAAGCCGCCCAGAAGCAGTGCGCCGCCACCCAGCCACGCCAGGACGACCGGATCCCACAGCTTGAGCCGTTGCATGAACGAAACAGATAGCAGCCCGACCAGTGAGGAGACACTGGTCGCCAGCAGGATAGGCAGGAAGACCAGGGTTGGATCAGGCGCACCCTGTTGGGCGCGATACATGAAGATAGTGACGGGCAGTAACGTCAGGGAGGACGCATTGAGCACCAGGAATAGAATCTGTGCATTACTGGCCGTTTCCGGCTTGGGATTCAGATCCTGTAAAGCCCGCATGGCCTTGAGGCCAATGGGCGTGGCCGCATTATCGAGCCCCAGGCCGTTAGCTGCAAAGTTGAGCGTAATCAGCCCCAGCGCCGGGTGGCCGGCAGGTACTTCCGGCATCAAACGGCGGAACAGCGGCCCAAGGACATAGGCCAGTTTTTCGACCAGACCGGCCTTCTCGGCAATACGCAGGATACCCAGCCAGAGCGTCAGTGTGCCGAATAACAGGATCATCACCTCTACCGACAGCTTGGCCATGGCAAACAGGCTCTCGACCATGGCTGCAAACACGCCTGCATCGTCTCCGATCAACCATCGTCCCAGCGCACTGATCGCCGCCACGATGAAAAAGCCCAGCCATAACCCGTTCAGCATGATGCATCTCCCCGAAACCAGCCGGGGATGATACGAGGGTTGACTCCCGATGGCGAAGGTCGAGCAGCCCTGCGCCTGTAAAAAGTCGAACGCGTCGATAGGTATCAACCAGAATTGAGATGGTTCAGGAAGAGAAACCTGCCGACGATTCCTGACCGCTGTTGTCCTTTCTTAAGCCATCAAAAGGCCGTCACGCGGCCCTCTGTGTTAATCAAGGAGACGACATGAAGAAAGTTCTGGTTCTGTACTATTCCATGTATGGACATATCGAGCGCCTGGCTGAAGCCATGGCAGAAGGTGCGCGACGTGTACCGGGCGTTGAAGTGACGATCAAGCGCGTCCCCGAAACCATGCCTGAAGACGTGGCCCGCAATGCTGGCGCCAAGCTTGATCAGGCAGCGCCGGTCGCCACGCCTCAAGAGCTGGCTGACTACGATGCAATCATCTTCGGAACGCCGACCCGTTTCGGCAACATGGCGGGCCAGATGCGCACCTTCCTCGATCAGACGGGCGGTCTGTGGGTCAAGGGTGCTCTGGTAGGCAAGCTGGGCAGTGTGTTCGTTTCGACGGGAACCGGGGGCGGTAGTGAGACTACCATTACGTCCTTTTGGAACACGCTGGCGCACCACGGCATGCTGATTGTCGGTATGCCTTATACCGATCCCATGCTGGCGGATATTACTGAAGTGAAGGGAGGTTCGCCTTACGGCGCAGCCACGCTGGCAGGAGCCGATGGCTCTCGATTGCCCAGTGCGAAGGAATTACAGCTGGCGAGCCATCAGGGCGAGCATGTCGCCAAGCTGGCGGTAAAAATGCAGTAACCCAAAATTATGTCCCCCAGGCGTTTTAGTCCTCAAGACCCACGGTCGAGGCCCAAAACGTCTGGGGGATATATCGTCCAGCCTGGCTCGTCTCAACGAAGGTACTCCCTGTACCCTGAGGATGCTCCTCTTACCGCAAAGCACCCAAGCCCCTTGGCCTATAACGCCCCGACAAGTCAGGGCGTGTGTTCGGTCAGGTCATTAAACCGGCCTACGGCTACGATTTGATGACAATCGCAGGCCCTGTGTCAGGGTCGGCGGCGACCGAAGAAGAAGGACACCACAAACAGGATCAGGAACAGAACGAACAGGATCTTGGCAATACCTGCTGCTGTACCGGCGATGCCGCCGAAGCCCAAAACACCTGCGATGATAGCGATGATTAGAAACGTGATAGCCCAGCTCAGCATGATGATTCTCCTCGTCTTACTTTTCTCTGGTTTCTAGTTTGGATTTCTAGTTGATTATCGAGAAACACTTACTTTCTCAGGCCAGGCCGACTGTCCTATCCGAGACTCTCTGGCACCGCTTTCCGAGAAAGATAGGCTCCTCGGTATGGATACTTCTAAATCGCGTGTGTTCCGGCTATCCGTCTGTTTTAACGCACGGCCGATCAAAATCATGCTGGCTACAAGGCCCAATAGAACTATCGCACTGGCGAAGGTCAAAGCGAAGGTTGTGTAGGTCCCGGACATCGCAAGCGTCTCCTTAGAAAACCCAGCGAGTCTGACGGGGGAAACGGTCAACAGTAGATTGAGCCGGAATAGCTTTTTGCTGCTCGACGCTTACATGGCTTGCCAGGGGCTTGGCCGCCGGTGCCTTCACTTCAATGTGAGGTACGGCTTGCGGAGCAGCAACAGGAGTAGAGGTATGGCCAGTGGTGAACAGCACTGCTGCTACACCTGCGAAGAATGCCGAACAGATCATATTGTTACGTGCAATCTGGCTGACCATGAGTTTACTCCTTCAACTGTTATTGGCCGTTTCAGGCTCTATGCAAGAGATATTGCAGACGGCATGCCAAGTTTTTGAATAAAAAAAATCCTTTAAAATCAATAAGTTAAAAATTAGATCCGCTTTCTGCCGCTTGCATACTGCAAGATGCAGGGTTTCAAGCATTGCGTTTTGCATGATGCCTATAGAGAAAAACTGACCGTCCTGGCGAACTTCTCAAGCCAAACGGCCTCTACTTGTGTTGCCTTCCTTAAAGGAAAAGGCGAAACCTCAGCGTCAGTGCCTCGTTGTCTGTACCGAATTCCTGGCCGGATCGGTAGTAAGGCTGGTGTTTTTCGAGGCTTCCCTGCAATTTGCATGGCCCCTCCTCCATCTGCCCGCTGTCAGCGCGTCATGACATCTCATCAAAAGACTTGCATCGTTCGTCGTGCATATTGCAACTTGCACGATTTACAACTGACTAAGGCACAGACCTCCCGCCCCCTTCTGTTTATATAGGTGCGGGATGTACCTACGGAGAACATTCCATGGATCAACCGAGCGGAAGGATTCTTCTCGTCGATGACGAGGCAGCGATCCTGCGTACTTTCCGTTTCTGCCTTGAAGATGCTGGTTATAGTGTCGCTACGGCCAACTCGGCCGCTCAGGCCGAAGCCCTGCTGCTACGACAGGTATACGACCTTTGTTTTCTCGACCTACGCCTGGGCGAGGACAACGGTCTGGATGTATTGCAACAGATGCGTATCCAGGCACCCTGGATGCGGGTAGTCATCGTTACCGCCCATTCGGCGGTGGATACAGCGGTCGATGCCATGCAGGCTGGTGCTGCCGATTACCTGGTTAAACCTTGCAGCCCTGATCAGCTGCGCATGGCCGCGGCCAAGCAGCTGGAGTTTCGCCAGCTGTCCGCTCGCCTTGAAGCGCTCGAAGGTGAAGTACGCAAGTCCAGCCTGGGTCTGGAATCCCGTAGTCCGGCCATGATGTCGATACTGGAAACGGCCCGACAGGTCGCTACGACCGACGCCAATATTCTTATTCTGGGCGAATCCGGTTCCGGCAAGGGTGAGCTGGCCCGCTCCATCCATGCCTGGAGCCGTCGCGCCAAGAAGACCTTTGTCACCATCAACTGCCCGTCCCTGTCCGCCGACCTGATGGAAAGCGAGTTGTTTGGCCATACCCGCGGCGCGTTTACCGGAGCCAGTGAAAGCACCCTGGGTCGCGTCAGCCAAGCCGATGGCGGTACTCTGTTTCTCGACGAAATCGGTGATTTCCCGCTTGCCCTGCAACCCAAGCTGCTGCGCTTCATCCAGGATAAGGAATATGAGCGGGTGGGCGATCCGGTCACGCGCCGTGCCGATGTACGCATTCTTGCCGCGACCAACCGCAACCTCGAGCAGATGGTGGCCGAAGGTGAGTTCCGCGAAGACCTGCTCTACCGCCTGAACGTGATCGTGCTGACCCTGCCGCCGCTTCGCGAGCGTAAGGAAGACATCATTGATCTGGCCGAGCGTTTCCTGGCCCGCTTCGTCAAGGACTATGGCCGTCCGGCCCATGGATTCAGTGAGGAAGCCAAGGAAGCGCTGCGCAAGTATGACTGGCCCGGCAACGTCCGCGAGCTGCGCAACGTAATCGAGCGCGCCAGCATTATCTGCAGCAAGGATCTGGTGGACGTTACCAACCTTGGCCTGACCGAACAGCCCAGCTCCGCCAGTAGCGCTCCGCGTGTGGGTGAGACCATGAGCCTGGAAGCGCTCGAAAAGGCGCATATTGCGGCGGTCATGGCGACAAGCGAGACGTTGGATCAGGCCGCCAAAATTCTCGGCATCGACTCGTCGACGCTCTACCGTAAACGCAAGCAGTACGGGCTATGAAGCTTCCGATAAAACTTAGGACACGCCTGTTCCTGAGCATTTCCGCGCTCATTACCGTTGCGCTGCTCGGACTCATTATCGGGTTGGTCAGTGTCCTGCAGTTCTCCAATAGCCAGGAGAGCTACAACAAGCACACGCTGCTGTTCATCAACGCCTCACTGGGCATGCGACAGGAGCTGAGCAACGAGCTGTACTCCCTCATGGATGGGGCGCCGGATGCCAATCAGCTTCGCAATCATGATCAGGAGTTTCGCAACTACCTGGCTACGACCCAGAGCCTGGTCAGCCATCCGGACGATATCCAGCAGCTGAGTCAGCTCGAGAGCAAGTACAACCAGTACTACAAGATGCTGGGCAATCCGCCGGATGGATACTCTGCGCTCAGGGAAAACAAGGTTTTTCTGGACCTGGTCAACAGCCTGCGCAATCAGGTGTATGACCTGCAGACCAGCTTTATCAGCGACATGGACAGTACCCAGCAACACGCCCATAACCGGGCCACGCTGATTGCCGTCCTGCTGGGGCTCGTCGGGCTGGCTATCCTGGGGATTGGATTTGCAACGGCCAACACCATTGCACGTCGCTTTGGCGGTCCCATCGACTCGCTGGCCAAGGCAGCCGACCAGATCAGCCAAGGGCATTTCGACATTACCCTGCCGACCTCCAAGGTGACCGAGCTGGCCTTGCTAAGTCGCCGCTTCGGTTCCATGGCCGAGTCCCTGCGTCAGCTGAGCCAGACCAACATCGAGGCCTTGGTGGCCGGGCAACGTCGTCTTCAGGCGGTGCTGGACAGTATCGATTACGGCCTGATCATCCTGGACTACCTCGGGCATATCGAACATGCCAACCCGGTGGCGAACCGTCAGCTGGGCTGGGATGACGAGCGTCAGGGTCAGCTCCTGGGCGCGGCCCTGCAACGCCCGGATATCGACGAAGCCGTCCAGCGTGTCCTGTCCGGCAAGACGCTGGAAGCCGTCCCGGAAGATCTGCAGATTGATATTGCAGGTGAGACACGCCTGCTCGCCTGGACGGTCACGCCGGTCAACCATGCCGACGGCCGCAGCGTTGGTGCCTTGATGGTCCTGCGTGATGTGACTGAGCAGCGCGCCTTCGACCGGGTCCGCAACGAGTTCGTCCTGCGAGCCTCCCATGAGCTACGGACGCCGGTAACCGGCATGCACATGGCCTTTGCCCTGTTGCAGGAGCGCCTGAAGTTTCCCGAAGACTCGCGTGAGGCTTACCTGCTGCAGACAGTGGATGAGGAAACCCATCGCCTGGTCCGCCTGATCAACGACCTGCTGGACTTCTCACGCTATCAGAGCGGCCTGCAACGTCCCGAGAAGGTCCCGAGTGAAGTTAGCGAGCTGCTCGATCAGGCCCGCGCACGGCATGCCGATGCCGCTCGGGACAAGTCGGTCGAACTGGTGGTGGAACTGCTGCATACCCCGCTTCCCCGCGTCACGCTGGACCCGGCACAAATGGGCCGGGTGCTGGACAACCTCATCAGCAATGCCCTTCGCCATACGCCTGCGGGCGGCCGCGTCTCGCTTCAGGCCATGCGTCAGAACGATCGCCTGCTCATGGCTGTACAGGACAACGGTGAAGGGATCGCCTATGCCCAACAAGGCCGGGTATTCGAGCCGTTTGTGCAGATTGGCTCCAAGAAAGGCGGTGCCGGTCTTGGCCTTGCGCTCTGCAAGGAGATCATTCAGCTCCACGGCGGGCGCATTGGTGTCGTCTCGCGACCGGGCCAGGGAACGCAATTCTTCATGACACTGCCAACCTGAACGCAAAAGCCGCCCACCGGGCGGCTTTTTCATGCCTTGTCTTCCTTGGGCACGTGCCAGTTGATCCAGGCCGCCAGCAGACCCAATGCCGAAGCCAGGGCCAACCCCAGACGAGGCGCTCCCTCCGGCCACAGATGCAGCAGGATGGCTAGCGCGGCGGCGCCCAGAGCCATGCCGGTCTGCCGTGCAGTCGCTTGCATGCCTCCTGTCGCTCCGGTCCGGGAAGACGGCGTGGACGTCAGCATGACCCGGTTGTTGGGCACCTGAAAAAAGCCGAAGCCCAGCCCGCCGATGATCATGAAAGCCACCAGTGGGCCTTGTCCTTGTGCCAGCGGCCAGACCGCGGTAATTCCCAACCCCAGGGCGATACCCAATCCACCCAGCATGCACAGTGTCTGGGGGCGGTAACGATCCGCCAGACGCCCGGCGACCTGAGCGGCCACGGCTACCGTCAGCGGCCAGGACAGCATCAGCAAGGCTACGTGTACCGGCATGAGCCCCAACTGATGCTGCAGGTAGAACGGAATAGCCAGAAAGCACAGCATTTGTGCAGCGAACGAGCAGATGGACGCCATGATCGCATGGCGGAACGCTGAGTGTTCAAGCAGATCCACCGGCAGCAGCGGCGCCGTCTGACCCCGTTCACGACGTAACAACCCCCACAGGCAGCCGACCGCCACGAGCAATAGCGCAGCACCTTGCAGGGGCTCTACTGCCAGTCGCTCAAGCCCACCGATGGCACCGCAGAACAAGCCGACATTGAGCAGTGCGCTGAGTGGATCGATACGGCGCTGCGCCCGTGGGTTATCCGGCAAGGCCTTGAGCAGCATCAGGACAGCCAGTCCTATCGGCAGATTGATCGCAAACAGCCAGGGCCATCCACCCAGGGCCAGGATCCCGGCGCCCAGGCTGGGTGCCAGAGCCGATCCCAGAGCAACGCAAAGCGCATTGATACCGATGCCTCGTCCCAGCAGGTGCCTGGGATAGGTTAGCTTTACGATGCCAGCGCTGACACACATGATGGCAGCAGCCCCAATGCCCTGAAGTGCTCGCGCCAGCACCAGCCAGAAGAGATCCGGCGCCAGGGCACACCCGAGCGACGCCAGGCTGAACAGACAGACCCCGGCGCCGAATACACGGCGCAGACTGATCCGCTCGGACAACGCTGCCAAGGGCAGCAGCAGGGCCACCAGCGCCAGCTGATAGGCACTGACGATCCAGACCGACTGCGCCGCTGAAACATCAAGTGCCTGGGCAATGGTAGGCAGCGCCAGATTGGCAATGCCCGAATCCAGAACCGTCATGCTGATGGCCGCCAGCAGCGCCGCAATGGCCTGATAGCGCCGGGGCGTTGGCAGGCCATCAGTGCCCGCAGGAGCTGAGGAGGAGGTGGTTGTGTTCAATCTTCAAGCTTCACGTGCTGATCGCTTTCGCCGCGTTTCCAGTAGCCGGCTGCCTTGACCCATTCGCGGGGCAGTCCGTGCTGTTCAATCATCACCTGCCGAGCGGCGCGGGCAGCACCGGCTTCACTGGCGATCCAGGCGTAGCCTTCACCTGCTGGCAGTTGCAATCGCGCCAGCGAGTCCGCCAGCGAATCACTCGTCGTCTCGCGGTAGACCCAGATCAGCGTCACGGCCGCCTGACTCGGCAAAGGGATTTCGCCGCCTGGTCGGGCTACCTCTACCAGCGCAATAGCTGTCTTGTCGGCGGGCAGTTCCTCAAGACGGCGCGCCATGGCCGGCAGGGCCGTTTCGTCACCGGCCAGCAGATACCAGTCAAAGTCGCTGGGCGGAAGCATCGAGCCTCTGGGACCGCCAATGACGATCTCGTCACCCGGCTGGGCCTGGGCAGCCCACGCGGTGACTACACCTGTTTCGTGCAGGTAAAAGTCGATGTCGAGTTCACCGGTAGCAGAGTCATAGCGGCGCGGCGTGTAATGGCGGCCCACAAGCCTATCCAGCGGAACGCTGCGGATAGGCGCCCCATCGGCTGGAAGAAACAGTTTGATATGGTCATCGAAGGCCGGGCTGTTGAAATCCGCAAGGTCCGGGCCGCCAAAGGTCAGGCGCAGCATATCGCCACCCAGACTTTCACGGCGGACGACCTGGACCCAGCGACGTTTGAGTTCATGGCGGACGCGCTGAAAAACGTGACGTGTACTGGAATCTGCCGTGCGGCTATGAAATGATGCAGTCATTAAAGAGGACCCATTCATTGAGGTTCCTCACTATCTTCAAGATAAGTGATGCGCCATGTCAACCATTTTTGAAATTGCCGAAGCCCTGCACGACATCAAGCGCAGCATGCGTCAGCATCTGGATAGCGCTCTGCAAGCCTCGGGGCTCTCGTTTGCCCGTTATAAGGTCATGAGCCTTCTGGATAAGCTCGGCCCCTGTCGCCCCGGTGTGCTTGCGGAGCATTTGAAGCACGCACCCCGCACCCTGACAGATGCCATTGATGCGCTGGAACGTGACGGACTGGTTCGCCGTGAGCCCCACCCGGATGACCGCCGGGCGGTCCTGGTGCACCTGACTGATGCAGGCCGGCACGCACTTACGCTCGCGCAGGCACCCCGTCGGCAGGCGTTGGAGGCTGTCTTTGCACCGCTTGAAGCCGATGAGCAGGCGCAGCTGCTGCGCCTGCTAGGCAAGGTTCGTGACGCGAACCCGAAGGGAGGTTAACGGCCCGTTGGCAGGCTGAGCAGCAAGGCTGCCGTCTGCAGATCCGGCTCACCGTCGAATCGACCTGGGCGGTACTTCATCTGGAAGGCCGCAATCACATCGCGGGTCGCCTTATCCAGCAGGCCGGTCTGCGGTACGGCATAACCAACACGGGCCAACTGCTGCTGGAACCACGCAGGCGGAGGGAGAACGCCACCCAGGCTGGCCTGCCGCTGTGCGACCATGGCCGGGGTTGGCCAGTTGATGATACCGGCAGCGGCCAGACGCGCCCAAGGGAACATCGGGCCCGGGTCCTGCTTGCGGGACGGTGCGATGTCGCTATGGCCAATCACGGCATTCGGCCCCAGGTGGTGGCGCTGTTGGATATCCTTGAGTAGCGGGATAAGCGCATTGATCTGCTCTTCCGTGAAGGGATACCACTGACGTCCTGTGGGCGTGTCACGGAAGCCCAGGTTTACCATCTCGATCCCGATGGACGTCGCGTTGAGCCAGGTCCGCCCTTCCCACTCGCTTTCCCCGGCGTGCCAGGCACGGCGATTTTCGTCGACCAATCGGTAGATCGTGCCGTCCCGGTCAATCATGTAGTGGGCGCTTACACCGCCATGGGTCAGCATGGCCAGGGAGCGTTGTGAGTCCGATGCGGTGTAGTGCAGCACGATGTACTGCACACGGCTGTCCTGATCTTTGGCCGTGTGATCCGTATTGATGCGAAGCCCGCCGGCACAACCGGCGAGCAAGGTGCTGAAGAGCAATAACAAGGGCAGTAGCAGACGCATGACGCAAGAACCTCGGACAACTTTTGTAGGGTATGGCAGGCCGTCAGGCCAGCTCGATTCGGTTCCGCCCTCCGCGCTTGGCGCGGTAAAGCGCCTGATCCGCACGTTCGAAAGCCTGCTTGCTGCCTTCGCCTGTCTGGAACGCCGTGAGGCCGGCTGAGCAGGTTATGGTGACGCGCTCGCCTTTGAAATGGAACGGGCAGGCTTCAATGGCCGCACGTAACGTCTGAATCAGGGGCTCGCCCTCCTCCACGGACGTGTTAGGCAACAGGACGACAAATTCCTCTCCACCGAAGCGCGCGATAAAGTCGGTCCGCCGTAGCTTTTTGCTCAACTGGGTACCGATGATCTTGAGCACCTTGTCTCCCGCCAGATGGCCGAAATCATCGTTGACCCGCTTGAAGTGATCCACGTCGATCACCGCCAGCAGCAGACTGTTATGGTAACGCTGCCAGAGCGAGACTTCGGCATCCAGGCGCTCGGTCCAGGCTGCACGGTTAGGCAGTCCGGTCAGCGGATCGGTCAGGGCTTTCTTGCGCTGCTCTTCGACGTGGGAGCGATAGTTGTTGGCCTCCTGCTCCATGCTGACCACACGCTCCGAAAGCGTTTTCAGCCGCTCGGCCATTTCTAGCTCGCGCGCCTCACGCTGCTGCTGATACTGCTCCATGTGAGTCAGCATGCCATCCAGACGGCTTTCCAGCGCCTTTTTCACATTATCCGGCTCAGCGGCTTCTTGCACATGAGTCTGCAAGTCACTGACCTGCTCACGGAGCTCTTCGCTGAAGGAACGCTCTTGCTCACGAGCCTCGTCATGGCCTTCGTTGACCTGTTGCAGGTGATTCTGGAAGCTGTCCAGGCGCTGATTGAGCTGCTTGAGATAGCCCTCGAACTCGCGATGGCCCTGGTCGTTGAGCGAAAGCACCAGGCCCGACAGGTCATCCAGCAACGGCACCAGCTCATACCAGTTCAACCGTCCGAACATGCGCTGTCGCAAGGCTTCAGCCTGCGGTTTGTGGCTGTCCGGCAGCTGCAATTCGTCCAGCAGATGAATCAGCGTCGCCTCGATATGCGGAGCGATAGCGCTGTATCCAGGCTCTGGCGGTGGTGGCAGATCAAAATGGGACTCTTCTGACGTAACTTCAGCCGTAGCCATTTTAGACTGCTCGGCCTCAGCACTTTCCATGACTTGAGACGGCTCTTCTACTGTGGCTTCTAGCTCGGCGGGCTTTTCGTCTTCGACAGTAGCGGTTTCAACAACGGTTTCTGCTGACTCAGCGACCTCAGGCTTATCGCCCTCAGCCTCAATGGCTGTGCTGGATGGCGTCTCGCTGGGTACATCCGGAGCGATGGCAGCAACAGGCGCGGCCCGAGCAGTCGGCTCGACAAGCGGTTCCTGCTCGACCGCAGGGCTGGCTACCTCGATCGGCAAAGGGATAGGTGAGGGCTGAGGCTTCTCCGCTTCGGGCGGTACGGTTTTCTCAGGCGTAGCGGGTTCAGCTACAACAGGCAAGTCGCTAGCGCTCGAAGCTGGATCGTCATCCAGCTCGTCTTCGTCTTCGTCATCCGCCTCGTCATGCCGGGCCGGTACGGGTTTGGCAACAACGGGCGCCTCCTCCTTTCCCTTACCCAGCAGCCGCTCCAGAAAACCAGGCTTATGGGGCTGGGCATTGGCCTGAGCCTCCAGGGCCTGACGCTGCAGTCGGCTCAACTCGATCACCAGTTTGGGGAAATCACCTGGCTGCTCGGCTGAATTGGCCGCCTTCTTGGCAAAGCGCTTCAGCGACTTGCGGATATCCCGAGGCAGCGGTAGCGCCATCAGCATATGAGACAGGTCCGCAAAGGCCTTGGCCGCATGCTCGGCGCGCTCGCTACGGCGACGCTCCGACTCGAGTACAGTTTTCTCCAGACGCGGGATCATGCGTGAGAGCTCGTCGTCCATGTTCTCGTGGCGCAGGATATTGCGCAGATCATGGAGACACTCATCCACAGCCTTGTCGTTGCCTTCGGCTGCGATACTGGTGCGGGTCAGGCCACGGCGTACCAGGTCAAGACGCGCTTCCCAGCGCGCCTCCACTTCTTCCTGGCGCTCGACGACCTCCAGGTACTTGTTTTTCCAGCGTTCGAGATCGTCCTGGCTCATGTCAGGCCCCGAGAAAAGAGCATGGGTAAATCTAAAGCGTTATGCATGTTTTAGCAGACGCTACAGGTTGTTATCGCTTCGATAAGGTTCATGGCAGTTGTAACGGCCAAAATAACCCGGCCTTTAACGTATACAGCAGAAGTGTGATACAGGTTGTAAATAGCGACAGGTCTGCGCCAGCTGGTTGGGCAGTATGGAAGATCCAGCCAGCAGCGCCGCCTGGAAGGGCCCGCCAGAATGGCAGGCCCGGCAGGGTATTACTTGGCGGCGCGTTCCTTCTGGATCAGGAAATCAGCCACTTGCAGGGCCTGGTCCGGACCACCTGCGCTACCCAGGTCAAAGCGGTATTTACCGTTGACGACCATGGTCGGAACGCCGCTGATCTGGTAGGCCATTGCCAGTTTCTTGTCCTTCTCGACCTGTCCCTTCACGGCGAAGGAATTGTAGGTGCTCAGGAATTTCTCGCGATCAACACCCTGATTGGCCAGAAAGTCCGCCATCTCCTCAGGGGTGGCCAGTTTCTGTTGGCCGTTGTGAATGGTCGCAAAAATCGCCTCATGCACCTTCTGCTCGACGCCCATGGCTTCCAGCGTCACGAACAGCTGGCCATGAACGTTCCAGACACCACCAAACATGGCCGGCACGCGACGGAAACTCACATCGTCAGGCAGCTTTTTGGCCCAGGCATTCAACGTCGGCTCGAAAGCATAGCAGTGCGGGCAGCCATACCAAAACAGCTCGACCACTTCGATCTTGCCCGGTGTAGCCACTGGGACCGGGTTGCTCATTTCCGTGTATTGCTTGCCAGCCTCAATCTCCTGGGCGTTGGCAAACGTACCAAACAGGCCGGAAAAGGCTAATACAGCGGTAAGAATCAGGTTACGCATTAATCTACTCCTGGGCTGAAAGGCCATGCTGCGAAGCCCGCAGCAGGCAGGCCACGCCGGATAAAGCCATGCTTCAATCGAAGCGTGCGACGGGGTCTGCCATTGTAGCGGTCATAACCACCAAAATAACGGCTGGTGCGGCGCTTTTTAACGTGACATTCAGGCTTGATTCAACTTCTCAACGCGCCCACCCAATGGGACGCACCGTAAACAGCTCTAGTGCAATCCTTCAATATAGGTTGCCAAGGCTGAAATATCCTGGTCAGACAGCTTGCCGGCAATGCTGCGCATCATCATGGCTTCGCCATCATTGGTACGCTGTCCTTCGCGAAAGGCGGTCAACTGCTTGAGGGTATAAACGGCGTGCTGGCCCGAAAGCAATGGAAAACCGGCCTGGCGATTGCCGACACCATCCGGCGCGTGACAGCCCGTACAGGCAGGCAGACCCGTTTCCAGACGTCCGCCTCGATAAAGCGCTTCGCCAGCAGCCACAAGCGCAGGGTCAGCGGCACCGATCACCGGCTTCTGCGAGGCAAAATAGGCCGCCAGGTCTTCTATATCCTGATCGCTCAGGCCTGGCATGAACGCCATCATTTCAGGCACGGGCCGGGCGCCGCTCTTGATATCGTGGAGCTGTTTGATCAGATAGCGCTCGCCCTGACCGGCAATCTTGGGAAAACTGGGTATAGGGCTGTTACCATCGGGACCATGGCAGGCACCACAGACCATCGACTTGCTTTGTCCGGCGGCAACATCGCCTGCGGCCTGGGCCGTCATGCTGACTCCCAGAGTGAGCAAAAGGCTCACCATCAGTGTTTTCATCCGTCGATCCATTACGCCTGTGTACGGGACGCAAGCCAGCCTGCTCGACCCCAGGCATACTATGCGTACAGAATCTGCATCATTCTATAGAGACGGCTCCGCTGAGCGAAAGCGGGAGTCGCAGCGCTGCGGCGCCATCGAGACCTACTATGACGTTCAAAAACCCTATTATCGGCCTTTGCCAACAAGCGACCTACCAGATCAGCGCCACCCGGGTGGACCAGTGCCCGCCGGATATTGGCTACGAAGTCGCCTTTGCCGGCCGCTCTAACGCGGGCAAATCCAGTGCACTCAATACCCTGACCCATGCCAGCCTGGCCCGTACCTCCAAAACCCCTGGCCGTACCCAGATGCTCAACTTCTTCCAGTTGGATGAGGAGCGACGTCTGGTCGACCTGCCTGGCTATGGCTATGCCAAGGTCCCGATTCCGCTCAAACAGCACTGGCAGCAGCACCTGGAAGCCTATCTGGGCAGCCGTGAGAGCCTTGTGGGTATCGTCTTGCTGATGGATATCCGCCACCCGCTGACCGAGTTCGACCTCCTGATGCTGGACTGGGGCAAGGCAAGCCATATGCCGATCCATGTTCTGTTGACCAAGGCCGACAAGCTGGCTTTTGGCGCAGCCAAGAATGCACTGCTCAAGGTACAGCGCGACATCAAGAAAGGCTGGGGCGACAACGCCAGCGTACAGCTGTTCTCGGCTCCCAAGCGTCAGGGGATCGAAGAAGCCCACAAGGTGTTGGCTCAATGGCTGGGGCTGCTTGAGGACGAAGCGGCCAGCGACGTGGAATAAGCACAGGAGCATGGCGCACTGAATTGTGGGTGCGCCATAGGCTGACAGCACATGTCCATCGAAGCGCTACCGCTCTTGTTCAGGCAAAAACCTCTGCCGCACTTTTCCGGACGCAAAAAAAACCCCGATCTTCATTGGGGAGGGGAAAAGATCGGGGTTTAAGTTCGGACCGCTAGGGCGGGGTCCGTTAATCTGCCAACACTAAACAGCAAAGGAGCATCGAAGGGCTTCTCCAAGCCATTCACAAAATCAGACAGAACGGCTTCACAAAAGTTCTCCGTTCATCGAAAAAATGTCATAACCGCTTGTTATTTTTTCGAAGACTCATTCCTGAACCTCAAGCTGCTAGCCAATTCGCTCCTTTTAGCCACTATTTCGCCATAAAAAGCTGCAAAAGGCCCCAGCGGAGCCTTCTGCATTGCCCTCTTAGTGCGCCTCGTCCCAATTACAGCCAACGCCCGCTTCCACCAGCAGCGGTACGTCCAGTTCAGCCGCACCACTCATCAACGGACAGAGCTCTTCACGTACGGTCTCGACGAGATCTTCCCGTACTTCCAGTACCAGTTCGTCGTGTACCTGCAAAATGACGCGGGCATCAATACCCGAACGCTGTAGCCAGTCATCCACACGCACCATGGCGCGCTTCATGATGTCTGCCGCCGTGCCCTGCATGGGTGCGTTGATCGCTGCACGTTCGGCACCACGACGGATGTTCTGGTTCTTGGAGTGAATATCCGGCAGGTACAGACGGCGGCCAAACAGCGTTTCCACATAGCCCTGATCCACGACCTGGGCGCGGGTGCGCTCCATGTAAGCCAGCACCCCGGGGTAGCGCAGAAAGTACCGGTCGATATAGGCCTGGGCCTCCTTACGATCCACGCCGATCTGCTTGGCCAGGCCAAACGAACTCATGCCGTAGATCAAGCCGAAGTTGATCGCCTTGGCGCGGCGGCGCTGCTCATGGGTTACCTCGTCCAGGCTTACGCCCATGACTTCGGCAGCCGTGGCACGGTGCACGTCCAAATCGTTCTGAAACGCATGCAGCAGGCCTTCGTCTTGTGCCAAGTGCGCCATGATGCGCAGCTCGATCTGCGAATAGTCCGCCGCCATCAGCTTATAGCCTTTGGGCGCGATGAAGGCCTGACGGATGCGGCGACCTTCCGCGGTGCGGATCGGGATATTCTGCAGGTTCGGATCGGATGAAGACAGTCGCCCCGTCGCCGTCACCGCCTGATGATAAGAGGTGTGGATACGCCCGGTGTGCGGGTTGATCTGCTGGGGCAGCTTGTCGGTATAGGTGCTCTTGAGCTTGCTCATCGAGCGGTGCTGCATGATGACCTTGGGCAGCGGATAATCCTGGTCGGCCAATTCCTGAAGCACCGCTTCGGCCGTGGACGGCTGGCCGGACGCGGTCTTGGATACCACCGGCAGGCCTAGCTTCACAAATAGGATCTCGCCGAGCTGCTTGGGCGAGCCCAGGTTGAACTCCTGGCCGGCCAATTCGTAGGCTTCTTTTTCCAACGCGATCATCTTCTCGCCCAGCTCGCGGCTCTGCACGCCAAGCAGATCGCGATCCACATAGGCCCCGTTCTGCTCGATACGCGCCAGCACCGGAACCAGTGGCATCTCGATGTCTTTCAGCACACCTGCCAGCGCCGGAACGGCTTCAAGCTTGGGCCACAGGGCCTGATGCAGCCGCAGGGTAACGTCAGCATCTTCGGCGGCGTAAGGGCCGGCCTGCTCCAGGGCAATCTGGTCGAAGGTCAGCTGCTTGGCACCCTTGCCGGCAATGTCCTCGAAGCGGATGGTGCTGTGGCCCAGGTACTTAAGTGCCAGGCTGTCCATGTCATGACGGGTGGCGGTGGCGTCCAGCACGTAGGATTCGAGCATGGTGTCGAAGGCAATGCCACGCAGGGTGATGCCATAGCGGGCAAAAACGTTCTTGTCGTACTTGCCGTGCTGCATGACCTTGAGCTTGGTCTCGTCTTCCAATAGCGGCTTGAGCGCAGCCAGTACGGCGTCACGGTCAAGCTGGGCGGGTGCCCCCATGTAATTGTGCGCAACCGGCACATAGGCCGCCTCGCCCGCTGTTACCGCGAACGAGATACCGGCCAGATCCGCCTGATGAGCGTCCAGGCTGTTGGTTTCGGTGTCCAGGGCAAACAGGTCGGCCGCCTTCAGCTTTTCCAGCCAGGCGTCGAATTCGTCCTGGGTCAGAACCGTCTGGTAATCGAGTTCCAGCGTCGCCTGCTCGCTTTCACCCAGCGGCAGCGGCTCGCCGCTGTCCTTGGCCTCCCGCAGCAGGTCGTCCAGCCAGGATTTAAATTCCATTTCCTTGTACAGGGCGATCAGCGCTTCGCGGTGCGGTTCCTCCGGCATCAGTTCATCGAATCTCACGTCGAGCGGAACATCGATCTTGATGGTTGCCAGCTGATAGGAAAGATACGCCTGATCGCGGTGCTGCTCGAGCTTGGCCGCCAGCGACTTGGCGCCGCGGATCGGTAGCGTAGCCACCTTGTCCAAATTGGCATACAGCGCGTCCAGGCCGCCGCCAATCCCGTTGAGCAGGCCACAGGCCGTCTTCTCGCCAATGCCCGGTACGCCGGGAATGTTGTCGATCTTGTCGCCCATGAGTGCCAGGAAGTCGATAATGTGCTCAGGCCCCACACCAAACTTCTCTTTCACACCCTCGACGTCCAGCACGCTGCCGCTCATGGTGTTGACCAGCGTGACATGCTCGCAGACCAGCTGGGCCATGTCCTTGTCGCCCGTGGAAATCACCACCGGACGAGAAGCGGCTGCGCAGCTCCGGGCCAGAGTGCCGATCACATCGTCCGCCTCGACGCCCTCCACATTGAGCAGTGGCAGGCCCAGGGCGCGAATGCAGGCGTGCAGCGGCTCGACCTGACTGCGCAGGTCATCGGGCATGGCCGGGCGATGGGCCTTGTAGTCGGCGAAGAGTTCATCGCGGAACGTTGGGCCCTTGGCATCGAAGACTACGGCAAAGGGGCTGTCCGGGTATTGTCTGCGCAGGGACAGCAGCATGTTGAGGACGCCTTTCACGGCGCCGGTCGGCCGGCCGGTCGATGTCATCAACGGCGGCAGGGCATGGAAGGCACGGTAGAGATAGGAGGAACCGTCCACCAGGACGAGAGGCGCTTGGCTCATGAGCGAGATCAACCTTTTCGCGAGGCCTAGAGGTAGAATTTCCTCTGACCTATTCAAAAGGACAAGGTTACCATGCGAGTGCTCAGCAGACTTTTACTCATCGGTCTTTTAGCTGCCCCCATCGTACCCGTACTGGCCCAGGAGGACCCTTCGCCCGAGCCGGACGTAACTATCCGTCATGATGGCGACAAGACCATCCAGGAATACCGTGTGAACGGTTTTCTGTATGCCATCAAAATCACTCCCAAGCACGGCAAGCCGTATTTTCTGGTGCGCGCCGATGGCGACAGCAATTTCATCCGCTCGGACCAGCCCGACATGCTGATTCCCCAATGGGAAATCTTCCGCTGGTGATTTTATTCGGCCCTGTCGGTACGGGTGGCTGTTCCTCAGGCCGCAGCAGGCGGTAAACTGCCCGCCGTTTTTCGGCTTGCAGGCCGTTCTCGTCCATGACGCTTTGAGGAAAGCTTCACCCCATGTCCGTCTTTACCCCGCTCGACCGCCCGACGCTTGAAGCTTTCCTGGCAGACTACGGCCTTGGCCGTCTGCGCGACTTTCGCGGTATTGCCGAAGGGTCCGAGAACACCAACTACTTCATCAGCCTGGAAGGCGGTGAGTTCGTGCTGACACTGGTCGAGCGCGGTCCGGCAGCCGATCTGCCGTTTTTCATTCAGCTCCTGGATGTGCTGCATGAAGCCGATCTGCCAGTGCCGTATGCGCTGCGCACCGAGGCGGGAGACGGGCTACGGACCCTGAAGGGCAAGCCTGCCCTGCTGCAGCCGCGGCTACCGGGCAAGCATGAGCGCGTACCGAACCCTCATCACTGCCAGGAAGTCGGCTCGCTGCTGGCCTGCATTCACTTGGCAACACGCGATCGAATCATAGAGCGTCCAAGCGACCGGGGTCTCGCCTGGATGCTGGAGCAGGGCCCACAACTGGCAAACGAGCTACCCGAATCGGCCCGGGCGATGTTGCATAACACACTGGATGAGATTCACGCGCTGCAGGAGCGAAACCCCAGCCTGCCATGCGCCAACCTCCATGCCGACCTGTTCCGCGACAACGTGATGTTCGACGGGCCGCACCTGTCTGGCGTAATCGACTTCTACAATGCCTGCTCAGGCTGGATGCTCTATGACCTCGCCATCACGGTGAATGACTGGTGCTCCTGCGAAGACGGCTCGCTCGACGATCCGCGCGCCCGCTCATTACTGGCCGCCTATGCCGCCAAGCGCCGCTTCACGCCGCTCGAAGTCGAACTCTGGCCGGTTATGCTGCGGATTGCCTGCGTACGCTTCTGGCTGTCCCGCCTGATTGCCGCCAAGGCCTTTGCCGGTCAGGATGTGCTGATCCACGACCCTGCCGAGTTCGAGCACCGTCTCGCCCAGCGCCAGAATGTTGCGCTGCGGCTCCCCCTGTCGCTGTAAGCTTTTCGAGGGCTTCGTCCTGTGTACGAAGCCCCTGCCTCAACGACTCAGCTAGTCAAAATCGCCTTTGCCTAAATTTTGCCCAGGCAATCCGTCAGTTTGCCCGTCAGGTTGGTCAGCAGCGTCTCATAACCGGAGGCATTGACTGGCGCATCAGCGCCCAGCGGATCCAGTTCGGACAGCGTGACTGGCAGGCCCTGGCTCAGCGTATCGGCTAGACGCGGGCGCAGCGGCGGCTCGGTAAAGACGCAGGTGGGCCCGGCGCTCTTCAGCATGGCGCGCATTGCGGCAACATGGCGGGCGCCCGGCTGCACATCCCCACTGATGGCAAATACACCACGGTGTGACAGGCCGTAGGCTTCTTCAAGGTAGTCGAAGGCCTCATGAAAGACGAAATACGGCTTGCCAGTCAAGGGCGTCAGATCCTGCTTGAGCTGGCCATCGAGGCGGTCGAGCCGCTGGTTGAAGGCCGCCAGATTCGCCTTATAGCGGTCGGCGTTGGCGCTGTCCTGGGCCGAAAGATCAGCCGCCATCCTGGCAGCGATCACGCGTGCGTTGTTCAGCGAGAGCCACAGGTGCGCATCGATGGAGCCGGGACGATGGTCATGGTCGTGCTCGAAAGCTTCGTCATGGCCATGGTCGTGCTCGTGCTCGTGCTCGTGATCTGCTTCGGCGCTGAAATTGACGAAGCGCCGCAGGTGCAGATCAGGTAGCTCCTGTATAGCGACGCTGGGCTTGTCCCGGCCGGGCAGCACATCCTTGAGAAAGACTTCCATGTCCGGTCCTATCCAATAGAACAGCTGCGCCTCGCGGATGCGCCGTATGTCGGAAGGCCGCAGGGCGTAGTTGTGCGGGGAGGCGCCTGGCGGCAGCAGAACGTCGGGCGTATCGACGCCCTCTTGCACCGCCGCGGCAATCAGCTGCAAGGGTTTGATGCTGGTCAGTACGTTGACCTCGGCATGGGCCGAGGCTGCAAAAGCGGTCAGGCCGAACAGAGCGCCGGCAATCAGGGATCGGATCACGGAAGGGTCTCAAAGCAGTACGTTTGCAATATAATAACGTCCCTATTCATAAACGGCTCATTTCAATGACGAGTATCCCTCTGGCTTCTCGCCCGCATGACCATTCCCATTGCGTCACCCATGCGCTGGGTGAGGCCGAATCGCTGTGCACGAAGTCCGGTGTACGCCTGACCGACCTGCGCCGCCGCGTGCTGGAGCTGGTCTGGCAAAGCCACAAGCCGCTCGGGGCCTATGACATCCTGGCGGTTCTCAGCGAGCAGGACGGCCGCCGTGCTGCACCGCCGACCGTTTATCGTGCGCTGGATTTCCTGCTCGAAAACGGCTTGGTGCACCGCATCGCCTCCTTGAACGCCTTTATTGGCTGCAATCACCCAGGGCATGCCCACCAGGGTCAGTTCCTGATTTGCCGCCATTGCCATGTGGCGATCGAGCTTGAACAGCCAGCCATTCATGAGGCTATTCAGGTAGGTGCCGGCACGGTCGGCTTCAAGGTCGAAGGCCAGACGGTCGAAGTCATCGGCCTCTGCTCTGCCTGCCAGGACGCTCAATGAGCGATGCGCTGATCCAGCTGTCCGATGTGGGCGTGCGCTTTTCCGGGCAGAACATTCTTGATCAGGTAAACCTGACCCTCACGCGTGGCGAAATCGTCACGCTGATCGGGCCCAACGGGGCTGGCAAGACAACGCTGGTGCGCACCGTGCTGGGTCTGCTCAAGCCGGACACCGGCAGCGTCTGGCGTCAGCCACGCCTGACGATTGGCTACATGCCGCAAAAGCTGCACGTAGATGCAACGCTTCCGCTCTCTGTGCTGCGGTTCCTGCGGCTCGTGCCGGGTGTAGACCGTACAAGTGCCGCCAGCGCCTTGGCCGAGGTAGGTGCAGATCACTTACTCGACAGCCCCTTGCAAACCATTTCCGGAGGCGAGTTGCAGCGCGTGCTGCTGGCCCGTGCGCTCTTGCGCAAGCCCGAGCTGCTGGTGCTCGACGAGCCGGTCCAGGGTGTGGACGTAAGCGGTCAGGCGGAGCTCTATCGGCTCATTACCCAATTACGCAACCGCTACGGCTGTGGCGTGCTGATGGTTTCCCATGACCTGCATCTGGTCATGAGCACCACTGATCAGGTCGTCTGCCTGAATCATCACATCTGCTGCTCCGGCCATCCCGAGCAAGTCAGCGGCGATCCGGCCTTTGTCGAACTGTTCGGCCAGGACGCGCGCAGCCTCGCGATCTACCACCATCACCACGACCATGCCCATGAACTGCATGGCGGCGTCGTGATGAAACCCCACGTCCATGGTGAACACTGCAAGCATGGCTGATTTTCTTCTTTACGCCTTGCTCGCCGGGCTTGCATTGGCGGTTGTTGCCGGGCCGCTGGGCTCGTTCGTGGTCTGGCGACGTATGGCCTATTTTGGCGACACCCTTTCCCACGCAGCCCTGCTCGGTGTGGCAATGGGCTTTTTGCTCGATGTCAGCCCGACCCTGGCGGTTACCGTTGGCTGCGTCGTTCTGGCTGTCCTTCTGGTATTGCTCCAGCGCCGCCGGGGCCTGGCCGCCGATACGCTGCTAGGCATCATGTCCCACAGCACCTTGTCGCTGGGCTTGGTGGCTCTGTCCTTCATGAAGGACGTACGGATCGACCTGATGAGCTATCTCTTTGGGGATCTGCTTGCCGTCAGCCAGAGCGATCTGTGGTGGATTCTGATCGGCAGCGTGATCGTACTGGCCGCGCTGGCCGCGCTCTGGCGCCCCCTGCTAGCCATTACCGTGCACGAGGAGTTGGCCCAGGTGGAAGGCCTGCCGGTCACGGCCATCCGCATGGCCCTGATGCTGCTCATTGCCATCGTGATTGCGGTCGCGATGAAAATCGTCGGCGTCCTGCTGATCACGTCGCTGCTCATCATTCCCGCCGCTGCCGCGCAGCGCCATGCCCGCAGCCCCGAGCAAATGGCCTTTGGCGCCAGTGTGCTGGGGATCATTGCGGTGTGCCTGGGCCTGTCGCTGTCGTGGTATCAGGACACGCCGGCCGGTCCTTCCATCGTGGTTTCGGCCGCAGCGCTCTTCCTGCTCAGCTTTATGCTGCCCAGACGGGCGTAAGCTACACCGGAACTGAAAAGCCCCGCCTAGACGGGGCTTTTTATTGAGCCAGAGCAGATGCTTCAGAACTGCGCGGCAATGGCCTTGCCAAGCGCCTCGGTCGTTCCCGTCCCGCCAATATCCCGTGTCAACGGTGCATTGTCCGGACCTTTTGCCAGGACGGTCTCGATGGCGGCCAGTACTGCCGCGCCGGCGTCATGGTGGCCCAGGTGCTCCAGCATCATCGCGCCGCACCAGATCTGTCCGATGGGATTGGCAATCCCCTGGCCTGCGATATCCGGCGCCGAGCCATGGACGGGCTCGAACAGGCTGGGGAAGCGGCGGTCCGGATTGATATTGGCCGAAGGCGCAATACCGATCGTACCCGTGCAGGCCGGGCCAAGGTCGGAAAGAATGTCCCCAAACAGATTGCTTGCCACGACGACGTCGAACCAGTCCGGATGCAGCACAAAGTTCGCCGTCAGGATATCGATGTGGTATTTGTCGATCTTGACCTCTGGATAGCCTGCCGCCATGGCTTCCACCCGCTCGTCCCAGTAAGGCATGGTGATGGAAATGCCGTTGGACTTGGTGGCCGAGGTCAGGTGTTTCTTTGGACGTCGCTGCGCCAGCTCGAAGGCGAACTTGAGGATGCGGTCGACCCCGATACGGCTCATGACCGTTTCCTGCATAACCACTTCGCGCTCGGTGCCGGCAAACATTTTGCCGCCGATGCTGGAGTATTCGCCTTCGGTATTCTCACGCACTACATAGAAATCGATATCACCCGGCTTGCGGTTGGCCAGCGGGCTTCTCACGCCCGGCATCAGGCGGCAGGGGCGCAGGTTCACGTACTGGTCGAAGTCACGGCGGAATTTCAGCAGCGACTCCCACAAGGAGACATGATCAGGAACCACTTCGGGCCAGCCCACCGCGCCAAAGTAAATCGCGTCGTAGCCCTTGAGCCGTTCGAACCAGTTGTCCGGCATCATCTTGCCGTGCTTCACGTAGTAATCCGCACAGGCAAAATCAAACCAGTCCCATTGCAGCGTCAGGTTGAATGCCTTTGCAGCGGCATCCATGACCCGAATGCCCTCAGGCATTACTTCCTTGCCGATGCCATCGCCGGGAATGACTGCAATCCGGTAACAGGGCGTGCTCATGGGCGAATCCTCTTGTAGTTGATACACAGTCCGGCCAGTGTTATTCACTCCTCCGATCCACACAATTCGCCTTTGAAGAAAGCCATTATTGAATCTAGGTAGAGAATTGCATGTCCGCCATCGATGACCTCAGCTTTTTCCAGCGCGTCGCCACACGGGGCAGCCTTACCGCCGTGGCGCGTGAGCTGGGGCTGTCACTCCCTGCAGTAAGCAAGCGCCTGACGCAGCTGGAACAACGCCTGGGTATTCAGCTGGTACAACGCACGACGCGGCGACTGGACCTGACGGCAGAAGGCGAGCTGTACCTGGAGGGCGCCCGGCCGATTCTCCAGCAGTTGGAGGAGCTAGAAAGCGCCTTGGGCAACCAACGCCAGACCTTGCGCGGGCAGCTCAGAATCAACGCAACCTTTGGCTTTGGAAGACGCCACCTCGCCCCTGTCCTGTCCCGCTTCGCCCAGGAGTACCCTGATGTCGAGCTATCCCTTGAGCTAACCAGCCAGCCGCTCAGCCTGCTGGACCAGGGCATGGATATCGGTATTCGCATGGGCGAGCCGCCGGACTCACGCCTGGTCGGCCATCGCCTGCTGGGCAATCCGCGCCTGCTCTGTGCCTCTCCAGCCTATCTGAGCCGCGCCGGTACGCCCCATGAGGTATCCGAGCTGAGTGCACATAATTGCATCGTGCTGCGCCAGGATGGCAGCGACTACGCTATCTGGCGTTTCCATAAGGAGGGACGTGAGTACGCTCACAAGGTCAGCGGCAGCCTGTCGAGCAATGATGGAGAAGTTGCCCTGCAATGGGCGCTGGACGGCCATGGCCTAATCCTGCGCTCCTGGTGGGATGTCCATGAGCACCTCGCCTCGGGCGCCCTGCTGCCGCTGCTGACCGCGTACGAGGCACCCCGTGCCGACATCTACGCGGTCTACCCGTACCGCCGGCACGTGCCTCGCCGTATCAAGATCTTTGTCCGCTATCTGGCCCAGGCGTTGGAGGCGCGTCTGCCCCATGCTCCCGAGCCCGTTCGTAACGCGCCGGGATAGAAACGGCTCCTCCCCGGTCGTATCACCGATACCGCCGGAAATATACGACTCCCTTCATCTCGACACAGGAGTAATCATGTCCTCGATTCCGAGCCTTCAACTCAATGACGGTCACCATATTCCCCAGTTCGGCCTGGGTACCTGGAAAACCCCAAACGAAGAAGCGCCCCAGCTGATCCGCTCAGCCCTCGAAATGGGCTACCGCCACATCGATACAGCGGCTGCCTATAACAACGAGGAAGGCGTAGGCCAGGGCATCGCCGAATCCGGCATCGACCGCAGCGAGCTCTTCGTGACAACCAAGCTGTGGAACGAGCGCCAGGGCTTCGACGAAACCCTCAAGGCCTTTGACGAGAGCCTGTCCAAGCTCAAGCTGGACTACGTAGACCTCTACCTCATTCACTGGCCCTGCCCCAAGGCTGGCAAGTTTCTGGATACCTGGAAAGCGTTCCTGCGCCTGCGTGAAGAGGGTCGCGTTCGCTCGGTAGGCGTCTCCAACTTCCGCCAGGAAGATCTGGAGCAGATCATTCTGGAGACTGGTGTAACCCCAGTGGTGAACCAGATCGAAGTTCATCCGCTGCTACAGCAAAATGACCTGCGCGAAGTGAACCGTCAGAAGAATATCCTGACCGAAGCCTGGAGTCCGCTCGCTCAGGGCGGCGAGCTGCTCAAGCATCCCTTGTTCCAGGAGCTGGCGAAAAAGCATGGCAAGACGCCTGCCCAGGTCATCCTGCGCTGGCATGTCGAGCTTGGCTCAATTATTTTTCCCAAATCCACCAATCCCGAACGTATCCGTGAAAACGCCGATATCTTCGACTTCAGCCTCGACAGCGATGACATGCAAAAGATCGCCGCTCTGGATGAAGGCAAGCGCCTGGGCCCGGATCCGGCAGAATTTTGCTAAGCCATCGGGCACAAAAAACCCCGCCTGGGCGGGGTTTTTCATGCGCATCGATCAGCGCGTCACTCAATAGACCGGCTGTTGGGAGGCGGCCACACCGGACGTAGACATTGGCTGCAACTGATGCGAATTGTGCAGCACTTCGATCAGGCAGTCTTCAAGCTCGAAGCGCTCATCAAGCAGTTTGCCCAGTTGCTGCAGCTCAACCAGCAGGCGAGCCGGCTCATGGCAGTCGCCACTGTCGCAACGGTCATTGAAATTCAGGGCAGCCTCGGTCAAGGCCTGCAGGCGTGGATAAACGGTATGAGCAAATTCCATGGCACGCTGATCATCAAAGGCCTTTGCCTCGTTCATCAGTTGCTCATAGATTTCGAAGTGCCCTGCCGATACATAGTCCACGAGCAGATCGCACAGCTGCTCAAGGCCCTTGTGGTTTACCATCGGAGCCAACTGAGGCTCTAGCTGCAGGGCTTGATATGCCGTTACCAGTTTTTGACGTTCCTGCAACCAGCGATCAATCATCTGGTGCACCCCACCCCAACGTTCTTGTGCATTTCGGCAACGTTCAAGCATGACGAACTCTTCCTCAGCGGCGAAACAATAGCCCCGACGGTCTTCGTCGTAAGGCGTTCGACCCGGTTAATCCAACCAGAGACTGTTCGGACACCGTCGAAGCAGAGTAGTGCCGTTCAGTGATCGACTGCAACCCCTGCAACCTGCTGAACGGCATTCCGATTATCGGACAATGACACCACGGGAGCGGCGGAAGAACTGATAGATCGAAAGCAGAATAAAGCCGGTAAAGGCCAGCAGGCTCCACTCCGGCACGCTCATGCCAAACAATGTCCAGTTCACTTCGGCGCAATCGGCCGTGCCATGTAGAACCAGGCGCACAACGTCCTGGAATGGCAGGGCCTGCATCATGTAATCCAGGCTGGGCAAGCAGGCAGGCAGCTGGTCGGCCGGTAACGTCTGCAGCCACACTTGTCGACCGGCGGTCGCAGCGCCCAGGGCCGAAGACAGAAAGATTAGGGCCGCATAGACACGCTGGCCGCGGGTAGCCGGATTATGCAGGGCCGCGATGAACGCCAAGATGCCGGCGATGATGAAGAATATCCGCTGGACGATACAGAGCGGGCAGGGTTCAAGGCCGAGGACGTGCTCAAGGTAAAGGCCGGCGGCCATGAGCACGGCGCAAGCAATAGCGATTAGCGAAAAAATAAAACGCGGGCTAGTCACGAGCAGGACGGCTCCAAAAGAAATAGAGGTCGCTACGGTAGTGAAAGCGTTGCGGCCTTTCAAGCGAAGTAAAGCAGCTTATACGCGGCAGGGCGGATGAGAGGTGCTCAAGGGGGATAAAGGGTCTGGCGTGGAGAACCGCACCAGACCCTGCCTGAACACCTCTCAGGCCCGCAGCGCCGGAGGAGTCGGACGGCTGCCGGTGCTTTCCAGCAGCAATTGGTTGCTGCGGTCCGTCTCGCCCAGATGGGCCAGAAGACGCGCCAATTCACCGCAGGCCTCGGGGGTGCGCTGGGCGCTCAGGCTGGCCTCGAGATAATCCCGCGCCTTACCCCAGAGCTGGTTGGTCTGACACAGACGGCCCAGCGTCAGCAACAGGACGGGGTCGTTTGGACGGTTGCGTAGCCAGCCCTCGGCCAACTGCAGCTGTTTGGCCGGGTCACGGCTCTTGATGTAGCCGTACAGGCGGACCAGCCGGTCGTCGTAGTTGCGCTTGATGGCAGCACGCAGTACATCCTCGGCATCATCCTCTCGGTTCAGCTCATGCAAACGAGCCGCGTAGGCATGGGCGATTTCCACGTCGCTTTTCAGCGCACTGGGGACCTGCTGCCACTGACGCGTTATCGCCTGTATGGGTGATTCATCCCCAATGGGGGTGACCTCATCCAGCGAGGCCAACCAGGCGCGGCGCTCAAGATCACTTAACTCCGATTCGCCCAGAACCCGCTGTTTACGCAACTCCGGTAGCAGCCCGATCAGCGCTGGCCAGTCACGCGTGGTCACATACAGGCGCTGCATCAGTGAGAGTACGTAGGGATGCTTGGGATACTTCGCATGCAAAGGCGCCAGGCTTGTCAGTGCCTCGGAATACTGCGCCCGATGGATCTGCAATTGAGCCTGGGTCAGGCCAATGGCCACATCGGCATGGGGCTCGCGCTCTCGGGCCTTCTGCAGAAGCGCGTCGCTTTCTTCGTACTGCCCCATCTCGTTGGCAGCCCGAGCAGCGCCCAAATAGTGAGTCAGCGGGTGTGCATCGCTTTCCGCTGCCGTCTTCAGGTGCTTGAGCGCTGACGACCAGTCACCTTCAGCCAGCTCCAGCTGACCACGATGAGCGGCCTGGGCGACACGGCGCTGCTTGTTGTAACGCGACCAGGGATTGACCACTCGGCCCGAAACGCCAAGGGCCGACAAGGCCAGCCGCAACAGGTACAGGACGATCACGGCCGCTACGATCAGGGCGAGGAACGCCCAGAAGCTCGACTCGTAACGGAAGCTGTTATAGGAGAACAGCACATAGCCTGGCTCATCCGCCATGATGACGGCTACCCCGAGGGCAACCAGTACGGCAAATAGGAACAGCAGGGTCAATCGTTTCACAGTTGCTCCTCCTGGGCAGGCGACGCAGCCGGGGGTGCAGGCTGGGCAGAAGTAGTCGATTCAGGTTGCTGGCGGCGGGCAATATACGCCTGAAGAGCCGACAGCGCCGGGCTGAGATCCGGCGGGTTGAGCGTCACAGGCTTCTGAGCCAACTCGCTTAACGCATCACGAATGGCACGACTTTCAGCGTTCTGACTGTTGAAGTGAGCCTCTAGAACACCCTGCGCCTGAGTCAGTGCACGTTGATAGACCTCCTGGTTGCCATTGAGCGCGCCCCATTGAGCCTGCTCAAGAGCCAGATTCATGGCCAGGCGGACCTGAGCCAGACTTTCTTCAGCCAGCAGAGGCTTGATGGGCTTGTCCGCTGAAAAGTCGATCCGGAAGTAGCCGGAAACACGCTCGCGCAGGCGCTGCCAGGCACGCACGAAGCGGTTTGTGTTTTCCTCGCTGGCCTGGACACCAGGCTGATCCCCCTCGGGGTGCACAAAGCGCGGCGGCAGCGGCTCAAGCGTCTGTACCTGATCTCGCAAAGCGGACAGCTGAACGAACAGGCCGGTGCGGTCCAGATCCGGCAGCTGGCGCAGCGCCTGCTGACTGTTCGCCAGCTGCTGGCGCACGGCAAAGGCGCCCGGATCGTTCTGCGACTTGAGAATCTCATCGACCGCCTGGAGCAGGTTTTGCGCGCTAGGCACATCCTGCAGCGCTGTCAGGCGCAGCGTGGCCATGCGCATCAGGTGCTCGGCCTCGGTCAGACGCCAGACTTGCCGGCTCTGTCCAACCACTTCATTGAACTGCTGGGCCAGGTGCTGCTGGTCGGCCTGCAGCTGGCTCATCAGCCGGCGGCGGCTTTCGAAATCTTCTGCATTGGGCAGTTTTTCCAGCTGAGCGGCCAGGGCCTGCTCACGCTGCTCGACCTGACGCGTCAGGCTACGGGCATCTTCAAGCTGAGCCAGCTGGGCATGATCCTGCTCATGCAGGGTCCGTGTCTGCCAGAGGCTCCAGCCACCGGCCGCCAGGCCGGCAGCGCCTACCAGCAATGCCAGCAGAGCCAGCCCGGCACTGCCACGCCGGGGCTTTTCCGGAGTCGGGGCAGGTAGAGGCGTCGCGTTGACGGTCTCGCCAGATGCCGGTACGGCATCGTCAGTGGGAGTGACTGTTTCGCTCACAAGTCCTTCCTTTGATCGGTTATTCAAGGATGATGCTCTTCAAGCGCCGCCAGTACCGCAGCGGTACTGGCGCCATGACAGGTAATGACACGCTGGATACCGGCCGCGCGGGCCTGCTCGGCCACACGCTCGCTGGGTACCAGCAGCGGCACCGAACACACGTCCGGCCATGCGGAGCCGGCCAGGGTACGCAGGTGCGCGAAACTCTGCCCACTGCTGACCATGATGCCATTGAGGCGTTCCGCTGCAAGGCACTCGGTCAGGGCATTTTGTGGATGATCCGGCAATACGCGCCGGTACAACTCAAGGTAGTCGACCTGCACGCCTCGCTCACGCAGCGTGTCGGCCATGGTTTCCCGGCCACCTTCGCCCCGCAGGATCAGCACGCGGGGATCGGCCTCCTGCAAGGCTTGATCAAGCTGCGGCAAGGCCAGGATGCCCTCGCTGTCTTCGCTCTGGTCGGGCGTGATGACCGAAAGGCCATAGGCTTCGAGAATATCCGCCGTGGCGGTGCCTACGGCGAACCAGGTCTGGTTAATAGGCGGCTGCGGCCAGTACTGGTCAAGCCGCTCCAGGCCGAGCCGGGCGGCCGGCTTGCTGACCACGATGACCGCCTTGTAGCGGTCCAGATCCAGCATGAGGGTGCGCTGCTCCGGTGTCTCAGGCAGCGGCTCGATGGCCAGTAACGGCAGGCTGGCGCTGTGAATGCCCCGCTCGTCCAGTGCAGCCGCCAGAGGTATACACTCTTCGGCCGGACGGGTCAGAAGCAGCCGCCAGGCTGTCATGGCTGAGCAGCCTCGTCGTAAACGGCCCGCAGAATGTCACCGGCGCCCTGGGCAAGTAGCTCATCCGCAACCTGGATACCCAGTGCAGACGGGTCGATAACCGATCCCCGCGCCTCGGCGCGCAGCAGCAGGGTGCCATCCGGTTGACCCACCAGGCCACGCAACCAGAGCTCTTCGCCTTCGCGGATGGCATAGCAGGCAATGGGCACTTGGCAGCCGCCGTTGAGATGGCGGTTCATGGCGCGCTCGGCAATGACGCGCTGCTCGGTCTCCAGATGATGGAGCGGCTTCAGGAGTTCGTGGACTTCGGCATCGTCCGTGCGGCACTCGATGCCTACCGCACCCTGTCCACCTGCCGGAAGGCTGTCTTCGACACTGATGGATTCACGGATGCGGTCCTGAAAGCCCAGACGGATCAGCCCGGCCGCTGCCAGAATGATGGCGTGATAGTCGCCTGCATCCAGCTTGGCAAGGCGCGTATTGACGTTGCCCCTTAGGAAACGAATCTCAAGGTCTGGGCGTTGGGCCAGCAGCTGGGCCTGACGGCGCAGACTGGAAGTACCCACAATGCTACCGGCTGGCAGATCCGCCAGACTGGAATAGGTGTTGGAAACGAAGGCATCGCGTGCATCTTCCCGCTCGCAGATGGCATAGAGCCCAAGGCCTTCGGGAAACTCCATCGGCACATCCTTCATGGAATGTACGGCAATGTCGGCCTCGCCTTCGAGCAGCGCCGTTTCCAACTCCTTGACGAACAAGCCCTTGCCACCAATCTTCGCCAGCGGTGCATCAAGCAGCTTGTCGCCCCGGCTGGTCATCGGCAACAGACTGACGTGCAACCCCGGGTGGGCTGCCTCCAGACGGGCCTTTACATACTCGGCCTGCCACAGGGCAAGCGCACTTTGACGCGTGGCAATGCGAATCTCGCGGTTCATGAGCCTATTCCGGGATTGAAACATGACCGGAATGATAACAGGCTCTCCTGTCGCAAGCCGCTTTCGGCCTGATAGGCAAGACCAATCGTCCGCGCGCCGTGCGCACAGAACGGCAGGTCCTGCCCCTCAGCGTCACAGGTTCTGCATCAGGCGCCGTACACCGGCTACATGTCGTCGGCTGACCGTCAACGCATCGCCATTGAGCCCTTTCAGATACAGCTGGAAATGGCCCAGCGGCGTACGCTGCAAGCGCTCGATCCGCTCCCGCGCCACCAGGGCATTGCGGTGGATACGGACGAACCGGTCACCGAACTCGTCTTCCAGCGCCTTCAGCGGCTCGTCCAGCAGGACTTCACCGTTGCCGTGACGCAGGGTCACGTATTTGTGATCGGCAATGAAATAAACGACATCATCCAGCGGAATCAGCTCGATGCCCTTGCGGGTCCGGGCGCTGATATGGCTGCGCGGCCCCGGACCGCCGCTGGACGGCGGCTTGGTCAGTGCAGCCAGCTGAACGCGGTTAGGGCGTTCGGCTTTTTTCAGGGCCTCCTCAAGATCTTCCTGGCGTACCGGCTTGACCAGATACCCCACGGCACTGACCTTGAAGGCCTCCAGTGCAAATTCATCATGGGCGGTTACGAAAATAACCGCAGGCGGTGCTTCTCGCTCGCATAGTCGGGCAGCTACTTGTAGCCCGTCCAGACCTGGCATACGAATATCGAGCAATACGATATCCGGCTTCAGGCTTTCGACCAGGGCCAACGCTTCTTCGCCATTGCTGGCGGAGGGCTCCAAGACTTTATAGCCGTCTAGTTGCCCAACCAGACGGGCCAGACGCTCGCGCGCCAACGGTTCGTCATCGACGATTAGGACGTTCATAGGCTCAGGCTTCCTGCGTGAGTCGCTCGCATGGATAGCGAAGACAGGTTATGTGCCGTTGGTCACGGCGTTCGATTTTGAGACTCGCTCCCGGGCCGAAAAGTGCCGTTAGTCGCGATTCGATATTGGTTAAAGCCTGTTTCGTACCTTTTGGCGGCCGAGGATGTTGCTCGGCCTGCTCATCGAATGGATTGCTCATCGATAATTCGAATATCCCTGCGACATAGGTCGCCTCGACCACCACACATCCACCCTCGATCCGCGGCGCAATCCCGTAAATCAAGGCGTTTTCCAGAAGCGGTTGCAGCGTCAACTGCGGGATCGGCAGATCATCCGGCACACCATCGATGCGCCAGTCGACCTGAAGACGATCTCCCAAGCGTAGCTTCTCGATCTCCAGGTAGCGACGTGACAGCTCCAGTTCTTCCGACCAACGAATCCGTGTTCCAGGCTTGGACAGGCTTGCCCTGAACAGGCTGGACAGGTCTAGCACGGCACGTTCAGCCTTGTCGGCGTCGATGGCGATCAGGCTGGCAATACTGTTGAGGCTGTTGAACAGAAAATGCGGACGGATACGAGCCTGAAGCGACTCGATCCGGGCCTTGAGTTCGGCCTGCTGCTGGCGCCGCCACTGGCTCTGCAGGTAAAAATACCGCAGCATCAGGGCCGACATGATCAGCGCGATCAGGGCATGCCGCTCATACAGCTTAAGCTCGCCGGACTGCTGCATAGGGCCGGCCAGCTCCAGCCAGTCAGCCACGGCAGTGCAGGCCAGGGTCAGCCCCACCACCAGGGCACAGCAGATAACTCCAGCCAATGCCGGCTTCAGGCGTGCCAGAAAGGGCCGCAGGCGGCAGAGAACGGCGGCCGAGAGCAGCACGTTCCATTGCACGAACAGCGAGACCAGCGCCAACCGTACCCAGTTGAAGGATGTGGTCAGAGGATCGGCCAAAACGAGCACCAGGACCAGCAGTTCCGCCAGCACAATCAGGACAAGCAGGGCTTCCGACTCGCATAGCTCCGGTACGAAAAACTCATCGACCGGTGCAGGCCGGCGCTTGGTCAGGTATTTGATAGGCATGGTCAAAGTGTTTACTACTATCCGACGAACGGCAAGGTTGTTTTAAAGTTAACGGGATAACTGTGGTGCACGTTGCACCAGCGCAAGGCTGTTATCATCCCGTCACGTCCATTCACGTTCAGTGCCATTTGCGAGCCCACCAATGAGCAACGAAAAAACCAATCAATCCTGGGGCGGTCGCTTCAGCGAACCCGTCGACGCCTTCGTCGCACGTTTTACCGCTTCGGTCGACTTCGATAAGCGCCTGTACCGCCACGACATCATGGGCTCCATCGCTCACGCCACCATGCTGGCCAAAGTGGGTGTATTGACGGATGCCGAACGCGACGCCATCGCAGACGGACTGAACCAGATCCAGCACGAAATCGAGACAGGCCAGTTCGAGTGGCGCGTCGATCTCGAAGACGTGCACATGAACATCGAAGCCCGTCTTACTGACCGTATCGGCATCACTGGTAAAAAACTTCACACCGGTCGCAGTCGAAATGATCAAGTCGCGACAGACATTCGGTTGTGGCTACGCGACGAGATCGATGTAATCCTCGCGGAGATCACTCGCCTGCAGCAGGGTCTGCTGGAGCAGGCCGAGCGTGAAGCCGACACCATCATGCCCGGCTTCACCCATTTGCAGACCGCGCAGCCCGTGACGTTCGGGCATCACCTGCTGGCCTGGTTCGAGATGCTGTCACGCGACCATGAGCGTCTGGTGGACTGCCGCAAGCGCGTGAACCGCATGCCGCTGGGCAGCGCCGCCCTGGCCGGAACCACGTACCCGATCCAACGCGAGATCACATGTGAGCTGCTAGGCTTCGAGGCCGTTGGCGGCAATTCGCTGGATGGTGTATCCGATCGCGACTTCGCCATCGAATTCTGCTCGGCTGCCTCGCTGGCCATGATGCACCTGTCGCGCTTCTCTGAAGAGCTAGTACTGTGGACGAGCGCCCAGTTCCAGTTCATCGATCTGCCCGACCGCTTCTGCACGGGCTCCTCGATCATGCCGCAAAAGAAAAACCCGGATGTGCCGGAGCTGGTGCGCGGCAAGACGGGCCGTGTATTCGGCGCCCTGACGGGCCTGCTAACGCTGATGAAGGGCCAACCGCTGGCCTACAACAAGGACAACCAGGAAGACAAGGAGCCGCTGTTCGACGCCGCCGACACGCTACGTGACTCCCTGCGCGCCTTTGCCGATATGATCCCGGCCATCAGGCCCAAGCGCGACGTTATGCGTGAAGCCGCCCGTCGTGGTTTCTCCACGGCTACCGACCTGGCTGATTATCTGGTGCGCAAGGGGCTGCCCTTCCGTGACTGCCACGAGATCGTGGGACATGCCGTAAAATATGGCGTGGATTCCGGCAAGGATCTGGCTGAAATGAGTCTGGAAGAGCTGCGCCGTTTCAGCGATCAGATTGAGCAGGACGTGTTTGACGTCCTCACCCTGGAAGGCTCGGTCAACGCCCGTGACCACATCGGCGGCACCGCACCGGCGCAGGTCCGCGCCGCCGTTCAGCGCGGCCGGGAATTACTGGCGAGCCGGTAAATCGGAACAGGGCGCCATACACGTGATGGCGCCCTGCTCTGCCTATGCCTGCCCGGAGCGCTTGAGCGCACGACCGCCCAATGCAGACCAGTCCAGATGCCCCTCGCCCTGGGCGACGGCTTCCAGCAGGTTATCCCGCAGCACACTGCCAAACGGCAGCGGTACGTTCTTCGCCTGACCAGCACTCAGCGCCAGCCCGACATCCTTCAGGCCAAGGGTCAGCTTGAAGGCAGCCGGCTCGAAGCGCTGCTCAGCAATCATCGCTCCGTAATTCTTGTAAGCCGGTGCCGCAAACAGGGTGTTGGTGAGGATATTCAGCAGATCGGCTGGCTCGACGCCATAACTCTTGGTCAAGGCGGACGCTTCGCCCATCGTCTCGATAGCGCTTGCCAGCATGAAATTACCGGCAATCTTGACGATATTGGCCCGTAGCGGGTCCTCGCCCAGCGGCCATGTCGTTTGGCCCATGGCATCCAACAACGGTTGGACCTTATCCACCGCAGCCTGCGGGCCAGCCACAACAATGTTCAGCTTGCCGGCTACGGCCACATCGGTACGCCCGAAGACTGGTGCGGAGATGTAGTCGACGCCTGCCTTGGCATGACGCTCGATCAATTCGGCTACAAAGGCAACCGACAGCGTGGCCATGCTGAGGTGGATCGCCCCCGCGCGGGCACGGTCCAGCGCGCCACTGTCGAGGATGACGGCGCGGGTAGAGGCGTCGTCCGCCAGCATGGACACCACCACCTCGGCATCAAATGCGTCCGCGGGCTCGCTGGCGGCCTTGGCACCCTGGCTGACCATTTCCTGAACTGCCTGCTGCGAGCGATTCCAGACCAGGACCTCATGGCCGGCCTTGATCAGGTTGCCGGCCATGCCCTTGCCCATTCCACCCAAACCGATGAATCCGATACGCATGACAATGTCCTCGTTACTGATGGCTAAGTGCTGGATTGACCATCATGCCAGACGAGTGTGCCCTGCGATCGACAAAACGCTTGGGTCAGGCGCTCTCCAGACGCTTGCGAACCATGGCCAGAAAACTGCTCATGGATTGGGCCTTTTCTTCGTATAGCTGCTGCACATGGGCGTTCTGCTTCAGGCGATCCAGCAGCGCCTGGGCAGCCGGAAAGCCTGCCATCAAGTCGAGGCTGAACAATTGCTCGGCAACCCCACGGGCAAGGTCGATGCTGTAGAGAAAGTAGACATCGGCCAGGGTCAGGGTATCGCCTGCCACATAAGGCGAGAACACCCCCTGCCGCTTGAGCGTGGCGATACCAGACCTTAATTCGTGGCGAGCCTTTTCCTTGATAGCTTCGTCAACCTTGGCACCAAAGAATACCTCCGGGTAACACTGACGCGCCGGCAGCTCGATATAGAGTTCGATCTCGCGCATGAGGGTACGCACGCGGGCACGCGCGAACGGATCGGTCGGCAACAGCGGCGTTCCCGGTTGGGTTTCCTCGATGTACTCGAGAATCACGCTGGTTTCGCTGATAAAGCCATGTTCGGTTTCCAGCACCGGTATCTTGCCGCAGGGGCTGACCGCAAGAAATTGTTCGTCCTGGCTGGGGAAAACCGTGACGGATTCGAATTCCAGCCCCTTTTCGAGCAACGCAAACTTGATCATGTTGTAGTAGTTGCTGACGGGAAACCCATAGAGCTTGAGCATTCGACATGCCTCCAAGGCATTGGACAGATAAGCCAGATAACCGTAGACGCCCAATGCGTCGGTGAAAAGTTTTTCTTGTACAAGACTTCGCGCGTTGCCTTTGAACCGGAACTCTACACGGTCTTAAAAGCCCTACAAGAGAGCTTTTTTGAGCAGGAGCGATCCACATGATGAGCCCTACGGGAGCCGCGCATCCCCGTACGGACAAGGCGGAAACACTCTTTGGCAGCCTCCGGGAGCAGCTTGATTTCTACCGCGCGGAGATCCAGTTCGAGTCGTCGATGTTGTCCAACCGAACCAACGCCTATCTATCATCGCAGTCCTTCCTGATGATTGCGTTCGCGTCTTCAATGAGCAATACCAACAGTCAATGGGGCACTCAGTTCACCCTATATGTGCCTACTCTGCTGGCATTGTTGGGTTTGGTGACATCGATCCACGCCTGGCCTGGCATCAAGGCTGCCTTTGATGTAATCGAGCATTGGCACCGTAAACAATGCGAGCTGCTGGACTCCCTGAACGAGCCCTGTGTAACCCGCGTGACGCCGCTTTACGGTGCAGGAAACGAGCCTCTCAATGGCAGCCGTTACCGAAAATCGCTGCTGTTTTCGCTGCGCTCCCCGCTTATCTTCAGTGTGGTATGGGCGTTTCTGGGGGTGCTGGCGGTCTCGCTGCATCTGCTGTACGGCTAAGTAAAAGGGCTACGGATGTGAGCTGCTGATCATCGGTCAGCCTCTACAAGCGTTGCCAACAACGCCGTTACGACCGGCTAGTAACGGTTAGCAACCACTCATCGATACTGAATCAACTTCCGCGATAACCAGTCGATGGCATGGCACCCTTTCGAAGAGACAGGATGCCATGTCCACAATAACCGACCGACTCGCCACCTCGCTGAACGTTGCCTTCCAACCGCCATCCACTTCGCCTTCATCTGCCACTTCTGCAGACACTGATACCTCTGCGACGTCCGTGGAAAAGAGCGGGAAAACCGATCAAGGGCTGACACTAAAGGGTGCGCCTGCCGGTGGCGGTCAGGTTCAGAGCGGCAGCGACTCCGATAGCACGATCGAAAAGCTCAAGAAGACCATCAAGGATCTGGAAAAACAGCTGCAGCGTGCACAAAAGGAGTTGCAGCAGGCCCAGGCCAGCAATGCCTCCGAGCAGGAAAAGCAGATACGAGTACAGGCGGCGCAAGCCCAGATCAGCAGCCTCAGTGCCTCGCTGCAACAGGCCTATGCGGCGCTGCTCCAGGCTACCAGCGGTAGCACGGGCTCCGTTGTCAGCACGACGGCCTGACCCTTACAGCCAGCCGCGGAACTTGAACCAGGCGTACGGGATGATGGCTGATACCACCATGCCTACCAGGGCAAGGGGATAACCGAAGTGCCAGCTCAGTTCAGGCATGTTTTCAAAGTTCATCCCGTACACCGTACCGACCAGCGTGGGCGGCAGGAACAGAACGGCAGCAATCGAGAACACCTTGATGATGCCGTTCTGCTCGATATTGATCAGGCCCAGGGTGGCATCAAGTAGAAAGCTGATTTCGTTGTTCATGCGGTTCTGGTAGTCCCCCAGCGAGCGGGAGTCACGCTCGACGGTTTTCATCCAGGCTTTGGCTTCACGACAGATCCACTCGCTGGCGGCTCGGCGCAGGTAGCTGAGCAATCGATTGATACCTAGAAGGCTATCACTCAACCGGGCCAGCAGCAGGCTGCTGCGTCCTAACTGCTTCAGAATGGATTGCAGATCCGACTTGGGCGCCTTGGGCCCTTCGTCATCAGGCTTGGGCTCCCGGAAAATGGCATTGGCCAGCCGGTTATGATGGGCCTGAACCGATTCGAGAATATCGGCAATCCGGTCGACCAGGCTGTCGAGCAGCGAGATGAAAATGGTATCGCTGCGCTTGTGCAGTCCGGGGTGCTGGCTGAGCTTGGTGCGAAAGGCACGAAAGGCTGATAGCTCGGCGTAACGCACCGTTACCAGCCACTCGGGCGTCAAAACAAAGTTGAGCACCGAGGCCGTCGGCTGGTGTTCACTGAATCCGCTAACGACCGTTGTCGTCATGTGCAGGGCACGTTCACTCTCGTACAGACGGGACGACTCTTCAATTTCGGCCATCTCTTCCCGGGTCGGAATGTTTACCGCCAGGCTCTTTTCCAGGAACTGCTCTTCTTCATCGGTAGGCGATAAAAGATCGATCCACAAGGCATCCTGAGGGAAAGGCTCGTCGGGCGTGATGGTCTTAGGGGTTAACATACCGTTAACGAGGGTGTAGCAGGTGATCATTGCTGCTTGAACTCCATTATCTGCCAGTGACTGGCATCAACTGTCCTGAGTGAACCAATACCATGTCTGACCATGATGACAACGAAGAATCCTTTGTCGAATCCCATTTGATCTCGGCGATCGAGAACCAATTGGCGGCCGGCGAACCGCCTTTTACACAGGCCGTCCTCAATAAACTGACCCTGGTAGGGCACGAACGTGAGGAAATCGTCCACCTGATGGCGATTGTGCTGGCCAACGAGATCGAAACCATGATGACCGAAGACCGCCCCTTCGACACGGCCCGCTACGAACAATTGCTGCGGGCGCTGCCGGACCTGCCGGAAACCGGTACAGACGTGGAGTAGCGCAGAGCGGACCGCCCACCGGTGGTTTTGGACAGGCGGTAGCGTCCAGCGAGACGAACGCACTGTGAACCAGTCGTACTTTATGGGTACGACTGGTACGCTTGCGGCTTAGCTATGGACCCGTCATGACCCGTTTCCCTGACCTTCAACTGGATGACGACGAGGGCATTGATCGCAAAGCCCTCAAGCAGGTACGCGCGCGCTTTCTGACCATCAACACAGGTCGCCTCGTTCGCGCTCTGGAAGGCCTGCCCAGCCGACAGCAGCCGGTATTGACCCTGCTGCCCCTGTTGCTGCACGTCAACCATCCCATGCTGCCGGGCTATGTCTCGGCCAGTACGCCGGCCGGCCTGACCGGCTTTGAGCCGACGGACGAACAGCTGGCAGAAGCCCGTCGCCTTACCCGCTCGTTTGCCTATAAGCCCGCACGTACACATCGGGACGAGCCGCTGCATGGCCTTTACCTCATGGGCAGCCTGGGCACCCTGACCCAGGCCGACAGCAGCGACCTGGATATCTGGCTCTGCCATGCCCCCGGCATGAGTGCACAGGCGCTCGCCGAGTTGAAGCGCAAGTGCGCCCTGCTTGAAACCTGGGCGGCCTCGCTCAATGCCGAGCTGCATATCTTTCTGATTGATGCCGACCAGTTCAGCCAGGGCCAGCGCCCGGGGCTCCTGACGTCGGACGATTGCGGTACGGCGCAGCACTTTCTGCTACTCGACGAGTTCTATCGCACCGCCATCTGGCTAGGCGGCCGTACGCCGTTATGGTGGCAGGTGCCGGTCGCTCAGGAGGAGAGCGACTACGAAGGCTTTACCCAGCGACTATTGCACCATCGCTTCATCAAGGCGCGCGAGGTACTGGATTTCGGCCATATCGACCACATCCCTCCAGGCGAATACATTGGCGCCGGGCTGTGGCAACTATTCAAAGGGATCAGCTCGCCCTACAAATCAGTCCTGAAACTCATGGTGACCGAGCTGTACGCCTGCGAGCACCCGCACACGGTCACGCTCAGCCGACGCCTCAAACAGCTGGTCCATTCGGGCGTCACGGATCTCGATCAGGTCGATCCCTATAGGCTGGTGTACCAGCGCCTGGAAGAATATCTGCTCCTGCGCGGCGACCTGGATCGGCTCGAACTGGTCCGTCGTTGCCTGTACCTCAAGGTTGGCAAGCCCCTGAGCCGTCCGCCCCGGCAAGGCCGCAAGAGCTGGCAACGTCTGCTGATGGAAAAGCTGACCCAGTCCTGGGGCTGGGATGAGCATATGCTGCGCAAGCTGGACGAGCGCCAGGGCTGGAAGGTAGATGACGTCAGCGCCGAGCGTCGGATTCTGGTCAATGCCCTGACTCACAGCTACCGCTTCCTGGCGCAGTTCGCCCAGCAACAGCAGGTTGAAAGCCACCTTGCCCCGCGCGACCTGAGTATTCTGGGGCGCCGCCTGTATGCGGCGTTCGAGCGCAAGGCCGGCAAGATCGACTTTATCAACCCGGGCATTGCGCCAGACCTGGCCGAGGAGTTCGTTACTCTGGTGCAGGAAGAGCGCCCCTTTGGCGAGCGCCGCCGCCCGTGGTCATTGCACCGTGGCAACCTGACGGCAGAAGAGTGCCATTCGCACTCCCCACTCAAGCGCACCTGGGAACTGGCCGAGCTGCTGGCCTGGTGTCGTTACAACGGCATTATCGACAATGCCACCCGCCTGACCCTGCATGCCGGCGAGAGCGACCTTACCCCGTTCGAACTCAACAACCTGATTCAGAGTTTCCAGCAGAGCTTCACCGACCGACCGGACACCGTACCGGAAGCCGTCCTGCTTCGCCCGGCCGCGCCCCGCGAGGTGTTGCTGCTGATCAACGTAGGGATTGATCCGCTCTACCAGCACAGTCAGCGCAACGTCTACCTCACCAGCGATCGTATCGACGCCCTGGGCTACGCCGGGATGCGTGAAAACCTGGTGCTGACGCTGGACCAGATCACCCTCAACAGCTGGAACGAACTGTACGTCAACCGCTTCGAAGGGGCCAATGCCCTGCTCGACTGCTTATGCGCGTACTTCAACAGCCTGCCCTCTGGCGATCAGGAGTCACTGCCTCGCCTGTCGATTCGCAGCTTTTGCCGGAACCGGGCACCGCTGATTGTAGAACGCGTGGAAGCAGTGTTCGACGAAGTCCGCACGGCCATGCTGCGTGAGCACAAGACACGCTATCTGCTCCAGATCCAGCAGCGTTTCCACATGCTCGAGCTGCGCGAGGGCAAGCTGAGCCATACGCCCCTGGCCGACCGGGATTCGCTGTTGCTGCACCTGTCCGCTCCAAAGCAGGAATGGACGCCCCTGAGTCTGGACCCCCATGCATTGGAGGGTGACGAACTCGGCCTTATCCTGCCGCTGGGCCGTACCGGCAGCATTCAGGTGTTTTATCGACAGGAAGGTGAAACGGCACGTGTCTACGTACTGGATGAGCACAACGCCCTCTGGTCACAGCGCTTGCCTTTCCATGATGAGCAGACGTTGCTGGCCCCCCTGCAGCGTTTCCTGCATTCCATTCACCGTCGACAGAGTGCCCAGGTGCCCCTGGAGGCCAGTCGGGTACCGCTGGCTGAGATGCACTATTTCCAGGTCCTGCCCCCAGCACCTCAACGGGCGCGCCATCTGGAGCGGCGACAGATTGATCTGCCCCTGGAAACGGTGCCGTACTATGCGGTTCAGGCCATTGTGACCGCCACCAAGGCCGGGCGCCGCCTGGTAACCTTATACTGCGATCACCGTGAGTTTTCCGAGCTCGACTACGGCCCACGGCTGTACCAGGAGGTGGCACGCCATATCCTGGCGCGCCGCCGTACCGGAGAACGTTACCGCTGCTACCTGACGGATCTGGATCTTCTGCACGTGCCTGGCGAGCCTCGCCCGCACACCCTGGCCTACCTGAGGCTTAAGGCAGAGCTGGAAGAGGCGCTCAACCAGGCATTCATGGCAGTCTGATCAGTAGCCGACTGCTTTGGCCGTCGGCTCCAGCTCCAGTAGCGACAGGTGCAGCGTTTTCCCGCCGGGTGCCGTGCACTCAACGCGCTGACCTACCGTCTGGCCCAGCAGTGCACTGCCCACGGGCGTCAGCACGGATACGGTGCCTTCTTCCCGGGCTTCGTTGGGATACACCAGACGCAGGTGGTACTCCTTGCCACTGCCTTCTTCGCGGCAATGCACTTGGGAATGCATGGTCACAACACCTTCCGCCTCATCAGGCGGTACCACCTTGGCGCGCTCCAGCTCCTCTTCGAGCGCCTCGGCAGCCGGGCCGAATTCCTCAAGGCTATCGAGCAGGCGGTCGAGCTGCTGGTAGTCAGTCTGCGTAATGATGGGCTGAGCGATCTGGCGCATGATGCCTCCTTTGGCGGCTGGATGTCGGAAACGCGCTTGCAGCAGCGGCTGCAGGCGGCGCTTCGAGGTACTGAACAGCATGTCTCATGCCGAAACGGATGCCGCACGGGCGGCGTTGGGAGTGCAGCCCTTCGGCTGCGGATGGCCTGACCGTAACACAGGGATCAGGGTAGACGGAACCACCGGTCAGCCAGTGTTGGATCGATGGTCCCTGCGCGCCTGTGCGGCCAGAATGATGGCCCGACGCACTTCGGCTGACGCTTCGCCCCAGACCAGAATGTCATCCAGTGTGCGACCGCAGCCCAAACAGATATCGTGATCGTCCAGGCAACAGCGTCGAATGCAGGGCGAGGCCACCGATTCGGCGTCCTCCCCTGATAACGCGAGATCAGAGCTGGCTGAAATCGAGCTCATCGCCCGTCTGCTCGCGAACGACACGGGTCAGAAGTTCACCCAGCGGCTCCTGGGTGCTGTCGCAGATCCACTGGTTGCCCGCTTCGTCATAATCGAAGTGATAGCCGCCTGAGCGGGCCGCCACCCAGAGCTGCCGTAGCGGAGGCTGACGACTCAGAATGACCTGACTGCCGTTTTCCAGGCGAATCGTGAGGACACCAGCGCTGTTCTCCAGATCCAGGTCCAGATCGCTGTCGTCGAGGATGTCTTCGACCGCCTGCTGGGTAGTATCGACAAGATCGTGGAAGCGGGCTTCGCTCAGACTGCTCATGGGATTCCTTGAATCGGTATTGAAAAGACCTCGACGTTACCCCGGCGACAGTCCCTCGTCCAGTCGCAAAGACGGCTGCACCGCCCAGGCCTGTCAGGCACGCTCGGCGTTACATAGGCAAGGGGGCAGGTGCCGGGTATACTCCGGGTCAATCATGCTTTTCAAAGGATTCGCCATGAAGCGCCTTTCCCTTGCTCTAATTGCTTTCGCATGCCTGCTGGCAGGCTGCGGCCAAAAAGGTGACCTGTACCTTCCGGACGATGAAAAAGCGGCTCACGAGCATCGCCACGACACGTTCTGACCAGGGAGCCTTCCATGGAGTCATTTACATCCCGCGCAGGTAGCCTGCATGCGGAAGGTGTGCCGCTGAGCGCTATTGCAGAGCGCTTCGGCACGCCCACTTACGTGTATTCCCGGGCACACATCGAGGGCCAGTACCGCGCCTATACCGATGCGCTGGCCGGGCTGCCTCATCTCGTCTGCTTTGCCGTCAAGGCCAACTCCAACCTGGGCGTTCTTAACGTCCTGGCACGGATGGGTGCAGGGTTCGACATCGTGTCCCGTGGCGAGCTGGAGCGTGTACTGGCCGCTGGCGGCGAAGCCGCCAAGGTGGTGTTCTCCGGGGTCGGCAAGACCCGAGACGACATGCGCCGCGCGCTGGAAGTCGGCGTGCACTGCTTCAATGTGGAGTCCCGGGTGGAGCTTGAGCGCCTGCAGGAAGTCGCCGCCGAAATGGGCCGCAAGGCACCCGTCTCGCTGCGGGTGAATCCTGATGTGGATGCCGGCACACACCCGTACATCTCCACCGGCCTCAAGGAAAATAAGTTTGGTATCGATATCGCCGAGGCCGAGGCCGTATACGCCCGCGCAGCGGAGCTGCCAAACCTTGAGATCATCGGAGTGGACTGCCACATCGGCTCCCAGCTCACCACGCTCGAGCCGTTCATCGATGCGCTGGATCGTTTGCTGGCACTGATTGACCGCTTGGCCGAGCGTGGTATCACGATTCGTCACCTGGACCTCGGTGGCGGCCTGGGCGTGCGCTACCGCAACGAGGAGCCGCCTCTGGCGAGCGATTACATCAAGGCGATCCGCGAGCGCATTGCCGGAAGGAATATCGCTCTGGTCTTCGAGCCCGGCCGCTTCATCGTGGCCAATGCCGGCGTGCTGCTTACGCGTGTGGAATACCTCAAGCACACCGAGCACAAGGACTTCGCCATTATCGATGCAGCCATGAACGACCTGATCCGCCCGGCCTTGTATGAAGCCTGGATGGACGTCGTGCCCGTGACGCCTCGCGATGGCGAGACCCGTGCCTATGATCTGGTCGGCCCGATCTGCGAGACCGGCGACTTCTTGGCCAAGGGCCGGGATCTGGCGCTGGCCGAAGGTGATCTACTGGCGGTCTGCTCTGCAGGCGCCTATGGCTTTACCATGAGTTCGAATTACAACAGTCGCGGTCGTGCGGCTGAGGTGCTGGTAGATGGCGAGCAGGCCTTCGAAGTGCGCCGCCGTGAGACGGTCGAGGAACTCTATGCAGGCGAAAGCCGGCTACCGGAGTGACCTCTCATGCTATTGCGGTTTACCAAGATGCACGGGCTTGGCAATGATTTCATGGTCCTTGACCTGATCAGCCAGCACGCGCATATCCAGCCCAAGCACGCCCGCCAGTGGGGCGATCGGCACACGGGGGTCGGCTTCGATCAGCTCCTGATCGTCGAAACGCCAAGCAACCCGGATGTCGATTTCCGCTATCGGATTTTCAACTCCGACGGCTCAGAGGTCGAGCAGTGCGGCAATGGTGCTCGCTGCTTTGCCCGCTTTGTCTTCGACAAGCGTCTGACGGTCAAGAAAGTTATCAAGGTCGAGACCAAAGGCGGCATCATCGAGCTGCGGCTGCGTAACGACAATCAGGTGACGGTTGACATGGGTGCGCCGCGCCTTGAGCCCAGGCAGATTCCATTCGAGGCCGACGCCGAGGCGATCAGCTACCCGGTACAGGTCGAGGGTCGTACCGTCGAACTTGCAGCGGTGTCCATGGGCAACCCTCACGGCGTCCTGCGGGTCGACAATGTCGATACCGCGCCAGTGCATGAACTCGGCCCCAAACTTGAGCATCATCCCCGTTTTCCGAACCGGGCCAATATCGGTTTTCTCCAGGTCATCGATGAACACCGGGCGCGCCTGCGCGTCTGGGAGCGCGGTGCCGGTGAAACCCAGGCCTGCGGGACCGGCGCCTGTGCAGCCGTGGTTGCGGGTATTCGCCAGGGCTGGCTAAATTCGCCTGTACAGATCGAGCTGCCCGGCGGCCTGCTCGATATCGAATGGGCCGGCCCCGGCAAGCCGGTGCTCATGACAGGACCCGCCGTCCGTGTATACGAAGGCCAGGTACGTTTATGACAGACCAAACGCCCCCGCTGGATGCCGATCAGGTTGCGGCCTGGCTGGAACAGCATCCGGACTTCTTTGCAGACCGCGAGGACCTGCTGGCCGAGATGCGCATTCCACACCAGCGCGGCACGGCGGTCTCCCTTGTGGAGCGCCAGCTGGGTCTGCTGCGCGACCGCAACGTCGAGATGCGTCATCGGCTGGCGCATCTGATGGATGTGGCCCGCGATAACGACCGCTTGTTCGATAAAACCCGCCGTCTCGTGCTTGATCTCATGGATGCCAATACATTGGAAGATGTGATCAGCACAGTCGAAGACAGTTTGCGCCATGAGTTCAAGGTGCCTTATGTAGGGCTGATTCTGTTCCACGAATCGCCCTTGCCGGTAGGCCGCAGCGTAACCAGCGCCGAGGCGCACCAGTGTATTGGTGGACTGCTGTCAGGCGGCAAGGCGGTCAGCGGGGCGTTGCGCTCACATGAGCTGAAGTTTCTGTTTGGCGAAGCCGCGCAGGACGAGGTTGGATCGGCCGCGGTTGCACCCTTGATTCACCAAGGCATGCATGGCGTACTTGCCATTGGAAGTCCTGATCCACAGCATTACAAGAGCTCGCTAGGCACGGTATTTCTAACCCATGTGGCGGAAGTGCTGTCTCGCGCCCTGCTGCGCTTTCCCACTCCTCTTCGCTCGGTACGCTGACATGGAAGAACGCCTCGACGCTTACTGCCAACACCTACGCAGCGAGCGTCAGGTGTCGGTCCATACCCTTGACGGCTACCGCCGTGACCTGCTGAAACTCCTGGCATTCTGCCACGAAGAACAGCTCACCGACTGGAACAACCTTGACGCCCGCCGGCTGCGCGCCCTCATCGTTCAGCTGCACCGCAAAGGCCAGTCCAGCCGCAGCCTTTCTCGTCTGCTCTCGGCCATCCGGGGCTTTTATCAGTACCTCATTCGCGAGGGAGTCTGCCAGCATGACCCCGCCAATGGTGTCAGTGCACCCAAAGGCCAGAAACAGCTACCCAAGAACCTCGACGTGGACCGCACCACACAGCTCCTGGATGGCGCTGTGGAGGATGACTTCATTGCCCTGCGCGACCAGGCGATGCTTGAACTCTTCTATTCCTCTGGTCTGCGCCTGTCCGAGCTGGTCGGGCTGGATATTGTCGATCTGGACCTTAAAGATGGCCTGATCAGCGTTCGCGGCAAGGGCAACAAGCGGCGTATCGTCCCGGTGGGCAGCAAGGCGCGAGAGGCTATGGAACGCTGGCTGCCGCAACGTGTCCTGGCCGCCCAGGATGATGCCGTGTTCATCGGTCAGAGCGGCCGACGCCTCACGCCAAGAGCGATTCAGCTGCGCGTCCGTGAAGCGGGCGTACGCGAACTGGGCCAGCACCTGCACCCGCACATGCTGCGCCATAGCTTTGCCAGTCATATGCTGGAAACTTCCCGTGACCTGCGCGCCGTACAGGAGTTGCTGGGCCACGCGGACATCGCCACGACCCAGATCTATACCCATCTGGATTTCCAGCACCTGGCACAGGTCTATGATGATGCCCATCCACGTGCCAAGCGAAAAACAGAATCCACATGACTATCCGCCTGATTACCTTCGATCTCGATGACACCCTCTGGGATATAGCCCCGGTCATCCACAGCGCCGAAGATGCGCTTCGTACCTGGATGGAAACCGAGGCATCACGGCTGGGACCGGTCCCGGTTGAGCACCTGTGGCAGATCAGGGATCGGCTCCTGGAGCGCGACCCCGGCCTCCGGCACCGCGTCAGCGAACTGCGCCGCCGCGTCATTCATGGGGCCTTGCAGGATGCCGGTTACGAAGAACCTGAGGTCGGGCAGCTGGCCGAAGCCGGTTTCGCCATCTACCTGGCTGCTCGTCAGCAGGTCACCCTGTACGAGGACGTGCACGAGACGCTGGAACAGCTATCGCTGCGCTATGACCTGGGCGTACTGACCAATGGCAATGCTGATGTTCACGAGATCGGCCTGGCTGACTATTTCCGTTTTGCCCTATGCGCAGAAGAGCTGGGTATCGGCAAGCCCGACCCGCATCCCTTCAACGAAGCGCTACGCCGGGCAGGCGTGACCGCCGATGCGGCGGTGCACGTAGGCGATAACCCTGTCGATGACATCCAGGGCGCTCAGCAGGCCGGGCTACGGGCCATCTGGTTCAACCCTACAGGCAAGCCCTGGTCCAGTGAAAATGCGCCGGATGCCGAGATCCGCAGCCTCAACGAGCTCCCTGCGGTATTGGAGCGCTGGAACTAACCGACACGGTGGATCAGTCCTGATCGAACGACTGATCCATCACCAGTGCCGGTTGTTCGTGGCGTGGCGTGCCAACCGGTCGGGCCGGGTTGCCGACCACGGTGGTATGCGGTGCGACCGGCTTGAGCACGATGCTGCCCGCCCCAACTTTGGCTCCTTCGCCAATTTCGATGTTGCCCAGAATCTTCGCGCCGGCGCCGATCATCACACCACGTCGCACCTTGGGATGCCGGTCACCACACTCCTTGCCCGTCCCGCCGAGGGTGACCGCCTGCAGAATGGACACGTCATCCTCGACCACCGCCGTCTCGCCAATCACGATACCCGTACCATGGTCGAGCATGATGCCCTGCCCAATGCGGCTGGCCGGATGGATGTCTACAGCCAGCATCTCGTTACAGCGAGCCTGGATATAAAGCGGCAGCATGCGGTTCCCGTCGAGCCAGAGCCGGTGTCCGAGGCGGTAGGCCTGGATCGCCAGGAAGCCCTTGGAAAACAGGAAAACCTCCAACGGGGTATCGAAGGCAGGATCGCGTGTGACCGTGGCCTCAAGGTCAGCCCAGGCGCTCTCGATCAGCGCAGGATGCTCCTGCTGCACGCTCACGAAACGCGCGTGCAGCGTCTGCCGCTGCACCGCATCGACGGTAAGCGTTCGGCTCAGGCGAAATGCCAGGGCACTCCCCAGCGCTTTCTGCTCCAGAATGGATTCGGTCAGCCAGGGCTCCAGGGCGCGCTCCTGGACAATGGCACTGGAGGCAAGGTCACGCAGGCTCTGCCAGCGCGCCTGAAGGGTTGGGGTTGAGGTCATCGGTATGAAGTCTTCCTGCAGATGGACTGCACAGGATAATGTCCACGCCAGAATCCGCCACCCATAAAAAACCCGCCATACAGGCGGGTTTTAAAATCATATCGGGCGGCTGCCGTACTTGCTGTCAGGCTTTTTAGGCGGGTCAGCAACAACATTCGCGTCGATCTCCTGCACTTTACCGCCACGGGCCAGAAACTCTTCCATGGCCTTGGCGAGCGCATCACGCTCCTTCTGCTTGGCCTCGATGGAGGGCAACTCCTCGGGCTCGGCTTCTTTTTTCTTCTTCCCTTTGCCTGCAGCAGGTTCTTCCGCCTCGGCACTGTCGTCGACTTCTACATCGGGCTCGTCTGCGGCCGCAGCAAAGTCCTCGGTATCGTCATCGTCAGTGGACTCGATATCGTCCTGTTCCAGCTCTTCATCACTCATAAAAAACCCTCGAAAACCAGGTTAGTTATTGACCAGCCGCGAGTTTGACGTGGCTGCTCAAGAAAAATTCATGCTGGCATACCTTGCAAGGTAGCCATTATCCGACGAGCGCCGCCATGGTCGCGGTGCTCACCCAGGTAAATCCCCTGCCACGTCCCTAGCGCCAGCCTTCCGGCCTGCACGGGTATGGTCAGGCTGCAGCCCAGAAGGCTGCTCTTGAAGTGCGCCGGTAGATCGTCCGGCCCTTCGTAATCGTGTTCGTACCCTGGCACGTTCTGCGGCACGAGCTGGTTGAAGAACCGCTCGAAATCGCGACGCACCGCACTGTCGGCATTTTCATTGATCGTCAATGAAGCCGACGTGTGCTGCAGCCACAGGTTCAGCAGCCCGATCTGACAGCTTTTCAGTTCGGGCAAAGCCGATTCCACCTCATCCGTGATGAGATGGAATCCACGGCTTCGGGCGCGCAGCGTGATCTGTCGCTGATGCCACATGGCGGACTCCTAGGCTTGCTGGGCGCGCATTCTAGCGCGGCTTTCGAAAAAACAAAGAGGCTCTTTAAAGCTGACGTTCAGACCGGGGCTGCGAGCCGGTGTTCCGGGCAATAACGCACGAAAAATGACTTTCTTTCGCGCATACGAAAAGAGCGCCCGAAGGCGCCCTTTTTTGACCGATAAACGGTAGCCGGCTCGCTATTACATATTGTAACCACGCTCGTTGTGCAGCGTCAGGTCCAGACCCACGGTCTCTTCCTCATCGCTGACACGCAGGCCCATGACCATGTCGATCACCTTCAGGATGACGAAGGTCAGGATGCCGGTATACACCAGTGTGAACAGCACGCCCTTGAGCTGAATCCACAGCTGGCCGCCAATATCGGTCACGGTGCCGAAGCCGCCCAGAGCCGGTGCTGCGAAGATACCGGTCAGCAGCGCGCCCACGATACCGCCGACACCATGCACACCAAAGGCGTCCAGGGAATCGTCATACCCAATCTTGCGCTTGAGGCTGGTGGCGCAGAAGAAACAGATCACACCCGCGACCGCACCGATGATCAGCGCACCCATCGGGCCGACTGTACCGGCAGCCGGAGTAATGGCCACCAGACCGGCAACCACACCCGAGGCGATCCCCAGGGCGCTGGGCTTACCGTGGGTGATCCATTCAGCAAACATCCAGGCCAGAGCTGCCGAGGCGGTTGCGATCTGGGTAACCAGCATCGCCATGCCGGCAGTGCCGTTTGCCGCAACGGCGGAGCCTGCGTTGAAACCGAACCAGCCCACCCACAGCATGGCAGCACCGACCAAGGTATACCCCAGGTTGTGCGGTGCCATCGGGGTGGTCGGATAGCCCTTGCGCTTGCCCAGCACCAGGGCAGCCACGAGACCAGCAATACCGGCGTTGATGTGAACCACGGTGCCACCAGCAAAATCCAGCACGCCCCAATCCCACATCAGGCCACCGTCACCGCTCCACACCATGTGGGCGATCGGTGCATAGACCAAGGTGAACCACACACCGGTAAAGACCAGCATGGCAGAGAACTTCATGCGCTCGGCGAATGCACCCACGATCAGCGCCGGGGTGATGATCGCAAAGGTCATCTGAAAGGTGACGAAAATACTTTCGGGGAACAGCGCAGCCGGTCCTGTCAGCCCATCATGGGTAATGGAACTCAGGAAGGCCTTGCCGAAACCGCCAATAAAGGAATTGAAATTGGTTACGCCTTTTTCCATGCCTGTGGTATCGAAGGCAAGGCTATAACCGTAGATCATCCAGAGAATACTGATCAGGCCGGTAATGGCGAAACACTGCATCATTACCGACAGGATGTTCTTGGCACGAACCATGCCGCCATAAAACAGCGCCAGACCCGGAATGGTCATGAAAAGCACGAGTGCTGTAGACACCAGCATCCATGCCGTATCGCCGCTATTCAACGTCGGCTCCGCTGCTGCTTCCTGAGCCATGGCAAGGCTCGGCATAGCGAGGGACAAAAGGGCTCCTAGCCCTGCGTACTTGCGCAGAGTCATGATGTTCTCCTGGGGCTTTGGGGGTATGGAGTACGGTGTTTTTTAAATAGCGTCGGTATCGGTTTCGCCGGTCCGGATGCGGATGGCTTGTTCCAGATTTACAACGAAAATCTTGCCGTCACCGATCTTGCCGGTGTTGGCTGCCTTGGTAATGGCCTCGATGACACGATCGAGCTGGTCATCGGCAATGGCGACGTCGATCTTCACCTTGGGCAGGAAATCGACAACGTACTCGGCGCCACGGTATAGCTCCGTGTGCCCCTTCTGGCGACCGAAACCCTTGACCTCGGTGACGGTGATGCCTTGAACGCCGATCTCGGACAACGACTCGCGGACGTCGTCGAGCTTGAACGGCTTGATGATGGCGGTGACTAGTTTCATGAACTTCTCCCGAAAAGTGGACTTGCCCCAGGAACGAACCCCGTCTCAAGTCTAAGCGCAGTCTGTGGCTTTGTAACGTCGCCCCGCTCTAAAACGGTTCGCCGCCACCCTCGCCCGCCTACGAAGCAATCACCGCTTCGCTTCCGCATCCCTGGTGCGTGATGCCTCTGTCATAACGGCTAAAGCAGAAACCTTGCCATTTCGTGCAAAGCCGCATGGCGCAACGCCTCTATGCGCTTCGGTTGGATAAGATAGTGTCCATTTCACAGCAGATCGCACCATCCTGGCGCACAGTGCCCGGAAGAGGCGCCCAAAAAATGTGCAGATGCCCGGCATCCTAGCGCTGGAAAGGAGCGTGATACACTGGTCCAAACACTTTTTAATGGATGAAGCGTATGTTCCCACCCAAAGCGCTACTCGACTCCCTGACCCAACAAGCCAGCCGCCTGTTCGGAGAAGGCTCGCCCCGTGCCGATATCGAAAACCAGTTCAAGGCTCTGATGCAGAGCGGATTCAGCAAGCTCGATCTGGTTAGCCGTGAAGAATTCGACACCCAGATGCTGGTCCTTGAACGCACCCGCGCTCGCCTTGAGGCCTTGGAAGCTCGCCTGGCCGAATTGGAAGGCCAGGGCAAAGAGCCTGTTGCTGCCGCCCAGCCTGCACAGGACATACCGACATCAGCCAAAATGGCTTTCCAGAACAACAAAACGGAACCCACCCCGCCGACCGCCGAATAACCCGGCCGGCGGGACACTGATCAAGGAGTGATCATGTCCCTCGCCATCGTTTGTAGCCGCGCCCAGGTAGGCGTGGAAGCCCCCTGCGTCACTGTAGAAGCGCATCTGGCCAACGGTCTGCCAGCATTAACCCTGGTCGGCCTGCCGGAAACCGCTGTCAAGGAGAGTAAGGATCGCGTGCGTAGCGCCATCCTCAATTCAGGCTTCGACTTTCCGGCACGCCGCATCACCCTAAATCTTGCTCCTGCCGACCTGCCCAAGGATGGTGGCCGCTTCGATCTGGCCATTGCCCTTGGCATTCTGGCGGCCAGTGCGCAGTTACCCGCGGATGCCCTGGCCGATATCGAATGCCTGGGTGAGCTGGCGCTCTCTGGTGCACTGCGCCCCGTCCAGGGCGTATTACCCGCAGCGCTTGCCGCACGGGAAGCCGGACGCACACTGATCGTGCCCCACGAAAACGCTGAGGAAGCCAGCCTGGCTGGCGGGCTCAAGGTCATCGCGGTGGGCCATCTGCTGGAGATCGCAGCGCACTTTACCGGGCAGACGCCCCTTACGCCGTACGAGGCCCAGGGCCTGAGACGGCAGGAGCAACCCTATCCCGACCTTGTTGACGTGCAGGGCCAAGTGGCTGCCAAACGCGCTCTGGTGGTTGCAGCGGCAGGCTCGCACAACCTCTTGCTGGCAGGCCCACCCGGGACCGGGAAAACCCTATTGGCCAGCCGCCTGCCCGGTCTGCTGCCGCCTCTGAATGAGTTCGAAGCCCTGGAAGTGGCCGCGATTCACTCGGTCGCCAGCCATACCCCCATGGCTCACTGGCCGCAGCGGCCATTCCGGCAGCCGCATCACTCGGCCTCGGGCCCCGCCCTGGTGGGTGGCGGTAGTCGCCCTCGCCCGGGCGAGATCACTCTGGCGCATCAAGGCGTGCTGTTTCTGGACGAGCTGCCCGAATTTGACCGCAAGGTGCTAGAGGTTCTGCGCGAGCCGCTGGAAAGCGGCGAGATTGTGATTTCCCGCGCCCGGGACCGTGTCCGCTTTCCGGCCCGCTTCCAGCTGGTCGCCGCCATGAACCCCTGCCCATGCGGCTATCTGGGTGATCCGGCCGGCCGCTGCCGTTGCTCGCCCGACCAGGTACAACGTTATCGTGGTAAACTTTCCGGTCCACTGCTGGACCGGATCGACATGCATATCACTGTCGCCCGGGAAAGTGTGCGTCTGGGCGGCCCTGACACCAAGAACGATTCCGGCCGCCTTACAACGCAACAGGCTGCCGAACAGGTCGCCGCCGCCCGTGAGCGGCAACTGGCTCGCCAAGGGGTGGCGAATGCCTTTCTGGATTTGCGTGCCTTGCACCAACACTGTGCATTGACGGTAGACGACCAGCGGTGGATCGAGAGCGCAGGTGAACGGCTGGGGCTGTCCCTGCGCGCCCTGCACCGAGTGATCAAGGTGGCACGTACGTTAGCCGATCTTGCAGCAGAGCCGCAGATTTTGCGGTCTCATCTGGCTGAAGCATTGCAGTACAGACCCGCGAGTGCCTGAGGTGACCTGAGCGACAACCACCTCGTGTTTCAATGCCGACCCTCGGAGCGGGTCGGCTAGGCACTCCTTTGCAGCCACCTTGGCGCCGACAGAAAAGGAGAAAGTGCCTGATGGCCACCGAAAGCCAATCACCACCTACCCGTACCCTCAATCCCCCGGTTTTCTGGGGCTCGACCTTGCTCATTCTTATCCTGGTCATCTATGCCAGTGCCTTTCACGCGAGCGCGCAAAACGTCTTTGGTCTCATTCAATCCTGGATTATTACGAACGTCAGCTGGTTCTACATTCTGGCGGTGGCGCTGATCCTCTTGACCGTAGTCTTTCTGGGCGTCAGCCGTTATGGCGACATCAAGCTCGGCCCGGACCACAGCGAGCCGGACTACAGCAGCACGACCTGGTTTGCCATGCTGTTTTCGGCGGGCATGGGGATCGGCCTGATGTTCTTTGGCGTGGCCGAGCCGGTCATGCACTTCCTGTCGCCGCCCACTGGCCAGTCTGGCACGGTGGAGGCCGCCCGTGAGGCGTTGATCATCACCTTCTTCCACTGGGGCCTGCATGCCTGGGCCATCTACGCCATCGTGGCGCTGATCCTGGCGTACTTCAGCTTCCGTCACGGGCTTCCGCTGACCCTGCGCTCGGCCCTGTATCCCCTCATTGGCGAGCGTATCTACGGGCCGATCGGCCATGCCGTGGATATCTTCGCCATCCTAGGTACCGTCCTGGGGGTGGCAACATCACTGGGCTTTGGGGTCGCACAGATCAACACCGGTCTCAACTACCTGTTTGGCCTGGAAGTGTCGGTACCGGTGCAGATCGGCCTGATCATTGCGACTACGGCCCTGGCGACCCTATCGGTGGTTACCGGCCTGGACAAGGGGGTTCGTCGCCTGTCGGAGCTGAACCTGGGATTGGCCGTGCTGCTGCTCCTGATGGTGCTGGTCCTGGGGCCCACCGTGTTCATTCTGCAAACCTTTGTGCAGAATACCGGTGGCTACCTGACCGAGATTGTCAGCCGTACCTTTAACCTCTATGCCTATAAGCCCAACGACTGGATCGGCGGCTGGACGCTGTTCTACTGGGGCTGGTGGCTGGCATGGTCGCCTTTCGTCGGCCTGTTCATTGCCCGCATCTCCCGCGGCCGCACGATCCGCGAGTTTGTCTCCGGGGTGCTGCTGGTACCGGCCGGCTTTACGCTGTTCTGGATGACCGTATTTGGTGATACCGCCATTCACATGATCTCCTGGCAGGGCATTACGTCACTAGGCGATGCCGTGAACAAAGACAGCTCCCTGGCGTTGTTTGCCTTCCTCGAGCATTTCCCCTTTGCGTCGGCTATTTCCATGGTAGCCATCATCATGGTTGTGGTGTTCTTCGTAACATCGGCGGACTCAGGCGCGATGGTGGTCGACATGCTCGCCTCCGGCGGCATGGACAAGACGCCGGTCTGGCAACGAGTCTTCTGGGCGGCCTCCATGGGCGTCGTGGCGATTGCGCTGCTCTTGGCCGATGGTCTCAAGGCCCTGCAAACAGCCACGATTGCCACGGCGCTACCCTTTACCATCGCACTGCTCTGTTCGATGTGGGGCCTACTCAAGGCGCTCAAGCTCGATGCCACCAAACGGGGTATCCGCTACCAGGCGCTGAACATCTCCCGCCCTGCGCCTCGTTCAGCCGGTGGCTGGCAGCGTCGCCTACGTAATCTGGCCATGTTCCCGCGTCGTACCCACGTGGTGCGCTTCATCGGGGAAGTGGTTAAGCCTGCGTGTGAATCTGTTGCTGAAGAGCTGCGTAAGCAGAGCTATCTGGTTAGCGTAAAGGATGGCGACGATGGCCGGGTACGTATTGAGGTCGGCCCTGAGGAGAACCCTGAGTTCGTGTATGAGGTTCGCCCGCGCGCGTATGCCATGCCGAGCTTTGTCATGGGGGACACACAGAGCGACCAGAACGAGCGCGAGGATCGCAAATACTTCCGTGCCGATGTGCACTTGAAGGAAGGCGGCCAGGACTACGATGTGATGGGCTGGAGCCGGGACGACGTGATTGGCGACATCCTGGATCAATACGAGCGTCACATGCACTTCCTGCATATCGTTCGCTGATCGTTACCCATAAAAAAGCCGGTGCCTCTGCACCGGCTTTTTTGTGCCTGCTACCGCATCGATCAGCTGAAGCGATTTACCTCATGGCTCAGCTCTTCTGCCAGACGCTTGAGCTCATAGGCCGTGCTGGCCAGCTCTTCCGCCGCTTCACGCTGGGAGGCGTTATCGACGGCAATGGTCTGGATGTTGCGGCTCAGGGCAGTCGCCGTGCTGCTCTGCTCCTGGGTGGCCTGGGCAATGCTGGTGAACTGCTCCACAGCCTGATCGATCTGCGCTTCAATACGCTGCAGGGCCTGGGCAACGTCACCGTTAAGCGACAAACCTTGCTGCATCAGGCGGTTGCCTTCATCGATAGAGCTCATGGCGCGGTTGGTTTCTTCCTGCACTGAACCGATCATCTCGGAGATTTCACGCGTTGCCTGACTGGTGCGGCCGGCCAGGCTGCGAACCTCGTCAGCCACCACGGCAAAGCCACGGCCCTGCTCACCCGCTCGCGCAGCCTCGATGGCGGCGTTGAGCGCCAACAGGTTGGTCTGCTCGGCGATGCCACTGATCACGCTGATGATCCCACCAATCTGCTGGGAACGCTCGCCCAGGTTATTGACCACCGTAGCTGTCGTGCCCAGCGACTGGGCGATCTGCTCCAGCGCTTTTGAGGCAGCACGCATGGAGGCCGTACCGTTACGGGTTTCGGCGGCGTTTTCGTTGGTCAGCTGCTCGGTCTTGCGCATGCTGTCGGCAATGTTCTGCGCGGTGGCGCTGAACTCTTCCACCGCGCTCGCCATGCTGTCGATCTGGGAAGACTGTTCAGCCGACCGGCGCTGCGTAGCACCGGACAGGGTGCTCAGCTGATCGGAGCGAGTGGTCACATCGTGAGATGAATGACGTACGCGATCTACTGTGTTCGACAGGGCTTCGGCCATCTGGTTGAAGCTATGGGAGAGCTGGCCGATTTCATCGTGGCTTTCGACCTTCAGACGAACGCTCAGCTGGCCTTCGCCCAGAGCCTGGGCCTGCTTGACGAGGTGCCCCAGCGGTTTCAGCTTGTGGCGTAGCATCAGTACAGAAGCCAGAATAGCGAGAACCAGTGCCAGTACACTACCAAACGCCAATTTAAGGCCTACGTTCCAGAGCAATTCCTGTTCTTCAGCGACAGGAACAGTCGCTACTACTTTCCAGGTATCGCCCGGGACCGAAACAAGAACACTCTGGAACGCCTGCTTGTCATCTTCCCATTCGATGAAGTCACCACCCTTATCCATGCTCAATGCCGCAAGCGCAGCGTCAGGCTTGGTAGTGCCTGCCGGGGTAATCAACCATTTGTTCTGCTCGTCCAGAATGGCCAGAGAACCTTCTCGACCAATTCGAAAGGCTGACAGGCTGGCGAACTGCTTTTTCTGCGCATCAGTGTAATCAAAACCGACATACAGCACCGCGATGACCTGACCGGAAGCATCACGTACGGGCGTGTACTGGTTCATGAAGTTACGACCGAACAATACGGCGCGCCCCACGTAAGGCTGTCCATTAAGCAGCTTGTCGTAAGCGGGATGCTTATGGTCAAGTTGTGTACCAATGGCACGCGTGCCGTCTTCTTTCTTGACAGACGTCGTTACACGGATGAACTCGTTGCCATCACGCACAAAGACAGTTGCCGCACCGCTAGTCAGTGCAGTGAATTCGTCAACCGAGGTGAAATCATTGTTCAGCGGCTGGCCTTGGAGCATTAGTACAGGTGTCGACGTTCCACCCACGGATACTCGCTCGCTGGGATCACGCGCAAGGCCTGCACCGAAACGTCGCTCAAACACACCGGCTAGACGTTCTGTACTGATTTTCAGCGTATCGTGAAACGTATTGAGCTGGTTGGCTAAAAGCTGGGCCTCACCAGAGAGGTGATGATGGTGACTTTCCTCAGTGGAAACACTCAGGGAGCGCAACGCAAACAATCCACTTCCTGTGATAACCACAACCAATATGACCGTCAGAGCAAGCGCAAGCTGCCCGGCGATACCGAAACGACGTCCCGACATGGGGGTATTCTCCTCAAGAACACCAGCATTCCCCGACTGGCATTCGCGTTAGGTTGGCTTTTGACGACCTGAGATGCTGTACACGCAAGGCCCTCTTCGGGGCGAATCTTCTAAGTCGGTCGTTTGATTATCGGCGGGATGTAAGACAACTTGATCCATCAGCACGATGGGCGTCGGGATGTTCCTTATGAGTGGTAGGTCACATCAGGTAAGGTCATGGCGTTAACCTCAGCCAGAAGAAAATCCCTCAGCAGGGAGAAACGCTTCGGGTTGCGTCGAGCCTTGGGCCATACCAGGTAATACGCCTCACCACTCGCCACCGCTGTAGGCCAGGGGAGCGCCGTCCGCCCCAGTTGAAGATCCTCCGAGACCATTACCAGATCTCCAATGGATACCCCATACCCACGGGCAGCGGCCGCCATTCCAAGCTCCAACGTATCGAATACCTGTCCGCCTCTGATCGGTATGTCGTCCGACAGCGCCATAGCTTGAAGCCAGCGACGCCAATCGCGACGATCGGGCGTGGGATGCAGCAGCTCGGTCTCCCGCAACCGCTGTATATCCCAGGGTCCCTCCGCTGCGGCTTCGGGTGAGCAAACCGGAATCAGCCATTCCTGAAACAACAAGGTGCTTTCCCACTCTTCAGGGAAACGACCGTGGCTCAGCAGCACCGCACAATCGAAGGGTTCGTGGATGAAGTCGACATGATCACTGTCCATCCAGGCACTGGTCAGCTGCACTTCGATCCCCTCATTCGCCTGCCGAAAGCGGGACAGCCGAGCCAGCAACCAGCGCAGGGACAATGTGGAAGGCGCCTTGAGCCGGAGCGTACCTTCGTCCACCGACAGCACGGAGCACGCCCGGCCCAATGCCTCGAAACCTTCGCTGATGCCTGGCAGCAACAGCTTGGCTGGTTCCGTAAGGATCAGCTGACGTCCCGAGCGCTCGAACAGTCGACACCCAAAATGGGCCTCCAGGGTGCGGATATGTCGGCTTACGGCGCTCTGGGTCAGTGAAAGCTCCTGCGCGGCACGCGTGAAAGACGAATGCCGGGCCGCCGACTCAAAGGCTCGCAAGGCATAAAGCGGAGGAAGACGAGTCGACTCAGACATGATTAAAACTCATGGCAGACAGGTTTATTTTCGGTTTGTGGGACAGCCCAAGTGTACCCACAATAACCCTGCCTTTCTGCCTGTCTGGCAGACGTCTTCTCTGCCTTTGTGAGTTTGACTCATTCATGACCCTGCTACGTACCGAACTGTCCGCGTTGGCTCGTCTGGCCGTTCCACTGATTACCGCCCAGCTGGCCTACGTGGCCATGGTCTTTACCGACACGGTCATGATGGGCCGCCTCGGCCCCGAGGCGCTGGCCAGTGGAGGACTAGGGGCCGCCACTTATTCCTTCGTGACGGTGGTTTGCGTGGGGATCATCGCCGCGGTCGGTAATCTGGCGGCCATCCGGCACGGTCAAGACGATACCGAGGGTGTAACGGATGTCGCCTGCGCGGGCGTCTGGATCGCCCTGGGCCTTGCATTGATCGCCGGACTTATTCTCTGGAGTCTGGAGCCTGCGCTGCTGGCCCTGGGGCAGGCTCCGGCGACAACAGGCGAAGCCATGGGCTTTATCCACGCCGTAAGCTTTGCCCTGCCCGGCTATCTGGTGTTCATGTCCCTGCGCGGCTTTACCAGCGGTATCGGCCGCCCTGGGCCGGTGATGTCGATTGCTATTGGCGGCGCACTGGCCAATCTGGTGCTCAATCTGGCCTTTATCGAAGGCTGGATGGGTCTGCCGTTTCTTGGTTTGAAGGGTATCGGCCTGATCACGGCGCTGGTCATGACAGTCATGGCGCTGGCCATGGCGCTGACCATCCGGGCACGCAGTGCCTATGCAGCCTACCCGATCGCGCGGAAACTGCTCAGCCTCAACCGGGGCGCTATCAGCGAAACCCTGCGCCTGGGCCTGCCCATCGGCGGCACCTATGCCGTCGAGACCGCCCTGTTTGCCGCCGCTGCCCTGTGCATGGGCGCGCTGGGAAGCACTCAGCTCGCCGCGCACCAGATCGCCAATCAGCTAGTGTACGTTGCCTTCATGATCCCGGTGGGGTTGGCTTATGCCTCCAGCCTGCGGGTCGGGCTGCACTTTGGCGCGGGCCGGTTTGCGGAATCACGTCTGGCTGGCCGTATCGGCATTACCATTGGCGCCACCTGCATGCTGGCCGTCGCCATTGCATTCTGGCTCATGCCGGAGACCCTGGTCGGTCTGTTCATTGATCGGGACGACCCTGCCGGCCGCACCGTTATGGCATTGGCCGTAAGCCTGCTGGCGATCGCCGCCTGGTTTGAGTTCTTCGATGGTATCCAGGGCATCGCCTCGGGCGCGCTGCGGGGTATCCGGCAGGCTCGCCAAGCCATGCTGATCGGCCTGGCTTGCTACTGCTGTGTGGGAATTGTCTCAGCCTGGCTCTTAGGGCTGGTATTAAGCTTTGATGCCCGTGGCGTCTGGTGGGGAATGGCTCTGGGTCTGGCCTGCGCAGCGGTTGCGCTCACCTGGGCCTTCGAGCGGCATATGCGGGGTCTGCTCTACCATGAGAACGTCGAATCGCCTGCGGAAAAACAATGGGCTACCCAGAGTTAAGCGCGCTTTTCGAGGATTGTCAGTGATGGCAGCCGCGGTGACACGCGGTCCGCTCAGTACCAGCCAAGGACTAGGGCCGAGACGGCCAGATAACGCGCCGTCTTGGCGAAGCCGACAAGCAGGATAAAAACGGGCAGCGGTTCGCGCATAACGCCTGCTACCAGCGTCAGCGGATCGCCAATGACCGGTACCCAGCTCAGTAGCAGCGACCAACGTCCGTAGCGGTGATACCCTCGTTGCGCGCGTTCGAGTTGACGGGGCGAAACAGGGAACCAGCGACGGCTCCGAAAGTGTTCGATTGAGCGCCCCAGAAACCAGTTCATCACCGAGCCCAGCGTATTACCGAGAATCGCCGCCAAGAGTAACAAGGGCACGGAATAACTGCCCTGTAATAACAACGCGGCCAGCGCTGCCTCGGACTGGGCTGGCAACAAGGTAGCAGCCGCCAGAGCAACCAGAAACAACCCGACATATACCGTCAGCTCAGCCATGCGCTCTGCCTGTTTCCACCATCTCCTGGCTCCGCTACTGTCATCCCCTCAGGCTATCGATACGGCATCGGCTAGAGGGCGGCTAAATATTTCCGGATGTTACGGAGCGCTCAGCCATATCGGCAGTCTATGCAACGTCCACAGGCAGCGGCGAAGCGGTTTATACGCCTCAGCCGAAACGGATTATGTGAAAAGAACAAGGCCCTAACGGCCCACCGACGGGATAACAACTGCATGGCATCCACTACATCGAGGCGTACGTTCGTAAAAGGCTTGGCAGCAGGCAGTCTGCTGAGCGGCCTAGGCCTCTGGCGAACCCCCGTTTGGGCATTGACCAGCCCAGGACAACCCACCGTGCTGTCCGGCACCGAATTCGATCTGGTCATTGGCGAAACGCCCGTCACCATCACCGGCGCCAAGCGCACCGCCCTGACCATCAATGGCAGCCTGCCCGGCCCGCTTCTGCGCTGGCGCGAAGGGGATACCGTTACGCTGCGCGTTCGCAACCAACTCGATGAGGCCACCTCAATCCACTGGCACGGCATCATCCTGCCGGCCACGATGGATGGCGTACCTGGGCTGAGCTTTAGCGGCATCGCACCTGACGGTCTGTACGAGTACCGCTTCAAGGTCCAGCAGCACGGCACGTACTGGTATCACAGCCACTCGGGCTTTCAGGAGCAGCGGGGGGGCTATGGCCCGCTGATCATCGAGCCGCGTGAACCGGAGGCCTTTGCCTATGACCGTGATTATGTAGTGATGCTGACGGACTGGAGCGATGAAAAGCCCGAGCACATCCTCTCGACGCTCAAGAAGCAGGCCGATTACTACAACAACAACCAGCGCACCGTGGTCGACTTCGTCAACGATGTGAGCGAGAAAGGCTGGTCCGCCACGGTAAAGGACCGCGCAATGTGGGCCGAGATGCGGATGACGCCTACCGATCTGGCTGATGTGACAGGCGCTACCTACACCTATCTCATGAACGGGGCAGCGCCTGACGGCAACTGGACCGGCCTTTTCAAGCCTGGGGAAAAGATTCGGCTGCGCTTCATCAATGGGTCGGCCATGTCCTATTTCGATGTGCGCATTCCCGGTCTGAAGATGACAGTCGTGGCGGCAGATGGCCAACCCATCGAGCCGGTCAGCGTAGACGAATTCCGTATCGCGGTGGCGGAGACCTATGACGTCATCGTCGAGCCGTCCGACCAGCAGGCCTACACGATTTTCGCCCAGTCCCTGGACCGCACCGGTTATGCCCGCGGCACGCTGGCCCTTCGCGAAGGCCTTAACGCACCGGTACCGGACATGGACCCGCGCCCGCTGGTAAGCATGGCGGACATGGGTCACGGCGACCACAGCGCACCGTCGTCCCAGGGCCACGCAGGGATGGATCACGGCAGTCACGGCATGGATCACAGCGCCATGAACCATGGCACACCACACGGCGGGCATGACACCGGAGCCATGCAGACGCACCCGGCTAGCGAAGACGGCAATCCACTGGTAGACATGCAGACCATGATGCCTGCCCCCAAACTGGACGACCCCGGAATGGGCCTGCGGGACAACGGCCGCCGTGTTCTCACCTATGCCGATCTCAAAAGTACCTTTCCCGACCCGGATGGCCGTGAGCCAACCCGCACCCTGGAGCTGCACCTGACGGGGCATATGGAGCGCTTTGCCTGGTCATTCGACGGGATGAAATTCTCGGATGCCGAGCCCATTAGGCTTACTTACGGCGAGCGGGTTCGTATCGTGCTGGTCAACGACACCATGATGATGCACCCCATCCACCTGCACGGCATGTGGAGTGACCTGGAAGACGAACACGGCCGCTTTATGGTCCGCAAACACACCATCGACATGCCGCCCGGCTCGAAGCGCAGTTACCGCGTAACAGCCGATGCACTAGGCCGCTGGGCCTACCATTGTCACATGCTTTTCCACATGGAAACCGGCATGTTCCGCGAAGTTATTGTCGATGTTTAAGGAGAGGCCTGTGAGCACATTATCGACCCGCCTGCCGGCCTGTACGTTTGCGCTGGTACTGGGCAGCATCTCTGTTGCCCATGCGGCAGATCCGGCCTCCCAGGCTGACGCCACGGGAAATCCGACCCAGGCGCAACACGCGCATGGTGGCATGGATCATGGGCAGATGGACCATAGCCGGATGTCGCACGGCTCCATGGACCCCCACTCGATGAATCATGACGGCATGGCGCACGGCAGCCCTACTCCAGACAGCACGGCCACATCCCAGAGCCGTACACCCATCCCGCCTGTCACCGCGGCCATGCGCGAGGCGGCCTTCCCTCCTCTCGCTGGCCATGCCGTACACGACAGCGCCATCCACAGCTATTTGCTCTTCGATCAACTGGAGTGGCAGGACGCCAAGGAGGGCAGCACGCTTAACTGGCAGGCCGAAGGTTGGATTGGTGGCGATATAAACCGATTTAACTTCCGCTCCGAAGGCCAGCGTACCAACGGTCATACCGAAGAGGCCGAAATTCAGGCACTCTGGGGACATGCCATCACGCCCTGGTGGGAAACGGTGGCCGGTGTCCGGCAGGATTTCAAACCCGGTTCGCCTCAAACATGGGCAGCGTTTGGTATCCAGGGCGAAGCCATCAAGGATCTGGATCTGGAAATAACGGCCTTCCTTGGCGAAGGCAGCCAGACCGGTCTGCGCATAGAGGCCGAGTACGACATGATGCTGACCAACAATCTCATCTTGCAGCCGCATACCGAGCTCAACTTCTACGGCAAGAACGATGAGGCTCGTGGCACGGGGTCCGGGATTTCCGAAACCGAGTTTGGTCTGCGCTTGCGCTACGAAATCACTCCGCAGTTTGCGCCCTATGTTGGCGTGTCATGGAACAACACCCATGGTCAGACGGCATCCTATGCCCAAGAAGAAGGCGAAGATACTCACGATGCTCGGCTGGTAGCCGGTGTTCGTATGTGGTTCTAACCCATGACCTTCCTGAAGGCTGCCCTGCTGCTGACGCTTGCCGTTCTGGCGCTCATTGCAGTGGCAGTCTATTCAGGTGTGATCAACATAGGAGCGGATACGCCTCACGTAGAGCCGGTACACCGCTTGATCGTCATGTTGCGTGATCGCTCCATTGAAGTGCGATCCGAACGGATTACGGTCCCCAACCTGGAAAGCAAGGCACTGATTCGCAGCGGCGCGGGTAATTACGATGCGATGTGTGCCGCCTGCCATCTTGCACCCGGAATCAATGAGACGGAGCTGAGCAAAGGCCTTTATCCGCCTCCTCCCAACCTCAGCCAGCAGGGAATCACCGATCCGGCAGAGGCGTTCTGGATTATCAAGCATGGCGTCAAGGCCACCGGTATGCCGGCTTGGGGCAAAAGCATGAGCGACGACTATATCTGGGGACTTGTCGCGTTCCTGCAAAAACTGCCAACCTTGGATGCCCAGCAGTATCATGTATTAGTAGCTTCCAGCGAAGGGCATTCTCACAGCGGTGGACAACTAGACCATCATGCACACGGAACGCTGAGCTATCCACAGGATGAGCGTGAAGCCCAGGAAAATCAGCCTGTGGAAAAGATTACTCCATCCACTCACCAGCCCAGAGTTATACACAAGCACGCTGATGGCGAAGACCATGTGCATTAAATAAAAGGTATGTGGATAACTCGAAGCGGCTTAAATTCTGTTCAAAACTGCTTGGTAACAGCGCCTTGAAAACGGAGTGGTGTAAGCGAAAACAGGAGGCAGACGGTACGCCATACAGAGCTGCCGTACGGATGCTCATAACTGGCTGTATAAAGTAGAAACTGAATCCGGCCAAGAACAGGACGGATGAAGAAATGGGGCAATGGCTTGACACCACTGCCCCTGATACTACTTAGCTACGGCCACCGCCGTGGCTGTTCTGACCGCCTTTGCGGCCCGCTTCGGAAGCCTTTTCACGGTCATTGGCAAAGTTACCGCCGCTGTTGTGACCGCCTTTACGACCTGCTTCAGATGCTTTCTCACGATCGTTTGCGAAATTGCCTGGGTTGTTATTTGCCATTGTCTTTCTCCTCATATACGGATTCGGACTGGACTGAAATACAACGTGTCAGTTCAGCTAGGTGAGCGAAGCACAAGACTTCGCCTGTCTGGGGTCACTTAGCTACGGCCGCCGCCGTGGCTATTCTGACCGCCTTTCTTACCTGCTTCGGATGCTTTCTCGCGATCATTGGCGAAATTACCGCCGCTGTTCTGTCCGCCTTTCTTGCCGGCTTCGGACGCTTTTTCACGATCGTTTGCAAAGTTGCCTGGATTGCTATTCTGAGTCATGGTCTTGCTCCTCTTTCGGATTGAGACTGGACTGATAAACATCTCAGTTCAGAGTGGATGGAGTCACATGCTCCATCCTCTTAGTGATCAATCAGCTACGGCCACCGCCATGGCTGTTCTGACCACCTTTCTTGCCTGCTTCGGAAGCCTTTTCACGATCATTGGCAAAATTACCGCCACTGTTTTGGCCGCCTTTTTTACCGGCTTCAGACGCTTTTTCGCGATCGTTGGCAAAGTTGCCCGGATTGGAATTCTGAGTCATGGTCTTGCTCCTCTTTACTTTCGGATTGGGACGGACTGTAAAAACCTGTTCGGCTCAGGAATTAGCTACGACCACCGCCGTGGCTGTTCTGACCACCTTTGCGGCCCGCTTCGGAAGCTTTTTCGCGGTCATTGGCGAAGTTACCGCCGCTGTTCTGACCACCTTTCTTTCCAGCTTCAGATGCTTTTTCACGATCGTTTGCAAAGTTGCCTGAGTTACTGTTTGCCATTGTCTTTCTCCTAATGGATTGGGACGTCATGCCTTGTGTTTTCGCTAACCGTTTTCCGTCAGCGTTCGTAATTTCTGAGGGTTGTTATTGAAGGGAGTTCCTGCTTTTTAACCGTCTCGATCAGGTGCAGACGAGCGGTACAGGAGCTGTTCAGCTACCGCCTACAACAAGCGAAGCGGCTGATTTATAAGTGTTTTTAGGTTTCAGGTGACTGGCACCAAAATGAGGCAATACTCATCAAGGCGGCATCTAGTCTGCTTTATAGCGGAGCGGTAACCGTTTCGTTTTGGCGTCCCTTAATATATACTTTTACATGCAAATAAACATGTAGTTAGGCGTTAGGCCGGACTCGTTTGAAGCAGCGGAATATTTCAAAAACTTTCCTGGAATCGATCGAACTTGCATGTCCATTCAAGAGCGACATCAGTTCGAATGCGTAACCCAAGACATACTCAAACGCAATCCATCCTGACCGGTCAGAAAACTTCTGAGCATTCCGGTGCTGATGCTCAATTTCATGACTCGACGACACTCAGGGCAGCTATTTTTTATCCCCTACGGAATAAAACGCGAGCGCAGCCGTCATATCGCTTCACAGGTATCGCCTGCCTTTGAACGGACTCACCCGCGGGAGCGGAGACTTCATGCAAATCACCCTTGTACGCCATGGCAAACCCGATCACTCCGGCACGAAATGGCTGTCACCCCGAGAGATGATGGAGTGGGTCGAAGGCTACCAGAAGGCCGATGTACTCTGCCGTAAGCTTCCAGCCGATCTCGTCGAGCTGGCGAGCAGTGCCGGTGTGTTGGTTTGCAGTTCCTTGTCACGCTGCATGCAATCGCTCAATCATCTGGCCGGTGAGCGTCCTTATACGTGCGATAAAACCTTTGCTGAGGCGCACCTGCCTGGGTTCGATCTCCCTTGGCCCAAACTCCCCGTAAAAATGTGGCGTTTGACGCTGCGATCAGCCTGGTTTCTGGGCTTATCCACTCACACTGAGTCCATCTTTGCATCCAACCGACGGGCCAAGCAGGCCGCCGACAAGCTGATCGCCCTCGCCCAGGAACATGGCTCGGTTCTGTTGATGGGCCATGGGATCATGAACGTGCTGATCGCTCACCACTTGCGTAAACAGGGCTGGGCCGGACCGCTTCACTTGATCCTGAAGGACTTCTGGCACCCTACCGTTTACAGGAAGGCATGAGTCAATCCATGACACTCCAGTGATTGGCTAAACGAAAATCGCTTTTTTCAGATCCCATACAGGCAAATTGACGTATCGTCATGCCTGCGCGGTGATGACTGTTCCAGCCTGGAGCAGCCACTGTTTCTATCGGTTGCCGTTCAGCCAATGACTATCATGCCTACTTCGTCCTGCTCCACGCTTCGTTTATCCACCGTGATGGGGGCCGCGCTGCTGGCAAACCTGTCCATGATGCCTTTTGCGCAGGCCAGCGACAGCAGTCAGCTCATCAGCCTGATCAACCAGTACCGTGCTGCGCCACAACGCTGTAACGGGCAGCATACGGCTCCTGCCGGCCCACTGGCCGCCAACGAAAAACTGGCCCAGGTGCGTCTTTCACAGGGCATGCAGCTGCGTGAGGTCTTGCGCGGGGCGGGTTATCAGGCAGCCCAGGTGCAAGCCATGGCTATTTCGGCACCGGCCGGTGCGGAAGCTGCCATGCAGGTGTTGACCCAGAGTTATTGCAAGGCGCTCTTGGACTCACATTACGCAGAGGTTGGCGTCTCGCGTTCGGGTAATCGCTGGCAAATCGTCCTGGCCCAGCCGGTGTTGTCGGGCAATATCGGCGACTGGCAGTCTGCCGGTAAGGAAGTCCTCAGGCTGGTCAACGAGGCGCGCGCCAAGCCGCGCCGCTGCGGGAGTCAATCCTTCAAGAGTGCCAAGCCGCTCACCTGGGACGCCAAGCTGGCCAACGCCGCCCTCGCTCACAGCCGCGAGATGGCCTCGCTCGATTACTTCAGCCATGCCGGCAAGGATGGCAGTCAGGTGGACAAGCGCGCCCAGCAACAGGGTTATCAATGGCGACGGATCGGCGAGAACATTGCCGGTGGTCCCGGCTCACCCAAGCAGGTCGTCTCCGGCTGGCTGGCCAGCCCTGGCCATTGCAGCAACATCATGAACCCGGACTACACCCAGATGGGTACGGCTTATGCCGTCAATCCCAAGAGCAGCGAGGTTATCTACTGGACGCAGGTGTTTGGGACACCGCGTTGAGTAAGGGGCAGGGATGTGGGAGTGATGGGTATCGCGTTGTTCAACCCATCAACAAACGCTATGCCCCACATTCTTAACCCACAAAAAAGCCGCCTCGAATGGGCGGCTTTTTTGTATGCAGCGAGGCTTACAACACCATCGCGGCAACCCAGCCGAACACCAGCAGCGGCAGGTTGTAATGCAGAAAGGTGGGCACCACGGTATCCCAGATGTGGTTGTGCTGACCGTCCACGTTGAGGCCGGCGGTTGGGCCAAGGGTGGAGTCAGACGCCGGCGAACCCGCGTCACCCAGCGCACCTGCGGTTCCGATCAGGGTCACGATAGCCAGCGGGCTAAAGCCCAGCTGCACGCTGAGCGGCACAAAGATCGCGGCAATAATCGGGACCGTCGAGAACGACGAACCAATCCCCATGGTGACCAGAAGGCCTACCAGCAGCATCAGGAATGCCCCTACCGCCTTGCTATGGCCAATCCAGTCCGCAGACGCATCCACCAGGCTCTTCACCTGTCCTGTTGCGGTCATTACCTCGGCAAAGCCCTGGGCGGTAATCATGATAAAGCCGATAGCCGCCATCATCTTCATGCCTTCGGTAAAGAGGTCATCCGACTCCTTCCACCGCACAACGCCGGAGGCCGAGAACACCAGAAAACCGGCCAGTGCGCCGATAATCATGGAGTCCAGCCACAGCTGTACGCTAAAGGCAACCGCAACCGCCACACCCGCCATCAGCAAACTCTTGGGGTTGTAGCTCGCCTCGACATGCTCGGCCTGCTCCAGCCGCGCCAGATCATAGACACGCTTGCGGCGATAGCTGAAAGAGGCGATTGCCAGCCCGCACACCATCCCCAGCGCCGGAAGGGCCATCGCGTGCGTGATGCTGATACCACTGATATCCACGCCCGCCTTTGCCACATTGGCCAGCAGGATATCGTTCAGGAAGATGGTGCCAAATCCCACCGGCAGGAACATGTAGGGCGTTACCAGACCAAACGTCATCACGCAGGCAATCAGCCGACGGTCGATCTGCAGACGTGTCAACACATACAGGAGCGGCGGAATCAGCAACGGAATAAACGCAATATGAATCGGCAGGATGTTTTGCGACGAGATGGAAACCGCCAGGATCAGGGCCATCAGGATCCATTTCACCATGCCGCCGCCCTTGTTCTCGCTGCGACCGACCATGACGAGCACCTTGCTCGCCAGCGCATGCGCCAGCCCGGATTTGCTGATGGCGACCGCAAAGGCCCCCAACATGGCGTAGGACAACGCCACGGTGGCACCTGAACCCAGCCCCGTATTGAAGGCCTTGAGCGTGCCATCCATTCCCAACCCGCCCAGCATCCCACCGACGAGCGCACTGGCGACCATGGCGATCACCACGTTTACGCGGCACAGGCTGAGGACCAACATGAGTCCTACGGCCGCGACTACTGCATTCATTACCATCCTCCAGCGGAGTGCAAGCCTACCCAAAAAGGCGCGTACTCTGCCGTAATGCAGTAGATGGAGTCAAAAACGGATGCCGAAGTGCAGGCGTCAAGGCTGACCCGGTAGGCTGCCGGGCCGGTGAATGCGGGGCTATTCCTGTTTGGGGGACAGCGGCGTTCCCACCACCGAATCGCCAATTACCAGAAAGTGTCCCCCCGCAATATGGTGCAGCGTGCGCAGCTCATCGTGCCCCTCGAATGACCAGTGCCCCTCCTTGAAGACGCGCTCGTCGGCCTGGGCAGCAATCACTTCACCCAGGAACAAATCATACTGCTGTTCATTGTGCGGCTCCGGCAGCAGGCGGCACTCCAGCCACGCCACGCAGCCTTCCAGCAGCGGTGCTTCGACCTGCTCACCGGTGAAGGTCTCCAGCCCATACAGCGCAAACTTGTCCTTTTCACCCCGATCCAGCTCGCGGCCCGAAGTGGTTCCTACGGTCTGGGCGATGTCCGCCTGCGTCACCACCGGCACGTTCAGCACAAAGGTGCCGGACTGCTCCAGCAGCTCCCGCGTCCAGGTGGACTTATCCAGGACAACCGCCACTTTGGGCGGCTCGAAATCGATCGCCATCGCCCAGGCCGCTGCCATGATGTTGCGCTTGCCTTCGTGTGCCGCGCTGACCAGCACCGTCGGCCCATGGTTAAGCAGCCGATAGGCCTTGGGAAGAGGAACGGGGCGGCGAGTGGTTGTGGTCATGAAGGGACTCCAGAAAGATGAGGCGCGGCCTTGTTTAGCGGCCGGGCATAGAAGAATGTCATCATAAGGGGTACGCCGGGCTTGATCAGCCCGGCAGCGTAGGCGCGACGTTAGCTGCCGGCTCACGGGCGGCGTCATCCTCCGTTGGCTCGATCAGCGCCACCACCGTCCAGCCGGACTGGGGCTGCCAGCTGCTGTCCGGTGTGACGACACGGATCTTGTCCTGCGGGTCGCGGGCGAACAGTACCAGCGCCTTGCCTTCATGCAGCGCCTGATAGTCAGCCCAGCCAAAACCGTCCGTTAGCCGCGTGGTTCGGATCTCGTCTCCCCGCGCCAGTCGCCCGGCCAGCTGTGGATAAGTAAGGGCCGGACTGCCAAGCGCCTGACCACGGTGCTCTTCACTCGCGCGGTGCTTGTCGCTTCGCTGGCTGTCCTTGCCGCTGTACACGGTGTACAGCTCGTTGGCACCGAACTCATGGCGAAACCGCATGCTGGCGAGGGTGTTCAGTTCGCCCGCGGGAGATACGCCAAGCAGACGACCAATCCCTACCAGATCCATATGCGCCTCGGCGTGCTGCGACGCCGGATTGCCAAAGTAGGTGGGCAGCTCATCCATGCGCGCGCTACTGATGTTGTCCCAGTTCGAGTCGGTCAACATGACGCGCACACCCAGCTGTTGCAGGGCTTTGCCCAAGGCGCGAGCCACTGGGTTGGCACCGATGATGAGAAAGCCGGTCGGCGCGGGTTCGGCCACCTTGAGCAGACGGGCCAGCGGGCGAGCCGTTGCGCTTTGCAGCACCACCGTACCGATGATAACTGCAAAGGTGAGCGGCACCAGTAAAGCGGCATCATCATTCCCTTCGCTGGTCAGGCGAATCGCAAAGATTGCCGAGACGGCGGCCGCCACGATGCCACGCGGCGCAATCCAGCCCAGCAGCACCCGCTCGCGCCAGGACAGCGTCGACCCCCAGGTCGAGACCAGCACGTTCAGCGGTCGCGCCACGAACAGGATTACCAGCAGCAGGACGAGTACCGCAGGTCCTAGCGCCAGCAAGGCATTCAGGTCCAGCCGCGCCGCCAAGAGAATAAACAGCCCGGAAATGAGCAGAACGCTCAGGTTCTCCTTGAAATGCAGGATCTCCCGTACATCGACATCCTTCATGTTCGCCAAGCACATGCCCATCAGCGTAACCGCCAGGAGACCCGACTCATGAACAAAGTGGTTGGACACAATGAAGACGCCCAACACTGCTGCCAGGCTCGCCAGGTTGTACAGGTAATCCGGCAACCACTGCCGTCTCAGTACCTGCCCCAACAGCCAGCCACCAGCCAGGCCGAACACACAGCCGCACACGATTACCGCGGCAAACGTCGTCAGGCTCTGGCTGACCCCGCTACCGGCATCATGGGCGACCACAAAGCTGTACACCACTACCGCCAGCAGCGCGCCAATAGGGTCGATGACGATGCCTTCCCAACGCAGGATATTGGCCACCGACGCCCGGGGGCGCACCACCCTCAGCATCGGCACGATCACCGTCGGGCCGGTTACCAGCGTCATGCTGCCAAACAGCAGAGCCAGATCCCAAGGAAAGTCGAGCAGATAGTGGGTGGCAATGGTAATGACGGCCCACGTCACCAGCGCTCCGGCCGTCACCAGCCGGTGCACCACACTGCCGATCTCCCGCCATTCGGACAGATGCAGCGTAAGGCTGCCTTCGAACAGGATCAGCGCCACTGCCATCGAGACGACAGGAAACAGGAGGGGTCCCAGCAGCGCCTGCGGATCGAGCCAGCCCGTGACCGGACCCGCCAGGATGCCGCAGACCAACAGAAACAGAATCGCCGGCAAGCGCAGCCGCCAGGCCAGCCACTGGCACATCAGGGCAATAACGCCGATACCGGCAAAGGCGAACAAGAGCTGTTGTTCGTGCATAACGGTCCTTGGAATACGAGGGGAAAAACATCAAGCGAGGGACAGCGCAAAAAGCTGTCATGACTAGACCGTAGCGCCTTTGCAGCAATTCCTGACCTTACGTCGGCATCCCGCCTGCCACGAATTGCGAGATAAAGGCCGGAAACAACAACGCCCCGAATCATTCGAGGCGTTGCGGGTATGCACATTTAAACAGTCAGCCTGACGAGTGAGCCGACACCCTTCTTTTTATTCATGCCTACAAAAACGCCGTTACCTCATCCAATAAGGCTTCCGGCACTTCTTCCGGCAAGTAATGCCCACCGGGCAACGCCTTGCCCTGCACATCCATCGCCACCTTCTGCCACTCCGCCAGCGGATCAAAGCATTTACCTACGATGCCGTTAGCCCCCCAGAGCGCAAGGGTGGGCATGGTCAGCATTCGATTGGCGGCGCGATCGGCGCGGTCGTGCTCAAGATCGATCGTGGCGCTGGCCCGGTAGTCTTCGCAGATGCCTCTGGCCGTGCCGGGCAATTTGAGGCAGCGCAGATACTCTTCAAACGCGCCATCCATGAACGGTGCAAGGCCTGCGCTGCGAGTGCCCATAACGCTGCGCAGGTAGAGATCCGGGTCGGCGTCGATAAGGGTTTCTGGCAGCGGCGCCGGGCGGATCAGGAAAAACCAGTGCCAATAGGCGCGAGCAAAGGCTTCGTCGGTCTGGTTGTACATAGCCAGCGTAGGGGCGATGTCGAGCAGGATCATTCGCCGTACCGCGGCGGGGTGATCCATCGCCAGACGGTGGGCCACTCGGGCGCCGCGGTCATGGGCGAGCAGATCAAATGTGTCGAAGCCCAACGTTTGCATGAGCTCGATATTGTCTTGCGCCAGAGTGCGCTTGGCATACGTCAGGTGCTGCGGGTCAGCAGGCGGCTTGCCGCTATCGCCATAACCGCGCAGGTCCGCCGCCACAACGGTGAATCGCTCAGCCAGCACAGGCGCTACCTTGCGCCAGATAATATGTGTTTGCGGATGCCCATGCAGCAGGAGCAATCCAGGCCCACTACCTCCGATCCGGTAGGCAATATCGACACCGTTAACATGGCACTGCGCTTTTTGAAAACCAGAGAACATGGGTGGGCGCTCCAGGCTGAGGTCAGGTTTATCCGGTGTACCGATTAGCGGCCCCGTTGAAAAGAGCCGGTGCCTAAAAAGGTGGACGACACGCTGTTTTAACTATCGTTGGCAAACGGCCATTATTTTTTTGCCAAGAGCGATTTATTTCACATTTTTGCACTCAAAGGGGCTCCGTCACTCATACCCTAAAACAATATGAGACTACCTACTCTCCTTTCCCGCCCCTTACTGAACGCGCTGGCCTTCACGACCTTAGCCTTGGGGAGCCATGCGGCGCTGGCTGCCGAGCCGTCTACCGCTGTGCCAGCCGCCGTCAGTCAGGTGAACGCTTCCGTTACCAGCTCCATCAATGACTTCACTAATGAGGACTGGCAGAACGGGGTCTATCGCAAGGCCGCAGGCTTTTCGATTCCGGCCACGCAGACCAACCAGAATGCGTTCAAGCCTGGAGCAAAGGTGCTCCTGGCAACAGGCGCGGTTGTGTCGGTCAAGCAGGTGCAGGTTGGCGACAAGAACATGGCCGTGTGGGTAGAGGGTCCGCTGCTGGATGGCAGCGCTGTAGGTTATCCGCGTCGGCTGACGGTTGGGCTCAATGGCAGCGATCCCGTCCCGCCCAAGGTCGTGCCGCAGGAAGAGTTCAGCACGCGTATCAATAACCTTACGAACGAGGACTGGCTCAAAGGCGTGTATCGAAAGGCAGCCGGTTTTTCCATTCCCGTTACCGCCATGAACCGCAAGGGCTTCAAGCCCGGCGCAACCGTACGCCTGGGAGATGGGCAAGAGCTGCTGGTGAAATCCGCCCAGGTAGTGGGGACAAGCATGGCGGTGTTTCTGGACAGTCCCGTATTGAATCCAGAATTGGTGGGATATCCGAAAAGACTGAGGTTCATTGCACCCGCACCTTGATAGGTTAACTAGCCTAGCTAAAACTAGCGAAGACCCGTAAAACATAGCAAAGATAGCAAGCCATGATAAAAAGCCTGACTTAGCTAATGATCTAGAAATAATTAATTCCGAAATAAAAGAATGGCAGTTGTATTTAAACACAATAACAGGGGTGCTTTTCTTTACATTTGCTATTGCAGCTCTAGGCACCCCCATATATTAGCTTTGGGCCTTATTTGGCTTAATTGGCTTGCGTTTTTAACGTCTTCAGTAACATCTCCAAGGCATCACGCACGCCAAATCAGAAATTTATTTTAAATGTTTTATATAGCGACAGGCATTATTTAAAATAGGAAAACTTATTTTAGAAACAACAGGCTTAACATATAAATATATATGTGACTCAGGATAGAATGCGGGGGTATAAAGACACCTATCGCCAGCCGGGATCTATCTAAAAAACTTAGATTGCCATCATGAGCAATTTGAGACGCTTCTCTAACTTATTAACGTTACGTGAAGATAAGATGTTAAAAGAAGCTATAGGCTGGGTAACAAGACTTTCAGACAGAGCATAATCAATAATTTGTTGACTCGTTTCAGAGCTGATAGGAGGCTTTAGAGCACATCTTGAAAAGTCTTTCCTTCTGACTACTTTGCAAGAGAATGCTATGACCTCACTTACCATACGACGCGCTACGCTTGATGACCTTCCCTCCATCGTTTCGCTATTGGCCAATGATACGCTTGGCGCAACACGCGAAGACAATAGTCTTCCGCTACAGGCTGCTTATGTACAAGCGTTTGAGGCCATTAACGCAGACGCCAATCAATTTCTGGCTGTCGCGGTAGTTGATGGGCTGGCAGTAGGTACATTGCAACTATCCTTTTTGCCCTATATCTCCCACTTGGGTTCATGGCGAGCTCAGATTGAGGCCGTGCGCGTACACGAGCAGATGCGAGGAAGTGGACTGGGCCGACGTCTATTCGAATGGGCATTCGATCAGGCTCGTCAGCGAGGCTGCCGAATGATCCAGCTCACCTGCGACCGTGCCCGGCCAGATGCTCATCGATTTTACGAATCGCTAGGTTTCACACCAAGCCATACGGGTTTCAAAATGAAGCTCTGATCCTATAAACGACATGCTCAACAAGTGGCTTGCATTTGTGGAAGGCTGCAAGCACCCCGCTGTGACAGCGCCTATAACCTAACGGCATGTTCAGTCTAGACAGTCTGTTAGGTTCGACTAAATGCTAGGAGAGCTCTTTCAAGGCCCTAATCAGCTCGCTAGAGGCTTGGTACAGCGGTACGTGTCCCCGCATGAGGATTTGAGTACTGCGTCGGTAGGCAGCGGCCTTGATCTCAATATGATCGGCAGCACTTCTAGCTGTCACAATTGTATCCAACTTGCCAGCCGGGTTTTCGATGCTGACCTGGATATCGCAATATTCTGTTTTAAGCGTCTTTACCCCCACCGCCACCCTGCTTGCCGTACTGCCAGGCAACAAACAGGCTGCAGCCAGGCAGCATCCGCCTGAAACGGCCATTGATGCATGACCTGTTTGCGGAGTGAAGTAACGCACCGCCACATGCCCCCCATTGCGAGGAGAGCCAACGATACAGACTTTGGGAATTGTCTCGCTCCGCTCAATTTCTGCTCGAGTCATGAGTTTGCCATCTCGTCGGCAAAGCTTCATCTTAAGTCCTGCCTCAACCCAGACGTGTCGAAGTTGAGCCATGAACTCCGTATCGCTTTCAAGTTCTGCCATAGGCTCATGACCTGTTTTACCAAAGCTGGCAGCGTTGGCGATTACCATAGGCACGGCGACATCGACACATGACACCTCATGTCCCGCGATCACATCGACTACCGCGCCTGTTGGCAGTAACGTGCCAGTCTTATTGCCTACCGGGGATTGCAAAAACAGATCAACACTTGGAAATGCACCGAGCACACCGGGTATTTCGGCAACCGAAAACTTACCGTTCTCTTCACGTGACATGCGGCTGACGGTTAAGACACCGGTATTGGTATTCTGAATCTCAATGTCGAACGCACCAACTGCCGGCGCAGCTATCATGCCGGTATCGATCGCCCAGAGAGATAGTGCTGAAGACATATTTCCGCAATTCACACTCCAGTCAATCTCACCATGGTCACTGGCCAATTGCGCAAGGGTGCTAATGATTCGGTCACCTGTGGGGGACTTTTCGATCCTTGCCAAGAATACCTTGTTACTGGTCGCTGGCCCTCGCCCAAGCCCTGTTAGCTGACGATTGCCGGAGATGTGACCGGAGGACGGAACCCCCATAATATGGCGCAGGAGCTCTGCCCGAAGCGCTTCATCACCGGGCACCAGCGGCTCCCAGATCACCACACCTGTAGAGGTCCCACCCCTCATATAGTGCACCGGAATCTCCGGAACGCCAGAACTGAAGCGGCACCGAAACTCGTTTCCGTTAATCGCTGGTATTTTAAATTCGTGCATATCTTTTACCTTAATGATTCGGAACGGTAGATGGGCAGGCCTCGGTAGCTGTAATGGGGCTCAGTCATGGCATGGTATGTAGTGTAAACGAGCCGGACTGCTCCTTGAGTAGTGCCTCTTCTTCTCTGTCTCATGATTGATCGGATGAAACTGCTTAAAGATGCGGTTGGCTTTCTGGGAGCTACGCTTAAGACGTTACCTTATAAAGTGCATACGGTACTCACCGACAACAGCACTCAGTTGGCCACCGTATTGAATCCAGACCTGGTGGGATATCCGAAAAGGCTGAGGTTCATTGCACCCGCACCTTGATAGAGTGCAGGCGTGATTGGAAGGAGGCGCTTGGCACGGCCATGTCGGATGCCTCTCCCCTTGATGGATATCGCCTTGCCTACGGGTTAGGTGCTCCGATCCAGGCTGCGGCGCTATATGACTACCGTCAGCCAACCGGTGCCCTATCGTGCCATCACCGCTGGTAGAATGCGCCGCCTGTTCCACCAGCCCTCGATGTCTCCATGTCCCGATTGAATCCTCGTCAACAGGAAGCCGTAAATTACATCAGCGGGCCGCTCCTGGTGCTGGCCGGTGCCGGTTCCGGCAAGACCAGCGTGATCACCCGCAAGATCGCCTACCTGATCCAGCAGTGCGGTATCCGCGCCCAGTACATTTGTGCCGTGACCTTTACCAACAAGGCCGCGCGGGAGATGAAGGAGCGGGTCAGCAGCCTGTTGCGTGGCGGGGAAGGCAAGGGTCTGACCGTATCGACCTTCCACAACCTGGGCCTAAACATTATCCGCAAGGAATACGCCAAGCTGGGTTACAAGCCGGGCTTCTCCATCTTCGATGAGGGCGACATCAAGGCGCTGCTCACGGACATCATGCAGAAGGAGTATTCCGGAGACGACGGCGCCGATGAGATCAAAAATTACATTGGTACCTGGAAGAATGACCTGATTTTGCCTGAAGAGGCGCTGGCCAAGGCCCGTAATCCCAAGGAGCAGACCGCCGCCGTGGTGTACATGCACTACCAGCGCACGCTCAAAGCGTACAACGCGGTGGATTTTGACGATCTGATCCTGATGCCGGTCAAGCTCTTCCAGGACAACCCCGACGTCCTGGAAAAATGGCGCAACCGTATTCGCTACATGCTGGTGGACGAATACCAGGACACCAACGCGAGCCAGTACCTGCTGGTCAAACTTCTGGTGCAGGATCGCGCGCAGTTCACCGTAGTGGGCGACGATGACCAGTCCATTTATGCGTGGCGTGGGGCACGGCCGGAAAACCTCATGCAGCTCAAGGATGACTTTCCTTCGCTCAAGGTCGTGATGCTGGAGCAGAACTATCGCTCCACCAGCCGTATTCTCAAGTGCGCAAATATCCTGATCGCTAACAACCCGCACGTGTTCGAAAAGCAGCTGTGGAGCGAGATGGGTCATGGCGACCCGATCCGCGTGATCCGCTGCCGCAACGAGGATGCCGAGGCCGAGCGCATCGCGCTGGAAATCCTTACCCTGCACCTGAAGACGCAACGCCCATACTCGGACTTTGCCATCCTCTACCGGGGCAACCACCAGGCCAAACTGATGGAACTCAAGCTCCAGCACCATCAGATTCCGTATCGGCTGTCGGGCGGCACGAGCTTCTTTTCCCGACAGGAGGTAAAGGACCTGATGTCCTATTTCCGCCTGCTGGTAAACCCGGACGATGACAACGCTTTCCTGCGTGTGATCAACGTACCGCGCCGCGAGATCGGCTCGACAACGCTTGAAAAGCTTGGCAACTACGCCACGCAGCGGCAGATCTCCATGTATGCCGCAGCCGATGAGATGGGGCTGTCCGAGCACCTGGACGCGCGCTACACCGAGCGCCTTGCCCGCTTCAAGCGCTTTATCGATGGCGTGCGCCAGCAGTGCGCCCAGAATGACCCGATCATGGCGCTACGCAGCATGGTCATGGACATCGACTACGAGAATTGGATTCGCCAGAACGCCTCCAGCGACAAGGTGGCCGAATTCCGCATGGGCAACGTCTGGTTCCTGATCGACGCGCTGAAGAACACGCTCGAAAAGGACGAAGACGGCGACATGACCATTGAAGAGGCCATCGCCAAGCTCGTCCTGCGGGACATGCTTGAACGCCAGCAGGAAGAAGAGGAAGGCGCCGATGGTGTGCAGATGATGACGCTGCACGCCTCCAAGGGCCTGGAGTTTCCCTACGTGTTCATCATGGGCATGGAGGAAGAAATTCTTCCGCACCGCTCCAGCATCGAGACGGACAGCGTGGAAGAAGAACGCCGCCTGGCCTATGTAGGCATTACCCGCGCTCGCCAGACGCTGGCCTTTACCTTTGCCGCCAAGCGAAAGCAATACGGCGAGGTGATCGACTGCACGCCAAGTCGCTTCCTGGATGAACTGCCACCGGAGGATCTGGAGTGGGAGGGTCAGGAGGATGCGCCGGTAGAGGTCAAGGCGGCACGGGGCAATGATGCGCTGGCCGCGATGCGGGCTATGCTCAAGCGGTAGATTTGCTTGTGGAACGATGAGAAAGGTTAAGCGCGATGGATTGAGCGAAGCGATACCCATAAGGCGCCAACGCAAGCGCCCTGGCCTTTGGCCTTTTCCATCGCTTCACACACCTAAAGCGCGCCCCTTGACCTACCCCTTGCAGGGAACGTTCACCCCTATTTTCAGGCTTGCCGCTTTGTTCACACTTCAAGGCCAAAACGACCGGTAATCAGCCTGATGGAAAAAAGCCATGAGCAAACTGAGGGTTTCTGGGGTCAATTGAATATCGGTTTTGTATGACCGTTTATCTCTAACGGTCTTTTTCGATATTCAACAGAGAGGTCTAGATATGGCTACTGCAAATGCCAAGCAAGAACTGAAATCCGTTGAAACCATTAATGCCCGCGCGTCCACTGGTCAGGACGCTACCCTGACTCAACAGGGTGAAATTGGTAAGGCGTTGAGCGTACTGTTGTCTGACGTTTTCGCTCTGTATATCAAGACCAAGAATTACCACTGGCACATGCACGGCACCCACTTCCGCGACTATCACCTGTTGCTGGAAGAGCAGGCAACCCAGTTGTTCGCCATGACTGACCCCATGGCCGAGCGTGCACGCAAGATCGGTCAGCCCACCATTCGCTCCCTGGAGCAGATGGTGCAGCAAAAGCGTCTGGCCAGCAGCGAAGCTGAAGACCTGACCGCTGAGCAGATGCTGGAAGAGCTGTATGCCGATAACCAGGCGCTGGCTGCGTTCATGCGCACTACCCACACCCTGACCAGCGATGGTAATGATGTGGCGACCACCAGCCTGCTGGAAGAGTGGATCGACCAAGCTGAAGAGCGCGCCTGGTTCCTAGGCAAGACTGTCGGTAAGTAAGTATCATTGGCAGGCTTTGGCTCTCTTTTGTAGAGACGCCTGAGCACTGCTGAATTCGATCAATCCGGAATCCTGCAGGGTTCCGGATTTTTTATGCCTGTCGCTTATGTTCGCTCTGCCAGCTGCCATAACTCCCTCTGCCTCGGCGCATACATAACATTCCCTGTACAACGGGTCGATCTGAGCGAAAATAACGGTTTGTTGTTTTAAGACCCGAACGTGAATGTAACCCTGTTCAGGCCGCGTCTTCCCAGCCCCTACACAGACCGCACGTATGTACGATAACCAGCTTATCCTCGTTCCATCCATTTCCACCCTGCCAGGCCATGAAGCCAAGGCATTGAGCGCGCTGCGCTGGCTGATACGCAGGGGCATCGTACAGGAACAGGTAACGACCTGCGGCCGCGGCTCGCGGGGCATGGCCTACGGCATTGCCCCAGGTGCCGAACGGGTGGTCAGATACCCCGAACGTCTGCCGTTCGGTCATCCTGTCAACGGACTGGAAATCATCACTCGCCGCTGCATCTTTACGCCGGACAAGGGATTCAAGGAGGAGGCGGGCTGCCCGGAGTGCCGCCAGGAGATCGGTGAAGCGCTGTTCGATAGCCTGGAAGACTGGATGCCCGGCCATACCGATAATTTTCGCTGCCCCGAATGTGGACACGAAGATGACATCAACGGGTTCCTGTTCCTGCAGCCCTGTGGCTTTTCCAATCTGGGCTTTATTTTCAACGGCTGGGCAAAAGCGGTCTTTCAGCCCACCTTTCTTGAAGAGTTTGCCGAACGGCTTGGCTATGGCATTACACAGGTAACGGTTGAGCTCTGAACGAGGATCCGGTAATAGAAGGCGAGGAACACAAAAATAATTAAACAGGCAGAGCGTTGATAAATAAGAGAATTGTGCCTACTGCCGCTGCTTGCCGGAAAATAAAGGTATACAACGGCTCAAAAGCGCGTATGGTGACGTCACTGCTCTGCAATTGTCACTTCGATACCCTGGCTTGATGTACTGCTTCACGTTTCATCTCCTTGGCTCGTTTTACTTTCGCATCTCAGTCTCGGCCTGAACGGTTCAGCGCCGCAGTCTTAATTTTACCTTGGAGATACATCATGTCTACTCGCCAAACGGGTACCGTCAAGTGGTTCAACGATGAGAAAGGTTTCGGCTTCATCACGCCTGAGAGCGGTCCTGACCTGTTCGTTCATTACCGTTCGATCGAAAGCGCCGGCTTCAAGAGCCTGAGCGAAGGTCAGCGCGTTTCTTTCGTGGCCGTCAAGGGCCAGAAAGGCATGCAGGCTGATCAGGTTCAAGTCGTCTAAGACGCCTGATCCAAAAAGCCCCGCCTAGCGGGGCTTTTTTATTGCCTGCGTTTTTTAAAGTCGGCTGTTCGCCGCTATCGCCTCAATGGCAAGCCCTTCGTCCTGTACTGCTGCTCTTTCAGAGTGGTGCCTGTTCGATCAAGCCCTGTCTTGACGCCAACATCATCCAACCTAATGGATCAGCATGTCCGGTTATCGAATCAAATATCAAACCGTCACCGTTGGTGATGTGGATTTTCACATCCAGTCCCTGAAAGACCATCAGCAATACTATGATCCCAACGGCGAAGCGGAGCTGCTGGGTATCTCGCCCGAAAGCTGGCCGCTGTTTGGTCAGGTCTGGCCTTCAAGCTATGTACTGGCTACGGCCATGCAGACCATTGATCTCAAGGGCAAACGTATCCTGGAGTTGGGGGCGGGTCTCGCCTTGGCCAGCCTCGTAGTGCATAGCCGGGGCGGCAACATGACGGTGAGTGACTACCACCCGTTGATCCCGACCTTTCTGAACGAGAACCTACGGCTCAATAACCTGGGGCCGATCAAATACCAGGCGGCAGATTGGGGCAGCACTGATCTGGACCTGGGCCAGTTCGATCTCATCATCGGCAGTGACCTGATCTACGAGCGCGACCAGCCTGCCATCCTGGCCGACTTCATTGACCGACATTCGGCGGATGAAGTGGACATCATCATTGTCGACCCAGACCGCCGCCAGCGCTCTAGCTTCTGCCGTGAGATGGAGGAGCTGGAATACTCGTATCGAAGTACGCGAGCAGACTGTGTACTGAGTACCGGCGAAGCCTATAAAGGGTCATTCCTGCATTTTCATCGGGACGAGGCCACACTGGGCCTCGCCATCGGTTAGGTTTTCCTACAGCGGGCCGGGGTCTGGAATCGGGCCGGGAATCTTGGCTGGCTCTTCCAGGTTCTCGCGCGCTTCTTCAGGCAGGTCTTCCGGGCGGGTCTCAGGATCGAGTTCGCTTTCCAGCTCGCTATCGGCTTCGTCGAGGTCGTTCAAAGGCGCCTGATCAGCACAAAAGAGGCCTATAACGGCCGGATAAGGCGCGACCGCTGAAAGGTTCGGGTACGTCAGCATCGGAATATCCTCATGGCTGGGCTCTTTTGTTTAGTCCAGCCACCCGAGGATAGGTTGCAACCGCTTACCGATGGCGCATCCGTGCCGCTACGAGTAAGGACACGAGGCAGCCGCCAGCCAGATACGCCGCGACCAGATGCCAGGACCCGTTGTTGGCACTGACCAGCGAGGCGGCAATGAACGGTGTAAAGCCGCCGCCCACCACGCTGGCAACCTGATAACCGACACCGGCCCCGCTGTAGCGATACTCGGTGCCAAAGGCTTCCGTGAACAGCGGCTGTTGCACGCTGACGATCATGTCATGGGCCATGTTGGCAAGCATGACGGCAAAGAACACGATCCAGCCAATCGAGCGCGCTTCCAGGGCCAGGAAGAAGGGCACAGCCGAGAGCACACCAATCGTGGCGCCGATCAGGTAGATGCGGCGCAGCCCGTAGCGGTCCGCCAGCCAGGCAAAACAGGGAATGGTTACGCAGCTGATGGCACCCACCAGCAGGCCGATATTCAGGAACAGCTCGCGGGAAAGGCCCAGGTTGGCAATCGAATAACTGAGCGCAAAGGTCGTCACGATGTACATGGTGAACAATTCAGCCATACGCAGCGCGATGATCAGGAGGAACGCGCGTGGATGGCGACGTAGCGCTTCCACGATGGGTAGCTTGACGGCCTTGTGAGCCTGTCTGACCTCACGCACGAACTCGCGGGATTCTTCCATACTGGAGCGCACCCATAATGCAATCAGCACAAGCACGATGCTAAACAGAAATGGCAGGCGCCAGCCCCAGCTGTGAAAGGCTTCATCGCTCAAAAAACGATCAAGTAGCGATACGCTGCCCGTGGCCAGGATCAACCCTACGCCAAAGCCTACCTGCACGCCGCTACTGTAGAAGGCACGCCGGAGCGGCGGTGCACTCTCCACGGCCATCAGGGCCGCGCCGCCCCACTCGCCGCCTACGGCAAACCCCTGGATGGCACGCAAAATAACCAACAGCACAGGTGCCCACCAGCCAATGCTCGCATAAGTCGGCAATAGGCCAATCAGGGCGGTCGAAATGCCCATGAGCATAACCGTCAGCACCAGCATGCGTTTGCGGCCAAGCTTGTCGCCGTAGTGACCGAATATAAAACCACCCAGGGGACGGAACAGAAAGCCCACGCCAAAGGTGGCGAAGGCAGCCAATGTCCCCATGGCCGGGCTTACGTTGGGAAAGAACTCCTTGTTGAAAATCAGCGCCGCCACGATGCCGTAGAGCAGAAAGTCGTACCAGTCCACAACCGCCCCGACAAAACTGCCAAGGGCGGCCTTGCGGGCCTGTGAATCGGAGCGCCCCGGGGGCGATGCGTCGGTTGCGTGGGTCATTGCGGTCATGGCTTGGGTACTGATAACAGGAGGCGAGCCGTCAGAAGTAGCTCAAAAATCCGCCCGTCGGCATGTTCATACTGCAGGTACAGGAGGGAAAGCAGACGGGAAGGTGTGAAACAGGCGCAGGGGTGGCCGATTACTCGTACGTCATACAGGACGGAGCAAACAGGCAAGGCGCAGAGAGATACATAGGGACGTCCTTATAGTTTTAATGGGCTATACGAAGAGAAGGCTTCGCACCAGAGGACGGGATAGTGTGTTGCGAGGGGTTATAAGGTCAACTGTAGGGTCACGTACAGCTCATGAAGAACGTGACCGTTAGTCGATTGACACCTGTGGCAGGACGCCAAAGGAGCGGCAAATCATTCGTCCATTAACTTCTTGCGATCTTCCACCGGCAGGCTGCGGGTCTCGGGATCGAGATCCTCCAGTTCGCCGTCGGCTTCGTCCAGGTCATTAAGAGGAGCCTGATCCGCGCACCAGAGCTCATTGGCCGCAAGCAGGGTGCTGTAGTTGGCCAGGCGGCAGGTGTGTGCAGGAATACCGGTAATCATCTTGAGTCCCTCCCAGGAAATACCGATGAATGCTGTTTTAGCTTAGTCCGGTAATCGCAGCGGGAGGTTGCAACCGATCATCGGTTGGTGTGGCGAAGGGTGTCTTGCTGAAGAGGCGGATGGCTATCCGACTTTCATACACAGGATGGTTGAACGCAGCGGCTCTCATCACAGGCGCCTGATCTCGAAGATCAGGCGCCTGATAACGGACAGCTTAGAAGCGGTCGCGAATGACCACTTCGTCGTAGGGCAGCTTGCCAGTGCGCGCATGCGCCGGCTCGGCGGCCTTGCCGACGGAAATCATCAGGCTGACGACATGGTCGTCCGGCAGATTGATCAGCTGGCCAACGGCCTCGAAATCAAAGCCGACCATAGGGCAGCTGTCATAGCCCATGCCCTTGGCAGCCAGCATCAGCGTCTGGGCCACCAGGCCAGTGCTGCGCATGGCTTCGTCACGCTGGGTCTGTGGCTTGTCACGATAGTACGCGTCGATAGCGGGCACCATGAAGTCCTGCACGGCCTGGGGAGCTTCGCTCCAGATACGGGCGGCATTCTTCTCCCAGCTGGCAACATCGGCACACACGATGACGAGCAAAGAGGAATCGGTAATCTGGGCCTGATCCCAACCTACCGCACGAATCTGCTGACGCAGCGCCGGATCTGTCACTGCCACCAGACGCACATGCTGCAGGTTGAACGACGTCGGCGCCAGCAGGGCATGGCTCAGCAGTTGGCGCTGCTCGTCATCGCTCATGCGGTGAGAAGCATCGTAATGACGGATAGCGCGACGTGCATCGATGGTTTCAAGGATATTCATACTGCGTTCCTTTAAAGAAAAGTCAGGCCAGCACAAGCGTTTGGAGCCGCAACGGCCGTTTGGAAATCGTGGCGCAGAACGTAAAGGATAGCCGCGTATTTATCCAATCAAGCGTACTGATTCATTCCATCGATATCGCCAATACCGCTTCGCTAGCTGTTTTTGCTGAAACGATTGCGCAAAAAGGTGATCGAATCCCGTTTGATGACAATTTGTTTCTGAACCCTGTGGAGTCAGAGCAGTCTTTTAGCGGTTCGCCTGCTCTGGCAGGCGCGTCTGGATACAATAAAAGCAGGCAGCATTACATGGAATCTCCCACGCTCACCCTCTCGGCCCCTGCCGCTCCGGCACGTAAAGGCCTCGTCCTTCTCATCGCAATCATCGCCGCCCTGGGTGGCCTTCTCTTCGGTTACGACACTGGCATCATTGGCGTCGCCCTGCTCGGCCTTGGCCGTGAGTTCGCCCTGAATGACACCCTCAAGCAGCTCGTCACGGGTGCCATCATCTTTGGTGCGCTGTTTGGTTGCCTGGGTACCGGTCCGATCTCCGATCGACTCGGCCGGCGCCGAACCATCATCCTGGTGGGCATAGTATTTGCGCTCGGGTCGATCCTGTCGGCCGTCTCGCCCAACGTAACGCTGCTGATCCTGTCGCGCTTTCTGCTTGGCCTGAGTGCCGGCAGCTCGACGCAGATCATTCCGGTCTACATTGCCGAAGTGGCCCCGCCACAGCATCGCGGAAAGCTGGTGGTACTGTTCCAATTCATGGTGGTCAGCGGCATTACCGTCGCCTATTTCACCGGCTTTGCGCTGGACGAGCACTGGCGCTGGATGTTTGCGCTGGGCGTGGTTCCGGCCGTGATCCTGCTCGCCGGTATGTCGGTACTGCCTGAAAGTCCACGCTGGCTCCTGTCCCGTGGACGCGAGCAGGACGCACTGGCGGTCCTGGAGCGCGTCCGTGGTGATGAGGCGGCTGCCCGCCGGGAGCTGACCGAAATCAAGACCGTGAGCGATGCACCGGAAGGCACCTGGCGGGACCTGCTCCAGCCCTGGGTTCGCCCTGCGTTGCTCGTGGGTGCCTGCATCTCTATGTTCTCGCAGATCACCGGCAACAACGCCCTTGTCTATTACGCACCGACTATTCTGACTCAGGCGGGCTTTTCCGATCAGACGGCGGTTCTGGCCACTGGCTGCAGCACCATCCTGGTGGTGATCATGACCGTGATCGGCAGCCTCCTGGTGGACCGCATCGGCCGCCGTCGCTACCTGCTGATCCTGATCCCCGGCTCGATCATTGCGCTGGCCATCATGGGCTACCTGTTCCAGGGTGCAGGCCCCACCACTGACGTGCAGCGCTGGCTGGTCGTGGGTTGTCTGGCGGCCTACCTGATGTTCAACTGCGGCGGCTTCGGTGTGTGCATCTGGCTGATCAACTCGGAAGTCTACCCACTGTTCGTGCGCGGCAAGGGCGCCAGCGTTGGGGCCTTCAGCCACTGGTTCTTCGATCTGGTCGTCACGCTGACTACGCTGAGCCTAGTAACGTGGCTGGGCGCTGCCCATACGTTCTGGGTTTATGCCGGAATCTCGTTGCTGGCTCTGGTCTTCATCTGGCGCTTCGTGCCTGAAACCCGTGGCAAGAGCCTGGAGAAGATCGAACACGAGCTGCGTGAGCACCGCTTCTACCCCTACCAGCAGCGCCACGACCACTGACGCTGCATGGCATGGCCCAACCGCATGAGGTTGGGCCATTTCTCCTTACGCCCTGCCAGTCCTGCGCTGGCGGGACTGCACGATCCACATGATCACCATCGCCAGAAGCGGCACCAGCGTCACCACGGCGGCAAAGAATTCCCCTGTCTGCCGTAGCCCGAATGCCTCCGCCGATACCCCTACGCCAATTACCGGCACCGACATCGCCACGTAATAGGTCACAAAGAGCGTTGAGGTTACAGCTGCCTTGTGTTCACGTGGGCTGGCACCTGTCACGGCGTTCATACCGGCTCGAAACACGATGCCCTGGCCCACTCCTGCGATTACCGTTCCCAATAGCAGAAACCCGACCTGTGCAGTGGCAATGCTGACACCAATAGTGGCCGTGCCCAGTGATAGGGCAATGCAGCCAATCGTCATGTGTAAGTGTGCGGGCAGCTTTTTCAGCAATGCCTGCCCGATGATGGATGAGACAAACAGCAGGCAGATAACCGCGCCAATGGTAACGCCATGGGTATGCCCCATGACTTGGCCCATAATGGCCGGCACAACCGCTGTAAACAGCCCCGCCACGCTAAAACCCGCCATCCCCGAGAGGGCAGCTGGGATAAACAGGGCTCGCACCTCCCGCGGCAGATGAGGCTTCTGTATTCGTAACCTCGGCTTAGCCGGGCGCTGGACCGTCTCGTGTGCCAACAGCACACCCACTGCTGCAACAACCAATAAGATCAGGTACAGGCTGAACACCAGGTGCGTCGGATAGGGCAGATACGTCGATAGGAGGCCTGCTACCAGAGGGCCCAACCCCAACCCAAGCATATTGGAGGCCGTAGCCACCAGGGTCGAGATATTGCGCCACGGCTCAGGCGCTAGCTCCAAGACGGCCACAGTGGCCGTACCGGTATAAATCCCGGCGGAAAAACCGGAGAACAACCGTGCCAGCATCAATCCGCCAATGCTGTGGCTGAAAAGAAACATCACCGTACTGATGGCCGACAACGCGATACCGGCCAACAGCATCGGTCGCCGTCCCAGCTGATCAGACCAGCGTCCCGCCACCAGCAGCGCCGCAATCACGCCTGCCGCATAAATGGAAAAGATCAACGTCACCCATGTTTCACCAAAGCCCATCTCCCGTTGATAAAACACATACAGCGGCGTGGGCAGTGTGGTACCCATCATCGTGATCAGAAAGGCACAGGCCACCCAAATAAAGGCGCGACGGGGATGTGAAGCACTCGCAGGCATGCTTGCTCCTAGGCGTATTGATCATTATTTGAACAGCCCGACCGGAGGTGGTCGGGAAAGCGGTAGACCGAACGCGATGGCGAAGCGTTCGGTATGAAGGACAGCCCGGAGAGGGTTTAGCCTGGCGGAATGCCTAGCTCGACGGGTGTCTTGTGAGAATGAAATGATGGGTATGGCTCTGCTCAACTCATCCCAAGAAGCGTTTTGTGACGAGGCCGGTGAGTGGCACATACAGAGAATAGGCGAAGCGATATCCCTCTCGCATATGCCAACCTGACTAGCCATATCGGCCACAACCGCGCCCTATTCCTCCGCGCTGAAATACCGCTCGATAGTTGCCATGTCCGCCCCGCTCGCCAGGGCCAGCGACAGGAGAATGCGTGACTTCTGAGGATTGAAAAAGCCGCTGCCAATGCCCTCTTCCTTCCTACTGACGAACCCAGAGCCAGTCCGGGTGGAGCGGATCACGGGAATGCCCTGCTCCATGAGCCGTTTGACCGTCTCCTTGGTGCGCGTGGGGATGGAGCCGTTACCCGTAGCGGCGATCACAATGCCCTTTGCACCATCCTTGAGCGCGGCGTCAATGAGTGCACTGTCCTGGTCCTGATAGCTGTACAAGATCACTACTTTGGGCAAGCTTTCCTGCTTGGAGACATCGAAATGCCTCTTGCCGGTCGGTGTGGCAGGAGAATAGTAGAACCGGGGCGTAATGCCGACAAAACCGCCCAGGTAGCCCTGCTCGGCCGCGCGGAAGGTGTCGGGCGTGGTGGAGTTGGTCTTAGTGGTATAGAAGGCCGAGCCGATGCGGTCGTTCAGAACGACCAGGGTGCCACGACCGTTGGCCTTGTCATTGGCTGCCAGACTGACCGCTTCGAGCAGGTTCATGGGCCCGTCGGCCCCTACAGCTGTAGCAGGGCGCATCGCTCCCACCACTACCACGGGCTTTTCGCTTTTGACGGTCAGGTCGAGGAAGAAAGCCGTTTCTTCCAGCGTATCGGTACCATGGGTTACGACCACGCCATGTACTGCCGGGTCTTCCAGTTTTTGGCTGATCGTTTTTGACAGCTTTAGCAGTGTCTTCTGGTCCATGTCTTGACTGGGCATGTTGGCGAGTTGCTCGCCTGTTACCGTAGCCACCTGATTCAGCTCCGGCACAGCCTTGATCAGGGTTTCGATACCCAGCTTACCGGCGTCGTAGTCAGTGGTATCGGTGCTGGAGGCCGAGCTGCCGGCAATGGTGCCGCCAGTCGCGTAGATGACGACGCCGGGCTTGGCGTCTGCGGCAAACAGGGAGGCTGTAGAGAGCGCAAGGGCGACGCTCAGAAACGCAGGGGCAAAACGAACAGGCATGCAATGTCCTTACTGTGAACCGGGAAAACGTGGCTGTGACCACGTATTTCCTTACGCAAGGACTGTGCCCTGCTGATAAAGCGATGGGGATCGCCCTCTTGCCAAGGGAGAGTACATGGATAGATCGGGGCGCTGTATTCGCTACACGCCCGGTCTATTGGCAGCGCCGAAACGGCGGTCCTACTTGTCCTTGTTCTTGCGTCCGGGCAGCACTGAATTAAGTACCTGCTTGGCCGTTTCCTTGATAATGCCGCCTTCGTTCGGGTCGCCATGCAGAAGCGATGAGGCAAAGCTCTTGGCCTGCTCGATAGTGAAATGCGGCGGCAGCGGTGGCACATCCGGATCGGTCTTGAAGGTGATAACGACTGGACGCTCGGAGGCGAGTGCCTCTTCCCAGGCAGAAGCTACCCGGTCGGCGCTGTCGACATAGATACCCTTGAGACCGATGGACTCGGCGAACTGGTGATAGGGCACATCCGGAATGTTTTGCGAGGCTTCGAACTTAGGATCGCCGTTCATGACCCGCTGCTCCCAAGTCACCTGGTTCAGGTCTTCATTGTTGAAGACGGCGCAGATCCACTTGCCGTTGCCCCACTCGCGCCAGTATTTCGCTACCGTGATCAGCTCGGCCATGTTGTTCATCTGCATCGCACCGTCACCCACCAGGGCCACCACCGGGCGGTCCGGGTGGGCAAACTTGGCGGCGATGGCGTATGGCACTGCCGCGCCCATGGAGGCAAGGCCACCGGACAACGAGCACATCATGCCGCGGCGCATCTGGACATCGCGGGCAAACCAGTTGGCGCAGGAGCCCGAATCACTCGTCACGATCGCGCGATCCGGCAGGCGTGGCGACAGCTCGTAGGCCACCCGCTGTGGATTGATCGGTTTGGCATCGGTAAGCGCACGGGCCTTGAGCGTCTCGTCCGAGTCCTTGCGCCAGTTTTCGATAGACGAGCGCCAGGTGCGATCTGTCTTCTCGTGCAGCAGCGGTAATAGCGCATGCAGGGTCTCGGCTGAATCGCCCTCAAGGTTCACTTCCATGGGATAGCGCAGGCTGAGCATGTCGGCCTTTAGGTCGATTTGCACGCCGCGGGCCTTGCCTTCTTCAGGCAGGAATTCGGAATAAGGAAAACCGGAACCGATCATCAGGAGCGTGTCGCATTCACTCATCAGCTTGTAGCTCGCCTCGGTGCCGAGCAGACCGATAGAGCCTGTCACCCAAGGCAGCGCATCGGGAAGCGCGGCCTTGCCCAACAGTGCCTTGGCTACGCCGGCACCCAGTTTTTCGGCTACTGCGATTACCTCATCTGTTGCCCCCAGCGCACCGGCGCCCACCAGGATGGCAACCTTCTCGCCCGCATTGAGGACGTCGGCGGCGCGTTGCAGATCCGCCTCGTAGGGTACGACCTTGGGCTTGCTGTAGCCCACACCGGAGTGGATGGTGCCGTGCTTGTGGGGCGGATCGGAGTACTCAAGCTCCTGAATGTCATTGGGCAGGATGATGGCCGTGACACGCCGCTCACCTACCGCCGTACGAATCGCACGATCCACCAGATGACGGACCTGAGAGGGCACCGAAGCCTGTTGGACAAACGCGCCAGCCACGTCCTTGAACATGGACACCAGATCCAGTTCCTGTTGATAGTGGCCACCCAGGGCTGCTCGGGCCTGCTGACCACAGATGGCCAGAACCGGAACATGGTCCATGCGGGCATCATAAAGGCCAGTCAGCAAATGCGAGGCACCTGGCCCCGAAGTGGAGATGCAAACGCCCAACTCGCCGGTAAACTTTGCATCGGCTGCCGCCATGAAGGCGGCCATTTCCTCATGGCGGGCCTGGATGAACTTGATCTTCTCGTTCGAACGGTTCAGTGCACCAAAGACACCATTGATCCCGTCACCCGGGTAGCCATAGATGCGGCGTACGCCCCACTGGTACAAGCGTTCGACTATGAAATCACCGACGGTCATCGCCATGAGAACCTCCCTAGATCGGCTGTAAGCGGAATGGGTGCTTACTGACCTAGACAGGCTCACTCGGCGAGAAGGTCCTCGATATCTGAAAATAGATGGCCGACTCGTCCGTGAGCCTCTGCGTCTGCAGGAGCCTTGTGCCTCCCGCACAGGCATTTAGAAGGGCTTCAGGCGACGCAGCTTGGCCAACGCCATTAGTCCGGCACCCGCAGCCACAAGGGCCACCATGCTGACGATATCCGAATCCACCGATACGGCCTTGTTGCTGGCCTTTTGGTTGAAGCGCCCGTGGGTGCGGTGCAACCCTTCGACCGGCTCGAACAGGTAATCCGCCCGATCGGGGTTTTCCGGCTCGTTGGTCATCTGCCCGCTGTAGGCCTGTTTAGCCATAACCGTATCCAGAAGCCCTGGCGCCACCATATTGCCCAGGATGGCCTGGATCGTAGTCTTGCCCAGCCAGATTTCGCGGGGCGCACGCATGGCGGCATCAAAGATGGCCCGTGCTGCGACTTCCGGCTGATAGATGGGAGGCAGTGGCTGGCCGCGCTTGCCCAACTTGTTGCGGGCCCAGTCGAATTGCGGCGTGTTGAGGGCTGGCAGGTGAACCATGGTAAGCCGGACACGACTCTTGTCATGGATCAGCTCACTGCGCAGGGAATCAGTAAATCCACGAATGGCCGCCTTGGCACCGCAATAGGCCGATTGCAGTGGAATCGACCGGTACGCCACCGCCGAGCCGACCTGCACGATAGTGCCACGGTCCCGCACCTTCATGCGCTTGAGGGCAGCCATGGTGCCGTACGTGCAGCCCAGGTAGGTCACATCTGTCACGCGGCGGTATTCCTCCGGCGTCATCGAGCCAAAAGCCCCAAGAACCGTAGTCATGGCGGCGTTGACCCAGACGTTGATCGGTCCGAGTTCTGTTTCTACACGCTCCGCGGCCTGCTCGACCTGGGCGGCATCAGCCACATCAGCCTTGCAGCCCAACGCCTTGGAACCCAAGGCCTCCAGCTCGGCGACCGTCTCGGTCAGCCCCTGCTCGCCTCGGGCGATGACTGCGACCTTGTAACCCGCTTGAGCAAAATAGTGAGCGGTTGCGCGACCGATACCGGCCGTGCCGCCCGTGATGACGACTACAGGTGATTCATGCGCCATGTTGATGCCCCGACATTGTTGGAGGTGTCTTCAACGGACTGCCCTGTCAGGAAGCCGGTTCAATCCGCTGCGATGACGCCCATCGGGTTTACGGCTCTGAACCGGGCAGACGGGATGCCAGTCTTATGGTCAGGCGTATCGCTTTACAGGAGGCGCAACACCATGATCGAGGTACTCGATGCCCATCAGTGGCGGGCTTATCAAGGTGAAGACTTCCCGCTTGGCAACTGGAAAGACGACAACGGAATCCTGCGTGCCGATCCTGCTGCCGCGCGAGTCGATCTGATCTCACGGCAATCGTATCGAAACTTTTCCCTGACGTTTGAATTCAGCTTGGCGGCGGGTGGAAATGCCGGGGTGCTGTACCGGGTTGCCGAATCCTGGCCCGAATCCTGGCAGGGCGGCCCGGAGATGCAGCTCCTGGACAATGCCAGCCATCCGGACGGGCAGAATCCGCTCACCACCCATGGCGCGCTTTATCAGCTATTGGCACCTACCGAGCCCACTCCGATTCAGCCCGGCGAATTCATGAGCGGCCAACTCATCGTTCGCGAAAACTACGTTGAACACTGGCTCGCTGGACGATGTGTATTACGCTACGACCTATACGATACTGCCCTGCGTGAGGCCATCAGCCAGAGTAAGTTCAAACACAATCCTGATTTTGGTCTCACAGAGGGACATATCATCCTTCAGCACCATGGCGATGAAGTGTGTTTTCGTTGCCTGCAAGTCGAAGCCTTGCTCTGATCACTGCTGTAGACGCCATGCCTTAAGCAGTACGCCGTCCTTGCCTGTGACCGGATCGGCCTCAGGCATAGGCACCTGGGCGATACGAGTAACCGAGGCATCATGAGTGGCGGCATTGGCACGCTGGATATCATAGTCCTCCTGCCCGCGCGGATAGGCCCCAACGACCACGAAGTCATCGCTTTCCTCGATGCGGCAGTGCCCGGTTCCGGCGGGCAACACCAGCACATCCCCTGCCTCCACCGTCAGCTCTTGGCCGGACTCGCCTCCCAGAATGATCCGCGCGTGCCCGGATGCCACACCTAGCACCTCGTGAGCAGTCGAGTGGTAATGGTGATAGTCGAAGATACCGGCCTGCCATTGCGGTGGCCAGTCGTTCGCAGCGAACAGCTTTTCGAAGGCGGCGGCGTTGTCCTTACCCTCAAGCGGTACGGCACGATAGACCAGCACCGGGAATGGGCTGTTGGGAATACGTCCATCATCCTTGAAGAACAACCGATCCGGCTCGCCCGCCTGGGCGGGCATACTCAGCGCCGACACCGCGGGCGCAAGACTCAAGGCAAACAGCACCGCATTGTAGGTAGAGCGTGTGGAACCCATAGCTATTCCCCCGATAGGTATAACAGATTCGAAGGGCTATCCGGGTGGGAAGTTTCACAGGCCGTGCAGCCAGTTCCTCAGCAGCTCGGTAGTCCGCTCCGGCCATTCCAGGGGCGGTAAATGACCGCACTCGGGCAGTATCTCCAGGCATGAGCCCGGGATGCCGGCGTGCATCTTCTGTGCCTCAGCCACAGGCGTGAACTTGTCGTTTTCACCCACGACAATCAGCGTCGGCACAGTAATGCTCGCCAGGGTCGGAATCGAATCCGGACGATCGATAATGGCCTGCTGCTGGCGTAGAAACGCATCGCGCCCTACCCGCTTGCCCATGGCGATCACCTCATCGGCAACCGGCGTACCGATCCGGCTTGGATGGATCAGGTTTGGCAACAACTGAGGGCTGATTCCCAAGAAGCGTCCACGCTCGGCCAGGGCCTTCATGCCGACCCGCTGGCGGGTACGCTCAGGAGCATCGAGGCTGGCCATGGTGTCGACAAGCGCCAGCCGCATGACCCGCTCCGGCGCCTGGCGCATGATCTCGAGCGCCACGTATTCCCCCATGGACAACCCCGCCAGCGCAAACCGGGCCGGTGCCTCGGCCAGTACCCGTCTCGCCATGCCTTGAATGCTTCCGTCACGGGTCAGGTCGGCAATGTGCGTATCGGCCACGTCGGCCAGCGCTTCGGCTTGCAAACGCCACAAGGCGGCATCGCACAGAAGTCCGGGAAGAAACAACAGCGGGACGCGGGCCTCAGGTCTGGAGGATGCAGCAGAAGTGATCATCAGAGGGTTATTCAGCAGCAAAAGCTGCGTTCTATACGGCCTTCGTCAGCGATGCAAGTACTGACCCCTTATGGCAGCGCAAAACAGGATGGATCACACCTGCATCAAGCTGCCCTGCACCACAGAGTGATGCCCACAGAACGCCGGACCGCGTAAGCCGTTGATTCAGGCACACTCTATCGACTCTCACCCGCTGGAGGAGCGCGACTAGCCTAGCAACGGGCCATCAAGCCTCATGACAGGGCAGCCGTGGCACAGTTGCGTCTGTTATGGGCAGACGCAGTGATCTTATCACGGGCACGTCATCATTTGACGTTAAAGCCGGCCTGGGCCAGCCAGGCTCTTACTTCCGCATAGGGATAAGCCTCCAGCGCAGCAAAACCAGGCAAGCTTCTGGCTTTGAGTCGAGTGAAGGCGGGTGTGTTGAGGCCACATAGAAACCGTGTCATGGACTCAACACTGGGTACGCCTCCCCGGGAGGCCATATAGTGCTCCCGAAAGGCGCCACATAGCGTTTCAGGGTTTTGCCTATCCAAAGGCGGTAAGACGGCCGGAGCTGGAAGGACTGCCACCGTGCCGCGGCAGACGGAACAATGCCCGCATTGCTCAGGCGCCTGCGTATCACCAAACCACTCAGCCAGACGGTGGCTCAGGCAACGGTCACTGGCGAATAGATCAAGCATGGCGTGGGTTCGTGCAACCTCGGCCTGCTCTTTTTCCTGGAAGTACCGATGCAACGTAGCGCCTAGTGTCTCGACGTCGATTGCAGCCTGTAAGCGACGATACACATCGGTCATCTGCTTACTTTCCAGCTCAATCCAGCCTTGCTCGTGAAACCACTCCAGCGCAGTGATTACCCGGCTACGTTCAGCGCGATACTCACGGTGCAACTGATCAAAATTGACCGTGCACCAGGTACGCGCCCGAACAGAGGTTTCGACAATAGCCTCAACAAATTGCCGACGCTCACCTTCAAATCGTTCAATCAAGGCTTCAGGCTCACGAAGGTATTTGAAACGATAATCAGCGAAATAACTGTATTGCGGTGCAATCAGGCCCTGAAGCTCCAGTTGTACGAGCAAGGTCTTGAGCGGCAACAGGCGAATGTCACTTTGATCGGACAGGCTGTTGAACTGCAACACCCATTCGCCTTTCGGCGCCGCCTGCAAGTCCTCAAGAACGCTGCGGATACCACTCAGTTCCGGAGTGTCACCATAAACAAAATTTTCCAGCACATTCAAGGCATCGCGGTTAGCCAGTACCAGGCACTCGGAGCGCTCACCGTCACGTCCGGCGCGACCGATTTCCTGGCTATAGCTCTCGATTGATTTGGGCAGGTCGTAATGCACTACGTAACGGATATCGCGCTTGTCGATTCCCATGCCAAAGGCAATGGTGGCCGCAATGCAGGTCAGTGTGCCGGCCATGAACTGCTGCTGAATGCTGTCGCGCCGGTCATGAGGCAGGCCAGCGTGGTAAGCACCGGCACGAATCCCGGCACGTACCAACTCATCCGCCAGCTGCTCGGCTGTTTTCTGCTGCGTGACATAAACAATGCCGGACTGACTGGTCCGTGGCGCAATCCAATCCAGCAAATAACGTCGTTTGTCCTCCCCGCTGACAGGTTCGACCTGCAAGTCCAGATTGGAGCGATAGAAGCCGGTCGTCACCACATCGTCATGAGCGATTCCAAAGCGGGCCTGCATGTCTGCAATAACCCGAGGCGTTGCCGTCGCAGTTAGCAGCAAGACCTGAGGGATCCTGAAATCACGCTGATAATCAGGGAGCTTAAGGTAGTCAGGACGAAAATTATGGCCCCACTCGGATAGGCAGTGGGCTTCGTCGATTACCAGCAAGGAAATAGGTACCTGGGCGATAAACTGGCGAAAGCGTTCATTCTTAAGCCGCTCTACCGAGATCATCAGAATCTTCAATTCACCGGAGCGGGCCCTGGCCATAGTGGCTTGGATATCTTCACGGCACTGTGCCGAATCGATACTGGCAGCAGCGATCCCGCGGGCCTTCAGAAACGCAAGTTGGTCCTGCATCAGGGCCAGCAGAGGCGAAATGACCAGGGTGAGGTGCGGCAGAAGCAAGGCGGGCAATTGATAGCACAGCGACTTACCCGAGCCGGTTGGAAAGATAGCAGCAGCCGAACGGCCAGCCATGACGGTACGAACTACCTGACCCTGACCAGGACGAAAAGAGGTATAGCCGAACACATCGGCCAGAGTTTGCTCAATCACAGCGCTTCCAGGAAATGGGTGTAATCGCTAAAGAGTGAGCAAGCCGGTGCTGTCATGCAAGAAGTCTTTAGTCCATCGAAGCGGTACGCGCCTTTTCGATAAAGCGGTTGTATCACGCTAGCTTTCAACATGGGCGGTGTGCTGTAAACAATCCATGCACAGAGTCACTTCAAAGGTGATCTGCAGGCGTAATAACGCCAAAAAACGATGAGATGAAACAAAATTACTGCTGTTTTTTATTAGTGGTATGTCGATACGTCTTAATATCCGGCAAAATTGTCTTTTCCCCTTAAACGATTTCGATCAGCAGCGCCTCTTACCAAGGCGTTGACAGTATTTTTTTACCGTCTCTGATCGCCTTTGAAGGACACCTGTGTGGACACCCTTAAAAGCAAGATCCAGGCTGAAGGCCAAGTTCTTTCCGACCAAGTACTGAAAGTCGATGCTTTTCTAAACCATCAGATCGATCCGAGCCTGATGGGTGAAATTGGCGACGAGTTTGCCCGCCGGTTCGCCGATGCAGGCGTGACCAAGATCGTTACGATCGAGGCCTCCGGCATCGCGCCCGCCATCATGACTGGTCTGAAGATGGGTGTGCCGGTGATTTTCGCTCGCAAGCATCAGTCCCTGACGCTTACCGACAACCTGCTGACCTCCACGGTCTACTCGTTCACCAAGCGTGTCGAGAGCACCATCGCGATCTCCATGACGCATCTGTCCAGCGACGACCACGTCCTGATCATTGATGACTTCCTGGCCAACGGTAAGGCGGCCCAGGCACTGATCTCTATCATCCAGCAGGCTGGCGCCAGCATCGCCGGACTGGGCATCGTGATCGAGAAATCCTTCCAGGTCGGCCGTCAGGAGCTTGAGAAACAAGGGTACCGTGTCGAGTCCCTGGCTCGGGTGAAATCGCTGGAAGGCGGACAGGTCACGTTCGTCGAGTAATTCTGGACTCGACAGCAACGCGCGAAGCCGTTAGCACGAAAACAGCCGTCTTTTGCCATAAACGGTTGCGATCCTTCACGATTGATCGACAGTCGGTTCCCGGAACAAGGAACCTCGCTGAATGCCTGACCTTCTACTGATGTGAATGCCCGACACAGCCAGCGGCTGTGCTCGGTTTCTTTTCCTCACAGAAAGGAGGACACATGAACGTCAGGCTTAAACCGCTCAACGAGCAAGTGATCGTTATTACCGGTGCCTCCAGTGGTATCGGTCTTGCAACGGCCCGAATGGCTGCGCAGCAGGGTGCCCGTCTGGTACTGACGGCACGCAATGAAGAAGCGCTACAGGAGATCGAGCGCAGCCTTGGAGGCGGCGATACGGTAGTGACGGTTGTTGCCGATGTCGGCCAGCGTGACGAGCTGCAGAAGGTGGCCGATAAAGCACTGGAGCGCTTTGGTGGCTTCGATACGTGGATCAATAACGCGGCGACCTCCGTCTGGGGCACGGTTGAGGAGGTCAGCGACGAGGACTGCCGCCAACTGTTCGAGACCAATTTCTGGGGTACCGTATATGGCTCAAAAATCGCGGCGGCCCACCTACGTGAGCGTGGCGGTTCGATCATTAACATCGGTAGCCTCGAGTCCGCCGCACCGCTTCCCTACCACTCCATGTACAGCGCCAGCAAACACGCTATCAAGGCGATGACGGATGTATTGCGGGTCGAACTGCGCAAGGAGAAGACACCTGTATCGGTGACGCTGGTCCGCCCAGCCTCCATCGACACGCTGTTCAATGACCACGCCAAGAATTACTTGTCCAGTGCGCCTGTGCTTCCTCCACCCATCTATACCCCGGAAACCGTCGCCAGAGCCATCCTGAAGGCAGCCGTCCACCCGCAACGCGATGTGTTTGTCGGCAGCCCCGCCAAGACCATGACCAAGATCGCTCAAAACTTCCCGCAGCTGTATGACCTCATCAGCGAGAAGCTCCTGGCTAATGTCATTCCCAGCGGACGCCCCGACAATAACCGTGAGGGCGAGATGTATTCGGCTGATTACACCCCAGGCAATTACGGTCAGGCCAGCGGCCGCAATCCCGGTCCCAAGATGCAGCACAGCCTGTACACCCAGGCCTCCCAGCATCCAATTGCCAGCACAGCCCTGGCTGTTCTGGGCGGTCTCGTCATTGGTGCGCTGGTAAAAGGACGCCGACACTGACGCTGCCTACCCTGCCTGCCGCTTAGCACCCGCGCAGGCAGGGCTTGCACCGCGCGATAAAAGCGACGGATCGCCGTATGTGATCGATCAATCGGCGAGCAAACGCTCGTCAGGCCCGGTATGATCCGCGCCCTGCTTCTCCTGCTGATTGATCCATGAAAAAACCGCAACTGGTCGCCGCGGCCGAACTCGACCGTCTTGATACCTGGGCCAAATACTATAAAGGGCTGTGCCGTGATTGCATGGCTACCTGCTGCACGCTTCCCGTAGAGGTCCGCATCAAGGACCTGATCCGCATCGGTGTAGTGGATGAGTTCGAAGCGGGCGAGCCGCCCAAGAATGTCGCCAAGCGCCTCATGAAGGAAGGCATTGTCGAGCGCTTCAACCAGAAAAGCGGCATCTTTACCCTGACCCGCCTGGCCAATAACGACTGCCTCTATCTGGATCGCAAAAGCCGCCTGTGCACCATCTACGATAAGCGCCCCGATACGTGCCGCAACCACCCGCAGATTGGGCCGCGTCCAGGCTACTGCGCCTACAAGCCCAAGGGCTAAGGCTTCAGCACACCGTTTTTCGATATCAGAAAGCAAAAAACCCAGCGGTTAGGCTGGGTTTTTTGTGTGCCGTGATTCCGCCGAAGCGGTCACGAAAGACAGGATCAATTACTTGATCTTGGCTTCCTTGTACATCACGTGCTTACGCACAACCGGATCGAACTTTTTGATTTCGATCTTTTCGGGCTTGGTGCGCTTGTTCTTGTCGGTGGTGTAGAAGTGACCGGTACCGGCACTGGACACCAAACGGATCAATTCACGCATGATGAAGCTCCTTAGAATTTTTCGCCGCGAGTGCGCAGCTCGGACAGTACGGTATCAATACCGCGCTTGTCGATGATACGCATGCCCTTGGCAGAAACGCGCAGACGCACGAAACGCTTCTCGGACTCAACCCAGAAACGATGGTAGTGCAGATTCGGCAGGAAACGACGACGGGTTTTGTTGTTAGCGTGGGAAACATTGTTCCCAGTAACCGGACCCTTACCGGTCACTTGACAGACTCTAGACATGCCTCAGCCCTCATAAACCACATGCCAAACCCGGCATGGGTTGGCCGCTTGAATCGTTTGAAAATTCCGTTTAGTCGGGGCGGTGTCGGCTTTTCTGCAACACTCACAGAGCCATGCCCCGAAAAAAGAGCGCTGTTTTATACCAGAAGAGCCTTGATACATCAAGGACATAACCTATTGGGCCGACCAGTTGAGACCCGCATGGATACTGCGTTGCAGAAGGGCTTCCCAAAACAATTCGACCATTCGTCGTGAAATTGAATTGAGATGAACGGTGCAGTGGTCTAGCGTAGACCCTTGGCACCATGAGCTCCATGGACGGCCACCTACCTATTCAAAAGGAGCACCCCATGCGCTTTGCCGCTTTGCCACTGCTGTTCGCGCCGCTGCTGGCCCAGGCCGCCACATTGAGCGTCTGTACCGAAGCAAGCCCCGACGGCTTTGATGTGGTGCAGTATAACTCGCTGACCACGACGAATGCTTCAGCAGATGTGTTGATGAACCGACTGGTGGAGTTCGATCCGACGCGTGGAGAGCTGGTCCCGAGCCTTGCCGAGCGGTGGCAGGTCTCCCAGGACGGTCTAACCTATGATTTCACGCTGCGCCCGGATGTGAAATTTCACCAGACCGACTACTTCAAGCCCAGTCGGGACCTCAATGCGGACGATGTGGTGTTCAGCTTCGAGCGTATGCTCGTCTCCAAGCATCCCTGGCATGGGGTGGCCAAGGGTGGCTATCCTCATGCGCAATCCATGCAGTGGCCTGACCTGATCAAGTCAGTGGAAAAGGTTGGCGACCATCAGGTGCGTATCGTCCTGAACCGTCCGGATGCGACATTCCTGCCCACGCTGAGCATGGGGTTCGCCTCGATCTATTCCGCCGAGTACGCCGATCAGCTGCTCAAGGCAGGCAAGCCCGAACAGCTCAACAGCGAGCCCATCGGCACCGGCCCGTTTGTGTTTCACCGCTTTCAGAAAGATGCAGCCATCCGTTATGAGGCCAATGCCAATTATTTTGGCGGCAAGCCCAAGGTCGATAACCTGATCTATGCCATCACGCCCGATGCCGCTGTGCGCATGCAGCGTCTCAAGCGTGGCGAGTGCCAGGTTGCACTTTCCCCCAAACCACAGGATGTCACCGATGCTCAGAAGGATTCGACCCTGAAGGTTGTCCAGACGCCAGCATTCATGACCGCGTTCGTAGGGATCAATACCCAGCATGCTCCCCTTGATAATCCCAAGGTCCGGCAGGCCATCAACCTGGCGTTCGACAAGAAGAACTATGTGAAGGCTGTATTTGAAAACAGCGCCACTCCGGCTGACGGCATCTACCCACCCACTACCTGGGGCTATGCCAAGGACATCACGCCGTATGCCTACGATCCGGAAAAAGCCAAGGCGCTGCTGGCCGACGCAGGGCAGAAAGAGGGTTTCAGTACCACCATCTGGACGCGCCCCAGCGGCAGCCTGTTGAACCCCAATCCCAGCCTGGGCGCGCAGATGCTGCAGGCGGATCTGGCCAAGATCGGCGTCAAAGCAGACATCCGCGTGATTGAATGGGGTGAGCTGATCCGCCGCGCCAAAAATGGCGAGCACGACCTCCTGTTCATGGGTTGGGCAGGCGATAACGGCGACCCGGATAACTATCTGACACCGCAGTTCTCCTGTGCTTCGGTCAAATCCGGCCTTAACTTCGCCCGTTATTGCAATCAGACGCTCGATACAGCCATACGCGAGGGCAAGGCGGTGTCCAATCAGGCGGAACGCACCAAGCGTTATCATACGGCTCAGCAGATCATTCACGATCAGGCCTTGTGGCTACCGCTGGCTCATCCCACCGTCTCGGTTCTGACCCGCCAGGGTGTAGAGGGTTATCAGGCCAACCCCTTCGGTCGCCAGGACTTCTCCAAGGTCAGCGTCAATCGATGAGGCGAGGGCGGCAGGCTTGCGCAATGGCCTGTCGCCCGACTGCTCTTACAGCCAACCATATTCAGCCATGGACAACGGCTCGCCTTCGCCCACGATGAAGTGATCGAGCACCCGCACATCGATCAGCGAAAGCGCTTCCTTGAGCCGCTGGGTGAGGATGCGGTCCGACTGGCTGGGTTCTGCGATGCCGGAAGGGTGGTTATGGGTGAGGATCAGGGCCGCTGCGTTATGAGCCAGGGCGCGCTTGACGACCTGCCGTGGATAGACGCTAGCACCATCGATGGTGCCGTGAAACAGCGCTTCGAACGCCAGAACACGGTGTTTGGCGTCCAGGAACAGGCAGCCGAAGATCTCATGGGGCTCATGACGCAGGCGGGCCTTCAGGTAGTCCTTGACGGCTTGCGGACTTTCTAGCGCGGAATCACGCCGCAGACGCTCTGCCAAGTGGCGGCGGCCCATTTCCAGGACGGCCTGCAGCTGGGTGAACTTGGCCGGTCCCAGTCCCAGATGCGCGCTGAACGAGGCCAGATCAGCCTCTAGAAGCGCCCGCAGGCTGCCGAATTCCTGCAACAGGTGGCGCGCCAGGTCTACCGCGCTCTTTCCGGTCACACCGGTACGCAGAAAGATAGCCAGCAGCTCGGCATCGGTCAGGGCAGCCGCGCCCTGTTCCAGCAGCTTCTCACGGGGCCGCTCGTTGGCGGGCCAGTCACGAATACTCATCGAACGCTCCTTGTCGATATCGGCCCGCTACTCCATGGCGGGCGCTGTGCTATCTTAGCCGCACTTTTTGCCTGGCGAACGGCTTATCGACCGCCGTTCGTGCAGACGCGATATCCGTCATAAAAAGCTCCTGTAACCGGCCTCCGGGCCAGTCAGGCTCAACATAAGGCAGGCTCATGCAACGGCTTTATCGTAAACGCATCGTGCTTGGCGTCGGCGGCGGAATCGCCGCATACAAGAGTGCCGAGCTGGTGCGTCGCTTGCGCACCTGTGGCGCGGAAGTCCGGGTCGTCATGACTCAGGGCGGCCGTGAATTCATCACTCCCCTGACCCTTCAGGCCCTATCGGGCCACCCGGTGCATCTTGATCTGCTCGATCCGGCAGCCGAAGCGGCGATGGGGCATATCGAGCTGGCCCGCTGGGCGGACCTCGTCCTGATAGCGCCGGCTACAGCCGATCTGATGGCCCGCCTGAGCCAGGGCATCGCCAATGACCTGTTGACCACAGTCGTGCTGGCAACCGATGCGCCTGTGGCGCTGGCCCCGGCCATGAACCAGGCCATGTGGCGTGACCCGGCGACCCTGGCCAACACCGAACTGCTGAAAAGCCGTGGCTTCAAGCTCTTCGGCCCCGCCTCGGGCAGCCAGGCCTGCGGAGATGTGGGCATGGGTCGCATGCTCGAACCGGATGATCTGGCGCAACTTGCCGCTGACTGTTTCGCCCGGCAGAGCCTGACGGGTCAGCACATGCTGATCACTGCAGGCCCCACGCAGGAAAACATCGACCCGGTGCGCTACATCACCAATCACAGCTCTGGGAAAATGGGCTTTGCCCTGGCCGAGGCAGCTGTGGAAGCAGGGGCTCGCGTCACCCTGGTCACAGGCCCCGTCCACCTGCCGACGCCTGATCGCGTCAGCCGTGTGGATGTCGTCAGTGCCCGCGACATGCTGGCCGCCTGTGAGGCGGCCATGCCATGTGATGTGTTGATCGCCGCGGCCGCCGTGGCTGACTTCCGCCCAGAAGTCGTCGCGCCACACAAGCTCAAGAAAGATCCCGCCAGCGGCGAGGGCATGCTGCTTCAGATGGTGCGCAACCCGGATATCCTGGCCACGCTGGCGCGCCGCCCGGATCGTCCGTTCAGCGTAGGTTTTGCCGCCGAGACGGAGCACCTGCTCGACTACGCCTCGCGCAAGCTGGTGGACAAGAATCTCGACCTCATCGTCGCCAACGACGTAGCCAACCCGGCCATTGGCTTCAACAGCGAAGACAATGCCGTCAGCGTCATTGACCGTGACCTGCACGAAACCCGCTTCGCCCAGACCAGCAAGGGCAAGATCGCCCGCCAGCTGATCGACTTTATCGCCAACCGACTCAGACAAACCCAGACTCATGCATAACCTTCAAGCCAAGATTCTCGATCCCCGCCTCGGTACTGATTTTCCGTTGCCAGCCTACGCAACGTCCGGCTCTGCCGGGCTCGACTTACGTGCCATGCTCAAGGAAGACATAACCCTGGAGCCGGGCCAGACGGTTCTGATTCCAACCGGCCTGTCCATCTACATTGCCGATCCGGGCCTGGCGGCGCTTGTTCTGCCGCGCTCGGGCCTGGGCCATAAGCACGGCATCGTGCTGGGCAATCTGGTTGGTCTGATCGACTCGGACTATCAGGGCGAACTGATGGTCTCATGCTGGAACCGTGGTCAAACCACTTTCACCATTACTGTGGGTGAACGCATCGCCCAGCTCATGCTGGTACCGGTCGTTCAGGCGCATTTCAAACTGGTGGACGAGTTCGAGCAAACCGAGCGAGGCGCAGGCGGTTTCGGACACTCCGGTACCCGCTGACCGCCGAGCCTGCCTCCCGGGGACAGAAACGAGGTGCTGCATTGAAAAACACCAAGCGCAAGGCCACGCCCAAAGGCCCCGCTCAAGAAAAGAACAAGAACGTCTCTCTGCTACCCGGTCTTCTACCTGCCCTGGCGGGCTCCCTCCTGGGACTGGGCCTGCTGTGGGGTCTCGCCATCGAGCCGCTGCAGCGGGACTCCCAGACACAATTGACCCAGGCCTGGGGACAAGGGCAGGCCGCCGCTGTGAGCCAGGCGCTGAGCCAGCTGGAAAATCGCGCCCGCATGACTGCTGCCGAGCCCATGGTAGTCCAGGCACTGACCCAGTCCAACGAGGACTTGCGCTCATCAGCCGAGCAGATTCTTCAGCACGGCGGCCTGATCGATGCCCATCTGGTTCGTCAGAACACCAGCCAGCCTAACGAGACAAGGCCGGGGCCCTTGAACTTCGCCGCTCTGGATCTGGCACGTCGTGTCAGCTCAGGGCAGCCTGCCGGATCAGAAGCCTACCGGGTCGGCCAGAAATGGCTGGTTTATACCGCAGCCCCCGTTACTGCAAGCGACAGCCGGGTCGTTGGCACCGTCCTGCTGGTACAGGACCTGCGCGTCCTGCTAAGCGGCCTGACAGGCATGCCCATCGAGGCGGGCCACTGGCAGCTGACCCAGCGCTTCAACCAGGCTGCGCCTCAACGGTTGGCAGAGGGCGGCATACCGGTCACTGCCGATACGCATACCTTCAAGACCAATAACCCTCTCTGGACGCTGGAAGTAATACCGGCCACCTCGTTCAGTGCCGGCTGGCCGTTATGGACGTTGCCAGCGGCGCTCATCCTGTCGCTGGCCGGGGCCGGGGCTGGGCTTTTGCTGCTGCGCAGGCACCTGCAACGGCGTCTCGTTGACGATGTGTGCAGTCTCTCCCGTTTTCATCAGGAACTTGTTAGCGGTCTTGTGGCCCAACGGCCTGTTTTGCGGTTCTCACAACTCGAACCCCTGACACAGGCACTGGTCGGGCCACCGCCGAAATCCACCGAAGCAGCCGCTTCGGTCACGGCGCCTGTAGAGGCAACCGTAACGGCATTGGCCAAGCAAGGCAGCGCGTCGTATACAGACCCGATGTTTCCAAGCAGTGACGACATACTTGATATCGATATCCTCGACGAAGACCAGGATCTCCTGGGATTGGAGAAACCCCTAATGAGCAACACCGTTCAAGCCCCGAAACTCAATACCAGCATTTTCCGCGCCTACGACATCCGTGGCGTAGTGGGCGACTCCCTGACGCCGGAAACCGCGTACTGGATCGGTCGCGCCATCGGCTCCGAAAGTCTGGCCCGTAACGAGCCCAACGTGGCCGTAGGCCGTGATGGCCGTCTGTCCGGCCCGGAACTGGTCGAGCAGCTGATCAAGGGGATCGCTGATACCGGCGCAACCGTCAGCGACATCGGCATGGTGCCTACACCCGTCCTGTACTACGCAGCCAACGTTCTGGCTGGCAAGTCCGGTGTGATGCTCACAGGTAGCCACAATCCGCCGGATTATAACGGTTTCAAGATCGTGATCGCCGGCGAGACCCTGGCCAACGAAAGCATTCAGCGCCTGCGCGAGCGCATCGAGACCGGCGACGTTGCAACCGGCCAGGGCACCGTTGAGAAGATCGACGTCCTGGAGCGTTATTTCGACCAGATCAAGAACGACATCGTCCTGGCCAAGAAGCTGAAAGTCGTGGTCGACTGCGGCAACGGTGTGGCCGGTGTGGTTGCACCCCAGCTGATCGAAGCCCTGGGCTGCACCGTTATTCCGCTGTTCTGCGACGTTGACGGCAACTTCCCGAACCACCATCCGGATCCGGGCAAGCCCGAGAACCTGGAAGACCTGATTGCCAAGGTCAAGGAAACCGGCGCCGACCTGGGTCTGGCCTTTGATGGCGACGGCGACCGCGTAGGCGTCGTGACCAACGAAGGCAACATCATTTATCCCGACCAGCTGCTGATGCTTTTCGCCAAGGATGTGGTATCCCGCAACCCGGGCGCCGATATCATCTTTGACGTTAAGTGCACCCGCCGCCTGAACAACCTGATTGCCGGCTACGGCGGTCGTCCGATCATGTGGAAAACCGGTCACTCCCTCATCAAGAAGAAGATGAAGGAAACCGGTGCTCTGCTGGCGGGCGAGATGAGCGGTCATGTGTTCTTCAAAGAGCGCTGGTATGGCTTTGACGATGGCATCTACAGCGCCGTGCGTCTGCTCGAGATCCTGAGCCAGGAGAAGGGCACCGCCCAGCAAGTATTTGATACCTTCCCGGTGGATATCTCTACACCCGAGATCAATATCCAGGTGACCGAAGAAGGCAAGTTCGGCATCATCGATGCCCTGCAGCGCGATGCCAAGTGGGGTGACGCACAGATCACCACATTGGACGGCGTGCGTGTCGACTATCAAGAAGGCTGGGGTCTGGTCCGTGCGTCCAACACCACGCCGGTACTGGTGCTGCGCTTCGAGGCTGAAACCCAAGAAGAGCTGGACCGTATCAAGGATGTCTTCCGCAAGCAGCTGCTTGCCGTTCAGCCTGACCTGAACCTGCCGTTCTAACATTCGAACCGCAGAATAAAGGGCGCCCAGGCGCCCTTTATTTTTATCGACCTGAGGAGTACGCCATGACCCTGAGCCGCGATGATGCCTCGCATGTCGCCCAAGTGCTTTCCGAAGCGCTGCCCTATATTCGCCGTTTCGTCGGCAAGACGCTGGTAATCAAGTACGGCGGCAACGCCATGGAAAGCGATGAGCTCAAGGCCGGCTTCGCCCGAGACATCGTGTTGATGAAGGCCGTGGGGATCAACCCGGTCGTGGTGCATGGTGGCGGCCCCCAGATCGGTGATCTGCTCAAGCGCCTGAGCATCGAAAGTAATTTCATCGACGGCATGCGTGTCACCGACAGCCAGACCATGGACGTCGTGGAAATGGTGCTGGGCGGTCAGGTGAACAAGGACATCGTCAATCTGATCAACCGTCATGGCGGTCGTGCCATTGGCCTGACCGGCAAGGATGCCAACCTGATTCGAGCGACCAAGCTCACTGTTAGCCGTCAGACACCGGAAATGACCAAGCCGGAAATCATCGATATCGGTCAGGTCGGGGAGGTCAGCGGTGTAAACACCGAACTTCTGAATATGCTGGTATCGGGCGATTTCATTCCCGTCATTGCACCCATTGGCGTGGGCGCAAACGGGGAATCCTACAACATCAACGCGGACCTGGTGGCAGGGAAGGTAGCCGAAGCCCTCAAGGCTGAAAAGTTGATGCTTCTCACAAATATCGCCGGTTTGATGGACAAAGAAGGGCAGGTTCTGACCGGATTAACCACTGAGCAGGTAAACGGCCTGATTGCCGACGGCACCATTTACGGGGGCATGCTGCCCAAGATTCGCTGTGCCTTGGAAGCGGTACAGGGCGGAGTACAAAGCGCCCACATTATTGATGGCCGCGTCCCTAATGCTGTACTGCTGGAGATCTTCACCGATATCGGTGTAGGCACATTGATTACCAATCAGCAGCTGTAAGCATAAAAACGGGGCTCAGGCCCCGTTTTCAGTGGAATCGCTTACTCACCCAGAAGCTGTACGATCCGGGCGCGATCCGTATTGAAGTTAGCCTCTGCCGTCTGGCGATCCTTGATATACCGGTCCAGCTCGCTCTGCAGGCGATGCTCTTCCCCCTTGAGCGCCTCGATCCGCTGAAGCAGATCGTCCGGCACAGCCTGACCACCACGCTGATAACTGGCCGCCTGGCTCATGAGCGTGTCGCGCTGCTGGTTGAGTGCCTGAAGATTCCCGCGCTTGACGGCCGCCAAGCCGTCCAGCTCGTTCAGTTTACGCACCTTGGCGCGGTCGACATCCGCCACACTGCTGTACAGCCTGAGGAGATTTGCGTCCGCCTGGGCCTGCTGCTTGGCTGCCGCCCGTCGGAGAATTTCTTCAGCAGGCGGGGCAGGGGGCACGACCTTCATGACGCGCCCCTGCTCGTTGAGAATATCGTATCCCTTGCCTGCATATTCGGCCGGCACGCCCTGCCGATCGATTACGGTCACACCGTTGCGATCCACATAGCGATACAGCTGGATGGGGGTGGACTCAGCAGCCAGAACACTACTTGTCAGTAAAATCAGGGCGCTCCCAAGCACCGCCTTTTTTCTTCTCGCCACCGCCATCTCGCCTCATGCGTCAGTTCAGATACCGTAATTCGCGCGGTAGGCTTCAACAGCCGGCAGATGCTGCTTCAGCTCAGTGTCACCGGCCAGATACTCCAGTACCTGATCCAGGGCCACGATACTGACGACCGGCATTCCAAAGTCCCGCTCGACCTCTTGAATGGCCGACAACTCGCCTTTACCACGCTCCTGACGATTCAATGCAATCAATACGCCAGCAGGCGTGGCGCCTTGTGCCTGGATGATCTGCATGACCTCGCGGATCGCAGTACCGGCCGTGATGACATCGTCGATAATCAGGACCCGACCTGCCAACGGAGCCCCTACCAACATGCCTCCTTCACCGTGGTCCTTGGCTTCTTTTCGGTTGAAGCACCAAGGCAGGTCACGACCATGTTCTTCGGCCAGCGCAACGGCTGTAGCGGCAGCCAACGGAATCCCTTTATAGGCCGGACCGAACAATACGTCGAAATTAAGGCCTGAATCTGTGACCGCAGCGGCGTAGAAACGTCCTAGCTGAGCCAAGGCGTTTCCGCTGTTGAACAAACCGGCATTGAAGAAATACGGACTAACACGTCCGGACTTCAATGTGAATTCACCGAAGCGCAGAACTCCGCGCTCGATAGCAAAACGAATGAAATTGCGTTGATACGCCTGCATTACGAAAATCCCGGGCGGCATGAATTTAGCTAAAGCGTTTGAGCTCGGGTATCATACATCCACGATTTTTTGGGGGCCATTTATGCGGATCATTAGTATGAACGTGAATGGTATTCAGGCTGCCGTTGAGCGAGGGTTGCTCAATTGGCTTCAAGGCCAGAATGCCGACGTGATCTGCTTGCAGGACACCCGCGCCTCCGCCTTCGATCTGGAAGATCCTGCCTACCAACTGGATGGCTACTTCCTCTATGCCTGCGACGCCGAGGTACCCAGCCAGGGCGGTGTTGCGCTGTATAGCAAGCTCCAGCCCAAAGCGGTCATCAGCGGCCTGGGTTTTGAGACTGCAGATCGTTACGGACGCTACCTGCAAGCTGATTTTGACAAGGTGAGTATCGCCACACTGCTTTTGCCTTCTGGCATGGGCGGTGATGATGAACTGAACCACAAGTTCAAGTTCATGGACGACTTCACCAATTACCTGAACAAGCAGCGCCGCAAGCGCCGCGAGTACATCTATTGCGGTTCGCTCTACGTCGCACATCAGAAGATCGATGTGAAGAACTGGCGCGAATGCCAGCAGATGCCGGGCTTCCTGGCACCTGAGCGGGCCTGGATGGACGAAGTGATCGGCAATATGGGCTATGTGGATGCCCTGCGCGAGATCAGCCGTGATGGCGACCAGTTCAGCTGGTGGCCGGACAGTGAGCAGGCCGAGCACCTGAACCTTGGCTGGCGCTTCGACTATCAGATCCTGACACCGGGTCTGCGCCGTTTCGTGCGTTCGGCACGTCTGCCTCGGCAGCCGCGCTTCTCACAGCATGCTCCGCTGATGATCGATTACGATTGGGCGCTCAGCATCTGAGAGTTGTTGGTAATAAATAAAAAAACCGGCCCAGGGCCGGTTTTTTATTGTCTGACGCTCAGTCCACCGGTCGCCAGCAGAAGGGATACCGGTAAGGGCGGCCCTTGTTGGCCTTGAGGCCTGCAATAACGGTCAGAACAAAGGCCCACACACCTACAAGAACCATCAGGGGAAAGCCGATCAGAACCCAGGCGAGCAGCCAGCAGAGCAGGGTGGCCACCGTGATGGTGAGCTGGAAGTTGAGTGCTTCCTTGCCCTGATCATCAATGAATGGATCAGCCTCCCGCTTGAACTGCCAGACGACGAGCGGTCCGATGACATTGCCGATCATGGGCGCCACGAACCACAGAAACGCCGAATAATGGCAGAGCATGGCCCAACGGCGTGCATCTGCACTGGGGACTTGCTGTAGTTCGTTCATACGCCCTCATCAGGTCATTCGGCCAAGGCGGCCTTTTGTATCTCGAACAGATCCTTGATGCCTTTCTGAGCCAGCGCCAGCATGGCGTTGAACTCTTCAGGCTGGAAGGGTGCACCTTCTGCCGTGCCCTGGACTTCGATGAAGCCGCCAGCATCGGTCATGATCACATTCAGATCGGTCTCGGCAGTGGAATCTTCAAGATAGTCCAGATCCAGCACCGGTGCGCCCTGGTAGATGCCAACAGAGACGGCTGCAACCATCTGCTTGAGCGGGTTGCCCTTGAGCCCGCTACGCTTCTTGAGCGCCGCCAGCGCATCGACCAGCGCCACACAGGCTCCGGTCACAGAGGCCGTACGGGTACCGCCATCGGCCTGGATCACGTCGCAGTCGATGTATAGGGTGTTCTCGCCCAGCTTGGTCAGATCTACCGCCGCACGCAGCGAGCGACCGATCAGGCGCTGGATTTCCAGGGTACGGCCACCCTGCTTGCCACGGGAGGCTTCACGCTGGGTACGTTCGCCGGTCGCACGTGGCAGCATGCCGTATTCGGCCGTCAGCCAACCTTGACCCTTGCCCTTCAGGAAGCGTGGCACTCCGGCCTCGACGCTGACCGTGCAGATCACTTTGGTGTCACCGAACTCCACCAGAACCGAACCTTCGGCATGCTTGGTGTAGTGACGGGTGATGCGGATCTCGCGTAACTGGTCGGCAGCGCGACCACTCGGACGATTCATGTAGGGATACCTGTTGCAGGAGAAAACTGGTCGTCATTATAGGCCCCATAGAGGATCATGCGACATCACTACGTTGGGCCCACCGTCAGGCTGGGGTAGACTTACCTCTTTTTTGCGGACCGCTCTGCAGCGAAAACGCTTCCGTGATCGTTGCCGGGTATTCCCGCACTGCTTAAGCGAGGACATTCCATGGTGCATAGCATGACGGCCTTCGCCCGCGTTGAACGCGCGGGTGTGTACGGTACGCTGAGCTGGGAGTTGCGCTCGGTCAATCATCGCTATCTGGAGCCGCACCTGCGTTTGCCTGAAGCGTTTCGCGATCTTGAAGGCAGTGTCCGCGAGGCACTGCGCCAGGGCCTGTCACGTGGCAAGGTGGAATGCACCCTGCGTTTCAGCGAAGAGAATGCCGCACCCAGCCTACAGATTGATGAACAGCGCGCCGGTCAGCTGATTGCAGCAGCCGAACGCTTGGCGTCGATGATCCAACAGCCCGCCCTGATCGATCCGATGACCGTCCTGAGCTGGCCGGGTGTGCTGATCTCCCAGAGCGCCGATCCACAGGCCCTGAATGCCGAGGCAAAAGCCCTGTTTGCAGCCGCACTGGATGAACTCAAGGCCGGTCGCAACCGTGAGGGAGCGGAGCTGGCCCGCCTGATCGAGGAGCGCCTGCAGGCCATTCTGGTCGAGGTGGCCGCGCTTCGTGAGCTGATTCCCGAGATGCTCGCCGCCCAGCGCCAGAAGATTCTCGACCGCTTTGCCGAGCTAAGCCTTGAGGCCGATCCACAGCGGCTCGAACAGGAGCTGGTCATGCTGGCCCAGAAAAGCGACGTGGCAGAAGAGCTGGACCGTCTGACGACGCACGTAGGCGAGGTAAGCCGTGTGCTCAAGGCCGGAGGCGCCGCCGGCCGTCGCCTGGACTTCCTCATGCAGGAACTCAACCGCGAAGCCAACACCCTAGGCTCAAAGGCCTTTGACCCGCGCTCCACCCAGGCGGCGGTCAATCTCAAAGTATTGATAGAGCAAATGCGCGAACAAGTGCAGAACATCGAATAGGCCATTCACTATGACAGCCCTTCCTGGCACCCTTTATATCGTTTCGGCGCCTTCGGGTGCAGGCAAGACCAGCCTGGTCAAGGCCCTGCTCGATGCCCTGCCTGAAGTCCGTGTATCCGTCTCCCACACCACGCGCGCCATGCGCCCGGGCGAGGTCGACGGGGTCAACTATCACTTCGTGGATGTCTCGACCTTTCAGGGCCTGCTGGAGCATGGCGACTTCCTGGAGCATGCCGAAGTGTTCGGCAACTACTACGGTACGTCCCAGCGCCAGCTGGAGCAGACCCTTGCTGAAGGTCACGACCTGATCCTCGAGATCGATTGGCAGGGTGCCCAACAGGTGCGTCGCAAGATGCCTCATGCTCAGTCCATCTTTATCCTGCCGCCCAGCCAGGAAGCCCTGCGCCAGCGACTGAACAACCGCGGGCAGGACAGCCACGAGGTGATCGAGCGACGCATGCACGAAGCGGTCAGCGAGATGAGCCACTATGTCGAATATGACTACCTGATCATCAACGATGACTTCGCCTCGGCGCTGGAAGATCTGAAGTCCGTCTTCCGGGCCAGGCAGCTGCGTCTGGACCGCCAGCAGCGTCGGCACAACGAATTGCTCGAAAAGCTCCTGATCCAGCGGTCATGAGCCAAACGGCACTTCCCTTAGCACTGCCGATTTTTTAGACTACACAGTCCTCCCGCTTCGGGATCACATTACCACCGAGGAACACCATGGCCCGCGTCACCGTTGAAGACTGCCTGGATAACGTCGATAACCGTTTCGAACTGGTCATGCTCGCCACCAAGCGCTCGCGTCAGCTCGCAACCGGCGGCAAAGAGCCCAAAGTACCGTGGGATAATGACAAGCCGACCGTAGTGGCCCTGCGTGAAATCGCTGAAGGCCTGGTCGATGACGAAGTGGTTCGTCAGGAAGATATCATTGAAGAAGAGCCGCTGTTCGCTGCTTTCGAAGAAAACAACGAGGCCGATAGCGAGGCGCTGTAAGATGCCGGACCGACGAGCCGTTACGTGGGCCGGCAGGAGATAAGCCATCCATGCCAGCCATAGACACGTTCTCCGAACGGCTCGCGTCCTATTTGGGCCCTGATCAGGTCAACCTGGTCCGCCGCGCCTATTACTACGCCGAGCAAGCTCACGATGGGCAGCGCCGCCGCAGCGGCGAGCCCTACGTGACCCACCCGCTTGCGGTCGCTAATATCCTGGCCGATATGCACATGGACCATCAAAGCCTGATGGCCGCCATGCTGCACGACGTCATCGAGGATACCGGCATTGCCAAAGAGGCGCTCACGGCGCAGTTCGGCGAAACAGTGGCCGAGCTGGTGGATGGGGTCAGCAAACTGACCCAGATGCAATTCGAGACCAAGGCCGAGGCCCAGGCGGAAAACTTCCAGAAAATGGCCATGGCCATGGCGCGTGACATTCGCGTCATTCTGGTCAAGCTGGCCGACCGGCTGCACAACATGCGCACCCTTGATGCCATGCCGCCGGACAAGAGCCGCCGCATCGCCAAGGAAACCCTGGAAATCTATGCACCGATCGCCAACCGGCTGGGCATGCACAATATGTATGCCGAGTTCGAGGATCTGGGTTTTCGGGCCATGCATCCCATGCGCGCCGAGCGTATCCGGCGTGCAGTCAAGGCCGCCCGGGGCAATCGCCGCGAGATCGTCAGCAAGATCCAAGAGTCGCTGACCAGCTGTCTTCAGCGTGAAGGGCTTCCGGGCGAGGTGATCGGTCGCGAAAAGCACCTCTACAGCATCTATCAGAAGATGCGGGGCAAGCGTAAGTCGTTCAATGAAATCATGGACGTCTATGCCTTCCGCCTCATCGTCGATAAGGTCGATACCTGCTACCGCGTACTGGGCGCGGTGCATAGCCTGTACAAGCCGATTCCGGGCCGCTTCAAGGATTACATCGCCATCCCCAAGGCCAACGGTTACCAATCCCTGCATACGACCCTGTTCGGCATGCATGGCGTACCGATTGAAATCCAGATTCGCACCCGCGAAATGGAAGACATGGCTAACAACGGCATTGCAGCGCACTGGCTCTACAAGTCAGGTGAAGAGGAGCCAAAGGGCTCCCACGCCCGTGCTCGCCAGTGGGTAAAGGGCATCCTTGAACTCCAGCAACGTGCCGGCAATTCCCTTGAATTCATCGAGAATGTGAAGATCGACCTGTTCCCGGACGAGGTCTACGTCTTCACGCCAAAAGGCCGGATCATGGAGCTGCCCAAGGGCTCCACGCCGGTCGACTTTGCTTATGCGGTACACACCGATGTGGGCAACAGCTGCATTGCCTGCCGTATCAACCGCCGTCTGGCACCGCTGTCGCAGCCGCTCAACAGTGGCGAGACGGTAGAGATCATTACTGCACCCGGCACACGGCCCAATCCGGCCTGGCTGAATTTTGTCGTGACCGGCAAAGCGCGGACAAATATCCGCCATGCACTCAAGCAGCAGCGCCGATCCGAATCGATCAGCCTGGGCGAGCGTCTGCTCAACAAGGCGCTGGCCAACTTCAATACCCAGCTCTCCAAGATTTCTCTGCCGCGTATCCTGCCGGTTCTGGCGGAATACAAGGTAGTGGTACTCGAAGACCTGCTGGAAGAGATCGGCCTGGGCAACCAGATGGCCTACGTGGTCGCCCGTCGCCTGGTATCGGCCGATGCCGAAAGCCAGGAAGACAAGGCGCAAACTGAAGGCCCGCTCGCGATTCGGGGTACCGAAGGGCTGGTCCTCAGCTATGCCAAGTGCTGTACGCCGATTCCAGGCGACCCGATCGTTGGGCACCTGTCGGCGGGCAAGGGCATGGTCGTCCATCTGGATACCTGCAAGAACATCGCCGAGATTCGCCAGAATCCCGAGAAATGCATCCCGCTCACCTGGGCAAAGGATGTAGTGGGCGAATTCAATGTAGAGCTACGCGTTCAACTGGAACATCAGCGCGGCCTGATCGCCATGCTGGCGACCAGCGTAACGGCAGTGGATGCCAACGTTGAAAAGATCAGCATGAACGAGCGCGACGGCCGCATCAGCGTGGTTCAGCTGGTGGTCAGCGTGCATGACCGTGTACACCTGGCTCGGGTCATTCGAAAACTGCGTACGCTTTCCGGCGTCGCCAGCATCACACGCGTTCGCAGTTAACGAGCCTTTCCACCTATCCCTGATGCCTGCTAGCCTGTCGGTTCTATCGACAGGCTTTTTGTCATCTGGATAAAGGAGCGACCCCATGAGCAAGACCGTGATCCATACCGAGAATGCACCGGCCGCCATCGGCACCTACTCCCAGGCGATCAAAATCGGGAATACGGTTTACCTGTCCGGGCAGATCCCGCTGGATCCCAAGACCATGGAGCTGGTAGAAGGCTTCGAGGCGCAGACCGTACAGGTATTCGAGAACCTGAAAGCCGTTGCGGAAGCCGCGGGCGGTTCGCTGGCCGATATCGCCAAGCTGAACATCTTCCTGACTGACCTCAGCCACTTTGCCAAAGTGAACGAGATCATGGGTCGTTACTTCCAGCAGCCCTATCCGGCGCGTGCTGCCATTGGCGTAGCAGCGCTGCCCAAGGGTGCCCAGGTTGAAATGGACGGTATCCTGGTTCTGGAATAAGCACGACAGGGCGCAGCTCCACGGCTGCGCCTGCTTGCACTAAGGATTCAGGATAGCGGAATAGCCTTCGCGAAAGCTGGGGTATTGCGGCGCCCATCCCAAGGCTCGGGCGCGCGTATTGCGGCAGCGCTTACTACCGGCCCGGCGTACGGCAGATTCCTCCGCCCAATGGGTAACGCCCAGTTGCTCACGCAACCACATGACGACATCGTGGAGCGGAGCAGGCTCGTCATCCACCCCTAAGTAAACAGACTCCAGCGCAACGCCCTGTTGATCCGCGCTCAACAGATGAGCGAGCAGCGCGGCAGCATCATCAGCGTGAATACGGTTGCCATACAGAGGTGGCTCACTGGCGACGCGATACCCCTGGCGAACCTGATTGAGTAGCCATTCGCGGCCAGGGCCATAAATACCGCTCAAACGCACAGCTGTAGCGGGCAGGCCGCTTGCCTGAGCCACCTGTTCGGCTTCCAGCAGAATCTTTCCGGAATAACCTTCGGGCTCGGTAGCGGCGGTCTCGTCGACCCACTCGCCGTTTTTCTGCCCGTATACGCCAGAGCTGGAAATAAAGACCAGCCGACGCGGCTTCTGCTGGCGCTGTGTAAGCCACGCCAGCACATGCTGAAGGCCCTCGACGTAGGCAGTACGGTAACCGGCCTCATCGTGCTGCGTCGCCGCGGCGGCGTATACAACGTAATCCAGCGGCTCGGTCGGCCATTGCGCTGGCGCCTCCGCGGCGGTCAGGTCGCCTGCGACCGGTAGAATAGCCTTGGGCAGTTGCTCCACCGAGCGGCGCAGCCCATGCACCGTCCAGCCAGCTGCCTGCAGGCGTACACCCAGGCGACTGCCAACGTCACCACAGCCGGCAATCAGAACACGAGGGGAGACGGACATAGGAATACCTGCATCAATAGCGATCGAATGGAGTAGCTTGCCGAGTCACGTTTTAAGCCTCAAGCGTTGCAACACAGCTTGGTTCAAAAAAGAGCAGCCGTTATGCTTGCAGGTGATAGTATTTGTTAATTGGTCATTAGCTGACCCGTCTGGCGAACGACTCGGAACGGACGACCTTCAAGCGTCGCCGTCATTTCGGAATGGCGCCTTGCCTGACACCTCGCCGAGCCTCGTGCGCCGCTGTGTATGGAAAGGCTCTAAGGATTGATTCAATCATGACCCTCACTGAACTGCGCTATATCGTGACTCTTGCCCAGGAGCAGCATTTCGGCCGTGCCGCCGAACGTTGCCATGTCAGCCAGCCGACCCTGTCGGTCGGGGTGAAGAAGCTTGAGGACGAATTGGGCATCCTGATCTTTGAACGCAGCAAGAGTGCGGTTCGCCTGACACCCACGGGTGAAAGCATCGTGGCCCAGGCCCAGAAAGTACTGGAACAGGCCCAGGGTATTCGCGAGCTGGCCCAGGCGGGCAAGAACCAGCTCAGCGCTCCGCTGAAAATTGGCGCCATCTATACGATTGGCCCTTATCTGTTTCCCCACCTGGTTCCCCAGCTGAACCGTGTGGCGCCGGAAATGCCGCTGTATATCGAAGAGAATTTCACGCACGTCCTGCGGGACAAGCTGCGCACCGGTGAACTGGACGCCATCATCATCGCGTTGCCGTTTAGCGAGCCGGACGTTCTGACCAAGGCGCTCTATGACGAGCCCTTCTACGTCATGATGCCCGCACGCCACCCATGGACGGAGCTCAAGTCGATCGATAATGCCCAGCTCAGCGACAAGAGCCTGTTGCTGCTGGGTGAAGGGCACTGCTTCCGCGATCAGGTGCTTGAAGCCTGTCCGACGGTGCGCAAGCATGGGGACGAAGCCAAGCATACCCAGGTCGAGTCCTCGTCGCTGGAAACCATCCGCCACATGGTGGCCTCCGGGCTAGGCGTGTCTGTCCTGCCGTTCTCGGCAGTGGAAAGCCATCATTATGCGCCGGGCGTGATCGAGGTTCGCCCGTTCACCGCGCCGGTGCCTTATCGTACGGTCGCCATTGCCTGGCGAGCCAGCTTCCCCCGTCCACGCGCCATCGAGGTGCTGGCCGACTCGGTACGCCTGTGCTCCGTGGCCCGACCTGAAGCGGCAGGAGTCGTACAACCGGCATGACCGAACTGTCTGCGATCCCGGTCACCGCGCTGAAAGGCATCGGCGCGGCCATGGCAGAGAAGTTGGCCAGGGTAGGGCTCGAAAATCTGCAGGATGTCCTGTTTCATCTGCCTTTGCGCTACCAGGACCGTACCCGGGTCGTCCCGATCGGGGCCTTGCGCCCTGGGCAGGACGCTGTTGTAGAAGGCGTCGTAGCCACCGCTGATGTCATCATGGGTCGCCGACGCAGCCTGCTGGTTCGCCTGCAGGACGGCAGTGGCACATTGAGCCTGCGCTTCTTTCATTTCAGCCAGGCCCAGAAGGATGGCATGAAGCATGGCACGCACCTGCGCTGCTACGGTGAAGTACGGCCCGGTGCATCGGGGCTTGAAATCTATCATCCGGAATACCGGGCCCTGAAGGATGACGCGCCAGCGCCTGTCGAACAGACACTGACGCCGATCTATCCGACCACCGAAGGGCTGACCCAGCTGCGCCTGCGACAGTTGACCGAACAGGCACTGGAGCGACTGGGGCCGCATAGCCTGCCAGACTGGCTGCCGCCGGAAATGGCAAAACAGTACAAGCTTGGCCCTCTGGCCGAGGCCCTGCGCTATCTCCACCGCCCTCCGCCGGACGCCGATGTCGAGGAGCTGGCAATAGGTCATCACTGGGCACAGCGCCGGCTGGTTTTCGAGGAGCTGTTGACCCATCAGCTCTCCCTGCAACGCCTGCGTGAAACCATGCGCGCGCAGCAGGCACCGCCATTGCCACCTGCTAAAAAACTACCCAAACAATACCTGGCCAACCTGGGCTTCAAGCCTACCGGCGCCCAGCAGCGGGTCGGTGCAGAAATTGCCCATGATCTGGCCCAGCATGAACCCATGCTGCGTCTGGTACAGGGTGACGTAGGGGCAGGCAAGACCGTGGTCGCGGCCATGGCTGCACTGCAGGCCATTGAGGCTGGGTATCAGGTCGCCCTGATGGCGCCGACGGAAATCCTGGCCGAGCAGCACTACCTGAATTTTCAACGTTGGTTCGAGCCTTTGGGGCTAGAGGTTGCCTGGCTGGCTGGCAAGCTCAAGGGCAAGGCGCGCGCCGCGTCACTGGAGCGCATTGCGGCCGCAACGCCCATGGTTGTCGGCACGCATGCTCTGTTTCAAAGTGAAGTCCACTTTGCACGGCTGGCCCTGGTCATCATTGATGAGCAGCACCGCTTCGGTGTTCAACAGCGGCTGGCCTTGAGGCAGAAGGGTGTAGAAGGGCGCCTGAGCCCCCATCAACTCATCATGACCGCGACGCCCATTCCGCGCACACTAGCCATGAGCGCCTATGCGGATCTGGATACCTCGGTGCTGGACGAATTGCCCCCAGGCCGTACGCCGGTCAATACCGTCACCATTACCGATACCCGTCGCGAAGAAGTCGTGGAGCGTGTGCGCGCCGCCTGCCTGGAAGGCCGACAGGCCTATTGGGTGTGTACGCTGATTGAAGAGTCCGAGGAGCTGACCTGTCAGGCCGCGGAAACCACCTTCGAGGAATTGTCGCTGGCCCTGGGCGAGCTGCGGGTCGGCCTGATCCATGGCCGGATGAAGCCCGCCGAGAAAGCCGAAATCATGGCGCAGTTCAAGGCGGGCGAGTTGCAGCTGCTGGTAGCCACCACAGTGATCGAGGTTGGCGTGGACGTACCCAACGCGAGCCTCATGATCATCGAGAACCCCGAGCGGCTGGGCCTTGCCCAGTTGCACCAGTTGCGCGGCCGGGTAGGGCGGGGCAGTGCGGTCAGCCACTGTGTGCTGCTGTTCCATCCTCCGCTGTCGCATATTGGCCGTGAGCGGCTGGCGATCATGCGGGAGACGAACGACGGCTTCGTGATTGCCGAACGGGATCTGGAATTGCGTGGCCCGGGTGAAATGCTGGGTACCCGGCAAACCGGTCTCCTGCAATTCAAGGTCGCTGATCTGATGCGCGATGCCGATCTGCTCCCGGCGGTACGGGATGCCGCTCAGGAACTGCTGGCAAAATGGCCCGCCCATGTCAGTCCACTGTTGGAACGTTGGCTACGCCATGGTCAGCAATACGGCCAGGTCTAAATAAAAGTTTGTGACCTTTGGTCAGAGGCATTCCAGTGCGGCGCGAGGTAGTTATACTGGCTACATCTGGCCTAGCGGAAATACCATGACTGACGTAGCCCACACCTCCGAGCCAACCCCTCATGCACCAGCACCCATCAAGGAGATGCTGGATAAGCTGGGGGTGTCCTATCGTGAAGTGAATTCCACGATGGGCCTCTCTTCCAATGCCCAACGCGTACAGGCCGTCCTGCTGGATGACTCGACCGGGGTTCTGATGGTTCTTTTTCCGCAGAATCAGCTGCTCGACCTTAACCGTCTGTCGGAATTAACCGGCCGCACGCTGACCGTCATGAAGCCTGAACGGCTGTCCCAGGCGCTGCACAAGCACGAACTCAAGGTGCTGCCGGGCTTGCCTACGTTGAGTAGTTCGCCCTGCCTGTATGACGAACGCCTGCTCAAGGAGCCCAACCTGCTGTTGGAGTCCGGCGAGGAAGATGTCTTGCTGGAAGTCTCCGTGGATGATTTCCGTCGCCTGCTGGCCGAGGCCAACCCGGGCCGTTTCGGCGAGCCGCTGCTGGATATTCAGCCTAATCAGACGCGCCCGGAAGCGGACGATGCGGAAATCACCCGCGCCGTCACACATTTCACGGCGCGCCGTATCAAGCAGCGCCTCGATGAGACGTTGGAAATTCCGCCGCTGTCCAAGACAGCCGAGAAAATCATCAAGCTGCGCGTCAATCCCGAAGCAACAGTCGATGATCTGGCCGGCGTAGTGGAAACCGACCCGGCGCTAGCCGCCCAGGTCATCAGCTGGGCGTCTTCTCCGTATTACGCGGCGCCCGGCAAGATTCGCTCCGTGGAAGATGCAATCGTCCGGGTTCTGGGTTTCGACCTGGTCATCAACCTGGCGCTGGGCCTGACACTGGGCAAGACGATCACATTGCCCAAAGACAAGCCGCAAAGCGCAACGCCGTACTGGAAGCAGTCCATCTTTACCGCCGCCGTCATCGAAGGGCTGGCGCGCGCCATGCCACGCAAGGTTCGTCCTGAGATGGGCATTGCCTACCTGTGCGGGCTGTTGCATAACTTTGGCTATCTGGTGCTGGCTCACGTGTTCCCGCCGCATTTCTCACTGATCTGCCGTCACGTGGAAGCCAACCCGCATCTGGACAGCAGCCTGATTGAGCGCCACCTGATCGGCATCACCCGTGAGCAGATCGGCGCCTGGCTGATGCGTAACTGGGAAATGCCGGAAGAACTGGTAGCCGCGCTTCGCTTCCAGGCCTATCCGGCCTATGACGGGCCCAACGCCATCTATGCCAACCTGACCTTCATGGCCGTGCAACTGCTGCGCGCCGAAGGCATTGGCAGCGGCCCGGCACGCCCCATTCCGCCTGAGCTGTATGAGCGCCTGGGGCTGACTCCTGAAAAGGCGCAGGAATGCCTGAGCCGCATTATGGGTGCCGAAGCGGCCCTGCGCGAACTGGCGTCTCAACTGCCTCAGTAAATACCGCAGGCTAGACGGCTTTCTTAACGAGCAGTCGTCCAGCCTGAGGAACTTCACCCCTCGCTTGCTTGCCGACAGAAATAAGGGTCAGGCTTTTCGCCTGCCCATCGAATGGAGGACAAGCAACATGCCAAGTGCAGAGGGCAAGATCCGTTATGCGGTTGTCGCGGGTGGCTGGATTTCCCAGGGTGCGTTCATGCCGGGTGTTGGCCAGACCAGCAATTCGGTCATGACGGCGTTGGTGACAGGCGATCCGGTCAAGGCCGACGAACTGGCCAAACGGTACAACCTCAAGAGCTATCGCTACGAGGACTTTCCGGCACTGCTGTCCTCCGGTGAGATCGACGCCATTTACCTGGCTACACCCAACTTCCGCCACCGCGAATTTGCCGTACCGGCACTTGAGGCAGGTATCCACGTGCTGCTGGAAAAGCCCATGGCCACCAGCGAGGACGATTGTAAGGCCATTATCGAGGCGTCCAAGAAGTCGGGTGCCAAGCTCATGATCGCTTACAGGCTGCACTGCGAGCCGGGGACGGTCGAGATGGTCGAGCGCATTCGCAACGGCGACATTGGCGACCCGCGTATCTTCACTTCCACGTTCGCCCAGCCTTTAGACCCTCAGAATCATCGCGCCCTGAATGGTTACTGGGCAGGACCAGTACCGGACATGGGGCCATATCCGCTCAATGCCGTTCGCAACCTGTTTGGTGACGAGCCGATTGAAGTGCATGCCGTGGGTGTCAATACACCCGGGCGTGACATCACGACCTATGACGCAGTGTCCGTCACCCTGCGCTTCCCTGAGGAGCGCCTGGCGCAGTTTACCGTTAGCTACAGCGCACCCAATACCGAGCGCTTCCAGGTAGTCGGCTCGAAAGGCGAAATCGAGGCGTCGCCCTGTTTCGGTTTTGGTGAAGGTGTAGCTATCACCTATCGTGCGACCATCGAGGGTGAGACACAGGAACATGAACATCCTGTTGTCGACCAGTTCGGTGGCGAGACCGAGTATTTTTCCGACTGCATCCTGAATAATCGGGCACCTGAGATGGACGGTGATGAAGGCTGGCGGGACATTCGGGTGTTGGCTGCCATCGAGCGGGCGCTGGAAACCGGACAGACCCAGACGCTGGAGCCATTGCCGCCCCGCCAGGGTCCTACTCAGGCGCAGGTGCGTACACTGCCGCTCGCCAAGGTGCCGGACTACATCAATACTACCGAACCTACCACCTGATGTTGTTACAGGCTCGCGAAGCGTCTTGAAACGCTTCGCGGGTCGATCCGGCCTGCTGACGGTGCGAGGCGGGCCCACATCCAGTACCCTGATGCACATTCCGTTGCTCAAGGTTGTCCGTCATGACCAATGCTCGCCGTCTCGTTCTTATTCTTGCCATCTTTCTTGCCGTGATTGCGGTGGCAGCCCTCGGCTACCGTGCCTATCGAACCGATGCGGCGCCAACACCTGCCGAGCTGATGGACGCGGGCATCGTCATGCTGCCTCAAGGCAAGGCACTTCCTGCACTCAACTTTACGAATCAGGACAAGGAAGCGATTACGCTCGACTCGCTGAAAGGGCAGTGGCGATTGATGTTCTTCGGCTATACCTTCTGCCCGGACGTCTGTCCGGCGACCCTGGCGCAACTCAAGCAGCTGTTCACCAAACTGCCTGAAAAGGATCGCAATGCGCTGGGCGTAACGTTTGTAACCGTCGATCCTGCCCGGGATACACCGGAGCGGCTGAAACAATACGTAGAGTTTTTCAATCCAGGCTTCAAAGCCCTGGCAGGTGACATGGCCGACACCCAGACGCTGGCCAGTACCGTCGGGATTCCCTTCATTCCGGCCGATACCACCCAGCAGAGCTACACCGTGGACCATGGCGCCAATCTGGTTCTGATCGACCCGAACGGCCGTGCTGTCGGTTATGTACGCCAGCCCATGCAGCTGGATCTGTTGGCCCAGCAATTGCCACGTCTGATGGAAGCCAAGCGCTAATGACTATACGCTTGCTGATCAATCTGGATGTCGACGACCTGGAGCGCGGCATCCAGTTTTATACGCAGGTGCTGGATCTGACGGTGCAGCGTAAGCTCTATGATGGACAAGTCGTTGAGCTAGCCGGGGCAGATGTTCCGATCTATCTGCTACAAAAGCCAGCGGGTAGCGAAACCGCAGGACAGGTGCGCCAGTACGGCCAGCACTGGACACCTGTACATCTCGACGTTGTAGTCGATAACCTCGATGTTGCCCTGGCAAAAGTACTAGCCGCCGGGGCTACATTGGAGGGTGACGTCCGGCGTTCGGCATTTCGAGACATGGCCGTGCTTCGTGATCCTTTTGGCCATGGCTTCTGCCTGCTGCGCTTTTATGGCGAACCCTATAGCGACGGCTAATAGCCTCACTTGGCGAATAGTTGATCGATGTCCTTGAACGCCTTGAACTCCAGCGCGTTACCGCAAGGGTCCAGCAGGAACATGGTGGCCTGTTCACCTACTTGTCCCTTGAAGCGTACATAGGGCTCGATTACAAACGCTATTTCACGTGCCTTCAGGCGATCCGCCAACGCTTCCCACTCCGCCCAACCCAATACGACACCAAAGTGCGGCACAGGCACGTTATGGCCATCCACAGGGTTGGTATGGGCATGTTCCTGCGCCGCGGTACGCGGGTGTTCATGAATCACCAACTGATGGCCAAAAAAGTCGAAATCGACCCACTGCTCGCTGCTGCGACCTTCAGGGCAGCCAAAAACGTCACCATAAAAATGCCGGGCGGCCGCCAGGTCGTACACAGGAATAGCCAGGTGGAAAGGGGAGAGCGCCATGAGAAACCTCATCAGGTTGGGCAAGACCCTATTGTCAGCCACAAGCGTTTCGATGGAAAAACGAATATTCTTGCTGCCGAGCAGCAACTATTTTGAGGCTGACAGTGCTTCGGGAATTGAAGACCTTTATTGCAGTTGCACGACATGGCACCTTTTCAGCGGCTGGGCAACAGGTTGGCCTGACGCAGTCGGCAGTCAGTGCACAAATGCGCCAGCTGGAACGCGACCTGGGCGTACGGCTCTTTGACCGGACCGGCCGCGCGGCGCTGCTCAATGCTTCCGGCCAGCAAGCGCTTCCGCTGGCGGAGCAGATCCTCTCGCTGTACGAGCAGATGGCGGCCCCCACAGATGTCGCCCACTGGCAGGGCGAACTAAAGATCGGCGCAATCGCCACGGTTCAAACCGGCGTGCTGCCCAAGGCACTGATGCGCTTTCGTCAGGACGCCCCCCAGGTAGACCTCAAGCTGATTCCTGGCGTCTCGCTGCAGCTCCTGGGCCGCGTGGACGCTGGCGAAATCGACCTGGCGCTACTGATCAAACCACCATTTGCCTTACCCAAGGAACTGGATGAAATCCCGTTGGCCCAGGAGCCATTCGTGCTCATCACACCCGCCACGTTGCCAGGCGACGATCCGCTGGCCTTATTGGCAACACAGCCTTTCGTTCGTTATGACCGAGGCTCCTTTGGTGGCCGACAGGTGAGCCGGTTCCTTCAGGAGCACCGGATTACCGTTCGCGAAGCGCTAGAGCTTGATGAGCTGGAAGCTATCGTCAGAATGGTCGAGTGTGGCCTGGGGGTAGCGTTGATTCCTCAGGCTGGTCTGCAGCTGGCTCAGGCGAGCGTGCGCACGCTTTCCCTAGGACCGCTCACGTTTCACCGCGAGCTGGTCGCCATTTGCCGTCGGGGTCTGCGCAAGCAAGCGGCGCTGTCGTTCTTTCTGGAATGCGTAAAGGCGGCAAAAGGCTGATCAGAGCATACGCTCAAGGCCTACTGCACGCACGATCCAGGCGTTGAGTCGGCGCCACAAGCCGCCAGGCTCATGGTCCAGCTCATACAGTTTGCCGTCGCGTTCTCCCAGCCAGATCAGCTTGGTTGTTCCGTCGCGGTCGACCCGCTTCACCTGATAGCTGACACCCAAGGCCATACCATCGAGAATCAGCTGACGGACCCGGCCGGCAAGGGCAGGGCTGTCTACCATGATGCCAACCTCGGTATTCCACAGGATAGAACGCGGGTCGAAGTTGAAGGACCCGACAAAGGTATGCTCACGGTCAATCACCATGGCTTTGCTGTGCAGGCTGGAAGCCGACTGACCAAAGCTATAAGGCGAGGCATGCAGGCCCTTTTCCGGGCGGTTGCGCATTTCATAGAGCTTGATGCCCTGCTTGAGCAGTTCGTCGCGGTACGGCGCGTATCCGCCATGAACAGCGGGAACGTCCGTTGCCTCCAGCGAGTTGGTCAGCACGCGAATATCTACCCCCTCGTGGGCTTTCTCACCCAAGTATTCCACTCCTGTCTGGGTTGGAACGAAATAGGCAGAGACCAGGAAAAGCTCCTTGTGCACGTCGTCAAGGCTGGGCATCAACTGAGTCGTCAGTAACAGATTTCGGTCCGGCTCGCCCTCTGCCAACACTTTACGTGGCGCGTCCCAGAGCGCCTTGCCATTGGCCCAGGTCAGCTCATGAAGCCAACCCTCCATTTGCGGTGCAGTGTCGTAACGGCGCAACCGGTTATAGAGCGCAGAATCCTTTACCCGCTCGCTGTCCAGGTAACGCTTGAGCCCCGTGCGCATTCGAGTCAGCGCGTGAGCTGTGGGCGGGCGGCGCAGAAAACCTGTAATGGGCTGGCTGATCTCGCTGTTCCAGTACTGGTCGAAGCTTACGCCGAGCTGATGGGCGACAGGACCCGCTCCAAGCAGGTCGAGGTCCGTGAAATTCATTTCGGGCTTGGCATCGAAATACTCATCCCCCAGGTTGCGACCGCCTACAATGGCTACGCTGTTATCGGCAAGCAATAGCTTGTTATGCATGCGGCGATGCTGCTGCGACAAGTGCAGGAAGCGCCCCATGTAACGCGTAACGCCGGTACTGCGGCCGATATGCAGCGGGTTGAAGACGCGAACTTCGATGTTGGGATGGGCTGCCAGTGCCGCCAGGGCATAGTCATTACCATCGCTGCTGGTGTCGTCAAGCAGGAAGCGAATCCGCACACCACGGTCAGCAGCGGCCAGCAGCTCATTGACCAGCATGCGCGTGGTCACCCCATCGTGAACAATGTAGTACTGAATATCCAAACTGCGCTGGGCCATGCGGATCAGCTCGGCGCGAGCGGTAAAGGCGTCGGTGCTGGACTCCAGAAGGCGAAACCCTGATTGTCCGGGATGCTTGACGGCCTGCCGTTGAAGCACACTGTTGAGGTGCGTGCCGGCTGGCACGAGCATGGAGGAGGGAGTTGGTGTCTGGACCTGAGCGCAACCCGTCAACAGGACGAAGGACAGCAGTAATAAACGGGCGTACACAGATTCCCTCCAGGTCGAATGCGTATCCCTTCGACGCTTGCGTTGCGGTTAAATTCAGAAGATCAGGGCAGAAGGCCATGATAAGACCGGCCTGTGCCTGTCATTTTGGCAGGCAGACCATTTGCTGGGAGTAATGCCCCTTTTCAGGCCCTTGCAGAACAAGGAGGCCTCTATGAGCCAAATCGCGGGCACGCCAGCCTAGAAAGGTATCCGTCGCGAAAAATCCTTCGCTGCGTACCATGACTTCGGCTATCACTCGTGCGAGCGGTTGCCATTCTGGCGTGCAATGCTGGAGGAGGATAGTGTCGACCGTTTCGTAGTCGCTGTACCAAAAACTACCATCTAACCATCGTCTGATACTGGCCATGGCTTCGACTGCCTCATGCCAGGCTCTGGCCAGCTCCTGTTGCTGCTCGGGCAGGATGAGGACAGGGCTATACAGTTGCTTCAACAACTCAGGTGCGCATTGGCCAACCGCACGGCGAGTCTGTACATCGCTATGATGTGTTCCACATGGAACACTGTATAGCGCAACAGAAGAATCATGCAGAGCGGCAGCGATACGACAGAGCAGAAGTTGTTCGGAAGCACTGTCGCCGTGCCAGACAGTAATGGGGCGATTGCCTTGTGCTGCATGCTCAAGCCACGTGGCATCGTCCGCCAGTTGGCGGGAAAAGTCGGGAGCGGGAGCATCGTCTGGCCAGACGGCCTCCCAGAATGCCGACCGAACCGGACAGGGCGGCTGATGTACATCCACCAGCGGCCCTACGGCCAGATCGTCACGCATTATCCGTAGCGATGAAGTGGCCTCGGTATCAATCACCTGACGGACACCTTCAGCCGCGACATCACCACAGACAACGTGCCACATCAGTCAGGCTTGTCCTTCTTGAGCTTGGGATTCGGAAAGAACTGAGCCACCTTGACCTGAGCCGTGGCAGGCTTTGGCTGCTTGGGCGCATTGACGCGCGTAGGCAATTCCTTGGGAACCGAATTGCCGCGCTCGTCCAGCGTATCCCCATAGCCACAGGAGGCGCACTCGCGGTGCGGCACGCCATCCTCATTCCACATCTTCATCGTGTCCACCGTCTGGCAGGCGGGGCACACGGCCCCGGCGATGAAGCGTTTTACCGGTCCGCTCATGCAGCCTCCTCGGTAAGACCGGAATGGCGCAGCAGGGCATCGATGCTAGGCTCGCGGCCACGGAAGTCCACGAACAGCACCATAGGCTCAAGCGAACCACCACGAGCCAGGACGGCCTCACGGAAGGCGCGGCCGGTTTCAGCATTGAACACGCCTTCTTCCTCGAACTTGGAGAAGGCATCGGCCGAAAGAACTTCCGCCCACTTGTAGCTGTAATAACCAGCCGCATACCCGCCCGCAAAAATGTGGGCAAAGCTGTTGGCGAAGCGGTTATAAGCGGGTGGACGCATGACCGACACTTCGTCTCGGATGGACTCCAATACATCCAGCACATTACGGCCATCGCCGTGAGTGGCGTGCAGTTCGAAGTCGAACAATGAGAACTCCAGCTGGCGGACCATCATCAAGCCGGACTGGAAGTTCTTTGCAGCCAGCATTTTGTCTAGGAGTTCCTGGGGCAGTGGCTCGCCGGTCTCGTAATGGCCCGAGATCAGCGCCAGACCTTCCGGCTCCCAGCACCAGTTTTCCATGAACTGGCTTGGCAGCTCGACCGCATCCCATGCCACGCCGTTGATACCAGATACACCGGCATGCTCAATGCGGGTAAGCAGGTGATGCAGGCCATGACCGAACTCGTGGAACAGAGTGGTCACTTCATCATGGGTCAGCAGGGCGGGCTTGCCACCGCTGGCCGGGGTGAAGTTGCAGACAAGGTAAGCGATCGGGTTGATCAGCTCACCCTGGGCATTGCGACGCTTGTCACGGGCACCGTCCATCCATGCGCCGCCACGCTTGTTGGCACGGGCATAAAGATCGAAGAAGAAGCGGCCGACGTGCTTGCCGTTCTCGGTAATCTCGAACAGACGAACATCGGGATGCCACTTATCAAAGCCCTCCTTGATTTCGCTGATTTCGATACCGTAGAGCTTTTGTACTACAGCGAATAGGCCGGAGAGAACCTTGTCGACAGGGAAGTAGGCGCGCAGCTCTTCCTGCGACAGGGAGTAACGTGCTTGACGCAGCTTCTCGGCAAAGTAGCCAGTATCCCAGCTCTTGAGTTCAGCTACGCCATGCTCAGCAGCAAAGGCCTTGAGCTGATCCAAGTCACGCTGGGCGAAGGGCTTGCTGCGCTGAGCCAAATCACGCAGGAAACTCAGGACCTGTTCGCTGGACTCAGCCATCTTGGTAGCCAAAGATAGTTCGGCATAGTTGGCATAGCCCAGCAGGCGCGCCAGCTCCTGGCGCAGGTCGAGGATCTCTTCCATCACCGGACCGTTGTTGAACTGGCCGGCATTGGGGCCCTGGTCGGAGGCGCGGGTGCAATAGGCCGCATAGACTTCCTCGCGCAGAGCGCGGTCATCGGCGTAAGTCATCACTGCGTAGTAGCTTGGGAATTCGAGGTTGATCAGCCAGCCGTCGAGTCCCTTAGCCTGGGCTGCAGCTGCCATCTGAGCCTTGGCGGAATCTGGCAGACCAGCCAAAGCAGATTCGTCAGTCACATGCTTGGTCCACGCCTGGGTAGCGTCCAACAATTGGTTGGAAAACTTGCTAGATAGCTCAGACTTGCGCGACTGGATCTCGCCGTAGCGCTTCTGCTGCTCAGGCGGCAGGTCGATACCGGACAGCCGGAAATCGCGTAGGGCATTATCGAGGATCTTTTTCTGGGCTGCGTCAAAGCCCTTGGCCTCTTCGCTCTCGGATAGCCGCTGGTAGGCCTCGAACAAATCCTTGTTCTGTCCGATCTCAGTGGAATAGGCGGAGAGCTTGGGTAGACAAGCTTCGTACGCAGTACGCAGCTCGGGATTATTGCACACGGCATTCAGATGAGTAACCGGGCTCCATGCCTGGCCCAAACGGTCGTTCAGCTCGTCGAACGCCACGACCAGCCCTTGCCAGGTGGGGTTTTCCTTTTGGGTCTTCAGCAGCTCGGCAATGGCGGCGCGGTTGTCTGCCAGGATCTGATCAATGGCCGGCTCGACAGACTCGGGCTTGATCGCAGAATAGGGTGGCAGATCGTAGGGCTGTAACAGAGGATTGCTGACGCTCACGGTGTTCCCCTTAAGGATATATACGGGTAGCTTGAGCCTTACGCTGGCCGGCGATACGACTATGCTGTCCTGGAGGACGCATTGGCCTGGTCTGCCCAGTCAACGAAAGGCTCTCAAAGAAGACTATATGGAGCCCATCTTAACCAGACTCAAGGCTCGCCTGATTAGAAAAGGTATCTATCGTGACCATTCGCACTTACCAGAATAAAACGCCCGTACTGGGCGAACGCGCTTTTGTGGACGCCACCGCCGTGGTCATCGGTGACGTGGAGCTGGGCGCAGACAGCTCCGTCTGGCCGCTGACCGTGATCCGCGGTGACATGCACCGCGTACGCATCGGTGCCCGTACCAGCATTCAGGACGGCAGCGTGCTGCACATTACCCACGCTGGCCCATACAACCCGGACGGCTATCCCCTGATCGTAGGCGATGATGTGACGGTCGGCCACAAGGTCACCCTGCATGGCTGCACCATCGGCAATCAGGTCCTGGTGGGGATGGGCAGCATCGTCATGGACGGGGCCGTGGTGGAGAGTCAGGTGATCATCGGTGCCGGTAGTCTGGTGCCGCCAGGCAAGACACTGGAAAGCGGGTTCTTGTATGTGGGCAGCCCGGTCAAGCAGGCGCGCCCGCTCACGGAAAAGGAGCGTAGCTTCTTTGAGTACAGCGCAGCCAACTACGTGAAGTTGAAGGATCAACACCTTGCCGAGGGCTACGACCAACGCGACGCCTGAGCCACGGCGGCAACGGATTTACGGTTGGGAAGAGGAAGAGCGCTTTGCCGGAGCACAGCGCTCTTCCTCCTATCAGCCAAGCCCTCAGGCGTCGGGGCTTGGCTGATTGCTGGGCAGATGGTTACCGTGTGGCAAGGGCGACCGATCCGTGGCAGCAGTTTCGCTTGGCATGACCAGATAGGTACGTGGGTCGGCAATGGTGATACCCAGCTCTCGGAAGCGCTTGAGGATGCGGCGGTTGGTTTCGCGCTGCACACCCCAGCGGCCCTTGTCGATACACCGCATCTGACCCAGCACCGTCACCATCGAGCCGTCTACTGCATCCACACCCCAAATCTCCAGATCATTAATGATCAGATCCTTGAAGGCCGGGTCCTCTCGCATTTCTGCACCGATGGCTTTCAGCTCGTCAAAGACCTGATCGATGTCAGTGTTGTAGCCCACGTTGATACGAATGGACGCATTGCCGATTCCACGGTTGATATTGTTGACCGTCGAGACTGAGCTGAACGGCACGATATGCAGCGAACCGTCACCGGCCCGGATACGTACCGTCCGAATCGACAGGTACTCTACCGTACCGGAGACGCCTGCCACGGTGACCCAGTCCCCCACCTGCATGGCGTTTTCCATCAGCAGGAAGATACCGGTAATGAAGTCCTGCACCAGTTTCTGCGAGCCGAAACCGACGGCCACACCGATAATACTGGCACCGGCCAGCAGCGGCGTGGTGTTGATACCGATCTGGCTGAGTGCTGTAAGGCCGACCACCAGCACGATAATGATGAGCAGGAAGCTGCGTAGCATGGGCAGGAGCGTACGCAGGCGCGCAGCCCGGACCAGATCCCCCTCGTTTGTCCACCGCGTCAGACGCCGCTGCACCGAGGCGTTGGCCGACTCCCAGACAACAATCGCCACAAGAGCCGCCACCAGGATCGTCAATACGGCAGAAAGCAGACTGCGCCCAATGGTGCCACTGGCAAACCAGCCCAGTGCGTCAAGGCCCCAGAGCTGAAACAGGACAATGACGGTGCACACAGTGATGGCCGCGGTGATTAACCGGCGGGCAAGCGGGTAATAACGATCAGCCAAGCGGCTGCGTACAGACGAGGCAGGCGTATTGCTCTCATCTGAAGGCGCGTCGGTCTTGGGTTGAAAAGCACGCCCTACTGCACCCAGGACGAGGATCGCCAGCAGCCGCGCTGCAATGACCACCGTCCCCGATAGGGCAATAAAGTTGATCAGTTTGGGAAAGCCGTTCTCGACACCCAGCGCCCACACCACCCACAGCCCGATGACGAATGCTGCGGCAAAGAAGGCCCAGACGAGCGCCAGCCAGTTACGAAGGGCGGCCACCGGCCCGGTTGCCTCGGCAGGTGCTTCGATCAACGCACCGACCGGCTTGCGGATCTTGAAGATAAGCACGACCAGGCAGAGGTGAACCAGCAGCGAGAACAGTTTGACGATTGCCAGATGGCCCGCCCGGCCTGCGCCCAGCGCCTCGACTGCCTCAGCCAGGGCGATACCGAACGCCGCCAGCACAACGGTGAACCGTATCCAGGTTTCCAGAGTCCGGGCAATATCGGTTCTGACACGAATAATACGCATCCCGTGGCCTATCGGCGAGATCAGCAGGCGAACCACGGCCATGCAGACGCGCACTGTAACGTAGGCGCCCACGAAGCCCTGTACGACCGTCATGACGCTCTGTTCATCACCCGACAGCGCCCGCATGATCAGCGCCGCTGCACCAAAGAATAATGCCAGCGGCAACAGGTCGAAGATTAGCGAGCCCAGTGCATAGGGCAGGTGGCGCAGGGTGCTCCAATGCTCGCCCGGCATGGCGGTATGCCGGGGTGAAGCAGCTGTATCACGGCTAAAGGTATCGGCAGTCGCCTGCTGTTGGGATTGGGCTGGGGAGTCGGAGGCGGTACTGGCGGGGCCACTCTTGGCGGCATTTGTCGTACCGACCGGTATGGCCTCGATCTGCTCGACGCCATCACGCGTCGTCTGTACCAGCGCCACCTCTTCGCTGGCCGGGCGAATACCGCCCACCTCGGCAGCATTGACGGCAGCTGCCTGCTCGGCCTGTTCCCGCTCGGCCTGCGCCCTGGCTTGGGCCTGAGCCAGTCGCTGCTGCTCATCCCGCTCGGCCTGCTCGCGTCGGGCGCGTTCGTCTGCTTCTTCAGCATGCTGGATCAAGGCGCGGCGCGGTCTGCCCAACAGGTAGCGCAACCCCCATTCAAGGACGAGGCCTACGCCGAAAACAATGGTCAGATCGATCAGTGCTTCGCTCAGGATATGTTTGCCCTGGCCACTGGCGGAATGGGTTCGTAACCACACCGGGAACGCCAGGGCGGCCTGTTTGATCTGGTGAAGCTGATCTTCCAGCCCATCGCCCCACCGACTGACCTGACGGAGCGTTCTGGCAATCAGACCGTTCGCTTCGATCGCCACGGCAGCAGGTGCTTCGGCAGGGGCTGGGGCAGCGGTATCGGCAGCAGTATCGTCCGTTGATTGATCATCGGACTTCGCTGCATCGGCGTCCTTGGCTGGGGCCGTGTCGGCAATCGCCTTGAGGGCCCGCACCGCCTCGGCGCGCTGCTGTTCATCCTGCAGTACGCTAACGGCGCGGCGAGCATCGCCTGGAGAAATGGTTTCCTCACCCGTGGCGGATTGCTCAGCCGCCAGGGCGTGGCCTAGAGAAAGGATTAAAAGGAACGCAAGGCACACTCGCGAAATCTGTTTAGGCATGGCTCTCGAATCGGATGATGATATGTCTCGTACCCTGATCGTCATAGGACTGCTGATAGTTGCCGTCGGCCTGTTATGGCCCTGGATCGGACGGCTACCGCTGGGTCATTTACCGGGCGATATCGTGATCAAACGGGAGAACGTCTCGTTCTTTTTCCCTATCACCACCATGATTCTGATCAGTGCGGTGGTATCCATCGTGCTGTGGCTGATCAATCGCTGAGCCCTGGCCGGACCGCCGGGGCTCAGTTCACTTACACCGCGCCCACTCCGGCCGGTGAGGCCGGCTCGGACGGGACGTTGCGATCCTTCACCACGGCGATGACCTTGCGCAGCCGAATCGGAATGGACTTGGCGGCAGGCACCTTGCTGCGCTCCGCGTAATGCCAGAGCGGAATCAGCGGATTGCATTCGGGGTAGTAGCCACCGCAACAGCCCTCGGGGATGTCGTACGGCGTCACCCGGAGTGGGCCGACTTCCCGGTGTACGCCATCGTCCACCGCAGTAATGGCCTGGATCATGTCACCTTCGGCCAGCCCGTGGCGGGCCATATCACGACGGTTCATGAGGATGACCGCCCGCGTCCCATAGACGCCGCGGAAGCGGTCGCTGTAGCCATAAACGGTGGTGTTGAACTGATCGTTACTGCGCAGCGTCATCAGCTGCAGCACGCCCTGCTTTTTGAGATCAGGCTCGATGTCGTCATCGGGTGTGAGCTTGTCGGGAGTGATGAAGTTGGCCTTGCCGGTCTCGGTCGCCCACTTGCGCTCGGAGGCACCGAGTGGACGATGGAAACCGCCGGGCTCCAGCATCCGCACGTTGAAGTCATGGAAGATATCGGGATAGCTCTCGGCGATGGCGTCACGGATCAGACTGTAGTCGGCGACCCAGGCATCCCAGTCGAGCCGGGGATTGGGCTCCAGTGTTGCCTTGGCCAGTGCCGCCACGATGGCGGGCTCCGATAACAGATTAGGCGCCGCCGGCTTGGCAACGCCGCGCCAGGCCCGGATACACCCTGTGCTGTCTTCGGTGGTATGGCGCTGCTCACCGGTGGCCTGCACATCGATTTCCGTACGACCCAGGCATGGCAGGATGTAGGATTTCTCACCGTGCACCAGATGGTTACGGTTGAGCTTGGTGGAAATCTGCACGGTAAGCCTGAGCTTGCGCCAGGCCGGCTCCATCAGCAGTGTTTCCGGAACGGCTCGTACAAAGTTGCCGCCCAAACCGATAAAGGCCTTTACCTTACCGCTAACAATGCCTTCGCACGCCTCGACGGTGTTCACGCCGTCATCCTGGGGCGCTTGGAAGCCGAACTGCTTCTTGAGGTTTTCCGCCGGGACGTGGCTGGCCTTTTCGGTAATCCCAACAGTGCGTTGCCCTTGCACATTCGAGTGACCACGGACGGGCAGGATACCGGCGCCTTCCTTGCCCATGTTGCCGCGCAGTAGTAGCAAATTGACGAGCATTTGGATGTTCATTACGCCCTGGCGGTGCTGGGTAAGCCCCATGCCATACACGCCAATGACGCGCTCGCAGCGGGCATAGACCATCGCCGCCAGCTCCATGGCACTGCGGGTAAGGCCGGAACGGCGCTCCAGCTCCTCCCAGGTGTAACGGCGGATCTTCGCTTCGAAGGCCTCCAGGCCGTGAGTGTGCTGTTCGATGAACGCTACATCCAGCACGCGTGGCTTCCCGGCGGCACGCGCCTGGTCGTCCATCTCAAACAGCTTTTTGCACATCCCGGCCATGGCCGCAATATCACCCCCAATGGCGACCTGATTGTAATGGGTGCTGATGGTGATTTCCTTGCCGGTCGCCATCTCGGTCGGGGACTGCGGGTTAGTAAACTTCTCCAGCCCGCGCTCGCGGATCGGGTTGAAGGTAACGATAGGCGCGCCGCGCTGACGCGCCTCTTCAAGCTGGTGAAGCATGCGCGGACTACTGGTGCCGACGTTCTGACCGAAGAAAAACAGGCCGTCGGTTTTCTCCATGTCGTTAAGCGTCACAGTGGCCACCGGCACACCTATGCTTTCCGGCAGGGCGATGGAGGTGCTCTCGTGACACATGTTGGAGCTGTCGGGCAGGTTGTTTGTCCCATACATACGGGCAAACAGCTGAAACATGTAGGAGGTTTCCAGCGCCGCCCGGCCCGAGGTGTAGAACACCACGTCGTTCGGATCGGCCATGGCCCTCAGCTCATCGCCAATCTCGCGAAAGGCAACGTCCCAGCGAATCGGCTCGTATTTGTCCGTCTCGGCGTTCCAGCGCAGCGGGTGAGTAAGTCGACCTTGTTGCTCTAGGTCGTAGTCACGCCAGTTGAGTAATTCCGTCACGGTATGTTGCGCGAAAAAATCAGGTCCGCAGCGGTTGCTGGTGTTTTCCCAGGCGGTGGCCTTGGCCCCGTTTTCGCAGAACTCAAAAGGGCGGGCCGGGTGGGGCTTGGCCCAGGCGCAGCTGACGCAGGCAAAGCCTTCGATCGGCTTGTTTTGCTTGAGTAGAAGAAGACCGGAGCCGACAGGCGACTTCTCACGGATCAGGATATTCGCGACTGAGAAAGCCGAACCCCAACCACCAGAGGGTGATTTATAAGGCTTGAAACGAGGTTTGTTCACGCGTAGCTCCTTGCAGGCAGATGGCCGCTGACCTTGTCAGCTCACGGTTGGCCACATTCCAAAGCAAAAGGGCCCGGCGCCGGAGCGCCGGGATACGGATGGATCAGGCCGCCATGCGCTCGCATTCTTCCGCGCAGCTCAGGCAAGCCTTGGCACAGGCCTGGCAGTGGTCCATGTCATGCTTGGCACACTCTTCACCGCAAGCACGGCAGGCCTTGGCGCACAGCGCACAAAACTCCTTGGCCAAAGGGCTCTCGCGCTGCATCAGCACCGCTGCCAGGGCGCACAGGTCGGCGCAGTCCCGGTCAAGCTGGATACAGCGCGCCATCATTTTCATGTCTTCTTCTCGTAGGCACGCCGATGCGCACATTTCGCAGACGAGGGCACAGTTGGAGCAGGCTTTGATGCAGGCGTCGTAAGCAGAAGTCGTCATGATCGTTCTCCGTTTGAAATAAAGGTTTGATTGATGGGCTCAAACGGGCATGGCCTTGGGAGGCGGATCAGGCAGGGAGGGGTATACAGAGTGGTAGAAGGACGGCGCGTAAGGGTCCGAAGGAAGGGGGGCACGGGCAAGTGTTAGCCGTACCGCAGCAGCCTGTGCCGGAACGCAGCAGCATGCCTTGACCATCAGGGTATTCTGAGAGGCAGGAGAGGGCGACGAGTGGCGAACGTCAATCTGTTCGGCCTGCATGAAAGGGCACGGAGATCCGGGCGCACAGCATGCCTGGGCGTAGCCACTTCCAAGGAAGAAGCCCAGCAACAGCACCAGAAAGGAGGCGCGCATACCCATGCCTGTCGTCACCTGCTTGTACACGATACAGGTATGAACCGCAGGAGCCGCCCAAGGTTTCATCCCTGGGCAGGAAAGCTGGCGCTATACCATCAAGGGTGCGCTGCGGCGCAGGATTGCCTCATGCGCCACGCCCAGAGGCAGCGTGCCATAGACATAACCGTGGCGCTCGCCCAACCGGCTGGCCAGAAAGGCATCGCTTACCTCATGATTGCCCGCATCCAGCAACAGACGCGCCTGGAGGGCCAGGGCGATGCTCTCGGTGACCTGTCGGGCGCGGTACGGCAGATCATCCTGCTCAGCCAAGGCGGCCTTCAGCCGCGCTACATGGGTTTGCAACCGCACATCTCCACGGCCTTCATCCAGATGTTGGAACAGGACGGCCGCCACATTCGGATCGCGCGACAGCGTACGAAGCACATCCAGACACTGCACATTGCCGGAGCCCTCCCAGATGGAGTTCACCGGCGCCTCGCGATACAACCGTGGCAGGAGGCTGTCCTCGATATAGCCCGCCCCGCCCAGGCACTCCTGCGCCTCGTTGATAAAGGCGGGGGCCCGCTTGCAGATCCAGTATTTACCCACCGCCGTGACCAACCGCGCGAAGGCCCGTTCGCTCATATCGTCCGGCTGATCCAACGCTTGTGCCAGACGCAGCGTGAGTGCCAGAGCGGCCTCGCTTTCCAAGGCCAGGTCAGCCAGAACATTTTGCATGAGCGGTTGCTCAACCAACCGTTTGCCGCTGACCTGCCGGTGAGCACAATGGTGCATGGCTTGTGTAAGCGCCTGCCGCATGAGCGAGCTGGAACCAATCATGCAGTCGAAGCGGGTCATCCCCACCATGGTCAGGATATTCGCCACACCACGGCCTTCCTCGCCGATCAGCCAGGCCAGCGCACCGCGGTATTCCACCTCGCTGGAGGCATTGGAGCGGTTACCCAACTTGTCCTTGAGGCGCTGGATGTGAAACTGATTGCGGCTGCCGTCCGGCCGGAAGCGCGGCAGCAGGAAGCACGAAAGCCCTTGGGCGGTCTGCGCCAGCGTCAGGAAGGCATCACACATGGGCGCCGAGCAGAACCACTTATGGCCAACCAGTTCATAGGCCTCGCCCGGGCCAGGGGAGCCCACAGGGTGAGCCTGAGTAGTGTTGGCGCGCACATCAGTGCCGCCTTGCTTCTCGGTCATGGCCATGCCAAGTGTCACACCGCCCTTGGTCTCCATGGGCGCATGGGACGGATCGTAAACACGCGCCGTGACCTTGGGAAGCCAGCGCGCAGCCAGCTCCGGCTGGTGCAACAGGGCCGGTACGCTGGCAAAGGTCATGGTCAGCGGGCAGCTCGTACCGGCTTCGGCTTGATTATGCAGGTACATGAGGCCTGCCCGTGCCACGTGAGCGCCAGGCTGCGGATCGGTCCATGGTAGGGAAGGGATACCGTGCTCGACGGCGGTACGCATCAACTCGTGATAGGCAGGGTGAAACTCGACCTGGTCGATACGATGGCCGTACCGGTCATGGCTGTGAAATTCGGGAGGATACCGGTTCGCCAGAAAACCGGCCGCCACCAGAGGTCCTCCTGCCAGCGCCCCATAGACGCCGAGACGGTCATCCGCCCAACCACCGCGGTAGCGGTGTATCCACTCCTGAAGTGGCGTATCCAGCCGATAGAGGTTGACTCCTTCCAACGGCGGGACCTGATTTAACACCTCGTGCGTTTCGGCGAACTGACTCCACAACATGGCGACCGCTCCCTGACTAAGGTGGGTTAGTTATAGCGCCATTGTCCGGGGGGCGGGGAGTGCTATTTGCCGAGACCGATGAAACGCGGCGGCATCAGCCAGCCACCGCGCGCACCAGAATCACTGTGCTTGGGGCGCCAGTGCTGACATGGTGATAGCCGCCAGCGCGGTGTTCTGCATCAGCATGGCGAACTGCTCCGGGGTCATTTTCTGGCCGTTGAAGTCGACCATGTGGTCGGCATAGTTGAGCGTAGCGATAATGTCATCGCCTTCCACCCGAGCCATCTGCGACGACGCCGCCATGTCGCCTATCGCCTCACCTGCCGCCTTGGCCTCCTGGGCAGCGTCGGCAGCATCCTGGGACGGATCGCGCTTGAGCGAGAGCAGGTCAGCAATCATCGGCTTGGAAAGGCGAAGCTGCATATCCAGCCGGCTGATCATCTGCTGGTACACCTCGGCGGGCGACAGATGGTCATATTCCACCGGACGCGTCAGATTGACCGCCATGTTGAAGCGGCTCTCGCCGTGGGCGGTCTTGAAGGACAACTCGTCCAGCGTGACCACGGGATTGGCCGCCAGCAACGTACTACCAAAGGCCTGCATACGGGCCCGCTCTTCCGGCAGCATCGCGGGCATCTGCTGGGTTTCCGGATCGATCTGGACACGCTCGGCATACTGCGAATAGGTGGTCGCCATGCCTTGCAAGGCTGCCGCATCGATATCCCTGAAACTCAGGGACATACGGCCACTTCCTACCTCCTTACCGTCAACCGTCATGCCACCCAGTGTGTAGTGGATGGTATCGGCGAGCCGCAGGCCGTGCTCCTGCAGATTGTCCTGGGCAGTGATATCGCGCATGACTACCGGTGGAAGGGTGTCTCCCTGGATCTGCATCGACTGAAGGCCCAGGTCCGAGCGGCCCGTATACAGCCCGCTCTGTCCCAGGCTGCGATCGGCGGTAACACGCATGCCTTTCAACGTCGTGCTGACCATCGCTCCGTTTTTGGTCGGCGAGGTCAACACCAGGCTGTCCGCCGACAGGTCGAGCTGATAGCGTTTCAGCTCAAGGTCAGTCTTGAACCCAAGCGTTGCCCCAGCGAAGGCTACGTGTCGCTCATCCTCATTCAGCTCGAAGGGCTGCAGTGTCAGCGTGCCATTCACCTGCTGGTCGTAACCAATTACCGCTGTGCCGTATGCCGGTACTGCATTATTGGCAGCCGTAAACCAGGCCTGCAGGCTGGGGCTGGATTCCAGTGCAAAGTGGCTGCTGGCCATGACCGGCGCCAGCTTGAAGGAGGCCAGACGGGACGCAGGGAAAGGACCGTGCTCCAGGTGGTCGACCATGAGCACTTCAATCGGCGTGTCCAGACCCAAGCCGCTACCCGGCAGGACGATGCGGTAATGGGCGGTACTCTTGAAGAGTCCCTTGTCCAGGCTGACCAGTTCCATATGTACCGATTGATCAGGTAGCGTCTTGGCCCATTGTGCATTGGTCTGGTCAATGGCCTGGTTGAGCGCACCTTCCAGTTGGGTACTTGTATACCAGGCACCGCCCACAGCGACCGCTCCAACGACCAGGGCAACACCGACAGCAATTCCAGCTGCTTTTTTCATGAGAGAACTCGTATAAGGGGTGAAAGTCCATTTTCAGCCGGTCGAGCGCCAGCGGCGCGGCCAGTCGAAAGGTCCGGCTTGCGGCTTCAGGCCTGCAAGCCGGCGCGATTATGCCAATCGCCTCGGGTATCGGCTATGTTGATACGTGATCAGGCACGGCTCAACGGCAGATAGATACGAAACTGTGCTCCGCCACGCGTCGACTCACCGGCCTCAATGCGACCACCCTGCAGCACCGTGAGCGTCTTAACGATGGCAAGGCCCAGGCCGGTTCCGCCACTGGCCCGATTGCGCGAGGCATCCGCGCGTTGAAAGCGTTTGAACAGATTGGCCTTGATGACATCGGGCAGGCCGGGACCGGCGTCGCTCAGCACAATAACGGCCTGTTCGGCATGGGTACTCAGGCGAAGCTCCAGCCAGCCGCCTTCCCGTGCATAGCGCAGCGCATTTTCGATCAGGTTGTTGAGGATCTGTCGCAGCCGATCCTCGTCGGCCTTGACCGTGAGGTCCGGGGCCTCCACCGCCAGCTCGGCCTCAATCCCATAACTGTCCAGACGGCTGGCATATTTGCCCAGGGTATCCCGCGCCACTTCAGCCAGATCCACCGTGACCATATGGAGCGACAAACGCCCGGCATCGGCTACCGACAGGGTATGCAGATCATCCACCAGACGGCCCAGATGCTCGGCCTGTTCGAGTAGCTTTTGAAACTCCAGCGGCTCAGCCGGAATGACTCCATCGCACAGGGCATGCAGCCGGGCCTGCAGAATGGCAATAGGCGTGCGCAGCTCATGGGAGATGGCAGCCGCAGTGGCCTTGCGCTCATGCTCTAAAGATTCCAGGGAATCGGTCATGTGGTTGAAATCGCGTACTAGATCCGCCAGCTCGCCACGCTGGCTCTTGCTGTGCGCCCGCACGCTGAAATCTCCCAGGGCGATCCGGTTGGCCGCCTCGGCAATGGACCCCACCGGCAAGGTCACAAGTCGCGACGTCCAGAGCCCGGCGATCAGACCGAACGGCAGACAGAACACCAGCCCCAAGACAAGCGCCAGCTGCTCACCGTCCCAGGGGTCTCCCCGCCAGTACTGGCTGTAGATCTCGATCATCCGGGGACTATTGTCCTGATCCTGCGCCTCGAGCTGATCCATCTCCTGCCGGACGTTGACGGGTAGGTTGTTGTAGAAGCGGTCGTACTCGTACTGCGTGTAGACGAATATGGTGGCCCAGAGCAGGCCGATGGTCACAAAGACCGTGGCAACAATACTCAGGCCGAAGCGGACCCATATGCGGTCTAAGACTCGGGCCATAGTCGATACCCGATGCCCCGTACGGTTTCGATCAGATCATCACAGGCGGCATCCTGAAGCTTGCGCCGCAGCTTGCTCAGGTGCGAGTCGATGACCCGGTCCAGCGCGTCGCTTTCCGGCAGGCAGGCTTCGATCAGCTCGCTGCGCGAAAAGCAGCGGCGAGGCTGGTTGGCCAGCGTGCTCAACAGACGAAATTCGGTCAGGGTCAGTGGCAGGACCTGAGCTTCGCCACCTTCGCTGTATGCCCGGGCCATGTAGGCCTGCTGATCGATTTCCAGACGACCTACGCGCAGCGGGGCAGACGTATGCGTCTGCGCTTGGACAGCGCTGGTGCGGCGCAGTACCGCCCGGACGCGGGCCACAACCTCGGCCGGGTTATACGGTTTGACCACATAGTCGTCAGCCCCTAGGCGGAGGCTGAGCATCTTGTCGAGATCGTCGGCCAGGGCGCTGACCATGATGACCGGCGTCTCGCTTTCGTTGCGGATGGTCTTGAGGATGTCTACGCCATCCATGCCGGGCAGGCGGATATCGAGCAGTACGATATCTGGACGCAGCCGGCGGAACAGCTGGAGGGCTTCGAGCCCGTCCGCCGTATGCACGGTACGCAAGCCGTCACGTTGCAGATAGGCCACCAGAATATCCGAGATGCTCGGCTCATCCTCCACGAACAAGACGAGAGGACCTGATGGCCGGGGGTCGTTACTCATACATAGCGCCTCTGAGTTCAATCCGAAGCAGTATACGGACCTGCTCACACCTCTACGAGGGTAGCTCCGCGGACTACCAAACTAGCGCAAACCAAGCGTATCGACTTGGATTTCATGCCTGTACGTTTATTCATCCGCACCGGACGTTCGCGTCTCCATCGTTCCTCCACAAAACGTGCAAAGCCACGCAAGTTTGACTTTGCACAATCCCCTCACGCCGTAGCCTCGGGCTACACAAACCTCTTTCGATTGGATACTCGCTGTCCAGGGTTCGCTGTCGTATGGTTCGCTTTCCGGTCACGTTTCGCTCTACCTGCAGCCTGGCACTCACGGTGCTGGCGGGCTGCTCGCAGATCGATGCACCGGCGCTGCCCCAGACGCTGCCGGGCCAGTGGCAGCAACAGGTTGCCCAGCCTGCATCGGCAGCGCCGACCGTTGATCTGCACGGCTGGTGGAAGTCCTTCAACGATCCCGTACTGGATAAGCTGGTAGCACGTGCGGTATCCGATAACCTGACGCTGGCCCAAGCCTCGAGCCGTCTGAAGCAGGCCCGAGCGCTGACACGCCAGACTGACGCCAATTATTTGCCCCACCTGTCACTGGCAACCCGCAGCAGCGAGGAAGTCTCAGCCACGGATACCTTTTTCCAGATCAGCCTGGACGCGGTCTGGGACCTGGGATTGTTTGGCGAGCGTGAAGGTGCTGAAAAGCAGGCCAAAGCCAGGATAAAGCAGGCCAAAGCCGAGCAGCAGGCCGCCCAGGTCACTGTAGTTTCGGAAGTGGTGCGCCAGTATCTCGAACTGCGCGCCGCCCAGCAACAGATCCAGACGCTCGAAACCCTGGCGGCGCTGGATCAGAAGGCCCTGGCCCTGCTGGATATCCGTATTCCCAGCCATCTGGCGTCGCCCGATCAGCGCCTGCAACTCCAGGCCCAACGAGCCGAGACCCTGGCACGCCTGGCGCAACCCCGCCAGGTCCAGGCACGAGCCCTGCAATCCCTGGCCGCCCTGCTGGGGCAAACCTCGCCAGATGCCTCTTGGAATACGGTACAACCGCTGCCGCGCATTGAGCAGATCTCGGTGCAGCAGGTACCCAGCGACCTCTTGCGTACGCGCCCCGATATCCAAAGGGCAGAAGCCGACGTCCTGCAGGCAGCCGGTGAGCTGGGTCTGGCCCATGCCAATCTCTATCCTCACGTCGCGCTGGGTACTTCCTATCTGTATGCCTACAACATGACAATGCACGAAAAGGTCCGCTCAAACAGCGTTCCCATGGTAGGCCCGATTATCGACCTGCCTATCTTCAATTGGGGCCAGCGCAAAGCCGCAGAGAAAGCCCAGAAGTACGCTATGAAGGCCGCCTTGCAGGGTTACCGCCAGGTCTTGCTCGACAGCGTTGCCCAGACCGAAGCAGCCCTGGCGGCCTTTGGCCAGGAGCAGGAGCGGGTCGAGCACCTGCAGCAGGCAGAAGCGGCACTGGACGAACGGGCGCAGCACGGCCTGACCCTGACTCAACTAGGCCTGACCAGCCAATGGGAGCAGCTAGACGCCCAGCGTGACCAGTTGCAGGCCTCGCTTCAACTTACCACGGCCCAGGCTCGTCGAAGCCTGGCATTCGTGGCGCTCTATAAGGCGCTGGGCGGCGCACCGCTTCCTGCCGGAGCCGGGGAGAAGCACACATGATTGCCCTGGCCCGCAAGACGCTGTTCCATGAGTGGCGCCGCTTTCTGCCAGCCATTCTGGCCATTGGCTTCTCTGGCGTCCTGCTAACGGTTCAGGCGGCCCTCGTGCTGGGTATATTTGGCAGCGCGGCCGTCTATGTATCGTCTTCTTCCGCCGATTTGTGGGCAGGCTATCCCGGCACTCAAAGCGTCAACTTTGGTCGGACGATCAGTCCTGACGTGGAAATGCGCCTGCGCATGGACCCGGATGTTACCGATGTAGAACCCTATATCTGGGTGGAAGGCGACTGGCATGGCACCCATGAGAAAAGCGGTGGCGTCTCGGTCTTTGTATCGGGGATCAATCCGGGCCGCCAGGGCATGATGTTTTCCAGCCTGCTCTCCTCAGGACTGCGCCATCGCCTGGAAGAGCCCAACGCCGTCATCGTCGACCGCTCGGAACTGAATCAGCTGGGCGTCAGCCTGGATCAATCCGCATGGATCAATGGCCATCGCGTTCATGTCGTCGCGGCCATTGCCGGTCTGCGCGGCCTGGGTGGCGTCAACGTGCTGGCCTCACTGGACACAGCCCGCCTGCTGCAGGGGGATGACAATCCTGGCAGCGGACCGACCTATTACGTTGCCAAGGTGCGCAAGCCCAGCCATGTCGAGGCGGCCCAGGCCCGCCTGGTCGCCAACCCATCTTTTGGTCCCTTCGAGGTCTGGACAGCCAAGCAGTTTGCCTGGCGCTCCCAGCTCTACTGGATGTTCGATACCGGCGCGGGGGTAGCCGTACTGTTCATGGCAGGCATTGTCTGCCTGGTCGGCGGGGTGATCACCAGCCAGTCGCTTATGGCCATGGTAGCCGCCTCTGCCCGCGAATATGCGGTGCTCAACGCCTTGGGCGCCAGCTTCCGATCACTGTGTCAGGTGGTGCTTGAACAGTCCTGCTGGGTTGGCGGGCTCGGCTTGCTTGTTACCGGGCTTACCAGCACGGTCCTGCTAAGCGTCGCCGCCCGCCATGACGTCCCCGTGGCCATGAACACCCCGATCGCGTTGATTTGCGCCGCCCTGGTCCTGGGCCTTGCGCTCGTGTCCGGGCTCATTGCCATGCGCGGCCTGCTGCGCGCTGACCCTGCACTGCTGTTGAGGTAATGACATGACTCCTGTGAAGCGTCCCGCTCCCAGCCTGGAAGCCGATGAGGTCAGCAAATCCTTCCTCATGGGCATGGTTCGCCTGCACGTATTGCAACGGCTGTCCGTCTCCATCTATCCGGGTGAGCTGACCCTGATTTCAGGGCCTTCGGGCTGTGGCAAGAGCACCTTGCTGTCGCTGCTCAGTGGGTTGCAGGCGCCGGACGAAGGTGAGACCCGCGCTCTGGGCCAGGAGTTGGGTGGTCTGGCCAAGCGTGCCCTTGAGCGCTTTCGTCTCAAGCACACCGGCTTTGTCTTTCAGGGCTTCAATCTGTTTCCGGCACTGACCGCTACCGAGCAGGTGGCATTGCCGCTGGGCTATCTGGGCTTTTCCAACCAGGACGCCCTGGAGCGCGCCCGGCAGGTGCTCAAGGAAGTGGGGCTGGCTCACCGGCTCGACCTGCGCCCGGCTTCGCTGTCTGGCGGCGAGCGGCAGCGTGTGGCACTTGCCCGCGCCCTGGCAAAGCGCCCTCAACTGCTGTTTGCCGATGAGCCTACCAGTGCCCTGGATGCCGAAAACGGACAAAACGTCGCCCGGATGCTGCAACGCATCGCCCATGAGCAAGGTTCGACCGTGCTGTGCGTCAGCCACGATCCGCGCCTGATCCGTCATGCCGACCGGGTACTGGAGATGGAGGACGGCCAGATTCAACGTGACTGGCGACCCTCCGAACAGGGCAGCCACGCCCGCAGGGAGTTTGCCTGATGAACATGCGTATTACCCACAGTCTGCTGGCCGCCTTGATGATCACGTCGGTCGTAGGCTGCTCGGACAAGAAACCTCCGCGACCGGCGAAACCGGCTGCGACCGAAGCCGCAAAATATGTAGCCATGGCGAGGGGCAAGGTAGAGGTGCAGGGTGGGCTGCTGGAGCTTAAGTCCCTGCAGGCCGGCCGACTTGCACGTCTTACCGTAGCCGAAGGCGATACGGTCCAGCGCGGCGCCGAACTGGCAGCGCTGGACGACCGAAGCGCCCGTACCGAACTCAAGGCCTATGAAGCAGAGCTGGCGCAGGCGCAGGCCCGGCAGAAAGCGGCGGAGCAGCGTCTGCCGCCAGCGCGCCAGCGTGCGCAGCAATTGCAGAAGGCCGCCCGTCAGGGTGCAGTGGACCCGCAACAGGCAACCGAGGCCCGGCAACAGGTTCAGCAGCTGGAATCGGCACAGGCCGTTGCCAAGGCAGGGGTCGAGATTGCCCGCCAGCATGTCGCGCTGGCCAAGGATCGGCTGGCCGAGCGCGTTCTGCACGCACCGCAGGCCGGGACGGTAGTGCGCGTCAACGCCACCCAGGGTTCGCTCGTTTCGCCAGAGGATGCCAGGCCGCTGCTGGTGATTCTGCCGGAGCGCCCACTGCAAATCCGCGCCGAACTCAATGAAAGCTTTGTGCATCGTGTGAAGCCGGGCATGACGGCAGATGTTGTGCTGGAAGCCGAGCCCGGCCAGCCGCCCCTGAAGGCGCACGTTACACGCCTGGGCGATCTCTTTGGCAGCAGCCACCTGGACGACGACAGCCAGGGACATCCCAACGTGCGAGTGATCGACTGCCTGCTCGCGTTCGATCAGCCGCCGACGCTTCGTATCGGCCAGAATGTACGGGTGACTTTCCATGAATAACGTTTCACACTCCGTGCTCGACGAATCGCTCAGGCCCTATACGCCTGTCGTTCGCGAGGTTTTGCCGAACCCTTCGCAACCCTGGATGATCCAGTGCGATTTCGACGGCACCATCAGCCAGGTCGATGTGATCGACTCCCTGCTCGAACGCTTTGGTCGCCCCGGCTGGCAAGAGCTGGAAGACGATTGGGAAGCCGGTCGGATCGGCTCCCGTGACTGCATGCAGGGCCAAGTCGCGCTGCTGGACATGTCGCAGGAGGAGTTCCACGCGCATCTCGACGGCATCGCCATCGATCCGGGCTTTCGTGCTTTTGTCGAGGCCGCTGGCGAGCGGGGCCTGTTGATTCAAGTCATCAGCGACGGGCTGGATTATGCGATTCGCTATATCCTCCGACGTCACGGCCTGGGCGGGCTGCCTGTGCAGGCCAATTACCTGACCCAGACCGGCGAGCGAAGCTGGGAGCTTGCATCCCCATTCGCCAGCCCGCACTGCCTTCGCGACAGCGGCACCTGCAAGTGCGAGCGGCTTGCCCTTCAGCACCAGCGCCAGCAACGCGTGTTATTCATCGGCGACAGCACTTCGGACTTCTGTGTCTCGGGCCGGGCTGACTTTGTGCTGGCCAAGTACAAGCTGATAGATCATTGCCGCCAGCGCGGCTATCCCTTCGCACCGATTTCCACTTTCAACGACGCCCTGTCCTGGCTGGACGAGCTCGTTCCTCAAGAGCAACCCTCTCGATGACTGAACATGAATTTCTTCTGGAAGGCGGCCGCACCGGCGTCCTTCTGATCCACGGCCTGACCGGAACCCCTAATGAGATGCGCCTGTTCGGCCGTGGGCTGAACAAGGCTGGCTTCACGGTCTATGGTGTTCAACTAGCCGGCCACTGCGGCACAGCCGATGACCTGGTCGAAACGCGCTGGCAGGACTGGTATGCGAGTGTCTGCGCCGCAGCGGACAAGCTGCGCGAGCAGGTCGATCATGTCTTCGTGGCGGGCCTGTCCATGGGCGCGCTACTGGCACTCAAGCTGGCAGCCGATCAGCCGGACCGGATTGCCGGCGTAGCCGCGCTGGCGACCATGTTCCGCCACGACGGCTGGAGTATGCCGTTCTACACCCGTTTCTGCTTCATCCTTCCGATCTGCAAGGCGCTGGGCATCGGTCGCAAGACCATGTTCATCGAGCAGCCGCCCTATGGCATCAAGGATGAAATGCTGCGCACCTATATCGTCGACCAGATGAATTCCGGCGACAGCGCCGCAGCAGGCTTGCCGGGCAATCCCTGGTGGGCTGTGGCGGAGATGTATGCCCTGGCTACCCAAGTACGCAAACAGCTCGGCGACATCACCTCCCCCTGTCTCGTGATGCACGCGACTCAGGACGACATTGCCAGCCTCGACTACAACGCGCGATTGGTAGAGCGCTCGGTCAAGGGCCCGGTGACAACGGTCTGGCTGGAAGACAGCTACCACATGATCACAGTGGACCGTGAGCGGCGCAAGGTGGCCTCCGAAACGGTTGCGTTCATCAAGAGCGCGCTGGGCGAGCAGGCAGTATCGCCTGTAGCAGACAGGGTCACGGCATGACGGCCGAAACCTTTCCGGGACTCGTCATCGTGCTGTGGATCGCCAATGTGGTGATCGACAGCGTCGGCCAGCTGGCGTTCAAGGCTGCAGCGACCGAGTCGGCGGACAAGGACGGACTTGCGCACTGGATAGAGATGAGCCGTCGCCCGTGGCTGTGGCTGGGGATCGGCTGCTACGTGATGGAGTTTGTCGTGTGGCTGGCGTTTCTGTCGTTGGTGCCGCTGTCCCAGGGGGTACTGCTGGGCTCGATCAATATTGTGGCCATCATGCTGGCGGGGCGCTTTTTCTTCGCTGAAAAGCTCACGCCATTGCGGGTGCTGGGCATCAGCCTCATTTCCATTGGCGTTGCCGTAGTGGGGATACAGGCATGAAGCGTTTCTACCTGATTGGTTTTCTGCTGCTCATGGCGTTCGATACGCTGGCGCAGCTGAGCTTCAAATACGCCGCCATGCAGGCCGAACCCCTGTCGATGACCACCGAGTGGCTGTGGCGGGTATTCGGCCATCTATGGATCTACGGTGCGTTCGTAGGCTACATCGGCGCCTTTTTCTGCTGGATGACCCTGCTCAAGCATGTGCCGGTCGGCCCGGCCTTTGCGGCCTCGCACCTGGAAATCGTCTCCGTGATGCTGCTGTCCGTGTGGCTGTTCAACGAGCATTTGGGTTGGCCGCAACTGCTGGCTGCCGGTTTGATCATCCTGGGCATCGCTTGCCTGGCCCTGAGTGAACACCGTGAAGCCGCTTCCTCGTAAAGCCTACTTCGACGCACCGCCCACAGCGGGTCTGCCCTTGTGGTTGCGCGACCTGCTGCCCGGCGGCGAGAGTAACCTGAGTACCACCCTGGCGCGTTTTCTGGGCGTAGAGCATGTTCAGTTGGAAAGCTCTGGCACCGCGGCGTTGGTCATTGCGCTTACAGCGCTGAAAAGGCTGTCACCTGCGCGTACAACCGTTATCGTTCCAGCCTATACCTGCCCGCTGGTGGCGCTGGCGGTGGCCCAGTGCGGACTTGAGCTGCAACTCTGTGACCTCGAGCCGGACAGCCTCGACCTTGATCCATCCATGCTCAAGGCTCTGTGCAACGAGCGGACCCTGGCCGTCGTTCCAACGCACCTATGCGGCCGGATCAGCGATATCGACCCAGCGCTCGAATGCGCCCGGGCGGTAGGTGCCTGGGTGATCGAGGATGCCGCCCAGGGCTTGGGCAGCCGTATCGATGGCCGCAGCATCGGCACACGCAGCGACATTGCCTTTTTCAGCCTGGCGGTGGGCAAGGGGCTTACGATTTTTGAAGGCGGTGCGCTCATCGCCCGTGACGAGACGATTCGTCAGGCCTTGCGTCATGCCAGTCAGACGCTGGCGCAGCCAAAGCCTTGGCTTGAACTCAAGCGCAGTGTTGAGCTACTGGGCTATGCCGCCCTTTATCGACCTGCAGGTCTGCGGCTCGCCTATGGCCTTCCGCTGCGGCGGGCGCTGAAGAAAGGCGACTGGGTCGCTGCGGCCGATGAATATTTTTCCCTGCCCATTACATTGCATCAAGTTGGGTCCTGGCGGCAGGCCGTGGGCGTTCGCGCACTGAAGCGCCTGCCTGACTTCCTCGCACAACAGCGCATACAGGCCGAGCACAGGCTCAAGCGCCTGCGCACCCTTTCTGGGCTGGTTCCCCTTGAAGGTCATGAGGGCGAGGGGAGTTGGCCCGTTTTATTAGTGCTCATGCCCAGCCGCGAGGCCCGTGACTCGGTACTGGAAGCACTCTGGGGAAATGGCTATGGTCTGAGCATTCCCTTCGTGCATGCCCTGCCGGATTACCACTATCTGAACACGACGCTTACCTACAAGCCGCCCGTCGAATGCCAGGAAGCCCGCCGGCTGGCGGGTCGAATCCTGGCCATCAGCAACAGCCCCTGGTTGAGCGAGGCTGATTTCGAGGTGGTGTATGCAGCGCTCGAAAAGGCCTGTCAGGCGGAGCGCATGACGCGCTTGTAACCTTGCGCCGCGTTCAGCCGACTGACCAGACGCTGATTGAGCACATGCTGCTCCGCCTGCCAGGACTGCAGGGTAAGGTCGGGGATGTCCAGCGTCTGGCCATCTCCGGCGCTTAGCCAACGCTTCCAGGCACTGGGATGCCGATAAACCGACACGTCGCCGGTAATATCACTGCCCAAGAGCTGCCCTTTCAAGGCCTCGATCGCCTGCATGACATGATGCTCAAGCATGACACCCTGATCCCAGTTGGTGCGGACGACCGAAGGACTGAAAACATCCTTGTCGATGGATAGGTACGTGGGTTGCTGCTCACGAATCAGGAGTTCACTCAGGGTATCAGCCAGGGTGTCGGCATCGGCAAAGTTGCGAAAGGACGACTGCACACCCAGCCAACGCGCCCACCCCGTGTCTACGCCCAGGCTCCAGTAGCTCAGCTTACCGCTGCGCAGTGGCGTCAGGTAATTCTCCCAGGCATGTCCACGGCCGATGTCTGGCGAGGTGATACCCACCACATGAACGTGGCTGACCTGCGGCAACAGGGCAACACGACGCACCCAGGAACCGCAATGGATACCAAACAGATAACGCATGTTGTCCGGGTGATTATCGAACACTACGACCCGAACGCCCCGTGTACGGGACGTCTGCCGGGCAATGAGCGGCCAGCTCAAATGATGAAAATCACCACTACCCATCAGTACAGGGCCGTGGTTAACGGGTAGGCGGGCCACCACATCACGGCCGAAGGTATCGAGAGTCGAGACGCGGCAGCCAAACCGCACCCGTGCCTGCCAGTCACGCAGGTCCAGGCGCAGGGCGTTGTCTACTGCACCGATAGAGCCATCAAGATCCAGAACGATTGGCTGGTTCACGGCGGTCACTCCATTGGCGGTCACTTTCAAAGTACCGGGAAAAGCGTCGCGCCAGGCCACGCAACAGGGCGTTGCGCACATAGACGGCGTGACAGGTGAAGGTAAAGGAAGCACCCAGGTAGGATTTGATTTCCGGGTCTGTCCAGCCGGCTACGTAATGGGTCAGACCGTGGCTGAGGGCATAGTCCAGATTGATGAGCCAACTGATGAAGTACAGGTTGAACGACCGGGCTTCGGGATATTGCAGGCCGATGTACTTGTCGATCAGCTTGCCGTCATGCACGAAGCACACGTTATAGCCGATCAGACGATCCTCATGGCGATACTCGAACACCATTCCACCGCTGCCTGCGTCTCTCAGCATCTGCTCGAAAAACTCTCGAGACAGACGGTCGAAGTGAATCTCGCTCTGGTCATATACGTTCAGGTACAGCCGGTAGTATTCGTCGATCAAGGCGTCAAGCTGGAACTGCGCATCGCCTGTCGGAACCTCGCGAATCGTCAAGTCTTCACGCTTGCGCCATTTACGCCGAATATCCTTGCGGCGGCTGGATGAAAGACGACCCAGGTATTCCTCTACCGACGTAAAGTCGATAGGCACATAGGCCAGCGCCTGACCTTCCACCAGGACGAAGCCCTCTGCCTTGCAGGCCTCAAGCAGCCGCTCCGCATACCGATTGGCCGAGTCGTCCAGCAGGGGGGAGTGTTGGGGAATATCCTTGATGATCATCATCGGATAGCACCACCCCAGCGCCTTACGCAGACGCTTGACCAGCGAGCGGGCCGACCAGGCTGCCGGGAAGAGGGCATATTCGGAAACCGTCGTGCCGATGAAGGCCGTACGGACACGCAGCCATTTGGACCAATGGCGATAAAGGGGGAGTGATTCGATCCTGCGCTTGAGCGATCCGTCTACTGTAGTCAGCAGATCGAACTCCGCCTCGAAGCCCGGTGTGGCCTGGGGCAGGCGCAGCACCTGAAACCCATCGGGCGGATGGGCGCTGAACTGATCGATCAGCGCCCCAGGCTCGAGCTGATTGCCGTACAGCGGCCCGGCGGTACCGGGCCTTTGTTCGAGCCCCACCGCGTCAGGCCTGCTTGGCGCGAGTGATCAACTGGTCAAGCAGTACCATCGCCTGATCGATCTCGGCGAACGAGATTTCCAGCGACGGTGCAAACGTGATGACGTTCTTGTAGTAGCCGCCCACGTCCAGCACCAGACCGGTCTTCTTGCCCTGGTATTCGAGATCGCCAGCCAGACCGATGTCCACCATCTTGTCCAGCAGCTCGCGGTTCGGGGTAAAGCCGTCTTCAGTGCAGATCTCGGCGCGCAGGGCCAGACCCAGACCGTCGACATCACCGATTTCCTTGTGACGCTTCTGCAGGTCCTTCAGGCCTTCCAGGAAGTACGCACCGCGATCCATCACGTGCTTTTCGTAGTCCACTTCCGAGGTCATGCGCAGGGTTTCGAGGCCCAGCGCCGTACCCAACGGGTTGGACGCGAAAGTGGAGTGCGTGGAGCCCGGCGGGAATACATCGGGATTGATCAGCTCTTCGCGGGCCCACACACCACCTAGCGGGTTCATGCCGTTGGTGAGGGCCTTGCCGAAGACGATGATGTCCGGCTTCACGCCAAAATGCTCGATCGACCACAGCTTGCCGGTACGGTAGAAGCCCATCTGGATCTCGTCGACCACCATCAGAATGCCGTGGTCGTCCAAGACCTTTTTCAGGCCGGTATAGTAGTTTTTCGGTGGAACGATATAGCCACCGGTGCCCTGGATAGCCTCGACGTAGAAGGCCGCATATTCCGACTCCTTCGCCTTGGGGTCCCATACCGCGTGGTATTCGTTCTCGAACTTACGGGCAAAGTCCTTCACCAGGTGCTCGCCGTACTCTTCGGCCGTCATGCCTTTCGGGCGGCGGAAGGGATAGGGGAACGGCACGAAGTTGGCGCGCTCGCCAAAGTGGCCATAACGGCGACGGTAGCGGTAGCTGGAGGTGATGCTCGATGCGCCCAGCGTACGGCCATGGTAGCCGCCTTCGAAGGCAAACATCAGGCTCTTGCCGCCAGTAGCGTTACGGACGATCTTCAGGGAGTCTTCAACGGACTGAGAGCCACCAACGTTGAAATGCACGCGGCCCGGCAGACCAAACTTGCGCTCGGCGTCCTGAGCGATGGTCTTGGCCAGCTCGATCTTGGTCGGGTGCAGATACTGGCTGGCAACCTGGGGCAGGACATCCAGCTGCTTGCGCATCACGGCGTCGAGACGCGGGTTTTTGTAGCCGAAGTTGACGGCCGAGTACCACATCTGCAGGTCGAGGTAGGGCGTACCCTCGGCGTCATACATGTAGCTGCCTTCACAGCCAGTAAAAATCTTGGGCGGATTAACGTAGTGGACGGTGTCGCCAAAAGAACAGTATTTGGCTTCGTCAGCCAGCAAGGCTTCGTTGTTCATGGATTGCTCCAGACTGCGATTGGGTGAGGATCACCGTGGTCTACAGCAGACGCGCGATGACAACTGCCAGGCATTGTGCAAAGGCAACCTTGCTAGCCTGTCGAGGGATTGTGTGCAAAGTGTGGAGATGAAACAGAACGTTTCGCAAAGCGACAAACGTAACGTTTTCAGGCGTGAGCTGGCATTATCAAAGCCAGAACGAACGCAGGAGTACTCTTATGAATATTCGTCCCATTACCGCCGCTGACTTTGATCAGGTCTGGCCGATCATCCAGGCAGTCGTCCAAAGCCAGGAAACCTATGCGCTTGATCCGGCCATGGACCGTGACGCCGCCTGGAAGCTCTGGGTCGAGCTACCCAAGGCCACCTTTGTCGCGGAGCGGGACGGGCAGATTCTGGGTACTTATTACATCAAGCCCAATGCCGCCGGGCCAGGCAGCCATGTGTGCAACTGCGGCTACATGACTGCCGAAGCTGCACGCGGGCAGGGAGTCGCCAGTGCCTTGTGCGCCCATTCGCTGGAAACAGGCCGCGAGCTGGGCTTTCTGGCGATGCAGTTCAACTCGGTGGTCTCCACCAATCAGGTGGCGGTCGCGCTGTGGAAAAAGCATGGCTTTGAGGTCGTCGGTACGCTGCCCAAGGCCTACCGTCACCGCACCCAAGGGCTTGTGGACTGCTACGTGATGTTCCGCGCGTTGTAACAGTTAGTCTGCCTAAGCGAACCGCCCACGAAACGGTTAACGTCTATTGGCCGTTTCGCTTCATACCAGATAATTGTAGGCCTCCAGCACTTTTTGATGGCCTACAGCTTTGCCACCAATGGCCGATAAGTCTCACACTTCCTCCCCTTAACAAGCCGCAGCGCTTCTTGTTGCTCTTGCACATGCAGTCCTGAACAAATGCTCATTTTCTCCAGTTTACGTACTCGATTCGCGTTAATTGTGGCGCTTCTCATTATTTCTCTAAGCTGGATCTTTGGCGCGCTCATCGGAACCGCCTCGGTCAACCGCTTGAGGGATCAGATCGGACGCGAACTGGCCGAATCGGCACTCAACATGGTCGATCATCTCGACCGGGACATGGATGGCCGCGCCCGAGAGCTGACCGTATTAAGCCAGCTCCAGGCACTGCGCGATCCTAGTCACAACAAAGAGGCGAAGCGGCTACTTAATCACCTGCAGGAGCAGTTCCCCAGCATTGCCTGGATTGGGCTCACAGATGCCCAAGGAAACGTCATGGCATCCAATGACGGTATTCTGGAAGGCGCCAGCATCGCCAAGCGTCCGGTTTACTTGAACGCGCTGCAAGAGCCTTTTATAGGAGATGTGCACGAAGCTGTACTGCTGGCCAAACTTTTGCCTAACCCTACTGGTGAGGCAATGAAATTTGTGGATATAAGCCTGCCCATCAAGGACGACAATGGAAAATTGATTGGGGTATTGGCGTCGCATCTCTCCTGGGGCTGGGCTGATGAGGTGAGGCAGTCTTTGCTCAAGCCCATTCAGCAACGCTTGCCAGGGCTTGAGTTCATGGTGGTCAGCAAAGACCACACCATCCTCTTAGGCCCGAAGGAGATGATTGGCCAACAGCTGAACTTCAAATGGGACGCTATTGAACAACAGTCTTGGTCGCTTCAACGTTGGCCGAATGGACAGGTTTACCTTACCGGCTTCGCAATGAGTGATGGGCACGGTGACTATCCCGGCCTGGGCTGGACTGTTGTAGCACGCCAACCACTGGACGCTGCATATGCCTCTGCCCATGAACTACAGACAGAAATACTCACAGGGGGCATTGTGCTGGCTGTGATATTTGCCGTCATCGGCTGGCTGCTGGCGGGGTTCATTACCAAACCGCTCAATCAAATCGTAACGGCCGCCAGGCGTTTATCAGCCGGTGAAAACGTTGAGATTCCTGAATTGAAGGGAACTGTCGAAGTACACAGCTTGAGCCAGGCCATCCGCCAACTCGTTCAGAGCCTGAGCCATCAGGGAGACAAACTGGATGCGATGGAAAGCATTGCCTACCAGGACACATTGACTGGTTTAGCCAATAGAGCTGCGCTTGAACGCTATCTACCGCAGGTTCAACAACATATCCAACAGCAGGGCGGTAGCCTTGCTTTGCTATGCCTGGACCTTGATGGGTTCAAGCCCGTCAATGACCGTTTCGGCCATGGTACGGGAGACCTGCTTCTGCAAGGCGTTGCACAACGATTACTCACATGTTTTCGAGAGAATGATCTAGTTGTACGGCTAGGCGGTGACGAATTTCTGATGCTTGTACCGTTCGCTATCACCGATACGAAAGAGGTTATCGATGCCATTGCCCTGCGTATCATCCGTTCCCTTGATAACCCTTTCTTCTTGGCCAACGAAAAAATCAAGGTAGGGTGCAGCATAGGCGTAGCCCTGTGGCCACAGGATGCGATGGACATTGAAGAGGCTATAACCTTGGCTGACCAAGCGCTGTACAGCGCCAAGCGCGCCGGTAAAGGCCGGGCTCACTTCCATGAGGCAGCTGCCACCCAAATCACCCAGGACACAGCGCTCATAAAAGCATCGGCCCTTAAGGCCCCGACTGAGCAGGACCTTTCCTAAGGTCAAGCTCAGGCAGGGGCAGCCTTTGGCAGCTCTACATAACCTTTCAACGCCTGTACACGACGCAGCCATTTTTGAACCGCTACAAACGGCGTCAGATCAATGCCACCTTCCGGCGCCATGGCGGTGTACGGGTAGCAGGCGATATCCGCAATCGTCGGGCCGCCGGCTTCCGGCACCAGCCACTCTTCGCCGGTCAGCTGTTTCTCCAGAACCTCTAGCCCAGCCAGACCCAAGGCCTGACAATCCGTCAGGTTGCCGGTACGCGCAAAGACCGACGTGTTGTTAAGGCTGATCGATCGGGCACGGCCCAGTCCATAGCGACCCTCGTTCTGTTCGAAGGCCAGCCATTGCATCACCTTGGCCATGGTCACGGGATCGGTAGGCAGCCACAAGCCACGCCCATACTGGCGAGCCAGATACACCAGGATCGATGTGGAATCCCAGAACGTCACGCTGTCATCCACCAGAACCGGAATCTGCCCCCGGGGGTTGATGGCCAGAAACTCCGGCTGCCGGTTCTCGCCGGCATTGAGATCGACCTTGACCCGTTGATAGTTCAACTCCAGCACAGACAGCAGCAGACGGATCTTGTAGCAATTACCGGATCGTTCCAGATCGTAAAGAATCAAGGCTGTAACCTCATACAGGAGTCAGGCCGCACGGCAGCAAAAACGTCATCTTACAATGTCCGGGACATGAACACGTTGTAAGGCCCTTCTAATAGAAAACGGCCTCTCGCCAACACCTTGCGTTTTACGCAGTTACTCATAGCATGAGGAGACGTCCAAGCGAGGTGATCTGCATGACCGCCAGTGGCATCCACCCATCTGCTATAGAAGCCTTTACCGCTCAAGAGCGCGAGCGTTTTCTCGCCAACAACCCGAACTCCGTGGCACTGGCCGAGCGCGCCCGAAAATCGCTTTACGGGGGCGTTCCCATGCACTGGATGGCCGACTGGTCAACACCGGTGCCGCTGTTCGTCGAACGTGCCAAGGGTGCACGCTTCTACGATGTGGATGGCCATGAATACATCGACTTCTGCCTGGGCGATACCGGCACCATGTTTGGTCACTCACCGGACCCCATTGCCAGGGCCTTGGCCGAACAGGCATCCAACGGCCTTACCACCATGTTGCCGGGCGAGGATGCAGTCGTATGCGGCGAGTTGCTGGCCGAACGCTTCGGCTTGCCGTATTGGCAGGTCACCGCCACGGCAACCGATGCCAATCGCTACGTACTGCGCTGGGCCCGCGCCGTAACCGGGCGCAAGACGCTTCTGGTGTTCGATGGCTGCTACCACGGCACGGTGGACGATGTGATGGTGCGCCATCGCAACGGTCAGACGGTGCCTCGTTCCGGCCTGATTGGCCAAGCGTATGACCTGACCGAGTACAGCCGCGCCATTTCCTTCAACGATGTGGCAGCCTTGGAGGCGGCCCTGGCCGAAGGGGACGTCTGCGCGCTGTTATGCGAGCCCGCCATGACCAATATTGGCATGGTCCTGCCTGAGCCGGGCTTTCTACAACAGTGCAGGGAGCTGACCCGCCAGTATGGCGCGCTGTTGATCATCGACGAGACCCATACCATTTCTACTGACATTGGCGGCTGCACCCGCCTGTGGAACCTTGAGCCAGACTTTTTTGTGATGGGCAAACCCATCGCTGGCGGCGTACCCTGCGGCGTGTTTGGTTGCAGTGCGGAAATGGCCGAACGCATGCACACGGCGCGCGAACAGGCGCAGGCGCATAGCCACGGACACGGCCACAGCGGCATGGGCACCACACTTTCCGCCAACGCCCTGGCCATGCACTGCATGCGCGCCAACCTGGAACAGGTGATGACACCCGCTGCCTATGCCCACATGCTGCCGCTAGCCAAGCGCCTCGCTGATGGCTTCCGCCGATTGATCGCCGGACATGGCTTGAAGTGGTCTGTGACCGAGCTGGGCGCACGGTGCGAGTTTCAGTTCTGCCCAGTCCCGCCCAAGACGGGTGCCGAAGCCGAGGCAGCCTTTCATGATGAATTACAGATGGCGCTGCACCTGTATCTGATCAATCGCGGCATCCTGATCACGCCGTTTCACAACATGACGTTGTGCTGCCCCGACACCACCGAGGCAGACGTGGATCGTCTCATCGCCACGCTGGATAATGCCTTGATCGATCTGCTGGCCCTGCCCAACGCCCGCGAATAACCCCAACAACAAGAGCCCTGATCATGACCTTTGCCGATCCCCAGGAAGCCCGCGATTTTCTTGCCCAGCACCCTGACGTGCGTAGCATCGAGCTGATATTGATCGACGCCAACGGTGTCCCACGCGGCAAGCTCCTGCATCGCGATGAGCTGCTGGCCATCTATGAAAATGGTCGTCCGCTGCCCAGCTCTATCCTGGCGCTGACCATCCAGGGGGAGGACGTTGACGAGACCGGGCTCGTCTGGGACGTGGCGGATGCCGACTGTTGGACATACCCACTGCCCGGCAGCCTGACGCTGCAACCCTGGCGCACCGTGCCCACCGGGCAGGTGCAGGTCAGCATGCACCCGGAGAAGGGCCTGCCTGCCGCTCCGGCAGACCCTCGGCATGTGCTGGTGCGCGCCGTGGATCGACTCAAGGCGGACGGTTATCACCCGGTCATGGCGGTGGAGCTTGAGTTCTATCTGTTGGACAAGCAGCGCGACGCCCAGGGTCGCCCACAGCCTGCCGTGCAAATGAATGGCATCCGCCCACAGGCTCCGCAGGTATACGGAGTGTATGAGCTGGAGCAGCTACAGCCGTTCCTGGATGACCTGTACGCCGCCTGCCAGGTGCAAGGGCTTCCGGTACGCACAGCCATCTCCGAATACGCTCCATCCCAGATTGAACTGACCCTGGAGCACCGCTTCGATGCGCTGCAGGCGGTAGATGAGGGCGTACGTTACAAGCGGCTGGTCCGTGGCGTAGCCAACCGGCACGGCTTGCAGGCCTGCTTTATGGCCAAACCCTTTGGTGATCTGGCGGGTAGCGGCCTGCATTTGCACGTGAGCCTGGCCGATGCCAACGGTAACAACCTTATGGCCAGCGAAGACCCACACGGTACGCCGTTACTGCGCCACAGTATTGGCGGCATGATGGCGACGCTGAATGACGCCTTGGCGATCTTTTGCCCCAACGCCAACTCGTTCCGTCGTTTCCAGGCCAACAGCTACGCCCCGTTGGCCAAGAGCTGGGGTGTTAACAACCGCACCGTCTCTTTCCGTGTTCCTGGCGGCCCGGCACACAGCCGCCATATCGAGCACCGCATCTGCGGCGCCGACGCCAACCCGTACCTCACTGCCGCCGCGATCCTCTCCGGTATTCATAAAGGGATTCGTGAAGAAATCGATCCCGGCGAGCCCATCACCGGCAACGGCTATCAACAAGCCCGCGAAACCCTGTCCACCGATTGGCTCACAGCGCTGCGCAGTCTGGAAACTTCAACCTGGGCACGGGAGGCTTTGGGTGAGGAGTTCTTGAAGGTCTATCTCGCCATTAAATGGGCCGAGTACCGTCAGTTCATGGGGGAGGTAGGGGAGCAGGATTGGCGGTGGTATTTGACGCATGTGTGATGACGCGGTGAAACAGTGAATAAAGTCATCAGGCTAAAGAGAAGCACACCCTATTTGGAAGGGAGCAGCAGAAATGTGGTGTGGACGCGGCTGCACTGTGTCTAGTTTGAGAGGCTGGATCAGGTAAATTTTTTTGAATCTGAGCCGAACTAGTATATACGTCATCCCCCCAATACTCGGTAAAAACTAAGAGGACCAAGCCCAACAGGTTGAGGTAGACCGTAAATAGCTAAGCCGTAGTTTGAAGCGAAAGGCCATAAATCGATTAATTATAAATGACGGAGTAAGCAGCATGGAATGAAGATACTGATATCGCAGGACAATAAACATTACTATACTTAGTCGACGGCATGGGCAAATTTCTCAACTTCAATATATAATTAGTTAATTTTAAGATCCAAAACTACTTTTTATTGCATCAATATTTATCTTTAACTACAAATTACTCATTTCCTTTTTAATATTATTAAGCTCATGTATGTGTTCTTTTTTCTTTGCAACACAGCTTTCAAAAAGATCCGCTTTTTCTCTATTTCCAGAAATTTTCTCCAGCACCTTGTCCATCCTATCTATTTCTGAAGAATGATACTGCTGCTTTGCCTGTAAGATATGAATCTGATTCTTGATTTGCTGCTGCCTAAGTTGCTGTAGCATGGTGCTAGAAATTTCTAAGTTTCTATCATTTAACTCTTTTTGATATATAATTTGTTTTAAAAGTGCTTCTGCTTGTTCATTCTGTGCTCTAGTGGAAGCTTTTAACTCTTTACCTTGTAAAAGAACGGCTATAAGCGCAAGAAATATTGCTACTGCTGAAAACAGGCCATTTAAAATACCTAAAGAATCACCATATTCAGCTGTGTTTTTAGGCAGCTTTAAATTTGCCAAAGATAAATCTATATATCCAAGCAGAATCCCACTGAGGCCACACCACATACCAATTAGTATTAACGCGATAAATAATAACCAAAACCTCATGCGGAATTCCTAGATTATTAGTTAAGGAGTTTTATATACATCATTTCTTGAATGCATGCTCCCGCCCAAAAAGACAGCTAGTAAACTCTAAGTAACGAGTTCATAAATTACTGGTTAAGTATTACCCCCGCCCCACATACGGCATCTTTGTCGCCATCACCGTCATAAATTGCACATTCGCCTCCAGAGGCAAACCGGCCATATAACGCACCGCGTCTGCCACGTGCTGCACATCCATGCGTGGCTCGATGGCTTTTTCGCCGTTGGCTTGCAAGATGCCTGTGCTCATGCGCTCGGTCATTTCGGTGGCGGCGTTGCCGATGTCGATCTGGCTGCACGCGATGTCATAGGCGCGGCCGTCGAGGGAGAGGGATTTGGTCAGGCCGGTAATGGCATGTTTGGTCGCGGTGTAGGCTACGCTGAAGGGCCGTGGGGCGTGGGCGGAGATGGAGCCATTATTGATGATCCGACCGCCGCGGGGTATCTGGTGGCGCATGAGGCGGAAGGCGGCGCGGCTGCACAGAAAGACGCCGGTCAGGTTGGTGTCGACCGTAGCACGCCAGGCACTAACGTCCAGCTCATCAATAGGTACGGCCTGGGCACCGATACCGGCATTGTTGAATAAGACGTCGAGCCGGCCATAAGTTGCGTTAATGCGCTCGAACAGGCTGTCTACGCTTTGCTCGTCCGTCACATCGCACACAACGGCTAGGGCCTCCTGACCTGCAGCCTTGGCTTCTTCCATAAACGCCTGCAACGGCGCTTCGCGGCGAGCAGCGACTACGACGCGATACCCATCATTCAATAGCGCCTGGGCAACGGCCTTGCCGATTCCTTGAGAGGCCCCGGTGACAAGCGCGACTTTACCGGCTGCGTTCATGCGTGAATCCTTCTTCTTATTAGGTAAGGCCTGAGCCTAAACCAGCCCGCGCGGTTAGGGTAGGCTCTGTTATCCACAGACTTGATGAGAAGACTTTATGCCTTATGCCAATCTCCTGTTCGATCTGGACGGCACACTGACCGATCCCAAGCTCGGCATAACACTGTCCATCCAATATGCACTGGCTCAGATGGGTATCAATGAGCCCGATCCAGACACGCTCACTCATTTTATCGGCCCGCCGCTGCACAGCGCTTTTATGGCGTCTTATGGATTCGACGATGCCCAGGCCTGGCAAGCCGTGGAGCACTATCGGGTGCGCTTTAAAGAGAAGGGCCTGTATGAAAACACGCCGTACCCAGGCATCCGCGAGACGTTGGCAGCGCTCAAAGAGAAGGGGTACAGCCTGTATGTGGTGACGTCCAAGCCTTGGGTGTTTGCTAATGAAATCGCGCGCCACTTTGAGCTAACGGGGTATTTCAAGGCCATTTATGGCAGCGAGCTGGATGGCACGCGTACGGATAAGGGCGAGCTGATCAAACATGTGCTGGAGACGGAAAAGCTGCAGCCCGAGACCTGCCTGATGATTGGGGACCGCAAACACGACCTCATAGGTGCTCGACGCAATGGTGTAGATGCAGCCGGTGTGAGCTACGGTTATGGAGGCCGTGCAGAGCTGGAAGCGGAAGGGCCGCGGTTTGTGTTTGAGACACTGGAGGCGTTGAAAGAAGCGCTGGCGTGACGAGCAGGATGGGTTGAGCTGCGCGATACCCATCATCAAAACACTCATGCCACTGAATACAGAGAAAAGCAGCAAAATCGCTTCGCTCAACATGCTCCTTAACCGCCGATATTCCCTCCAATGTAGGCCGCGAAATCATGTGTAGCGCTCTCTAAAGCTCGCTACATGACCCAGTGAAGTTACTCATAACAGCCCCACTTCGTTAGCAATAGGTATGACTATTTATCTGGCGATTTCGCACAGCCTTTTAAGTCATACGATGTCTGACGTGTGACGTTTCATAAGTTTGTGGAATACAGGAAATAAGGGGGGTGTAGCCGATAAGGGACATTTTTTGCCCGCTGCACACGGTGCGATAAAGGCTATCGCCGTGTTGTGACAGCCTGGTGAATATGGCTATCGATAGGGGCTGGTTCAGCCTGTAGCTGCAGGGAAAACGGGTTAGTGATACATCCCGTTTTTCCTGCGCAATCATGTTCTACAACTTTGCCTTGACCGCGTCCAGACCGTCGTTGCCGTCCTTGGTTTTCACACCCTGCAGCCAGGGCTCAATGGCCTGTGGATTAGCCTTGAGCCAGTTCTGTACAGAGTCGGCATAACTGATCTTTTTCTCCACCACGTCGTTCATGATGGCGTTTTCCATATCCAGCGTGAACGCAAGGTTGGAGAGTAGCTTGCCTACGTTCGGGCACTGCTCGGCATACCCTTTACGTGTCAACGTATGAACCGTGCCCGCCTCGCCAAAGTATTTCTCACCGCCGGTGAGGTACTTCATCTCGTAATTGATGTTCATGGGGTGGGGCGTCCAGCCCAGGAAGACCACCCACTGGTTGCGCTTCACAGAGCGGCCTACCTGCGCCAGCATGGCCTGCTCACTCGATTCCACCAGTTGCCAGCCGCCCAGATCGAACTCGTTACCGTCGATCATCTTCTGGATCGACTGGTTACCTGGGGCACCCGAGCCGATGCCGTAGACTTTCTTGTTGAACTTGCCAGCATGCTTGGCCAGATCGCTAAAGTCTTTCACACCGGCATCCCAGACATACTTGGGCACGGCCAGGGTGAATTCAGTCCCGTTCAGGTTTTCCCTGAGGTCGGTCACCTGGCCGCTTTTAACGAATTGGTCGTAGTACCCTTGCTGCGCAGGCATCCAGTTGCCCAGGAAGGCGTCGATCTTGCCATCCTTCAAGCCGCCAAACACGATGGGGACGGAAAGCGTGTCGACCGTGCTCTGGTAGCCCAGCGATTCGAGCAGAAAGCCGGCAACGGCGTTGGTAGTGGATATATCGCTCCAACCCGGATCAGCCATACGAACAGTGCCGCAAGCGGCATCTTCAGCGTGAACCTGCGTACCAAACAGGGCGGCACCAACCATCAAGAGCGTGGGTATTGGTTTCATGCGTGCGTCCTTCAGCGTGTGTTATCGGGTCTACAGTGGCCCGTCAGCATCCTTCGAGCAAGGGTTGATTACAGCGGCTGTGGATAACGGGCACGCCGCTCCAGATCATCCAGGTCGATGTGGTTGCGCATGTATTGCTGGCTCGCATCCACGAACGGCTGGTGATCCCATGCTGTACGTACGCCTTTATTCAGCGCCTCGGCGACAAAGCGGCGACGCCGCTGGCTGGCCAGCACATCGGCATGGATATGGGGTATGGACCATCGGGTACGGGCCTCCTGTACAAAGGTATCCAACACGCTCTGGTATTCACTGCTGGTTGCAAGGTTCTCCAGCTCCTGGGGATCATTGGCGAGATCAAACAGAAGCAGCGGGTCCTGCTCGGAGTAGATGAACTTGTAGCGGCCACGCCGAATCATCATCAGCGGGCTATGAGTACCTTCGGCCATGTATTCGCCGATCACTTCATCGTGGCCCTCACGGTTTTCCAGGTGCGGCAGCAGTGATTGACCATCCAGGGGCAGGCCGTCCTGCACACAGCCTCCGGCCAGCTCCACGAGGGTCGGCAAGAGGTCCATGGTGGAAACCGACGCACTGACGTGCCGCGCCGCAAACTGTTTGGGGGCGTGGATAAGCAGGGGTACACGGGCAGACATCTCGAACCAGTGCATCTTGTACCAGAGGCCGCGTTCACCCAGCATGTCGCCATGATCGCCCGAGAAGACAATGATCGTATCCTCTGCAAGTCCGCACTCTTCCAGAGTCTTGAGCAGCTTGCCGATATTGGCATCCACATAACTGCATGCCCCGTAGTAGGCGCGGCGCGCATCCCGAATCTTTTGCTCCGGCAACGGCTTATCCCACAGGTCGATGACCTTGAGCAGGCGCTGGCTGTGAGGGTCCTGCTCATCCTGGGACAACGTCACCTGTGGCAATTCGATGTCCGTTTCCTCATACAGATCCCAGAATTCCTTGGTAATCGTGTAGGGGTCATGCGGGTGGGTCATGGAGACAGTCAGGCAGAAGGGCTGGTCATCCCCCCGGCGGACATGGTCGTAGAGGTATTGCCTGGCCTTGAAGACCACTTCCTCATCGAAGTCCAGCTGATTGGTGCGGATGGAAGGCCCGGCCTGCAGCACGGATGACATGTTGTGATACCAGCTTGCACGCACATCCGGCTCGTCCCAGTTCACCGCCCAGCCATAATCGGCAGGGTAGATGTCGCTGGTCAGACGTTCCTCGAAGCCGTGGAGCTGGTCCGGTCCGCAGAAATGCATCTTGCCGGAGAGGGCAGTGCGATAGCCCAGGCGGCGCAGGTAATGGGCATAGGTCGGAACGTCCGCAGGAAAGTCAGCGGCGTTATCGTAGGCCCCGATTCTGGAAGGCAATTGCCCACTCATCAGGACAAAGCGAGAGGGCGCACACAACGGGCTGTTGCAGTATGCCGAATCGAACACCACGGCCTGCTGTGCCAGACGCTCAAGATTGGGAACCTTGATGGGTGAGTCGGCACGGTGGAGCGGCAGCAGCGGCGCAGCCATCTGATCCGCCATGATGAAAAGGATGTTTGGCTTTTTCACATACCCTCCGACCTGTGTTGATGATTACGTACTCACACTTGTAATCATCATCAGACGAGGGCTCCTGATCGGTAAACCGCATAGGGAGGCATGACTTGGATAAGTACAGCTTATGCCATAACCGGGCTCCATCCGTGGAGCCGGATCCTGTACTTACAATTTGAACTGAGCAACCAACTCATTAAAGGAACCAGCAAGACGTGACAACTCTTGGCTGGAGGCACTGGTCTGGTGAGCGCCTGTGGCAGTCTGGGTAGATAGGTCGCGGATATTCAGCAGATTACGGTCTACCTCACGAGCAACCAGTGCTTGTTCTTCCGTTGCACTGGCAATCACCAGATTACGCTCGTTGATGCTAACGATCTTGTCGGTGATCCGCTCCAGCGCCTGATCGGCCGACTGCGCCATTTGCTGAGTGTTGCGAGCCAGTGTCTGGCTATTTTCCATAGCGCGAACAGCTTCCTCGGCGCGCGCCTGCACACTAGCAATCATGGTTTCAATCTCACCTGTCGAAGCCTGGGTCCGGTGAGCAAGCGAGCGGACCTCATCTGCAACCACTGCAAAACCACGGCCTTGCTCACCGGCACGGGCGGCTTCAATGGCGGCATTAAGCGCGAGTAGATTGGTTTGTTCCGCTACCGTACGGATGACGTCCACAACCTTGCTGATATCGCGTACCTGCTCGGCCAGGTTTTCAACTGTTCCTGTCGAGACATCAAGCTCATTGACCATGCTGGTAATGGCTGTAGCCGCTTCCTGTACCTGCTGGCGACCCAAACGTGCTTCTTCAGTAGAGCTTTGCGACGCTTCGGATGTAGACACGGCGTTACGGGCTACCTCTTCAACGGCTGAGGTCATTTGATTGACGGCCGTTGCTGCCAGCTGGACTTCGTCATTCTGGCGAACCAGCCCTCTTGAGCTTTCCTCGGTTACAGCGCTCAGCTCTTCAGCAGCGGAAGCCAGTTGATCCGATGCGCTGGCAATCTGTTGGAGCGTACTCTTGAGGCTATCCTGCATATCCACCAAGGCCAGCAACATCTGGCCAGGCTCATCTTGACGAGTTGTTTCAATACGCTGAGTTAGATCACCCGCGGCGATACGCTTGGCACTGGCCACTGCCTCAGCGATAGGACGAGTAATCAGGCGGGTAATAAAGAGGCCCAGCCCAATTGCCAATACAAAGGCCAATGCAACACCACCAAACAGGGTCAGCATTGCGCTGGATTGCAATGCTTTAGATACTTTGGTGCTTTCTTCAACCTGGCGGTTATTAGACGCAAGAATAGTTTTGAGGTCGCCAATCAGTTGCTCGAATTGAGGCTGGATCGTCGAGATCAGTAGTTCCCGGGCATGGCTGATATCACCCTGAGCCAGGTTGTTCAAATATTGGTCAACGCTGACCAAATAAGCAGGCCAGATACGTGCGAAATGATCACCCGCCTGCTTTTCATCCGGTGCCAGGCGTGTGTTCCGGTAGGTGGTAAAGGCATTTTCACCTGCCGCTTGTTCTGCCTTGAGGTTTTGCAGAGTTTCAGCTTTTTCAGCTTCCGTCGCGCCGCCTACCGTGACAGCCAATAGACGATAAAGGTAGCGGTTTTGAGAGATGACGCTTCCCAACGCTTCGTTGGCCCGGCTCACCGAAACCAGATTATTGGTGGTTAATTCATCCATCATGCCTGCCAGGCGATTGATACCTTGCAGACCTAAAGCTCCTACGCCCAAAGTAATGAAAGCACACAGGATAAATGTCAGGGTCAACTTGTACGCGAGCTTTAACTGCATAAACCAGCTCATGGGATTAGCCTCGATAGTTGCTGCAAGATGGCAATTTAATATCGCGAGCTTGGAGCGAAGAATTGTGAAACAGTTCGCATAGTTTTTCTTTATGGTTGTTGATGATCCTCCCTATCAGAGAGAGCCATAGCCGATTCGCTCCTATGGATCACTGTCAAAGGGATTGCCATGATTAACGCCTCGCCCTCCTTGGATACATTAAGAATTTTCAGTGTTGCTGCACGCCTGCTCAGCTTTACAGCCGCAGCCTTGGAATTAGGAACAACCCAGCCAGCGGTCAGCCAGCAGATCAAGCGTCTGGAGCAAGACCTAGGCGTACGGCTTTTTGATCGAATCTACCGTGGCCTTGTCCTGACTGAAGCGGGTAAGTTGCTCCATCACCACGTACAGATGGGAATGGAAAACATCGAAACGGGATTGGCTACGCTAAGGGAGTACCCTGCCCATGAGGTTTTGCAGGTGGCGACTGATTTTGCCTTTGCGTCCTATTGGCTGATGCCTCGTCTGCCGCGCTTTCATGCTGCCCACCCCGAGCTGGATGTCAGCCTGATTACAAGCGACAGGATGATGAATCTGATGCGTGAAGATATCGATGTAGCTCTGACCTTTGGCGATGGTCGCTTCAAGCATGGTGAGTCGCTGGCCTTGTTTCGAGAAGAGGTCTTCCCGGTCTGTAGTCCGCGCCTTGTTCAGAGCATGACACTGCCGCTCCCCAAACAGACGCTGGCCAGCCTGCCCATGCTGCATTTGAAGCCGGAGCTGTCGAGCAAGTGGTTCGACTGGAAAGGACTCTTCCAGGCGCTGGATATTCAGGCACCGCCTATTCCGGCGGTGTTGAGCTTTGATAACTACACTCTGGTCATTCAAGCCGCTATCGCCGGCCAGGGCGTTGCGATTGGCTGGCGGCATCTGGTGGACAATCTGGTCGAGCAAGGGCTGCTATGTCGTCCGATTGCCGAATGCGCCACGTCTGCCTATGGCTATCATGCACTGATTCCCGAGCGGAAGCGGCGGGGCAGGTTGGTCGAGCAGTTCGTCGGATGGCTGCATAATGAGATCAACGGCGAAACCCTTGTGCTAGACCGCTTTCGCCTCAGTGTATGAAAACCCTTGTATTGCGATATGTAAAAAGCCTATCAAGCTAATAGCGCCTGGACCGATAGGACAAGCAAAGGCTTTTTGCCTATTGCTCCTGAGGATGGACTCATGGCGTTACGCACTCTGAAAATCGCTCCCCGCCTGGCCGTAGGCTTTGGCCTTATGGCACTCATCGTTCTAGGGCTCGGCCTGTTTTCAATGAGCCAGATGAGCAACATGCGTGAGCAATCACGGCAGGTTGATACGCATTGGTTGCCAGCTATCAATGCGCTGGGCGAGATCAACATGGACATGATGCGTATCCGTGTCTTTACCTTGCGCCTGTTTACTGCAGATACGGCGCAGCATCGTCTGGAGGATAGCCAGAAGGCAAGCGATATCAAGGCGAGTCTTCGTAATACTCAGGCCCGCTATGAAGCGCTTCTGGTACTAGACGCTGAAAAAGAAGCTTACGCTCACTTCAAGCAATGGCAGGAAAAGTACTTTACCGATCAAGCTGAAGTAACACGCCTAGCACTGGCAGGCGATATTCAATCAGCTTCAGTTGTGCTTAATAAGAGCCTGAACGAATACGCCAACCAGATGGCGCTCCAACTCAAAAATCTGGCGGCGCTCAGTGCGGACGAATCCGGCAAGGCCGCTGACAAGGCGGAGGCAGCCTATAACGCCGGCAAGCTGGGCGTCAGCCTTGCTATCGCCCTGGCGTTTGCAATCACCGTATTGCTGGCCTGGGTCATGAGTCGCAGCATCGTACGTCCGCTGGGTCAGGCTGTGAGCAGTGCGCGCGCCGTAGCATCCGGCAACCTGAGCATGCCGGTTCTGGTAGACGGCAAGGATGAAGTAGGGCAGCTGCTCGAATCCCTCGCCGTCATGCAAGGCAACCTGCGCGATGCGATCGAACAGATCTCCTCGTCCTCCACACAACTGGCCTCTGCGGCAGAGGAGCTGAATCTGGTTACGGAAAGTTCATCCATGAACCTGACCCAGCAGAACCACGAGATAGAGCAGGCTGCAACTGCCGTGACCCAGATGAGCACCGCTGTCGAGGAAGTGGCCCGTAACGCCGTGTCCACCTCCGAATCGTCCAAGCGCTCGGCGCAGGCCGCTCATGAAGGCCGCACCAAGGTCGACAATACAGTTACAGCCATTGAGCACATGGCCGGCGAGGTGGACAAGACGTCCACACTGGTCAGCGGACTGGCCGAACAGGCCCACGATATTGGCAAGGTGCTGGATGTAATTCGAGCCATTGCCGAGCAGACCAATCTGCTGGCCCTGAACGCGGCCATCGAGGCAGCACGGGCCGGTGAAGCGGGGCGCGGCTTTGCCGTGGTCGCGGATGAGGTGCGTGCCCTGGCCCACCGCACCCAGGAGTCCACCCGTGAAATCGAACAGATGATCAGCGCCATCCAGGGCGGTACGCAGGAAGCCGTAACATCCATGCAGAGCAGCGCCAGCCAAGCGCAAAACACGTTGGCGATTGCCCAGTCTGCCGGTGCGGCGCTTGAAGAAATCACCCAGCTCATTGCCGAGATCAACGAGCGCAACATCGTGATTGCCAGCGCGTCGGAAGAGCAGGCGCAGGTGTCTCGTGAAGTGGACCGTAACCTCGTCAACATCCGTGACCTGGCCTCCCAGTCTGCAACCGGTGCGGCCCAATGCAATGCTGCCAGTGCGGAACTGTCTCGCCTGGCGGTGGACCTGAACGGTCTGGTGAAACGTTTCGAGATCTAACGCTGACGCCTACGAAAAAGGCAGCTCCTAGAGCTGCCTTTTTTATTGCCGCCGGGTATTGTCCTTAGCGCTCGTAGAGCTCAAGGGGCAAGTCGTCCGGATCGCTGAAAAAAGTGAAGCGTTTCTGCGTCAGCTCATCTACCCGGATAGGCTCTACGGCAACGTCATGCTGCTTGAGATGCGCAACGGCAGCGTCCAGATCTTCCACGGCAAAGGACAGATGGCGCAGGCCTTGCGCTTCCGGCCGGGAAGGGCGCGGTGGCGCGTCTGGGAAGGAGAACAGCTCGAGCTGGGCGTGATCACCAACAGCCAGATCCAGCTTCCAGGACTGGCGCGCCTCACGAAAGGTCTCAGCTATCACCCTGAGCCCCAGCACCTCGGTGTAAAAACGCTTGGACGTGGGGTAGTCGGAGCAGATCAGCGCCACATGGTGCAAACGGTCGAACATCAGGGCACCGCCACGAACTTCAGGTCGGACGGCATGGCTACGTCGACACTCTGCAGCTCTTCGCCCAGCTTGCCAGTCTGCGGATCACGCGCGAACACCTTCAGCTGGCTGCTGCCCTGGTTGGCCACCAGCATGTAGCGTCCCGTCGGATCAATGCTGAACTCGCGGGGCTCGCGACCGTTGACGGAGCGGCGATCAACAAAGGTCAACGTGCCTTCCACCGGATCGACGGCAAACACATCGATATGGTTGTCATCGCCTCGGTTGGCAGCGTAGAGGAAGCGACCATCGTTGGAGAGATGGATGGCGCCTGCTCCTACCTTGCCGCTGAAACCTTCCGGCGCCAAGGTGTAGACCTGTAACTGTCGCAGTGCACCGTTTTCATGGGCGAACACCATGACCTGTCCGGTCAGCTCAAGAGTCAGGTAGGCGAAACGGCCATCACCGCTAAAGACGATATGGCGCGGGCCGCTGCCTGATGGAACGGGCGTGTAGGGAGTTTCAGCCGGAGATAGCGGACGTTCCTGTCGCGCAGGGTTGTAGCGATAGGCAAAAATCTTGTCAGCGCCGAGGTCTGGCGAGAACAGATACTGGCCGTCTGGCGTAAACGTCACCCCATGTACATGGCCGGACGTCTGCCGCTCCGGGTGATTATTACTGGCCTGGAAGAATTCGATCTGGGCAACCGGGCTCAGCACACCGTTGCTTTGCACCGGCAGCGCGGCAAGAGAGCCTTCGGGCTCGACGGAATAGTTGGCGACAAACAGGAACTGTCCGTCAGGGCTGAGCGTCGAGTGAGTTGGATGATCACCCAGGGTCTTGACCTGACTGATTTGTTGCAGCCGGCCGCTTTCTGGATCGAAGCGATAAGACGTGGCGCGGCCAATGTCATCGCCCTGGCTGCCACGACCATTCTCGTTGACGACAAATACGGTACGGCCGTCGCGCGCCAGCGTCAGATAGGACGGGTTGTGGGCTTTGACAACGCGCAGCGGTCCGGTCACCTGCCCGGCGCGGCTGTCGAATCGGTAGACATAAAGCCCCTGGCTACTGCCGTTGGTGTAGGTCCCTACCAGCAGGTTATACAGTCCCGGCTCAGCGCTGGCGGTGGTCGCGATGCCGGTCAGTGGCGCGAGCAGGAACAGTGGTAGCAAAGAGGGCAGCTTCATGGCGTTTACTCATTCTGATCAGTGAGGCACGGGCAAAAAAGTTAGCTAACAGACCTGAACCGGTGATATCAGTTCGCTTTGTGACACATTCTGTTGAGCTTCATCGTTTCCATGCGGTCCGACCCAAGTGTAACGGTTTGAACCTTTTTCTGTGGCGGCCCTGAGCCCGCTCATTTCTCAAACAGGAGAGTACGATGCGTTTCTATTGCCTGCCTAAAGCCGAATCCTATGCCGACCTGACCCTGCGCGAGCGTGATACACCCAAGCCGGGACGCGGCCAGGTTCTGGTCAAGATGAAGGCCGCCTCGCTGAACTACCGCGACCTCATGGTCGCAACCGGCCGTTATGCACGTGGCGGTCTGCCCAAGGATCTGGTGCCCCTGTCCGATGGTGCAGGGGAAGTAGTGGAGATCGGAGATGACGTTGACCGCGTCAAAGTAGGCGATCGCGTGGCCGGTATCTTCATGCAGACCTGGATTGGCGGCCATCTGGACCCCACCCACGGCGCCTCCGCCCTCGGTGGCGCCATCGACGGGGTGCTGTCCGAGTACGTACTGTTCGACCAGAACGGCGTGGTTACACTGCCGGAGCACCTGTCCTATGAGGCTGGCGCTACCTTGCCTTGCGCCGGTGTAACCGCCTGGCATGCACTGTTTGGCAGTGTTCAGCCATTGGTGGCTGGTCAGACCGTGCTGCTGCTGGGTACAGGCGGTGTGTCCATCTTTGGTCTCCAGTTCGCCCGTGCAGCCGGGGCGCGTACCATCATCACCTCATCCAGCGATGAGAAGCTACAAAAGACCAAGGCCTTGGGTGCCCACGAGACCGTGAACTACAAGCAGCATCCAGAGTGGCAGGAGCAGGTGCTAGGCCTGACCGAAGGGATCGGCGTTGACCATGTGGTAGAAGTCGGCGGCGCCGGTACGCTGCCTCGCTCGCTGCGCTCGACTCGTCCGGGCGGCGCCACCCACCTGATCGGTGTGCTGACGGGTGGAGAGATCAACCCGGCAGCGCTGATCCAGCGCTCTGTCGTACTGGAGGGTATCTATGTCGGCTCACGCGAGATGTTCGATGCCATGAACCGTGCCATCGCCCTGCATCGCATCGAGCCGGTGATCGACAAAGTCTTCAGCTTCGACGAGGCCGAAGCGGCGTATCGCTACATGGACGGACAGAGCCATGTGGGCAAAGTCGTCATTCGCTTTGAAGGGTAAGACATGACAGCGGCTATCCAGGGCTACCACGCCCATGTCTATTTCGACGCCACGACACTGGAGCAGGCCAGGGCGCTGTGCGAAGAGGCCGCGCGCCGCTTTGCCGTGACGATGGGCCGGGTTCACCAGCGACCGGTCGGCCCTCACCCGGACTGGAGTTGTCAGCTGTCGTTTCGTCCAGAGGTGTTTGCGGACGTGGTGCCCTGGCTGGCGCTCAACCGGAACGGGCTGGTGATCTTTCTTCATCCCGTGACCGGCCATGATCGTGCCGATCACCGCGACCATGCCCTATGGATGGGTGCGGTAAGGCCGCTTGACCTGTCCGTGCTACCCGAATAACCCGTGCAATACGACTTTCAGTAAGCCCGTTATGACGCACTGTGCAGCACCACGGATTGCTTCAGTCTAGGCAAAGGCGCACTAACGCAGGGTTACTGCGCCACCACCCAAAGGATTGACCAATCAATCCAGCACGTTGTGCAGGACCTCATACACGATGCCGGTCGTGATAGCGATCAGCACCATGTCCGTGCCCAAGCGGCGCCATTCATAACCGTCATAGCGGGGCAGCTGCTTGGCGATGCCGGGTGGCAGCGGCTTGCCATACCCATGGGGTAGCGGCTTGCCCTTGGCGATCACCAGCCCCGGCGGAAGCGGTGAGCCGCGGCCGATCTCGCCTTTGTGGGCCCGTATGGTTTCACGTACCGGGCTGAAATCCTGCGGAGGTAACCGCTTGCCATGGCCCTGGCTGGCCTGCGGACCGCCATGTCCTTGATTGCCCTGGTTACCCTTCGACTGGGCAGAACCGCCTTTATGGTCCTGGCCATGCGGCATCTGCGCGCCCTGACCGTGTCCCTTGCCGCCGCCCTGCGGCCCATTCATTTGATCCGGCGGCGCAGCCAGCGCAAGTGGCGATCCCACACACAACGTAACGCATACGCTGGCGATGGCTTTTTTCATGCGATTCATGGTGGTCTCCCACATGGCGATCCAGAGGATCCTGATTCAAAACAATCCGTTACTAACGGCATGGGCTGTTTTCAGTCTATCGTCATCCGCGTCGTCAGAGCGCTATGTCAGCAAACCTTTACCTTCGCGCCACGAAAAAACTTGGGTAAGGGGGTTCCATCGCCCGGGAGGGTGCCCTTTATACTGCCGCTGCGCCGGACTCGGGACCTGCCAGAGTGCCTTTCGAGACGCCAGACAGGTCGAGTCTGCTATTTACCTCTTCAGCCGGACGATATTCACGTGAAATATCTTTCTCTCGTATTGAGTGCTGTATTGATCGGGGGCAGCCTGGGGGCTGCAAATGTCAGTGCAGCCGAGGCCAAGGCCACTGTGCCGATGCGGCAAGAACTGGCATCGGGCAGCGCCCTGCTGGTCGACATGCAAACAGGCCAGCCCTTGTATTCCAGCAACCCCGACGTCGTGGCTCCCATTGCGTCCGTGACCAAGCTGATGACCGCGATGGTGACTCTGGATGCCAAGCAACCCATGGATGAAATGCTGACCGTCAAGATTGACGATGTGCCGGAAATGCGCGGTGTGTATTCGCGTGTGCGTCTGGGCAGCGAGATCAGCCGTCATGACATGCTGTTGCTGGCGCTGATGTCGTCGGAAAACCGTGCTGCCACCAGTCTGGCCGAGCATTATCCGGGCGGTGTAAAGGCCTTTGTGGCCGCCATGAACGCCAAGGCACGCGCCCTGGGCATGACCAATACCCACTATACCGAGCCGACAGGTCTGTCCCTGAACAACGTCTCGACCGCCCGTGACCTAGTCAAGCTGCTCCAGGCCACCCGCAATTACCCGCTGATTGGTCAGCTGAGCACCACGCAAGAGAAAACCGTGGCGTTCCGCAAGCCCAACTACACGCTGGGCTTCCACAACACCAATCACCTCGTGGGCAAGAGCGACTGGAATATTCAGGTCACCAAAACCGGCTTTACCAACGCAGCGGGTCACTGTCTGGTCATGCGTACGGTCATGAACAACCGCCCGGTTGCGTTCGTAGTACTGGATGCCTTTGGCAAATACACCCACATGGCTGATGCGAGTCGCCTGCGCAAGTGGATAGAAACCGGCCAGGTCACGCCTATCCCGGAAGTGGCCAAGGCCTACAAGCAGCAGCGCCATATGGCCGCTCGCCAGGCGGTTGCCGCGCAGTAAGACGCGGTATGTACGGGAATGATGGGTATCGCCAAGCTCAACCCATCCTGCAAAACAAAAGCCGCTGCAAATGCAGCGGCTTTTGTTTGAGGCGAGTGCGTTACGCGCAGTACCGGCAGGGTATTAGCCCATAGGATAGATTGAGCGAAGCGATATCCATCACTCAGGCCACTTATCTATCACCGCCTCGCGCTGCGTACCGCTTCCGCCAGACTGCCACACAGGCTCAATACACCTTCGACGGCCTCGGTGCTGCTTTGCGCCTTGGCGATCTGGTCGACCAGGGCGGAGCCCACTACCACCCCATCCGCCAGCTGAGCGACCACTCTGGCCTGCTCGGGCGTCCGGATACCGAAGCCTACGCACAACGGAAGCTGGGTGAACTGCCGCAGCCGCTCGACCGCATGCTCGATGTGCTCGGTCGTGGCTGAGCCCGCCCCTGTCACACCCGCCACCGAGACGTAATATACAAAGCCTGAGCTGCTGTTCAGCACACGCGGCAGGCGGTTATTGTCTGTAGTAGGTGTCGTCAGCCGGATAAAGTCGATGCCTATGGCCTGAGCCGGGTCACACAGCTCGGCGTCGTGCTCGGGCGGCAGATCCACCACGATCAAGCCGTCTACACCGGCATCCCTGGCTTCGGTCAGGAAGCGTTCAACGCCATAACGGTGGATCGGGTTGTAATACCCCATCAGCACCAGGGGTGTTTCGGCCTCTTCCTGGCGAAATTCACGCACCATCTCCAGCGTCTTTGCCAGGGTCTGTCCGTTCTTTAATGCACGCAGGGCCGCGGCCTGAATGGCCGGGCCATCCGCCATGGGATCGGTGAAGGGCATGCCCAGCTCGATCACATCGGCACCCGCCTTGGGCAGGCCCTTGAGGATTGCCAGCGACGTGGCATAGTCCGGATCACCCCCGGTGGTATAGGTCACGAGCGCGGCGCGGCCCTCTTGCTTCAGCTGGGCGAAACGGGTTTCCAGACGACTCATAGCTTGTCTCCCAGATGGCTCATCACGGTTTGCATGTCCTTATCGCCGCGGCCGGAAAGGCAGACGATCATGATGTGATCCTTGGGCAGCGTAGGCGCGCGCTTGTAGGCTTCAGCCAGAGCGTGGGCGGACTCCAGCGCTGGAATGATGCCTTCCAGACGGCAGGTCTGGTGGAAAGCCGCCAGTGCCTCGTCGTCATTGATCGGCACATACTCCACGCGCTTCACATCATGCAACCAGGCGTGCTCCGGACCAATGCCCGGATAGTCCAGGCCGGCGGAGATGGAATGCGCGTCGATGATCTGGCCGTCGTCGTCCTGTAGAAGAAACGTACGGTTGCCGTGCAGGACACCAGGAACGCCACCGTTCAGGCTGGCAGCGTGCTTGTCGGTACTGACACCGTGACCACCGGCTTCAACGCCAATGATCGCCACGTCCTTGTCATCCACGAATTCATGGAACAGCCCCATGGCGTTTGATCCACCGCCCACACAGGCGATCAGGCTGTCAGGTAGACGACCCTCTTTCTCAAGAATCTGCGCCTTGGCCTCACGACCGATTACGGCCTGGAAATCACGAACCATGGCCGGGTAGGGGTGTGGACCGGCAACGGTGCCAATCAGGTAGAAGGTATCGGCGACATTGGTCACCCAATCACGTAGTGCCTCGTTCATCGCATCCTTGAGTGTGCCCGTACCGGCAGTGACCGGGATCACCGTCGCCCCCAGGAGCTTCATGCGAAAGACGTTGGCCTGTTGCCGGTCGATATCGGTGGTGCCCATGTAGATCACACAGGGCAGGCCGAAGCGGGCCGCTACGGTGGCAGTGGCCACGCCGTGCATGCCGGCGCCAGTCTCCGCAATGATGCGGGTCTTGCCCATACGCTTGGCCAGGAGAATCTGGCCGATGCAGTTGTTGATCTTGTGCGCGCCGGTGTGGTTTAGCTCTTCGCGCTTCAGATAGATCTTGGCGCCACCAAAATGCTCGGTCAGGCGCTCGGCGAAATACAGCGGATTGGGGCGGCCAATGTAGTCGCGCTGGAAATAGGCCAGCTCATCCAGAAACGCCTGATCCTTCATCGCGGCGGTGTACTCACGCTCGAGATCCAGAATCAGCGGCATCAGGGTTTCGGCCACGTAGCGGCCACCAAACTGGCCGAACATGCCCTGAGCATCAGGGCCTTGGCTGTAGGTCATGTCTGTCATGGGAGAGCTCCCTGTGAATATGGTTTTACACTAACCGGTTGCTGGACAGGAATAAATCGATAAGATCGCCTATATCTGTTAGAAAAACTCACAGGTCGAATAATGAACGATCTTCCTCCTTTAAATGCTCTGCGTGCCTTTGAGGCAGCTGCACGCCTGGGTAGCGTCAGCAAGGCAGGAGCGGAGCTGTTCGTTACCCATGGCGCGGTAAGCCGTCAGATTCGTGCATTGGAGGAACAGCTGGGCGTGGTGCTGTTCGTCAGGGAAGGGCGGGGCCTTGCGCTAACCGAAGCGGGTCTTCGACTGCGGGACGCCAGTGCCGAAGCGTTCGAGCGGCTGCGCAGCGTCTGCGCCGATCTCAAATGCGGCGCCAGCGATGCCCCCTTTGTGCTGGGCTGTTCGGGCAGCCTTCTGGCTCGCTGGTTCATTCCGCGGCTGGATCGACTCAACCGTGAATTGCCTGAACTACGGCTGAGCCTGTCCACCAGCGAGGGCGAGCTCGATCCCCGCCGTCCCGGCCTCAACGCCACGCTCTTGTTTGCCGAGCCAACTGCACCGCCGGACATGCACGTACACGTACTGGCCACTGAATGTATCGGCCCGGTCGTCAGTCCTCGGTATGCCAATGCGTCCCTGTTTCAGAACGCACCACCTACGGCATTACTGGGCGAGCCACTATTACATACTGCTTCCCGTCCACAGGCCTGGCCTGCATGGGCGCAACGCCATGGTCTGCCAGCTGACAGCCTGACGGCTGGCGCAGGCTTCGAGCACCTGTATTACCTATTGGAAGCAGCCGTGGCCGGGTTGGGCGTCGCCATTGCGCCTAAACCCCTGGTGGCTGGAGATCTGGCGGCAGGACGGCTGATAGCACCGTGGGGATTCGTTGAGACCGAAGCGGTTTTGGCATTATGGGTGCCGGGGCGGCTGGCGGATCAGCGGGCACAGCGGCTTGCACAGTGGCTGCGAGCAGCGCTGGCAGAAGATTAGGAAGGATCATCGCCGCCCGGCAAGGCGAGCGGCGAAAAAGGCGACATTATTATTCGTCGCGCAGCAGCCACCAGCCTGCCAGTACAGTCAGACCGGCCACCACGCCAACAGTAGCCCAAGGGTGCTTGCGCACACTTGTACCGGCTATTTTGCTGGCTTCTAGTGCCAGTACACGTGCTTCGTCATAAAAATCTTCCAGGCTCTCACCCGAGCGGTGCAGCGCGTGGCTGGTGTTGTCCTTGAACGACTTCAACGAATGACGGGACTCCGCCGAAGCACTGCGCTTCAAGGAGGAGAGAGAATCTTTCAGTGTCTGAATCTGGTCTTCAAGATTTTCAAGGGTTGCCTGATAGGAACTGTTACGAGCCATGGCGTGAACCTCCTGTTTCATTGGGTGTTCCGGGTCTGACTTCACCCGGCAGCGAAAGTGCGACACAAACTTGATCAACACTTGTACACACTGAACTAATCCTCGTTTTGATGAGACTCATTAAACAAGCGGTTTTTTCCTTGGCCAGATGATTGGCCAACTACAACCAGGAGGTTTACATGTCTGATCATCACACGTACAAGAAGCTGGAAATTGTCGGCTCCTCCACCACCAGCGTCGAAGATGCCATCAACAACGCCTTGGCGGAGACCAGCAAGTCCATCAAGAACATGGAGTGGTTTGAAGTCGCCGAGACGCGCGGTCATATTCAAGACGGCAAGGTGGCACACTACCAGGTAACGCTGAAAATCGGTTTCCGTATCGAAAACAGCTGATCTGATAAAAAAGATCTCGCAGTGAACCAATAAGCGGCGAAACGCTCTATTGCTGCGAGAACTTCCCGGAGCTGCCCGGCAGGTGATAGCGCAGCGGCCTTTGCGCCGATCCGCTATCAACCCCCGCGCAGCTCCGTAATCCCATTCCTCTGCATTTCCCCCTCTTTTTATCCCATCTGCAACAAAACCCTAACACCTGTTCCGGGCAGTTCCGTCTGCCAGATAATGAGCCTCGCTCGCCTTACCTCAATGGGCAGTGGTTGCGATTTTCGTGGCAACAGCGGAGGCGATTGGCCTGAACTCTTGCGGGGTCGCGCTATCCGTATTTATACGCACGCTTCGTCATCACGAAGCCATGACTGCCACCCATATTCAGGTATACAAACGGAGAGTTATACGCAATGTACATGACCCAGGGACTACGCTTGAGCTGGAAGATTGCGGTCTTCGCCGTGCTGGCTTCGCTCTTGAGCGGCTGCGGCATCAACACTATCCCTACCTACGACGAGCAGGTGAAGTCGGCTTGGGCGCAGGTGGAAAACCAGTATCAGCGCCGTGCCGATCTCATCCCGAACCTGGTTGAGACTGTAAAGGGTTACGCCAAGCAGGAGCAGGATACCCTCACCGCTGTGATCGAGGCCCGTGCCAAGGCGACCTCTATTCAGGTCGATGCCAGTACGCTTAACGATCCCCAGAAACTTCAACAGTTCGATCAGGCCCAGCAGCAGCTGAGCGGTGCCCTGAGCCGGTTGATGGTGGTGTCCGAACGTTATCCGGATCTGAAATCGAACCAGAACTTCATGGCCCTGCAATCCCAGCTGGAAGGTACCGAAAACCGTATCGCTGTGGCCCGCCGTGACTTCATCGCCTCGGTCGAGCGCTATAACACCGAAATCCGCACTTTCCCGGGCAGTATCTGGCACAAGATCTTCTATAGCGACCTGCCGGTTCGCGAGAACTTCAAAGCCACGACGCCCAACGCTGATCAGGCACCCAAGGTCAACTTCAATCAATGATTGATCGCCCGGTGTTTCGCGCCTTTGCGCTGTGGATCCTGTTCTGGGCCTGTGCAGCAGTGGCACAGGCCCAGCAGGCTCCTGGTTTCCCACCCTTGACCGGTCGGGTCGTTGATCAGGCCGGAATGCTGGACGCCCAGACCAAAGCCCGGCTGGAGCAGATGCTCAAGGCCCATGAGCAGGCGACGAGCGAACAGGTGGTGGTCGCTACCATCCCCAGCCTGCAAGGCCGTTCCATTGAGGAGTATGGCTATCAGCTCGGTCGCCATTGGGGGATCGGGCAGAAAGGCAAAGACAATGGTGCGCTACTTCTTGTCTCGCGTGACGACCGCAAGGTCCGAATCGAAGTCGGCTATGGTCTGGAAGACCGCCTGACGGATGCACAGTCCTTCCTGATCATCAATCAGGTGATCGTTCCCGCGTTCCGGCAGGGTCAGTTTGCCCAAGGCATCAGCGAGGGAGCCAGTGCCATGCTCAAGGTGCTGGGCGGCGATCCGCTGGCACGCCCGGCACAGGATGATACATATCACGGCAGTGAAGATCGTCCTACCCCGATTCTGTTCATCGTCCTGTTCGTCATCATCCTGTTCATGATGAAAGGTGGCGGAGGCGGACATGGTGGACGTGGCGGGCGAGGCAACTCGGTGCTAACCGGCGCAATCCTTGGCAGTGTTCTCGGCGGTGGTGGCCGCTCGGGAGGCGGTGGCCTTGGAGGAGGTGGTTTTGGTGGGGGCGGCGGCAGCTTTGGCGGCGGCGGGGCTTCAGGTGATTGGTAAGGAGAGCGGACCTCTATGACATTACTCAACGAGCACGAGCAGCGACAGGTCGCTGAAGCCATCTCTCGCGTTGAACGCGATACCGATGCAGAGCTGGTCACGGTGCTGGCCGCACGGGCTGATGATTACACCTATATCCCGTTACTCTGGGCGAGCCTCATTGCATTGATCGTTCCAGGCGCAATCAATTACTACCCAGGTTGGTTGAGTCCCCATGAACTCCTGCTGGTCCAATGGGGCACGTTGATTGCGCTGAGTTTGATCTTCCGCATTCCAGCTATCACGACGCGTCTGATTCCACGCCAGGTGCGTTGCTGGCGCGCGTCCAACCTGGCACGCCGTCAGTTTCTCGAGCACAACCTTCACCACACACAGGCGGAAACTGGCATGCTGATCTTTGTATCGGAAGCCGAACGCTATGTGGAAATCCTCGTAGACCGAGGTATTTCGCAAAAGCTGAGTGACGAAACCTGGCAGTCGATCATCGCAACCTTTACACAGCAGGTTCGTCGCGGTGAAACCTTGCAGGGCTTTCTGACCTGTATCGACGCATGCGGTGAGCACCTGAAGCAACACCTGCCGGCAACCCATACGCGTAACGAGCTACCGGACCGGCTGATCATCCTGCCCTGAGGGGTAGGCGTTTCCCTTGTTTGACGCGGGCCACTGTGGCCCGTGACAGGTTATTCCCCTTGCAAACGACCACCACCTCTATTCCTCGCTATCCCGTGATGGTGCTGATCCTCGGCGCCCTGGCCTGTATCGGTCCCATGTCGATTGATGCCTACCTGCCGGCCTTTGGCGCCATCGGCCGAGATTTTCAGCTGACACCTGAAAAGACCCAATTGACGCTCGGCCTGTATATGCTGGCGTTCGCATTCATGACGCTTCTGCATGGCACCCTGTCCGACTCGTTCGGCCGCCGGCGGGTCATTCTTTCGGCCCTGGCGGTGTACATTGCCGGCTCGCTGATCGCGGCGCTCGGCCCGAGCTTCGACTGGCTGCTGGCAGGCCGTGTCTGCCAGGGCCTGTCCGCTGGTGCAGGAATGGTGGTGGGACAGGCCATCGTGACGGACTGTTACAAGGGTCCGGTGGCCCAGAAAACCATGTCCTACATCATCATGGTCTTCAGCGTGTCCCCGGCCTTTGCGCCGATCATTGGCGGCTACCTGTCAGAACACACCGGCTGGCGCGGCGTATTCTTTTTCCTCGCGGCGCTTGCCGTTTTCAGCGCCTCGCTCTGCGCGTTCCTGATGCCCGAAACCCTGGCGCCAGAACGCAGACAAGCCTTCGATCTGAGCGTCCTGTCGCGCAATTACGGACGAGTCATGCGGGACGGGCAGTTCATGGCACGCGCCGTGGTCTTCGGCGCCCTGTTTGGCGGCTTCGCCTTCCTGATCGGCGCCGCCCCCGATTTTGTCACCCAGGTACTGGGGCTGGCCGAAACCGACTTTGGCTATCTGTTCATTCCCATCGTGATCGGATTGACCAGCGGGTCCTTTCTGGCAGCACGGCTTTCCTCACAATTGCCTTCCGGTCGACTGATCGGCTTTGCCTACGCCATGCTTGGCCTGAGCTGCTTGATCAACCTGACCTATACAGGTCTGGCTACCGACCTGAATGTCTATGCGGCCGTTATCCCGCACGGGCTATTTGTCTTCGGCCTGTCGCTGGGCATTCCTACCATGACGCTACGCATCCTTGAGCGCGTACCGGAGCTGTCCGGCACCGCCGCGTCAGTCCTGGGGTTTGTCCAGATGATCTTCTTTTCCATCGTCAGCGGCTGGCTTGCACCGCTGGTGTACGGCAGCGCCTTCCGCCTGGCCGTGGCGCTGTCCATTGGAGTCGTGGTAAGTGGCTTGGGTTGGGCGCTGGTCACGCGCCTTTCCTCATCGGCCGAGCCCGCCTCAACGCGGTAATGTCTTTCCGGGCTGGCCATTTAAATAGCCAGCCCGCGTCTTTGTTCACAGCCCCCTTGACCCTATCGTAACGTGAGGCCTCAGGATCAATTCCGCACGTGGAAGAAAGGAGCAATTCGATGCTATTGAAAGTGGGCGAACTGGCTAGACAGTCGGGTCTTACGATTCGGGCTCTTCACCATTACGACAGCATCGGCCTGCTCACACCCTCCGCGCGTTCCGATGCCGGCTACCGACTGTACAACCGGGCCGATATTGCCCGGCTGCACCAGATCCAGGCCCTGCGTGGCATGGGCCTGTCGCTGGCCGAGATCGGAGCCCTTCTGGCGCGGCCAGACGTTGCGCTCCTGACTATCACCGAGCAGCAGATCCGCCGGCTGGACCGACAGATTACCCGGCAAACGAATCTGCGTAATCGCCTAGCAGACCTGCATCGCCAACTCAGTGAAGGAGAGGAGCCTGACCTGGCCGATTGGTTGAAGACCCTGGAATTGATGACCATGTACGAACAGCATTTCGCCCCTGAAGACCTGAATGATCTGCCTTTCTACACTCCCGCCAACCAGCAGGCTTGGCGCGCACTGGTGCAGGAAGCCCATCAGCTCCTCCAACAAGGGCTCCCCCCTGAGTCCGTTCAAGCACAGTCGCTGGCACGGCGCTGGATGACGCTCCTGGAGCGCAATACATCAACCAACCCGGCCCTGGCCGTACGGCTCAACGAGCTGTTCCGCCAGGAGGCCCCGCTACAGGAGCAGACGGGTGTCACCACCGAGATGACCAACTTTATCCTGAAGGCCTTCACGGCCGGCAAGCTTGCGATCTATGAACGGTATCTCACACCCGAAGAGTTCGCCTTCATGCAGGCAAACTATGGCGAGCAGGTTCCGAAATGGCTACCGCTTCTGGCCGATTTACGCCGCATTATGGATAACGGACTGCCTCCTCACTCTCCAGAGGCGCTGCAGCTGGCGCAACGCTGGACCGCATTGTTTACCGCCTATGCAGGCACAAATCCCGAGACCCACCATAAACTGCGTCAGGCCCATGCCTGCGAACCGCAACTGGCTGAGGGCACCTGGATGACAGACGATATCCAGCGCTATCTCGGCCAGGCCATGGCAGCACTGCACACCTAGCCCTGTAAGCCCTGATCCTGTGATCAGGGCTTGGCAAATGAGAGAGACAGCGAGGGCAGCTCCAGTGGAGGCTTGGTCAACCAGGCCTCCTCTTCCGCCTGGGTCGGCACGAACCGGTCTCCTGTCGCCTCTTGTGGTACCTGACCGGCCAAGGCGAAGGAGCCCATGCCGAGCGTACAGGCCGAACTTGGATAGTGACTGGAGATGGCATAGTCATCCGTCAGGGCATGGGCACTCATTGCGCCGTTCTGCGCGAGCACGGCCTCGACTACGGCCTGCTGCTGGTACTTGGTAAGCGTGACCGTCAGGACAGTCAAGTGCTCGGTAATGGCCTCGCGCGCGGGCTCATCATCGGCTAGGTCGAAAAGCGAACAGAAGAAATGGCTGATTCGTTCACCCAGCGAACCTGTGGAAGAACCTGCCGTCTCATTTCGAGAGGCTGAAAGTGAGATATGCCGACCGGCTACGCCTTTTGCGATCAACTCATGTCGGACATGCTCGGCTTCGCTTTGGCAGCCGAAGGCTGCTTTGAGAATGTGCTCCATCGCTACCACCCTTTTTAGTTATTGTGTTCACAGCCCGCTTAGCCGGGCCTGCCGCTAAAGGCAGACAGCGCCACCTGAAGGGAAAGGGCTCATCTGCCTGCCAAGGGATTCTGCAACAAGGTAAAAAGGGTGGGTGAGAGCATTTCGTCCGCCCGGCACATGTCGATGGGAAGCAATACGACTAGGACTGGACAGATCCAAAAGACCTCACTGACGGGGTCACTTTGAGCCGCTGCGCTGGAGTGCCTCTACTGAAACCATTCCAGCGAAACCGCTTCGATGCGCAGGGAGAAGAAGACTCGCTTCAGAGCGCGCCTGTAAGCGTTGAGTCACCTTATACATTTTTAGACGAAAGGCTATGCCAGCATATCCTGGCGACGGCAGGGACGGGCAATACCGTGACTGACGTTTTGAAGCAGGGCTGGTCCAGCCAAGGCAACAAGACGTAATAAGGCCAGAAACGATCGACAGTCCGGAGGATCCTATCCGTTTGAAAACATAGTCCAGGCACTTGAGCTAACGGCGTGTGGCTTTAGCACAAACCCATGCTCATTTACATGAACCTGCTCACAGGTCCGCGCGGTAACTCCCCATTTTATTCGGAGCCCGCGTAGGATTTCAGAGTGCAGTTAACCTGCCTGACTGCTTGAAAAGGAATTCAGCATGAAATGCCCCCACTGCAAACAAAGCATCAGCGCCTTCCACGCTGCACTCTTTGGTCCGCCTGAATCGGATGGAAGCCGATTATGCCCCGAATGCCGCAAACCCTTTACCTTGAAGCTCGATGTGTTCAGAGCCATCCCAGCAGCAGCCAGCGGTGCCGCCGCCGCCCTGTTGATTGCCTTCAGAATTCCCTATGTCGGCTTTCTTCTGGGTGCTTTCGTTCTGGTATTTTCGCTCTACCTGACCTCAATGCGCCTGACCAAACCTGCATCGGCTGAAGAAGAGGCGGTTTCACCATGAGCGTCCGGCTGCCACATCAGGTGGGCAGCCCAGAAAGGAGAGGGGGTACGTCAGGACTTGGGCATGCCTTCCAGCATGTACTTCTCAAGCTCGACCCGGCATGTAAGGCGGGTGCAGGCAAAAACTCGGTCATTCCAGTCGGCCAGTTCCGGATAGTCATTCTGTTCGAGCGTATCCAGAAAGCCCTTGAGGCGGTATGCCTCGCTTGCGCCAAGGCGCATTAAATCAAAGCCGTGACTGATCGCAACGATCTGCAGCAGCTCGCTGACTCGCTCACCCCAAAAGACATGCTGCTCTTTGGGTACAAAACGTCCAATACTGGACGCGGAGTGAAGATAGCTCATTCAGTGTTTCCTGAAGAATATTCATTCAAATCCCTTGTGTTGATAGCGTTAGCGCGAAAGCCGAATTTCCTGTGGCCTCTTTAGTAAGTCGACACAGTAAAAGGAAACTTTAGGATCACAATGCTTTTTGCTTAACCGATTCTCCCGTGTTCAGGAATGATTCAGATTTCCCTACAATACCGTGAATTAGTGCACACAATTATTTGGTTAACCTAATCGCCAATGCTTGACCTAGAGCCTTTTGCCATCATCGCATTTGTGTAAGTCATTAAAATGACCAGCGCTGTGCCGGTTAATTCTCCAAAGGCCGTATTGAAATACTGAAATGGTCTACTTGCTTTACGACGGCGTACTAATACGGGTGCCGATCGATAAACGCACATATGAAGCGTTTTGTGTCCGATTATCGGACACAACCACCTTTTTCAAGAGATGCAATCGCATATGCTCGGTGCATGCGGCTTACCTCCTCGGCTGGTGCATGAGCAACAGCGAGACCCTTGAATGAGGACATACAATGATCAACAAGATTGTCGAGAGCCTGAGCCAGGCGGTGGAAGACATCCACGATGGTGCCACCGTGATGATTGGCGGCTTCGGCCCATCCGGACAGCCTTCTGAGCTGATTGATGCGTTGATAGCGCACGGTGCGAAAGATCTCACCATCATCAACAACAATGCGGGCAATGGCGATGTAGGCCTGGCAGCCCTGCTCAAGGCAGGTCAGGTTCGCAAAATCATCTGTTCATTTCCACGCCAGACCGACTCCTATGTATTCGACGAACTTTACCGTGCCGGCAAAATTGAACTGGAGTTAGTGCCGCAAGGCAATCTGGCCGAGCGTATCCGCGCTGCGGGTGCCGGTATCGGCGCCTTTTTCACGCCGACCAGCTACGGCACGATTCTGGCCGAAGGCGTGGAAACACGCGAAATCAACGGCAAGCACTACGTTATCCAATATCCCATTCATGCCGACTTTGCTCTGATTCGCGCGGACCGTGCCGACCGTTGGGGCAACCTGACCTACCGCAAGGCTGCCCGCAATTTTGGTCCCATCATGGCGACGGCCGCAAAGACTACCATCGTGCAAACCCGTGAAATCGTGGAGCTGGGCGAGATCGATCCGGAAATCATCGTTACGCCAGGCATTTTTGTGCAACGCGTCGTTCGTGTTTCAGGAGATCAGGAATGAACAGACTCAACCGCAACCAGATCGCTGCCCGAGTCGCCCAGGACATCCCGGAAGGAGCCTACGTCAATCTGGGGATTGGACTGCCGACGCTAGTGGCCAACCACCTGCCAGCTGACCGCGAAATTTTTCTGCACAGCGAGAACGGCATACTGGGCATGGGTCCGGCGCCAGAGGAGGGCAAGGAAGATTCTGATTTGATCAACGCTGGCAAGCAGCCTGTCACCCTGCTGCCAGGCGGTGCGTTTTTTCACCATGCGGATTCGTTTGCAATGATGCGCGGCGGCCATTTGGATATCTGCGTGCTCGGCGCTTTCCAGGTATCCGTCACAGGCGATCTGGCCAACTGGCACACCGGCGAGCCTGATGCGATTCCTGCCGTAGGGGGTGCTATGGACCTTGCAATAGGTGCCAAGCAGGTCTTTGTCATGATGGATCTCATGACCAAAGCCGGGCAAAGCAAGCTGGTCGAGCACTGTACCTACCCGCTGACGGGCGTAGGCTGCGTATCTCGTGTGTATACCGATCTGGCTATTTTCGATATTGCTGACGGCCGCGTGTATGCCAGCGAACTCGTCGAAGGCCTCACACTTGAAAGTCTTCGGGAAATGACTGGCCTTGCACTGGTACAAAAGCCGGTTTGACCCTTATTAAAGAAGAGCGGCCTTGCCATGGAACTCACAAGCCTCAAGGTACTAGGCCCGCTTCTTCTGCCAACTTCATGGCCTTTCAACAGCCTCTGTAAAGGTTTGTCTGTCTTGAAACAACTTTGCTGACAAACCGTCACAAAGGTGTGTTAGTGTTCGCCGACTAAGCACGCTGTTATTGGCACGTTTTATGACCAATCTCCTTTTCTGGCTGCCCACGCCGCCATAGCGCTCCGCCCCGCCTCTGGCCTTGCCCGTATAGGCAGGCACACTATCGCCCTGGTTTTTTATAAACTGCGGTGCTCTGTGTTTTTCGCTTTATTTAAAGTTTGCTTAACTTTTAAACGCGTTCAACATAGCGACCATCACATTGATTTACTGTTGGGCAATAATTGAGCATCAGTCGCTCATTATTAAACCAACCACTATCGGGTTCGTAATTAACTAGCACTATGCTTTTTGATTAGTACCGCTCGATCAGGCTGGAGAACTATGAAGATTTTAATTACAGGTCGAAGCGGTCAGGTCTCTCAAGCGCTGCAAAGAAACCTTAAAACCGGCCATGAACTTGTTGTCCTAGGTCGTGATGCCATGGATCTTGCAAATGAAGAAGCTATCCGTGAAACCGTTCGACGTGTGCAGCCAGACCTGATCATCAATGCTGCTGCATATACAGCTGTGGATAAGGCTGAGACCGACGCCGAAATGGCTTTCAAGGTAAACGCAGAGGCACCGCGGATTCTGGCGGAGGAAGCCGTGGCACGAGCCATTCCGTTCATCCACTATTCGACCGACTATGTGTTTGATGGTGACAAGAACGGGCCCTATAGTGAAGAAGATGCTACCCATCCCACCAGCGTATATGGCGAAAGCAAGCTGGCTGGCGAACAGGCGGTACAGGCCGTAGGTGGACAATATCTGATTCTACGAACCAGTTGGGTCTACTCCCAGGATGGCCATAACTTCGTTCGTACCATGCATCGCCTGCTGCAGGAAAAAGACGAGTTGCGCGTTGTAGACGATCAGATCGGCATACCGACATGGTCCGATACAATCGCGGCAGCCACTGCTCACATCGTGAGTCGCATTGCCATGGGGAACCCAGGCCCCTGGGGTATTTACCACCTTACCTCGACTGGCAAGACATCCTGGTTTGGCTTTACCGAAACGATTGCTCAGAAACTTGAAGAGCAAGGCCGTTTACGTGCCCGGCTTTATCCTATTGCCACGTATGAGTATCCCACTCCAGCGAAACGCCCAGCTAATTCACGAATGGATTGCTCACGTATTCAGACCAACTGGGGTGTGCAATTACCCGAGTGGAAAGAAGCCTTCGAACAGTTCTGGCAACAGAATTTTGCAGATAAGTAGCGCGCTAACTAGTTAATACTAATTTAATAGCCTATTGATATCTCTTTGGGATGCACTGATATCAGCTTTATTAATTTTAGTGTTAATAAAAAGGGCGCTGTAGCGCCCTTTTTATATCAGCCTTTAAGTTCGGCCAGAATCTGATACGACCTGAGTCGATCAGCATGTTCATACACGTCGCAGGTGAAAATCAATTCATCGGCATCGGTCTTCTCAAGCAGCAAATCGACCCGCTCGCGTACCTTGTCCGGCCCACCAATAATCGCCATGCCCAGCATGTTCAGCACAGCGTCTTTTTCATGGGGCAACCACTCAGGGCTCATGTTTCGAACCGGCGGGCGAAGCACCAGGCTTTGGCCACGCATCAATGCCAGGACGCGCTGATAAACCGTGCTGGCCAGGTAATTGGCTTCCTCGTCGCTGTCTGCTGCAACCAGCGGAACACCCAGCATGACATAGGGCTTGTCCAGCACCTCGGAAGGGCGGAAGTTTTCACGGTACAGACGAATCGCTTCATGCATATAGCGTGGCGCAAAATGGGATGCAAAGGCATACGGCAAACCTTTGGCAGCCGCTAGCTGAGCACTGAACAGGCTCGATCCCAACAGCCAGATCGGTATGTTGCTATCGACACCCGGCACGGCGATTACCCGCTGTTCTTCCTGTCGTGGACCCAGGAAGTACTGCAGCTCCTCTACGTCGGAAGGGAAGTCATCGGCGCTTCCCAAACGATCGCGACGCAGCGCATGGGCGGTCATCTGATCGGACCCAGGCGCACGACCAAGCCCCAGATCGATACGGCCCGGATACAGAGCATCCAGCGTGCCGAACTGCTCGGCCACAACAAGAGGGGCATGGTTAGGCAGCATGATGCCACCGGAGCCGATGCGGATCGTGGATGTACCACCCGCCAGGTATCCGAGCAGAACGGCCGTGGCCGAGCTGGCGATACCGTCCATGTTGTGATGCTCAGCGACCCAGAATCGGTTATAGCCCAGCCGCTCCGCATGGCGAGCAAGGTCGAGTGAATTGTGCAGAGCCTGGGCGGCGTTGCCATCGTCCCGTACCGGCGCCAAGTCCAGAACGGAAATGGCAGTGTCTTTGAGTTGAGTCATGCAGAAGTCTCCTCGTTAGCCGCGGCAGGCTCTTCAATTTGCCGCTGCCGCACGGCCAGATCGTAGGTATCGCGCGCCTGCTGAATGATCGGCTGCGATTGAGCGGCCCAATCGGCCAAGGCTCTGATGGGAATAACCAGGCTTTGCCCGATCCCGGTCAGGGCGTATTCCACCTGGGGCGGCGTTGAGGGAATGACCGTTCGGGTAATCAATCCATCGCGCTCCAGGTTGCGCAACGTGACGGTCAGCATTCGTTGGGAAATGCCATCGATCTGACGCTTGAGTTCATTGAAACGCAGTGGTCCGCTGTCCAGCTTGAAAACAGCCAGTACCGACCAGGCATCGCCTACACGGTCCAGCACATCACGGATAGGGCAGTCGTGGTTTTTCAGTCGGCGGCGCCCGGTAGCGGACTTGTTCGAATCGTCCATGGCAACCTCGCTGAGCGTGATTACATCAAGAAACTCACTCTACGCCTTTAAGGCAGTTATTAAAAGTAACCTGGCTCTTTTTAGTGACTATGAAACCGATAGGGTGAGGTAATGGCGCGGTAGGTCCGGTACGACAGGTGTCGTACCGGAAAGACCGTGATCAGGCAAAACCGACCACACCATGAGGGACGTAAGGTTCCTCAAGGCGGGCGATCTCTTCGGCGGTCAGGTTGAGCGAGAGGGCGGCCACAGCGTCTCCGAGGTGCTGCGGTTTGGACGCACCAATGATGGGTGCACTGATGCCCGGTTTTTGCACAACCCAGGCCAGTGCCACTTGTGCACGCGGTACGCCACGCTCGTTAGCAATCTCGGCCACACGCTCAACCACACGGCGGTCGGCATCGGCCGTATTGGCATACAGGCTCTTGCCAAACTCGTCACTCTCAACGCGTGCGCTGCTGGTATCCCAATCTCGGGTCAGCCTTCCACGCGCCATGGGGCTCCAGGGAATCACCCCAATACCCTCATCACGGCAGAGCGGCAGCATTTCGCGCTCTTCTTCGCGATACAGCAGGTTCACATAATTCTGCATGGTGACGAAACGGGTCCAACCATTTCGATCCGCCACATGCAGAGCCTTGGCGAATTGCCAGGCGTACATGCTGGAGGCACCGATATGCAGCGCCTTACCCGCCTTCACCACATCGTGCAGCGCTTCCATGGTTTCTTCGATGGGCGTTTCATAATCCCAGCGGTGGATCTGGTACAGGTCCACGTAGTCAGTGCCCAAGCGCTTGAGGCTGGCATCGATACTGGCAAAGATCGCCTTACGTGACAGGCCGCCCACGTTGGGCTTGTTGCGCATCGGAAAATAGACCTTGGTGGCCAGCACAATCTCGTCACGCTGGGCAAAGTCCTTTAGCGCCCGACCGACGATTTCCTCACTGGTACCATCAGAATAGGCGTTGGCGGTATCAAAGAAGTTAATGCCCATGTCGAGGGCTTTCTTGAGTAGCGGGCGACTCTCTTCTTCACCCATCGTCCATGGATGATTACCACGTTCAGGCACGCCGTAGGTCATACAGCCCAGGCACAGCGGAGAAATTTTCAGGCCCGTAGACCCGAGGTTCTTATAGTCCATGACGACTCCTTGAAATGAATCAGACCGGAGAAAAGGCAGGTCATAGGCTGACCACAACCCTGGCCATTTGCTCCGGCCTTTTTACCTTACCCTGATGAACACCACCTGTACGCCTTACGTTTCGCCGCACCCTCCAACGAACTTTGCCCAGCATCCGATTTCACATATAACTCGAGTCATCCACAGGAGAGGAACCATGAAAAAGACAGCATCTGCTGTATGGCAAGGTGGTTTGAAGGACGGTAAAGGTACGATTTCCACAGGCAGCGGCGCGCTGAAGGAAAATCCCTACGGTTTCAACACTCGCTTCGAAGACCAGCCCGGCACTAACCCTGAGGAGCTGATTGGCGCAGCGCATGCGGGCTGCTTCTCCATGGCCTTTTCCATGATGCTGGGGATGGAGAACTTCACAGCCGAGCGTATCGAAACCAAGGCAGTGGTTACGCTCGATAAAGTAGGCGAAGGCTTCGAAATCACGACGATTGATTTGACCATGTCGGCCAAAATCCCAGGCATTGACAACGACCAATTCCAGGCCATCGCCAACAAGGCGAAGGAAGGCTGCCCGGTCTCTAAGGTACTGAACGCCAAGATCAGCCTGGATGCCACATTGCTGAACTGATATTCAACTCAGTGCCTGGCTACGCTGCCGGGCACTGGTTGCCGCAAATACCTTCCAGCGTCCTTCTTCAAGCGTAGATAAAGACAACATGAAGTCTGTGGATATATCTTCAATTATGCACAGGAGTTGAAGCTTATCCACATGCGCTATGGCAAACTCCATTGCTACTTCGTCTTAATACGCCTGTCTTTTGCCTTCAAGCCATAAATCCTGTCAGTCAAAAAAGGCCTGCTGCAATATCCATTTTCAGCGTGGATAATGTTCGGATCGTTTTGTACAGGCATTACTTATCCACATGCGTCAGCAGCAGGTCTCTTAATAAAGCTATCCAGAGGACGCAATGCTCTAATCAGGACGCCGCTAGCTGCTGTCTGAGTTCATGCAATACCGGGCCGCTCTCCGGCCGTATGCCGCGCCAAAGGTAAAATGCTTCGGCAGCCTGCTCAACCAGCATACCCAGACCATCCAGGGCTTGTACTGCGCCGTGTGTGGTTGACCAACAACAGAAGGGCGTTGGCTCCTTGCTGTACATCATGTCGTAAGTAACGGTTACCCCAGCGCGGACCAGGGCAGGGGTGATAGGGGGAACATCGCCGGAAAGGCTGGCAGCAGTGCCATTGACGATCAGGTCGAACGGCTCCGCCTCAAGGTTGAACGCTGCCGCCTCGATCATTCCCAGCACTGCAAATTCACGCGCCAGTTGTATGGCCTTGCTCTCGGTCCGATTGGCAATGACCAGAGCGGCAGGCCGCTCCGCCAGGATAGGCTCCAACACGCCACGTACGGCACCACCAGCGCCCAGGATGAGGATACGCTTGCCAGTCAGGGACAGGCCTGCATTGACCGTCAGATCACGAACCAGTCCGGCACCGTCAGTGTTGTCGCCCAGAAAGGTCCCGTCTTTCCGCTTCTTTAGCGTATTGACCGCACCGGCACGTCGGGCACGCTCAGTCAGCTCATCGGCAAATCGAAAGGCATCCTCTTTGAACGGGACCGTCACATTAGCGCCTGCCGCATTGGCAAAAAACTCACGCGCGCTGCGCTCGAACTCGCCAAGCGGCGCAAGCCAGGTGTCGTAGCGCATGGCCTGTCCTGTCTGCTCGGCAAAGCGGCTATGAATGGCAGGCGACTTGCTATGGGCGACAGGGTTGCCAATGACGGCATAACGGTCCATGGAATGTCCTTGAAGCAAAGATCAATGGGTCGGTATCAGGTATCAGCCAACCAGTCACGGTCGGTCAGGAAGTACTCGGTCAAACGAGCCTCTTCGCTACCGGGCGCCGGCTTCCAGTCATATCCCCAACGCACGATGGGTGGCAGGGACATCAGGATCGACTCGGTACGGCCTCCCGATTGCAGACCGAACAGGGTGCCGCGGTCATAGACCAGGTTGAACTCCACGTAGCGGCCGCGACGATAGGCCTGGAACTCGCGCTGTGCTTCGGTAAAAGGCTCGTTCCGACGACGCTGTACAATCGGCAGGTAGGCGTTCAGGTAGGCATCGCCAATAGCCCGCAGAAAGGCAAAGCTGGTCTCGAAGTCCCACTCGTTCAGATCATCGAAGAACAGGCCACCGATTCCACGCGGCTCGTTGCGATGCTTGATCTGGAAGTAACGATCACACCAGGCTTTGTAACGCGGGTAGACGTCTTCACCGAATGGTACACAGGCATCCCGTGCCACCCGGTGCCAGTGGATACAGTCTTCCTCGTTACCATAATAAGGCGTCAGATCCAGACCGCCGCCAAACCACCAGACCGGTTCTTCACCGTCTTTTTCAGCGATGAAGAAACGCACATTGGCGTGGGAGGTGGGTACATTCGGGTTTTCAGGGTGGATCACCAGCGAGACGCCCATGGCCTCGAAACTACGACCTGCCAGCTCAGGACGATGGGCGCTGGCCGAAGGCGGCATGCTGTCGCCGTGGACATGAGAAAAGTTCACACCGCCTTTTTCGATGACGGCACCTTCACCAATCACACGCGTACGACCACCGCCGCCGGTAGGGCGTGTCCAGGCCTCCTCCATGAACCGGGCATGACCATCCTCCGCTTCCAAGGACTGGCAGATGCGATCCTGTAGATCGAGCAGGTATGCCTTTACGGCTTCGATTCGGTCTTTCACGGTCATCACCTGGAGTAGGGCAGGGTAAAGAAAGTCCTGAATCATACCACCGGAGGGTGCTTTGCCGGTTGACGCAGGCCTCTGCAAGGGATTGGATTAAGGTTCAGCCACTATTCTTACAAGGAAATCCCCATGGCAAAACGTATCCAGTTCAGCCGCACCGGCGGCCCGGAAGTGCTCGAATATGTCGATTTCACACCTGCCGAACCAGGGCCGAACGAGGTACGTGTCCGCAATGAGGCCATCGGACTCAATTTTATCGATACCTACTACCGGGGCGGCCTGTATCCCCTTGGTACTTTGCCATCCGGGCTGGGCAGTGAAGGCGCAGGGATCGTCGAATCCATCGGCAGTGGCGTAACGCGGTTCAAGGTTGGAGATCGGGTTGCCTATGCCACCGGCCCGCTGGGCGCCTATGCCGAGGTCCACACCCTGCCGGAGCGTAATCTGGTTCACCTGCCAGCAAGCGTCAGCTTTGAGCAAGCGGCAGCGGTCATGCTCAAGGGGCTGACCGTCCAGTACCTGCTGCGCCAGACCTATCGTGTCGAAGCGGGCGAAACCATCCTGTTTCATGCCGCTGCGGGCGGCGTCGGCTCCCTGGCCTGTCAGTGGGCAAAATCGCTGGGTGTGCGCGTGATCGGCACTGTGGGCTCTGCGGCCAAGGCCGAGCATGCCCGTCGCCTGGGCGCCTGGGAGACAATCAATTACAAGGAAGAGGATATCGCCAAGCGAGTCCTTGAGCTGACCAATGGCAGGAAGTGTCCGGTCGTTTATGACAGTGTCGGCAAGGATACCTGGGAGGCGTCGCTGGACTGCATCTCACCGCGTGGCCTGATGGTCAGTTTTGGAAATTCGTCTGGCGCTGTGACAGGGGTCAACCTGGCGATCTTGAACCAGAAAGGCTCGCTGTTTGTCACACGTCCGTCCCTGGCAGGCTATGCCGATACGCCAGAACGGCTGCAATCCATGGCAGACGAACTCTTCGGCCTGGTCGCCAACGGTACGCTCAAGATCGAGATCAACCAACGCTACCCGTTATCCGAAGCCGCCCAGGCGCAACGTGCTCTGGCAGGCCGCGAAACAACGGGGTCAACCGTTCTGATCCTGGAACGGTCATAATTGCAGGAAAGGAGGCTAGCCTGGCTTGCCTCCTCCGTAGTACCGCTGATTTGGAGCCTGTGTCGATCGTATGCCTCATCAAGCCCTCCTCGCTGCGATCCTCGACAGCGCTACGGATTACGCCATCATTACCACGGACCTGGACGGGCGACTGACCAGCTGGAATGCCGGTGCCCAGACGCTGTTCGGCTGGAGCGAGGCCGAGGCGGTCGGGAAGACTGTAGAGTTCCTGCTCAACGCCGAAGACCTCATCGGTCCCATTCTTCATCAGGAACGGCAAACGGCCCGAGCGAAAGGTCATGTGAACAGCCAGCGCTGGTATGTACGCCGCGACGGCACGCAGTTCTGGGGAAGTGCGCGAACCGTACCGCTCATGAAAAACGACCTTCATCTCGGCTTTCTGCTGACCCTGCGGGATCGAACCCAATCCCTGCATACCGAGCGCGACCGCGATCATCTGACTGACACGCTCAGCCGCCGCGTGACCCAGCTCAAGGCATTGGCCGAAGCAACGCGGGCGATTACCTCGGCGCCCGACATGAAAACCACCGTGGACGCCATTACCGAGCAGGCCCGCCTGATCGTTGGGGCTCACCAATCCGTAGTCAGCATGACCCAGGGTGAAGACTGGAGCCAATCCATCACCAGCGTGTCGCTTTCCGAGAAATACGCGAAGTGGCGCCATCTCGACGCCCTGCCCAGCGGCGGTGGCATCTATGCCATGGTCTGCGAGACCAATCAGCCCGTGCGCATGACCCAGGCCGAGTTGGAAGCGCATACGCGCTGGAAGAACTTTGGCACCTATGTCAATGAACATCCACCCATGCGCGGTTGGCTGGCGGTCCCGTTGATCAGCCATCAGGGCACCAATCTGGGTCTGATCCAGCTTTCGGATAAGTTCACAGGTGAGTTCGATGAGGCGGACGAAGCCATTGTGGTGCAGTTGGCGCAGTTCGCGTCGGTCGCTATCGAAAAGGCCAGGACACAGGATCAACTTCACCAGAGCCAAGCCCGGCTACAACTCGAAAGTGGCTTGCTGACCAGCGTCCTGGAGCAGGCCCCTCTGGGTATCTCCATCTCCGAAGCGGGCACCGGGCGCTCGTTGATGCTGAACAAGCAGATTCAGAACCAACTTGGCATTACACCGGGCGGGGAGAGTCTGCATCGCTACAAGCATCTGGGAGCGGTTCATCCTGATGGCCGACCCTACGCCATTGAGGACTACCCGACGGTACGAGCGCTTTCCTCTGGAAATCCCATACCACCGGAGCCCATGATCTATCGGCGCGCGGACGGGACCGTTCGCACATTTGAAGTTTCCAGCGCGCCCGTGCGTAATTCCGAAGGCGAGGTCATCGCCTCGGTGACTGTTTCCATCGATATCGAAGATCGGCTTCAGGCCGAAGCCACCCTGCAGGACCGTACCAACCGCCTGTTCACGTTGATCAACCAGGCTGCGGTCGGTATCTGCCAGACGGACCTCAACGGCACGATTGTGCTCGTCAATGCACGCTATTGCGATATTCTCGGGCGCTCCGAAGAAGAGTTGATCGGCAGCAATGTCGATGCACTGACGCATCCGTCAGATCGCAAGACCAGCAAGGTGCTGACCCAACAGATGTTCAAGACGGGGGAGTCCTATCTGGTCGACAAGCGCTATATGCGGCCGGATGGCTCCCATGTCTGGACCAGCCTGCACGTCTCGCTGGCCCACGATGCGGAGGGCATGCCTCAGTATGTCAGTGCCGTGGTTGTGGACATTACCCAGCGCAAGCAGGCCGAAGCGTCGCTGCACCTGTCCAACCAGCGGTTCCGCGCCGCAGTCGATGCGGTTCAGGGGGTGCTGTGGACCAACAACGCCAAGGGCCGCATGATTGGAGAACAGCCCGCCTGGAGTGCCCTGACGGGTCAGACGTATGAGGAATACCAAGGCACGGGCTGGACCCGCGCGCTGCATCCCGAAGATGCGCCTCGCTCGCTCAAGCGGTGGCGTGCTGCTCTACGTGGACGTAAGACCTTTCACGACGAACAGCGCGTGCGTTGCCAGAACGGCAAATGGCGGATCTTCTCAGTTAGGGCCATTCCGGTTCTCGAAGAGGGCGTTATTGTCGAATGGGTAGGCGTGCACACCGACATCACCGAGATTCGCCAGGTCGAGCAGCGTTTGCGCCAACTGAACGAAACCCTGGAGCAACGGGTTGCCGAACGAACCGCCGAACGCGACCGCACCTGGGCACTGTCTGACGATCTCTTGGGTGTGTTCGCGCGTGAGCGCTGGCAAAGCCTGAACCCGGCCTGGACGCGCCAGCTGGGCTGGCCCCAATCGGAGCTGCTGGCATTTGAGCCTTCCCGACTCGAGTATCCCGACGATCCATCGCCCACACAGCATTTTCGACAGCTCCCGATCGGCGAGACGATCAATGGCCTTCGCAGCCGCTACCGAGCCCGCTCAGGCGAATGGCATTGGATCGATTGGAAGGCCACGGCCGACAAGGATGGACAGGTTTATGTCTTTGCGCGGGATGTCACAGCTGAAGTAGAGGCGGCGGTCATGCTCAAGCAGACCGAGGAAGCCCTACGCCAGTCTCAGAAGATGGAAGCGGTCGGGCAACTCACCGGCGGTATTGCCCATGACTTTAATAACCTGCTGACTGGCATTATTGGTTCGCTTGAAATCATGAAGCGCCGAATTGGCAGCCAGCAGCTTCAAGGGCTGGAGCGCTACATGGAGGCCGCGAGTGTCTCGGCTCATCGTGCTGCCACATTGACGCAGCGCCTGCTGGCCTTTGCTCGTCGTCAGACACTCGATCCTCAACCCATCGATCTGAATGCCCTCGTCACTTCCCTGGAAGATCTGGTCCGGCGAACCCTCGGCGAGCACATCGAAATCATCACCCAACTGCATCCCCATCTCTGGCATGCCTTGTCGGATACCAACCAGCTGGAAAACGCCCTATTGAACCTGGTCATCAACGCGCGCGATGCAATGCCTGACGGGGGCACCTTGGTACTCAAGACAGGCCATTTTTTCAATGAGGCAACCCATCCGCTGGAAGATCTGAATCCAGGTCACTACGTCACGCTAACGGTACGGGACAGCGGGACCGGCATGAGTCCGGAGGTCGTAGCCAAGGCCTTCGACCCGTTCTTTACTACCAAGCCCATCGGGCAGGGCACAGGCCTGGGTCTGTCGATGATCTATGGTTTCGTCAAACAGTCCGGCGGCCATGTCACCTTGCAAAGCGAAGTAGGGCAAGGCACAACGATTACCCTGTATTTCCCCCGTGCACTTCAAGCCGAGTCTCTGGATCAAGAGGAAGTCGAAGCAGTCGTAGCACCAGGAAACGGCGAGTCTATTCTGGTCGTGGGTGATGACTCGGCCGTTCGCCTGCTCGTGGTCGAAGTACTCAATGAGTTGGGGTACGCGGCCCAGGATACTCACCATGCACATGAGGCCCTGGCTATCCTGGAATCCGAAGCGCCGGTGGATCTACTGATTACCGATGTAGGGCTACCCGGCATGAGCGGTACGCAACTGGCCGAGCGGGCACGAGCGTCACGTCCGACATTGAAGATTCTCTTCATGACCGGCTATGCGGGCGAAGCCGTCCAGCCCAAGGGTAGTCTGACTGAAGGTACCGACATAATCGGCAAGCCTTTCCTGATCGATGAGCTGGCCAACCGGGTCCGTCATATGCTTGTTGACGAACCCCAGAGCTGACCATTTAGCCATAGAGGTCAGCTCTACTATCAGGGACGAAAGACCTGACCTGTTTCCAGATCGCGGATAACGCTGGGGCTTCTGCGACCACCCAGCGCACCGCCCAGCACGGCGTCCAGCTCTCCGGAAAAATACTGCTCAACCTTAAGCCGTGAACGGGCGGCCGGACGTCCCGCCGGGTTGGCGGAGGTAGAAATGATTGGGCCGCTCAAGGCACACAGTTCACGCACCAGAGGGTGGTCAGTCACACGCAACGCTACCGTTTGATGCACACCCGTCACCCAGCCCGGCAAGCGGTTCTGGTGCGGCACCAGCCAAGTATTGGGCCCCGGCCATGTGCTCGACAGTTTGTCCTTCCATTCCTTGGGCAGATCATGCAGCAGGAAATCGAACTGCCTGATGTTGTCGGCCACTACAATCAAACCTTTTTCCAGCGGGCGCTGCTTGATACGCAGCAACCGATAGACCGCAGCCGCATCCCAGGGATCACATCCCAGGCCCCAGACTGCCTCGGTCGGGTAGGCGATTACACCGCCGTGACGTATGACGTGAGCAGCATATTGAACGCGCCAGCAGCTGAGCATCGGTTCACTCCTGTCCATAAAAAGATCACGAGTTTAACCGAGACTGACCCGTCACGCTCGATAGACCCAAAGTCCATTTTCACGGGCCACACGGCCATCCAGCTCAAGCTCCGTCAGCTCAGCCAGCAAATGAGAAACCTCGTAACCGCTGAGCTGGGCAAGCGTCTCGCTGTTCTGGGGGGAAGCCCTCAGCACGTCCAGCAAAGGATGCGTTTCACGTGGAACATCTGCTGGTTCAGGCTCATTCATCAACGGCAGGGACGACTGTCCAAACGGTGCCTGCCAGCCTCTGAGCGATTCCAGAATATGTTCGATACTCTCGACCAGTTGCGCTCCCTCACGGACCAGCTGATGGCAGCCACGTGCGCCTGGATGATGAATCGAGCCGGGAATGGCAAACACTTCACGTCCTTGCTCTGCTGCCAGCCGCGCTGTGATCAGGGAGCCGCTCGAAGGACTCGCCTCAACCACCAGTACACCGAGTGAAAGCCCGCTGATAATACGGTTACGCCGCGGAAAGTTGGCGGCGTTGGGTGCTGCATCCAAGGGTAACTCTGACACCAGCGCGCCACCGTGCTCAACGATACGACGAGCAAGGCTGATATGGCGACGAGGATAGAGTCGCTCAAGTCCTGTGCCCAATACAGCAATCGTAGCGCCGCTGGCTTCCAGCGCACCTTCGTGAGCTGCACCATCGACACCGAGCGCAAGGCCACTGGTTACGCAGAAACCTGCCGCCGCAAGGCTTCTGGAAAACCGGCGAGCGTTATCGAGCCCATAAGCACTTGCCTGGCGGCTGCCGACCAGGGCGAGCTGGGGCCTCTCCAGCAGTTCCACGGCTCCCGCTAAATAGAGCAGAGGCGGCGCCCCCTTGGTTTCGGCCAGTAGTGCGGAATAGCGGGGATCATCCCAACACACCACATGGTGATGTTCACCTTCTAGCCAGGCGAGAGCATGGGCTGCACGTTCACGGGTTTCAGCGGTACGGCGGGCGTCTGCGCAAACGCCCGGAATACCCAATGCCTGCCAGGCGGAAGCCGGCGCACTGAGCGCTGCCGAAGCACTGCCAAAGGCATGAATCAGATGGTGAAAGCGGCGCGGACCAATCTCAGGGAGGTTATGCAGACGCAGGCGGGCTTCAAGCTCCGCCGGAGAAGAAAACGACATACGATCATCCTTGATCGTGGCGCACCCCTTGAAAGGCTGCGCCAGTGTGACTATTTAGGGGTTACGGACCTTGTCCAGAACCGAGAGCTGACGAGTCGCATTCAGGACCAGGCCATAGCTGAGCTTGTCATAGGTGCGAAAGATCATCAGCAGACCAGAGCGCTCGTCGGGCACCTTGACGTTATCACCTGTTACCCGGTCGCGTACGGTTTCGCCGGTCTTGTAGACAGCCAGTACGTTGCCTTCGACCAACCCGTCGCGCATACCCTTGTTGATGATGACCACATCGAACTGGCCGATCTGGGTAACACCACGCGGAACATCAAGAATGATTCCGTTGATGTCCCTGTCGGGTGCACTGGGCATAAAGGTCGAGTTGACGACACGCTGCTCGGTGGGGAAAAGGCGATCGCCCAGGCGAACCTCTTCATTGGAGCGGCTGAGCACCAGCGTGGTCATGTCGCCTTCAGAAGTCACCTTGTCGCCGCTACCGATATAATCGGCGTTTATGCCCAGAAATTCTTCGGTCTGGGGATCTTTATACGCTTTTCCCTGCCGATAAATACTGTAGGCAGGCTGGTCCTCGGTGAAGTGGCCACGTGCGTAGACTCGATCACCGGCGCCACTGACAACACGCTCGGCATTGCCGGCCACGATATAGGGGGCGTTCCTGAATTGATTGGCATCATCGATCACACGGTTCGACAGCAGGAAGCTGTTGATGGCCTCCAGCGGAATCGTCGGTATCGCTTCGGTAATCGGTGTCGACCGGATGGTAGGCGACAGTTTGATCGTGCCGCGGGACTCGCCACGGTTGAGCATCAGCCGAGGCTGCCCGTCCACGTAGACAAGACTCAGTCTATCGCCGGGATAGATCAAATGCGGGTTTTCGACCTGTGGGTTGGCATGCCATATTTCTGGCCACTGCCAGGGCTTGCTCAAAAACTTGCCGGAAATATCCCAAAGGGTATCGCCGCGCACCACCGTGTAACTGTCTGGATGCCCTTGGCGCAGCTGTACGTCGGCCTGCACCCAACTGCTAGCCGCCACCAGCAACAGGGCGAACAACGATTTCCTCATCCGGTGAATCCCTTTACTATGTGCAATATGCAAAAAAACCCTGAGGGAATGCCCCAATCACTCCCTGGCGGGGCTGTTAAATCAACGCTGCTGCATCTTAGCAGTGCCTTTCGAATTTATTCCACACGTGCTTCACACACATCATGGCCCTTTTAAATATCCTAGAATTCCCTGATCCCCGCTTGCGTACTATCGCCAAGCCGGTTGCGGAGGTGGACGATGCCCTTCGTCAGGTGATCGATGACATGTTCGAAACCATGTACGAAGCACCTGGCATAGGATTGGCCGCTACCCAAGTCAATGTTCACAAGCAGCTGATCGTCATCGATATCAGTGAAGACAAGAGTCAGCCGCTCGTGTTCATCAACCCCAAACTGGAACCCCTGACCCAGGATCTGGGCGAGTACCAGGAAGGCTGCCTGTCCGTGCCGGGCTTCTACGAGAAAGTAGAGCGGCCCGAGCGCGTCAAGGTGAATGCCCTTGATCGTAACGGCGAGCCGTTCGAGATGATCTGTGAAGGTCTGCTGGCTGTGTGCATCCAGCATGAGGTCGACCACCTCAACGGTAAGCTGTTTGTGGACTATCTGTCCTCGCTCAAGCGTGACCGCATCAAGAAAAAGCTGGAAAAGCAGCACCGTATCCAGCAGAACGCCTGATCGCTCTGAAAAGGCCTGCAGCAGCAGGCCTTTTTCATTCTGGTGCCAAGACCTCTATCCTATGCAAGACTCGTCTTTATAGTAGCGAGCAGTTGCTGCCTTGTACTGATCCATGAGAGCCCCATGACTCAACCGTTGCGTATTGTCTTTGCTGGTACACCAGAATTTGCCGCCCGCCATCTGCATGCCTTGTTAAGGGTAGGCTACTCGATAGCCGCCGTGTATACACAACCTGACCGCCCAGCCGGACGAGGGCAGAAACTGGCGATGAGTCCCGTCAAGCAGCTGGCGGAATCTCACAATATTCCGGTGTATCAACCTCAGACGCTACGCAACGCTGATGCACAGGCAGAGCTTGCAGCCCTTAAGCCTGATCTTCTGATCGTCGTAGCCTATGGGTTGATTCTGCCTCAAGCTGTCCTGGATATTCCGCGCCTGGGCTGCATTAACAGCCATGCCTCGCTATTGCCTCGCTGGCGAGGGGCTGCGCCAATTCAACGTGCCATCGAAGCGGGCGATACCGAAACGGGCGTCACGGTCATGCGGATGGAAGCGGGCCTGGATACCGGTCCCATGCTGAGCAAGGTAAGCACACCGATTACCGCCGAGGACACCGGTGGCAGCTTACATGATCGTCTCGCCTTACTCGGCGCAGAAGCGGTTGTCGAAGCCATTCCTGCGCTGGCAGCCGGTACGTTGCCAGACAAACTGCAAGATGATGCCTTGGCAACCTATGCTCATAAGCTTAATAAGGAAGAAGCCAAGCTGGACTGGAGTCGTCCTGCTGTCGATCTGGAACGGCTGATTCGTGCCTTCAACCCATGGCCGTTATGCCACAGCACCTTGGCGGGAGAGGGCGTGAAAATCTACGCAGCAACAGTAGTAGACGGTAACGGACAGCCAGGTGAGATTCTGGAGGCCAGCCGTGAAGGCTTACGGGTTGCCTGTGGTGAAGGCGCGTTGCTGTTAACGCGTATACAGTTTCCTGGCGGTAAACCGCTTACGTTTGCTGACTTGTTCAATGCCCGCCGTGAGCGCTTTGCCGAAGGTCAGGTACTTGGCTTATGAGTCTTAATCCCCGTCTTGCTGCGGCTCGGGCACTGGCTGCCGTGCTGGCAGGCCGCGCCTCGCTGGGTAGCAGCCTGCCAGCCCAACAGGACAAGGTTGATCCGCGAGATCGGGCGCTGGTGCAGGAGTTGGCTTTTGGCACGGCGCGTTGGCAACCCCGGTTGGCTCTGCTAGCCGAGAAGCTGTTGCAAAAACCGTTCAAGGCAGCTGATCGCGACGTGGAAGCGCTGCTGCTGGTTGGTCTGTATCAGCTTTTTTACACCCGCGTGCCTGCCCATGCAGCTTTAGGTGAAACAGTAGGCTGCGCGGACAAGCTTAAAAAACCTTGGGCAAAAAGCCTGCTCAATGCAGTGCTGCGCCGTGCCCAGCGCGAAGGCGAAGATCTGCTGGCAGGTCTTGAGCGTGATCCGGCTGCCCGGCTGTCGCATCCGCGCTGGCTACAGAAAGAACTCAAGGCCCGCTGGCCGGAGCAGTGGGAGGCGATCTGCCACGCCAACAATTTGCATCCGCCGCTTATGCTGCGGGTAAACCATCGCCTGGGAACGCGCGATGCCTACCTGGCTGAACTGGTCGCCGCCGGTATCGAGGCCGAAGCCTGCGCCTACAGCGAGGACGGTATTCGCCTGGTGGTCGCTCAGGACGTTAAAACCCTGCCGGGCTTTGCCGAGGGACGCGTCAGCGTTCAGGATGAAGCTGCGCAGCTGTCAGCCCTGCTGTTGGAGCTGGCCCCAGGTCAACGTGTCCTGGATGCCTGCTGCGCACCGGGCGGCAAGACGTGCCATATCCTTGAGCGGGAAGAGCGGCTGGCAGAGGTTGTGGCGATCGACGCGGAAGCATCGCGCCTGGTACGTGTGCGTGAAAACCTTAGCCGCCTCAATCTCTCTGCCAACCTGATCGCTGCCGATGGCCGTGCGGTGGACAGCTGGTGGGACGGCAAACCGTTCCAGCGCATCCTGTTGGATGCACCCTGTTCAGCCACTGGAGTTATCCGTCGTCATCCCGACATCAAGCTCACCCGCAAACCCGAAGATATCCCAGCCTTGGCCCAACTGCAGGCCGAACTCCTGGATGCACTCTGGCCTACGCTGGAGGTGGGAGGCATTCTGCTGTACGCCACGTGCTCGGTAATGCCGGTCGAAAATACCGACAACATCGGCGCGTTTCTAGCCCGAACACCGGGTGCTCGAGAGTTGGATATTCCAGCCCCTTGGGGAATCAAACAGCCCCACGGCCGGCAGTTACTTCCCCAGGAAAATGGCCATGACGGGTTCTACTACGCCAAGCTGATCAAGATCGCCAAATAAGAGGAAATGCCCATGCTCGAATCATTGGAAAACATGCTAGCCAAAGGCATGGATAACCCCATGTTGCGTTTCGGGCTGGGCAAGGGCTATCTGGATGCCGGAAATGCCACGCAGGCCGCTATACATCTTCAACGCTGCGTAGAGCAGGATGCCACTTATTCGGCCGCCTGGAAGCTGCTCGGCAAGGCCCTGGAACAGCAGGGAGACAGTGAAGGTGCCCGCGCGGCCTGGCAGTCAGGCCTGACTGCTGCGCAGACCAAGGGCGATAAGCAGTCGGAAAAGGAAATGACGGTTTTCCTGAAGCGCCTGGGCAAGAAGAAGGGCTAAGCCAACGCAGGGCTTACCCTCATAGAAAGCGAAAGCCTGCACCGAGCGCATCCACACGCATCAACTCCATGTCGACAACAGGTGCCTCGATGGGCAGGTCCAGCACCTGTCCCTGTACCCGCGTTCCCACAGGCCACTCCGTCAGCATCTCGTGCTGCACATAGACGCCACCGTCGGAAAGATCACGCGTCTGGCAGATCAGCTCGCCAAACTCCGGGTGCGTAATGCGCAACCGGCACTTCATGGCTACACGGGGGTGGCGTCTCTGATTGATACCCATCAGGCTCTCCTACTTACTGCTTTTCTGTCTGTCATCAGAATAACCACTGCACCAGAAGCCACAGGTTGGCGAGACTGATGATACCGAACAGAAACCAGGCCAGCAGCTTGGTATAGGTGCGATTAGCAAAAGGGCCCATGAGTTTCGTATCGCTCGTCATGCGAATGAGCGGGTAGAGCGCAAAGGGAAGCTGCAGACTCAGGACAACCTGACTCAGCACCAATAGCTTGCCCACGGAACCCTCACCCAGCCACCACACGCCAATCAGCGCCGGGACCAGGGCCATGGCGCGTGTGGCCAATCGCTGCTGCCAGCAGGGAATCTTGAGTTGCAGATACCCTTCTAGGATGACCTGTCCGGCTACCGTCCCGGTAAAGGTCGAGCTTTGTCCCGAAGCCAGCAGCGCCACACCAAACAGAATGCTGGCGAGCGCACCGCCAACCAGCGGATCGAGCAGGTGGTACGCATCCTGAATCTCGACCACATCCGTATGGCCGGTACGATGGAATGCCGAAGCGGCCAGAATCAGGATCGCCGCATTGATCAGCAGGGCCAGTGCCAGCGAGCCGATGGTATCGAAACGCGCCAGCCGAATGGCCTCCAGTCGGCTGGCCTGATCCTTGGCCACCAGACGTGTCTGCACCACCGAAGAATGCAGGTAAAGATTGTGCGGCATGACGGTCGCGCCCAGGATGCCGATCGCCAGATACAAGGGCTCCTGATGAGCGATCGCCTCCCAGGACGGTACGAAGCCTTTCGCCACGTCGGGCCAGAATGGATTGACCAGCATCAGCTCGATAAAGAAGCAGATACCAATCGTGGCGGCCAGCCCCAGCATGATAGCTTCCAACTGACGGAACCCCCGACGCTGCAAGCTCAGGATCAACAAGGTATCGAAAGCCGTCAGGATGATCCCCGTGGTTAGCGAGCACCCAAGCAGCAGATGAAATGCCAACGCGCATCCCAGCACCTCTGCCAGATCGGTGGCGATGATGGATATCTGTGCCAATGCCCAGTGCGTCTTGGCTGTCCGCGGGCTGTATCGCTCGCGAGAGAGCTGCGCCAGATCGCGGCCAGTGGCAAGCCCCAGACGCGCACATAGGCACTGAACCACCATGCCGGCCAGGCTGGCCAGCAACACCACAAACAAGAGGCTGTAGCCAAAGCGGGAGCCTGCCTCGATGGCGGTCGCCCAGTTGCCAGGATCCATGTAACCGATCGAGACCAGAAGACCCGGACCTGCAAACTGGAAAGCCTTGCGCCAGAAGGGGGCACCGGGCGTGACAGTCACCGACCCACTGACCTCGGAGGGACAGAAGGGTGCTGTAGCAATTTTGGGAATTGAGAATTTCACCTGCTGCTCTCGATCAGTAAGACGGTTTGCCTGTATCAAGGCCTGGTCTGAACCCGAACAGACCAGGCATCACACTTGGCTGGATATGAATGATTGACCACACAAATGCATGGAATACGCTCAGTACCAGCGAGGCTCGCCATCCGGGCGGTTCTTGAAGCGCTTCATGCTCCACATGTATTGCGTAGGATAGGTACTGACGTAACGCTCCAGCGCCTTGCTCATGGCGGCCACGGACACTTCCGGATCCTTGTCATACATTTCCGGTGGAGCAGCCTCGAGAATCACCTTGTAGCCACTGCCATCCGGCAGGCGCACCGCATGGAAGAACACCCCCCGCGCCTTACCCTTGGCCAACAGCGACGGCACAAATTTGCTGGTCAGCGCCGTAGTGCCGAGGAAGGGCACGAACAGCCCCGCACTTCGGCTGGGCTCGGGATCGGCCGGAATACCCACAGCGCCGCCCCGACGCACCTCCTTGATCACACTGATGATGCCTTCCGGGGTAGAAGGTGCCACACGGTTGCCCAGTTGAACCCGCTGTTTCTTCAGGAGCTCATCCACTGCTTTCAGCTTGGGCGGACGGTAGAAAATGATCGGCTTGGCATGGGAGCAATAAAAGTGGTTGAGCAACTCCCAGTTACCCAGATGGCTGGTAATGCCCACCAGGCCATCGCCTGAAGCCAATGCCTCCTGCAGCACGTCCATGCCTTCCACTTCACGAATCAGCTTGAGCGAGCGCTCTGCTGGCCAGATCCAGGCACAGGCGCTTTCGGTCAGGGTCTTGCCGATACCAGCCAGGCACTCCTTGGAGAAGTGCTCCAGCGCTTCGCCCTCAAGCTCTGGATAACAATGGGCCAGATTGATGCGGGTCACCTTGCCGGCACGTGTCGGCAGTTTCCACATGCACCAGCCAATGAAGGAGCCCAGCCGCTGAACCATGGACCAAGGCAATAGGGCCAACAGACGCAAAAAGCCGACAATCAGCGCGCCTTTGAGCTTTTCCAAGAGCAACTCCCACAAGCATAAAATCCACTATTGTACTGCCGCACGCCGGGGCTGATCAGCCTTTCGGCATCTGATCACCACACAACACGGCGTAACGGTCGCAGTCCGTCGTGTGATCCATCACTAGCCCGGCGGCCTGCATATAGGCATAACAGATGGTCGGGCCGACAAACGTGAAGCCTGCCTTCCTGAGCGCCTTGCTCATGGCCTCGGCCTCAGGCGTGATGGCAGGGACCTCGCTGCGATCGCGGAAATGGTTGATCTTTGGCTCACCACCGACGAACGACCAGAGAAACGTCACCGGATCCTCCAGGCGCAGCCACGCCTGGGCGTTTTGCCGGGCAGCCTTGAGCTTCATCCGGTTGCGAATGATGCCTGCATCCTGCATGCGTATCTCAATCTCCTCATTTGTCATGGCCGCCAGTCGCCCAGGGTCGAAACCGAACAGCACCTCACGATAGCGGGCGCGTTTTTTCAGAATCGTGATCCACGATAATCCCGCCTGGAAGCCTTCTAGCACCAGCAACTCGAACAGCCGCTGCGGATCTTTCAGCGGTATTCCCCACTCCTGATCGTGGTAAGCGATATACAGCGGATCGTCAGTACACCAGTAGCAACGCGGCATGAGGGCTCCCTAATGGTCAGAACAGGCTGTTCACCTAAATATCATCCGAGTCTAATCGGTTATACTGCCTGACTTTTACCGTCTCCAGCACAGGTGAACGCCGTGACTTCGACTCCACCCGCCGTGCGCACCTTCCAGGATCTGATCCTCGCCCTGCAAAACTACTGGGCGGAGCAGGGCTGCGTTGTTTTGCAGCCCTATGACATGGAAGTCGGCGCCGGTACGTTCCATACCGCCACGTTCCTTCGCGCCATCGGCCCGGAAACCTGGAATGCCGCCTACGTACAACCCAGCCGCCGTCCAACCGACGGTCGCTACGGCGAAAACCCCAACCGCCTGCAGCACTACTACCAATTCCAGGTAGTCCTGAAGCCCAACCCGGAAAACTTCCAGGAGCTTTACCTCGGCTCCCTGAAGGCCATCGGCCTTGACCCGCTCGTCCATGACATCCGCTTCGTGGAAGACAACTGGGAATCGCCTACCCTGGGTGCCTGGGGTCTGGGTTGGGAAGTCTGGCTGAACGGCATGGAAGTTACCCAATTCACGTACTTCCAGCAGGCCGGTGGCATCGAGTGCTATCCGGTGACCGGTGAGATTACCTATGGCCTGGAACGTCTGGCCATGTACCTGCAGGGCGTCGACTCGGTCTATGACCTGATCTGGACTGATGGTCCATTCGGTACCGTGACCTATGGCGATGTGTTCCACCAGAACGAAGTGGAACAGTCCACCTACAACTTCGAACATGCCAATGTGCCCAAGCTGTTCGAGCTGTTCGACTTTTATGAGTCGGAAGCCAATCGCCTGCTTGAGCTCGAATTGCCATTGCCGACCTATGAAATGGTGCTGAAGGCCTCGCATACCTTCAACCTGCTGGACGCCCGTCGCGCTATCTCCGTAACCGAGCGCCAGCGCTATATCCTGCGCGTCCGTACTCTGGCCCGCGCCGTGGCACACAGCTACCTCAAGGCCCGTGCACGCCTTGGCTTCCCCATGGCCACGCCCGAATTGCGTGACGAAGTACTCGCCAAACTCAAGGAGGCCGAACAATGAGCGCCCAGGATTTCCTCGTCGAACTTGGCACCGAAGAGCTGCCACCCAAGGCCTTGAAGAACCTGGGCGAAGCCTTCCTGGCCGGTATCGAGAAAGGGCTCAAGGCGGCCGGGCTGAACTACACCGGCGCCCGCTATTACGCTGCACCGCGCCGTTTGGCCGTACTGGTCAATCAGCTGGATGAGCAGCAACCCGATCGCAGCGTCAATCTGGACGGCCCGCCGGTCAAGGCAGCCTTTGATGCCGACGGCAACCCTACACAGGCGGCGCTGGGTTTCGCCCGCAAGTGCGGCGTGGATATCAGCGAAATCGACCGTAGCGGTCCGAAGCTTCGTTTCTCCCAGACAATTCAGGGTCAACCAGCCGGCACCCTGTTGCCCGGGATTGTCGAAGCTTCCCTGAGTGAACTGCCTATTCCCAAGCGCATGCGCTGGGCCGCCCGTCGTGAAGAATTTGTTCGTCCAACCCAATGGCTGGTCATGCTGTTTGGCAATAACGTACTGGATTGCGAAATCCTGGCCCAGAAAGCCGGCCGCGAATCCCGTGGTCACCGCTTCCATAGCCCAGGCAGCGTAAACATCACGGCTCCTGCCAACTATGCTGAAGACCTTCGCGCAGCCTATGTGCTGGCCGATTTTGCCGAACGTCGCGCGTTGATCGAGCGCCGCGTCAATGAACTGGCCGCCGAACAGCAGGGCAATGCCGTTGTGCCGGCGGATCTGCTGGATGAAGTGACCGCGCTGGTCGAATGGCCGGTACCACTGGTGTGCTCGTTTGAGGAACGTTTCCTCGAGGTTCCCCAGGAAGCACTGATCGCTACCATGCAGGACAACCAGAAGTACTTCTGCCTGCTGGACGCCAACGGCAAGCTTCTGCCGCGCTTCATCACGGTGGCAAACGTCGAAAGCAAGGACCCAATCCAGATCGTTTCTGGAAATGAGAAGGTTGTTCGCCCGCGTCTGACCGATGCCGAATTCTTTTTTAAACAGGATAAGAAGCAGCCGCTGGAGCACTTCAACGAGCGATTGAAGAATGTGGTCTTCCAGGCTCAACTTGGCACTGTCTATGAGAAGTCCGAGCGTGTTTCCCAGCTGGCGGCATACATCGCCGAACAACTGGGCAGCGACGTAGAAAAAGCAGCACGTGCAGGCATCCTGGCCAAGTGCGATCTGGCTACCGAAATGGTAGGTGAATTCCCTGAAATGCAGGGCGTCGCCGGCTATTACTATGCACTGCATGGCGGTGAAGCCGAAGACGTTGCGCACGCGTTGAACGAACAATACATGCCCCGCGGTGCAGGAGCTGAATTGCCTCGTACCGCTACAGGCGCCGCTGTTGCATTGGCAGACAAGTTCGATACCTTGGTTGGTATCTTCGGCATCGGCATGCTGCCCACCGGTAGCAAGGACCCGTTCGCCCTGCGCCGTCAGGCCCTGGGTGTGCTGCGCATCCTGATCGAAAAACAGCTGGACCTCAGTATTCCGGCTGCGATCGACAAGGCCATCGAACTGTACGGTGATAAGGTCAAAGCGGGCGATCTGGCTCAGCAGGTACAGGATTTCATCTTTGACCGCCTGCGCGCGCGCTATGAGGATGAAGGCGTTGCCGCTGAAGTCTATCTGTCTGTACGCGCCCTGAAACCCAACTCGGCACTTGACTTTGATCAGCGAGTGCAGGCCGTTCAGGCTTTCCGTGGCTTGCCGGAAGCCGCTTCGCTGGCAGCGGCCAACAAGCGTGTATCCAACCTTCTAGGCAAGGCCGAAGGCATGGTACTGGCCCAGGTCGATGCCAAGCTCTTCGAACACGATGCCGAGCGGGTATTGCTCGAAGCAATCACTGATGCCGAGCAGAACGTCGAGCCGCTGTCGCTGGCACGTAACTACCGCGAAGCACTCAACCGCCTGGCAAGTCTGCGTGAACCGGTCGATAGCTTCTTTGATCAGGTACTGGTAAACGCTGAAGACGAGCATATCCGCGCAAACCGCTACGCGCTCCTGGCACGTCTACGGGCGCTGTTCCTGGGCATTGCCGATATCTCGTTGCTGGGTTGATCGATATGAAGCTGATCGTGCTGGACCGGGATGGCGTCATCAATCAGGATTCCGACGCGTTTGTTAAATCGGTCGAGGAATGGATTCCGATCTCGGGCAGTATCGAAGCCATGGCCCGATTGAGCCAAGCCGGCTGGAAGGTGGCGATTGCCACCAACCAGTCCGGTATTTCGCGCGGGCTGTTCGATGGCGAGACACTGGAGGCCATGCACGCAAAGCTCAGGCAGCTGGTGAGCGGGCAGGGCGGCCATGTCGATCTGATCGTTCACTGCGCCCACGGCCCGGATGACGGCTGTGACTGTCGCAAGCCAAGCCCGGGTATGTTCCGCCAGGTGGCACAGCATTACGGCATGACCGACCTGACCGGGGTTCCTGTGGTCGGCGACAGCCTGCGTGATCTGACTGCTGGTATTGCCGTGGGCTGTACGCCTTACCTTGTGAAAACAGGGAAGGGTGAGCGAACCTTGCAGAAGCCGCTCCCGGAAGGAACACAGGTCTTTCCCGATCTGGCGGCTGTTGTACAACATCTCCTACAGGACTAATCCATGCGCGTCCTGCGTACTGTGATCTTCTATATTCTCCTTGGCACCAGCGGTATCATCTGGTCGTGCGTATCCCTGCTGGTCGCTCCGCTGCTTTCCTATCGAGCGCGCTATCGCTTTATCGTCAAGGCCTGGACGGGTTTTGCCGTTTGGCTGGCCAAGGTGGTTTGCGGTATCCGTTATGAGATTTCAGGGCTTGAGAATATTCCCAAGACACCCTGCATCATTATTGCCAACCACCAGAGCACCTGGGAAACCTTTTTCCTGTCTGCCCTGTTTGAACCCACCTCGCAGGTAATCAAGCGCGAGTTGCTCAAGGTACCGTTCTTCGGCTGGGCTTTTGCTTTGCTCAAGCCAATCGCTATCGATAGAAACAATGGCAAGGTTGCCCTTCAGCAGATTACCGAACAAGGCGGACGCTACATCAAGCAAGGCTGCTGGGTACTGATTTTTCCCCAAGGTACTCGTGTATCGCCGGGAGAGACTGGCAAGTTTTCTCGCGGTGGCGCTGCGCTGGCTTGTGCATTGAACGTGCCGGTACTGCCTATCGCTCACAACGCTGGTGAATACTGGCCAAACAAGAGCTGGGTCAAGCGTCCCGGCACCATCAAAGTGATTATTGGTCCGGCCCTATCGCCCAATGGCTCTGATCCCCGTGCGATTGTAGACCTCAATACCCGTAGTCAGTTCTTTATCGATCAAGCGCTGGCCTCTATATCCCCTGTGCATAACTCAGTGTTGACTGACCCTCCAGTCAGGCCCGCCACTAATAGTTGATCAGGTCAAAAAACAAAACCCGGGATAACCGGGTTTTTTTATGCACAGATGAAACATTATACAGCGGTCTGTTTCCATTCCTTTCGAAGCAAGCCATACATCATCACATCCTCGAATTGCTCTGCCTTGTGCATATCTTCGCGCCGGCACCCTTCATAGCTCATACCTAGCTTTTCCAGCACTCTGATAGATGCGCGATTTCGCTTGAAGCACTCGCCGAAGATCCGATTGAGTCCAAGCGTAGTAAAACCATATTCAATTACCGCCCTTGCTGCCTCGCTGCAGTAGCCCTGATTCCAGTGGGCTTTGCCTATCCAGTAAGCCAAGCCAGCTTTTTGATGAGGAGAGCGAAAACCGCTCAGGCTTATCGTTCCAATCAACGCAGCATGTTCTTGAAGCACAACGGCCAGATTAAGGCTTCGTCCTTCCATAAACCAACGTTCATGATTGGAGATCCAGTGCTCTGCCAGTTCAAGGGTATAAGGCGAGGGCAGCGTCCCGGTCATGGAAGCAATATCGGGATTGTCAGCCAGCAGATAATGAAAAGGCGCATCGGCAGGGACATACGGCCTTAGCTGCAAACGATGTGTTTTCAACAAGGGAAGAGAAGACATGTGTTAACTCGACTGTGTATATCTTTGAGATATACACAAGCTGTGTTACCAGCAGATTTCCAACACAGCTGTGGAAAATCAACGCATTGCATTGGTGCTGTTAAAGTTAACCACAATAAAAAAGGCCAACGTTTCCGTTGGCCTTTTGTTTGTTACGTAGCGGTCAGACGTCCAGGTTCGATACTGCCAGGGCATTGCTTTCAATAAAGTCGCGACGCGGCTCTACCTGATCGCCCATTAGGGTATTGAAGATCTGGTCAGCAGCGATGGCATCTTCAATCGTGACACGCAGCATGCGACGTACACTCGGATCCATTGTGGTTTCCCACAGCTGATCCGGATTCATCTCGCCCAATCCCTTATAGCGTTGAATACTGTAGCGTTTCGCTGTCTCGCCCATCAACCACTCGAGCGCTTCGCGGAAGGTGGATACCGCCTTGCGGCGCTCGCCACGCTTCACATAAGCGCTGTCTTCAAGCAGGTTGTTGATCTGAGCGCCCAGCGTCGTGATCTGACGATAGTCATTGCTACCGAAGAAATCCCGGTTGAAGGTGACATAACTTGAAAGCCCGTGCGCTTTGGTCTCAACCTCTGGCAGCCAAAGATGACGTTCGCGGTCTTCACGCAAGTTGACTTCGTAGGCAAGACCGGAGCGCTCATTGGTCTTCAGACGCGTACGCAGCATGTCGATCCATGCGTTCATCGCCGCTTGGTCAGCCAGTTGCTCCAATTCAACACGAGGCAGGTAAAGCATGTGCTCGCTGATATCCGACGGATACAGGCGGGACAGTCGCTTGAGTGACTTCATCACCGTACGATAGCTGTTCACCATTTTCTCCAGCTCAACGCCGGAAAGTCCTGGAGCATGCTCATTCACGTGCAGGCTTGCATCTTCAAGGGCGGTCTGCGTGAGGTATTCCTCCATTGCCTCATCGTCCTTGATGTATTGCTCCTGCTTGCCACGCTTGACCTTATACAGCGGAGGCTGAGCGATATAGATATAACCACGCTCGATCAACAGAGGCATCTGACGGAAGAAGAACGTCAAGAGCAGCGTACGGATGTGCGATCCGTCAACGTCAGCATCGGTCATGATGATGATGTTGTGATAACGCAGCTTATCGATGTTGAATTCTTCACGGCCAATGCCGCAGCCCAGCGCTGTAATCAGCGTACCGACTTCAGCAGAAGACAGCATCTTGTCAAAGCGCGCCTTCTCCACGTTCAGGATCTTGCCCTTTAGTGGAAGAATGGCCTGCGTACGGCGGTTACGGCCTTGCTTCGCCGAACCGCCTGCGGAGTCACCTTCCACGATGTACAGTTCTGACAGCGCAGGATCCTTTTCCTGACAGTCCGCCAGCTTACCGGGCAGACCTGCGATATCCAGAGCGCCCTTACGTCGGGTCATTTCGCGTGCCTTGCGCGCCGCTTCACGAGCGCGTGCCGCATCGATCATCTTGCCGACAACCGCTTTGGCTTCACCGGGATTTTCGAGCAGGAAATCAGCGAATTGCTTACCCATTTCCTGTTCTACTGCAGTCTTCACTTCAGAAGAAACCAATTTATCCTTCGTCTGGGAAGAGAACTTGGGATCCGGAACCTTAACGGAAATAATTGCCGTCAAGCCTTCACGTGCATCGTCACCTGTAGTCGCAACCTTGAACTTCTTGGCCAGACCTTCCGCCTCGATATAGGTGTTCAGGTTACGGGTCAGCGCTGAACGGAAACCAGCAAGGTGAGTACCGCCATCACGCTGAGGAATATTGTTGGTAAAGCAGAGAATGTTTTCGTTGAAACTGTCATTCCACTGCAACGCCACTTCCACGCCGATACCGTCTTCGCGGTCACTTACGTTGAAGTGGAACACTTGATTGACAGGCGTTTTGTTAGTGTTGAGATAATCAACGAATGCACGCAGTCCACCTTCGTACTTGAACATCTCCTCCTTGCCCGAGCGCTCGTCTCGCAGCAGAATGCCCACGCCCGAGTTCAGAAAGGACAGTTCGCGCAAACGCTTGGCCAGAATATCCCAGCTGAAATGGATGTTATTGAAGGTCTCGGCTGACGGCTTGAAATGAATTTGAGTGCCGGTCCCGTCCGTTTCACCAATCGCCTTGAGAGGCTCCTGCGGAACGCCGTGGACATAGACCTGTTCCCAAACCTGGCCGAGTCGACGGATCGTCAGGCGCAGCTCTTCAGACAAAGCGTTTACAACGGACACACCTACACCGTGCAAGCCGCCGGACACTTTGTAAGTGTTATCGTCGAACTTACCGCCTGCGTGCAGCACCGTCATGATGACTTCTGCTGCCGAAACGCCTTCTTCCTTGTGGATATCGACCGGAATTCCACGTCCATTGTCGCGGACGGTTATGGACTCATCCGTGTGGATCGTAATGGTGATTTCATCACAATGCCCCGCCAGGGCCTCGTCGATAGAGTTATCGACAACTTCGAATACCATGTGATGCAAGCCGGTACCGTCATCGGTATCGCCGATGTACATTCCCGGACGCTTGCGAACTGCATCCAGTCCCTTCAGTACCTTAATACTGGAGGAATCGTAAGTCTGGTTCTCGCTCATGCTTTACTCCCAACGCTTGGGGTCTGCGTAATGGATCCCTGTTCAACATGGAACAGGGCCACTGGCGTGTCGTCTTGCCAGTTGGATTCCAATGATTCTTTCTCGACACACGTGATGAAGATCTGGCAGTTAAGGCCTTCCAGCAAACGGCATAATGCCTTGCGGTGCTGTTCATCCAATTCGGAAGGCAAATCATCTACCAGATAGACACACTGGCCGCGCTTGACTCGATTGATTAATCTTCCCTGTGCAATTCTCAATGCACAGACCACCAGTTTTTGCTGGCCACGCGACAGGATATCTGCCGCGTTGTGGCTACCTAGCCTAATTCGTAGATCGGCTCTCTGCGGACCGGCCTGCGTATGTCCAAGCTGCATGTCTCGGGTCAAGGACGCCTTCAACACATCCTGCAGCTCGCGGTCTTTGTCCCAGCCGCGATAATAACTGAACGTCAGGTTTTCAATATCGACCAGCTCTTCCAGAGCAGCCTGAAACTCAGGTTTGAGCTCTGTAATATAGGCTCGCCGAAACGCATCGATTTCGTTGCTGGCTTGCGTCAGTTCTCTGTCCCATGCCTGTTGCGAGGCAGGATCCATTTTACCATGTCGCAGCCATGAGTTCCGCTGTCTTAGCGCTTTCTGAAGCCTTTGCCACACTTGTAGAAAACGCGGTTCCACGTGGAACACACCCCAATCTATAAACTGCCGCCTGATCTTTGGGCTTCCTTCAAGCAATCGAAAACTGTCGGGATTGATCAACTGAATCGGCAGAGTTTCAGCAAGTTGGGCTGTACTTCGAGCATTCTGCCCATCGATACGAATAGTGAAATCACCATTACGCTCACGCTGGACGCCCAGACTACTGATGCCATCACTAGGCAAGCTGACCTGGCCAAAGACCGTACAGGCGGCTTGCTCGTTCTGGATAACGGGTGACAGTCGGGTGCTACGAAACGAGCGAGCAAGTCCTAGCAGATGGATACTCTCCAATACACTGGTCTTGCCGCTACCGTTGTCGCCGTAGAGGATATTGATCCGCGGGGAAGGCGTCAGCGTCACCGTGTGCAGGTTACGCACAGCGGTGACGGTCAGGCGGATAAGGGACATCGCGCCTCGAGATTACAGACGCATCGGCATGATGACGTAAGAGGACTCGTCATTGCCAGCTTCCTGAACCAACGCACTGCTATTGGAATCGGAAAGGGTGATGCGTACCTGGTCCGTCGTCATGACGCCCAGGACGTCGAGCAAATAGCTTACGTTGAATCCGATTTCCAGCTCGGCACCAGCATAATCCACCTGCAACTCTTCTTCAGCTTCTTCCTGTTCAGGGTTGTTGGCCTGAATCTTCAGCTGATCGGTTACCAGCTGGAGGCGAATACCACGGTATTTTTCATTAGAAAGGATAGCCGTACGGCTGAACGCCTCCCGTAACAGCTGACGCTCACCAGTCAGAACCTTGTCACCGTTGCGTGGCAGTACACGCTCGTAGTCAGGGAATTTCCCGTCGACCAGCTTTGAAGTAAAGGTAAAGTCAGCGGTCGTCGCTCGAATGTGGTGCTGGCCCAACGTAACATTGACCGGCTCCTCAGGCTCGAGCAGCAACCGTGACAACTCTAGGATACCTTTACGCGGCACAATTACCTGATGACGACCTTCGTACTGGATTCCCGCTTCCTGTACGCACATGGCAAGACGGTGTCCATCGGTCGCAACTGCACGTAAATGGCCTTCGCTGACCTCAAGCAGCATACCGTTCAGATAGTAACGGACATCCTGCTGAGCCATGGCAAATCCAGTGCGGTCGATAAGACGGCGCAACTTGCTTTGCGGCAGGCTGAAGCTCATCGATCCGGGACCTTCCTCAACGGTAGGGAAGTCATTGGCCGGCAATGTGGATAATGTAAAGCGACTGCGGCCAGCTTTGACGAGCAGCTTCTGCTCATCGGTCCGGATATCGATCAGGGCATCGCTTGGCAAACTCTTGCAAATATCCATGAGTTTGCGAGCCGGTACGGTAATCTCACCAGGCTCAGCTTTGTCTTCGAGCGTTACACGGCCGATCAGCTCAACCTCAAGGTCAGTACCTGTCAAGGACAGTTCCTGGCCCTGGACCACCAGCAGCACATTGGACAGCACCGGTAATGTCTGCCGACGCTCCACGACACCAGCCACGAGCTGCAATGGTTTCAACAAGGCTTCGCGTTGAATAGTGAAATGCATGGTCTTGTCCCTTGCCAAGTGCTTCTGATCAGGTCGTCAGTGTGCGCAATAGATTTTTGTAGTCCTCGCGAATATCAGCGTCGGACTCTCTGAGTTCGGCAATCTTACGACAAGCGTGCAGCACTGTCGTGTGATCGCGCCCGCCAAAGGCATCACCTATTTCTGGCAGGCTGTGATTGGTCAATTCCTTCGACAGGGCCATCGCCACTTGGCGAGGACGAGCAACGGAACGAGAACGTCGCTTCGACAACAGATCGGCGATCTTGATCTTGTAATATTCAGCAGCCGTTCGCTGGATATTTTCAATGCTGACCAGTTTGTCCTGGAGCGCCAGCAGATCCTTGAGCGACTCGCGAATCAGCTCAATCGTAATTTCTCGCCCCATGAAATGAGCATGGGCGATAACACGCTTGAGTGCACCCTCAAGCTCTCGAACGTTCGAGCGAATCCGCTGGGCAATAAAGAAGGCAGCGTCATGGGGAAGGTCTACCTTCGCCTGATCTGCCTTCTTCATGAGAATGGCCACTCGCGTTTCCAGCTCAGGCGGTTCGACAGCTACTGTCAGCCCCCAGCCGAAACGGGACTTGAGGCGTTCTTCAAGCCCATCGATTTCCTTGGGGTAACGATCACTTGTCAGAATGACCTGCTGTCCGCCTTCAAGCAGGGCGTTGAACGTATGGAAAAATTCTTCCTGTGAACGCTCCTTACGTGCGAAGAACTGGATATCATCGATCAGCAGGGCATCAACGGAGCGATAAAAACGCTTGAATTCATTGATGGCGTTCAGCTGCAGGGCTTTCACCATGTCAGCCACGAAACGCTCCGAATGCAGATACACAATCTTGGCATTGGGATTACGCTTGAGCAGATGATTGCCCACTGCATGCATGAGGTGCGTCTTGCCCAAGCCAACCCCTCCATAAAGGAAGAGAGGGTTGTATCCATGCTTGGGGTTATCCGCAACCTGCCAGGCTGCAGCACGAGCCAGCTGGTTGGACTTACCCTCGACAAAATTCTCGAAAGTAAAAGTACGATTGAGGTAGCTCGTATGCTTGAGCGCCCCTTCTACTTGAACGTTGCGCTCGGTCTTGTTGGCGACCAGAGGCGCTGGCTGCGGATCGGCATCATCAGCGATCGGCATCTCGATCTGCTGCACTGATGTTTCAGGCTCGGCAACCGGATCTCGACCCGTAGACTCAGGTAATGAAGGTGTAGTGGATGTGACAGGAGCAGGCGGCGACGTCATGGAAGGCGCTCGCGTAGGTTTGCTGCTCTTGCGACTTCCAATCAGCAGAGTCAGCTCGGGTACCAACCCATCATCGGATTGCTCCTCAAGCAGCTCAAGCAACCGGCTAACGTACTTTTCATTTACCCAATCCAGTACGAACCGATTCGGCGCATAAACGCGTAGCTCGGCTCCTTCTGCTTCTATTTGCAGAGGGCGGATCCAAGTATTGAATTGCTGAGAAGGCAGCTCATCGCGCAGTACATCGACACAGCGCTGCCAAAGTTCAACTGACACAGTCACTCCAGAAAGAAAGTCACCCTGTTATTGCCTCTGTATATAAAGAAGCAACGTGTTCAGGCAAAGGTGAATGCAGCACGACATTGTACCGTCGCCCCTGTCACTTATCCACATCAACCATTCAATCAGTTAAATAGAGAGCGAAAAATCAAAAAATCTTTGCTGTGGATAAGCGCAGGTCGAAAGCGGTTTGTTCGTAGGGTAACTGCCTGTTGATAACTCAGCTGTGGCTAAGTGCCTTAGATATCCACAGGCAGTATCCAGGCGCAGCACAGCAGTTCGACGGCTTTACCGCATAGTTATACAATGGCAGATGTGAGCAGAAATGGAGCATTCACGCTCTTATCCACAGGAAAGGGCTCCTACATACATTAACACTGTATCTATCTTCTTTTTAATTCGTTCTTTTGTTGTTTTTTGCTGAATTTTTATTGACAACCGGTGCTGTATGGAAATTGACCTATTCACTGGCTTTCTCTAGAATCGCCGGTCTATTTAAACGGGGTGATTTCGCCTCGCTTCGTTCACACCTAGGTAAATGACCATGAAACGCACTTTCCAACCCAGTACTCTGAAGCGCGCCCGTACTCACGGTTTCCGTGCTCGTATGGCTACCAAGAATGGCCGTCAGGTTCTGTCCCGTCGCCGTGCCAAAGGCCGTAAGCGTCTGGCAGTCTGATAGTCCCGGTACAGGTGGTGAGTCGAGACTTCAGCCGCGAAAAACGGCTTCTGACTTCAAGACAGTTTCAAAATGTCTTCGACTCTCCCACTATCAAGGTTCCTGGTAATAGTGTTCTTCTGCTTGTACGTCAGAATGGCTTGTCGCATGCCCGCCTCGGGCTGGTGATAGGTAAGAAGAGCGTCAAGCTGTCAGTCGAGCGTAACCGGCTCAAGCGTGTCCTTCGAGATTCCTTTCGTCACCATCAGCATATGCTTGGAGGTCTGGATATCGTTGTGATTGCACGTAAAGGCTTCGGTGATATTGAGAATCCCGACTTGCATCAGCACTTGGGCAAACTCTGGAATCGTCTGGCACGTAAACAGCTACAAAAGACCGATCCTTCCGAACATTCGAAACAGGCAAACGGTTCTTATGCGTAAGCCGGCTCTGCTGCTTATCCGCTTCTACCGTTATGTCATCACACCGATGATGGCATCTCATTGCCGTTTCTATCCCAGTTGTTCAAACCATACGTCCCAAGTGATTGCGCTGTGCAATTTCTTGCACGATGGCTGGATGGCAATGCGCCAATGGCGTTTTTGCCATTTCAGGCTCGCTGATGGATATGATCCGGTACCAGCAGACCCATCCCAAGCACCGACCTCTTAGATGGCCGAGTAATCATGGATATAAAGCGCACGTTTCTCATCGCCGCTCTAGCGATTGTGTCTTACACAGCGGTGTTGCAATGGAATAAGGATTACGGCCAGCCCGAAACGCCTTCTTCAGCACCATCCTCCGCTGCGGCGCTGCCGACTGACACGCCAACAGGCAATACTGCTGCGGCCGATGTTCCAACCGTTGCAGGCGAAAGCTCGACGAACGGAACGGCTCCGCAGACTGTAAGTGGCAATGGTCAACCCATTCATGTCCGTACGGATGTCATGGATGTCACGATTGATCCCCGTGGTGGTGACATCGTCAAATTGGGACTTGTCCAGTATCCACGTCGCCAGGATCATCCGGATGTACCCTTCACCCTGTTTGATAATGGCAACGAACGTTTGTATCTGGCGCAAAGTGGTTTAACTGGATCCAACGGTCCGGACGCACGTCAGACAGGCCGCCCTGTTTATCAGAGTGCACAGCAGAACTACGTATTGGCAGACGGTCAGGATCAACTGACTGTCGATCTGAACTTTGCTGAAAACGGCGTCAACTATGTCAAGCGCTTTACCTTCCATCGCGGCCTGAAGCTTGATTGCTCGGATACCGAAAAGGCACAGAAGAAAATTTCCTGCATCAACCCCAATGCCTATCAGGTGCAGGTCAGCTATGTCATCGACAACCAGAGCAGCCAGAACTGGAATGGTATTTTCTATGCACAGCTGAAGCGTGACTCCAGTGGTGATCCATCTTCCACAACAGCCACAGGGGTTTCGACTTACTTGGGCGCTGCTGTCGGGACGCCGGAGGAGCAATATCGCAAGGTGTCGATGAAAGATATCGACAAGCAGGCTCTGCAGGAAACGGCCAAGGGCGGTTGGGTCGCCTGGTTGCAGCACTACTTCGTGACGGCTTGGGTACCCAACAAGGATGAGCAGCACCAGATCCAGGGTCGCAAGGACAGTCAGGGCAATTATCTGGTGGGCTTTACCGGTCCGCAGCTTAGCGTAGCACCGGGTACCCAGGCAGAAACATCGGCAACCCTTTATGCCGGTCCGAAGCTGCAGGAATATCTGAAGGAGTTGTCCCCAGGTCTTGAATTGACCGTCGACTATGGTTTCCTGTGGTTCATTGCCCAGCCGATCTTCTGGCTGCTGCAACATATCCACAGCATCCTTGGAAACTGGGGATGGTCGATCATCGTATTGACTATCATCATCAAGGCTATTTTCTTCCCGCTTTCTGCAGCCAGCTATCGTTCCATGGCTCGCATGCGTGCAGTTTCTCCGCGTCTTCAGGCGTTGAAGGAACAGTATGGTGATGATCGCCAGAAGATGTCCCAGGCGATGATGGAGCTGTACCGCAAGGAGAAGATCAATCCGCTGGGTGGCTGCCTGCCGATCCTCGTACAGATGCCGGTATTCCTGGCCTTGTACTGGGTTCTACTGGAGAGCGTGGAAATGCGCCAGTCCCCCTGGATGTTCTGGATCACTGACCTTTCGTCCAAGGATCCTTTCTTCATCCTGCCGATCCTTATGGGCGGTACCATGCTGGTTCAGCAAATGTTGAACCCCACGCCTCCGGACCCCATGCAGGCCAAGATGATGAAGATGATGCCCATTATCTTTACCTTCTTCTTCCTGTGGTTCCCGTCTGGCTTGGTGCTGTACTGGATCGTGAACAACTGCCTGTCGATCGCGCAGCAGTGGTATATCAATCGTCGGATCAATGGCACTGCCAAACCGGCCTGATAGCCTTACGCTTTACACAGCGCCCCTTTCGAGGGGCGTTGTGCATTCTGGAGAATGAAAAATGAATCCGATTCAAGACACCATTGCTGCCATCGCTACAGCCACAGGCCGAGGTGGGGTAGGTATTGTCAGGGTTTCCGGACCTGCGGTAAGAACCATCGCAGAAATAATCTGTGGTGGCTCTTTAACACCTCGCCATGCTCATTATGGCCCCTTCAGGGATAGCGCCGGTCTTACCCTTGATGAGGGAATCGCCTTGTTCTTCCCAGGACCCCACTCTTTTACAGGCGAGGACGTTCTTGAGCTTCAAGGTCATGGCGGTCCTGTCGTTCTGGATTTACTGCTCAAGGCTGTCATTGCGGTAGGTGCGCGTTCAGCCCGTCCGGGAGAGTTCAGCGAACGAGCCTTTCTCAACGATAAGCTGGACCTTGCCCAGGCAGAAGCTATCGCCGACCTCATCGAGGCGAGTTCCGAGCAAGCTGCCCGTAATGCGCTACGTTCATTGCAAGGGGCATTCTCCAAGCGAGTAGAAAGCCTGACGGAACAACTGATCCAGTTACGGATTTACGTGGAGGCAGCCATCGACTTTCCCGAAGAGGAAATCGACTTTCTGGCGGATGGCCATGTGCTGGGCCTGCTTAACGGTGTGCGCCAGGAACTGGCGCAGGTGGAAAAAGAAGCCGGTCGTGGCGCACTGTTACGCGATGGCATGACGGTGGTGATTGCTGGACGACCCAACGCAGGAAAATCGAGTCTTCTCAACGCGCTGGCAGGCCATGAAGCAGCCATTGTGACGGACATTGCAGGCACGACCCGCGATGTCTTACGCGAGCACATCCATATCGACGGTATGCCATTACATGTCATCGACACGGCGGGATTACGGGACACTACCGATCGGGTTGAGAAGATCGGCGTACAGCGCGCCCTGAGTGCTATTGAGAGCGCTGACCGGATACTGCTGGTGGTAGATTCCACGGCACCCGAGGCTCGGAATCCCGATGCACTTTGGCCAGAGTTTCTGTCACAGCGACCTGATCAAAACAAAGTAACAGTCATCCGAAACAAAGCTGATCTTTCGGGTGAACCTATCGTGCTTCAGGAAACCTCAGAAGGTATTCATACCTTAAGCCTTAGTGCAATGACGGGTGAGGGCATCGAGCATCTTCGAGAGCACCTTAAAGCCTGCGTTGGATTTGAGCAGACTGCCGAAAGCAGTTTTAGCGCACGCCAACGTCATCTCGAAGCGTTACACACAGCCCGTCATTATCTGGAGCACGGGCACCAGCAACTCGTAGTGAATGGCTCTGGGGAGCTCTTGGCGGAAGACCTGAGAGTGGCGCAGCAAGCATTGGGCGAGATTACAGGAGCGTTCAGTTCCGATGATCTGCTGGGCAGGATCTTCTCCAGCTTTTGCATCGGCAAATAGCCGCATTTCATCGATTCAAGAAGCCCCACGGGATTACCCGATGGGGCTTTTTTTTGCCTGTTGATAACCCTAGCTGAGGTCTGGGCAGAAGTTAGGACTTAAGCTGTTCTGAAAAGGGGCTGTTGGTAACCTTCCTAATTATCCACAGCTACTCACGAGCTTTCGATAAGGAGAGTGACAGGTTCTCCTCTGACTTATCATTGGCTGTAACGCCCTGTGGGTAAAGGCAAACGCACGTTATCCACAGAAAAGAGGCTCACCATACATAATCGCATTAACAAGCTTTTATATATTTCTTCCTTATTATTTCTATTACCTGATGCCACCAAGTCTGCAGTTGATCATTTTTTGTTCAAAAGGACTTCATAGAGAGCAGAGGAGCCCTTATACTTCTGCGCCTTCCCTAATCCCCTAACCAAACAGGCACGAGGTGCGTGGTGGATTTCCCTTCCCGTTTTGACGTCATAGTGGTCGGCGGCGGCCATGCCGGCACCGAAGCTGCACTTGCTGCTGCACGCATGGGTGTCAAAACTTTATTGCTGACCCACAATGTTGAAACATTGGGGCAGATGAGCTGCAACCCGGCTATTGGTGGTATCGGCAAGAGCCATCTAGTCAAGGAGATCGATGCCTTGGGCGGTGCGATGGCTTCGGCTACCGACAAAGCAGGCATCCAGTTCCGGATACTCAATAGCCGTAAAGGCCCTGCGGTGCGTGCAACGCGCGCTCAAGCCGATCGCGTCCTCTACAAGGCTGCAATCCGCTATATGCTGGAAAATCAGCCTAACCTGTGGATATTTCAGCAGGCCTGTGACGACTTGATTGTTGAACAGGATCAGGTCAGAGGCGTCGTTACCCAGATGGGTCTACGTTTCCTTGGGGATAACGTTGTGTTGACCACAGGCACCTTTCTGGGTGGGCTTATCCACATAGGCCTGCAGAATTACTCAGGCGGTCGGGCAGGGGATCCACCTGCCAATGCATTGTCTACACGGCTTCGTGAGCAGCCACTGCGTGTATCGCGGTTGAAAACCGGCACACCTCCACGCATTGACGGTCGTACAGTGGATTTCTCAGTCATGACGGAGCAGCCTGGGGATAAACCTCTGCCCGTAATGTCATTCATGGGATCAGTGGATGAGCATCCTCAGCAGGTTAGCTGTTGGATAACTCATACCAACAGTCGGACCCATGACATCATCCGCAACAATCTTGATCGCTCGCCGATGTATTCAGGCGTTATCGAAGGGATTGGCCCACGCTACTGTCCATCGATCGAAGACAAGATCCACCGTTTCGCGGACAAGGACAGCCATCAGGTTTTCCTGGAGCCTGAAGGACTGACAACTCACGAGTTGTATCCCAATGGCATTTCCACATCCTTGCCCTTCGATGTTCAGCTGGAGTTGGTGCGGTCGATGCGGGGTATGGAAAATGCCCACATCCTGCGTCCCGGTTATGCCATCGAATATGACTTTTTCGACCCGCGTGATCTGAAATACAGCCTGGAAACCAAGGTCATTGGTGGACTCTTCTTTGCAGGTCAGATCAACGGAACGACAGGATACGAGGAAGCTGGCGCCCAGGGGCTACTGGCAGGTGCCAACGCAGCCTTGCGTGCACAGGGCAAGGACAGCTGGTGTCCACGTCGTGACGAAGCTTACTTGGGTGTGTTGGTCGATGATTTGATCACGCTGGGGACGCAGGAACCGTATCGGATGTTTACCTCCCGTGCGGAGTATCGACTGATTCTGCGTGAAGACAATGCGGATCTGCGACTGACCGAGCAAGGCCGACAGCTCGGTCTGATAGACGATGCTCGTTGGAAGGCGTTCTGCCTGAAGCGTGAGCGCATCACCCTTGAGGAGCAGCGCTTGAAGAGTACTTGGGTGCGTCCAGGGACTGTACAAGGTGATGCCATTGCTGAGCGCTTTGGTACACCGCTGACCCATGAGTACAATCTGCAAAATCTTCTGAGCCGTCCGGAAATCGACTATGTCGGCTTGATGGAGGTAACCGGCGGTATAATCGAAGACGCGCAGGTTGCCGAGCAGGTAGAGATCAAGACCAAATACGCAGGTTACATCGAGCGTCAGCAGGACGAAATCGAGCGGCTGCGCAGCAGTGAAAGCATTCGTCTACCGGCGGATCTGGATTACACCGCCATATCCGGTTTGTCGAAGGAAATTCAGCACAAGCTGAGCCAGGGCCGCCCGGAAACACTTGGGCAGGCTTCGCGGATTCCCGGTGTAACGCCTGCAGCCATTTCCCTTTTGATGATTTACCTGAAAAAGCGTTCGGCCGGACGCCAGCTGGAGCAGATGGCTTGATGTTGGAAGGAATGATTCGTTACGGCGAGGAGCTTCGCTCAGGAGCTAAGTCTCTAGGTGTCGAGCTGTCTGATGAACAGGTTGAGAAATTGCTGGCCTACATGGGCCTGCTGCAAAAGTGGAATAAAGCCTATAACCTGACGGCAGTCCGTGATCCAGATGAAATGGTTTCACGTCACTTGCTTGATAGTTTAAGTGTTGTCCCCCATATCAGTGCTGGTCGATGGCTGGATGTGGGCAGTGGTGGGGGTATGCCGGGAGTCCCGCTATCCATCCTGTTCCCGGAAAGCACTTTTACTGTTCTGGACAGCAACGGTAAGAAAACACGTTTTCTCACGCAGGCAAAAATTGAGCTCGGCTTGGATAACCTTCAGGTTATCCACAGCCGTGTAGAAGAATTCACGCCTGACTATCGTTTCACCGGGATTGTGTCTCGAGCGTTCAGCTCGCTCGCTGATTTTACAAACTGGACACGACATCTGGGCGATTCATTGACACAATGGCTCGCCATGAAAGGATTGCATCCTGAGGATGAGCTTGCAGCGTTGCCAACGGATTTTAAGGTTGAAGCAGAACACGCCTTGCAGGTTCCAGGTTGCCAAGGGCAGCGGCATCTATTGATACTGCGCCGCATTGTTGAAGAGGGGTAAAGCGGCTCATGGCCAAGGTTTTTGCGATAGCCAACCAGAAAGGCGGGGTGGGGAAAACTACGACCTGCATCAATCTGGCTGCTTCGCTCGTTGCTACCCGACGTCGGGTACTGTTGATCGATCTCGATCCACAAGGCAACGCGACCATGGGAAGCGGTGTGGATAAGCACAATCTGGAACATTCGGTTCTGGATGTGCTGATCGGACAGTGTGATCTCATCGAAGCCATGCAGTTTTCCGAGCATGGTGGTTACCAGTTGCTACCGTCAAACCGTGATGTGACGGCTGCCGAAATTGAGCTTCTGGATATGAGCAAGCGCGAGAGCCGCTTGCGTGAAGCGCTGGCGCCGATTCGGGAAAATTACGATTACGTACTGATTGACTGCCCGCCGTCATTGTCGATGCTGACCATCAACGGCCTAGTCGCTTCGGATGGAGTTATCATTCCCATGCAGTGCGAATATTTCGCACTTGAAGGGCTGACTGACCTGATCGGTAGCATCCAGCGCATCGGACAGGCTCTGAATCCAGGCCTGAGGATCGAAGGTGTGCTGCGCACGATGTACGACCCGCGTATCAATCTGGCGAACGACGTAGCCGCCCAGCTCAAGGCGCATTTTGGCGATACGCTGTACGATACGGTTATCCCGCGCAACGTGCGTCTTGCCGAGGCTCCCAGTCATGGTATGCCCGCGTTGACTTACGACAAGGCGTCAACAGGGGCTGCAGCCTACCTGGCCTTGGCAAACGAACTGGCTCGTCGGCAGCGCAAAGCTGCAAAAGCAATCGCTTAAGGAATACACATGGCTGTCAAGAAAAGGGGACTGGGCCGCGGTCTGGATGCGCTGCTGAGCGGGGCTACGGCTAGCGTACTGCAGGAAGAAGCAGTCAAGGCCGACCAGCGTGAGTTGCAGCATCTGCCGTTGGATATTATCCAGCGCGGCAAGTACCAACCACGCCGTGACATGGACCCGGTCGCGCTCGAAGAGCTTGCCAGGTCGATTCGCGCCCAAGGCTTGATGCAGCCGATCGTGGTACGTCCCATTGCTGACAATCGCTATGAGATTATTGCTGGAGAGCGTCGCTGGCGTGCCTGCCAGCAGGCAGGGCTTGAGCGTATCCCAACATTGGTCAGAAACATTCCTGACGAAGCCGCCATTGCGATGGCGTTGATCGAGAATATCCAGCGTGAAAACCTAAGTCCGATAGAAGAGGCCATGGCCCTTCAGCGGCTGCAGCAGGAATTTCAGCTAACGCAGCAGCAGGTGGCCGATGCAGTGGGCAAATCACGCGTCAGTGTGGCTAACCTACTTCGACTGATAGCGTTGCCTGAAGAGATCAAGACCATGTTGGCGCATGGTGACCTGGAAATGGGCCATGCCAGGGCATTGTTGGGCTTGCCAGCCTCAAAACAGGTCGAGGGGGCGCGTCATGTTGTCGCACATGGATTGACCGTGCGTCAGACAGAAGCCTTAGTAAGACAATGGTTGAATAAGAAAGAAGCAGTTGAGCCTCCAGAAAAGGCTGATCCTGATATCATGCGTCTGGAACAACGGCTGGCAGAGCGTCTGGGCGCTCCCGTACAGATCCGCCACGGGCAGAAGGGAAAGGGGCAGCTGGTGATCCGCTACAGCTCACTTGATGAGCTGCAGGGCGTTCTTGCTCACATTCGCTAATATTCTAATGGTAGCGAATAGTCGTAAAGACTACCGCATGGCTTGAATGGGCGCGTGCAGACTCCTATACTCTGCGCGCTTTACGTCGGCACAAAGTATGCCAAGGCTTAAATAATAAGCCGACGCCAGAGGACTTCGAGCGCGATGGTTGATCGCACGCCCAAACGCCTGCCTTTTCACCGTCAGCCAGCATTTAACCTGCTGCTCGTCCAACTGGCCGTCACGATATGTGCAGCGTTATTTTTGTTTTGCTTCGTTGGTAGGGTCGCTGCTTATTCTGGTTTGATGGGTGGTTTAATCGCCTGGTTGCCCAATACATATTTCTCTTATAAAGCGTTCCGTTATTCGGGCGCCCGAGCTGCTCGCGACATAGTTCGATCATTCTATGCGGGAGAAGCAGGAAAACTAATTTTGACGGCACTGCTTTTTACAGTGGCGTTTGCGGGGATAAAGCCACTCATGCCAATGGCGTTGTTTGGTGTCTATCTATTGACGCTTTTTGTCAATGGATGCGCTCCCCTACTTGTCAAACGATCTTCTAGACCTTAAAGCGTTCGAGGCAAACATGGCAGCAGAATCCGCTTCGGGTTACATCCAGCACCACTTGCAGAATCTGACCTATGGTCTGCATCCGGCAAATGGTTGGAGTTTCGCCCACACCCCTCAAGAAGCGAAAGAAATGGGCTTTTGGGCCTTCCACCTGGATACTCTGGGTTGGTCGGTCGTTCTAGGCCTGATTTTTATTTGCATTTTCCGTGCCGTAGCGGTCAAGGCAACCAGTGGCCAGCCCGGTAAATTGCAAAATTTCGTCGAAGTCATTATCGAGTTCGTCGACAGCAGTGTCCGTGACACCTTCCATGGCCGTAATCCGCTGATCGCGCCTCTGGCACTGACGATTTTCGTCTGGATCTTCCTGATGAACCTCATGGACTTGGTGCCGGTTGACTGGTTGCCGTCCCTGGCTGGCCTGATAGGTGGTGAGCACACATATTTCCGTGTGGTTCCGACTACCGACCCGAATGCTACTATTGGTATGGCCTTGTCCGTATTTGCCCTGTTGATCTTCTATAGCATCAAGGTAAAAGGAATTGGTGGTTTCCTGGGCGAGCTGACTCTGCATCCGTTCCATAGCAAGAACATGCTGGTTCAGATCATCCTGATTCCGATCAACTTCCTGCTCGAGTTCGTAACGCTGGTGGCGCGTCCCGTTTCCTTGGCCTTGCGACTCTTCGGCAATATGTATGCCGGTGAGCTGATCTTTATCCTGATCGCCATGATGTTCGCCAACGGTCTGGCGCTGGGTGGTCTAGGTATTGTCCTGCAGTGGGCGTGGGCGGTCTTCCACATCCTGATCATTACCTTGCAGGCCTTCATCTTCATGATGCTGACCATCGTCTATATGTCGATGGCGCATGAAGAAAGTCATTAAGAGCTAGAGCACTTGATGATCCTCTCCGAAAGGGGAGGATGCCCGTGAGGGCAATGGGGAATAACAATTTTTTGCTTCAACCTTAACCAAGACGACTTAAAAGTCGGGAGGAAAAATGGAAACTGTAGTTGGACTGACCGCTATCGCCGTAGCACTGCTGATTGGTCTGGGCGCACTGGGTACTGCCATTGGCTTCGGCCTGTTGGGCGGCAAGTTCCTGGAAGGCGCTGCCCGTCAGCCGGAACTTGTTCCGATGCTGCAGGTGAAAATGTTCATCGTAGCGGGTCTGCTCGACGCCGTAACCATGATCGGTGTTGGTATCGCCCTGTTCTTCACCTTCGCTAACCCCTTCGTTGGTCAGATCGCTGGTTAATCACTCGAATCAATGATTCGTATGATTGACAGACAACGAACGAGCGAGGTGTTGGCGTGAACATTAATGCAACCCTGATTGGCCAGTCCGTTGCCTTCTTTATCTTCGTGCTGTTCTGCATGAAGTTCGTGTGGCCTCCGGTCATCGCGGCTTTGCGTGAGCGTGAAAAGAAGATTGCTGACGGCCTGGACGCTGCCAACCGCGCGGCTCGTGACCTGGAATTGGCTCAGGAACAAGCCACCCAGAAACTGAGCGAAGCGAAAGGCCAGGCAGCTGAAATCATCGAGCAAGCTAACAAGCGTGCTACCCAGATCATCGAAGAAGCGCAGGTCAAGGCCCGTGCTGAAGGCGATCGTCTGAAAGAGCAGGCTCAGGCTGAAATCGACCGGGAAATCAATAGCGCCAAGGAAGCTCTGCGTGCACAGGTCGGCCTTCTGGCTGTCGCTGGTGCAGAGAAGATCCTGGGCAAAACGATTGATCCCCAAGCCCACGCACAGTTGGTCGACCGACTGGCTGCGGAAATCTAAGCGAGGCCATCATGGCAGAACTGAACACGCTGGCCCGGCCATATGCCAAGGCAGCTTTCGAGTTCGCACAGTCTCAGCAGAATCTGACCAAATGGTCCGAGGAGCTGAGACTGCTCGCCGCGGTAACTCTGGATGGGACCGTGCGCCAGCTGCTTCAGCAACCGCAGTTGACCGCGGACGCCAAGGCCAAGCTGCTCATTGACGTGTGCGGCGATCAGCTGGATGTGCAGGCCCAGAACTTTGTTCGGACCGTGGCAGAAAACAACCGGATCGACCTGATGCCGACCATTGCTGAACTCTACGAAGAGTTCAAGGCCGAGCAGGAAAGATCCATCGAGGCGGAAGTCACCAGTGCTTTCGCTTTGAGCGACGAACAGCAAGACAAACTCGCCAAGGCTCTCAGCGCAAGGCTCGGTCGCGATGTGCGACTTCATGCATCCGAGGATGCAAGCCTGATCGGTGGTGTGGTAATTCGCGCCGGCGACTTGGTAATCGATGGCTCCGTTCGCGGCAAGCTCGCGCAACTGGCCGAAGCGTTGAAACCTTGAGTTTGAAGGGGCAGTAGCATGCAGCAACTCAATCCTTCCGAAATTAGTGAAATCATCAAGAGCCGCATCGAGAAACTCGATGTCTCTTCGCAACCGCGCAACGAAGGTACTATCGTCAGTGTTTCTGACGGTATCGTGCGCATCTTTGGTCTGGCCGACGTTATGTACGGGGAAATGATTGAGTTCCCGGGCGGCGTCTACGGCATGGCACTGAACCTGGAGCAGGACTCCGTAGGTGCCGTGGTTCTGGGTAATTACCTGGGCCTGGCTGAAGGCATGAGTGCCAAGTGCACCGGCCGTATCCTTGAAGTACCGGTTGGTCCGGAGCTTCTGGGTCGCGTTGTTGATGCCCTGGGTAATCCGATCGATGGCAAAGGCCCGATCAACGCCAAAGAAACCGACGCGGTTGAAAAAGTCGCTCCGGGTGTAATCTGGCGTAAGTCGGTAGACCAGCCTGTACAGACTGGTTACAAGGCCGTTGACGCCATGATCCCCGTTGGCCGTGGCCAGCGTGAGCTGATCATCGGTGACCGTCAGGTAGGTAAAACTGCCATGGCGGTGGATGCGATCATCAACCAGCGCAACAGTGGCATTCGTTGCGTCTATGTTGCCATCGGTCAGAAGCAGTCGACCATTGCCAACGTCGTACGCAAGCTGGAAGAGCACGGCGCACTGCAGAACACCATCGTGGTAGCTGCCAGTGCCTCTGAGTCCGCAGCCCTGCAGTTCCTGGCTCCCTATGCCGGCTGCACCATGGGTGAATACTTCCGTGACCGCGGTGAAGATGCACTGATCGTTTATGACGATCTGTCCAAGCAGGCTGTAGCTTACCGCCAGATTTCCCTGCTGCTGCGTCGTCCGCCGGGCCGTGAAGCTTACCCAGGCGACGTGTTCTATCTACACAGCCGTCTGCTGGAGCGTGCTTCTCGCGTATCCGAAGAGTATGTAGAACAGTTCACCAAGGGCGCCGTTACCGGTAAGACAGGTTCCTTGACTGCTCTGCCGCTGATCGAGACTCAGGCAGGTGACGTTTCCGCGTTCGTTCCGACCAACGTAATTTCGATTACCGACGGCCAGATCTTCCTGGAAACCAGTCTGTTCAACTCGGGTATTCGTCCTGCGGTCAACGCAGGTATTTCCGTATCCCGTGTGGGTGGTGCCGCTCAGACCAAGATTATCAAGAAGCTGTCCGGTGGTATCCGTACCGCACTGGCTCAGTACCGTGAACTGGCAGCATTTGCCCAGTTTGCTTCTGACCTGGACGAAGCAACACGTAAGCAGCTTGAGCATGGTCAGCGTGTTACCGAGCTGATGAAGCAGAAGCAGTATGCACCGATGTCCATCGCCGAGATGGCTCTGTCGCTGTACGCCGCCGAGCGTGGCTTCCTGTCGGATATCCCGCTGGACAAGATTGGCAGCTTCGAGCAGGCCCTGATTTCGTACTTCAACCGTGATCACGCCGCACTGATGGCCAAGATCAACGAGAAGGGCGACTTCAACGACGAAATCGATTCTGGCATCAAGGCCGGTCTCGAGAAGTTCAAGGCCACTCAAACCTGGTAAGCCCAGGCGGGAGCGTCAAGCGCTCCCGCTTGCTAACCCGATAGGTGTTACATGGCAGGCGCAAAAGAGATTCGCGGTAAAATCGCGAGCATCAAAAGCACACAGAAGATCACCAGCGCCATGGAAAAGGTAGCTGTCAGCAAGATGCGCAAAGCTCAGACGCGCATGGCTGCCAGCAAGCCTTACGCTGAGCGTATTCGTGCTGTGATCGGCCACTTGGCCAATGCGAACCCGGAATATCGCCATCCGTTTATGGTGGAGCGTCCGGTAAAGCGCGTGGGCTATATCGTGGTCAGCTCCGACCGTGGTCTGGCGGGCGGCTTGAACATCAACCTGTTCAAGACGCTGATTCGCGACATGGCAGAGCAACGCGATCGCAATGCTGAAGTCGATCTCGGTGTGATTGGCAGCAAGGGTGCGTCCTTCTTCCGCAGCTACGGCGGTAATGTAGTCGCAGCCATCAGCCATTTGGGTGAAGAGCCTTCGATCAACGACCTGATCGGTAGTATCAAGGTCATGCTCGACGCTTACCTGAATGGCCGTATTGATCGCCTGTACGTAGTGTCCAACAAGTTCGTCAACACCATGGTCCAGAAGCCGACAATCGAGCAGCTGGTTCCGTTGGTGGCTGAGCAGAACACCAGCCTGCAAAAGCATTGGGACTACCTCTACGAACCAGATGCCAAGACGTTGCTGGACGGCCTCTTGGTGCGTTACGTGGAATCCCAGGTGTATCAGGCAGTTGTAGAAAACAGCGCTTGTGAACAAGCGGCGCGGATGATCGCGATGAAGAACGCTACGGATAACGCGGGCGAGATCATCAGCGAACTGCAGCTGATCTACAACAAGGCACGCCAGGCAGCGATTACGCAGGAAATTTCGGAAATCGTCGGCGGCGCCGCTGCGGTTTGACGGACTGGTTCTAATTCTTCGAGGAACGCGAAATGAGTAGCGGACGTATCGTACAAATCATCGGCGCCGTAATCGACGTGGAATTCCCACGCGATTCCGTACCGAAAGTTTATGACGCTCTGAAAGTGCAGGGCGTGGAAACTACGCTGGAAGTTCAGCAGCAGCTGGGCGACGGCATTGTTCGTTCCATTGCGATGGGCTCTACCGAGGGTCTGAAGCGTGGTCTGGACGTTAACAACACTGGTGAAGCGATCAAGGTACCGGTAGGCGTGAAGACGCTGGGCCGTATCATGGACGTTCTGGGTAACCCGATCGACGAGGCGGGCCCCATCGGTGAAGAAGAGCGTTGGGAAATCCACCGCAAGGCACCGTCCTATGCTGATCAGTCCGGTAGCAACGAGCTGCTGGAAACAGGCATCAAGGTTATTGACCTGGTTTGCCCGTTCGCGAAGGGTGGTAAGGTTGGTCTGTTCGGTGGTGCCGGTGTAGGCAAGACCGTTAACATGATGGAACTGATCCGTAACATCGCCATCGAGCACAGCGGCTATTCCGTGTTCGCAGGCGTGGGTGAGCGTACTCGTGAGGGTAACGACTTCTACCACGAGATGAAGGATTCCAACGTTCTGGACAAGGTAGCCCTGGTTTACGGTCAGATGAACGAGCCGCCGGGCAACCGTCTGCGCGTGGCCCTGACTGGCCTGACCATGGCCGAAAAGTTCCGTGACGAAGGCCGTGACGTGCTGTTGTTCATCGACAACATCTACCGTTACACCCTGGCCGGTACGGAAGTATCCGCTCTGCTGGGCCGTATGCCTTCCGCAGTAGGTTATCAGCCGACGCTGGCTGAGGAGATGGGCGTTCTTCAGGAGCGTATTACCTCCACCAAAACCGGTTCGATTACATCCATCCAGGCTGTATACGTACCTGCGGATGACTTGACTGACCCGTCCCCTGCGACCACGTTCGCTCACCTGGACGCAACCGTCGTACTGTCCCGTGACATCGCTTCCCTGGGTATCTACCCAGCTGTGGATCCGCTGGACTCTACTTCTCGCCAGCTTGATCCGCTGGTGATCGGTCAGGAGCACTATGACGTTGCTCGCGGCGTTCAGTATGTTCTGCAGCGCTACAAGGAGCTGAAGGACATCATTGCGATTCTGGGTATGGACGAACTGTCCGAAGCGGACAAGCAGTTGGTATCCCGTGCTCGTAAGATCCAGCGCTTCCTGTCCCAGCCGTTCTTCGTGGCAGAAGTATTTACCGGTGCGCCAGGTAAATACGTTTCGCTCAAGGACACCATCGCTGGTTTCGGCGGCATTCTGAAAGGTGACTACGACCATTTGCCTGAGCAGGCATTCTACATGGTTGGCAGCATCGACGAAGCTATCGAAAAAGCGAAGAAACTGTAATCCGTGCGCCCGGAAACGGGCGCCTTACGAGGCATGCATATGGCCAAGACAGTCCAATGCGATATCGTCAGCGCGGAAGGAGCCATCTTCTCCGGAGCGGTGGAGATGGTGATCGCCCACGGTAACCTGGGGGATCTGGGTATTTCTCCCGGCCATGCTCCGCTGTTGACTGATCTCATGCCTGGCCCGATTCGCCTGATCAAGCAGGGCGGCGAGGAAGAGGTGTTTTATATCTCTGGTGGTTTCCTCGAAGTCCAGCCGAATGTCGTCGAAGTGTTGGCAGATATTGCCAGCCGGGCGAGCGATCTTGATGAAGCGGCTGCTCAGGAAGCCATGAAGCTGGCTGAGAAGACGCTGAGCGAGAAAGGCTCGAACTTCGATTACAGCGCTGCCTCTGCACAGTTGGCTGAAGCCGCAGCTCAGCTGCGTACCATTCAGCAGCTACGCAACAAGGCCAAGCGCTGAAGCAATACGCTTCGGGTATATGAAAGGGGTAGCTTCGGCTACCCCTTTTCATTTCTGGCCGTGAGCACTTGCTGAGCCCGTTTCTCTTCTGAGACTCTTTATCCGTGTCTAACGGCTTAACGGCCCTATCGAGGCGTAAACATGTCCCTTGAAATTGTCATTCTTGCTGCGGGGCAAGGCACCCGTATGCGCTCCGCCCTGCCCAAGGTTCTTCATCCGATTGCCGGGAAGGCCATGCTGGGACACGTGATCGATCGCGCCCGCGAACTGACTCCGCAAAAGATCCATGTAGTGATCGGCCATGGAGCCGAAACCGTCAAGCAGCATCTGGCAGCAGATGACCTCAACTTCGTCGTTCAGCAGGAGCAGTTGGGTACAGGCCATGCTGTCGCCCAGGCGCTTCCCCATCTGTCGGCGGAGCGGGTACTGATCCTGTATGGCGATGTTCCGCTGATTGAGACGTCTACGCTTGAGCGCCTGCTAGAGCAGGTTAGCGTTCAGCAGCTGGCATTGTTGACTGTAGAACTGGCAGATCCCACGGGTTATGGACGTATCCTTCGGAATAACCTCGGTGAGGTGTATGCAATTGTTGAGCATAAGGATGCCGATGCAACGCAGAAGGCAATCCGCGAAGGTAATACCGGTATTCTGGCCGTTCCGGGCGAGCGGTTGGGAGAGTGGCTCGGTAGACTTTCCAACAGCAATGCACAAGGGGAGTATTACCTGACGGATGTCATCGCAATGGCAGTATCCGATGGCTTGCGCGTTGCAACGGCTCAGCCAGACGATGCTATGGAAGTTCAGGGAGCCAATGACAGAAAACAGTTGGCTGATCTTGAGCGACACTATCAATGGCGCGCTGCGCAAGCGCTCATGACGCAAGGTGTAACACTACTGGATCCGACACGATTTGATCTGCGTGGGCAGGTCCAGACTGGCCGTGATGTCACCATTGATATCAATGTTATTCTGAGTGGCACGGTGGTTATCGAAGACAACGTCGAAATTGGGCCCAACTGTGTTATCCACAACAGCACGTTGAAACGCGGGGCGGTTATCAAGGCCAACAGTCATCTGGATGGCGCAGTAGTGGGTGAGGGTGCCGATGTAGGTCCCTTTGCTCGGCTACGTCCCGGTTCTGTTCTGGAAGCCAGGGTTCATGTAGGTAACTTCGTTGAGTTGAAAAACGCTCATCTTAATGAAGGCAGCAAGGCGGGGCATCTGTCTTATCTGGGTGATGCTGTTCTAGGAAAGAACTGTAACGTAGGCGCCGGCACCATTACCTGCAACTATGATGGTGCCAACAAATACAGAACTGAGATTGGCGATGATGTCTTCATTGGCTCCAACAGTTCGTTGGTAGCACCAGTCACGTTAGGCGATGGAGCAACTACGGCTGCAGGTTCTACCATTACGGAAAACGTGCCTGCGCAGACGCTGGCACTGGGTAGGGCAAGACAGGTTAACAAGCCTGATTGGCAACGTCCTCTCAAGAAGAAGTAACCCAAAAGGCTGTGAAATGCTCACAGCCTTTTTCATTCTGGGTTGACTTTTTATCCGTTAAAGGTTTTGATTCGAAGTATATAAATTTCGAATCGAAACTTATGGCCAAGCGCAACACTCCACAACGTCGCCACGACATTCTTGCCCGCTTGAATGATCAGGGCGAGGTGACAGTTGATGAGTTGACCAAACTGTTTGCCACCTCGGAAGTTACGATTCGAAAGGATTTGGCCGCGCTCGAAAAGAATGGTCTTTTACTACGCCGATACGGTGGCGCCGTTTCGATCCCCCATGAGCTTCTGAGTGATCTTGCTCAAACGCCCTCACCGTATAAGCAGGCCATTGCACGGGCTGCCTCTTCACGTATCCGCGAACATGCCCGGGTCATTATTGACAGTGGCAGCACGACCGCTGCGCTTATTCCCGAATTGGAAAACAAAGCAGGTCTGGTTGTGATGACCAACTCGCTTCATATCGCCAATGCCTTGCGTGAACTTGAGCATGAGCCGGTTTTGTTAATGACTGGCGGGACCTGGGACCCTCATTCGGAATCCTTTCAAGGGCAAGTGGCTGAGCAGGTCTTGCGCTCTTACGACTTCGATCAGCTATTCATTGGTGCTGACGGATTGGATCTTGAACGGGGCACGACAACGTTCAATGAATTATTGGGCTTGTCGCGTGTAATGGCTGAAGTGGCCCGAGAAGTTATCGTTATGGCAGAAGGGGACAAGGCTGGTCGACGTATTCCCAACCTGGAACTGCCCTGGTCGAACATTCACACGCTTGTGACTGATGAGCGTTTCCCTGATGAAGCCAGACACCAATTGGAACAACGGGGCATTACTGTCGTTTGTGTGGCTGTGGATAAATGATCTCCATCAAATATCCACAGCCACTCTTTAAAATTTGAACGAAGCATTCATATGCATCGCTTGTTTAGGAGTTTTCCATGTGTGGCATCGTAGGCGCCATTGCTGAGCGTAATATCACCGCTATCCTCGTTGAAGGGCTCAAGCGCCTTGAATACCGAGGGTATGACAGCGCAGGTCTTGCCGTACTGACGGCGCAGCAGACCCTTGAGCGCATTCGTCGCCCCGGCAAGGTCAGCGAGCTGGCTAGCGCGCTTAACAGTGAAGGCCTGACAGGTCGCCTCGGTATTGCCCATACCCGCTGGGCCACACATGGTGCGCCAACTGAAGCGAATGCCCATCCTCATTTCTCCCATGGTCAGATTGCAGTGGTCCACAATGGGATCATTGAAAACCATGAACCCCTGCGCGAGTGGTTAAAGGGGCTCGGTTATGTCTTTACCTCCCAGACCGATACCGAAGTCATCGTTCATCTTCTGCATCACAAGCTGAAGGAAACCGGTGATATCACGCATGCGCTGAAGGCAGCGGTGAAAGAGCTGCATGGTGCCTACGGTGTAGCGGTCATGAATATCGACCAGCCTGATCGTCTGGTTGCTGCCAGAAGCGGCAGCCCCCTGGTGATCGGCCTAGGTATTGGGGAAAACTACCTGGCGTCGGACCAGTTGGCGCTCCGGCAGGTAACGGATCGTTTTATCTACTTGGAAGAAGGCGACATTGCAGAGATTCGTCTGAATGGCGTCTCGCTGTGGTCGGTGGACGGTGAACCGGTAACACGTGAAGTTGTTCAGTTTACCGAGGGGGCCGAAGCCGCTGACAAAGGCTCGTTCCGCCACTTCATGCTCAAGGAAATTCACGAGCAGCCTGCTGTGGTTCAGCGCACCCTGGAAGGGCGGTTAGGTCTAGACCGTGTGGTGACCGAGGCATTCGGTCCTCAGGCAACAGACCTGTTTGGGCGTGTCAGGAATATTCAGATCGTTGCCTGCGGCACAAGTTTTCATGCCGGTATGGTGGCGCGCTATTGGCTGGAAGGGCTTACGGGTATCCCTTGCCAGGTAGAGGTGGCAAGTGAGTTCCGCTATCGGCGCGTAGCGGTACAGGCTGACACGCTGTTTGTGACCATCTCCCAATCAGGGGAGACAGCGGATACCTTGGCTGCGCTTAGAAATGCCAAGCCGCTGGGCTATTTGGGCAGTCTTGCAATTTGTAACGTTGCGACCAGCTCGCTGGTACGTGAGTCGGACCTGATCTTACTGACACAGGCGGGCCCTGAGATCGGGGTTGCTTCTACCAAGGCGTTCACGACTCAGCTGGTTGCGCTGCTGCTGCTTACGCTGTCGTTGGGCCGTGTTCAAAACCGTCTTGAGGCTGGCGTTGAGGCTGAATTGGTGGAAGAGCTTCGCCGTTTGCCCGCGCGTCTTGATGAAGCGCTTGCCATGGATAAGCATGTAGAGAAGATTTCCGAGCTATTTGCAGAGAAGCACCATACCTTGTTCCTCGGCCGAGGTGCTCAGTATCCAGTGGCAATGGAAGGCGCGCTCAAGCTCAAGGAGATTTCCTATATTCATGCCGAGGCTTATCCGGCGGGTGAGCTCAAGCACGGCCCGCTGGCGCTGGTGGACACCGACATGCCTGTGGTTACGGTAGCGCCCAATAATGAGTTGTTGGAAAAGCTGAAATCCAACCTTCAGGAAGTACGCGCTCGAGGCGGTCAGCTGGTTGTCTTCGCGGATGCAGAAGCTGGTCTTACCAACGGGGAAGGCACCCACCTAATCGGTATGCCCAGCATTCATGATGTGCTGGCGCCAATCCTCTACACCATACCGCTGCAATTGCTGTCTTATCACGTCGCTATATTGAAAGGGACTGATGTGGATCAGCCTCGCAATCTAGCCAAGTCGGTAACGGTTGAATAATGTATTCAGCAAAGCCCCGTTAAACGGGGCTTTTTTATGGGTTGGACGTGCAGCCACCAATACGGCCGCATAAAAGTGTTTGTCGACCTGCAGACGAGCTGGACACGCGTCCACGTGAAGTCCAACCAATGGCCCGTGTAAAGCCGGACCAGATTTCGCCATCCGAGGCGTAACCCATCAAGAAACTGATTCGACCATAGTGTGCCTGGGTTTGCGTCCAGGTGCGCTGGGTTGCAGCATCGTATCCTTGGATAAAAATATGTTTATCCACAACCGATACATGATAGTGACTGCCTGCAAGGTCTTCGCAGCTGACTATTTGCCCCGTACTCATACAATTCACAGGTAAGCCATCGGCAAATGCAAAAGATGAGCACAGCAAGGAAGGGGCAAGTAGCAGAGACCAGGCAGGCGGTCTTTTCATAAGATAGAAAACCGTCAAACAGATTAGGTTGTTATCTTATAACCTATTTGCCTTGTGCCAGTAGCCTTTGCCATCAGCAGGATGATCCATAAAGGCATCAGAGCCTGTCATCATTCAGTCCGCTTGGATGTATCCAGCCACGTGCCCTGGCTCTGCTGTTCACAGAACGGCTTCAAGAAGCGTGCATCCGTAGCAATACCGTAATAATGGATGTCCTGTCTGTACGGCATGCCTTGTACTTGGGCGTTCTGGCAGATACCGAATCCGCCGGTAGGGCATTGTTCAGCAAAGGTAACCTCAACGTTCTGCTCTGCCAGTTGAGGCTTACAAAATCCATCATGAAATAGATTCGCTGGAATTGAGCGATTCTGCTGGCAGACTTTCACATCGACGCCTTTACCCTTGCTGTGGACCAGGCACGCTTCGGCCTGCACATAGAGCGGAGCGAGGAAGGCTAGGCAGGCAAATAGGCGATACATAGAGGTAACCGGCTTAAATCGGCGACTCTACCACTGACCGAATCGAGACATAAACATGCTCAAGCATATACCTACCCACGTGATAACAGGACCTTTGGGGGCAGGCAAGACCAGCCTCATCCGGCATTTGCTGACGCAGCGTCCTCAACACGAGCGGTGGGCAGTACTGGTTAACGAGTTCGGTCAGATAGGGCTTGATGCTGCGTTGTTGCATACCACGGATGCCGGTATCTCATTGACTGAATTGCCGGGAGGATGCCTGTGCTGCGTCAACGGTGCGCCATTGCAGGTAGCCCTGGTGCAGTTGTTGCGCAGGGCTCAGCCCCAGCGCCTTTTCATTGAGCCGTCAGGGCTGGGGCATCCGGCTACATTGCTCAAGCAGCTCGCCGAAGGCACCTGGCAGGGCGTACTGGCGATTCAACCGGCAGTCATGGTGGTTGATGCTCACCGCTTGGCGAGCGGGGAACAGCTGCCTGATGCTCAACGTGAGGCGTTACCCGGGGTTGGGCTGCTGGTACTCAACAAGTCTGAGTTGTTGAATGACAGAAGCCGACAGGCGCTTCTAGCTTCCTTGCCCGACATCCAGTGGCAATGGACCCAGCAGGGAAGGCTGCCTTTTAATCTTTTGCCCGGAAGCGCTTGTATAGCTGGCCAACGTGCTCCCGATTCATTCCCAGTGCCTCCCCCTGGTCAGCAGGGACCATTACCTTCGCTGCTGTTACCTGGACAGCCCTTAAGGCAAATTCATGAGGCTGAAGGGCGCTTCGCCATAGGGTGGCGGTTTCACCATAGCAGCCAATTCAACCGCCAAGCAGTTCAGACATGGCTGGGCGAATTACCTGCACTGCTCAGGGCAAAAGCCATTCTGCATGCAGATGGGCAGTGGTGGAGCTTCAATCAAGCTAGTGGACAAGGTGAATGGCGGATCAGTGAGTGGCGCAAGGATAGCCGGGTCGAATTGATCTTCGAAACGGTCATAGATGCAGCCGCCCTAGAGTCAGATTTGATGAATTACATGCAATAGGAATCCTGTTGTCGCTAAAAGTTGATAAATTCGTTATCTTAATGATAATGATTATTAAATCTGACCGCCTTTGTGGATCATTCCTATGTCGTTGACGTTGCCGGCGAGATCAAAATCGCCTGAGCAAGACCCTTCGCTGCAGCCTGAGCACCCTGCTGAATCGGCTGAAGGAGTACGTCTGTATGTCGTGCGCAGTGAGGTTGAGCCTGTTGATGGTGTAAATGCCAGCCGTACGGATCCAGGCGCAGAGATCATTTCGCTGCAAGGGTATTCACGAAGCGATGAGGTGCCTCCGCTGGAGGAGAACGTCGGCAACGCCGAGCCGACAACCGAAACAACGCCTCCTCGTCGTTGGTGGCTGGCCTCGGGGACTTCCTTTGTTATGCACGCGGCGCTGGCGGCTGCATTGTTTTTTGTCGTACAGACTCCGCCCGAACTCAAAATCAGCAAGGGTGATAGCCCAAGCGAGCTGAAGGTCAGCTTTATCCAGCTGCCCAAAAAGGAGCCTGCCCCGGAGCCTCCGGCAGCAGCGCCTACACCTCCGGCCCCACCAGAGCCCGAACCGCCTAAGCCGGAGCCTCCTAAGCCGGTTGAACCGCCCAAGCCCGTCGAACCACCCAAGCCGGTAGTCGAAAAGCCCAAGCCAAAGCCGAAACCCAAGCCGGTTGAGCACACCCAGCAAAAACCGCTACCGGTCAAAAAGAAGCCTGAGCCTAAAGCAGAGCCTGAGCCAGCCCCTGCGCCTGCTGCACCGGCAGCAAGTGCTCCTACGCCTGCGGCTGCACCAAGTGCACCTGTTCAGGCACCCATGGCCACGCCTGGCGCCAAGACCGCCGCTTCTGCAGGTCCTGCAGGCCTCCCTACTGGGAGCATCGACGACAGCGATATCCGTCCTTTAAAGATGGATCAGCCCAAATATCCTGATGTGCTGCGTCGTCGCGGATTAAGCGGGGAGGTCAAAGTGCTATTTACCGTAACCGCAGATGGCCGTATTACTGATGTGGAAGTACTGGAGTCGTCCAACAAGATGTTCGAGCGCTCCGTGCTCGATGCGTTGAGCAGCTGGCGCTTTGCTCCTCGTGTATCAGGTGGACAAATCGTACCGCGCAAGGCTACCAAAGTATTTATTTTCAAGCTGCAACGCCGCTAACAGCCGACTGGCTCCAATAAAAACGCCGCGGATAATCGCGGCGTTTTTGTTTAGGCCCTGATCAGCCAGATGAAGGAAGTACGTCTTCCTTGATCGCCTGATACCGTTCTTGCAACTCTCGGCGAATTTGCCGGCGTTGCTGTGCCTGTATGCAGCGGCGTTTCTCGTCGAACGTCTTGGGTTCCAGTTGAGGAACGGGGCAGGGCTTGCCGTCGTCACCCAATGCAACCATCGTGAAGAAGCAGCTGTTGGTATGGCGTACCGAGCGCTGTTGAATGTTTTCCGTAATGACCTTTACACCGACCTCCATAGACGTCGTTCCGGTGTAGTTCACCGATGCCAAAAACGTAACCAATTCACCTACGTTAACCGGTTCGCGAAAGATCACCTGATCGACCGACAGTGTTACCACATAACGGCCTGCATAACGGCTGGCGCAGGCATAGGCCACTTCATCCAGATGTTTAAGCAAGGCGCCACCGTGCACCTTGCCAGAGAAGTTCGCCAAATCGGGCGTCATCAGAATGGTCATACTGAGCTGGTGATTACCGGCTTCCATATAGGCCTCGTCATATCCTCAAATCACCGGTAATTCCGGCGGCGTCAGTATGCAATGTTATGGCGATTTGCCATAGAATTCATGCGTTAGCTGTATCTGTCTTATGAGCGGCCCGCCGACAATCCCCTATCGATAGGCATGTCTGCCCCCGAAATAGCAGAGGCCTGCGGCTGGCATAGGAAGTACACCAGTTCAGCGACTTCTTCAGGCTGGATAAAACGGGCCTGATCACCTTGCGGATACCGATTAAGCAAGTTGCGCCGGTAGCCGGTAGGGTCGCCCTGGCCATAATGGGCCGCCTGAAAATCCAGCATGGGCGTATCGATATCGCCTGGGGAGACAGCATTGACCCGCACACCGTCCTTGGCCAGCTCAATGGCGAGGTTCTGGCTGAAGAAACGAATAGCAGCTTTAGCAGCGCCATAGGCGGCAGCACCCGAGACAGGTTGGCGACCCGCACCGCTCGAAATATTGATGATCGTTCCGCGGGTTTCCTTGAGAAACGGGATGGCAGCGGAGCACATGAAGAAGGTCGACTTGAGGTTGACCGACATGACGAGGTCATAATCCTCTTCGCTGAACGTCTCGACAGGGCCTTCGCGCCAGACACCTGCCGCATTGATCAGAGCATCGAGGCGGCCGGTACGCGCCATCACCTTGCTGATGAGGTTACGACAGCCTTCGGCCGTCCGTAGATCAGCTACGACGCTCGAATCCAGGGGAACATTGCCATTGAGATCATGCAGGCCATCCTTGTCCAGATCTGCCGCTGCAACGCGCCAGTGACTCTGTGAAAAACGCTGGGCCAGTGCTCGACCGAGCCCGCCAGCGGCACCAGTGATCAGAACGACAGGAGTGCTCATCCAGGGATTACCTTCTAGCGGAAAAGATAGCTATATCCAGACCTTGCACAGCCGCTTACGTTCAGCGTCTGGCCTGCCATTCTCGTGCAATCCGCTACAAGCGTCTCGTAAAGCCTGCCAATAGCGGCAGGCTAACGCTATAGAGCTGGTCAATGATCAGCTTTCCAGCCAGACATCCCGTGCCCAGATCCAGACGGAATCCCAGGTGTCATCGTCCAGCTCACCATCCGTCCAGAGCAGAACCTCGCCTTCCTGACTGACGGCGTAGTAGCCGTCACCGTCCTCACAAATGGGTATTAGATCGCGAGGTAGACCTTCCGACCAGGCTGTAGCGGCCACTTCTGGGAGGTAGGTATGGGACTGCGGATCGGTCACCGTTACGGGCTCGAGCTTACCATATACCACATCGCTGACGGTGAGAAGAAACTCGCGAAACTCGGGCGGAAGGCTGATCAACAGTTCTTCTTCGATTTCGACCAACAGGTCCTCATCGGGCAGCTCGAGCGGTACCGGAACAGGCTCGTTCTCTTCGCGCAGCCTTTCAATCACGTCTTCCATCAATACATCCTCTAATGCAGGGGTGCGTGTTATACCCTAGTCAAGAATATAAAAGATGGAAAAGGTGCCATCGAGAAAGCGCTACCTGTACGAACAGCGCGACAAACGGTAGAAATGAAAAAGCCCGGCATGGCCGGGCTTTTCTGAAACACAGAGAGATCAAGCGTTCTGACGGATACCGGCCAGCAGCCAGGGCTGGTTGCTACCTGCCAAGCGCTCCATACGCCAGCTTTCGCTGAAATTCTGACCCTGGTCGAAGCGAGACTCTTTCGACAAGCCAGAGAACGTGATGGTAGCAATGGTCTTGCCTTCCAGCTCTTCCACACCATCCAGCTCGGCCTGCAAATTCTCGATGTAGGTGGACTGGAAGCCTTCACCCAAGCTGGCACGCTCATCTTTCAGCCACTGGAGCATCTGAGGCGTCACAAACTCGGCGATTTTGTCCATCTCGTTGGCATCCCAGTGCTGCTGCAGAGACATGAAGTGCTCACGGCCAGCTGCAACGAAACGCTCTGCATCAAACCAGGCAGGCGCATTCATGACTGGCGCGGCACCACCCTGACCGAATCCGCCAGGCTGCTGTACAGGCGCTTCACGGTACATCGGTGCGTGGCCTGCCGGAGCGGGCTGATGCTGCTGATGTTGCTGCTGACGGCGGCGCGTGAATAGCTTGAACAGAACAAACGCTATCAGGGCCATGATCAGAAAGTCGAAGAACTGGAAGCCTTCGAAACCGTCACCCATGAACATGGAAGCCAATAAGCCACCAGCGGCAAGACCGGCTAACGGACCCAGCCAGCGAGAAGCACCGCTAGCGGCTGGCGCCTGACGACCCGGTGCGGCTGCCGCTGCGCCCGGTTGCTGTTGAGGCGGTGCCGCCTGGCGTGTCTGGTGAATGGGAGCTGCACCAGCCGACTTGCCTCCACCCATGCGCTTGGCATTGGCATCAAGGCTCAGGGTCAGGCCCAGGCAGATGATCATGAAAAAACTCATTATGCGTTGCATCGTAAGATCTCTTATCGTGAACTACGTTGATGTCCATCTTGCGCCGGACATTGCGTAAGGGCTAGCGCTAATTGTTTCGGCTTTTTGCATGGTTTACTCAAGCCTTATCGTTTGCTGTTGGACTATTGCTTTATGCGCAATATTTCAAACCACTGGTCAGCTTCAAAAAAGCGTTAGCGCGTACTCAATTAGGGTGTTTTCTAAACATCGGCTGTGGCTAAAAGCACAGATCTGAAATTGATGGCTGAGCGCTATCATTTCATTACTACCTTGAGACGGTATGCTGTCCAAACCATTTGCATCTTGGGCTACGGGAGTGGAGTGTTGTGATGCAAGGGATGGTAGCTATCGCTTTACAAGGATACCGGCCTGTAAATGCCTGACAGAAGCAGTCGTGGCGGGGCTCGGTGAGTAGGGCGCCTGAGCACCTCTATGCAGGGAATAGGCTTGTCTTGCATGCTTCGGCAATCTCCCACCGTTTGACAAGCCTTTTCCTTGCGCCTTCAACCCTAGGGTTTCAGCGCCAATAGCACCACGCCAAAACCGATTGCGCCAATGCCGCACCATTGGCGCAGCGTCAGCTTTTCGCCTAGCAGCAGTACACCGAATAGGGCCACGAGCACTACGCTCAGCTTGTCTACTGGCGCTACCAGCGAAGCGTTACCCATCTTCAAGGCTCGGAAATAACAGATCCAGGAGGCACCGGTAGCCAATCCAGATAACACAAGGAAGAGATAGCTCTTTGGCGAGATCGAGCTTAAGGGCTGATACTGGCGGGTCGCATAAACGATCAGCACAAGCGACAGGAGCACTACTCCAGTCCGCAACAAGGTAGCAAAGTCCGAATTGACCTGGGCAACGCCAATTTTGCCAAAAATGGCTGTGAGCGCTGCAAAAACGGCTGACAGCAATGCCCAGAAGAGCCAGGAAGACGCCACGCAATGTCCTTCTTTAAACAGTTAGGGCGACCTTGGCCGCCCTGAGGTATACGTTAAACCGGTTCCAGCTTGGCGTAACTCACCATTAACCACTTGCTGCCTTCGGCGTCGAAATTCACCTGAACACGTGCATGTGGACCTGAGCCCTCGTAATTCAGAATGACCCCTTCGCCAAACAAGGCGTGATTGACTCGTTGGCCCAATGCAAACGTCGTGTCTGGAATGGCGGCACCTGCAAACGGATTAGGTCGACCTACGCCAAACGGCTGCTTGACCGAATTGGACAGGCGGACTTCCTGAATCAGGTTTGGTGGCACTTCGCGGATAAAGCGCGAGAGCTTGTTATAGGTCTCGGTTCCATGAAGCCGGCGCGTTTCCGCATAGGTCATCACCAGACGTTTCATGGCCCGGGTAATTCCCACATAGGCCAAGCGGCGTTCCTCCTCCAGGCGGCCGGACTCTTCCAGGCTCATCTTGTGAGGGAACAGGCCTTCTTCCATACCAGCCAGGAAGACCAGCGGAAACTCCAGACCCTTCGCACTGTGCAGCGTCATGAGCTGTACACAGTCTTCATGGCTGTCTGCCTGATTATCCCCAGATTCCAAGGCCGCATGGTCAAGGAAGTTAGCCAGGGGAGAACGATCATCGTCACCACTGAAATCAAAGGACTTCGCGGCGCTGATCAATTCCTCAAGGTTTTCGACCCGTGCCTGACCTTTCTCGCCCTTTTCAGCCTTGTGATAGGCCACAAGCCCTGTCTGCTCGATCACGATCTGAGTCAACGTATGCAGCGGAACATCTTCAGACCTGAGCCCCAGTTCATCGATCAACTCGACAAAGGCATTCAGACTGGATGCCGCCCGACCGGATACGGACTTGGTGCCGACCGCATCATGTAGTGCTTGCCACATGGAGTAGCCGTTTGTGCGTGCAGTGTTACGCAGGATCTCGACCGTCTTTTCACCAATGCCGCGGGGCGGGACATTGATGACACGCTCCAGCGCCGCATCGTCATGGCGATGACAAATCAGGCGCAAATACGCCATCGCATTCTTAATTTCGGCGCGTTCAAAGAAGCGTTGGCCGCCATAGATGCGATAGGGGATTTTTTCCCTCAGCAACGCTTCTTCCAATACCCGTGACTGGGCGTTGGAGCGATACAGAATGGCCATTTCGCTTAGCGAGAGACCCTTCTTCGATTCGCTTTCGATGGTTTCGACGATATAGCGGGCTTCATCGTGCTCGTTGAAGCCCGCGTAAAGGGTAATGGCTTCGCCTTCACCCGTATCTGTCCACAGCTCTTTGCCGAGCCGGTCGCTATTGTTGGCGATCAGGCCATTGGCTGCCTGCAAAATCGTGCTGGTGGAGCGGTAATTCTGCTCTAGACGAATGATGGCGGCAGAGAAGTCCTGGTTGAACTGCTGGATATTCTCGATACGCGCGCCACGCCAACCGTAGATGGACTGATCGTCATCACCCACTACCATCAGGCTTTCACCGCCCTGGGCGAGCAGCTTGAGCCATGCGTACTGCACGGCATTGGTATCCTGGAATTCATCTACCAGCACATGGCGGAAACGGCGCTGGTAATGGGCAAGCAAGTCCGGATTATCGCGCCACAGCTCCAAGGCACGGAGCAGCAACTCGGAAAAGTCGATGACGCCGGCACGAGCACACGCCGCTTCATACGCCTCGTAGATGCTGCGCATGGTTGCCAGGAACAGATCGCCACTGGCCTGGATATGCTGTGGACGTAGGCCTTCGTCTTTCTGACCGTTGATGAACCACTGCGCCTGCCGTGCCGGCCAGCGCTGCTCATCCAGCCCCAGATCCCGAATGACCCGCTTGACCAGGCGCTGCTGATCGTCACTGTCCAGAATCTGAAAATTCTGAGACAACTTGGCTTCCTGCCAATGAGCTCTGAGCAAACGATGGGCAAGCCCGTGGAACGTGCCGACCCACATGCCTTGCGGATTCATGTTCAAGAGCTGCTCGATCCGATAGCGCATTTCGGCAGCGGCTTTGTTAGTAAAGGTCACCGCCAGGAGCGAGTGGGGCGACGCATGCTCGACCTGGATCAACCAGGCGATGCGGTGCACCAGCACCCGGGTTTTGCCGGAACCGGCACCCGCAAGCACTAACTGTCGGCCAAGAGGCGCCGCCACCGCTTCACGCTGGGCGGCATTCAGGAAATTCAGGAGGAGAGAGAGGTCATCATGCATGAGCACATTGTAACGACTCGCGCGCTGGACTGCATGGGCGGCTGGTCAGCTTCATGCACGAACCAGCCGCTTTTTATTGAAATTGCGGGTTTCGCGTGGTCGTACCCGCTTCCAGGTTGCGCATCAATAATCCATAACTGAGATCAATGCCTTCCGGAACTGCCAGGTAGACGGTACGGCCACTGCCCGGAGCGGTTTCCAGGCGGATACCACGTGCGTTTTCCATCGCTTCGACTGAAAGGTTCAGATTGCCGTTAGGCGTCATGACCTCGATAGAGTCGCCCAAGTCGAATCGATTCTTTACGATTACTTCAGCTAGTCCGTTGCGACGTTCACCGGTCAACTCACCCACGAACTGCTGGCGCTCGGATACCGAATAGCCTTGGTTATAATTCTGATATTCGTCGTGCACATGGCGGCGCAGAAAACCCTCGGTGTAACCGCGGTGAGCCAATGACTCCAGGGTATCCATCAAGGATTTATCGAAAGGGCGGCCCGCCACTGTATCATCGATAGCCTTGCGATAGATCTGCGCCGTACGTGCCACGTAGTAATGGGACTTGGTCCGGCCTTCGATTTTCAGTGAGTGCACACCTATCTTTGCCAGCCGCTCGACATGGTGCACGGCTCGCAAGTCCTTGGAATTCATGATGTAGGTGCCATGCTCATCCTCATAGGCCTCCATCAACTCGCCGGGCCGACCCGCCTCTTCCAGCAAAAAGATCTTATCTGTAGGCGCACCAGAGCCTAGCGTTGGTTCCGGTACGTTGGGTGCGATAGGGTCATGGTGCTGCACGATAGCGCCTAATGCATCCTCTTTCCCTGGATGAGCCTTGTACTCCCAACGACAGGCATTGGTGCAGGTGCCCTGATTAGGGTCACGCCGGTTGATATAGCCGGACAGCAGGCAACGTCCGGAATAAGCCATGCACAGCGCGCCGTGAACGAACACTTCCAGCTCCATTCCCGGCACCTGTTGGCGGATCTCTTCAATCTCCTCCAGCGACAGTTCTCGGGACAGAATCACACGGGACAGACCTTGGCTCTCCCAAAACTTCACGCTCGCCCAGTTCACCGCATTGGCTTGTACTGACAGATGAATCGGCATCTGGGGAAATGCCTGACGCACCAGCATGATCAAGCCAGGATCTGACATGATCAACGCATCCGGGCCCATCGCAATGACGGGCTCGATATCCTTCAGAAACGTCTTCAGTTTGGCGTTATGCGGCGCAATGTTCACCACCACATAAAATCGTTTGCCTTGCGCATGTGCCTCATTAATGCCCAGCGCGAGGTGCTCATGGTCGAATTCATTATTTCTGACCCGGAGGCTATACCGTGGCTGCCCCGCGTAGACAGCATCTGCCCCATAAGCGAAGGCGTAACGCATGGATTTGAGCGTACCGGCAGGGGAGAGGAGTTCGGGTTTGAATAAAGGCGTTATGCTCATGGAATAGCGACTTCAAAACCATGAGCTTATGAGAGCAGACTGTGGACGGTATTGATCCAAATCTACAAACCTATTGATGCTGCTTGCAGTAAGGATTCGCTAACGCTTGGCGAACCCTTACTTGAATGCGATTAAGCGACTAGATTGCCCAGCAGCATTGCAAATCCCAGTACCCCCAACGGGAATGCCCAATACTGCATTGGAATCCAGAACAGGGTGTGACGCTTTCGCAGCTCAACGGTTTGCTGGGTTTCTGGGTCAATCAGGATCTTTCCCGGACGGCTATTCAGCTGTTTACCGAAATAGAAAACGACCATAGCAGATGCAAGTAGCGTTAGCGGAAAAACGATGATATTACTTGCGCCTAAAAAGCCACCTAGTAAGGAGCCAATCAAGGCTACAAAAAGGGGAATGATGACGACTAAAAAACCAAAACCTTGCCATATTAAGAGCATGTTTATCTTCCTTGATTGAGTTGTAACACATTAACTACCATGTGGAGCGATCTTCAGACTTTGCCTTTATAAGATCTTCCTTCCACTCTATTTTAGCAATTTCATAGATGTTTGAGAAGAAACCTCTCGCATCGACGATTTTATCTGCATACCAGGCAAGTGCTATATGTTCTTCCTCTAAATATTCAAAATAAGAGCTAAAATCGTGGTCTTCCTTTGCTAATAGCTCTCCTAGTTTCTCGAGAAGCAGAAACTTATGCCTGTAAGAAAGATAACTCAAACTGGCAAGAATATATTTTTTTATTATTTCTTCTCTATCAGATTCTTTATTTGGATCATATTTCCATAATTCCTCTCCTAACGTCTCTTCTCTATCATATATTTCGATACCCCCTATGAAATAATTCATGTCAGGTATGTAGGGTTCGTCTAGGAAAGGGTCTTTAAGCATTATATATAAATTTTTGTCAGGGTTGTATTAGAGCAGGTCAATGGCGCTTAAGTTAGATAGGTGTTTTTATTTTTCTAAATCATCATGGATTCTTTCGCTTCCGGCTTTAATGTTTTACCTGAGATAGTCTGTTATTGATCTTATAGCTAAGCCTTTACTTAAGTTGAAGTTTCAGAGGTATGCAAGAGAGGTGCAGGTAAAAATTTAATCTCATTATTTTAAATTAATAATGTTTGTTTATTTCTTCTATTGGAATTGGTGCCGCTGTGCAAAGATCCATGTCCTTTAGATGTAGCTATCCCCAAAAATGAAATAAATCATCCCACATTTCTTTCTCTTTTGTTGTTAGCGAGAAATAGCAAGAATTAAACTTTCTAATTTCCATGAATTGTTGATGAATAGCTCTAATGGGTACTGTTTTTAGACATCTAATTTTCTCTAGAATATCAAGAATTTTATCTGGATTAATTTCTTCAGCATGGGAAGTGAAGAAACTAAATAGATCATCTAACTCTTCATTGTAAAGATAGTCAGAGCGCATTACTATTCCAATAGCTTATCAATTTATAAAATCAAAGCATGTTTTTTTGATTGATTTTTGCTTAACATGAAAACAATTAATTATATGTTTCTTGAAAAGAAAACTCGTTTAAATAAACTGAAGGGCCACTTAAGCTTAAGTATTTTGATTTAAAATAAATGCTAGGAGAGGAGTCCATAATATTTGATAAAGACACAGTGAAGATTTCTTCTAAAAATCTAATTTCTATAAAAAATCTGCCTTGGTAAGGAAGATTTCTTATAGATAAATCCTTGATCGATAGACAGTACAGCCCAAGTCTGCACCTATTAAAGCTTTTACCCCATTTTGTAGGGGGGGAGTCAGGTAGTTCAGGTATATCAAAGCTAAATACAAGCTTAGGTTGGTCATTTTCTATATTTATAGAAAATAGCTCAAGCTCGCCTATTGGTATATTTTTGCTAAAAACCATATTGAAAAGTTTACTACCTTCAAGCTCATTCCAATATTTCATGTTTTTACCTTAAAATAATAATGGTCGTCTGCACCATTTACCTTGCCAGTCCGTGGATTATGCTCTGGACGCAGATTAAAATGTGGAGGTTGGTCACCCTTACCATCAATGTCGTTAAACTTATGTCCGAGTGAGTGCTCTTGTATTAATACTTTACTGCCATCAGCTCTTGTGAATTGGTAGACCCTTGTTAAAATTGGTTTTCCTGAATTATCAAGAACTGGCTCCTTATCCCTTCCTGTCAAGGGTTCATATTTATATTGTTGCTCTCTACCCGTTCTTGAATCAAATATTATATCGGGTTGTTGATTTTTAGGTATTCCTGCATCTCTTTTAGCTTGGTTGAAAGCTCCATTGCGAGATACATCGGGGGCCTTAGTCTCATCTTTTTGCTGATTTGAGATGTTTTTTTTATTCCCAGGGCACTCTGGTTTACAACTTGCTAAGCCCAGCGGATCCACCCACCCCGTTGGGTTGGGCACATACTGATAGTTATTCAACCCACCCGCTAATTTGATCGGGTCGGGTGTTAGGAAGTGGCCCGTATTAGGATTGTAGTAGCGGTGTCGGTTGTAGTGCAGGCCGGTTTCTTGGTCAAAGTATTGCCCCTGGAAACGCAGGGGGTTTTCCAGTTCAGCGACTTCTAGCTTGGCCACATTTCCGTAGGCGCGATACTTGGCAGACCAGACGATAGAGCCTGCCGTACTGGTTATCTCCTGTGGTGTGCCGAGGTGGTCGAGCTGGTAGTAATAAGGTTCGGCTGCTTGCCCTTCACCGTGCAGCATTGCCAAGGGGCGGAACGTGCCGGGCTCGTAGATATAGCTACGGTAATGGTTTTTCCCGCTTTCGGCGATTAGCCGTTCGCCTTGCCAGAGAAACTCGGTAGTTTGGCCATCAACAGTTTTGGCGATGCGTCGGCCGAAGGCGTCGTAACGGTACTCGGCGATTCGCCCGTCAGGGAGTGTCGCTGCAATCAGGCGGTGCTGGCTGTCATAGCGGTATTCAGTGACCAGTCGTTGACCTGCGCCGCGTCGTTCACGAGTCAGATTGCCATAGGCGTCGTAATCGTAGTGGCTATCGCCTTGCATCAACAGACGGTTGCCTTTGACGTTGGCGAGGCGTGCGCCTTCCTGCCCCTTCTGGCTAAGCAGGTTACCGGCAGGATCGTGGGCAAAGCTCTCTGGCAGATCGCCCCGAACAGCTATCAGTCGATCCAGCGGGTCGTAATGGAAGTGCTTGTTGCCCTTGCGGGAGTCTTCGATCGCAGCGAGATTGCCGTTGGCATCGTAGGCATAGCGACGTTGATAGACGCTGCGCTCCTGTTGGCTGATGCGGTGGGCTTGGAGGCGGCCTTGCTCGTCATAGTGATAATGACTAAGCAGTGCACCTTGCTGGCGGTATTGCTCACGTCCGCCCGGTAGGTATTGGTGGGCCGTTAGTGGCTGACCATTCAGGTCAATAGCGCTTAGCAGGCCGCCATTACGATAGCGGTAATCAAGCAGGCTGCCATCGGGTAAGCGGCAATGGCTGAGCTGCCCAAGGGCATCATATTGATAACGGAACGTTGCCCAACCTTGATGCTCGGTAATAAGGCGATCCTGAAGATCGTACTCATAGGCGAGCGGCCATTGGCCGTCATCTATACTGACCAGCCGGCCAAGGGCATCGTAGGCGTAATGGATTTTCTGGTCGTCAGGGAGGGTTTTAACGAGTAACCGTCCAGCCGAGTCACGCTGGTAGCAGGTAACCAGCTGGCTACCGTCTTCGCCGAATTCCGTTTTTTCTATCAGATGGCCGTTAAGGTCGTAGGCATAGGCTGTTGTACGGCCATCAAAGCCGGTTTCTTCTCGTATCAGGCCGTTGGGATAGTAATCAAGTTGGTAGTGCTCACCGCGCTCGTTCTCGATCTCTGTCAGTAACAGGCGAGCATTGTCGTATCGATAACACAGCTGGCTGCCATCAGGGTTGATTCGGCGACTGACGAGGTGCAGGTTGTCCGCGTATTCGTAGCGGGTAACGCGTCCCAACTCATCCCGCTCGGCTGTTATTTTGCCGTATGCATTGTAGGTAAACGCGCGCGTCCCACCGCCCGGCAGCGTAACCTGACTGAGTCGGCCAACGGCGTCCCATTGATACTGAGTAACAGCGCCTGATTCGTCCTGTCGAGTGATTTGGCGGCCAAGCGCATCGTACCGATAGCGGCGCTTGCCACCGTCGGGTAGCAACTCTTCTATCAGCTGGCCTTGGGGATTCCAGGTGAGTTCATGACGGCTATCATCAGGATGTTGAATACTGAGCAGGTTGCCTCGGCTGTCATAGTGGTAGTGAGTGGTGTTGCCGTCCGGATCCGTCTGAGCGGTAATATCACCTTGGGTATTACGCCGATATTTCCAGACAGCCTTGCCTCGGCTGACCATGCGTACGAAGCCTTTATGGTATTCGTAATAGGTAGGCTCATCTTCAGGCGGAATGACAGCAATGAGATGACCCGCCTCGTCATGCAGGTATTCAGTGATAGCGCCTAGCGGATCTTTCTCGGCAATCAGCTGGCCTTTTTCATCGTATACCTTGTGATGCTTGGCGCCGTCCGGGTCTATCTGTTGGACGAGGCGAGCGTTTTCATCATGTTGGTAGACCTGCTGGCTGCCGTCTGAGTTATGAACGGTAACGGTACCGTTGTCCTGCCAGACGTAACGCGTATCCATTTGGGCAAAATTGGCCCAGTGATGGACGCAACGGGACTGTTTTCCTTCGCCTTCCCATTCCCAGAAGAACGTCGCTCCGCCCGCCAGTTGGCGCTCTTGGATAACGTGCTGATCGTTGTAGCGATAATGCTCGCTTTCACTTGCCGCGTTTGTAGCAGACAAGAGCTGGCCTTGGGCGTTATACCCATAGGTGGCCAGGGTTTGGACGGTATGCCAACTCGCTTCTTCATTATCGGCAGGGCGGTAGACTTGATAATCAACCGCTACGATATGAGCGTGCTCATACGTGAAGCGCAGCGCGCGACCCGCAGTGTTCGTTAGGCGAACAATACGGTCTCTCGCATCGCGAGAAATACGTAAGACGTTGTTGTATGAGTCGCTTATCGAAATAAGACGCGCGCTTTGACCTATCCGACGGAAGTGATAAAAGTGAGGCGTTACGCCCGCCTGCGCAAGAACCAGCTCGCTTGGGTCCTCACCAAGATAGATCGCTGCAGCGGAAAGCCGGTTCGTAATGGCAGGGCGTTGCTGGCTTGGTAGCGGAAACTCGGTGCGGCGATTCTCATGGTCTGTCCAGATAACCGTGTCGCCCTGAATGTCTAGCCGGTGGGCCAGACTATGGCTCCATCCATAGCCCAAGCCAACATTGTACTCGACAGCACTGGTGCGATAGAGGCGAGACCAGGGAAAGGCGAGCACCCCATCCAGCTCTCCATCGGTCAGGGTAAGCAATTCCTCACCTGTAACCATGGAAACCGGACAGCCGTTAGTGCAGGTTTTGGCGCATTCCTGCGAAGGTTTGTCGTTAGGATCCTTAGCCGGCTTGGAGACGTCATCAACCTTTTCTTCACGAGACAGACGCGTTTGACGCCGCGTTTTATTTCGGCTTGTTGTCGAGGCATTTTCAATCGTTTGGCTCGGCGTATCGGCTGGGGTAGGGCGTTTGCTTGCAGGCGCCACCTTGGCGTTGATTTTACGGGCTGTATTCGCCTCGCTGATTTCACCATGGGCCGCTAAAGGCTTTAAGGTGTCTGCATGTACAGACAGTGCATGGGATTGACTTGCGTTGATTAACGTATCGGCAAGCTTGCTGATTAAAGCCGTCGCTTGACCAGACTTGAGTGTTTCCAAAGCTTTGGTGCCAACGCGGATTGCGAGCCCCGCACCGCCGCTCAAAATAATCCCGACGACAATATTGATTAAAAGCTCGCCGGTAAATTGAGCGAGTACTTCAACACATGTCTGAGGCGGTAACAGCTTGACCCAGCTAACAATTGCCGCCACGTAAATAAACATCAGTGGCTCATCACTAGCGATCAGTAAGGCTGTACTTAGCGATTCCTTGGAGGCGGTATAGAGCTTTTTCAGCTCGTCTGAACTCAGGTATTTAGCGAGCTTTTTAGCATTCTCATAAGGATGAGCAATTAATTGAAAAAGTGACTTTATGTCGTCCCAGAGCGAGAGCAGTGCATGCTCAAAGCCCTCTAGGGCAGCCTCCAGTTGAAGTTTTAAACGTTGTCCCGAGTTAGCGCTTTGATAGGTGCTCCATAAAGGTTGGAATTGATTGGTCCATTCGCTTTGAAGCCATGCAGCAAGCTTTTGAATAACGCCTTGATAAGAGCTATATAGGGCTTCTACCTGAGCCTTTGTTACATTCGGGAAAAACGTAATGCGATAGAGCTGTCCACGTTTGCAGCCAGAAATGACTTTTATGCCGCTTGGGCCGATTTCATCATTAATGACGGGTCCTGTAACTTCATCTCCGTTCCAGGCTCTCGTGACAGGTTCCAGCCGTACGGGTGTATTGCCAATGGGAACAAAGCGGGCGGCTTCAAAAGCATGAACTAACGTGAACTCTCCATTCAGCGGGCACGTTGCGTAGTTCGTAACAGGGGAGGTGTAATCCTTGTCTTTGCTAATGCTTAACTCATCGCCAATCTTGAACGTTTGATCGGCATCCAATGCCCAACCGGTCCAGAGGCTTTCTGCCAGCTCTTTATAGGTGCCCAAGCAGCTCTTGAATTCAGAGATTACTTTGCTTGCATCAGGTGACTCGGCACCCAAACCAATAAACGAGAACGAGCCGAGCCGAGGAATCATAGCGAAGCATCCTTTTCAAGTTGAGCGATAAGTTGCGCCGTATCGTCCATGTCTGTTTCCTGGCGCTGAACAAAGCGTTTGATCTTTTGTAAAAGATTGATTTCTGGGAATTTGAAGTAAATGTCTGGGTGATTTTCTTGAATGTGCTGCATCAGGTTATCGATCAGCGTTGAGGCATCGTTTTCATGCAATGCATCAAGTACCGTCTGGGGCACGTTCCACCAAGGGTATGTTCGAGCGATTTGGTAAGTACTTGGGGTTATGCTGGCGTTGAATTGATTAACCCAGTACTGATCGAAGCAAGGTAATATGGTAGAGAACTGCTGATTCAGGGTCTGAATCACAGGGATCAGATGCCGTCCATCCCAAAAGCGGAAAAACACTTCGCTACCGTCTGGCATAAAGACTTTGGTCAGACTCTTGAGGTGTTCGACGATAGCCGCTGGCTCATGCGTGGATAGGGCTAGCCATCCCCAGTCTTTATATTTTTCCTGAGCGGCCCAATCCAGAAATGTACTGTTTAGACTGAGCCTACCTAGGTAGGGCATCACCGGCTGCCAGTCAGCGTAGGGGGTACCTTCCCAAATGGGCAAAGGGACAAAAGCTTCACGAGCTTCGTAATAGGCCTTCAGTGGATTGGCATCGCTGGTGTTACTCATCACGACATAAAGGGATGAGTTATCAGTTGACTGTTGAGCCAACCACTCCTTAGGGGTAAGCAAATTATCAGAACGCACAGAACCCCTCCTTGCACTTTTCGCATTCTTCGCAGAAGGGTGCGTTACGCTTGAAGGTATTGATCTGTGCAGGTGTTAGCAGGGCACCTGCCTTGTCTGCGTCGGCTGGCTTTACAGGGCCCGGCAGCAGAGGAGCGGCACCGGTTCCGCTGCCAGCATTGCCGCCAGAATTGATACGAACCGTTGGGCCGACGATGGTGATGCCGCTGGCGTCCAGTTTGATGAAGCTGCCGCCGGCCTTGAACGTAAGCTCGCTGCCAGCTTCCAGGACAACTTTCAAGCCACTGGATAAGTGGATTTCCTGTCCCGCACTGACGAACTGACCCGTACCGATCTTGATATGCTGGTTCTGCCCGATGGTGAGGTGGTCGTTGGTCTTGACCTCAACCTTGCGGTCCGCATCCGTGGTGCGATGCTCCTCAGCCTTGTATTCCGTATAGCTGTTCGCCTCGACAATGTCGTGTCGCTCATGCCCTACGCGGATCTTCTGGTCGTGCTCGACGTTCTCGTCCCAGTCCCGCTGGGCATGAATGTAGATCTGTTCCTGACCTTTCTTGTCCTCGATACGCAGCTCGTTATAGCCACCACCGCCGGGTGTGCTCAGGGTCTTAAAAACGCTGCGGGTCTTGTTGGCTGGCAGGTCATACGGCACCTGATGTTCCATGTGGAACAGGCAGCCCGTGACCAGGGGCTGGTCCGGGTCGCCCTCTAAAAACGTGACCAGTACTTCCATGCCGATGCGAGGAATGGCGATGCCGCCGTAGCGATCGCCCGCCCAGCTGGACGAGACGCGCAGCCAACAGCTGGTCTGCTCGTTGGCCTGGCCTGCACGGTCCCAATGAAACTGCACCTTGACCCGACCGTACTCATCGCAATGGATCTCTTCGCCCTTGGGTCCAGTGACCACAGCGGTCTGGCTGCCCAGGATCTTGGGCTTGGGATGCTCAAGCGCAGGACGGAAGGGTACGTCCCAGGGCGTCGCTGTGAAGCGGTTGCGGTAGCCCTGGGTAAAGCCGTCGTGCTTGTCCACATCGCTGGTAACCGACTCTTCCAGCACCTGGGGCTGCTTGCCTTCATGCCAGAGGCCGGTGAGTAGCCAGAGCTGGTTCCAGTCACGGCGGGGATGCTCGGACAGTTCCAAAAAGTGGCCGGTCACCAGCTGGGGTTGATCGCTTTCACCTTCGGCCAGCTGATAGTCGCTGCGGTGACGTTCAAGGGCGCGCTGGGCGAGATGCTTACCGCGGGTGCGATCGGTAAAGCGACCCGGGTAGTCATAGTCTTCCAGGTCGGGCTTGGCCTCGCTCTTGTAGGCGGCCTCCATGCGCAGTCGCGGTTGCTCGAAGTCATAGTCGCGACGCGAGACACGGGCGGTACGGGTTTCCAGGCGTACGCCAAAGCGCTTGACTACCGGCTCGTCTGCTACAAGCCCCGAGCCCTGTACATAAGCAGTCGGTGGTGTGAGCTTGGGAAAGCCGGTCTGGTCATCGCCAAACACCAGGACGTGGTTATCCGGGGTATGCTCGAAGTGGTAGTGCAGGCCTTCCTCTTCGCAGAGCCGCTGAATGAAGTGCAGGTCGGTCTCATCGTATTGGACGCAATACTCGCGAGGCGGATAGACCGTTGGCCCCAGCTGGAAACGGTAGGCGTCCGCCAGGATGCCGTGGTCTTCGAGCACCTGGGCGATGATCTGCGGGACGGTGAGCTTCTGGAAGATGCGCTGGTTGGTACGGTGCGCAAGGTAAGTCAGACGCGGCACCAGCACGACGTGATAGCGGGTGAGGCGCTTGCCGGCATCGCCCTGGCCGATCTGGTAGAGCTGACCATGGACGCCGTTACCGCTGGGCGAGAAGGCCAGAAAGGCGCGCTGATGCAGCAGGGCTTCAAGGTCGAGGTCGGGGCGTTCGCTGACCAGTTCGAGGTCAAAGCGAAAGGGCTGGCTGATCGACTCCTGCCCCGTAAAACTCAGGACTTGGAAATCAGGCGTGACCCCATCTGAGGTCGATCCGTGAATGGATAGCGAAAAGTGAGTCGTATTCGCTGGGTTGAACATTCCGTGTTCCTCCAGATGGTCGTCGCAAAAACAATTTCGGCCAGGAAACCTGGCCGAAAAGGCTAACCGTACTAGCATGGAATGAGCCAATGCCAGACATCATGGCGCTTGACTCATTGTGCCACCTCAATCGGTTAGCAGGCAGTGAATCGGGTCTGTTTCTGACCAATCGGCTTCTGGAGGGGATCAGAAGCCGACACCGATTCACACCTGTCTGACGGATCGCCGCGAAATTAAGCGGAGATCGGGGAGCGCCAGTCGTCGGAGCCGGAAGTGCCGGATACTTCGTGAGTCCAGACGATCTTGCGGTACGTGAAGTACACGTCTTCCAGGTGAGTGAAATGAGCCATGTTCGGGTCCTGGCAGTTCGGCATGCGGGACTGCACGTCAACGATGATGGCGTCTTCCAGCTCGATGGTGAAGTAGTGTTCCTGAGTACCAGTAGCAGAAGTGCGGTACCACTCCAGGCGGCACTTGCTCAGGCGCTCGCCGGAGGTCAGTGCGTTGAAGATCAGCGGAGAGGACTTGTCGAAGACCTTGGTGATCATCAGCGGCTTGTGTACACGCTGACCAGTCGGCTGACCGGACTGCGGATCGCGTGGGATGATGACCTGGTGATTGAAAGCCTGAACCAGAATCTGGTCTTCATGGCCTTCCTGGAAGATGTTGCCGACGGAGTCTTCCGTGAAGGTGCCTGCAGTGATCAGACCTTGCTTGGTGCCTTCGAGGGACAGATACGCGGGTGTTGGCATGATGCTCTCCTTGCCTGAATAGTGGGCCCTTGGCCCGGGAGCCATACCTATTACAAACCCTGTGCCAATAAAATAAATTCTTTATTAATCAAGTAGTTATGATTTAATGAAGTGCGTGCCGCATGAGCTTTGCGACAGCTGTCACATAAAGGTGCGCAGCTTTTTGCGCATTAAGGCAGAAATCTTGCGCACTACGCTAGAAGCGAGTGAACTCGCCTTGTCTGTGCTTTTTTCGAGGATGTGAACGGGTGAGGGTGTGCCAAAAGTTGCGCTGTAGACGGGTTGTCTTATGGCTTCAGTGCAAAGATGTCCATTACGCGAAATACTAAGTGAATGAATGACCTGGCGTCGATGTAGTATAAAGACGTACCACTACATGCCTTTTCCACCTCTGCTAGTCGAGTGCCGCTTGTGAACCTGATGCAACATATCGCCCAGTCGCGCCATTTATTGCGCAAGTCTGAGCTCAAGGTGGCTGAGCACGTCATGCTGGATCCTGCGGCTGTCATGCACAGTTCGATGGCGGACCTTGCTCATGAGGTAGGGGTTAGTGAGCCAACTATCGTGCGGTTCTGCCGTGCTATTGGGTGCGATGGTTTTCAGGACTTGAAGCTGCGTCTGGCCCAAAGTCTGGCTTCAGGGGCGAGCTTTGGACAGTTCGCCATCCATGAGAACGACTCGGTTGTCGATTTCAGCCTGAAGATTTTCGATACCACGCTGCACACGCTGATGGATATCCGCGAGCGCTTGGACATGCAGGCGCTCGAGCAGGCTATCGAAGAGATTTCCAAGGCCAAGCGGGTAATGTTCTATGGCTTTGGCGCTTCCGGCGCCGTGGCGACGGATGCCCAGCACAAGTTCTTCCGTCTTTTGCTCAGTGCGTTTGCCTATTCTGATCCCCACATGCAGGCGATGTCGGCAGCAACCCTGACGCCAGATGACGCGGCGATCTGTATTTCCCAGTCGGGACGCTCGAAAGACCTGTTGATCACGGCCAACTTGGTCCGGGACAGTGGGGCCAAGCTGATCACGATCTGCCCAAGCCAGACGCCTTTAGCAGAGTTAGCCAATGTCAGCCTGACGATTGATGTGCCGGAAGATACTGAGATCTATACGCCGCTGACATCACGTATTGCACACCTGGTCATTATCGATGTGCTGGCGATGGGGGTGGCGATGTCCCGAGGCCCGACGCTGGTCAACCACCTCAAAGGTGTCAAGCGCAGTCTGCGAAGCCTGCGGTTATCACCCAAGAGCATCAAACATCAGGACGAGCGCGACTCGCATTGATGATCAGGTGCAGCTCTTCGGCTGTCCCTTAAGCTTCACCAAGGCTTCGCCAAACCGTCATCTTTCCTGAGCAGGCTAAAGGCTCCACCTTTGCTTGGGAGATACGGTATGGCCATGTCTATGGACAGCGATTTTCTCGACGCCAAAACTCGCCGTAAACTGGCGGATCAACGCCGAATGGCCTTTCGACGTGCCATTGAGGATCGCAACGAGCAGTTACGTCTGGAGCAGGAGTTAACGGATTATCCCGAACTATTTTCTGCTTCGGTCGCTATGAGCGCTCAGCTCTCAGCGCACTGATTCGTTCGGCTAGCGCGGCGATTCGACTCCGTTCTTCCCGAATGAAGTTAAAAAACGCCTGTGCCACAGGAGACAGGCGTTTGCTGCGCGGATGAACCACGCACCAGCTGCGGCAAAGTGGAAGCTCCTGTACCGATAGCTCGCACAGTATGCCAGCTTTAAGCTCTCGGTGAACAGCCAGTCGTGGAAGCAGTGCAATACCCAATCCGGCAATGACACCTTCCCGTATGGCTTCCAGCGAGGTCAGTTCTTGCACGTCTGAAAAGTGGGCTCGCTTTTGCTTGAAGTACTCGTCACACGCCTGACGGGTGCCGGAGCCCGACTCTCGTACTAGCAGCGGACAATCGCTCAGATCCTTCAAGGTAAGGCTGCCGGTTTGGCTGACAGGATGTTCCGGAGCGGCCACTGCAACAATCTCGTTGTTGAGAAAGGGAAGAAACTCTAGGTCTCGGTCTGACGGTACCAGAGACATGATCATGATTTCGTCACGGTTTTCAGACAGCCGTCTGAGCATGTGATCGTGGTTGCCCACGCAGAGATGAACACTGACCTCCGGGTGCTGCTGCTTGAAGGCAGCGAACAGATGGGGCGCCAGGTATTGCGCGCTGGTTTCTACCCCCAGACGGAGTTGTCCGTGAAGCGAGCCCAGGAGATTGGAGAGCTGCATATCGAGACTGTTGAGGCGTCCAAAGATATCCTGTCCGGCGCGCAGCAAGGCATCGGCGGCTTCGGTCAGGTAAAGGGTTCTGCCACTGTATTCAAACAGTGGTTGTCCGAGCAGCTCTTCCAGCTGGCGAATCTGCAGGCTGACGGCCGGTTGCGTTAGGGCCATGACGTCAGCTGCACGGCTGTAGGAGCGTGTCTCGCATACGGCCTCAAACACTTGCAGCTGGCGTAAGGTGATACGCATCAAAGGTTTACGCATGGCTGAGCCGGCCTCATCGTTGATCTATAAGTAATACCTTATAGATACGCTAATAATTATTGATTTTCCATAATCCTTATTGCCGTCTAGGTTTGTGAGCGAACAAGAACAAATGCCCAAAGGGCTCCTTATCTCGCTCAAGAGGCCGGCGTGTGATCAAGAAAATCCTCATCGCCAATCGTGGCGAAATCGCAGTGCGTATCGTGCGTGCGTGTGCCGAAATGGGTATTCGCTCGGTAGCCATCTATTCAGAGGCTGACCGCCATGCGCTGCATGTAAAACGGGCCGATGAAGCACATAGCATCGGCAGCGATCCGCTCGAAGGCTATCTGAACCCTCGCAAGCTCGTGAACCTGGCAGTTGAGACCGGGTGTGATGCGTTACATCCGGGATATGGCTTCTTATCCGAGAATGCCGAGCTGGCAGAGATCTGCGCGCAACGAGGCATCAAGTTCATCGGGCCCAGCGCCGACGTGATTCGGCGGATGGGAGACAAGACCGAGGCGCGTCGCAGCATGATTGCAGCAGGCGTGCCCTGTACCCCCGGTACCGAAGGAAACGTAGCCGATCTGGATGAGGCACTGATCGAAGCAGAGCGCATCGGCTATCCGGTGATGCTCAAGGCCACGTCTGGTGGTGGCGGTCGTGGTATCCGACGCTGTAATAGCCGTGAGGAGCTGGAGCAGGCCTATCCCCGCGTCATTTCCGAGGCAACCAAGGCGTTTGGTAGTGCTGAAGTATTTCTCGAGAAGTGCATCGTCAATCCCAAGCATATCGAAGCTCAGATTCTGGCGGACAGCCTGGGCAATACCGTTCACCTGTTCGAACGGGACTGCTCGATCCAGCGTCGCAACCAGAAGCTCATCGAGATTGCCCCCAGCCCGCAGCTGACACCTGAGCAGCGTGCCTATATTGGCGATCTGGCGGTACGCGCTGCCAAGGCGGTCAGATACGAGAATGCCGGTACGGTGGAGTTCCTGCTCGCAGAAGGCGAAGTGTATTTCATGGAGATGAACACCCGGGTTCAGGTCGAACATACGATCACCGAGGAAATTACAGGGATCGATATCGTTCGCGAGCAGATCCGGATTGCCGCTGGACAACCGCTGTCGGTCAAGCAGGAGGACATCATCCATCGTGGATTTGCCCTGCAGTTTCGTATCAATGCGGAAGACCCTAAAAACAACTTTCTACCCAGCTTTGGCAAGATCACCCGCTATTACGCACCTGGTGGCCCTGGGGTGCGCACGGATACCGCCATCTATACCGGCTATGTGATCCCACCGTTCTACGACTCCATGTGCTTGAAGCTGATTGTCTGGGCGCTGACCTGGGAAGAGGCACTGGAGCGGGGCCTACGGGCGCTGGACGACATGCGAGTGCAGGGCGTAAAGACCACAGCACCTTATTACGAAGCGATTCTGCGCAACCCGGAATTTCGTAGCGGCCAATTCAATACGAGCTTTGTGGAAAGCCATCCGGAGCTGACGCAGTACTCGATCAAGCGTAACCCCGAGCAACTGGCCCTGGTCATCGCGGCCGCCATTGCCGCCCATGCGGGCCTGTGAGGAAAACAAGAATGTCCAAAAAGATCTTTGTTACCGACACCGTGTTGCGTGACGCACACCAATCCCTGCTGGCAACGCGCATGCGTACGGAAGACATGCTGCCCATCTGTGACAAGCTGGATCGGGTCGGGTATTGGTCACTGGAAGTCTGGGGCGGTGCGACGTTCGATGCCTGTGTGCGGTTTCTGAAAGAAGACCCGTGGGAGCGTTTGCGCACGCTGCGGGCCGCCTTGCCCAACACTCGTCTGCAAATGCTGCTGCGGGGCCAGAACCTGTTGGGTTATCGCCACTATAGCGACGATGTGGTCGAGGCCTTTGTGGCCAAGGCGGCGGAAAACGGAATCGACGTCTTCCGGATTTTCGATGCCATGAACGATGTGCGCAATCTGGAAACGGCTATCAAGGCTGTCAAGAAAAGTGGCAAGCACGCCCAAGGCACCATTGCTTATACAACCAGCCCGGTGCATACCGTCGAGGCGTTCGTCGAGATGGGCCGGACCATGGCGGGCATGGGCGTGGACTCCATTGCGATCAAGGACATGGCCGGGTTGCTTACACCCTACGCCACGGGGGAGCTGGTAAAGGCATTAAAAGAGGCATTGGATTTGCCGGTGTTTATCCACTCCCATGACACGGCCGGTGTAGCTGCCATGTGCCAGCTCAAGGCGGTGGAAAACGGAGCGGATCATATCGATACCGCTATTTCCAGCCTGGCGTGGGGGACCAGCCATCCAGGGACCGAATCCATGGTTGCCGCGTTGCGTGGAACGCCCTATGACACGGGGCTGGACCTTGAGCTGTTGCAGGAGATCGGCCTGTACTTCCATGCCGTTCGCAAGAAGTATCACCAGTTTGAAAGCGAATTTACGGGAGTGGATACGCGCGTACAGGTCAATCAGGTGCCGGGCGGGATGATCTCCAACCTGGCCAACCAGCTGCGCGAGCAGGGTGCACTCAATCGCATGGGCGAGGTGCTGGCAGAAATTCCCCGTGTACGCGCCGAGCTGGGTTATCCACCGCTGGTGACGCCGACATCACAGATCGTTGGTACCCAGGCCTTTTTCAATGTCCTAGCGGGAGAGCGCTACAAGACCATCACCAATGAAGTGAAACTGTATTTGCAGGGCCGTTACGGCAAGGCACCCGGCAAGGTCTGCGAGCTGCTGCGCAAGCGAGCCATTGGTAATGAGGAAGTGATCGAGGTGCGTCCAGCCGACTTGCTCAAGCCGGAACTCGATAACCTGCGCCGAGAGGCAGGAGAGTTTGCCCGGTGCGAGGAAGATGTCCTGACGTTTGCCATGTTCCCGGATATCGGACGCAAGTTTCTGGAGGCGCGTGCAGCCGGAACCTTGCAGCCTGAAGAGCTTCTGCCCATCCCGGATGGAAGCGGTACGCCTTTGGCGCGTGAAGGCGTGCCGACTGAATTCGTGATTGATGTACACGGTGAAAGCTATCGGGTGGATATCACAGGTATCGGTCTGAAGAGCGAGGGCAAGCGGCACTTTTATCTGTCCATTGATGGTATGCCGGAAGAGGTGGTCTTCGAGCCGCTCAATAGCTACGTTTCAGGCGGTGATGGCAAGCGCCGTCAGGCCAGCGCGCCAGGGGATGTCAGTACGACCATGCCGGGTAATATTGTCGATGTATTGGTCAAGGAAGGTGATGTGGTCAAGGCGGGTCAGTCGGTACTCATCACCGAGGCGATGAAAATGGAGACCGAGATCCAGGCCTCTATCAACGGAACCGTCAAGGCTGTACACGTGGCGAAAGGCGATCGCGTCAATCCAGGCGAGGTTCTGGTCGAGATCGAGGCTTGAGCCAACGGCAGAGCTGTTAGCGCTTAAAAAGCGGCCCGCTCTGCCGTCCAACGGGTGTGTTGATGTGCCAGAGCTTCCGGCAGGAGGGGTTCTGCCAGGAAAAAGCCCTGGGCCAGATCGCACCCCAGCTCACACAAGAGATCCAGGTGCTCCTGGGTCTCGATACCCTCAGCAATGATCCTGGCACCAAACGCGCGGCTCATGTCGACCAGAGACTTGAGCAGGGCCCGGCGCTTATCGGCATCTTCCACCTGAATAATGGAAGAATCGATCTTTACGGTATTGAACGGTAGCGCAAGCAGATAGGCGATATTGGAATGCCCAGTGCAGTAGTCATCCAGCGATAGGCGGATACCGGACGCTTGCAAGGTGGCGAACGTCTCACGGACCTGTGGGGTGATGTTCAAGGGAACACCTTCGGTCAACTCAAGGATCAGGCGTGAAGGCGCCAGCTTGGTTTCTCTCAAGACCTCGGCTACCCGCGCGGCGAAATTTGGATCGGCGAATTGCAGCGGCGAGACATTTACCGAAAGAGAATAGGCCTTTGGCCATTGAACGGCCTGATGGCAGGCGGTACGCAGGGCCCACTCGCCCAGCTCCAGGATGAATCCGCTTCGCTCGGCCAGAGGGATGAAAAAGTTGGGGGATATCAGACCCCGGGCCGGGTCATCCCAGCGGAGCAGGGCCTCATAGCCGACGACTTCAGTGCTCGAGCAGTCATGGATCGAGTGGTACTGCATGTACAGCCGACCCTCATCCAGGGCGCGACGCAGGTCGGCCGGCTTCAATTCGGGCAGGCCATCAGGCGTCTCGAACAATTGGCTGTCCGCTCGGCTGGCCAATGCAATCTGATTGCGCCCGAGCCGTTTGGCCCGATAAAGCGCGCGGTCGGCAAATTCGATCAATTGCGATTGGTCATCTGGCTGGGGTGATTCCTGATCGCTGCACGCTGCGCCAATGCTGATAGAGACAATCAGCAGCTCGTCGCCCCGGGCCTGATGAGGAATGCCCAATGTTTCAATGGCGGCCCGCAGGCGCTCGGCCGTGATATGGGCCTGTTCCAGGGTGCAGTTAGGCAGGAGAACGGCGAATTCCTCACCTCCATACCGGGCCAGCAGATCGACCTCACGCAGCTGCTCACGCAAGGCAGAAACAATGCACTGCAGGCAGTTATCGCCGGCCGGATGCCCATACAGGTCGTTGAAGCGCTTGAAGTGGTCAACGTCCAGGATTAGCAGGGAGAAAGGCGCACCGCCTGCTTCGTACCGATTCCACAGATCATCCAGTTGTGCGACGAAATAGCGGCGGTTGGCGATACCGGTCAGCGAGTCGGTATCTGAAAGCGTCTGCAGGGTACGGTTCGTACTGGAAAGACTCTGAACACGCAGTTTTTCCCTGAGATTAAGCAGATAGGAATACCGCTCCGAGCGCTCCAGCCAGAAATTGGCCAGTAGGGAAAAGGCACCGGTGACCAGAGCAATGCAGGTAGCAAACAGCCCTTGGGGAAAGGTCATGTTCACGGTAAAGGCGCAGCCCACGATGATTGGAAGTACCAGTATCGTAAAAGGCAAAGCGTATCGGAACGGCAACGCCGTGGTGTTATTAGCGTAGATCAGGATCAAAGGGAGTGAAAACAGACACAAGGCTCTGTCCGGTGACGAGGACGACAGGATAATGGCTACCGCGGCGATAAATCCTGCAAGGCAGGGCAGCCAGGCACAGACCTCCCTGAGTCGATAAGAATTCGTTTTCTTCAGGGTAAAAAGACAGGCCAGTGTTGGCAGCGAGGCGCAGAAGAGGTGCCAGAGAACGGCTTGAAAGAAGATGTCCTTCAACATTAGCCATTCACAGAAAAGAAAGCTGTTGTAGGCAAAGAAGGCCGTTACGTGAGACCGATAGATATGTCGCTTGCGCCGCCTGTGGATATCGTCTTGGTATTGATTCTCGACCATGGCGCTAAACATCAGCACGCGAGACGGATAAGCAATATCAATCTCGATTTGCTTGCCAAGATCGCTGGATAAGGTCATGCCGGAACCTGTTTAAAAGTGCGAAGGTCACGGTAGAGCTCATAAATGAGCAGCACCTGGCCTTTTAGGGATGTAGCTTTTTGCCATCACCAAAAGACCAAATTTAGCGAAATAGTTCACATCCTGTAATCTTCACCGGACCAGCGGACTAATAGCCGTCTTAATGGTGGATATGACATTTAGATATTGGTATCGCGCTAATTCTTGACTAAAATAGTCAGGCTTAATGATGTCGAGGATTCTCAATGAGCCTTTCTATTACGTCCACGGCGCCTCGCCAGATCACCACGCCAGTAGTGGCGCTGGGGCTGGTGGTTCTGGGGGCTGTGTTTTTGGATATGGCTGTCAGCGGACGGCAAGCCTTGCTGTTCATCCTGGGCGGTGCACTGGGGCTGACGCTTTATCATGCCGCTTTCGGATTCACGTCTGCCTGGCGGGTGTTCATTCGTGACCGGCGTGGCGCGGGCCTGCGTGCCCAGATGCTCATGCTGGCCATTGCCGTTGTGCTGTTTTTCCCGGCCCTGGGTGCCGGTACGCTGTTTGGCCAGCCGGTTACCGGCCTGGTATCGCCTGCGGGCACTTCCGTTGTAGTTGGTGCCTTCATTTTTGGCATCGGTATGCAGTTAGGCGGCGGCTGTGCATCTGGAACCCTGTTCACGGTGGGAGGTGGTAATGCACGTATGCTGGTAACGCTGCTGTTCTTCGTGATTGGCTCCGTTATCGCTACGCATCATCTGGGCTGGTGGTTCGCGTTGCCTTCATTGCCCAAGATCTCCCTGGTGACCAGCCTGGGCGTTGTGCCGGGTATTGCAGTCAGCCTGGCGCTGTTTGCCTTTATTGCCTGGATGACTGTGCGTCTGGAGCGCCGTCGCTATGGCAGTCTGGAAGCGACGGTACCCAATGAGCATCAAGGCGCAGCGCGTTTTCTGCGCGGGCCGTGGCCGCTGGTCTGGGGCGCTATTGCCTTGGCGATCCTGAACTTCTGTACGCTGGCCCTGGCGGGTCGTCCGTGGGGGATCACGTCAGCCTTTGCGGTCTGGGGTGCCAAAGGCGCTCAGCTGCTAGGTATCGATGTTGCCAGCTGGGACTTCTGGCAGTTGCCAGCTAATGCCAAGGCCCTGAGCCAGCCTGTCTGGTTCGATGTTACCAGTGTGATGAATTTTGGTATTATCCTGGGGGCACTGATTGCCGCGGGTCTGGCTGGACGCTTCGCGCCCAGTCTGAAGATTCCGACGCGCTCGCTGGTAGCCGCCATGATAGGGGGTCTGCTCCTGGGCTATGGCGCACGTCTGGCCTACGGTTGCAACATCGGGGCGTATTTTAGTGGTATCGCCTCCGGCAGTCTGCATGGCTGGCTGTGGCTGGTCGCAGCCTTTATCGGCAACAGCGTAGGGGTCCGTATTCGTCCGGTGTTCTTCCCGGGTGAACGTCCTGTTACTCAGCTGACCGGTTGCTAAGCGGTAGGTGTAAAAAAAGGGCCCTTTGGGGCCCTTTTTCGTATGGCTTATTCGCCAAGCTCGCCGCAGAGATCCTGCTGCAGCCAGTGGTTGACCTGTTCAGGCGCTAAGCCCGAGCCAATCAGCACCTGCAGTTTGGCGACAGCCGCCTCGCGTGTCATGCCGCCACCCGACACAACGCCGCAGGCACGCAGCTTGTTGCCTGCCTCGTAGACATCGAGTTCGACGCCCCCTTCGTGGCACTGCGTGACGGCAAGCAGTACAACGCCCTTGGCAGACGCTTCGCTCAGGCTGGTCAGGAAGGCGTCATTGTCGCTGGGACCTGTTCCGCTGCCATAGCATTCGAGCACCAGGCCCTGCACGCCGGTACCTACAAGGGCAGATACGTGCTGAGCCGAGACGCCCGGAAACAGCGGTAGAACCGCTACTTGGGCAACCTGTCTGGCTTGGCCTGCCTTTAGCTCGGCGGGTACAGCCTGACGTGGTTGGGCCAGCCGCTGGCGCGCGAGTGTCTTGAATGGATGACGGCCAAAGCTGCGAATCTTGCTGCAGCGGGCCGCATGTAACAGCTCGCCGTGAAAGTAAACGTGCACGCCCTGGGGGGCACCGTCTGCAAGCGTCTGCAGGGCACCGTCCAGGTTTTCCCAGGCGTCGCTGTCCGGTACGCCAGCCGGAAGCATCGAGCCTGTCAGTACAACAGGAATATCGAGCCCCAGCAGGTGAAAACTCATTGCCGCCGCGGTGTAGGCCAGCGTATCGGTTCCATGCAGCACCAGTACGCCGGTGTAGCCCTGTTCGGCTGCCTCGACTATAGCTGCACTGAGCGCTAGCCAATAGGTTGGCGTCATGTTGGCGCTGTCCATCAGAGGCAGCACCTCCCGGAATTGCCACTCCGGTAACGCCCGCTCAGGCGCCTGGGCCAGAAAGGCACGCATGCGTGCCTCAAAGCCTGAGGCCGGCGCCAAACCGTTTTCGGTGGCCTGCATACCGATGGTGCCGCCGGTATAAAGCACCATCAGGCGTTGTGAGTGACCGGTTTGAATCATGGCTTTGTCATGTCCTTGGCCGAGGCAGAGGCTTTCCAGACCGCCGGATCAAGATCCAGATCGGCAAAGCCTTTGGGGTCGAATGTTGGAACCTTGTTTCCTGCCCGGATCTGACGGTCATAGTCACGCATGATGCGCAGACCCACCTTGAACAGGAATGCCAGGGAGATCAGGTTGACCACTGCCAGCAAGCCCATGGTGAGGTCGGCAAAGCCGAACACGGTAGTCAGGTCTTGTTGTGAGCCCCAGATCACCAGCGCCACCACCAGAACCCGATAGATCATCAGCGCCACGCGGCTTTTGGTGAAGAAGCTCAAGGCATTCTCACCCAGATAATAGTTGTAGATGATCGTTGTAAAGGCGAACAGCAACAGGGCGATACTGATGAAGACACGGCCCCACTCGCCAACCGTCGCGGCCAGTGCCGTCTGGGTCAGAACAACACCGGGGATATCGGCGCCCGGCTCATAGACGCCAGACAGCAGGATGATGAGTGCGGTGGAGGTACAGATGATCAGGGTATCAATGAATACGCTGAAGGACTGCACAACGCCCTGGGCTGCCGGGTGGGAAACTTCCGCTACGGCAGCCACGTTTGGAGCACTACCCAGACCCGCCTCGTTGGAGAACAGGCCACGCTTGACGCCCATCATCAGCGCTGCACCCAGGCCACCGGCAAACGCAGGTTCAAGACCAAAAGCACTGCGTACGATCAGGGTCAACGCCTCGGGAACACGATCAATGTGCAGAACGATTACACCCAGCGCAATGGCTATGTAAGACAGCGCCATTACCGGTACCAGAATGTCGGCTACCTTGGCGATCCGTACCACGCCACCAAAGATGATCAGGGTTATTACTGCCGTGAAGGCCAGTCCAGTAACTAGTGTAGGCAGGCCCAGCGAGTCGGAGAGCGAGGAGGCGATCGTATAGGACTGCAGCGCGCTGAAGCCCAGACCAAACGTCACCAACAGCAGGATCGAAAACAGGATACCCAGCCAGCGCTGCTTCAAGCCATGCTGAATATAGAAGGCAGGGCCGCCCCGGTACAGGCCGTTGCCATCGCTACGCTTGTACAGCTGGGCCAATGCACATTCGAAATAGCTTGTAGCCATGCCTAGCAGAGCTACTACCCACATCCAGAAGACCGCCCCTGGACCACCCAGCGTAACGGCAACCGCAACCCCTGCAATGTTACCGGCACCTACACGGCCCGCCACGCTAAGCATCAGCGCCTGGAAGGAGCTCAGTTGTCCGGGTTTTCGTTGAAAGGCTTCACCAAGGATACCGAACATGCTGCCTAAATAGCGGAACTGCACAAAGCCCGAAAACAAGGTAAAGACAATACCCAGGCCAATCAGGCCGACAATGAGCAGTTTGCCCCAAAGAAAGTCATTCAGGAGATCAAGCATGAGTGCTTTCGCCTAATTGTAGTAATGGAAGCACCTGGGCTCCGGATAATTCCTGGCCAAGGCATTATGTGGGCGAGCGGTAAGCCATCAATGGGATATCCGCTGCCTTCAGTGCCAACCCAAGGGTATGACAGAACCCCTAAATCGCAAGGTGTGCGAGCCGGAAACACGGCAGGCGGCAAGGTTAGCGCGCGTATCATCCAGAAGAGAGCAGAAGAGATCAAATCTAACTGCCTCAAAGGATCTATTGAAACAGTGCTGCTTGTTGCAACGGGCAAGCGGTAAAACACCTGCCTTTGATAACGTATGTGGCTGATAAGCCTGATTTAGAGAGCTTCAAAAAAAAGCGGGCACCCGAGGGCACCCGCTCAAAGCTCCTCACGAGGGGGTGTGAGGAGCGCCGGTTAAGCGTTGAGTTTTTTCGGCGCCAGGCGCGGAGCGATCATGTTTTCCGGGCGCAGAATGTCAGCTAGGGTCATCTCGTCGAGCAGGTTTTCTTCTCGGACCAGCTCCAGCACACCACGGCCGGTTTCCAGCGCCATACGCGCAATACGGGTCGAGTTTTCGTAGCCGATGTACGGGTTGAGCGCCGTGACCAGGCCAATGGAATGCTCCACCAGCTCGCGGCAGCGGTCGACGTTAGCCGTGATGCCATCAATGCAGTGCTCGCGCAGCATGTCCATGGCACGCTTGAGCAGGCGGATCGAGTCAAAGATCTTGTAGGCGATCAAGGGCTCCATCACGTTAAGCTGAAGCTGTCCGCCTTCGGCTGCCAGAGTCAGCGCCAGATCATTGCCGATCACCTCGAAGGCGACCTGATTAACGGCTTCTGGAATAACGGGATTCACTTTACCCGGCATGATCGAACTGCCTGGCTGGCGGGCTGGCAGATTGATCTCGTTGATGCCGGTACGCGGGCCGCTAGAGAGCAGGCGCAAGTCGTTGCAAATCTTGGACAGCTTGACCGCCAGGCGTTTGAGCATGCCGGAGAACAGTACGAAGGCACCCATGTCGGAGGTGGCCTCGATCAGATCGGCGGCAGGCTTGAGCGGTTGGCCACTGATTTCAGCCAGGCTGCGCACGGCCAGGGTTTGATAACCAGGGTCCGCATTAATGCCGGTACCGATAGCCGTACCACCCAGGTTTACTTCGGTCAACAGGTCCGGCGCTATGGTTTTCAATTTGCCCAGATCCTCGCCCAGCGTAGTAGCGAAGGCACGGAACTCCTGGCCGAGGGTCATCGGTACAGCGTCCTGAAGCTGGGTACGACCCATCTTCAGAACACTGGCAAATTCCACCGCCTTGCCTGACAGCGACTCGATCAGGCTCTCCAGGCTGGAAAGCAGGGTGTCATGGCCCAGCAGCAAACCCAGGCGAATCGCTGTTGGGTAGGCATCGTTGGTGGACTGCGCCATGTTTACATCATTATTCGGATGCAGGTATTTGTACTCACCCTTGCCATGGCCGAGGATTTCCAGCGCCACGTTGGCGATAACCTCGTTGGCATTCATATTGGTGGACGTACCCGCGCCACCCTGAATCATGTCCACCACGAACTGTTCGTGGTATTCGCCGTTGATGATCTTGGTACAGGCCATCACGATGGCTTCGTACTTGTCTCCCGGCAGATAGCCCAGGCGATAGTTCGCCTCGGCAGCGGCCTGCTTCACCATCGCCAGTGCAACGACCAGCTTGGGGTAGTGAGACAGCGTAACGCCGGAGAGGCGGAAGTTGTTGACCGCACGCAGCGTCTGAATGCCGTAATAGGCTTCAGCGGGGACTTCGAGGGTACCAAGCAGATCTTTTTCGAGGCGAGATAATGCAGATTCGGACATGATAGGGGATCACTTCCCGGTGGGTGGCAAAAGCCTGATGCGTTATACAATAAGGCTTCCAGCCAGACGCTGACCAATGCTGTATCGGCGCACCCTATGCCGAAATTGCATATGATGTGATGTGACGCGTCAGGATCGGCAGACGTATCCATCCCCTCGAGTATGACCATGAACCTTGAACTGAAATGGCTTGAAGACTTTATTGCCCTGGCTGCTACCCATAGTTTTTCCCAGGCAGCCGAACGCCGCTTCGTGACTCAACCTGCGTTCAGCCGACGCATTCGCAGCCTGGAGCAAAGCCTGGGGCTGACCCTGATTGACCGATCGCGTACACCAGTATCGCTGACCGAGTCCGGACAGCTCTTTCTGGTCACCGCGCGCAGTGTGGTGGAGCAGCTTGGCGAAGTGATCCGCCACCTTCATCACTTGGAAGGCGGGCAGGGCGAGGTGCTGCAATTTGCGGCGGCACACTCCCTGGCGCTGGGGTTCTTTCCGGGATGGATTGCTCGTCTGCGAAGCGAAGGGCTCAACATTGCGAGTCGTCTGATTGCCACCAACGTCGGCGAAGCGGTTCATGCCTTGAGGGAAGGCGGCTGCGATCTCATGATGGCTTTTTACGATCCCGACGCCGCCTTGCAGATGGATCCGGAGATCTTCCCTTCTATTCATCTGGCGCTGACCTCAATGCTGCCCGTGTGTGCAGCCCGGGAAGATGGCTCGCCGTTGTACGACCTGGAGAGTGGGCAGAACTTTCCCTTGCTTGCCTATAGTGCCGGGGCCTTTCTCGGGCGCTCGGTCAATTTGCTGCTACGTCAGCGCAAGCTGCGCTATACCACTGTCTACGAGACGGCCATGGCCGATAGCCTCAAGAGCATGGCCTTACAGGGGCTGGGCATTGCCTGGGTTCCGCATCTGAGTGTGACCGCCGAGCTCTCCCGGGGAGAGCTAGTACCCTGTGGCGGTGAGCAATGGCAGATTCCACTGGAGATTCGCCTGTATCGCTGCTCGCTCGTGCGCAAGGCAGCGGTGAGGCTGTTATGGCGCAAGCTCGAAGCAGGCGCCGGGACGACTGCATGAAGTGCCTCTGGACAGGCAGCCAGACATGAAATAACCCGTCGCTATAAAAGGTCGTTCAACCCCTTTGTCCGGTCTGGCTTTACGGTATACTCAGTGGCCCCTGAGGCCGGTCTACATACCGGTCTGCATATACAAGCCACGTGCGGTCCTCCGACGTGGCTTGTTGGTTTCTGATGCGCCTGCGGGCGCCTGACAAGAGGCACGACGATGAGCGCACTCGTAGGCGTGATCATGGGCTCCAAGTCCGACTGGTCTACCTTGAGCCACACCGCCGACATGCTGGAAAAGCTGGGCATTCCCTTTGAAGTGAAGGTGGTCTCTGCCCACCGTACTCCCGACCTGCTGTTCCGGTACGCTGAAGAAGCGGCAGGGCGCGGCATCGAGGTCATCATTGCAGGCGCAGGCGGTGCTGCACATCTGCCAGGTATGTGTGCAGCCAAGACGCATTTGCCTGTACTGGGCGTGCCGGTGCAGTCTTCCATGCTGTCAGGCGTCGACTCACTCCTGTCGATCGTACAGATGCCCGCGGGCATTCCTGTCGCCACCCTGGCCATCGGCAAGGCGGGCGCTATCAACGCGGCGCTGTTGTCGGCCAGTATTCTGGGCGGCAAGTACCCCGAGTATCACGAGGCGCTGAATCGCTTCCGTGAGGAGCAGACGCGTACCGTTCTGGACAATCCGGATCCGAGGGAAGCCTGATGAAAATCGGAGTCATCGGTGGTGGCCAACTGGGCCGCATGCTAGCGCTGGCGGGTACTCCGCTGGGTATGGATTTTGCGTTTCTGGACCCTGCTCCGGATGCCTGTGCTGCCGCATTGGGCGAGCACATTCGAGCCGACTACAGCGACCAGGACCACCTGCGTCAGCTGGCGGATGAGGTCGATCTGGTCACATTCGAATTCGAGAGTGTGCCCGCTGAAACCGTCGCGTTCCTATCCCAGTTCGTTCCGGTTTTTCCCTCGGCGCAAGCCTTGCGTATCGCCCGTGATCGCTGGTTCGAAAAAACCATGTTCAAGGATCTGGGCATCCCAACGCCTGAGTTTGCCGACATCCAATCCCAGGCTGACCTTGACGCTGCCGCCGCACGCATCGGTCTGCCGGCTGTGATGAAGACACGTACCCTAGGGTATGACGGCAAGGGTCAGAAGGTCCTGCGCAGCCAGGCGGATGTCGAAGGCGCCTTTGCCGAGCTGGGTAGTGTACCGTGCATTCTTGAAGGCTTTGTGCCGTTTACTGGCGAGGTCTCATTGATTGCCGTACGTGCTCGTAACGGCGAGACACGTTTCTATCCACTGGTACACAACACCCACGAAAGCGGAATCCTGCGGCTGTCTATTGCCAGTACAGACCATCCCTTGCAGGCGCTGGCGGAGGACTACGTAGGCCGTGTACTCGACAAGCTCGATTATGTCGGCGTGCTGGCGTTCGAGTTCTTTGAGGTCGATGGTGGGCTGAAGGCCAATGAAATTGCTCCCCGTGTGCATAACTCTGGTCATTGGACCATCGAGGGTAGCGAGAGCAGCCAATTCGAGAACCATTTGCGCGCTGTAGCAGGTCTGCCGCTGGGTTCAACCGCGAAGGTTGGTGAGAGCGCCATGCTCAACTTCATCGGCAAGGTCCCGGCCGTGGAGCAGGTTCTGCAGATCGATGATTGCCATCTGCATCACTATGGCAAGGCGTTCAAGGCGGGCCGCAAGGTTGGCCACGCCACATTGCGCTGCAGCGATGCGGCTACATTGAGGGCACGTATTGCTGACGTCGAAACCCTGATTAAAGCGTGACCGAAACGGACCCTTTCTTCAAAAGGGTCCAAGTTCCGCTTCGCTTCATAAAAAATTCGCTGAACCCCTGCGTTTTTCTTGCTGTCGGATTAAGCAAGCGGCACATGCCGTATCGAGCAAACCACAGAAGGGGAAAGATTCATGGGTATTATTGGAACCATCATCATCGGCCTCATCGTTGGCTTGATCGCACGTTTCCTCAAGCCTGGCGACGACAGCATGGGTTGGATCATGACGATCATCCTAGGTATCGTCGGCTCGCTGGTTGCCACCTATGGTGGTCAGGCTATCGGTATCTACCGTGCAGGTGAGGGCGCCGGTTTCATTGGAGCAGTCGTCGGTGCCGTTATCGTCCTGTTTATCTGGGGTATGGTGACCAAGCGTCGCTGATTTCCCGTCCGGGCAGTTGGGTTCAACGCCAAGAAGCTTCACACTAGTGCAACCCAACTGTCCGACACTTCTACCATGCGCTATCTCATCCTCGCCGTACTGCTTCTTTTTTCCCAGATTACAACTGCCGTAGCCCGAGAAGGCGAGCCGCCTGAGACTGATTGGCTGGCCCTCATGCCAGAATCGGATCGCAAGGCACTGGAGGACATGCCCGAGATCACCCATGACACGCCCGAATTACCAGGCGGTTTTGAGAGCAAGGGCGGACTCAAGCAAAAAGACAGCAACCTGCCGGCCGTCATGCACTCCACGCGCACAGTGGCTGCCATGAATGGGAAGACAATTCGCCTGGGCGGTTATCCGGTTCCGCTGGAAAGCAACAGCAAAGGCAATTTCACTGAATTTTTCCTGGTGCCCTATCCAGGTGCCTGTATCCACGTTCCACCGCCACCGCCTAACCAGATCGTACTGGTGCGCTTTCCAAAGGGCGTTCCTTTACCGGATATCTACGAGCCTTATTGGGTTATTGGGGCGATGAAGATCGAAAAAGTGGATAACGACCTGGCCGAAGCCTCATATGCCATCGACGCCACCACAGTCCGTAAAGTAGAAGAAGCCGATCTGTAATCAGAGCAAGTGATAAAGCTATAAAAAAGCCCGACGTGATCGGGCTTTTCATTTAGCGGCTCGCTGGCGCGAAACGTTTGTTCAGATACGCAATGATATCGTTGGACTCATACATCCAGGCGGTACGGCCTTCTTCCTCGATCCGGAGGCAAGGCACCTTGATACGTCCGCCACCTGCCAACAAGGCCTCACGGTGCTCCGGATCCTTCTTGACGTCACGCAGAGCAATGGGCAGGTTCAGCTTGTGCATGGCTCGGCGCGTCTTTACGCAGAATGGACATGCCTGAAACTGATACAGCGCAAGTCCGGCTGTTTGCTCTTCTACCTGCTTCTGCGCCTCGGCGCTTCGCTTGAGCTTACGCGGGCGTGTCAGCAGATCCAGCCCAACAATGGTTTGGCCCAGGCCAATTCGCAGCGCCTTGATCAACATGTATGGCTATCCCTATAGATGTGAGGCGGGGGAGTTTACTCCATTGCACCGTAACGGAACGGCAATTGGTCGGCGTGAAGCTGCTATCGATGCGATTGAGAAAATGGGTATGGGGCGGAGCGCTACCCGAATCCATGAATTCTTTGCCTTTCTGATCGGTCACATAAACAAGAAGCCGATTACGAAGGAAATCCTATGCCCCTCGACCCGAAGATGCAGCAAGCCTTTCGTGAGATCGCTAGCACCATTGAAGGCATCGATACAGAGGTCTATGAGAAGTACCAAAAGGATCCGCTAGAACCCATTATTGGCTTGGGGCGTAAGGATGCGCCTATTGGCTTCTTTGGCCGAGACCCCGGGCGGGACGAAGTTAAATACGGTGAGCCCTTTATCGGCGCAGGCGGGCAGATCGCTCGCAAGGTTATTTATGAGCATTTGCACGGTCAACCCATGCCAGACTTCAACGCAGGTCGCTCCTTGAGCCAGAAATTTTTCTGGGCCAACACCGTGCCGTATAAGCCCATCGGCAATAAAGCCTGGTCCGAAAAGATCAAGAAACGCTTTCTCCCACTCATGCGACAGTTATTAATCGAGCAGTGGCATGGCCGCACCATCATCACTTTCGGCCGCGAGGCCTTTCTCTGGTTTGCCATCGATCAACCCAAGGAAGAGAAACAACGCCTAGAAGCCTTCTGGAAAAGCGAAGATCGTTTTACAAACCATACCGAGGTCACGCTGACGGCAGAGGAAGGGAAAGGGCACGTGTTTACGCTATACCCACTTCCACATCCCTCGCCCTTGAATCAGGCATGGTTTGATAAGTTTCCGGATTTGTTAAATAAAAGACTAAGACTTTTATTTAACAAATAATTTTATTTAGTTTAATTTTTAGATGGCCTGTACTTTTTTCGCTCTTTGTCGTACTCCCATACTTGAGGTTCGGTTTTAGGGTTTTTTCCGTTATATATTATGCTTCCATCCCCGGCCCTCTTATAGGCTAAGAATACTATACGTTTGTATTCTCCTTTTGTGAGGGTTTTTTCATTTTCATCTAGTTTGAATCCAGAAAAGTAGTCACCGCCAGCGTTAGCCAGAAAACCATGGCATTGTATAAGTACATTATAAGTTCTATCGCGGCTTGAGCCCTCGCTAGAGTAAGATTCAAAAATATAGTCCTTATTTCCATCGCCATTAAGATCGCCCACCTCGTGAGTCTTTCCATCCCCTTTCAAAAGATCATTTGAATCTATTGTTGTTAATGTATCAACGCTGATGTCATCATTAATCCAATGAGATATAAAGCTTTTGGGTCCTGTGTAAATTTTGCAAATATTTTGATCGGCAGAATAAGCTAATGGTGACAGAATTGATAAGATTAATATCGTGAATCTCATGGTAGCCATATGACCTTATAAGTACCCTTAAGCGCTTCAATAAATATCATTTTGATTTCTGATAGAAGCTTTGTACTTAAGTGGCTTTAATGTCTTTATCACATTCTTCTTGAGCCAGTATGCTTAACTCAGATTTATCAAATTTTTTAGTTTTTATTATGTTGTTTTCTTCCCAGACCTCTACATATTGAGGTTGATTTGATTTGCTTTTTTCATATAAAACAAAAATTTTTCCTTTTAAAAATCTATGGCATTTATTGTTTTGAGTGTTCCTTATTTGAAAGATCGGTAAGTTATTTTCTAAGTCATCAATTTTATTGTATTTAAGATATAGCCCAATGTTTTCTATATGACCTACGTTAATGGTTAAAGGTTTGTTTTCTTTTAAAATTTGATTTATGTCAATTTTGGAAGTTTCTTCTTGCCATTGATTTGAGTATGAAAACCCTAGATCTAAATAATCCTTTGAGAGCTTCTTGTCGAGTCCACATATCCCTTTTTTTATGCTTACGCCGTTTGTATTACTTCTTGCTTCAACGTAAATGCAATCAATTAATAATTCAGTTTTATTTTTATTTAAAGTGAAGTACATGTCAGAGCTGCTGCTTGCATATAATGCTGGTTTTCCATTGATATTTATTAAATCTCGATAGATGCCATCTTTTTCGCCTAAAAAATCTTTATATATACTAGCTTTGGTGGTGCTGTTTAGTCCTAAGGGTTCAGGGTCTGTATGCTTTGTCATTTCGCTGCATTGACATGTTGTATATATAAAGAACTGGAGGAATATTAATACAGAATTAAAGATTGTTTTCATTAAAAAGTCTCTGGAATATTAGATGATAATCTAAGTATTTTTTCGAATCTAGCGGCATAAGATGCAATTTTTTGATTTTGATCTGTGCCGTTTATAACATGTCTTGCGCCTAAGTAATCTATGCCTGCGGAGTTTAAGTAATTATTTATTTTTGCCCCTGAAAAAACTCCTTCTTTCATGCCCCATATCATAATAGGAACAGAGTATTTGAACTCCGCTGCCAAATCAGGGTTGGATACAAAATCAACAGAAAATTGCTCCGTTGCTTTTCTGTAGTTTTTCTTCCAAGTTAAATGAACGCATCCTCTTCCTCTGTATTTATAACCGTCACCTTCGCTAGTATTTTCATTTGCTAAAGCTCGATTTTTAAGTCTTTCTGACTCTGCAAGTACAGGGTCATATTGGTTAAAATATGCATAATTTCCTATTTCAGGTTTTTTACTGAAAAATTCTTGATCTATCCAGTTCCAAGATTCATGTCTAGCCGTAGCCAACATATAAGATATTTCGAATAAGTTTGGTTTTTCAGTATGATCTTCGTAGTATAAGTTTATATTATTTATAAGTTCCTTTAAGTTTTCTCTTGAGCTTTCACTGAATAATGGGGTTCCGATAGCAAAAGCGCTATGTTCAGAAGCGTAAGCTTCTATAAAACTTTCAACATTTATTAGGGTTTTCTTATTATTAAAGTTTTTAATTAATCCGATCGGGTGTATATGCCATGCCTGTCCATCAGAGTGTAATGTGTTTATTGCGTTCCACCAACTCAAGTTTTTAATTCTATCTTTTTCTGTTGTCCAGTTTTGTTTGGCTTCTTCAGAGAAATTCATTAAAGTATCTATTTCATTCCACTTAAGACTGTTCCAAAGCCATTCGCTTTCATAGCAAGCTATTATTTTATAAATTGACTGAGCATTCCAAGGGAGAGCTAAAGCAGCCTTGATCTCTTCAGAAGAAAGCCTTTTATCATTGTTAGTGTCTATAATGTCATATAGGCGCTTTTTGATTGGGCCATTATCTGAAAGATCGATACGTGCCGCATAATCTGCCTGCTCGCTCTCATCTAGCTGGCCCGAATTATCAAAGTGGCAGGCTAGATGGTCCAGGTTGCACGGCGTCTCGCTAATAAAGTCAAATCCTTCCCATTCCCAAGGACTGTGACGCGTAGTAAGTTCGGACTGTTCTGTAAGCCATCCACTAATTCTGTTTCCCTGCTGGTCCGCTAAGATATTATCTAGGCGCCACCAAGTTCTAGTTTTGCTAGTTGTACTACCCGGCGATGTCTCGGTTACAGTGATCTTTCGATCTTGAGGGTAATTATTGAGTGCCTCAAGATTAAAAATCATGTCTACTCCAATTACCGTCCCTGTATCCGAAAGCTTGGGAGGATTAGACGCGCTAATATCAGAGCGATGACTTATTAATTTACTAGCCCCCTTATGAATCTTAAGTAAATTCTTTTTATCATCAGGAAGGCTCGCTGCTGCAGCTTTGGTTTTTTCTATGAACGCAGGGACGTCTTCGCAGCTGAACACTTCCAAATGGAGCATGGGTTCAGCAGCAGTATCGTCGTGGTTTTGATAGATACCTAAATGTCCTATGATTTCTCCGGCCCTTATAGAGTGGGGCGAATCCAGAACATGAATATCATTTAGCGTAGGTGGGGTTCTACTAGCCTGTAGACATTCTTTATATACATAGCCGCTAATATTCTTTATACAGTCTTCTTTAAGGGGGGCGATGTTTTGACCTGAAACAAATTCCTTGATCTTGCAATAACGACCAGTATCTGATTCCAAAGTAAAGGTTACATCTGCAGGTATTAGCCCTGTAAGCAGACTTTTATCTGCACCTGTAGCAGCCTTACGTATATTTAGTCCTTTTTGTGGTGCCAGTGTCGGCTCAGTATCATTAGCCTTGACGCCAACCAAACGCTCATCTGAAACATCGGTATGGTCAAGCTGGCCCTCAAATACCCAGCACTCCTCATCCAGATTAATGGCGGGTAACGCTTGTCCTTCCAAGATACTAATCAAGCGGTACCATTTATTATTGGTCGCGCTTTGCTCACCTAGCTTAACTCTAGTGCCCTTAGGTAGGACAGCCTTAATCTGGCCGTTTCTAGGTGCTGTGCGTACTCGTAGCCCCTTAACCACGTCAGTCGCTTTATCCGCCTTTACGCTATATACGGCTTTGTTAAGAAAGTTAGGCGGTGTAGGTGCGTTTTCTTTTGTATAACCTGCCCAATCCAATAGATGCATGTACAGGCTGTAAAAGATTAAAGAGGGTTGTTCTGTTGGGGTATTGGTAGCGTTTGCTTGTTCATTTAATTTAGGCAGCTCTAATTTATGTCTGACCAGAACGAATCCGGTAGAAAATAATTTTTCACCACTGCTGAAATTTGACTTTTTGTATGTGTCGTCGATTCGATAAGCAACCACTTCACCATCTGCAATGCAGCGGATGGCAGATTGATCTAGAGAGGCGGCAGTACCACTGTCGAAATGGACACCACCATGCCATAAACCATTTTTACCAATCGGATAATAGCCGCCCTTAGCTTTCGCCAGAGCATCAAAGTACTGTAGTGGGTCAGTTACGGGCTTACTGGATTGGCCTTCTTCTCCCTTTAAGTTAAAGGGATAGCTCCACTTTTGAACGCTACTTAATTCTGTCACTTGTATTACCTACAATCCATGTACTATCTGATAGGTTTGCTTGTTTCTATCAGCTAGAGAAATTCAACATTCGTTTGGGCTTGCGTTTAATCTTTTCGGATTCGTTTACTAAGGTTTGAGTGAGTAATGCCCCAGCCTTATCCACATCCGCCTCGCCCGGTAAGCGGGGAAGCTCAATCGCAATACCTGAGCCGTTACTGGCTGAGCCACCCGCGTTGATTTTGGCCATGGGACCAATGATCGTGACGCCGCTGGGGTCTAGCTTGATGAAGCTACCGCCTGCCTTTAGGGTAAGTTCGATCCCTGCTTCGATGACCATTTTTTGACCGGCTTTCAGGTGGATTTCCCGGCCAGCTTGGGTGAGCTGGGCTGTTCCCAGTTGGATATGCTGGTTTTGCCCTACGGTGAGGTGGTCGTTGGTCTTGACCTCAACCTTGCGGTCCGCATCCGTGGTGCGGTGCTCCTCCGCCTTGTATTCCGTGTAGCTGTTGGCCTCGACAATGTCGTGTCGCTCATGCCCTACGCGGATCTTCTGGTCGTGCTCGATGTTCTCGTCCCAATCCCGCTGAGCATGAACATAGATCTGCTCCTGGCCTTTCTTATCCTCAATGCGCAGCTCGTTATAGCCACCGCCGCCCGGTGTGCTCAGGGTCTTGAAAACGCTGCGGGTCTTGTTGGCGGGCAGGTCATACGGCACCTGATGTTCCATGTGGAACAGGCAGCCCGTGACCAGGGGCTGGTCCGGGTCGCCCTCTAAAAACGTGACCAGTACTTCCATGCCGATGCGAGGAATGGCGATGCCGCCGTAGCGATCGCCCGCCCAGCTGGACGAGACGCGCAGCCAACAGCTGGTCTGCTCGTTGGCCTGGCCTGCACGGTCCCAATGAAACTGCACCTTGACCCGACCGTACTCATCGCAATGGATCTCTTCGCCCTTGGGTCCAGTGACCACAGCGGTCTGGCTGCCCAGGATCTTGGGCTTGGGATGCTCAAGCGCAGGACGGAAGGGTACGTCCCAGGGCGTCGCTGTGAAGCGGTTGCGGTAGCCCTGGGTAAAGCCGTCGTGCTTGTCCACATCGCTGGTAACCGACTCTTCCAGCACCTGGGGCTGCTTGCCTTCATGCCAGAGGCCGGTGAGTAGCCAGAGCTGGTTCCAGTCACGGCGGGGATGCTCGGACAGTTCCAAAAAGTGGCCGGTCACCAGCTGGGGTTGATCGCTTTCACCTTCGGCCAGCTGATAGTCGCTGCGGTGACGTTCAAGGGCGCGCTGGGCGAGATGCTTACCGCGGGTGCGATCGGTAAAGCGACCCGGGTAGTCATAGTCTTCCAGGTCGGGCTTGGCCTCGCTCTTGTAGGCGGCCTCCATGCGCAGTCGCGGCTGCTCAAAGTCATAGTTGCGGCGCGAGACACGGGCGGTACGGGTTTCCAGGCGTACGCCAAAGCGCTTGACCACCGGCTCGTCTGCCACCAGACCGGAGCCCTGCACATAGGCAGTGGGTGGGGTCAGCCTGGGAAAGCCGGTCTGGTCATCGCCAAACACCAAGACGTGGTTATCCTGGGTATGCTCGAAGTGATAGTGCAGGCCTTCCTCTTCGCAGAGCCGCTGAATGAAGTGCAGGTCGGTCTCATCGTACTGGACGCAATACTCGCGAGGCGGATAGACCGTTGGCCCCAGCTGGAAACGGTAGGCGTCCGCCAGGATGCCGTGGTCTTCCAGCACTTGGGCAATGATCTGCGGAACGGTGAGCTTCTGGAAGATGCGCTGGTTGGTACGGTGCGCAAGATAGGCCAGACGCGGCACCAACACGACGTGATAGCGAGTCAGACGCTTGCCGGCATCGCCTTGGCCGATCTGGTAGAGCTGACCATGCACGCCGTTACCGCTGGGCGAGAAGGCCAGAAAGGCGCGCTGATGCAGCAGGGCCTCAAGGTCGAGGTCGGGGCGTTCGCTGACCAGTTCGAGGTCAAAGCGAAAGGGCTGGCTGATCGACTCCTGTCCTGTAAAACTCAGGACTTGGAAGTCGGTATCAACGCCATCCAGAACCAAAGAAAAATGCGTTTCGTTGGCTGCGAAAAACACAGGCGCCTCCTTGCGTCTGAGAGGGAGCGAATCATGTGATCTAGTCGGCTTTTACTCAAGCCCGCCGCTCAACGAAACAGTGATTGCTTCACGTTTCTTGAGCAGCAGCCGACATAAGTCAGCGTTGTGGCTACGAACGGTCTAGGCGGACTGGCGAAGACCCAGCCAGCGACCCAAGGTAGAGGCCTGTTTAACATGGCGAAAACCCTCCAGCAGACCATTAGCATCGATCTGACGATCGGGCTCTGTGAACTGCAGCCCCGTTCGCAACGCTTGCCAGCACGACTTTGGTAGTTGGGCAGGAGTTGTGAGTTCTATTTGCATGGCACGTGCCTGTTTCGCACTGAGGCGCCGATAGGGATGTTGACCAGTGGCCAATTCATACAGGACACAGGAAACGGCATATACATCAGCCGAGGGCGTCAACGGTGCTCCATCCAACAGTTCAAGGGAGGCATAACGTGGTGTCCAGGCGGTAAAGCGGCTTCGCGAGAGGCGGGGCAGGCCGGGCAGCACGCCTTCTACCGGCTGACCAAGACCGAAGTCGAATAGGCGAAGGCCGTCTTCGGCCAGGATGACATTGCTTGGCTTGATATCACCATGCAGAACTCCCTGACTATGGGCAAAGGCCAAGGCCTCCAATAGTGGAATGGCAATGTCTCGTAGCGCTTCCCAGCCCAGGCCTTGTGGATGGTCACACAGCAATTTGTCCAGGGTCAGACCCCGGAGCATTTCCAGAGTTATGTAGGCACGCTCGCTTTCCCGATCAATATCGAAGCCGTGCAGACGAACAATATGGGGGTGTCGGAGGCGGGTTGTCAGGGCGAACTCGCTGTAGAGCAATGCACTGGCATCGGGATATTCCGCAAAGTCCTCGCTCAACGTTTTGATGGCTACAAAGGGTTCGGGGTCACCATACTGTTCGCGCATCAGGTCGCGTGCGCGGTAAACCGCGCCCATACCGCCTACACCTAATAGGCGCTCCAGTTTGTAGCGTCCGCTGAGCACATCGGGTAACGGCTTTATGCCGTGAGCCTTGGGCAGGGTTTCCGATGCGGAAGGGGTTTTGTTGGCGAAGGCGAAATAGGTCAGCTCGTCTTCGGCAGCTGCCGCGTTGAGTTCGTCCATGAGGTACATCCTTATTCCTGTCGACGGATGACGATGGCGGTCAGGTTGTCGCGTGCGGGGCCTAGCAAGGCAGTATCGAAAAGCCGCTCCAGGGCAACCTGGGCAGACGGCAGGGACAGCGCCGCACCGATCGCGTTCTGACTGATTCCTTTGTACAGGCCATCACTACAGAGAAGCACACTGTCGCCCGGCATCAAGTTGAATTCAAGAATGTCGAGCGCCAGCGTTTCATTGGCACCTATCGCCTGGGTAAGGGCGTGGGCTGCAGGATGGCGAGCAGCCTGTTCTGGCGTCAGTCTTTCTTCATCGATCATCCGCTGTCGTACCGAATGATCCTTGGTAAGTTGATAGAGCCTACCGCTACGCCAGAGATAACACCGGCTATCACCCGCCCAGACGCAGGCCGCACGCTCTTCGTCGCACAGCAAGACGACTACCGTGCTTCCAATAATGGTGTCCGTCTGGTCGGCCATGACCGTAAGTTCCTGGTTCAGCCGCCGGTTGAGCCAATGAAGGCACTGGCGGATCTGTTGCAGGCGTTCATCGAAGCCTGCGCCTACGGGGAGCTCTGCCAAGCTTTCGATAATGAGGCGGCTGGCCAGATCACCTTGGCTATGACCGCCCATGCCATCTGCAACAGCCCAGAGACCTTGCTCAGGGCTGTCTAGAAAGGCATCTTCGTTACGCGCTCGTACCTTGCCGGCATCGGTACGGGCTGCGCTGCGCCAACCGTCACTCATTTAGAGTGACGCCGGCAGTTTGAAGCCGCGCAGGTTGCCCACGTCGAACGGATTCGGCGAACGCTGGCTGAGCAGCAGATAGCTGGCATGTAGACCTTCCAGATCTGCCTTGACCATGAGGGCGTCCCGGCTGCCGTTCTGCTCGATCTTCATGGCATCCAGCATACGGAACAGGGACCAGGGACCGCTGTTCTGCTCGACACCCACACGGCGACCATTGAGCTCCTCCAGCACGAGGCTGACGCGGCTCTCGTCATTCTCGGCGGGCCAACGGAACGCTGTCTGCACGATCGGGCCATGACGGTATTCCATCTGGTTGTTACCGATGCGCAGGTTGGCACGGGTCAGACTGGAATCCAGTGAGTAGGGCTCAAGCTTGAACATGACCTGCGGCTCCGCCGGGTTCTCGGCAAAGAAGCTGCGGCGAATCGTCTGGACCCGACCCATCTGAGCCAGGAACTCGCGGGACAGCGGCAGGCTGTGCCCGTCGATGCTACGCAGACGGTAGTTACCAGAATCACCACTGACGAAAGGCTTCAGGTAGCTGTCAAAGAATTTGTCCGCAACGCCCTGCATCTTGAAGAACTCACGGAAGTCCGCAATGGCGACATCGCTCTCGCTGTCAGCTTTAAAGGGATACCGCTTGTTCAAAGCATTGTTGTAGAACGAATACATCTCGCTCTGGTAGCGCTGGTTCAGGTAGTCATAGGCATCGTTAAGCACCATCATCCAGCTGTCGTCCGCCAGCAGGCTCAGCCAGTTGTTTACCGGCTGCGGCAAGCGATTGGCCGCGTTGCGCAGGCTATTGATGGCATCCCGTTGACCCGCCATGCGATCACGTGCCATTTCAAAAGCGGCCTGCTCGGGCGCGCTGGCATGGGCAAGCCCTGCCATTTGCAGCTGAAGGTCGTTCAGTGCAGCCATGACCGGAACCATATCGGCCGCTGGGCCGCCGTTATCGTCCAGCAGGCGATGCAGTGGCTCGAAGCGTTTCTGTAGCGCTTTCTTGGCCGTATCCGGCAGGTTCTTGGCTAGCGCGTCGCCTGCCTTATCGGCAGCCGCGCTGGCCAGTGCAGCGGCTTTGGCCAGCTTCGCATTACCCTTTGGTGCGGCCTCTGCAAGGGCAGCCGCTGCATCGTTGCCGCCAGACTGGAAGCGGGTGTTGTCGCGAATCTCATTGAGTACTTGCAACAGCGGTGAGTTGGAGGCTGTCAGCGCTGAGAGCTGCATGGCACCCTGATTCGCATCGCCAATCGGAGCCAGTACCAGCTGAGTGACTGCTTCGCTCCAATAGTTGGCGTAGTCGTTGAAGTACAGCTGTTCCAGCTCAACCATCAGGCGCTTAAGGTCCATACCGGAGAGACCGTCGCTTTCGCCCAGTACCCAGTTGTCTTCAATGATATTGCGGACCAGGTTGATGCCTTGGGTCGTAAATGTCTGCTCGTAACCCTTCTGCGTGTAGAAGCCGGGAATAGCATAGTCTGCACCGCCGTACACGGCACCCTGCGGACCCAAGTGTTGGCTGAAGCGGTATGCCGGCAGGCTGCTCGCCTGATCACGCAGCATGCGGTACACCACGTTGGCCAGTGATTCGCTACGCAGGATCTGACGGGCCTGGGCAACGAGTGCATCGTTTAGCGGATAGCGGGTAAAGGATTGCTCCAGGAGGCGGGCAAAGTGGGAGTTGAGCCCATTCTGGACCACGGTGTCACCGCTGTAGCGGGTCGACCAGTCAGCTGCTACCCAATCTTTCAGGAATCCATTGTCGCGCCGTTCTTCCAGGTTCAGCATCAGGTAGGCACGCAGACTGCCTAGCAGGCGTTCCCGGTCGTTGAGGTTGGCATGGATCTGCTCTTCCAGCTGGCGCGCCACACGGGGTAGCAGCTGATCTACCAGTTCCTGATGATAGGCCTGTTGCAGGGTTGGACGAGCCTTATTGCCCTGATACAGACCGCTGCGTTCATGCAGTGCTACATCGCTGGCGGCTGGAAAGACATTGGCTGCGGCATAGGCGCTATCCAGGGATTTCAACGCTGCCATGGCATCATCGGAGGGTGCCAGCGTCTTGTGCTGATCAGTCAGCTGCTGACCAAGGGTACGCAACTGTTCGAGACGGTCATGGTTTGCACTGAATCCTGTGGCCCACAGTACACCGAACATACCCAGGCAGGCGGCAGCGCCTGCATAGAGACAGCGCTGGCCCCAACTGATACGCGACGTTTCACGCTGATCCAGACCTGCCAGGTCGGCCTCAGGAAAGATGACGCGACTGAGCAGCTGGTGGATAAAGCGAGAGTGGCCGGTGCGATAGGTAGGCAGGGCATTGCTGGGCAGGCCCAGGTTACGGCCGATGTTCATTGTGCTGGGGTCAAGGCTGTTGACCAGCTGTGGCGCACTGGTGAGGTAGAAGCCACGTAGCTGGCTGGCACGCTGGTAACGGTTGCCGGAAAACGCCAGTTCGACGAACAGGCACAGACGCTCACCGATCAATGCCAGTTGGTGAGGAAAATCGAGGATACGACCACGGCGCAGGGTATCGCGCTCCTGGTGGATACGCTGAATGACCTGCGTATTCAGACGGCGCAGCAGTTCTTCGAACTCCTGGCGAACCACTGCCGCGTCTGTAGCATTTTGTTCCTTGCGGAAGCTGGTACCAAAGACCTGCTCGCTTTCCTCGCGGGAAAGCTGGTCGAAAAACTCTTCAAAGCCCAGCACTTGGTCTGCTTTGCTCAGGACAAGGTATACCGGAACGTCGACCTTCAGCTGCTGATGGATATCGTGCAGACGAGCACGAATCTGGCGGGCCAGAGTTTCCAGTTCGATCTCAGTACCATTCAATAGCTGATCGACCGGTACGGTAACCAACACACCATTCAGCGGACGTGCGCGGCGACGGCGACGCAGCAAGGTCAGCAGCATTTGCCAGGTGCTGGCATCTACAGCGGCATCCGGCTGGCTGAGGTAGCGGCCTGCGGTATCGACCAGGACACCGTGATCGGCAAAGTACCAGTCGCAGTGGCGGGTGCCGCCGACATCCTTGGTCAGGCGGTTGGCGTCACGGTTAAGCGGAAACTCAAGGCCGGAGAAATCCAGAAGGGAGGTCTTGCCACTGCCTTGAGGGCCAATCACCAGATACCAAGGCAATTCCTGTTTCCAGCGCTCGCTACGGGCGCGGTACAGGCTGGAGCTTTTCAACGTTTGAAGTGCATCCTTGAAACGACTGCGCAGCTCCTGCTGTTCCTCGGTGATCTGCTCGTGGCGACGCAGGCGCTCCTGGCCGTCTTCGGTCTCGAGGGCGCGCTTTTTACGCACGCCACTACGCCAGCTGACGAATACAATGAAGAGGCCCCAGCAGAGGAACAAGGCGCTGAGTGTGACAAGCCGCGTGGTAGCCGGTGCCCAGAATTTATGATCGGCAACGGCCAGCAATGGCCCGACAAACCAGACCAATAAAGCCAGAACCAAAACCAGGGTCAGACTCCAGACCCAAGTCTTACGGAAAATAACCGCCAGATTGCGGAAGAACTGTTTCATTGCGCAAACATCCCTGTCGTCACGTATTTGGCTCGGCCATCTTGGCCGTAGTCAGCTGCTCGTATGGCTGCAGCACGCTTTCGCGTTGTTCGCCCAATACCCAGGCGAAGCCACCGTATAACACACCCAGGCACATTAGGGTGAACAAGGCGACCAACCACCACGGAACAATGCGTACAAGGCTGCGGCGACCATCCTGCAAACCTTGCCAGTGGGGCGACAGCTCACGGGGAATATCACCACGCAGCTGACGAATCTGCCGGTAAACGCTGTCGCGGATCGCTTCAAGTTCCAGCATGCCGCGGGGCAGGACCCGATACTTGCCCTCAAAACCCAATGCAAGACACAGGAACATGAGTTCAAGCATCTGGAGGTGTTTGACGGGGTTGCGCGTCAGACGCTCCAGCAACTGGAAAAACTTCTCGCCACCAAAGGTCTCGTTGTGAAAGGTGCTCAGAAGGCTCATTTGAGACCATTCGCTTTCATTGCCCCACGGTGTTGTGACCACGGCTTCGTCGATGACGGTGCACAGCACATAACGCGCTGCCATGACCTGGCCGCTTTCAGCGCCTTCGCCAAAGGCTCGATGCTCGAACAGTTTGATGGCAGTCGTAAGGCGCTCTTTCAGGGCGTACAGGTCTTCGGCGTGATAGCTGTGCTTTAACTGAACTACTTCGGACAGCAGGCCGGAGGCGGCAGCAATCAGCGGGTTCACGCTCAAGTTGAAGCTTTCCGCCGGACGCAGGCGGGCCGCATAGATCATTCGCTCTTCCAGCTGCTCGACGCGAGGCGAGTCGGCAAAATCGGTTAACGGATTGTGGGCCGAGCTCGCCGTACCCTGGCGGCTCAGCACAACGGTTTTATCATCCTGACCGTAATCGTGATCCTTGATCATCGTCAGCTCCTGACTGCCCAGAATTTGAGTTCGAGCCCGGGGAAATCACCGGACACGTGAATGGCGAAGCCGCCCGACTGCTCCAGCTGCGCCTGTTCGTCGGCGCTGAGTTCGAGGGCGAAGTAGGTTTTGCCGGAATGGAACGGAATCTGCCGCGGCGCAACGGGCATGGGCTTGATCCGGATGCCGGGCAGGTGCAGGTTGACCAGCTGGCGGATACGCTCGACCGGGCCGATCTTCAGATGAGCCGGCAGGCGCTGGCGTAGCTCTTCCGAGTCGCACTGCGCACTGGCCGCCAGCACGAAGGAGGCGGAGGTGATGAGACTGTGGTCGTGCAGTGGCGATACCTGAATGCCGTACTGACGTTGTTGCAGGATCAGTTCGACCGCATGCTGCTCCAGCACCATCGACAGGACATGGCGCAGCGAATCCATTAGCTTGCGAAAGCTCTGGGCCTGATCGCTGTGCTGATAGCGGTTATCCAGACGCGGGCGCTTGGTTTCGTTGGAGAAGGTGGCCAGTTCGCCTAGAAGACCGAGCAGTTCGCGGAAGATCAGTTCGGGATGCAGCTGCTCAAGCGTGAGGTAGTGGCGCAGGGTTGGCTCGTAGCGATTGATCAGCTGAAGCATCATGAAGTCGCCTACTTCCGCGGTGCCTACCTTGCCGGTGGCGCGGATACGCTCGGCCAGGATATCGCCCCGGTGGGCCAGCATGCTGATGACTTCCTTCAGGCAGGACAACAGGTAGTCCGAAGCATGAACATGAAGATAGGTGGGGGTGAAGTCGCCATCCAGGCTGATGACGCCATCCGGCGTTGTGTCCAGCACTTCGCAGACCTTGAGCTTGACGAAGGCTTCGTCATTGGATCGCTCGCCGAGCAGTAGCTTGAAGTCCGGGCGGCCACAGCTGACCTGACTGATAATGCTCTCGCCAGCGTTCGAGTCAGCCACTTCCGCCTCATAGGCACGGTAGCGAGCCAACACATCCTTCTGCTCGGGACGGCGTGTCTCGACATGGTTGCCCGTGACCAGCGGCAGGGCTAGATACGCGGAGGTGCTACTAGTATTGGCGGGAATGTCCAGTGCCAGGGGCTCGCCCTCGCTGGTCAGCTCAAACAGCGTGCCATCCGGCAGAACGCCGGAGGCCTGGCTGATCACAAGTTTGCCCATGCTCAGAAACTGGCGATCAATGACCAGATTGAAGAAACCCCAAGCATAGCTGCCCAGTTGGCGTGTACGTGCCTTCAATTGATCATCGTGATACCGATCGCTTTGCTGGAAGTGCTGTGGGCGCAGCAGCATACCTTCCTGCCAGATCACTTTATGTGCAGTCATGGGATCAGTCCTTGGCCTTTTTTTCAGGCGCGGCGGAGTGAATACCTTCGGCATCCAGGGATAGATCCGCACGGGTGATCTGCTTGGCCGGAACTTCAATCACGTAGCGCCATTGGGTTTCCGGTAGATCACGGTACGCCGCCAGCACACCAACATAGCGGCTGCCGTCCTGGACGGACAGCTTCAGGTCACGTTTCTCGCCCGGGCGCAGCTCGATCTCTTCGGAGGCGACCAGATCTGGCGACAGCGCTTCGCGCGGGCGCTCGTATAGCGAGAAGAAATCCGCGTTCTGGAAGGCAACCGGATGCTTGAGTTCAATCAGGCGGATCACGATGGGCGAGGGGCGACCATTGAGGTCCGGGTTCAGGGTATCGCTACCCGACAGGCTCAGGTCGAGCTTGGACATATCGGAGCTCAGGGACGAGCAGCCTGTCAGGGTCATGGCGGCCAGCAGGGCCAGGGGAGCGAAGCGGATCATGGGTTTCATCCTTGAAAATCGGTGTTGAGCGTTGCGATCAGACGGACCTGCTCTTCATAGGCAGTAGCGAAATCGCGGGCGAACAGGCGCTCGCTCCAGTCTCCATCCTGACGCAGGCTGTGGTGATGACGACGATATGCACGCCAGCGGCTGCCGGCGGTAGCAAATAGAGATTTGCGGCCCTCGCGCTCGAACCGCAGGGTCAGCTGCTCAGGGTCCAGTTGATCCAGCGTCGCCTTGACTACCGCGCGACTGGCAGCAAGCAGGGCAACCTGATGAGCCTGAAGGTCCCGGTAGGCACGGGTGATGGCCTGATCTGCCGGTAGCTGGCCGGGCTTGTCGCCCTTGAGCATGTGTCCCAACGTTTCGGTGCTGTCAGCGGCGTGCTTGAGCGGGTTATTCCCGGCACTCTGAACGGTCGTGAGGGGCAGGCGCAGCTCGTTCTTCACCTCGCTACGGGTGCGCAGGGTTTGTTGCAACCCATTCATGCTCTGACGCAGCAGACGCGCCGCATTGAGGGCCAAGGCCTCGCGTGCTTCGTCGTCCAGGCTGGACAGGTCCAGGCCAAGCGCCTGACCGTAGCGGTCCCAGAACTCCTGTGATTGCCGCTTGGGTGGCGCCGCCCGTACCGGTTCCGGCTGTGGTGCTACTTCCGGCTCAGGTATGGTAATCAGCTTGGGTACGGTCAGGCTTTCCATATCGACACGGGCATAGTCGGCACGGGATTCATCGACACGCGGACTTACCAGGCTGGATAGCTCGTCGGGCTCCGTATAGCCCTGATCCTGACGGTCGAGAGCCGTAAGCGGGTCCAGTTCGAGAAAGGCATCATCCGGGATCAGGCCATTGGCGCTGTTTGCCGGCATGGGGCGGCCCAGGTCCAGGTCGAAGCGTGAAGGATCTTGCAGGAGGCGGGCGCGGATTTCGAAATCACCCAGGCAGAACGTGTTGCCATGTTCGATACGATGGGGCTGGCCTTTGACCAGGCGGGCGCCGTTATCCTTGAGCGTGATGCCGTTGCTGCTGGTATCCGTGAGATAGAAAGCGTCGTCACGGTAGCTGACCAGTGCATGGTGGCCGGACAGGACGCGATTACGATCCGGGATCACCCAGTCGCTGTCCTCGGCGCGGCCAATGATGCCGCCGACCTGTTTGAAGGTTCGCGTCGACAACATGCCGGGTACGAATTGCTGGGCGCTGACCAGATCAAAAACCAGTTCCATGGTGATGTACTCCTTGCGTCAATTGCCGCGGTTGAGTGCTTTCGGGTCGCCAAGCGGGCGATAGTCCTTATCGGTGCTCTTGGGGTTGCTGGAGCAGCCAGCCACGCCCAGCGTCAGGGTCAGTAGAGCGGCGATCCAGAGTCGAGTGGGCATGTTGGCTACCTCAAGTGATGCGTTGTAGGGGGGTGAAATGGGCAAAACGGGCATGGACCGGCTCATAGGTCAGTCGGGCTGATATTCAGCCGCTCCATGCGGTACAGCAGCGTGCGGCGTGGCAGGCCGAGCTCACGGGCGGCGTGGGTCTGGTTGCCGTTGTTCTTGCGCAGGCAGTCAATGACGAGTCCGCGCTCCAGCTGGTCCATCCGCTCGCGCAGGGTCAGGCCGACTTCCGGGGTCGTCTCCTGGCGCAGCGGAAAATGCTCGGGCCGCAGCTCGTTGCCATCGCACAGAAGAACCGCGCGCTCGACGAGGCCTTTGAGTTCCCGAACATTGCCTGGAAAGGCATAGCCTGCCAGACGATCCAGGGCGGCTTCTGTCCAGCGGCAGGGCTCGCGCTGCAAAAAGGAGCAGGCGTTCTCGGCAAAATGGCGGGCCAGCCGGGGAATATCGTCGCCACGCTCACGCAGCGCTGGCAGCTCGATGGGAAAGTGCGTGAGGCGGTAATACAGATCCTCGCGGAAATTGCCCTGTAGCACTTGGTTGTAGAGATCACGATGGGTCGCGGCAATGATGCGAACATCGACCTTGTGTGTCTCGGTAGAGCCGAGCGGGCGTACTTCGCCTTCCTGTAAGACGCGCAGAAGCTTGGCCTGGAGCGTCAACGGCATATCGCCGATCTCGTCCAGGAACAGGGTGCCGCCATTGGCAGCGTCAAACAGGCCCTGGCGATCCCGGTCTGCGCCGGTAAAGGCCCCTTTGCGGTAGCCGAACAGCTCGCTTTCGAGCAGGTTTTCCGGTAATGCCGCGCAGTTCTGAACCACGAATGCCTGAGTACGGCGAGCACCACAGTCATGAATCGCGCGGGCAACCAGTTCCTTGCCTGTACCGGTTTCGCCGGTCAGCAATACGGTGACCGGGTTATGCAGTACCTTACCGATCAGCTGATACACGCCACGCATCGCGACACTGTCACCGATCATGCCGTATCCACTGGCGCACGGCTTGACCGACTCGACTACCGGAGCGGTTTCCGGCTCGGATGTCTGCAGGCGCTGCAACAGGTTGAGCTGAGCGATGGCAAAGGTGCCCAGCGGCGAGAGCAGGCCACTCAGGGTCTCCAGGTCGCGGGTACGGTGTGTCGCGCACACCATGACACCTTGTACGCTGCCTTGTGCATCGGCCAGCGGCAGGCACAGCAGGCTTTTCCAGGTATAACCTGCTGGTAGAAAATCGACAGCATGCAGGCTGGGGTGAAGCTCGGTCAGAGCCAGCGGGCGATTCTGGAACAGGCAGTATTGCAACAGCTGGCCGTCGTAATCGGCGGGCAGGCTATCGTCATGGCAGGACTGACGCTGCTCATCCAGCCAGGCTGCTGACAGGTTCAGCGACGTATGCGTGGCGTCCAGAAGGTACAGCTGACAGAGATCAGCCTGAGAGAGCTGGGCAGCCGCTTCGATCAGCTCTCCCAGTAAGCTGTCGCGACTGGCCTCCTGTGCCAGACGCGCGAAGCGCTGAAGCAACACTTCGGTCGGGCGCAGGGGCTGAATGGCTTCGGGAAGCATTGCGACCACCTCAGGCAAACTCACACATGACCGCACCATCGCCATCCAGCGTGGCGTGTACGCGGGTCAATGTTTCCCCTGCCGCCATGGCTTCCAGCAAACGGTCGGCAATGCGGGGCAGCAGGTGCTGATCAAGCAGGTGATCGATCAGGCGGGCACCACTGTCGCTCTGGGTGCAGCGTTCGGTCAGATGATCGACCAGTGCTTCACTGTGGCTCACCGTCAATTGACGGCGGGCCAGACGCTGGCCAAGGCGCTCCAGCTTCACGCCTACTAGCTCACGCAGCACGTCGCCACCTACGGGGTAGTAGGGGACAACGCGCATACGGGCCAGCAAGGCCGGCTTGAAATGGCGGGTCAGTGCAGGGCGAATGGCCTGTTCCAGCTCATCGACGGGTGGACGCTGGCCCTCTTCGCACAGGCTGGCGATACGGTCGCTGGCCAGGTTGGAGGTCAGCAGGAAGAGAACATTGCGGAAATCGATCTCGCGGCCTTCGCCGTCATTGGCAACGCCTTTATCGAAGATCTGATAGAACAGATTCAGGACATCCGGATCGGCTTTCTCGACCTCATCCAGCAAGACGACGGAATAGGGCTTCTGGCGTACGGCCTCGGTCAGCATGCCACCCTCGCCATAGCCAACATAGCCGGGCGGTGCACCGATCAGGCGAGAAACCGTGTGCTTCTCCTGAAATTCGGACATGTTGATCACAGTCAGGAAGCGCTCGCCACCATACAGCAGGTCCGCGAGACCCAATGCCGTTTCGGTCTTGCCTACGCCGCTGGGCCCTACCAGCAGAAATACGCCGACAGGTGCATCGGGGTTATTCAAACCCGCGGCGGCTGCGCGCATGGCCCGATTGAGCACCTCAATGGCCTGACTCTGGCCGCGAACGCGTGCGCCCAGATCATCGGCGAAGCGGGCAACCTTGGTATTGTGCTCGCGGGCCAGCTGGGACAGGGGTACGCCTGTCCAATGGCTGATTACTTCAGCTACCAGGCGCGGGCAGACCTCAAAGCTGACCAGGCGCTCTTCCGCCTGGGCGGTTGAAAGCTCAGCCTGAACGGCTGCCAGCTCCTGCTCCAGTGCGGGCAGGTCAACTTCTTCGGCTGTATCGCTTTTGGCAGCTATGCTGCCTTGCTTCATGCGTGCTTCAGCGCATTGCTGGCGAAGCGTCAAAAGGCGAGTGGCCAGATCACGCTGGGTGCTCCAGCGCGTATCCAGTTGCGCCAATTCGTCCTGGGCTTCCGCCAGACGGTCTTGCAGACGGTTCAACGCTTCTCCGTCAATGGCAAGGCCGGACTCCTGATCACGGCTCAGCGCAGCAAACTGGCGCTCGCCCTGGGCGATTTCGCTGCGTAGGCACTCGACGGCTTCTGGCGCAGCGGCCAAGCTGATACGGACTCGGGCGCAGGCCGTGTCGAGCACATCGACCGCTTTGTCGGGTAGCTGACGTCCGGCCAGATAGCGTGCGGACAGCTCCGCAGCAGCCACGACGGCATCGTCACGCAGGTAGATGCCATGACTTTTCTCATAAACGGAAGCTAGGCCGCGCAGGATGGTAACGGCTTCTGTAACGGTCGGCTCCAAGAGCTTGACCGGCTGGAAACGGCGCGCCAGAGCCGGGTCCTTTTCGAAATACTTCTTGTACTCGCTCCAGGTCGTGGCGGCCACGGTGCGTAATTCGCCACGAGCCAGCGCCGGCTTGAGCAGGTTGGCTGCATCGGAGCCGCCTGCCTGGCCACCGGCACCAATCAGGGTATGGGCTTCGTCAATGAAAAGAATGATCGGTTTGGGCGAGGCCTTGACCTCATCAATCACACCCTGCAAGCGACGTTCGAATTCACCTTTGACACTGGCGCCAGCCTGTAGCAGGCCCAGGTCCAGGGATAGCAGCTCGACACCTTTAAGAGCTTCCGGCACTTCACTGGCGACGATACGCAGCGCCAGACCTTCGACGATAGCAGTCTTGCCCACGCCCGCTTCGCCCACCACGATGGGGTTGTTCTTGCGGCGACGGGCCAGGATATCGATCATCTGGCGAATGGATTCATCGCGGCACAGGACTGGATCGAGCTTCCCATCACGGGCCTGCTGCGTGAAGTTATGGGTAAAGCGTGCCAGGAAGGACTCACCGGAAGCCGTTTGTGCCGAGGCAGCCTGCGGCTTCTGGGACTGGGCATAGTCGCGTAGACGCTCGGCATCAAGCTTGGCGATTAAGGGCTGGTACTGCGTACCCGCATAGCGCATCGGATTGCGCAGCAGAGCCAGGATAAGCGCGGCGGGATCGATGTGGCTCTGACCCAGCTCCAGGCTGGCCACCAGCAGGGCATCCTGAAGCCACTGCACCAGCTCCGCTGAAAAGACCGGATTGCGGGACTCGCTGGCTTCTCCGCGAGGTTGCAGGGTACGCGCCAGCTCACCCGATTCGACGCCTGCGTCCTGTAGGGCGCGAGCCAGCAAGCTGTCGGTACGCTCCAACAGATTTAGCATCAGGTCTTCGACCAGGATCTTGCTGCCCCCACGGGTCAGGCAGCGTTGAGCGGCCTGTTCCAGGTCGCGGCGGGTGTCGGCATCCAGTGCCTGTACCAACTGTTGCAGGTCAACGTTGATCATGTCATCAGTCCTTAATGAGTCTTGCCGGCCAGCGTTACGACGCCGTCCGCATGTTCATGGCCAAGCCAGCTGGTCCAACCCAGGCGGCAAGGGTTATCGGCGCCAAGCCGCAGCTCGCGGATGGCATCGGTGCGCAATTCCAGACGCAGGTCGTAGTCCAGCGGATCGCGCAACGTAAAGCGCACCAAGGCGCATAGCGGCGCATAACCTGCGCCAATGGGAAGAAATTCGTGGAAGCGGTTCCAGTCCAGCTCGCGGATATGAATACGAAACTTGCCGCTGCGATCACGCACCTGCTGCCCCAGCACCAGGTTCTCACCTAGGGTGCTGTTGCCCAGGCCCAGGCGGTTCTGTTGATCGGTAGAGATCTGCACCTGACGCTCGATGCACTGCTCGATATGCATGGCGGCATGCTTGAAGTAGTAGCGCAGCACCGCTTCGATCAGTGCCGCCGAGTGGGCGCGCAGGCTCAGCAGGCCCAGATAGGGCAGCAGGCGCTTCCAGTTGAGTTCCTGCGACTGGCGAATCGTCTCGCCACGCAGGCCGATCAGGGCGAACAGCTGTGCGGAAAAGTTATCCACAGCGCCACGCTGGAAGCTGGCGTTGTATCGATATTTACGCCAGATCGGCAGCAACAGGCGCTGGAAGCGATGATTGAAAAGATCCAGAAACTCGCGGGTCGGATTACCGGAGGGGCCATCCCCCAATGCCTGCTCGCTATAAAAAGCAGGCAAGGGCGAGCCGGCACCCGCCAGGCTGACCAGGTTCAGGCGCATCCGCGCGCGCATCTCACCGTCTTCTTCGAAGAACTCGATACGATCTATATCGCTACCTGGAAAACCCAGGCTTGGGTTGGCCTGAAATTCGAGGCGGTCGTAGAGCGCTTCGTCATCCAGCTGAGGAGCATGTTGCCTGAGTTTTTCCAGTACCCGCTGTATGCCCTGAAAAAGGGTGTACTCACGGATACCACAGCTCAACGAGCTTAAAGCAAGGGCTGTTGCCCCATGCGCGGCGTCCATTGGTACACCTCTCCTTGTGTGCTTTTCACGCGCAGCTCATGGTAGGAATTGAGGCTGGCGTACAACGCGAAAAATTCATTGAGGACCGAGGCGAAGACAAACAGGTCGCCTTCACCCAGGAAGCCTTCCGGGTCCATGGTCAGCTCGGTGCTGATACCGCGAACGGGTAGTCCACGGTGGAGTCGGTCAACCGGCTTGTGGCTGATGCTTTTCAGGGCACCTAACTGGCGACGGCTGATCTTTTCTGCGTGCTGATCGTAGTAACGCGGCAGGTCATAGGTTTCGAGAATCACCTTGAGCGCTTCTACATCGGAGAGCGACAAGTAATTCAGCGACATATTGGAAATGAGCTTCCACAAGAAGTCGCGCGACAGTGGCGGCGCATAGCACGGTGTCGCGGTAGTGATATTGCGAAAGCTCAAGAACTCCGGCGTGTCTTCACTAGGCAGGCAGATGTCGCCCAGCTTGAGCTGCAACGGCAAGTTCTGGTTGGTGCAGACAAGCTCGATAGACAGCGTCTCGTGACGCTCCTGGGCTACGGCATCACCAAAGCGACTACCTGACTCCTGAATGCCGAACGATAGATACGTGTCGACGCCGTCATGCAGGATCGAGGTGCGCTGGCGCACGCTGTAATGCGGGCGCGCCTTGGGCACATCGAAGCTTGCGTCGTGCTCGAAAGATTCGAACGGCACATAGTCTTCATAGCCCATGCCGCCGGGTCGCCAGCCGGTCACGCGCTCAACGGAATAGACGCCACAGTGCTCGGTGTCGTACTCGGCTGGCAGCAACAGGTACTCGTCCTGCTTGCCATCCAGGCGGATGGGGAGGGCGTCATGGTTGAACAGGTTTACGATGGGCGTGCAGTACAGGCGTACGTTGTCACGGGTGGGGCGAAGACGCTGGCTGCCCACCTTGCGCAGATCGAAGCGTAGCTCCAGGCCGCGCGTCTTCTTGATGATCTCTTGAGGCAGCGCATTGACGATGCTCAGCCCATCAAGCTCGACGAACAGGAACTTATCCTGGAAGGCAAAATATTCCTGCAGGAAGCGATAACCCCGAAAGGTATTGTATGGGTAAGGGATCAGCGCTTCTTCCTCATCGACACCTACCGCACGCAGTCGGTCAGCACCCAGCTTGAACTGGATCGGCGTATCGTCAGGAGACTTGACCGGCTTGTCGTCGGCATCCAGCGGTATCAGCTGGACACCTTCCAGATGACGCAGCAGTGCCAGGTATAAGGTCTGACTGATGTAACGCTCTCCGGCCAGATGCAGGCGCAGGCGTTTGAGGCCGACATCGCCCAGGTGGCCTTCGGCGCTCAGGGTCAGGCGCAGGTTGAGCAGGGCGCCTTCGCCTTTGGCAGAGTACTCCAATGCGGACAGGTCCAGCGGCAGCACGTCCGTAGCAAAACAGGTCCGGAAGCGGCAGCTTACGTCCTGTACCGGACGCGCTTCCACTGGCGTGTTGCGTGCAACGGTAATGGCTCCACCGGGACGCTTGAGTGGGTCGAACTGAAGCATGCTGAACGCCGGTAGCGGACGCATGTAGTTTGGCCACAGCAGATGCATCAGGGAGTGGGTCAGCTCTGGCAGCTCGTCGTCGAGCTTCTGGCGCAGGCGTCCAGTCAGAAAGGCAAAACCTTCCATCAGGCGCTCGACATCCGGATCCCGACCGCTCTGACCCAGGAACGGTGCCAGGGCCGGGCTGCGCTCGGAGAAGCGCTTGCCCAGCTGCCGTAGCGCGGACAGCTCGCTCTGGTAATAGTGGTTGAACGACATGTGCTTTCCTTAGCTGACCTTCACTTGTCCGCTGCCATCCAGGCGTGCGGTAAAACTGACCTGCTTCTTGATCCCGTCCACGTCCAGCCAGCCTTCGAGAATAAAGCTCAGGGTCAGCGGATCATGACTGCGGGGCAGGGATAACACTCGAACGCTGGATAAACGGGGCTCGTAGGCGTCGATAAAGCGTTCGATAGCGACACGCGCCTGATTCAGCGAATCATGCAGGGACAGGCGCATGTCGTTCAGATCGGGCAACCCGTAGTCGGGCTGCGTTTGCACGCTGCCCGCACGGGTGCTGAGCATTTTGGCCAGATGAGAGGCGACCGAGGCCGTAACGGCTTGCTCCCGAGTCAGGCGGGCACGTTGATCCGCTTCCCCGGAAAGACGCTCGAACAGACTGCCGTAGCTCATCACCTGGCTCCTGCTCACTCTTTATCCAGCTTGCCAACCAGGGACAGCGTGAAATCCGCGCCCATGTACTTGAAGTGCGGACGCACGCTCAGGCCGACACGGTACCAGCCCGGCTCGCCATCCACCTCGGTGACCTTGATGCTGGCAGCGCGCAGAGGACGGCGACCGCGAACTTCAGCACTGGGGTTTTCCTGGTCGGCTACGTACTGACGAATCCACTTGTTCAGCTCAAGCTCAAGATCGGTACGTTCCTTGGTGCTGCCCAGCTGCTCGCGCTGCAGGACTTTCAGGTAGTGCGCCAGACGGCTGACGATGAACAGGTAGGGCAGTTGGGTGCCCAGCTTGTAGTTCATCTCGGCGTTCTTGCCTTCTTCGCTGTTACCAAAGAACTTCGGCTTCTGTACGGAGTTGGCAGAGAAGAATGCCGCGTTATCGCTACCCTTGCGCATGGTCAGCGCGATGAAGCCTTCCTCGGCCAGCTCGTACTCGCGGCGATCGGAAACCAGTACTTCGGTCGGAATCTTGGTCTCGATTTCACCCATGCTTTCGAAATGGTGCAGGGGCAGGTCTTCTACCGCGCCACCGCTCTGGGGGCCAATGATGTTCGGGCACCAGCGGAATTTGGCGAAGCTGCTAGTCAAGCGAGTCGCGAAGGCATAAGCGGTGTTGCCCCACAGGTAATGCTCGTGGCTGCTGGAGACGTTTTCCTTGTAGACAAAGCTCTTGACCGGGTTTTCTTCCGGGTCATAGGGCGTACGCAGCAGGAAGCGGGGCAGGGTCAGGCCTACATAACGGGAGTCTTCCTGCTCGCGGAAGCTCTGCCACTTGGTGAACTGAGGACCTTCGAAGTGATCTTTCATGTCTTTCAGGTCGGGCAGACCTGTAAACGCCTCTAGACCAAAGAACTTCGGACCGGCTGCCGCAACGAAGGGCGCATGCGCCATGGCCGCAACGCTGGCCACATGCTGCATGGTCTTCACGTCCGGAGAGCTCGGGTCGAAGAAGTAGTTGGCAATGATCGCGCCAACCGGCTCGCCACCGAACTGACCGTATTCGGCTGTATAGATGTGCTTGTACAGGCCGGACTGAACAATTTCCGGCGAGTCCTCGAAGTCTTCTAGCAGGTCCTGCTTGGATACGTTCAGGATCTCGACCTTGTTGTTCTCACGGAAATCGGTGCGGTCGACCAGCATCTGCAGACCACGCCAGGAGGACTCCAGCGATTGGAACTCGGCGTGGTGAAGGATTTCGTCCATCTGGCGGCTGAGCTTGGCATCGATCTCGGCGATCATGCGGTCGACCAGGGCCTTCTTGACCGGCTCTTTTTCGTTCTGCGGCTTGAGCAGCTCTTCGATGAAGGCAGATACGCCACGCTTGGCGATGCCATAGGCTTCGTCATCTGGCGTGAGCTTAGTCTCGGCGATGATGCGGTCAAGAATGCCGGCTTCGCCTGTTACTTGAGTCGCTTCGAGAGCGGTATTGGTACTCATCTGAACTCTTCCTTGTCCTTGGTTCAAGCGTCCTGGTCGGCTTTGGCGGCCAAACCGAGTTCGCCCAGTACGCGTTCGCGGGAGTCATCGTCCGCCAGTACGCTTTCGATGGCCTTGCGGAAAGCAGGGGCGTTACCCAGCGGGCCTTTCAGCGCGACGAGGGCATCACGCAGTTCCATCAGTTTCTTCAGCTCCGGCACCTGATCCACGATGTTGGCAGGGTTGAAGTCCTTCATCGTATTGATGTTCAGGCTGACGCCCAGCTCTTCACCTTGCGCATCATCCTGCAGGCGGTTCGGTACGCTCAGGTTCAGCGTCAGTTCCTGTTTGCCCAAGACTTCATCGAAGTTGTTCTTGTCGATGCTGATCGGCTTGCGATCCTCGACCTTGCGATCGTCTGCGCGCTGGGTAAAGTCGCCCAGAACCATTAGCTTCAGAGGCAGTTCTTGTTCTTCCTGAACATTGCCAGTGGCGGGTTTGAAGGTGACGTTGATGCGTTCCTTGGGGGCTACCGAGCCTTCTTTGGCCATGGCATTTCTCCTTTCTGTGTGAAGGCCGTGCGGCCTCAATCAAGTACCACTTCGAGATCGATGTGGCACAACCTGCGGTAAAGCTCGTCCTTGTAGTCTCGTACTCCAGGGTTCTGAGGCAGCAGTTCGCAGCACTGATAGAGCAGCTGCAAAACCTCCAGGGCGAGTTCGGGTTCCCAGTCGGCCAGACCGCTGCGTTGCAGGGTCTCGTCGAGTGTTTGCAATTGGGTCTTGGCCAGGTCGTATTTCTTGGCCTGGAAGCAGAGGCGGGCGAGGGTGAGCTGCCAGAAAAATCGCTCACGGCCGCCTTGTGCGGTGGTCATGCCCTGCTTGAGTGTCTGAACCGCCTGCTTGAGGCCATCCTTTCGCAGGGTAGGCAGCAGTGCAGCCAGTGCTTCGTCCCAGGCGGGACGATTATTGCCACTATTCGAAGCCGCCTCGCGTGGCGCGCTGGGAGCCTGGGTATGTGGGATGACATGGGCGCTGATCCAGGCGCGTGTTTCGGCATCGGCAAAGGGTTGGCCGTCATGGAAGCGCAGCTCCACAATGCCAGGTACGCGGGCCAGAAAGAGGGCGAAGGGCATTTCGACTTCCCTCAGGGAGGCTTCAGCGCCTAGTGCCTGTAGGCATTCCCAGGCCAGGCGTTGCCCATCGAACCAGAAGGGTGCACGTGCCAGGCTGGCCTCCAGATCCACCAGCAATTCAGCATACTGACCTTGCTCGAAACGCTCCTTATAGGAGGCGATCTTGTCGGTGGGAAGTCCACGAAGCGCCGTGATCTGTTCGGCGTTGTGCTCGGGTACGCTGTCGATGCCCAGCCACAGCAGGGCACGATTCAGACGTAGCGGACGAATGTCCGTCGCCTTTTGCCGGGTCCACCAGGTGCACAGGTGACGAGCGCTGTCCTGCTGGGCGCGAAGGGCCTTATGAGCATCCTTGTCGTTTTCGATCGGCCCGGTTGGCACGTTGGATGAAGACGAAGCCAGCGTGGGTGCAACCGAAGGGGCGTTGGATGCTGTCGTTGGGGTCGCCGTCTGACCGGCACGCTTTACCTGATCGTCTACCCGCCGGCACAGCGGCAGTAACAAGGGAGCCTCTTCGCCTAGATGTGTGGACAGGCAGGCATCCAGTGCCTTCAGGTGCTCTATCAGTTGCTGGAACAGCGGGAGCTGTTCGGAGGTTGGCGCGCAGTCCGACAGTACAGGCTCCAGACGCGTCAGCAGCCAGCCCAGGGCCGCACCGCGCGTACGTACCTTGCGTGGATGTAGCGCATCCCAATGCTGGGTGCACAGGGCATGAAGCAAGGCGATACCTGCCTGCAAGCCAGTGAAGCGCTCGCGCTGATACAAGGCCCAGACCAGCCAGGCGGCTACACGCAGGTCTTTGGATTGGGTACGCAGCAGTGCTTCGCTGCCGTCACAAATCATCTGCCAATCGATCTGGCCGCTTTGATGAAGGGAAGAGGCTTTGGCTAGCTCGGCTTCGAGCTGTTCATACTCGCTGGAATATCGCGCGTCCTCGCCGCCGAAGTTGCCCGCTTCGATGGGCTGTTCGGCCAGGGCCAGATAATGCGTAGCGAGTGAACTGGAGAACGTCATTCCGTGACCTTGCTGAAGCATCCATTGCTTTAGGGGGAGCGATAGTGAGCGGCCATCCAGGCCAATCGTCCCCACGAAATTCTGTGCAATTCATTGCACAGCTCGATGTGCAGCAAATTGCGCACATGAGTAATGGTGCGCATCCTAAAGAGCGAAGCCCTCTAGAACAAGGCGGCAAATGTGACCGTTTGAACATTTAGAAGAATTGATGACCCAGCGGTATTTGTTACCGAGACGAACGGTTACCTGTAGCAACCGTTGCGTCTAGAGTGGGGCAATCTGCTACCAAGCGTGACGTGCTTTGCGTAGGGCGCTGTACATGAACCACCCATGGCTGACCGCATTTTTCGCAGAATCTAGCGGCGAGGAACGGAGCGGGTACGGCCGCTGCCGTCGATGGCGACAAAAACGAAAGCGGCTTCGGTCACCTTGCTCCATTCGTTGGAGAGAGGGTCATCGCTCCAGACTTCAACCATCATGCGAATCGAACTGCGGCCGACTTCCAGCGCCTGGGTATAGAAGGAAAGCTGTGCACCCACCGGAACCGGGACGAGAAATGCCATGCGGTCGATGGCAACCGTGGCGACGCGACCCTGAGCGATTCGACTGGCCATGGACGTGCCGGCCAGGTCCATCTGGGCGACGAGCCAGCCGCCATAGATATCGCCAAACCCGTTCGTTTCGCGTGGGAGTGCGGTGATCTGCATAGCCAGATCGCCTTGAGGTATTGGATCTTCTTGTTCGAGTTCTTCAATCATGCGCGGGGCGCCCCTGGAGCCCTTTTCAATTTTGATGGCTGGGAGACCTTTTAAAGCAAGAATATGGCCAACCTGACCGGGCGTGTCGAATGTCGTCTGATCCTGGGCAGTATATAGACTGTGCCGGTCAGGTACGACAGGGTGTTGACAGTTTAAATAAATTCGCCGAACGGCTTGGGCGTCGGTATTTGAATTTGATATCGTGCAGGTTTGCACATGACAGACCCGACCGGGCCGTGTCATGGCTACACAGGTGATGGTTTGCGTTCAACCGGTTCGGGCCAGGTTCGCAATGTTGTCCACAAGATGACGGAGCGAACGTATCACGGCCCAGTGCTCACACGGCTTTTCATTTCCCTGGTTCTCGCTCTTGTATTAATGTCTCGTCTCCGCCCCGTGCGGATTTACGGCCTCCCTGCTTAACTAGGGGAGACGTTCACCGGTGTAGCTCGAACCTGTGTGCGGGAAAACCCTGCTTGTCCAGGTTCCACGGTCTAGCGCGAACGTGTGCATATAATTCTAACGAGACTTGAGCCATGAGACCGCAATCCCATTCCGCCTTGCCCGAATCACGCCCGTTAGGGCGCAGTGACTATAAGACCCTTTCCCTGTCTGCCTTGGGTGGCGCGCTCGAATTTTACGACTTCGTGATCTTCGTGTTTTTCGCCGCCGTAGTAAGCAAGTTGTTCTTTCCTGCCGAGATGCCCGAGTGGCTGCGCCAGATCCAGACCTTCGGCATCTTTGCCGCGGGCTATCTGGCACGTCCACTGGGGGGCGTGATCATGGCCCACTTTGGCGATCTCTTAGGACGCAAGAAGATGTTTACGCTCAGCATCTTCATGATGGCACTGCCCACGCTGGGTATGGGCCTGATGCCAACATACGCCCAGATCGGCATTGCTGCACCGCTGCTGCTGTTGCTGTTGCGCATCATCCAGGGGGCTGCCATTGGCGGTGAGGTGCCGGGTGCGTGGGTATTCGTGGCCGAGCATGTCCCGAATCGTCATGTGGGCTATGCCTGCGGTACGCTGACGGCCGGGTTGACCTTTGGCATCCTGCTCGGCTCGCTGATGGCGACGCTGATCAATACCGTATTTACGCCCGTTGAAGTGCACGATTATGCGTGGCGTTTTCCTTTCTTGATCGGTGGCGTATTCGGATTATTCTCGGTGTATTTACGCCGTTGGCTGCATGAGACCCCGGTCTTCGCCGAGCTTCAGCTACGCAAGTCGCTGGCCAGTGAAGTGCCGCTCAAGGCGGTCCTGCGTGATCACCGGGGAGCCGTTGTCGTATCCATGCTGCTGACCTGGATGCTGACCGCCGGTATCGTGGTCGTTATTCTCATGACGCCCACGCTGTTGCAGACTCAATATGGCTTCTCTGCCGCGGTAGCGCTCAGAGCCAATAGCCTGGCAATCGTGTTCTTGACCGTGGGTTGCATCATATCGGGCTCGCTGTCCGACCGCTTTGGCAGCGGACGGATCTTTTTGATCGGCGGTGCGCTCCTGGGAATCATATCCTGGACGATGTACGCCAGCCTCAAGACGCATCCGGAATGGCTGTTTCCGCTGTATGCGCTGGCAGGCTTGTCGGTTGGAGTGATCGGGAGCGTACCGCGTGTCATGGTACTGGCGTTCCCGGCCGAGGTACGTTTCTCGGGCCTGTCGTTCTCCTATAACCTGGCTTATGCCATCTTTGGCGGCCTGACGCCGATGATCGTGACGCTGATGCTCAAGCAGCACCCGTTGGGGCCGGCCTATTACGTGGTCGGCCTAGCCATTCTGGGCATACTGGTGGGCGCCTGGCTGCTTAGCCAGGAGCGCCGTGTCGTACCGGTTGCGGCCTGATCCTTCACGTACTCGAACGCTGCCTCAGACGAGGTAGCGTTCGGCAAGCTTGGCCCAGTAGCGTGCTCCAATGGGCAGTAGGGCGTCATTGAAGTCGTAGGCGGGGTTGTGCAGGCTGGCGCTGTTGCCATTGCCAATGAACAGATAACACCCCGGACACCGCTCAAGCATATAGGCGAAATCCTCGCTGGCGCTGATAGGCGCAAAATTCGGCACAATAGACTGGCTGCCAAAACAATCTTCTGCCACTGACCGTGCAAACGCAGTTTCCTGGGTATGGTTGACCAGTACCGGATAGCCGCGACGGTAATCCAGCTGGGCAGTCGCGCCAAAGCTTTCCGCCTGGGCCTGGGTAACCGCGCGGATACGCTGCTCCAGCTGATCGCGCACGCTGTTGCTGAAGGCGCGAATCGTCAGCTTCATGTCTACCGCATCGGGAATGACGTTATTGGCATGGCCGCCATGAATACTTCCTATGCTGATGACTGCTGTTTCCAGCGGATCGATATTGCGCGACACGATGCTTTGCAACGCCATGATTGTCGATGCACTGGCGACAACAGGGTCGACGGCCTTGTGCGGTACGGCGCCATGACCACCCTGGCCGACAATACGCAGGTCGGCAGTATCGGCGGAGGCCATGGCCGGTCCTTCTACAAAGCAGAAGTGGCCGGCCGGTACACCCGGCATGTTATGGAAGCCAAACACGGCATCGCAGGGAAAGAGGTCGAATAAGCCGTCTTCGATCATCCGCAATGCGCCGCCAAGTCCTTCCTCGGCCGGTTGAAAAATCAAATGAAGGGTGCCGTCAAAAGCACGTGTCTCAGCCAGATAGCGGGCCGCTGTCAGCAGGGTTGTGGTGTGACCGTCATGCCCGCAGGCGTGCATCCGGCCGGCATTGGCACTGGCATAGGGCAGACCGGTGGCTTCTACAATGGGCAGGGCGTCCATGTCTGCGCGGATGCCAAGTCGCTTGCTGCCCGAGCCGACCCTGAGCGTGCCAACCACGCCGGTGCCGCCCAGCCCCCGGTGGACTTCATACCCCCAGGCGCTTAGCGAGGCGGCTACCAGGTCGCTGGTGCGATGCTCCTCATAGCCCAGCTCAGGATGCTGGTGGATATCCCGCCGGAGATTAACCATGTCGGGCAGAAAGTCTTCGATTCTCAAGGCGGCGTCGTCACGAAGAAGTGTATCGATAGGCATTTGGATTCCTCTTGTTTGCGCGTGGCGAGATCAGTCGAGGTGGCGCTCCTGGAAGGCCAGTAGGCCGGCCAGACCGATGCTCAGCATGACGATCAGGTACCAGGCAGGTGCCAGTGGAGCCTGTGTGACTTGCAGCAGCCAGGTCACGATGAACTGTGCCGTGCCACCGAACAAAGTGACGCCGATGGCATAGGTCATGGCAAGACCGGTCGCCCGGACCGGGCGGGGCAGGGACTCGCTGATAAGCAGTAGACCGGCCGTCATGTTCATGCCAAGAGCGGCAACGACGATCAGGCGGCACAGCAGAGCCAGCCCCTGTGTATCGGGTGAGTCCAGCCAAGCAAAGGCAGGGTAGATAGCCAGAATGGCAACCACCAGGGCAACAGCGGCCAAACGTTTGTGGTGGCCGAAGCGGTCGGCCGCCAGCCCTGCGAATAGGGCGGATATCATCAGGACAGTACTGCTGGCGGTACCCATCCAGTAGGCCGTTGTGGCTGAAAGGTGCGAGACCCGGGTGGTGTACGTCGGCATGTAGAACAGGATGATGTAGGTCATCAGCGTGGCCGACATGATGATCAAAAGACCCAGCAGGAACCCTCGGGTATGGCTACGCAGAAAAGCCATGACCGGGGCGGCTTCTGGCTTGTCAGCGCTTTGTGGCTTGTAGGTTTCATCAACGTGGGCTCGGATGTAGAGGCCAACCGGAATAATCAGTAGACCGATCAGAAAGGGTACGCGCCAACCCCAGCTATGCAGCGCCTCTTCGCTGAGCGAGCCGTGCAGGATCGCAGCCAGCATGGCGCCCAATAGGGAGCTGCCGCCCTGGCTGATGACCTGCCAACTGACATAAAAGCCGCGCCGACCCCGGCTGGCTGATTCCAATAGTAACGCGGTGGCTGCCCCAATCTCGCCACCGGCTGAGAAGCCTTGTAACAGTCGTCCAACCAGCAGGAGCAGGGGGGCGAAGATCCCGATCTGGGCATGGGTAGGCGTCAAGGCGATAAACAGGCTGCCCAATCCCATGAGCAGAATGGTCAGCAGCATGGCCGCCTTGCGTCCGGCACGGTCGGCATAGGCACCCAGGACCATGCTGCCCAGGGGGCGCATTACAAAGCCAACGCCAAAGACAGCAACGGCCATGAGCAGCGAGCCGTAGGGTGTATCCGAGGGAAAGTACAACTGGCCGATGAGACTGGCGAAAAAACTGAAGACGGTAAAATCGAACATCTCCAGCCCGTTACCCAGGCTGGCAGCGGCGATCAGTTTGGCGCGGGGGAGTGGGGCGGCGACTGCCGATGGCGTAACGGAGGCGGCGTGCGAAGGAAGCGCATAAGCCATGGGGTATCTCCTTGGACGGCCAGAGGTCGATAGCTAGGCAAGCAAGGTTCGCGCCGGAGGGTGTCAACACGCTGAAAATGGCCTGATCGGCTAGAAACTAAGGAAAGAATCTGTGCTGTACAGGCGCCTGAGCACAGCAGGCAGGCGCTACGATGGTGCGCTGTGCACCTAATAGGATGGGCGCGGCGGCCCATGGGCTTGGGTGGCGTCACAATATGTTCATATTTTGGTCATATAGTGGCTCAATGCCCACTTATCGCTAATGGGCGCCACCCAATCATTCTTGCAAGGAATGTGGTATGAGATTCAAAAGGCTGATGGCCGCCATGACGTTTGCCGCTGTGGGACTCAGCGCAACGACTGCTGTAGCGGCCATCGACCCGGCGCTTCCGGATTACCGGAAGGCCAGTGGGGTATCGGGCAACCTGTCCAGTGTCGGTTCGGATACTCTCGCGAACCTCATGACTCTGTGGGCCGAGACCTACAAGCGCAATTATCCCAGTGTAAACATTCAAGTGCAGGCGGCCGGTTCCTCGACGGCCCCCCCAGCCCTGACCGAGGGTACTTCCAACCTGGGACCTATGAGTCGCAGGATGAAGGATTCTGAGGTTCAGGCGTTCGAGCAGAAATATGGCTACCGACCGACTGCGGTCCCGGTGGCAGTGGATGCGCTGGCGCTGTTTGTCCACAAAGACAACCCCATCAAGGGACTGACCATCGAACAGGTGGATGCCATCTTTTCATCCACACTGCTCTGCGGTGGCAAACAGGACATCAGAACCTGGGGTGACCTGGGCATGACGGGCGAGTGGGCCAACCGGCCTATTCAGTTGTTTGGCCGAAATTCGGTATCCGGCACGTACGGATATTTCAAGGAAGAAGCGCTGTGCAAGGGTGACTTCAAGCCAAACGTGAATGAGCAGCCGGGCTCCGCTTCGGTCGTGCAATCCATTAGCCAGTCGCTCAACGGCGTCGGTTATTCCGGTATCGGGTACAAGACATCCAGCGTGCGAACCGTACCGTTGGCTAAAAGAGGATCGGATAAGTATGTGGAAGACACTGAGCAGAATGCCCTGAACGGTAGTTATCCACTGTCCCGCTTTCTTTATATCTATGTGAACAAGGCACCCAACAAGCCCCTAAGTCCGATGGAGAGCGAGTTCCTGAAGATGGTGCTGTCCAAGACAGGGCAAGAGGCAGTCGTGAAGGACGGTTATATTCCGATTCCAGCCAAGGTTGCCGAAAAAGCCAGGAAAGATCTGGGCTTCTGAGCCCGGCTTCTTTTACAGTTGCCCGCCCGTGTTCTGCACGGGTGGGCATTGGCATGTCTTATTACTGTCATCTGATTGTCATATCTCGTCTTTAGGCTCTGCGCGACGAAGGACCAGGCTTCCTATTCATGAACCAAACCCGATCCCCTGCACGCATCGATTTCGATACGCCTGCGATGCGTCGCAAGCGCCGCTGGCGAGCCAGCATGGATCGTTTCACGCGGTGGTACGTGCTGGTCGGTGGGTTGGCCGTGCTGGCGGCGATCACTCTGATCTTCTTCTACCTGGCCTATGTGGTCCTGCCGCTCTTCAAAGGGGCTACGCTGACAGCCGAGGCCGTACAGACACCTGCCTGGCTACAACAGGCCGGAGCGCCACTTGTACTTAGCGTGGAGGAACAGAACGAAGTCGGCATGCAGGTCACCCCGGCGGGCGATCTGGTCTTTTTCAGGGTCAAGGATGGTACGGAGCTGAGTCGGCAGGCTTTGCCAATTCCCTCGGGTACCCAGGTGGTTTCGGTTGCCCAGGACTTGGTTAAGCCGGTGCTGGCACTAGGGCTCTCCAATGGGCGGGCACTGCTGGTCCGACACATCTATAAGTCGACTTATCCTGAAAACAAGCGGGTCATCGTGCCTCAGGTCGATTATCCCTACGGGCCGGCACCGGTCGTGGTCGATCCTGAGGGGCGCGCCCTGGAGCATCTGAGCCTGACGGCAGGCGAAGGCGAGTTGACCCTGGCCGCGTCCAATGCATCCGAACTATTGGTGTTCAAGCTGACCCGTACGGAAGACATGCTGACGGGCGAAACCACCCTTGAGCAGCAGCGAATCGACTTGCCTCGCCTCTCACAAACGGTGCAGGCGTTGCATCTGGACCCTCGGGGTCAATGGCTGTATGTGATTAATGGGCGCTCGGCAGCAGATGTTTTTGATCTGCGCGACCGCACCCTTAATGGTCATTACAGGCTGATCGATGATGCGCATAACCAGGTTACCGTGACGGCGCAGTTGCTTGGCGGGATTTCGCTGCTCGTAGGCGATGCCAAGGGAGGTATCAGCCAATGGTTCATGGCACGTGGCAAGGATGGTGAACCCCAGCTTCAGCATATTCGCACTTTCCATCTCAGGGACGCGCCGATCACGCAGATCGTGGCCGAGCAGCGACGCAAGGGATTCATCGTACTGGATGAAAAGGGCAACCTGGGCGTTTTCCACAGCACCGCAGGGCGTACAGTGCTGGCCGAAAAGATCGCCGACGGCAACGGCCGGCTGGCGCTCTCGCCGCGGGCCAACCATGTCCTGCTTGAGCGTGACAGACAGCTCATGAATTTCGCACTGGACAATCCACACCCGGAAATTTCCTGGTCAGCCCTGTGGGGCAAGGTCTGGTACGAAAACTACGAAAAGCCGTCCTATGTCTGGCAATCCACCTCGGCAAGCAATGACTTCGAGCCCAAGCTGAGCTTGGCACCACTGACCTTTGGTACGCTCAAGGCCGCGTTCTATGCCATGCTGCTGGCGGCCCCGCTGGCTATTGCTGCCGCGGTCTACACCGCGTATTTCATGGCGCCGCGCATGCGCCGCAAGGTCAAGCCGGTCATTGAACTGATGGAAGCGCTGCCTACCGTAATTCTGGGCTTTTTCGCCGGTCTGTTCCTGGCTCCTTATGTAGAGGGTCATCTGCCAGGCATTTTCAGCCTGATCCTGCTGGTACCGATCGGTATTGTCCTGGCAGGGCTTGTGTGGTCGCGGCTGCCTGAATCCATTCGCTTCCGCCTGCCCGACGGCTGGGAAAGCCTGCTGCTTATTCCTGTGGTGCTGCTTACAGGCTGGTTTGCGCTGAGCATGAGCCCTCATCTGGAAACCTGGTGGTTCAATGGTGATATGCGTTTGTGGCTGCATGAGCACCACATTACCTATGACCAGCGCAACGCCTTGATCGTAGGCCTGGCGATGGGGTTTGCCATCATCCCGAATATCTTTTCCATTGCCGAAGACGCCATTTTCAGCGTGCCGCGCAGCTTGACCTACGGTTCGCTGGCGCTGGGCGCAACGCCGTGGCAGACCCTGACCCGGGTCGTGATCCTGACGGCCAGCCCAGGCATTTTCTCAGCCTTGATGATCGGTCTGGGGCGTGCCGTGGGCGAGACCATGATCGTACTGATGGCTACCGGTAACACCCCCATCATGGATGCCAATATCTTTGAAGGTATGCGGACCCTGGCGGCCAACGTGGCGGTGGAAATGCCGGAGTCGGAGGTTGGCGGCACGCATTACCGCGTGCTGTTCCTGGCGGCACTGGTGCTGCTTTCCTTCACCTTCGTGATGAACACGCTGGCAGAAATGATCCGTCATCGACTGCGTAAGAAATATGCCTCGTTGTAAGCGCTGCCGTGGCGGCTGTAGCACCCTGGAAGGGGCTGGAACTGATAAGTGAAGAACTCCGTGAAGCAGGACTCCCTGAAGCAGTGGTTCAAAAGCGGTGCGCCGGGCATCTGGTTGAGCGGGGGCGCCGTGGCCATTGCTGTGATCATGACCATTGGTTTGATCGCCATCATCGCTGTGCGCGGTCTGGCCCATTTCTGGCCTTCTGATGTGATTGAGGCGCGTTATGCCGTACCCGGCGAGACGCCCCGCATGATCATGGGTGAGGTTGTCCAGACCGAAGAGGTACCTCGGGAGCGACTCAAGAGCGCCGGACTGCCTGTCGAGGCGGAAGGATCAACCCTCATGACCCGGCAACTCGTCAAACTGGGCAACCGGGAGCTGTACGGCAGTGATTTCGTCTGGGTCGTAGGAGATTGGCTTCAGGAACAGAAATCCCCTAAGGATGCTATTGCGCTGGAGCGCCGCGAATGGGGCAACTTCTACGGCTATCTGGTCAACGTCAAGGAGGCGGGCAAGGTCGTTGCGGAAGGGGATGCGGCTCTGCCGGCGATGCGTGAACGTCTCAAGCGCATCGATTCGTTGGCCAGTCGGATCAGCCGTATCGAGAAGGTCGAGATTGGTGGTGTCAACCACGATATCGAGCGTCTCCGGCTACAGATGCGTAGCCTTGAGCTGGACGACCGGCTTGACGCAGCTGCCCAGGCGGATCTGGCTGCCGAGCGCAGCGAGCTGGATGCCCGCTACCATGACCTCGAGACACAGCTGAACGCATTGCGCCAGGAATTCGAACGCGACAGCCTCACGGTGCGGGATGCCTCCGGGCAGGAAACCGAGATTCGCCTGGGTAACGTCGTCCACGCCTACCAGCCCAACGCCATGAGCAGCTTTCAGAAGCTGGGCTTCTATTTCGCCAAATTATGGGAGTTTCTGTCTTCCGATCCGCGTGAGGCCAATACCGAAGGTGGTGTGTTCCCGGCTATTTTCGGAACGGTGATGATGACCCTGATCATGGCTGTGATCGTGACACCCTTTGGTGTGATTGCCGCTGTGTATCTACGTGAATACGCCAAACAGGGGCTGATGACGCGCCTGATCCGTATCGCCGTCAACAACCTCGCCGGTGTTCCGGCCATCGTCTATGGCGTATTTGGGTTGGGTTTTTTCGTCTACGTGCTGGGCGGTTCGATTGATCAACTGTTCTTTCGCGCGTCGCTGCCGGCTCCGACCTTTGGGACACCCGGCCTGCTGTGGGCCTCCCTGACCCTGGCTATTCTGGCTGTACCGGTGGTGATCGTAGCGACCGAAGAAGGACTGGCCCGAATTCCAAGAAGCGTACGCGAGGGGTCGTTGGCGCTGGGTGCGACTCAGGCTGAAACCCTGTGGCGCGTCGTGCTGCCGATGGCCAGCCCGGCCATGATGACAGGGCTCATCCTGGCGATTGCGCGCGCAGCGGGCGAAGTGGCGCCGCTGATGCTGGTGGGCGTGGTAAAGCTTGCGCCGACACTGCCCGTAAATCTGAATTACCCCTATCTGCACCTGGATCAAAAGATCATGCACCTGGGCTTTCATATCTTCGATGTCGGCTTTCAGAGCCCGAACGTTGAAGCTGCCCGGCCGCTGGTTTATGCCACGGCGTTGCTGTTGGTCCTGGTGATTGCTGCGCTCAATCTCTCGGCGGTGGCGATCCGTAATCGCCTGCGGGAGAAGTATCGGGCGATGGACAACTAAACGAATCCGGGCGTCCCGTATAACGTGGCGCCCCAACGCGGCCGAGAGGCCCAATGGAGTCATCCATGCGTGAAATGCAACGGCCGAGGTTCGGGCTCAATGTTGGCAGGCGTGAGCGGCAAGGGCTTGACCCGGCGGCCGAGCCCGTGGCCCTGGAAGTACCCGGTCTGAACCTGTTCTATGGACAGAAGCAGGCGCTGTTCGACATCAACCTGAACATTCCCAAACAACGTGTCACATCTTTTATCGGGCCTTCGGGCTGCGGCAAGTCCACGCTGCTGCGTTGCTTCAACCGGATGAACGATCTGGTCGATGGCTGCCGGATCAATGGCGAGATTCGACTGGACGGACAGAATATCTTTGCCAAGGGGACCGACGTGGCCGAGCTGCGGCGCCGGGTCGGCATGGTATTCCAGAAGCCCAACCCGTTTCCCAAAAGCATCTATGAAAATGTGGTTTATGGCCTGCGCATTCAGGGCATCAAGAAAAAGCGCATGCTTGACGAGGCCGTTGAGTGGGCGCTCAAGGGGGCTGCACTCTGGGAGGAGGTCAAGGATCGCCTGCATGAGTCGGCACTGGGCCTCTCCGGCGGTCAGCAGCAGCGTCTGGTGATTGCCCGAACCATCGCTGTGCAGCCGGAAGTGCTGCTACTCGACGAACCCAGCTCCGCCCTGGATCCGATTTCCTCGCTCAAGATCGAGGAGCTGATCTATGAGCTGAAGACGCGATACACCATTGTCATCGTGACGCACAACATGCAACAGGCCGCTCGTGTATCCGATTACACGGCTTTCATGTACATGGGCAAGCTGATTGAGTATGGCGATACCGACACCGTGTTCACCAACCCGACCAAGAAACAGACCGAAGATTACATTACAGGGCGTTACGGGTAATGAAACCTTCACACTCTATAGCCTACCTTATGTCTATTTAACTATCGGGTTTCCCACTGAAAGGTGTTGCTGACCAGGAAGTCAATCACTGCCCCTATACTCAAGCGCGTTTTTGCCGATAACCCAATCGGGCGCTGCGCATGGCTTCAGGTGGTGTTACCGCTCAGCATCTTTTCAGAAAGGAATCTAAATAAACCGGGCAGTCTGACGATACAGTGGCAATCACAGCTTTATAGGAAGCAGTGCCACGTAGTTGATGCGGTCTGTTCCAGGGAGCGCCGCCCGAGGGGGTTGGCTCCATTCTTTACAGGACGACAACGCCATGATCAGCAAAGAAAGCCTCAACCACCACATATCGCAGCAGTTCAACACCGAACTCGAAGAAGTCCGTAGCCATCTGCTGGCGATGGGTGGGTTGGTCGAGAAGCAGGTCAGTGATGCCGTAAGTGCCCTGATTAACGCCGACTCTGGTCTGGCGCAGCAGGTGCGGGAAATCGATGATCAGATCGACATGATGGAGCGCAACATCGACGAAGAATGCCTGCGCATTCTGGCGCGCCGCCAGCCGGCAGCGTCGGACCTGCGTCTGATCATCAGCATTTCCAAGTCGGTGATCGACCTTGAGCGGATCGGCGATGAGTCCTCGAAGATTGCACGTCGTGCCATCGAACTCTGTGAGGACGGTGAAGCCCCGCGCGGCTACGTGGAAGTGCGCCATATTGGCGAACAGGTACGCAAGATGGTTCAGGAGGCACTGGATGCGTTCGCGCGCTTCGATGCCGAATTGGCCCTCTCCGTCGCCCAGCACGACAAGATCGTCGATCGTGAATACAAGACGGCGATCCGTGAGCTGGCGACCTACATGATGGAAGACCCGCGGGCAATTTCCCGCGTACTCAGCGTCATTTGGGCGCTGCGTTCGCTGGAGCGCATTGGCGATCACGCCCGCAATATTGCGGAGCTGGTGATCTACCTGGTCCGTGGAACGGATGTACGCCACCTGGGACTGACCCGGATGGCAGAGGAAGTCAACAAACCGCGTGACTGATGCCATGGCCCCCGGCAGGAAGGCGGCCATGTTCTCAGCTACGCTTTTGGGCTGCGAGTAAGCTTGCTTTCCCGACGTGGCGTTCAGCGATCCATGAAGCTGCGTTCGGGGCTTCATGGAGTAATCGATGGGTAAGGTATCTGTACTGATTGTGGATGACGCACCATTTATCCGCGACTTGATCAAGAAAGGGCTACGTAGCCAACTTCCGGGTATCGAAATGGAGGATGCAGCAGACGGACGCAAGGCTCAGACAATGTTGAGCAAGCAATCCTTCGATCTGATCCTGTGCGATTGGGAGATGCCGGAAATGTCGGGTCTTGAGCTGCTGACATGGTGCAGAAGCGAGCCGGCTCATCAGAAAACGCCTTTCATCATGGTGACTAGCCGTGGCGACAAGGACAACGTCATGCAGGCCATTCAGGCGGGCGTTTCCGACTTTATCGGCAAGCCGTTCACCAATGAGCAACTGATCACTAAGGTCAAAAAGGCTTTGAGTCGCGTCGGCAAGCTGGAAGCGCTCGTGGCTCGTGGCCCCCAGCGTGCAGCATCGGCTTTTGCCAACGACTCGCTCAATGCATTGAGAGGTAGCCAGCCGGGCCAAGCCGCGGCGCGCTCTTCTGGTGGCGGAAAAGTCAATTTCGGTCAAGGTCAGCTGCGCTTGGCCAATGCTGGCATGGCTTGTGTAATCAAGGCCCTGAGCCTCAAGGAAGCCGTTCTGATCGTTAAGCGGGGCGATATCCTGCCTCAGGTGCTGGATAACGCTGTACTGGATCTGGAGCAGGGTGAGGAGGTGCAGGAGATTGCCCGCCTCAACGGCTATCTGCACTCCGTTGCAGCCCTGGAGCCCAAGCCTTCCAGCGAATGGCTGCAGCTGTTCTTCCGCTTTGTGGATAAGGACCCGGCCAAGCTGGAATATTTGTCCCGCCTGATCGCCCGCGGTACGGCGCAAAAGCACTACGTTCCCGGCGCGTAAGTTTCCAGCATGCCGGTGCCGATCATCACATCCCGACGAGTGAAGCCTCGTCGGGAGCGTGTTCCACTGATAGGCTTGCGCCCCCTGAAAAGCGCTTGGTTCTGCACCTGCATGTTGAAACGTCTCTTTTTGCTATGTGGCTCGTTCACGCTGGCGGCAGCGACGTGGGCATCGCCCATCTACAAATACACGGATGCCAACGGTGTGGTGACCTATACGGACAAGGTTACCAAGGGCGCCAAGGTACTTGTCTTCGAGGACGATACCAACGAGCGTATCGAGCGTCAGGTTCGACTGAATACAAAAAAATTGGGCAACGAGACTGTTTTCGAGGCCCGTAACGACCTGCTGGTGCCGGTTCAGGTCGAGCTTCGTCTGGATCAGCTCAAGAACGTGGCTGGTATCAACGAGTCGGCTTCGGTCCGCCGCGTTCTACCCCCCAACAGCACCACTACCCTGATGCGCTTGAAAAAAGAGGTGCAGGGTGTGGCGATTCATTACAAGCCGACCTTCAACTATGCGATGGGCGACCCAGGGCAGGGCGCGCGAGATTATGCCTATCCGCTGCCATGGGTGGGAGGGCCGTTCCGGATCAGTCAGGGGGCAAACGGTGCATTTAGCCACAACACGCCCAGAGGACGTTACGCCATCGATATTGCGATGCCGGAAGGTACGCCTATCATTGCTTCGCGTCCGGGTACAGTGGTCAAGGTTGAAAATAGTCAGCAGCAGGGCCGTAGCGCCAACCCTTCGGGCAATTTCGTGCGTGTCCTGCACGATGACGGCACCATGAGTGTGTACCTGCACCTGATGCAGGGCTCGGTCAAGGTCAAGGAGGGGCAGCGTGTAGTGACCGGTACACCGTTGGCGCTGTCTGGCAACACGGGTCACAGCACCGGTCCGCACCTGCATTTTGTGGTACAGCGCAACACGGGATTGGCGTTGGAGTCGATTCCATTCCGGTTTGCCCAGCCGGTCGACAGCCTGCCTAATTTTGCTGTGGGTGGGCCGTAACGCTTGATTGTTTTGCGGTTTACCTCTCAAATTTCTTTCTAGCGTCGTTCTGACTCGCCATACTTGTCTCATTAGAGAGCGGCGGGTTGTTGGGAACGCCCAGTAATTGCAAGCTTTCGGTTGTTTGCAGTGATGGAATGCTGCATAGAAAGCCTTGCTTTCTTAACGTATGAACCGAGCATTCTCAGGTCTGGTCGAGGAATGACTGATGCGTCTGTATGGGGTAATGCTGTTCTGGATCGTGTTCTTCAGCGCGTCGCTGCAGGCTGAGACCTTGTTCGATCCATTGCCCCAGGCGGTGATCCTGAACGACGCGCAGGAGAAGGTCTCGTTGCACTCGGTGAGCTACCTGCAGGCTTCCGCTACCCTGACCTTCGAGCAGGCAGCGGCGGCAGGGCTTGAGGATCGCTGGCAGTCACTCGGGGATAAGACGGTCAATCTGGGTCGGCAACAGATCGGTGCCTGGCTACGCTTCGAAGTGCACAACCCCACCGATCGAGCTCAGCAGCGCTACTTGGTGATTCAGCCACCCATTCTTAATCAGGTCGATGTGCGGGTTCGCTCCCAGTCCAGCGAGTCATGGGGGCCGGTCGAAACCGCTGGGGATAGCTTGCCCATGAGCATACGCTCCCTCAATGAGCGGGCGTTTGTCTTTCCTCTAACCCTTTCGGCAGGTGACAAGGCGTTCGTCTACCTGCGTCTGCGCTCCTATGAGCCGATGCTGGTTCCGATGTGGCTGATGACACCGGAGCATTACCAGGCGCAGGAAAAGACCTCGCTCGCCCTGCTGACGCTCTTCTTTGGCTTCATGCTGGCCCTGCTGGTTTATAACGGCAGCCGGTACTGGCGGCAGCGCGACCCCAATCACTTATGGTATTGCCTCTACCTGGTCAGCATCCTGGGCTATGAACTCAGCCTGACCGGCATCGGCCAGCGCTATCTATGGCCGGAGTGGCCTGCGTTTTCCATCCGAACTTATGTAGGCTTTGGCTGCTTGAGCTTTCTTACGGCCATCGTGTTTGCCCGGCGCTTCCTCAATGTGGATCGCTACCGGGGATGGCGGCTGGTCGTCCTGGGGTTGATCGGTTATTGGGCCTTGGCGGCAGCATTGATTGCTATCGAGCCGATGCTGGTCCGCTTCCTGATGATCGAGCCGGCAGGTCTTGTGAGCTGCCTGCTGGGGATCGCTATGACCCTGTCGTTGTGGCGAAAGGGCAATCCGTCGGCCAAGTACCTGGCCATTGCCTGGTCCGTACTGGCGGTGAGCACGATACTGATGCTCATGGCCATCCTGGACTGGATCACGCTATCACCGTTTATTCTGGATGCGCAAATCATCGGCTTTGCCTTCGAGTTCATGCTGCTGTCCGTTGCGCTGGATATCCGCCATGACCATGAGGGCGCCGAGCGGTTGAACATACAGAAGGAAGCCCTTTTGGCCAGCAATCAGCAGGTGCAGCGGCATAAGCAGGCTTTGCAGGCTCAGCAGCAGACACTGGAGCGGCAGCACAAGCGTAACGAGGAGCTGCAACAGCATATCGAGGCGCAGGTGGATGTGCTCGAGCGGGCCAATGAGGCATTACGGGCAGCCAATGACGAGGTCATTCGTCTGAGTACGATCGATACCCTGACCGGAGCCTTGAGCCGTCCATGCTTCGATCGCCACTTCACCGAAGAGGTCAACCGCGCCAAGCGCAATCAGGTGGTTGTGTCGCTGGTCGTGATCGACATTGACCATTTCAAGGAAATCAACGATGCCTTTGGCAGCCCGCTCGGCGATGAATGCCTGCGGGCGCTGGCCGGTCTGCTGAAGAACTACACCAAGCGCGCAGGCGACATGGCCGCCCGCTTCCGGGATGACACGTTCGTGCTTGTCCTGCCGGCCACTGGCGAGGCTGATGCAGTGGCGCTGGCCAATCGGATCTGCGCCGAAACAAGTATGCTGCGCCTGGAGTACGGCAGTGCAACCGTCAGCTTCAGCGTTAGCGCCGGCATCGCCAGTATCGTGCCGACCCTGGACGACAGTGACAAGAGCCTGATCAACACGGCGCTCAAGGCGTTGAGCCATGCTAAACAGGAAGGCCGCAACCGCGCCTACTTTGGCGAAGTGTAAGCGTGCATGAAAAGAAAAAGGCCGGCATCAATGCCGGCCTTTTTTTATAGGCATCGATCAATGATGCCGTGGGGCATCTTCTTCGCCGCCCAGCTTGATGACTTTGGCCAGAATGATCTTCGGACCTTTCATCTTCTTGATGATGATGCGCAGGCCTTCGGCTTCCAGAACCTCGTCCTCTTCGGGTACGCGCTTCAAGCTGTCATAGACGAGGCCGGCCATGGTGTCCGCCTCGACATGATCCAAGTCGATGTGCAACAGGCGCTCGATCTTGAACAGCGGGGTATCGCCACGTACGAGCAGCTTGCCGGGCTGATAGGCCAACACGCCACGCTCGGCCTTGCGGTGCTCGTCCTGAATATCGCCGACCAGCACTTCCAGGACGTCTTCCATGGTGAGGAAGCCTACGACCTTGTGGTCAGCCTCTTCGACCAGCACGAAATGCGCGCCGCCCTGGCGGAATTGCTCGAGCAGGCGGCTGAGCGGCATGTGCTTGGAGACACGCTCAAGCGGGTGGATCAACTCGTCCAACTCGAACGACTCGGCCTGGGAATCCAGTCCGGCGATTGCCAGCAACAGGTCCTTGATATGCAAGACACCGATGAATACGTTCTCTTCCTCGTTATAAACCGGGTAGCGGCTGTACTTGTGACGACGGATGATGGTCAGGATCTCTTCCAGCGAGGCCGTGTGGTCCAGGTAGATGAGGTCCTCACGTGAGTTCGCCCAGTCCACCACTTCCAGCTCTTCCAGCTCGACCGCCGACGCCAGCACACGCATGCCTTGGTCAGTAGGATCCAGCGCGCGGCTGGAGTGCAGGATCAGCTTGAGCTCATCACGGCTGTAATGGTGCTCGTGATCGCCATTGGACGAGCCCTGGCCAGCGATACGCAGGATGGCGTTTGCGCTGGCATTGAGCAGCCAGATGGCGGGATACATCAGCCAGTAGAACAGGTATAGCGGGACGGCTGTCCACAGCGATAGCAGATCCGGCTTGCGGATAGCCCAGGACTTGGGCGCCAGCTCGCCGACCACGATGTGTAAATAGGAGATGATAAAGAAGGCTGTAAAGAACGCGATGCCATGTACAAGCTCAGGCGTATCTACTCCAGCCATGCGGAGCAGAGGCTCCAGCAGCTCGGCAAAGGCAGGCTCGCCCACCCAGCCCAGACCCAGGGAGGCCAGGGTAATACCCAACTGGCAGGCGGACAGATAGGCATCGAGCTGGCTATGCACGGTACGCAGGATACGGCCGCGCCAGCCATGGCTTTCAGCCAGACCTTCTACACGTGTGGCGCGCAGCTTGACCATGGCGAACTCGGCGGCTACGAAAAAGCCGTTGAGCAGCACCAGCAGCAGCGCAAAAAGAACAAGACCGAAGTCAGCGAAAAGTACTGAGGTATCGAAACTAGGGGAAGGGTCCATTAGGGGTTCAAAGTGATAAAAGTTGGCCCTAGCATGGGGGTCTGACGAGCGACTTTCAAGTCTCGCTCATCAGTGTTGGTGTACGGCTATTGCAGAGGCCGTCATGGAGGCCATCTGGGAGGGTTCGAAAACACAGGTGAAAACACTGCCTTTGCCGGGTGTGCTCTCGATTTCAAGGTGTCCATGATGGCGAATCAGGACATGTTTCACGATGGCCAGCCCCAGGCCCGTACCGCCGGTGCTGGAGGCTCTGCTGGCATCCACCCGATAAAAGCGCTCTGTCAGGCGGGGTAGGTGACGCGCTTCGATGCCCGGCCCGCTATCGGAAACCGACATCTGGGCACCATGGGCGTCCTGCCACCAGCAAATCCTGATCTGACCACCGTCCGGCGTGTACTTCACAGCGTTGAAAACGAGATTCGAAAAGGCACTGCGCAGCTCGGCTTCGCTGCCTTTCAGGGCCAGACTCGCGTCGGCATCCAGGGTGATCTTGTGGCCGCGCTGGCCTGAGAGCGCACGTGCATCCTGCTGGATGATTTGCAGAAGTGGCGCCACGGCGACGGGTTTGTTTTCGGCAGGGTAGTCGGTCGCTTCCAGTTTGGCCAATAGCAGCAGGTCATCGATCAGGTGCTGCATGCGGCTGGCCTGTTGCTGCATCTGGCCAAGGGCCCGCAGCCAGCGCGGATTGGTATCTTCGGCGGCGTTATCGACCAATGTCTCCAGATAGCCAGCGATCACGGTCAAAGGCGTACGCAGCTCGTGGGAGACGTTCGCAACGAAATCCTTACGCATCTGTTCCAGTTGATGAAGGCGGCTCACGTCCCGGACGAGCAGGAGACGATCACCTTCACCGAAGCGCGTAATCAGAATGTGAAGGTGCTGATTGGCATTCACGGGCGAGGCCAGTTCCAGCGGCTCCTGGTAGTCACCCTTGTTGAAGTATTCATAAAATTTGGGATGGCGGACCAGGTTGGCGATGGGCTGACCATAATCCTGCGGCTGACGCAGCCCCAGGAGCTGTTCGGCGGCACGGTTCCACCATTCCAGGTTGCCGTTGCGGTCGATGAGGATAATGGCATCCCGCAGCGCCGCAGTAGAGGCCTGGGCACGTTCGATCACAGCTTCCAGGGCGTGGCGCTTTTCACGTTCGCGGCGCTGGGCATAATAGAGACTGTCAAAGATCTCGCCCCAGAAGCCATTGGCCTCCGGGGGTTCCACCCCTTCTTCGGCCGTGGCCAGCCACTTCTGAAGACGGACGATGTGGTAGGACATCCATATCAGATAGGTGAACAGGCCGGCAGCCAGCATGGCGCCATAAGCGTCTGTCAGCCAGCCCAGGGGAAGGCAAATAGCCAGGAGCAGACAGATATGGCGGGCCAGCAGTGAACGCCAATCCATGTTCAAGGCAGCACATCCCGTTTTTAAAGTTTGGTCGAGAAACGATAGCCCGTTCCGCGTACGGTCTGCACAAGATTTTCGTAGGTTTCACCCAAGGCCTTACGCAGACGGCGAATGTGCACGTCTACCGTACGCTCCTCGACATAGACGTTGCCGCCCCATACTTGATCCAGCAGCTGACCACGGGTGTAGGCACGTTCCTGGTGCGTCATGAAGAACTGCAGCAGACGGTATTCGGTCGGTCCCATTTCAGCCGGTGAGCCATCAATGGTCACGCGGTGGCTGATGGGATCGAGAATCAGGCCATTCACTTCAATCGGCGTTTCGCTGTCGTATGTGCCTGTACGGCGCAGTACCGCTTTCAACCGGGCGACCAGCTCGCGAGGCGAGAAGGGCTTGGTGATGTAGTCATCGGCTCCTACTTCCAGACCCTGGACCTTGTTGTCCTCGTCGTCCTTGGCGGTGAGCATGATGATCGGGATCGCATCCGTCAGCTCGTCACGCTTCAGGCGGCGCGCCAGCTCAAGGCCGGACGTACCCGGCAGCATCCAGTCGAGCAGGACCAGATCGGGCTTGCGGTCGACGATTAGGGCATGAGCCTGCTGCGCATTATCTGCTTCCAGGCATTCATAACCCGCCATTTCGAGCGCAACCGCGATCATCTCGCGAATGGGCGCCTCGTCATCGACGATAAGAATCGACTTGCCCGCCATGGTTCTCCTCACTGTTCTGCACGATGCTCGCGCATTAGATAACCAAATTGTTGCAGTCATGTGACAAGTCGTCGAACACTTCTTTATCCCATAATATGGGATTATTATTCACATATTGAGATTGCAGTTTTAAAGGAATAGAGTGAGCGCCATGTCTGATCAAAACAACAACGCGCCTGCTGGCGCTCAGGCACTGTTTCGAGGCCTGGCCGTTATCGATGCCATCGCTCAGGGCGCCCATACGCTGGCTACCATCGGCGAGGTGATCGGCTGTACGCGCAGCACCACCCATCGGTTGGTCAATGCACTGGTGCAGGCTGGCTATCTGCGTAGCGTTGCCGGTCAGTATCAGTTGGGAGCCAAGCTTATCGAGCTGGGCTTCAAGGCCCGTGACCAGCTGCCGCTAACCAACCTGGCGCGGCCCCACCTGCAACGGCTCGCGGCGTTGACCCAGGACACCGTTCATCTGGGCGTGCGGGAGGGCGGCGACGTGCTCTACCTGGACAAGCTTCCCGGAGCCCGCGGCCTTGAAATGCGCTCGCGCGTCGGGCTGCGCATGCCATTGGCCCTGACCGGGGTAGGCAAGGCCCTCATGCTTGATCTGCCCGAATCCGAATGGCACCTGCTCTACGAGGAAGGCCTCAGGCGGCGCGCCGGGCAACCGGGCCTGCGCGAGGACTTTACGCCCTGGCCGGACTATCTGGCCCAGCAGCAGGCCTATGCCGCGGGTGGCTACACTTTTGATCTGGAAGAAAACGAGCTGGGTATTCGCTGCGTGGCCGCGCCTATTCGCGATGCCAGCGGTGCCATCGTGGCGGCCTTGAGTGTCGCCAGCGCGATTCCCTATATGCCTGAAGCACGCCTGCGGGATCTTTGCCCGGATGTCATCGCTTGCGCACGGGCCATTTCCTTTGACCTTGGATGGACAACCTTGGGTGGAGTCAGTCATGAATGAAACGGCAACGCCACGTCTGATCAGCCTCGATTGGGGCACCTCATCACTACGCGCGTATCTGCTGGGAGATAACGGCCAGATATTGGATACCCGCTCGCAGCCCTGGGGCATTCTGCATACGCCTGAAGGTGATTTCGCCAAGGCCTTTCGTGAGCTGGTCGGTGATTGGCGCGCACAATGGCCATCCGTACCCGCCATTGCCGCCGGCATGATCGGCAGCCGGCAGGGCTGGCGTGAGGCTCCTTATGTGGACTGCCCGGCCGATGTGGATAGCTTGGCAAAAGGCCTGCTGACGTTCGACAGCGGTTGCGGTGAGCTGAGCCTGATCCCTGGCGTGATGCAGCGCGGCGCATTGCCAAACGTATTGAGAGGCGAGGAGACCCAGATCTTTGGCGCGCTCGAACTGGAGCCTGCATTGGCCGATCATGCCTTGCTGGTGCTGCCCGGCACGCACAGCAAGTGGGCAACGATCCGCAGTAGCCGGCTCGATCACTTTTCCACCTATATGACCGGCGAGCTGTTTGCCGTCCTGCGTGAACATTCGATTCTGGGTCGTCCTGCGCGGGAAGAGGGCAGCGAGCCGTCCAACGACGCCTTTATGCGTGGCCTCACCAATGCCCGTGAGAGCGGGGCGGAAGGCGTTATTGGCCGTCTGTTCACCACCCGCAGCCTATTCCTGGCCGGTGATCTGCCCGCGCGCCACAGCCTGGACTACCTCTCGGGCCTGCTGATCGGTGAAGAGCTGCGCAGTGTTGTGGCCAGCCTGAAGGGCGCCGTCTGCCCACCGCTGGTATTGATTGGCGATCCGGCGCTGTGTCGCCGTTATCAGGACGCCCTGGCCTTTTTCGAAATTACCGATGTACGTCTGCTTGAGCAGGCAACCCGTACCGGCTTGTGGCGCATCGCCTGTGCAGCCGGTCTGGTAACTGCCGCAACCCCTTCTCAGGAGGATACCCGCCATGTTTGACGCCTGCATGAAACAACTGCCCTTGATTGCCATCCTGCGCGGCATTACGCCTGCGGAGATCGTGCCGGTCGGCAAGGCCCTGTACGAGGCCGGCTTTCGTCTGATCGAGATTCCATTGAACTCGCCTGAGCCTCTGGAAAGCATCCGTCTGCTCTCGGCCGAACTGGGCAGCGACTGCCTGATTGGTGCCGGAACCGTACTGACCGAGCGCCAGGTGGCGGACGTAGCCTTTGCTGGCGGTAAGCTGATCGTGTCGCCTAACGCCAACCTGGCGGTGATCCGTGCGACCAAGGCAGCCGGGCTGATCAGTGCACCGGGCGTGGCAACGCCGTCCGAAGGCTTCGCGGCACTGGAGGCCGGAGCCGACTCGCTCAAGCTGTTCCCGGCTGAGCAGCTTGGCCCGGCGGTGGTCAAGGCATGGCGTGCGGTCTTCCCGAAGGAAACGGCCCTGCTGCCGGTCGGTGGGATCACGCCCGACAACATGGACGTATACGTCAAGGCGGGCGCCAATGGCTTTGGTCTGGGTTCGGCCATTTACAAGCCCGGCATGACCCCTGACGACGTCAGCCGCAGCGCGCATGCGTTTGCTGCTGGCTGGAAAGCGCTGACTGGCCAGTAACCATCGGATTTGACCTGGGTCGGTCGGCCGGCCCTGAACGCATCGAGGCATAACAATGAAAATCACCAAACTGACTACCTATATCGTTCCTCCGCGCTGGTGCTTTCTGAAGATTGAAACCGATGAAGGCATCACCGGCTGGGGCGAGCCAGTCCTTGAAGGCCGCGCCCATAGTGTGGCGGCGGCTGTGGAAGAGCTGGCCGACTACCTGATCGGCAAGGACCCGCGCAATATCGAGGATCACTGGACCGTACTCTATCGCGGTGGTTTCTACCGGGGCGGCGGTATCCACATGAGCGCCCTGGCGGGTATCGATCAGGCTTTGTGGGACATCAAAGGCAAGGCCTTGGGTGTACCGGTGCATGATCTGCTGGGCGGCCAGGTCCGCGAGAGCATCCGCGTCTACTCCTGGATCGGCGGCGACCGTCCAGCCGAGACAGCGGCCCATGCCCTGGAGCGCAAGAACAAGGGCTTTACCGCTATCAAGATGAATGCCTCGGAAGAGATGCAGTTCGTCGATACCTTCGACAAGGTCGATCAGGTCATCGCCAACGTCGCGGCCATTCGCGACGCCTGTGGCCCGCATTTTGGCATTGGTGTCGATTTCCACGGTCGTGTGCACAAGCCGATGGCCAAGGTCCTGATCAAGGAGCTTGAGCCCTACCGTCTGATGTTTATCGAGGAGCCAGTGCTCAGCGAGAACTATGAGGCGCTCAAGGAAATCGCTCTGATGAGCAATACACCGATTGCACTGGGCGAGCGTCTGTACTCCCGTTGGGATTTCAAGCGCATCCTGCAGGACGGCTATGTGGATATCCTTCAGCCTGACCCGTCCCATGCCGGTGGCATCACCGAAACGCGGAAGATCGCCAACATGGCCGAGGCCTATGATGTCGCCATCGCGCTGCATTGCCCGCTCGGCCCGATCGCCCTGGCGGTCAACCTGCAACTGGACGCCAATTGCTACAACGCATTCATTCAGGAGCAGAGCCTGGGCATCCACTATAACCAGGGCAATGACCTGCTCGACTACATCAAGAACCCGGAAGTCTTCGACTATGGCGATGGCCACGTGAAGATCCCGCAAGGCCCGGGGCTGGGTATCGAAGTCAATGAAGAGTACGTGATCGAGCGTGCAGCCATCGGCCACCGCTGGCGTAATCCGATCTGGCGCCACAAGGACGGCAGCTTCGCCGAGTGGTAAGCCCCGGCCTTCAGGTCGTGAAGACGAGCCGGACGCAAGAAATGCGTCTGGCTCGGCATTTTTCACATCTTGTAACGAACCTGAGCAGAGCCTGACGAGTCACTGGAAAGCCAGGTTGATAGCAAATTCACATGCCTGCATTTGCTGAGGGACCGGCATTACAAAAACAACGCCCAAAAAGGCAGGAGTCCAGTTTATGACGAGTAGTACTCATACCGCCGAGAAGACCAAGGGAACCGCGGTGTTCACCTGCATTCTGGCGGCTTTGGCCGGGCTGATGTTCGGCCTGGATATCGGCGTGATTTCCGGCGCCACGCAATTCATTCAGCAAGAATTCCAGGTTTCCGACCGCGTGATCGAGTGGATCGTCAGCAGCATGATGCTTGGCGCTGCCCTGGGTGCACTCGGTGCCGGCTGGATGTCCGCTGCCCTGGGTCGCAAGCGTTCGCTGATCCTGGGTGCCATTCTGTTCGTGTTGGGATCGGTGCTGTGCGGTTTCGCCTGGTCGCCCAACTCGCTTATCGCAGGCCGTTTCATTCTGGGTCTGGCTATTGGCATCGCATCTTTCACCGCCCCGCTGTACCTGGCTGAGGTGGCGCCTGAGCAGATCCGCGGCTCAATGATCTCGTTGTATCAGCTGATGATCACGGTCGGTATCCTGGCTGCGTTCCTGTCGGATACTGCCTTCAGCTACAGCGGCGCCTGGCGCTGGATGCTGGGCATCATCGCTATCCCCGGTGTGTTGTTCCTGTTGGGTGTGCTGGCGCTTCCAGACAGCCCGCGCTGGTTGATCATGAAGGGCCGCAAGAAAGAGGCACTGGACGTCCTGCACAAGCTGCGCGGCAATGAAGAGGTGATCCAGCAGGAAGTGCGTGATATCGAAGAGCAGCTGCGCATCCCGCAGCGTGGCTGGCAGCTGTTCAAGGAAAACGCCAACTTCCGCCGCTCCGTTGGTTTGGGCGTACTCCTGCAGATCGTCCAGCAGTTCACCGGCATGAACGTAGTGATGTACTACGCACCGCGTATTTTCGAAGGCATGGGTTACGACACGCATGCGCAGATGTGGTTTACCGCTGCGGTGGGCCTGACCAACGTACTGGCAACTTTCATTGCTATCTTCCTGGTGGACCGTTGGGGCCGCAAGCCGATTCTCTATACCGGTTTCATCGTCATGGCGGTCGGTATGGGCATCGTGGGCACCATGATGAACATGGGTACGCTGAGTCACGGCCAGCAGATCTTCACCGTTGCCATGCTACTGATCTTTATCGTGGGTTTTGCCATGTCGGCCGGTCCGCTGATCTGGACACTGTGCTCCGAAGTGCAGCCACTCAAGGGCCGCGATTTCGGTATCGGCTGCTCCACGTTCACCAACTGGATAGCCAACATGATCGTTGGCGCTACCTTCCTGACATTGCTCAACGTCATCGGCAACGCTGCAACCTTCTGGCTGTATGGCGCACTGAACGCCTTCTTCATCCTGTTGGTGTTCTGGCTGGTTCCGGAAACCAAGGGTGCAACGCTGGAGCAGATCGAACGTAACCTCATGAGCGGCAAACCACTGCGCGATATCGGGCAGTAACGTTTGCAGGAGACCGCCGGCGGCTGTCGCCGGTGAGTCATCCCCGTTGTGTATAACAAGTCCAAGACAGGTGTAACGGTGATGCAACATTCTTCAACCCGCACGGCGTACAGCCAGACCCAGGCCCAGGTGCAAGCCCAGCCTGCGTCACGCTCGCGCTACTTCATCATGGTCTTGCTGTTCGTCACGGTAGTGATCAACTACCTGGACCGCAGCAACCTTTCCATCGCCGCGCCCCACCTGGCTCAGGACTTGAACATCGATCCCGTGCACATGGGGCTGATCCTGTCGGCGTTCGGCTGGACCTATGCCGCCATGCAAATCCCGGGCGGCTGGCTGGTAGACAAGGTATCCCCGCGGGTGCTGTACCCGATTGCCATCGCGCTCTGGTCCCTGGCAACTATCGGCCTAGGCTTTGTTGGCAGTTTTATCGGCCTGGTAATCCTGCGTCTTGCAGTCGGTGCGCTGGAAGCGCCGGCGTATCCCATCAACAACCGGGTGGTAACGACGTGGTTCCCGGAGGGGGAGCGCGCCACCGCCATCGGGTTTTATACGTCCGGACAGTTCGTCGGGCTGGCCTTCCTGACCCCGGTACTCATCTACCTGCAACAGACGTTCGGCTGGCATATGGTCTTTGTGGTAACAGGCGGGATCGGTATCGTCTGGGCGGCGATCTGGTATCTGATCTATCGTGAGCCAAAAGACTTCAAAGGTGCCAATGCTGCCGAAGTGGCGCTGATCGAGCAGGGCGGCGGCCTTGTAGATCTGGAGAAAAAGAATCAGTCCCGCGCGGCGTTTCGCTGGGCGGATCTGTGGGCCGTGCTCAACAAGCGCAAGCTGTGGGGTATTTACATCGGTCAGTTCTGCCTGAACTCTACGCTATGGTTCTTCCTGACCTGGTTTCCGACTTACCTCGTCAAATACCGCGGCATGGATTTCATCAAGGCGGGCTTTCTGGCTTCGGTGCCGTTCCTGGCGGCGTTTCTAGGCGTGATCTGCTCGGGTCTGCTATCCGACTGGCTGGTGCGCCATGGCGTTTCGCTGGGCATGGCACGCAAGCTGCCCATCATCAGCGGCCTCTTGATTTCCACCTGCATCATCGGCGCGAACTTTGTTGATACGCCGGCGCTGATCATTGCCTGTATGGCAATCGCCTTCTTTGGTAACGGTCTGGCGTCGATCACTTGGTCAATGGTGTCGGCCCTGGCACCTGCACGCCTGCTGGGGTTGACGGGAGGCATGTTCAACTTCATCGGCAACCTGGCATCCATCAGTGTGCCGATCGTGGTTGGCCTACTGGTGGATGGCAACAACTTTGCCCCGGCTATCACCTATATCGGCATCACGGCATTGGTCGGCGCGCTGAGTTACGGGCTCGTCGTCGGCAAGGTCGAGCGCCTCGAAGAGTAATAACCCTCAAGTCAGGGTGCCGGGCAGGCACCTTGACCTACCTCTCGTTTCCTGTCTCCAACCTTGTAAATCCGAAATCTGGCACATGCAAATGTGCAGGGTTGTTCTACACTTTTCTCACGCTGCTAAATCGTTTCAGCCAAAGGGCAGCGAGGTATAACAACAAACAAAAAGGAAATCGGACATGAACGCATTTGCTCTGCTTGCTAGCTTCGGATTGCTGGCAGCTGCCTCTCCAGCGTTTGCCTGGGATTACACCCTAATCGACTCGAACAAGCCTGCTGAAAACTGGAGCATCACCAGCGAGCAGCTTGGCGTCAAAACAGACAAGCCTTTTTCAGTCACTCTCAAGACGCTGCATGGTGGTCGTCAGGAAGGGGTAAGCCTGATCGAAATCGATACCGGCGCAATGAAAATGACCGTTGTGCCAAACCGCGGCATGAACGTGCTTTACGCTACCGCCGGTACTGTACGACTGGGGTGGGACTCGCCTGTGCACGAGGTTGTTAATCCGGCCTTCATCGAACTCAACGGCCGGGGCGGGCTGGGCTGGCTGGAAGGTTTCAACGAGATGGTAACCCGTTGTGGTTACGAGTGGGTTGGCCATCCGGGCATGGATAATGGAGAGCTGCTGACGCTGCATGGCCGTGCGGCCAATATCCCGGCGTCCAAGGTCGTGCTGACCATCGACGAAAAGCCGCCGTATGCGATTCACCTGAAGGGCGAGCTGCGCGAGCAGGCATTCAAGAAGGTGGATTTTCTGGTCGATACCCAGCTGACCACGCAACCGGGCGCCACCCAGTTCACCCTGCATGACCGTCTAACCAACCAGGGCGACTATGAGAAAGAATACCAGGCCCTCTACCACAGTAATTTCGGTACGCCATTGCTGGAGGAGGGCGCAAGGTTTGCAGCGCCAGTACGTGAGGTCTCGCCATTCAATGAGTACGCCAAGCGTGACCTGAAAGATTGGCAAACCTACCGGGGTCCTACCAAAGGCTTCGATGAGATGGTGTACAACCTGTTTCCTTATGGAGATGCCCAGGGCAACAGCTTGGCGGTATTACATGATAAAGCCGGCAAGCAGGGCGTCAGCCTCGCCTTCAACGTTAACCAGTTACCCGCCTTTTCCCTGTGGAAAAACACGGACACCCAGGGGCAGGGTTATGTGACCGGTCTGGAGCCAGGCACCAGTTTTTCCTATAACCGACGCTTCCAGCGTGACTTGAAGCTGGTACCCAGGATCGGGCCAAAAGAGACCCGTGACTTTGAGATTACCTACAGCCTACTCAGTGATGCGGGTGCGGTAAACGAGGCACTCAAGCGTGTCGATACGATCCAGCAAGGCCGCCAGACCGATGTACATGAAACACCGCTGGTGGACTTGAGCAAAGAGAAATAGTGGCGGCAAATGAAAAAGGGCCACAGACGTGGCCCTTTCTTTTGGCGTCAGAGTAGGGATCAATCGTCCCAACGACCGTGGCGCTTCCAGTGTTTCTTGTGGTGACCACGGTGCCAGCCGTTGTCATGGGCATAACGGCGATCATCGTAGCGACGGCCACTGTGGTGACGGTCGCCCGAATCGCCCATGCTGCTGCCGAGGGCTGCACCGCCGCCGCCGCCCAGGGCGGCACCTACCATAGCGCCTGTGCTGCCGCCTACGGCCTTGCCCAATACGTTGCCACCCGCGGCGCCAAGACCGCCGCCAATGGCTGCTTCTGTTTTATCGCCACGCTTGGCGCCTACCGCACCGCCCGCAGCACCACCCAGACCTGCACCGATCGTGGAGCCTGTGCTTCCGCCTACGGCATTTCCTACAACCGAGCCTAACACCCCGCCTAGCGCACCACCGATACCGGCCTGCATATCGTCGCCCGCCATCGCGCTAGTACCTACCAGGCTCAGGGACAACAGAAGGATCGAGGAGTACTTCATAATCAAAACTCACTGTGAGGATGATGGCGCCGATCCTCGTGATTACCGCTTCGCTTGGCAAGTGGAATCTGCTTAAGGGTGCGATAACTTCCACAAAAGGCAAATGTATGAATTTATTACGGAAACTTTATTACGGAACGGTAGTCTGCACCTTTTTATCTTGATCGAAATGTAGCGGAAAAGGGCGGGTTTACGCTCTAAAGCGCCCCTTTCCAGTCAGCCAGTCATGCGCTGATCAGGCTTCTCCCCAGACCTCACGGGCTACGTCTACTACGCGTTGCAGCTTGGCCCACTGTTCCTCTTCCGAGAGCAGGTTGCCTTCCTCTGTCGAGGCAAATCCGCACTGCGGACTCAGGCAGAGCTGGTCCAGGTTGGCATACCGCGAGGCTTCCTCGATACGGCGCTTGAGAGCATCCGGACTTTCCAGTTCGCCGCTTTTTGTCGTGACCAGTCCCAATACAGCCTGACGCTTGCCCTTGGGCAGGTAGCGCAGGGGTTCGAAACCACCGGCGCGCTCGGTATCGTATTCCAGGAAGAAAGCATCGATATCCGTGTTGCCAAACAGCACTTCCGCCACCGGCTCGTAGCCACCTTCGCTGATCCAGGTCGAGCGGAAGTTGCCCCGGCAGACATGCAGGCCGATGCGCAAGTCATCCGGGCGACCAGCCAGCGCCTGATTGAGCACGCTTGAATAGATCTCGGCCAGACGTTCCGGATCATCACCGCGCTCGCAGGCGGCGGCCTTTTCTTTTTCCGAGCAGAGGTAAGCCCAGACGGTGTCATCAAGTTGGAGATAACGGCATCCCGCCTCGTAAAAAGCATTCACGGCTTTCTTGTAGGTGCTGGCAAGGTCAGCAAAGAACTCTTCCATATCCGGATAGACGCTTTCACTGATATTTTTTCGTCCGCCCCGGAAGTGCAGCACGCTAGGGCTTGGAATAGTCATCTTGGCCACACTGCGAGTAGTAGCGCTGGCCAGAAACTTGAAGTCCTCCAGCATCGGATGTTGGGTAAAGTCTAATTTACCCGTGACCTTGATCCCTCGGGATTTGGTCTGTTGGCCGTGGAACTGAATACCCTGGTCTGCCTCGTAGCCTTCTACGCCGCCAAGTTGCTCAAGAAAGTCGAAATGCCACCAGGCGCGGCGGAATTCTCCGTCCGTTACAGCGGGAAGGCCAATTGCTTCCTGTTTGGCGACAATCTTGCGGATCTCATCATTCTCAACCGCACGCAGTACGTCTCGCTCCATTTCTCCGGTCTGATAGCGGCGACGGGCCTCCTTCAGAATCGGGCTGCGTAACAGGCTGCCTACAGAGTCGGCACGAAAACGAGGGAAGTGGCTGGACATAGACTTACCTTGCGACTAGCTAAATGAATATGTCTCATGATCATTCAGTAGACTAAACATTTCTAGCGTCTATGCTTCATGGTCACTATCAAGATCATTCATGAAGGTACTGTTTCAGCTTGGCTGAAGGTAGGGATACACATGCTTCGAAAAGCAAAAGACGATGAATATAAGCACATGGTTTCGATCTGGCTGGCTGCCTCCATCCTGGCCCATGATGGTGTCGCGCCCGACTTCTGGCGCAGCCAGCGGCAGGATATGAAGGAAAAGTACCTGCCCAGTGCCGAGAACTGGGTATATGTACAGGACGATACGGTTCTCGGGTTCTTCTCGCTGCAACAGAATGTGCTGGCAGCCTTATTTGTCGACCCGGACCACCAGAGCGAAGGCATTGGCAGCGCGCTGCTGGAGCACGCCAAGTCCCTTGAGTCGCGCCTCGAACTGTCTGTCTATAGCATGAACAGTCGTGCGGTAGCCTTTTACGAGCGGCATGGTTTCAGGACTATGGACGAGCGCTTCGATGACATGACGGGCCAGTGGGAAAAGGTCATGCATCTGAAGCCTGAGCTGGAAAGCCGCCCCGGCGCGAATGATCGGGACGGCTCACCGCTGGGTTAAACCGTTACGACGATCTTGCCAACCTGCTGATTGGACTCCATGTACCGATGCGCCTCAACGATCTGGTCCAGCGGGAATGTCTTAGCAATCTGTGGCTTCAGCTTGCCCTGGGTCAGGCCGTCCAGAATGAAGTGTTTGGCCTTGGCCAATCGATCGGCGTCCTGAGTGATTTCGAACAGCTGATAGCCGCGAATGGTCAGGTCCTTACCCAGCACATCCATCACTGGCAATGACAGGTTTTCAGTGCTCAAGGCGCCGTACTGGAAGAAAATGCCCAGGAACGAGAGCGCTTTCAGAATCTTGGGCACGTCTGGCCCACCCACTGGATCAAAGGCGATGCGCGCGCCCTTGCCATCAGTGAGCTTCAGCACCTCATCCGTCAGATTCTGTTCTTCCGTTGCGATGACATGTTTCGCGCCTGCCTCAAGCAAGGCCTGTCGCTTGCTGCTGGTCCGGGTGAGGGCAATCGGTGTTGCACCGACAAAATTGGCAATCTGGATCGCAGCGAGGCCAACACTGCTGGAGGCCGCACGAACCAGAACGGTATCGCCCGCCTTCAGTCCGGCAATATCGACCAGCGCGCCATAGGCCGTGGTAAACATCATCCAGGTAGCGGCAGCCTCTTCGAATGAAAGCGTGTCGGGGTGCTTGACGACGGCATGGGCAGGCGCATTTACCAACTCTCCGTACAAGCCATACTGTTCGAACGAGAATGCCGGTATGACGCTTACGGTGTCGCCTACGGCAAACACAGTAACACCCTCGCCAACCGCCTCGATAACACCTGCCGCCTCGTACCCAAGGATGGCCGGAAACACGGGCTGATGCGTGTATTGGCCAGCGCGATACATAGCTTCAGCACGGTTCAGGCCCAGCGCCTTGGTGCGAATCTGTACTTCACCTGGCTGAGGTGGGCGGACGTCTACGTCTTCAATCTTGAGTACGTCTGGGCCACCGGTTTCATGAAAGCGTACGGTACGGGGCATGGAGCACTCTCCTTTGTTAAGTCTGAGTTCTCTTGAGTTCTTATGGCTCAAGAGGTTCATGGGAGGGGAAGTGCGGCAAGACATATTCAGCCAGTTCCTGAACCACTTCCTTGGCCGGACGGCGGGACGACTTCAGATTCAACGCGGCGTGATTCACCCCTCGGCGTTGCATATGCTCAAGATAATCCACCAGGTAGCGACGACCAATCCTGAGTCCGGCATGAATAGGCATGGGGGCCTGGTCCGGATCTTCAGCCAGATCGAAGAACATGCCCTGGGCAAAAGGCTTGAACGTCTCTTCGCCCGTGACGCGCTTGATGGTTTCGCGCCACAACGTGGTAATGGCCGAGACATGCTCGACGCCAATGAAATAGTAGAACCAGCCGTCGGCATTGGCGGCAATCCAGTCCATTGCCTGACGGCTACGACCTGTAACGAAGGCAGGGATGCGTCCGTTGAATGGCTTAGGGACCAGATCGGCCAGCCCCTGCAGATCGCCAAAGCGGTCGAAGTCACCGTTAGGGAAGGACGTTTCGCTGGCCAGGCGGAACATCTCGAACGCTTCGCGGAAGCGGTCGCCGCGCTGCTCGTACTCATCTTCCAGGCCAAAGGCGGGATACTCGACAGGTCGGTCTCCCGAGGCGATACCCAGCACGAGCCGCCCGCTGGAGAGCTGGTCGACCGAGGCGGCCATTTTGGCCAGGTGCAGCGGGTGGCGCAGGGTGATCACGGCACTGCCGGTTGCCAGCGTAATACGTTTGGTGGTGCCGGCCAGAAAGCCCAGGTAGGTAAACGCCTCGAAGACCTGCCCCATGTCGCCAAAGCCTGGATCATAAAACGGTACGTCCCTGGCCCAGAGCGCAGCAAAGCCCAGCTGATCGGCCAGTTGGGTCAGTTCAGCATGATGCTCAAGTGATGGCCCTGGCTCGTTCGGGTAGCTCGCCACCGGAAGAATGAAACCCAAGGTAAGCGTGTCAGGCGCAAAGACCCGGCTAAAGCCGTTGTGGTGAGCAAAGGGATGATCGAGAGGGAGCGATGCAGCGTTCATAAGGTTCCTGGGTCCCTGAGCCTGATATCCATGATGACCGGTCTTCCATGAGTGTAATCGGTAGGCAATGGAGTCTCATGGATTGTTCGAGTTCGAAAAACAATTTTTCCTGTACGGCAATCAGTCCGGCAGGTGGGGCGGTATATCTGCTGCAGGTAGAAACCGAAGTTTCGGCCACCGGCGCGCCCAGCCTTTCTCGTGCTGTCGCTGCCTGAAGACCTCCGGTTTGTAACGCTTTAGGTTAGGCGTTACGTGCAGGTCGAAGAGACCTCGCTGAACAAGCGGGCTGGCGATTTTGATCTGTCCGCTAGTCAGGAGGCGGGCCGCTAAGGCCGTTTCCATCTCCACCCAATAGCTCATGGCAGCCAGGCTGCTGTGATAGGGCGCATCCCCGCTGCGCTTATGCATGCGGGCCTGATTCTTGACGGACCAGGGCAGGGCCGCACAGGCCCTGAGCCAATTCTCAAGCTCAGTATCTCTCTCAGGGTCACGGCAGACAGGGTCAAAATAGATGACGTCAATGTCCGTCAGCGGGGTAGGAACCGTGTAACCGTGCAGGTGATCCCAGACCAGATTGCGCACGAATCCGGCGGCTACCCAGGCATCCGGCAAGTGCAACTGAGCAACACAGGCCAGCACTTGGCAGCGCAGCGGATCTTTAGCTATCCAGTCAGGGAGGCGATACATGGGAAGGAGAGGGAGGCCTTGGACCCTTCAGTATAGAGCCCGGCCATAAAAAATCAGCCTGCCGTCTATGCAGACGGCAGGCTATTCGCTCGGTATCAAGCGACCGATGCAATCGTGTTGCTATGTGCTGGCTCGACGCGAATGGCTACGAACTTGGAGGTAGGCGTAAAGCTGTCCTTACCGTAGCTTTCCAACGGCACCAGCGGATTGGTCTCGGGATAGTAGGCCGCCGCCTGACCCTCAGGAATATCGAACGGCAGCAGCGTAAAGCCACTGACACGACGCTCGATCCCATCGTCCCACAGCGAGACCATGTCCACCTTCTGGCCTGGCTCATAACCCAGGCGGCGGATGTCCGCTTCGTTGACAAAGACCACGTCACGCTGACCTTTTACACCCCGGTAACGGTCATCCAGGCTGTACACCGTTGTGTTGTATTGATCGTGCGAACGCATGGTCTGCAGGATCAGGTCAGGCTTCTGGCCATTCTGGCGAGCCGCTTCCGGGATCAGATTCTCTGGCAGCTGGCTGGGCGCAAAGTTAGCCTTGCCGGTTGCCGTATTCCAGACGCGATCACGTGCCTTGTTGCCCAGGTAGAAGCCGCCAGGATTGTCCAGGCGCACGTTGAAGTTCTTGAAGCCCGGGATCACATCGGCGATCAGATCGCGGATGCGGTCGTAGTCTTCAATCAACCACTCCCAATCCACAGGGTGGTTGCCCAGTGTTGCCTTGGCAATCCCTGCAACAATGGCCGGCTCGGAGCGCATCTGGCGAGACAGTGGCTTGAGCACGCCTGCCGAGGCATGGACCATGCTGAAGCTGTCTTCTACCGTAATGGCCTGCTTACCGCTGGCTTGCAGATCCAGCTCGGTACGGCCAAGGCATGGCAGGATCAGCGCTTGCTTGCCTGTCACCAGATGGCTACGGTTGAGCTTGGTCGCGATGTGTACAGTCAGGTCGCAATTGCGCAGTGCCTGATGAGTCCGCGGTGTATCCGGTGTCGCCTGGGCAAAGTTGCCGCCCAGTCCGATAAAGACCTTGGCATCGCCCGCCAACATGGCAGCGATGGCCTCCACCGTGTTATGGCCGCGATTACGGGGCGCTTTGAAGTCGAAGCGCTTTTCCAGGGCATCGCTAAGCCAGGCCGGAGCCTTCTCATCGATCCCCATGGTACGGTCGCCCTGCACATTGCTGTGACCGCGAACCGGGCACAGGCCAGCGCCCGGCTTGCCCACATTGCCGCGCAGCAGTTGCAGGTTGGCGATTTCCTGAACGGTGGGCACGGAGTGGCGATGCTGGGTCACACCCATGGCCCAGCAGATGATCACTCGCTCAGCTCTGGCATACATGCGCGCAGCCTGCTCGATCTCCGCCAGGGCCAAGCCTGACTGCTCTACAATCTGTTCCCAGGACGTAGCATCCAACACGGCCAGATAACTATCGACACCCAGGGTGTGCTTCTGAATGAAGTCATGGTCGAACACCGGTGACGTGCCGTTCAGCTGCGCCTCACGCTCCCATTGCAGCAGGAATTTGGCTATCCCACGCATGGCCGCCATGTCGCCACCCAGGGCTGGGCGGAAATAGGCCGTGTTGGTCGGGCGCGAGTTGTTGGTCAGCATCTCGACCGGGCTCTGGGGATGCTGGAAGCGCTCCAGACCACGCTCCTTGAGCGGATTGAAGCTGACTACCTGAGCACCGCGCTTCACAGCGTTGCGCAACACCTCGATCATCCGTGGATGGTTGGTGCCAGGGTTCTGGCCCACCACGAAGATCGCATCGGCGTGCTCCATGTCCTCATAGGTCACTGTACCCTTGCCAACGCCTATGCTGCGGCCCAGGCCTACACCACTGGCCTCGTGGCACATGTTGGAGCAGTCCGGGAAATTGTTGGTGCCATAGGCCCGCACGAACAGCTGATACAGGAAGGCAGCCTCGTTGCTGGCACGACCGGAAGTGTAAAACTCGGCTTGGTTAGGGTTTTCCAGCGCCTTCAGGTGTTTGGCGATGGTCTGGAAGGCATCATCCCAGCTGATCGGCACATAGTGATCAGTCGCCGGGTTGTAGCGCATCGGCTCGGTCAAGCGGCCCTGGTATTCGAGCCAGTAATCGCTTTGCGTGCTCAGGCTGCTGACGCTGTGCTTGGCAAAGAACGCAGCATCTACACGGCGGCTGGTCGCTTCCCAGTTCACCGCCTTGGCGCCGTTCTCGCAGAACTTCACCAGGCCGTTTTCCGGTGCTTCACCCCAGGCGCAGCCAGGGCAGTCGAAGCCGTGGTCCTGATTGGTCTTGAGCAGGGTCCGGATATTCTTGACGGCCTTTCCGCTGTCGAGCCAGAAGTGCACGACACTTTTCAGCGCACCCCAGCCTGCGGCAGGGCCTTGATAGGGTTTGTAAGAAGATTTTTGCTTGCTCATGACTACTCCCGATGTTCTGGAATGAGCGGCGCCGGGCTGTACACGCGAGGCGGAGACTGATGAGGTAAATGAATAAGGTTGAGACGATGCCGACGCGCCCATTCCACGGCGAGGCCAGTAGGCGCGGACAGAGTGACAAGCGTTGCCAGGTTGGCGCGAACCGCCTTGTGGATCAGCTCCAGGCTGCAGCGGCTGGTCACCACGACAAAGCCGGCACGGGTATTGATCTTCTGACGCATCAAGGCGCCGATCAGCTTGTCCAACGCGTTATGGCGGCCGATATCTTCACGGCAAAGGCCTAGCTCACCTTCGGCATTGGCAAACAGCGCCGCATGGACGGCGCCACTACGCTGACCCAACTGCTGGGCCTCGTTGATACGCTGGCGCAGATTGGCCAGATGCTCGGCAGGTGGCAGCTGCACCTTACGCAGCCGATCCAGTTGCGGCAGTGCCTGCTCAAGCGCCTCGACGCCACACAGGCCGCATCCGCTGGTTCCGGCCATCTGGCGACGCTGGCTTTTCAAGGCCCAGAACGTCCGGCTGGAAATTTCGACCTCAACATTCAGGGCTTCACCGACGCGGCGTACCTGCATGCCATAGATGTCGTCGATGGAATGAATGATTCCAGCGCTTAAACTCAGGCCCGCAACGAAATCCTCGATGTCGGCAGGTGTAGCCATCATGACGGTGTGGCTGATGCCATTGTAGGAAATGGCAACGGCACACTCTTCAGCCAATGGCGTCTGGCCAGTGACTTCCGGGTTCTTCAGCTCGGCATAGGTATACCCGTGCAGCGCTTGGCTGGCGGGCTGTTCCGAGGGTGTATCAGCATGTGGATTCGAGCGGGACATAGCAGCAATTGGCCTGCGGCTGTTTGACACAGATCAAAGCCTAAGCCTATTAAGGTGTAACGTCTAATCGCTGGTACCGATATGGCGATAGATGGGGCTTATCAAGCGACCGTTTTCATTTGCCTGAGTACAGCAGGCGCGCTTCAGCAAAACAGGCTTCGGCCACTGGCAGGCGCGGCGCGGTACGTCGGATGATCAGCCCAAGCGGTGCCAGGGCTCGCCCACCCTGAATCGGAAGCAGGCAGGAGTGCTCGGTCAGCGCGTCGAACCCACCCTTGAGTGGCATCACGGCGCAACATAGTCCCGCATTGACTGCTTGCAGGAGTAGATGCACGGCATCGCTTTCCAGTACAGGCCGGGGTGTGAGGCCACGACTGCGAAAACCGTGATCGACCGATTGGCGAAAGTGCATTCCTCCCGTGAGCAGACCCAGGGGCAGATCGGCTACCCGTTCCCAGCTCAGCTCCTGCTCGTCGAACTGAAAATGACGCTGGTCGAACAACAAGCCCATTCGGGTTTCGGTCAGGGACTGGCTTTCAAACATCTGATCGTTGAGATGGCTGAGATAGGAGATTCCCAGGTCGAGCTGGTTGCTCGCCAGCTGCTCGAGAATATGCTCGGTACTCAGCACCGATAACTGAAAGCGCAGATTGCTGTGCAACTGGCGCAGGTGATGCAGCAGAGGCATAGGGTCATAGCTGGCCAGGGGGACGATCCCCAGGCGCAGGGTGCCAACCAGCTGCCCTTTATAGGCGGCGGCTTCCGCATAGAGCCCCTCATGTGCCGCCATAAGGGTCCGGGCCCAGGCCAGAATACGCTGGCCCGCCTCGGTAAAGCCTTCGAAGCGCTGACCCCGACGTACTAGCTCAAGTCCCAGCTCTTCTTCAAGGCTGCGCAGACGCATGGAAAGGGTTGGCTGAGTGACGTAGCACCGTTCGGCCGCTTGGCCGAAGTGGCGCGTTTCATCCAGGGCAATCAGGAATTTGAGCTGTTTGATGTCCATGATCAGGCGGACAGGCTTCCGGCAGCATGAAGGCAGAATCTATCAGCATAGCGCCGTAGATAGAGAAAGGAACAGAATTGAATGACGAAGGGTGCCTGCCGGGTTCCCCATGGCAGGCACGTCAGGCCGTACGTTAATCGGTGGCAGCCACCTGCTGCTGCGACCCCTGGCAGACATTGGCCATACCGCGGACCAACGCCAGCCGGTGCAGAGAATCAAGTGCATGTGCCGTGGCATAGGTGCTCACCGCACGGGCTGCGACATGTGGGCAGTCCGGCGCCTTGCGTAGCGGCTCGGCAGCCTCGAGTGCATCGAGCAGCTCGTTCTGCAGCTGATCGAGCTGCTTACGAACCACGGCAAGGTCCGGGCGCGTCTTGTTGGGTGCCTTATCGATGGCATGCCAGCGATCCAGCAGCCCATACTGGACCCACTTGTTAGCCTCGATCTGATCGGAAAAGAAGCGCTGCGCATCATCGGGCTGCAAACCGTGAGCGGCGGCTTCATTACGAACCCGGGCCAGGACATCCGCCTCTCGTTGGGTGTCGAGGACCGGCTTGCCGCTGTCCCATTTGCTCAGCGCAACCAGATCGGCCGTTGAGGTGCGAGCGTTGATCTTATCAAGCAAAGGCGTAAAGCCACTCGTGTTCTGGGCAGCATTGGCCGTAGCACAGAACACAAGCGTAAGGGCAGAGAACCAGACAGCGCCGCGAAGCGGCAGGGTGCGTCGAAAAGCGTTCATAGAGGCAGTCCTGAAAAGGTTAACCAGGGGACTAAACGCCGGCCCAGTGCATCATCACTCCACACTGGGTCGCGCTGAAACGTTGCGCCGCTTCGCCGGCAGGGTCAACCCAGGCATGAGGCGTCTGTGCGCAGGTCACGCTCAGGAGTGTGACGTAGCCACCGTCTCCTGGGGTGGTAGCAGCTCTCGATAATCGTCTACCGCCTCGAATTCAGCGGTGTCCCGCGGGCCCTGGCGACTATCAGGATTGCGTACCGCCAGAAGATGAGCGATGCCATACCGCTGAGCGCTGCGCAGAACGGATAGGCTGTCGTCGATGAACAGCGTACGGACCGGGTCAAAGCCGAAGTCCTGCTGCAGTGCAAACCAGAACTGCTGGTCTTCCTTGGGGAAACCATAGTCATGGGAACTGATCATCCGGTCGAAATAAGGCGCAAGCTCGATACGTTCAAGCTTTAGGGAGAGCGAGTCCCGATGGGCATTAGTGATCAGGGCGACCCGCTTGCCTGCTGCCTGAATGGCAGACAGGAACGTGTCGGCATCGGGACGCAAGGCAATGAGATGAGCAATATCCCGCTTTAGCGCGGCGATTGAAAGCCCCAGTTGAGCGCTCCAGTAGTCCAGGCAATACCAGGTCAGTTTGCCGGCATTCTCCTCGAACAGTGGCTCCAGTTCGGCCATGGCCCACTCAAAGGACTGGCCATGATGCTTGGCGTAGCACTGCGGGAGATATTCCAGCCAGAAATGATTGTCGAAGTGTAAATCGAGCAGCGTGCCGTCCATATCCAGCAAGACGGTGTCGATCTGATTCCAGGCAAGGGTAGGCATGGCTTCCTCTTTTGGACTCCACCGTAACCGCGGTGAGCCATCTCTTCGTGATTACGCCAAGACAGATCGTCCCGGCCACGGATTATTAAACAAGGCGCGTTATGATAGCCGACCCGATTCGCTCAGGAGCCGTTTATGCGCCAGAAACCCGCTGTGCTTGCCCGGCAGATCGTTGCCAAGAGTCGTCTTTTCACGGTTGAAGAAGTCGAGCTGCGCTTTTCCAATGGTGAAGAGCGCACCTATGAACGACTGGCCAACAAGGGGACCGGCCCGGGCGCGGTCATGGTCGTGGCCATGCTGGACAACGAGCATGCCTTGTTGATTGAAGAGTACTGCGGCGGCACCGAAGACTATCAGTTGTCCCTGCCCAAGGGGCTTGTCGAGATGGACGAGACCGTACTGGAGGGCGCTAACCGTGAGCTCAAGGAGGAAGCCGGTTACGGTGCCCGCCAGCTCGAATATCTGACGCAGCTTTCTCTGTCGCCCGGCTACATGAATCAGAAAATTCATGTCGTGTTGGCACGCGATCTTTATCCCGAGCGTTTGCAGGGCGATGAGCCCGAACCGATCGAGGTAGACAAGATCAGCCTACGCGAGCTATTCAGTCTGATGGATAATCCCCGGTTTACCGAAGGACGCGCATTGGCTGCGCTCTATTTAGTGCGGGACCTGTTGATCCAGCGTGGCGAGTTCGTCGCCTGACATTTACCGTGCGGTCGTTATTGAGGCGGCCTCATCTGCCTGTGGAGTTTTTTATGATGGTGCCCGTCTCCATTACCGCACCGCTGGTGCTCAACGTTGTCGACCTGGTCCGCCAGGCCGGTGCCGCAATCCTTCCTTTCTGGCGCAATGACGTGGCCGTGACGGAAAAGGCCGACGCCTCGCCGGTTACCGCCGCTGATCTAGCTGCCCACCGCATCATCAGCGAAGGCTTGGCCGCGCTGACCCCGGACATTCCGGTACTCTCGGAAGAAGCGTGTGATATCTCGCTGGAGGAGCGTGCCCGCTGGCGCTGCTGGTGGGTCGTCGATCCGCTGGATGGCACTAAGGAGTTCATTTCCGGCAGTGAGGAGTTCACCGTCAACATCGCCTTGGTGGAAGAAGGGCGCGTTGTGTTTGGTGTGGTCGGTGTGCCCACCCGTGACCTGTATTACTGTGGCGGAACAGAAATGGGCGCCTGGCGTATACGGGGAGAGGACGGCGAAGAGATCAATGTCCGGCCTACACCTGTACAGGGCTTCACCGTCGTTGCCAGCCGCCGACACAGCAGCCCTACTCAGGAGCGACTTCTGGCTGGGCTGGGTGAGCATATGGGCGAGATCAAGCTGGCCAATGTTGGTAGCTCGCTGAAGTTCTGCCTGCTGGCTGAAGGTGCGGCGGACTGCTATCCCCGACTGGCGCCAACCTCCCAATGGGACACAGCAGCGGCTCAGGGAGTCCTGGAGGGAGCGGGTGGCATCGTACTCAACCTGAACGGTGAGCCACTGACATACGAGGCGAGGGAGGATTTTCTCAATCCCTACTTCCTGGCCTTGCCGGCCGAGGCACATTGGCGGGACACGCTCGTTGAGCTGGCATCCCGCCAGGCCTGATATTACTTGTGCAGCACGTACTGCCCGGTGAAGCGCACGCCGTCTTCACCGTTGGCGGCCAGAATACGTGAGTGCAACGTCAAGCGGCCACGACCGCGACGGCGGAACATGGTCTCGAAACGCTGCCAGTCACGCTCGTCCGGCGCATCGCACAGCGCAATGGCGTCTGTGGTCACAGGCAGCGGATAGGCAATCTGACCTTCCTGAATCACGATATGGCCTTCCTCTTCCAGGCCTGCTTCGCGCAGGCGCAGGTAAAGCCAGCCCCAGCCCGCCAGTACGGCGATGCAATAGAGGCTTCCACCAAACATCGTGTGGGCATGATTGACGTTAGCATCGAGCGGCGCATGCAGACGCAGGGAATGCGCTTCCCAACTCTTCACCTGTAGGCCAAGGGCCTGAGTGATCGGGATATCGCGGTACAGCAGTGATTCCAGGTGGCGGCAATCGCGTTCCATGCCGGGGTCCTATAGAGCAAATGGCGGGGGTAACAGGGCAGACGCAAACATTGACTTGCAAGTCACGTCCGGACTTCATTGTGCCCTAATCGAGGACGTTCAGGGGAGACACTCGGCAGACGAAAGCGAAAACGAGCACCACCTAACGAAGAATCATCAATCGTCAGGGCGCTGCGGTAGCCTTCAAGGATATCCTGCACGACGGCCAGCCCGATGCCTTGACCAGGGTGGCGGCTGTCGATGCGTACGCCTCGCCGCAGGACGGTCTCGCGTCGCTCGGCTGGAATACCGGGCCCATCATCCTCGATATCGATGATCCAGCTGTCGTCGATGAACTCAGCGCTGACCTGCACTTGAGTCAGGCACAGGCGATAACCGTTCTCCAGCAGGTTGCCAAAGACTTCCAGCATGGCGGCTTCCTCCGCCTGAACTTTCATACCCGACGGGAAATGCAGTGACGCCTGGACTTTCTTCTCGGCGTACACCTTGTCCAACGTACTGAACAAGGACTCCACGAGCGGCTGCAGTTCCAGTGGCCGGCTCAATACCGCACCGCGCCGTGTGGCACGTTGCAGCTGGAAAACAACCTGTTGATTCATGCGCTCAATCTGAACCTGAAGCGCAGACACCTCATGCTCCAGGCTGGGTTTTCGGCGCAGGTCTTCTGTCACGCCCTGCAGAACGGCTAGCGGGGTCTTCAGGCTATGGGCCAGATCACCCAGCGTGTCGCGATAGCGCTCCCGTTGCAGTCGCTCGAAATCGAGAAGGCGATTGAGGGAGCGGATCAGGCGGCTAATCTCGCTAGGTACGTTCTTCTCGTCGAGCAGATCACGCTGGTCAGTCTCGATGGCATCCAGCTGGCGGCTCAAACGGTGCAGTGGACGCAGGCTCCAGTGCAGCCCCACGGCCAGAAAAATCAGAAGAGCGAATAACACTCCGCTCAGCCAGAGCGTAACCTGGTGCATAAAGCCGCTGCGCAGGCGATCGTATTCCTCGGCCGGCTGCATGGTGACGATACTGAAGCCTGCTACGGGCGGGTTGCCCAGCAAGACCTCTCGGTCAAAGACGAAAAAGCCGCGCCCCTCGTCATCCGTAGTCTTGACTAATTTAACGCCGGTCCCGTCAAAGGTGGGCCGGTAGTTGGGACGCTCGCGTACGGCGGAGCGGGAGCGCCATAGCAGACGACCGTTCTGGTCGTATACATAACCCAGGATCGGCGATTGTGGGCGGTCAAAGACCTCCTCTGCGATCATTTCCGGCATGGCCAGACGCCCATCGATGGCCCGGGCCGCACCAATCAACGTGTTGGCGTTAGCCTCAAGGCGCGCCGCCACAAAGTTTTCTACCGTCCCGTCAAACGCCTTGCCAATGGCTGGGATCATCAAGCCCAGGCAAATGATGACCAGAAGCGCCGCACTTAATAGCAGGCGCAGGCGGAACGATCGAATCATTGGCAGCGCTCGGTAAACAGATATCCACGTCCGCGGACGGTCTCGATGGGCTGCATACCGCATGACGCTTCCAGCTTGCGTCGCAGACGGCCAACCAGTACCTCGATGACATTGCTGTCATGCTCGCCGTCATCGTCGTAGAGCTGCTCCATGAGGCGCTCTTTCGTAATGACCTGCTGATGGTTGCGCATGAGGTATTCAAGCAGGCGATATTCATAAGCCGTCAGCTGCAAAGGCTGCTCTTCGTTGAAGGCCTGCTGGCGACCAAGGTCCAGGCGCAGATTACCGGCCTTGATGCTGGGTTGGATGAAGCCGGCCGAGCGGCGCAGCAATACATTCAGGCGCGCTTCCAGCTCTTCGAACTGAAACGGCTTGACGACATAGTCGTCGGCACCAGCACCCAAGCCTTCCACTTTGTCCTGCCAGCTACCGCGAGCAGTAAGGATCAGAATCGGCAAGGCCATGCCCTGAGTGCGAAGCTGACGGATCAGATCAAGACCGCTCATGCCAGGCAGACCCAGGTCCACAATCGCCAGGTCATGGTGGAATTCGCGTGCGTTATAAAGGGCTTCCTCAGCATTGCCTACGGCATTGACCACATGCCCAGCTTCGCTAAGGCGCACCTTGAGGTGGTGACGGAGCAGGTTTTCGTCTTCGACGACGAGAATTTTCATGGGTGTTCCTGAATATTCGGCAAACAAAGGTCAACTCGAATCGATAGGGCATTATCCTCGACTTCTGACCAATACGGTGAGTGATGTGCCCCTCTATCAGGGCAAGTACTCAATAAAGGAGGATAAAGGAAAGGTTTCTGGATATGCGTCATTTGTATCAGGCAAAAAAAACCTCTCCGATGGGGAGAGGTCAGGAGCACTTCATGGGGATCGAGAAACTGCCACTGGGGAAAGTGGCTATGCACCACCAGGGATGAACTGGCCTGTGCACAATGGAGCTGCAAGGAACATCGCCGAAGAACATGAGGAGGTTACCGATGCATGTGAACTGGCTGCGTCGATCGGAGCGGGGAACGCAACAGCCAGCTGGGGATACATCATGATCGGGCCTCCTCACTGGAGCATCTTCTGACAGTTTCAGACTACGCCAGGGTGGCTGAATACTTTCTGAATCCGTGCTGAACAAGAGCTGAACGATACGAGATCGACGTTTTTTGAACCAAAGGGCGACCAATGGTCATCTTTTACAGCGAGACAACGGCATTCTTGTTAAAGGCGCACTGATGCTGGCCGGCTCCTGTCTATCAAGGCTGGCGTTCAGGGTTATCGCCTAAGCTAATCCACTACTAGACGATATAGATGCCGTCATGCCTGATTTTGAAACCGAGCTGTCTGATCTGAAAGCGCTTATCTACCGCTATCAACCGCTGATATTGACAGGCGCGGGTATCAGCACCGCATCGGGTATCCCAGATTACCGCGACGTCAATGGCGTGCGCCGGGGCAGGGCACCCATGATGTTTCAGGAGTTCATGAACTCCCCTGAGGCTCGAAAACGATATTGGGCCCGTAGCATGGTAGGTTGGCCCGCCGTGCGTGATGCCATGCCCAATGCCACGCACAAGGCACTGGCTGAATTGGAGGCGGGGCGGCGAATTTCGGGCATCGTTACGCAGAATGTAGATGCACTGCACGGGAAGGCTGGCAGTCACCATGTTACGGAGCTGCATGGCAACCTGCACCGAGTCGTGTGCATGGATTGCGGCAACCGCATGTGGCGCGAGGACGTCCAGAACGAGCTGAGGGCGCTTAATCCGAATGTACAGGGTATCGATGCTGTCCTGGCACCTGATGGCGATGCTCATCTCGCAGCGTCCTATCTTGAAGGCTTTCGCCTGGCGGGTTGCCCCTGTTGCGGCAGTGAATGGCTCAAGCCGGATGTCGTGTTCTTTGGTGAAGGCGTGCCTGCACATGAGGCGGAGGCAGCATGGGAGGGTGTTCGGCATGCCGATGCGCTGGTTGCAATAGGTACGTCCCTGATGGCCTATTCGAGCTTTCGGCTATGCAAGTTGATCGTAGAGCTTGGCAGGCCTCTTATTCTGATCAATATCGGCAAGACGCGCGCCGATACGATATGCACATTGAAGGTTGAGCAACCCTGTCAGGAGGTGCTGCCCTGGCTGATGGCGCAACCTTAATGGTCAGGCAAGAGAAAGGCGCCAGAGGCGCCTTTCAATAAAGCAGATTGACCGCAACTCTTTAATGCCGAATGGCGAAGCGTTCAGGCGTTTGCAGACTGATCACCGAGCTGAATGCATCGCGCAGTGGCTTGAGTTCTTCAGGGCTTTTTTCGCCACGATGAACTTGAGCAATCATGGCGAGTGCGTGCTCGATCAAATCATTGGCGGCCTGTAAATGATCCAGCAGAGAGTCAATTTCTTGCTGTGCGGATAAGCAGGAATTTGATTGAGCCATAGCGGCAAGCTTTCCATAAATGAGCAAAGTATGTTGGCTTGGTGTCGAGCAGGGTTACAGCGCACCATTAACCAAGAGGCGCACAGCCTACATTAATCAAACTATAAAATCTGATGCGGCGAGCATATAGACTGACTCTTGGTGTGCCTCGGCGACCAATGGCATTTAAAGGCCTCTTTTGTACAGCGTTTCGCCTCACATTTATGTCGCGGAACCTTGGCTACAGTGATCCGGTTAAAGGATGCTGGGCCTTCATAAGTGAGTCGGTCGCTTGCCGTTCTGATTCAGAGGGATAGTCTCGCTTAAGGCCCTGTAAAGGGTATGCACTGGCTGCAATACACGACCGCCTGCCCGTATGAGAATCCAAAGCTCACTTTCGCAATTGATCAAGGGAGCGCTTAACGGGCAAAGTTCGGGAGCTGTTTGCAATACAAAGCAGGGCAAGATGGCCACGCCTAATCCTGAGCGCACCAGCTGCGTAACGGCATGTATGCTCTGGCAGCGATACCTTGGGACGAGGGTTGGATAGTTAAGCGTGCGCCACGTGACGGTGGGGTGATCGCTGAAAGAGTCATCGAGTGATATCCAGGTCAGCGCATCCCACGGCTTATCCTGAATCTGACTTAGATAAGACGTATGTCCATACAAGGCATACGGCACTTTTCCCAGGCAGCGACCTACAAGGTGTTCCGGCGGTGTTTTCGTCAGCCGTATAGCGATGTCGGCATCCCGCCGGCTCAAGTCAGCGAAACCGTCGGATGTCGATATTTCCAGCATCAGCTGCGGATAGTCTGGTAAGACATCTCCAAGCGCCGGGGCCACAAGATTTGCCAGTACGGATTCGGTACAGGTCAGTTGCACGGTGCCCGCAATGGAGTCGGCTTCCAAAAGACTGGCCCGCGCATTGTCCAGGGCATGCTCAGCCCGTTCGGCTTGATCCGCCAACAGCAAGGCGGTGGGCGTAGGTAAGTAGCCGGTCCGTTTCTTCTCAAATAACTCAAGCCCTAATGACGCCTCAAGACGCCTGATAGAGCGAAATACGGTAGACACGTCTACGCGAAGCCGCTCGGCAGCACGTGAAAGCGAGCCCCCCCTTACCAAGGCAAGAATCAGCGCAAGATCAGAATAGTCGAGTCGATTGTGCATATGTGCAAGGACAGTCTGCCGAGGCGCCAATAGTGGTCAACAGGGTCTCTTTTTATAGTGCCTGCCCAAGAAGCAAAACTATAGAGGAGAAGTCTATGAGCGCACCGGTGAAAAACCTTATACCAGGTAGGCAAAGCGTTCGGATTGCGCTGGTAGGTGACTACAGCCCTGAGATCAAGGCGCACCAAGCCATCATCCAGGCGTTGCACTTGGCTCAAGCCGCTCTAAATATTCCCTTGGTATTCGAGTGGATCGCTACAGCTAATATAGAAGAAACGACTTTCGAAGAAGCTAATGGCGTTTGGTGCACGCCTGGAAGCCCGTATGACAATGAAGAAGGTGCGCTATCTGCTATTCGATACGCCAGAAATCACGCCCTCCCGTTTTTAGGCAGCTGCGCAGGATTTCAGTATGCATTGATCGAATATGCACGCAATGAGCTGAACCGGGCCAACGCAGCGCATGCTGAAACAGCACCGGAACGCGATGACCCGATAGTCTCTCCGTTAGCCTGTGCGCTAATAGAAAGAGGCGAACTGGTAGGATTCACTTCCAGCTCACGTATAGCCGAAGCGTATGGTGCTATCGAAAGCTACGAGGAATACCGCTGTGCATATGGTCTTAATACAGCGGTCGGGCTAGAGATCTTGTCCGGCAAGCTTAAAGCCGTCGGACACAATGCTGCTGGAGAGGTGAGGGCGGTCGAACTGCATGATCATCCCTTCTTTATTGCAACACTCTTTCAATCCGAGCGTCAGGCCTTGAAGGGACTTCTGCCTCCCCTTGTTAAAGCCTTTATAAAAGCCTCTGCCACTCATGCCGTTTCGTCAGGGAGGAACAAATAATGAACCCTCCCTCTCCGCCATGCTACGCAGTCATCTTTGTTTCCAAGCAAAGTGCTCAAAAAAATGGCTATGAGGAAACAGCCGAGCACATGCTCGAATTGGCCAAAAGGCAGCCAGGGTTCCTGGACGTCCTCTCCGTAAGAGGCGAGAACGGTACTGGAATCACCATTTCTTATTGGACCGATGAAAAGGCCATAAAGGCATGGAAAGATCAACCTGAGCACCAGCAGGCGCGCAGGCAGGGTCGCACCAAGTGGTATGAAGGGTACAGTGTGCAGATCGTAAAAGTGGAGCGTGCTTACTCTTTATAAGAGCAAACACAAGAGACCACGTGCGGACAACTTAAAGAGAGGAGTCCTGCTCTGTAAAACGGCTCAGCTCATCAGCACGAGCTTTGGTCATATCCAATAGGCAGGATGCCGTATTCAGCGCATCAATCGTACCGCCTGTTGCATTGGCATAAAGGCTACAGTTGGCGTCTCGATATTTGATCCACAACCGTTGAGTCTCTTTGAGCTTGGCTTTCTGTGGATCGCTAAAGGTAGCCATCGTGTTCTGATAGGCTTCATTCAGCCGAGTATCCTGAAGCTTTGTTTCGGCAGATATACAGCTCAGCATGTCTCTGGTAGTGCCTTTGGACTCATCAAGGCACGTATTAAAGGTAGCCGAGTAATCCTCTTCATCCATTGCAAATGCCGGTTGAAAGGCAACAAGAGCGGTAAGTCCAAAAGCAAATAGGTAGAACCTCATGTATTCCTCGCTTGTTGGCGTGCTGCTTTTCCAAAGGATCTGGTGATAGACAATAGGGCTACTATTAAAGTGGTATGAATCAGACGTCCTGAAAGAGAAGCTCGGTACATCCATAAGAAACGCGTGTAGTAGCACCTTGAGGCAGTCTAGAAGCTATATATAAGATTTTATCGAAGCCTATTCAAATAAAGCTTGACCTGTGAGCGGAGGGGCCTATAATGCGCCCCACTTCCGCTGCAACGGAGCAGTAAAAGCCTTGTAGATCAATGGCTTAGCTGTTTAGTCAGGGTCAGGTCTCCGGTCTGGCAGAAGTGGAAAGAGGGAAGCGGTAGTTGACAAGCCCTTGGGTTTGTGTAGAATACGCCTCCCGCTGCCAGAACAGGTTTCCTGATCCGGCAGGTCCGGCAAGCGGTTCATCTGATTAGACCGGTTGAACAAAAAGCTTGACAGGACAAGAGGTTAGCGTAGAATGCGCGCCTCGGTTGAGACAAGGTCTTAACCAACCGCTCTTTAACAAGTTGAATCAAGCAATTCGTGTGGGTGCTTGTGCTGTAAGACTGATGGATCGACAAGATTATCAGCAAGACAAGTAACACTCGTGAATTCGAGAGTTTATTTGCGATTGCTGAGCCAAGTTTAGGGTTTTCTCAAAACCCGGATATGTTTGAACTGAAGAGTTTGATCATGGCTCAGATTGAACGCTGGCGGCAGGCCTAACACATGCAAGTCGAGCGGATGAGGAGAGCTTGCTCTCTGATTCAGCGGCGGACGGGTGAGTAATGCCTAGGAATCTGCCTGGTAGTGGGGGACAACGTTTCGAAAGGAACGCTAATACCGCATACGTCCTACGGGAGAAAGTGGGGGATCTTCGGACCTCACGCTATCAGATGAGCCTAGGTCGGATTAGCTAGTTGGTGGGGTAACGGCTCACCAAGGCGACGATCCGTAACTGGTCTGAGAGGATGATCAGTCACACTGGAACTGAGACACGGTCCAGACTCCTACGGGAGGCAGCAGTGGGGAATATTGGACAATGGGCGAAAGCCTGATCCAGCCATGCCGCGTGTGTGAAGAAGGCCCTCGGGTCGTAAAGCACTTTAAGCTGGGAGGAAGGGTTGTAACCTAATACGTTGCAGCTTTGACGTTACCAGCAGAATAAGCACCGGCTAACTCTGTGCCAGCAGCCGCGGTAATACAGAGGGTGCAAGCGTTAATCGGAATTACTGGGCGTAAAGCGCGCGTAGGTGGCTTGGTAAGTTGAATGTGAAATCCCCGGGCTCAACCTGGGAACTGCATCCAAAACTGCCTGGCTAGAGTACGGTAGAGGGTGGTGGAATTTCCTGTGTAGCGGTGAAATGCGTAGATATAGGAAGGAACACCAGTGGCGAAGGCGACCACCTGGACTGATACTGACACTGAGGTGCGAAAGCGTGGGGAGCAAACAGGATTAGATACCCTGGTAGTCCACGCCGTAAACGATGTCAACTAGCCGTTGGGGTCCTTGAGACTTTAGTGGCGCAGCTAACGCAATAAGTTGACCGCCTGGGGAGTACGGCCGCAAGGTTAAAACTCAAATGAATTGACGGGGGCCCGCACAAGCGGTGGAGCATGTGGTTTAATTCGAAGCAACGCGAAGAACCTTACCAGGCCTTGACATGCAGAGAACTTTCCAGAGATGGATTGGTGCCTTCGGGAACTCTGACACAGGTGCTGCATGGCTGTCGTCAGCTCGTGTCGTGAGATGTTGGGTTAAGTCCCGTAACGAGCGCAACCCTTGTCCTTAGTTACCAGCACATCATGGTGGGCACTCTAAGGAGACTGCCGGTGACAAACCGGAGGAAGGTGGGGATGACGTCAAGTCATCATGGCCCTTACGGCCTGGGCTACACACGTGCTACAATGGTCGGTACAAAGGGTTGCCAAACCGCGAGGTGGAGCTAATCCCATAAAACCGATCGTAGTCCGGATCGCAGTCTGCAACTCGACTGCGTGAAGTCGGAATCGCTAGTAATCGTGAATCAGAACGTCACGGTGAATACGTTCCCGGGCCTTGTACACACCGCCCGTCACACCATGGGAGTGGGTTGCACCAGAAGTAGCTAGTCTAACCTTCGGGAGGACGGTTACCACGGTGTGATTCATGACTGGGGTGAAGTCGTAACAAGGTAGCCGTAGGGGAACCTGCGGCTGGATCACCTCCTTAATCGATAGATCCCAGCTTTGGCATAAGCTCCCACACGAATTGCTTGATTCACTGAAATAAAGACGCGAGATGAGTCAAGACTCAAGCGTTAGACGATTGGGTCTGTAGCTCAGTTGGTTAGAGCGCACCCCTGATAAGGGTGAGGTCGGCAGTTCGAATCTGCCCAGACCCACCAATCGATGGGGCCATAGCTCAGCTGGGAGAGCGCCTGCTTTGCACGCAGGAGGTCAGGAGTTCGATCCTCCTTGGCTCCACCATCTAACACCGCGTTAAAGCTCAGAACTGAGTGCTTACCCCCCCCCCCCTAAGGGTTGGGTCGGAGCATTGACTTCTGAACTTTGTTTTCAGACTGTTCTTTAAAAATTTGGGTATGTGATAGAAGTACGAACACATAGGCTGTTTCACTGCAGACTATGTGGTCAAGGTAAATTTGCGAGTTCAAGCGCAAGTTTTCGGCGAATGTCGTGTTCCAAACCAAACATAACTTCAGATTCTTTGGGGTTATATGGTCAAGTGAATAAGCGCATACGGTGGATGCCTTGGCAGTCAGAGGCGATGAAAGACGTGATAGCCTGCGATAAGCTTCGGGGAGTCGGCAAATAGACTGTGATCCGGAGATCTCTGAATGGGGGAACCCACCTGACATAAGTCAGGTATCTCACACTGAATCCATAGGTGTGAGAGGCGAACCAGGGGAACTGAAACATCTAAGTACCCTGAGGAAAAGAAATCAACCGAGATTCCCTAAGTAGTGGCGAGCGAACGGGGACTAGCCCTTAAGCTCAATTGATTTTAACCGAACGCTCTGGAAAGTGCGGCCATAGTGGGTGATAGCCCCGTAGGTGAAAGGATCTTTTGAGTGAAATCGAGTAGGACGGCGCACGTGAAACGTTGTCTGAATATGGGGGGACCATCCTCCAAGGCTAAATACTACTGACTGACCGATAGTGAACCAGTACCGTGAGGGAAAGGCGAAAAGAACCCCGGAGAGGGGAGTGAAATAGAACCTGAAACCGTATGCGTACAAGCAGTGGGAGCCCACTTTGTTGGGTGACTGCGTACCTTTTGTATAATGGGTCAGCGACTTATATTCAGTGGCAAGCTTAACCGTATAGGGAAGGCGTAGCGAAAGCGAGTCTTAATAGGGCGTTTTAGTCGCTGGGTATAGACCCGAAACCGGGCGATCTATCCATGAGCAGGTTGAAGGTTAGGTAACACTGACTGGAGGACCGAACCCACTTCCGTTGAAAAGGCAGGGGATGACTTGTGGATCGGAGTGAAAGGCTAATCAAGCTCGGAGATAGCTGGTTCTCCTCGAAAGCTATTTAGGTAGCGCCTCATGTATCACTCTGGGGGGTAGAGCACTGTTTCGGCTAGGGGGTCATCCCGACTTACCAAACCGATGCAAACTCCGAATACCCAGAAGTGCAAGCATGGGAGACACACGGCGGGTGCTAACGTCCGTCGTGAAAAGGGAAACAACCCAGACCGTCAGCTAAGGTCCCAAAGTTGTAGTTAAGTGGTAAACGATGTGGGAAGGCTTAGACAGCTAGGAGGTTGGCTTAGAAGCAGCCACCCTTTAAAGAAAGCGTAATAGCTCACTAGTCGAGTCGGCCTGCGCGGAAGATGTAACGGGGCTCAAACTACACACCGAAGCTACGGGTTCATCGCAAGATGAGCGGTAGAGGAGCGTTCTGTAAGCCTGTGAAGGTGAGTTGAGAAGCTTGCTGGAGGTATCAGAAGTGCGAATGCTGACATGAGTAACGACAATGCGAGTGAAAAACTCGCACGCCGAAAGACCAAGGGTTCCTGCGCAACGTTAATCGACGCAGGGTGAGTCGACCCCTAAGGCGAGGCTGAAAGGCGTAGTCGATGGGAAACAGGTTAATATTCCTGTACTTCTAATTACTGCGATGGGGGGACGGAGAAGGCTAGGCCAGCTTGGCGTTGGTTGTCCAAGTTTAAGGCGGTAGGCTGACTGTTTAGGTAAATCCGGACAGTTAAGGCCGAGAGCTGATGACGACTCTTCTTATGAAGAGGAAGTGGTTGATGCCATGCTTCCAGGAAAAGCCTCTAAGCTTCAGGTAATTAGAAATCGTACCCCAAACCGACACAGGTGGTCGGGTAGAGAATACCAAGGCGCTTGAGAGAACTCGGGTGAAGGAACTAGGCAAAATGGCACCGTAACTTCGGGAGAAGGTGCGCCGGTGAGGGTGAAGGACTTGCTCCGTAAGCCCATGCCGGTCGAAGATACCAGGCCGCTGCGACTGTTTATTAAAAACACAGCACTCTGCAAACACGAAAGTGGACGTATAGGGTGTGACGCCTGCCCGGTGCCGGAAGGTTAATTGATGGGGTTAGCGCAAGCGAAGCTCTTGATCGAAGCCCCGGTAAACGGCGGCCGTAACTATAACGGTCCTAAGGTAGCGAAATTCCTTGTCGGGTAAGTTCCGACCTGCACGAATGGCGTAACGATGGCGGCGCTGTCTCCACCCGAGACTCAGTGAAATTGAAATCGCTGTGAAGATGCAGTGTATCCGCGGCTAGACGGAAAGACCCCGTGAACCTTTACTGTAGCTTTGCACTGGACTTTGAGCCTGCTTGTGTAGGATAGGTGGGAGGCTTTGAAGCGAGGACGCCAGTTCTCGTGGAGCCATCCTTGAAATACCACCCTGGCATGCTTGAGGTTCTAACTCTGGTCCGTTATCCGGATCGAGGACAGTGTATGGTGGGCAGTTTGACTGGGGCGGTCTCCTCCTAAAGAGTAACGGAGGAGTACGAAGGTGCGCTCAGACCGGTCGGAAATCGGTCGCAGAGTATAAAGGCAAAAGCGCGCTTGACTGCGAGACAGACACGTCGAGCAGGTACGAAAGTAGGTCTTAGTGATCCGGTGGTTCTGTATGGAAGGGCCATCGCTCAACGGATAAAAGGTACTCCGGGGATAACAGGCTGATACCGCCCAAGAGTTCATATCGACGGCGGTGTTTGGCACCTCGATGTCGGCTCATCACATCCTGGGGCTGAAGCCGGTCCCAAGGGTATGGCTGTTCGCCATTTAAAGTGGTACGCGAGCTGGGTTTAGAACGTCGTGAGACAGTTCGGTCCCTATCTGCCGTGGACGTTTGAGATTTGAGAGGGGCTGCTCCTAGTACGAGAGGACCGGAGTGGACGAACCTCTGGTGTTCCGGTTGTCACGCCAGTGGCATTGCCGGGTAGCTATGTTCGGAAAAGATAACCGCTGAAAGCATCTAAGCGGGAAACTTGCCTCAAGATGAGATCTCACTGGAGCCTTGAGCTTCCTAAAGGGCCGTTGAAGACTACAACGTTGATAGGTCGGGTGTGTAAGCGCTGTGAGGCGTTGAGCTAACCGATACTAATTGCCCGTGAGGCTTGACCATATAACACCCAAACAATCTGTTGTTTGGTAAAGACCAGCCGAAAGCTTGGTTGAACCGCAAATACCGATCACATACCCATTCGGGGAAACGACTAGACACCGGTTCCCCACCCGAATTGCTTGACGACCATAGAGCGTTGGAACCACCTGATCCCTTTCCGAACTCAGAAGTGAAACGATGCATCGCCGATGGTAGTGTGGGGTTTCCCCATGTGAGAGTAGGTCATCGTCAAGCACCTATACCCAAAACCCCCAGGCCTAACCGCCCGGGGGTTTTGCTTTTGCAGCAGAAAATAATGGCGGTGGGCTACTCCCGACCTTAAAAGAGGCAGGTTGTACCAACGCCTGCCCTTAGATACTTAAAAAGTCCTGAAGCCTATAGGCTAAGAACCCTGCTCAATATCTTCGCTTGCTCCACCGTTGAAATGTAGGCCATGCTTTTTCAACTTGTCTGAAAGCGTTTTGCGTGGCAGCCCCAGCGCTTCCGCCATGCTGCGCAATGAGCCATGTGATTGGTTTAACTCCTGCACAAGTAGCGCCCGCTCGAATGACTCCACCTGCTCGCTCAGGTTACCGGTCAAGCCTGACATTTCCATAACATGAGCGGACGGAGCTGCAGAGCCATGAGCATCATGGTTGTCCAAAGCGAGCTCTAGTCCCAGTGCAAACCGTTCCGCTGCATTTTGTAGCTCTCGAACGTTTCCAGGCCAGCGGTGCCCCATGAGAGCAGCACGCTGTGAGCCATCCAGCTCCCGTAAGGGTAAATGATGCCGCGCTGCGGCTGCTTCGGTGAAGTGACGGAAGAGTGTCAGAATATCTTCGCTTCGCTCACGAAGGGGCGGGATCTTCAGACTGGCAACGTTTAAGCGGTAATAAAGGTCGGCTCGAAAGCGGCCTTGGTCTGCCGCTTGTCTCAGGTCTTCTTTGGTTGCAGCTATTACTCGAATATCTAACGGTATCTGCTGATTGGAACCAACTCTTTCTACAACACGTTCTTGAAGCAACCGCAATAGCTTGACCTGAACATCTAGGCTCATGCTTTCAATTTCATCTAGAAAGACAGTTCCGCCGTTAGCGTACTCAAATTTCCCGATGCGTCGTTTTTGGGCGCCTGTGAATGCGCCTTGCTCATGGCCGAAAAGCTCGCTCTCTACCACCGACTCGGCCAGTGCGCCAGCATTAATAGCGACAAAGGGCCCACCTTTTCGTGTAGAAAGGTCATGCAGTGCCCGGGCAACAACCTCTTTGCCTGCTCCTGTCTCTCCTAGAATGAGTACATCAGCATGAGTAGATGCCAGCGCGCCGATTTGGTCACGTAAGCGGCTCATGCTAGGTGCTTGGCCAATCAGCCGGGTCTGCAATTCCTTGCGTTCAGCCAGTGCTAGCCTAAGGCTGCGGTTCTCAAGAACAAGGCGACGAACTTCCAGTGCACGACGCACGCTATCAAGCAGGGCATCGTTCGCAAAAGGCTTCTCTAGAAAATCATAGGCGCCTGCCCGCATGGCCTGAACAGCCAATGGAACATCGCCGTGCCCTGTAATCAATACGACAGGCAGATCAGCGTCCTGGTTATGCAATTGCCCTAGGAGCTCAATACCGTCGATACCAGGCATGCGGATATCGCTGACTACAACGCCTGGCCATTCACGTACAAGTTGCATGTCCAGCGTACGCGCATCTGCAAGCGCTACAACGTTAAGCCCTGCCAGGTCTAGTGTCTGACTTAAAGCCTGACGAAGGTGAGGGTCGTCGTCGATCAAAAGCACTTGGCTATTGGTATCGAAAGGCAGAGGAGACGTCATGAGTAATTTAAAACCTGATCATCATTAAGCACGAATGAAATATTGTTGCCGTCATAAGTTTTGCATAAGCCGAGCGATCCGAGCGATCAGCCACGCATTTCCTCTTGCGGTACTGATGCTACGCCAGGCTTGCCGTGTAATAAAAACAGGCGAACCTCGGCACCGCCTTCCATATGATTGGATAGGTGCAGATGTCCACCTAATGCACGGAGCAATGTATCGCAGATCGCAAGACCCAGCCCAAGCCCCTGGGTAGTTGCCTTTGTTGTAAAAAAGGGCTCATGCGCTCTGGCCAGTGCTTCAGCAGAAAAGCCTGGGCCATTGTCACGAATAACTAGTGTCACGCCTTTTTCATCCTGATTGGCAATCAGCCAAAGTCGGCGAGGTGGCCCTTTTTCTATCAATGCATCCAGAGCATTAGTGAGCAGGTTATTGATGATCTGGCGCAGCCGTGTTTCACCCGCTTGCACCCATAATGGGGCGTCAGGCAGGTCCCTAATCAGCTCGACGTTCATGGCCCGCCGACGGGCTGCCAGTAATGCTAACGAGTCTTCCAGCGCCGCTTGTAGCGCAACGCTTTCTGGTGCTCTTCGTGCACCACGAGCATATGCCTTGAGGTGGGAGATGATATTGGCCATGCGCGTCGTCAATTCACCAATCAGCTTTAGATTGCCACGGGCATCATCCACTCGACCATGATCCAGCAAGACCGCCGCGTTTTCGGCATAGCTGCGAATGGCCGCCAGCGGCTGGTTCAGCTCATGGCTGATACTGGCTGACATGGTGCCCAGAGCAGACAGCTTCCCCGCCTGGACAACCTCATCCTGTGCTCGCATAAGTTCGCGTTGAGCCTGCTCGCGATCGTGCACCTCCTGTTGCAGGCGTTGGTTTAGCGTCTGCAAGTCCTGAGTGCGCTCCTGTACGCTCAACTCCAGATCACGCTTAGCCCGAGCATCCAATGCGATTCGCTCAAGATAATGTCGACGCCTTAAGGTCATGACGGCCAATAGGAGAAGCAGGGCCAGTAATGTCGCCCCTCCGATGTACAGAACGCTACGTACCTGGCGTTCAAGCAAGTCACGGGGAGCCAGGATTCGTGCTGTCCAGCCAATTTCATCTAGAAAGCGCTGTTGGATTAGCCACTGGTTATCACTAATTTCCAAAGGTTCGAGTGAGCCCCTGGGGTAAGGCAGATTGCGTGCGATAACGTCACGTTGTTCATCGTTCAACGGGCGGCTGGCTCGAAAGCGCCACTCATTGCGGGAGGTCAGGATCACTACACCAAAGCTGTCGGTGACCAGGAGTTGTTCAGGCGTTCGTCCCCAGAGCTTTTCAGGGCCATCCAGGTCTACTTTGACGACCACGACTCCGATGACGTTTCCACCATCATGTACGGGCGCTGCGAAATAGTAGCCTCGTTTACCGGATGTGGTTCCAAGTCCAAAGAAACGACCGGATTTGTTCTGCATTGCTTCCTGATAATACGGACGGAAAGAAAAATCACGCCCAACAAAGCTGTCCGGCTCATTCCAGTTCGATGTGGCTTGGCAGTATCCGTCGGCTCGCATCAGGTAAATCACGTCTGCCCCGGTACGCTGCCGAATCCGCTCCAGCAACTGATTAGCTGATCTTTGCGTATCTGCATCGACCGGATCATGCAGCGAGGCGCGAAGCGCGGGCATATCGCCCAGCAGATCCGGTAAGACTTCATAGCGCCGAAGCGTACCCAATAGGTTCGCTACGTAGAGATCCAGCGTTTGTCGGTTCTGCTCAGCCAATTGCTGGCTGTAGTATCTGTGAGCCGCGTAATGCAAGGGCCAAAGCAAGGGCGCAAGAAAAAGGGCCAATACAGCCAGGGTACGCCAACGAGGGCGGTTGGGAAGCATGACTTAAATACTCATAAGACTTTGCGATTTTATAACACAAAGTCTTTAAATATTCGGACTATATACTTTAACGCTTTTGAGAAGGAAGTATCTAGAGTATCAGGAAGGCAGCCTAATGCCGCCTTCCTGATAAACTTTTAGACCCACTCGCTATGGCCAACTAGTTGAATAAAGCCTGATGCTCCTTCGGTTATTAAATGATTTTCGGCCGAATTAGTGAATTGAATCATAGCATCCCCACGACTCATGCCGTGATCAAGCGCATTCGTCCAATTTGCTAACCCATCAGCATCACCTTGGCGACCCAGTATGATGCTGTAAAGTTGGCCGGCGAAGCCATAATTGTCTACGGCATTATAGCGAAGTGCAAACTCTTGCGACTGGGAAAAACTATTTGCGATTGCGTTGAAGGTCATCCCATGAGTACTAGCGTTTAGCCAATTTTGCAATCCTGAGAAGTCAGGCGTGCGATCAAATACAGTATAAAGTCTAGCGACTTGAGCTTGGTCTTCACTTAGGACATAAACATCCTTGTCTTGGAATCTAAGAACATTTATATCATGAAGATTTAGGTTTGTGCCTGTGGTGGAGTTTTTAATATGCAAAACGCTTGTATCACTTGCGTCCACCTGACGCTGATAGTTGGCAGAAATACCATTTAGATAAAGGATGTCTCCGCCTTTTCCTGATCGAACATCGCTACTATGGTTGTCGTCCAGTACGAGTTTATTTTCATATAGTGAATCACTATATTCGGTTCCTAAAGCAAAACCCTTTTGAATAACGCTGTCAGCATCAGACCAGGCACTATTTCCTACGATTTGTATAAATCCAGAAGGGCCTTCTGTAATAGCTTTGTTTTCGGCTGAGTTAGTGAATTGAACCATAGCGTCTCCACGACTCATACCGTGATCAAGCGCATTCGTCCAATTTGCTAACCCATCAGCGTCACCTTGGCGGCCCAGTATGGTGCTGTAAAGCTGACTGGCAAACCCATAGTTATCTACAGCATTGTAGCGGAGTGCAAACTCCTGCGATTGGGAGAAACTATTCGCGATTGTATTGAAAGATGTGCCGTGCGCGTAACTATCGATCCAGTTTCCTAGGCCTTCCACATCGGGCGCCCTGCCAAACACCGTATAAAGCCTAGCGATTTGAGCTTGATCCTCGCTAAGGACATAAACATCTTTATCTAAGAAGCTTAATATATTGACGTCATGCAAGGATATTATGGAATCATTATATGCGTTGTATAAGTTAAGTGCATTAGGGTCGGATTCATATACAAAAGAAAGATAGTAATTTGATTCGAGGCCTAATTTTAAAGTATCTCCGCCCCTATAGCCATAAACGTAACTATCGTTATTGGAATCATGGGAAAGATTTACTTCATAAATGAGGTCGCCATGATCACTTCCGCTGGCTATACCTTCACCGATAGGGCGATAAGAGCTATCTAGGAGATATTTGTTGTTCTCTGTAGTCGTCTGCCTATACCAAGTTTGCTTGTCGTATCCAAACAATCCTGTATAGTTGGAGTGAACGTCATCTCCTGTTGAAAGTACGCCGCGAACAACTGGCTTGCCTGTGCTGTAATCCAGCAAGGGTCCGCCCGAAGCCCCGGCTCCCAGCGCAGCGTTAAAGTTATAAACGTCTAGTGCATATAGGGAGTAATAGGAGTTTGCAGTTCCTGTATCCTGCATTAAGCCTGTGCCTTGCACAGGGTAACCTAGAGCAGTACCTTGAAAAGATGAGCTTAGTGATGATGAGGTATCTAGTATACCTGTTAAAGAGCCCAAATTAACATTTAAGCTTACAATTGCTAGATCTTTACTGGATTCGACTAATGTAAGTCGGTGGTCACCTTCAGGATCCTGGCTGTTTGTATAACCCTGCCAATTACTTGCGGAGTATGTTCCAAAAGGCGCGGAAAAAGTATGAGCGTTATCGTCAACGAAGGCGCCAGGCGTAACCATAACATAGGATGCCCATCCCCCATGTGCAGTATCATAAACAGCATGCATTGCCGTTAAAACATCGTTAGAGTCCACTACACTACCTGATGAGCGACTTATATAGCCGTCAGCATAATAGCTTTCGATATAGCAAATGGTTTTGTAAGGTGTTTCTCTAGAGGTTATTTCGATCATACTACTCGACCGGTATTAAGGAAAAAAGCGATAGCCATAATACTTATGGGCGTCTGAAGTGCGAATCTCATATGGATACGTTCGTCCACTCCGTTAGACCGTTTGGCTAATCCATTAATTAGTAACCCTGGCTGCAGATGCTAGCTATCTCCAAATTCAGAAACTTGCTTGGGAGACAACCGTATTTAGGCCTGCCGGAGTTACAGATAATAAGTCGACTTTAATCAGGAAAACTTAATGCTGAATATTGGGCTGGGTGGCTCTGTTTGGCCCAAATATTGCTCAAATTATTCCTGATGCCATTTTTCTGTCTGCTTTCCTGATCTGAAGGGCATTCGATCGTCCAATTTTTAACAGCGGTATATGTAATGCAGTCCAAGCCACGAACGGAACTTGAAGAAGCCCTGGTTGCCTGCAAAGGCAGCTTCTTTACAGTAGGCTTCTTTAGCTTATTCATTAATCTGCTTCTGCTTGTACCTTCCTTTTACATGCTGCAGGTTTATGACCGTGTACTGACTAGCAATAGCCTTATGACCTTAATCATGCTCTCGCTAATTATGCTGCTGATGATGGCAACCTATGGCGCAATGGAGTGGGTTCGCTCACGGATTTTGGTCAGAGTTTCAACGCGTCTGGATTTAATGCTTAATGAGCGATTGTATGACGCCAGCTTCAAGCAGGCCTTATACAGCGGAGGGGTCAAGGCTTCTGCCCAGCCCCTGAATGATCTGACCGGGCTTCGTCAGTTTTTGACCAGTAACGGTTTGTTTGCTTTTTTCGACGCACCTTGGCTGCCGATTTATATTGGCGTGATGTTCTTCTTCCATCCTTGGTATGGCTGGCTTGCAGTATTAGGGGCGGGCCTGCTGCTTGCACTAGCGATCATTAACGAAAGGCTTACCAGCAAGCCGTTGGCAGAGGCCAACCGGGAAAACATCAGTGCGACAAGCTTCACCAGCAAAAGCCTGCGCAATGCAGAAGTAATAGCCTCCATGGGAATGCTTCCTAGCCTGTTTGCCCTATGGAGAAAGAGAAACAATAAGGTGCTGGTTTTACAGGCTACTGCTAGTGAGCGTGGCGGTGCATTAAGCAATACCTCCAAGACGCTCCGTATGCTTCTTCAATCAGCCATCTTGGGTATAGGTGCATACCTCGTTATTAATCACCAGATTACGCCAGGACTCATGACGGCAGGCTCTTTGTTATTGGGGCGTGCTCTTGCTCCTATCGACATGCTAATTGGTAGCTGGAAAGGGTTTGTTACGGCTAGAGATCAATATGTACGTTTGAATGATCTTCTTCATGTTGTTCAAAACGAGCCTACCCGTATGGTGTTGCCTGCTCCCAAAGGCGAGGTTTCGGTAGAACAGGTAATACTCACCCCTCCAGGTGCTTTTCAACCATCCTTAAAGGGTGTGTCTTTTAATGTTTCAGCAGGAGCGACTGTTGGGATTTTAGGGGCAAGCGCAGCAGGTAAGTCTTCATTGGCTAGAGCTTTGCTGGGCATATGGCCCACCCAGAATGGCAAGGTTCGTCTTGATGGAGCTGACATTCTGACTTGGCGCCGCGAAGAGCTAGGTCCGTATCTAGGCTACTTGCCGCAAGATATTGAACTCTTCGATGGAAGTATAAGTGAGAACATTGCCCGTTTTGGTGTGGTTGATCCAGCGGCTGTAGTCGAGGCGGCTCAGTTAGCCGGGGTTCACGAAATGATTCTTCGCCTTCCGCAAGGCTACGACACTGTGATTGGTGCTAGTGGGTCTTTATCTGGCGGGCAGCGCCAACGCATAGGGTTGGCGAGAGCGGTGTACGGTAAGCCGCGCCTTATCGTTCTGGATGAACCTAATTCCAACCTTGATGAGCAAGGCGAAAAGGCTCTGGGAGAGGCTCTGATGAAAATCAAGGCAACTGGAGCCACCCTATTTATCATCTCTCATCGTCCGGGGATTCTTGCATACGTAGATAGTCTTTTAGTGATGAATGATGGGCAAGTAATCGCAATCGGACCACGCGATCAAGTGCTGGCTCAGCTGCAAGCTCCCGTAGTACAAAGCAAGCGTTCGGACGCCGCATCCTCTTCAGCCTCAACGGCCAACACCTCTTGGGCCCCGCGTATGCCATCCAAGGTAGGGCGCTCGGAGGGCTATCGCTAATGAATATGCAATCGTTGGATCTCGAGGCTGAAGGACTCAAGGTTTCGGACACTTCTTTACGTCGTCTGGGTTATCTGATTCTGGCTGTTGTGTTTGGGCTGGGTGGGCTCTGGGCGGGCTTGGCACCTTTGGACAGTGCCGCCTTGGCATCTGGTTATGTGGCTGTGAAAAGCTATCGCAAAACGGTACAGCATCTGGAGGGAGGAATCGTCAAAGAGCTGTATGTACATGATGGTGATCGGGTGAAGGAGGGCGATCTTCTTCTTGCGTTGGATGATACGCAGGCCCGTGCCCAATTAGAGGCGGCACGTAGTCAGCTTGTAGCGGCTCAGGCTTTGGAGGCTCGCTTAATTGCTGAGCGTGACGACCAAGACGAAGTAGTGTTTGGTAGTGCAGACTTTCCAGAGGAAGACACACGCATACGTGAGGCGCGCAATAGTGAGCGGCACATCTTCGTGGCGCAGAGAAATACTCGGCTGGGTGAAGTAGACGTCTTAAAAAGCAAAAGTGCAGAGCTTGAGCAGCAGATACGTGGGTTCAATGCAGTTATCCAAAGCAAGCTGCAATTGTCCAAGTCTTATGACGGTGAAATCAGAGACCTCAACGCTCTGCTTAAAGAGGGTTTTGTCAGTAATGAGCGGCTGCGTGACCAGGAACGCAACCAATCACGCTTGCAGGCTGAAATTGTTGATCAGCAGTCTGCCGTTGCTCGTGCGCGAGTTCAGATAGACGAAAACAAACTGCAGATATTACAACTAAATCAGAAGTTCAAGTCGGATGTAGCAAGTAAGTTAGCTGAGACCCAATCACGTATTTATGAGTTGCGGGAGCGTGTCGGTGCCATACGGGCCATGGTTGATCGCTCTCTCGTTAAGGCTCCTGCCAGCGGCATGGTGATGGGCCTTTCCGTGCATACAGTTGGAGGTGTTGTCTCGCCCGGTACTCACTTACTGGATATTGTCCCCGCTGGGGATGACCTTATTGTTGAGGTACAAATTCAGCCTGGTGATATCAACCGTGTTGATGTAGGTAAAAAAGCGGAAGTTCGCTTCAGTACTTTTAAAAATGCCACGACCCCTATTTTGGAAGGTGCCCTCGTCTATGTTTCTGCTGACCGTCTGGTTAATGAGAAAACAGGGGAGCCCTATTATCTGGGGCGTGTCGCCTTGACTGACAAGGGACGATCCGAGCTAGGCTCTCGTGAGCTTGTGCCAGGCATGCCTGCAGAGGTGCTGATCAATACGGGTTCTCGTACCTTTCTTAATTATTTGCTTAAGCCCGCGCGAAATGCCATGGCTCGCTCCATGATCGAGGAGTAGACCATGCGTTATGCAACCATTCTTTTAAGTGTGCTTGCCTGCATGTCTGTGAGTGCTCTTGCTCAGAATCGCTTGGAAACAGAGACGCCAATAGATTTATGGCAGTTATACCTGCAATCACGGCAGTCAGATCCTCGTATTTTAAGTGCAGAGGCGCAGATACGGAGCGGAATGGGGGAGCAAAGGGCTGCATTCGGGCAGATGCTGCCTCAACTGAGCGCTAACGGCACGTACAGTAAAGTGCGGCGTGTTGAGCAGGCGTCACAGGGACCACGACCCAATGATGAAGCTTTCAGCGGAGGGACCTACACGCTGAATCTGAGCCAGGCTATCTATAATCCTGCAGCTTGGAGAAGCTTTAAAAAATACTCTGAGCTTACGGAGCAATATCGTTCACAGTATGACGACGCCAAGATTCAATCCGCAGTTGATTTAGTGCAGCGTTATTTCGCTGCATTAGCGGCCGAGGATGAGCTGGAGCTAGCCATTGCGGAGCGGAAAACAACACAGCGCAACCTTGATCGCGCCAAGGCGCTCTTTGATCGACAGTTGGCTACCGTTACCGATGTACTTCAAATTTCAGCTCGCGTTGATAGCTTGAGTACAGCAGAGATAGAAGCCAAGAATCAGGTTCAAGTTGCTCGAGAGGCCCTTGCTGAGCTGGTTGGCCACGACGTTTATCAGCCTTTCAAGCGAATCGACAGCAATGTCCAGTTTGAGATGCCTTCTAGTGACGAGGCTTCGTGGGTAAATGCTGCATTGACCAACAATCCTGCATTGAAAGCCAAGCAAAGTGCTGTGGATGCCAGTAACTATGCCATCGGAGAGGCCCGTGCTGGGCATCTACCTACGCTTAGCTTTGGCCTTGGTGCACAGCGTAGTGATTTTGCCTACGAAAATATTCCTTCTCCACGCACTGATACGTACTCCGCCAATATTTCTCTACAGATACCTATTTACAGTGGTGGCTCAACGCGTGCTCGAATAGAGGGGCTTTATGGATCTAGAGATGCTGCTGAGCAGGATTATGAGTCCATTCGTAGGCAGGTCATCAAGGAAACGCGAACGGCTTATATGAAAAGCGCCTCTGATCTGAGCAAGATCACCTCGTCACGTCGTGCCTTGGACTCAGCTATCAAATCCCGAGAGGCTAATGAGCGCTCTTTGTCTTTAGGTGTGGCTACTGCAGTAGATGTCTTGAATGCCGTACAGCAGGAGTACTCTGCACGTCGAGATTATTTAAAAGCGCAATATGATTTTATTACCAATCAGCTTGTTCTGCTCCGCTGGCGCGGAGATCTGGCAGATGCCGATATTCGCAAGATTAACGATTGGCTGAGCGTCCCCGTACCAGGCGAAAAGCGCAGCACAGGCGTTAAGGAAGGCGAAGTATCAAAGAAAGGGTGACAATGTTTCCAAGCGGTGGCTCTAATCAGCTTGGCCGCCTGGAAACTTTGGCCTAGCCTTTTCGATTAGGTGTAGTATCTAGTCGTCGCCACTGCCCTTGATCCTTCACGAAGGTCACAACGCGATTATCCTTCTCGGTAATGGTTGCCTTGGTGTACTCAGGCAGGTCGACCTGAAAATCTCTGCCTTCCAGATAAACCCCGCCACAATTACTCGGGTCATTGCGAAAATCTGCTGGCTGCGGTCGCAGCTCGTAAATACCCCGATGAAAAAGCAGGTTTGCATAGCCGCGAACGCTCATGTCAGTAGATAGCACTGCACATTTAACATCCAGCTCCTGCTCGACCAGCGATGCCAACTGCTTGTTTTGCTCATCAATCTGGGGCCAGGCCGCGTAGGTATTAATGTCCTTCTTATACGTCATGCAGCCTTGTATTGCTGCTAGGGCGATCAGCCCTGCCAATACGGTTCTGCCTTTGGTCCTGAAGTAAAGCAAGGACAACCCAATCAGCAGTGCTGCCGGGAAGATGAACTTTAAGCGGTCAAATGAAAACTGCGTGGCATGCTGAAGCATGATCAGGTTTTCCAGTAGCGGTACGCTGGCCGCGATGAGAACCACCAGCGTAATCGATAATGCTCTGTTTGACGTACTCTGGCTTTTCTTCAGCCAGATGAGTCCCGCCGCTGTTATCAGCATGGCTGCGATGAAATAGCCATAGGAGAGCACATAGGCATGCAGCAGATCGGACAAGCTGCCCGCACCCGCGCTACGGGCCAGGAAGCGTCTGGCAAAGGCTTTGAGTGTGGGCAGCAAACCGGCAGCAAGACTGTAATGCAGGATAGTGATAACGCCTGCCAGGATGGTGGCTATACAGATTTTCTTGGATAGCCACCGTGAGCCTTCGATTCTCAGAGTGTTTACCCAAAGAATGCAGAACAGCCCGAAATTGAAGAAGTATCCTGTCCATTCGGTTAATGCGCCGAAGAAGGCCAGCGCACAAAGCGCCCAGGCGTAGCGCTGACGACTCTGTATATCGGTCACTGAACAGTACTTGAACAAGACAAACAGCGAAGACAGCAGGATCAGCTGATAGAAGCTTTGTACCCAGTAGATAACGCCATGAGAAAGCAAAGCCTCACGGCTGAAAATACCAATCACGCAGCCCATGAGTGCGCCGGAGACTGCTGACCACGCGTTCAGACCATTGAAGCGAAGAACCTTGAACAAGAAGGTAAACAGCAGCAGCGTGATGACCGAGCCTAGGACAAAATTGAAAAAGGCCAAGCTTTCCAACGATATATTCTGGCCCGATACCTTCAGTGCAAAGTAGGGTGCCAGAAAGCCATAGGGCGTAAAACTGGTATAGACGTAATCACCTGTTCGTGTAGGAATGGTCGCGCCCCAGGCGATGTGCTTGTCCTTTTCTTCGCCTAGCGAAATGGTGGGTAGATACCAATGGTGCGTGACATCGGACTCGTTTAGGGCATTCAGGGTAATCAGGACATGGTAACTCGCTTCCAGGTTCTGGGAGCCTGTTACCTTCTCAAAATCATGTAGCCTGAAAAAAAGAGAGATGGCCAATAAGATACAGACGGCCACTATTCCTAAATAGAAAGGTTTTTGCTCCGAATACGTGGCCGTTTCCAACGAATAACCCAAACTCTTCATCTTTACCCCCTTTGGCATAGCTGAAAGGTCTTCAAAAGCCGGGCGCAGATGAACAAGCGGAGATAGCCCGGCAGGTGGCAGGCATTCCATGCGTATGTCAGGACGGCAATATCAGCAGGCCATGAACGTCAGGCGGAAGACGCGTCTGGAGCGGGCGCTCCGATGGCTACCACACTGCTGTAAATCAGAATTTCTCTGACGAAGTGGCGGGTCGATCCTAGAAACAGTGACCCTGGTACAGATGGCACTAAACAATACAGACGATTTCAGAGCGCCATCCCGAAGTCTAGAAAGTAGAGGAGGGGCGTCAAGTTATAGCCGAGGTTGGGTATCTCTATGTTTTGGATATTTGAACTTGCCCATAAAATAGTCAAACTTTTGTATCAAGCTTGGGAAATAGAGTAGAAACTACCGGCGCCTCTCATTGTGCAGGCTTCTTTTCTTCGGCTGAGCGCTTGCTGTAGCGTTCGAATAGCCCGTAGCGCCATTGCCGCACTGCCAGAACGGTTGTGGTGCCAAAGCGCTGCGTTATGGGCAGTCCTGCCTCTTCCTCGCACAGGTTGTTAAATTCTCGCCCCAAGCGCTGAAGCTTTTGTTGCCACTGTGCATTTCCCGCGCGTGATAGCAGGCCGTTGAAGACCAGAAGTTGCTCCGACTCACCCTCGAAGCGTGAGTGAAAGAAGTCCTTGGCGACTTGCTCCTGAAAAAGTTGCTGGATCGGACCGCCCGGACGCCAGCGAAAATTTCGGCTGATCAACAGCTTGATGCGATTGTTGGGCAGCAATTCGATAAGCTTCAAACGATCCAGCCGTACCAGTAATCGGGTGCATTCGGCGGCTGTCAGCTGATACTGCTCAATGATGTTGGTAAAGCTATAGCCGTTGATCACGCACACGGCTACAAGTAGGAGCAGGCCATTGCTGGCAATCTCCTGCTCCTGGGCCTCGCTCAGCTCATCGGTTTGTCGCTGCTGCACGGACATGGTTTGCACGAGTTCGGTAATGTCCATGTCGATCACATTACATACAAGTGACAGGCGCTGCAGGGTAAAGCTTTCTTCTGCGAACAGACGCTTGACCGAGGCTTCGCTCAAGTCAAGTGCCGCTGCCACATCGGCATACGTCTTACCGTGTGCCTTGAGCTGTTTTTTCAGGGTTTCGATCAGGGAAGAAACTTGGGCCATCTCGGCATCTCGAAAGGAAAAGGTAATGGCGGCCAAAAGTATCGAAAATTAATACCTAAGACATCTCTTAACGCTACGTTTTGCATTTTAGTTGTGGATTTTGAAGGGCCCCGGCAGTCTGCCTGCACTTCCATCCCGCTCCAGAGGCTTGTTATGGACAAACTGCACCGACTATCGGGCGCCTGGCCTTATCTGATCGCGATCTTTCTGAACGCATTCGTCGATCTCGGCCATAAGATCATCATTCAGAATACCGTCTTTAAAATCTATGACGGCTCTACTCAGATTGTGCTGACTGCCTTGGTCAATGGGCTGATGCTTCTGCCTTTCATTCTCTTATTCAGCCCTTCCGGTTATGTGGCGGATACCTTTCGCAAGCTATCCGTCATGCGGCTATCAGCCTGGGCGGCTGTCGGGATTACCGGACTGATTACCTGGTCGTACTATGCCGGCTGGTTCTGGCTGGCGTTTGCCATGACGCTGCTGCTTGCTGTACAGGCCACTTTTTACTCACCAGCCAAGTACGGCTATATCAAGACCCTGTTTGGAAAGGCGCGGCTCGCTGAGGCCAATGGCCTGGTTCAGGCTGTTTCGATCGTAGCGATACTGGCTGGTACGTTTGTCTTTACCGCGCTTTTTGAAGGCAGCCTTTCTGCTGAGTCGAAAACAGCTGACGAGATGCTGCGGGATATCGCCCCGCTCGGATGGCTTCTGGTAATCAATAGCGTGATTGAGCTGGCGCTGTTGTACTGCTTGCCTGGCAAGGAAGTACCCGCCTCCAGCCGACCCTTCAACTGGCAGGATTACATCCATGGTCGTGCGGCTGTAGCAAACCTGCAAACGGTCAAGGCGCAATCGGTTATTCGCCTAGCCATTGTTGGGCTGGCAACATTCTGGTCGGTTGGGCAGGTCATGCTGGCAGCCTTTCCGTCCTACGCCAAGGACAGTCTGGGCGTCAGTAATACTCTGGTCGTCCAGGGCATCCTGGCCTGCAGCGGTATCGGCATTGCGCTGGGTTCGGCGTTGGCAAGCAGCCTGTCGCGCAATCGCATCGAGACTGGCCTTGTTCCGCTGGGGGCGTTGGGTATCGCCGTGGGGCTGGGCGGTTTGCTGCTGCTAGATTCACCGCTCTCTCATGCGCTCAACTTTGTTTTCATCGGTGTGATGGGCGGCCTGTTCATCGTACCGCTCAACGCGCTGATTCAATTCCACGCACCTGAAAAGGAATTGGGAACAGTACTTGCCGCCAGTAACTGGATACAGAATCTATCCATGCTGGGCTTTCTGATCCTGACGGCAGTTTTTGCACTGCTAGGCGTCGATAGTCGCTATCTGCTGGGCCTGATTGCTCTGGTTGCGTTGATAGGTGGCGCTTACACCGTAGGCAAGCTGCCGCAGAGTCTGGTCCGCTTTCTGCTCAGCTTTTTCATGACCCGTCATTACAAGGTGGAAGTGCATGGCCTGCAAAACCTGCCGGCACAGGGCGGTGTATTGTTGCTGGGTAACCACATCAGTTGGGTCGATTGGGCGATTGTGCAGATTGCCTGCCCACGGCCTGTTCGCTTCGTGATGCTCAAGGACATCTACAACCTGTGGTTCATGCGGTGGTTCTTCAAGTCTTTAGGCTGTATTCCGATTCAGCCGGGTGCCGGTGCTGCCCAGGCGTTGGATCAGGTAGCAGAATTGCTCAATGCTGGCGAGGTGGTCTGCCTGTTCCCCGAGGGAGCCATCAGCCGCAACGGTCAGCTGGGTGAGTTTCGGAAGGGCTATGAGCGCGCATGTGAAAAGGCCAATGCAGATGTACTGATCGTACCGTTCTATTTGCGTGGGTTGTGGGGTAGTCAGTTCTCGCGCTCATCCAGCAAGCTGAAGGAACTGCGCGACTCACCGTTGCACCGTTCTGTAGTCGTCGCCTTTGGCAAGACCTTGCCCAAAGACACGCCTGCCGATGTTCTCAAGCGCCGGATATTAGACCAGACCATTCGCTCCTGGCAGATCTATATGGAAGACCTGCCAACCCTGGCCGATGCCTGGATCGAAACCGTCAAGCGTCGCAGCGGGCAGTTGGCGATTGCCGACAGCCTCGGCAAGCCAATGAAAGCGGCTCAGGCGCTTGCCGCCAGCAGTGCCATGGCGCGTCGTATCACCAAGCTCAGCCCAGAGCAGAACGTAGGGCTGTTGCTACCGACCAGTGCCGGTGGTGTGCTGGCTAATATGGCAACCCTGCTGGCCGGCAAGACGCTGGTCAATCTCAACTATACGGCAAGTCAGGAGGCTCTCCGCTCAGCACTGAAGCAGGCCGGCATACAAACGGTCTATAGCTCCAAACGTTTCGTCGAAAAGCTCGAGCAGCGAGGGCTGCTGGTCAAGGCTGTACTGGAAGGGCGCCGTGTTGTCTATCTGGAAGATATGCGACAGGAGTTCAGCAAGACCGAGCTTGCGGCAATCTGGCTGGCGATCCGCCTGTTGCCTGCCTGGATGCTGCGTCCGCTGCTGAGTCGAGCGCACAACCCTGAGGCAACCGCGGCCATTCTGTTCTCTAGCGGTAGTGAGGGTGCGCCTAAGGGGGTCATGCTCAGTCACCGTAATATCATGGCGAACCTGAAGCAGACATCCGATGTGCTCAATACTAAGAATGACGACGTTGTCATGGCCTCGCTGCCGCTGTTCCATGCATTTGGTTTGACGGTTACACAGTTCCTGCCATTGATCGAAGGGCTGCCAATGGTCTGTCATGCGGACCCGACCGACGTCATGGGCATTGCCAAGGCAGTCACGACGTATCGTGCCACTATCATGTGCGGCACATCCACCTTCCTGCGGCTCTTTACCCGTAACCGCAAGGTGCACCCGCTCATGCTGGACAGCCTTCGCATTATCGTGGCAGGAGCTGAAAAGCTTAGTGATGATGTACGAGAGTCCTTCAAGCTCAAGTTCAATAAGGAGATCTATGAAGGCTACGGTGCAACTGAAACGGCTCCTGTAGCGTCGGTCAACCTGCCGGACGCCATCGATGTGGCCTACATGCAGGTGCAGTGCGGCGGTAAGCAGGGCACGGTAGGGATGCCGCTGCCAGGCACCAGTCTCAAGATTGTTGATCCAGAAAGCTTTGAAGAACTACCTACAGGCCAGGAGGGCATGATCCTTATCGGCGGCCCTCAAGTAATGCAGGGCTATCTGAATAACCCTGCCAAGACAGCGAGTGCCATTCATGAGCTTGACGGCGTGCGCTGGTACGTGACGGGTGACAAGGGCCGGTTAGATGAAGATGGTTTCCTGACTATCGTCGATCGTTACTCACGGTTTGCAAAAATTGGTGGTGAGATGGTTAGCTTGGGCTCTGTCGAACAGGCTCTCATCAAGCTGATCGACAACTCCGAAATCGAAGTCATGGCTGTCAATGTGCCGGATGCCAAGAAAGGCGAACGTATTGTGATTCTTCATGAGCAGCCTCTGGACACTGGTGCGCTGGAAAAGCGCATGCTTGAAGCAGGTTATAGCCCGCTCATGGTGCCTTCTACCTGGATTCACGTGGATGCGCTGCCTAAGCTAGGCTCCGGCAAGGCAGATATTGCCTCGGCCAAAAAGCTTGCGCTGACTTCCGCCGTGGAGACCAGTGCTTCTGAGTAAGCTCCGCGTTAACGCTAAGGCCTGCTTATGCAGGCCTTTTGTATTTTAGAGCCTCAATAGCTGTCTATCAGGCTCTAACGTATTCGCCCAACATCATGAGAGCTGTTGATGAACGAAAAAGAACTGATCACTATTGTTACCCGTGCCATTGATTCGGGTGATCTACCTGATTTCAGCCCCTCGATGACAGGCGCCTTGCTTTTCGAGACCCTGATTGAAGAGTGGGACGTATTGAGCGAGGAGGGTCGAGGCAATTTGATGCTGGTATTGAGCATACTGGCCAAAGAGCTTTCGAGCGAAGCCAAGGCAGAGCGGGAGACACAGAAGATTCTGGATAGGCTGCGCAAGGGCTAACGGCATTACTCGGCGCCCCTGGGTTTGCTGTTTAAGCATATAGGTTCAAAGAGTAGCGTTTATTTATCAGAATTGGATCACAAATTAATGGCCTAAAACTAAATTTCTCCTGTTATAACAGGAAGTTAGTTTCATTTAGAAAAGATACCTAATTGCATGATGATATCAGACTAATATCGTTTATTTGGTCGGACGGATCGTTGCTTTTGACGAGCGGGGAACTTAACAACAGAATTACACCCTATATCCGCTTCTTTAATAGACCTAGACTAGTAGGCAGTATTATCAAGGTCGTTTGAACGCTCGCTAGGTCGTCATAGTAACTGGACGTTCCTATACAAATCCAAGGTAGTGGTTCTAATGAAATTAATCCCTGTCATTATGGCTGGAGGGGTGGGAAGCCGCCTGTGGCCCGTTTCCCGTGAAGCACACCCTAAGCCGTTCATGCCTCTTCCAGATGGTGAGAACCTTATTCGCAAGACGTTCAAGCGCGCGGCAGGTCTTGGTGATGTGGCTGAAGTCCTTACAGTCACTAATCGTGATCTTTTTTTCAAGACAGAAGATGAATACCGTCTGGTAGGACGCAAGCATATAGCTCAGAGTTTCATTCTCGAACCCTTTGGGCGTAATACAGCAGCAGCGGTCGCTGCTGCAGCGTTACACGTTGAGCAGGCTCATGGGGCTAACGCTCTTATCCTGGTCTTGGCTGCTGACCATCTGATTCAGAATGAATTGTCCTTCTCTGTCGCCGTGGAGAAAGCCAAAGTCCTGGCTTCTCAAGGTTGGCTTGTAACGTTTGGTATTCAGCCAAAATATCCAGAGACCGGCTATGGCTATATAGAAGCAAACGAAGACAAGCCGCTGGAGGGTGGGCTGAAAGTCAATCGTTTCGTCGAGAAACCGGACCTTGAAACAGCTAAATCATATGTCGAGGCAGGAAATTATTTCTGGAACTCGGGTATGTTCTGCTTTGAGGTTGGTTCCTTGCTGGAAGATATGCGCCGTCACGCCCCTGAGGTCATAGCTGAGATCAGCGCAACACTGGAGCAGTCCCGAATCGCCGAGAGCGGCCAGAACCGCTACGTTACTTTGGAAAGCGAAGCGTTCAGTAAAGTGCCTGACATCTCTATCGATTATGCGCTGATGGAGCGCTCGGAAAAAGTGGCGACTATTCCGTGTGACATCGGCTGGAGCGACATCGGATCCTGGAATGCCATGAGCGAGCTGACCGAGGTCGCCGATGACGGCAATCGGTTTGAGGGCGAAGTGCTCGCGCACAAATCGGCAAATAACTATGTGAATAGCCCTGAGCGGCTGGCAGCTTTGGTCGGCGTGCAGGATTTGCTGGTCATCGATACGCCTGATGCGATCCTGATTGCACACAAAGATCATGCGCAAGATGTCAAACATATTGTCAGCCAGCTTAAGAGCACAGGCCACGAGGCGCACTTGCTGCATCGCACCGTGCACCGTCCGTGGGGTTCCTACACCACTCTGGAAGAAGGCGAGCGCTTCAAGATCAAACGGATCGTCGTCAAGCCGGGTGCGTCTCTATCTCTGCAAATGCATCATCACCGCAGCGAGCACTGGATCGTGGTAACCGGCATGGCCCGGGTCTTCAACGACGATCGCGAGTTCATGCTCAACACTAACGAGTCCACCTTTATCTCTGCCGGGCACAAGCATCGCCTGGAAAACCCAGGGGTCATCGATCTGGTCATGATCGAGGTCCAGAGCGGCGATTATCTGGGCGAAGACGATATTGTACGCTTCCAAGATATCTATGGCCGTGCTGACGGTTAATGCTGACTGATCAATAGTCATAAGCGTGGGCGGTTTAGACAGGCCGCTCACGGCTAAGCAGAGGTAGAAATGTTTGGTTTATTGAGAAGTCTTTGGGCTTATCGAGGATTTGTTGTTTCCTCAATAAAAAACGAGTTCGTCACCCGCTTTGCACGTAGCCGACTCGGTGGGCTATGGATGATCATCCATCCGTTGGCCCAAGTAGCTATCTATGCGGTCATACTTTCCAATGTATTGGCTGCCAAGTTGCCTGGTATCGAAAATAAATACGCTTATGCCATTTATCTCATGGCAGGAATTCTCGCGTGGAACCTGTTTTCGGAAATAATCGGGCGCTGCCTGACGGTTTTCATTGATCAAGGCAACCTGATGAAAAAGATGCGCTTCCCGCGCATCACGCTGCCCGTGATAGTGGTAGGTTCCTGTCTGCTCAACAACATGTTGTTACTCGCCTCGATGCTGGCTGTATTCGCGATCCTTGGACATATGCCAGGATTGGAAATGTTCTGGCTCGTTCCTCTGACATTGATTGTTGTTGCCCTCGGGGTCGGCATCGGACTGATCTTGGGAGTACTTAATGTGTTTGTGCGCGATATTGGTCAGGTCGTTCCCATCGTGCTACAGGTATTGTTCTGGTTTACTCCAATCGTCTATCCGCTAAATATCATCCCTGTCGAGTTGAAGGGCGCCATCGAAGCCAATCCCATGTATCCCGTTGTAACGGCTTATCATGATGTTCTCGTTTATTCCACTTCACCGCAGTTGCAGCACATAGTCATTACTGGCGCCATTTCTATCGGTCTTTTGCTTTTCGGATTGTTCCTATTCCGCCGGGCTGCTCCTGAAATGGTGGATGCACTATGAGCTTGATGACCGTTACGCATTTAGGTAAGGCTTACCGTCGCTATGCATCAGAATGGCAACGCTTCGCTCGCTGGTTTGGCCTGGCGGTAAAGCCCAGCGAAGAGCACTGGGTTTTAAGAAATATCAACTTTTCCATTGAGCCTGGTAAGGCGATCGGTATCGTTGGTCAGAATGGGGCAGGCAAATCAACTTTGCTCAAGATGATTACCGGTACGCTTCAGCCAACGGAGGGGAGCGTTCAGGTCAATGGACGCATAGCGGCTATTCTCGAACTTGGCATGGGTTTTAACCCGGAGCTGACAGGGCGGCAAAACGCTTTGCATGCCGCAGGTCTCATGGGGTACAGCACAGAGCAGATCCAGCAAGCCATGCCCGATATCGAGGCGTTTGCCGAAATTGGCGAATACTTTGATGAGCCGGTGCGCACCTATTCCAGTGGAATGCAAATGCGAGTGGCCTTTTCCGTGGCAACTGCATTTCGTCCTGAGATATTGATTGTTGATGAGGCGCTCTCCGTTGGGGATGCCTATTTCCAACACAAGAGTTTCGACCGCATTAAAGCATTTCAGAAACAAGGGACGACCCTGCTTATTGTTACCCACGACCGAAGCTCAATCCAGGCGCTTTGCGACCGGGCGATCCTGCTTGAAGCTGGAAGTATCATCAAGGACGGTAAACCCGAGGAGGTAATGGATTACTACAATGCCATCATCGCCGAAAAGGAAAATGCCACAGTTACTATTCGTAAACTGGATGATGGTACCGTCCAAACCAGTTCCGGCTCAGGCGAAGCCACTATTGCCTCTGTTTCTTTGCACAATTCACGCGGAGAAATGATTGAATTTGCTGCTGTAGGTGAGCCCGTCAGCTTGCGAGTAAAGGTAGAGATCAACAAGGATATTCCCGAACTGGTAGTGGGCTACATGATAAAGGACCGCCTCGGGCAATCAGTATTCGGTACAAATACGCATCACCTTGGGTGCGTCTTGAAAGACCTAAAGGCCGGCGAATCGCCCCAATATGACTTCATCTTCCCGGCCAATCTGGGAGTGGGGTCATTCTCAGTGGCTATTGCTTTACACGCCAACGATACTCACCTGGTATCCAATTACGAATGGCGTGATTTGGCATTGGTCTTCAGCATAATGAACATTGCTAAAGATCAATTTGTCGGCCTGACCTGGCTGCCGCCGAAAGTGGAGTACAGCCGATGAGCAGCTCTTTTTATCGGGCGTTTGAAGATCGTTATCGTGGTTCGAGAGAGCTGATTAAGCAGCGACAGGAGGTCTATCTTCCGTTCATACAGCCATTAAAAGAGCTTTATGCAGAGTGCGCGGTGCTGGATATAGGCTGTGGGCGAGGCGAGTGGTTGGAGCTTCTTGTAGAAAATGATTTTCAGGCGCGTGGCATCGATCTAGATGAAGGAATGCTAGAGGCTTGCCGCGTACTGGAACTACCCGCAGAGCAAGGTGAGGCGCTTGAAACCCTAAAGGCTTTGCCGGAAAGCAGTTTGGCCATTGTTTCAGGATTTCATATTGCCGAACATATACCCTTCCCGATTTTGCAAAACATTCTTAAAGAGGCTGTGCGAGTACTTAAGCCAGCAGGCTTATTGATACTTGAAACGCCTAATGCAGAAAACATTGTAGTAGGGACAAATAATTTTTACCTGGATCCTACACATGAGCGGCCTATTCCACACCTTCTGCTCAGCTTTCTGGCTGAATATAGTGGATTTGCACGCATAAAGCTTTTGCGACTACAAGAAAATTTCGAAGAAGACTTGGCCTCCCTGGGTTTGAAAAGCGTATTGGCCGGTGTTAGCCAAGACTATGCTGTTATTGCGCAGAAAGCAGGCGAAGCAGAAAGCCTAGGCTTGTTCGACCCGGTGTTTAATGAAGAATACGGGGTTTCTTTAGATTATCTTGCGCAGCAATACGATGCTCGAATTAATGGAGCTATTCAAAGCATTGAAAGCCGATTAGATCGGGGTTCTGAAAAGGATTTGTTGGTCAACAATAAGTTGAGTCAGTTGCAAGAAGATACAAATCGTCTGGTCGAAGAAATAAGGTCAGAGTTTAATAGAGCATTAGATCAGCACGTTTTAACTATAGAGCGGCGTTTAGAAGAAACTAGGGCAGCCGACTTAAAGCTACTTGAAGAAGCTAAGGCCGTCAATGATGCTCAGTTAAATGAAATAAGAAGCTCCAGTATTAAACAGCTAGATGAAATAAGAGCTTTTAATGCAACGCTACAATCTGATTTTAAGCGTCTAGCTTATAGGAATGAACTACTCGAAGGTATGCAGCACCATCTTGAAACGCAGGATCAAAGGTCAGAAAGCATTCAGCAGCAGCTAAATGCATCTCTTAGTAATGCGCATACTTGGTATTTAAGAGCAACAGCCCTTGAAGAGCAAGTTAAAGCATTACAGACTAGTACTTCATGGCGTATTACAGCGCCTATGCGTTTCGCTGTTCATATTTCTCGTATGGTTATACGTGAGCCTGCTGTTGCCATGCAGCAAACAAAGCTGAAAGCTAAAGTTGCTATATACCCGTGGCTACTTAAAGCCATGCATATGGTGGCAGGTAATCCTAGATACAAACGAAAAGCGCTTGAAATTCTCAAAAGGTACCCTCGAATTCATGCCCGCTTGCTGAATATTGCCTATAAAGAAGGCATGGCTGGCGCTAGTTCTTCAACACAACAGCCCAACGTAGTGGTAGCCCCACCCTATAATCCGCACTCTTTCATTCAGGGGGCAGAGCCAGACCTTTCTGACCTCAGCTCAAACGGCCAAGCTTATTATCAAAGCTTGAAAAATGCCATCCAGGCGCAGCATAAGGAGCCGCGCTGATGCGCATCATACTTGATCTTCAAGGTGCTCAAACTGAAAGTCGTTTTCGCGGCATTGGGCGTTATAGCTTGTCCCTTGCTTTAGCAATTGCCCGAAATAGAGCAGAACATGAAGTAATTATTCTGCTTAATGGTCAGTTTCCTGAAACGATAGAGCCAATTCGAGCAGCTTTTAATGGAGTGATCCCTCAGGAAAACATCCATGTCTGGTATGGCCCCGCGCCGGTTGCTGAATGTTTGCCAGGCAATGATTGGAGACGTCAAGCGGCAGAGCATATACGTGAGGCGTATATCGCAAGTCTCAGACCTGATGTCGTGCATATTAGTAGTCTTTTTGAAGGTACTGCTGATAATGCGACTATTACAGTAGGAGGGTTTACCAAAGATATTCCCACCTTGGTTACTCTGTATGATCTAATTCCCTTGATGAATGCAAAGGACTATTTAGATCCACATCCAGTATTTAAGAAATATTATCTCAATAAGATTGAAAGCTTAAAAAATGCTCAAGGCTGGTTAGGTATCTCTGAGTCTGCTAGTCAGGAAGGTATCAGCATCATTGGTCTTCCTGAAACTCAGGTTACCAATATCTCTACGGCAGCCGATCCGATCTTTATACCTGCCAAACTTAATGCTGAAGAGGAGTCTCTGCTACGCGAAAAGTTTGCCATCCAGTCCCCCTTTGTACTTTATACAGGCGGCGCGGATGCGAGGAAAAATTTAGAGCGTATGATTCAAGCTTATGCTCAGCTACCTAATGAAATCAGAGATCGCCATCAATTGGTATTGGCAGGCAAGATGCCTACCCAAATTATCGCAGGGCTTAGAACGCATGCCAGTGCCTTTGGTTTAAAAGAAGCTGAAATAGTTTTTACGGGCTACATTACTGACAAGGAGCTCATTGAGCTCTACAGCCTTTGCAAAGCATTTATATTTCCTTCGTGGCATGAAGGATTTGGCTTGCCTGCGCTTGAGGCCATGTCTTGTGGTGCACCGGTTATTGGCTCCAATACCTCGAGCGTGCCAGAGGTAATTGGCTACCCAGAAGCATTGTTCGACCCATTAAGCGTAGCAGATATGCAGGAAAAGCTACAAAGAGTGTTGACTGATGAATGCTTCCGCGAAGCGCTTATTGCTCATGGGAAAGAGCAATGTAAAAAGTTTTCTTGGGATCGAAGTGCGCGGCTAGCTTTAGAGGCTTTTGAGCGAGTTGCCGAGCGCTATCCAACAAATGCTGCTTATACGAGTGAAGAAATTGTTCACGACCTAGAAGCCTGCATTGCAAAGATTAGTGACGCACTGCCTACATACGATGACATTAAGCAATGTGCTTCGGCACTAGCCAGAAATTTTCAATCCAATACCCCAAAGCGTCTCTTTATCGATATCTCCCAGCTAGTACATATCGATTCTAAAAGTGGCATTCAGCGAGTTGTTAGAAGTATTTTGAAAGAGCTTCTTGATTCGCCGCCAGCAGGTTTCGTCAGTGAGCCTGTTTACGCAACAATGGATAGTACAGGCTATCGCTATGCCAGAGAATTTATAACTAAGCATTTCCCCGAGCATGCTGAACATGATGACGCCAGTGATAGTGCTATTGAATATGCTAACGGTGATATATTCTTCGGCTTGGATTTACAACACCATGTCGTGATTCGCCAGCAAGCTGCTCATCAAAGTATGAGAAATGCCGGGGTTAAAGTCTTTTTTGTTGTGTATGATCTATTACCGGTATTAATGCCAGAAGTTTTTAGGGATTTTATCGGTGACTTGCATCATGACTGGCTTACCGCTATTTCAAAAAATGATGGCTTGCTTTGTATTTCCCGTGCAGTCGCGGATGACATGCGCCAGTGGTTAGAACGAAACCCAGTCGAGCGTTATCGTCCCCTTCATATAGACTGGTTTCATTTAGGTGCCGATGTCGAGAACTCCATCCCTACCAAAGGGCTTCCGGACGATGCATCCGAGATTCTTGCCAAACTGAAAGAGTGCCCGACGTTTCTATCGGTAGGTACGATAGAGCCACGTAAGGGTCATGATCAGACTTTAAAGGCATTTGACCTTCTTTGGCAGGACGGTGTTGAGGCCAATCTCGTTCTGGTAGGTCAAGCTGGTTGGAATGTTGACGAGCTTATTCGTGATATCACCCAACATAAACTGCTGGGTAAAAGACTCTTCTGGCTCAAGGGTATTAGCGACGAATATCTGGAGCACATTTACCAGAGCGCAACATGCTTGGTATTCAGCTCCAAAGGTGAAGGCTTTGGCTTGCCTCTGATTGAAGCAGCTCAATTCGGGTTACCTATCATCGCTCGCGATATACCAGTTTTCAGAGAAATTGCTGAAGACAATGCCCATTATTTCAAAGGAAGCAAGGCTGAGGATCTGAGCAAAGAGATTAAGGCTTGGCTTGCGCTTAAGGAAGACGGCTTGCATCCATCATCAAGCAATATGAAATGGCTGACCTGGAAGCAAAGCGCAGAGCAAATAAAGGCTAGGCTGACCGCAACGGAATACTAGGGTGCGCTCAGTCTTTCAACTAATGAGATTTTAGTTTCAACCAAGGGAGCAGAAATGAAAGCGATCATTACGGGTATCACGGGCCAAGATGGGGCCTATCTGGCGCAACTGTTGCTGGAAAAGGGCTATACGGTCTATGGCACCTATCGCCGCACTAGCTCAGTTAATTTCTGGCGCATTGAAGAGTTGGGAATCGATAAGAACCCAAACCTGCACTTGGTCGAATATGACCTGACAGATCTGGCTTCCAGTATCCGCTTGTTAGAGCGCACTGAAGCTACAGAAGTCTACAATCTGGCAGCGCAGAGCTTCGTAGGCGTATCGTTTGATCAGCCGCTAACAACAGCCAATATCACTGGTCTTGGCGCGGTTAACCTGCTTGAAGCTATTCGTATCGTTAATCCGAAAATTCGCTTTTACCAAGCGTCTACTTCCGAGATGTTTGGGAAGGTCCAGGAAATCCCTCAGGTAGAAACAACACCATTCTATCCGCGCAGTCCTTATGGTGTCGCCAAGCTGTATGCTCACTGGATGACCATCAATTACCGAGAGTCCTATGACATTTTTGGTACGAGTGGCATCTTGTTTAATCATGAATCTCCGCTGCGTGGCCGTGAGTTTGTAACCCGGAAAATTACAGACTCAGTCGCCAAGATCAAGCTCGGCAAGCAAGAGGTTCTTGAGCTGGGCAATATGGATGCCAAGCGCGACTGGGGTTTTGCAAAGGAATATGTGGAGGGAATGTGGCGCATGCTGCAGGCCAACCAGCCGGATACGTTTGTTCTAGCTACGAATAGAACCGAAACAGTTCGTGATTTCGTCAAAATGGCGTTTAAAGCCGTCAATATCGAACTGCGCTTCCAAGGTAACGATGAAAACGAAGTGGCTGTTGATATCGAAACCGGCAAGACAGTGGTTCGTATCAATCCTGCTTTTTACCGCCCGGCCGAAGTAGAACTATTGATTGGTGACGCCAGCAAGGCCAAGGCCGTGTTGGGCTGGGAGCCTGAAACAACACTTGAGCAGCTGTGCCAGATGATGGTCGAGGCGGATCTGCGCCGTAATGAAATAGGGTTCTCTTTCTAATGAATACAGCCAGTAAGCGTGTGCTGATTACAGGAGTTAACGGGTTTACCGGACGTTATATGCGGACGGAACTCGAAGCTAATGGATATGAGGTGTTCGGCCTCGGGACTCATCCCTGTGATGACCCTAATTACCATCAGGTAAAACTCACCGACGCCCAGGCACTGCATACTGTACTGGCTGAGATTCAGCCGAACGCCGTGGTTCATCTAGCGGCCCTGGCGTTCGTTGCTCATGGCGATGCGAATGCATTCTACGAGACCAACTTAATTGGTACTCGTAATCTTCTGGAAGCAATTTCCGCCTCGGAACATACGCCGGAATGTGTGCTACTCGCTAGTAGTGCAAATGTATATGGCAATGCGTCAGAGGGTATGTTGGATGAGCAAACCGAACCAGCGCCCGCTAACGATTATGCTGTGAGTAAACTAGCCATGGAGTATATGGCTAGACTGTGGATGAACCGCTTACCCATCGTAATTGCCCGCCCCTTCAATTACACAGGAGTAGGGCAGGCATCTAGCTTTCTATTACCGAAAATTGTTTCACACTTTACACGTGGCGCCGATCGCATCGAGTTAGGCAATCTTGATGTCTGGCGTGACTTCAGCGATGTGCGCGCAGTAGTTCAAGCCTACCGTCGCTTATTGGAAGTAAAGCCAGTTGGGCTCACCGTCAATGTTTGCTCCGGTAATCTGTATTCGCTTCGGGAAGTGTTGTCCTTGTGTGAAAGGATTACAGGGCGCGCAATATCTGTTGAGGTCAACCCCGCCTTTATACGAGCTAATGAAGTCAAAAAGCTGTGCGGAGACTCCAAGCGCTTACGCTCTATCATTGGCGAGTGGAATACGCCTTCGCTTGAAGAAACCTTACGCTGGATGTTGGCGGCACGTGAATGAAAGTCATCCTGTCAGTTGAGCCTGTACGTTACCCACTGACAGGCATTGGGCGTTATACCTTTGAACTGGCTCGGCATCTGCAGACCAATACATCCATTGAAGAGCTGAGGTTTTTTGCGGGACGGTCTTTCCGGTCAGAATTAGCCGTACCACAGGCTACGCCTGGGGGAAGCCACTTCGTAAAACGGTTTGTACAAAAAAGGCCTTTGTTCATTGAAACTTATCGTGTCCTGAGCCAATACCTTAAAGGGAAGGCGCTTAAGGGGATGGATGAGTATCTGTACCATGGCCCCAATTTTTTCTTGCCTCCTTTTCCAGGCCCTAGCGTAGTAACTTTTCATGATCTATCGCCATTCACCTGGAAAAGCTGTCATCAACCACAGCTGCTTTCCTTTATGGAAAAAGGTATCAATTACGCTCTGCATACCGCCTCAGCGCTGATTACTGATTCTGAATACACACGACGCGAGTTGGCGAACTATTTTTCGTGGCCCCTTGAGCATATTCATGCTGTCCCTTTGGCCAGTTCTGGAGAGTTCACTCCACGGCCTAAGGAAGAAGTGGAGCCTTTATTGAATAAATACAAACTACGGTGGCAAGGATATAGCCTGTTCGTCAGTACGATTGAGCCTCGCAAGAATATTGAAACCTTACTCGAAGCCTATAGCCGCCTACCGCAAACATTACGCCTTCGTTATCCGTTAATTCTGACTGGCTATGAGGGTTGGCAAAATGAAAGCATTATGCAGCGCATTTCTAAGGCGGAGCGCGAGGGTTGGGCCCGCTATTTAGGTTTTCTGCCTAGTAATGAGCTTCCATTATTATTTGCTGGTGCTCGATTGTTTACATTCCCGTCGCATTATGAGGGCTTCGGTTTACCTGTGTTAGAGGCGATGAGCTCGGGTATTCCAGTAGTTTGCTCTAACTCATCATCGCTACCGGAAGTAGCTGGCGAGGCAGCCCTGATGTGTGAGCCGATGGATGTCGACAGCTTGACGGGCCTGCTCTCACGCGGTTTAGAGGATGAGACATGGCGAGAGCAAGCGATAACCTTGGGCTTAAAGCGAGCTGCCGAGTTTTCTTGGGCGCGGTGCGCAGCTGAAACGGTTCAAGTTTACAAGAAGGTTTTATCTGCAAGATGATTAAGGTTCTGCATTTCTTCAAAACTTACCGCCCACAAACCTTTGGCGGTATTGAGCAGGTCATTTATCAACTTGCAGAGGGCGGGCTGCAATATGGTATTGAGTCGGAAGTACTTTACCTAAGCCCTCAAGGAGCAGCGCGTGGCGAAAAGAGTGGCCAACACGTAAGCCACCGTTCAAAGCTTGATTTTCATGTAGCTTCGACTGGCTTCTCGCTGTCAGCTTTTCGCGATTTCGCTCAGTTGGCAAAGAACGCCGATATTGTGCACTATCATTTTCCATGGCCATTCATGGACTTGGCCCACTACGTCTCACGCATCGATAAGCCGTCAGTGGTCAGCTACCACTCGGATATTGTAAAGCAGAAGACATTGCTCAAGTTATATCAGCCGCTAATGAAGCGCTTTTTGAGTAGTGTAGACAGCATTGTGGCGTCCTCTCCTGCGTATGCAGAGTCAAGCCCAGTGCTACGTCACTATAGTGAAAAGGTTTCCATTATTCCGTATGGTCTGGATCGGGCTACTTATCCTGAACCTACCATAGAGCGTCTGGCCTATTGGCGCTCCATTTTAAAAGAGCCTTTTTTCCTTTTTGTAGGTGCGCTCAGATACTACAAAGGGATCCATTTCCTCATTCAGGCACTGCAAGGAGCAGACTTTAATTGCGTTATTGCAGGAGAAGGTTTCGAAGAGGAAGCGCTTAAACAGCAAGCCAAAGAGGCAGGCTTGAAAAATGTCTTATTCCCTGGTCTTTTATCGGAAGAGGACAAAGCTGCTTTGCTGACATTATGCTACGCCTTTGTGTTTCCTTCCCATTTACGGTCCGAGGCTTTCGGCATTTCTCTCCTAGAAGCCGCAATGTATGGCAAGTCCATGATTTCCTGTGAGATCAGTACTGGTACAAGCTTTATTAATTTGGATCAGGAGACAGGATTAGTTATTCCTCCGGCTGATCCTCTTGCTTTAAGGCAAGCTATGCTGACTTTATTAAGAAATCCTGAACAGGCTGCCATGATGGGTGAGAGGGCGGCAAGGCGTTACGAAAGTGTTTTTTCAAGCGCCAACATGCTCGAGTCCTATGCGCGCCTTTATAACAACCTGCTGTTGAGCCATAACTAGGTCCAAACCGAAGCTGCCTATGCCGTGGCAGCCTGTAAGTGCTTAGCTGGGGTAGCCAGCGCCAATTCAACAAGTCTCGCTAGTGATGTTTCGAACGGGACTTCAGACGTGTCGAGTATGAGATCGGGATGAGTCGGCGGTTCGTAAGGTGACGAAAGCCCAGTAAACTCAGAAATGTAACCTTTGCGTGCTTTGGCATATAGCCCCTTGGGGTCACGCGCCTCGCAAATTCTAAGCGGCGTACTGATATACACTTCGCGAAAAGAGTCTCTGCCAATAATATAGCGAGCACCTTCTCGGTCTTCGACGAACGGGGAAATAAATGCTGTGATGACGATTAGACCTGCCTCGTTCATCAGCTTGGCGACTTCGGCAATGCGGCGGATGTTCTCGACACGTGCCTCAATACTGAAATCGAGGTCCTTGTTGAGGCCGTGACGGATGTTATCTCCGTCCAGTACAAAACAGGCCCTACCCAAGTCAGTGAGAGTTTTTTCCAGCGCAAAAGCCAAAGTGGACTTACCCGCAGCACTCAGGCCGGTTAGCCATAGAGTTGAGGCCGTCTGGTGTAAAAGGCGTTCTCGCTCACTTCGGCTGACCTGGCCTCGGTGCCAAACCAAATTCCCATTTCTGCTCATTCGTTGATCGCCTGCTGTGATGTCAGGGTAATATTTCGCTGTGAGTGTCACTCAACTATAAATCCGATATCGGTGAAGGCCTTGCTGTCGTCAAACCAAGCGACACCTTCCTGTACCAGCGTTATCCGTAAAGTATAGGTGCCCTTTCGCTCTGGCGCCTGAACACTTACCGGAACTGTAATTGTTTGTTGTGGTTCTAGAGGCTGAGGTAAAGGCGTCCGCAAGCCATCGAACACTACGGCAGAGCCTTCAGCATCCAACCAGTGGTAGGAAAGGTTGACCGGCGCCGGTGGTCGGCTGGCGACTATGAAGCGGGACGCATTGAATATGTCGAGCGAAACGATAAACGCTTCAGAAGGTATTGTCTGAGCGGGATATTGCGATGCCTTGAGTTTGAAAAGAGCGCGATCCGCCGAGGATAGTGATTTTTGCCAAGATACTATATGACTGTCTGGATTGTGCAGATAGCGCTCTGTCAATAAAGACTCAACCATTTGCTTGAAGCGCTGATCGAATTGCTGATACGCCCATTCGTACAGTTCTTGGTCGAGTGGAGTTAGTGCTTTTATGGCATCGATGACGTCTGATGAAATTTCTTTCTCAGTCGGGCGATTGGATGAGACGTTAAGCCGTTCTTCGTAACGGTTTGGATAGGTATTCAACACGTAAGATAAAAGCAGCATGGAATCCTGCATGCGCTCGGTGATACCGACGAAATCAAACTGCGTCAATCTTTGCTTGGCAAGCTCCAGAAGGCTGCGGTCATTCCTTCTTTGAGCATACTGCTGAATGGCCGCTTGCCCATAGCCTACAGGGTCTTGCGATAAGCGCTCAAAATCAAGATCAGCTGCCAGAAATAGCGTCTGGGTATTGACCATGTCCCAGTGGGTTTCTTCGTTTTGAACAAAATCCAGCAGTGACCAGTTTTCTTCTACCATCTGCCTATGTCGGTAAGCACCAGCTTCGCGTCTGACATGTGAATACCATGAAATCGTCCGCTGCACCGGGTCTCTCAACATAGTCATGTACCTGAGTTCTCGGTTCAGGTAGGTACCGAGTCCATACCAGAGATGGCCTCGATAAAAAGCATATTGCGACAGTCGATCCCTTGGTGTTGCAAAGAGTTCTGGTAGTAATTGCGCCGGACATGTCTCGTCTACATCGAATTGGTTATCCAGAAATGAAATTAAAGAAGTCCCACCGGTTTTTGGAATATGTAGGTAATAGAAAGGTTTCTTCATACGTTTCAGGAAATCGTATTAGAGAGAGTAGGGCTGAATAGTCCTTCAAGGTCTTTGGTAGCACAATAGATTTAAATGAAAGAACTGCGTGCCAAGCATGACAAGCGAGGTATCGAGTGATTTTAAAAAGACATAATTCTGACGGTGCTTCTACCTGATACGTATTGAGTACGCGTGTTAGTGATTTTAAATTCAATAAAAACAAACAGTTATATGAATCTAAAGCCTACCTTACTAAGCTCCGTGGTCTTGTTCTTATTGGCATGAAGATTGAATGATTGTCAGCGCGGAAATGGGCTTAGTCATTGTTCCGCCTATTTTGAATCTTACCAATACGTACTCGGCTGATTGCAGGGACGTCTTGTCACTAGCAGTTTGGTGATGATGAACATACTCCATCGTTTGAGCAGAACTCCTGTACTGAAGGCTCTTTCAATGTCAGTTTTTCTGACGCTAGGTTGCTTGGGTGTCGCTCGGGCCGAGCAGGTTAGTCTTGTTGGTCTGAACCTTTCAGGGGCTGGTTTCGCGCCCCAGGTATTGCCTGGGATCAACGGAACCAACTATATCTTTCCTGTGGAAGCCTATTTTCAGCAGTGGAGCGCGCGCGGTATCAAGCTGATACGATTTCCAATTATCTGGGAGCGCTTGCAGCCCACCTTGGGTGGCGCGCTAGAGCCAACCTATGCAGCACTGATTGATCGAACCTTTAGTTACGCTAGTAAATACAATATCCGCGTCATTCTTGACTTGCATAACTATGCCCGCTACCGAGGGCAAATCATTGGTGCCGGTAGCGTTACGTATAATCACTACCAAGATGTCATGATGAAGATTGCCCAACGTTGGAGTGGGCAGGCGTCATTGTATGCGTATGACATCATGAATGAACCCAACGGCGCATTGGCATATTGGCCGACGGCTGCCCAGTACGGAATTAATGGTGTGCGTGCTGTCGATAAGGTCCGCCCGATCATTGTCGAGGGCAACGGTTGGGCAGAAGCTACCCGTTGGGCGCAGTGGAACGAGCCGTTACTAAAGCTGGTCGATCCATCCAATAACATCATTTTTTCTGCACATACTTATTTCGATGCGAACGCTGGCGGCAATTACGATTCGATCGATGTAAGCACGCTTGATCCTATGTACGGAGTCGAGCGAGTGAGACCTTTCATTGAATGGCTCAAAAAGAACGGAAAGCGTGGTTATATCGGTGAGTTCGGTGTACCGGATAATGATCCGCGCTGGCTCACGATGATGGACAATATGCTTGCTTACCTGCGGCAGAACTGTATTCCGGCCACATATTGGGCGGCAGGGCCCGGCTGGGGTAATTATTTCATGTCCGTTGAACCTGTTAATGGACAAGAGCGGCCTCAATGGCCGACGCTCAGGAAATACCTCAACGATACCAGCTGTACAAGTATTGGCCCGTTAACGAATGGGCAGACGCAAAGTGGTGGGGCGACAGACGCTCAGCTCAATACTGTAAAGCAGCTATATCTGACATATTTGGGGCGTGAGGCAGATGCGGCTGGATTAGCCAATTGGGCAGGTCAGTTAGCTAACGGGACCATGACGGCGCAATCAATTGCCGCTGCATTGATGCAGAGCAAAGAGTATCAAACCCGTAATACCGTTCAGCAACTCTATCAGACTTACCTGGGGCGTGACGCTGATGTTTCAGGTCTGTCTACTTGGACAAGCCAAATCATGGCGGGCAGCATGACGGCTGACTCTGTCGCTGCAGCCCTGACTAGGAGTGCAGAGTATCAGTCGCGGGTGGTACAGCAGATGTATTACACCTATTTAGGGCGTGCTGCTGATGCGGCGGGTTTATCCAGCTGGACCAGTCAGCTTACAAGCGGCACCATGACAGCGGAGTCTTTGGCCTCTGCGCTAAAGCAGAGCAAGGAATATCAGACGCGGGTAGCCGTTCTGCAACTGTATCAGACCTATCTGGGACGTACGGCAGACGCGGCCGGCTTGGCACTTTGGACGGGGCAGATTCTGGAGGGCAACATGACCGTTGAATCTGTTGCTGCAGCGTTTACTAACAGCGCTGAGTACCGCAGCCTCCATGGGGTTAGGTAGTAGGCCTACTGTCGATACTAATAGAAAGACCAGCACTGACATGTCAGTCTGGTCTTTTTCAATTTAATCTGTATTGAGGCGGAAATAAGTTTCCTAGAAGGGTGCTATATGAATATTAATCAGCTTTAACTTATTGGTATCCCGAAAAGTTTTCCGCTAGCCGCTTTTTCCAATGCCTGGCAAAGCCCTATCTCCCGTCTCTCTTGTCAACTTTTGTCAACTTTTGTCGCTGCTAGGGCCATGCCTATGGCTTGGCAACCGCCTTGGCCAATATCCGCTGCGCCACTGGCTATGGTATCGAGCAACACGGCTTGATAGCCAAGTGCGACGTATACCGTAACGCGTATCCAGCGTATCCAGCCCTGATGGGAGATCGCTTGTCAGGCTTTCAATTGTGGCGATTTCCACGGTGACGCATGAACGCAGCCTTTGCGGTTCATGGCGAAGGCTAACGGCAGGCCCAAGTGGTTATCCCACTTGGGCCTGCCGTTGTTCTGCCTTATGATCGGGCGGAGCTTAATGACTAGCAGACGGTTTACGACGAAGCAGCTTGCTGGCGATGCCGACCACTATCATGACCACTGCACCGGCGAAGATGCCGAATACAATATTAAACAGCGTAGGCGTCAGTACGCCTAGAGCAGGGCCTATTGCCGGTACGCCTGCAGCCACGTGTTCCAGGGTTTCAATCAGATGATGAAGAGCCGGGATGCCATGGGTCAGAATGCCACCGCCTACCATGAACATGGCAATCGTTCCGACAACGGATAGCCCCTTCATTAGCATCGGAGCCGCATTCACAAGGCCTCGCCCGATTGCCTGTACAGCCGAGCCGCCGCGCTTGGATAGATAAAGCCCAAGATCATCCAGCTTTACGATACCGGCGACCAGTCCATAGACGCCAACAGTCATGGCTATGGCAATCAGTGACATGACCACGACTTGTTGCATGAGCGACGCTTCAGCCACGATACCCAGGGTGATGGCAATGATTTCCGCGCTCAGAATGAAGTCTGTTCGAACCGCTCCGCGGATCTTTTCCTTTTCATAGGCCACAAGGTCAATGTTTGGATCAGCGACAGCTTTTACGTGCTCTGAAGAATCGTGACCATGAGAAGGTAAAAACTTATGCGCAAGCTTTTCTGTACCCTCGAAGCAGAGGTACGCACCGCCTAGCATCAGGAGCGGTGTTACCAGCCACGGTGCAAAGGCGCTGATCAGCAGCGCAGCGGGGACCAGAATGGCCTTGTTGATCAGTGAGCCTTTTCCTACGGCCCAGACCACAGGCAGCTCTCGCTCTGCCTTGATTCCAGTTACTTGTTGCGCATTGAGTGCAAGGTCATCACCCAATACGCCGGCTGTCTTTTTTGCAGCCACCTTGGACATGACGGAGACATCGTCCAGTACCGTGGCGATGTCATCGAAAAGTGCAAAAAAACTACCTGCTGCCACAATGGTTTCCTTTCAAGTTAGATGTCCTTCCAGCGCGCGACCGGGCGAGGTTCGACTCTGGAGCCTGCTTGATAGCGAAGCGGCGCCAGTATAAGGGAGCCGGGCGGTGAAGCTGACCAAGAAACTGAAGTAGGGGAGGCGAGGCTGATTGGGAGAGGTGCGGCCATTCCTGCGTGCGACCTGCTCCCAGCGGGCTGAATAACATCTCGCTGATTAGGAGCTGTTATTCGAGGCGTCCTTCCATATCACCTAACCAGTCGAATACGCCTCTGTCGGTAGGTGCTTTCAGGAATTTCATCAATGCCTTAGCCATCGTTTACCTCTCTTCTTCTCTTGTCTCAATAGACCTGAGTCCCGGAGTGAGTCGAGGTTTCAACAGATGGATGTATAGCATTGTTAAGATGCAACAGAATGTTTCGCCTCTGTTTGCAAAGAGGTAAACCAAGCGTTCTGGCGTAAGAATTTTCAAGCGCAAAAGAAAAAGGCCCGCATTTCTGCGAGCCTTTGAATTTGATGGTGCCGGCACCAAGAATCGAACTCGGGACCTACTGATTACAAGTCAGTTGCTCTACCAGCTGAGCTATACCGGCATCAATGGGCGCATTATAACGATTCTAAATCAGTTGTAAACCGGTGAATTTGCTCTATTTTCTTTTTTTTCACTTCGGGCCGGTGTTTGGCGTACCGGAGCGCCGTTTGCCATGTAATAGGAGGCGGTGCTACGGGCCAGGGGCTGACGGCCGCGGATGTGGTCGGCAATCTTTTCGCCAATCATGATGGTGGTGGCGTTGAGGTTGCCAGTAATGATCAGCGGCATGATCGATGCGTCCACCACACGCAGGCCTTCAAGGCCATGGACGCGGCCTTGCCCGTCGACGACAGCCATGTCGTCGGTACCCATCTTGTTGGTACAGGAGGGGTGGTAGGCCGTTTCGGCATGCTGGCGCACGAACTCATCCAGCTGGGCATCCGTTACGCAATCCGCGCCTGGATTCAGCTCGCGACCGCGATAGGGGTCGAGTGCTGGCTGGTGCATGATCTCGCGGGTGAGACGAATGCTGTCACGGAATTCCTGCCAGTCCTGCTCGGTGCTCATGTAGTTGAAAAGGATGCTGGGATGCTGGCGTGGATCGCGTGATTTCAGGTGAACGCGGCCACGGCTCGGCGAGCGCATGGAGCCAACGTGAGCCTGGAAGCCATGAGCCTCGATAGCATTGCTGCCGTTGTAATTGATAGCGATCGGCAGAAAGTGGTACTGAATATTCGGCCACTCGAATTCATCGCTGGAGCGGATAAAGCCACCTGCCTCGAAGTGGTTGCTGGCGCCAATGCCGGTGCCCTTGAGCATCCACTCCAGACCGATCTGGGGCTGGTTGTACCACTTCAGCGCCGGATACAGGGAGACCGGCTGCTTACACTCGTACTGCAGGTACATCTCCAGGTGGTCCTGCAGGTTTTGGCCAACCCCGGGCAGATCGTGCACGACGGGAATATCGAACTGGCGTAGCAGGTCACTTGCACCTACGCCGGAGCGCTGGAGAATTTGTGGCGAAGCGATGGCGCCTGCACACAGGAGCACTTCACGGGTGGCATGAACGGTGGTGATATCGCTGCTGTTGCCTTCCAGGAAAGCGACACCGATGGCGCGCTTGCCACTGAACAGGATGCGGTCCGTGGTGGCATGGGTGATGATGGTCAGGTTGGGGCGACCCTTTGCCTGATCTAGATAACCACGGGCGGTACTGGCACGTCGGCCATTGGGCGTCACGGTACGGTCCATCGGGCCGAAGCCTTCCTGCTGATAACCATTGAGGTCTTCCGTGCGGGGGTAACCCGCCTGTACACCTGCCTCGATCATGGCTTCAAACAGCGGGTTCACGCCGGGCTTGGAGGTGGTCACGGATACCGGACCGTCACCGCCGTGATAATCGTTCGGGCCGACGTCACGTGTCTCGGCTTTGCGGAAGTAGGGCAGGCAGTCGAGGTATGTCCAGTCCTCCAAACCGTCAAGCTTGGCCCAGCCATTGAAATCCATAGCGTTACCGCGGATGTAGCACATGCCGTTGATCAGCGAAGAGCCACCCAGTCCCTTGCCGCGGCCGCATTCCATCCGACGGTTGTTCATGTGTGGCTCGGGGTCAGTCTGGTAAGCCCAGTTGTATTGGGTGCCCTGAAGCGGGTAGGCCAGGGCGGCAGGCATCTGGGTGCGAAAATCGAGGCGATAGTCGGGGCCACCGGCTTCCAGCAGCAGGACGGTGACGTCTTTGTCTTCAGTCAGACGGGTCGCCAGAACGTTACCGGCAGAACCGGCACCGATGATGATGTAATCGAATTCTTTAGCCATGGTGGCACTCCTCCGTAAAGGGCGTCGAGATTGGCTGCATGACGCAGCGGCTCACGCGAAAACGGTGGGTCATGCGCGTCGGCTGACCCACCCTACGGGTAACGGTGATGCGGTTCAGAAGATCGAGGCGTAGTCGCCCAGCTCAACTTGTACGGACTTGATGCGGGTGTAGTTGCCGAGGGTGACCAGGCCATTCTCGCGGCCTACGCCGGAGTGCTTGTAACCGCCGACAGGCATCTCGGCCGGGGATTCGCCCCAGGTATTGATCCAGCAGATACCGGCTTCCAGACGATGGATCACACGGTGGGCGCGGGCGAGATCCTTGGTCACAAGACCGGCCGCCAGACCGTATTCGGTGTCATTGGCGCGGCGGATTACCTCTTCTTCGGTGTCATACGCCAGGATGCTCATGACGGGACCAAAGATTTCTTCACGAGCAATGGTCATGTCATCACGGCAGTCTGTGAAGACAGTTGGTGCGACGTAACAGCCGTTGGCGAACTCGCCGGTGGTAACACGCTCACCACCACACAGCAAACGCGCACCTTCGCTGCGGCCATGCTCGATATAACGCAGAACGTTTTCCATATGAGCGGTGCTGACCAGCGGGCCGAAGTTGGTGTTCGGGTCCTGCGGGTCGCCCAGGCGGACGCGCTGTACGCGCTCCAGGATCTTGGCTTCGAAACGCTCCTTGAGGGCGCTCGGCACGAAAACGCGGGTGCCGTTGGTGCATACCTGACCGGTACTGAAAAAGTTGGCCATCATGGCAATATCGGCCGCACGGTCGAGGTCAGCGTCATCGAAAATGATCAGTGGCGACTTGCCGCCCAGCTCCATGGTGACCTCCTTGAGCGTCGAGCCGGCAGCGCTGGCCATGACCTTCTTGCCGGTGGGCACGCCGCCGGTAAAGGAAATCTTCTCGATGCCCGGGTGCTCGGTCAGGGCTACGCCTACTTCGGCGCCAGCACCGTTGAGCACATTGAACACGCCATTGGGCACACCTGCCTCGGTATAAATCTCGGCCAACTTGAGCGCCGTCAGGGGAGTGACTTCGCTAGGCTTGAAGATCATGGCATTACCGGCGGCCAGGGCTGGGGCGGATTTCCACAGGGCAATCTGGATTGGATAGTTCCAGGCGCCAATGCCTGCGACCACGCCCAGCGGCTCGCGGCGGGTATAGACAAACGAGGTATCGCGCAGCGGGATCTGTTCGCCTTCCAGTGCGGGGATCAGGCCTGCGTAGTACTCAAGCACGTCGGCACCAGTCACGATGTCCACGGCCTGGGTTTCGGTCAGCGGCTTGCCGGTATCCAGGGTCTCCAGTGCGGCGAGCTCATCGTTACGCTCACGGAGGATATCCACGGCCTTGCGCAGAATGCGGGATCGCTGCATGGCCGTCATGGCGGCCCAGACCTTTTGGCCCTCGGCAGCACTGGCCACGGCGCGATCAACGTCCTCCCGGCTGGCCTGCTGTACGTTGGCGATGACCTCGCCATTGGCCGGATTGATTGCCTGGAAGGTTTTGCCGCTGGTGGCATCGACGTAACCGCCGCCGATATAGAGCTTTTGAGTGTCGAGCTGGGTCATGATGATTCTCTCCCTTTTCAGTCGGCCGCACGGGCGAGCTGCTGGTCTAGATAATCGAAGGCAATGCGCAGCGCTTCGTCGATGTCGAATTCACCACCCGCCAGGGCACCGCGCAGCCACAGACCGTCGATGATTGCGGCCAGACCGCGTGCGGCACGGCGGGCTTCCTGTGCAGGCAGCGCCTTGTGGAATTCGCAGCACAGGTTTGAATACAACCGTGCATCGTTAATGCGTTGCAGGCGGTGCAGGGCCGGCTGATGCATGCTGCTGGCCCAGAAGGCCAGCCAGGTCTTCATGGCCGGACCGTTAACCTGACTGTCGTCGAAGTTGCCTTCGATAATGGCGCGCAGGTGGGCGCGCGGGCTGTTATCAGTCAGCGTGGCGCGACGTTCGCGAACCGCAGTGCGCAACGCCGACATCAGGTGGCGCATGGTCGCTTCGAGCAGGCCATTTTTGTCCTGGAAGTAGTGACTGATGATCCCGTTGGATACACCGGCCTTCTTGGCAATGAGGGCGATGCTCGCCTCGCTCATCCCGACTTCGTCAACCGCTTCCAGCGTGGCAGCAATCAGCTGGGAACGACGGATAGGTTGCATGCCGACTTTTGGCATTGCGGTTATCTCCTCGCATTCACGCATCACCTGAGTTGCCTTCAGTCTACTGTTTTTTAATTGAACGATCAATCAATAAAAAGCTTGGGGCGTGCAAGTGCTAGCCCTGAGCCCTGTATTTACTAGGCTCGGGCCGGCTAAGCCGATCTATATCAAAGGCATTAAGGCCGCCCGGGTGGGCGGCCTGTCATGGGTCAGCCGGCCTGGGAAAAGGCGGTCCGGAGAGGAGTCACCTCGGACTCCTCATGACTTTTTTCCAGGTTTTTACCCAGCAGCGCGTGATAGAGCTCGGTGTCTCCCAGAATGCCTACCACGCAGCCGTTTTGCTGAAGGATGAGCTTGTTGCCGGTGTGATAGCGGATCTCCAGTGCATCGCGCATCCGAATGCTGGCGTCGACCAGGGTAGGCTGACGCTTGAGCGCTTCGACCGGCTCGCCAGGCGCCCAGCGTTGTACGCTGACACTGTCGCCGCTGCGCCGCAGTGATTTGACGTTGCGTGCATCGCTCAGGCTGGCCCAGTAGTCACGGGTGCTGTCCAGGCAGAGTTCATTGCCTTCGCGGCGGCACTGTTCGATCGGCTTCATGAGGCTATAACCGCATAGCACGTTGAGCGGGTTGGTATGGGCTACGAAGGTTCGTACGTAGTCGTCTGCCGGATTGAGCACGATATCTTCGGGCTTGCCATGCTGGATGATGCGTCCGTCTTTCATGATCGCGATATTGGTGCCGAGCTTGAGCGCTTCATCCAGGTCGTGGCTGACGAATACGATAGTCTTGTTGACCTTGCTCTGCAGGGCGAGCAGCTCGTCCTGCAGTTGTTGGCGGATCAGCGGATCGAGCGCGGAGAAAGGTTCGTCCATCAAGAGAATGTCGGCGTCCATGGCGAGGGCACGGGCCAGACCGACGCGCTGCTGCATGCCGCCTGAAAGTGCGGAGGGCTTGCTGTTGCGCCACTGGGTAAGACCTACCAGCTCAAGCTTTTCATCGATGATTTTCTTGCGCTCGGCCGTGGAGCGGCCCTGCATTTCCAGGCCGAACCCAACATTCTCCGCAACAGTCAGCCAGGGCATAAGGGCAAATTTCTGGAACACCATGGCGATGCGGGAGGTGCGCATTTCCTTCAGGGTTGAGGGCGAGCAATTGGCGATGTCCACTTCGCTGCCATTGTGCTCAATGAGCAGGCGACCACGGCTGACTGTGTTAAGGCCGTTGATGCAGCGCAGCAGGCTGGACTTGCCTGAGCCGGACAGCCCCATGAGGACACAGATTTCACCTTTCTGGATTTCTAGGCAGGCATTTTCCACGCCCAGTACCTGGCCGGTCTGCTCGAAGATTTCGGATCGGCCAAGGCCTTTGTCCAGCAGCTCGACGGCCTGTTTGGTCTGTTTGCCGAAGATGACGTCGACATTCTCGAAACGGATTGCGCTCATCAGTGTTCTCCTCTGGCATTGGGCTGCTTGCAGACGCGGTCGAGCAGAATGGCCAGCAGTACGATGGCCAGGCCCGCTTCGAAGCCTAGGGCGATATCCGCCGTATTCAGAGCGTTCACCACAGGCTTGCCGAGGCCGTCGGCACCTACGAGTGCGGCAATTACTACCATCGAGAGCGACAGCATGATGCATTGCGTGATACCCGCGGCAATGCTGGGCATGGCATGAGGAAGCTCAATCCGTGTCAGGAGCTGCCAGCGGGAGCAGCCAAAGGCTTTACCGGCATCCATGAGTTCTTCCGGAACGTCCTGAATGCCCAGACACGTCAGGCGGATCGGAGCGGCGATCGCAAAGATTACGGTAGAGATCAGGCCGGGTACGACGCCCAGGCCGAACAGGGTCAGCGTGGGGATCAGGTACACGAACGTCGGCACGGTCTGCATCAAGTCCAGCAACGGACGCAATGTGGCGAAGAACCAGGGTTTATGGGCCGCTATGATACCCAGCGGCACGCCAATGGCGATACAGACAAGGGTGGCGAAGATGACTTGAGACAGGGTTTCGATGGTCTCCTGCCAGTATCCCAGGTTAATGATCAGAAGTAGCGAGGCGGCGGCAAACAGCGTGAGGGCAAGGCTGCGTTGAATGAAGTAGACCAGCGCCACAAGGATCGCGGTCAGGGCCAGGGGGTTGAACCAGAGCAGGGCTCCCGTGGTGCTTGAGATGACGGTAGAAAGGGCATCGGAAATCAGGTCAAAGAATCCCGAGAAGTTCATGATCAGCCAGTCGACAAAATCGGAAATGGCTTGCCCCAGCGGGAGCTTATGGTCGGTAAGGAACATAGATAAAATCCCTGGAGTTGAGTATCAACAATCCAGCGACCTGGATAGCCCGCCTTTAGCGGCCGGGCTGTCCAGGTCGTTGGGGTGGTTACTGCGTGAGCTTGGCCATGACTTCGGAGGCGGGCTTGCCGTCTCGAGTCGTCACCCCGGCCAGCCAGGTGTCCACTACCTGGGCATTTGCCTTCAGCCACGCTTTTGCGGCGGCCTCCGGCGTCTTACCTCCATTGAGTACGTCGTCCATGAGCTGGTTCTCCATGCCTAGCGAGAAGTTCAGATTGGTCAGCAGCTTGCCGACATTCGGGCATTCCTGGACGTAGCCTTTGCGCACATTGGTGTAAATCGTGGCGCCGCCCAGGTTGGGGCCGAAGTAGTCGTCACCGCCTTCCAGATACTTCATCTTGAATCGGGTATTCATGGGGTGCGGTTCCCAGCCCAGGAAGACGACCCACTGCTTGCGACGCTCGGCGCGCTGAACCTGGGAGAGCATGCCCGCTTCGCTGGACTCAACCATCTTGAACTTGCCCAGGTCGAACGCATTTTTGTCGATCATGCTCTGAATCAGGCGATTGCCGTCATTGCCCGGCTCGATGCCATAGATCTTGCCGCCAAATTTGTCGGCATTCTTGACGATATCGGCAAAGGTCTTCACGCCGGCGTCGTACACGTATTCCGGGACTGCCAGGGTGTATTTGGCCCCTTCGAGGTTGGCGCGCAGGGTTTCGACACTGCCGTTGTCGCTGTAGGGCTTGATATCGGCCGCCATGCTCGGCATCCAGTTACCCAGAAAGACATCGATATCCTTGTTTTGCATCGACTTGTAAGTCACAGGAACGGAGATCATGTTGGTCTTGGTCTTGTAGCCCAGCGACTGCAGGATTTCGGACGTTACGGCGGTAGTGACGGTAATGTCGGTCCAGCCGACATCGGCAAAGCGAACGGTGGCGCAGGACTCGGGCTCGGCCGCCTGGGCCAGAAGCGGGGCGCCTAAGCTCAGGGCCAGTAGTAACGCATTGCAACCTTTCATGGTGAATGTCTCCTTCCTGATGCTGCCGCGCATGCACAAGGCATAGGGCAGCAAATCGTGGCAGACGGGTGTGGTTCGGCAAGGGTCAGGCCGATGTACTCCGCTGCGTGATAGGTTATCTGTAACCGATCGTTCATCAACCGCCTACCAGTCACGTCGCATCCAGTGCAGGCGGCGTCGTAACCAGAGGTCGAGGCGTCGTAGCCAGCACAGTTGTGCCGTATGGCAGGCCCTGACCGCGGCAATTTCATGATCGGAGTGTTCGTTAAAACAACGGGTGAAACAGGGCGGCCGGAAAGAGCCGTGCCTGAGGCGGCGGAAAGCGGTCCAGAGGTAAGGACTTTCGCCTTCTGGGTGACCTCACGAATGAGAGAGAATCCATTCATTGAGGGAGAGGGTCTACCGGTAAGAGGCAGGGCACCTGAGCGGCCTGCCTGATCAACCCAGGTTTCACGCATCAAAGCGCGAGCGCTTCCCTGTGACCAAGGGAGCATGCCTGGACATTTCCGGTTTCTAACGGGAAAGCGACGGCGGCCTCTGCCCTGGAATTGGCGCAAAGGTAAAGCGAGAAGGTGCCCGGTTCGGTGCCGAGTAGTTTTATCGTTTTAATAGCCATGGCAGCCAAGCTGTCTGGTTCATCCAGTTTCATCGAGCCGGCAAGCCGTGCTCGAAACAGAGATAGCGTCTTGCGAGATGGCCGGTCGCCATGCTCAGTCATTCAGGTTACCCAACATCCAGGCAGCCGACAATGTTGCAACCTGTGGCTGCGCCTGTTATGTCCCAAACGCTGTTTTTCGCCTCTACGTGTACAAGCTAAAGACATGCAGACCATGGCCTATAGGGGCTGTAGGCGATAGGACAGTTAATAGTCCTTTTTATTGATTACCGGGGCGGCCCACGGGAATTAGATGTGCTTTTTGAGGGGTCTTTCACGTTAGGTCACAGGCGCTCCCGTAAGACGATCCGTGAGTCATCAGCCAACGCTGAACTGAATTTGCACACACCGGGAAAGCTTTGCCACCTTTTGGCGCATCTTTGTGCAGGGGAATGCTTGGCAGAAAGCGAAAAGTCGATCCGCCCTTTGTTACTGTAGAAATCTTTTTCCACACAAGCCAGCTCTTCGAGTTGCTACGGATTTGCACACGGACACAGCCTGCCATGACCCATTGGTCACTGATGGCCTTTGGCACTACCAGCCTCGGAAGCGCTTTGCCAAGCATCTTCTTTCTTTTTAATTGAATAGCTGTTCAAGGTAGGCATGACATTTGCGAAGCCTCTATCCAGGGTCATACGGCCTGTCGGTGTTACATCCCGTGACAACGGGTGATTCCGTCAGCAGCTGGACACGACTCACGACGATAAAAAGAGCCTCGATGAGGCCATACCGGGCTTAGCGTGAAGAGGGCGTTCCAATGTCATTGAATCAAAGTCAGCCACAACACCGTGTTCCGCAATCCATCGGGTTCCTGCTGCTGGACAACTTCACCCTGATCTCACTGGCGTCGGCGATAGAGCCACTGCGGATGGCCAATCAGCTGTCGGGTCGTGAGCTGTTCCGCTGGTCTACGCTCAGCCTGGATGGCCGTCCGGTCCAGGCCAGTGACGGCCTGCAAATTACTCCGGACAGTGCTGTCGCGGCTGCACCGGCCATGGACATGGTCATTGTGTGTGGCGGTGTGGGCATTCAGCGAAGCGTTATGCGTGAACATGTGAGCTGGCTGCAGGCGCAGGCACGGCAGGGCCGCAAGTTGGGCGCCGTCTGCACGGGCAGTTGGGTACTGGCCAAGGCCGGACTGCTCGATGGTTACGAGTGCAGCGTGCATTGGGAGATGCTGGCCTCCATGCAGGAAGCCTTCCCGCGTGTATCGCTGACGACGCGGCTATTCTCCATCGACCGTAACCGCTTCACATCATCGGGAGGTACGGCTCCCATGGACATGATGCTGCACCTGATCGGCCGTGAGCACGGTCGCGAATTGTGCGCCGCGATTTCTGAAATGTTCATCTATGAACGTATCCGCAACGAGCAGGATCATCAGCGTGTGCCGCTCAAGCATATGCTGGGCACCAATCAGCCCAAGCTGCAGGAAATCGTCGCGCTGATGGAGGCCAACCTGGAGGAGCCCATCGACCTGGACGAGTTGGCCGTCTACGTGAATGTGTCGCGTCGCCAGCTGGAGCGCTTATTTCAGAAATACCTGCACTGCTCGCCGTCGCGCTATTACCTGAAGCTGCGCCTGATTAGAGCCAGACAACTGCTCAAACAGACCACCATGTCCATCATCGAAGTGGCATCGGTATGCGGATTCGTTTCCACGCCGCACTTCTCGAAGTGTTACCGGGAGTATTTTGGGATTCCCCCGCGTGATGAGCGGCAGGGCGTATCGATGGGGCAGCCTGTGATGCTGGTACCGGTTCCTCAGGAATTGGCCTTACTCCCGACGTCCTCGGCCCTGGCCGCGCTCAGTCAGGCGCAAGGAGAGTCGACGTTTGCCAGCGTAAGGCTTGGTTGATAGACGGGCCGCCCTGACCTAGCGATGCTGGGCCAAGGCGGGGAGCAGCTGACGAGCAATAGCTTCGCGAACGGACGGTAATAGTGTCGCATGACCTGACAGGAGTTCTTCGACCAGACGCCGCAGGGCTGTGACTCGTTCAGGGTTCAGCCCGCATAGCGCCTGCTGGCAGGCTTGCTCGGGAGTAGTACCCGACGGTACGGCGATACCCAGTGCAATCAGGCGGTCCCTGAAGTCGTCCTGGTCGATTAGGTCTGCATGCATCATGACGAATCCTCCGTTAAGTCCCGTACCGATTCTTGGCAGCGGTCAATGGCAAGGCAAGTGCACAAGACGGTACTGGATACGCGCAGGTCGCTTTCCGGCAAGCAGAGCGCCTGATGGTTATTTGTCTGTAATAAAACGAAAGTCTAATGGCGTCTGGGGGGGCAATATGTCACAGGGTAGTTTTGGGAAGGTGATGCTAAAGTAGCGCTTCTTGTCGAGTTGAGCCGCTTAGCTCCTCGAATTTCCGGAAAAAGCGCCCTTACGCTTGGTCTGGACGAAACACACTGAGGCCCAACAGGGCATTTTAACCCCGCGTGCTTGCTAAGGCATTGCGGGGTTTTTTTTCGACATTTTTTCGCTTTTCCGTCTTTCGTCTGCAATTGGAGCGTTCTGCTCCAGGCGTCTGCCCGGCTTTTGGCGGGCGCTAGAGGCATGGGGTAGCCAGCCGTTACTGCCTGCTGAACGCGCATTGACGCTTCTGGTAATCCCCCTGTCGTTTTTACGCGATAGCGCAGAAAACCTGAGGGATATGCTCCTTTCAAAGCGTCGGCACATGATCCGGCGTCGCGAAACCTGGGAGCTGCCCTGATGAATGCCACTGAACTGCACGCCGACAGCATCGTTATCGACGGGCTGATCATCGCCAAATGGAACCGTGAGCTCTTTGAGGACATGCGCAAGGGAGGGCTGACGGCAGCCAACTGCACCGTGTCGGTCTGGGAAGGCTTCAAGGCGACCGTGGACAACATTGCGGCGCAAAAGAAGCTGATGCGCGAAAATAGTGATCTGGTCATGCCGGTCTACACCACAGCTGACATCCGCAAAGCCAAGGCTCAAGGCAAGACTGGCATCATCTTCGGCTTTCAGAATGCCCATGCCTTTGAGGATCAGCTCGGATACGTAGAGATCTTCAAGCAGCTGGGCGTAGGCATCGTGCAGATGTGCTACAACACCCAGAACCTGGTAGGCACAGGTTGCTATGAGCGCGACGGCGGTCTGTCCGGTTTTGGCCGCGAGGTCGTTGCCGAGATGAACCGCGTCGGCATCATGTGCGACCTGTCCCATGTCGGCAGCAAGACCTCTGAAGAAGTCATCCTCGAATCCCAAAAGCCGGTCTGTTATTCCCACTGCCTGCCGTCCGGCCTGAAAGAGCATCCGCGTAACAAGTCCGACGAAGAGCTTAAGTTCATTGCCGATCATGGTGGTTTCGTGGGCGTTACGATGTTTGCGCCGTTCCTGGCCAAGGGCATCGAATCCACTATCGATGATTATGCCGAAGCCATTGAGTACGTGATGAATATCGTTGGCGAAGACGCCATCGGCATTGGTACCGACTTTACCCAAGGCCACGGCCAGGACTTCTTCGAATACCTCACCCATGACAAGGGTTATGCCCGTCGATTGACCAACTTCGGCAAGATCGTGAACCCCCTGGGCATCCGCACCGTAGGCGAATTTCCCAACCTGACCGAGACGCTGCTCAAGCGAGGCATGTCCGAGCGCACTGTGCGCAAGGTCATGGGCGAGAACTGGGTAAGGGTGCTCAGCGAGGTGTGGGGCGAGTAAGTCATTTCATTTCTTGAAGGTCCGCGGCTGGATCCTGCCATGACCTGATTCAGCCTGCACTGATCTTCGACGATCACCGGTAGGGTGGATCAACCGTACCGCGGCGTAGCCCACCCTACACAAGCACATTCGTTTGGAGTTTCACCATGGCCACACATGCTCCCGAAATGCCAATCCAGGTCGACGATGAAACCGGCGTCTGGACCACCGATGCACTGCCCATGCTGTATGTACCGCGCCATTTCTTCGTCAATAACCACATGGGTATCGAAGAGGTGCTCGGTGCAGAGAAATACGCCGAGATTCTTTACAAGGCTGGCTACAAGTCCGCCTGGCACTGGTGCGAGAAAGAGGCCGAGTGCCACGGGCTGGTTGGTGTCGAGGTGTATGAGCATTACATGAAGCGCCTCTCCCAACGCGGCTGGGGGCTCTTCGATATCGAGCAAATCGACGTGGATGCCGGTACGGCCCAGGTTCGGCTGCGGCATTCCGCCTTCGTTTACGTGTACGGCAAGGTCAACCGCAAGGTGGATTACATGTTTACCGGCTGGTTTGCCGGGGCCATGGACCAGATCCTCGCCGCCAGAGGCAGCGCGGTCCGTACCGTGGCCGAGCAGGTGTACAGCGGGGCGGAAGAGGGCCATGACGACGGCCTTTTCGTGGTGAAGCCGCTGTAACGGCGCAATGAACGATAACAAGACCGACCGTGCGTAATTCGCTGAGATGAGGTGCCGTGATGGCCTTTGAAGCAATGTTCCAACCAATCCAGATCGGCAAGCTGACGATTCGCAACCGCGTACTCAGCACGGCGCACGCCGAGGTGTATGCCACTGATGGCGGCATGACGACCGAACGGTACGTCAAATATTACGAAGAAAAAGCTAAGGGCGGCATTGGCCTTGCCATTTGCGGCGGTTCCTCTGTCGTGGCGATCGACAGCCCGCAGCACTGGTGGAGTTCGGTAAACCTCGCTACCGACCGCATCATTCCGCATTTTCAGAACCTGGCCGATGCCATGCACCGGCATGGTGCCAAGATCATGATCCAGATTACCCACATGGGTCGCCGTTCCCGTTGGGACGGTGGTCACTGGCCAACCCTGATGTCGCCGTCCGGTATCCGCGAGCCCGTGCATCGCGCTACCTGTAAGACCATCGAGCCGGAGGAAATCTGGCGGATAATTGATAATTTTGCCCAGGCCGCGCGCCGGGCGAAGGCGGGTGGCTTGGATGGTGTAGAGCTGTCTGCTGTGCACCAGCACATGATCGATCAGTTCTGGTCGCCCCGTGTGAACAAGCGTACCGATGAATGGGGCGGCAGCTTCGAGAACCGTATGCGCTTTGGCCTGGAAGTGCTCAAGGCTGTACGGGCCGAGGTCGGCGATGATTTCTGTGTCGGCATGCGGATCTGTGGTGATGAATTCCACCCGGACGGCCTGACCCATGACGATATGAAACAGATCGCCAAGTATTACAACGACACCGGCATGGTGGATTTCTTTGGCGTGATCGGCTCTGGCTGCGACACCCACAATACCTTGGCCAACGTGATTCCCAACATGACCTACCCGCCGGAGCCGTTCCTGCATCTGGCGGCCGGTATCAAGGATGTGGTCAGCGTGCCCGTGCTGCATGCGCAGAACATCAAGGATCCGAACCAGGCGACACGCATCCTTGAGGGCGGTTACGTGGACATGGTCGGTATGACCCGTGCCCACATCGCCGATCCGCATCTGATCGCTAAGATCAAGATGGGGCAGGTGGACCAGATTCGCCAGTGTGTTGGCGCCAACTACTGCATCGACCGTCAATACCAGGGGTTGGACGTGCTGTGCATTCAGAACGCCGCAACCAGCCGTGAATATATGGGGGTTCCGCACATCATCGAGAAATCCACCGGGCCCAAGCGCAAGGTAGTCGTTGTCGGCGGCGGCCCGGCGGGAATGGAAGCGGCCCGCGTCTCGGCTGAGCGGGGGCATGACGTGACCCTGTTCGAAAAGCAGGAGCAGCTGGGTGGGCAGATTACTCTCGCGTCCCGGGCGCCTCAGCGTGACCAGATCGCGGGTATCACGCGGTGGTATCAACTGGAGCTGGCTCGCCTGAATATCGACCTGCGGCTGGGGACGGCGGCTGATCCTGACACGATCATGGATCTACGTCCGGACATCGTCGTGCTGGCCAATGGCGGTCATCCATTCATGGAACAGAACGAGCATTGGGGCGCGGCCGAAGGCTTGGTGGTGAGCAGCTGGGACATTCTTTCCGGTAAGGTCGAGCCGGGCAAAAACGTGCTGGTCTACGACACTATTTGCGAATTTTCCGGGATGTCGGCGGCTGATTATCTGGCCGATAAAGGCGCACAGGTGGAAATTGTCACCGATGACATCAAACCGGGCGTAGCCATTGGCGGGACCACGTTCCCGACCTACTACCGCAGCCTCTACCCGAAGGAGGTGATCATGACCGGCGATCTCATGCTGGAAAAGGTATATCCCGAGGGCGACAAGAAGATTGCCGTACTGGAAAACGAATACACCGGCGCCAAGGAGGAGCGGGTGGTCGATCAGATCGTCATCGAGAACGGCGTGCGACCGGACGAGACCTTGTACTACGCGCTGAAGGACGGTTCGCGTAACAAGGGCCAGATCGATATCGAGGCCTTGTTCGCTATCGAGCCACAACCCGCCTTGAATGAGCAGGGTAGCGGTTATCTCCTGTATCGCATCGGGGACTGCGTGGCGCAGCGCAACACCCACGCCGCAATCTACGACGCATTGCGGCTGTGCAAGGACTTTTAAGTACGCGCCTTTGCGAACCGCAGGGTGGGTTAGCTGCAGAGCAGTCTGACCCACCACGAGGGCTACCCGCGGTTTAGGTACCGCCTGACATGTTGAGGATGGGTAATGCCTCTGGCTCACCCACCCTACGAGGCTCCGGTATGTTAGATATCCTTATTCCCGTTCTGCTCTTTACGGCCCTGGCACTGGCTGCGATCGGTGCTTTTCGACGCGTACGGCTCTGGCGGCAGGGCCGGCCCGCCCATGTCGATCTGATTCGGGGTCTGCTGGCCATGCCGCGGCGCTATCTGGTGGACTTGCACCATGTGGTCGAGCGGGATCGCTATATGTCGCGAACCCATGTGGCCACCGCAGGCGGCTTCGTTCTAGCCGCCGTGCTGGCTGTACTGGTTCATGGATTTGGCCTGCATAACCGTGTTCTGGGTTGGGCGCTATTGGCGGCCACCGCTTGCATGTTCACGGGTGCCTTGTTCGTGGCCAAGCGTCGCCGCAACCCACCGGCACGCCTGTCCAAAGGGCCATGGATGCGCTTGCCCAAAAGCCTACTGATGTTTTCCGCGAGCTTTTTCATTGCTACGCTGCCCGTAGCGGGCGTACTCCCGGAAAATTTTGGCGGCTGGATACTGGCGGCCGTGCTGGCTGTAGGCGTGGCTTGGGGCGTGTCGGAACTATTCTTCGGCATGACCTGGGGTGGCCCAATGAAGCACGCCTTTGCCGGCGCGCTGCATCTAGCCTTCCACCGTCGGCCCGAGCGGTTCCGTACTCCTTATAACGCCAGCGCGGCGCGCTCCAGTGGCTTGAAAGCGCTGGACCTGAATGACCCTGCTGCACCGTTGGGTGTGGAGAAACCCAAGGACTTTACGTGGAATCAGCTGCTGGGCTTTGACGCCTGTGTGCAGTGCGGCCGCTGCGAGGCCATGTGCCCTGCTTATGCGGCCGGTCAGCCGCTCAACCCGAAAAAGCTGATCCAGGACATGGTTATCGGCATGGCGGGTGGCACCGACGCGCGTTATTTCGGCTCGCCTTATCCCGGGAAGCCAATTGGTGAGCACGGCGGCAATGCCCATTCGCCCATTGTTTCATTTGAAGGCAAGGCGCTGGTAGATGCCGAGACGCTATGGTCCTGCACCACCTGTCGGGCCTGTGTGGAAGAGTGCCCAATGATGATCGAGCACGTCGATGCTATCGTCGATATGCGTCGCCATCTGACCCTGGAGAAAGGGGCAACCCCCAACAAGGGCGCTGAGGTGCTCGATAATCTAATCGCAACGGATAACCCCAACGGCTTCAACCCGGTCAACCGGATGAACTGGGCTGCGGACCTTGATCTGCCGTTGATCGCCAACCAACAGCGCGTCGATGTGTTGTTCTGGGTGGGTGATGGCGCGTTTGACATGCGCAACCAGCGGACCCTCAGGGCTTTCGTCAAGATTCTCAAGGCTGCCAAGGTTGATTTTGCCGTGCTGGGGCTGGAGGAGCGCGACAGCGGTGACGTGGCGCGACGACTGGGGGACGAGGCGACCTTTCAACAATTGGCCAGGCGCAATATCGCCACGCTGTCGCGGTACCGCTTCAACCGGATCGTGACATGCGACCCGCATAGCTTTCACGTGCTGAGAAACGAATACGGCGCGCTGGGCGGGGCTTATACGGTTCTGCATCACAGCACCTTTCTGGCAGAGCTGCTGGACGCGCAGGCGCTCCATCTCGGGCAGCACAAGGGGGGCAGCGTGACCTACCACGACCCCTGCTATCTGGGTCGATACAACGGAGAGTACGAGGCGCCCCGCAAGGTACTCAAGGCCATCGGGATTGAGGTCAAGGAAATGGAGCGCTCCGGCTTCCGGGCTCGCTGCTGTGGCGGTGGAGGAGGCGCGCCAATTACCGATATTCCCGGCACGCAGCGGATTCCCGACATGCGCATGGCCGATATCAAGACGACTGGAGCGGAGGTTGTCGCTGTGGGATGCCCTCAATGTACCGCCATGCTGGAGGGGGTGGTCGCGCCCCGTCCGGAGGTAAAGGACATTGCCGAGCTGGTCGCCGAAGTTGTAATCGAGGCACCCGCCGTGCCGGTAAAGCAACCAATCACGCCCCGGCGTGAAGCGGTGGAGATCTCCTGATGAACGCATCCTGTATTACCCGATTGGCCATGAGCGCCGCGATACCCACTCAGGCACGGACGTTTTTCAAAGGAGCAGGGCATGACTGACATCATCCGCCGTGATCCGCATGCCGAATGGATCGCCCGTAATCGGCTTCATCCCCTGCACGCCTTGATGCAGGCGAGTACGCGCGATGAGCAGCCTCGCTGGATGGGCCCCAACGGCATCATTCGTAAGAATCCCCACGCAGCTCTGGGCTTCAAGGGGCCTAGCGGCTTGCGCCGTATCGATCGCAGTGGCGCTCAGCAGGGCAACGGGGTTCGTCGGCTGGGTGAGGCCCAGGAGGTGCTACTGCCGTTGCATCGGGTCGAAGAGCCCGCCTTCATTATTGCCGTAGTGCCCGATTTGGTAGGGGGACGGCTTTCCAGCCACGACCGCGATCTGCTCGGCCTGGCGCGACAGCTGGCAGGCTCAGCAGGGGCAGTGTTAGCCATTGTCTTTGGCGAGCATAAGGAGTCTGGTTTCGATAAGGCAGGTGTTGACCGGCTATTGCAATTGAGCGGTCATGAATACACGGGATACTCGCCTGAACAGCGCGTGCTGGCGCTGCGTGCAGTAGAAAGCCAGTTCTTGCCACGTCACTGGTTGTTGCCGGACAGCCGTACCGGTGGTGGCGAGCTAGGTCGTCGTTTCGCTGCTACGCTACATGAGCGGCCTGCTACACGTGTCTGGCAGATAAAGGATGGACTATGTACCGGCCGTGCCGGCGCAGGCAGCGAAGATCTGACGCGTCCTGTCCCCAAGGTAGTGTTGGCCTGCGCCGAGTGTGCGGAGCCGGTCAGTGAAACACGATATGAGGCACGTACGGTCACGCTGGCTGACGGCAATCAGTTGCGAACGCTTGTGCGTATCGAGGACATGGGGGCCGTGGCCGTCGATCCAGCGCTTGTTCCCATGGCCGAAGCGGAATTCATCTTGTCCGGTGGCAATGGCGTTCAGGACTGGGATCTCTTTCATCGGGCAGCCCGGGCGCTTGGGGCAACAGAAGGGGCTTCGCGGGTGGCGGTAGACGACGGGCATATGCCACGTCACCGGCAGGTAGGCGCTACGGGGACCTGGGTAACGGCACGGGTCTACCTGGCCGTCGGGATTTCCGGCGCGGTACAGCACTTACAGGGCATAGGTGCCTGCGACAAAGTCATTGCCATCAACCTCAATCCGGGGTGCGACATGATCAAGCGGGCAGACCTGTCGGTCATTGCAGATTCGAACGCCGTGCTGGAAGCCTTGATCGATCTGGTCGAGGCCTACCGCCGCGGTGAGCAGAAGGAAGCGGCCTGAAGCGGTCGTCCGCAGGACTACCGCTTCAGCAACGCAACGTGAGTCTTGAAGGAGGTAAACGGTATGTCCGACGGCCAATTGAATGTGATTACGCTGGTATCGGTGGGGTCGCATCCCATGTCGGCCCGCGCCCGCCGCGCAGAGCAGGATGCCCGAGCGGTCGAATTGGGGCTGCATCTGGCGGGTGATCGACTCACGGTACTGCATGCCGGTAATCCCTACGAGGAGTCGCTGCGCGCTTACCTGGGTATGGGATTGCCTGCCCTGCATGTCCTGGAGCAGCCCAAGGGCGCCGATGCTCTACCGGTGCTGGTGGAATACCTTCGGGAGGCTCAGGTCCAGGTTGTATTGACCGGCACTCAAGCCGAGACCGGGGAAGGGTCGGGCATGCTGCCCTATCTTCTGGCCGAATCGCTGGGTTGGCCCCTGGTAGTTGGGCTGGCAGACGTTGAATCGGTAGACGCCGGACATGCTCAGGTACTGCAAGCCCTGCCGCGCGGACAAAGGCGACGGCTAAGGGTACGCCTGCCTTTTGTCGCCAGTGTGGACAACGCAGCGCCAGCCGCCCGTCAAAGTGCCTTTGGGCCCGCAAGGCGTGGAGAGATCAAGGTTGAAGATGTGGATATCGTTGATGACCTCCTGTGGCAAGAGGCCGTCTTGCAGCCGGCTCGTCCACGGCCGAAGCGGCTGAAAGTCATCAAGGCCAAGACGGCTGCCGATCGTTTTCGCGCCGCCACGGCCAAGGCGACAGGAGATGGCGGTCAGATCCTGAGAGATGTCACCCCACAGGCGGGCGCAGAAGCCATTTTCAAGGTCTTGCGTGAGGAAGGCGTCGTTCGGTAGGACGACTTTCATATCTCATGTCGGCTTCCGGCTTGCTGGAGGCTTTTGGGTGCCTGTCTTTTTATCCTTTCAAGCCCACAAAATGTGTGTACGAGCCTGTGGATAATCTGTTGGATAATTATTCAACCCTAGTAACCATGCGGCTTTAGCTGAGGTGATCACTTTTTGATCAAAACAACAGGTGCGGCTTTTCCTGTAATCACAACAACTTGTGGATAAGTTTGTGAGTAATATGTTTGGAAGAGGCTGTAAGCCTTGATTTTAAAGGGATAGAGGCAACTACTGTATTGTTGATCAGTGTTGACAAAGCTAATGAACCCTCTATTTCAGCACTGTATGAAGAGCGTGCGCTTTATTGAGTTATCCACCCGATATAAAGCTAAAAATGCCCTGAAAAGGTGAATGAACCATGGGAAGAGCTGTGGATAAGCTGTTGCTGAGGGTTGGTTAACTCATCTGTCAATGACCTGGATGACAAAACTCTGTCATCCAGAAAGGCCACTATTAGGCTACTACAGGTAAATTATAAGACGGTTTAGCCTTTCATTCAGGCAGAGCCATTCAAAGGACTTGCTCATTCAAGCCATGCCAGCCGCTTTCCCACAATTACTGTGCGTCTGGCTGTGGACAGCGTGTTCGTTAATGCCGCCAAGCCTTATGCCATGCGGCGTCCAGACAGTTGCTCATTTATTGATCAATCAATTCAAGATCGATTTTTCTACTCACTATTACTGTGGTTTCGCTTGTGGATACAGTGTTCATGATTGCCTGGAAGCCACGACATACAAGGCCTCCAGAGGATTGATCGTTTTTTGAGCAGTTTTGTTGGTCAGCGAAGCTTGATGGTAATAGCCTCAATAGAGTCGTTGAGCTCGAAGCGTGTTTCCTCAAACGTGGCCTTACGCATCTTCAGTGGAGGGTTCTGGCTGTAGCCATACTGCTCAGTTGGCATCCCGATAAAGTTCGTATCGAGCTTCTGATTGCCGTTGGCATCTCGAATGACCGATACCGCATAGGTGCCGGGCCTTAGGTTCTTGAAGATATGCTGCACCGTGGTCCCTGTAACTGGGATATGGGCGGATGCCTCCAACGGTTTGTCGTTATCCCACGCGTCGGCCGAAGCGAATACGGCTACCAGCAATTCACCTTTGGCCTCCTCGATATCGGTAAAGGTCACGTTGAGATCAGCAGCATGGGCATGGCCCAGTGTCCAGATAAGGCCGAAAACGCAGAGGGGCAAGCGCTTCATGCAAGCTCCGTTGTAGGGTGAGAAACAAGGGTGTAAGTGATAGCGTCGAGGCGTTCGAAAAGATAGTCGGGCCCGGCTCTGCGTAACGCCTCTGGGCTGGCATACCCCCAGCTGACCGCACCGCAGGCAATACCTGCCTTGCGTGCCGCCTGAATATCCCGCAATTCATCGCCAATGCAGATCGTGGCATCGGGCGAGACATTACAACGGGCGACTACCTGTTTAAGGCGTGAGCTTTTACCGAGCAGGGGCGCGTTACACTCGACACGGTCCAGATAGCGAGCCGACGGACCAAGAATGCACTCGACATTTTCAAGTGAATTGGACGTGACCAGCGCCAACTGTATTCCGGCCTGATGCAGGGTCTCCAGCATGGCGGGTACGCCCTCGAAAGGCCGCACGGTATGGCCGCCGTGCGCCATCAGGCGTTGAAAGTGGTGCGCGACACGTGGGATTTTCCACAGTGGAATATCAAAGTAACGCAGCAGCTGGCGGGTATCGTAGCTGCGGATGCGATCAAAGTCGGCTGGGTCGTACCGGTTGAAGCGATGTGCCTGAGCCAGTGTGTCGAGCGACTCGAGAAAGAATGGAAAGCTGTCGGCCAGGGTGCCATCAAAGCCGAAAATGACGAGTTGGTAGCGCATGGGCAGGGCGGCTGGCCGTGATAGGAAGAGAAGAGAGAGTAGCCGGGGCGGACGCCTGCGACAAATACAACCGGTGCCAAGTGTGATGGCACCGGTTGTATCAGGGTTACAGCGAGAAGCGACGTACCAGGCCGTTGAGGTCTACGGCAAGGCGGGCAAGCTCCTGGGTGGCAACGCTGGTCTGCTGTGCACCGGCTGCCGTTTGTACCGACAAGTCACGGATGCTGACCAGGCTGCGGTCCACTTCACGGGCGACCTGAGCCTGTTGCTCGGAGGCGCTGGCAATCAGCAGATTGCGGTCGTTGATGTCAGCCACATTCGACGTGATGGTTGTCAGCGCTTCGCCAGCCGCGTTGGCTTTTTCCAGCGTACTGCGGGCACGCTCGGCGCTGCTCTGAAGCGCTTGTACGGTGTGGCCGGTCCCCTGCTGGATGCTACCGATCATGGATTCGATCTCACGGGTCGATTCCCCGGTACGGTGTGCCAGAGCACGGACTTCATCGGCCACGACGGCAAAGCCACGGCCAGCATCACCTGCACGGGCGGCTTCAATAGCGGCGTTGAGCGCCAGCAGGTTGGTCTGCTCAGCCACGGCGCGGATCACATCCAGGACCTTGCTGATATTAAGGGCCTGCTCGGCAAGTTCCTCGGCACTTTGAGAAGCGCCCAGGACATCGCTGGTCAGGGCCTGGATAGAATTGATAGCCTCAGTCAGTTGAGTACGGCCTTGTGCAGCAGACTGGCTGGCAGCTCGGGAGGCTTCTGACGTCGAAACGGCATTGCCAGCAACATCTTCTACCGCAGCGGTCATCTCGTTCACAGCGGTAGCCGCCTGCTCGATCTCATCGTTCTGGCGCTGCAAGCCGCGAGTGCTTTCGCTCATGACCGCATTCATTTCTTCCGAGGCACTGGAAAGCTGATGGGCAGAATCATTGATTTGACCAATCGTGGAGCGCAAATTGCCCTGCATGGTAGAAAGGGCGCCAAGCAGTTCAGCCGCTTCATCCTGACCTCTTACCGTAATGGCTTGGCTCAAGTCCCCCCCAGCGATGTGCTTGGCAACCTGGACGGCTTGGCGAATAGGCGCAACGATGCTGCTAATCATGATCCAGGCCAACACACCTGTAATGACAAGCGCTGACAGAATCACGAGAGCTGATACCCACTGTACATGCCCATACAGAGTGCTAGCCACAGTGCCGGATTTATCTGCTTCGTCGAGATTATATTGCTGCGCTTTCAATAGGCTTCCGGCGAGGTTACGACCCGTCGTTATCATATTATCCGCCACAAATTGACGCGCCTGCTCAATTTGCTGTTGTGCAACCAGCTTTTGAATAGTGGCAACACCTGTCATGTAGTCCCTGTAGTGAACCTGGACCTCATTGAACAACTGCCGGTCTTCTTCAAGAAAAATGGTTTTTTCATAGGCAGCTAACTGAGCTTGCACATCGGTAGCCAGCTTTTCGATCAGAGCGTTTGATGTTTTTAAGATGGCCGGATCGTCATCGGTAACGAGCCGCAGGGCTTCAAGGCGAATGGTGCCGATATTGATGGCTATCTTGTCGACACTTGCCAAGCCGGGTAGCCAACTCTGCTCGATTTCGCTCCCCGCTTCGCGAATCTTGGATAGTTGGGTCAAATTGAACGTACCCAATGCCAGCAGGAGCGCCGCGATGACACCAAAGCAGAGCAACGTCCGATGGGCAATTTTTAGATTTCTCATAACAAGCTCTCCTGACAGGCACAAACTAGCTATGCACCCAGGCAGTGGGATAAAGGGTTATGACGAAATATCGGAGCGTTCTGTTATTTCTGGAGGTTTAGATGATCGATGGTCGACTTTAAGTTGCAACAAAAGATGAATCGGTTCACCTGCTCTTGGCCGAGCCTTCAAAACTGATAAGACGTGAACGACTGGGGCCCATAATTTTCCTGACAGCAACTTTCATATAACGATATGGGCGTTTTACAGATGACTTAAAAAGTATTTAGACAGGCAGTCAAATTGTCTATTGCGTTGCGAGTTCCGGCGGCGTTCTATGGTCGTGCAGAGCCCCTATCAGGCATAGTGGTTGCGTACACAAAAGGCTAGTAACCGCAGCAGTTATCAAACATAGCGTCTTTTCAAGCCTAATTTCGAACGCAGTGCTTTGGCCATTTACAACAAGCCAGACGGGCAAGAGCACTATCGCGCTTTGCTGAATATGTTTGAAGAAGGTGCCGGAGGTACCCGGCACCTAGTAGGGTTACAGCGAGAAGCGACGCACCAGACCGTTGAGGTCTACCGCCAGGCGAGAAAGCTCCTGGGTGGCAACGCTGGTCTGCTGTGCACCGGCTGCCGTTTGTACCGACAAGTCACGGATGCTGACCAGGCTGCGGTCCACTTCACGGGCGACCTGAGCCTGTTGCTCGGAGGCGCTGGCAATCAGCAGATTGCGGTCGTTGATGTCAGCCACATTCGACGTGATGGTTGTCAGCGCTTCGCCAGCCGCGTTGGCTTTTTCCAGCGTACTGCGGGCACGCTCGGCGCTGCTCTGAAGCGCTTGTACGGTGTGGCCGGTCCCCTGCTGGATGCTACCGATCATGGATTCGATCTCACGGGTCGATTCCCCGGTACGGTGTGCCAGAGCACGGACTTCATCGGCCACGACGGCAAAGCCACGGCCAGCATCACCTGCACGGGCGGCTTCAATAGCGGCGTTGAGCGCCAGCAGGTTGGTCTGCTCAGCCACGGCGCGGATCACATCCAGAACCTTGCTAATATTAAGGGCCTGCTCGGCAAGTTCCTCGGCACTTTGAGAAGCGCCCAAGACATCGCTGGTGAGTGCTTCAATGGAGGCAATGGCATCGCTTAGTTGTGCACGGCCCTGTTGAGCCGAATGACTGGACGCCTGTGATGCTTCAGAGGTGCTGACCGCGTTGCTGGCAACGCCTTCCACTGCGGACGTCATTTCGTTCACAGCGGTAGCCGCCTGCTCGATCTCATCATTCTGGCGTTGCAGACCGCGCGTGGACTCATCCATGACTGCGCTCATTTCGTCAGCTGCTGATGACAGCTGAGTAGCCGAGTCGCCGATCTGGCCGATGGTCTGGCGCAGATTGACCTGCATGGCGGCCAATGCTTGAAGCAGTTCTGCTGCCTCATCCCGACCTTCAGCTTTTACGTTCTGGCTCAGGTCGCCACCGGCAATCTGTTTGGCAACGCTTACTGCCTGGCCAATAGGCTTGACGATGCTGGCTGTCAGCAGCAGGGCCAATATGATCGTGACGATTACGGCCAGTATGATAATGCTGATCACGACCATCTGGGCTTGGCTGTAGCTCTCGGCTGCGGCCTGACCGGCCTTGGCCGCTGTATCCTGATTGATCTTTTGCAGCAAAATGTTCTGATCGTTGACGATGATGCCTCGGGGCGCCAGCTCAGTATTGATCAGCTTGTTAGCGGAGGGTAGATCCTCCTGGCTTACAAAGCCCTGCACCTTGGCCAGAATGTTCATGTATTCCTGAAAGGTGGTCTTGAGCGTGGACAGCGCCTGGCGTTCCTGCTCGTTGGAAACCAGCGTCTCGTATTTCTTGAAGGTTTCCTGGATCTTGCCATCCAGTGTGGCAATAGTCTGGTTGCTCCTGGCCTGCACTGCCTTGTCCGGATTCGCCACCAGGCGAAGCACCTCGACACGAAGGCGGGTGATGTTCAGCGCAATTTCATCTGCCGTTGCAAGGCTCGGCATGGCGTTGTGTTCGATGACTTGTCCGGCACGGCGGATATCAGCCATTTGCATCAGGTTGGAAATGCCTAGGATGATCAGTAGCAGAGCTACTGCACCAAAGCTCAGAAGGGTCCGGTAAGAGATCTTCAAATGTCTGAACATGATCGGTCCTGTTAGAAAAATAAGGGCAGGCGATCCTTCGCTCTGTAAGGGATGCCTGCATATCGGACGCGATCGGAAATGCTTAAGGGCAATCATCAGCTAAAGGCTAAACACTTGCGGCCCTGACAGGAAAAGACCAAGGCCGCCGAAGATAGCTGAGACAGGATCAGTGCTTGCTCAGGAGGTGCTGTACCAGAGCCTTGTGAGCGGCTTCGTCCTTTCGGTCGGACAGCATCTGTACAACCGCAACCCGCGCATCTGCCTCGGCAATAAAGGCGGTGCTGCGCATGGGCGTGCCGTTCATGACTGACGTGGTTTCCAGTTGCTGAAGGGTCAGGCCGTCGCGCTTTAGGGTCTTTTCCTTGAGCACTTTGAATTTGCTGCCGCTCAGTTTCTGCCGTGCATAGAATGCGGCTTTGGCCTTGGCAAGCACGACTCGGTTGCTGGCGCTTTTATCTTCTGGCGTCGGCGTTTCAGAGGTAACGATCAACTGTTGGCTGGCCTTGTTGATATACAGTTTGCCGCGTGCTGACGGGTCTTCGGCAGCTGTGCCGGGCGGCAGGGGACTGACATCGAACCCCTCGGGTAATGCCAGCACTAGCTGATGGTTCAGCAGGGAGATGGGGCGGCTATTGGCTGTCTGGGTGGTTTCGGCCTTGCTGGCAGCCTGGACCGGTAGAGTGACAAGGCCGAATACAAGGGCAGCCGAAGCCAGGGCCATTTTCAGGCTGTTGTTGTTCATGTCAGATCCTTGAATGGATTGCGTTGAGTCCTTTGGGTGCCGAAAGGCTTGGCAGCCAGGGCCCAACGACTGGCCGGATTATTTCATAGCGACAAGCCTGCATTGCGCTGCGCTTTCCTGAAGCGTGCAGTGCTTGGCAGTTGAAAATGCAACGGTTTTTGACTGAACAAAAGAAACCCCGCCGAAGCGGGGTTCTTAAAACAAAGTAGTTAATCAGCCATCGGCACCCACTTGACGCAGGTGCGGTACGGGTTGCTCTTCGCCCAGGTTGGCCAGTAGGCGTTCGCTGTACCAGTCAATGAAATTAATGACGCCAAATTCATAGGTCTGTGAATACGGGCCGGGCTGGTAGGCCTTGGAGTTGATGCCGCGCTGATTTTCCTCGGCAAGCATTCGGTCCTGCTGGTTAGTGGCATCCCAAACCTTGCGCAGATTTTCTACCTCATAATCGACGCCCTCTACTGCATCCTTGTGCACCAGCCACTTGGTGGTAACCACGGTCTGTTGGGCGCTGATTGGCCAGACAGTGAACACAATCAGGTGATCCCCCATGGCGTGGTTCCAGGAGTGCGGCAGGTGCAGGATGCGCATGGAGCCCAACTCCGGATTCTTGATACGTCCCATCAGCTTCTTGCAGCCGGGTTTGCCATCCAGCGTCATGGAAGCCGTGCCCTTGAGTAGCGGCATGCGCACAATGCGGTTACGCAGGCCAAAGCTGGCGTGGGCATACGGGATCTGCTCGGCCTCCCAGGCGGCGGCGCTTTCGGCAACGTGATCCTTGAAGGCCTGGTTGGCACGTGGATCGGTTACATCGTCCCATTCCAGGAGTGTCTTGAGCAGCTCTGGGTGCGAGCCGTTGCAGTGGTAGCACTCGCGGTTGTTTTCAAGCACCAGCTTCCAGTTGGCGGCTTCCATCAGGTCCGTACGGGCTACGACCTTGGTGTTTTCCATGTCGTACGGCTCCATGTAATGGTCGAGCGTACGCAGGAAGTCATCGATAGCGGGAGGCTCGTCGGCCAGGCAGATAAAGATGTATCCACCCGCCGTTTTCACATGCACCGGCTTCAGGTTGAAGTCCGCCATGTTGAAGTCAGCACCCATTTCGGTACCGGCAAACAGCAGGCGGCCGTCCAGCTCGTAGGTCCATTGATGATAGGGACAGACCAGCTTGGCCACTTTGCCTTTCTCGCTGACGCACAGGCGAGAACCGCGGTGCCGACACACGTTATGAAAAGCGTGTACTTTGCCTTCAGCACCACGCACCACCATGACGGGGTTATCGCCAATCTGCAGCGTGAGAAAATTGCCTTTGGCAGGGATTTCACTCGTCATTCCGGCAATCAGCCACTCCTTGCCAAAGATCTCCTGCATGTCGATCTGGAACAGACGCTCATCGTTATAGAACGGCTGTGGCATCGAGTAAGTTCGCTCACGGGTACGCAGCATCTCTGCGGTGGCCTTGCGGGCCGATTCCAGCGGATCGCCCAGACTCAAAGGGTAGGTGACGTCCATCGGTATCCTCATGCGGCGGCATACAGGTGCGCCGGTGAAAAAGTGGCTGATAGGGTTGTGATGCAAGGCGTTTGGACAGCTTGTTCAAGGCTGCCCGTGTGGTTGGTGAAATCAGTGTGGGGCTGCGTCTGGATGGGGCCTTATCCATGCGCGACATGGTCGAATCATTTCCCGACGCGGCAAGTCCCGTGGACGCTGGGCTGGTCGCTCTAAGCATGCCGATGTCGTTGGCAGGTAAATGCCGACGAAAGGGCCTCTCCACAATCGCCCCATCACCGCCTGAAGATGCGGCGGGTCTCAACGCGTGAGGGCACGTGCATGAACAGCTTTCTGAATCCGGTTACTACGCAGACCTGGGCCAATGGTCGCCATGCGGTACGTTGCGTCAAGGCGATTCAGGAAACCTGGGATGTACGAACCTTCTGCTTCATGGCGGACGTACCCCTGATGTACTTTTTCAAACCCGGACAGTTCGTGACGCTGGAGCTTGAGATCGAGGGGCAGCAGGTGATGCGTTCATACACAATCTCCAGCTCGCCCTCCGTGCCCTACAGCTTCTCGATCACGGTCAAGCGTGTCCCGGGTGGCAAGGTATCGAACTGGCTGCATGACAACCTGCGTGAAGGGCAGGAGCTTGCGGTGCATGGGCCGGTGGGGCTGTTCAACGCCATTGACTACCCGTCCGACAAGGTCCTGCTGCTTTCCGGTGGCGTAGGTATCACACCGGTGATGTCCATGGCCCGCTGGTTTTTCGACACGAACGCTAACGTGGACATGGTGTTCGTACACAGTGCCCGCACGCCAAAGGACATCATCTATCACCGCGAGCTGGAGCACATGGCCTCGCGGGTCTCTAATTTCTCGCTGCATCTCGTGTGCGAGCGGAGTGATCTTGGGGAGGCCTGGGCGGGATATCGCGGTTTCTTTGATCGGCGCATGCTGGAATTGATGGCGCCGGATTTTCGTGATCGCGAGGTGTTCTGCTGTGGCCCTACACCTTATATGAATGCTGTGAAGACCATGCTGCGCGAGCTGGGCTACGACATGGCCCGTTATCACGAGGAGTCCTTTGGCGCGACGCCTGCGGATATCAAGGAAGATGTTCTCGAACAGGCCGGTCTTGCGGCCGACACACCGCCGGTTCCGCTGGCGGATCAGTGCGAGGTGTTATTTGCGGGCAGCGGCATGAGTGTACGTGTTGGACCAGGTGAGACTGTGCACGGAGCGGCTGCCAAGCTGGGCCTGCATATTCCAAAGGCATGTGGCATGGGCATCTGCGGCACCTGCAAGGTGCTCAAGACCCGTGGTTCGGTTGTCATGGAGCACAACGGCGGCATTACCGAAGAGGACGAGGCCGAAGGTTACATCCTGTCCTGCTGCAGCGTTCCGCAAGGGGACGTTGAAATCGATTTCTAAATATCCTGCAGCGGACATGCCTGTTTGGGCGTGTCCATCACCGTTTCCTTTTCCCGTCTGATATTACCGCAGCGGCACAATGCCCCTATTTTTCATAGGGGCTATTCCTGCTCTAATACCGCCAGGCACTGAGACAGCTGCTAAGGTAAGGTAGAAGATCGCAGCATTGTGTGATCAGATCGCTACAGCATCGCTCCTTTCTGATCGAGGGCGTCAAAATGGATGTCAGAACGCTGCGCAACCTGACGCGGGTGGCGCGTACAGGCTCTCTGTCTGCCGCGTCAGATGAGGCCTGCCTGACCGTGCAGGCCCTGGCGGCGCAATTGAACAAGGCGGAAGACCAGTTCGGGTTCAGGATTTTCAAGCGATCCAACAAGGGATTGCTCCTGACCGAGCGTGGTCACGCGCTCATGCCTTATATCGAGAAGGTGGTGGAGTCCGCCCGGCAACTGGACAGCAAGGCTGCCGAGTTAAGCCAAGCCACGCCACGGCTGCTGCGGGCCGCACTGAACAGCACGCTACCGGCCGATATCAACCAGTGCATCGTCAAGCGGATGATGCAGGTCTTCAGCGATTATCACCTGGAGTTCAGCTTTGCCGAGTCCATCGAGAACCTCAGCAAGCTGCGTAACGACAATATCGACCTTGCGGTACTGATCGGACCACCGCAAGCCGATCTGGACAGCCTTGAGCTGGCTGATCTTCATATTGATGTCGTAGGTGCTTACCACGGTGCCGATGCAGAGGCGTACAGCGACCTGAGTGACAAGCTGCTTGTTAGGCCGACCAGCGACTGCCCTTATTCCACCAGTTTCGAGCGGTTTCTAGACAGTGGTCAGGCAGTGGGCCAATGGGGGCATCGCATGATCTATTCGGGTAGCGAAACCCTGACCGTCTCGCTGATCAAACAACTCGATGGCTTGGGCGTCGTTTCACGGGCGGCGGCTTGCAAGCATGGATTGTCCATCGTACCGGGGTTTGAGGATTCGCTGCCGGTACGCCTGGTCGTCAACAATGTCGACTTGCCTATTCGTGCCCTGGAGCAGCTGACCCGTCCCTTACAGCACTCGCCCCAGCGCAATATACGACAACAGGCCTACCGCCACACTGAGGAGCAGGTTCTTACTGAAATAAGCGCATAACAGCGTCGGTATGGCGGCAACGAATTCGGGCCGCATGAAGTTCACATGCTTTTCCGTCACCACCAGCGGTGTGAGGGTAATGGCCGCAACGATGCAGACGGGCAGAAACTCCAGCGTTCGCGTGAGGAATCCTGGCCAGCGCTCGGTACTGAGCTGCATTGGTAGCACCCGTGGTAACAGTGTCACCGCGGTCATCAGGACGATTATCAGGATCAGGAACGTTTCTTGAGACATACGCCTACCCAGCAGCCAAAGAACGTGGCGATAAAGACATTCAGGGCGGACTCGAACAGCAGGTTCAGCACACCCATGCAGGCCACCGCCGCCAGAGCAGCCACCAGCTTGCCCTTGGAATCACAAAGCGAGACCAGCACGTACAGCATCATGGCGGTCAAGGCATAGTCGAGCTTGTACTGGATCAGGTGGGCAGTGTAGGTCGAGCTGAGAGCACCCAGCAGCGCGCCCAGCACCCAGGCACTGTGACAGAAGAGGTTGAACGAGATCAGGTAACGGGCATTGACCGCAACGCCTTTCTGCAACTTGCTGCTGTGAAAGGCAAAGGACTCGTCCGTCAGCTCCGCCGCATACACCCACCGTTCCAGACGGCTCAGGCCTATTGTGCGCAGGGCTCTGGACATGTACATCGACATCAGCATGTGACGGGCGTTGATCAGAAAGGTAGTCATCACAATAGTGATGACCGAGGCGTTCGCCGTCATCAGTGCCAGAGCGGCGAACTGCGAGGCGCCGGCATAGACGAACAAGCACATGGCGACCGGTAACCAGAGCGGATAGCCTGCATTCACGGCCATCAGGCCGAAAACGAACGAGACCGTAAAATAGCCAGCAACGACCGGACTGGCCTCGCTGAAGGTGCGTAGCTGAGGAGCTTTCCGGGTTAAAACACGCGTATTCACACCATCCTCTCATTGCCGGGCTGAAATCGGACCGTTCATAGGTTTACCGCACAATGTCATGGACCGTCCCGGGTTTGGAGAAAGAGATGGCGATGATCTGACGGAATGCCGGGCGCTTTGGGTCCTTCGTGGACGCAGGCGTCACGTAATGACGCATCTCCCGGTCCAGGAAAAACGTCGTGTCCAGGATGTGCTCGTAAGTCAGCGCGGCGAGCAGCTCCTCTTGTACGTTATATAGCCGGCTTTCGGCACCTGCAATGTTATGCCGACCCCAGAAATGCATTGCGCTGAAGGGGTAGCCGTCGCAGTGAATTCCTTCAGGCGTGATTTCGACCTGCTGGCCGGGGTTGATCTCGATCCGAATTTGATGAATCTGGCACTGCCACATGTCGTTATGCAGGTGCGCTGGCAATACGCTTTTGTACACCTCGAAATCCAGGGCGATCAGGCTGCGAAGAACAGGGGAGGCGATCACTTCATCGGAGAAATCCTGGAAGTGCCGCTCCATGCCGCCTACATAGCGATTGTTAGCCAAGGATTGTACATAGGGGCGATGTTCGAGCTGGCGCAGCTCCTGATTGACGGGGTGGTACTCGAAATCGCTGTAGCGTCTGAACCGTGCGCCCGACTCGGCCTGGCCATAATAACTGTCGCGCTCCATGGCTTCCCAGCTATGGGTCAGCCGGACGAATTCGTCAAAGTTGCCCGTCAGGCTGAAGTCTGCGCCTTTCACATTGGCAAACTTGTTTTGACGCAGGGCGTCACCAACCGCCTTGTTGAGAACAATCATGATCGTCTCCGCTCCATTGAACGATCCACTCTAAGCGCTGGGCAGATTTGCTCTATGAGAAATAATTTAAAGCATCTCAACGAAAAGTTGAGATTGGCTGAGGGCCTGCTGCCTGCATGAGGTACCCACGGTCTGATGGTCATCCATCGGGCGATCGGATGGTCATGTCAATTTGTTGCAGGCTGCGCCGATACAGGGTGTACAAGATGCGTCCTACCTGGAGGCACGTCAGTTACCAGATGCCTACCATGACTTCTTCCGTCCTTACGTTTGATAGCGAATTGCAGCTCCGTGGCTTTATTGATGCCATACAGGAGTTCATTGTCCTCAAGGATGGTCAGGGACGGTGGTTGATCACGAACAAGATCGTGATCGACACTTATCGGCTGAATGATGTTGATTATGTGGGCAAGACTGACATGGAGCTGGCGTTGATTCGACCAGAATTCCATGACGCTTTCGCCTACAACGTGGACACTGACGAGCAGGCCTGGCAAAAAAGGTCGGCGCTGCGTATCCAGAAGTCCTTCATGGGGCTGGATGGCCGTCTCAACACGTGGGAAGTGATCAAGACACCCAGTTTCGATGAGGCGGGTAATCGCCACCAGCTTGTTATCGTCAGCCGCAATATTACCGAGCGGCGTCTGGCAGAGCAGGCGCTTGAGGCCAGTGAGCGGCGTTATCGGCTGATTGCCGACAACATGCTCGACGTTATCGGTGTGTTCAAACCAGAAGTAGGCATCGAATACGTTTCGCCTTCTTTTGAGCATGTCCTGGGGCATCGGGCAGTTGCCTATCTAGGACGTGACATGTTCGAGCTGATCCACCCGGACGATATCGATCCCTTGCGCAGTGCGTTTCGAATGCTACTGGAGGGTACTGCCTTGCATACGACGGTTGAATGCCGCTGCCGTCACGTTCAGGGACACTACATATGGTTCGAAATGCATCTCTCCAGTACGTATACGGGCGAGGGCAGTCTGGACAATGTCGTCTTTGCTTGCCGTGATATCTCGGCACGTAAAGCCTACGATCAGCATCTTCAAACGCTGGCTTACCACGATCCCCTGACGGGAGCGCCCAACAGACGCTCCTTGATGGACCAGATCCAGCTCATGATCAATCAGGCATCGACCGGTTCAAGTTTTGCCGTCCTGTACCTGGATCTTGATCGCTTCAAGCCTATCAATGACGAGAAGGGGCATGATGTGGGAGACGAGCTGCTGATTGAGTTTGCCAGCAGACTCAAGCAGAACCTGCGTGCCAACGACCTGTATGCCCGTATTGGTGGCGACGAGTTCGTGATCGTGCTGGCCCAGGTGAACGAGGCCCAGGCGGTCACCATTGCCGAGCGGTTGTGTCTGGCCTTGCAAGCGCCATGGGCGCTGCCGTGTGGGGAGCTCAAGACCACTTCGTCCATTGGTGTGGCGCTCTACCCCGATGCAGGCCTGTCTGTGCATACCTTGCTGCGTCATGCTGACGAAGCCCTGTATGAGGCCAAGCGGGCAGGGCGAGCCTGTGTCATGGTCTACAACGGATAGGCGCAAAGAGAATACGTGGGCGCCAGGGCTGGCAGGCGGGGCGGGATATCAAAAAGAGGGTAATGCAGGAGGGCAGGCGTTGTCTGGCAGGGCCTGCCCTTGAACCGTCACGCGTCGCAGAGGACGCGCATACTGTTAACGGTCATCTCAAGGTGCTGTTCCAGTCGCTCCAGCTCAGCTTGCTGCGGCTCGGGGAACGGATGGCAGTCCAGTGCCTGGGTCACCAGGGTGCTTATCAGGACGAAGAAGGCGAGTACCTCTTCTGGATCGGAGCTGGCATTCAGGCGCGAATAGCGGGCCTGCTCCGAAGCATAATTGGTTTCAGCGACATCAAACTTGCGCAGTACAGCGCCCAGCCACTGGGTCGAATGCACACAGAACGGCGTGCCCCGATAGGCTTGCGGCTGGCGTTGTTCGTAATGCTTTTGAGTGTTGTGTGTATTCATGATCTGTATTTGCTTCTAAGGGCTAACAAGGCTCAGCAAACTGGACGACGTGAACTAACTGGACGGTATTTACGATCCGTCGAATTTCCTGCCACCTAGGGCTCATGCCTGAGCGTTTTCAGTTGGCTTCATCAGCTCAATCAGCTTGATCGTTGTATCGGCGCCCCTCACAAAAACATGAGTACGAAGGTGCAACGGGCAGACGGACGATCATCTGCTGCTAGCCTTGCCGATTGATGGCTATTTGCCAACAAGAAGCGGCGTAGGGTAGTGAAACGGTTGGCATCCTGCTACTGATTTCTGATCACGTTATGTGACCGCGGCAAGAAAAACAGGCTAAACGACTTGCATGGGTAGGCGGGGCTGGTAAGGCGAGGGAAAAACTTTCTGGCAGGCAACAAAAAACCCGCCGAAGCGGGTTTTCTGGTTGACCTTACTCAACGTCCTGTCGAGCTGCCATCCTGGCCTGGTCATTCATCCTTGATCTACCTGAGCGCTTCCTGCGCTGCAGTCCGATAGGTGTAGATTACGCACCTTACGCATTCATACCTAGAGCCAATGGCGCCTTGTGCGTGTAAGCCTTTGGCTATACCTGTCCTGCGCTCACCTGCATCCGCGTGCGTAAGCCTCACGCCGGTCGGCTTTTGCTGCAAGTCAGACCTTAAACTCCATCGCTTTCTGCCGATATGAAGACTGGGTTACCGCCTGTCCATCTGACTGTCTCGTTGAATGATCATGTTTCGATCCTCGTTTTCCCTGTGGCTTACCCAGCGCTCCCTCGTACTGGTTTCCAGCGTGGCGGCCCTTGGGCTGACTGTGACGCTGCTTGCCTGGTACATCCTGCAAGGTTCAGAGCAGGAGGCCGCCCGTGAGCGCTTTTCCCGTGGCGCATCGGAAATTACCCGGGAGCTGGATGGCGCAATGGCACGCTATGAACGCCTGTTGCGGGCGGGGAGCAGCCTGTTCAATGCCGGCGATGAAATTTCCCGACTGGAATGGCGCCAGTTTGCCGAAAACATGCGACTCGAAGAGGATTACCCAGGGATGCAGGGTTTTGGTTTCGCCCCGTTGATTGCCGCTCACGATAAGAGCAGTTTTGAGGAGCGTGTCCGGAAAGAAGGCTTCCAGGGCTATGAGATCAGACCAGACGGCAAGCGTGACACGTTCATTCCTATTCTCTATATCGAGCCCTTTATGGGACGCAACCTGAGGGCATTCGGGTTCGATATGTTTTCCGAGGCGAACCGGCGAGCGGCGGCCGAACAGGCCCGTGACTCAGGCCATGTAAGCCTGAGCGGAAAGATCACGCTTGTGCAGGAGACCGAGAACCCTCAGGCCGGTACCCTGATGTTCGTACCGTCCTATTTCAGCGACATGCCGACCCAGACGGCCGAGCAGCGACGCAAGGCCTTGCGAGGATTTGTTTTCGCCCCCTTCAGGATGGGCGATCTGATGACGGCCGCCCTGAAAGACCGTGCCGATGATCTGGCACTTGAAATCTACGATGGTGAGCAACCTGCAGCGGCAAACCGCCTGTTTTCAAGGCGTATGGATCTAGTAAGTACCCTGCCAGGTTACATACCCCGCTTCGACAGCCTCCAACATATTGACGTAGCCGGACGGCAGTGGACATTGCGTTTCGTTACTTTGCCTGCCTTCGAGACAGCGGCCCCTGCCAGCCGTGCACAGGTCGTATTGTTCAGTGGTCTGGGACTTACCTTGCTGCTCTGTGTGCTGGTGGCGTCATTGGCCACCATGCGTGCCCGCGCCGAGCAACTGGCAGATCGTATGAGTCGCGCCTACCGGGAAAGCGAAGCGCGGATACGCTCCATTATCGACGGGGCGGCGGAAGGCATTGTGATCACGGAAAGCGACCCGGGCATGACCGTCTTGAAAATCAATCTGGCAGGTGAGCAGATGTTGGGTTTGCTGGCCGCTGAGGCCAAGGGGCGCTCGCTGGCGCATCTGCTGGCTGTGAAGGGTGATCGCATTTTGGATGATCTGCGTCAGGGTACGGCCAGCAGTGTCTGGCTCGACACGCACTACACGTCGGCAAAAGGTCAGTGCCGCAGCCTGAACATGGCCATTACGGTCGCCGAGCAGGATGGAGTCCAGCGTTTGATCGTACTGATCAGTGACCAGACTGACCTGCATCAGGCACGGCAGCAGGCTCTGATGGCAGGTGCCCTGAACGAGGCGATCCTGCTGCATTCGCCGTTCTGCATCTTCTCGACCGATCCTGAGGGCCGCCTGCGTACAGTTAATCCGGCCGGTGAGCGGCTGCTGGGCTACACCCGGGCAGAACTGGTCGAGACGCAGTACATCAGCGACCTGCTGGATGCCAATGAGCAATCGGTCAAGGCCGAGCAGCTGAGCCAGGCGCTGGGCCGTACGGTGACCGAATGGGAGAGCTTTGTCAGGCTGGCGCAGGAAAAGCCCGAGGAGGAACACGAATGCGGTTTTGTCTGCCGTGGCGGGGTACGGTTACCCGTCAACCTGGCCGTGACGGCGTTGCGTGACCAGACGGGCCAGATCACGGGGTATCTGGGTATTGCCTACGACATTACCGAGCGCAAGCGGGCCGAGGAGCTGATGCGCTACCAGGCTCTGCATGACGGTTTGACCGGCTTGCCCAATCGCACGCTGATGGCCGACCGGATGAGCATGGCCATCGAGCGGGCCAAGCGAAACCAGGAGGTCTTGGGGGTCATGCTGATGGACCTCGATCACTTCAAGGAGATCAACGACACCCTGGGGCATGACGTGGGCGATGAGGTCCTCAGGCAAGTAGCGCATCGCCTGAAGAGTGCTGTACGTCAGAGTGATACGGTGGTCCGCCTGGGAGGCGATGAATTTGTTGTGCTGTTGGGTGATCTGAAGCGGATCGAGGATGCCAGCAATGTCGCCACGAAGATCCTGAAGACCATTGAGGCTGACCTGATTATCGGACCGCACCGCCTTTACCTGTCTACCAGTATCGGCATTGCCTTGTACCCGGAGCAGGGCGTGGATCTGGACGGGTTGCTCAAGAATGCCGATCGGGCCATGTATGAGGTCAAGCGGCGCGGCAAGAAGGGGTTCGCGCTGTCCCAGACCTCATTGACACCAGAAGATCAAATAAAACAGCGGCTTGTCTGATGACCTTTGGCTATGATTGAAACACTGCGGTGATGGGTTCGCCGTCGTAAGAAGATTATAAGGATAGCGAAGCATGCCAGACCCCCACGAGATCTCGAAGAGGGCCAGCCGATGGCCGTCACAGCGTCTCGCGCTCGGCTTCGTGATCCTGGTCTGTCTGTCCCTTTTCAGTCTGGATATCTGGCAGGCCTTACGGGGGCGGGGCGAGCGGCTTCAGGAGGCCGAGGTTGCCACTTCCAACCTGGCACGCTCACTGGCGCAACATGCCGACGATACGGTCGAAGAGGTCGATATTGTTCTGGCCGGCATCGCCGAGCGACTGGCCTGGGATGGAATCGAAGAGACCAACCGGGTCCGCATGAAGGCCTGGCTGCAGGATCGGATAAATGCACTGCCCCAGCTGCATGGGTTGTTCATCTACGACCAGGACGGGCGCTGGATCGTCACCTCGAACAGTCAGGATCCGGTAAACATAAACAACGGGGATCGGGAATATTTTGCCTATCACCGTACCCATAAGGACCTGGGACCGCATATCGGGCCGGTCATCCGTAGCCGCACGACAAACGAGCTGGTAATTCCGGTGTCTCGGCGGATCAATCGTCCCGACGGGGGCTTCGCTGGCGTTGCGCTGGCAACGCTGAAGGTCGAGTATTTCAACCGTTTCTACGCAGAATTCGATATCGACCAGCAGGGCGCGATCTTTCTTGCTCTCCATGACGGAACCATACTGGTGCGACGCCCGTTTGACGAAGCCCTGATCGGCCAGAGTCTGGCCAAGGGGCGTATCTTCAGCGAGCTGCTACCGGCCTCAGCAACCGGGACGGGCATGGTGAAATCTATCGTGGATGGGGTCGAGCGTATGTCGGCCTACCGCAAGATGGACAAGTATCCGCTGGTGGTCATGGCGGCTGTTTCCAAGGAAGCGGCCCTGGCGTCCTGGTACAAGGACATGAGCCGGTCGTTTATTACCGGGATTCTGCTGATTGCCGTAGCCGGGTTCGGATTGGCCCTGATTCGGCAGATCCGTATCGACCTGGAGACGGAGCGGGCGCTACGTGAGTCGCACCATGCGCTGGAGAAAATGGCCATGGAAGACAGCCTGACCGGACTTGCGAACCGGCGGCAGTTCGACATGGCCCTCAAGGCCGAGATCAGCCGGGCCCGGCGGGCGCAGACGTCGCTAGGCATCATCATGATCGACATTGATCATTTCAAGCGCTACAACGACCTCTATGGTCATCCAGCCGGCGACGAGTGCATCAAGGCCGTAGCGGAAGCCGTGCTGTCCTGTACCCGTCGCGCTGTCGACCTGGCTGTCCGCTATGGGGGCGAAGAGATTACAGTGCTGCTCCCGGATACGGACGATGCCGGTACCCATCAGGTGGCCGAAAACATGCTCAACGCTGTTCGCAAATTGGCGATCCTGCATGAGGGTAATGAAAACGGCCGTATCGTCACGATCAGTGCCGGTGTCTTCAGTTGCGTACCCAAGGGCAGGGGCGCGACCAGCCAGTACCTGATCAAGTCAGCCGATGAGGCGCTCTATGCCGCCAAGGCGGCCGGGCGCGACCGGGTTTATCCTCCGCTAAGCAAGATGTGAGGCGCTGGGTCAGTATTAAAATGGAATTGAAACGCCATCCCTGTTGTCGCAGTAGCGAGGTTTGAAGCCGAGCGGCTAAAGCCTCTCGCTTCGTAACGCTTGCCCTTCAGGTTTTTATGGACGTCACTGATCCCGCCCTGCAAATCGCCCGAGCCCAGTTTGGCATCACTATCGGGTTTCATATCGTGCTGGCTGCGTTCAGCATCGGACTCGCCAATTTTCTCATGGCCCTGGAAGGGCTCTGGCTGTGGAAAAGACAGCAGGCCTATCTTGATCTCTATAAGTTCTGGCTAAAGATCTTTGCGCTGAACGTGGCGGTCGGAACCGTATCGGGCGTGGTCATGGAGTTCGAGTTCGGGACCAATTGGGGGCGCCTTTCGACTCAGGCGGGCTCGATCATCGGTCCGTTGATGTTCTATGAAGTCATGGTGGCGTTTTTTCTGGAGGCCGGTTTCCTCGGCGTCATGCTGTTTGGCATGAAGAAGGTAGGCCCCAAGCTCCACTTTTTCACAACCTGTGCGGTAGCGGTGGGTTCGCTGTTCAGCGCCTTCTGGATTCTGGCCGCCAACTCCTGGATGCACACGCCTGCCGGTTACTCCATCGGGCCGGATGGCCGTTTCGTGCCGGAAGAGTGGCTCGCCATTATTTTCAATCCCTCCTTTCCTTACCGCTTCGTCCACATGATCTTTGCCGCCTTTCTAGGCACCGCTTTCATGGTGGGGGCTGTGGGCGCCTGGCATCTGCTGCGCGATGCGTCGAATCCGCGGGCGCGGATCATGTTTTCCATGGCCATGTGGGTGGTAGCCATCGTTGGGCCGCTGCAGATCATTGCCGGGGATCTGCATGGGGAAAACACCCTGGAACATCAGCCGCAGAAGGTCGCGGCCATGGAGGGGTCGTGGAACCGACCGGCACCGGGGGAGGGCGAGCCGCTACGGCTGTTTGCCGTACCGGATATGGATCAGCAGCGTAATCATTTCGAGCTGGCGATCCCGCATATCGGCTCCTTATACCTGCGCCACAACTGGACCGGCACCATCCAAAGCCTGAGCGAGTTTCCGGCCAGCGATCTCCCTCCAGTCCCTATCGTATTCTTTGCCTTTCGGCTCATGGTGGGGCTGGGCCTGCTGATGGCGACCGTCGGCATTGCCAGCCTGATCGTGCGTACGCGTGGGCGCCTATACACCGCCCGCTGGCTGCACTGGATCGTGCTCCCGATGGGACCGGCCGGCTTTATCGCCATGCTGGCCGGATGGGTCGTGACCGAGACTGGGCGACAGCCATTCACGGTCTATGGATTGTTGCGCACGGCTGACAGCAGTTCGGCACAGTCCTTTTCTTTCGTCATGACCTCAACCTTAAGCATTCTGGCTGCCTATGTGATCGTCTTCGGGATTGGGCTTCTCTATATGCTTCGGGCCATGGCCAGGGCACCCAGGGCTGATGAAAAGGGCCCCGAACCCTCCCTTGCCAACGAGACCGGTGAGTAACTCCATGTCCGCCGATTTGATCCATCAACTCTCCGCCGCGGCGCTGGCATTCGCCATCATCACTTATGTGGTGCTGGACGGGACGGATCTGGGTGTCGGTATTTTGTTTCCGTTCCACAAGGAGACGCAGAGCCGCCATGTCATGGCGTTTTCCATTCTCCCCATCTGGGATGGCAACGAGACGTGGCTGGTGCTGGGTGGCGGCGGGTTGCTGGCCCTGTTTCCCGCGGCATACAGCATCTTTTTTACCGCCATGTATGTACCCATTATTGCCATGTTGCTGGCTCTGGTGTTTCGGGGCGTATCGTTGGAGTTTCGTGACCGCGCAACTCCGGCACATCGGCGCTGGCATGATGCGGCATTTGCAGGGGCGTCTACGCTGGCCGGCCTTTGCCAGGGCATTGTCCTGGGTGGGTTGATTCAGGGGATTCCAAACGATGGCAGCCGGTACACGGGTAATGGCTGGGACTGGCTAAGTGGTTTTACGCTGACCTGTGGGATCGGTCTGGTAGTGGGATACGCGCTACTGGGAGCCTGCTGGCTGGTCTGGCGCACGGAGAGTGACTTGCAGGCTCGGGCCCGAAAACAGGCATCGCTGTTGGGTGGGTTTACCTTGCTGCTCATGGGGCTAGTCATCGTGTGGACCGCAGGACTTCACCCCCTGTATCGGGAGCGCTGGGCCCAGGGCGAGTGGGTGATCCCCCTTCTAGGACTGATGGCGCTTCTGGCGCTGGCCTTCTGGAAGGCATTGCCGTGCCGCATCCATTACCTGCCCCTGTTTGCCGTATTGGGCTGGTTTATGGTGGCGTACGCCGCCTTGATTCTGGCCTTGTACCCCTTGGTCATCCCGCCTGCGCTGACCATTTTTCAGGCATCGTCACCGACCGCGAGCCAAGCGTTCATGCTGACTGGGTTTGCCGTACTGATTCCGTTCACCCTGGCGTACAGCACGTACGGCTTCTGGGTGTTCCGCGGCAAGATTCGTCCACGAGAAGAGGCTGATGGAGAATAGGTTTCAGCCCTGCAAGAGGCCAAGTCCTACGCAGGGCTGGTGAGCAGCGGATCAATCGATCGTCTTACGACCCACTTCTTCACGATCGATTTCTTCCTGGATGATATTGCCGGTACGGGGATCGGCCCGGAAACGATACTTCTCCGAGTTGAGCTTGAGGCCCTTGCCAACCCATTCGCCATTTTCGGCATCCAGGCGGCTCACGGAGGTATAGCCGTTTTCGATGATCTTGGCTTCGACTTCTTTCTTGGGCATCCAGTCCGCACCAGGCTGATCGGCCCAGGCGAAGCCAGTGCCGGCAACCGACAGCAACAGACCTGCAATCACGTGTTTCGTCTTCATGGCACACACCTCAAGGAAATAGGGGATGGCCGCCGCACGGGCTGGCACGTCTCGTCCAGCATGCGTCATGCACAAAGTGTTGATTCGTGACGGTCGGCTTGATCTGGCCATATCTGAAAGAGTGCAGGCGCTGTTGCCGCTCCCTTTGATGTTTTTGCCTGGCTTGACCGACCATCCCGCATCGAACACTAGCTTCGAAGCGCACCGAGGAAGACAAGTTCCAAGGCTAATTGAAGGAAATGTGCCCATTAATGTTGCGAAATTTGCAGAAAAAGGCAGGAACATGTCTATCTCGGGCCAGAGCGGCGATTAGCTGCCCTGACCCGCATGAGACGAGTTGATCCGCTTATGCGGTGACCGGCTCGACCAGATAGGGCAACAGGCCGGCTGGCTCGTGTTTCTTGGCTTTTTTAGCCTTGCTCGGCATGGCCGTGATGTTCCACAGCTTTTCCCAATGCTCCAGAAGCGCGGCCGGCTTATCCACGTAGATACGCTGCCCCAGCTCCATGGCCTTGGCCTGTAACTGCGCGCGGTGGGCAAGAATGCTTTCGTTGATGGCTTGGCGTGTGCTGACTGCACCAAACAGATCAGACTCCTGCTCGAGCAAAAGCTGCATCACCGCCAGGTCGTGGTCATCACCCAGATAGGCAGACAGCTTTTCCAGGCACTTCTGGCGTGATTTGAAGTGTTCTGGCCAGGCGTCCATCAGCAGCTGTGTGTGATACCAGTGATCCTTCACACGCTTGCGCCATTCGTGCAGGGTTTCGTCTGTGGCGTTGCTGCGAGCGACCTTGAGTGCCAGACGGCCATCTGTGTAGGTCTTGAGGATGCCACTTTCCAATAGGCCAAAGTCCTTGCCTTTAAACTTCCAGGTAGACACCTTGTACTTGGCGTCTTCCAATGCTTCCACCAGATCGGCATGGGAACTGGCTGCCTCACCTTGGGAAGCCTTTTCAGCCCGCTCGACGAGTCGGCCCCTGACGCGCTTCATGGCCGGTGAATTGAAGCGCTTGCGGTTGGTTTCGGTCAGGGCATCCCAGCTTTCGATGACGGCTGCGGCATCACGCAGGCTGGATAAGCCCTGACCGAGATCGCGAAAGCGAATGTTTTGAGCCGTGAAGATTTTTTTGCCTAAGGGTTCGCGCACCAGTCTCAGCACGGCGCGGATTTCTTTCAGCCGCTTGCGGGCGTTGTGCACGCCTTTGGCCGAGCCTGCGCTCAAGGATTCCTGGGCTTTTTCTATCCGTTCAACCACTACACGGCGGATCTCATCGTCAACCCGCTTACGCGCTTGAATACGAAACGACATTTCCCTCTCCTGTAAGGACTTGGTGCTCAGCTGAGCATATCGCCTCCGAGAGTATCGGGGGCATTGCTGGCGAACCAGTGGCGTCGATCAATCTTCATCAAACTGTCATATAAGCCTGACAATAGTTAAAGATTTGCCTGTGCGTTTCGCTGTCAGCCAAGCGGTGGGTTCAGTAAAGATGAGTGAAAAAGCAGGGGGTTAGTTCGGCCCTAGAGCGTGTGGCCGGTCACGCCGGGGAGTTTTACCGCTAGAGATCTAGCGTGCTGAGAAAGACGCCAGTCCAACCGACGCCCATCGACGTTTTCTTTTAATCCCGGTCAATTCAGCAGGGCGCAGCCTTAGCTATCCTTGGTCGGATGCGGTATTTCCGCCGCGCGGGTGGCATGCAGCTCCTGGCGCAGCGTTCGGACTTCCTCGTGCAGTTCATCTACTTTGGCCATCAAGGCACGCATCATCTCGCGGTCAGTGTTCTGCTCGTGGGCGTCCTGCTCATCCTTGTCCGTCAGAACCAGCGAGCCGATGTACGCGGCAAAGCTGCCGAATAACCCCACGCCGCCAATCATCAGCATGACAGCCACGATGCGGCCTAGTGTGGTGACTGGATAAAAGTCGCCATAGCCTACGGTGGTCACCGTCACAAAGGCCCACCAGAGCGCTTCTTCGGCCGTATTGATGGAGCTTTCAGGGTTGGGCGCTTCGACCATCAGCATGGTGATGGCGCCAAATGCCACCAGAAGCAGGGTCGCCGTGGCGGCCGACGCGACAATGCCTTCGGCGCGATTGCGAAACAGGAGTCGCCAGATCATCGCAAGCGACTTGATCGCACGCAGGATGCGCAGAATCTGCACCACGCGGACCAGCTTGGCGCCCTGAAAACCGGCTGCTGGAATACAGGCCAGCAGATCAAGCCAGCCCCAGCGCATGAAGTGCCATTTGTTGGGCGCTGCGCGAAAGCGCAAGCAGAAGTCGATGAAGAAAAAGACACAAACCCCATTATCCAGATAACCGAGCAATTGCGAGACTTCCGGCGGCAAGGCAAAAAACAGATCGGCTACCAGTGAGCCCAATACATAAAACGACAAGACCAGGATCAGCAGTTGAAAAGGCGTAATGTGTTCTTTCATGAAGCGTCCGGTAATTACGGTATCTTGAATGTAGGGGTCGCTAGACCCGGTAAAAGTCACGTTCACTGGAACCGAACGACCCGCATCGCTTGGGTTCCAATACAAGACGATTACTGTGCCATACGCGCTTGAAAGGCTGGGCTGACAGGGGAGAGCCGCATGTTTGAATCCGCCGAAACCGATCACGTCATCGACAGGGAAACCTACGAGGCGGCTGTACCAAAGCTGCGTCAGGCGCTGCTGGATGCGCAGTATAAACTCAAGGAGCAGGGGCGGTTTCCGGTCATTCTGCTGATCAATGGCGTAGAGGGTGCCGGCAAGGGCGAAACAGTCAAGCTGTTGAGCGAATGGATGGACCCGCGCCTGATCCAGGTTGAATCCTTTCTGGAGCGAACCGAGGAGGAGCGGCTGCGCCCACCGGCCTGGCGCTACTGGCAGCGCCTGCCGCCCAAGGGGCGGATCGGCATTTTCTTTGGTAACTGGTACAGCCAGCTCCTGCATGCCCGCGTGGAAAAGCGCATCAAATCGGCTGAGCTGGAGGAGGGCATCGGCGACGCCGAACGCCTGGAGCGCATGCTCAGTGACGAGGGTGCATTGATCCTCAAATTCTGGTTTCACCTGTCCAAGAAACAGCTCAAGCACCGGCTCAAAGTCCTCAAGGACGACCCATTGCATAGCTGGCGCATCAGCCCGCTGGACTGGCAACAGTCCCGGACCTACGACAAGTTTGTCGAGCACGGCGAGCACGTTCTGCGGCGGACCAGCCGCGACTATGCGCCCTGGTATGTGGTAGCCGGTTACGACGAAAATTACCGCAGCCTGATGGTAGGCAACATCCTGCTCGAAGCCTTGAACGGCGCGCTTGAGCGAGACGCACAACTGCCCCGCAGCCCGCACACCGCTCCACTACCGCCCAATCTGGATGGACGTGGCGTGTTGAGCAGCCTAGATATGTCCCAGGCTCTTAGCAAGGACGAATACAAGGAGCAGCTTATCGCCGAGCAGGCACGGCTGGCCGGACTCGTGCGGGACAAACGCTTCAAGCGTCATGCGCTGGTCGCCGTGTTCGAGGGAAACGATGCCGCTGGCAAGGGCAGCACGATCCGCCGGGTAACCGGTGCGCTCGATCCTCGGCAATACCGCATCATTCCCATCGCTGCACCGTCTGAAGAAGAGCGCGCGCAACCCTATCTGTGGCGATTCTGGCGGCATATTCCACGATTAGGCGGTTTTACCGTTTTTGATCGTTCCTGGTACGGCCGCGTGCTGGTAGAGCGGGTGGAGGGTTTTGCCAGCGAGGCGGACTGGCTCAGGGCTTACAGCGAAATCAACGATTTCGAGGAGCAGCTGACAGATGCCGGTATCGTACTGGTCAAATTCTGGCTTGCCATCGATTCGGATACGCAGCTCAAGCGTTTCAAGGAGCGGGAGGAGACCCCGTTCAAGCGGTTCAAGATCACCGAGGAAGACTGGCGCAACCGTGACAAGTGGGATGTGTACAGCGCCGCAGTCGAAGACATGGTCGCGCGCAACAGCACCGAAATTGCCCCTTGGACACTGGTTGAAGCCAACGATAAACGCTTCGCCCGGGTCAAGGTATTGCGTACCATCAACGATGCCCTGGAAGCGGCATTTGAACGAAACCGTTGATTGAACTGGACGACGCCATGACCTTGCCTGATGAGCTAGAACGAATCACTGCCCTGACGCTGGCGGACTACGACCAGACGGCCGAGCGTTTTCGTGAGGGCACGCGAGATCATGATGTCAGCCAGAACATCGAGGCGCTGCTTAGGCATTTGGAAGGTCAGGCCCCGCAGCGCATTCTCGACTTTGGCTGCGGGCCAGGTCGGGACCTGAAAACGTTCACGCGTCTGGGACACTCTCCCGTGGGCGTCGATGGGTCTGCCGAATTCGTAGCCATGGCCCGCGCCGATTCGGGGTGCGAGGTCTGGCATCAGAATTTTCTTGCCCTGGATCTTCCGTCAGCGCATTTCGATGGGGTGTTTGCCAACGCCACGCTGTTTCATGTCCCGCTCAGCGAGTTGCCGCGCGTACTCAAGGCGTTGCATGCCACGCTCAAGCCACACGGCGTGCTGTTCAGCTCCAATCCGCGAGGTGACAACCGCGAAGGCTGGAATGGTCGGCGCTATGGTGCATACCACGACTTCGACAGCTGGAAGCGTTATCTAACCGACACGGGGTTCGCCGAACTGGAGCACTATTACCGGCCCGCCGGCTTGCCTCGGGAGCAGCAGCCTTGGCTGGCGTCGGTCTGGCGCAAGGTATAAACGTAACGTAACGAAATTGAGTCTGCCACCGACCCAACGCTGACCTTCTGCGGTCTACCGTTCTGTAATGCGGTCTGCTCCTCGCAGGCTGGCCTGACTGCTGAACGACGTAAGGCGGATGGAATGACTCAACACAAATGGCTGCTTCGATCACTCGTCCTCATCGTATGTGCGGCACTGGTCGCCTCCAGCATCGCACCCTATGACCGCACGACATGGCTGATGGAAATCTTTCCGGTGCTGATTGTGCTGCCGCTGCTGATCACCACTCATGAGCGCTTCAGCCTCACACCGCTGCTGTACATCCTGATTACGATTCACGCCTTGGGGCTGATTGCAGGAGGCGCCTACAGTTACGCCCGCGTGCCCCTGGGTAGCTGGATTCAGGAGTGGCTGGACATGGATCGTAATCCCTACGATAAGCTGGGGCACTTCGTACAGGGGTTCGTGCCGTGCCTGCTGGCTCGCGAGATCCTGATCCGTGAGCGGCAGGTGTCCGGTTACAAGATGCTCGCGTTTCTCTCCGGGTGTGTGGCGGTGGCGGTCAGCGCCGTCTACGAGATGATCGAGTGGTGGGCTGCATTGGCGCTGGGGCAGGGCGCAGAGGAGTTTCTAGGTACGCAGGGGTATGAGTGGGATACCCAGTCCGACATGTTCTATGCCCTGATCGGTGCAACAGTAGCGCTCGTGACCTGCTCGCGGTTGCAGGATCGCCAGATCCGCCAGCTGGAAGCCCACCGGCCGATACCCTCAGCCGCCCGACCGCCTTTGGATCGGCCGGCGCCCCGACACGAGCAGGCCCCCTGAGGGTTTCTAGATGCCCAGATTAGCCAACGCATCTCCTGTGGCCCAGGCTTCTTCGAAGCGGGCCTTGCTGCGAAGAATGGCCTGCTCAAGCGCGTCATCGTCCTCCCAGAGCGCGCCTGGTACATCAGACGAGAAAATTTCCAAAACGTAGGGCCCGTCGTAGCCGGTTTCATTCACGGCAGCGAGCAGGCGATTGACCGGAATGATGCCATCGCCCAGGGTACGACGATCAAAATAGGACCGCGGGCGCTGCCAGTCGGAAAGCTGGGTCAGAAAAATTCGGTCACCCGCCAGTCGAATGGCGTCGGTGAGGTCTGCATCCTGCCAGCTGTTATACAGGTCCAGGCACAGCCCTACATTCTCTCGTGCCACCGCCTGCACCAGCTCATACCCCTGCATGAAGGTATAGAGAATGCTGTCGCGGCTCATCATGGGCGGGCTAAGCGGCTCGATGGCAATGCTCAACCCTTTGTCCTCGGCGTGATCGGCCAGTTCGCGGTAGTGCTTTATGCAGCCCTCCCAGACTTCCGCCTCGTTGCCGCTCTGGCCGAGCGCGCCGGTATTGGTAATGACCGGAATGCCTGTGCAGAAGGGGGCGAAGCGATCAATCGTAGCCTTGATCAGGGCCGTACGTTCAGCAGGATCAGCCGGTTCGAGTGCACTGGTCGCCGGATAAATCGTACGGACTTCAGGCTGCAGCGAGACGGGCTTTAACCCATGCGCATTCAACTGAGCGAATTGTTCGGCGAGCTTGCCGTCGTCCTTGTCGAACTTCATTTCCGCCAGCTCGATGTCGGCGTTGAGATGGGCAAACAGCTCCAGGTCACGTGTGAGTGGCCAGGGTGTGGTAGTGAGTTGACTGATGGCGAAGCGGGGTGTGGTCATAAGGCCTCACACGATCATAGGATAAATGCATCCGCTCTGGCATAAGGGTTTTAGCCAGATCGGCACCGTTCTGGTGTGAGCCGTAAGGGCATGCCGGGGTTCCTGACTCACAGGCGACAAGAGACCAATGGCGCCATTCTTATGTATGCCTGCCTGTGCACCTGTGATCGACGGCCTGTTCGATGCAGCCGACTCGTCTGGCGCATGGATGCGAGGGTGATGTCGCAAACGCACCGCCTTGTGGCGTGAACAGGCATTCTGATGCGCAGCCTCGGTCCTACCATCGCTCTCAAGGATCAGCCCATTGACGGCCATGCCGGCCTTCCGCTGCGCTGCAGGAGAGACGCGATGTTTACCAAGCAAGACCGCATCCAGGGTTACGACGACGCCTTGTTCGCTGCGATGAGCGAAGAGGAGCGTCGCCAGGAAGCTCACCTCGAATTGATCGCCTCGGAGAACTACACCAGCCAACGGGTAATGGAGGCGCAGGGCAGCGGGCTGACCAACAAATATGCCGAAGGCTATCCGGGCAAGCGCTACTACGGCGGTTGCGAGTTCGTCGATAAGGTCGAGCAGTTGGCCATCGAGCGGGCCAAGCAGCTCTTTGGTGCTGACTACGCCAACGTTCAGCCGCACTCTGGCTCCCAGGCCAACGCGGCGGTCTTCCTGGCTTTGCTGCAAGCAGGTGACACAGTGCTGGGCATGAGTCTGGCTCATGGAGGACATCTGACCCATGGTGCCAAGGTCAGCTTTTCCGGCAAGCTCTACAACGCGGTGCAATACGGACTGAATCCCGCAACGGGCCTGATCGACTATGACGAGGTCGAGCGGTTGGCCATAGAACATCAGCCGAAAATGATCATTGCCGGCTTTTCGGCCTATTCGAAAACGCTCGACTTCCCGCGCTTCCGTGAGATTGCCGACAAGGTCGGTGCCTATCTGTTCGTCGATATGGCTCATGTGGCGGGGCTGGTTGCTGCAGGCCTGTATCCCAATCCCCTTCCGTTTGCCGATGTGGTCACCACCACGACCCACAAGACCCTGCGTGGCCCCCGCGGTGGGCTGATCCTGGCGAAGGCCAACGAGGAGTTGGAGAAAAAGCTCAATTCCGCTGTCTTCCCGGGGGGGCAGGGCGGGCCTCTGATGCACGTGATTGCAGCCAAGGCGGTGTGCTTTAAGGAAGCCCTGGAACCCGGCTTCAAGACTTATCAGCAGCAGGTCATCCACAACGCCCAAGCCATGGCTGCGGTGTTCATCAAGCGCGGCTACGACGTGGTCTCCGGTGGGACAGACAACCATCTGTTCCTGGTCAGCCTGATCAAACAGGGCATTACCGGCAAGGATGCCGACGCCGCCCTGGGGCGCGCCGGTATCACGGTCAACAAGAACGCCGTGCCCAATGATCCTCAGTCGCCCTTTGTGACCTCCGGCCTGCGAATCGGCACTCCGGCTGTGACCACGCGTGGCCTGGGCGTGGCCCAGTGCCAGGAGCTGGCCGGGTGGATCTGCGACATCCTCGATCACTTGGGCGATGCCGATGTGGAGGCGCATGTGGCCGAACGTGTGGCCGGGCTCTGCGCAGATTATCCCGTCTACCGCTAATTAGCCCTTCATAAGGTGGGTTGGCAGGAGCGTAACCCACCCTGTTCGATTGAGTCAGCTAGTCATAGGCCACCCTACGAAAATCCTCATTCATGCGTGGGGACAGGTTCAGGAGTCAAACAGATGCAGCGCTATTCCGGTTTCGGCCTTTTCAAGCATTCCCTAAGCCATCATGAAAACTGGCAGCGCATGTGGCGCACGCCAACCCCCAAGCCGGTGTATGACGTGATTGTCGTGGGCGGCGGCGGTCATGGTCTGGCAACGGCCTATTATCTGGCCAAGGAGCATGGCGTCAAAAACGTCGCGGTCATCGAAAAAGGCTGGCTGGGCGGTGGCAATACGGCGCGCAACACCACCATCGTACGGTCCAACTACCTGTGGGACGAATCGGCTCACTTGTATGAGCATGCGATGAAGCTATGGGAAGGGCTCTCGCAGGACCTGAACTATAACGTCATGTTTTCGCAGCGCGGCGTCTACAACCTGTGCCATACGTTACAGGACATGCGCGAAGCCGAGCGCCGCGTCAGTGCCAACCGCCTGAATGGCGTAGACGGCGAACTGCTCGACGCCAGGCAGGTGGCCGAAGAGGTGCCTTACCTCGACTGTAGCAAGAGCACCCGTTATCCGATCATGGGCGCGACGGTACAACGCCGGGGCGGGGTAGCCCGCCACGATGCGGTAGCCTGGGGTTTCGCCCGTGCAGCCGATGCGCTGGGCGTGGACCTGATTCAAAACACTGAGGTCGTTGGCTTCCGTAAGGAAAATGGCGCAGTCATTGGCGTCGAGACCAACAAGGGCTTCATTGGGGCCCGGCGTGTCGGTGTGGTGACGGCCGGTAATTCGGGTCATATGGCCAAGCTGGCCGGTTTTCGCTTGCCGGTGGAATCCCACCCCTTGCAAGCGCTGGTGTCCGAGCCGCTCAAGCCGGTGATCGACAGCGTGATCATGTCCAATGCAGTGCATGGCTATATCAGTCAGTCGGACAAAGGCGATCTGGTGATCGGCGCCGGTATCGACAGCTATGTCGGCTATGGTCAGCGCGGCTCGTACCCGGTCATCGAACACACCCTGCAAGCCATCGTCGAAATGTTCCCAATTCTCTCCCGCGTACGGATGAATCGCCAGTGGGGCGGCATCGTCGATACCACGCCCGACGCCTGTCCAATCATTTCCAAGACACCGGTAGAAAACCTGTTTTTCAATTGCGGCTGGGGCACTGGTGGGTTCAAGGCCACCCCCGGCTCCGGCAACGTCTTTGCCGCTTCGCTCGCCAAAGGGGAAATGCACCCATTGGCGGTTCCGTTCTCCATCGACCGTTTCCATACCGGCGCGCTCATCGATGAGCATGGCGCGGCGGCTGTCGCGCACTAAGGAGCCCTGATCATGTTGCACATCCATTGCCCTCATTGTGGGGAACTGCGCTCCGAAGAGGAATTCCATGCGGCAGGCCAGGCGCATATACCGCGCCCGCTGGACCCGGACAACTGCACTGATGCGGAGTGGGGCGACTACATGTTCTTTCGCGATAACCCACGGGGCATCCACCATGAACTGTGGGTCCATGCCACCGGGTGCCGTCGCTATTTCAACGTGACCCGCAATACGGAAACCTACGAGATTCTCGAAACGTACAAGATTGGCGAGCAACCGCAGGTAAATAGCAAGCCGGTCGTGGTGGCCAAGGCTATCGAAGGAGAAACCGTATGAGTCAGGTCAATCGCCTTACCCACGGTGGTCGGATCGATCGCCGCCAGCCGTTGACCTTTACCTTCAATGGTCAGCGCTACCAGGGCTTTGTCGGCGATACGCTGGCGTCGGCCCTACTGGCCAATGGTGTCGATGTCATCGGGCGCAGCTTCAAATATTCCCGCCCGCGCGGCATCGTGGCCGCCGGGGCTGAAGAGCCCAATGCCATCATGCAGATCGGCTCTACCGAGGCCACGCAGATTCCCAACGTGCGTGCTACCCAACAGCCCCTCTACGCAGAGCTTGTGGCCGCCAGCACCAATGGCTGGCCGAGCGTGAACAATGACCTGATGGGCATTCTTGGCAAGGTCGGCGGCAAGATGATGCCGCCCGGCTTCTACTACAAGACATTCATGTATCCGCAAAACCTGTGGCTGACGTATGAGAAGTACATCCGCAAGGCGGCGGGGCTGGGTCGTGTACCGACCGAGGTCGACCCGGACAGCTATGACCACATGAACCAGCATTGTGACGTACTGGTGGTCGGTGCCGGACCTGCCGGTCTGGCCGCAGCGTTGGCCGCCGCACGCAGTGGGGCCCGTGTGATCCTCGCTGACGAGCAGGAAGAGTTTGGCGGCAGCCTGCTCGATACGCGTGAGCTATTGGATGGCCAGCCCGCTGCCGATTGGGTTGCCAAGGCCATCGCGGAGTTGGAAGCCACCCCCGACGTGACCCTGCTGTCTCGGGCGACCGTCAACGGCTATCACGACCACAATTTTCTGACCATCCATCAGCGTCTTACCGATCATCTCGGCGAAAGGGCCCCGATGGGACAGGTGCGCCACCGAGTGCACCGGGTCCGCGCCAAGCGTGTCGTTCTGGCGAGTGGTGCCCATGAGCGTCCATTGGTATACGCCAACAACGACCTGCCCGGAAACTTGGTGGCGGGTGCCGTCTCCACATATGTGCGTCGCTATGGGGTGGCACCGGGACAAAAGCTGGTGCTGTCCACCAACAATGATTATGCCTACCGTGTCGCGCTGGACTGGCTGGAAGCAGGGCGCGAAGTCGTTGCTATCGCCGACGCACGCCAGAATCCGCGTGGAGCCTGGGTCGAAGAAGCGAGAGCGAAGGGGATTCGCGTCCTGACCGGCGCAGCGGTTACCGAAGCCCGAGGCTCAACACGGGTGACCGGGGCGCGTGTTGCCGCTATCGACATCAAGGGGTTCCGTACCACCAGCCCGGGTGAATGGCTGAACTGCGACCTGATTGCCACATCCGGTGGTTACAGCCCTGTGGTGCACCTGGCATCCCACTTGGGCGGGCGCCCTCTATGGCGCGAGGATATCCAGGCGTTCGTACCGGGCCCGGCTCCGCAAAAACGGGTCTGTGCTGGCGCTGTGAACGGCGTGTTCGCCCTGGGCGATGTGCTGGCCGATGGCTTTGAGGCGGGCGCCACGGCTGCCGGCGAGGCGGGTTTGAAGCCGGTAGCCGGCGAAGTGCCCCGGGCGGAGCATCGCTTCGAAGAGCCTTCGCTGGCGCTCTTCCAGGTACCTCACGAAAAATCCACGGCCCGCGCACCCAAGCAGTTCGTCGATCTGCAAAATGATGTGACGGCAGCGGGTATCGAGCTGGCGTGCCGTGAGGGTTTCGAGTCCATCGAGCACGTCAAGCGCTACACCGCCCTGGGTTTTGGCACCGACCAGGGCAAGTTAGGAAACATCAACGGCCTCGCCATCGCTGCCCGTGTACAAAACAAGGCGATTCCCGAAGTCGGCACCACCATGTTTCGCCCTAACTACACACCGGTCACGTTCGGCGCCGTCGCCGGTCGCCACTGCGGCCATCTCATGGAGCCGGTACGTTTCACCGCGCTTCATGGCTGGCACGTCAAGCAAGGTGCCTTGTTTGAAGATGTTGGTCAGTGGAAGCGCCCCTGGTACTTCCCCAAGGCCGGAGAGGATCTGCATGCCGCCGTGGCCCGCGAGTGCAAGGCCGTGCGCGAGAAAGTCGGCATCCTTGATGCCTCGACCCTCGGCAAGATCGATATTCAGGGCCCGGACGCCCGTGAGTTTCTCAATCGCGTCTATACCAATGCCTGGACCAAGCTGGAGGTCGGTAAGGCCCGTTACGGCCTGATGTGCAAGGAAGACGGCATGGTCATGGACGATGGCGTCACGGCCTGCCTGGCCGACAATCATTTCCTGATGACCACCACGACCGGTGGCGCTGCGCGTATCCTTGAGTGGCTGGAACTCTACCATCAGACCGAATGGCCGGACCTCAGGGTGTATTTCACCTCGGTGACCGACCACTGGGCGACCATGACCCTGTCTGGTCCGGAAAGCCGTAACCTGCTCGCCGAGCTGACCGACATCGATCTGGACAAGGATGCGTTCCCCTTCATGAGCTGGAAGGAAGGCACCGTGGGCGGCGTACCGGCTCGGGTGTTCCGCATCTCCTTTACCGGCGAGCTGTCTTACGAGATTAACGTCCAGGCCGATTATGCGATGGGCGTATGGGAGCAGCTGATAGAGGCTGGCAAGAAGTACGGCCTAACACCCTACGGTACCGAAACCATGCACGTACTGCGGGCCGAGAAGGGGTTCATCATCGTGGGTCAGGATACCGATGGCTCCGTCACCCCACAGGACTTGGGCATGGGCTGGGCCGTCAGCATGAACAAACCGTTCTCCTTTATCGGCAAACGCGGCATGAACCGGCAGGATTGCCTTAAAGCAGACCGCAAGCAGCTGGTGGGCCTCAAGCCAGTCAATCCCAAGGCGGTTCTACCGGAAGGCGCACAGCTGGTGTTCAACACCCAGCAGTCGATTCCAATGACCATGGTGGGGCATGTCACCTCCAGCTATTACAGCGCCTCGATGGGCTTTGGCTTCGCCTTGGCCGTTGTAAGGGGTGGCTTGGGCAAGATGGGACAAAAAGTTTATGCCGCGCTCAGGGATGGCACCTTCGTCGAAGCCGAAATCGTTTCTTCTGTGTTCTATGATCCGAAAGGGGAGCGTCAGCATGTCTAACGTGAACGTTTATCAGCAGCGTCCTGCCGGACCTGCACGCGCCGAATCCCCCTTGTTTCATGCTGAGCTCGACAAGCTGGCGGGCCGGAGCGTTGGCAGCGCAGGCGTGACCTTGCGCGAGAAAAAGCTGCGGGGCCATTTGGTCCTGCGGGGAGAGGCCAGCGATACCGGCTTTACCGGTGCAGTCGAATCCGTACTGGGTTTGGAATTGCCCCCCGCCCTGGGCTTGACTGTGAAAGGTGAAACCTCCCTGCAATGGCTGGGGCCGGATGAGTGGCTCTTGATCGTTCCGCAGGGCGAGGAGTACTCCACCGAACTGAGCCTGCGTGAGGCGATCGGCGATCGGCATATTTCCATCGTCAATGTCAGCGGTGGCCAGACCCTGTATGAGCTGACAGGACCGAATGTACGCAACGTCCTGATGAAGTCCACATCCTACGATGTCCACCCCAGTCAATTTCCGGTAGGCAAGGCGGTCGGGACGGTATTTGCCAAATCCCAGCTGGTTATCCGCCACACCGGTGAGGAGACGTGGGAGCTGGTGGTTCGCCGCAGTTTTGCCGACTACATCTGGCTCTGGTTACAGGACGCCAGCGCCGAATACGGATTAGCCATCGCCAACTGACAGCGTACGGCCAGGATGGGTTGTGCGTATCGATCCCATCCTTCCGCGAACTAACCATTTGGCTGGATACCACAGGTTAAAAGTATACATTTGATCAGTAAGGTGCGTGGGGCGCAGCGATACCTGTGTCCCTGGCCCCAGGTTATTCAACCCACAACATCCAACCTATTCGGTAGCTATCCATGAGCCGCACCCCTGATACCTGGATTCTTACTGCCCAGAGCCCAAGCCGACTGGGGACCGTGGACGTAGTGACCCGCTTTTTGTTCGAGCAGCAGTGCTACGTCACCGAGCATCACTCCTTTGATGACCGACTGGCGGCGCGCTTTTTTATCCGCGTGGAGTTCAAGGCACCGGCTGTCTTCGACGAGACTGCCTTTCGTGCCGGTCTTGCCGATGCCTTGGGACCGTTCGATATGCAAATGGAGCTGACCGCGCCAGGCTACCGCCCAAAGGTGGTGATCATGGTCTCTAAAGCCGATCATTGCCTGAACGACTTGCTCTATCGCCAGCGGATCGGCCAATTGCCGATGGATGTGGCCGCGGTGATTTCCAACCACCCGGATCTTGAACCCCTGGCCCGCTGGCATGGCATTCCCTACCACCACTTTCCGCTGGACCCCCACGACAAGCCCGCCCAGGAAGCCCGCGTCTGGCAGGTGCTGCAGGATACCCAGGCGGAACTGGTCGTGCTTGCACGCTACATGCAGGTGCTTTCGCCCGAGCTGTGCCGTCGTCTCGATGGCTGGGCAATTAACATCCATCACTCCCTATTGCCAGGCTTCAAGGGCGCCAAGCCTTACCATCAGGCTTATCAGAAGGGGGTAAAGCTGGTCGGTGCCACTGCCCATTACGTCAATAATGACCTCGACGAAGGGCCGATCATCGCCCAAGGGGTAGAGAGCGTGGATCATGCGTATTACCCGGAAGACCTTGTGGCCAAAGGCCGAGACATCGAATGCCTGACCCTGGCTCGAGCTGTAGGGTATCACCTGGAGCGCCGTGTCTTCCTGAATGCTAACCGGACGGTGGTGCTGTAACCGCCACCCTCCATGTCACTACGAGCGCTTTTCTCGAAAGGATAGGTGAGCCTTCTAGAGGGCTCTGGCAGCGCGATGAATCAAGGCTCGCCGGATAATGCAATGGAGCGTGGCCTGTAGGAGGGTTGAGCAACGGGATACCCATCAAATCCAGTCCAGCCGATAACCATTACAAAAGCAGAACCTGCCACTTCTGTGCGCTCATCGCACGCTTTGATTGACGTTCGGCTCGTGCTTTCTACGCTCAACATACCCGTCGCAGGAGGGTTCAAGCGCAGCGATACCTTATCGGATTCAATGTTTTACTGCTTTCCATGAACCACCGCCCACTCATGGGCTCACTACAACAACAAGAGGAAACGCGTATGTCAGGCAATCGAGGCGTCGTCTACCTGGGCGCTGGTAAAGTCGAAGTACAAAACATTCCCTTCCCCAAAATGGAAACGCCCCAGGGACGTCAAATCGACCACGGTGTGATCCTGCGAGTCGTCTCCACCAACATCTGTGGCTCCGACCAGCACATGGTGCGTGGCCGTACTACAGCCCCCGAGGGTCTCGTACTGGGCCATGAAATCACTGGAGAAGTCATCGAGGCGGGCAAAGGGGTGGAAAACCTCAAGGTAGGGGATCTGGTCTCCGTCCCCTTCAACGTAGCCTGTGGCCGCTGCCGTACCTGCAAAGAGCAACACACCGGCGTCTGCCTGTCGGTAAATCCCTCCCGCGCTGGCGGCGCCTATGGCTACGTTGACATGGGTGGATGGGTCGGTGGTCAGGCGGAATATGTCATGGTGCCCTATGCCGATTTCAACCTGCTCAAGCTGCCTGACCGGGATCGGGCCATGGAAAAGATTCGCGACCTGACCTGCCTTTCGGACATTCTGCCCACCGGCTACCACGGAGCCGTCACGGCGGGCGTCGGACCGGGTAGTACCGTTTATATCGCTGGCGCAGGTCCTGTCGGTCTGGCTGCCGCTGCGTCGGCTCGCCTGCTGGGGGCTGCCGTGGTCATCGTAGGTGACGTCAATCCGGTACGTCTGGCTCATGCCAAGGCGCAAGGGTTTGAAATTGCCGACTTGTCCCAAGACACGCCCCTACATGAACAAATTGCGGCACTTCTAGGCGAGCCGGAGGTAGATTGCGCCGTGGATGCGGTCGGCTTCGAAGCCCGCGGCCATGGTCACTCCGGATCACAGCACGAAGCACCTGCCACAGTCCTTAACTCACTGATGGGTGTTACACGTGTCGCCGGCAAGATCGGTATTCCTGGGCTCTACGTAACGGAAGATCCTGGTGCTGCCGACCAGGCGGCCAAGCAGGGTAGCCTGAGTATTCGCTTTGGACTGGGCTGGGCCAAGTCCCATAGCTTCCATACCGGGCAAACACCAGTCATGAAATACAACCGGCAGTTGATGCAAGCCATCATGTGGGATCGTATCAAGATTGCTGACATTGTAGGTGTCGACGTTATCACCCTGGATGATGCACCCAAAGGCTATAGCGAATTTGATGCGGGCGTACCCAAGAAGTTTGTGATTGATCCACACGCTTTGTTCCGCGCGGCATAACGCGGTTGGCGAGGCATAAGGACATGCCTCCTTGATAGATACGCTTTACCCAGGGCCTGGTCATACAGGTATGCTAGGGAGACGCTATCAACCAAGGAAAACTCCATGCCTTTTTTGATCGAAACCTGGGACAAGCCCAACACTACCCAGCTGCGCCAGGACAACCGTCCTGCCCATCTGGATTTCCTCCGTGAAAATGCCAGCAAGCTGCTCGCCTGTGGAGCCAAGCTTGACGACGAAGGGGCAAACGCCAGCGGAAGTGTCTACATCGTGGATGTCGAAACCCGCGAAGAAGCCGAGGCCTTTTTGGCACAGGATCCCTTCAGCCAGGTTGGCCTGCCAGAAAAGGTCAATATCGTGCGGTGGCGTAAAGCAGTCCTGGACGGTAAAGCGTTCGTCTAACGCATAATGCTAATAGCGTATCTGTCACGGCATGCGGCTAAAATGCGGACCGTTGCAGATACGCCCGCCATCAAAACAGTCCCGTTTATCTATTTGTAATGAGTTTCACTCAAAAAAAATATATAAACCCGAACAATAAGGGTATTGATCTGTCCTTATCCTGCTTGAGTTTGCCGAAGTCTGATATCAATACGATATCGATATGTCGCTTAGTTTGACACTGGCAGATACAAAAGATAATTGAGCGACCTGGCGAGCTCTATTCCACAGGTTTTCAATGAAGAGACGCAATATTAATTGAAAACTACTGCATCCTTCCGAGCTTAAAAGCTGCACATTAGTCAGCATATGGCAGTTAGAAAGTGATTCAGTTCAAATACAAGCCAAGTATTGAGTGAATATAAAAATGGAGGGCTTTCTGTGGCCTATCCTCTCAGGTCAGTAGATTAACAGTGGTCGATATCCGAGCGATATCATATGTATTGATTTAAGGAAGGGCGCCTAATGAGCACTACCAAACCCGAAAAAGATTTAAGGATCGAAACGATCAGGGGGTTGGCGCTATTTTTAATGGTAGCCGGTCACGTTATTGGCAGTTCGGGTGATCAGGGAATGAAAGTCGCGGATGACTCATTCCTCCGTTATCTCTACGACTCGCTTGTTTACATTCGCATGCCGCTCTTCACGGCCATCTCCGGGTATGTATATGCCTTGAGACCCGTTACTTCCGCAAGCTCCCTGCCGCGTTTCTATCAGGGCAAGTTTCGCCGGATTCTGATCCCGATGATCGTTGTCTCAACGCTCTTCTTCATCTCGCAAGCGTTGGTGCCCAACACCAATACGAAGCCGGAATGGAGCGATGTATTCGGTATCTATTTCTTCAGTTATGCCCATTTCTGGTTCTTGCAGTCCATCTTCTGCATCTTTGTCATGATTGCCTTGATGGAGAAGTTCAGCCTGCTGTCCTCTCTCAGGAATTACCTGATCATCATGTGTATCGCCCTGGTGGGCTCCTTGCACTACGAAGTATTCCCGGACTTCTTCTGCCTGTACAAGGCCATCCAATTGCTGCCCTTCTTCCTGTTGGGGCTGGGGCTTTATCGCTTCTCCGACCAGTTGAATACCGCTTCAAAACAGCTAGTGATTGGCGTCGTGCTGGCGGCATTGGTTGTCATTGATCAGGCCTATCTGTGGAATCAACTTTCCATCAGTGATCGTGGAATGGATTACATAGGGACGGCTCTGGGGATTACTGCCATTTACATGATCATCACCCGCCGGGTCTATTTCAAGCCGTTGGCATGGTTGGGGTATTTCTCTTTCGAAATCTACCTATTCCATGTATTTGGAACGGCGGGCAGCCGTATCGTACTGAACAAACTGGCAATCCATGATGTATGGATTACCTTTACAGTCAGTATGATTCTGGGGCTTATCCTGCCAGTGGCCCTCAAGAAGGCAGTCGGTCGCTTTAGTCTGCTTAATCTAGCGTTCTTTGGTATACAGTCAAAGAAGAAGCCTGCAATGAAGTTGCAGGAAAAAGTCTCGCTTAGTTAAGGCATGTAATAGCAAAAAGCCCAACACTAACGTTGGGCTTTTTTATGCCTGTCAAATAACTTCGTTATAAAGATCCCTTCGCAGAGTGCCGCGTCTTGACTTGACCCGGTATCGGCTGAGTGCTGCAGGTAGTTATTGCTGTAAGTACATATGTAGCAGCTATGGCTATATCGCGGCATTGAAGATTCAGCCAAGCCTGTCCTGAGCATTAATACCTGTAGGGGAGCCTGCAGTAACAGTAAGGCGGTTCCGAAGGATTTATTAAGGCATAAAAAAGCCCTTCAAACGAAGGGCTTTTTGACCATCCAGAAAGCTCTTACTTGAAGCTCTGGTTGGCGTTTGCAGTGGAGCTAAGCACGTTCGAGGAGCCCAGCAGCTGACTGACGAAGCGGTTCCAGCGGGTGATTCCGGCAGGACCTACGAATACAACGTCTTGCGGCTGTAGTGCAAAGTGCTGTGCCAGAACGAAAGCGGTCGGCGAGGAAGCACTCAGGTGGAACACTTGAGCCTTCGCAGTTGGGGAAGAATTAAAATTCTCTGGACCACGGATTACATACACTTCATCCGCATCGGCAGTTTCCTGGTTCAGGCCGCCTGCCTGGCCGAGTGCGTCCATTAGCGTCAGGCTAGTGGTCTTGAAGTTGGCTGCCAGTGGGCTTACCACTTCACCCATCACGTAAACCTTGCGGTTATCGTTGTAGGGTAGGTGGATGCTATCGCCATCCTTGAGGTATACGCCGTACAGCTTGGAGTCCTTACGGTTCAGGGTATCGGCATCCAGGCGGTACTCCTTGCCGTCACGTACCAGGGTCAGGCCGCTCAGGTCAGCTGTCTGGGTGTCAACGCCTGCCTGTCCTAGTGCTTCAACCAAAGTCATCGGCACAGTTGTCAGCGGAATGGAGTCGCCCTTGGTGAAAGCACCTGACAAGGTGACTTTCTGACTGCCAAAGCGCAGGACGCTCACGTCGACCTGAGGATTGTCGATAAAGGCCGCCAGACGAGTCGAGATGACCTTACGGATCTCCTCAAGCGTCTTGCCTTCTGCTGTCAGGGTGCCAACGTACGGATAGAAAATAGTACCGTCAGGACGTACCAGTCGACCGTTCGCCTCGATCTGCTGTTGGGCACCAGAAGGAGCGGTTAGCTCGGGGTGATCCCATACAGTGATATACAGCAGGTCCGCCTTGCCTACACGATAAGCCGCTGGATGATACTTGAGCAATTCCTGCCAGTTCCCAGTATCTGCAGTCGGGTTAACGGAGTCATGACTTTTCAAATAAGCCGATGTGATAGGAATCAGCTCAACCTTTGTCCCCTCAATGGAGCCGTTGGTCTTCAAATCGTCCCGGTGCAGGTATTGGCCTGGAGACCATACGCAGCCCTGCAGAAGCAGGGTAGAAAGTAGTGCAAGGGTAAAGGTACGTTTCATCTATTTTCTTCCTTGATCGCTGTAAAAAAGTTTTTAAAAACTTCGTATCGATCGATTTATAAGCGTCAGAACGTGTTTGGGCATAAGAAACTTTATGAATCATGTAGGCCTGTGGCGCGCCTGGCGCTGGATAATTCGTAACAGCTCCGTATCCAACCAAACCATACATATCAGCGCAGGCTGTGACAGAAGCTTAAAAAATTAGTTCACTTTTGTGGAAACACTCTTTTTAAAAGTAAATCGATCCAATTTTTGGCTTTATCCTGACGTTATATGTCAATAAGCCACTAGCTGATTTTTCGTGACATAACTTCCAGAGCAATGAAGTCAACAGCCACCCTGATCGACCAGGCAATGGCAGCTCCCTGAAGAGAAAATAGGTGTATGCACACGACCAGCAAGCCTATATAAGGCAAAAGCTCAGCCAGGTGGATAAAAGCGGTGATCTTCGAATGGCCCTTCGCCTGGATTTTCGCAAAGGGAATCTGTGCCAGCGCGTTAAAGATGAAGCCAATCAGGAGAATACGCAGCACCTGCGCGCCTTCCTGACCATATTCCGGTCCCATCCATAAAGTCATGACCATGGGGGCGAGTATGAATAGAGGTAGCACCATGACTACACAGGCGGCGAGCAGGGCCCAGAACGCTCGATTGGCCTGAGCAGTCGCATCCGCCGAACGCTTGCTCAGAAGCGGGAAGATAACCCGAGCGACAGCATTGGGAATGATCAGCATGCGTGAGATGGCTTCAGAGGGCGCGGTGTAAAAGGAAACGCGCTGGGCTCCGACCATGTTGGACAGGATAAAACGATCAAAATACACCATGACAGGGCTGATGATATTGCTCACAGTCATCCAGCTGCCAAACGCAAAGAGTTCCTTGAAAACGCTCTTTTCAAATCGGTAAAAGCCCGGCGGAAATTCTCGCCAACATGGAATGAACGCCACGGCCATCGAAATAAGGCGGGCGATGACAAGCCCTATTGCCGTCGCGGTAAAAGACTCATCGACCAGCACGGCTACCAGGGGGGAAACAGCCAGAATGGAGTTGGTGATGGTGCGTAACAGGTTGAATTCTGCAAACCGTTCGTTTCCTTCCAGATAGGAAAACCAGATCATGGTAAGTAGAAAGGGCGGTATCGAAAGGCTTAGCCACTTGAAGCCAGCCACCGCAACGTCAACGTTTTCTGCCGAAACGTGTAGCAGGGAAACGAGTTCTCCTGCGCCCAGCCATAACAAGAGCACCGCGAGTGCGCTCAGACCGACCACAGCATAGGTAGCGGTCGCGATAACGGATTTATTCTTTTCGACATTGCCATGGTGCATAGCCACGGCTCGTATGACGGCGCGTGTAAGTCCCGCGTCAAAAATGGTGGCATAACCGACAATAGCAAACGCCAGTGTAAACAGGCCGAATTGCTCGATACCTAACTTTCGAGAAAGAACACCCATGGTAGGGAGTGCGATAAGGCTTGGAATGACTACACCCAGAATATTCCAGGTGCTGTTTTTCAGCATTGTCATGGGGGGCTCTTTTGCAGAAAGGCATGTCTGCCCTGGTCGGACAGACATGCAGGGGAGGGGGCTATCTAAAGCTGGGCTGCATCAGTGGGTGTTCTTCAACATACGAATCCAGCGCTGGGCTCTCCACGTTTCGGTGGTAGGCCTTGAGTGCCTGGATCACGAGCAGGAACGCAATCGTTGCCTGCATATATTCGAAGATACCCTGAAGCGGCCAGATCACCATATACGCCAGCAGGGCGGTAACGGTGAAGCTGGTATCCCTGTGTAAGCGCTTGGCGAAGTAGTAATAGCAGAACAGGGTCAGTGGGACGATCAGGAAGGCCAGGAAGCCGAATCTGAACAGCGTACCGAATATCCCAACGTCGGAAAGGAAGAAGTACTCGCCAAAGTGAGGGATAAAGCCATTGTTCCACATCAGGGACAAGGAGCCACTAGGTAACCAGTTATTCGCATGCAAATGGCCGAAGATATAACCGATGGTTTGCTCACGGACATTATCGGTTGGACCGTTTTCGAGCGATTCGGCATAGAAATCAAGATTGAGTCCCAGCTCTTTCAGCAGATCCGGGAACAGGTAGAGAGGAGAAACCAAAATACCCGATACCACGATCCAGATAACCGACTTGCTCTTCAGGCAAAGCAGCGTGAAGCAAAGGGACAGAAAGATCAGCTGGCGCGTTTGTGTTGCAAAGACCAGAGTCAGCAAAATGAAACAGGCGAACACAATATAAGGCGTCTTGGACCTGGGCGAGCCATCAATGGGCGATATCCCTTTGTTCCATACCTGAATGCAATAGAAATAAGCCAGGCACTGCGCCAGTGCACCGATTGAGGAGCGGTCTGGCCGGTCGAAGGACGCCACCTTGTCCCGCAGGTCCGGCAATACGGAGAACTTGAACATCCAGGCCAGAATGCACGCCATGAAACCTACAAACAGGAATGCCTTTTCAAATTGGGCAGCACTCATGTTCCGGGCGAGGTAAAGCATGACGGAAAAAGTGAAGCAATACAGTATGCGACGCTCTTCGATGATCCCGTATATCAATGGTTGCCCATAGTAAAGATTCGAGAAAATCGCTGGCAGCAGAATGAAGATAACCGACGAGTAGGCGCAATAAGTTAAAAGGATTTTCAAATCCTTTTGCTCTTTTCCCACGGACGCCAGTACATAGAAGGCTGTAAACGCCAGACAAATAACCAGATACAACTCGCTGACATACAAGATGCCAATCGGGTTATGGGGGGTTTCTTCGAAAATACCAAAATGTAATACGAAGACGAAAATTAATAATATGAAGTAGGCACCGCTTTTGCTTACTGCTCTCATATCGCTTCCCATCCAGCGTAACGTTGCATTCCATCCAGCATGGCTGTCTTCCCTGTCCTCAGACTGGCCAAAAAATGCAGTCGCAATCGATTAATTTACTTCTTCACTGCTTCGTCTTCCTGATCTTTCTTTGAGATAGATAGGAAGAATATGGGTGGCGTCATGAACATAGCGACGCACCAGACGCTGGGGCTCCGATAGCATTCTATGCAGCCACTCGATACGGGCTTTCTGCATCCAGACCGGCGCTCGCTTCAGGCTGCCGGTAGCAAACAGAATCGAGGCCCCGATGCAAAGGCCAACGCCTGTACGCTTGGTAGCATCGACCATGCTGGCCAACATTTCCTGCCGTGGCGCACCAACCGCGTAAAAAATGAGGTCTGAAGGGTTGGCATAGATGAAGTCGAGGCACTTCTGCACTTCGTCAGGCTTGTTGATAAAGCCCATCGGAGGGTTGTAGTGATTCAGCCGGATACGTGGATACATAGCCTTGAGCTTTACCACGTCCTTTTCTTCCGAGCCAATCAGCGTAATGGACAAGTCTTCCTGGTCGGCTTTCTTCAGAAGCGAGACCGTAAGGTCGCTGCCCGTGATCACTTCCTTGATCTCAACGCCCAGGGATTTGAGCAAGGGCGACAGGATACGGCTATCACAGACACGCTTGTCAGCGGTGCGATACGCCTTTTGCAGATTTTCGTTTTCCTGGAACTGGACAACGTGATCAATGTTCGGCGTAACGATATAGGTGTAAGGTTTTTTCAGGCTGGCTGAAATATGCTTCAGTAGCTCATCCTTGGTGCCCAGGAAAAAGTCGATACCGAATGCCTGGCTTACTACTCCATTAGACATGCATTGTTGCCCCTTTGAACGCGCCCTTGATACCAGACCAGGCCAGCTTTGGACTCTTGTATTCCTTCAACACGGTTATGCCGGAGAGTAAAACCGCAGACATGAGTGCATACGGTGAGCCATAGAACTTCTTGTTGAAGCGAGTGGCTGCACGGTTGCGGAAGTAGTAGTAAAACTCGGACTTTCCGCCTGAACTCATCGAACCATAGTGATAGAGCTGGCTATCCGGTGCGACATACAGTGCAATACCGTGCTTTTTCGCCTGGTGCTGCCAATCCACTTCTTCGGAGTACATGAAGTAGGATTCGTCCATGTAGCCAACCTTATCCAGTATCTCGGCGTTGAAGGCCAGGCTGCAGCCCATGATGTAGTCCGGCTCACGGTTGAGCTGGCCGATCTCATCAATGGAAAGCCCTTTGCCGAGAAGCTTGGATTTGCCTAGCAGGGGATACATGATCCCGCCACCATAGCATTCGATCTTTCCTGTTTGAGAACTCAGAATGACCGAACCGGCAATGGTGTTCTTGTCAGCCGTGATTTTATCCAGTAACGGTTTAAAGGCATCGTCTTTAACATAGGCGTCGTTGTTGAGAATCCAGAAGTTCTCAACCTTGAATTGTTCGCGTGCCCATTTCATTCCAAAGTTGTTACCACCGGCATAGCCGCTGTTAACAGGGCTGGCGATAACGGAAACCCGGTCTACGTTATGGGTTTCTTTCCATTGTTTCATCGTTTCGTAAGAGCCGTCCTTGGAGTCGTTATCTATCAGGACGACATGGTCGATTGTCTTACAAAAATTAAGAATACTTTCAGCGCAGGAAATGCTTTCTTGCGGAGCCTTGTAATTCAGCACCATTGCAACGTTCATTTCGATATCCCTTTAGCCTAGAAAATCAATTTACTGATCTGAAACGGTCAAAAGCCTTGAAATAACGTAGGAGCTCAAAAGAGCTCCTACCTGTGGACTTTTATGCTTCATCGTTCAATTGAAGCTTTCTCATGCTATGCATGGTGCTTTTTAGTCCCATTCCATGTTTGCAAGCGCTGCTGCCTATAACAGGCTTCAGCTCTTGCTTGGTCTCTCATAGGCGTACTGATAGTTACCGTAAGAGGAATAGTTGGAAGCCTTGCGCTCTACAGCGTTCAGGATCACACCCTTGAGCGGTACACCATTGAGATCAAAGCGACGCTTGGTAGCCTCCAGCTCCTTGGCACTGTTCATGCCGAAGCGGGCGACGATCAGGCTGGTACCTACATGGGCGCCAATGATGGCGGCTTCGGTTACGGCCAGGATCGGCGGAGTATCGATGATCACGATGTCATACAGGTCGCCGAGCTGCTTCAGAACAGTGGTAAAGCGATGGCTCATCAACAGTTCGGAAGGGTTTGGCGGGAACTGGCCACAAGACATGAAATCAAGCATGTCGACTTCGGTCTTCTTGATGGCATCGTTGATTGCAATGCGATTGCTCAGCAGGTCGGATAGACCGTCTTTCTGCTTCACATTGAAGATCTTGTGCATGTAGCCCTTGCGCATGTCCCCGTCGATCAGCAGAACGCGCTGACCCGACTCGGCAATAACAGCTGCCAGGTTGGACGAAACGAAGGACTTACCGACATCCGGGCTTGGGCCGGAGATCATCAGAATGTTGTTCTTAGCCTCGATCATCGCAAAGTGCAGGCTGGTCCGCAGGCTACGCAGCGCCTCGGTACTCAGGTCCGTAGGATGAGCGATGGACAGCAGCGCCGATTCGCCAATCTTGCGGGAGCCGCGGCCAAAGAGCTTTTCGGATTCGGACTGGTTGCGGCTGTACGGAATCGAAGCATAAACCGGCAGACCCAACTGCTCGATGGCTTCAGGTGTTTCAATACCGCGCTTGAGGGTATGGCGGGTATAGATAACGGCCAGGCCCAGCAGGCAGCCCAGAACCAGTGCAGCAACTACGATCAGCGGCTTGTTGGGGCTTGCAGGATCATCAATGTTCGCGTTTGCATTATCGATGATACGCACGCTGCCGACAGTACCAGCACGGATAACATCAAGCTCCTGCACCTTGTTCATCATCAAGGTGTAGGTCTGGCTGGTCACGTCAACGTCACGCTTGAGACGGAGCAGCTCTTGCTGAGTAGAAGGCAGATTGCCTACGCGCTTCTCAAGCTTGTCCTTTTCAACTTCAAGCTGGCGCAGCTGGCCGAGTACGGCCTGGAATGCCGGGTGCTGAGTGGTGAACTTGCGGCTCATCTCAACACGCTTAAGGTTCAGCTCGGAAATCTGGCCATCCAGCGAAACGATCTGATCCAGAACACCCTTGGTCTCGCTGTCGATATCAACAGAGCGGCGGTTGGTCTGGTATTCGTTCAGCGCACGCTGCGCGTCTTCCAGTTCTTTCTTGACAGAAGGAATCTGGCTACGCAGGAACTCAAGGCTCTGAGTCGATTCTGCTGCGTTGCGGTCAATGTTCTGAGCAACGTACAGATCGATCACTTCCTGAACAATGCGTTGAGCACGCAGAGGATCAGAGTCCTGCAGGGCAACAGACAGGATGCCTGACTGCTTGCCACGCTCGCCTGCGCTGATGCGGCCTTGGTATTCCTGAATTGTTCTAGACAGTCGCTTCTTCATGACTGTGAATTCAGTACCGGGACGTGCTTGCAGCTTGCTGACCTGGATGAAATAGCCATCCTGCTCGACAGGCTGGTTGACAGTGCCGTGCAGCAGAATCTGATTGTCGGCATCGAAAACCGTGAAGCTCTGGTTTTCTTCGACTTTCAGTGTCATAGGCTTGTCCTGGGCGCTGTCGGGGACGCGCAGCTCAGCGACTTCTACATCCTCACCGCCCCAGGCAAAGCTGTTCAGGCCCAGAACAGGGGAGGCAACTTCGTCTTCGCTTTCAGCTTTGAAATGACGAGCGACATAGCCACCAAAAATAGGGAAGTACTTGGGCGTTACGACAACATCCAGGTGCAGATTCTTGACCGCGTTGCCAATCACCAGACGGGATTTGAGCAACTCGATCTCAGTCACTGCCTCCGGAAGTGGCGGTGGCATGCCGGATGTTTGATCAGTCAGGCGTGTTACACCTTTCTTTTCTTCGATCTGCAGCATTGCATTGGATGCATACATGGGCGTAGCCAGCATGGCATAAGCAATACCGAGGAAAGTGAAGATACCGATAATAGAAAGAAGCTGCCATTTGTAATCAACGAGGATTCCAAACAGTGCTGAGAAATTAATATCGGTATCGTTCTTAACTTCAGTGGCCGTAAAACGAGGCATCGTGGTCATGAAATTCCTTCTTCCCCTTATCTAATGTATGGAAGCCAGCTATCTACGCATTTTGCTAAAAGTATATGTACTTCTTTGAACATTTCTTTTGAGAGGCGGTATGGATCGGGTACCTCACGGTTATTTACCCATTTACCAATCAGAAAAACTCTCCCTTTGATTTCTGGCGCCATACTTTCAACAGAACGAGAATGAAATTCTTCCATCGTCAAAATAAGGTCTGCCTTCCGAAGCATTTCTGCATCAACCTGGCGAGCTTTATGTGTCGATAGCTCAAGTCCGTTTTCTCTTAGTACTTCTTGAGCCGTACTATCCATAGGGCGGCCTACCAATGCACCAATACCCGCTGAACTGACTTCTATATTCCGCCCTTTCAGGCCTTCCCTTAGAAGCGTTTCGGCCATTGGACTTCTGCAAATATTTCCAACGCAAACCACTAAAACTGACTTAATCATGAAAACTCTTCCAGACGGGAAATCAGATGCTCTTGATGGCATTTACCAATCGTATCTGGAGCTCACCCTGACATGTCTTCCGCATCTGAACTCCTACTGGGATTCGATCAGGCAAGCTCTGACATCTCTACCTTAGAAAGTTCAGCTGTTGCCGGCCTGAATCACTTTTCGGTCGTCAGGTCCGGCAGCAGTTCTCAGTAAGCGTTCTTGTTGATGAAACCCTTGAAGAGGGTCAGGAAGATGATCTTGACGTCCCACCAGAAGGACCAGTGGTGGATGTAGTCCAGGTCGAACTCGATGCGCTTCTGCATCTTGTCCAGGGTATCCGTCTCACCACGCCAGCCGTTGACCTGGGCCCACCCTGTAATACCGGGCTTGACCTTGTGGCGCAGCATGTAGCCTTGAACCAGCTTGCGGTACTGTTCGTTGTGAGCAACCGCATGGGGTCGTGGGCCTACGATCGACATCTCACCACGCAGTACGTTAATGAACTGGGGAAGCTCATCGAGTGACGTGCGTCGTAGGAACGAGCCAAAGGGTGTGATGCGGCTATCGTTCTTGGTCGCCTGCGTCACCTTCTCGCCATTCTCCATGACCTTCATGCTACGGAATTTCCAGACTTCGATCGGCTTACCGTCCATGCCATAACGCTTCTGGCGGAAAAATACCGGGCCAGGAGAGGACAGCTTGATACCAATGGCGATAACCAGCATGGGAATGGAAATGATCGACAGAATGATCAGGGACAGAACGATGTCCTCGATGCGCTTGACGATAAGGCTAGCACCATCCATTGGCGTATCGAAGATACTAATGCTGGGCAAACCATCAATGCTTTCGCTACGGGCATGGAGCAGGTGGAACATGAAGACGTCAGGAATGATGTAGACCGAAGCGGTCGTATCGCTGAGTTCTTGCACCAGCCAGTTGATGTGCTCCTGGTGCGCCATGCTCAAGGTGATATAGACCTTGTCGATATAACCGGCGCGCGCATCGTCTACCAGCTGTTCCAGGTTGCCGCGAATCGAAAAGCCGGGCTCGCTACGGTTGAGCTCGGGATGGTCTAGCGGATTCTCGACATAGAAACCGAGCAGTTGCAGGCCCATCCATGGCGCTCTGTCGATTGTATGGGCAAGACGCTGACCGATCTTGTCGGCACCTACGATGGCTACTCGGCGCGTATTGAAACCGGCTTTTCGCAGCGAGTGCATAACAGAGCGCAGCAGCACCCGATATCCGCACAGGCCAATCAATGAAAGAGCCAGCCATGCCTTCATGGTACTGCTGATTAAAAAGGATTCATTAAAGAAGAAATAATCAACCATGAAAACAGTTGAGAATGTTAATACCCAATAAGTTGATATTTTTATTAGTTCATTGGATATTCTTTCGCCGCGCCATGAAAGATACATTTGATTCATTTCTGTCAGGAAATGAAATATCAAAAGAGCAAGGAATACTATTACCCAATGCTCAGGTTTCATGGGGACGCCAGGAATCACGGAGCCAGCCAGATAAGCTGTTCCGGAAATTACCATTAAATCTAACAAGCGATGTGATAATGAGATCGCTGATGAATTCGAATGTAAAATACCACGTTCTTTAAAATTCATAGTTCCATCCTTGTGCATAAACGTATGCACGAACTTCAACAGGACCGAATAGTCATGGACAACGATCGATGAACATTCGTAGTCGATAACAACCGAACGTGTTTAGGATTCCATCGCGCTGACTCAGGGAATGCTTCAACGGTGACTATAGCCGTCGGTAGGACCGCCCGAAGATTCAAAGGTTCCTTGACTTTGAAGCCCTCGATAAGTGGTCACCGACTCATTCAAGGAGCAAAAGATGAAGACGTGGTTATAGTCGTTTTAAAAGGTGAATTGGATCACCTTTTAATGGTTAAAAGTGGGCGGATGTTCAAGTTTTATAGGTATGCCAACACCGATAAACGGTACTCATAGGGATAAAAGGTCACTGTGAATCTGTTACAAATTCTAGAGAATTCTTTTTGAAACTTGTTCGTTAGACCTTGAGTGACAGTTGTTGTCTTTGCAGCTTGAAAGATCATTGGATTCCTTCAAGTGCTTCAGATGGAGCGTGCTCGATATACCGCTCCGCGTATCGCTTGGATCATCGATCTGCCTGGTCGGTCCGGCCGCGCAAGGGACGCTCAGGTACAGACAAGGCGCAGGCAAGTGCGAGCAGGGAAAGCCCAGCCGATACCAAAAACAGTTTATGAAAGGTTGCAAGAAGCGTTTGGCGTAATGGATCGATCGTACCGGCTGACCCAGCCAGGTATGTCTGCAGCACGTTTTCAACGGAGCCCGCATGGCCCTGCATAGGGGGTAGCCATAGCAAGAGTAGTGCGGACAAGCCAGCGGCGCCTACCGCACCTCCCAGTGAACGGAACAGCGAAATCGTACTGGACATAACCCCGATATCAGCCTGTGGAACAGCATTTTGGGCGGCAACCAGTGCAGTGGGAAACTGCATGCCCGTTGCAAGTCCTGCCAGAAACAGACTGCCGCCGGCCAGTAACCCGCTGCGCGGATCAATAAAGGCAAGCATTACCAGCGCGCATGGCATGATTAGCGTACCCACCAGGATCTGAGGTTTATAACGTCCCAGCACGGCGGTCAGCCGCCCACAGGTAAAGGCACCCAAGGGAATGCCCGCTGCAAACGGAATCAGATGCAGTGCCGCTTTGCTCATGTCATGGCCGGCGCCAGCTTGAAACCATAAGGGGATCAGCAGCGTTAGCCCTATGGCCTGGAAGTTGGTAAGGAAGTTGAGCATACAGCAGAGCCCGGCCGTTCTGTTCCGGAGTAGGCGTAAGGGCAGAAGTGGTTCTCTGGCGCGCTGCTCATGGTATGCGAATAATGTCAAAGCTGTTATTGCCGCAGCGGCAAGCCAGAGAAGATAGCCGCTGCTTAAGGGCGCTCCTTTGCCGATCAATGTTGTAGCCATTAAAAGCGCAGTAAGGCCGGTAGCCAGTAGCAGAATGCCCGGATAGTCAATGAGGGTCTCGCGGTCAGGCACGGGAAGGCTGGTTAGAACGCGGTAGCATATGAAGAGCCCGGCAATGCCAAGGGGCAAATTGATCCAGAAAACCCAGCGCCAAGATAAATACTCGGTCATCAAGCCGCCCAATACGGGGCCGGCAATACTGGCCAGCGCGTACATGCTGCTGATGTAGCCTTGATAACGCCCTCGCTCGCGTGGCGGTACGACGTCGCCAATGACCGCTTGGCTTACGGCAATCAGCCCTCCTGCACCCAAGCCCTGTAAGAGTCTGGCCAGGATCAGTTGGGGCATGTCTTGGGCGAGCGCACAAGCGAGTGACGCTACCGTAAAGAGGCTGAAAGCTGCCGACATCATCTTTTGTCGGCCATACAGGTCGCCAAACTTTCCGTAGAGCGGCATCGAGACGGTCATGGCAACCATATAGCCCGATATTACCCAGGCCAGAAGTCCGGTGTCATTGAGCTGTGCAGAGATGGCTGGCAGCGAAACCGCCACGATCGTTTGATCCAGAGCGGCCAGCAAAATAGCCAGCATGGGTGCCGGCATAATGGCCTTTATGCGATCTGAACGTGCCGCGTCGGAGTTCAACTGCATTCTCGATAAGATAGGAGCGATACAGGTCTGTTTCCATGATCGCTTTGTAGTATCAGTAGCAATGTATGGATAAGGCCTAATAAGGACAGGTCTGCCTCCTTTTTATAGTGCTTTTTTCTAAGGCTGAAATTTTCTTATTCACCTATTGAAAATTACCAAGAGCCTTGGTATCAGGGCTTTTCATACAGGCTATACAGAAACTGCGCACAGAGTTATCCACAGGTTTTAGTGGTCATGCTCATGGGTATGAGTGGCATGGGGAATCGGTACGATGAACGCTCTGCCATGGCGTACCCCACGCTCTGCCGTGACATGCTGTGCCAGCTCTCGGACCTCCGCGGTAGTTCCCTTCAACACTGAGACCTCCATGCAGCTTCCATGATCCAGATGGACATGCAAAGTAGCCAGCGTAAGGTCGTGGTGGGCATGAAACGTACGAGTCAGCCGCTTCGAGAGCTCACGAGCATTATGGTCATAGACATAACTCAAGGTGGCGATACAGGTGGAGTCGGCTGGCAGATCCTGCGCTACGGGTTCGCGCATGCCTTCTCTCAACAGGTCCCGGATGGCCTCGGAGCGTCCTTGATAACCGTGGCTCGCCACACGATCGTCAACAGCGGCCAACAGGTCGTCATCCAGCGTAATCGTTACTCGTTGCATAAAAACCAATCACCTTCAGTATGAAGTTTTCTCGTAGACATCATACTCTTCCCTGACTATTCTCCCGTCCTTGTCTACGCATAACGGGAGTAGGAGTGTGAATCAGCTTGGCTTCAAGAGAAAGCTCGGGGTGCTTCTATTGGCAGCGGGATTGGTTCTGCCTGTTATGGCGCAAGCTGAGGTGCTTACCTACTCCTGGCCGACGAATGCCGGGCCGCTTGATCCTCGCGGTTATTCACCGAACCAGATGTATGCCCAGGCGATGGTCTATGAGCCACTGGTACGCTATAGGGCCGATGGCAGTGTTGAGCCCTGGCTGGCGACCCGGTGGGATATATCCCCGGATGGACGGACCTATACGTTTATCCTGCGCGATGGCGTGCGCTTCAGTGATGGCAGCGCGTTTGATGCGGCAGCGGCAAAAGCCAACATCGAAGCCGTTCTGGCAAATCGCAAACGGCATGCCTGGATGGAGCTGGTTGAAACCATCGATCATGCCGAAGCGCCAGATGCCCATACGCTGCGTCTGGTTTTAAAGCATCCTTATTATCCTACCCTGCTTGAGTTGGCACAGGTGCGCCCCCTGCGGTTTGCAGCGCCCAATGCTCAACCTGGACAGCCGATAGGAACAGGCCCCTGGCAACTGGTTGAAAGTCGTCGAGGCGAGTTTGATCGCTTTGCCCGCAACCCTTATTACTGGGGCCCAAAGCCTGCCTATGACGAGGTGCTGGTCAAGGTCATTCCTGACCCGAGTGGGCGTGCGATTGCGCTCGAAACGGGGCAGCTTGACCTGATCCAGGGTTCCGAGGGTGAGGTTTCCGCCGACACTTTTGCTCGCTTGAAACAGGCGGGCTACCATACGGCTATCTCAGCGCCTCTGGCGACCCGGGTCATTGCACTCAATACCAACCTTGCGCCTACCAATGAGCTGGCGGTGCGACAGGCCATCAATTGGGCCGTCGACAAGGATGCGATCGTCAAGCACGTCCTGTATGGCCTGGAACCAAGGGCCGATACGCTTTTCTCAACCAACCTGCCGTATACCGATGTTGGCCTGAAGCCGTATGGCTATTCTCCTGAGAAAGCGAGCGAGGCGCTGGAGCAGGCTGGCTGGATACTGAATCCAGTCGAGAAGATTCGCTACAAGAATGGGCAGCCGTTACGCCTGGAGCTGTGCTTCTATGGGGCGAATGCACTACAGAAGAGTGTGGCTGAGGTTGTTCAGGCCAACCTGGGTAGTCTGGGTTTCGATGTGGTTCTCAAGGGAGAGGACGAGGGGGCTTTGGTAGAGCGCCAGCGTGATGGTCGCTTTGGAATGATCTTCGCAGAGACATGGGGAGCACCCTACGATCCGCACTCTTTCGTCAGCTCCATGCGTTATGCCGGGCATGCGGATTATCAGGCACAGAAAGGCCTGCCAATGAAGGCCGCCATTGATCAGGAGATCGGTGAAATATTGGCGTCGGTAGAGGAGGGCAAACGGCAGGCGCTCTACAAGGACGTGTTGACTACTTTGCATGAGCAAGCGGTTTACGTGCCGATTTCATACCTGACCGCTACCAGCGTAAGCCGCGATTCAGTCGAAAGCGTGCAGTTCGGCTCGACTCTTTTCGACGTGCCTTTCGAGGTCATGAAGCCGGGCGGAGAGTAACTTATGTTGCGTTATATCGCCTATCGGCTGGCCCTGCTGATACCCATCCTGCTTGCTGTTTCGCTGCTGGTATTCGTGCTGCTGCATATGGGGCGGGGTGATCCTGCTCTGGATTACCTGCGTCTCTCCCAGATTCCGCCTACGGATGCGGCCCTGGCGGAGGCGCGGCATACGCTGGGGCTCGATCGTCCCTTGGTTGAGCAGTACTTGATGTGGCTCTGGCGCGCGCTGCATCTGGATTTTGGAACATCATTCGTGACGGGACGGCCCGTCCTGGATGATCTTCTCTATTACCTGCCTGCCACCCTTCAGCTAGGAGGCGCTGCTCTGGCGGTCACTTTGCTGGTCAGCTTGCCGCTAGGCATCTGGGCGGCCCGCAGACCGGGTGGCTGGCCGGATCAGCTTGTACGGTTTATCGCCTTTTTTGGCGTCTCGATGCCCAATTTCTGGTTAGCGTTCCTGATGGTCGCCCTGTTTTCCGTGACCCTGGGATGGCTGCCTCCCATGGGGCGGGGAGGAATAGCGCATCTGGTCATGCCGGTACTGGCAGTGGCGCTGATGTCGTTATCGATCAATGCGCGACTTCTTCGTGCCAGCCTATTGGAAGCCAGCGGGCAGCGACACGTGTTGTACGCGCGCCTGCGTGGGCTGCCGGAAGGGCAGGTATGGCGCAGACATATCCTGCGCAATGCCTGGCTACCCGTCGTGACAGCCATCGGGATGCATGTCGGTGAATTGATTGGCGGCACGCTGGTCATCGAAACGATTTTCGCCTGGCCCGGGCTGGGCCGTTTTGCGGTCAGTGCCGTTTACAATCGGGACTTCCCTGTATTGCAGTGCTTTACGCTGTTGATGACCGGGCTGTTTGTCCTCTGCAATCTGGTTGTGGATGTACTGTACGCCTGGCTCGACCCTCGCACGCGATTGGAAGGAGCACAGGCATGCTAGTACAGACGATGAACGCGCCCCGGAGGCGCTCATGGGGGGCTTGGCTGGGTGGTGTATTGGTCATCCTTCTGCTCGCCTTGACGCTGCTGGGGCCTTGGTTGGCTCCCTACGATCCGACTGCCGTCGATGTGAGCCAGCGGTTACAGGGGATGAGCGAAGCACATTGGCTGGGAACCGACCATCTGGGTCGTGACGTCCTGTCGCGCCTCATTACTGGGGCACGTTTGTCCCTGGGTACGGTTGTGCTTACGCTATGCCTGATCCTCACGCTTGGCATTGTCGTAGGCGGTGTGGCCGGGTTTATCGGTGGTCGACTGGACACAGTGCTGATGCGAGTCGGCGAGTTGTTCATGACCGTACCCACCTTTGTTCTGGCGCTCTTCTTTATTGGTGTGCTGGGAACAGGGCTTTCGAATGTCATCCTGGCCATCGCCCTTTCGCATTGGGCCTGGTATGCCCGAATGGTTCGCAGCCTGGTGATCTCGCTGCGTGGGCGAGACTATCTGCTGGCATCCCGTCTGGCGGGTGCGTCACGTCTGCAGAGCTTTGTCAGCCACATTCTGCCGAGCGTGCTGGGTCAACTGATGGTCCTGGCCTCGCTGGATATCGGCCACATGATGCTGCACGTATCAGGTTTGTCCTTTCTCGGTCTGGGTGTCAGCCCACCTACGCCGGAGTGGGGCGTGATGATCAACGACGCCAAAGAGTTTCTCTGGACGCATCCTCAACTCTTACTCTGGCCGGGTCTTATGATTTTCCTGACCGTAATGGCCTTCAACCTGCTTGGGGATGCGTTGCGGGATCGCCTGGATCCTTCGCTGCGCACAGGAGGGCATTGATGAGTCGTGTATTGGAAGTCCAGGGCCTGACCCTGGCTGTTAATGATCACGTCTTGGTCAAGGATCTGAGTCTGACGGTCAGGACCGGGCGTGTTACCGCTTTGGTGGGTTCCAGTGGCTCTGGCAAATCCATGACCTGTCTGGGCATGCTCGATCAACTTCCTGCAGGCGTGACAAGGGTGTCAGGACACGTGCTGTGCGACGGACAAAGGACGGGCGGCGAGCGTCTGCGGGGGCGTCAGGTTTCCATGATCATGCAGAATCCCCGTTCTGCCTTTAATCCTGTACTGACGATGCGGGCGCATGCTTACGACGTGCTGGCGCTGCGTAACATCCGTGGTGCAGATGCCCAGGCGCGTCTGGACGCCTGCCTGGTGGATGTTGGCCTGAATACTTCCTCTCAGGTGCTTGACCTTTATTCCTTTCAAATGAGTGGCGGCATGTTACAGCGCATGATGATTGCGTTGGCACTGCTGGCTGAAACCCCTTTTCTATTGGCCGATGAACCAACAACGGATCTTGATCTGCTCATGCAGGCACGTGTGCTGGATGTACTTGATCGACTAGTTGAAGAGAAAGGTCTAGGAATTCTGCTGGTAACGCATGACATGGGAGTTGTTGCCCGTTGCGCCCACGATGTGTTGGTGATGGATGAAGGGAGCCTTGTGGAGGCTACGTCTATCGAGCAATTGTTTGACGCACCATGTAGCCCTGCCGCGCGTGATCTGCTGGCTGCGCATCAGGCGCTCACCTTGGCGGAGGATTATGAATGAGGCTGCTCAGCGCTGAGGGTGTCGGGCACGGCTATCGCTCGGGAGGTTTCTGGTCACGGCGGCCCTTGCAGACCGTATTGCATGGTGTGGATTTTCACATTGACGAAGGGGAAAGCGTTGGTCTTCTGGGAAACAGCGGCAGTGGTAAAAGTACATTGGCGCGTCTGTTGCTGGGACTTGAAAGACCGCTAACCGGGCGCGTCAGCTTTCGGAATGAGGTGCTATCCGAGCTACGGGGTGAAGCGCTTCGTACGTTTCAGCGCCGTGTCCAGTTGGTCTTCCAGGATGCACCAAGCGCATTCAACCCTCGCCACTCGATTGGCTGGAGTCTGTCTGAACCGCTTCGACACTTGATGGGTCTTTCCAGGCCGGACTGTTTGCGGCGAGTCGCGCAGCTGTTGGAGCAGGTTGGATTGGCGGCTTCCATGGCTGACAGGCTCCCCGGCCAGCTCAGTGGCGGACAGCTCCAGCGGGTCGGTATTGCGCGGGCGCTGGCATCAAACCCCTCGCTCATTGTACTGGATGAGGCGCTGTCCAATCTGGATCGAGTCCTTCAGGTGCAGATACTGGATATGCTCAGCGAAATACGTGAAACGCAAGGAACAGCCTTTCTGTTGATTACCCACGATCTAAGCCTGGTACAGCGGCTGTGCCATCGGGTGGCTGTGCTGGATCAGGGGCGGCTGGCCGAAGAGTGTAAGGTAACCACGGGGCTGCGTTTTGAGCATCCGGCTGGAGTGGCATTACAGAAAGCCATTCTGCCGGCTCGACCTGTAAGGCGCGCGCCGGCCGTTCTTTAAGGTTTCTCAGCCAGCAGCATCAGATTACGGGGTGTCAGGCTAGGATCGCAAAAGCGGCCTAGTCTGACCTCGTAGCCCTGTTCCTCCAGAAAGAGCGCCCGATCAAGGAGCAGCCAGAGCTCGAGCGGCCGCCGGAAAAGCCCACGGACCAGTTCAAGATTGCGAACAGCGGCGAGACGCTTCCAGCTGGCGGCCTCAAGTGCCTCCCAGTTGCGCTCAGGGATGGGCAGCAAGCCTTTGAGCGTGGCAAGCTCCAGGCAGTAGTCGCGAAAGGTGCACTGCAGCCAATGGGTTGCCAGTGGAGGAGTAGGAAGGTATTCATCGATTCCGCGGATCTCTCGCTGAAGCAGGTCGAATCCCAGCCTTCTGGCCATGGAAAGGTCACGCTGGCGGCGAACCCGGGCACCGGCGGTCACGGTTTCACACAGGGGCAGCCCAAGGTCCTCCTTGCTCAGGAGAAGCGCTGACTGCCTGGCGTTCGCGGAAAGCGGGCGGTACTCATCGCCGCTGATACGGTTATAGCAACAGGGCGCTAACGCCAAGGCAGGGCAGCCTGTCTGGCTGGCTACCTGCATCAACCGCACATGGAGATCACCGCACGCATGCAGCGCTACAGGCGTGTGAAAGACCTGAAGCCTTTCCGTAACAGAATCAGCCATTACATCCTGTTCATAATGATGGGCTGAAAGCCCTAGGCGCTCGCTGATACGTTGCCCTGTCTCTACCAGTGAGGAATCGTATTCCAGACAGTCGAACGCAGCGCCATGGACGCCCAGGCGTCGTCCTAGATGGCCTTTGCCGGAGCACCAGTCCAGCCAATGCGAGGGAGGGCTGCTGAATAAGGCGTGGTGAGCGAATGCCTCCACCTGCTGCCATTTGCGTCCCGGCACGTCCACGCTCAGCCTGTTAGGCGCTTCGCTGTACTGCCTGGGCAACTCGCCGATCATGCACAGCTGACGTGCCTCTTCGGCCCAGGCTGGAAAAGGCGAGGGGGCCTTGAGTGCATGGGGATGTGTATGCGTAGCCTCCGCCTCTTCAAGTGAGCGGGCGCGAAGCCACGAGGATAACCCCGGGTTGGCCTTCTCCCAAGGCAGTGTTGGCTGGGTGAACGGCTTGGGTCGCCAGAGCGCCTGGTGCTGTATCAAGAAGCTGTCCAAGGCATTGAAGCGTGCTTCTAACGCACTGCCCTGGAGGAAGGAAGCAGGATAGGTCTCACTCATGCCGATCACGGAGGCTAACGGGGCGGCGAAGCATAACGCACCGCCCTGTCGCTGTGATCAGTAGAGGCTGAACGGAAAGTACCGGGCGTTGATCTGTTGGTATGTCCCGTTGGCGAGAATACCTTTGAGGGCTTCATCCAGGCGGGCCTTCAGCGGATCGTTCTTGCGTACCGCTATCGCAATGCGGTCCTTTTGCAGGACGGGTTCGCCTTTAAGCTCGAAGCGTTGCCCCTCTGGGGTCTGCAGCCAGGCGTAATGCGCAAAGCGGTCTCCCAATACGGCATCCACACGCCCATCTGCAAGGGCCTGGTTGGCTTCCTCCTGGGAGTCGTAGAAGCGCATGTTGACCTGACCGCCCAGATGGTTGGAGAGCCAGTCTGCCGAAAGCGTCGCGCGGCCGGCACCGATAACCTTGCCTTTGAGTCCGCGGGGGTCTGTGCTGAACGGTTTATCCCTAGGGGCAATGAACTGAATGCTGTTCATGTAGTAAGGGATAGTGAAGGAGACGAGCTGCTCGCGCTCCGGTGTGATCGACATTGAGGAAATGATGGCGTCGAACTTGCGTGCGTTCAGTGAAGGCAGCATGCGATCCCAGCTGGTGATCACGAACTGGCATTGCACCTTGAGTTCTGCACACAGTGCCTGGGCAATATCCACATCGAAGCCGGTCAGCTTGCCGTTACCACTAACGCTACTAAACGGGGGGAGCGAGCCTTGAACGCCCACTTTGAGAACGTCGGCCGCCAGAGCTGTGCCGCACAGGCTTAAACCCGCCATCAAAGAAATAACCCATCGCTTGAGCCGCTTCATTCATTCCTCCATTTACAGGTCTGTATAAGCTTTACAGCTGTTTAACCGCAGGTTGTCAAATAAAAGACCCAAGATGAGCAATTGGGCGAGCGGGAGAGAATCGTGCTGAAGCCTTTCAGGGCAGTGATACGAGGCGGGACAAAAATGCAGGCAAAAAAAAGCCCGATCAGTGATCGGGCTTTTAGAATCATGGTGCCCAGGGACGGAATCGAACCGCCGACACGGGGATTTTCAATCCCCTGCTCTACCAACTGAGCTACCTGGGCAACGGGGCGCATTAAACCGTTATAAACGATTTGTGTCAAGCGCGAGTTGAAAAAAAATTCAATTTTTACCGTGACTTAAGTGTTTAGCCCAAAATCAGAAGGGCTAGCCCCAAATCATTCGCTTGGCGGTACATATCCTTCGGCTTGCGCGTACTCTTCGCCAGAAAGGAATTTATCCATTTCCTGCTGAAGGAATTTACGGTCGTCGGCATTCATCATGTTCAGACGGCGCTCGTTGATCAGCATGGTCTGATGTTTCTGCCAGTCATCCCAGGCCTGCTTGGATACATTCAGGTAAATGTCCTCGCCCTTGGCGCCCGGATAAGGCGGGCGATCCAGGCCAGGCAGTTCTTGCTTGAGCTTGCGGCACATGACAGTGCGGGTCATACGGTTTCTCCTTTCAACGCCTCTTCGGCGCGCTTGAGCAATTTCTTGACCGGGGCTGCCAGCCCCAGGCGTGGCGGATTGGCGAGGTTATACCAAAGCCAGTCCGGTTCGGTCATGGATTGATTGCGGCTGTCCACATGAATCAGCCAGGGCTCGATGTTGAGCTGGAAATGGCTGAAGGTATGTGTAAGGCCAGGCAAGGCCTGACGCTGTTCCATGATCAGGCTGTGGCGCTCAATCAGGGCCCCCAGCTGATCGACCGTATCGAGCTCAGGTGGACTCCAGAGACCACCCCAGAGCCCGGAAGAAGGACGCCGGTGGAGCAGGATGGCATTGTCATCATTGATGATCAGTGGCATCAGGGTCCGCTTTTGCGGCAAGGTCTTCCGTGGCTTGGGTTCGGGAAAATCCGTTTCACGTCCCAGCCGATGGGCCTGGCAGCCTTCTTTCAATGGACAGAGCAGGCAGGTGGGCTTGCTGCGTGTGCACAGTGTAGCGCCCAGGTCCATCATGGCCTGAGTGTAGTTGCCCACACGAATATGAGGTGTATAGCGCTCCGCCACGTCCCATAGCGCTCGGGCGACGGCGGGCTCGCCGGGATAGCCGGACTGTGCCGAATAGCGCGCCAGAACCCGCTTGACGTTGCCGTCCAGAATCGGCGCGCGAATGTTCATGGACAAGCTGGCAATGGCACCTGCCGTCGAGCGGCCTATGCCTGGCAGGTCCACGAGGGCTTCGACACTGCGTGGAAACTCACCGCTGTGCTCGGTGACGACAATCTTTGCCGTCTTGTGCAGATTTCGGGCGCGACTGTAATACCCCAGTCCCGTCCAGAGGTGCAGTACTTCGTCTTCAGAGGCAGCGGCAAGCGGCTGGACATCGGGAAACGCCTGCATGAAACGGTCAAAATAGCCCAGTACTGTACTGACCTGGGTCTGCTGGAGCATGATCTCCGAGACCCAGACCCGATAAGGGGTGATGTTCTGCTGCCAGGGCAGGTCCTTGCGGCCATGAATGTCGTACCAGTTCAGGACTGCGCTGGAAAAGCGTTCCGGATTCATCGTTTGTGGAATAACCCCTTGATGGCATCTTTGAGTTCGGGACTGACCTTGTCTTCGAGCTTTTCATCCAGTTTCTCATTAAGTCGATCACCCGCCAGTCGGGCGACGATCTTGCTCATGCCGTCGCGATCCAGGCGGCAGGCCTTAGCGCCCAGCTCCAGCGGACCCCGGCAATGCAACGGCCACTCGATGCCGGTATAGCGCTCATTGACCTGACAGGCCGGGTCGGGCATGTCGCTCTTGTCGCCTTCGACGGTTACGCCAATGCGGTAGTCCAAGCCCAGCACGCGTAAGTCGATATCACCGTTGCCCTTGGCCGTCAGGCCGGGAATGCGGGCAATCAGGTCCTGGTTGCTGGCGACTCCATTATTGATGGTCAGACTACCGCTCAGCTCGCGGAACGGAGTGTCCTGGCCATCATGCGCACTGGCAAGTGTCTTTTTGTTGAGCAGCGCGATGCCCTGGCAGAGCTGGCCCTCTAGGTTGGCATTGGCCAGTACACCATTGCTCAGACGAAAGCGCGCCGTTCCATCCAGGCTATCCATCCATGCCTTCTGGCTATTGCCTTGCGCGGTCAGGTTGGCATCCAGATCCAGCGCCCCCCGTACGGGTGGCTTTTGGCCCTGGGCCTGGAGAATTTTTTCAACCGGTACCTGAGCAATACGTTCGGTCACATTGAGTTTGGGTGTGATTCCTCGAACATCAAGGGCACCATTGGCCTGAAAGCGACCGCTGAACAAGTCGCCACGCAATTCGCTCAGTGTGACGAGGCCGTCTTTGCCGTTGAGCTTGAGGCTGGCGTTATCAATAGGCAGCTTGGTGACCACGAAGTGATCCAGGTTGAGCGAAGCGTTCAGATCCAGTGCTTTGAGCCGCTCTACAGGAAGAATGTCCTCACTGCTCCAGGCATGCTGAGTGGGGGAGGAGGGAAGCGGTGAATTGCCCTGGCTGGCAACCGCATCGGCTGCAGTCACTTCGTTCTGGCGAGCCGTATTGCTCTCGTGCTGAGCGGCAGCCGTCTTGGCGGGCAGGTAGCGATCCAGGTCGAGGCGATCACCTTTGAGGTCAATGCTCAAGGCTTTACGGGCGAAGTCTTCTACGGCAATACGACCCGAGAAGGTGCCGCCATCCAGTACAAGGTTCAGGTCTTCCAGCGCCAGGCTGCTCTGGCTGCCAGACAAGCGTGTATTGAACTCAACTTGCTTGAGCGTGTTGGCGTCAGCCATTTCCGGCAGGGCGACACCAATGCTGGTCAGAAAAGCACGCAGATCGGTCTGTGCAATGGACAGGCCGCCTTCAAGCTTGGGTGCCTTTTCAAGGTCATGCACTTTGAGTTCACCCAGCGCCTTGAGCTGGTTGAAAGTCAGCTTGAGGCCGTTCCACTCAGCAACCTGAGCGGCCCGGTCCAGAAGAAGTTGACCTTCCGCTGAATATTTCAGCAGCTGTCCGCCGAAGGGCTCGCCTGTGGCATCGCCGGACAGGTTGGCATTGTCCAGCTGGTAACGCTGTAAGGCATTGTCAAAGCGCAGCTCGCCAGTCAAGACCACCGAGGCATTGACGGGCGGTTGATTGGTCGTGAGGGTGCCCAGCAATTTCAGCGGAATATTGGTACCTTCGCGGATGCTGCCAGTGCTCAGGTCGAGGCCTTCGAACGCATAATGCGCGCCGCTGCGGGCATCGCTGTAATCGAGGCGTGAGTCCTTGACTGTCAGGCTATCGATATCCAGCTTGAGTGGGCGGCGTGGCGTGTCATCCTGGCCGGCTGGCTGCTCCGCCGGTTGGTCGTTTGGCGTACCGGGGGTTTTATCAGGTGCAGGGCGGCCAATGTTTTCCCAGTTGGCCTGGCCTTGTTCGTCGCGTGCCAGCGTCAGGTTGAGGCCGTCCACGCGAATATCACTCATCTCGACATCATGGCGAAGCAGCGGCAATACGCGCACCGAGAAGCCCAACCGCTGTACGTTGGCAAGCGGCTTTTGTGGTGTGGTGGCACTGGCGATGGTCGCATCATGAAGTTGCAGGCCAAGCCATGGAAAGAGGCTCCAGCCTATATCGCCGTTAAGGGTCAGCTCGATGTTGGCCTTGTCCCGAGCAAGTTGGCGGATTTCGTCTTTGTAATCGTTGGGGTCGAACAAGTGGGTCAAGGCAAAGCCCAGCGCCACGATGATCAGCAGCAGCCCAAGAAAGACAAGGCCGAGCACTTTTCCGAACGCTTTCATTGACGGGTCCTTATCTAAAACTTAAGTAATGGCCGAGTATAACGCTGCCAAGTGGTCGTTTTGGCTGGATGAACGTCAGAAGCGCGATATCGGCCTCAGACTCTCTGTCGCGCTGTAAATGCCGTTTGGCGTGTAGGCACGAAAAATTGAGTGCTGTGCTCTGGTATTTACACGCCATGCGCTCTATTGTCGCGCCCCGACTAAAGGAGAATTCGTTCGCGTTTTTGAAAAAAACGGTGCGTTGGGGAATGCCCGGTCTTTTCTGCGAACACTTCAGCGAGTCGTCAACACTTCATATAGGGGATTTCTCATGAGCATTACGCTCACACAGAGCGGCACTTCCGCTCGTCCCGCTTTCCTATCCAAGGAACGGATCGTCGCCACCCATGGCTTCAACCGCTGGCTGGTACCGCCAGCAGCACTGGCCATTCATATGTGTATCGGCATGGCCTACGGGTTCTCCGTATTCTGGTTGCCGCTGTCTCGTGCCGTTGGCATTGATGCACCCATTGCCTGCGCGCCCACCATGGGCTTTTTCGATCAGCTTTTCGCCACGGGCTGCGACTGGAAAATCTCCCAGTTAGGCTGGATGTATACCCTGTTCTTCCTGTTCCTAGGCTGCTCGGCTGCCTTTTTCGGTAGCTGGCTGGAGCACGCCGGTCCTCGCAAGGCAGGCGTCGTGTCGGCATTCCTGTGGTGCGGCGGTCTGGTGATCTCGGCCATGGGCGTGTACACCCACCACATCTGGCTGCTCTGGCTGGGGGCTGGTGTGATCGGGGGGATTGGGCTGGGGCTTGGCTATATTTCGCCAGTTTCGACACTCATGAAGTGGTTCCCCGACAAGCGGGGCATGGCGGCCGGCATGGCGATCATGGGCTTCGGCGGCGGTGCGATGGTCGGTGCGCCCCTGGCCGACATGCTGATGCGCCATTTCGCAACAGCTGAAGATGTTGGTGTCTGGCAGTGCTTCCTGGTCCTGGCCGGCGTCTATTTTGTCTTCATGATAGGTGGCGCGCTTGCGTACCGTGTACCGCCGCCTGGCTGGCGTCCGGAAGGATGGTCGCCTTCGCTGAAAAAGACCGGCAATGACATGATCACCAGCCGTCACGTGCATGTCAGCAAGGCCTGGCGCACGCCCCAGTTCTGGCTGGTGTGGGCGGTACTCTGTCTGAACGTTTCCGCTGGTATCGGTATCCTGGGTATGGCATCGCCCATGCTGCAGGAAGTATTCGGTGGTCGCCTGATCAACGTCGGTATTCGCTTCAATGACCTGAATAAGGATCAGCTGGCGCAGATCGCCACGATCGCTGCCGGCTTTACTGGCCTGCTCAGTCTGTTCAACATCGGCGGTCGTTTCTTCTGGGCATCGTTCTCGGACTTTATCGGTCGCAAGATCACGTTTTTCGTGTTCTTTGCGCTGGGCTTTGCCTTGTACGCGATCATTCCATGGACCAGCCACATGGGCAGCGTAGCGCTGTTCGTGTTCACGTTCTGCCTGATTCTGTCCATGTACGGCGGCTGCTTCGCTACCGTGCCGGCTTATCTGGCGGATCTCTTCGGTACGCAGATGGTGGGGGCGATCCATGGTCGTCTGCTAACGGCCTGGGCCGCTGCCGGTATTTTTGGTCCGGTGCTGGTGAACTACCTGCGTGAATACCAGCTGGGCCTGGGGGTTCCGCGTGCAGCTGTCTATGACACTACGCTGTATATCCTGTCGGGCCTGCTGATCCTCGGCTTTATCTGTAACCTGCTGGTACGCCCGGTGGCAGACAAGCACTTCATGACCGAGGCCGAGCTGGCTGTTGAGCGTTCCAAGAGCAACGACAACAACTTCGACAATCTAGTGATCGAATGGTCGGCTGACCCATCCAGCAAGACTTGGGTCATTCTGGCCTGGGCTGTGGTCGTCATTCCGTTGGCATGGGGTGTTCTCATTACCCTGGGCAAAACGGCTGTGCTGTTCGGCTAAGAGATACCGCTCGCGGCAGGTGCAATGCCTGCCGCGTTTCCCGCCACTCGTCCCATCCTTCCTCTCGTTTGCGTTTAGGTGCCTTTCACGGCTTCTGCTTCCTGGCTATGGCTTCTATACTGTTTACCCTTTTTTGCCCTCTCATTTCGCGGAGCAGGTAATGGCCGAACGCAAGGCAGCCGTCGAGCGCAATACCCTGGAAACCCAGGTCAAGGTATCCATCAATCTGGATGGCACCGGGCAAGCCCGATTCGACATCGGGGTTCCCTTTCTTGAGCACATGCTGGATCAGATCGCCCGCCACGGGTTGATCGACCTGGACATCCATTGCAAGGGCGACCTGCATATCGACGATCACCATACCGTTGAGGACGTGGGCATCACGCTGGGTCAGGCCTTTGCCCAGGCCATTGGCGACAAGAAAGGCATCTACCGTTACGGACATGCCTATGTGCCACTGGACGAAGCCCTGTCCCGGGTCGTCATCGATTTTTCCGGGCGTCCCGGTCTGCACTGGCATGTACCGTTTACCCGGGCTACGGTCGGAGGCTTCGACGTCGATCTGTTCATCGAGTTTTTCCAGGGCTTCGTCAACCATGCGCAGGTAACGCTGCATGTGGATAACCTGCGTGGCATCAACACTCACCACCAGATCGAGACGGTCTTCAAGGCGTTTGGACGCGCGCTGCGCATGGCAGTCAGCCAGGACGAGCGCATGGCTGGACAGATGCCGTCTACCAAGGGGTGCCTCTGATGCAGACGGTAGCAGTCATCGACTATGGCATGGGCAACCTGCACTCGGTTGCCAAGGCGCTTGAATATTCAGGCGGCGCACGCGTGCTGGTCACGGGTGATCCGCAGGTCATTCGGGAGGCAGACCGCATCGTCCTGCCGGGCGTAGGTGCTATCCGCGATTGTATGGCTGAGATCCGCCGCCTGGGCATTGATGTGCTGGTTCGCGAAGTCAGCCAGGATCGTCCCTTCCTGGGTGTCTGTGTAGGTATGCAGGCCTTGATGGAAACCAGCGAGGAAAACAACGGTGTTGACTGTATCGGCCTGTTTCCCGGTCGGGTGCGCCGCTTCCCTGCCGATATGGTAGAGAATGGTGAAAAGCTTAAAGTCCCGCACATGGGATGGAACGAGGTGGCGCATACCCTCGATCATCCGCTTTGGCATGGTATTCCAGACCAGAGCCGCTTCTACTTTGTGCACAGCTACTACATCGAAGCCGCCAACGCTCGCCAGGTAGCCGGCCGAGGCCATTATGGCGTGGACTTTACCGCCGCCTTGGCTGACGGTCCGCGCTTTGCCACGCAATTCCATCCCGAAAAGAGCGCAACCTGCGGTTTGCAGCTCTACCAGAACTTCGTTGCCTGGGATGGCCGCTGGTAAGCCTGGCTGACTGTACTAGCCGCCATGGCAAGGCTTGAGCGCAAGCAAAGCCAACCCGTGGCGTTTTATCACCATTAGCGAACGCATTCCTGGTGCTGAACCTGTGCCATGCAGGCCGCCCCGAATGCCTTGGGTAGAGATCTATGCTGATTATTCCTGCGATTGATTTGAAAGATGGCGCCTGCGTGCGTCTGCGCCAGGGCCGTATGGAAGATTCCACGGTTTTCTCCGACGATCCTGTAAGCATGGCGGCCAAGTGGGTCGAAGGCGGCTGCCGTCGTTTGCACCTGGTTGATCTTAATGGAGCGTTCGAAGGCCAGCCGGTCAATGGTGAAGTGGTTACCGCGATCGCCAAGCGCTATCCCTCCCTGCCTATCCAGATCGGTGGCGGTATCCGCTCATTGGAAACCATCGAGCACTATGTAAAGGCTGGCGTGAGCTACGTGATCATCGGCACCAAAGCCGTAAAAGAGCCAGCATTCGTGGCTGAAGCCTGCCGAGCCTTTCCAGGCAAGGTCATCGTTGGGCTGGATGCCAAAGACGGCTTCGTGGCGACTGATGGCTGGGCGGAAGTCAGTCAGGTACAGGTAATCGATCTGGCCAAGCGCTTCGAGGCAGACGGCGTTTCGGCGATTGTTTACACCGATATTGCCCGTGACGGCATGATGCAGGGATGCAACGTACCGTTTACTGCCGCGCTGGCAAACGCTACCCGAATTCCTGTCATCGCATCGGGCGGTATCCATAACCTGGGCGATATCCAGAATCTGCTGGATGCCAAGGCACCCGGTATCATCGGTGCCATTACCGGTCGCGCGATCTACGAAGGCACGTTGGACGTCGCAGAGGCTCAGGCCCTATGCGATCGTTATCAGGCATAAGACAGCCGACAGACGAGGGATACCGTATGGCACTTGCCAAGAGAATCATTCCCTGCCTCGACGTGGACAATGGCCGCGTGGTGAAGGGCGTCAAATTCGAAAATATCCGTGACGCCGGAGATCCGGTAGAGATTGCCCGTCGTTACAATGAGCAGGGCGCAGATGAAATCACCTTTTTGGATATCACCGCCAGCCACCAGGGCCGCGATACCACCCTGCATACGGTCGAACGTATGGCGAGTCAGGTGTTCATTCCGCTGACCGTGGGCGGTGGCGTTCGTACCGTGCAGGATATTCGTAACCTGCTCAATGCGGGTGCAGACAAGGTCTCGATCAATACTGCAGCAGTCTTTACGCCCGAGTTCGTCGGAGAAGCCGCAGACCGTTTTGGCTCGCAATGCATCGTTGTCGCCATCGATGCCAAGAAGGTCTCGGCACCGGGCGAAACGCCGCGCTGGGAGATCTTTACCCACGGTGGCCGTAAGCCGACCGGGCTGGACGCCGTTGCCTGGGCACGCAAGATGGAGGACTTGGGAGCGGGTGAAATCCTGCTGACCAGCATGGATCAGGACGGCACCAAGAGCGGGTTCGACCTTGGCGTGACACGTGCCATCAGTGAGGCCATCAATATTCCTGTTATCGCATCAGGTGGTGTCGGTAATCTTGAGCACCTGGCTGCCGGTATTCTGGAAGGCAAGGCCTCGGCGGTATTGGCTGCCAGCATTTTCCATTTTGGAGAATACAGCGTGCCTCAAGCCAAGGCCTATATGGCTGAACGGGGTATTGTGGTCCGATAAATAGAGATTTGCGTCACACTTGGCACGCTTCCTGTTAAAGAAATTGCCCAAAACAAAGCAGGAGGCGTGTCCATGTTCAACGTTGTCATGGCGTTTTGGGTCAGTGTGTTGATGGTGAGTGCTGGGGGCGCCCAGGCAGCCAGTGCCAACAATCGTATTGATCTGCTGACAGAAAATTTTCCCCCTTACAACATGTCGGTCGATGGCAAGAACTTCGCACAGGAGGAAAGCCTGAGCGGAATAGCCGTGGATATCGTCCGGGAGGCCTGTAAGCGGGCCGGAGTTGCTTACTCGATGACGCTCCGCTTTCCCTGGGAGCGTATCTACAAGACCGCACTGGAGCAGCCTGGCTACGGCGTTTTCGTGACGGCTCGTCTCCCCGAGCGGGAAGATTCTTTCAAGTGGGTGGGGCCGATAGGACCTGATGACTGGATTCTGCTTGCCCGTGCGGACTCATCGCTAAAAATTGGCAGCCTGGATGACGTAAAGCGTCAGGGTTTGCGCATTGGCGCCTATAAAGGTGACGCGATCGCCGAAAGTTTAGTGAAGCAAGGCATAAACCCAGACCTCTCACTGCGGGATCAGGAAAACGTTCAAAAGCTTCAGGCAGGGCAGATTGACGTCTGGGCCACCGGCGATCCTGCGGGCCGTTTTCTGGCGCGTCAACAAGGGGTTACTGACTTCAAGACCGTTCTGCGCTTTAACGAAAGCCAGCTCTTTTTAGCCTTGAACAAGCAGACACCTGACAATGTGGTGCAAAAACTGCAAAACGCACTGGAGCAGATGCGCAAGGATGGTGAAGTCCAGCGCATCCTGGAGCATTACCTTTAAATAAGCATTCGATTGTGCCTTTGCCGGTGGCATAGCAGTTATAAGAAACAAGGAGCTGAAGTGATGTCCAAGTCGATATTGCGTGTGGTGATGTTGGGGTTGTTATTGGGAGCAGGCGCAGCAAAGGCTGCGGTTTCCGACAATTACTCGATGGTCCTGCTGACTGAGAATTTCCCGCCATTCAATATGGCTGTCGACGAAAAGAATTTCGCCAAGGATGATGGGATCGACGGCATCAGCACGGATATCGTCCGTGAGATGTTCAAGCGCGCCGGAATCAAGTACTCCCTTTCCCTGCGTTTCCCTTGGGACAGACTTTATAACCTGACGCTGGAAAACCCCAATTACGCGCTGTTCTCCACGTCTCGTACACCTGCCCGCGAGTCGCAGTTCAAATGGGTAGGGCCCCTCGGCAAGACGCGTAAAGTCTTGGTGTCGACCACCGCCAGCACCATCAAACTGACCAGCCTGGAAGGTGCGAACAAATACAGGATCGGTACTTACAAGAGCTCGGCGGTCAGCCAGATCCTGGCTGACAAGAAGATTCCGTTTACCGAGTCCCTTCGCGACCAGGAAAACGTCGGCAAGCTGGAGAGGGGCGAAATCGACTTCTGGGCAACGACCGATGTTGTGGCTCGGTATCTGGCCAAACAGGAAGGGGTGTCCGATCTGCAAACCGCGTTGGTTATCGATGAGGCAGACCTGTACCTGGCGGTTAACAAGGATACGCCGGATGATGTAGTTGCCAAGCTACAGAAGACGCTGGACGAGATGCGCAAGGAAGGCGTAGTCGATCAGATTACCAATAACTACCTGTGACCCTTCAGGGGCCCTGTAACAAAACCGGAGCCTGGGCTCCGGTTTTTTGTTTCAGCGGTACACACCATTCTTGCCATGACCGGCCATGGCTCTATTGCTACGCAGAGCAATCATCTGCTCGACATCGATAATCTCGATGCCATTAGCGATCAAAGTGGGCAGCTCGCGCTCCAGAACGCTTAGCGTGGCTGGACGAGGATGACCAATCAGAACGGCCGTGCCTTGCTTGCGTGCCAGCCTGACGCCTTCCTGCAATTGCGCTGCGATTGCATCAGCCTGGTTTACATTGTCCAGGAATACATCGCGGGAAAGGCTCGCCAGCCCAATCTTCTGAGCTTCGGCGGCTGCAACCGTGGCTGCACTGGTACGGCTATCGAGGAAAAACAGCGATTTGGCCTGCAGGGTTTGCATGAGCTGGCTCATGGCCGGGCGATCAGCCGTCATCCGACTACCTTCATGGTTGTTGACCCCGCTGACATAGGGGACTGTAGCCAAGGCGTTTTCGAGGCGCTTGAGGCGCTCCTCACCGGAAAGCTCCGGGTGCCAGGCGAAGGGGCCACCCGCAGGGTCCATAGGCAGATGCAGAATGACCGTACGGCCTGCTTTGTGGGCCTCGCGAGCCAGTGTCGCGCCGTGGAGTGTGCCCGGCATGATGGCCAGGGTCACCGGCCCGGGCAGACCAAGAACGCGACGATCCTGGGGGAGGTTTTGTCCCAGGTCATCGATTACGATGCTCAGGCGTGGTGGCTCAGCCGCAGCGGCTCCAGCTGCCAGAGCGAGCAGCAGGAGCGAGCCAATCCAACGCCTGATCACTGATTGCGCGTGATGCTCAGCCCTTTGAGGAGGCTGAGGGCTTGGGATAGCTGGAAGTCATCATCCTGCGGGCGGGGCGTCTGATTGGGCGCCTTGCTACCGGTAGGACGGTCCGGACCGCCGTTGGCATTACCCAGGTGGCCGGCCAGATCAGCTTCTTTGAAGAACTCAGGATTGTCTTCCGGGGTGACTTTGGCGGGTGCGACCGCCACATCAGGGGTGATGCCCTGCGCTTGAATGGATCGGCCCTTGGGTGTGAAGTACAGCGCTGTGGTCAATTTGAGTGCGCGGTCGTTGTTAAGCGGCAGAACTGTTTGCACCGAGCCTTTACCGAACGTATCCGTACCCATCAGGATTCCGCGCTTGGAATCCTGCAGAGCGCCCGCCACGATTTCCGCCGCCGACGCGCTGCCACCATTGATTAGGACGACCAGCGGAACACCTTCGCTGGGGTCAGCCGCGTCGGCCGAGAAGCTCAGCTCGGAGTTCTGGATGCGACCCTTTGTATAGACGATCAGACCCTTGGTCATAAAGGCATCTGCAACCTCGACAGCGGCCTGCAAGACGCCGCCGGGGTTGTTTCGCAGGTCGAGCACCAGGCCGTTGAGCTTATTGCCCTTGTTCTCTTTGCGAAGCTGCTGGAAGGCCTTTGTTACTTCATCGCCCGTGTTTACCTGGAACTGCGAAATGCGCAGCAGGCCGTAGTTAGGCTCCAGCAGTTGCGCCTTGACGCTCTTGACCTTGATGACGGCCCGGTTGAGCTTGACATCGAAGGGGCGACCACCGCCGCGTACGATAGTCAGGGTAATTGGACTGCCAATCTTGCCGCGCATCTTGTCCACGGACTGGCTGATGGACTGACCCTTGGTGGGCTGGCCATCGATCTTGACGATCAGGTCTCCCGGCTGGATACCGGCCTTGGCAGCCGGCGTGTCATCAATAGGGGAGACCACTTTTACGAAACCGTCCTCCTGACCCACTTCAATCCCCAGACCACCAAATTCGCCGCTGGTGGTTTCCTGAAGCTCTGCAAAATCCTTGGGTTCAAGGTATGCCGAATGCGGGTCCAGGTTGCTCAGCATGCCCTTGATGGCGTTTTCGAGCAGAGTTTTGTCATCCACCGGCTCGACATAGGCCGCCTTGATACGATCCATCACTTCGGCGAACGTACGCAGCTCTTCGAGTGGAAGCGGGGCGCTGTTGAGTGGCGCTGCTGTCCCATCAACCGGAGTCACCGCGGCGGGCACTTCTCCTGGCGTCTGTTGCTGGGCCCAGGCGGTTGAAACGCCACTCAGCCCTATCAGCGAGAAAGCCAAGGCGGTGAGACGAAAGCAATGCGGCATGCGTAGCTCCTAATGTGTCCGGCACTAACCCTGGGCACGGCACCAGGTAAGCGGATCCGACGGACGACCCTTCTGACGTATGGCGAAATAGAGGGCAGGGGTGTCCTGACCTCCGCTGGTCCCGACGGTTGCAATCGCATCGCCCGCCTTGACCTGATCACCTGCACTCTTTAACAAGCTTTGATTATGCCCGTATAAACTGAGATAGCCGTTGCCGTGATCAATGATCACCAGCTGTCCGGCTCCTCGTAACCAGTCGGCAAACACTACCCGGCCCGCATGAATAGCGTGTACCTGGGTGCCTGCGCTGGCTGAAATCAGTACACCATCCCATTTGGCGCGCGGGTCATCGCCACGCGGACTGCCAAAGCGTGCCAGCAGGCGACCGTTCACAGGCCAAGGCAGCTTGCCTTGTGCGCTGGCAAACGGACCGCCAAAGCCTGGTGCAGAACTAGACACCGCAAGGCCCGGTGTGTTCGTTGGCCGTGTCGTTTTGCTGCTTGCGCGACTACGCTCTTCCGCTTCCCGCGCCTGTGCCAGTGCGCGCTGGCGAGCCTGCTCGGCCTCACGGGCCTGGCGGGCCAGTGTTTCTTCAATGGTTTTCAGGACCTTGCCGAGCTCTGCCTGATCCTGCTCACGCGATTGCAGCGCACGGTTGCGGTCGGAGTAGTCGCTGTTCAGCTTGGCCAGGGTCTCCTGGCGTGCCTTGCGGACTTCGGCCAGCTTGTCCTGCCGCTCCTGCAAAGCGGCTTGCTGAGCGGTCAGCTGCGATTGCTCGTTACGAATGTCACTCTCTACCCCGGCTAGCTGTTTCAGGGTGTCGTTGAATGTCGCGAGTTGGTCGAGGCGGGCCTGATTGACATAGTTATAGTAGGTCAGGGTGCGACTGACCTTTTCCGGTTGCTCCTGATTGAGGAGCAACTTCAGGTATTCCTGACGGCCGCTTTGATAAGCGGCACGAATCTGAATAGCGATCAGTTTTTGTTGCTCAAGGCGTGACTGATCGAGTTTTTTTTTCTGGTCATCTAGCTTCTTCAGCTTCTCCTGACCTTGATCCAACTGATCCTGGAGATCCTTGACCTGCTTTTCCAGGTCGCCCATCTCCGTTTCGGTCGATTTGAGCTGCTTTTGCACGCCGGACTTTTCGGTCTGGATGCCTTGCAAGAGCTTCTGTAATTCGGCGATATCACGCTTGGTGGCTTCCAACTGGCGCTGGGTATCCTCGCGCTGATCGGCCACGGCCGGAGTAAGCAGGCATGCAAGAAGAACGAGGGTAAGGGCGCGAAGCATCGAGTAACAAATATCCCATGAGGAAGCGCCCTAGTATGCACGGGGCGGCTAGCAAAAAAAACGGCGAGACGAGCCGTAGATGACTAGGTGCTCTTTTATTGGTTGATGATCAGAAGTACCGCTGAGTCCTCAGGGACACAACGATACTACCAATCGGGTAAATGAGCAGGCCGTGATATTTAATTCACGGTAACGATCGTACGACCGGTCATCTCCTTGGGTTGCTCCATACCCATAAGCGTCAGCAAGGTGGGCGCTACATCGGCCAGTACACCGCCTTCACGAATGTGAACGGAGCGCTTGCCTACATAAACGAACGGAACCGGCTCGGTGGTATGCGCAGTATGCGCCTGACCCGTGGATTCATCTTCCATCTGCTCGACATTGCCGTGGTCCGCCGTAATGATGGCCTCGCCGCCGACCTTGTCCAGCGCTTCCACAATGCGTCCCATGCAGGCGTCCAGACATTCCACTGCTTTGACTGCCGCCTCGAATACACCGGTATGGCCCACCATGTCGCCATTGGCATAGTTGGCGATGATGACGTCGTAGCGCTGGTTTTCAATCGCATCGACAATCTTGTCGGTAACTTCCGGGGCGCTCATTTCAGGCTGCATGTCATAGGTGGCAACCTTGGGGGAGGGGATCAGGATACGTTCCTCGCCCTCGAAGGGTTCTTCCCGACCGCCCGAGAAAAAGAACGTGACGTGCGCATATTTCTCGGTTTCGGCAATCCGCAGCTGAGTCTTGCCGTTCTTGGCTAGGTATTCACCCAGGACATTGTTCAGACTTTCCGGGGCAAAGGCACTGGGTGCAGGAATGCTGGCAGCATATTGGGTCAGCATGACATAGCCTGCCAGGTTTAGCGTCCGGGTACGGGGGAATTCCTTGAAGTCCGGCTCGACAAACGCACGGGACAGTTCACGGGCGCGGTCAGCACGGAAGTTCATGAAGACCACGGCGTCACCGTCTTCCACCTTGACGGGAGTCCCGACGGTCGTTGCTTTGACGAATTCATCGCTCTCGCCGCGCTCGTACGCTGCGTTGAGGCCTTCGGTGGCCGTTGCCGCATGGTATTCCGCGGTGCCGTCCGTAATGAGGTTATACGCAGCGGATACGCGGTCCCAGCGATTGTCGCGGTCCATGGAGAAATAGCGGCCAATCAGCGACACGATACGACCTTTGCCCAGGCGGGCAAAGGTGGCGTCTAGCAGATCGATCGAGCTCTGGGCGCTCCTGGGCGGTGTATCGCGACCGTCGAGGAAGGCGTGCAGGTAGATCTTCTCGGCGCCACGCTTGGCCGCCAGCTCTGCCATGGCAACCAGATGGTCTTGGTGGCTATGGACGCCGCCATCGGACATCAGGCCCAGGATATGGACGGCCTTGCCTGCGCCGACTGCCTTGTCGACGGCTTCGCCAATGACCGGATTCTCGAAGAACTCGCCATCGCGGATGGCCTTGGTAATACGGGTGAAATCCTGATACACCACACGGCCGGCTCCCAGGTTCATGTGTCCTACCTCGGAGTTGCCCATCTGGCCGTCAGGCAGGCCCACATCCATGCCGGAGCCGGAGATCAGACCATGGGGCTGTGTCGCCAGCAGGCGATCCCAGACCGGCTTTTTTGCCGCATAAATGGCATTGTGCTTGGTTTCCTCGCTGTGGCCAAAGCCGTCGAGGATGATCAGGACCAGAGGTTTGGGTGTGAATGCCATGATTTCGGACTCTTGTTAGCGCTGTTTCGAAAGGCAACGGTTATCTGAAGTGTAACTGCCAAACGCCTAGCGACGCCACGCATGCAGGGTATGGTGCATGAGGTCGCGTGTGTATACTGGCCAGCATTTTTTGACTCCGGATACTTCGTGCCATGCAATTCGTTTCCCGGCTGATCGAGTTCGCCACTCACCATTACTTGCTTGTTGGCGCCTTGTTGGTGCTCTTGATCCTTCTGCTGATACACGAGACACGTCGTAGCGGGCGCAGCCTGTCAACGGCGGAGCTGACCAAGCTTCTCAATACAGAGCAGGGCATTGTGCTGGACATTCGTCCGAAGAAGGAGTTCGCTACTGGTCATATCGTCGGTGCAGTGAACATTCCTCAGGACAAACTGGCCAGCAGCCTGTCCCAACTGGAGAAGCACAAGGATAAGACCCTTATCGTTGTCGACAGCAATGGTCAGCAGGCCGGCGCTGCCTGTACGCCGCTACAACAGGCCGGATTCACTACGGCCCGGCTGACGGGAGGTCTCTCTACCTGGCGTGGGGAAAACCTGCCGCTCGTGAAAAACTAATTGTCGGACAGGAGGTACTCTCATGCCTGAAGTCATCATCTACACCAGTGCCTGGTGTCCTTACTGCCATCGAGCCAAGCACCTGCTCGACAGTAAAGGTGTGAAGTACCAAGAAATTGCCGTCGATGGCCAGCCTGCAGTGCGCAGTGAAATGACACGCAAGGCCGGCCGGACCAGTGTTCCGCAGATCTGGATTGGCGAAACCCATGTGGGTGGCTGCGACGATCTGTATGCGCTCGAGCGCTCAGGCCGTCTCGACCCGCTCCTCTCTGCCTGAATTAACCGATAAACAATAAGGTTCTGTCATGACTGATAACCTAAACGGAGCGCAGCAGACTGAAGAAGGCGCTCAGTTCTCCCTGCAACGTATCTATATTCGCGACCTGTCTTTCGAGGCGCCCAAGAGCCCGGACATCTTCCGTCAGGACTGGCAGCCAAACGTCAACCTGGATCTATCCACCCGCCAGAAGGCGCTGAACGAAGATTTCTACGAAGTCGTCCTCACGCTGACCGTAACGGTGAAGAATGGTGAAGACACCGCTTTTGTTGCTGAAGTACAACAGGCCGGTATCTTCCTGATCAAGGGTCTGGATGCCTCTTCCATGAGTCATGCGCTGGGCGCCTTCTGCCCGAACATCCTGTTCCCTTATGCACGTGAAACACTGGACAGCATGGTCGTGCGTGGTTCCTTCCCGGCGCTGATGCTGTCGCCGGTGAACTTCGATGCGCTGTACGCTCAAGAGCTGTCGCGCATGCAGACTGCAGGTCAGGCCTGATCTACGCTGTAGAAAAAACGCCCTTCGGGGCGTTTTTTTATACCGCAATGATTTATTCCGGCATGAAAAAGCCCAGCTGGCGCCAGCCCTCGTAAACGGTAATGGCTACCGCGTTGGAGAGGTTGAGGCTGCGGCGACCCGGCAGCATGGGCAGGCGTAGCAGGTGCTCGTGGGGAAGGGCATCACGCACCTCGGCTGGCAGCCCGCGGCTCTCGGGACCAAACAGCAGGGCATCGCCTACTTCATAGCGGACATCGGCATAGGACTGTGTAGCTTTGGTAGAAAAGGCCATCAGCCGACGGGGTTGTAAATCTGCTATACAAGCTGACAACGATGCGTGACACCGCACGGTCGACCACTCATGGTAGTCCAACCCGGCGCGACGCAGCTTTTTGTCGTCAAGCGCAAAGCCAAGTGGCTCGATCAGATGCAGACGGCAGCCGGTAACGGCACACAAGCGAATGATATTGCCCGTATTGGGCGGAATTTCCGGCTCGAACAGAATGACGTCAAACATGGTAGCTAACACAGGAATAAAGAGCGGTATGGTAACGCCACCCGGCGACAATGGCTGCTGCTTCGTACGGTGGATATGGGCTGGTTGCGGAACGGAGGCATGTTGAGTCGTCTGTTTCATGCCGTACGCCGTCTGTTTCTCGAGGTACGCGAAGCCAAGGCTGCTCGTGAAAGAGAACTCCAACGGGTGGATGATCCTGAAGAGCTACGCCGTGAGCTACAGACTCGCAATCGCCGCCTCCTGGTGTGGTTGGGTGCCATGTCACTAGGCGGGCTGCTGTTCGGGCTGATGGTCGGCCGGATCTATCATGGCGATGTAGGGCCTCGGCAGCCAATCGTTCCTCAGGTACGCGTGGCTCAGGCTGCAGAGTACGTTGACGAAGGCTCTGGAAGGCCTATGTATCGTCTGGTGCTGTCCTTGAACAAGTCCCTTCAGTATGAGCGTTATCGCCCAGACGGCGCGTTGAATCTGCGTTTGCCCAACATAAGTCTGATAGGCGGCAATCAAAGTGCTCAGGTAAAGACAAAAGAGTCACGCAGCTTTTCCTGGTCAGTCACTCAGCAGGGCAAGGACGTCAACGTGCTTGTAGTTGGACTAGGAGGAGCCCTGGCTACTCAGGACCACTTGGACAAAAAGGAAGGCGACCACTGGGAATTGGTCATTGAGGTTCCACTGATCTCAGCTGGCCAGTAAACGTGCGCACAATTAAGGCAAATTTCAAGTGATGCACATTTTTGGTGCAAGCCTTGAGTGCTAAACATAATTCTTCTTTTATGGTGCTGTGTTTCTTGTAAAGCCAGTGCAATTGAAGGGTTTCAGCTTTGTATCTGTAACCTATTGATTTTAAAGGCCTGAGAAGTAGCCTTTTATCTCAGAGCAAAAAAAAGACCACCCGAAGGTGGTCTTGAAATAAAAAGGGGATTCCCCAGCCTGCCTGTACCGAGGTCCCCAAAAAGGTTGGTTACCAAGTACATAGCAGGCGGCGTGCCAACTTTTCATAATTTTCTGGACGAAAAGTTCAGGCATAAAAAAGCGCCGTTTAAGACGCCTTTTAGCCTATAGGGCTTAGTCTTCACCCTCTTCATCGGGGCCATCGACTTTCATGCCCAGCTCTTTGATCTTCCGGGTCAGCGTGTTGCGTCCCCAGCCCAGGAGAACCGCGGCATCACGACGGCGGCCGGCGGTATGCTTGAGCGCGGTCTCGATCATGATTCGCTCAAAAGCAGGCACGGCGCTGTCCAGAAGGCTTGACTGTCCACGAGTCAATGCCTGATCCGCCCAGTGACGCAGGGCTTGTTCCCAGTTGGCAGCGGGTTGCGCATCCTGCGGCTGGCTGAGGAGTTCCGGCGGCAGGTCATCGATCAATACCTCCCGGCTGGACGCCATCACCGTGATCCAGCGACAGGTATTTTCCAGTTGCCGGACGTTACCTTGCCAGGACAGGCCCTTCATGTACTCCTCGGTTTCCGGTCTTAGCGTCTTGGGTTCTACCGCCAGCTCTTGCGCCGCTCTTGCCAGGAAATGCCGGGCCAGTGCTGGAATATCCTCCCGGCGATCAGCCAGACGAGGGATGTGGATACGAATCACGTTGAGGCGGTGAAACAGGTCCTCGCGAAACTTGCCATCCCGGACCAGACCCTCCAGGTTCTGGTGGGTTGCGGCAATGATGCGGACATCCACCTTGACTGGAGTATGGCCCCCTACGCGATAGAACTCACCATCAGCCAAGACCCGCAGCAGGCGCGTCTGGGTATCGGCTGGCATGTCCCCGATCTCATCGAGAAACAGGGTTCCGCCATCGGCCTGCTCGAAACGGCCTCGACGCTGGTTGGCCGCGCCTGTGAAGGCCCCTTTTTCGTGGCCGAACAGCTCGGACTCCATCAAGTCCTTGGGAATGGCTGCCATGTTCAGCGCGATGAAAGGCGCAGCCGCGCGCGGGCTGTGGCGGTGCAGGGCATGGGCAACCAGCTCTTTGCCTGTGCCCGACTCGCCATTGATCAGAACCGTAATGTTGGAATGGGAGAGCCGGCCGATGGCGCGAAACACCTCCTGCATTGCCGGCGCTTCACCAATGATTTCCGGCGTTCGCGTCAGGTGAGCGGGCTCCTCAAATCCCTGCTGTTCCTGGGCATGCTGGCCGGCGCGCTTGACCAACGCGACGGCCTCGTCGACGTCGAACGGCTTGGGCAGGTATTCAAACGCGCCCCCTTGATAGGAGGCGACAGCGCTGTCGAGATCCGAATGTGCCGTCATGATGATCACAGGCAGACGAGGGTGAACCTCCCGAATGCGTGACAACAAGTCCAGGCCACTGGCGCCAGGCATGCGAATATCGGAAATGATGACATCCGGCTGCTGGCGGCCGAGCCGATTCATGACGCTGTCCGCATTCTCAAAGGCAACGGTCGTCATGCCTTCCTGCTGAAGGGCCTTTTCTAGTACCCAGCGAATGGAACGGTCGTCGTCGACGATCCAGACGGTCTCCGAACGGCTCATAAAGGCTCCTTATCCAACGGCAGGAAAATACTGAAGGCAGTGTGTCCAGGTTGACTCAGGCACTCGATAAGGCCTTGGTGCTGAGAAATGATGTTTTGCGTGATGGCCAAGCCCAGACCGGTCCCGTCTGGGCGACCGCTGACCATCGGATAGAAGATGGTTTCCTGCATGTCGGCAGGAATACCCGGGCCGTTATCGATGATTTCGACCTTGCACACCAACCGATGGCGAATATGGGCAATAGTGAACTGGCGGAGCGCACGCGTCCGCAGCGTGATACGCCCCAGGCGCAGCTCATTGTGTTCGGAAATGGCCTGCATGGCGTTTCGCACAATATTAAGGACTGCCTGGATCAACTGCTCCTTGTCGATAAGGAGGTCCGGAATGCTCGGATCGTAATCTCGTACCAGAGAGATACCACCCTGGCTTTCGGCATCCACCAGACTGCAAACACGCTCTAGCACCTCATGAATATTGGTACGTGCCAGTTTGGGCAGCTTGTTGGAGCCGAGCATGCGATCCACTAGGTTGCGCAGGCGGTCAGACTCCTCAATGATGACGTTCGTGTAATCCTTCAGGGACTCGTCCGGTAACTCCCGAGAGAGGAGTTGCGCAGCGCCACGGATACCTCCAAGGGGATTCTTGATCTCATGGGCAAGCCCGCGAACCAGCAGTTTGGTCGTTTCCTGTTTGGAAAGCTGGGCTTCCTCTTTGGTAATCCGCAGGAGACGGTCCCTAGGGTGCACCTCCAGCAACAGGTAGGTAGTAGAAGGGCTGAGCACAGGCGTAACAGCATAATCCACCGTCAGGTTGTTGCCTGTAGTGGACACCAGCAGTGCTTCACGCTTGGTAAACGGGTGCGAGTGCTCCACTGCCTGACGAAGGGCCTGGAGCGCTTCCGGCGACTCGGTGAACAATTCACTGATGAATTGACCGTGGCTACGCTGACCGCTGACAGCCAACAGCATTTCAGCTGCCGGATTCATATACTCAAGGCGCAGCTCGGCGTTGAGTAGAATGACTGCCGTCGTAAGGTTATCCAGCAGCAGACGATGCATCATTTCCGTAGGCATGGCGAATCAGCTTTGATGTGACGACCCATGAAAATGCAAGAAACAAACCAAGCTACGTAAATAGGCTGCCCTGTGTTAGGGCAAGCCCATAACCTGTGCACTGCACGTAGCCTTAAGCTGTTTTCTGGCTACTCAGGATGTCTCGTTTTGGTGCGGCCTACAGTATTGCACTTATATGGTGCATAGGGGGCTAGCGCTTTATTCTTCTTCGGGTTTTTCAGAAAGCGGACATTCGGGACGAATGCCCCACTCACCGTCCTTGCAGGGGTTGGCCAGACGCCGCTGAGACAGCGACATGCGCTTCATATGGAAAGGTTGGCTGGGTGTACGCTCGACGACGACGCCGCCTTCCGTAACGATCTCCACAGCGATCTGATGCGTGCCCCGATCCAGGTTTTCAAGTGGAAATACCGGACTGCGCCCAGGGGCTCCTGCGGGTTGGCCGTCCAGAATCAGCCGGTAGAAATGAGTAGGCATCAGTTCTGGATCGCTGGTGGCTGTTACGATCAGCTCACCGGCATTGCTCCGAATCGTAGCGTCCGGCTCCGGTACAAGAATGCGCAGCATCTGGTAGGACGCGATCTGAGCAGGTGGCGGTGGGGCGGATGGCTGCACCGGTTTACGAATATCCGGATTAGAGGGTGACAGCTTGATCGTGCGTGGTGCAGCAGGCGACGGCATGCTGTTGGAAGGCTGAATCGTGACAGGGTTGGCCTTGATGCCCTTTGGAGGGCTATCTGTGAAGATGCGGTTACCTTCGGCATCGGTGTAGGTGTACACGGCTGCAAAGGTCGGCTGCGTCAGGAAGAGTAGTACAAGCAGATAAATGAAGCGCATTGGTAAGGATCAACGACTCGGACTGTTGAGGCTGATGCGTTGCACCGTGATCTCAACGGGCTCGCTCTGTTGTACGACACGTGTACCTTCGACCACCTCTATGGCCAGGCTGTGTGTGCCACGGTCTATGTTAGTCAGATGAAAAAAAGGTGCTCGGGTCGGCTCACCATAAGGTTGCCCATCCACCAGCAGGCGAAGTTCATGTCCGGGCGACAGGGCAGGCGTTATGGTCGCGCTGATGGAAAAAGTGCCATTGTTCGCTCGTAGCGCTTCATCGTCAGGCGCATCCAGGCGCAGGGTTTGATAAGGCTGACTCGTGGCTGCGCCCGTATCGGGCGGGGACGGAGAGGACGCGGTCGACGCCGGCGTCTCGGCTTTCACGGTGTTGGGGCGCTGCAGTTCGACCCGTTCGGCAGGCGCATTCGCTGGCGGCTGGTCGCTGAAGACTGTTTGGCCATTCGGGCCTACCGAACGATAGATTTCGGCGTGAACAGGCAAGGTCATGGCAAGCACTAGGCTGGCGAACAGCAGGCGCATATCTGTTCCTAGGGTGACACTGGCGTCACATGAAGAAAGAGGTAAGTCATAAGCGTTGCACTGACAGGCCCTTATGACAAGCGCCCATAAGCAAAAGGCCTCCCGAAGGAGGCCTCTGCTGTACAACCGGTGGCTTAGACGCTGTAGTACAGGTCGTATTCCAGCGGGTGAACGAAGGTGCGAACCTTGATCTCTTCTTCGCTCTTGAGTTCGATATAGGTATCGATGAACTCATCAGTGAAGACGCCACCCTTGGTCAGGAACGCGCGGTCAGCGTCCAGGGACTCCAGTGCTTCCTTCAGGCTGCCACATACCTGCGGGATCTGCTTGGCCTCTTCTGGCGGCAGGTCGTACAGGTTCTTGTCGGCAGCATCGCCAGGGTGAATCTTGTTCTGGATACCATCCAGGCCCGCCATCAGCAGTGCAGCGAAGCACAGGTAAGGGTTGGCCGCCGGGTCCGGGAAGCGCGCTTCGATACGGCGGGCTTTCGGGCTGGAAACGTAGGGGATACGGATCGAGGCGGAACGGTTGCGAGCCGAGTAGGCCAACATGACCGGTGCTTCAAAGCCGGGAACCAGACGCTTATAGGAGTTGGTGGACGGGTTGGTAAAGCCGTTCAGGGCCTTGCCATGCTTGATGATGCCGCCGATGAAGTACAGGGCAGTATCGGACAGGCCGGCATAGCCTTCGCCTGCGAACGTATTCTTGCCTTCCTTGGAGATAGACATGTGAACGTGCATGCCCGAGCCGTTATCGCCATACAGCGGCTTCGGCATGAAGGTTACGGTCTTGCCGTAGGCATCAGCGACGTTGTGTACGCAGTACTTCAGCGTCTGGACTTCGTCCGCCTTGGCTACCAGCGTGTTGAACTTCACGCCAATCTCGTTCTGGCCGGCAGTCGCCACTTCATGGTGGTGAACTTCAACAACCAGACCCATCTCTTCCAGCGCATTACACATGGCCGTACGGATTTCGTGGTCATGGTCGACCGGCGGAACCGGGAAGTAACCGCCCTTGACGCCTGGACGGTGGCCCTTGTTGCCGCTTTCGAAATCAGCGTCAGTGTTCCAGGATGCCTGCTCGGAAAAGATCTTGAACATGGAGCCGGAGATGTCAGACTTGAACTTCACTTCGTCGAAGATGAAGAATTCGGGCTCTGGACCTACGAATACAGTGTCACCGATACCGGTGGACTTCAGATACTCTTCAGCGGCCTTGGCAATAGCACGGGGATCGCGCTCATAAGGCTGCATGGTGGACGGTTCGATGATGTCGCAGACCAGGATTACGGTCGGCTCTTCAGTGAACGGATCCAGCACGGCGGTGCTGTCGTCCGGCATTAGGATCATGTCGGAAGCTTCGATACCTTTCCAGCCAGCAATGGAGGAGCCGTCGAACATTTTGCCGTGTTCGAAGAAGTCTTCATCGAGGGCGTCGCGAGCGGGCATAGTAACGTGCTGCTGCTTTCCCTTGGTGTCCGTGAAGCGCAGGTCTATCCACTTCACGTCGTTTTCTTTGATCAGTTGAACCGCCTTCGACATGTTTTCCTCCAGAGGGATTGAGGCTGGGAGCGGTTGGCGTAACTCCCAGGATCAGGTGTACCCGTAGCAAGGGCACTTCTGAAAACGGTTGCGCTTTCAGAAGAGCCCTATCCTCGCCTAAGGGCTACTGCCTCACAAGGGAGCAAGTAGCGTGCCAGTGCCCTGTAATGGACAAGGCCGCACTAACACTAGGCCTTGGCCGTTAATGGTGCTTCTGGAATAGACCACTAAGCACCAAAAGCGTGCTTTATATTTTTTATAGCACCAAATTGGTGCTTTTATGTATTTAGACCAATGGAAGTCAGAACTTTCAGTTTGAGCTATACTTGTCGACCTTTTCTCGTCGTTTCCGCTCTTCTTTAAAATTTCATGAAGCTCATCGTCAAAGTCTTTCCGGAAATCACTATCAAAAGTCGTCCGGTGCGCAAGCGTTTCATTCGCCAGCTGGCGAAGAATATCCGGGTGGTCTTGAGAGATCTGGACCCGAACCTGACGGTGGAGGGTGAGTGGGATAATCTGGAAGTCGAAACACAGCAAACCGAGCCGAAGGTTCTGCGCGAGATGATCGAGCGCCTGACCTGCACGCCAGGGATCGGTCATTTCCTGGAGGTCCATGAATACCCGCTGGGCGACTTCGAAGATATTCTCGACAAATGCATCCAGCATTTCGGTGAGCGCATTCGCGGCAAGGTATTCTCCTTGCGCTGCAAGCGGGCCGGCAAACATGATTTCAGCTCCATGGACGTAGAGCGCTACGTCGGGGGCGGACTGCGCCAGCGCTGTGGCGGTGCGGGGATTTCCCTCAAGGATCCCGAGGTGCTTGCACGCATCGAGATCCGCCATGACCGCCTGTTCGTGATTGATCGGCAGCACGACGGTCTGGGAGGGTATCCACTGGGTGCTCTCGAACAGGTGCTGGTGCTCATGTCCGGTGGTTACGACTCAACCGTTGCCGCCTACCAAATGATGCGTCGCGGCCTGGTCAGTCATTTCTGCTTCTTCAATCTGGGTGGGCGTGCTCATGAATTGGGCGTTATGGAGGTTGCCCATTATCTGTGGGAGAAATTCGGCCGTTCCCAGCGCGTGCTGTTTATCAGCGTGCCGTTCGAAGAGGTGGTCGGCGAGATCCTGACCAAGGTGGATGACAGCCAGATGGGCGTCATCCTCAAGCGCATGATGCTGCGCGCAGCCAGCCGCATGGCTGAGCGCCTGGACATCGATGCGCTGGTCACGGGCGAGGCGATCTCGCAGGTTTCCAGCCAGACCCTGCCCAACCTGGCCGTAATCGACCGTGTCACCGATACGCTGGTGCTGCGTCCACTGCTGGCCAGTCACAAGCAGGACATCATCGACACGGCCGAACAGATCGGCACGGCGGCATTTGCCAAGCACATGCCGGAGTACTGCGGCGTGATTTCGGTGAACCCGACGACCAAGGCCAAGGGCTACCGTATCGAGCACGAAGAAACCAAATTCGACATGGCCATCCTGGACGCAGCCCTTGAGCGCGCTACGATGATGACAGTCGACAAGGTGATCGACGAGCTTGGCAAGGATTTGAAGGTTGAGGAAGTCAGCCAGGCGCTGCCTGGTCAGATCGTGCTCGACATTCGTCACCCAGATAGTCAGGAGGATGATCCTCTGGCCGTGGACGGTGTCGAAGTGCAGGCTATGCCATTCTTTGCACTGAGCAATCGATTCAAGGAACTGGACGAGAGTCGCCAGTACCTTCTCTACTGTGACAAAGGTGTCATGAGCCGCCTGCATGCTCATCATTTGCTCAATGAGGGGCATGCGAATGTACGTGTTTATCGCCCGGACTAAACAGCCCGGGCTGTTTGGCGGCAGCATTCGCCATCGCCCTCCCGACCGGGATTGAGGGCAGGCCTGTCGGGCTGCTCGTAGGCGCAGATCTCATTGGCGCCTTTGTTTCTCTGGATTAAATGCCCTTTGGGCTTGAATGAATTTTGCTGAATGTCGTGTCGGGCTTGCTGTGATCAGCCGCTGCGGCCCGGCTCAACTTGATAACGAGACTGAAAAAGTGATCGAGAATCTTCGTAATATCGCCATCATCGCCCACGTTGACCATGGCAAGACCACGCTGGTAGACAAGCTGCTGAAGCTGTCCGGTACGCTGGACCGCAAGGAAGCCGAAGGCGAGCGCGTCATGGACTCCAACGACCAGGAAAGAGAGCGTGGTATTACCATCCTGGCCAAGAACACGGCGATCAAGTGGAACGGCTATAATATCAACATCGTGGATACACCCGGTCACGCTGACTTCGGCGGTGAAGTAGAGCGTGTAATGTCGATGGTTGACTCCGTACTGCTGGTTGTGGACGCGCAAGACGGCCCCATGCCTCAGACCCGTTTCGTGACCCAGAAGGCGTTCAAGGCGGGCCTGCGTCCGATCGTGATCGTGAACAAGATCGACCGTCCGGGCGCGCGTCCTGATTGGGTTATCGACCAGATCTTCGACCTGTTCGACAACCTGGGCGCCACTGATGAGCAGCTGGATTTCCCGATCGTCTACGCCAGCGCCCTGAACGGCATTGCCGGCATGGACTACGAGAAGATGGACGACAACATGGATGCCGTGTTCCAGGCCATCATTGACCACGTACCGGCTCCCCAGGTCGACGTGAACGGCCCGTTCCAGATGCAGATCTCCCAGCTGGACTACAGCAGCTTCCTTGGCGTGATCGGCATTGGCCGTATCGCACGCGGTACTATCAAGGCCAACACTCCGGTAACCGCTATCGGTGCCGATGGCAAGAAGCGTAACGGCCGCATTCTGAAGATCATGGGTCACCACGGTCTGCAGCGTGTCGAGGTTCCTGAGGCGCAGGCCGGTGACATCGTTTGCGTCAGCGGCATGGACGAGCTGTTCATTTCCGATACCCTGTGCGACCAGCAGACCGTCGAGGCGCTGCCTCCGCTGACCGTTGACCAGCCGACCGTTTCGATGACCTTCCAGGTCAATGACTCGCCGTTCGCTGGCAAAGAAGGCAAGTTCGTGACCAGCCGTAACATCAAGGACCGTCTGGACAAGGAGCTGCTGCACAACGTGGCACTGCGTGTTGAGCAGGGCGAATCTCCTGAAAAGTTCAAGGTTTCTGGCCGTGGTGAGCTGCACCTGTCGGTACTGATCGAGAACATGCGCCGTGAAGGCTTCGAACTGGCGGTAGGCCGTCCAGAGGTGGTGATCATCGAGAACGAAAACGGCGAAAAGCAGGAGCCGTACGAGAACGTCACTATCGACATCGAAGAGCAGCATCAGGGCCCCGTGATGGAGCAAATGGGTCTGCGTAAGGGCGATCTGAGCAACATGATCCCTGACGGAAAAGGCCGTGTTCGTCTGGAGTACACCATTCCGGCACGTGGTCTGATCGGTTTCCGTAACAACTTCCTGACTCTGACCTCGGGTACTGGCATCCTGACCTCGACCTTCAGCCACTATGGCCCGATCAAGGCGGGTGAAGTCACCAACCGCCAGAACGGCGTACTGGTGTCCATGGCTACCGGTACTGCACTGACGTACTCGCTGGAAACTCTGCAGAGCCGCGGCAAGCTGTTCCTCGCGCCTGGTGATGAAATTTATGAAGGCCAGCTGTGTGGTATCAACAGCCGTGACAACGACCTCGTGCTCAACCCCACCAAGGGCAAGAAGCTCGACAACATGCGTGCTTCCGGCAAGGACGAGGTTATCGCCCTGGTTCCGCCAATCAAGTTCACCCTTGAACAGGCCCTGGAATTCATCGCTGAAGATGAGTTGGTTGAAGTAACCCCGAAGTCGATTCGTCTGCGCAAGAAGCTGCTCAACGAAAACGATCGTAAGCGTTACGAGCGCAGCAAGGTGTAATAACCCGACCGCATGACTGAAAAGCCCACTCGCTGAAAGGCGGGTGGGCTTTTTTATGCCTAGTGAAAGGAAGCTATAAAAAAGCCCCGGTAAACCGGGGCTTTCACTGCCGTAGGGCTTACGGCGTATTCTTACGCAGTTTCACAGGATGCCCTTGCTGGGCCTTCTTGCGGGCGGCTGCGGTACGCATGCGGATATTGATGGCTTCCACTGCCAGCGAGAACGCCATGGCGAAGTAGACATAGCCCTTGGGTACGTGAATCTCAAAACTCTCAGCGATCAGCACAGTACCTACTACAATCAGGAAGGACAGTGCGAGCATCTTCAGGCTAGGGTGCTTGTCGATGAAGCTGCTGATACCACCCGCTGCCAGCATCATCACCAGTACTGCAACAATGATCGCCGCAACCATCACTGGTACATGTTGCACCATACCCACTGCCGTAATGACCGAGTCCAGCGAGAACACGATGTCGATGATCGCGATCTGGACGATGGTAGAGATAAAGCTGCCGCCCTTGCCCTTGGGCTCGTCGCTTTCTTCCTCTTCACCTTCCAGGCCGTGATAGATCTCGGTACTGCTCTTGTACAGGAGGAACAGGCCACCAAAGAACAGAATGAGGTCGCGCCCGGAGATGCCTTGGCCAAACACATGGAACAGATCGGCCGTCAGGCGCATCACCCAAGTGATCGAGAGCAACAGCAGGATCCGTGTCACCATGGCCAGTGCCAGGCCGAAGAAACGTGTGCGTGGTTGCATCGCCTTGGGCATACGGCTCACCAGGATCGAGATCATGATGATGTTGTCGATACCCAATACGATTTCCAGGGCCGTCAGGGTAAAGAAAGCCACCCAGATTTCCGGGCTTGTCAGCCACTCCATTCCAATTCCTCTTCATTAACGTCGGTACGACGAGTACCGAAAACAAACCGACAAAATTAATCAGGTAAATGTGAAAATTTCGTTAGTTCAGGCACCACTGAACAGCGGAAACACACCTAGTAACAAAGCTGTTACCAGCATAGCCAGACATGTCACGACTGCCCACTTCAAAGTAAAGCGTTGATGATCGCCAAACTCTACTTTAGCCAAACCCACCAGCAGGTAGGTCGAAGGGACCAATGGGCTTAGGAGATGCACCGGTTGGCCTACGATGGACGCACGAGCAATTTCCACTGGAGCGATACCGTAGTGACCAGCTGCTTCGGCCAATACGGGCAGTACGCCAAAGTAGAACGCATCGTTGGAGATGAAAAAGGTAAACGGCATGCTTACTAGCGCAGTGATGACGGCCATATACGGGCCAAGCGCTTCTGGAATAACGGCCAAAAGGCTTTTGGACATAGCGTCCACCATGCCGGTGCCTGACAGGATGCCTGTGAAGATCCCGGCGGCGAAAATCAGTGAAACTACCGCAAGAACATTTTCCGCATGAGCGGCAACACGCTGTTTTTGCAGATCAATATTACGGTAGTTGATAGTCATGGCGATGCCGAAGGCAATCATGAATAGCACTGGCATGGGCAGAATGCCTTTGACCAGCGCTGCCATTAGGGCCAGGGTCAAAAGACCGTTGAACCAGCGCAGATGAGGACGGCGGGCTTCTTCGCACTGAGAAACGGTAACCTTGGCACCTTCGCTTTCATGGATTTCCAGAATGCCCAGGCGCGCCCGTTCACGACGTCCATAGAGATAGGCCAGGACAAACAGCCAGACAATACTAGCCAGCATGGCAGGGATCATCGGGACAAAAACATCTGCCGGGTCTACGTGCAGCGCACTGGCTGCGCGTGCCGTCGGGCCACCCCAAGGCGTAAGGTTCATGACGCCACTGGACAGCAGCATCAGGCACGTCATGATCAGCGGATTCATACCCAGACGCTTGTACAGCGGGAACATGGCTGCCACGCAGATCATGTAAGTCGTCGAACCGTCACCGTCGAGCGATACCACCAGGGTCAGGAAGACCGTACCGATGGCAACCTTGAGCGGGTCGCCTTTCACCAGCTTCAGAATCCAGCGAACTGCCGGATCGAACAGGCCGGTATCGATCATGATGGCGAAGTAGAGGATGGCGAACAGCAGCATCACGCCAGTAGGCGCCAGTGTGCGCAATCCATCCAGCATCATGGGGCCGAGCGAATTGAGCTGGATATGCCCAAGGCTGGCAAAGTGATTACCCAACGCCCATGCCAGTACGGCAAAGAGAATCGGGACCATAGTAAGCGCAATGAGAGGGGTGAGCCGCTTGGTCATGATCAGGAACATGAAGGTCACGACCATGGCGAAGCCAAGGAATGTCAACATGGGAAACTCCAACGGTTACGCGTGAAAGGTGAAGAAACGACCGAAGCGCGATTCAGGGCTCACGAGTAGCGTATGGAGAGGCATGGAGCGGCGGGGGCCGCTGCTGGGGACAAGCGAATCATGGAGTTAATCCTTTGTTTTTGTTAGTACCGCAGGTGCACGTCATGGCATTGCCATAAGTGGGCCATTAACCCTTTGGATAATTGATCCTAACCGGGCAAGCTTTCATGAACCTTGCGGGAGGCTGCCCCCCAGCAGCGAAATCACCAGTGGTAATGTGAACGCAGCCACAAGTGTCTGCAATGTGATCACACCTGCCATGAGCGCGCTGTCCCCACCCAGCTGGCGGGTCAATGCATAAGCGGTCGGTGCGGTAGGCAGCGAGAAAAACAGAACGAGCAGAAGCCTCTCATGAGGTGGCAGGCCTAGAAGGTAAGCGATCAACCCTGCCAGGAGAGGGCATGCCAGCAGGCGGAACAGTGTCATGGTGCCAATGGCTCGCCATTCGCCGGCGATCTGTTGAAGTTTCAGGGCGGCGCCTACGCAGAAAAGTCCTAGAGGCAAGCTGGTTGCTGCCAGAAGCCCCAGTAGCCGATCAGTGCCAAAGGGCAGCCCCCATCCCAGCAGATTCACCAGCGCGCCTGCTGCGCAGGCCAGAATAAGGGGATTGCGTAGGACGGGTAATAACAACTCACCCAAGCGAGCGCTGCGCTCGGCTTTCAGTGCCCAAACCGACATGACATTTACGGTGGGCACCATCAGGGCCAGAAGTAACGCAGCCTGCCCCAGGCCTGATTTGCCCAGTAGACTGCCTACGGTTGCTAGCCCCAGGTAGGTATTGAAGCGCAGGGTGCCCTGGGCAATGACGCCGAACCGCTCGGCGGGCCAGTGGTAAAAACGTCTGGCAAGCAATAGGGCAATCCATAAAGCACCCAGCCCCGCCAGGGCCGCCAGCGCCAGATGCGCCAGAGCGGGGTCATCAAGTGGTGCTGTAGCGAGATTATTGAACAGAAGCGATGGAAAAAGAATGAAGTAATTGAGTCGGTCCGCTGCGGGCCAGAACGCGTCGCCAGGAAAGCCTTTTTGGCGCATCCAGTACCCCGCCACGATGAGGGCGAACAGCGGCCAGAGAGCGAGAAGGATGGTAGTCACAGAGGGCGCAGCCAGTTGGTTTCTTATCGTTATAGATCAAGGCACGGACAATATTAGCAGTTCCCAGTACTTGTGAATGACGCGAAAAATAGAGAGCTGCCTCATGGCAGCTCCAGTCCTCCCGAAGCCTTGTGCAAGGCTCTCAGGTGATCACCCAAATGCTTGAGGTTGGCTTCGGTGTCATCAAGGCCGTTTTGGATCTTGCTGTCCAGTAGAGAACGCACTTCCGTATTGAGGGTTTCGCGCAGGCTGAGCAGATGCGCTTGGCGACGCTGACTCTCGGCAGTCAGCTTTTCCCACTCGCCCGGCTGAGGAAGGCCGTAGCCGCCTGCTCCCAGCAGCTCTGACGGACGGCTGAGGTAGCCGCTATCGGCCAGCAGTTGCTGCAGCGCATCGCCCGCCTTGCTGAAGCGAGCCTTCTCCTGAACGCCATTTTGGCCCAGGTAGCGATCCTTGAGCTCATTCTGGGCGCGGAGCAGCTCGCGTCTGAGCGCCGCCTGTTCCAGCAACAGCAACGCGGCACTGGCACGCAGGTCGGCTCGGTCGAACCATTCGCGGCGCTGCCGTGGCTCCAGCTCAAGCCAGTCTTCGACTTTCTGCTGAGGTAGGTTAAGCCGATCACGAGCAACCTTGAACATGGATTGGAAGCGGTCCCGGAAGGAGTCGAATCGATAACCCAGGCGCAAGGCTTCACGTTGATCGTTCAATACGGAGGTATCGGCAACGCTCTCTATCCGCAGGGCGTCCAGCAGGCCGATTGGCGTAATGCTGTCGAGCGGAGTCTGTTGCAGACGCGGTACGCTGTCATGCAGGAGCTTGAAGGTCTCGACGGCACAGTTATTAGAGACAAAGTAATAATGCCCGTCATAACCCCAGTGGGTTTGAGCGGTCCGCTCCAGGAGATCGGCAATTTCCTGGCGGCTGAGTTTGAGCGGAACGGATTGCAAGCCGCGCAGCTCGATCTTGGTGTATTCCTCGACTACCTGAGCCAGCGGAAGCACGAACAACCGGGAAGGATAGGAACCGGTCAAGCCATCCCAATTGGAGATCTGTACATCGTTGACGAAGGCCCGGAACGACAGCACAAGATGCTCCTGCAAGTCCAGGCGACAGTCGGGGCCACGCGGACGTCCGGGGGCGCACACGACAAGGCGCAGCATGCTGTGTCCCCAGCGGCTCATGACATGCTCGTTACCCTCGGCGAACAGATAGTCCACCTCGTAGACGCGCTCAGGATCAAGCCAGCCTAGCGGGGTCTTGCCAAAGTCACTGCCCGCGTTCAGATAGGGTAGTTTGCTGGAGCAGGTATCGTGAGGAGGAGACCAACCAAAGTGCTCGGTGAAATAGCGCGCCAGGGCCGGGCGACGGCAAGCGTAGCTGGGATCCAGCAGGAAGTACTCCATGTTCACTGCCACGAACTCACGAGGGTTGGTCACCTCATAGATATCGGGGCTGCGTGCAATGAAATTGTTGCGACTCTCGCGGGCGCCATGCTTTTTGACCTTGACCTGCCAGCCAGCCAGATCCAGCAGGCGGGGATCATCGGACAAGGTGTAGCGGCGACCGGCCTGGCCCTGGCAATGGATAGGCAGGTCAGCAGATTTGGTCGAGGAGGCCAGGGTACTACAAGCGATTATTTCCTTGCGCTCAGCTGGAGTCCAGGCCCGCTCCCGGTCATAAAAATGAGTAAGCTCATGCAGAACGGTCGCCAGCATTTCTTCTCGCTGGGTGCCATGGGGGCGACCGGTTTGAATATGAGCATCGCTGCCGTCGGTCAATGCCGGTAGCAGGCGCTCATTGAGCAGCAGGGTGCGACGGTCTGCGCGACCGTATGCCTGCGACTCAAGGTCCTGGCTCCAACGGACGGAGATATCCTCATCCAATGCTTGCTTGAAGCGGGGAGGCAGCTTGCCTAGTGCCTCGTTGAGTAACTGCTGGGTGGCCTGGGCCTGCTCTGGCGACAATGAGTGGTCGTCCAGATGCAGGCTCAGCGCCGCGTGAGCGTTACCGGCCCCTAGCCAGGCGATAAACGCGGTGCAGAGAAGGCTTGGTCTGGCGAGGCGGCCGAGCTTTCCTAGGAGCGCTCGGCGAAGGGCAGGTTTCACAGTGCAAGGATCGCCTGGGCAAGTTCGATATCACTGGCCTGGCGTGCTTCCGGCAGACGCTCACGCAGGGTCATGAAGGCCGCTTCCAATTGAGCGCCTCGGATGTCTCCATCGGATGCAACGAAGCTGGCCGCATCGCCACGGGCTTCCTGCACCACTTTCATGTCACGGATGGAGGTCGTGGTATCGGAAGTGAAATCGATACTGCGATCCAGCGCACGCACGATGATGTTGCTGGTCGCCACAACGGTATGAGCGTGCGCGGCGCTGGACGTACCCAGAACTAGCGCGGCTGCAAGAAATAAGGAACGACGCATGGAAAATCTCCTGAACGGAACGGTAAAGCAGCTTATTGAGCGAGGATGGCCTCAGCCAGTTCCTCATCGCTGGCGGTCAGCGTTGGATTATGTGAACGCAGCCAACGTAAGGCGGATTCAAGCTCAACGCTACGCTGAGCCCCGCCGCTGGCAACAAATAATGCCGCATCGTCACGTGCGTCACGTACTACTTTGTTATCGAACGGAGCGGACGTCACCTTGCTGGTGACATAGAGGCTGCGAACAATAAATCCTGTAGTGGGATCGAACGCGAAGGCGGGCGTGGTCGTAACGGCAATGCCTAGAATGAACAGATAACGCAGGCGCATAGGCAGGTAGGGTAACTCTTTCAAGAAAAACTACAGGCCAAGGCTAACGGAACGGCACCGCTGATACCAGAGGTGCCGTTCCGATGGACTTACAACGTGAGAATGGCCTGGGCCAGTTGAGCGTCGCTTGCCTCGAGCTGCGGTTGCAGGGCACGGATACGATCCAGGGCCGCTTCCAGGCGTACGCCGCGAATGCCGCCTTCGGTGGCCACAAAGCTGGCGGCATCGTCACGTGCAGCCAGGACGATCTTGTCGTCACGAATGGAATGGGTGATACCGGATGTGGCGTCGGACGTCGCATCAATGGCGTCGACGATCATGTCGGTGGTCACAAAGAAACTGGATGCTGACGCAGCAGTGGACAGGCTGAGCAGGGCAGCAGCGCCCAGCAGGTGCAAACGGGTCATGAATCTCTCCTGAACAATAAGGCGCGGTATGTACCGTCCTTACAAGACTAGCGCCAGAACGGCTTGTTCAGCTCGCATTGTTGCTCAGTTTTGGTCAGACCGATGTCCGCTAGTTCACGGTCGTTCAAAAAAGCCAGCTGTCTTCGCGTTTTGGCGTTCTGCTGCCATTTCTGCAGCATACAGTAGACGGCGCGTAATACACCCAGGGCACAGCGTGCCAGCCAATGACAACCATGAACAGACAAATGGATTGATCTGAGAGAGGGCAGCGCAGGCAGGTGTCGCATGGCAATATCCAGGTTCAGGACGGCATTTTACTGTGGCTTCAACCACCACTGTTCTCCAGACACAACACGTTGAAATGAAGGAGATACAGCCTCGTGACGCAGCCTGCTGTACCGGTAAAAAGCGCACCCAGCAGGGCAATGAAGCATGCTGATCCGATCATCAGGCCGATAACTGTTTGGCAATAGGGCTGCGTCAAACAGTAGGGTCTGGCTACAATGCATGTTCCATTGCGGCTGTTAGGTCCGTTTCATACAACGCCTGGCCGGCGCGTTTTGCATGAGGGCAAGTCATGACGTTCAAAGTATTCGTTGACGGGCAGGAAGGCACCACAGGGTTGCGTCTGCTCGATTATCTGTCCGGCCGCGATGACATCGAGCTGCTACGTATCGCCGATGACAAGCGTAAGGATCCAGCCGAGCGTGCTCGTTTCCTCAACGCAGCGGATGTAGCCTTTCTGTGTCTGCCCGATGCTGCGTCTCGCGAAGCCGTGGCGCTGGTGGATAACCCCAACACCTGCATCATCGATGCAAGCACGGCGTTTCGTACCGATAGCAGCTGGACCTATGGTCTGCCTGAGCTGGCCGCTGGGCAGCGTGAAAAAATCCGTACCAGCAAGCGCATTGCCAATCCCGGCTGCCACGCCACGGCATTTATCCTGCTGGTTCGCCCTCTGGTGGAGGCTGGCCTTCTACCGCCTGATTATCCACTGTCGGCTTTTTCCCTCACGGGGTACAGCGGTGGTGGCAAGAAGATGATTGCCGATTACGAGGCTGGGAATGAGCCCAAGCTGGCCAGTCCACGGCCATACGGCATGACCCAGGAACATAAGCACCTCCCTGAGATGCAGGTGCAGAGTCGTATTGATGAGGCGCCCGTATTCAGTCCAATTGTGGGCAGTTTCCTGAAGGGGCTTGCCGTGACGATTCCTCTGCATGTCAAGCACCTGGCCCAGGGCGCCAATGCCGAGGCGATCCAGGCGGCATACGCCAGGCATTACGCGGGCGAGCAGTTCATTCGCGTCATGCCGGTTGAGGATGCCGGCAATCTTGACGAGGGATTCTTCGATGTACAGGGCTGCAACGATACCAACCGCGCCGACCTGTTCGTGTTCGGCAATGAGGAGCGTCTGACCCTGGTGGCTCGTCTGGATAATCTGGGCAAGGGTGCCGCAGGCGCAGCGGTTCAATGCATGAACATCCACATTGGCGCAGACGAAGCAACCAGCCTGAATACTGGTCTGTAAACGCTTTGCGTTCAAAAAGCCGCGCCGGGTAACTGCCGCGGCTTTTTAGTGAAAGGCATCTTTCAGGCGATACCAGAGCATACCCAAGGCAAGCAGGGGAGAGCGGAAGCGTTGCCCTCCTGGAAACGTGGCGTGAGGAACGCTGTTGAACAGGTCGAACCCTGTCGACTGGGCAGCAATGGCTTCCGCGAGCAAATGGCCTGCCAAGTGCGTGGCGTTCAGCCCATGGCCGGCATAAGCTTGGGCATAAAAAACGTTGGGATGATCCTTGAGACGGCCGATTTGTGGAAGCCGGTTGGCCCCGATTCCAATCATGCCGCCCCACTGAAAATCGATGGTGACCCGATCGAGTTGAGGAAACACCTTCAGCATTTTGGGGCGCATGTAGCCTGCTATGTCCTTGGGGTCACGGCCTGAGTAGTGGCAGGCGCCTCCGAACAACAATCGGCGATCACGTGAGAGTCGAAAATAATCGACAGTAATCTGCTGATCGCACGCGGCTCGATTATGGGGCAGGATTTCCTCGGCCAATGCTTCGGGAAGTGGCTCAGTTGCAACGATGTAGCTGCCTGCCGGAAGCACCTTCCCGGAGAGGGCCGGTTCCAGATCCTGGAGATAGGCGTTGCAACAGAGGACCAGCGTTTCGGCTCGCACCTGACCTCGCGCAGTGTGAACGCATACTTCCGACCCATACTCGATGTGAGTGACCGCAGATTGCTCATACAGACGCACCCCCAGTGACTGGGCGGCGGCGGCCTCGCCCAAGGCAAGGTTCAACGGGTGCAGGTGACCGGAGCCGGAGTCTATGAGCGCACCCAGGTACCGCTCCGAACCCACTACGGAGCGGATTCTGTCGCGTGCAACGAGCTGAACCGCATGGGGATAGCCTAGTTGATGCAACTCCTCCAGTTCGGCCTGGAAATCTTCCAGGTGACGCGGTTTCAGGGCCAGGTCGCAGTAACCCCAGGTAAGGTCGCATTCGATGCCGTAGCGCTCGATACGTTGGCGTACCAGGTTTACCGCTTCAAACCCCATCTGCTTGAATGCCTGTACGCCCTCATCCCCAACGACTGGGCGAAACTGCTCAACATCATGGCCAACGCCTCGGATCAGCTGTCCGCCGTTACGCCCGCTAGCACCCCAGCCGATCCGGTGGGCCTCTAGCAGTACAACCGAGTACCCACGTTCTGCTAGCTCAATAGCCGTATTGAGCCCGGAGAGCCCGCCACCTACTACGCAGACATCTGCCCGAATCTCACCCTTGAGCGGGGCGAACTGCAGCGCTCGGTTAACCGTTGCCGCGTAGTAAGACGAAGCATGTGCGTGTGGGTCAGTGGATGAATGGGTCGTTGCATCCATGAAAGACAATCCTGGCGAAGCGTTGAGGTCGGACAATAAACGTTTGTAGGCGCCTGCGCCAAGCCAGGGAAGTGCAGACCTGGCTCAGTCCGGTACGGGAAGCGTCAGGGACTCCTTGACCTCTTCCATCACGATATAGCTTTTCGACTCCCGCACATGGGGCAGTTTGAGCAGGATGTCACCCAAAAGCTTACGATAGGACGCCATCTCTGAAATGCGCGCCTTGACCAGATAGTCGAATGCGCCGGAAACCAGATGACACTCCAGAACGTGAGGCAGCTTCAGGACGGAGCGGCGGAACTCCTCAAAGATATCACCCGATTTATAATCTAGACTGATCTCGACGAAGACCAGCAGGCTGGCCTTGAGATGCTGCGGATTCAGGCGCGCCGAGTAGCCCAGTATCACGCCTTCCCGCTCCAGCCGGCGTACCCGCTCGGTGCAGGGTGTCGTGGACAGGCCGACTCGCTCGCCCAGCTCGGTGAACGAGATGCGGCCGTCCTCCTGCAGGATACGCAGGATGTTACGATCGATCTTGTCGAGCTCGCGTCTCGCTTGGTGCTGGGTTCGCATACCTGGGCGTCTCCAAAAATAGTGTCTTAACCGAAGAATTACACCAAATATAGCCTTTCATTCAGTGAATACCACTGCTTAAGGCTTTTTATACTTTTCATATCTGCCTCAGATTTTATGAAACGTAGGCGATTCTTCGCGGCGAGGAGACACAGTTATGCGAGTACTGGTGCTTGGCAGTGGTGTAATCGGTACCGTCAGTGCCTATTACCTGGCGCGGGCCGGTTTTGAAGTGGTGGTGGTGGACCGTCAGGAAGGCCCTGCGCTGGAAACCAGCTTTGCCAACGCAGGTCAGGTATCTCCTGGCTATGCCTCGCCGTGGGCGGCTCCTGGCGTGCCCCTCAAGGCCATCAAATGGCTGGTGACTCAGCATGCGCCTCTGGCGATCAGGCCGACCGGCGATATTCATCAGTACCTCTGGATGGCTCAGATGCTGCGCAACTGCACGGCCGAGCGCTATGCGATCAACAAGGAACGCATGGTGCGGTTGTCCGAGTACAGTCGCGACTGTCTGGATGAGCTGCGTGCCGAAACGGGTATTGCCTACGAAGGACGCCAGTTAGGGACGACTCAGGTATTCCGAACGCAGCAGCAGGTCGATGCCGCTGCCAAGGATATCGCTGTGCTGGAACGTTCCGGCGTACCCTATGAGCTGCTGGATCGCGACGGTATCGCCCGCGCCGAGCCTGCGCTCGCCCATGTCAAGGACAAGCTGGCTGGTGCGCTGCGGTTGCCGAATGACCAGACAGGTGACTGCTTTCTCTTTACCAATCGCCTCGCCGAGCTGGCGCGTCAGTTGGGTGTGGAATTCCGCTTTGGTCAGAAGATCGAACGGCTCGAAGCGGTAGGAGATCGTCTCAATGGCGTCTGGATTGACGGTCAGCTGATAACAGCCGATCACTATGTCCTGGCATTGGGTAGCTACTCACCTCAGCTGTTGGCACCCATTGGCATCAAGGCTCCGGTATACCCGCTCAAGGGGTATTCGCTTACCGTGCCGATTACTAATGGCGATATGGCCCCTACGTCCACGATTCTTGATGAAACCTACAAAGTGGCGCTGACGCGTTTCGATAACCGTATCCGTGTAGGTGGCATGGCGGAAATATCGGGTTATGACCTTTCGCTTAATCCCCGCCGCCGCGAGACCCTGGAAATGATCGTAAACGATCTGTACCCGCAGGGAGGGGATCTGCAGGCGGCAACTTTCTGGACCGGACTACGGCCCACCACACCGGATGGTACTCCGATCGTAGGCGCTACCCGTTATCGCAACCTGTTTCTGAACACCGGTCACGGTACACTGGGCTGGACCATGGCCTGCGGCTCCGGACGTTTCCTGGCGGATGTCATCGGTAGGAAACGTCCACAGATCAGCGCCGAAGGCCTTGATATTTCTCGCTACAGCGACTCCAAGGAGACCCGTAAGAATGGCCATCCAGCGCCTGCACACTAATCGCCGCATGAGTGAAATCGTTGTTCACAACGGTACTGTTTATCTGGCCGGTCAGGTCGGTGAAGACCTGAACTCCGGTGTGGAACAACAGACTCGTGAGACCCTGGCCAATATCGAGCGTCTACTCAAGGAAGCCGGTACGGACACTCACCATATTCTGTCTGTTACGGTTTATCTGAAAGATATCGACGCCCACTTTGCCGGCATGAACAGTGTCTGGGACGAATGGCTGCCTGAGGGTGTAGCGCCTGCCCGGGCAACTGTGGAAGCCAAACTCTGTGAACCGGAAATTCTGGTCGAAATGAGTGTGGTTGCTGCGCTACCGTAAAGAACCAAAGAGCCCGGCGCCTGCCGGGTTTTTTATACGTCCTGTCTTTTCATTACCCGCCTGTTTTCTGAGAGATAACCATGCGCCCCGCCCGTGCCTTGATCGACCTTAACGCCTTACGCCAGAACTATCGGCTTGCTCGTGAGCTCAGTAACGGGGCAAGGGCGCTGGCTGTTGTCAAGGCGGATGCCTACGGACATGGTGCTGTTCGATGTGCGCAGGCGCTGATGAATGAGGCGGATGGTTTCGCGGTTGCCTGTATCGAAGAAGCGCTGGAGCTGCGCGAAGCCGGTATCAAGGCACCGATACTTCTGCTGGAAGGTTTTTTCGAAGCCAGCGAGCTGGAATTGATCGCTCGCCACAATCTGTGGTGCGTCATCCATTCGCCCTGGCAAATCGAGGCGCTTGAACGTACGGCTCTATCAGGCCTTATCCAGGTCTGGCTGAAGCTGGACTCCGGCATGCACCGGGTAGGGTTCTTTCCTGAGGATTACGCAGCAGCCTATAAGCGGATCAAGGCGACGGGCAAGGTTGACGAGGTTGTGAAAATGACGCACTTCGCCCGTGCCGATGAGCTGGATTGCTCAGCCACTATCGGTCAGCTCAAGACCTTTCAGCGGGCTACGGCCGGCCTGGAAGGCGCAACCAGTCTGCGGAACTCGCCTGCCGTGCTCGGTTGGCCAGAAGTGCCCAGTGACTGGGTTCGCCCTGGCATCATGCTGTACGGTGCTACGCCTTTTGAAACCGAACAGCCTGTGGCCGATCAGCTGCAGCCGGTCATGACACTGGAGTCGCGGATCATCAGTGTGCGTGAGCTACCGCCTGGTGAGCCGGTTGGGTATGGCGCACGCTTTGTTACCCGCCAGCCCTCCCGTATTGGTGTAGTCGCCATGGGCTACGCGGATGGTTATCCACGGCACGCGCCTGATGGCGCTCCTGTCATGATTGATGGCCATGCCTCTCGTCTTGTCGGTCGCGTATCGATGGACATGCTGACGGTTGATCTCACGGACCTGCCGCAGGCGGGGGTGGGAAGTCAGGTAGAGCTTTGGGGTAGGCAAGTATCCGCCAGTCAGCTGGCCGGTCTCTGTGGCTCGATCCCCTATCAGCTGTTTTGCAACCTGAAACGGGTTCCACGCCAATACATGGGTGAATAACCGTTAAAACACCGCGCTCGTCGGGTTGCGCAGGATTTTCCATCGTTCTGTTGTAAATACTGAACGCTATTGCCATGATACGGCGCGCCCGGCGCTCTGCGGCGCCTGCCGTTCACCTCTGCCTGTCTGTCATGAGAAGGAGGATACCCCCCTTGGACGTCGGTGCTCGTCTACAAACCATTCGCAAACTCAAAGGTCTCTCACAACGTGAACTCGCCAAGCGGGCCGGTGTGACGAACAGCACCATCTCGATGATCGAGAAGAACAGTGTCAGTCCTTCCATCAGCTCGTTGAAAAAAGTCCTGAGCGGCATTCCCATGTCCCTGGTGGAGTTCTTTTCCCTGGACTTGGCGGACGAGTCCGCTACTCAAGTGGTATACAAGGCCAGCGAGCTGATCGACATTTCCAGTGGCGCCAATACCGTCAGTATGCGGTTGATCGGCAAGGCACATCCCAGCCGCGCCATTGCCTTTCTCGACGAGACCTACCCGCCAGGCTCCGACACTGGCATGGATATGCTGGCTCATGAGGGGGAGGAAGCAGGACTGCTGATCGAAGGCCGCCTGGAGCTTACGGTTGGTGGAGAAACCTACCTGCTTGAATCAGGCGATAGTTATTATTTTGAAAGCAGCCGCCCGCATCGCTTCCGTAATCCATTTGATGAGCCGGCGCGCTTGATCAGCGCCACGACTCCGGCCAACTTCTAGCAGTGCTCAAAAAACCTGGTATGAACGCCCGAGGCATCCTGGTATATGCCTTTATGCCTTGATCTGGACGTTCTCTGCACAGGCCGAACAGGTAGACAGAGACGCCCTGGAGAAGCGGCTGGCGCCGGTGGGCAAGGTTTGTATTCAAGGACAGGACTGCCTTGCAGAGTCCGGTAAGGGAAGCCATGAGCAAAAGCCTGCCGGAAAAGATCCCGCTTAGGTCATCGACCGCAGTTGCAGAAGTTGGGGCTCCTGGGAGCGCCCAAAATAGGTGACAAAGCCAGCTGGGAGGTTCTGGCGAGCCAGAAAGGGGGAATGGATGGCCTGCTGCACAACGCCATCAAAGGTGTAAACGCCATGCCGCCCAAAGGTGCCTGTTCTGACTGTACGGACGATGATCTACGCCGTGCAATCCAGATGATGTCCGGCCTCGAATAGGCACAAGAAAAACCCCGCACCAGGCGGGGTTTTTCTTGTCGGTTGCGGCCTTACAGGCCAGCCGCCGCGCGCAGCGCTTCAGCCTTGTCTGTCTTCTCCCAGGTGAATGCAGTGAACGTATCTTCACCCACAGTCATCTCATAGGGAGTACGGCCGAAGTGGCCGTAAGCCGCTGTAGCACGATACATCGGGTGCAGCAGATCAAGCATTTTGGTGATTGCGTAGGGACGCAGGTCGAAATGCTCGCGAACCAGCTGAATGATCTTCTCGTCGCTCACCTTGCCAGTGCCAAAGGTGTTGATCGAGATGGACGTCGGTTGAGCCACGCCAATGGCGTAGGACACCTGAATCTCGCAGCGGTCAGCCAGGCCGGCGGCCACGATGTTCTTGGCAACATAACGACCCGCGTATGCCGCGGAACGGTCAACCTTGGACGGGTCTTTGCCGGAGAACGCGCCGCCGCCATGACGGGCCATGCCGCCGTAGGTGTCCACGATGATCTTGCGGCCGGTCAGGCCACAGTCACCCACTGGGCCGCCAATGATGAACTGGCCAGTCGGGTTGATGTGGAACTTGGTGTCCTTGTGCAGCAGTTCAGCCGGAATGACGTGCTTGATGATCAGCTCCATCACAGCTTCCTGCAGGTCGGTGTGCTTGACCTCGGGGTTGTGCTGGGTAGACAGGACGATTGCGTCGATACCTACAACCTTGTTGCCATCGTAACGGCAGGTCACTTGGGACTTGGCATCCGGACGCAGCCAAGGTAGCAGGCCTGACTTGCGAGCTTCGGCCTGGCGCTCAACCAGTGCGTGGGAGAAGCGGATCGGAGCAGGCATCAGCACGTCGGTTTCGTTACAGGCATAACCGAACATCAGGCCCTGATCACCTGCACCCTGGTCTTCCGGCTTGCTGCGGTCAACACCTTGGGCGATGTCCACGGACTGCTTGCCGATAATGTTGACGATACCGCAGGTAGCGCCATCAAAGCCGACGTCGGAGCTGTTGTAACCGATATCGACGATGACATCGCGAACCAGCTGCTCAAGGTCTACCCAGGCGGAGGTGGTCACTTCACCGGCAACAATGGCTACACCGGTCTTGACCAGCGTTTCACAGGCTACACGGGCGTGTTTGTCTTCTGCGATGATGGCGTCGAGCACCGCATCGGAGATCTGGTCGGCGATTTTATCCGGATGTCCTTCAGACACGGACTCGGAGGTAAACAGGGAGTATTCGCTCATCTAACGGTTCCTATATACCGGTGGGTGAGGCGGCCCGAAGGCCATGTCTAAAACAGTCACTCTTGCGGATTGGACAGACAAGCTGCCCACCCTATGCATCGTCTACGAACCAGGACGGGCGAAATGCCTGATCTGGATCTGGAAGCCATTACGTAAACCTATATAGAGGCTTTCGCCTGGCACAAGTCCTGCGGCAACGGCCCAACGGGCCAATTCCTCCTGATCGAACCCGAGCCAGAGATCGCCGCAGGCCGTCCGGGCCCAACTCTGGTCGTGGCTGCACAACTCTGTAATCAATAAACTGCCACCGGGACGGACCCAGTCCGCCAGATATTTCATGGCTTCAGCGGGTGCCGCAAAATGATGCAGCACCATGTTCAAGACCACGCAATCGGCGCTCAGTAAGGCATTGTCCAGGGCATCGGCCAATACCAGTGATACATTGTTCAATTGCTCGCGCTCACATCGCTGACACGCTAGCTCCAGCATGGCTGGGCTGTTATCAATCGCCGTGACCGACGTGAAGCGTCTTGCCAGTTCGGGCAGAAACCCTCCATCTCCAGGCCCGATCTCGATCGCTGTTGCCACTGGCGAAAAAGCCATCGTGTCCAGCAGGGCCAGAAGGCTCTCCTGATACTGAGGCAATCCGGCAATCAAATCCTGCTGCGCCTGAAACTTGTCCGCCATCCTGGCGAAAAAATCCCGGCTGGCCTCGGCCCGCTGAGCATGTACAGCCTCAATACGTGCCTGCGCTTCAGCTGGCAACTGCAACCCGTCCACCTCTGCCAGCAGCGCTGCGTGCAGCGCGCCACCCAGGGTGTCCAGCCGGGGCAGGGCGCGACGGTAAAAGATCGCGTTGCCTTCCCGGCGTGTCGCCACCAGTCGCGCCTGTGACAGTACCTTCAGGTGATGGCTCATCCCGGATTGCCCAGTATCGAAGATATGAGCCAGCTCCAGTACACCAAACGAATCGTTCGCCAAGGCACGTAACACATTCAGGCGCAGCGGATCACCGCCCGCCTTGCACAACGCGGCCAGCTCGTCGCAGTCATCATGGCGAAATGTAGGCACGCGCAAATGGTTCATGGGTGCGCAGTCTAGTGGCCGCCGAGACCAGCTGCAAGAGAAGCATCAAAAAGTTTTGATATTGAAAGAGGACGGTCATGGTGGCATGACCGGCCTACTGATCAGAAGGGATAGTGACGCGGGATGTGCTGGACGGTGATCCAATGGTCAGTCGTGAATTCGTCAATCGCCCAATCGCCATTGAACCGACCAATCCCGGAGTTCTTTTCACCTCCAAAGGGCGCATTGGTCTCATCACTGACGGAGATATCATTCACATGCGTCATGCCAGCCTTGATTTGCCTGGCAAACCGTACAGCTCGATCTGTATTGCCGCTGAAGACGGCGCTGGAAAGGCCGAATTCGCTGTCGTTTGCCAACTCAAGGGCATGGGCTTCGTCTCGGGCACGTAGAAGTCCAACGAGCGGGCCGAAAATTTCATTGCGTGCAATATCCATGTCGCGTGTCACTTCGCCAAACACATAAGGTGACAAAAGCTGTCCATCGACATTGCCCTCAAGCAGCACTTTGGCACCTTCCTGGCGGGCCTGTTCGACTTTCTGTTGAAGCCCTTCCAACTGGCGCTTGTTGATAATCGGACCAATGACCGTTTCTGCACGCGAAGGGTCGCCTACCTTGAGTTGTCTGACGCGCTCTACAAAACGTGCAGCAAAGTCATCATAGACATCTTCCTCAACGATAATGCGGTTGACCGCCATGCAGATCTGACCTTGATGTAAAAATTTACCCATGACTGCTGCATTAACGGCCTGATTCAGGTCTGCGTCTGCCATAACGACGAAGGGGCTGTTCCCGCCCAGTTCTAAGGCAACATGTTTGAGATACTTGCCTCCTCCCGCTAGACGCGCAATGTTCTGGCCAACGGGTGTGGAGCCTGTAAAGGTGATGAGCCCTGGAATCGGATGTTCAACAAAAGCGTCACCAATCTCACTACCCGCCCCTACAACAACACTGAGGACACCAGAGGGAAGGCCGGCTTCCTCGAAAATACGAGCCAGCAACAGACCTCCGCAGATCGGCGTATCGCTGGCCGGTTTGATCACCACTGCATTGCCTAGCGCCAATGCAGGTGCCAGGCTGCGTTGAGTCAGATGGAGCGGAAAATTCCATGGGCTTATCACACCGATGACGCCAATAGGCGAGCGATAAACGCGGCTTTCCTTGCCTGGCACGTCAGACTCGACGATACGTCCGTGTACACGTTTGGGGAATGAAGCCGCTTCCAGGGTAATACTGCGTGCTGAGCTCCACTCAATCTGAGCCTTCAAGCGAGTGCTGCCGGATTCCCGAATGATCCAGTCGATAATCTCTTCGCGGCGGCGATCGAAAATCTCGACCACCTTGAGCAGAACGGCTGCACGTACAGAAGGTCCTTGGGCGGCCCATTCCTGTTGTGCCTGTGCTGCTTTTTGATAGGCCTCGTCAAGATCATCCCGGTTCGCCTGGGAAATGTTGACTAGGATTTCGCCGTTGAACGGATCACTGACCATTAGCGTTTTGTCTGCGCGACCCTTGCGCCATTGCCCACCAAGGGGCTGCAGGTGAAAGTCGGTAAAGGCATTCGGTGTAGAATCGGTCATTCCGGTTTCCTTTCTTTCAAACGAGTTTTTTTACGGTAGTGCGAGCCTGCTTGTTTGCAGAGTAAGGGTTGTGGGACGGACCGTGAATGCAGCCAATAGCTATAGCCCCTATTAGTCCTGGCAATGCAAATGCCAGAAAATTCTGCTGGAATGGTAGGTTTAGGGCGAACAGGCTGCCCCCTAACAGCGGGCCGGCAATGGCACCCAGACGACCAACTCCCGCCGCCCAGCCGACGCCCGTCGAGCGAATATGGGTGGGGTACAGTAAAGCAGCGAAGGCGTGAATGACCGCTAGACCACCAATAGTGGTTGCGCCTGCAACAAGCAGAAGCGCGTTGAGTAAGATGGGGCTGGGTTTCAAACCAAGTAAAGCCAAAGAGACTGCAGCCAAGGCAAAAAATAGGCAGAGTGTGCCACGTGCACCCCAGCGGTCGGCCAGCCAGCCGCCAAACAGTGCACCAAGCGTGGCCCCTATATTCAGGGTTACCAGAAAAGATAGGCTTGACCCCAGCGGGTACCCTGCAGCCACCATCAGCTTGGGCAGCCAGGTGTTAAGTCCATAGCTCATTAGCATGCACATTGCGAAGCCTACCCATAACAGCAGCGTGCATAGCGCCTGACGCCCCTCGAATAATTGCGGTAACCGAGCACGCTGCTGGGCTGCGGTTGGAGTATTCAGATTCAGTGGCATCCCGGGCTGGTAAGTTGGATCGAGTTTTCGCAGTAGCCCGTCCAGTTCATCACGACGATTTTTAAGCGCCAGGAACGCTACGGACTCCGGCAGATAACGCAGCATCAATGGAATGGCCAGAGCAGGAAGGACCGCCACGTAAAACACCGATTGCCAGCCCCAGCGGGGAATAAGGACGATAGCAAGCAAGGCTGACAGTACTGCGCCCACGGAATAAAAGCTTGACATGACGGTAACAGCCGTACTGCGCCGTGAGGCAGGCGCAAACTCACTGATCAGGTTGATCGAGCTAGGTACTAGCGCGCCCAAGGCAAGCCCAGTGACAAAACGGCAGGTGCCTAGCATCCACGGTGTCGTGGCATGGCCTGTCGTGAAGGCTGCAGCACTGGCCAACAATGTGCAGGAAATGATCAGCTTTCGCCGACCCAGCCTATCGGCTAGTGGGGCAAGCAGCATTCCACCAAACATCATGCCGAACAGGGCGCAGCTGCCCAGCGTACCGGCTTGTACAGGCGTTAAGGACCACTCCTGCATCAATCGCGGGACTACCGATCCATAAATCACCATGTCATAGCCATCAAACAACATGATGAAACAGCCCCAGCACAAAATCGTAAAGTGTGTGCGGTTCAAGCGTGCTTTGCCAATGACTTCGGCAACTGATGTCTGTTGCATATCCACCTCTTTTGTTTTTGTTGTGGGTGTCGCAGCGCAGGGGTATAGGTGTCCGATCGGATAGCTATACCCGCGGTTACGGCTCGATAGTCACGGTAGGTACCTCGATCAGTACAGGTTCGTTGCCAGCCAGTGCTTCCGTTAATGCGCGCCGGAAGGTCTCTCGGTTATCGGTATGTATGGCTTTCACACCATAGCCCTGAGCAATGGCACAGAAATCAAGGCCGGGCACATCCAGGCCGGGAGCATCGTCAACCTTAAGCACGCCGGCAAACCAGCGAAGCGCTCCATAGGTGCCGTTCTTGAGAATGATGAAAATGACAGGGATGCGATACTGGGCCGCCGTCCACAGCGCGGTAATTCCGTAATTGGCTGAGCCGTCACCTATGATTCCAATAACCCTGCGCTGTGGTTGCGCCAATTGAACGCCCACTGCTGCCGGTAAGCCAAAACCCAACCCTCCGGCTGCGGGGAAAAAGTAGCTTCCAGGCTGTTTCATCTCGATGCGCTGCCAGAAGGCAGATACCGTGGAAGTGGACTCTTTCACGTAAATGGCGTCTTTCGGCGCGCACTCGTTGATCACATCGAAAACGGTTTCCGGGCGGAGCAGGTGAGGCTCATCCGTATAGTGCTCCGGATGCTGCAGTGGCTCGGGCATTGGGCGACTGCTCGGGGAAACCTCATCGGTCAAAGCCTTCAGGGTTAGGGCAATGTCCCCGACCAGGGCATTTCCCATGGGCGCACGGGCGGCTTCTTGTGGATCGCAGGTGATATGAAAAAGCTGCGTGCCGGCAGGAAGGTAATCGCCCGGTGCATACTGATGATAGCGAAACACGGGGGCACCAACGACCAAGATCAGATCATGTGTAGCCAGCAATCGACTGATCTCGGCAATGGCTGCAGGCAATACACCTCGAAAGCAAGGGTGACGTGTTGGAAAAGGACAGCGCGATGCAGAGGGCGCTATCCAAGTCGTCATGCGTAGCTTTTCAGCGAGGGCAACGGCAAATTCATTGGCCTGATAACCGTCTACATCAGGGCCCAGCACCAATACGGGATTACGCGCAGTGCAAAGGTGTTCGGTCAGCTCGCGCAGTTGAGCAGAAGAGGGGAGACCTGCGTGAGCAACCTCCCGTGCAGTCAAATGTTCTACACCTGGTGGCGCTTCTTTCGCCCAGTCATCGTAAGGAATAGACAGATATACCGGCGCTCTGGGCGGCAAGCTGGCGGTATGAATGGCCTGACTCAGCGCACGAGGTACATCTTCAGCCGTTGCTGGCTCATAGCTCCACTTTACCAAGGGCTTGGGTAGCTGAGGCGCATCAACATTGGCGAGCATTGCTTCAACACCAATCATCGAGCGAACCTGCTGTCCTGCCGTTAAGACAAGCGGACTATGCGAATACCAGGCGTTGGTGAGAGCACCCATGCCATTGCCGGTACCGGCAGCAGCATGCAAATTGACGAACGCTGGCTTACCGCTGGCTAGTGCAAAGCCATCCGCCATACCAACTACCGCTCCCTCATGTAATCCCAGGATGTAGCGAAAGTCTTTGGGAAAATCTTTGAGAAAAGGCAGTTCATTGGAGCCGGGATTGCCAAAAATGGTAGTCAAGCCATAGCGGCGCAAAATATCGTATGAAGCGGAGTGAACGGTTTTCATCAGCGAGCCTGTTATAGATGTTCTTGTCGCTGGCACTCTGTCGCTTCACAATAAATTGATCAAATCGATAGTTTTTCTTCTAAAAATAAAGCTGGTTTATAAAGATATGGGCCAGATTGATCTTAATCTGATCAGGACGTTTGTGACGCTTTACGATTCCGGCAGTGTAACGGTCGCTGCTGAGCGGCTGTTCGTAACACAGCCCTCTGTCAGTTATGCTCTTGCGCGGCTGCGGGAATTGTTTGACGATCCGTTATTTGTTCGTAACCGTGATGGGATGCAGCCAACCTCTGTCGCCCGAACGCTTTATGCCACGTTCAAAGACGCCTTGAGCCGTATCGAGGGAACGGTTGAAGGGATTCGAGAGTTCGATCCGCATAAGACGGCGCGGTGTTTCCGTATCGCTTTATCAGATTTGGGTGAAATGGCCTTGCTGCCTTTGATCCTGCATCGACTCAACAGGCTGGCACCTCAGGCGGAGCTTGAAGTCGTGCCCTTGGAAATTGATCAGGTAAATGAGTGGTTGAGCATAGGCAAGGTTGACGCAGCCATTTGCAGCCGGCCTCTCTCGAGTACAGGTATCGTTCGGCAGGCTCTGATCGATGAGCGTTATGTCTGTTTGCTCAGTCGTAAACACTCACGGATAAAGCGCGAATTGACTCTTGAGCAATTCCAGAGAGAAAGTCATGTGCTGGTAACTCGAGCCTCTGGTCACGGGATGGCAGAGGATGTAATAGAGAGATTGGGTATCTCGCGGCGTATTGCATTGCGCATTCCTCATTTTTCCGTGCTTCCAAAAATCATTCCTCAAACGGACCTGCTCGTCATCCTTCCCTCACAGATCGCCACGTTGTTTGCAGCAGAGCACCCGTTGCGCATATGTAACCTGCCTTTCGACGTGCCTAGTTTTAAGGTCACGCTGCACTGGCATGAGCGTAGTAACACCTCTGTTGCCTTGCGCTGGTTTTTGGGGCTGGTGGCGGAGGCCATCACGCAATCGAGACCGTGACGAACCATTAACGTGGCTGAAGCCAAGCTGGATATGACCGTTCGGATTGCTCCTGCGTGCCCGGCTAGGCACAATAAAACTTCCTTTAAACGTTTGACCCCTTTTCAGGAGATCAGCGATGCCCAGTCGTCGTGACCGTGCCAACGCCATCCGCGCGCTCAGCATGGATGCCGTACAAAAAGCCAACAGCGGCCACCCCGGCGCCCCTATGGGGATGGCCGATATTGCCGAAGTGCTCTGGCGCGATTACCTCAAGCACAACCCGGTGAACCCAAAGTGGGCCGACCGCGACCGCTTCGTGCTGTCCAATGGTCACGGCTCCATGCTGATCTATTCCCTGCTGCACCTGACCGGTTACGACCTCTCCATCGACGATCTGAAAAATTTCCGTCAGCTTCACAGCCGCACGCCTGGCCACCCCGAGTATGGCTATACCGCCGGTGTCGAGACCACGACCGGCCCGCTGGGGCAGGGCATCGCCAACGCAGTGGGTTTCGCCTTGGCTGAAAAGATCATGGCGGCGCAGTTCAACCGCGAAGGCCATAACATCGTTGACCATTATACCTATGTTTTCATGGGTGATGGCTGCATGATGGAAGGCATTTCTCACGAAGTCTGTTCACTGGCTGGCACGCTGCGCCTGTCCAAGCTGATCGCCTTCTATGATGACAACGGCATATCCATTGATGGCGAAGTCCACGGCTGGTTTACCGACGATACGCCCAAACGCTTCGAAGCCTATGGCTGGCAAGTGATCCGTAACGTCGACGGTCACGACCCGGAAGAAATCAAGACGGCACTGGAGACGGCTCGCAAGAGCGACCAGCCGACCCTGATCTGCTGCAAGACCATTATTGGTTTTGGTTCGCCCAACAAGCAGGGCAAGGAAGAATCCCATGGCGCGGCCTTGGGTGACGCCGAAGTAGCGGCCACCCGTGAAGCGCTGGGCTGGAAACACGCTGCCTTCGAAATTCCGCAGGATATCTACGCCGAATGGGACGCCAAGGACGCAGGCTCTAAAGCGGAAAGCGAGTGGAACAAGCGATTCAACGCTTACGCTGAGGCTTATCCTGAACTGGCCGCCGAGTTTACCCGCCGTATGGCCGGTGAGCTGCCAGCTGACTTTGATGAAAAGGCGTCGGCGTTCATCCGTGAGGTAGCTGCCAAGGGCGAAACCATCGCCAGCCGCAAAGCCAGCCAGAACTGCCTGCACTTCTTTGGCCCGCTACTGCCTGAGTTGTTGGGCGGCTCGGCCGACCTGGCCGGCTCCAACCTGACGATGTGGAAGGGCTGCAAGCCGGTTGTCGAGGAAGACGCCTCCGGCAACTACATGTATTACGGCGTACGCGAGTTCGGCATGAGCGCCATCATGAACGGCGTGGCCTTGCATGGTGGCCTGATTCCTTACGGCGGCACCTTCCTGATGTTCATGGAATACGCTCGTAATGCCGTGCGTATGTCGGCACTGATGAAGCAGCGCATCATCTATGTCTTCACCCATGATTCCATCGGTCTGGGCGAGGATGGCCCGACGCACCAGCCGGTCGAGCAGATTGCATCCCTGCGTTATACGCCCAACCTGGATACCTGGCGTCCTGCCGATGCGGTCGAGGCTGCGGTATCCTGGAAGACGGCTCTGGAGCGTAAGGATGGCCCGTCAGCGCTGATCTTCTCTCGACAGAATCTGCCTCATCACCTGCGTGACAATGAAACCGAAGCGGCCATTGCCCACGGTGGCTACGTGCTGAAGAGCTGTGAAGGTGAGCCAGAGCTGATCTTTATCGCTACCGGCTCGGAAGTGTCGCTGGCTGTTCAAGCGTACGACAAGCTCACCGCGGAAGGGCGCAAGGTTCGCGTGGTATCCATGCCTTGCACCAGCGCATTCGAGCGTCAGAGCGCCGAGTATCGTCAATCGGTATTGCCGGTTGAGGTTGGTGCCCGTATTGCCATTGAAGCGGGTATTGCGGACTACTGGTACAAGTACGTTGGCCTGGATGGTCGTGTGATCGGCATGACAACGTATGGTGAGTCGGCTCCGGCGCCGGCACTGATGGAGCATTTCGGCTTCACGCTGGATAACGTGCTGGCAGTTGCAAACGAGCTGCTTGAGGACTGATCCTCCAGTGAGATAATGAAAACGCCACGGTGAGAATCGTGGCGTTTTTTATTATTTGCTGTTTACCAGATAAACGCCGTTATTTTTGTAATACCAGCCCAATTATCCATTAAGAGCGTGGAGGAAGATTCTTTTGCCATACTCATGATCTCAGAGTGTGTTTTAGAATCAACGACACCGTGGTGTTCCAGTATTTTGTAGCCAATCCGTCTATGGACTACGAAAAAGCGTGTTTTATTTTGCAAATGAAGCGGCATCTTCAGCAAATTCGCTTCTGGCTACGCTAATCTTTTCTGGATTCGCTCGCCTAGATTGTCTGAAAGCCTACACTTAGGGCTTGTGTAGTGTGTCATTGCTCAGGCTACACTTGTAACATCACTAGCCATTGCTTATTCAATTCTGGACACCGAAACCCACTTTCATGGCTGATTCTCTTTATCGTGTTGCGCTCAATGGCTACGGCCGTGTCGGTCGGTGCCTGGTCCGTGCGTTACATGAGCGCAGCGCCTCGGTTGATTTCGAACTCGTGGCGTTGAATGACTTGGCTGACCTGCCAAGTCTGGAGTACCTGACACGCTTCGACTCGACTCACGGACGCTTTCCCGGCGAAGTTGCCATAGAAGGGGATCGCTTGCGTATCAATGGCTGCAGTATGCATGTGCAGCGCTGCGCCAATCCTGACGACATTGACTGGAGGCGTCTGGGCGTCGATCTGGTTCTCGAATGCTCTGGCGCCTTCAGCACCCGTGCAGACGGTGAGCGTTTTCTTGCAGCCGGTGCGCCCCGCGTCTTGTTTTCCCAGCCGATGGCCAGCGAAAGCGACGTAGACGCCACCATTGTGTATGGCGTCAATCAGGGCAGCTTGCGCGGGACTGAGAGGCTTGTCTCGAATGCCTCCTGTACTACCAATTGCAGCGTGCCGCTGTTGAAACTTTTGAACGAAGTCGTGGGTCTTGAATACGTCTCGATAACCACGATTCATTCAGCCATGAATGACCAACCCGTGATCGACGCCTATCACGCCGATGATCTGCGCCGTACCCGCTCGGCCTTTCAATCGATCATTCCGGTCTCTACAGGGCTGGATCGTGGAATCGAGCGCCTGTTGCCGGAGCTGGCGGGGCGCGTTCAGGCCAAGGCCATTCGTGTACCGACCGTAAATGTGTCGGCGCTGGATATCACTTGTCATGTTTCGCGTGATACCACTGTCTCGGAAGTTAATGGTCTGCTCCGCGAGGCTGCGATGGGTGGCCCTTTGCAGCATCTGGTGAACTACACCGAGTTGCCGCACGCGTCCTGCGACTTCAATCATGATCCCCATTCCGCCATCGTTGATGGCAGTCAAACCCGTGTATCGGGGCCAAGGCTCGTCAATCTGCTGGCCTGGTTCGACAATGAATGGGGCTTTGCCAACCGCATGATCGACGTGGCAAGTCATTTCTTGCGCGTCGCCAAGCCGATCTGAACAAGCACAACGAAGGGATTGCATACATGTCCGTGTTGAAAATGAGCGACCTCGATCTGAACGGTAAACGTGTCCTGATTCGCGAGGACCTGAACGTTCCGGTAAAGGATGGACAGATCAAGAGCGATGCTCGTCTGGTCGCCGCGCTTCCGACGCTGAAGCTGGCATTGGAGAAGGGCGCTGCTGTTATTGTCTGCTCGCACCTGGGGCGACCGACCGAAGGTGAGGCGAGCGCCGAGAACAGCTTGAAGCCTGTAGCGGAATACCTGTCCAAGGCTTTGAATCGTGAGGTTCCGCTGGTAACGGATTACCTGGGCGGTGTTGATGTACAGCCGGGTAATATCGTTCTGCTGGAAAATGTACGCTTCAACAAGGGCGAGAAAAAGAACGCTGATGAGCTGGCTCAGCAGTATGCCGCGCTATGCGATGTGTTCGTCATGGATGCCTTTGGTACCGCTCACCGTGCTGAGGGCTCTACCCACGGTGTTGCCAAGTTTGCGAAAGTGGCCGCAGCCGGTCCGCTGCTGGCCGCCGAACTGGATGCGCTGGGCAAAGCCCTCAAGGCGCCCGCGCGTCCAATGGCTGCCATCGTGGCGGGCTCTAAAGTCTCTACCAAGCTGGACGTTTTGAATTCCTTGTCCAGTGTTTGCGATCAGTTGATTGTAGGCGGCGGTATTGCCAATACCTTCCTGGCTGCTGCTGGTCACAAGGTAGGCAAATCTCTGTACGAAGCCGAGCTGGTCGATACGGCCAAGGCCATTGCTGCCAAGGTCAGCGTGCCTCTGCCGGTCGACGTGGTTGTCGCCAAGGAATTTGCCGAGTCTGCCGAAGCAACGGTTAAATCCATCAGCGATGTTGCGGATGACGACATGATTCTGGACATCGGCCCAGAAACGGCCAAGCAATTTGCCCAGCTGCTCACATCGGCCAAGACTATTCTGTGGAATGGCCCGGTCGGCGTTTTTGAGTTCGATCAGTTCGGTAATGGCACCAAAGTACTGGCTCAAGCCATTGCTGACAGCGAGGCATTTTCGATTGCTGGCGGTGGCGACACCCTGGCGGCTATCGACAAGTACGGTATAGGCGAAAAGATCTCCTATATCTCCACTGGCGGTGGTGCATTCCTTGAGTTCGTGGAAGGAAAGGTTCTTCCGGCGGTCGAAGTCCTGGAACAACGCGCTAAAGGATAATCGCCATGATACGTCTCGCTGCTTTTTCCGTACTTAGTTGTCTCATGCTGGCTGGCTGTGCCGGAGCAACATCCGACAAGGCCTGTCGTGCTTTCTCGCCGCCACCGGTCTCCGTTGCAACACCCACCGGCCAGAATGATGAGCGGATAGCCACGACAACCGGTGCATCCGATCAGACAACAAGTGCGGATGGTTGCCGTTAAGCGGGACGTAGTCTGCGGACCGAGTGATCACTCGAAATTGACGAGTTAAACGATACAGCAAGAGCAGTGCGCTGCTCTTGCTTGAAAAACAGCCTGCCAGTGGTGCAGGCTGAAAACATAATAGGTCCATACCGGGAGATAGGATCACCATGGCACTCATCAGCATGCGTCAGCTGCTGGACCACGCAGCCGAGTTTGGCTACGGCGTACCAGCTTTCAACGTTAACAACCTCGAGCAGATGCGGGCCATCATGGAAGCAGCCGACAAGACCGATTCTCCGGTCATTGTGCAGGCTTCTGCAGGTGCTCGTAAGTACGCAGGTGCGCCATTTCTGCGTCACCTGATTCTGGCTGCCGTTGAAGAGTTTCCACACATTCCCGTGGTCATGCACCAAGACCACGGCACCAGCCCGGACGTTTGCCAGCGTTCCATTCAGCTGGGTTTCAGCTCGGTCATGATGGACGGCTCTCTAAGAGAAGACGGCAAGACACCTTCTGACTACGAATACAACGTGCGCGTTACTCAGCAGACCGTTGCCTTTGCCCACGCCTGTGGTGTTTCGGTAGAAGGTGAGCTGGGCTGCCTGGGCTCCCTGGAAACCGGCATGGCAGGTGAGGAAGACGGTGTAGGCGCTGAAGGTACACTGGACCACAGCCAGCTTCTGACTGATCCGGAAGAGGCTGCCCAGTTCGTGCAGGCTACCAAGGTTGATGCCCTGGCAATTGCCATCGGTACCAGCCACGGTGCATACAAGTTCACCAAGCCGCCAACTGGGGATACGCTCTCCATCCAGCGTATCAAGGAGATCCATGCACGCATTCCAGATACTCATCTGGTCATGCACGGCTCCAGCTCCGTCCCTCAGGAGTGGCTGGCCATCATCAACGAGTATGGCGGTGACATCAAGGAAACCTACGGTGTGCCGGTCGAAGAGATCGTTGAGGGCATCAAGTACGGTGTTCGTAAGGTGAATATCGATACCGACCTGCGTCTGGCCTCTACCGGTGCGATTCGCGAATTCATGGCGAAGAATCGCAGCGAGTTCGATCCGCGTAAATACTTGGCGAAGACGGTATCGGCCATGCGTGATGTTTGTATCGCTCGCTACGAAGCGTTCGGTACTGCAGGCCAGGCCTCCAAGATCAAGCCGATCTCGCTGGACAGAATGTTCGAGCGTTATGCAAAGGGTGAGTTGGACCCCAAGGTCAACTGATCACACTTTAATAAAAAGCCCGCCTCGATGCGGGCTTTTTATTGGATGCAATTTAGAGTCCCTTGGCGGCCTCAGCCTCAAGACACCACTTGGCAAGCAGGTTGAAGGTGTATCGATAGCAATAGGTAAACGCTTCAAGCAAGGCATCACTTTTCTGGTAGAAGTCGAGGAGGGGACCTGCTTCGGCTTCAAGGTAGGGATGTTGCTGCTTGAGGTAACCGCCAATACTCTCGCCGGGCAAGATATATTGCTTGATGGCTTCGGCTTGTTTTACCAGGCGTTGTGTCCGGGTCCGGAAGTCCAGAAGCGCATAGTGGCTAAGCTGGTGGGTCTGCATGCTGCCTTGTAGACGATGAAGACTGTTGTATTCCTTGACCAATAACTGCGACTCGCGCAGTCGCTCATAATCGGGATAGAGTTCTGTGAGGGAAAACAGCAGCTGGGCCAGGTCGCGGGCTTGTGCATGCCCCGGATGATGGCTTTTGAGCGTCAGGTCGATACGCTGGCGGAGCAGCGCTGCCACGTCACTCATGACGGTACGAGCCGGGCTTTGCCAGGTATCGATATTCCTGTACTCGTTCAGATAGCGCTCTGGATCAAACGTGTTTACGCCATGGATATGGTTTGTGATCTGATGAGCGTTCAGCTCATCACAATAAGCCAACGTAAAGCGCCGCTGCACTTCTTTCTGTGCATGCTGCCAGTTGAGGCCTGTTTCCTCTGTGCGGTTTTTCAAGGCCGAGATGACGGCCGCCCAGTCCATGGTGGCCTTTTCTTTACCGGCAGGCGCATGCAGAGGAAGCCAGGGCAGGTCAGCCCATTGACCTAGTGTCCACCTGTTTAGAAAGGCAGTTTCGTTGTTCTGGTCCATATCGAAGGTAGCCGCGTTGGCTTCACGAAACTGGGTCAGGCTCACATCGAGTCCAAGTTTTTGATAGTACGCAGTCGTGACTTGTCGGCAGTACTGAGAGAAGTATTCGAATAGCCCGGTAGCAGGAGACGCATCTGTTATCAGCGCTGTGCTACCCAAGGCTTCTGCTGCCTCGATACGTTCGACATCGGCAGGATGAACACGCCAATAGCGTTGCCTGTCGCGCAGCTTGGCCTCCAGGCGGCGTTGCGTCTCGATATCGAGTCGGGTGGCGCCCAGGGCAGCAGCCTGTGGCATGTCTGCCAGCAGCGCGCCTTCGCTCCAGGTACTCACGTTCTGGCGATCTGCCTGCCTGAATGCCCAGCGTAACGCATGATGATGCAGGGTGGCGGCGCGAAACGTATCGCTGCCTGCAATCTGTGCTGCATAACGGTCTGCCTCTAACTCCAGCCGTTTACAGGCAGGCTTGGAGAGGCGGTAACTAAGCAAAAAGCAATAGTGCAGAAACTGGCGTGGCAGACGCATGCCGATGCGAGCGACCAGAACACCCAGGTTGGTCACTCGCGAGGTTTCAGCTTCGCTAAGGTGCTTGAGGCGCTCACCCAGTGCGTCCTTGAAGTGGGCCCGCTGGTCCAGCCAGGCATTGCAGAAATTGATAAAGTAGTAGCACCGCATATTGAAGCGCCGGGCGCAGTGGCCAAACTCATGCGCAAAGACGCCGGCAAGCTGTTGCCTGGAAAAGCCTGCCGCTAACGGTAGTCCCAGCGTCAAGGTGACATCGCCTTTAACCAGACCTTTCCAGCCGGAAGCCAGGTGGACCTTGGCATCTACTTCATTGCTCAGGTGAATTTCTATAGGGGTACGCACTTGCATGGCTGTGCACAAAGGAACCACGAATTCCCAGAGTGCTGGCTCCTGCCCTGGTGCGAGAATGACGGCTGGCTTCTCGCGACGACGAGCCGTGAATACAGGCTTTGCGGTAAAGAACAGGATGAATCCGCCCAGGCAGGCCAGGAAAGACTTTACTGCGAGAGGCCCCCATTCAGGTAATTCAACTGAGGTCAGGCTTTGTACATCGAGTGCAGGCAGTGCTATGAACAGGAGGGCGGCAATAACGGTAACCACCGCCACGTAGAAAAGCACGATCGCTGCACACCCAGTCACAACCAGTACGAGGTGAAGCATGTGCAAAAGGCTGAAGGGTGAGCGCGGTAGCACCTCGGATAATGCAGGCGAGGCAGAACTCGATGCGTGTGTTGCTTCCGCAGGGGAAGAGGAGGCGGGTTCAGCGGGTTGAGCGTCCAAGCCGATCTGCTGCAAGAGATCAGCAGCCAAATCCTTTGGAGCACGCGGGGTCAGCTCTTCTCCGCTTATAGCCAAGTCGGTATGAGACATATGCATTCCATTGCAACGCTGAGGGTATGGTCGATGCTGATCGCTGAATGAAAGAGACGACAAGCGTCACGGCATTTGCAGCGAAACAGCCAGATATAAACCACAGGATTGCCCACGCTTTTACACGGTTTCGATGGCACTTTGCTGTGCCTGACTCGCATTTTTAGGAGCGGAGGTCGACTGTGTTTTACAATAGTGGGCTGGTTCACTATTCAGGCGTCAGTGGTCCCACCACGGTAGCGAGTGACACGACCAATCATGGCTTCTCTTAAATACCTGCAAGGCTACCCGGCTTCACTGCAGGAGCAGGTTCGTCTGCTCTGTGAACAAGGCCGCCTACAGACATACCTGTCCAGTCGCTATCCTGGGTCTCACGCCATACAAAGCGACAAGGCACTTTATACCTACGCCCTGGAGATCAAGCAGACGCACCTCAAGAATGCGCCTGGTATAGACAAGGTGCTTTACGATGCAAAGCTTGGATGTGATGCAGAAAGCGCTAGGGTTACATACGGCCATTTCACGCGTACATGGCGGCAAGCTCAAGGCGAAAAAGGAAATAAGGATTGCCTCTTTGTTCAAAGAGGCAGCGCCCGAGTTTCTGAAAATGATTGTGGTCCATGAGCTTGCGCATCTGAAGGAGCACGAGCACAACAGGGCCTTTTATCAGTTATGCGAGCATATGTTGCCGGGTTATCACCAGATCGAGTTTGATCTGCGTGTTTTCCTGCTCTGGCGAGATCAGGAAAAGGCAGCCTCGGCAACATCGTAATCAGGCAGATTCTTTTCCGTTCAGCTCGGCTAGCACATCGGGCTGACTCTTGAACGCCTTGGCGAATAGATCGCGATGGCGAGCCATGTAGATACCGACATCTTCTGCCTGTTTGTCAGTCAGATCGGGTACGGCTTTTTGTAATACCACTGCCAGAGACTCAGCAAGCTCCAGCATTTTGTCATAGCGATCAGCTTCAGCTTTATCCATGAATAAGCGCTCCGGATCTCGGCTGCTGCGGTACAAGACTTCGACGGCCATTCATCACCTCATCGCCTTCGTCATTACTGTTTATATATACAGTATAGCTTTCCAGACTGGCTTTGACCAGCACCTGAGCAAAGAAAACCCGGAAAGGCCTGTTTATTCGACCGATACAACTTCAAATATTTGCTTTGTGCTGCCGATTGAAAGACTGATCTCTTTCCCTTCGGTTTTTCCCAGTAGCGCCTGCCCGAGCGGTGCATTGGGTGTGATCACCATGATGTCTCCGGTATCCGTCCTGATTTTAAGACCCGCTCCTGCCGGGCCTAGGAAAAAGGTTTGTTGCTTGCCTACGGTATCGCAGACAACGACCAGGGAAGACAGCTGAACACCATGTTCCGCCTCGTGGGTACGTATGACGAGATTACGGTAAGCCTGCAAGGACTGCTGAATCTCTTGTATGCGCTTTGAATAGCCAGCCGCTAGATATGCCGCTTCGAGTCCGCGAGTGTCGTATTTGTTTTCCGCTACGTTCTCTTCATGTGTCGCCGTTTCATGTGCAGCTTGCGCGGCGGCTATGGCGGCCTGAAGGTCACTTTGCAATGTACTCACAATGTGCTGGTAGAGCTGCTGTTTCGTCATAAAGGTGCCGGTACGTGACAGAAGCCAGAGTGTGAGACGTTGATAATCGCCTTTTAAATCTCTGGATGACTTACTGAGTTTTATTTATGACCGGTGAGTCATTTTTCAGCTTTGGGTCTATAAATAGGTAGGTAGAGATCCGTAAACAACCAGTCGGTGGCTGACCGAACGGCATAGGGCAGGCAATGAAACCAGCATGGAGCCCGGCAGTACTTTACAAGAATCGCAGCCAGGCAGGGCAGGTGCTGGCTGCGCGGCTGCGTCCGTATATCCACCATAACCCCATCATACTGGCAGTACCTCGCGGAGGTGTCCCGGTGGGGTATCAGGTCGCCAGAGAATTGGAGGCGCCTCTGGATGTGCTGATGGTGAGTAAGATCGGCGCGCCAGGTAATAAGGATATGGCGTTGGGGGCTGTTACTGATGGGACTGCCAGGCGGTGGGTAGCGAACCAGGCAATGTTGGAGTATCTCAACCCGCCAGCCGGATGGTTCGAGGCGGAGCGGGACCGGCAGATAGACAGTATCGAGCGGCGCAGGCGGCTGTACCGCGGCTATACCGATCCAATGGTGATTACCGGTCGTACAGTCATTGTGGTGGATGACGGCGTGGCGACGGGTAGCACTGCCAGGGTTGCGCTAGTCGCATTGGCCGAGGCTGCGCCTGCACGTCTGGTATGGGCGGCCCCCGTTGGGCCTTCAGATGTCGCCGAGGGGCTCAAAGCACTGGCCGATGACGTGGTTTGCTTGGCGACGCCCGATGTCGTCAAGCACATCGAGACCTACTATCAGGATTCTTGTCCGGTTTCTGACCAGGACGTCCTATCCCTGCTGGCAAGGTGTCGTTCAGATAGCCGCGTCTGATCATCCATATATCCGGTTGAAGGAATCCTGAAGGGCTTGAAAGGCTCCGATAGGAATAGATGACTATTGGAGCCTTTTAATGAAACCTGTACCCAAGCCGTTACATCAGCAAACGATCGTTATTACCGGTGCCACCAGCGGTATTGGTCTGGCAACTGCCCGAATGGCTGCTCAAAAGGGCGCGAAGCTGGTACTGGTATCACGTGATGAAGCTGCTCTGCAGTCCCTTCAGCATGAGCTCAGTCAGCAGTGGGGCGCACAGGCTATTCATGTTGCCGCCGATGTAGGCAATCGAGCTGATCTGGAGCAAGTGGCAAAAAGGGCAGTCGAGCGGTTTGATGGGTTTGATACCTGGGTCAACAATGCAGGCACACTGGTATGGGGGCGGCTCTGGGAAGTAAGTGAGGCTGACCTCAAAAAAGTATTTGAAACGAACTTCTGGGGCGTGGTCAATGGATCACTGGTGGCTGTCGAGCACTTTAGGCAGCGGGAAGGTGGAACCCTGATCAATCTGGGGAGTGCCTTATCGGAAGCCGTTGCTCCCCTGCAAGGTATCTACACCGCCAGCAAACATGCCGTCAAAGCCTTCACGGATGCTTTGCGTATAGAACTTCGCCACGACAATGTGCCTGTAGCCGTGACCTTGATCAGACCTTCCTCAACAAACACGCCCATTAACGACAGGGCCAAGAATTACCTGGCCCATACGCCTCACTTGCCGGCTCCGACCTATGTCCCGGAAACCGTCGCCCGGGCAATCCTGCGCGCTGCTGAACGGCCCAAGCGGGACGTGTACATCGGGAACAGCAAGCTCATAACCCGTGCGGCTCAACTGACGCCACGGTTATTTGACTGGATAGCTATAAAGACGCTGTTCGCAGCTCAGCAGAGTAAAACAGCCGATGCTTTCCCGTCAGATGCGTTGTACGAACCTGTCACTAGTGGCTCTACGAGGGGACGTAATCCCGGTCCCATGTTTCGCCACAGTCTGTATGCCCAGGCCAGCCAGCAGCCTGCCAAGACAGCGGCTTTGGCTGGAGCGGTGGGATTGGCTCTCTATAGTGGCTGGCGGCTTATCAAGACCTACAAGGCTGAATGATCGCCAACGACTGCTCGTTAATTGGAGACTGGCGCACAGATTTTGTGTGCGCCAGTCAGGTATGAGCAGGAAAAGCCTAAATTTTAGGAATGTTACGAAATATTTTTAGGATTGCGTTGTCAGTGCAGCAGCAAAGTCCCGGACGTGTGATATCTGCTCCGGGAGGCTTATACGGGAGCCGGTAAGCCCGTGCTGTGGTATCGAGTCCGAAGCCTGCTGTGTCTTGACTAAATGCCTTGTGTTTCTTGCAAGCGATCGGGCTTGGTATGGATGTAATTTTTCTAGGAAAGAAACATGAAGAAGACCGTAATTATCCTTCTCATCACTGTTGCGAGTTTTCTTCTCGGCTTTCTGCGTGATCTGTTGATCGCCAAGGAATTCGGGCTTAGCTGGGAAACGGACCTCATCTTCGTTGCGATGATCCTGCCGCTGTTCTTCGAGAATTTTTTCGGCCTCGCGTTACGCGATGCCATGATTCCCTACCTGCAACGCATACGATCAGAAAGTGAGGATCAGTTCATCCTGTCCAGTCGGTGGCTCTACTGGCGAGTCATGCTGTTTGGTCTTCTGGTTTCACTGTGTGCAGCCCTGGGCAGCCCTTGGGTACTCAAGGCACTGGCGCCTGGCTGGACGGCTGATCAGGTCAATGCGGGACTGCTGGTATTTTCCGTAGGCGCCTTCCTGATTTTCGTACAGGCCATCCTGTATTGTCAGGGAGCACTGCTGAGTCTTGACCGGATCTTCATCCTGCCGATGGCGCGTACAGTATCGATGAACCTAGGTGCCATCATTGGCATTTATGCGTTCTACCCCAGCGGAATCTACCTGTTTGCAGGCATGCTGATTCCACAGGTGATACTGATTTTTATCCAGCATCAGCGGATTGGTTATCTGACTGGCCGAGCAGTAAAAGGAAAGCTGGAAAGTCGAGGCTTCGAGTTTGTGCTGACCTTTGCGCCCGTGCTGGTGGCCGCAGGCGCACAGCAGGGATGCATGCTGGCTGAGCGCTTCTTCGCTTCCTTCTTGGCTGAAGGGACGATCAGTATGCTCTCGTTCTCTTATCGCATCGTTACCATCCCGCTTACACTTTATGCGCTGTCGGTTCTGGCTGTCATGTTTCCAGACATGGCGAAAAGCTGGGCAGATTCCGAGCACGATCGTTTCAATGCTGTATCCCGCAAGGCCTCACTGGCAACGTTGCTGTTCCTGGTGCCTGCCTCGGTGGTACTGATCGCTTTCCCTGAGCCTGTAGTCAAGGTCTTGCTTGAGCGCGGTGCATTTGGCGCGGCCCAGACACAGGCTACGGCTTCGCTGGTGGTGGCTTACGCTATTGGTCTGCCTTGGATGGGACTCGCTCTGATCTGGGGACGTGCCTTGCTGGCTCAGCAAAGGGGGCGTGCATTCCTCATCATAACCTTGGTCAGTTCCGCTCTGACGGTGCTGCTGGATGCTGTGTTGTACAAGATCTACGGTGCCAATGGCCTTGCGTATTCACTGTCGATTGGCTTTTTCGTGCAAGCGCTATGCATGGCCTATTTCCTTTATCAAGCATCACCCAAGGGATTAAGCGTTGCAGTGCTTGCCCGTTGGACGGCTGCTGCCCTGGCCGTTACGTTTGCCACGCTGTATGTAAGCCCTCAGCCTGACGGGTTTGTAGAGTTGGTGGCCTATATAGTGGCCTTGCTGCTGTGCCTGCTGGTCTGTCTGGTCGTTCTGGGTGAGCGTGACCTATTCAAGCGCTCGTACTGGACCGCTGTAAAAACAGCCTAAATCTGACAGGTTAGCTGAGGGACCAGCTAACCTGCGAATTCCTTATCGGTCACTGTCTTGCAATCGTCACAATTTTAAACTTATTCGCTATTTAAATTAAGAATTTGATTTAGGCTGGTTATAGCGCTTTAGACTTAATTTAAAGTGCTTTGCGAGCTTGTGCGGGCAGTAGTTTGATCTAGAGCATTAATTAATCCATTGGAATTATAAGGATTAATTCCATTAGATAAATTGGCGCTTTCTTTTTGACAGTAATTTTTTGAAATAAAACAAGCAACTAGGAACTTTTTAAACTAGCTTTGTGTCCTACAGCACGATTGTGAACGCGTTATGTCTGTAGGCAATCGCCAAGGCCTTGCTGCCAACTAATTCAAACTCCTAGTTACGACATATGCAGCGCTTTCTCTTCTGTTCGCTGCATACCTACCACTTCTGAAAGGATTCGTTCGTATGTCCAACCTCCAAGTAAAACGTGTCGGCGTTGTCGGAACAGGCATGATTTCCCGCTGCTTTGTAAGGTTGATTGCAAAGCATTATAAAGACCTGGTTATTTCCAAGGTCTTTACTCGCCGTAGCCTGAACACCATTTCGGATTTTCCACTTCCTGAGTGCCTGACCAATTCGCTGGATGAGGTGTTGGACAATTCCGACCTTATCGTTGAATGCAGTGGTGATGTCTACCACGGTACAGAGGTCATCGAGCGCGCCTTTCAGGCAGGTTTGCAGGTGGTGACCATCAATGCTGAACTGCAGGTCACCACAGGCTCCTATCTGGCCGGAAAAGGCTTCCTGACAGAGGCTGAAGGAGATCAGCCGGGTTCGTTGGCTGCCTTGCATGAAGATGCCATACAGATGGGTTTCAAACCCCTCGTATACGGCAACATGAAGGGCTATCTGAACCTGGACCCTAAGCCGGAAGACATGGCGTACTGGGCCAAGCGCCAGGGTATCAGTATCGATCAGACAACCTCGTTTACCGATGGCACCAAGGTGCAGATTGAACAGGTAGTCGTAGGCAACGGCTTCGGCGCTACTATTACGCGTCAGGGACTGGAAGGCCTTAAATCCACTAACTTGAACGAGACGGCCAATGTGTTGGCTCAGATGGCTGAGCAGCTGGGTCAGCCTATCGTCGACTATGTCGTACCGAGCGGTTATCCGGCTGGCGGCGTGTTTGTGGTATGCCGCCATGATGAAGATCAGGCACCTGCGATCGAATACTTCAAGTTGGGTGCTGGTCCTTACTATGTGCTCGTTCGTCCTTACCATCTCTGCTCGTTGGAGGTCGGCAAGACGATTCGCCGTGTGGTCGCGGGTGGTGGCGTTCTGCTGAACAACTCGACGACTCCCACATTGAGTGTCGCTGCTGTCGTTAAGAACCCGATGAAGGCAGGTGACATCATCGAACGTGGTATTGGTGGCTTCCAAGTGCGTGGTGAGGCCGTCAAGATTGCGGAAAATCCTGATCATCTACCGATCGGCTTGCTGAAGCATTCCGTCCTCAAACGTGCTGTTGCGCCGGGCCAGGTGATTACGTTTGATGACATCGAACTTGTGCCTAGCCGTGCATTGGACATTGTTATTGAGCAACATCGAGCCGTTATTCAAGCACAAATGCCGGGCCTGTTGAATACCAACGAACCTCGCAAGGCATTTCCTTTTGGCAAAGGGCTTGATGAAGGTTTTGGAACTATCCCAGTCGTTTAATTAAGCACTGAAGAAACCCTGTAATGCGGCAAGCATTACAGGGTTTTTTATTGTCTGCGCTTTTACAGTAGTTAGAGGCGGACACATGTCTGCCTAATAAATTACTACTGGTTTTAGTTTGTTAAAGGCCGAAGCAGCGGCTTGGTAAATTATAAGATGCTCTCAAATTCTGTTTGTCGGGTTAAAGATATATGCTGGCTTAAAGGCAATAAAAAACCGGCTGTAATAGAGCCGGTTTTTTATAGGGATGGAAAGAGATCAGATTGAGCCGTTAGGTAGGGCTTCCGTGGTAGCTTCTTTCTTACGGGTCAGGCGTTTACCTATCGCTACGCCTTTGAGTTCTATGTACTGGTAGGTATACCGGGAAACCAGTACTACAGTAATGAGCTGTGCCAAGACAACCAGATCATCCGTTACAGCGCCACCAGTCGTGATGTATTTAATCAGATCTGCCGGAGTGTCATGCGACGGCAGCATCGTTGTAAGTTCTTTGCCCGTTACTTTAGACAATACGATGGCAGCACTTTTGAATATATAAAGAATAGCTGCGTGAGTCATGTAGATTGAAAACGACAGGTTACCTAACTTTACAAAGTATTCACCTTGCAGGATGCGTGAGACAGAGCCTTTTTCGAACGAGAAGACCAGAATCAGGCAGCAGAACAATACGCTTGCAATAATACCCTTGTACTCAAGGTGAGAGACGATAACGGCATAGGTAATGCCAACGCTGAGTACTTCAAGCACCGTAAAGCTTAATGCGCTGAGTTGAAAATCCTTGATCTTGGTAAAGATGACATATGTGCAGGCGCCGGCAAAAAAGCAGGAGCAGCCCCTGAAAATGCCCGTTTTAAGAGGCGATTCCGGCAGGCACAGGACAATGAACGAGAGCAGGGAAATCAGCACAAAGATCTTGAGATGGCCTCTGCGAGCCAGAATCAGAATAGCCCCAAAGAGGAGGTACATGTAGTACTCAATACTAATGCTCCAGGAGGGGTAATTGAATGAGCCTGTAATGGTGTTATTGAGCCAGGCCTGAATCAGCAGGAGATTAGGGAGAAACTCGTGAGGCGCCGTTGCGCCGGAAAAGGCACCGTCATTGAAGTGCAGGCCTTTGCGCTCAGCCAGGTACTTTCCGCATTCCAGCGCTACATAGACGCCAAGCATGGTGAGATGCAGAGGGTAGAGGCGCAGGGTTCTATTGATGAAAAAGTTCTTGTAGTCGGTGAGACTGGAAAGTCTATGACCATAGGTGTGATAGAGGACAAAGCCGCTAAGCACAAAAAAGAATTCGACAAAAAGGTAAGCGTTGGTAAACAGGCTCATTTCCGCAAAGCTGTTTACAACGTACGTATGAAAAAGAACAACAGCCAAAGCACAAAGGCCACGAAAGCTATCGAGTACGGTAAATCTTCTCATCAGACTGTCTCGTCCTTACCAGTCATAGTCGATATTCATACTTCGGTAAAAGCCGGATGGCCTTTACTTTCCTTGAAGTAAGCTGCGGCCTAGAGCGAAGTGGCGACCCCACAGGCGTACCGGAAAGCAGCCTGTTTGACGGCGTGGTCACAGCTATCTAGAAGAGGTTATTTCAAGGTAACAAAAACGAACGTTACGAAGTGATGAATAGAACTCATTGCTTGCGTTTCACGAGGCGGTACAACGTCGATCAATCAGATATGCGACACCGCTAGAATTATTAGGTTAGCCACCTAAGCGTTAGCCTGACTCTTTGATCACTTTGGCCTAGCAAGTTCAGCCGGAAGGGTAAAAAGGCGAAATATTTTTTCGCAATTGAGAGGTTGTTTTTTATGAGTTTTTCGATTTGCCTGGAAATGATGCTTTCCGTTGAGTAAGGCAGCCGACAGTGATCCGCCGGCTGCTGTCGAGTTACAGCATGCGCACTTTAAAAGAGCGCCCCTTTATTTTGCCCTCGCTTAACCGCTTCAGGGCCTGACGTGCTGTGTCGCGCTCGATGGCAACATAGGCCTGATAGTCATGAACGGTGATCTTTCCGACCTTGTCTCCGGGAATACCTGCTTCACCTGTCAAAGCGCCCAGGACGTCGCCAGGTCTGACTTTTTCCTTACGGCCGCCAGCAATGCAAAGTGTGACCGTGGGAGGTACCAAAGGGGCAGGGTTCTCCAGCGTCAGCGTATCGATGGACTGCCAATTCAGCGGCGCCTTTTGTTTGTCCTCAATGGCTTGCGCGCGACCAGCCTCTGCAGGTGCTACCAGGGAGAAGGCCATGCCGGTTTCGCCAGCCCGGCCGCTTCGGCCGATTCGATGAATGTGGATATCGGCATCACGGGACAGCTCCACATTGATGACAGCTTCAAGGCCGGCGATATCGATTCCACGGGCAGCCACGTCAGTTGCTACCAGAACCGTGCAACTGCGATTGGCAAACTGTACAAGAACCTGATCGCGGTCGCGCTGCTCCATATCCCCGTGCAAGGCCTGCGCGGAGATCTTGCTCGCCTTCAGGTAGTCGACAACCTCTTGGCATTGCTGGCGCGTATGACAGAACGCAACGCAAGACTGAGGCCGAAAATGCTGAAGCAGCTGAAGAACCGCCTGAAGTCGCTGGCGCGGGTCTATTTCATAGAAACGTTGCTCGATACGGGTATCGTCATGTAACGCTTCGACCTTGATGGTCTTGGGGTTGCGTAGAAAGTTACTCGCTAGCTGTTCGATGCCTGAGGGGTAGGTCGCAGAAAACAGCAGGGTTTGGCGTCGTGTCGGGGTCTGGCCAAGGATGTCGGCGATAGCGTCATGAAAGCCCATATCCAGCATCCGGTCCGCTTCATCGAGTACAGCGACATTCAGGCCTTCAAGAGAAAGCGTCCCTTTGCGCAGATGCTCCTGAATACGGCCCGGTGTTCCAACGATTACATGAGCGCCGTGTTCGAGCGAAGCGATTTGTGGTCCGAAAGGGACCCCGCCACATAACGTCAGCACCTTGATGTTGTCGGCTGATCGCGCCAGCCTGCGTATTTCCTGAGCGACCTGATCTGCCAGCTCACGTGTAGGGCAGAGTACCAGTGCCTGACAGCCGAAATATCGGGTATTAAGGCCATTCAGCAGACCCAGACCAAAGGCGGCCGTTTTACCCGAGCCGGTCTTGGCCTGGGCGATAAGGTCTTCCCCTTTCAGGATAACCGGCAAGCTCAGGGCCTGGATGGGGGTCATCTGCTGATAACCCAGCGACTCCAGGTTGCCGAGCAGTGCATCGGAAAGTGAAAGGGTGGTAAAGGAGGTAGCGGTCACGGAGGGCCTGCAGCATGCAAAATAAAACGTGCAGTGTAACAGGCCGCTCGATAGGGGCTATCACGGTTGGTCGCAAGAGATAGCCGTCAGGCGTGTCCGCTGGTGGCCGTTTCCCGCAGGGCGGCAACCTGCTGCGGCAGTTGATCCATGTGGCTGATCAGCGCTGTCACGCCCAGGCGTCTAAGTGTTTCACCGTGCTCGGGAGGAATGTGGCTTGCACCTGTAAAACCGATCACACGCATGCCGGCAGCCAGCGCTGCGCGAACGCCCGTGGCGCTGTCCTCGATCACCAGGCAGTTTTCCGGTGATACGCCCATGGTACGGGCAGCCAGCAGATAGACATCGGGTGCCGGCTTGGGATGCTCCACCATGTCCGCGCTGAAGATATGACCGGCAACGCGCTCGGTCAGTCCTGCACGCGCCACGGAGGATACTACGCTGTGGCGTTGGCTGTTTGAGGCAACGGCCAGCGGCAGGTCAATGCGTTCGAGAGCCTCTTTGACACCAGGTATAGGCTCGACTTGCGTTGCAATCAGCTGCTCGGCGCGAGTGCGAATATCCTTGCAAATGCCTTCGGGGAGGGTAATGCCAAAGCGCTCTTCAACCCGCTGGATAATATCGCGCGTCGTCAGTCCGAACGTACCCTCAAGCAATTTTTCGAGCTCCGTTCTGGGGGCGTGACGGCTCAACTCGTCCATGGCTATGCGCTCCGACAGGATTTCGCTGTCGACAAGTACGCCATCACAGTCGCTGATGAGCAATTCGATCGCGTGTGGTTTCATCAAAGACGTCCTTAATGCGGCTGGCCAGTATGGCCGCAGACAAGAGGAAGGGATACCGGGCCTGCCTGGATGACAGGTCGTTTGCAAACAGTGCTCTGCTGATCTTTAGCTTGCATTACTGGGTTGCCTGTCACGTTGTACATGAGACAGGAGACAAATTATTTAAAGTGAGGCTAGGGTATGGGCAAAAGGCACTGCCTCGACGTAGTGTAATCGCTTCTGCCTTGTTCATGGATTGTGTCTCCACGCGCGGAGACAGGACTCTCGGCTGTGAAAAACAGGCCTTAATGGCTCTGGAATCGCCTCATTAGAAGGGCTTGCACAGAAAAAGTTTTGCAGCCGCGAGCGTTAGGGCCTTTTGGTGTGGAGCCTTGGGATGAGCCATGATGCGCCGTGCGTATCGGCTTGCAAGCCGGCAGAATTGATTGGAGATGCAACACGGTTGGCGGCGCTGCACAGGACGCAGCTTTTGGATACGCCACCGGAAGAGGGATTTGACCGGCTGACCGCCATGGCGGCTCGCCTGTTAGACGTGCCCATTGCGTTTATATCACTGGTGGATGACCGACGTGCCTTTTTAAAAAGTCAGTATGGCCTGCCGGATTGTCTGGCCAGTCACTGGGAACGATCGGCCTATGCGCTGGGTGAATGTATCCTGGCTGAAAGGGTGCCGCTGATTATCGATGCTGCTGCACAGCATCCTGTTGCTGCATCTTGGATGATGCTTCCCGCTGAAACAGGTGCCTTTTTAGCCGTGCCGCTCAAGGACAGTGATGGAGAGCTGCTTGGCTATTTTGCTGTTGCCGATCAGTGTTCCCGACTCTGGTGTCCCCGCGATTTGGAGCTTTTGAGCGAGCTGGCCTACTCAGCTACACGTGAAATCAAACTGCGTCTGGCGGTTCAGGAGGTGCGTCAGCATGCCAGGTGCGCCCGTATTGCCGTTCGGGCGCGTGAAGAGTTGCTGGCGGTCGTGGCGCACGATCTGCGAACGCCTTTATCGGTGTTGACCATGGCGTTCAGCCTGTTCGACGGGGTCGCCTTGAATGAGCGGCAGCGCGAAGTGGTCAGCCATGCACAAAAAGCCAGTGGTCATATGGGCAAGCTGATCGATGAGCTGCTTGAAATCTCTCAAATGGAGCAAAGCCAGCTGGAGCTTCGGCTCGCCTTGCTTGATCCGCACAAGCTTCTGGAAGACGCCGTTGCGATGCTGCAGCCGTTGGCTGAGCGGAGTGGCATACGCTTGCTGACGTCCTGTGAGCAGGAGCTGCCAACCATAAAAGGAGATTACGAACGCCTGCTGCGCGTCTTTTCCAATCTGGTGAGCAACTCCGTGAAGTTCAGTCAGCCCGGCTCGACGGTCTGGGTATCGGTCGTTCGTGAGGCGCAGGGGGTGCGCTTTACGGTCAGTGACAACGGGCCCGGTATTGCTGAAAGCGATCTGCCATTTATTTTTGATCGCTACTGGCAGGTTAAAAAGCGTGAACACCAGGGGGTTGGCCTGGGGCTGGCAATCGTGAAAACCATTGTCGAGGCGCATGGTGGTACGATCCAGGCCAGCAGTACTTTGGGTGAAGGCAGCGATTTCTGTTTTCATCTGCCGCTGGCGTAAAGCCGTCTTAGAGACTACATACTTAAGAAGATCCTGTTCATTGCATTGTCATGCCAGTAGGGAGGCTCTATGCGTGTCCTCACCTTTTGTTGCCTGGCTTTGACCTGGTCGTGCTCGCTCCTGGCCTGGGCCAGCCCTCCACTTCGATTGGTTGGAAACCATTGGGAGCCGTATGTCATGACTTCGCCGGTCGGCCAGGGCCTGGCCGTAGATATCGTCAGGACGGCCCTTGGCCGCTCCGGATACGAGACAACGTTTCGTGAGGAGCCCTGGGAGCGGGTGCTGTATGGCATACAAAATGGCTCCCATGATGTGATTGTCGACATCTGGTACGCGCCCGAGCGAGAGCGCCTGGGGCAGTTTTCCAAACCCTTTCTGGCAAACCGCCTACGCTTTATCGCATTGAAAACGCGCGCGATTACCTTTTCCACGCTGGAAGATTTAAGGCCGTACCGGTTGGCCGTCGTACGGGGATATGCCTATTCGAAAGAGTTCGATCAGGATCGAACTCTGGACAAGATCGCGGTTGCCGATTTCGAGCAGGCTTTGAGAATGCTGTTAGCGGGACGTGTCGATCTGGCAATCGAAGAGGAGCATGTGGCCAGGCGTGTGATCGAGCGCGTGGCCAGTGCTCAATCGTCCCGGCTTCAGTTTCTGGACAAGCCGCTGGCGGAAAAAGGCCTGCATATGTTGGTATCGGAAGATCATCCTGAGCAGGAAAAAATCATTGCTCAGTTTGACGATACGATCGAGCGGATGAAGGCAGATGGTACCTATGCCGACATTTTTGCCCGCTACGACCTGGCGTGGCCGCCAACTCAGCAGGTCAGTGACATAGCGTCATGCCACGCCCGCTGCGCTTTGCCTGATAAAGACGCTGGTCGGCCACGTGAAGTGCCGGCTCCAGCGCCTGGGTCTGCAGGTTGGCAACCCCGGCACTAAAGGACAGCAGGGGTGCGTTAGGCAGGTAATTGAGCCGGGTGCAGAGTTTGCGGAAGATATCCAGGCGTCTGGCCAGCTCCTGTTCGCTTGACTGGCTCACCAGTGCGAATTCCTCTCCGCCCAGGCGGCCAATGATGTCTTGCGGAAAATGTGTTCGCAGGGCATGGGCAAACGCTATCAAGGCGGTGTCGCCACCGGCATGTCCCATCTGATCGTTGATGTTCTTAAAAAAATCAATATCCAGCAGGGCAATACTAATGGGTTGCGACTGGGCTTGCGCCAGGTTGATATGCAGCTCGGCTTTTTCCTGAAAGGCTCGCCGGTTCAGGAGGTTGGTTAGTGAGTCATAGCGGGCTGCCTGTTGTAACGCCCTTAGCAAGTCGCGTCGCTCGAGCATGGCCATGACACGGCAGTTGAGTTCTTCCGGGCAGAAGGGTTTGCGTAGGAAGTCGTCGGCGCCGTGCTTGATGAAGCGTGCGCTAAGGATGCCCTGTGGATCAGCCGAAACCCCCAGGATCAGCAGGTCGTGCCGTTTGAGCTGCTGACGCAGGCGCTTGACTAGCTCGAAGCCCAACAGGCCGGGCATGTCATGGTCCAGGATCAGCAGGTCGATATCGTTTTGCGCCTGAAGCACCCTGAGCGTCTCGTTCCCATCCGTACTCTGCAGCGGCTGAAACAGCTGTGATGAGAGCACCCGACACATGTAGTGCCGCGAGACGGAGGAGTCCTCTGCAACCAGTATCTTGACGTTCTGATTCTGGACCAGCCGGTGCAGGAGTCGCAGCACATAGTCATAGGAGTACTGGCTCTCCTTGATAATGTAGTCGACGACGCCCTTGTTGATGAGCTCATCGCGATGACGCTCATCGTAGCGACCGGTCAGGACAATGCAGGGCACCTTGTGGGCAAGGATGACATCCACGACCTCGCCGTTGGGCGAGTCGGGCAGGTTCAGGTCGGCTATGGCAGCAAAGAACTGACCGGGGCTGGTCTCCAAAAGAAGTTCAGCCTCGGCCAGCGATGCGCAGAATACCGGTTCGAACAAGGGCTCCTGTCGAAAGAGGTGCGACAAAAGCTTGAGGACCAGTTGGCTATCTTCTACGACCAGAATATTACGCACGAAATGGATTCCCGAAGTGGTGCTCATCAAGCATGGCATATATCCAAAAACACGCTTATTTAGTGTTTCTATAGACATGTCATGCTAGGAGAAGTAAACCTGATGACGGCATTGATTACTCCGTTGATCGCGTCTGAAGTACCGGTTATCCCGTTTGCGACAGGCGGCTTTCGTGTAATCGCTTTCGTAATAAATTTATCGTAGAGTTCAAACCACTGTGTTTGCTTGGGTCGCTGTTGATCGTGACCTGAGGCGGTAGGTTTCCACGTGGCCCCGTCCTGCTCGATTGGTATTTCTCCTTGCAACGCAGTCCCTGGCGAATGGTCTGATGGCGCATCGTTCAGGGCAATAAAAGCTTTAATAACAAAACCCGATTTACCAAGGAGCAACATCTTCATGTCGAATCGTCAGAACGGCACCGTCAAGTGGTTCAACGAAACCAAAGGCTATGGCTTCATTACTCCTGAAAGCGGTCCCGACGTTTTCGTTCACTTCCGTGCCATCGAAGGCAATGGTTTTAAGACCCTGGCAGAAGGCCAGCGCGTCAGCTTCGAAGTTGTGCAGGGCCAGAAAGGCATGCAGGCTGAGCACGTTCAGGTGGTTTGACCGCTGAGCGCCGAAGCAAAAAACCCGAGAATGCTCTCGGGTTTTTTTATGCTGCTGAATCATCAGGCCTCTGCGCTCTGCGGGCTCTTTTCCGGCTCCTCGACGCGATGCGAAGGCGCCTTGCGGTCAGGATTGCCCGGAAGCTGCCCGAAAATTGCGGCAGCCAGAATAGAGAGCAGCCCAACGCTGAGGTAGGTGGCATGGAAGGCGGACAGCACATCGGTATCGGCGTAATCATCCTTGAACCCACCCAGCAAGGCAGCGGCGCAGGCGACGCCAAAGCTCATCGACAGCTGCATGACCACGGACAGAAGACTATTGCCGCTACTGGCCTGCTCATCGCGTAGATCGATCAGTGTCACGGTATTCATGGCGGTGAACTGCATCGAGTTGACCGCGCCCAGAAGGCCCAGGTGAATCAGCAACAGTGGATAAGGCGTCTCCGTGGTGATTAGGCTCAGGCTGGCAATCATGCAGCCCAGTAAAATGGTATTGCCGATCAGTAATCGGCGATAGCCCAGGCGGTCGATGATCGGCTTGGCGATGGGCTTGACCAGCATTGCCGACAGCGCAAGCGGAATCATGGTCATACCTGCCTTGGCCGGTGGAAAATTCATGCCCACTTGAAGCAGCAGAGGCGTCAGAAAGGGCAGCGCGCCACTGCCCAGGCGAGCAAACAGATTACCAAATATGCCAACGGCAAAACTGCGGGTGCGGAACAGTTGCGGCGAGAAGAGCGGACGCTCGATACGTAAGGCTCGCAGCCAGTAGGCGATCATGCAGGCGAGTCCGCCCACCAGCAGCAGAACCACCCGGGCATGAGGCATGTGAAGCTCGCCCAAACCCTCCAGGGCAACCGATATCAGGATCATTGCCGCGCCAAACAGCAGGAATCCAAACCCGTCGAAGCGCATAGGAATGGGGCTGCGCAGGTCAGGCATCAGTTTTGAAGTGACATAACAGCCCAACAAGCCCACCGGCAGGTTGATCAGAAAAATCCAGTGCCAGGAGGTTGCTTCCACTAGCCAGCCGCCTAGGGTAGGGCCGGTCAGCGGGCCGATCAGACCCGGCACGGTGACGAAGCTGAGTATTCGCACCAACTCGGTACGAGGATAAGCCCGCAGGATGACGAGCCGCCCGACTGGCAGCATCAGCGAGCCTCCCAGACCTTGAATGACGCGGGCTGCGATCAACAAGGGGAGCGAGGGGGACAATGCACATAACAGTGAGCCAAAAGTGAACAAAGCGATGGCGCTGAAAAAGACCCGCCGTGTTCCGAAGCGATCGGCGATCCAGCCTGAGGCCGGAATCAGCAGCGCGACCGTCAGCATGTAGGCGATCACGACGCCCTGCATGCGCAACGGATCTTCATTGAGATCATGTGCCATGCTGGGAAGTGCAGTATTGAGGATCGTGGCGTCGAGCGATTGCATGAAGAATGCAATGGCAACCAGCCAGGGTAAATAGCGAGCGGTACGGGCATCAAGTAGCGAAGCGGACATAAGTGATCGTACTTCCTTTGTGGCCAAAGGGTTGGAACGCAGGACGCCTCAAGCGTTCTGCCCATGTCGCGAAGGGAAATGCCTGAGCACCTGGTGGGCCGCCTGACGATGCAGGCGACCCACCAAGGTTGTCAACGGGAGGTGTCGATCTGGCTGACAGGCTTGATGGGACTGATCAGCTGGAGTTGCTGACGGTACTCATCCGTGATCTGGCTCGCCTGACTGTTGCTGGTGATCACACGTGGTGTGATGAGAACTATTAGTTCGGAGCGACCTTTATTACGTGCTGTACTACCGAATAGCCAATGTAGTCCGGGGATCCGGCTGAGATAGGGAACACTATTGTCAGTTTCAGCCTCGCTCTGCTGAATCAGGCCTCCTAACAATACGGTTTGCCCACTCTGCACTGCTACTTGTGTAGTAACGGCTCGGGTAGAAATTGATGGGTTCCCATTAGCATCAGTCGTCGAGCTTGCATCGCTGACCTGCTGCTGGATATCCATGTAAACCAAGCCGCCGGGATTTATTCGGGGTACCACATCAAGAATGACGCCGGTTTGTACATACTGCACACTACTAAATGTTGAGTCACTGGTTGTACTAACAGACGTTTGAGTGATCGGAATATTGTCTCCTACTTGAATTTGCGCTTGCTGGTTATTCATGACAACCAAGGACGGGGCAGATAGCACACGCGTATTACCGTTCGTCTCCAAGGCATGCAAGGCTACCTGCAGGTTATTGCTGACAAAAGAGTAAAATAGGGCATCACTTGAACTTAACGCAGCGCCACCTTGCCCTAGTGCACCCTGGCTGCCAGAGGTATTGGCGATACCCTCAGTGCTGGAGTTTCCGGCGAGATGGCCTAAATACCACTGCACACCAAGACTAAGTGAGCCTGTCAGGCTAACTTCCAAGACACGAGTTTCAATCTGAACCTGCATGGGGGCGTTATCCAACCGTTTGATGGCGGACTGAATTTCGTTCCATTGTGAAGGGCGGGTCCGAATAAGCAGTTGGTTACTACTTTTCTGCGCCGTGATACGAACGCCTGTGTCGTTGGTATTAGAATCACTGCCGCCCGAGGCACTGCTATTCGAGTTTTCGTTATCCGTATCAGACGCGTTCCGGTTACCTGTCGTACTGTTACCTGTGTTACCGCCACCAATGCCACTGTTGCTGCCAATACTGGTAGAAAGGCCATTGCTGCCCAATCCTCCCAAGCCCTGGCTGCTACCAGTAATACCGGTGGTACCTGTTGTACTGGTATTTGTTCCTGTTGAGAGTGTCGTTGTACGCAAACCCGGAGCAACCTGTGCTTCTGGTTCTTCAGACACTGCTTCGTTACTATAGATTTGGCGTAAATAGCGGGCTAGATCTGTAGCCTTCATATTGCGTACGTCGTACACATACATCTGCGGCTCGTTGCCGCCGCCCTTATCGATGGTCTCGATCCACTGACGAACTTCGTTCAGATATTCAGGCTGTGAAGAAATGGCCACCACCGCATTGGTGCGTTCGATCGGCAGGAAGCGGAGCATACCGGCCAGCGGGGTGCCGCTCTGCGGGCCGAACAGGCGATCCAGCTCCGGCATCAGCTCTGCCACACTGGCGCGCTGCAGGCCAAAGACACCGATAGACATGCCCTTCAACCAGTTCACATCAAAGGTACTGATGGTTCGCTGATAATTGGCAAGCTCGTCGGGCGTACCGGCCAGCGCGATGACATTGCGCGAGGGGTCCACCAGCAGGAAAGCGTTTTCACGGGCAAAGGGCTTGAGCAGCTTCTGCATTTCCGTGGCGGAGATGTAGTCCAGCTGGAACAGGCGGGCAGACAGGCCACTGCCTGGCTCCGGCATCTGTAGCGCCGGCACCATGCGGCCTGCCACGGCCTGGTTGGCTGGTACAACCATGTAGCGATCGCCTTCACGCACCAGGGCGTTATTGGTCCAGGATAGCAACGTCTCCAGGATCGACAGGGCTTCGGTTTTTGCAACGGGCTTGGACGTGGAGAAAGTGACCTCACCCTTTACGTCCTGCGCGATGGTGTAGTTCACCTGAAGCAGATCGCCCAGGATACTGTTGATCACTGCTCGAATCGGCTGGTTGTTGAAGTTGAATACCACACCGCCGTCCGGCGCCGCTGACGGCTTGGCGGCAGGTGTCACTCGACTGTTGATGAAGCGGTTATCACCACGAATGATCTGACTGCGGGCCGGTGTACGGGGGTTATCGCCCGTTTCGGCCGAGCTGGGAACATTGGGCGAGGGCTCTCTTACCAAGGGGCGTTGGCTGCCTGTTCCGGCCAGACCTTCACGCAGCAGGGCATCGTCCTGCTGCGTATCGGTGGCCGGTGAGATACAACCTGCCAGCAAGGTGGCGGTGGCCATGCAGGCCAGGGGGTAACGCAAGGTCACGATTGTAGTGCTCCATAATAGGGGGCGGCCGCGTTGGCCACTGAATCCGGGTTCCGTATCAATCTTCGCTATCGGAGTCGTCATCCTCTTCCGGGGACGTTTCCGTGGTAGAGCTGGGCGCATCGGCGGCTGGGGCCGACACACCGTCAAGAGGTGCCTTTTCGATCACGAGCGGCAAGCTTTGCTGACGATCACCAGAGACAAATACCGCCTTGTTGGCAGCCACGGACTCCAGCTTCCAGCCGTTGGGCAGTGCCTTGCCCCGGGTAACGCTGAGCGCCTTGCCTGAGTTGTCCTTGAGCAGGGCCAGCTGCAGCGAGTCGGTCAGGATAATGCCGGTCAGCACATAGCCTGTAAGGTAAGTCGGCTGACCCGGCGCGGCCATTTTCTGATCAGACTGGCGGTCCGGGCTGAACAAGGGCTGCTGCCAGGTATTGGCATACGCATCCAAGGGCGGTGCGTTCGGCAGCTCCGGCGACCTGACGGTTGCAGGCGAGTGCTGTGCTTCAAGGGGAGGCAGCCATTGTACGTTACGGCCAATGCCCAGCGCGAACATGACCAGAAGCGCGGCCGATAGCCCCGTAATCAGGACGAGCCAGGGGGTGAGGCGACGCTGATCAGCGGCGTTCATGTCGGGTCATCCGAATCCGTGTTTTCGTTATCGTCCATACCGGCTTTACGCTGCATGTAGCCAGTGACAAGCATCTGGACTTCAAGCCTGCCGGCACCACCCTTGGGCGGCGCATCCTCATGACGCTCGACGCGAAGCTCCTCTACGAAAAGGAAAGGGCGATCGTTTTCAATGTCGTACAGGATGGCTTCCAGCGGCTCGATGGCGCAGCTGAGGTTGAAGCTGACCTTGACCTGGGCATAGGGCTCATCGCCAGGGTTGCCGGCGATGGGCGTGCGGTTGAGCAATTCACAGCCGGCGCCGTCCAGCTTGTGCGACTCGATCAGTTCAGCCGTATGTTGCATCAGGTTGGCTGCTACGGCACTGGGGTCGTCACCGGGCAGCAGGCTGTCACTCCCAGCGTTTCGCTCCTGTGCGGTTTCGAGCTGGCGCTGCAAGGGTTCACGCTGGGCCTGCAGCGCGGCATACCGGCGCTGGGTCTGGCGGAGCTGCTCCATTTCGTCGTTCATGGCCTGCTGGGGCGCGACGAACCACCATTCCAGACAAATCCAGTACAGCACATACAACGCGAACGCCAGAACGGCCAGCGCGGCGATGCGACTTTCACGGGGTGTCAGTGACCGGCGCATTGCTGGCTTCCTCCCGACGCAGGTGGGCGAGCAGGTAGAAGCGCTCTTTCTTGGTGTTTTCGTCTGGCTGGATGACGCCTTGGAACTGCGCACCGGTAAGCGAGTGACAATTCTTCATCTCGCCAATCAAGGCGCCAGCCTTCTGGCTCTGGCCGGCCAGATTGACCTGTCCGTCTCCTTCAACGGACAGCTCCGTCAGCCAGGTGTCTTTGGGCAGGCACTGAGTCAGCTCGCTAAGCATCACGCTCAGCGGCGGAGTACCCGCCTTACGCTCCGTCAGGTAGCGAGTGGCGCCCAGGCCATTCTGTATCTGCTGGCGCAGGCTTTCGATCTCCTGGGCGCCAGCACGAAGCTGGCTGACCTCATGACGCATGGCTTCGAGCGCAACGGCGCGGTTATACAACCAGACCTGCATGGCTGCGAATGTCAAAGCGATAGCCAGGACTGCAAGACCAATGTTCAGCTGACGCCTCGGATTCTTGCGAAGCTGACGGCGTTCGGATGGCAACAGGTTAATACCCAGGCGCCCCCCTTCAGGCTGTTGCACATCGATCTCGTCGGGACGAATGCCCTGCGCCTGCAGGCGCTCCAGTAATGGATCGAGGCGATCCTTCAGTACGGTGGCAACCGTCACACGGAGCGGCTGCTTGGGCTGGCTTGGCCAGCGGCGGACCGCATAATAGACCTGACTGGCCTTAAAAGGGGTATGGCGATCCATCTCGAAGGCGACAGCCGCCATGACGTCCTGGGCTGCGCCAGCCGGTAGATTGATGGTTCTGACCAGCGCCTGCCGAGGCGATAACAGCAGAACGCAGCGTTCTGTACCCAGCGAATCGGCGCTGGTTAATGGATGCTCACCCTCCGCCGAGTGAAGCCAGGCTTCTTCATTGTCCCAGCGGATGATCTGTTCATGTTCGCTTCGCTCGAACAGGCTGCGTAGGCGAGGGGGCAAGCAGGCCCGAAGTTCGGTAAACCACCAGTTGAAGAAGCGGGGAAACACGGAGGCGTGCCATTGCGCCTGAAAGGCATTCACGGCAGGGCGCAGGCTATTGGGCCATTCCAGTCGAATTGTTTTCATTCTTGCCAGCGCAGCACGCGGTAAGGTTGCATGTTGCTATCCGTTGGGTTGAGTAAAAGGGTCACGTTCAAGGCAGAGCGGAAACCATTGTCCAGTTCAGCCTGGCTATACACACTCAATACCTGCCCTGGATCTTCTCCCTCCAGGGAAATGATGTTCTTCTGGTCCATGGCTTGGCGTATGGGTGGCGCTGCAAAGCTCACAACCGGCTGATCGTACCCGCTCCAGACGGTGATGTAGGGCTCCAGGCGAGTAAACATCGCATTGTCCATACCGGGGAGTTGAATCAATTCCTCCAGGGTTCGCATGGGCGTCGGATCCGTCCCGTTCTGACGGGCTTGCAAGGCTGCCGCGACTTGCTTCGCTTGTCCAGCCGGAACGCCCAACGCAGTCGCCACTTTGATGAACAAGGCGGATGAGGTGCTGTTAAGATCCAGCTTTCCCAGCTCGCTGCGCACTTGAATGGTCAGGCGCATGCGGTCGAATTCGAGTTGATAGGGGCGGCCATCCGCAACCCAGCGCTGCTCTCGTTGAAGGCCTGTCAGATGCTGGACAGCCAGGGCCAGACCTGCTTCCGCCGCAAGATGCGCCCTGGCATCCTGAAGCTGATGGACGCTCTGTTTGTTTTCCAGGCGTACTGCGGTTACGACGCCGGCCATGACCAGACTGAGCAGTGCCAGTGCCCATAGCGTAATGAGCAGCGCTACCCCGTGCTGCCGCTTCACTGCAGAGACCCCATGCTGTTTGAGTTGCCCAGGTCGAGGCGTACGGCGACCTGTAGAGGCGGCCAAGCAATGGGGCCATCGGCCGCCAGGTCAACCCTGACCCGCTGGGGCAGGTGCTGCGGCCAGGGCCATCGCGGCAGCCAGTCCGTAGGTCGTCCGTTCTGGTCAAGGCCACTATAGGAAAAGCGCAGGTTTCTGACCCGCCGCAACAAACGCTGGGGATCTCCCCAGGATTCAGTGCGGTTGTTTCCAACAATCTTGGTGAAGTCGACCTGTAGCCATTGGTCTCGGCTGTCACCGGCCAGGCGGAGCGTCTGGATATGAATACCGCCTCCGAGATGTGAAGGCAGCGTTGCGATAAAGCGCATCTCCTGTGGCTCGCCGATAAACACCATTCCCTGCCCGGTGGGGGTGCGCTGGATCGACAGCGGAAGGGCTTGCTGCAGTTCGCGACGTAAAAAATTCTGTGTAGAGCGCAGCTCATCCAATCGGGCGCTGTACTGCTCGCTGCGAGCCAATGTCCGATTGGCGCTGATGAGGGCAGAGCCGATCAGGACCAGCAGGATACCCAGCAGGCTGATAGCCAGCAGGACTTCCAGCAAGGTGAAGCCGCGCATTGAGGCTTTCATTGCGAAACCTCGGATATACCTTGCAGCCTTAATGTGCTGAAGCGCTCCTGATGCCGGCCCGCCGTCAATGACAAGTCCAGGCGATACAGCTGACTGGTCGTTGCGGCGCCCGCTTTACTGATATCCAGCTTCCAACGTGTACCGTCAGGCAATGAGCCCTGGCTGGAGCCTGGCTTCAGAGGGCGATGAACCGTGTCGTCCAGTAGCGAGCGGGCCGTCAAGGCCATCTGGGTCGCTCGGCTGTCCTTCAGCAAGGCATGGGTGGCTTGGCCAATGCCTCCCATCAATACGAAAAAGGTGACGGCGAGCAATGCCACGGCTGCCAGCAATTCCAGCAAGGTAAAGCCACCCTCTGAACGGGGCCTGCGCTGTCCCGTCACGGGTTTACCTCTTGCCATTTGACGGTGCCGGTCAGCCAGGCGATATCGACGCGCCAGGCACGTCCATCCTTTTCCAGCCTGACATTTCCACCGGTTGAGCTGCCATCTGGAAAGAAGGCGATGGCGGTCCTGCGACCTGTACTCAGGTCAGCCGCTGTGGTTACCCGCATGCGCATGCCCTTGGGCAGCGACTGAGGACGGCGGCCGGGTTGTTGGTATCGCTGGTTGGCAAGATCGAAATTTAGTGTGGTGGTCTGACCGGTTGTGATGGCCTGGGTGCGTACGGCACGCAGTGCCAGGGTCAGATCACGACCGGCCTCGCGGGATCGAACACTGTCGAGTCCGCGGGTAACGCCAAAGGAGACCAGGGTCAGACCAATGGCGACCAGGATGATGACAACGATCAGCTCAAGAAGTGTAAAGCCGCGCTGCGATGTCCGGCCCTGTAAGCGCATACCGTTCGAGACGGTGCGTAGGGCACGGGTACAGGAGGGCTGGCGCGGCATGACACTCTTTATTCCCAGTTGCCAACGTCGGCGCTGTAGCCTTCGCCGCCTGGCTGTCCGTCCTGACCATAAAAGATCAGGTCAAACGAACCGTGCTGACCGGGCGAGCGATAGCCGAACTCATGGCCGAACGGGTCCTGCAAGTCCGAGGGCTTGGCATAAGGGCCATTCCAGTTACGAGCGTTGGCTGGCTTGGTAGTGAGTTGTTGCAGATTCTTGGGCGGTGCGCCGACATCCAGGGCATAGTTTTCGATCTTCATGCTCAGGCTGGCCAGCTGAGCCTTGCCAGCGCCGTACTTGCCTTTATCGACGTTACCACCGACCTGGCGGACCACAATGGTGGCCACGATACCAAGCAGTACGATAACAGCCAGCATTTCAAGCAGGGTAAAACCGCCGCTGCGGTGGGGGAGGGAGCGCATTTTTCTAGTCATAAACAAGGCTCGTTACGGTTAGATGTTACTGGTGAGGCTCATCAGCGGGAGCATGATGGCCAACATGATGAAGGCCACAAGTACGGCCATGACGATGGTCAGGCTGGGTACCAATGCCGCAAGGAGTCGATCGATACCACGTTTGGCTTCGGCATCAAAGACGTCGGCGACTTTGATCAGCATGGTATCGAGCTGGCCGGATTCTTCGCCGACCTGAATCATTTGCAGTGATAGCTGTGGCAGCAGCTTGCTGGTGCTGAGCGCAGCGGCCAGTGAGCCGCCGTCCTTAACCTGGTCGGCTGCCTGCGAAACGGCGCCCTGCAAGGCATGGTTTGAGCAGACCTGGCGGCCAATCGACAGCGCAGTCAGCAGTGGAACGCCATTAGTCAGCAGGGTGCCGAGTGTTCTGGCCAGCCGCGCGGTCTCCAGCCGCTGTACAAGGGGGCCCATCATCCGAATGCTCAGCATCCGGCGATCCCAGCGGATGCGGCGTTCCGGATCACGAAGGCGGGCGCCGGTGAACCAGATGAGCGCAACCAGAACCGCCAGCAGCAATAGGCCATATTGCGAAAGAAACTGGCCCATCCAGAGTACGGACTGGGTCATGAACGGTACAGGAACGCCTAAATCAGCGAAGATTGGCACAAACTGGGGTACGACATACGCCATCAGCAAGGCCAGTGAACCGAGCACACCAACGACCAGGAAGGCGGGGTAGATCAGGGCGTTGATCACTTCGCCACGCAAGGCCTGCGAGCGCTCGAGGTATTGAGCGAGCTGCGCCAGGGTTTCCTCCAGCGAGCCACCGGCTTCGCCTGCACGGACCATGCTGATATAGAGCTGCGAAAATTGCCCGCCTTCTTCGGAGAGCGCGGCGGAAAGCGGCTTGCCGCCCTTGACGCGCTCACGGATGCGCTCGATCAGTCGGCGGGATTTATCTTCCGTTGGCTGGCTGAGCAAAATATTCAAGGCGCGATCGAGCGGCTGCCCTGCACCCAGGAGCGTGGCCAGCTGCTGGGTAAACTGGGCAAGTCCGGCCCCGCTTAACGGGTCTCGATTGAACCAAGCACGCCAACCCTGCGAAGCATTGCCTTGCGTGGGCGTGACCTGCAGGACCAGAAGTCCACGATCCTGCAACTGGCTGACAGCTTCATCCTGGCCTGCGGCTTCCAGATGGCCGGTAACGGACTCACCGGCCGCATCCAGTGCGCGATAGCGAAACTGGGCCATGCTCAGTCTCCGCTCGTCACACGCAGGACCTCTTCCAAGGTAGTCGTACCTGCCAGCGCCTGGCGCAGCCCGTCTTCGTACAGGGTATACATGCCTTCTGCGCGAGCGGCCTGTTCCAGTGTCGCGGCATCGGCGCGCTGCATGAGCAGGCTGCGGAGCGTATCGCTCATGACCAGCAGTTCGCTGATGGCACTACGACCACGGTAGCCCTCATTGGGTGGCAAGTCGCGACGTGGCCTGTACAGACGGATCGGGCGTTCATCCGTGTATTTTTCGAGTTCATATTCCCTGATAACTTCCGGAAGCGGCTCATAGGCTTCTGACAACGCTGGATCCAGGCGGCGCACCAGGCGCTGGGCCAGAATGCCATTGATTGTAGAAGCTAGCAGATAGTCTTCCACCCCCATGTCCAAAAGACGCGTGATGCTGCCCGCCGCACTGTTGGTATGCAGTGTCGAAAGCACCAGGTGACCGGTCAGGGAAGACTGAATGGCGATACGGCAGGTTTCCAGGTCGCGCATTTCACCGATCATGATGACATCCGGGTCCTGGCGCACGATGGAGCGCAGGGCGCCGGCGAAATCCAGGCCAATGGACGGCTTTACCTGGATCTGATTGATGCCCTCGATCTGGTATTCGACCGGGTCTTCTACGGTAATGATCTTGCGCTCGGCGGTGTTCAGGCGCGACAGCGCGGTATACAGCGTGGTGGTCTTACCCGAACCAGTAGGGCCGGTGACCAGCAGAATACCGTGGGGTCGCTCCAGCACGCTCAGGAAGTTGTCCAGTGACTTGCCGGCAAAGCCCAGGGTATCAAAATCGAAACTCACCGATTCGCGATCGAGCAGACGCATTACCACCGACTCGCCAAAACTGGTCGGAACAGTGGATACCCGCAGGTCCAGCTCCTTGCCCTGGATACGCAACATGATGCGGCCATCCTGGGGGAGACGGCGCTCGGCAATGTCGAGCTTGGCCATGATCTTGACGCGTGAGATCACCGCTGCCGTTGAGCTGGAAGGCGGCGCTTCGGACTCATGCAGTACGCCATCGATGCGATAACGTACCTTGAGCCGATTTTCAAAAGGCTCAATGTGGATATCCGAGGCGCGGTTTTCTACAGCGCGCTGGATAATCAGATTCACCAGGCGAATCACGGGTGCCTCTGAGGCCAGGTCCTTCAAGTGCTCGATGTCGTCTTCCGAATTGGCCTGGGCGTCGAGGTTTTCCACGATGGTACCCATGGCCGAGCGGCCTTGACCGTAATAACGTTCGATCAGGTTTTCGATGTCACTGCGAAGTCCTATCGACAGCCGAGCCGCGCGGCCACAGGCGTACTCAAGCGCCTCGATGGCATAACGCTCGGCGGGATTGGCCACCAATAGATGGATCTGACCGTTACTGTCCTGCCCCAGCGGCACGATCTGATGCTGTTTTAGAAAGCGTGTGGAGACGTCGAGCGGGTCTTCCAGGATTTCTGGCGCATCGCTTTCCAAAACCAGCGGAACGTCCAGTAGTGATGCCCACGCATGCGCCATGTCTCGCTCGGATACCATGCCCAGGCGCAGCAGCAGATGGCTGAAGCTTTCTCCAGAGGAGGTTTCGTGAAGACGGCGGGCCCGCTCCAAATCGCCAGGCTTGAACTTTCCCTGGCTGACCAGCCATTCGCATACAGCATCGTCACCCGGCTTGTGAGAATCCACAGACGTGAGCGGTGGCTCGTTCATAGGCACCGAGGGCAGCGAAGCGCTCTTGGAAGGGCTGCGTTCAGCCGTGGTCGACGAAGCGGGTTGGGGTAGGTTCATGGTTATAGGCGGTAGCGTAGAAAGCAGTGGGCGTTGGCTAAACGAGAAAACAAAGCCTAACGGATGATAATCGCACCGTTAAATGAACACTTAGTGTACAGATGGACGCTTAATAATACGTGTTTGCTGCTGTAACCCACCGAAATTGGCTGTGAGCCAAATCGCTTTTTAGCTGCAAAGTTACTTCTATTACCTGTTTTTAGCTGAATAAAGGCTGACAAAAGGGCAAGAGGCGCTTCGTCGGTTTTGTCTCAGAAGGACATGTCAACGGAAGGGGATATTAGCGAGCATCCAAGCCGCTCTGAATAGAACCTGAGCGCTTGGTCAGCCAATGTCGTTGTATTCGCAAGTCTCGAAGCTGGAGTTGGCCGAAAGCGCCTGCCTCATTTAACGGCAGGCGCTTGAACGCTGAGCAGTGCTTATTTGGTGCTCAGGGCGTTCGGGTTGGACACGCCGTCAGGACGACCACCTTTGGTGTCCTGCTCCTGTTTGGCTTTCTGGGCGGCCTTGCTGTTGTGCTCCTGTTGCATCAGGCCGTTGGAGGTGCCGGACGCTTGAGTGGCAGTGGCTGAGTCTTCAGCCGCCAGGGCGCATCCTGTTACAGCAAAACCTGCTACCAGGCATAGGCTGGAAATAAACTTTTTCATTACGCTCTCACTCTTCGGATAAATATCTGCCTGAGTTAGGTAGATATATTTAGCTAATTTCTTCTGAAAGAAAAAATCAACTCTAAATTTTCGATTCTTGACTAAGTTCTAATCGATAGATTAAAGCCAAGAGTTTGGCCAGACATCGCTTAACGGTAAAAGTTCAAGTTAAATTAGAGAAATGGTTTGCTACTTGCTAAACCGTTTCATTTGACAATTTTTCGCCTTTTTTGCCTTAATCTTTTCGGGTTTTTCGCGCGTTTACGCGATTTTCTGTTGCCATCATTTTGCTATCTTTTGTTCTCGTTTGCTCCCATAACAAAAAAATCTCAACTTGTACAAATAACTTTAATTGATTGTATTGAGGTTATTTGTCGCAGGACGCGGGACGCTGTTAAGTCAGTAAAACTTGATATTCGGCAATATCGAAGTGACTCGTTTTTATTAACTTAAAAGCAGGACTTAATTAATAATGGGAAATATGAAGCTACAGGGAGCTGTGCTTACGGCTTTGGCTCTGGCAGTTGGTCAAGCATATGCGGTAACCCAGGCAAACCCTGCCCAGGTTGAAAAGAAGGTCGAGAGCACGCTGGGGCAGATGTCCCTTTCCGAGAAGCTTTCACTGATTGGCGGAACGGGCCCTTGGGATGTCAAGGGGCTGGATAAATTTGGTCTGCCCCAGATTCATGGTGCAGACGGTGGTGTGGGTATCCGCTACACCAGTCAGGACAACAACCAGGGTATCGTTTACCCGGCGGGTCCCAACCTTGCGGCTACCTGGAACGTCGACCGAGCCAAGTCCTTCGGTGAAGCACTGGGCTACGACACACGTGCCGGTGGCTATCAGTTCGTAACAGGTCCGGGTGCCAACCTGTACCGCTCGCCCTATAGCGGCCGTGCATTCGAATACCTTTCCGGCGAAGATCCTTATTTGGGCGCTGTGATGGCGCCTGCGGTCATCAACGGTATCCAGTCCCAGGGCGTCTGGGCCAATGCCAAGCACTTTGTAGCGAACGATCAGGAAACCAACCGCTTTACACTGGACGAGCGGATCGGCGAGCGTACCTTGCGCGAAATGTACCTGCCCGCCTTCGAGTCGGCTGCCAAGAACGGCAACGTTGCGATGATGATGTGCGCGTTCCAGTTGATCAATGGCGTTTACAGCTGTGAGCACCAGCATCTGATCACCGGCGTGCTCAAGAAGGAATGGGGCTGGAAAGGTCTCATGCAGAGCGACTACAACGCTGTCGTTCATGGCTATCTAGCAGCTGATGCCGGTACCGATCTGGACATGATGGGCTATCAGATGAATAGCACCATCCTGACGCCCTATATCCAGGCAGGAAAGCTCTCGACCGAGACCATCAATGACAAGGTTCGCCGTATCCTGCGTCAGATTTATGCGTACCGCTTCGACCAGGCCATTCCTGCCGCGTCCAAGGACATGGACAGTGCCAGTAGCCAGCAGGCAGCCCTGGAAGGTGCTCGTGAAGGTATCGTTCTGCTGAAGAATAAGGATCAGTTGTTGCCGCTGTCCAGCGACAAGGTCAAGTCCATTGCGGTCATTGGCAACTTGGCCAAGTATGCGCCGCCTACCGGTTTCGGTAGTGCCAATGTCGATGCACGCAATTTCGTCAGTGAGTTGAGTGGCTTGAAGCAAGTAGCTGGTAACGCCAAGGTCGACTTCATCGACTCGCTGTCCCTGGACCCGAATGCGGCCGAATGGACGACCACCGATGCCTCCGGCAATACCGAAAAAGGTTTGAAGGCTGAGTTCTTCAATAATGCCAACTGGTCCGGTACCCCTTCTGACACCCGTATCGATCAGCATGTGAACCTGGACTGGGCCAATGGCAACAAGACCACAACAGTGGACTATGTTTCCAATACCACCAACGGCGCGAATTATCCCGTTACCGGCGACGATCAGAATACGTCTGTTCGCTGGAGCGGATCGGTAACGCCGACCATCTCCGGCGAGCAGATCTTCAAGGTTCGTGCGGATGGCGCTGTGCGTCTGTATGTGAATGGTCAGAAGATCATCGACAATGGCGATGGCAATCCGCTGCCCAACAACAGCATTCCGCCGACCATTCCGGTATACGGCAAGGTCAATCTGGAAGCGGGCAAGTCCTACGACATCAAGCTCGAGTACTCCCGTCGCAAGGGTTATATCTCAACCATGGGCGGCATGGTGGGCGTGCAGATGAGCTGGGCCTCGCTGGCTGCTCCGCAGGACCTGTCCAAGTACGATGCGGTCGTTATGGCTGTGGGTAACAGCAATGAGTATGAAGGCGAAGGTTTCGACCACGGCTTTGATCTGCCTGAATACCAGAGCCAGTTGATCCAGAACGTTGCCAAGGTCAACCCGAAAACTGTGGTTGTTATGCATGGCGGCACCGGTCTGAACATGACCGACTGGGTGGATCAGGTCGATGGCGCACTGCATGCCTTCTATCCTGGTCAGTACGGTGGCCAGGCACTGGCGGAAATCCTGTACGGGGTAGTCAACCCGTCCGCGAAAATGCCGTTCAGCATTGAGAAGAAACTGCAGGATAACCCCGTCTATGCCGGTTTCCCCGAGTTCGACAACACCGGCAAGATTACCCGTATGGCCTACAGCGAAGGTCTGTACGTAGGCTACCGTGGCTACGAGATGAGCGGTATCAAGCCGCTGTATCCGTTCGGTTATGGCCTGTCCTACACCAGCTTCAAGTATTCCAACATCAAGGTAACGCCCAAGGTGGTAGTGGGTAACGCGCCTATCAAGGTGTCCTTCGATGTGACCAACACAGGGCAGCGCGCGGGTGCTGAAGTCGCTCAGCTCTATATTGGTCAGAACAAGCCGCAGGTAGCGCGTCCGGTCAAGGAGCTCAAGGGCTTTGGCAAGGTGTTCCTAAATCCGGGTGAGACCAAGCGTGTCACGTTGCAGCTCAACGACCGTTCGTTGGCCTACTTCAATGAAGCCACCAACAACTGGGTTGTGGATGCTGATACGTTCAAGATCTCGGTGGGTGCGGCATCCAACGATATCCGCCTGACGTCCAGCCTGACCAACCCGTATCGCCAGGAACTGTCCAATTCGACCAGCAACCCGCTGTCGAAGGCCGACATCAAGGCGGTAACGGTCAAGGCCGCCAAGCAGTAAACCTGCCCGGGCGCGGATTTCGATCCGTGCCTGTGTACGGTTCCTCCCGATGCGCCAGGATTATTCCTGGCGCATTTCTTTTTGCAGCGCCTCGATCCGCCGATCTTTCTCGGCCCATAATGCGCCGACCCATTGCTGGACTTGCTCACGAAAAACGGAATCATTCTGGTAGTCCCCCTCACACAGTGAAGGCTCCAGAGGAAGAGTGCGGATATCTACAATGACGCGCTTGACCTGGCCACTGAGCAAAGCCCAGAAGCCGGGCGGTTTTCCTTCGGGATAGAGAATCGTGACATCCAGAATGGCATCGAGCTGCTTACCCAGTGAAGCTAGTACAAAGGCAATTCCACCTGCCTTGGGTTTGAGTAGATGATGGTAGGGTGATTGCTGCTGGGCATGTTTGGCTGGCGTGAACCGCGTGCCCTCCAGGTAATTCACGACCGTAACGGGCTGATCGCGAAATTTCTCGCAGGCCCTACGCGTGATTTCCAGGTCGATCCCTTTGAGTTCCGGGCGCTTTTCCAGCGTGGCCTTCGAATAGCGCTTCATGAACGGGTAGTCGAGTGCCCAGAATGCCAGTCCAAGGAAGGGGACCCAGATCAGCTCCTTCTTCAGGAAGAATTTGAAGTAGGGCGACCGACGATTGAAGGTTTGCACGAGAGCTGGAATATCGACCCAGGATTGGTGGTTGGAGATGATCAGGTAAGAGCGGTCCTTACGCAGGTTCTCGGCACCGCGTATGTCCCAGACTGTAGGGGTGCAGAGCGCGAAGATGACCTTGTCGATTTCTGCCCAGGTCTCGGCGATGGTCATGACCCCGCGCGAGCAGGCGTCGCGCCACGGCTTGTAAGGGCAGAGCAGCTTGAGCAGCGCAACCAGCATCAAGGGGCCAATCAAAATGAGGGTATTGATCAAGAGCAAAATGCCGCTAGTCAGTCCGACGATCAGATGACGCATGAAGTCTCCCTGAGTACTATTCTTTTCGTTAGCGCCATAAACATTCTGAGCCTCTACCGGGCCGCTTAGGCAGCAATGGCGTCTATGGATTATCTAGGACACTGATAACGGCTGTAATTGTTCATTATGCTTAAGCGTATTCCGGTTTCGCAGGCCCGCCTGGGCATGTATGTGAGCGAATTTTGCGCACCATGGGTGGATCATCCCTTCTGGAAGGGGCACTTCGTCATTCGCTCGCCGAATGAGTTGCAGCGTATTCTGGACAGCGACATCGACGGGTTGTGGATCGATGTTAGCAAAGGGGCTGATGTAGATCCGGCTCATGTTGGTTGCTCCCTGGAGGCGCATGGGGCCGGGGTTGCCATTCAGGTCGAGATGGCTGAAGAAATAGAGCGGGCCAAGGTGCTCTGCGATAGCGCCAAGACAGCCGTTAAAGGCATGCTGGAAGATGCGCGAATGGGACAGGTCATCGAGGTGAGCGATGCTGCCAGCCTGGTCGAGGAAATCTCCAATTCGGTGCTGCGCCATCCCAATGCCTTGATCAGCTTGGCGCGACTCAAGACCTCGGACGAATATACTTATCTGCATTCGGTGGCCGTGTCGGCGCTGATGATTGCCGTTACTCGAACGCTTGGCCTGGGTGAGGCTGCAGCGCGACAGGCAGGTCTGGCTGGTTTGCTCCATGATGTTGGCAAGATGACGATGCCGCTGGAAGTGCTCAACAAGCCGGGCAAGCTGACGGATGAAGAGTTCATCATCATGCAGGGCCATCCGAAGGCCGGTGAGCGCATTCTCACAGCGTGGCAAGCTGATGAGACAGCCATCGATGTCTGCCTGCATCATCATGAGAAATACGATGGCAGTGGTTATCCGGATAAGCTGTCCGGTGAGCAGATCAGCCTGATGTCCCGCATCGCCACGGTATGTGATGTGTATGACGCGGTAACGTCGGATCGCCCTTACAAAAGAGGCTGGGACCCGGCCGAGTCCGTCAAACGAATGGCTGAATGGAAAGGGCACTTCGATCCGCATGTCTTTCAGGCATTTGTCAAAGCGGTCGGCATTTACCCGGTCGGCTCGCTGGTAAAGCTGGAAAGCGAGCGCCTTGCGGTGGTGGTGGAGCAGAACCCCAAGTCACTGCTGACACCGACCGTAAAGGTCTTTTATGACGCAAGGCACAAGAAGCCGATCGGGCATGAAGTGATCGATTTGCCACGCCTGAAAGGCTACGACCGCATCATTGGACGTGAGTCGCCCGAGGCTTGGGGATTCGATAATCTCAGTACGTTGTGGACATAGCGGCCTTGGCGCGGGAGACTTCTATCCGTGATCCTGCCGGAGTGATTGAGTGAAACGTTTTTTATCCCTGCTGGGCCTTTTGAGCCTGCCTGTGCTAGCGACGGCCGAGCCGACGCTCTACGGCCGCTACGAGACATTCCGTCTACCTGAGCTGGGTGTATCCTTGCCGGCCAAGATGGATACCGGGGCCTGGACCGCCTCGCTGTCGGCCAAAGACATCAAGACGTTCGAGCGTGACGGAGACCAGTGGGTCAGCTTCCGTCTGGCGACGGAGAAGGCGGACGATACGGTATTCGAGCACCGTCTGGCGCGAATCAGCAAGATCAAAAGCCGCTCGGATGAGGGCGATGAAGACGGTGATGATGATACGCCGTCCAGTGCACAACGCCCGGTCATCGAGATGGAAGTCTGTGTAGGCGATGTGTCCCGTACCATCGAGGTCAATCTGACGGACCGCAGTCACTTCCGCTATCCGCTGCTGATTGGAGCCAAGGCCTTGCGCAAGCTGGATGCCGCGGTTGATCCCAGGGAAAAATACGTGTCCGGGTCGCCTCGCTGCTAAGGCTGGGAGGCGCCAGCCAGGGCTGGCGCCTGGAAACGATTAGCGTGCCTCGGGGCGGGTTGCCTGCATCGAGGGACGCTGATCCGCCTCGGTGTACCAGGCCGCCAGCTTGGGATACTCACCGCGCCAGTGCCAGTTGGATACACGCAGGTCCAGATAGCCCAGCAGGCAGGCCAGTCCAATGCAGGCCATATCGAAGTGGCCTTCAAGCTCGGGCAATGCCGTCTGCTCAAAATAATCCAGCGAACGGGCAATCTTCTCATGCTGGTTATCTAGCCAGAGCTTCCACTGCATGCCCGGTGGCCGCATGAAAGTCTCGTAGCGGATCTGTACGGCCGATTCGGTCATGGCATCGGCCAGGGAGGCCAGTGTCATTCGCCGCCAGCGCTCGGGGCCCCGCCGAGGAATCATGGGGGTGTGCTGATGCAGCGTATCCAGGTAATCCAGAATGACGCGGCTGTCATGCAGGGTAGTGCCATCTTCCAGGCGCAGCGCCGGAATCTTGCCTGACGGGTTGGCATCGATGACATCACGATTGGGATTGAGGGGCGTCTGCTGGACGATCTCCAGCTCAACCTGCTCGATCAGGTCGGTCTCGTGCAGCATCACGACGACCTTGCGGCCGAACGGGGATGCGGGGGTGTGATAGAGGATCATCGACATCACGCACTCTCTTCATCAAAGCTTAACAAAAGCTGAACCGCGATCGTCCGCGATGCATGGGTTGTTATGCAAGCCTTATGCATGCTCAATGCTACTAGTGTCGAATCATCAGGTCCCTTTCTGATGGACATAAAGCCGGCCTGGCACCGGCTTTGTCACAACATTACGCGATTACCACTTGTAGGTAACGTTGGCGATCACGCTACGCTGGTCACCGTAGTAGCAGTAATAACCATCACAGGTAGAAATATAGTCCTTGTTGAACAGGTTGGTGGCATTCACGCCTACGGAAGCGCCCTTCAGACGGCTATCGAGGCGGCCTAGATCGTAGTGTGCGGCAGCGTCATATAGGGTGTAGGAGCCAGCATGGCCCAGCCAGGTATTGGCTTGGTCGCCATAGGTATCACCTACGTAGCGGACACCTGCACCAATACCGAAGCCGTCTAGTACGCCTGTATGCCATGTGTAGTCGGCCCAGAGCGAGGCTTGGTGTTCAGGGATGAGCTGCAGGCGGTTGCCTTTGTACTGTCCATCCTGAACCTCCGTATCGGTGTAGGAGTAAGAGGCGATCATCTTAAGGTTCTGAGTGACGCTTGACGTTGCTTCAAGCTCTACGCCACGGACGCTGACTTCACCTGTCTGGCTCGCAACTGAAACGCCATTCACCTGATTTGTAACCGAGACATTTTTTTGTGTCAGGTCATATACCGCAGCGGTCAATAAAGTAGCCGAGCCTGGGGGCTGATACTTCACCCCTACTTCGTACTGTTTTCCTTTTGTAGGTTTAAACGCTTGTGTGGCACTCACATCCGCCCCAGTAGTGGGCTGGAAGGACTCTGAATAGGAAACATAAGGAGCAAGGCCAGAATCGAAGACATAGCCTAGGGATGCGTTTCCGGTAAAGGCTGTGTCGTGATCCCTGGGGTGGCCTGTCTTATTGTAAAACTCAGTGTCCGTAGTAACCCAGTCCTTGCGTCCACCAAGGGTAAGCCGCCACTTACCGAGTGCGATCTGATCTTGGATATAGGCACCGGTCTGGTGGATTTTTTGGTCATAGTCATAAAGCGTATATTGACTTGCTTGTGCTGGGTCAAAGTACTGGCCATATACAGGACTATGTATATTTGAAGTAGGCGCCTGGCCAAAGAAATACTGATAGTTGTTATTCGAACGCTGATAGTCCAAGCCTAGAAGAAGGGTGTGTTGTAACGCTCCGGTCTTGAAGTCACCCTGGAAGTTATTATCTATCGCGAATTGGCTAATATCTTCATCTACAATGTTAGTGTTTCTTTGAACCGTACCATCTTCACTAACAGCACCGTTGTATCCTCCCACTGTAATCGTCTGGAATGACAGGTCGCTCTTGGTATATCGCGCATTCTGACGGAACTGCCACACATCGTTGATACGATGATCGAACGCGTAGCCTAGCGAGTAATAGGTGCGGTCATAGTATTCCCAATCCGGATCGCCCAGATTCTTGTGGTGAGAAACCTTGCCCCACGGGCCATCAATCTTGGTGCCTTGAAGAGGTAGGAACTGGCTAGTCGCGCCTGTATCGTCGCGCGTGTACTGCGACAGGAATGTCAGGTGCGTGTCGTCATCGATATTCCAGGTCAGGCTGGGTGCGATGTTGTAGCGCTTGTTTTCGATGTGATCGATCTGCGTGTCGCTGTCACGTACCACGCCGCTCACGCGATAAAGCACGGTGGCGTTTTCATCGAACGCACCGGTGGTGTCGAAATTGATCTGGCGATGGTTGTCACTGCCAACTTCGGCACGCACTTCATGACTGGTTTCAGCCTGGGGACGCAAACTGACCATGTCTATTAGGCCACCGGGCGGCGTCTGCCCATAGATGGAGGACGCGGGGCCGCGCAGGAGGGTCAGGCGTTCAAGGTTCCAGGTTTCAGGCTTGGGATCGACATAGACGCCGTCCGGCAGGCGCAGCCCGTCCAGGAATCGGGTCGGCTCAAAGCCCCGTACCCGCAGCCAGTCGGCCCGGGTATCACTGCCGTAGCTGCTGGCTACGATGCCAGGCATATAACGTACGGCATCATCAATGTTATGCACGGCGCGGTCGCGCATCTGCTCGCGGGTGGCAACCGACATGGAGCGAGCCGTTTCCAGAATTGGCGTATCGGTCTTGGTGCCGGAAGCAGAGCGGGTTGCCACATAGCCTTCAGCAGGGCCCCAGGCATTTTCCAGCTCACCGGCGGTAATGGTGGTTGATGCCATGCTCAAGGTGTCGCCCGGTGCTGGCAATACGCGTACGGTGTAGACGCCGGGTTCGCGTTCGGTCAGCTCAAGCCCGGTTCCCTGCAGGGCCTCGCGCAGGGCCTCGGTCGCTGCGTAGCGGCCGTTGACCGGATTCGACGTACGCCCGGAGGCCACCGAAGGGTCAAGGCTCAGGGTCAGACCCGCTTCGCTGGCGATACGGTTCAGCGTGCTGGTCAGAGGCGCAGCGGGGAGTTGGTAGGTGCGCTCAGCGGTGGTCGTCTGGGCGTGGACTAACGTGACATGACCTAAGACAAGTGCAGCGGCAAGCAAGGAAGGACGGAAAAGCGACGACATGGCTCTCTCCAAGAGGCGAATGCGAATTCGTTTCATTGCCGAATGAGAATGGCAAAGTGATAGAGCTGTCTTGGAATATTTTTGAATAACGGAGATAGAAAAACGCAGTAAACGAGGGTGTTGTGCTGAAACCCCGTTGGTTAACGGGGTTTGACGGCTAGCCACCAGCGCGTGTGTTGCTCGATTCGTATCGGTGTATTGAGGGCGAGGGCACGCAGAGCCTGGTCAGCATCGTGCAGAGGAAAGGTGCCCGTTACCCGTAACGTGGCAATGGCCGGATCAAGGGTGATGAGTCCGGTGCGCTCGTGACTCAATGCCGCCACGACATCGCTCAGGGGTTGGTTATCGACCACCAGCATGCCGTGAGTCCAGGCGTCGGCATTGGCTGGTGCATCTTTGAGCTCATCCAGCCGGTCCGCCATCATGAGGACCTGCTCGCCTTGAGGAATGACCGCCTCGCCAAGGCCAAAGCGCGGCTGTGCCGCCACAGCCGATTGCAGGACCGTCAAACGCGAGCCGCGTGATTCCTCTTCCACGAGAAAACGCGTACCCAGCGCCCGCATTCGTCCGGCCTGGGTTTCCACGATAAACGGACGACTGGCGGTGTCGTGCCCGGTTTCGATAAAGGCTTCTCCTGCCAGGAGAATTACCCGGCGCTCCTGCTCATCGAAGCGAACATTCAAGGCACTACGACCCGCCAGCACGATGCGGGTGTGATCAGGCAGCATCAGCGTGCGCTGTTCTCCCGTGGCGGTTACGTTGTCAGCCAGGGCGTAACGCACCGGGATATGACGGTTTACCGCAATAAGGCTCAGAAGGCCCGCAAGGGCAATGACTAACGTGCTGCGACCCAGGCGCCGCCGCCCGTTGGCAGAGGGCTGCAACAGGGCATTTCGCGCAGCGGGTTGTTCTGCAATGCGCAGACGCTGATTGATGCCGTTCAGCTGCTCCCAGGCACGGCGGTGTTCAGCATGCTCGGCAAGCCAGGTCTGCAGGGCGTTTAGCTGCTCCTGGCTGGTTTCTCCCATTTCCAGACGTACTTGCCAGTCTATCGCCTGATCCAGAACCTGACGGCTCACAGGTCTTACATTCACACAGGTTCCCCGTAGAGGGCCACATAGCATTGCCGTAGCCCTTGAGCAATATATTGGCGAACCCGTGGAACCGATACGCCCAGGCGCTCGGCAATTTCAGAGTGGGTCAAGCCGTCGAGGCGATTATATAGAAAGGCCGCTCGAGCCTTGCTGGAAAGTTTGCCGAGCAGGCGATCAAGCTCCGCCAAGGCCTCGGTAATCGAAGCCAGGGCTTCAGCGGAGGGGTAATGCTCGTCTGCCAGTGTGGACAGGGCCTCAAGATAGCTGCGCTCAAGGCTGGCGCGGCGGTAATGATCAATCAGGAGGCCTTTGGCAATCTGGGTCAGAAAAGCCCGCGGTTCGCGCATGGCAGGCAGTTCAGGCCTGGTCAGCAGCCGTACGAAGGTGTCCTGCCGCAGGTCTTCAGCCCGCTGGCTACACCCTGTCTGCCTGCGCAGCCAGCCTGTCAGCCAGTCGCCGTGGTCGCGGTACAGCACGTTCAACCCAGGAGCTGCCTTTATTTCGCCCGTCGTCATGAACATTTCCGCAAATGGAAAAATGAGAACCGTTCTCACGTATTCTAAAGATCAGGCGAGCCGCGGTAAAGACCAGCGAAAAGCACGGATCTTGCCTTGAACAGGATAATTTAAGTGAGCAATCCATATACAAGGTGCCCGTGACGGCCAATTTGGGAGCGGGCAGGGACCTTGATAGGTTTTTCATGGTCGTTGTTTTGAGCGCTTTGGCGATTCCGAGGGACAAAGTGCTGCACACCCCACCCAATACAATAAGGATCTGGTGTGATTGCTTCGAATTTTCCTCCTGTTGATAGCTCCTTTTTATGCATCGATCAGCGAGCAGCGCCTGCCGGGGAGTGCCCATGAAGGTAGAGCGCGAGCTGAGCCTGCGTGCTGTCTTGACCGGCCTGGTGTTAGGCATCGTGCTAACTCCCTCCAATGTCTATGCCGGGCTCAAGATCGGCTGGTCATTCAACATGTCGATCATCGCGCTGCTGGTGGGCTTTGGCTTCTGGCAGGGGCTGCTGGTCCGTAACCGGCACTGGCCTGCCTGGACATTGCATGAGAGCAATATCAACCAGACCGTCGCCTCGGCGGCGGCGTCCATTATTTCAGGTGGACTGGTAGCGCCGATTCCAGCCTACACACTGCTGACCGGCGAGCAGCTGGATGCCGTTCCGATGATGGCCTGGGTCTTTTCGGTCAGCTTTCTGGGCATATGGATCGCCTGGTATTTAAGGCCATCACTGATTACCGATGGCAATCTCAAGTTTCCTGAAGGCATGGCCACGCTGGAAACCATGACCCATATCTATACCCACGGACAGGAAGCCATGCGGCGCCTGTGGGTGCTGTTTGGAACGGCCGTGTTCTCTGGACTGGTCAAGGCTGTCGATACGTTTTACTGGACCTTTCCTCGCTGGTCGCCCACGGCGCATTTGGAGCGACTGACCTTTACCTTCGATCCGTCGCTGCTACTGGTCGGTTTTGGCGGCATTATCGGGCTGCGCGTCGGGTTGACGCTTCTTCTGGGCGCGGCCCTGGCCTGGGGTGGCATAGCGCCGTGGCTGCTGGCGCACGGGTTGGTAGAGCTTGCGCCTGGCAGCGAGGGGCCGCAGTTCGCAACGCTGGTGGAATGGCTGGTGTGGCCTGGGGTGACGATCATGGTGACTTCGACCTTGTCGTCTCTAGCCTTGCGTGTACTGCAGGTAAGAACGTTGGGGAAATCCCGTTCGGCAGAGACCTCCACTGTCTGGCAGCGGCCAAAACCCGGCCCGCTGGCAGGTCTGGCGTTAGCCATCGGATTGATCATCGTGCTACAGGCGGCCCTGTTTGGCATTGATTGGTTCATGGCCTTGCTGACCATTCCGCTGGCGCTGTGCCTGGCAGCTGTGGCTGCACGTGTCGTGGGAGCAACCGGCATTCCTCCAATCGGTGCCATCGGGCAGCTGTCGCAGCTGAGCTTTGGCATCGTGGCGCCGGGGCAGGTGCCTATCAACCTGATGAGTGCCAACACGGCCGGTGGCGCAGCCGGACAATGCACGGACTTGATGAATGACTTCAAGGTAGGCCATGCCATCGGGGCGACTCCCTCCAAGCAGGTGATCGCTCAATGCCTAGGGATTGCGATAGGCAGTGTGGTCGGGGTGCTGGTCTACCAGACGCTTATTCCAGATCCGCAAACCATGTTGCTCACGCAGGAATGGCCTGCTCCGGCCGTGGCGACCTGGAAGGCCGTAGCGCAGACGCTGACCTCGGGCCTGGACTCACTTTCTGCCAGCATTCAGTGGGCCATGCTGATAGCTGCCGTTGCAGGCGTGGCCCTGGGCGTATTGGATGCCTGTGCCAAGGATCGGCTGGCGCGTTACCTGCCCAGTGCCGCGGCGCTGGGGTTGGCGTTTATTCTGCCGGCTTCGATCTCCTTGATGATGGCCCTGGGCGCAATCCTGACCTGGACTGCCGGACTGCGCTGGCGCGGACTGACCGAACGGTTTGCCATTGCAGCGGCAGCAGGCCTGATTGCAGGGGAAAGCATTACGGGCATTGGCGTCTCGCTCTGGCAGCTGCTGCACAACCTGTAATACCTGTCGGGCACTGGAGGAGGGGCAGTATCTGGCAGTTTGGACTGCATCGCATTTTTAGTCCGATGGCCCGCACGTTTTGAACTAACGTAACGGTTATCGGTATGTATACAGCGATTGCACGGAACGCTCAGGGAAACGGAGCAGAGAAAGGACGCCAAGGCCAGGCGTGGTGCGATACGGACTTCAAGGTCAACGCTCATGAATAAGAATGCGTGGCTCGCTCTCTGCCTTTCGGGCTTTTTGGCGGCATGGCCTGCCCACGGCGCGCCCAGGCCGGTAGGTTATGTCATGACCGTACAGGGCAGCGTGACCACCACTCTCAAGGGAAAGCCTGTCGCGATCAAGGTGGGCACACCGGTGAACGTGGGTAGCACCTTCGAGGCCGGAGACGACGGCTCCTTCGGGATTACACTTGAGGACGGGTCTGTCATGTCGTTCGGGCCGCAATCGACGTTCACGCTCGAGGCCTTTGCGTTTGCTCCAGCCAAGGGGGCCTTGAAGCTGGCTGCAAGACTCAAGCAAGGCACATTGAATTACGTGGCAGGGAGCATTGCCAGGCTCAAGCCCGAGGCGGTCGAGATTCTCACGCCTCACGGAACCATTGCCTCGCGCAGCGCCCAGTTCATGGCCAAGGTTGACCATGAGTAAAGCGTTTCGCCAAGCTGTGTGGTTGTTGTTGGCCGTGTGGCTGGCAGGGTGTAGTTCCAAGTCCTATGTAGTGCTGGTGGATAGCCCTTATGGCCAGACGCGAGATGTCACGGTCACGACGCCCACAGGCACGACCCAGATCGACAGAACCCAGCAGGCTGTCAGCCTGGACAAGGAGGCGCCGGGGCGGACCTTTACCCTGCCGCCCAAGCAGATCCTGATGGACTTTACCCCCGCGCTGGCAGCTCAGCCGACGCTTCCGGTGTATTACACGCTGTATTTTGAGGGTGCCAGCAACCGGCTCACTGATGAGTCACAGGACACGCTGCAGCGCATTGTCGATACGCTGCGTAAACGCACGCCTGCGGCCGTCTCCATTATCGGGCATACCGATACCCTGGGCAGTGCCTCGATCAATGAAAAGGTGGGTTTGCAGCGTGCCCAGCTGATTGCCCGCCAGTTGCAGGCCCGGCATCTCGACTTGCTGGATCTGACAGTCGCCTCCCATGGCGAGGAGAACCTGCTGATCCAAACGCCGCCCAATACGGCAGAGCTGCGCAATCGCCGGGTAGAGGTCATCATCCGATGACCGTCTTCCCGTCCTGAACCGCTTGAGGGTTCGCCAGTCTTAGCTATACGAGTACGGCCGGCCTGACGGGTAATGCTTCCCGGTAGACTATCCTGCCTCCACCCCTGACTTATCAGACCGCACGCCACGCCACCGAAAAGGAGCCGCAGTGAGCATTTACGGCGAGTATAAGATCGACTGCCATACCCACCTGCTAGAACCCGCCCGTTTTCCCATTGCCGATAATGCTGTGTATACCCCCGTCGCTCAGGAAGTAGGGACCTCGACGCAACTCCAGCATGTCTTCAATGCTTATGGCGTACGTCACGCCGTTGTAGTCACGCCACCGGCCATTTATGGCGAGAACAACCGCTGCCTGCTCGATGGGCTTGCCCTGGGGTTTGGTCGTTGGAAGGGCATTGCCGTGGTCGGGCCTCGCACGAGTACCCGAGAGCTCAAGCGGCTCAAGGAGGCCGGTGTAGCAGGCGTCCTGCTCGATGTGGTCACGAATAGTGTGTCGGCCTGCCTGAAAGCGGAAGAGCTATTCAATCAGTTGGCTGAGCTGGAGATGCTGGCCCAGCTGCACGTCGAAAAGGCGCAGCTAAGCGAACTGATGCCATTGATCGAGCGCACCCGGACCCGGCTCATCATTGATCATTGTGGCAGACCTGATGTGGCGGCAGGCATCGCGCAACCCGGATTCCAGAGCCTGCTGTCGCTGGCAGGAACTGGACGTGTGTACGTCAAGCTATCAGGGCTTTCGCAGTTTTCCGCCGAGGCCTATCCCTACGTTGATACCCATTCCTACGTTCATGCGCTTCTCGAAACCTTCGGCCCCGAGGCCTGCCTGTGGGGATCGGACTGGCCTTTTCTAAATTCACCGGAGCGGATTGATTACGGACTGCTCCTCAAGCTGATTGAGAATCTGATCCCAAGTCCGGGTGCAAGGCGGCAAGTGCTCTGGAACACACCTCGCAGATTGTTTGGTTTCAAGTGGTAGTTGATTGTCCGACTAATGGCTAGCCGGGTAATTAAAGTTGCCCGTAAATGCAGCGATAAGCCCAATAGTAACAATCTATTTCAGGTGCTTTATGGGCTTTCGTTCATTGAATATCGCGCCGCGCTCCGCGATCTGTTTTGCGCTCTTTGCCTTGCTTATCCTCTTTCAAGGCGTCTATTCACTCAAGCAATCCGCTTCGATGAATGAAGCGGAAAAAATGGTCGAACTCAATGTCCTGCCAACGCTCAAGGTGCTCGGCCAGATCGATACGACCCTGATGCGCATTCGTCTGGATAACTCCCGGCTGCGTGTGGAAAGCGATCCTGCATCCAAGAAGGCTGATGCCCTGAAGGATATCCAGATCGCCCGTATGGAGCTGCTGGGTTACGTCGACCAACTCGGCAAGGTGATCGTGACCAAGGCAGGCCATGATACGTTCAATGCGCTCTCCAAAGGCCTGAGCGATTACCTCAGTATCCATCAGCGCTATCTGGATCTGTTGACCAACGGCAAGCTGACGGAGGCCGTGGCGCTTTCCAGCGGTGAGATGTTTGCCGCCGCTGAGGCGGTCAAGAACGCTATCACCACGCTCAAACAGGAAGCTGATGTAAAGGCCAGCAATGCAGGGCTGCATGCCGATGAGGTATATGGCAGCACCCGGATGATGACAGGCATCATCGTAGTGGCCGCGTTGCTGGCTACCGTACTGCTCGCCTGGCGACTCACGCACAGCTTGGTCGCACCGATTCATCAGTCCCTGCAGGTTGCCCAGCGCATTGCCAACCGGGATTTCAGTGTTGCGATTGAGAGCCATGGTAACGATGAACCGGCCCGTCTGCTCAAGGCATTGGCCGTGATGCAGTCGAACCTGCGTGAAACACTGGGTCATATCAGTGATTCGTCCGCTCAGCTGGCGTCGACTTCCGAGGAGATGTCCGCGGTCACTGAGGAAACGACCCGTGGCGTGATGCGCCAGAATGATGAAATCGAGCAGGCGGCTACGGCGGTCAACCAGATGAGCGCCGCGGTAGATGAGGTCGCTCGCAACGCGGCGTCAGCGTCCGAGGCGGCGTTGAGTTCCAGCCAGGCGGCCACAACCGGGCAGCTGAAGGTGTCCCAAACGCTTGAGGCCATCAACGAGCTGTACGACAGCGTGGAAGCGACGGCTGGAGAGGTTCAGGGTCTGGCCGTCATGACACAGGATATCAGCAAGGTGCTGGACGTGATCCGCGGAGTGGCAGAGCAGACCAACCTGCTGGCACTCAATGCTGCCATCGAGGCGGCGCGTGCGGGGGATGCCGGGCGTGGGTTTGCGGTGGTGGCCGATGAGGTGCGTGGTTTGGCCCATCGGACGCAGGAGTCTACCCGAGAAATCGAGAGCATGATCGGCTCGATTCAGGCGGGTACGGACAAAGCCGTGCAGTCCATGGCCCAGAGCAGCAGCCGCGCTCAGGGAACCCTGGACATTGCCCGCGCGGCAGGCGAGGCGCTGACCACGATCAACAGCTCCATTGCCGAGATCAACGAGCGCAACCTCCTGATCGCCACGGCTTCTGAAGAGCAGGCACAGGTGGCGCGGGAAGTGGACCGCAGCCTGGTCAGCATTCGCGATCTGTCCATGCAGACAGGCTCTGGCGCCCATCAAACGGCAGCTGCTTCGAATGACTTGTCGCAACTGGCGGTATCGCTTAATGGATTGGCGCAGCAGTTCCGGCTGTAAAGGCCAACCGGTGTACAAAGCCCTTCCTGCCTGACCGGGGAAGGGCTTTTCTCTGCTTAATTCCAGTGCTGCTGGAGTGCTGCCAGCTGCGCATGAACCTCGCTCAGGCTTGGACGGGACATTACTTGTGTGCTCAGGCAGCGCGCGAGCAGGTCAGACAGCGCCGCATGGGTCGCTTCTTCGCCCGCGGCAGGCTCACAGCGTTCCAGCAGCTCTTCCAGCAGGCAACCAAACGCGCGGGTTTCAAGGCGCTCCAAAGCCTTCTGTTGCGTCGGATTATCGGCGGGTAGGAAGGACGCGCCGCCAAAATCACTTAGCAGCACCTCGCCCTGTTCAGTCCACAGGATATTGTGAGCGTACAGGTCGCCATGCACGATACCGTGCTCATGCAGGTGCTCGGTGGCCGAGGCAATGCCTTGGGCCATACGCAGTGCTACCCGCAGTGAGAAGCGTGTCTCGGCAGGGTAAACGTCACGGGTGCAGGTAGCAAAGCTGGGCGGGCCGGCCAGGTTCTGGAAGTGTGGATCAATCAATTGCATAACGAGGCCATCCGTACCATCAGGATGGTTGACTAGCTTGCCCTCTACGTCGATCACGTTCGGGTGAGCGCCTACAGCAATCGAGGCAGCCATTTCGCTTTGCGGTGTACCGTCGCTGGTCATGCTGCCCTTGAACAGCTTGACCGCCACGGTCTTTGAGGGGCCGGAAGGCTGTTTCCAATCCGCCTGGTAGATGAGGCCCGAGGCGCCTTCGCCCAGCTTGTGCTGGAGTGCAAGGTCCTTCCAGTCGATCCGGTTGATGGGTGCACTGGGAGAAACGTTGGCCGCTTCGCGTGCCTCGCTCAGAGGATTGTCGGCGTAGGCAAGCCAGGTCAGCCGCGGCAGCGACAACAGCCAGTCCGGCAGGGCGGCAAAGCGGTTGGAGGAGATACGGAGCAGTTCCAGCTTATGACAGTCGATCATGGTTTCTGGAAGTGCCTGCAGGCGATTGCCTGCCAGCATGAGCTTTTGCATGCCGCTGCACTGACCCAGCGAGTCGGGCAGGGTTTCGATCTGGTTGTTCGTCAGGATGAGCCAGCGTAGCGAAGGTGACAGCGCTGCTGCCGGCACATGGCGGATCTGATTGGCCTTGAAGCCCACCATGCTCAGCTGAGGGCATTCACTCAGCACTTCGGGCAGATGCGTGAACGGGTTGTCGGAGCAGAACAGGATACGCAGTTTCTTGAACCGTCCCAGATCATCCGGCAAGTGGCTGAGCTGGTTGCCGGAGAGGTTGAGAATCTCCAGGGAGTCGGCCAGTTCGAAGATCTCGCGGGGAAATTCCGTGAGTCCGCACGACAGGTCCAGTCGTGTCGCGCCGGCCAGCTTGCCAGCTCGCAAATCCGAAAGTGTATCCATGACGGTCTTCCAATCCTGAGGTATGAGCTATTTTGGCACAGTGCACGGAGCGTCACTGTGCATCCCAGCGCCTTTAGGCTGGGCCGGTTAAGTAAGTGGCTCAAACAGAGGCGCCAAATGTCATTTGGTTCAGGGTGAGCCGCGAAAATGTGATGGTGATTCGCTGCGCGGTTGTATCGAACGCCTACAGACACTTGAGCATGCCTGTAGGGCAGTTCAGGCGTCTGCATTAAACCGAAGCAGGCCCTGGCGCTTGAGTTTCTGGGCAATCTTGATAAAGGCCTGAGTGGCGGGCGACGCCTGGCGCTCATCGAGCAGGGCCAATCCGACACTGCGCTTGACCCGTGGTCGCAGGGGCTTTTTCACGTAGCCCTCGTGGCCGCGTTCCGCCGGCAGCGCCAGTTCCGCCAGGATGGTCACGCCATCGCCCCGTTCGACCATGGACAAGGTGCTGAGCAGCTGGGTGCTGTGGTAGCGCGTATTGGGGACCAGCTTGGCGGCATTGAACATATGAGCGACCAGATGCGCAGAGCCTGCTTCGGTCATGATGAAGGGATCGGGGCAAAGCTCCTTGAGCGTGACGTCAGCTTTGCTGGCTAGTGCGTGGTGAATGGGCACCAGGGCGACCATCTGATCTTCGGCGATGGGGAAGGTGTCGAAGCGCTCATCGGGCAGGACGACAAAGCCGATGTCGATACGACGATCCTGCAGCCACTGGACCACCTCCCGGTCCCGACCTTCGTCGATATGCACCTCGATGCCCGGATAGGCCTGGCGATACGCATCCAGAATGACAGGCAGCAGTTTGACCGAAGAGGTCGGGCCGAAGGAGCCGATGCGCAGCGTGCCTCGCTTCATGCCGCGCGCATCGCCGGCCTCCTGCCGCATCGTTTCGGCCAGCCCGAGAATGCCACGGGCACGTAGTACGAGGCGCTCACCTACTGCCGTCAGCTCCAGGGCCGACTGGTGCCGGTTGATCAGCTCGACACCCAGCTCGGCCTCTAGCGCCTTGATCGCATGGGACACCGCCGACTGAGTGATGGACAGCCGCGAAGCTGCCGAAGTGAAGCCTTTCAGCTCTGCCACAAGCACAAAGATTTCAAGCTGGGTAAAGGTCATGGCGCCTCGCTGGCCTCATGAGTAAATACTCATTTTTCTATGAGTAAGGATTAGTGGAATTATACGCATCGTTCAGGACTTACCCACAACGACAACATGTCCTGCGCACTGCCTGATGGGGTTATAGGCGCTTTGGATAGAACGACGGCTTGCCCTGTAACGCACCGGCAGCCGACACCACGCACGATAAGAGCGACAACAGCAGGTGCTATCCGGTTAACGCTATCCAGAGCTTTTTCTTACTCGGCATAGGGATATAGAGGGGCGGGTATGAGTGCTAATGTCAGGTGTTTCAATGGCTGTCTGCTAACCGACGGCTGTTCGTCCATATGGCCCGAAATCAACGTGCCGTTCCTGTCGCTCAAAGGCGTGCCCGAGGCGGTCATTGCCCAAGAGCCTACCCAGGCCATCTTTCGTTCGCTGCTCAAAGGCTTTGATGCCATTACCGGTTGCGAACTCAAGGATATCTACAAGTTTGCCCGTTACCTCAATGCGATCTCGGAGGATATGCCTGCCGAGCTGGTCAATGTGGTGCGCGCCTTTCGCAAATGGGTCGAATTCGACTACGTTGGGGCACGCTCGCTCTTTCAGGCGCACCTTCACGCGTATCCCACGGATGTGCAGGCGCTCTTCTTTATTCACATGCTGGACTTCTGCACCGGCAGAACCGCCGAGTTGAAGCCGCTGTTTGCCTTGTGTGACGAGTACATGGAGGAATCGCATCCGCTGTACTCGTTCTACCTGTCGATCAAGTCATTCGTGCTGTGCGAATGCGGGCTATTCGATGAGTCTCTGGCGACGGGGCTGGAGTCAGTGCGGTACTGCTCCGCCAATATCTACGGCATCCACGCCGTTGCTCATGCCTTGCACGAAAAGGGTATGTGGGTAGAGCTGCGTGACTTCCTGGAAGACTCCAAGGAAGAGTGGATTCGCAACCCGGGCATGCGTATGCACGTGTACTGGCATCTTGCGATTACCTACAAGCAGCTGGGCAATCACGCGGCGGCAAAGATGGCGTTTCTGGAGTTCTATGCGCTCAAGAACGACCGCTTTTCCAAGCAGGATCTGGATGCGGTGGGCTTTCTCTGGCGCTTCAAGCTTGAGGATGTCAACAGCCATGAGTTCGATGAGGTCTGGAAGGAGCTGGCCATTCTCTGGTCTGGCAGCATCGCCACCTCGACCTCTCATTTTCACAATATGCACGCAGCCTTTGCCTTTGCCGGCGCCAACCAGCCTCTGCTTATCGAGAAAATGATGGCCGAGAGTGACGGCTTTGGTATCGAGCCTGACACGCATCTCGCCGGGCTGGACATTATTAGGGCCATTGCCCTGTTTGCCCGAGGCCACTACGAAGAGTGTTACTACCTTCTTGCCGCCAGTCGACATCAATGGACGAGCCTGGGCGGCAGTCGTGCGCAACGGAAGCTGCTCGACCTGACCCTGAACTTCTGCAAGGCCCACGTACAGTCTCAAGCCGAGCTTGAGCGACTGATGTTGATGTAGGCAAAGGTGATTTGAATGTCGGACGCAACAGCCCTGGCGCAGCCAGATGACAAGCTCCTGGTGTATATGAAACTGACGGCGGTCTCGGTGATCTGGGGTGGAACCTTCGTGGCCGGGCGTTATCTGTCGGCTGGGGTGCCGCCGCTGGCATCTGCCGGCCTGCGCTTTCTGCTGGCCAGCCTCACCCTGGTGCTTGTGCTGGCAGTCACCCGACGCCTGTTTGTCAGGCTCAGCGTGAAACAGGTGATTCATCTTTTCTGGCTCGGGTTCTTTGGCATCTTCACGTACAACCTGTGCTTTTTTTACGGGTTGCACCTGATCAGCGCCTCACAGGCCTCACTGATTGTGGCACTGAATCCAGCCATGATTGCGTTGACGACCTTCTTTGTTGATCGCGAGCGGCTGGGGCTGGTCAAGACCGGTGGCATTGCGGCCTGCATCCTGGGCGCCGCAACGGTCATCGTCAGCAAAGACGCCTCGGTGCTTGAAGCCGCAGGCGGTAGCTGGTTGGGTAATCTTGTGATCTTTGGCTGTGTGGTCAGCTGGGTGATCTACAGCGTGTTTTCGCGGCCTCTGGTTCGCGAGATCGGCCCGCTGCATACCGTGACCTTCTCGGTGTTGTGCGGGACGGTACTGCTGCTATGTGTGTCGATCGGCACGGGTGATCTGAACTGGAGCGTTGTTGCCAGCCTGACCAAGGCTCAGTGCTTCAGCCTGGCTTATCTGGGCGTGATTGGCTCGGCATTGGCGTATATCTGGTACTACGACGGCATCAAGCGGATCGGGGCTACCCAGTCGGGTGTCTTCATCGCCCTGAATCCGGTGTCTGCTGTCCTGATGGGCGTGGTGATTCTGGGCGAGCAGCTCACCCCTTTGATGATTGTGGGCGGGGGTCTGGTTCTGCTGGGTATCTACTACTGCAACAAACCTCCCAAGACGATTTCTCTCGGCGTAAGCCGTACCGCGTGATCCGGCGCGCTTAACGAGCGCAGGTAGAGAGCTCCACCTCTTACCTGCGCTCAGTCCGGACGTTGGGTAGCCAAGGAAGGCTGCCATTTTTTAAATACATAGCTGCATGTATCTGGTGCGGTATTGCCTACTCCTGGCGCATGTCTGCATCCCCTCCTTTACGGTATTTTTCACCTTTCTGGCACCAGCCTTGCTCGTGCCCCTGCGTGGTAAGTCGACTAGGACGTGCCTGAGGTCATGGGCATCCCGGTCATTGTCGCCAAGAGCTAAGAGGATGACTAAGCCGTTTGCACCCGAAGCCGGTTTAATCATTGGCGGTCCCTGTGGGGACTGAGCTGGTTGTCTTGCCGGTGCTCTGGCGGCAGCGCGGCGCTGGTAGCGGCGGCTCGCGTAATGATGTGGTTCTAGCTGGCACCGGCCTGGGCATCTGGGTGATCGTCTATTGCTGGGCGAGCCGCTGACAACCATTCGGTGGCCTGGGCGCGAAGAGGCGCAGAGTATAAGACCCGGGTTAAGCGGAGCCGGGCATTGACGCTGGCTGCAGAGCCTCCTAGGCTCCGCTTTTCCGAACCCTGGCGCGTGTTCTTCATGTATCCGAAAGTCGATGCTACCGATTGGCAACTGATCCGTCTGCTTCAGGCCAACGCCCGCGAGTCTACGGCCACGCTGGCCCGCAAGCTCAATCTGGCGAGGACGACAGTGGTTTCACGGCTGGCCCGGCTAGAGCGCGAGGGTGTAATCGCAGGTTATGGCGTGCGTTTGGGGGCCTCGGTGGAGGCGGGTGCGGTCAGGGCCTATTGCAGCATTAGCGTATTGCCCCGGAGCGCGGCGCAGGTGATCAAGGCACTGGCCTCGATGCCGGAAGTAGAGGAGGTGTCGGCCGTGAGCGGCGCGTTCGATTACCTGGCCTTTATCTGCTGTGAACGGCATGAGCAGCTCGATGAGCTGCTCGATCGGATCGGTGCTATTGATGGGGTCAAGCAGACCCAGACCTCCATCATTCTGACCCGCAAGATCGACCGCCGCAGTGAGCCGTCCCGGTAGCCGACGGCCCATGGCGGCAGAGGCTTAGGCCGGTTCGCCGTAAACGCGGCCGAAGCGGTTGCTTAAAAAGACGTTCAGGTCGATTTCTTCCTGGCGGATAAAGCCTGACTGCGGCAGTTTCTTCTCGCGGAACAGATCCAGTGCGGTACAGATACCGGCCGCTGTGGTGATTTGAATGGCACTGGTCAGCTTGCCTCGCTGTTCGGCCGCAAAGATCTTGCGGCTGAATACCTCCTGCACCAGTTTGCCGTCGCGCATGCCGTTCACGGTCACGAAGACCAGTACCACGTCCTGCATCGTCGTGGGCACCGAGTCGCGCATGATGCGTTTCAGCGTTTCCTGATCACCTGCCAGACGCAGCTCTTCGAGCAGGAATTTCATCAAGTTCCGATGGCCTGGATAGCGGACGGTTTTGTAATCCAGGGTTTCGACGCGACCACTCCAGGTTTCACATAAGGTGCCCAGGCCGCCCGAGGTGTTGAAGGCCTCGTATTCCACGCCGTCCAGCGAGAAATGCTCCAAGCCTTCCAGTGGCTGCACGAGGTTCAGCGTGCCGTGACGAACCGCCTCACAGGGGTGGCAGTATTCGTTGATCAGCCCGTCCACGCTCCAGGTCAGGTTGTACTTGAGTGAGTTGGTGGGAAACTCGGGCAATGCACCTACGCGCATCTTCACCTCGCGCACGCTGTCGAAGCGCGACGCCAGGGTATGCGCTGCAATGCCGATAAAGCCAGGAGCCAGGCCACACTGCGGCATGAAGGCTGTGGATGAGTCCTCTGCCAGATCACGGATCGTCTTGGTAGCATGGACGTCTTCGGTCAGGTCAAAATAATGGGTGCCTGTGGTCTTGGCGGCACGGGCTACCGAAATGGCCATGTGGTAGGGCAGGGCGTTGAGTACCGCGTCGCTGCCTTCAAGTACCTGCTCCAGGTCATTGCCGTCCGGGCTCACTTCCCGTGTCTCGATGCCCAGCGCGGCCAGCCGCGCCAGGGCGTTGGGATCACGGTCAGCCACAATCACCCGGTAATCCCCGGAGTCCTGCAGCAGTTGACTGATGGTGTAGCCAATATGGCCAGCCCCGAGAAGCGTGATGTTCATGACCATTCCTTGTTGTTGTGTGGAGATGGCATCAGCTTAGGGAGGCGTGCTGTTGGTCATAAGGCGCAAAACGTCTTTTATGAAGGGGCTTTTTCGTCGTTTCGACGAAATGGATAACGAAGCGTCTGTTTTCAAGCATAAAAGGTGGTCAGGGTAGCCACTGGGGCACTATCTCATCACTTATTACTCAGTATGAAGTAGTGATCGCTGAGGCTTGAATTCAGGCATGATGGCTACTTGTCTCTTTTAAAGGTGATACAAGCGATGGATTATCATTTGTCGTCTAAGCTCACCGCACTGAAATCAACCGTTGAAGAGGTTGTTGATCAGGCTATTGCTCCGCTTGCGAGTCAGGTGGACCAGAATTGCTTATGGCCTGCTCATTCGATAGAGGCCTTGTCCGAAGCTGGCCTCATGGGCCTCCAGGTTCCTGTGGCCCAGGGTGGCCACGGTCAGGGACTACTGGCCTTAAGCGTGATTACTGAAACCATTGGTAAAGCGTGTCCTTCTTCTGCGCTTTGTTTTGGTATGCACTGTGTCGGGACCGCTGTCATTGCGGCCAAAGCCACTTCATATCAGAAAGAGCATTATCTGGAGGCGATTGCTGCCGGCCGTCACCTCACAACCTTAGCGCTTTCTGAAAGTGGCTCAGGCGCTCATTTTTATCTGCCTGCAACTCAGATCGCCACGGTTGGCGATGAGTTTGTTGTGAATGGCATTAAGCAGTTTGTCACCAATGGTGGTCATGCCGATTCGTACGTAGTTTCTACAGTGGCAAGCGAGGAAGATAACGAGGAAGGCGATTTCAGCTGTTTGATCGTGGACAGCACTGCGCAAGGCCTGGAGTGGCAGGCGCCCTGGAACGGTTTTGGAATGCGTGGCAATTCTTCTCGAGCGTTAGGGTTGAACAACGTGCGTGTGCCTGCCAAAAATCTTCTGGGTGAGCCAGGTGATCAGGTGTGGTACGTCTTCGAAGTGGTTGCCCCGTTTTTTCTGATGGCCATGGCGGGTACCTATCTGGGTATCGCTCAATCCGCGTTGGATGCGGCCGGTGAGCACTTGCGTACGCGCAGTTATGCGCATTCAGGTGAAACGCTGCGGGATATCGAAACCTTGCAGAGTCGCTATGGCAGCATGTGGATTGCTTTGGAAAAGACCCGATCACTGGTTCGCGAGGCGGCCCGATTAGGCGATCTGGGAGACCCGAATGCCCTGCCTTTCATCCTGGCCTGCAAGGCGGATGCAGGTGATACCGCTGTTATGCTGGCTAACGAAGCGATGACCATCTGCGGCGGCGCGGCTTATCGGGAGAACAGCCGAGTGTCTCAGATGCTCCGTGATGCCCGCGCCAGCCATGTCATGTCACCCACGACGGATCTTTTGAAATTATGGACGGGCAGAAGTCTGCTCGGTCTTCCCTTGCTTTGAGTACCTGTTGTGATATTTCAGACCGCTGTCATCATTGCGCCAGACGAACCCCGTGCTGGTAATGAGTTGTCCATGCTTGGCGCGGCGCTCCAATCGCAGGCATTAGACGTTCGTTACTGCCTGGATACAGACGTTTCAAACGGGCTTATCGCAAGCGATGAGCCCGCTGTTGTCATTCTTATGCCGTCGCTCATCAAACCGGCTGCAGTGGCCAAGGCAGTGAGAGCTGTCTGGTCTCAGTGCGAGCTGATTTTTGTTCGTGCACCTGAACAAGGTGATGCGTTTAGGAAAAACCTGGGGCTGGCACCCATGCTGGGATCACACTGGTCCATTGCCGAGCTGGTTCCAGGGACGCTTGCCCTTCAAGCCGCCCAGGCCGCCAGTCGGGCGCGGCGTCGGATCAAGCTGCGTACTACTCTGGATCAGGCCAATGTCAGCTTAAGTGCTACGCGATCCGTAGACGATCATGAGTATCGTCGCTTGCGAGCTGCTGATTATTACCTGGCTAATTTCATCAATGCGGCGCAGGAAGCCATCATCGGTGTCGATGTGCGGCTGGATGTACTGTATTGGAGCGCAGGTGCTGAAGAGCTGTTTGGTCTAAGTGCCGACGAGACGGTAGGCCGTAATATCCGAGCTCTGCCATTTTGGGCACCCGTATTGGACGAGTCAGTTGAGCAGGTGATGGCAGGCAAAAAGATGCATGTGATCGAGTATCACTGCATGGTATGTGATGCCGAAGCCGTTCTTGAAGTGATGCTGTCGGGTGTTCGCGATGAGTCAGGTACGCTGATTGGCGTATCAGTAACCATTCGCGATGTTTCGGCACTGGTCGCTGAGCGACTGGCCCATGAGGAATTTGGACGCGTCATCCGGCAGGAACGGCAGCATTTACAACAGCTGTTCGAACAGGCGCCGGGGTTTGTAATAGTCACCCAAGGCCCGCAGCATCTGGTTGAACTGGCTAACCGGGCTTTTTATCAACTGGTTGGTCATCGCGATATCATCGGCAAACCCGCTTCGGAGGCATTTCCTCGACTCAAGGATCAAGCCCTCTTGGAGTGGCTGGATCGGGTGTATTCCACCAAGCGGCCCCACACGGGGCGTAGCATGGCAGTCTATGTGCAGCGTGTGCCGGATGCACCGGCAGAAACACGTTACATCGATTTTGTTTTCCAGCCGGTCATTGCTGAGAACGGGCTGGTAAGCGGCATCTTCTTCCAAGGACATGACGTTACGGCTCAGAAACTCGCCCAGGAGGAATTGCAACGTTCCCGGGAAAACCTGCAGATGCTGGTAGAGGAGCGTACCCGGGAACTGGAGCGGAGCCAGCTGGCGCTGCATCAATCCCAGAAGCTTGAGGCGATCGGCAAGCTGACCGGCGGCGTTGCCCATGACTTCAATAACGTCCTGCAGATTATTGAAGGCAATCTTGAGCTATTAAGACCTGCATTAGGAAACAGTAGCAGCGGCATGGCCAAGCTGGATGCAGCCGTAGCGGCCGTTAGCCGTGGCGCAAAACTATCCTCGCAGCTATTAGCCTTCGCACGTCGACAGCCACTAAAGCCTGTTCCGACCAATCTGAGCCGCTTGCTGCGCAGCATGGACGACCTGCTTCGTCGCGCCCTGGGAGAGAGCGTTCAGATCGAGACAATCATTGCGGGCGGTTTGTGGACGACCATGGTCGACCCTAATCAGCTGGAAAATGTCATTCTCAATCTAGCCATTAATGCCCGTGACGCCATGCAAGGCAATGGCAGGCTTACTCTCGAACTTAGTAATGCCATGCTGGATGACCATTACGCCCAGTCACAGGCTGACGTTGCGCCAGGGCAGTACGTCATGCTGGCGGTATCCGATACGGGATCAGGCATGTCGCCTGATGTGATGGAGCATGCCTTCGAGCCTTTCTTCACGACCAAACCTGAGGGCCAGGGAACCGGACTGGGCTTGAGTATGGCATATGGCTTTGCCAAGCAGAGTGGTGGTCATATCCGCATTTACAGCGAGCTGGGCAGTGGCACGACAATCAAGCTATACCTGCCCCGGACTCATGAGATCGAGATTGCTTCGCCTGCAGCTGTTGGCGGCACGGTTATCGGCGGCGATGAAACGATTCTGGTGGTTGAGGACGATCTGGCTGTTCAAGCCACGGTCATCGACCTGCTAAGCGGGCTTGGCTACAAGGTACTACGCGCCAATGATGCACAGAGTGCACTCAGCATCTTGCAGAGCGGGCTACATATCGATCTGCTGTTTACCGATGTTGTAATGCCGGGTCCTCTGCGCAGCCCTGAGCTTGCACGTCAGGCCAAGCAGTTGTTGCCTGACATTGCCGTGCTGTTTACGTCAGGCTACACCCAGAACGCCATCGTTCACGGAGGGCGGCTTGATCCCGGTGTCGAGCTGTTGAGCAAGCCCTATCGGCTGCATGATCTGGCACGCAAGATTAGACAGCTACTGGCCAGCCATAAGCCGGTACGGATAGATGAAAACGTTCTGGTGCCTGCGCCTATCGAAAAAGCTGTCGGTACACAGCAGGTTTTGATACTGGACGACCAGACCGACCTGCTTTCCATGACCTGTGAGATGGTCGAAATGCTGGGGTACGCAGCCAAAGGTTGTGAAACTGCTGAAAAAGCACTTGAGGTCTTGGGGCGATTGAGGTTTGACATCCTGCTGGCAGACGTCAACTTGCCGGGTATGTCCGGAATCGATCTTGCGTATGAAGCTGTACGCCAGCAACCTGGGCTGCGAGTCATTTTCATGTCAGGGGAAGGGACTGTATCCGCAAACATACAATCAATGTCACTGCCTAAACCCTTCAACATGCAGCAATTAAAGGAGGCATTAGGGGCTTCCTGATAAATACAAGCCGCTCTTGGGTTCATGCAAGGCTACTTTCGCCTGTAACACTTTATGCAAAAGGGCAGCAGTGAACACTAATCCTGCGAGGTCCTGGCAGGCAGCATATAGAACGAGGCGCTCCAATATTTATTCCCATGGCGCGTCTCGCTCTTCCAGCCGTGAGCGAGTAATTGTCTGGCAATAAGGCGGTTCATGATGCCATGGCCCAGCAACAGTACCGTCCCTTCTTCGGCCAGCGAGATGAGTCGCTGAGCAGCTCGCTGGGCCCGCTCGCGTGCTTCTGAAAACGACTCGACGCCACGTGAATAACCGCAGAGCCAAAGCATTCGAAAAACAAACGCCCACGTAAGCGGAGAGAGCCTGGGGCCAGGCCAGTGCAGGAAAGGAAGCTCCGCTTCGCTAAATAGCGTATCGGTTTGAAAGGGTTTCAGCCCTAGCCTGTCGAGTGAAGTCAGTGCCCTGGGCATTGTGCTGCTGATGATATATTTCGCCTGAGCTGTCAGCTCACGCGTTGTTGGCGGAGCAGGATCATCCATGACCTCGGACAGGTTGTAATCACTGATCCAACGGTGCATATCAGAGGGCGAGACTTTGCCTGGACAATGGTTTCAATGTTGGCTGTCCATGTCGCATAAGTATGATCTTCATCCCTGTCTTCCTGAAACTGTAGCCAGACTCTATTGATGAGCAAGCGATTAGCGCTTGAGTGACAACGCAGAGGATAGTGGGCGCCTTTGGAGTGCGCTCCGTTTCATGTTTCAGCTATGTGACGGTAAAGCCTGTTCAGACGTGCCGACCATAGCACAAGGGACCGGTTTGGAAGACGTTATGCTGGCTCGTGAAATCGACGCCTAGCATAAGGAATTGCCCATGAAATGCCCGCATTGCTCCGCCTCCATTAGTTTCTTCTCACCTGCAATCCTGGGGCCTGCCAAGCCCGGCGGTGCTCGGTATTGCAAGGCATGCCGTAACGCCTTCAAGATCACCAGAGGCTTCGCCCCAGGACTTCTGATTGCCTTGGCGGTTGCTGTGGCAGGCTTTTTCCTGTTGCGCCCTATTCCTATGATAGGGCCTGTCCTATGGGGCGTGGTGACAACCGCTGCGGTTTTTATAGCCATTGCCCGTTTAGAAAAGCATTAAGGCAAGTGCCTGGGCTGCTTAGAGCAGCCACAGGCACGGTGGCCTACTTACTTGGCCGCGGTTACTCGCCAGATAACGTTACCCACATCATCCGCAACCAGCAGATCACCCTGCTTGTCATTGATGACCCCAACCGGGCGGCCCTGGGCTTCTTCCTTCTGATTCAAAAAGCCGGTCAGTACATCCTGGGGTGCGCCGTTGGGCTTACCGTCCTGGAAGGGGATGAAGACCACCTTGTAGCCGCTCTTGGGTTTGCGGTTCCAGGAGCCGTGCTGGCCGATGAACATCCCATAACGGTACTGCTCCGGCAAGGCATCGCCCTTGGAGAAGGTCAGGCCCAGCGAGGCGGTGTGGGTGCCAAGGGCATAGTCAGGCACTATGGCTTTGGCGACCAGGTCCGGGCGCTGCGATTTGACGCGCTCGTCTACATGCTGGCCATAATAGCTGTAGGGCCAGCCATAGAAACCGCCGTCCTGAACCGAGGTGGCATAGTCAGGTACGAGGTCACTGCCAATCTCGTCACGCTCGTTTACTGTTGTCCAGAGCTTGCCGGTTTGCGGCTCCCAATCCATGCCATTGGGATTACGCAGACCTGTGCCGTACAGCCGCATTTTGCTGGTGGCGCGGTCCAGCTCCCAGATGGCCGCACGGCCTTCTTCGATGTCCATACCGTTCTCACCGACGTTGCTGTTGGAGCCAACCGTGATGTACAGCTTGCTGCCATCCTGGCTTGCGATCACGTTCTTGGTCCAGTGGTGATTGATGCCGGCTGGCAGGTCGACCACCTTGGTGCCTTTGTCCTGGATAGTCGTATCGCCTTCCTTGTAAGGGAAGCGCACCAGTGCATCGGCATTGGCCACGTAGAAGTCATTGCCGACCAGGGTCATGCCGAAGGGCGAGTGCAGACCCTCCAGAAAGGTCGTCCGGGTTTCGGCCACGCCATCGTGGTCAGCATCGCGCAACAGGGTGATGCGGTTGGCGCTGGGCACACCGGCTCCGGCCTTGCTCATCATCATGCCCTGGACCTGCTTGCGGATATTGAAGCCCGCCGGCTCTTGTGTGGGCTTGTTCGATTCGGCGACCAGAACGTCACCGTTGGGCAATACATAGATCCAGCGGGGATGATCAAGGCCGGTGGCAAAGGCGTTGACTTGAAGGCCCTGGGCAGCAGTGGGTTTACCGCCTTCCGGCCAGCCGGTGGCGGGCGCTACGTTGACCAGAGGGATAAGGCTGGTCTTGGGCTCGGGAAGTTGCGGCTTGGGGCCATAGGCGGCATCTGGGCCAAGCTTGGACGGCTCGCCACATCCGGCCAGGGCAATAGCAAGCGCTGAAGCGTACAGGGGACGAAGATTGGTCATGGGTAACGCCTTTTATATAGTTGGTGATGCGTTCCATAGGTCCCGTCAGCCGCTACTGCAAAGGCGTATCAGCGAGACCTGTTCATTGCCTCCGCGCCTTGGCCTCACGACGTCTACGATGGAGGATCGGCTCGGTATAGCCGCTGGGCTGCTTCGCTCCCTCCAGAACGAGGTCCAGGGCAGCCCGAAAAGCGATATTGCTATCGAAATCAGGCTCCATGGCGCGGTAATGGGGATCGCCTGCATTTTGCTGATCCACCACTAGAGCCATGCGACGGAAAGCTTCGATCGTTTGTTCCCTATTAATCACACCATGATGTAACCAATTCGCAAGCAATTGGCTCGAAATACGCAGTGTGGCACGGTCTTCCATGAGTCCCACATCATCGAGGTCCGGCACCTTGGAGCAGCCGATCCCCTGATCAATCCACCGCACCACATAGCCCAGGATGCTCTGGACATTACTGTCCAGCTCTTCCTGGATCTCTTCAGCGTTGAGTTCGGTGACATCAACCAGCGGAATGCTCAATAGATCCTCTCGTGCGGCCGGCGTACGCTTGGCCAACTCGACCTGCCGTGCCGCCACATCGACCTGATGGTAGTGGATAGCGTGGAGCGTAGCGGCCGTAGGCGAGGGTACCCAGGCCGTACTGGCTCCGCTCTGGGGGTGGGCGATTTTTTGTTCGAGCATGGCGGCCATCATGTCCGGCATGGCCCACACGCCCTTGCCAATCTGCGCACGGCCACGCAGACCGCAAGCCAGCCCGACGTCCACATTGTTGTCCTCGTAAGCTTTGAACCAGGTGGCACGCTTCATGAGAGCCTTGCGGATGAGAGGGCCGGCCTCCATCGAGGTATGGATCTCATCGCCGGTGCGATCAAGAAAGCCGGTGTTGATAAACACGATCCGTTCCTTCACCGCAGCAATACAGGCCTTGAGGTTGACGCTGGTCCGCCGCTCTTCGTCCATGATACCGATCTTGAGCGTATGGCGCGGTAGGCCAAGGAGGTCCTCGACCTGCCCGAACAGCGCGCCGGTAAAGGCTACCTCTTCCGGCCCGTGCAGCTTGGGCTTGACGATATACACCGAGCCCGTGCGCGAGTTGGGGCGCGACGTGTTGCCGTTCAGGTTGTGCAGGGCGCACAGGCTGGTAAAGACGGCGTCCAGTATGCCTTCGGGAACCTCGTTGCCGTCGCGGTCCAGGATGGCGTCTGTCGTCATCAAAAGGCCGACATTGCGGACAAACAGCAGTGAACGGCCCGGCAGGACCAACTCGTTGCCATCAGCAGCGATGTAGGGCCGATCCGGGTTCATGATCCGGGTAAAGGCCTTGTCGTTCTTGGTGATGTCTTGGGAGAGGTCACCTTTCATCAAGCCCAGCCAGTTGCGGTAGACCTGTACCTTGTCTTCGGCGTCTACCGCTGCGACGGAGTCTTCGCAGTCCATGATGGTCGTCAGGGCCGATTCGAGCAGAATATCGCTCACGCCTGCCGCATCGGCTTGGCCGATCGGGTTGTTGCGGTCAATCTGGATTTCGATATGCAGCCCATGGTGCCTGAGCAGAATGGCCTCCGGCTGCGAAGCCTGCCCGCGATAGCCGATAAAGGCGTCCGGCTCGGCCAGGCAAACGTAGCGACTGTCGCCAATCTCGGCCATGAGTTCGCCACGCTGGACACTGTAGCCTCTGACATTGCCATGGGAGTATTCAGCAAGCGGCACGGCTTCGTCGAGGAATCCCCGGGCATAGGCCACAACCTTTTCGCCCCGGAGCGGGTTATAGCTATCGCAGATTTCAACCGTGCTGTCTTCAGGGATCGCGTCACTGCCATAGAGCGCATCGTATAGCGAACCCCAGCGTGCGTTGGCGGCATTGAGCGCAAAACGGGCATTCGTGACCGGCACGACCAGTTGCGGCCCGGCGAGCTGGGCAATTTCCGGGTCGACATTAGCTGTCGTGACGCTGACCTCGTCCGGCTCGGGGAGCAGGTAGCCGATCTCTTCAAGAAAGGTGCGGTAGGCGTGCGCATCGTGTGGCTGTCCGGCATGCGCCAGATGCCATTGATCGATACGGGCCTGGAGCTGGCTGCGGGTTTCCAGAAGCGCTCGATTCCGCGGGGCGAACTCATCCAGCAGCTTTTCCAGACCACGCCAGAAATGGTCCATATCGATGCCTGTGCCTGGAATCGCCTGAGTCTTTACGAACTCATGAAGGGCGGTGGCTATCTGCAGGCCGCCGATGGTTTTTCTTCTACTCATTGTTCGCCTCGCTTGGCTGCACGACGCGCCGACATTCGGTGGCTATCTGGCCATGTGACTAGGCCTCGCTGGAAAAGTGTCTGCCACAGGCAAAACGATGGCAGGTCCGTTCATGAAAAGTGGGTCGGCAAGGTTGGCTGACTGTTCTACGCTGGAGAGATGATCAACCAAAAGGAGTGCTACCGTGGATGTTCTGGTCCTTACCATCATTGCCCCGGATCAGCCGGGTCTGGTCGAGCAGTTAGCCGACTGTGTTGCCGAGCGGGGCGGCAACTGGCTGGAAAGCCGCATGTCACGTATGGCAGGTCAGTTCGCTGGAATCCTGAGCGTCAGTGTCGCGCCGGAACAACGCGAAGCCCTGGTTGCCCAGCTGAAAGGGTTAGATGTGAGGGGCATGCGTGTGCTGGTAGCGGAAAGCCGGGTAGAGCAGGCACCCAAGCCTCAGCTCATCCAGCTGGATCTGCTGGGCAATGACCGTCCCGGGATCGTTCGGGACATTACCCGTCAGCTCACCCGGCTAGGCGTCAATGTCGAGCGGCTCAGTACCGATGTGCGGGCGGCGCCGATGAGCAGCGAACAGTTGTTCCACACTACGGCGCTGCTGGCCCTGCCGCCCGCCCTCGAGCTGGATACGCTCCGCCAGAGTCTGGAGACCCTGGCGGACGATTTGATGGTCGAGCTGGCAGTCTACCGTGACAACCACGACGGTCAGGTGCGTGAAGCAGGAGCTGCGTAACGACGCAGGGAGCGCCAGGCGTCAAAGCTGAACACGGCAAGGCCTGCCCAGATACACAGGAAGGCGGCCATCCGCTCCATAGGGAAGGGCTCGTGGAACAGGAAGACTGCCTGTATCAGCACCAGCGTAGGGGCCAGGTACTGCAGGAAGCCCAATGTCGAATAGGGCAATTTGCGCGCCGCTGCGTTGAAGCAGAGCAGGGGAACCAGCGTAACGGGGCCGGACAGGATCAGTACGATGGCCATCGGTGATTGCCAGAGTGCCGGGTCCAGGCTGACCTGCTGGGTCAACAGGGGGAGTGCAATTGCAGCCAGCGGGACCAGCAGCCAGGTTTCGACCACCATGCCTGGTAGGGCAGCCACCTGGGTGCCCTTGCGCACCAGTCCGTAAAAAGCAAAGCTGAAGGCCAGCACCAGGGATACCCAGGGCAGCTGGCCAAGCGTCCAGATCTGCTGGGCAACGCCTAGGGCAGCCATTCCCACGGCCAGCCACTGCAGGGGCCTTAACCGCTCGCCCAGCACCACCATGCCTAGCAGCACATTGATGAGCGGGTTGATGTAATACCCAAGGCTGGCTTCGATTACATGGTTACTGTTGACCGCCCAGATGTAGGTCAGCCAGTTGCCGCCCACCAGCAGGCCACTCAGCCATAACCGGGCAATCCGGGAGGGATTGGCACGCAAATCGCGCCACCAGCCCTGATGTTTCCAGATCAGAAGCAGCAAGACCCCGATCAGGGCCGACCAGAAGATACGCTGGATCAGGATTTCGACGGGAGGAATGCTGGCAAGCAGTTTGAAGTACAGCGGGAATAGTCCCCAGAGCGCATAGGCGGTAAGGCCTAAGACGTAACCCTGGCGCGGGGATGTGGACATAACACATATCTACTTTTTATGGAGAAACCTTGAATCATAACTGGTGTTCAGGAAAAAGCTTGCAACACTCCATAGGCCTTATACGTAATTGCTATGACAAATGGCCTTCAGTTACTCCAGGGCAGGTCGAAATCCTGTTCAGCTTCTAAATACTTATTGCTGCAGGGATGGCAAACCAAACACAGACGACTGTTTCCCTCGGCGCTAGGTTTGGGCTTGTCCATCTGGCCAACTACTGTTGTATCAGGTAGCCCTTACGATGAATCTATTCTCCCGTTTCAAGCCCGCTAGCGCCCAGTCTGGTGGTGTTCTCAGCGTGCTCAGCTCTTCTGGGAATATCCAGCAGGATCTGAGAGCACTTCGCTTTGAGCCGACCTATATCGCTGGGTTCGTATCTCCCCATGTTGATCTGGACCGTATAGCACGTGCAGTGGCGGAGCGTTTCCCGCAGGCTGCCATCACCTTGTGTACAACGTCCGGTGAGCTGTGCAGCCAGAATAATCAGCTTTATTGCGCCACAGGCAATCAGTGGGATCGCGTGGTTCTGCAGATGTTTGATGCCAGCATTATCGCCTCGGCCGAAACCGTTTATGTGCCGTTGGAAAGCCAGGACATCCGCGCCCGAGGGCCACGTATGTCCATGCAGCAGCGAATCGCCAAGCTGATCGAGTCGATTAAGCGGCTGCGTGTCAACACGACTATCGACCATCGCGATACCTTGGCTTACGTCACGTTTGACGGCCTGTCGGCATCCGAATCGTTCTTCATGGAAGCTCTTTACGAGTCGGGCCGTTTTCCCTGCCTATTCGTAGGCGGCTCTGCTGGTGGCAAGACCGACTTCGTTAAAACCTTGATCCATGACGGCAAGCGCAGCTACGAAAACCACGTACAGATCGTATTTCTGAAATGCGCCCGTAATGCCCGCTTCGGTGTGTTCAAAAGCCAGAACTTCGAGCCGACATCAGTTAGCCTGAGCGTGCTCACCGCGTCGCTGGAAGAGCGCTACATCAGTCAGGTGATCGACTCCAAGGGCAATGTCCGCTCGATGGTGGCCGCCCTGTGCGAATCGCTGAACTGCGAGCCCAAGGACCTGGAAAAGCGTCTGGCCAATTACTCGTTTGCTATTCGTGTGGGTGAGGAGCTGTTTGTTCGCTCCATTGCCCAGATCGACTATGACAAGGAGCGTATCCACCTTTTCTGTGACGTGGCGCCGGGCGAAGAGCTGGTGATGGTCAAGCGTACGCCTATTCTTGAGGCCACCCGTAAAGACCTTCAACGTTTCCTGCAAGGCAAGTCCGGCAAACCGGTAGGCGGGCTACTCAACGACTGCATCCTGCGTCGCTTGAACAATGGCAACGACCTGAGCCGCATGAAAGAAGCGTTTGATGATATTCCTGTGGTGGGCTTTTCTACCTTTGGCGAGATCCTGGGCCTCAACCTGAACCAGACGCTGACCGCGGTATTTTTCTTCCGTACCCCGGAAGGCGCGCCGTTCCGCGATGAGTACATCGACAACTTCACCGCGCATTACGGCGAATTCAAGGCGTTCTTCCTGCGTCGGCAGATCAAGAAACTGGCGGGCTTGAGCCAGGTTGTGGTCAAGCAGATCGATGAATTCAAGCGCAAGAACTTTGCCAGTTACATCGACAGCAACGGCCTGGATGACCACATCAAACCGGTTTTCCGTGGTCTTGAAGATTTGGGTGCAGTGTTGCATCAGGCGGATCAGAACCAGGAGCAAATTGCTCAGCAGTTAAATCACTATGCCGGTGAGCTGCACGTATCGATGGATGATCTTAGCTCAACCATCAATCAGCAGGGCAGCGTGATCGATCAGGCGGGTGGCACCGTCAAGAGTCTGTCCAGTCAGGCTGAAAATGTAGTACGCAGTGCTAATGACTTGGCGCAATCGAGCCTGAAGATCCAGTCCATTGTGCAGATGATTCAGCAGATCGCCGGGCAGACCAACCTGCTGGCACTCAACGCTGCCATCGAGGCTGCTCGTGCGGGTGAGCAGGGGCGTGGGTTTGCTGTAGTAGCAGACGAGGTACGCAAGCTGGCGGAAAAGACTCAGCAGAACGCTGGCGAAATCGGCACGGATATCGACAAGCTGGCTGAGGAAATCCGTCAGGTTGCACAGCAGATCGAAGTACAGTCTCAGGATGTAAATGCCCTGACTGAACTGTTGGGTGCGCTGGAAGGTTCCAGCAGCGCAACAGCAAGTACTTCACGGCGGACCAAGGACGTCGCCGATACGCTGATCGGCTTGACCCGTAACGGTCATTGAGCCTGAACACCAGGGCCGCCCGGTTTGTGGCGGCCCTGGTGTCTTTGGGGATCAAAACAGCCGCAGCGGTTCTTCATCAAGCGCTGAAAGTTGCTCGCGCAACATCAGAACCTGGTCGCCCCAATAGCGCTCGGTCCCGAAAAAGGAAAAGCTCTTCGGGAAGGCCGGATCATCCCAGCGGCGGGCCAGCCAGGCGCTGTATTGCAACAGACGCAGGGAGCGCAGCCCCTCGATCAACGCCAGTTCACGGGGTGCAAAGTCATGGAACTCCTGATACCCGTCCATCAACTCGGAAAGCTGCGACAGGCGCTCCTGCCGATCCCCGGCCAGCATCATCCACAGGTCCTGCACCGCCGGTGCCATGCGGCAGTCATCGAGATCTACCATGTGGAAGGTCTCGTCACGGTAGAGCAGGTTGCCCGGATGGCAGTCTCCATGGACGCGGATATTCGTGTATTTAACCGAATTAAATAACGTATCCAGTTTCTTGATCAGGTCACGTGCCACGGATTCATACGCAGGCAGCAAACTCTTGGGGATGAAACCGCCGCTCAGCAGCGTATCCAGCGATGCATGGCCAAAGCTCTGTACATCAAGCGTCTCGCGGTGCTCGAACGGGCGACTGGCGCCAATGGCATGCAGGCGACCCAGGAGCTGACCCAGGCGGTACAGCTGCTCAAGGTTACCAGGCTCGGGCGCCCGGCCGCCGCGGCGGGGAAACAGGGCAAAGCGAAAGCCGGCGTGCTCGAACAGGGTTTCACCGTCACGCGACAGGGGCGCCACGACAGGTACTTCATGCTCCACCAGCTCAAAAGAGAAGGTGTGCTCCTCGCGAATCGCGGCATCCGTCCAACGCTGTGGGCGGTAGAACTTGGCAATCAGGGGCTGTTCGTCTTCGATGCCCACCTGATAAACCCGGTTTTCATAACTGTTAAGCGCTAAGATACGCGCATCGCTGAGATAGCCGAGGCTTTCCACGGCGTCGATCACCACGTCAGGGCTGAGTGTATCGAACGGGTGTGACATGGATATCCTCCTACAACGCATCTGGAAGCGGCCATATGCCGGTTCTGAATCGGAATGCTAGCAGGTTGGATGCCTGGGCGTGACGAAGGTGCGATGCCGTACGTACTGGAACGCCTGACGGTGCAGAGGAAAAAGGTCCCGTCACAGAGGGAGTGGCGCTACGCGGATACTGCCTCAAGGGCCGTACCCGCGTATTAGAGCCTTGTCATCAGGCGCCGATCACGCCACCGTCATCGCGAGTAATGACCATGACGGAAGAACGTGGCCGACCGTTGGCCAGGTGTTCCGGAAAGGTCGAGCCGCCTTCTTCGCCAGGGTGCTGGATATTGACGAACAGGCTGCGCTGATCCGGTGAGAAGGTAATGCCTGTGACCTCGCAACCGATCGGTCCCACCATGAAACGGCGGATTTCGCCGGTATTCGGGTCGGCGCATAGCATCTGGTTATTGCCCATGCCAGCGAAATCACCCTTGTTGCTGTAATCCCCGTCGGTCAAGATCCACAGGCGACCGGCATCATCAAACCCGAGGCCGTCGGGACTGTTGAACATGTTGTGGGCGTTGATGTTGTGCGAGCCACCGTTGGCAGTCTCCTTGTGCACCTCAGGATTGCCGGCAATGACAAACAGATCCCAGTCAAAGGCCATGGCAGCGGCATCATTGCCGTGCTCGCTCCAGCGCAGGATCTGACCATAGATGTTGTTGGCGCGAGGGTTTGGCCCGCCTACGGGCTGGCCTTCGCTGCCGCGTTTGCTGTTGTTGGTCAACGTGCAATACACCTGACCATCCTTGGGACTGACGGCAATCCACTCGGGGCGGTCCATGCGCGTCGCACCTACCTGGGTTCCGGCCAGGCGGGCATGAATGAGCACTTCGGCCTGATTGTTGAAGCCGTTCTCGGTGGTCAGGCCGTTCTTGCCATGGGTCAGCTCGATCCACTGGCCACGTCCCTTGGGATGATCGGGATTGCCGTCACCGTCATCAAATTTCGCCACGTATAGTGTGCCGTGGTCCAGCAGCTCGCGGTTGGCCTTGGGGTTGGCGGCATCATAGCGATCGCGGCTGATGAACTTGTAGATGAATTCGCCACGTTCGTCGTCGCCCATGTACACCACGACATGGTTGTCCGCAGTGAGGGCAAGCGCAGCGTTCTCATGTTTGAAACGACCCAGCGCGGTGCGTTTGACGGGTTCTGACTTGGGATCGAACGGATCGATCTCGACTACCCAGCCGTGCCGGTTCAGCTCGTTGGGGTTCTTGGCCATGTCAAAGCGCGGATTGTATTTGTGCCAGTCGTTGCCCTTGCTTTCGACCGTCACGCCATAACGTTTCTGGGCAGTGTCGAATTTGATTGTTGCATCAGTACTGCCAAAGCAATCCGTAAAATTCTCTTCGCAGGTCAGGTAAGTGCCCCAAGGCGTCTTGCCGTTCGCACAGTTCTGGAAGGTGCCCAATACATGCGTGCCGCTTGAATCGGCTTCGGTCTTGAGCAGGTCATGTCCAGCCGCCGGGCCGCTGAATCGAATCGGCGCGTTGCCGTGGATACGACGGTTGAACTCGGAATCACGCGCAAAATGCCATTGTCCGTCAATACGGCGCACCTCGATAACCGAGACCCCCTCAGCTGCCAGGGCCTTGTGCACGTCCTCGGCCGATTGAGGCACCTTGCCTTGGGCCAGCAGGTAGCGATAATTAGTGTATTCGTTATTGATGGCCATGAGCGCCCGGTCGGGATCGTTCGGGAACGGGAAAAAGCTCATGCCGTCGTTGTTGTCACCAAACTGGCGCTCCTGGGCTTCTGCTGTGCCGGTGCCGTCATGCTTGAAAGCCGGTACATCGGAAAACAGCGGTTCACCCCAGCTGATAAGTACCGACGCCCTATAACCCGACGGGACGATTACGGTATCGGCTGTGGAAATCGGAATGCTCTCAAAGCCCAGCAGGGCACTGCCGGTGGCTTGCGACACGCTTTGTGCCAGTACGCTCCGCGGAATGAGCTGGCCGCCAAGAAAGAGGGCAGCACCGCACAGCGCACCAGCCCCAATGAAGCGGCGACGGGTCAGGCCGGCCAGACGTTCCAGATCGGTAGGGGTATCAGGATGCATAACAGACTCCTTGTATGCGATGGCGCGACGCTAACGCGCTTGTATGACGAAATCATGTCAATGCATGTGCCAGTGATCATCAATCAACAGGCATAAAAAAACCGGCAGGGTTAGCTGCCGGTTTTATGCAGGGAGATGTTATTCCCCAATGATCCCGCCGTCCTTGCGGGTAATGGCAATGACGGTGGAGCGAGGACGCCCGTCAGGCAGATAGTCCGGGAAGCCGCCGGTGGGATGCTGGAAGCCGACGAACATCGTCCGATAGTCCGGCGCAAAGGACAGGCCTGTGACCTCACACCCAGTCGGCCCTACCAGGAAACGGCGGATCTCACCGGTGTTCGGGTCAGCGCACAGCATCTGGTTGTTACCCATGCCGGCATAATCACCTTCGTTGCTGTCTTCACCATCGGTCTGAATCCACAAACGACCGGCTTCGTCAAAGCCCAGGCCGTCGGGGCTGTTGAACATGTTGTCGGCGTTGATGTTTTCCGAGCCATCGTATGGATCTTCCGGATGCACAACCGGGTTGCCCGCCACGATGAACAGGTCCCAGTCAAAGGTCAGTGCGGCCGGGTTTGGCTCTTCCCAACGCAGGATCTGGCCGTAGATGTTATTGGCGCGCGGGTTCGGCCCGTTGACCGGCATGTCGGCGCTGCCACGCTTGCTGTTGTTGGTCAGGGTGCAGAAGACCTGTCCGTTGATGGGGCTCACCGCGATCCATTCCGGGCGGTCCATACGGGTAGCGCCAACTTGTGAGCCTGCCAGACGAGCATGGATCAGGATTTCGGCCTGGCTGTTGAAGCCGTTGGCCTTGGTCAACCCGTTCTTGCCATAGGTCAGCTCGATCCACTGGCCGCGGCCTTTGGGATGATTCACATCACCGTCGCCATCGTCGAACTTGGCGACGTACAGCGTACCGTGGTCGAGGATGTCACGGTTCGCCAGGGGCGTGTTCGGGTTGTAACGACGGTCGCTGACAAACTTGTAGATGAACTCGCCACGCTCGTCATCGCCCATGTACACCACAACACGGCCATCCTGGGTCGTGGTTACGGCAGCGTTTTCATGCTTGAAGCGGCCCAGCGCGGTGCGCTTGACCGGTGTGGAGTCCGGGTTGAACGGGTCGATCTCCACGATCCAGCCAAAGTGGTTGGCTTCATTCGGATGCTTGGCGAGATCGAAGCGCTCGTTATAGGGGTACCAGTTGTTATCACTATTGGCCGACAAACCGTAACGTTTCTGCGCGGCGTTGAGCTTGATGTTCTTGTCGGTGCTGCCAAAGCAGCCATTGAAGTTTTCTTCACACGTCAGGTAAGTGCCCCATGGCGTCTGGCCGCTGGAGCAGTTCTGGAAGGTGCCACGGGCACGTTTGCCGCTCAGCTCGATGGAGGTGCGCAGCAGGTCATGGCCGGCGGCCGGACCCTTGATGTCCATCATCACGTTGCCATGTACGCGACGGTTGTAGCGGGAATCGCGCTTGAAGACCCAACGGCCCGCGCGACGGCGAACTTCAATCACCGAGACGCCTTCTGCAGCCAGCGCCTTGCGTACATCGTCCGGGGAGGATGGCTGACGGCCATCGGAGAACAGGTACTCGTAGTTGGTGTATTCGTTGTTGATGGCGATCAGGGCACGATCAGGATCGATACGGCCGAACTTGTTGTAGAACGGGAAGAAGCACATGCCATCGTTGTTATCCCCGAACTGCAGCTCCTGGTCTTCGGAGGTATTCGTACCGTCATGCTTGAAGTCCGGTACGTTGGAAAACAGCGGCTCGCCCCAGCTGATCAGCGTACGGAACTCATAGCCGGGCGGCAGAATGACCTGGTCAGCCGTTGAGGCGGGCACGTTCTTGAAGCCCAACAGCGGACGTGAAGGACGTCCAGCGCTGCCCCAGCGAGCCGCTTCGGATACCTGACCCGCCAGTGCGTTGTTGGACAGTAGGTTGCCGCCCAGGAAGAAGGCCGCGCCACATAGCGCACCGGCACCAATAAAGCTGCGGCGCTTCAGATTGACGATGCGTTCCAGATCAGTCGGGGTATCGTCATCAAGCAGATCACTATTCAGGTGTTGTTCGTTTTGCAGGCTCATCAAGGCGCTCCTCACAGGATGTAGCAGGCGCAAAACCCCAGGCGAGAGCGAGTACAACGAACCCCGCAGACCTTGTTTTGAAATAATCAGGCTGCCGGCTCACGTCGCGTCGTCGAAACAGGTTTCGTGGCTGGTTTGGACGGTCGTGGCGAAGGTAGTGAGGCATTGTGACGGCGGTGTTGCAGGTTACATTTGGTAACAAATGCTGCTCTGTCGGTTCGGGAACGTTTCGTGTCAGAAGCGATTCGGCCGCCAGCCGCGATTAGCGGCGGCTGGTGACGCGCAGGGCCGAATAAGACCGTGTATCGCCATTGCCGTAGACGAACAGCAGGATCAGGAACGACAGCACCAGAAGAAAGCCGGCCAGCCGGTGGGCCTCGGCATAATGAAGGGCTTCCACGTGCTGGAAGATGGCGATGGAAACCACTTGGGTCTGCCCCGGAATACTACCGCCCAGCATGAGCACTACGCCAAACTCGCCCAGGGTATGGGCGAATGCAAGGCTTGCAGCCACCAGCAGGCCGCGCTTGAGCAAGGGCAGGGTAACGCGAAAGAAGCGCTCGATACGGCCACATCCCAACGTTGCTGCGGCCTCGAACAGGCGTGGATTCAGCTCGCGGAAGGCAACCGTAAGAGGCTGCACCACGAAGGGGATCGAGTAGATCATGGACCCCATGACCAGGCCCGCAAAGCTGAAGGGCAGCGGGTGACCGAACACTGTTTCCCAGGCGCTGCCCAGCATCGAGTCTGGCGCAAACACCACCAGCAGGTAAAAGCCCAGCACGGTGGGTGGGAGCACCAGAGGGAGTGCGATCACGGCATCCAGGATCTGGCGCAGGCGGGTCTGCTTACGCACTCGCCAAGCCGCCAACGGCAGACCGATCAGCAGAAGCAGGGCCGTGGATAGCACAGCCAGCTTGAGCGTCAGCGCCAGGGCCTGCCAGTCTCCTTCACTGAGCAGCACAGCCCGTCTCGCCTGGAAGAGAATAACCTGCCTGGTGCAACGTCTCTTTCTGGTTATCGAAGAACGCCACGAAGCGCTTGGCGACGTCGAGTTGCTCGCCTTTCGCCAGGATGACGCGCTTTTGCGTCAGGGGATCGTACAGCGTGGCATCGACAATCGTGTATTGCGCGGGCGGCACATTCCCCGCTTTGACCTGACTGAGAGCTACAAAGCCAGCGGGTGAATTGCCGGTTTTAACGAAGTTGTAGGTTTGTCCAATGTCCTGTCCATACGCCAGGCGCGGCTTGACGGTTTCCAGTACACCGCTGCGGTCCAGCGCCTGCAGGGCTGCGGCGCCATAAGGTGCCGTATCGGGATTCGCCAGCACTACACGCTTGAATGGCAGATTGTGAATATCGGGCTTGCCGCTGGTTTGCCAGAGCGCCAGCTGACCACACGCATAAGTCCGGCTTTCAGTGCCCTTGCTGGCGTCTGCCAGTTTGTCCGGGCGGATCGCGTCTGCCGAGTAGAACAGGTCGAACGGTGCGCCACGCTGAATCTGCTCGAAAAATGCACCACTGGAGCCGCCAGCCAGTTCCACCTTGGCGCCGGTCTGCTTTTCGTAATCGTTGGCGATGGTCTGCATGACAGGCAGCAGATTGGCCGCCACAGCAATGCGCAGGTGATCAGCTGCTTGAGCAGTGGCGCCGGTAAAGAGCGTGGCAAGCGCCGCGGCAGCCAAAAGCCGTTTGTTCATCAAGGATTCCTTCTTCACAGGGGCGCCCCCAGCAAGACCTGGTCGGGCTCAAAGCAGGCAAACACGGTCTGACCGGGAGCAGGAGACAGCTCGGCTTCTGCTGGCAGCAGCACGCAGAGCGTTTGCCCATTGGGCAAGTTCAGGCGAATTTCGGCAGGTCCGGAGGAGGCGGGGGTAACAGTGTCGACTCGGCCTTCAAGTGCATTGGCCGCATCCACAGGAGCGTGTTCATGGAGGCTTAGCCAGGATGCTTTGATCAGCACGATAACGCTGCGACCCGATGCAAGGCCCAATCGCTCGGTGCTTTCACGGGTGATTTGTGCCAGCACCTGAAGGCCACCGGGCAGCCGGATCGTGATCAGATCGCTGTGCCCTTTGGGTTCTACAGCAACAACCTCCCCATGCAGCTGATTCCGCGCGCTGGTTTGCAGCATCAACCGCTCCAGTCGCTCCAGGTCCTCGACGTGCTCGGCACTTTCGATCACCTTTTCGCGAAGTGCTTCAAGGCGGTGATACAAGGCCAGCAACCGTGCGCCTTCCTGGGTCAGGCGTGCGCCGCCTCCGCCTTTGCCACCGACACTGCGCTCGACGAGGGGTTGGCCGGCAAGGTTGTTGAGTTCATCAATGGCATCCCAGGCGGCCTTGTAGCTCAGCCCTGCAGCCTTGGCAGCCTTTGTAATGGAGCCTTGGACGGCGACCTGTTCCAGCAGCGCAAACCGCTGGGGACGGCGGGTCATGTGATGAGTCAGGTGACTGAGCATAGGTCGGAGTATAAAAAAGTATATAACGATAGAGCAGTGTACGAGCCGGCCCGTTCCCATGGCAAGGTGAAAAGAACGTTTAGTCGCCAGGCCTGGGCGTGCGAGCCAAGCAGTACACATCGACCCGCAGGGCGCCTGCACGCTTAAGCAGACTGGCAAGGGCCTCGGCGGTTGCTCCGGTGGTCAGGACGTCATCGATGAGCGCTATCGAGCGACCACGTACGGCCTTGGCAGTGGTGAGGGCAAAGGCGTTGAGCAGGTTCTTGTGACGCTGGGCGGCATCGAGGCCTTGTTGCGCCGGGGTTTCCAGCACTCGTTGAATGACATCGTCTGCTACAGACAGCGTGAGCGACTTTCCTAGCCAGCGCGCCAGCATGGCAGCTTGATTGTAGCCACGCTCGCGTTGGCGCTTCAGTGCCATCGGGATAGGAAGCAGAAGGTCAGGCCGAGGCAATCCCTCGTCAAAGGCATGCATCAAATGGCGAGCCTGCAGATCCGCCATCAGCCGTCCCAGCGGCCATTGCTTTTGATGCTTGAATCGATTGATGGCACTGGCAATGGGGAATCCGTAGTGCCAGAGCGCTACGACATGATCAAAAGACGGAGGCCTTTTCAGGCACGCCCCGCAGATCAGCCCCTCGTCAGGCAGCGGAATCGCACAATGAAGGCAATGCCCCATGAGCCAGGGCAGGTCGGTCTCGCAGCCAAGGCACAGCGGCAGGCTGGACTCTACACCTGCTCCGCAGAACCCGCAGTTCGTGCGAGGCTTGAGCCAGACAGGACGGTAAGCAAGCAGGGTATTCAAGCGATTCATAGGCATCCTTGCCAGTGTCGATCAATTGGGATCAGGCACGCCGCTCCTTGGCGTGCAAGAGGCTCAGCGAATCAGCCAGCTCATGACCATCAGGCCCAATACCAGCCAGATGATGCCGCCAATGATGGAGCGGCGCATGAAAGCACGAACCGCGGCATAGAGCAGGATCAGTCCGACGATCAGCACCACGAAGCTGATGTAGGAGTCATCCATGCCGATGGCGCGAGCCATGCCTTGTAGGAAGTCATGGACGGCATCGCCAATCCCGTTGAGTACGGTGCTGAACAGATCGATGATGAAGCGGATGACCTGACCCAGGGCTTGGCCAAGCCAGTCGAAGAACCCTTCTGTACGCATGTTTCTTTCCTTGTCCTCATGTTGTCGCTTGGAACCTGTAAATGCCGTTGGGTTCGTTGCCAGCGATGGGTTCAATCAAGCGAGCGATCCTGCTCACAGTTTCATACTCTGCCGTAGTCTCTCTTATTGAAGGGGCCAGTCATCAAAAAACCTTAAATAAATAGGGCTATTGATTGTTTTTTGATCAGATGTAAACCTTCGTATCGAATAAAGTTGACGGCAATTATTCGTGTGCTGCCTGAGCAGCCGTCTTTTATACCGAAGGATTGAGCCATGAGCGCTACCGCTACGCGTCACGACTGGACCCTTGCCGATGTCCGCGCCCTGTTTGAACTGCCGTTCAATGACCTGCTGTTCCAGGCACAGACGGTTCACCGTCAGCATTTCGACCCCAACCGCGTTCAGGTCTCGACGTTGCTTTCCATCAAGACCGGTGCCTGCCCTGAGGACTGTAAATATTGCCCTCAGTCCGGCCACTACAACACGGGTCTTGAAAAAGAAAAGCTGATGGAAGTGGAGAAGGTGCTCAAGGCGGCTGCCGAGGCCAAGGCTATCGGGTCGACCCGCTTCTGCATGGGCGCGGCGTGGAAGCATCCGTCCGCCAAGGACATGCCCTACGTGCTGCAGATGGTCAAGGGTGTAAAGGCCCTGGGCCTGGAAACCTGCATGACATTGGGCAAGCTCGACCGTGACCAGACCCAGGCCCTGGCTGAAGCCGGACTGGACTACTACAACCACAACCTGGACACCTCGCCGGAATACTACGGCAACATCATTACGACGCGTACCTATGCAGACCGTCTGGAAACGCTGTCCTATGTGCGTGATGCGGGCATGAAGATCTGCTCCGGTGGCATCCTGGGCATGGGTGAATCCGTGGATGACCGTGCCGGTCTGTTGATTCAACTGGCCAACCTGCCGGAGCATCCGGAGTCCGTCCCGATCAATATGTTGGTCAAGGTGAAGGGCACCCCGCTGGAGCAGGAGAAGGACGTCGATCCGTTCGACTTCATCCGTACCCTTGCTGTTGCCCGGATCATGATGCCTAAATCCCATGTGCGGTTGTCGGCCGGTCGTGAGCAGATGAACGAGCAGATGCAATCCCTGGCCTTCTTTGCCGGTGCGAACTCCATCTTCTACGGCGAGAAACTGCTGACGACCACCAACCCGCAGGCCGAGAAGGACATGCTCCTGTTCAAGCGTCTGGGCATCAAGCCGGAAGAGCGCGAAGAGCACGATGATGAGGTGCATCAGGCCGCGATTGAGCAGGCCCTGATCGAGCAGAAGAATTCTGCACTATTCTACGACGCTGCTTCTGCCTGATCATGCCGTTCGACCTGGCCAGACGCCTCGCCGAGCGCCGCGAGCAAGCCCTGTACCGTCAGCGACCATTGCTGGAAGGCCCGCAAGGACCTGAAGTAGTGGTCGACGGACAGCCGCTCCTGGCGTTCTGCAACAACGACTACCTTGGCCTTGCCAATCATCCAGACGTCATCGCGGCACTGCAAAAGGGTGCCGAGCGTTGGGGCGTAGGCGGGGGCGCTTCGCATCTGGTGATCGGCCATAGCGGCCCCCATCATGCCTTGGAAGAGGCGCTGGCTGAGTTTACCGGGCGCCCTCGGGCACTGCTGTTCTCCACGGGTTACATGGCCAACATTGCGGCCGTGACAGCCCTGGTTGGCCGTGGTGATACGGTCCTTGAAGACCGGCTCAACCATGCGTCTCTGCTGGATGCGGGGCTGCTGTCCGGTGCGCGCTTCTCCCGCTATCTGCATAACGATGCAGCAAGCCTGGCCAGCCGGCTCGACAAGGCCGAAGGCAATACGTTGGTTGTAACGGACGGCGTATTCAGCATGGACGGCAATGTGGCCGACCTGCCAGCCCTGGTTGAAGTGACACGTAACCGGGGCGCCTGGCTGATGGTCGATGACGCCCACGGCTTTGGCCCGTTGGGCAGGCAGGGAGGCGGCGTAGCCGAGTATTTCGGACTGGGCATGGATGAGGTTCCGGTACTGGTCGGTACGCTGGGCAAGGCTTTTGGTACTGCAGGCGCCTTTGTAGCAGGCAGCGATGAGCTGATCGAAACCTTGATCCAGTTCGCACGTCCTTACATTTATACTACCAGCCAGCCGCCAGCAGTGGCCTGCGCCTCCTTGAAGGCACTAGAGCTGCTCCAGGCAGAGTCCTGGCGGCGCGAGCATTTGAATGCACTGATCCAGCGATTCCGCTCTGGGGCGCAGGTTATCGGCCTTTCGCTGATGGACAGCTTTACACCGATCCAACCGATCCTGGTCGGCAGTAGCGAGCAGGCATTGGCTTTTTCGGCTGCCCTGAAACGCCATGGAATTCTCGTCACGGCGATCCGTCCCCCTACGGTTCCGAACAATAGTGCCCGGTTGCGGGTTACTCTGTCGGCCGCACACAGCGAGCAGCACGTCGATCGTCTGCTCGCCGCACTTGCCGAAGCTTGGTCGGAATTGAAAGGAACGGAACATGCGTGACACTTTAGTGCTGCTGCCCGGGTGGGGTCTGGGCACGGCCCCTTTGGAGCCGCTGCGTGATGAGCTCCTCGAAATAGCACCATATCTGGATGTACTGATCGAACCCTTGCCGGACATGGCCGATGCCAGTGGCTGGTTCGATGATATCGACGCCCGGCTGCCGGATAACGTCTGGCTGGGTGGCTGGTCATTGGGTGGCATGATCGCCAGTGAGCTTACCCGGCGGCGGGGCGACCGTACCCTGGGGTTGATCACTATGGCCAGCAATCCCTGCTTTGTCGCCCGTCATGGTTGGCAAAGCGCAATGTCACGCAGTGTCTTCACCGATTTTTACGAGGCCTGCACGCTCGATGCGGAGCTGACGCTCAAACGCTTTACCCATCTGGTCAGCCAGGGGGCTCGGGACCGCAAGACGCTTGCACGCCTGCTGCAGGTGGCCTTGCCAGAGACGTCCGGTGAAGTCGCAGTGGCCGGGCTTGAGCTGCTGGCGCAACTGGACACACGCGAGGCGCTTCAGGCGTATAGCGGTCCGCAACTTCACCTGTTTGCGTCAAACGATGCACTGGTACCGGTATCGGCTGCGCAAGCCTTGATGGATGAGATACCCGACATCGAAGTTCATGTCTTCGAGCCGGCCAGCCATGGCCTGCCGCTGGAGCGTCCGGACGAAATTGCCGCAGCGATTGAACGTTTCATTTATGAGGGCCGTGATGGCTGATGCTTTACCTGTAATAACGCAGGAGGGCGCCTCCTTGCCGGATAAAAGGCAAGTGGCGGCTTCGTTCTCCCGGGCGGCGGCCAGCTATGACGGTGTTGCCAGCCTGCAGCGTGATGTCGGCGAAGCGCTTCTGGCGCGTATGCCCGAGCAGGCTGTAGAGCGCTGGGTCGACCTGGGCTGCGGTACAGGCTACTTCACCCGGGCGCTGGCAGCCCGTTATCCCAACGCGCAAGGTATCGCCGTTGACCTGGCGGAAGGCATGCTGCGCCATGCACGTCCACTCGGCGGGGCCGAGCACTTTGTGGCGGGTGATGCCGAACGGCTGCCGCTCAAGGGCCAGGCGTGCGATCTGCTGTTTACCAGCCTTGCCATTCAATGGTGTGGCGACCTTTCGGCGGTATTATCCGAGGCCCAGCGTATCCTGCGGCCCGGTGGGCTGTTTGCATTCACCAGCCTGTGTACCGGTACACTGCAGGAGTTGCGGGACAGCTGGCAGGCAGTGGATGGTTTCGTTCACGTTAACCGTTTCCGCCAGTTTGAAGACTATCAGCGGGTCTGTGCGGGCAGTGGACTCAAGCAGAAGGTGCTGGACGTCGAAACACGCGTTCTGCATTTTCCGGATGTCCGCAGCCTGACCCATGAACTCAAGGCGCTCGGCGCCCATAACGTAAACCCTGGCCGCGCTACTGGCTTGACCGGACGCGCCCGCCTGAATGCCCTGGCGCAAGCGTATGAGCGCTTCCGCCAGCCCCAAGGTCTCCCGGCCTGCTATCGCGTGGTTTACGGCATTTTCCAGAAAGAATCCTGATCTTATGTCTGCTTACTTCATTACCGGCACCGATACCGAAATCGGCAAGACCACTATTGCTTCCGGCCTGCTGCATGCAGCCCGCCTTGCGGGGCTTTCCACGGCAGCGGTCAAACCTGTGGCGTCTGGTTGCGAGATGACGCCCGAGGGGCTGCGTAACAGCGACGCGTTGTCGCTCTGGGGCGAGTGTTCGTTGCCGTTGAGTTACGCCGAGGTTAATCCGCTGGCCTTTGCGCCTGCTATTGCTCCACATCTGGCGGCCCGTGAGGTAGGAACATCCTTGACAGTCGATGCCCTGGTCGCGCCCATTCAGGCCATGCGGGCCAAACAGGCCGACTTCATGCTGGTCGAAGGTGCAGGTGGCTGGCGCGTGCCGCTGGAAGGGCAGGCGAACCTGTCAGATGTAGCCAGGGCCGTTGGTTTTCCCGTCATCCTGGTGGTGGGTGTACGGTTGGGTTGTATCAACCATGCGGTGCTGACTGCTGAAGCCATTGCGCAGGATGGGCTCAACCTGGCCGGCTGGGTTGCCAATATTGTCGATCCGCAGACATCACGCCTGGAGGATAACCTCGCCACGCTTCATGAGCGCCTGCCTGCACCTTGCCTGGGCACTGTTCCTTATCTGGCTGAAGCCACGCCGGCGGCCGTTGCGGATTATCTGGATTTAAGCCAATTGGCGCGTTAATGCGCCTTTGGTATCTGACTGCTCGTGATAAGGCACTTTAATATCAGAATAGATATTATTTATTACAAAGTTTTTCAGCGATTACTTTAATTTTGCGCAGCTTTTTCCGGCTTCGCATATAGTCCATTTGCCTCGATTGATCTCTTTCCCGCCTCATCTAAAAGAGATGTTCTCGTCGCGGTTATGAGTGCTTTCTGTTTGTTCGCTATGCCTGTCAATCACTTCTTAATGATTGATTGCGGCATGGCGCGTGACTGTATGCCTTTAATCTTTATTGCTATACGACTTACCGATAGTTGCTCATGGTGTTCAGACGTTGGTGGTAGTTCCAGTTTTATAACAATATCAAGAATGGAAAAAGGATTTTGTATGCCTGTCTTCAAGCGTATTGATGCTCAAGACGTTTCTCGGCTAGCGCTCGACATCGAGAGGCAAGGCTATGCCGTTATTGAACACTTTCTTTCAACGGAACAACTTGAAAGTGCACGTGACTATGTTCTGCGGGAAACTCACAAACATAACTCCGAATATTTTGCGCTACATGGCATAAAGTCGGTAACCGGCAGTCTTTTCGAGGCGCTGAGCACCTCGGTGAGGTTCAGGAAAATGCTGGCGGATGTTCAGGAAGCCGGTCTGGGCAGGCGGGTACCGGAAGAGGAAGAGATCTTTCCGGCCGTGCGTTGCCTGCAAGGTAAAACCGGTCTTAAAGAGTCCAACTATTTTCATTATGACGCCACGGCACTAACGGCGCTCGTGCCTGTTTTCATCCCAAATGATACTGACCAGTGTGGCGATTTTATTATGTTTCCCAATGCCCGCCGTATTAGGAGCAGTGTGGCCATCAATATTATCGAGAAAGCACTTATTCAAAATCCATTAAGTCAGAAGTTTATAGCGTTATTGATCAAGTACAACCTGCTCAAGCCCATCAAAATAAAACTTGTTCCTGGCAATCTTTATATCTTCTGGGGATATAGAAGCATACATGCCAATGAGCCTTGTGATCCTAATACACTGCGCGCAACGGTCCTGCTGCATTATGGTGACCCACACAGTCACCAGTGGATGTCCAGGCTTTTCCTCGGCGCCAACCAGAGGCGGGCGCGCAAGATTAACAAGAAGGCGTTGCCCGGCTGATACCGTTCCCCTGGTTATTCGAACTGACGCTAAGCGAAGCGGCAAGCATGACGTTTTAATCATAGGGTTCGATGCCGGAATCTGCTTCAATGGCCAAACGCCTCAAGCAGTTAAAGGGAGCGGCTTATGAATATTTCCGGAAACAGTTTCACTTACGGGGTGGCGGCCTATCAGGCGGGCCAGTCCCGTGTCGATCAGGCCGGCGCAGCCATTGCGGCCAGCAGCCTGCCGAATGATGCGCAGACACGTGTCGACCAGGTTCGCAGCGTCGATGGAGCTTCTCAGAATCAGGCAGATAAGGCCGCACAGCTGGTCGAGTTGCAAGCGGGTAAGCGCGAGGCCCTGGCGGGCTCTCGAGTTATCCAGGCAGCCAGTGCAACATTGGGAAGCCTTATCGATACCTACGCCTGACCTCTGTTCCCTCCAGGGGGAGAAGGTATAACACAAGCGCCGCGGGTGGATAACCACTCGCGGCGTTTTTGTATCCAGGTGTCGCCTGTGGTCAGACACGCTTGACAGGCCTCAGAGGAAAACATAAGTTTCAAACAACTGTTTAACGCCGATCAGGAGATCCCTGCGGCGCCTTCCCATAAAAATGCATTCCAGAGGTAACAGTCATGCCTGACTACAAGGCTCCCTTGCGTGATATCCGCTTTGTCCGTGACGAACTGCTGGGTTATGACGCGCATTACCAGAGCTTGCCCGGCTGCCAGGATGCTACCCCGGATATGGTTGCCGCCATTCTTGAGGAAGGCGCCAAGTTCTGCGAGCAGGTCCTGTCGCCGCTGAACCGTGTCGGTGACAAGGAAGGCTGCGTATGGAGCGAGTCGGGCGTGAAGACGCCGACAGGCTTCAAGCAGGCTTATCAGCAATTCGTAGAAGGTGGCTGGCCAAGTCTGCCTCATGATCCTGCTCATGGCGGCCAGGGTCTGCCTGAGTCGCTGGGTATTGCCTTGTCGGAAATGATCGGCCAGGCCAACTGGTCCTGGGGCATGTATCCAGGCCTTTCCCATGGCGCGATGAACACTATTGAAAGCCATGGTACCGACGAGCAGAAGCACACCTACCTGACCAAACTGGTTTCCGGCGAATGGACAGGCACCATGTGCCTGACCGAGCCTCATTGCGGCTCCGACCTGGGTATGCTGCGTACCCGTGCCGAGCCGCAGGCTGACGGTAGCTACGCGATTAGCGGAACCAAGATATTTATCTCTGCCGGTGAACACGACCTGACCGACAACATCGTGCATATCGTGCTGGCCCGCCTACCTGACGCACCGGCGGGTACCAAGGGTATCTCACTGTTCATCGTACCCAAGTTCCTGCCCAATGCCGAAGGTGGCATAGGCGAGCGCAACGGTGTGACCTGCGGCTCCATCGAGCACAAGATGGGTATCCACGGTAACGCCACTTGTGTCATGAACTTCGATAGTGCCAAAGGCTTCCTGATCGGCCCGCCCAACAAAGGCCTGAACTGCATGTTCACCTTTATGAACACGGCGCGTGTTGGGACGGCACTGCAAGGTCTGGCCCATGCGGAGATCGCATTCCAGGGTGGTATCCGTTATGCCCGTGAACGCTTGCAAATGCGTTCCCTGACCGGGCCAAAGGCGCCTGAAAAGGCTGCTGACCCTATCATTGTTCACCCAGACGTCCGCCGCATGCTGCTGACGATGAAGGCCTTCGCTGAAGGCAACCGTGCCATGATCTACTTTGCTGCCAAGCTGGTAGATGTGACCCGTTACAGCCAGGATGAGGAAGAGCGAAAGAAAGCCGATGCGCTGTTGGCCTTCATCACGCCGATTGCCAAGGCCTTCATGACTGAGGTGGGCTTCGAAGCCGCTAGCCATGGCATGCAGATCTATGGCGGTCACGGCTACATTTCCGAATGGGGCATGGAGCAGAACCTGCGTGATAGCCGTATTGCCATGATGTACGAAGGTACTACCGGTATTCAGGCCATTGACCTGTTAGGCCGTAAGGTACTGATGACTCAGGGTGAGTCGCTCAAGGGCTTTACCAAGATCGTTCACAAGTTCTGCCAAGCGCAGGAAGGCAATGCTGAGCTCAAGGAGTTTATCGAGCCGCTGGCCAAGCTGAACAAGGAATGGGGCGACGTTACCCTCAAGGTCGGCATGGCGGCCATGAAGGACCGTGAGGAAGTAGGCGCTGCGGCGGTGGATTACCTGATGTACTCCGGCTATGTCTGCCTGGCGTACTTCTGGGCCGATATGGCTCGTGTAGCCAGCGAGAGGCTTGCTGCCGGAACCGATGAGGCTGCGTTCTACAAGGCCAAGCTGCAGACCGCGCGTTTCTATTATCAGCGCCTGCTGCCACGTACCCGCATGCATGCCGAAGCGATGCTGGCAGGGGCTGGCAGCCTGATGGATGTGGCGGAAGAGGATTTCGCTCTGGGTTATTGATTCGCCAGGGCTGAAAACCAAAAGGGCTGCACCTCTCGGTGCAGCCCTTTTTTATTGGTCGATTGTTAAGGCAGTCGGTATCAGTCGGCAAAGCCCAGCCAATTGTGGTGGTCATGACCTGTACCGTCGTCGAGCACGACCGTACAGGTGGTACCAGCAGACAGCTCCATGCCTTCAGGCACTTCATCGATGGCAATGCGCACCGGAATTCGCTGCGCCAGGCGCACCCAGTTAAATACCGGGTTCACATCGGCGATCAGCTCGCGGCTCTGCGGGTTGTCCCGATCATAAATACCCCGGGCAATGCTCTCTACATGGCCCTTGAGCACCATGCCGCTCATCATTCGCATTTCGGCAGGTGCGCCGATCTTCACGTGGGGCAGTTTGGTTTCTTCAAAGTAGCCATAAACCCAGTAGGAATTCTTGTCGATGATCGCAAGCTTGGGTGCACCGGCCGAAGCATAATCGCCACGATAGACCAGGAGGTTGGTGACATAACCATCCACCGGCGCCACCACGCGGGTGCGGGACAGGTTCAGGCGGGCCGCCTCAAGCTGAGCCAGGGCCTGCTTGTAATCTGCCTCGGCCGACGCGGCAATGCTGCTAGCGTCTTCACGGCTCTCCTTGGAAACGACCAGGCTGTCGATATCGGCGCGGCGCTTGGCGTTTTGCAGGCGCATGTCCAGCGTTGCCTTGCGCGAAGCGACCAGGGCTTCGGCCTGATGCACGGCAATCTCGTAATGAGACGGATCGATCTGCAGGAGCAGGTCGCCTTTCTTGACCAGCTGGTTGTCATGCACCGGCACGTTGACCACAAGGCCCGACACATCCGGTGCGATGTTGATGACATCGGCGCGCACGCGTCCGTCCCGCGTCCACGGATCGTTCATGTAATGCACCCAGAGCAGCCGGCCTATCACCAGTGCGGCTACCACGACGATCAGGGTCGCCAATACGCTAAAAAGGTTCTTCAAGGTCATGGAACAAGGCTCTCAACGATAGACGGTCAGCGCCATGACGCCATAGATGCAGGCGAACAGGCTCAGGCGGAACAGGGAGGGGTGCCAGGTAAAGCGATACAGCCCAATGCTGGCGAACAGGCGATCAACGACCCACATCACCAGCAGGCCAACAATGAACAGCACGGTAACGGTGGGCAGGTACACACCGTGGAAAGCAATCTCACGAGGCATGGGCGATTCCTGTGGCGGGCTCGCTCGGCGCAGCGTATTGCGCCAGGGGCGCGTGCGGGTCGAGCAGGGAGGTTCGAATGAAATGCAGGAAGCTCTGGATGCGACGCAGCGGCGACTCATCGAAATGCTGGCTATAGGGCTCACGCTGCGCTTCAACGCAGGCAATGGCCTGGTCCACCGCGGTGAGCGCACGTTGCAGATTGGTCTGGCTTGGCTTGAGGAACAGGCGGGCCAGGGCACGTCCCATGGCGCGGATCGACTGACGCCAAGGGGACGCTTCGGCAAATCGAGGCTCGGCCGGTAGGCGCTCCTGCTCCTGACGCAGCTCAATGATGGCCTGACCGACTTCCTGGACCGTAAAGGTCCAGCCCAACAGCGCCTTCTGCACCTGCGGACGGCCATTGGCCAAACCGTAGGCCTGATTGAGCAGGTCGCGCGTGGCGCTTTCGAACCGGCTCGAAAGCCCTGGCAGCGGGTCACTCGTTACACGAACGACCTGACGGCGCAGGTCACGCTCCAGGCGTCGCCAGAGCCAAGCGCTGTTGGGTGGGAGCAGGATCGAGGAAATCGCGGCTGTAGTCGCCATGGACAGCAGCACGGCGATACCGTTGTTGATGAAGTTTGACGGGTCATACACCGGTGGGTTGTCGGGAATCGAGGTAAAGCAGAAAAACACCATGCTACCCAGCCCGTAACCCATATAACCCGGACGCAAGGCCACAAAGCTGCCCAGCATGAAGACGGGTGCCAGGGCGAACATGAGCATCCAGTATCCATCCAGTTGGGTGAAGACGAAGAAGTTCATGAAAAAGCCTACGGTAACGCCGAAAAATGCACCGATGGCCATCTGTTGGGCGGTCTTGTGGGGCATCGGACTGGACGAGGCGAGGGCGGCCACGGCAGCCGCGTTGGAGGCGAACATGCCGCCATAGGGCCAGGCTGTCATGATCCAGAACAGGCTGAGCAGCAGCACCATGAGAGCAGTTCGTACGCCTGCCACGGTTGATGCCATGGCATTGGCCTTGGCCACGAAGCGTGCCTTCCATTGCTCGCGTACATGGTGCGGAGCGGCCAGGGACGCGTGGGTCTGGACGTAGTTGTGCAGATCGTCTACCAAACGGAAGAGCAGCTCGGCAGCCGTCTCGAAGTCCAGCCGATCTTCTTCGGAGGGCGCGTTGGCAAGTAGCGAAGCACGGGCTTCCCGAATGCGTACGCGGGTATGGTCGCTCAAGGCCGAGAGACGTTCAGCGACTGCTGCCGCGTCCGGTGGTGTCAGCGGCTGACCACGCACGCTGTCCAGGAGCTCCAGAAATGCAGCCTGCGCCATGTCGAATGCCGACAGTACAACGTCAGCCTGACGCTGGCGCAACCGTAGAAGCAGTCGACTCAAGGCATGCAGACGGGTCGTCATGGTCATGAACTCACTGTTCAGCCGCGAGAGACGACCGCTGCGCATGCGCATGTGCGGATCTTCAAAGGCTGTGGCGCTGCGCATGTTTTCAAGCCCGACGGCCTCGGCGGCATAGCGCACTCCACCGCTCTCCACGACATGCCGCTCCAGCTTGCCACGCAGCACATCGGCTACGTAGCCTGCAAAGGTGCCAAAGCGGTTGTATAAGGCGTTGCGCATGGCTGCGCCTGTGGTCTGCGGAAAAAGGGCTGCCGAGACGATACCGCTGCAGATAATGGCGAGCGAAATCGCCAGCACCCGCATAACCGCTGACATAAAAGCACCTTCAGGGCTCATGACAGCGGGAATACCGATCAGCGCTGCGGTATAGCCTGCCAGCACACAGCCGTAGCTGCGCATATCGCGATAGCGCATGGCGCCGGCCGTGCACAGGCCAATCCAGACTGACATGCAGATCAGGAAGGGCACCCGCTCCTGGGCAAACAGGGCAACCAGCGCCAGCATGGCGATCAGGCCTGCTACCGTGCCCAGCAACCGATAGACGCTTTTGGCAAATACCTGGCCGCTCTGCGGCTGCATCACGATGAAAACGGTGATGACCGCCGAGGATGGGTGCGGCAACTGGAGGCGCATGGCAAGCCAGAGGGTCAGGCCAGCTGCGATCAGTACCTTGAACAAGTAGATCCACATGACACCGTCACTTCTCGCCCAGGCGTTAAGCGCCTGGCGAAACGCGCTGGTGGTGGGGGTGGAAGTCGTTTCTGCTTTCATGAGGGCCTTAGGGCTTTTTGGCAATATCGACACGTGCCGGTTTCAGGTCCTTTTCGTCCGGGCCGTCTTCAGGCGCGATGGCACCGCCACCCAGAGCGGTAATCAGGCCGGCCTGGGCGCTCAGACGCATGGCCTGGACCTGTTGCTCCACCCGCTGCTGGGCAAACAGACGGGTCTGGGCGTCCAGTACATGCAGGTAATCGGTCAGGCCGCGCTCGAAGGCCTTGCGGGCAATGTCGTAGGTGCGCTGCGCCGCTTCCACGGACTCACGGGCCATGTCGGCCTGCTTGTTGGCCGAGTCGAGACGAATCAGGTTATCGGAGATGTCCTTCAGCGCTTCGATAATGGTCTGGTTGTAATGTGCAACCGCAGCGTCATAGCCTGCCGATGCGATACCAAGCTGCGAGCGGCGCTCACCGCCATCGAAGATGGGCAGCGAGATAGCCGGTCCAAAGGAGTAACCCGTCTTTTTGGCCGTGAACAATTCCTTGAAGGTGCCCATGGTCATCGACTGACCAATGCTCGCCATCAGATCAATGTTGGGGTAGAAGTCGGCGCGGGCTACATCGACACCCTTGGCGTTCATGGCAACCTGCCAACGGCTGGCAACCACGTCGGGACGATGACCCACCAGCTCCAGTGGCAAGCGGGAGGGCAGGGTTGGCATGGCGCCCAGTTGCAGCTGCGGACGTGTCAGCGAGGCGGCGTCGCCAGGGCCTTTGCCGGCCAATGCGGCCAACTGATTACGCGAAAGCGCAATGGCTTCGTCCAGAGCTTCGATCTGTCGATGCGTTTCCGGCAGCAATGCTTCGGCCTGGCTGACCTCGAATTGGGTGCCGATGCCGCCTTCCAGCTGACGCTTCGCCAGTTTGGCGATCTGCTCCTGCTGATCCAGGGTCGCTTGGGCTACATCACGTTGCGCATATTGCAACGATAACTGGATGTAGGCTCGCACGATGTTGGTTGTCAGCTCGAGCACCGCAACACGTTCTTCGGCAGCTGCCTGGTGGGCACGATCCAGGGCACGCTCGCTGTCATCATGCTCGCGTCCCCAGAAGTCGAGCTTATAGCTGAGCCCCAGGGAGGCGGTGTTGTTCCAGGTGGTACGGTCGGCCAACTCGCCCGGGCCATAGAAGTTATCCGTAGGCCAGGTGTAACGGCGCAGGTCAACGCTGCCGTTTACGTGGGGCGCCTCGGCGGATTCCACCAGTCCGGCCATTGCCTTGGCCGAGCGTACCCGTGCCGCTGCGGCTGCCAGTGACGGATTGCTGGTTAGGGCTTCAGCGATCCACCGGTCCAGCTGGGGGTCACGGTAGGCGCGCCACCACTGGCTGGCCGGCCATTGGGCGTCCAGCTTGGCCGCACGGATGGCATCGTCCGTAGCCAGGGTGTCGGCATCGATACGTTGAGCCTCCGGCGCGATACCGTGGGTGCTGATACAGCCGGAGATTGTTGAAGTCAGAACAAAAAAGCTTATGCCAAGCAGCGAATTCTTACAGGGGAATGACACAGAAGGCGTCCAGATATTCGAGGGGAGAGTCGCTCAAACCTACGTGAATTCTAGGAAACCCCTTGTCTTGAGATAAGCCGGCTGGTTTGTGAATGTTTATCTCACATTTTGTAATAATGGTCCTCTTGCGTTCATGGCAAAATTTATTTGCTAACTAATGAGGGGCATCATGGACACATTGCACAATATGCGCGTTTTCGCCTGTGTTGCCGAAAGCGGCAGCTTTACCAGCGCGGCGCAAGTGCTGAGCACCACCACCGCGCATGTTTCCCGGGCCGTGGCGAGCCTGGAAGCGCATCTGCGTACCCGCCTGCTCCATCGAACCACCCGCCGGATCGCCCTGACCGAGGCGGGGCAGCGTTACCTGCTGCGTTGCGAGCAGATCCTGGCCTATGTTGAAGAGGCCGAAGCCGAAGCCAGCGATGCTCATGCGCGGCCGGCCGGCAAGCTGCGTATCCATTCCATGACCGGAATCGGTCAGCATTACATGATCAAGGCGATTGCGGGCTATCGTCAGCAGTTTCCTGAGGTCAACTTTGACCTCACCATGGCTAACCGGATGCCAGACCTGCTCGATGAAGGCTACGATGTGGCGATTGTGGTCGCGACGGAGCTGCCGGATTCCGGCTTTGTTTCCCAGAACATCGGCCATACCTACAGCATCCTGTGTGCGTCGCCTGCCTATGTCGAAGCACGAGGCCTGCCTCGCAGCCCATCGGATCTGCCAAGTCATGACTGTATGAGACTGGTGAGTCCGGTCGTGCCGCTGGAAAAATGGGTTTTCGACGGACCCAACGGTCAGGAGATGGTCACCATCGGCACAACCTCGTTCCAGGTCAATGTGGGCGATGCCATGACTGAAGCGATTCAGGCGGGCCTGGGCATTGGAATCCTGCCAATTTACTCCGCCATCGAAGGGTTGCGTGACGGCTCGCTGGTTCGTGTCCTGCCGCAGTATCAACTGCAACAATTGAACGTGTACGCCTTGTATCCGTCCCGCCAGTACCTGGACGCCAAGATCAAGACGTTCGTGGCGTTCCTGCGTGAGCGACTGCCCGGCGTTCTAGAAGCTGAAGAGCACGAGCTGCGTGAGTTCAGCCTGCGCAATGCCTGTAGCGGCGCCCGTCAGGTGCAGCCGGCCTGATTCCCTTAGGCCCTGGTTATGCTTGCCCAGGGCTGTTTCTGCTTTTCTTTCCCGGCTCATCTGTTCAATACTGGGCTTACCCATGCGGGCCAAGCCTTTATGCGATCAAGTGCTTAGCCTGCTAATCAGTAGTGCTCGATCAGGACAATAAATGAGCCCTCAGTCGTCTTCCGGCCTTGCCGAGCAACCGCTCAAGGGCATCGGGCTGATTTGTCTCGCGATACTCTTGTTTGCCAGCCATGACACGATGTCCAAATACCTGTCGGGTTTCTACCCGATCGTGATGGTCGTCTGGGCCCGTTACGTTTCCCATACGGTGTTGATGCTGGGCGTCTTCGGGCCTCGCATGGGGATGGGAGTGATCCGCACACGGCGGCCCGGACTGCAGATCGCCAGGGCGTTGTGCCTGATCGGGACCAGCCTGTTCTTTACGGCCGGGCTGCGTTATCTACCACTGGCAGAAGCCACGGCGGTCAACTTCCTCGCTCCGCTGATCGTAACGGCTCTGTCGGTGCCCCTATTGAAAGAGCGGGTGACCCGGCCGCAGTGGATCGCTGTGGTGACCGGCTTTGTTGGTGTTCTGATCATCATTCGCCCCGGTAGCTCGCTGTTTACGCCAGCTGTTCTGCTACCGCTGGGGTCCGCAGTGATGTTTGGTATCTACCAGATCCTGACCCGCATTCTTTCCTCGACTGACAGCCCCACCACCAGCAATTTCATCGCCGGACTGGTGAACAGCTTGATCATGACATCACTGTTGCCCTTCTTCTGGGAGCCGCCGAGCTGGACGCATGCCATTTTGATGATAGGGTTAGGCGCATGTGGAATGGGCGGACACTTGTTGCTGACCCAGGCATTCCGCTATGCGCCGCCCGCGTTGCTCGCACCCTTCAGCTACGGACAGATTATCTGTGCAGGGTTGATGGGATTCATTTTCTTCGGTCATGTACCTGACGAGGGCGCCCTGGTCGGTATGACAATCATCAGCCTCAGCGGGCTGGCTGTCGCCTGGCAACAGCGGCGTGCACGCAAACCCATCACCTCTTCAAGGAGATCGATTATGGCATCGTCCGAATCCCGTATCGCCACGGCCAGTCCAGGCCGCTACATCACACGGTTATGCAAGCACTGGGGGCATAAATTCCAGGTGGAATTCGATGACGGAAAGGGCTTTATTCAGTTCCCGGCGGGAACCTGTCACCTTGAGGCGCAAGGCGACGTGCTATTGGCAAAGATCGAGTTTCCTGCTGAAGAGCTGGAGCGGATGGAAGGGGTGGTCGCTGATCATTTGCAGCGGATGGGAAGCGGTGAAACACTGCAGATTGATTGGGTCAGGGTCTCATCAAGCCCGACTGAGTGATCGCCTGTGCCAGGGAGGCGGTAAGCGAGTCATTCGTGAAAGCCGCCGTAAAGTCACCAGAACCGCTTGTTCCGGTATCTAATAGGCGCTGCGCCCTGGCTTCACGTTCTCTGTAAGTGTGCAGAGAACGTGAAGCGCCGAAGGCATGGGAAAAAGCTGAAGCCGCCTGATCAGCGCACCAAATAATCCACCACAATCCCTATCCAGATTGCCAGGCCCGCCCAGTGATTATGCAAAAAAGCCTTGAAGCATTTCATGGGGTCCCGGTCCCGTGTACTCAGGAATTCCCAGACAAAACACCCTAGCGCTACCACAAGGCCCAGATAAAACCACGTGCCCATGTGAAAGCGCGCACCGGCGAGGATCAGGCAGAGCAGAGTAAGGCCCTGCAGCGTCGCGATGATAATGCGGTCTGCATCGCCAAACAGGATGGCGGTGGATTTCACGCCGATCTTCAGATCGTCTTCCCGATCCGCCATGGCGTAATAGGTGTCGTATCCCACCGTCCAGATCACGTTGGCGATGAATAATAGCCAGGCCTCAGGCGGAAGCGAGCCGGTTTCGGCGGTAAAGGCCATCGGCATTCCCCAGGAGAAGGCTGCGCCCAGTACCACCTGTGGGTAATAGGTGTAGCGCTTCATGAAGGGATACAGCGCAGCGATACCCAGGGCGCCAAAGGACATCCAGATGGTGATGGCGTTGGTAAACAGCACCAGCACGAAGCTGAGCCCAACCAGCACGGCAAAGGCAATCAGAGCTTCCTTGGTTGTTATCCTGCCGGTCGCCAGCGGGCGCGCCTTGGTACGACTGACGTGACCGTCGAAGTTTCGATCGGCAAAGTCATTGATTACACACCCCGCCGAGCGCATCAGGGCGACACCCAGCACGAAAATAATAACGTTCTTCACGCTCGGGCGGCCTTCGCCCGCAATCCACAAGGCCCAGAGTGTTGGCCAGAGCAACAGGTAGATGCCGATAGGCTTGTCCAGTCGCGTCAGTTGGACGAAGTCTTTGATGCGGCTGCTAGGCCGGGTGGTCCCGATGATTTTCTGCGGGGCGGCGGTAGCGAGCGAGGCAGCGGGCTGTGGCTTTTTACGGGAGCGGTTCTTTTTCATTGCGGCGCCGTATCGGAATGAACGAAAGCCCGAGCCGTTTTACGGCGGGCTGGCCGATTATAGCCTCTGATCTTTCAGGAACTGCCAGAACGCCGGCAGAAACACCTCGGCAACCAATACGCCAAGGCCGTCCCGGCGAAAGACCGAACGCCGAGCCCAGAGCGGCTTCTGATCCTGCACTTCTTCCTGTGGAAGCCAGCCAGCAGGGTAACGCGTGGCCTCCAGCGGGCCGCGGTTAAACGCGTTATCGCTGAACAGCAGAGCGCCTAGTGGGCGTTGGCCCAGTTGAGCCAGCTCAAACCCTGAGGCCTCGAGCGCCTCGCGCGTTGCCACGCTGCGGGCAAACACCCAGCGGGTCTGCGTACCTAACAGGAAAACCTCGCGTACCCAGCCGAGCGTCTCCGGCGGCGCGTCCAGGGCCTTGCATTCATCTGCCCTTAGCGGTTGCCATCCTTCTGCGACGACTTCCACTTCAAAACGACCTTCGCTGAGTTGCGTCAGGCGTTGGGTCAGAGAGCCATCGTCTTCGAACAGCCATTCACGAGGAGCCGGGCCGTGTAGATGCGCTGAGGTTTGCCAGAGGGGAGAGCGGGGCGTCATGTCAGGTGACCAGTCCATAGAAGGCTCATAGCTTAACAGCCGGGCGAAGGGTTATGGCCTGAGGCCAAGGCTATTGGCACGTCGGCGCAGGAGCTGGAGAAAGGTCTCCAACTCCTGGCTCAGGGGTTCGTTCTTGCGCAGCAGCACGCCATAGGGCGCCATCTCTTCCTCGATTTCGAGTGGAAGCGGCACGACGAGTCCGGTCCGCAGATAATCCGAGACTACCGTTTCGGACAGCACCAGAATGGCCTCGGTCATCTGCACCAGCTGCAGCATGGCAAAGACCGAACTGCATTCGATCACGTCTCGCGGCGAGGGTAGCGAAAGCCGCTCGAAGGCTCGCTCCAGTGCCATGCGGGCCGGACTGGAGGACGGCTGGAGGATCCAGGGCCATTGGCTGACCAGCTCGCTCAGGTCGATTTGGTCGCGTCCCGCCAAGGGATGATCGGCCCGTACGGCTACGACCAGATGCTCGTTACCCAGCGGCTCGAACTGATAGCGGCTCCGGTCACTCTCCGCATTTTGACGTGCTACAGCGAGGTCAATGGTGCCCTGGTCCAGTAGTTCGATGAGCTGATCGCTGGTGTCTCCCATGATCCGCAGCTTGAGGCGAGGGTACTGACGCTTCATGTTAGCGATGGACTGAACGACCAGATCGGGCGCTGCGCCCATGATGGTGCCGATGGAGAGATACCCATAGCCGCCTTGCTGGCGATCGGTGATGTCTTCGGCGCAGCGGTCGAGCTGCGTTAGGGCGGTGCGGGCAAAGCGCAGGACTTCTTCGCCCAGCGCATTAGGCTTCATGCCCCGCGTCTGGCGCTCAAACAGCTCGCAGCCAAAGGCATCTTCGATTTCCTGCAGCATGCGAGTGGTCGCCGGTTGCGACATGTTCAGGGCCTGCGCGGCGCGATGCAAGTTCTGGCTATTGCCCAACGTGACCAGCATAAGCAGGTGCTTGTAACGCAGCCGATTGAACAGGGCGCGCGCGGATGCGGATACGTTCATTGTTGTTCTTCCTTAGCGAACGATGCCGCCTGGGTATCGGTGTTGACCTAATTATTATTGGTAATCACGCGCCATCACAGCTAAAGAGTGGACTCCAACAATAAAAAAGGAATTCACCATGCATACCTCCTTTCTCTCACCTGCCGGCTACGTCATCTATCCGTTGTAGCTACGACGCACACTAACGCTTCGTTATGCGAAGACGACCCTTTCTGATTGGAGGCTTAGCAGCCATGGCGGCACCTGCTCTACAGGCATTCGCACAGGCTCGCGAAACCCTTGCGGTTTACCAGGGACCACGACTTGATGCCCACATTCATCTGTTCGATCCGCACCGCCCGGAGGGTATTCCGTGGCCTGAACCAGGCGATACTATCTATCGACGCACATTGCCGGACGAATATTTCGCCCAGGCAGCGCCCTTGGGCGTCGTGGGTGCGATTGCCGTAGAGGCCAGCCCCTGGCGAAAGGATAACGACTGGCTGCTTGAGGCCGTACGGCACCATACTGGCATGGTGGGCTTTGTTGGCAATCTGGTGCCAAACGATCAACGCTTTGCGGCTGACCTCGACCGGCTGGCAGCCGAGCCCCTCTTTCTGGGGATGCGCTACGGCAACCTATGGGATCGTGATCTAACAGAAGACCTTCGAAAGCCTGGCTTTATCGAGGGGTTACGCCTTTTGGCTCAAAGCGGCAGAGCACTGGACAGTGCCAACCCGACGCCACCCCTGATCGCTGCGCTGCTCAAGGTAAGTGATGCTGTCCCAGACCTTCGTATCGTGGCGGATCACTTGCCTAATGCCCAGGTCCCTCCTGCTGAAGAGCGCGCGTACTGGCGAGACCTGGAGACGTTCGCTGCCCGACCAACGGTCTTCATGAAACTCTCCGAGGTGCCGCAGCGTATACAAGGAACAGCGGGGCTGGACGTTGCGTATTACCAGGAGCACCTGGACCGATTGTGGTCGTTATTCGGCGAAGATCGCATCCTGTTTGGCAGTGACTGGCCCAACAGCGATCACCTCGTCTCGCTGGATAAAACCATTGGCCTGACGCAGGCCTACCTGGCTACAAAAACATCGGTAGCTCAGGAGAAAGTGTTTTATCTCAACTCCAGGCAGGCCTATCGCTGGAAGTCACGACAGGCACAGCAATCATGACCGATGCATAAAGGGTATCGAATGTAAATTTATTTCGATTAGTCAGGCATCACTTCTACGCTTAGATTCAAGGCACCTACAACAAAAACAAGGTGAACGTCATGACTCGCTTGCTTCATGTCGATTCTGCACGCAACTGCCGTCACATCCGCACTCGTTTTTCTTTTCCTAGCGCTCTACGCCATCGACAGCCATTACCTGCGCGCTAGGGTTTGCCGTTTCGTACGTTGCTCCACGCCCCATAACAATTCCAAGAGGAAACTGGCGTGAACACATTGTCTCCGCACATCATCAAAAAAGTCTTCTGGCGGCTCCTGCCGTTTCTGCTGCTCATGTACGTGCTCGCGTTCCTGGACCGTGCCAACGTGGGCTTTGCCAAGGCGGCTTTTCAAGCCGACACCGGCATCTCCGATGCAGCCTTTGCTTTTGGCGCGGGAATTTTCTTTCTCGGCTACGCCTTTCTGGAGGTGCCCAGTAACCTGATCATGCACAAGGTCGGTGCTCGGCTCTGGATGTGCCGCATCATGGTGACGTGGGGTCTGATCTCGGCGGCAATGATGTTTGCCCACAACGAGATGACCTTTTATGTGCTGCGCTTCTTGTTGGGTGTCGCTGAGGCCGGTTTCTTCCCGGGTGTGATTCTCTACCTGACGTACTGGTTTCCCCATCAGGCCCGCGCCAGGGCTATGGGGTTCTTTTATTTTGGCGCACCGCTGGCATTTATCTTCGGAAGCCCACTCTCCGGCCTGCTGCTTGAGTTCGATGGCATGGTGGGGCTACACGGTTGGCAATGGCTGTTCATGGTGGAAGGACTCCTGGCAACCATTGTAGGTGTCTGGGCCTACTGGTATCTGGACAATCGCCCGAGCGATGCCAAGTGGCTGACCGGCGAAGAGCGTCGGGCGCTGCAGGAGACGCTTGACCGTGAGGACCGCGAAAAGCTCGCCCACGGCAAGAGCCTGCTCAAGGTGCTGACGCATCCCGGCGTTCTGTACTTGTGCCTGATCTATTTCCTGATCCAGACCAGTGTTTATGGTGTGGTGTTTTACCTGCCGACTCAAGTGGCGGGACTGCTAGGGCAGAAGGTCGGCTTTATGGTCGGACTGGTGACCTCCATTCCCTGGGTCTGTGCGCTTGCAGCAGCCTACCTAATACCTGCTTATTCGGATCGCACCGGTAATCGCCGTGCAACCGCGGCGCTTACCGTCGCTATGGGCGGATTAGGTATTGCCGCCTCGGTAGCGTTCGGCTCGCCGCTGCTGGCGCTGGTCGCTCTGTGTTTTGCCGCCTCTGGGTTCATTGCCGTCCAGCCGATCTTCTGGACGTTTCCCTCAGCCTACCTCGCCGGTAGCGCGGCGGCGGGCAGCATCGCCCTGATCAACTCTATCGGCGCGCTGGGCGGCTTTATGGCACCCAACCTCAAGCGCTGGGCCGAGACGGCCTTTGACTCGACCGCTGCCGGCCTCTACTTCCTTGCCGGTGCCAGCCTCCTGGCCGGTTTGCTGATTCTTGCTATTCACCGCTTCAGTCCTTCGACGCCCATTAAACGCGCCGCTACGCCCCTCAATCCGTTGCCAGGAGACGCCCATGAGCATGCCCACCATTAAACACGTCCGTGCCTTCACTCTACGGGGCGGCGGTGCGGATTATCACGACCAAGGCGATGGTCATTGGATCGACGACCATATCTCTACGCCCATGGCAAAGTATCCCGAGTACCGGCAGAGCCGCCGCAGCTTTGGCATTAACGTACTAGGTACTCTGGTGGTGGAAGTGGAGGCCAGCGACGGGACGGTAGGCTTTGCTGTTACCACGGGTGGTGAGTTGGGCGCCTTTATCGTCGAGAAGCATTTGGCGCGCTTCATCGAAGGCGCCAAGGTAACGGACATCGAAAAGATCTGGGACCAGATGTTCAACGCAACCCTCTACTACGGGCGCAAGGGCATCGTTCTCAATACCATTTCTGGCGTGGACCTGGCTTTGTGGGATTTGCTCGGCAAGATTCGTCAGGAGCCTGTTCACCAGCTCTTGGGCGGTCCCGTACGGGATGAGCTGCAATTCTACGCGACCGGTGCCCGACCCGACCTTGCCAAAGAGATGGGTTTTATCGGCGGCAAGCTGGCGCTTCAGCACGGCCCCGCTGAAGGTGAAGAAGGGCTGCGCAAGAACATCGAAACGCTGGCCACCATGCGTGAGCGGGTGGGAGACGACTTCTGGCTGATGTTCGACTGCTGGATGAGCCTTGACCTCAACTACGCTACCCGCCTGGCCAACGCGGCAAGCGAGTTTGGCCTCAAGTGGATCGAAGAGGCACTGCCGCCGGATGATTACTGGGGCTACGCCGCCCTCCGTCAGCAAGTGCCGAGCGGGATGCTGGTCACTACGGGAGAACACGAAGCGACCCGCTGGGGCTTCCGTATGCTCTTGGAGATGGGCTGTTGCGACATTATCCAGCCGGACGTGGGCTGGTGTGGCGGGATTACCGAGCTTATCAAGATATCGGCGCTGGCTGATGCACACAACGCGCTGGTAGTGCCCCATGGCTCTTCCGTCTACAGCTACCACTTCGTCATTACCCGCACCAACAGCCCATTCTCGGAATTCCTGATGATGGCTCCCAAGGCGGACAAGGTGGTGCCGATGTTCAACCCGCAGCTCCTGGATGAGCCGATTCCGGTCAATGGCCGCATGAAAGCCTCCGTGTTGGACAAGCCCGGCTTTGGGGTACGGCTAAACCCCGAGTGCCAGCTACATCGACCCTACGATCACTGATAAAGGAGCGCGGCGCGGAGGAACCGCGCCGCCAGACAAGGAACCGCCATAATGCCAACAAAAGCGTTCCGTATGACCTTGCATCCCGGGCAGGCTGAGGAGTACCAGCGCCGGCACGATGAGATCTGGCCTGAGCTGGTCGACGCGCTGCTGGCCGCCGGGGTCGAGGACTACCGCATCTTTCTTGACCCTGAGACGCATGCACTCTACGCCGTACTGACGCACCGCAGTGAGCATGCTTTAGATGACTTGCCCAACTTGCCAGTGATGAAGCGCTGGTGGCATTACATGGCAGACATTATGGCAACGAACCCGGACGAGTCACCGGTGAGCGTGCCGCTCTTGCCAGTCTTTACACTGACGGCAGGAGACGCGTGATGGAGGTCATCCTGCTGGGTGTCATCCTGCATTTTATCGGCGGCTTTGCTTCCGGCAGCTTTTACATCCCTTACAAGAAAGTGCAGGGCTGGGCCTGGGAGAGCTACTGGATCATTGGCGGCCTGTTCTCCTGGCTGTTCGTACCATTAGTGGCGGCCGTGCTGACTGTCCCCAACTTCACGCACATCATCGCCGAGGCCGATACGTCCACGTTGCTCTGGACCTATACCTTCGGTGTGCTGTGGGGGATTGGTGGTCTGACGTTTGGCCTAACCATGCGTTATTTGGGGCTTTCGCTGGGCATGTCCATCATCATGGGCCTGACCTCCGCGCTGGGCGCCCTGATGCCTGCGATCTACAAGGACCTGTTTACCGACGAAACCCGAGGCTCCTTTACCGAACTGGTCGCCAGCGCTGGCGGGCATTGGGTGCTGGCGGGCGTTGCCATTTCGCTTGTGGGCATTGCCATCTGTGGGCGGGCGGGTGTCATCAAGGAGCGCGAGGTCTCCGAGGCGACCAAGCAGGCGAGTGTGGCGGAGTTTTCCCTGGCCAAGGGGTGGACCGTTGCCATCATTTCGGGCGTGCTCAGTGCCTGTTTCAGCTACGGAATCTCGGCCGGTCGACCTCTCGCCGAGGCGGCCGTGGCGCAGGGCACCAACAGCCTGTTCCAGAACAACATCACCTTCATGCTGATCATGTGGGGCGGGCTGACCACCAATGCCATCTGGTGCTTGCTGCTCAATCGGCGTAATCGCTCGTTCTACAACTACACTGACTCGCGGACGCCGCTCCTGCGCAATTACCTCTTGGCAGCCAGCGCCGGCACGATTTGGTTTCTGCAGTTTTTCTTCTATGGCATGGGCGAGAGTCGGCTCAACAACGACGCCAGCTCCTGGGTGCTGCACATGTCTTTCATCATTGTCGTGTCGAACCTGTGGGGGCTGTATTTCCGTGAATGGCACGGCACCTCGGCACGTAACAAGCGCATCCTGCTGGCAGGTATCGTGGTCATTCTGGCTTCGATTGCTATGGTGGGGTATGGCAACTATTTGAAGTAGAGACGACTCGGCCCTGACTTTATCGAACCCAAGGAGATAACCATGCTGCTCGCAGACAAGACCGTCATCATTACCGGCGCCTCCCGTGGGATAGGCCGTGCCATTGCACTGGAGTGCGCTCGCCAAGGCGGTAAAGTCGTCATCGGGCACAGCGGTAGCGATTCCAGCAAACCGCAGGTGGCCTCGTTGATTCAGGAAATCGAGCAGGCCGGTAGCCGTGCGGTCGACGTAGGGGCCGATGCCGCCAACCCGGACACCGGCAGCAAGCTCGTCAAGGCGGCAGTGGAGGCATTTGGCAGTGTGGATGTATTCGTCAACAACGCGGGCATCTGTCCCTTTCATGCCTTTCTCGATATGCCACGCGAGGTCTATTACAAGACCGTAGACACCAATCTTAATGGTGCCTATTTCGCCGTACAGGCAGCGGCCAATCAAATGAAGGAGCAAGGAAGGGGAGGCTCGATCATTGCCGTCAGCTCGATCAGCGCATTGGTGGGCGGCGCGATGCAGACGCACTACACACCCACCAAGGCCGGGCTGCTGTCACTCATGCAGTCTTGTGCCATTGCCCTTGGCCCGTACGGTATACGCTGCAATGCCGTACTGCCGGGCACTATCGAGACCGATATCAATAAAGACGACCTGGCCGATCAGGAGAAGCGCGACTACATGATTAAACGGACACCTCTTGGCCGCCTAGGGGAGCCGGGCGATCTGGCTGGCCCGGTCGTATTCCTCGCATCGGACATGGCCAGGTACGTCACTGGCGCTTCCTTACTGGTAGATGGAGGCATGTTCGTGAATCTGCAGTAGCAATCTCATGCGGAGCATTGCTCCAATTCGATCCTTGGAGATGCCTTATGAATAACAACAATATGCAGGCAACAGCGGGTGCAACAACGGGTGTAGCGGCGAATGCGCCTCCTGCAAGGGAAGCGGCCATCCCGGTCAAAAGCGCCCGGCTCAAGCGCATCCAGTGGGTGGCACTGGCGCTTCTAGTGCTGTCGGGTTTCGTCAATTACCTTGACCGCAGCACATTAGCGATTGCCAATCAGACGATCAGCCAAGAGCTGTCCTTTACCCCTACCGAAATGGGGCTTTTACTTTCTGTCTTCTCTTGGGCGTATGCCGTCGCGCAGTTGCCCATCGGCGGCATTCTTGACCGTTTCGGCGCCCGTCTCACCTTGGGCCTGGGAATCTGCCTCTGGTCGATTGCGCAAGGCATGCTGGGATTACTCAGTAGCCTGAACCACATGATCCTGGCGCGTATCGGCCTGGGTATCGGTGAGGCCCCTCAATTTCCGGCCGGCGCTAAGGTTGTCAGCGAGTGGTTCAACATCAAGGAGCGAGGGCTGCCGTCTGGCATCTTCAACATGGCATCCTCCCTCGGGCCGGCAATTGCCCAGCCGATTCTCGCCGCGCTGCTTCTGGGCCTGGGCTGGCGGGCGATGTTCATCGCCATGGGCGTCATGGGTGTGGGCGTGGCAATCGTCTGGTACACCGTCTATCGCAACCGTGATGAGGTCAGCCTTACCGCGCAGGAACAACACTATCTCGACGAAGGCATGGCCAAGGGTGAAAGCACGGGCCGTATGACCTTTGCTGAATGGCGTGGACTCTTCAAGCTGCGTGTGACCTGGGGCATCGTGTTTGGCTACGTCGGCATCATCTACATGCTGTCGTTGTACCTGACCTGGCTGCCTGCGTATCTGGAGCGGACCCATCATCTGTCCCTTGCCAGCGCAGGTTGGGTCGCCAGTATTCCGTTCCTCGCCGGAGCGGCGGGTGTGATCAGCGGAGGGCTCCTGGTTGACCGCGTGATCCGTGGCGGCGCCAGCGTCAGCCGCAGCCGTAAATGGCCGATCTGCGGCGGCCTGATCGGCGCAGGCTTCTTCACGGTCCTTGGCGCCTATGCCCAGGGCGTCGTCCCGGTCATGGCGTTATTCAGTGCGGCACTGTTCTGCCTGAATGTAGCAGTAGCCGGCACATGGTCCCTCGTCAGCGTGGCAGTACCGTCACGCATGGTGGCCTCCCTCGCCAGCATCCAGAACTTTGGCGGCTATTTTGGCGGTGCCTTTGCTCCAGTCGTGACCGGTATGGTCGTGCAGCAGACCGGCTCGTTCACACTCGCCCTGGTCATCGCAGCCCTGATCGCACTGCTCGGCGCCGCAAGTTACTTCTTTGTCGTCAAGCTTCCTGAAAAAGGAGGCCATCTGGCTTCTCGCTGATCCCTTAACGTTCAACACAACAGGACTTCTTATGCAGATGCCACATAACGCCTTCAAGGCAGCGCTCAAGAAAGACCAGACCACCTACGGCATCTGGGCCGGCTTTGCTACAGGCTACGCGGCGGAAATCATTGCCAGCCTTGGCTACGACTGGATGCTCATTGACGGTGAGCACGCACCCAATACCGTGCCCACGATCCTGGCGCAGCTCCAGGCCGTCGCACCCTATGCCACTCAGCCCGTGGTACGGGCCGTAACCGGTGACAGCGTGCTGATCAAGCAGCTACTCGATATCGGCGTCCAGACCCTGATGGTGCCTATGGTGGAAACAGCCGAGCAGGCGCGTGAGTTGGTCCGGGCCATGCGTTATCCACCCCATGGTATTCGTGGGGTTGGCGGTGGGCTGGCCCGTGCAACCCGTTGGGACGGCGTACCGGATTACTTGGCTACTGCCCATGAGGAGCTTTGCCTGATCGTACAGGTAGAGTCGGCCAAGGGGGTCGAGAACGTCGAAGCGATTGCCGCGGTAGAAGGGGTCGACGCGGTCTTTGTCGGTCCAGCTGACCTGTCCTCGGGGTTGGGCTATCCCGGCAACCCGGGTCATCCCGATGTGCAGGCCAAGATCCGGCACGCCATCGATGCCACCCGCGGCGCGGGCAAAATCAGCGGCATTCTTGCCCCTCAAGAGGATGACGCTCGCCGCTACCAGAGCTGGGGCTGCCAGTTCATTGCCGTGGGCATCGATATCAGCCTGATGCGTCAGGCAGCCCTGGATAATCTGCGTCGTTACAAGGAAGGCCCGGCCGTCAGCGCGCCTTCGCGAACCTATTAAAACAAGAGGACTCGGCCATGACCCAACCGTATCAGAATTTCATCAACGGTGCCTTTCAGGCTAGCAGCGAACACTTAGGGGTTTTCAATCCCGCCAATGGTGCACGCTTGACCGACGTGCCTGCCTCTAATGGCGATGATGTAAACCGTGCCATTGAGGCCGCACGCGCTGCTCAAAAAGCCTGGGCAAAAAAGCCCGCTATAGAGCGCGCTGGGTACTTGCGCAAAATCTCCGCCAAGATCCGCGAGCATGCGCCTCGGCTGGCGCGCATCCTCACTGAGGAGCAGGGCAAGGTCAGCGGCTTGGCTGAAGTCGAAGTCAACTTCACGGCTGATTACATTGACTACATGGCCGAGTGGGCACGCCGCATTGAAGGTGAAATCATCACCAGCGACCGGCCCAACGAAAACATTTTTCTGTTCCGTAAGCCCTTGGGTGTGGTCGCCGGCATCCTGCCTTGGAATTTCCCGTTCTTTCTCATTGCCCGCAAGATGGCTCCAGCTTTAGTAACGGGCAACACCATCGTCATCAAACCCAGCGAAGAGACGCCGATCAACTGTTTCGAATTTGCCAAACTGGTCGCCGAAACGGACTTGCCTCCTGGCGTGTTCAATGTCGTCAGTGGGGCAGGGGAGGTCGGGGGAACGCTCAGCGCCCATGCTGGTGTCGACATGATCAGCTTTACCGGCAGTGTGGCTACGGGTGCCCGCATCATGGCGTCGGCTGCACCCAACCTCACCAAGCTCAACCTTGAACTCGGCGGCAAGGCACCGGCTATCGTGCTGGCCGACGCTGATTTAGATCTCGCCGTCCGCGCCATCCGCGGCTCACGCATCATCAATACCGGACAGGTCTGTAACTGTGCCGAGCGCGTATACGTCGAGCGTGGCGTAGCCGATGAATTCATCTCACGTGTCAGTGCTGCCATGAGTGAAACGCGCTACGGAGATCCGCTTGCCGACCCCTCGGTAGAAATGGGCCCGCTAATCAATCAGGCCGGGCTCGATAAAGTTGCCGAACGTGTGCGTACGGCAGTCAGTCAGGGCGCTACGGTCGTCTCCGGTGGCAAGGTCGCAGATATTCCCCAAGGCTTCCACTACGAGCCTACCGTGCTGGCCGGTTGCCGAGCGGATATGGCGATCATGCGTGAGGAAATTTTTGGTCCCGTCCTGCCAATCCAGATCGTTGACAGCCTGGACGAGGCAATCGCCCTGGCAAACAACTCCGAATACGGCCTCACCTCATCCGTCTATACCCGCAGCCTGAGCAAAGCCATGCAAGCCTGCCGCGAAATCGACTTTGGCGAAACCTACATCAACCGCGAAAACTTCGAAGCCATGCAAGGCTTCCATGCAGGCGTACGCAAGTCAGGGATTGGCGGCGCGGATGGAAAGCATGGGTTGTATGAATACACCCATACGCAGGTGGTTTATATGGAGTGCTAACAAGATTGCCCACCTAAATGGGTGGGCATCTTTAATTTGAACGACTTAATTTTATTTGCGTATTAAAAAGTTATTTACCAAGAGCCATAAGGTACACCGTGTGTGTCTACATACTTCTTGGATATCTCAGATAGGAGGCTGTATTTACCGCCAGATGTGCCTTCATACGGTCCTGCTTTAGCTACAGCGCTTTTTCTTAGGATAATTTATTAGATCGTTGCCTCTGTTTGATCCTTTAATAATTAGGCAGAAACCTTGTAATGAGTTTGCCTGGTATTAAAGATCAAGAGTCTGGTCAGAAGAAGGTTTCTCCTGCATAAGCCTTGAATTATGGTTCATTGACCTATTTTTTGGTTGCGAGCATAAGCGACCAAATCTTTGGGATACACCATGTGACTGATTTGGCTGTCATCTATGCCATAAAGATAGGCTACAGCGCCGGCTTCGAAAGCCCAGTAACCGAAGTAAGCACCTTCGGTTGAGGTCATACTAAGATGGGTATCATGCCACGTTGTACGTTTGAATGACGGATACCATTCTTTACAATACTGATTTAGAAGTTTTGAGGCCTCATCTTTAGTTTCGGCATACATTGCATGTATCAAGGTAGTGTAAGGCTTATCATGGTACCATTCATCAATTTCTGCACGATTGGGTAGTACACTTCCTACAAGCTCTTCATAAAGCGTATCTTCAGCTGCATATCCTGGATCAACAATTTTAGTAATACGCTCTAGGAGATCCTTGCGATTAAGTAATACAGCTATTCCGATCAGTTGGAGGCAATCTTCATAATCTTCAAGTTGGTCAAGACCTAGAGGCGACATCCTGGGTTCATTTTCATAACGCCCGAGAGCTAGTTGATAGTTCTCGTAGGCAGAAATTACTTTTTCGAAAGAGTCTTCGATCTGCTGTATTTGCTGTCCAGCTGTATAATCAAGAATCCAGGCCATAAACTCATTTCGAGCTATTAGCATAGTTGCAACTGACTCGGCTTCTTCAGGCGTATCCGCTTGCGGTTTGGTGATTTTTAAGAGTTCGATATCTTCTAATAAATAATTTCTCATGTTTTCGTAATATGGTGAGATCAAGAAAATTTGTCGAGCTTGCATTTGCTACGGCTCCGCAAAGATTAGTTGGGTTTCCATATCTTTTTGCTAATGCTATTTAGTAAAGTCCTGACTCCATTTCATCTATAATTAGATGCGGCATTCATGTGACTTTTAGGAGCGTATTTTTAGTAGCAGGCCTCACATGGCGTATTGGTAGGCTGCTCGAATGATCGAGAGGAGCATAAGGATTATGAATCTATCAAATTTTTATTTAAGCTATGGGAGAAGTAAATTTTGATGTAGATGGTTGGTTGTAATTTCGCCTATAGTTAATTTCATGTAAGTATTTAGATGCAAATTATTTTATCGTTTGTCGGTTAGAAATATTTAAATTGCCTGATTTTTGACCTTTAAGTTTTACATTAAGTTGGTGTTTTGATGTTTTTGATGTTTTTGATGTTTTTGATGTTTTTGATGTTTTTGATGTTAGAGATATGTCTTCTAAGAAATTGGCCGCTAACCGCACTTATGAAGCGGTTAGCTTAAGCCTTTTGTAGGTCAACTAGACGTAACTGGGTTTATATGTTCTAGGTATAGAGGCTAGTTGAGGTGTTTTGGACGGTAGGTTTTCATCGTGTTGTTGCCATCGGCTTATTAGGCTTAAAAGCATAGGATTGTTTATTTGAGATCCGTATACATTTTCAAGCGAAATAGGCTTTTGAGCTAGCTCCCTGATACGGCCTAAGGTACGGGGTAAGCGTCTCCTTTCGGCAGCGGCGAAGCTAATAGCTTGTTCGAATTGCTGCCTGCGTAGACTTAAGGAAACTTCTTGGTGTCGGTGTAGGGCGTCATATTTTTGCCAGGCTTGCTTTTCCCATAACTCTAAGTTTTTTTGATAACTATAGATTTCCTTTTCTAACCATTCTTGCTCGCGTTTGGTCAAGCTTTGACCTCCCTGCGCAGCGCTAGCTTTCCAGCGTAACAGCGTTGCATGACAAGCCGGAACATATCCAGCCACTGTAAAGTGTTGCGACATGGAAGCTAGCTGTGCAACGAATAACGCTCTGTCAGGCATATCATTTTTAATGTTGGCTGCATAATAAGTACACCCGGCTTCTTCAATTCCTGAACATTCCGGTTGCCAAAGCACTGAGGTAGTTTCCCCTTTGCCAATAGGGAGCGGTAGAAAGTGATGGAGTGTCCCGTGGTGCTGATAGCTGTCACCTTTTAGATTGACAACACCCGCCAAAAATGCCGCGCCGCCTATCCCTGTCGCCCCTGTAATAAGTGCCGCTATTCCAGGGATAAATATTCGCTGGTCTGTGTCCATCCATGTTGCAGGTAGACTTGGAATAGGATCGTTATGGTTAACAAGCCGATGATGGATTAGTTCGGATGCACCTTCGACAAATTTTCTATCGCCAGCGCGAGGTGCGCCGTAGGTGTACAATAATACATCATAATTACGTTCCTCTCGACGTAGCCATTCAGCTAATAAAAGTGCAATGGCCCCCCCTAAACTATGGCCGTTTACGACAATCTTTTGACCAGAATAAAAGTTGAATAGGTAAGGCTTTACAAATTCTTTAACCGCAAGGAAGGCCTTATAAAATCCGCGATGCGCCTGCCCTATGCCTTCTTCATAAGGGACTTGTTTAGCATCTATATCGCGCGCGAAGTCTGGCCACTCTTGCGTACCCCTGATACCAATTAAAATCATTCGATCATCATGGCTAATATACGCTTGGGTATTAGTGTTTGTGTCGTTTAGACTGTGCAACTGCCAAGGTTTTTTTTGTTCATTTTCTTTTGTGTAATAGAGTGGGTCGAAGGGAATGATTTCTAACCTTTTGGAGTAGGGAACTTCTTCTAAAATAAGATGGTAAGGAGTAACGTCTTTAAAGCGCGCAGGCTCTTCATTTAATGCGCCAGTTTCGATGTGTGCTAGTCTGCTGTTTAAGATATAGCCAATGCTGCCAGGGAAAGGATAAGTTGGAGGCATATCTTGGCCTTCAGCATATTTCTCTCCAAAATCTGAATAAGCTAGAGTAGTAAGCAGTGAGAGTTGATAGGCATCAAGCGCTGAGAATTCTGATGTTAGAGAGAGTAATGGTCGGCGAGCTGTTAAAGCTTTGATTTCTAATAGGTGATGTTTATTAGGTGCAAGACCAATGCCAAAAGATTTACCGTCATGCTGATTTGAATTAGATGCAAGTCTGATTGAAGGGCGTGGTGCTAATATATTAGATGCAGGGGGGAGATGACTAGTAATCTCCACTAAGTCACGTACTTCTACTCGATAAAAGTCAGCATTCTCCTTGACTGCCAACTTAGGGTTTGTACTTAATTGATTGCTGTTTCGCCTTTGGGTTTGCTCTGCTGCAGCTTGTAGTTGTGTAATAGGAAGAGAGAAATTTTCACGGGTTGTTATTTTGTCGTACCAGCTATCAATGTCTCCTTTGTATTTTTCAGGGAATCTGAGGATAGAAGGTCCACAGTAAATATTACTAATCTTAGCATATCCTTTCTCATCAAGAGTCCCAGTGTATTCCTGGCCCTGGCTATCTATTAGAGAATAGGATAGGTTTGCGTAAGGGTCGCTTTGTCCAAATTCATCAACCAAACGGAAGCTAACCCAATTATTTTTTCGGGGGCAGCTTTGTCTTTGGCTATTAAAAGCTTTATTGAATGTCTCATCCATGAGTTTTATTCCGTGCAGTTCGGATAGACCGTACACACGCGGCCGTCCATAATGAATTCCCTAAAAGTGGGAGGGGTTTGGCATCTTATATATTTCTTTGTTTCAATACAGGGCTTCCAACCAGATTCTGTTTTTAACCAAGATCCTCTGAAAAATGGACGCTCTTCTTTAGAGTTTTGGATTTCAACATTAATGGTTTTTCCGTCAAGCTCATCGCGTCTTACCGAAGTGCCTACGCCGTCACGTTTGTCATAGTCGTCAGGTACTTGCCAGTTTTCGTCAGCGCCATGACATACAAGGCCTTTAGTGAATACGTCGTTTTTACCCATTAGCCGAAATAGCCACATGCACTTTCCCTTTAAACTCAGCCTTCCGCTGGCAGGAAAATGCTTAGCTGTTTCCGGCAAATTTGTATAAACACCTATTCGTCCACCATCGCGACCAAAATCCCCATCTTTGGGACTGTATTTAGCGAACACGGTTAGATCTACATTCACCAACTTCATTTCGCATCCGGCCTCGTGATACGACAGTGGTATCCGATAGCTAAAGTCCTGTGGCTTGTCTTTGTATTCTGCTCGATGTTGCTCAATGTGAGTGCGAGGAACATAGCCACCCATTCCCACACTATAAAAAGTGCAGGTGGCTGGTTCGCTCTGTTGGTAGTAGGCAGTAGTTTGAAAAGAGTAGTTTTCAGGGATTTTGCCTGTTAGATCAAAGTGCTTGCTACTAGAATAACTGACACTACTAATAGCGCCTTCCTTTATGAAAGTGCCAACCCAAGAGCAAGATGTAAGGGCTGATAGAATTAAAAGTAGAATAAAATTTTTCATTTTTCTTGAGGCCTGAAGAAACTCTGGCAGCGATTAAAGTGTGCTAAGGGAAGCTCGTCTGGTAGGGGCTCCCAGGCTGGGTGATTGAGTTGGTTTAATCTGTTGTGCATAAGCAGGAAAAATAGCTGATATGCATCTTTCCATTGGTAGATTTCAACTTTAGTTAAACAGTCTTTCAGCCATGTGCGTATATGTAGTTTCTTGGCCAGCTCAGTTGTTTCGGCTGGTTGGTTTTCCCATAGCCACTGTTCCAGGTTTAGGATATTAATTTCTTGCTTTATCTCGTCTGGTTCGGAGTAGAGCCAAGGGAAAGGCGCTTCTGGTAACTGAGAGAGGCTAGGGTTTGGATTGTTATATTCTTTCCATTTTTCCAAGTGCCAATATAAAACACTTTCAAAGGGTCCTAGAAGATAAGGAGCTTGTTCACGTTTCAAATAGGCGAGGCTTCTAGCTATTACGCGGGGGTCTTGAAAACGGTAAAGGGATATTTGCTCATCTTCATGTATTTCTATCCTGGCCTGTAAGTGTTTTTTTATAGCAGAAAATTCATGAAATTCTGTACAGGCTAACCAACCCCAGTCCCTTTCTGGATGTTGAATTAGACGTTGAATAGCTACGTTGCCCATGTCTTCAATTCTGATTAGCCAAGGCGCGATGGCAGAAAGCTCTTCATAAGGCGTACCCTGGTAAAGATTGGCGTATTCCTTGATGGCCCCTGAGCCGAATAGCTCCGGTATAGGGTTAGGTTCGGCTAATGAGTCAATAATTAAATAAAGCGATCGCTGCTTATTTGTTTGGGTTTGGATCCACGAATAGACGGGGCTCATCTTGCTGAATGTCCTATATCACATACACCTTCACGACATGCCTCGCATATTGGGCAACGGCTTGCACCTAACTGCCGGGCCCTTATAGCCATTTGCAGTTGTACATTGGCTAGTGCTAGCTTGGGTGGTTTCCCCGCCTTATTACTATCCGCTGCCCATGGAACAAGCGGCCCCAGGATCTGAATGCCGGAGCCAACACCAGGGCTTCCGCCTGAGTTGATGTTTACCGCTGCCCCCATCAACGTAACGCCACTAGGATCCAGCTTTATAAAGGCGCCGCCTGCCTTGGCGGTCAGTTCAAGGCCTGCTTCGATGACGACTTTGCTTCCGGCATACAGGTGGATTTCATTACCGGTCTCGATGTATTGCCCATTGCCCAGTTTGATGTGCTGGGTCTGGCCCACCGTGAGGTGGTCATTAGCCTTGATCTCGGTTTTACGGTCCAGGTCTGTTGTGTGGTGCTCTTCAGCCTTGAACTCCGTGTAGCTATTCGCCTCGATACGGTCGTGGCGCTCATGGCCGACGCGAATTTTCTGGTCGTGCTCAATGTTCTCGTCCCAGTCTCGCTGGGCGTAGATATAAATCTGTTCCTGACCTTTCTTGTCTTCGATGCGCAGTTCGTTATACCCACCACCGCCCGGTGTGCTGAGTGTTTTGAAGACGGTGCGTGTCTTGTTAGCGGGCAGGTCGTATGGGATGACGTTTTCCTTGTGATACAGGCAGCCGGTGATCAAGGGCTGATCAGGGTTAGCCTCAAGAAACGTCACCAGCACTTCCATCCCAATACGGGGAATGGCGATGCCACCGTAGCGGTCACCGGCCCAATTACTGGCTACACGAAGCCAGCAGCTGGTCTGCTCGTTGGCTTGGCCTTCGCGGTCCCAATGAAACTGGACCTTTACGCGACCGTATTCATCGCAATGGATTTCTTCGCCTTGGGGACCTGTCACGACGGCCGTCTGACTTCCCAAAACAGCGGGCTTGGGATGCTCAAGAGCCGGGCGGTAGGGGATATCCCATGGGGTAGCGGTAAAGCGGTTGCGGTAGCCCTGGGTGAAACCATCCTCTTTGGAGACATCACTGATGACGGACTCTTCCAATACCTGAGGTTGGCGACCTTCATGGAAGACTTCCTGGATAAGCCAGAGGGCATTCCAGGACGTGCGTGGGTGGTTGCTCAACGGGAGAAAGTATCCGCTGACCAAGCCCGCGTCGCTTTGTCCCTCTGCGAGTTGTGAATCAGCCTGATGGCGCTCCAATGCGCGTTGGGCAAGGTGTTTGCCCCGGGTACGATCGGTAAAGCGGCCCGGATAGTCATAGTCCTCCAGATCAGGGGAGGACGGACCCTGGTAGGCTGCCTCCATCAACAGGCGTGGCTTCTCGAAGTTGTAATCGCGGCGTGTAACCCGGCTGGTTCGCGTCGCCAGGCGCACACCGAAACGGCGAACGACTTCATGCTGAGCCGCTAAGCCAGAGTCTTGCTGATAAGGCACAGATGAGAGCTTGGGGAAGACCGTTTGATCATCTCCAAAAACGAGCACATGACCGCTGCTGCTGTGCTGAAAGTGGTAGCTCAGGCCTTCTTCTTCACAGAGACGCTGGATGAAATGTAGGTCGCTCTCATCGTATTGAACACAGTAGTCCCTCGGTGGATAGACCGTCTTGCCAAGCTGGAAGCGGTAGGCTCCTTCAAACAAGCCATGCTCCTTGAGGATCGCTTCGATGATCTTGGGGGCGGTAAGCTGCTGGAAAATGCGCTGATTAACGCGGTGCGCCAGGTAGGCCAGTTGAGGCACAAGGCTGACACGGTAGCGCATCAGGCGCTTGCCTGAGTTGCCTTGAGCGGCGCGGTAGACCAGCCCGTGAACACCGAAGCCGCTAGGGCCAAAAGCAAGGTAGGCCGGCTTGTGCAGCAGGCTTTCCAGATCGAGATCAGGCTGTTCGCTGACAAGCTCGATATCGAAACGATACGTCTGATTGAGGGCTTCGTGGCCTTCAAAGCTCAGGACCTGCAGGTCTGTCGACAGGCCTTCGAGCGAAAGGGTGATATGGCTTTCATTTGCGTCCAGCATCCTGCTGAGCCTTCTTTCCTTGAAGAACAGGGCGCGGAGAGTGCCGAACTAGACCATACATTACCGTGAGCTGTGTCGCAATAATGGCTATAGGGCAATAAACCTGCCCGAATGGTTAGACCCATCCCTCCAGCCGCATTGTTGCGCGAACCAGACGTTGCTCTTCCTGTTCGATCTCCCGCAGATTGTCACGAATACTGTGGATATGGTCGAGCGCCGCGCGACGGGCCTGATCGGGCAAACGCTGGGTAACAGTCTGATAGAGGCGGGTGTGCTGGCGGTCGATCTGCCTGCGTTGCGGCGGGCGGTGATAGAGGTTGGCGATACAGGCAAACACCGATCCGAGCAGCAGATCATTCAACGACTGGAGGGTATGCACCAGGACGGGATTGTGTGACGCCTCGCTGATGGCGAGATGAAACGCATGGTCCAATCGGGCATGAGTATCTGCGTCCAACGCTTCCGGGTTTTCACAAGCCTCGCACAGCGCCTGATAACGTCGGCCAATCAACACAAAGTCCGCCTCCGTACCGCGCAAGGCTGCCAACCGGGCGGCTTCTCCTTCGAGCAGGGCGCGCACTTCGAGCAGGTCGAAGAGCGTACGGGGTTGACTGCCAAACAGGTGCAGCAGTGGGCTGGTGTCATTCGAGGCGCTGAGGCGAGCTACAAAGGAGCCGCGGCCCTGGCTGGTTTCAATGATGCCCCTTGCTCTCAGCACACCGAGTCCTTCACGCAGGGCCGCCCGCGAAACCCCCAGCTTGTCGCACAGGCGACGCTCGGAGGGCAGGGCTTGCCCGACCTTTAATACGCCATCGACGATCAACCGTTCGATTTGCTCGCTTACAGCATCGGCAACCTGTCTTCGCTTGGTGACTTCAAGAGTGCTCATGGCTCTGGTCTGACCAGTTGGTAAAGGCTTAGTGGGCATGAGTGCCTGGTCTTTCGTCAAGGTGCATGGCGCCTGTGGGGCTAAGACTTTCGGCTAAGGCTGAGTATTGAAAAACTGGTCTGACCAGCTTTTAGTGGCATAGACGTCTTGGCAAACGGAGAGTAAAAGAAAAGCACGTAGCCTTGAAAGGCCCAGGCCCTCCGGCACAAAAACAACAAGATCGGTACTCTGGCAATGAATATCCTGTATGACGAACGCGTCGATGGCGTACTGCCCAAGGTCGACAAGGCCAGTCTGATTAAGGCACTGGAGGCAGCGCTGCCTGGCGTTCAGATCCTCCACGCACGCGAAGACCTGAAACCCTACGAGTGCGATGGCTTGTCGGCATACCGCACGACGCCCATGGCCGTCGTGCTCCCGAATACCATTGAGCAGGTGCAGACCTTAATGCGGCTCTGCCATGAGCGTAACGTCCCGGTCGTTGCGCGGGGAGCAGGGACGGGGCTTTCCGGTGGTGCTCTACCGCTGGAGCAGGGCGTGCTGCTGGTCATGGCGAAATTCAATCGGATCCTTGAGGTTGACCCGGATGCGCGCCGTGCACGGGTTCAGCCCGGCGTGCGCAACCTGGCGATTTCCCAGGCAGCCAATCCTTACGGGCTGTATTACGCCCCGGACCCGTCCTCCCAGATCGCCTGTTCCATTGGCGGCAATGTGGCTGAGAACGCAGGGGGCGTGCACTGTCTGAAATATGGCCTTACGGTTCATAACATCCTGAAGGTCGACGTCGTGACCATTGAGGGAGAACGTCTGACCCTGGGTAGTGAGGCGCTCGACACGCCCGGATTTGATCTGCTGGCCTTGTTCACAGGTTCGGAAGGGCTTCTAGGTGTGGTGGTGGAGGTGACCGTCAAGCTTCTGCCCAAGCCACAAACGGCCAAGGTGTTGATGGCCAGCTTCGACAATATTGAAAAAGCCGGTCGAGCAGTCGGCGATATCATCGCTGCAGGCATCATTCCTGGCGGTCTGGAAATGATGGATAACCTTTCCATTCGAGCGGCGGAAGATTTCATCCATGCAGGCTATCCGGTGGACGCCGAGGCTATCCTCCTGTGTGAGCTGGATGGGGTGGAGTCTGACGTTCATGCTGACTGCGATTGCGTTCGTGATGTCCTGGCTCGGGCCGGGGCCACCGAGATTCGGCTAGCCCGGGACGAGGCCGAGCGGCAGAAATTCTGGGCAGGCCGCAAAAACGCATTCCCGGCAGTAGGCCGGATTTCTCCCGATTACTACTGCATGGACGGCACCATTCCCCGCCGTGCATTGCCGGGCGTTCTCAAGGGAATTGCGGATCTGTCCGAGCACTACGGCCTGCGGGTTGCCAACGTCTTCCATGCCGGGGACGGCAACATGCATCCGCTGATCCTGTTTGATGCCAATCAGCCGGGCGAACTTGAGCGCGCAGAAGAGCTGGGCGGCAAGATCCTCGACCTGTGTGTGGAGGTAGGTGGCAGCATCACCGGTGAGCACGGCGTAGGGCGAGAAAAGATCAACTCCATGTGTACGCAGTTCAAGCCTGATGAATTGACGTTATTTCACGCCGTCAAGAAAGCCTTTGATGAGAAGGGATTGCTCAACCCGGGCAAGAACGTGCCGACGCTGCACCGCTGCGCTGAGTTTGGCGGCATGCATGTACATCACGGCAAGCTGCCTTTTCCTGAACTGGAGCGCTTTTGATGGACGCCATGACTGCTTCCCATGATGCTTCTCAGACGCTTCAGGACGAAGTGCTGCAGGCTATTGAGCAACGTCAGCCGCTACGCATCCGGGGCGGCGACAGCAAGCGTCACCTGGGCCGACCGGTAGACGGTATGGAAATCGATGTGCGCGCCCACCGAGGCATCGTTACCTATGATCCCACTGAGCTTGTAGTAACGGTACGGGCGGGCACTCCACTGGCTGAGTTGGAGGCTGCGCTGGAAGCCAACGGCCAGATGCTGCCCTGCGAGCCGCCGCATTTCGGACCGGGCGCGACGGTAGGCGGCATGATTGCGACGGGCTTTTCCGGCCCGCGTCGGCCTTGGGTAGGCTCGGTACGGGATTTCGTTCTGGGGACCCGGGTCATCACAGGCGAGGGCAAGCACCTGCGCTTTGGCGGTGAAGTCATGAAGAACGTGGCGGGCTATGACCTGTCTCGTCTGCTGGCCGGGAGTTTTGGTTGTCTGGGGCTGATCACCGAGGTGTCTCTCAAGGTTCTGCCCAAGCCGCGGACGTGTACCCGTCTAAGGGTGGAGCTGGATGCCCCGCGCGCGCTGAGCAAGCTGGCCGAGTGGGAGCGCCAGGCCATTCCGCTGGCAGGGGCCTGCCATGATGGCCGCGCATTACATATTCGTCTGGAGGGCGGTGAGGGTTCTGTCGCGGCCGCTCGGGATCGCATTGGAGGTGAAGACCTGTCCGTTGCGTACTGGACGGATCTGCGCGAGCACCGACTGGAATTTTTCGCTGATCCACGTCCACTGTGGCGCCTGTCGCTACCCAATCACATCCCCGTATTGGAGCTGCCCGGCTCGGTCCTGATGGATTGGGGCGGTGCCCAGCGGTGGCTGAAAAGCGATATGGATGCCGCCACGCTCAGGCCTCTTGTCGAGCAGGTCGGGGGGCATGCCACCTGTTTCACGCCTGATATCACGCGCGAGCCATTCCACCCACTGGCACCTGCGCTTCTCAAATATCAGCGTCAGCTCAAGCAGCAAATGGACCCGCATGGGCTGTTCAATCCTGGTCGACTGTATGCGGAGCTGTAATGCAAACAATACTAAGTGAAGAAGCACGTCGCCTACCGCAGGCAGCGGAGGCCGAACGTGTACTGCGTAGCTGCGTACACTGCGGCTTCTGCAACGCGACCTGCCCGACCTATCAACTGTTGGGCGATGAGCTGGATGGGCCTCGCGGACGTATCTACCTGATCAAGCAGATGCTGGAGGGCGGACCCGTAACAACGAAAACACAACTGCACTTGGACCGCTGTCTGACCTGTCGCAACTGTGAGACGACCTGTCCGTCCGGCGTGACTTATCACAATCTGCTGGATATCGGTCGTGCCGAGCTGGAGCGCCGCGTGCCTCGCCCCATGAGTGAGCGCCTCCTGCGTGCCAGCTTGCGCACCGTGCTGCCGCGTCCTGCGTTATTCAAGGCACTGGCGGGCGCAGGGCAAACACTGCGCCCACTCTTACCGGATGCGCTAAAGAGCAAGCTTCCTGCCGATCCGCTCCCCGCGGGAGAGCGTCCGGCGGTACGTCATGAGCGACATGTGTTGATGCTGGAGGGCTGTGTTCAACCAGGACTATCGCCCAACACCAACGCTGCAACGGCGCGGGTGCTGGATCGCTTGGGGATTAGCGTGGTCGATGCGCCGCGAGCAGGATGCTGCGGCGCCGTTGAGTTTCACCTTAATGCCCAGCATGACGGGCTTGACCGTGCCCGCCGCAATATCGATGCCTGGTGGCCTGCTGTGGAAGCAGGCGCGGAGGCAATTGTACAGACGGCCAGCGGTTGCGGCGCATTCGTCAAGGATTACGGTCATCTGCTGAAGGATGATCCCGCCTATGCCGCCAAGGCCCGCCGGGTATCCGAACTGGCAAAGGATATCGTCGAGGTGGTTCGTGCCGAGCCGTTGGAGCGGCTGGTGGTGAATGCGGATCACCGGTTGGCCTTTCATTGCCCCTGTACCCTGCAACATGCCCAGAAGCTGGGCGGCGCTGTAGAGGAGGTCTTGCAGCGTCTGGGCTATACGCTGGCGCCAGTGCCGGACGCCCATCTGTGCTGCGGCTCTGCCGGCACCTATTCGCTCACTCAGCCGGAGCTGTCTCGTCAGCTGCGAGACAACAAGCTCGCCGCGCTCGAGAGTGGGCAGCCCGATCTGATCGTTACTGCCAATATTGGTTGCCAGACCCATCTGGGCGGTGTTAGTCGTACACCGGTCCGACATTGGATCGAGATTGTCGATGCCGCTCTGAATTCCGAACCCTACCATCCTCACGTGGAGAATCTGCATGCAAAGCAAAGCCGTCCTGACCGTCACTGAAGTGAATCGCATCCTGGAGGCCGCACGCGCCGAGGCCGAGCGCAACCAGTGGGCCGTCTCCATTGCGGTAGTGGACGATGGCGGACATCCGCTGGCGCTGCTCAGGCTCGACAATGCCGCGCCAACCAGCGGCTACATCTCTACGGAAAAAGCCCGGACCGCAGCCCTGGGGCGCCGTGAGTCCAAAGGGTTTGAAGACATGATCAATGGCGGACGCACCGCTTTTCTGTCCGCGCCGGTGTTGGCTGGCATGCTGGAGGGTGGTGTACCGGTCATGGTCGAGGGACAGGTTGTCGGCGCGGTAGGCGTTTCAGGCGTCAAGGCCGATCAGGATGCACAGGTGGCCAAAGCGGGTGCTGCGGCTGTTTTGGGTTGAACTGATAAGAAGAACACAGGGATTACGACATGACTCAACGCACTTCTTGCCATCGCTTACAGGTAGCCACCTCCTTGCATCGCTTTGTCGAGGAGCAAGTGTTGCCCGGTACGGGAATCGATAGCGCTGCTTTCTGGCAGGGCTTCGATGCTCTGGTGCATGACCTGGCACCGCGTAACCAGGCACTGCTGGCCGAGCGTGATCAGATCCAGGCAAAGCTGGATGACTGGCATCGTGCCAATCCTGGCCCAATCAAGGACATGGCAACCTACCGCCGCTTTCTGGAGTCGATTGGCTACCTGCTGCCGCAGCCGGAGAAGGTCCAGGCGATCACAGCCAATGTCGATACTGAAATCGCGCAGCAGGCTGGTCCGCAACTGGTTGTACCGGTGCTCAATGCGCGTTATGCCCTAAACGCTGCGAATGCGCGCTGGGGCTCACTTTACGATGCAGTCTACGGCACCGACGCCATTCCAGAGGACGAAGGCGCCGAGAAGACCAAGGGCTATAACCCCGCGCGGGGAGCCAAGGTCATCGCTTACGCCCGCGACTTCCTGGACCGGACCGTTCCGCTGGCCAAAGGCTCCCATAAAGAGGCTACGTGCTACCGGGTCGACGGCGGCCGTCTCGTGGTAGACATGAAAAATGGTGCCTGCGAGCTGGCCGACCCGTCCGCCTTTGTCGGCTATCAGGGCGATGCGTCCGAACCATCGGCCATTCTGCTCAAGCACAACGGCCTGCATTTTGAAATTCAGATCGATCGCCACTCCCAGATCGGCCAGACCGACTGTGCTGGTGTGAAGGACATCCTGATGGAGTCGGCCGTCAGCACCATCATGGATTTGGAGGACTCGATTACTGCTGTGGATGCACAGGACAAGGTCCTGGCTTACCGTAACTGGCTGGGCCTGATGAAGGGCGATCTGGCTGAAGAAGTGACCAAGGGTGACAAGCGTTTCACGCGTACGCTCAACCCGGACCGTGAGTATACGGCGGCCAACGGTGAGAGCCTGTCGCTGCACGGCCGCTCGCTTCTGTTCGTACGTAATGTCGGTCACCTGATGACCAACCCGGCCATTCTGTATGCCGATGGTCAGGAGATTCCTGAAGGCATCATGGATGCGGTGATGACCGTGACCATCGCCCTGCATGATCTGGCGCGCCGTGGCAATTCCCGTACCGGCTCCATTTATATCGTGAAGCCAAAGATGCACGGACCGAAGGAAGTGGCTTTTGCGGCTGAATTGTTTGGACGGGTCGAGTCCATGCTGGGACTGCCTGCCGACACGATCAAGATGGGTATTATGGATGAGGAGCGCCGTACCAGCGTCAACCTCAAGGCCTGTATTGCCGAGGCGGCTTCCCGCGTGGCCTTTATCAATACAGGTTTCCTGGATCGCACCGGTGACGAGATGCACACCAGCATGGAAGCGGGTGCGATGCTGCGCAAGGGCGACATGAAAGGAAGCAAGTGGATCGCCGCCTACGAGCGCAACAACGTCCTGGTTGGTTTGTCCTGCGGGCTGCGTGGCCGCGCCCAGATCGGTAAGGGCATGTGGGCCATGCCTGACCTCATGGCCGCCATGCTGGAGCAAAAGATTGGTCATCCCAAAGCAGGCGCCAATACCGCCTGGGTGCCATCGCCTACGGCTGCGACCCTGCATGCGCTGCATTACCATCAGGTCGATGTGCAGGCGATCCAGCAAGAACTGGAGCAGGTCGATGTCAACGCCGCTCGTGACAGCATCCTGAACGATCTGTTGACCATTCCGGTTGTCGAGTCTGCCAACTGGTCTGCCGAGGAGATTCAGCAGGAGCTGGACAACAACGCCCAAGGCATTCTGGGTTATGTCGTGCGCTGGGTAGACCAGGGTGTCGGCTGCTCCAAGGTGCCGGATATCCATAACGTCGGCCTGATGGAAGACCGCGCCACACTGCGTATCTCTAGCCAGCATATTGCCAACTGGTTGCGCCACGGCGTAACTAATCAGGCACAGGTGATCGAAACGTTGCAGCGGATGGCCCGTATCGTGGATGAGCAAAACGCAGGTGACTCCCTGTATCGCCCCATGGCGCCCAACTTCGAAACGTCCTATGCCTTCCGGGCCGCCCGGGACTTGGTTCTAAAGGGACGCGAACAGCCTAACGGTTACACCGAGCCGCTGCTTCACGAGTGGCGATTGAAAGCCAAGGCAGGCTTGTAAAAGCCTTGAAAAGGGACGCTAACAGCGTCCCTTTTTCGTTGGCTCAAGCAAGGATCAGGTGGGTGACCGAAGCTGACTGTCTGGTCGCATCATGAACCTATGGCTCTTTTAGCGTGTTCGCTACACTCAGGGAATACTCACAAAAAAGCGCCGGATACCCTGCGCCTCTGCTGGAGGATTGCCCCATGGCTGACTACCAAGCTCCCCTACGTGATATCCGTTTCCTGCTCAACGATGTGTTCAGGGTGCAGGAGGCGTGGCAGCAGTTACCTGAGCTGGCGGAACGGGTCGATACCGAGACGGCCGACGCCATCCTGGAAGAAGCGGCCAAGGTGGCTGCCCGCACCCTGTCTCCACTCAACCGCAATGGGGATGAAGAGGGCTGCCGTTGGGAAGGGGGCAAGGTGATTACGCCAAAAGGCTTCCGGGAGGCGTATACCGTCTATGCCGAAGGCGGTTGGGTAGGCGTAGGCGGTGACCCCGAGTACGGTGGTATGGGCATGCCCAAAGTGATTTCTGCTCAGGTCGAGGAAATGGTCCATGCGGCCAATCTATCCTTTGGCCTGTACCCCATGCTCACAGCGGGCGGTTGCCTAGCCATCCATGCCCATGCCAGCGAAGAGCTGAAAACGAGGTACCTGCCCAACCTCTATTCCGGTGTATGGGCAGGCTCCATGTGCCTGACCGAGCCCCATGCCGGCACAGACCTGGGCATCATCCGCACCCGTGCCGAACCGCAGGCGGATGGCAGTTATGCCATTACCGGTACGAAGATCTTTATTACAGCCGGTGAGCATGACCTGACGGAAAACATCATCCACTTGGTGCTTGCGAAGCTTCCGGACGCACCCGCCGGCTCCAGAGGCATTTCACTTTTCCTCGTTCCAAAGGTCTTGGTCAATGAGGACGGCAGCCTTGGCGAGCGCAATACCCTGGCGTGCGGCTCCATTGAGCACAAGATGGGTATTCACGGCTCCAGTACCTGCGTGATGAACTTTGATGGCGCCAAGGGTTATCTGGTCGGTGAGCTCAATAAAGGGCTGGCTGCCATGTTCACTATGATGAATTACGAACGCTTGGGTGTAGGTATTCAAGGGCTGGGAGCAGGGGAGCGTTCCTATCAGAGTGCCGTTGAGTACGCCCGTGAACGCCTGCAAAGCCGCGCGGCAACCGGCCCGTCTGCGCCCGATAAGGCGGCTGACCCTATCATCGTTCATCCTGATGTGCGTCGCATGCTATTGACCATGAAGGCTCTGAACGAAGGCGGTCGTGCATTTTCTACCTATGTTGCGATGCAGCTCGATATCGCCAAGTTCAGCAACGATGCTCAGGCGCGCTCACGTGCCGAAGGCATGGTGGCGCTATTGACTCCTGTAGCCAAGGCTTTCCTGACAGATCTGGGGCTCGAGATTTGCGTGCATGGCCAGCAGATCTTTGGTGGGCATGGGTACATTCGTGAATGGGGACAGGAGCAGTTGGTACGAGACGTTCGTATTACCCAGATATACGAGGGCACCAACGGTATCCAGGCGCTGGATCTGATGGGGCGCAAGGTTGTAGGTTCGGCGGGAAGCCTGTATCGGCCTTTCTCGGAAGAGGTCAGAGCCTATATCGAAACACTGAATAGCAAATCGTCCGAGTTTGCCGAACCGTTGCGAGCAGCGCTGGATAACCTGGACGCCCTGACCGAGTGGGTCATGAACGAGGCCAAAACCAATCCGAACGAGATAGGTGCAGCATCGGTGGAGTACCTGCATGTGTTGGGTTATACCGCCTATGCCTACCTGTGGGCACGCATGGCTGAAGCCGCATTGAAAAGTGATCATGCCGAGCTGCGCAATAGCAAGGTCGCAACGGCGCGGTTCTACTTTGCCCGACTGCTGCCTCGCATTCATTCGTTGACGGCTTCGGTAAGGGCAGGCAGCGGCGTGCTGTATGAGCTGGAGGCCGCACAGTTCTGATGTAAGCAAATACTTACAGGATGTTGCATGACTTGGCTCTATTAACCCTACATTTATAGGGAATATCATTCAGCTATCGAGTTCAGCGCAGGAAGCGCCCAAGTTAAAACAGGGAGTTAGAGGACTGCACCAGGACGGTGCCCGATACGGAAATCCTCCATAGTCTGCAAAGCCCCGCTACGGCGGGGTTTTTTCTGCCTGGCATTCGAGGAACCGACTCCCGTGCAATAGGTCCTATAGCTGTTTCGACGGCCTGTTACGAGGAGCTTGCAAATGGACCTGATCAGAATCATCTGCGCCATCATCCTTCCGCCCCTAGGCGTTTTCCTCCAAGTTGGTCTCGGAGGCGCTTTCTGGTTGAACATCCTGCTGACCATTTTGGGCTATATTCCAGGCATTATTCATGCTGTCTGGATCATCGCTCGGCGCTAGTCCAAGCAATGGATAATTCGGCCCGCGATTGAATTAATTTAACGCGGGCCGCTTCGCTTTTCGTTTTTTCGTGCATGCTTGCCGTACTGCGGCTGCCTTGCAGCAGGTGGCCGCTTTTTCATTCATGACTGATATTGAGTAACGCATGAATCGTGAGTCGCCTGTCGATCAGCAAAGCTTTCGTCGAATCCTGAGCCGTAACCTGACTCTGCCATTAGGAATCGGTTTTCTTACTTCGGCGTTCTTTGTTGCTGTCGTTTATTACCTTCTTTCTGTAAACCAGTGGATCGAGCATACCGATCGGGTTATCAGTAGCAGTAACAATGTATTCAGGCTCGCGGTAGATCTGGAAACAGGTATGCGGGGTTATCTGCTAAGTGATGATCAATCCTTTCTTGAGCCCTACCAGCGTGCACAGGCTACGTTTCAGCCTCAGTTGGATGAGCTGAAAAGTCTGGTGTCAGATAACGAAGTCCAGCTACGTCGGCTTGAGCGCATTGAAAGCTTGCATCGTTCCTGGCGCGAATATGCAACACGAATGATCGCGTTGAATCAGCAGAACGGCGACTTCATGAAGCACGTACGCGACGGCGAAGGCAAAGACTTGATTGATGCTATCCGTCGCGACTTCAATGATTTCATTGCATTCGAGCAGCAGCAACGAGCCGAGCGTAGTTCAACGGCCAGTCAGGCCACCATCATCATTGTTGCGTCATTTCTGTGTGTTAGCCTCTTGCTGAGCGGTCTGCTGGCCTTCTTGGGGCGCCGTGAACTGACGCGCTTGTCTAATACCTACACCACAGCGCTGGATCAGCAGCTTGATCATACCGAGCAAATGCAACGGCAGGCTTGGTACCGTGCTGGACAGATGCAGCTCTCCGAACAGGTAATTGGCCAGCAGACACTGCCTCTGCTAGGGCAAAGCATCCTACAATTCCTGGCCCGTTATCTGGGCGCTTCTGCGGGAGCGATCTATATCGTCCAGGACGATAACCGCAAGCTGGAACGCGTAGCCGAATATGCGTTGAGCGAAGAGAACCTTTCCACGAGACGCACGCTGGCCCTGGGTGAAAGCCTGGTGGGACAAGCGGCTCTGGAGTCGCGCATCATTGAGCTAAAGGATCTGCCGCGTGATTATCTGAAGGTCAGCTCGGCTGTTGGCGAGACTACTGCTGCAGCGGCCCTCATCGTACCGATTGAAAGTGATGGTATGGTCAATGGTGTGGTGGAGCTCGGCTTTACCCGCAGTCTGGAAGCGCGGGATACCGAGTTGCTCAAGCTTGTCTCCTCGGCGATTGGTTCCTCCATCGAGTCCGGTAAATACCGTCAGCGCCTGCAAAAGCTATTGGCTGAAACCCAGCAGCTCAACGAAGAATTGCAGGTACAGCAGGAAGAACTCCGCACCGCCAATGAAGAGCTCGAAGAGCAGTCCCGTGCGCTCAAGGAATCTCAGGCGCACCTCGAGCAGCAGCAGGCGGAGCTTGAACAGACCAACGAGCAGCTCTCCGAGCAGACCCATGAGCTGCAACAGCAGCGCGACATGCTCGACGAGCGCAACAGCCTGCTCAATGCAGCGCAGACTGAGCTGGAAGAGCGGGCCCGCGAGCTTGAGCGTGCCAGCCAGTACAAGTCCGAATTCCTGGCCAACATGTCCCATGAACTACGGACACCGCTTAACAGCTCGCTTATCCTGGCCAAGCTGCTGGCCGATAACACGGATGCGAACCTTACTGCCGAGCAGGTCCGCTTTGCAGAGTCCATCTATTCTGCTGGCAATGACCTGCTCAACCTGATCAACGATATCCTCGACATTTCCAAGGTCGAGGCAGGCATGCTGGAAATCAGGCCTGAGCAGGTGTCTGTCAAGCGTGTTGTCGACACCCTGAAAAACTCGTTCAATCCCGTGGCCGATAGCCGTGAGCTGTCTTTCACGGTGGATCTTGCCGACGATCTGCCTGGCTTTGTGTACTCGGATCGGCAGCGTATCGAACAGATTCTCAAAAACCTGCTTTCCAATGCATTCAAGTTTACCGAGCGAGGCGGCGTCACGCTCAAGGTGACGCTCGACCAGAATCAGGTCGCGTTCGCGGTCACCGACTCGGGCATTGGGATTGCGCCAGATCAGCAGGAAGTCATCTTTGAAGCCTTCCGTCAGGCCGATGGCGCAACGACCCGTCGTTACGGCGGTACCGGTCTGGGACTTTCCATTTCCCGCGACTTGGCCAAGCTGCTGGGGGGCTCTATTGAAGTGCAGAGCGTTCCGCAGCAGGGCAGTACCTTCACCTTGCGCCTACCCCTGCAATATGAGCAGCCACTCATTGCCGACGCACCTGCTTCCCGTGTTCAGGCCGCTCCCGCACCGCGTTCTGCCAGCGAGGCGCCAGCTCCAGTCGCGGTTGCTGCATCCGTTGCTGCCGCGCCGTCATCGGCGCCAGTGACGGCTGACGAAATAAGCCCGGCCCGACCGAGACCATTCCCGGACGACCGCGAAAGCTTCCCCTTCCCGGATCGCAAGGTACTGGTGATTGAAGACGAGCCGCAATTCGCGCGTATTCTTTACGATCTGGCCCATGAACTGAAGTACAGCTGCCTAGTGGCGCACGGAGCTGATGAAGGCTTTGACATCGCAACCGAGTTCACGCCGGATGCCATCCTGCTGGACATGCGCCTGCCCGACCATTCAGGCCTTACCGTGCTTGAGCGGCTCAAGGAAAACCCCCATACACGGCATATTCCGGTGCATGTGGTGTCGGTCGAGGATCGAGTCGAAGCAGCCATGCATATGGGGGCCGTTGGCTATGCCATGAAGCCCACCACCCGTGATGAACTCAAGACCGTCTTCAGTCGACTCGAAGCCAAGTTTTCGCAGAAGATGAAGCGCATTCTCCTGGTCGAAGACGATGCGCTACAGCGCGACAGCATTACCAAGCTCATCGGTGATTCTGATGTGGAAATCACGGCAGTAGAGCTTGGCCAGGAAGCGCTTGAGCTGCTGCGCAACAATATCTACGACTGCATGGTAATCGACCTCAAGCTGCCCGATATGGAAGGCAACGAGCTGCTTGAGCGCATGGCCAATGAGGAAATCTGCTCCTTCCCGCCGGTCATTGTCTATACCGGGCGCAGTCTGACCCGTGACGAAGAAGCGAACCTGATGAAGTACTCGCGTTCGATCATCATCAAGGGAGCCCGTTCGCCCGAGCGTCTGCTGGATGAGGTCACACTCTTCCTGCACAAAATCGAAGCCGACATGCCGCCTGAGCGCCAGAAAATGCTCAAGACTGCCCGCAGCCGCGACAAGGCATTCGAAGGTCGCAAGCTCCTGTTGGTAGATGACGACGTACGCAATATCTTCGCCCTGACCAGTGCGCTCGAGCAGAAGGGAGCAATCGTCGAAATCGCCCGCAATGGTCTTGAGGCGGTGGAGAAGGTACAAACAATCGAGGGTATCGACCTTGTACTCATGGACATCATGATGCCAATGATGGACGGCTATCAGGCCATGCAGGAAATTCGCAAGATTCCTTACCTGCAAAAACTACCCATTATTGCCATTACTGCCAAGGCCATGAAGGACGACCAGGAGCGTTGTCTGCGTGCCGGTGCCAATGACTATCTGGCCAAGCCTGTCGATCTGAACCGGCTGTTCTCATTAATCAGGGTATGGATGCCGTCACTGGAGAAGCTGTAACCATGTGTCCCGACCGTACCCTGGATATTGAGCTGCGCTTGCTCATCGAGGGTATCTATTTCAAATACAGCTACGACTTTCGGGACTATTCCGGCGCTTCGCTCAAGCGCCGAGTGCTCCATGCGCTGTCGAAGTTTGAATGCGAAACCATTTCAGAGCTGCAGGCTCGCGTGCTGCATGATCCGCAGCTGTTCAGCGAGCTGCTCCAGTTTCTGACAATTCCGGTCAGCGAGATGTTTCGTGACCCCACCTATTATCTGGCCATTCGAGAGCACGTAGTCCCTGTGCTAAAGACCTATCCATCGCTCAAGATCTGGATTGCCGGTTGCAGTACGGGGGAAGAAGTCTATTCCATGGCCATCCTCTTCAAGGAAGAGGGGCTGCTGGACCGTACGTTGATTTACGCTACCGATATCAATCCACAATCGCTGGATCGTGCCCGGCAGGGCGTCTTTCCGCTGGAGCGGGTGCGTAAATACACACAAAGCTATCAGCAGGCCGGCGGCAAGAGCTCCTTTTCCGACTATTACACAGCCGCCTATGATGGGGCGCTGTTTGATAAGTCACTGATGGCCAATGTCACCTTTGCCGACCATAGCCTGGCTACGGACATGGTGTTTTCCGAGACACATTTCATCTCTTGCCGAAATGTCCTGATCTATTTCAATAAGGGCTTGCAGAATCGCGCGTTCGGTTTGTTTCATGAGTCGCTGTGCCACCGGGGCTTTCTCGGACTTGGCAGCAAGGAGTCGCTCGATTTCTCTGCCTATGCGGGTCATTTCGAACCGGTCGTCAAAAAAGAACGACTTTTCAGGCGGTTATAATCGTCATGAAACAAGGGCCGGATACCCTCTTTTCGCTGCCGCAGCGGCAAATTGAAGCAATTGTTGTAGGCGCTTCTGCGGGTGGGCTACAAGCACTTAGTGTACTATTGGTCGGCTTGGTCGAAACTTTTCGCCTGCCTATCGTCGTGGTAGTACACATGCCCGAGGATAAGGACAGTAAACTAGCGGAAATTTTCCGGCTGCGTCTGGAGATAGACGTCAAGGAAGCAGATGAAAAGGAACCGCTGCACCCTGGCACGCTGTACTTTGCGCCGCCTGGGTACCATCTGCTGATCGAACAGGACAAAACGCTCTCCCTGAGCCGGGAAGAGCGTGTGCACTTTTCGCGGCCTTCAATCGACGTATTGTTCGAAAGTGCTGCAGACGTATTTGGCGAGCACCTTTGTGGTGTTCTACTGACCGGAGCCAATGAGGACGGCGCGGCAGGCTTGAGAGCGATCCACCGTGCCGGTGGGTTGACCGTTGTTCAGGATCCGGCTGAAGCCTTCGTGCCTACGATGCCGGAAGCTGCTCTCAGATTGTTTACTCCTGATTTCATTTTGCCTGTCAGAGACATTAATACATTGCTCGTCGAGCTGGAACAGAACAATGCTTAAAGAAGTGAATACAGCAAAGATTCTCATCGTTGACGATCTTCCAGAGAATCTTTTGGCACTTGAGGCGTTGTTGAAACACGAGGACCTTTCTGTATTCAAGGCCGGTTCTGCCGAGGCTGCGCTTGAGCTATTGCTCGTGCACGAATTTGCGCTTGCCATTCTGGACGTGCAGATGCCGGTCATGAACGGCTTCGAGCTTGCCGAAATGATGCGAAGTACTGAGAAGACCAAACATATTCCAATTGTCTTTGTCAGTGCTGCCGGTCATGACCGCAACTATGCCTTCAAAGGCTATGAGAGCGGAGCTGTAGACTTTCTTTACAAGCCGCTCGACATCCATGCGGTCAAGAGTAAGGTAAGCGTATTCGTGGACCTGTACCGGCACCGCAAGGGCATGCGGCATCAGCTTGAGGCGCTTGAGCGTAGCCGCCAGGAGCAGGAGGTGCTGCTGGCCGAGCTGCGCCAGACGCAAGTTGAATTGCAGCATGCGGTGCGGATGCGCGACGATTTCATGTCTATCGTTTCTCATGAGCTGAAGACCCCGCTCAATACCCTGATTCTCGAAGCCCAGCTGCGCAAAATCTACCTGGGCAAGAACAACATGGCAGCGTTTACGCCTGAAAAGCTGATGGAGATGGTCGAGCGGGACGAGCGTCAGGTACAGAAGTTGGTACGTCTGATCGATGACATGCTCGACGTATCCCGTATCCGGACGGGCAAGTTGTCTATCCGACCTTCCCGTTTCGATCTGGTGAAACTGGTTTCCAGTATCGTCGAAAATTTCATGCCGCAACTCAACGCGACTGGCTGTGACGTCACGGTAGAGCTTCCCGAATACATCGAAGGGGAGTGGGACGAATTCCGAATCGAGCAGGTTGTTGCCAATCTGCTTACCAATGCCATGCGCTACGGTGCAGGCAAGCCTGTTCATGTGAAACTGGATGTCAAGGACGGCTGTGCTGTACTTAGCGTACGGGACTTTGGTATCGGTATCTCGCCTGAGAATCAGGAGCGTATTTTCCGCCAGTTTGAGCGCGCTAGTGGAAGCGAAGGCGTTGCAGGGCTGGGCTTGGGACTTTATATCGCCGATCAGATCGTCAAGGCGCACCGTGGCAAGATAGGTGTCAGCAGCATCGAAGGGCAGGGGGCTACGTTCAGCGTGACGCTTCCTCTCAGCGAGTCGACGGCGACTGAATCGGCTAAGCCGAGGCTGGCCCTGGTAGAGACAGGCGTGCATTCCGCGCAGGGCTCGGCCTCTGGATCGTCAGGTCTGAAGGCGTAAGGAGAGCAGAAATAAAAAGGCTTACCGAGGTAAGCCTTTTTATTGCGCGCTTGGCGCTGAGATATGGCAGGGGCGGCTGGATTCGAACCAACGCATGGCAGGATCAAAACCTGCTGCCTTACCGCTTGGCGACGCCCCTGTAATACTTTCGAATTTCTGGTGGGCCCGGAGAGACTCGAACTCTCGACCAAAGGATTATGAGTCCTCTGCTCTAACCGACTGAGCTACAGGCCCTACGAGAGGGGCGCATTATACCCATATAGAAGCAAATGGCAAAATAAAGCGCATAAAAAAACCGGAGCGTTTGCTCCGGTTTTTCATTTACTCGTCGAGGAACGAGCGAAGATGCTCGCTACGGGACGGATGACGCAGCTTACGCAAGGCCTTGGCTTCGATCTGACGAATACGCTCGCGTGTTACATCGAACTGCTTACCGACCTCTTCAAGCGTATGGTCAGTATTCATATCGATGCCGAAACGCATGCGCAGTACCTTGGCTTCACGAGCTGTCAGTCCTGCCAGTACATCGCGAGTCGCTTCCTTCAGGCTTTCGCTGGTCGCTACCTCGATCGGAGACTGCATGGTGGAATCTTCGATGAAATCACCCAGGTGCGAATCTTCATCATCACCAATCGGTGTTTCCATGGAGATTGGCTCTTTAGCGATCTTCAATACCTTACGGATCTTGTCCTCAGGCATATCCATACGCTCGCCCAGCTCTTCCGGCGTCGGCTCGCGACCCATTTCCTGCAACATCTGGCGGGAAATACGATTGAGCTTGTTGATCGTCTCGATCATGTGAACCGGAATACGGATGGTCCGTGCCTGGTCCGCAATGGAACGGGTAATCGCCTGACGAATCCACCAGGTCGCATAGGTGGAGAACTTGTAGCCGCGGCGGTATTCGAACTTGTCTACAGCCTTCATCAGACCGATGTTGCCTTCCTGGATCAGATCAAGGAACTGCAAGCCGCGGTTTGTATATTTCTTGGCGATCGAGATCACGAGACGCAGGTTGGCCTCAACCATCTCTTTTTTCGCCCGACGAGCCTTGGCTTCGCCGATGGACATGTTGCGGTTGATCTCCTTGATCTCAGCAACTGTCAGATCAAGCTCCTTTTGCAGGGCAATCAGCTTTTCCTGGTTGCGCTGGATATCAGGACGCAGGCGCTCAATCGCCTCGGCATACTTGGGCTTGTTCTTGAGAACCTTGTCTACCCACTCAAGGTTGGTTTCGTTGCTCGGGAACGAACGCAGGAAATCAGCGCGGGGCATACGTGCATCACGTACACACAGCTGCATGATGGCGCGTTCCTGGGCACGAACACGATCCAGCGACTCGCGAACGCGGCCTACCAGTATCTCGTACTGCTTGGGTACCAGCTTGATCGGCATGAACAGCGTGGCCAGGGCCACCAGCTCTTCAATGGCCTGATCGCTGCTACGGCCATGCTTCTGGAGCGCCTTTTGGGTTTTCTCCAGTTGTTCGGCTACGGCTGCGAAGCGTTGACGAGCTTCTTCCGGGTCCGGACCGCTTTCGGTCTCTTCCTCGGAGTCATCGCTCTCGCTTTCTTCTTCGTCGTCGCTCTGGGCTGCAGCGGCATCCTTAGCCTTGGGCACAGGAATGTCATCGCTTTCGCTCTCAGGCAGCGTGCCGTCATCGGGATCGATGTAGCCGCTGAGAACGTCAGACAGGCGACCACCTTCGGATGTAACCCGATCATATTCGCTGAGAATGTATTCAACCGAGCCCGGGAAGTGAGCGATAGCGCTCATGACTTCACGGATACCTTCCTCGATACGCTTGGCGATTTCGATTTCGCCTTCACGGGTCAAGAGTTCAACGGTACCCATCTCACGCATGTACATGCGCACGGGATCGGTGGTACGACCAACATCGCTTTCAACTGCTGCCAGTGCGGCGGCGGCTTCTTCAGCGGCGGCTTCATCGGTATCCGCTTCTGCGAGCAGTAGGGTATCCGCATCCGGAGCTGTTTCGAATACGTTGATCCCCATGTCGTTGATCATGCGGATGATGTCTTCCACCTGTTCTGGATCGGAGATATCCTCCGGCAGGTGATCGTTGACTTCCGAGTACGTCAGGTAACCCTGCTCGCGACCGCGGGCGATCAACTCTTTAAGACGAGATTGCTGTTGCGCTTTTCCGGACATAAACACCCTTCCACGAAGGCATAGGCGGGCAAAAATAAGCTGAGTATTATAGCCGATCAGGCGGCTTTCTTGCCAGAATCAGGTTGATGGCACAGCTGGGCGGCTAAGAAGCTCGCGCAGACGGTCCTTCTCTTCAATGCTGAGTTCGCTTTGGCGCGCCTTGCGGAGCAGCTGTTCAAGGCTGCGTTCACGCTGGCTTGCTGCAAGCCTAGTAATGGTGTCGAAAAACTGTTGTTCAAGGTTATCACCTGAAATCAACCACTCTTTTTCGGCTAAAACACGTAATAGTTTGCCTTGTTCAGTGCCGTGCCAGCGTGCCAGCAGCTGCAACGTGCTCTGTTCGGGCTTCTTCTGCAAGGCATCAACCAGGGCAACAAGAAGCTGTGCGTATTGGTCATTTTCTTCGGCAATGTTCTTTGCATCCTGAACCTGCAAGGCCAGCGAAGGGCGGTGTACCAGGCTGCGTAATGCGGCAAGCGTAGGCGGTTCAACCTTTACCGGCTCGCGTGGGGCACGCATGGCAGGGTCACCTTTGAAGCCGAACGACTTCTTGCCGCGGAACCCATTTTTCCCTCCATACGAGGGCTTGCCTGTGCGACTGCTCGGATAGGGCGCGGCAGGCGCAGGTGAGTCATAGCCGCTATCGTAATAGGCATCCTGCTCGTAGTAAGGCTCGTCCGTAGGCCGTGGTGTCGCGGCTGGTGCGCTGGCAAACTGATTGAGCGACTCGTTGTTGAGCCCGGTCAGCTCGGTCAGGCGCAGGCGCATGAGCGCTTTCAGGTTATTTCCCGGGACCTTTTCAATCAGCGGTATGGCCAATGTCGCCAGGTGCGCCTTTCCCTCCAGAGTAGACGGGTCAGCCTCGGCTGCCAGTTGCTGAAAGAAATACTCGGCCAGTGGCAGCGCCTGCTGGACGAAACGTGCCTGAAACGCGTCCGGGCCCTCTGATCTGACGAGAGAATCTGGATCTTCGCCTTCGGGAAGAAAGAGAAAGCGGATCTTGCGGCCGTCCTGTAGGGTGGGGAGCGCTGATTCCAGTGCGCGCCATGCTGCGCTACGACCGGCCTTGTCGCCATCAAAGCAGAACAGGATCTGAGGCACCAGACGAAACAAGCGCTTGATGTGCTCCTCGCTAGTAGACGTACCCAGGGTGGCAACAGCATTTCGTATGCCTTGCTGCGCCAGGGCAATCACGTCCATATAGCCTTCCACGACAATGATCTCGTCAAGATCGCGGTTGGCTCGGCGAGCCTCGAACAGCCCGTACAGCTCTTGACCCTTATGGAAAACAGGCGTTTCCGGAGAGTTAAGGTACTTGGGTTTCTCATCGCCCAGGACTCGGCCACCAAACGCGATAACGCGCCCACGGCTGTCCTTGATCGGAAAAATGACCCGATCACGGAAACGATCGTAGCGTTTGCCGTTTTCGGTATTTTCAATCAGTAAACCAGCCTCGATCATGGCTTTTTGCTGAAGCTCGTCACCTGCCAGATGCTTGAGCAGATTATCCCAGCCAGGCGGTGCGAACCCCAGGCCGTAATCGCGTGCGATCTCGCCGGTCAGGCCGCGTTTCTTCAGGTAATCCACTGCGGCTTTACGCTGGGGATGACTCTTGAGCGACTGACGATAGAACGTGGCTGCATCAGCCAGTAGCGCATACAGCGGGGAGTCGACCATCTGTCGCGGCTTGCGTGGGCCGCCACTGCTGCTTTCTTCTCGGGGAACATCAAGGCCAGCTTTTCTGGCTAGCTCTTCAACAGCTTCGGGAAACTCCAGATTGTCATGATCCATGACAAAGCCGAGGGCATTTCCGCCTGCGCCGCAGCCGAAGCAGTAATAGAACTGTTTATCCGGGCTTACGCTAAACGAGGGACTCTTTTCGTTATGAAAAGGGCAGAGCGCACTAAAATTCTTGCCGGTCTTTTTTAGCTTGATGCGTGACCCTACCACTTCGACAATGTCGGTGCGGTTGAGTAGGTCGTCGATAAAGCTCTGAGGGATCAATCCGGCCATGGTGCATTCGGCTCAGGGAGGGCCATTAGCATACGCGATGAAAAACAGTTGCTTCCATGCGCAGGTCGCTTGCTTGAATTACGTACTCGATTATCGAGCTTGAGCATACTAACGCACGTTGCGAAAGGATGTTCAACAGGAATGCGCCAGGCATGGGATATGCTTGACAGGTGGTGCGGAATTGGCAGATCACAGACGTTCAGCCCGACCAGTGGTCGGGCGGAGCCGTTAGCCTTGCAGGCGTCTGATCAGTACAGACGCTCGCGGCGGCGCTGTTCGCGCTGCACTTTCTTGGCATGACGCTTAACAGCAGCAGCTGCCTTGCGCTTACGCTCGGAAGTAGGCTTCTCATAGAACTCGCGGCTGCGAACTTCAGCCAGAACACCGGCTTTTTCGCAAGAGCGCTTGAAACGACGCAGGGCTACGTCGAAGGGTTCGTTTTCTTTGACTTTGACGGCGGGCATCCAGGTCGTACCTTCAATGTTTACCGGGGGTTGATTCAACGCTTGAGGCCTTAGCCATATAAAGCGTCGGTTTTTAAGGGTTGCGGATAGTAACGCTTCGCCGGGGTAAATGCAAAGCTTCCGGACGAAAGCACTGGTCTGAGCAAATGGGTGGGATTATCATGCCTGTCTTCATTCATTGTCAGGCCGAAGGCCATCTGCCCATGCGTGTTCTGGGACTCGAAACGTCCTGCGACGAAACAGGTGTCGCACTCTTTGACAGCGAACGTGGACTTTTGTCCGATGCGCTATTCAGTCAAATCGATTTGCATCGTGTTTATGGTGGGGTAGTGCCTGAATTGGCCTCCCGTGACCATGTAAAACGAATGCTTCCTCTTATTAATCAGGTATTGGCTGAGGCTGGTAGCAAGCCAGCCGACGTTGATGCCATTGCCTATACGGCCGGTCCGGGCCTGGTCGGTGCGCTGCTGGTAGGCGCCTCCTTTGCCCAGGCGCTGAGTCTGGCATGGGGCGTTCCGGCGTTGGGAGTTCACCATATGGAGGGCCATCTGCTGGCCCCCATGCTGGAGGAGCAGCCACCGGAGTTTCCGTTCGTCGCCTTGTTGGTGTCTGGTGGCCATACGCAGCTTGTACGGGTGGACGGTATCGGCCGTTATCAGCTCCTGGGCGAGTCGGTAGACGATGCCGCAGGGGAAGCCTTTGACAAGACTGCCAAGCTCCTGGGGCTCGGTTATCCAGGCGGGCCGGAGATTGCTCGACTTGCGCTCAATGGCAATCCTGATCGCTTTGTCTTTCCGCGTCCGATGACAGACCGGCCTGGTCTGGATTTCAGCTTCAGCGGTTTAAAGACTTTTGCTCTCAACACCTGGCAGCAATGCGAGGCGGCAGGGGATAACAGTGAGCAGACGCGTTGCGATATCGCCTTGGCCTTTCAGCGTGCGGTCGTCGAGACGCTGACGATCAAGTGCAAGCGTGCCCTTAAGCAAACAGGCCTCAAGTCTCTGGTAATTGCTGGCGGTGTCAGCGCCAATACTGCGCTGAGAACCTCGTTGGAGACCATGCTCAAGGAGCTACGTGGGCATGTCTTTTATGCCCGCCCACGTTTCTGTACGGACAACGGCGCCATGATTGCGTATGCCGGTTGCCAGCGTCTGCTGGCCGGTCAGCAGGATGGCCCCGCCATTCAGGTGCAGGCACGTTGGCCAATGGAGCAGTTACCGGCGGTCTGAGTAACGTCAAGGGCGTGGTCTGGCAAATCTTTTGGGACAAAAGCTGTCACGCTCTCTAGAAGTGACGTTCTCGTCCTGCCAGCAAGGCTTTGAGATTGGCACGGTGGCGAAGCACGATAAGGATGGTCAGCGCGAGCAGAGGCAATAACGCGGCATGTTGTTGCCAGGCGATAAGCGGCAGGCACAGCAACGTGGCGGCCAGTGCAGCCAGGGAGCTGATACGGGTCATTGCGAAGACGATTCCCCAGATGCCAGCCGCCAGCAATGCAGCCCAGGGATACAGGCCTAGCAACATACCGGCCGCTGTGGCGACGCCTTTGCCGCCGCGAAACTGAAAGTAGAGCGGATAGACATGGCCCAGTACTGCTGCCAGACCGATCCAGGCCTGCTCGACCTCTGACAGGCCCAGGGTACGTGCCAGGAGAATAGGGACGAGGCTTTTGCTCAGGTCGCCTAGTAATGTCAGGATGGCAAGGCGCTTGCCACCAAGACGAAACATGTTGGTTGCACCGGGATTGCCTGATCCACTGGTTCTGGGATCGTTAAGGCCAAAGGCGCGGCTGAGCAGGACGGCAAACGATACGGAGCCGAGCAGGTAGGCAAAAGTGGCCAGCAACCAAACCATGATGATGTTCCCGGAGGGGCAGTCCCTTCAGATTCTAATGGGAATCTTCGTCTGACCGCGATACGGTGGCTGGGCTTTTCAAATAATGCGCATATGGGCGCTGGAGAGGGTCGTGGACAAGGTATTCATCGAGGGACTGGAAGTTGACACCGTTATTGGTGTGTATGACTGGGAACGCGAAATTCGTCAGTGCTTGCGTCTGGATGTCACCATGGCGTGGGACATTCGTTCTTCCGCCGAGAGCGATGAACTGGACAAGACGTTGAATTACGCCGCGGTGGCAGAACGTATTACAGCGTTCGCCCAGCAGTCGAGCTTCCAGTTGGTCGAGACGTTTGCCGAGCGTCTGGCCAGTCTCTTGATGCAGGAGTTTCAATTGCCCGGGTTGCGGCTGAAAATTACCAAGCCGGGTGCCGTACCGACGGCGGCAGGGGTTGGTGTGGAGATCGAGCGCGGATGTCTCTGACCACGGTATACCTGGGCCTTGGTAGTAATACCGCGCGTGAGCAGCATCTGACGGCGGCATTGGAGGCCTTGTCCGCCTTATGCGGAGAGCTGGCATGCTCTCCCGTCTTTGAAAGCGAGGCCGTGGGTATCAAGAGCGAGCCGTTCTTCAACCTGGTCGTCAAGGTCCAGACAGAATTGTCCCTGGCTGACTTGAGTGTTCGCTTAAAGCACATCGAAGCTGACAATGGCCGATACGCGGCAGATCGTACAGGTTTGCCGCTTGATATCGACATTCTGACCTATGGCGATCTCGTAGGAAACCTGGATGGGCTGATTCTGCCGCGGGCAGAAATTCTCAAGAATGCCTTCGTGCTTTGGCCGCTCTCGTTATTGGCCGCCACAGTCAGGCATCCTGTCGATGGCCGTGATTACGCTTCTCTTTGGGCTGCGATGCCCAAGGTCCAGCGTTTATGGCCGGTACCGTTTACATGGCGTGGACAGTCATTGACGCCAGCCACGTTGTGTCAGGCCTTTCCAGCTGAGTAGTCACGGCAATACGCCTCGATGGCCTCGAGGCGCGACTGCTTCAAAGCCTCTCCAAGTTCGGCGCCTTTAAATCCTCTCTCCAATAAAGGTTGTACTGTTACTGCGCGTGCAGCCTGCGCAACCGAGCGCATGTAATTTGCCTGCGCATAGGGGAGTGCTGCGTCATAGTGGTCCATTTCACAGGCTTGAAGGAATTCCTCGAAGCGAGCCGGCCGACGGAACAGGTCGAAGCACTGGAATAGCGCCAGGAGCGCTGTTGAGCTCAGCTCGGATGCACGCTGGACGTGCGGGTGATACTGGCTGACCAATAACGCCAGCTCACTACAGTCACGCGGCAACTTGAAGCGGTTATTGATGGCTTCGATCGTGTCGGTAACCTGGTTTGGCTCGTGCTGATCGCCCTTCACCTGCATGAGTAGACATGACCAGCGTATGGGAAGGGGTTGCTTATGACTGGCGCATTGGCGCAGTACCCGCAAGGTATGGCTGGTAGACGGATCGGCATCGGCTTTGAGCAGGGAGTCGATCTCGGGTATCAGTACAGCCAGCGCACCACAGACATGCAGGGTCTGAATGAAAACATCCGGCCTTGACTCCATCAGCGCCCGAGAGATTTCTTTCCACATGCGCTCGGGTGTCAGGGCGTCCAGTTCACCGCTGGCCGCCATGCGCTGCATCAGCTCAAGGGTCTCCGGAGCGACATTGAACCCAAGCGGAGCATAGCGGGCCGCAAAACGAGCTACGCGCAGCACCCGCAATGGGTCTTCCATGAACGCTGGGGACACATGGCGCAGCAGACGTGCATGTAGATCCTTCAGGCCGCCATAGGGATCAATCACGTGGCCCGCTTCGTCTTCTGCCATTGCGTTGATGGTCAGATCGCGGCGGATGAGATCGTCTTCCAGGGTGACGTCCGGGTCTGCAAAAAAGGTGAAGCCGCCATAGCCACGACCGCTTTTACGTTCAGTGCGCGCCAGGGCGTATTCCTCACCGGTCTTGAGATGAAGGAAGACGGGAAAGTCCGCACCGACGGGGCGAAAACCCTGAGCGGTAAGCTCTTCAGCGGTACCTCCGACAACAACCCAATCGACTTCCGTAACGGGCTGCCCTAGCAATCGATCCCGGACCGCGCCACCCACCTTGTATATCTGCATGCTTCACCTCCTGAAGGCAGCAGGATAACGATGAAGTAGGTAAACGCCAAAAAGGATGTAAAGAAACAAGGCCTCACAGGAGGCCTTGGATTTAGATGGGTGAGATAGCGATGTCGGTACGCCGAGAGTCAAGGTCCCGGTGGCCGTCCCGGGGCGGAACGTGCTGGGTGCTGACGATCTGATCGCCCTGAGCGGTTTCAAGGTGAATGTCAAAGCCCCATAAGCGATGCAAGTGCTTGAGTACCTCCTCGGTAGAATCGCCCAGGGGTTTGCGATCATGCTGGGTATGCCGCAACGTGAGCGAGCGATCACCGCGACGGTTAATATTCCAGATCTGGATATTAGGCTCACGATTGCCCAGGTTGTACTGGGCTGCCAGCTGCTCACGAATCAGGCGATAACCCCGATCATCATGAATTGCCGCGACTTCCAGCTCATCACGGTGATCATCGTCCAGAATGCTGAACAGCTTGAGATCCCGGATAACCTTGGGCGACAAGAATTGAAGAATAAAGCTTTCGTCCTTGAAGCTCTTCATCGCGAACGTAACGGTAGAGAGCCAGTCGCTGCCTGCGATATCCGGAAACCAGCGCTTGTCTTCTTCGGTAGGATTCTCACAGATCCGGCGAATATCGCGGAACATGGAAAAGCCCAGGGTGTAAGGGTTGATGCCGCTGTAATAGGGGCTGTCGAAGCTTGGCTGGTAGATCACGCCTGAGTGAGACTGCAGGAACTCGAACATGAAGCCATCGGTTACGAGGCCTTCATCGTAGAGATCGTTGAGCAAGGTGTAATGCCAGAAGGTTGCCCAGCCTTCATTCATTACCTGCGTTTGCCGCTGCGGATAGAAGTACTGAGCGATCTTGCGCACGATCCGGATAACTTCACGCTGCCAGGGCTCTAGCAACGGGGCATGTTTCTCAAGGAAATAGAGAATATTTTCCTGAGGCTCGGAGGGGAAACGCGCATCCTCTTCGTGTTTATCCTTGTCGCCCATCTTGGGGATGGTGCGCCAGAGGTCATTTACTTGGCGCTGCAGGAGTTCTTCACGCTCTTTTTGCCGACGGCGCTCCTCTTCAGCGGAAATGGGATAGGGCCGCTTGTAGCGATCCACGCCATAATTCATCAGTGCATGGCAGGAGTCGAGGAGGTCCTCTACCGCATCAATGCCATGGCGTTCTTCGCATTGTGTGATGTACTGCTTGGCGAACACCAAATAATCGATGATGGAGCTGGCGTCTGTCCAGGTCCGGAACAGGTAATTGCCCTTGAAGAAGCTGTTATGCCCATAACAGGCGTGGGCAATTACGAGGGCCTGCATCGTGATGGTGTTTTCCTCCATCAGATAGGCGATGCAAGGATCTGAATTGATCACGATTTCATAGGCCAGGCCCATCTGCCCGCGCTTATAATGCTTTTCGGTATGCAGGAAGTGCTTACCATAAGACCAATGGTTATAGCCGATAGGCATGCCAACAGACGCGTAAGCGTCCATCATCTGCTCGGCTGTGATAATTTCAATTTGGTTGGGATAGGTATCCAGGGCATAGCGCTTAGCGATACGACCGATTTCCCGGTCATACGTCTGTACAAGCTCAAATGTCCATTCCGAGCCGGTGGAAATAGGCTGACGCTTCATGACACAAGCCTCCGCTGGAACAGTTCACGAAACACCGGGTAAATATCGGCAGCCGATACGATCTGCTGTTGCGAAAAGGACTCGGGAAACGCCCCGCGCACCTGTTCGTATTCGTACCACAAGGCCTGATGTTCCCGTGGCGTGATCTCTACATAGGTGTAGTACTGCATGAACGGCAGTATCTGGCGGACTAGGATATCCCTGCAGATAGGCGAGTCGTCATTCCAGTTGTCACCGTCCGAGGCCTGCGCGGCATACAGGTTCCACTCGTTGATGGGGTACCGCTCCGCCATGATTTCCTGCATGAGCTTCAATGCACTGGATACAATCGTGCCGCCCGTTTCACGGGAATAGAAAAACTCCTCTTCATCCACTTCACGTGCGCTGGTGTGGTGACGAATAAACACCACATCGATTCGCTCGTAATTACGCTTGAGAAACAGATAGAGCAGGATGAAAAAGCGCTTGGCGATGTCCTTGGTCGCCTGAGTCATCGAGCCGGAAACGTCCATCAGACAGAACATCACTGCCTTTGAGCTTGGCGTAGGCTGTTTGCTCAACAGGTTGTACTTGAGGTCAAAGGTATCCAGGAACGGGACCTTATCGATCCGGGCGCGCAGACGCACAATCTCGGCTTCGAGCGTCTGGATATCAGTGATGTTGTCCGGCTCCTCGACACGCAGGCGTGCAAGCTCTGCCTTGACTTCGCGCAGCTTGTTGCGGCTCCCGCCCGACAGAGCAATTCGCCGGGCATGAGCGGAGCGTAAAGTCCGGATGATATTGATGCGCGACGGATTCCCTTCGCTGCTGATACCAGCACGTACCGTCTTGAACGTGTCGCTGCCGGTCAGCTGTTTTTTCACCAGATTCGGCAGTTCAAGATCCTCGAACATGAAGTCGAGAAATTCGTCCTGGGTGATCTGGAACACGAAGTCATCCATACCTTCGCCACTGTTGCTGGCCTTGCCTTGGCCTGCGCCACCACCACCGCCTCCTTGGGGGCGGGGAATGCGGTCTCCTGAAGAAAACTCCTTGTTACCGGGATGAACGGTCGTTTGCTTGCCGCCCCGACCGTGATGCAGCACGGGCTCATCAATGTCGCGGCCAGGAATACTGATTTGCTCGCCATGCTCCATATCGGTAATGGAACGGCGGCTCACGGCCTCTTCGACCGCCTTCTTGATGTGCTCGCGGTAACGCCGCAGAAAACGTGTACGGTTTACCGTGCTCTTATTCTTGCCATTCAAACGCCGGTCGATGACATAACTCATAGACGCCCTCCGGGCTCGGAAATGGAGCAGTCCGCGGTCCTACGATAGGCTTGGCATATTGCGATTTGCCTACCGCCGGACAGGTCACGGCAGAGCACGGTCACGCCGCCTCTGCCTGTGACGATACGACTGCGTTCTTTACTGCGATTTCCGTACCCGCAGATACCACTCGGACAGCAACCGCACTTGCTTCTCGGTATAGCCACGCTCGACCATGCGAGTCACAAAGTCGTTGTGTTTTTGTTGGTCCTCCTTGCTTGCCTTGGCGTTGAAGCTGATAACCGGCAGGAGATCCTCGGTGTTCGAGAACATCTTCTTCTCGATGACCGTGCGCAGCTTCTCGTAAGAGAGCCAGCTGGGATTCTTGCCGTTGTTATTGGCACGCGCGCGCAGCACAAAGTTGACGATCTCGTTGCGGAAGTCTTTTGGATTGCTGATGCCTGCCGGCTTCTCGATCTTCTCCAGCTCCTCGTTCAGCGCCGCGCGATTGAGAATTTCACCCGTTTCCGGGTCACGGTATTCCTGATCCTGAATCCAGAAATCGGCGTACAACACGTAGCGGTCAAAAATGTTCTGTCCGTATTCGCTGTACGATTCAAGGTAGGCGGTTTGAATCTCTTTGCCGATGAACTCGACATAACGAGGTGCCAAGTATTCCTTGATAAAGCGCATGTAGCGCTCGCGGACTTCTGCCGGAAACTGCTCCTGCTCGATCTGCTGCTCAAGCACATACAGCAAATGAACAGGGTTGGCTGCAATCTCGTTGGCATCGAAGTTGAAGACACGTGAAAGAATCTTAAAGGCAAAACGGGTCGACAAACCGTTCATGCCTTCATCGACACCTGCTGTGTCGCGATACTCCTGAATCGATTTGGCCTTGGGGTCGGTGTCCTTCAGGTTTTCACCGTCGTACACTCGCATCTTGGAGTAGATATTCGAGTTCTCAGGCTCTTTCAGGCGTGAAAGTACAGAGAACTGCGCCAGCATTTTGAGCGTATCGGGCGCGCAATGAGCTTTGGATAGAGAGCTGTTGATGAGGAGCTTGTCGTAGATCTTCATCTCATCCGAAACACGCAGGCAATACGGGACCTTGACGATGTAGATACGGTCGATGAAGGCCTCGTTATTCTTGTTGTTACGGAAGGTATGCCATTCTGATTCGTTGGAGTGCGCCAGGATGATCCCACTGTAGGGCAGGGCACCCAGACCCTCGGTACTGTTGTAGTTGCCTTCCTGAGTCGCGGTCAGGAGTGGGTGCAGCACCTTGATAGGTGCCTTGAACATTTCCACAAATTCCATCAAGCCTTGGTTGGCTCGGCATAAAGCGCCTGAGTAGCTGTAGGCGTCTGCATCGTTTTGCGGATATTCCTCAAGCTTGCGAATATCGACCTTGCCGACAAGTGCAGAAATATCCTGATTGTTCTCATCGCCTGGCTCGGTCTTGGCGATAGCGATCTGGTTAAGGATGGAGGGGTGCAGCTTTACAACGCGGAACTTGCTGATATCTCCGCCGAACTCCTGCAATCGCTTGGCTGCCCAAGGCGACATGATGCTGCGCAGGTAGTGGCGAGGAATGCCATAGTCTTCTTCAAGAATCTGGCCATCTTCATCAGGATTGAATAGGCCCAGCGGAGATTCAAAGACCGGAGAGTCCTTGATGGCATAGAACGGAATACGCTCGATCAGCTGCTTGAGCTTTTCCGCCAATGACGATTTACCGCCCCCTACAGGACCCAGGAGATAAAGAATTTGCTTTTTCTCTTCGAGGCCTTGGGCTGCGTGCCGAAAATACGAAACGATCTGCTCAATGCAATCTTCCATCCCGTGGAAGTCTGCAAAAGCAGGGTAACGACGGATCACCTTGTTGGAAAAGATGCGCGAAAGGCGCGGGTCGCTGGCGGTATCTACCAGCTCCGGTTCACCAATAGCCATGAGCATGCGCTCAGCGGCACTGGCATAGGCAGTACGGTCCTTCTTGCAGATCTCAAGATATTCCTGAAGGGAATATTCTTCCTGACGAGTCGCTTCGAAACGCCCCTGGAAGTGACTGAAAATGCTCATGACGTCTCCTCGCTGGATACCCTCGAGCCGGCTGGGATCGGTCGTACGCGTGCACGGAAAACAGCAACAGTCGACGGAGCAACCGTTTGGAATTCCCCCGAACACCTAATGGTCGTACCGATGGCCCGCCGGAAATCCGGCTCCCTGAATGGGAAGGCCTAATCCAAGAATAGTCCGATTATGGAGATGTGGAAGCCCCTCTTTAGACTTATGTGTAACGGGATCGTCAAAAGCGTGTGCTAAGCACTTGAAGGATCAATCAAAACGAGCCGCTTTCCGTCTCGTCGGGATATACGCTTCGCCAGACTTCGAAGCCGCCATCGAGGCTGTAGACTTCACTGAAGCCCTGCTGGGAAAAAAAGGCGGCAGCGCTCTGGCTTGAATGACCGTGATAGCACACAACAACCAGCGGCTGATCCATATCGGCCTGGGCCATGAAGTCGGGCAGGGTCTGGTTATCGATCCGCTGAGAGCCCGCAATATGCAGAGTGGCGTAGCTATGAGGATCGCGGATATCCACAACTGTTGCGCCACGCTGGCGCAGCTCCAGCGCCTGTTCAGGATCAATGCAGTGAAACTCGCTCATCTTTAGCCTCCTTCCTGGCAGGCGCAACTGTGGCGCTCGCCGGTATCGACATTCATTAAGGTCATTTTGTTGCCCCAGACACAGCCGGTATCCAGCGCAAACACGCCCGGCTCATCGCAGCGGCCTTCAAGTGCCGCCCAATGGCCAAAGATCAGCCGATGCTGACGCGTCAGACGACCAGCATGGCTGAACCAGGGGGCATAGCCGTCAGGCGCACTGCCGGAGGCTTCCTTGGTTTTCAACTCCAGCGTGCCGTCCGGTGCGCAGAAACGCATGCGCGTCAGGTAGTTGGTAATAACACGCCAGCGAGTGGCCCCTTCCAGGCTGTCTTCCCAGAGTGCCGGCTCATTGCCGTACATGCCGTCTATGAATTGTGGAAAGCGCTCATCATCCCGTAGGACAGCTTCTACTTCCTTGGCCAGGGAGAGTGCCTTTTCCAGCGTCCACTGCGGCGGCAGACCAGCATGAACCAGAATCGTATCGCGCGGCTCATCGTAATGAAGAAGCGGCTGCTGGCGAAGCCAGGAGAGCAGCTCGTCGCAGTCTGACGCCTTGAGGATCTTGCGCAGCGTATCGCTTTTCTTCATGCGTTCGGGATGGAGCGAAACCGCCAGAAGATGAAGGTCATGGTTGCCCAGTACGGTGACGATGGATTCCCGCATGTCATACAGGAAACGCAGCGTTTCCAGTGATTGCGGGCCACGGTTGACCAGGTCACCAACCAGCCAGAGACGGTCCTGCGCAGGATCGAAGTCTACTTCTTCGAGCAGGCACTTGAGCGGGTCAAGGCAACCTTGCAAGTCGCCAACGGCATAAAGCGTCATCAGTGTAAGGAACCTGGAACAGCGAGGCGGAAGGGCGCAATAACGGCATCGAAGGTATGGCCGTCACTGGCCTCCATCTGATAACTGCCACGCATACTGCCTACGCGGGTTTCGAGCACCGTACCGCTGCTGTATTGGTGCGTCGCTCCTGGTGCGAGTACAGGCTGTTCGCCTACCACGCCAGCACCGCGTACCTCCTGGGTCCGACCATTGCCATCGGTAATGATCCAGTGGCGTGCATGCAGCTGTGCCGGCAGGCTGCCCTCATTGGTAATGGTGACGTCATAGGCGAAGGCGAAGCGATTCTGCGCCTCCTGAGACTGCTCCGGCAGGTAGCGTGTGGAAACAGCCACTTTAATGGAATAGCGTGGGTCGGACACTGAGGCTGACCTCTTAAATATTCAGGTTATTCAGATGACCTTAGTTGCTCTGTGGCTGATCTGCCAAGGCATTGGCCAAGCGGACAAAGGCTGCGATATCGAGTTGCTCGGGGCGTAGACCCGGCTCAACGCCGGCAGCCTCGATGGCATCACTGTTCATGAGACTCTTGAGTGTATTGCGCAGAGTCTTGCGACGCTGATTGAACGCTTCACGTACGACTCGCTCAAGCATCTTTGGATTTTTAGCGGTATACGGACGTTCGGTATGTGGAACAAGGCGCACAATGGCCGAATCCACCTTGGGTGGAGGATTGAATGCACCAGGGCCTACATTGAACAGGTGCTCAACGCGGCAATGGTATTGAACCATGATTGACAGACGTCCCCAATCGCCGCCGCCTGGCTCTGCTGCCAGCCGCTCGACGACTTCCTTCTGCAGCATGAAGTGCATGTCGGAGATAACGTCTGCATGGTCCAAAAGATGGAAGATCAATGGGGTGGAAATGTTGTAGGGCAGGTTGCCCACGACACGCAGCTTCTCGCCACTAACCAGTTCGGCAAAATTGAACTTGAGGGCATCACCCTGATGGAGGGTGAACTGAGGGTTCAGGCCAAACTTTAGCTTGAGCAGGGGGATAAGATCCTGGTCAAGCTCTATGACATCCAGCGTTGCGCCACTGGACAGCAGTCCTTCCGTGAGCGCCCCTTGGCCAGGGCCGATTTCCAGCAGATGTTCACCTGCCTTTCCATTGATGGCGCGCAGGATGCGGTGGATGACGCCGGCATCATGAAGAAAATTCTGTCCAAAACGCTTGCGCGCCTTGTGTTGATAAAGCTCAGTCATTGATATGTGTTTCGGCCATTTGATAGGCCGTCTCCAGGGCAACGCTCAGGCTGCCGGTATCGACTTGGCCCGTTCCGGCCAGATCTAGGGCGGTACCATGGTCGACCGATGTACGAATGATCGGTAGGCCTAAGGTAATATTGACCGCGGCACCAAAGCCTTTGTGCTTGAGCACAGGCAGGCCCTGGTCGTGATACATGGCGAGCACGGCGTCGCAGTGATCGAGGTATTTGGGTGTGAATAGTGTATCAGCTGGCAAAGGGCCTATCAGTTCAAGGCCTTCTTCACGCAACTGCTCAAGTGCAGGCTCGATGATCTCGATCTCTTCCCGGCCCAGGTGTCCGCCTTCGCCGGCGTGGGGATTGAGGCCACAGACCAGAATTCGCGGCTTCGGAATACCAAATTTCTCTTGCAGGTCAGCCTGAAGTATCCGCGCTACACGCTGGACACGCTCGCCAGTGATGGCGTCCGCCACTTCACGTAAGGGCAAGTGCGTAGTGACAAGAGCCACGCGCAGGCCCCTTGTTGCCAACATCATGACAACCTGCGGAGTATGGGTCAGGTCGGCAAGAAATTCGGTATGTCCGGAGAACGCAACGCCTGCTTCATTGATCACGCCCTTGTGAACCGGTGCGGTAATCATGCCGGCAAAGTGGCCATTGAGGCAGCCCTGCGCGGCCCGAGTCAGGGTTTCCAGAACATAGTGACCATTGGCAGGGCTCAATTGGCCAGCCACCACGGGTGCGCCTAGTGGTGTGTCCCATACATAAAGCGCCCCGGCGTTAGTGGGCTCTACAGGCCAGTCAGATGGCGTAACGCTGATAAGGGAAATTGAGAGGCCGAGCTGCTGGGCTCGCTCGGCAAGTAGAGACTGGCTGGCAATAGCAATAAGAGGGTAGGGCTGAGGATGCTGAGCAAGCAGCAGGCAAAGGTCCGGACCGATGCCTGCTGGCTCCCCGGGCGTCAAAGCAAAGCGCTTTGGCCCTATCACTTTTTGATTTCCACGTAAGCCTCGTCGCGGATCTGGCGCAGCCACAGCTGCAGCTCCTGATCGTATTTGCGGTTACGCAGAAGGTTGAGGGCTTGCTGTTGACGAACCTGCTCGCTGTTGTCCGTAGCACGACGACCCAGGACTTCCAAAATGTGCCAGCCATATTGCGTACGGAAAGGCTGAGACAGCTGGCCAGCAGAGGTGCTGTTCATGACCTCGCGGAACTCAGGTACCAGAGACTCCGGGTTGATCCAGTTCAGGTCGCCACCGTTAAGTGCCGAACCGGGATCTTCCGAAAAGCTCTTGGCCAGTTCGGCAAAGTCTTCACCACCTTCGATGCGCTCACGCAGGCGTTCCGCTAGACGACGTGTCTCCTCGTCGCTGCGAATTTCGTTTGGCTTTAGCAGGATATGGCGAACATGAACTTCGTCAACCACCGAGCTTTCGCCGCCACGCTTCTCCTCAACCTTGAGGATGATAATACCGCCCGGGACACGAGCAGGCTCAGTGACGTCACCTGGCTTCATCGAGCTGATCATCTGATCGAAGGGAGGTGGAAGCTGGGCGGCTTTCCGCCAGCCTATCTCACCGCCATCCAAGGCGTTATCGCCAGCCGAGTTGGCAATGGCAAGTTCGCCAAAGTCAGCACCCTGACGAGCCTTGTTATAGATCTGCATGGCCTTTTGGCCAGCAGCCTGGATTTCACTGGAAGAAGCGCTATCCGCTACAGGAATCAGAATATTGGCCAAGCGGTATTCTTCTGATAGCTGAATGCGGCCCAGGTCGGAGTTCAGGAAGTTCTGCACTTCCTGCTGACTGATTTGAATGCGCTGGGCTACCTGACGCTGCCGTACGCGACTGATAGTTAACTCACGACGTACCTGGTCGCGCACATCGTCATAGGTCAGGCCATCCTGAGCCAGCGCCTGACGAAACTGAGCCACGCTCAGTCCGTTGCGCTGAGCGATTGTGGCAACCGCCTGGTTTAGCTCGTCTTCCGAGATACGAATGCCGCTACGCTCAGCGATCTGCAGCTGTATGTCTTCCAGAATCAGCCGCTCCAGTACCTGATTTTCTACAGCACTGTCGGGCGGTACTTCGCCGCCCCGCTTGGCAATGTTCTGCTTCACCTCGGTCAGACGCTGCCTGAGCTGACTCTCCATCACCACATCGTTGTCTACAATGGCAACCACTCGGTCCAGCGGTACCACGGCAGCATGGGCCATTGAGCTGATAGTCAGCGCCACACCTAGAGCAAGTGGGCGCATGGCGTTACATAGCTTGGTCTTCACGTTCACGATAGCCTTGAATGCCTTTATCCAGGAAGCCTTCGGTCTTACCACCAAAGACGTTGCCGAGCCCTTTCAGGACGATCTGCAGGAAGACGCCGCGGTCAGACTTGGACGTTTGTGAGCTGTAGAAGGCATCGTCATCCGTATCGACCCAGTAACGGTTGATCAGACGAAGCTTCCAGCAGCAGCTGTCATATTCGAAGCCGCCAAAGGCCTCAAGCGTACGGCTCTTGTTGTAGTCGAACTGCCAGCGGGCAATGGCGGACCACTGCGGAACGATCGGCCAGATAACTGAAAAGTCATGCTGGTCGATTTTGTAGTCGCTGCTGTTATAAGCGAAACGGCCCAGGTTTGGATCATAGACGCGTGTATTGCTTCTGTAGCGATAGCCTGCGTTGACGATCTTCCGGGGATCGCTTTCTGGCTGGTAATGGAACATTACGCTGCCAGAGTCCGTGTGGTTAATGGTCGGATCCCAATTGAATTCACCATTGACGCGCCAATCACGATTAAAGCGGTACATACCGGCCAACGCATAAGGCGAGCGCCAGGAGTCAGCCTGAGGATTGTCGACGTCCTGACCAAGGCTGCGGGCGTAGGCAATATCATCTTCCGTCAAACCTGGCAGCTGTACGCGGCGGTCGCGGAAGTAGAATAGCTGACCAAAGCTGACATTGGCTCGTTCGAATCCACTTGGCTCGATGAATCGAGATGTTGCGCCCAGTGCTAACTGATTGGCATCGCCAATCCGGTCCTTACCGGTAAAGCGATTGTCACGCCACAGGTAATCATAGCTGAAGGTGTACTCGCTGGTATCAAATACTGGAATGTCGTCCTGATCCTTGTACGGAACGTACAAGTATTTGGCACGAGGCTCCAAGGTTTGCTTGCCACCCTCACCGAACAGATTGGACTCACGATCAAAATAAAGACCACTATCGATGCTGATGATCGGGACGGAGCGGCTTGGGCTGTCATTAAAGCTTTGTAGGCTGGAGCCAGAAAATTGTCGGCGACCAGCTGATAATGGAGAGCTCAAATCGCTTTTGCCTTGGGCGTCAAGGTCCAAGTCGTAACGGGTGTAAGCATACCGAACAGACGGAGTTAAATAACCCCAGCTGGCATTCATTGGCAGGGAAATACCAGGCTCAGCATGGATACGATTGCCTTCGGCTCGCGTCAAACCAAACAGGTTTGCATCAGGGCGAGGACGACGATTAATTTCATTACCGTTGTCGTCCAGGTCGAAGTAGATCTGGTCATCCAAGCTGCGCTGGAACCGAACAAATTCGGTGCCATAGGTAAACTGCAGACCGCCTGGGTTGTAAGGCAGGCGCCCATCCAATGTGAGTTGTGGCAGGCGGTTATATGGTGTCACGTCGGATACCGTAGCGAGCTGGTAAGCCTGTGCGTTCAAGCGCGCCGTATAGGTATCACCACGGTACGTCAGTTGGCCCTGCTGGTTGACGTAGGTGGGTTTGCTGATGCCTAGATCGGTATCCAGATCCTGGAAGTAATACGGATCGCTGATCTTGGTGTAGTCGACTTCTGCCAGCCAGCGGGAGTCCAGGCCTGTGCGGTTTTTCCAACCGTACAGCCAGCGCCTGTCCGTTGCTTCCGGCATGCCTTCATGATCATTTTCCTGATCGTTCAGATACGCCGCGCTGATCTGACCTTCGCTGCTGCGTGTCAGATAACGGAGCTCACCTTCCATCATCAGGCCGCGCTTGGTCATGTAGCGTGGGTACAGAGTTGCGTCGTAATTGGGCGCCAGGTTGAAGTAGTAGGGCGTTACGACGGTCAGACCGTTATCGCTCGACGAGGCAATGGTCGGCGGCAGGAAGCCTGACTGACGACGATTGTCGATTGGGAAATAAATGAATGGTGTATAGAGGACTGGGAAGTCCTTGACACGCAGGGTCGCGTTGGTGGCATAGCCCAGGCCGGTCGCCGGGTTCAACGTAACGTTATTGCCCTTGACGGTCCATGAGTTGCTGCCCGGCTCGCATGTCGTATAGGTACCGTCTTTTAGACGGATAATGGCGTCCTCGCCGCGCTTGACATACAGCGCGCTGCCCCGAATGCGGCTCTGGTGCACAACGTATTCGGCGTTATCCACCTGGACGGCGCCGTTGTCGAGTTGCACTTGAGCATTGTCGCCCACCACGAGCATGCCGTTGTCACGGAACTTGACGTTACCGTTCAGCTCGCCCCGGTTTTCAGTTCGATGCAGGTTGGCCTCATTCGCCTCGACCTGCATGTGACCTTGCCGCAGGATTACATCACCTGCGAGGGTGGCGGTCTGAGTCTCTTCCTGATAGCGAGACACCTTGGCGGTGACGTACGTCGGCGATTCGCTCATCGGCGTTTTGTCATTCATGCCGGGGCGCTGTGGCTCGACATAGGCGCCCGAGCAGTAGGGGCCTGTTTCCGCCAGCTGCGCAGGGGTCAGCTTTTCACGCGGCACCCAATCCAGATGGCTATAGTCCGCGCTTCGGGACGCAAGGCCTCGGCCTTCACTCTCGGTGACCAGCGTCTTCTCCGGCTCGCGGGCGGCTGCGTTCTGCGGGCCATCGCCTGCACTGACAGCCGACTCCGTATGAGCTGGGCGGGGAGGCACATTACTCGTGGCCTCGGTAGTATTACACGCCCAGCCGCCTGTGGCGGAAGGAGCGCAGTTGAACTGCTGGGCTGCCGGAGCAGCAAGAACGGAGGTCAGCGGCTGAAAAGCCAGCAGACTGCCAGTAACCAGCAAGGGAAACTTTCTGCGAAACGCGGGGGATTTCACGGCCATCCTTAAAGTTATCCTGCGCGCCATCGGCCCGGAAACGGACCGCAGGCCTCTCGATGGGCTCAAAAAGATATCGGATAATAAAGCATGACCTGCGCAACGGCTAGGGCCGAGGGAAACCGTTATAAATGTCTGAAGATGTTCGCTTTACCCAACTCTGTCAGTGGCTGGACGCGTGTCTGCCTGAATTGTTCAATAAAAAAGGCTGGGGAGCGCCTGGAGAAGGCGAGCTGACCCCCGCCAGTAGCGATGCAAGTTTTCGTCGTTATTTTCGCTGGGAATGTGACGGCCGTACCCTGATCGTTATGGATGCACCACCTCCAAAGGAAGACTGCCGGCCGTTTGTGAATGTGGCCGCGCTACTGGCCAAGGCCGGTGTGCATGTGCCGGAAATCCTGGCTCAGGATATAGGACAGGGCTTTTTACTGCTGGATGATCTAGGGCGGCAAACATACCTTGACGTCCTGACATCCGATAATGCCGACGCGCTTTTTAATGACGCTTTGAATGCGTTATTGACCTATCAGGTTCTTCCGACGGAAGGTCGTCTGCCGGAGTACAACCACGCCCTGTTGGCACGTGAGCTACAGCTATTTCCTGACTGGTATGTCCGCTACGTTCTTGATCATCGCTTCGATGCGGCGCAACAGGACGCGTGGGAGTCGGTCTGTGAGCTGCTGATTGACAGCGCACTGGCGCAGCCGCGCGTCTTGGTACATCGCGATTACATGCCGCGCAACTTGATGGTCAGTATGCCAAATCCGGGTGTCCTGGATTTTCAGGATGCGGTATACGGCCCGATTACCTATGACGTGACCTGCCTTTTCAAGGATGCCTTCCTGAGCTGGCCGGAGGAGCGAGTCAGAGGGTGGCTCGAAACTTACTGGACCCGTGCCCGGCAGCAAGGCTTGCCGGTTGGCGAGGATTTTGAAGATTTTTACCGAGCCAGCGACCTGATGGGCGTACAACGACACCTCAAGGTCATCGGGATCTTTGCGCGCATTTGCCATCGAGACGGCAAGCCCAAGTATTTGGCTGACGTGCCGCGTTTCTTCGCCTATATAGAGGCGGTTATCGCGCGGCGCCCTGAACTCGCGCCTTTGAAGGCTTTGCTCGCCGAGCTTCGGGAGGCCTCTACCATATGAAAGCTATGATTCTTGCAGCAGGGCGTGGGGAGCGGCTTCGCCCGCTTACCTTGCATACCCCGAAGCCTTTGGTTAAAGCATGCGGAGTGCCGTTGATCGAATATCAGATTCGGGCTTTGAAAACGGCTGGCTTCAACGATTTCGTCATCAACCATGCGTGGCTGGGGCAGCAGATAGAAGACTACCTGCAAGATGGCTCGCGGTTAGGCGTCAGCATCGTGTATTCGTCTGAAGGTGAGCCGCTGGAAACCGGCGGCGGCATCTTCAAGGCGCTTCCGCTGTTAGGCAAAGAGCCTTTCTTGGTGGCTAATGGCGATATCTGGACGGATTACGACTATCGGCCGTTACAGCTGACCGCCGGCGATTTAGCGCATCTGATTTTGGTCGATAACCCTCTTCACCACCCTGAAGGGGATTTCTTTTTGAGTAATGGACGCGTGGTTGAAGCTGGCGAGGCTTGCGACAGGTTTACCTACAGCGGTATTGCAATACTGCATCCCGATCTATTTCGCACCTGCGAGGCAGGCGCCTTCAAGTTGGCGCCTGTACTGCGCGCAGCCATTGCAGAAGGGCGCGTCAGCGGGACGCTGCATACCGGTCGTTGGGTCGATGTAGGAACCCATGAGCGGCTGGCAGAAGTCGAGCAACTGATCGAGGCGAGCGCCTAGTGTTCTGGCCATGGCCTTTAACGCTGTCCGGGGCGCTTACCGGCTGGGCGGCAGCCGATCTTTCTGGGGCATTGCTGGGTGCAATGTTAGGGCATGCGGCCGAGCGTAAGCTGGGACTCACCTCCTGGTCTGCGCTGCGCCTGCGGCTGGGGCAGGTTGGTTTTGAGCATCAGCTCTTGTTTGAGCTGCTCGGCCATCTGGCCAAGGCAGGGGGGCAAGTGTCGACGGCACATATTCGCCAGGCTGAGGGTGAAATTAAGCGATTGGGTTTGGACGTTGAGGGCCGCCGCCGTGCAATCGCTGCGTTCAATCAGGGTAAAACGGCAGTTCGCTCGGCTCGTACCCGGCTGGCTGCAGCGGAAAGTCAGGCTGAAATTATCATTCGTGCCTGTTGGCGAATGGTATGGGTGAACGGCAGCGTCCGGCCTGGTGAGCGGGACCTGATCCGGCAATGGGGATTGTGGGCCGGGCTCTCACAAACGCGAGTAGATGAACTGCAGCCCCTGCGGTCAGCGAAGAAGCCGCGGGCAAACAATGGCTATAAAGAGGCCTTGGCGCTGCTAGGGGTAAGCGAGAGCAGCGATAGCAAAAGTATCAAGCAAGCCTATCGGCGATTGCTCAGCAGGCATCATCCCGACAAGGTTCAAGGTGCCGGCGCCAATAAATATGTAGTTCAGGAGGCAGCGGAAAAAACCGCTGCCTTGCACGCAGCCTATCGGCTTATCAAAGAACGGCATGGCTTTCGTTAGGGCGCAGGCTGCTCTCCACCGCCTGCCGCTATGTGTGTGCTAAGCCAGCCTCGCACACGACGATACAACTGTTCCTGCTCATCGGAGGGGTCGCCGGGAATCGTCTTTAGGGCAACCTGGGTGTAATCGCTGGCCTGTTCCCGCTTGGCAGCCTGGCGGCGCTGCTGGGCTGAGGCTTGAGCGATCGAAGACTGGTTATGATAGAAGTCGCCTGTTGCTACCTTGAGCTTGGGCACGATCGCATCCAGATTTGAGCCCGAATTAACCGGTGCCTTGCCATCAATGATAATCAAGTGATGAAGCTCGCTGGGCTCTCGTTCAGCGAGGTAGCGAGCTGCCCAATAGGCTCCGGTACCGTGACCGAGCAGAATCACCTGCTTGGAGCCTCGCTGTAGCGCAAAGTCGATTCCGGCCGCCAGTCTAGCCATGACGCCCTCCGCATAGGCATCCTGCAATGCTTTGGCATCCGAGGGTGCCTTGCCTGCCTGTGCGGGTTCGCCACTGCCCATTTCAGCCTGGGTTTCAGGTGTTGGTGCGGTGCCGGTCACACCTTCTACGGGTGTGGGGGACGCACCCTCTGCAGTGGATGCATCGGCATCGGCAGGAGCAGAAGTCGCCCCATTGGCGTTACGCGGCAGTGGAGCCTGGTTTTGCGGGTCGGGCAGGGTCAGACTAAGTGTCTGCCAACCTTCGTCGGGCAATTTTTGCCTGAGTGGGCTGATGGTGTTGGGCCAGTCAGCGGACTCGCCATCACCCGGTATCAGGACGATCGTTCCCTGAGGCTGGGCAGTATTGGCAGGCTTCCATAACGCCAGGAATTGCTCGTTGCCCGCCGTCAGGGTCTGCTGCTCGCTTTTGGGGAGCGTACGCTCCAGCGCCTGCGCAGTATCCTGACTGCGTCCAATCGGAGCTGCTCGTTCGGCAGCAGGGGCTGGCGGGGTAGTAGCTTCTTCGGCAGAGGCATTGTTGGCCATGCCAAGAGCAATCAGCAGCAGGGTCTTGTTGAACACACCGGGTCGGCTAAACATGAAGTGCACTTCGTCCTGTCCAGAATGGGCGGAAGACTAATCACCTTTGGTCATGCTGTCATGGGCAATGTCTACCGCGGCACGCAAATAAGAGGCATCTACTTGCACTGACCGCCACAAGCGGCAAGTGTGCCCTGCAAGATGTGCTGTGCAAGACAGCAGCGGGGAGAAATGCCGGTTGTCAGCTCTCTAAGGCATGAATGCCCAGCCGCTGCATTGGGTACAATGCCGCTTTCCGCTGACTTGCCTTGAGGCTTTTCCATGCAACCTTATGCTATCGCTCCGTCGATCCTCTCCGCTGACTTTGCCCGTCTGGGTGAAGATGTAGACAAGGTGCTCGCAGCGGGCGCCGATATCGTCCATTTCGATGTTATGGACAACCACTATGTGCCCAATCTCACGATTGGCCCCATGGTCTGTTCGGCGCTACGCAAGTATGGCGTGACGGCGCCTATCGATGTGCATCTGATGGTCAAGCCAGTGGATCGTATTATCGGTGATTTCATCGAGGCGGGCGCCTCGTTCATCACCTTTCACCCGGAGGCTTCAGAGCATATCGACCGCTCACTGCAGCTCATTAAGGCAGGTGGTTGTAAAGCAGGGCTGGTCTTTAACCCGGCGACGTCTCTGGACTGCCTGAAATATGTCATGGACAAGATCGACATGGTGTTGCTGATGAGTGTGAACCCGGGCTTTGGTGGCCAGAAGTTCATTCCGAAAACACTCGACAAACTGCGCGAGGCACGTGAGCTGATCGATGCCTCCGGCCTGCCGATTCGCCTGGAAATCGATGGCGGCGTCAACGTTTCCAACATCGGTGAAATCGCACGTGCCGGTGCCGATACGTTTGTTGCGGGCTCCGCCATCTTTAATGCGCCGGATTATGCAGAGGTCATCAAGACCATGCGTAATGAGCTGGCCAAGGCACGTGCGGTATGAGTCAAGGCGTGCTGGAAACCTTGTTTGATGGAAAGCAGCCACGGCTGATCATGTTTGATCTGGACGGCACGCTTCTCGATTCAGCCCCAGATCTGGCCGCAGCGGTTGATGCCATGCTTGAAACGCTAGGTCGACCCCCTGCAGGGCTGGATAAGGTCAGGCTGTGGATTGGCAATGGAGCCCGTGTGCTGGTTCGTCGTGCCTTGGCGGATCAGATGGAGCACAGCCACATCACGGAGGCTGAGGCAGATGAGGCACTGAGCCTTTTCATGTCTCTTTATGGGGGCAGCCACGAGCTCACGGTCGTGTACCCCGGCGTTCAGGAAGCGCTGGCGACGCTCAAGGCCAAAGGGATTGCGATGGCCGTCATTACCAACAAGCCGGAGCGCTTTGTTGCCCCACTTCTGGATGACATGCAGCTGGGCGGTTTTTTCTCCTGGATCGTAGGAGGGGATACGTTACCTCAACAAAAGCCTGATCCTGCCGGGCTTCTCTATGTCATGGGCAAGGCGGGTGCTAAGCCTGACGACGCCCTGTTCATTGGCGACTCACGTAACGATATCCGCGCCGCACGGGCTGCCGGAGTGCGCTGCGTCGCGATGACCTATGGCTACAATCATGGTCAGCCCATAGCCGATGAGTCACCTGACTGGCTACTGGACGACCTTAGGCAGTTACTGGCTTAGCGATAAAATGCCACACTCGCTATGGCAAAGAGGTTGATTCAGCGAGTTGCCTGAGCTAGTGTGGCCGTATTCCTATCTACCCGGTGAAGAGATCGAATCGTGGTGGTCACCTGCAAACTGTGGATGAAGGTCATCAAGGCCCTGGCGCGTTGGCGCTGGCGCGCCTGACTCATTCCTGGCCGGCATGCCCGGCGCGTTTTGCACCTGACCTTTACCCTCCACGAGGCTGATCATGACCCGCGAAGAATTCCTGCGTTTGGCCGCTGCCGGCTATAACCGTATTCCCCTGACATTCGAAACCCTGGCCGATTTCGACACGCCGCTGTCGCTTTATCTCAAGTTGGCCGATACCACCAATACGTACCTGCTTGAGTCTGTCCAAGGTGGTGAAAAATGGGGTCGCTACTCCATTATCGGGCTGCCCAGTCGCACCGTACTGCGAGTCTATGGCCACCAGGCCACGATTCATGAGGGTGATGAGGTCGTCGAAACCGTTGAGGTCGCAGACCCGCTAGCGTTTGTCGAAGCATTCCAGCAGCGCTATCGCGTGCCCACACTGCCTAACCTTCCGCGCTTCAATGGTGGCTTGGTCGGCTATTTCGGCTACGACTGTGTCCGCTACGTTGAAAAGCGCCTGGGTGCCTGCCCCAATCCTGACCCGCTGGGCAATCCCGATATCCTGCTGATGGTATCTGATGCTGTCGTGGTGTTCGATAATCTATCTACCAAGATGCATGCCATCGTGCTGGTCAACCCGGCCGATGAAAATGCCTACGACCAAGGTAAAGCGCGCCTGGATGAATTACTGGAGCGCCTGCGTCAGCCTATTACGCCGCGCCGTGGGCTCGATTTCAGTGCACCTCAGGCGCAGGAGCCCAAGTTTCGAGCCAGCTTTACTCAAGCGGATTACGAACAGGCGGTTGTCAAGATCAAGGACTATATCCTGGCTGGGGACTGCATGCAGGTCGTGCCTTCCCAGCGGATGTCCATCGATTTCAAGGCCGCCCCCATCGACCTCTATCGCGCGCTACGCTGCTTCAACCCAACGCCCTACATGTACTTCTTCAACTTCGGTGATTTCCATGTCGTAGGCAGTTCGCCGGAAGTCCTTGTTCGAGTAGAGGAAGGGCTGGTAACGGTTAGACCTATCGCCGGAACGCGTCCACGAGGAGCGTCTGAGGAGCAGGATCTTGAGCTCGAAAAAGACCTGCTCAGTGATGAAAAGGAAATTGCCGAGCATCTGATGCTGATCGATCTGGGTCGTAATGATGTTGGCCGCGTATCGTCGACCGGCTCGGTCAAGCTGACCGAAAAAATGGTGATCGAGCGTTATTCCAATGTCATGCACATCGTGTCCAACGTGACCGGCCAGCTCAAGGACGGTCTCAATGCCATGGATGCCCTGCGTGCCATTCTGCCGGCAGGTACGCTGTCCGGCGCGCCGAAGATCCGCGCCATGGAAATCATCGACGAGCTGGAGCCTGTCAAGCGAGGTGTCTACGGCGGTGCCGTAGGATATCTGGCCTGGAATGGCAATATGGATACTGCCATCGCGATTCGTACTGCCGTCATCAAAAACGGTGAGCTTCATGTTCAGGCCGGTGGGGGCATCGTTGCAGACTCTCAACCTGCTGCGGAATGGGAAGAAACGATCAATAAACGTCGTGCGATGTTCCGCGCGGTTGCACTGGCTGAACAAACTTCTACGACTTTGCGTACCTGAAGGAGCGCTACCATGTTACTGATGCTGGATAACTACGACTCCTTCACCTATAACCTCGTACAATACCTGGGCGAGTTAGGGGCAGACGTAAAAGTCGTACGCAACGATGAAACGACCGTAAACGAAATCGATGCGCTGGCGCCGGAGCGCATTGTCGTTTCCCCAGGCCCCTGCACACCGAATGAGGCAGGCGTCTCGCTCGAACTGCTGAAACATTTCGCAGGCAAAGTGCCTACTTTGGGTGTGTGCCTTGGTCATCAGAGCCTGGGGCAGGCATTTGGAGGTGAGGTGGTCAGAGCGCGTGAGCCGATGCATGGCAAAACGAGCCTGGTTTATCACAAGGGTGAGGGTGTATTTGCCGGATTGCCCAACCCCTTTACGGTCACGCGCTACCATTCGCTTGTGGTGAAACGAGAAACGCTGCCGGACTGTCTGGAAATTACTGCCTGGACTCAACACGAAGATGGAACCATGGATGAAATCATGGGGCTCCGTCACCGCGAGTACATGCTGGAAGGTGTCCAGTTTCACCCCGAGTCGATTCTTACCGAATACGGTCATGACCTGCTGGCCAATTTCCTCAAGCAGACCGGAGGCGCACGCTAGTCATGGATATCAAGGAAGCGCTTGGCAAAATCGTCAGTCAACTCGACCTGACCACAAGCGAAATGCAGGACGTCATGCGCCAGATCATGACCGGGCAATGTGATGATGCCCAGATCGGCGCTTTTCTCATGGGCATGCGTATCAAGAGCGAAACCATCGATGAAATCTGTGGTGCCGTAAGCGTGATGCGCGAGCTGGCTACCAAGGTTGAATTGCCCAGCCTTGAGCACGTTGTGGACATCGTGGGAACAGGAGGAGATGGTGCCAATATCTTCAATGTATCATCGGCTTCTGTCTTTGTTGTCGCGGCTGCTGGGGGAAAGGTAGCCAAGCACGGCAACCGTGCTGTTTCAGGTAAAAGCGGCAGTGCCGACCTGCTTGAAGCGGCAGGGATTTATCTCAACCTGACGCCCGAACAAATAGCCCGCTGCGTTAACGAGATAGGCGTAGGCTTCATGTTTGCCCAATCTCATCACAGTGCGATGCGCCATGCTGCGGGCCCTCGCAAGTCTCTGGGGCTGCGTACGTTATTCAACATGCTAGGTCCGTTGACCAGCCCAGCCGGTGTCTTACATCAAGTGGTAGGGGTATTTACGCCTGCACTGTGCCGTCCCCTTGCCGAAGTGCTGCAGCGGCTAGGCAGCAAGCATGTGCTGGTTGTTCACTCCAGGGATGGGCTTGACGAGTTCAGCCTGGCGGCGCCTACACGTGTCGCTGAACTCAAGGATGGACAAATTCAAGAGTATGAAGTCCTTCCAGAGGATGTTGGTATCAAAAGCCAGAGCCTGATCGGGCTTACAGTCGACAGCCCGGAGGCTTCATTGAGCTTGATCCGAGATGCCTTGGGGCGTCGTAAAACCGAGGCCGGGCAAAAGGCGGCTGACATGATTGTGCTCAATGCGGGAGCCGCGTTGTATGCAGCCGATCTGGCTTCCAGTTTACACGAAGGTGTCAACTTGGCGCATGACGCGTTGTACAGCGGCCTTGCCCGGGAAAAAATGGATGAGTTGGCCAGCTTTACAGCGGTATACAAAGTGGAGAATCAAGCGTGAGCGTACCTACCGTTCTGCAAAAAATCCTGGCCCGCAAAGCTGAAGAAGTAGCACAGCGTAAGTCAGCGCTTCCACTGGCCGATCTGGAGGCCTTGGCGCAGGCCTCTGAATCACCAAGGGGATTTGCCCAGGCCCTGATGGATCGCGTGGCCCGCAGAGAACCAGCGGTAATTGCTGAGGTCAAGAAAGCCTCGCCCAGTAAGGGTGTCCTGCGGGAGGAGTTCGTGCCGGCAGATATTGCACGAAGCTATGAAGCAGGCGGCGCGACCTGTCTTTCGGTCCTGACGGATATCGATTTCTTTCAAGGCAGCGATGCCTATTTGAAGGAAGCCCGGGCAGCCTGCTCGTTACCTATCATTCGTAAAGACTTCATGATCGATCCATATCAGGTCGTTGAGGCCCGTGCGATTGGTGCTGATTGCATTCTTCTCATTGGGTCCGCCCTGGACGATACCTTGATGGCAGAGTTGGCCGCTACCGCAAAATCGGTTGGCCTCGATGTGCTTGTTGAGGTCCACGATGCAAATGAGTTAGAGCGCGCGCTGAAAACACTCGACACGCCGCTGATCGGTATCAATAACCGCAATCTGCATACATTTGAGGTGAGCCTGGAAACAACACTGGACCTGTTGCCATCTATTCCGCGAGAGCGTCTGGTGGTAACCGAGAGTGGCATTCTGAACAGGGCTGACGTTGAGCTGATGCAAGTCAGTGATGTGCATGCCTTTTTAGTAGGTGAAGCATTCATGCGTGCAGAGGATCCCGGACACGAGCTGCACCGGCTGTTCTTTCCTGAAAGACGCGCGGGGATCTCCTCCCCCGACGTAGAGTGATCAATAAAAAAGCCGGCGCGAGCCGGCTTTTTTGTCAGAGCATGGTGTGTTTAGCGAGTACCAAACACAACCATTGTCTTGCCTTTCACATGGACAAGGCCCTGCTCTTCCAGAGACTTGAGTACGCGACCGACCATTTCACGTGAGCATCCAACGATGCGACCAATTTCTTGGCGCGTGATTTTGATCTGCATACCGTCCGGATGCGTCATGGCGTCGGGCTGTTTGCACAAGTCAAGCAGCGTACGAGCGACACGACCAGTCACGTCCAGGAAGGCAAGATCACCTACCTTACGCGTAGTCTGGCGCAGACGCTCGGCCATCTGGCGGCCCAGCGAGAAGAGCATGTCGGGATCTTGCTGGCTCAGTTCTCTGAACTGGCTGTAGCTGATCTCGGCAACCTCGCACTCCGTGCGTGCACGAACCCAGGCGCTGCGTTCGGGTTCGCTTCCTTCCTTGGCAAATAGCCCCATCTCGCCGAAAAAGTCGCCCGCATTCAAATAGGCGATGATCATTTCGCGACCTTCGTCGTCCTCGATCAGAATCGTTACCGACCCTTTGAGGATGAAGAACAGGCTTTCACTGTTATCACCCGCATAAATGATCGTCGTCTTGGCGGTATAGCGGCGACGCGAGCAATGCGCGAGCAGTTTATCGAGATGTTGAAGTTTTGCAGGAGGAATAATAGCGGCCATGCTGGTTCCTGAAGTTGAGACAAGCCTTGTCTACAGGGATTTGAACATATCGGCAAGTTTGCCACTAAATTAAAGTGAATTTTTACTCCGCAGATCACGACTTGTGAAGTGTGCGACGTGACTAACAGTTTACTGGCAGTTTGATGGCATTCCATCACATTTATGGGGCTGTGGTACTCTATTTTTTTATTTGCTGTGGAGTCTCATGGTGAAAGCACGAATTCAATGGGCCGGTGAGGCCATGTTTCTGGGCGAGTCGGGCAGTGGCCATGTGGTTGTCATGGACGGCCCTCCTGATCATGGCGGTCGTAACCTGGGCGTCCGCCCAATGGAGGCTCTGCTAATCGGCTTGGGTGGCTGCACCAGCTTTGATGTGATGAGTATCTTAAAGAAGTCTCGCCAGGCTGTAGAGAGCTGTGAGGCCTTTCTTGAGGCTGAGCGGGCTGAATCCGAACCCAAGGTATTTACCAAGATACACATCCGCTTTGTAGTCAAGGGCCGTGACTTGAAGGAAGCGCAGGTCAAGCGCGCCATCGAGCTGTCTGCAGAAAAGTATTGTTCAGCTTCCATCATGCTAGAGCGTGCGGGCGTCGAGATTTCGCACGGATACGAGATCATAGAGCTTAATTAAGCCCTGACTGTCATCAATTCATCGTCTTTCGGGCGCAACCTCTGGCGGATAGCCCTCAGGCTCTGCATAATGCGCCCCTTTTCAGGGCAAGGCCCGACAAGCACAGCCACAATCGCCAATGCGAAGAGGTATGAAACGGCCCTACGCACCTGCGCCTTATGCAGATGACGGGCATTCACGACCACGGTCAGAGACCGTACCTATGGGAGTTCCCTACGGTGAAAAGTAAACTCAGGCTCCATGGTTTCAACAACCTGACGAAGACCTTGAGCTTCAATATCTATGACATCTGCTATGCAGAGACGTCAGAAGATCAGCAAGCCTATGTACAGTACATTGATGAAGAGTATGATGCCGAGCGTCTGACTCAGATCCTGACAGACGTCGTGGATATCATCGGTGCCAATATTCTGAATATCGCTCGCCAGGATTACGACCCTCAGGGCGCCAGCGTGACCATTCTCATTTCGGAGCAGCCTGTTGAGCCTACCGAAAGCCAGATCGAGGAATCACCCGGTCCGCTACGCGAAACAATTCTAGGGCATCTGGATAAAAGCCATATTACGGTTCATACCTATCCGGAAATTCATCCCGTTGACGGCATTGCCACATTCCGTGTCGATATCGATGTGTCTACCTGTGGCGTCATCTCACCGCTAAAGGCATTGAATTATCTGATTCATCAGTTTGATTCAGATATTGTGACTGTCGACTATCGCGTTCGTGGTTTTACCCGCGATGTGGAAGGACGCAAGCACTTTATCGATCATGAGATCAATTCCATCCAGAACTACCTGTCTGAAGACACGCGTTCGGCCTATCAGATGACGGATGTAAACGTCTATCAGGACAATCTGTTCCACACCAAGATGCTATTGAAAGAGTTCGAGCTAGAAAATTACCTGTTTGGTGATGCTACTCAGAATCTTTCGCGTGAGCAGCGTGAGCAGGTAACGCAACGCCTCAAGCATGAGATGCGTGAGATATTTTCTGGTCGTAACCTGCCTCGTTAAGTAGCAGGTTGAAATTAAAAGGGCGCTTTGAGCGCCCTTTTTGTTGTCTTAAATGCGGTATGTGCTTTTGGTCATGACCTTTGAAAGAAGCGTCATGCCAAGTTTGATAGGCGTAGCGAAGCGTAGCCCGCCTGCATCCAGGGCATGATCCGCATGTTGCTCCTCGTCAATGCGCATCTGCTCAAGAATCGCTCGGGAGCGCTTGTCTTCCGAAGGAAGCTGCATCAAGTGCTCATCAAGATGCTTACAGACTTGCTCTTCTGTCGCGGCGACAAAGCCAAGGCTGAGACGATCGCTGATCAGGCCAGCAGTCGCGCCGATGCTAAATGATAGGCCATAGAACAATGGATTAAGTACGCTGGTATGGCTTCCCAACTCCTTAATTCGCTGTTCGCACCAGGCGAGGTGATCAATCTCCTCGTCAGCGGCTTCTTCCATGGCGCTTCGAATTTCAGGCAGCTTGGCCGTCAAGGCCTGTCCCTGATAGAGCGCTTGTGCGCACACTTCTCCGGTGTGGTTGATGCGCATCAGTCCAGCCACGTGCCGGGTGCTGGACTCATCCAGCTCGGCTTCCGAATGACTCAGCGCAGGAGAGGCCCTATTAGGGTGTCCATTGAAAGGCAGTAGTGTTTTTAATGCGGCATCAACCTGCATGAACAGGTGATCTGCAGGGGAATAGTGACGATCGTTAGCCATTCCAGTCTCCAGGTTCAAATCAGGGGAGGGTAAAGGAACGCTTAACCCGGCGGCCACGTCATTTGCCGTTGGCCAAGTACATGCATATGGATGTGGTAAACCGTTTGTCCACCCATTGGATTACAGTTCATGACCACCCGGAAGCCTTCATCGCAACCTTGTTCCTGGGCCAGGCGTTGTGCCGTAAACAGGATATGACCTGCTAGCGTCTTGTCATCGGTTTCGCTCAGATCATGAAGCGTGGCGATATGCTTCTTGGGAATGACAAGAAAATGAACGGGGGTCTGGGGCGATATGTCATGGAAGGCAATGACATGATCGTCCTCATAAAGCTTGCGGGCTGGAATCTCTCCCGCCACGATTTTACAGAACAGGCAGTCCATGGATGTCTCCTGTGTATTTGAAGATCAAAGTGTAGCGAGGGTTATCTTTTGCGCACAGACGCAAGTCAAGGTGATGTCAGCATGCGGCCTATTCTGGCGGTAACTTTTCTTACAAGTGAGCGTGGCAAAAAACGAGGTACCATTGTCGTCAGGCGGTTTCGCCATCCGCAATGAATGATGGCCTTGCGCTTGGCGAGGCCATGCATGGCGATCAATGCAACCTCCTCGGCGCCCATCATGGTTTTGCCTTTCTCCATTGAGGCAGTCTGCATGCCGGCTTTTCGGAAAAAGCTTGTACGCGTTGGGCCGGGGCATAACACCGAGACGGAAATGCCTCGGCTTTTTAGCTCTTCACGCAGCCCTTCGGAAAAATGCAGGACATACGCCTTGCTGGCGGCATAGCTGCTCATAAGCGGAATGGGCTGGAAGGCGGCCGTCGAAGCCACGTTGAGAATCTGTCCGCCGCCCTGTTGAGCCATGTGCTCACCTAGGGCATGGCAGAGGCGAGTCAGGGCCAGCACATTTAACTCAATAAGGTGCTGCTCGCGTGACCAGTCGGAGGAAAGAAAGGGGCCGCCAGTCCCCATGCCTGCACAGTTCACAAGCAGGTCGATAACCTTCTCGCTCTGCTCAAGCTCGTGCAGAAGCCCTGTCACATGCAGCGGCTCCGACAGATCGCAAACGCGATAAAGTACTTCCACGCCAAATCGCTGTGCCAGCTCACTGGCAATGCTTTCAAGTGCCTCCCGCTTTCGGGCAAGTAAGATCAAGGGATGACCGCGGCGCGCTAGTGCTTCAGCAAGCGCAAGGCCTATTCCACTAGAGGCGCCAGTAATTAATGCATAGCGAGGCATGATGCTCCCTCAGAAGTACGGCATGGAGTTGGACCGCTCCGGCGTGGCAGGGTGCCCTTAGCTAGGGCGCACAAGGGAGGCCAGAATCACAGCGATCACAATAAATAGCCAGACACCCGCTAAAAGCTTGACCGCTATGCTGTTAGGTGGAGGCGGTGCACCATAGCGATTGGCTGTACGTGATCCTGGTAAGACCATCAGCACGAAAGTAAAGAGGCCTCCTATGAGCGGAACGATGCTCAAAAGCCAGAGCCAGCCTGACCAGCCTAAATCATGCAAGCGTTGAACACCTATGCTCAGGTTAATAAATAGCATTGCAAGACCAAGCAGAGCACTAAGCCCAAGCCCTGTAAGGATTGAGGGATGCGACGTCATGAGACTTGCGATCCCTACCGTTGTCAGTAGTGCAAAAAAGGCGGCAAAAAAAGCGGCAGATGCTACAAGCGACCAAGCTAAAAAGCGCAGGCGTCCTATTCGACCTTTGAGGCTGAAGACCTTCAAGGTACCGTATTCATGTTCGCCATGGGTGTAAAGGTCTGCTTGAGGCGGAGCATAAGGAGACGCGGCCATGACTGGCGCAGCTGACGGTGCGGGCGGCTCTGACGCTAGCTCAGCCTTACGTGCCAAGTACTTTTCAACAATAATGCCGCACTGCTCGCATTCGTCGCGCTTGGTCTGTTCATGTCCACATTTTGGACAAGTCATTAACCGTGTGCTTTCTATTGCTGGTGTTTCTTTGTCCTCAACCAGCGTAAGCATGGAGGCCAAGTCCTGTTCTTTCCTGGCTTGAGCGCCAGCTTGTCTCAAGGCTGCCAGATAACGATCAGCTTCAGGTTCCGAAAGGTCCCTTTTTAATGTAACCGGACCGCGAAACAGCTGGGCTATTTTCTGCGTATCACTTTTGAAAAGTTTCGCAAGACTCTCCAGTACATCATCTCGATTGACGCCGGGGAGCAATTGCCCATCAAAGGTGATTTTGTAACGCGTATCGGACATGGCGAGCTTCCTTGTCGCACAATAGAGGAGGCACGCAGCATATTGTCAGGATATGCTGCGTCTGGAAATTTAGTAGGGTTTGATGACAACCAGAATCACGATCGCAATCAGGATCAGGACAGGAGCTTCATTAAACCAGCGATAGAATACATGACTGTGTTTGTTTTCACCTCGCGCAAAGCGTTTCAGCATGGCACCGCACATGTGGTGGTAGCCGACCAGCAAAAAGACAAGTGCAAGCTTGGTATGCATCCAGCCCTGACTCAGCCAGCCTGGATTCAGGACCAGTAATACAATGCCGAAAACAAGCGTAGCCAGCATTGAAGGCAGCATGATTCCTCGATAGAGCTTTCGCTCCATCAGAATGAAGCGCTCACGGCTAACGGTGTCTTCACTTTGCACATGGTAGACAAACAGTCGGGGCAAATAGAACAGACCGGCAAACCAGCAGACTAAAGCTATGATGTGTAACGCTTTGATCCATAGATAGAGCATCAGGTATCTCCGGCAATATAAAACCAGAGATAGTAGATGCCCGTGTTGCAGGCGTCACCTTATAAGCGATTTAAGTTTTAATTATCGGTCGGTCGCAGAATAGTTGACCATTTTTCTAGGTTAAGCGGATAATGTTGCATATTGCAGTTGGTATCGGCGAAAGCCGGGAGATTCAAGCATGACCATCGAAACCTTCATTCCGACTCCCTTATTGTTCTCCCCCGGTGCAGCCAATAAGGTAAAGAACTTAATCGACGAGGAGGGCAACCCTCGTCTTAAGCTGCGCGTGTTTGTGACGGGGGGAGGGTGTTCTGGCTTCCAGTACGGCTTTACATTTGATGAAGATACGGCTGAAGACGACACCATTGTAGAGCGTGACGGCGTAAGCCTGGTTGTCGATCCCATGAGCTTCCAGTATCTGGCTGGCGCTGAAGTCGATTATCAGGAGGGGCTGGAGGGTTCGCGTTTCGTCATTAAGAACCCTAATGCGGCAACTACATGTGGCTGCGGTCAGTCTTTCTCAATCTAAGAAGACTTTACTGAGGCGCCGCGTTTAAACGCGGCGCTTTCGCTTAGGCAGGATACAGCGCGCCTAAGATTCTAGGCCCCTTAGCCGCTGTTACGTCCGGGCAGTTACCCGGTATGCGCTCAACAAAACAATGTGCTAGCCAAGCAAATGCCATTGCTTCTACCCAGTCTGGCGAAACGCCAAGTGTGTCTGTGGTTGTAACGAGCGTTTCTGGTAAATGAGCAGAGAGTCGCTTAAGCAGAAACTCATTGTGAGCACCGCCGCCGCAGATAAATAGCTCGGCACATGTGGGTTGAGCCAGTCGCAGCGAATCACAGACAGAAATGGCGGTAAGCTCGGCCAGGGTTGCCTGAACATCGGCTACCGGTATCGCAGGAAGTACTGAGAGCTTTTGTTTTAACCAGCTTAAATTGAATAGCTCGCGCCCAGTACTTTTAGGCCCCTGTTTGGCAAAGAAAGGATCAGACAAAAAGGCATTAAGAAGCATGAATGAAATGGAGCCACTGGCAGCCCAGGAACCAAACTGGTCATAAGGATCGCCTTTGTGCTCGTTTATCCATGCATCCATCAATACATTACCTGGGCCGCAGTCGAAGCCTTCTATAGGGTGGCTGGGTGATAGCAATGTAATATTAGTAAAGCCGCCGATGTTAAGAATGGCTCGCTCTTTCGCCGGATCTCCAAATATGGCCGCGTGAAAAGCGGGGACGAGGGGAGCGCCTTGTCCACCAGCAGCAACATCCCGTCGACGAAAATCTGCAACAACATCAATCCCCGTCAGCTCTGCAAGAAGTGCCGGGTTACCGATCTGAATCGTGTAGCCATCAGATGGACTATGCCTGACTGTCTGCCCGTGACTACCAATCGCTCTGATATGCGAGGTCGATAGCTGCGCTTCGCTGAGGAGTTGCTCAATACCTTGAGCAGCCAAATGGACCCAATCCTGCTCAGCCAGTGCGGCACGTTCCAGTTCGTTGTCGCCAGCACTGCACAGCTCAAGAAGCTTATGTTTGAGGCTCGATGGCATCGGTACATAATGAGAGCCGATAAGCGTGCATCTATTAGCCGTTTGATCAATAAGGGTAATGTCCAGTCCGTCCAAGCTGGTACCAGACATTAGCCCTATATAAAGCGTCATACCTGTCAACGCTTGTTCATGGCAAGAAGGGTGGACTTTTCCTGGTCCATGCGGGCCATTAAAGGCTGGCTTTGGCTCAAGAAACGTTTCACCTCATTTTTTGCGATAGGATCAGCCATAGGTAGCTTTACGCCAAGCGGATCGACATGCGTACCATTAATGCGGAATTCATAGTGCAAATGAGGTCCCGTCGCGAGTCCTGTCATACCTACATATCCAATAACCTGTCCTTGCTTGACCTGTACGCCTGGTCGAATGCCTTGACCGAATTTGCTCATATGTCCATAAACAGTGCTGTAGCGCTGTCCGTGCTGGATTACTACAGCGTTTCCGTAACCACCCTTGCGCCCAGCTTCTACCACTTTGCCATCCCCTGTCGCATGGATAGGCGTACCGGTTGGTGCTGCGTAGTCCACACCCTTATGCGCACGAATCTTGCTCAGGACAGGATGGTAACGACCCAAGGAAAAGCGGGAGCTGATACGGGTAAACTCTACTGGAGTACGAATAAATGCCCTACGCATGCTGCTACCGTCAGCCGTGTAGTAATTCGTAGTGCCTTGCTTGCTGGTATAGCGGACTGCGGTAAAGGTTTTACCGCGGTTGGTGAAGCGCGCCGCTAGAATATTGCCGTTGCCGACACGCTTTCCATCGACCACCTTCTTTTCGTAGATGACCTCGAATTCGTCGCCTTCTCGTATATCCAGTGCGAAGTCAATATCATAGGCGAATACGTTGGCCAGTGACATGATCATGTCATGGGATAGGCCGGCGCGTCGGCCAGCTGTAAATAGAGAGCTATCAATAACGCCGCGTGCATAAGCCTTTTCAACATCAGGCTGCGCTATTTCACGCTTAAAGTCATAACCACCTTCAGCTTTGGAGATCGTGATGGTTTCCAAGGCGTTTGGCTTGCTTCGAAAGCCGAGCAGGTCACCGGTCTGAGATACCTTGAATTCGAGCTTTTGGCCTATGTGAATTCGGCTAAGGGCTTTGGCTTCTTTGTCGCTATTTAAAACGTCTTGCAGCACGTTTGCTGACAAACCGGCTGCCGAGAATAATGTGGAAAGCGTGTCGCCATTTTTAACAGTTTCGACTTTCCACTGAGGGTCAACTGAGGCAAGGCTTTCGGTAGAAGAGGGTTCCGCTGAGTTGGGTTCTTGAGCCGTTTCGGTTGACTCAGGAATATTGGCGAACGGACTTTCAGTTGCGGACGCTTCAGGCTCTGAGAGAGTGCTTAGCTGTCGAAGGTCATCCTTTTCTTGAATAATGCGCTCAGCACTATTCTGAATATCCATATTAACGAGCGTTTTCTTTGCCTCGACATCGCGAGAAGGAAACACCAGCAGAGCCAAACTCAGAAGCGCAGCGACCCCACCAGCAGCCAGGATATGGCTTTTAGGATACAACGGGCTTTTTGGAGTTGGTTGTGTCATGACGTAGCGGTGCTTTTGAGCATGAATAACTGCCTAAAATATAATCAAATAAAGTTCCGAACAACCCTTAATAATTTTCAATATGTGCCTGATAGGTAGATGTTTCTGGAAATCTTGTTTTTATCAGGTGATCTTGTATGGTTGCGCCATTAATTTAAGCGGGATTGGCTAATGAAATCGGTAGAAGAACAGTTAGCGCTGATCAAGCGTGGAGCTGACGAGCTTTTGGTTGAATCTGAGCTCATTACAAAGCTTGAGAAAGGGACTCCGTTGCGTATCAAAGCAGGCTTTGATCCTACAGCTCCAGACCTTCATCTAGGCCATACCGTTCTGATCAATAAGCTACGTCAATTCCAGGAGCTGGGTCATCAGGTCATTTTCCTGATTGGTGACTTCACAGGCATGATTGGCGATCCCAGTGGTAAAAGCACGACTCGTCCGCCGTTGACGCGTGACCAGGTTCTTGAAAACGCCGAAACCTATAAAGCACAGGTATTCAAGATATTGGATCCTGCGAAAACTGAAGTGGCGTTTAACTCTACTTGGATGGACAAGCTTACACCGGCTGACTTTATCCGCCTGGCGTCTCAGTACACGGTCGCACGCATGCTTGAGCGTGACGATTTCAGTAAGCGGTACGCGACTAATCAACCCATTGCCATTCATGAGTTCTTGTACCCCTTGGTTCAGGGTTATGACTCAGTTGCATTGAAAGCAGACGTCGAGCTTGGTGGAACTGATCAGAAATTCAATCTGTTAATGGGGCGCGAGTTGCAGCGTGCCTATGGCCAAGAGGCGCAGTCCATTCTCACCATGCCTTTGCTTGAGGGGCTGGATGGCGTCAAGAAGATGTCCAAGTCGCTTGGCAACTATATAGGTATCCAGGAAGCGCCTGGCGTTATGTACAATAAGATCGTTTCAATGCCTGACTCGCTGATGTGGCGATATTTTGAGCTTTTAAGCTTTAGGGCGATGAGTGAGATTGAAGCGTTTCGCCATGATGTGGAGGCGGGTGCCAATCCGCGCGATATCAAGATCAAGTTGGCCGAGGAGATCGTTGCCCGGTTCCATGGTGAGGAGGCAGCTGCTACCGCTCACCGTTCTGCTGGCAATCGCATGAAGGACGGCGAGCTACCAGAGGAAATTCCAGAGGTAACGTTAACGACTGCGGAGGATATGCCCGTAGCCGCAGTGCTCAATCGCGCAGGTCTGGTAAAGAACTCAGCTGCTGCACGTGATTTGCTGAACGCAGGTAGCGTAAAGGTTGATGGTGAAGTAGTAGATCGAAGCTTTGTCTTCAAGTTGGGTGCTACTCATGTTTGTCAGGCAGGCAAGAAGGCATTTGCCCGCATTGTTCTTAAAGCTGAGTAGTTCAAATAAAGCTTGACCTGTGAGCGGAGGGGCCTATAATGCGCCCCACTTCCGCTGCAACGGAACAGTAAAAGCCTTGTAGATCAATGGCTTAGCTGTTTAGTCAAGGTCAGGCCTCCGGTCTGGCAGAAGTGGAAAGAGGGAAGCGGTAGTTGACAAGCCCCTGGGCTTGTGTAGAATACGCCTCCCGCTGCCAGAACAGGTTTTCTGATCCGGCAGGTCCGGCAAGCGGTTCGGCTGGTTAGACCGGTTGAACAAAAAGCTTGACAGGACAAGAGGTTAGCGTAGAATGCGCGCCTCGGTTGAGACAAGGTCTTAACCAACCGCTCTTTAACAAGTTGAATCAAGCAATTCGTGTGGGTGCTTGTGCTGTAAGACTGATGGATCGACAAGATTATCAGCAAGACAAGTAACACTCGTGAATTCGAGAGTTTATTTGCGATTGCTGAGCCAAGTTTAGGGTTTTCTCAAAACCCGGATATGTTTGAACTGAAGAGTTTGATCATGGCTCAGATTGAACGCTGGCGGCAGGCCTAACACATGCAAGTCGAGCGGATGAGGAGAGCTTGCTCTCTGATTCAGCGGCGGACGGGTGAGTAATGCCTAGGAATCTGCCTGGTAGTGGGGGACAACGTTTCGAAAGGAACGCTAATACCGCATACGTCCTACGGGAGAAAGTGGGGGATCTTCGGACCTCACGCTATCAGATGAGCCTAGGTCGGATTAGCTAGTTGGTGGGGTAACGGCTCACCAAGGCGACGATCCGTAACTGGTCTGAGAGGATGATCAGTCACACTGGAACTGAGACACGGTCCAGACTCCTACGGGAGGCAGCAGTGGGGAATATTGGACAATGGGCGAAAGCCTGATCCAGCCATGCCGCGTGTGTGAAGAAGGCCCTCGGGTCGTAAAGCACTTTAAGCTGGGAGGAAGGGTTGTAACCTAATACGTTGCAGCTTTGACGTTACCAGCAGAATAAGCACCGGCTAACTCTGTGCCAGCAGCCGCGGTAATACAGAGGGTGCAAGCGTTAATCGGAATTACTGGGCGTAAAGCGCGCGTAGGTGGCTTGGTAAGTTGAATGTGAAATCCCCGGGCTCAACCTGGGAACTGCATCCAAAACTGCCTGGCTAGAGTACGGTAGAGGGTGGTGGAATTTCCTGTGTAGCGGTGAAATGCGTAGATATAGGAAGGAACACCAGTGGCGAAGGCGACCACCTGGACTGATACTGACACTGAGGTGCGAAAGCGTGGGGAGCAAACAGGATTAGATACCCTGGTAGTCCACGCCGTAAACGATGTCAACTAGCCGTTGGGGTCCTTGAGACTTTAGTGGCGCAGCTAACGCAATAAGTTGACCGCCTGGGGAGTACGGCCGCAAGGTTAAAACTCAAATGAATTGACGGGGGCCCGCACAAGCGGTGGAGCATGTGGTTTAATTCGAAGCAACGCGAAGAACCTTACCAGGCCTTGACATGCAGAGAACTTTCCAGAGATGGATTGGTGCCTTCGGGAACTCTGACACAGGTGCTGCATGGCTGTCGTCAGCTCGTGTCGTGAGATGTTGGGTTAAGTCCCGTAACGAGCGCAACCCTTGTCCTTAGTTACCAGCACATCATGGTGGGCACTCTAAGGAGACTGCCGGTGACAAACCGGAGGAAGGTGGGGATGACGTCAAGTCATCATGGCCCTTACGGCCTGGGCTACACACGTGCTACAATGGTCGGTACAAAGGGTTGCCAAACCGCGAGGTGGAGCTAATCCCATAAAACCGATCGTAGTCCGGATCGCAGTCTGCAACTCGACTGCGTGAAGTCGGAATCGCTAGTAATCGTGAATCAGAACGTCACGGTGAATACGTTCCCGGGCCTTGTACACACCGCCCGTCACACCATGGGAGTGGGTTGCACCAGAAGTAGCTAGTCTAACCTTCGGGAGGACGGTTACCACGGTGTGATTCATGACTGGGGTGAAGTCGTAACAAGGTAGCCGTAGGGGAACCTGCGGCTGGATCACCTCCTTAATCGATAGATCCCAGCTTTGGCATAAGCTCCCACACGAATTGCTTGATTCACTGAAATAAAGACGCGAGATGAGTCAAGACTCAAGCGTTAGACGATTGGGTCTGTAGCTCAGTTGGTTAGAGCGCACCCCTGATAAGGGTGAGGTCGGCAGTTCGAATCTGCCCAGACCCACCAATCGATGGGGCCATAGCTCAGCTGGGAGAGCGCCTGCTTTGCACGCAGGAGGTCAGGAGTTCGATCCTCCTTGGCTCCACCATCTAACACCGCGTTAAAGCTCAGAACTGAGTGCTTACCCCCCCCCCCCTAAGGGTTGGGTCGGAGCATTGACTTCTGAACTTTGTTTTCAGACTGTTCTTTAAAAATTTGGGTATGTGATAGAAGTACGAACACATAGGCTGTTTCACTGCAGACTATGTGGTCAAGGTAAATTTGCGAGTTCAAGCGCAAGTTTTCGGCGAATGTCGTGTTCCAAACCAAACATAACTTCAGATTCTTTGGGGTTATATGGTCAAGTGAATAAGCGCATACGGTGGATGCCTTGGCAGTCAGAGGCGATGAAAGACGTGATAGCCTGCGATAAGCTTCGGGGAGTCGGCAAATAGACTGTGATCCGGAGATCTCTGAATGGGGGAACCCACCTGACATAAGTCAGGTATCTCACACTGAATCCATAGGTGTGAGAGGCGAACCAGGGGAACTGAAACATCTAAGTACCCTGAGGAAAAGAAATCAACCGAGATTCCCTAAGTAGTGGCGAGCGAACGGGGACTAGCCCTTAAGCTCAATTGATTTTAACCGAACGCTCTGGAAAGTGCGGCCATAGTGGGTGATAGCCCCGTAGGTGAAAGGATCTTTTGAGTGAAATCGAGTAGGACGGCGCACGTGAAACGTTGTCTGAATATGGGGGGACCATCCTCCAAGGCTAAATACTACTGACTGACCGATAGTGAACCAGTACCGTGAGGGAAAGGCGAAAAGAACCCCGGAGAGGGGAGTGAAATAGAACCTGAAACCGTATGCGTACAAGCAGTGGGAGCCCACTTTGTTGGGTGACTGCGTACCTTTTGTATAATGGGTCAGCGACTTATATTCAGTGGCAAGCTTAACCGTATAGGGAAGGCGTAGCGAAAGCGAGTCTTAATAGGGCGTTTTAGTCGCTGGGTATAGACCCGAAACCGGGCGATCTATCCATGAGCAGGTTGAAGGTTAGGTAACACTGACTGGAGGACCGAACCCACTTCCGTTGAAAAGGCAGGGGATGACTTGTGGATCGGAGTGAAAGGCTAATCAAGCTCGGAGATAGCTGGTTCTCCTCGAAAGCTATTTAGGTAGCGCCTCATGTATCACTCTGGGGGGTAGAGCACTGTTTCGGCTAGGGGGTCATCCCGACTTACCAAACCGATGCAAACTCCGAATACCCAGAAGTGCAAGCATGGGAGACACACGGCGGGTGCTAACGTCCGTCGTGAAAAGGGAAACAACCCAGACCGTCAGCTAAGGTCCCAAAGTTGTAGTTAAGTGGTAAACGATGTGGGAAGGCTTAGACAGCTAGGAGGTTGGCTTAGAAGCAGCCACCCTTTAAAGAAAGCGTAATAGCTCACTAGTCGAGTCGGCCTGCGCGGAAGATGTAACGGGGCTCAAACTACACACCGAAGCTACGGGTTCATCGCAAGATGAGCGGTAGAGGAGCGTTCTGTAAGCCTGTGAAGGTGAGTTGAGAAGCTTGCTGGAGGTATCAGAAGTGCGAATGCTGACATGAGTAACGACAATGCGAGTGAAAAACTCGCACGCCGAAAGACCAAGGGTTCCTGCGCAACGTTAATCGACGCAGGGTGAGTCGACCCCTAAGGCGAGGCTGAAAGGCGTAGTCGATGGGAAACAGGTTAATATTCCTGTACTTCTAATTACTGCGATGGGGGGACGGAGAAGGCTAGGCCAGCTTGGCGTTGGTTGTCCAAGTTTAAGGCGGTAGGCTGACTGTTTAGGTAAATCCGGACAGTTAAGGCCGAGAGCTGATGACGACTCTTCTTATGAAGAGGAAGTGGTTGATGCCATGCTTCCAGGAAAAGCCTCTAAGCTTCAGGTAATTAGAAATCGTACCCCAAACCGACACAGGTGGTCGGGTAGAGAATACCAAGGCGCTTGAGAGAACTCGGGTGAAGGAACTAGGCAAAATGGCACCGTAACTTCGGGAGAAGGTGCGCCGGTGAGGGTGAAGGACTTGCTCCGTAAGCCCATGCCGGTCGAAGATACCAGGCCGCTGCGACTGTTTATTAAAAACACAGCACTCTGCAAACACGAAAGTGGACGTATAGGGTGTGACGCCTGCCCGGTGCCGGAAGGTTAATTGATGGGGTTAGCGCAAGCGAAGCTCTTGATCGAAGCCCCGGTAAACGGCGGCCGTAACTATAACGGTCCTAAGGTAGCGAAATTCCTTGTCGGGTAAGTTCCGACCTGCACGAATGGCGTAACGATGGCGGCGCTGTCTCCACCCGAGACTCAGTGAAATTGAAATCGCTGTGAAGATGCAGTGTATCCGCGGCTAGACGGAAAGACCCCGTGAACCTTTACTGTAGCTTTGCACTGGACTTTGAGCCTGCTTGTGTAGGATAGGTGGGAGGCTTTGAAGCGAGGACGCCAGTTCTCGTGGAGCCATCCTTGAAATACCACCCTGGCATGCTTGAGGTTCTAACTCTGGTCCGTTATCCGGATCGAGGACAGTGTATGGTGGGCAGTTTGACTGGGGCGGTCTCCTCCTAAAGAGTAACGGAGGAGTACGAAGGTGCGCTCAGACCGGTCGGAAATCGGTCGCAGAGTATAAAGGCAAAAGCGCGCTTGACTGCGAGACAGACACGTCGAGCAGGTACGAAAGTAGGTCTTAGTGATCCGGTGGTTCTGTATGGAAGGGCCATCGCTCAACGGATAAAAGGTACTCCGGGGATAACAGGCTGATACCGCCCAAGAGTTCATATCGACGGCGGTGTTTGGCACCTCGATGTCGGCTCATCACATCCTGGGGCTGAAGCCGGTCCCAAGGGTATGGCTGTTCGCCATTTAAAGTGGTACGCGAGCTGGGTTTAGAACGTCGTGAGACAGTTCGGTCCCTATCTGCCGTGGACGTTTGAGATTTGAGAGGGGCTGCTCCTAGTACGAGAGGACCGGAGTGGACGAACCTCTGGTGTTCCGGTTGTCACGCCAGTGGCATTGCCGGGTAGCTATGTTCGGAAAAGATAACCGCTGAAAGCATCTAAGCGGGAAACTTGCCTCAAGATGAGATCTCACTGGAGCCTTGAGCTTCCTAAAGGGCCGTTGAAGACTACAACGTTGATAGGTCGGGTGTGTAAGCGCTGTGAGGCGTTGAGCTAACCGATACTAATTGCCCGTGAGGCTTGACCATATAACACCCAAACAATCTGTTGTTTGGTAAAGACCAGCCGAAAGCTTGGTTGAACCGCAAATACCGATCACATACCCATTCGGGGAAACGACTAGACACCGGTTCCCCACCCGAATTGCTTGACGACCATAGAGCGTTGGAACCACCTGATCCCTTTCCGAACTCAGAAGTGAAACGATGCATCGCCGATGGTAGTGTGGGGTTTCCCCATGTGAGAGTAGGTCATCGTCAAGCACCTATACCCAAAACCCCCAGGCCTAACCGCCCGGGGGTTTTGCTTTTGTGGCAGGAAAACTTCCAATATGCTGCTTATCACTGCCAGAATGATCGGCTGATGAATATATTTATCAGGTAATCTAGGCCGATGTCAGATCTTCTTAATCCACATATATCACATGATCCTGATACGTTGATCGCTTGTCCTGAGTGTGATCTTTTAATGCAAAAGGTCACACTAGCAGTAGAAACTGAGCACAAGATATTGTGCTCAAGATGCGGCTATGAGCTTTATCACTTTAAAAGGCGAGTGGTTGACAAGGGGCTCGCTTTGGTCGTGACTGCTTTGCTGCTTTTTATGCCTGCTAATTTCCTGCCCATCATGAAGCTTAAAATGTTCGGGCAACAGACATGTGACACTGTCTGGAGTGCAGTCATAGCGCTCTATAAAGCAGACATGACGATCATTGCTTCACTTGTACTCTCGTGTAGCCTATTTATTCCTCTCATTAAACTGATTTGTCAGTTGTTGGTCCTTATCAGCCTTAAGCGACCTTCAATCAGATCAACAGATATCTTATTGCTAAGGTGCTATCAGCATCTTCGTGAGTGGGGAATGTGGGAGATCTACTTGTTAGGCATCCTGGTTGCGATGGTCAAAGTTGGCGATGTAGCCGAATTAAGTCTGGGTGTGGGTTTGTTTTGCTTTACGGCTCTACTGCTTATCCAGGTCTGGCTGGACTCGCTTATGTCACCCCAGCAGTTATGGCAGGAAATAGAGGTGGAGTCTGGTCATGCGGGCCGTTGATCAAGGCCTATGGGTATGCCGTGAATGTCATAAGTTAAACAAGCCTGCCAACTCTTGCAGTCGTTGCGGAGCGGCTCTTTACCTCCGTGTTCCCAGGAGCATATCGAGGAGCTGGGCGCTACTGGTTGCCGCCGCTATCTGTTATGTTCCGGCAAACCTTTTGCCCATCATGACGGTGAGCTATCTTGGCAAGGGCGAACCGTCAACCATCATCTCTGGCATCATTGACTTGATTAACAACGGGATGATTCCTATTGCTGCAGTTGTCTTTGTCGCCAGCATTGTTGTTCCAACATTCAAACTTATTGGACTGGCCTGGCTGTTGATTTCCGTCCAGCGCAAAAGAGCAATGCGCGCTCGGCAACGCATGTTTCTGTTCCGTTTTATCGAGTGGATTGGACGCTGGTCCATGCTTGATATCTTCGTAATCGCAATTTTGGTAACCCTGGTCAATTTCGGCAATTTTGCCAACGTGGATGCCAATCCCGGCGCGATCGCTTTCGCAGCTGTAGTAATTTTGACCATGCTTGCTGCAAAGACTTTTGATCCTCGATTGATCTGGGATCACGCCTGCTCAGAGAATAACGATGAGTGATTTGCCCCAGCCTGTAATACGTCCTGCCTCACGTTGGTCTGCCCTTTGGGTGTTACCACTGATTGCCTTGGCCATTGCTGCCTGGTTGGGGTGGAAGGCTTATAACGAGTCTGGAACGCAAGCCACGATCCGCTTTGATGATGGGGAAGGTATTAGTGTTGATCGAACAGAGGTGCTTTATAAAGGTATCTCTCTGGGTAAGGTAAGTCACATCAAGGTCACAGAGGATAGCCGGGGAGTTATCGCTACGATCAATATCAACAAGGATGCCGAGAAATACCTGCGTTCTGAAACACGTTTCTGGCTGGTGAAACCCCGCGTGTCGTTAGCAGGTGTAACCGGCTTGGAAACCCTTGTCTCTGGGCAGTACATTGCAATTCAGCCTGGCGGCGGAGAGGCTGCACGGGATTTTGTGGCATTGCGCGATCCTCCACCATTAACCAGTAATTTGCCCGGCCTGCACCTTACGCTCAAAGCCGAACGATTAGGTTCTCTTATACAGGGTAGCCCTGTCTATTACAGGCAGCTGGAAGTTGGGCAGGTAGAAGGGTATCAGCTAGGCAGCGATCCTCGAGTTGTCGAGGTCAAGCTTCATGTCCGTGAAGAATATGCGCACCTTGTCCGCAAACATACCCGCTTTTATAACGCCAGCGGTATCAGTGTTTCCGGTGGGCTTGACGGCTTCAAGGTGCATAGTGAGTCGATCGTAAGTCTTGCGGCGGGCGGGATTGCCTTCTTCACGCCTGGAAACCATGAAGACAGTCCACCTACCAATAGCTCTCCTTTCAAGCTGTATAGCGATTATGAGGCTGCCGAGGCGGGTTACAAGGTGGTTCTGCATGTGCGCGACGTTGCAGGGCTGAATCCGGGACGCACGCCTGTCATGTTCAATGGTGTGCAAGTAGGTACCATGAGAGCCTTGAGCATGAATGAGGACTATACTGGTGCTACTGCCGAGTTGATGATGGATCCTCGCACCGAATCGCTCATGAATGCGGGCAGTGAGTTCTGGACGGTCAAGCCTTCGATTTCACTGGCAGGCGTAACGGGAATCGAGGCCTTGGTAAAAGGAAATTACCTTGCCGTGCGGTTTGCCAAGCACGGACGTCCCGCTCGCGAGTTCACGATTCGTTCCAAAGCGCCTCCATTGAACACGGATGCGCCTGGTCTGCACTTGGTTCTGTTCAGTGATCGTTTGAATTCAATTGATATTGGAAGCCCGATTCTCTATCGGCAAATGCAAGTGGGAAGCGTGCAAAGCTATCAGCTGTCTCGCGATCAACAGAGGGTTGTTATCGGTATACATGTCGAGCCTGAATACGCGTCTCTTATCAACTCTTCAACTCGCTTTTGGAATGCCAGCGGCGTGACGCTTACCGGTAATCTAAATGGTGTTCAGGTCAAAAGCGAGTCGCTGCAAACGTTGATTGCTGGCGGGATTGCATTTTCTACGCCGGATCTAAAAGCCAAACGTGTAGGTGATGCACATCGTTTTTCGCTGTTCAAGGATCAGGATGAGGCGATACGTAAAGGCACACTGATTGAGCTGCGTATGGATAACGGCGAAGGCATGAAGCCTGGAACTCCACTTAATTTCCGTGGTTTGAAGGTGGGGCAGGTAGAAGATGTCGAGCTGGCAGATGATTTGGCAAGTGTAAGGGTCAAGGTTCGCGTGACCGACGCGGAAGACCGTATTGCCAGCTCGGGTGCTCAATTCTGGGTGGTAAAGCCCGAACTGGGGCTCTTGAGAACGGAGAATCTTGGTACGCTGGTAACCGGACGCTATATCGAAGTCTCACCAGCTGCTCGTGTAGGTGTCGCCAAGACCCGTTTCGATGTTCTACCCGAGCCACCTAACACGTTGGACAAAGAGCCGGGGCTGCATCTGGTCCTCAGCGCTTCTCGACGTGGTTCGCTTAAGCCAGGCGTTGAGGTGAGCTATAAGGAAATACCGGTAGGCAAGGTTACGCGCCTGGAGTTGAGTAGCGAGGCCAACCGTGTACTGGTACATATTCTGATCGAGCCACGTTATGCTCCTTTAATACATGCCGGAACGCGGTTCTGGAATGCGAGTGGTGTTGCGGTGGATGCCAGCCTGTTTAGAGGTGTGAAGCTACGCAGCAATTCGTTTGAGGCTCTTCTAGAAGGCGGAATTGCCTTTGCCACGCCTGAACAGGATATGGGTAAACAGGCCCTGCCAGGCCAGACGTTTGTTCTGTTTGATGAAGTAGAGCCTGAGTGGCAGGGCTGGTCGCCGAAGATCAAATTGGGTAACGCAAATTAAGAGGAACAGGCCTAAGCCTGTTCCTCTTCAAGCGTCTCCGTTATTGCAGGCGCGGCCGATTCTTCCTTGCGGTGAATGTATTTCCAGTCATCCTCATCGATATAAATACCATTCGGACTGCTGCCGCCCTCAAGGTCTATCGCCACGTGGGCGGCTACCTGAGGCTTTACGCTGGCCAGGATGGGCACAAAGCCTAGCTGGCGGCTCGTCTCGATCAGGGCCATCTGATTGCGTTCGTCAATGTCCGCGGCTTCGTCGAGATAGTAGGGCAGACGTATGCGGCTGGCTTGTTCACGATCCATCAAGTGCAGGAGCAGGTACATGTTGGTCAGTGCCTTGATGGTCATGGTCGTGCCGTTTGAGGCTGCACCGTCAATATCGGTATGAATGATCGGTTGGCCACCGACCTTGGTAATTTCAAAGGCCAGTTCGAACAGATCTTTCAGGCCCAGCTGGTTATGGTTGGCTGCAACCAGGCGAGCAAGATATTCCTTGGCCTCTTCGTTCTTGGCGTCCTGCTCGGCGCTTTGGGTAAGATCGAAAACAGAAAGCGTTTCGCCCTCTTCATATTGGCTTGCGCTGTGAATGATCTGATCGATGTGCTTGAGCGCGTCCTTGTTTGGCGCGAGAGCAATGCGAAAGCTTTCCAGGTTCGAAACCTGACGGCGGTTGATTTCTCGGTTGAAGAGTCCCAGCTGATGCTCCAGGTTGTCGTAGTCGTTACGGATGTTACGCAGCGTACGGGCAATATCGGTCACAGCGGCGCGACGAGCTTTGGCCAGCGTCAGTGCTTCGTCCTGGCGATGGGCGTAGGCATTGACGAGTAGGGTCAGTCGGCGCTCCGGGTCGTCTTCGTTGTCAAACTTGGCGACTCCTTTGAGGCGAACCTGGGCATAGAGGGCGTCGATTTGTGTATCGATACGCTGCAAGGCTTGCCAGGTGTCTTGATAGTCGTTAAGCAGGGGCAGCAGGTTATCCAGCGAGTCATCCACTGATTCCATGAAGGGAATTCCCTGGGGAAGATCGCTAGGAAGAAGCTGCCGGCGACGCAGAGAGTCGTCCAGGGTACGTTGCTTGGCTTCCAGATCGGCCAGTTGGCGTGCGATCAGCTGAAGCTTTACGGAAACCTGCTGAACACGTTCAGTAAATGCATCGCTTGAGCGCTTGAGCTCGTCCTGGGAGGCTTCGAGTTGAGCCAGCTGCTCGAGTTTTTCATCCTCCTGGGCAGCAAGGGTTTGATAGCGACGGAAGTCTTCCAGAGCTTTTTGAGCATCCAGTACTTCCTGATAGAGCTTATCGGACTGCGCCTTGCTCAAGACGCGATCAGCGGCAACGGCTTGTTGGGTCTTGAGCTGCTTGAGTTCGCGTTCCAGACGATCACGCTGGTCGCGTAGTGCAGCGCGGTCAGCCAACGCCTGCAAGGTTGGAGGATCAATGGATGAAAGGTCTATCGAGAGGCCTGGAGCCTCGAAGCGATCCCCGTTGAAGCCATCAAGTACAGTGCTAAGTGTCTTTATCCATTGGGTATCATCCAGACGGATGCCCTGTTCACCCAAAGGCAGGCTGAACAATGCGCCATTAAACAGGCGCATCAGCCGATCAACATCCTGCTGCGAAAACTCCTCACGTAGGCGCGCATAGCTGTTGTTATCCGCGTGATCCAATTGCTGAGCGATCGATTTAAGACGCCTTTCAAGGTCACGGACACGCTCGTCAAGATCGCCACTGCTGAACTGTCTTGACTGGGATAGGGCGCCGGCCAGCTCATCATGCGCGTCTTTGGCAGTCATGAGGTTCTGCTCGAGCTGAGCGGCAGATTCAACCAGGGTAAAGCGGTTCTTCAGGGCGGCCATCTCACCCAGCCAACGCTGGATCTCGCTGAGCTGGCGCTCCAGACGCATCATTTCCTGGGTACTGTTACGCTGAGTGTTCTGCAGGCGATCTTGTTCGCTGCGCAAGTGTTCGGCCTGGCTGACCAGCTCATCGCGGCGATCTTCGGAATAGGTTTGCCACGCACCGAGAAGTGCATCCAGCAACGGCGAAAGGCGGTGCAGTTTACCGCGCAGCCGTTCGCGTTGCTGAACACCATTGGCCAGGGCTTCTATCAGCGGGCCGGCTGCAACCAGAGCCTGATAGTCCTGTTCCATACGACGTACGTCGCGGAAGGCTTCTTCAGTGGCGGCGATATAGTCGACACTGCCGGAGCGCAGGCTGTGCTCGAAGGCATCGAGGAATAACTGCTTGAGCTTGGCCGCCGTGATTTCACGCATGTGAAGCAGGTTGATAAACAAGGCCCGGAAGGTCTTGAGGCTTTGTTCACTGGTGGAGCGCAGAGGGATCAGCGTCAGGTCCAGAGGAATGGAGGTATGGCCGCCAACCAGAAGACGCCTTAGCTCCTCGGGTTTGACCTCGTAAGCCTTGATGCCTTCTCGCTCCAGATTCTTGAACAGCTCGCGTTGTCTTAGGCAGGTGCCGTTTTTCTGGTAGTGAGCCAGATCCAGCTCGCCAGCGTAAGCAAAGAACTGATGACCAAAACCGCCTCCCGGCCCTCGGCCTACTACACCAATCACATGGGGTCCGTGGGGCAGGGAAAGCTCTACCAGGATGTAACTGGTGTCGGTAGCGAAGTAGAACTTGCGTGATTGCTCGAGGTTGTACTTGCCAAAGCTCATGTCAGACATGCGCGCCAGGATAGGAAACTGAAGCGCATTGATTGAGGCGCTCTTGCCCAGGTTGTTGGCGCCGTAGACTGACAACGGATGTTCAAGCGGAAAAAGCCCCAAGCTGTAACCCGCTGTATTGAGCAGGGCAAAGCGGCGGATGCCGTAACGGGTCAGGCTCATGCGTCGGTCTCCTGGTAAGCGCGTTCTTCTGCGACGGCTCGGGCCAGCTCGTCCTCCTCATCAAGTGTCGTCAAGGCGTCGATATCGTCATCAAGCAATTCGGGGGCGGGCAAGGGCAGATCACTGTGGAGCGTGGCGGCCAGATCCCGGTCCTGCTGAACTGCCAGGCAGACGTCCAAAAAGCGGTGCATGGGCGGTAGGAAGCGATAGATACCATTGTCTTCCGAAGCAAAGCCAAGCTGGGTCAGGCGGCGCAGAATTTTTTCCTCCAGCTCATCTTGCGTTTGTACTTCAGCCTGCAGGAACAGGTCTCGGTACTTTTCCAACAGGGCCGGCAATTCGTCACGACCTAAGCTGCCGCCATCCAGAACGCTGAGCGGATCACGACCCTGATCCGCCAGATGCTCGACCATGATGAACGTGAACAGCGCCAAGCGCTGGGCCGTCTTGTTTACCTGGGCGCCCATTTGTTCAGGCACGAAGTAATAAAAACCACGTGTATCGCAAACAAGCTCGAAGCCCAGCGCCTTGAAGAGGGTTCGATAGGCATCCTGAAGGTTGGACAGTTGTGCGTATAGCTCGGGCTCGCGGCGGCTGATATGAAAGCCCTTGAGCAGCTCGCGGAAAATCGGCGCAAGCAAGGAGAGTTCAGTTAAATCAATGTGCATGAGTGGTGCTCGCAGTATCTCGGGCGGAGAGGGCGAAAGAGCACAGGCTGACCTGGTGCTCGGCAGTATCGTAATCACGGCGCGGCAGACGCTCGCGCTGGAAGCGGCTGTCGCGGGAGAGACGAGAGAACCAGTACAGGAGCTCGTCGGTGGCGCCTTCAGGCTCCTGTTCGAGTAGCCAGATCATGAGGTCCGGCATAGGCAGGGCATTTTCGCAGCGATCCAGCATTTCACGGGCGGTACGAGGTGCCTTGGGCTTCGTGGTTTCCTTGCGTGACTCGCTTGCCTTGGGAAATTGCGCTGGCTTGGGCTCGAAGCGTGCCAGGGCGTATACATAGCTTTCCACCTGAGCGGCTGTACCCAGGAAGACGCTCTGGGGGCGACTGAAGAGGGGAATAGCTGTCTGCGGAACGGCATCCAGACCTTTACGGCGTATAGCGGCCAACGCCAGGGCCGCGCCACGAGTAATGGCATTGTGGCGGCGGGCTTCTTCACGTAGCGGCAGTAGCAGCTCACGTGCACGGCGCAGCGAGAGTTGGGCCGTTGTCTGCATTTCAAGGATTCGGGCATGGGTGCGCAGCAGCAGATCATCATCGACCAGCTTTCCTAGGCGATGTTGCTCACCCATCAGGCGTAACAGGACGTGCTCGACCCGATTGACGCCTTTCTCGAAGATGCCATCGGCCGAGACGAGCTGAATCATGGGTTCGACATATTCGTCCCAGGTAGCCAGGACTTCGGCGTAACGCTGGCGCAACGGGATCTGACGATCACTGGTCTTGGCCCGCTCGGCGACCCCTACAAGGGCGTGCTCGTCGTTACTCAGCTTTTTCAGGACGTCCCGTACACGCATATCCAAAAGGCGCAGCTGTCGGGCCAGCTCATTGCTGTCTCGTGCTTCGAAAGCGTCCTGGATATGAGCGGCAAGCCGTTCCAGGTGGCGCAGGTAGGCTTCTATTTCAAGGCATAGACCCAGGCGGTGTTCGCGGCGCAGGTAGGCCAGGAAATCATGAATCTGTGCGTTAAGCTCGAAACGGTTGGGGCTCTTGGCAACCGGGACCAGAATATCCAGGCGGATCCACGCATCGAGTAGTGCCGTGATATCGGCTGGCGTGCTGTCAGGTAGCTGGGCTCCAAGCCGAGTGCGGAGTTCTACAAGGCTCAGCGTGCCGCTGTCGAAGTGCTCGCACAGTGGGTCCAGCTGCGCCCAATGTTCGGCAAGTGCGCGAAGAACGCGCTTGGGATCGATCATGACGGGGCCGTTTGCACAAAAGAGTCAATTGTACTGTATGGCCCTAGGCTAAAGGATCAGCTTTGACATGTGGTCGGCCAGTTTGCGTAATGAGTACGCTTTGGCCTTTCCGTCAGGTAGCAAGGCGCGCGATAATTGGTCTTTTTACAGCGTCCGCTGCGGCGCTGATCTATGATGAGCCGTATGACTTTTTTGTTGCTGACGGAATGCTGCCAATGATGGCCGAAGATCGGCGCCGCGCGTATCTGCGCGCCATGCAGATAGACGTCTGGCTGCCACGAACGACGCTGCCTTTTGCTGCACCTTCCCGTCCGGAATTGCTGGTATATGTCGATCCAACTGTCTTGCCCGAGGAGCCAGCACTGGCTGTCGCTCGGCCAGCCCCCAAGGTGGAGGCGCCGGCTGCAAAGCTGGTTCGGCCGGAGCGTCCTACTGTTTCTTCGGCCAAGGTCGCCACGCCGCCTGAGTCTGAATCTCGTCCTGAGCCGATCAAGCGAGAAGCGCCGCCTCGCTTTTCCCTGCAATTACTGCGAGCCGGATCTTGCCTTCTGCTGGTTGATCTACCTGCAGGCGCTTCCCTGGCAGGACGCGATCCTGCCTATGTACTCCTCAGAAACATGCTGCATGCGGCTGGTCTGCCTGACAGCCCCCAGTCATTGGGTGAGCCTATTCGCTGGCCGTTACTGGCCAATGCAGCGCTTGATCAAGGGCCTGCCGAGGCGCGAACTTTTGTGCAGAGTGTTGTGGCCTCTCAATTGGAAACCGAAACCTGCGATTGCCTCTGGTTGGTTGGTAGCGCCGCCGCTCGCTTTGTTTCAAGCGATGATGTGAAAATCGAATGCCAGGAAATCCAACTGGATAGTCTCGGTTCTGCCTGGGTCATTCCGGGGCTTGAAGCCCTCATGGAGCAACCCCGCCTAAAAACTGATGTATGGCGTGCCATGCAGCGTATCCGCCCCCGTTGGACAGATGTTAGATGAGCGATTCCATTCATTTTCGGCCGATGACCGAAGCCGATCTCAATGCTGTTCTCAAGATTGAATATGCTGCCTTTAGTCACCCATGGACACGCGGTATTTTTCTGGACGGCCTTAAGTCCTATAACTGCTGGGTAATGTTTGAAGGTGAGCAGCAAGTGGGACACGGTGTGATCAATGTCATTCTGGATGAGGCCCATCTGTTGAACATCACCGTGAAGCCGGAAAGCCAGGGTAAAGGCCTCGGTTACCAACTCCTGGATCACCTTATGAAGCAGGCTCGCCTGGCTGATGCCAGAGAGTGCTTTCTTGAGGTTCGCGAAAGTAACCAGGCGGCCTATCGACTCTATGAACGCTATGGTTTCAATGAAATAGGCCGTCGTCGGGATTACTATCCTGCCGCCGGCGGGCGAGAAGATGCCCTGGTCATGGCGTGCACGTTGCTGGACTAAGCCAGGACTTAATGTCCTGGCTTCTTCTCGTTCAGATCAAAATCATCAGCAGGCTGCTCAATATCAAGGTCGGTTGCATCCAGGTCGGCTGAGTTCTCGGCACGGCGCTGGTCGGCCTCGTTGACTTCGTCCGGGTTACCGTCCCATTTTTCACCATCCAACGGCAAGACGCGGCCCATTTCGGCTTCGTCCATGCCAACGCCACCGCCGATGTCCCTGTCACTGACTACGGTCAGCTCCTTGTCGACAGGCCATGCATCACCATATTCATTCGGATTACGTGCGCCTGAGTCGTCCAACAAGGTTTCAGGCGTCATGTCATCCAGAGTGACGTGGTGATCGGCTGTTTCGCCTTCCGTCATGCCCGCTTCACTGACGCGCTCCGGGGGGAACTGGCCTTCGTAGTCTTCTTCGGTCTGCTGGCCTCGGTCCTTGCCATGGAATAGCTCATCGTTGAAGTTCAATTCCTGCATGCCGCCCATGCGGTCTTCGTTATCGTCGATGGGCAGAGGGTCTCGGTTCATATCAGGCTTTTTCATAAGCGTCTCCTCAAGAGATTCGGCTATCCCATACAGTCGGGTCATGTTGGTGTGACCCCATTTAGGCGACGGGATTCCTTTTGTTCGCCTATGCTCGATCTGCCAAGGAGTTGTCGAAAACCCTTCGAACGATGATGAAAATTCACAGTCAGAGCGTACATGATGAATTCAGAGATCGAATTACCCGTACCTCTTCAACGCTGCGCTTTTTTTCTCGACTTGGACGGAACGCTTGCTGCCCTACAGTCCCGCCCGGAACAGGTTTTTATTCCTGAAAAAACGCTTTCTTCAATTCATACGCTTACCCAGGCAGGCATTCCTGTCGCGGTAGTGTCTGGACGCCGAATCGATGATATTGACCATCTGGTCAAGCCGTTGCAATTGCCAGCCGGAGGCATTCATGGTGCCGAGCGCCGCGATTATTCAGGCCAGATGCATCGTCTGGCGCTCGACGCTGATCTGCTGGCGCGCGTAGGCGCAGAGCTTGGCGCTGCCATTGAATCGCATCCTACGCTCTATCTGGAAAGCAAAGGCATGGCGTTTGCGCTGCATTATCGTCAGGCGCCTGAGCTGGAAGATGAAGCGCGGCGGATTGCCGAAACTCTGGTTGAGCGTTATCCGCAGCAGCTGACGTTGCAGCCCGGCAAAAGCGTGTTTGAACTTAAGCCTAAAGGCGCGAGCAAGGGCGCGGTGATACGTACCTTCATGCGTGAGGCACCCTTCGATGGACGAGTCCCTGTCTTTCTCGGTGACGACCTGACCGACGAGGCTGGCTTTGAAGTCATCAATGAAATGGGAGGCCTTTCCATCAAAATCGGAGAAGGCTCGACTGTGGCGCAGCAACGACTGGAGTCGGTCGAAGCTGTGGCCGATTGGCTGTGCGGCCTGGCAGAACAAGCCGGTAATGCACGCGTAGAACAAGAGGATTGAAGATGAGCCGTTTGGTGGTAGTTTCTAACCGTGTAGCACCCATTGAACCGGGAAAGGCTCCGTCGGGAGGATTGGCAGTAGGCGTGCTCGACGCATTGCGGCAGTCAGGCGGTATCTGGCTGGGCTGGAATGGCGATGTTTCCAATGAGGAAGTGCCGCCCGGCAAGAACGAGACACACGATAACATCACCTATCATACCTTCGCGCTCAACAAGCGTGACTATGATCAGTATTACCGCGGCTTTGCCAATGCAACGCTGTGGCCGGTTTTTCACTATCGTGTCGATCTCTCGCGCTACAGCCGGGAAGAGTACGATGGTTACCGTCGCGTCAACGCAGCTATGGCAGAGCGTCTCAAGCCTCTGTTAAAGCCTGACGATATCATTTGGGTGCATGATTACCACCTGATTCCCTTTGCGGAAGCCTGTCAGATGATCGGTATCCGCAACCGTATCGGGTTCTTCCTGCACACACCGTTCCCGGCGCCTGAAATCCTGACAGCCATTCCGCCGCACAATGAGCTGCTTAAGACGTTGTGCTTCTATGATGTGGTGGGCTTTCAGACGGAAACGGACAAGCTGGCATTCCAGGATTACATTACACGCGAGGTTCGTGGCGTGCTGGAGAGCGATGGCAGCCTTACGGCGTATGGCCATAACTTCCGTGCCGAGGTCTATCCGATCGGTACTGTACCGGACGATATTATCAAGCAAGCCGAATCCTACCGCGCACGCCGTAACTTCATCTCGCGCAGTATCGAAGGTGTGCCTTATAAGACGATTGTTAGCGTGGACCGTCTTGATTATTCAAAAGGGCTGGTGGAGCGCTTTTGCGCTTATGAAAAGCTTTTGGAACGGTTTCCTGAGCACCGCAAGCGGGTGCAGTTTGTTCAGATCGCACCGACCTCTCGCTCCGATGTGAAAACCTATCAGCATATTCGTCAACAGCTTGAGTCCCAGGCGGGCCATATCAATGGTCGCTTCTCCGAGCTGGATTGGACACCGATTCGTTATCTGAACAAGAGCTATGACCGCCGTACCGTCATGGGGCTGTTCCGCTCTGCTGATATTGGTCTGGTAACGCCGCTGCGAGATGGTATGAATCTGGTAGCCAAAGAATATGTGGCTGCGCAGGATCCAGAAGATCCTGGCGTATTGGTACTCTCGCGTTTTGCAGGGGCAGCCCGTGAGCTCAACTCGGCGCTTATTGTGAACCCTTACGATGTGGTGGGCATGGCCGAAGCCCTTGATCGCGCCATTAGTATGCCGCTACAGGAGCGTAAGGATCGCTATGAGGACATGATGCGGATTATCCGCAAGAATGATCTGGCCTCCTGGCGTGACAAGTTCCTCAAGGATTTGCGGGCGGTAAAGGCTAGGCCTGTAGCTAACCTGCGTGCAGTAGGAGCTACAGGCGCTTAAGTGGCAAAGGCTTAAAAAGGCCCGCAATGTAGCGGGCTTTTTTATGGAAATTTTTCGCAGACAATAAAAAAGGGTCTAGCCGAAGCTAGACCCTAGAAATAGGTGGTGGCTACGCAGGGACTTGAACCCCGGACCCCAGCATTATGAATGCTATGCTCTAACCAGCTGAGCTACGTAGCCATCCGAGGCGCGCATTATTCTTTCTCCAAAGCTCTGTGTCAACCCCTCTTTTGCATTTAATTGCTTAAAAACTAACGTTTTTTTATGGATGAGCGATTGCCTTGGTAAAAGCGCCTGGAAAGGCGCTTTCGTTTAGATCCGATAATGGCAAGGTGTTAGCAAACTTTGTTCAGGCCGTAGCAGTCCTTAACGGGAGCGTCTTCTAAAGGCGTATTTCTAGACCAGGAGAGAGCAATGGATAACTATCACGTCACCAAAGGCGACAAGGGCTGGGAGTTGAAAAAAGAAGGCGCAACCCGTGCCTCTAAAAGTGCTGAGACCAAGGCGCAGCTCGTAGAGCAGATGCATGAGTTTTTTGAGGGAAAGACGGCGTCAGTCAAAATTCACAAGGTGGATGGCACCCTTGAGGAGGAGCGTACCTATCCTCGTAGCGCCGATCCACGCAAGTCAAAAGGTTAGGGCAAGGGTGCCGTTGCGGCTATCAGTCAAGAGAGAGGCAACGGCGACTCCCGTGTATGTCCGGTCAAGGGCGACTAGGGCTTCATGAGCTTGCCCCAAATTGCCCTTTAGCATCTTTAAAGAATGAACTGTTTCTCAATTTGAAAGGGTGTTTAAACGGTATTGGCATTTAAAGACGATTCGTTACTTATTAGGCAATATTCATTTGTTCACTGGGCATTATATCTACAATGACTTTTCTGTAATCATTACGTCATCTCCCTGTGCTGCCCCGTTCCGATAATTAAAGAACAAACCCCGGACCTGTTTATAAGTAGGTATTCGCCTGCTTGTTTATCAGGGAGAAGGTAACTTTATAGTTGGAAGCGAGATGAAAATGAAAGGTTTGATTGTAGCTGCCCTTGTCCTTGCCAGCAGTTCCGTATTAGCTGACCAAATCCCCTCCGATGCCGCCAGCACGCCTGTTGTCGAGCATTACACGTATTCAGACCACCTGGATATCAAACGTGTCATCGACAGTCCCGATATCACCAGTTTCTGCGGTGTCCGTCCTGTACGCATGACATATGAAGACCATAATGACAAAATCCATGTAATGGAATATCAGGTTTCGGGTTCTGGTTGCAATGATAATTAATAGAGTTATTTAATCTATTTGATTGTCGAGTGTAATTATTGATTTAGTTTTATTTGTTGTTTTTCTGATTCGAAGAGATGCCTTGGTTACTTGTTCAAGGCATCTCTTTTTGTTTTTGAATTAAAAGTAGCTTATCCAAACGGCACGCTTGATGAGCGCCTTTATTCATCTGTTGAGGGGCTTAAAAACACGCCTCTGCTTTCATAAACGTTTGTGTTGTGCGAGGTAACGCACGGTTACAGGCTAACAAAAGCAGGGTAATGCCTGTCAGAGTGAAGGCCTCGGTGGCATCGGTTGCCTCGAGGCGTTTCATTTTTAATGCGCAGAGAGGACACGCATGCGAATCAGCATTCGACAGATCACGATGCTCTTCCTTATGTTTCTGGCAGGTGCGGCATATGCTCAGGCTCAGCAGAGCCAGTCGGATCCAATTAGAATTCTGTTTGTAGGTAACAGCTATACCTATGTCAATGACTTGCCAGCCGTACTGAGTGAGATGTCCAGGCAAGGCAAGCAGGCCCGCCCGATCGAGACCAAGACACTGGCTTTCTCGGGCGCATCGCTTGAGCAGCATTGGACGAAAAAGGACGTTCAGCAGGCGTTGCAGGAGCAGAAGTGGGACTACGTCGTCTTGCAGGAGCACAGCATGTTGCCGGTCAAGAATCCAGACTTCATGTACAAGTATGCCCGGCTGATCGATGCTGAGGTCAAAAAGAACGGTGCCAAGACAATCCTGTACCTGACGTGGGCTCGCCAGAACGATCCGGCGATGCAGGCCAAGCTGGATAAGGCGTACACGACACTGGCCAATGAGCTGGGTGCGCTGTTGGCGCCAGTGGGGCAGGCCTGGCAGACTGCTTTGGCGGAAAAGCCTCAACCGTCGCTGTTCCTGCCTGACGGTAGCCATCCTTCTTTCACCGGCTCGTACATAGGCGCTTCGGTGTTTTATTCGCTGATCTATGGTCAGATGCCGCCTCAGCCTAGTGCAGCAGAGTCCAAGCGGCTGGAAAAGGCGAACGCAGGAGAGTTGCAGCAGGCTGCCTGGAAAGCAGTTCAGTCCTTGTCACCGGCATTGCGGACTTCACCGGACAAGGCAATGCACGCCTCGGCTCAGTAGCAGGGGAGGCTCGCCCAAGGAAAGCCCTGGGCGAGACCTATGACTCAAGGTATATATTTCTTTTCCTGTAGGCGCTTGATTGCGCCTATCAGGCAGTCTTCGGTGCTGACCGCTTCTGTAAAGCCTGCACGACGAATCTTGCCCATATCCGAGATCATGTCGAACTCGGTGTTGAAGACAAAATCGCCAAACTTCCAACCTACAAGCTTCTCATACGGTACGGATTCCAGCTGGTGCTGCTCAGCCAGTTTTTGCCAGTCGCCAGCCTTGCTCGGCATCTGTGTTGCCAGTGAGAAAGGCTGCGGATCGGCGACGTCCATATCCAGGGCTTCACCAATCTTGTGCCAGAGCCGCTCCCAGCGGAACGGCTCGCCGACCAGGTTGAACGCTTCGTTGCGAGCGGCCGGATCCAGCGCCGCCCATACACTGGCTCGTGCCAGCCAGTGTGCATCGGTCAGCTGAGCCAAGACCCCACGATAGGCTTTCATCGAGCCCGGGAAGCGCAAGGGCACACCGGCTTGTTTACTCAGGGCTGCAAAGGCCCCGATGACCAGCGCGATGTTCATGGGATTGCCTGCAATATCACCCACCACCACATCAGGGCGCAGGATAGACCACTCGAATTCTCCCTGGGCGGCGCGCTCGCGCAGCAGGTCTTCCTGGGTGTAATAAAAATTAGGCGAGAGGTGGCGCGGGTCGTCCTCATAAAAAGGCGCCGCTGTTAGACCCAGGTGCACGCCGTAAACCTTAGCCCCCTGGTAGTGAACGACACGTTGGAGCTTAGCGCCGGCAGACTTCAGGCCGTCCAGTACATTGCGCAGCATGGCGCCATTAATGTCGGCTTCCTTGGCCAGGCTGCTATCAGGACGTAACGCTGCATAAAAGACATGAGTCGTATCCCCCGCCTGGCTTAGCGCCTGGGCAGTGGCGTTGGCGTCAGTTAGATCAAGATCAATGGTTTCAACGTTCGGTACGAAGGTACGACGGACGGCGCGGACTCGCCATTCAGGATTTTCGGCCAGAGTTTCAACAACGGCATTGCCGATGATGCCGCTTGCCCCAACGACCAGGGCAACCTTGGAAGCTGACATATGCGTTCTCCACGAAATAGCTAACGAGTTGGATGAGGTCTGTTTGATGTTACTAAGCTGATAACGCTCAGCCCTACTTGGTTCCGAAAACCAATAGCATCCTAATGGATATATCGACAGGATATCGAACCGACAGCAACGTCATGCGGTCGATGAATGAAGCCTTCAATATGTATTGCCAGTAGAGGCGTGGTCAGACGGAAGGGTTACAGCAGCGTGCAGTGAGTGTCCTGTCCTGACCCGGACTTGCCAATTCACATGTCAGAGCCTGACATTCATAGGAAGATTACATATGTCGACGTCTTCACCCGAGCCCGATACAAAACTGCGCCGCGCGATTACAGGTCCTTTGCTGCTGTTGTTTATCCTCGGGGATGTGCTTGGGGCCGGGGTGTATGCACTGGCGGGGAAGATTGCAGGTGAGGTAGGCGGAGCCATCTGGGTGCCTCTGGTAGTGGCAATGGGATTTGCCATGTTGACGGCGGCCTCGTATGCAGAGCTCGTCACCAAATACCCAAAAGCTGGAGGCGCTGCGGTGTTTGCCGCACGGGCCTTCAAGCATCCCCTTGTATCCTTTCTAGTGGGTTTTTCGATGTTGGCCGCCGGTGTCACGAGTGCTGCCGGCCTTTCCCTGGCCTTTGCGGGTGATTATCTCGGGGCGTTTATTCACGTTTCGCCCACGATGACAGCACTGGTCTTTTTAACGCTAGTGGCTCTGCTTAATGCACGCGGGATCAAGGAGTCGCTTAATGCCAATCTGGTCATGACGCTGATTGAGCTGTCGGGACTTTTATTGGTCGTTATTCTAGCCGCGTTGTATGTAAGTCATGGGCAGGGAGAGCCGGCGCGGGTTCTTCAATTTGCCGAGGGGACTTCTCCACCGCTGGCGGTATTAGGCGCTGCGCTGCTGGCTTTTTATTCATTTGTGGGTTTTGAGGTGTCGGCCAACATTGCCGAAGAAGTGAAAGATGTAAGACGTATTTACCCAAGGACCTTGTTCGGTGCGCTGCTGATCGCGGGCGTAATATATGTTCTGGTGGGGCTGGCGGCTTCCATCGTTTTGTCACCTGCACAACTGGTAGAGTCTTCTGCGCCGTTGCTGGACGTGGTTCGGGCAACCGGCTACGGCATACCCCCGCAACTGTTTGCCGTGGCGGCCTTGCTGGCGGTTTCCAATGGCGCATTGCTGACCATGATCATGGCAAGCCGTCTAGCTTATGGCATGGCCGAGGAGGGTCTGCTGCCCCCAGTGCTAGGGCGTGTACTGCCGCGTCGGCGTACGCCCTGGGTAGCGATTATTGCCACAACGCTTGTAGCCATGGCGTTGACTGTTACAGGAACGTTGTCGGCTCTGGCCGAGACGGTTGTGCTACTACTGCTTTTTGTATTCATGAGTACGAACGTGGCCGTTTTGGTGCTGCGCCGCGACAAGGTCGATCAGCCGCATTTCCGGACCCCTACGCTGGTACCGTTGCTGGCGATCGTGTCGTGTCTGGTGCTTTTGAGTCAGCAGAGCGCGGAGACCTGGCTGCGTGCCGGCATTCTGCTAGGGGTCGGCGTGGTGCTTTATTTCGTAACGCGTGCTCATTCGACACGTGAAGCGGCGGATGTTGTGTAAGACAAGGTCTTTGCAGGCCGGGCACGACCTGCAGGAAAGTGTGATATGCGTTAAAAAATCCAGCGTTGCGGGCGCTGATGCATATTGGCGCTGGCAGGTCTCCAGGGGCGAACGGAAAGTTCGGCCTGTGTGGCGGAGCTGGGCAGTGCAGCAGGTGAGTTGGGGTAGGCAGACAAGGTAGTGGTAAGCGTGGGTGAAGGTTGCGCCTGGGTTTCGTGTCCTAGAAACCAGGCGGCAACCACCAGCAGGGAAACAGCAAGACAAGATGCGGTACGGCTATGCAGGGAGTCCATTCCTTGGCTCTCACAGAGGATAATCAACCGCCCAAATCATATCGGGTAAGTTCATCTGTGAAGCCTTGGATGCCAACTTTATTGCAAAACCGGGCGAACTCTCACATCGGTATGTTGCATGGTTGGCACATGGGAGGCGTACCTCTTCAACTCGGGCGCAAGGTGCCTCGAAGGTGCTGACAGAATTCAATGACCTCATGAGCTCGCATGTGGTTGGATGAGTCTTCCGTCTGCCGCACGGCGGCCGTAATCATCGATTCGATGTTCTGGATATGAATCAGCTTGAGGTCGCTGCTCATATTGCCCAGTTCGATCAACTCCGCAATTCGGTTCTCAGAGCGAGTCAACAGGCGTTCGACAACATCAAGGCTCTCATCAAGCTCGTTTTTGACAGGGGAGGCGTAGAAGTAATCGGTGAGGGTGGGAGCAGGGCGGACTTGCGGTTCCATCGCGGGGTTCCTCATGTGACCTGTGCAGGAATATGGCACGCTCGAGGCAAGATGTATCGCTACTGGCACTTAGGCGCAAGAGCCTGACCTCGTCCAAGAGACGAGTGGTTTATACCGTCGTCGGTTGGTGTGCTGCAAGCGTCAAGGAAGCGGCTTCCGGCAGCGAAACGCCGAAAGCCGCCTGTATCAGGCGTTCTGATCGATCACACTGCGGTAGAACAACCATTCGTGTTCAAGGGCATGGGCCTGGTTCTTGGCCTGCCTGAAGCCATGGCGTTCGTTGGGGTAGAAATAGCCTTCGGCACGAATGCCGCGATCTTTGAGTGCATGAAGCATGGCCCGTGTCTGCTCCGGAACAACGACTGCGTCCAGCTCACCCTGGAAGAAGATGACCGGGACATCGATCGTGTCGGCATGCAGGAGAGGCGTCCGCGCCCGGTAACGCTCCGAATCCTTCTTGGGGTCGCCAATGAGCCAGTCCAGATAGTCGGCTTCGAATTTGTGGGTCACGCGAGCCAGGGCGGCCGGATCCGTTACGCCGTACAGGCTGGCGCCGCCGCAAAACACAGTCTGGAACGCTAGCGCGCATAAGGCCGTATAGCCACCGGCGCTGCCGCCTCGGATAAAGGCGTGGGCCGGTTCGATCAATTCTTGCTCGGCCAGATAATCCACTACAGCGCAGGCATCTTCGACATCGGCCTCACCCCAGCGCAGGTGAAGCGCGTTGCGGTACTCACGTCCGTAGCCGGTGCTGCCTCTGTAATTGAGATCGGCAATGGCAAAGCCGCGTTGTGTCCAGTACTGGATACGGGGATCGAAGACGGGATAGCAGGCTGACGTAGGGCCGCCATGAATGAATACTACCAGGGGGGGCTTGGCCTCTCCTGTCATAGCCGGGTAGAAAAAGCCGTGCGCTTCGCCATCGCCGCTGGGGTAACGCAGGGCTTTGGGTTGGCTGATGCGCTCGTTAGGCAATGGCGCAATACCGCCCGCTAGAATCTCGATGTTGCCATTCTGCCCGTTGATCTCAAGGATGCACGAGGGACGATTGGGCGCTGCGGCAATGCAATAGATGTATCCATCATGCAGGGCCAGGCTGCGAAAGCGGGTGAAGTCTTCCGCGAAGCGCAGCACTCGACCATCGGCCTCGCGTCTGCCCAGGTGGCCGAAGCCTTCTTCGAACCAGGTGGCGATGTAACGCTCGCCGCCCAGGCTGTACCAGCTTCTGCCGCCCAGCTGGAAGGGGGCGGCCGCATGATCGGCCTTGATGGCAGTCAGTCTGCTGACGCCTGAGGTGCATTCACCCCATGGTTGCCACCAGCCGTCATGGTCGGACAGGCAGTAGAGCTGGTCCTGTTCATCAAAACGGGGCTGTTGAATCGATTCCGGATCGCTGCCTGCAATGCAGACCGGCGCCTCCCATTGCCCATTGTCCAGGCGTTCGGCGCACATGAGGCGGGTGGAGGTCCATGGTTGGTGTGGGCGACTCCACTCGATCCAGGCCAGGCGCTTGCCGCTGGGGCTCAGCGTAGGCGAGGCGTAGAAGTCAGCACCCTCGGCCAAGACCTGACGGTGGCTGTCTGCGAGGGAAATAGCGACAAGCCGGTGAATGACGGCCTCGTCCTCATGGGCTTCTTCCACCGCCATGATGAGGTTGGCTGCATAGTGCAGATCACCATAGCGGCGTTTACCCTGGGTCAATGCCACAGGTTGGCTACCATCGAGTGGTTGACGGTAAAGCTGTTGATCCGAGTCGTTGACGAAGACGGCCTCTGACTCGGTCAGGCAAAACGCGCCGCCTCCGTACTCATAAACGCGGCTGCGTGCACTGTAGCCATCCGGTGTCAGGCAGTGCGGTTTGCCATCATGCCAGCGCCATAGACGGCAGGCGCCGTCAGCAGGATCATATTGATTCCAGAAAAGCCCCAGTGCCGATGCCTGTAGCTCGGCAAAATCGATGCCTGCCGCGACGGCCTGTTGAGCGGTAAAGGTGCCGTCTGCGTCTGTAGAAGCAGGGTGCTGGTAAGCCATGGTGCTTCTCCGTTGCTATGTAAGACTCAGGCTTTGGCGATAAGCCTGGAGTTCCGCTCGTTACGAAAGCTCAGCTGCTCAATGGTCTGAGTGGCCTGTTCGGCCTCGGTACGGGCATTAAGAATCACGTCGTGATGTGGGGACTTGCTGCAGACCGGATCGGCGTTGGCCGCATCGCCGGTCAGCATGAAGGCCTGGCAGCGGCAGCCACCAAAATCCTTTTCCTTTTCATCGCAGCTGCGGCAAGGCTCTGGCATCCAGTCATAACCGCGGAAATGATTGAAGCCAAAGGAGTCATACCAGATGTGCTGAAGGCTATGATCCTTCACATTCGGAAACTGGATCGGCAGCTGGCGAGCGCCGTGGCAGGGCAATGCGGTGCCATCCGGCGTGACGGTGAGGAAGATACTGCCCCAACCGTTCATGCAGGCCTTGGGACGTTCTTCATAATAGTCCGGCGTCACGAAGATCAGCTTGCAGGGATGACCTTCGGCTTCGAGCTTGGCGCGGTATTCGTTGGTGATGCGTTCGGCGCGCACCAGTTGCTCTTTAGTGGGTAACAGGCCGACCCGATTGAGCTGCGCCCAACCATAGAACTGGCACGTCGCAAGCTCGACGAAATCCGCTTCCAGGGCGATACACAGCTCGATAATACGGTCGATCTTATCGATATTGTGCCGATGCGTGACAAAGTTGAGCACCATGGGGTAGCCATGGGCTTTTACCGCGCGGGCCATCTCCAGCTTCTGGGCAAAGGCCTTTTTGGAACCGGCGAGCAGGTTGTTTACCTCTTCGTCGCTGGCCTGAAAGCTGATCTGAATATGATCGAGCCCGGCGTCGCGAAAGGTAGCGATCTTCTGCTCGGTAAGGCCGATGCCGGAGGTGATCAGGTTGATGTAGTACCCCAGCCGGCGAGCCTCGCCGATCAGTTCGGCCAGATCCTGGCGTACCAGAGGCTCGCCACCGGAAAAGCCCAGCTGTGCTGCGCCCATCTGCCGGGCCTGCTGCATGACGGTGAACCACTGTTCGGTGGTCAGCTCCTTGCCTTGAGCCGCAAAGTCCAGGGGATTGGAGCAGTAGGGGCACTGCAGGGGACAGCGGTAGGTCAGTTCTGCAAGGAGCCACAAGGGCAGTCCTACCGCAGGCTGCTCAGGCAGGTTAGCCGAGTTGGATCCAGTGCTCTGCACGAGCAACCTCCATGAACTGCTCCACATCGTCACCGAGTTCCGGGACGCCTGGGAAGCGTTCGTTCAATGCATCAATGATGGCGGCCACGTCACGCTGACCGTCGATAAGCTCGCCAATGGCGCCAGCACTTTCGTTCAGTTTGATCATGCCTTCCGGATAGAGCAGGACGAAACCGTTTTGTGCGGGCTCGAATTGGAAGCGATAGCCAGGGCGCCAGCGCGGCACCTGAGTACGGTCAAAGCTCATAGTTGAATTCCTTTATGCCAGACGCGCTGGTCGGTTACGGTGTGGTAGGGCGGCCGTTTCAGCTCGTAGGCCATGCTCATGGCATCCAGCATGCTCCAGAGGATATCGAGCTTGAATTGCAGGATTTCAAGTATGCGCTGCTGGGCATCATAAGTGGTGTAGTGCTGGAGGGTGATGTGCAGGCCATGCTCCACATCGCGGCGTGCCTGACCAAGGCGTGTGCGAAAGTATTCATAGCCGGCTGGGTCGATCCAAGGGTAATGCTGGGGCCAGCTATCCAGACGCGATTGGTGGATCTGTGGGGCAAACAGTTCGGTCAACGAGCTGCTGGCTGCTTCCTGCCAGGAGGCGCGGCGCGCAAAGTTGACGTAGGCATCTACCGCAAAGCGTACGCCAGGGAGCACCAGTTCTTGCGAGAGAACCTGCTCACGGTCGAGCCCTGTTGCTTCAGCCAGGCGTAGCCAGGCTTCGATTCCACCTTCCGTTCCGGGGGCGCCGTCATGGTCAAGAATGCGCTGAACCCACTCACGACGAATCTCTCGGTCGGGGCAGTTGGCCATGATGGCGGCGTCTTTCAGAGGAATGTTTACCTGGTAGTAAAAACGGTTGGCCACCCAGCCCTGGATCTGCTCGCGTGTCGCACGGCCTTCATACATGGCGACGTGATAGGGGTGATAGATGTGGTAGTACGCACCCTTGGCGCGCAGGGCCTGCTCGAATTCTTCAGGCGTGAGGGCGTGTGGCATGTCTGGCCTCCTCGGTAGATAAAATGACCGGATGCACGCGGATCACAGCTCGATGCTCATGCCATCCCAGGCGACTTCGACGCCGCGTCGCTCGACCTCTGCGCGTTCGGGCGAGTCCTCATCCAGAATCGGATTGGTGTTATTGATATGAATGAGCACCTTGCGTGGCGAGGTCAGCTGGTCGAGGACCTCAAGCATACCGCCGGGGCCGTTCTGAGCCAGATGGCCCATCTCGCGGCCAGTGCGCGTGCCAACGCCACGGCGCTGCATTTCATCGTCTTCCCACAGGGTTCCATCAACCAGCAGACAGTCGGCTTCGGCCATTTTGGCCAGCAGGGCGTTATCCACCTGACCCAGGCCTGGCGCATAGAACAGCTTGCCGCCCGTAAGCAGGTCTTCAACGATCAGCCCGATATTGTCACCGGGGTGTGGATCGAAGCGGTGCGGCGAATAGGGTGGTGCAGCGCTACGCAGCGGTAGAGGTGTGAAGCGCAGGTTCGGGCATGCCGGAATAACAAAGCTGCCTTCCAGCTCGATACGGTTCCAGCGCAGGCCACCGTTCCAGTGTTCCAGCATGTTGAACAACGGGAAGCCAGTCGTGAGATCCTGATGAACCATATCGGTACACCAGACCTCGTGGGGGCAGCCCTCGCGCAGGCTGAGCAGGCCGGTAGTGTGGTCGATCTGGCTATCGAGCAGAATGATCGCGCCGATGCCAGTATCCCGTAGTGCACGGCCCGGCTGCATGGGGGCGAAACCCTGCAGCTGCGCGCGGATATCCGGTGAGGCGTTGCACAGCACCCAATTTACGCCGTCATCGGACAGGGCTATGGACGACTGGGTGCGAGGTTGCGCACGAAGACTGCCGTCACGAACACCACGGCAGTTGGGACAGTTGCAGTTCCACTGGGGAAAGCCGCCGCCTGCAGCGGAGCCAAGAATCTGGATATACATGATTTATCTATGAAATGCGGCCAACTTAGAACTTGTCACGAGCGGCGAGGGACATTCAGGAGAAGCTCCTGTTGGCGGTCCGGCTGCGCCGAACAGGCCTCACGGTAGGCATGACCCACTTCTAAGGTGGCTAGAAAAGGAACGCCCCGGATAACCGGGGCGCTGGATCACGCAATCAACGGTTAGCGAAGTACATGGTGACTTCGAAGCCAATGCGCAGATCGGTATAAGCAGGTTTAGTCCACATAATGAATACCCCTCAAAGTGATATCGGAAAGGTCCGATTTACTTAGTACAAAATACCTTGCATACGTTCAGGATAAACACATCCTGAAACGCACTTAAGCTAGTTTACCCTGATATGGTGCGACGTATAGTTACAGGGTTCGCCAATGTGTTTCTGTCGAGACATGGTTGGCTAAACAGGTCCAGCCGTGGTAGGCGCTGTGTAAGGCATGCAGAGCGTGCTGAAGGTCGCCCGGGTGCAGAGCCAGGATCGCTTTGCGAAGATCATCAAGATAGGTCGGCGGATAACCTCCCTGATGAGCGCTCCATAGCTCTTCACCCAGCTGGCGGGTGTCGAGTGCACTAGGTAGGAACTGATCGGCAAGGACCTTTTGCTGCTGCCCGAATGGCTCATGGGTCAGTGCAGCGATTTCGGTCGGCAACCGGGCAAGAAACGCCTCGATATGATTAAGGATGTCTGCGGTCGTCACCGTTGGAGACTGGATGCCAAACACGAGCGTTGACCGTCCTGCGATCTGACGAACACTGGAAAATACCGCATACCCCAGCTGCAGCTCCACACGCATGCGCTGGTAAAAGCGCGGTTGCACGAGATGGCCAAGGAACCGCCAGGCGGCCTCCTGCCGGATGTCATGGGGCGGTGCCGGACAGGCCAGCAGAACGGCATGTTCAGACGAGTGCCCGGGAACGGTGTGCCACCATCGACCACTACGGCTCGGCGGGACTGGGGGGCGCTGTGCAGGTACTCCGGGCAAGTCCAGCAAGCAATGGCGAAGCGAGTTCAGCTCCATCTCCGAAAAGCCGATAGACAAGCTATCCCACTGTGCAACAGACCATTGTCCAGCAAGCTGGGTGGGGCCTTCCATTTCCTGACCTGCCTGATCCGTCTGGGTCTGAGGAGGCTCCGCCATCAGATCGGTGAGCCGGCTTATGAACTGCCTGATAGGCATGCTGTTCGGCTCAGCGGGCGGCTGGCTGAAGGCTTGCCAAGCTTCGTGGCTGGGCCTATGGAGCATAGGGATGAGCGCATGAAGTACAGCCGGAATCGCCTCACTCAAGCCAGTCAGCCTAAGCTGCCATTGCTGGCCAAGTGTGCTGAGGGAAACCTCAACACCTGCCTGGCGTGCCTGATGGCTGATAGCTTGTAGTGCGTGGTTGAGTGTGCGGACGAGAGCCGGTTGATGGGCGGCCGGCTCCAGAAAGTGCCAGCGGATATACAGTGCACCTTCACCCAGGCCGGCAGCCGCTTCCTGGATACTCTGAAGGGCGGGTAGCGAAACGGAATCTGCTCCCGTCTCGATCTGTGCAGGCACGAGGAACGGGTTGAGCGGTGGAAGCGTCCAGTTCAGGGCTGGCGCTTGCTGACGCTCGCATGCGCCTGGAGCAGGAAGCAAATTGTGTTCAGGCTTCAATTGCTCGAACAGGTGACGCAAGGCAGTCACGCCAGCGCTTGATAGACCTGGTGCTTTCAACCCGTCGTCGAGAAGTGACCGGGCCAGTGGCAATGCGGCGCTGGTAGCACGTGTTCGCTGCGCGAGGCGCGTGTACTCCGCCTGTAGCTCAGTCAGATCAGGCTGGCGCTCCAGGAACGTCAGCCAGTCGAAAAAGGCATGAGCTATCTGTGATGACGCTTTAATGCCTGCTTCGGTCAAGGCTATTTCAACAGCGAGTACCGCCTGCTGCCTGAAGTGATAGAGCGGCTCCAGCGTCAGCGTCTTGATCCATCCTTTCTTTCGCAAGGTGCTTATCAGGCCGCCGGTATGTTCGGCGTGCGTCCAGAGGGACAGACAATCAATGGCTTCACGACTATCAGCGGGCAGGTCTTCCAAGGCGAACAGCAAACTGAGCGTCTCTGTGTCCGGAGGCTCTATTGGTGCGATGCGTTCTGGAGGAAGAAGCGCAGGGGGCGATAATGGCTCGATACGCGCCCCCGCATTGAAGCTAGCGCCGTAACGGTCTGCCAGTTGGCGTAGTTCATCCAGGGGCTGTGGTCCGACCAAGACCAGCGTCATCTGTCCGGCTTGATAGAAGCGCTCGTGGAAGCCTTTCAGTGCTGCTTGAAAACGTAGGTTGGGCACGAGCAGGCTGTAGCGGTTGCCCGCATGGAATGCTGTGACAGGGTGGCGGCGCGACAATGGGTGCATCTGCCACGTCAGGCGGTGCGTGCGGGTATCCCTTGACCAGGCAATAAACTCGGCATGGATAACCTCGCGCTCGCGGCGTTGATCTTCGTAGGCAAGACGCGGGTGGACGAGCATGTCACACAGACGGGCAACTCCGCCTTCCAGCGCGGCAGGTGGCACCTCGAAAAAAAAGTCCGTGGTGCGATCCCGTGTACTGGCATTGACCTGCCCGGCATGGCGTTGTACGTAAGCCATCAGGCCTTCATCGGCGGGATAGGCCTGCGTGCCCAGGAAAAGAAGGTGCTCAAGGAAATGTGCCAGCCCGGGCCATGCGCTATCCACATCATGACTTCCTGCGGCGACCCGAATGGCGGCCGAGGCCCGTTTGAGTCGAGGCACCTGTCCCAGAATGATGGTCAGGCCGTTGGCAAGGCGAAGGGATTCGAATCGGGTAGCAGACGGGTTATTCATGGCAGTCGTTATGCACCGGTGATATGCACAGGGCTTGTTGGCGCCGCTCTGCGGCTTTGTTGCAGGCAGAAATGCATCGTTAGGCTACACGGATAAGGCCATGTCCGGCCATTGCCACGCTTTAAGCAGAACTTTTCCGGATATCGCGTGCTTTTCAGGTGTATTTATGTACAGTATCTGATGTGTATCGATACATTGCGGATCAAGGCGTTTTAAAGCGCACAGTGTATGGCGCTCGCCATTACGGTCAGTGTTTTCTGTTCTTCATCTTTTCACCGACAGACTGACTTATCTATTGATGACCGTTGATTTGAATACCGACAGCCTGGCTGTCGGTCTGCTGTTTTGAGGACGTTGTTCGTGGACGACACTACAGGCTCATCCGTCAGCCATCTCTCCAATCTCGAGCGGCTGCGAAGCCGTCTGCTCGATCTCAGCGCCCGTAACCGGCTGCTCAATTTTTCCCATGCGCGGAGCAAGCGTTTCGTTCGCGTGATCGACGAGCTTCCGGACCAGTTGTTCGAGATGCTGCTTTCCGAGCGCTCGATGCGCTTTGCGGCCGTGCCTGAGCCTACGCAAGCGTTGCTGCTCCAGCATGGCTTTCTGGAAAAAGACCCCTATACGGGGCAAATGCGCGAAGTTAAAAAGCTACCTACTGCAGAAGAGTGGGCTGCTGTATTGGGCATGGCTTCCAGCTATGAACTTCCCATGCCGACACTGGCCGAGGCGCCTGTTGTGGATGACAGCCTTCTGCGGCTTGAAAACGAAGGGGGCCTGATCGAAGAGCCTCCCGTGCTGGAGGAGATCCGGGAGCGCAAGCACTCGGATGAGTCCATTCAGAGCCTTTATTTTCCGCCCGAACTCGAGGCGCGCCTGCAGATTCTGCATGCCCAGTCACGGGTCGCGCTGGAAGAAAGCGGTGCGAATATCCTGTATCTGGCCATTGGCTTTCTGGAATGGGACGAATCTGTAGCCGGTAGCAACAGTACGCGTCTGGCGCCGCTCATGCTTGTGCCCGTGCAGCTGGAAAAAGGCAGGCTCAACGCGGAAACCGCGACCTTCGAATACCGTATCCAGTACACCGGCGAAGATATCCTGACCAATCTGTCGCTCAGGGAAAAGTTGCAACTGGACTTTGGAATTGCGTTGCCCTCCATCACCGAAGAGCTAACGCCCGAGGCCTATTTCCGTCTGGTACAGGATACGATCCTCAGGGCCAAGCCTACTTGGCAGGTGCGCCGGTTTGCCTCGCTCGGCCTGTTCGAATTCGGCAAGCTGATGATGTATCTGGATCTTGATTCGGAGCGCTGGAGCGAAGGGCAGCTGGGGACGCATCCGCTGGTACAGCGCCTGACAGGCGCCTCGGTGGATGAAAAGGAGCCTCTGGCCGAGGCTGGATTCAGTGCTGAATACGCAATTGATGAACTGCCCGAGGTGCACGAGCATTATCCGCTGATCGACGATGCGGACAGCTCCCAGCACAGTGCGCTGGTGGATGTCATCCGGGGTGAAAACCTGATCATCGAAGGGCCCCCTGGTACCGGCAAGTCCCAGACCATTACCAATATGATCGCGGCGGCCATGGCTCAGGGTAAGAAGGTGCTGTTCGTGGCAGAAAAGCGCGCAGCGCTGGAGGTGGTCAAGAATCGTCTGGAGCGGGCAGGGCTGGGTGATTTCTGCCTGGAGCTGCACAGCCATAAAAGCCAGAAGCAGGCGGTGATTTCCAGTATCCGCCAGCGAATCCAGAAACGGGGTACCTTTCGTTCGCCCAAGGAGCGACAGGCTCAGATCGAGCACTATGAACGTCTGAAGCGACAGCTCAACCGCTATGTCGAGCAATTGCATGCTCCCTACGAGCAGGTTGGCATGACGGCGCATCAGATTCTCATGCAAGCGACCCGTTTGCGTGAGAGCCTGCCCGTGGCGCCTTCCGAACTGCATCCTATGTATGACTTGCCTGTTTCGCGTGTGCAGCTGGAAGAGCAAGCCAACTTTTACGCCACCTACTACCGCAAGACTGCACAGGAAGCTGGCGAGCCGGGACGGCTGGAAACCCATCCCTGGTTTGGCTGCCGCCTCACCCGTTTGACCGGCACCGAGCGGGAAGGCCTTATGTCGTCGCTTGAGCATGCCCGGCAAGCGCTGACCCGCTTTGCTGCGCTCAGGGCTCCACTGGCCGAACGGATGGGGGCACCGGCGCTCGCGCAGTTCACGCCCCAGGCACTGGCTGATCTGGCGGAGCGCCTTCCCGCGTTGATCCTCCCGCAAGGCGACGAGGATTGGACATTGCTGCCCTTGCTGGATGAATCATCCTGTACAGCATTGGGTGACTGGCTGGAGCGGTTCGATGCCTTGCTCAAGGGGCAGGAAGCCCTAGCGCGCCGTTTCAAGCCTGACGCCATTCGTTCCGCCGATATCTGCCAGCTGCTTAATCGGGCTTGCGCTGCGCTACGGTTGCATGTGGAAGGAGAGCTGGACCTGTCACAGGCGCTGGACCTCATGAAGCGAACCCGCGATTTGATGCAGGCAGCTGCTCAGGTCAATACGGCCGTGCAACACCTGCAAGAGCAGGGCGCGGCAGGCGAGTGGATAAGCGACCGGGAGGGACTGGAGCAGCTAGGTACGTTGCTTCTCCTGGCGCAGGCACTGCCGGCCGAATTGGTCGAGGCGCGTCAGCGAAGCTATGAAGACGAGGCGCTCGATATACTGCTCTCCAAGCTCGCGGATCAGCTGCCCGAACTGCGCCGTCAGCGTGAGCATCTGTCCAAGGTGTTTTCGTTCAGTCGCCTGCCTGATAGCCAGCGTTTAGAGGATCTGCATCGCGTGCTGTCCGATGCGTCTCTGCTGCGCTGGTTCAAGGGCGAGTGGCGAGCGGCCAAGACAGAACTGCTGACGTTGATACGGCCCGGTGTGAAGCTGGGCGAAGGCATCGACGCGCTGGTGGAGGCCGTCGCGTTTCAGCGTGAAAGCACGGCGCTGGCGCAGAATACCGGCTATGCCCAAAAGCTGGGGCCACTGTTCAAAGGGCTAGAGACAGAAATCGATGAGCTCTTGCGTCTGCGCGCCTGGTATCGTCAGGTACGGGAAACCTGCGGCCGCGGCTTTGGTGCCAAGGTATGGATTGCGGATTACCTGACCAAGGCAGATGCTGCTGACATCGCCGCGTTACAGGGTGAGGCCGATACACTGCTGGCCTATCTAGGAGAAGTAGAGGATTTAAGGCAGGACCTCGAAACCCTGTTTACCTTTGATGCTCATGATCTGCGCACACAGCCGCTGCTGGCCGCTGAAGGTGTGCTGGTCCGCCTGCTCAAGAGCGTGGGTGGGGCGCTCAAGGCGATGCTGCCCTATGTTCGGGAGCAGAATCCAACGCTCAATGGGTTGCAGGCACAGATCAAAACCCTGGAGGCATGGCAGCAAAGCGCTACCCAGCTGCGTCAGGACCAGCAGCTTGCGGCTGTGCTGGAAGGCCGCGAGCTACCGACCCTAGAGCAAGCCTCAAGCGCCCGCGCCACCCTCAACACTTGGCGTCATACCGTCGAGCTTGCCCGGCCATTGCTGGCGTTGTCTGTTGGGCGTGATCTGATGGCACGTCTGGCCGAGGAGGACGCGGACGGCGCCGAACGCCTGATCCAGGAGTGGCAAGAGCAGGCTGCGGTCATTCAGCAGGCCATGGCAGCCTGGGAGGACCGTCTGGACGCCTTTCTGGTGCGAGGAGAAATCGAGCCTGACGAGTGGTGGCAGGTCGTTACGGAGCCGACATTCGAGGCGCTGGAAGCACGTTTGCGCCGGGCGTCCGAACGTGAAGACCTGCTCGATCACTGGTTCGAATACCGTCGACTGCGTAGCCGGCTGGCTGATCTTGGTTTCGAGTCTACCGTTGTGGCCATTGAGCGGCAGCGACTGACTGCAGATCAATGCGCCGACGGCTGCCTGCTGGGCTTGCTGGACCGCTGGGCCTGCCAGATTCTGGAGGATAACCCAGCGCTGGGGCAGTTTTCCGGTAAGGAACAGGAAGCTATTCGAGCGCGCTTTGCCGAAATCGACCAGGCGCTCAAACAGATTCAGCGCGACGAGGTGGCATATGACATCGATCAGGTAGAGGTACCTGCCGGCAACAACTCCGGTAAGGTGAAGGAGCGTACCGAACTGGCGTTGTTGGAACACGAAGCCAGCAAACAGCGGAGCCATCAGCCGATTCGCAGTCTCATGCAGCGCGCCGTCAAGGCGCTGCAGGCACTCAAGCCGTGCTTCATGATGAGTCCAATGGCGGTGGCGCAGTATCTGCCCGCGGGCGAAGTGGAGTTCGATCTGGTGGTGATGGACGAAGCCTCGCAGATGCGTCCCGAAGAGTCCTTGGGCAGCATTGCCCGAGGTCGTCAGCTCGTGGTCGTCGGTGATCCGAAACAGCTGCCGCCCACCAACTTCTTTGCACGCCAGGGAACAGGAGACGACGCAGAAGATGAGGACCTGTCCCTCGCTCAGGATTCCGAAAGTATCCTGGATGCGGCCATGCCCTTATTCCGGCTGCGCCGCCTGCGCTGGCACTACCGCTCGCGGCATGAAAGCCTGATTGCGTTTTCCAACGCAGCCTTCTATGACGGTAACCTGGTGGTCTATCCCTCACCGCATCGTGAGTCGGCTGAGTTTGGCGTCAAGTTTGAGCGTATCGGCAACGGCCGTTTCGTCGAGCAGCGCAACGTAGAGGAAGCCGAGGCAGTTGTGGCAGCGATTGAGCATCACCTGCTCAATCGCCCACAGGAATCCCTGGGCGTAGTTGCGATGAACGTCAAACAGTCTGACCAAATCGAACGCCTGCTGGAGCTACGCGCCAAGCAGAACCCGGAGCTTCAGCTTGCCTGGGAGCGTAATGCGGAACTGGCCGAGCCGCTGTTCATCAAGAACCTGGAAAACGTGCAGGGGGATGAGCGAGACGTCATTTTCATCTCGTTCACCTACGGCCCCATGGAGGCCGGTGGCAAGGTGCCCCAGCGCTTTGGCCCGATCAACAGCGACTCGGGTTGGCGACGGCTGAACGTCTTGTTCACTCGCTCCAAGAAGCGTATGCACATTTTTACGTCGTTCACGGCGTCGGATGTGCTTGTTACCGGTACGTCGAGTCGTGGCGTACACGCGCTGCGTAACTTCCTACACTATGCCGAGACGGGGTATCTGCCGCGCGTGGAAGAAACCGCACGCGCCCCGGACAGCGACTTCGAGATTGCCGTCATGGACGCCTTGTCCCGCCACGGCTACACCTGCGAGCCGCAGGTTGGTGTGGCAGGCTTTTTCATCGATCTGGCCGTGCGTGACCCTGAGCAGCCAGGGCGTTACCTGATGGGAATTGAATGTGATGGGGCGGCTTACCACTCAGCCAAGTCCGCGCGGGACCGGGATCGGCTGCGTCAAAGCGTCCTGGAGCAATTAGGCTGGCGGATCCGCCGAATCTGGTCAGTGGACTGGTTCCGTAACCCTCGTACACAGCTCGATCCCATTATTCATGAGCTTGATCAACTACGAAGGGAAAGTCCTGTCTCTGCCAAGCAGTTGAGCGAAGAGGAAAAGACCATGGAGCATGAGGTTTTAGATGCAAGCGTAGGGACCCACCTGCTGGCTGAGCCTCCTGTTACAGAGAGAGCAAATCACGGCTCGGACGATATGAACCCGCACGTCCACTAAAATAAAGGCCCGCCAAGCGCGGGCCTTTTGCTGGAGCCTGCCTGTTAGCAGGCTTCGCCGTACAGCGTTTTCTCACGGTTGATCATGATATCTGCCAGAAACCAATAGGCTTCGCCCCAGGCATTCAGGATCTCGTCAGTGGCCGCATCACCCAGTACATCCTTGATGGCTGGTAGCAGGGCATTGGCAACTGCAGGGTAGTGTTCGGCCTTGACGTGTGTGGCTACGTGTCGTGCGCAGATCTTGTCCACTGCACCCTGAATCGCTTCCAGATGGTCCACGTTCTTGGCAAAGGCCAGGATGGCGGCAGCCAGGCGTCTGGGTTGTTCGCCCGACTTGTGGGCGGCTTCGTCGAACAGCGCCTTTATGTCTGGGTCGATAAACAGACGTTCGTACATGCGGGTCGTAATGGCAACGCCATGCTCCTGAATGACAGGCGCCGTCGATTTGATAATGGCAATGGTGTCAGGTGATAAAGGCTGGCTCATAAGACTTCCTACCGCATTCTCAGACCGCTGCAAAAGGCGGCCCAGGTGTCATCAGGCTAGTGTTATCGATAGCAGCGCCTCTCGGCGGGGGGCTTGCTTGCAGCATAGACCACTGCGCTGATACCGCTGCAAAGACACGAATCGATGGACGCAGCCTAATAAGGTTGCGAGGCAAAGGTATTGATATATGTCATGGCGCCTGCAATAGGCCAGACACCATGACGAGCGGTCAGGCTCAACGCGGCTCAGGAAATCTTGAAGCCCGGCTTGATGTGCGCCACCAGATCCAGGAAAAGTGTCCAGGTACGTTCGGTAGACGAAATGCTCAGGCATTCATCGGGTGAATGTGCGTTACGGATGTCCGGGCCGAACGAGATCATATCAACATCCTGCAGCTTGGCGCTGAACACACCGCACTCCAGTCCCGCATGGATTCCTGCCACTTCAGGAGCACGGCCATATTGAGCGGTGAAACGTTCAACAAACAGGTCGCGTAACGGAGATTCCGGCCGGAAGGGCCAGGCAGGATAGCCGTCATGCAGTTCGAAGCGCGCACCGATCACACGTGCCAGGGCTTCGAGCTTGGTAACGGTCGCCTCCATTTGCGAAGGCTGCGAACTGCGGCTGGCGCTACCAAAGCTGATCTCATCGCCTACGATGTCCAGGGTGCCCAGATTGGTGGAGGTTTCTACAAGGCCGGCTATGTCCGGGCTCATGCGTTGAACACCTTGGGGCATCAGGATCAAGGCCTCACTAAGGGCCGTGGTCGTGGTTTTGGCAAAGCAGCGCTCCGGCATGGATGCGGCTTCCAATGCGAGCTCAAGGCCAGGATCGGCCGTCACGTATTCCTGTGAAAGCCGTTCGTACCATGTCTTCAAGGTAGCATCGAAAGCATCAAGGCTGTCTGGAGAGATAAGCAGCGTGACTTCAGCGCGGCGGGGTATCGCATTGCTTTTGCCCGAGCCTCCCTGTACATGCGCAACGCGGACATCGTGTCTTGCCAGCAGATCACTCAGGATGCGCCCCAATAACAGAATCGCATTACCACGTGGCGTATGAATATCCAGGCCCGAATGTCCCCCTTTAAGGCCACGTACGTGCAGCTTCATGGCTCTTGAGCCAGCAGGAACGTCGCTCCACTGGATCGGAAGACGCATATCGCTGCGATTGCCACCCGAGCAGCTGGTAAACAGCAGGCCCTCTTCTTCGCTATCGATATTGAGGAACAGACGACCCTTCAAGGTAGATGTGTCGAGCTTCGAGGCGCCTCTGAGGCCTACCTCTTCCTGAGATGTAAAAATGGCTTCCAGTGGAGGGTGCGGAGTGTCACGACTTTCCAGCAACGCCAGCATGAACGCTACGGCAATGCCGTTATCGGCGCCTAGGGTAGTACCATCAGCCTTAAGCAGGTCGCCTTCAATACGCAGCGAGATGGGGTCGCGGTTGAAGTCGATGGGGTTGCCTTCGTTCTTCTCGCACACCATATCGGTATGCCCCTGCAGGATGGTCACAGGCGCATCTTCATAACCAGCGCTACCTGGCTTGCGGATAATGACGTTATCCAAGGCATCGCGCTCGGCCTGCAGGCCATGACAATCAGCAAATGCCATCAAATGATCGGCAACAGCCTGCTCGTGGAAAGAGGGGCGGGGAATAGCGGAAAGCGCTGCGAAATGACGGAAAACTGCAGCCGGGGCAAGATGCTCAACAGAGGCCGACATGATGGCTCCAGAAAAAGGAAAACGTTGAGCGTCGGCTGATGCTGCTGGCGAGTCAAGCAGTTTTACCCATGAAGCACCCGCCAGAGCGCCTCATGAGAAGGGCGGCTTACTGGTTCATGCGCTGGCGATAATCCACCAGCTCCTTGCCCAGCGCCTCGGTGGCATCCTGAAGCGTATCGATCGGACGTTTGCGGCAATAATCACTGATCCACTGCATGCGCAGGCCGTCATCCATGCCTTCTGAAATATTCTTGATTCCACTGCGGGTGGACTCATTGAAGAAGGTGAAATAACCCGACACCCACTCACTGGCATACGGCTTATCAGCGCTCCAGGTACTGAGCAAGTCGCGGCAGGTCTTGGATCCAATACCCAACGCCTTGATGGGCTCATCCCCATCAGCAGCAAACGCCCCTTGCGCCAAGCTGCTCACCAGTGCCAGCGTCATGGCTATCCCTGTCATTCGTTTCATGGTCGTCCTCATGGGTTGGAAGCAAAAAGCGCTTGGACCTTATAAAGAGTGAAGGATTCGCTGGCAATCGTAACGTCTAAAATCTGCTTTCAAGTTTGCAGCTTTGTTCATTTACACGAGGCGCTGGCCTATACTTTAACGACACAGTATTTCAGAAACGGTCATCTAGGAAACTAATGCCTTCTGCCATTTGACATGGGCCGGAAAAACATGTTCTAGATATCCCAGTGGAAGAAGATGGTAAAATATTTTAAATATTTCGTGATTTAAGCGAAGCCTTCAGCAATGAATTAAGGGGCGTTTATAGCTTAAGAAAGCGTATGGCACCCTCATATGGCAAAAGCCTTAACAAGGACTAGACGATATAGTTGATCGCTGAATCGTTAGCGACTTTTTTTTCGAGTTGGGTAAGCATTATCAGACAAGCAATTGTGGCCTCGGTAAGCCAGCACGCTGTTTATAATGCGGTGGCCAGTCGATATCAATTAGATCGGCGTGTATCAGTAATGTAAAACTTTTATAATGTTGTTTGTAAAATGGTGATTCAATTAATTATTGATCGAAGTCTTTCGGCAGAGTAAGCGATATCTCATTAAGAACGAAACCCGAGTTTCCTCGGGTTTCGTCGAATACGATAGGCGTATAGCCAAGCGTTAGAAAGCCAGCGCTACTTTTGCACCGTATTCATTGGCCTTGAGTTTGACATCGTCGGCGACGTCAAGGTTGTTCTTGAGTTTGTATTCATTATGAACATAGTAAACGCCGACCATGACAGGCATGGAGTTGGCACCTTGGTTGAACAGTACGCTCATCTCGGCGTATGGATTGGTGCGGTCGCGAAGATCAACGCGGTCGCTGCCTACATCTTCAACTTTGAGGCGAGCCCGGGCGTTGAGCGTGCGGCGTGCACCGGCTTCCAGGCGGAAGGTTGTCGCCTCATCAAATTGATGGTTATAGCCCAGTGCAGCCTTGGCAAATGCACCTTTGGTGGTCAGCTTGACATCTTCGCCACTGGTATCAGGCTCATAGCGTGTCCAGCCATAGCCGCCACCTACCAGAGCATCAAGATAGTTGGTGTTGTCGATGGCCATGCGCCAGCCAAGATCGACATCGCCTTGAGCTTCCTTGAGTTTATTGCTGTGTCTTTCACCAAACTTAACCTTGGCTTCGCCTTGATAAATGAAGCCTTCCTCACCGGTCATCTTGTTACCAAAGTTATAGAAGACGCCTCCTTTGCCCATATGGGTTTTATCGGAGCCTACGTCAGACTCAAGTTTATATTTGCTGTAGCTACCTAATACACCCAGATTAGAAATGGGGCCGGTATCAGCGGCCATTACATAGGATGAAGCAATGGTAAGAGCGGCTACGGCAGAGGTCTGAACCCAGCGGGCTCCAAAAAAAGGAAACATGATCAACTCTCCTAGGCAAAGCAGTAAATCGCAAAAGGCGCGTGTTGCGAATAGCGGTGTTTCTATAAGTTCAAAAAACTAGACGATATGCGCTAATAATCAAGGTGATATAGTTAATATTTAACTTATGGTATGGTTAAATAGGTTTCTGCTATTTATTTTGATGTCAAAATGATTTGCTCTGTACAGTTACACGCATGGCTGCATACACATTAAAATCAAGTAGAGTGCCGCTTATAAAGAGCAACATAATTAATGAATATTAGCCATGAACCGGACAGTTCATTTAAGTGCAAACACAAGCGGCAAAACGTTAACTAAAGGTAATCGCGCGACGAATGGCGCGAGAGGCTAACGGAGAGAAGCGGAATACCGGGGGTGAAGAAAGCTGAGGTTGAACAGAAAGAGTACGTGGTTGATCGGTATCGTTTCCTTCTGGATGCCACCGCTATGGTCAGCATCCAGAAGAGGACTGAAGCGTTAGAACGCTACGCCGACTTTTGCACCGTATTCGTCATGCTTGAGCTTGACGTTATCGGCCAAGGCCAGGCGATCCTTCAACTTGTCCTTGTGGTGCTCGTAGTACAGACCTGCTGTAATCGGCAGACCTTTGCCATTCTGGTTGAACAGCATATCCATCTCCGCATAAGGGTTGGTGCGGTCATGGATATCTACACTTTCGCTGCCTTCATGCTGGACATGCAAACGGGCGCGCTCATTCAGCTGACGACGCACACCGCCTTCCAGACGCACGGTGGTGTTGTCGAAGGCATGGTTATAACCCAGGGCTGCCTTGGCGAAAGGCCCTTTCGCGCTCAGGCGTAGATCATTGCCGCTGGTATCAGGCTCATAGCGAGACCAGTCGTAACCTGCACCGACAAGCGCATCGACATAATTCTGGTTATCGATTGCCATTCTCCAGCCTAGATCAGCCTGGCCACGACCTTCCTTAAGGCGATTGCTGTGCTTCTCGCCAAACGTGGCTTCAACGCCTGCCTGATAGATAAGGCCTTCGCCGCCGGTCATCTTGTTGCCGTAGTTATAGAACACGCCAGCTTTAGGCAAATGTCCATTTTGCGAGCCCAGGTTGGACTTCAGCTTGTACTGATCATAGCTGCCAGTGATACCGGCTGTAGAAATAGGACTGCTAGTGTCTGCCATAGCGTGAAAAGAAAAGGCAGCCAATACAGAAAAAATAGAAGAATGAATCCAGCGATTGCGTGCTTTGATAGTCATAAAATGCTCCTGAACACAACGCTATAACATTACGTGTCAAGTTCGCTTTAATTTAGATTTAGGTTAATGACAATAATTGTTAGCTGGCTAACTGATGGGTGGTTATTGATTAGCTGGCTGAATGTCGGTGCTTCTATACCGCTAGCGCCGGAGCGATAGTGCCTTGATGCAAGTAACACGAGAGTGGCATTCGGCAGGAAGCATTCCAGGTTTCTCTGCTTCGCGGCAGTAAGAGAGACAGGAGGTTATGGCCCTGTTTTGCGCAGAAGCGACGGGTGCCTGATAGGCTTGGAGTCAGTTCTGCTAAGCCCGGCCGATTGATCCATTGAGATGCCAGGGTCGGAACCTGTTTAGTATTGGTCACTTCGCTTAATAGACGAGATAGGGATGTCAGGCAAAAGAACAGTTGCCATTGGTTTTATCGGCTCGACGCTGGATCGGGTAGGCCAGGGCGCCAATCGCTGGAGTAAATGGCGTCCAACGGTTGGGCTATGCCAGCAGCAGGATCTGCTTGTCCACAGGCTTGAGCTGATTCATGGCACTGATGCGCGAGATGTGAACCTTGCCGAGCGGCTGAGAGAAGATATCCATCAGGTATCGCCGGAAACCGAGGTACACCTGCATGCCTTGTCGCTACGTAATCCCTGGGATTTCGAAGAGGTGTATGGCGCACTGCATGACTTTGCGGTGGGCTATGCCTTTGATACCGAGCATGAGGACTATCTCGTGCATATCACGACGGGCACACATGTCGCGCAGATCTGCTGGTTTCTGTTGACCGAGGCCCGCTACTTGCCTGCAAGACTCATTCAAACGTCACCCGCCAGGCGTCGTGACGAAGGCAATGAGGTATCAGGAACCCATGCGCTGATCGACCTTGACCTGTCTCGCTATGACCGTATCGCTACCCGGTTTCAGCATGAGCGCCTGGAGGGTCTGGCCTTTCTCAAGTCAGGCATTGCAACACGGAATATGGCCTTTAACCGGACCATCGAGCAGATCGAGCGCGTCGCCTTACGTTCCAAGGCACCTCTGTTGCTAATAGGGCCTACAGGGGCTGGCAAATCTTTTCTGGCGCGCCGCATTTATGAGCTCAAGCGCAGCCGACATCAGGTGGATGGACGCTTTGTCGAGGTCAACTGTGCCACGCTCAGGGGCGACGGTGCGATGTCTACCCTGTTTGGTCATGCAAGGGGGGCCTTCACTGGCGCACAGCGCGCGCGCGAAGGGCTACTTCGTGCGGCTGACGGCGGTGTATTGTTTCTGGATGAAATTGGTGAACTGGGCCTCGATGAGCAGGCCATGTTGCTCAAGGCGGTCGAGGAAAAGCGCTTCTTTCCGCTGGGCTCGGATAGAGAAGTGACCAGTGATTTTCTACTGATGGCGGGCACGCATCGGGACTTGCGCAGCCGCGTAGCGGAAGGGCTTTTCCGTGAAGATCTGTTTGCCCGCATCAATCTCTGGACGTTCGACTTACCCGGGTTGGCGGGGCGGCGAGAGGACATTGAGCCCAACATTGACTTTGAGCTGGAGCGTCACGCTCGGGAGCAAGGACGCCTGGTGCGCTTCAATCTGGAAGCGCGACGTCGTTACCTGAATTTTGCCATTTCCAGCGAGGCTGCATGGAGCGGCAACTTCCGCGAGCTATCCGCCTCCATTACACGCATGGCGACTCTGGCGGACAGCGGACGAATCGATGAGGCAAACGTGCAGGAGGAGACCGACCGGCTGCGCCGTGCCTGGGGGCTTCAGTCGTCAAGCGATGGGCTGGATCTGCTTCTGGGCGAGCGGGCCGAGGAAATGGACCTCTTTGATCGTCTGCAGCTCGTGTCTGTCATCCGCATCTGCCAGCAGGCGGATAGCTTGTCTGACGCGGGGCGTCGACTGTTCGGCGTCTCACGACAGGCCAAGGCCCAGCCGAACGATGCCGATCGGTTACGCAAATATCTGGCGAAGTTCGGCTTGGAGTGGGGGCAGGTAAAAAAGGGGACGTGAAGCGGACATGTATTTCCCAAAATGAGCCGTGAGGCATGCTGTCAGCCAGCTGTGCTCATGGCTCTGAAATAAAATCAGCAGGCACATGCTCTACCAGCCAGACGCCATTGTCAGCCTGAAAGAATCGATGGCCCTGTTGATGCATATCCAGGGCTCTGATAACCAGCACTACCGGCTGGCCATAACGTTTGCTGACATTGATGGCAGTATCGGTATCATCAGAAAGATGAACGTGGTGGCGTGAGCCTGGAATCAAACCTTTCTTTCGTATCGATTCCAGAAAACGGACAGCTGTACCATGGTACAAGCGTTCGGGCGGTACTTTTTGGATGTGCTGAAGAGTGACCTGTGAGGTGGAGTGACCTTGAGCCGCCCGTATACGCGTTCCGTCGGGCGATAAGCTGAAGCGCTTTTTATCGTTGCCAACTACAACTTCTCGTATCAGGTGCTCGTTGAGTTCTCGGCCATGTCTGGCTGCGCCTGCGATCAACGTGGTGATCTCAACCCAACCTTCGCTATCGAGCGCTATGCCGATTGCCTGAGGTTCATGCCTAAGGACGTAACTCAGAAATTTGCTCGTTTCGATAAGCCTCTGATTGCTCATCGAGTCCTCCATTCAGCTGCGTGTATTTCAGCGTAGGCGGGGTAATACAGGCATTGGGCGGTATTGCTTGGCAATCCGCCCAATAAGAGGCTCTGACTAGCGTCCTGCCATGGGCTCATGGCCGTAGCTGGGCGAGTGCGGGCCTACCAGGATGCCGTTGGGACGGCCAGCCGACAGCAAACGAAGGCTAGTGATTCCGGCAATTTCATGGCCTTTATCGCTGATCGAGTTCGCAATCTGGTTTATAGCGGCTGTGATCAGTAAACCAATCAGACCGCCACCGCTGTTCTGCTGCTGCTCAGCTGTACTTGCGCTTGCTGCACCTTGCCAAAGCAATTTGCCGCTGCGCAAATCGACGAGTTTGGCGGAAGCCGTTACAACCGTCTCACTGCTGATGATGGCATATGTACTGCCATAGCGGCTGACCTCTACATACATGGCAGCATCTGCGCCAAAGATTTCACGAAGCTTGGCAGGCGGTGCCGCCTGCATTTCGTCAGGGGTTAGCAGGCCATTTTCCTTGAAGGTTTCATCCACGAGGGCGACAGGTAAAACGTAATAACCGGCTTCGGCCAGAGGGTAGGTCAGCTGTGAAAGTACGCTGTATGTCGCCTTCACATCGGGCGACTTGTTTACGGGCGGCAGAATGACAATGGAAGCCGGTTTGCTTTCCTTAAAGGCCGTGTAGTCATAGGGCTGCTGCTGGTTAGCGCAACCTGCCAGCAAGCCGAAAGCAGACAGGATAAACAACGCTTTGAGATAAAAACTGCGCATGGGATAGCTCCTACTTCTTGAAGTTGCGCATCAGGAAGTCCATGTACGCAGTGGACTCTGGAAACAAGGTCTTTTCAGTTTCAAATTGCTGGCGGACCTGATCCATTTTGCCTACTTCGGCGTAGAGCATGCCTAGCTGTGCGTGATAACCAGGCGCAGGCGTTAGGCCTTTGGAGCGGGCTTGTTGCAAACCGGCCTCCATCGCGATGATTTGCTGTTCAGGGCCGGTTTCTTTGGTGAAGTGCTGATACACCTGATCCTGATAGCCAGGCCAGTAATAAAGCGATTTGGGCTGTTCAGCGCAGCCGCTCAACAGCGCGATCAAGGTAAGCGACAACAATGCAGCGCAGGGCTGTAAAACGCTTTTCATATCCATTCCTTAGAACGTAAAGCTTATTGCACGGGCTTCCAGGCACCGCTATCAATCCCTTCAACCAGGCGGTTGACTGCTTCGCGAATGGCCAGGTCCAGTACCTTGCCGTTCAGCGTCGAGTCGTAACTGGCTGTCCCGCCAAAGCCAACCACTTCCCGGTTGGACAGGCTGTACTCACCGGCACCCTGGGTTGAGTAAACCACTTCGGACGTACGAACATTGACGATATTGAGGTTGACCTTGGCATAGGCAATTTGTGATTTGGCGCGACCAAGAATGCCAAAGAGCTGTTGGTCGCCTACTTCCTTGCGGCCAAATTCTGTTACGTCGCCGGTAACTACATAATCAGCACCACGCAGCTGCTGGCCCTTTTTCGAGAGGGCACTTTCCTGCGCTATTTCACTCATGTTGTCACGGTCCAGTACATTGAACCGGTTGGACTGCTGAAGGTGGGTCACCAGAATGGTTTTAGCTTGACCGCCGAGACGATCGACACCATCTGAAAACAAGCCCCGCATATAGCTTGAGCGGTTGTCGAATTTACCTACGGAAACAGGCTGGCGTACGCCTTGGTAGACACTTTGAGCGGAGGTCACCTTGGCAACTTCCAGGGTCCGGGATTCTTCGGTTGCGCAGCCAGACATTAGAGCCGAAAAGCTAATGGCGCTTGCAATCAAAACCTTCTTTTTCATGTACTTCTCTTTACTGAAGTTGAGGCTATTACCGTCACTCCGTCTGTGCGTAGTAATAACCGTAGGCGAGCAGATCACACTGCTCTAGCGTTTGCCGTATGCAACGAAGAAAGAGAGGTAGGGATGTATTCGCTGGAATTGCCCAAGGATAAGCGGCAATCGAGAATCAAGAAACCTGACCAATCCTTGGCTGATTAGCATCCTGCTAGAGAAGTGAATTTGTGAAGTCTATCAATCTTCTTAAATCATATTAGGTTGTGCTTCGACGAATGGAGCAGATGAAGTCATAGACGGAGCAGCAATAGGAGAAGCCGTGAAAGGTTTGTCTCAATCAGTGACTGATAGGTCTGTTTTCGAACGAGTGAGTCACAAGGTAGGGAAAGATTTTTAGCCGACCAGCGGCAGAGATAACTAAAGGATGAAAAGCGCCATTTAAAGCCTGCTTGTAATGACACGGAAACGCCTTGCAGGCTCCGAAAATACTGGCCTAAAGCCGCTTCGCTGCGTTTGCTCAATAAGACTTTCTAATTAGCTTGATAGATAAAAGCATTCAGGCTAATGGTCGCCTGCTCTGAACTATCTGGAGCCAAACTGCCTCCACTTCTACAGAGCCTGTACATGACGTCGTTAAGCAGGCTCCTACACCATTGGTGTTATCAAAATCAAAAAGGAAGTAGTGGGATAAGGACAGCGTGATTAAATCTGGATAGGAGAGCTGTATGTTCGTTCATAACAAACGACTTCAGTATACCGTTCGTGTAGCTGGTCCCAACCCGGGCCTGGCCAATCTAATGCTTGAGCAGTTTGGCGGTCCTCAAGGCGAACTCGCGGCTGCGATGCGCTATTTCACCCAGGGTCTGGCCGAAGACGATGCAGGTCGTAAAGATATGCTGATGGATATCGCGACCGAAGAGCTTAGCCACCTGGAAATTATTGGCTCCATCGTCGGTATGTTGAACAAGGGCAACAAAGGCCAACTGGCCGAAGGCATCGAAGAAGAAGCCGAGTTGTACCGTAGCATCACCGGAGCGGGTAACGATTCTCACATTACATCTGTTCTGTACGGTGGCGGCGCACCGCTTACCAACTCTGCAGGTGTACCGTGGACAGCAGCTTATATCGATACCATCACTGAGCCGACTGCTGACCTGCGCTCCAACATCGCCGCCGAAGCGCGTGCGAAGATTGTGTATGAGCGCCTGATCAACCTCACTGACGACGTAGGCGTGAAAGATGCCTTACAGTTCCTGATGACGCGCGAAATCGCTCACCAGAAGTCCTTCGAGAAAGCTCTGCACTCCATGCAGCCCAACTTCCCTCAGGGCAAGCTGCCAGGCAAGCCGGAATTCGCCAACGTGTACTTCAGTATGTCCCAGGGCGAAGGCGATATGCGTGGTCCTTGGAACCAGGGTGGCGAGTGGGAATACGTAGAAAGCCCGCAACCTGCTGTTGATGGCGGTGATGGCTTGGCTACTGTCAATCTGCCTGCCAAAGACATGAAAGTGGTCGAGCAGATGGTCAAGCGCACGGCGTCCGATCCGGCCAGCAACCCTCTGACTGGGGCTGATCTGGGCTCTGGTATGGCTACGCAGAAGAAAGAAGTCTGACGCTTTTCTGCCAGATGATTACCCGTGCATGGCTTGGCTGTGGTCTGACACCACACCCTGCCATGCAGGGTTCTTATGTAAAACCTTGCGTGAGCCGATAGATACGTTCTTCACCCCGGCACTCATCAGGACGAATTAAAATGGCGGAACGCAGTCGCAATCAACGGCACTGTTATTACCGCATATCAAGGAAGCGAGATGACTGAAGAAAACCGCGACGCACAACTTTCCGAAGACCAGGCGATTGAGTTCGCCCATCAAGTACTCGATTTGGCGCGCAGTGGCGATGCAGTCACATTGGGCAAGCTGCTGGACAAGGGGCTGCCCCCCAACTTACGCACCAGCAAAGGTGACACACTGCTAATGCTGGCCAGCTACCATGGACAGCTCGATGCGGTACGTACATTGCTCGATCATGGCGCTGACCCGAATATCTGCAACGATAACGGCCAGAGTCCTATTGCGGGTGCAGCTTTCAAGGGCAATCTGCCAATGGTAAAGCTGTTGGTTGAGCAGGGTGCCGATGTGGAAGGTGTGTCCCCGGATGGCAAGACCGCACTGATGATGGCTGCGATGTTCAATCGGGCCGAAATCGCCGAATACCTGATCGAAAAAGGCGCCAATATTAACGCCCAGGATGCTAACGGTGTAACGCCTCTTGCAGCTGCACAACGTATGGGCGCGCCTGAAACGGTTGTGTTGCTGGAACGAATTCAAGAGCTGCAAAAGTAGGCAGCCTGTTTATGAAAAAGGCGCCTGTCAGGCGCCTTTTTTGGTTTCGGGCCTAGTGTGACTCTAACCGTACCTGATAGCAGTCACCGCTCAAGGGTTCGATCACAATGCGGACCGGGCAGAACCGCTGGATGACTTCGGCGTTGCTAAGCAAATGCTCAGACGCATGCAGGCAGGTAAAGCGGCCGCTGCCTGCCAACACTAGAGGGAGCAAGAGCTGGTCCGCGAGATGTTCGCCTACGGCAGCACCGCTGTGCTCAAAGGCGAGCAGTTCATCAATGGCGTGATTGGCGACTTGTTCTGCCCTGACGCGGCTTTGCCCGAACGCAGCGAACACCTCGGTAACCGCCTCGTACTGTTGCTCGATTAGCACTACATTTCCAGGCCCCTGCGCCTTCTGTAGCTGAACGGTATGCAGGTTGTCCTGAGACCAGCCCAAACGTTGTGTTACTTGGTTCAGCTCGCGCGTGCCTATCGACTCGGGCAGGCCTGCCAGAAGCGCTTGCGCCTGCTGGCTGACCAATTGACCACGGTCCTCCAATATCAGCGGACTCAACCTGCTGGGTTGGATCACTACCGTCATCTCACCTCCACCCGCAGGAGCAAAGCCATGACGGATGAGGTCCAGCTCTATATGGGCGCCCATCCGTTTCAGTAACGGTAGCCATGCTTTTTGCAGGAAGTCGACTGGTGGTGCAGCAGGATTGTGCGTTCCGCCTTTCAGTCTCAGGCGACTGGGAGCAGGTGCCTTGAGCAGGGCAGGCAACACGGTCTGCAGGACAAGTACACAGCTGCCTGCTGTACTGATGATAAATTCATAATTACCACCCTTGATTGCGCCAGGCTGAAAACGCAGGCTCAGCGAGCCCAGCTCTGCACCCTCAAGCGTCGCATCGCATATCGCGGCGGACGCTTGCACGGCCGTCAGGTGCTGGCGAAGCAGGCCAGGGCGGCTCCGCTTCGCACGAATATTGATGATACTGAACGGCTGTCCGGTGATCATGGACAGGCTCAAGGCGCTACGCAGGATCTGACCACCGCCGATCGACCCGTCTAATTGTAGTTCTTCCATGGTTAAAACCTTCTTTATCATGCAGTTCAGTCTGCTTTCATTCGTCCAGTAAGGCTGATCAGCCTTTGACGCATACCACCTGACGCAGGGTATGCACCACTTCCACCAAGCTGCGCTGGGCTTCCATTACACGGTCGATGTCTTTATAGGCCATCGGGATCTCATCGATGACGTTGGCATCCTTTCGGCATTCCACATGTGCGGTGGCGCGTACCTGGTCCTCGACCGTAAACAGGTTCTTGGCCTTGGTCCGGCTCATGATTCGTCCAGCGCCATGGCTGCAGGAGCAGAATGACTCCTCATTGCCCAGGCCGCGAACGATAAAGCTCTTGGCACCCATGGAGCCGGGAATGATGCCCAATTCGCCCTTCTTGGCTGATACCGCCCCTTTGCGGGTAATCAGTACCTCCTGACCGAAATGCTGTTCTTTCTGCACGTAGTTATGGTGGCAGTTGACCGCTTCCAGGTTTGCCTCAAACGGCTTGGTGATGACCTTTCGGGCCGCATCGATCACTGCGTGCATCATCAGGGCGCGGTTCTGTTTGGCAAAATCCTGCGCCCAGGCGACAGCCTCGACATAATCGTTGTAGTGCTTGCTGCCCTCCTCGAAGTACGCCAAGTCTTTATCGGGAAGATTGGCAATGTGCTGTTGCATGTTTTTTTTTGCCAGCTCAATGAACAGGTTCCCGATGGCATTACCTACCCCGCGCGAGCCGCTATGCAGCATGAACCAGACCCGCTGGGCTTCGTCCAGGCAAACCTCGATAAAATGGTTCCCGGTACCTAGGGTACCCAGGTGGTTGCGGTTGTTGGTCTTTTCCAGTTTCGGGTATTTATCGGTAATGGCCTTGAAACGCTTGGCCAGGCTGGACCAGGCATGATCGGCCATATCAGGTACGTTCTGCCAGGCACCCTGGTCGCGGCGGCCAAAAGTCTTGCCATGGGGGACGGCCTTTTCGATGGCGCTGCGTAGCGGTTGCAGGTTATCGGGCAGGTCTGAAGCCATCAGGGACGTCCGCGCCGCAATCATGCCGCAGCCGATGTCGACGCCCACCGCCGCAGGGATGATGGCACCTACAGTTGGGATAACGCTACCGATAGTAGAGCCTTTACCCAGGTGGACATCCGGCATTACTGCCAGATGTTTGAAGATGAACGGCATCTTGGCTGTATTCATCAGTTGCTGTTTGGCATCGCCTTCGACCGGGACGCCTTCGGTCCACATCTTGATAGGCTTGCCGTTGGCTACTTCAAGAAGCTGATAGTTCTGCTTGTCCATTTCTACGCTACTCCATGGGTTGTCTGTGAGATGCAGGCAAACACGCTGCAACCTTCATATCCCTGGGTATAGCAGAGGGCGTGCCATTGTTTTAAAAACGCTTGTCTTTAACTTTAAGTTATTGAAATTTAAGATTTTTAGTGAAATTTTTTTGAGAGGGGACTGCTTGGTCTCTTCCGATTTACAATATTTTTATCTATCACCCTATACATTTATATAGCCATGGCTTCCCTCTATTTTACGTCTCATGATTTAGTCATCCGGCATCTTGAGATGACGCCTCTGTTCGTTCATCAGCCGACCAGCTGTCGATAAAACTTATCTCAGGCAGTTGCTTTACGAGAAATTAAGATGGACTATTGTGGTATGACGACATACAGCATATAACTATCGTCTAGAGCAACATCTAAGGTTTTATTGCGTAATTTTGTTGTAAGCGGCAATTCCATACTAATAAAAACAGGAAGCTGGTATGACAACTAAGTCTATTCTGCAGGCTAGGTCTACATGGGTGGCAGGCGTGTTGTTGCTGGCAGTCAGCACGAGCAGTCTGGCAGCCCATATGCGCGAAGTGGCGACGTCCGGCTGGGCAACCCAGAACGGTGGTACACGCGGAGGCTCTGCCGCCATGGGAACCGATATCTATACTGTACGTTCTGCCACTGAGCTCAAACAGGCGCTAAGTGCAAACGCTGCAAGCAGTGGGCGCATCATCAAGATTGTCGGAACGATCGATATCAGTGACGGGAAACCCTTTACCAGTACGAGCGACATGGCCGAACGCGGCCTACTGAATGTTCCGGGTAATACGACCATTATTGGTTTGGGCAAGCAGGCCGGTATTGTGGATGGGTTCTTCATGATCAAGCAGAACAACGTGATCATGCGTAATCTCATAATCGAAAATGCCTGGGACCCTTCGCCTACCTGGGATCCGGATGACGGTGATCTGGGTAACTGGAATTCGGAGTTCGATGGCGTCACGATCAGCGGTGCCAGTAACGTCTGGCTCGATCATCTGACCTTTACGGACGGCGGGCGCCTGGACGATCCGAATGAGATCGGCAATGGTGTTCATATCCAACACCACGACGGCGCTCTTGATGTAGTGTTGGGTGCGAACTACGTCACTGTATCCAATACCGTATTCAAACTGCACGACAAGAACATCCTGATCGGTAACAGCGATAACCGCGCGGATACAGATAGCGGCAAGCTGAAAGTCACTATCCATAATTCCGTTTTTCAGGATGTAGGCCAGCGCGCACCACGGGTACGGTTCGGGCAGGTGCATCTGTACAACAACCTTCATCTTGGTAGCACCAAGGACGCTGTTTATCCCTTTGTTTACGCCCACGGAGTAGGTAAGTCCTCCGCCATTCTCTCGGAAGCTAATGTCTTCGCGATTTCCGGTATCAGTGGGTGTGACCAGGTAACGGCCAATTGGGGTGGCACGGTTTACAAGGATGTCGGTTCGCTTATCAATGGTCGGAAAATGACCTGCTCGTGGGATCCGAATATCGGTTGGGCTCCGCCGTATCGATACACCAAATTACCAGCTTCACTCGTACCGCTTGCCGTGCCTGTAAGAGCCGGTGCAGGCAGGATTAACTTCTAGCGAGCCAGCGTTCGTCTCGATTGGCTTTAAACATCCTTTTGAACATTAAATGCCTGAGCGTTATGGCTCAGGTGTTTCTCGAAGATGTCTTTGCTCAGCCTAATAGCAATATGCCGGTATTTAGATTTATAGATGAGTAGCAGTGAACCCAACGTAGGAAAAACAAGATGAAGATGAAGTGTGGGCAACTCAAGGTATTAACGTTGAGCGCGGGTCTGTTGATGTCTGTCATGACCTCAAGCAGCTTTGCCGCCGACGTACTGGAAGCCGCCAGTACCGGCTGGGCTACGCAGAATGGCGGTACGAAAGGGGGCGCGGCGGCGGCGTCGGTTAATGTCTACACCGTACGCAATGCAACAGAGCTCAAGAATGCGCTGAAAGCCTCCGCCAGCAGCCGTATCATCAAGGTCTCCGGCAAGATTGATATTAGTGACGGCAAGGCCTACACCACGACCAGCGACATGAAAAGCCGCGCACAACTGAACGTACCGGCTAACACGACCATTGTGGGCCTGGGCTCTACTGCGCAGATCGTTAACGGGTTTTTCATGATCAAGGAGAACAACGTGATCATGCGCAACCTGACTATCGAGAACCCGTGGGACCCTGTGCCGGTCTGGGATCCGGATGATGGTAGTCTGGGTAACTGGAACTCGGAGTTCGATGGCGTCACCATCGAAGGGGCCAATAATGTCTGGATTGATCATCTGACCTTTACCGATGGCAGCCGTCCGGATGATCCAAACGAGATCAAGAACGGGCGGCATGTACAGCATCACGACGGTGCGCTGGATGTGAAGAAGGGCGCGAACTACGTGACCATCTCCCATACCATCTTCAAGCTGCACGACAAGAATATCCTGATCGGCTCCAGTGATAGCGCCAGCTCGACGGACAGCGGAAAGCTCAAAGTCACCATTCATAATTCGATCTTCGAAAACGTTTCTCAGCGTGCCCCACGTGTGCGTTTCGGGCAGGTACATCTGTACAACAACCTGCATGCCGGCAATACGAAGGATCCCGTCTACCCGTTCTACTCGGCCCATGGTGTCGGCAAGTCTTCAGCGATTCTGTCCGAGGCCAATGCTTTCAACATCAGTGGTATTAGCAGCTGCGACAAGGTCACTGCGCAGAACGGCGGCTCTGTCTACAAGGACGTTGGTTCATTGATCAACGGCGCCACGATGACCTGCTCCTGGGACGCCAATATTGGTTGGACGCCCCCTTACAAGTACACCAAGATGGCCGCTTCGCTGGTAGCTTCCAGCGTTCAGTCTTCTGCTGGCGCAGGCAAAATCAGTTTCTGATTGAGTGCTGACGATTCTGGCCCCTCTGGTGCTTTTGCTAGAGGGGTTTCTTGTCTACCACACAGGCCGTTGTGCGTCGTTTATCGGCCTGCATGTTATGGAACCTCGACGCGTCGACAGAGGAAAGCAGAGACGCTACTCATTTTGGGTGAGAGCTATCTTTAGAAATCTAAAAATTCCAATATGACATTATTGCAGTGAAACTCATTTGCGTTGAGCCTGCGTGCGCGTTACAGACACTAAAAAGTAAGGACGTGTACATGACCATGAAATCAGGCTCGCTCAAGAAGCCGGCTTTACTGGGCGCAGGCGTGGTGCTGTTGACCGCGGCCGCTAGCACCTTTGCAGCGGATATGCGTGAAGCGGCCAGTACAGGCTGGGCTACGCAAAACGGGGGAACCAAGGGTGGCGCAGCTGCAGCCTCCGCCAATATCTATACCGTACGCACCGCCAATGACCTGAAGAACGCGTTGAAGGCCTCGGCCAGCAGCCGCATTATCAAGGTCTCTGGCAAGATCGATATCAGTGAAGGCAAGGCCTATACCAGTACCAGCGAGATGAAAAAGCGCGCTGAGCTGGTTGTGCCTGGTAACACCACGATTGTGGGCCTGGGCTCTACTGCGCAGATCGTCAACGGGTTTTTCATGATCAAGGAGAACAACGTGATCATGCGCAACCTGACCATCGAAAATCCGTGGGACCCCACGCCGGTTTTCGATCCGGATGATGGCGATGCCGGTAACTGGAACTCCGAGTACGACGGCGTCACGGTGCACGGCGCGAGTAACGTCTGGATCGACCATATGACGTTTACCGACGGTAGCCGCCCTGATGATCCGAGCGAGATCAAGAAGGGTCGCCATGTGCAGCATCATGACGGGGCGCTGGACGTGAAGAAGGGCGCCAACTACGTCACCATCTCCAACACCGTGTTCAAGCTGCACGACAAGAACATCCTGATCGGCTCCAGCGACAGTGCCAGCTCGACCGACAAGGGCAAGTTGAAGGTCACTATCCATAACTCGGTTTTCGAGAACGTTACGCAGCGTGCGCCGCGTGTACGGTTTGGTCAGGTTCACCTGTACAACAACCTGCACACAGGTAACACAAAGGACGCGGTCTATCCGTTCTACTCCGCCCATGGAGTAGGCAAATCATCGGCTATCCTGTCCGAGGCCAATGCCTTCAACATCAGCGGCATTAGCAGTTGTGACAAGATCACCGCCAAGAATGGCGGCTCTGTCTACAAGGACGCCGGCTCGCTGATCAATGGCGTTTCCATGAAATGCTCATGGGATTCCAATATCGGTTGGACGCCCCCTTACAAGTACACCAAGATGGCGGCTTCCCTCGTGGCCTCCAAGGTGCCTTCCGAGGCTGGCGCAGGCAAGATCAGTTTCTGACCCGTCTGACCGCCATCTGCCTTTAAGGGGGTGGCGGTTTTTTGCCTATCTTCTCGCCTTTTCTATCCCTTCCTGTCTGGCATGCTGCTTTGCGCGCGATACATCCATTTGCATGCTTAGCCATCTAAATAGTTAATAATTATAACGTTCTATAATCGATCGTTAAGACCGTTAATGTCTTGACGGTAGGCAGGCTGACGTCAAGTATCCAGAAGGCAAGCACATAGAGATGAAGCCAACGGCATTCATCCAAAAGTTAATAATAAAAACAATATGGGGCTAGTCTATGTTCATTCGTACCGATTCACCCGCTTACCCTGCGTTATTCACCTTCCGTATTCATACCGTTTTTCGGCTACCTCGGCACGTTAACGACGTGTCGCTGCTCTCCGGCTGACCAAGACCTTTCGTTTCCCAGCACTGATCCACAACAACAATAAACAGGTATCGGTCATGTCCTTATCGCTTTCCTGGCGTGCCGGCGCGCTGGCGCCCTCATGCCTTGCTGTTGCGTTATCCGGAGTTTCCCTGGCGGCTCAGGCTGCCCCTTCGGTGGTACTGGAGCAGTCGCGTCCTGCGCCGCTCGATAATGCTCTGGAAAAAGCACGTCCTCTACCACCCGGGCCGCCTCGCTGGGCGGAGGACTATCGGTTTCTGGACGATGCGTCCAAGCGGAGCGACTTTTTTGATCCGCTCCGTTATCAGCGGCTGTCCGATTCGGCCTGGGTCCAGTTTGGTGCGGAAGCGCGCTACCGTGCGGATACCATCAATAACCCCGTCTTTGGGCTGCGTGGTGTGAACAAGGATTCCTACATTCAGCAACGGCTTCAGGTCCATGGTGATCTGCATCTCTTGGATGACCAAGTCCGTGCGTTCGTCCAGCTGGAAAACACCCGGGCCTGGAGCAAGGCGCTTTACGGGCCGTATGACCAGAGCAGGACGGAGCTGCATCAGGCCTTTATTGACATCAATACCAATACCCTGGGCGGGCGGCTGATGACGCGGGTAGGGCGCCAAGAGCTGGGTTACGGCAACCAGGCGTTTGTTACCTACCGTGATGCACGCAATATCCGGCTCAATTTCGATGGGGTACGCCTGAGCTATTCCCGTCCCGGCGGCTACAAGCTCGATGCCTTTGGCTTGCGTCCCGTCGAGACAGGCGAAGACAGCTTTGATGATGGCTCCAACAATAACGTCAAGTTTTATGGGTTGTACGGCACGCTACCGCTGACAGCCATCCTGAAAATGGATGTATACGGATTTGGCCTGGAAACCAACGAGCGCACCCTGGATGGGCTGACTGGAAGCGAAAAGCGCTACACCGGAGGCGTGCGGCTGTTTGGCAAGCAGGCCGGTTGGGACTGGTCGTGGGATCTGGCCTACCAAGGTGGTCATCTGGAAGGGGCGCGTATTCGTGCCTGGGGTATCAGCAGCGAGACGGGATATACCTTCAGGCAGCCCTGGAAGCCACGATTGGCGGTGCGTTTCGATGCCGCCAGCGGTGATGACCGCTTTGGTGATGACAAGGTTGGCACGTTCGACCCGCTGTTTCCCAAGAATGGTTTTTATGGAGATTCGGGACTGACCACCCTTTCGAACATGTATCTGATCGGCCCGCTGCTGACATTCGCCCCACGCGAGTACCTGCAGCTGGAAGCCGGTGCCTTTGCCGTCTGGCGTGAAAGCACCCGCGATGGCGTTTATCTGCCGGGCATGTCCTATGTGCCGGGAACCCCCAACAGCTCATCGCCCAAGACAGGCAACCTGTTCCGCAACAATCTGCGCTGGCTACCGACCGCCAACCTGACCGTGGACCTGGAATACAGCTATTTCCAGGCGGGTAAGGCCGTGCGGCAGGCCGATGGCTCGGATACCCATTTCGGCATGGTTTCAACAACGTTCCGTTTCTGATGCGCCTGACCCATGAGGAGGTTTCGCTATGACTACGCTCGAGATGGCTGATGCCCGTACACGCCTGACCATAGGATTGTGCTTTGTGGTGGCTCTGCTGGAGGGAATGGATCTGCAGGCCATGGGCATCGCAGCGCCCAGTATGGCTGCCGCGTTTGGCTTCAAGCCGGCGCAGATGGGGCTGGTCTTTAGTGCCAGCATTCTGGGCTTGCTACCGGGGGCCTTTTTAGGAGGTTGGTGCGCCGATCGGATCGGGCGCAAAAAGGTGCTGATTGCCTCGGTTGTACTGTTTGGTCTCTTTTCGCTGGCCAGCGCTCATGTCTGGGATATGCAGAGCCTGTTGATCGCACGCTTCATGACCGGCATCGGGCTGGGTGGGGCGTTACCCAACCTGATTGCCCTGTCCTCCGAGTCGGCCGGCGAGCGTGCCCGCAATACAGCGGTAAGCCTGATGTATTGCGGTGTACCACTGGGTGGTGCGCTGGCGGCCATTGTTGGTCTGCTGGAGACCGGGCTGGGCTGGCGGACGGTATTTTATGTAGGAGGCTTTGCGCCGCTTCTGGTGGCGCCCCTGCTGGGCGTGTATCTGATGGAGTCATCGGCGTTCGTCAAAAGCCGGCAGGCGGCCCGGGCAACCGAGCAGTCCATTCGCACTTGGGATGGCCTCTTTTATCAGGTAAGGGCATCCACCACGCTGATGCTGTGGGTCAGCTACTTTTTTACCCTGACGGTGATGTACATGCTGCTCAACTGGCTGCCATCGCTGCTGGTTGGGCAAGGGTTCAGCCGCAGCCAGGCCGTGACGGTTCAGATCCTGTTTAATATCGGTGGCGGTATCGGCTCGGTCCTGTTCGGTCTGCTGATGGACCGCTGGAAGCCTCGAATCGTCGTGGTCGCCATCTACGCCGGTATCTTGGCCGGACTCGCGGGGCTTGGGCTTTCGAGCAGCTTTGCCGGAGTCATCATGGCGGGATTCCTGGCGGGCCTCTTTGTAGTGGGCGGCCAGTTGGTGCTGTATGCGCTGGCGCCTCTGGTGTATCCGGCGGCCGTACGAGCGACCGGGGTGGGCTCAGCCGTGGCGATCGGACGATTAGGCGCCATGGCCGGTCCGCTCCTGGCCGGTCAGGTACTGGCCATGGGCGGCGCGGCATCGACCCTGGTCATCGCAACAGCCCCCGGCGTGCTGATCGCTGCGGCGTCTGTGCTCTGCCTACTCAACCGACAGGCCGCCAAGCCGGTCAGCACAGGTGTGCTGGCAGGTGAACCGGCTCATTAAGGAGAAACCATGTTCAGATCCCTATGGATAGCCGCCTTGTTGACGGCTAGCACGTTACTGTCAGGCGTCTCGCAGGCAGAGGAAGCGCGGGAAAAACCTGCCTTTGATCCGCCGCCGCTTGGGTTGGAAAGATTGGCCCGGTTTGAGGTCGATCTGACGGCGCCTGTCTGGGAGCTTGGCAAGACGAGCGAGCTGGGCAAGCGCCGAATCATCCCGATTACCGGTGGCCACTTCGAGGGGCCATCGTTTAAGGGGGAAATTCTTAACAACGGCGCAGATTGGCAGGTCGTGACCGACGATGGGCTGGCCATCATCGATACACGCTATCTGCTCAAGACCGATGACGGCGCGCTTGTTTACCTGCAAACCAAGGGGTACCGCTACGGTCCGCCAGAGGTGATGAAGGATGTGGCCGCCGGAAAGCCTGTCGATCCGAGCAAATACTTTTTCAAGGTCACGATGACATTTGAAACCAGCGCCGAGAAGTATGACTGGCTCAATCGGGCCATCGGCGTTGGCAGTGCCATGCGCCTGGGCAAGGCTGTGGTGTATGACGCCTATCTTCTCAAGTGGTTGATTGGATTAACTATTTGGATGACGCCTCAAAACATGCCTATAGGAGACCGGATCTTGGCGGCATAGGAGGGGCATAAATAATTGTAAAAAGCTAAAAATAGTTAATTGACATAACTATTTTTCTGCCTTAGCTTGGACTCACAAGAAGCACAACAACAAGGGTTCCGCCATGAGCAATTACGAAGGTCGCTGGAAAACGGTAGAGGTAAAGGTCGAAGAGGGCATTGCTTGGGTGACCCTTAATCGTCCCGAAAAGCGCAATGCCATGAGCCCGACGCTGAATCGGGAAATGCGCGAGATTCTGGAGACACTGGAGCAGGATGCCGATGCGGGTGTATTGGTATTAACCGGCGCAGGTGACGCCTGGACCGCAGGCATGGACCTCAAGGAATACTTCCGCGAGGTAGATGCAGGGCCCGAAATCCTTCAGGAAAAGATCCGTCGTGAAGCCTCTGAGTGGCAGTGGAAGCTGTTGCGCATGTACAGCAAGCCTACTATCGCCATGGTTAACGGTTGGTGCTTTGGCGGTGGCTTCAGCCCGCTGGTGGCGTGTGATCTGGCCATTGCCGCCGATGAGGCCACGTTTGGTCTCTCCGAAGTCAACTGGGGTATCCCGCCCGGCAATTTGGTCAGCAAAGCCATGGCGGACACCGTAGGCCATCGTGAATCCCTTTATTACATCATGACCGGCCGCACGTTTGATGGTGTAAAAGCCGCTCAGATGGGGCTGGTCAACAAGAGTGTGCCGCTGGCTCAACTGCGTGAAGAAACAGTTACCCTGGCGCGTGAGCTACTCGAAAAGAATCCTGTCGTGCTGCGCGCGGCCAAGATCGGCTTCAAGCGCTGCCGTGAACTCAACTGGGAGCAGAACGAAGACTACCTGTACGCCAAGCTTGACCAGGCTCGCCTGCGCGATCCCGAGCATGGCCGTGAAGAAGGCATGAAGCAGTTCCTCGATGAGAAAAGCATCAAGCCGGGTCTGCAAACCTACCGTCGTTAAAACGCCGGATACCCTTGCGCCTGTGTAGCCACTGAGCTGCCCAGGCGGGCGTTCGGACGTATGCTGTTATGTGCAGTTCCTGACAATTACAAAAACGAGGATCGCATCATGTACGAGGTTTCCCTGCTGATTGGTGGCCGTCACGTGCAGGCTTCCAATGGGCGTCAGTTCGAGCGTCGCAATCCGCTGACCGAGCAAGCCGTCACTCGCGCAGCCGCAGCCAGCCTTGAAGACGCTGATGCTGCTGTCGCGGCGGCCCAGGCAGCGTTCCCGGCCTGGGCGGCGCTGGGCCCTAATGAGCGCCGGACACGCTTGCTCAAGGCTGCTGAACTCATGGCCAGTCGCGCGGATCAGTTCGTGGCGGCTGGACAAGGCGAGACGGGCGCCATGCCCAACTGGTATGGCTTCAATGTCCATCTGGCCGCCGGCATCCTGCGTGAGGCGGCCTGCATGACAACCCAGATCACCGGACAGATCATCCCTTCCGATCTGCCGGGCTCGATGGCCATGGCGGTGCGCCAGCCCTGTGGCGTGGTCGTCGGCATCGCACCATGGAATGCGCCGGTCATCCTGGCGACCCGTGCGATCGCCATGCCGCTGGCCTGCGGCAATACCGTAGTGCTAAAAGCCTCCGAACTGTGCCCGGCCGTGCATGCCCTGATCGGTGATGTGCTTCATGAAGCCGGGCTGGGTGACGGAGTGATTAACGTTATCCACAACGTACCAGAGGATGCGCCGGCTATCGTCGAGCGACTGATTGCAAACCCGGCGGTACGCCGCGTCAATTTCACGGGCTCCACAAGAGTAGGCAAGATTATCGGGGAGCTGGCAGCGCGCCATCTCACCCCGGCGGTGCTGGAGCTGGGCGGCAAGGCGCCGCTTCTGGTGCTGGACGATGCGGACCTGGATGCTGCGGTAGAGGCTGCTGCCTTTGGTGCTTTCTTCAACCAAGGTCAAATCTGTATGTCGACCGAGCGGCTAATCGTGCACGAGTCCATTGCCGATACGTTCGTGAGCAAGCTGGCCGACAAGGCCAGAACGCTGCTTGCAGGCGACCCGCAGGCCAGCACCTCGGTCCTGGGGGCATTGATCGACCGGGCCCCGGCCGAGCGCCTGCAAACCCTGATGGATGACGCCCTGACCAAGGGCGCGCGTCTGGCGGCAGGCGGAGAGATCAATGGCTGCCTGATGCAGGCCACTGTGATCGATGGCGTAACGCCCGACATGAAGCTTTACCGCGAAGAGTCCTTTGGCCCGATGGTGTCAGTCATTCGGGTAAAGGATGACGAAGAGGCGCTGCACGTGGCCAACGACTCCGAGTATGGCCTGTCTGCCGCCGTGTTCAGCCGCGACGTGAACCGCGCTCTGGGGCTGGCTCAGCGGATCGAGTCCGGCATCTGCCATATCAATGGGCCGACAGTGCATGACGAAGCCCAGATGCCGTTCGGCGGTGTGAAAGGCAGCGGCTATGGCAGTTTTGGCTCGGCGGCTTCGGTCGAGCATTTTACCCAGCTGCGCTGGATTACGCTCCAGACAACGCCCCGACATTATCCCATCTGAACCCACGCTATTCCTGACAACAACAATGACAACACCGGCCTGAAACAGGCTGGCCATGCATGGGGCTTGATGCGCGAATTCAGTCGTGCTCGGCCCCCTGCGTGCCAACAGGAGGTATGCGACGTGAACTGCGAGTCCGAGCTGTGCATTGAAAAGGTCGGTGCGGCCAAGCCCCGATACCGTTCGGTGTCGATCGGCCATCCGGCCGTAGACATCCGCCATGAGCAGAATGGCACTATCCGCATGCAGGCTCTGGAACCCCTAGCGCCGTTACCGCAGCGTTTGCTTGATCGCCTGGTCCATTGGGCCAAGGTACGGCCCGATCAAACCTTTGTAGCGGCACGTGAACAGGGCGGGGAGTGGCGGCACATCACCTACGCCGACATGCTCCAGCGCGCACGTGCCATCGCACAGACCCTGCTGGGGTTTGGGCTTTCTGCCGAGCGCCCATTGGTCATCCTGTCCGGGAACGATCTTGAACATTTTCAGCTGTGCATGGGCGCGCTCTATGCAGGTATTCCCTATTGCCCGGTCTCACCAGGGTATTCGCTGCTTTCCCAGGATCTGGGCAAGCTCAAGCATGTAATCGATCTGCTTGATCCTGGCATGGTGTTCGCCTGTGACGGTGAGCTGTACCGCCGCGCCATCGAGGCGCGTGTGCCTGCGGAGGTGCCCGTGATCCTGACGCGGGGTGATCTTGACGGGCGGCTCTGTATTGCGTTCGAGGAGTTGCTCGCCCAGCCCGGCGGCGCCGAGGCGGATGCGGCTTTTGAGGCCACAGGGCCGGACAGCATTGCCAAGTTTCTCTTCACCTCCGGCTCTACCAAGCTGCCAAAGGCGGTAGTCACTACTCAGCAAATGCTCTGCGCCAATCAGCAGATGCTGCTGCAAACCTTTCCCACCTTTGGCGAGGAGCCCCCTGTACTGGTGGACTGGTTGCCGTGGAATCATACCTTTGGCGGCAGTCATAACATCGGCATCGTGCTTTATAACGGTGGCAGCTTCTACCTGGATGAGGGCAAGCCTACGCCACAAGGCATGGCCGAAACCTTGCGCAATCTAAGGGAGATATCGCCTACGGCTTATCTAACGGTGCCAAAGGGCTGGGAGGAATTAGTCACTGCGCTGGAAAATGATCCTGAGTTGCGCGAGCGATTTTTTGCCAAAATAAAATTGTTCTTCTTTGCCGCCGCAGGACTTTCCCAAAGTGTCTGGGACCGTCTGGATCGTGTAGCGGAGCGGCATTGCGGCGAGCGTATCCGCATGATGGCCGGGCTTGGCATGACCGAAACGGCGCCGTCCTGCACCTTTACTACCGGGCCACTGTCCATGGCAGGCTATGTCGGGCTACCGGCGCCGGGCTGTGAGGTCAAGCTGGTGCCGGTGGATGGCAAGCTCGAGGCACGCTTTCGCGGACCGCACGTGATGCCGGGCTATTGGCGCTCACCAGAGCACAACGCCCAGGCCTTTGACGAAGAAGGCTTCTACTGTACCGGCGATGCGCTCAAGTTTGCGGACCCGCAGCAGCCGCACCTGGGGCTGATGTTCGATGGGCGGATCGCCGAAGACTTCAAGCTATCGTCCGGTGTGTTTGTCAGCGTGGGGCCGTTACGCACACGCGTGGTGCTGGAAGGCGCGCCCTATGTGCAAGATGCGGTCATTGTCGGCCCGGACCACGACTGTCTTGGCCTGCTGATCTTTCCCCGTCTGCCTGAGTGCCGAGCCTTGTCCGGCCTGGGTGATGATGCCTCGTCCGCCAATGTGCTGGCCTCACCTTCAGTACGCGCCTGGCTTGCCGGGCTGCTCAGGCGGCTCAATCGAGAGGCAACCGGCAGTGCCAGCCGGGTGGAATGGGCCTGCCTGCTCGATGAGCCGCCCTCTATCGATCGAGGTGAAATTACGGACAAGGGTTCGATCAACCAGCGCGCCGTGTTGCAGTGGCGAGCGGATCGGATCAAGACAATCTGCCAGGGCAATGACGCCTCGGTTGTTCGTTTCGAGGCGATGGAGGCAGCGCGATGAACAATTCTGTGGGGATCAAGGCGCGTACCGTGATGGGACTCGTCACCGGATGGATGCTGTTATCGATGATGACCACTGCCCAAGCGGCCACCGGTGTGGCTCCCCAGACGGAGCTGGTTTACGAGGCGACCGTGGAGATTGCCGATACCGTGTCCCTGGGTAAAGGCCCCCTGGGGGAGCGTCGCATCGTACCGATTACCGGCGGACGTTTCGTTGGTCCCAGGCTGCGTGGCAAGGTCTTGCCGGGCGGGGCGGATCGGCAGCTGGTCCGTGCCGATGGCGTCCAGCAGCTCGATGCCTTGTATGAGATGCGCACCCATGATGGCGCGATCCTGACGATCCACAATCAGGCCCTGATCCACGAGCTGGATACCAAGCCCTACGCCTTCTCCACACTAACCATTACCGCTCCGGACGGCCCTTACGGCTGGTTGAATCGCTACGTTTATGCCGGAACCGTCGAAAGGGCACCCTTGCAGCGCAATGCCGTACTGATTCGCGTGTACCGCCTCAAATAGGAAACTGCCATGGCGCGACAACAGGGCTTGTATTCTGCATTCGACGACGTGGTGCTGCTTGGGGGTGTCCGTACACCCTGGGTAGATTACTGCGGCGCGCTGGGGCAGGTTTCACCGATTGACCTGGGCATCAAGGTCGCGCGTGAGGTGCTAGCGCGCAGTGGCGTGGCGCCGGATCAGGTCGATAGCGTTCTGGCAGGGTCTGTCGCTCAGGCCAGTTTCGATGCTTACCTGTTACCCCGACACATCGGCCTTTATGCGGGCGTTCCCTTAGAGGTGCCGGCCCTGCAAGTCCAGCGTATCTGTGGCACCGGTTTCGAGTTGCTGCGTCAGGCGGGTGAACAGATTGGCTTGGGTCAGGCCGAGATCGCCTTGTGCGTCGCCAGCGAGTCCATGTCTCGCAATCCCATTGCGGCCTATACGCACCGGAGCGGTTTTCGCCTGGGAGCCTCGGTGGAGTTCAAGGACTTTCTCTGGGAGGCCCTGATGGACCCGGCACCGGGTATCGACATGATTGGCACCGCTGAAAATCTGGCCCGTCGCTACAGCCTTACGCGTGCCGAGGTTGATACTTATGCATTGGCAAGCTTCAACCGGGCGCTGGCAGCACAGGAGGCCGGTTGGTTTGCGGATGAAATTGTCCCTGTGCAAACAGAAGAATTCCGGCTGGAAGGGTATCGCGCACGGGGTATTCAATTGCCACGTCGTATCGCCTCTGTCGCTGTCGATAGTCATCCGCGGCCTACGTCACTCGAGGCCCTGGCCCGGCTCGCCGCGATTCACGAGGGCGGTGTGCAGACGGCAGGCAACAGCTGTGCAGTGGTTGATGGTGCTGCGGCGATGGTCGTGGCCAGAAGGTCGAGCCGGACAGACGGGCCACCGCTAGCCAACCTGTTGGCCGCTACCGCGGTCGGGGTTGCTCCAGAAGTAATGGGTATCGGTCCGGCGCCGGCCATTCGCCTGCTGCTCGAGCGCAGTGGGCTGACGCTGGCGGAGATCGCTCGCTTCGAGATCAACGAGGCGCAGGGCGCTCAGGTGTTAGCTGTCCAGCGTGAACTGGATATCGATCCGGAAAGGCTGAATACCTGTGGCGGTGCGATTGCGCTGGGACATCCCCTGGCCGCAACCGGCCTGCGCCTGACGCTTACCCTTGCGCGACAGCTACAGGCCAACCACGAACGCTATGGCATTGCCGCCGCGTGTGTGGGCGGCGGGCAAGGCATGGCGGTGCTGATTGAAAATCCGAACTATCGTTAAGAGGATGCCATGGCCTATCACCCTCCGCTGCGCGATATGCGGTTCGTTATTAATGAATGGCTCGATGCTCCTTCGACTTGGTCTGTAATACCAGCCTTTAGCGAAGTGGACGCTGATCTATCCATGCAAATCCTGGAGGAAGCGGGGCGTTTTAGTGCCGACAGGTTGGCGCCGCTTAACACCTCGGGCGATCGTCAGGGCTGCCAGCTGCAGGATGGACAGGTGACGACGCCGTCCGGGTTTGCCGAGGCCTATCAGGCCTATGTCGAGGGTGGCTGGCCCGCCTTGGCTTGTGACCCGGCCTGGGGAGGGCAGGGCCTGCCACAGTTACTGGACGCGGCGCTTCAGGAAATGCTGGTTTCCGCCAACCATGCCTGGGCCATGTATCCCGGTATTGCCCATGGTGCATACGAATGCCTGCGTGCCCATGCCTCAGAAGCGCTCAAGGATGCCTACCTTGGCAAGCTTGTAAGTGGCGAGTGGCTTGCCACCATGTGCATCACCGAGCCCCAGGCCGGCAGTGACGTTGGCCTGATTCGTACCCGGGCAGAGCCGATAGAGGAGGGACGCTATCTGCTCGACGGCAGCAAGCTGTTCATCTCGGGTGGCGAACATGATCTGACATCCAACATCGTGCATCTTGTACTGGCTCGCCTTCCTGATGCGCCTGTCGGTAGCCGCGGGTTGTCCCTGTTCCTGGTGCCCAAGGTGCTTGAGGGCACGGCTAATGGCGTGTACTGCGAGAGCCTGGAGCACAAGATGGGTATCAAGGGCAGTGCAACCTGTGCCTTGCGTTTCGAGGGGGCCTGCGGCTGGTTGATTGGCGAGCCCCATCGGGGATTGGCGGCAATGTTTGTCATGATGAATTCGGCACGCCTGCATGTAGGGCTGCAAGGGTTGGGACATGTCGAGTCGGCCTATCAACAGGCACTTGCCTATGCCTCGGAAAGAAGGCAAATGCGCGCGCCGAAGCGCTCTGAAGAGACGGCTGAAGCAGCCGATCTGCTTGTCCATCATCCGGCCATGCGACGCGTTTTGCTGGAACTACGGGCTTGTAGTGAAGGAATGCGGGCGCTGGGGTACTGGGGAGCGCATCTGCTGGATCTGGCCGAGCATGCGACAGAGGCCGATGAGCGCGCCCGTGCCCATCAACTGGCATCGCTGCTGACACCGGTCATCAAGGCATTCTTTACCGAGCAGGGGTTTCAGCAGGCCAGTGCGGCGCTGCAGGTGCTGGGTGGTTATGGCTACGTGACAGACTTTGGCATTGAGCAGACCCTGCGCGACAGCCGGATCGCCATGATCTATGAGGGCACCAATGAAATTCAGGCCAATGACCTGCTCGTGCGCAAGGTCATTGGCGACAAAGGAGCAGCGCTGGGGAGGCTCCTGGAGCACTATCAGACAGAAGCCGAGCGGTGTTTAGCAACGCCTTCGTGCAAGTCTTATGGTGCGGCGTTAAGACAGGCCTGCCACCAGACTTGGCAGGTGACAGCGGACTTGATGAGTTCCAGCGATTCGGAATGGCCCTACCGCGCTGCGTTGGATTATCTGCGCTTGCAGGGCTGGTTAGGGTTGGCATTTGTCTGGGCACGTACGGCTCGGCTGGCCGAGTCCCGTCAGGAAGATGCATTTTATAGAACCAAAAGCGAAACGGCCCGCTTCGCGTTTGACTATCTGCTGCTCAATGTTGCGCAGACCGCGGACGCTATCAAGGTGAGCCGGGCACCTTTACCTGCTTTATAGGAGATAGTGGCGAAACGGTCGGGATCTGGCAGTAATTGGTGTGAAAACGGCAGGCATAATGGGGCGATGGCAGGCATTTCGTCAGCTTTTCTTTGTAGGGGTTGTTTATCGTTTTATGGCCCTTGAGCGCTGAAAGCGCCATGTCTGAGCGGTTGTAAGACCTTGATCGTGTCAAGGCTGACCGCAAGCGTCATGCGGCAGGCGGAACCACATGGGTAACGGTTCTCTCCATACCTTCATATCCCTCCCATATGACAGGTAACTTCATGGCAGACGCTGTTAGCTCCGAAAACGAGAGCCATATCAAGCCCAAGGCCTATATGGCAATGGTGGCTACCGTTGCAGCCATCGCCGGAGGGTTGTACGGCTATGATACAGGCATCATCTCCGGTGCCCTTCCACAAATTGCCCAGGACTTCGAGCTTAATCACCGTGCCCAGGAGCTTGTCACGGCCGCCATCTTGCTGGGTGCGGTAATCGGTGCCCTGAGTTCGACACGTATGTCGGCAAGGCTTGGGCGTCGGCTGACCATCGTGATCGTGGCGGGTATCTATTGTGTGGGGGTGGTTGCTGCTGCCATCTCTCCCAATGTCTGGTGCCTAGGACTGTCTCGCCTGGTGCTGGGCTTTGCAGTCGGCGGCTCGACACAAATTGTCCCCACCTACATCGCTGAGCTGGCACCTCCTGAAAAGCGGGGTCGCTTGGTGACCTATTTCAACGTTTCCATTGGTGTAGGGATTCTCCTGGCTGCGATTGTGGGGGTGGCTGGCCAGAACCTCTTTACCTGGCGCTGGATGATGGGGGTTGCGCTTGTACCTTCGCTGGTGCTGTTGTTTGGCATGACCCGAATGCCGAGAAGTCCACGGTGGCTGGTCGAGCAGGACCGTCCGAAAGAGGCCAGGCATGAGCTGTCTAAGGTGCGGGATACTACGGGGGAGGTGCGCGAAGAGATTGCGGATATTCAGGAGGTCGTGGACAAGAAGGAGGAGCATTCGGTAACAGGCTGGCGGGCCATGCGCCAACCGTGGTTACGACCGGCGCTTGTGGCCGGCCTGGGCGTAGCGGCGTTTACCCAACTCAGCGGTATCGAGATGATGATCTATTACACGCCGACGTTTCTGAAGGATGCCGGCTTTGGCGCGTCCGCTGCGCTGTGGTCAGCTCTTGGCGTGGCAATTACTTATCTGGTCATGACGGTAATCGGTAAGCTGATTGTCGATAAGGTCGGACGTCGAACGCTGAGCCTGGCGATGATTCCGGGGGCAGTGGTGGCGCTTCTGGTATTGGGCGCCGTGCTGCACTTCAATTTGGCGGGCGATTCGCAGGGCTGGTGGGTAGTGGGGTGCCTGATCGTCTTCATGATCTTCAACGCAGGCGGCATCCAGGTGGTAGGCTGGCTGACCGGATCAGAAATCTATCCGCTGGCTATTCGGGATCAGGCGACTGGTGCTCATGCCGCCATGCTCTGGGGGTCCAATCTATTGCTGACCGGGACTGCCTTGACCATGACGCAATGGCTGGGTGTAGGCGGTGCGATGTGGGTTTACGCCGGACTCAATGTCCTGGGCTGGGTCTTCATCTTCTTCCTGGTCCCGGAAACGGGTGGACGAAGCCTGGAAGACATCGAGCGGTCACTGAAGGCCGGTTCCTTCCTGCCCCATCGCACCCACAAGCAGCCCGCGTAAATGTAATGCGCTGGGCTACCGGTAGACCTTGTGCAACAAGTGCAGCAGTTGCTGCCGCTCCTCGGTACTCAGGGCGGCGGTGGCCTCGTTGTCACTGCGGATAGCCACGTCCTTGAGCTGCTTGAGGAGGGTCTCGCCGGTTTTGCTCAGAAAGATGCCATAGGAGCGCTTGTCGGCCTTGCAGCGTATGCGCAGCGCAAGGCCCAGCGCTTCCAGCTTGTTCAGCATGATAACCATCTGCGGTGGCTCGATGGCCAGTGCGCGCGCCAGCTCGGCCTGCATGAGGCCCGGGTTCTGCTCGATCAGCGTAAGGGCGGTGAACTGGGCGGGGCGAAGATCATAGGCTTCCAGCTCATTGATCAGATGCTGGAAGACTTTCAGCTGAGCCCGACGCAAGGCATAGCCGATCACCTCGTCCAGAAATGGCGAGTTGATTTCGCTGCTTTCTTCCATATCGGTCGTATCGACTGCAACCTGCTGTTTTTTATTCATTGAATGAGAAACGGTTTCGTCATGATCATCGAATAATGCGGGCAGACAATATACAAGTCACGTATTTTCTTATACATCGTAGGGGTATTGTCGCTACCACCAGTGCTTTCCAGAAGGTCAAAGCAGGCTTAGGTGCAACCCGGCCTTTGCGGCTCGTCCGAATCAGCATAAAAGCGGCAAATCAACACAACGCAAGAGTGAGCAGGCTATTTTGTACTGGCAGGCTTGAAGCCTTGATGTAGACAGGTTCTAACGAGATGGGGCGGCGTCTTCCGGCGGTCAAGAGACAGACGGTTGCGCCTTTGTCGGTTTCCTGGGTTGCACTTGGTTGCACCATGCAGAGGTAGCCTCTATGCTTGCCGCCACCGTGTAGCACTTCCAATTAAAAAAGGCTGTTCAATGGCAACTACTACTACGCTAGGCGTGAAACTCGACGAAGCCACCCGTGAACGTTTGAAAGAGGCCGCTCGCCTTATCGACCGTACACCCCATTGGTTGATCAAACAGGCAATCTACACGTACCTGGAGACATTGGAAAAAGGTGTAAGTGTCGACGAGTTGCAGAATATTGCGGCACGACTGGGCGAAGGTGACAACGAAGTAGTAGAAGCCCTGGCTGATCCGGTCTATCAGCCATTCCTTGAATTTGCCGAAAGCATCCTGCCGCAGTCTGCGCTGCGCTCTGCCGTGACGGCCGCCTATCGCCGTCCGGAAGAAGAGATGGTGCCCATGCTGCTTGAGCAGGCGCGTCTCCCCGCAACTACTGCCGATGCCGCGTACAAGCTTGCGTACAGCATTGCTGAAAAGCTACGTAACCAGAAGGGCGCTGGTGGCCGCTCCGGCATGGTCCAGAGCCTGCTGCGCGAATTTTCCCTGTCTTCTCAGGAAGGCGTGGCGCTGATGTGTCTGGCCGAAGCGCTGCTGCGTATCCCGGACAAGGGCACCCGTGATGCCCTGATCCGCGACAAGATCAGCAAGGGCAACTGGCAGCCACACCTGGGCAACAGCCCGTCGCTATTCGTCAACGCAGCGACTTGGGGGCTGTTGCTAACGGGCAAGCTGGTCTCCACCCACAACGAGGCGGGTCTTTCCAGCTCGCTCAATCGCCTCATCGGCAAGAGCGGCGAGCCGGTCATCCGCAAGGGTGTAGACATGGCGATGCGCCTGATGGGCGAGCAGTTCGTCACCGGCGAAACCATTGCCGAAGCCCTGGCCAATGCCAGCGCGCTTGAAGCCAAGGGCTTCCGCTACTCCTACGACATGCTGGGTGAAGCGGCCCTGACTGAGGAGGATGCCCAGCGTTATCTGGCGTCCTACGAGCAGGCTATTCACTCCATCGGCAAAGCCTCTCATGGCCGTGGCATCTATGAGGGCCCGGGCATCTCCATCAAGCTGTCCGCCCTGCATCCGCGCTACAGCCGTGCACAGTACGAGCGCGTCATGGACGAGCTGTATCCGCGCCTGCTGAATTTGACCCTGCTGGCTAAGCAGTACGACATCGGTATCAACATCGATGCCGAAGAAGCTGATCGCCTGGAAATTTCCCTCGATTTGCTGGAGCGCCTGTGCTTCGAGTCCAGCCTGGCTGGCTGGAACGGGATTGGTTTTGTCATCCAGGCCTACCAGAAGCGTTGTCCGTTCGTGATCGATTATGTGATCGATCTGGCGCGCCGCAGCCGTCATCGCCTGATGATCCGTCTGGTGAAGGGCGCGTACTGGGACAGCGAGATCAAGCGTGCCCAGGTTGAAGGTCTGGAAGGTTATCCGGTTTACACCCGCAAGGTGTATACCGATGTGTCCTACATAGCGTGTGCGCGCAAGCTGCTGGCCGTGCCGGAAGTGATCTACCCACAGTTCGCTACTCACAACGCCCACACCCTGGCGGCGATCTACCAGATCGCAGGTCAGAATTACTATCCCGGGCAGTACGAGTTCCAGTGCCTGCATGGCATGGGCGAGCCGCTGTACGAGCAGGTCGTCGGCAAGGTGGCCGATGGCAAGCTGAACCGCCCGTGCCGTATCTATGCGCCGGTGGGAACGCATGAAACCCTGCTGGCCTACCTCGTGCGTCGCCTGCTGGAAAACGGCGCGAACACCTCTTTCGTCAACCGTATTGCCGACCACTCTATCTCCTTGAAAGAGTTGGTAGCCGATCCGGTCGTGACGATCGAGCAGATCGCAGCACAAGAAGGTAAATTAGGCCTGCCACATCCACGCATTCCGCTGCCCAGCCAGCTGTATGGCGAAGGCCGCTTGAATTCCAGCGGTATTGACTTGGCCAATGAGCATCGACTGGGCTCGTTGTCAGGTGCGTTGTTACATAGTAACAACACCGAATGGCGTGCAGCGCCCATGCTGGGCTGCCCGGCTGAAGTAGGCATTCCCCAGGCCATCCAGAACCCAGCCGATCACCGTGACGTGGTGGGTTATGTGCAGAACGCCAGCGTCCAGGACGTGGACAATGCGCTGAACAGTGCATTGACCGCTGCACCGATCTGGCAGTCCACACCGCCGGACCAGCGTGCCGCCGTGCTCGAAACCGCGGCCAACCTGATGGAAGCGCAAATTCAGCCACTCATGGGCCTGCTGGTTCGTGAAGCCGGCAAGACCTTTGCCAACGCCATTGCCGAAGTGCGCGAGGCGGTCGACTTCCTACGGTATTACGCCGCTCAGGTGCGCCGTGATTTCGCCAATGACACCCACCGTCCGCTAGGGCCGGTCGTATGCATCAGCCCGTGGAACTTCCCGCTGGCGATCTTTACCGGTCAAGTTGCAGCCGCACTGGCAGCGGGTAATACCGTACTGGCCAAGCCTGCCGAGCAGACACCACTGATCGCAGCTCAGGCTGTTCGTATCCTGTTGGAAGCCGGTGTGCCGGAAGGCGTCGTGCAATTGCTGCCAGGCCAGGGTCATACCGTAGGTTCGGCACTGGTCAGCGATGAGCGTGTGAAAGGCGTGATGTTCACCGGTTCGACCGAAGTCGCCAACATTATTTCCCGTAACATTGCCGGTCGCCTGGATGCTCATGGCCGTCCGATTCCGCTGATCGCCGAAACCGGTGGCCAGAACGCAATGATCGTGGATTCCTCGGCACTGGCCGAGCAGGTGGTAACCGACGTCGTGGCATCAGCGTTCGACAGCGCCGGTCAGCGCTGCTCCGCCTTGCGCGTCCTGTGTGTGCAGGAAGACGTGGCGGATCGCATTCTTGAGATGCTCAAGGGCGCGATGGCTGAATGCCGCATCGGCAATCCAGATAACCTACCGGTAGACATCGGCCCGGTGATCGATGCCGAAGCCAAGGCCAACATCGACAAGCACATCCAGGGCATGCGCGCCAAAGGCCGTACGGTTTACCAGATTGCACGCAACAACGATGGCGCGACCCATCGCGGCACCTTTGTAATGCCAACGCTGATCGAGCTGGAAAGTCTGGATGAGCTGGAGCGTGAAATCTTCGGTCCGGTGCTGCACGTGGTGCGTTATGCCCGTCAGGACCTGAACCGCCTGATGGATCAGATCAACGCTACGGGTTATGGCCTGACGCTGGGTGTGCATACCCGCATCGACGAAACCATTGCCCAGGTTGTGGAAAAGGCTCAGGCCGGTAACCTCTACGTCAACCGCAACATGGTAGGCGCAGTGGTCGGCGTGCAGCCTTTCGGTGGCGAAGGCTTGTCCGGTACAGGTCCGAAGGCCGGTGGTCCGGTGTACCTGTACCGCCTCCTGTCTACCCGTCCGGTAGACGGAGTGGCCCAGGCATTTGCCCGTGACGATCAGGAAAGTCCATCTGACCTGACCCTGCGTACCCAAATGGAACAGCGCCAGGGCAAGCCGCTCGAAGCATTGCAGAAGTGGGCAAGCGAGCAGAACAACACCGATTTGGCCGAGCTGTGCCAGGCATTCGCCAGGCAGACCGTCAGCGGTGTGACTCGCTTGCTGGCCGGTCCGACGGGTGAGCGCAACACCTACAGCCTGCTGCCACGTGAGCGTGTGCTCTGTCTGGCGGATGACGAAGCGGATCTGATGACCCAGCTGGCAGCGGTACTGGCAGTCGGCAGCACCGCGCTGTGGGTGCAGAACGATCTGTCTCGTGCGCTGCGTGGTCGTTTGCCCAAGGCTGTTCAGGCTCGTATCCAGACGACGTCCGACTGGACCAAGGACGAGGAGCACTTCGATGCCATCCTGCATCACGGTGACTCCGATCAGCTGCGTCAGGTCTGCCAGCAGGCAGCCCAGCGTAGCGGTCCGATCGTGGGCGTTCAGGGATTGTCCCAGGGCGAAACCGCGATTCCGCTGGAGCGCCTGCTCATCGAGCGCGCGGTAAGCGTCAACACCGCAGCAGCCGGCGGTAACGCCAGCCTGATGACCATCAGCTGATTGCTCCGCCCATGAAAAGGCCCGGTTTATCCGGGCCTTTTCGTTTCTGCAGGGTTTATCGATACAGGATGCCCTCCGCCTCCACTGTGACTCGTGTTCCGGCGCGACCCTGTGTAATGGCCTCGATGTCCGACAGCGAGCCGATGACAGCCGCCTTCCCAGTCTTACGGGCAAACTCGCAGGCCGCCTGGACCTTGGGTCCCATGGAGCCTGCCGCGAACCCGAGCGCTTCCAAGGCCTCGGGGTGGGCTTGGGCAATCGCTTTCTGGTCGGGCTTGCCCCACTTGATATAGGCTGCGTCCACGTCAGTGGCAATCACTAGCAGGTCCGCGTCCAGCTCCTGCGCCAGCAGGGATGAGCAGAGATCCTTGTCGATGACCGCCTCGATACCTTTCAGGCGTCCGTGGTGGTCATAGCAGGTGGGAATCCCGCCGCCGCCTGCGCAGATGACAATGGTGCCTTTTTCCAGGAGCCACTTAATCGGGCGAATCTCGAAGATGCGTTTGGGTTGGGGGCTGGCTACCACGCGGCGGAATTTGTCGCCATCTGCGGCAATGGCCCAGCCCTTTTCCGCCTTGAGCTGTTCGGCCTGCTCCCGACTATAGACCGGGCCGATGGGTTTGGTGGGATGTTGGAACGCTGGGTCGGCAGCATCCACCTCTACTTGAGTCAACAGCGTAGCGAACGGTACCTCATACGGAAGCAGGTTGCCCAGCTCCTGCTCGATCATGTAGCCAATGGAGCCTTCGGTCTGGGCGCCCAGCACATCCAGGGGGTAGGGGCTTACATCCGTATAGGCTGCACCCTGCAGGGCCAACAGCCCGACCTGGGGGCCATTGCCATGGGCAATGACCAGCTCGTTGCCGTCCACGATCTTGGCCAGTTGCCCGGTGGCGATCCTGACGTTCTCCCGCTGGTTCTCAGCGGTAAGGGGTTCGCCTCGGCGAAGCAGGGCATTACCCCCCAGAGCGACGACGATACGCATGGTGCGACTCCTTACAGGTCAGCGAGAGTAGCGACCAGAACGGCCTTGATGGTATGCATCCGGTTTTCCGCCTGTTCGAACACAATTGAGGCGGGCGACTCGAATAGGTCATCGGTCACTTCGATACCATTGGCAAGGTGCGGGTATTTTTCGGCAATCTGCTTGCCAACCTTGGTTTCAGCATTATGGAACGCAGGCAGGCAATGCATGAACTTGGTCCGTGGACTGCCGGTCGCCTTCATCAGATCGCTGTTGACCTGGTAAGGCAGGAGCAACTGAATGCGCTCACCCCAGGCTTCCACGGGTTCGCCCATGGACACCCAGACATCGGTATGCACAAAGTCGACGCCCTGAACCGCTTCCTTGGGGTCTTCAGTCAATGTAACGCGTGCGCCAGTCTCCTCGGCGATGGCCTTGCACTCCTTGATCCAGTCTTCGTGTGGCCACAAGGCCTTTGGCGCGCCGATGCGCACGTCCATGCCCAGCTTGCAACCAATCAGTAGCAGTGAGTTGCCCATGTTGTTGCGTGCATCGCCCAGGTAGGCGTAGCTGATGTCATGCAGCGGTTTGTCGCTGTTTTCCTGCATGGTCAGCACGTCGGCCAGCATCTGGGTGGGGTGGTATTCATCGGTCAGGCCGTTGTACACCGGCACGCCTGCGTATTTGGCCAGCTCTTCCACCGTCTCCTGGCTGAAGCCGCGGTACTCAATGGCGTCATACATGCGGCCAAGCACACGGGCGGTGTCCTTCATGGTCTCCTTGTGGCCGATCTGGGAGGAGGTCGGGTCGATGTAAGTGACGTGCGCGCCCTGGTCATGGGCGGCTACTTCGAAGGCGCAGCGGGTGCGGGTCGAGGTCTTTTCGAAGATAAGGGCAATGTTGTTGCCCTTGAGGTGCTGCTGCTCGTTGCCGGTGTACTTGGCGCGCTTGAGGTCGCGGGCGAGGTCCAGCAGGTAGCGGATCTCCCGCGGAGTATGGTGGGCCAGGCTGAGCAGGTTGCGGTTGCGAATGTTGAAAGCCATGTGAATTCTCCTGAGGTTCCGGTAGGGGCGGGTAGGACTAGTAATCGACAGGGTCACGTACGATCGGGCAGGTCATGCAGTGGCCGCCGCCCCGGCCCCGGCCAAGCTCACTGGCGCTGATGGTGATGACTTCGACCCCTGCCTTGCGTAGCTGGGTGTTGGTGTAAGTATTGCGGTCATAGCCGATCACAACGCCGGGTTCCAGGGCGACCACATTATTGCCGTCATCCCATTGCTCACGTTCAGCTTCGTAGCTGTCACCACCGGTCAGCACGACGCGCAACGCCTTGAGGCCCAGCGCTTCGGCCACGGTATCGAGGAAGGGTTTGGGTTCGCGGCGGATGTCGATACCGCCCGGCTTGCTTTCATCCGGCCTCAGGCTGAACGGCACGATGGCATTGGCCACTTCCGGGTAGACAGTGACCAGATCGCGGTCGCAAAAGCTGAACACGGTATCCAGGTGCATGGCCGCACGGGATTTGGGGAGGCCGGCCACGATGATCCGCTCCACTGCGCCTGCCTTGAACAGGTTTTGCGCCAGTTGGCCAATGGCTTGCCGCGAGGTGCGCTCGCCCATGCCAATCAGCAATATGCCTTTTCCGATAGGCATGACGTCGCCGCCCTCCAGGGTGGCAAGGCCGTGGTCCACATCTGGGTCTCCATACCAGATGTTGAAGTGCTGATCGGCGAATTCCGGAGCAAACTTGTAGATGGCCGCTGTCAGCAGTGTTTCCTGGCGACGGGCTGGCCAGAACATCGGATTCAGCGTGACGCCGCCGTAGATCCAGCAGGTGGTATCACGGGTGAACTGGGTGTTGGGCAAGGGCGGTAACACAAAACTGGAGTGGCCCAGGTAATCCCGGAACATCTTGACCATCTCACTGCCGCTGGTGTCGGGAAGGTCCGAACCGGACACACCGCCAATCAGGAATTCGGCCAGATGGCGGGGCTCCTGGCTTTCGAGCCAGGCACGGGTTTCGTTGACCAAGCCTATGCCGACCTGATTAGGTACGATCTTGCGGTCCAGAATCCACTTCAGCGCTTCGGGATTCTTCACGGTCTCGGTGAGCAGATTGTGCATCTCCAGCACTTCCACCCCACGCTCACGCATTTTGGTGACAAAGTCGAAGTGATCGCGCTTGGCCTGATTTACCCAGATCACATCGTCGAACAGCAGGTCGTCACAATTGCTGGGGGTCAGGCGCTGATGGGCCAGTCCGGGCGAGCAGACCAGTACTTTGCGCAGTTTGCCGACTTCCGAATGCACGCCGAGCGGGCTTGAGTTAACGGTCATGTCTGTTCTCCTTGTCACAGGGTCAGGAAGCCGGCGTACAGACCGTAGGCTGCTATGGCAGCGCCCAGCACGACGGCGGCGAAGATCAGTTTTTCAACAGCGGTGAAAACGGGCTGGCCCAGCTCGTGTTTGGCTTTAGCGAACAGGATTGCGCCAGGGGCATAGAGCAGGGCGGAAAGCAGCAGGTATTTCATGCCGCCGGCATAGAGCAGCCAGGCGCTGTAGAGGGTGGCAATGACGGCAATGATCAGGTCCTTGCTGCGTTCATGGGAGGCGGCCTCGTAGGACTCGCCTCGTACGCCGATCAGCAGGGCATAGGCCGCCGACCAGAAGTACGGCACCAGAATCATGGAGGTGGCCAGGTACAGCAGGCTGGTGTAAGTGCTGGCGGCAAACAGGGTGATCACCAGGAACAGCTGGATCAGCCCATTGGACAGCCACAGTGCATTGCTGGGCGCATGGTTGGCGTTCTCCTTGCGCAGGAAACGCGGCATGGTGTTGTCGCGGGCGGCGGCATAGAGAATCTCGGCGCAGAGCAATGTCCAGGAGAGCAAGGCCCCGGCTAACGAGATCACCAGCCCTACGCTGATCAATACCGCACCCCAATGACCAACGATATGCTCCAGTACGCCTGCCATGGAGGGGTTCTTGAGTCCGGCCAGTTCCGGTTGGCTCATGACGCCCAGCGACAGGACGTTGACCAGCACGAGTAACAGCAGCGTGCCAAGAAAGCCGATCACGGTTGCCTTACCCACATCACGGCGTTTCTCGGCACGTGCGGAATACACGCTGGCGCCTTCGATCCCGATGAAGACCCACACAGTCACCAGCATCATGTTGCGCACCTGGTTCATGACACTGCCTGAATCCGGTGTGCCCCAGAAGTCCGCTGTGAAGATATCCAGGCGGAACGCTACGCCCGCAAGCACGATGAACATCACCAGCGGAACGATCTTGGCGATTGTGGTGACGAGGTTGATGAAGGCGGCTTCATGTACGCCGCGCAGGACCAGCAAATGTACGCCCCACAGGACGGCCGAGGCACACAGGATGGCCAGCGGCGTGTTGCCCTCGCCAAACGCCGGAACGAAAAGACCCAGCGTACTGAACAGGAGCACGAAGTAACTGACATTGCCGAGCCAGGCGCTGATCCAGTAACCCCAGGCGGAAGAGAAGCCCATGTAGTCACCGAACCCTGCCTTGGCGTAGGCGTAGACACCGGCATCCAGTTCGGGCTTACGGTTGGCGAGGGTCTGGAAAACGAAGGCCAGGGTCAGCATGCCGACAGCGGTAATGGCCCAGCCGATCAGCACGGCGCCCGCGCCTGCACTTTGGGCCATGTTTTGCGGCAGTGAAAAAATGCCGCCCCCGATCATCGATCCCACGACGAGGGCAGTCAGCGCGCCCAGCCTTAACTTTTGTGTTTGTGCTGTGGTCATGACGGCATTTCCTTACGGGTTTGAGCCTATTAGGAACCTGCAGGAAAAATGGCCAATGACCTGGATCAAGGAGACGAACGATTGTTTGAACACGCGCTATTGGAGATCAATGCCTCAATAGATCGTTGTGGATTGACCTGAAGCAATGAAGTGCTCTGCGGCGCATATTTTGGCCGTGCAGATCCATTACGCTAGCCAGAAGACCGCCAAACGGTCTGATGTGAACGCAATCTGCCAAGCGGCGGGAGGAGTGAAAATCATGTACGAGCCGGGTCGTCTTGACGTGCAGCGGCTGGGTAACCCGCAACAGCCAGCCTTTCGCCTGAGCCTGACCTACGAGGTGACGCCTCCGTCGCGCGAACAGGTCGTACGGTTTGACCTCAACGGCACAGTAGGTGAGCAGACCGTCCGCGAAACGTTCGAGTTGCGCCGCGATGTGGCCTGCAATTTTCTGTCAGTGATCAGCCGCCGCCTTCGGGACTATGGACTGGAGCCGTGTACTGCCTGCGTCTTTTCATGGCATGATGACTACGATCCGTTGTTTGCCGATCTGCGTCGGCGCCTGCAGCTCAAGCCGGGTGACCCGGTGGACCTGGAATGGTTTCTGAGCCGGGGGTGATGTGCGTTGGGCCCATTCTGTCCCCGGCCTGCACGGCCTCATTCAAGGCCTTCACAACACCTCCGTGCCAATAACGGCATGACTCAAACGGTAGGCGTATCGATCCGCTCGCGTATCCAGGCGACGAACTTTCGGATCTTGGGGACTTCCGCTGCATGCTCGGGATAGCCGAGATAATACGTATGTGGACTGGTCATGCTGTGCGGCCAGGCAATGACCAGCTTACCCTCGGCCAGCTCCTCGTCGATGAGAAAGCGTGGCACCAGGGCGACACCGCAGCCCACCTGCGCCGCGCGGATGCACATGGTAAAGGTGTCGAAGCGCGGCCCGTGGTAGCTGTGTTCAGTGTGAAGGCCCTGGCTCTGGAACCATTCGTGCCACGCCTCGGGGCGAGCTGCATTCTGGAGCAGAATGTAATCGGCCAGCTGCGTCGGATCGCTCAGGTGCCCTTCGGGCCAGAGACCGGGTGCGCAGACCGGCACCATGTCCTCAGTCATCAACGGAATACATTCAGCACCGGGCCAGCGTCCCTGACCGGCGAACAGTGCCACGTCACAGGCCGGCTCGTTGACGTCCATATTCTTGACTTCATGACGCACGTCCAGGTGGATCATCGGATGCTGTAGCCGCCAGCCCTTGAGGCGTGGGATTAGCCAGCGCTCGCCAAAGGTCGGAGGCGTTGCTACACGCAGCACCTCGGTTTCACCTCCATAGGAGCGCATGTAATGGGTCGACATCTCGATCTGCGTGAGAATCTTGCTGACTTCAGACAGGTACAGCGAGCCGGCTGGAGTCATCTGCAACCGCTGGCGTACGCGTCGAAAAAGTGGATGGCCCAGCTGTTCTTCGAGCTGAGCCACCTGCTTGCTCACAGCACTCTGAGTCAGGTTCAGCTCCTCGGCGGCACGGGTAAAGCTCAGGTGCCGTGCCACGGCCTCGAAACATTGCATGGCGGTGATCGAGGGTATGTGGCGACGGGACATGACAGCTCCAACCTGAGTCGGCGCGCAGATTTAAGGCTGCGTGCAGAACGTTCATGAAAAAAAGGAATGATAAACCGAGCAAAGGTCGTTTGTTGAGCAGCCGCTTCCCGGCTAATACTGAACCCATAATGACCTAAGGAGCCAGCCATGATTGATGCACTGCTCAGCCGTCTCGGCGTTGACCCAAGCCTTTACCAGAACGGCAACCATGCCGTATTCACGCCTATCGACGGCAGCCAGCTTGGCGCTGTCACGCTGGAAAGCGCCGCCGAGGTGGAGCAAAAGATCACCCGGGCCGACAAGGCTTTCCAGGCCTGGCGCGCCGTACCGGCGCCACGTCGTGGTGAGCTGGTCCGCCTGCTGGGCGAAGAGCTGCGCAAGCACAAGGCCGACCTGGGCGAGCTGGTGTCCTGGGAGGCCGGCAAGATCACGCAGGAGGGGCTGGGTGAAGTACAGGAAATGATCGATATCTGCGACTTCGCCGTTGGCCTGTCCCGTCAGCTGTATGGCCTGACGATCGCCTCTGAGCGTCCCGGTCACCACATGCGTGAAACCTGGCACCCGCTGGGCGTCGTGGGCGTGATCAGTGCGTTCAATTTTCCGGTGGCGGTCTGGTCATGGAACACCGCCCTGGCCCTCGTCTGCGGTAACTCCGTGGTATGGAAGCCTTCGGAAAAAACGCCGCTGACGGCATTGGCCTGTCAGGCGCTGTTTGAGCGCGCCGTCAAAGCCTTTGGCGATGCACCGGACTACCTGAGCCAAGTCATCGTAGGAGACCGTGCTAGCGGTGAAGCGCTGGTGGATGATCCACGCGTGGCCTTGGTCAGCGCCACCGGCAGCACCCGTATGGGCCGTGAAGTGGGGCCACGTGTAGCGGCTCGCTTTGGCCGTTCGCTGCTGGAGCTGGGCGGCAACAATGCCATGATCGTTGGGCCCAGTGCCGATCTGGACATGGCAGTTCGCGCCATCCTGTTCAGCGCTGTGGGTACGGCCGGTCAACGGTGCACTACACTGCGCCGCCTGATTGCCCATGAGTCGATCAAAGATGAGCTGGTGACTCGCTTGAAATCTGCTTATGCCAAGGTACGCATTGGCCATCCGCTAGAGGGTAACTTGGTCGGCCCGCTGATCGATGCGCAAAGCTTCCAGGCCATGCAAGGCAGTCTGGAACAGGCCAAAGGAGAGGGCGGTATTGTTTTTGGAGGCGAGCGCCAACTGGCGGACCAGTACCCGAACGGTTACTACGTCTCTCCGGCTATCGTCGAGATGCCCGAGCAGAGCGAGTCGGTTCAGACTGAAACCTTTGCGCCGATCCTGTACGTGATGACTTACCGTGAGTTCAACGAGGCCATTGCCATGAACAATGCGGTGCCACAAGGCTTGTCGTCCTGCATCTTCACGACGGACATTCGCGAGGCCGAGTCTTTCCTGTCTGCGGTGGGCAGTGATTGCGGCATCGCCAACGTGAATATCGGCCCGAGCGGCGCCGAGATTGGGGGCGCCTTTGGCGGCGAGAAGGAAACCGGCGGCGGCCGCGAGTCCGGCTCCGATGCCTGGAAGAGCTACATGCGTCGCCAGACCAACACGGTGAACTACTCCCGCGAGCTGCCATTGGCGCAGGGGATCGTGTTTGATTGAGGTGGGATTTAAGTGATGGGTATCGCTGCGCTCAATCCACCCTACCGGGTAGTTTTGTAGGGTGTTGATGCGGGACTGCCGGTACGGTCGTAGGATGGGTTGGGCCCTGGCGATACCCATCCAAACCCTCACCCTCAAGGTTAACGGTTCATATCGTCATTGTGTGAAGGAATACCTATGCCGCTCCGCCAGCAATGTCTGTGGGAAACCCTGTCACCTAATACCCTCCATGCACCACCCTTGAAAGGCGAATCCAGGGCTGATGTCTGCATCATCGGTGCAGGCATTACGGGGCTTTCGGCGGCCCTGCACCTGGCGGAGCAGGGCAGGCGTGTGGTAGTGGTGGAAGCCTATGAAGTGGGGCATGGCGGTTCCGGCCGTAACGTCGGACTGGTCAATGCCGGTATGTGGATTCCGCCGGACGAGGCGGTCGCTACGCTGGGGCCCGCGGTAGGGGAAAAGCTGCTCAAGGTCATGGGGAACGCACCCTATGAGGTCTTCTCCCTGATCGAGCGCCACGGCATAGATTGCCAGGCGCAGCACAAGGGCACACTGCACATGGCGCATAACGGCAAGGGTCTTGCTGACCTGCAACGCCGTGCCGAGCAGTGGCAACGGCGGGGCGCACCGGTTGAATTGCTGACCGGTACTGCCTGCATCGAGGCCTGTGGCACCGCCCATGTCTCCGGCGCGCTGCTGGATCGCCGTGCCGGCACGATCAACCCGATGGGCTACAGCCTTGGGCTGGCCCGCGCGGCATTAGCGCAGGGCGTTCAGCTCCATCAGCAGTCACCGGTTACTCGCCTTGAGCGTCAGGGCTCACAGTGGTGCGTCGTGACGAGGCAGGGGGCCGTGCTGGCCGAGCAGGTGCTTATCGCTTCCAACGCCTATACCGAAGGCGAGTGGACTACCCTGCGCAATCAATTCTTTCCGGGGTATTACTATCAGGTCGCCTCCAGGCCGCTGGGGCCTGAAGCCGATTTTATCCTGCCCGGCGCGCAGGGCTCCTGGGATACCCGCACGGTGCTCAGCAGTATCCGGCGCGATGCAGCGGGACGCTTGCTGCTAGGCAGCCTGGGCAATATGGCGAGCCGTCCGGGCTGGTTCATCGAGGCCTGGGCTGATCGCATTCAGCAGCATTATTTTCCTGCGCTTGGCAAGGTCGAGTGGGAATGCACCTGGACAGGATGCATCGCGTTTACGCCTGATCATCTGATGCGCCTGTTCGAACCGGCACCCGGTTTGCTCGCCATGACCGGTTATAACGGGCGCGGTGTAACGACCGGTACCGTTGTAGGCAAGGCCTTTGCCCATTACTTGTGCAGCGGTGACAGCGAAGTGCTACCGATGCCCTTTGTCCCCTGGGATCACAACCCGGTAGGGCAATGGCGAAGCCCGCTCTACGAAGCAGGTTTTAGTCTTTACCACGCGGGGCAGTGTTTGCGAATTGTGGTGTAACTCGTAGTGTTACTTATTGGTGCAAGAGGTGAGGATGACAAGATCAGGACAGTGCATCTAGGCCGTTTCGCTGTCCTGAACGATGTTTCGTGAGTGACCTTACACATAGGCAAGCGCTGCTTTAGTCGCAGGCTAGCGGAGCATTTCGCCGATTTCTTGCAAAATCCTCTGATTTTTCAAAAAAACCTATGATTTTGAAGATTTTTAACGATATCAGAGCGCTGGCATGTGGATTGCTGGTTTGAGAGGGCCAACCTAACCCTCTGGAGCAAATCTCCCATGTCGACGATTTACAGAAAAGGCATTCTGGCTCTCGCAATTGGCTCAGCTCTTTCGTTTTCCGCTTTGGCTCAGGCCGATATCATCATCGGTGTTGCAGGTCCCTTTACTGGCGCTAACGCCGCTTACGGAGAGCAGTTCTGGAAAGGTGCAACACTGGCGGCTGAGGACATTAACGCCACGGGTGGTATCAATGGTGAAAAGATCAAACTGGTACAGGGCGACGATGCCTGTGAGCCCAAACAAGCGGTAGCGGTGGCTAACCGTTTGGTCGATTCCGAAGGAGTCAAGGCGGTGATCGGCCACTTCTGCTCCTCCAATACGCTGCCAGCGTCAGAGATTTACGATGAGGCAGGAATAATCTCCATCACGCCTGGATCAACCAATCCACAGATTACCGAGCGCGGTCTGGCAGGCGTATTCCGTATGTGTGGCCGTGATGACCAGCAGGGAGTCGTGGCAGCCAACTACATTGTGGATACGCTAAAGGCAAAAAAAGTGGCCGTTATCCATGACAAGGATGCTTACGGCCAAGGCCTGGCAGATGCCATGAAAGCTCAGCTGGCCAAGCGCGGCGTGAAGGAAGTGCTTTATGAAGGCCTGACGCGCGGTGAGAAGGACTTCAACTCCCTGGTAACCAAGATTCGCTCCTCTGGGGCCGAGGTCGTCTACTTTGGCGGTCTGCACCCCGAAGCCGGCCCGCTGGTCCGCCAGATGCGAGAGCAGGGCGTAAACGCCAAATTTGTTTCAGGTGATGGCATCGTCTCGGCTGACATGGTAACGACCGCCGGTGGCCCGCAATATACCAAGGGGGTGTTGATGACCTTTGGTGCCGATCCGCTGAAAAGCCCGGCCGGTAAAAGCGTAGTCGATAAGCTGCGCGCCTCGGGTTATGAGCCGGAAGGCTACACGCTGTATTCCTATGCCTCTTTGCAAGCCGTGGCGGCTGCCTTCAAGGGCGCCGGCAGCACGGATGGCGAAGCCGCCTCCGAATGGCTCAAGAGCCATACCGTTCCTACCGTTCTGGGTGAAAAGTCCTGGGATGGCAAGGGCGACCTCAAAGTCTCCGACTACGTAATGTACGAGTGGGACGATAAAGGCAAATACAACCAGTTGCCCTGATTCCCTTTCTGCGTTCATGCGTCTTTCACCTCCGGCTGACCAAGCCGGAGGTGATGTCCTGGCGCGTCTTTACTCAACCGCTTGCGCGAGAACGACATCGTGGACGGTATCTTCCTGCAACAACTCATCAACGGCCTGACCCTGGGCTCGGTATACGGGCTGATCGCCATCGGTTACACGATGGTGTACGGCATCATTGGCATGATCAACTTCGCTCACGGCGATGTGTACATGGTGTCTGCCTATCTGGCAGCCATCGGTATTGCCCTGTTGAGCTTTTTCGGCCTGCATTCCTTTCCTGTGCTGATCCTAGGCACGCTTATCTTCTGTGTAGTGGTGACCAGCCTTTATGGTTGGGCAATCGAACGAATCGCCTACAAACCGCTGCGTAACTCTACCCGCCTTGCGCCGCTGATCTCGGCCATCGGGATGTCGCTGATCCTGCAGAACTATGTGCAGCTGGCCCAAGGGGCTCGCCAACAAGGGGTACCAACGCTGCTCGATGGGGCGCTGCGCCTGCATATCGGTGAAGGCTTTGTCATCATCACCTATACCAAGATCTTCATCATCGTTGCGTCCATTGTGGGCATGGGCCTTTTGACCTATGTGATCCAGAAGACCACATTGGGCCGCATGTGTCGCGCGACTCAGCAGGATCGCAAGATGGCGCAGATTCTGGGCATCAACACCGACCGGGTGATCTCGTACGTGTTCATCATCGGTGCTGCGATGGCGGCATTGGCCGGTGTACTGATTACCATGAACTACGGCACGTTCGACTTCTACGCCGGCTTCATCATTGGTATCAAGGCGTTTACCGCGGCGGTGTTAGGCGGCATCGGCTCGTTGCCGGGCGCCATGCTGGGCGGCATCATTCTGGGCGTGTCGGAGGCGCAATTCGCGGGTCTTGTGAACAGCGACTACAAGGATGTCTTCAGCTTCTCGCTACTGGTGCTGATTCTGATCTTCCGGCCCCAGGGGCTGCTTGGAAAGCCGCACGTGGCAAAGGTGTGATGTTATGACCCAGACTTCTTCCTTCGATTTCAAGGTCATCCTGCGTGATACCTTCATGGTCGGGCTGGTCTCGCTCATCCTGTTCGGGCCCATCGTAGGTATTGTGCTCGACGGTTATGGCTTCAACCTGGAGCCTCAGCGTGTCGGCATCATGGTGACGGTGGTGATGGCGGGGCGTTTTCTGCTCAGCCTGTTCGGCCAGACGTCCAAGGGACGTACCTGGATCGAGTCGTTCAAGCGCAACGATGGGGGCGTGCATGTGCTGCCGCCCGGACACAAGTCGAATCTGCGGTACATCCTGCCTATCGTGATTCTGGTCGCGCTGATCTTTCCCTTCCTAGCCACCAAGTACTGGCTGACCGTGGTCATCCTTTGCATGATCTATGTGCTGCTTGGCCTGGGGCTGAACATCGTGGTCGGGCTCGCCGGTCTTCTGGACCTGGGCTATGTCGGCTTTTATGCCATCGGTGCCTATGGGCTGGCGCTGGGTTACCAATACTTGGGGTTGGGCTTCTGGACGATGATTCCCCTTGCTGCAGTCATGGCTGCGGTAGCTGGGGCAATTCTTGGCTTTCCGGTGCTCAGGATGCACGGCGACTACCTCGCCATCGTGACCCTGGGCTTTGGTGAAATCATCCGTCTGGTGCTCAACAACTGGCTGGAGTTCACCAACGGCCCTAATGGAATTTCAGCACCGTCGCCGACATTCTTTGGTATTGAGTTCGGTCGGCGGGCCAAGGAGGGCGGCGTGCCTCTCCATGAGCTGCTGGGAATCTCCTACAACCCCAACGCCACGATGATCTTCATCTACAGCGTGCTATTCCTCATCGTGCTACTGGTGCTCTATATCAAGCATCGCCTTACTCGCATGCCTATTGGTCGTGCCTGGGAAGCGTTGCGCGAGGATGAGATCGCCTGCCGCGCCATGGGCCTTAACCATGTTCTGGTCAAGCTTTCCGCCTTCATGATCGGTGCGTCCACCGCCGGGATTGCCGGGGTTTTCTTTGCCACCTACCAAGGGTTTATCAATCCGGCGTCATTCAACTTTTTCGAGTCCGTTCTGGTGCTGGCCATTGTGGTGCTCGGCGGCCTGGGCTCGACCGTCGGGGTGGTCATTTCGGCCTTTGTCATGACGCTGCTGTTCGAGGTGCTGCGTGAGTTCGGCGACATCCGCATGCTCGTGTTTGGTGTGTTGATGGTCGTGATGATGATGTGGCGTCCTCGCGGGTTGATCCGCATCAGCCGCAGTGGATTCGCGATTCGCAAGGGAGTAGCGCCATGAGCGACAACATTCTTACCGTTGACGGATTGGGCATGCGTTTCGGCGGGATCAAGGCGCTTTCCGATGTGGCCTTTAGCATTCGTCGCCATTCCATCACTGCCCTGATCGGTCCCAACGGGGCGGGCAAAACTACAGTCTTCAACTGCCTGACCGGATTCTACAAGGCCACCGATGGTCGCATCGTCTTGAGCAATGCTGACGGGCGCGAAACGGACGTGGGCAGAATCATGGGGGAGCCGTTTCAGCCCACCGATTTCGTCAACCCTGCCCAGTTCGGCAGTCGCCTCTGGTACAAGATGTTTGGCGGGACGCACCTGGTGAACCGTGCCGGCCTTGCGCGGACGTTCCAGAACATTCGCCTGTTCAAGGAAATGTCCGTGGTCGAGAACCTGCTGGTAGCCCAGCACATGTGGATCAACCGCAACCTGCTAGCGGGCGTTTTCAACACGCCGGGTTTTCGTCGTGCAGAGGAAAAGGCACTCGATATAGCCTTTTACTGGCTGGAGGTGGTGGGGCTGACCGAGTGCGCCAACCGCCTTGCTGGGGAAATGTCCTACGGTCAGCAGCGCCGTCTGGAGATCGCCCGCGCCATGTGCACCCGACCGGAACTGATCTGTCTGGATGAGCCAGCTGCGGGTCTTAACCCTGCCGAGACCGAGAAGCTGTCGGCCATCATTAGACACCTGCGTGACGAGCACAGCATCACCGTACTGCTGATCGAGCACGACATGGGCATGGTCATGAGCATCTCCGACCATATCGTCGTGCTCGATCACGGTAACGTGATCGCCCAGGGCCTGCCGGACGAGATCAAGAACAATCCGAAGGTCATTGCCGCCTACCTTGGCGCGGATGAGGAGGAAGTGGCATGACTACACCCTTGCTGGAATTCAAAAACGTCGACGTATTTTATGGGCCGATCCAGGCGCTCAAGGGCGTTTCGCTGCACATCAATGAGGGCGAGACGGTCAGCCTGATCGGTGCCAATGGGGCGGGCAAATCCACCTTGCTCATGTCCATCTTTGGACAGCCGCGGGCGCGTAACGGACAGATCATCTACCGAGGCGAGGAAATTACCCAGAAAAGCGCCCATTTCGTTGCTTCCAACGGTATCGCGCAATCACCGGAAGGGCGGCACGTCTTTCCTGACATGAGTGTGGAAGAGAACCTGCTGATGGGCACTATCCCCATCGGCACCAAGCACGTGGACGAGGACATGCAACGTATGTTCGAGCTGTTTCCGCGCCTCAAGGAGCGGCGTAACCAGCGAGCCATGACCATGTCTGGAGGCGAACAGCAGATGCTGGCTATCGCCCGGGCGCTCATGAGCCGACCCAAGCTGCTGCTGCTCGATGAGCCGAGCCTGGGGCTTGCGCCTATCGTGGTGAAGCAGATCTTCCAGATCCTGCGTGAGCTTGCGCAGGCCGGCATGACGATCTTTCTGGTCGAGCAGAATGCCAACCATGCGCTCCGGTTATCGAACCGGGCCTATGTCATGGTGACGGGAGAGATCCGCATGACGGGCAGCGGCCAGGAACTGCTGGCTGATCCTCAGGTGCGCGAAGCCTACCTGGGCGGCCATTAAGCCGCCGTTCAGCCTGCGTCAGGCTCCATGGTACTGACGCAGGCCGTTGCCGCGTGCCGTCGAGTATGTCTTTCCAACAGGGGAGTTCGCATGTCATCCATCCGCTTTTTCACCAATGCCGAGGTGGCCGCTGTTCTGGATTATGCCGGGCTGATCGATGCGCTTCGCAGTGGCTTGGCCCACCCTGGCACTGCACCCAACCGGCAGGCTTACGCGCTACCCGAGGGACAGGCATCGCTGTTGAACATGCCGGTCTGGCAGAAAGGGCAGGGCATTGGCGTCAAGCTGGTGACTGTGTTTCCGGAAAATAGCCAACGCGATCTGCCTTCGGTTGCGGCAGTGTTTGCCTTGTTTGATGATGTGACAGGCCAGCCCCTGGCCTTGATGGAAGCCTCGGAACTGACGGCTCGGCGTACCGCCTGCACATCGGCGTTGGCGGCTGACTATCTGGCCCGGCGGGATGCGTTGAGCCTGACCATCGTAGGTACGGGAACGCTAGCTGCCCATATGGTGCGTGCCCATACGGCTGTGCGTGATTACAGCCGGATCGAAATCTGGGGGCGTGATTACAGCAAGGCCAAAGCCCTTGCTGAGCGCCTGCAGGGGGAGGGCTATCCGATTTCAGCAAGCGATAACCTGGCGCAGAGCGTAGGGCATGCCGATGTGGTTACGTGTGTTACCACCTCTCGAGAGCCGCTGGTGTTGGGCGAGTGGCTCAACCCCGGCTGCCACCTGGACCTGGTCGGTGCCTTTCTTCCCTCTATGCGTGAGACCGATTCAGCAGCCGTTGCGCGGGCACGCATCGTAGTGGATACCCGCGAGGGTGCTTTGGAGGAGGCGGGCGATTTACTGTTCGCACTTGGTGATGGCGTGATCCAGGAAAGCGATCTCAACACAGAATTGAGGCACGTTCTGCAAGGGGATGGCGTACGCAGCGATGATCAGGAAATTACTTTGTTCAAATCCGTAGGCTATGCGGTAGAAGACTTGCTGGCTGCGCAGTACGTACTGCATAACATGTGACCTGTGTGAACAACACCCTTTAGTGCCATGTGTTAGCAGTTAAAGTCTGCTCTATTGGGCAAGGCCCTGACTTACCCACGTTACACGTGGAGCACCTTGTGGATAACCCTAGGATACCTGTCTGCTGCCCTTAAAATATAAGGCTTACAGATAGATGGTTACTTTTTGATCAATCATACAGAGGGCAGTAGTAACCACTCTCAGATAGTTATCAACATACCCACTAATAGTATGAGCAAGCCTGTTGATAACACTTGGAAGACTCCATGCAAGCCGCATGTGGCAAGGCTTAGCGAGAATTGGTTAAAAAATGAGCGGTTATTTTTAAATGCAGGATGCTGGTTTTATACACGTTTTCGGCGAGCAAGGTTGTGTATAACCTTGGAGTACATGGCCAGACGCCATGTACCACCGTCTCTCTAGAGGCATGCTCAAAAAATGATCAACGCTGGAGTGCGTCTGTTTATCCACGCTCCGAGGGTCGCTACGCCAGGTTTTTCATGCAGAAATCGCTGGGTTCAACGTTATGCACGGTTAACGCGAGCAAGCCTGTGAATAACATCTGAATGGTTGTACACAGCCCTTATACTGTCTGGCTCTTGAAAGGTTGATCAAAAAACAACCAGGATGCCAATAGCTGATTTTAGAGCTGTTTCGCTATAACTGTACCGCCTCAAGCGACAAAGAGTGCGTTACTCTCCGGGTATTTCCTTTCGACCTCAAGGAGCTGCATCGATGACTTCGACTTTGTTCATTACCGGCGCAACATCCGGCTTTGGCGCGGCTACTGCGCGCCGCTTTGCCAAGGATGGGTGGTCCCTGATCATTACTGGCCGTCGCGAGGATCGCCTGAGCGCGTTAGCAGAAGAGCTTTCCGCGCACACCAAGGTGCATCCGATTGTGCTGGACGTTCGGGATCGTGCAGCTGTCGAGGCGGCAGTCAACGGGTTGCCTGAAGAGTTTTCGACCCTGCGTGGTCTGGTCAACAATGCGGGGCTGGCCTTGGGTACTACACCCGCTCAGCAGTGCGATCTGGATGACTGGGACACCATGGTCGATACCAATATCAAAGGTGTCCTGTATTGCACGCGCTTGTTATTACCCAGACTGATTGCTTACGGTGCGGGCGCTGGCATCGTCAATCTGGGCTCGGTTGCCGGTAACTGGCCGTACCCGGGTAGCCATGTCTATGGCGCTACCAAGGCGTTCGTCAAACAGTTTACCTTGAACCTGCGCTGCGATCTGCAGGGCACAGGCGTCCGTGTGACCAACATCGAGCCGGGGCTTTCCGAGACTGAGTTCTCCGTGGTGCGCTTTGGTGGCGACAAGAGCAAGGCCGACGCCGTATATGCCGGAACTGACCCACTGACACCTGATGATATCGCCGAGTCGATCCACTGGGCTTTGAACCAGCCCAAGCATGTCAATATCAATCGGATCGAGCTTATGGCGACCTGCCAAGCCTGGAACGGGTTCAATATTCATCGAAGCGAGTGACAGCATAATGACGGCAGAGTATGTCTCTGCCGTCTACGGTAGCTGTCGATACAGCTGAAACGATATAGCGCCGCTTATTGGCGTGTCCCATGCTTGAGAGCTTATACGCTCAAGGTCTTCTTGGAAGAGCTTTTCGTCTCATGCTGGCAAGGAGTCAGCATTCTGACACATAGGAGCAGAATGCCAGAATGATGACGCAGTAATAGCGTCAGGAATAACCATAATGCCATCATGGGTTGCGGCTCAATGGCCTTAGTAACCGGTTATCTTCTTTTCTCCCATCTCCTCGCTAAACCCCTTCCTTGAGGCGCTCAATTAAACGGGCGACGAACGGTCATCGCTTTGGCTGGCCTGTTTCTTGGTAATTGGCACGCCCCTTGAATAAGTACTGACGTGACGCCGCGTTAGGGTCACCGGGAACATTCAACTTTTGAAGTCTTATTAAGTTTAAGAGTTATTAGTAAGGCACAGTTAATTAGCTTAAAGAAGAATGTTTTCATCGCCATTCCTGGTATTGGCATTTCATTGCCGACTGAACTTTTTGCATCTTGTAGAAAGTTCATAAGAGTGCAATGCCCGACAATAACGGTTAATACGCTGTTTATTGTTGCTGCTGGTTTTGACCGGCAAATACTTTCCATAGCTCAGGGTTGAGTGCAGGGAAGTTCATTCGTAAGGATGAAGTTAATCCCGTGCCACTTATTGGCTCGGCCTAGATACAACTCAACGTGAAAGCGTGTCTTTTGGCGCTAGCCCTTAAATGCTGGGCTATGGAAGCGCTTGTGCCTAATATCACTAGTAGTTTGGTGGATAGATGAAAACTTCAGTTTCTTTTGTTTTAAATAAAATTAGCGCTACTCGTCTTTTTAAGAAAGTTCTTCCGTTGGCTGCTGCCGTAGCCTTGGCCAGCCCTGCTGTACATGCAGAACAGGTTGATCTGGTAGGTTTAAACCTGTCAGGTGCAGGCTTTGCTGCCCAGGTATTGCCGGGTATCGACGGTACCAATTACATCTTCCCGGTTGAATCCTATTTCCAGCAGTGGAACGCCAAGGGTATCAAGCTGATCCGCTTTCCCATCATCTGGGAGCGCCTGCAGCCGACCCTGGGCGGCGCACTGGACCCTACCTATACCGCGCTGATCGACCGTACGTTCGGCTATGCCAACAAATACGGTATGAAGATCATCCTGGACCTGCATAACTACACCATGTATCGCGGCACCATCATTGGTACGGGTAACGTGAGCTACAACCACTACCAGCAGATCATGACCTTGATCGCCCAGCGCTGGAGCGGCCAGCCGTCCCTGTATGCCTATGACATCATGAACGAGCCGCATGATTCGATGACCCAGTGGCCCATCATGGCTCAGTACGGCATCAATGGCGTTCGTTCGGTGGACAAGGTCAAGCCGATCATGATCGAAGGTAACGGCTGGTCCGAAGCGACCCGTTGGCCATGGTGGAACGATTCCCTGCTGAACCTGAAGGATCCGTCCAACAACCTGATCTTCCAGGCGCATTCGTACTTTGACGAGGATGCCGGTGGTAACTACACCGCCATCGACGTGAACAAGCTGGACGCCAACTACGGCGTCGAGCGTGTGAAGCCGTTCGTGGAGTGGCTGAAGAAAAATGGCAAGAGGGGCATGATCGGCGAGTTCGGTGTACCGGATAACAATCCGCGCTGGAATCTGCTCATGGACAACATGCTGGCTTATTTGAAGCAGAACTGTATTCCTGCTACGTACTGGGCTGCAGGTCCAGGCTGGGGCAGCTACTTCCTGTCGGTCGAGCCGATCAATGGGCAGGATCGTCCTCAGTGGCCGACCCTGAAGAAGTACATCGATAACACTACCTGTACAGCGATTGGCCCGTTCACGGCACCGGTTGCGACGACGCCTACTCCGGCTCCGACACCCACCGTGCCTTCAACCAGCACAGGCTATTCGAGCGCTATCAACAACTTCACCAATGCAGACTGGCTCAACGGTGTATACAGAAAGGCAGCAGGCTTCTCCGTAGCGGCGACATCAGGCAACACGGCAGCATTCAAGGTAGGTACTTCTGTGCGTCTGGCGAATGGCCTCGTAACCAAAATCTCGTCCGTTCAGGTAGTGGGTAGCAACATGAGCGTCTGGGTAAACAGCTCGGCACTGGATGGCGCTGTTGTGGGTTACCCGAACAAGCTGACCGTGGCGGACGCGGCAGGTACGGGGGCGACTACCCCTGCGCCGACGCCAGCCCCAACTGCACCCGCACCGACGCCTGCGCCAACCGCTCCGGCCGTTGTTGCGACCAGTACGATGAACAATTTCACCAATACTGATTGGCTGAACGGTGTCATGCGCAAGGCGGCTGCGATTTCGCTTCCGGCAACGGCAGCCAACACGTCGGCCTTCAAGACCGGTGCCTCGGTACGCTTGGCCAATGGTCAGGTCTACAAGATCAAATCAGTACAGATGGTGGGTAGCAACATGAGCGTCTTCCTGGACACCACGACGCTTCTCAACGGTTCCGCCGTTGGTTATCCAAACGCGCTGACGGTAGTTAGCCAGTAACCGATCCGGAAACACAGAACGGGGATGTTTAAGTCCCCGTTTTTTATAGGGCTCGATTCTTCATCCCAAGTGTTTTCCAGCCTTTGATAAGGCGGTGCCTCAGGCCAACGTGCGCTGTTTGGCATGGACATTGAATAGTAAGGGTCGACGCTGGAAAACTGACAGCTTTCTCAACACTGAAGCCGTTCACAACGCGGCCCCAGCGGTTATTTCGCCATCAGGTATTGGCATCCAGGGTGTAATGAAGCAGCGTTGTACCGCTGTATCACACCCGCCTGGCAGGGCAATTTTTTAGATTGTCTGTTGCTATCGTCAGCGGCTGTTCGCGCTGGCAAATACTTTCCACAGCTCAGGACTGAGTGCCGGAAAGTTTCATCGTAAGGATGACACTCGGCTCGGCCACCCATGGCCGGTTCACGGCGTACGCCAGATTTATCTTGTCGACTTCCCCGATCCAGGGGCTGGCTTTCTGCGCCTTGAACATCACTAGCAGTAATGGTGAGCTTAATGAAATCTCTGTCCGTCCTGAATGCAATCAGGTCTGTTCGTGTCTTGAAAAAAGTGCTGCCTGTGCTGGCAGCAGGAGCGTTGTTCAGCTCGGTTGTCCAAGCTGAGCCGGTTGATCTCGTCGGTCTCAATATGTCCGGTGCCGATTTTGCCGGACAGGTTTTGCCTGGCGTGAATGGTACTAACTACATCTTTCCAACCGAGTCCTATTTCCAGCAGTGGAGCGCAAGGGGCATCAAGCTGATTCGCTTTCCAATCCTGTGGGAGCGCTTGCAGCCAACGCTCAATGGCAATCTGGACGCAACCTATGCAGGCTTGATCGACCAGACCTTTGCGTATGCGCAGAAATACAACGTGAAGGTCATTCTGGATCTGCATAACTATGCGCGTTATCGCGGCCAGATCATTGGTACGAGCGGCGTCCCGTACAGCAGTTATCAGAACGTGATGACCCGCATCGCTCAGCGTTGGAGTGGGCAATCGTCACTGTATGCCTACGACATCATGAACGAACCCAACGGTGCATTGGCATATTGGCCTACTGCTGCTCAGTACGGGATCAATGGCGTCCGGGCAGTCGATAAGGTAAGGCCTATCCTGGTAGAGGGTAACGGCTGGGCCGAAGCGACCCGCTGGGCCCAGTGGAACGACTCCCTGTTGAGTCTGAAAGACCCGTCCAACAAGATTATCTTCGAAGCCCATAGTTACTTCGATGAAAACGCTGGCGGCACCTACGAAACCGTTGATGTAAACAAGCTGGACGTGAATTATGGCGTCGAGCGTGTGAAACCCTTCGTGGAGTGGCTGAAGAAGAACGGCAAGCAAGGCATGATCGGTGAGTTCGGCGTACCGGATAACAATCCGCGCTGGAATACCCTGGTCGACAACATGCTGGCCTACCTGAAGCAGAACTGTGTACCGGCTACCTACTGGGCCGCAGGCCCGGGCTGGGGCAGCTATAGCCTGGCTGTAGAGCCTGTCAACGGCGTGGAGCGTCCGCAGTGGCCGACGCTGAAGAAGTACATTAACAATACCAGCTGCACCGCATACGGTCCGCTTAAATAAAAGCGGTTCGAAAAAGCCCGGCCTACTGGTCCGGGCTTTTTGCTGTCGGGCCCTTTGGGTTCAGATCTAAATCCTTGATCCAGTAGATAAATTTCCCTTCTCTCGACGAGCGGTCGCCCTGATCACAGCGCAAACGCTTATGGTTGCGTCCCCCCGGTTAACACGACCCGGATGATGGCTAAAGGCCGCATGCTGGCTGGGTTTTCCCAGGACCGGTTCCTGTATCGATATTGGCCTGCGCAAGGTATTTATCGGGTCAGCCAACGTGCTGTAAAAGGCTTGGCAGGCACTGAACGATCCTGCGTTTTCGATGCCATGCGATACCTCTCGGCGGGCGTTTTCATACCCCGTTCATTATTCGCCATTCCTGGTATTGGCAAATAGTTGCGTTTCGACTGTGCGGGCAATGCCTGTTCACCGATACGCATGCCCTCAATGGCGGCTTTTTAGGCCGTTCATTGTTGTCGCCAGCTCGATGATTAGCTGGCAAATACTTCCATCACTCAGGGTTGAGGTCGGGAAGTTCATCGTAAGGATGAAATAACCGTCGGCTAAAACAATATAGCCGGTCAATTGGGACTTTTTTATATGGCTCTTTTGAGTCAGGGCATTGCTCGCGCGTAAAAAAGTTACTGGCAATTTGGTGAATATGAGTTTTTATCTGTAACCCAACATTTTGGTATAACGCGAGGCGTATCTAAGGCACTTTCATTAACTGCGTTACTGGCTTTGGGAAGTACTGCGGTACAGGCTGAGCAAGTTAATCTCGTCGGACTTAACATGGCAGGTGCCGAGTTTGCAGGTACGGTTTTGCCCGGAATCAACGAGAAGAACTATATCTTTGCCAAGGAAGAGACCTTCAAGAACTGGAGTGCAAGAGGAATCAGGCTGGTCCGCTTTCCCATTCTGTGGGAGCGGCTCCAGCCAGGGCTGGGATATTCCCTCGATCAGACCTACGCCTCACTGATTTCCCGCTCACTGGACTATGCCCACAAATACAACATCCGGGTCATTCTGGATCTGCATAATTATGCGCGCTATCGCGGCCATATCATCGGTACGAGCAGCGTACCGTATTATCGCTTCGAGAATGTCTGGAACCGGATCGCTCAGAAGTGGGGTAGCCACCCGGCCATTTATGGCTACGACATCATGAATGAGCCCAACGGCGCCGTGGCGTACTGGCCTACAGCGGCGCAGTACGCCATCAACGGGATCCGGCAGGCTGACAAGGCTCACCTGATCTTTGTGGAGGGCAATGCCTGGGCCAGCGCCGAACGGTGGCCGGTATGGAGCGACTCTCTCAAGGACTTGAAGGATCCTGTCAACAAGCTGATCTATGAGGCGCACGTCTATTTCGACGCCGATGGCGGTGGCTCCTACACCCAGCTGAGCGCTGACAGTTTGTCTGCTCAGGCTGGCGTCAATCGGGTGAAGCCCTTTGTGGAGTGGCTCAAGCAGAACAACAAGAAGGGCTTTATTGGAGAGTTTGGCGTACCGGATAGCGATTCCCGCTGGAATGTAGTCATGGACAACATGCTGACCTACCTCAAGCAGCATTGCGTACCGGCCACCTACTGGGCCGCCGGTCCGGGTTGGGGGAATTACAGTCTGTCCGTCGAGCCTATTAACGGACAAAGCCGCCCGCAGTGGCCCACGTTGAGAAAGCACCTGAACGACACCAGCTGTACCGCAATCGGTCCGGGCCGGTAAAACCGCTTCAACGAGACTATACAGCCGGGCATTGGGAGGGCCCGGCTGTTGATAACGTCAAGGTTCTACCTGCTGCTTCAGCCAGCCGGGATAATGGTTGCGTGTAGCCTCGGGCCATCTCGGTGGGCGGCGAGTACTCAGGTAGGCTGCCACCGCGTTCAACTGCGCTGCTAGAACGTGCCGATTACCAAAGGCCTCAAGCCCCAGCGTCCAGCCGGCCGCATGGCCATCAACCCAGAGTTGAGTCAGTTCTACGGTACAGCCTGCGAACGGCATGGCTTCGTAAGGGGATTCGTTTTCATCCAATGCGATTTCACGCAGAGCGGCCTGCTCGACCGTAAACAGGCGAAGCCTGCGCTGCTTCTGAACGGCAACCGTAGGATACGGTGTCAGCGTCAAGGCCTCGGAATGCCATTTATGCCATAACTCGACAGGCCCCTTGAACGGCGAGACGTCCAGAGTATGCCAGTTAGGTATGACCAGTCCCTTTACCTCAACGGTTGAGTCTCCACGGGTTTTGATACCGAGGTCAGATTGACTGGCGTCCCGGAGATAGTGGTGCATCTTGTGTATTCCGCCTCCCGGTGGCTGATCCCACAGATCGGACCGGTGAAACCAGTCGATCAGATCAGTACCCGGCAGTGCGGGCCAAAACCAGCGGACTTCGGCGGAAAGCGGCATGGCGTGCTCCTGGTATGAAGAGAGGGCGGCGGACGTGCTAATTTCCGACCCGTTCCGAAAGACACGTGCTAGCATCCGTCCACGCTCCGGATGACGTTTAACCCATTGATCCGGGGTGCCGCATTATTACTAGCCTCATTGAGCACCGCACAGACGTTTCTTCCCGCTGAGTTGTACTCGGCTTTCCTGGCGTGGTTTCCAGCGCGCGACGCTCATTGGCTAGACCTCATGGCTCAGCGCCCGTTTCCTGGCGTTGAATGAATGTAAGGAGTTCTACGTGCAATTTCTCCATACCCTGGTCAACGACCTCAATGGCCTTGTCTGGGGCGTGCCCATGCTGGTACTGATCCTGTGCACGGGTCTTTATCTGATGCTACGCCTCAAACTGATGCCGATCGTAAGACTGGGCACCGGCTTTCGCCTGCTGTGGCAGGGCCGGACCAAGGATGACGACGAAAGCGGTGAGATCAGTCCTTTCCAGGCCTTGATGACCTGCCTGGCTGCCACCGTGGGAACCGGCAACATCGCGGGTGTTGCTACCGCGATCTTCCTGGGTGGCCCCGGCGCGCTGTTCTGGATGTGGTGTACGGCATTGGTTGGTATGGCTACCAAATATGCCGAAGTAGTATTGGCTGTACATTTTCGTGAAAAGGACGAGCGTGGCGAGCATGTCGGCGGCCCGATGTATGCCATCCGCAACGGCCTGGGCAAGCGCTGGGCTTGGCTAGGCGGCGCCTTTGCCCTGTTCGGTGGGTTGGCCGGGTTCGGTATCGGCAATATGGTGCAGGTCAACAGTATGGCGCAGGCCCTGGAGACAACCTTTTCCGTGCCCCTGTGGTTGACCGGTGTCGTGACGATGGTGGTTGTGGGGCTCGTGATCCTGGGCGGTATTAAGCGGATCGGGGCGGTTGCCTCGTCCCTGGTCCCTGCCATGTGCATAGGCTATATCATCGCGGCCATTGCCGTGCTGGTGACCCATGCGTCCGAAATTCCCCATGCGCTCAGCCTGGTCTTCACCCATGCCTTCACTCCGGCGGCGGCGACGGGCGGCTTCGCAGGGGCGGCGGTCATGGCTGCCATTCGCTTCGGGGTGGCGCGTGGCATCTTCTCCAACGAAGCCGGGTTGGGTACCGCCGGTATCGCCCAGGCAGCCGGTACGACCAACAGCGCCGTACGCTCAGGCATGATTGGTATGCTCGGAACGTTTATCGATACTCTGATCATCTGCACCATGACGGGTCTTACCATTATCTGCTCCGGCGTCTGGACGAGCGGGCAGAGTGGGGCGGCCTTGTCAGCGGCGGCCTTCGAGACGGCGCTGCCCGGTTTTGGCGGCATCATCCTGACCATCGCTCTGGTAGTGTTTGCCTTTACCACTATCCTGGGGTGGAGCTATTACTGCGAGCGCTGCTGGGAGTTTCTTGCGGGTACCAAGACCATTCTGCCGTTCCGCATCATCTTCGTACTGGCCGTTCCCTTTGGAGCGATTGCACAGTTGGACTTCGCCTGGCTGCTGGCCGATACGCTCAATGGTCTGATGGCCATTCCTAACCTGATCTCGCTGCTGTTGCTCAGCCCGGTGGTGCTCCGGCTGACGCGAGAATACTTCGCCAGCAAATAAACGAAGGCTCGCTGCGGCGAGCCTTTTTCATTGGGGCTCGCGAGGCCCGGACCTGGAAAATGGGTGAAAATCGCGATGCTGTGGTCCAAACGCTAACGCTGTTTTCCTGGCCTTTCTGGATAGAGCATTCCGATGTCCCGATCTTCGCTTGAGCATTCCTGTTCTCACCCGCACGTCTTCAACGAGGAAAACCCGCTGGCGGAAAAGAATACCCGCCGCGCCGTGATTTTTACTGCCATCATGATGGTGATCGAGATTGTGGGCGGCTGGGCCTTCAACTCCATGGCGCTGCTGGCGGATGGCTGGCATATGAGTTCCCACGTGCTGGCGCTGGGGCTTTCGCTGTTCGCCTATGCGGCGGCTAGACGGTATGCGACCGACGCGCGCTTTGCCTTTGGAACGTGGAAAATGGAGGTGCTGGCTGGCTATACCAGTGCGCTGGCGCTGATTGGCATCGCTCTGTTGATGCTGTATGAATCCGTGATCAGGCTCGTGACACCTGCTCCGATTCACTATACGCAGGCCATCGCCATCGCCATTCTGGGATTGCTGGTCAATCTGGTGTGTGCGTGGCTGCTCAAGGATTCCCACGGGCATGATCATGGCCATGGTCACGATCATCATGGTCATAGTGAGCATCAGGACCTGAATCTACGTTCGGCCTACATCCATGTCATTACTGATGCGGCAACCTCCGTCCTGGCTATCATCGCGCTGATTGGTGGCATGCTCTGGGGGGCCAGCTGGCTCGACCCGGTCATGGGAATCGTAGGCGGCATACTGGTCGCCATCTGGGCCGTTGGGCTCATCAAGCAAACCGGGCGTGTGCTGCTGGATGCGCAGATGGACGATCCGGTGGTACAGGAAGTCAGGGATGTGATAGCAGGCAGTCCCATCGAGGCCAAGATCTGTGACCTGCATGTCTGGAAAGTAGGCAAGGGCAAATATGCCTGCATCGTCAGCATCGCCACGACCAGTAATGCCTCGCCTGAAGACTTCAAACAGCAGCTTTCCGTTCATGAAGAACTTGTCCACATCACGGTTGAGATCAACAGAGACGGGATCTGTCCGGTACGCTGAGGAGGTGGGCGACAGCGGCAAGTGATATAACCGGGTCTTGGTCAACGACAGGATTCAACATGCCTTCTTCCGAGCCTCGCTTGCCGTCTCCTGCCCCGGTAGGCCTGTTTCAGGCGTTTCTATTCTGGCTCAAGCTGGGCTTTATCAGCTTTGGCGGACCGGCTGGACAGATTGCAATCATGCATCAGGAGTTGGTGGAGCGCCGACGCTGGATTTCCGAGCGACGCTTTCTCCATGCGCTCAACTACTGCATGGTACTGCCCGGACCTGAAGCCCAACAGTTGGCGACTTATATCGGCTGGTTGATGCACCGGACCTGGGGTGGGGTGATCGCCGGAGCGCTCTTTATATTGCCTTCGCTGCTTATCCTGATCGCCCTGTCATGGACCTATCTGGCCTGGGGCAACGCTCCAGTTGTGGCAGGTATCTTTTACGGCATCAAGCCAGCGGTGACCGCCATTGTTGTGCAGGCGGCCCATCGCATCGGAACACGTACTTTGAAAAACCATTGGCTCTGGTCCATTGCGGCGGCTTCGTTCATCGCCTTGTTTGCCTTCAACGTGCCGTTTCCCCTGATTGTACTGTCTGCGGCGGTTATTGGCTTTCTTGGAGGCAGGTACGCTCCGGAGCGGTTCAGGGTAGGGGGAGGGCATGCCAATCAGGCGGCTTCGTTCGGACCCGCACTGATCGATGATGACACGTCACCACCAGCGCATGCCCGTTTTCGCTGGTCGAGGCTGGCGCAATTACTGATCACGGGTATGTTTCTCTGGATCGTGCCGATGCTGACCTTGGTCTATCTGTTTGGCTGGACTCATACCTTCACCCAGATGGGCTGGTTTTTTACCAAGGCTGCACTGCTGACCTTTGGCGGTGCCTATGCGGTGTTGCCTTATGTGTATCAGGGTGCCGTCACACACTACGGCTGGCTGAGTCCAGCCCAGATGATCGATGGCCTTGCCCTGGGGGAAACCACACCCGGACCATTGATCATGGTGGTGGCGTTTGTCGCGTTTTTAGGCGGATATGGGCAGGCGGCATTAGGGGACGAGCACATGTTTGCCGCCGGGGCATTGGCTGCCGTGCTGGTGACCTGGTTTACCTTTCTGCCTTCGTTTCTTTTCATTCTGGCCGGCGGGCCTCTGGTGGAGTCCACCCATAATGTGGTGGGCTTCACAGCTCCGCTCACCGCCATTACCGCGGCGGTCGTCGGCGTAATCCTGAATCTGGCCTTGTTCTTCGGCTACCACGTATTCTGGCCGCAGGGCTTGAGCGGATCGTTCGACCTACTCTCCGCTCTGATCACACTGCTGGCAGCGATAGCGCTCTTCCGGTTCAAGCGCACAGTTATGGAAGTGCTGCTAGCCTGTGCAACAGTAGGGTTGTTAATGCACGTCGTATTCATGTGACAAGGAGCAGCTTGGCTGCAGAAGAGAGGATGCACTATGGCTAACCATTCAGACGATTTTCTCAAACTTGCAGCCGACGCCAAGTCTCGTATTCGGCAGGTTTCGCCCGTTGAAGCCGAGCAACTGGTCGATCAGGGCGCGCTGCTTCTGGACGTTCGGGAGCGAGACGAGTTCGAACGGGGACACCTGGACGGCGCGACCCACATGAGTCGGGGAATTCTTGAAATGCACATCGGCGAACTGGTAGCCAGCAAGGCCACACCGATCGTCTGCTATTGCGGTGGCGGTAACCGGGGAGCGTTGGCCGCCGAAAGCCTGCAGCGCATGGGATACACCCAAGTCGTCTCCATCGAGGGAGGCCTTGCGGCCTGCAATACCCAGAAAGACTGATCAACGAGCAATAAAAAACGCAGGGCATCTTAGATACCCTGCGTTTTGAGAGTGCTGTGTACCGGCAGAGCGGTACACAGTCAAACTTACACCTGGCGGATCAGATAATCGAATGCAGCCAGGGAAGCCTTCGCACCTTCGCCGACCGCGATCACGATCTGCTTGTACGGTACGGTTGTTACGTCGCCGGCCGCAAAGATACCCGGCAGCGAGGTTTCGCCACGGCTATCTACAACGATCTCGCCACGGGGCGACAGCTCGACGGTGCCCTTGAGCCATTCGGTGTTGGGGACCAGACCGATCTGGACAAAGATACCTTCCAGGTCGATGGACTTGAACTCACTGGAGTTGCGGTCCTTGTAGGTCAGGCCAACCACTTTCTGGCCATCGCCTTTCACTTCGCTGGTCAGGGCGCTGGTGATCACGGTCACGTTCGGCAGGCTGTGCAGCTTGCGCTGTAGTACCGCATCCGCACGCAGCTGGCTGTCGAACTCGATCAGGGTCACGTGTGCCACGATACCGGCCAGGTCGATTGCCGCTTCCACACCGGAGTTGCCGCCACCGATAACTGCAACGCGCTTGCCCTTGAACAGCGGGCCGTCGCAATGCGGGCAGTAAGCTACACCACGGTTACGGTATTCCTTCTCGCCCGGGACATTCATTTCACGCCAGCGAGCGCCGGTGGAGATGATCAGCGTCTTGGACTTGAGCGAAGCACCATTGGCAAACTTGACTTCGTGCAGCTGGCCCGCCTCGGTGGCAGGAATCAGTTGCTCGGCACGCTGCAGGTTCATAATGTCGACGTCGTACTGCTTCACGTGCTCTTCAAGGGCTACGGCCAGTTTCGGGCCTTCGGTTTCCTTGATGGAAATGAAGTTTTCAATCGCCAGAGTATCGAGTACCTGACCGCCAAAACGCTCGGCTGCAACACCGGTACGAATACCTTTACGGGCAGCATACACCGCAGCGGAAGCACCGGCAGGACCACCACCGATAACCAGTACGTCAAAGGCGTCCTTGGCGCTGAGCTTTTCAGCGTCACGGGCACTGGCGCCGGTATCGAGCTTGGCCAGAATTTCTTCCAGACCCATGCGGCCCTGACCGAACGGCTCGCCGTTCAGGTAGATGCTGGGCACGGCCATGATCTGGCGCTCGGTAACTTCGTCCTGGAACAGCGCACCGTCGACCGCAACGTGGCGGATGTTCGGATTCAGTACGGCCATCAGGTTCAGCGCCTGAACAACGTCAGGGCAGTTCTGGCAGGACAGCGAGAAGTAGGTTTCGAAATTGAATTCGCCCTTGAGCGAGCGGATCGCTTCTAGAGTATCTGCACTGGCCTTGGACGGGTGACCGCCCACTTGCAGCAGCGCCAGAACCAGCGAGGTGAACTCGTGGCCCATGGGCAGACCGGCAAAGCGCAGGCTGATGTTTTCACCCGGACGGTTCAGGGCAAACGAAGGTGTGCGAGCATCATTGCCATCGGTGCGCAGGGTGATCTTGTCAGTCAGGCTGACGATGTCCTGGAGCAGACCCAACATTTCTTGAGATTTAGCGCCGTCATCAAGGGACGCGACGATCTCGAAGGGTTTGGTAACCTTTTCCAGATAGGCTTTAAGCTGAGTTTTAAGACTGGCGTCCAACATGAGGCATTACCTCTCGACAAATTTCGGGAATAAAAACGCCCGGACGTGTTCCGCCCGGGCGTTCGGGCACTAGAGGGAGCCGGAAGCCGGCTCCTAAGCGCAGATAACCGTGTGTTGGCGTTTAGATCTTGCCAACCAGGTCCAGAGACGGGCTCAGAGTAGCTTCGCCTTCTTTCCACTTGGCAGGGCAAACTTCGCCCGGGTGGGAGGCAACGTACTGAGCAGCCTTGACCTTACGCAGCATTTCGGACGCGTCGCGGCCGATGCCGTTGTCGTGTACTTCACACAGCTTGATCTGGCCTTCCGGGTTGATCAGGAAAGAACCACGCAGCGCCAGGCCTTCTTCTTCGATCAGAACGTCGAAGTTGCGAGCCAGAGTTGCAGTCGGGTCGCCAACCAGGGCGTACTGAACCTTCTTGATAGCGTCGGAAGTGTCGTGCCACGCTTTGTGAGCGAAGTGGGTATCGCACGATACGCCGTAGATCTCTACGCCCAGCTTTTGGAATTCAGGGTACAGGTCAGCCAGGTCTTCCAGCTCAGTCGGGCAAACGAAGGTGAAGTCAGCTGGGTAGAAAACAACCAGAGACCACTTGCCTTTGAAGTCAGCTTCAGTCAGATCGATGAACTTGCCATCCTTGTACGCTGTAGCTTTAAACGGTTTGATCTCGGAATTGATCAAAGACATCACTGAATCTCCATCAGGGGTTAAGAATTGGCGAGAGATAAGATACTCGCTTATGCACATTAGACTTAATTGAATGTGGGCATCAATCTCATAAGTTTGACCTATCCAGCCATTCAGGATCATTAAGTCTTTCTTTCAGGCGGAGCACTTGGAGGTTCTGAGGTCAACAAACACTGCCGCAAGCACTAGTGGTATGGCTGAAATGTCGGAATTCAAGCGTGCGCTTGCCTGGCTCAGACATTTCATGAAAAACAGCTGTTAAGCATTGGGCTGAAAAATATGATTTCCTTGTCGATCGTGTTCGATAAACAGGATGACGAAGGAGAAACATGTCAGGAGCCGCATTCGTCCAGTTGTTTCCTGAGGGCTTCGACTTTCCAAGCAGATTCACTTCACTGTTGATCGCTGTCTTTTCAGGTTGCCGACCTGAACCTGCCCAGCGTGGAGGGCATTAGTCATGGCGATCAGGCGCGTCATTACGCAGTGGTTTGCCCGCTATTTCTCCCAAGATGAAGCGGTGGTTCTCAGCGTCTTGCTCACCCTGGGCTTTGCTCTAGTCATGTTGTTGGGCAAGCCCCTGGCGCCGTTCCTGACGGCGCTGGTCGTCGCCTTTCTCCTACAGGGTGGCGTCAGCCGTCTGGAGCACTGGAGAGTACCCCGGATTTGGGCAATATCGCTCATGTTCCTGTCTTTTTTAGGCATATTCCTGGGCCTCTTGTTGTTTGTGCTCCCGCTGGTATGGGATCAGCTGGTGACGCTGTTGCAGGAGTCGCCCCGGATGTTTGCCCAGGCTCAGGTCCTCTTGGATGAGCTTCAGCAGCGCTATCCCAGTGTCGTTACTCATGAGCAGATTCAGGGCTGGATCGGGACGGCAGGCAGTGAGCTGACTGCCCTTGCGCAGCGAGCGGTCCGGCTGTCGTTGACCTCGCTGGGCAATATCATCGCCTTTGGTACGTTTCTGGTACTGGTGCCGATCCTGGTGTTTTTCATGCTCAAGGACAAGGACCTGCTGGTGGGCTTCTTCCTGTCTGTACTTCCACGTAAACGGACCCTGATGACCCGAGTCTGGAAGGAAGTCGACGAGCAGATCGCCAACTATGTGCGCGGCAAGGTCATCGAGATCGTGATCGTGGCGGCGGTCAGCTATGCCACGTTTTATATCCTGGGGTTGCCCTATGCCATGTTGCTCGGGCTGGTGGTCGGTCTGTCCGTGCTGATTCCCTTCATCGGTGCTGCCGTCGCGACCTTGCCCGTTGCGGCTGTGGCAGGCTTCAGCTTTGGTCTGGGCGATCAGTTCCTGTATGCGATTCTGGCTTACACCATCATTCAGATACTGGATGGCAATGTTCTCTCACCGCTGCTGTTTTCAGGTGCCGTCAATCTGCATCCGGTAGCCATTATCCTGGCCATTCTCTTTTTTGGCGGCACCCTGGGCTTTTGGGGAATCTTCTTTGCGATCCCGCTGGCGACCCTGTTCAAGGCGCTTTGGAGCGCATGGCCGCGGGATGCCGTGGTCGTATCCGATAACAACACATCAGAGAAAAGCCCTTAAGGCTTCGATTACATTTTCAGGCGTGAGGTTGAAAAGATGCAAGACAACAAGATCCGAGGCTCGAATGGCCTCCAGGCCTTTTACAGGGCCTTTCTGACAAGCGAGGCCTCGGGCGGATTGCTTCTGATGGCCGTGGCAGCCATTGCTCTGATTGTGGCGAATTCGCCGCTGGCCAGTGTGTACTTCAGCACCCTGGAGCGCTACGTGCTGGGCATGAGTGTTCTGCACTGGATCAACGATGCGCTCATGGCCGTCTTCTTCCTGCTGGTCGGGCTCGAAATCAAACGTGAGATGCTGGTCGGGCAGTTGTCCACCTGGGGACGGCGTGCACTGCCAGGGCTGGCGGCATTAGGCGGGGCTGTCGTGCCAGCGGTGATTTACGCGGCACTCAACCATGACGATGCGCATTTACTTCAAGGCTGGGCGATTCCCACGGCGACCGATATCGCCTTTGCACTCGGGGTACTCTCCCTGCTGGGCTCGCGTATTCCGGTATCGCTCAAGATCTTCCTGACCGCGCTTGCGATTCTCGACGACCTGTTCGCCGTGTGCATCATTGCGGTGTTCTACACGGCAGATCTGTCCCTGCCGATGTTGGGACTGGCGGGTCTCACCCTGCTGGTGCTGATTGCCATGAACAAGCTGGGCGTAACGCGAATCCTGCCATATCTGCTGGTCGGTATCGTGTTGTGGTTCTTCGTGTTCAAATCGGGCGTACACGCGACACTGGCCGGGGTAGCGCTGGCCCTGACCATCCCGCTGCGTACCGGCTCGAAGCATCCGCCGCTGGAGCGTCTTGAGCATACATTGCACCCTTACACCGCGTTTCTGGTCATTCCGATCTTTGGATTCGCCAACGCTGGTGTCTCGTTCAATGGCGTGAGCCTTGCCTCCTTGATGGGCTCGGTTCCGCTGGGGATCGCGCTGGGCCTCTTGGTTGGCAAGCAGGTGGGCGTATTCTCGTTTGCCTGGTTGAGCATTCGCCTGGGGCTGGCCGAACTGCCGGAACATGCCACCTGGAAGCAGCTTTACGGGATCGGCCTGCTGTGTGGAATCGGCTTCACGATGAGCCTCTTCATCGGCCTGCTGGCATTCCCCAATTCGCCAGAACTGGTGGATGCGGTCAAGATTGGTGTACTGCTGGGGTCGATTACGTCCGGCTGTCTGGGTGCGCTTATGCTGATTGCGGTCGGCAAAAAGAAAAACGCCTAAGAGCAAAGGGCACCGGAAGGTGCCCTTTTTGCATCATGTGGTGATGTTAACGAGCTTGATTTCTCGTACATCAATCTCATTCCAGACGCGACCCGTGACATAAGGGTCGTTCTTCAACCAGAGGTCCAATGCCTCGCGATTCTCGAATTCGACATGTACGGTCGAGCCTACCATTCGACCTTCATCGTTCAGAATGGCCCCGCCGCTGATAAATGTTCCTTCCTTGGCCATGGCTCGAATTCCTTCCAGATGAGCCTGGCGATTTTCCAGTCGACGATTAAAGGCCTCTGGATCGGTATGGTCGTAGGCGGTTACTACAAATTGCATGGTGGCTCCTGTTTTTAATTGTGTTGGTGGAGATCAGTCCAGGCGATTCGAGTGCCTGACAGTTCTGTCTTATAAACCAGCGCAAGTGTCTAGGATGAATACCATTCATCGTATTACACCGTTCGATGGATATTCGTAAAGACGGATTTGCACGAATCTTCGCCTCCGTATCTCTATGCTGGAGATCAGGTTGTTACCGTGGGGCACTGCCATACGTGCTCGCGCGGGTGAGTAGGACGATCCGTTGCCGGGGATGCTGGACATCGAACCTGCCGATCAACTGTTACAGGAGTCACTGGGCACGCCTTCACGTGTGCCTTCATGAGTAGTTAATGGTTTTACAGCTTTGCCTTTTGCTCAGCTTATCGGCCTTACGACTAATCAAGGAAAGTACTCATGTCTACGCTCAAGCCTTTGGCATTAATTCTTCTCATCTCCCTTGGTACTACCGCCTTTGCTGCCAGCCATAGTGCCACCCAAGCGCAGGATGGCGATAACAATGAAGCTGTCCTCGAGCAGAGCGGGCAGGGCAATACCGCAACGCAGACCCAGACTGGCTCAGCGCATCGCTCCGTCATTGCTCAGAATGGGGCTACTAATTCGGCAGAAACGACACAGCTAGGTATTGAAAATGCGGTCGATCTCTACCAGACGGGTGATGGCAACATAGCTCAGGTCTACCAGCAGAGCTTTATGTATGGGCATAGCGCTACCGTTACCCAGTTGGGCGATACGAACCACGTGACGCTGTATCAGCAGAACGGTAATGGCTCTGTGGCAACCTTGTACCAAGAGGGCAACAACAATATCCATGACGTTGAACAGAACGGTGAAGGTTTCAAAGAGCTGGTAGCGCGTACGGTAGGCACCGGCAATAGGCTTGATGCCATTCAACGAAATGAGGGTGTATTCGCACAGACTATCCAGACCGGAGACAACAACCTCATCAGTTTGGATCAGTCTGGCAGTATGGGCGGAAGCTGGACCACGATTGCCCAAGACGGCAATAGCAACCTGGCGTCTGTAACGCAAACCTCCGGCCGCTACCCCGCCGAGCGAGTGACGCTGACGCAGGACGGTGATGCCAATACATCGAACGTCAATCAGCACGGTGGCTTTGATGTTGTTGAGTTTACCCAGGAGGGTAACAACAACGAGTTGAATGTCGATCAGTTCAGCACTAACGGAGCCATTTCCGGGCGTTCAGTCGGTGACAACAACGTTGCCAGCATCATGCAAGGTGACTACTACACGAAGGTAGATCTGGTGCAGGAGGGTGATGCCAACCTGGCCACGATCAACCAGGGCGGCAGTGGAAGTATCGCAACCGTCAATCAAATGGGCTCTGCCAATCAGGTTGCGCTGATGCAAACCGGTATAGCTGGTGTATTCGGTGAAGGGAGCGCAGCGACCGTCATGCAGAGCGGTACCGGCAACGTGGCCAGGATTACCCAACAGTAGCAGTCAGTAGAGCATTTGGGGCTGTTACTGCCTGCCCAAGCGTAGCGGTCCCATTTACCTAACCAGGCGTAGGGATCATTCCCTGCGCTCGGTATGGGCCTTAGTGGTTAACTTATACGTCTAGAGGGATCTCTCATGTTCAAACTCAAGCCCTTGGCTGTGGTATTGATGATGCTCTCCGGCAGCTGTGCCCTGGCTGCAAACAACACCGCTACCCAAACGCAGGACGGTAATTACAACGAAACGACACTGGAGCAGACGGGCGAAGGCAATACCGCTACCCAAACTCAAGAGGGCAACGAACATCGCTCGGCTATTACTCAGAATGGGGCCACCAACGCGGCTGAAACAACGCAGCTGGGGCTTGGAAATACGGTTGATCTTTATCAGACAGGAGATAGCAACGTAGCCCAGGTCTACCAGCAGAGCTTCGATCTAGAGCATAGCGCTACTGTTACCCAGTTGGGCGATACAAACACCGTAGCGTTGTATCAGCAAGGCGGTAATGGCGCTGTCGCTACGCTGTATCAGGAAGGCAGCAACAATACGCATAATGTCGAGCAGAACGGCTATGGCGGCAATACGCTTGAAGCCCGTACGGTTGGTAATGGCAACGCTCTGAATGCTATACAACGGCATGGAATGCAGGCAGACGCGATACAGACAGGCGATAACAATGTTATCAACCTGGATCAAACTGGCGGCTCCTCAGGTGGTACAGCCACAATCCAGCAGAACGGCAATGAAAACCTGGCTTCCGTTACCCAAAGCTCAGGTCGCTATCCTGCGACCAGTGTGGCATTAGCGCAGGAAGGTGATACCAATACCGCCACGATCAATCAAAACGGCGGATTTAGTACGGTTGATTTTGCCCAGCAGGGCAATAATAACGACCTGACAATTGATCAGTTTAGTATCAGCGGCACCATTACAGGACGCTCTACGGGCAATGACAACGTGGCTGCTATTACCCAGGACCTGTATTTCGCTCGTGTAGATCTCGTACAGGAGGGTGACGGTAACCTCGCCACAATCGACCAGTCTGGCAACAACAGCCTGGCTGCGGTCAGCCAGATAGGCTTCTCCAATCAGGTTGCCATTACTCAGGCCACGCCAGTAGATATAAACGGCAACTCAGCTACCGTCCTGCAGAACGGTACAGGAAACATTGCCAGGATTACCCAGCAGTGATGTAAGCAGCTGGCGCTGACATGGTTAGCGCCAGCCCTGAGTACTGGGCTGGTAAGGCCAGAGTTCGCCCGTTCGTGTGACCTCATAGAGGTACTTCTACATGTTTACGCTCAAGCCCTTGGTTATGGCACTGCTGATACTCTCAGGCAGTTATGCCCTTGCCGCAAATAACACTGCTATCCAAACACAAGACGGTAACTACAACGATACTCTTCTGGAGCAGGGCGGTGAGGGTAATAACGCTGCCCAGATTCAAAGGGGTGACTTCAGTCGCTCGGAAGTTGTGCAGACCGGTAACGGTAATTCAGCTCAAATCGAGCAGGTATCCCAGGCTTCTACCCCTGAAAACAGTCTGCGGCTTGAACAGATTGGCAATCAGAACACCGCGCTGCTCAATCAACAGAACCTGGGATACGGACATCAGGCTACTGTTTTGCAGCGAGGAGATGGCAATGACATAACGCTTTACCAACAGGACGGAAATGGCTCGGTTGCCAGCTTGTATCAGGAGGGGAATGGGAACATCCATAACATCCAGCAGCTGCGCTACGGCAATGAATTAAGCGTAACGAGTGTGGGTAATGGAAATAGCGCAACCACTACGCAGTATGGAGGCGGACCTGCGCGTGCTGAGCAGCGAGGCGAGGGTAATTCGATTGAGCTGACCCAAAGTGTAGGCTACGCCGGGGGCAATATCGAGGTCTACCAAGAGGGTACAAACCAGGCGGCGACGCTTTATCAAACCTCGTCGCGGTATGGGCAAATCGACTTGATCCTGAATCAGGTAGGTGATGGCAATACAGCCAACTTGGCTCAACGTTCCGATATGGCAACGCTTGAGTTCGTTCAGGATGGCACTGGCAATGATCTGGTTGCAGACCAAGGCATCTGGCGAGGCTCTTTGGGCGGCGCCATGGTTGGAAATGGCAACGTCATAGAAGCCAGTCAAATAGGGACGTACTTGAATGCATGGCTGGAGCAGAACGGTGATAACAACCGTATAGCTGTCTCTCAAAGAGGGCTTGGTCATACCGCGTCTGTTCGTCAGACCGGAACAGGAAACGAGACGGCCATTACGCAAGATGATTACGTTAGTGATTACGAGCCTAACAGCAGTGCCTATGTCCTTCAGGAAGGAGAGGCAAACAGCGCTGTGTTGAATCAAAGCTTTGGGCCTTTGGCGAGAGGTTTTATCGAGCAAGCCGGAGCAGCCAACCAGGCGACTATAGATCACAGCAATATTGAGGGTTGGACAACAGCTGGCATCCAGCAGACCGGGAATGACCATAAGGCCTCGATTACTCAACATGACACGGTAGGGTTCGACGAGGCCACAATTACCCAGCAGGTGGCAGGTAATGTAGCGAGTATCACACAAGGCGGCCTGCTCAATGGCGAAGTGGTGGTCGGTGAGCGTGTAGCCACTATCTCTCAAACCGGTATGAACAATGTGGCTTCGGTTATTCAGCAATAACCGACGGTACAGGTGTTGTCCTGAATGAGGCAGCACCTGTTGTTCTAGCGTCTGGGCCTGAAAATTATTGCCGTAGTCCAGGCGTGCGTTACCGCCTGTCCGATCCTGTGAGATACGGGCCCGGACAACAACAATAACGCTACTGAGGGACATGCATATGTTCAGTTTAAAACCCTTGGCTGTTGCCTTGATATTGGTTATTGGCAGCCATGCCTATGCTGAAAGCAATACCGCTACCCAGAGTCAGGCAGGAGACAACAACGAGGCCACGCTGGAGCAGCAGGGCGCAAGAAATCAGGCGACGCAAACACAGACGGGAAGTTTCGGCCGATCTGCCATTGTCCAGAACGGCGATGACAACGTCGCGGAGACTGTTCAGGACACTACGTTTTCTTCCAACACTATCGATCTGGGCCAGACCGGTAACCGGAACACGGCCTATCTTTATCAGGACAGCGGCTCACAATCGGCTACTGTAACCCAGGCAGGCGATGACAACAGCGTGTCGCTGTATCAGCAGGATGGGCAGGGCTCCGAGGCCACGGTCTATCAGGAAGGCAACAACAATACACATACCATCCAGCAACAGTGGTACGCCAATACCGTTAATACTTCCAGCGTGGGTAACGGCAACGCCACTCAGGTGACTCAGACCGGCTATGGTGTTGGACAGACTACCCAATTAGGCGATAACAATACGATTATCCTGGAGCAGGGCAGTAGCGATTCGGGAGCTGTTGCTACGGTTACCCAAAACGGTAACGAAAATCTGGCGTCTGTCACTCAGAGTACCTCACGTTATCTTTCCGAGATGACATTGGATCAAGTAGGTAATGGCAATTCCGCGACGGTTGATCAAGGCTCGAATGCGTCGTTCATTTTCCGTCAGGAAGGTAATGCCAACCAGCTGACCAGCGCGCAGAGTGGGCTCGGCGCCACGGTGCGTGGCAGTTCCATTGGTGATGAGAATACCGTTTCGATTAATCAGGATGGGATTACCAACACCATTAATCTCGATCAACTAGGTTCCACCAATAGCGCAACACTAAGCCAACAGGCGGACCGTAGCGTGATTGATGTCAGTCAAACCGGTAATGCCAACCAGGCCGCGGCTGCCCAAGGTGGTGGTGGGCCTATGGTGTATGACAGTGTGGCGCGGATTGCCCAGGAGGGTGATCGCAACACTGCTTCGATTGACCAGTTCTGGGGCAGCCGGCAGGCCGAGATTACCCAGACTGGCAATGACAACGAGGCCGACATCACCCAGGCCAACCCCACTGGGACGGCCATGGCTGAAATCACCCAAAGCGGTGACCTCAACAGCGCCAGCCTGACGCAAAGCTGGAGCAATGGCGGTAACGAGGCCAGTATCAGCCAGAGCCTGAGCGGCAACGTGGCAACGGTGGTGCAGGGCGGTTTGGTCAATGGTGACTTCAACAGCGGAAATGACTCGGCGACCATCGTTCAGAATGGCTTGAACAACGTGGCTTCTGTGCTTCAGCAATGAGGGAGCAGACGCTGCCGTGCGTTACGGCAGCGTCTCGTTACCTAGAGCAAAATCCATTGCGGCTTCGGCGTGAATTTCGGTCGTATCGAAGACAGGAAGGGCAAGATCCTTCTGGCTGAGCAGTAATCCGATTTCCGTACAGCCCAAGATCACGCTATCGGCACCCTGGTCGGCCAGCTTGCCGATTTCTGCCACATAGGTCTGTCTGGATTCGTCCCGAACCACGCCCTGGCACAGCTCTTCATAAATGATCTGGTGAACCCGCTCGCGACCTGGGGCGTCCGGGATACGCGAGTCCAGACCGTGGGCGCGCAAGTGGCCGACATAGAAGTCCTGCTCCATGGTAAAGCGTGTGGCGAGCAGGGCAGGGCGCTGCATACCAGCTTTTGTTAACGCTTTAGCGGTCGCGTCAGCGATGTGGATCAACGGGATATCAATTGCCGCCTGGATAGGTTCGGCCAGCTTGTGCATGGTGTTGGTGCAGATGAGCAGACCTTCGGCGCCTGCCGTTTCCAGGCGGCGTGCTGCATCTACCAGCAGTCTGGCGCAACCGTCCCAATCGCCGTGATGTTGCAGTTCGGCAACCTTTGCAAAATCGACTGACCACATAAGCAGCGGTGCCGAGTGCAAACCGCCAAGGCGCTGCCGGGCGATTTGATTGAGAAGGCGATAGTACGTGACCGAGCTTTCCCAGCTCATGCCGGCAAGAAGTCCTAGCGTTCGCATGATTCTGCTCCTTGATGAGGGAGTGGAACCGTCTCACAGGCCAGTCCAATGCAGCAAGGCAAGAGGCCACTGTACCGATCCGATAGTTAACAGCTGTATCGATTGTTCAGTAAAAAGCTCGATCTAGAGCTTTAAATGGTCAAGAATACTTAACCCTGCTGTCATTTTCGGTTGTTAGCGTGCCCCCATCATTTTGGAGGGCAGTCATCATGAGAACCTGGGAAGAACCCAAGAAGCGCAAGGCTCATATCGAGCTTATCCCGATGATCGACGTGATGATGTTCCTGTTGGTCTTCTTTGTACTGGTCAGTCTGAACGTGATCCCGGCACTGGGAATGAAAACCCAGCTCCCTAGCGCCAGTAGCGCGCAACAGCTCAAACCGCAGAACAAGGCCATCCTGACGCTGGGCGCTAACGGTGAGCTGCAGCTGGATGGTCAGGACATTCAGGTCGATGCCCTGGTCGTGGCGCTCAAGGCGCAGGAGAAACCAGACAGCAAGACCACCATCATCGTCAACAGCGACAAGGGCGTGGAAGTGGCCCGGTTGGTCGAGGTGATGGACACCCTTCGTTTGGGCGGTTTTACCTCCGTCTCCATCGCCACGCGCAAGTCCTGATCCATGTATACGTTCTATCGCTCCCGCCATGTGTTGGGCTGGCTACCTGCGCTTGCTGCGCTGGTACTGATTGCCCTGTATGCCCAGCGTACGCCGCTGAAAGTTCAGCCGGTATACGACGAATCAGCCGTTGAGTTGGCTCTGGTCGAACCCGATCCGGTCCAGGCACCCGAGCCGGTTGCCACGCCGCCTGAGCCGCTGGCAGTGCCCGTTACTACACCACCACCGGAGCCTGTCGTGGAGGAAGAGGAGGCTGCCTTGCCACCACCTCCCAAGCCGCAACCCAAACCTGAGCCCAAGCCAGTGCCGAAGCCGCAACCCAAGCCTCAGCCGAAACCACAGCCAAAGCCAGTGGCCAAGCCTGCCGTGGCCAAGGTCGAGCAACCGGTAGCCAAGCCGACGCCTGCTTCGGCACCTGCTCCGGCCGCGGCCAAGCCGGCACCCGCCGCCCCCCCCAAGCCGACCGTCAATGCCCAGGCACTGGAAGGCGGTTACGTACAGGGGTTGCGTGCCGAGCTGGATCGTTACAAGCAGTACCCCACCGGACGCCAGGCATCGCTTGAGCGGCCACACGGCGATGTCGTGATCTGGCTGCTGGTCGACCGCGCCGGGCGCGTACTGGATTCCGGCATACAGGACAAGGCCAGCAGCATGCTGCTCAACCGCGCGGCCGCCAACAGCCTGAACCGTATCAAGAACGTCAAGCCGTTCCCGTCCGAGGCCTTTGCCGGCAAGGACCAGCTCCGCTTTACCGCCACCTTCAGTTACAGCATGCAGTGATTATCCGATTCGAGGAATTCCAATGAAGTACACAAGGATTTACCTGGCGCTGGTTGCCTCTGGTCTTTGCCATGGTGTGGCCATGGCACAGGAAACCGGTGAGCGTGATGTCGGCACCATTGGTGTTGAAGGGAAGACCACGCTGGGCAGCGGGTACATGACCCCTGAAGAAAGCCCCAAGTCGCGCTCCACCCTCACTCGCGAAGCCATGAACAAGCAGACGGCAACCGCCAATGCCGTCGATCGTCTCAAGTACACACCGGGACTGAACATCTCCAGCGAAGACGCCACGGGGCTGTCGGGCTTTCGCTTCACCCTGCGGGGGCTTAACTCCGATCAGGTTGGCATGTCTGTTGACGGTATGCCGATCAACGACTCGGGCAACTATGCGCTGTACTCCAACCTGCTGGGCGATCCGGAGAACATCGACCAGATCTCCGTAGTACAGGGCGCCTCGGATGCCGACGGTCCGCACATTGGCTCCAGTGGCGGCAACATTACCCTGACAACTATCCGACCAACCAAAGAGACCGGTGCATTTGTTAAACAGACTGCAGGCAGCAACGGTACTTACAAGACCTTTGCCCGTCTGAATACAGGTGAGTGGAATGGCCTGTCCAACTGGCTGTCTGCCTCGCATACCGAAGGTCAGATGTGGCGCGGTCACGGTGCCGTTCGGGCCGACAAGGTGGAATGGAATAGCTTTTTCGACGCCGGGGATGGCAATACGGCCAACCTGATCCTCAAGTACCATGAGCAGGACAACAACAGCTATAGCCAGCTCACCAAGAGTGAATTCACCCAGTACGGGCGCAAATACGATCCTAACCCCAATCCGCCTGCGCTGGGCTCCAACGGCAAGATTTCCAAGTACTACGAGCTGGCACAGAATCCCTTCAAGACTTTTACCGGCGTGCTCAACACCCAATTCCGCCTGCGGGATGATATGTCTCTGTCGGTCATCCCCTATTACTACTGGGGGGACGGCAGCGGCGTAGGCAGTTCGACGTATTCGCTTAACAGCGGCACCAGCAGTAATGGCGTCTATGATTTGAGCAACCTGCCCTCAGCCGCTGACTATGCCAGCGACGGCCTGTCCTATACTGGTGTCTATTATCGTCCTTCCCGGACTCAAACCTGGCGTCCTGGTATTACCACCAAGCTGAACTGGGACTTGGGCGATCACAGCCTCCAGTTTGGTTATTGGTACGAACGCGCCCGCCAGCGGCAGACCCAGCCGTTTATTGCACTCGAGGCCAGTGGCAAGCCTGAAAGCGTCTGGTCTGATTCGGACGAGACCCGCGATGCCAATGGCAACATCATTCAGGGACGCGACCGTTACACCGTTACGCCAGCCCAAAAGGTTTGGGTGCAAGATACCTGGTACATGAACCCGGACTGGACGCTCAACGCCGGCGTGGCCTACATGGATGTCGACCGCAAGGGGACCAACTATGGCAGCCTGACCGAGCTGCCGGAGAAGCGTCACCAGAACTATAGCAAGGTGCTGCCGACCTTTGGTATTGGCTACCGCTTCGACGAGCAGAACCAGTTCTTCTATAACCTGACCCGTAACATGCGCATACCGTACAACTACGTGCTGTACGATCAGGGTGAAGGCTCGATCAATCTCAATCCTGAAACCAGCTGGAGCAACGAGCTGGGCTGGCGCTACACCCAGGAAGACATGGCCCTGTCGGCCACCCTGTTCTACCTGAAGTTCAAGGATCGTCAGGTCTCCTCGCGTGACGAGAACGGCGACTACGCCGATATCAACGCAGGCGATGTAGATAACATGGGTCTTGAATTGGAGTGGAGCGGTCTGCTGCCGCACAACTTCAATTACTACACCTCTTACACCTACACCCGTGCCAAGCAGAAGGACGATATCACTGCCTACAACAATGGCGTTGCGGTGGAGCTGCCTACCAGCGGCAAGCAGTTTGCCAACGTGCCCAAGAACATGCTGGCAGCCAATATCGGTTATGACGACGGGCGCTATTACGGCACTTTCGGCGCCAAGTACACCAGTAAGCTCTACGGTGACCTGACCAATGACGAGAGCATTCCGGGGCGGACGATCTTCAACCTCGGGGCTGGCATATACCTGCCGGTAGACAAGCACATCGTCAAGGACGCCACCCTGCGTCTGAACGTCGACAACCTGTTCGACAAGAAGTATCTGGACGGTGTGTACACCTACAAGACCAACTCAGCGAGCTATAACGGCTACCGCGACGGCGACCCGGCTTACATCGTCGGTGTCGAGCGGACCGTAACGGTCTCCTTGGAAGCCAGCTTCTGACCTTCGAACCTTCTTTAACGAGGTGTGCTGAATATGAATACCGACCTACTGCATGACATCACGTTTTATGTCATGTATGGCGCCATCGCCATTGCCCTGTTCGTCATCATCGAGCGGAGCCTGTATTTTGCCTATACCCGCAGACAGGCGCGCCAACTGGAGTCATTGCTGACGGCCAAGGTACGCAGCGACCGTGACCTGCCGGAGTCCTTCACCCGCCGCGAAAGCTTGCCGCTTACCATGGTGCGGCCGGTGCTGGCGCAAAAGGCGCAGCGCGGCACTCGCAAGGAGCTGGACGAGATTATCGAAGCGCAGTACCTCGCAACCCGTGCACCGCTGGCCCGTAGTCTGTGGATCATCGAAACCATTACGACCGCAGCGCCGCTGCTGGGGCTGCTCGGGACCATCCTCGGTATTATCGATACCTTCAAAGCGCTGGCTTCAGCGGGTGTATCCGACCCGGGTCAGATCTCAGCAGGCATCGGAACGGCGCTGTTTGCGACCGGCTTGGGGATTGCGATTGCGCTGGGCTGCGTGGTCTTTCATAACTTCTTCCAGGATCGCCTGGAGCGCATCAACGATCAGCTCAAGATCCTGCTGATTCGCGCCAGCATGGGTGCTCAGCCTGTGGATGAAGCCCACGTTCAATCTGCAGAGCCAATGGCGCAGTACCGTACCGCCTGATCGGTTGCGGCGAGGGCCAGTCGGTCCTCGCCCAGTCTTTTCCTTCTTGTTTGAGACCTCCATGCCTGTATTGTCCCGTTTGCCGATCCGTGGCGCTCGACGCCTATGTTTTGGGTTTTTCTTACTCAGCGCCAGTACGCTCAGTTGGGCCGATTTCAAGATTCCAGGGTTCGAGCTGGTGCATACCGTGCCGGTGGCGACTGATCTGGCAACGAATGACCTACGTAACCCGGTCGAGGTCTGGAGCGAAATGTTCGACCGGGCCCAGCACCGTATCGACATTGGCCAATTCTATGCGTCCGGTCAGCCGGGTTCGCAACTGGATACTGTGATCGAGCATTTGCAGGCGGCCGGGCAGCGCGGCGTGACGATTCGCTTCCTGCTGGAAGAGAAGGGGCTGCGGATGTCGGACCCTGCCACGCTGGACCGCTTACGCAGCATTCCTAATCTGACCTTGCATGTATTGCCGTATGGCCAGCTGACCGGGGGGGTCATTCACGCCAAATATCTGGTCGTGGATGGCCGCGAGGCATTTGTGGGTAGCCAGAATTTTGATTGGCGTTCCCTTACGCATATCCATGAAACAGGTGTGCGGATCAGCGACCGCACGGTAGCGGGTCAAATACAGGCTATCTTCAATCAGGACTGGCAGGCGCAGAAAGCGCTGGCTGAAGGTAAACCCGTGCCTCAGCCCCGGCATCAATCCTTGGACCAACCAGCTCCGACCGGCAGTTATCTGGTCGCCAGCCCTGCGCGCTACAACCCGCCCGACGTGCGTGACTCCCAGATAGAGTTACCGCGTTTGCTCGCTCAGGCCCGGCATGAAGTGCGTGTGCAGTTGCTCGACTACGCGCCGTTATCCTACGGACCGGACAAGACCCGCCCGTATTACCCGGTGATCGACAATGCCTTGCGCGCGGCGGCCGCCCGAGGGGTATCCATCAAGCTGATGGTGTCCCACTGGAACACGGGCGCACCGGAGATCGACTACCTGAAAAGCCTGGGCGTGCTACCGAATGTACAAGTCAAGATCGTCACGTTGCCGGCCGATCCGAGCGGTTTCATTCCCTTTGCGCGGGTGATTCACAGCAAGACGATGGAAATCGATGGACGCCTGGCCTGGGTAGGCACCAGCAACTGGCTAGGCGGCTATCTGGATAACTCCCGCAACCTGGAGGTAGTAATGCAGGATCACGCCATGGCCGAGCGCATTCGTCAGCTCCATGAGCAGTTGTGGAACAGCCCCTATGCCGACATGATCAGCGTGATGCGTACTTACCCGGAGCCGCATCCCGGTACGCCGTGATTGCCAACGGGACGGGTATCGGGCTGAATGCCGCTCACCCTGGAAAGGAGTCTGTACCGTGACACGTAAACCGCTGCTGATCGCTTGGGCAGGTGGCCTTGTGCTGATCCTGCTGGGATATGGCGTGATCGACCAGCCCATTGCCTATTGGGCCCATGCAGGCGACCTGCGCCGTCTGGCGTGGCCCAACCTGATGACCCATGTGGCGGACTGGCTGACGGTGCTGGCGGTACTGCTGGTCATTGTCCTGGGCATCGGTCAGCGATTGTTGCCTGTGCATCGTCATCGCTGCTTCGTGCTGGCCTTCAGCGTACTGGTCGCCAAGGGCGTGAAGGATTCGCTCAAGCCTGTCTTCGGTCGTTATTGGCCGGAGACCTGGACCCATGGCAATCCCTCGCTGATCCATAATCAGGCTTATGGCTTCAACTGGTTTCACGGCGGAGACTGGTACGCGTCTTTTCCTTCCGGACATACCACAGTTGCCTACGCTGCCGCCGTGGCGATTGCCCTGTGCTGGCCCCGCCTGAGGGGACTTGCGGTAGTAATAGCCGCGGTGGTACCGGTGGGGCTTTTGCTGTGTAACTACCACTTCTTTTCCGATGTGGTCGCCGGTGGCTTGCTTGGCGCCAGCGTAGCGGTACTCGTCACCAAGGTCATGGGTGTGGCGTCGAAAGGGCGATAAGGTCTTCTGTATCCACTTCGCGTCCGAGCATAGCTTTGTAGGCGGCCAGCTCATCACGGTCCATGACCTGAAGGGCTACGCCCAGTAGCGTGGAGGGGTGGGCTTTGGCCAGGTTTGCCTCAAGGTCTCTCCAGGTTGAGTGGCCCTTATCGAAAATCCGGGCACCGGGCGTGCCGCCTATCTCGATCTTCACGCCTTCAACTTTGAACTGCACGTATTCCACATCCCAGCCTTCCTCGCAGCGGCGCTCGAGGGGCTTGGTCGTGACAGCAGCGCCGGCAGCGGCTATTTCTTGCAAACGGTCTGCTGGAACCAGGAGATCAATATCGTTCAGCGGGCGTCTGGCGCCATAAACATGGGCCGCCAGACCGCCGCATAAAAGAAAAGGGATGCGTCGCTGGTTCAGCTGATCGACGATCCAGTGCAAGGCAGCAGCGTGACTCATGGGAACCCCTTTACTATTGGTTTGGCTATGCTGCGCATGTGCCTTGCAGTATGGGGCGCTACGCAGCCGTCAGCATGCCCTGCTTTTCGATAAAGGCGATGATGTCATCCAGGCCCTGGCCCACTTTCTGGTTGCTGAACACGAACGGCTTCTCGCCCCGCATCTTGCGGGCGTCACGGTCCATCACCTCAAGTGAGGCACCGACCATTGGGGCAAGATCCACCTTGTTGATAACCAGCAAGTCAGACTTGCAGATGCCCGGGCCGCCCTTGCGGGGGAGCTTGTCGCCCGCAGACACGTCGATCACGTAGATAGTCAGGTCAGACAGCTCCGGGCTGAACGTGGCGGAAAGGTTATCGCCGCCGGATTCGACCAGAATCAGATCAAGACCAGGAAAGCGGCGGTTGAGCTGGTCTACCGCTTCCAGGTTGATGGAAGCATCCTCACGGATGGCCGTGTGCGGGCAGCCACCGGTTTCCACGCCGATGATGCGCTCAGGAGCCAACGCCTCGTTGCGCACGAGAAAATCGGCATCTTCGCGGGTATAGATATCGTTGGTGACAACCGCCAGGTTGTAACGATCACGCAGGGCACGGCAGAGGGCGAGGGTGAGGGCCGTCTTGCCGGAACCGACCGGGCCGCCAATACCAACGCGCAGGGGTTGAGTGTTCATCGCGCTTGTTCTCCTAGGATCTGAAAAGACGGCTGTATTGTTGTTCGTGGGCCATGCTGGCGAGCGCCAGGCCAAACGGTGCGCTGCCCCAGAGGGTTTCCGGCAACGCACGGGCAGTTGCGAGGGCTGCGTCCAGGGCTGGCAGGAGTTCAGAGGTCAGTCGCTGTGCTGCCTGCTGGCCGAGGGGCAGGGTTTTCATCAGAACGGCCAGCTGGTTTTCCAGCCACCCCCAGAGCCAGGCCGAGACGGCTTCTGCCGGGGTAATGGCCCAGGCACGCGCGGCAACCGCCCAACCCAGGGCAAACGTTGGCTCGCTGGCCAAAAGGTGCTCGCGTGCTTCGGGGTCCAGTTCGGGCAAGTCCTTGAGCAGTTGCGTCAGGGAAAAACCGGTCTGGCGGCTCTCCAGGCGCAGTTCTCGGGTTTCACGGCTGGCTGAATGGCGAGCTGCTAATTCAGCCAGCAGCAGCCAGTCACCGGAGGCTGCGGCTTGACAGTGAGCCAGCAGCAAGGGCGCTTCGAAGCGGGCAAGGTTAAGCTCCAGCTGATCTTCGAGCCAGACGCGAGCCGAGCTTGAGTCGGTTACGAGGCCGGTCTCGATGGCCGCCTCTAACCCTTGGGAGTAGCTATAACCGCCGATGGGTAACTGCGGGCTGGCCAGACGCATTAACGCCCAGGCCGGGCTCATATCCGCACCCCGAAATGGTGCAGCCGAGGGCCGTAATTGAAATCAGCCTCACCGTGGTGCGAATGGTGATGCCCACCACCATAAGCGCCATGCTCAGGTTGGAAAGGCGCCTGGATCGATTCACACGTAGCGCCCAGTTGATCCAGCATGGCCTTGAGTACGTGATCCTCCAGAATGCGTAGCCAGCCATCGCCTACTTGCAGCGCAACATGACGGTTGCCCAAGTGGTAGGCAGCGCGGGTCAGCTCATGGGCATTGGCGCAGGTGATGTGCAAAAGAGCCTCGGGGCGGGCGCAGACGCGTACGATACGGCCGTCCTGGGCACGCAGCCCTTCACCGTCAAACAGGGGCGGCTGTCCGCGTTCGAGAAACAGCCCGACATCTTCACCGCTGGCCGTCAAGGTTCGCAGCCGGCTCTTGCTGCGCGCCTCGAAGCCAAGGTGAATTTCTTCGTGCCAAGTATCGGGAGAGGGCAGACGGGTATGAATGACCAACATAGAGCAGTATCCGCTGTGCTTTATGAAGACTACAGCAAGCGGCCTGCCAGAACGCAACGGCTCGTTTCACCGGCGTTGCACAGGGGATTGTATGCTCAGTTTGCCTGATTTCGGTGCAACAGCGGGTCGGAGGGCAGGGGTTCGCCCTGATTTGGTGCGAACAGCATGTTAAGGCCGCGCCAGTGCTTGGCACCGATCATGATGAAGCGTAGTTGATGAATGATCTTAGCCTGGGGCGTCTTGTGCGGCTCCAGCCCCTCGTCAGGCACATCAATCAGCTCGGGCAGGGTGGCGAATACGGTCTTGACTACCAGATCCGCCAGAACATCGATGTCCTGACACGAAAGGTGGGGCAGCCGGTTGAGCTGGGACAGGTCCAATGCAAGGTCATCAGTGATGCGCTGGCGCAGTTCACTGATGGCCTGACGAATCGACAGCGAACCGCCGTACTGCTCCCGGGCAAGAAAGATGAATTGGCTACGGTGTTCAGCGACGGCTTCAATAAAGATGCCGACCGAGGCATCAATCACACCACGCAGCTCGATTTCGTTATGACGTACCCGGCGCAGGGTTTCGCGAAAGGTCTCGCCCACTTCGGCGACCAGCGCAAGTCCAAAGGCATCCATATCGGGAAAGTGCCGGTAGAAGCCCGCCGGGACGATGCCGGCACTTCGGGTGACCTCTCGCAGGCTCAAGCTGCCGAAGCCGCGGCCACTGCTCATGAGCATACGTGCAGCATCCAGCAGGGCATGGCGGGTTTGCAGTTTTTGCTCGGCGCGGGAGGACATGGCGGTTTTCCAATCAGGCAAGGGGGTACTCTATCAAATACCCGCACGTCCGGTTGAAACACTTGTCGTGTGACAAAATCCGGGCGCCGGTAGTCTGTCTGCATATGGCGCATCATCCAGGTGATAATCGATGCGCTTAAAGATGAAGCACCCACGGCCGATAGCCGTGCCTTCGATCGCTCTCTTCCCGCCAGGATTGGCTCAGCTCAAATCAGACGACTCATGTTCAGCCCGCTTGTCACATTTCCCGCGCTCTATATTGCTACGCTCCTGATGCTGGCCGGTTCCGGCCTCTTCACCACTTACATCGGCCTTCGCCTGACCGAACAGGGGGCGGGCGATCTGTGGGTCGGCTGCCTGATGGCTGCGTATTATTTCGGGCTGGTCTGCGGTGGCAAACTCGGCCACCGGCTGATCGCCAACGTAGGGCATATCCGCTCATACGTCGCCTGCGCCGGCGGCGCGACGGTGACGGTACTCATTCACGCCCTGACCGATCATCTGGGCGTCTGGCTGGTGCTGCGCTTCATCATGGGTGTTCTGATGATGAACCAGTACATGGTGATTGAAAGCTGGCTCAACGAGCAGGCCGAAAACCACCAGCGGGGCAAGGTGTTTGCTGGCTACATGGTGGCGGTGGACTTGGGACTGGTGGTTGGGCAGGCCTTGCTGGCCGTACACCCGGCACTGGATTACAAGCCGCTGCTGCTGGTAGCAATCTGCTTTGCGTCCTGCCTGATTCCCATCGCCATGACGCGTCGCGTACACCCGGCCAAGCTGGTCGCCGCGCCCCTTGAAATCAAGTTCTTCTGGCAGCGCGTACCGCAGTCACTGGTCACGATCTTTGCCGCTGGCCTGATGGTCGGTGCCTTCTATGGTCTAGCGCCGGTATATGCCAACCGCAACGGGCTCGATACGGCGCAGTCGAGTATGTTTGTGGGTATATGCATCGTGGCAGGTTTTTGTGCACAGTGGCCGCTAGGCTGGTTGTCCGATCGGGTCGACCGCTGCAAGTTGATCCGCGCCAACGCCGTGCTGCTCTGCCTGGCGGCAATTCCGATGTGGGGATATATCACCTTGCCCTATGCCGGATTACTCGGCACCGGCTTTTTGACCGGCATGCTGCTGTTCACGTTGTATCCGTTGTCAGTGGCCTATGCCAACGACCATGTGGAGCCCTCGCGCCGTGTAGAGCTCTCCGCCATGCTGCTGACCACCTATGGTGTAGGCGCTTGTATCGGACCGCTGCTGGCCGGTGCGCTGATGAATCAGTTTGGTCCCGGCATGTTCTACATTCTGGTGTCGATCTATGCCGTCATTTTGATCATCTGGGTTCAGCCTCGCTTCGTAACAAATGAGCATCTCGTGGATGAAGCACCACTGCATCACGTGGCGATGCCGGATACAGTTAGCCCGATGGCCGCAACGCTCGACCCCCGCGTGGAGGAAGTGCCCGAGGAGCTGATGGTGGATACGCCGCCTAACATTGGCCGCTCCGATGGCCTCCCGGATGAAAAACCGGTCGCGTGAAACGGTCGCATGAAATAGTCGCGTGAAGCAGTCGCTATAAATAAAAAAGCCCGATCAACTGGTCGGGCTTTTTTATGGGGCCAGCATCAGACAATCCGGTGCATGCGGTGATGCGAGCGGTCGATGGTTTGCTGTGAATCATCGGCAGCCAGCTGCGGCTGAATGTGCTCCTGCTGACGCTGGATCATCCGGTCAATGGTCTGCTCGGTACCGTCTTCGGCTACCTGAAGCTGGTGCTGCTGGCGATGGATCATCTTATCGATGGTCTGCTCGGTACCATCTTCGGCTAACTGGATCTGATGTTGCTGACGATGAATCATCTTGTCGATGGTCTGCTCAGTACCGTCTTCGGCCAGTTGGGCAGGAGTATTCAGGCGGTTTTGCTGGCGCTCGATCAGGCGGCCCAAGGTCTGGTCGGAGCCGTTCTCGGTCAGCAGACGTTCTTCAATGCTCTTGGTTTGACGGTTGATCATCTTGTCCACGGTGTACTGGCTGCCATCTTCTGCGTACAGCTGAGCGGCTTGGGGCAGGGATTGAGCAGCAACCAGAGTGTTGAATGCCAGGGCGGTGAGGCCGATACCGAATGCGATAGTGCGTTTCATGATCTGTTTCCTCGATGGGATCGTTTCGACAGATTCAGTATCGGTTCGAGTTGACCCATTAAAAAATGGATCGTAGGCATACCAAACATCACCGGAAATGATGCCCAATCGAGGTGGCATATGTTCTCGTTGATAGTGCGGGGCGCGCTGATCTCTAGTACGCGCCTTTCAGCCCAAAGAGGTCCCGTACTGCCCGGGCATATTCCTGGCTTCCGATGGACATGCTGTTGGTGTGGTTGCCTCCCTCAATGAGCAATAACCGCTTCGGATCCTGAGCTTTCCTGAATAACTCCTCGCTGAAGCGGGAGGGTACGTACTGGTCACCTGTTCCATGGACGATCAGTACCGGCATATCGACCTGGTCGATCTTGTCGATGGAATTGAATTTCTCCGACATGATCCAGCGGATCGGCAACGAGGTGTCGACCACGGCAGCCGCCGCATCCGCCAGGCTGGTAAAGGTCGACTCGATGATCAGGCCGGCTGCGGCGGCGGGGTCGCCCTCCGGGTCTTTCTGTTTTGAAATCTGCTGAGCCAGGTTGACGGCTATTGCACCGCCCAGCGAGTGTCCATAGATGTAGCGTTTTTCAGGGTCGGGCTGCAGCTCAACGAGGCGCTTCCAGGCCACCCGGGCATCCTCATACACCGTGCTTTCCGAGGGCAGATCGCCAGGGCTTTCACCAAAGCCCCGGTAGTCGATGGCCAGGACGGAATAGCCCAGGCTGCGCAGGGCAGTGATGCGACGCACCTGGGCGGTCAGATTCCAGCGTGTTCCATGCAGGTACAGGGCAGCAGGGGCATCTTTCTTTGCAGCAGGCCACCACCAGGCATGGACATATTGCGTCTTGCTGATCCCTGTCGTGACGGGGATGTTGAACTGCTGGACGCCGGCGGGCACGCCCGAGAACCAACTGGCAGTGCCGGGTTCGATGTTGAACACCAACTCACGCTCTTTGTGGGCGAGTTCAGAACAGCCAAACGGCAGACCCACACCCAGCAACAAGGCAAGAAAGGCCAAGGGGCGCCAGCGGCGGCGAATCAATATGGTAGACATGAACAGGGCTCTTGCGAAATGCGGATGGACCGTTGGAGGCGCGTTACCTAAGAGAGACTGGGGAACCTGCCTGGCCGTTCGGCAGAAGCCTTTAATGAATATTTCAGCGAACGTCTGCGAACAACTGGCGTCTTAATAAGTGAACGCACTTAATCAAGGAGCATGGGTATGTTGAAGTTTATTGGGGGCACCGCCGGCGTTATTTTCATCATCGGCCTGATCGTGGTTATCGGCATCATCAAGTTGATCTTCTGATGCGAGGCTCATGAAAAGCCCACCTGAGCATGCGGTGGGCTTTTTTATGGGCGCATGCGTTACTCTTCTTCGTCCTCAGGCATTTCTTCAAAGTCATCCGGGGACAGTTCCGCTTCCTGGCGCTCTGGTGCTACTGGCGATTTATCGGCCATGCTAGGTCTCCTCTGAGTAGGTGTACCTGTTGTGAGGAGCCGAAATAGCCGAAGTTCTGTACAGCCGACTTACGGTGTATCGCTGCTGCCTTTACCCAGATTTTTCTGCATCATCACCACATCATGCCACTGGCCGAACTTGAGGCCGACCTTTTCCAGAATACCTATCTGACGAAAGCCCAGGCTGCGATGGAGCTCGATGGAGCCTGCGTTGCTGCTGTCGCCGATAAGCGCCACCATCTGCCGCCAACCTCCCGCTTCGCAGCGCTCAAGCAGTGCACTCAACAGGGCTTTACCCAGGCCGCGGCCACGCCAGCCTTCCTCCAGATAAACCGTGTCTTCCAGGGTGTAACGATAGGCCGATCGCGTGTGATAGAAGTTGGCATAGCAGTAGCCTCGTACCATGCCATCCAGCTCGGCGACCAGAAACGGCAAGGAAGCTTCCTGAAGGGTCCGCAGGCGTCGTTTCATGCCGGCTTCATCGGGTGGAATTTCTTCGAAGGTGGCCGTTCCATGCAGAACATGATGGGCATAAATGGCCTGGATAGCAGGAATATCCGACTCGGTGGCATCACGGATTTGAAGCGAGGGTAGCGGCATGACCATGTCCTTCTTGAAGCGTCCTTCTTGATACACCCCGTCGCCTGGCTAGAACAAGCGTCTCGATAGGTGGTCCCCATTTCCGAGGGGTCCGAAACTCTACTGAGGAGAAAGACAGATGTCTGCTACCGCCAGGAAGACCGATCCGGAATTGTGGAACAGTGTGAAAGAGGATGTGACGCGTGGCTCGAAGGGTGGTCGTGCCGGCCAGTGGTCGGCGCGAAAAGCGCAATTGGCGAGCCAGGAATACCAGAAGCGGGGTGGGGGTTATGAGGGCGGCAAGGGCCCCGATAACCATCTCCAGCAATGGACCGAGCAGGACTGGGGGACAAAGTCTGGCGAGAAGTCTACCGAGACGGGTGAGCGCTATCTGCCTAAGAAGGCACGAGAGCAGATCAGCGACAGCGAATATGCCCGCAGCACTGCCAATAAGCGGCGCGATACCCGTCGAGGCAAGCAGCACTCCAAACAGCCGGAGGATGTTGCCCGCAAGACGGCGTCTGCCCGTAAGACCGCTCTATCCGATATGACCAAGACCGAGCTGATGGCGCGTGCAGCACACCATCAGGTCCGTGGGCGCTCGCGGATGAAAAAGGACGAGCTGATTCATGCACTCAAGCAGGCAGGTGAACAATGACGGCCAAAGCCCTTACCGATGCGGACAAGAAAGAACTGCGCAGTGAATTCAAACAGGTGGTCAACATGCCGCCTGCCCAGCTGCGCAAGTGGTTGCAGGGCGAGGAGAGCCAGTCTGTCGGCATGACGGCCAAAGGCCAAAAGGTCAAGGCAAAGGCTGACGGCGAGGCGGTTGGCCATGAGATGGGCGAGCGGATTCTCGAGATCAAAGGCAAGCGGCAGGCTGAGCTGAGTGAAGATGACTACCTGGCCATGCGTAAGGTCATCGGCTATGTGCATCGGCACATCAAGCAGCGCCCGGATGGTGAGGTAGGTGATACGCGCTGGCGCAAGTCCCTGATGAACTGGGGGCATGATCCCATGAAGCAAAAGGCCGGCTGATGACATCCCCAACCGCTCCGCCCCTTGGTCCAGTACTGGAAACCGGTCTTTATGTGGCTGACCTGGAAAAGGCTCGCCGTTTTTATGAGGAACTGCTGGGCCTGAGCGTCATGTTTCATGATGAGCGTGTCGCGGCCTATGACGCCGCACCGGGCAGTGTGTTGCTGCTTTTCCAGCAGGGCACAACTGATACGCCTGCTCAGCTTCCCGGCGGCACCATTCCACCCCATGACGGTTCAGGCAGACTTCATTACGCCTTTTCCATTGCTCCTGAATATCTACAGCCGTGGCGTGATCATCTGGCGACTCACGGGATTGTGATCGAAGGTGAAGTGCGATGGCCGAAGGGCGGAGTGAGCCTGTACTTTCGTGATCCTGACGGGCATTTGGTTGAGCTGGCAACGCCGGGGCTGTGGGAAAACTACTGATCTGCCCATTGCTCTAGCGCAGGGCATCCCACTCGGTTCATGAAATATCTTGTTACGTCTATACGGGACACGTTCGACTGGTGGCCTTTCAGTCTCATTGCCCAATTGTGATGTTAGCGCTAACATCAAACAAAAATAAGAATGAGCGCACCGAAAGGCGCTCTGGAGAGCGCCATGACTTCACCCGTCAGTACCTCCGCTACACCCGCTCAGGCCCTTGTCATCATGGGCGTCAGCGGTTCAGGGAAGACCGAGACGAGCCTGGGCGTTGCCCGCTGTCTTGGCTTTCGTCATATCGAAGCCGACCATTTCCATTCCGCTGAAAACGTGGCCCGCATGCAGGCCGGTACGCCATTGACCGATGCCGACCGTATCGAGTGGCTCGATCGCCTGCGGCTTGAGATGCAAAAGGCCGTTCAGGATGGCACGGGATTCGTGCTGTCCTGCTCGGCACTGCGTCGCAGCTACCGGGACCGTCTGCGTGATGCTGTACCCGGCCTGCGTTTCGCGTATCTATCGGTCGATTACGAAACGGCGCTACAGCGAGTCGGAGAGCGTTCTGGCCATTACATGCCTACGTCACTCGTCAAGAGCCAGTTCGACACCCTCGAATCTCCCAGAGGAGAGCCAGGGGTGCTGTATGTCGATGCCTCCAAGGCCAGCGATGCGGTTGTTCAGGAGGTAAGCGCCTGGATGCATGCGCCAATTCCAAGTAGCGAAATGGCTGCCTTGATCAGCCTGGCCTCAAAGATGCCCGATGCACCTTCTCCGCGGAACGAGCCGCCCCTGACCAGCGAGCCGATCTATAACAACCGCACGGCCCAGCGCTTCGATAAGCTCACCGACAGCATGATGGCCATTCTGATGGCCTTCATGGTGGGTGCTGTCTTTGTCAATGTGGTGCTGCGTTATGCGTTCGGCTCCGGATGGGCCGGGGCCGAAGAGTTGTCCCGGCTGGCCTTCGTCTGGCTGATCTTTGTTGGCGTTGCGTCCAGCATGCGTCGCGGCGAGCTGATGAGTTTTACCCTGATCCGTGACAAGTTTCCGCGCATTGCCCGGCGGCTTGTCGATTCGGTCAGTGCCTTGCTGATTGCCACAGGCAGCGGCCTGTCTGCCTGGGGCGCGTGGTATCAGATGCAGTTTGGCTGGCAGAACGCGAGCCCTGTGGTGGGCTACCCGTTGGCTATCGCCATGCTGCCGGTGCTGGTCAGCATGATCGCACTCGCGGTGCTGGCACTGGTGCAACTGCTCAATGCCTGGCGTACCGAGCGGGAGGTACCGCCAGCCCTGGCAAATGTCACGGCAGACTGAGCCCGGTGTAATCAGTCGATTCCAATAACAAGACTACGAGGCGCTGCCTCCCTTAAGGGCTGATCATGACCGTTGCTGTCTTTCTTTCCTCCCTGTTGGGCTTCATGGCGTTCGGGATGCCGATTGCGTTTGCACTCCTGCTGACCGGCGCGGTGCTGATGTGGTACCTGGACTTTTGGGATGTGCAACTGCTGGCCCAGAATCTACAGGCCGGTGCCGACAGCTTTCCGCTCCTGGCTGTGCCATTCTTTATTCTGGCTGGCGAGCTGATGAACGCAGGCGGCATTTCCCGACGCATCATCACCATGGCCCAAGCCTTTGTCGGCCACAAGAAGGGCGGGTTGGGTTACGTTGCCATTGCCGCCTCGGTGCTGCTGGCCAGCATGTCGGGTTCGGCCCTGGCCGATACCGCGGCGTTGGCGACCCTGCTACTGCCCATGATGCGTCAGCGCGGCTATCCGCTCAGCTCTTCCTGTGGACTGGTGTCGGCAGGCGGCATTATTGCGCCGATCATTCCGCCGTCGATGCCCTTTGTGATTTACGGCGTTGTAACCAATACCTCGATCAGCCAGTTATTCCTGGCGGGTCTGGTTCCTGGGCTCATCATGGGGGCCGGGCTGATCATCGCCTGGACATTGATCGCCCGAAGCATTCACGAGCCGCCGCAACCCAAGGCTTCCTGGGCGGAACGCCGTCATGCCATCGTGGATGGCATTGCCGCCCTGATGCTACCGGTGATTATTGTGGGCGGTCTGCGGGGCGGTATCTTCACGCCCACCGAGGCAGCCGTGGTCGCGGCGGTATATGCGCTACTGGTGTCCACGCTGCTGTACCGGGAACTGAGCTGGAACGCACTGGTTGAGGTGCTGACCCGGGCCAGCCGCACCACGGCCTCGGTGATGTTCCTGTGTGCGGCCGCAACCGTTTCGGCCTACATGGTCACACTGGCCCAGCTCCCCGATGAAATCGCCGCCATGCTGGGTCCGATTGCCGACAATCCCAAGCTGCTGGTAGCCGCCATCATGCTCTTGATGGTGGCCATCGGCATGGTGCTGGACCTTACGCCCACCATCCTGATCCTGGGACCTGTCCTGGCACCCATTGCAGCCAAGGCGGGCGTCGACCCGGTCTACTTTGGGGTGATGTTTGTGCTGATCGGCTCGATTGGCCTGATCACGCCGCCGGTGGGTACTGTATTGAACGTGGTTGGAGGGATCGGACGTATCCGCATGGAAAAGCTGGTGCAGGGCGTGCTGCCCTTCTTCTTTACCTATATCGCCATTGTTGTCCTGCTGGTGATCTTTCCCGAGATCATTACCGTACCGCTGAAGTGGTTGCATTGAACGGCCTGGGCCCCGCAGGGCCCAGGCATCAGGCTTTATCAACAACAATAAAAGGAACGCCCATGAAACGCTTTCTCTTCGCAACCCTGGCCACGGCTGTGCTCTGCGGCCCGCTAGCCACCCTCACAACCCAGGCCGCCGATGACATTCGCCCCCGCATGATCCGCTTCGGTTATGGCCTAAACGAAGACAGTAACCAGGGACGCGGCGCCAAGGTATTTGCAGAGGAGGTGGCCAAGGCCTCAGGTGGCAAGCTCAAGGTGCGCACCTTTGGTGCCGGAAGCCTTGGCCCGGATGCCCAGATGCAGAATGCGTTGATTGGCGGGGCGCAGGAAATGATGGTGGGTTCTACCGCGACGCTGGTCGGCATCACCAAGGAGATGGCGATCTGGGATACGCCCTTTTTGTTTTCCAATGCAAAACAGGCGGATTATGTACTCGACGGACCAGTAGGCCAGCAGGTTATGGACAAGCTCCAGGAAAAGGGCCTCGTCGGCCTTGTCTACTGGGAGAACGGCTTTCGCAACATGACCAACAACGTTCGCCCGATCAACAAGCTGGAAGACTTCTCCGGCATCAAGGTGCGGGTGATGCAGAGCCCGGTCTTCATGGATACCTTCAAGCAACTGGGTGCCAATGCCGTGCCGCTGCCGTTCTCCGAACTCTTTACCGGCCTGGAGACCAAGGCCGTGGATGGGCAGGAAAACCCGTTCAACACGATTCTGTCATCCAAGTTTTATGAGGTGCAGAAGTACCTGACCGTGACCAACCATGTGTACAGTCCCTGGATCATGCTGGCCTCCAAGCGCTGGTGGGACGGGTTGTCCAAGACCGAGCAGGACATCCTGATGGAGGCAGCCAGGAAGGCACGTGATGCCGAGCGGCTGGACACACGCGCCGAAGGCGAAAAAGCCCTGGAAGAGCTGAAGGCCCACGGAATGCAGATCAACCAGGTAAGCGCAGAGGAAACCCAGCGCATGCGTGAAAAGGCGCAGCCGGCCATCCAGTCGGTTATCGATACCGTGGGCAAACCGCTGTTCGATCAGGTTCAGGCTGAAATCCAGAAAGCGCCGCAGTAAGGGCGCTTCACCCTGTAAATCGAGGGTGCAGTACCGATCTTCCGCACTCTGCTTGCAAGCCTTACAACACCAGAAAACCCCAGCCCGCGCGCTGGGGTTTTTCATTTATACAAAAAGTTATAAGCAAATGAATAAAAATGATTTTTAGGCATAAGCTAAGGCTTGCTATGGTTCGCTACATACCTGAGGGGCATACCGACCCTAACAGGACAGTTGAAGGGGAACGGCATGCTAGTGGTTTCGCTGGCGGGCAGCCCAGGGGCCAGATCCCGATCGAGCGTACTGCTCGGCGAGGCCCGGCAATGGCTGAACGCACATGGGGTCGAGGTAGCCTCCTGGCGCATCCAGGATTTCCCGCCCGAAGATTTGATCCAGGCGCGGTTCGAGAGCCCTCAGGTCAAGGCCTTTGTCGAGCACGTGCACAATGCGGACGGCCTCGTAGTGTCCACACCGATCTACAAGGCCTCGTTTTCCGGGGTGCTCAAGACGGTACTCGATCTGCTGCCGGAGCGGGCACTCAATCACAAGGTGGTGTTGCCGTTGGCAACCGGCGGCTCCATTGCGCACATGCTGGCAGTGGATTATGCGCTCAAGCCGGTTCTGGCTGCGCTCAAGGCGCAGGAGATCGTGCCCGGTGTGTTCGCGGATGACAGCCAGATTAGTTATGAAAGCGAAACACCGCTCTCACCTGCACTGGCGGAGCGTTTGGACGAGTCGCTGGAGCTTTTTCTGGCCGCACTGGCCCGCCGACCGAAGCCGGTCGAGCCACATGTTTTGACAGCGCAGCTGACACAGGCACGCTGGAGCATCTGATGTAACCACTCCCACACGGGAGAACAGATTACCCACCTTACTGACCCGACAACGGGGCAGCAGGCAGGACACCACTCGAAGCCAAGGAGCACGCGATGCGCGTCAAACCCTTGCATCGAAGATGGGTTGCCGCGCTGCTGCTGGCCCTGTCGCTCGATGCCACTGTTCAAGCCGCCGAAACCTTACGGGTAGGCTATCAGAAATACGGCACGCTGGTGCTGCTCAAGGCCCGTGGCACGCTGGAAAAACGCCTGGCCGAGCAGGGCGTTAACGTGCAATGGACTGAATTTCCCGGCGGCCCCCAATTACTGGAAGGGCTGAATGTTGGCAGCATCGACTTTGGCGTTACTGGTGAAACCCCGCCCGTTTTCGCTCAGGCGGCGGGTGCTGACCTCGTATATGTCGCCCATGAACCGCCTGCGCCCACCAGCGAAGCGATCCTGGTGCCCAAGGATTCTTCCATCCAGACGCTGGCCGATCTCAAGGGCAAGAAGATCGTCCTGAACAAGGGCTCCAATGTTCATTACCTGCTGGTTCGCGCGCTGGAAAAGGCAGGCCTGAAATACAGCGACATTCAACCAATCTACCTGCCTCCGGCTGATGCCCGCGCCGCCTTCGAACGCGGCAGCGCCGATGCTTGGGTCATCTGGGACCCGTATCAGGCGGCTGCAGAAAAACAGCTTCAGGCGCGCACGCTTACCGACGGTACCGGGCTGGTCGACAACCACCAGTTCTATCTCTCAACACGCCCTTACGCCCAACAGCACCCGCAAGTCATTGCCACGCTGGTCGACGAGGTTCGCTCGGTAGGGAAGTGGGCAAAGGCCAATCCTGAGGAGGTCGCCAAGCAGGTCGCGCCGCTGCTCGGCTTGCCGGAAGACATTGCCCGTACGGTCGTGGCGCGGCAGGGCTACGGGGCCCAGTTCATTACGCCCGAGGTGGTAACTGCGCAGCAGAAGATTGCCGATGCCTTTACGCAGATTCGTCTGATTCCCAAAACGCTGGCGGTTCGTGACGTGATCTGGACACCGCCTGCCAACCTTGCCCAGCGCGCGGAGGTAAAACCATGAAGCCTGCTTTCCTGACCCGCAGCCTGATCCTGCTCGGTACGCTGGCAGCGTTCGCGTTCCAGAGCGCCTCGGCCGATCCCGCCGAGTTGCGCATCGGTTACCAGAAGAGTGCCGTGAATCTGGTGGTGGCGCGGGAGAAGCGCTTCCTGGAGACGCGCTTCCCGAATACGCAGGTTCGTTATGTGGAGTTTCCGGCGGGGCCGCAACTGCTCGAAGCCCTGAACGCAGGCAGCATCGATCTGGGGGCGACAGGTGATATCCCGCCGATTTTCGCCCAGGCCGCCGGGGCCGATCTGCTTTATGTTGGCACCGAGCCCGCCAAACCATTGGCTGAGGTCATTCTGGTGAGCAAGGACAGCCCGATCCACACCCTGGCGGATCTCAAGGGGAAAAAGGTAGCCTTCCAGAAAGGCTCCAGCTCCCATGCGCTGCTGCTTCGAGCACTTAATCAGGCAGGCCTCAACTACACCGATATCCAACCGGTTTACCTGCCGCCTGCTGACGCCCGTGCAGCCTTCGATCAGGGCAACGTGGACGCCTGGGCCATCTGGGATCCCTTCTATTCGGCGGCGCTGTTAACCGGTCAGGTGCGTGTGCTGACCGATGGCCGTAACGGGCTTTCCAATTCAGGCTCCTTCTATCTGGCAGCCCGTCCGTTTGCCGAGCGCAATCCAGGCCTTATCCCGCAGATCTTCAATGCGCTGAACCAGGCCGAGGCGCTCACGCGGGCCAATCCCGAAGGCAGCATCGAAATCATGACGCGCCAGCTGGGACTGCCGCAGGCCGTGGTGGCCTCCTATTTCAGCCACCGTCCGGATTCACCCATCAGCCCGATTGCCGCCAGGGACATCGAAAACCAGCAGCAAACCGCTGACCTGTTCTACCAGAACCGCCTGATTCCCAAGCCGATACGCGTGGCCGATGTTGCGACGCCTGCCGTACCGGTTACTGCGCAACGCCAAACCAACACCGAGGTGACGCCATGAGTACCAAGCCCCTGCCTACGATCGCCAGCCGTCTGGTCGAGCGCTACCTGAATGGGATGGATCAGGCGATGGCACGCGTCATGGTGTGCCTTTGTCGACGCCCATGTGCAGCCCTTGCCCCTGGTACCCACGGCTGATGCCGCTGAAAGCACCCTGAAGCCCACATTTGAATTGACCCAGATTTCCATCTGACGGAGCACTGTACATGAGCAATCTCAACGTTTTCTGGTTTCTACCAACCCACGGCGACGGCCATTACCTTGGCACCGCAGAGGGCGCCCGCGCCGTTGACCACGGCTACCTGCAACAGATCGCCCAGGCGGCGGACCGCCTCGGGTTTGGCGGCGTACTGATTCCTACCGGCCGCAGCTGCGAGGACTCCTGGCTGGTGGCGGCCTCGCTGATCCCAGTGACCCAGCGACTCAAGTTTCTGGTAGCGCTGCGCCCCGGCATCATTTCACCCACCGTTGCTGCTCGTCAGGCCGCTACGCTCGATCGCCTGTCCGGCGGGCGGGCGCTGTTCAACCTCGTGACCGGCGGCGACCCGGAAGAGCTGGCCGGAGATGGGTTGTTCCTGAGCCATGAGGAGCGCTACGAGGCCTCGGAAGAGTTCACCCATATCTGGCGTCGCGTGCTGGAAGGCGAGACGGTCGACTTTGACGGCAAGCACATCAAGGTCAAGGGCGCCAAGCTGCTCTATCCGCCACTGCAACAGCCACGTCCGCCACTGTACTTTGGAGGCTCCTCCGAGCCTGCCCAGGAACTGGCTGCCCAGCAGGTCGAGCTGTACCTGACCTGGGGTGAACCGCTTGAGGCGGTACGCGAAAAGATCGAAGCCGTCCGTGAAAAAGCGGCGCGCCATGGCCGTACTGTTCGCTTTGGGATTCGCCTGCATGTGATTGTGCGTGAAACGAATGAAGAGGCCTGGAAGGCGGCCGACCGGCTCATCGCCAATCTGGATGATGCCACCATCGCCAAGGCCCAGGCCTCGTTTGCGCGGTTCGATTCGGTTGGTCAGCAGCGCATGGCTGCGCTGCACGGCGGACGACGCGACAAGCTGGAAATCGCGCCCAACCTTTGGGCTGGTGTAGGTCTTGTGCGCGGTGGGGCAGGGACTGCCCTGGTCGGTGATGGCCCCACCGTGGCCCAGCTGATGAAGGAGTATGCCGAACTGGGCATCGATACCTTCATCCTGTCCGGCTATCCGCACCTGGAAGAGTCCTACCGTGTGGCCGAACTCCTGTTCCCGCACCTGCCGCTTAGCCGACCCGAGCAGCCGGCGGGTGCTAATAACATCAGCCCCTTCGGCGAGATCGTGGCCAACGACATCGTGCCATCCTCAACCACGAAGTATGCCGCGCAGAGCTGAGGAGTCGGTATGAATCATACGATCAACACCTCTCTGCAACGCGTAGCGCCCTGGGTGCTGCCCGTGCTGCTCCTGACCGGGTGGCAGGTGGCTGTGGAAACCGGCCTCTTGTCCAGCCGTATCCTGCCGGCACCCAGTGCAGTGCTGGAAGCAGGCTGGAGCCTGGTGCGCAGTGGCGAGCTCTGGCAACACCTCGCCATCAGCAGCTGGCGCGCCAGTATCGGCTTTGCTATCGGAGGTGGTATCGGCCTGCTGCTGGGTTTTATTACCGGGCTTTCACGCTGGGGCGAGCGTCTTTTGGACAGCTCCGTACAGATGGTACGTAACGTGCCGCATCTGGCACTTATCCCGCTGGTCATCCTGTGGTTCGGGATCGATGAGTCGGCCAAGATCTTCCTGGTCGCCCTGGGTACGTTTTTCCCGATCTACCTCAATACCTATCACGGCATTCGCAACGTCGATCCGGCCCTGGTGGAAATGGCGCGCAGCTACGGGCTCTCCGGCTATCGATTGTTCACGCAGGTCGTGCTGCCTGGGGCGCTGCCGTCGATCCTGGTGGGGGTGCGCTTTGCGCTTGGGTTGATGTGGCTGACCCTGATCGTGGCGGAGACCATCTCGGCCAGTTCCGGCATCGGGTATCTCGCCATGAATGCCCGTGAATTCCTGCAAACCGACATCGTGGTACTGGCAATCGTGCTGTATGCCGTCCTTGGCAAGCTGGCAGATCTTGCGGCCCGCGGCCTTGAGCGTGCATGGCTGCGCTGGCATCCGGCCTATCAGAAAACAGGAGGTGCAGCATGACGGCCTTGCACAGTCTCCCTTACAAGCGGGGAACAGCCCTGACCCTGGAAGGGGTCGGCAAGCGGTTCGGTGAGCGCGACGTGCTTCAGGGTATCGACCTGACGATTCCCTCTGGTCAGTTTGTGGCCGTGGTGGGGCGCAGCGGTTGCGGCAAGAGCACCTTGCTGCGGCTGGTGGCCGGACTGGATAAGCCGACTGGCGGGCAACTGCTGGCGGGCAAGGAGCCGCTTGCCCGGCATCAGGACGCGACCCGTCTTATGTTTCAGGATGCCCGTCTGCTGCCCTGGAAACGCATCATCGATAACGTCGGCCTGGGCCTCAAAGGCCATTGGCAGCAGAAGGCGCTAGAGGCGCTGGACGCCGTGGGGCTGGCTGAGCGGGCCCATGAATGGCCGGCTGCGCTGTCGGGTGGACAGAAACAGCGTGTGGCCCTGGCGCGGGCTCTGATTCATGAGCCGCGCCTGTTGCTGCTGGATGAGCCCTTGGGTGCGCTGGACGCCCTGACCCGCATCGAGATGCAGCAGTTGATCGAACGTCTCTGGCAGCAGCATGGATTCACCGTTCTGCTGGTCACGCACGACGTGGGTGAAGCCGTAGCCATGGCGGATCGCGTCCTGCTGATCGAGGAGGGCCGGGTCGGCCTGGACCTCGGCATCAATCTGCCGCGTCCGCGCAACCGCGGCTCGGGCGGGCTTGCCGCACTGGAGGCTAAGGTGCTGGCCCGCGTACTGGCCCAACCTTCACTGCCCGACCATCACGACACCGACTACCGTCCCACGCAACTGCGCTGGGCACTTTGATCACTTGAGTTGAGGAGCACAACCATGACCATTAAAGCCATCAACGTTCGTAACCAGTTCAAAGGCACCATTAAGGAAATCATCGAAGGGTCGGTGCTTTCCGAAATCGACGTACAAACCGCTGCCGGGATCGTTACCTCCGTGATCACCACGCGCTCGGTCAAGGAGCTGGAACTGGTGGTCGGAAGCGAGGTGATTGCCTTCGTGAAGTCCACGGAGGTCTCGATCGCCAAACTCTGATTGCCACGCGGTCACCCACGTCACGCTGCCTGTAGTTATTCCCCTATAAGGCACCTTTAGCCCGCCGCGAGGCGGGCTCTTTTTAAGACCGACGCCGATTGACCGTTTCAAGCGTGTGCTGGATAAGCGTATCGAACTGGATGGGCTTGCTTAAATGAGCGTCAAAGCCCGCCTGCATGGCCTTCGACGTCCGCCCCGTACGATCCAGCGGGTCGCCTATGGGAGAGGCGAAATGTAAGTAACAAGCCTTGCGCAGGAGCGCTGTCAGGCAAACCTGTTAAAGCTTTTATATGGTCCAAGACAGCGCTCAAAAATTAGAAACAATGCGGTGAGCAAAGGCCTTCAAGCATAGCGCCTGATTCAGGTCTTTTTCAGTAACAGACGAGTGGCCTGACTCCGGCCTGATACCTGTGTTCGCTGAATACTACTGAATTGAAGGTATCACACCACATACAGGGCGATGGTAATGAAGTGCAGCAGGCTGCCCCCCATGACGAATAAGTGCCAGATGCCATGCCAGTGGCGAAAACGGTGATCGAACGCGAAGAAAACGATCCCTAGTGTATAAAGGCAACCCCCTGTGACCAGCCAGGTAAAGCCTGCCGCGCCCAGCGACGCCAGCAATGGATTGACCGCGACCAGAACGATCCAGCCCATCACGGCATAAATTACAACGGACAGAACGCGGGCCTCGGAACGGGGTTTGATCTCCTGCAGCATGCCGATGACCGCCAGCCCCCAGACGATAGCGAACAGCGTCCAGCCCCAGGGGCCTTTCAGTGTCACCAGGCAGAAAGGCGTGTAGCTGCCAGCAATCAACAGGTAGATGGAGAGGTGATCCACCTTGCGCATGACCGTTTTCGCACGGCCCTGCACACTGTGGTAAATCGTCGAGGCGCTATAGAGCAGCACCAGCGTGACGCCATAGATAATGATGCTGATGACCTTGGTTGGTGAGCCGTCCAGGCTGGCCCGTACCAGTAGCCATACCGCACCCATGAACGCCAGGGCTGCGCCGATCAGGTGCGTCCAGGCGTTGAATCGCTCTCCGTAGTACATAATTCTCCCAGGCTGAATGCCTTCGGTTCATATCAGTACCGCGCCTGCATCAGCGACAAGAACCCGTCTGGCATGGGCTTTCTACACGTGCTCAATCAGGCCTGCCGCTGTGCTGAGCAGTTTGTCGCTTTGATCGCATGGCAGAGCAAGGATTCCCACCCGTCGCCGCACAGCTAAATAGCCGCACACCCCAGGCCGAATGCGCCTATGGTGAAGTAACTACGTTGCTATCATGCTGCCATGACCCCTTGAGGGTGTTTTATCTACACCCCAGCCTCTCTTTGGATCACTGCCGCCTCGGCTCGCACGGGATGTTTCCCTGCGGCCTACCTTATCCAGGAGCCTTTCATGTCTGATCGTCAAACCGGTACCGTCAAATGGTTCGACCGTGTCAAAGGGTATGGCTTCATTGTTCAGGCCCAGGGGCCTGAATTGTTTGTGCACCACAAGTCGGTCAACGGTGGTCATGTGGTCAAGCAGCTGATCGCGGGCCAGCCGGTTTCCTACATTGCCGCTGAAGGCAAATTAGGGAAGGGCATGCAGGCTGAACATGTCGAGGCACTCTAGGTGCCTCGCACTGGCTTGTGGAGCCATAAACGCAGCGCTGGCTGCCAATATCTACCATTCTGCTCGGCGAGGTGTTTCACATGAAGGCGTATCTCAAGACCCTGTCATCCTCCTTTGAGGTTAACCGGCCCGTCATTTCAGCCGTTCGACCTGACGGCAGTCTGACGCTAACGTTTTCAACGCAAAACAAGGATGTGGTGGCCATACGTGTGATTTCCGCGGCCGATCTGGATGATCAGGAGCGGTTACATACGGTTATTGATGGTATCAAGACGCAGCTCGCGGTTATGGCTGGGAAAATGAACCGAAAAGCCGCCACCCGCAGCAACATGGTGTACCTCAGCCGATTCCGCAGTGAGTGGGCATTGGCACCCTTGGCACCGGGTTTTACAAAGCCATTTATATCACCGGATGGGCCCATGCCTACCTGATCATTGTCCAGGTGCAGGCATGCCCACGGGGTATGCCTTGGGCGAATCGGTTGGCAGGCTATTTTCCAAGGCAATAAAAAAGCCCCGCAGTGCGGGGCTTTTTTGGATCAGGTGTCTTAAGCGACTTGAACCTGATCAGCTTGCATGCCTTTCTGACCTTTGACGGCCACGAAGGACACTGCTTGACCTTCACTCAGGCTCTTGAAGCCTGAACTTTCGATCGAGCGATAATGGACGAACAGGTCCGGACCACTCTCAGGAGTGATAAAACCAAAACCTTTTTCATCGTTGAACCATTTGACGGTGCCATTTTGACGACCAGACATGATGTATCTCCAGGGTAAAATAAGGCTGCGGCGCTGAAACATTCAGGCCGAGACTGAGGTGCGAAAGTAAAACGAGCCGAGGAGATGAAACGAAAAACAGAACATCAAGCCAGGTATCGAAGTAGCAGTTGCAAAGCAGTGAGATCACAATACGCTTTTTTCAGCTCTTGTATACCTTTATTTTTATTTTCTCGATTATTTTCTCTGCTAAGAAACGATTTAAATAACACTTGCTCAATGAAATCAGAGTGTTAGACCAAATAAATGGCAGGCCTATAATATTTGGGAAGCATAAATAATGGAGTAATAATAGTCATATTTGTTTTCATTTATTCCGTCCGTCTAGGTTCAGTATAAAAGCAACACATGGACGTGAAAGAGAGTACAGTGGCCTTACTGTATAGCTAATTGTCACCGCGATGCTGACTTGATGGCCTGTCTGAAATCATCTCCTCGGTTCCTCTGCCCGTTAGGTGCAGTCTCGGCGCATTTCAAAGGCTGCCGTAATTCATACCCAGGAGAAAAATCATGTCCATTAGACATCAAGGCACTATCAAGTGGTTTAGTGAAGATAAAGGATTTGGCTTTATTATTCCGCAAGAAGGACCAGACCTTTTCATTCATACGAAATCTTTTGAAAACCGAAGCTTCAGAGGCCCGAATGAAGGCCAGCTTGTGAGTTATCAGTTGATCGTAGGGCCTAAGGGCTTCGAAGCGGGACAGGTCAGAGAGCGTTGACATAAGGCCCCGCCAAGCCGGGGTTTTTCACGTTTATTAGCGTAAGGAAAATTCATGTCAACTGACGTATCAGCCCCTGTTCTCACCTATATGAAGTCGCAGTTTCTGCCCTTGGGTTTCCAAGTGCTGGAAGAGAGCGAAAAAGGCTTCGCCGTGCGCATCTTCAATCAGCAAAGCGGTATTACCATTCTAGAAGCCAGACGAAATAGTTCACCTTATCAAATGAGCCAGGCTGAGGCGCAAGTGTGGGTGACGGGCATCAAGCGTGAAATAGATAATCAGTTTGATATTCGAAGAAAGAATAGTCTGGCCAAAGTTTAACGAGGCGCAACGGTTATTCATTAACTATACAGGTACTTCATGACTGCCTGGACGATCAAGACCAGTGACGGAAGAACGCTACATAGCTGTTCATTACGAGGAAAGTTGGTCACGGTGGTATGGCAGGAAAGAAACATACCGGCTATGTGTACTGAATCCCAGCGGCCGTCTATTGAATTTCGCCATGAACATCAGGCTCATGCGTTTCTCGCTTCGCTGAAATTGTTGCGGATGGAAGAGTTCAGCGATGCCGCTATTGTGCAAACCATAGGAAGATGAAATCGGCTTTTTACCGGTATTGTTTTTTGAGCTCTGGTTATCGGTGTGTCTGTTCTGTCAATTTAATTCATAAGCCCTCCGGCAATTCTCAATTGCCCTCATCAGGTTATTACCTTTACACGCTTAAGGCAGATGTCTCTGTGTAGCTCTATTTTAGAGAGGCTATACCAGACCCTCATGCGCTTGAGCTCTTCTGGAGGCCGAAATACTCCAGGTAGCAGGTTCTTTCTATCGCTCAGGCAGATACGTCTGAAGCGAGCGATCAGGTCGTGTCAGGGATGGTGACGATCAAAGAGGGCATTAGAGGTCGGTAAAAGCGTGGATTTACTCAAACGGTAGGAAGCGTCTTCAGCAGCGCCTGAAAACAGAGCTTGAGCGGAAGCTGGGCCTCCGCTCAACCACTCAGCTGCTAGCTGCGGCCGCCGCCATGACTGTTCTGGCCACCTTTTTTGCCTGCTTCAGAGGCTTTCTCGCGATCGTTGGCAAAATTACCGCCGCTGTTCTGACCCCCTTTTTTGCCTGCTTCGGAGGCTTTTTCGCGGTCGTTGGCAAAATTTCCTGGGTTGTCGTTTTTAGCAGTCATTTGAATTCTCCAGGGGAAACCCTGATTCGGCTATTGATGATCAACAGCCTTCCTAGGTAAGGAGAGGGATATCCGCGGGGAGTTCAGATATTACGGGCTGATGGTAAGAAAGAAGACCAATGGCGCAGGAGGGCGTAATCATTCAGGCCAAAGCGCTGCAGCTTGTTGAGGAATGAGCCATATTCCATTAAAGAATAAATAAATTATTACTTATTCTTTGTGCGTATTTTAGGCGTGCGTACACTGCTGACATGACTCCTGTAGAGGCATCGCCATGGGCACCACCCCGATACAGTACCTGATTGTTCCCGGTTGGCAGGGCTCGCCTGCCAATCATTGGCAAAGCCACTGGCAGCGTGTTCTGCCTGATTGCTCTCGGGTAGAGCAAAAGGATTGGTTCACGCCGCAACGTCAGGAATGGGTGGATGAGCTGGAGCGCAGTCTGAAGGCCTGCCACGCTCCGGTTATCCTGATCGCTCACAGTCTGGGCTGTGCAACCGTGGCTCATTGGGCCGAGCAGGCCGACCCTGAAACAAGACAGCGTGTAGTCGGTGCGTTGCTGGTTGCACCCGCAGACGTCGAGCGGCCGGCCTGTCCTGCGCCGCTAAAGAATTTTGCGCCATTGCCTCGGCAGGCTCTGCCGTTTCCGGCGCTGCTTGTCGGCTCCGGTAACGACCCCGCTGCCACACCGGAGCGCGCGCGTTATCTGGCGAATACCTGGGGTGCCGCCTCAACGATCCTGGCCGATGTCGGTCACATCAATGTGAGGTCCGGTCATGAACGCTGGGAGGACGGTTTCACATTCCTGTACCAGCTGCAGCATCAAATCGAGCGAACGTCACGATACCGGGCTTAACTTATCCGGACCATCTGCCCAGGCAGGTGGCCCCTTGAACCGATACAGGAGGATCACCATGAGCCTTAGATTGGGCGATATAGCACCCGATTTCGAACAGGATTCCAGCGAAGGCCGTATTCGTTTTCACGAGTGGCTGGGCGATAGCTGGGGCGTGCTGTTCTCGCACCCGGCCGATTTCACGCCCGTCTGTACGACAGAGCTTGGGTTCACGGCCAAGCTAAAGGACGAATTCGCAGCCCGAAACGTTAAGGTCATTGCCCTGTCGGTCGATCCGGCCGATTCTCACCGCCGCTGGATCGATGACATCAACGACACTCAGAAGACCACCGTCAACTTTCCCATCATTGCCGATGAAGATCGAAAAGTGTCGGGCCTGTACGACATGATCCATCCGAACGCGAACGACTCGCTGACGGTTCGCTCGTTGTTTGTCATCGACCCGAACAAAAAGGTCCGGCTGATCATCACGTACCCAGCCAGCACGGGACGTAACTTCAATGAGATCCTGCGGGTGATCGATTCGCTGCAGCTGACCGATAACCATAAGGTGGCTACGCCAGCCAACTGGGAGCAGGGTGGCGATGTGGTGATCGTGCCTTCGCTCAAGGATGAAGACGAGATCAAGCAGCGCTTCCCAAAAGGCTATCAGGCGCTACGTCCCTACCTGCGCATGACGCCGCAGCCAGACAAGTAACGTTCCCCTTGAGGAGCGGCAGCTGCCGCTCCCGTCTCTAAAGACGTGGTGCTCCATGTCTTTCTGTCTGAGAACTCCTGCTCATTTGTCATCTCTGGTGAGTACCCTGATCACCTCACAGAAGTATTCATCTGGATATTTCAGGCGCTGAGCCATAGTCTTGTCGACCTGTTCAGACCGCCACGGTGTGGTCGATCAATGATCTTTTACTCTCTGGCAGGGCCAATCGAATTGAAGCAACTAACGCGCCTGGAAAGTGGAATCGAGGGGCTGGATACCTTATTACGGGGCGGCTTTGTGGCCGGCGCGTCATATGTCATTCAGGGCCGTCCGGGTTCTGGCAAGACAATTCTGGCCAATCAGATTGCCTTCAACCATGTGCGCAAGGGTGAGCGTGTCCTGTTCGCCACGTTGTTGTCCGAATCCCATGAGCGGATGTTCCAGTTTCTTTCCACGCTCAGCTTTTTCGATCACAGCCAGATCGGCGGTGATATCCAATACCTTAGTGCGTTCGACACCATGGAGCAGGAAGGGCTTGAGCCGGTCGTCAAGCTGCTGCGCCGGGAAATCTCCCGGCAAAAGGCGACGCTGCTGGTGGTCGATGGACTGCTCAATGCCCGCTCCAGAGCCGAAACGCCTTTGGACACGAAGCGGTTTATCGCCGAATTGCAGGCCCATGCCGCCTTTGCCAATTGTACGGTTCTGTTCCTGACCAGCTCGCGTCTCGATGACGGCAGCCCCGAGTTGACCATGGTCGACGGTGTGCTGGACGTGGGCGAGGAGATTCGTGGCGTGCGCTCCATTCGTCGCATGACCCTGCGCAAGACGCGTGGCAGCCCTGCGATTGCTGGGCTGCATGAGTATCAGATCACTGAAGATGGGTTTGTGGTCTATCCAAGGCTCGAGGCTGTCTACAACACGCCTTATCGTCCGGAGCAGATTGATGAGCGCCGAGTCGGCACAGGGCTGACCAGTCTTGACCAGATGCTTGCAGGAGGCCTTAGCCGATCCTCCATCTCCTTGCTGATGGGGCCGTCAGGCAGCGGCAAAACCTCTATGGGCCTGAGCTTTATTGCCCAATCCTCTCTGGAGGAACCCGGGGTGATCTTCGGGTTTTACGAGACGCCAGACAGGCTACGGGTCAAGGCACGCAGCATGGGGCTGGATCTGGGCGGCCTGATCGATAGCGGCGCTGTACATATTCATTGGCAGCCAACGGTTGAGTTGCAGCTGGATAAAGTAGGCCATCAGATTATTGATGAGGTCCGCCGATTGAAGGCCAGGCGGTTATTGATTGACAGCCTCGGCGCCATTGCGCGCATGGCCGGCAAGGAGGATCGACTCATGGAATTCTTTACCGCGCTCACCAACCAGCTCAGGTCTATGGGTGTCACAGTGTATGGCACGTGGGAGATGAAAGACCTCTTCGGGTCGGATATTCATGCGCCTGCGCCTGAACTGTCAGGCATTACAGACAATCTGTTCATGATGCGCTATGCGGAATTGAATGCCGAACTCAAGCGGGTCATTTCCATATTGAAGGTACGGGACAGCCACTTCGACCCGTCACTTCGTGAAATTGTTATCAGTGATAGTGGTATTGATTTAGCTAAGGCTTTCAGAAATGCGGAGATGGTTCTTTCAGGCTCAGCAACGTCGAACAGTCAGGGCTGATGTCGTCATTACAGGGAAGGTAAATACATGACGACGATTCTGGTGGTCGATGATGAGTTTTTAATCGCTGAAATTCTCTCGTTCGCGCTTGAGGATGCCGGGTTCCAGGTCAAAACGGCCAGCAATGGCCAAAAGGCGCTGGATGCCTTGCTGCGCGAGCAGCCTGCGCTGGTCATCACGGATTTCATGATGCCCTTGATGAATGGCATGGAGTTGGCCCAGGCCATTCACGACCATCCCGATCTCAAGGCGATACCCATCATCCTGACCACCGGTGCGCAGGCGCATATCGCTCAGCAGAACCAGCATCTGTTCAATGCCATCTTCGAAAAGCCTTTCGACGTCTTCAAAGTCATCGACACGGTCAAAGCACTTACCGACACGGTATAAGCCCGCGCTAGCTCATGCCTGTTCTTTAGCATGTTTACGCTCATAGCGATCCAGCAAGGGCTGGGTAGTGACTCCGTGCAGCAGGATACTGATAGTCACGACGGTTAAAGTGATGTCGATACTATCCTTGAGTGAGCCTTCCGTAAGGCCGTGGTTCAGGGCATAACTCAGGTAGTACAGGCTGCCGATCCCTCGTATGCCGAACCAGCCGATCAGTGTGCGCTGGGCAGGGGTCGCCCAACGTCGACCCATCAGCAAGTACACGCTTAAAGGGCGGATCACGCAGAACAATAGCAGCGCCAGCCCTGCCGCGCGCCAGTCCCAGTGGGGGTAGAGCAATACGCCCAGCAGCGTGACCAGCAACACTTCCAGGGAGCGTTCCAGCAGGTTGCCAAAGGCCAGCATGTCACCCATCAGTACGCCGGCTGCCACCGTGGCGTTGCTCAGTTTGTTATGGTCGAGCCGGTCGGCCTGTACGACCGATCCGGTCATGTGGCCCAGTACCGGCTGGGTCTGCTCCTCGGCCGGAATCTTGGCGTGGCCGGAGGATGAGACCTCCACTCGACGCAACCCCACGCCCGCTGCAAACACAGCAAGAAAGCCCCAGGCGCCGACCAGATCGGCCAGTACATAGGCCAGACCTATCAGGGCCAGTGCAAGAAAGTCATTGGGAGAGATGACGCTGTCGCGGTGTTTGATCCGCAGGTAAATGGAAAATCGCCCCATCAACCGCCCCAGGGTGTAGCCGATCAGAAGGCCTGCAGGCACGGCCCAGAGCAGGCGATGCAGAACCCATTCACCCAGCCAGTCGGCCTGTACGCTATCGTGGTGCATGACCAGCAGGGCCAGGACAACAAACGGAAAGGCCGTGCCGTCGTTAAGGCCTGCCTCACCGGACAGCGAGTAGCGCACCCGGTCGAAGTCCCGGGCATGAACGACCTGGACGAGCCCGGCCAAAACAGGGTCGGTAGGGGCCAGTGCCGCGCCGATGAGAAGGGAGGTGCCCCAGTTGAGACCAAACAGGTAGTGGCAGACCAGAGTACTGCCGGTAATACAGCACAGCATGATCGGTCCGGCCAGCATGTAGGCACCGTGCCAGGCCGGGTCCGTCAGGGGTAATCGCAGTTTGAGTCCGGTCACGAACAGGGAGATCAGAACGGCAACTTCCGTCAGATGCTCCATCCAGGGGGCCACGTCCTGAAAGCTTTCCTGCCAGAGACCCAGCCCCAGCGGGCCAATAGCAATGCCAAATGCCAGGCAAACGACGGATGTAGTGACAGGAAGCCAGCGAAGGTAGGCCGATGCCAAGGCCAGAACCAGCAGTAACGTACTGAGTACGCCTGCCCATTGAATGAAAGTCATGCGCTCATGGATACCTGATACTGAAACGTTATGGTTCGAGACATGACAAGGCGTACTGGTTCAGGTTGATCGGATCAAAACGCTATCAATGACATACTGTGGCCTGACGAAACCATGAGCAGAAACGGCTGCTTATCTGTCAGACTGTGAAATAGTCCCGCTTTAGCCTGACCATTGCCATGTTGCCAGCAGCCGATCCTTCCTACGAAACCGAGCGCTTGCGCGTCCTGAATGCGCTTGAGCTGATGGATTCGCCTGCCGAGCCTTTTTTCGACCGGATTACCCGGCTGGCGGTACGTACACTGGGTATGCCCATCGCCTATATCTCGCTGGTGGATGACAAGCGGCAATGGTTCAAGTCCCAGATTGGCCTGGATATCGTGGAAACCAGTCGGGAGTCCTCTTTCTGCGCTCATACGGTATTGGCGCAGCAGGCTATCTTTATCGAAGACACAACGCTGGATGAGCGGTTTAAAAACCATCATCTCGTCAAGGGTGGCAAGCATATTCGCTTTTATGCCGGGATCCCCATCACGAGTATCGAAGGACTGGCGCTCGGTGCATTGTGTGTCATGGACACAACGCCGCGCAGGCTGGAAGCAGAGGAGCTTGAGGCGCTCAACGACCTGGCCGCCCTGGTCTGTCATGAGGTTCAGCTGCGCGAAACAACCCTGCTGGCCCGCCGTCACGTCAAACGGTCGAAAGCGGTGTTCGAGACACGTGAGGCGCGCTTTCGTGCCATTTTCGAACGGGCCGCGGTAGGAATTTCCCTGGTAGGCAAAAATGATCATTGGATCGATATCAATGATGCACTCTGTCGAATGTTGGGTTACAGCCGCGATGAAATTAAGAAACTGACGTTCTGGGAACTCATTCATCCAGACGATCTAGCCGAGTTCAAGCAGCTGGCTGAGGGGTTGATTACCGGAAAGGTAGATGCCATCGACCTGGAACGGCGCGCACTCAACAAGCAGGGCGATTCGATATGGGTTCGTTTGAATGTCAGCCGGCTGGAAGATCAAAACGGTAATGCCAGCAGTATTGTGACGATCGTTACCGATATTCATGCGCGTAAGGAAGCCGAAGAGGCACTGGCGGCCCTGAGGGAGGATCTGGAGCAGCGCGTAGTGCTTCGAACCTATGAGCTTCAACGTGCCAATGAGCAGTTATCTCAGGCGATGGCGCACCAGCTACACTCCGAGCAGGCGCTTCGTCGCCGGGAGGCGGAACTTAGTAGCGTGATCGAGCATGCTAATGATGCTTATGTCCGCGTTAATGAGCTCGGCATTATCACAGCCTGGAACCGTCAGGCCGTCGAAACGTTTGGCTGGACAGTAGAAGAAGCCCTGGGCCAGCCAGTAAGCGAGCTGATTATTCCTCCTTCGATGCGTGAGGCGCATCTGGCAGGAATGGCACGCTATCTGGCGACTCGGGAAGCGAAAGTCCTCAATCAACGCTTGGAGTTGCCTGCGATACGGCGAGATGGGTCCGATGTTCCAATAGAGATACGCCTTCGAGCACTGAATGTGGAGGGACAATCCTTTTTTAGTGCCTTTTTGCATGATATCTCTGAGCGCAAGGCTGCCGAAGCGAGGCGTGAGCACGAGGCGCGTCATGATGCGCTAACGGGGTTGCTGAACCGGCGCGCACTGCTTGAGGTCCTGCCCAAGGCCATTGCACGGGCTGAGCGTACTCGGGCGACGCTGGCACTACTGTTTCTTGATCTCGATGGTTTCAAGGCTGTCAATGATGCTCAAGGCCATAATGCCGGCGATGCGTTGCTCATTGAAATCGCGAAACGGCTGCAAGGTAGTATCCGCAAGTCCGATGAGGCTATCCGCCTGGGCGGCGATGAGTTTACGGTCATTCTGGAAGGGTTGGTCGACGGAGTGAACGATGCATGTCGATTAGCGGGGCAACTGCTCGAGAAAATCCAGAAGCCGATCTGGTTGGAAAGCTATGAAGCCAAGGTAAGTGCCAGCATAGGCATCACGCTCTACATACCGGGCTCGGCCCGTACGGCAGATGATCTTATCAATACTGCCGACACCGCGATGTACGAGGCGAAGCGGGCCGGGAAGGCCCGGTATCACTTGATGTAAGTCTGCTATACGACGGTTTTTCGTTCGGTTTCTTCGTCCAGCTGCTCACGGATTGCGGCCAGTAGTGGGTGTGCGGAGGTGTATTGGCGGCCGTAGTTCAGGTTGAAGCCATAATCGAAGTCTGGCGGATTCAAGCCCTGGTTGTGCTGGAGAATGGTCTCGAGCTTATCCAGGCCCTTAGCAAGCTTGGCCTCTGGAGAGGAGCCGTTCTCGTACTCGTCCCACAACGCCAGAAAACGTTCCTGACGCTCCGCGGGGAGCGAGGCCAGCAGGGTTTGCAAGTCCTGGCGCTCCTGCCCGGACTTGCTCAGGCCCGGTCGCTGCAGCACGGCCGGAATATCACCGCTGATGGCTTCGCCCAGGTCATGGATAAGGCAGATTTTCAGCAGCTTGGCAAAGTCGATGCCCTGAAGTTCGTCTTCGTACACCATGGCCATGAGGCATAGCCGCCAGGTGTGTTCCGCGGTGCTCTCCTGCTTTCCCGAGCGGGTATAGGCGGTGCGAAGGGTATCCTTCAGCATCTCGGCATCCTTGAGAAAGCGGAGTGTTCCCATTAATTCGCTTAGTGTCATGCAGGTCACTCCTGTCAGGGTGAATCAATTCAACGAATCGAGTGCGCAGGGCCTGAATGTGCAGGCGCGGCGCGGGACGCTCGATAGATGATGGCTTGGACAGCACAAAGGCGAAAAGGTGAGAGAGGATTGGGTCTTCCCGCATTGAAGCCTGACGCAAGAGACAGCAGGGCATTGCCACCGGGGCGATACCCTGCAAGACCCGCCTTATAAATACAGCTTCAGGTGCGCCAGGACCTGACTTTTCGATATATAGCCCAAAAGCCTGGGGCAGGACTGGCTTTCTACCACCGGCAGGCGTTCGCCGGGATGGTTCAGGAAGGCTTCCAGGGCAACCGTGAGGTTATCGTAGGGGTGCAGCAGGGGAAGTGTATGACCCGGCAGGTCCCTGGCGAGCAGGTTGGCATCAAGTGTTCCAGCCGCCTGGGCTCTGTTGAGGTCTCGCAGCGCGACGATCTTGACCAGCAGGCCATTTTCGTCGATTACGTACACAAACTTGACGATCTGCTCGCGGAACGTTTGCAGCACTTCTTCCAGCGTGGCTGATGCTGGTACGGTTTGCGCGCCCTCGTTAAGAATGGCTTTAACCTTGAGGTTGCGCGTCTGGTTACGGGCTTTCCAGAGTTCGTTGTTTTTGGCGGTCACGGCGTACATGGAGCGGGGCGAGAATGCGCCACTGATGTAGTAGCCAGCCACCACGCACAGCAGCAACGGCAGCACGATGTCATAGCTCAACGTCATCTCGAACACCATGAGGATTGCCATGAGCGGCGCCCGGCTGGTGGCAGCGAGAAACGCGCCCATGCCGACCACGACATAGGTAAAGGTTGGCGCATGCAGGGTAGGAGCGAGATGCTCGACCAGGCTGGCAAACAGCACACCGATGGCGGCGCCGACAAACAGGGTCGGCGTGAAGATGCCGCCTACCGTTCCCGTACCGGCTGAGGCGGTTGTCGCCAGGACCTTGAAGACCAGCAGAGCCGCCACGGCTGTCCAGGGCCAGGGGTGGTTGATGAAGTCATTGATGACGCTATAGCCGTTACCCCAGGTCTGTGGATAGAAGATCGAAATCAGGCCGACCACGAGCCCGCCGCACCCCAGCTTGATGGGCAGCGGCAGGGGAATCTGGTCGATTCGCTTGCGTGAGTGTTCCAGCAGCCAGAGAAAGAGCGGGGCCAGCGCGCCGAGCAGAATACCCAGCAGGATGAACATCAGGTCTTGCGACAGGCTCAGGGGCTCGAACAGCGGTACGCTGTAGATCGAGTGATACCCCGGCAGTGAGCGCATGGTGAGGTTGGCTACCACGGACGCCATGATCAGCGGAGGCATGCGCTCCGCCACGATGGAGCCCAATACGATCTCCGCCACGAAGAAGGCGCCGGCAATCGGGGCGTTGTATACAGAGGTAATCCCGGCTGCGGCCCCGCAGGCCACCAGGGTCCGCATCTGCTCCGGTGAGATCGTGCGAAAGCGACCCACCAAAGAGGCGCAGAGGGCGGCCAGCTGCACCATCGGGCCTTCCTGACCAATGGAGGAGCCGGTGGCAATCGAGCACAGCGAAGATGAGCTGCGTGCCAGGGTCTGCCGAACCGGGATACGGCCATCGCCCAAGGTGATGGCTTCCATGTAATCCGAATGCGCCGTGGCTTTGGTATAGCGCCGACTGAGCAGGAGCAGGAAGCCCGCCACGATCCCGCCCAGCGTAGGCACGATCAGGCGCATGTACCATTCGCTGGACTGGGCCAGCTCGACCACGTCGGCCGTTTTGCCGAAGGCCGCGAGATGGATGAGGTCAATCGCATGGCGAAAGCCCAGCGTGACCAGCGCCCCGACGATCCCGATTGGAATGGCCCAGAGCAGGGTACTCAGGTTTTCAGCATCGCCGAGTCGTTCGCTCAGGTGCTGCCAGGTTTGACGAAAGGATGATACCAGCCGGGTGATGACCCTCATAAACAATCCGAAGCCACAAGAAATGCTGTTCGGATCATGGACCATGCGTTGCGCAAGGGCTATCCCCTAGTTATGGCAAAAGCGTCCTGATTGATGCTGGCTGCGACAAAAAAGGCCCCTTGCGGGGCCTTCTGGGGAAGGGTTACTCGTGGGTAATGCGGGAGTGGTCGCGCGTGTCCTTCATGAACAGGTAGACCAGAAGCGAGCAGGCGATACAGCCGGTAACGTACCAGTAGTAGCCGGTCTCCATGCCGATGCTCTTGAACCACAGGGCTACGTATTCCGCGGTGCCGCCAAAGATCGAAACGGTCAGTGCATAAGGTAGACCCACACCCAGGGCACGGATTTCAGTGGGGAACAACTCGGCTTTCACCACCGCATTGATCGAGGTGTAGCCGCTAACGATGACCAGTGCCGCCATGATCAGGAAGAACGCGCCCCACATGGATTGGATGGTGTGCAGCGCAGACAGGATCGGAACGGTGAATATCGTGCCCAGTACCCCGAAGGCGATCAGGATGGGGCGACGGCCGATCTTATCGGACAACGCGCCTACTACGGGTTGCAGCAGCATGAAGAGAAACAGCGTGGCCGCCGAAATCATGGTCGAGTCGGACTTGCTCATGCCTACGGTGTTTACCAGATACTTCTGCATGTAGGTGGTGTAGGTGTAGAACGCCAGGGTGCCGCCCATGGTCAGGCCTACCACGGTCAGCAGCTCCTTGGGGTGGCGCATCAGCGTACGCATCAGGCTTTCCTGGACGACACTTTCATCCTTTTTCTTGAAGGAGGCGGTTTCTTCCATTCCACGGCGCAGGTATAGCGCGGTGACAGCGCAGGCCGCACCGATCAGGAACGGAATGCGCCAGCCCCAGCTTTCCAGCTGCTCGTTGGTCAATGTCAGCTGCAGGATGATCAATACTGCCAGGGCGATGAGCTGGCCTGAGATCAGTGTGACGTACTGGAAGCTGGAGAAAAAGCCACGGCGTTCCTTGGTTGCCATCTCACTGAGGTACGTGGCAGAGGTGCCGTATTCGCCCCCTACGGAAAGCCCCTGTAAGAGGCGGGCCAGCACCAGCAGGACGGGAGCGGCTACCCCGATGGTGGCATAGCTGGGCGTTAGTGCGATGATCAACGAGCCGCCGCACATCATGACGACCGACAGCATCAGCGCAGCCTTACGCCCTTTTTTATCGGCATAAACGCCCATCAGCCAACCGCCGATAGGACGCATCAGAAAACCTACGGCAAAGATGGCGGCCGTGTTCAGCAGCTGAGCGGTGAGGTCGCCTTGAGGAAAGAAGGCCTTGGCGAAATAAAGCGAGAAGGCGGCATAGACGTACCAGTCGTACCACTCGACCAGGTTACCAACGGAGCCACTGAAGATGGATCTGATGCGCTGTGACGTGGTCTTGGGCGTTACGCCCGCGGCCAGGGTGGCGGTGCTTTCCATTCGGAATCCTCTCTTATCATTGTTGTATGCCGCTGCGTGAACGCACGGCTTGTCATCCTGACTGCACGAGGCGTGCCATCAGGGTGCTGGCCGTATCCAGAGGGTTGTAGAGGAGGATGTAAGCGGAATCTTGCCGAAGGCCTTTAAACCATAAGCGGATTTCCGCCTATGGTCGCCGGCGGTTACGCCTGGGTCAGCCGTCCGTTTCCAGAAAGACTTCCCGCATCAGCCCATGGCGCTGCATTTTTTCATTGAGGGTACGACGTGGAAGCTTGAGTTCCTCCAGTACCGCCTTTATGTCGCCTTTGTGCCGGGCCAGCGCATTACGCAGGCATTGCGCCTCGAAGGCTTCCATTTGCTCGTAGAGGGAAAGGTCCGCCGTTGATTGCGAAGCGCCGCTATCCAGGCCCAGCACATGCCGCTCGGCCGCGTTGGCCAGCTCCCGGACATTGCCCGGCCAGTCATGGGCCAGAAGGCGTGCCAACTGGTTGCCACTGGGCGTGCCGGGTTCGCGTCCCAGGCGTTTGGCAGCCTGCTGGAGAAAATGCTCGAACAGAAGGGGGATGTCCTCACGGCGCTCGCGCAGCGGTGGCAGATAAAGCTCCGCTACGTTGAGACGGTAGGCAAGGTCCTCTCTGAACCGGCCGGCACGGGCTTCTTCCAGCAGATCAGGCTTGGTGGCGGCAATGATGCGCAGGTCCACAGGAATACTCTGGTTGGAGCCGAGCCGCTCCAGCTGCTGCTCCTGCAGGACTCGCAGCAGCTTGGCCTGCTGGGCGAGAGGCATACTTTCGATCTCATCGAGAAACAGGCTGCCGCCGTTAGCATGTTCCAGTTTGCCGATCCGCTTGCCGGTTGCCCCGGTAAAGGCGCCGCTCTCATGCCCGAACAGCTCAGCCTCGAACAGCGTATCGGGGATGGCGGCACAGTTGAGCGCGACAAAGGGCTTGGCGCTACGGGTGCTAAAATCATGCAGGCAACGGGCGACCAGCTCCTTGCCGCTACCCGTTTCACCCCGCAGAAGGATATTGACGGGCGTATTGGCGAGTTCAAGCACCTGTCTGCGCAGCGTTTCCATGGGGCGTGAATAGCCGATCAGCCGTGCAGCCAGCTGAGCTTTCTGGTCCGAGTGATCGTGCAGGCGCCGGTTCTCGAGCACTAGACGGCGTTTTTCCTGGGCGCGCTTGAGGCTGCCGAGCAGGGCCTCGGGGCTGAAAGGCTTTTCCAGGAAATCATAGGCACCCTGGCGCATCGCTTCGACGGCCATGGTCACATCGCCGTGGCCGGTCAGCAGGATGACCGGCAGGTCTTTGTCCAGGGTCTGAAGCTGCTCGAGCAGGGAGAGCCCGTCCAGGCCGGGCATGCGGACATCGCTGATGATCACACCGGCGAAGTCGGGCGTCAGCTGCGCCATGCAGGCCTCGGCGCTGGCATACAACGCGACCTCGAACCCCGAGAGTTGCAGCCATTGCTGGATGGCTTCCCGGATAGTGGATTCATCATCGATGACGATTACGCGGTCCGTCATGTCGGGTCCTCTTCGATCACCATGGGCAGGGCCAACATAAAACGCGCGCCCTGGGCCGTATTGTCAACCGTCAGCTCGCCGCCCAGTTCGTGGACGATAGCGTACGACACGGCCAGGCCAAGGCCCAATCCTTCACCGACCGGCTTGGTGGTGAAGAACGGATCGAAAACCTGGCTCAGATGTTCTTCCGCGATCCCGCCGCCGGAGTCCGTGACGGACAGTAGCCAACGGCCTCGCTCGGGTGTCAGGGCAATATCCAGCTGGCGAATCGATTTATCCGCCATGGCATCCAGTGCATTGCGCAGGAGATTGACGAGCACCTGCTCAAGACGGATGGCATCACCACGCACCTTGGCGGGTCGGCTCATGCGCAGGCTGACGTCGACCCGCTCGTTCTGGACCCGTGGTGCCAGCAGCTCGAAGGACTTGTCTACTACGCAGGCCAGATCCAGCGGTTCGCGAAGACCGGCAGGCGTCTTGCGGGCATAAGTTTTCAGATGACCGGTCAACGCAGCCATGCGGCCCAGGAGTTCATCGATACGGACAAGGCTCTGGCGAGCCTCATCGTGACGCTGCTGGTCGAGCAGGAGGCGAACGCTGGCCAGCTGCATGCGCTGGGCTGTGAGCGGCTGGTTCAGCTCATGGGCGAGGGCGGCGGACATCTGCCCGAGCGCGGCCAGTTTGGCGGCCTGGATCAAACCGTCCTGGGCGGTTCGCAGGTCGGCAGTACGGGCCTCGACCAGACGCTCCAGCTCATCACGGCTGCGCTGGCGCTCACGGGCCAGACGCCGTCGCTGCTGAAGAAAGAGCAGGGCGAAGACCAGGGCAAACCAGGCACCGGCGGCCGCAAGGCCCGTGGTCTGGGCCGTGGCAGGAAGACGAGAGCGGTCGCGCAGCAGGTGCAGCGTCCAGCCTTCTTCGGTGAGGGGCAGTGAGGTCCAGAGAAAATCCTGCACGCCCAGGGGGCCGTGGACCCGGGTGAGGCGCTGATTCTGCGCCAGGGTGTTCATGGGCTGATAAGTGAGTGGCAACAAGGGCTGACGGTTGTACTGCCGGGTCTCCTCAAGTTCGGCATGGTCATCGGGCCTTAGCGACTCGAGGATGCGGTAGCGCCACCCCGGCTGGTTGGCGATAAACACGATTCCACGCGCATCGCTTACCAGGATGATATCCGGCTGCTGGCTCCAGGAGTGTTCAAGCTCTGGAAATTCCAGCTTGACCACAATGGCCCCAAGAAAGGTGCCATCGTCGGCCGTCACCGCCTGGGAGAGAAAGTAGCCGGGTATGCCTGTGGTGACGCCTACTGCATAGAAACGACCTGCCCCCCGGGTGCGCGTCTGTAGAAAATAGGGACGAAACCCGTAGTTATGCCCTACATAACTGGTGGGCAGGCGCCAGTTGCTGGCAGCCACGGCAAGGCCCGTGCGGTCGAGCAGTTCTAACGTGGATGAGCCAGCGGCCCGGTTGAGCTGTTCGAGCTTAAGGTTGAGCCGATGCTGGGCTTCGGTACTCAGGGGCCCGGCCAGACTCTGGCTCATCTCGGGATCAAGTGCCAGAACGGCGGGTAAGGAGCGGTAGCGGTCGATCAGGGTTTGCAGGTTGCGGGCATAAAGGTGCAGCTGCTCTTCGCTCAGGGCACCGGCTTCGCGCAGGGCATAGCGCTCAGCCTGACGTGTGGCGGCATAGGCCACCAGCACGGCACCGGCCACGATGACGAGCGAGGCAACGAACAGACGCGAGGAACGGGACAGGCGCATGGCAGACTTCGCGATCAGCGGAGCACGGATCATACTGCGTTCGGCCGGTACTGACAGCCCGGTTACCGAAATGCACTTGAACGGCTTTGCGGTGACTGGGCTGTTTCAGAGGTCTACGCCGGCATCAATGGTGGTGGTCGCTCGGGCTGACAAAGACCAGGGTGGAAAACATCCCGCGCACGCGGCCGTTGGGGTCGTCCTGCTTGACTTCCGTGTTGGCGCCGATCACGTTACGACCATGATGGCGCACCGTAATCTGTGCCCGGCCCTGGGCATCGGTCGTGACGCTGACGTGATCAGGGTCATTGATCACATCGTCGTACAACTTGATACCGGAGGCGGGCTTGCCGTCGAGCAGGACTTGCACTTCCAGCGTCTCACCGGGCTCTACGGCCAGTGGATCACGCTGAGGAATAATGGCGAATTTAAGTGCGTCCAGAGAGGGCAGCTTGGCGCCTTTTTCCATAACCGCGAGGCTGTACTTGTAATAGCGTCCTGAGGCAAGGGCGCCCGATACCTCAGTTGCCCCCTTGTTCACCCACTTCTTGTCCTGGCCTTGTGCCCAATAGCCATTGTCCAGAGCAACCGCCAGCACCGCTGGTGTAGCGGCCGGTTTCAGACGCGCATGGTCGCTCTGTTTTTCAACCGTGATCGGTACGGGCTTGCCGGAGGTGTCGTATGCCCAGGCACCGGAAATCCGGGCCGGGTCATAGGCGTCTTCTTCGGCGCCTTCGCCAAAGACCACTTCGATCTGGCCGCGGCGCTCTTCCGGCCAGAGCGCATGGGCAAACAGCGAGTCGCTGAAAACGGACAGCGCAAGGGTGGCGGCCACCAGGGTGTGCTTGGTATTCATGTCGAGGTTCCTGTAGCGAGCGTGACGGGATACAGCGTTTCGATAAAAGCGAAGCGTGTGCAGGCGATGAATCCGGCACACGCCGCGTTCGGCTTACAAGGTGATGGAAACTCCGGCCTGCAGGGTGCGTGGCGCACCGGGGTAAGCCCAGATCGAACCCCAGGCACGTTCGTCGTATTCCTCGTTAAAGACGTTGTCGAGGTTGAGGTTCAGGCGAATACGGTCGGTCAGCGGGTAATAGGCAAGCAAGTCGACAACGGTATAGGACGACATGTCGAACGCCGTGGACGAGGTGCTGCCCTTGCGGTCGCTTACGTATTTGAGCCCTACGCCCACGCCCAGCCCGCTCAACAGACCCGAATCGAATTCATAGGTATTGAGCAGATTCACGCTGTGCTTGGGAACGTTTGCCAGACGGCTGCCGGTGGGCATGGTGGACGTCGTGCTCTTGGTCACTTCGGCATCGACATAGGCATAACCGCCAATAACGCGCCATTGCGGCGTGATATTGCCAGCCAGGCTGAGATCGAAGCCACGGCTGCGCACTTCGCCTGCCGCAATCTGGTAATTGCTGTCGAGCGGGTCCGATGTAAGGACGTTTTCCTTGGTGATATGGAACAGGGCTGCCGTAATACTCAGGTCATGCTCCGGCACGTCGTACTTGATGCCGGTCTCGTAGGCGATGCCTTTTTCCGGGTCGAAGGCCTGGCTGCTGCGATCGGCGCCCCGGTTGGGCTTGAACGAGCGAGCCGTGTTGGCATACACGGCCAGCGAGTCGGTCAGGTCATACACCAGGCCGAAGCGAGGCGAGACGGCGTTATGTGCTTGCTCCCAGCTGCCTGATGCGGACAGGTAGTTCGTGTACTGCTGCTCGAAGCGCTCCAGCCGCGCACCAACCTGGGCCTTGAGTCGGTCGGTAAGTTCGACCTGATCCTGCAGGTACAGCGCGTAAGACTTCAGGTTCTCGTCATCATGGGTGGTCGTACGGGTCAGGGCAGGCAGCGGCTGGCCATACACCGGCGCATAGAGGTCGAGCGGGAAGGCACTGGCGCTGCCGCTGGAGCGGCGGATAAAGGATGTGTAATTGAAATCGTCGTACTCGACACCAGCCAGCAGGGTGTGAGCAAAACCCGCCGTCTTGAAGTGGCCTTCAACGTTGGTCTGGAAGGCTATATCGTCCCATTCCAGGGTGCGCTCGCTATAGTTCCGGCCAATGGTGCGGCCATCGGCTGCCAGTCCATTGTTCTCTACGGCGCCGCCGTCCAGGCTACCGTCGAGATACTGCACGCCGCCACGAATGGCCCAGTCGTCATTGAGCTGGTGTTCCAGACGCAGCTGGGTGGTGGCGTTTTCATTACGAAGTTTGCCGGCGTCCTCCTCGCCCAGGAAACGATCGCGTGGAAGCTGACCGGCCTGGGTGGCATAACGGGTAACGCCCCGATCCATAGGATGGCGGTTGTGCAGGTAGTCGCCCTCTAGGATCACGGCGGTACGGTCGCTCAGCTGCCAGCGCAGCACGGGTGCTACGTTGTACCGTTCGCTTTCCACATGGTCACGAAAGCTGTCGCTGCCTTCAGCCACCAGATTCAGACGATAGGTAAATTCGGCGTTTTCATCCAGTGCGCCGGTGGTGTCCAGCGTACCGCGGCGCAGCCCCTGGGTGTTGAACTGGCTGCCCAGAACAGTTTTCCGATCGGCCTGGGGCTGCTTGCTGACAATATTGAACGTGCCGCCCGGATCGCCTCGGCCATAGAGCATGGATGCAGGGCCACGAAGTACCTCCAGGCGCTCGATCGTGCTGGCATCCGGCATGTTGGGATAGCCACGGTTGACGGCAAAACCGTTGCGGTAGAACTCCTGGGTACTAAAGCCCCGCACCAGGAACTCAGTCAGACCCTGTCCGCCAAAGTTGTTGCCTCGTTCTACGCCCCCCGCGTAGTCCAGGGCATCTTCAAGGCGGGTGGCACCGATATCTTCTACGACCTGACGCGGCACTACGCTAATGGACTGCGGCGTCTCGTGGATGGCTGTATCGGTACGGGTGGCACTGGCCGAACGGGTTGCCCGATAACCCTCAACGGGGCCTTGAGCGCTTTCGGTCACGTTGGCTGTGATTTCCATCTGCGATAACGAGGCTGGCTCGGAGTCGGATGGGGTTTCCTGGGCATAGCAGGTGAAGGCGTGCAGAGAGAGCACGGGGACGATAAGACGCCGCATTTCTTCTTCTTTTCCTTGGTAAGAACCGCCAGACGCGGAGATAGGATGCGGATGCTATATATTATGATAATCGTTATCAATAACGAGTTGATAGCAACTTGATTGCGTCGTCTGGAATGCGATGAACACGGAGCGCGCTGTCCTAACGCCTCAGGTGTTCAGGCGGAAGAGAGACGGCTAGTCGAAGGAGAACCGCTTGGGTCGCGGGGGCTTGTCTGGAAAACGGGTTCCAGACTTGGGCGGGTGCGCTTTGCGCAGCGGTTCGAGCAGCGGTGACAGACCGTTGTGGTCGATCTCTTGCATCAGCTGGATCAGGCGGCCGATTTCGCCCTTGGGAAATCCTTCACGGGCGAACCAGTTGAGGTAATGGCCGGGTAGATCGGCAATGACGCGACCCTTGTATTTGCCATAGGGCATTTCACGGGTCACCAGCAGTTGCAGATCCTTCGGGTCCATAAAGCCTCACAGGGTAACGGTTGGAATGCCCGGATCTTCACCGGACCCGGACATTCTACCGTATCGAGGCTGGCAGGCGAGGTCAGCGCCCCTGAACGGCATGGGCCGCTCGAATCACGCAGCGGGTCAGCTCCGGTGGCGAGAACTTGGTGAGTACGTCGTTGGCACCTGCCTTCTTGGCCCTGTCGCTGTTCATGGAGCTATCCAGTGACGTATGCAGCAGCACATAGAGGCTGCTGAAGTCCGGACTCTCGCGCAGGCTCTGGGTAAAGGCGTAGCCGTCCATTTCCGGCATTTCAATGTCGGAGACAACCACGTTGATCTCATCATCTGTGCCTTGTAGCTCTAGAAGCTTTTCAATGGCTTCCTTGCCGCTGCGGGCAACATGGCAGCGGATATTCAATGTCTGCAGGGCATGAAGCGACAGGTTGCGCGCGACTTGGCTGTCATCCACGATCAAGATACGCGTTGCCTCCAGGGCTTCGATGTCTTCTTCGTTCAGAGCCGAAGGCGTCTGCGGTATGGCAGGCGGTGCAATACCGTGGATAACCTTTTCGATATCCAACACTTGAACCAGCGTGCCTTCCACTTGGGTCACGCCGGTGACAAACGCGCGACTACCAGAGCCGAAGGGGGGCGGGATGATATCGCTCGACCGGCAGTGAATGATCTTGGCAACGTTCTGGACGTGTAGCGCCTGCTTGGTACGGCTGATCTCGGTCACGATCAGGCAGCCACCAGAAGGGTCGGCCAGGGGCTGTTCGCCAATGGCACGGCTCAGGTCAATCACCGATAGCGAGGCGCCTCGCAGGGTCGTGACGCCTTTGACGTGCGGATGCGACTCAGGCATGCGTGTCAGGGGCGGGCACGGAATGATTTCGCTGACCTTGAGCAGGTTGATGGCCATGAGCTTTCCGCTGCGCAGTGAGAACAGCAGCAGCGAGAGGGAGTCATCGGACGGGTTGTGCTTGGGCATGGGTGACCTGTTCAGGAATTCAACTTAGCTGCCAGGACTATCGGCCAATAGACGCGAAGGTTTAGGCGAAAGTTTGCTTCATTCCGTCGCATCCGCCCGATGGGCCACTGGCCGGGCGAGCGTAGCCAGTCATCGGGTCGGGCTTCAGATCCCTGAAAGGGAGTCGATGAATCTAAAGATAGCCCAAAAAGAGTCCGGGCACCGTCATGTCATGTGAGCTTCAACAAGAATAAACAGGAGCCTGTTGCATGGATGTCTTACGCAAATACCCCGTTCGCGCGCGTCTGTGGTTGATCCTGACTGTCGCGGCGCTGATGCTGCTGGCCTTCGGCGCGCTGACGCTCAGGGCATCCTATGAGCACCTCTATCAGGGCAAGGCCGAAAAGACGCAGCATGTGGTCGAAACCGCCCTGGGTGTGTTCACACATTTCCAGGCGTTGGAAGCGGGCGGCACGCTCAGCCGTGAGGCGGCGCAGCAAGGCGCCTTGGCCGTGCTCAAAGCGCTTCGCTACGATCGCAACGACTACTTGTGGGTCAACGATCTGCAACCGCGCATGGTCATGCATCCGATGAACCCCAAGCTCGACGGGCAGGACCTTTCTACTTATAAAGATCCTGACGGCAAAGCGCTGTTCAATGAGATGGTAGTCGTGGCGAAAAACGGCGGTGGGGTTGTGGCCTACCGTTGGCCCAAGCCCGGCGCCAGTGAGCCGGTGCCCAAGGTTTCCTACGTCAAGCAGTTCGAGCCCTGGGGCTGGGTGCTGGGAACAGGCGTCTACCTGGATGATCTGCAGGCCGAGTTTCGCGCACAGGTCTGGCAGACGGCAGGCGTCGGGGCAGTCATCGTATTGCTCATGGGCGTCTTGATCTTTCTCATTCAGCGCAGCATTACCCGACCGCTGACGTCGACCGTTAAGGCGATGGCCAATATCGCCAGTGGTGAGGCCGACCTGACCCACAGGCTCGACACGTCGGGCCGTGATGAGTTGTCTGAACTGGGCCGTCATTTCAACCGGTTTTCGGAGCATTTGGGTGAACTCATTCGTCAGCTACTGACGGCCGCTCATTCGCTGGATCGTCATTCGGGCGAGCTGGGTGCCATTGCGGCCCAAAGCCAGCGGCACAGCGACACCCAGACCCAGCAGATGGATATGCTCGCCACGGCTATCAATGAAGTGACACATGCCATCCAGGATGTGGCCCGCCACGCCGAGCAAGCCTCGGGCGAGGTGCAGAGTGCTGAGCGTCGGGCCGATCAGGGGCAGGTCAGTATCCAGACCAGCCTCCACCAGACCGAAGGGTTGTCAGACACCATTCTTCAGGCCGCCGAGGTCATTGAATCACTGGCGCAGGAGAGTACCCAGATCGGCACCGTACTGGATGTGATCCGCTCCATTGCCGACCAGACCAACCTCCTGGCTCTTAACGCTGCTATCGAGGCAGCACGTGCCGGTGAGCAGGGGCGCGGGTTTGCGGTAGTGGCCGATGAGGTCAGGCTTCTGGCACAGCGCACCCAGAAGTCCACCCAGGAGATTCATGCCATGATCGAGCGGCTGCAGGCCAATTCGGGCGCGGCGGTTCGGGTCATTCAGGAGAGCCGGCAGGCTTCGCAGCACACCATCGAGCAGGCCAGTCAGGCCAGCGACAGCCTTGAGCAGATCAACCAGACCCTGCGTAACCTTGCAACGGTGAACGCCTCGATTGCGAGCGCTACCCTGCAGCAGTCCCATGTGGTGGAGGAGATCAATCAGAGCGTCGTACAGGTGGCCGGCCTTGCTCAGATCAACGCCACTGCAAGCGTGCAGACGAGTCAGGCCAGTCAGCAGCTGCGTGGCATTGCCGATCAGTTGGGTCATCTGCTCGGCCAGTTCAAGGTGTAATGCTTCCCTTGCAGGGCCGGTCTGACGGGTCGCCCTGCATTTCTTAACGCTTTCTTTACGCCTCCCTGGGGGCTTACGTCTCGATCCTTTACAGGACTCCTCCCGACAATGCTCTCCATCAGCGGTCGTGCCGCGTAAAGGAGAGAGTCATGAGCGTTCTGGATAGCCTGTGCCTGCTATTGGCTGTGGGCCTGTTCGTGTACCTGCTGGTGGCGCTGATGCGCGCCGACCGTTCGTGAGGCCACGACCATGAGCACTGCCGATGGCTTGTTGATTGTCCTGTTTTTGGCGTTGTTCCTAGCGCCAGCGCCTCTTCTGGGGCGTTTTTTCTACCGTGCCATCGAAGGCGAGCGCACTTGGCTTACCCCGGTCCTGGCACCGCTGGAGCGGGTGGGCTATCGCCTTGGCGGAGTCGATTCCCATCATGAGCAGAGCTGGCAGCAATACGCCCTGGCACTGCTCATGTTCAATCTGGTCGGTTTGCTGGCCTTGTTCCTGATGCTTCTGCTGCAAGCGTATCTGCCGCTCAATCCGCAGCATCTGCCGGGGCTAGAATGGACCCTGGCACTGAACACGGCGATCAGCTTTGTCACCAACACCAACTGGCAGGCCTACAGCGGTGAGGCGTCGCTGTCGTATTTCAGCCAGATGGTAGGGTTGGGCGTACAGAACTTCGTGAGCGCTGCGACCGGGATTGCCGTGCTGGTAGCCTTGAGCCGCGGCATTACCCGCCGCAGCGCGCTGGCGCTGGGTAATTTCTGGGTCGATCTGACCCGCGCGACGCTCTATATTCTGCTACCGCTTAGCCTGGTGCTGGCCGTGCTGCTGATCTGGCAGGGCGTGCCGCAAACCTTCTCGGCCTATATTGACGCCCAGACGGTCCAGGGCGGTACGCAGGCCTTGCCGCTGGGGCCAGCCGCCAGTCAAATCGCCATCAAGCAGTTGGGCACTAATGGCGGTGGCTTTTTCGGAGTGAACTCCGCGCACCCCTTCGAAAACCCGACGGCGCTGAGCAATCTCCTGGAAATGGTCTCGCTGCTGCTGATCCCGGCCGCACTGGTGTTTACCTTTGGCCATTATGTGAAGGATCTGCGGCAGAGCCGGGCGATTCTGGCCTGCATGCTGGGCCTTTTGCTGATCGGCATAGGCGTATCGCTGTGGTCCGAATGGCAGAGCAATCCGGCCCTGGCCTCGCTGGCGGTTGAGCAGAACGCCTCGCTGGAAGGCAAGGAAAGCCGCTTTGGCATCACGGCCTCGGTACTCTGGTCGGTTGCCACCACGGCGGCCTCCAACGGGTCGGTCAATGCAATGCATGACAGCCTTTCGCCGCTGTCCGGGCTGGTGGCATTGTTCAACATGATGCTGGGCGAGGTCATCTTTGGCGGGGTAGGCGCCGGGCTCTACGGCATGTTGCTCAACGTGCTGATCGCGGTGTTCCTGGCCGGGCTTATGGTGGGGCGCACCCCGGAGTACCTGGGCAAGAAGCTTGAAGCACGGGAAGTTCGCCTGCTGGTGGCAACACTCCTGGTCATGCCGCTGGGCGTGCTGGTGCTGGGGGCTCTGGCCATCAGCTTGCCGGGACCGGTATCGGCCATCAGCAACCCCGGCCCCCACGGCTTCAGCCAATTGCTTTATGCCTATACCTCCGCCACCGCCAATAACGGCTCGGCCTTTGGCGGGTTCGGTGCCAACACGCCCTTTCACAATCTGATGCAGGGGCTGGCCATGCTGCTTGGCCGTTATGGCTACATCCTGCCGGTACTGGCCATTGCCGGGAGCCTCGCCGCCAAGCGTACCGTACCGCAGGGGCCAAACAGCTTTCCTACTCACGGCCCGCTGTTCGTCACGCTGCTAACCCTGACCATCCTCCTAGTAGGTGGCCTGACCTTCCTGCCGACCCTGGCCCTTGGGCCGATTGCCGATCAACTGATGCTTTTCGGTGGACATTGATATGAACATGCATACCCAACCGACCACTGCTGCCGCTGCGCCTGCGCCCGGCAAACCGCTCTGGCAGGCAGCGCTGGTCCAGGCCTTTGTGAAGCTGGACCCACGGCAGCTGGTGCGCTCGCCGATCATGTTCGTTGTGGAGCTGACCGCCGTCTTCACCACCGTGCTGTGCTTTTTGCCGCAAGCCGGAGTGAGTACTGCCGTGGCCGTACAAATCACTTTGTGGCTGTGGTTCACGGTGCTCTTTGCCAACTTTGCCGAAGCCCTGGCCGAAGGACGCGGCAAGGCGCGTGCCGATAGCCTGAAAGGCGTAGGGCAGGACCTTATGGCCCGTCGCCAGACCGCGGACGGTCTGTTCGAAATGGTGCCGGCCGTGGGGTTGCGCAAAGGAGATGTGGTTCGCGTCGAGGCAGGTGAGCTGATTCCGGGAGATGGTGAGGTCGTCCAGGGGATCGCTGCTGTCAACGAGGCGGCTATTACAGGCGAATCCGCCCCGGTCATCCGTGAGTCCGGCGGGGATCGCTCGGCCGTAACTGGCAATACCCAGATCGTCTCGGACTGGCTGCTGGTGCGCATCACAACCAATCCGGGCGAATCTACGCTAGACCGCATGATCGCCCTGGTGGAGGGGGCCAAACGGCAAAAGACGCCTAACGAGGTCGCGCTGGATATCCTGCTGATCGGCCTGACGCTCATCTTTCTCCTGGTGGTCGCTACGCTTCAGCCCTTTGCTCGCTATGCCGGTGGCGACCTGCCCATGCTGTACCTGGCAGCGCTGCTGGTGACGTTGATTCCGACCACCATTGGCGGCCTGCTTTCGGCCATTGGCATTGCCGGAATGGATCGTCTGGTGCGACTGAACGTGATTGCCAAATCCGGCCGTGCTGTGGAGGCTGCCGGGGACGTGCATACGCTGCTGCTGGACAAGACCGGCACCATCACCTTTGGCAACCGCCGGTGCAGCGCCATGTATGCGGCAAGCGGCGTTACGGCCAAACAGCTGGCTGAAGGCGCCCTGCTGGCGTCACTGGTGGACGATACCCCTGAGGGCAAATCCATCGTCGAATACCTGCGCGCCCTACATCCCATGAACGAGCCTGCCCGTGATGCGGTCACGCCGATCACCTTTAGCGCCGAGACACGCCTGTCCGGTATTGATTGGGACGGCCACGTCTACCGCAAGGGGGCAGTGGACGCCGTGCTGCGTTTTCTAGGCATGACACGCAGCCACCTGCCGGATGTGCTGGCCCGCGAGATCGACCGCATTGCCAAGGATGGCGGAACACCGCTACTGGTCTGCGCCGATGGGCAGCTGCTCGGAGCCATTCACCTGAAGGATGTGGTCAAGCCCGGTATCCGTGAGCGTTTCGCCGAGCTGCGCAAGCTGGGTATCCGCACCGTGATGGTAACCGGTGACAACCCGCTGACCGCCGCGGCGATTGCGGCCGAGGCGGGTGTTGATGATGTGATCGCCGAAGCCACGCCTGAGAAAAAGCTGGCCCGCATCCGTGAGGAACAGGCGGACGGCAAGCTGGTTGCCATGTGCGGTGATGGAGCCAACGATGCTCCGGCGCTAGCCCAGGCTGATGTAGGCATGGCCATGAACGACGGCACCCAGGCGGCTCGCGAAGCGGCCAACCTGGTGGATCTGGACTCCGACCCTACCAAGCTTCTGGATGTCGTGCAGGTGGGCAAGGAGTTATTGGTTACACGTGGTGCGCTAACCACCTTTTCCATCGCCAATGACGTGGCCAAGTACTTCGCCATTCTGCCAGCCTTGTTCGCCAGTATTTATCCGCAGTTGGGCGCGCTTAACGTGATGGGTCTGCACAGTCCACAAAGCGCGATCCTGTCCGCCATTGTGTTCAATGCCCTGATTATCGTGGTGCTGATTCCCCTGGCACTACGCGGCGTGCGTATCCAGGCCGCCAATGCCAGCCAGTTGCTGCGCCGTAACCTGCTGATCTATGGCCTCGGCGGCCTGCTGGTGCCGTTCGTGGGCATCAAGGTGATCGATATGCTGTTGACTGCCGTAGGGCTGGCCTGAGCGCCCAGTCTTCCTTAGGAGAATCGTTATGTTTGCGCACGTTCGTCCCGCCCTGGCCATGATGCTGGTCCTGAGCCTGATCACTGGAGTGGCCTACCCTCTAGTGGTCGCTGGTGTCGGGCAGACCGCCTTTGCCAGCCAGGCCAATGGAAGTCTGATTCGCAACCCGGCGGGTCAGGTCATCGGCTCGGCATTGATCGCACAGCCCTTTACCGGAAACCAATGGTTCCACCCGCGTCCCTCGGCGGGTGATTTTGCCACGGTGTCCAGCAGTGCGAGCAATCTCGCGGCGTCCAACCCGGCACTGGTACAGCGAATCGCCGAGTCGCTGGGGAATGAGCAGGGCAGTGGGCCGACGCCGCTGGCGTTGGTCATGACGTCGGGCAGCGGACTTGACCCGGATTTGCCACCGGCTGCCGCCCGTTATCAGATCGCCCGGATAGCCCAGGCGCGCGGCATACCGGCCGATGAGCTGGAAAAACTGGTCGTCGAGCATACGGAACGCTCCCTGATCGGGCCGCCAGTGGTTAATGTGCTGCAACTTAATCTGGCCCTAGATGAGCGTACGCGATGACCGATGCCGCCGAGCGCGCCGATGCACTGCTTGCCGACCACGCCGAAGGACGTGGCCGGCTAAAGGTATTCCTGGGCGCGGCGCCCGGTGTCGGCAAGACCTACGCCATGCTCCAGGCTGCCCAGGCTTTGCAGCGACAGGGCGTGGACGTGCGGATCGGCGTTGTGGAAACCCACCGACGCGCGGAGACCGAAGCCTTGGTCGCCGGTCTTACGCAACAACCGCTACGGCGATACGACTACCGGGGCATGCATCTGGCGGAGCTGGATCTGGACGGCGTACTCGCCAATCCACCCCGGCTCGTGCTGGTCGATGAGCTGGCGCATACCAATGCGCCGGGGAGCCGCCACGCCAAGCGCTGGCAAGACATCGAAGAACTCCTGGCCGCCGGGATCGATGTCTACACCACCGTCAACGTCCAGCATCTGGAAAGCCTGAACGATCAGGTTCGTGATGTGACCGGCGTACAGGTGCGCGAGACCGTGCCGGACCGGCTGTTGCAGGATGCCTATGAGATCGTTCTGATCGACCTGCCGCCGCGCGAGCTGCTGGAGCGGCTGCGTGAGGGTAAGGTCTATGTGCCCGAGCAGGCGCGGGCAGCCATCGATGCCTTTTTCAGTCAGACCAATCTGACCGCCCTGCGCGAGATGGCCATGCAGACGGCAGCGGCGCGGGTCGACTCGGATCTGGCCCGGCGTTATCGCGCCCAGGGGGAGGATGCCCCGGCGCTCCTGGGGCGTCTGCTGGTGGCGGTCAACGGTGACGGTCAGGCGGAGCGGCTGGTGCGTCATGCGAGCCGCGTGGCGGAGCGCCGGCATCTGCCGTGGAGCCTGGTGCATGTCGAGACCGGCCGGACACAGGACGAGGCCGAGCGCGCCCGCCTGCAAGCCGCCCAGCGTCTGGCCGAGCGGCTCGGGGGTGAAGTGGTCATTCTACGGGCCGGGGAGGTGGCGAAATCCCTGGTGAATCACGCCGTAGAGACACGGGCCAGCCTGTTGCTGGTCGGGCGCAGCCGGCCCACCTGGGTTCGCCGTCTGTTTGGTACTGGGTTGGCCTCGCGCTTGCTACAGTTCGAGGCGGGGCTTGAGATCAGTGTGCTGGACGCCCGTGAGGAGGTAGGCACCTCCCTGCCAAAGGTGCCCCAACGCAATGGCCGGAATTACCTGCTGGCGATCGGCGCTACCGTGGGCGCTGCCCTTCTGGCCAAGGCCGCCTCCAGCCTGCTGGAGCTTCCCAATATTTCGCTGGTGTTCCTGACCGCCGTTTTGCTGGTCGCCATTCGTAGTAGCCGTGGTCCGGCCATCCTGTGCGCGGTCCTGAGTTTTCTGACCTATAACTTTCTGTTCATCCCGCCGTTGTTCTCGTTCACCATTCAACGTGAACAGGATGTGCTGACACTCATGTTCTTTCTGTTCATGGCAACGCTCACCGGCAATTTGGCGGCCCGCCAGCGAGGGCAGCTGAACAGCCTTAGACAGGCCCAGACCGAAACCGGCGCCCTGCTTGAACTCTCCCGCAAGCTGACGGCCGCCACTGACCGGCAGGCAGTACTGAAGGCTGCGGCGCAGCAGCTGAGTTCCACCGACATCGAGGTCTGCCTGATGAGCCGGAATAGCCATGAGCTGTGGCATGTCGAGGCTGGAGCCGCCAGCGTCCTGAATGAAAGCGAGCGTGCCGCGGCTGACTGGGCGTGGAAGCACGAGCAGCCAGCCGGCCATGGAACGGATACCTTGCCCCATGGGCGCTGGTGGTGGTGGCCCCTAGCGTCCGAAGAAGGCCCTCTGGCGCTGCTGGGTATCGCCTTGAAAGACGGCAGGAGCCTGAGCGCCGAGCAGCGTCGGCTGTTTGCTGCGCTGGGTCAGCCGCTGGCCCAGGCGCTGGCGCGGGCGCGTCTGGCCGAGGACCTGGAGGCTGCACGCCTGCATGGGGAAACCGAGCAGTTGCGCAGCGCCTTGCTGGCCTCCGTATCGCATGACCTGCGCACCCCGCTTACCGCCATGCGCGGCTCTATCGACACATTGGCCACGCTGGGCGACAGTATCAGCGCCGAGGATCGCCAATCGCTTCTGGACACGACACGCCTTGAGGCCGAACGTCTGGATCGGTATATCCAGAACCTGCTCGACATGACCCGGTTGGGTCATGGCGGGCTGCAGCTGGCCCGCGACTGGGTCTCCCCAGGCGACGTCGTGGCCAGCGCCCTGAGCCGACTGAAGCCTGTACTGGCACCGCTGCATGTCGAAACATCGGTTCCCCCCGATATGCCGCTGCTCTATGTGCATCCTGCCCTGATCGAACAGGCCCTGATTAACGTATTGGAAAACGCGGCGCGGTTTTCCCCGGAGCACGGGCGCCTGCGTGTTGCGGTCGAGCATGATGATAAAGAGATCCGCCTTGCTGTGAGCGACCAGGGCCCCGGTATTCCAGAGGGGGAACGTGCCCGGATTTTCGATATGTTCTACACCGCTGCGAGGGGTGACCGAGGCGGACAGGGGACCGGGCTGGGATTGGCAATCTGCCAAGGCATGGTGGGCGCGCATGGCGGTCGCGTGACCGTTGATACCGGCCTGGACGGAAGGGGGGCGACCTTGACCCTGCATCTGCCGCTGCATCCACAACCGCTCGGCGACAGCGAGGGCTGAGGCGTTTCGCCTTTCAATAACGTAGCATGCGGCAAGTGTTCGCTTTTTCTGAAGGCTTCCATGACCACAAATGCACCCTTGATCCTGATCGTCGATGACGAGCCGCAGATTCGCAAATTCCTGCGCATCAGCCTGACGGCCCAAACCTATCGGGTCATCGAGGCTGCCACCGGTGCAGAAGGATTGGCCAAGACGGCGCTGGAGCGACCTGATCTGGTCGTGCTGGACCTTGGGCTACCGGATGAGGATGGGCAGACCGTGTTAAAGGAGATTCGCGAGTGGTCCTCCGTGCCGGTGCTGATCCTGTCGGTCCGGGCTGATGAGCAGGAAAAGGTCCGTGCGCTGGATGCAGGCGCAAACGACTACGTTACCAAGCCCTTCGGAATCCAGGAGTTCTTGGCGCGTGTTCGGGCGTTGTTACGGCAGGGGAGCATGCAACCGCAGACAGAATCGGCCCTTACCCTAGGGGCACTCAAGGTAGATTTCGCGTTTCGCCGCGTCACGGTGCAGGACGACGACATCGCCCTAACGCGCAAGGAATACGCAGTGCTTGAGCATCTTGCCCGCCATCTGGGGCGCGTCGTGACCCAGCAACATCTGCTCAGGGAAATCTGGGGCCCGTCCCATGTTGAGGACACCCATTACCTACGTGTCGTGGTAGGGCATTTGCGGCAGAAGCTGGGCGATGACCCTGCTGCTCCGCAGTACATCATCACCGAGCCTGGGGTCGGCTACCGGCTACGTGACAGGCATGATGCTTGAGCCCATCCCTGGGCTCTGGCTGATCACGCTTCGAGCATTTGCTCGCGACTGTACCGAAGTGCAGCCTGGGCGCGCTTGATCAGGTCCTCTTCTTCAGTCTGGGCCAAGACGGTATTGGCCAGCAGTTCGATGTTCTGCAGGTGAGTCATCTTTTCATCCCGACTTATATTGTCGAGCATGCCAAGCTCTTCGATCCGGTCTTCACACCGGGTGAGCAAGCGATTGTGAAAGTCGTACTGGGATTCGTAGTGCTTGGTACGACGGGCACGGCGAGGGGTACTGATTACCTGATCGGTACTAGGCGCTAAAGTCATGATGTACTTCTCAATCATCAACTAAATCGTGGAATGGCAATATGCCATTTCCCGATCTGGCCGACCATACCTTGCGCCCGTAATGATTCATTTTGGAGATGAGCGGATACGTTTTTAGCACGTAAGGGCTCCCTTTCGATGAATGAAATGTCAGGGTAGCGATGTGAAATCATCCAATTGTCAAAAAAGCGTGAAAGACTGACCGGTGGGGTTGACCTGTATCACGAAAGAGGCACTACCTGTATCCGGTTTCCCTCACTCCGCTTCGAACCATCCAGGACGATCGACGGTCGACTTTCTTACACGGGCCCCGGTATTGGCGGGTCCGGAAATCGATGTGGAGGTAGAAAGATGGTTTCCAGAATAGGCATGGTCGGACTCACCCTATGTGCCGTGCTGCTCAGTGGCTGCTTTGGCAGCTCCGATGACAAATCCAGCGAATCCAGCTCCGAGAAGGCATCCATCCAGATGCACTCGCCCCAGGACGACGCCACCGGCCAGGACAACCAGGACGCCAACAGCGGCAAGTAAGGCAATAGGGCGCGATTGAAGATTGGCGGCCTGCCCGGCAGGTCGCCCGGAGCAGGAAGGTAAGGCATGGCGAACACCGAGGATCTGAAACTGCTGGAAGAGCTGCTTCTGGCCCGAGGCCCGGGCGGGCAGGAGGATGAAGTCAGGCGCATCTGCCTGCGTGAGCTCAAGCGCAGCTGTGATGAGGTATGGGTCGACGCGGCCGATAACGTGATCGGAGTCGTGCGGGTCACCGAGGAGATTTCCCGGGAAGAGGCTGCACAGCGCAGCGTCGTGATCATGGCGCACCAGGATGAAATCGCCATGGTCGTCAAACGCGTCAACCCTGACGGTACGTTGAGCGTCGTCGCACTGGGTGGAGCCTTTCCGGTGAACTTTGGCATGTGCCCGGTGGATATCATGGGTGAGCACGCCCTGCTGCCAGGTGTACTGTCATTCGGAACCATGCACGCCACGCCCGAATCGCCTCAAGGAGCCGATGTGCTCAGCGGCAATGTGCAGTGGAAGGATGTGCATGTGCTTACCCGGCGCTCGAAGGATGAACTGGGCGAAGCAGGCATACGGGCTGGTACACGAGTTGTGCTGAGTCAGCATTGGCGCCAGCCCTTCAATGTTAATGACGCTATCGCAGCCCATTTTCTGGATGATCGTGCGCCTATCGTGGCGACGCTCAAGACCGCTGCGTTGACGGCTGCGCGCCGTTCCCTCCTCAAGCGCGATGCCGTGTTTGTCTTTACGACCAAGGAGGAGGAAACCAATGGCGGTGCTCAATATGCAGCCCGAACGCTGCCCGGTGAAATTGTCATTGCCGTCGAGGTAGGGCCTATCGCCGAGGAATACGATACGCAGCTTAGCGCCGACCCGATTGTGCTGACCGGTGATGAAAAAGGGTTTTACTCGAAATCCGTAACGGACGATCTGTTGCAGGCTGCCGAGCGTTGCGGACTCAATCCGCAACCAGCGCTCATGCCGGATTTTGCTTCCGATGCCAGTGCCATACTCAGTTCCGGCTCGAAAGGTAAGGCAGGGTGTATCGCCATCCCAACTGAAAATACTCATGGCTATGAGGTGGTCCTGCATGACGGCATGGATGCTTGCGCCCGAACGCTGACGGAATACCTGATTGGCAAGCCTGTGAACGGATAGTGATCCCGTAGAGAAAGGCCATTCGGAGAATGGCCTCGTGTCCACTCAGACCGATACGCTGATCCGGGACGCCTTGGACGCATCCAATAAATAGTTGCTAACGCTCTGGTACTTGCGGATCACCGCTTGCGCCAGCAGGTTAACGGCATCATTGGCGGCTGTTGATGAGGTGCTGGCTGCACTGACCGTACCAGACGCGCTGCTATCGTCATTGTCCGTCTGCGCCATCATCGAGGCCTGCAATGCACGGCTCAATTCATCCTGACTGACTTCTCCGTTCTCGTCTTCGTCCAGTGTGGACATCAGCGACGTGCTGTTAGTGTCGTCCAGAGCGGCCAGTTCGAGGGTACTGAGTGTACCGCTGGCATCAGCATCCAGGCTGACGATCAGCTCGTCGGCCAGATCGTCGCTGTCTGCATCAGCTACCGGCAGGGGAGGCGGTGGTGGTGCGAATGCACTGGCAAATTCACGTTGGCTGATGCTATCGCTGCTGTCCTGATTCATCAGGCTGAGCAGCTGGTCGACATCAATTGCCGTGCTGTCGTCACTCTCTCCGCTGCTGGAGGCGGCTGCGGTCAGCTCGCTCTGGCTGATCGAACCATCACCGTCGGCATCCAGGGCCTTGAACAGATTCTTGAGTGGGTTTTCATCATCACTCGTGGTGCTGGCGGGTACGGTGGTGCTGTTCTTGTTAGCAGTGTAACTGCTGAAATAGCTGGAATGACTGCTACCTATTCCACTGATCATGACGGGCTACCTGGCTGAGAAAGGGCTAAGGGGAGTTCTCAGGTTCAAGCTTCGCGCATGAGTATGTCGTGGGTATCGTGACTTTGTATCTGGCGAGATACACAGCGGTTGAAGGCATCATGCTGAGCGTATCGGCAGCATGATAAGGGCGGTCAGTCCACCGCCTGGGGTTTCTTCCAGGCGCAACGTGCCGCCTTGGTTTTGAATGGACTCCCGCGCAATGGCAAGGCCCAGCCCCACGCCGCCGGAGTTACGGTTACGGGAGCCTTCCAGGCGGAAAAACGGCTCGAATACTGCCTCGCGGTATTGGGCAGAAATGCCGGGACCGTGATCGCGCACCTGTATTTCTATGGAGTCAGGATGTTCCTTCAATACGATTTCGGCGCTACCTCCGTAGCGCAGTGCATTATCGAGCAGGTTGGTCAGGCATGAGCGCAGGGCCATGGCCTGGGCCCGAACAGGCTTACACTGGCCACTCAGCGATACATCGGCTCCGTCATCCAGAGCGTTTTCCGTCAGTGATTCAGCCAGAGCCTGAATATCGAACAGCACCCAGGGCTCTTCACTGCGTTGCTCGCGCAGGTACTCCAGTGTTGCGTTGAGCAGGTTAATCATGTCGTCCACATCCTGCGTTACACGGCTGCGCAGTTGAGGATCGTCGATGTCTTCCAGCCTAAGCTTCACGCGGGCCAGTGGTGTACGCAGATCATGGGAAACCGCCGCCAGCATCCGTCCGCGTTGCTGGATCTGCGCCACAATGCGTTCGCGCATCTGGTTCATCACCCGTGCCGCTTCACGGGTTTCGTGAGGGCCCGTTTCCGGTATGGGAGGGCTGTCTAGGTTATCGCTCAGGTCCTGCGCTGCCGCGGTGAGACGGCTGATAGGACGGGTCAGTAGACGGGCGCTGATCCAGGCAGCAACCAGCAGAGTGCCTAGCTGGAAGGGGAACGGTCCGCCCAAAATCCAGCCAAGCTGACTCAATACCGAGCCTGGCGGTCCGGCAGGAGGCGGGAGCGATGGCTTGGCGGCAAAAGGCGGCGGAGGGTGAGGACCACTGAATGCTGTGATCGCGGGTGGTGGTAGACGAGACTCAGCGCTTGGCGGCAGCAGGGATGGGCCGGGCTGCCTTCCCATATAATGGAACCAGGCGAAGGCCAGCAGGTGGCCCAGTACGATGGCAATGACCAGTACGCCGAACAGACGCGCAAATAAGGTGTCCAGACGGCGCACGGGTCAGTTTCCGATTTTCTGGGCGTCGAACAGGTAGCCTTCGCCGCGCACCGTCTTGATAAGCGTTGGTGAGCGGGGGTCGTCTCCCAGCTTTTGCCTTAACCGTGAGACTTGCAGGTCGATACTCCGGTCGAACGCCTCGATGGCGCGTCCACGGGTGGCATCCAGTAGCTTGTCGCGGCTGAGCACCTGACGCGGGTGATCGATAAACACCCAGAGCATTCGCACCTCGGCGTTGGATAACGGAACGACCATGCCGTCCGGTGAGTGCAGCTGGTGCCGCACCCCATCGAGCTTCCAACCATCGAAGCGGATATGCGTGCGTGCAACATTCCGGCGTACGCCTCGCGTATCCTGAGTTCTACGCAGTACGGATTGAAGACGGGCGACCAGCTCCCGTGGTTCGAAGGGTTTGGCCATGTAGTCATCGGCACCTAGCTCAAGGCCAATGATCCGGTCCATGGGCTCCGACTGGGCCGTCAGCATCAGGATGGGAATACTGCTGTCCTGACGCAGCCACCGGCACAGAGACAATCCATCTTCACCAGGCAACATCAGATCCAGAATGATGATGTCGTAGCTGTTGGCGCCCAGCTTCTGCCGCATCTCGGCGCCACTGGCCACGGCATCGACATAGAGATTGAAGCGCGCCAGATAATCACCGATCAGCTCGCGCATGGGGGCGTCGTCATCGACCAGTAATACCCTGGCCGTCCAGCGGCTGGGCTCATCGGCAACGGGCGATGCAGGAAAAGGCTGGCAGTCCATAGATACTCGGGCGAAAACAGAAAGGCGGTGCCCGGAATGCTAGCGAGTCACTCTACAGGCATCTATAGGTAACGGCCGACCTTACCTCTTCTTTACAAAGCGATACATTCAATCGATGAGAAGAACTAATGGAGGGCTTTAACGTTATCAATAAGGACACTTGAATAAAGGTGAAAGCCAACTTCGAATAACACCTGTTCCCAAGTGCTCAAACCATGCCCGAAGGCAGGCTAGGCAAGGGCTCCAAGTGTTCACGCGCTTGTGGCGGGACGGTTTGCCAGACCGCTCTCATTGGCATTTTGCCATGCTGCCTGAAACCTGATTGTCATGCTATGTCCGCCTAATGGCGCTTCGCTTGGCCGAACTCCCCGTAGCTTTCCAGACCTAAATAATTCCAACAACCGTGAATTTAGGCTTGGAAATCGCTATGGCTGACGAACAGAAAACACTCACAACCCGTCAGGGGCACCCTGTCAGTAACAACCAGAGCCTGCGCAGTGTAGGCGAGCGTGGTCCGGCTACGCTGGAAAATTACCAATTCATTGAAAAGATTACCCATTTCGACCGCGAACGCATCCCGGAGCGCGTCGTACATGCCCGTGGTACGGCGGCGCATGGTTATTTCGAACCCTATGGCAAGATCGGCGACGAGCCTGCCAGCAAATACACCCGAGCCAAGGTACTTACCAAGACCGGCGTTCAAACGCCTATCTTCCTGCGCTTCTCCACTGTGATCGGTGGTAAGGAGTCACCGGAAACAGCCCAGGACCCCCGTGGGTTCGCCATCAAGTTCTATACCGAAGACGGTAACTGGGACCTGGTCGGTAACAACCTCAAGGTCTTCTTTATCCGTGATGCGATCAAGTTTCCGGACATGATCCACGCGTTCAAGCCGGACCCTGTCAGCAATCGTCAGGAGCCCTGGCGCTTCTATGATTTTGTGCAGCATCATCCTGAAGCGCTACACATGGTGACCTGGGTCAAGAGCCCCTGGGGCCGTCCGGCTACCTACCGCAACATGCAGGGTTCCAGCGTAAACACCTACAAGCTGGTGAATGACAAGGGTGAAGCGGTACTGTGCAAGTTCTCCTTCGAACCCAAGCAGGGTGTGAAGAACCTGACTAGCGAGCAGGCTGCTGAAATCCAGAAAAATGACGTGGGGCATGCCACCCGCGACCTGTACGACGCCATTGAGCGCGGTGAATTCCCTGAGTGGGAAATGTGCGTCCAGATCATGTCCGAGGATGAGCACCTGAACCTGGATTTCGACCCACTGGACGACACCAAGCGCTGGCCGGAAGACAAGTTTCCGCTGCTGCCGGTAGGCCGAATCGTCCTGAATCGCAATCCGTCCAATGTCTTTGCCGAGACCGAGCAGTCTGCCTTTGGTACTGGCGTGCTGGTAGACGGTATCGACTTCTCCGACGACAAGATGCTGCAGGGTCGGACGCTGTCGTATTCCGATACCCAGCGTTATCGCGTAGGCGCCAACTACCTGCAACTCCCGATCAATGCGGCAAAAACAACGGTAGCCACCAACCAGCGCGACGGCTTCATGGCCCACAACGTGGATAATGGCGGGGAAAACCCCCATGTGAACTACGAGCCCAGCACCCAGGGCGGTCTGCGTGAAGCACCCAAGCCCAAGAAGGACTACCACCAGTGGGTCGAAGGGCATCTGGGACGTTATCAGACCACCAAGACCGCGGCGGATTACAAGCAGGCCGGTGACCGCTATCGCACCTTCGAGGACTGGGAGCGTGAGGACCTGATCAACAACATCACAGGCGATCTGAAGCAGTGCCCAGAAAACATTCAGCTGCGGATGATCTGGCACTTCTGGCATTGCGATCCGGATTACGGTCAGCGTCTGGCCGACGGTGTGGGCGTTGATATCGAAAAGGCCAAGGCACTGCCTCCGTTGGAAGGCCGTCCGGCACCGGGCCAGGATCTGGACGTGACCCTCTATGACACCGGCGAGCCGGAAGGGGATAGCAAAAGCAATCCCACGCAGGCCAGCGTCATGACTGACAGCGTCAAGTAATTTCCCCAAAAGGCCGTTGAGGCCTGGTTTGGCGGCTACGTCGACTCATGAGCGACGTAGCCGCTTTTTTATTCAAGCGGCAGTCCCAGCTCCTTTTCGATTTCCACCTTTGAGATGCCAAAGTGGGTCATCAGAAAAATGATCTGGCTTTCCAGCCCATGTGGCGCATCTTCGGCTTCTAACGTATCCAGCGATTCCATCTCACCCTCCTCATCCTCCGGCGCCTCGTCCGTACGAATGCTGATGACATCGGGCTGGTTAGCCCCTGACGCATCGCGAACCAGTTCATCCAGAGCCGACTCCCGAATACCAGCCTGACGGGCACGCTCCGCCAGCTCAGCCGCAATGTGCTCGATATGGGTACGTTCCGACAGCCATTGCCGAAAGCTGACGCAGGCCAGCATGGCCTCGGTGCGTTCATCGCAATAGGCCACATAGGCTTCGAAAAGCGGATGTTCGCGGTCACCGTCCAGAACGGCTCCCAGGACATGCTCTTCACTGTTCAATGACTCGATGCTCATGCAGACCTCATCTTCGATTTGAATATGTACCTGTAAACAAGGAGGCTTGAAACAACGCGCAAGTTCAAAGCCTGTATGCAAAGTACGCAGCATAAGACGGCGAGGGTTTCATTCGTCACCGCAAGGTTGGAAAATGGTAATGACTCTTACTTGCTGCGGTGAAGAGTTTTGATCCCGCGGAGCCAATATGGAATAGTGCCCGCTTTTTTCGCCTTACCGTTAATGGCCCCGTGGGCTATCAGGTCACTCATGTTCAAGCGCTCATTTCTGTCTCTCTGTCTGTTTTCCCTGGCGGTTGTTTTCGCCCAAGCGGTTCAAGCCAATCCGATCACGCTCAATGACGGCGAGCACACCCTTACCTTGCCAGAAGCACCCAAGCGTGTCGTAGCGCTGGAGTTTTCCTTTGTCGATGCGCTGGCTTCAATTCATGTCTCGCCGGTGGGCGTTGCCGATGACGGTGATGCCAGCCGCGTCCTGCCTCGCGCTCGGGAAGCCATTGGTGAGTGGACGTCTGTCGGTTTGCGCTCGCAACCCAATATCGAGGTCATTGCCCGGCTGAAGCCGGACCTCATCATTGCGGACGAGAGCCGTCATGCCGGCCTCTATGACGAACTCTCCAGCATTGCCCCTACGCTGCTGCTACCGTCTCGCGGAGAGAATTACGAAAGCAGTCTTACCTCAGCCGAATTGATCGGCAAGGCGCTGGACCGTTCCGTGGACATGCAGGATCGTATCTCGGCCAATCGCCAGCACCTCAAGGACATTGCGGCGAATATTCCTGCCAACACCCAGGTCCTGTTTGGTGTGGCCCGGGAAGAAAGCTTTTCCGTACACGGTCCTGACTCGTATGCTGGCAGCGTGCTCAAGACCATTGGCCTGACGGTACCAAGCGTGCGTGCTGGCGCAGCACCGACTGAGTTCGTAAGCCTCGAGCAGCTCCTGGCGCTTAACCCCGGCTGGCTGCTGGTCGGGCATTATCGCCACCCGAGTCTGGTGGATGCCTGGAGCAAACAGCCGCTGTGGCAGGCCCTGGGTGCGGTACAGGCCGGGCATGTGGCTGATGTGGACGGTAACGTCTGGGCACGCAACCGCGGCATCATGGCGTCCGAGCAGATTGCCGAGGATGCGCTGAAGATCCTGACCGGCAAGGACCAGGAGTGAACCGTACCCTGGCGCTGTGCTTTGCTTTCGGGGCGATGAGTGCGGTAGGCCTTGGGCTGTTCTGGTTGTCGTTATCGGTCTACTCGCCCTTCGTCATTACCCGGCAGGATGCCTTCCACGGGCTGTTTTCCGGCGGCCAGGGCGGTACGCAGATTGCCTTTGTTGTTGCGCAGCTGCGTGTGCCCCGAGCAATGGCGGCCGCCCTGGTAGGGGCTGCATTGGCTATGGCGGGCGCGCTCATGCAGGGCATTACTCGGAATGAGCTGGCATCGCCTTCTCTGTTTGGTGTCACGGCGGGAGCGGCGCTGGGGCTGGCGCTCTTTTCAACCGGATTGGTGGCGCTGCCATTGCCGGGCGGCGCCATGATCATGACCTTGCTGGGCGGTGCGTTTGCCTGGGGGATCGTGTTCAGCCTGGGCAAGGCGTGGTCGGTGGGGGATACCCAGGGCCGTCTGGTACTGGCCGGTGTGATTGTCGCGGCGCTGTGTGCGGCATTGACACGGCTGACAATCATTCTGGTCGAAGATCAGGCGCAGAATGTCCTGAACTGGCTGGCAGGCTCCTTTGCCAACGTCACTTACAGCCAGGTTGGACTGCTGTGGCCTGCCGTGCTGATCGGCAGCGTCCTGGCGCTGGCCTGCGCGCCCCGGCTCAATCTCATCAACCTGGGCGATGACGCGGCCCGCTCGCTGGGTGTTCGGCTTGCCGGGCTGCGGCTGCTGGTCTTTGCGGTCAGCCTGTTGCTGGTAGGCGCGAGCGTCTGTGCTATCGGGCCGATCGGCTTTGTCGGTCTGGTCGCGCCCAACATGGCCCGCTACTGGCTGGGGCACGATTACCGTGTGCTGGTGCCCGCCAGTGCCGCTCTTGGCGCGGTCATCGTTCTGGCCTCCGATATCCTGGCTCGCGTAGTGGCGTTTCCGGCTGAGACGCCGGCTGGTGTAGTGACGGCTCTGGTGGGGGCGCCGTTTTTCCTATGGCTGGCGAGGCGCTCCCGATGAGTCGTCCTACCGCTAGCCTGATCACGCTTATTGCCGTATTGCTCGTCGTCTGCCTGGCGAGTCTGTGCATCGGCACGCAATGGTTGAGCCCTGTCGAGGCGATCCAGCACGTTATCGCCCATGACGCGCAGGACTTTCTTGTCTGGCGGCATCGTCTGCCACGAACATTAATCGCTGTGCTGGCCGGAGGAAGCTTTGCCCTGGCAGGCGCGTTGGTGCAGGGCGTGATTCGCAACCCGCTCGCTTCACCCGAGATTCTGGGGGTAACCCAGGGTGCAGGGCTGGCATTGACCATCGCGCTGATTTATTTCCCTGCGCTTTCGCTTGTCTGGCTACCCGGGGTAGCCTGCCTGGGGGGTGCGCTTGGCGCAGGTGCCCTGGCACTCTACAGTGCCGGGCGATCCTTTTCCGGGGTACGTTTTGCGTTATCGGGTGTGGCGATTTCACTCACCCTTGGCAGCGTAATCGAGTTTCTGATCCTGTCTCACCCTCTTAACATCAATACCGCCCTGCTGGCCCTGACCGGTAGCCTGTGGAGCCGCACCTGGCACCATGTTGGACTGGCCGTACCGCTGCTGGCAGGGCTGCCTTTGGCGCTTATGCTGGCCAAACCTCTCAATCTGATCGGGTTGGGCGATGAAGCCGCTTCGGGACTGGGGGTTCGCCTGGGCCCAGCACGACTCACCGTGCTGGTACTGGCCGTGATCCTGACGAGTCTGGGCGTGGCGATCATTGGACCGGTCAGCTTTATCGGTCTGGTCGCACCGCATCTTGCGCGCCGCCTGATCGGTGGCCGTCATCAGTGGCTACTGCCAGCAAGCGCCATTGTAGGCGCCATTCTGCTGGTACTGGCCGATACCTTGGGGCGAGGACTGATCCCACCGGTTGAAATTCCAGCCGGTATTCTCACGGCCATCATTGGCGCGCCGTATTTTCTGTGGCTGCTCACGCGGCTCAAGGGGTGACTCCATGCTCGAAGCAGTTGCATTGACACTGGGATATGGCAGCAAGGCCATTGTCGACACGCTTCACTTCAAGGCGCCTGCCGGCCAGGTGACAGCCATGATCGGCCCCAACGGCTGTGGCAAGTCGACCTTGCTCAAGGCCTTTGCCCGAGTGCTAGCACCCACGCAGGGCGAAATAAGGTTGGGCGGCAGGGCGTATGCCTCTCTGTCTGCGAAGGAGATCGCTCGGCAGGTTGCCTTTCTGCCGCAAGTGTTGCCTGTGCCGGAGGGGGTGACGGTCGAACAGCTGGTGGGCTACGGCCGTAGCCCGCATAACGGCCTTTGGGGACGTCTGCGCCAGATGGACAAACCCCATGTGGAAGCAGCGCTTGAACGCATGGGGCTTGGCGAACTGCGTGGTCGGCTGCTGGCGGACCTTTCCGGTGGCCAGCGTCAGCGCGCCTGGCTGGCCATGGTACTGGCGCAGGATGCATCCGTGGTTCTGCTGGACGAACCCACAACCTATCTGGATATCTGCCATCAGGTCGAGCTGCTCGAATTGATGCAGTCGCTTGCAGGAGAGGGCAAGACCGTAATTACCGTCCTGCACGACCTGAACCAGGCCTGTCGCTATGCTGATCACTTGGCTGTGATGAAGCAGGGAGTATTGCAGGCGGTTGGATCGCCCCGTGAAATCATGAGCCCGACGTTGATCCAGCAAGTGTTTGGCGTATCGGCCCACGTCATGGACGAGCCGTATACAGGAGCGCCCATGTGCATTATCAAGGGTATTGCCTGAATTTTCCTTTTATTACTCAAATGCAGCGCAATTGTTTAGCAACCTATTATTGGATTAGTCGATGTTAATAGGTGCCTTAGTGAGTTGCTCAACTGTTTGGTTTGATTGTTCTTGATTTAAGCCCGGCTTAATTTTTATTGCCTAGAAATGTTCAGTTACATTAGCGGGTTTTTGAAACTTACTGCACGATTTCTTTGGAAGCCCAGCGATAGACACTGTATGGGTCATTTCTACCGCATTTACAGTAAAAATCGGAAACAGGGTTGTTCGGGTTTTCATCAAGTTTCCCAAGGTTGAGTCGAAAAACTCAGTGATAGACATGTCAGTCTCACTGGGTTCGAGTAGTGGGGCTTATCCAATAAAATGGCTTGGCTACATAGCCAGTCCCACTATCAGTTGTGAAACCTATGAAACTCAAGCATCAATTGTGGGCAGCATTTGGCGGTATGTTCTTAATGATTCTGTCATTAGGACTTCTGGCTTATTGGAGTCTTGGGACTCTGCAGGATCGTACCGAGGAAATGGCATCGGCTGCTCGTAAGGTCCAGCTCTCCCTCGTAATTCCCGGTATTCTTAACTTGAACCGCGAGCGCGCTATCAAGAGTTTATTCCTTGATGATCCAGAAGATATTCGTGCTCTGGACGCTGAGCGTGCGCGAACGGTTCAGCTGAACGACGTTTATCTCAAAGAGTTCGAGGCCAGCGTCAAGGATCCTGAAGGGATTGCCTTGCTACAAACCATGCGGGAAAAGCGAAAGATTTATCTGGATTCGTTAGCGGCGTTCGTTCAGAAGTCCAAAGGCGCTGACCGTACCACGCTGATGGCTACGGTAGATAGGGAGCTGGGCGATAAGGTGAAGGCGTATCAGGACGCCTATAACACGATGAGTGACTATCAGGCTGCATCCTTGAAAAAGGATCAAGAGCTTGCGACTAACACGGTTAGCCGGGTTCGTACCCTTGTCGTCGTGACGCTGCTGATTGGAATTCTGGCTTCCCTGGCATTGATTACCTGGATCACTCGATCTGTCTTCAGAACATTAGGTGGCGAACCTGCCGATGCGGCGCGTAGCGTTGCATTGATCGCTCAAGGTGATCTGACTCAACCAATCCCCAGTAGCCGCCCTGACAGTCTGCTTGGGCATCTGGAAGCTATGCGGTGTGAGCTTAACTCGGTTATTGCTCGCCTGAAGGGCGGCGCAGACCGGCTGGTCTCCTTTTCAGGAGAGTTGGCGAAGGCTTCGGAGACCGTAGCGCAAGGCGCTGGGCGTGGTAGTGATGCCGCATCAAGTATTGCTGCCTCAATCGAACAGATGACTACAAGCATCTCGGATCTTTCAAACAATGCATCTGCTGCAGCAGAAACAACTCGCCAGACTGGCCAGATTGCTGCAAGCGGTAGCTCTACCGTTATGGACCTTGCCAATGGTATGGCTACATTGTCTGTCAGTGTAAGGGACTCGGCCGGTAAAGTGGCTGAGCTTGGGCAGCAGTCGGATGAGATTCGCTCAATCGTAGGACTGATCCAGTCCATTGCTGATCAGACCAACCTCCTGGCGCTAAACGCGGCTATCGAGGCGGCTCGGGCCGGTGAACAGGGTCGAGGTTTCGCTGTGGTTGCAGATGAAGTGCGATTGTTAGCGCAGCGTACGACGCAATCAACACAAGAGATTGCCAGCAAAATCCAGGGTATCCAGAGCAACGTCAAGGCTGTGGTTGCGATCATGGACCATAACGTAGAGCAGGTCACTCAGGGCGAGCAGCTGGCCAGCCATGGTGCTGAAGCAATCAGTACGATCCAGAAAGCTACAGAAGAAGTGGTCAGTATCGTACGAAACATCAGCGATGCGGTAAGGGAAAATTCTACTGCCAGTCAGGAAGTTGCTCGCACGGTAGAACATATTGCAACCCTATCCGAGCAGAACAGCCATTCGTCCAATGAGGTGGCAGGCACAGCCAATGAGCTGACTGAACTGGCTCATGAATTGAGCCGAATTTCAGCGCAATTCAAAACGCGCTAAGACAGGGCTCCATGATGGCATCGCGCATTGATAATGTTGTGATGCCATCTACTTTCCATATTTGGCTCTGCATCTGCATATAAGCTAACAGCTCTTGTAATCAGAACACAGGTTGAGCTAATCGGGCCGGTTATATACACAGCAATTTTATTGGCACTGGCTGGGTGATTATTGCAGTGGAGCCTTGGTAACGGCTGCCATAGTTGGTTGGTCAATGCTGGACTGCACTTACACTATAAGCCCTTAATTTTATGAGTATCTTGTTTACTGCTCATGGTCTTTCTTCAACGGTGAAGGAACCGGGTGGGACGGCAGTACCAAGGAGTCAAATGCTATTCTTATTGCCAGGACATAACCTTTAATCGACCTGATCCCGGTCCGCGGGATTTAAGTAGCCCAGGCGATTCGCTTAGGTTTCTTTCATTACACAAAGGAAAGGGCTCGCCATATGCCCCAATCATCGTTGTGCTCATGGGTAGCGGCCGGCGTTATTGGGCTGACAGGGGCAATCGCTGCCGGGTCGGGTTATGCGCAGTCGTTAGAAGTACGACCAATAAAGGTAGGGGGACATGCCGTAACGGTTGAAGTGGCCGACACGGCTGAAAAACGCCAACAGGGTCTTATGCAACGCACGCACCTGCCCGACACACAAGGCATGTTGTTTGTATTCGATCAACCCAGGAAAGCCTGTTTCTGGATGCGGGATACTCCATTGCCGCTTTCGGTTGCATTTGTGGACGAACGGGGGCGTATTCTTGAAATACAGGATATGGAGCCACTGAGTGAAACCGTCCACTGTGCTCCTGCCAAAGTCGAAAGAGCATTAGAGATGAATCAAGGCTGGTTCGAGCGGCATGCCATCAAGGCTGGAGACCGGATACAGGGTTTGTAAGGCATCGCTGCGCTAAGGGCTTGCCAGATAACTAACCGGTCTATGGCTGAAACCTGGGCCTGCAGAGCGGCAGTGTCTACCGTTGAAAGACCGGGGCTGTTTTTTTCATAGGGACACGATGAAAGTCTTGATTATCCCGGATTACGAACTCGTATTGTCTGAGCTTGAATTCGATCCCTATGCTCAGATCACATTGAATTACATGGTGTAGTTCAGTGATGTATTGCTTGTCACTTGCGATAAAAAGGTGTGCACCGCTCCGACTTTAGGAGCGGTGCACATGGATTAGCCAAATTGCAGACCGTAACCCCAAAGCAATACGGTCATCGCCATCAGCAGTTCCAGCACGAGCACGCCAATGGCCAGTGTCGAGCCCGACATGATGAAGCCTTCACGGCGATCGATATTCAGAAAGTTCGGGATACCTACATAGAGCAGGTAGGCGGTATAGCAGAGCCCGGCAATCCCGACCAATGCACACAACCAGACCAGCGGATAAAGCGCAACAAGGCCGCTTAAAAACATAGGCGTAGCAATGTAACCTGCAAAGACTACGCAGCGTTCCTTGCTGGGCCGGTCAGGATAGCGCCGTGCCAGCCAGTGAATCACACTGCCCATCACGTAAACGGCACCCAGCATCAAGGCGTAGGACATTACCCCTATCGTGAAGGCTGTCCAGGGTGACAGGCGAAGAAGATGGTTACCGCCAAAGCTCCAACCCAGTTGGGTCGTGCCAATAAAGGCGCAGACTGCTGGAATCGCAGCCAACCAGAGGATGTGATGCGCATACGCATGGGAAACTGACTCCCTCTCGTTATCGATCTGCTTCCATTCACGATCAGGATGGGCCAGAAGGCCCCAAACGTGATTGATCATGACACACCTCACTTTCGCCGAAGGACGCTATCGGCGAAACGTTGTAGGTCCTCCGCAGCAGGCCGCTGCGAGAGGTGCGGCCTGTTTTCAGTATAGAAAGTCAAAATGCTTGGTCAGGTCATTGCTATGAGCATTTGGTCATAAGTAACAAACCTTAAAGATCAATCCGAAATGAAGAGATCGGCCACCTGCTTACTGACCGATGAATGGTCTACCTGAGCTGGGCTAGGCACCATAGAGCCGATAGATGGTAAGGCCTGGTGTCAGGTCGCTATCAGGAAGTTTGATTTGCCTCTCACTTTGAAAGTGTGCGCTGGAACTCAACCTCCTCACTCTGGATCATAGGCCGATCACGCCATGCAATCGGCGACCCTTCGCCCGCCCAATCAAGCGTGGGTACAGACCTTACCGAGTGACGGATCACAGCATGCGCTATTTGTGTTCAGCTTTGTTGACTTCATGGCTGCTGGCCTCGCCCACGTGGGCCATGGCAGAGCAAAGCAAGGAAACCTCCCTGATCAGCAAGGCTGATCAAACGAGCCTCACGGAAAAGCCTCGTGCCAAGCGTAAGGGCGGTGTTCGTCTCCTGACATTGAACACCAAAGCAGGCAAAGCGCTGGAAGTCCGCAATGATATGGACGTACCCGTAACGGTGACGGTGCGCTTGAGCCGTACTGTCAATGTAGGCGGGGTTGGTAATGGCGTGATTCGCCAGACGGTCCCAGCCAATAGTCAGCTTCGTGTAGCCACGCTACAGAAACGTCAGCAGGGCTTCCCGATGCACTATGACCAGGCGTTCAGCTTTTCTCCTCATTTCGCACCAGGCAGTGGCGGCGGGCTGGGCAACCCCAACAGTTTGGCCAGTATTACAGCCGGCTACGCCTATTCCTTGCCCTGGCAGGGCGGTCCGTTCTTCATCAGCCAGGGCGCGAACGGTGACTTCAGCCACCATACGCCCAAAGGCCGTTATGCCGTGGATGTCGCCATGCCTGAAGGCACGCCCGTCGTAGCGGCGCGTAGCGGTACTGTTATCGAGATCCAGAATCGCCAGTTCGGGCATGGACCGAGTCCATCAGGCAACTTTGTTCGTATCCAGCATGATGATGGTACGCAGAGTGCCTATCTGCATCTCAAGCGTGGCTCGGTTGTCGTAAGGGAAGGGCAGAAGGTTACGACAGGCACACCCCTGGCACAGTCAGGCAATACCGGACGCAGTACCGGGCCGCACCTGCATTTCGTGGTTCAGCAGGGCGAGGGGGATGCGCTGGTGTCCATTCCTTTCCGCTTCGCCAGACCTGTAGGCGAGTTGCCCAACTTCGCGCTGGGCGGGCAGTAAACATCGCATGGCGGGGCCCGCTTGGCCCCGCCTGCCTATCAGCGTGAAACGATCAGACGCACACCCAGCGCAACGAAAATACCGCCTGCGATTCGATCGAGCCATAGCCCAATACGAGGCTTTCGCTGCAGCCATTGCCCAGCTGCGCCCGAGAAGTACCCCAACAGACCAAACAGCACCGCCGCCTGAAGTGTGAACAGTACGCCCAGCTGCAGGATTTGCAGACTGGCATGACCCTGTTCGGCAATCACGAACTGCGGCAGAAAGGACAGGAAGAACAGCACGACTTTTGGATTGATTGCATTGGCGAACAGACCTTTGAAGAACAGCTTGCTCAGCGACTCATCAATCTGAACATCATTGTTGATACGCGTCTGCCCGGTACTGCGCAGTGCCTGGATACCAAGCCATATCAGGTAGAGCCCGCCGGCAATCTTGAGGGCAGTGAAGGCCGTGGCCGAGGCGGCAATCAGCGCACTGACGCCCAGCGCAGCCAAGGCGGTATGCGCCAGACAGCCGAGTGCGCAGCCAAAGCCAAATACCATGCCGCGCAGTCGTCCTTTGGAGACGCCAATACCCAGGACCATCAAATTGTCTGGACCCGGCGAGGCGGTGATCAAAAGGGCTACGGCCAGAAAGCTTAAGAATTGCTCAGGTGAGAGCATGTGAATCATCTCTTCTCGTAATGGGGAGCAAGAGATAGTGCAGGGAGGGCGGTACAACGTAAAGGGGGGCGATCTATAGAGGCGCCACGCCTCGTTCAAGATCCATAAGCGAGGCGTGGCGTGCTGTTGCGTTACATCAACCGAACCGTCCGGTGATGTAGTCTTCGGTCTGCTTTTGCTTAGGCTTGGTAAAGATCAGGTCTGTCGACCCCACTTCGATCAATTCACCCAGGTACATAAACGCAGTGATATCCGAGCAGCGGGCGGCCTGTTGCATGTTGTGGGTCACGATCACAACAGTGAACTGCTCTTTCAGGTCCGTGATCAGCTGTTCAATCTTCATGGTTGAGATTGGGTCGAGCGCTGACGTGGGTTCGTCCAGTAGCAGTACGCGGGGACGCAGGGCAATGGTCCGAGCGATACACAGGCGCTGCTGCTGACCACCGGAAAGACCCAAGGCGCTCTGCTGGAGCTTGTCCTTCACCTCATCCCACAATGCTGCGCCGCGAAGGGCCTGCTCTACGCGATCGTTCATTTCGACGCGCGACAGTTTCTCGTGATGGCGGATGCCATAGGCCACGTTGTCGAAGATCGACATCGGGAAGGGCACCGGCTTTTGGAATACCATGCCCACGGTGCTGCGCAGGCGGCTCAGCGAATACTTGGGATCGAGGATGTTCTCGCCATCAAGCAGGATCTCGCCGGTAGCCTTCTGATTGGGGTATTCGGCATAGATGCGGTTGAAGATACGCAGAAGCGTGGACTTGCCGCAGCCGGATGGGCCAATGATCGCAGTGATCTTGTTGGCCGGGATATCCAGATTGATGGATTTCAGCGCGATATGGTTCTTGTACTGGAACCCAACGTTGCGCGCGCAGATTTCTGGCATATGCGTCTGAAGATTGCTCATTGGGCACCTTTATTACGGGAGAAGACGAAACGGGATAGAAGACTCAGGACCAGGACAAAGATAGTCAGCAACAGCGCACCTGCCCATGCCAGGGCCTGCCAGCTTTCGAAGGGGCTCATGGCGAACTGGAAGATGGTGACCGGCACGCTTGCCATTGGCTTGAGTAGGTTAGAGTTCCAGAACTGATTGCCAAAGGCGGTAAACAGCAGCGGCGCCGTTTCACCGGTGATACGCGCCATGGACAGTAGTACGCCTGTTACTACGCCAGCCTTGGCTGCACGTAGCAGGATTTCAATAGTGACTTTCCACTGCGGAATACCCAAAGCCAGTGCCGCCTCGCGCAGAGACGCAGGCTGCAACTGAAGCATTTCGTCCGTGGTACGGGTCACCACCGGGACCACCAGCATGGCCAGCGCCAGCCCACCGGCAAAGCCGGAGAAACTGATCGACCCATTGGTGTAATGGTTCATCGGAATCACGACAGCCGTATAGACGAACAGGCCGATTACGATGGACGGCGCCGACAGCAGAATATCGTTCACGAAACGAATCACGGTGCCCAGTTTGGAGTTACGGGCAAACTCGGCCAGCCATAGGCCGGCCAGGATGCCGATGGGCGCACCAATGGCCAGGGCAAGCAGGCTGATCAGCACGCTGCCATACAAGGCGTTGGCCAAGCCCCCTTCGGCGCCTGGTGGAGGAGTCATTTCGGTGAAGAGCGTCAGGCTCAGCGCACTACCACCCTTGATCAGGGTAGTGGCCAGAATCCAGACCAGCCAGCCAAGGCCGATGATCGCCGCCGCGCTGCTGAGCGCCATGGCAATGGCGTTCTTGATCTTGCGTGCGCGATAAAGGTTTTCATTAACGGCCATCAGTTACCTGCCCGGCGCGACATACGCGCCAACATGAGACGGGCCAGCATCAGCACGATGAACGTGACGACGAACAGCAAGAAGCCCAGAGCGATCAGCGAGGAGCGATGCAAATCAGTGTAGGCCTCGTTGAATTCATTGGCGATAACCGAGGCAATAGAACTGCTGGGCATCATTAGCGACATAGACAGCTGGTGCGAGTTGCCCAGTACAAAGGTTACGGCCATGGTTTCCCCAAGCGCGCGTCCCAGGCCCAGAAAAATACCGCCTACTACCGCTGAGCGTGTGTAAGGCAGAACGATGTCCCAGCACACTTCCCACGTCGTTGAGCCCAAGGCATAGGCCGACTCTTTCAGCTGTTGTGGAACGGTACGGAAGACTTCATACATCACCGAGGTGATGAAGGGCAGAATCATGATCGCCAGAATAATGCCGGCGCTCAGCATGCCGATACCCAAGGCTGGACCCTGAAACAGGCCGCCGATAACGGGAATGGCGCCCAAGTAATCATTGATCCAAGGTGCAAGGTATTCCGCCATGAACGGGCCGAATATGAACAGGCCCCACATGCCGTAGATGATCGAGGGAATACCCGCAAGCAGTTCAACCGCGGACGCAACCGGCGTACGCAGCCATGGTGGTGCGATCTCGCTTAAAAACAGCGCGATACCAAAGCTGACCGGTACGGCCAGGATCAGTGCAATCAGGGAAGTTACAAGAGTGCCGTAAATCGGTACGAGTGCGCCGAAGCGTCCGTTGACCACGTCCCATTCACTACTGGTCAGAAAGGACCAGCCAAAAGTAGAAAAGGCCAGGCGACCGCCCCAAAGCGTAGAAATCGCAGCGCCCAGCATGACGGACAAGACAAGAAGCGCAGCGGTCAACAAAATAATACGGAACCAGCGGTCATGGCGCGTATCGCGTCTGGCGCGGCGCTCCCGTTGTTCCCGATTGGCGGTCGTGTAGGGTATTGCGGGCATTTTAAAGGATCCTTAGCAATGCACCCCGCCTCGAAGATCGGGGCAGGGTGCACGGGGAGGGCAGAGGGGAATCAGCTCTTGAAGTCAGATGCCCAATACGCCTCGATTTTCTCAACCAGAGAGTCCGGTAGCGGGACATAGTCCAGGGCTGCGGCATCTTTCTGGCCATTTTCCAGGGACCACTTGAAGAAGTCGAAGGCTACCTTGCTACGCTCAGCATTCTTCGGCTCCTTGTACATGATCACCCACGTCGTGGCAGTGATTGGCCACGCGTCGGCACCTGGCGCGTTGGTCATCAACAGGTTGAAGTCTTTGGAAGCGCCCCAGTCTGCGGTATCAGCAGCGGCCTGGAAGCTCTTCGCGTTCGGCTCAACAAAGGTGCCTGCCGCGTTTTTCAGCTGAGCATGGGACATCTTGTTTTGCAGGGCATAGGCGTATTCCACGTAGCCGATGGAGTTCTTGATCTGCTTAATATAAGCAGAAACCCCTTCGTTACCCTTGCCACCTACACCGGTCGGCCAGTTGATGGTGGTGCCGAAGTTGACCTTTTCCTTCCACTCAGGGCTAACCTTAGCCAGGTAGTTGGTAAAGTTGTAGGAGGTGCCCGAGCCGTCGGAGCGGTGTACGACGGTGATGTTGGCCGAAGGCAGCTTCAGGTCCGGGTTCAGCGCGGCGATGGCCGGGTCGTTCCAGGTCTTGATGGTACCCATGAAAATCTTGGCCAGGGTTTCGCCGTCCAGCTTCAACTGGCCGGGCGCAATACCTTCCACGTTGACGACCGGTACGATACCGCCGATCACGCTGGGGAACTGACCCAGACCTGACTTTTGCAGATCGTCAGTGCTCAGCGGGGCATCGGAGGCACCGAAATCAACCGTGCCCGCCTTGATCTGGGCAATACCGCCGCCCGAACCAATGGACTGGTAGTTAATACGGTTTTGGGTTTTCTGGCTGTAAGCCTGAGACCACTTCGACAGTACCGGGTAGACGAAGCTGGAACCGGCGCCTGTAACGTCTGTGGCATGAGCGACCGTGCTCAGGCAGAGAGCAGACAGAAGAGCGGCAAGACGGAAAGTGCGAGTGGCGTACACGATGCCTCCTAGGCATGTCTGGCTGTTAAGTGAGGCAGAAGCTAGTTTGTGTACGTGAAATTAAAGCGACAAATATGTTACAGAATTATGAACAAGCGGCACTGAGCCATCAGGAGATTGTATCCAGGCGTGTTTTTTAGCTTTTAAATTGTCTTGATCCCCCTGAAAACAAAGGGTTCCGGAGGATATGGAAGGTTTATCCGAAATTTTTTGTCTATTTGTGCAAACCGACCGTGTGGGGGCTGTCACGGTCGGTTTTAAGACAGGTTATTACGTGAGTCAGCCTGGAAGGCTTAACGCGGTGATTCGGCATTACCTTCTTTCTGAGGATCTTTTTCAGCTTCCTCAAGGCGCGCGGCATGATCGGCTTCTGCCGCGGCGGCACGCTCGGCATCGGCTGCCTGCTGATTACCGGCGGCTTCATGCTCCTTGGCCTTTTGCGCGTGTTCAGCAGCCTCCTTGCGGTGGTCCTCAGGCTGGTCATTACACCCGCCGAGTCCTGCCAGGGCCAAGGCTGTAAACAGGATGGCTAACCATTGGCGCATGGTGTACTCCCCTTCACATAATGATGTCGCTTGGAAGACAGCCGCTTTGCGTTAGTTCCAGCGAGGGCCACGCAAGCGGCTGTCTGCAGTGGTTGAGCCTGAAAAGTGAGAACTACGGCAATGCTTGAGCAGAAAAAAGCTGTGGCGGTAGAGGCGATGGGTATCGCTGTGCGCCACCCATCATGCGGGCGCTACGAAATGAGCCGTAGCGCCATGGCCGGGCTTAGGTGTTGGCTGTCAGGACCTCTTCCATCCAGTGCACGACTGCTTCGCCATCGATGCCCATGCACACGTCGACGAGAGGTGACTGGCTCCACCGGTCTCCTACGAACTGGCGGCCTTCGGGTGCAAATACGGTCTGGCCTTCGGCAAGCCCCTCGGTTATCACGTTCAGGTGGCCGCGTACGGTCTGGAACCACTCCGGATGACGCAGGAACGCTACGGCGCAGCTGTCATGGGGTGTACAGCCGTCTATGCCCAGGGCCGATTTGTAGAACTTGGCGTAAAAGGCGTAACTATGGGCCAAGAGCGGACCCAGGGTGCGGTGCGCTTCGGTGATGCGCTGCATGCGCAACGGATCAAGGCAGGTGCGGTGGGTAACGTCCAGGCCTACCAGCGTGAGCGGCCAGCCAGCCGTCATGACGCGGGCGGCTGCATGCGGGTCGGAAAACATGTTGGCTTCCGCCAGTGGCGTGACGTTGCCGCCCTCACGGATCGAGCCGCCCATGACGATCACCTGCTTTACGCGGTGGATAACCTTTGGATCAAGCTCCAGGGCCTTAGCCAGATTACCCAGCGGGCCGACAGCCACCAGGGTGATCTCGCCGGGACGCTTGCGAGTTTCCTCGACAATGAACTCGGCCGCACTCTGGGGCACCGCCTGACGCGTCGGGGCGGGCAGGTTCAGGTTGCCCAGGCCGTCATCGCCATGCACATGGGCGGGAACAGGGTGAGGCGTTTTTTCCAGCGGAGTACCCATGCCTTGGGCCACAGGAATGTCCTGACCCGCCAGCTCGACAAGCGATAATGCATTGCGCGTAGCCGTTTCGATCGAGACATTGCCGAAGGTGGTGGTCAGGCCAACCACTTCGATGCCCGGATCAGCCATGATGATGGCAATGGCCTGGGCGTCATCAATGCCCGGATCGGTGTCGAAAATGATAGGGGTTGTCATGCGGTCATGTCCTTCTTGCTAAAGTGGGTGGTGGCGTTTGCATCAAGGCGCGCCAGGACCCGATAGGGGCACGGTAACTTTGCCGGTGGAAACGAGTCCACTGTTTCCTGCCTTTTTCTGGCCGTTACGGCCTTCTGCAAGAGGACGATAAGCATGATCAAGTCTCAGGGCTATGCCGCTCATTCCCCTCAGGATCCACTGGTACCGTACAATTTCGACCGGCGTGATGTAGGCCCACACGATGTACAGATCGATATCCTGTACTGCGGCGTCTGCCATTCGGACCTGCACACTGCGCGTAATGAATGGAAGAACACGCTATACCCGTCAGTACCGGGACATGAAATCGTTGGCCGTATCGTAGCGGTTGGTGATCATGTGACCCGTTTCAAGGTAGGCGATCTGGCTGGCGTAGGGTGCATGGTCGACAGCTGTCAGCAATGCTCTTCCTGCAATGAAGGGCTGGAACAGTATTGCGAGAACGGTTTCGTCGGTACCTATAACGGGCCGGTCTTTGGCGGCGAGAATACCTATGGCGGTTACTCCGACAATATCGTCGTCAGCGAAAAGTTTGTTCTGAAGATCACCCATACCGAAAATCTGGCTGCCGTTGCGCCGCTCCTGTGCGCCGGTATTACAACTTACTCGCCACTTAGTCACTGGAAGGTCGGTCCGGGCAAAAAGGTCGGTGTCGTTGGTCTGGGCGGCCTGGGTCACATGGCGGTCAAGATTGCCCATGCAATGGGGGCCCATGTCGTACTGTTCACGACCTCGCCCAACAAAAAGGACGACGCGCTGAGACTGGGTGCTGACGAAGTGGTAGTGTCGAAAAATCAGGACGAGATGAATGCACACCTGAACAGCTTTGATTTCATCCTCAACTGCGTAGCTGCCTCGCACAACCTGGACGCGTTCATTTCTCTGCTCAAGCGTGATGGCACCATGACGTTAGTGGGCGCGCCCGCTGAGCCGCATCCGTCTCCCGAAGTGTTCAATCTGATCTTCAAGCGTCGTCAGATTGCCGGATCGCTGATTGGCGGAATTGCCGAGACCCAGGAAATGCTGGATTTCTGTGCCAAGCACAATATCGTCTCCGACATCGAAATGATCAAGATGCAGGACATCAACGAAGCCTATGAGCGCATGCTCAAGGGGGACGTGAAGTACCGTTTCGTGATCGATATGGCCTCGCTGAAAGAGGCCGCTTCTGTGGCCGCCTGATCACTGACAGACAAAAAGCCCGCCTTGTGCGGGCTTTTTTATGGGTGGGGTAGAAGGGCCAGTCGCTTGAGTTCAGCCACAACACACCTTACGCGTGCCTCCACGGTCATATCACCTTCCAGCCTAAGCACCGGGCAGGTACGCTGGCACAGCCAGACGGTATGGTTAGCAAGGCTCCTGCTCCCAACCGCGGGACCACTATCGTATTGAGCAGCCCAGTCCAGAAACTCGGGGCTGGCTGAGCCGAAACGGGCTTCCTCCCGTGCCTTGAGGCGAGGTATGCGGATTTCAGCGGGCAGGTAAAGAAACACAGTCAGGTCGAACAGGTTTTCGAGGGAGTCCCCGTAGTTCATGATCGAGCCGGAAATAATCATCGTCTCACTGGCCTGCATGTCTTTAATCAACAACGCATTACGCTCGGACTTGTCGCGTCGCTGGTGGGTATAGGGTGTTTCAGTGGATAACCAGTAATAGCTATCTGCATCCAGGGCCACGCCATGCAGATGTGTGGCCAGTGCGACACCCAGCGTTGTTGTACCAGAGCCCGAGGCGCCCGTAATCAGTATGTTCACAAAGCAGGCTCCACCTTGGAGATGAGGACAGAGCAGAAAAGCGCTAAACGGTTCGTGCGATTATTTGATAGTTATCCCGGAATATTTAGAGCGACTAACAAAGCCTTTCTGATGAGCACACCCGGCTGATGCTGCAGACTAGAGATAGAGTGCTCGGGAATATCAAGCCTGCGCTCAAATCGGATACGCAGTTCGTCCGTCGCGGCTAGCCAGCTACTAAGATTGATTAATCCACTTGTAACGGACTGTTATCTCTGGCCTCTGTTCAGAAGTTTGACAGATCGCCTTTTAAGATAGGTTTCTTAATTAAAGGCGGGCAGGCTCGGACAGCAGTAATACAGTTAGCTAAAAAAGCAGCAGAATAGACTACTGAAAAGCCGGAAATTCCAATCCTTCAGCACCGGGGAACAGATCTTGCATCTGATCAAAATTTTAGGGCTTTGATCAAGGGAGTGACAGAAAAGCGTTCCTTATCTCAAGCAATGACCATATTAGTGGAAAGTCATTTGCCCGGAGTAAGAGATCTATCCAAAGATGCATGGTTCCTACAATGTTGTTCTTGTCTGTCTTTCGATTCTTATTGCCATAACTGCAGGCTTTACTGCTTTAGACCTTGCTGGACGTGCGCGTACCGCAATGGGATGGGCACGTCATTACTGGCTATTAACAGCAGCGACCGCCTTGGGGGGTGGCGTTTGGGCGATGCATTTTGTCGGCATGCTAGCGTTTGAGATGCCGGAAATGCCAATGCAGTACGACGTCTATCTAACGGTTATATCGCTACTTGTCCCAGTCGCTGTAACAAGCGTCAGCTTTCTGTCAGCCAATCACATCAAATCCAAAGCAGGTCTGTTAGCGAGCGGTCTGTTTATGGGGTTAGGCATTGCCAGTATGCATTATCTAGGCATGGCAGCAATGGACATGCCTGGAAGCATCGATAACGATCCGTTTTGGGTAGGCGTTTCGATTCTGATAGCCATAGGTGCGTCTGTCGTTTCGCTGTGGCTTTCCAGAAGGACGAATCGACTGTTGGCAAGAATGCTAGCTGCACTTGCCATGGGCATCGCTATATCTGGTATGCATTACACAGCGATGCATGGGGCAAGTTTTAACGTCACTATGCCCTCTGGCATGACTCATTATTACGACAACGTTGATCAGGTTACGCTTGCTATTGCTGTTTCTGCTTCAACGCTACTTATCCTTTTTTTGGCATTAATTGCCGCTATGTACGATAAGCGTGTTGCCTTTATGGCGCAGCGGGAAGCCGACTTACTCCGATTAAGCGAGGCCCGCTTCCGATCGCTTTACAAAAAAACGCCGCTTCCACTTTATTCCCTGGATGATGACGGGCGACTTGAGTCGGTGAGTGAGGCTTGGCTGACGTTGCTTGATTATGAGCGAAAGGATGTGATTGGCCAGCCTCTGAGTCACTTTATGACGGAAGCCTCGGCACGTAAATTCATCAAGCATGACTGGCCAGGTCTGTTCCAAACAGGTGAGATTAAGGATCTTGAGTGCCGGGTAGTTACTCGTGCAGATGAGGTTCTGGACGTATTGGTCTCTGCACGCATCGAGCAAGATGAACAAGGCGCCTTCCTGTATGTTTTAGGCGGCCTTATCAATATTACCGAGCGTAAACGGGTTGAAGAGGCTTTGCGGCAGTCCCAGAAAATGGAAGCCATAGGCCAACTAACGGGTGGCGTCGCGCATGACTTCAACAATCTATTGGCGGTGGTCATGGGTAATCTTGAGCTTTTGCGCAAACGCCTGGTAAATGATCCTAAAGGGCTTGCGCTGATCGAAAACGCTCTGCTTGGGGCTGAGCGTGGAGCTAACCTCACGCAACGTTTGCTAGGCTTTGCTCGCAAACAGCAACTTAGCCCCGCAGCTGTTGATGTGCCGGACCTTATTCGCGGTATGAGTCAATTATTTGAGCGCTCGGTAGGGGATGGTACTCAGATTGACATCCACTTTCCCCTCACGTTGTCCAAAGCTTACGTGGATGGTCATCAGCTGGAAATGGTTCTGTTGAATCTTGTGGTAAACGCAAGAGATGCTATGCCAGAGGGCGGTACGATTAGCCTTACCGCCATAGAGCGGAGCATAAACCATGCTTCCCTCAGCCGTTTAAAGCCTGGTCGCTATGTCTGCCTTTCTGTAACCGACACGGGAGAAGGCATGGATAAAGAAACCCAAGCCAGAGCTACCGAGCCCTTTTTCACAACAAAGGCCGTTGGCAAGGGCACAGGCTTGGGGCTCTCCATGGCGCTGGGGTTGGCTGAGCAATCGGGGGGACAACTTCTGATTAACAGTAAACAAGGGCAGGGTACAACGATTGAATTATGGCTCCCTACAGCTGAAGTGGAGTTCATCATCAATCAGCCCGCTCTCGCTATTGATAAGGGCTTAAACAGCGCCGAACCGTCAGACAAATCGTTAAAAATCCTTGTGGTGGATGACGACACGCTTGTTCTGAGAAATACCGTAGCGATGCTGGAAGATCTCGGTCACACCGTGCTCAGTGCTGCCACAGGTACTGCCGCATTGGAAATCTTAAGGCAGGAGCCTCGCCTTGATGTCCTGCTAACTGATCTGGTCATGCCGGAGATAAGCGGGACGCGACTAGCCGAAATGGTAAGAAGTGAAAGGCCTGATTTGCCAATCCTGCTTATGAGTGGTTATGTCGATCTGTCTTCTTATACAGATACAGCACTACCAAAGCTGGCAAAACCCTTTACTCAACGGGTGTTGGCTAAAATACTCAATGAGGCAAGTGTCGCACCTAAAAAGCAGTAGTGATACCGTTCCGGTAATGACTAACCGGATGGAGGCATCGTAGATGTCTCCATCCGCTACCTTCCAAGCCTGGATAAGGTAATCCTCTGCCTTGCAGCTATATCAAGAGCGGTTAACAAAACTCTCTAATGAGCGCAACCAAGTATTATCCATTCCCAAGAGGAATGGATAATATAAAAAAACCGATTTTTATTTATTGAACAATTGGCCATAGAGTGTCTTGAGAACTGGAGAATCTCTATGGACCACAGCACTGAAAATCCTGCTGCAAAGTTTGACTCATCCCGCGCTAATGAATATGGACAACAGAGCCGAATTGCTCTTGCTGGTTATGAAGCCTGTCATGATCTAGCTGCCTGTGTTCTTACAGCCAGTCTTGGAAATATAACTTCTGCACGTATCTTAGTCGTTGGCGTGGGAGGTACTGCTCAAGAAATCATATCGCTGTCGGCCCTTGAGCCAACGTGGAGCTTCGTTGCTGTTGATCCATCGCCATCCATGCTGGAGACCGCAGCCGAGCAGTTAAAAAAACATGGGCTGATGGATAAGGTTCAATTGCTGTTGGGCACGGTTGAGGATCTACCAACCGATACGGCATATGACGCTGCGACGTTGATCGGTGTGCTGCATCATATTCCGGGAGATGATCCCAAGAAAAAGTTGCTGCGCTCGATCCAGACTCGCTTGAAAGCGGGTGCCCCGCTGGTTGTGGCAGCTAACCACTATGCCTATGCAGATCAACCATTTTTGCTCAAGGTATGGGGTGAGCGCTGGCGGCAGCAGGGTGCTACTGCAGATGAGGTCAGAGCCAAGCTCGGCAAAATTTTACAAGGAGCAGATCCGCCTCATTCCGAGTCCGCCGTTCAGGGCCTTTTGTATGAAGCTGGATTTAGTGACTTCCAGCGTTTTTTCAGTAGCCTTTTCTGGGGCGCCTGGGTAACACATAAGGTAATCTAAAACAGTCATTGGCTCTTAGAGCCGCTAACAAACCCCCTCCAATGAATGTAGACAGATGAAGCTGCAGGCTAGGGATAACAAGGTTCGGTGAATATCGAGCCCGCGTTCAAACTGAATACGCAGTTTATCCCTATCAGCCCACCAGGCGTGGGTATGCTCCATTACCCCAGCGGTGCTGGCCGAGCCGTTTCTTGCTTTTCCTTTACGTGCGATTCGATCAGTGATCCCTAGCTATCAGTGTGTAGCTTCTCTACAAGATCGTAGACTGGATGAGCCGTTAGTAGAGGGTATAGCGGACCAGCCTTTCCCATGGCGGCCGCATCTTGACGACGGTGACTCGTGTCAGCTTCAGATGGCCGCGAAAATCCATTTCATCATCGGCATGGGCTCAGAGTACCTCGGTCGTGTCGCCAGCATCAGCTGTCCCTTAGCAGGCATACCTATCAAGGTTCAGCCTGCATGGGAGATACCACTGGATCAGACCGATACAAGCGAGACTACCCATGTACCCGTACTGCTATGTGCCGCCTGCAAAAAAATGCTAGACCTAGACAACGACTCGAATGTCGTTGTCCTTAGAAATACTGGGTACGTTGAGGCGAAGGCTATTACTCATTACGGCATATGTATTGAACTGACGTTAAAAGAGAAGTTAAAGCCAAGGTCTGTCGCTTCTGCCAATAGAGGCTTGCGTAAATTTAATCCCGCACCGGTTGCAGCCTGAAGAATTGAAATCTTCATCCGACACGGCAGGGAACAGTCACAGCCTATATCGATCTAGTAGCTTTTTGCTGCTTGTTGAACAAAGTAAGTGCGTAAGAGTGAGATGCCAAATGGATGAAGACGTATACAGCCTGCGTATCACGTTTTCGGGCACTGATTCACTTCCAGCGTATCTATAACTTTACCTATATTTTGGTGCAGATTGAGCATGTCTATAACCGCAGCTCTTAATCGTTTACTTGCAAACATTCCAGAACGTTTCCATTTTGCGCTCGGCAAAAACGACGTTCACGAGTGGGAGCTAGATATCCAGACGGGGAGACTGACCTTTTCGACCGACCCGGGGATATTCAAAGATATAGGCAGCATAGAACTCTTTTTCGAGGCTCTGCACCCTGAAGACAGGGACGTGGCCAAGCGTATTACTAAAAGCATCTTGCTCAAGGCCAACCGCTTTCGCTACGAATGCCGCTTTGTCACAAGTCAGGGTGACATACGCTGGATTGCTGTCAACGGCTGCTCGGAGGGACAAGCTGGTTGCATCGAGCGGTTGTATGGATTTACTCAAGACATTACTGAGAGTAAACGTGCCGACATCATCGCCAAAGGTCAAAGGCAAGCTCTTGAGCTAGCCATGACCAGCGCTCCGCTGAAAGAGGTCCTTGAGCTTTTGTGCAATCTGGCCGAGGAGCAAATTGGTGGCAAGGTAGTGTCGTCCATTATGCTGCTCGATACGGATCAGAAGCATTTAAGAAGCGGCGCGGCTCCATCATTGCCAGCTAAATACAGTCTATCGCTTGATGGCTTAGCCATTGGACCAGATGTTGGTTCCTGTGGGGCCGCTGCATTTTTTGCCAAGACAATAATCGCTACAGATATCGAGAATGACGAACGCTGGCGTCAGTTTTCTCACTTGGTATCACCCTACGGATTTCGCTCCTGTTGGTCAGTACCTCTGCTCTCAACCAAAGGCACTGTGCAGGGGATAATGGCGCTTTATAGCCGAAAAATGAGAAGCCCCACCGACTGGGAGCTTTACTCGATAGAGCTATTGGCCAATACCGCTTCACTGATTATCGAGCGCTATCGTGAGACACAAGAGCGAAACAGGGCTGAGTTGCGCTTCCGCTCATTGGTGAACGCAACGAATGCCATCGTCTGGACAACGTCCAAAGACGTCGAAGTCTTTACGCCTCAGCTCGAGTGGGCCAGATTTACAGGCTTCACTCCCGAACAAGTGGATGGGATGGGGTGGCTCAATGCGATTCATCCAGATGATCGCGACATTATGCTAAATCTAGTTTCCCGTATGCGCCACGAGGCTACCCCTATTCACACCGAGGTGCGTTTGAAGCGTGCCGATGGCGAGTTCCGAGAAATGGAGTTGCACGCTGTGCCCATTCTTGACTCCTCGGGTGCGGTCAAAGAATGGGCAGGTAGTTACGTGGATATCACCGAACGCAAGCAGTCCGAGAACCGTCTCCGTCACATGGCTACATACGACGCTCTGACGGGCTTGCCTAACCGAGCATACCTTAACGAGCATTTGCAGGAGCTACTCGATTTCACCTCGCCCACCGAGCGTATCGCAATCATGCTAATTGACCTCGATCGTTTCAAGCGCATCAATGACTCGATGGGGCACAAGGCAGGTGACGAGCTGCTCTGCATCATTGCCAAGCGCCTGCAGGACGCGCTTCTGACAGGTAACCTAGTCGCTCGTCTGGGTGGGGATGAGTTCATAATCGTAGCGCATGCCAATGATGGAAAAACTTCGGCGGAATTACTGGCAAAAAGATTGTTGGGCATTGTTGCCTTACCCGTATACGTTGGTGGTAATCAGCTTTTTTCTAATGCATCAATTGGGATCTGCCTGTACCCAGATGACGGTCAGCGTAACGACATTCTTATACAAAATGCTGACATCGCTATGTACAAGGCCAAGGCAGACGGAGGGAATCGCTATAGCTTCTTCTCAAAAGAAATGAGCACTGCCATGAAAGACCGCATGGCATTGGAGATTGCTCTTCAAGGCGCGCTTGACCGAGGCGAGTTCGTACTCTACTACCAACCGAGGGTCAGTTTACCCGATGAGAAACTCAAGGGCTTCGAAGCCCTGATCCGCTGGAAAAGCCCGGAGCGCGGCCTGGTTTCGCCATTAGATTTTATTCCAATCGCTGAAGAGACCGGTCTGATTAACGAAATCGGAGCCTGGGTGCTAAGACAAGCCTGCGCTGACATAAAGACCTTAAGTTTGCGTATGGGTTACGCCCTGTGCGTATCAGTAAACCTGTCGCCCAAACAATTGATGTGCTCCAATCTGACCCAGAAGGTCAAAAGTGCTTTGAATCAAGCAGGCCTGTCGCCAGAGCAGCTGGAGCTCGAACTGACCGAGGGCGCTTTCATTCACGACATCGAAGCATCAGCCCTGGCCATGGAGGACTTGAAATCACTCGGTGTACTATTGGCGGTTGATGATTTCGGAACGGGACATGCCGGCATATCGTATCTGCGCCAATTTCCTATCAATGTTGTCAAACTGGATCGTACGTTCATCGCACCCAATGGTTGTGAGTCCAATTCATCAGGGTTCATGAAGGCATTATCGGACATGGCCCATGCGCTAGGGCTCTATGTCGTCGCAGAGGGTGTAGAGGACAAGGAGACCTTGGAGCTCCTTTGCAAAGCTCAGTGCGACGAGGCGCAAGGTTATCTATTCGCAAAACCGCTACCGTGGCCTGAGCTACTTGCTTACGTAGATAAGGTGTCAGTGACGAGCGACTGACTATCCTTGCCAATTCTGGGTTTTGACGTCTTGATCATCATGCCGTATCGCTTGATGTATGCCCTAAGGGCTACACAAAAAGGCTCTCACTGAGTACATAAAGGGCCTGACCTGAAATGAGGGTCTTAACCTTCTCATCAACCGAGCTCGAACTTCAGCATTCTCTTGGCAGGGCAGGTAAAGTGTCACGATAGTGATGCGGTAACATCTGTGATCCTGTGGAGAGCTCCATGACGCTGCATGTCTGGTTTGTCTTTTGTGTTGCTTACCTGGTAACAACGCTTTCTCCCGGGCCCAACGTCCTTTTGGTCATTCGCAATACCTTGCGCTATGGCGCACGGGGAACGCTGGCGACCCTGGCAGGTAACCTGACGGCGCAGCTATTCGTGATCATTCTTGTGGCGCTTGGCATAGGCGCTCTGGTGGCAGCCATGCCGATGGCGTTTCTGGCGATGAAGCTGATCGGAGCGGCTTATCTGATCTATCTTGGTTTTGTGCAGCTGCTCAAACGTCAGCCCGGATCGTCTACGGTCACACCAGCCAGTGCGCCCCGTGTCTCGTCGCCCAAGGTTTTTGGCGAAGCGCTGCTGGTATCAATCAGCAATCCGAAAACGCTTATCTTCTTTTCCGCTTTCTTGCCGCAATTCATCGAGCCGGGACGGTCATTGGTTGTACAGTTCACCACGATGTACCTGACCATCGCCTTGATTGTCGTGACGGTACACTGTGTGTATTGCTTCAGTGTGTCCAGGCTCAGCAGGCGGCTTTCCGCGAGCCGTTGGGTCACGGCGATCAAGCGGGCCAGCGGCGTGTTATTCGTAGGGCTGGGCGTAAAGCTGTTGATGGCCCGGCAGGCCTAAGAGGAGGTTTGCACCATGACTGCCACACTAAGCGCACCGATTCCCAGTGATTACGAGGCACTGGTTGCCTGGGTGCCTACGGCTGACGCCTGCGCACGCTGGGCAGGGCCCCAACTTAGATATCCGTTCACCGCCACTGAGTTGCCGGAACTGCTGGAGGTGCCCGGTAAGAGCTTTTCATTGGTAGAGGGCGTCAACCGGCCGCTTGCCTTTGGGCAATACCGAACCGTCTCGCCCGATACCGTCCACCTGTGCCGCATTATCGTCTCGCCTGACTGGCGGGGCCACGGTTATGGCAAGCAGTTGTGCGAGCAACTGATTCGGCAGGCTGTGGCGGACACAGGCGCTTCCATGGTTACGCTGCGCGTCTACCGGGACAATGCCGTGGCACAGTCGCTGTACCACAAGCTCGGCTTCAAACCAGTGGAGCTGCGCTCGGATGTGGATGTCATTGGCATGCGACTGATCCTGGCCGAGCAAGCCGGTTAGCAGCCGAGCGGCTCATTCTTTAAAAGCCAGATCAACCGGTCTACCGCCCACTGGAAACCCAAGTGTTTGGCAGGACCTATAGGTTGCGAAACCAGAGCAAAAGCGGCGCATCAGGGCGTAAGCTCATGCGCCGTCCTGTCCGTAGGGGCGGAAGACGCAGCAGAGGTCGTGCGCCGTTTGAAGCGCATGACCAGTGCATACAGGAGCGGGACGAAAAACAGGGTCAGCAGCGTGGCCGAGAGCATGCCGCCGAAAACGCTGGTGCCAATGGCGTGCTGGCTGGCCGATCCCGGGCCCTGGGAAAACATGAGGGGCAGCACGCCGAACATAAAGGCTAGGGACGTCATGACAATAGGGCGCAGGCGCATCCGGGCGGCGTCCAGAATGGCCTGACGCAAGGGAGTGCCCTCAAGCTGGAGTTCGCGGGCGACTTCGATGATGAGGATGGCGTTCTTGGCAGTGAGGCCCATGATGGTGATGAGGCCGACCTTGAAGTACAGGTCGTCCGGCAGTCCGCGCAGCGTAGTGGCCATGACCGCACCGATGATGCCCAGCGGAATCGCCAGGATGACCGCAAAAGGTACCGACCAGCTCTCGTAGAGCGCCGCCAGGCACAGGAAGATTACCAGAATGGACAGACCGAACAGCAGAGGTGTCTGATCCCCGGACAGCCGCTCCTGATAGGACTGGCCTGCCCATTCGTAGCCGACGCCGGTGGGTAGCTCACCTACCAGGCGTGCCATGGTGTCCATCGCCTGGGTGGTGCTGTAGCCCGCCGCCGGTGTGGCGTTGATGGAGAGCGACGGGAAGCCGTTGAAGTGCTCGATAGCCATCGTGCCCACCGTCCATCTAAGCGTCACGAAGGTGCTTAGCGGCACCATCTCGCCGTCGGCATTACGAACGCGAGCCTGGAGCAGGCTGTCAGGTTGTTGCCGGTCCTTGCCCTCGGCCTGGATGACGACTCGGCGGACCTGATTGTCATGGATGAAATCTCCCACATAGAGCGAGCCGTAAAGGGTCGCCATGGTCGAATTGATCTCATCCACCGAGACGCCCATGCTTTGGGCTTTCAAGCGGTCGATGGAGACCTTGAGCTGCGGCGTGTCGTCCTGCCCCGAGTAGGTGGCGGTGGCGAATACAGGATTCTGCCGTGCCAGTGCCAGGAGCTTGTCCTTTGCCGCGATCAGCGCTTCATGTCCTAGCCCTGCGCGATCCTGCAGGCGCATGTCGATACCCGCCGTGCGCCCCATGGAGGGCAGGGGCGGAGTGTTCAGCGCCTGGATAGTGACGTTGGGAATAGACGAAGAGCCATCGGCGAAATGCTGATTCAGCCGCGCGATAATGGCATCCACATGTTGGTCAGGGGCCTTGCGCTCGGACCAATCTTTAAGGCTTGGCCAGATCATGGCGGCATTCTCGCCGCCGCCGAAATAACTAAAGCCCTGCAGGGTGAAGAGCTGGCCGACCGAAGGGTCGCTGCGCAGATAGGCCTGTACCTCCTCTACCACCTGATGCGTCATTTCCTGCGTCGAGCCGGTGGGAAGCAGCACGACAGTGGCAAAACTGCCCTTGTCTTCGTTCGGCACAAAGGAGCCGGGCAGGCGGCTGAACAGAAGCGCCAGCACGGCCAGCAGAACGAGATACAGCAGCACGAAGCGCACCGGGCGATTCAGGACACCGCCCAGGCTGCGTTGATAGCCTGCCGATAGGGAAGCCGCCCAGCGGCCCACCTTGCCCAGGCTGAGCGTATGGGACACTGCCGGTTTGAGCAGCGTTGCGCACAGGGCGGGCGTCAGCGTGAGCGCCAGAAATGCCGAGAAGGCCATCGGCACGGCCAGCGCCACGGAGAACTGCCGGTAGATCGAGCCCGTAGCGCCCTCGAAAAACGCCATCGGGATGAACACGGCAGTGAGTACCAGCGTAATTGCCACAATAGCGCCGCTGATCTGCTGCATGGCCTTGAGCGTTGCCTCACGGGGCGCCAGTCCTTCCTCGCGCATGATGCGTTCGACGTTTTCCACCACTACGATGGCATCATCCACCAGAATCCCGATAGCCAGGACCATGCCGAACAGGGTCAGCACGTTGATGGAGAAACCCAGTGCCAACATAGCGCCACAGGTGCCGGCCAGGGCTATTGGTACCACGATGGACGGGATCAGCGTGGCGCGCAGGTTTTGCAGAAACACCAGCATGACCAGAAAGACTAGCACCATCGCCTCGATCAGCGTATAGGCCACTTTCACGATGGACATATGCACGTAGGTCGTCGTATCGAACGCCGTCTGGTAGTGCATGCCCGGTGGGAACTGCTGGGACAACTCCGCCAGTGTGGCCTTGACCGCCTGCGCCGTGCTAAGCGCGTTGGCGCCGGGGGCAAGCTTGATGGAAATGGCGCCGCAAGGCCTGCCGTTCACGTAAGACGGATAGGTGTAGTAGTTGCCGCCCAGCTCGACACGGGCCACATCCTGAATGCGCAGGGCCGACCCGTCCGGGTTGACTCGCAAGGGAACCGCGCCAAAGGACTGCGGCGTATCGAGGGTTTCCTCAACCGTCAGCGGGGCCGTCAGTGTGGTATTGGCGGGCACCGGAGGCGTGCCAATGGCGCCGAGGGTAATGCGCTCGTTGTAGCGGTTGATGGCGCTGACCATATCTGAAGTGGTCACGCCCATGGCGGTGAGCTTGTGGACGTCCGGCCAGATCCGCATGGCGTATTCGGGACTATAGACCTCTACCTTGCCTACGCCGGGCACGCGCAGCAGGGCAGGGCGTACCACGGTGGTGGCGTAGTCGCCCATCTGGATATGTGTGACGTTCGGGTTGTCTGCCAGGAGCGTGACGAACAGCAGGTCGTTGTCACCACTCTTGTCCACTTCGATGCCCTGGCGCCGCACGCTTTCCGGCAGACGCTCCTCGACGCGCTTGATGCGGTTCTGCACTTCAATGGAAGCGATCTGCGGATTGGTGCCCGGCTCGAAGGACAGGCCGATTTCTACCTCGCCCGTGGCGGTACTGTCGGAGGCGAAGTACAGCAGTCCCTCGATACCACTCAGCTCGCGTTCGATCACCGAGGTGACAGTGCGCTCGATAACCTCGGCTGATGCGCCTGGGTAATAGGCCTGTATGCCTACCCGCGGAGGCGAGACGTTGGGGTATTGCTCTACCGCCAGACGCAGCGCCGTGAGGCCGCCGCCCAGAAAAATCATGATGGCGACGACCCAGGCGAACACCGGGCGGGCAATGAAAAACGAGGACATGGTCTGCGCTTACTCTTTTGAGGCGACGGGCTGGGTCGTCAGGGCGGCTTGCTTGGGCTCTACGGCCTGACCGTCCTTCAGGGCGCTGCCACTGAGGATGACCCGCTCGCCAGCTTTCAGACCGTCGGTGACGCGCCATTGATTGCCTTCGAGCGTATCGGCGGAAATCGGGCGGCTGTGGGCGTGGTTGGTCTCGTCGACAACCATGGTATAGGCGCCTTCACGGGTGCGTGTCAGGGCCTGCTGGGGAATAAGAACGGCCTGCGTCTGGCCGGGCTGCTGCAGCTCGACCTGCACATACATTCCGGGCAGCAGCAGATGGTCGGGGTTATCGAACACAGCCCGCATGGCTACCGTATCGGTCTTTTCATCCACGGCCCAATCGGAGAAGAGCAGGGTGCCGTTCAAGGGGTAGGTCGAGCCATTGCTCAGTCGCAGGCGCAGGATGGGCTTCTCGCGCTTGTCGGCCTGCTGAAGGCTCTGCCGGAGCGCCAGGGAATCAGCCATGGGCTGGGCAAAATTCACATAAATCGGGTCGATCTGTTCGACTGTAGTTAGCTTGGTGCCTTCATCCTGACCGACCAATGCACCCTCGGTGACCTCGGCCCGGCGTGCACGGCCGGCAATCGGAGAGGTCACGTTGGCATAGGCGAGCTTCAGGCGGGCGCTTTGTACCTTGGCTTCGGCGGCTTTCTCGGTTGCCCGTGCCTGCTTCTCTGTAAAGAAATCCTTGCGGTACTGCTGGGCGCTGATGGACTCATCGGCCATCAACTGTCTGGAGCGTTTGGCAATGTCTTCAGCGGCATCGGCAGCCGCCCGTGCCTGGGCCAGCTCGGCTTCTGCCGCCGCCAACTCGGCCTTGAGCGGAGCCGGGTCGATACGAAACAGCAACGTACCGGCTTTGACCTCCTGGCCCTCCTGGTAGGTGCGAGCCTCCACGATACCTTCCACGCGGGCACGGACTTCCGCCGTACGATAGGCCTCCATCCGGCCGGTGAGACGCGTGGTCAGCGGCTCCGTCGAGGGCGTAACCGTTGCGATGTCCACTTTCGGGACGGCTGGCGTTTGCGTTTCGGCTGCCTTTTCGGTGGGTTCACAACCTTGGAGCAACACGGCCAGTGCCAGCAGCGCGCCCTTTACCACATCCTTCATGCTCTCACCCGGGCCATGCAATAGACATCCACGTAGGCACCGTCACGATAGGCATAGGCGATCTGAGTGCCCTCGTGAACAAAGCCGAATTTTTCATACAGGGCGATAGCCGGCGCGTTATCCGTGTATACCGTCAGCTCAACACGCTTGAGGTTCATCCAGTTGTCGGCGGCATCGATCAGCGCCGCCATCAGCTGGGTTCCCACGCCTTTACCAGTGTGGTCATCCCCAACCGCAATGACCAGCTCCGCCACATGAATCCGCCGGCCTTTCATACGGTTGAGCGTTGCAAAGCCCAACACGTTGCCTTGCTGTTCGGCCAGTACCCGAACGTCTTCAGCGGGGTACTGCTTGATCCAGTCGCTCATGCTCTGAGTGGGTCGGTAGGGTAGGCGCAGCGTACCCCGGCGCGTGCCCGGCTGGTTCAGAATCGATGCCAAAGCCTCGGCATCGCTCTCGCGGATAGCGCGTAGGGTAATGGTCATGAGTCCTCCTTGATTCAGGCCCGTTGTCGGTCAACGATCTCGCCTGAGCGTTCCAATGGTGCGACCGACGCCGCCAGTAATTCCTGAGTATACGGGTGTTGTGGCGCCTGAAAGATCCGGCAGGCCTCGCCGTGTTCCACGACCTTGCCATCCTTGATGACAATCAGATCATGGGCCAATGCCCGAACCACGGCCAGATCGTGACTGATGAACAGATACGTTAGCCCATGGATCGCCTGTAGGTTACGCAACAGGTCGACAACCTGCTTTTGAACGGTACGATCCAGAGCCGACGTGGGCTCGTCCAGCAATATCAGCTCGGGTTGCAGCACAAGCGCCCTCGCGATGGCGATACGCTGGCGTTGGCCGCCCGAAAACTCATGAGGATAGCGGTGCCGTGTTTCAGGATCGAGACCTACTTCCTGTAAGACCCGAATGATCGCCGATTCCCGCTCTTTGGGTGTGCCGATCTCATGGATATCCAAACCCTCACGGATGATCTGCTCGACGGACATCCGTGGGCTCAGGCTGCCGAACGGGTCCTGAAACACAACCTGCATGTGGCGACGAAGCGGACGCATCTGCCTGGCGTTGAAGGTTTCGATCGACTGCCCCTGAAAGCGAATGCCGCCCTGGGCCTGCACCAGTCGCAGAATCGCCTGGCCCAGGGTGGACTTGCCTGAGCCGGACTCGCCCACGATGCCCAGGGTACGGCCTTTCTTTAGCTCGAAGCTCACACCGTCTACCGCCTTGACATAGTGGCGCTGGCGGCTGAACAACGGTTTGGGCAGCGGAAACCAGACGCGTACATCCTGCGCCTGTATCAGCGAGGCATCGCTGCTGGTTGGGACCGGCCCGCCGTCGGGTTCGGCATTGATCAGCGTGCGGGTATAGGTATGCTGAGGTGCGGAAAAAAGGGCCTGACAGCTGTTCTGCTCAACTACCACTCCGTTACGCATCACACAGACACGCTGGGCAATGCGCCGAACCAGGTTCAGGTCATGGCTGATAAGCAGCAACGACATGCCAAGGCGCGCCTGGAGGTCCTTCAGGAGTTCGAGGATCTTCTGCTGCACGGTCACGTCCAGGGCTGTGGTGGGCTCGTCGGCGATCAGCAATTCCGGCTCGTTGGCCAGCGCCATAGCGATCATCACCCGCTGGCGCTGGCCACCCGAGAGCTGATGCGGGTAGGCCTTGAGCCGCTTGAGCGGTTCGCGTATGCCGACCAGTTCCAATAACTCGATCACTCGTGCACGCGCGTGCTTGCCGCCCAAGCCCTTGTGCAACGCCAATACCTCGCTGATCTGCCGCTCCACAGTATGCAGCGGATTGAGGGATGTCATGGACTCCTGAAAGATCATGGCGATACGGTTGCCGCGCAGGGTGCGCAGGCGCTTTTCGTCTGCGGTCACGAGGTTTTCACCGTTGTAGCAGATGCCGCCGGAGGTTGTGGTAATGGAGGCAGGCAGCAGGCGCAGGATCGAGTGGGCCGTAACGGATTTGCCCGAGCCGGATTCGCCCACCAACGCCAGGCATTCGCCACGGCGAATATCCAGGTCGATACCGTGTACGACTTCCTGGCCGGAAAAAGCCACTTTCAGGCCACGGATTTCAATCAGATTCTCGGTCATCACACGGCCCTCGGGTCGAATGCATCACGGAAGGCTTCGCCAATAAAAACCAGCAGGCTCAAGATCAGGGCGAGGGCGAAAAAAGCGGTCATCGCCAGCCAGGGTGCTTGCAGGTTCTGCTTGCCTTCGTTGGCCAGCTCCCCTAGCGACGCAGTGCCGATCGGCAGGCCAAAGCCCAGGAAGTCCAAGGCGGTCAGCGTTGTAATGGCCCCGGTAATGATGAAGGGAACGTACGTAAGCGTGGAGGTCATCGCGTTAGGCAGGATATGCCGCCACATGACCTTGCGATCAGACAGCCCCAGCGCCCGTGCCGCTTTAACGTACTCCAGACTGCGCCCGCGCAGGAATTCGGCCCGAACCACGTCTACCAGCGCCAGCCAGGAAAAGAGCGCCATGATGCCCAGCAGCCACCAGAAGTTGGGTTCCACGAAGCCGGACAGGATGATCAGCAGGTACAGGACCGGCAGGCCTGACCAGATTTCGATAAAGCGCTGCCCCAGCAGGTCTACCCAGCCCCCGTGATAGCCCTGCAAGGCGCCTGCGGTGATCCCGATCACAGCGCTGACAGCCGTTAGTGCCAAGGCAAACAGGATGGAGATGCGTGCGCCGAAAATTACTCGTGCCAGCACATCACGGGCCTGACTGTCGGTGCCCAGCCAGTTTGTTTCCGACGGCGCACTGGGCGCCGGGACGGAGAGGTCGTAGTTCACCGTATCGTCACTGAACGGAATGGGTGGAAAGACCATCCAGCCGCCCTGATCCTTGATCAGTTTCTGTACGTACTCACTGCGATAGTCCGGCTGGAAGGGCAACTGGCCACCAAACTCGGTTTCGGTATAACGCTTGAATATCGGGAAATATAGCGAGCCGTGGTAGCCCACCACCAAGGGTTTGTCGTTGGCAATGAGTTCGCCACACAGGCAAGTCACCAGCAATGCGCAGAATATCCAGAGCGACCACCAGCCGCGACGGTTGGCCTTGAAGCGGGCAAAGCGGCGTTGGCTTAACGGAGACAGTGTCAGCATCAGGCGTTCCTCGCCGAAAAGTCGATGCGTGGATCGACCAGGGTGTAGGAGATGTCCCCGGCCAGTTTGATCAGCAGGCCAAACAGCGTGAAAATGAACAGCGAGCCGAACACCAGCGGATAGTCACGGTAGAGCGCCGCCTCGTAGCTCATGCGACCCAGTCCGTCGAGCGAAAAGATCACCTCAATCAGCAGGGAGCCGGCAAAGAACACCTCGATCAGTGCCTGGGGAATACCGGCAATGACCAGCAGCATGGCATTGCGAAAGACATGCTTGTACAGCACGCTGCGCTCAGTGAGCCCTTTGGCCCGCGCCGTGACCACATATTGGCGGCTGATTTCATTCAGAAAGCTGTTCTTGGTCAAAATGGTCAGGGTAGCGAACCCGCCAATGACCAAGGCCGAAACAGGCAGTACCAGATGCCAGAAATAGTCCAGTACCTTGCCCGCGAGGCTGAGCTGGTCAAAGTTTTCCGAGGTAAGCCCTACGGCGGGAAACAGGCTGAAGTAACTCCCACCGGCAAACACCACGATCAGGAACATGGCGAACAGAAAGGCCGGCAAGGCATAACCCACGATGATGGCAGTGCTGGTCCAGACATCGAATGCGCTGCCGTGGCGGATCGCCTTGCGTATCCCGAGGGGAATCGAGATCAGGTAAGTGATCAGTGTGGCCCAGAAGCCAAGTGAAAGGGATACCGGCAGCTTTTCCAGAATCAGGTCCGTTACCTTGGCACCACGGAAAAAGCTGTTACCAAAATCCAGGTGCGCGTAGTTCCTGATCATCAGCCAAAGGCGCTCAAGCGGTGGCTTGTCGAAGCCGTACTGCCGCTCGATTTCCTTGATCAGCTCAGGGTCCAGGCCTCTGCTACCTCGCGAGCCGGACGAGGCTCCGGCCGCTCCATCATGGCTACCTCCTGCAATACCGCCCTGGTTGCCCATGCCTTGCAGGCGAGCAATGGCCTGATCTACCGGGCCGCCAGGGGCCGCCTGGATAATGACAAAGTTGACGATCAGGATGACCAGAAGCGTAGGCACAATGAACAGCAGGCGTCTGAGAATATAGGCTGCCATCAGGGTTTCTCCTGTAGCCGTGCGGCCATCTGCTCGTGGGTGAGCGGGGTTGGACTGACTTCCCACCAGGTGTCGAGCCCCTCTTCATAAGCGGGTGCTATGGGGGGGCGGCCGAAACGGTTGCGGAACACGCTGGGCTCGCCGTCCGAGTAATAATGCGGAATCATGTAATAACCCCATTGCAGAACCCGATCGAGCGCGCGGGCGTAATGCACCATCTCATCCCGGCTTCTGGCATTGGCCACGCCTTCGATAAGCCGATCGACGACTGGATTCTTCAGGTTCATGGCGTTGGAGCTACCAACCCGGTTGGCACTGTCGGAGCCGTAATAATCAAAGAGTTCTCGCCCTGGCGATGCGCTGGGATCGCCACCCCGGGGAAAGCCGGTCACGATCATGTCGTAGTCGCGGCTGTTGGTGCGGTTGATGTACTGCGCTGTGTCCACATTGCGAATATTCAGCCCAATACCTATTTGGGCCAGCGTCCGCTTGAAGGGCAGCACCATTCGCTCAAAACCGGATTGCCCATTCAGAAAGGTAAAGATCAGGGGATCGCCGTTGGCGTTGACGAGCTGATCGCCTTGCGGATGCCAGCCGGCCTCCTCAAGCAGGCGCAGGGCTTCGAGCTGCTTGTCCCGAATAAAGCCCGAGCCATCGGTTTTGGGCGCCTGGAACACCTGGGTGAATACCTCATCCGGGATCTGGCCCCGGAAAGGTTCAAGAATACTCAGCTCCTGTGCGTCCGGCAGCTCTGTGGCGGCGATTTCGGTCTTGGGAAAGTAGCTCTGCTGGCGCTTGTAAAAGCTGCGCATGAGCTGTTTGTTGGTCCACTCGAAATCCCAGAGCATGGCAATGGCCTGGCGGACCCGGCGATCCTGAAAAAAGGGGTTATCCAGGTTGAAAACAAAGCCCTGGGCGCGGACAGGTTTGCCCGTCGCCAGGATGTCTTTCTGCAAGCGCCCATCGCGCAGGGCAGGGCTGTCGTAGCGGATGGTATAGCCTGTGGCGGAGTACTCGCGGTTGTAGTCGTACGCGCCGGCCAGCAGGAGTTCGCGGGCGACATCGGTGTCGGCAAAGAAGTCGACGGTGAGCGTGTCGAAATTGTACAGCCCTCGCGTCACCGGCTGATCCTTTGCCCACCAGTCCTTGACGCGCTCGAATGCGACGGTACGGCCCGGATCGACGTGCGAGACCTTGTAAGGTCCGCTCCCCAGCGGCGGCTCAAAGCCGTTACCGTTGGCAAAGTCCCGGTCTTTCCACCAGTGCGCTGGCAGGATGTGCATGGACGCCAGATCCAGCGCCAGACTGCGGTTTTCGTTCGTCTTGAAGGTAAATAGGATCTGCCGATCGCTTTCAACGGTGACATCTTTTACATCACCGTACAGTTGCCGAAAGCTCAGGCTTGCCTTGGTCATCAAGGTCTCAAAGGTGAAGCGAACATCCTCGGCCAAAACGGGCGTGCCGTCATGAAAGCGTGCCTTGGGGTTGAGAAAAAAGCGTACCCAACGGTTGTCCGGGTCGCGCTCCATTTTTTCGGCAATCAGGCCATATACCGTATAGGGCTCGTCCAGCGAGCGATAAGCCAATGGTTCGTAAACCCAGGTATCGACTTGCTCGACTCCTGTGCCCTTATCAAGATAGGGCAGCAGGAAGTTGAAACGGTCGATCGATTTGGCCGAGCGCCTGAGCGAACCTCCTTTAGGCGCGTCGGGATTCACATAGTCGAAATGCTCAAAGCCTTCGGGATACTTGGGCGGATCGCCATAGACCGTCATGTAGCTGTGTGGCGTAGCCAATAACGCCGATGAAACGAGGCAGGAAACAAGCAGTACCATCAAGCGGCTGTACGTGTGGATCGACCCTGTTGAAAACACCGCTTCACTCCTTATGAACGACACGCGTTGACGCTCGGTTCAGGCAATCAACCTTAATTGATAGGGGATACTGGCAAGGGCCTGCACGAGTGGTTATACCGTCCTGTCCTGAAGCATACCTGTCTCCAGCCAAGGCGGCTGGAGACAGACAAAGAGGTTAGAAGTGATAGGTCGCACGGGTGAACAGCGTGCGGCCAAGTGGGTCGGTGTAGCGGGGGTCGTAGCCGCTCTGGAAGGTGTACGCCTGGTTCGAGAAGGGCGGGTCGCGATCGAACAGATTCTTCACGCCTACATCGATGTCCAGAGATTTGCTCCAGGTGTAACCGGCTGAGAGATCCCATACAGAGTAGGACGACACTCGGTTATGGGTTTCCGGATCGTAATCGCGGTAGCCCGTCTGGAAGCGGTTGGTTAAAGAGGCACGGTACGGACCCTTGCTCCAACTGCCGGTCAGAGAGTGTTTCCAGCGAGAAATAACACCGATACCCTGGAAGTCACCTACGTTGTCAAAGTAAGCACCGTTGATGGTTTCCTGATAGTCATATCGATCAACGTAAGTACCCTGCATGGATAAGCCAAAGTTGCCGTAGGCGGTTGCAGGGAATCGGTAATCCAGTGTTACGTCTACGCCGCTAGTCTTGACCTTACCCAAGTTAGCCAAACCAGTTTGGATATACTGAAGCGAGCCATCTGGATTGCGAATGTAGCGATCAGCATAGCTATCTGGGTTGTCAAATACAGAGGACTCTGGAAATTCGGCGATCTGATCGGAAATCTTGATCCAATAAAAGTCCAAGCCTACTGATAAATTACGGACTGGCTGGTAAACAAAGCCCAACGTCACGTTACGCGCTTTCTCTGGCGAGAGATCTTCGTTGCCGCCAGTACGGTTGCGGAACTGCTGGCTACAATCGCGACCAGGGTTGGCACCGGCAACAGGCGTACCACCCGGACAGAGGCGTGGATCATCATAAAAGCCAGATGTGAAGGTCGTGTAGTTAGGGTTATACAGCTCGTATAGTGAAGGTGCACGGAAGCCTTCGCTATAAGCACCACGAACAACCAGTTCACGAATCGGTTGGAAGCGGAAGCTGTATTTCGGATTGGTTGTGCTACCTACATCGCTGTATTTATCGTGACGAATAGCTGCGCCTAGTTCTAGTGATTCCAGAACGGGAACGTTAATCTCGGCATACTGAGCCTTGACGTTACGATCACCTGAAACGCTGGAGTCAGGGTCAACCCCCAGGCTGTCAACCAAACCTGCAAATGGCTCGACGTCGCTATGGAATTCTTCTTTACGGAATTCACCTCCAAGTGCTAGACCTACAGGGCCTGCTCCGAACCAATCACCGATTTCACGACTGATGCGTCCATCAATCGCTTTTACGCGACCTACGGCCGTCTGGTAGTCGCCATGTACGCCAGCGTTATTAATGAAGTTAATCCCCTCCTGAGTTTGCTCTCCAAAAGGGTTAAGGATGCCATTAGCTATGCCTTCGGTAACCAAATCATCATTTAGATAGCCGCCACGTAGGCTGCTGATAACCTTATTTTCATTGTAGGAGGTACCAATGTTGTAATCCCAGCCTCCGACGTTACCGTCAAATGTCAGCTGCAGACGTTGGCTGGTGTTCTGATCCTTTTGGATACGCGCACCGGCTGCCGACTCTCGCCAGTTCACATCAACAGGCTGAGTCGGGTCGAGAGCAAAGCCAGGAGTCAGCGGCGTGATGCCATTGCCAGGATAAAAGGCTGTACCCGGATTCACTGAGATATCAGTGAGCGGTGCAGGCGCAATAGTGGTGGTATTGTCATTGCGAGCCCAGAAGTAATCCACGCTGGCAGTTTGATCTTCCGCCCACTTAGTAGAAGCCTTACCGAAGAAAGATGTTTTTTCAGTCTCTGGAACAGCATCGATGTAGTTTCGTGTGCTGAATCGACAAGTTCCAGTACCGGGGTTGATCTGGTTTGGCCCATTGCAACCGGCAGTAGCTAAGGGGTTAGTGTAGTTGCCATTCTGACCATAGTTAGCCGGATAGGTCGTACCAGAGGTGCTGTTTAATCCACGTCCAGGCTCGTAGTCCTTGGTAAAAGAGCGATCCGCGGCTGAAAGATTATTCTGCTTGTCATAGTTGAAGACACCAAAGACATTAAAGTTATCATTGTCCAGGTCACCAAAACCCCAACTACCGTCAAAGGACCGGCTTTCACCTCCGCCAGAGTGAGTAGGGCTATCAAAGCTGGCGCTAACCTGTCCTTCGGTAATACTTTTCTTGGTAATAAAGTTGATTACGCCACCGATGGCATCGGTACCGTACAATGCAGAGGCGCCGTCACGCAGAATTTCCACGCGATCAATAGCAGCAAAGGGAATTGTATTCAGGTCAACGGCTGACGCATCGATGGCGTTGTTGGCCAGACGTCTTCCGTTAAGCAGAATCAGCGTCTTGTTAGAGCCAATGCCACGCAAGTCGGCAAACGAGGCTCCCCCTGTGCCAGAGCCTACCGATTGGCTAGAGCTTTGGGTAGACTGACTGGCAACGATGCGTGTTAGCAGCTCTTCAGTCGTGTTAACACCTTCTTTCCGCAATTGCTCCGAGCGTAGGATTGTCACCGGGACAGCAGTTTCTGCATCTACGCGACGTACCGCTGTACCGGTGACTTCCACTCGCTCAAGTTGCGTTGTTCCCGCCGCAGCGGTAGGTGTTACGGCTGGAGCAGCAACAGCAGCTGCAGTCGAATCAGGCGCTTCCTCCTCCGTCGCCTGCTGCGCATGGACCAAAGGTGCTACGCCAAGGGCCAGGCACAACGGTATGAATCGATACCGATGTACGGCCGCGGCGAGCGGAGTGGGAGCAAACGGTTTGGCTATATCTCTCATCATCACTCTTTCATCCCCAAAGGTGAGGCGTTGTTTGTGTGGCTTTATGGGCCGCCTGCGCGCCGGTGGGTTGTGCCTTCCCGGGCGATTTCTCTTTTTTGAAGCAGCCGTTCCCCAACCCGCTTACGCAAGCGCAAGCGGGACGGCTGTACAGCAGGGGATCTAGCGGGAGGTCATGACCGCGATGCGGGTGATGCCCGAACGTTCGATGGACGCCATGGCCTTGGCGACCTGCCCATAATTCACGCCTTCATCGGCTTGCAGCCGGACGCGCACTTCCGGGTCCTTGGCTTTCACATCCTTGAGGCTGGTCTCCAGGAGTTCAGGTTGCAGCTCGGACTTGTCCAGGTAGAACTTGCCGTCCTTGTCCACACTGACGATCACCGGGTCCTTCTGCTCGGCCGGGGCCACGGCATCGGTCTTGGGCAGGTTGACCTTGATGGCATTGGTCATCAGCGGCGCCGTCACGATGAACACCACGAGCAGTACCAGCATCACATCCACCAGGGGCGTGACGTTCATCTCGCTCAGTACTTCGTCGCTGTCTTGGGTTGAAAAGGACATTAGCTAGCCTCCCTCATGTCAGCGGCGGTGTGGGATATCGGCTGGCGGGTCACCACAAAGGCGCTGCGCTGGGCCAGGCTGTCGAAGTCGTGGGCGAAGTCTTCCATCAGGGCGGCGGCCAGCTTCAGGCGGCGCAGGAAGAAGTTGTAGACCAGTACCGCAGGAACCGCGACGGCAATACCGACGCCGGTCGCGATCAGGGCATGACCGATAGGGCCTGCCACGGTTTCAAGGCTGGCGGAGCCGGAAGCGCCGATGCTTTGCAGGGCTTCCATGATGCCCCATACGGTGCCGAACAAGCCGATGAAGGGCGAGGTACTGCCGATACTGGCCAGAATCGCCAGGCCACTTTCCAGCGCACGCCGCTCCTTCTGGATCTGCTGGCGCAGGTTACGTTCCAGGCGATCCGATCGGTTGATGGTCTGGGCCAGCTGCTGGGTATTCTTGGGGGACTCGGTGGTGACCAGTGCGGCAAACCCGCTGTTGGCGATACGAGCCAGCGCGCCGGGGTATTGCGAGGAGTGCTCGGCGGCAGTGAGCAGATCCGGCGCTGCCCAAAAGGCTTTTTGAAAGCGCTTGTTCTCGCCTTTCTGCTTGGTGAACTGGATACCCTTGATGAGCAGGATCGCCCAGGTCACTACGGAAAACAGAATCAGCGCCCAAAGTACGCCGGGAACAATCAAGGAAGTCAGTGAGCTGTTCATATCGTTACCCTCGTAAATCGTCTTGTCGGTACAAGCGGCCGCTGGTTATTGAGGCAGCTTGAAATCAATGGTCTGTGTGGCGAAGCCTTCGATAGGCGTGTCGCCACGCTTGGCCGGTATGAATTTCCAGCCGCGTACCGCTTCTACCGCTGCATCATCCAGCTGCTTCTTGCCGCTAGACCTGGTCACATCCACGCTACCAGCACGCCCATTGGGCAGGACGCGGATGCGCAGGGTGACGCTGCCTTCCCAGCCCCGGCGCAATGCCAGTGAGGGGTATTCAGGCGGCGGATTACCCAGACTGGCGAGGCCTGACACCGCAGCGGTTTCCTTGACCGGCGCCGGTGGGGCGGGCGGTGCAGGCGGCGCTTTGGGAGCCGGTGGCGCAGGGGTTAGCTGCGGCGCGGGTGGCGCAGGCGGTGTAGGCTTTTGCACGGGCTTAGGCTTGGGCTTGGGTTTTTCAACCGGCTTGGGCTTTGGCTTCTCGGGCTTGGGCGGTGGCTTGACGGCATTCTCGTCCACCGGTGGCGGCGCAGGCTCCTCGACCTTGGGCGGCTCGGGTTCCGGCGGCGGTGGAGGTGGTGGCGGAGGAGGGGGCGGGGGCGGCTCCGGCGCAGGCGGCGTAGGGCTAGAAAATTCCACAACCATTTCGGGGATCTTGGGTGGTGTTTCCAGTTGTTCAGCCGGCGCGTTATTGATGTACCACCAGATACCGCCATGAAGCAGAAGAGATAACCCTGCCAATAGCGATAAGTCTCGACGCGATACACTACGTAACGAAGAACGGTTCGGTTTGAACGGTATATCTAATACCTGAGTTTGGCTCGCCTTATTGGTATGAAGCCCTCCGGCTTCAACTTTAGTAACAGCATTACCCATCAAACGTCCTCTGCATTAAATCGACAACACGAAGCCATCGAGCCAATAAAGGCCCGCTCCAAGTAACAGCGCGTCGTAATTAGTTAGGACGTTGCTTACGTTGTAGTATTGGCTGCATCAGTCGAACAGGGCTTTTGGCCCTTAGTTACCAAAAGTGCGTTCAGCACATTGAGGCAATCCGATAAGTACGGCGTTGTTGTTTTCATCTTAATTCCCAGCGGGTTGGTGAGAATCATCAACGTCTTTTACTGAGCAATGCATGTGCCAATGTAACGAAAATGTATCAAATTTCTGAATGGCTACTGAATGGTCGCAAAATTGGAACATTTATACGGTCAAGCGACTTTTTGGTGTCAACTCAGATACATTTTTTGTTGTGTAACTGCACTGTTTGTGTGCGGTCATCTCTTTTTTAGAGCAGGCAGGGTGAGACTAAACTGAAGCCATCTAATAACTCATTAAATATGTTATAAGTTGATGATAAGTGTCCTTGATGTGACTGGTTGGTCATTAAATTTTATTTGTCAAATTGCGAGTATGCCGTATCGTTTGATAACTAATTAAAATAAGTAGTGATGAGGTTATAAACGAACCGCGCCTTGGCTAAGGCACGGTTAAGCGGAAGGAAAGCTTGCAGGACGTATTACTTTACCGAGGCGACTTCATCCTCGGTCGCTGTGATTTCCACACCAAAGCTACCATTTGCCTGATGGGCCCAAAGCCTGGCGTAGGCACCTTTCCTGGCCAGGAGCTCATGGTGGCTGCCGTCTTCGATAATTCGCCCCTTATCCATCACCAGGATTCGATCCAAGTGGGCAATGGTGGATAGACGATGTGCAACGACCAGAACGGTCTTATTACCCATGATTCCATCAAGGCTGTTTTGAATAAGGCGCTCCGTCTCCGAATCAAGACTGGATGTCGCTTCATCCATAATGAGAATCGGAGCGTTTTTTATCAGTACCCGGGCAATGGCGATACGTTGCCGTTGCCCGCCGGAGAGTTTAACGCCACGCTCACCTACCAATGCTTCATAACCCTGCTCCATGTGTTTAATGAAATCATGGGCATGTGCACGGCGTGCCGCTATTTCAATATCATCCTGTTTGGCTTTTTCTTTTCCATATCCGATGTTTTCACTCAACGTGCGATGAAATAAACCAGGCTCCTGGGGAATGAGACCTACTTGTCGGTAAAGCGACTCATATGTCATGTCGCGTATTTCAATGCCGTCAATTCGGATATTGCCCTCTTGCGGTTCATATAGGCGAAGTAACAAGTTTAATAATGTGGACTTTCCTGAGCCGGAATACCCTACTATTCCCACGCGTTGTCCGGCCGGTATTTTGAGTGAGAAGTTTTGGAGTATGGGGTGGGTGGCCGAATATCCAAACGTCACATTTTCAAGCTCAATATCGCCGCGCTCGATTTTTATGTCCTGTGCCGTTTCTCGGTCCGGGTATTCATGGGGTTTTATTAAGGTATCAACACTGTTCTGAATATTGCCGCTCGACTCAAAAAAGTGCAGGAACTGATAACTCAGGTATTTGGCGTTGGCCACGATCAATAAGCCAAGGCTGGCGACCATGACGAACTGAGCGCATCGATTCGCTTTATGTGCCAAAGATACAAGGCCAGAATGATCAGGCCCAGCCGCAGAACTAAAGCCATGGCATCCTGAAACCAGCGTACCCGTTCCATGAAGAAGAACGAGCGACGGGCCGCCTGCTTTTCCCGGGACAGATAACGGTCCAGGTACTGCCGCTCATACTGGTTTCTGGCAAAAAGCCGAACGCTGCTCAGGTTGGTGACAGCATCGACTACTTTGCCGGAGGTGGTGCTGCGTGCTTCCGCATGGGCATGGGCAAACACCTGAGCACGTCTGGCCATCTGATAGGACGCCGTCACATAGATGAGCATCCAGGCCAAAAGGCTCAGGCTCAACCAGACGGACGCCGTAGCCAGCAACAACAGCGAGCCGATGAGTGTCACCGCAATCGGCATAAGCTCCACCACGGCCATATAGTTGATTTCGAGCAGTCCCACGCTGGCTTCACTGATGCGCTGGGACAGACTGCCAGCAAACCGTTCGCTGAAATAGCGGTGGGAGTGCTGTTGCAGATAGGCGAAAAGATCGCCGGTGACCCGGCGTTTCTGCATCGGCCGCACAATGATCATGCAGATACTCATGGTGCGTGAGAACAGCATTTCACCTAATGCCAATCCGGCCAGCAGCAGAAGGTAGGGCAGGCAGGCCTCCAGTACATCGGTGCTGCTCCAGAGTCCCTGGCTGACAGCGCCGGTGATTTCACCGATGGCATAGGGAATCAGTGTGGTACAGGCCGCTGCACAGAGTTGCAGCAGAACGATGGCTATATTCCAGCCTGGATACAGCCGGTTGTAATGCCAGATAAACGCCCGCGGCGTGCCGGGTGGAATCGTCAGGGGTTCAGCGGGATCGTCAGACATCGGATAGTCCTGGCTACGTCGAAAGATCAGCAACAATCACAGCGAAAACGGCCCGGTTACCTGCTATGGGAGGAGGCGACCGGGCAAGGCGGGGATAAGCTAGAGCGTGAGCGTGAATCGGCTGGTCAAAACGCCGGGCAACAGGGTTGAGTCGGTATGTCGCTGACCGTAGGTGCTGTCGCTGACGCACAGGTCGCGCCGTTGGGTCACGGCTTTCAGGCTGGAGCCCAGGAAATTGAAGACGCTGTCATCAAAGCGCATCGTACTGACTGGCGCGACGATCTCTCCATTTTCTACCCAGAAACAGGCAAAGCGCGTCATGCCGGTCAGACGAGCCACGGTGATATCCGAATAATTCAGGTACCAGAGATTGCCGATATACAGCCCGGTATCCAGGGTTTTCAAAATGGCGTCATCAGCCAGATCCCCAGCTTTCATCACCAGCGATTGTGAGCTTTCGCCATTGCCGGCGCCGTTCTGCGTCAGACCGTACTCACGTGCACTGCGCGGGCTGACGAGCTGGCCAACCATCCTGCCAGCCTCGACGAGCGGCTGGTCCTGCCGTTGGAACCCGGCCGGGGTGAACGCAGGAGCCAGTGAGCCAGATGCCTGCTCCGTCCAGCTTACCAATGGGCTGAGCAGCATGTGTTCACTGTGCAGTTTTTGCAGTGCACTCCGCTTGGTTGCCAGTTGCCGAGCAGAAAAACTGCCCCAATTCAGCAGGCCTACCACCTCGTTCAAGGCCGCTGGAGCAAGGTATGCACGGTACTCACCGGGCGAAAGCTGCCGGATTGGCTTGTTGAAGTGCGCAAGCTGACGCTGGGCGCTGTCCATCTGTGCGGCTACCTGTTCGCGATCCCAGGAAGTGCCGGCATACATGGATTTGACGGCATTGCCCTTCGGCTCGAAAAGGCTCCAGTCAAAGGTGCAGCTGCTGGCTTCGTGCCAACCCAGGCTGCCCCATGAGCTGGCAAAGCCGCGATAGACAGGGCCGCCGGCATAGAAGCCTACAAGGTCCTGAGCACCCGCTAGTGTGCTGACCTGCTCGGCGATTTCCCCTGCTGAGGCAAGATCACCCGACTGGATGTTTTCACTGCGCCAGGGGCTGGTGTCCATCAGCAAATAGGGATCTGCCGGCAGGGCCGCCACGAGTTTGCGCAATGAAGCCAGCGCATCCTGCAGGGCGCTGCGGTCGGCCGCAGGGTTACCTGATAGCGTTACTTTGAAGCTGGCATGGCGCTCACTCTGGATCAGCTTGAGTGTTGCCTCCGCCTGTTGAACATGGCCGGCCTGTCGGACCTTGGCATGATTGAAGCGGACAAAATCGGATGCTTCAGCGCTGTACCAGAGCGTGAAGTGTTCTTCAGCTGATACGGCGGTACGCAACCAGTCCACTAGGGCTGCGAAGACATCGGCCGGTTTTTCGGTGGAGGCGAGTGGGGTTATAGTCATCAGGCTTCTCCTCCGAATACATCGACGTGGCTGAACACACAGGCGGGACTCGCATGGCCGACCCGAATAGCCTGGTTGGGCTCACCCTTGCCACAATGAGCGGTACCCATGACTTCGCGCGTCGAGGCATCGCCCACTGCCGACAGGCTACGCCAGAACTGAGCGGAAACGCCGCGGTAGTTGGGGTTCTTCACAACATGAGTGAGCTGCCCATTCTCGATCATCTGCCCCCATTCGCAGCCAAACTGGAATTTGTTACGTGCGTCGTCAATGGACCAGGAGCGGTTGCTGGCCATGAGCACGCCCCGCTCGATCCTGGCGATCAGCTGCGCAAGGGACTGGTCGCCATTCTCAACGTTCAGGTTGGCCATCCGGTCGATGGGAGGGCGGTTCCAGCTGCAGGCCCGGCTGTTTGCGACGCCTGTCATGCCACTGCGTCGCTGTGAAAGTGCACCCCCCAAGGGTCGCTTGAGAATACCGCCTTCAATCAACAACTCCTTACGCGCCGGGCTGCCGTCATCGTCATGGCTGTAGCTGGCAATCTCTTCGGGAATGTCGGGATCGAAGCTTACGTTGAGCAGCTCGGAGCCGTACCGGTAATTTCCGAACATGTCGGGTGTGACAAAGCTCGTTCCCGCATAGTTACGTTCATCGCCCAGGATGCGATCCAGCTCCAGCGGATGACCGATGGACTCATGAATCTGGAGGATCATCTGATCGGGCATCAGCAACAGATCAAGCGTCTCATTGGGCGTGTTCGGCGCGAGCAGCAATTGCAGCGCCTCATCGGCCAGGCGCGGTGCGCAGCCGATCAACCCGATGCGCTCCACCGCTTCCCGACCGCCTTGCTGACCCAAGCGGCCAAAGCCGAGGGTACGGGTCTGTGTATCGGTGCCGTCATAGGCGGTGACGTGCATGTCGGGGAAGAGAAACCGTTGGGCCTGCCGTACGCAGGCGCCGTGGTTGTTCAGGTAGATCTGCTCGGTCTCGATAATGTTGAGCTGGGCGGACCAATCCACGAAGCGCTCGTTGCCCGGAACGGAAGCAGACTCCGCCGCCAGGATGTCGAGCCATTCGCGGGTATCGGGAAAGGCCTTGTCCAGGTTGGGCGAAAGGTAATCCGCCCTGGCCGTGGCCACCGGTATGTCGGTAAAGTCGATCAGGCTATGCCGGGCCAGTGCCTGGGCATACTGCTCGGCCTGCTCGAGGGCTTTCTGAAGGCCGGCTACGGTGAGGTCCGAGGTTGCTGTATAGGTCTCGATCCCATTCAGGCGAACATAGACCATTGCGCCTTCGTCCTTCTGGAGGAAGGGCGGATCGATGACATTTCGGGTGACGCTCAAGGCATGGGTAGTTTCGCTGACATAACGCAGGGACCAGGTGTCAGCGCGACTGTGAAGTAAGGCGAAGCGTTGTTGCAAAGACGCAGTCACATCGAACATAGCGAGGGTATTCCTCATATCCGAAGCGCCCGGGTACAGACCTTTTGAGTCTCTACCGTGCACTTATCTGGACTCGTTCAAGTCCGCCAAAACAGAAAAGGAACCGTGTTGGTGCCTGATCCGCTCCTTTTGTTGTTCTCATCCAAGAGAGCTGGGTTCTATGAAAAAGTTGTGCCAGGTTGAATCAAGGCAAAATGCCTGTATGCCTTGGTCTAGACAGGCTCTAGGTGTTTTAGCATTGCCGAGGGGAAAGAATAGACGGGTTGGGAAGGGAAAGTATGAAACTACCATGAAAGGGCTGGACGCAGCGTGGCCTGCGTCCAGTAGCTGGATCAGGGCTGTCCGACGTGGATGACGATCTTGCCTACTGTACGGCCGGACTCGCTTGCCTCATGGGCCTTGGCGATGTCCTTCAGCGCGAACTCGGCCGACACGACCGGGCGCAGATGACCGCTGTCTGCCAGACGTGCCAGCTCCTGCAGGATCTCGGCATTGGGCTCGATGAAGATAAACGCACTGCGGACGTTGTGGGCCTTGGCCTTTTCTTCCGACGGCGGTGCAATGATGGAAACCAGAATGCCGCCAGGCTTGAGCACGCTAAACGATGCTTCCTGCACCTCGCCGCCCAGGGTATCGAAAACCAGATCGGCGTCTTTTACGATCTCCTGGAAATTCTGGCTCTTGTAGTCAATGACCTGATCAGCACCCAGCGATTCGACAAGCTTGCGGTTCTTTTCGGAGCAGGTGGCAATCACCTGGGCGCCGCGCCATTTGGCCAGCTGTACAGCCAGTGTGCCGACGCCGCCTGAGGCTGCATGAATCAGCACCTTCTGACCCGGCTGGGTCTGGCCCACATGCACGATAGCTTCCCATGCCGTGATACCGGCCAGGGGCAGGGAGGCGGAATCGGCATGGGACAGCGTCTTGGGTTTGCAGGCCACTTCGCTTTCGCGCACCGCAATGTATTCGGCGTAGGTGCCATTGCGCTTGATGTCCGGGCGGGAATAGACCGCATCGCCTTTCTTGAAGCGAGTAACGCTCGCACCGACTTCTTCAACGATGCCGGAAACGTCCCAGCCCAGGGTCACAGGCAGGTCGTAGGGCAGCATGTCCTTCAGATAACCCTGGCGGATTTTCCAGTCGACGGGATTGACCGAGGAAGCCACCACACGAATCAATACATCGTCGGGGTTCAGGGTCGGCTTTTCCACGTCGGTATAGGTAAGGACACTGGCATCGCCATAGGAGTGAATCTGAACAGCTTTCATCGAATTCTCCATGAAGTAGGGAGAGCGGCCGCCGTGGCCGTCTGTATAGGTGATGTTGTTAGGTTCTTTTCAATGCAAGAGTTGCATTGACCTGCTTCAGGTGCGAAGTAGTTAGCGTCTCGCTTGTCATAAAACACGTTGAATCAAGGCGTTTTCCCGTTTTCAAGCCATGCCGGTCGTCTGGCCAGACAAATTTCAGGCGACTCCTGCGGGTCTAGTGCTTACCGCATGATGACTGTCTGCTAGAGGTTTCATGAAACGTACGTCTGATAAAACGCTTCCTGTGCTGCTTATTGTAGTCGCCGTGCTTGTCCTGGCGCGACTGGCAGCACCTTATGGTATCCACCGCTACGTAGAGCAGACGCTCAACGAAATACCGGGGTATCGAGCCACTATCGAAGACGTGGACGTCAGCCTGTTGAAAGGGGGCTACACGCTCAAGAACGTTCGGATCGAAAAGTCCAACGGTGCAGTGCCGGAGCCGTTCTTCGAAGCTGAGCGCATCGATAGCTGGACCCAATGGGGAAAGTTTGTCGATGCAAAACCTGTGGGACTGATGCACATGTATCGCCCGGTGCTGACCTTTGTACTGGCAGACAGCGAAAGTCATAGTCAGACTGGAATCGATTCGAGCTGGTTGCAACAGGTCGATGCCTTATCGCCGCTACCGCCTAACCAGTCGGAAATCCATGATGGAATAATTCAATTGATCGACAAGCGTCCAGAACGCCCCGTGACGCTTTACATCAGTAATATAGAGTCGGTTACTCGTAATCTGGCCAATGCAGACAATGTCGATGATCCGCTCTGGGCAGAATCAGAAATGACGGGTAATCCCATGGGGGCCGGCAGCATGACGACCCGCCTGCGTCTGGATGGCCTGTCGCCCAACCCGACGTTTGAGATGGACAGTGCAATCGATGATTTGCCGCTCAGCCGGCTGAATGATTTTTTCCGGGCTTATGCCAATATCGATGTCGAGCAGGGCACGCTGTCTTCGCGAACACACATCTCGGCGCAACAGGGTAACTTCACGGCCTATACGAAGCCCCGGTACGAAAACCTCAAAATGGTTTCGCTGGAAAAGGACGTAAAGGAAAAGGGCGTCTTGGGCACTCTAAAGGAAGGCATCGCCAGTGTGGCGGCCAAACTGACTGATCAGGATGACCCACAGGATCCGGACGACGGGGTCACGTTGCGGCTGGCAGGCGTCATCAATGCGAATGAGCTTCGGCTCGATCCCAAGGCATCCTTCCGGCAGCAGTTTATCGACTCGGTGGTACCAGAGGCTCATTAGCCGGGCAGGCAAGGCGAAGGGTCCTTTCGCCTTGCCTGCCAGTCATTGATCAATGTCCGCCAAGCCCTGCCGGATATCGTCGGTGCTGGCAGGACGCACCAGACGAGAGACCTCCTGGCCGTTTCGAAAGAAGATCAGCGTAGGCCAGAGCTTGACCTTGAAGGAGCGGCCTAGTCGCCGGCCGCTGCCATCCTCGATCTTGAGATGACGAATAGCTGGGTGATCCTGGAAGGCTTGCTCAATCAAAGGTTGTGCGGCCCGACAGAAGCCGCACCAGGGCGCGCCGAACTCGATGAGTGTGGCACCTTCGAGCGCATCGACCTCATTGCGGCTGGGCTCCTGCGCAGCATAGGTAGTGTTCATGGCCATAAAGGGACTCCTGAAGCGTCAAGGGATACTTTACAGCAGACCACCGATGACTAGGGAGTATCTCGAAAGCCGTTGCCATGTCCTACAGCGATATAGCAAAAGGCTTACACAGCATTACCACAGTTGGCGCTATGACGCTGCCGAGCCTGTGCGTAATCTACACACATCGGACAGCAGCGCAGGACGCGCTCATACGAAGGTCAAGGATTATGACCGAGCCAGGATGGCAAACTCGATAAGGACATTGAGTCCGGTCAGAAAACCCCGCTTAGACGGGGTTTTTGTTTGCCTGCTAAAAAGTACCGCGCATGAAAAAGCCCGCCGGAGCGGGCTTTCCAGTATTACCGCGTTACAGCTTGAAGCGTGCCACCATGGTGTTGAATGAGGTCGCCAGACGGGACAGTTCCTGGCTTGAGGCACTGGTCTGGTTAGCCCCTGCGGCAGTCTGGGCCGACAGGTCCTGAATGTTGACCAGATTACGGTCGACCTCCCGGGCGACCTGGGCCTGCTCTTCGGACGCACTGGCAATTACCAGGTTGCGCTCGTTGATCTGCGATACACCTTCGGTGATCCGGGTCAGCGCATCGCCGGCAGCAATCGCAAGGCTTTGAGTGTTAGTGGCCAGCGACTGGCTTTTCACCATGGCTTCTACCGCCTGATCCGCCCCGGCGCGTACCGTACTGATCATGCTTTCAATCTCTCCGGTGGAGGCCTGTGTGCGATGAGCCAGCGCACGCACTTCATCGGCTACCACGGCGAAACCACGACCCTGCTCACCGGCACGGGCCGCCTCGATCGCGGCGTTCAGCGCCAATAGGTTGGTCTGCTCGGCGATGGCGCGGATTACGTCCAGCACCTTGGCGATATCGCGCACCTGACCGGCCAATGTGCCAACCTTATCAGTGGAGGCGGTGATTTCCGATGTCATGACATTGATGGCCGTTACGGCTTCCTGCACCTGATGGCGGCCGGTCATGGCGTCCTGGCTGGTCGCCTGGGAAACTTCGGACGTCGAAACAGCGTTACGTGCTACTTCTTCCACCGCGGCGGTCATCTCGTTGACTGCCGTGGCGGCCTGCTGGATTTCGTCATTCTGGCGAGTCAGTCCCTGGGTACTTTCCTCGGTTACCGCACTGAGCTCTTCGGCTGCCGATGCCAGCTGATGGGAAGCATGGGCAATTTCCTGGAGGGTGTCCTTGAGGCTGCCCTGCATGTTGGACAGTGCCACCAGTAGCTGACCGGTCTCATCCTGGGTATGAGCCTGAATATGCTGGGTCAGATCCCCCTGAGCAATGCGCTTGGCGCTATCCACCGCCGAGTGCAGCGGACGAGTAATCATGCGAGTGATCAGAAGACCCAGACCAATGGCCAGGAAGAAGGCGATGATAATGCCCGTGAGCAGCGTCAGGTTGGCGCTTTTCTGCGTATGCATCGCATCGGCGGCACTTTCTTCGCTCTGCTTGATGTTGATGGCCAGAATGTTCTTCAGCTCGCCAACAGCCTTGCGATAAGCCGGATAGGTCTCGCTGTTGGTTATCTTCACAGCGGTCTCAAGCTCCCCCCGACTCAGTGCCGAGATGACTTTTTCCACGCTGGCAGTATAGGCGGGCCAATCGTTGGCAAATTTGTCGCCTTCGGCCTTTTCCTCGCCATCCAAAGGGGTCGCTCGATAATCCACGAATGCTTTATCAACCGTCCCGCCGTTTTCTTTCAGCGAGTCCAGGGCTATTTGAACTTCGGCGGGCTCCGCATTCGTGGCCTTGAGTGCCAGCACTTTGTAGAGATCGCGGTTATGGGCGATGACGTTTCGGAAGAGCGTATTGACCGCCAGTACCGAGGCCAGATCGTTGTGGATGGCGTTGTCCAGATCATCGGATAGCGAGTCGATGCTCTGTTTGCCCAACAGGCCGACCGCCAAGGTGATCAGTGCGCATAAAAGAAAGGCAATTAGCAACTTTGTTGCAAGTCTTGCATTGGCAAACCAGGCCATGGTGTGTCCCTGAAATAAAGGTGAGCGAGGTCTGAACACCATCGCTCTAGCATGAGTAATCAAAATATTTAGTGGGCGTAGGGCATCGTTTAGCTGAATTACGCCCATTGCTCACCCTTCGTCATACATCGACTGGAAGGAGAGAAACTTGAGTGTAATGAGGGATGGTTGGCGAAATGCTGTTGAAAGGATGGCATTTATATCGCGCTGTTCTACAGTTCTTTAGTCAGACTATTTGCTTCGTCCTCTCTAGGGTGGGCGTTTGACGACTTCCTCTAACAATCACAATAAGGAATGCAGAATGGCCTTCGCGCGTCGCGAATTTCTTACTGTTTCACTCACCTCGGCCGCAGCGCTGGCGGCTGGCAGTGCGCTGGCAGCTACCAATACCCCCTCCGGCGATCCGTTTGGCCTCACCCGTGACTGGAACGGGACACCGGCTACCGTCATGCCTGATCCTGCCTGGGAGATTCATGACAAGGCATTTACCGGGCGGCTGGGCAATGCGATGGTAGAGCGCCTCTGGAGCGGCGGTCGCTGGACGGAAGGCCCCGTATGGATGGCGGATTGGCGCTGTCTTCTCTTCAGTGACATTCCTACCGGGCGAATCCTGCGCTGGAATGAGGATGACGGTCGCGTCACGGTGTATAGCGCCCAGTCCAATAATGCCAATGGCCATACGCGTGACCGGGATGGACGGCTGATCAGCTGTGAGCACGACAGTCGTCGGGTCACTCGCCTGGAGCATGACGGCACAATCACGGTACTGCTGGACGCGTTCCAGGGCAAAAAGCTCAACGCGCCGAACGATGTGGTCGTTGCGGCTGATGGCGCCGTCTGGTTTACCGATCCGGGCTATGGAATCCTGGGGGCATACGAAGGCCATAAGGCAGACTTTGAGCTGCCGACCAATGTCTATCGCATCGATTCACAAAGTGGCGAGGCCCAGGTGGCCGTGGGAGATTTCCAGCGTCCGAACGGTATCGCGTTCTCACCCGATGGCAAGCGCCTGTATGTCAGTGATACGGCCGGCGGCGGTGATCCGGGCAAGCCCTGCCATCTGCGGGCGTTTAACGTGGGCGAGGGCGGCAAGCTTGATGGGGGACGTGTCTTGATCGATGCAAAGAACGGTGTAATCGATGGGTTCCGCTGCGATAGTGATGGCAATCTCTGGTGCAGCTGGGCTGGAGATACGGCTAACAACAGTGTTCGCGTCTTTTCGCCTGAAGGTCAGCCACTGGCTACCCTGCATCTGCCGGAAACAGTGTCCAATGTGGAATTTGGTGGGCCTAAGGGCAACCGCCTGTTCATTACGGGTGGGCAGTCACTCTATGCTACCTATGTGAATGCAACAGCTGCCCGTCGCAGCTGAGCGGCATGAGGTTGGCCAAGCGCAGAATGCCGTCGCGCCTGGCCAAAGAATGTTACAGGCCGAACGGGTAGGTCTCGTCTGCCGAACCTGCCGCTTCCGAGTCGCCCAACGGCGTAACGGCCTGGGTTTCCTCAATCCAGACGAAGGCATCGAACTGATCGGCCAGTACCGTTTCGAAGTAGTGGCTCATGCGCTCGGTTTCAGGCCGGTAGATGACGCCAATGGCGCGGTTGAGATTTAGCTCACCCAAGGCCTCACGCAGATCCTCTCGCCGGAAGTCCCGCCAATCAGTAAGAGACGCCGGTACACCCGTCTTCAGGAAGCGGTGTTCCCAGCTGTCGTGACGGGAAGGGCGAACCTGCTTGATATACATCTCGCCATCCCAGTCGTCTGCTGCCGCGACGGTTCCCCGGTCAGTGCCCATACCAATCAGGACGGCTTCCCGCTCGTAGGCGCTGCGGCACAGCTGACCAATATTGAATTCACCGCGCCAGCCCATAGCAGTCGCATCGGCATTGCCCACATGGGAGTTGTGTGCCCAGACAATGGCTTTTGCCTCCGTGCCACGGTGCTCCAGAAGGGTTTGCAGGGTATCGAACATATGTCGATCACGTAGGTTCCAAGAGGCGACCGATCCGCGGTACATCGCCCGGTAGTATTGCTCTGCCGCCCGGACCACTCGAGCGTTCTGCTTGGCGTTGAACAGATCTTCTTCATCCTGCGCAAGCTCTTCAAGCCGGGTGGAGAGCAGGCTGTGCAGCTGGTTAACGACTGCGTCTTCGCAGGAGTCCTTTCCGGCGCGCTCTACCAGATGACCATAGATAGCCGGCTCGTCCTGCCAACGGGAAAGACAGCTATAGCGCTCCCGGGCCTGCTTCGCTAGTTCCGGGTCGGTTTTGCCCAGGTAATCCAGCACCTCGGCGATGGAGTTGCGCAGGCTGTAGACATCCAGGCCACGAAACTCTACCCGGTCCTCAGGGGCTCGTTGCTCGTTATAGCCGCGTAGCCACTGTGTAAAGACTTCTACGTCCGTATTACGCCACATCCAAGTGGGGAAGCGCTTGAAGCCCGTTGCCTTCCAGTCATCGTTTGTTCGCCCGCGCACGTAGCGATCTATGTAGCCGGCGTCCGGCCAGTCCGCTTCGACGGCCACGATCGAAAAACCATGGTGCTCGATCAGGTGGCGGGTGATGGCGGCGCGGGTCCGATAAAAATCGGATGTGCCGTGACTGGCTTCGCCGATCAACACCACCCGTGCATCGGCGTAGCGATCGAAGAGAGGGCCAAAATCAGGGCTTTCCAGGTCTGGAAGCGGTTCTGCATAGCGCCTGAGCATGTCGATCGTGTGTTGATCCGAGGTGGATGATCGACGCAGGAAGCGTTGCAGTCGTTCTCTGGCCGGTGCGCTCATGGTTGTTACCTCGCGAATGCAGTGAGGCCCTTTATCCATGGGCGGTAGGGTGCGGTCATGCCTATATCAGAGACAGGGCTAGGCAGGGGGATGTTCCAGCCATGCGACCAACGCACTGGCGTCCAAACCAGTCATCGGCAGGGGCTCCGCTTCGTTGCGACATTGTTACAGACGCACGGTCAACCGAATTCATCCTGCAATCACGAGGAGGACCTCTATGTCATCCAATGTCGAGGTGTTGGACCGAACTATTCAGCAAACGAACCTGTGGCTTGACGATATCGCCACGCACCTGGGCGCTCCTGATCGACAGACGGCTTATCATGCCTTGCGCGCTGTACTGCTTTCGGTACGAGACCGTATCGGAATCGATAACGCGGCTCACCTGGCTGCCCAGTTGCCCCTCATGATTCGCGGTATTTTTTATGAGAACTTCCATCCGGCGGGCACACCCACCCAGGAAGAAACCCAGGACGCCTTCCTGAAAAAGATCAGCAGCCTTGTATCACCCTCGATCGATCTGGATCCGCACAAGGCGGCCAAGTCGGTGCTACGTGTCCTGTATGAGCGTATAGACCCCAACGAAGTCGCCAAGGTCGCCAGCCTGTTCCCCATGCCGCTGCGTAGCCTTTGGCCGGAAGACACCGGTGTGCCCGGCACTCGAGAAGGGGAAGCGTAAGATGCACATCAACGTTGAAGAGCTGGACCAGTCCGTAAAGCAGGCCTTGCAGTGGATCGCGGACGTCGATGAGCGCATGGGAACTCGAAACCGGCGTCTTGCCATGACCTCTTTGCAATGCACGCTGCAAGCGGTCCGTCGGCAGCTCGATCCTGATCAGGTTGCGCGTCTGGCCAAGTGTCTACCCATTCCATTGAAGGGGGCCATGTTCGAGAACTGGCGCCCAGCAGCACCTAGTCCGGCTACAAGCCGTAGCGAGTTTTTGGGCCGCATTGAGGAAACCGTGTTTCGCAATCTCGACATTTCTGTCGAGCGCGGCGTCAAGGCGTCCCTTGAAGTGATGTGCAAGAAAATACCGGCTGAAGTCGTGGCCGAGTTTGCTGGACGCCTGCCATTCGACTTGCGCAGTTTATGGAGCAATGAGCCCTTGCCCTATCCAGGACACGGAGCGGTTTGAGTTTTTTCTAGGTAATTGACTCAATGCGGCTCAAGCTCTGGCAAACCGTGTCGATACAGTGATCAGGCAGGCAGCTTTCCACCCTCCTTCGCTGCCTGACTTCTTTTTCTGCCCCACCTGTTGGGGCTTTTTTTTGCCCGTTAAAAGGCGCGGACCATTGCGCTCAGGACAACAGGCAGAACGCTGTGCTAGTGGCTCGCGGCTCCTCTGCGGCCCGCCCACATCACGCACCACAGTGCTATAGGCAGAGGAGGTCAAGAACAGGCGCGATACCAGCGTAACGGCTAGCAGGCGTGACGGAATAAGAGCTTACAGAGTGAGGTTCATCATGCATTATCGTTATATAGTTATCTATATAACGATAATGATTTTCAACGCGCTGTCAATGAACGTGACGGCGCCAGCGCTGAACGTGCTTGAGGCCACCTGTTCGAAAGCGGTTGGAAGCGCACCTTTTTGCAGGCAATAAAAAACCCGCCGAAGCGGGTTTTGCTGACCATACTCGACATCCTTGGCAAGCTGCCATCCTGGCGTGGTCATTCATCCTTGATCTCCCTGAGCGCTTCCTGCGCTGCAGTCCGATGTGTGTAGATTACGCAGGAGAAGGCGCGGGCAATAGCGCTGACTACAGGCATGCGATGTAAGCCTTTTGCTATTGCGTGAGTAAGACGCCTGTAAGTCGACCGTTAGGGCTTCTTCTCGTCAGAGGCTCTGGCAGCGGGTGCCAGTTCCTGCTTGACGCCCTGCTCGCTGGCAGGGCTGGACACGGCGCCTTGCGCCTGCTCGTTGGTAGGCTGACTGCCAGTCTTGTTGTCTTCGGAAGTCTTTTCACAGGCGGCCAAGCCAAGTGCACTGGCCAGCAAGACGGCAGAGGCAAGAGTCTTGTGCATGATGTTGTCCTCGGATGGGTGCGTTATTTCGAGCCTGCACCCGAAGGCGAGTTCCTGAGCGATCCTCCGGCACTTTCGTCCATCTGCTTTAATGACGTAACGACGAATAGAGGGAATGCTGCATGAGAATCGCATGGATACTACTGTTGGTGACAGTGGCAGGATGCTCGAAAGTGTCTACCCCAACGGAGTCCGCAGATACCCCGGACTGGTTAAAAGCCAGGATCAAGTCGCTACAGGCGCTGCCTGAGGCCAATCCGCCCAGACGTATTTTCAGGACGACGTATGAGGGAGAGACCGCTTATTACGTTTCTCCAGCCTGCTGTGACATACCCAGTGAACTCTACCGGGCTGACGGTACGTTATGGTGTTATCCCAGCGGTGGCATCGCCGGTGGTGATAGGCGCTGTCCTGCGTTCAGTCTGGATCGCCAGCGCATGGAGCCTATCTGGCAGGACGAACGTTCCTCCAAGGCCAGCCGTACGCCTGCCAGGAACTAGGGTGCCGTTTTACTCTTGAGCTTGAGCATCGGCAAAAGTGATTGCCCGAGTACGGATCCTGGCGGCTACGGCCTTGAAATACCGTTTAGCTGATCTATTCCTCAGAAATATTCTAGACGGCTGTGTTTATTTTGGCCTGTGGTAGACTAGCCAACTCTTTGTTTTTAAAGGAAATCAAGAGGCATGCCCATGCCGAATCGGTATAGGGCAGATAGGAGCGGCATTAGACGGTAGTGTCTCGTCAGCCAATGATGGCCGCCTTTTTGCGCCAATTCTCTTTTTCTGGCGCCTTCCATTACAACGCCAAAACTAGAACAACGGGGATATACATTCATGTCCAAGCCCAAGCTTAGTCTTGCCTGGCAGATTCTCATCGGTCTTGCCCTGGGAATTGCAGTCGGAGCGCTTCTCAACCACTTCAGCGGCGAAAAAGCCTGGTGGATCGACAATGTTCTCAAGCCAGGCGGCGATATCTTCATTCGCCTGATCAAGATGATTGTCATACCCATCGTGATCTCCACCCTCATCGTAGGCATCGCCGGGGTAGGGGACTCGAAAAAGTTGGGGCGCATCGGCCTCAAGACCATCGTGTATTTTGAGATTGTCACCACGATTGCCATTGTGGTGGGACTGATGCTGGCCAACTTCTTCCAGCCTGGCTCAGGGATCGACATGTCTACCCTGGGTACGGTGGATATCTCCCAGTACCAGAAGACCACGCAGGAGGTTCAGCACGACCATGCGCTCGTGGCGACCATCCTCAACCTGATCCCTTCCAATATCTTTGCTGCGGTGGCCCGTGGCGAGATGCTGCCCATCATCTTTTTCTCGGTGATGTTCGGACTGGGCCTGGGCGCGCTGCCTGACAGTACGCGTGAGCCCGTGGTTCGTGTGTTCCAGGGCATTTCCGAAGCCATGTTCAAGGTTACCCACATGATCATGCGCTACGCGCCCATCGGTGTGTTCGCGCTGATTTCGGTAACCGTGGCCAACTTTGGTTTCTCCTCGCTGCTGCCGCTGGCCAAGCTGGTGATCCTGGTTTATGTCGCCATCCTGTTCTTTGCTCTGGTGGTGCTAGGACTGGTGGCCAGGCTGTTCGGCTTCTCGGTGATGAAGCTGATCCGCATCTTCAAGGACGAGCTGATTCTGGCGTATTCCACGGCCAGTTCCGAAACCGTACTGCCGCGTATCATCGAAAAAATGGAAGCCTACGGTGCGCCCAAGTCGATCAGCAGCTTTGTGGTTCCAACAGGGTATTCCTTCAATCTGGACGGCTCGACGCTGTATCAGAGCATTGCCGCCATTTTCATCGCCCAGCTCTATGGCATCGATCTGAGCCTTGGTCAGCAGCTTCTGCTGGTCCTGACCCTGATGGTGACCTCCAAGGGCATCGCCGGTGTACCGGGTGTGTCCTTCGTGGTGCTGCTGGCTACCCTGGGCAGCGTGGGTATTCCATTGGAAGGTCTGGCATTCATTGCCGGCGTGGACCGCATCATGGACATGGCGCGTACGGCCCTGAACGTAATCGGTAATGCCCTGGCGGTTCTGGTCATTGCCCGTTGGGAAGGTTTGTACGACGCTGAAAAAGGCGAGCGTTACTGGAACTCCCTGCCGCATTGGCGTCATGATAAGACGCAGGCATACGGCAACATGACCAAGTCGGATACCGCACAATCGTGATCGAAAAGAAGCCGCTGAAAAGCGGCTTCTTTTTAGGTGCGGGTTAGCAACTAGCCCGTTTCTTGTTCGTCAGGACACCTTGCTGAGCGAAATGAACCCGATGTTTTCCAGGGCCGAAGCGATCATGGCACCGGTTTCTTCGAGTTGGCTGGCAAGGTCATCGCTCGAAACTCGCATTGACCACTCTTCCTCTTCAAGCGGCGGCCAGGGTTGTTCAGGGCTGGCTTCTACCTGATCCACTGCATTCAGGAAGGCACCCAGGTCTGGCAGGAAGACGGTATAGCCATCCCCCTTGAGCGCCATGGTACGAATGCCCAGCAAACGGCAGATTTCCGCCTTTGCGCCTACTTCTTCGCGGTCCGCCTGCCGGGAGCGTTCGATCAGGGCTGCCAGTTCTGTATCCATGAGGCGCCCCCCATGAATCAGCTCCGGACCGGACTGCCAGGTTTCAGGTGCGCAGTCCTTTAACTCCGGGCGCAGCGGAATATGCGGATTGATCTCTATTGGATAAATCCGACAGACCAATGGGCGACGCTCATAGATCGAACAGCGATTACTGTCGTCCAGGTTGCGGCACGGGCCAACGTTATACGCGGCGAAGGTGATAGAGACGTAGGCCTGTGTATTGCCGCAACGAACCGGTAGTGAACGGCGCTGTACATGCTCACGCTGGTTGACAGGCACTCCGTAGCCATTGTCCAGAAAGCCTTCGACCAGAATGATCAACTGGCCGCCATCGGTTGCCCAGGCCTTGGCTTCCTGAAGCGTCAAAGGGACGTGATGATCGTTGCAGCACTTGCCGCAGCCGTTACAGGCGAATCGAGTATTCATGTCGGACCCAGAACTGGTTGAACGAGCGGCGGAAAACAGGCACCGCCACCAGGAAAACCTCTTCCGAGCAATTAGCACGCCAGCCTTACAAGGGCTGGCGAACCTGTTAGTGCTCGATCATCTCGCGGATACGAATGGCCAGCTTTTCTACGGCAAAGGGTTTAGTGACCATTTCCATGCCGGGCTCCAGAAAGCCGCTCGCCAGCGTCGCGTTTTCAGCATAGCCGGTGATAAACAGAACCTTCAGGTCGCTGCGTAGCTCGCGGGCGGCATCAGCCAGCTGGCGACCGTTGAGGCCGGGCAAGCCAATGTCAGTGATGAGCAGATCGATAGGCTGGGATGACTGAATGATCTTGAGCCCGGACGGTCCGTCATGGGCTTGCAAGGCCTTATAACCCAAGTCCTTGAGGACCTCGACGATCAGCTCGCGAACAATGGGCTCGTCCTCGACAATCAGCACCGTCTCACCGTGCTCGGTGCGGTAGGCGTCGGTCAGGCCTGTTTCTTCGCGATCCTCTTCGTGCGAGCCCTGAAAGCGCGGCAGATACAGTTTTACCGTTGTACCGATGCCTACTTCAGAATAGATAGTGGCATGGCCCTCGGACTGGCGAATGAAGCCATAGATCATCGACAGGCCAAGCCCCGTACCTTGCCCGATGGGCTTGGTCGTGAAGAAGGGATCAAATGCCCGCTCGATGACTTCCCTGGGCATGCCGACGCCGGTATCGGTTACGGAGATGCACACATACTGTCCAGGCTTTATGTTGCGCTGGCGTGACGTATAGGCCTGATCCAGATGGGCATTGCAGGTTTCGATCACGAGACGGCCGCCGTTGGGCATGGCATCGCGCGCATTGATCGCCAGATTGAGGATGGCGCTTTCCAGCTGGTTGGCATCGCATAGGGTGATCCACAACCCGCCCGCAGTGACCATCTCCATCTGAATGCTCTCGCCCAAGGTGCGATGCAGGAGGTCTTCCATCGAGACGACCAGCTTGTTCACATTGACGGGCTTGGGGTCCAGCGGCTGTCGGCGGGCAAAGGCCAGCAGGCGGTGAGTCAGCGCGGCTGCCCGGTTGGCAGAGGTCATCGCGGCCTTGGCGTAACGCTCGATAGCCTCGACACGGCCCTGGGCCATGCGGGTCTGCATGATATCGAGCGAGCCGATGATGCCGGTCAGCAGGTTGTTGAAATCATGGGCAATGCCACCCGTCAGCTGTCCCAGCGCTTCCATCTTCTGCGACTGACGCAAGGCTTCTTCAGCCATTCGCAGCGCTTCGGCCTGCTCCTTTTCCGCGGTGATTTCTCGACCTACAGCATGGATGAGCGTGCCATCCGGAACGGCAATCCAGGACAGCCAGCCGTAGCTGCCATCCTTGCGCAGGTATCGGTTTTCGAAGCGCATGGTGGTGATCCCCTTGGCGAGACTTTCTGTCTCGGCCAGGGTGCGCTGCCTGTCATCAGGATGGGTAAAGTCGAAGTAGGAGCGGCCAATCAGCTCCTTTTCGTTCCAGCCAAACAGTGTTTTCCAGGCCGGGTTGGCCGCCGTAATGGTGCCATCGAAGCGGGCCACCAGCATGACGTCTGTTGACAGTCGCCACATCCGGTCCCGGTCGGCGGTGCGTTCGGCTACCTGTGCTTCCAACGTCTCGTTCAGCTTGCGCAGTGCCTGCTCCGCCTCCAGGCGCTTGAGTACGGCCCCGGCCGCGCGCGCCAGCGCTTCAAGCGTAGCAATCTCGGCCGGTTCAGGCGTATGGAGTCTGGCCCAGTACGCGCCGATGGCAGCGGTAGCGCGTCCATCGCTGACCAGGGGCACCATCACAAGGCTCTTGATGAAGGTAGGCGTGTAAAAGCGTTTGATCAGCCTCGGATCATCCTGCACATCGGGAATCACTGCTGTTTCCAGGTGAGTCATGGCCCAGCCGGAGATGCAGTCGGTGATGGCGAACCGTTGACCCTTCCACAGCGGTTCAGGCGTGATCTCGGCAGCGTACAAGCATTGATCGCCTTCTCGCAGCACGATCGCGACCCCATCGGCATTGGAAAGCCGACGTGCTGCATGACTCACGATCTCGATCAGCTCCTCCAGCGTGTGGGCGGAAGGTGCTTTCTCGATAGCCTCGGACAGCAGCTCTAGGCGGTTGCTGCGCTCATGTGCCAATTGCTCAGCCCGCTTGCGTTCGGCTAACTCGTTCTGGGCCTTGCGGAAGAGACGGGCATTGTCGATGGCAATGGCCGCCTGACCGGCAATGCCATCCAGCAGGTATTCGTGCTCTTCGGTAAACATGCCGGGCTCGGCATGACCAAAAAACATAGCCCCCAGTACTTCGCTGGAGCGTGAAACTACCGGGACCGCCAAATAACTGCGTACCGGTAGATGTCCAGGTGGCATGCCGGTGTAGGGCATGTTTTTTCCATAACGGGCGTCTTGGGTAATGTCGTCTGAGCGAACGATACCCTCACCTTTAAAGGTTGGTCCAAAGACGGTCGTTTTCCGCGGCATGGGAAAGTTTGCAAAGGCTTCGCGGGGCACGCCTGACAGCGTATAGAGCATGTAACTTTCACCCTGCTCGTTCAGCACGTTGTAAAAGAACGCACCGAACTGCGCTTGAATCAACGCGACGGCTGCATCGGTCGCTTCCTGCACCAGCTTGTCCAGGTCCAGTTCGGCAGCCAGGCGGGCGCCAATCCGGTTGAGAATCTCAAAACGATCCACGTCTGGAGCAGTGAGCGCATCTTGCGGCATGATTGAATTGAGTTTGACATCCAACATGTAAACGGCTCGACAACGGGGCAGGCAGAAACAAGGCCGCCGGCTAGCGGGGCCTTGGGTATACGAGGAGGATGTTGGGCTGCTTGACGTGGGCTTCGCTCTGTTAAAAGCAGGCCGAAGGGCGCGCATGGGCGATCAAGGCGCGCAGCTACTCATCAGGCTTACCAACAACTTCATCTACAGCCGATGGGCATTAGGCGCGGAATCTACTGGCAGGAGGGGAGACTGGCAATACAGATCTGACGATCGTCACAGTTTTATGGTCTCAAACCATTTCGTTGCCAAGTGGGGGATGGCCTCCAGAGAGGCCATCCAGATGCTTAGAAGCGCAAGCTCAGGTTGGCTTTGACATTCTGATCAGTGGTATCGCTGCTGAGCTGACCACGATAGCTGATCCCTACGCTGACCGTTTCATTCAGGGCCATATCCACTGCACCCTCGATAACGGCTGCGTTGCGAGCAATCGGTGCGCCTTCCAGGGTGAATGTATTGCCACCTTCAAACGCTGCCTTGTGCTCAGGAAAGCCGAGAAGTTTACGTAGCCAGTTGTTCAGTACTGTGGTGGGGATATGACAACCGGATTGTGCGACGACTTTTAAGCGGCCATGAAAAAGCCCGGTCTAGACCGGGCTTCATGCTGACGCAGACTGATTACTGCTGACCGAATACGCGCGTCAGGTGCGCTTTGTATTCGGCCTGATGACGCTCGATATCCGGCGCCTTGATGACATCATTCGCCAGATAGGTCGGCAGGGCCTCAAGGCCTACAAACTGCTGCGACTTGTGGAAGGGGAAGTACACACCGTCCACACCTTTGCCCTCGAAGAAGTTGCCCGGCTCGTCGAACGCTTCACGCGGTGCGTTCCAGGTCAGGGACAACATGTAGCGGCGGCCCTGCAGCAGGCCACCGGTGCCGTACTGCTTGGTGGGATCGCTACGGGTACGACCGTCGTTGGCATATAGCGAGCCGTGGCCGGCGGTCAGGACCTCGTCTAGATACTTCTTGACGGTCCAGGGGGCGCCCATCCACCACCCCGGCATCTGATAAATGATGGCATCAGCCCACAGGTACTTCTGGACTTCAGCCTCAACATCGTAACCCGACTCGATCACGGTTTCCTTGATGGTGTGACCCAGCTCGCTCAGATGGCCCACAGCCAGAGTGTGCAGGGTTTCGTTATAACGCCCTGCGGAATGGGCGAACGATTTGCCGCCATTGATCAACAAGATATTCATGAAAGCTCCCACTTAAACGGGTAGGGCGCAAAAGGGGTGCGCCAGAAAGCGGTACAGTGTCCTCCGCACATGCTTGTCGTTAAAGTAGATAAACTGGAAAAGATAATTGATTTGAAATCAAGAATGACGGGCGAGGGCAGGCATGAAAACCACGCTGGAAGAACACCTGGTATTCAAGACCGTTGTCGAAACGGGCTCCATAACCGCAGCGGCCGACCAGTTGGGACAAACCGTTTCGGGCGTGAGTCGCGCTCTTAGCCGCCTTGAGCAAAAGCTTGACACCACACTGTTACGTCGCACGACCCGGCGTCTGGAGCTTACCGATGAGGGACGGCATTTCCTGACCCAGGTCCGTGCCATCCTGGCCTCGGTCGATGAGGCCGAGGAGCAACTGGCGATCCGGCGGCAACGGCCGGCAGGCCGTTTGCGGGTAAATGCGGCACCGTCCTTCATGTATCACGTTGTCGTCCCGTTGGTGGGCCTGTTCCGTGAACAGTATCCCGGCATTACGCTGGAGCTGGACACGAATGACCGCTTCATCGATCTGCTGGAGCAGCGCACGGATGTTGCCATCCGGATCGGCGAATTGCGTGACTCTACTCTGCACGCGCGACCATTGGGGCAGAGCCGGCTCAGCCTGCTAGCCAGCCCAGACTACCTGAATAGGCATGGGACACCGCTTGCTGTCGCTGATTTGCACAAGCATACCTTGATCGGTTTCAGCCAGCTTGATCACCTCAATCAGTGGCCGCTACCAAACGAGCGAGGCGCTACGCTGGCGGTTTCGCCCGATATATCCGCCTCAAGCGGGATGACGATTCAGGCATTGGCACTGGCCGGACAAGGGATTGCGTGCCTGGCGGACTACATGACACGGTCGGCTCGCGAGCAGGGTCTGCTTGTTCCGATCATGAGGGATCAGGTGCAGGACTCCTTTCAGATCATCAATGCGGTCTACTACCGCAATACCCAACTCTCACTGCGGATCACGCTGTTTCTGGACTTTATTGCAGAGCATTTGCGCGAGCGCTTGTAGTGTCTGTCGACCGGTAGCGATCGCTGTTCAGGCACTTCGGCCCGAATACAGCCTCCTAATAAAATGTTTTCTAGAACAGGCGATGCCTATGAGCAACGCCTGTCCGTGCCTCGAAGGAGTTTGCCATGTACCGGATCGGCTTTGCCTGCAATTACCGCCATCCCGACAGAAGCCTGCCTGCAAAAGAGATCGAAGCCATCGAGCGGCTCTACAATGGCAAGACCACCACGCTACGTTGGCTGTCCAGCCAGACAACCGAGGCAGCCGAAGAGAAGCTGCTCTATGTGATCGAGCACAATCTTCAGGCCCAGATGCGTCTGTTGCAGTATGTCAATTCCTTGCCGGCTCACCTGCACATGATGCGCATGAGCAGCGATATCCTGCCGTTCTACAGCCATCCCAGTTATGCCTATTTCTACGACTCCACGGCTATCCGAGATTTCATCTCCGAACAGTTTCAAGGTATCGGTGACTATGCGCGTACCCATGACATTCGCCTCTCCATGCACCCGGGGCAGTATTGCGTGCTGGCCTCGGATAACCCGGATACGGTGGAAAACAGCATCCGCGAATTTGAATACCACGCCGATATGATTCGCATGATGGGCTATGGACGGCAGTTTCAGGATTTCAAATGCAATATCCACATTGCGGGCAAGCTGGGCGTCGAAGGCATCCTGCATATCTGGCCGCGCCTGTCAGACGTGGCCCGCAACTGCATAACCTTTGAGAACGAGGAAAAGAAATACGGTGTCGACGCCTGCCTTGAGCTAGCCGACCACGCTCCGGTCGTTCTGGATATCCACCACTGCTGGATTCACGAAGGTCGCTACATCGACCGTCATGACCCACGGGTACAGCGCATCGTTGAAAGCTGGCGGGGCGTACGTCCGGCCATGCACTACTCACAGTCCCAGGAAATGTTGATGGAGCTGGGTATCTCGGCTGACGAGAAGATTGAAATGGAACAGCTGCTGACCAAGGTCAACAAGCGTGACCTGTATGGTCACAGTGACCGGATGTGGAACCGCTGGTGTAACGAATACGCCAAGTCATTTCTGGACGAGTTCGACATCATGTTCGAAGCCAAGCACAAAAACCTCGCCGTGATCGATTTCTACGAACAATACATGGTTCAAAAAGCTGCCTAGGTCTCAAACCTGGGCACTCTCTGGTTTCTGGCCTGCAAAGCCCCGTAAGCTGGCTATAGTCACTAGAACAATAATAAGAGGAGCACTGCCATGCCTGAACTCGCCCGTCGTGAATTCTGGAAAGAACTCCAGCCGATTCCGAACAGCTTGAAGCCTGATGCCAGGCCTGAGGTCTACATCGAGGACGCGCCGACAGAAGACGAGCGCTATTACGTGCCGTTTACCGATACCGTCTCGAGTCGCCCGTTATGGATCTCGCCCTCCGAGAACAAGTGGTGCGATGTCCTCATGGCCAAACAGGCGGGCCTGGTGAACCGTCATTACCATCCCCATGAGGTTTTTGCCTATACCATCTCTGGAAAGTGGGGCTACCTGGAGCATGGCTGGACGGCCAGAGCCGGCGACTTCGTTTACGAAACGCCTGGCGAGGGGCATACGCTGGTGGCTTATGATTATGATGAGCCGATGCGGGTCTTCTTTATCGTCAAGGGCCCTCTGATCTGGCTGGATCAGGACGGCAACGCCGCGGGCTATTTCGATGTACACGACTATATCAAGCTCTGCCGGGAGCATTTCGAGCGCGTCGGTATCGGCGCAGATTACGTCGATACCTTGTTCCGCTAGGTAAAAGCGCCCTGCGATCCTGCCTTGCAGGGCGCTACGTCATACCGGGACGTTCATATTGATACGACGCCATACCGCTTCGGCAAAGCTGTAGACCGCAAAGGCGATTAAACCCAGCGCAACCACCAGCAGAATGATATGGCCGAAAGGCAAGTTCTGAAGCCCATTGAGAGCCTCCTTGATCCCCGGTGGGTGCATTGCATCGTAGCGTGAGCCGCTGACAGCCAGCAGTACGGCAATCTCGATAAAGGCCACCCCCCGTGCAATCAGTCCGAATCGGGAGACGGGGCGTACCATGCGCATGACACCTTCATCCGCCTCGAAATACCGTTCGAAGGAGGCCTTCCACCCCTTGATGATATGGGCAATGCCTACACCCAGCGGAATCAAGGCTATCAGCCGTATCACTATATTGGAGTGGTCCCAGCTGAGCAGGTGTGAAAGAAAGTCCTGTGCCTGACCACCACCTCCAGAGCCTCCGCCCTCACCAGGAGCTTTGAAACCGCTGATCAGAAGGCCTAGGGCGAAGAGCGCCAGGAGGACATATGTCACGCCACTGGCGAGGAGTCCTGTACGGATCGTTAATCCTTTGAGATCCGTGCCGTGATGATCCGAATCTCGTAGAGCCTGTACGGCACGCCAGGCTGCAAAGGCTGCAAGCCCGATCACCACAATCCAGAGCAGGGTACTGCCGGACGGTTGCGCCAATACGGTTTGCAGGCTCTGATGACTGTCGACGGGTTGTCCTGAGCCTATGGCTGCCAGTAAAGCGAAGCCACCGATAATGAGGTACACCACGCCTCGGGCAGCGTAGCCACCACGGGCCAGCCAGGTAAGGCCTCGGTTGGGAGTCATGCTGATTAGGTTTCCTGTAGTTATGAGGGATACAGGAAAAGACCCGGCGACTGAGGCGGCGGTTCGTATTCACGGCTGGGGTAGCAAGCCAAACGGACGAAAGGCGTTTGGCCAGTATTTGTAGGAAAAAGCTTACAAGGACTCTCAGCGGTTGGCTCTAGGGGAAACGAAGAGAGAGGCGTAATCTATTTACATCGGAGCAGCGCACGGAAGCGCTCATGGTAGATCAAGGATCCGATATGACCGCCAGGATGGCAGCTTGACAGGATGTCGGGCATGGTCAACGAAACCCCGCTACGGCGGGGTTTTTCCGTTTCACCGCTGTTTAGCAGTCTATTCTCCGGGTCAGTCGACGTTCCAGACCGACGGGTCCTTTATACGTCCTGCCCTCATCGATCCATCCTTCTTTTAAATAGAGCCCCAGCGCTGATTCATTGTGGGCGTCTACTGCCAGTTGAATATGCCGGATATCGGGCCACTGCCTGCAGACCAGCTCGGGAAGCGCCCGCAGGCAGGCTTTGCCCAGCCCTCGGCCCTGTGCGCGAGCCGCGATTTGCAAGGCATGGAGCGAGCAGGCATCGGCGCTGACCCACTGGGGAGACAGGGGAGGCCGCTTGAGTAGAAGCAGACCTGCCGGCAGGCCTGCTTCCAATAGGGCGAACCCTTGTACATGCCGAGGTGACTGCCCTTCAAAACTCACCAGTGCAGCCTCAGGCGTGCCTGAAAAGGCTATCTGCTCAGGGTGTAATTCAAGGCTGAGCAGCGCCTGGCGCTGGGCATCGTCAAGGGCGGTAATGGCTTCAATCAAAAGAGGGCTATCATTTCGTCGGACCTTTGAACCGTTAATGACCACTATCAATCCTGTCGATTTCTCAAGGTATCAATCACAGCGTACTGTGAAGCCTGGCTTAAGAGTAGATAGAGGTCCTTATGCCCATTGTTCAAATCATGTCAGTAGTAGGCAGTGCCGTACCTGCTGCGCTTCGGGAGGCCGGGTTTATGGTCTGCTGGTATCTGGTACGCAATGGCGAGCGCATCAGTGGTCCGTTCACGACGCGTCAGGAGGCACAAGTGCAAATGAGCACCTTGGCCGAGTTGCATACCGTCGCCTGATCATGCGGTTCGTTTCAGCATTTCCCAGAGCCTTGGGTCGTTGAAGTCTGCTATTGCCAGATCGGCACCGGCTGCCAGCAGTTCATCGGCTGTCAGTGTTGAGGTAATACCGACCGTAACGATTCCTGCTGCCTTGGCTGCCGTCAGGCCGGGAATAGAGTCCTCGAAAACCAGCGCCTGCCGGGGCTGGATCTCCAGCATATTTAACGCATTGGTATAGGGAAGGGGATCCGGCTTCGAACGTTCCAGCTCTTCGCCCAGCACGACCAGGGGAAAGCGGTTTTCCAGTCCAAGCGCCTTGAGCATGTGGTGGACATTGGCACGCGGGGCATTGGTCACGATCGCGCGTTTCCATCCCTGTTGGTCCGCGTAGCTCAACAACGTTTCAAGGCCAGCGGTGGGCTTGAGTGTGTTGGCTAACTCACGCAGCAAGGCTTCCTTTTCGTTTGCAATCACCGTGTGCTCATCGGGCGTCTTGTCTGGATAGAGGTCTTTGCAAACTGCGTCGTTGGCGCGACCCGAAATGTGACGCCTAAAGTCCTCTTCATTCAAGTCGCGTCCCTCGCGGGCTAGAAGTTGCTTCCAGGCCTTGTAATGAACCGGATCGGTATCAGTCAGGGTTCCGTCGAGATCGAATATCAGTGTATTGAGCATCAGCATGTCCTGAATGGCTCCAAGGGTGAACCTGAAAGGACTCAGGCTCACCGGTAGGGAAGGGGCTTACCAGATCTTGATGCGCTTGTTCGGGGGCAGGTACATCTGGTCGTCTGGCTTGACGTCATAGGCCTCGTAGAAGCCAGGCACGTTACTCAGCACCCCATTGGTGCGGTATTGCGCCGGTGAGTGCGGGTCGGTTTTCAGACGATTGAGCAGGTTCTGTTGTGTGTACTTGGTGCACCAGACCTGCGCCCATCCGGTAAAGAAGCGCTGTTCGGCCGTCATGCCGTCAATGACAGGGGCAGGTTTGCCGTTCAATGACAGGTGATACGCCGAGTAGGAGATCGTTACGCCACCCAGGTCGGCAATATTTTCACCCAGGGTAAAGCGGCCATTGATGTGATAGCCCGGTACCGGCTCATAGGCCGAGTACTGTTCAGCCAGCGCTGTCGCACGCTTTGCGAAGCGCTCGCGGTCCGTCTTGGTCCACCATTCCCGCAGATTGCCGTCGCCATCGAACTGCGAGCCCTGATCATCGAAACCATGACTGATTTCGTGGCCGATGACTGCACCGATACCACCGTAATTGACAGCATCTTCCGCCTGCATGTTGAAGAAGGGCGGTTGCAGGATGGCGGCCGGGAAGACGATCTCGTTACGCAGCGGGTTGTAATAGGCGTTGACTGTTTGTGGCGTCATGGCCCACTCATCTGGATCGACCGGCTTGCCGAGTTTGGCAAGGTTGCGCTGATACTCAAATGTCTGGGCCCGCTGCAGGTTGCCGATCAGGTCATCCGGGGCAATGTGCAAGGATGAGTAGTCACGCCACTGGTTAGGGTATCCGATCTTGTAGGTGAACTTCGCCAGCTTGGCCTTGGCTGCCTGGCGGGTGTCTTCGCTCATCCAGTCCAGCTTATCCATAGCCTGCCCATAGGCGGCGATGAGGTTGCGAACCAGCGCCTCCATGCGGGCCTTGTTTTCCGGCGGAAAATGACGCGCGACATATTCCTTGCCCAGGGCTTCACCCAGGCTGCCTTCAACCGCACTTACGCCACGCTTCCACCGGGGACGCTGCTCCTTGGCGCCGTTCAGGGTCTGCTGGAAGAATGCGAAATCCTCCTGGGCATAGGCGTGCGGTAGTGCCTGGGCATAGGCATGCAGGACGTGCCACTTGAGATAGGTTTTCCAGGTGGAGAGCGGTGTAGACGTCAACAGCTTGCCAAGCCCCGTGATGTAGCTGGGCTGTTCAACAATGATCGGGTGTTGATCGACAAAGCCGGTCTCCTTCAGGTACGACGGCCAGTCGATGGCACGGGTCAGCGTACGCAGTTGGGTGGGCTCATAGGCATTGTAGGTTTTAATGGGGTCGCGGTTGTCGACTTTGTCCCACTGGGCCAGGGCGATCTGCTTTTCCAGTGCAGCCACTTTGCGGGCACTACCGGCAGGGTCAGGGAGGTTAGCCAGGTCCAACATGCGCTGCACGTGCGAAACGAAGCCGGAGCGGATCTCGGCGAATGACGTGTCATCGATCAGGTAGTAATCCCGGTCGGGCAGGCTGAGACCGGACTGGGCAATCTCGGCTACGTATCGCTTGGAGTCCTTAGCATCTTGGGTGACATAGGGTTCGAGCGGAACATCGATACCCAGCTGCTGGAGGCGGGCCATTGTGATGAGCAGCGAGCGACGATCATGAATGGAGTCGATAGCATCGAACGCACCCTGCAAGGGTTTGAGCTCCTGCGCCTCAATGGCGGCTTCATTCATGAAGGAGGCATACAGGTCGCCGATTTTCTGCTCGTCGCTGCCAGTAGCCTTGTCGGGCTTGGCGGCCAGCGCCTCGATGATGGCGTGCAGCTGTTTCTCGGTGGTATCGGCAATAGCATGGAAGGCGCCATAGCTGGTCTTGTCGGCCGGGATAGGTGTGTTTTTCAACCATTGACCGTTGATGGCGTTGAAAAAATCATCCTGAGGCCGGACGCCGGGATCGAAGTTCTCCTTCTTGATGCCGGACTGCAGCGTGTTGGCAGGGGTCTGGGGCTGGACAAATTCCGATTTACCGCAGGCGCTCAACGCCAGTACACAAACGGCGCCGGCAAAGATATGTCTCATGGGATCTCCATTGGGATTAGCGGTCACGCACGTGACTATAACGGGCTCGCTTATGGCGAGGCCAACGGCTTTGCAAGGGCGGGGCCAGGCACTGCCGAGGGCGTATCACACCCGTTATGTCTGCGGTGAACGTACCAGAGGCACGCGGCTCTGGCACTGTTTTGGGCTATGGAACATCCCTTGTAGAGCGCCTGGCTGCAAAATGGTGCCCGCTATCGGCACGGTAAGGTGTCACTCCGGGCAGCTGGCGGCCAGAGTAGGTTGCTGCGCTACCTGAAGTTTTCGCAGGAGATCCCGCTTCTTGGAGTGATGCGCCTGCATGCGTGCCAGCAGATCATGCAGAGTATGGACGGCCTTCAGAATGTGCGGACCCTTGTTCAGCATCACGCATTCGGCCCGTACGCCCATGGCGGCATCCGTAATCTCGGCCCGCGACGGCGCGCCTTTCTTGGCCAGGGTTTCCAGTACCTGGGTCGCCCAGATCACGGGCACATGGGCCGCTTCGCACAGGCAAAGTATTTCTTCCTGAAGCTCAGCCAGTCGTTCGAAGCCGCTTTCTACCGCCAGATCGCCCCGCGCGATCATGACGCCGAAACGCGGAAGATTCATGCCTGCAAAGAGCAACGCCGGCAGGTTCTCGAAGCCTCGACGTGTCTCGATCTTGAGCACTACGCCCAGCTCATGGGCGTTCAGTCGATCAATGTGATGGAGCAGGGTCCTGACGTCATCTGCCGTGTTAACGAAAGAGAACTCGACCACGTCGGCATGCTCGGCTGCGAATGCCAGGGCTTCGATGTCATGGGGCGTAAGCGCATCGAGACGCAGATGGCTGTCCGGAAAGTTGATGCCTTTGTCGCTCTTGAGCTTGGCACCCCCAGGCGCGTGGGTGATACGGATACGCAGCGTCTCGCTCTGCACCGAATCAATAATTCCACCAATCTTGCCATCGTCGAACCAGACTGGCTCGCCAGCCCGTACATCCTCGAAGATTTCCGGCAGCGTGCAGCCGATGGAAGCTGGGGTCAGGACTTCTCCGAAACTGTCGTAGGTTGCCGGATGCCCGGTATGTTGATCCTTGGTCAGAATCAGCACATCGCCCTCCACCAGCTTGATGGCCTGCTCTTGAGCCGGGAAGGGCGCAATGCGTGTCTCGCGTTTCCGGCCTTTCCTGTCCTTGATCGAGAGGGCTGTGTTCGGCGTCAGGTAGGCGGTCTTGTAGAGTTCGCCCCAGCACCCTTCGCGCGTGATATCAACGATCTCGATCTGCCGCTTCGAGCCGCGGGCATCGTGAAGGATTACCTGTGTATGTGGCTGGAGATTCGATAACCAGTCCGCTGCCACCGGCAGGCTGGCATCTGCCGGGGTCGGTGGCGCTTGAGGGTTTTCTCTGGCAGTCAGCCAAAGACGAGCCGGCTTGACTGCTCGACCGAAATCATCGCGGGTCGGCTTGACGCGTATCACGGCCGGGCCGGCGTTGATTTGCCCGGTGCGCAGCTTGGGACCCGCAAGGTCCATCATGACGCGGCAAGGCTTGCCAAGGGCCTTTTCCGCTCGACGTGCATGGTCAATCATCTGTTGCCAGGTCTTGGCGTCGTCATGAGCACAGTTGATGCGCATGCTGTCCATGCCGGCCGCCAGCAGATCATGCACAAGCGAGTAGTCCTGTGCGGCCTCGCTGGGCATGGTCACCATGATTCGGACTCCACGCCCGACAGGCGTTGCGCCAAACAGAGCCTCGGTGTGCTCATGCAGCAGCTGCTCGCCCCGGTCCATGCCCAGCGGCTCATAGGGAGGAGGCGCGTTCTTGCTGCCGGAGAGCTTTTGCAGGATTTCGATAAGGGTAGTGATTGCAGCCAGGATGTAGGCTTCCGAGCGCCCCAGCGACGACAGTCCCAGCCGTGCCAGGCGTGCCTGTAGCGGCCGGATGTCATGACGGCGTAGCGCCAGATAGTTAAGCAGGTTATGTGCGCTCTCGGTATAGCTCTGGTGCACATGCTCCGCCAGGATGGGTGCGTCACAGGCCGCCGTGATCATCTCTTCACGCAGCGCGATCAGTTCGGACAGGGCCGCTTCGATATCGGCCGGTATCAGTGCACCTGGGGGAAGTGTCCTGGTGTTCAAATGATAACCTCAACAGTCAAAGTCCGGATGACAACAGGCGTCATTACGTCGCGTCGGCCGAGCTAAGCACAGGTATGTGACGTTGGTATGTAGGGGTGCCCTTATGGGGACAGGCGAAGGTTTAGAAAGAACCAGACTGTGGGTGTTCTGCAGGATAGCGGACGCTTTGTTTCATGAGATTACGGTAATGGCATATCTGCTCAGAAAGCTATCTATGTAGGCAAAGGCTTACAAGAAGTGACTGGATTGACGCTAGGGAAGAAGGCGGCGGTGGCGTAATCTTCTCACCCATGGAATGCAGCGCAGGACGCGCTCATGAGCCTCAAGGATGAAAGACCCGCCAGGATGGCACTCGATAAGGATATCGAGCGGTCAACAAAACCCCCGCCTAGGCGGGTTTTTTCGTTGGGCCGGAAAAAGGATCTCCTCGAAATCCTCTCCGGCAAGCCCTCACTCACGTATGGGAGTGAGGGGCTGGTGTTTCGCTCTGGGCGGTATTGGTAGGCGGCAGGTTGTCGGGCGGAATGGCCAGCGCGCGTAGCGCACCTGACATGATCTGGCTGAACACCGGTGCCGAAACCAGACCGCCGTAGTAGCCGATCTTGGTCGGGGAGTCCATCATCACGGCCAGTACTAGCTTGGGATCGCTGGCGGGCGCCATGCCTACGAACATCGAACGATAGGCATGTTCCTTGTAGCCGCCGCCCCCGGAGCGACGGGCAGTACCACTTTTCCCTGCCACCTGATAGCCCGGCACCCGGGCGCGCACGACGCCGCTGGGATCTTCCACTACCTCCTTGAGCATCATGCGAATCCGATGCGCCACCAGTGGGTCCATCGCAGGCACCAGTTGTTGTGGGTTATCGCGCAGCAGCGAGAGTGGGGCAAGCTTTCCGTCATTGGCGAAGACCGTATAGGCCTGGGCCAGCTCGGCGGTATTGACGGCCAGACTATAGCCATAGGACATGCTGGCTGTGGCGATTCTGGACCATTTCACATGGTTGGGCAGATAACCTGCGTTTTCACCCGGGAAACCCAGAGACAGGGGCGAGCCAAAGCCGACCCGGGCCAGCTGTTCAAGGATAGGTTTGGGACCGACTTCCAAGGCAACCTTGCTCATGCCGATGTTCGACGAGTTGATCAGCACGCCGGTCATGGTCAGGATGTCCCGACGTGCTACGTCGCGAATCGTGTGGCCGTCGATGACAAACCAGCCCGGCGCCACACTCACTTGGGTATTTTCGTTGAATTTTCCCGTGGCCAGCGCTGCTGACATGCTGAACGGCTTGATAACCGAGCCGGGTTCGAACACATCGGTTAACGCGCGGTTACGCATGAAAGTCGGGTTGATGGATGCCCGGTTGTTCGGGTTATAAGACGGAAAGTTCGCCATGGCCAGGATCTGACCATTCTTGGGGTTGACCAGTACGGCCGAGCCGGACAGGGCACCAAACTTGGTTACTGCCTCCTGCAGGGCGCGATAGGCCTCGAACTGCAGACGCAAGTCGATGGACAGGGCAATGTCCTGGCTGGGCTTGGGCTGTTTGTCGACCTTGATGTTCTTGACGATGGAGCCGCGCGGGTTGATCAGCACCTCGCGAACGCCTGCTTTCCCGCTGAGCCACTCGTTGTAGCCCAGCTCCACGCCTTCCTGACCTTCACCATCCAGGTTCACCAGACCAATCAATTGGGCTGTCAGGTCGGAGGTGGGGTAATAGCGCTTGTACTCCTTGAGCTGGTGCACGCCCTTGATATCGAGCGCCATGATGTCCTCGCCTTCGATGGGGGACAGGCCGCGGGCCAGGTAAAGAAAATGCTTTTCCGAGCGGGCCTTGATATAGGACATGAGCTCGTCTGCGGGACGATGCAGTGCCGCTGCCAGCGCAGGCACCCGGTCCATGCTCTCCTTCATTTCCGAAGGGTTGCACCAGATTGTCGACACTTCGGTTGAGACGGCCAGGGGAGAGCCATTGCGGTCGGTAATCAGGCCGCGGGTAACGGGGATGGGGATATGACGAACACTGCGCCGTTCGCCCTGATCGATCAGGAACTCACTGTCATGAACTCGGAGATAGACCAGCCTGGACGCGACGGCCAGAGTAAGCAGGAACAAAAAAAATAACACCGCATGAAAACGGTAGCGGTTTGAAAATCCATTCATGGTCTTGGCAACTTGACGTGTTCAATGCCTGGGCAGGCCATCGTCAGGCCTGCTGGCCCGATGAGGCGAGAAAGCGCGGATAGTACCGTAAAGGTGCCAGTAGTTGGCGATGGGTTTCGCATCAGCGTAGGCATCTTTCAATCTCGAAGGCGCGACACGACCAATGGTCATTCCGCCAAACAACCGGCCTTGAGCAGCTCCCGCCGGCAGGACCGCTAGCGTCTGGGTGTAATGCCGTGCTTGTGCAGTTTCCGGTAAAGCGTGTTTCGGCTTATGCCAAGGCGTTCGGCCGCGCGTGTCATCTGCCAATGTTCCTGCTCCAGTATCTGGAGTAGGGCGGTCTTTTCGGCATCTTCCAGAGGCGCATCCAGCGTCAGGGCGGGCAGGCTCGCTGGGCTGGAAATCTCCTGCGGCAGATCACCCCTGCGAATCACCCCGTCCTCGCACAAGGCCACCAGGGTTCGCAGGACATTGCGCAACTGACGAACATTGCCTGGCCATTGGTACCCAAGCAGGGCCTGGCGAGCCTCGGCGTCCAGGTGCAGGCTCTGGCCCTGCGCCTCTTCAAGCAGCAAGTGATTGAGCAGCGCGGCCTTGTCGAGCCGCTCACGTACCGGCGGCAGGCTCACCACTAGACCATTGAGCCGGTAGTACAAATCCTCCCGAAAGCTGCCATCGCCTACCCGTATCCTGAGATCGCGGTGAGTGGCGCTAATGATGCGGACGTCGATCGCCTGCGGTTGTCCGCCCAGCGGAACGACCTGCCGTTCCTCCAGTACGCGCAGCAGGCGGGTCTGCAACATCAGGGGCATATCGCCGATTTCATCGAGAAACAGGGTGCCGCTGTGGGCTTCGAGTAGCTTGCCACGCATGCCTTCCTTGCGCGCACCGGTAAACGTGCCACCGGCGTAGCCGAACAGTTCGCTTTCGATAAGTGATTCCGGGATTGCCGCGCAGTTAAGAGCAATAAAAGGCTTGTTGGCGCGCGAACCGGCCAGATGCAGGGCTTTGGCGAAGGCCTCCTTGCCAGTTCCTGTCTCACCGGTAAGCAGCACCGGAACATCGCGCTCCATGACCTTGCGGGCGCGCTCGAACTCCCGCGCAAGGGCAGGATCTTCGAGGCACAGTGCTGGACGCGGCGGGGTACGGACAGGCAGGGAATGAACAAGCTTGTGCGGCGCTCGCAGCTGTCCATAGAAGCGTGTTCCCTCAGTGCTGTACAGCGGCCAGCAATGTGTAGGATGCGGTTGTGCACGATCAAGTAAAGAAGCAAGGGGAAGCTCGACGAGCGCCTCCACGGGTTGCCCCAGAAGGGCCGGTCGCGTCGTGCCTAGCAGGTTCAGCGCGCTTTCGTTGATGGCGCTGATTCGGCCAGACTCATCAAACGCCAGCAAGCCTTCACTCAGCAGCCCGACGTAGTCCGGCTGGGTATGGAAGCGCAGCAGATAGCTGTCCTCGCATTGACGCAGGAAATAGCAGCTTTCGATGAGCTTGGCCGACAGGTTGACCAGCGCCATGGTGTGAAACTGGCTCTGCCGGGAAACGGTGCGCCGCGCCGAGGACACATCCAGTACGGCCAAAAGGTCTCCGGCAGGGTCGAATACCGGGCTGGCGGAGCATGTCAGGATGGTGTGGCGATTGCGGAAGTGCTCATCCTGATGAATCGTCAGTGCATGCCGTTCGACCGCGCAGGTGCCGATGCCATTGGTGCCCTCGCAGGATTCGCTCCAGTCTGCTCCCAACCACAGGCCTGCTCGCTGAAAGGTGTCTCGTTCGGCCTCGTGGGTAATGCAATCAAGAATAAGGCCACTGGCATCGGTAAGCAGGACGGCATGACCGGCACCCGCGAGCTGCTGATGCAGGCGATTCATCTCGCCATGGGCGATTTCCAGCACCCGTTGCGAGCGCTCGCGCTGCTCAAGGATACGAGGGTGCTCGAGTACGCTGGGCGAGGTGGCAGTGGAAGGGTCCAGGCGGTGCTGTTCGAGACAGCGACGCCACGAACGGGCAATGGCTGGATCGGTGTCGGCCTGGCCCAGACCATGACCAACGGCAAGCACCTGACGCGTGTGACGACTCATGGGTGTGGCAGTCATTCTTATTGTGCTCCGCGAGGTGAATTCCGGGTCCTTGATTCACAGGAACCCTCCGATTCAGCGAAGTGCGTAATAGCGCCTATGCTTGATCAGGCGCAGGTTAAATGCAATGCAGATCATCGACTGTGTCAGAAGTGGTACAGCCTGTCACGCCTGCTGTCCTGGCGCTGACACACGATGTGACACCTGCCGGTTCGTGCCGGACAGCCGAAGCCGCCTGCGGCGCACATTTGCCACAGTTGGCCCAGGCCTTGCTATTTCTCAGGTATTACCGGTCCTCATAACAAACACAACATCGGGAGAACCACCATGCGTTACGCAGCCCCTGGCAGCCAAGGTGCTCTGATCACCCTGCAATCCCGTTACGGCAATTACATCGGCGGCGAATTCGTACCGCCGGTCAAAGGCCAATATTTCACCAATACCTCGCCGGTCAATGGCTCTGTCATTGGCGAGTTTCCCCGTTCCTCTGCTGAAGATATCGAAAAAGCGTTAGATGCTGCCCATGCGGCGGCAGATGCCTGGGGCAAGACGTCAGTACAGGCGCGCTCGTTGACCCTACTCAAGATTGCCGACCGCATCGAGCAGAATCTGGAAAAACTGGCCATTGCCGAAACCTGGGACAACGGCAAGGCCGTGCGTGAAACCCTTAATGCCGACGTGCCGCTGGCGGCTGATCATTTCCGCTACTTTGCAGGTTGTATCCGGGCTCAGGAGGGGACGGCGGCCGAAATCGACCAGCATACGGCGGCGTATCACTTCCATGAGCCGCTCGGCGTGGTAGGGCAGATCATTCCCTGGAACTTCCCGCTTCTGATGGCTGCCTGGAAGCTGGCACCTGCGCTGGCTGCAGGTAACTGTGTGGTGCTCAAACCGGCCGAGCAGACGCCGCTCTCCATTACGCTCTTTGTTGAGATGATTGGCGACCTGCTGCCACCCGGTGTGATCAATATCGTGCAGGGCTACGGCAAGGAGGCGGGGGAAGCCCTGGCGACCAGCACACGCATCGCCAAGATTGCTTTTACCGGCTCGACGCCGGTGGGCTCGCACATCCTCAAGTGCGCAGCGGCCAATATCATTCCAAGTACGGTCGAGCTGGGGGGCAAGTCACCCAACATCTATTTCGACGACATCATGGGTGCGGAGCAAAGCTTTATTGAAAAGGCGGCCGAAGGGCTGGTGCTTGGCTTCTTCAACCAGGGAGAGGTATGTACCTGCCCATCCCGCGCCCTGGTGCAGGAATCTATCTATGAGCCGTTCATGGCGGAAGTCATGAAAAAGGTTGCGCAGATCAAGCGCGGTGATCCGTTGGACACCGACACCATGGTCGGCGCCCAGGCCTCTCAGCAGCAATTCGAAAAGATAGTTTCGTACCTGGAAATCGCGCGTGGCGAAGGGGCCGAATTTTTGACTGGCGGCGCTGTAGAAACCCTGCAGGGCGACTTGGCCAATGGGTATTACATCCAGCCGACCCTGCTCAAGGGCCACAACAAGATGCGGGTATTCCAGGAAGAGATCTTCGGGCCGGTCATCGGTGTGACCACGTTCAAGGACGAGGCCGAAGCGCTTGCCATTGCCAACGATACCGAGTTTGGCCTGGGCGCGGGGGTCTGGACGCGGGATATCAATCGCGCGTATCGCATGGGTCGCGGCATCAAGGCCGGGCGTGTGTGGACCAACTGCTATCACCTCTATCCTGCCCATGCGGCATTCGGTGGCTACAAGAAGTCCGGCATCGGTCGCGAGACCCACAAGATGATGCTGGATCACTATCAGCAGACCAAGAACCTGCTGATCAGCTACGACACGAATCCGCTGGGCTTCTTCTAGGCCCGTCATGGGGGCCGGTGAATCCTCATCGGCCTCTGGGACTGCGGCGTATCTACTCCTGTGAAGGCTCAACCTGAGCCTTCCTTGAGCCAGGTCATCATTTCTATGCCTTGTTTGCTCCAGGCTTGCAGTATGGAGCGCCGGAACGATTGACCTGTATTTGCCAGCACTACTCCATACGTCATGTATCCATGAGGGATCACGTCATGCCTAAAACAATGAAAGCTGCCGTCGTTCGAGAGTTTGGTAAACCGCTGGAAATCGAGGAGGTGGATGTCCCTACCCCAGGCGCAGGACAGGTCCTGGTGAAGATCGAAGCCTCCGGGGTGTGCCATACCGACCTGCATGCCGCCGAAGGCGATTGGCCGGTCAAACCCAATCCGCCCTTTATCCCGGGGCATGAAGGGGTTGGGTATGTGGTCGGGGTGGGCGCTGGCGTCACCCATGTGAAGGAGGGGGATCGGGTCGGTATTCCATGGTTGTACTCCGCCTGTGGTCATTGCGAACACTGCCTCGGGGGCTGGGAAACACTGTGCGAGGATCAGAAGAACACGGGCTACTCGGTCAATGGCGGCTTTGCCGAATATGCCCTGGCTGATGCAGGCTACGTGGGACGGCTGCCAGATAACGTGGGCTTTGTAGAGATTGCGCCGGTGTTGTGTGCCGGGGTGACCGTTTACAAGGGACTCAAGATGACCGAAACCAAGCCCGGGCAGTGGATAGTGATCTCCGGAATTGGTGGCCTTGGGCACATGGCTGTTCAGTATGCCAAGGCCATGGGCATGAACGTGGCTGCAGTCGATGTGGACGATAAGAAATTGGAACTGGCGCGCCGGCTGGGGGCCGAGGTTACGGTCAACTGCCGTGAGCTGGACCCGGCGGGCTATCTGAAAAAGGAGATCGGCGGCGCCCACGGTGCCCTGGTCACGGCTGTCTCGCCCAAGGCGTTCGAGCAGGCTATCGGCATGACCCGTCGTGGTGGCACCATTGCCCTGAACGGGCTTCCGCCGGGAGAATTCCCATTATCGATCTTCGACATGGTCCTCAACGGCACGACCGTTCGCGGCTCCATCGTCGGGACGCGGCTGGATCTGCAGGAAGCCCTGGAGTTTGCCGGTGAGGGCAAGGTCAAGGCGACGGTTGCAGCCGAACCCCTCGAAAACATCAACGACATCTTTTCCCGGATGCACGAAGGCAAGATCGAAGGACGTATCGTGATCGATATGAGCCTGTCCTAGATGCCCTGCGGTACATCTTGCCTCGATGCAGCAGGATGTACCGTTCCTACTCTCCCGTCTGTCTAAAGATACTGACGCTGGTATCTTCTGCCTTAAATGCAAAGCCTCAGTGCTGTATAAGCACGCCCTTGCATGCAAGTTCTTCCTGGAAGGTTAGCTGACGTAGGGTTGCGCTTGTGAAACAATCCCGCGCCGCCGCTACCTTTTGGGAACTGTAGACATGAATGTTCAAATGCGTAACAACGTTCACGTCACCGGTAATGGACCAGCTACCATGGTGTTTTCCCATGGTTTTGGCTGTGATCAAAACATGTGGCGCTTTCTTGCTCCGGTGTTTGCCAAGCAATATCGGACGGTGTTGTACGACCTTGTTGGAAGTGGCTCATCAGACCTCTCCGCCTATGACCGGGTAAAGTACAACTCTTTGAAGGGCTATGCCGAAGACGTAATCGAACTCATCGACCAATTTGCCGAAGGGCCTGTGATTTTTGTTGGCCATTCAGTCAGCTCAATGATTGGTATGCTGGCCGATATTGCTGCGCCAGGCCGTTTTGCTGCCCATATCATGATTGGCCCATCACCCTGTTACATCAATGATGGTGATTATTTCGGCGGATTTACCCGCAGTGACATTGAGTCATTGTTGGAAACCCTGGAAAGCAACTACCTGGGATGGTCAAGCACCATGGCCCCCGTCATCATGGGTGCCCCAGGCCAGCCGGAACTGAGCGACGAATTAACTAATAGTTTCTGCCGTACCGATCCAGAGATTGCCAAACAGTTTGCCCGTGTTACGTTTACCTCGGATAACCGGGCTGACCTTGTAAAACTCAAGACCGACACGCTGATCCTTCAGTGTAGCGATGATCTGATCGCACCGATTCAGGTAGGTGAATATATGCACCGAACGCTACCGAACAGCGTACTGAAGATCATTGATAACGTAGGGCATTGCCCTCACCTGAGTGAGCCGGATGCGAGTATCGACGCTATGAATGCTTTCCTCGGCACGCGTTGCCGTGACGCCAGTGGCGTCTGACGATATCGGCTTGCCGGATGCCGAGGTGCTTTTTGAAGAAGCTGCCTGTGGGCTTTTGGTTACCAGTCGGGACGGGATCATTCGCCGCGTCAACAAAACCTTTTGCCGGTGGATGGGCTACTGTGCGTCCGAACTGGTCGGTTTGCGGCGGATACAGGATCTGCTGACGATGGGCGGACGTATTTTTCACCAGACCCATTGGGCGCCGCTGTTACAGATTCAAGGCTCCGTGGCTGAGGTCAAGCTTGATCTGGTTCATCAGGCAGGGCATACGATCCCGATCATTCTCAATGCCGTACGCCGTGAGTATGGCACTGGTGTTTTTCATGAGCTGGCCATTTTCGTGGCTGAAGATCGGCATAAATACGAGCGCGAGCATATCCTGGCGCGGCAGCGGGCCGAAGAATTATTGATCAAGCAGCTTGAGGCGCAGCAGGCTCTTGAAGTGGCTCAGGCAAAACTTCGGCTGGCGCTCGAGTCCGGTCAATTGTTGGTCTGGGATGTTAATCCCGAAACCACTGAACGCCGTTATGAAGAGGGAGTTGCCAGCCTGCTAGGGTTCGAGACGCCCCAGACCATCACCGAAGAGCAGTATGCCTCATTCATCGAGCCTGAAGACCGTGAGCGGGAGCAGCTGGCCTTCTCACAGGCGCTAAACGTCTATGGTGAAGCCTATCGCTGTGTGTATCGGCTTAATGGTGTGGATGGGGTCCAGCGGACAGTGAGCTCTTCGGGGCGAGGGTTATTCAAGGAGGATGGCTCCCTGCATCAGTTTGTAGGCATTCTTCAGGACATTACCGAGCTGAGCCAGCAGCGGGCAGAGGCGGAAGATCGCGCGTTGTTTGCCGAGCAGATGGTAGGCATCGTCAGTCATGACCTGCGTAACCCGCTATCAGCTATCAGGATGGGAATTCATCTGTTAGAGCGAGGCGAAGTCACGCCTGCCCAAACTCAGGTGCTGGGGCATCTCACGCATTCCACGGACCGTGCGCAGCGGCTGATTGCCGACCTGCTAGACTTTACTGTGGCGCGGGTGGGAGAGGGAATCACATTGTCCCTCGAACCTATCCAACTGCATAAACTGGTATCGGCTAACGTTACCGAGCTGACCCTCGCATTTCCCGGACGAGCTCTGGAACATGGAGCATTTGGAGAAGGCATGTGCATGGGGGATGCTGATCGCATTGCTCAGGTCATTGGGAACTTGGTCTCCAATGCCATGGCCTATGGCGCTCCAGACCGTACGGTGACTGTAGTATCCGGTATTGAAAGCGATACCTTCTGGGTCTCGGTTCATAACCATGGCGTACCTATTCCAGACGATGTATTGCCTAGATTGTTTGAGCCCATGACCCGCGGTGGCAGTGGTAACAGTAAGGCACGCAGCGTAGGGCTCGGCTTGTTCATCGTGCGTGAAATTATAAGAGCCCATGAAGGTGATATTCGTGTTCGCTCATCGGCTGGGGAAGGCACAACCTTTATCGCGACCTTTCCGCGGAGAACCATGGAGCGTGCCTAGCCTGACCGAAGCCTGCCGTTAGAACACGCCTCGATCAGTTTTGGATTTATGCTGGCCGGCTTTCACTAACCATTCGCACGGCCAACCCTGCCAGTACGGTTCCCATCAGCCACCGCTGAACAGTCAGCCATAAGGGGCGGCCTGCCAGAAACGCTGCAATAGAGCCTGCCGTAAAGGCGATCAATCCGTTCACGGTTACGCTGATCAGAATCTGCGTCGCGCCCAGGAGCAGGGACTGGGTCAACACGCTGCCCTGCTCAGGCGAAATGAACTGCGGCAACAGGGACAGGTAGATCACGGCAATTTTAGGATTGAGCAGGTTGGTCACAAAGCCCATAGCGAAGAGTTTGCGCGGACTGTCCTTGGGTAGGTCCCTGACCTGAAACGGAGACCGTCCGCCGGGTTTCACGGCCTGCCAGGCCAGATATAGCAGATACAGCGCACCGCCTATCCGCAGCGCATCGTAGGCGAAGGGCACCGCCATCAGCAAAGCAGTGATTCCAAGGGCTGCACAAACCATGTAGAACGCAAAGCCCAGGGCCACGCCGCCAAGGGAAATCATGCCAGCCGTTCGGCCCTGGCAGATGGAGCGGGAAATCAGATAGACCATGTTTGGTCCGGGCGTCAGCGCCATGCCCAGGGTGATGGCCGCAAAGGCGAGCAGGTGTGAAAGGTCAGGCATGACGACTCCGTTCAAGACATTGTTTCTAGGCTATCTATATATCATCGGAAAACGTTCAATGGATTGAATAATAAGCCAGCAGGAAAGGGCTAAGCTTAGAGCACTCGCTATATACAACAAGAACAAGGTGAAAGGCCCATGAATGCGCAACAACCCTTTCTCTCTCCATTATCTGCTGTCATTGAGGAGATTCAGGCGTTTCTCGGTGAGCGGATCGTAACCAGTCTCGCGGAGCGTGAACAGCATGGTCATGGCGAGTCCTACCATGCGACCCGGATGCCTGATGCCGTCTGCTATGCACATAGCACCGAAGAAGTCTCCCGCATCGTTAAGATCTGCGCCCACTACGGCGTTCCCATCGTTCCCTTTGGGGGCGGCACCTCGCTGGAAGGGCATGTCTGTGCGCTCAAGGGTGGCATCTGTATAGACCTTAGTCGCATGCAGCGCATCCTGGCGGTTCGCCCGGGCGATCTGGATGCCACGGTTGAAGCCGGAGTGACGCGCCAGCAGCTCAATACCGAACTGCGGGCCACGGGACTGTTCTTTCCCATCGATCCGGGCGGAGAAAGCACCCTGGGCGGCATGGCGGCAACACGTGCCTCCGGGACCAATGCCGTACGCTACGGGACCATGCGGGAAAATGTCCTGTCGCTGACCGTGGTGTTGGCCGATGGCCAGATCATCAAGACGGCCAACCGTGCCCGCAAGTCCTCGGCGGGTTATGACCTGACGCGGCTGTTTGTAGGCTCGGAAGGTACGCTGGGGATCATCACCGAAGTGACCTTGAGGCTCTACGGCATTCCGGAAACCACGTCCGCTGCGGTGTGTACCTTTCCCGATGTAGAGAGCGCTGTAACCTCGGTAGTGACGATCATCCAGTACGGTATTCCTGTCGCCCGGGTCGAGCTGCTGGATGCGCGGACTATCATGGCTGTGAACCGCTATTCAAAGATGACGCTGGATGAGCGGCCCACCTTGTTCTTCGAATTTCACGGCTCACCGGCAGGCGTTGCTGAACAAGTAGAGCTGACCCAATCGATCACCGAGGGTAACGGGGCGCTGAGCTTTGTCGCTGCGGCCGATGCCGACGCACGTAATACGCTTTGGAAGGCCCGTCACAACGTGCACTACGCCATGCAGGCCATGCGTCCGAACGGGCGGGTATGGAGTACCGACGTATGCGTCCCTATCTCGCAGTTGACCCCTTGTATCACCGAAACCGAAAAAGACGTGCAGGCCGCCTCGTTCTTCATTGCCATGGTCGGGCATGTGGGGGACGGTAATTTCCACCTGGGGCTGGTGGTTGACCCTTCTAGCGAATCCGAGTTGGCGGAGGCCGAAGCGCTCAATGAGCGGCTGGTGCGCCGCGCCATCGCCCTGGACGGGACCGCCACGGGCGAGCATGGTGTAGGGTCGGGCAAGATCAAATTCATGGCGCTTGAGCATGGCGCCGCAGTGAACACCATGCGCACCCTTAAAATGGCGCTGGACCCCCAGGGAATTCTCAACCCAGGGAAGGTGCTCCCGGACGCCGATGTCTGACGCCTCGGCAAGCAGGCCCGCCTGGAAATAACAGCAGGCCTGCTTTACATACGTCTTTATAGATCGGATTTTCGTATACCCCCATGAAAGACGCAGGATGTACTTTCTGGGACAGAACAGGGTCAGGCGAACCCGCCATTGGCGCGGATGACTTGCGCGTTGATCCAGCTGCCTGCAGGGCTTGCCAGAAACGCTACCACCTCGGCGATGTCTTCAGGCGTACCGAGGCGTTCAAGCGGTGTAGCCTGTTCGATCTGCCGGATCTGTTCCTCACTTTTGTCATTGAGAAAGAGTTCGGTTGCCACCGGGCCGGGCGCAATGGCATTGACGGTGATGTTCTGACCGCGCAATTCATTAGCCAATACTCTGACCAAACCTTCAACGCCAGCCTTTGTGGCGATATAAGGGCCGTATGTGGGCAGCGATTTGGCGATCACGCTGCTGGATAGCGCAATGATCCGGCCGCCACGCTCTACCTGTTGCGCCGCCTGGCTCAACACCAGAAACGTGCCGCGCAGGTTGACGGCCATCATTCGGTCAAACGCCTCCAGATCACCTGCCGAAACAGGAGTATTGGCCATGATACCGGCGCTGTTCACGACTATATCGATCCGTCCGTAGGCTTCCTTGGCCGCCTTGAACAGGGTCTGCACATCTTCCAGAGTGGCAACGTCGCCTCTGACCGCAAGGGCATTACCTCCCAGTGACTCTATTTCAGCCACCAAAGCCTCCGCAGGGCCTCGGCTGTGGGCGTATTGAATGGCAACGGAAAAGCCTGCCTGGGCGAGACGTTTGGCAATGGCGTGTCCGATACCACGGGAAGCGCCGGTAATAATGGCTGTACGGGATGAATGCGGCATGTCCGACTCCTAAAGGCAGGGCCGGAACGCCAGCCCTTTCATGGCTGTCATTTTTTGCAATTTATTAGCATTGGATAAATGCACAGAACTTGGTAAGACCGTTCAACAGGCACCAACAATGGGCTGAAGCCATGGATAAATTCGAGTCGCTGCGGCTGTTTACCCGTATCGTCGAGCTGGGCAGCTTCACGCAGGCGGCCAATGCCCTAGGTATCCCTCGGGCTACGGCAACCCATGCGGTTAAGGAGTTGGAGAAGCGGTTGGGAACGCGCCTGCTGGAACGTACAACCCGACAGGTCCGCACAACGCTCGATGGTCAGGCCTATTACGAGCGATGCTCTCGTATTCTGGCGGATCTGGAAGAGGCTGAATCTTCCCTGAGTGCCATTGCGGCCAATCCGCGCGGCATGCTTCGCGTCGATCTGCACGGCAGTCATGCCACACGAATCATCCTTCCTCGAATCGCCGAATTCCGGCAGCGTTATCCAGACATTGAGTTGTCCATCAGCAGCGGTGATCGGTTGGTGGATCTGGTGCGTGAAGGAATCGATTGTGTGGTACGAGCAGGGCACCCTAGGGACTCAACCCTGGTTGCAAAAAGGCTAGCGCTCATGCCCGAGGTGGTCTGTGCAAGCCCAGGCTATTTTGCCCGCTATGGCGTGCCAAAACACCCGGATGAGTTGACCTACCATCAGGCCGTTGGCTTCTTTGCCAGCAGCCACGACATTCGTTACCCCTTCACCTTTCAGGTTGAAAGGCAGGTTATCGAGTGCGATCTGGGCGGTTGGATCTCGGTCAACGATGCCGAATGCTATACCCGCGCCGCCCTGAGCGGTTGCGGTTTGATTCAGGTGCCTCGCTTTCGGGTGGAAAAATACTTGAAAGCGGGGCGGCTGAAAGCGGTTCTACAAGAGTTTGCTACGCCGGGCCTGCCGGTTTCATTGCTCTATCCCCAACACAGGCAGATATCGCCTCGAGTGAGAGTTTTTGTAGAGTGGCTGACCGATCTGTATAACCAACGCTTTGGCCAAACGGCCTGAGGGATCGATGTCAGCTAGTGGCTTACATTGACTGCCAGCCTTGGAAAAGGATTGATCGCGAACTTGAGTTGATACAGGAAATACCTAAGTTTGATAAGACATTCAATTAATTTGAAGAATCCTGACTGCAAGCGGACGGCATCAAAGATTAGCCTCGAATGCCTGCCACATATGTATTTTCGATATAAATCGACCGTTCACTGCTATGGCCATAGGTTCTATACCAAAGACTCTAAAACCACACCTTTCATACAAGGCCTGCGCGGTATCGTTACCCTCTGAAACGGTAAGTTGAACAGCTTGGATACCGTCGTTACCTTTTGCATGGTTTAAAGCCGTCTGGATTAACTCGAATCCGGCACCCTTGCTACGGTGATGCGGCTGAACATACATGCCGAACAGCTTGGCAACATGGCGAACCTTTTCCTGGGTATTTAGTGCCATCCCTATAGCGCCAATCAGAGAAATGTTTTCGAATGCACCAAATACAGCATCTTTTATAAGACGCGATTCCCACCAGGATAAGGGAAGTGCAGCCCGTTCGTTCATGCTGGAGGTAAACGCTTCCGGGTGAGCATCGTAGGCTTCAAGCATTAGCGCTCTATAAGCTGATGTATAGTCTGGAGGGAGACGCTTAATGAGCATAATTTCGTCAGCTAATCAGTTGATTACTCCAATGCTAACAACGAGGGCAATAAAGTACTCCATGTATTTTAACCTCAGACGTGCAACAGGCAGCATCACAGTTGCTCAAGTGCTCAGCTAGACTCACTTGGTGATGCTTCATCATATGCACATACTCGATTTCTGCCGTTTGCCTTCGCAAGGTAAAGTGCCTTATCAGCTGCCTGAATAAGGTAGCCTGGTCCATGCTCTTCTTGAGTTGGGATAAAGCCATGAACGCCAACACTAATGGTTATATGGGCCGTTGGGCTCCCTGTATGGGCGATTTCAAGTGTACGAATTGTCTGCTGGATCTTTTCAGCCACTAACAATGCACCTTTAGTATCAGTCTCTGGCAGTAAAACTGCTAGTTCCTCGCCGCCGTAGCGAAAAGCGGTATCGCCAGGTCGTTGAAGGCACTGCTTCAGTGCATGGCTAACCTTTTGCAAACATTCATCTCCTGCAAGGTGGCCATAGGTATCGTTGTACCGTTTGAAATAATCGATATCGATAAGAATGAGTGACAACGGGCTTACGCTGCGAAGGGCTCGTTTAAGCTCTTCTTCTAATAAAGCATCAAAATAACGTCGATTTCCAAGTCCCGTTAGACTATCGGAGTGCGCAATTTCGGCAAGTTCTGCATTGGCATCCTGAAGTGCGTGTTGTGTTTTTCTAAGTTGTTGTTCAGTTTTTATAACCTCTTGAATCTGTCGATATAACAGAAAGCCGAGACAGCTCAACATAAGAATGGCTGCGCCTGTACCTATAGCGTAGCGGCGGGTGTTGGCTTTCCACTCTGCCAGAACAGATTTTTTAGATAAGGCAGCAAAGGCTATGAGTGGATAACCATTAACATGCCTATACGCATATATCCGGGTTGTATTGTCTAGGGGGGAGAGTTTTTGAAATGTTCCAGAGTTAGTGTCTTTAATGGAGCGCTTCAAATCTAGGCTATTAATCAAGCTAAGGCCAATTAAGGATTCGTTATAAGGTCTTCGCACCAATAAGGTGCCGTCATCTAATAAAAGCCCAGCGGAACCGCCTTCTTCAATATCAAAGCTATCGTAAAATGACTGAAAGTACGCCATTTTTACGCTGGCTAAAACGATTCCTGCAAATGTCCCATCTGAATGATTATAGCGACGCGAAATGGTGATAACCCACGTGCCATAGGAGCGGCTACGTATGGCGGAGTCTATGTGGGCTCCATCTTTGTTATCATATTTATGGAACTGGAAATACTCGCGATCAGCTATGTTGGCTTTTAACGAGAAAGGATTGGTGGCAATTATCGGCTGGCCATGTTCGTTAGTAATTGTAATGGTCTGCAGCTGATTCAGGTGATTCAAATAAGAGTTGAGCAAAGGCTGAAGCGCTTCGACTTCTCTAGACTGGTTTCCAGTGCTCTCAAGTCGCTCCACAAGTCCGATCAAGAGCGTATCGGCCTCTCCAAAGGTATGCTCTGCATGCTGAGCTAAAGAGCGAGCCAAATTGGCCGTATCAATCTGGCCTTCCTTAAACTCATCCTGGCGCGTATCCCATATCTGCAGTCCATTGATGGCGATAAGTACCAGTGAGGCGGCAATAATGAGGAAAACGGTAAGCGTAAGAGCGGCAGGGCGTTTACATACCGATTTTTTAAGGTGCTTATTCACATTCCATCCTGGGAAATAAGGCTCTTACCAGAGTCCATTATCAAAGCTTAATCGAGTCGATTAATCTTTGATATCAAAATGGCATCATAGTTCAATCTCTAGCTAAATATGACCAGTTCGTTTTTGGAAAGCGATGAATGGCCTCTTCATGCCTATGGGATATAGAGCAGAAGCTAAAAGGTTAGCTCTTGGAGTTATATAAGGATTTGTTACAAGGTTAAGATTTTTTATAATAAACTAGATAAGATTGTGGCTAAGACGGCAGGTTATATGGGCAAGTCAAGTGGATTCTTCGGGAGCTGTTTGATCTAGCACATACCATCAGGAGCCTATGCCACGCTAGTGCTCACGTTTAAAGTTCACCTCAAGTAAACCCTAATGTAGGTCAGCCTCTTTGCTTTATGTCGCTTTGCGTTGCTCAGGTTGCGCAAGGCGATACTCGCATGGGTAGCATGAACGTTTGCGTTTTCGGTAAGGGCAACAGCGTTCAGAAAACGCTCATCCGACACCTTGCACGTTAATGCTTTGCGATATAGATAGTTGTGTCTACTGAATAACGATATGTTGACCGGCTGCGGTGCTGGCTGGCATAGGCGTAATCTACAACTTCACGATTCTGCTCTACAGCAAGGCAAGATATTGTGTAAGTGTCGTTTCAATAAGGTGACGTATTTCTTCAACGTTAAGTGACAACTCTTCAAAATGGACGAGTCCAATAGCACAGAGCATAGATAGCCTGGATGGCGAAAGCATTCTGGCGCATATGAGTCGTATACGGATAGTCAGGATCTAATAGCTAATAGAAAAGCGGCTGCAAAAGCCGCCGCTTTCTTCAAACGGATACTGTGGTGAATCAGGTATAGCGACGCTTCTCAGGCGCTGGCGGGAAGTATTGATACAGCCATGTTTCGCTGAGCGTTCGGTCGTTGGTGCGGATGAACAAACGCATGTCTACCGGGTCCACGCTATCGCTGGTCGGATACCAGTCGAAGATCACACGATACCCTTTGATGTCCGGTATCCAGAGGACGTGGAAGTCTTTCAGCTCACCGCTCGAGACCTTGACGACGGGCTCGATTCCGGTGCCTTGGGGGAAGGTATCCAGGCCACCGCCCACGAAGTCCACCGCAAAGCGGCGGGCCCAGACGTCTGGATAGTGCTCACCCGGCGCCCACCCCTCTACGAAGCCGCCCATGCCGGAGCGCGTCGCATGGACCTGTGCCAGCGGTGTTCTAACCGGCGGCAGCGCGCTCCAGTAGAGCTTGTAGCCATAGCGCAGCTCTTTGCCCGCCGTGATAGGCACCTTGGGATTCCAGCAGGCCACGATGTTATCGAGCGTCTCGCCGGTTGTCGGGATTTCCAGTAGATCAATGCTGCCTTCACCCCATTCCGTAGTGGGCTCGACCCACAGGCTTGGGCGGCGGCTGTACCAGTCCACCGTATCTTGATAGCTGGAAAACTCATGGTCGCTCTGCACGAGACCAAAACCCTTGGGGTTTTTGTCTTCGAACGCATTGAACTGAAGCTTGGCGGGGTTATTCAGCGGACGGCACACCCACTCGCCATTACCGCGCCACATGTAGAGGCGGTCGGAGTCGTGGATCTGCGGGTGGATGGTGTCGCACATGCGGCGCTCATGGGTGCCGCAGCTGAACATGCTCGTCATTGGCGCAATACCCAGCTGCTTGATTTCCTTGCGCGCATAGATATTAGCGTCGATTGCCATTACCACCTGCGTGGCGCGGCAGTCGATGTCGAAGCGATATGCACCGGTCGCGCTGGGCGAGTCGAGCAGGGCATAGACTACAAAGCGCGTGCTGTGCGGCTCGGGCGTCTCGAACCAGAACTTGGTGAAGTTCGGGAATTCCTCCACCGTATCCGAGAAGTTATTAATGGCAAGGCCACGGGCAGACAAGCCGTACTGCTTGGTATCGTCCACTGCACGGAAGTAGCTTGCCCCCAGGAACGAGACGATATCGTGCTGCGTCAGTTCAGGTGACTTGAACACCTTGAAGCCGGCGAAGCCCAGGTCACCCTTGAGTTGTGACTTATCGACGCCGCTGTTCTCGTACTTGAACATCTGAGGCCGGAAATGAATTTCCGTGGCCTGCTTTTTCTTGGGATCAACGCTGTACATGCGGACCGGCTGCTTGAAGCCCATGCCAACATGGAAGAACTGAACATCGAGCTGGCCTTTCAGGTCATGCCAGAGCGACTCGTTGGCATCGTATTGAATGGCGTTGAACTGCTGTGGCGTCATTTTTGCCAGCGTGGGCGGCAACTGCTGAGACGTATCCACATAGGCACTGGCTGCCATCTGCTTGGCCTGATTTTTCAGCAGATCGAACTCGAACGGTTCTACATCCTGGCTGGAGGCGCCAGACAGGGATTGAGCGGCGAATACGGTCGTCGAAGGAAGACCGGTATACGCGGCAAAGGCCAGTGAAGCTTTCAGAAGATCTCTGCGGTGCATACATGAACCTATGTGACTAAGGTGTCGTCAAGCGCTGTGGCAACGGGGCCGGCTCTGTCCGATAACAAAGACCTGTCTCGAATAATCCTCAACGCAGCGGCTGAGGGTAAGAGATGTTTGCGAAGGAGAACAGTTCGATTCTGTTTCGGAAACTGTAAAACACCGCACAAAGCTGTCGATTTGGGTCTGGAATGCCTTTTCAGGGTGTTTCCAGGGGTTGTCTCATCTGCCCCAGCGGGACAGATGAGACATAGTCCGACACGAATCCTGTCAGGCGCGGCGCAGCAGCATGCGTTCGATGGCGCTTAGCAGCACCCCGTAGAGCGGCAGGAACAGGAGCAGGCTGACGCTGAGCTTGACGGTATAGTCGACCCAGGCAATCTCGACCCAATGTTCGGCCATGAAAGGGTTGTCGCTGTGCCAGAAGGCAATGGAGAAAAAGGCGAAGGTATCAAGCAGGTTGCCCAGGATCGTCGAGGCGGTAGGTGCTATCCACCATTGCTGCAGCTGACGCAGACGGTCAAAGACATGAATATCTACCAGCTGGCCCAGCACATAGGCAAAAAAGCTCGCCAATGAGATACGCAGTACAAAGGTATTGAATTGCGCCAGGGCGTCCAGACCTCGGAGCGCACCCTCCTGGAACAGCACGGAAAGAATGTACGAAACAACCAGCGCCGGCACCATGACCCGGGCAATGACCTGGCGCGCCGGGCCTTTGCCGAGAATCCGCACCGTCAAGTCAGTGGCCAGGAAGATGAACGGAAAGCTGAACGCGCCCCAGGTTGTATGCCAGCCAAACAGGTTGAGCGGCAGCTGGACGAGGTAATTGCTCGTGATGATTATCAGGATATGAAAGCCAATCAGGCCGGCCAATGCCGAGCGCCTGACGGAAGAGGTCAGTTGCATGATGCATCCTTTTTAGTGGAATGGGGTGAGGGAACCCATGAAGTCGATCTGCTCTTGTGAGCAGGGCGCGCATTCTAAGCGCAGTGCCGGCTAAAACGTAGCGAAATTCACCGAGAGTTATTGACGCACCCAGGAAAAAGCCCACCAGGCGGTGGGCTTTTCAACACACAGCGCTTACAGGCGGAACTGCGCGACCTGCGTGTCCAGTGATTGGGCCAGATGCTGAATGCTCGATGCATTGCGCGAGGCGCTTTCAATGGAATGGCTGTTGGTCTCTGCCATCTGCGCGATGCGCTCCACGCTGCGGGCTACATCCTGGCTGGCAGCAGATTGTTCACGTAGTGCCATGGAGATCTGGTCGACCACGGAGATGATGCGATCCGAGCCACTGCGAATCTCGTCGATGGCCTGGCTAGCCGAGTGAGCCAGTTCCACACCCTGGTTCACCTGAGTCACGCCCACGTTCATGCTGCTGACCGCGTCCTGGGTGCTCGCCTGGATCTTCTTGATCATGTCGGCGATTTCCTGGGTGGACTTGCCGGTGCGCTGCGCCAGCAGGCGAACTTCATCGGCGACTACCGCAAAGCCGCGGCCCTGGTCTCCTGCACGGGCGGCCTCGATGGCTGCGTTCAGGGCCAGCAGGTTGGTCTGCTCGGCAATCTCGCTGATCACGTTCACGATGGAGGTGATCTGATCGGCGTGGCGGTCCAGTTCGGAGATCTGTTCAGCTGAGTTCTGCACCGTACCGGCGATCTGCGTCATGCTGTCCAAGGTTTGCTTGATGACATTGCCACCTTCGACGGAGCGCTTGCCGGAATCAGTAGAGATACCATGGGCCTCGTTCGCGCTGGTCGAGACATGGCTGATGCTGACGGTGAGTTCTTCCACGGTAGCGGCCATGGAGGATGCCGAGCTTGACTGATCCCGTGCGGCGACAGCCAATTGCTCCGAGGTGTTGGAGATATCGCGAGCGGCTGTCAGAAGCTGCTCGGCACCACCCTTGATCTCGGAAATCATTTCCCGCAGGCGCTGCTGCATGGCGTTGAAGGCCTTGAGCAAGCTGCCAATTTCATCTTCGCCGGTGCTGCTGATCTGAGTATCCAGACGGCCAGCGGCAATGGCCTGAGCAACCTGAATGGCATCATTTAGACGGCGCTTGATGGATACGGATAGGCTGAAGGCAATGACTATGGCCGCTACGGCAGCCAGGATTCCACCACCGATAAGCGTCCAGATAGCAACCTGTTCTGCCGACTGCATGGCTTCATTACGCACGCCCAGTAGCTTGGACTCATCGTTGCTGAAGTCAGCGATGATCTTGCGCATCTTGTCCATCTTGGCCTTGTCCTGACGGTCGATGATGCGTTGCACCATGTCGTCCATGGAGGAGGCACCTTGTACGACTGCACGGCGTAGCTGGATGGAACGCTCGATGTCTTCGCTCAGCCACTTCATTTGCGTGGCCTTGAGTTCATCCAGACGGGTTTGCTGGGTCGGGTTATCCGACGTCAGGTTTTTAAGCTTCGTCCAGGTTTGCTCGAACGCTGTTTTCCCCGCGTTGTAGGGTTCCAGAAAGTCGTCCTGACCGCTGAGGGCAAATCCACGCATACCCGTTTCGATGTTGGTCAGGCTGATTAACAGGTTGTTAGCCCCATCAATGGTCTGATAGGTATGGATGTTCCACTTGACCGAATTATCGACCTCGGTAAAGCCGTGGCGGGCTACATACACCAGGATGCAGATGATCGCGATGATAAGCCCAAAGCCTGCACCAAGCTTTTTGGCAATACTTAAATTGGACAGCATGGGACGCGCTCCGATAGGAGAAGGCAGTAAAGGTTTCACCTGCTCTGTATCGGTAAAAAAATGAAATATCTTTAGGCTGGACGCACCCTGCAGATAGCAATAATCCGACAGCCGCTCTGGTACGGCGATCTAAAGCGCTCCGCTGGTAAGAAGAGCGCTTTGAGCCTTGCGGGCCTTATGAAAGAGGTATTCCCAGCTGCTCTTCACAGCGCTTGAGCGAGCGCGCCTGGGTATCAGCATACAGGGCCAGTTCATCCAGTACCGACGCGCCCAGTGCCTGCTCGAAACGGTCCTTGCTGGACGCCTTGGTATACAGCGTCTGAGCCTGATCGCCTAGGTTAGACTGGAAAATACCGGCCGCGCTGACCGGCAGAAAATCCTCATATACCAGCGGTTCATAGTGGATATAGCCTGCCTGGATCAGGGCATCCAGATCTCTTGGCCCATCCTGGGTAATCGCATCGTCCTTGTCGGTGACGAAGTAACGAAAATAGGCCAGCCCCTGTTTTCTCAAGGACTCATAGCTGTCCGGCAGCTCTGCGAATATGTCAGTCAGCGCCTGCATGTAAGCCTGTGCGTTGCTCTCGCTGGGAGCCTGGGTGCGGGCAATGGTCAGGAGCTTGTCGTACAGTGCGCGTCCCTTAGGCGTCAATGCGACACCGCGCTGCTCGATCTCGCCAAAGCGGGCTGTGTGACTGCCGGTAACGGCATTGCCCTGTTCATCGATGAAGGTCACCTTTTCCTGCAATGCCTTGAAGCTCGTCTGGCGAAGCAGAACAGGGCAGCGGCGGGGGGGTGGTCCCTCGATGACCGCCTTGGGCGTAATCCCCCGTGACGGCATGCTCTGCTGGATGGCATCGATATCCAGGGTCCGGGGCGTCAGGTGATTGATGTGCGGCCCCTTGAACGCCACGATATCGGCAATCAGACGATGCTGGTCGTGCAGCTGCTGATACACCTCGGCGCTGACTGTGGCCTCGCCGTGCCAACGGAAGGTTTCCAGGGCTTCACGCACGAAGGCATCGGCGTCGCTTGCGCTCAGCCCGCCTTCGGTCTCGCAGCGGGCGATCAGCTCCAGCACACGTGACGTAAAGATGATGCGCTGCGCCAGAATCGCTGCGGCTCTCTGCTTGAGTGCTTCGTCCTCGATCAGCTCCAGACGGAGCAGAGAGGTAAAAACGCGAAAGGGACTCTTTTGCAGCGAAGCCTCATGGACGGCACGAAACGCGGTGGAGTGCACCGGCACGCCTGCTTCAGAAAGATCGTAATAACCCACCGGATACATGCCCATGACTGCGAACAGGCGCCGCAGCGTAGCCAGCTCCTGCGCTGTACCTACGCGGATCGCCCCATGGCGCTCCTGGTCCAGCCGCTCGATTTCACCCGTCTGGCGCAGCTGCTCTGCCAAGGTCGGATTGTTTGCCAGCGTACGCTGATTGATATCGCTCACCAGCTCCAGCAGTGTTCCATACAAGGGCACTTCGGCCTTATACATGTCGGACATGGCTCGGGAGAACCGGGCGCGAATCTCATCGGGATCGACAAAAGCCTGCGTCGTCATGGCAAACCGCTCCTTAGATGGGCCGGACTATAGAGGTATCAGTCCATTCTGCTGGCCGCTTTCCTGCCTTACAAATGACAAAAATTCACCCATTCATTCATAAAGGGAATCAGACAAGCCGCTCAGTCGTGCCGCTTCTCACTGTCCATGTGAGCCAATTGAGCGGCGGGATAGCGTTCTCCTGCCGCGGCGTTGGCGGGAATGGCCTGCTCGATTCTGGTCAGCTCCTCGGCGGTTAGCATGATATCCAGTGCACCTAGCGACTCATGCAAACGTTCACGGGTACGTGCGCCTACCAGCGGGACAATATCTTCACCGCGTGCCAGCACCCAGGCGATTGCCATCTGTGCCGCGGTAACCCCTTTCTCTTGAGCAATGACTTTGAGCGTGTCCGCCAGCTTGAGGTTGGCGTCCAGATTGCTGCCCTGAAAACGCGGGCTGATGGCGCGAAAGTCCTGCTCACCTGCGCGGTCTTTTGACCAGTGACCGCTGATAAGGCCACGTGAGAGCACGCCATAGGCCGTGATCCCGATGCCAAGTTCACGGCAGGTAGGCAGGATGTCCGCTTCGATTCCGCGTGAAATCAGTGAGTATTCGATTTGCAGATCAGCGATGGGGGTAACGGCCGCGGCCCGGCGGATCGTATCGGCCCCGACTTCGGAGAGGCCGACATGGCGCACATAGCCTGCCTTGACCATTTCGGCGATGGCGCCCACGGTATCTTCGATAGGAACGTCTGGATCGAGGCGGGCAATACGGTAAATATCCACATGATCCGTATTCAGGCGTTTGAGCGTGTACGCCAGAAAATTCCGGATAGCCTTGGGGCGACCGTCGTAACCCATCCAAGCCCCGTCTGGTCCTCGCAGGGCACCGAACTTTACGCTGATCGTTACTGCCTCCCGGCGATCCCTGAGCGCTTCGGCAATCAACAGCTCGTTATGGCCCATCCCGTAGAAGTCACCGGTGTCGAGCAGGTTGACGCCCGCTTCCAGCGCCGCGTGGATCGTGGCAATACTTTCTGTACGGTCCGCCGGACCGTACAGGTCCGACATGCCCATGCATCCTAGTCCGAGCGCTGATACCTGGGGACCGGTCTTGCCGAGCGTGCGTGTAAGCATGGCGAAAGCTCCTAAAAGAAGACGTTCACCATAGACCGGTCCCTGGCAGCATCTACGCCCTGGGAGCGCAGCATTAACTTGGCTAATCGCTCACTCAGTGATGAGCGGCTTCTTCCTCGACTCGTGCCGCACGCTCTGAAGAACGTACGGTCGGTATAGCGGCCACTTTGTCATCCAGCTCTTCCAGCTTGAATTCGACGTCTCTGAGTTGCGTACTGATGGCCACCAGCTGATCTTCCAGTAGGCGCGCGCGGCCTAGCGTTTCTCTGATGATCTTGAAGGAGGGAATTCCTACGACGACGATAAGAATCAGGGCAATGATCGAGGCGATGCTCATGGGTGGGGTCCTTTTATCGGCAGTCATCAAACTGCGGCATTCCATTACCAGGGGCTTTCCCGCATGAGTCTCGGAAAGTATGGCGAGTCGATACCGCGTCTGGTCTCGGCTACGCTTTTAAAGGCGCGCCGATCTGTGGTTAAGGGCGAGATGATGCTCTATTGCCATCAACTTCCGCTGTGACAGTGCAAATGATGTTTTGATCCTCAATGCAACCGCGTTCGCAGACCAAAGGTCGCCGTCGCGGTATGGATTCGTGTGGAAAAACAGGTTCGGGCTGCGTACCAGACACGCTGGCGCAAGGTCTGGTGGTGGAACCACGACAGCGGCCTGCAAGTCACACCCGCAGGAGCCCCAGATGCTCTGCAGGCGGCTGGCGCCGTTGATCTGCCAAAAGGAAAAACAATGACTCCATCCCTAAAGAAACTGATAACCCTGGGGCTGCTCATGGCGCCTCTGGGTGCCTTCGCTCAACCCGGCGCGTTGACTGAGGTAGGCATCGACAGTGGCCGCTTGAAAGGCAGCCAGTCGGGCGATGTCATCTCCTTCAAAGGCATTCCCTTTGCGGCCCCGCCGGTGGGTGAGAACCGGTGGCGTGCGCCTCAGCGTGTGAAGCCCTGGCGCGGAGTGCGTGAGGCGACTGCCTATGGCGCAGACTGCATGCAAAAGCCGATGGCCAGCGATGCAGCTCCCTTGGGCGTAAAGCCCTCCGAGGACTGCCTGTACCTCAACGTCTGGCGTCCGGCGCAGGAGACGGCAAACCGCAAGGCCACACTGCCGGTTGTCGTCTGGATCTATGGCGGTGGCTACGTCAATGGCGGTGCTTCGCCGTCGGTCTATGACGGCAGCGCTTTTGCCCGCGATGGCGTGGTCTTTGTCAGTTTCAACTACCGGATCGGCCGCTTCGGCTTTTTCGCTCATCCTGCGCTGACGGCTGCAAAAGAAGGTCCGCTGGGCAACTATGGCTACATGGATCAGATCGCTGCGCTGCAATGGGTGAAGCGCAACATCCGTCAGTTCGGCGGTGATCCGAACAACGTTACCGTCATGGGTGAGTCTGCTGGCGGCGGCTCGGTGCTCAATATCACCACCACGCCACTGACGCGGGGGCTGTTTGACCGTGCCATCGTCATGTCAGGGGGCGGACGTTCCTTGATGGGTGAGCTGCATGAGATCAGCCGTGACTTGCCTGGGAATCCCTCCGCCGAGACCATCGGCAAGAATTTCGCCCGCAGTGTTGGTGTTGAAGGCACTGGTTCCGAGGCATTGAAGGCGCTGCGTGAATTGCCGGCCAGCCGTGTGCTGGGCGACCTGAACATGATGACCATGGGCAGCAATGCCTCTACTTACGTGGGCGGACCGGTACTCGACGGGCGGGTCGTAGTGGGTACACCGGAACAGGTCTACAGCGCCGGTCAGGAAAACAAGGTGCCCATGCTGATCGGTTCGACCAGCGCCGATCTTGGCTTTAATACGGCCAAGACAATGGAAGAGCTGTTCGCACCGTTTGGGCGTGAAGCAGAGCGGGCCCGTCAGTTATACGACCCAGAAAATACAGGCGATGTGCAGGCGGTAGGGGCCGCAGTTGCTATGGACCGGATGATGACGGAGCCGGCTCGTTTCGTTGCTAGCAAGATCTCCCAGCATGATCGCCAGGCATTTCTCTATCGCTTCTCCTACGTCGCCGATTCGCTGCACAGTGAGACCAAAGGGGCGCAGCATGCCAGCGAAATTCCCTATTTCTTCAAAACGCTGGAAGCGCGATATGGCGACAAGGTAACGGACAAGGATCAAGTCATGGCAAACGAGGCCCATGCCATCTTTGTTAATTTCATCAAGACGGGTAATCCCAACGGTACAAATGTGGCGCGCTGGCTACCGTTCAACCGTGAGGGCAATCTGGTCATGGATTTCACGGCCGATGAAGGTCCGGTTCTTAAAGAGGACCCCTGGAAAGAGCGCCTCGACCTGATCGAGAAAACTCAGCACGCCAAACCGTAAGCTATTCGTCGAGCCGGTCCTTGCCGGCTCGACACGCCTGTTTTCCTGTTTTTCTCTCTCTGGCAACCCGTCCGCCATCACACTTCGTAGATTGACAATCCTGCCAATTCTTCTCATAGTTTTGCCACGCAAACGTTTGCGCCATAACAAAGATAACAATGGAGTGCACCATGAACGCATCCCGCCCTATGCGGCTTCTCGCTGCTGCTGTTCTGTTTTCCACGACTTCCGCTTTTCTGCCCTTGTCCGCGGCTTATGCTCAGGATGCGGATAAACCCAAGGTTGCGCTGGTGATGAAGTCTCTCGCCAACGAGTTCTTCCGCACCATGGAAGACGGTGCCAAAGGGTATCAAAAAGAGCATTCTGACCAGTTCGATCTGATCTCCAATGGCATCAAGGACGAAACCGACACGTCCAGCCAGATTCGGATTGTCGAGCAGATGATCGTGTCCCAGGTCGATGCCATCGTTATCGCACCGGCAGATTCCAAGGCGTTGGTGCCTGTCATCAAGAAAGCCATGGATGCAGGCATCAAGGTCGTCAACATCGACAACCGTCTGGATCAGGACGTACTCAAGAGCAAGCAGCTTGACGTGCCCTTCGTAGGCCCAGACAACCGCAAGGGTGCCCGTTTGGTAGGTGAGTACCTGGCCAAGCAGCTCAAGGCCGGTGACGAAGTTGGCATCATCGAGGGCGTTTCCACCACCTTCAATGCCCAGCAGCGCACCGCTGGCTTCAAGGACGCTATGGAAGCGGCCAACATGAAGATCGTGGGTGTCCAGTCCGGCTCCTGGGAGATCGACAAGGGCAACGCCGTGGCCTCCGCCATGATGAATGAACATCCCAACCTGAAGGCGCTGCTGGCTGGTAATGACAGCATGGCCCTGGGCGCTGTTTCCGCCGTTCGCGCTGCGGGCAAGAAGGGCGAAGTGCTGGTGGTAGGTTATGACAACATCAATGCCATCAAGCCCATGCTCAAGGACGGCCGCGTTCTGGCTACGGCTGACCAGTACGCCAGCAAGCAGGCGGTCTTTGGTATCGACGCTGCGCTCAAGCTGGTCAAGGGTGAGTCCACCGGCGCTGTCGATGGCGTGATCGAAACGCCTGTCGAGCTGGTAACCAAGCCGTAATCCATCTTTACCCGCCGGGCCTTGGCGCGGAGTCGATCGTATTCGCCTCTGCACCGGAGTCTTGCGGGGCACCTGAGTTTTAAAGGAGACCGTCATGTCGGGCAGGCCAGTCCTTTCCATTACCGGCATCGGCAAGACCTATGCGCAACCCGTTCTGGGAGAAGTCAGCCTTGAGCTGTATCCCGGCGAGGTGTTGGCGCTGACAGGTGAGAACGGCGCCGGCAAGAGCACGTTGTCCAAGATCATCGCGGGGCTGACTCCGCCTACGACCGGGCAGATGACCTTTCTCGATCAGCCCTATACCCCCGGTAGCCGCACTGAGGCCGAGCGCTTGGGCGTACGCATGGTCATGCAGGAGCTGAACCTGCTGCCGACCCTGACCGTTGCCGAAAACCTGTTTCTCGATAACCTGCCCAGCCGGGGCGGGTGGATTTCCCGTGGGAGGCTGCGTGAGCAGGCACGGCTGGCCATGGCGCAGGTCGGGCTGGATGCCATCGATCCGGATACCCTGGTCTCTAACCTGGGGGTCGGCCACCAGCAGATGGTCGAGATCGCCCGTAATCTGATCGGTGACTGCCGCATCCTGATTCTCGACGAGCCTACCGCCATGCTGACGGCGCGCGAGGTCGACCTGTTGTTCGAGCAGATCGAGCGCCTGCAGGCCCGTGGTGTCGCCATCGTCTACATCTCTCACCGCCTGGAAGAACTCAAGCGCATCTCCCAGCGGATCGCGGTTCTGCGCGATGGCCGGTTGGTTGCCGCCGAGTCCATTAGCCGTTACAACACCGATCAGCTGGTAGCGCTGATGGTGGGACGTGAGCTGGGTGAGCATATTGACCTGGGCGAGCGCCACATTGGCGCGCCGATACTGAAAGTGGACAAGCTGAGCCGTGCCGGCAAGGTCTGCGATGTATCGTTCGAGGTTCGCGCTGGAGAGATTCTCGGTATTTCTGGCTTGATCGGCGCGGGTCGTACCGAATTGCTGCGGCTCATCTACGGCGCTGACCGCGCCGACAGCGGGCGTGTTTTTGTGGGGAATCCGCTGCGTGAAGTCAACGTCAGCTCGCCAGCCGAGGCGGTACGCAATGGCATCGCCCTGATCACCGAAGATCGCAAGGGGGAGGGGCTGCTACTCACCCAGTCCATCTGCGCGAATCTGGCATTGGGCAATATGCCCGCCGTTGCCAAGCGCGGCGTGGTTCAGTCCACGTCCGAACTTGCGTTGGCAGAGCGGCAGATCAAGGCCATGCGCATTCGCAGCTCCAGCCCCCATCAGCCGGTGGGCGAGCTTTCCGGCGGTAATCAGCAGAAGGTCGTGATCGGCCGCTGGCTGGAGCGTGATTGTCAGGTGCTGTTGTTCGATGAGCCTACCCGGGGCATCGACATCGGCGCCAAGTTCGACATCTACGGCTTGCTGGGCGAGCTGACCCGGCAGGGTAAGGGGCTCGTTGTCGTGTCCAGTGACCTGCGTGAGCTGATGTTGATCTGCGACCGGATTGCCGTGCTGTCCGCTGGCCGTCTCATGGAAACCTTTGACCGTAACGATTGGAGCCAGGATCGCCTCCTGGCCGCCGCCTTTGCCGGATACAGCAGCCGTGAAGCGATGCTGGGCGAAGCGGTTTCTCCCATACAGGAACTCTCCGTATGAACACTACCGTAACTCCGGCCGCGCCCAAGCGCAGCAGCAGTGTGTCCGGCCTGGGCACCTACCTGGGACTGGCCGGTGCCTTGCTGGCCATGATCGTGCTGTTCTCCGCCATGAGCAGCCATTTCCTGTCCTATAACACCTTCACCACCCTGGCCAACCAGATTCCGGACCTAATGGTGCTGTCGGTGGGCATGACGCTGATCCTCATCATCGGTGGGATCGACTTGTCCGTAGGCTCGGTGCTGGCACTGGCGGCCTCGGTCGTTAGCGTGGCTACGCTCAATTGGGGATGGGGCATTTTCCCAGCCGCGGCCCTGGGTATGGTTTGTGCAGCCTTGGCCGGCACCGTGACGGGCAGCGTAACCGTGGCATGGCGGATTCCTTCATTTATCGTCTCCCTGGGTGTGCTGGAAATGGCGCGGGGACTAGCCTACCAATTAACGGATTCGCGCACGGCCTACATCGGTGACGCCTATGGTTGGCTGTCCACGCCGTTCGCCTTTGGGATTTCGCCTTCCTTTATCATCGCGCTGCTGGTGATTGCCGTTGCCCATGCCTTGCTGACGAGCAGCGTGTTTGGCCGCTATCTCGTCGCTATCGGCACCAACGAAGAAGCAGTGCGCCTGGCGGGTATCAACCCCAAGCCTTACAAAATCCTGGTTTTTGCTCTGATGGGCCTGCTGGCAGGGTTGGCCGCGTTGTTTCAGGTGTCCCGTTTGGAAGCGGCTGACCCTAACGCCGGCGCCGGGCTTGAATTGCAGGTCATCGCGGCGGTGGTGATCGGCGGAACGAGCCTCATGGGTGGACGCGGTTCGGTCATCAGCACGTTCTTTGGTGTGCTGATCATTTCCGTGCTGGCCGCCGGGCTTGCACAGATTGGCGCCAGCGAGCCGACCAAACGCATCATTACCGGTGCGGTGATCGTGGTAGCCGTGGTGCTCGACACCTACCGCAGCCATCGCGCCAAGCGCCGAGGCTAACCATGGCGACCATCAAGGACGTCGCGGCACTGGCCGGTATCTCCTATACCACCGTATCGCACGTGCTCAATGGTACTCGCCCGGTCAGCGCGGAAGTACGCACCAAGGTCGAGGCGGCCATTGACCAGCTGGGCTACGTTCCCAGCGGTGTAGCCCGCTCGCTCAAGGCCAAGGCCACCAGCACCATCGGGCTGCTCGTGCCGAATGGCAGCAACCCGTACTTCGCGGAGCTGGCGCGGGGTATCGAGGATCACTGCGAGCGTAACGGCTACAGCGTCATCCTCTGCAATTCCGATGACAATAACGACAAGCAGCGCCGTTACCTGCGTGTGCTGCTGGAGCGTCGTATCGACGGCTTGATCGTGGCCACCGTGGGCGGCGACGGTGAGTTCGCCCAGGCCTTGGCTGCAGTCAAGGTGCCGATGGTGCTGGTCGACCGCCCGCTGGAAGGTGTGGAAGCCGATCTGGTGCAGATCGATCATGAAGAAGGCGGTTACTTGGCGACGAGGCACCTGTTGGCGTTGGGTCATCGGCGTATCGCCTGCCTGGGTGGACCTGCCGAAACGCTGGTCGCTCAGGAACGCCTGGCTGGTTATTGCCGTGCGATGAAGGAAGCCGGGCAGACGATACAGCCTGCGTGGCTGCTCAATACCGAGTTTACCAGCGCCGCCGGTTATACCGCTGCCGCATACTTGTTGGAAAAGAATGCGCCCACGGCCATTTTTGCCGGGAACGACATGATCGGAATCGGTATCCTGCGCGCCGCCGCCGAGCGCGGCCTGCGCGTTCCGCAGGAGCTGTCCATCGTGGGTTTCGACGATATTGCCGTGAGCCGCTACCTTTATCCGGCATTGACCACGGTGGGACAGTCCATCCTGCAGTTAGGCGAGCGCGCCGCCGGACAGCTACTGGCCCGGCTCGCGCAGCGGCACCGGCACACACCTGAACATACTGTGGTGGCGCCTACCCTGGTGGTACGCGAGTCCACCACGTCTATCGAATTGAACGAGAGTCCATAAGATGCAAGCAAAAATAGTGATCGTGGGGAGTCTGAATATGGACCTGGTCGTACGGACCCCACGCGTGCCGGTAGGCGGTGAAACCCTGGCGGGCCGCAGCTTCGTGACGGCACCTGGCGGCAAGGGTGCCAATCAGGCAGTGGCCTGCGCCCGTTTGGGCGCCCAGGTCACCATGATCGGCTGCGTAGGCCGTGACGCCTACGGCGAGCAGCTGCGCAGTGGATTGGAAGCCGAAGGCATCGAGTGCTCCACGGTCGAATCCGTAGAAGGTGTACCGACCGGTATCGCCTCTATTCTGGTCGATGACAATGGGCAGAATTGCATCGTGATCGTGGCGGGGAGCAATGGCGAGCTGTCGCCCGAGCACCTGACCCGCCACGACGCCGCATTGCAGGCTGCCGATGTGGTCATCGCCCAGCTGGAAGTGTCGGTCGCCACGGTTGAAAAGACGCTGACCCGCGCTCGCGAGCTGGGAAAGACGGTCATTCTCAATCCAGCACCAGCCGTAGGTCCGCTGCCTGCTCATTGGTATGGTCATGTGGATTACCTAGTTCCAAACGAGAGCGAGGCCAGCCTTCTGACCGGTATTGAGGTCAACTCGCTGGAAACAGCCGCCCAGGCTGCCCAGCAACTGCTCGACGCAGGCGCCAAGCGTATCCTGCTGACGATGGGCTCACAGGGCGTGCTGTATAAGGATACCGAACGGCAGCAGCACTTCCCGGCGCAGGTTGTCCAGGCGGTGGATACCACGGCGGCCGGAGACACCTTTGTTGGCGGATTTGCTGCTGGCCTGGGGGAAGGTCTTCCATTGGAAGAGGCCGTTCGTTTGGGCCAGCAGGCGGCTGCGCTGTCCGTCACCCGTGCCGGAGCGCAACCCTCCATTCCCTATCGCCGCGAATTGAATATCTGAGAGCGCCCATGAAAAAGACTCCTTTGCTTAACAGTGCGCTATCCCGCGTGATCGCCAGCCTTGGTCACGGTGATGTGATCGTGATCGGCGACGCTGGCATGCCCGTACCGCCCGGCGTGGAATGTATCGATCTGGCTGTGACTCATGGCGTGCCAGACTTCGCCACTACGCTACGCGTCATCGTGAGTGAAATGCAGGTCGAGTCCCATGTCCTTGCCGAGGAAACCATTGCCCAGCATCCGCCTGCATTGGCTGAAATCCAGCGGTTAAGCGCCGCGGGCGAGTTAGGCAAGCGCCAACTGGTAAGCCATGAGGACCTCAAGGTGCTATGTAAAAAAGCACGGGTACAGGTTCGCACTGGCGAATGCCAGCCCTATACCAATATTGCATTGATCGCCGGCGTCACCTTCTGAGACACCGGCAGGGTCCTCCTCACTGAGGCAGTGTGCCTAGTGAGCGTGGCTCATGAATGGGGCAGCCATTGAACTGTCCCCTGAACCCGGATGACATCTCGTAGGCCGGCTTGCGTGAACGCATCACACCCCCAATGGGGCGGTGTGCTGCCAGGCCATGCCAGGGTGAGAACGCCATGCTGTCGTCTACTTCCCTGGCGCGGGCCTCCGTCCAGGTGGGCTGCGGATCGACTTCGATCCGGGCTACGGTGATATAAGGGCTTTCTTCCTCCGCCCACTGTGCTGAAGCATCCTCGACGGGCATCTTCTTCGAATCGGTAGCCAGCTGAACCCGCATCTCCCATACGCCACCCTGCCTGGCAAAGAATTCGCTTACCGCCTCGCGTAGCCCATAATCCTCGGAGGTCGTCTCGATGATCTTGCGCATCGTTTCGACCAGCTCGCGAGTGGTCTCGGCCTCATCCTCCGGGATCTGTTCAAATGATGGATCAAACAGCAGTGGGCGAATGGGAAGGGTGGTCGACATGGAAAGTCCTCAACTCATCAGGGTGTGCCTTATATGGCATCGTTGTTATGGCGTGTGTAGTGGTCACAAGCCCGCCTGACTCTGGACAGGTCCTGTTGTCGACTGTTCACGAAAGGCGCTGATGAATGACAGGTAGATGGTATTTTGTATAAAAATCCCCGTCCTGCCGTCTCGTTTAGAGCGAATCGAATCTTTTTCGCTGCACATTCCGCTTAAGCGCAGCAAAACGCTATGAAGCAAAACCCTTCCCGCTGGCCGCAGTCCGTTAGAGAACGTTCTATTAGAGGAGAACTCCATGTCTGCCCCAGCACTTCCCATGATGCCGCCGGCTCGTACAGCCCAGGTCAACGGTATCCAGATGGCCTATTACGAGGCCGGCCCTCGAATGACCGGCTCCAAACCAGCCATTCCCATTGTGCTCTGCCACGGTTTTCCCGAGCTGGCCTTTTCCTGGCGTCATCAGATCAAGGCGCTGAGTGAAGCGGGGTATTGGGTCATCGCGCCCGATCAGCGCGGCTATGGACTGACCGAGCGGCCCCAGGCTGTTGAGACCTACGACATGGAGCACCTGACCGGTGATCTGGTCGGTCTGCTGGACCATCTGGGGATAGAAAAAGCCATTTTTTGTGGCCATGACTGGGGCGGTCTGCTCGTCTGGCAGATGCCGCTTCTACATCCTGACCGCACGGCTGGAGTTATCGGCCTTAACACGCCGTATTTGCCACGTCCGCCCGTCGAACCGATCGAGGCGATGCGCAAGCGCATGGGAGACGAGATGTATCAGGTGCACTTCCAGAAGCCCGGCGAGGCAGACAGCGTTTTCAACCGAGATGCCCGTAAAGTGTTCAGTTTCCTGGTGAAAAAGCCTGGAGGAGATGAGGTTGACGGGGCGGGTATCGCAAAGGCCAAGGCATCCGAGCAGGGCTCAGCCTTTGCACTGGTGCGCTGGCTGGAGGCCTATCAGCCCGAACAGGATACCCGGGAAACCTTTCTGACCGAGGAGGAGTTCAGCGTCTTTGTTGAAACCTTCAGCCGGACCGGTTTTACCGGTGGCATTAATTGGTATCGCAACATCACACGTAACTGGGAGCGTTCGGCCAATCTGCCGACGGAGATAAACGTGCCTTCGCTCATGGTCACGGCGGATCAGGATGCCTTCCTGCCGCCTTCCATGTCGGAAGGCATGGAAACGTACGTGCATGACCTTCAGCGAGGCGCCATCCAGTCCTCCGGTCACTGGACCCAGCAGGAGCGGCCTGATGAGGTCAACCGCGTCTTCCTGCACTGGTTGCTACTGCGGTTTCCGCTAGAGGTCCGTTGACGGGGTAGGACACGCGTTGATGCCGCTCAGGCTGCGACAGCTTGAGCGGCTCGCATGATTCGGTTGCGGCCTTGCTGTTTACCCTGGTAAAGCGCCTTGTCGGTTCGCTTGATTGCATCCTTCAGACACTCACTCTCGCCAATCACGCAGGTCGCCAGCGTGGCCGTCACCATGATGGTGCCACCCTCTACCTCTAAACGTATTGCACGAATTTCATTCAAGATCCGCTCAGCAATCTTGTCGGCATTTTTCAGATCGGTATTACGCATCAGGATCAAAAATTCCTCACCACCCCAGCGTGAGGCCACGTCCGTGCCTCTCACTGACGCGGCAATGACCGATGACACCTGCTGCAGGACCGTGTCGCCCACGTCGTGGCCAAAGGTATCGTTGATGTTCTTGAAGTGATCCACATCCAGCATGATCAGTGAAATCGGCTTGAACGTTTGAGGGCTGCGGTACAGCCGCTGCGCCTCGCTGTGCAGGCGTCCGCGGGTATATAGATTGGTCAGGCTGTCCTTGTTGGCCAGGGTAAACAGGTCTGCCTGCATGGCAATCGAGCTGGAAGCCGTCAGGGCTGAGACGTATACCAGCATCACGATGGCTGAGCTTAGGTTGAACAGGCTGAACAGCTCAGTAACCCTGGGGCTCAACATGAGCAGGGGTTCAACGGCGAAAAAAAGATCCATAACCTTGCCTATCAGTAGGCAAGTACAAATCAGTATGCAGGTTACCCAGCGCCAGAAGGGGGCAACGGTGTAATTGAACAAGGCAATCGGAACGATGCAGAGCAGGTAGTAGTAAAACCCGGTGTGCCATCCTATGAACACGGTTGCGACTACGGCATGCACGACGATTTCTGATATGAGCAGAGTGCTTGTCAGCCGATAGCGCTTGGCCTTGAGTAATTGAAGGCAATAGAAATGAATGGCCACGCTGCCAATGTTGGTCAGCCAGAGGGCTTTTACATCCAGTGCAATGAACGTCACCAGAAAAATGATGTGAATACCCAGCACCGCCTTGATGCCAAGTACACCCCTGCTCCAGAAACGATCCGTTGCTGTTTCCAAAATCTGGGCGCGATCAGACGCCGAAAGATCATTACTCATTAAGTCCGACCCGACTTATACATGCATGGTACTGCACGTTTCAGCCCGTGAAAGTTGTTACAGAACATCGGCTGGACCTGGTAAGTCTTGAGTGAGAACAGCTTGAAAATAAGCCGCTTGATCAGCGGCACGGCAATCGTGAGGAGGTACAGGAACCGCCGGTTAGTAAGGGTATGTTGCTTACAGTAAGCTAGCTAATAAGACACGCTTATCCCTGAATATGAATAAGCCTATTGAACCGGCAACCCATAACGCCGGACACCCATTACCTGATGAGTATCGAGACGCAGCCCGAATGGCTTGCGTGGAGTTGATGTGTGCTGCCCAACAAACTGATCCTTGCCGTGCTGATTGTCGGCATTTCTGTCGTCGGCCTCAGTATCGGCGCCACCATTCCCGTCGTAGCGCTACGCCTGCACGAAGCGGATACCCCCAACCTGACCATTGGCATTCTTTCGGCCTTGCCGGCCGCCGGTATGCTCGTGACGGCCTTTATCGTCGAATGGCTCACCGCACGGCTTGGCCGCAAGCACATCTACCTGCTGTGCTTTTTCCTCTCCATGATCAGCATCGCCATGCTGGAAGTCTTCAGAACCGAACTCATCCTGTTGGGGCTGTTCCGCTTTCTGATGGGAGTAGGGGCAGGGCTGATCGTTATTCTGGGCGAGGCCTGGGTCAACGAGATTGCCGGTGAATCCAACCGTGGTCGTGTTGTCTCCCTGTACGCCACCTTCTTCACTGGTTTTCAGCTGCTTGGGCCTGCCATGGTTTCCGCCTTGGGACCCAGCAGTGCCTGGGTGACAGGCATCGTTCTGGCGATCTTTGCTGTGTGTTTGCTGGCTACTGCGCGATTTCTGCCCAACCCCATCGCCGGTAAGGCTACCGTTGAGCAAAAGACCTTTACCGTGTTGGGCTTTCTGAAGGTCGCCCCTGCGATCTGCGCAGGCGTCGTGTTCTTCTCCTTTTTTGATAGCGTCGTGCTGTCCATGTTTCCCGTGTTTGCCTTGAGCCACGGTTACGAGGTTGCACTGGCCGCACTGATGGCGACCGTCATTCTGCTGGGTGACACCTGCCTGCAATACCCGCTGGGTTGCCTGTCTGATCGCTTCAACCGCAACCACCTTTACCTCGGCTGTGGCCTGATTGCCTTGCTGATTGGTCTTGCGCTGCCCTGGTTGATCCAGATGCAAGCGTTGCTTTGGCCTGTGCTGGTCATACTGGGTGCGGTAGCCGGTGGCGTCTATACCCTGGCCATTACCCTTATCGGGCAGCATTTTCAAGGGCAGGACCTGATTACCGCCAATGCCAGTGCAGGGTTTCTGTGGGGCGTGGGAAGTCTTGCTGGTCCCATCCTGAGTGGCGCAGCCATGTCCGCAGGGCCAAATGGTCTGCCACTGGTATTGGCCGCAGCGGCTGGCTTATTCGTACTGTGTGCCCTGAAGGCAAGGGGTGGACGTGCCCTCAGACTGGAGCAACATGGTTAGAGACTCGATAGACGAGAGCCATGCGTTCTCGCAGAGTGGCTGATGAGCTTTGTTCCCCGGCAGACAGGGGCGCGGCTGCAGCCATAAAAGCTCTTGCCAGCCTTGGCCGTGCGCAGGCTCATGGGCGCCGAGCAGAACGGGCAATTCTCCGCGTTGGCCTGCCAGGGTGTAACCAAAGGTGCATTGGCAGCAATGATCGAATGGTGCGGTGCGGGTTTTTGAGTTACTCGACTGCTGCGCAACCCTTCATAGACGCTCCAAGCTACCAGCACGCCAACAATACCCAGCATGATCGCGGCATCGCTGACGGAAAGTGCCCCGGCAGCCGCATCCTCGGCCCATGTCAGGCAAGGTAGAAGAAAAAGCACTGATCCAGTGAATGCCTTTCGCGTAAGCGGCATGCGTCCCATGACTCTATCCATTTGGCTGATGCGCGGCGCACAGTGCGCCTGATATGCGAGGGCTATCGGCAAAGGACATTCAAGCTTAAGCCGGAGACAAAAAGCCCCGACCAGCGGAGTGTCGGGGCTTTGTTTTGTCATCAATGAATGGGAGAGGTGGCATTCATGGCGAGAGCATGCAGGCGCTCATCAATGCGTCTCGGTCACCTTTTTCAGGTAACGCGGCTGATCAGGGTTGCAACCGCGCGCCTTGGCCAATGCCTCGGCAAGAACATAAAAGCTCTGGATCAGAGTGAAAGGCTCCAGCAGGGCATGGTCGGTCCGGGCGCTGGGTAAATCGACGCCGTCATTATCCTCGGTTGCAGCCACCAATACCCTGGCCCCGCGGGTACGCATCTCCTGGGCGAAGGCCAGCGTGCCAGCCTGCTCGGGACCTGCGGGCGCAAAAACCAGAACCGGATACCCTTCGGTAATGATCTCCATCGGGCCGTGCTTAACCTCTGCACTGGAAAAGGCTTCGGCCTGTATGCCGCAGGTTTCCTTCAGCTTCAGGGCTGCTTCCATGGCGATCGGCAGGGCCGGGCCTCTGCCGATGACCAGCATCTTGTCGACGGGTGTCAGCACCTCGATGGCCCTGGACCAGTCCGCTTCCACGGCGCGCTCCATCTGCCGAGGCAATGTCTGGAGCGCTTGTAGCAGGTCCGACTTTATACCCAGGTTGCGCTCCAGATAACCTACCGTCTGGGCAGCTGCCATAAGCATGGCAACATAGCTCTTGGTGGCAGCCACACTTTGCTCAAGTCCGGCAGGCAGCAAGACTTCACCATCAGCAATTGCTGCCAGAGGCGAATCGGGCGTATTTACCAGGGCAGTCGCCCGAGCGCCGCGGGATTTCAAATAACGAACGCTGGCAATCAGGTCCGGACTCTTGCCGGACTGGGAAAGCGCCGCCACCCAGGCATTGTTGAAGCGCAGGGGCGGCTGGTTGAGGCTGACCAGCGAAAGCGGCATGGAAAGGCTGGGAATGCCGATCCGGCACATCATCAGATGAGCGAAATAGGCGGCTGCGTGATCCGAGCTGCCCCGCGCTACGGTCATCATGAGGTCGGGCAGATTGCGAGCCAGACGGTCTGCCAGTGCCGTAACAGCACTGTCGTCGTCCAGCATGCGTTGCAGGACGGCAGGAATGGACTGGGTTTCATTCAGCATCAGGGACATTGCAGTTACCTTCGGGACGTCAACCTTCGGACGCTGTAGCGTCCAGTGTGGAAAGAAGCTCGGTTTGGCTCAGGATCTGCTCGGGAATAAAGGCAAGCCCGGCGGCATCCATAGCCATACTGAGCGCGCCCCATAGAGGCGCGTCGTGCGTGAAATGCGCCGTGACGATCTCAGGCGCAAAGGGAACAGTACGGTTGATCATGTGCTTGATGAGCGGGGCCAGCGTTGCCGCTTGCCGATAAAGCCCTCCACCAATGGCAATGCGGCCAACATCCAGGGCGATCGCCAGATTGGCCACCTGAGCGGTGCAGGCAGCAATCCGCACATGCAGCGCCTGCTGAGCGCGAGGCTCCTGGCTGGTGAACAGGTCGAGCGCCTGGTGGCCCGGCCCGAGCAGCTCAACGGCCAGCTGATTCAGGGCCATTCCGGAAAATAGCTCCTCCAGCGGGGCGCCACCTTGCTCGTGGCTGTACCAGTCCGATACGCGCTCAGGGTCCAGAAAAGGTGACAACATATAGCCAATCTCCATGGCGGCGCCGTTATGCCCACGGATCAGCTGCCCATTGGCAATGGCTGCGGCAGAGAGTCCCGTGCCCAGATTCAGGTAGAGGGCATGATCGATACCTTGCAGGCTACCCCAACGTGCCTCGGCCAATGCACCGGCCTTGACGTCGTTGTCCAGCATGACCGCAGGCGTACCCAACCCTTGAGCAATCAAGCCGTGCAGGTCGAGCCCTTCAAAGCCGGGTGTATTAGGTGCCATCAGCAAGGTATGACCACATACAACGCCTGGGAATACGCCCGCCACGCTGCGAATGGTTGTTGCGCCGAGTTGCTGTGCACATTCCCGTGCGGCCTCAAGCAGGCGCATCAGGGCCGGCTCGCCAAGCAGGCCCTCGGCATGGGTCGCCAGGACCCGGGTCGCCAGCTGCTCGCTGGCGGGGTCATAGCAGGCAATGTGGGTTTTAGTACCGCCAACATCGATGGCCAGCAGTACGCCCTGATCAGGCATCGTAAGACTCTCTCTTTCAAGTGCTTGTGTCATGGCGCTACAGTCAGGAGAGCCGGTGTGTACGCGCCCACAGGAGATAGGCGCCGCCACCCACCAGCAGCCAGACCAATGACCACTGGATCGGGTAGGCACCGGGTGCGTTATGGTTGGAGGCCATGTAGATATAGACCCAGCCCACCAGCGCAATAACGGCCGGCACCGGGTAAAGCCACATCGCATAAGGCCGTTTCAGGTGCGGTTGGTTCTTGCGCAGCACGAACAGTGCAATGATCTGGGCAACAGACTGCACCAGAATCATGACGGTTGTCAGAAGCTGGATCAGCGTGGTCAGGTCGCTCAACCGGCCGATCATGAAGCCGATCGACGTCAGCACACCCATGCTCAGCAGCCCATACGTCGGGAACTCATGGCGGGCATGCACCTTGGCAAACGCCTGGAAGAACACTTTGTCCCTCGCCGCTTCATACGGCACCCGCGAGCCACCCAAAAGCCCTGCGAACACTGAAGCCAACGCAGTGATCAGAATCAGAACCGTCACGACATTGGCTGCTGTAGCGCCCCATGTTTCGCTCAGTACCACCGAGGCCACGGATTTATAAGCCGCCGAATTGGGATCAAGCATGCGATGCCAATCCACGACGCCCAGCACGCCCACCTGCATCAGCAGGTAAATGGCGAGAATGCCGAGAATCGAAAAGATGATGGACCTGGGAATCACGCGGCCCGGCTGGTCAACCTCACCAGCAAGGTAGGCCGAGGTGTTGTAGCCCAGGTAGTCATAAATGCCGATTGTTAGCCCTCCAGCCATGCCAAGCCAGAAGCCACTGTCGGAAAGATCAAACGCCCCCTCGGGAAAGCTGAAGGCCAGCTCAGGGTGAAAGTGGGAGAGGGCTGCAGTAATGAGACTGCCAATGCTGATCAGCATGATCACCCACAGCACGATGCCCAGCTTGGCGACCGACTCGATTTTGCGCCACAACAGCCCGATGATCAGCCAGATAAGGCTCAGGCCAATCACATTGCCTGCCGTCTGGCTCATGTCCGGCCAGAACCAGGTGAGGTACTGAACGAACCCGATGATGCCCGTGGACATGATCAGCGGAATGAACAGCATTGCCGTCCAGATGAACAGAAAGGGCATCAGCTTTCCCGTGCGCTTGCCAAAGGCCTCGCGCAGGTACACATAGGTACCCCCGGCACCTGGCAATGCCGCACCCAGCTCCGCCCATACCAGACCATCACACAGGGCCAGCAGGGCGCCCAGTATCCAGCCGAGATAGGCCTGTGGGCCGCCCATGATGACAATCATGGTTGGAATGGTAATGAAAGGCCCTACACCACACATCTGGCTCATGTTGAGCGTAGTGGCGGGAAACAGACCAAGTTTTTTCTTGAGGCCGGAGGAAGGCTGGCCGGTTACGGGTGATGACGGCATAGGACGATCTCTTCGCTCGAAAGGTAAAGGATGGGCAGATGAAAAATTCTTCGTGCCATCGATCGGCTCTACCGATTCGGCATTGTTGTTGTAGTGAAGGGATCGCTTTGGTCAGGTGAGTACATGCCAAACAGCGAACCACCCTTAGAAGACCATAGGCTTTATATTAATTCAACTTGATTTAATTAATGCACGCTCCTGATGATGTAAACATGAGAAAGGCATCTACCAAACGCATCGTGACCACCGGCACCAATGCCGAACACGCCCGCCTGCATAATCGCCGGGTTATTCTGGAAGCCATCCGCCTGGGTGGACGGCTGACCCGTGCCGACCTGACACGGCTGACCTCCCTTACCGCTCAAACCGTCTCGAACATCGTGACGGAGCTGCAGGAGGAGGGCGTGCTGCTTGCCCATGCGCCGGAAAAGGTTGGCCGGGGCCAGCCCCCCGTTCCCCTGTCGATCAACCCTCAGGGCGGCTATGCCATCGGCTTTCATGTCGAGCAGCATCGCATCATTGCCGTGCTGCTCGATCTGCTCGGAGAGTGTCAGGCGCAGGCCAGCCTGCCGGTCGATTACCCCACCTTTGACGAAGCGCTGCCCCTGCTCACTGAAACTGTTGGCCGCTTCCGGGCACAGTTTCCCTCGCATCGCTTCATCGGTGTCGGTATTGCCTTACCCGGGCCGTTCGACGTGGAAGGCATTACTGCTGTTGGTCCAACAGCCTTATCCGGCTGGGATGACCCTGCCATTCCTTCACGCCTCGAAGAAGCCTTGGAACTGCCTGTGCTTATCGAGAACGATGCCACCGCCGCCACCATGGGCGAGCGGCTACATGGCGTTGCCAGCGATCTGCAAAACTTTGTGCATCTCTTCATTGGCAGCGGCCTGGGAGCAGGGCTGTATCTGGAAAATCGCCTGTATCCCGGGCACTGGCATAACGCCGGGGAGATTGGCCACATGTCCGTTATTCCTGACGGCAAGGTTTGCTACTGCGGAAACACGGGTTGTCTGGAGCGGTATGTGTCCATCGCCTCGCTGCTTGAACACCTGGGACAAACCGCCGATCAGGATATTGCCACTTGGGACTGCAATACCGTCGCCTTCAGGCAAGGCGTCGACGCCTGGCTGAATGAGGCCGTACCTGCCCTGCGACAAGCCATCAACATCCTCGAATCCCTCCTGGATCCGCAAACCATCCTCATCAGCGGTTTTCTGCCTGAGCCAATTCTCAAGCAACTGGTAAACCGGCTAGCGTCGCTACCCGTCTCGGTCAGCCGCCGCCCGGACCGTGAATACCCCCGCATCCAACTCGGTGCTGCGGGCCCGGACACCGTCGCCCTCGGCGCGGCAGCCCTGGTCATCCTGACCGAAATCAGCCCACATTACGAAACGCTGCTCAAAGCCGAAAGGGGATAGGTTTTGATTCGCTAGTACTTCTAAGCGTATGCGCAATCGGTTGGAAAGAAACGGTTTCAATCAGCAATGTATTTTAATTAGCCGCTTTCGATTGACTTACCGATCTTTCACTCAGGCTTCTTTAATGCCAGAACCATTATTTCTGTCGTTTCTGCCAGAAGAGGCCAGGCAGCCAGTGTTTCTCTTACGCTGTCCATAGCGTGCGTTTCAATGTAGTTAATGTTTTCTAAACCATGAAGCTCTAGCAGATTTGAAATATCCTCACGGCTATGAGACGGGAGTGGCGAGTGGGTATCCAGCAGCTTCTTCATAAAAATTCATAGGTAGTCAAGATTTGCCACCTCCATAAAGATGGCAAAATGCTATGACACTAGAATTTGAATTAGTTCTGGCTTGTATAGGTGAAATCAAAATGCCATAACGAATGGCAGGGCCTTAGATGATGGTGCGGATTCACTACCGTGCCCATTCTTTGTTTATATATGCTGCAATCTGCGCTCTAAACCAGCCATATACGCAGCATCCGCTCTATGACTGCTAAATCATAGGTATGGTCTGATCTCTTGCAGTAATACGAGCGGAGGGCTTAAACCAAAAGCCGCTTAAGGCTTTGCTACCAGATATGTACGCGAAAGATGGGAAGAGGCAGGCAAGACTCTTTTGTAAAGGTCTAAAGGGGGAGCTTAAGGTATGCACAGTCCGAAACAGCGGTTTTAACGGCTTAAAAGAAAAAGGCCCCGTCATGCTAAAAGCAGGCGGAGCCTTTTCTTATCACTTGCCATCATGTTGCTGTAACGGCTTTGTATGCTATTACGCCGAATTGGCTAAGTGCGTAACTGTTTGGCGCTCCGGCGGGCTTCTAACTATCATTGTAAGTTATTGATTTCTATGTTTTTTTATCTGTGTTTTGAAGTTAGGGATACAAGCAGGGATACAAAGATAATTTAGTGAATGTGTCAATAAGTCAATTCAGAATGGTTTCGCTAAAGCGAATTTCAAACAGGTGGGCCTTCTCTTAGACGCTCTCTGAAAAGTATTAGATTGCTACTACGTGCTGTCTGATTAGACCTTCTAACTTATTGACTTGCGTGATGGTGAAGCGCAGAAAATTAGCTTTAAGGTAATTAAAACCTTTTCAGATAGATCCTGCAAAACAACTTAAGAGTCGCCACGGTTAGGGTGGCTAGATGGATTCTATAATGGATCTTTAATTGTTTTTATAAATAAGTATGTGGGTAATATTTTATTTGCAGAAATAAAGAATTATTAATCTAGCTCTTAAGTATTTAATGTTTTGTACAATCCATTAATACCTGGGCGTTTTAAAAAACGAGAAGGTTCTCCCTTTACCTGTTTTCCACGGCTGTTAATTCTTTGAGTTGACCACATAAGCACACAAATTGATTTTGCTCTTGTTAATGCTACGTAGTGTAAATTTAAGTCTTGCTCTAGGTTTGGACAAAATGGTTCTCTAGAATTTTCATTTATCTCCAGTCTAGGTAGAATCCACTCGTAAAGATCTAAATGTATAACTACATCAAACTCTAAACCTTTTGATTTATGTATTGTCATGCACTGAATTTCATCAGGGGAGCTAGGATAATATTGTTTTATTGCCTCTCGATCCTCTACTGTTAATTTTAGTGCAGCGATTTCAGTATCCGTGGGTTTGCCGAATATATCATTGCCAAAAGAAATAAGCTTATCTACCAGTGTATTTTCCGGGGTTGTCCGTATTTCTTTTATTAGATTTCGGAGTCGCTTTATTTCGGGGCGTTTTAAAGTAGATGTTAATGGTAGTGCACTAATGATTTGTTCTGGAAGAATTTCTTGATTGTATCTAAATCTTAAAAGATCTGACCATAACTGACCATTTTTACTTTCAAGGTTGTCAATTGAGTCTTTGCTAAAGACTCTACAGGGCACTGTAAGATGCTCTCGTATATGTTCTAGAGTATTATTGTTTTTTACTAAAACAGCCAAGTCTGAACGTGTTAGTTTAGGTCTTTTTTTAAGTATTAAGGGAATCAACTTGTTTAAGCAGAGGATTAGTTCTCTTTGAGTTCCTACAATATCATGGTGATATACGTTAATGCTTTTGCATGGTAGGGTTTCGAATGTTGGGTTAAGGATTCGATTTGCATAGTTGTAAATAGAAGGGTGACATCTATGATTTATTGTGACAGTACGGTGTGTAAATAAAGGTGATCGCATTAGCTCCTTTAAATACTCTGGGCTAGAGCCACGCCACCCATATATGGACTGATTTAAGTCACCTACTGCTATGCCTGTTACACCTAGATCGACTACCTTGTTAAAGAAAATATGCTGTTGTTCTGAGGAGTCTTGATATTCATCAATGTAAATGCTTTTGTATTTTGATTTTATATAATTTTTGCACGAAATAGAACTTTTAAGGATGTGTATGGCTAGTCTGGTTATGGTTGGAAAGTAAATAATATTATTTTTGGAGAATGTTTCTATTAACTCTAAAAAATTAGCCTCACTAATATTGTTTACGTCTTTGTTTTCATCCACCAAAATTCTTTCATCAATTGATAAGTCAGCATCTTGCTTAGGTTCAAGGTCTTCGCCTAGGTGCTCAAATACATGTTTCCAAAAGGGGAGGATTATCTCTCTAAGACAAAAAGAGTCTATAGTTCCAAAGAAGCTTGATTTGATCTCTAGTCCGCCAATACGGCAGCGGTGCTCAAGCTCTTGGCTAGCTTTACGGGTAAATGTAATTGCAATTACGCCTTGGTAGTCTTTAAGCTGCTTAAGCTCGTTTCGAATTTTCTCCGATACAACCGCAGTTTTGCCGCTTCCTGGACAAGCTGTAATTACCATGCAGCCTTGTGGCTTGATTGCCTCTTTCTGTTCCTCAGTAAAATTAAACATTCGATTCGCTCTTTGCTTTTTCTATGCAGTGGAGAAGAGGTTCAGCTAAATAACCGTTCTTCAGCTCAGCTAACGATTTTGAGTGTTCAGCCAAGAAGCTGCGCATCCTAATAGCTTTTTGTTTTTGTAAGTAATTTATAGCATCTTCAATTTTTGTTTTTTTAGAGAATAAAAGAAGTTGTTTTTCTAACTCGTAGCTTATATCCGTTTCAAGATCAACATAAGCGAGATATACTCCAAGAGGGTTTATTTTTTTAGAAGTGGCTTCCCATATTCCTGTTTTTATAATGTCTAATACCGTCGTTTCCAAGGATTGATGTTCTAATGGGTCAAGTTTGCAAATTTTTAAGCATCGATTAATTCCCGCTAGCTGCTTAAGCTCGTTTTTTTGGTAAGTAATATTGGAGATATCGTTATCTGTCCTCATTACCCAAGGAATTTCCATCGCTTCTAAGATTCTTGTGTATACCTCAAACTGTACGCCGTCTACGCTTAAGATTGAAATATTATAATAATCAAGGTCGATATTTAGCGCTCTTGCAAGCTCTGTGTAGAAAAGAAGTTCTGAAGGACCTTCAACGAGCAATACTGCTTTTGCAAAAAAAGCTTCTGCAGGGAGAATGCTCATTCGGTAACCAAGATTATCCCATTCGATACTTATACACTTAGAGCAACCGCCACTAGCTGCTATGCTTCCAATGGATGAGTGCTTAATGTGTATTATGGAGTCAGGAGAGTAACGGGCTGTGATTTGAGGTGAGTGACTAGTTATTAAAGTTTGCCCAGGTAAATCTTTAATAAGATAGTCTGCTAATTTACGCTGCTGATGTGGATGCAGATGAGCCTCAGGCTCCTCAATACAATAAAAAACTACCTCGCTGTCAGGGTCGAACTCTCTTTGACTTTTTGCTTTCCAGAGAGCCATTAGTATCTGATTGTTGCGACCATCACCTCCTAACGATATTTTTGCACCTGAAGTGCTAGCGCTAAGTTTTAAGCTGTCTATGAATTGTTGAGTCTCAATGGCCCCTGAGTCTAAGTGAACAGCATATTCAGTGAGATCGTGAGATAGCTTTAAAAGCTCTTCATTAACGGCGCTTGTAGCATTGGTTACGTAATTTAATTTTCGTACGCGCTGGTTGATGTTGGTAAGGCCTTTTTCAATCTTTCTTAAGATTTTCGCGTCATGTATTTCTTGTTCGGTGGTTCGAGTTTCCTGTGCCAGTTTTAATAATTGTTTTTTTTCTGAAAGAACGAATTTTTCTAGGTCTCTTCTTGATTTTACATATTTCAAGTATAGATATTTTAGATAATACCTTCCGTTTAGAGGGGAAAGCTGGTAATCGGTAGGGCCGCAATATATCTGGTATTGTAGGTTGGATCTTTCGGCCTTATATCTTATTACGCAGGTTTTTTCGTTTGAAATAGAACCTTTTAAAGTAGAAATTACCGCATCTTCATTTATTTCTTTGAAGTGGATATCGATGATTATCTCGTTAGCCTGTTCTCCATTTCGGTTAATGTTGAAATCTGTCTCGCGGGGTTCTATATCATTTTCGGAGAGAGATTTATCTAATAGTAGTCTAAGAGCATATATTAGGTTTGTCTTTCCACAGTCGTTAGCTCCAATTATGAGCGTTTTACTTTGGAATTTAATTTCTGTATTTAAGTAATTTCTATAGCCGACAAGCTTTACTTTCGAAATTTCCATTTCCATCTTCCTTGAATATTTAACGGCTTTACATGATTCGGTTATTGTGACGCATGTCACGTACGGTCTCAAATGCTACTCATCCTTGATTTCAAACCAGCCATCGGCTTTTTGTCGACAAAAGCAGGGGGAGTGCAGGGTTTCGCAGGGAAATAGAACCTGTAAATTTGTCCCTCTACCTCAGGCGGGGCTTGGTTTGTAGCAGAATGAAGCGGTGCAGAAAAATCGACCTATTTAGCCCGCAGGCGTCGTGGGGGGACAACTGCGCGCGCAGGGTGTAAGGCGTTGAACAAGTAGTGGGCGAGGCGAGGTAGCAAAAGGAAAGAAAGCCGCCTATAGGCGGCTCTTTTAGGGCTAAAGGTTAGGACTGTTTACCTAATAGTCCCTCAAGCTCGGCGACCTTTCTAGTCGTCAATATAACGCTTTTAAAAGCATTAGACGGTGCTTCAAACTCAGATCGGTCGACTATAGTCAGTTTTGACCAAACTGAATCATTGATATCAAGCTCGTATTGGTTTAGAGCATTATCTATTGAGGCAGCGATTATTTCAGTGCTTGAAGGTAGATCAGAAGATTCTTGATGAGCTGTTCGATATTGCTTAACAGCAACAAGGAAGGCCTTACCTTCGGTTGTGTTGAGTAATTTTTCAGCAGCATCATTTAGTCGATGTGTTGAGTACTGTATACGTCCATCAGCTACTACATTGTGGTGTCCTGATCTTTGTTTATGAGTTTGAATTTGGCATAGCTCAAATTCTGGTTGAAGTTCATTCGCTAATGCTTGGTACTCTTGGGCAAAGTCATAAGCATCTGCTTCTTCGCGCTTAAGCTCGCGGATCTCTTTTGTCAGTTCCCCATCAGCGGCTCGGAATTTTCCTCTCCAAGCAATACCGACATTCTTTGCTTGTTGCTCGGCTGCTAACGCTGTCTTTTTGTGCTTTTCTAAGCGTTGGGCAAGGTTTGTCAAGCGGTCACGCTGAGTCACGAATCTTTGTATGTTCTCTTCAGCGTTTTTAATAATAAGTGCAATATTTTCTGGAATTTTATTGTTGGTTACTTCAGTCATTTCATTTCTCCAATATAGAGCGGCCGCTTTTAGCAGGCCAAGGGGGAACGTTGCTGCAAGGAAAAACCTTGCTGCATGGGTCAAAGAAAAGAGCCTTTATGTGTTTAGGGATTATTTAGGAACTGCTAACAAGAACAGTTTTTACCCCCTTATGTTTATTCGTCTGAATCTAAAATCGCTGGGAACGCGGGAACATGGGTACAGCCCTTGTAAATCAAGGGGTACAGCGTGGGAACTTGTACCCGCCATTTTTAAAGTGGGAACAAAAGGACATGCGCATCTCTTTAAAAGATAGAGTTGTGTTCCCATGTTCCCACTCTTGAGTTTTATATGGGAACGGCTCAAACCTGCATAGTTGCTGAACTGTTCCCATGTTCCCGCGTTCCCAGTGAAAAGAGACAGTAAAGAGTTTTGTTGGTGATATTTACTCATTGATAATCACCTTCTGCCTCTAGGCGATCAGGGTCGATAACATAGAAGCGTGAACTGCCACCTCCTGGCGTGCGGTACTTTTTGGTGCGTCGACTGCCTTTGGTTTCTTCATCAACTTTGGCGAGCGCTCCAGCTACAGCTAGCGCACGTACGATACGGTCTTTGCTGTAACCGGCTGCTGCTTCGAGTAGCGCTGGAGTGTTAAAGAGATATAGACGCTTGTCTTGATTGATCTCGTAGAAGCCTGCGCGGTCTCTTACAGTTAGGCATGCATGCTCAGCACGTATATCTGAAAATCGACTGTCCCCATGTAAAGCAATGAAGTCGGATATACCTCGGAGAATTTGTCGGTCCTCGGCATTGCCATTACCCATCTTGGCAAGCCATTCGCTGAAAAGTAGGCGGCAGGCATTCGCTGCAGCTCCAACTGGCCAGCTAAGAAGCTTTTTAACGACTGCTAGCTCTCCTGCAAAAGCCATGATGGCGAAGCGGTCCGCTACTCGTCCGGCTTGCGAACTTTCAGTGTTGAAGGTCTCACGCAATTGCTTGAAAGCTGCATGTAGCTGCTCTGGCTCATGCTGCTCGAGCAGCCTTTCGACGAAAGCTGGGCCTAAGAATCCATAATGCTGTGATACCGCCTCTGTTAAAACGCGATGAAACTCTTGACCTGTCATACCTTGCACGTCATCAAAGGCTCGGTATGTCCGAGTACCTGCGTTTACGTCCACCATTCGCAGCTCAGCACCCGCGTGAGCGCCGTTGCCACTAATAGCAGCATGGTCTGATAAAGATCGTTCACCGCTCGATAGGGCAAGAACTCGCCATGTAAGTTTGGCTCGGCCTTCCCGTTCACGAGTCATGGTGCTTTTACCCATACCATTGGCGATGGCATAGGCCATTTCTTGAACGCGTTTAGGGTCCGCTCGTTTAATCTCATCCAGGATCAAGACTGTATCGTTTCGAGAGGCCGCCTCTATTTCTACGCCGCCTTTAGATACGTCCCAGGACGCGGCGAATGTGCCGGGATTTCCCCATACTGATGCCGCCATCAGTTGAGCTAATGACTTACCACTAGACGAGTCGCCTACTAAATGGATTCCACCGCCATTAATGCCTAACTTGGCTAGAAGCGGGCCGGCTAGTGCACAGCAGACAGATAGAATCAATACCGGATTGCCCAAGCAGCGCGAAGCAACATGTTCCTGCCAGCCAGATAAGCTACCTTTGGTAGTAAAAAGGTTCACAGCGCGGCCAGAATCCTGATAGCGCACGTTATTGCCGCCTATGACTCTAGACGGAAGCACGAAGGCTCCGGATTCATGCCAGCCGGGCTTTGTTGTAGTGGAAATTACCCATTCCAGCGCATTGTGGCTCGCTAGATAAGGGGCGATATGTCGACGTTGGTGGTATTCAATAGTCAGGCCTTGGCGCATCAAACCCTTTAAAACCTCATCCCCTTTACCGGCCAAGGCCTCCATAGGCATTACCCATTCAATACGGCGACCGCGATAGGCAAAGCTCAACAACCTGCCAATACTTCCGTCTTCGCTATTGACCGTTTCGGCCTCTACATGAAGCGGGGCGCAGATCCAATGATCTACAGGAATAGATTTCTCATCTGGTCCAGTTTGTTTCAGGCCGTGATACCACGTTCCAGCTTTGTACTGCTTGCCGTCTTTAAAAGTGTTCTGTTCGTATACAGCAAAGCACGGACGCTCAATCGTCTCGCTATCTGGTCGCTTAGGCGTACCGACCAAGGTGAGGTCCAAGTTTTCTTTATTTGGCTTGCTCATCGCGCAGTCTCCCTGCGCTGGTTGCTACGCCATACATGCAAATCATTGAAGTCAGAAAGCTCTAATGGAGCGCTCGTAGGCCATTCAGGAAAGATTACGAGTGCCCCTGCGGCGTTCGCTGCACGATTAGCGGCTAAGCGACCTGTATTACTTGTGTTTTGACGATCATCATCACCCGCGATTACAAGATCGATGCTATCTCCATAGCGACTCCTCATAGCAAGTGCGACGTGTTTGAGGTTTCCAGCATTCATGGCACAAACAACAGGTGAGCCGGTCGCTACGTGCAGCGTGGCTCCAGTTGCCCAGCCTTCACAGACATAAAGGCGGCAGCCTTCAGTAATTTTTCCTAAAGGCGAATAGCAGCTTTGTACGCGACCGCCTGCAAGGAAGCGTTTGTTTCCTTGCGCATCAATAATCTGGAGATTAACCAGACGGCCATCCATGCACAGAGGTACAAGCAATCTGCCTTGCCTTTGTTGGCGAAGAGTTAAGGGAGGTACTTCTTTTGCAATCAAATATGGATGAAGTCGATCCGCGCGGCGTGCTGGATTCCATAGCTCCACTGCTTGGTGTAAAGCATGTTTCTGCCTGCGCTCTATACGGGCCTGCTCTTCTTGCTCTTTTTGCAAGCGATTTTGGAAAGCGGTTTCAGCAGCACGGCTCAGCTCTTCTATCTTAGTTTGTGTTCCTTTTCTATTGAGTAAGCCTAGTGATAAGCGCGCATCGATTTCCCGTGCTGCCTCTACTTGGCGGCAACTACGGAGATAGGCCAAGAGCGAAACTAAATCGCCTCCATGGGCGCTATCGTCTGCAAAATCGTTCCAACGCCCACTGTCTAAAGACACGCCAAATGAGCCCGGGCGGCGATCACCACGAGCCACATTGCAGGCAATCCATTCACGACCATTTCTAGAACCGTCGGGCAGCCATTCAGGTACAAGCAGCTCTGCTGCATTGAGCGCATGTAAGGCAGTTTGGCGAATAAGATCTACAACAGAAGGCTCATGCATGGCGGCTCTCCTGGAATAGAGCCACTTTTCTGGCTGCCTTAAAGAGATCAGATGCATCTTCAAGCAACAGATACGCGGCGTTAGCTACGCTGCTAAGGTCTTGAGCGCTTCCTTGTCTTGGATTTAAGGATGCCACGCTATGCATAAGCTCTTTAGCAACATCCAAACGATACTCAGCGCCTTCTACCAAATCGCTATAAGAGCTACTCATGTCTATTAGTAGGACTGGAGTAGAGGAGGTGTTGGCTGTGAGAGGCATGAGCTTAGTCATGGGCTGCCTCCTGTAGCGAGCCTTCCATAGCAAGGCGAGCGCGTTGCATGTGATGGTTATAACGAGCGAGACGAGTAGATAGACTGGAATTTGCGCGGAGGGCAGCCAAAGCCATAGCTTTATATGCTGAGGCGCGAGAGGAATTAGCAGGCAGATTTTGGGCGTGCTTAAGCATAGTGGAACTCCTTGATTTGAGGAGCTGCCACGAACCGTCGCCAAACGATTTAGGGTGGCAGCTGTGCGCAGGTTGGCGAACCGGGAATCAAGGAACCCGGCAGACACGAATGTCTCCCACGCACAGCCGCCATAACACAGCATTGCGGGCACAAAAAAAGCGCCTGCAATGGGGTATAGGGCGCTGTTGCGCCTTGATTTACTCGGGTCGCCAAACCCGGTCACGGAATTTGCCGCGACGCAAGAACTATAGATGTTCTTGGGCAAGCCTGACAAGGCTATTTCAACAATGTATTTGTCCGAAAGGCTCAAGCCTGCAACCCACATGCTAAGCTTCATGCTGAGTTTTTTGTGGTAGCGAACCCCGGTAACGTTGGCGCGTTTTCCGGGGTTTTGTCTTTTCTTAGGCATGCAAAACTCCTCTCCACCCAGCGCGAGGCTGGGCAGACTTCAAAGGCGTTTAAAAACGGGTACTAGTTAGAAGTCAGTAAGGATGTAGCGCGGAGCTTCAGACTTATTGAAGTGCTGCGTACCCGCGCGGCTGGCATGCTCGTTGTTCTGAAATGGTGCAATCTTGTATGTCGCTGCAATGCGCCCTGAACTCGACATACGCACTATTTCTTGACCTGGCTTTCGCCCGGCATTAAGCAAAACTGCTTCGATAGCTGGCATGTCTTCTTGAGAGAAGGTGATCGACTGGTTACCAATGGTAAGTGTTAAGTTGCTCATCTATGTTTCCTACATATGGACTAGTTTTTTGCGCGTGCCCGGTTACGTTCAGCTAGCCGGTCGGCAATCCACTGATCTATTTCAGCCTCTAGCCATGCCACGCTATTTGTTCCAATAGCTACAGGCTCGGGAAATGTTCCTAGGCGAATCGCCTCATAAATAGCTGCTCGGCTTTTGCCTGTCTTTTGTTCAACTTCACGACGCCGCAGCAATCGATTTCCCAGGGTTAACTGCCCAATGGGCTTAAACGCCTTGATGCTCTTCATACTGGCCTAGCTCTCGCTGCGATTCGGCCTTGAATCCATGCATGCACTTCTCCCAAAACGAACGCTACAGGTGCATTTCTTGCGGTGCTGTCGCTGAGTTTCACAGGCCTTGGAAAGCTCGGGTCGCGTTGAATGAGCTTGTAAACCGTAGGCCTAGCTAAACCTGTCAGGGATAAAACTTCAGGCATGCGTATGAGGGTTACGGCAGGGTCACAGGCAATACGGACTGAAATTGCTTGAGTGTTCATTGCTGTACCCTGTGCAAACTCGCTATCGGAGCCAATGACGTTGAGTACTGCTCGGTCTCGGTAGTAATACCAAGCACACTAAGTACTCCACGACGTATAGCGCTTGGTGCATAAGGAAGCTCTACATCAGGATTTGGGCGGCTAGGCGGGCTAAGGCGATGAGTAATTTCGTCCACTCCAGCAAACGTAGCTCCACACACAACATTTTTGCAAACCAGAAACGTTGATGACATCAACAGGTGTTGGCTTGAAGAACTGCGCTTAATTAGCGAGGCGCCACAGTCCGGACAACGACGCTTTGAGCTATTTTTCTGTGTTGGGCCTGAGCTGATAGTCATCGGTGAATAAACTCCTTTAAAAGACTGCTCAAGCATCCCCTGGCTCGTAGAAGAACAAAACGAACGGAGGTTGTAAGACTCAGTTTTACAAGTGTCCATTTGATGATGATTAGCTTTAGGCTTAGTCGCTGGTCGCTGCATTAGTTGACCGCTCCTTCCACAGGGACGGTGCCGTTATGCAGGCGGCTAAATAGCCATGCGCGCACGTCTTGCTCGCGATAGCGGACAAGGCGGCCTACCTTTGCATACGGAAGGGTATGGCGGCCTGTACTACGCCAAGTTGCTAGTGTGCGAACAGACACGCCAAGTTCGGAGGCTGCCTGTTTTGGTGTCCACAAGCTGGTATTCGATGAAGATAGATTGAGGTGCATTTTTGTCTCCGTGGTACGTCATAAATCCACGGAGACAAGATGCCTTTAGAGAAGATAAAAATCAGAAATTTAGAATTTAGAAATTTCTAAATCGAATTATTGAAGCTGCTTTAGTGCCTTGCCAAGGTTACCTGCAAAGCCACTTGCACCTGAGCCATGACCTTCAAAGTTGAGCTGCTTTGCTGTAGCCGACATTTGTTCTGCAATACTTCTTACTATCGGCCTTCCAGCCTTTTTTAGTCCTAATTGCTTACTTGGTACTTGTTCATGTTGGTCTAGCTTTTCGGATAGATCGGCGACCAAGTGAGCCAGAATGCCCAATGCCTTAAGAGCAGGAACTTCTTTAGTCGATGCCTCATTCTCAGGCTCTTCAATGTCTATATCAGGATCAAACATTCCGGCGCGAGGGGCTGTGCTCAACGCGAGTGTAGGAAGTTCGCTTAGGAAGGCATAAGGATCATCAGCAGATGGCTTTTCCTGAGATGCATTTGTGTGTGATGCTGAAATGTGCACATGTTTTCTTGGGCTTTTTACATGTTTAGGCAGTGTAGCTAAGCATGCTTCAAGGTCTTCCATGTTTATCAGGATATGGTAGTCCACAGCGTCTAAGGACAACGGCTGGTCATCGTCGCCGACGCGAAAGCAAGCATAGATGCAGTTATCTTCATCTATAACTTTAATGCCTAACGGATGAGGGAGTTTTGATTTCAGCCCCATCCGAAACTCTTCATAAGAGTAAAAAGGAACGGGGCCAACGAACATGCAGAACAGTTCCGCACTCGTTACAGGATTACGAAGGTTAGGGTTGTAATACTCGTTCAGAGGGGACTGTATATCGGTATAGAGTCCAAGTTGCTCTGATCCCTGTGGATAGTAGTAAGCCTGTAGGTAATCTTTACGAATACCTCTCCAGATGTCCTCTTGGCTAAAGGGTCTACCAGACATATCTGAAAGCCACTCAGCTGCTTGGCTGATTGTCAGCCAGTCTCTAAATGCGTAATTACTCATACGGTTAAGCCATGCGATTGAGGTCGACTTGAACGACGTTGCCTTTTTCAAGGGCATCTAAATGATCGGCGTACCACTGCATCATCTGTCGACGTTGCTCAAGGTAAATCGCCTTGTTGTAAACACCAGCTACGCCTTCCTCAGTGTGAGCAAGCTGGGCCTCAACATACTCTTTAGGAAAACCATGCTCACGAAGTGTTGTTGAGGCGATGTGCCTGAATCCGTGACCAGTTTGCCTACCCTCATAACCCATTCGTCGAAGAGCCATGTTGAAGGCCATATTACTCCGAGGTTTTTTCCGGTCGTTCCTGCCTGGAAAGAGCAGGGCGTAATGCCCACTAAGCTTTTGTAACTCGCTTAATGCTTCGATTGCTTGCCGTGAAAGCGGGACCAAATGATCTCGGCGCTTTTTCATTCGGGCTGCCGGAATGCTCCATAGAGCTTTTTTAAGGTCGAATTCTGCCCAAGGCGCTTCGCGTAGCTCGCTTGGGCGTACGCCGGTTAACATCAAAAGGCGTAGGCCTAACCGTATATCTATGGCATGCGGATAGGCGCTTATAGCCCGCAGAAGGCCCGGTAGCTCTTTAGGGGATACATGTGCGTAGCTCTCAGCCGTTCGCGTCTGTAGAAAGCGATTGAGGCCTTCTAGAGGATTATGGATAGCTCGTCCGGTAACCCTGGCTAGATCGTATATCTCTTTGCAGGAGCGTCTGACGCGCTTCATCTGCTCGATAATGCCTTTTTTTTCCAAAGTACGTAGAAATTCCATCCACTCCATCGGATGAATTTCCGTATAGATTCGCTTACCCATAACAGGAAACACATGCAGTTCTAGCGCGCCTATCGTACGTTTGGCTGTGCTTGGCTCCCAGCCCGGACGCCGCACGTCTATCCATTCACGCGCAAGAGTCTCGAAAGTGTTCGTAGCAGCTGCTAACTCTGCTGCCTGTCGCGCTTTTTTTGTGATCTGCGGATCTTCGCCTTGAGATATTTCTTTACGCAGCTCGGCGGCTTTTTTTCTAGCCAACACGCCACTGACCTGCGGATAGCCTCCGAGGCCTAGCCAACTCCATTTTCCTTGCTGGTTTTTATAGCGGAGCTGCCAAGATTTCTGACCGTCTGGTTTGACACGTAAGTAAAGGCCGCTACCGTCTAACTCCCGATACTCCTTGGTTTCAGGCTCAAGGCCAGCGATGGTTGTATCGCTGAGCGGGCGGCGCTTGATTTCAGTCCTTTTCACTTTCCTTGTATCCCTTGAGTTCGAATTTTTCCCGGGGATACACCACGGGATACACGAAGGGTCAGTATAAGGGGATACAACGTGAGACAGCCAGAAACAAGAAAGCCCGCACGGGGCGGGCTTCTTGCGGTGTTTCGTAGTCATCAGGAGACAACTAGAAACTATCATCTGGCGCATCCGGCGGGATTCGAACCCACGACCCCTGCCTTCGGAGGGCAGTACTCTATCCAGCTGAGCTACGGATGCGTTACGAGGGCGACATGATACGCATCTCGAGGCGGAACGTCCATGCCCTGTTGCGCGTTCGTGTTTCCAAGCAAAATCAGCGGGTTGGCTTCGTAGCTTCTCTGACGGTTTATTTCTTCTATAAAGCAGCGTTCGTTGTTTTTATCGAACACATATTGCGCTTATGTTAGCGGAAGCCTAGCATGCGTTTGAGATTTTGAACGCTTGCCGCTTCGCTTTGGCAGACGTTCGCTGTGTCATCCATCGGCCCGTCCGGCGATGGGCCGTGTTCCGCTGTGTACCGCCAATCATTGCCTCTTCATAACCCTTTCAATTCAGGGTGAGGGATGGTTATCGATTCGCGATAAAAGAGTTGAACGGAAAGCGCTGTTGCCTTTCCCATTCAGAATATTGTCAGCGGGGCTTAATAAAGTGGCCCCGTCGACCTGAAATCTCTTCGAGGAGACCTTCATGCAATTGAAAGATGCTTCACTGTTCCGACAGCAGGCTTACATTGATGGAGCCTGGATGGATGCCGACGGCGGCCAGACGATCAACGTAGGCAACCCGGCCACGGGCGAAACCCTGGGAACAGTACCGAAGATGGGCCGCGCGGAAACCAAGCGCGCCATCGAGGCAGCCGAGCGCGCCCTGCCGGCCTGGCGTGATCTGACGGCCAAGGAGCGTTCGCAGAAGCTGCGTCGCTGGTTTGAGCTGATGATCGAGAACCAGGACGACCTGGGTCGCCTGATGACGCTGGAGCAGGGCAAGCCACTGGCTGAAGCCAAGGGCGAGATCACTTATGCCGCATCCTTTATTGAGTGGTTTGCTGAAGAAGCCAAGCGTGTTTATGGCGATACCATCCCCGGCCATCAGGCGGACAAGCGCATTATCGTTATCAAGCAGCCGATTGGCGTGACTGCGGCGATTACGCCCTGGAACTTCCCGGCCGCCATGATCACCCGTAAAGCCGGTCCTGCCCTGGCAGCCGGTTGCACCATGGTCATCAAACCTGCCAGCCAGACGCCATTCACCGCACTGGCCATGGCCGAGCTGGCCGAGCGTGCCGGTATTCCAAAAGGGGTACTGAGCGTGGTTACAGGCAGCGCGTCCGAAATCGGCGCCGAGCTGACCAGCAACCCGACCGTTCGTAAGCTGTCCTTCACTGGCTCTACCGAGATTGGAGCCAAGCTGATGGAGCAGTGCTCCCCAGGCATTAAGAAGGTGTCTCTGGAGCTGGGTGGCAACGCACCGTTCATTGTATTTGACGATGCCGATTTGGATGCCGCCGTTCAGGGCGCGCTCATCTCCAAGTATCGCAATGCGGGCCAGACTTGTGTCTGCGTCAACCGTATTTATGTACAGGATGGCGTGTACGACGCGTTTGCCGAGAAATTCAAGGCAGCGGTCGAGAAGCTCAAAGTGGGTAACGGCCTGGAAGAGGGCGTAGCCATTGGCCCGCTCATCGACGACAAGGCGGCTGCCAAGGTCAAGGAGCACATCGAGGACGCCGTGTCCCACGGTGCTCAAGTGATCACAGGCGGCAAGGCTCACCAGCTGGGCGGCAGCTACTTTGAGCCGACCATCATGATCAACGTACCGGCAGACGCCAAGGTCTCGAAGGAAGAAACCTTCGGACCGCTGGCGCCGCTGTTCCGCTTCAAGACGGAAGAAGAAGCCATCGCCCGTGCGAACGATACCGAGTTCGGTCTGGCCGCGTACTTCTATGCCCGCGACCTGTCCCGCGTCTTCCGTGTGGCTGAGGCGCTGGAGTCTGGCATGGTAGGTATCAACACCGGCCTGATCTCTACCGAAGTGGCACCGTTCGGTGGCGTGAAGTCGTCCGGCCTGGGCCGTGAAGGCTCCAAGTACGGTATGGAAGACTATCTGGAAATCAAATACCTCTGCCTGGGTGTTTGATCGCCACGGCGTCTGGTTAACAGACGTTGATGGCTGTCTGACCCCGGTTGGCCCAAGGCCAAACCAGTTTTCCGGTAGTCGTCTTGTGGTTCCCTCGCTCAGGGTGTCATCGCCTTGGGCGAGCAGTGTGATAACGCGCTACCTCCGGCGAGTGGCTGGCGTTGTTGGCAGTCGATCATCGTATGCTGCCCTGCGACCGGTGCTCGCTTTTACTCCCTATCTGGCTGACGATGAGCAGCTCAAGAGGACACCATGACTGATACAAACGCTTCCCTGATGCATCGCCGTAACGCCGCTGTACCCCGTGGCGTTGGACAGACTCACCCGATCTTTGTCGACCGCGCCGAGAATGCCAAGGTATGGGACGTCGAAGGCAACGAATACCTGGATTTTGCTGGCGGTATCGCTGTGCTGAATACCGGCCATCTGCATCCCAAGGTTGTGGCGGCCGTACAGGAGCAGCTGAAAAAGGTGTCCCATACCTGTTTCCAGGTGCTGGCGTATGAGCCCTATGTCGCCCTTTGCGAAAAGCTCAACCAGCTGGTGCCAGGCAACTTCCCCAAAAAGACTGCACTGTTCAACTCAGGCTCTGAAGCCGTTGAAAATGCGGTAAAGATCGCCCGTGCAGCCACTCAACGCGCCGGTGTCATCGCGTTTACCAGCGCCTACCACGGCCGTACCATGATGACTCTGTCGCTTACCGGCAAGGTCGCTCCTTACTCGGCTGGCATGGGGCTGATGCCGGGCGGTGTATTCCGTGCCCTATACCCTTGTGAGCTGCATGGCATCACCGTGGACGATGCCATTGCGAGCGTAGAGCGTGTGTTCAAGAACGACGCACAGCCGGGTGATATCGCAGCGATCATTCTTGAGCCGGTACAGGGCGAAGGCGGTTTCTATGCGGCGCCGAAAGAATTTATGGTTTGCCTGCGCAAGCTGTGCGACGACCATGGCATCCTGCTGATTGCCGATGAGGTTCAATCGGGTGCGGGCCGTACCGGTACTTTCTTCGCGATGGAGCAGATGGGCGTTGATGCTGATCTGGTCACCTTTGCCAAGTCTATCGCGGGTGGCTTCCCGCTATCGGGCGTTACGGGCCGCGCGACTGTGATGGATTCCGTGGGCGCTGGCGGCCTGGGCGGTACTTATGCCGGTAACCCGCTGGCGTGTGCGGCGGCATTGGCTGTCATCGATGCGTTTGAGGAAGAGAAGCTGCTGGACCGCTCCAAGGCTGTGGGCGAGCAGCTGACGGCAGGCCTCAAGGCCATTGCTGCCAAGCACAAGGCGATTGTCGATGTGCGTGGCCTGGGTGCCATGATTGCGGTCGAGCTGGGTGAGGACGGTGACGTCCACAAGCCCAACGGTGCACTGGCCAGCCAGATAGTGGTTCGTGCCCGTGAAAAGAACCTGATCATGCTCAGCTGCGGCACCTACGGGAACGTACTGCGCATCCTGGTTCCGCTGACCGTCAGCGATGAAGACCTGCAGCGTGGTATTAGCATTATCGGCGAGTGCTTCGACGAACTGGCCTGATCTGCAGCATGACAAGAACCGCCGCTTTCGCGGCGGTTTTTATTGTCTGGAAAGAAGTTGTCTGATGATTTGAGGCACTGATTTAGAGCCTTTAGGCCGCTTTGTGAGGCGTTCTGCAGCCTTTTCCTTGCAGGTCATACGATGACTTGTCTAGAGTCTGTCTTTCCTCTTCGAATGCTCCTGTGCTGTATGCAGCACGAGCGGCCAATGTGGGCGTTGCTGTCGGGAGGATGACATGCCCGTCGCCACGTTTCGGCAGGCTATCCATAATAAGAACAAGGAGTAATGCCCCCATGGCTGATCAACAGCAGCATGGCGCTACGGCTGACGATACCCGTAGGCGCTTTCTCAAAACATCGCTCGTCCTTTCGGCCGCCTCTGTAACCCTGGGGCGCTTCGGTCTTGCAGAAGCCGCAAGCCCCGAACCGCTCAGTGAGCGTTACCCGGATCCGCTGGTCCAGGTACTGGATGAGAGCTTTCTCAAATACCGTATTTTCAACGCCAGCATTGAAAGGCTCGGCACCGGCATGCGCTGGCTCGAAGGGCCGGTCTGGTTTGGTGATGGCCGGTATCTGCTGGTTAGTGATATTCCCAATAACCGCATCATGCGGTGGGACGAGATCACCGGTGGCCTGAGTGTTTTCCGTGATTCTTCTAATTACTCCAACGGTTTGTGTCGGGATCGTCAGGGCCGCCTGTTGATCTGCGAAGGGTCAACCACTACCCACGAAGGCCGCCGCATCACGCGGATGGAATACGACGGTCGCATCACTGTTCTGGCGGATCAGTTCGAAGGCAAGCGCTTCAACTCGCCGAACGATATTGCTGTGAAGCGTGACGACTCCATCTGGTTTACCGATCCACCGTTCCAGGCCGACAGTAACTATGAAGGGCATAAGGTCCAGACCGAGCTGCCTCATGGGGTTTACCGCATCGATGGCAAGACGGGAGCGGTCACGCGGGTGATCGATAATCTGGCAGGGCCTAATGGCCTGTGCTTCTCGCCAGATGAAAAGGCCCTGTATGTGGTCGAGGGGCGTGCCAAGCCGAACCGTCTGGTCTGGGCGTATGTGGTCAACGATGACGGTACGTTAGGTGAGCGGCGCAAGCATATCGAAGGTGTAAATTACGGGGCACTGGACGGTATCAAGTGCGACGAAGACGGCAACCTCTGGTGTGGCTGGGGAAGTCCAGGTGTCCCGGAGGCCAAGCCGGAGGAGCTGGACGGCGTGATGGTCTTCAACCCGGCCGGCAAGGCGATCGGTCATATCCGTTTGCCGGAGCGCTGCCCGAATCTATGCTTCGGTGGCTTGAACGGTAACCGCCTCTTCATGGCGAGCAGCCACTCGCTTTATTCGCTGTATGTGAATACGCGCGGTGCGATCTATTTATAGCAGGCGATAAAAAAGCAGCCAGCCGGGCAACGGTTGACTGCTTTCATAGTAAGGATCAGCTGACGGTGGGGCGGAAATACAAGGCATCGCCTTTATGCAAGCCAATGAGGCTATCGTGATCCTTGATGACCTCCGCCTCGATCAGCTCATCCTGACCATTCACGCGTAGCGTCACCCGTGTGGTCGCACCCAGCGGGCGAACATCACGGACTTCGGCAGGCTGATGCCCTGTGAGTGCCTCCCGGCTGATGGAGACTTCGTGGGGGCGGAACATGATCTCCGAGCCATTAACCTGCAAGCGGTTCGAGTCGCCCAGGAAATGGTAGACAAAGTCACTGGCGGGCTGCTCATAGACCTCGCCCGGCGAGCCAATCTGCTGAATCACGCCCTTGTTCATGACCACGATACGATCCGCCACTTCCATGGCTTCTTCCTGGTCATGGGTGACGAAAACGGATGTCAGGTTGATTTCTTCATGCAGACGGGCCAGCCAGCGGCGCAGTTCCTTCCGAACCTTGGCATCCAGTGCGCCGAAGGGTTCGTCGAGCAACAGAATCTTCGGCTCTACCGCCAGCGCACGCGCCAGGGCGATCCGCTGACGTTGGCCGCCGGACAGCTGCTCAGGGTAGCGGTCGGCCAGCCAGTCCAACTGAACCATGTTCAGGAGTTCATGGACCTTTTCGGCGATCACTTTCTCGCTGGGCCGTTCGCGCTTGGGCTTCATGCGCAGGCCAAACGCCACGTTGTTGAACACGGTCATGTGGCGGAACAGGGCGTAATGCTGGAAGACAAAGCCTACGTTCCGATCCCGCACGTCACGGTCGGAGACATCTTCGCCATGAAAGACAATGTTACCGTTGTCCGGTGTTTCCAGGCCGGCGATGATCCGGAGCAGGGTAGTCTTGCCGCAACCGGAAGGGCCTAGCAGGGCGACCAGTTCACCGCTCTGGATATCAAGGTTGATGTCATTCAAGGCCTGGAAAGCACCGAAGCGCTTGCTGACGTTACGGATTTCGATGCTCATCAATGCGTCTCCTGAGTGCTGTTCTGGTTGGCGAGGCGGCTTTCGCTCCATTGCTTGAGCAGCAGGGTCAGCAGGGCCAGGGCCAGCAGCAGCGAGGCCACGCTGAACGCGGCCACATGGTTATATTCGTTATAAAGGATCTCGACATGCAACGGCAGGGTGTTGGTTACGCCACGGATATGGCCGGATACGACCGATACCGCACCAAACTCACCCATGGCACGTGCGTTACACAGCACCACGCCATAGATCAGGCCCCATTTGATGTTGGGCAGGGTGACATGCCAGAACATCTGCCAGCCGTTGGCGCCCAGCAGCCGCGCGGCTTCCTCTTCCTGCGTGCCTTGCTCCTGCATCAACGGGATCAGTTCGCGGGCAACGAAAGGAAAGGTCACGAACAGGGTCGCCAGCACGATTCCAGGTACGGCAAAGATGATCTGAATATCGTGATCCTGCAGCCATGGGCCCAGCAGTCCCTGCGCCCCGAAGAGCAGTACATACACCAGGCCAGCAATGACCGGCGAAACGGAGAAGGGCAGATCGATCAACGTGACCAGGATGCTCTTGCCACGAAACTCGTACTTGCTCACGCACCAGGCCGCCGCCACGCCAAACACCACGTTCAGTGGTAGCGATATACCAGTTGCAATGAGCGTCAGTTTCAGAGCCGACAAGGCATCTGGCTCGATGATGGCACTAAAGAACGTGCCGAACCCCTCTTTCAGAGCTTCCGACAGGACGATATACAAGGGCAGCAACAGAAACAGTGTAAATACGATCCAGGTAGCTGTGATCAGGATACGACGCCCCCAGGGGCTGCCACGCCGAGTGGCACTGAGGGAGGATGGATTCGATGTATTCATGGTGTTCCCTCAAGGATGCTCGATGCGGCGCTGCAGCAGGTTGATGCCCAGCAGCAGGATGAACGACACCACCAGCATCATCACGCCAATGGCCGTGGCGCCGGTATAGTCGTATTGATCGAGCTTGACCATGATCAGCAGGGGCAGGATTTCAGTCTTCATCGGCATATTGCCGGCAATGAAGATAACCGAGCCGTACTCACCCACCCCGCGGGCGAAGGCCAGGGCGAAGCCGGTCAGCCACGCTGGAAGAATCGCCGGTAACAGAACATGACGAAACACCTGCAACGGCTTGGCGCCGAGGCAGGCTGCCGCTTCTTCAATTTCCTTGGGAATGTCCGCCAGCACAGGCTGCACGGTACGGACTACGAACGGCAGCGTGACGAACACCAGCGCCAGGGTGATACCCAGCGGGGTGAACGCAATCTTGATGCCCAGCGGTTGGAGCAGGCTGCCAATAAGTCCGGCCGGAGCATACAGCGCCGTTAAGGCAATGCCGGCAACGGCCGTTGGCAACGCAAAGGGCAGGTCGATCATGGCATCGATGATCTTGCGTCCGGGAAAGGTGTAGCGGACCAGTACCCAGGCCAGCAGTATCCCGATAACACTGTTGATAACAGCTGACGCAAACGCAGTGCCAAAGCTCAGGCGTAAGGCGGCCAGGACGCGCGGTGCGGTAATAATGGCCCAGAACTGGTCCCACGTAAGCTGGGCGGCATGGACAAACATGGCCCCGAGCGGAATCAGCACAAGCAGGCTGAGGTAGACAATGGTGTAGCCCAGGGTCAATCCGAAGCCGGGTATGACCGGGGAAGTACGACGCGACATAGTGTGTCCTTAGTCAGGCCCGCAGACCTGGCAAAAGGCCCCGGTTAGCCGGGACCATTCTGTGGAGCTCATCCGGGCATCAGTGGCCCTGGTAGATCTGGTCAAAAATCCCGCCATCGTTAAAGAATTTGGGCTGCGCCGATTTCCAGCCGCCAAAGGCGTCATCGATGGTTACCAGTTCAAGCTTCGGAAACTGCTGGGCAAACTCGGCAGCCACCTTCTCGTTACGCGGACGGTAAAAGTTCTTCGCGGCAATGCGCTGGCCTTCTTCGCTATACAGATACTGCAGGTAAGCCTCGGCAACCTTACGTGTCCCCTTGCGATCGACCACCTTGTCCACCACCGCTACCGGCGGCTCAGCCAGAATGGACAGCGACGGCACGATGATCTCGAACTGATCGCCGCCTTGTTCCTTCTTGGCCAGAAAGGCCTCGTTCTCCCAGGCAATGAGCACGTCGCCCAACTGGTTGTTCACGAATGTGATGGTCGAGCCGCGCGCCCCGGTATCCAGTACAGGGACATGCTTATAGAGGTCTTGCACATAAGCCTGTGCCTTCTCGTCAGTGCCGTACTGTTTCTTGGCCCAGGCCCAGGCTGCCAAAAAATTCCACCGAGCCCCGCCAGACGTTTTCGGATTGGGTGTAATGACTTCTACACCTTCTTTGGTCAGGTCGGCCCAGTCATGAATACCTTTCGGGTTACCCTTGCGCACCAAGAAAACAATGGTCGAAGTATAGGGCGTGCTGTTATCGGGAAGACGAGTCTGCCAATTATCTGGCAACAGCTTGCCGATGCTGCTGATCTGGTCAATATCGCCTGCAAGGGCCAGCGTGACTACATCCGCCCGTAGCCCATCGATCACCGAGCGCCCCTGTTTGCCTGAACCGCCATGCGAATTTTTGACGGTAACGGCTTCACCCGTTTCGCTTTTCCAGTGCTTGGCGAACGCCGCGTTGTACTCCTGGTACAGCTCACGTGTCGGATCGTAAGACACATTCAACAGTTCCGTTGCGGCTGCGGCCGGCCCTGCAATCAATACGCTGGCCAGCGCGGCCAAAGCGAAACGGCGTATGGACATGAAACGGCTCCTTGTGACTTTTTATTTAGAGTTGGCTACTAGGATAGACGGTGGCATGGCACGAACGTCGCATAGACGTTCAAGCCTTATTATTGGAAGGTAGCTGTGGGCGAAACTTTTCCTTGCGTTCAATCTGCACGACCTGCCCGTTATGCACGGTGATCTCGACCGAGCCGAAGCGCAGGCCCTGCAAGGCGTTCTGAATATCGCGAAGAATGGTGTCGTTGTGGTTATCCAGACTACGAAAGGGCGTTGCGCTCATGGAGTCTTCCTGATCGTCATGTCGTGTTAACGGCGTGGGCGCATAGTGATGGAAATGGCTTATTTCTTAAAATACTGTTTAGTGATTTTCTTATGCTTTAAGGTTTTAAAAAGCCGAGCGGTGACATTATTCGTAGCAAAAGCATGAGTGGACATCTGTAAATACTTAGTAATAATGGGAGAACGCCTGTTCACTGAGCGTATTCATTCTTACCCCCTCCGAGGTAATGGCAGCACTATGTGGTACAACGGCTTGCTCGATCTTTCAGTGTGGCAACTGATCGCGGTTACGCTGGTGCTCACGCACATCACCATCGTAAGCGTCACGGTGTACCTGCACCGTTATTCCGCTCACCGCTCGCTGGATCTCCATCCCGCGCTCAAGCACTTTTTCCGTTTCTGGCTGTGGTTGACCACGGCCATGAACACCCGTGAATGGACAGCCATTCATCGTAAGCACCACGCTAAATGCGAAACCGAAGACGATCCTCACAGCCCGGTTTTCAAAGGACTCAGTACAGTCGTTCGTAAAGGCGCCGAACTCTATAAAGAGGAAGCCAAGAACGAAGAAACCTTGCGCATCTACGGCAAGAACTGCCCGGACGACTGGCTCGAGCGTAACGTATACAGCCGTTATCCCAACGGCGGCATTCTGCTCATGTTCCTTATCGACATCGCCCTGTTTGGTACGCTCGGACTAAGCGTCTGGGCTATCCAGATGGCCTGGATTCCTTTCTGGGCAGCCGGTGTGGTCAATGGCCTGGGGCATGCGGTGGGCTATCGCAATTTCGAGTGCCGCGACGCGGCTACCAACCTGATCCCGTGGGGCATCATCATTGGTGGCGAAGAGCTGCACAACAACCATCATACCTATCCGAACTCGGCCAAGCTGTCAGTCAAGAAGTGGGAGTTCGACATGGGCTGGGCCTGGATCAAGCTCTTTTCCTGGCTCAAGCTGGCAAAGGTCAATCGCGTGGCACCCATCGCGCATCGCGTGGAGGGGAAAGGGCTGCTCGATATGGATACGGCCATGGCGATTCTCAACAATCGCTTCCAGATCATGGCGCAGTACCGAAAGCAAGTCATCGCTCCCCTGGTCAAGCAGGAGTGGCGCACGGCCGATCCAGCCAAGCGGCCGCTGATCCGCAGCGCAAAGCGGTTGCTGTCTCGTGAAACCAGTCTGCTTAAAGAGCGCCAACACGCTACAATTCAATCACTGCTCGAGCAAAGTCAGTCGCTCAAACTGATCTATGAGAAACGTTTGGCATTACAGCATATCTGGGTCAAGACCAGTGCCAACGGACATGACATGCTAGCGGCCATGAAGGAGTGGATTGTCGAGGCGGAGACAAGTGGCATCCAATCCTTGAAGGAATTTGCAGAGCATTTGAAGACGTACTCACTGCGACCAGCAACGGCTTCAGCGCTTTCTTAAATAAACTTGAACAAAAGCCCGCCAAATGGCGGGCTTTTGTCTTTTCGGCAGCGGAACTGGAAACCCGAATGATGTTCTTATGCTGCTGGATTGATATAACGGCGACATTATGGACGAACAGCTGCTAGGTCCGCTTTCTGCGGATGAAACAATGCTCGCGTTACTGCATTCGCGTGCTGAGGCTGAGCGTCTGCGGGAACGTGAAAGACTCTTTAGCGCTCTGCTGGAAAGCGTTAATTCCGTTCTGTGGGCACTCAACTGGCAGACTGGTGAAGTCATCTATGTAAGCCCTGCCTATGAGCAGGTATTTGGTCGGCCGATCGCCCTGGCCATGACCAGCTACGACGTCTGGATAAATAACGTCTACCCCGATGACGTCGAATATGTTCAGGAAACGCTTAACCAGGTGCTTCAGCAGGGCGCCATGGAATCCCGTGAATACCGCATTATTCGAGGGGACGGAGAAATTCGCTGGCTAAGCGACAAGTGCTTCGTCAGCCAGCGCAGCGAAGCCGGTATGCCGCTGCTGGTCGTCGGTATCGCCGAAGACATCACCGAGAAAAAGCGCATGGAGGAAGAACTCCAGCGCCTGGCGACAACTGACGTGCTTACGCGCAGCAGTAACCGACGTCACTTCTTCGAAAGCGCACAGCGTGCCTTTGAGTTGGCTAAAACGACCGCTGAGCCGCTGGCTTTTCTGCTTTTCGATATCGACGACTTCAAGAAAATCAACGACCGCTTCGGTCACCAGATGGGCGATCTGGTGCTTCAGCGTGTGGCTGAATGTGGAGCCCAAATGATCCGCCGGGGCGACCTGTTTGGCCGCATCGGTGGAGAAGAGTTTGCGCTGTTGCTACCGGGCTGTGATCGAGAGCTGGCGGAGCAAATCGGGGTACGCTTGCAACGAGCGGTACGCCAATTGATGGTGCCTACTCCCCAGGGCCCCTTGCGGGTCACGATCAGTCAGGGATTGGCCGTTCTCAAGGAAGACGACAAAGGGCTCGATGCCCTCTATGCTCGTGCTGACGAGGCTATGTACAAGGCCAAGCGGCAGGGTAAAGATCAAATCGTCCAGGGCTAGACGAAAACCCTTTTTACATTTAGTTTGCTCCCCTGCAAGGGAACCGGTCACTAATAACGGTTTTAATAGCTACATGAAATAAGACGGGGAAACCTTATTTCAAATAGCGTTAAAACGGTGTTGCTAGTGGTCTACGCTTAAGTTCTGAACTTATCGACCGATAAGTTCAGTAGCAACACAAAAATAGTTTGGAGCATCTATTTTCATGGGTAAGAAGCCTTTGGCTCTGGCTGTCGCCAGCGCTTGCTTGTCTCTGTATGCCTTTTCCTCCGCTCAAGCTGCTGGGTTCGTAGAAGACAGCAAGGCAACGCTTTCGATGCGGAACTTCTACATCAACACAGATAACCGCAATGGCACTGCTAAGCCCTCAAAAATCGAGGAGTGGGGGCAGGGTTTCATGCTCAACTACCAGTCCGGCTATACGCAGGGTACTGTAGGTGTGGGTGTTGATGCTGTAGGTATGCTTGGGGTGCGTCTTGATGGCGGTGGTCGCACGGGTAAAGGTGATCGTCGCCCTAGCGCAAGTGGTAGTTTCCCGCTTGAAAGCGATGGCAGCTACGTTGACGAGTTCAGCAGCCTGGGCCTGACTGCAAAGGCTAAAGTATCCCAGACTGAACTGCGTTATGGTACTCTGTCTCCCAAGCTACCGGTCGTGACCATTAACGACGGCCGTCTCTTGCCGCAGACTTTCCAGGGCGGTCAGATTCAATCCAAAGAGATCAAGGACCTGACGTTTACCGCTGGTCAGCTTTCCAAGACCAAGACTCGTGGCTCCAGTAGCAGCGATAATCTGTTGATTGCTGGTGCTACTGGCGTAGACACAAACAAGTTCTGGTACGCCGGTGCCGACTATCAGCTGACCAAAGACCTGACCCTTCAGTACTACTACGGCAACCTGGAAGACTTCTACAAGCAGCACTTCCTAGGTCTGGGTCACAGTGTCAAGCTGGGCGAAGGTACCTTCAAGACCGACCTACGCTACTTCAATAGTAAAGATGATGGTGCAAACGCCAATACTACGGCGTATTACACTAATGGTTATTATGGCGGTACTAGTCTGAAGGGTAAAGTTGACAATCGTCTCTACAGCGCCCTGTTTGCGTATACCATTCAAGGCCACACCGTTGCAGCAGGTTACCAAGTAACCAACGGTAACAGTGACTTTCCCTATATCAGTACTGGTGGCGGCGCGACTGCATACATCAACACCGATGCACAGATCGCCAAGTTCGCTCATGCCGGTGAAAACACTTGGCAGGTTCGTTACTCCTACGACTTTGCTGCGGTAGGTGTGCCTGGCCTGACAGCTGGTGTCGTCTATCTGAAAGGTGACGACATCGACACTCGTGATGGTAACAAGAGCGAGTGGGAACGTGACTTTACCGTTACTTACGTTATTCCTCAGGGCACCTTCAAAGGCCTGGGCGTTTCCTGGAAGAACGCTTCTCTGCGTAGCGGCCTACCAGCAGCTAATCAGTCTGGAGTGCCTACCCAGCGCGACCAAGACGAAAACCGTCTGATCGTCAGCTACTCGTTGCCGCTGCTCTAATAGAGCGGTTCGGAAAAAAGCCCGCCTTTATGGCGGGTTTTTTTTGCGTGCTCACGGCGGGTACTGTATCGACAGGTGAGCGGCATAAAAAGCGCTACCTAGCTAAAAGTGTTTTGACCCAAAAGAGTGCATTGAAGGGTGGACGCTTTAAACGTTTGACTTTAGTTTTGCCGCCTCTTGCAGGAGGTAAGACAGCCCATCCAATACCAACCTCTTGCTCTAAGCGTTGTAGCGCTCCGGCGCTGCAAGAAGTCGTTATTGCGTTGGAGCACACCTTGAATACCTCCCCTTTTGCCCTGGTGACTGCCATCGGGCTGCTTTCCTTGCATACGGCCGCACAAGCAGGCGGCTTTATCGAAGACAGCAAGGCTACGCTGTCCATGCGTAACTTCTACATCAACTCCGACTACCGAAGCGGCGGCAAGGCAACGGACCCTTCCAAGGTCGAGGAGTGGGGACAGGCGTTCATACTCAACTATCAGTCCGGGTTCACACCGGGGCCGGTAGGTTTTGGAGTAGACGCGATAGGTATGTTGGGTCTGAAACTGGACTCTGGCAGTCATATCGGCAAAGGCAGCCGCCAGCCAGGAACCATGTTTCCCCGCGAAAGCGATGGCGCTTCCACGGATGATTTCAGTAGCCTGGGATTGACCGCCAAGGTTCGTGTTTCCAGGACTGAGCTGCGCTATGGCACGCTGATGCCCAAGCTCCCTGTGGTCAACTACAACGATGGGCGCCTGGTGCCACAAACCTACGAGGGCGGGCAGATCACCTCGAAAGAGTTTGATAACCTCACGCTGATTGCAGGCCAGATCGAGCACGTTAAAGACCGCAACTCCAGCAATTATGAGTCGGTTTCCATTGCTGGATCCAAAGCGGACAGCAACCAGTTCCGCTATGCAGGGGCTGATTACCAGCTCACCAGAAACCTGACGCTTCAGTATTACTATGGCAGCCTGGATGACTTCTACAAACAGCACTTCCTGGGCGCGCTACATAGCCAGCCGCTAGGCTCTGGTGTGCTCAAAACGGATCTACGGTATTTCGACAGCCGTAGCGACGGCGCCAATGGGCATGAGCCTGCGTACTACGCCAACGGGTATTACGATGGCGGGAGTGCGGTGAAAGGCAAGGTCGACAACCGCCTGTACAGTGCCATGTTCAGCTATAGCGTAGCGGGGCATACGCTGGGTGCGGGGTATCAGGGCTCGGAAGGTAACAGTGACTTCCCCTACCTTGAGCAAGGTAATGGCAAAACCCTATACACCATCACCAATGCCCAGATTGGCAAGTTTATCCATGCGGGTGAAGATACTTGGCATGTCCGTTACGCGTACGACTTTGGAAACGTAGGTGTACAAGGGCTCAATGCCGGTGTTGCCTACTGGCATGGTGATAATGCCCGTTACCAAACAGGTGACAGAAGCGAATGGGAACGTGATCTTACCGTGTCGTATACGGTGCCCAGAGGAGTCTTGAAGGGTGTGGGTTTTACGGTGAGAAATGCCATGTACCGGCCGGGTTTTCCCGGGCAGCGTGATCAGGATGAAACACGCGTCATTATCAACTACTCCATTCCACTGCTCTGATGAGGTTGGAGGGGCTTGTCGCTACACGGCAAGCCTTATCAAGCTTGGACTTGGTAGAAAAGAATTTCTCTGAATATTCAAGCCTTCCGGTGAAAAAGTGTTTTGCCTGAAATGATGGCACTTTGTTATGGACGAAACACTTTTTTACATTTAGTTTTGCGCCGCCGACAAGGGACGCGTCAGTGAACGGCCTTATCTTCCAGGGATTGGAGACACAAGGCGTTATAAAGCCAACCTCGATCTACCCGCTCTCTTGCCGGCTTAGCCGTGCGGCCGTACGTGTGCCTTAACAGCCGCTCTTGTTGTTGTTAGTTGTGGAGCATCTTTTGAACGTAAAACCTCTCGCCGCAGCCATTGCTGCCGGCTGCCTTGGCCTGACCCTGAACAGCGCTGCCCATGCCGCGGGCTTCCTAGAGGACAGCAAGGCTACCCTTACGTTACGTAACTTCTATTTCAATCAGGATAACCGTGACTCGGCTGCGCCCAAGTCTGCCTCCAAGGCAGAGGAGTGGGGGCAGGCGTTTATGCTCAACTATCAATCCGGTTTCACCGAGGGTACGGTCGGCTTTGGCGTTGATGCCCTGGGGATGCTCGGTCTCAAGCTTGACTCGGGCAAGGGTACGCATGGGACTGATGCCAACAGTGTGTTCCCGGATAACGGGCACGGCACTGGCGTTGATAACTTTTCAACGCTGGGCCTGACCGCCAAGGTTCGTATCTCCAAGACCGAGCTGCGTTACGGCACACTTATGCCAACGCTGCCGGTGGTGACCTACAATGACAGCCGCATGCTGCCACAGACCTTTGAAGGCGGCATGATCACCTCTAGGGAAATCGAAGGTCTGACCTTGAATGCCGGTCGCCTGGAGCATTCCAAGGCGCGTAACTCTTCAAACATGGACAGCCTGCGCATTCTCGGCGGCACCGAGCGCAGCAACGCGTTCTACTTTGCGGGGGGTGACTACAAGCTGACCAAGGACCTGACGGTCAGCTACTACTACGCCAACCTTGAAGATTACTACAAGCAGCATTTCCTGGGTCTGGTGCATGACTGGCAGATCGGTCCGGGTGTGCTTAAGAGTGACCTGCGTTATTTCCACAGTACCGACGATGGTGCCAATGGACATAATCCGGACTACTACTCCAATGGCTACTACGGCAGCGGCGTAACCAAGGGCAAGGTCGATAACGATTTGTACAGCGGTCAGTTCCTGTACAGCGTGGCCGGCCATACCTTTGGCGGTGGCTATCAGGTCATAAACGGGGACAGTAACTTTCCCTTCCTGAACCAGGGAGATGGTGCTACGCCATACCTGATCACCTTCTCGCAGAATCAGAACTTTACGCGTGCCGGTGAGCGGACCTGGCTGGTGCGCTACGCGTATGACTTTTCCCAAGTGGGCGTGCCGGGGTTGACGGCAGGTGTGGTCTATCTGAAGGGAGACCATATCGAGGCGGCTGGCAGCAATCCGAGCGAGTGGGAGCGGGACTTTACCCTGGGCTATACCGTGCCTACCGGAACCTTGAAAGGGCTGGGCATTCAGTGGCGTAACGCGGTATGGCGTAACGATGTCGCCAACACCCGCGATCAGGATGAAAACCGTCTGATGCTGAGCTATTCGATTCCGCTGCTCTAAGACGTAAGTAAGACCATCCTTTACGATGGTACGTAGACTGGAAATGCCGCCTCCCTTTCGGGAGGGCGGCATTTTCTTTTTGCAGAAGGCTCCACGGGTTTAGCGAGAGAGCTGTTCCAGCACGGCCTTGGCCGCAGGCTCCGAAGAGGCGGGGTTTTGGCCTGTTATCAGATTACCTTCAGTCAGTACGTAAGGCGCCCAGTCAGCCCCTTTGCTGTACAGGCCGCCGTTGGCCTTGAGCATATCTTCCACGAGGAAGGGTACGACGTCGGTGAGTTGAACCGCTTCCTCTTCGGTATTGGTGAAACCTGTTACCTGCTTACCCATGACCAGAGGCTCACCGTCAGCAGTCTTGACCTTGGCCAGCACGCCGGGTGCATGGCAAACCAGGGCGGTGGGTTTGCCCGCCGCATAAAAGGCTTCCAGCAGCGCAATGGAGTCCTGATCTTCAGCCAGATCCCAGAGCGGCCCATGGCCTCCCGGATAGAAAACAGCGTCGTAATCATCCGCCTTGACGCTTGCGAGCGGCACGGTATTGGCGAGAGCCGCCTGTGCATCGGGATCATTACGGAAGCGTTCTGTCGCCTCGGTGCGCGCCTCTGGCTCATCACTCTTGGGATCCAGGGGTGGCTGGCCTCCTTTGGGTGACGCCAGGGTCAGCGTAGCGCCTGAGTCCTTGAAGACATAATAAGGTGCCGCAAACTCTTCCAGCCAAAAGCCGGTCTTTTTACCGGTATTGCCTAGTTGGTCATGGGACGTCAGTACGAGAAGGATATTCATGTGATGGGTCCACCGATCCAGTTGCCGATAAGCCCCTTATGGAGCGCGGTAGGGGTATGGACAGCACATCCGAGAGGACAATTCAGCGTTATCACATGCCTGATGGCAGTTTGTACATGAAGCGCCTGACGTGTTCACAAAAACCGAAGCCTGGCGGGAGGCTCCGGCTTTATTCCACAGCACGCGTGGTGCTTAGCTTCGCGCTCTGGGGGCAGGCTGCTGCTGGGTAATGCAGTGGATATTGCCACCCCCCAGCAAGATCTCGCGGCCTGGGACCTGTACGATCTCGCGCTCAGGGAAGCAGCGCTGAAGAACTTCCAGGGCTTCGGCATCTTCCGGGATATCGAACGTTGGTGCGATGATGGCGCCGTTGACGATCAGGAAGTTGACGTACGACGCCGCCAGACGCTCGCCTGACTTACGCGGCTGACTGCCCACTGAAGCATCTACGGTTTCGTATTCTTCATCCGACGCGTACAGCGGGCCGGGCGTTGGAATCTTGTGGACGGTGAACTTGCGGCCTTTGGCATCCGTGTTGGTTTCCAGTACCTCAAGCGCTGCGCGACACCGCGCATAGTTCGGATCATTTTCGTCATCGCACCAGCTCAACAGCACTTCGGCAGGACGCACGTAGCAGCAGAAGTTATCCACATGACCGTCGGTTTCGTCGTTATACAAACCGTCCGGCAGCCAGATAACCTTATCCACAGCCAGATAATCACTCAGGATCGCCTCAATCTCACGCTGGGACAGATGCGGATTGCGGTTGCGGTTGAGCAGGCACTCGCCGGTGGTGATGAGCGTGCCTTCACCATCGACATGGATAGAACCGCCTTCCAGCACAAAATCCTCAGTGCGGTAGCGGGGGCAGCTTTCCATCATCAGGATTTTACTGGCGACCTGATCGTCCCGCTTCCAGGGAAAATACAGCCCGCCAACCAGCCCGCCCCAGGCGTTGAAGGTCCAGTCCACACCGCGCACTTCCCCCTGATCGTTGATGACGAAAGTCGGGCCGGTATCACGCGCCCAAGCATCATCGTTGCTGATCTCGACGACACGAATGGCCGGGTGGTTGAGTCGTGCACAGGCATTGTCGAACTGAGCAGCAGAAACACCAACGGTGACCGGCTCGAAGCGTGCAATGGCTCGTGCGACTTCGGTAAAGGCCAGTTGGGCTGGCTTGGCACCCAGGCGCCAGTTATCGGTACGCTCGGGCCAGATCATCCAGACCTGCTTTTGGGGCTCCCACTCCGCGGGCATACGGAAGCCTTCAGCACGGGGTGTCGAGGCGAGCAGACTCATGATTGTGATTCTCCATCGAAGGGGTAGGTCGTACAGGTTCAGGCAACGGTCGCGAATGAGCGGGACATCCCGTTAACGGTAGCAGATTCGAGTGCCATTACTGGCTGGCCGTTATGCCGACAGGCAAAGGCGTGCTTTATAACGGATAAATATCCGACTTAAAAATGAATTTAAGCAATACCATTACGGCATGCGATAACTGGACGGATAACTATCGGCTTATTGGGCAACTGTTAAGTCGTTTGGCAGGTACGTGTTTCGCTTGGGCAAATAGGGCGGAAGGTAAAGACTAAGGTAGGCATCGAAAACCCGATGGCTTTCTGCTGCCCAGCGAGGCGTAATAACGCCGTGCTGTTGTACGGATCTTGCGTAGACGCGATCACCCAGCTCCATGGCAAGGGTAAAGATATCGATATCGTCTGGCAGAGGAGGCAGATGGAAATGGGCTGCGAACAGTGCCTGAAGCTGCTCGCCTAGCCGGGTGTCATGCTGTCGGTCGGCCTGGACTATTTCGGTCAGGCCATGATTGGCCAGGATCAATTGCCGGGCCGCGGCATCCTGTTCATATACTTCCAGCATGCGTGCCTCGACGATCCGCGACAGATCACGCCAGTCGTTAAGGCTGTCATGGTCGACGGAAGCCTGAAGACAGGCGCGAAACGCTGCATGAGCCTCTTGGGTAAGGGCCTCGAGCAGTGCGGTAACGCTGGGAAAGAAGTGATAGACCGAGGACGGCGGAAGGCCCGCCCTTTCGGCGATGCCATAGATACTTAGGCGTGCAGGCCCTTGATCTATCAGCATGTGCCGAGCCGCTGCCAGGATCTGCTCGATACGCTGGCGGCTGCTGCTGCGCGCCTTGCGTGGGCTGGAGGTTCGGGCCATTACTGTACCGGTGTCCTGGTCGTAAAGGTGATGAGGTTCTGACGATGCCTGTACGGACACGCCGCGTTATCGCGCCTCGCCAGAACCTGATACGGCCCATTCAGGGGTAGCCTGCCCGTTCAGTACTACGATCTGATCTTGAAGATCACCGGGCTTGCTTGAATGTCTGCCAGAGACCTTCGAATGTCTGACGAGTCTCGGCAGGTGGCGGAACCAGAGCAAACAGGCGACGGCGCAACGCTCCGTTGGGGTAAAGCGCATTTTCCTTCTGAAGCTCAGGTGAAAGCAACTTCATCGAGTCGAGATTGGCGTTTGGATAAGAGGTTTCCTCGGTAATACGGGCCATGGACCGAGCGCTCATCACATAGTTGATAAAGCGGTGCGCCAGCTCGGGATTGCGCGTCTTGCTGGGAATAACCAGAGTGTCCACAAAGACATATGTGCCCTCCTGCGGTACAACATAGCTGATCGGCTGGCCTGTCTTACGCGTATTGATTACATCGCCTACGCTGTACACCATTGCTACGCATAGTTGGCCATTCTTGAATGCATCAACCGTGGCGTCGTTATCGATGGAGCGAACATAGGGGCGAATGCTCATCAGGTCCTTGGCAATTTTCTCCATCTGCGCGGGAGAGCTGCGCTCGGGAATGTTGCCCTGATAGTTCATCATGATTGATGAGACATAGATGGGATCGTCGAGCAGGTTGACTCCGCATTTGGAAAGACGCTTGATCTGCTCGGGATCGAACAGCACGCTCCAGCTCTCCGGCAGCGGACCGCCAAAGGCTTCCTGCGCCTTAGGAACGTTGATTGCCAGACCTACCGCACCCCACAAATAGGGGACTGCATAATGGTTGCCCGGGTCCACGGAATTCAGAATGCCCGAAACGTAGGGGTCCAGCTTGCTGGTATTGGGCAGCTGCTGGGTGTTGAGTTTTTGCAGCTTGTTTTCCCGGATGAGTCGTTTGAGCTCGTCATGGGAAGGCGCATACACATCGATCGGCGTGTCGCCATCAAGGAGGGCATTCGCCTCCTCAGAAGTGCTAAAGGTGTGATAGTCGACACGGATGCCGGTGTCCTTCTGGAAATCACTGATGACCTGAGGGTCAATGTAATCCTCCCAGTTATAGACGTGCACAACCTCTTCGGCCTGTGCGAGCAAGGGCAGAATGGCCAGTGCCATGAGCAGCTTTCGCATGGAAACTCCTTGTGTTCCATCATGGGACCTTCCGTGGAACTAAGGCCAGGACGGTACGAAAAGCTGCAAAGTGTGACGGCGTTCTCGTAAACAGACAACGGCCGCCCGGCGAGGACGAACGGACGTTGTCTACAACCGACGTGCTAGACGGTGTGCAGGTACCAGTTGTATTCGAGATCCGAAATGGAATGCTCGAATTCTTCCAGTTCATGCTCCTTACAAGCCACGAAGATATCGATGTACTTCGAATCGATGTATCGCGCCATGATTTCGCTGTCGTCCAGTTGCCGCAAGGCATCACGCAGGTTGTTCGGCAGACTTTGCTCGTGCTGCTCGTAGGAGTTGCCTTCGGTCACCGGCGGCGGCTCGACGTGATTGGTCAGACCGTGATGGATTCCTGCCAGTACGCCTGCCAGCAGCAGGTAGGGGTTGGCATCAGCGCCCGCCACACGGTGCTCGATGCGTACGGCATCGGGCGTGCCAGTCGGAATGCGCAGCGCCGTGGTGCGGTTATCCAGCCCCCAGCTCGGTGCATTGGGTACGTAGAACTGCGAGCCGAAGCGACGATAGGAATTCACGTTGGGGCATAGAAAGGCCATCGAGGCGGGCAGGGTCTCGAGCACACCGCCGACGGCATGACGTAACGCGGCGTTCTGCTCGGGATCCTCGCTCGTGAAAATATTGTTGCCATTCTTGTCCAGCAGCGAAATGTGCACATGCAGACCGTTACCTGCCTGCCCCGGATAGGGCTTGGCCATGAAGGTAGTGTCCATTTCATGGTCGTAGGCGATGTTCTTGATCAGCCGCTTGAGCAGCACTGCGTAATCACATGCCTTGATCGGGTCGGCCACGTGATTGAGGTTGACCTCGAACTGCGCGGGAGCCGACTCGGCCACGACGGCATCGGCAGGAATATTCTGCGCACGGGCACCATCGATGATGTCCTGCAGGCAATCGGCGTACTCGTCGAGATCATCGATGGAGTACACCTGAACGGACTGCGGGCGCTTGCCGGAAATAGGCGAGCGGGGCGGCTGGGGCCGGCCGTTGATGTTTTCCTGATCGATCAGATAGAACTCAAGCTCGAAGGCCGCGACGACCGTCAGTTCCATCTCGGTAAAGCGTTCAACGACCTGACGCAGCACTTCGCGAGGATCGGCGAAGAATGGCGCGCCTTCCATTTCGTGCATGGTCATCAGGAGTTGTGCGGTAGGGCGTTTCTGCCAGGGCTCCATGGAGAGCGTGCCGGCGATGGGATAGCAGACGCGGTCGGCGTCACCGATATCAAGGCCGAGGCCTGTGCTTTCTACGGTGGAGCCGGTGATATCAAGTGCGAAGAGTGAGGCGGGTAGATTGATTCCTCTTTCGAAGACTTTGGGCAGACTGTTTCGGTCGATGCGTTTACCACGCACCACGCCGTTCATGTCCGAGATCAGAAGGTCGACGAACTGCACTTCAGGATGTGCCTGGAGGAAGTCGGTCGCTTCATTCAAGTGAACGGCACGCGGGGGTACCGACATGATGCAACACCTATAGTTGTTAAAAATATCAATCAGCGGGGACTTCACCTAGGAGTCAATCCGAAAGGGGACCTAAAGTCAACTTTGCTCGTTATTGGTGCTCGAAGGCCTGATCAAGGCCTTTCATTGGGGCACAGGGCTTCGCTTGAGTCCCCGTAACACGCCGGCTGGAAGAGAATGTGCGAACCGCATAAGCGGTCTTGAAAGAACGGTTGTGGAAAAAAATGAACAAGACTACTCTCCAATTCATCCAACCATGGCAAACGTAACGGGTGTCCCATGTCGTGCCTGCCGTTGATCGGCGTGACCGCCTGCACCAAGCAGATCGGTTTGCATACCTTCCACATCGCCGGCGACAAGTATCTGCGTGCCGTCGTGACCGGAGCGGGTGGCCTGCCACTTGTTATTCCCGCGCTGGCTGACCTGCTTGACCAGCCTACCCTGCTTGCACGTCTCGATGGATTGATGTTTACCGGCTCGCCTTCCAACGTGGAGCCGCATCACTACCAGGGGCCTCCCAGTGCGCCGGGCACCGCCCATGATCCTGATCGTGACCGTACCACCCTGCCGCTGATTCGAGCGGCCGTGGATGCAGGCGTTCCTGTGCTCGGTATCTGCCGCGGCTTTCAGGAGATGAACGTGGCAATGGGCGGCAGCCTGTATCAGAAGGTGCACGAGGTTGGCCCGTTTGCCGACCACCGCGAGCGACCGGATAATCCGCTTGACGTGCAGTATGCGCCCAGTCATGCCGTTCATGTTCAGCCGGGCGGTGTATTCGAGCGCTTGGGGTTGCCCGAGCAGTTCCAGGTCAATTCCCTGCATGGGCAGGGCGTCGAGCGTCTCGCACCAGGTCTTCGGGCCGAGGCTCTGGCGCCGGATGGCTTGGTGGAAGCGTTTTCCGTAGAGGGCGCCTCTGTCTTTGCCGTTGGGGTGCAGTGGCACCCTGAATGGCAGGTACGCTCCAATTCGAATTATCTGGCGATTTTCAACGCCTTTGGCGATGCCTGCCGACAGCGGGCCGGGCAGCGCTGACGGCGGTCCTTGACCGCCGTATCATCCTGCCTGGACGGTAAGTCCATATGCCTTCCGGGCAGGTTTTTCAAAACCTTGAGGTCTTTATGGCTAACCAGCTTGACCAGCTCACCCAGTGGTTGAAAGAACACAAGATCACCGAAGTCGAATGCCTGATTTCCGATTTGACCGGCATCGCCCGCGGCAAGATCTCGCCCACCTCGAAATTCATCAATGAAAAAGGCATGCGCCTGCCGGAGAGCGTTCTGTTGCAGAGCGTGACGGGAGACTATGTCGAGGATGACATCTATTACGAGCTTCTCGATCCGGCCGATATTGACATGCTTTGCCGGCCTGACGAGAACGCTGTCTTCCTCGTGCCCTGGGCCATCGAGCCCACGGCGCAAGTCATTCACGATACCTACGACAAGCAGGGTCGCCCGATCGAACTGTCTCCACGCAATATCCTGAAGAAGGTGCTCAAGCTGTATGCCGACAAAGGCTGGAAGCCGATCGTCGCGCCCGAGATGGAGTTCTATCTCACCAAGCGTAGCGATGACCCGGATTATCCCCTGCAGCCCCCGGTAGGCCGTTCCGGTCGCCAGGAGACGGGCCGCCAGTCATTCTCAATCGATGCCGCCAACGAGTTCGATCCGCTCTTTGAAGACATGTACGACTGGTGCGAGCTTCAGAAGCTGGATCTGGATACGCTGATTCATGAGGAAGGCACGGCCCAGATGGAAATCAATTTCCGTCATGGCGATGCCCTGCATCTGGCGGACCAGATCATTGTGTTCAAGCGAACCATGCGCGAGGCCGCCCTGAAGCACAACGTCACGGCTACCTTCATGGCCAAGCCCATGACCGGTGAGCCCGGCAGCGCGATGCACCTGCACCAGAGCGTCGTGGACCTGAAGACAGGCAAGACGGTGTTCTCGGAAGAAGACGGCACGATGAGCGAGCTGTTCCGTCATCACATCGGTGGGTTGCAGAAATACATCCCCGAAGCCTTGCCTCTGTTTGCGCCCAATGTGAACTCGTTTCGTCGTTTCCTGCCGGACACCTCTGCTCCGGTAAACGTGGAGTGGGGCGAAGAGAACCGCACTGTAGGCCTCCGGGTGCCGGATTCCGACCCGCAGAATCGCCGCGTGGAAAACCGTTTGGCCGGTGCGGACGCCAATCCCTATCTGGCGCTGGCTGCCAGTCTTCTGTGTGGGTATCTGGGCATGATCGAAGGCATCGAACCTAGCGCTCCCGTCAAGGGGCGTGGCTACGAGCGTCGTAACCTGCGCCTGCCGCTGACGCTGGAAGCAGCCTTGGAGCGCATGGAGCAGTCCGTGACCATTGAGCAATACCTGGGCACACGCTTCACGCGGGGCTATGTGGCCGTCAAGCGCGCCGAGCATGAAAACTTCAAGCGGGTCATCAGTTCCTGGGAGCGCGAGTTCCTGTTGATGAGCGTATGACCTGATCGCGCCAGCACAGCTGGCGCATTCCAACCCAGGAGGTGTTATGAACGACAGGACCGTCAGCGAGCGTACCGCGCACTGGCAGGCACTCAGCCGGAACCATCACCTGCCGCCCTTTACGGATTACAAGCAGCTCAATGCAAAGGGCTCGCGCATCATCACGCGTGCCGAAGGCATCTATCTGTGGGACAGCGATGACAATCGCATCCTCGATGGGATGGCCGGGCTGTGGTGTGTGAATGTCGGCTATGGCCGTGAAGAGCTGGTTCAGGCCGCTACCCGGCAGATGCGCGAACTACCTTACTACAACCTGTTCTTCCAGACTGCGCACCCGCCAGCCATCGAGTTGGCCAAGGCGATTGCAGATATCGCACCCGAAGGCATGAACCACGTGTTCTTTACCGGCTCGGGCTCGGAGTCCAACGATACTGTCCTGCGCATGGTTCGTCATTATTGGGCGACCAAGGGGCAGCCACAGAAGAAGATCATCATCGGCCGCTGGAATGGTTATCACGGGTCAACCGTGGCCGGCGTGAGCCTGGGCGGCATGAAAGCCTTGCACGAGCAGGGTGATCTGCCCATTCCGGGAATCGAGCACATCGACCAGCCTTACTGGTATGGCGAGGGCGGCGACATGAGCCCGGATGAGTTCGGGATTCGCATCGCCGATCAGCTGGAGCAAAAAATCCTGGAACTCGGCGAGGATAAGGTGGCCGCCTTTATTGCCGAGCCAATTCAGGGCGCTGGAGGTGTAATCGTTCCGCCGGACACCTATTGGCCACGGATTCGCGAAATACTGGCGAAATACGACATTCTGTTCATCTCCGATGAAGTTATCTGTGGGTTCGGGCGTACCGGAGAATGGTTCGGCAGTCAGCACTACGGCATGACGCCAGACCTCATGCCCATCGCCAAGGGGCTGACCTCCGGTTATATCCCCATGGGAGGTGTGATCGTGCGGGACGAGATCGTCGAGGTGCTCAACCAGGGCGGCGAGTTCTACCACGGTTTCACCTACTCGGGGCATCCGGTTGCGGCCGCTGTGGCGTTGGAGAATATCCGTCTCCTGCGCGACGAGGGCATTATCGAGCGAGTCAAAAGCGAAACGGCACCTTACTTGCAGAAGTGCTGGCAGACGCTGGCCGATCATCCACTGGTAGGCGAGGCGAGAGGTGTGGGCCTGGTGGCCGCGCTGGAGCTGGTACAGGACAAGCGGACAAGGGCGCGCTTCACGGGACGTGAGGCAGGCATGATCTGTCGGGAACATTGCTTCCGCAATGGCCTGATTATGCGGGCCGTGGGCGATACCATGATCATTTCGCCACCGCTGGTCATCACGCCCGCGCAGATCGATGAGCTGATGGTGCTGGTGCGCAAGTGCCTGGACCTGACGGCTGCCGACCTGCATCGGTAGTGAAGACGAGTCGCGAGCAGAACGAGCGTCCAGGGGTGTTTGTCTGACATAACAGCACCCTTGGATGATGGCAAAAATCAAAAGGAATGGTGGCGCACTCTTGAGCCGCGCGCCGGACCTTGCCAGACTGCGCCGGTGCGTTGGCCAGACGCACCAGGGGAGGATTGAAAAGCCTCCTCCGGAATACTTATACGACCCTGTTTAGGAGCATTTCCGCATGAAAGCTTTTGGCAAGACACTGCTCGCACTCAGTCTGGCTGGCGCCTTCGCCGGTCACGCGATGGCAGACGACAAGGTTCTGCACGTTTACAACTGGAACGACTACATCGCTGAAGACACCATTGCCAAGTTTGAAAAGGAAACGGGCATCAAGGTGGTCTATGACGTGTATGACAGCAACGAGGTACTCGAAGCCAAGTTGCTGGCGGGCAAGTCGGGCTATGATGTAGTTGTCCCCTCCAACTCTTTCCTGGCCAAGCAGATCAAGGCTGGCGTCTACCAGACGCTGGACAGGAACAAGCTGCCCAACTGGAAAAATCTGGATCCCCAGCTGATGAAGACCCTGGAAGTCAGCGATCCGGGTAACCTGTACGCCATTCCTTATCTGTGGGGTACCATCGGTATTGGCTACAACCCTGACAAGGTAAAGGCTGCACTGGGCGACAACGCCCCGGTGGACTCCTGGGACCTGATTTTCAAGCCGGAAAATATTTCCAAGCTCAAGAGCTGTGGTGTCGCACTGCTGGACTCGCCAACCGAGATCATTCCTGCCGGTCTGCATTACCTGGGCTACAAGCCTGACAGCCAGGACACTAAAGAGCTAAAGGCGGCGCAGGATCTGTTCATGCAGATTCGTCCGTCGATCACCTATTTCCACTCGTCCAAGTACATCTCTGACTTGGCCAACGGCAACGTCTGCGTGGCGGTCGGCTATTCCGGCGACATCGCCCAGGCCAAGGCCCGTGCCGCTGATGCCAAGAATGGCGTGACGGTGAAGTACAACATTCCCAAGGAAGGTGCCGGTACGTTCTTCGATACCATGGCCATTCCAAAGGACGCTACCAATACCGAGGGCGCCTACAAGTTCATCGACTTCATCATGAAGCCGGAGATCATTGCCGAGATCAGCGACTACGTGCAGTACCCGAACGGCAACAAGGAAGCGACACCGCTGGTCAGCGACGAGGTTCGCAACGACCCGGGCATCTACCCGACTCAGGAGACGATGGGCAAGCTGTACGCCTTCCCGGACCTGCCGGCCAAGGTGCAGCGTGCGATGACCCGTGCCTGGACAACGATCAAGTCCGGCAAATAAGCGATGCAGGCCCCTCCGGCAGTTGTTGGAGGGGCCTTCTGGAAGGATAGGGCATGTATACAACGCAGCGATTATCCGACCCACGCTCGAATCTGATTGCAGCTTCGGTGAGCTGTACCGATACGAAAAATCAGTTTATCCGTGACATTTCCGCGCTCATCCTGTATCAACGCGGCCCGTTATCAGGCAGGCCGTACGGTAAGCAGGTGAAGGCACTATTGCCACTGGCGGTAGCCGCCGGGAATTCGCATGTCTGCAACCGTGCATGTGCGGGCCATATTAGCCGATGCCGGATGCGTTCCAGGGTTAGGTAAGAGCCCTATGGTAGGGCCGTCGCGTTAAACCTGTATTCATTCATAGATTCTTCACAAGGAAATCGGCCGCACAGTCAGGTATGGACTGGCCACTAACCAAGAGGACGACCGAGTGTTTCTTTCCCTTCGTAAGACGCTGCTTGCCACTGCCGCTGCGCTGGCCTTTACACCACTGGCCCATGCCGAGAAAGTCGTGCACATCTATAACTGGAGCGATTACATCGGTGAGACCACGCTGGAAGATTTCCAGAAGGAAACCGGAATCAAGCCGGTCTATGACGTGTTCGACTCCAATGAAACCCTCGAGGGCAAGCTTCTGGCCGGGCGGACCGGCTATGACGTGGTAGTGCCGTCCAACCATTTCCTGGGCAAGCAGATCAAGGCTGGCGCGTTCATGAAGCTGGACCGCAGCCAGCTGCCCAACTGGCAGAACCTGGACCCTGCTTTGCTCAAGCAGCTTCAGACCAACGATCCGGGTAACGAGCACAGCGTGCCTTACCTATGGGGAACCAACGGTATCGGTTACAATGTCGACAAGGTCAAGGAGGTGCTTGGCACCGACAAGATCGACTCCTGGGCAGTGCTGTTCGAGCCGGAAAACATCAAGAAGCTGACCAAGTGCGGTGTTTCTTTCATGGACTCGCCGGATGAAGTCATCCCGGCCATGCTGAACTACCTGGGGCTCAACCCCAACAGCACAAATCCTGACGATTACAAGAAAGCCGAGGCGAAGCTCCTGCAGGTTCGCCCGTACGTGACTTATTTCCACTCCTCGAAATACATCTCCGATCTGGCCAACGGCAATATCTGTGTGGCCTTTGGCTATTCGGGTGATGTTTTCCAGGCAGCGTCACGTGCCGAGGAGGCGGGAAAGGGCGTCAAGATCGCTTATGCCATTCCCAAAGAGGGAGCGAACCTGTGGTTTGATTTGTTGGCCATCCCCAAGGATGCCTCTAATGCGAAAGAGGCACATGCGTTCATCAACTACCTGCTGCGGCCTGAGGTGATTGCCAAGGTAAGCGACTCCGTTGGTTACGCTAATCCCAATCCCAAGTCAGGCGAGTTGATGGATCAGAAGGTGCGCCAGGATGAAACGGTCTATCCACCCCAAGAGGTGATGGACAAGCTGTATGTAATGGCGGAACTGCCTCCGCAGATATTGCGGATCAGTACACGCAGTTGGACCCGGATCAAATCCGGTAAATAGCGTTCCATATTCGATAGCCTGACCGTTGAGTCAGGCTGAATGCCTGGCTGACAGCAAGGCGAAAAGAGGCACGGTCGGCGCTAGGGCAAGAAGGGCGGAGGGGTTTTCCGCACCGACTCTAGAACCTCATGCCGTAGCTGTCAGGTAGGATTTCAAGACCCCTGGGGAGTAAATAATGGCGATAGCCTCCGGTGCCTTTAAAAAAGCCGTGACCGGTGTTCAGCAGACCAAAGAAGTGCTGGTGAAGATCGATCGGGTAACCAAGAAATTCGATGAAACGGTGGCAGTTGATGATGTTTCACTGACCATCAACAAAGGCGAGATCTTTGCGCTGCTTGGTGGCTCCGGTTCTGGTAAATCCACGCTGCTGCGCATGCTGGCGGGGTTTGAGCAACCCACCGAGGGAAGGATCTTCCTGGACGGGCAGGACATCACCAATATGCCGCCGTATGACCGGCCGATCAACATGATGTTCCAGTCCTATGCCTTGTTCCCGCACATGACGGTCGAGCAGAACATTGCGTTCGGCTTGAAGCAGGACAGGCTGCCCAGGGAAGAGATCAACCAGCGCGTGGCCGAAATGCTCAAGCTGGTGCACATGACACAGTATGCCAAGCGTAAACCGCATCAGCTCTCTGGTGGACAGCGTCAGCGGGTGGCCCTGGCGCGCTCACTGGCCAAGCGGCCCAAGCTTCTGTTGCTCGACGAGCCGATGGGGGCGCTCGACAAGAAACTGCGTTCGCAGATGCAGCTGGAACTGGTGGAGATCATCGAGCGTGTGGGCGTGACCTGTGTGATGGTGACGCACGACCAGGAAGAAGCCATGACCATGGCTCAGCGCATCGCAATCATGCACCTGGGCTGGATCGCTCAGGTGGGTAGCCCGATGGATATCTATGAAACGCCAGCCAGCCGCCTGGTTTGCGAATTCATCGGCAACGTGAACCTGTTCGACGGTGAACTGATCGAGGACGATGCGGATCACGCCATCATTGCCTCGCCGCAGCTCGAGCGGCATATCTACGTGGGCCACGGGATTAGCACCCGCGCTGAAGACAAGCGCGTGACCTATGCGATTCGCCCGGAAAAGCTCCTGATGGCCAGCCGCCTGCCGGAAGACCATGAACACCCCAACTACAACTGGCTACGCGGGACCGTGCATGACATCGCCTATCTGGGCGGGCATTCGGTGTATTACATCAAGCTGGAGTCCGGGCAACTGGTCCAGTGCTTCATCGCCAACGCCGTGCGCCTGGGCAAACGCCCGACGTGGGACGATCCGGTAGTGGTGTATTGGGAAGATGACAGCGGCGTGGTACTGCAATCATGAGTCTGAAGAAACTGTTCGATGGCCGCCGCCTGGTTATTGGCGTCCCGTTCGTGTGGCTGTTCCTGTTCTTCCTGCTGCCGTTCGCCATTGTGCTGAAGATCAGTTTCGCCATTGCGGACGTCGCGATTCCACCCTATACCGAACTGCTGACCTATGCCGACCAGCAGCTGGATATTGCCCTGAATTTCGGGAATTACCTGATGTTCACGGACGATCCGCTATACCTGGACGCGTACCTTGGCTCACTCAAGATCGCTGGCATCAGTACGCTGATCTGTCTTCTGATTGGATATCCGATGGCCTATGCCATCGCTCGGGCACGCAAGGATGTGCAGACGGTATTGCTTCTCCTGATCATGATGCCGACCTGGACGGCCATTCTGATCCGGGTCTATGCCTGGATGGGGCTGCTGTCCACCAACGGCCTGATCAATGAATTCCTGATGTTCATTGGTGTGATTCACGAGCCGCTGCGCCTGCTCAATACCAATTTCGCGGTGTATCTGGGGATTGTGTACTCCTATCTGCCGTTCATGATCCTGCCGCTGTTCGCCAATCTGGTGAAGCACGATCTGACACTGCTGGAGGCGGCATCTGACCTGGGAGCGAGTCGCTTTACCAGTTTCTGGCGTATCACGGTGCCGTTGTCCAAGAACGGCATCATCGCGGGCTGCATGCTGGTCTTCATCCCAGCAGTAGGCGAGTTCGTGATTCCGGAACTGCTGGGCGGGCCGGAAACGCTCATGATTGGCCGTGTGTTGTGGCAGGAATTCTTCAATAACCGCGACTGGCCGGTGGCTTCGGCTCTGGCAGTGGTCATGCTGATCATCCTCATCGTGCCTATTGTCCTGTTCAACAGGAATCAGGCGAAGGAGCTGGAGGGCAAGCTATGAGAAGCCTGAAGTTCACAAACCTGATGTTGGTGTTGGGCCTGTTGTTCATCTACCTGCCGATGGTCATCCTGGTGATCTATTCGTTCAACGCCTCGCGTCTGGTGACTGTCTGGGGCGGCTGGTCGGTGCACTGGTATGCAGGGCTTCTGGACAATAACCAGCTGATGGGCGCCGTAGGGCGCTCCCTGGAAATCGCGTTCTACACGGCGATTTCCTCGGTCATCCTGGGAACGCTGGCGGCGTTCGTGCTGACGCGTATTCCTCGCTTTCGCGGGCGTACGGTGTTTGGCGGTCTGGTCACTGCACCGCTGGTCATGCCTGAGGTGATTACCGGTCTGTCGCTGCTGCTCCTGTTCGTTTCCATGGCACAGTTCATCGGCTGGCCGCAGGATCGGGGTGTCGTCACGATCTGGATCGCCCATACCAGCTTTTGCGCGTCTTACGTAGCGGTAGTCGTGTCGGCGCGTCTGCGCGAGTTGGACCTGTCCATCGAGGAAGCCGCCATGGACCTGGGCGCGCGTCCCTGGAAGGTGTTCATGCTGATCACCATCCCGATGATTGCGCCTTCTCTGGCAGCGGGTGGAATGATGTCCTTTGCGTTATCGCTGGATGATCTGGTGCTTGCAAGCTTCGTGTCCGGCCCTGGCTCAACCACCTTGCCAATGGAGGTGTTCTCCGCTGTGCGCCTGGGCGTCAAGCCGGAGATCAATGCCATTGCCAGCCTGATTCTGCTGGCGGTCTCGCTGTTTACCTTCCTCGCGTGGTATTTCACGCGTCGGGCTGAGAAGAAGCGGCTGCAGGGGTTGAAGGAGGCCATGGAGTCGACGGTGACGGAAACTGCCAATGAGCGGGACGTTGAGCGTTTCACCGCGCCGCCTACCAATAGCTGATACAAGAAAGCCACCGAAAGGTGGCTTTTTTTATGCCTGGGGTGGATCAGCCTGTTGCCAGAATGAATCGGTGTATGGCCTCGGCCAGACCGTTCCTGTCGGTTTCGGCGGTGATCTGCATGGCGTGAGCCTTGACGTCTTCCTCGGCTTGTCCCATGGCAATGGAGAGCCCGGCTTTCTTGAACATTGAAATATCGTTTTCACCGTCTCCAATGGCGACGGTACGCGTGAGTGGAATGCTCAGATGCTCCGCCAGTGCCACTAGCGCATGGCCTTTACTGGCCTGGGCGGCTGTAATATCCAGATAGTAGGGTTGGGAACGTACGGTATGGGCATACTGCCCCAGCTTCTGATCCAGCTCGGGTTGCAGGCTGGCGAGGCGATCATGGTTCTTACTGACAGCTACCAGCTTGTCGACCCGGTCAAGGTAGTCATCAAAGCGGTCGACGATCAGCGGATCATAGCCCAGGGCTCTTTTCTCATGGCCGATGTAGTGGTTGTCTGGATTGGCAATGATCCATTCATTATCGGCGAAGAGCCAGATATCCAGGTCTTCGTCCTCAAGCTGCTCAAACACGCTGTCCACGGCATTCCGGGGTATACGGTGTGCCTGCAAGAGCGTGCCATCCGGCTTGAGCAGGGTGCCGCCGTTGAAGGCGCCGACGGGGAGGGTAAGATCAAGCGCTTCGATCAGCCAACGCATGGCCCGTGGCGGGCGACTGCTGACCAGCGTAAAGTCGATTCCAGCCTCACGCAGGCGCTGTACGGCCTCTATCGTAGCTTGGCTTAATTGCTTATCGGTACGCAAAAGGGTGCCATCGACATCCGACAGCATAAGTTGATAGGGGTGGTTCGTCATTATCGTTCCTGTCGAGCCATAGTAGAAAAGAGCGACAGGCTGCCTGGAGGTGCGCCTCGATGCGCTACCTCCAAGCCTGCTCGGAAAGCGTTACTGCGGGATTTCTACATGCCCACCAAAGCCGAAGCGCATGGCCGACAGGAGCTTGTCGCCATAGGTCGCCTTCTGGCGTGAGCGGAAACGGGCATACAGTGCGGACGTCAGTACCGGGGCAGGTACGGCTTCCTCAATAGCGGCCTCGATGGTCCAGCGACCTTCACCACTGTCGGACACGAATCCGCTGAATTTCTCTAGTTCCACGTCCTGAGCCAGTGCCTGAGCGGTCAGGTCCAGAAGCCAGGAGGAAACGACACTGCCACGGCGCCATACTTCGGCGATGTCTGCCAAATCCAATTGCAGGCGTTCTTCTTCCGGTACATTTTCGGAGCCGCGCATCTTGAGAATGTCAAAGCCTTCGGCATACGCCTGCATCATGCCGTATTCGATACCGTTGTGAATCATCTTCACAAAGTGACCGGAACCAGCCGGGCCTGCATGGATATAGCCACGCTCGGCACGCTCGTCCGGGGCGTTGCGGCCACGGGTGCGCTCGATGTCGCCATAGCCAGGGGCCAGGGTGTCGAAGATGGGATCCAGGCGGTCCACGGTTTCCTTGTCGCCGCCAATCATCATGCAGTAGCCGCGCTCAAGGCCCCAGACGCCTCCAGAGGTGCCTACGTCGAGGTAGTGGATACCTTTCTCGGCCAGCGCCTTGGCGCGGCGCAGGTCGTCCTTGTAGTAAGTATTGCCACCATCAATAATGGTGTCGCCCGGCTCCAGCATCTGGCCCAGGGTGTTGATGGTCTGTTCGGTCGGGTCACCCGCCGGAAGCATGACCCACAGCGCGCGTGGCTTAGCCATCTGCTGGATCATGTCCTCAAGACCGGTTGTTGCTTTGGCGCCTTCTTTGGCCAGCGTCTCGATGGAGTCGGCGCTGCGGTCGTATGCGAAGACCTCGTGCCCGTTTTTCATCAGCCTGCGGGCAATGTTTCCGCCCATCCGGCCCAGTCCGATAATGCCAAGTTGCATGTTGTTGCCTCCACGAGCTTTTACGTCAGGCGATAGCCGCCTCGACTAATTGTACGATACGTTGCAGCCCTGCTTCGCTATTGCCGTGCTGAATGTGAATACGTAAATGTCGACGACCTCGCTCGGCGAGCACGGAAAGGTCCCCTTGTGCCTGAGCGGCTTCGACGATGCCGAAGCTTACCTTGCGTCCGGGAATGGCCAGATCCTGCTGGGGTTCGGCGGTAATCTGCAGGAAAACCCCGCTGTTTGGTCCCCCTTTGTAGGCTTGGCCTGTGGAGTGTAGAAAACGGGGGCCGAAGCCGCCAACGGTGGCGACACGGTAACGATCCCGTAACAGGGTCCGCAGCCGCGTCATCAGGGTTTCGTGGGCGCCGTTACGCTCGATATAGGCAAGCACGGCAGCGTAATCGCCCGGATTGAGGCGAGCAAAATGCTCCCGAAGTACCTGCTCGGCCGAGTCGCCGCTCAGGGGGGAATCGCTGTAGAACACCAGCTCGCCATCGGTGAAGAAGGGATTGCCGCTGGAAAGCTGTCCGGTTTTTTCATACTCATCGGTTAGCGCGCGCGTTTTGACCTTGCTGGCTTCGACGTCAGGCTGATCGAAAGGATTGATGCCTATCACGGCGCCCGCAATGGCCGTAGCCACTTCCCAGCGGAAAAACTCCTGACCGATAAGGTCAGGCCGCATCAGGCTTATGCGGATTACAGGCTGGCCGGCCTTTTCCAATGCCTCGACCTGGGCATCCAGTTCGCTGCCGTCGTTATCTGCACGCAGATAGACGAATAAACGATCATTGCTGTAATGGGAGGGATCAGCCGGGGGCTCCAGGTCGACCGGAATGATGCCTTTGCCCTGTTTGCCTGTGGACTCAGCCAGCAGTTGTTCAAGCCAGGCACCGATACTGGCGATCTGGGGCGAGGCGAACAGGGTCAGCTTGTCCCGCCCGGCCTTGACGGCTTCGCCCATGACTACACCCAGATAAACGCCCGGATTGATTGCAGGCGGTGCACTGGGATCGCATGCCAGCACCATGGGGCGGGTAATCTCGAACAGGCTGTCTACATCGTGTCCAAGCAGGCTCAGCGGTACGAGCCCAAAGGCCGAGAGCACCGAGTAACGCCCGCCAATGGTCGGGTCGCCATAGAAGAGGGTGCGATAGCCCTGCGCCTTGGCGCTGACCTCGAGCTTGGAGCCGGGATCGGTAATAGCAATGAAATGATGGCTGGCCTGATCCTCACCGAGCGCTTTGCAGGCAGCGTCGAAAAAGTAGGCGTTGAGAATTTCAGGTTCCAGGGTCGAGCCGGATTTGCTCGATACCAGAAACACCGTGCAGGCATAATCAATAGACTGCTCCACGGCGGCAATCTGAGCCGGGTCGGTGGAGTCCAACACCAGCAGGCGCAGGCCTTCAGGTGTGGTGCCCAAGGTTTTCGCCAGCACTTCCGGTCCCAGGCTGGAGCCACCCATGCCCAGTAGAACGGCGGTGGTATAGCCTTCGGCTTTGAGCGATTGCTCCAGTATGACCAGAGCGGAGGTATTGATATGCGGCTCAGTAGCGGCTTTTAACCAGCCGCCCCATTTCGCTTCGTCCTGACCGGTCCAGAGGGAAGCATCCATGTGCCATAGCCGACGTGACCAGCCTTCGCGGCGGGCCTGCTCAAGCTGCTGCTCGACGGCTTGGGACAGGTCTTCTGGCAGGCTGAACTTAGCCTGGTTGAGTTTACCGGCCAGCAGTTTGACGCGCTTGGCACCCACAGCACCGAGCAGATCGTCAGCTGCATCGGAGAAAAGTTTGGCGCCTGCCTTTACTAGGTCTGTCGTTATGCCCGGCAGATCCAGCCCGAACCGCTCGGTGGCTTCGAGTGTGGCGCGGGCTTCATCCAACCCTGTAGTGAGGGTTTCCTTGACCGTACCATGATCACGAAAGGCATCCATGGTCTTGGGCGGCATGGTATTAACGGTGTCCGGTCCGATCAGCTCATCGACGTACAGTGTATCGGGATGGTCGGGATTCTTGGTGCCGGTAGAGGCCCATAGCAATCGCTGAGGTTGAGCACCTTTGGCAGCCAGGACTTGCCAGCGTTCGCTGGCTATCATGGCCTGATAATCAGCATAGGCCAGTTTGGCGTTGGCAATAGCAACCCGACCCTTGAGGGACTTGAGCGTTGCGTCGTCATTCCCGGCTTTCAGCTGCTCATCAATCTTTTTCTCGATTTCCGAATCGATCCGGCTGATGAAAAAGCTGGCGACACTGGCTATGCGGCTGATGTCTTCTCCGGCCTGAATACGCGCCTCCAGCCCAGCCATGTAGGCCTCGGCAACAGCGCGATAGGATTCGCGGGAAAACAGCAGTGTCACGTTGACGCTGATCCCTTCGGCAATCAGTTGCTGGATGGCTGCTGCGCCCGCTTCGGTACCAGGCACCTTGACCATCAGGTTCGGTCGATCGACAGCCTTCCAGAGCCGACGTGCCTCTAACAGGGTGGACTCGGTATCCATGGCCAGATAAGGCGATACCTCCAGGCTGACGTAGCCGTCCTTGCCGTTTAAACGGTCGTAGACAGGCCGCAGAATATCGGCGGCCTGTTGGATGTCTTCGACCGCCAGGTATTCATATACGTCGACCGGTGAGGCATCGGCGCGATTGAGAAAGCGCTCCAAAGAGGCATCGTAATCGGTGCCATGCCCCATGGCCTTTTCAAAGATGGATGGATTGGAGGTAACGCCGGTCAGGCCATCCCGCTCGATGAGCGTCTGCAGCTCACCCTTGCGAAGAAATTCCCGGCTGACGAAATCCAGCCAGACGGCCTGACCGGCCATACCCAACTCTCGCAAGAGGCTGCTCATCATGACCTCCCGGCGTTCGCCTGTTCAGTGGCCAGTTTGACAACGTTTTCAACGGTAAAGCCGTACTTCGCCTGTAGCTTGCCGATCGGTGCAGAGGCACCAAAGCTGTTCATGACGACCATGGCACCCTTGCGGCCTACGTAACGCTCCCACCCCATCGGGCCAGCCTGCTCGACGGCAACCCGACCGGTTACGTCATCAGGCAGCACGCTTTCTTTATAGGCTTCATCCTGCTGCTCGAACAGCTCCCAACACGGCATGGAGACGACACGCGCCGCTATACCGTTTGCTTTGAGCTGCTCATAAGCCTCGACACACAGACCGACTTCACTGCCGGTACCCATGATGATGACATCTGGCTTGCCGTTTTCGGCATCCGCCAAGACATACGCACCACGCGCCGTACCTTCCGCCGAGGCGTAGCGAGTGCGGTCAAGCGTCGGCATGGGTTGGCGGGAGAGGACGATGCAGGAGGGGCGGTTGGTCTGCTCGAGCGCAACCTTCCAAGCCTGGACGGCTTCGTTGGCATCACCGGGACGCAGGGTCAGAAGACCGGGGGTTGCCCGGAGCTGAGCCAGCTGCTCGATAGGCTGGTGAGTAGGTCCGTCTTCGCCGACACCAATGGAGTCGTGGGTAAAGACGAACACCACGGGCAGCTCCATGATCGAGGCCAGGCGAATCGGCGGCTTCATGTAGTCGCTGAACACCAGGAACGTCGCCGTAAAGGAGCGCAGGTAGCAGAGGGCAAGGCCGTTGGCGATAGCGCCCATCGCGTGTTCACGTACGCCATAGTGGAGGTTGCGACCGGCGGGTGTCTGCGCTGAGAAGCTTCCAGCGCCGTCAAAGGTCAGCTTGGTCTTGGTAGAGGGCGCCAGATCCGCCGAACCGCCGATCAGCCACGGGATCTTGCTGGCGAAGGCGTTGAGTGCCTTGCCACCGGATTCACGAGTTGCTACGCCCTTAGCGTTGGCTTCGAACTCTGGAAGTGCATCCATCCAGCCTTCAGGCATTTGACCGGCGCGCATGCGGTTGAGCTCGTCTACAAGGGTAGGCTCCTGCTGCTCAAGCGTTTTCAGCGCTGCCTGCCATTGCTCGTATTGGCTTTGCCCGCGCTCAACCATCTGGTCGCGCAGCCAGGTTCGTGCATCGTCCGGCACCAGGAAGTCAGCGTCTTCAGGCCAGTCATAGGATTTCTTGGCGAGGCGGATTTCATCAGCGCCCAGTGGCTCGCCATGGGCGGCGGCCGTGTTGTGCTTGTTGGGTGCACCATAACCAATGATGCTGTCGACGATGATCAGGGTTGGCGCATCATCATGGGCCTGGAAATACTCGATGGCCTGGCCAAAGGTCAGGGCGTCGTTGGCGTCCTTGACATGGACCACGTTCCAACCATAACCCTTGAAACGTGCGCCAACGTCTTCGCTGAATGTCAGGTCCGTGTGGCCCTCGATGCTGATGGTGTTGTTGTCGTAGATCCAGCACAGGTTGGACAGCTTCAGGTGCCCGGCTACCGAAGCCGCTTCACCGCTGATGCCTTCCATCATGTCGCCATCGCCACATAGCACGTAGACGTTGTAATCGAAGAGGGTAGCGCCGTCACGGTTGAAGCGCTGTCCGAGCCAGCGTTGGGCCATCGCCATGCCAACGCTGTTAGCACACCCCTGGCCCAGCGGGCCGGTAGTGGTTTCCACGCCGGTAGTCATGCGGTATTCAGGGTGGCCGGGCGTCTTCGAATCCATCTGGCGGAACTGCTTGATGTCATCCAGGCTGACGGCCGGGTTGCCGGAGGGCTGGCCATGCTCGTCGATCTCGGTCACACCGGCCAGATGCAGCAGCGAATACAACAGCATTGACGCATGACCTACAGACAGCACAAAGCGGTCGCGGTTGGGCCAGTCCGGATGCTCAGGGTGGTAGCGCAGGTACTTGCTCCACAACGTATACGCCACGGGCGCCAGGGCCATTGGTGTGCCAGGGTGGCCTGAGTTGGCCTTCTGCACGGCGTCCATGGAAAGGGTGCGTATGGTGTTCACGCACAGCTGATCACGCTCGATGTTGGGGTCGTTGGAAAAAGTGGTGTTGGCAGAGCACATTGCGGATTCCTCGATTGGAGCGTGGAAGCGAATGGCCGGGATGCCGTCTCGCGGCTCGTCATGGTGCAGGCGATAGGCAAGGACAGCAGCTCGGCTGACCGGGCATGCGGGTTGTCCAGGCGCAGGGCCTGGGCTGGCGATCCGACCGATAGGCTAGCCTTAAGCTACTTCTCGACAGCTGATTCGCATGCGACGGAACAGTACTAGGAGGTGTGAGCTTTCAGGCGGGCGTTTGTTCCTCTCATTTTGCGAGAGAGTGCGTTGAAGGTCTTTAAAGGTATCAGGCCGATACGCGACGACCGGGCACGTGATCCAAACAGCCAGCTTCGTTATCATAGGCGCTGACTTTTCTCCTGCGTCCTTCGGGGCGCCGCACCGAGCCCAGCATGAAACAGTACCTAGACCTGATGCGACACGTGCGTGAGCACGGCACCTTCAAAAGCGACCGCACCGGCACCGGCACCTACAGCGTGTTCGGCTATCAGATGCGCTTCAACCTGGCCGATGGTTTTCCCATGGTCACCACCAAGAAGCTGCACCTGCGTTCCATCATTCATGAGCTGCTGTGGTTTCTCAAAGGCTCGACCAATATCGCCTACCTCAAGGAAAACGGCGTTTCCATCTGGGATGAGTGGGCCGATGAGAACGGTGACCTCGGCCCGGTCTACGGTTATCAATGGCGGAGCTGGCCCGCGCCGGATGGCCGTCATATCGACCAGATCGCCAACGTTATCGAGATGATCAAGAAGAATCCCGACTCGCGCCGGTTGATCGTCTCCGCCTGGAACCCTGCCCTGGTGGATGAGATGGCCCTGCCGCCGTGCCATGCGCTGTTCCAGTTCTATGTGGCAGATGGCAAGCTCTCCTGCCAGCTCTACCAGCGCTCGGCGGACATTTTCCTGGGTGTGCCTTTCAATATTGCCAGCTACGCGCTGCTCACCATGATGGTGGCGCAGGTCACGGGTTACGAGCCGGGCGAGTTCATCTGGACGGGCGGTGACAGCCACCTGTACGCCAACCATCTGGAGCAGACGGACCTGCAACTGACCCGCGAGCCGCTGCCCCTGCCTACCATGAAGCTCAACCCAGCGGTCAAAGACCTGTTCGAGTTCACGTTCGATGACTTCGAGCTGGTCGGCTACGAATCCCATCCCCACATCAAGGCGCCCGTCGCCGTTTGATACGCCACCGGAACGCCCTGCCTGGGTAGGGCGTTCCGGTTCTGAAACTGTTCATCCGCTCGACTTACAGCTCATCCAGCCGCGTGGCACGTGTCTGCGTGAAGCCTCGGTTATGCTTGCTCAGTGGCGAGTTAGGGTCCAGCAGCGAAGTTCGGATGAAGTGCAGGTAACTGCACACGCGGCGCAGCGGCGAGCGTTCGAACTGACCCGAGTTGGGCTCCTGATGAATCTGGGCGGCCTGTGCCGTCTCGATGGCATGGTCTACTGCTGACAAGGCCCGCTCCATATGCTTGAGGCTGGGTTGCACGAACAGGCGGATCAGGGCGCGTCCCATGATGCGAATAGCCTGTCGCCAGGGTCTCGATTCCTGATAGCAGGGGTGCAGGGGCAGGTTTTCCTGTTCGTAGCGCAACTCGATGATGGCATGACCAATTTCCAATGACAGGAACATCCAGCGCAGAAGCTGGCGCTGCACGGCGGTATGACCGGTGGAAAGTACATAGGCCTGGTTGAGCAGGTCGCGGGTACTGCTATCGAAGCCTGATGCCAACCCCTTGAGCTTGCCGCTGATGGCATAGACGACCCGAATGCGTAAATCCTGCTCGAGACGTCCCCATAGCCATGGGCGATTAGGCGGCATGATCACCGCAGCGGCGACCGTGGCGATAAAAGCGGCGAGCAGATAGGACAGGTACTGATTGAAGAAGGCATTGGCATCATACAGCGTGACGTTGGCCGGCAAGGCCGCCGAGCAGAACCACACCATCAGCCCTGTGCCATAGCCTGCCCACTGGGGACGGGTGATGAAAAACGCGCCAATGGCAAACACCGGCGAGAGCGCGTAGAACAACAGGGGAAAGCCATCCAGTTGGGGCAGCACCCAGAACACCAGAAAAAAGCCGGCCAACGAGCCGGCCAATGTCCCGACGGCCAATTGCAGGCAGTAACGGCGTGGGTTGGGCGAAGTAGATGAAAGCGCCGAGATCAGGACGGCTGCCAGCGCACAGGTATCACCGCTGGGCCAGGACGTTTCGATCCAGAACAGCCCCAGCACGAGAACCACCAGGGCGCTGCGTATACCGGAAATGGCCGCTGCCATGCGGTTGGCCACGGGGGTGAAGCTTTCCGGGGGCGGCGTCTTGGGTGGCTTGGGACCGTTCAGGGTGGCATAGGCCAGGCAGTAGCTGTAGAGGTCTTCGGCAAAGCGGTAGAGCAGTTCGGCGGCCGTGTTGAAGTCCAGCAGGTCGCTGTCCCCAATCTGTTGATCCTGAAGCTGCGTTCGGCCCTCGCGAATAGACTGCATCAGCGGCTCACGGTGCAGCGCGAGCTTTTCTGCCAGACGGGCCGCGTCGGTCTCGGTAGTCAGCCGCTCACCGAACGGTGCAAGCAATGTGGTGATCTCCGAAAGGCAGGGCGAGAAGGCGTCCAACAGGAGCGGGCGCTGGCGCATCCGGGTCAGCAATTGATTCAAGGCATGGAAGCGGGTGTTGAGCTGCATGAACTGGCTACCCAGATTAGCCAGCCGTCCGCTGCGCTGACGCAGGTGTGGATCTTCAAAGGCGCTGGCGCTGCGCAGGCTTTCAAAGCCTACGGACTCGGCCGCAAAGCGTGCCGCCAGGGTTTCGAACTGTTCGCGGGTCAACGTGCCGCTCAGACCCTCATGAGCCATGCGGGCGAAATCACGAAAACGCAGGGAAAGCGTATTACGCAGCACGGTGCGGGTCGTCTGCGGCAGGACGATAGCGCTGACTGCACCGGTGCAGCAGATGCCCAGGCCAATCTCCAGTACACGCCACAGGGCCTGCATAAAGGCATTTTCCGGATGGCTCGTGGCTGGCAAGCCGATCAGGCTGGCGGTGTACCCGGCCAGTAGAAAGGCATAACCGCGAAAGTCGCGATAACGTGCAGCGCCCGCCGTACACAGGCCTACCCACATGGCCAGCGAGCCAAGCAGCAGGACCCGCTCCTGGGCAAAGAGGGCAATGAACAACACCATCACGCTCAGGCCGACCAGCGTTCCGATGATGCGATAGAAACTCTTGGCCAGCACCTGTCCGCTTTGAGGCTGCATGACGATAAAGACGGTGACCAGTACCGTACTGGGTTGGGGTAGCTGCAACCGGTAGGCCAGCCAGAGTGCAATCAGTGCTGTCAGCAGCGCCTTGAAAATGAAGGCCCAAGTAATGCCATCGGTACGGGCCCATTCCAGCAGGGCACGGCGCCAGGCCGAGCGGCTCGGTAATCGACTGGCAAGAGAAATAGCGCGCAACGGTAACCTCGACGCTCAAAGGGCGCACGGAGTGAATCAGTCAGGGTGAAGAACAGCGTTGCAGTCAGCGCAGGGCGATAGCGCACTGACCGTGAAGCGGCGGCAAGATCTTCTTGAACAGACGAGACAGCGGCCTGAACAGACGAGCTGACAGGGGCGTTACGATCAGATAAGGCGGAGCGGGAAGCGGAAGCGTTTTCCGAAACAGTTGCAGCACGGTGGCCTACTCAAACAGTCACTAGCTCAGACGAGCGCTATCCATTCTATGTAGAGCAGGGTGGCGGGAATAAGCAGGAAAATCGTGAAGGATTATTAACTGTAAAGCGAGTAATCAAAGGGTAGGGAGTTGTGCCAGAATTTGCCGCTCTGAGAGGAGTACGATGGACAATCTCTTTAACATGCGTGCTTTCATGTGTGTTGTGGAAGCCGGCAGCTTTACCGCGGCGGCCCAACGCCTTGAGCTTACCACCGCCTACGTTTCCAAGGCGGTCACCAATCTGGAAACACACCTTCAAACCCGTTTACTTCACCGCACTACCCGTCGGATCGCGCTGACCGAGGCGGGGGAACGTTACCTGCAGCGTTGCCAACAGATCTTTGCCTACATTCAGGAGGCGGAAGCCGAAGCCAGCCATGCCCATGCGCATCCGGTGGGCAAGCTCAAGGTTCATACCATGACCGGCTTGGGCCAGCATTACCTGATCAAGACGATTGCCCGCTACTGCGAGCAATACCCTGAGGTGAACTTCGACCTGCGGCTGACCAATACGTTTACCGATATCCTGGAGGACGGCTACGACGTCTCTGTAATCCTGGCCTCCCAGCTCAAGGATTCAGGCTACTTTTCCAAGCGACTGGGCAGTACCCACAGCATTCTGTGCGCATCGCCAGCTTACCTGGAAAAATACGGCACCCCCCAGACGACGGCTGCCTTGCGTCAACACCGTTGTCTGCGCTTGGTGAACAAGGCTATGTCGCTCGATAAATGGCTGTTCCAGGGGCCCAAGGGCGAAGAGCTGGTCACGATTGATCAGACCCTGTTCCAGGTCAATACGGCGGATGCCCTGATGGAAGCCATCGCTTCTGGCATGGGCATCGGGGCGCTGCCGATCTATGCCGCCGTCAAGGGGCTCAAGGACGGGACGCTACAGCAGGTCCTGCCAAACCACAGCCTGTACCCGCTTAACGTTTATGCGTTGTATCCGTCTCGCCAGTACCTGGATGCAAAGATCCGGACGCTGGTGGACTTCCTGCGCGATACCTTGCCGGGGCTTCTAAAGGCCGACGAGCAGGCTGTGAAGCGGCTGTATGAAGAAGGCCCGGTCAGCGCCTGATGATTAGTCAGGCTGCTGCGCCAATTGCTCGGCCAGGTCTTTGATCTGCTCGCGGCGGTTGGCGTCTCGTAGCTTGTGGGAAGCGTTGAGCGAAGACCACTCCGGATGGGCGCGGGCGTGATTCAGGGCGGCAGGAAGCTTGCCCTCACGCCAGCGCTGATCCTCAGGTGTTTCCACTTCGATAGCCTTCATGGCTGCGTGACCGCGGGCATCGAGTGCCTTGACCAGTTGACGCTGGCGTAGGGCGAGCAGGCGTAACACGGCATCGTCCACGGTCAGCTCCCGCTGGCCGCGTAGCTTGCCGAGCAGGCGTTGACCATAATGACCGCCGGTTTGCAGCAGCCCGCCTGCCAGGGCGCCCAACGCTGTTGCAGCACCCAGCATCAAGCCACCCGCCAATAGGTCGATACCGGCACCTGCCGCAGCACCGGCAGCAACACCCCCGGTCAGGCGGATACCCAGAATGCGCAGGGTTTCGGGGTTGAATAAATCATCTCCCCAGCGGCCATCCAGTAATGGAAGGTCAGCGGCGCGTGCATCGCCCGAGCGAAAACCGTACAGCTTGAGTAAGTCCTCCACGCAGCGCTGCTCACGCTTACGCAGATCGTCCCGCAGTCGTTGAGTCGCGGCCTTTACCGCGTCGTCCTCTGGCGGCACTACATAGCGGCAGGCGGCGGCGTCGATCAGCAGTTCGGCGATGAGCTGTGCCGCGCTGTGCTGACGTGCCACTGCCTGGGCTTCGTGATCGGCAATCAAACGCTCCAGGCGTGGACGCGCCGGCTCGATGAGTAAGGCCAGGCTTTCATACAGACGGCGCTCGCCATCTTCAGGCGGAGCAACACTGTCGAAGCGCACCAGGGCATGCAGCCCGAGGCGTGCCAGTGCGGTGCGCCATTCTTCCTCGCGATGCTGCTCGGCTGCCACAAAGTTCAAGACGGGCAGCAGCGGCTTGCCGCACCCGGCCAACACGGCCAGTTCATCCTTGTATTTGGCGAGTACCGGCTCGCGGGCATCGACGACATAGAGCCCGGCATCCGAGCTGCGCAGCTGGCGCAGTACCTTGGCCTCCTGCTCGAAGCGGTTGCGGGCCTCGGCGGTATCGAGGAAACGCTCCACGCGAGCGGGGCCGTCCAAGCGCTCGCCGGGGCGTTCGAGCTGGTCAAGGTAATCCCGTAGAGCGATGGCATCTTCCAGACCCGGCGTATCGTAGAGTTCGATCAGGGCTTCGCCGTCCACGGAAAGCCGGACACCCTCTACATGACGCGTGGTACTGGCGCGATGGGAAACCTCGCCAAATCCGATGTCGCGGGTCAGTGTTCGCAGCAGGGACGTCTTGCCAACATTGGTATGGCCCACAACAGCCAGAACGAGCGGTTGGGTCATGGACGTTCTCCTGAGGCGCAGCAGGCGTTGTTGGGCATCGCCTCGCTTACTCCAACCGCGTTCAAACGCCACTTATTCATGTCCAGTCTCCAACCATTCCAGCGGAGACCGTTCTCCGTGGGGAAGTGCCATTCGATCCAGCCCCTGGCGCCAATCATCGAGGCGGTCGGCATCCAGTTGGGCGTCTGCAGGCGCAGGTAGCAGCCAGACGCGGGTAGTCCCTGCGCAGCGGGCCAGTTCGCCGATCAGGGACAGGGTGCCTCGGTCCGGTGAACGACGGGGATCGCAGGCAATCACCAGGCGTACGGGCGGATAACGGGTGAGTTGCTCCAGCAGGCGGCGACGCTGCTGTCCGTCGTCCAGCACACCGGCGTTGCGCACCGTGTCCGGCAGCGCGGGTGGCCAGGTGTGTGTGTCGTCCAGCTCAATCGCGACCAGCACAGCACTTTCACCGGCAATTTCGAGGTTACCGGCAGACGGCTCCGGCAGCTGCTCAGGCGCAGCGTCGTTGACGCCCAGACGCTCGGTGGTGGGCATCAGCTTTTCACGCAGCAGTACATAGCCGGGCTGCTCAATATCCAATATCAGTTGCTGGCGGCGGCGTTGCCATTGCCAGAGGCAGAGGGCAAAGAGAAGCGCGCGGGGAATGAGGCCATAGACAATCAGCACGCCTACCAGCCAACCGGCCCAGGCATGACGTGCCGCCTCAAGCCCCTGTGCCGCGTTGCCACTGGCACGAATGGTCTCGATATCCGGCATGGGAAAACCCAGCAATGCAGGCAGCGCACCCAGCGCGTGAGTCATGGTGACAAAGGTATCGCTGCTCAGAATGGTGGTTTCCCAGATAAAGCTGTAGCTGCGGGTCGCCAGCAGGGCAAGCAGGATGCCCAGTGCTGCACTCAAGGCCAGCAGCCAGAGCCCATGCACCAGTGTGCCTAGCCCCCAGCGCACCAGCCGTTGACGACCAAGGAGAATAAGCAGTGCCGGGCCAAGCTGGGCTGCGCGAGCATCCCGGGCCAGCTTGCCGGCCAGCCACAGCCAGAGGCGGCCCAACACACTGGCGCTGCGTCCACCGCCGAAAAAGCCGATCAGCCATAACAGCAGGGTCAACAGGTGCAGGCCCAACAGACTGCCTAGGGCCCAGAAGACATTGACCGGGCGCATGCCATCGCCCAGAGCGCCAAAACCGAGGCCGGCACCGGACAATATGGCCAGAAAGGCGAGCAGCCAGAAGGCGAGGGTGGCACCCTGACGCCAATGGCGACGGGCTTCGATGAGGCCGTCACGCTGGCCTAACAGATAGGCGCGCAGGTTCAGGCGCTGTACAAAGCTGCCGCCGGCGGCACGCGCACGGCGGTTGGCCTCGCTGTCTTCCAGCGGACCGGCTTCTTCCTCGGTCAGGCGGACGGCTTCGGTCAGCCAGAGTGCATCAAGGGTGGAATCGGAAGGGGCAGTAGTGGGTTCGGTCACTCGTCAAACTCGTCCTGGGGATGCGCGGAGGATAACGGGTCGGCATCCGGCGTGTTAACTGGCAAGCCACTGGCAAGGCGGTTGTGCTCTGCTATGCTGCGCGGCTATGAACAAGACACTTCCTCTCAGCTTGATCGTGGCGGTCGCCGACAATGGCGTGATCGGCCACGAAAATCGTCTGCCTTGGCACTTGCCGGCAGAACTCAAATACTTCAAGGCCGTGACCTTGGGCAAGCCGGTGATCATGGGTCGAAAGACCTGGGACTCGCTGGGTCGTCCATTGCCAGGGCGTTTGAATCTGGTCGTCAGCCGTCAGACCGATCTGACGCTCGAAGGTGCCGAAACCTTTACATCGCTGGATGATGCGGTGACGCGAGCCGAGTCCTGGGCCCGGGAGCAGGGCGCCAGTGAGGTTATGCTGATCGGCGGGGCGCAGCTCTTCATCGAGGCGCTGCCTGATGCGGATCGTTTCTACCTCACCCGTGTGGCGCTGGAGCCGGAAGGGGATGTGTATTTCCCCGAATGGGATGAGCAGCAGTGGCAGCGGGTATCGCGTGACGAGCACCCGTCCGAGGATGGCCGTCCGGCATATGCGCTGGAAGTATGGGAACGCAAGCGCTAGGCGCTGCTCATGTTGATTGCCTGTAAAACGGGGCGCCTATCAGGCGCCCCGTTTCGTTCTAGAAATACTTCAACCAGGTGATATCGCGGCGGCGCGCCTTGAGGTGGGCAAACCAGCGAACCGGCCAGTAGAGCACAAAAGCCAGCACGATGGCACCGATCCACAAGGCCCAGACATGGTCAAAGCCGAAGTACGTTCCCTGATTGAGGCCGAACAGGGCAACGGCAATCCGGTACAGCACGCCCAACACGTACAGGTGCAGGATGTAGAAGAACATCGGTGCCGCGCCAAACACGGTAAACCAGTGCAGCAGACGGCTTTCCGGCTTGCGCTCGAACAGCACGAGTAATAACAGGCCCAGGCCCAGTGTGAGCGAGAGGAATAGCAGGGAGGGTGGGTACTTGGTGATGTTCAGAAAGCTCATCACCGTCAGCAGGGGTGTTTCTCCGGTGACCCACTGCTGCGCCTGACCATAGCCATTGATCATCCGCAATACCAGGAAGAGCAACAGGGCGCCAATTCCCCAGCCTAACAGACGCTTCTGGCGCTCGGACGGGTTCAGCTGGGTAAACCACGGGCCCACGGCATAGCCCAGCGCAATCACGCCAATCCAGGGCAGAAGCGGATAGGACGTGCGCAGCCGCAGGCTTTCGCCCAATTCGATCCAGCCGCGGTCATGCAATATCGCCCATGGGACATGGAAGGGCGAGCCTGCCGGAAAATGCACCCCGTCCAACAGATTGTGCCCGGCTACCAGCACGAGGCCGATGGCGATCAGCGCTACGCGGGGCAACCAGACCAGTGCTGACAGCATGATCATGCTCAGGCCAATGGCCCACATCACTTGCAGATAGATCACCTTGGGTGGGAACTGGAACGTCCAGGCCAGGCTGACCAGCGTAAATTCCAGAATGACCAGAAATAGCCCGCGCTTGAACAGGAAGCTGGAAACCGCAGCCCGATCATTGTGCTTTGCGCCATAAAGAAAGGCACCCAGGCCTGTCAGGAAGACGAAGACCGGTGCGCACAGGTGACTGGCAATCCGGCTGAAGAACAGGTCAGGTGAGGTCGAGGCGACATCCATGGGGTCGATGACCTGCCGATGCAGGAAGAACGTTTCGCGAACATGATCGAGCAGCATGAATACAATCACGAGCCCGCGCAGGGCATCGATGCTTTTGAGGCGGTGGGACGTTGAGGTCATTTAAGGTCGTTCCATGAGACACATCAGCAGATAGTGCGATCTGTAATGTTATCTTATTTCAATGATATATCCCTGGTTCTGCCACATTTGGTTACGGTTTGGATGACCCCTGTGATTATCTGAATAACGCTCAAGATCCTGATTTTTCTACCTTCAAGCCAAAAGGACTTTTTCGCTTCGCTTGTGGAAATAAAATTCCAAAATAGAAAACATGGAAAAAATGTTTGATTAATGCGTGAAGACGTTTTAGGCTGATTTCAACTCGTTCAGCACCCCGGTGCGAAAGACCGCAGGCCGATAAAAATAAATAGGAGCCACCATGGGCGACACAACCTTTGCCAATGGACGTCAGTTGGATGTCATCTGTCTTGGGCGCCTTGGCGTCGATCTGTATGCACAGCAGATCGGGGCACGGCTCGAAGATGTGAGCAGTTTTGCCAAGTACCTGGGCGGCTCATCCGCCAACATCGCCTTCGGCACCGCCCGGTTGGGGTTGAAGTCCGCCATGCTGACCCGCGTCGGCGATGACCATATGGGCCGCTTCCTGGTGGAATCTCTGAACAAGGAAGGCTGTGATACCCGGGCCATCAAGGTCGACCCCGAGCGGCTGACCGCCATGGTCCTGCTGGGAATCAAGGACCGTGAAACCTTTCCTCTGGTGTTCTATCGCGAAAACTGCGCCGACATGGCGCTGCGCGAGGAAGACATCGACGAATCCTTCATCGCTTCAAGCAAGGCCTTGCTCATCACCGGTACGCATTTCTCCACCGAGGGCGTCTACAAGGCGAGCAGCCGTGCGCTGGACTATGCCGAGAAGCACAACGTCAAGCGTGTACTGGACATTGACTATCGTCCGGTACTTTGGGGTCTCACCGGTAAGGCGGATGGTGAGACCCGTTTTATTGCCAATGCACAGGTAAGCGCCCATGTTCAGCGTATCCTGCCGCGTTTCGATCTGGTCGTCGGAACTGAAGAAGAGTTCATGATTGCCGGGGGCTCGGATGATCTGCTGACTGCCCTTCGCAAGGTGCGTGAAGTCAGCGAGGCGACACTGGTGGTCAAGCTGGGCGCCCTGGGCTGCACCGTGATCCATGGCGAGATTCCAGAGCGCCTGGAGGACGGTAGCATCTACCAAGGCATCCGTGTGGAAGTGCTCAACGTGCTGGGCGCAGGTGACGCGTTCATGTCCGGTTTCCTGCGCGGGTGGCTTACCGGCGGTGATGATGAGCGCTGCTGCCAGCTGGCCAATGCCTGTGGTGGTCTGGTCGTCTCCCGTCATGCCTGTGCACCGGCCATGCCTACCCTGGCGGAGCTCGATTATTTCTTCAACAGCCCAATACCGATTACCCGACCGGATCTGGACCCTGCGCTCAATCGCCTGCATCAGGTAAGCGTGCCGCGCAAGACCTGGCAACCGCTGTACATCTTTGCCTTCGATCACCGCGGTCAGCTGGTGGAGCTGGCGCAGCAGGCCGGGCGCGACCTCAAGGCCATTCCCGAGCTGAAGCAGCTGTTCATCCGTGCCATCGAGCGGGTGGAAGCGGATCTGAGGGAGAAAGGCGTGCAGGGCGATGTTGGTTTGCTGGCCGATGAGCGTTTCGGCCAGGATGCCCTCAATACGGCAACGGGGCGTGGCTGGTGGATTGCCCGTCCGGTGGAATTGCAGGGATCGCGTCCCCTGGCGTTCGAGCATGGCCGTTCCATTGGCAGCAATCTCATCAAGTGGCCTCAGGAGCAGATCATCAAGTGTCTGGTGCAGTTTCACCCGGACGATGAGCCTGAGCTTCGCCTTGAGCAGGAAGCTCAGCTCAAGGGGTTATACGAAGCGGCTCAGGTCAGCGGGCATGAGCTGCTGCTGGAGGTGATTCCGCCGAAGAACCACACCTCCGATCAGCCGGATGTGCTCTACCGCGCCATCAAGCGGCTCTACAACATCGGAATCTACCCCAACTGGTGGAAGATCGAGTCCCAGCCTGAGGCGGTGTGGGAAAAGTTGGATGAACTTATCACCGAGCGCGATCCGTATTGCCATGGGGTTGTGCTGCTGGGACTCAATGCACCGGCCGAAGAGCTGGCTGAAGGGTTCCGTCATGCCAGTGCCAGCAAGACCTGTCGCGGGTTTGCCGTTGGCCGGACGATCTTTCAGGAGCCGAGCCGCGCCTGGCTTGCCGGTGAGATCGATGACGAAGCGTTGATCAGCCGGGTGCAGTCGACCTTCGAGTTCCTGATCAAATCCTGGCGTGAGGCTCGCCGCCTGGGCTGATACGTCTCGACTTTTCGCACTACCAGACAACAACAAGATTAGGTGTGGCAACCATGACGAATTCACCGGTCAAGATCGGGATCAATCCGATCTCCTGGAGCAATGACGACCTCCCTTCGCTGGGTGGCGAAACCCCGCTGAGCACAGCGCTGCGCGAGGGCAAGGAGATCGGTTACCAGGGGTTTGAGCTCAACGGCAAGTTTCCCAAAACGCCGGAAGGTGTGCGTGACGTGCTGGGCGAGTACGGGCTGGAGCTGGTGTCCGGCTGGTACTCAAGCCTCATGGCGCATCGCAGCGCAGAAGATGAAATCAAGGGCATTGCCGAGCATTGCCGCCTGTTGGCCGAAAATAACGCCAAGGTCCTGGTATATGGCGAAGTGGCCGGTTCCATTCAGAGCAAGCGGGTCCCTCTGGTTGAGCGTCCACGCTTTTATACAGACGAGCAGTGGAAGGTTTACGGCGACAAGCTGACGGCTCTGGCACGCTTCACCCAGTCCCAAGGGGTGCGTCTGGCCTACCACCACCATATGGGTGCCTATGTGGAGTCCCCCGAGGACATTGATCGGCTGATGGAGGTGACTGGCGAGGAAGTCGGGCTCCTGTTCGATGCTGGTCACTGTTACATGGGCGGTGGCGATCCGCTGGCCGTATTAAAGAAACATATCGACCGCGTTTGCCATGTGCACTTCAAGGACGTTCGCAAGAATGTCGTGCAGCTGGCCCGTAACAACCAATGGAGTTTCCCGGATTGCATCGTCAACGGCACCTTTACGGTGCCCGGCGATGGCGATATCGATTTTGCGCCACTGCTCGACACCTTGTATGCCGCTAATTACCGCGGCTGGCTGGTAGTGGAGGCCGAACAGGATCCGGCCGTGGCACCCAGCTATCTCTACGCCCAGAAAGGGTATGAAACGCTGCGCGCACTGGTATCCCGCGCCAATGCTCGACTCACCCTTTATTAAGAGGAGGTTGTATGGATTTGCTCGTCAAAGGCTCCGCTGAACGCCGCACGCTGGTCCAGGTACCTGACAACGCACTCGAATACGTGGGCTTTTCGGCCCATAAGCTCAAGGATGGCGATGAGCTGCCTGTGAACGGACAGGACAGGGAAGTGTGCATCGTACTGCTGACTGGCAAGGCGACCATCAAGGCGAACCACCCGCAGAAGGGTGCGTTTGCCTGGGAACACATTGGCGATCGCCAAAGCGTGTTCGAGGACAAGTCACCCTATGCAGCTTATCTGCCGCCCGCTACCGAAGCCCTGGTGGTAGCCCACGGTAATGCGGAAATTGCTGTATGTCTGGCGCCGGGCAATCCAGAAGAAACGTTGCCGCCCCGGCTGATCGAGCCGGCGACCATGAAGCGTTCAACCCGAGGCAAGGACGCCAACACCCGTTACGTCTGCGACATCCTGCCGGACACGGCCGAGGCGCATTCGCTGCTGGTGGTGGAAGTGATCACGCCGTCTGGTCATTCCTCCAGTTATCCGCCTCACAAGCACGAAACGGATGACCTGCCGGCACAGAGCTTTCTGGAGGAGTCTTACTACCACCGTCTGAATCCGCCCCAGGGCTTTGCCTTCCAGCGTGTCTACACCGATGACCGCAGCATCGACCAGGCGATGACTGTGGAGAACAACGATGTGGTACTCGTTCCCAAGGGCTACCACCCGGTTTCCGTACCCTGGGGATACACCTCCTACTACCTCAACGTGATGGCCGGGCCCAAGCGTGTCTGGAAATTCCATAACGACCCGGCCCACGAGTGGTTACTTCAGGGCTGATCCGCTTCAACACCGAACTCCCGCCATGGTTGGCGGGAGCCACTACAACGCGCCTCAGGGAGTGCACGAGCCGAATGCACGATCAGAAGCAACTTCGTAGTAGCTGACTTCTGGAAACCCAAGAACAAGAACCAGAGCGAGCGATATGACGATCCCTACTTCCACCCATGCACATCGCCATGACATCGGTTATGTGCTGAGAATCTGCGCCGTGGCGGCGTTAGGCGGCGTTCTGTTCGGGTATGACACTGCCGTCATTTCCGGCGCCGTGGACTCGCTGCGTGCGTATTTTTCCTTGTCTGCGGCCGAGACCGGTTGGGCAGTTTCCAATGTGGTCATCGGCTGCATCGTCGGTGCCTTGAGTGCAGGCTGGGTAGCCGGTTGCCTGGGTCGCAAGAAAGCGCTCGTTCTGGCCGCTGTGCTGTTTACCGTGTCGGCGGTAGGGGCTGCGGTGGTCGACAGCTTCGTCTGGTTTGTCATCTACCGCATGATTGGCGGGTTGGCCGTGGGTCTGGCGGCTACGGTCTCGCCCATGTATATGTCCGAGGTCTCGCCCAAAGGCATGCGGGGGCGCGCCCTGGGCATGCAGTCGATTGCCATCGTCGCCGGCCAGGTGATCGTCTTTACCGTGAATTACCTGATTGCCCGTGATGTAGCAGCGGAGTGGCTGGTCGACTACGGCTGGCGCTGGATGATCGGCTCCGAAGTCGTGCCCTGCATTCTCTTCTGCATCATGGTATTCACCATTCCGGAGTCGCCCCGCTGGCAGGTGATGGTCGGTCAGGACGATAAGGCCCTGAAGACGCTGACACGTATTTCCAACGCCGAGCATGCCGGGCATCTCCTGGCAGAGATCAAGGACTCATTGAAGCAGGACCGCCAGGGCTGCCCGCAAAAAGTGGAGCTGCGCAGGTCCGGCTTGGGGGTGATCCTGTTTGTCGGGTGCATGCTGGCCATGCTTCAGCAGGTCAGCGGCGTGAACGTGATGATGTATTACGCACCCATGGTACTCAAGGGCGTCACCGCCAGCACCGAATCCGCGTTGTTCCAGACCATCTGGATTGGTGTGATGCAGCTAGTGGGCACGCTGATCGGCGCCTGGTTGATCGACCGCGTCGGCCGGATTCCGCTGATGAAGTACGGCACCATCGGCTCGGTCAGCGGACTCCTGATCACCTCTTACGCCATGTACACCCATCAGGACGGCTACCTGACGCTGTTCGGGATGCTCCTGTTCATGCTGCTGTATGCGCTGTCCTGGGGGATCGGCACCTGGGTTCTGATCTCCGAGATTTTCCCGAATCGTCTGCGCTCGATGGGGATGAGTGTGGCCGTGTGCAGCATGTGGATTGCCAACTTCCTGGTGACCCAGACGTTCCCGATGATCAATGACCATCCCTACCTGATGAGCACATTCAATGGTGCCTTCCCAATGTGGCTGTTCGCAGGCTTTGGCGTGTTCAGCTATTGGTTCGTCATCCGTTTCGTCCCTGAAACCCGTGGTGTATCGCTGGAAAAAATGGAAGGCGTGATGCTGACCAAGATTCGCCGTCAGCCCATGCCAGCTAGTACTCGGAAAACCGGTCAGGCCTTGTCATCCAAGCCTATTTGATAAGAGCGGATCGCGGTAAGGATCCATTGGTTTTGTTAGCTACGCCGTGCTTCGAGCGGCCCCGAAGGAGTTCGACATGAGTCAAGAAACAGTCATCGGCCATTACATCAATGGTCAGGTCCAGGAAGCGGGCACCGAGCGTTACAGCGATGTGTTCAATCCGGCGTTGGGGCAAGTGAAGGCCCGTGTAGCCCTGGCGACCAACCAAACGGTGAATGAAGCTGTCGCAGCCGCCAAAGCCGCGTTTCCGGCTTGGTCCGAACAATCGGCTCTGCGCCGTTCGCGCATCCTGTTCAAGTTCAAGGAGCTGTTGGACAAGCACCACAAGGAGCTGGCGCAGCTCATCACGTCTGAACATGGCAAGGTCCTGTCCGATGCCATGGGTGAAGTCACCCGCGGCATCGAGGTTGTCGAGTTTGCCTGCGGTGCGCCCCATCTGATGAAGACAGCGTTCACCGACAACATCGGTGGTGGCATCGACAACTACAACATGCGTCAGGCGCTGGGCGTTTGTGCCGGGATCACACCGTTCAACTTCCCGATCATGGTGCCGCTGTGGATGATTCCGATGGCATTGGCCACCGGCAATACCTTTATCCTCAAGCCTTCCGAGCGCGATCCTTCCGCCAGCCTGCTCATGGCGGATCTGCTCAAGCAGGCCGGTTTGCCCGATGGTGTGTTCAACGTGGTACAGGGCGACAAGGAAGCTGTGGACGCCTTGCTACAACACCCGGATGTCGAAGCCATCTCCTTCGTGGGTTCCACACCCATCGCCGAATACATCTACCAGGAAGGGACCCGCCGCGGTAAGCGTGTTCAGGCTCTGGGTGGCGCCAAGAATCACATGATCGTCATGCCGGATGCCGATCTGGATCAGGCGGCCGATGCCTTGATCGGTGCGGGTTACGGCTCCGCCGGTGAGCGCTGCATGGCGATTTCCATCGCCGTGGCCGTAGGTGATGTGGGCGACAAGTTGATCCAGAAACTTTTGCCCCGCATCGACAATTTACGCGTACGCAACGGCATGGAAGGCGACGCCGACATGGGCCCGCTGGTGACCGCTCAGCACAAGGCCAAGGTCGAGGGGTACATCACCAAAGGTGTTGAGGAAGGTGCGCAACTGATCGTTGACGGTCGCAACTTCAAGGTGCCGGGTGCCGAGAATGGCTTCTTTGTTGGCGCAACCCTGTTCGACCAGGTCAAGCCCGAGATGACCATCTACAAGGACGAGATCTTCGGCCCAGTGCTGGGCATCGTGCGCGTGCCGGACTTTGCCTCGGCCGTCGAGCTGATCAATGCCCATGAATTTGGCAATGGCGTGTCCTGCTTTACCACCGACGGTGGCGTGGCCCGCGCGTTTGCCCGCTCCATCCAGGTGGGCATGGTCGGTATCAACGTACCGATTCCTGTTCCCATGGCCTGGCATTCCTTTGGTGGCTGGAAGCGCTCCCTGTTTGGCGACCACCACGCCTATGGCGAGGAGGGCATCCGCTTCTATACCCGTTACAAGAGCGTCATGCAGCGCTGGCCCGATAGCATCGCCAAGGGTGCCGAGTTCAGCATGCCGACCGCCAAATAACCCATACCCTAAACCAGCACTGCGTTTATCGAATCCTGGAGAACAACAAGATGAGCCAGCCCTTACGTTTTGCCCTTAACCGCATGGTTGCCCCACGCCTGCCGCTGGAAGAGTTCATTTCGCTTGCCACTACCCTCAATGCCGATGCCATCGAAATCCGCAATGATTTGAAAGGTATCGAGATCGAGGACGGCACCCCAGCCCAGCGTGTACGCCAGCTGTGCCAGGAGAAGGGCATCCGTGTGCTGTCGATCAATGCGCTGTATCCCTTCGATGTGTGGAATGACGAGCGTCGTGCCCAGACGTTAAAGCTGGCCGCCTACGCCCGCGACTGCGGCGCCGAAGGATTGGTGATGTGTCCGCTCAATGATCCCAAGGATCCACGCAGCGAAGCCGAACGCGCTCGTGATTTGCGTACGGCGCTGACCGAACTGGCGCCTATCCTGCGTGAGCACGGCATCCTGGGCTTTGTGGAGCCGCTGGGCTTTGAGGAATGCTCGCTGCGCCGCAAGCGTGATGCCGTAGACGCTATCAATGCCGTAGGCGGGCGCGATGTGTTCCGTGTCGTGCATGACACCTTCCACCATCATTTGGCAGGTGAGCAGGAGTTCTTCCCTGAGATGACCGGTCTGGTGCACATCTCGGGTGTGGAGGACGGTGCGCTGCCGTTGAACACCATCCGTGATGGCCACCGCGTGCTGGTGGGCGAGGCCGACATCCTGGGCAATGCCGCACAGGTTCGTGAGCTGCTCAAGCTGGGCTATAACGGCCACCTGTCGTTCGAGCCGTTCGCCGAAAGCGTCCATGCGCTGACGGATATTCAGCCGTCATTGCTAGCCAGTATGCAGCATCTGAAAGCACGTGTAGACGCTGCCGAAGGGCAGGCGGCCTAAGCAGAGACAGTACCTATAACAAAGGGCAAGGCAGGGCGGCACATGTCGCCCTGTACTCGACCCCAGGCGTGGAATTGAAAGGGTGACAACATGAGTACAACACGACTGACCATGGCCCAGGCGCTGGTGAAGTTTCTCGATAACCAGTACGTGAGCGTCGATGGGGTTGAAACCAAGTTCGTCAAAGGCATCTTTACCATCTTTGGTCACGGCAACGTGCTGGGGCTTGGACAGGCACTGGAACAGGACCCGGGTGAGCTCATCGTCCATCAGGGCCGCAATGAGCAAGGCATGGTTCATGCCGCCGTGGGCTATGCAAAGCAGAAGCTGCGTCGCCAGATCTATGCCTGCACATCGTCAGTCGGCCCGGGGGCGGCCAACATGATCACGGCGGCAGCCACTGCAACCGCCAACCGTATTCCGGTGCTGCTCCTGCCGGGGGACGTCTACGCCAGCCGTCAGCCTGATCCGGTGCTGCAGCAGATCGAGCAGTCCCATGATCTGTCCATCAGTACCAACGATGCCTTCCGGGCTGTCAGCAAATACTGGGATCGCATCGCCCGTCCCGAGCAACTGATGACCGCTGCCATCAATGCCATGCGCGTGCTGACCGACCCGGCCGAAACCGGTGCCGTAACCCTGGCCCTGCCGCAGGACGTGCAAGGCGAAGCCTACGATTACCCGGATTACTTTTTCCAGAAGCGCGTGCACCGCATCGACCGCCGCCCAGCCACTGAGGCCATGCTGGACGATGCCGTGGCGCTGCTCCAGGGCAAGCGCAAGCCGCTGCTGATTTGTGGCGGTGGGGTCAAGTACTCAGGCGCAGCCGAAGCCCTGCAGCGCTTTGCCGAGCGCTTCGAAATTCCGTTCGCCGAGACCCAGGCGGGTAAGAGCGCTATCGTCTCGGCCCATGAGCTGAACGTGGGCGGCATTGGCGAAACGGGGTGTCTTGCAGCTAACCTGCTGGCCAAGGAAGCTGATCTGGTCATTGGCGTTGGCACCCGCTATACGGATTTCACCACCTCGTCCAAGTGGATCTTCCAGAATCCAGACGTCCAGTTCATCAACCTCAATGCCAGTGCCTTTGATGCCTACAAGCTCGACGCCGTACAGGTCGTGGCTGACGCAAAGGTAGGTTTGGAGGCGCTAGGCGAGGCATTGGGCCGCACCGGTTACAAAGCGCAGTGGAGCGACGCACCGCAGCAGGCTCGTGCCAGGCTCAAGGAGGAGATCGACCGTGTCTACAGTGTTGAATATGCCACTGAGGGCTTTGTGCCGGAGATCGATGATCACCTGCCACGTGCCGTACTGGAAGAGTTTGTTGAGCTGACCGGTTCCAGCCTTACCCAGAGCCGCGTGCTGGGCGCACTGAACGAAACCCTGGCTAACGACGACATTATTGTCGCGGCCGCCGGAAGCCTGCCGGGAGACCTGCAACGCGCCTGGCGCAGCAAGGGCACCAATACCTATCACCTGGAGTACGGCTACTCTTGCATGGGCTATGAAATCAATGCAGCGCTGGGCGTGAAGATGGCCGAGCCCGAGCGAGAGGTTTATGCCCTGGTTGGGGATGGCTCCTACATGATGCTGCACTCCGAGCTGGCAACGTCCATTCAGGAGCGCCAGAAGATCAATGTGATTCTCCTGGACAACATGACGTTCGGCTGCATTAACAACCTGCAAATGGAGCACGGCATGGACAGCTTTGGTACCGAGTTTCGCTATCGCAATCCAGAGACCGGCAAGCTCGATGGCGGCTTTGTCCCGGTGGATTTCGCCATGAGCGCCGCCGCCTATGGCTGCAAAACCTACCGTGTGAAGACGCTGGACGAACTTCATACCGCGCTGGAAGACGCGCGTCGGCAGACGGTCTCCACGCTGATCGATATCAAGGTCCTGCCCAAGACCATGATTCATAAATACCTCTCCTGGTGGCGCGTCGGTGGTGCCGAAGTCTCCACCAGCGAGAAGGTCCAGGCAGTGTCACGCATGCTCAAGGAGAACACTGCCAAAGCGCGACAGTACTGATTTGCAGGGCGCCGATGGGTTGAGTGCAGCGATGCCTATCACGCCCGGTATTACCCCAACGTTTTTCGAACAAGAATTCCAAACGGAGAATGACCATGACACTGCGTATCGGCGTAATCGGAACAGGGGCTATCGGACAGGATCATATTCGTCGGTGCAGTCATGCACTGGTGGGCAGTACAGTCGTGGCGGTCAACGATATCAATCAGGAGCAGGCCGCCAAGGTTGTCCAACAGCAGGGCATCGAGGCTGAGGTCTATGCCAGCGGCCACGACCTGATCAATGCATCGGAAGTGGACGCGATTCTCGTCACCTCCTGGGGGCCAAGCCATGAAGAGTTCGTGCTGTCGGCCATCGCGGCCAGCAAGCCGGTCTTCTGCGAAAAACCGCTGGCCGTCACGGCAGAGGGCTGTAAGAAAATCGTCGAGGCTGAGATAGAGCATGGCAAGCGGCTGGTGCAGGTCGGTTTCATGCGTCCTTACGATCAAGGCTATCGCGCGCTCAAGGCCGTGATCGACAGCGATAAGATCGGCGAGCCGCTGATGATTCACGCGGCGCACCGCAACCCGACGGTAGGCGAGTCCTATACCACCGAGATGGCCATCGTCGACACGCTGATCCATGAGATTAATGTCTTGAGCTGGCTGCTGGACGATCAGTATGTGTCAGCCCAGGTCATTTATCCCCGCAAGACGTCCCAGGCATTTGCTCATCTGAAGGACCCACAGATTGTCCTGCTGGAAACTGCCAAGGGGACCCGTATCGACGTGGAAGTCTTCGTCAATTGCCAGTACGGCTACGACATCCAGTGCGAAGTCGTCGGCGAGCGTGGCATTGCCAAGCTGCCGGAGCCTGCTTCCGTTCAGTTGCGCAGCGGTGCCAAGTTGTCCACTGAAATCCTCATGGATTGGAAACAGCGTTTCATCGATGCCTACGACGTGGAGCTGCAGGCGTTCATTGACGGTATCAAGGCGGGCAAGATCACCGGTCCATCCTCATGGGATGGTTACACCGCCGCCGTGACCGCCGATGCCTGCGTGGCTGCCCAGCGCAGCGGCGCCATCGAGCCGATCCGCCTGCCACAGCGTCCTGCCTTCTACGAGTAAGCCTTCCATAACAGATAAAAGGCCTCTCCTTCAGGGGAGGGGCCGCCACAGGAGAACAGATCATGCGTATTTGTCTGGACCCGAACATGTACCGTTTCCTGCCCATCCCCAAGATGGTGGATAAAGTAGCGGAGCTGGGTTACGAATACATCGAACTGTCCCCGCGGGACGATTTCCTGCCGTTCTACAAGTACCCACGCGTCGACAAGGCTCGGATCCGTGAATTCAGAAAGGCACTGAGCGATACCGGTGTAAAGCTGTCCTCGCTGCTACCGGTCTATCATTGGGCTGCACCGGATGAGGAGCTGCGCAAGGCAGCGGTTCGTAACTGGAAGCGCGCTATCGAGATCTCCGTAGAAATGGACTGCGATCTCATGAACACCGAATTCAGTGGTCAGTCGGACCAGCCGCTGGTGTGCGAAAACCAGTTCATGAAGTCCATGGAAGAGCTCCTACCAATCTTCGAACGCGAAGGCATCAAGCTCGACATCCAGGCGCATCCCTATGACTTCAGCGAGCGCAACAACGAGTCGGTCGACCTGATCCGTGGCCTCGACAAAGACTTCGTGAACTACCTGTACGCTGCGCCACACACCTTTTTCTACGATGACGGCAAGGGCGATATCGCCTCGATGCTGCATTACGCCGGGGACAAACTGACCCACGTGATCATTGCCGACACCTGGAATCATCGAGCTTCGTCGGGTCTGCGCTATATCGTCAACCCACCAGGCGTCAACGCCACCGTCCACCAGCACTTGGATATCGGGCAAGGCGAAGTGGACTGGGAGGCCTTCTTCTCTACGTTGCGGGAAATGAAATTCGACGGTATCGCTACCGTCGCCGTCTTCGGCTTTGAAGACCGGGCCGATGAGTCGAGCCGCTTCATGCTGGAGCGCGTCAAGCAGGAACTCGGCTAATACGTCCTTCTGGCCGGGAGTGTTTGCAGGCTCCCGGCTTGCGCAGCCGTCATGCAAGACGGCTATTTCCCCTACTAAAAAAGGACCCTGACGCGCTTCGTTGTCGGACACAGGGTAGGCCTGTTATTGCTCGGAGGTTTTATGCGTGTTGGCTTGGTGGGTTATGGTAAGGGCGGACGGTTTTTCCATGCGCCCCTGATCACGTCAGTGTCACCTATCGCCCTGGTGGGTGTCGTGATACGTTCACCTGAGCGCCGCGCCGAATTGCAACAGGATTATCCCGGCGTACCCGCCTACGACACGCTAGCCGAGCTGATCGATGCTGGTGTTGATGCTGTGGTAATTTCCACGCCGCCCGAAACCCGGGAAGGCATGATTCTGGAGGCTGTCTCCAGAGGTGTTTCCGTCGTCAGCGACAAGCCGTTTGCCTTGGACGAATCGCGTGCTCAACTACTGATCTCAGCCGCCCGCGAAGCTGGCGTGCCACTCACGGTTTACATGAACCGCCGTTGGGACTCGGACATTCGTACCGCTCGCCGGATGATTACGTCAGGCAAGTTGGGCGAAGTCCTTACATTCGAATCGCGTGTGGAAACCTTTGTATCCGGCACTCGGGGCAACGCCAGTGGTGGAGGTTTATTGCGGGATCTGGGCAGTCATCTGGTCGATCAGGCGCTCTGGCTGTTCGGATCGGTACGCTCGGTCTATGCCGAGGTCCGTTTCATGGATGAGCAGCAGCAACTCGATGAGGACTTCTTCCTGTCGCTTACCCATCAAAACGGTGTCATCTCACGTCTCTGGGGCAGTACGATTCAGCACAATCCAGGGCCTCGACTCAAGGTTAACGGCACCGAAGGCTGCTATCGGATCGAGTGCCTGGATGGGCAGGATCAGGCACTCCTGGCGGGACGTTCACCCAAGACCGAGCGGGACCGCTGGGGCGTTGAGGACCACCTGCGCTGGGGCTGGATGCAGCATGGCGAAGAGCGTGAGCTGGTGCCCTCCGAGCGGGGCCGCTGGGACCTCTTCTATGAGCACTTGGCAGCTGCCCTGAGCGGAAAAGGCGAACTGCCTGTTTCGTTGGAAGACGCCCTGGAAACCACACGCATCCTTGATGCCGCCCGCCGCAGTGCTCAGCAGGGTCAGGTTATTACGCTGGGCTGATCATCTCGTTCTCATCCTTATAGAAGCCTGGAGCCGAGAATTGCTTCCCGGCTTTACAACGCCTGCAAACTGCCATTTTCTGCCACTGTTACGATAAACAAAGATAATTCTATATGCTGTTGCTTTGGAAATTAAATTCCAATACAGTCTGAATCAGATTGACGATTTCACGACCTGTACAGGGCTTGTACGGGCAGGCCGATAAAAACAAAAAGGTGCCGTCGATGAACGATAATCCTCTCTGCGCTCAAGCGGCCTTTCTGGCCGCGCCGCCTCGCTTTTCCTACCCGGTCTTTTACCTGACTGGTTCCTGCTGCCTGCTGCCTGCTGCCTTCTGGCTTGCCTGGGTAATCGCCAAGAATGACGCGTTCCTGTTCGTAAGAAAGGGGAGTCCCGCCCTGGGGCTCTGCTTGATCGTGATGCACTTCCACCCATAACACTCACAATATCTGGAGTCATTCATCATGCAGATGAGCAAACGAATCGCCGCCGCAGCCCTGTCGCTGTTCATGGCTACAACCACTATGGCAGCCGATATCAAGGTCGGGGTCAGCATGGCGCAGTTTGATGACAACTGGCTGACGTACCTGCGCGAGTCGATGGCCAGAAAAGCCAAGGATGAAGGCGTTCAGTTACAGTTCGAGGATGCTCGCAGCGATGTGGTCAAGCAGCTCAACCAAGTACAAAGCTTTGTAAGCCAGAAGGTCGACGCCATTATCGTCAACCCGGTCGATACTGCAGCTACCCGCAATATCACCGAGGCGGCGACGAAAGCCGGGATTCCGCTGGTGTATGTCAATCGCCGCCCGGATGAGGAAAACCTGCCAAAAGGCGTGGTTACAGTGACATCCAACGACCTGGAAGCCGGACGCCTGCAGATGCAGTACCTGGCCGATAAGATGGGCGGTAAGGGGAATCTGGTCATCATGTTGGGCGATTTGGCCAACAATTCCACGCACAACCGCACCAAGGGGGTAAAGGAGGTTCTGGCCAAATATCCCGATATCAAGGTAGTGGAAGAGCAGACGGCCAATTACATGCGTGACAAGGGCATGGACCTGATGAGCAACTGGCTCCTGTCAGGTAAGGAGTTCGATGCGGTTTCGTCCAACAACGATGAAATGGCAATTGGCGCGGCCATGGCATTACAGCAGGCCGGCAAGGCAAAGGGCTCGGTATTGATCGGAGGCGTTGACGGCACGCCGGATGGTCTGGCCGCGGTCAAGCGCGGCATGCTGGCAGCCTCTGTCTTTCAGGATGCCAAAGGGCAGGCTGATGGCGCTGTGGAATCAGCCGTAAAGCTGGCGAGAAAGGAGCCGGTTGAGCAAAACGTCTGGATTCCCTATGAGCTGATCACGCCCGAGAATGTGGATTCGTTCCAGAGCCGCATCAAGCACTAACGCAACACCGTCTTTTGCGCCGCGTTCTGCGGCGCTACTCCCTCATTGATTCCAGTACGCGCCATGGACTGGCTTTTGCTGCTGTGCATAGGGTGGGGCGGCGGCAACACCTTGGCAGTCCAGTACGGAGCCGTGGTGCGCAACGGGCTGCTGATCCTCTGGCACCCGGCTCGGCATTATCGAGCACAGGTGTCTTTAGCGCTGACCGGCACAGCGCTCATATAGGTGTTCAGCTGGAACGCTTATGGTAGAGCGGGTTATTTATATAATGAAAAATAAATTCGGAAATTGCGTTGTAATGGAAAATTTATTCTAGTAGATTCTGATCCAAGGTTGACGACTGTAACGCACCTCCTCCACAGGAGGCGTGCACACCAACAAGAACAAACAGGTACTGTCGATGAAACCCTCTCTTCCTTACAGGACGACTCCGAGCGGTCTACCAGCCGTAGACCGTCGCGTACTCGCTTCGAGCCTCAGCTTGCTCAGCGCACATGTCCTATCGTGCAACCAGCATGGTCCTTCGTCCTGCTCACGTCGCACTCCGAACAGAACCGTTCCGGCTCAGTGCTCTGCCGCGACGGGGTTTGCCTTTTTCGATGCCAGCATGATGCTGGTGCATAAGGCTTAAGGAGCCACCATGAAGCGCTGTCTGGGTTTGCTGTTCTGCCTGCTTATTTCTCCGCTGGCTTGGTCCGATATGAAAATCGGTGTCGCGGTCGCACAGTACGATAACTACATCGCCTACCTTGTACAGGCCATGCAGGCGCGTGCCAAAGAGATACCCGGTGGCGCCTCCCTGCAACTTGAGGATGCGGGTGGTGATGTAGTGCGTCAGCTAGGGCAGGTTGAAAACTTCATCAGCCAGAAAGTTGATGCCATCATCGTCAACCCGGCTGATACGGCCGCGACCCGCAAGATCACTGAGCGCGTTACCCAGGCGGGTATCCCGCTGGTTTATCTCAACAGCCGCCCTGAAGTAGACAGTTTCCCGGCAGGTGTTGTGTTTGTAGGCACGGATGAGCGTCGCATCGGCCAGATGCAAATGGAGTATCTCGCTGAAAAGATGGGCGGCAAGGGAAACCTCGCCATCATCCTTGGCCGACTGGCCCATGATGATACGCGCAAGCGCACGACTGGGGTGAAGGATGTTCTGGCTAAATATCCCGATATCAAAGTGGTAGAAGAGCAATCCGCCAACTGGGAACGTGACAAAGGCATGGATCTGATGAGCAATTGGCTCCTGTCCGGCAAGGCGATCGATGCTGTTGCGGCCAATAACGATGAGATGGGTATCGGTGCAGCCATGGCGCTGCGTCAGGCCGGTCGTAAGGACATCATGGTAGGCGGTGTCGACGGCACGGCTGACGGCCTGGCTGCCATCAAGCGCGGACTGCTGAGTGTAACGGTGTACCGCGATACCGTCGGTATCGGGGCCGGCTCGGTAGATGCCGCTGTCCGCCTCGTCAACAAGGAAAACCTGCAAGGCGACATCTGGGTTCCGGTGCAGCTGGTTACCCCCGAGAACTATCAGCAATTCCAGAGTAAATAACGATCAGACGCCAGCGCCCTGCTTCAGCTGGCGCTCACGAACGTTCCGAGGAGAAGAATAAGATGCTCGGCTCAACTACTGCTGTAACGCCTTCAACCTACAAACAGATCAATTACGAAGCCGACCCCATGGGTACGGAGTACCTGCTGGAAATCCTGAACGTCAGCAAAGGCTTTCCAGGCGTTGTGGCTCTATCCGATGTGCAGCTCCGTGTTCGTCCAGGCACTGTGTTGGCGCTGATGGGAGAAAACGGGGCGGGTAAATCCACCCTCATGAAGATCATTGCAGGAATTCATCAGCCCGACAGTGGCGAGATTCGCTTGCGTGGCAAGCCCGTGACGTTCGAAACGCCGCTGGCCGCCCTGCAGTCAGGCATCGCCATGATCCATCAGGAGCTCAACCTGATGCCCCACATGACCATTGCCGAAAACATCTGGTTGGGCCGTGAACCGCTCAACGCCCTGCACATGGTCGATCATGGTGCCATGCACCGTAATACCGAAGCGCTGCTGGCGCGCCTGCGGATTGATCTCGATCCTGAAGAGCCGGTCGGCAACCTCAGCATTGCTGGCCGGCAAATGGTCGAGATTGCCAAGGCGGTCTCCTACGACTCCGATATCCTCATCATGGACGAGCCCACCTCAGCCATTACCGAAAAGGAAGTGGCTCACTTGTTCTCGATCATTGCTGACCTTAAGGCGCAGGGAAAGGGCATCATCTATATCACGCACAAGATGGATGAAGTTTTCCAGATTGCCGATGAGGTCGCGGTCTTCCGGGATGGTTCCTACATCGGCCTGCAGCGTGCGGAAAGCATGGATGGCGACAGCCTGATCTCCATGATGGTAGGCCGTGAGCTGACTCAGCTGTTTCCCGAACGTACCGCTCCGACCGACAAGGTCATGCTCTCGGTACGCAACCTGTCCCTGGACGGTATCTTCAAAGACGTATCGTTCGACCTGCGTGCAGGTGAAATCCTTGGCATCGCCGGCCTTATGGGGTCGGGGCGTACCAACGTAGCCGAAACCCTGTTTGGTGTCACGCCAGCCACCAGCGGGGAAATCTACCTGGACGGTGAAAAAATCACCATGAGCGACCCCTGTCTGGCGATTCAGAAAGGACTAGCGCTCCTGACCGAGGACCGGAAGGACACCGGCATTTTTCCATGCCTGTCGGTTCTGGAGAACATGGAGGTCGCGGTCCTGCCCAATTACAGCGGTAGCGGTTTCGTCCAGCAAAAACCACTGCGCGATCTCTGCGAAGACATGTGCAGGAAGCTGCGCGTCAAGACGCCTTCGCTGGAGCAGTGCATTGCCAACCTGTCCGGCGGTAATCAGCAAAAAGCATTGCTGGCACGGTGGCTGATGACCAACCCGCGTGTCCTCATTCTGGATGAGCCGACGCGAGGGATCGACGTGGGTGCCAAGGCTGAAATTTACCGGCTGATCTCTTTGCTGGCCAGTGAAGGCATGGCCGTCATCATGATCTCGTCCGAACTGCCTGAAGTGCTCGGCATGAGCGATCGCATCCTGGTCATGCATGAAGGGGAAGTGACTGGCGTGCTCGACCGCGACGAGGCCACGCAAGAACGGATCATGCATCACGCATCCGGAATCAGAGCGATTCACTGAGTAGGGGCGGAGGTTTTCTCCGCATATCGATACGCATAGCGGCCTGGCAGTAGTCAGCGGGCACGTTCGCCTGGGCGAAAGCAGGAGAAGAGGAAATTACTATGAATGCTATCACTGAAAACAAAACAGCTGAGGTACCCAGGAAGACCAAGCGGCGTATTCCTACTGAAGTGGGTATTCTGCTCGTACTATTGGGTATTGGCCTGGTGTTCGAGCTGTTCGGCTGGGTCATGCGTGATCAGAGCTTTCTCATGAACTCCCAGCGCCTGGTGCTGATGATTCTCCAGGTTTCCATCATTGGTCTTCTGGCCATTGGCGTTACCCAGGTCATTATCACCACAGGAATCGATCTGTCTTCGGGCTCTGTGCTTGCGCTTTCCGCAATGGTTGCGGCCAGTCTGGCGCAAACGTCTGATTTTGGCCGCGCGGTCTTCCCTTCATTGACCGACATGCCGGTCTGGGTGCCGATCATGGCCGGATTAGGCGTGGGACTGCTGGCCGGCGTCATTAACGGAAGCATTATTGCCGCTACCGGCATTCCTCCTTTCATCGCCACGCTGGGCATGATGGTGTCGGCCCGCGGTCTGGCGCGTTATTACACCGAAGGTCAGCCCATCAGCATGCTGTCCGACTCGTACACCGCCATTGGCAGCGGTGCCATGCCGGTCATCATCTTTCTGGTTGTGGCCGTCATCTTCCATATCGCCCTGCGGTATACCAAATACGGTAAGTACACCTATGCCATTGGCGGCAACATGCAGGCGGCTCGCATCTCGGGCATCAACGTCAAGCGCCATCTGATCATCGTCTATAGCATCGCTGGCCTTCTAGCAGGCCTCGCTGGTGTCGTTGCCTCGGCCCGAGCCGCTACAGGTCAGGCGGGGATGGGTATGTCCTACGAGTTGGATGCGATTGCCGCCGCCGTGATTGGCGGTACCAGCCTGGCGGGCGGCGTAGGACGTATTACCGGAACGGTCATCGGCGCCCTGATTCTGGGTGTCATGGCCAGCGGCTTTACCTTCCTCGGGGTCGACGCCTACATCCAGGACATCATCAAGGGCATCATCATTGTGGTGGCCGTTGTCATCGACCAATACCGAAATAAGCGCAAGGCCAAGCGTTAAACGGCTTTCTACGTCTTGGCTCGTCGTTTCCAGGCGAGCCTTTTTTATTCTGCAATGTGTGCTCTGCAAGTCAGTTCCGGTCGCTGTTCGGAACCTTGATCGACCGGAAACTCTCCATTCATAAGAGACCTCAACGGTTATAAGGAGACTGCTTGATGAGTACCGCCGCCACGATTACTTTCGCACAGCTTTGCCCAGGAGACCGCTTCACCTTGCAGGATGATGATCGCCTGTTTACCAAGCTGAGCAATACGAGTGCCCGAGAACACAGCACGCATTCCATCAACCTGAAGGAGGAAGGGTTCGGCTATCAGGACGACCCTGTCCAAGACTTCCCAGGTGAGACACCTGTTGAGTATGTTCCGGTTGGCGGTCCTTTGCGGGTTAGCGGTTGATCATGTAAGCGGCCTGCTTCCAATGTGCCCTTGTTCCAGCGGAGGTGCTGTTGCTGTCACGCTTCTGGGCAGGGGCGACATTATGTCCTAGTAAAAACGTCCTATTGACTTTTCAAGACGCTACAATAGCGACCTCATGATTCGATGGCGTTATGACATCAGCTGTCATGACGATTCGCCTTCATACCAAATCCCGCACTAATTAAATCGATAACCGCGGAGCTTAACTATTCGCGGCGCCTTGCTGTTTCTAAAAAAGGCCCCGCTTTGCCTGGCCAGCGAATGGCCCTTTTGGAGAAGTAAATGCTAAAGGATTTTTTGCGTGTAGCCGTTTTGGGCGTCAGTCTTGTTAGTGCCTCTTGCTGGGCGGCCATTACCCCTGAAGAAGCGATGAACATGGCTGGCCTTCAGCGCACGCTTGGCCAACGCATGGCCAAGGATTACCTGATGATGGGGTCCGGTGTTCGCGTTGACGTTGCAGCCAAGCAGCTCAAGGACACCGTTACACTGTTCGACAACCATCACAAATTGCTTGTCGAGTTCGCACCGAATACTGAAATTCGCAGCAAACTCAGCGAGATAGAGAAGACTTGGCAGGAGTACAAGCAGCTGGTTCAGGCTAATCCTGACAAGGACCAGGCCGTCGCCATGCTGGGCGTCAGTGATCAGCTCCTGGATCAGTGCCAAAAGCTGACGGATCTCGTGGCAAAGAACAACGGTGGTGAGTCTTCCCGTCTGGTGAACCGTAGTGGCTGGAACCGAGTGCTAAGCCAACGGATCGCCATGCTGTACATGGCCAAGAACTGGGGTGTGCAGGCGCCCGGGCTGGACGAGGCGTTTGACAAGTCCGTCGGTGAGTTCGATACCGTCATGACGGAGCTTAATACCGCGGGCACGCCTAATCCTGAAATTGCCACTTCGCTGCGTAAAGCCGAAGCTCAATGGAAATTCACCCGTACAGCGGTAGACCTTACCACTCCCGACAACTATGTCCCCACAGCAATGGCCTCCAGTGCCGATACGCTGTTCAAGCAAATGAACGAGCTGACACGGCTGTATGCGGGACTATCTGCTGGCAACTGACCGATACCTATGCTGAGGGCCATTCTGTCGTATCGGTAGAATGGCCTTTATTGCTTCGTCCTCCATTCTGCTCACGCTACCTTTATTCATTCCTGAAAGATTAACGCAGCACTTCTGTAAAAGAGCTGAAGTGAGTTGTCGTGATGGAGTCGTTATGAGCAACTGTGCCTGATCTGGGAAGAGCATTCGAGGCATTGGTAAGAGACTTTGAAGCACTATTTGGCAAGCAGGAACGCCAAATCAAGTGACTGCTGTTGCCTTATGCAAGGTTAAGGTGCAGTGGAAATTTACCACCATGGCTGCTGGTTTTTCCCAGCCTAACCAGTTTGTGCCTACCGCCATGGCTACCAGTGCCGACAAGCTATACGACAAGGTCAACGACCTGACTCAGCTGCATGCGGCTTTGCCAGTCAACCAGTAGGCGTAAGTTGCTGCTGTCTTGAGCATGTGCAGGTAGAAGGAAAAGGGAGCGGACCTGCGTCGCAGGTCCGCTGAGCGGATCAGACGTTGAAGCGGAAGTGCATGACGTCGCCATCCTTGACGATATAGTCTTTACCTTCCAGGCGCCATTTGCCTGCTTCCTTTGCGCCATTTTCACCCTTGTACTGAATAAAGTCGTCATAGGCGACCACTTCGGCGCGGATGAAGCCTTTCTCAAAGTCAGTGTGAATCACGGCAGCTGCCTGTGGCGCGGTAGCGCCCACCTTGACAGTCCAGGCACGAACCTCCTTCACTCCGGCAGTGAAATAGGTCTGTAGATTCAGCAGTTCATAGCCAGCGCGGATTACGCGGTTCAGGCCGGGCTCTTCCAAGCCTAGCGACTCAAGGAACATGTCCTTTTCTTCACCATCATCCAGCTCGGCAATTTCAGCTTCGATTTTGTTGCATACCGGAACGACAATTGCGCCTTCTTCGGCAGCAATGCCTTTGACGATATCCAGATGAGGATTGTTTTCGAATCCGTCTTCAGCCACGTTGGCGATATACATGACTGGCTTGCTGGTCAACAGATGAAAGCCGCGTACCATGCGCTTCTGCTCGTCATCCATGTCCTTCAACAGGCTGCGCGCAGGCTTTCCTGCTTCGAAATGAGGAATCAGCTTTTCAAGAAGTGCTTTTTGAGCCACTGCCTCCTTGTCACCGCCCTTGGCGCTGCGAACCACTCGCTGCAATTGCTTCTCACAGCTTTCAAGGTCCGCAAAGATCAGCTCAAGGTCAATGACCTCGATATCTCGCTTGGGGTCAACGGAGTTGGCTACGTGAATAACGTTTTCGTCTTCAAAGCAGCGAACCACATGGGCAATGGCATCGGTTTCGCGGATGTTGGCCAGGAACTTGTTTCCGAGGCCTTCGCCTTTGGACGCGCCTTCTACCAGGCCGGCGATATCCACGAACTCCATGGTTGTAGGGATTACGCGCTCGGGCTTGACGATCTCGGCCAGTGCATTGAGTCGAGCATCAGGCATTGGCACTATGCCGCTGTTCGGCTCGATGGTGCAGAACGGAAAGTTTTCTGCAGCAATGCCGGACTTGGTGAGGGCGTTGAATAGAGTGGACTTGCCAACGTTGGGCAAGCCGACGATGCCACAGTTAAATCCCATGAAATTGTCCCTCGCGGAGTAGGTTAGGCCTTCTGGCTATGCAAGCGCTGCATGGCACGGGTCCAATCCCCGGCCAGAATGTCCGGCAGCACGCCGAGGGCAAAATCGATGCTGGTATCCAGCAGTTCCTGTTCGGCACGTGGCGCGCGGCCCAATACGTAGCCGGAGACTAGACTGCTATGCCCCGGATGGCCAATGCCAAGCCGTAGGCGATGAAAACCGTTTTGGTTGCCCAATTGGGCAATGATATCGCGCAAGCCGTTATGACCACCGTGCCCGCCACCTTTTTTTAACTTGGCAACACCCGGCGGCATATCCAACTCATCGTGGGCGACCAGAATGGATTCCACAGGAATACGGTAAAAACCTGCAAGCGCCGCAACCGCTTGGCCGCTACGGTTCATGTAGGTCGTAGGAATCAAGAGGCGAACATCATGGCCGTCATGTGTAAATCGGCCCGTCAGGCCATGATACTTGCGATCAGCGACCAGATTGACATGATGTTGAGCAGCAAGACGTTCAACGAAAAGGGCCCCCGCATTATGCCGCGTCTGTTCGTATTCAGCGCCTGGATTACCCAAGCCAACGATCAGTTGTACGGCAGTCATAACGGGAGCCCTTCTTCCTAAGTTTGTCTATGAGGTTAAGGCAGCGACTATACAGACAGAGTAACCCTATCGAGAAGCGCATCAGGGCGATGCGCTCATAATAGTCTGCTGTAGAGGCGTTACCTTCTCCTCAACAAGCCTTAGGCAATGCCTTACTCAGCAGAACCTTCGCCTTCGCCCTCAGCCGGAGCCTGGACGCGGGACAGGTGGATGCTTGCTACTGGCAGGTCGCTGCCATGAGCCAGGGATACCAGCTCAACGCCAGCCGGCAGCTTCAGGTCGCTCATGTGAACAATCTGGTTCAGCTCGACCTTGGACATGTCGACTTCGATGAACTCAGGCAGGTCTTTTGGCAGGCAAGAGACTTCTACTTCGTTCACGTTGTGCGAAACTTCACCGCCGCCTTGCTTAACGCCAATGGCAGCTTCCTGATTGATGAAGTGCAGCGGAACGGTTGCGGTCAGCTTTTGGCCAGCCACTACACGCAGGAAGTCAGCATGCATAACGTAGCCCTTGGCAGGGTGACGCTGCAGTGCCTTGATCAGAACGCTTTCGTTCTGGCCGTCAACGTTCAGGTTGATTACGTGGCTGAACGCAGCCTCGTTGTTCAACAGCTTGGCCAGATCCTTGCCTTCCAGCGTAACGGATACAGGCGCTTTTTCACCGCCGTAAATTACGGCAGGAACTTGTTCGGCATTACGACGCAGGCGGCGGCTCGCACCTTTCCCCAGGTCGGAACGCGCTTGGGCATTCAGAGTAAAGTCGACCATTTGTAGTCTCCTAAAAAAGACAATTGCCTGAGTCACTTGCGACCAGCGATCAGACCATTGACTAAAAAGCCCCGCATGATGCGGGGCCGTTATACCAGCACCAGTTCTTAACGGAACATGGCGCTGATGGATTCCTCATTGCTGATACGACGCACAGCTTCGGCTACCACTGGAGCAATGTCCAACTGGCGGATACGAGTGCAGGCTTGCGCAGCAGCAGAAAGCGGAATGGTGTTGGTAACGACAAGCTCATCAAGAACGGAAGTGTTGATGTTCTCGATTGCGCGTCCGGAAAGCACGGGGTGCGTGCAATACGCCAATACCTTGGATGCACCATGCTCTTTCAGAGCCTTGGCGGCATGGCAAAGTGTACCGGCTGTATCAACCATGTCGTCGACTAGCACGCAGGTGCGGCCTTCGATGTCGCCAATGATATGCATCACTTCGGACTGGTTGGCTTTCGGACGGCGTTTGTCGATGATCGCAAGATCTACGCCCAGGCTTTTAGCCACGGCGCGTGCGCGAACAACACCACCAATGTCGGGAGAAACAATCATCAGGTTCTCGAAACGCTGGTCTTCGATATCGTCGACCAGAGCGGGGGAGCCATAGATGTTATCAACGGGAATGTCAAAGAAACCCTGAATCTGGTCGGCATGAAGATCGACAGTCAGAACTCGGTTGACACCGACAACGGTAAGCATGTCGGCCACTACTTTAGCGCTAATAGCAACGCGTGCGGAGCGCGGGCGGCGATCCTGACGTGCATAGCCGAAGTAGGGGATAACAGCGGTGATTCGGGTAGCTGAAGAACGACGGAAGGCATCAGCCATCACGACCAGTTCCATCAGATTATCGTTCGTAGGTGCACAGGTCGGCTGAATCAGGAAAACGTCCTTACCACGAACGTTTTCGTTGATCTCGACGCTGATTTCGCCATCGGAAAATTTGCCGACGGAAACATCACCTAGAGGAATGTGCAGCTGACGCACAATGCGCCGTGCCAGATCGGGGTTAGCGTTCCCCGTAAAGACCATCATCTTGGACACGCTGCAGTACCTGCCGGCTGAGGGTGGACCTGATGAAAAGGAAATGGCAGGGGCGGCTGGATTCGAACCAACGCATGGCAGGATCAAAACCTGCTGCCTTACCGCTTGGCGACGCCCCTGTGACGTTTCAGATACACTTGTATCTGTTTCTCAGAACAAACTTCCCAGTTCACGGTGCAACATTGAAGTGTTGCTTCCTTTAGCTACGAAGCTTGGTAGGGTAGCTGGAAGTTGGTCCGCAACTTTAACAGCTTCGGTCTGATTTGGGAACCCCCCAAATATGCAACTACCAGTGCCGGTTAATCTAGCTGAAACAAATTTGTTTAGCAAGATCAAAGCGTTACGTATTTCTGGATAACGCTTTTCTACCACGCTCTGGCAATCGTTTCGACCGCCCCACTCGAGAACGGGGCGAACTTTACTGGGAGGCGTGTCACGTGTCAACAGGGGATCGTTAAAAATTTCTGCTGTACTTACAGACACTTGCGGAACAGCTACCAGATACCAGGGCTCTTCTATCTCCACAGGCATCAGTCGCTCACCAATCCCTTCCGCCCAGGCTGCCTTGCCTCGCACGAATACCGGAACGTCCGCGCCAAGGGTAAGGCCAAGCTCTGCCAGTGCCTCTTCGCTGACGTTGAGCTTCCAGAGGTAATTCAGCCCGAGCAGAGTAGTCGCTGCATTCGAGCTGCCGCCTCCGATACCACCGCCCATAGGCAGCCGCTTATCCAGCCAGATATCCGCTCCAAGAGAGCAGTGAGTTGTCTGTTGGAGAAGCCGAGCGGCACGAACGATCAGGTTGGAATCATGTTCAACACCGGGAAGGACGGTATGCAACCGGATCTGACCGTCATCACGCAACGCAAACTTGAGCTCATCGGCATAGTCCACGAACTGAAACAGTGTCTGCAAGTCGTGGTAGCCGTCGTCGCGCCGACCCAGGATATGAAGGAAAAGGTTCAGCTTGGCTGGGGCCGGTAAGGTCAACACGTCTTTCATTGGCCTAGCTGGCGTGGCTGCCAGTCCTTGATAACCAGTGTCACATCGAGGTCCTGACCTTTGAGCTTCAAGCGCTCGGGCAGGCTATAGCCATTCTGTTCGGTGTAACGGGTGTACTCCACGATCCAGCCGTCCTGGACGAGGCGGGACAGGTGACTGTCGCCGTCCAGTGTAAGTTGGCTGCGGCTGTCTGGAGCTGGAAGTCCACGCACCCACCAGAGCAAATGGGAAACGGGTAAGCGCCAGCCGAGCTGCTGCTCAAGAAGCGCCTCGGGGGAGTCTGCGTGGTAACGCCCCTGATTGGCTACCTCCAGCGTGACGTCGTCTGGGCGTCCCGTCAGACGAGCTGCGCCACGGCCTAGAGGTCCCGACAGGCGTATATCGAAATACCCTTGCCGCTGAAGCCAGAATAGGGTGCCACTGCCGGAATCATTGGGAGCACGGATACCTACCTTGCCGTTGATCTGCCAACCGTCCAGCGTCGTAATGCGTGCCTTGTGAGCCTTCCAGGCCGCGCTGTTGCCATGCCCTTCGACCGTTTCATGGGGCACTTGACCCGCGCACCCGGCCAGGAATGCCAGAAATGCCATTATAAGGATAAAGCGGATATTGAGTTTCACAGTGTTTCTGAGCCTGTCAATCGTTTAAGCGTGCTACGTAGCACAGCGTTATCAGGGGACTGTTCAGCCGCTGCCGCCCATACCTTGCGTGCTTCCTGCTTCTTGCCTCGCGCCCAGAGAACTTCGCCCAGATGTGCGCCGATCTCGGTATCAGGGAAGCGCTGAAGAGCTTGGCGTAGATACTGCTCTGCAAGATCAAGCTTGCCCTGGCGGTAATTGATCCATCCCATGCTATCGAGGATAGCGGGATCATCAGGATTGATCTGATGAGCTTTCTCGATCAGCGTGCGTGCTTCGGCGTAGCGGGTCGTACGGTCGGCCAGGGTGTAGCCGAGCGCATTGAGCGCCATGGCATTGTCGGGATCCTGCTTGAGAATAAGGCGTAGATCCCTTTCCAATTGACCAAGGTCTCCGCGCTTCTCCGATACCATGGCACGGGTATAGAGTAAATTGAGGTCGTTTGGATACAGCTTGAGGCCCTGCTGGATGGTATTCCAGGCCGCCTCCGACTGATTGTTGTTGGTTAGGCTCTCGGCCTCGAGCAGGTAGAGCTGGACCGCATAGTCAGGCTGGCGTTGGCGAGAGGCTGCAAGAAGCGATTTGGCTTCTTCGAATCGCCCCTGACCCATCAGGATTTCAGCCTGACGCTGCTGGGCGGGTAGGTAGTCGCTACCCGGGCCGACCAATGCGTATTGGGTCAGCGCCTGTTCGGGATCATTCAATTCCTCGGCGACACGCCCCAGGTTGAAGTGGGCCGCGTCCACGTGGCTACCACGCTGGACCAGTTCTTCCAGATAGGTGCGTGCGTCAGTCCAGGCCTCGGCTTCCAGGCATACCAATGCCAGGGAAAAGCGAAGGTCGTCATCGTCGGGAAACTGTGCGACCAGGTCCGCAAACTCCTGCTTGGCCTGATCAAGCTTGTTTAGCTCAACCAGCAGGCGGGCATGAGCAAGGCGCAGACGTTTATCGTCCGGGTGCTCCTTGATTCCATTTGCCAGCAGCGGAAGGGCTTCCTTGCTACGACCAAGACTCTGAAGCATGCGGGCTCTGAGCAGCAGCGGTGCCACTTCATGTCTGGCGGCAGGGTGATCTTCCAGTAACGTCAGCGCCTCGTCGACTCGTCCGTCCTGTTGAAGCAGCAATGCCTTGCCGAACAACAGCTGGCCGTTCTCGGGGTACTTGGCCTGAAGGCGATCAAAGCTTTTGAGCAGGCCCGCGCGGGTGTCTGCGTCCGTCTCGGCTGCCGACAGGGCAAGAAAATCAAAATGGGTGTCGCCCTGGCCCTGCAGAACTTTCTCCATGTAGGTCATGGATTCGTCGTACTGGCCGGCACGTGCCAACATGATGGCAGCAGCGCGTTGGGCATCAAGGTTGTCTGGCGCGTTCTTCGCCCATATAACAGAGGTATCCAAGGCGGAACTGTCTGCACCCAGGTATTCTGCGATGCGAAACGCACGTTCGGCTACGCCGGGATCCTGAGTGCTCTGGGCCTGTTCGACATAATTGGCCAATGCAATATCGAATCGATTGCGTTGCCCGGCCAGTTCTGCAACCAGCAGGTCATATAAGGTGTCTTCCCTGAAGGAGCCGTACTTTTCCGGCTGGGCTGGCGCAGCAGCAGGTGCAGCCTGTTCAGGTTTGGTTTGTTCAGAATTCGTGTGGCTGGCCAGGTTTTGGCAGCCACCCAATAGCAGCGCAGTGGTCAGCAGCGCGAGATATTTAGTCATGAGATCGAAACGGCCTCTCTGCATTCAGCCCATCATGCCACAAGGTATTAGGCAAGCACATGGGCCTGATAGTTGTCGTTCAATCGACGACGTAGGACAATTACCGGCTTTCCAAAAAACTTAGCGATTCTGCATGGCTTTCCTCGCGCTTGGCATCAATCACAAGACCGCCTCAGTGGATGTACGCGAACGCGTAGCGTTCACCCCTGAGCAAATGGTAGAGGCATTACGGCAACTGTGCCGGGAGACCTTGAGTCGCGAGGCGGCCATTCTGTCGACCTGTAACCGTAGTGAGCTCTATCTGGAAATGGAGCAGCCCCTTCCGGACAACGTTCTGGCATGGCTCGCCCACTATCATCATCTCTCGCTGGATGAGCTGCGTGCCTGCGCGTACATTCATGAGGATGACGAGGCGGTCCAGCACATGATGCGTGTAGCGTCCGGTCTGGACTCCATGATCCTGGGCGAACCGCAGATTCTGGGCCAGATGAAATCAGCCTACGCGGTAGCACGTGAAGCGGGCACCGTAGGCCCCTTGTTAGGGCGTCTTTTTCAGGCAACGTTCAACACGGCGAAAAGTGTCCGTACCGATACCGCCATTGGCGAAAACCCGGTTTCGGTTGCCTTTGCTGCGGTAAGCCTGGCTAGGCAGATCTTCAGTGATCTCAATCGCAGCCAGGCGCTTTTGATTGGCGCAGGAGAAACCATTACGCTGGTGGCAAGGCACCTCTACGAGCAGGGCGTCAAGCGGATTGTGGTCGCCAACCGGACACTCGAGCGCGCCAGTCACCTGGCAGAGCAGTTCGGGGCGCATACGATTCTGCTTGCCGATATTCCGGAAGAGCTGCCCAATAGCGACATCGTGATCAGCTCGACGGCAAGCCAGTTGCCCATCCTGGGTAAAGGGGCCGTTGAGCGTGCGCTCAAGCAGCGCAAGCACAAGCCGATGTTCATGGTGGATATTGCAGTGCCGCGCGATATCGAGCCGGAGGTCAGCGAGCTGGACGATGTGTACCTGTATACCGTCGACGATCTGCATGAGGTCATCACCGAGAACCTTAAGAGCCGGCAGGGCGCTGCCCAGGCGGCCGAAAAACTGGTGCTGGCTGGAGTCGATGAGTTCATGCATCGTCTGCGTGAGCTGGCAGCGGTGGATGTATTGCGAGCCTACCGGCAACAGGCCGAGCAGATGCGTGATGACGAACTGGTTCGTGCTCAGCGGCAGCTCGCCAATGGTGTTGCGCCTGATCAGGTGCTGGCCGCGCTGGCACGTAGCCTGACCAACAAGTTGTTGCATGCGCCTAGTGTGCAACTCAAGAAATTGTCTGCTGAAGGGCGCATCGATGCGCTGGCTTTGGCTCAGGAACTGTTCGCTCTCGACGAGGGCGTGGATAAAAAATGAAAGCCTCTCTGCTGCAAAAGCTCGATGGATTAAATGATCGTTTCGAGGAGCTGACAGCGCTGCTCGGTGATGCCGACGTAATCAGTGACCAGACCCAGTTTCGTGCTTATTCGAAGGAATATGCGGAAATCGAGCCGGTCATCATGGCGCTTCGGGAATTTCGCAAGGTGCAGGCCGATCTGGAAGGCGCTCGTGCCCTGCTAAAGGACAGCGACCCGGAAATGCGGGCCATGGCCGAAGAAGAGGCCGAGCAGGCAGAAGCCGCGCTGATCGACCTGGAAAATCAGCTACAGCGAATGCTGCTGCCTCGCGATCCTAATGACAGTCGCAACGTTTTCCTTGAGATTCGTGCCGGAACCGGTGGAGATGAAGCCGCCATTTTTGCCGGGGATCTGTTCCGCATGTATTCGCGCTATGCCGAGCGTCAAGGCTGGCGCATAGAGGTCATGTCCGAGAATCTGGGCGAGCATGGTGGCTACAAGGAAGTGATTGCCCGTGTAGAGGGCGACAACGTCTACGCCAAGCTCAAATTCGAGTCTGGCGCCCATCGTGTCCAACGGGTTCCCGAGACCGAGTCTCAAGGGCGAATTCATACATCGGCCTGTACGGTGGCTGTGCTGCCGGAACCTGATGAGCAGGCAGCTGTGGAGATCAACCCGGCGGATTTGCGTATTGATACCTATCGCTCCTCCGGCGCCGGTGGTCAGCACGTCAACAAAACCGAGTCGGCCATTCGTATCACGCACCTTCCCAGCGGTATTGTCGTCGAGTGCCAGGAGGAGCGTTCACAGCACAAGAACCGCGCCAAGGCCATGGCGTGGTTGGCGGCCAAGCTCAATGACCAGCAACAGGCGGCACATCAGCAGGCTATCGCCAGCACCCGTAAATTGCTGGTAGGCTCAGGGGATCGTTCCGAGCGTATCCGGACCTATAATTTTCCACAGGGCCGTGTGACCGATCACCGTATCAACCTGACCTTGTACTCTCTGGGTGAAGTCATGGAGGGCGCGGTGCAACAGGTCATCGAGCCTCTCCTGCAGGAATATCAGGCCGACCAACTGGCGGCCTTGGGGGACTGATATGGCCACTATCGGGGCATTGCTCAAGGAAGCGCGCCTGCCGGATTCACCCAGCGAGCGCCTGGATGCCGAATTGCTGTTGGCGGCTGCGCTGGGAAAGCCGCGTAGCTTCCTGCGTACCTGGCCTGAACGTATTGTGACGCGCGAAGCCAAGGATCTTTACAGCACCTTTATCGAGCGTCGTCGAGACGGGGAACCGATAGCTTATATCCTGGGCCATCAAGGATTCTGGTCGCTCGATCTCGAAGTCTCGCCTGATACCCTGATACCTCGCCCTGACACGGAGCTTCTGGTTGAAACCGCGCTGGCTCTGACAGGTACTGAACACAGACGCGTGCTTGACCTGGGAACAGGTACTGGTGCCATCGCCTTGGCGCTGGCCCATGAGCGTGCGCAGTGGCAGGTAATAGGGGTGGATCGTGTAGACGGTGCGGTAGTGCTCGCTGAGCGAAATCGGGCAAGACTGGGCATTTCGAATGCCTCTTTTAAGCAAAGTCATTGGTTCGCTGCGCTTTCCGCAGAGCGGTTTGACGTCATTGTCAGCAATCCTCCCTATATTCCACACAATGATCCGCACCTTGATGAAGGGGATGTTCGCTACGAGCCTGCCTCTGCATTGGTTGCGGGTGATGATGGTCTGGATGATATTCGCCTTATCGTTCAGCAGGCCCCGGAACATTTGTCACCCAGTGGATGGCTGCTTCTGGAACATGGGTTCGATCAGGCTCCAGCGGTCAGGTCGCTACTGACTGAGCAGGGCTTCATATCGGTTGAAAGCCGTCGCGATCTGGGTGGGCATGAGCGCGTGACACTGGGGCAGCGGCCGTGCTGAGCGATGCGGAGCTGTTGCGCTACAGCCGGCAGATTCTGTTGTCTCAGATCGATATAGAAGGGCAGCTGCGTCTCAAGCAGGGCAGGGCGCTGATCATAGGCCTGGGTGGCCTGGGTTCCCCGGTTGCGCTGTATCTGGCCGCCGCTGGTGTGGGTGAGTTGCATCTTGCCGATTTCGACACGGTCGACATGACCAATCTGCAGCGGCAGGTCATCCATGACACGGCCCAGGTAGGGCGTAGCAAAGTCGATTCGGCGCTGGATCGGCTGCAGGCGATCAATCCTGAAATCACCTATAACGCTTACCGAACTGCCTTGGATGCCGACTCCCTGGCTGCAGCGGTCGAACGCGTAGACGTCGTGCTGGACTGCTCCGATAATTTTTCCACTCGAGAGGCCGTGAATGCCGCATGTGTATCCGCGGCTCGGCCTTTGGTAAGTGGTGCCGCCATTCGACTTGAAGGGCAGCTCAGCGTATTCGACCCAAGACGTGAAGACAGTCCGTGTTATCACTGCCTCTACGGTCATGGTAGCGAGACGGAGCTAACCTGTAGTGAAGCTGGGGTCGTAGGGCCCTTGGTAGGGCTGGTAGGAAGCCTTCAGGCGTTGGAAGCCTTGAAACTGCTTGCAGCGTTCGGCTCTCCTCTGGTGGGGCGCCTGCTGTTGATTGATGCACTCACGTCACGCTTCAGAGAGCTGAAAGTGCGCCGTGACCCTGCTTGTGAGGTATGTGGGAAACGCCATGCCGAGTAATGCACCTATTGGTGTCTTTGATTCTGGCGTGGGTGGATTGTCCGTCCTGCGGGAAATTCATGCGCTTCTACCGGGTGAGTCGCTGTTATATGTAGCGGATTGTGCTCATATTCCTTACGGGGAAAAAGAGCCGGCTTTCATTCGTGAGCGTTGTCAGCAGGTAGCTGAGTTCTTTCTCGAGAAAGGCGCCAAGGCAATGGTGCTGGCGTGCAATACAGCTACCGTAGCGGCTGTAAACGACCTGCGCGAATGTCATGCACAGTGGCCTATCGTTGGTATGGAGCCTGCGGTGAAGCCGGCGGCTGCAGCGACAAAGTCGGGTGTGGTGGGGGTTCTGGCAACTACTGGAACGCTTCAAAGCGCACGATTTGCCGCCTTGTTGGATCGCTTCGCCAGTACGGTCAGAGTCGTCACTCAGCCTTGTCCGGGGCTAGTGGAGCGGGTAGAGATTGGGGACCTGACTGGTCCTGTGACCCGGGCGCTGCTGAAAGTGTATGTAGCTCCACTGCTGGCGGCTGGTTGTGACACGATCATTCTGGGATGTACGCATTATCCCTTCCTGAAGCCTTTACTAAGGGAACTGCTGCCTCCTGAAATTACTCTCATCGACACCGGATCGGCGGTTGCACGTCGACTGAGTTCGTTGATCCATGAAAAAGACCAGATGGCAACGGACACTCCTTTTGAATGCCGTTTCTGGACAAGTGGGCATGTTGAGCAGTTTTCGACGGTGTTGCCTAGCCTATGGGGCAAAGTTGCGTCAGTGGAAACGCTGCCTTTCTGAAATCAGTTAGTTTGCTACCTTTTCAGGATGAGAAGTGTCTCCCATAATGTAACGTTGTACGTGTTACAAAATAATACAAGGACTTTCAGATGAAAAAATTGCTTCCACTGGCCATTGTGGCCGCGCTTTCTGCCGGATCCATTCTTTCCGCTCAAGCGGCTGAGGTGTCCGGTGCAGTAGGTGTAACGGGCCAAGGCGATATGACGTATCGTCTGGGAATGGGCTTCGACTGGAACAAGAGCTGGTGGGAGACATCCACGGGACGCCTGACAGGTTACTGGGATGCTGGCTATACCTACTGGGAAGGCGCTGACCATTACTCTTCCGCCAAGCATTCCCTGTCTTTCGCTCCGGTATTCGTATACGAGTTCGGTAATGGCTCTGTTAAGCCTTTTATTGAAGCCGGTATCGGTGTGTCTGTCTTTTCGAGCACTCGTGTCGGTGAACAGGACCTGGGCTCAGCCTTCAATTTTGAAGACCGCATTGGCGCAGGCGTAAAGATCGGCGAAACCCAGCGAGTTGGCATTCGCGCGACGCATTACTCCAATGCAGGTATCAAGGAGCCTAACGACGGTATCGAATCGTACGCGCTGTTCTACAGCCACACGATCTGATTCATAGTCGTTTCGCTAGAGCCGGACCTTGAAGTCCGGCTTTTTCATGCTTGGCGTTTGGCAGGCTTGGGCAGGTTTCTGAACGCCATCAAGGCGCGTTCACGACTCTCCTTGACTTCGACGATAGGCGCTGGGTAGTCCTTGATAGCACGCTGCCACCGCTTGAACGGGTTATGAATAGCCTTGTCATTGAGCGAGGCCAGCTCTGGAACCCAGGTACGAATGAAGCGTCCCTTGGGATCAAACCGCTCCGATTGCGAATAGGTATTGAATATTCGGAAATAGGGCACGGAGTCAGTGCCAGTCGAGGCGCTCCACTGCCATCCACCATTATTGGCAGCCAGATCGCCATCGATCAGGTTTTGCATGAACCAGCGTTCACCTTCGCGCCAGTCAATCAACAGATTCTTGCTCAGAAACATGGCAGTGATCATGCGCAGCCGGTTATGCATCCAGCCTGTTTCACGCATCTGGCGCATGGCTGCATCAATGATCGGAATGCCGGTTTTGCCGTATTTCCATGCGTCAAGATCGTCTGTATTTCGCCGCCAGGGTAGCGCTTCGGTATGCGGGTGAAACGCTCTGCTCATCGAAACATGGGGATAGCCTACCAGAATGTGCTTGTAGAACTCTCGCCATAGTAACTCGTCGATCCAGGTCGATGCGCCTAGCGCTCCGGCCGTCAGCTCGCCCCGGTTGGCGCTCAATACGGCGTGCAGACATTGGCGAGGGGAGAGCACGCCTGCTGCAAGATAAGAGGATAATTCACTGGTGCCAGGGTGAGAAGGAAAGTCCCGGTCGTGGTGATACACCTCCATGCGCTCATCGACAAAGCGACGCAGTCTGGCATGCGCTTCATTTTCACCCGCGGGCCATTGCTGCTGTATCGTGCTTGAAACCATCGTATAGGAGTTTATCTGGTTAGGTACGGGATCCGATTCGATGGAGCGCGCAGTCTGGACATGGGGCGGCGGGCTAAGCGGTGGAAGGCTATGCTGTAGGAGGTTGATGCAGGTTTTACGGAACTGGCCAAAGACCCTGAAGTAGCCTCCGCTTTTCGTCAGCACTGAGCCAGGCTCGAAAAACAGTTGGTCCAAATGACAATAAAAGTCTATTCGATTGCAGTCCAGCGCTGCCTTTACTGCCTCATCACGACGTTGTTCGTTGACACCATATTCAGCATTGACATGAACGGCCTGAATACCATGTTGTTGGCTTAGCTTGGCGACAATAGCGGCCGCATCAGCCCAGCGAGCCACTTGACGAATCAACAGGGGGATGTTGAGCGTATGCAGCGTCTCGGCCAAGACTTTCAGGTTCCGGCGCCAGAAGTCGACCTTGGCAGGAGAGTCATCGTGTTCCTGCCATTGTTCCGGTGTAATCAGATAAAGGGCCAGCACTGGTCCGGCCGCGCAGGCTGCAGCCAATGCCGTATTGTCCCGTACACGAAGATCGGTACGGAACCAGACGAGTTGGGTCATACGTGTTCTGCCATCAACCCCAATGCCTGAAGACGGCTAAAGACATCCAGAGGGTCATAGGCCACATTCAATGCGTTTTTGCTGACGTCATCCAGTAATTTGGCGGCCGGACCGGCAATGATGACGGGAGCAGGGCATGTCTCAGCCAACCTGCGCAGCTGTTGTATCTGCTGTGATTCCAGCGGAGCATTTAAATACAGTACAAGGCAGCGCGGCGACATGCGTTCGGCGGCCAGTGCGTAGGCATCCAGCGCAAGCGGCCATTCCAATGTTTCAATTGGACAGTCGGCGTTGCTCAATAGCCAGGCGCTGAGCCAGAGTCCGGCATTCATTGGTGTTTCAGCCAGACTGGCCAGCAGAACGGACTGCCCTTTGAGTTGATAATTATTGTGGTAAATCCGTGCCCCAAGCTTGCTACGCAGCCAGGACAGAAAAAAGGATTGCTCCAGGGAGCCAATCAGAGGCGCCTTGCGGTGCTGTTCAAGATGCTCGACCAGCGGCATCAGCAATTGTTCGCACAGCACCCGGGGCGGGTAAAGGGCTGCCGTTCGGTTATAAGCTTCATCCAGACGTCGCCCAGCCAGCTCACGCACAGCGTCCAGCATTTCCTGGCGCAGCGCGACCCAGGGGGTGTCATTGGGCGATGAAAGCGGGCGCTGACTGTCCAGCAGTGCCTTGACCTGGCCAACAGCAACGCCACGGTTGATCCAGGCCAGAATGTTTTTGATGCGCTCGATATGGCTTTCACCATAAAGGCGGTGCCCTTTAGGTGTTCGCTTGGGAATGATCAGCCCGTAGCGTCGCTCCCAGGCTCGAAGTGTGACGGCATTGACCCCCGTGCGTCGGGCAACTTCACGTATGGGAAGCCAGCCTTCATTCAAGGCGGCCTGATAGTCACCGTCCCCTTCGATTTCTGTTAGGGACTTGCTGGGTATGGACTGCATGTCAGATGGCATTTCTCAAGCTCAAATCTTCCGGGTGCGGTTGCAGGTAGGATTGCTCGATCACGTAATCATGGGGATGGCGGCGGAAGTGATGCTTGAGCAGTGTCAGGGGCACCACCAGTGGAACAATACCGCTGTGATACTGCTCGATCAGGCGCTGCATTTCTTCTTTATCCGCCGGGCTCAGCGCATTCTTCAAATAACCAAACAGATGATACAGGACGTTGCAGTGGGTTCCCCGGGTAGCGCAACGCTTGAGTGCGCTCATCACACCCTTGAAGTAGTGAGGGCCCAGCTCCTGTGGATCGTGTAGCCCGATTTCACCCAACATGCGTCCCAGTGTTCTGAACTGCTCGGGGGCATTGGCCATCAGCTGGTACTTATAGCGGGAATGAAAGCCGAGGATCGCTTTGCGTGTCAGGCCTTCGCGCAACAGCTGTTGCCACTGTGCATAGGCGAACACACGTGTCACGAAGTTTTCCCGGAGCACAGGGTCATTCAGCCGACCTGCTTCCTCAACCGGTAACTCTGGGCGAAGCTCACAGAAGACACGAGCAAATACACCCTGGCCTTCAGGCTGACTGGGCATGCCGTGTTCTGAATAAATCTTTACGCGCTCCATTCCGCAGGAAGGCGATTTTTGCATGAAGATGAATCCAGATAGATCATCCAGCTCGGCCGCCATTTTCTTACCATAGTTAGCCAGCGCATCCGTTACGTCGAGTTCCCGGTTGACTGTACCTACGGCTCGCGTTTGTTCAGGTGTGCCAACCAGACGGATCGGTTCACGGGGCGTACCCAGGCCAATCGCCATTTCCGGGCACACCTGTACAAAATCGAAATGCTCGGCAAACGTGTGGCTGCACAAGCGGGATTCCTTGTGTCCGCCGTTGTAGCGGACCGGCTCGCCCAGCAGGCAGGCGCTGATTCCTAGCTTGGGACGAGGTAATGACGTCGATTGGCGAAAAGGCATGCGCCACCTCCAAAATTGAACGTACAAAACTTATACAAACTATTATTCTTGTACAAGTTCAATATCGTTATTGACCAGAGGTGGCGGTGATAATTCGACAAATCAGACGCAAGGTAGGTGTGCTGCGGAGCGCCGCGAGCCTTGCGCGGCGCTGGATGAGGTCATTCTAGATGATCAAGCAAACGGCTGGCGGCATCAAAGCCGCTCAGCCAGGCACCTTCTACACGGCCTGTACCACACCAGTCTCCACACGCATAAATACCCAGGTCCGCGTCAGCCAGTGTGCCCCATTGATGGCCTTGCGCCGGACGCGCATAAAGCCAGCGATGAGCCAGCGTGAAAGCCGGTTCAGGTACCGCGCAACCGATGAGTTCGGCAAAGGCACCATGAAGCTGTTCGATAACCTGTTCCTTGGATGCATCCAAGTGTTCTCGACTCCAGGCGCTGGTTCCATGGAGAACCCAAGTGTCGTAGTCGGTTTCCCGGCCTGGCTTGCAGCGGTTGCGAGCGAACCAGTCCAGCTCACCTTCCTGAACGAAGCAGGCTTCAACAGGCGTATCAAGCGGCGTCTTGAAGGCCAGTGCAACCGACCAGGTCGGATCCATCACCACACTGGCCGCTACTGCGGCAAGCTTTGGCGCAGTGGCCAAGAGCGGCGTCGCCTGGGGTGCAGGTGTTGCGATGATAACGTGGCTGAACGGGCCGTGGTTGTGACCGTCGGCGTCCTGCAGGGACCAATGTTGGGGCCCACGGAATGCTTCGGTAATCCGGCAGCCAAAGGACACCGGCAGATCCCCTACCATGGCTCGGGTAATAGCGCTCATACGGGGTATGCCGACCCAGCGCGGCTGCTCATCCTGAGAGGGTGTGAGCGCGCCCGCCCGGTACTGGTACAGGGCTGGGTCCCACTCCGCTACGCAGCCTTGGGTGCGCCATTGGCTGACCGCATCGATGAAACGGCGGTCACGGGCAGTGAAGTATTGGGCTCCCAGGTCAAGCGAGCCGAAATCGCTCCGCTTGCTGGCCATACGGCCTCCACTTCCACGGCTTTTTTCGAACAGATGAACCTCATGTCCTGCCGCGTTGAGGACATGGGCGGCGGAAAGCCCGGCAATGCCGGCGCCGACGATGGCGATGGGTGCTGTCATGAAAGGCCTCGCTTGTCTTGGCAGAACCTGTCGACGAACGTTTTGCAATTAAGCAGGCTCTACGAGTACGACTGTGACAAAGCTGATCCAGTTGCACTATGACCTTAACAAACAAACCTGAAGAGGTCTTCAGCGCGACGCGTTAATGTGGCCCCAAATGAAGAAGGAACGACGACATGCATATAGTGCTGACCGGCGGTACAGGCTTGATCGGCCGGGCGTTGTGTCATGACTGGCTGACGAAAGGGCATAGCCTGACCGTGTTGAGCCGCTCGCCCGACAAAGTGGCCCGTGAGTGCAGCGCTGCGGTGCGCGCCATTGCCCGGCTGGACGAAATAAACGGCGAGCCGGTCGATGCGGTTATCAACCTGGCCGGCGCGCCTATAGCGGACAAACCCTGGACGTCATCGCGCAAGGCTGAGCTCTGGCGGAGCCGGATTGCGCTGACCGAATCCTTGGTGGACTGGATGAGGGCGCAGCCAAAACCGCCCAGGGTGCTGCTTTCCGGATCTGCTGTCGGCTATTACGGCGATGGGGGAGAGAAGCCGCTCAAGGAGGGTGATGCGGTCCCTGGCCATGACTTTGCCAGCGAGCTATGTGTAGCCTGGGAACAGGTCGCTAATGAGGCAGAGGCTCTGGGTGTTCGTGTCGTCACGCTTCGGACAGGGTTGGTGCTGGCCGCGGATGATGGCTTTATGCAGCGTCTTTTGCCTATGTTTCGCCTGGGCCTGGGCGGGCGCCTGGGCAGCGGACGTCAATGGATGCCCTGGATTCATTTGAAAGATCAAATCGGGGCCATCGATTTTCTTCTGAACCAGGAGTCGGCCAGTGGCCCTTATAATCTGTGTTCACCACAACCGGTACGTAATGCCGATTTTGCACAGGCTCTAGGACGTGCACTGCATCGTCCCGCACGAATACCTGTTCCCGCCTTTGCCTTGCGCCTGATGGGAGAGATGTCGAGTCTGCTGCTGGGTGGGCAGAGAGCCTTGCCTCAGCGATTGCTGGAAGCAGGTTATACCTTTCGCTTTACCGATTTGGACGCGGCACTGAACGACCTGCTGCGCGCTAAGGACTATTCATGACTGATCACGCATTATTGCTCGTCAACCTGGGCTCCCCGGCGTCGACGTCGGTACCTGATGTACGGCGCTATCTCAACCAGTTCCTGATGGACCCCTACGTAGTAGATCTGCCATGGCCCGCGCGTCGCCTGTTGGTCTCCCTGATCCTGGCCAAGCGGCCGGCGGCCTCGGCCCATGCTTATTCGTCCATCTGGTGGGAAGAGGGCTCTCCGCTGGTTGTGCTCAGCCGTCGCCTGCAGGATGCCATGCGCGCCAAATGGACCCATGGCCCGGTGGAGTTGGCGATGCGGTACGGCGAACCCTCCATTGAGTCGGTATTGACCCGGTTGGCGAAGCAGGGCGTTTCCGAAGTTACTTTTGCGCCGCTTTATCCTCAATTTGCCGACAGCACGGTCACTACCGCTGTGGAGCTGGCCCGCAAGGTCATTCTGGAGCAGCGTCTGAAACTGAAGATGCATATGCTGCCGCCGTTTTATGACCAGCCTGAGTACCTGGAGGCGCTGGTTAAGAGCACCGAATCCTATCTCCAGCAGCCGTTCGATCATGTATTGATGAGTTTTCATGGTCTGCCCGAGCGGCATCTGCACAAGTCCGACCCAAGCGGTACACATTGCCTGAAGGGCGCTGACTGCTGCCAGAACGCCAAGGGCGCGGTGTTGGAAAGTTGCTACCGTGCGCAATGTATCCGCACAGCGGAAGGATTTGCCCGCGAGGCAGGCCTGAGGCCGGATCAGTGGTCCTTCTCGTTCCAGTCGCGCCTTGGCCGCGCCAAGTGGATCGAGCCTTACACCGAGGCACGCCTCGATGAGCTGGCTGCCCAGGGAGTGAAGCGTCTTCTGGTAATGTGTCCTGCGTTTGTCGCGGACTGTATCGAGACGCTGGAAGAAATTGGCATGCGCGGCAAGGAGCAATTTGAAGAAGCCGGTGGTCAGGAGCTGGTACTGGTGCCCTGTCTAAATGATCATCCCGCGTGGGTTGATGCGCTCACTACCTTGTGTGAGCGGGTGCCCCGTGCGGTGTGAGTCTAGAATCTGAATATAAAAAGCCCCGCTCTAGCGGGGCTTTTTTTACAGAAGACTATCCGGCGGCGGTGCGTCCTTACGCCAGTGATTGTGTCCCGGTAACAGCAGGTTGAGCCCAATGGCCACAATGCCGCAAAGCGAAATGCCCTTCAGACCAACCTCGCCATTACCGATCACGATGCCGCCGATCCCAAAGACCAGGGTCACCGATACGATTACAAGGTTGCGTGCCTCGGACAGATCGACCTGATGACGAATCAGGGTATTGAGGCCGACCACGGCAATCGAACCGAACAGCAGGCAGAGGATGCCGCCCATGACTGGCACCGGAATGCTCTGCAAGGCGGCACCGAATTTACCGACGAAGGCGAGGGCAATGGCAAAGCCGGCCGCCCAAAGCATGATCTTGGGGTTGTAATTCTTGGTCAGCATGACCGCGCCGGTTACTTCGGCGTAGGTCGTATTGGGCGGTCCGCCAAACAGGCCGGCCGATGAAGTGGCGATACCATCACCCAGTAGGGTACGGTGCAGGCCGGGGTTTTTCAGATAGTTGTTGCCGGTGACGCCGCCCACGGCAATGACGCCGCCCACGTGTTCGATGGCTGGCGCCAAGGCGACCGGCACCATGAACAGGATCGCTCCCCAGTGGAATTCAGGGGCGACAAAATGGGGAACGGCCAGCCAGGGGGCTGCAGCAATCGCATCGGTATGCACCAGGCCAAATAGGAACGCAAGGGTATAACCCACGATGATTCCGGCCAGGATCGGTACTAGCTTGAAAATGCCGCGGCCGTAGATAGCCACAATCAGCGTGGTTATCAGCGCAGGCATGGAAACCAGCATGGCGGTGGCATAGGGGACCAGCTGCGCACTGCCATCGCCAGCCTTGCCCATGGCCATATTGGCTGCCACCGGGGACATGCCAAGACCAATGGAAATGATGACTGGTGCAATCACGACCGGGGGCAGGAGCCGGTCGATGAAGCCAATCCCCTTGAGCTTAACGGCCAGGCCCAGGAAGGTATAAACGAAACCGGCCGCGACCACGCCACCCAGCACGGAAGGCAGACCGAACTCGGCCTTGGCCGCAATGATCGGAGCGATGAACGCAAAGCTTGACGCCAGGAAGACCGGCACTTGACGGCCTGTCACGAGGTGGAACAAGAGCGTGCCCAATCCGGCAGTAAAGAGCGCAACGTTTGGATCCATGCCGGTAATGAGTGGCATCAGGACCAATGCGCCAAAGGCGACAAACAGCATTTGTGCGCCAGACAAAATCTGTCGCCATAGCGGATCGTTATGAGACTGCACTATCAGGTGTCCTTTTGCTTGGTGCCGAAGATCTTGTCACCGGCATCACCAAGTCCAGGCAGGATGTAGCCATGCTCATCCAGACGCTGATCTACGGAGGCGGTATAGATGCTGACATCGGGGTGAGCCTTCTCAACTGCGGCAATGCCTTCCGGTGCCGCCACGAGGACCAGGGCACGAACTTCCTTGGCGCCTGCTTTCTTGAGCATATCGATGGTGGCAATCAGGGAGCCGCCAGTCGCCAGCATCGGATCAATGATCAGCGCCAGGCGGCGATCTAGCTCACCCACGAGCTTTTCTAGGTACGTATGGGCTTCCAGGGTCTCCTCATTACGAGCCAGACCGATTACGCTGACCTTTGCACTGGGAATGAGGCTGAGCACACCATCCAGCATGCCGATACCCGCGCGCAGGATAGGAACAACGGTTACCTTCTTGCCAGAAATCTTCTCGACCGCTACGGTGCCACACCAGCCTTCGATATCAACGTTTTCGACAGGCAGGTCTTTGGTGGCCTCATAGGTGAGCAGGGCGCTGACTTCTTGTGCCAATTCCCGAAAATTTTTGGTGCTAATATCGGCCCGCCGCATTAATCCAAGCTTGTGGCGGATCAGCGGATGTCGAATTTCATGGATGGGCATGGGAATGGTCTCCGGCGTACTGGCAAAATTACGCTAGATTAAATCATTAGGGTCCCTTTCGGGCAGATGTTTTGTCGCGATTGGCTTGCTCGCCGACGGTTAGCCCGGTAACTTTGCCGCCTTTTACCCAAGCCTGCCCCGCAGGCAGGTGTGTACCATGTCTGGAGAGTCCCCTATGTCCGCCGATCTCGATCATATCTGTAATGTCATGGCGGAGGCCGACTGCCTGTTCGACGAAAGCCAGGTAGAGGCAGCCATTGGCAAGGTGGCCGAGGCAATTACGGCTGATCTGGCTGACCGTAATCCTGTCATGTTCTGCGTGATGAATGGCGGTTTGATCTTTGCCGGCAAGCTGGCAACCAAGCTCAATTTTCCGCTGGAGATGTCCTATCTGCATGCGACCCGCTATCGCAATCAGACAACTGGCGGTGAATTGTTCTGGAAGGCCAAGCCGGAAATTTCCTTTATTGACCGTGATGTACTGATCGTCGACGACATTCTCGACGAAGGGCATACGCTCAATGCCATCATCGAATTCTGCAAGCATGCCGGTGCCAAGGCAGTGCATACGGCCGTACTGATCGATAAGGATCATGATCGCAAGGCCGTTCCTGGCCTGAAAGCTACTTATTCCGGGCTGTCCTGTATCGATCGTTACATTTTTGGCTACGGTATGGACTACAAGGGCTACTGGCGCAACGCACCCGGTATCTACGCGGTAAAAGGTCTCTAATATGCGGGGTCCGGCGTTCATCGATCAGGTACTGTTCGCCGGGCTTACCCAACAGGCGGCAGACAGTCCTCGCCTGCGCTACCACCATGGTTTTCATACCATGGATGAGCCCTGTCATCGCCTGTCAATCGGCATGCAGCCAGACACCTACATTGCGCCTCACCGGCATCTGGACCTGACCAAGGCCGAAACGCTGCTGGTGCTCAAGGGACGTATTGGTGTCCTGTTCTTTGATGAAGAGGGAGCGCTGACCGGACAGCGTCTGCTTGAGGCGGGTGGTGATTGTGTGGGGGTCGATTTTCCTCCAGGCCTCTATCATTCGCTGGTGGTGCTTGAAGCCGATACTGTTATCTTCGAATGCAAGGCAGGCCCTTTCCGCGCCTTGCAGGATAACGAGTATGGTCCCTGGGCGCCGCGCGAGGGCGAGCCGGGAACCCAGGCCTATCGAGACTGGATGGCGGCCCGCTTCGAGTCCTGACCGCTCGGCTGAGCATGATTTTGGGCGTTGAGTGACGGGGTGGGGCGGAGTAATATGCGGCCCTCTCGTTTTCCGCACAGGTACTTTGCGATGCGTAAGGACAAAAAGCAGGTAATCGGCGAGGAAATCAGCGACGATAAGATCAAGCTGTTTCTCGCAGTCGAACCGGCCGATGATACGCCGCCTTCCCTGCATAAACTGGTAAAGGCATACCGTGGATTGAGAGCTGACGACTTTGAGCGTTTCGTTGGTTTCTTCGTCGAAGCGGGTTATGACCTGGACGCTCGTGATGCAGAGGGTCAGGACTTCATCGATCTGATCCGTGCCCATCGCAAGGCTGAGCCGTACGTGGATGCGGTGCGTGGCGCTCACGCCTGATCACCTGTTCTGAAAAGCCCGCCTCCGTGATAAGGACGCGGGCTTTTTTACGCCTTTTGCTTGAGGTGCAGAATAGGGTAAGGCTTGCCGAGGCTATCTACGGCAGAGCGCCCTGTCACGGTGAACCCTTGTGCCAGGTAAAAGCCTTTGACCCCATCGTTCTGCTCGTTGACGTCTACCGTTAGTCGGCCGTGCAGCCCGGCCGCATGGCGCAAGAGTCGCCTCCCATGTCCTTGACCATGTCGGGCTGGATCAACAAAAAGCATGTCCACGCTGCTCTGAGTAAGGCCGATGAATCCCGCAGGCTGACCGTCATCGGACAAGCTGACCCACGTTTCCAGGCTGGGCAGGTAGCTGTCACGCACCAGCGGGCGGAAAAAGTCGATGTCGTCCTCAGGTAAAAAGCGATGGGTTGCCCTGACGGCCTGTTCCCAAATCTCGACCAGCAAGGGAATGTCTGTAGGCGTTGCGCGTCTTATGGACATGGTATGCCTCGTGTGTACGTGATGCATTTATTTGAGCACGTCGCCCTGCTGTTTGCAGCGTTTCGCTTGCGGCGGCTCATACAGTGCTGTCAGGCATTCACGGGCTGGGTATACTGCCTGCCATCAACGACCCACATGAAGATGGAGTAGAGCATGCGCAATCGCTTGTTGCTTGGTCTGATCGCTGTTGCCGGACTGGCTATTGCCGGCTGTGCCAGCAGTCCACAGCAATTGAGTCCGCAACCCAAATTGACAGCCCCAATCGCTGCGGTCGGGCACGGGCAGCCTGTTTCGGTACGTGTCGTGGACGGTCGCTCGTCATTCTCGTTGGGAACTCGGGGCGGTTTGTATCCTGAAACCAGTACCGTGTCGGTCCAGAGCAACGATGTTATTCCAAAACTTCAGGCTGAAGCGGAATCAGCGGTTCGTCTGCTGGGCTTCACGCCAACGCCCAATGCCTACAATGCTCCCCAGCTGACGCTGACCTTGGCAGAGCTGAAGTATCAGTCGCCCAAGGAGCTGTACGTCACCTCGGCCAATATTGGCGCAACCTTCAAGGTGGATGTGCGTAACAGCATGCGTGGCTACAGTGGTCGCTATGGCGCCTCGCTGGAGCAGCGTTTCGGTATGGCACCCAATACGGCAACCAATACCAAGCTGGTAAGCGATGTGCTGAGCGATGCGTTGACCCGTGTCTTCAAGGACCAGACCATCGCCCAGGTTCTTAACGGGCAGTAAGCCTGTTATCTGAAAAAGCCCCGGCAACGGGGCTTTTTTGATTCAACCAACTTAATCCAGTGGTCGCCCTGCCAGGAGCCGATACTTGTTCAGTACAGGCTGGGCATATTGGCGGATCATCTGCAGGCGGTATTCGGCAGGGCAATTATTGAGTCGCTCCTGCCACTTCTGCCGAGCTTCAGCCAACTCGTCTGCTGGGAACAGGCTTTCTGCCGAGGGTACGGTCAGTGACTCGTCACGGCCGTCCCAGCGCTCATAGGCCAGGTGGTTGGCAGGGAAAAGTCGATAGTTGGTCAGGATGCGGCGGTCCATTTCGGTTGCCAGCTGCTTGGCATCGCTGAATTCGCCGGTCAGCATCTCGCCAAACTCCACATGCACGCGTCCCTTGTAGCCCGTGATGCCCAGGGCAATGCTGACGTCATCCTCGCCAGGCGCCTTGGCATAGGTGCCGGTGGTTTCACGAATATAGAGTTCACGGGCCTTGGCCAGATCGCAGGGATCATACTCATAGCTGATCGACACAGGCACGATGTGCAACGCCTTTACCATATCGGCAAAGGAGTCGTCCTTGCAGCCCATGTGAAACATCTTGAGGATGGCTGAATCGGTGCGGTCGTCTCCATCCTTGGCCCGGCCTTCGGCCTGGGCGATCCAGACGGACTGGCCATCCTGGCGAATGGAGTAATTGATATAAGCCGAAAGCGTCTGATACGCCGCAAGCTTTTCACGCCGTCCGGTGATGGAGCGGTGGACGATAAAGCTCTTGTTCAAGCGCATGAGGTCGCTGACGAAGGGCTTCTGCAAGAGGTTATCGCCAATGGCGATGCGCGGGGTTGGCAGCCCAGCATGATACACAGCGTAATTTACAAAAGCCGGGTCCATGACGATGTCACGGTGGTTAGCCATGAACAAGTAGGCACAGCCGCTACGTAGATTATCCAGGCCCGAATAAGTCACACCATCGGTGGCTTTCTCAATCGTACGATCGACATAAGGCTCCAGTTTGTCCTGAAGCATGCTGACGCTGGTGATACCGGACACTTCCTGACGCAGCCGATGGCGCAGCATAGGCTTTAACAGCCATCCAAACGGGCTGGACAGTTTGGGGAAACGGTAGCGGGTCAGGATGTCGATAAACTGCTCATCATTGATGAGTCGGGCCAAGACGGCAGGGACTTCTGTATCGTTGAAGGGTCGAATGGCTTCGAACTCGCCCATATCGTTCTCTTTTTAATAACAAGTGGCGACACGTGTCGCAAAGTGGCGGCCATAGTAGAGCGCGCAGCGAGAGATGCAAGCCGAATACGGCGTTAATGTCGCCCCTGGCGATTCCAATCATCGCAAAAACACGGTGCCGGAGCCTATTAGGAGCCCATTATGCTGGAAAGCCAACCGTATGAGTGTCCTTACTGCGGAGAACCTGCCGAGGCGGTGGTAGACCTGTCGGGTGGCGATCAGTCGTACTATGAGGATTGCCCCGTCTGTCGCAGACCTATCTTTTTTATCTTACACACAGAGGGTATGACATGGTCTCTCGAAAGTCGGCGAGAGGATGAATGATGCTCCGGATCTATGAGCCGCGAGATCTCCTGGAGGCAGAAATGCTGCTGGCCATGCTGGATAGTGAGGGTATTGACGCGCATTTGGCGGGGCGCCATTTGATAGGCGCCATTGGCGAGTTGCCTGCTATTGGGCTGCTGGGAATTGCCGTGCATGATGCAGATGCTCCGCGCGCCCGCGAGCTGATTGCCGATTACAACGCTGCTCAGCCATTGCCTTGTGAAGACCCGGACAGCGGGCCGGCCGTGTTATTGTGCTGAACCGGTAGTCGGCTTTGCCTGAAAAAGCGAACCGAATCGCCCTGTTTGTTTTCTTGCCTGGTTGTGTATGTCTGGACGCTACGCCTTGTTTCGCTGGCCTCCCGAGGTAACTCGGATGACCGGTTTCCCAGCGGACTATCAGCCGCGCTGGAACATCTCTCCCCATGCCCAGGTGCTATTCATGCGGCACCATGAGGGCGAGTGTCGTGTCGACAGTGGCCGTTGGGGCCTGACGCCCGCCTGGCTCACGGATCTCTCGCGCACGCCCACCCATGCCCGGGCGGAAACGGTAGCGGATCAGCCTATGTTTCGCGAAGCATTTGCCCAGCGCCGCTGCCTGTTGCTGGCCAATGGGTTTTATGAATGGCGAGGGACTTCGCGCAAGCGGGCCTTCTGGATGATCAATGGCGAGCCGCTGGCTTTCTTTGCAGGCATCTGGGAGGCCTATCCGGTCATGGGGCAGGTCTATTTGAGTGTGGCCATGCTGACTCAGCCCGCCGGAGGACTCCGTCGCCCGCTGGTGCTGGCCGAGGCCGAACGGGACGCCTGGCTTTCGCCCACGACAGAGCCGCACGTCCTGAATGAGATCCTGCTGAAGCCCTCAATGCCGCTGCGTGAGAGAGTGCTTGCCGGTATTGTGAATGATCCCTCAGTAGACGGGCCGGAGTGCCTGACGCCGCTCTAGTCGTTGGGCTGGCAATGCCGAACTGCTAGCCGTGTCACTCGTCGCTTGGTCGGTAGGAGTTGTCGAGACTGGCGGGGCGACCTACCATCTGCGCAGTCGCGCAATCAGGAGAGTGTCATGCGTCGTGTTTTACCCATCGTCGGTCTTTCGCTTTCAGTACTGCTCAGCGCATGTCAGGCGGTGAATACCACTAGCGGAAATGCTGTTGGGGTTGAGCGTAAGCAGTATATGTTCAGCATGTTGTCGGCTGATCAGGTCAACCAGATGTACTCGCAGTCGTACCAGAAGACGGTTACCGAGGCGAAAAACGCCGGCAAGCTGGCCAACGATACGGCTCAGGGCAAGCGAGTACAGGCAATAGCCAAGCAGTTGATTGCTCATACGTCTGCGCTGCGGGCGGATGCAGCCAACTGGGATTGGCAGGTCAACGTGCTCCAGAATGATGAAGTGAATGCCAACTGCGGCCCGGGTGGAAAAATCTTTGTTTATACCGGCCTGCTTGATCAGCTAAAGCCTACGGACGACGAACTGGCAGCCGTGATCGGGCATGAGATTGCCCATGCGTTGCGTGAACACAGCCGCGAACAGATGTCCCGCGCTTATGCCATCGAGATGGGACAGAGCATTGGCGGGGCGCTGCTGGGCATTGGTCAAGGTGGCATGCAGCTGGCGGATCAGGTCACTCAGGTTAGCCTGAGCCTGCCGTTCAGCCGCTCCAACGAGAACGAAGCTGACCTTATTGGCCTGGAACTGGCCGCGCGCTCTGGCTATAACCCCAATGCCGCCGTGACGCTCTGGCAGAAGATGGCCAAACTGAGCAATGGCAATCAATCGCCAGAGATACTCAGTACCCACCCATCCGATGACAAGCGGATGGCCAACCTGGAAGCTGCGATTCCAAGGGTTATGCCGTTCTACGAGGCCAGCCGCAAGTCGTAACAGGCGGCTTCATCGAGATAAAAAGCCCCGGTTGCTTGATGGCCGGGGCTTTTTGTATTCAGAGAAGAAGTTAGAGCACACCGCTTAGCTCAAGCGCGTGATAAGCCGCCGCGAGAGCCAGAATGCCGAATGCTGTAGCGGCAAGTCGGCGGATCAACACCAATGGCAACCGGTCAGCGGCAAAGTTTCCTGCGAGTACAACGGGTACGTTGGCCACAAGCATGCCCAGTGTCGTGCCCATGACGACCAGAATGAAATGAGGGTATTGGGCCGCCAGCATCACCGTGGCGACTTGTGTCTTGTCTCCCATTTCCGCCAGGAAGAACGCCACCAGCGTTGTCAGGAAAGGTCCAGAGCTTTTTTTAAGGCCTGATGCCTCATCTTCGTCCAGCTTGTCCGGGATCAGCGTCCAGAGGGCGACGGCTACAAATGAAATCGCCAGAATCCAACTCAGGGCCGTCTCGCTGAAGAAGCGGCTGACCCAGCTGCCAACGGCGCCGGCAACAAAGTGGTTGGCCAGCGTCGAAGCCACCATTCCCATGATGATAGGCCAGGGCTTACGAAATCGGGCAGCCAGCAGCAGAGCAAGCAGCTGAGTCTTGTCACCTATTTCTGCAAGGGCGACGACCAGCGTAGGGACTAACAGGGATTCCATCAGGTTTCCAAAAGGGGCGGGCATTAATTAGACAAATGACATGCATGCCTTCCCACCCCGGGTAAAGGCTGCATGTCATAGGTCTTGTCAAACCCGCAGGTCGCGAACGCCATGGTCGAGGACCAAGTATGTTGACGGACGCCTGGCGCTGATGGCCAGAGACTACTCCCCTAGGACGGCGCGCATTCTGCCCAAACATCCAGGCAGGTGCAATTCAAAAGAGCGATACGCTGTCTCTATCAGCGGCGGAAGGCCTGGTAGATACGAAAGCCGTCACGCTCTGCCAATACCTTGCAGGGCCCCAGATGTTGCTCGATCAGCGGGGGATACCTGAGAAAGCTGTTGGCCACAATACGCAGCTCGCCGCCTGGGCGCAGGTGATGGACGGCTTCGCGTAGCAGGGTCTCGCTGGCTTGATAATGTGTATGTACGCCCTGGTGAAACGGCGGGTTGCTGATAATGGCGGCCAGCCCAATGGGCGCCGCAGCGATACCGTCGCCAGCCAATACGGTGCCGTCCAGTTTGTTGGCAGCCAAGGTCAGGCGGCTACTCTCTACCGCAAATGCGTCCACGTCGAGCATATGAAGGTCATTTTGGGGATAGCGCTGTTTGAGCGATGCACCTACTACACCTGCGCCGCATCCGAAATCCAGCAGCGCACCAGCAGGTAGATTATCGAGGTGTTCGAGCAGAAGGGCGCTCCCCTTGTCGAGCCGCCCGTGGCTGAACACACCTGGCAGGCTGACTACATGCAGCATTGAACCGGCAACATCCAGCTCGAAGCGCTCGGCCCGCTCATGCAGCATGACGGGGGCTGCCTCAGGATGTGAGACCTTCCACAACTGACAGTGCCGAGCATTGTCCAGCTTGCTGGCGGCCCCCAGCAGAGCCAGCTGTTTGGCAGCCCGCTCGATTCCACCCCGCTTTTCGCCTACCACATACAGTGTCCCTTGAGGGACCATGGCCGCCAAGACGCTGAGCAGGTGATCCGTCAGCTCTCTGGACTTGGGCAGGAATAGTACGGCGGTATCGTATGGCTGAGCAGGTGTAGAGGTTCCGAAGTCGACTCTCCCGGGAAAGCGAGCCTGGAAATAGGCCTCATCGCCTGCATGCCAGGTCCAGCCATGTGCCTCCGGGAGGTGGCTCAATAGATCATCTGCAGGTAATCCTGCCAGCAAGGTTCGGCCTTGAAAATGCTCGGGCTGACGGAGCAGGACTTCGCTGCGTGGATCCATGGGCGTCCTCGGTAAAAAAAGCGCGAAGCTTAGCAGACCGTGCGAGTCGGCGCGCCCGCAAAAAAGGCGGTTGCGTTATCGGTCAGCTGACCGATGATCCGCTGGCGAGCCTCCCGGCTTCCCCATGCACTATGAGGCGTCACGATAAGCCTGGGAATGTCGTGGGCGAGGAGGGGATTTCCGTCTTTTGGCGGCTCCTGGGTGAGGACGTCCGTGGCGGCGCCTCCCAGATGACCGCTCCGCAGGCAGTCGGCCAATGCCTGTTCGTTCACGATACCGCCTCGAGCCGTATTGATCAGAAAAGCGGTGGGCTTCATGGCAGCCAGTTGCGGAGCATCGATCAGGTTGCGCGTGGCGTCGGTAAGGGGGCAATGCAGGCTCAACGCGTCTACCTGGGGCAGTAGCGCTTCCAGCGGTATGTAGCCTTCGCGCACTGGCCGTCCAGGCAACTGACCCAGCAGGATACGCATGCCAAATGCTTCCGCCAGGCGAGCAACTGCACCGCCAAGCTCACCGTGACCCAGGATGCCAAGCGTCTTGCCTTCCAACTCCATGATGGGATAGTCGAGCAGGCAGAACTGCTTGGCTTCCTGCCAACGTCCGGCCTGAACATCGCGCTGATAATCCGACAGTCGCGTGGCCAGGGCCAGCAGGAGCGCGAGCGTGTGTTGTGCAACGGAAGGCGTGCCGTACCCCTGACAATTGCAGACGGTTATCCCATATTGGCGTGCTGCGTCCAGATCCACATTATTGGTGCCGGTGGCGCTGACCAGTACCAGCTTGAGCGATGGGCATGCAGAAAGGCAGTCAGCGGTCAGGCTGACCTTGTTCACGATAGCCACCTCCACCGTCTGCAGGCGCTCGATAATCTCGTCAGGCGCGGTGGCCGGGTAGACGTGGAATTCGCTGAAGACTGCCTTCAACGGAGCTGGATCCAGATCTCCCAGGTCCAATGAGGCATAATCCAGAAAGGCGGCACGACGGGCTAGGCTCATGGGGTGTCCTTATGATTATTGGCCGGAACTGCCAGCCTAGCAGAAGCCCCTGGCGCAGGGGCAAGGTAGTAAGCTGACAGGCATGAATTATCTCGCTCATCTCCATCTTGGCGGTTCAGATCGTGAACAGCTGCTGGGAAGTCTTTACGGTGACTTCGTCAAAGGTCCTCTCGATAATCGCTGGCCCTTGGCTATCGAACAGGCTATCCGCCTGCATCGCCGTATTGATGCCTTTACCGACAGCCATCCCTTGATTGATCGTGCCCGTGCACGCTTTCCCGAGGCGCGCCGGCGCGTCAGCGGTATCCTGGTCGATGTCTTTTTCGATCACTGCCTCAGCCGGCACTGGGCTGCTTACGCCGACCAGCCGCTGGAAGCTTTTATTGCGCGGTTCTATCGTATTCTGCTGTCGGAGCCTGATTTGCCGCCACGGCTGGCGAGGATCGCGCCGCGTATGGCAGCTCAGGACTGGCTAGGCAGTTATCAGGAGTTCGGGATCATCGAACAGGTCATCAATGGTATGGCGAGTCGACTGTCCCGGCCTGTACTCTTTGAGGGCGCCTTTGCGGAAGTAGAAGCACGTTATGCGCTGCTTGAGCAGGACTTCTTTGACTTTTATCCCGAACTGCTGGCGTTCGTTCGTCAGGCGCAGCGGGATCGCTATTGATTCAGGTCAACATGCACAACGGCTTGTGCGCATAGAGTCACCGCGCTATTACGCGAGGTCCCTATGCGCCGCGATCCAATTGTGCTGTTTGATAACGGCTCCCATAAATGTTTGTGCTTCGATAGCCTGGTTACAGGAGACGGAGTGCAATCCAACCAGTTTCTCATCATCGATCATGATGAATATCTACTATTCGATCCCGGCGGTGATCTGACCTATACGCCGCTGTCGCTGGAGCTGTCCAGGCATATTCCGCTGCAGGATCTGACCTATATCTTTGCATCGCACCAGGACCCCGGCATTATCGCGGCGCTGGACAAATGGCTGCTGCATACGCGGGCTCAGGTCATCTGCTCGAAGCTGTGGGCACGCTTTCTGCCTCATTTGACGGCTGGCTATCTGTCCATTAGTCACAACCTGTCGGTCTTTGAGCGAATCATACCCTTGCCTGATCGGGGCCAATCTTTTCCGGCTGGGCCGATGCACCCTCATGGCCGTTCCCGCCCACTTTCTGCATTCAGTCGGTAATTTCCAGCTATACGATCCTGTCAGTCGAATTCTCTTTTCGGGCGATATGGGTGCCTCACTCGTGGATAATGCGGCACCGGTCGAGAATTTCGAGGCTCACATGCCCAGCATGGAGTGCTTTCATCGACGCTACATGGCCTGCAACAAAGCCTGCCGGCTATGGGCAGGCATGGTCAGGGAAATGAATGTTGCCATGATCGTGCCTCAGCACGGGCGGCCCTTTGCGTCGCCACCCGTGATCAAGGCGTTTCTGGACTGGATCGAAACCCTGGAGTGCGGGATCGACCTAATGACGCAGGAAGACTATCGCTTGCCTGCATGAAGGTAATGCTTGGGCGGATACTCCTGATGTAGCCGCTCCAGCAGTTCATCCTTGGCTGTCCAAAGCTGGTTAACCCAGGCCTGAAAGGCTGCGCGGTATTCGCTGTCCAGGTCGTAGCTCTTGCCCAGAAAGGCTGCGGGGATGGCAATCTCTTCGACACGCACGACAATGGCTGCAATCCGGCCGGAGAGCAGATCCCAAAGGCTCGGCGTTCCGTTGGGATAGTGGATGGTAACGTTGACCAGCGAATGCAACTGCTCTCCCATCGCATCCAGCACAAAGGCGATACCGCCCGCACGCGGGCTCAACAAGTGACGATACGGCGCGCGCTGGGCGTCATGTTTGGCTTGGGTGAAACGGGTTCCTTCCAGAAAATTGAAGATTCCCACCGCCGTATCGCGAAAGCGCGCGCAGGCCCGACGCGTAGTCTCAAGGTCCTTGCCACGCTTTTCGGGATGGCGGGCCAGATACGCTTTCGAATAGCGCTTCATGAAGGGAAAGTCGAGTGCCCACCAGCACAATCCAATGACAGGCACCCAGATAAGCTCTTGTTTGAGGAAGAACTTGAGCGGACGGATATGGCGATTCATCAGGTACTGTAGCGCAAAGATATCAACCCAACTCTGATGGTTACTGGTCACCAGATAGGAGTGTTTGTAATCAAGGCTGGCGAGCCCGCGGACATCCCAGTGGATGCGACCCGTCAGGCGAATCCAGAGATGATTGCCACTGATCCAGGCCTCGTGGATGGCATTCATGAGGCGTCTGGACAGCCGTTGTGCAGTCGGGAAGGGCAGGCACAGCTTGAGTAGCGTTACGGCAAACAGCGGCCAGCACCAGAACAGGGTGTTGACCGCCAGGAGCAGGCCGCCCACAAGACCACGGACCAGGCTAGGTAGATAATGAAGCATCAAGCGTTCCCAACAGCAAAAAGGCGGCAAATCATAAAACAAGCCAGCGTCGGGAGACATGCTTCATAAGCGCTCACGGCAGGATTAAACCGGATTGGCCTCATGCCATTCAGCTTTTGGCGCACCAGCCGCATGGAAATGATTGTCCGATATGCTTCAAGCGCTGCGCCTCGTCGGTTACCCAGGTACGGGTTTGCCAGGGTGGGTCGTGGCGGAGGTGCTGGCTGTGTCCACAACTCAATAAAACTACCCAATGACCCTCTTCATCCTGATAAAAATCCAGAATGACACTCGTCTGCTTTGATGGCGGTGGGTCGCAATCGGGGCGATTGCCGCGTACACTTGACCTTTCATTCATCTTATTCAAAGGTTTTTACCATGCAGATTGCGGCCAACAAAGCGGTCTCCATCGACTATACCCTGACCAACGACGCCGGTGAGGTTATCGACAGTTCCGCTGGCGGCGCCCCGCTGGTATATCTGCACGGTGCAGGCAACATCATTCCGGGCCTTGAGCGTTCGCTTGAAGGCAAGCAGGCTGGCGATGAGCTCAACGTTGCCGTCGAGCCTGAAGATGCGTATGGCGAGTACAGCCCTGAGCTGGTCGCTACCCTGAACCGCAGCATGTTCGAAGGTGTGGACGAGCTGGAAGTGGGCATGCAATTCCACGCTTCCGGTCCAGACGGCGGCATGCAGATCGTTACCGTGCGCGACATCGATGGCGATGACGTGACTGTTGACGGCAACCACCCGCTGGCTGGCCAGCGCCTGAACTTCAAGGTCAAGGTTGTGAACGTGCGTGATGCCTCTTCTGAAGAAGTCGCTCACGGTCACGTACACGGTGAAGGTGGTCATCAGCACTAAAACGCGACGGAAATCCTAGTGTGGCGGGAACGAACCCACACTAGAATGTCCAAGCGAGAGCGTCCGAAAGGGAACAGCCCGGTCGGACGCTTTTTTTACGCCTACTGTATTCACAAGGAGCACATCATGAGTGCGTTCCACGATCTCACCTTGCAAGGGCTGGATGGGAAGGATCTCCCCCTGGCACCTTACAAAGGCAAGGTGGTGTTGGTGGTTAATGTGGCATCCAAATGCGGATTGACCCCGCAATATGCGGGCCTGGAATCGCTGTATCAGACCTACCGCGACCGCGGGTTGGTCATCCTGGGCATTCCATGCAATCAATTCGCAGGCCAGGAGCCTGGAAGCGATGCGGATATTCAACAATTCTGTAGCACGAACTATGGCGTGTCGTTTCCTCTGTCGAGCAAGATCGAGGTAAACGGCCCGACACGTCATACCCTGTACCGGCAGTTGGCTGGTGAAGGTGCGGAGTTTCCCGGAGAGATCACCTGGAATTTCGAGAAATTCCTGGTAGGTCCCGATGGCCGGGTTCTGGCTCGTTTCAGCCCACGAACTGCGCCGGATGATCCCAATCTGGTTCAGGCCATCGAGAAAGCGCTTCCCTAGCGCAAAGGCGGCGGGGCGAGCCGCGCAGTTACCGAGGCTCCCCCGCTGCAGGCAATGCCTTTGCGCCACCCTCTCTGACCCAGAACAGCGTCGCGCCGGCCACTGCTGCAGGCATGAACAGCACGTTCACGACCGGGACCAAAAGGGCCAGGTACGTAATTCCGCCAAATCCCAGGCAGCGTGTCCGCTTGCTACGTAACCAGGCCAGCATTTCGGTAAAGCCCAGCTTGTGGTTGTCCGCTGGATAGTCGATGTACTGCACCGCCATCATCCAGACGCCAAACAGCAGCCAAAGCGGTGGAGCAATCAGATTAAGCCCTGGAATGAACGAGAGCACCAATAACCCCAGTGCACGGGGTAGGTAGTACCGCAGTTTTTTGAATTCCCGCACCATGGTTCTGGGAATGATGGCAACTAACTCTCCCGTGCTGAACGGCGGGAAGTCGTCCTGGCCGCGTACCACGACCTCAACCTTCTCAGAGAGAAAGCCGTTGAAAGGCGCCGCAATGATGTTAGCCACCATGGTGAACGTGAAATAGATCATGAACAGGACGAGTACGAAGAAAAAAACGTACAGCAACGGTACCAGTACATAATCCAGAAAGCTTAAGTATGAAGGAATGGAGGGCATCAGATGATGCACCCAGCCATTGAACTTGCTTAGCGCAAAGCTGATCGTTGCGATGAACAGGATGAGATTGATCGACAGGGGCAGCACGACAAAGCGACGCAGGCCAGGCCGCAGGATCAGTTTCAGGCCTTCACTGAAATACAAAAGGCCGGATAAAGGCTTGCTCATTCAAAACTCCGGTAGCGAGTAAGAGCGCAATAATGAAGCCTTATTACGGTCGAATGCCAATAGTGACCTGTAAACAGCCGTGACGTGATTCTAGGGATGTGCGTTGTGGCGTACCATAGTGTCCGACATCAGGCGGGTCCGCATAGGTTATGCCTATGATTTGGATTGAAACTCGCCATTTTATCCAAAGCGGCAAGCCGCGTAGGCTGCTGCCTTATCGCGTTAAGGAGAGGCTAATGAGCGTTCTGGTAAACAAGCAGGCCCCGGATTTTACAGCTCCAGCTGTTCTAGCTAACGGTACTATCGTCGAGAACTTCCAGCTGTCCACTTTGCGTGGCAAATACGTTGTGCTGTTCTTCTGGCCGCTGGATTTCACCTTTGTTTGCCCGTCGGAAATCATTGCCCACAATAACCGCATCGCTAAATTCCGTGAGCTGGGCGTAGAGGTCGTTGGTGTGTCCATTGACTCTACCTACACGCACTACGCCTGGCGTAATACGCCAGTAGAGAAGGGCGGCATTGGCCCGGTCGAGTTCACCATGGTGGCTGACGTCAAGCACGAAGTAGTTCGCGCCTATGGTATCGAGCATTCGGATGGCGTGGCGTTGCGAGCGTCTTTCCTGATCGACAAGGAAGGCGTCGTGCAGCATCAAGTGGTCAACAACCTGCCGCTGGGCCGGGAGGTGGATGAGATGGTGCGTCTGGTTGAGGCACTGCAGTTCACCGAAGAGCATGGCGAAGTCTGCCCGGCTGGCTGGCGCAAGGGGCAGAAAGGTATGAAGGCCGACGCAGAGGGCGTCGCCAACTACCTAGCTGAGAATGCTCATAATCTGTAACTATTGGGCAGGCAGGTCCTACACGGACCTGCCATCCAGAACAAGGTTCTGGATAATAAGCGGGAAATCCCGCACGGTTCGCGGGCTGTCGACTTTGTAAGCCTTCCCCTGGTGCTTCGACAGCCCTTTTTATTATTAGCACGTGTGCCGACGCCCTATGCGCGGCATGGAGACAAACATGTCTGAAGTTCGTCATGCTCGAGTCATCATTCTCGGTTCCGGCCCTGCCGGTTACACCGCGGCAGTCTATGCTGCACGCGCCAACCTCAAGCCGTTACTGATTACTGGCATGCAGATGGGCGGACAGCTGACTACCACGACCGAGGTAGACAACTGGCCGGGCGACCCCCACGATCTGACAGGGCCTGCGCTGATGGAGCGGATGCGTGAGCATGCCCAGCGCTTTGAAACCGAGATCGTGTTCGACCATATCAACGGTGTGGATTTGGCCAACAAGCCTTTCACCCTCAAGGGTGACAGTGGCACCTATACCTGTGATGCACTGATCATCGCAACCGGCGCCAGTGCCCGTTACCTGGGCCTGACCAGCGAAGAGAGCTTCATGGGTAAGGGCGTATCGGCCTGCGCCACCTGTGACGGTTTCTTCTACCGTAATCGTGAAGTGGCTGTGGTGGGCGGTGGTAACACTGCAGTGGAAGAAGCGCTTTACCTGGCCAACATTGCCAGCAAAGTCACGCTGATCCACCGCCGCGATACGTTCCGCGCTGAAAAGATTCTGCAGGACAAGCTGAAGTCCCGTGTGGCCGAAGGCAAAATCGAGCTGAAGCTCAACGCAGCTGTAGACGAAGTGCTGGGCGACAATATGGGCGTTACCGGTGTTCGCCTGAAGAACAACGATGGCAGCATGGATGAAATCCAGGTTGCCGGTCTGTTCGTCGCGATTGGCCATACGCCAAACTCCTCGCTGTTCGAAGGTCAGCTTGAGCTGAAGGATGGCTATGTAGTGGTCAAGGGCGGCCGTGAGTCCAATGCTACGGCAACCAGCATTGAGGGTGTGTTTGCTGCCGGTGATATCGCCGACCATACCTACCGTCAGGCGATTACCTCGGCGGGCGCTGGCTGTATGGCTGCGCTGGATGTCGAGCGTTACCTCGATGGCTTGGGCGATAACCTCTGGTAAGCCCTGTGGCTTCATGAAAAAGCCCCGCTTGTGCGGGGCTTTTTTGTTTGGCTGAATCAAGCTGGATCGCGATGATTCGGATAAAAGCTGCTCACTGGAACCTGTACGGTTTCACGAGCGGCTATGTCGATTCCTTCACTGGCGACCTCGGCCAGAAAATCAATCTCCTCCGGCGTGATGATGTAGGGCGGCAAGAAGTAGACCACGTTACCCAGCGGACGAAGCAGGGCTCCCCGGGTAAGTCCATGCTGGAATACCTTGAGGCCACGTCGTTCCTGCCAGGGAAATGGCGTCTTGGTGGCTTTGTCCTGAACCATCTCTATAGCGAGAGCCATTCCGGTCTGGCGCACTTCGCCGACATTGGCATGATCCACCAGATGCCGGGTGGCCTGTTGCATGCGCGCAGCCAGTGCTTGGTTGGCGTCTATTACCTTGTCGTCTGCAAAGATATCCAGCGTTGCCAGGGCAGCGGCGCAGGCCAGCGGGTTGCCTGTGTAGCTGTGGGAATGCAGGAACGCACGCAGGGTATCGTATTCATCATAGAACGCCTGGTAGACATCATCTGTAGTCAGGCAGGCTGCAAGAGGCAGATAGCCGCCTGTCAGGGCCTTGGATACGCACAGGAAGTCCGGGCGGATACCGGCCTGCTCGCACGCAAACATCGTTCCGGTGCGGCCAAAGCCGACGGCGATCTCGTCGTGAATAAGGTGCACGCCATAGCGGTCACAGGCCTCACGCAGTAGTTTCAGGTAAACCGGATGGTACATGCGCATACCGCCAGCGCCCTGAATCAGCGGCTCGACGATGACAGCGGCTACTTCCTGATGATGCTCCGCCAGGGTCTGCTCCATATGGGCAAACATGGCGCGGGAATGCGTTTCCCAATCCATGCCTTCCGGGCGCAGATAACAGTCGGGGCTGGGAACCTTGAAGGTATTCAGCAAGAGCGATTTATAGGTTTCGGTGAAAAGCGCAACATCGCCTACCGACATCGCCGCTACCGTTTCGCCATGATAGCTGTTGGTCAAGGTGACAAACTTGTTCTTTTCTGGCTTTCCACTGTTGAGCCAGTAGTGATAGCTCATTTTCAACGCAACTTCGATGCAGGACGATCCGTTATCGGCATAGAAAACGCGATCAAGGCCCGCCGGGGTCAGCTGTACCAGTCGTTCGGACAACTCGATCACAGGCTGGTGGCTGAAGCCGGCCAGAATCACATGCTCCAGTTGGTCAACCTGATCCTTGATCCGCTGGTTGATACGTGGGTTGGCATGACCAAATACATTGACCCACCACGAGCTGACCGCATCAAGATAGCGGTTGCCCTCAAAGTCTTCCAGCCATACACCACGACCAGATTTGATTGGGATGACTGGCAAGCGCTCATGATCTTTCATCTGAGTGCAGGGATGCCACAACACATCCAGGTCACGCTGCATCCACTCGGCATTCAGGCCCATAAAGGTCATCCTCCAAACACATTTGACTGGCAAGCCTATGCAATGCTCCGAACGGTAGCAAGGCGCGTCTAGTGGATGCCGCTTCGCTGGCGTATGCTGCGCACCGCCGTTGGGGCTGAGGAGTCTGAAAGATGTCGGTACGTGTAGCGCGTCTCGGAGCGCTTGCTGTTTATGGGTTGTTCAGCGTATCTGCGCTGGCTGCAGGCAAGGTGGAAAAGCATGTTGAAAAGCATGCGGAAAAACCGACCGCAAAGGAAGCGGAGCAGCCTGTTGCCAAAGGTAATGGCCGGTCGGCCATCGTAATCGGCGCCGGCATGGCCGGTCTGGCCTCGGCCTATGAGCTGCAAAAAGCCGGTTGGCAGGTGACGCTACTTGAAGCCAAGCCCAGTGTTGGCGGACGTTCAGCGCTGGCGACCAGTGAGTGGATCGGTAATGCCAAGGCTCAGCCGGCCCTCAATAGCTATCTGGATACCTTCAAGATCAAGACGGTCGATGCACCTAGCTATGTGCGCACGCCGGGTTATCTAATCGATGGGCAGTATTATTCGCCAGAAGATCTTGCCCAAAAAATGCCGGACGTGAGCGCTGCACTCAAGCGCGTCGACAAGGCGCTGGATGAGCTTGCGGCATCAATCAGCGATCCGCTCAAGCCGACCGCTGGAAAAGGCCTGTTCGCACTGGATCAGACGAACGTGGCCAGCTGGCTGGATAAGCAGAACCTACCGCCATTGGCGCGCAAACTGATCAATCAGCGTATCCGTAGCCGCTATGATGAGCCATCGCGCCTGTCGCTGTTGTATCTGGCTCAGCAGACCCGCGCCTACCGGGATATCAGTGACGCCGATCTGCGTGCGGCCCGTCTGCCGGGTGGTAGTACCGTGCTGGCCCAGGCATTTGTCAAGCAGATCAAGACGCTCAAGCCCAACTCCAAGGTGTCGGCTATCACGCAGGACAAGGATGGCGTGACCGTCAAGGTAGGGCCTACGGGATACCATGCCGATTATGTGGTCATGGCAGTGCCCCTGCGTGCCTTAAGCTCGATCCAAATGACGCCGGAACTGGCCGAGGCACAGCGGGCTGCACTCAAAGGCACGAACTATGGATGGAGAGACCAGATTCTTCTGAAGTTCAAGACGCCGGTCTGGGACAGCAAATCTCGTCTGTCTGGCGAAATCTATAGTGATCAGGGGCTGGGCATGCTGTGGATCGAGCCGGCCGTGAAAGGTGGCGCCAACGTGCTGATCAACCTGTCCGGTGATAATGCCCGTGTGATGCAGGCGTTCGGAGATCGCCAGTTGGCAGATCAAGTCCTGATCCGTCTGAACGCTTTTTATCCCAAGGCTCGCGGTGCATTTTCCGGCTACGAAGTGCGTCGCTACAGCACCGACCCAGGTGTAGGTGGTTCCTATCTAGCCTATGGCCCGGGGCAGGTCAGCCGTTACTGGCGTGTATGGGAGCAGCCTCAGGGGCGCGTCGTCTTTGCTGGCGAGCATACCGATGCGCTGCATCCGGGGACATTGGAAGGCGCCTTGGCCAGCGGTCAGCGGGCCGCTCGACAGGTCGAAGATCTCGCAGCAGGCAAATCCGCTGCGCCTGAGACCAAGCCTACCGATGCCAAGCCTGCCAGCCTTGCGCCTGACGCAGCACCTAAAGCTACTGACGAGAAAAAGGGCTTCTTTTCTCGCATGTTCTCCTGGATGCATTGATTTACGACATGTTTCACCGCCTGGCGTCCTGCCCGGCGGTCTTCTAACCTTACCCCTCTAGCGCCTATGTTTTCCGTTCAGCCAGCGTTGTCATCTTGTTCTATCTAATAAAACGATCGATTAAAGCAACTTTTTCCGCTTCATTTCGATACGTTTATCGCTAGGCTTGCTAGCAGCATGAACAAGGGGATTCATGATGAATTGGCGTAACGATCCGCATCGCTATGGGCTTGTCAGCGTAACCCTGCATTGGGTGATGGCGATCGCCATCGTTGCCCTCTTTTGGCTTGGACTGTGGATGCGGGGACTTGATTACTACAGTCCCTGGTATCACCGAGCACCCGAGATTCACAAGGGCATCGGCATCATTCTGCTGATTGCTCTGCTCATGCGTATCGTCTGGCGTTTCGTCAGCCGGCCGCCTGCCATCGAAGGAAGCCGAACGACTCAATTGGCTGCCACGTTTGGCCACCTGGCGCTGTATGCACTCATGCTGGGCGTTATGGTCGCCGGTTATTTCATCTCGACGGCTGAAGGCCAACCGATCAACGTATTTGGCTGGTTCAATGTGCCGGCTACCGTCAGTGGGTTGCGTGATCAGGCTGATTGGGCTGGGGCGATTCATCTCTGGTTGGCCTGGACGTTGATCATTCTGAGCGGACTGCATGTACTTGCCGCGCTCAAGCACCACTTTATCGACCGCGATGCCACATTGTTACGCATGTTCGGCCGACGCCGGGCATGACGTGACCTATTTTAGAAGGGAGACATCATGATGTTGAAGAAAAGCTTCGCTGCTCTGGCATTGGGAACTGCACTGTTGACCGCCGGCCACGCCATGGCCGCCGATTACAAGATCGACAAGGAAGGGCAGCATGCCTTTATTCAGTTCCGTATTCAGCACCTGGGCTACAGCTGGCTCTATGGGACATTTAAGGATTTTGACGGCAATTTCACCTATGACGAAAAAAATCCGTCTGCAGACAAGGTGAAGGTTACGATCAAGACCGATAGCGTTGACACCAACCATGCCGAACGTGACAAGCATTTACGCAGCGCCGACTTCCTGAACGTATCAGCGCATCCGACGGCAACCTTCGAGTCCACTAAGGTGACGCCGACAGGTGATAATGCAGCTGACATCGAAGGCAATCTGACGCTCAACGGCGTGACCAAGCCTGTCGTGATCAAGGCCAAGCTGATGGGGCAGGGCAATGACCCGTGGGGTGGCTACCGCGCCGGATTTGAAGGCTCGACCAAGCTCAAGCTCAAGGATTTCAACATCCAACGTGACCTGGGTCCGGCTTCGCAAGAGGTTGAGTTGACCCTGTCACTGGAAGGTGTACGCCAGTAACTAAATATTTCGATACACAAAGCGCAGTTCCGCAAGGGCTGCGCTTTTTTTATGGGCCTAGTCTGACAAACGTGATAATAGCCTTTAAATCTTCATAACTTCTGCACACTGTCTAGGCTAAATAACCAAGTTCAGCAGTGCTCTAGCCTGTTAACCATGAAACGCATCACATCGAATGCGGGTCTGTTGAAAGCTCAGGAGCAAGATGCCAAATGGTTTTTTCAATCGCTTGGATAAGTCCCCGCAGGCGACTTGTTCCTGTTTACAAACAACCATGTACGTAAGTATATTGGGTGATCACAAGAATCTGCCAAGAATGATGCGGCCGCATAGCGTCGCGTTGCCTAGCACCCTATTCAAAGGTTTTGTTCAAGGACTCCGATATGCACATCAAGTCGGCGCATGCTTATTTTGTCCCGGTTTTATTGCTGGCGACGCTGACGCTCAATGGATGCGGTAAGCAGGATCAGGATCAGCAGGCTCAGCAACAACAGCCTCAAGCGGTTGAAGTGGGCGTGGTTACGCTCAAGGAACAGCCTGTTACTCTGACCACTGAATTACCTGGCCGGACCTCGGCATTCCGTGTAGCGGAAGTCAGACCTCAGGTCGGTGGTATTCTCCAAAAGCGTTACTTCAAGGAAGGTTCTGAGGTCAAGGCTGGCCAGCAGCTCTATCAGATCGATCCTCGCACCTATCAGGCCAACCTGAATGCAGCCAAGGCCACCTTGGCACAGGCGCAGGCGACCATGGCGTCCAACCGGCTCAAGGCCCAGCGCTATGCTGCCTTGGTAAAGGACGAAGCGATCAGCCGCCAGGAAGCGGATGACGCCCAGGCGACTCTCAAGCAGAACGAAGCCCAGGTGGAGACTGCCAGGGCTGATTTGCGTACTGCGGAGATCAATTTAGCCTATACCAAGGTAACGGCACCGATTTCAGGACAGATCAGCCGCTCACTGGTAACTGAGGGTGCGTTGGTAACTGCCGATCAGACTACTGCCTTGGCTACCATCAACCAGCTTGACCCCATTTACGTGGATGTGACGCAATCCAGCACCGAGATGCTTCGTCTGCGGCGCGAGTTGGACAGCGGTCTGATCAAGCGGGCGGGTGACGATGCCGCCCAGGTGAAGCTGATGCTGGAAGACGGCTCCGAATACAAGCATCTGGGCAAGCTTCAGTTCTCTGAGGTGTCCGTGGATCAGGGAACCGGCTCGGTTACCATTCGTGCAGAATTCCCCAACCCTGACCGTTTGTTGCTGCCAGGCATGTTCGTACGTGCGCAACTGCAGGAAGGAGTCCGTCAGACGGCTATCCTGGCGCCACAGCAGGGCATATCGCGCGACCTGAGAGGTAATGCCGTAGCGATGGTCGTTACGCCGGACAACAAGGTTGAGCAGCGTACCGTGAAGACCGAGCGTACGATCGGCACCAACTGGCTGATCTCCGATGGCCTGAAGGCGGGCGACCAATTGATTACGGAAAACCTGCAGCGTATTCGCCCGGGTGCTTCGGTTACGACCAAGCCGGCCACCAATGTGGCTGGGCCTGGCGATTCGGCACAACCTGCTCAGCAGGGTAGTGCCGACAAGCAGCAATAAGGGAGCCGCTGTCGATGTCAAGATTCTTTATTGACCGCCCCATTTTCGCCTGGGTACTTGCCCTGGTGATCATGCTGGCGGGCGGTCTCGCCATTCTTAACCTACCGATCAACCAGTACCCAAACATCGCGGCACCGGCTGTTTCGATCCAGGTGAGCTATCCCGGCGCGTCGGCACAGACCGTTCAGGATACGGTCGTCCAGGTCATCGAGCAGCAGATGAACGGGATCGACAACCTGCGTTATCTCTCTTCAGAGTCCAATTCCGACGGCAGCATGACCATTATCGTGACCTTTAACCAAGGCACGGACCCGGATATTGCGCAGGTTCAGGTACAGAACAAGCTGCAGCTGGCGACACCGCTTCTGCCTCAGGAGGTGCAGCAGCAGGGCCTTCGGGTGGCCAAGTATCAGCGTAACTTCATGCTGGTGGTGGGTCTGGTGTCAAACAACGACTCCCTGACTCGTGAAGATCTGTCCAACTACATCGTATCCAACATGCGTGACCCCATCGCGCGGACCCCGGGTGTAGGTGATTTCCAGATCTTCGGCTCGCAGTACGCCATGCGTATCTGGCTGGATCCGGCTAAACTGAATAAATATCAGTTAATTCCTGGCGATGTTTCCAATGCTATTCAGAGCCAGAACGTCCAGTTGGCTTCGGGCTCTCTGGGCGGTCTGCCTGCCGTTGAAAACCAGCAGCTCACCGCTACGATCATTGGCCGTACCCGTCTGGAAACCCCAGAGCAGTTCGGTAACATTTTCCTGAAGGTCAATCCCGATGGTTCCCAGGTGCGGCTGCGTGACGTCGCACGTATCGAGCTGGGCGGTGAAAATTATTCGATCGACGCTCAGTTCAACGGCAAGCCTGCGTCGGGTATGGCGCTGCGTCTGGCAACTGGGGCCAACCTTCTGGATACGTCCAAGGCCGTTCGTGCGACCATTGAACGACTCAAGCCGTTCATGCCCGAAGGTATGGAAGTGGTGTATCCGTACGACACCACACCTGTAGTAACTGCCTCCATTCATGAGGTGGTCAAGACACTGGGCGAGGCGATTCTGCTCGTATTCCTCGTGATGTATCTGTTCCTTCAGAACTTCCGAGCCACTTTGATCCCGACTATTGCAGTTCCGGTCGTTCTGCTGGGTACGTTCGGTATCCTGTTTGCGTCAGGCTTTACCATCAATATCCTAACCATGTTCGGGATGGTGCTGGCGATTGGTCTGCTCGTGGACGATGCCATCGTTGTGGTGGAAAACGTCGAACGGGTCATGGCAGAAGAGGGGCTGAGTCCCAAGGAAGCGACCCGCAAGTCCATGGACCAGATCCAGGGCGCGCTGGTGGGTATTGCTCTGGTGCTGTCAGCGGTATTCGTGCCGATGGCCTTCTTTGGCGGGTCGACCGGGGTGATCTATCGGCAGTTCTCGATCACAATTGTTTCCGCTATGGCCCTATCGGTGCTGGTCGCTCTGATCCTGACGCCAGCGCTGTGTGCCACGATCCTCAAGCCGGTCGACAAGAATCATCACGAGAAGCGTGGCTTCTTTGGCTGGTTCAACCGCAAGTTCGACAGTGGCGTGAACCGTTATGAACGCAGTGTCGCTACTGTTATCCGTCACAAGGTACCGTTCCTGCTGGTGTACGTCGTGATCTTGGCTGGCATGGTATTCATGTTTACCCGCATTGCATCATCTTTTCTGCCTGAAGAAGACCAGGGTGTGATTTTCGTGCAGGTGACTACGCCGACCGGCTCGTCTGCGGCCCGTACTCAGGTTGCGCTGGATCAGATGCGTGAAATGATAATGAAAAACGAGCCGTCGGCAGTCAGCTCCATGTTCACGGTCAACGGCTTCAGCTTTGCCGGCCGTGGTCAGAGCTCCGGCCTTGCGTTCGTTCAGCTCAAGCCATGGGAGGAACGTCCGGATGCCAAGGATCGCGCCAGTGCTGTAGCCGGACGCGCCATGGGTTATCTGTCGCAGATCAAGGATGCCATGATCTTCGCTATCGTTCCGCCAGCGGTACTTGAGCTGGGTAACGCTACCGGTTTCGACTTCTATCTTCAGGACAACTCCGGCCTTGGCCATGAGAAGTTGATGGAGGCGCGGAATCAATTGTTGGGCATGGCGGCACAAAATCCGAAGCTGACTCAGACTCGCCCCAATGGTTTGAATGACGAAGCGCAGTACAAGCTGATCATCGACGATGAAAAGGCCCGTGCGCTAGGTCTGTCCCAGACCGATATCAACCAGACCTTGTCAATTGCCTGGGCCTCCAGTTACGTCAATGACTTCATCGACAGAGGCCGCGTAAAGCGTGTGTATGTACAGGGCGAAGCCGACTCACGGATGAACCCGGAAGATCTGAGCAAGTGGTACGTACGTAACAGCAATGGCGAGATGGTGCCGGTATCGGCCTTTGCCCATGGCGAGTGGGTCTACGGCTCACCCAAGCTCGAGCGTTATAACGGTATCTCGTCTGTCGAGATCCAGGGCTCTCCTGCGCCTGGTTACAGTACGGGCGATGCCATGACCGAAATCGAGAACATGGCCAAGGAGCTACCGCAGGGCGTTGGTATTGCCTGGACCGGCATGTCGTATGAAGAACGACTTTCAGGTTCGCAGGCACCTGCCTTGTATGCCTTGTCCCTGGTAGTGGTCTTCCTCTGCCTAGCAGCATTGTATGAGAGCTGGTCGATCCCGATTGCGGTCATTCTGGTAGTGCCGCTGGGCGTGATCGGTGCGCTCCTGGCTACCTACTTCCGAGGCTTGGCAAACGACGTGTTCTTCCAGGTGGGCCTGCTAACCACCATTGGTTTGTCAGCCAAGAACGCGATTCTGATCGTGGAGTTTGCCAAGGAATTGCACGAGGGCGGCAAGAACATCGTCGATGCCGCCGTAGAAGCCGCACGGATGCGTCTACGCCCGATTATCATGACGTCCATGGCCTTTATCTTGGGCGTGGTTCCGCTGGCCATCTCCAATGGTGCCAGCTCCGGTAGTCAGCATGCGGTTGGTACGGGCGTGATTGGCGGGATGGTAACCGCAACCGTTTTGGCGATCTTCTGGATTCCCATGTTCTACGTCGTGGTCAGCAGTCTGTTCAAGGACAAGGCTTCACGTGATCAGGAATCAGGCGCCGAGGGAAGACATTGAGTATGAAGAAGTCTCTTTTATCCATCGCAATAGGTGCAGTGCTGCTTTCGGGCTGCACCCTGATTCCCGACTACGAGCGGCCTGCATCGCCTGTTGAAAACGCCTGGCCGCAAGGCGAGGCGTACAAGGGCAATCCAACCAGCAGTGGTTCGGAATACACGGCTGACATCGGCTGGCGTGAGTTCTACAGCGATCCGCAATTGCAGCGTCTGATTCAAGTCGCTCTGGATAACAACCGTGATCTGCGGCAGGCGGCTCTGAATGTTCGCCTGTATCAGGCTCAGTATCGTATCCAGCGTGCAGAGCTGTTCCCGACCATTGGCGTCAATGCCAATGGTTCGCGGACGCGTACGCCAGCAGACATGAGCTCGGCAGCGGCGATTCAAGAATTGTTGCAGAGCACCGGCCAAGCTGGCGCGGGAAGCTCTCGTAGCGGCTCGATCAACAGCCAATACACGGTAACGCTTGGCATGTCGGCCTATGAGCTGGATCTGTTTGGTCGGCTGCGCAGTCTGAATGAGCAGGCCTTGCAAAGTTATTTTGCAACCGTTGAGGCGCGGCGCAGTACGCAGATCAGCCTGATTTCCGAAGTGGCCAACGCCTACTTCACCTGGAAAACCGATCAGAAACTGCTCCAGCTTACCCGCGATACACTGGACGCTTATCAGCGCTCATTCGATCTGACCAAGCGTCTGCTGGATAATGGGGTGGGTAGCGGTCTGGATCTACGTCAGTCCCGTACGGCGCTGGAAGGCGCTCGGGCGAGTCTTGCGCAGTACACTCGTCAGGAGGCGCAGGATCGCAATGCGCTGGGGTTGCTGTTGGGCGCACCCTTGCCGACCGATCTACCAGCCGGCAAGAGCCTAGATGACAATGACCTACTGGCCAAGCTGCCAGCTGGCTTGCCGTCGCAGTTGTTGCAGCGCCGTCCGGATGTTTTGCAGGCCGAGCTTAACCTCAAGGCAGCTAATGCTAATATCGGTGCGGCTCGCGCAGCGTTCTTTCCGAGCATCAGCCTGACGGCACAGGGCGGTACGGGTAGCAGTGAGCTTTCTGGCTTGTTTGATGCCCATTCGGGATACTGGACGTTCGCACCCAGCATCAATATCCCGATCTTTACCGCCGGTAGTCTGAAGGCAAGCCTTGATGCGGCCAAGATCCAGAAGGACATCAATATCGCTGCGTATGAGAAAGCCATCCAGACAGCCTTCCGGGAAGTGTCTGATTCTCTTGCCGCACAGGGAACCTATGATGACCAGCTTCAGGCCCAGCGTGATCTAGTGACGGCAAGTCAGGAGTATTACGATCTGGCTGAGAAGCGTTACCGTCAGGGCATCGATAACTACCTGACCGTGCTTGATGCGCAGCGTTCCTTGTATTCGGCTCAGGAGCAGTTGCTTGCAGACCGCCTTAATCAGCTCAGCAGCAGTGTGACGCTGTACAAGGCGTTAGGCGGTGGCTGGTTGGAGCGTACGACGGATAACAACGTCAGTGCAACGCCGACCGCTACGCCTAGACGCTAATAAGGCGGACACGAAAAAGCCGACTCGATTGAGTCGGCTTTTTTATGCCTGTGTTTCCCTCCATCCTGCGCTGGAGGGAAACACATCAAGCGTCAGCGTCAGCCGAGCGATTGCGTGTCAGCAAGGCAGGCTTTTCAGCCTTTGGACGAACCTGGAGCGAATCCAACTGCTCAGGCGTCAGCATGCGGTCTGCACGAGAAGGCTTGTGCAGAATGCGGGGTTGCGGCTTGCTGGGTGCACGCTCCTCTGTCATAGCGGGACGCGGCTCACGGGGTTCGCGTGGCTGGTAAGGACGATTCTCCTGACGGGGACGTTGTCCGGCCGGCTTGTTGCGACGCTTGTTCTGAGCTGGGCCACGACTGTCGGTTGCAGGCGCGTTGCTAGCATTGGCCGTACCTTGTCTAGGACGAGGCGGGCGTGCTTGAGCCGTAGCGCCTGAAGTCGCTGCGCCTTGGCTATGGGTACGCGGCGGTTGCCCTTGACCTGGACGGCGCGGACCACCATTACGACGATTCTTGCCTTGGTAAGGACTGACATAATCAACCCGGTTACCAAAGTTATCGAAATCGTCATCCAGAAACTCTTCCGGATCTCGATTCTGGGAGCGCTGGGGTGTCTGCTGGGGCTGACGCTCGCCGCTGCGCTCCTGGCGTGGCTTGTTTCTACCCGCACGTGCCTGTTCCTGATCCTGGCTCTGCTGGCGACCACGGCGTGGTTGATGTGCCTGACGTTCTTCCTGCTGTTGCGGTGCTGCGTGCCCAGCTGAAGTTTCGCCGTTCGCTGTTCTGGCAGGTTGTTCTTTGCGAGGCGCGCGTGGCTGACGTGCCTGCCGACGAGGCTCGCGTGGTTCGCGTGCTTCCACTTTTTCAACCGGTGCGCTGGCAGGATCAAAACCCTGCATATCGCCGTCGAGGATATTCTGCTTGGTCAAGCGCTCGATGGCGCGCAGCAATTTCTCCTCGTCGGGAGATACAAGAGAAATGGCTTCGCCGCTACGACCCGCACGACCCGTACGGCCTATGCGGTGTACATAGTCTTCTTCTACGTTCGGCAACTCGAAGTTGACGACATGGGGAAGCTGGTCGATATCCAGGCCGCGAGCGGCAATATCGGTTGCCACGAGTACACGAATGGCGTTGTCCTTGAAATCGGCCAGCGCTTTGGTGCGTGCGTTCTGACTCTTGTTTCCATGGATCGGCGCAGCCGGAAGGCCGTTCTTGTTCAGGTACTCGGCCAGGCGGTTGGCACCATGCTTGGTTCGTGTGAAAACCAGCACTTGTTCCCAAGCACCAACGGTAATCAGGTGAGCCAGCAAGGCGCGTTTCTGGGCGGCGGCAATACGGAAGATACGCTGCTCGATACGCTCGACCGTGGTGTTTGGCGGCGTGACCTGGATGCGCTCGGGATTACGCAGGAGCTTGTCGGCCAGATCGGTAATGTCCTTGGAGAACGTTGCCGAAAACAGCAGGTTCTGCCGTTCTTTGGGAAGCAGGGCGAGAACCTTCTTCACGTCGTGAATGAAGCCCATGTCGAGCATGCGGTCAGCTTCGTCCAGCACGAGAATTTCAACGGCTGACAGATCGACAGTATTCTGACCGGCGAGGTCCAGAAGGCGACCAGGGCACGCTACCAGGACGTCAAGGCCCTTAGAGAGCGCAGTGACCTGGGGCTTCATGCCAACACCACCAAAGATGCAGGTGCTACGCATGGGAAGGTCGCGTGCATAGATCTTGAAACTATCATGCACTTGGGCGGCCAGCTCCCGGGTAGGCGTCAATACCAGCACGCGGGCTTGGCGCGGACCGGCTTTTTTGCCGTCAGGTTGTCCGTTCGGAAAGAGCCGCTCGAGAACGGGGAGGGCGAATCCACCCGTCTTGCCAGTACCGGTCTGGGCGGCAACCATCAGGTCACGGCCTTGCAGTACAGCGGGAATGGCCCGTTGTTGAACGGGAGTCGGGTTGACATAACCCGCGTCGTTTACTGCGCGGGATAGGGCCTCGGAGAGACCGAGGGAAGTGAAGGACATGCGGGGTTCCTGTCTACTAAGTCGGCGTCCCGCCGACGTTGGGGCGCGGTTTCGCCTGAAACTGACGACAATAATGTGTTCGTCTTCTCCACACGCTACCGCCCTGCGCTGGGTGGAAGGCTGGAAAATGGCTCCAGGCGATGATGTTCAGCTTTTAAAGCCAAGGTTATTCCAAATAGCCAGACTGGGTGCAGCCTGATTCAATGTGTAGAAGTGCAGGGCAGGCGCTCCGCCAGCCAACAAGCGTTCACACATATCTGTCACGATTTCCTGGCCAAACGCCTGAATGCTTTTGACATCGTCAGCATACGCTTCCAACTGCTTGCGAATCCAGCGTGGGATTTCGGCGCCACAGGCTTCGGAAAAGCGAGCCAGGCTGCTGTAGTTGGTAATCGGCATGATGCCAGGAATGATGGGTACGTCTGCGCCTAGCTTGCACGCTCTGTCGACAAAATGAAAGTAGCTGTCGGCATTAAAAAAGTATTGTGTGATCGCGCCGTTGGCTCCAGCCTTGATTTTGCGAACAAAATTGGCGAGATCGGCTTCGAAGTTACGTGCCTGCGGATGAACTTCCGGATAAGCGGCAACTTCAATGTGAAAATGATCACCGGTTTCTTCGCGGATAAAGCTAACCAACTCGTTGGCGTAACGCAGTTCGCCGCCGGAAATCCCCATGCCGGAAGGAAGATCACCGCGTAGTGCCACGATACGCGTGATGCCCGCTTCACGGTAGCGAATCAGCAGGTCCCGTAATTCGGCCTTGGAGTCGCCTACGCAGGAGAGGTGGGGCGCTGTAGGAATCCGAATCTCGCTGTCGAGCTGAAGAACGGTATTGAGGGTACGATCCCGGGTCGAGCCGCCAGCACCATAAGTGCAGGAGAAGAATTCTGGGGAGTAGCCGGCCAGCTGGCGAGCAGTATTGAGCAATTTTTCGTGGCCGGCTTCGGTCTTCGTCGGGAAGAACTCGAAACTGACGTTGGGTGTGGTACGAGTCATGGGTAATCCCTGGAGCGCATTGGCGCTTCCTCAAGAAACACCGCCGCTTGGGCGGTGTTGTCCTGAACTGCCGAGGAGAAGGGGAAAACCTTCTCCGTGTCGATTGTTGCCTACCGCTTAGTAGCGATAGGTTTCCGGCTTGAACGGGCCGTCCTGCTCAACGCCGATGTAGTCCGCCTGTTCTTTGGTCAGACGTGTCACGACACCGCCGAAGCCCTTGACCATTTCCAGCGCCACTTCTTCGTCCAGCTTCTTGGGCAGAACCATGACCGTGACGTTCTTGGTCTTTTCGACTACAGGAAGGTCGGCAAACTTCTCATTGAACAAGTGCATCTGCGCCAGAACCTGGTTGGCAAAGGAGCCGTCCATGATGCGGCTTGGATGGCCGGTCGCGTTGCCTAGGTTGACCAGGCGACCTTCGGCCAGCAGGATCAAATAATCATCGTTGGCCGGATCGATGTCCTTACCGGTGCGGTGAATCTTGTGAACCTGCGGCTTCACTTCTTCCCAGCCCCAGTTCTTGCGCATGAAGGCTGTATCGATTTCATTGTCGAAATGGCCGATGTTGCACACCACGGCGCGCTTCTTCAGCTTTTTCAACATATTGGCGTCGCAGACGTTGGCGTTGCCGGTTGTGGTGACGATCAGGTCGATCTTGCCCAGCAGGTCGGCATCAACGCAAGCTTCGGTGCCATCGTTCTGACCATTCTTGTAGGGCGAAACGACTTCATAGCCGTCCATGCAGGCCTGCATGGCACAGATCGGGTCGACTTCGGACACTTTCACGATCATGCCTTCCTGGCGCAGGGAGGCAGCAGAACCCTTGCCTACGTCGCCATAGCCGACAACCAGCGCCTGCTTGCCGGAGAGCAGGTGGTCGGTGGCGCGCTTGATGGCGTCGTTCAGGCTGTGACGGCAGCCGTACTTGTTGTCGTTCTTGCTCTTGGTAACGGAGTCATTGACGTTGATCGCCGGGATCTTCAGGGTGCCTTTCTTCAGCATGTCCTGCAGGCGATGTACACCAGTGGTGGTTTCTTCAGTAACGCCGTGAATCTTTTCCAGGGCCTGCGGATACTTGTCATGCAGGATCTGGGTCAGGTCGCCACCATCGTCCAGGACCATGTTGGCATCCCAAGGCTGGCCATCTTTCAGGATGGTCTGCTCGATGCACCACTCGTATTCTTCTTCGGTTTCACCTTTCCAGGCAAAGACCGGAATACCGGCAGCGGCAATGGCGGCAGCGGCCTGATCCTGGGTAGAGAAGATGTTGCAGGAGGACCAACGCACTTCTGCGCCCAGCGCGACCAGTGTTTCGATCAGCACGGCAGTCTGGATGGTCATGTGGATGCAGCCCAGAATCTTGGCACCCTTGAGCGGTTGCTCGCCGGCGTACTTGCGACGCAGGGCCATCAGGGCAGGCATTTCGGACTCGGCGATGATGATTTCGCGGCGGCCCCAGTCAGCCAGGGAAATGTCGGCAACCTTGTAGTCGTTGAAACCAGCGGGCGTGATAACAGCGCTCATTAAGCTCTCCATTCGTTCTAAGTTGTTGGCTGCCCCGGCGATAACGTGCCGCTGCAGGACAGCTGTAAATGCGAATGGGCGCCGTTGATGCGTGTGCAGGCCAGGCCTGCGGCTACGCTCCCCCGAGCCTGACAGGGAAACCCTGCTGCAGCGCCCCTCGGTAGGATGGCGGGTAGCGATTTGAAAATCGCCATGGGCTCGAAGTATAGCGGGCAATCCTCAGGCTTTGTAGGTGTACCGGATTCATGATGATCAGTAATTGACTGCATAGAGAGGAACGACCGCTTCGATGGCTTCTCTAACCGGCGGAAGGGGTTAAGCTTGTGGACCGCTATTACTCAAGGAGACGACATGAATTTCCATACACGCAAGTGGGTAAAGCCCGAGGATCTGAACGCCAACAACACTCTGTTTGGCGGCAGCCTGCTGAAGTGGATAGACGAAGAGGCTGCGATTTATGCCATCGTTCAGTTGGGCAACCAGCGGGTCGTCACCAAATATATTTCCGAGATCAATTTTGTTAGCGCATCGCGTATCGGTGACATCATCGAGCTAGGGATCACGGCTACTGAATTTGGCCGCAGCTCTATTACCCTGCGCTGTGAAGTCCGCAACAAGATTACCCGCAAGAGCATTCTGACCATCGACAAGATCGTCTTCGTCAACCTGGACGAGGAGGGTAATCCGACTCCCCATGGCAAGACGAAGATCACGTACATCGAAGATCAATTCAAGGATGAAGAAAAGGGCGCCTGAGTCGCTCTAGGTTCGCGACAGACCTTGGAGTAGCCTTGGCGTTTACTGCTCGTATCGGAAATGCCATGGCTAATCACAAGATCGAGATCCGCCGCAGGAATACGCAGAAGATATTGCTGGCTGCCGAAAAGGTGTTTGCCGAGAAAGGGTTTGGTGCTGCTTCCATGGGCGATATTGCCCAGGAAGCAGAGCTGCCGCGGTCGAACCTGCATTATTACTTCTCGACCAAGGATGACCTATACCGTGAGGTGGTGCTCGGATTACTGGAACTCTGGAAACAGGATGCCATCTGTTTCGAGCAGTTCGATGACCCCCGGGTAGTGCTGACGAGCTATATCCGCGCCAAGATGAACCACTCCCGTACGCGTCCCTATGGCTCAAAGATCTGGGCCAACGAAATCATGCATGGTGCACCGCTGCTGGGGGCCGCTCTGGATGAACACCTGATGGAGTGGGCCAGACTCAAACAGGCCAAGATCAAGCAGTGGGTGGATGACAAACGTATCCTGCCGGTAGAGCCGGCTTATCTGCTCTACATGATCTGGGCCTCGACTCAGCACTATGCAGACTTCAATTATCAGATCGACCTAATCAACGGTCATACGCCCTTGAGCGATCGCCAGTTCGAGCAGGCTGTACAGACAGTGACGGCGGTTGTCCTGCGCGGAATTGGTCTGGAGCCTTGAGCATTCCTAACGTAGCTGTCAGGAATAAAGGGTATCCGGCGCTGCCTTGGTGATCGCCGCTCACCAAATTGTTGCACAGGCTATGGCTTGGCTTTTCTGAACTTAATCAATGAGTTGGTTGCTTTTGCAACGCGTGCAAGCGATCACACTGCTTTTTTCTGCACCAGTTTGATTCCTGACAATGCTGTTAGGACGCTTCGCTTCGGTGATCAGCTGTCATTTCCTTGCTAGGCAAACCAATATTCCAGGTGCGATATCAATGACTTAGCGCAAGGCCCGCTCCCCTGACTATTTTCGATCACGGTTCCGGCACGCTTATTGAGAGAAAGGGCGATCAGCCTGCTAGCAGGACCTACTCACCCCCTATGAGAGAAAACAGGGAGAGCATGCCATGCCATACAACAGATCCGAAGTGATTGTGCGCGATGGTCTTCATGAGCTTCATGCCGGCTCGGATGTTCTGGACAGCCCACGCTATAACCACGACATGGCGCCTACTCAGGTAGCGGAGCGTTCCTGGAATAAGTGGCATATCGCAGCGCTGTGGGTGGGCATGGCCATCTGCGTACCCACGTACACCCTGGGTGGCGTACTGACGGCTTACTTTGGATTATCAGTGGGCGAGGCGCTGGTTACCATTCTGCTGGCCAACCTGATCGTGCTGATTCCCCTGACATTGAACGCGTTTCCAGGCACCAAGTACGGGATTCCTTTTCCAGTCCTTCTGCGCAGCTCCTTTGGCATTCTGGGCTCGAACGTGCCCTGCCTGATTCGAGCAGTCGTGGCCTGCGGCTGGTTTGGCATCCAGACGATGTTTGGCGGTTTGGCGATTCACCTGTTTCTCGGGTCACTTTTCGAGGGCTGGAAGGCCTTGGGCAGTACGGGTGAGGTCATTGGCTTCATGGTGTTCTGGACGGCCAATCTATGGGTGGTCATTCGAGGCGCCGAGTCGATCAAGTGGCTGGAGACCTTGTCTGCGCCGCTCCTGTTACTTGTCGGGGTCGGTCTTCTGATGTGGGCGATGCCCCATGTGTCGATGACGGAGCTCCTGTCCCAGCCAGCCAAACGACCGGAAGGCGAGGGGGTGACCAAATATTTTCTGGCAGGCCTGACTGCCATGGTGGGTTTCTGGGCGACTCTCTCGTTAAACATTCCAGACTTCAGTCGCTATGCCAGAAGCCAGAAGGATCAGATCATAGGGCAGGTAATTGGCCTGCCGGTCACCATGTTCCTGTTTGCCTCCCTGGGCGTGGTAATGACGGCCGCTTCGGCGGCCCTGGTGGGCGAGACGGTGTCTGATCCGGTTTCGCTTATTGGTCATATCCAGAGCCCTGTTTGGGTTGCCCTGGCCATGGCCTTGATCGTAGTTGCGACGCTGTCGACCAATACAGCTGCCAATATCGTTTCGCCCACGAATGATTTCCAGAATCTTGCGCCCCGGCTCATCAATCGGACCCGAGCCGTATTGATAACTGGGTTGGTGGGCCTGGCGCTGATGGCCCATGAACTGCTCAAGAAACTAGGCTGGATTGTCTCGGATGTCAGCCTAGAGAGCGTGTATTCGAACTGGCTGCTGGGGTACTCCAGTCTTCTGGGACCCATCGCCGGCATCATGGTGGTGGACTACTTCATCGTGAAAAAGCAGCAGCTTGATCTGGCCGGGTTATACCGTGACGACTATTACCCAGCCTACAACGTGGCGGGTTTCGTTGCGTTCGGTATTCCTGTCGTGCTGACGCTCATGGCGTTGACAACGGGCGTCATGACCTGGTTTTACGATTACGGCTGGTTTACCGGTTCGGCACTTGGTGGGGTGATCTACTTTGCCTGTGCCGGGCAGCGTCATCGCAGCCCGGCGCCGCTGGCCAGACCTTCGCTGTGAAGGCCCTGACTAGACTTCCAGGGTAATGAGTTCGGCGTTGACCTCAGTACCCTGTATGGTCAGGCGTCCCAGAGAGACAGGCAGCTTGAAGCGGCGAGGGCCAGGGCTGCCTGGGTTGAAGTAGAGTACGCCCTCGCGCTCCTCCCGTTTTGGCTTATGTGAATGCCCGCAGATTACGACGCGAATACCTTCGGCCGCCGGATCAATCACCAGATCCTGGAGGATGTGGATCACGTAGAGGTCGACCTCGCCAAAACGAAGCGTAGCTGTTTCAGGTAGGGTCTGGGCCCAGTCGTCCGTGTCGTTATTGCCGCGGACGACGGTAAGGGGAGCTATTTCCCGAAGTCGCTCAAGGATTTCGGGCTTGCCGATATCACCGGCATGGATGATATGGTCGCTCCCTTCAAGTGCACTCAATGCGCCGGGACGCAGGAGATTGTGCGTATCGGCAATAACGCCAATGCGAAAAATCGGATGGTTGGAGGCAGGCATGGTTCTCCCTTGCACAGGCTGGGTCTGTGTAACCTTTGACCGATAAAGTGTGTAAGGGTTGAATGAGTGTGATCGACGCCCAATGCAGGCGTCGATCACAAGCGTCCTTTATTTCTGCGCTATGTCTTTGGTGCTGTCTGGCAGGAACCAGTTCATGATCAGAGCGCAAAGCCCTCCTGTGGCCACACCTGAATTCAGCACATCACGTAGCGCTGCCGGCATGTGGGCGAGAAACTCAGGGACCTGGGACACACCCAGACCCAGTGCCAGGGAAACGGCAATAATCAACAGGGCACGGCGGTCCAGCTGAATGCCGGCCAGAATGTTGATCCCCGAAGCTGCAACGGCGCCAAACATCACCAGTGCGGCGCCACCCAATACTGGCTCTGGTACGGCCTGAATAATGCCAGCAACGGCTGGAAACAGGCCGAGCAGAACGAGAAAGACGGCAATCCACAGCCCCACGTGGCGGCTGGCGATGCCCGTCAATTGGATCACGCCGTTGTTTTGCGCAAAGATCGAGCTGGGAAAGCTGTTGAACAGTCCGGCCAACAAGGAATTGGCTCCATTGACCAGTACACCGCCCTTGATCCGAGCCATCCAGACCGGACCCTCTACCGGCTGGCGGGACACTTTACTGGTTGCGGTCACGTCACCGATGGCTTCCAGGGAGGTGACGAGATAGATCACTAACATGGGAACGAACAGTGCCCAGGAAAAACCCAGCCCAAAATGCAGGGGAACCGGCACCTGGAACAGAGGAGCTTCATGCATGCCGGTAAAGTCCAGACGTCCCAGATAGGCCGCCAGGCCGTAGCCGACCAGGAGCGCAATGACGATGGCCGCGCTACGCACCCATACCACGCGAACGCGGTTGAGCACGACGATGATTGCCAGCACCACACCGGACAGCAGCAGATTCTCGCCGTTGGCAAAGGTGCCCTGGCTCATGGCTGAGAAGCCGCCGCCCATACTGATGAGTCCGACCTTGATCAAGGTAAGACCGATCATCAGCACCACGATGCCGGTTACCAGCGGAGTAATCAGGCGCTTAACGAAAGGCAATATCCGGGAGATACCCATCTCGACGAAAGAGCCCGCCATGACCACGCCAAAAATGGCAGCCATTACGGCTTCGACCGGCGAGCCTTGCTTGACCATCAGCGCGCCGCCAGCGATCAAGGGGCCGACAAAGTTGAAGCTGGTACCCTGAACGATTAGTAGCCCTGCCCCGAACGGGCCGAAACGGCGACACTGGATGAACGTGGCAATGCCTGAAATCACCAGGGACATGGACACGATCAGGTTGGTATCCCGTGGTGAGACACCCAGTGCCTGGCAGATTAGAAGGCCTGGAGTGACGATGGGCACGATAATCGCCAGCAGATGCTGCAACGCAGCGAGCAGGGCGATAGGCAGGCGAGGCCGATCGTCGAGACCGTAGACCAGTTCATGGCGGGAGGGAGAGGCGTCCGGCTGGCTCATGTAGCGGTTCCGCAAAAGGCGGCAAGTGTACTGTTCCGGTGATGCGCCGCACAGTCTTCATCCCATAAAAGAGACGGGCGATAGGACAGGCTGCTGCCATGCGCCTTGGGCATGGCGTTAACGTTCAGTAATAAAGACGAAAGTCCCACGGCCTAACTTTACCAGTATCCAGGGTCTTAGGCCTTGTTCTGATGGCAGGCGCTTGGCATTCACAACTCCAATCCCGCCGGGCTTCATGGCAAGCACTTCAGCAGTCATGCCATGCAGATCCAGCAGCCAGGTTGCCTATACCTTCTTCTTTTACCGAGGGCTTTTGCGTGTTTGACGCGATCACAGGGTTGATTCAACAGGGGGGTTACCTGGGCATTCTTTTGCTCATGTTTCTGGAAAACGTGTTTCCGCCGATTCCATCGGAGGTCATTATGCCGCTGGCAGGGTTTCTAGCGGCGAGAGGGGAGCTGAATTTCATCGGTGTGGTGCTGGCGGGAACGCTGGGGTCCTTTCTGGGCGCGCTACCGTGGTATTACGCTGGTGCGGTATGGGGAGAGGCGCGCATGCGCAAGCTGGCGCAGCGTTACGGGCGCTGGCTGACTCTTTCGGCCAAGGACGTCAGTGAGGCCTCTCTCTGGTTCAGGTCGCATGGCAGTAAGGCTGTCTTCTTTGGCCGCCTGGTACCGGCAATCCGTACCCTGATTTCTGTACCGGCCGGTATTGCCCATATGCCGTTTCGTCGCTTCGCCGGATATACCCTGGCGGGTTCTCTGATCTGGACAACGGTGCTGACACTGGCGGGTTACCTGCTGAATGCTGAATACGAGCGTGTCGCGACGCTTTTGGATCCGGCCTCCAAAATAGTTCTGGCAGTGATTGTACTCGTTTACCTGTATCGCCTATTCAAAACCAACAACCGGGAAGAATGCCGGGAAGGTTACGCGGGAGGCTAGAGCGGCACTCAGGAATGAGCCCTAGCGCTGATCGAGCAGGCGTTTACGCTCGGCTTTCTGTGCTTCTACCTGCGCCTTTTTCTGCTCGATCGCGGCGCGTCCACGCTCTGTTACGCTGGGGCGCGGTGCGGGCTCAGGGGCTGGCTGGGGCGCTGGCGGGGTTGGCCTGGGGTAATGATGCCAGGGCGGACGGTGTCCGCCATAATCGTAATAGGGATCTGGATAGGGATAGTAGCGGTCCTGCCGGATCGGTGGCAGGGCATCATAGTCATCATCGTCGAGATCGTAATAACGATCAGCGTCTGATGGTGTACGAGTGCTTGACTGAGACGTCTCGTCCCGAGGCTTGATGCTGGGCTTTTCCACTACCGGTGGTGGCGTCGGGTCGGCCATACGGGTGACCGGGCCACTGCCTCTTGGCGGAGGGTTATCAACTTCGATACGGTCGGCCAGGGATTGATCAGATGGGCAATGGCCTTGTGTAAACGTGATCTGGCCTGTCTTGTCGACGCATTTGAGTATGGTGTCTGCCTGGGCATGGGTAACGCCGCTCAGGCTTGAGACCGCAACCGCCAGAATTGCCCACTTCATAGCAATCCCCTCTAACGTACCTGCATGCCACTCTAGCACCTTGCAGGTCGGGTCATCTAAACGGTTACTGAAGAAAACCGTGAAGGTTAGGCCAGGGAGTGCCGCGCTGCTGACAGAAAATCGAACAAGCCTTCCAGAGGCAGTGGCTCGGCCAGAAAATACCCCTGCGCCTCGTCGCAACGCGCGCGCTTGAGCAGCTCGAGCGTCTCTTCGTCTTCCACACCTTCCGCCACGACAACAAGGTTCAAGGCATGGGCCATGTCGGTAATAGCCTTGATGAACACGTAGCGGTCCAGCCCCTCGGCGGGATGAGTAATGAGCGTGCGGTCGAGTTTGACGGTATCGATAGGAAAACGCCTCAGATAGGACAGGCCGGAATAGCGGGTTCCCAGGTCGTCTACCGCCAGTTTGACACCCAAAGTTTTCAGCGCTCTGAGCGCCTGATTGGAGGCATCCATGTCTTCAATGAAAGCCCCCTCGGTCAACTCGAGTTCCAGGTGACAAGGTCTCAGTTTGGTTGTGTGCAGAATCGCTTCTATCCTGTCCTTCAAATGTGGTGACTTGAGCTGGAGGGGTGAAAGGTTCACGGACAGTTCCAGCGACTGCCCAAGTCGACTGGACAGGTCGTGAATTTCCTGACAGGCCTTTTGCAGAACCCACAGTCCCAGCTCGTCTATCATCCCAATCTCTTCGGCAATCGGAATGAAATCCACAGGCGAAATCCAACCCCGCTCCGGGTGATGCCAGCGAATCAAGACCTCAACGCCCTGGGGGGTGCCCTCAGGCAGCCGAATGCGCGGCTGGTAGTAAAGCGAAAACTGATTCTGCTCCAAGGCGTGGTACAACGCTGTTTCCAGCACCATGCGGTTTTTGGCTTCGACACTCATTTCTTCTGAGAAGATGCGGCAACAATGGCCTCCTGCCGCCTTGGCACGATACATCGCAATATCTGCATGCTGGACCAGTTGTTCTTTGGTATGGCCATGCTCAGGGTAGAGTCCTACCCCTACCGACGCACCGGAAAAAACACGGCTGCCATTGATTTCTATCGGAGCCGCAACCGCCCGGATGATGGCGTCAGCCACCGCTTGAACGGAGGTTTCACCTTCCGGGGCGTGGGCCACCACGACAAACTCATCGCCACCCAGGCGCGCCACCAGATCACCCTGCGGTACCGCTGCCCTCAATCGCTGCGCCACTTCGCGCAGCATTGTGTCGCCTGCATCATGTCCCATCGAGTCGTTGACCTGCTTGAAGCGGTCCAGGTCGATCAGCATGATGGCAAGGCAGCTATTAAGCGGCGTGAAATTGATCAGAGCCTGCAAATGCTCGTTCAGGTACGCCCGATTGGGCAGCCCTGTCAGCATGTCATGGTTGGCCAGCTGGTGCAGGCGACTTTCGGCCAGCTTCTGCTCGGTGACATCCGTATAGCTGCCTGCCCATTCGATAAGCTGACCTTCCGTATCAAGAATGGGAACGGCATAACCACTGACATGGCGATATTGACCATCGGCCCGGCGTAGCCGGTACTGGGCGTATACCGGCTGGCGGTCCTGCAACATTTTGGCTCCCAGCGCTGCGGTGGGCTCCTGATCGTCCGGGTGAACCACGTTTATCCAGCCAAACCCCTGCATTTCCTCCTGAGTCTGGCCGGTAAAGGCACACCAGTCCGGCTGAGGAGAAACAATTTCCAGGGTAGGCGAAGCCGTCCAAACGATGGCACCTGTAGCATTTACCAGTGAGCGAAAGCGCTGCTCGCTGGCTTGAAGCGCCAACTCTGCCGCTTTGCGTTCCGTGGTTTCCCGGTCGCGCTCGATAACCAGCGCCGCAGTATTGACCAGCAGGCGCATGGACTCCTGCTCCGAACCGCTCGGCTCGCGCGCGTCCCTGCAATAATAGGCCAGGGTTCCCAATACTCTTCCAGAGGATGACAGGATCGGGTGAGACCAGCAGGCGCGGAAACCATAACCGAGCACCACAGGCTTGGCTTCAACCCAGCGCGGATCTTTCTCAATATCGCTGACGATAGTCGTGGCGCCGGTATACGCGGCAGCCCCACAGGAGCCGGCGAGGGGGCCAATGAGTATACGTTCTAAGGCCTGATTGAACGATTGGGGGAGCGAGGGGGCCGAGCCAAAGCGCAGGTGCAGGCCATCGGTATCCATGAGCATGACCGATGCCCAGATGTTGCCACCTGCCTGCTCTTCCGCAGAGCGGGCCAGGGTATCGAGAATCTGCTTGAGCGGGGCTCCCGCGACGGCCTGTGCCAGCGCCTGCTGCTGACCGTTGGCCAGGGCCTCGGTGCGTTTCAGATCACTGATATCTGACGCAATGCCCCGTAGCCGGAGGCTGTCAGCGTCGCTCAGCACCTTGCCTTTGACGCTAATCCAGCGAGTGCGGCCGTCTGATAGCAGCAACCTGCAGTCGAAATGCCAATGCTCGGCACGTTTCGCTGCCGTTTCGATGACGCGGCGTACACGCCTCTGGTCATCCGTGTGGATACGCTCGAAAAACTCCTCGAGCGCCCATGTGTCCGGCTGTATGGACGTACCGAAATCTGGCCCGTTTCTCAGCAGGCAGGTCAGAGTTCCGCTAGCGACGTCCAGTTCCCATTCACCCAGATCCGCTACATCGAGCGCGAACTGCAGGCGTGCCTCAAGTTCAGCAGCGGAGGAGGAAGGCGAGGGGGTGGCGTTGACATCCTTTTTTACCCTGGGCTCGGCATTGGTGTCCGGCATATCGTTCACTCGAAGTTTCCAACTATCGATTGATCTGCCATGTCTTGCGGGCGCGGCACGGCAGCGGTGCGTCTAGAACAGGACTCTATAGGAAGCGTAGTCGTTCTGGGCAATGACTTAATTCATAATCATCCATGAGATACGAAGGTAACGATTTACCATGCTGTCGGAGGGCTATCATCGCGCAGAAAGGACGGTGTTCTGCAGGCGCCGCCATCTTGCCTGAAACAGGCTTTTTGCCAAGAGTAAGATAGTCCCAACCAGACCAGCGGAGAGGCTGCGCTTTTTGCGGAACAGACACAAAAACGCCGCCCGAAGGCGGCGCGTTCAACACGATCCCAGATCAGTCTTCCAGCATCGCCTTATTACGGACGGCACCCTTGTCGGCGCTGGTGGCCAAGAGGGCATACGCCTTGAGCGCCGTACTCACGCGGCGTGCACGTGGCGTGGCAGGCTTCCAACCCTTTTTGTCCTGCTCGATGCGGCGGTGAGACAACTCCTCATCGCTGACCAATAGGTTGATGCTGCGATTGGGGATATCGATCAGAACCTTGTCGCCGTCTTTCACCAAGCCGATCGCACCACCAGCCGCCGCTTCTGGTGAAGCATGGCCGATGGAAAGTCCTGACGTGCCGCCCGAGAAACGGCCGTCGGTGAGCAGGGCGCACTGCTTGCCCAGTCCCTTGGACTTCAGGTAGCTGGTGGGGTAGAGCATTTCCTGCATGCCCGGGCCGCCCTTGGGACCTTCGTAGCGGATGATAACGATATCGCCGGCTTTCACTTCGTCGTTCAGGATGCCCTTCACCGCGGCATCCTGACTTTCGAAAATCTTTGCCGAGCCTTCGAAGACATGGATGGATTCATCCACGCCCGCCGTTTTCACTACGCAACCGTCCAGCGCGATATTGCCATACAGCACGGCAAGACCGCCTTCCTGAGAGTAAGCATGCTCGACGCTACGGATGCAGCCTTCGGCGCGGTCGTCATCCAGGGTGTCCCAGCGAGTCGCCTGACTGAAGGCTTCCTGCGTGGGGATACCGGCCGGACCTGCGCGGAAAAAGGTCTTGACCGCTTCGTCCTGAGTAAGCGTGATGTCCCACTTCTCGATGGCTTCGCCCAGGGTTCTGCTGTGCACGGTTGGCAGATCCGTATTGAGCAGACCGCCGCGAGCCAGTGCACCCAAAATGCTCATGATCCCGCCGGCACGGTGAACATCTTCCATATGGTATTTCTGGATGTTCGGCGCCACCTTGCACAGCTGGGGCACCTTACGGGACAGGGCATCAATGGCGCGCAGGTCGAAGTCGACCTCGGCTTCCTGAGCCGCCGCCAGGAGGTGGAGGATGGTATTGGTGGAGCCCCCCATCGCGATATCCAGCGTCATTGCATTCTCAAAGGCCTTGTAAGACGCAATGTTTCGCGGCAGTACGGAGGCATCGTTCTCCTGATAGTAGCGCTTGCACAGCTCGACCACCGTACGGCCGGCTTGCAGGAATAGCTCCTTGCGGTCGGCATGGGTTGCCAACAGCGAGCCATTACCCGGCAGTGCCAGACCCAGTGCCTCGGTCAGACAGTTCATGGAGTTGGCCGTAAACATGCCGGAGCAAGAGCCGCAGGTTGGGCAAGCGCTGCGCTCATACTCGGCTACTTTTTCATCAGAGGCGGTGCTATCCGCGGCGATGACCATAGCGTCGACCAAATCCAGGCCGTGGCTAGCCAGCTTTGTCTTGCCAGCTTCCATGGGGCCGCCGGAGACAAATACGACCGGAATGTTCAGGCGCAGGGCCGCCATCAGCATGCCGGGGGTGATCTTGTCGCAGTTGGAAATGCATACCAGCGCGTCGGCGCAGTGAGCATTGACCATGTACTCCACGGCATCAGCGATGATCTCGCGGGACGGCAGGGAATAGAGCATGCCATCGTGACCCATGGCGATGCCGTCATCCACAGCGATAGTGTTGAATTCCTTTGCAACGCCACCGGCTTTTTCTATCTCGCGGGCGACCAGCTGGCCCAGGTCTTTTAGGTGAACATGACCTGGCACGAACTGGGTAAAGGAGTTGGCTATCGCAATGATCGGCTTCTTGAAGTCTTCGTCCTTCATGCCGGTGGCACGCCAAAGTGCGCGGGCACCAGCCATATTGCGGCCGTGGGTGGAGGTTTTCGAGCGGTAATCAGGCATGGAGGCTGCTCTCCGGGGCGGCTTTGCTTATCACGGTAATCTGTTCAAACACTGCGGCGTATCCACCGTATAACTGTAAAGGTAGCAGTGGAGGCTTAGGGCACGCGAGCATTGAATAGGCTCAGGGCTATCGTGAGCGCGGATGGAGCGCAAAGCAAACGGAAGTGGACCGAGTGCCGTGCTCTGGGCCGGTCGGATAGCGCGGGATCTCCGCGTGACTGGCTTGGGCTCACAGACCCGCCGGGGATAATGGCGAGGAATCCTGCATTGTACGCTTACCCAAGAGCAGGGGAAAGCAATACCCGCTGTACCACCGTCAAGGTGTTCTATGGCAACAGCCTAGAGCAGTGTTGTGCCAATACTTCGGCCCAAAGGCTGCAGCATTCACTATCGCTGGTTTATAAGTTCGTAAAGTTATAAACAGTTATTAAATAATAAAAAGCTTTCAAATATTGAGTTGTAAATTTCATTGGTTTTAATTCTTTGATCTATTTTATTTGGTGTCTAAATGCTTTTGGGTGCTGTTATATAAAGTTTTCTATTGGTGTTTAATGATTAGGTAGAGCTTAATGGGCGGTTAGTTGGAAAGGCTTTTTGTTATGCTTTATTGGTTGAGATTGTTTTAAAAAGTGGCTGTTGCAAGGTTTTAAGCATTTTATGGGAGGCGATGATAATAGATTTGTATTAAGGTTGATACATTTCTGAAATAGAGTTAATACAAAGCGCCAGTCATCATTTGCGTTAGTCCGGTTGTCCTTTGTGAGCTGTGTCGAGACGGTCTAATCCTTACTATAGCGACATTAATAAGAGCATGGCGTTAGTTTGCGTCATGTCTTTATTTTCATAGCGATTCAATCAGGAAATTATAAGAAAACCGGCAGTGATGGCTGAGCTTTCGCGTGGGTATTCGAAAATGAGCGGTAACCATAGTAAAGGGCTGACATTAATCGAGTTATTGGTTGTGATCAGCCTGATCAGTATTTTCGTAACAGTGGCGGTACCTAGCTTCAAATCCCTGATTCATACAAATCATACCCAGGCCGCAGCCAACGAGTTGCGCAGTGTTTTGCTATATGCCCGTAGTGAGGCAGTAAGCCGAGGAGTTAGCGTCACGGTTAAGGCGCCGACCGCGACTGATTGGACGAAAGGGATAACAGTCTCGACAGTGGCGACACCCGTAATGTCGACTCACGTTCTGCGCCGATACGACACGGCTGGCTTGGCGCCCGCAGGCACTAATACGACCGGTAGCGTTGATACCGTGGTCTTCCGGCCTAATGGCACCCTGGAAAAGACAGTAACTATCCAGGTATGCAGCGCGAGCGATAGTTCAAGTACGGGCAAGCTACTAACGCTTTCAACCACTGGAAATATCGTCATGAGCGATTTCACGCCCTCCAGCCTTGCGACAGGGTGCAGTTGATATGGTCCGTCATCCGTACGCCATGGCGGGTTTCAGTATGATCGAGATACTGGTGAGCTTGCTGATCTTGTGTGTTGGCCTGTTAGGCATGGCCTCGCTGCAAGTGCGGAGCATGCAACTGACGCAGAGTTCTACGTTGCGCAGTAATGCCGTGATGCTGGCTGATGATCTACTTGAAATCATGCGGAGTAATCCGGACAGTGCTTTAAGTAGCGACCTGTTTGGTACAACCAGCTCCTACTACAAGGTAGTGGGCAGCACGTTTACTACGGTTGCGCTCGCTTCAGGCGAAACCTGCGCCACTCTGAAGCGTGGCGCAGGCGGTTCCACCATAGCAGGTAAAGACATGACGTGTTGGCTCAAGCAGGTCAAGGCGCTGTTGCCTGTTACGGATGCCATGATCAAGGCCAATTTTGCTGTGTGCCCCAGCAAGACTCCGCCAGCCTCGGGCAGCCTGCCTTACAGCGCCTGCGAAAGTACCAGTCGCTCAGTTGTCATGATTGTCCTGGCGTGGCAGGACGACACCGAGAGCGGTGCCGGCTGCACCAATAGCATTTGCTATTACACCGTACGGGCGGAGTTGTGATCATGAAGTCTTACTCTGTTCAACACGGTTTCTCGCTTATCGAAATGATGATTGCCCTAACCTTGGGAGCCTTCTTGATTCTGGGTGTCACTCAGATTTATTTGGATAACAAGCGCAGTTATCTCTATCACCAAGGGCAGGTTAACAATCAGGAGAATGGTTTCTTTGCTCTGACTCTTATTGATCAGCAGCTTGCACGGACAGGCTTTCGTGCCAATGTCCTTGACCAGACTACGATGGGGGTGGCTTTTCCTGCCCTTGCAAGCAGTGACGGATGCCCCGCCTTTACTGCAGGGCAAACCGTCCAGTTCACAACAGACAAAACAGGTATCTGCTTTCGTTATCAGGGTGCCGAGGACGGCAAGGATCAGGATTGTCTGGGTAAGACGGTCGCGGCGGGTACAAACGTCTTGAGCCGTATCAGTTACGTAAGCAGCACTACGGTTGGTGCTGGTACGTTGACGTGCTCAGCCCAAGGTTCCAACGCCCAAGTTTTGGTTAGTGGATTAGCAGACTTTCTCTGGTTCGCCTTGCCGGATAGCACCGATGGTAATCAGGCTATTCGCTATGCCGCGCTGTTTTCTACGCAATCGGCCGTACTTGATGGCGTTAGCAATAATGTCGTGACCCATTGGAATGCACTGACCAGCCGCTCGCTTACCGACACTTCGCACGCCATGCAGATCGTTCAGGGAAGCGTCATGCTTAGGAATCTCATGCAATGAAGGCCTGTCTGCTTGTGCCGCATCGCCAGCGTGGGGCGACGTTGCTCATCGCCCTAATCATGTTGCTGCTGATCACGTTGATCGCTACGTCGAGCATGCGCACCACTACGCTGCAAACCCATGTCAGCGGCAACGTGGCCGAGCGGATCCGGGCGTTCAATGCCGCTGAGTCAGCCTTACGGGAGGGGGAGCGGCGTCTGCTCGACATGTCTTCGAAAAACGAGACGCTCTTTTCTTCATCCAGCGCGGGCTACGCCAGCTGCTCGTCCAGCGTGACGGCCATTGGTAGCAATCTGTGCATCCTGACGGAGGCAAACGACCTGAGTACGACCGAGCTGGCGTTGACATGGGCGGGTACGGCGCTGGGGGCGAGCGGGACGGCCAACCAGTCGGTGGCCTATAGCGGTTACGACGGTAACTCTAGTTTTTCTGTAGAACCGCGCTGGGTCATAACAGCGATTCCAGAGACGTCCAAGACCACGACCGATGTCAGCGCGACCTCCCAAGGTAAGGGCGTCTATTACTACCGCGTCACGGCTGCTGCCAAAGATAGTGGTAATCGTATTCCGGTGATTCTGCAAAGTATCGTCAAGGTAGAAAAATGAATAAGCACATGGACAAGCGCAGCGTGCGCAGTTTTCTCATCGGCTTTGGCTTCTGCTGGGTCCTGGCTTGGACGGCACAGGCGCAGGCGGCGTCGTTGAGCCTGAGTCAGCAGCCGCTATTCCTGACCACGGGTGTGGCACCGAACCTGTTCGTGACTATCGATAACTCCCAGAGTATGCGCTGGGGATTCATGCCGGATTCGATGAACCCGTCGACGACCTGTAGCGGCAGCTCCGTTTCGGATTGCACCACGACGTACAACGGCTATAGTGTCGATGCGATCAGGACCAGTCGTCGAGCCAAGTCCTCGACCTATAATCCGCTTTACTACAATCCGGACTTGACCTATACGCCGCCATATACCGTAACGTTGAATAGCGACGGAACGGTAACTAATGCGGCGCTGAGTACAAGTTTTACCAAGGCCTGGATCAATGGTTACAAGACCAGTAAAGGCTATTTCGACTTAAGCTCCACTTATCGTGTGACATGGGAGTACGACACCAGTTGGACATCATCGTCTACGAATGCAACCAGTTACACGGGCTACACCAGCTATACGAATCCCAACAGGGTTTATTATCTGGCTGCTAACCCATCTGCAGATTTTGGGGCGACCTCTTCCAGCACGTCTACTACAGGTTCTTCTACAGCGAGTTCATATAGTGCGTCGACAGACAAGACAGGTAGTAACCAGTCTTTAAATAATGCAACTGTTTCGGTTAGCAAGTCAGGTAGCAGTTGTACAGCTACAATAAGTTCGTCCTCATCCAGTGCAAGCTCATCGACTACCTCTAATGGGGTAACTACAACAACTAAAACTGTTACGACGACATCATATTCAAATGTAGCGTGTAACAAGTCAGGTAATACTTATCATATTACTGCTACCGCTACGTCAACGCCGGTCACGACTACTACTGTATCCTCATCTGATCGAACAACGTCAGCGGTCCCTGCCTACTATTATGTTTATGATACGACGCTATCGACCTGTACCACAGCATCCAAAGAAAACGACAACTGCTATAAGCTCGTCACAGTTTCTGATACATCAGGACTAAACGGAACGGATGAACGGCAGAACTTTGCCAACTGGTACAGTTTCTATCGGAACCGAGAGCTACTGGCCCAGACATCGGCTAACTTGGCCTTTAGTACCCTATCAGAAGACATGCGCTTCGGCTGGCAAGGCTTGGGAACCTCGTGCGTACTGAGCAATAGCTATTTGAGTAGCTATAGCTGTGCAGGTCTTACCAGCAGTTACGACAACCGGTTGCGTCCGTTTACAGGCCAGCATCGAGTGAATTTCTTCACCTGGCTGGCTGATATCAACTTCAACCAGGGAACACCTTTGCTGGCAGCTTATGACCGTGTAGGTACGCTGTTAAAAAGTACCGGTGTTAACGCACCCTATGCCGCTACCCTGGGAAGTGCCGAAAAGCCAATCCGCAGCTGCCGGCCTAGTTACGCCATTACCATTACGGATGGGGTATGGAGTGATAGCACGCTTCCGGATAACGCCAACTACGACAATACGGCCAGAACTCTGCCGGACGGTGCTGCTTATTCACCGATGGCACCTTATAAAGATTCTGCTTCAGGCACTCTAGCCGATTTAGCTTTCAAATATTGGGCAACAGACGCGCAGACGTCACTGGATAACAACGTACCTAGCTATACGAAGGAAGCCACGACTACGACTGTTAGTCAGTACTGGAACCCTAAGAATGACCCGGCAACTTGGCAGCATTTGACCAGCTTTTTCGTAGGTATCGGATTGAGCAAGGCGCTGACCAATCCAGCGTGGGACGGAGACACTTATTCAGGCGGTTACAGCCAGCTGTTGGCGGGAACGCTAGCCTGGCCATCTGCCAGTTCGGCCAGTCAAAATAATGTATACGATCTCTGGCATGCGGCAATCAACGGGCGGGGTGAGTTTTTCAGCGCGGAAAGCTCTACGGATCTGGTCGATGCTTTAGATAGCATCGCCACACGTATTACCCAGACCAATAGCGCAAGCGCTAGCCAGACCTCTTCTCCGCTGTTGGAAAGCGATTACACCTCGACTTACACCTACGTGCCGACCTTTTCCAGCTCGGATTGGAGCGGCGACGTAACAAAGTACTTGCGCAGCACGTCCAGCAGTACGGCGCAGTGGAGTTCGCAGAGCCAGTTGGACACGCTCTACGCCAGCGGTAACAAGGCGTATTCCTCACGCAAGGTCTACATGGCCAAGAGTACTGCCACTCATGGCTTGGCCTCGTTTGCCTGGAGTAACCTCACCTCCACGCAACAAAGCGCCTTGAACAAGGCTTTAAGCGGTACTGCCGATTCCTACGGCTCCAAGCGTGTCGACTACTTACTTGGCGACCGTACCTATGAAAGCTCGTCTACGACGCCTTCGTTCCGGGTTCGTGGGCATGTTCTAGGCGATATCATTGATTCGACCCCCGCTCGCGTAGCGGCGCCTAGCAGTTCGACAGCGCTCATGAATGCTACGGTCAGTTCGAGCAGCACCAGCTACAGCGACTTCAAGGCCACATGGGCCAATCGAGAAACCCGCATTTATGTGGGCGCCAATGACGGTATGCTGCATGCTTTCAACGATGACGGTGAAGAAGTCTTCGCTTTCATTCCCAGTGCTGTGGTTGACAACCTCTACAAGCTTAGCGACCCCGATTACGCTAATACACACCAGTATTATGTAGACGGTACGCCCGTCACTGGTGATGTGTATTTCGACGGAGCCTGGCACACGGTTCTGATTGGAACCCTTCGTGGCGGTGGTCGCGCTGTGTTCGCGCTCGATATTACTGATCCGGACAACATCAAGCTGTTATGGGAAAAGAGCGCCAGCGATAGCCAGTACAGTGAGTTAGGCTTTACCTACTCCAAGCCAGTAATCACTCGTCTGCACACCGGCGAGTGGGGTGTTGTGCTGGCTAATGGTTACAACAGCACCAACGACAAGGCTGTGCTGTATCTCATGAACGTGGCGGATGGTAGTCGGATTGGTAACGCTCTTGAAGTCAGCGACAGCAGTACGACAGCCAACGGACTGTCCTCGCCTTATGTTGCTGATATCAATGGTGATCTGATTGCCGACTACGTTTATGCAGGCGACCTGCATGGCAACCTGTGGCGCTTCGACCTGATCGGCGACAGCCTGACGAGTACTGCCACCACAGGCAATCTAAAAGTAGCCTTTTCCAATAATCCGCTCTATACCGCCAAGGCCAGCAGTCAAAGCGGGGCGACAACGCTTGTTCAGCCCATTACCGCCAGCCCTTATCTAGTCAAGCATCCTACGGGGACCGGTTATATTGTGATCTTCGGGACCGGAAAGTACCTGGAAAGTGGCGATGCGGCAGCAGATACGACCAAGGCCATGACCATTTATGGGGTTTGGGATCGGCAGACCGATGGCAGTAGTGCGACCAGTACGCCTGCGCTGACCTATGCCAATCTGCAACAGCAAACCATTGGTAGCGATGAGACGATTACCTATACGAGTACGACGGGCACTAGTGTCAGCACAACGGCGAATACAGTATCCAGCAATACAGTCAGCTGGTATGACGCCTCGACTAATAAGAATGGTCAGTATGGCTGGTACATCAATTTGCCGCTTACGGGAGAAATGGTAGTCAGCAAGCCTTTCGTGCTGAGCGATACGTTGATAATGAGTTCCTTGATGCCTAACGATGACCCCTGCGAGTCAGGTGCGTCGACCTATCTTTACGCCTTAGATCCTTATAGCGGAGGGGGTACTGATTCACTGCTGCTAGGCACATCAACCTCTTATTCGCGGCTAGCCCTGTCAGGACTTTTGAGTGGAGTAACGCCTTTCGTCTATAGCGATGGCACCATATCGCTCAGCGGGACGAGTGCAGATGGCAGCAGCGATCTCAACTCAAGCGTGAAACTCGATGGTACTTCTAATCGCCGCCAGACCTGGCGCGTTATCTCCAACCAGGCTGACTGACATATGCGAAGACGGATTCAAGGCTTTACACTCATCGAGGTGATGATCACAGTCGTGATCATCACTATCCTGGCGGCAGTGGCTATTCCCAGTTATGGCCGTTACGTTATCCGGGCACATCGCAGCGAGGGGCAGGCGCTGCTCACTGAGGCGGCAGCGCGGATGGAGCGGTACTACGCACAGAACTATACATACACCAGCACGGCAACAAGTCTGGCTATGCGCAATACGAGCAATGGCACAGTCAGTAGCGATAACGGTTATTACACGCTGTCTATCACGGTTAATACTGATACCACCAGCAGCGCTTACTCTAGTTATGGCCCTTATTTATTGATCGCCACAGCAGCCGGTACGCAAGCCAAGGATACTGAGTGCGGTAACCTGACTTTGAGCGCTCAAGGGGGCAAAGGCACCACAGGAAGTAGTACGGCGATTGAGTGCTGGCGATAGTAAGCTTACTAAGGCAAAAGATTTGTGCTTTTTTGAGTAAATAGTTTCAAGTCAATGGCATTTGCCATCGCCACATAACCTGCCCGGTTGGGATGCAGTCCATCGCCAGGGCCGCCTGCGCTGCTGGGAATAAACTCTGCACGCAGGCCGCCCGTAGCAGGGTCGAGCGTGGCCGCATCAAAGTCAATGATCGAGTCGAACAGACCGCTTTCCTTTATGAAGCGATTAAGTGCCATACGTTTCTGATCTTGCTCCTGAAAGGCCGGGTCTGCAGGATTGGCCGCCAGGCTGCTGGTCAGGGTCGCGCCGTGAAGGCGTACGCCGGGCAACGCTTTGCGCATACGCTCAACTACATTGCGCATGGCTGTCTCGACGACCTCGATGGACGCACCAGTACCCGGTGAAAAATCATTGATACCTTCCATCCAGATAACGTCTGTTACACCAGAAAGGCTTAATACATCCCGTTCCAGACGATCCATGATAGATGGACCGCCACCGTAGCCTTGCCGGGTGCTTTCATCCAGAGGGCCTGCGACCTCGTTGCCAGAAATGCCGGCATTCACGACCGAGTACTGTCCCGGTGCCAACTGGGCGAGGCGACGATTCAGGATGTCTGGCCAGCTGTCATATCCATTGGGTGTTGAGCCGGTACCGTCGGTAATAGAGTCGCCCAAGGCCACGATGACTCGCGCAACGTCTGGTGCCTGGACATCAACCGCGTCGAGCAGGAACGTTGAGGTCGTAGTAAAGGGCCAGGCGCTTTCCTGCTCCTCGGTGGCGTGGTCGGTGCCGCGAACACTGAAATAGGAGGTTGCGAGCGCTGCAGCATGCCAGCTCAGCGGGCCGCTGTTCCCAGCGAGATGAAAGCTTACCGCCAGGGTGTGGGAAGGTGCTTTGGGTAGCGGGACCGGATCAGTCCAGCGAGTCTCACCAGGTTGAAGCTGAATTTCGCTCTGGCCGTCAAAGCTGACCGGGCGATTACTGCCCGGTACCAGAGCTGCACCCCCTAAAGGTTGTCCGATATAGACACTGCGCAAGGTAATGGGCCTGTTGCCAAAGGTATTCGAGAATCGCAGGCGTGCCTGGCTTCCCCATACACTAGGTCGAATAATCTGCCGGATACTTTGATCTTGAGTCCCACTAGCCGAAATAATACCTTCCAGCTTTGGCTGGGCGATGGGCGAACCGTTGGGGTAGGCTGCCTGCACGGGGGCTGTCCAGGCTGTTTTCCAATCATCGGCATGTCCGGGCTTGGACGCGAGTGCAAACAGGCCGGCAGCCAGAAGGGTTAACAGGCGCATGAGGATTCCTTGATCAGGTATCGGACGTTGGATTAAGCAGGCTTTTCAGCTGGGCTTGCAGGTTCTCCCAGTGGGTGCCTTCCCAATAGACACGATCACAGCCCGAGCATTTCAAAAAATAATCATGACGTTCCCGCACGAGTGGCGGCAGGCTATCGAGGACGACACTCTTATCGACGGAATGAAGGGTATCGTTACAGACCAAGCACCGGCTGAAGGGCGCAGCATGGTCAGCCAGGTTGTAGCGCTCGAATACTTCGCGCAGCTGTGCCTCAGGCTTGTTTGAGCGGACGTAGCAGCCGTAGACAATCTGGCTTCGCTTGAGCAGTTCGCGGTCCCGGGTCAGGACAATATAAGGTTCTCGCGCACAATAATTGGCAATTTCATTGTCATGAATGGCCGGATAATACAGCGTATCGAATCCAGCCAGTCGTAGCAGCCGCGCTAGCGCGCCCATATGGGCATCGGCAATGAAGCGAAACGCCGTTAGCCGATCGCGCAAGGGGACTGCATCCTCCAGTTCCAAACGATAAAAGGGCGGGTAGACCGCTATCCGATCATCCTGTTGTATCAGGTAGTCAAATCCTACGGATTTACCATTGACCAGAATGAATTCGACTTCTGGATGCGGAACGCCCAGAGCCTCAATCATGTGCTTGACACTAGAGTTCGGGTTGCAGCTGAGCGTAAAGCTACGCTGGCGGCGAGCCGGAGGTAAAAAGTTATTGAGGCGTGCGTAGAAACGAAATGTCGCGTTGTTCATGCATGCAATCCGGTCGTATCAGACATGACACGACCGGAATCGGTCGTTACCGAAAGCGTAGAGCGGCTAATCAGTAATGATCGGCCGATTCGCATGTTTCGAAACCTTTGCTGTCGACGCGACCCGCGCTGTCAAAGCCTACCGAAAACACCTGCTCCTTGCCGTCTCTGTTGAGCACGTAGTTATTGCAGGAGCCTGGTTTGACCTTGCGTGTGTATTGGGTGGATGGGGTACCACCAATCTGCAGCACCTGCTCTTTAGTCATGCCTGTCTTCACGTCGCGAACCAGTGGTTGTTCACGGTATTCAATACGATCCTTGGCCGTATCGACGTTTTCCTTGACAGAGCTACAACCAGCGGCCACGGCAGCGAGAGCAACAACGGCGAGTGTCTTCTTGTACATATGATTCTCCTATAAGGTCGTTGATGACCGGTCATTTCTTTGAGCATGCCGTTGCCCAGAAATTCACTGAATTCGTGATGTTCAACGAAACGGTCTCAAATAAAGAGGCGTACCCTAGAAAGAAATAACCGTGATCGTTGAAGTCCAACGGTTGACTGGTTAGAGGGCAAACCTGGGAGTGGTATGAGCGAGTATCAAAACCTGACCCGCTATCCGCTAGTGTTGGTTCATGGTCTGCTGGGGTTTGTGGAAATTGCAGGCTATCCATACTGGTATGGCATCGTTTCGGCGTTGGAGTCCATGGGGGTCAAGGTCTATCCGGTACGGCTTTCCGGTGCTCATAGCAACGAGGTGCGGGGGGAACAGCTGCTTGCGCTTATCGAGGATATCGTGCGCGACAGCAAGGCCGAGCGGGTCAATCTGATCGGTCACAGTCAGGGTGCTCTGACCGCGCGCTACGCAGCCGCCATTTGTCCTGAGCGGGTTGCGTCAGTCACCTCTGTAGCAGGTCCCAATCATGGGTCGGAGCTGGCCGATATGCTCCAGCTCTCCATGCGTACCAGTAGCCTGAAGGCGCATCTGGCCGCTGAGTATGTTCAATGCATGGCCAAGTTCATGGCCTTTCTGGATCGCAGTAATGGTTATCCCCAGAGCGCGATTGCCAGTCATGAGTCACTTACTACCGAAGGCGTGGCAGCATTCAACGATAAATACCCGCAAGGACTTCCCGCTACCTGGGGCGGTGAAGGTGCTCCTGTCGTCAATGACGTCCGTTATTACTCCTGGTCCGGCATTCTGGTGCCGGAGCTGACGGACCGAGGTGCCAATCGGCTCGACCCTACCCATAGCATGTGTGTACGACTGTCTCGTTGCTTCGAGCTGGAAGCAGATCAAAACGATGGATTCGTTGGGCGATTCAGTTCACATTTGGGGAAAGTCATCCGCTCCGATTATCCGCTTGATCACCTCGATATCATCAATCAACTGGCCGGTGCGATAGGGCATGGCGTCAATCCGGTAGCGCTCTACACCGACCATGCGCTTCGCCTGAAAGCCGACGGACTTTGATAGCGCACGGCCAAATGTCGTGCAGACTCAACAGCTTGCCGATCTGAGCTCGTTATTCAATCTGGCACTCGAAATACCGGTTGGTCAGCACACTGATTCCTCCTACTGCTCAAGAAGAGTCCTGTCTGCCGTTTACGCGCTGAAATGACCCCTTGTCGGCTTGTTGGTCTATCTATAGATGACATTAAAAAAAGTGCCTATCCTTCCGATTTAAAAGGAAGAAATACTGATTTGGACGTCGTGCGCGCTATCTAAACATGCGCCGCATTGGTATCGTTATAATATTTCAAAATATTACTTGCTACGTCAGAGGGTCGCATGAATCGCCGCCGCTTGCTCAACCTGCTCCTGGCCAGCCTGACACTACCCGCTGCTTTTCCAGTGCTGGCGCTTCCTCAGCGTCTGACCAGCGCACGCGCCTGGTTGGATTCGGATAAATTTCGCCTGGTTTTCGATCTGAGCGGCCCTGTCCGATTCAAGACGTTCAGACTTAGTGCGCCTGACCGGATCATCCTGGATCTAGCCAATACGCAACAGGTAGCCGCACTCAACAATGTGCCGCTCAAGAATACCCCGGTGCGCTCCATTCGAAGTGCCCCGTTCGGCTCATCCGATACCCGTGTCGTCCTCGAACTTTCCCAGCCGGTTACCCTGGATAGCTTCCTGCTCGGGCCTGCCGAGAATGCAGGGCATCGTCTGGTGCTGGATCTCAAGCCTGCCCAGGTACCGAGCATCCCTGTACCGGAGCCTGAGGCAATGCTCGCATCCGCCCCCGTCGTGACAAGGGCTGGCAAAGGCCGCGACATTATTGTGGTCGTCGATGCCGGTCACGGTGGCAAGGACCCAGGCGCGCTGAGCCAACGCGGGGACCGCGAGAAGGATGTCGCCTTGATCATTGCGCAAAATCTTGCGCGCATGATCAATCAGCAGAAGGGCTACAAGGCCAAGCTGGTACGTAACGATGATTTCTTCGTTCCGCTGCGCAAGCGTGTGGATGTTGCGCGCAAGTACAACGCAGACATGTTCATCTCCGTGCATGCCGATGCTGCGCCGCGCCGCACGGCTTCAGGAGCTTCGGTATATGCCCTGTCCGAACATGGGGCGACCTCGACAACGGCACGCTGGCTGGCCAACAAGGAAAACGATGTCGACCTGATTGGTGCCAATGAGATCCTGAAAAACAAGGATCCGGTCCTGGCGGGCGTACTGCTGGATATGTCCATGAATGCCACGATCTCGTCGAGCCTCGATCTGGGAGACCGTGTCCTGAACAGCCTATCCAATGTCACAGGCCTGCATCTGAAGCGCGTCGAGCAGGCCGGTTTTGCAGTGCTCAAGTCGCCAGATATTCCGTCGATTCTGGTGGAAACTGGCTTCATGTCGAATGATCGGGACAGCCAAAAGCTTCTGAACCCACGTCATCAGAGGGCGTTAGCCCAATCCATTTTTGGCGGTATCCATCATTATTTCAGTGAGCGTCCGCCGACAGGAACCTATCTGTCCAGTATCAAGGAACAGGCCACCGGCTAAGAAAAAGACGCTTGGGTTTCTGTGCACGGGCACGGTATTTTTTCTTGATCCGCGGTAAAGTGTGCGCTTTCATGTCCACAAGGAAAGCGCACATGGCCAACCCTGCTGCTCGTCTCTCCGACGTCAACGCCTGCCCCATGACGGGCCACGGCCCCAACCCGACCGTGACTGGCTCCCCAGACGTTCTGATCAACTCCCTACCTGCCTTGCGTGTCGGTGACTCCAGCGCTTGCGGTGATACCGTGGCGGTAGGAAGTGCTACCGTATTCGTCAATGGCCAGCCGCTGGCTTACCTGGGTAGCGCAACCGCCCATGGTGGCGTGATCATCACAGGCTCCGGTGATGTCTTGACAGGCTGATCGGAAGGCCTAGTAGATCGGGATGTACAGGTTCACTTCAGAGGCTGGGTTATCCGGCCCCTTGAAGTGCTCGTCGTACCGCTCGAAGCTGACAGCTTTCTTCGGTTCCAGGCCACGTTCAGGCAGGACACGGGCATACAGATACTCGTAGGTATCTGGGAGCGTGTCTGCCGTTCCGATGTGAGTGAACTGCAGATATTTCTGCGCAGGCACCGTGTAACCGAGCATGCCTTCCGGTACGGGTGTGTTCTCGTCGACCTTTATACCGGCCATATAGCGCAGCACACCCGGGGGCGGACTTAGTGTCAGACCGAACCACTGTTGCGGAGCGCTAGGCAATTGCAGCTCGGCTAGCCGATGCGTAACGTCATGCCAGAGCTGTGCAATGCTGCCGCCCTCGCCATTGCCCGTGTACTCCAGGCCCACGACGGTAAACGCTGGAAGCTCGGTGATACTGAGCGGCATGGTGGTCTCCTTGTAGATAGAGGCGTCTCGCCCGGACAGGCCCATGAGGAATATCTCCAGTTGAGCCTGTTTCGATTGGTCGAGTTCAACTGCCTTGATAGGTCAGGTTACTGTATGGCCTAGCCGTAGCGCTTGAAGGCCTCGATGGCAAGACCGCTACCAATGCTGCCGAACTGATCGCCTTCTGCCTTGCGCGCCTGGGGCAGCAATTGGTCAATGCTTTGGCGCAGCGCCGGAATACCACTCGAGCCGCCGGTATAAAAGACCGTATTGATCTGCTCATGGGAAACACCTGCCGAGGCCAGCAGTTGATTGACGCTTGCCTGAATACGCGCCAGTAGCTGAGCGATCGACTCCTCGAACAATGGGCGGGTCAGTTCAGCAGACAAGTCCTTCTCGATATGCGACAGGTCCAGGTTCAACCGATCGGCATGGGTCAGTTCTATCTTGCTGTTTTCCACCTGAATCGCGAGCCAGTGCCCGGCGCGCTGCTCGATCAGCTTGAACAGCCGATCCATCCCGGCCGTGTCCTGAGCGTCGTAGCGCATGTCCTTGAGGGCAAGCTGTGCCTTCTGACTGTATACGGTATTGATAGTGTGCCAGGTCGCCAGGTTGATAAAGTGGCTGGTGGGCATCAGTGCCTGGCTTTTCATCAGGCTGCCATAGCCGAAAAGCGGCATGACGCCCTGCAGGCTAAGCTGCTTGTCAAAGTCGGTACCACCGATGTGTACCCCGCCGGTGGCGAGAATATCCGATTGTCGATCCGCCAGCTGCCGGCGCTCGGGTGACAGACGTACCAGGGAAAAGTCGGACGTACCGCCGCCAATGTCGACGATCAGCACCATCTCTTCCTGATTCAGTGTTCGCTCGTAGTCGAATGCTGCCGCGATGGGCTCGAATTGAAAGGAAATGTCCTTAAAGCCTAGCTTTTGCGCTACGGCAACCAGGGTGTCCTGGGCTTCGCGGTCGGCGGTTTCATCATCGTCCACAAAGTAGACAGGGCGGCCCAACACGACACTGTCGAACTCACGTCCGGCCGTGGCTTCGGCGCGGCTTTTCAGCGTGCCGAGAAACAGGCCAAGCAGGTCCTTGAAGGGCAGGGCGCTGCCTAGGATGCTGGTTTCGCTCTTGAGCAGTTTGGAGCCGAGCAGGCTCTTGAGCGAGCGCATGAGGCGGCCTTCATAGCCTTCCAAGTATTCATGAAGCGCCAGACGGCCGTAGACGGGACGGCGCTCTTCCACATTGAAGAAAATGACTGAGGGAAGCGTCACCTTGCCGTCTTCTAAAGGTATGAGGATATCCGAGTCGGGGCGCAGCCAGCCGACAGTGGAGTTCGACGTGCCAAAGTCGATACCGCAGGCACGTGCGGGTAAAGCGATAGTCATGGTGCTGGTCCATCCAGAAGCAGCCGCACAGTTTATCGCGACTTGCCGGACCTGTCCGCTCGGTCAGGCAAAAGGCTCGGTTAGCATGCTGCACGATGTTACGTTGTCATCTTCTGTTTGGGAGTAGCCATGCCGTTTCATCTACAAATGTTGCTTCCCGGACTTTTGCTGGCGCTGGGCTATGGGCTGGGCGATATTGACGAAGCGGGGTTGTTGACCGGAGCACTTTATGTCGGCTGGGTGCTGAGCGAGGAGCGGTTGCCGTCCTGGCTATGGTGGTTTGGGGCATTGGCGTCCAGTGTTGCGCTCGCCATTCATGTCGCGCCGGGATTCTCTCCTCATGTGCTCGGCGGGCCGCTGCAATACAGCCCGGACGCCGGGCCAGTGTGGCTAAGGTTAAGCTGGGATAAGGCACTGGTGGGAGTGACGCTACTGGCCTGGTGGCTTGGCAAGGCGGTTCCGTACGATACGCGGCGTATGCTGCAGGTCAGGCCATGCGTGCTGATTGCTGTCGGTACCCTTGCCGTAGTGCCTGCCCTAGCGTTAGGAATGAGATTAGTGGCCCTCCAGCCCAAATGGCCAGCACTGTTCTGGACCTGGTTTTCTCTTAATCTGGGCGTTGCGGTACTGGCGGAGGAGCTGCTGTTTCGAGCCCTGCTGCAGCGCGGGTTGATTGATCGGTTTGGGTTCTGGGCAGGTCTGTTGGTAACGGCAGTCTTGTTTGGCGTGGCGCACTGGCCATTCAGTGCCGGTTTTGCCTTGGTCGCTGCCGTGGCGGCTCTGGGGTACGGTGCGATATTCGAGCGGAGTGGACGGCGACTGAGTATGGCCGTGGCCTTGCATTTGGCTGTCAATGTGCTGCATGTTCTGCTGCTCAGCTATCCGCTGCGATTGTCCTAGCTTGCATCGGTAGGCATGTTCATGGCGTCTGAATCCTCAGTCCGGCGTCCCGATGGTTAAGGCAAGGAGTAGACGTACATGGTGGTTGTCCTCGCAATCATGCCCGTATTCGGACTGATTGTGCTGGGTTATGTATTAGGGTGGCGGCAGTGGTTGACGCCAGAGTCTATGGGTGGGCTGACCCAACTGGCGTTCAAGGTGTTCATGCCGGCTGTGCTGTTCACGGGAATTGCCAAGGCAGACTTGCGCCATGGTTTGTCACCTTTACTGCTGCTCGGATATTTCGGCCCGGTCCTGCTGGTGTTTCTACTGGTCAATCTGTTTGTGCATTGGCGCCGGCGTGAGCCTACGGCGTTCGGGTTGACGGCCAGTTATTCGAACAATGTCCTGATCGGTATTCCTCTGGTCGTCAATTTGATGGGGGAGGAAAATCTCGTCTATGTGTTCGCCATTCTGGCGCTGCATAGCCTGACGTTGTTTGCCATGCAGAGCTTTTATACAGCCTTTGGCGGCACGGAAAAGGTTAGCATCCCAGAGCTGCTGATGAGTCTGGCAAACCCGTTGATCGTCGGGCTTTTGCTGGGGGCTGCCGTGAATGTATCGGGGCTAACTTTGCCGGGCCCGATATGGCAAATCGCGACCTGGCTGGCACAAGCCGGTCTGCCTTGCGCCTTGATTGTGCTGGGCGTGAACCTTTCACGCTACCGGCTAAGGCCGAGCCTTTCCGTTGTCGGGTTGACGGCAATAAAGCTGCTGGTCTTTCCCTTCGTGGTCTGGATGGTATGCCTGTGGCTGCCGGGCTTGAGCGGTGCAGCACGAAGTGTGCTGATGCTGATGGCCGCCTGCCCGAGCGGGGTAAACGTGTTGGCATTTGCCCGGACGCCTGAGGAAAACCGTGTCGTCAGCTCAACGGTGTTTCTTTCAACCGTTCTGGCTGTCGTAACCGTGCCGTTGTGGATGGCACTGGTCGGACTGAATCGGTGACTGGCCGTCCGGTAAAAATCGGACGGCCAGAGCGTGGGATCAGCTGGGCAGAATGCGGCAGGTCAGACTCTTGATGTAGCGGGTCTCGGGGATGGCAAGGTGGACCGGATGATCAGGGCCCTGGGCACCACGCTCGATCAGCTGGATATGACGATCCAGGTGACGTGCACTGCTGAGCAGGATTTCCTGCAGGTTCTCTTCAACAAGATGCATCGAGCAGGAGGCGCTGACCAGAATGCCGTCCTTGTTCAAGAGGCGCATGGCCTGCTCGTTGAGACGACGATAGGCGGCCTCGCCGTTTTTCACGTCCTTCTTGCGCTTGATGAAGGCGGGCGGGTCGGCCACGATCACGTCGAAGCGCTCGTCAGCAGCCTTTAGCTCCTTCAGGGCCTCGAACACATCGCCTTCTACACAGGCCATCTTTTCGGCAACGCCGTTCAAGGCCGCATTGCGTTCTACACCATCCAGGGCAAAGCCGGAGGCATCCACGCACATCACTTCGCTGGCACCGAATACAGCGGCCTGCACGCCCCAGCCACCAATGTAGCTGAACAGGTCCAGAACGCGCTTGCCTTGTACATAAGGTGCCAGACGGGCACGGTTCATGCGATGGTCATAGAACCAGCCGGTCTTCTGGCCCTCAACGATAGGCGCTTCGAATTTCACGCCGTTTTCTTCCAGGGCAGCCCATTCCGGTACGTCACCGTAGGCGGACTCGACATAGCGGGGCAGGCCCTCGGCTTCTCGAGCACTGGAGTCATTTTTCCACAATACGGCCGCTGGTTTGAGCACCTGAAGCAGTGCAGCCAGCACATCATCCTTGTGACGCTCCATGGTGGCCGATGCCAGCTGAGCCACGATGACATCGCCAAAGCGATCCACCACCAGGCCAGGCAGCAGGTCCGAGTCGCCGTAGACGAGGCGATAGAACGGCTTATCGAACAGGCGCTCACGCAGGCTCAGGGCGACTTTCAGGCGATGAACAAGCAGGGATTTGTCCAGTACATGCTTGGTATCGCGGGAGATCAGACGGGCGCAGATCAGGTTGTGCGGGGACAGGGCAACGATACCGATCGGCTTGCCGCCAGCAGCTTCGAGAACGGCTTGTTCGCCGGCCTGGAAAGCGGTCAGCGGAGTGGCTGCCACGTCAATTTCGTTACTGTAGATCCAAAGGTGCCCGGCGCGCAGACGGCGCTCGGCATTGGCTTTCAGTCGCAGGCTGGGCAAGGACATTTGAGGGACTCCAAGAAAAAGGGGCGAAGTATACCTGCCCCGGCGGCATGGCGCCTTCACGCTTGAAGATCAGTCTAAAAGATAGAGAGAAACGCGACGTACGGGTGAAAAATGGCCCGGCTGACACAGCGCGGGCCATGGATTAGGCAGGCTGGGGATCAGGCGGCGATCATGTTGATCAGCTCGCGATTGAACGCGGGAATGTCATCAGGCTTGCGGCTGCTGACCAGTTTTCCGTCCACGACGACTTCCTTATCCACCCACTGGGCACCGGCATTTTTTAGGTCATCGGTCAGTGAAGGCCAGCTAGTCATGGTCTTGCCATCCACCAGACCGGCGGAAATCAGCAGCCAGGCACCATGGCAGATCACGGCGATCGGCTTGCCGCTGCTGCTGGCCTCTTTGACCAAAGTCTGCGCGCGCTCATCGGTGCGAATGGTGTCTGAGTTGACGACGCCGCCTGGTAAAACCACAGCGTCATAGTCGCCGATGTTGGCAGCATCGAACGTCAGGTCGACATTGAATGTGTCCGCCGGGTCGGTGTGGTTCCAACCCTGGACGGTGCCAGACTTGGCAGAAATGATATGAGTCTTGGCGCCTACCTTCTCGAGGGCCTCCTTGGGACCGGTCAGCTCGGCCTGCTCGAAACCGTCAGTTACCAGGATTGCTACTTTTTTGCCTTCTAACGATGCCATCATGGAACCTCCGTAAGCTATGTGATCTAGGATTAAGTGGAGATGCGTTTCCACGGCTTCTGTATGAGTCGAACCCGGGAAAGCAGGCAAGTTCCTCCAGTGATCAGTGGTTGCTGAGCGTAGGGTGGGCTAAAATGTGAGGTCATTCACAGGTATCTGATCCATGTCGCTAGAGCTTCAACCCGAGCAGATTCGCCAGGCGCTTCAGGGAATCACCATCCCGCCTCAACCGCAGGTCATGGTTGATCTACAACTTGAGCAGCTTGCCCCGGATCCCAGTCTCAAGGTGATTGCGCAGCTGATCAGCCAGGACCCCGGCTTGGCAGGCGCGCTGCTCAAGCTCGTCAATGCACCCTGTTTCGGGCTGGCCAACCGGATTACGTCTATCCAGCGGGCCGTCAACCTCCTGGGGATCAATTCCGTCGTCAATCTCATCAACGCGCAGTCCATCAAGAGCGAGATGAGTGATGAGACGATCGTGACGCTCAACCGCTTCTGGGACACCGCCCAGGATGTGGCGGAAACCTGCCTGACACTGGCCAAGCGGACAGGCTATCAGGCTCCGGATGAGGCATACGCCCTTGGGCTCTTTCACAACTGCGGCATACCGCTGATGCTAGGGCGCTTTCCTCATTATATGGAAGTGCTGGAGGAGGCCTATGGGCGGGTTGGGCCCGAAAGGCGTGTCGTGGATACGGAAAACTATTACTTCAACACCAACCATGCGGTCGTTGGTTATTACACGGCCCGCTCATGGCGTTTGCCGGCCCATGTCGCCGAGGCCATTTCCAATCATCACAATGCCCACCGGATTTTTGTCGACGGTGACGCCAGCAGTGTGCCGATGAAAAATCTATTGGCCATTCTGAAAATGGCCGAGCATATCTGTGGCTGTTATCGCGTGCTGGGCAATCAGGCTCAGGACGCCGAGTGGAATCTGGTCAGTAATCAGGTTTTGGATTACATCGGTCTTTCCGAGTATGACTTCGATATGCTCAAGAACAACATCCTTGAAATGGGGCTTGGGCACATCCATTTTTAAGAGCATATTGTTTTCTCTGTCGAGGGCTGAATGCCTGAATTACCTGAAGTCGAAACGACCCGGCGTGGAATAGCGCCGCACCTGGTAGGGCAGCGTGTGTCCCGCGTCATCATTCGTGATGCCCGGCTGCGCTGGCCCATTCCGGAAGACCTGGATGTTCGCCTGTCCGGCCAGAGGATCGAGGCGGTCGAGCGGCGCGCCAAGTACCTGTTGATTCGTGCCGAGGCAGGTACGCTGATTGCTCATTTGGGCATGTCCGGCAGCCTGCGAATGGTGCCGGTCGGGACGCCGCCGGTTAAGCACGAGCATGTGGATATCGAACTCGAGTCAGGATTGTCGCTGCGCTATACCGACCCTCGCCGCTTCGGCGCCATGCTGTGGTCCCATGAGCCTCTGGAGCATGTGCTGCTCAAGTCGCTCGGACCGGAGCCTCTGACCGAGGCGTTTGACGGGCGGCGACTCTACGAAATGTCGCGTGGTCGCTCCATGGCGGTAAAACCCTTCATCATGGATAACGCCGTTGTGGTGGGCGTTGGCAATATTTACGCGACGGAGGCCCTGTTTGCGGCCGGTATCGATCCGCGTCGGGCGGCGGGTAGCATTTCCCGTGCGCGCTACGACCGGTTAGCCCAAGAGATCAAGCGCATTCTGGCACTGGCTATCGAGTCCGGGGGCACGACCCTTCGGGATTTTGTGGGTGGCGACGGCAAGCCGGGCTATTTCAAGCAGGAGCTGTTTGTCTATGGCCGGGCAGGTGAGTTCTGCAAGAACTGCGGCTCAGGGCTACGTGAGATACGTTTGGGGCAACGCGCCAGTGTCTATTGCGGCAAATGCCAGCGATAAGTGAACGTGCGTGAGCTATTTCTCTTTTTATAAGTCAGCCGGTTAACGTACGGGCTGCACAGGGCGGAATCCTGATCTAGGCTGTGGTCGCTTGCCAAACAGCAGAACTGACCCACAAAATCAAGGATAAGCCATGTCAGTCCGTCGTCTCGCTCTTGCCTCCCTGTGCGCTGCGATTTCCTGCGCCAGCGCCGCCCATGCTGCTCCGAACCCTTACAGTCATCTGGTCGTCTTTGGCGATAGCCTGAGCGACTCGGGACAGTTTCCCGACCTGAATGGCCCGTTAGGCTCCTCGCTGCGCTTTACCAATCGGGTAGGGCCCACATACCAACCGGGGAGTGGTGAGCCGGTCGGGCCTACCAGCGTCATGCTACTGGGCGGCCGGCTAGGCTTTTCCAGCCAGGAGCTTAGGCCTTCCACATCGCTCATCAATTCCGTGTTGGGACTTCCCGACGGCAACAACTGGGCGGTAGGCGGTTATCGAACCGACCAGATCCTTGCGTCGATTACCGAGGAGAATGGCTCTGTTGTGGCCACCAATGGTCTGACGCTTCGCCGCCGGGATGGCTATCTGGTCGATCTGGCGGATCAGGGCCAACGCCTTGATTCCAACGCATTGTATTACCTGACGGGAGGGGGAAATGACTTCCTGCAGGGTGTGGTCACATCGCCTGCGACAGCCCAGACAGCGGCCAATCAACTGGCTGCCAGTGCCAGCGCATTGCAGCAGGCCGGTGCCCGCTACATCATGGTCTGGCTGCTGCCTGATATCGGCCTTACGCCTGCCTTGAGCGGAACCCCACAGCAAGCGGCTGCGTCCCAGCTCAGTGCTGTGTTCAACAATCAGCTGGTGTCACAGCTTTCCACCATTGATGCGCAAATCATTCCATTGAATGTGCCACGACTTCTGAGTGAAGTGTTGGCCGATCCTGCCCGTTACGGCCTGGCGGCCGACCAGAACCTGACGGCTACCTGTTTCGATGAGTGCACGCAGCAGAACGCTGTTTACGGCATCGACAGCGCCAACCCTGATCCGACCCGGTTGCTCTACAACGACCGTGTGCACCCTACGATTACTGGTCAGCGCCTGATCGCCGACTATGCCTATTCAATTCTGGCGGCCCCCTGGGAGCTGACCTTGCTGCCGGAAATGGCCTACGGTTCGCTGACTGCCCATCAGGGACAGCTGTATTCGCAATGGCTGAGTGACCGCAATCACTGGCAGCCAGTAGGCACATGGAATTCCTTCGTATCGCCGGGCGGGTTGCGTCAGAACTTTGATGGACAGTCCAGCAGCGTGAGCGGTGATGGCGACGGCTACAGCCTGGACTTGGGAGGCAGTTTCCGCCTGAATGACTATTGGCGTGTGGGCGTGGCCGCCGGGTTTTACAAGCAGGATCTGAACGTGGGCGCTGCTGATTCTCGCTATGACCTGCGCAGTTATTTCACTACCGCCTTCGCGCAATATCAGCAGAATCACTGGTGGGCCGACCTGGCCTTGACCGGGGGACACCTGGATTACCATGATCTCAAGCGTACCTTCGCCCTGGGGCCGACTGAGCGTAGCGAAAAAGGCGATACCAACGGTCATCTGTGGGCGGCAAGTGGGCGACTGGGCTTTGATCTGGCCCAGCCACAAAGCGCCTGGCACCTGTCGCCGTTCATCAGTGCCGACTACGCGCGAATTACCGTGGACAGTTATTCGGAAAACAGTGATCGAGCAACGGCGCTGAATATCGACGAGCAAAAGCGCCGCTCGCGGCGCCTGGGCGCTGGTCTGCAGGGGCAGTTCGAGCTGACCACCAGAACGCAGGTTTTCGCAGAAGTAGCTCGGGAAAAGGAGTTCGAGGACAGTACGCAGGACCTTACGATGTCTCAGGTTGACTTGCCAGGACTCAGCTATACGTTGCAGGGCTATACGCCATCGGATCGGTTGGACCGTGCTTCGCTAGGGGTTAGCCAGCAGCTGACCAACGATGTGGCAGTGCATGCGAGCTATTCCTATCGCAAGAGCCGGGAAGAGGATGCCCAGCAGTCTGTAGGCCTCAGCGTGTCGTGGCAGTGGTAATAAAGAGGTCTGAAATGGGAGTCGACGCATAAAAAAGTCGTCGATTCCTTGGACCTATTTGCCGTTTCGACCTACAAAGATAGGTATGCACCCTTAATCATGGGCCGGACGATGTGTCTCACCAATACCTTCCAGACACGCTTGCCGGTCAGCCTATCAGTGTTCGTTATGCCGAGGTTGTTGCTAGATGACGAGAGCCCGTTTTATCTCGCCCAACGAAGTTGCTGCTCTGCGTTCAAACATTCTTTCCAAGCTGACCTATGACGTAGGCAAGGACCCCGAGCACGCCCTGGATCATGACTGGTTCATGGCGACTGCCCTGGCGACGCGTGACTATATCGTCGATCGCTGGATGAGTCGGACGCGTGAGGCTTACCGGGCCAACCAGAAGCGCGTTTATTACCTGTCCCTGGAGTTTCTCATTGGCCGCCTGCTGATCGACAGCCTGTCCAATCTGGGCATACTGGAGGAAACCCGTCGCGCACTGGCAGACCTGGGTGTTGACCTTGAGCGTATCCGCGGACTGGAGCCGGACGCTGCCTTGGGTAATGGTGGTCTGGGCCGTCTGGCGGCATGCTTCATGGAAAGCATGGCGACGCTGGGTATTCCTTCCCATGGGTATGGTATTCGCTACGAGCACGGCCTGTTCCGCCAAGTCATCGCTGATGGCTTCCAGCACGAGCAGCCGGAGAACTGGCTTGATTTCGGTAATCCGTGGGAATTCGAGCGTGCCGAGGTCGTGTACGAGATCGGGTTCGGCGGTCATGTCACACCCTATGAAGGCAACTCCTTGCGCCAGGTCTGGACGCCGGGTGAGAAAGTTCGTGCGGTTGCCTATGACACGCCCATCATGGGGTGGGGTGGGGAAGGGGCCAATACGCTGCGCCTATGGCGCTCCCGCCCGCTGGAAAACATCAAGCTGGATACCTTCAACGCAGGTGACCATGTCGGGGCCGTAGCTGATCAGGCCCGGGCTGAAAGCATCTCTCGGGTGCTGTATCCGGCCGACAGCACCGAGGCGGGACAGGAGCTGCGCCTGCGTCAGGAGTATTTCTTCGTGGCCGCCTCGCTGGCGGATCTTACCCGGCGCCATATCAAGCAGCACGGCGACATCATGAGCCTGCCCGAATACGCGGCCATCCAGCTCAATGATACTCACCCAGCCATTGCCGTAGCCGAGTTGATGCGCTTGCTGGTGGATGTGTACGGTCTGCCATGGGACGCTGCCTGGAGCACCACCGTCAACACGCTGTCCTATACCAACCACACCCTTCTGCCAGAAGCATTGGAAACCTGGTCGGTCTATCTGATGGAGCGCCTCCTGCCGCGCCACATGCAGATCATCTACATGATCAATGCCCAGTTCCTCGACTCGCTCCGTGCACGGGGCGAGACAGATGGCTCCATGCTGTCTTACGTGTCCCTGATCGATGAAAGCCACGGCCGTCGGGTACGTATGGGCAACCTGGCCTTTATCGGTTCGCACAAGGTCAACGGCGTGTCCGGATTGCATACCGAGCTGATGCGCAAGACCGTCTTCCGCTCCATGCACCGGCTCTTCCCGGATCGAATCAACAACAAGACCAACGGCATTACCTTCCGCCGCTGGCTCTATCAGGCCAACCCTGCGTTGACCGATCTTCTGGTGGATGTATTGGGCGAGGATGTCCAGCACGATCCTGAAAAAGCGCTCCCCGGGCTCAAGCCCTATGCCAACGATGCCAATTTTCGAGAGCGTTTTGCCCACCAGCGGTTGCATAACAAGAACAGTTTTGCCGAACTGGTGAAAAAGACGCTGGACGTCTCCCTCAGTACCGACGCCATCTTTGATGTGCAGATCAAGCGCATCCATGAATACAAGCGGCAGCTGATGAACCTGTTACAGACCATTGCGCTGTATCAGGCCATCAAGGACAACCCCAACGGGCAATGGACGCCTCGTGTAAAGATTTTCGCGGGCAAGGCAGCTGCCAGCTATCACCAGGCCAAGCTCATCATCAAGCTGGCCAACGACGTGGCCAAGGTAGTTAATAATGACCCGTCCATTCGTGACCTGCTCAAGGTGGTGTTCCTGCCTAACTACAATGTGAGCCTGGCTGAAGTCATTATCCCGGCGGCCGACCTTTCCGAGCAGATCTCCACAGCGGGTCTCGAGGCGTCAGGCACCAGCAATATGAAATTTGGCCTGAACGGTGCACTTACCATTGGCACGCTCGATGGCGCCAACGTTGAAATGAGTGAGTTTGTCGGTCAGGAACATATGTTCATCTTTGGCCTAAAGGCAGCCGAGGTTGAAGAGCGCCAGCGCATGGGGGGCAACTCTTCGGACATCATCAACAGCTCGCCACGGCTGTCGGCCGTGCTTTCGGCCATTCGCAGCGGGCAGTTCTCACCGGATGATCCCTCTCGCTATAACGGGCTGCTGGACGTGCTGACCTGGCACGACCGCTTTCTGGTCTGTGCTGATTTTGATGCCTACTGGGATGCTCAGGTGGCTGTCGAACAGCGTTGGAATCAGCCGGACGAGTGGTGGCGCTCAGCGGTACTCAACACAGCCAGCATGGGCTGGTTCTCCTCCGATCGAACCATTCGTGAATACGCCACGGATATCTGGCAAGTCTTGTAAGTCTCAATAGCCGGCACCTCTCGCGTGCCGGCTTTTTTCTGCTTTACGGAGATTTTCTGTGCCCCGTCACGTGACTCATCTCGAAACCGGAAACCCTGCTGAACTGGGCGCGACACTGGTCGGCGATGGCATCAACTTTGCCGTGTGGGCGCCAGAGGCCGAGCGGGTAGAGCTCTGCCTGTACGATGCCAAGGGCGAGCATGAAACCCATCGGCTCGTCTTCCACGAAAAGACAGGCAGTGTCTGGCACGGGCATTTTCCGGGAGGTAAGGCGGGGCAGCGTTATGGGCTGCGGGCTTATGGTGCCTATCAGCCTTCTCAAGGACTTTACTTCAATCCTCACAAGCTACTGGTCGATCCTTATGCCAGGGCAGTAGATCGGCCGTTCGTGCTGCATCCCAGCGTCTATGGCTTCGATCCAGACCATCATGATCGCCCGGACCATCGCGACAGCGCGGCCCATGTTCCTAAGGCCATTGTTCAGGCACCGCTAACACCGCTTGAGCTGGATGGCCCGCGTTATAGGGGTAGCCAGAGCCTCATCTATGAGCTGCATGTGCGTGGCATGACCATGCAGCATCCCAAAGTTCCTAAAACCATGCGCGGCAAACTGGCCGGGCTTCGGCAGCCTGCCGTGATCGAGTATCTGCAAAAGCTTGGCGTGACTACGCTGGAGCTGCTCCCTATTGCGGCCTGGGCGGATGATCGTCATCTGCCCAAGCTTGGGCTTGGCAATTACTGGGGCTATAACCCCGTCACCATGATGGCTGTCGACCCCCGTCTGGCAGGACGTGACGCCATTATTGAGTTACGTGAAACCGTGGCAGCGCTGCATGCGGCAGGGTTCGAGGTCATCCTTGATGTGGTGTTCAACCACACCGGTGAAGGTGACGAGCTGGGTCCGACCTTTTGTATGCGAGGACTGGATAACCGAGGCTATTACCGGCTGCATCCGGACGATCCTTCGGTTTACATCAATGATGCAGGTTGCGGTAATTGCCTGGCGCTGCAACGCGAGCCGGGGCTGAGGCTGACAATGGACTCGCTGCGCTATTGGGTGCAGGCGGCAGGTGTAGACGGTTTCCGTTTCGATCTGGCGCCTGCACTTGGACGACTTGAGACCGGCTTTAGCGTCGATGCACCATTGATGCTGGCTATTGCCCAGGACCCGGTTCTGCGGGAGGTCAAGCTGATCGCCGAGCCTTGGGATATTGGCCCGGGCGGCTATCAGGTCGGACAGTTCCGCAGTCCTTGGGCTGAATGGAATGATGATTTTCGCGACGATGTTCGCAAGTTCTGGCGGGGCGACGACGGCATGCGTGGCGCACTGGCGACCCGATTGTCAGGAAGCGCCGATCTGTATGACCGGCACGGCCGGAACATCGACGCCAGCATCAACTTCGTGACGGCTCATGATGGGTTCACGCTGGCAGACCTTGTGACTTATGCACATAAGCATAATGAAGCCAATGGCGAAGAAAATCGCGACGGGACTCAAGACAATCACAGCTGGAACAACGGTGCCGAGGGCCCGACCGACGATCCCCACATCAATGAGCAGCGTGCAGCTGATCAGCGTGCCCTGCTGGCAACGCTGCTGCTGGGCGGTGGCACGCCAATGTTGACGGCTGGCGACGAATTCGGTCGCACTCAGCATGGCAACAACAATGCCTATGTTCAGGATAATCCGCTGTCATGGTTGGACTGGGCACTTGCCAGCAGCCCAACCGGCAAACGCCAGATCGATTTTGTCGCCCGGCTGGCTGCGCTGCGCCGTCAATACAAGGCGTTGCAAGCCGAGCACTTCATCGGGCGTCCCGCTCACGGTGACTGGGTTAGCGTGCAATGGCTCGATGCAGAGGGTGAACCTCTGGACGAGGCGGGTTGGAATAGGCCCGAATCTGCACCATTGGCACTGGTGCTCTCGCCCATGAACGGTGCCGGGCACCTCAGGGCAGAGCGGTTATGGCTCTGTTTCCAGCCGCTTAACCATCCTCAGACGTGTCGGTTAGCGCTATCTCGTGACGGCCATCACTGGTCGCTCATTCTAGATAGCGCACGACCTGAACTGGAAGCCGGTCATGCAGTCTACTCCAGCGCCGAAAGCCTAGCGCTCGGCCGCGGTGTTAGCATAGCCGTGGAGTTGCTGCGTCCCTAGCGGCGTGCAGACCTTGTCTCTCGAACAATCAGAACGTTGGGTGGGGCTTGTAGGCCGCTTCGCTTGAGACGGAGCTTGAGCATCCGCGCTACACTGCGCGAACCTTTTCTACCGGAGCCTCACATGTCCCGTATTACGCTGAGCCGCTATCTGATCGAACAGACCCGTAGTCATAAAACCCCAGCCGATCTGCGTTTTCTGATCGAAGTCGTAGGCCGTGCCTGCAAGCGAATCAGCTATGAGGTATCCAAGGGTGCGCTAGGTGGCGTACTGGGCAGCATGGGCACTGAAAACGTTCAGGGCGAAGTTCAGAAGAAGCTGGACGTCCTGTCCAACGAAATCCTGCTTGAAGCCAACGAGTGGGGCGGCACCCTGGCGGGCATGGCGTCCGAAGAGATGGACCAGGTTCACCAGATCCCCGGTGAGTACCCCAAGGGGGCTTATCTGCTGATGTTCGATCCGCTAGACGGCTCCTCCAACATTGACGTGAACGTGTCGGTTGGCACCATCTTCTCCGTTCTGCGTAAGGATCATGGAGGTGCCACCTACGGTGATACCACTGAAGAAGCCTTCATGCAAAAGGGCACTGAGCAGGTCGCTGCAGGCTATGCCATCTATGGCCCCCAGACCATGTTCATTCTGACCCTGGGTGATGGCGTCAAAGGCTTTACCCTGGACCGTGAGCTGGGCAGCTTCGTATTGACACACGAAAACATCTCCATTCCGGAGACAACTGCCGAGTTCGCTATCAACATGTCCAACCAGCGTCACTGGGAGCCGCCGGTACAGCGTTACGTAAGCGAGCTGCTGGCTGGCAAGGAAGGCCCGCTGGAGAAGAACTACAACATGCGCTGGATCGCCTCCATGGTGGCTGATGTGCATCGTATTCTCACCCGTGGCGGTATCTTCATGTACCCACGTGATGCTCGTGAACCGGAAAAGCCCGGCAAGCTGCGTCTGATGTACGAAGCCAACCCGATGGCCATGCTGGTCGAGCAGGCAGGCGGTGCGGCCACCAATGGTTACCAGCGTATTCTGGAAGTGCAACCGGAAGGCCTGCATCAGCGTGTAGCCGTCTTCCTCGGCTCCAAAGAAGAAGTCGAACGCGTTACCCGTTACCATCAGGACGCCTGATGGCCGACTGGCCAATGGTCATTTACCGTTGGCCAGTTCTCTTCTCTCGCTAATGCAGGCTTCGTTCAGCCTGTATTAAGCCGCGATTCAGACGCTGTTAAGGGCTCTTTTTCTACTCTGACCCTGCTTGCTCATTCATGGCCAGCGAGGACAGCATTATGAATCTCTTTCAGAAAATGGCAGCGTTTGCAGTAATCAATACCGTAAGCTACACCGCCCTGGCAGCAGATCGCGATGCTTCTGTTGAAACCCCGGTCGGCTCTACGAGCGGTGATGTGATGGATACCCGTGACTTACTGCAAACAGCCAAAGAATCCGATACCGGCGATGGGGTTTCCCAAAATCCACACTGGAGTCAGCGCCTTGGGCGCTCCGGTCAGCGCTATACAATCGCAACCCAACGCTTCAACGGTAAGGCTATTGAGCCGCATAACCTCTCCGGGCATTACTCCGGTGTCTCGGCCACAAACCCGCCGGGTACTGTAACTTTCGAGGTTCTGTCCCTTGAGCAAAGCACATCGGCTCACCAGTCGACACCGTACTCATCTGGCAAAGGGACAATCTGACGGCGTAAACCTCTGCACGGGAGCGTAGTGCTCCCGGCAGGGCAGGTTCAAGGCCGACGGGTTGCCAGAAACTCACCTTTGCCTACCGGCACAAGGCAAGTCGAAAAGTCCGGATCGCTCTCAACCAGAGCCTTGAAGGCCGCCATTTCATCGGCATGGGACAAGGCATTGTCCACGATCAGAAGGCCGCCCGGGCGCAGGACTCTTCTGAGGTCAGGCCACCAGCCACAATATTGGCAGCGCTCGGAATCAAGAAACACAAGGTCCAGTGAGTACTTGTCCTGTGCAGCCAGGATGGCACCGCCGTCACTGTGAAGCTGTGTTATCAGCGCCTCGAGCCCGGAGCGCTTGAAGTTCTGCCGTGCCAGCTCGATTTTGGCTTCGGAAAGCTCCACGGTGCGAATGGTTCCGCCCACTGTATGAGCTGCTTTTGCCAGCCATAAAGTGGAGTAGCCATTGGAGGTCCCGATTTCCAAGACACGCTTGGCATTGGTAGCCTGAACCATGACATAAAGAAACTCACCCGTATCACGTGTGATGTTCAGCATGCGACTTGGCCGCTCATGTGTACGGCTATCGTTAATTTCCCCAAAGGTTTCCAGTTCTTTTAATAAAGTATCCAGATCTGAAGGCATTAAGTATCCACTCACTGTTTTTGTTTTAGGGAATTAATACTGCTGGATAATAGTAAGTGTTTGGATAATAAAAAAGCCCCGCCAATATAGTTAGCGGGGCTTTTAGTTAACGCTTTAAGAAGCAACCGGGGGTGTATCGTTACTCGGCTGCTTTGGGTGCTTTTTTAGGAAGTTTAACTTTGGTGCCTGGAACATATAGTCCATGTGCAGTTTCAGCATGATTTTGGCAGCAATAATCGGTACGACAATGCCAACAAGGCATGCTGCAAAAATATGCAGATAGACGTTATCGACATGCAGGAACTTGCTCAGGATAACGCGTACGCCGCTCCCGGCCAGGATGTGCATGAGATAGATCGGCATGGATAGCGTGCCGATGGTAATGAACCACTGAACAGGTTTGCGGGCCAGCAGCATGGACAGGCTCGTAACCAGCAGAATGGCCGATAGCGCCACCATCAGCGACATCCATCCGCGGTCAGTATAAGTGTGATGCGAGATGATATGGAACTGATACTCCAGCCCCGCTGTAACCAGAAGCGTAAAGGCTGCTATGCGACCTGGCTGCGCTTCGATGGCAGCAGCAATATTGGTAAACCAGACGCCAAAGGCGAAAAACACGAAGTTCTGGATCAGAAAGTCGACCAGCATCTGGCGCGGCGCGTATTGCTGGAGCCCGTAGGCCACGGCGGACAGCAGGAAGATGGGTAGGAAAACCTTCTTCGATTTGCTGCCGTACAGCACGATGGACAGAACAAATACAAAGAACAGCGCATACAGGAACCAGAACTGCGCTCTGGGCCGCCACAAGAGGGAGAACACCTCACCCAGCGTCACATCGCCATTGGTATAGCGAGAGAGGAAGGCTTCAATTACGCCCTGCAGGATTGACCAGACAAGAAAAGGGTAGACAACCGTGTCCAGCTTGTTGACGAACACGCCCTTGCCGCCGCGACTCGTTAACGATTTGAAGAAAAACAGGCCAGACAGGAAGAAGAACAACGGCATGTGGAAGCTGTAGATGATGCTGTCCACAAGCATGTGCGTCTCGACATCGGTCTTGATGATGCCGGCATTTAAAAGCCCGCGGAGCACATGGCCATAGACAACCAGGATTATGCCAATGGCTTTGGCATAATCGACCCACACATTTCGGTTATTCATTGAACTATCCTTGATTCAAAGGTTGAAACTAAGACGATTTTTTAGAGGTGGTAAGTTGGGATCCAACTGCTCGTCCCTGTGCCCGAGGAGTTCCGCTTCCTTGGTCAGGCTTGGCCGCTTTAATAACAACGCGAGATCGTAAAGCCATCATAAATTAGAATGTGAAACGTATAGTGAAAAGTCTAAAAAATAATTCCGACAATCGGGATTTGCTTTAAAGTCTGGCCAGACCTACACACGCTTATTGTTATTGGCAAAATTAAATACGCCAATAAAACCCTGAATAAAGAACGGGTTTTATAACAAGATAAAAACGTGTTTATGGAACAATCACAACTCCAGCGACGAGGTCTGACAATGGCGATGTGCTATTGTTCCGTGGCGCTTTGAAAAGATTTCGCTGTTCTGTCTGGCAGATCGCCAAATCAGCATTTGAGGCTGGACATCTGCATGCTGGAGTGCTCACTGGCAGTCTAGAGGTCTGGATTGATGCCCTTGAGCTGCTGTTTGACGAGGATCTTCTCGTAATCGGGTGAGGTGTAGATCAGAAGTGCCTGCCGCTTCATATCTGCGTTGGTGGAAAACCTGTAGAACACCGTATTGTTATCGAACGCCATGAACGCATGACTGTTGGGCTGACTTTCCAGTTTGATGAAGTGATCGGACGGCGATTGCGAGGAGGGTGGCCCATATTTCTCGGTCAGGCCTTGAGCAATGAGAAAGCTCTTTTCAACCGGCGTGACAATCGAAAGGCGCAAGAAGCGGTTGTCGATAAAGAACAGCCCAGCCTCAAGGCTATCCTTGCCCAGCTTAAGATCGGGGCAGCTGTAATACTCCAGCCCCTCGATAGGTGCAGTACGCGGTGTCAGGGTGCAGATCTTGCTTTCCAGTACCGTTTGCTTGCTATCACCAAAGTGCAAATCCTTATAGCCGTCTACGGCTTGGGAAAGGCCTGCATGCAGCGAAGCGATAACGCCTAGCAGATACCCTGACTTGCGCATTACATGACATTCCGACGTAAGGTTGAACGATGATGACGCGCATCATACCTCATGTCAGCGATGTTGAAAGAAGTGGTGCAGTCGCCGGGTAAGCCGGGAGGGGAACCTAGGCTTACCCGTTCAGAGGTGAATTACCAGACGCCAGGAGGAATGATGTCGTCAGAGTCATATTTGATCTTGTCGATGTTCTCTTTCTTGCTGTGTTCCGGCGTCGTGTCATCCAGGGTTTCAGGCTGGGTATCGTCCTTGGGATAGTCATCGGCTTCAGGCATACAGGCGTCCTCCAATGGATACGGGGTCTCTTGTTTGGGCCGATAAATGCCCATCAGGTTCCTTGGGAACTTTATTCAGAGGCCATCACGACTCGATTACGGCCCTCGTGCTTGGCCTGATAAAGAGCCGCATCAGCGCGTTTCAACAGTGACTCGGCAGGCTCATCGGCATCCCCATTTGCACCGCCAATACTGGTAGTAACCGCAACAGGGCCGTTGACGGTCAAAAAGGGAGTATCGGCAATGGCAAGGCGTATGCGTTCCGCGATGCTATCCAGCTGCTCCGCCTTGTCGATGCGGGTAATCACGGCAAACTCTTCACCTCCCAATCTGAGTAACAGGTCATGGGGGCGAAGCGTGGTGGCGATCCGAGGCGCGGTTTCGATAAGCACCTGATCGCCTGCGGCATGGCCATGCTGATCGTTGACCGCTTTGAAGTGATCCAGGTCGATGAACAATGCGCCGATTCGCTCGTTGTTGCGCCGTGCGGCAGCTTGCTCGACCGGATAGAAGTGCTCCAGCGCCGCACGATTCCATAATTGTGTCAGCGGATCGAGCATCGCCCTGCGGCGTTCGCGTGAGATAACGGTGCGCAGGTAGCGGGTCTGCTCTGAAAGGCTGCGTAGTTTCAAGTAGCCGTCAGCCATTTGGGCAAGGTCCCTCAGGCGGTCACGCTCCTGAGCCGTCAGCTGCTTGGGCTCGGAATGCATCAGGCATAAGGTGCCAATGGGCAGACCTGATGGCGCCACGAGGGGATGCCCGGCATAAAACCGTATGTACGGGGGCTCGATCACCAGTGGGTTGGATGCAAAACGCTCATCGCTCAAGGCGTCCGGTACGATCAGCGGGCGATGGGTATCGAGCAGGGCATGGGCACAAAAGGCAACACTGCGTGCTGTAGCGCTGAAGGGTGATCCACAGTGGGCCTTGATGCACTGTTGTTCACGGTCGATCAAGCTGATCAGCACGCGGTCGACCTTGAACAGGTCCCGCGCGATCCGCACCAGGGCATTCATATAGGCATCCGCCGGGGTATCCAGTATTTCAAGCGACTCCAGCGCTTTTTGGCGCTCGGCTTCACGAGGGTGTGCGGGCGCAGCTTGCATGGTGAATCCTGTGGCAGGTAGGTGCGATAACCTTGTTCCAGAAGGCGTTCCGCTTGATATGACCCTTGGAAACGCGCGGTGTTGCCAAGGAAAATAGGCGGCGTGTAGGAGGCGAGGGGCGAAGCCCGGCTGTCGTCTCTCCGCCGGGCTACCTGTGCCAACCTTTGCTAGGCATCAAGAAGGGTCTTGATAGTGCTGATCAGGTATCCAGGCGTTGCGTCTGGTCATCTGCCACGCCTGAAAGCCCTGGACGATACCTCTCAAGGCCATGAAGCCCAGAAACGACAACCACAGCCCATGGTTGCCCAGGTCTTTGAGCGCAATGCCTAGCGGAAGGGCGAGCAGGACGGCAATGACCATCGCATTGCGCATTTCCCGGGCTCGGGTTGCTCCGATGAACAGCCCATCCAGCAGGTAACTGCTCATGGCAATGACTGGCAGTGCGGCCAGATACGGAAGGTATGTATAAGCCGCTTCACGTACCGCGGGAAGATCGCTTTGCAAGTCGATGAAGCGTGCACCGAACAAGGCAAACCCCAGGGCAAATAAGAGACTGGCCAGCAGCGACCAGCCGGCGGCAATGACCAGGGTTTGCCGGAGGGCCTTGCGATCACGAGCCCCAATGGCGTGCCCTGCTAACGCTTCCACCGCATGGGCAAGTCCATCCAGGGCGAATGCGGTCACCATCAGGCCATTGAGGAGAAGGGCGTTAGCGGCCACCGTGGCATTACCTAGACGTGCGCCCTGAAATGTGATCAGAAAGAAGACGCCTTGCAAGGCCAGCGAGCGGATAAAGATATCGCGGTTAACCGCCAGCAGGGGGCGCCAGGTGGACCAGCGCTTGAGTCGCTTGATGCGAACCGCGCCTGCCTTGTGATTCAGTGTCTGGCGCGCCAGCCATAGGCCAAGCCCCACGCCGAACCACTCAGCCAGGGCGGTTGCTGCTGCAATACCGCGAATTCCCCAGCCAAAGCCGAACACGAACAACGCGTCGAGCAGCAGATTGACGATGTTGGTGGTCAGCAGCATCGCCAGCGGCGCACGCGCATTCTGGGTGCCCAGCAGCCAGCCGATCAGGGCATAGCTCGACAGGGCGGCAGGCAGACCCAACAGGCGAATCTGGAAAAAGCGCTCGGTGGCCTCGCTCAACGCTGTCGAGGAGGTCATGCTGTTTAGCAGCAGAGGAAGGCCTAGCAGTGAAAGGCTGATCAATCCCAGCGCCAGCACACAGGCCAGCAACAGACCTTGCAACAGAATTTGCCGAAGCGCACTGCCATCCTTACGGCTGCTGGCTTGCGCAGCGAAGCCGGTCGTTCCCATGCGTAGGAAGCCCAGCACCGCGACCATTGTAGTGTAGAGGCTTCCCCCCACCGCCACGGCGCCCAGATCATGTACATCTGGCAGATGACCTGCAATGGCGCTGTCTACCAGGGTCACGAGTGGTACGGTCAGGTTGGACAGAATCATCGGGCCGGCCAGCAGCCAGACACGACGATGCATTGGACGGTAGCGCCAATCGGCAAGCAGGGTGGACATAAGGGCTCCAGTCAGCAGAACCCCTAGTGTAAAGGCTTACCGGTCATCATGTTTCGTGGCTGAGAAAACAGTGCTGGCCGGGCAGGGACGGCAGGGCTAGTGTTGAGGGTGCGCCAGCGGCATGGCATTACCAGTGTGTAGTGATTTTTCTTTGGGAAAGGAGCTGACATGTATAAGCATTACCCTGCTGCCTATCAAGCGAGCCACGGTTCAGCCCTGTCGGTGGATACGGCCTTCTATGACCGTATCCGGGAAGCCAAGGACAAGCGCACGCTTATTGAATCCTTTGAGGTTCCGATCCGTACTGGGCGGGCGTGGCGGGTGCCGGCCGGGCATGTCTTTCGAGTGACAACGCCTGTAGGGCCGCAAGTGGGCGACTTCAATATCTGGAATGCCCATGATCCACGCGAGCGGTTATGGGCAGCCCGTACCCGTCAGCTACAGGGCGCTCATGTGTCTATCTATGATCGACTGTGGTCGAACCTGCCCTTTCTGCGGCCAATGGTCACCATCACGGACGACACCCTGGCTAGTTATGGCATCGACGAACATGGCGGGCGCGTTCATGACCTGCTGGGCACCCGCTGCGATCCTTACGTCAACAAGCTCCTGACCGGAGAAGATTTCCATCATCACTGCCATTCGAACCTGACCCGCGCAGTATTGCCCTATGGACTGACCGAGTTTGACGTACATGATGTGCTGAACATCTTTCAGGTGACCGGGCTCAACGATGAGGACATGTACTTCATGAAGGCCTGCCCGGCAAAACAGGGCGACTACTTGGAGTTTTTCACGGAGATCGACGTGCTGTGCGCCCTGTCGACCTGCCCGGGTGGTGACCTGTCCGTTGCGCTGTGGGGGCCGGACGCGCAAGATCCGCTATCAGTCTGCCGTCCTCTAGGCGTTGAGATTTATTCGCTGGATAACACCTTGCTGGCAGGCTGGTCACCCCCGGAGCGGGCGGGTTATAAGGGAAACCACGGCCTGGAGCTGGTGAAGCCTGCATGGGATCGGTGAGCGGTTACTTTTTTAAGGCTTGCACTGCACAGCCGTTGTTCCGCGTAACGGTAAACAGCTAGTTCAGTTGTCCACCGGTTTCCTTGAGATCGGTGGGCGTCATCATAGCCGCCTTCACGGCAATTCCAAGACCCGCTACCAGGGTCTCGAGCGCCATGGAAGGCTGGCCTGGGTGTCGGGCCGCTTGTTCGGGCAGATAAGGGATATGGATGAAGCCGCCGCGCACATTCGTGCCGGCGAGCCGGTGCATCAGTCCATAAAACACATGGTTGCAGACAAATGTGCCAGCCGTCTGCGATACCGAGGCAGGAATACCGGCATCCCTGAGTGCCCGTACAATGGCTTTAATAGGTAGCGTCGAGAAATAGGCCGCCGGACCGCCTGGCACTACAGGTGTATCGATGGGTTGTTGACCATTATTGTCGGGAATACGGGCATCGTTCACGTTGATGGCTATGCGCTCGAGGGTCAGGTCCGTACGGCCCCCGGCCTGGCCTACACCGATCACCAGGGCGGGCCGATGAGCTGCCAGCATGTGATCCAGCGAGACCAGGGCAGCACCAAAGACGCACGGCAGCTGGCGCGTGATGATGTAGGCATCGCCCAGATTCAGACCATCCAGTTGGCGCACGGCCTCCCAGGAAGGATTCACGGGCTCGTTCTCGAACGGTTCGAATCCGGTCAATAGGATGGTAGTCATGGTGGTCCTCACATCAGGATATATAGCAGCATGATATTAACTGCCAATAGACTCAAGGCGGTGGGGATTTGTGCCTTGATGACACTATTCTTGTCCGGCAGATTCAGCAGGGCGGCTGGCACGATGTTGTAGTTGGCTGCCATAGGTGTCATCAGCGTGCCGCAGTAGCCTGAGAACATGCCTATGGCCGCCATCACCGCCGGGTTGGCATCGTACTGCCCGATCAGAACCGGAACGCCCACACCGCCTGTCATCACCGGGAAAGCCGCAAAGCCGTTACCCATAATGATGGTAAACAGCGCCATCCCCACGACATACACGGCCACCGCCACGAAGCGGAAATCCATATTGATATAGGAGGTGGTGAGGTGTGCGACGGCCTTGCCAACGCCCGCATCGTTGAACAGGAGCCCCAGCATAGCGAGCATTTGCGGCAGTACCAGGGCCCAGCCCAAGGCCTCGGTCAGGCGGCGTGATTCGCGCATGGATTGCACAGGCGTATCGCGCGTCAGCCAGCAGGCGAGGGCCAGGGAAACCAGACAGCCGACACCCAGGGAGACAAAGGTCGTATTTTTAGGATCCAGCAGTGGAAGGCCACCGATCTGCACGTCCTTGACCACTACCGAGGCGATAACGGTGACCAGCGGAATGGCCAGGGCGGGAACGAACAGTTTGTTCTTGAGGCGCAGCGCACTGGCTTGGCGTTTTTCAGCAGGCAATTCCCCATGCTTGCCCAGTCCGACGCCACCTGTGCCTGCAATGACGGCCATGACCAGCACGCCTACGCCTACCCAGGCGGGCGGCAATAGATCGCCTACCAAAAAAACAAGGCTGAACAGCGCCCAGAAAAAACCTGTCGTCCAGCGCTTGGGATGAGCGCGATCGGCAAAGGTCATGATTGCCGTGATTGCCAGGATGATGCCGGCCAGCCAGTAAAGGTATTGAATCGAGAGGATCATGGCATCACTCCTGACGGCCGATAGGCGTATGGTCGGCGTCCGGACGTTTTCCGCCCAGCTCGCGCTCCAGCTGACTGTTGAAACGCTTGAGGCGAATGGCATGGATAATGAACGCACAGATGGCGGTAGGAATGCCCCAGACCGCAATGTGCAGCGGCTCGACATCGATATTGGAGCCGAGCAGGAAGGTATGCATCAGGGCGATGGCGCCGAAGGCGACAAAGATGTCCTCGCCAAAAAACAGGCCGACATTATCGGTAGCAGCGCACAAGGCGAGTAGTTTGTAGCGAATTTTCTCCGGCAGCTTGCCGTAGCGGTTTTCTGCAGCCCCTTCGGCCATGGGCGCGAGCAAAGGGCGCACCATCTGCGGATGCCCGCCCAGACTGGTCAGGCCCAGCGCAGCCGTCAGCTCCCGTACAAACAGGTAAAAGATTAGGAGCCGGCCCACCGTGGCGGTGCGGATCTTGGCAATCCAGTTCTGGGCATGTTCACGCAGGCCATGCCGTTCGAGAAGACCGATTACGGCAAGCGGCAGGAGGATGATGAGGGGCAGGGCACGTGTCTTGACGAACCCGGCGCCAATAGTGGCAAGAATGGTCTCGAACGGCATGGATGCCGCAAAACCGGTCGCCAGGGCTGCCAGGGCCACGACCAGCATGGGATTGAAGCGCAGCACAAAGCCGATGACGATGACCAGCACACCGATCAGTGGCCACAGGTTGACTGTGGTTTGCATAGGGAGTCTCCCTCGCCGGTTATGCCCAGGCAGGTGGGTTTGACGGCTGTGTGGAGGCGATCGGGAGCGCCTCCTTTGATGTTTACGCCGCCCGAGCCGGCGTCAGTTCTTGTTATGACTGCAACGGGCACGATCGCGCCAAAGGTATCAATCTGCGATACCTGAAACCTGCAGTGGCTCGCTCAAGGCGAAGCGTCCCCATTTTTTGTATGGATAGTGAAGAACGTCCAACAAATAAAAGTGTTCACAGCTGATTGATAAAAAGCGTGGCCTTTCAGGGGCGAGGCGACTGACGGCCAGTGGTGAGAGGTCGTTCAAAGGGGGTAGAGTGAAATGCTCTACGGGGATGGTAAGCCAGCATGAACCTTCGCTTTCTCGAAACATTTGTCTGGGTGGCGCGTCTGGGCAGCTTTCGGCTGACAGCTGAAAAACTGTCCAGCACCCAGGCGGCAATTTCCAGCCGTATCGCCGTGCTTGAAGGCGAGCTGGGTGTCCAGCTGTTCCTGCGCGATCCACGAGGCGTCACGCTGACAGCTGATGGCCAGAAGGTCTTGGGGTACGCCGAGCAGATGATTGATACCTGGCACGACCTGCGCAAAGTGCTTGGGCAGGAAACCCGGCTGAGCGGACGGATACGCATCGGCGCCATGGACACGGTCATCCACAGCTGGCTGAGCGCCTTGTTCACCTGTGTAACCGACGCCCATCCAAACGTGGAAATCGAGTTGCTGGCCGATACAGCGCTCAACTTGAGCGACCAGCTGCTCAAGGGACAGCTTGATCTGGTATTCCAGACCGATCTCTTGCGCGCCGAAAGCGTGCGTAACCTGAAGCTGGCCAGTTATCCCATCCGCTGGGTGGTTGCAACCGACTCGCCGCTCAACCGTGCGTACACGAGTCTGGATGAGCTGGCCCGCGAGCGGTTGATTACCTTCTCGCGTAATTCGCGTCCCCATCAGGACCTGCTTAACTTTCTGCATCAGCACGGGATTTCAACGCCCCGGGTCTCCTGCGTCAACTCGGCGGCGGCCATCATCCAGTTGATCAGGGACGGATTTGGCATTGGTGCATTACCCCCGGCCCTCGTTAGCGAGGCGCTGAAGCACGGGGCCCTGGCGCTTCTGCCTTTCGAGGCACCGCCGCCGTTTGCCGTGTATGCCAGTTGGCATACGGGCGTGGGACTGACGTTGAACGAGGCCATTGTAGCGCTCAGCCAGCAGGTGGTCGGCGGCTTCTGTGCGCAGGTGGGACCTGAACAGGCATTACCGGCCTGAAGCAACAAAGCCTTATCGCCGGGGGCCGGAAAGTTTTGTTGGACAGCCGGCATGATTTCCTCAAAGACTGGTTTTTCCGCATCAAGGGAATCCTGATATGAGCACGCGTATCCTTCTGAATTGCGATATGGGCGAAAGCTTCGGGGTCTGGACGATGGGCGACGATGCTCATGCCATGCCACTGGTGGACCAGGCCAATCTCGCGTGTGGCTTCCATGCTTCGGACCCGCTGACGATGCAGAAAACCGTGGCCCTGGCCGTAAGACATGGTGCTCGAATCGGTGCTCATCCGGCCTATCCGGATCTGGTCGGCTTTGGCCGCCGGCATATGGTGTGCTCGCCGGAGGAGGTGAAGGCGCTGGTGCTCTATCAAATCGGTGCACTGGATGCCTTCTGCCGCGCAGCAGGAACGACCGTGCAATATGTGAAACCTCACGGTGCCCTGTATAACGATCTGGTGCGTAACGATACCTTGCTCAATGCCGTGCTCGAGGCCTGTTTGCAGTTTCGTGAGGGGCTACCGCTTATGGTGCTCGCCAAGACGGACAACACCCGTGAGCAGCAGCTGGCGGAGAAAGTCGGCGTACCCTTGCTGCGTGAGGCCTTCGCCGACCGCGCCTACATGCCCGACGGGCAATTGGCGCCTCGCCGGGAAACGGGCTCGGTCCATCATGATCCTGAACGTATTCTGTCCCAGGCGATCGCTATTTCCCGCGGGGATGCCTTTCCCGGTTTCGATGGCCAACCCATGTGCCTGACGGCAGACAGCCTGTGTGTCCATGGAGACAACGCCGAGTCACTCGCTGTGTTACGTCGCCTGCGGGCGGCTCTGGATGCGGCATGATCCGGATTGAGCCCTACGGCGCCGAGGCGCTGATGTTGACCCTGGCGGATACACCCACGCCCGATCTCCCCGGACGTATTGCCCATCTGGCCGATCTGATTAAACACACACTGGGCGACGGTGTGATCGATCTGGTGCCGGGCTGGAACACGTTGCTCATTCACTATGACTTGCTGCGCTACGACCTGACGGACATTCAGGCTCGCGTCACGGCGATCGTCGAGCGGTGGCGCAAGGAGCCGGAAACCGTACAGAGCTCTTCACGCCGGCATGAAGTGCCCGTCTGGTACTGCGGGCCGGACCTGGAGCCGGTGGCCAAGGCCTGCTCGCTGACGGTCGCGGAATTGATTGCTTTGCATAGCGGACGCGATTATCTGGTCGGTGCCATCGGCTTTGCGCCCGGTTTTGCCTATATGGGCGAGCTGGATGAGCGAATCGTCCTGCCTCGACTGGCCTCACCGCGGCCTCGGGTGGAGGCTGGTAGCGTGGCGATTGCCGAACGCATGACCGCCATCTATCCCCAAGCGTCACCCGCGGGCTGGCATATCCTTGGACTAAGTGCCTGGCCGCTCTTTGACGCACAGGCCGAGCCGCCATGTCCGCTTGCTGTGGGCGATCGGGTTCGGTTCGTTGCGGTTGACGAGGCCGCCTATCGCGCCGCGGGAGGTCAGGTATGAAAGGGTTGAAAGTCATAAAACCGGGGCCGCTGAGCCTGCTGCAGGACGTCGGTCGTTATGGGTGGCGTCATCTGGGCGTATCCATATCAGGTCCGATGGACCGTCAGGCGGCGGCCTGGGCCAATCATCTGCTCGAAAATCCCTATGGCAGTCCGGTCCTGGAAATTGCCCTGGGTGGCGTAGAGATGGAAGCCCAGGTCGATACCTGGCTGGCACTGACCGGGGCGCCGCTGGGCGCGACGGTAGATGGACAGACGGTTCCTGCCTGGTCGCGCTTCTGCATGAAGGCCGGGCAGCGGCTGCAATTGGGATTTGCCCAGGCCGGGCAACGCGCTTACCTGGGCGTAGTGGGTGGCTTCAGAGGTAAGACCGTGCTGGGTAGCGTGGCCACACATCGTCGCGAAGGTCTGGGCGGACTCAATGGCGATGGTCAGGCGTTGCAGGCCGATGACATTCTGGTTTGCAGCCCTGGGCTTGAGGCTTTCGACAAGGCACTGGGTGCGGCGAGCCGCTTCATTCCCGACTACCGTGAGTCTCCGGTGTTACGTCTGGTCGTCGGGGGCGATGGAGAAGCCTTTGCGGTCGAGCAGCGGGATCGGTTCTTTGGTTCATCCTGGCGAATCAGTCCTCAGGCCGATCGGATGGGGATTCGTCTACAGGGCGATGCACCGCTTGCAGCGCCAGTCCGTCAGTGGTCTCTGGGGGTTCTGGCCGGAGCGGTTCAGGTTCCGCCGGAAGGCCAGCCCATTGTGCTCATGGCAGACTGTCAGACCATGGGGGGATATCCGGTCCTCGGCTTCGTGCATCCGCTGGATCTCTGCCGGCTGGCGCAATGCCCCGCCCACCATGAAGTGCGCTTCAGGCCGATCGAGTTAGATGAGGCCCAGGGTGACCTCAAGCGGTTCTATCGGTTTTTCAAGCACCATGAAATGAACTTATGTGCGGACTAGAGGGTGCCGTTTGTGCGAGTGATTTTTGCTGAGCCGTGCGTCATGACGTATAACGTTATGTAAGTATGGCCAGAAGTGATCAACGTACAAACAGATGAAAACACCCAAGCGCATGGAATCTCTGGTCGAAGACGGCCTGATTGATGAGGTGCTGCGCCCGCTGATGAGCGGCAAGGAGGCCTCCGTATATGTAGTTCGGTGCGGCGACGAGATCCGTTGCGCTAAGGTCTACAAGGAAGCGAACAAGCGCAGCTTTCGTCAGGCGTCCGAGTATCAGGAAGGTCGCAAGGTGCGTAACAGCCGTCAGGCGCGTGCCATGGCCAAGAGCACCAAATATGGCAAGAAGGAGCGGGAGGAGGCCTGGCAGAACGCCGAGGTTGCCGCCCTGTACCGGCTGGCAGGTGCCGGCGTTCGCGTACCGAAGCCGCATGACTTCCTGGATGGCGTCCTGCTGATGGATCTGGTGACGGACGAGCGGGGGGATGCCGCTCCGCGTTTGAATGACGTGACCCTGACGCCCGACGAGGCCCGTGAGTACCATGAGCTGATGATCCGGCAGGTGGTGCTTATGTTGTGTGCCGGACTGGTACACGGCGACTTGTCCGAATTCAACGTGTTGTTGGCGACCGATGGGCCGATGATCATTGACCTCCCTCAGGCAATCGATGCGGCGGGCAACAACCATGCCTTCCGTATGCTCGCCCGTGATGTGGAAAACATGGCCCAGTATTTTGGGCGTTTTGCGCCTGAGCTGAAGCAGACCCGGTACGCACCGGAAATGTGGGCGCTTTATCAGAAGGGCGAGCTATACCCGCATACCCCGCTTACGGGCATCTATGCTGAACCTGAGGGGCAGACCGATGTTTCATCCGTCATGCGCGAAATCGAAGATGCCCGGCGCGAAGAGGCACGTCGCCAAGCGGCTCGTAAAGAGGCCGAGGCACCGTCGTCCAGCGATGAGCCTCCACCCCCACCATGGCTGAGCTGAGCCTGATGCTCGGTCCGGTGCGATCATTTTATTAGGTAGTAACCATGAAAGGTCATACGCAAGTCATTGATTATCTAAAGGACCTGCTCCGTGGTGAGCTGGCCGCACGCGATCAGTACTTCATCCATTCCCGTATGTATGAAGACTGGGGGTATCTGCGCCTTTACGAGCGCATCAACCATGAAATGGAAGAGGAAACCCAACATGCAGATGCCCTGCTGCGTCGTATCCTCTTTTTGGAAGGGCAGCCGGACATGCGCCCCAAGGACATCAATGTAGGCCATACAGTGCCGGACATGCTGCGCAGCGATCTGGCGCTGGAATACGAAGTGCGTGAGGCACTGGCCCAAGGCGTTGCGCTGTGTAACAGCGTGGGTGATTTCGTCAGTCGTGAAATCCTGGTGGCACAGCTTGAGGACACCGAAGAAGACCACGCCTATTGGCTGGAGCAACAGCTGCGCCTGATTGACAAGCTGGGGCTGGAAAATTACCTGCAATCCCAAATGAAGGCCGGCGAGCCTTCCGAGGCGGTATAGCGCGCCTGGTTATGAGGCGCAATACAGCGCCTCAGGCCACTTCCTGAATACAGACATCACTTAGCCCAACCTCAACGGCACGTCGCTCGATGCTGGGCTGAGCATGCAGCTCCCAAGGGGCATCCACCACACCGGTGGGCTCGGGGACATGCTTGATCAGTAGCTGCATGATGGCCTGCTCCTGAGTGATGGGTTCAAAACTCTCCATCTGTTCTTCGAGCGGCTCGCCATTAAAGCGGTAGTGAATGGCGTAACGGTGCAGGTTATGCATAACGATCTCCTTGAAGGGCCTGTACCTAGATGGACCGCGGCGGCGCCTTACTCGTTTCAATCATTTCGGCCTCGCGCTTGAGTAGCGTCTCCTTGCGCGCAACGCCCCAGCGATAACCGGTCAACGCTCCGCTGGCGCCGATGACGCGATGACAAGGCACCAGCAGGCCCAGGGTGTTACTGGCACAGGCGCGGGCAATGGCGCGTGGATGACTGTCCAGTTCTACAGCAAGCTCTCCGTAGCGCCGGGTCTCGCCGGGCGGGATCTGCATGAGGGCCTGCCAGACCCGTTGCTGAAAGGCACTACCCTGCATATCCAGCGGCAGGGCATGCACCTGGGTCGGCTTATCGAGCTGAGCATGGACATGGGCAAGCTCATCGGCCAGGGCGGCATCGTCATGCTCGCAATGGGCGGCGGCAAAGCGCTCGGCCAATTCCCGTTCAAGCGCTGATGCCTCGTCCCCAAACAATACGGCGCAGAGACCACGGGAGGTCTTGGCGACTAATACCAGCCCAAGTGAACAGATAGCAATGCCATAACGGATGTGCTCTCCTGCACCCTTGCGCCGACGTTGCGCCAGCGCCAGGGCGTTGGGCTGTTCATAGACAGCGCGGCTGCTGCCATACCCACTGGCTAGCGCAGCTTCCAGAACAGTCTCCGCTCGAGGCAGGTTGGCCTGCAGACGCTGCTGGCGACGGGCTTCAGCCCAGGCGCGGGGTGTAAGCCCGGTACGCTGTTTGAACAACCGGGCCAGATGCGAGGGTGAAAGCCCAATGCGCGAGGCCAGTTGATCCAGGGAGAGCGGCTGCTCGGCCTGGTCGAGCAGGGCACATGCGGCCTGAATCAAGGCGTCCTGCTGCTTAACGGGGCTTTCCCGGTCAGGCTGACAGCGTTTACAGGCGCGATACCCGGCTGCCTCTGCCTCGCGTGGCGTTGTGTAGAACGTCACACGCTCCTGACGAGGGCGACGGGCAGGGCAGGAGGGGCGGCAATAGATGCCGGTGGTCTGGACCGCAAACACGAATCGGCCGTCATGGGCAGTATCGCGGGTACAGACAGCGTTCCAGCAGAGGTCGATGTCGAGCATGGCGGGGATCTCATCTCGTCAGGGTTTGGATGATTGTCGGCTTGCAGGCCGCGGTGGGCAATCCGATTCACGCTTTCAAATCCGTACAGGCACGCTCCGTCCGAGACGAATAAAGATTTGTATCACTCGAGCGATACCTTCTCACAGTTAACACGAAACTAGCCTCTGGGCTTCTGAGACCAGGCAATGAGCCAGATCAAGACCGCACTGTTTTTTCTGACGCTTCTCATGGGCGGTCTGCAACCTGTTCAGGCCCGCGAGGTAGCGCTGCGCGTCGTGACGGAAGAGCTGCCGCCTTACAACATGACCATTTCCGGCAAGCTGACCGGCTTTAGTACAGAAGTTGTAGAGGCTGTATTGGCCCAGGCCGGACTCAACGGGGCCTTTAAGTCAATGCCCTGGGCCCGCGCCTACGAGACGGCGCTGCACGATGAAAATGTGCTGATCTACTCCATTGTGCGTATCCCCCAGCGAGACCTGCTGTTCAAATGGGTTGGCGTCATTGCCCCGGCAGAGTGGGGACTCTTCAGTACCCGCGCTCGGGATATTCCGCTTCATACGCTCGAAGAGGCCAGACCCTATCAGATCGCGACTGTTCATGGCGATGTAGGGGAGCAATACCTGCAGTCCAGGGGTTTCTCTATCGGTCTGAATCTTCAATCCAACAATACCTATGAGCAAAACTATCAGAAGCTCAAGCGGGGGCGAGTGGATCTATGGATGGCCAATGCCGTCATGGCTAAATATCTGGCCCGCCAGGCTGGGGAAAACTGGAGTGATGTCATGACTCTGGCCTATCCGCTTACCGATTTCGGGCGTAACGAAGGACTACACATGGCCTTCAGCAACCAGACATCCGACGAAATCGTGGCTCGTGCTCGCGAGGGACTGGAGCAGATCAAGCGTAACGGAATCTACGAGGCATTGAAGAAAAAGTGGCTGTAGATCTGCATAACGCTCGTGTAGACCTGCCAGAGCAGTGGCAGCAGGGTCGGGGTTCGCTAGGTTGGCGTCTGGTAATCGTCACGCTCGGATTCTGCTTCTTTTTCACGTTAATTAGCGTTGGCGTCAGGACCTGGGCGGTGTGGCACGAGAATGTCCATCAAATGGAGATTGAGTTGGGGCTGATCGAGCAGGTCTACCAGCGCACCCTGACCAAGGCCATCTGGGACATGGATCAGGAGTCGGTCGAGGCGCATCTGGACAGCGCCGTTCATATCGCGTCGGTGGCGCGCGTGCAGCTGACCGTGTTTTCCGCTCAGCAAACGCCGATCGTTCAGGTGCGCTCTCGTACCGGATGGATCGAGTCAAACCTGGCTCCGATGCGCCAAGTTCCTCTGGTCTTTTCACCGTACGCCGGGAGTAGGGAGACTGTTGGGGAGCTGAGACTCTATGGTAATGAAGAGCTGCTCTGGTCTGAACTAAAATCGGTCGTGGTGTCAATCGTCGGGTTCCAGCTCCTGCAATCCATGCTGCTGGCCGGCCTGATCATTCTTATGTTCAGCCGTCTGGTCACGGTACATATCCGGCGTATTGCGCTTCACTTGGCTGAGTTGAGCCCCGAGCGGCTTCACCTTCCCTTACGGCTTTTTCGTTCTGCCAGGCGCGAGGACGAATTGACCCTGTTGGTACAGGGAATTAATCAGCTACAGAACAACCTGTCCGGGTATCTGGGGCGGCAACATGTGTACGAAAAGGAGCTGGCCGCGCACCGGGATCAGTTGGCCGAGCGCGTACAGGCCCGTACGGCGGAGTTGCAACGCCTGACCGAGGCGCAGCACATGGTGCTGTTGTTGTCTAATCGGCTTATCCGTGCGCCGTATGAGCGGCTGGAGCTGTATCAGCAGTCCTGCCTGAGCGAAGTGGCCCAGCGCCTGGGGGCCTGTTATGCCCTTTGGTATATCCGTGAGGAGTCGAGTGCTTATTTTCGTCTGGCCATGCATTGGTGCTGTGAAACCCACGCCGTCCCGGAAAACCAGATCAACGCAGCGCAGCTGGCGCATCTGGAAGTACTTCTTGATCAGGGCGAGCCGGTTACGTTCACTTCCGGCAAGGCGCTTACCGATGTGCTGTCAGCGTATGGTGCTGCCGCCTTCCAATTATTGAATGCCGAAGCCACTGCATTTGTCCCGGTAGGAGCTGGCGATGAGCAGCTGGGGTTTCTGGTGTTCATTCGCAAGCAGGTTATCGACGTCTGGCAACCCGATGAGCACGCTTTGTTGGCCATGACAGCGCAAATGCTGTTGCACAGTACCCGGCATCGCGTGCAGCTGGGCGACATCATGCAAACCCAGGAGGCGTTGCGGGAAGCCAATGCTCAGTTGAAAGCACTTTCGCGGAGCGACCCGCTGACGGGGTTGCCCAACCGGCGGCATTTCGATGAGGTCAAGGACGTTGAGTTCAGCCGTGCTCAGCGTTCGGGCCAACCTCTGTCCGTGCTGATGTGCGACATCGACTACTTCAAGCGCTACAACGACACCTATGGCCATGCCCAGGGGGATGAGTGTCTGCGCCTGGTGGCGGCGGCCATGAAGGCCAGCATTGCGCGGGCGGGTGATCTGGTCGCGCGCCTGGGTGGGGAGGAGTTCGCTGTTCTGCTGCCGGCTACAGACAAGGCTGCGGCGTATCTCTTGGCAGAGCGATTGCGTCAGGCTGTCTGTGACTTGGCTATTCCCCATGACGAATCGTCTGTCGCACCCATCGTCACCCTGAGCATCGGACTGGCCACGTTCGAAGCAGGCATTTCCAGCACCTTTCATGAGCTGCTCGAACTGGCTGATCGATCCTTGTACCAGGCGAAAGGGGATGGTCGTAATCGGGTGGTGAGCGCTACATTCAGGGAGACGTTATGAAAATCGGAAAATGGATGGCACTGCTGGCGGGGATGGTTGTTACTCATGTCATGGCCGAGCCGATTCAGGTGGTTACTGAAGAAAGCCAGTTCATTACAGTCAAAAATGGGCGTATTGGAGGAGCGGCAACAGAGGTCGTTGAGCTCACGCTGAGTCGGGCCGGGCAGACGGACTACAGGATTGGTCTTTACCCTTGGGCAAGGGCCTACGATATCGCGACCAACCAGCCAAACGTTCTTATCTATCTGGTTGCCCGGACACCGCAGCGTGAACCCTTATTCAAATGGGTAGGGCATGTGACGAGCATGCAATATTACTTTTACAAGCTGAAGTCCCGTACGGATATTGATCCGCAGAGCCTGGAGGATGCGCAAAAATACAGCGTAGGCGTGATGCGTGATGATTTCCGGCACCAGTATCTGCTGCACCATGGGTTTTCCCGGTTGGTAATATCGGCTGGGGCTGAGGAGAACTTTCAAAAGCTCATCAATGGGCAGGTGCAGCTGGCACCGCTGACAGAAAGCAGCGCCGCCCATGAGTGCGCCCGAAAGCATTTTGACTGTACCGAACTGGAACAGGTTGCAGCGCTAGGTACCATTGAGGCGGAACTGTACATGGCTTATAGCGTGGCAACGGATGATGCTGTCGTGGAAAGGACCCGCACCGCCTTCGGACAGCTCCAGCAGGAAGGTGTTGTCGACAAGATCATTGGTACGCTCACGAATAACCACTGATAAACCTGCTCGCTGCATTACGAGTTGATGCAGGTCTCGTCTTTACCGTAACGCATTGCCGGTTATTTGCAGGAATACACACCTTGGCAATCCGGTGATCACTTGGGCCGACAGGCCGTTATCCTAGGGTGTCTGAGGATTGTTTTTGTAATTAAGGGATTGAGCGATGCAGGCTTTGACAACCATTACCAATTTTGGTGATTCCTCGGTCATGTTGCCGTGCGCATTCATTATTGCTCTATGGCTGTGGCTTGGCGCTTCACGCCGTACGGCACTGCTCTGGCTGTCGTTGTTTGGTGGGGCATGCCTGCTGGTAGCAATTTCCAAGATGGCTTTCTTTGGCTGGGGTATTGGCATCCGCGCCTACGACTTCACCGGCTTTAGTGGACACTCCATGCTGGCCTGCAGTGTCATACCGGTTCTGTTCTGGCTGTTGGCAGCCAAGGCCCGGTCTGTCGTGCGCTGGGTCTGTGCCGGAGCCGGGGCGCTCTTCGCCCTCGCGATTGCGGTCACCCGAATCAAGTTGGGGTTTCACTCGGTTTCCGAAGTGGTTACCGGGGTGCCGATCGGCTTTGCAGCCAGTGGTGTCTTTCTCTGGCTCATGCGTGATCGAGCGGTCGTGGTGAAATCAAACCTGGCTGTCATTGCCAGCCTGCTGGCCCCCTTGCTGGTGCTCTATGGGCTCAATGCACCAACCCAACATTTCATGGAGGATGTCGCAACCAAGCTGGCCAACGGTGCGAACCCCTATACGCGTGCTCATCAGCGTGCAGGTGTTAAGCCGATAGGCGATTAGACCTTAGTAGGGTGTATGATGGTGTATCCCGAGGAGTGACAGCTGCCATGGAGCAATCTTCTCCCGTACAGCTGTCATAGAAGCATAGATGGTGCGCTCGTGTGTCATCGGCTTCGAATCCATCAGCCCTGTCCAATGGAGGTCTTATGGCCACACCTTCGCAGCATGAGTTGCGAAAGCAGTTTCGTGCATTGCTTGAATCCAATAAGTGCTATGACGTTGGTTCGGTATTCGATCCGATGTCTGCCCGCATAGCGGCCGATCTAGGCTTCGAAATGGGTATCCTGGGTGGATCTGTCGCATCGCTCCAGGTTCTGGCTGCACCTGACTTTTCCCTCATTACCTTAAGCGAATTCGTTGAGCAGGCGACCCGTATCGGTCGTGTTGCGACACTGCCCATCATTGCCGACGCAGATCATGGCTACGGTAATGCCCTGAACGTCATGCGTACCATCGTCGAGCTTGAGCGCGCCGGTGTGGCAGCCTTGACCATCGAAGACACCCTGCTGCCTGCCCAGTATGGTCGCAAGTCTACTGACCTGATTCCATTGGATGAAGCTGTTGGCAAGATCCAGGCTGCTCTGGCAGCCCGTATCGATCCGGCACTAAGCGTGTTTGCCCGGACCAATGCCGGTGTCTTGAGCGTTGAGAAAACCATCGAGCGCGCCCGTGCTTATCAGGATGCAGGCGCCGATGGCATCTGCATGGTGGGTATCAAGGACTTCGATCATCTGGAGCAGATTTCGCAGCACCTGAGCGTGCCGCTGATGCTGGTTGCCTATGGCAATCCTGAGCTGCGTGATTTCGAGCGTCTGGCCAGCCTGGGCGTGCGTATCGTTCTAAATGGTCATGCGGCCTATTTCGCCGCTATCAAGGCCACCTACGACTGCCTGCGTGAACAGCGCGGCATCCATGCTTCCGACCTGAGTGCTTCCGAACTCTCGACGAAGTATTCCACGCTTGATGAGTACCGTGTCTGGGCACGTGACTACATGAACGTGAAAGAGTAAGGCGCTTCTACACGTCTGACTCCAGTGAGCCCGACTGCCTGCTGAACGGAGAAATTCCACTCAGCAGGCGGGCCGCTTAAACCATCGTATACGCCTTGGGCGATGCCGCATCCTCCTGACTCACCCCTGTACACTGCTCCCGTTGCGCCTTGTGCGCTTCCTCCATGCGGGCCACATCTGCAGCCTTGATGTAATAGCCGTGATCGTCCTTGAAGCTATGCAGGATGGCAGTGGCAATCATGCCCACAAATCCCAGAATGGCCATCCACCAGATGTACCAGATCAGACCAAAGCCCAGCACAAAGCTGAATCCGGCGATGATCAGCCCGGCGCCGGTGTTGCTCGGCATGTGGATATCCTTGTAATCCGCCTGGTGTTTTTCCCTGACGCCATGTTCCTTCATGTCCAGATAAGCATCGATCCCCTGAACCTCCGGAAGCTCGGCAAAATTATAGGGCGCCGGAGGAGAGGACGTTGACCATTCCAGCGTCCGGGCATCCCAGGGATCACCGGTCAGGTCCCGGTTATGGGCGCGCTGGTGAATGCTGACGAGCAGTTGTGCAATCTGGCAGATGATGCCGCACAGGATCGTCAGTGCGCCGATAGCGGCCACAATGAGCCAAGGGTGCCAGTCCGGGTTGGCATAATGATTCAGGCGGCGCGTCATGCCCATGAAGCCCAGCACATAAAGCGGCATAAAGGCCAGGTAGAAGCCGACCACCCAGAAAAACAAGGCATAGCGTCCAAGCCTTTCGTTTAGGGTGAAGCCAAACATCTTGGGAAACCAGTAGGTGATGCCGGCAAAGTAGCCGAACAAGGCACCGCCGATGATTACGTTGTGGAAGTGCGCCACCAGGAACAGGCTGTTGTGCAGGACGAAATCAGCCCCCGGGACGGCCAGCAGCACACCGGTCATGCCACCGATGGTAAAGGTTACGATGAAGGCAACGGTCCACAGCATTGGGGTAGTGAACTGAATCCGCCCTTTGTACATGGTGAAGAGCCAAGTAAAGATCTTTACGCCGGTTGGAATAGCAATGATGCTGGTGGCTATGCCAAAGAATGCATTGACGTTGGCACCCGAGCCCATCGTGAAGAAGTGGTGCAGCCAAACGAGAAACGAGAGTACCGTGATTGCCACCGTAGCCCAGATCATCATGTTGTAGCTGAACAGACGCTTGCGGGTAAACGTCGCGGTCACTTCGGAGAACACGCCGAACGCCGGCAGGATCAGGATGTACACCTCGGGATGGCCCCAGGCCCAGATGAGGTTCACGTACATCATGGCGTTGCCGCCCAGTTCATTGGTGAAGAAGTGCATTCCCAGGTAGCGGTCCAGACTCAGTAGCCCCAGGGTTACGGTCAGGATCGGGAAGGCGGCCAGAATCAGCACGCTGGTACAAAAGGCCGTCCAGGTAAAGATCGGCATTTTCATCAACGTCATGCCGGTGGTACGCATCTTCAGGATCGTGACGAAGAAATTGAGACCGGTCAGGAGCGTGCCGAGGCCTGAGATCTGTAAGCTCCAGATGTAATAGTCCACGCCAACGCCAGGGCTGTACTTGATCCCGGAAAGCGGCGGGTAGGCCACCCAACCCGTCTTGGCGAACTCGCCCAGGCCGAGCGACAGGTTGACCAGTACTGCCCCGACAACGAACAGCCAGAAGCTGAGCGAGTTGAGGAACGGGAAGGCCACGTCACGTGCGCCGATCTGCAGCGGTACTACCACGTTCATCAGGCCGACCACCAATGGCATAGCTACGAAAAAAATCATGATCACGCCATGGGCGGTAAAGATCTGATCGTAGTGATGCGGGGGCAGGTAGCCCTCTGCGCCACCCGCCGCAATGGCCTGCTGGGCGCGCATCATGATTGCATCCGAGAACCCCCGAAGCAGCATTACCATGGCGACGATGATGTACATCACGCCAATTCGCTTGTGATCGACCGAGGTCAGCCACTCCGACCACAGCCAGCGCCACTTACGAAAATAGGTGAGTGCACCCACAGAGGAGAGGGCCACCAGAATAATGAAGCCGATGGCGCCCATGATAATAGGTTCATGAATCGGAATGTCCGATACACTGAATCTTCCGTACATTCGCGTTGCTCCTCCAATGTAACTAGGCGTAATGACCTGAACGCTGGAGATTTCGTTAGTTCCACTCAATACCCTATCGAACCCGCCTCAGGTCTTTTGCAGGCCGGTGTCTAGGGTGAGGCTTAGCGAACATTGGCGGCACGAAGCGAAAAGAGCGCATGCCTTCAGTGCTGGTCCTGGTATCGCTCAAGAACTGCAATGTCGACAGCTCGCATTTCCCAGCGAGTCCAGAATGGCGCATTCAGGATGTTCGTTGCCCGGGCACTGATCCACCAGCTGTTGAAGAGTGTCACGCAGGCTCGCCAGTTCAGCGATCTTGCGGTTCAGCTCATCCACATGGGCGCTGGCCAGGGCCTTGACCTCGGCACTGGCGCGGTGTCGATCACGCCAGTGCCCCAGGAGCCTGCCGACTTCCTCAAGCGAAAATCCCAGGTCTCGTGAGCGCTTGATAAAGGCCAGCGTCTCCAGATCACTGGTGCGGTACTGTCGATAACCACTGGCGCTGCGCCCGGCTGGGTCCAGCAACCCGATGTTTTCGTAGTACCGGAGCATCTTGGGGGTAAGCCCGCTGGCGCGGGCGGCTTGGCTGATGTTCATGACTGACTCATCTTCTCTGGTTGCCAACGTTTGAGCAGTAAAGCGTTACTGACAACGCTCACGCTGGAAAAGGCCATGGCAGCCCCGGCGAAGACCGGGTCAAGCAGGCCAAACGCTGCCAGCGGAATGCCAATGACGTTGTAGATAAAGGCCCAGAACAGATTCTGGCGAATCTTGCGATACGTACGACGGCAGATATCCAGCGCCCCTGGCACCAATGCCGGGTCGCCACGTAACAGGGTAATCCCGGCGGCATGCATGGCCACATCCGTCCCGCTGCCCATGGCGATACCCACATCGGCGGCCGCTAGGGCGGGTGCGTCGTTGATCCCGTCACCCACCATTGCCACACAGCGGCCTTGCGACCTGAGCTGTTGTACGACCGCGGCCTTATCGGCTGGCAGCACTTGGGCATGAACGTCTCGAATACCGGTCTGCCGTGCAACAACCCTTGCGCTGCCTTCGGTATCACCTGTGATCAGATGGCTGCTGATATGGTGCTTTTCAAGCGTGGCAATTGCATGACTCGCTCCCGGCTTGAGCTCATCGCCAAAGGCCAGAAGGGCCAGTACCCTTGGTTCGGGCTGCTGCTCAATCAGCCAGGAAAGCGTGCGACCTTCTTCTTCCCAGGCGTTGGCCTGAGCGGTAAGCGGACCTTTATCGAGCGCTAGCTCATAGAGCAATCGCCCGTTAGCCAACGCCAACTGCCGGTGTTCGATCTGGCCCTCAATACCGCGCCCCGGCAGGGCGCGAATATTCTGGGCAGCAGGTGCGTCCAGCAGGTTCCGCTCGCAGGCAGCGAGAACGGCTTGAGCCAAAGGATGTTCGCTGCCGCGTTGCAGGCGGGCCGACAAGACCAGCGCTTCCTGTTCGTTGATCATGTGAGTTGCTAGATGAATCAGGCGAGGCTGCCCCGAGGTCAAGGTACCGGTCTTGTCAAATGCGACGGTATCCACGGCGTGGGCTATTTCCAGCGTCTGCGCATCCTTGATTAGGATGCCGTGGCGTGCCGCGACGCCTGTTCCGGCCATAATGGCCGTAGGCGTGGCCAACCCCAGGGCGCAGGGGCAGGCAATCACCAGAACGGCGACGGCATTGATGAGCGATGTTTCCCAGCCTGCGCCTGCCAGCAGCCAGCCAACCAGCGTCAACAACGCGATACACAGCACGACGGGGACGAACACCTCACTGACGCGATCGACCAGGCGTTGAATGGGCGCCTTGGCGGCCTGGGCGTCCTCTACCAGCCGAATGATACGCGACAGAACGCTTTCATTGCCTAATGCGGTTATGCGAACCGTCAGCATACCCTCGCCATTGATGGAGCCTCCCGTGACACGATCACCCGGTCCCTTGGCTACTGGACGACTTTCTCCACTGATCAAGGCTTCATCGGCGTAGCTGTCTCCAGACTCCACGAGACCATCGACGGGTATCCGTTCACCGGGACGGATACGTACCCGATCGTCTATCTTGAGCTCCGCCAGACTGACCTCCTGCTCCAGTCCGTCGTTGGATAACCTAAAAGCTCGTTCCGGTCGCAAGGCTTGCAAGGCACGGATGGCATCACCGGTCTGCTGCTTGGCGCGGCTTTCCAGGTATTTGCCCAGGCGGACCAGGGCGATAACTACGGCAGCCGCCTCGAAATACAGGTGCGGCGTACTGTGAGGCGGTGCGCTCCACCACTGGTACAGGCTAAGGCCATAGGCTGCGCTGGTGCCAAGGGCAACCAGCAAATCCATATTGCCGGAGCGGGCCCGTACAGCCTTCCATGCAGCCACATAAAAGCGAGCACCCAGCAGGAACTGAACGGGTGTTGCCAGTGCAAACTGCACCCAAGGTGGCAGCATGGCGTGGATACCCAGTGGTTGCAGCAGCATCGGCACAATGAGGGGAAGGGCCAATAACAAAGCGAGTATCAGGGCACCGCGTTCCCGGGCCAAACGCTGCTCAGCCGTTTTGTCATCATGGGTAGTGGCAAGTCGGGCCTCATACCCCGCCTTGCCGATGGCGGCCAGGAGCAGGCTCGAATCTGTTCCCGGTATCAGCTCGACATGGGCCTGTTCGGAGGCCAGGTTCACGCTTACGGTATTGACGCCCGGAACCTTGCGCAGCGCGCGCTCGACCCGGTTGACGCAACTGGCGCAGGTCATGCCGGTGATATCAAGTTCGAGCGACTCGGTAGGAACGCTATATCCTGCGCGCGTAATGGCTTGCTGCAAGATAGGAAGCGATCCCTCTGGTGCGTGGACCCGGACACGCTCATTGGCCAGATTGACGCTGGCGTTTTCCACACCTTCAACTTTTCTGAGCGCACGCTCCACCCGGCCGGCGCAGGCCGCGCATGTCATGCCGTGTACGGGTAGATCGAATTCGGTCATGGTTAATCTCCTCATCACAGGATAGAGGATCAACCTTGACCTCGTGTTAAGGTCAAGCCCTGCCGATCAATCCTTGATCAGGGGCAACATGCCGGGCAATACACGGTCCCGACGCGCCACGTAGTGCCAGATCGCCATGCTGGCATGTCCCAGAATCAGTAGGATAAACGCATACTGCACGGTGACATGAAATTGCTTGGCTGCACCGCGAAGCGCTTCAGGCAAGGGCAGGGGACCAAAGCTGAACAACCAGAAGTAGTTGACGGGGCGAACGCTGAAGATAAGTCCTGTGATGGGCATGAGAAAAAGCAGGGCATACAGTACTGCATGCCCCAGCTTGGCCAGTTTCTGCTGAAGCACGGCATCCGGCGGCAACAGGGCTGGTGAGCCATGTTTGAAGCGAACCAGCAAGCGGATCACGGTTAGAGCCAGAACGGTAATGCCCAGCGATTTATGCAAAATAAAGACGCCGGCGCTCCCGCCCAGTAGCCCACTGAAGAAGTCTTCGAAATAGGGAAGTGAAATGATGAGGATGACCAGAGGGGCCGTCAGCCAATGCAAAAGAATCTGTGCATTCGAATAACGCGGCAGTGTAGCCATGAGCGAGTCCCTATCCGCACGGTGTAGTGGTGATAGGCCGTTCTTCCGAAAGGGTAAGGCGACCTTTCGCAATAATAAGTGACTTACCGTATTAACAGAAGCTGCCGGACTTGACCTTGACCTCATGGGAAGGTTGAGAATGAAATTTTCCTGTCAGGAGATACACCATGCATACCTTCAATGTGCAAGGCATGAGCTGTGGCCACTGTGTCAAGGCGGTTACCGAGGCGATTACTGCATTGGACGCATCGGCCAGGGTCGACGTGGATCTGCCAACCGGCAAGGTCACGGTAGACAGTCGCGAAGCCCCCGAGCCGCTGCTGGAGGCGATTCGCGAAGAAGGTTATTCCGCCGAAATCGCCTGATCCCAGTCCCGCACCAGGCCCCGGAAGAGGATATCGAACATTGCGGTCGAATCCTTGACCGGGTCAAACAGGCCGGGGTCGCGTAGCCAGTCGCTGATCAGGCCAATGAACATCGAATGCACGGCAAAGGCAGCCATGCGAGGCGTGACGCCCGGTTGCAGCCGCTTTTCCTGATGCTTCCATAGCTGCTCGCACAAACCTATAAACTGTGAAATAAAGGCGTTATTGCGCTCCTCGGCCTCCCGCAACTCGTCAGTAAATTCACAGCGATGCAGCAGAATGGTCATAACCCGGCGACTGCGCTCATCCTGAGTTAGCCGGTGCATGCCGTTCACACAGACATCTTTCAAGGAAATAATCGGATCTCGCCCCTGACAACCGCAGAGTTGCTGATTAAGCACTTCCATGGGGGTACGAACCTCGTTGAGCATCTCATGGAACAGATGTGCCTTGTTCTGGAAGTGCCAATACACAGCGCCACGTGTGACTCCGCATTCACGAGCTATCATCTCAAGGCTAGTATGCGCCACGCCATTGGCGAGAAAGAGCTGTTCAGCGGCCTCAATGATGTCGCGTCGGGTCTGCTCGGCTTCTTCTTTGGTTCTGCGCATAAGGTTCGTATGAAAATCAAGGATTAAAACGATAGTTTAACGGTTGGCCGTGTATTTACAAACATTGTTGTATGTAACAGCATGGCAGTTCATCGCTTTTGGGCCGCTGGCCCTCTCCGGATCTCCTCAATGACATTTCGCATTTTGTTAATGCTGGGTGCGCTCAGCGCGTTTGCGCCGTTTGCCATCGATATGTACCTGCCGTCTTTCCCGTCACTGGCAAAAGCCTTTTCAACAGATGTGGAACACGTCCAGTTAAGCCTTTCGGCGTATTTCGCAGGCTTGTCCATTGGGCAACTGTTCTACGGACCGCTGGCAGATCGGTTCGGCCGACGTATACCGCTGCTCACAGGTATCGTTCTGTTTACCCTTGCCTCATTGGCCTGTGCTATGGCGCCTACGCTGGAGTGGTTGATTGCGGCGCGTTTCGTTCAGGCATTAGGCGGTTGCGCAGGCATGGTGATTTCGCGTGCCGTAGTGCGTGACTTGTGCGATCCGATTCATGCTGCCAAGGCCTTTTCCCAGATCGTTCTGGTGACCGGGGTTGCGCCGATCCTCGCGCCGATTGGCGGAGGCTTCCTACTCAATCATGTTGGATGGCAAGCCATTTTCATCAGTTTGGTGGTCTTTGCCCTGCTATGTGGCAGCGCGGTTGCGCGCTGGCTACCAGAAACCCTGCCGCCCGAGGCACCGCGTCCATTGTTGCGCAACGCGCTGCGGCAATACTGGCAAATGTTGAGTGACAGGAACTTCATGGGGTTTGCGCTTATCGGCGGCATCTCCATGGCAGGTATGTTTGCGTATATCGCAGGCTCTCCGTTTGTGTTCATCAACCTGTACGGTATACCGGCAGAGCATTTTGGTTGGGTGTTTGGCAGCAATGCGGCAGGATTCATCTTATTTAGTCAGATTAATGCGCGCCTTTTGAGCCGGCACGGCCCATCCTGGCTGCTGACAAGAGTCACGCGGTTTTACGGCGCGGCAAGCCTTGTGCTGCTCGTCATCGCGGCCTTTCAGCCCGCCATGTTGTGGTGGATCTGTGTGCCGCTGTTTTGCTGCATCGCCTCGCTGGGCGGCATCATTCCCAACGCTTCGGCATGCGCGATGGCTGGTCAGGGGAGCAACGCAGGCAGTGCGTCTGCACTGTTGGGATGCCTGCAGTTTTCCATCGCGGCCTTATCGTCCGCGGCGGTAGGAATGCTGCATGACGGTACGGCACGGCCAATGGCGGCAATCATTGCAATCTGTGGCGTGGCAGCAGCGGTGCTGGCCTGGCTGACAACACGTACAAGGCCAGCACCCCACTGATCCGATCAGGCCGGAAGGCTTTCCGGCAGCTTATGAGGGGCTTTCAATCGAGCATTGAGCTTGTCGACGTATGTACGCGCTTCGTCCTCGGTTCTAAAGGTGATGGCTTGATCATCCAGACGAACTTGCCAACTACTTTGAGGCGAGCGCGTCAACGGGCGGACTTCAATTTTCATTGCGTATTCCCCCTTCCCTCGGTTGTCGGTGGGCGCTTAGTGTAGACCTCACTTAGGTTACAGAAGCGTGACGTGGATCAAGTTAGTGACCGGTGGTAATCGTAATACCATTTCTCGAACGCTTCCGGTGGAAGCGGAGGGCTGAACAGATACCCCTGGCATTGCTGACAGCCGAGTTTACGGATCACTTCAAGCTGTTCGTCGGTTTCAACACCTTCTGCCAGAACATCCAGGTGCAGGCTGTGCCCCAAGGCAATAATGGCGGACGCAATGGCCTGATTGCCATGTTCACCATTATCGGTACGGATATCGCGCATGAAGCTCTGGTCGATCTTGAGTTTATCCAGTGGGAAACGGCGCAGGTAGGCAAGCGACGAGTAGCCAGTGCCAAAGTCATCGACTGCAATGCGCACCCCAAGCGCTTTCAGAGCCGCAAGGCTGGTTAATGCCATCTCGACATTTTCCATCAGCGTTCCCTCTGTGATTTCCAGCTCCAGCTTATTGGCAGGCAGATGTTGTCGATTCAGTGCTCTGGTAATGCGCTCGGCCAGATCGGCTTGGGCAAATTGCCGTGGAGATAGATTGACCGCGACGATGTCGAGTTCGATACCTTTGTCGAGCCACTCCCGGATCTGGTAGCAGGCCTGCTCCAGGATCCAGAAGCCCAGAGGGACGATCAGCCCGGTTTCCTCGGCCAGGGGAATGAAGTCGGCCGGGGAGATCATTCCAAATTCGGGGTCGCGCCAGCGCACCAACGCTTCTGCGCCAATGGGTTGGCCCGTTGCGACATCAATCAGGGGTTGGTAATACAAGACAAAATCGCAGCGTTGCAACGCTACGCGCAGGCGCGATTCCAAGCTTAACCGCCGACGAGCCTGTTCTGTTAACGCCTGCGTATAGAAGCGGTAGGTGTCGCGACCCTGGTTCTTAGCCAAGTGCATGGCCGCGTCTGCATTGCGAATCAGCTCGTCGGCAGTGCTACCATCGCTGGGGTAGACACTGATACCCAGGCTCAAGCTAAGAAAGACCTCCTCGCCATCTTCCAGACGTAACGGGGCTTCTAACAGCTGGCGCAGCGTTTGCGCCAGCGTTGCCACTTCATCGAGCCGTTCGAATTGCTCAAGGATGACCAGAAACTCATCTCCTCCAATGCGGGCCAGCGTGTCCTCGGGCCTCAGGCCGGATCTGAGGGTATTGGCTACTGCGTTGATCAAATCATCCCCTGCGGGATGGCCATAACTTTCGTTAACGGTACGAAAATGGTCGAGATCAAGCAGCAGCACGGCCAGTTGACCCTCGCCCTGAAGCCGCTTCAAGGCATGATCCAGTCGGGTCCGGGCGAGCAAGCGGTTGGGTAGGTCAGTCAGTGGATCGAAATGGGCCAAATGGGCCAGCCGTGCTTCGCTTTCCTTGAGTTGGCTGGTATCGCTCAGCACCATCACGAACTGATGTTGGTCCTGCTGGCTGATTTGTCTGATGTTGAGCCAACCAGGGAAATTCATGCCATTGGGCCGGCGCCATAGCACCTCGCCTTCCCAGTGACCCTCCCTTAGCAAGGTGCGCCACAGGGTGCGATAGAAATGATGATCCTGACGACCACCCAGCGGCAGCGGCAGTTTCTGACCTTGCAGCTCGGTGATGGAGCGGTTGCACAAGGCCTGGAAGGTCGGGTTAGCCACGAGAATACGGCGTCGCTGATCGAGCACTACGATGCTGTCACGGCTGTTTTCGAAAAGAGCCGCTGCCTGACGCAGCGACTGCTCCTGCATTTTACGTAGCGTTATGTCTTCGATGACTGCAATAAAATAGTGTGGCTCGCCCTGCGTACTTCGAATCAGGGTAATGTTTAGATCGACCCAGATGATGTGCCCATCCCGACGCACATAGCGTTTTTGAAGTTCATAGCTATCTATTGTGCCGGCGAGCAGTTCCCGGATCCGCTCGGCACCGGAGGAAAAGTCCTCGGAGTAGGTTACGTCATGAACCGTCAGGTTTTTTAACTCGTCGTGCGAATATCCCACCATCTGGCAAAAGTATCGATTGGCTTGCATCCATTTGTAGTCGAGCCCTACCAAGGCAATCCCAATGGCCGCATGTTCGAACGTAGCGCGAAAACGGTGCTCAATCTCGTCCCGCTCTTGAGTATGACGCTGTTGCCGGATGGCCAGTGCGGCCAGGCGGGTAAATTCGTTGACCAGCGCAATGGTGGTCTGCTCGGGTGAGGTGAGTGTGTGGTAATAGATGCCAAATACCCCAACAGCACTCTCGGTCTCATCACGAATCGGCAAGGACCAGCCGGAGCGGATATCGGCCTGCCGGGCAGCCGCGCGCAAACCCTCCCAGTTCGGGTCGTGCTCGATGTCCTGGCTGATAACCAGCCCGTTACGGTAGACCGCTGCACCACAAGTGCCTGAGTCTGGAGCGATAGGTGAGTCTTCCATGGCATTGATATACGCATCCGGAAGGCTAGGCGCTGCGCTAACGCGGAGTTTGTTTCGAGAGTAATCCGCTATTTGAATGATAATGCGCATTTCAGGGAATATGTCTTCCAGACGCTTGGCAATACCCGTAAGGATGCTGCGTTTGGAGTGCCCCAATAGGAGCTCGTCGAGCACGGCATTGCGGGCGCGCTGTAAGGCGTCAGCCTGAAACTGATGGTGGATATCGGTGAGGGTTCCCTGAAGACCATCATCAATGACCTTGTGAATCCTGAACGAAACCCAGCGATGCGCGCCATCCGCTTGGCACAGGCGCAGCGTGGCAGACCAGTCTTGTCGCGTACCGTCACGAAACTCATTGAGCATCTGGCGGATGGGCTGGCTTTCCTGGCTATGGAAACACTGGAAAACCGAAACGCCTATTGTTTGAGCGATCGGTTTATTGGTCATCCGCTCCCAGGCTGAGCTGAGAAAACGCCAATGTCCGTCTATATCGACCAGAAAGGCCACAATCGGAAGATGAGCGATTATGTCCTGATAATGATGTGTTTTAGCATGCGTCTGATCGACAGGCTGAGGCGGGGAGGGGGCATCGGCAGCCTGTTCAGTGGCGTTTAATGTTTGCTGCAGTTGCTCTACATGCCGCTGCAACTCATCGAGCAGCTGTTGGCGCGCGTGCTGCTCTCGACGAACATAGAAATAGAGCAGGACGGCAATGCCACAGACAAAAAGAATGCCCTTGGTCGTTTGCAGAGTACTAAGTGTACTGGTATTGAATGACGCATGATCTAGAAGGTAGTCAGTGACAGCTACCCACGCAATGCCGATCAGGGCGTACAGACCAGCCAAGCGAAATGGATGAAATGTCCGCATCCGTGTCCCCATCGTTCGCGCGAAGCGAAAGCTGATATCCACAGTGGACAGGGTAGCGTGTGACGAGGTTCACTGCCATGCCATTGGCCTGACGCTTGATAGCTCTCTGAAAGCAGCCCGGCAGCCTTTCACTACCGGGCTGCTGGCGATCAGAAGCCTTCCAATACGATCTTGCCCTTGGCCTTGCCGCTTTCCAGCAGGGCATGGGCGCGACGCAGGTTCTCGGCGTTGATCTTTCCGTAATGCTCACCGAACGTAGTGCGCAGTACACCGCTATCGATCAGCTGAGCCACCTCGTTGAGCAGGTTATGCTGCTCCTGCATGTCCGACGTCTCGTACAGCGAGCGGGTATACATCAGTTCCCAGTGCAGCGACAGGCTCTTGCGCTTGAGCGGTACGGCGTCCAGCGACTCAGGATCGTCGATCAGGCCGAGTTTGCCCTGAGGCATCAGAGACTCGATGATCTGCTCATAATGACGATCGGTCTGGGTCAGGCTCGCGACATAGGTAACCTGCGGAATTCCGATGCGCTTGAGCTCCTCGCTGAGCGGTTTGCTGTGATCGATCACATGATGCGCGCCGAGTTCGGTTACCCAGGTCTGCGTCTCAGGACGAGAAGCCGTACCGATGACGGTCAGCCCGGTCAATTGGCGAGCCAGTTGCGTCATGATTGAGCCCACACCGCCCGCAGCGCCCACGATCAGCAGGGTTTCGCCACGATCGGCCTTGTCACGCGTGACACCCAGGCGATCAAATAGCAGTTCCCATGCGGTAATGGATGTCAACGGCAGCGCAGCCGCCTGAGCGAACGCCAACGATTCAGGCATGCGACCTACGATGCGCTCGTCGACCAGCTGAAACTCGCTATTGCTGCCCGGACGTACTAGTGATCCGGCATACCAAACCTTGTCGCCCGGCTTGAACAGGGTGACATCGCGGCCTACCGATTTGACGATGCCGGTAGCATCCCAGCCCAGAATGCGCGGCTGCGACTCATCGGCATGGGGAACGTAACCCTGACGAACCTTGGTATCCACCGGATTCACCGAGACGGCCTTGACTTCAACCAACAGATCACGCGGGCCTGGGGTTGGTTCGGGGAGCTCTATGTCCTGCAGGCTATCCGGGTTATCGACAGGCAGGCACTTGTAATGCGCAACGACTTTCATGCTGTTTTCCTCAGGAGATACGGTACATTTTGGTTACGCTGAATTTCTCAGCGGTACGCTCGATAACCGGCAGGGCGGCCTGAAAGTGTGGTGTTGCCTCGTGCTGGGCTAGGGACGCTTCGTCACGCCATTGTTCGATCATGTGAAACGTGCGTGGCTGCTCGGCATCGCGATGGAAGTCATATTGGATACAAGCATCTTCTGCGCGGCTCTGCGGCTGCAGACCGCGTAGGGCTTGTTCCAGTTCAGCTTCGGAACCCTCTTTGGCAACCAGGGTAGCAACCAGTGTCAGGGGAGTAGTCATCGTATTTCTCCTGTGAAATGCAGTAATGGTGTTCTCTTTCGTTGGATGATAAAAGCCGTTATAAAGCAAGGCTCTTTCAATAAAATCTTGAAAATGATCCGTCTGGCTGACTTGCAACTGTTTGTTAGGACTGTGGAATGCGCCAGTCTTTCCGCCGCTGCGCGAGAATTAGGTCTATCGGCAGCGGTAGCGAGCGCGGCGCTGAAGCGTCTAGAGGATGCGCTTGATACCAGGCTTCTGGCGCGCTCGACCCGAAGCCTTCGGCTAACCTCTGAAGGGCAGATGTATCTGGAGCACGCCCGACAAGCCTTGCAGAGCCTTGAGGAAGGGCAGCGCCTGCTGGAAAGCGGCAAGGCTGGGATCAGGGGTGTGCTGCATCTGTCGGCACCTTCGGATCTGGGTCGCAATCATCTACTAGAATGGCTGGACGAATTTCAGGCGCTGCATCCTGAGGTAAGCTTTCGATTGCTCCTGTCCGATCACCTGAACGATCTGTTTCGTGAGTCTGTAGACATTGCCATCCGGTATGGCGCACCTGAAGATTCTTCCCTAGTGGCCTTGCCCCTCGCTCCGCTCAATCGACGTGTACTGTGTGCGTCGCCTGCTTACTTTCAACGACGGGGCCATCCTCAGCAGCCGGATGAACTGCGTCAGCATAATTGCCTCTGCTATATGCGTGGTTCCAGGGCTCATGATCGATGGGTATTCGATGATGGCAAGCGACAGGTAACGGTCACCGTTCAGGGAGACCGCATAAGTGATGATGCCGATGTCATTCGACGCTGGGCCGTGGCCGGGCAGGGGCTTGTTTATAAGTCGTGGCTGGATGTCGCGAGTGATGTCGAAGCGGGGCTACTGGAACTGGCGCTACCGGAGTGGCATGGCGAAGTAACGCCGCTTAACCTGCTCTGTCCACACCGCGCCCAACTATCGAGCGCCGTGACGCAATTGAGGGATCTGATCCGGCTGCATTGCCAGAGGCTTCTGGAAAAAGCGCCCTGGCAAGGCCTATAGACAGAAATCAGGCGTAGGGGGCAAGCTGCTGAATGAGTTCGGCATGCAGCGTCTTGTCACCACAGGCGATGATTGCACCGCCATTCTGCGCGTCGCCACCATTCCAACTGGTCATGACACCGCCAGCGCCTTCGATGATCGGAATCAGCGCCTGGACATCATAGGGTTGTAGACTCGCCTCGATAATGACATCCACAAAGCCCGACGCCAGCATGCAATAGGCGTAACAGTCACCACCGAAGCGAACCAGCTGGGCCTGTTCGGCAATGCGTTCAAACGCTGCCAGACGCTCTGGTGTATCAAGGATCTGGGGGCTTGTACACATCACACGGGCCTTGGAGAGGCTGGCACAGGCGCGGGTCTTTAGCGGGGCGCCATTGAGCCAGGCGCCTTCTGGTGTGCCGACAAAGCGCTCGCCTGTGAACGGCTGATTCATTACGCCGATGACGGGGCGAGAGCCATCGTTCAGGGCGATCAAGGTACCCCAGAGCGGTAGCCCGGTAATGAAGGCGCGCGTGCCATCGATAGGGTCCAGCACCCAAGTCAGCGAACTGCTTCCGGTAACAGCGTCTTCTTCTTCACCCAGAATGCCGTGTTCTGGAAATTCGCTCAGGATCAACTCACGCATGGCGCGCTCGGCGGCCTTGTCGGCCAGCGTGACGGGGTCGAATAGGCGACCGCCTTTGTCATCCACTTGAAGCTGCGAGCGGAAATACGGCTTGATAGCCACGGCGGCGGCATCGGCCAGGCGCTCGGCGAACTGTTGATACTGGGTCGTTTCAGCGGCATTCAAAGGCATTGAAGTTCTCGATAGCGATTACGGATAGCACAATGAAAACCGGCCGCACGAGGGCGGCCGGTAGTACCTGTCAGACCAGGCGGGCGTCCAGGCTGTTCTGGGCTAGGCGCTTGGCCTGATCCTGAGTCATGCCCAGGCTTTCATGTAAGGCCATAAAGTTTTCAGTCACGTAGCCATTAAAATAGGCTGGATCATCAGAGTTCACGGTCACTTTCAGGCCACGCTCAAGCAGCTTGAGAATGTTGTGCTGGCTCATGTCATCAAACACGCACAGTTTGGTGTTGGACAGCGGGCAGACCGTCAGCGGAATCTGCTGGTCGATCAGGCGGTGCAGCAGGCGCTCATCTTCGGCTGCACGGACGCCATGGTCGATACGGACCACATTCAGCAGATCCAGAGCTTCCCAGATGTACTCGGGCGGGCCTTCCTCGCCAGCATGTGCCACAGCAACAAAGCCTTCGCTGCGCGCTCGGTCGAAAACACGTTTGAACTTGCTTGGCGGATGACCCATCTCGGAGCTGTCCAGGCCAACCGCAATAAAGGCGTCACGGAAGGGAAGCGCCTGATCCAGTGTCTTCTGGGCTTCGTCTTCAGACAGATGACGCAGGAAGCTCAGGATCAAGCCGCTGGTTACACCCAGCTTCTGCTCGCCATCCTTGAGCGCCTGCTGGATACCGCGCAGAACTACTTCGAACGGAATACCACGGTCCGTATGCGTTTGTGGGTCGAAGAACGGCTCGGTATGAATGACGTTTTGTTCCTTGCACTTGAGTAGGTAGGCCCAAGTCAGGTCGTAAAAGTCTTCTTCAGTGCGCAGAACATTCGCGCCCTGGTAATACAGGTCCAGAAATTCCTGAAGGTTGTTGAAGGAGTAGGCTTTGCGCAGCGCCTCGACATTCTCGAAAGGCAGCTGGATGCCATGGCGCTCAGCCAGCTTGAACATGAGCTCGGGCTCGAGCGTGCCCTCCAGATGAAGATGAAGTTCGGCTTTGGGGAGGGCATTGAGCCAGTCGTACATGGTGGGATTACTCATTAACAGCGATTTGCCCGGAATTATGTCATGCCCACCGGCGCTGCGCAGGTCTTTACTGCCTGAGCGGGGCATTGAAGCAGGCAAAGCGCTATTAATGCCTGTGCAGAGCGTCAGGCCGACGCCTTGCAGTCTGGCAGTCTCATAACCACCTCTGGTTTCTGGAAGAGGCCCAGGGGCACGAGAGCGTTTTAGCGGAGTGCAATGATTTTTTGCAGGCCGATGGCGAAATCACGCGCTGAAACATGTCGTAACCCTATGCCGTCAATTGGCTGGCCTTTCGCCGCATGAGGCGAGTCTTTCAAAGGATACGACTTACATGGTTTCAACATTGAGGGGCGAAGCATTTCTGCTGATCGCCATTATGGCCGGCGTGCTGGCCTATGTCTTCGAGCATCAATTGATAGGAAGCGGCCAGACGATTGCCTTGGTCGGGGCGGTGGCCCTGATCGCAGCCATCATCTGCGCTGCCATGCGTGTTGCTCACCATGCAGAGGTGCTTGCTGAAAAAGTAGGTGATCCCTACGGTACGATGATCCTGACGCTTTCGGCGGTGCTGGTAGAAGTGATCATCCTAGCCATTATGATGGGGCACGATCATTCGCCGACCCTGGCGCGAGACACGATCTACGCAGCTGTTATTCTCGATATCAATGGACTGATCGGCTTGGCCGCTCTTCTTGGAGGGCTCAAGCATGGCGAGCAGCGCTACAATGATGATTCCAGCCGTAGTTATGGGGTAATGATCCTGACCGCAGTGAGTATCTCCATGCTGGTGCCGGAATTTATCCCGGTTGAGCGCTGGCATGTCTACTCTGGCTTTACCATTATCGTAATGGTCTTGATGTATGCCCTGTTTCTGCGGATGCAGACTGGTCCCCATAGTTACTTCTTCAGCTACAACTATCCAGAAAAGAAGAAAAAGAAGCCTGCTGGTGACTCACCTGCCGTAGAGCATGAAGCGCCAGCGAATACAGGATTATCGGTTGGTCTGCTGATTGTAGGCGTGATAGTGACAGGCGCATTGGCTGAAGTCATGTCAAAATCACTGGATGCTGGTCTTGAAGGGCTGCCGGTTCCGCCTATGGTGTCTGCCTTGGTGGTTGCTGTTATCTCAGCCAGTCCAGAGATTCTTACTGCCTTGCGTGCAGCTATGGCCAACCGCATGCAGTCTGTTATCAACATCGCGTTGGGAGCATCGCTTTCCACCGTTATTCTAACGGTGCCGGTTGTTGAGGCCATTGCACTTTATACCGGGCAGCCTATGCAAATGGCTATGACCCCAGTGCAGACGGTCATGATGGGTGTCACCCTCATCATTGCTGCCATCAATCTCAATGACGGTGAGACCAATGCAATTGAAGGCATGACTCACTTTGTACTGTTCCTGACCTTTATTATGCTGACAATCATCGGTCTCTGATCCTGAGGGCGGGCTTGGTAATGCTTGCCCGCTCTATGCATCGTTCAGAAAGTGGCAGCTTGAAAATTCAATGCACCTTATTTTCGGCCTGCCATATTCTTGGTGACAATTGGGATTACTAGACTCCTAATAAACGGCTAGGCAAGGGAAGGCCTGTAGGCCATTAGCACTAGGGTTAGGGCTGAAAATCTATAAGGGAGCAAGATAAAGGAGCAATCCGTCATGAAGTGATCAAAAAGTGATCAATTTTCCCTAGGCCGCGCAACGTATGCGTTTGGCACATGTATCCTTGGCTTATCCACAGCCCCATCCACGTTAAGTGTGAGCAAGTCGAGCCTCTCAAAGTGCCTGCTAATCCTATACACGCTTTGAAACAAGCACTTATTCTGGATTGGTAGCAGAAATCCTGTGGATGGATAAGTCCGCTCCGTAATACTCTTCCTCTTGCGTCAGACGCAGACCAAGCACTTTTTTGATGACGCCATAAACGATCAGTCCGCCTGCCAGTGCAATCGCTACGCCCATACATGTGCCAATCAGCTGGCTTACAAGGCTTACGCCTCCACGGCCTTCCAGCACGGGTTGCCCGAAGATGCCACATGCGATACCACCCCAGACGCCGCATAGGCCGTGCAAAGGCCAGACGCCCAGAACGTCATCGATTTTCCATTTCACCTGGGTGGCAGTGAATGCCCATACAAAGAGCCCTCCAGCAACCAAGCCTGTTGCCAATGCACCAATAGGATGCATCAAATCCGAACCGGCACAAACTGCAACCAGCCCAGCTAACGGACCGTTGTGTAGAAAACCTGGATCGTTTCGCCCAAAGATAAGCGACGCCACGACACCGCCTACCATGGCCATCAATGAATTTACGGCAACTAGACCGCTTACGCCGTCCAGTGTCTGAGCGCTCATGACATTAAAGCCAAACCAGCCAATAATCAGAATCCATGAGCCAAGTGCGAGGAAAGGAATATTGGAGGGAGGGAACGCCACCAGCCGCCCATCACGATAACGACCGTTACGGCGGCCGAGTAACAGGACGGCTCCCAATGCAAGCCAACCCCCAACGGCGTGCACCACAACCGATCCGGCAAAGTCATGAAACTTCGCGCCAAAAGAGGCTTCAAGCCAAGCTTGTACGCCGTGGTTGTTATTCCAGACGATTCCCTCAAAAAACGGATAGATAAAAGCCACGATTAGAGCCGTTGCGCAGAGCTGTGGTGCAAACCGTGCCCGCTCAGCAATACCGCCAGAAATAATCGCCGGAATAGCGGCTGCAAATGTCAGCAGAAAGAAAAACTTCACCAAGGCGTAGCCGTTATCGGCCATTAGCGCTTCAGCCGGGCCAAAGAAGTTGACGCCATAGGCAATCCAATACCCGATAAAAAAATAAGCCAGGGTAGAAATGGCGAAGTCGGCCAGTATTTTTGATAGCGCATTGACCTGGTTTTTCTGGCGAACCGTGCCTACTTCCAAAAAGGCAAAACCAGCATGCATGGCCAAAACCATGACAGCGCCTACCAGAATGAATAATGTGTTGGATCCGTGGATCAGAATGCTTACGGCGCTTTGCAGTTCGTTCATGATTGGCAATTACACAAGAATGAATAACGGCACCAAAAACAGTCAGTAATCAAGGTCAGTGCACTAGAACGGCGCATTTTGCCTGACGTGATTTACATGCTTTTATGTTTGGTGCAGATGTTAAATGGCAGAGAAGGCGAGCCCACAAGCCTCAATTGCACGCTTGCAGGGCAGGGTCTCTCTCCTGCGCACCATAAGGCAGCAATTCTTGTGCCGTTCGAAGCGGTGAAGAGCGAAGCTATACGCTTCGCTTGGGCAGTTCTATTCCTGGATACGGTGCAACGCTATGCGGCCCCGGCTAACATCTGCCAGAAAGCGCTCTAGAGGAGAAAGATGCTCTTCCGGCAAAGCCAGGCGAATATCGACACCCGAGGCACCGAATGCTTTGTCGTCTAGAAGAGCATCAAACTCACGTAGTCTGGATTCGAGCAGGGGAAGCTCAGAATAAGTGCAGTGGCAGGCCACCAGAACTCGAGGTACTAACTCCACACGCTCAGCCTGTTGAAGGCATTTGGCAGCACAGCCTCCATATGCGCGCACCAATCCACCTGTCCCCAGCTTTATGCCACCGAACCAGCGTGTTACCACTACAACCACTCGGTCACAGTTCTGTCCTTCGATGGCCGTTAGGATGGGGCGGCCGGCAGTCCCGCCAGGCTCGCCGTCATCGTTGAACCGATATTGTTGGCCAAGCTTCCAGGCCCAACAATTATGAGTAGCACCAGGGTCGCTGACCCGGTCAATAAAAGTCTGCGCATCGGCAGCACTTGAAATAGGCGCAGCAAAAGCCTGAAAGCGACTCTTGCGGATCTCTTCCTGAAACACCGCTTCAACTAATAGTGTTTCGCTCATATGCGAGCCGGCAGCTGAAGGCTACAGCCCTTGAATATGATATGAGTCAACGTATGGGTCGCTGCCTCGAAATCCTGGTCAGTCAATTGGTTGCGTCCTGTCACATGGCAGAGTCGGCTGGAAAAGTCAGCATAGTGCTAAGTGCTGCCCCATAGCACAAAAATAAGATGTACAGGGGCAACAGGATCCATTTTGCCGTGTTTGATCCATGCTTCAAAGACAGCTGCCCGCTGCCTAAACCAGTTCCGGTAGTCCTGATCGAAATATTCATACAGGCAAGTACCGTCACCAACAATTTCCATGGCAAAAATACACGAGGCTAGAAAATGCCGCCGAGAAAGCGTCGTTTTGGCTTGAATGTAGCGAGCCAATGCTTCGGCAGGGTGCTCTTCAAACGCAAGCGTGTTAAATGTACTGCCAGAGCTCAAGGATATTGGCCAACAGAGCCATATGAAGCCTAACGTGTTATTGAAACAGTAATGTACGTTGGCCTTGGGCAAGCCGACCCGCTGGGCAATGGTATTCATGAGGCCAGTCAGGGGCTCAGGAGTGCCGCGTTTCGAGAACGGCGCTTGATAAAATGAGTAGCATAAGCAGGCGCAGCGCATCAAATAGGCGCTGCGCCTAAGCTCTTAGAAATGATATTTGGCTATTACGCTAAAAGTATTCTGGTCCGTGCGAAAAGCTTGGCTGTCTTTGATGCCGTATTTGTCAGACCAGTAATCGTACTCCACCCCTACATACATATGCTTGGCTTCGTAGCCCATCGCCTTGCCAAGGTCATATTTGATCTGTGGGTTGAAGTGGAAATTGGCGTGATAGCTGCGACTAGGAGTTTTGTTATCGTTTCTATTATTAACGACCCAGTCGATGTAGCCGTCAAACAGGATATCTGAAGTCCCAGCCGGCAAAGTAATGGACCATGCGGGCGTAACCTGCCAGGCGCCTGAGCGAACCCGGCTACCTTCAGGCTTGCGATAGTAGAAGTTCAGAGTAAAGAAATTGAAGCCGGGCACCTTCAGATCGAAACCAGGGCCGATCAGGTAGCTATCGACATCACCTTCACCAAACTCATAGGTAGTGGCCAGCAGCACATCAGTGATCGGGCCAAGCTCTAATTTGGTACCCGTCAGCTTACCCAGCGAGAAGCGAGGGCTGAATTCGCCATAGTAACTGTGATGGCCATTGGCGTTGGAGCGCCCGACACCGTTGTACCAACTGTTATCGACAAAAAACCAGATATCGCCCCATGACCAGTCACTGGCATGTTCAAAGGTGATCGTTTGCTGGGTATCAGGATCAACCTTGTAATTTTGCCCGTATAGGTAGGTAAGGCTATTGTCCTGCCAATGTAACATGCCATCAGCCATAGCATTTCCTGTTAACAACAGGCCGCTGGCTAAGACAACGGAAGAAAGGGCGCGGCTCATTGTCTGCTCCTAAAGAAAAGTCGTTTTTAGTAATAAACGCTCCAAACCTGTCCGCTCGGTCAGGCTTTTCCCCTTTTAGCAAGAACAGAGCCAAGGTTTGGGCGGCGGCATTCTACAGAGGTCTAAGCCAAGCGAAAGGGCTTTTTGAGTCAATCAGGTAAGCGGTAGGTAAGGCCGACAGGTAGGCTTTTCGCCGTGCAAAAAAATGAGCACCGTGTAATAAGAATTCGGGCGCTCTGTCGATATAAAGGAAAGGCTCTGTTCCATGCTTGAGCAGAGCAGAAAATCATCACCACAGGTGAGCAGGAGAAACCAACATGCGGCATCCCCTAAAGCTGTTAGCAGGCATTCTGGCATTTTACGCTAGCTTTATCTGTGCCCAGACCATTACTAGCCCGGGCGCTGCAGGCGGCTCTCCTTCAGTCTTGATGATTACGCGAGGGGATACAGCCACTACATCCGCCTGTGATGTTGGCATTTACCTTAAGAACGAACTGGCCGCTCGCTTGATGGCTGGCGAAAGCGTTTCCTTTAACCTGCCGCCGGGCGAAACCACTGTTATGCTGCGTTCGCTGGGTGCTGGCTATTGCTCTGCTCCAATGGCTTCTATAAAGAGTCAGTCATTGTTGCTTGCACCCGGAGAGATAAAGCAATACCGCGTCGTCCAAAGTGAGCAGGGCTACTTCCTGGCGCCTGTCGATCTCTATCAAGATCGATAAAGGTTGATTACAGATATATTTCAAATAAAGCTTGACCTGTGAGCGGAGGGGCCTATAATGCGCCCCACTTCCGCTGCAACGGAACAGCAAAAAGCCTTGTAGATCAATGGCTTAGCTGTTTAGTCAAGGTCAGGCCTCCGGTCTGGCAGAAGTGGAAAGAGGGAAGCGGTAGTTGACAAGCCCCTGGGCTTGTGTAGAATACGCCTCCCGCTGCCAGAACAGGTTTTCTGATCCGGCAGGTCCGGCAAGCGGTTCGGCTGGTTAGACCGGTTGAACAAAAAGCTTGACAGGACAAGAGGTTAGCGTAGAATGCGCGCCTCGGTTGAGACAAGGTCTTAACCAACCGCTCTTTAACAAGTTGAATCAAGCAATTCGTGTGGGTGCTTGTGCTGTAAGACTGATGGATCGACAAGATTATCAGCAAGACAAGTAACACTCGTGAATTCGAGAGTTTATTTGCGATTGCTGAGCCAAGTTTAGGGTTTTCTCAAAACCCGGATATGTTTGAACTGAAGAGTTTGATCATGGCTCAGATTGAACGCTGGCGGCAGGCCTAACACATGCAAGTCGAGCGGATGAGGAGAGCTTGCTCTCTGATTCAGCGGCGGACGGGTGAGTAATGCCTAGGAATCTGCCTGGTAGTGGGGGACAACGTTTCGAAAGGAACGCTAATACCGCATACGTCCTACGGGAGAAAGTGGGGGATCTTCGGACCTCACGCTATCAGATGAGCCTAGGTCGGATTAGCTAGTTGGTGGGGTAACGGCTCACCAAGGCGACGATCCGTAACTGGTCTGAGAGGATGATCAGTCACACTGGAACTGAGACACGGTCCAGACTCCTACGGGAGGCAGCAGTGGGGAATATTGGACAATGGGCGAAAGCCTGATCCAGCCATGCCGCGTGTGTGAAGAAGGCCCTCGGGTCGTAAAGCACTTTAAGCTGGGAGGAAGGGTTGTAACCTAATACGTTGCAGCTTTGACGTTACCAGCAGAATAAGCACCGGCTAACTCTGTGCCAGCAGCCGCGGTAATACAGAGGGTGCAAGCGTTAATCGGAATTACTGGGCGTAAAGCGCGCGTAGGTGGCTTGGTAAGTTGAATGTGAAATCCCCGGGCTCAACCTGGGAACTGCATCCAAAACTGCCTGGCTAGAGTACGGTAGAGGGTGGTGGAATTTCCTGTGTAGCGGTGAAATGCGTAGATATAGGAAGGAACACCAGTGGCGAAGGCGACCACCTGGACTGATACTGACACTGAGGTGCGAAAGCGTGGGGAGCAAACAGGATTAGATACCCTGGTAGTCCACGCCGTAAACGATGTCAACTAGCCGTTGGGGTCCTTGAGACTTTAGTGGCGCAGCTAACGCAATAAGTTGACCGCCTGGGGAGTACGGCCGCAAGGTTAAAACTCAAATGAATTGACGGGGGCCCGCACAAGCGGTGGAGCATGTGGTTTAATTCGAAGCAACGCGAAGAACCTTACCAGGCCTTGACATGCAGAGAACTTTCCAGAGATGGATTGGTGCCTTCGGGAACTCTGACACAGGTGCTGCATGGCTGTCGTCAGCTCGTGTCGTGAGATGTTGGGTTAAGTCCCGTAACGAGCGCAACCCTTGTCCTTAGTTACCAGCACATCATGGTGGGCACTCTAAGGAGACTGCCGGTGACAAACCGGAGGAAGGTGGGGATGACGTCAAGTCATCATGGCCCTTACGGCCTGGGCTACACACGTGCTACAATGGTCGGTACAAAGGGTTGCCAAACCGCGAGGTGGAGCTAATCCCATAAAACCGATCGTAGTCCGGATCGCAGTCTGCAACTCGACTGCGTGAAGTCGGAATCGCTAGTAATCGTGAATCAGAACGTCACGGTGAATACGTTCCCGGGCCTTGTACACACCGCCCGTCACACCATGGGAGTGGGTTGCACCAGAAGTAGCTAGTCTAACCTTCGGGAGGACGGTTACCACGGTGTGATTCATGACTGGGGTGAAGTCGTAACAAGGTAGCCGTAGGGGAACCTGCGGCTGGATCACCTCCTTAATCGATAGATCCCAGCTTTGGCATAAGCTCCCACACGAATTGCTTGATTCACTGAAATAAAGACGCGAGATGAGTCAAGACTCAAGCGTTAGACGATTGGGTCTGTAGCTCAGTTGGTTAGAGCGCACCCCTGATAAGGGTGAGGTCGGCAGTTCGAATCTGCCCAGACCCACCAATCGATGGGGCCATAGCTCAGCTGGGAGAGCGCCTGCTTTGCACGCAGGAGGTCAGGAGTTCGATCCTCCTTGGCTCCACCATCTAACACCGCGTTAAAGCTCAGAACTGAGTGCTTACCCCCCCCCCCCTAAGGGTTGGGTCGGAGCATTGACTTCTGAACTTTGTTTTCAGACTGTTCTTTAAAAATTTGGGTATGTGATAGAAGTACGAACACATAGGCTGTTTCACTGCAGACTATGTGGTCAAGGTAAATTTGCGAGTTCAAGCGCAAGTTTTCGGCGAATGTCGTGTTCCAAACCAAACATAACTTCAGATTCTTTGGGGTTATATGGTCAAGTGAATAAGCGCATACGGTGGATGCCTTGGCAGTCAGAGGCGATGAAAGACGTGATAGCCTGCGATAAGCTTCGGGGAGTCGGCAAATAGACTGTGATCCGGAGATCTCTGAATGGGGGAACCCACCTGACATAAGTCAGGTATCTCACACTGAATCCATAGGTGTGAGAGGCGAACCAGGGGAACTGAAACATCTAAGTACCCTGAGGAAAAGAAATCAACCGAGATTCCCTAAGTAGTGGCGAGCGAACGGGGACTAGCCCTTAAGCTCAATTGATTTTAACCGAACGCTCTGGAAAGTGCGGCCATAGTGGGTGATAGCCCCGTAGGTGAAAGGATCTTTTGAGTGAAATCGAGTAGGACGGCGCACGTGAAACGTTGTCTGAATATGGGGGGACCATCCTCCAAGGCTAAATACTACTGACTGACCGATAGTGAACCAGTACCGTGAGGGAAAGGCGAAAAGAACCCCGGAGAGGGGAGTGAAATAGAACCTGAAACCGTATGCGTACAAGCAGTGGGAGCCCACTTTGTTGGGTGACTGCGTACCTTTTGTATAATGGGTCAGCGACTTATATTCAGTGGCAAGCTTAACCGTATAGGGAAGGCGTAGCGAAAGCGAGTCTTAATAGGGCGTTTTAGTCGCTGGGTATAGACCCGAAACCGGGCGATCTATCCATGAGCAGGTTGAAGGTTAGGTAACACTGACTGGAGGACCGAACCCACTTCCGTTGAAAAGGCAGGGGATGACTTGTGGATCGGAGTGAAAGGCTAATCAAGCTCGGAGATAGCTGGTTCTCCTCGAAAGCTATTTAGGTAGCGCCTCATGTATCACTCTGGGGGGTAGAGCACTGTTTCGGCTAGGGGGTCATCCCGACTTACCAAACCGATGCAAACTCCGAATACCCAGAAGTGCAAGCATGGGAGACACACGGCGGGTGCTAACGTCCGTCGTGAAAAGGGAAACAACCCAGACCGTCAGCTAAGGTCCCAAAGTTGTAGTTAAGTGGTAAACGATGTGGGAAGGCTTAGACAGCTAGGAGGTTGGCTTAGAAGCAGCCACCCTTTAAAGAAAGCGTAATAGCTCACTAGTCGAGTCGGCCTGCGCGGAAGATGTAACGGGGCTCAAACTACACACCGAAGCTACGGGTTCATCGCAAGATGAGCGGTAGAGGAGCGTTCTGTAAGCCTGTGAAGGTGAGTTGAGAAGCTTGCTGGAGGTATCAGAAGTGCGAATGCTGACATGAGTAACGACAATGCGAGTGAAAAACTCGCACGCCGAAAGACCAAGGGTTCCTGCGCAACGTTAATCGACGCAGGGTGAGTCGACCCCTAAGGCGAGGCTGAAAGGCGTAGTCGATGGGAAACAGGTTAATATTCCTGTACTTCTAATTACTGCGATGGGGGGACGGAGAAGGCTAGGCCAGCTTGGCGTTGGTTGTCCAAGTTTAAGGCGGTAGGCTGACTGTTTAGGTAAATCCGGACAGTTAAGGCCGAGAGCTGATGACGACTCTTCTTATGAAGAGGAAGTGGTTGATGCCATGCTTCCAGGAAAAGCCTCTAAGCTTCAGGTAATTAGAAATCGTACCCCAAACCGACACAGGTGGTCGGGTAGAGAATACCAAGGCGCTTGAGAGAACTCGGGTGAAGGAACTAGGCAAAATGGCACCGTAACTTCGGGAGAAGGTGCGCCGGTGAGGGTGAAGGACTTGCTCCGTAAGCCCATGCCGGTCGAAGATACCAGGCCGCTGCGACTGTTTATTAAAAACACAGCACTCTGCAAACACGAAAGTGGACGTATAGGGTGTGACGCCTGCCCGGTGCCGGAAGGTTAATTGATGGGGTTAGCGCAAGCGAAGCTCTTGATCGAAGCCCCGGTAAACGGCGGCCGTAACTATAACGGTCCTAAGGTAGCGAAATTCCTTGTCGGGTAAGTTCCGACCTGCACGAATGGCGTAACGATGGCGGCGCTGTCTCCACCCGAGACTCAGTGAAATTGAAATCGCTGTGAAGATGCAGTGTATCCGCGGCTAGACGGAAAGACCCCGTGAACCTTTACTGTAGCTTTGCACTGGACTTTGAGCCTGCTTGTGTAGGATAGGTGGGAGGCTTTGAAGCGAGGACGCCAGTTCTCGTGGAGCCATCCTTGAAATACCACCCTGGCATGCTTGAGGTTCTAACTCTGGTCCGTTATCCGGATCGAGGACAGTGTATGGTGGGCAGTTTGACTGGGGCGGTCTCCTCCTAAAGAGTAACGGAGGAGTACGAAGGTGCGCTCAGACCGGTCGGAAATCGGTCGCAGAGTATAAAGGCAAAAGCGCGCTTGACTGCGAGACAGACACGTCGAGCAGGTACGAAAGTAGGTCTTAGTGATCCGGTGGTTCTGTATGGAAGGGCCATCGCTCAACGGATAAAAGGTACTCCGGGGATAACAGGCTGATACCGCCCAAGAGTTCATATCGACGGCGGTGTTTGGCACCTCGATGTCGGCTCATCACATCCTGGGGCTGAAGCCGGTCCCAAGGGTATGGCTGTTCGCCATTTAAAGTGGTACGCGAGCTGGGTTTAGAACGTCGTGAGACAGTTCGGTCCCTATCTGCCGTGGACGTTTGAGATTTGAGAGGGGCTGCTCCTAGTACGAGAGGACCGGAGTGGACGAACCTCTGGTGTTCCGGTTGTCACGCCAGTGGCATTGCCGGGTAGCTATGTTCGGAAAAGATAACCGCTGAAAGCATCTAAGCGGGAAACTTGCCTCAAGATGAGATCTCACTGGAGCCTTGAGCTTCCTAAAGGGCCGTTGAAGACTACAACGTTGATAGGTCGGGTGTGTAAGCGCTGTGAGGCGTTGAGCTAACCGATACTAATTGCCCGTGAGGCTTGACCATATAACACCCAAACAATCTGTTGTTTGGTAAAGACCAGCCGAAAGCTTGGTTGAACCGCAAATACCGATCACATACCCATTCGGGGAAACGACTAGACACCGGTTCCCCACCCGAATTGCTTGACGACCATAGAGCGTTGGAACCACCTGATCCCTTTCCGAACTCAGAAGTGAAACGATGCATCGCCGATGGTAGTGTGGGGTTTCCCCATGTGAGAGTAGGTCATCGTCAAGCACCTATACCCAAAACCCCCAGGCCTAACCGCCTGGGGGTTTTGCTTTGTGCGGATAAAAAATATGGCTGTTTCCCTGCTACTTGAATGCCTTGCTGATGGTCAGTTTCATTCCGGAGAAGAGTTGGGGGCGCTTCTAGGTGTTAGCCGTAGTGCCGTCTGGAAGCAGCTGCAAGGAATAGAGCAACGTACAGGTTTATCTTTTTTTAAAGTACCTGGAAAAGGGTACCGTCTCGCTGAACCTCTCAATCTGCTGGCAAATAGCCGGATAGACTTTGATGAGTGGCCAATAGAAATCCTGGATACGATTGACTCTACGAATGCTGAGGCGCTGCGGCGTGTCATGGGGCAGCGTGGCCACGCGCCTTTCGTGCTGTTGGCTGAGCACCAGACCTCTGGCAGAGGGCGTCGGGGAAGGGCCTGGGTTAGTCCATATGCAAAAAATCTCTACCTGACAGCAGCTGTTACCATTCATGGTGGTATCAAGCAACTTGAAGGATTGAGTCTGGTAGTAGGGCTTGCGGTTGTTTCAGCACTAAAAAAGCTGAGCTTAGTTGATGCTGGTTTGAAGTGGCCTAACGACATTCTCCTGTTTGGGCGCAAGCTATCTGGCATTCTCATCGAGTTGTCAGGTGATCCTGCTGATAGCTGTACAGCAATTATCGGCATTGGCTTGAATGTGAATATGAGAAATGCAGACAATATCGATCAACCATGGATTTCCTTATACGAGGCGCTCGGTAGGCCCGTTGATAGAAACCAGTTAGCTTCTAATGTGTTGCATGAGTTAAGTGATTGTTTGAAACTGCATCAGTCACATGGCTTTGCTGCATTGAAGGATTCGTGGGAAGCCAATCATTTATGGCAGGGACGAGAGGTGATTCTTTCTGCCGGTGCCAATCAAATCGAAGGTAAGGTGCTGGGTGTTGGATTGGACGGATCACTTAGATTAAATGTTGATGGCTACGAAAAGTCTTTTAATGGCGGCGAGCTCAGTTTGAGATTGCGTAATGATTCTTGAGCTTGACTGCGGCAACAGCCTGATCAAATGGCGCGTTCTATCTAAAATTGATGGCGTTGTTGCCAGCGGTATCGCTCATTCTGATGATGAGCTGCTCGTAACGCTTGAATCTTATGAGAGCCTCTCCCTCAACCATGGTCGCCTTGTCAGCGTTCGTAGCGATCTGGAAACTACAGGCTTAATTGAACGGCTAGACAGCACGTTTGGTTTTTCATGTCAGCAGGCAAAACCCGTAGCATCGTTTCTTGGTGTAAAGAACGGATATTCAGACTATGAACGACTGGGAATGGATCGTTGGCTTGCCCTTTTAGGCGGCTTTAAGCTGGCGGGTAACAAAGCATGTGTCGTGATTGATCTGGGAACTGCCGTTACTTCAGACTTTGTTGATCAGACTGGACAGCATGCGGGTGGCTTCATCTGTCCGGGGATTCCACTCATGCGTCGAGAATTGCAGACGCATACTCGTCGAATTCGCTATAACCCAGAACTTGAGGCCACCAACGGGCATCCTCTGCCTGGAAGAAATACGATGCATGCTGTTGAGGGCGGATGCGTGTATATGCTCCGCGGATTTGTGAGGACGCAATATGATTTAGCCCTTGAGCTGCTAGGGGCTGATTTTGCTGTCTTTCTTACAGGGGGAGACGCTGAGCTGGTAAAAGACGTCATTCCCACTTCTCGTGTTGTGCCTGATCTGGTCTTTGACGGTTTGGCCTTGGCTTGCCCTGTGGACTCATAAATATGCGATGGCTTTTCGTTTTCCTGTTGGCATTGAATGTGTTCTATTACGTGTGGAACCAACAGCAGGCGCCTTTGCGCGCAAAGGAAATTACTCCGCTAAGCTTGTACAAGAGCGAGCGTGACAACATACGTTTGCTACATGAGCCTGAGGCACCCTCAATGGGCGTTGGGGCTAAGCAATAAGCTAGCAGGGGCTGAATGGCTTTCTTGGTATTGAAGCGCTTGGGACGGCTTGGTTTAGGTGATTATTCATGCTGACCTTAGGTAACATTTTTGGATTTCTTCTGGCGGCCTCAGCTTGCGCTTGGCTATGGCATTCCCATGGTTTGCGTGAACGTGCGCTCGCTTTGGCCAAAGAGCATTGTCGCAAGCGTGATGTAGAGCTGTTGGATGAGAATGTAGCGTTCCGCCGGTTTTCTTTTATGCGGGATGCTAAAGGCTTCAAGCGGTTTGCTCGCGTTTATGATTTTGAATTTACCGCTACTGGCGAGCAGCGTCTGGCAGGTAAGGTAGTGCTGTTTGGTTACCGCTTAGGGCTTATTGAATTTGCCCCTTATGCGGTACCTGAAGCGCCAATGCTCAAGGATCCGCGTGTGGTTGATATGGCCTCATGGCGACGTGCCCGTGAAGAAAAAGAGGATCGCCGCCGAGCCGACTGATCCATTGTAATTGCATCATGTTACCAATGATCCTTCTCCTACTGTAATAGCCGCTGTTGAGCCTCTTGGGTCGCTTAGGCCTTGTAGCCAACGTAACATCGCCAGGCTGGAAACGGTTCTGCAATCAGCACTTCAGCAAACGCCTCATCATTCTTTATCGGCTTCTTTTAGCATCATTGCTGTAGAAATCTTTAGCACCTCATAATTAGCTAGCCAGTTTATAAGCTGGCAAGACTCATGAGCTAGCAGTGTAGTGACATGCATCCGAAGTGTTTGAATCTGTTTTTTGTCTTATGCGACCATTTATAGCTGCCGAACATCAGGACAGTTTTATCCTGCGTTCAATTGGGCTGGACGATTCGGCTTTATGCTGGAGCAAACAACCACATCTATTTCTGACTTGGAGATCGCACCGTTGAGCAGCAATGTCGTCTCGATCAAACCTGACAGCTTAGAAGATCAAGAGCAGCTAGAGGCCCAGCTGAGTTTCTTGCAAAAGGCCTCTTTGAGATTGATGCATCGCAACGGTACAAAGGCGACCCTATTGGTTCTAGAGCGCTGGAGGACCAGCGGCGATGAGATTCAGATCGTGTTTACTCCCGGTGTCGTTGAAGCCTTAGGATCGTTGGAGGGTCGTGAGTTACTCAAAGCAGCCATGAACGCTGCAACAGCCTGAGCGGCGCCAGGGACCTTTGTGCTGGATTTTTCGTCAGACTCGAATAATGGACTAGCCATTGTGCTCATTGGTTCTTTTAACGTGTCTGGAGATTTTTCATGCAGATCGATCTTTCTGGAAAAACGGCAATCGTAACCGGCTCTACCCGTGGTATTGGTTTCGCTATTGCGAAAGGATTGGCTCAGGCAGGAGCGACTGTAGTTATAAACGGTCGATCGGCTCCATCAGTAGACAAGGCTGTTAGTCTCCTGCAGCAGTACGCACCGGATGCGACATTACGTGGAGTGGTTGCGGATGTCGGGAGCGTTGACGGATGTGCTGTATTGAAAGCTGCTGAGCCTGAGGTTGATATTCTAGTCAACAACACGGGTATATACGGGCCTCGCGACTTTTTTGAAACGGGCGATGATATTTGGATGGAGTTTTTCGAGGTCAACGTGATGTCTGGCGTTCGGCTCTCTCGGGAATATTTGCCTGGCATGGTCTCGAGGCAATGGGGGCGCGTAATCTTTATTTCTTCTGAATCAGCGCTCAATATTCCGGCCGACATGATTCATTACGGCTTTACCAAAACGGCCAACCTGTCCGTGGCACGTGGGTTGGCCAAACGGATGGCTGGTACAGGCGTGACAGTTAATTCCATTCTGCCAGGTCCAACACTTTCTGAAGGCGTGGCGGAGATGCTCAAGGAGGCGAGTGAGCGTACAGGTCAGACTCTGGAGGAGGTGGCCGCTGATTTTGTAAGGGAAAACCGGCCTAGTTCCATTCTCCAGCGTGCAGCAACTACAGAGGAAGTCGCTAATCTGGTTGTCTACACAGCTTCTCCTCTGGCTTCAGCGACAACGGGTGCCGCGTTGCGTGTTGATGGTGGTGTTGTCGACACTATCGCCTGATATGTCATTGTTAAACTGGCTAGGGGTGTGGCTTCTTGGCAGTATTGTCTTAGCGACCGTCAGTGAGGCTGCGCCTTTGTCTCTTGGATTGGACAAGGCGCAGCTCGAACGGAGAATTCCTGCCTATTTAGCGGTGCTGCCTAGCTGCAAAGCCCTGATGCTGGGAGCGCCACACCCAATGAAGGATGAGGCCGGGTGGGTATATTCCGCTCGGGGCGCGTCCAGCTTTGACATGTCAGTAGAGACTACAGGCGAGCAGCTTACGCGTATCACTGTAAAAGCAGCAGCGCCTGTTTCTGATGCAGTGCTGCGCGATATGCGGTGCATAACTTATGCGCTGATGCGTGCGGTGGAACCTAAGTATTCAGTTTCGCATTTGGCTTTATCGTCTTCAAAACAGCTTTGGAGACTTGCGCAAAGCGAGCCTTATAGTCAGCTGTATTTTTTTACAGCATTTGAAGTACGGCTGGCCCCTGTTCAGCTGGTTGTACAGCGATAATCTAGTCCAGAACAAGTCAATAAATTATTTTTCTAAAAAATTTTGTTTAGAAAAATAATCCTATGTTCTAAGCTGATATTCCGGCGAATGACAACGAAGCGAGCCGCCTTTAAATTCCTTTCTTTTGCAAATATTCCTGAAGAATGAAAGCATTTTCGACTACGTTGGCGTCTGGTTTCGCTAAGTGCTTGCTGTAACGATTCATCTAAAGGATTCGAAATGCTTAATACTGATTCTTCAAGCTCTTCCCTTGTAGCGCCTACTAGTGTGGAAACTCTGCAGCAGATGATTACGGCTGAGTACGAGTCTCTGCCTCGTCAGCTCAAGCGTGTAGCGGCCTACATGAGCCAGCAAAGTGATCGTGTCATGGTTGATCGTATTAGCGATATTGCCCGCCAATGCGAAGTACACCCTTCGGCAATCGTACGGTTCTCTCAGCGTTTCGGCTTCAAAGGCTTCAGTGAAATGCAATCCCTGTTTCGTGAGGCTTATACGCATAAGGCAACACCTGTCCAGAATTATCAGCAGCGTATCCGACGAATGATTGCCAACAAGTCTCAACCGGCTGCCGGAAGCGATTTGGCGCGTGAATGCATTAGTGCCACACGTTCAGGACTGGATAGATTGGGAGAAGAGCTGGACGATCAGGCGTTCGAGAAAGCGGTCGACCTGCTGGTCAATGCGGAGAACATTTATGTAGTGGGGGTTCGTCGTTCATTTGCGGTAGCGCACTACCTTGTTTATAACCTGCAACACACCAACAAGCGTATTCATCTCGTGTCTGGCCTTGGCGGTAGCTATCGAGAACAGATGCGTAGCGTCCGAGCCAACGACCTCATCGTAGCCATTAGCTTTACGCCTTATGGCAAGGAAAGCCAGCAGTGCGTACGTATCGCTCAGCATAATCAAGCCAAGACGCTCATCATTACAGACAGCCAGTTGTCACCCCTGGCCAAGCGAGCCAGCGCATTGTTGCTGGTCAACGAGGGCAGTGCATTCGCTTTTCGTTCCCTGAGCGCAACGCTATGCCTTTGCCAGGCACTGTTCATTGCTCTGGCCTACCGCCTGGAAATGAAAGTGGATGAAATGCATGAGCAGGTGGGTTTCGATGACTGAATTTGCTCTTCAACTGTTGGGCACTACTGGCTGAGGATATTGCCTAAGCAGTACGTATTGAATCAATGAGGTGCATCATGGCCGACGAACATGCGAAGCGCAGCACGGCGGAAACGCCCGAGGAAGCCAGCAAGGTAGGTGAGGTGAACAAGTCCCAGAATGAGAAGGGGGGAGAGCAGCGCCGTACCAAATTCAACGAGCCAGAGGATCCACAGGCGCAGCGCTCACGGTAATCCACATGTCAGATCGTCATGATTTGCAACGCTTCGTGAGCGCTCAAGAGACTGTTTGGCAACAAGTGATTGCAGAGCTCCGCTCAGGTCATAAACGTACCCACTGGATGTGGTTCGTATTTCCGCAGTTGCAAGGACTTGGGCATAGCGCCATGGCGAGGCGGTATGCCATATCCGGGCTGGATGAAGCTACTGCCTACCTTGAGCATGAGCTTCTAGGGAGTCGGCTGAAAACGTGTTGTGAGATTGTGAATAGCCTGGAAGGGGCGTCGGTAGCGCAGGTTTTTGGTCATCCTGACGATTTGAAATTTCATTCATCAATGACGTTATTCGCACACGTTGCAGGGGAGCAGAGCCCTTATCAGGCGGCGTTGATCAAGTATTTCAATGGCCAGGAGGACGCTCAAACGTTGCGGTTGCTGAAGCAATAATACTCGCTACGTGCTTAGGCGCGGGTGTCTTTGTTTTCTTGCAGAGAGTCGCCTAGTTGCTTATGGACTTCAGGTTGCTCAACTCCATCGACCCACCATTTCAAATGAGCACTGACCATTGTCTGAGAGGCGAAGCCCAGTTTGTTACGTACAGGGCAGGCTCCATCTTCGCTTGCCTTGACCTCACCAGCTTGGCGGGATCGGTTATTGCCGGCTTTGCCACTGGCCTGAACAATCATCTCAAACCGTACGGCTTGCCCGCTGCCCTTGAAACAGAGCTCTATGGAGGCTTGCTGTGGTGAAATTGCACTCAGGTTCAGATTGGCCTCTACAGGTAGAGTCGAGGCGGCAAGTAACATGGCAGTCATAGGCAGGGCGAAGAGTCCAGGCATGTCAGTCTACGTTACGATCATATGAACAGGCTGGAGATCAGAGTAGCGCATCTTTGACCTCCTTGTGCGGACGCCCTCTAAATGAGAGCGTCCAAGGTACTGCTCAGATGCAAGCGCTTACTGCTGGGTAATGACAGCGCTGTTGCCAGTACCCGTCTGCGAGATGGTTGCAGAGTTGCCGATGGCAAACTCACCACGCTGCGTAATAGCAGCCTGGTTAGCTACCCCGGACTGGTAGACAACGGCATTGGCTGCCAGCTGCGATTCCAGCTGTTGAACGGTAGCGATGTTGTCGCTGCCATCCTGAGTAACGCTAGTGTAGTTGCTGTCGCCGCTCTGGCTTACATCAGCCGAATTGTTGGTGCCTGAAGTGGCGCCAGTCAAGTTGTTGCCACGACCAATCTGGGACACGCTCAGCGTGTTGGCTGTGCCGTTCTGATCAAAATACAACTCGTTGAACTTGCCATCCTGGAAGCTGGTAATGGCGTTGTTATCGCCGCGCTGGGAGATGGTGGCGAAGTCTGGACCACTGTACCCATCCTGGACCATGGCCACGGTATTGGCAGTGCCGTCCTGAGTAACGGTCGCTGTTTGGCCGTCGCCTGTCTGGGTCAGGGTAATGGCGTTGTTATCACCTGTCTGGGCCAGTGTTGCAGAAGCCGTCATACCGCTTTGCGTTACTTCAACCTGGTTGCCATTGCCGGTCGCGGTAGCGCTCAGCTGATGGGCATAGCCATCCTGGTTTACGATATGGGAGTTGTCGTTGCCGTTCTGGTCGATGGTAGCCACGCTACTGTTGGACATGCCGTAAGCAACGCCACCACCCTGGGTGACTTCAGCTACGTTGTTGTTACCCAGCTGGACAACCTGGGCTTGGTTGCCGTTGCCGGTCAACTGATAAACCGTAGACGAGTTAGTGTCGCCAGTTTGTGTTACGGCTACCTGGCTGCTCTCCTGAGCCTCCTGATAGATACTCGAGTAATTGTCGCTGCCTTCCTGCGCAGTGTTGGCAACGTTATTTGATCCGTCCTGGTACTGATAGGAAGTGCTATTCAGGGCAGCGCTCTGGGTCAGGGTTGCAGCATTACCATTACCGATCTGCTCCTGAATGCTCTTGCTGTTTTGAGTGCCGTTGATTTGTTCGGTCGTAATGGAGTTGTTGTCTCCATCCTGAGTAGTTTCAGCGGAGTTCATCTCAGCAAAGGCGTGTGAGCTGAGAGCGATCAGGATGGCGGCAGCAAGAGGCTTGAAGCTGTGCATGATTATTCCCTTCGTAGTAATCACAATAACGAGAAATGAAAATGTCGACGTTCTAATGCGTGATGTTTAAACATCCGTTGTTATCAGTACTGACGTACCACTGCGGTTTGGTTATTACCGTATTGCGTAATACTGGCCTGTTGACCGGTACCGTTCTGCTCAATGGAAGCGCTGTTATAAGCGCCGTACTGGTTGATCAGCGCGATGTTTGCCGAGCCGATCTGAGTAATGGAAGCCGTGTTGCCATAACCAGCCTGGGTAATAACTGCGGAGAGGTCAGCCCCTTGCTGAAGGATAAAGGCCTGCTGATCGTTACCAAGTTGTGAGATGAGCGCCTGTGAGTTAAGGCCTTGTTGGCTTAAGGTGGCCTGGTTGTTGTTACCGTTCTGCTGGATTTGAGCAACCAATCCGCCAGCCGATGCTGCAGCTGCCAGTGCGCGCGGGTCAGGCGTACCGGCAAGGTCTGAAGTCGTCGTGGCGATATCGAAATTATCAAGCAGATCAGCCGCCTGGAGCGGCGGTACAACAAGGCTCATGCCAGAAAAGGCGAGCGCAAGTCCTGAGCACAATCTTTGCAGCGAATTCATGGCTAATCCCTGTATAGCGCTGTGCGGATTGTTGGCCGTACAGGCGAAACTGGGTATCAACCAAAAGATTGAAAAGATGGGGCATTTAAGCCATAGAGGGATTAATCCATGGCTGCCGGAGGAGGCGGATCTAGAGCTGGCCAGGCCCGATGAACGGTATACCTAGGCAACCTCTACCATCAAGAGGCGTTAACTGATCTGGCTTTTGCTACGCATTGATGGCTCCTTGGGCTCAGTATTGGCGAATGACAGCATTCTGATTGTTTCCGTATTGGATAATGCTGGCTTGCTGACCAGTACCACTCTGTTCGATGGCGGCATTGTTAGCGTTGCCGTACTGACTGATAACAGCAGCATTTGCTGACCCGGTCTGGGAGATCAGTGCGCTATTGGCTTCTCCTACCTGCTTGATAACGGCAGCCAGGTCTGAGCCTTGCTGCAGAATATAAGCCTGCTGGTCATTACCCTGTTGAGTAATGGTTGCCAGGGAGTTAAGCCCTTGCTGACTCAAGGTGGCCTGGTTGCTATTGCCATTTTGTTGGACCTGAGCGACGAGACCATTGACCGAGGCGGCAGCCAATGCACGTACGTCGGGTGTGCCAGCCAAATCTGTCGATGAGGAGGCGATATCGAAGTTATCGAGCAGGTCAGCAGCCTGCAAATACAGTGGCGCTGCAAGGCAGCTTACTACCAGGGCCGTTTGAGAAAGCAGTCGTTGCAACATGGTCATGGCTAACTCCTGTTTAGCACTTACAAGTTTTGCTGACGGGTTCCCGCTTCGCTATCAATCTAAAGATTGAAACTTTAATCAAAGCGAAATAAAAAAGACTTAATTCTCTGGTATGGCCAACAGCAGGCGTTGCGTTATAGAGCAGCGCAACTCCTATCCATTCATGGTGATCGCTGGCTGGTGCCATTGTCTTCCTGACGATAGTCCAACTCGTTAAAATTGCCACTCTGAGTCAGCATGGCCTGATTGTTTATTCTCTGCTCCTCTACCGTGGCAGTGTTGATCGACACAGCACGATTGGCTGCTCCAGGGAAAGCAGCGTGTTGCCATTGCCCGTAGTCGATGCGGTTACGATAGGGCTTTCCCATTCTCGGGGAGGAAGGCGTTGTTGCCTGCCTGGTTGAGGCTTGCATTATTAATGACGGCTAGAGCAGGCAGGCCAAGCTTGGACAAAGCAGCCGCAACGCTAGGTTTCACCATAAACATGACGTGCTCCTTGTAGTTATCGGGAGGGTAAAAGCCATACAGCTCTAACAGGCAGACAGCCGAACGCTACAGAGCATTGCCTGCAAGCGAGCTGTAGAAGTGAGCTAGGGCGGGATGCGGTTTTTTCCAACCTTGGTCAAACAAGTCTCTGCCGGCTGGGAATCGGGGGAGAGAGCACAGGAATAGATTGGACCTTGCACATGACATCTTCCTTTGACTTCATGAACAAGCGGCATTGAGCCGCTAGCGCTGTTGAACAGTGATGCTCTGGTTGTTTCCGAACTGGATAATACTGCCCTGTAAACCGGTGCCGTTCTGGTCAATCAGCGCTTCGTTATAGGCGCCATACTGATAAATAGCGGCTTGATTAGCCGAGCCTCGCTGAATGATAGAAGCGTTATGGCCCTGGCCGCTTTGCAGAATGACAGCGGTCAGCTCTGTACCACTTTGCAGCATGGCTGCCTGATGATTTCCACCGAGTTGTTGGATAAGTGCCTGACTGCCTAATCCGGTTTGGGTGAGAAAGGCCTGGCTGTCGCTGCCCTGCTGGATAACGGTGGCCGCTATGCGGTCGGCAGTCGATTGACCAAGGGAACCCTGGGCCTGCCGGGCGGCTACATCCGAGACCGTAGAAAGATCGAAGTTATTGAGCAGGTCCGCCGCGTTGGGCGTCTCGATGGAAAAGCCGAGACATGAAACCAGCAACGCAAACCTCAAACTGATCCGCTGCAGTACATTCATGGCTATTTCCTCAATAGCGCTTCGTACTACGTTATCGCGCAGGGCGGGCCACTTGGGTATCGCTCTAAAGGGTGAAATTGCTCGCCTTTTAAAGAGGAGAGGAACTAGGCTGATCTCGTATTAGTGGCAGCGGTTCGAGTGTTTATCCTGGGTTTTGCAATGACAGGGAGGAACAGGGTCGATACCGCCCGGATGAAACGGGTGGCAGCGCAACAAACGGCGAATGGTCAGCCAGCTGCCACGCAAGGCACCGTGGGTCTGTAGGGCCTCAATAGCGTAATGCGAGCAGGAGGGATAGAAACGGCAGCGTGGGCCAATCATGGGGCTGATGAAGAGCTGGTAACCTTGTAGCAGAACGATCAACACTTTCTTCATGAGCTGAGGGGCTTATCTGGCAGCAGGGCGTGGGACGGTCATTTTACCGGGTATGGCAGTTGGGTCGAGTGACTTGCCGACGGGTTGAGGTTAACAATGGCAGTCTGCTCCTGACGCTGGCGCGATATGAACATCGATACACGTATCAAGTTTCGACATCTCCTGTGCTTTATTGAAGTGGCTCAGCACCGCAGTTTCGCCAAGGCGGCCCATGCGGTGTCGGTTTCTCAGCCTGCCATTTCCAAGACCCTTAAGGAGCTTGAGGGCATTCTTGAGGCGCGCCTGTTCGAGCGGGACAAGAATGGCGTAGTGCTGACGCAAGCCGGTCAGGCCTTTATGCGTTATGCAGGCCCCTGCGTCCAGGCATTGCGAGATGGGGTCAATACGGTACGCAGCGGCGGGATGCAGGGTGGCCAGGTACGGGTCGGTGTACTTTCGACAGTGGAAAGTCTGGTTATACCGGAGGTCATCAGGCGACTCCACGAACGCTACAGCGGGCTCACTATCAGTGTTACGACAGGCATGAGTACCTATCTACTCAATAAACTGAGAGTAGGTGAGCTGGATATTGTGGTGGGGCGCATGACGGATAACCCTGAAATCCGCGGCCTGAACTTCGAGCACCTGTATAGCGAGTCGATGACGCTGGTGGTTCGAAACGGTCATCCGTTGCAAGCAGCTACTAGCATTGACCGGCAACGACTGGCGGACTATCCCTGGGTTCTTCCGTTGACAGGCACCACAATTCGTCAGTACGCCGAAAGCTTTCTGGTGCAGTGTGGGATCAGCCTGATGTCGCAGCGGCTGGAGACGCTTTCGCCAGCGCTGAGCCGGCGCTATGTACTGTTAAGTGATGCCGTCTGGATTGCGCCTCTGGATGCCGTGGAGACCGACATCAAGGCTGGTGTGCTGGCTGAGCTGTCTCTAGGCGTTCAGGAGCCGGGTGGCTCGATTGGCTTGTGCCGCAATAATACGGCAACGCTTCCGCTGGCGGCGCAATGGTTCTGTGAGGTTCTACGGGAAGTCGCCAGCGAGCTGGTTGCCGAGCGATCAGCTTCATAACCATTTGGTTATGAATGATTGCCGTCATTTCAATTGGCTGGCCTGCGGCATTGCGCCACACTCCGGGCAACCCTTTTGATGGGTAAGGCTCTTAGTGGAGTAAAGCCATGAATAATAATTCCAATGACACTCGCTTTGTCGCCCGTGACCGTAACTGGCATCCCCATGCCTATACGCCTGGTTATAAGTCGTCTGTACCCCGTTCACCCCGACAGGCCTTGGTCAGCATTCAGCAAACGGTTTCTGAACGTACCGGCCCGGATTTTTCTCATCTTCAGTTGGGCAAGCACGATAACGATCTGCTGCTGAACTTCAATAATGGGGGCTTGCCACAGGGCGAGCGAATCATTCTGTTTGGACGAGTAGTCGATCAGTTTGGTAAGCCCGTACCGAAGACGTATGTAGAGATTTGGCAGGCTAACGCTGGTGGACGGTATCGCCACAAGAATGATGTCTACCTGGCGCCGCTCGACCCCAACTTTGGCGGTGTAGGACGTACCCTGACCGACAATGATGGCAACTATGTATTCCGTACCATCAAGCCGGGGCCTTATCCGTGGCGTAATGGGGTGAATGATTGGCGGCCCGCCCATATCCATGTTTCGGTCATGGGACCTTCGATTTCCACTCGATTGATTACGCAGCTGTATTTCGAAGGTGATCCGCTGATACCGATCTGTCCGATCGTGAAGTCGATTGCGAACCCGGAGGCCGTGCAGACACTTATTGCACGTCTGGACATGACCATGGCCAACCCGATGGACTGCTTGGCTTACCGTTTTGACATTGTGACGCGTGGCGCACGTCAAACCCATTTCGAGAACCTGTGAGGAGGCGATCATGACTACGACATTTCTGCCAGAGACGCCTTCACAAACCGCAGGCCCTTACGTTCACATCGGTCTTGCGCTGGCCGCAGCTGGTAATCCGACGCGTGACATGGAAATCTGGAATGATCTTGCCAAGCCGGATGCGCCAGGCCAGCACATCGTGCTGACGGGGCAGGTGTTTGACGGCAACGGCAATCTGGTGCGCGACTCCTTTCTGGAGGTCTGGCAAGCCAATCACGACGGTGTCTACGATCCGGTTTATCATCCGGAAAAGGCATTCAACAGCTTTGGCCGTACGGCTACTACCTTTGATGCCGGTGAGTGGTCGGTGCAAACGATAAAGCCGGGTAAGGTGATGGATAGCCAGGGCAGGCCCATGGCGCCGCATATCAATCTGGCGCTGTTTGCCCGTGGCATCAATATCCATCTGCAGACCCGTATCTACTTTGAGGACGAAGCGGAAGCCAATGCGATTTGTCCAGTGCTCAACCTTGTCGAGCCACCTCGCAGGCCGACTCTGATCGCCAAGCGCTTTGAAGAAAACGGTAAAGTGATTTACCGTTTCGACATGCATCTGCAAGGTCCACAGGAAACTGTCTTTTTCGATTTCTGATGGCTACATCTGAACCGCTCAACGCGGGCGAGTTAATTCGGCAACATTTCGCTGCCGAACTGGCCGCCCGTCACTATCAGGCCGATGCCGCCCAAGAGGCGGCATTGGTGCATCTGGCTGACTGGCTTGATCGCTTTCTGGCCGATCGTAAATCCTGGTTTAAAAAGCCGTCTGCGGGCGTCTATATCTGGGGCGACGTAGGGCGAGGCAAGAGCTTTGTCATGGACGCCTTCTATACGGCCGTCCCCATTACGGAAAAGCGTCGTGTGCATTTTCATTCCTTTCTGCAAGAGTTGCAGCGGCGGATGCGTGACTATGCCGGCCAAGCCGATCCTCTGGCACAGGTAGCCCGGGAAATCGCTCGGGAAGTACGTCTGCTGTGCTTTGATGAATTTCATGTGCATGACATTGGCGATGCCATGCTGTTGGGTCGTATGCTCAAGGTGCTGGTAGATGAGGGTGTCGGGCTGGTGATGACATCCAATTATAAGCCGGAGGGCCTGTGTCCAAACCCGTTGTATCGAGAGCGCTTCAAGCCGATCATTGCATTGATCGAAAAGCGCTTCGATGTGCTTGCCATCAACGGTAAGGTCGATTATCGGCAGCGCAGCGACGAGCAGACCCTATGGGGGTATTACCTCTGGCCAGAGTCAGCGGGCGGTGTGAAGCGTTTGCAAACACTGCTGGACCTGTCTGCTGCCGCTACGACGGACGCTACCCTGGACGTCAATCATCATCCCCTTTCGGTGCGCGCGTATGAAGGGGAGCGGATCTGGCTGGATTTTGCCGACCTCTGTGAGCAGCCTCATTCGACCTTGGATTACCTCTGGATTTTCGAGCATTTTTCACACGTTGGCGTCAGCGGGCTTGATTGCCTGGCGCGTCAGTCTGATGCCGTTCGACAGCGATTTCTAAACCTGGTGGATATCGCTTACGACCGGGGCGTGACTCTGATCCTATCCAGCGAAGTGCCTATGGATGAGCTGGCCGGGGATGCCACCGTGGACTTTGCCCGGACGCTGAGCCGGTTGAGGCAGCTGGGAGTAGAGCGGCTTTGAATCAGGACTCAACAGAAGGATAGGCCAATAGGTTTCATGTTATGAAGCGGTGAGGCAGCGCCAAGCCCTTTACCCTTGGAGCAGTGCTTTACTGCAGATGCCGATAAGGAAAAGGCATATCTCAACAATCCGAATGTACTCCTGTCTCGCAATTCCCATGCTTGGATTACAGCGTATGGGATGGCTTCTACTGTAGCCGGGATCATGGCGCACTATGCCTGCAAAGCCTTTGACATAGTTGCCCCACGATTCAACTGTATAGCTACAGCCAGTAAGCCCTCATTGTGGGAAAACAATAATAGACCTCGTTAGGAGAGCACTATGCGGAGTACCTTTTTGAAGCGTCGCGCTGGCACATTGGCCTTGTGCGGCATGCTTGGTGTAATGGCGGCTATGTCTGCCCATGCAAGTAGTCATCAGGCATCGCTTCGCTTCAATCCTGCCAGTGGCGGAACAGTGGGGCAGGTCACTGTGTATGGGCAGACCGTCACCTACACTGCCTATACAGTGAGTTATGTTGCCAAGCCCAATGATCCTGCCAAACAGGTCATGAGCATTTATATCCCTGCGAATGCTACGCAAGGCTCCCCCATCTTCATGCCGCTTAATACAGGTGGCTACATGGAGCTCGATCTCCTGACACCCGCGGATGTCACCACTGATAATGTCAACTCTTCAGGTAGTGGTTCAGGCTCAGCTATTGCCGCCGCCTTGGCCCTGTCCAAAGGAATTGTCGTAGTGTCTCCGGCTGGCCGGGGCCGTAATACCACCATGCTTGTCAATGGCGTGACCACAGAGGTCGGTAATGGCCCGGCTGCACTTGTGGATCTGAAGGCAGCGGTGCGATATCTGAAATACAACGATTCGGTCATGTTGGGTAATGCCAATAAGATCGTAGTAAGCGGCACCAGTGGCGGTGGGGCAATGACCTCTCTGCTGGGCATTACTGGAGACAGTGCTGTTTTCAAGCCGTACCTGGATGAAATCGGTGCTGCACCCAGCAGTGATAGCGTGTATGCCGCTTCGCCATTCTGCCCGATCACAGACTTGGATAATGCCAATGCGGCCTATGAGTACTTTTTTTATGGCTCTGGCATTACTACGGCTAATCCTGGCCGTACGGCACCAATCACGCTCAGTAACAATGATCAGCGCCTTTCTGCGGTCATGGCGCAGATGTATCCAACTTATCTCAACCGGTTAGGACTGAAGCATCCTGATACGGGTGTACCGCTCAAGCTGAACAGCTACAGCCCTGATGCGGTAGCGGGCGGTTCCTATCGAAACTACGTGTACAGTCTTTTCAGTGCATCTGCGACGCGTTTTATTATTGACTCCGGTTATGTGAGCGCAGATGGCAGCCTGAATGAGGCTGGTCAGACCTATATGGCAACTGCCGAGACGGTAAACGGTGTCAAATCGGGCCTGACACCCGATAGCGTCATTACGTGGAATGCAAATACCCGCACGGCAACCCTGAAGAGTTGGAAAAACCTTCTCGTCTACATGAACCGTATGAAGCCGGTCGGTGCATTCGACAACGGGTTCTACAACGTGACGGGTGAGATGGATCTGTTCAATACCGATCCTGCCGCGTTGAAGAATGATATTACCGTTGCCGAGGGTTGGAATCATTTTGACCCGAACCTTAAGGACGCGATTGCGAAGGCCGGCTTGAGCAAAGTTGAGGGCTATACCAGCATCAAGAACTTCCGCGTACGCAGTGACGTTGCCCGTTGGGCCGCCATGATGAACCCGATGTATTACGTACTGAGGTACAACGGGTATGGTGGTATTAATGTGAATCCTTATGCTGCCACTGTGTACGGAACAAGCTCGGTGGCCAAGCATTGGCGTATTCGGGTGGGCTCTTATGATCGCGATTCTTCACCCTTCGTCTCGGCCAACCTGGCAATCGCCCTGCAGAATCGAGGATTGAACGTAGATTACAAAATTGCCTGGAACCAACCTCACTCTGGCAACTATGACAATACCGATATGATTGACTGGATTGCTGGCCTTTCCAACTAGATCCGCTTTCTGAAGCGCTCAGCCTACATGAGTATGTTTGACGTTTAACTTGCAAAGGCCTAGCTCTCTTGTTTGCAGTAACTGCTCCGTCTTTATGGCGGAGCAGTTCATTAATACGGTTAGACAAGACAGACGTGCCGCTCCTGTATATCACTCAGTCAATTGTGCTGATTTCGTCCTCCCGCCGAGCGAAAAACACCAAGCCGATTTTGCGTTGACACGCCACGCTGTAAGCCTCTTTTGCGGAGGTGGCGCCATGAGACGTATCCAGGTCATCGACTCCCACACGGGCGGTGAGCCGACTCGTTTGGTCATTGAGGGATTTCCCGATATGGGGAAAGGCTCCATGGCGGAGCGGTTGAAACTGTTGCGGCATGAATATGATGACTGGCGGGCTACTTGCGTGCTTGAACCCCGTGGGAGCGATGTGTTGGTGGGTGCGCTCCTGTGCGAGCCGGTCGATCCTGAGGCCTGCGCCGGCGTTATTTTTTTCAACAACTCCGGCTATTTGGGGATGTGTGGGCACGGCACGATTGGGCTGGTGCGATCGCTTTATCATCTCGGTCGGATCGACGTAGGGCGGCACCGGATCGAGACCCCTGTAGGGACAGTAGAGGCAACGCTGCATGAGGACCTTTCCGTCAGTGTGCGTAATGTACCTGTGTACCGCTATCGCAAGGATGTTCCGTTGGAGGTGCCCGGCCTGGGCATAGTGAGGGGTGACATTGCCTGGGGTGGCAACTGGTTTTATCTAATTGCCGATCATGGCCTGCAGGTGAACAGCGGCAATCTCGACGCGCTGACCGAGTACAGCTGGGCAGTACGGCAGGCGCTTGAGGCGCAAGGCGTACGCGGCGAAAACGGCGGTGTGATCGATCACATCGAGCTGTTTGGAGGCGATGAATGCGCGGACAGCCGCAATTTTGTGCTCTGCCCAGGCAAAGCCTATGACCGCTCGCCCTGCGGGACAGGAACCAGCGCCAAACTTGCCTGCCTTGCTGCGGATGGGCATCTGCAGCCGGGTGAGCTCTGGCGGCAGGCCAGCGTAATCGGCAGCCTTTTCGAAGCCAGTTATGCGTGGGAAGGGGAGCGGATCATTCCCACTATTCGAGGCACTGCCCATATCAGCGCCGAGGCCACGTTATTGATTGATGAGGCTGATCCCTTCGCCTGGGGAATTCGGCTGTGAGCTTTCTGGCACGCACCGCTGCAGCAGATATCGTTATCGTGGGAGCCGGTATCGTAGGGGCTATGTGTGCCTATGAATTGGCTGCCCGAGGCTTGTGCGTTCGGGTCATCGACAATCGAAGCGGTGGTGCTACCGGCGTGGGGATGGGCCACTTGGTTGCCATGGATGACAATCCTGCCGAGCTTGCGCTCAGTCATTATTCCATAGAGCTCTGGAATGCGTTGCGTGAGCGCTTGCCTGAAGCATGCGCCTATCGTAACTGCGGGACACTGTGGCTGGCGGCGAACGATGATGAGTGCGCGTTAGCAGAGGCAAAGCAAGCCAGGCTGGCTGAGCATGGCGTTCAGTCGGGTTGGGTCACTGCCTCTTCGCTACGGCAATTAGAGCCGATGCTGCGCTCTGATCTGGCAGGTGCGCTGAAGGTGGGTGACGACGGGATCCTCTACGCTCCGGCAACCGCGCGCTGGCTGCTCGGCCAGCACGGCAATCGAATCACCGTTCAGGAGGAGGAGGTCATCCGGGTCGAGGGTAATCGGTTATGTCTGAGCGATGGTCTCTGGATGACGGCACCCGCTATTCTGCTTGCCAATGGGCTGGGTGCCTGCCGGTTACTCCCGGAGGTGCCGTTAAGGCCGAAGAAAGGCCATTTACTGATTACAGATCGATACCCCGCCTGTGTCACCCATCAACTGGTGGAGCTTGGGTATGCTGCCAGCGCTCACGCCAGTGATGGAACCTCCGTCGCGTTCAATGTGCAGCCAAGGCCTACAGGACAGTTGCTGATCGGCTCATCCCGACAATTCGATACCCTGGATAAGCGCGTCGAGCTCGATGTGCTAGGTCGTATGCTCACGCGTGCACAGCATTACTTACCCGCCTTGGGCGAGTTGAATGCCATTCGCAGCTGGACAGGTTTTCGTGTTGCAACACCGGATGGTTTGCCTTTGCTCGGACAATATCCTGGTCAACCGGGCCTATGGCTGGCGCTGGGCCATGAAGGGCTGGGCGTTACCACCGCACCGGCCAGTGCACGGATGATCGCTGCTCAGTTACTGGGTGAGGCGCTTCCTCTCGATTCCACTCCGTTCCGGCCTGAGCGCTTTGTAAATGCGGCTTCCACTACCCAGGAGGCAACGGCATGATCACGGTGTATCTCGACCGGCAACCTATAGTCGTTACGGGCGGACTGACGGTTGCCGCCTTGCTGGCATTGAGCGAATCACCGGTGGCACGGCTGTCCTGCACAGGTCAGCCACGTGCACCGTTTTGTGGAATGGGTATTTGCCAGGAATGTCGGGTAACGATTGACGGTCGCCGGCAGCTGGCCTGCCAGACGCTGTGCCGTGAGGGCATGCAGGTAGAGCGTACGGTATGACGGGGCTGAGCAGGCTGTCTTGCGATATTGCTATCGTAGGCGCTGGGCCGGCAGGTCTGGCAGCGGCCAGGGCTGCATCCACCAGCCAGCGCTCCATTGTGGTCATCGATGATAACCCCCGGCTAGGCGGGCAGATATGGCGCGACGGGCCAGGGGTGGTACTACCTGCATCGGCGCAGAGTTATCGAAAGGTTTTATCTCAGCCTAATGTTCGGTACTTGGCAGGAACGCGCATCGTAGCTGCGTTGGCACCAGGGGCCTTGTTACTGGAGGATGCACAGTCAGGTTGCCGGCTGGACTATGGGCAATTGATCCTGTGCTGTGGCGCACGGGAATTGCTGTTGCCGTTTCCGGGCTGGACATTACCCGGCGTGACGGGCGCCGGAGCGTTGCAGGCCTTGATCAAAGGGGGCGCACCTGTGGTAGGTGAGCGGCTGGTGGTAGCGGGAAGCGGTCCGTTATTGCTGGCTTCTGCCGGAACGGCCAGAGCAGCCGGCGCTGTGCTTACAGGCGTCTATGAACAGGCGGCCCGTCAGCAAGTTATATCGTTCGGTACCGGGTTGCTGCGCTGGCCTGACAAGCTCACCCAGGCATTCAGGTTGCTCTCGACTCACTACCGCTGGGCGAATTATGTCGTTGAGGCCCTGGGGGATAATCGTCTGGAGGCTGTGCGTATTCGCCAGGGTGGCCATGATAAGGTCGTACCCTGTACGCGTCTGGCCTGTGGGTTTGGTCTGGTGCCCAATACTGGACTGGCGAGTCATCTGGGGTGTCAGCTTGAGGGTGATGCTGTAGCGGTCGATCGCTATCAGCAGACGAGTCAGACAGGTCTCTATGCGGCCGGTGAATGTACAGGCGTTGGTGGTAGTGAGTTGGCGTTGATCGAGGGCGAAATCGCCGGATTGGCTGCTATTGGCAAGGTTGAACAGGCAGAGACTCTGTTTACACGTCGCGAGCGTTGGCAGCGGTTTGCCCGACATGTGCAAGCGCATTTCAGATTGCGACCTGAGGTCAGGCAACTGGCCCGTGCGGATACGCTGATTTGCCGCTGCGAGGATGTCGCCCTGTCTGCTCTGGTGGGAGAGCAAGGATGGGATGCGGCAAAGCTTCAGAGCCGGTGCGGTATGGGAGCCTGCCAAGGGCGTGTCTGTGGCACGGCGGCTCGCGAATTGTTTGGCTGGGCCTTGCCGGAGCCCCGTATTCCGTTGGTCCCTGCACGGGTCGAGACGCTTATGGCATGCTCAGAGACGGATATATCCTGAGCGCATTCGCGCCACCACTCATAAGAGGTGCTCATGCTTCAGATGATGTCTCCTATAGCCGAACGCGACAGGCAGGCTCCAGGTTTTGCCCCTGAGCAGATGACAGCCTGGTGTGAGGGGCTTGCCGCAGAGCGCCCTGAAGACTTAGAAACCTTGCTTAACAGCGTTGCGCTGATTGCTCCGCTTCTCAATGCGATTCCCAATGTGGTCTTCTTTATTAAGGATCTAGACGCACGTTACCTCTTGGCCAACCTGACGTTGGCGAGACGGTGTGGGTTCAAGACGGTTGCGCCTCTCTTGGGCAAGACGTCCGCTGAGGTCTTTCCGGCGAATCTAGGACCGCTCTATACCGAGCAGGACCACGAGGTGCTTCGCGGAGCGATCATCGAGGACAAGCTTGAGCTGCATTTTTACAACGGTCGTGAGCCAGGGTGGTGTCTGACCTACAAGCTGCCCTTGAAAGGGCATTCAGGGCAGGTGTTGGGCATGGCTGGCATTTCCTATGACTTGCAAGCCGCGCAGGATAACCACCCGGCGTATCAACGGCTTGCAGCGGTCGATAAACACATTCGTGCCCATTACACCCGTCCGATCGCACTGGCAGAGCTGACCGCCATCGCAGAGCTTTCCGTGGCTCAGTTGGAGCGCTATTGCAAGCGGATCTTTCATCTCACGCCCCGCCAGATGATCCATAAGGTGCGTCTGGAAAAAGCCTCTCAATTGCTGGGGACGACGATGCCGATCACCGATATTGCCTTGCAGTGCGGCTACACCGATCACAGCGCCTTTAGCCGCCAGTTCAAGACGCTGACGGGACTCACGCCCCGGCAGTTTCGGCAGGCTGCCAGCGACGCAGCTTAAAGCCCGACGTCAGGCAGCGCAGGACGTTGGGTCAGCGCGTTGTCCACAATCGCTTTCACTTCATCACGGGCAGCCCCTTCGAGGCTCAGGCGAGGAGGGCGGGTGACGGCTGAACCACGGCCTAGTATCTCTTCGCAGAGCTTGATGCACTGGACCAGGTCAGGGCGGGCGTCCAGATGTAGCAGGGGCATGAACCATTGATAGAGCGACAGGGCTTCGTCGAAACGCTTTTGCATGGCGAGGCGGAACAGGGTTTCGCCTTCCCTGGGAAACGCATTGGACATGCCGGATACCCAGCCGACGGCCCCTACAGCAATGCTTTCGAGCACTACATCATCCAGGCCGGCAAAGAGTACGAAGCGATCACCCACAGCGTTGCGCAGGTCAATAAAGCGGCGAGTATCACCTGAGGAATCTTTGAAGCAGACGATATTCTCGCAGTCTTTGAGCGAGGCCAGGATGTCCGGCGTAACGTCGTTCTTGTACACCGGCGGATTGTTGTAGACCATGACCGGAAGATCGGTCGAAGTCGCAACGCTGCGAAAGTGCATGGCGGTTTCGTGGGGCTTGGCAGAGTAGACTAGCGCGGGCATAACCATCACACCGTCCACGCCAGCAAAGCGCGCCTCGTTAACCATCTTCTGTGCGAAGGCGGTAGTAAACTCGGCTACGCCGGCAATCACGGGTACGCGTCCGGCCGCCGCGGCCTTGGCGGTCTCGATGACCGATAGCTTTTCCGTCGTGGTAAGCGAAGTGTTTTCTCCAACGGTGCCGCACACTACAAGCCCGGACACACCATCCGCCACGAGATTGCTGATCACGCGGTGAGTGGCGTCCAGGTCCAGAGAAAAGTCAGGCTTGAACTGAGTGCTGACAGCCGGAAAGACGCCGCGCCAGTTGATCGCTTGATGCCCCATGGTCGTTATCCCTTTGGCAATAGACAGATGCCTACAGGGTGAACCGCTACTGTTCTTATGGCTTGAGATTTTTCCCTAGGTGCGAGGACGAAATCGGCACAGTGACGATCTGTAAGTGGCCTATAAACGAACAAGACTGCGTTTGTCGTATTGCGATTATCGATCAGATGCTTCGATAATCGGCCAAATCAGACAGCGGCCGGGCAGAGATCATGGATAACTCGAATTCGCGTGACCCTCACAGCTTTGGCGCACCGCCTATCATTGCATCGCCGGCCAAGCGGATCGAGGCCTTTACGGGCGATCCAAACTTCATGACGTCCCTTGCACGTGGCCTGGCTGTGATCCATGCCTTTCAGGAGCGCAAGCGGCATCTGACCATTGCACAGATCAGCCACCGAACCGAGATCCCCCGTGCGGCGGTTCGGCGTTGCCTGCATACGTTGATGAAGCTGGGCTACGTGACCACCGATGGACGGACCTATTCACTATTACCCAAGGTGCTGACGCTGGGCCATGCCTATCTGTCATCCACGCCCATGGCGCTCACCGCCCAACCCATTCTGGATCGCCTGAGCGAGCAGCTGCATGAGGCCTGCTCCGTCGCCACGCTTGAGGGGGATGAGGTGTTGTACATCGCCCGGTCCGCTACACCGCTGCGGCTGATTTCGGTCGATCTGAGCGTTGGCAGCCGGCTTCCGGCCTACTGCACCTCCATGGGCCGTATTCTGCTGGCGGCTCTGGATGATGCTGCCCTTCAGGATTACTTCGAGCGTGCTGACCTGCAGATCAAGACCAGTCGCACACTGCATACGCCAGAAAAGCTGTTGCCCTGTCTCGAGCAGATCCGGCAGCAAGGCTGGTGCGTCGTTGACCAGGAACTGGAGGTCGGGCTCCGTTCATTGGCCGTACCGGTACTGGATGCCTCCGGTCAGGTCATGGCTGCCATGAACGTGGGCACCCATGCTAGCCGTATTACCCGGCAGGAGCTGGAGCGCCGCTTCCTCCCTCTTTTACTCAAGGCCAGCCAGGAACTCAGCTCCAAGCTCTTTCACTAAAACTGTTCGTTAATCGAACCTTTAGCCGTTAATCGAATTGTGCAGTACGTGGCTGCTCCGTAGGGTAGAGGCACGTTGCCAGCCGGCACGCCTGATAAAAACAACAGAGTCCGCCTATGTTCTGCATGATTTCTCCCGTGAACGGGATGGTGCATGCGCATCGCCCCGATGCGTTTTCTTTCGGTTCGTGGATGCTGAGGGCCTTGTCATGACGGGGTCTTCGACCAATTCGACGCTTGATGTTCAGACGTTTATCAATGCCCAGCCGCTGAGCCGCTATCAGTGGCGAATCGTGGTGTTGTGCTTTTTGATCGTTTTCCTGGATGGCCTGGACACTGCTGCCATGGGGTTTATCGCGCCGGCGTTGACCCAGGACTGGGGTATCGATCGAGCAAGCCTTGGACCGGTCATGAGCGCTGCCCTGGTTGGGATGGTGTTTGGTGCGTTGGGCTCGGGACCGTTGGCGGACCGCTTCGGCCGTAAAGTCGTCCTGGTTGCTGCCGTTTCCATCTTTGGATTTTTCAGCGTGATCTCGGCCTACAGCGGTACGGTGGATCAACTGGTGATCCTGCGTTTTCTGACCGGCCTTGGCCTAGGCGCCGCCATGCCGAACGCCACGACGCTGCTGTCTGAGTACACCCCGGAGCGGCTCAAGTCGTTACTGGTAACCAGCATGTTCTGTGGTTTCAATTTGGGCATGGCGTGTGGCGGGTTCATCTCTGCCAAGCTGATTCCGGCGTTCGGTTGGCATAGCCTGCTGTTGCTCGGGGGCTTGCTACCGATAGCTCTGGCAGTGGTGCTGCTGCTGTGGTTGCCGGAATCGGCCCGCTATCTGGTGGTGCATAACCGGGGCGTGGCACGGATTCGCAAGGCCTTGCTGCCCATCGGCCCAAGTATCGTGCAGCAGGCCAGGGAGTTCAGCGTACCAGAGCAGCGCACAGTCAAGGCGCGCAATGTCTTTGCCGTTATTTTCTCCAAGGCGTGTGGGCTGGGCACGGTGCTGCTCTGGCTGACCTACTTCATGGGACTTGTCATCGTATACCTGCTGACAAGCTGGTTGCCTACCCTGATGCGCGACAGCGGGGCAAGTATGGAGCAGGCTGCATTCATCGGAGCCCTGTTCCAGTTTGGTGGCGTGCTTAGCGCGGTAGCCGTGGGCTGGGCGATGGACCGGGTCAATCCGCACTGGGTCATTGGCACGTTTTACCTGCTCGCCGGTGTCTTTGCGTACTGTGTCGGGCAGAGCCTGGGTCACGTGACGTTGCTGGCTACGCTGGTACTGGTTGCGGGGATGTGCATCAACGGTGCGCAGTCCGCCATGCCTTCACTGGCGGCGCGCTTCTACCCGACCCAGGGTCGTGCCACAGGGGTGTCCTGGATGCTGGGTATCGGACGCTTCGGTGCCATTCTGGGGGCCTGGATGGGGGCCACTCTACTGGGGCTGGGATGGAATTTCGAGCAGGTGCTGACTGCGCTGGTGGTGCCTGCTGCGCTGGCTACGGCGGCTGTAGTGATCAAGGGTATCGTCAGTCATTCTGATGCGTCATAAGGCCTTTTCGATTCACGCAACCGCATACGGGAATAGATAAACGTGTTCGATAATCGACCGTAGATTCGATTATCGGATTGTCTGCTTACAGCCTTGCGGCTTACTGTTCCGTTCAACATCACTCGCCTGGTCTTCCGTCCGGGCGAGTACGACCCAGGTAGCTGGCACCCTCGATTTCAGGTGCTGCCATGACCGTCACACCGCCTCCTTACCCATGGGCCATCGGCCCGACCAGGAGCGGTATCAGGAGACTCATGATGCGTGATGTATTCATCTGCGATGCCGTTCGTACACCTATTGGACGCTTTGGCGGTGCGCTGTCCAGCGTCCGTGCCGATGATCTGGCGGCTATTCCGCTCAAGGCGCTGATGGAGCGCAACCCTGGAGTGCAGTGGGCGGAAGTCGATGAGGTATTCATGGGCTGCGCCAACCAGGCGGGCGAGGATAACCGTAACGTGGCGCGTATGGCGCTTCTATTAGCAGGCCTTCCGGAAACCGTACCGGGCGTTACCTTGAACCGCCTTTGCGCGTCGGGAATGGACGCTGTAGGGACGGCTTACCGCGCCATTGCCACAGGTGAGATGGAGCTGGCCATTGCCGGCGGTGTGGAATCGATGTCCCGCGCTCCGTTCGTGATGGGCAAGGCGGACACTGCGTTTTCCCGCGGACAGAAGATCGAAGACACCACCATCGGCTGGCGCTTCGTGAACCCATTGATGAAACAGAAGTACGGTACCGATTCCATGCCGGAAACGGCAGACAATGTCGCGCAGGATCACAATGTTTCCCGGGCCGATCAGGATGCCTTTGCGTTGCGCAGCCAACAGCGCACGGCGGCTTCCCAGGAGAGCGGCTTCTTTGCCGAAGAAATCGTGCCGGTGCGAATCGTCCACAAGAAAGGCGAGACGATCGTCGACAAGGACGAGCATCCACGCCCTGATACCACGCTGGAGATGCTGGCCAAGCTCAAGCCCGTCAATGGGCCCGACAAGACCGTCACGGCGGGTAATGCCTCGGGTGTGAATGACGGCGCTGCGGCCATGATCATCGCCTCGGCCGAGGCCGTGCAGAAGTATGGCCTCAAGCCTCGCGCCCGCATTCTCGGTATGGCAAGTGGCGGCGTTGCGCCACGTGTCATGGGAATCGGCCCAGTGCCGGCGGTGCAAAAGCTGCTGACTCGTCTGGGGAAAACCATTGAAGACTTCGATGTGGTTGAGCTGAACGAGGCCTTTGCCAGCCAGGCCCTGGCGGTAGTGCGCGGCTTGGGATTACCGGACGACAGTGAAAAAGTAAATCCGCAGGGCGGCGCCATTGCACTGGGTCATCCGCTGGGGATGAGTGGTGCACGCCTGGTCATGACTACCGTGCATTGGCTGGAAAAGACCAACAAGCAGCTGGGGCTCGCGACCATGTGTGTTGGGGTTGGACAAGGTCTGGCGCTGGCAGTCGAGCGCGTTTGAGGTCAATGTCTTGGGCGCCTCGTACAACGGGGCGCTGATGAGGAATAAGGGTGATCTGCGCCAGCGCGAAGGATTTGCGGCTTTGCAAAGGAGAGAATTGTAAAAGGACATGTCTCACCAAGGCCTGCGAATCCGTCACGCGTAGGCGGCACACCCTGCGACAGGGCAAAGGCTGCCCTCTGTAGGGTCATTCACCGGCACGTCAGGATCGATTGCGTGCCGGATTATTGCTATTTCAATGACAAGAGCGGATCGAATGACTACCAGTTCCTATACGTTGGAAGAGCGTCGTAAAAGAATCTTCGCCATTGTCGGCGCCTCATCCGGCAACCTGGTCGAGTGGTTCGACTTTTACGTTTACTCCTTTTGCTCCATCTATTTTGCTCACGCGTTTTTCCCCTCAGACGACCCCACCGTTCAACTGCTTAACACTGCCGGTGTATTTGCCGCAGGCTTTCTGATGCGACCCATCGGTGGCTGGATCTTCGGTGGGGTAGCCGACCGTTATGGGCGGCGTACGTCAATGATGATCTCCGTGCTCATGATGTGCGCCGGCTCACTGGTGATTGCCTGCCTGCCCACCTACGACAGCATTGGCTTCTGGGCGCCGCTTCTTCTGCTCATGGCGCGACTTTTCCAAGGCTTGTCGGTCGGCGGTGAATACGGCACTACTGCAACCTATATGAGTGAGGTGGCGCTAAAGGGTAAGCGCGGATTTTATGCCTCGTTCCAGTATGTGACGCTGATTGGCGGACAGTTGCTGGCGGTGCTGGTGGTGGTCATCCTTCAGCAGGTCTTGTCCGAAGATGAGCTGCGTGCCTGGGGCTGGCGTATTCCTTTTGCAGTGGGTGCGGTTGCTGCCGTGATTTCGCTGTTGCTGCGTCGCTCGCTTGAGGAAACTACGACGGCAGAAAGCCGTGCCGCCAAAGAGGCGGGTTCGCTGTCGGCTCTGTTCAAACATCACAAGGCGGCGTTTTTCACTGTGCTGGGATATACCGCCGGTGGCTCGCTGATTTTCTATACCTTTACAACTTACATGCAGAAGTACCTGGTCAACACCGTAGGCATGCATGCCAAGACGGCCAGCGGCATCATGACCGGTGCGCTGTTCCTGTACATGCTGATGCAGCCGCTGTTCGGTGCCTTGTCTGACCGTATCGGCCGCCGCGCTTCCATGTTGTGGTTCGGTGCGCTCGGCGCACTGTGTACCTATCCCATCCTGCTAACTCTGAAAACCACGACCAGCCCGGTCATTGCCTTTGGCTTGATCATTCTCGCGCTGGCCATTGTAAGTTTCTACACCTCGATCAGTGGCCTGGTAAAAGCCGAGATGTTTCCGCCACAGGTGCGTGCGCTAGGGGTAGGGCTCTCCTATGCCGTAGCCAATGCCTTGTTTGGCGGTTCGGCCGAATTCGTTGCGCTGAACTTCAAAGCCATGGGGCATGAGAATCTCTTCTACATCTATGTGTCCTGCATGCTGGTAGTAGCCTTCCTGGTAAGCCTGCGCCTGCCGCGCAGAGCCAGCTATCTGCATGACGATCACTAACAAGGATAAATGCATATGAGTCAGCGTCCGACCCATCAGCTCTTCGATGCCTACTTTACCCAGGCTGCGATGCGTGATGTCTTCAGTGATAGCGGGCGCCTGCAGGGCATGCTGGATTTCGAAGCCGCCCTGGCGCGAGCCGAAGCCGCGGTCGGCCTGATTCCCAAGGATGCCGTCGCACCGATCGAGGCGGCTTGCCGCGCCGAGGCCTATGACCTTGCCGAGTTGCAGCAGGCCATCGTGAGCAGCGGCAACTCGGCCATTCCGCTGGTCAAGGCACTGGGACGTGAAATCAAGCGTACAAGCCCCGAGGCCGAGCGCTATGTGCACATGGGCGCCACCAGTCAGGACGTCATGGATACTGGGCTTGTGCTGCAGGTCCGCGCAGCCCTCGCGCTGCTGGAAGACGGTCTGGCTGCCTTGGCTGATGCCCTGGCCAAACAGGCTCAGCGCTATGTAGACACGCCCTTGGCCGGACGGACATGGCTGCAGCATGCAACGCCCGTCACGCTGGGTATGAAGATTGCCGGCTGGCTAGGCGCAATTACCCGTCATCGCCAACGGCTGGCTGAGCTCAAGCCGCGTGTTCTGGTGCTGCAGTTCGGTGGGGCGTCGGGCACACTGGCGGCGCTCGGTGACAAGGCCATGCCGGTCGCCGAGGCGTTGGCTAAAGAACTTGACCTGACACTGCCTGATCAACCCTGGCATACCCAGCGGGACCGCTTGGTAGAAGCCGCCAGTGTGTGCGGCATGATTGCCGGAAGCCTCGGCAAGCTGGGGCGTGATCTTTCCCTGTTGATGCAGACAGAAGCGGCGGAAGTTTTCGAGCCGGCCGGGCTGGGGCGGGGTGGTTCCTCGACCATGCCTCACAAACGCAATCCGGTCAGCGCGGCAGTCCTGATCAGCGCTGCGACCCGCATTCCTAACCTTGTCGCCACCATGTTCGCAGCCATGCCTCAGGAACACGAGCGCAGCCTGGGTCTCTGGCATGCCGAATGGGACACCCTGCCTGATATCTTCTGCCTGACTGCGGGTGCGCTGGAACAGGCGTTGCTGGTAGCCGAAGGGCTGGAGGTTGATGCCGAACGCATGCGCACAAACCTGGAGCTGACCCACGGACTGGTACTGGCCGAGGCTGTCAGCATTACCCTTAGCCAACGTGTCGGCCGTGAGCAGGCGCATCAGCTGGTCGAGCAGTGCTGCCGTCGTGCGGTCGAGCAGAAATGCCACCTGCGTGAGGCGCTCGGGCAGAACGAGACCGTGACCGCCGAGCTGTCTGCCGATGAGCTGGATCATCTGCTCGATCCTGCGCACTACTTGGGGCAGGCCCGCACCTGGGTAGAACGCGCCTGTGCCGAACACCATTCACTGACGTCTGCTCGCTAGGAGGATTCCTGTGCCAACTGTGCAACTCGCCGAGGGCGAACTGAATTACCGTTTCGATGGCCGTGAAGACGCGCCGGTTCTGGTACTGTCCAACTCGCTGGGCACTGACCTGCATATGTGGGATGACCAGGTTCCCGCTTTTACCGAGCATTTTCGCGTACTGCGTTATGACACACGGGGCCACGGCGGCTCCACCGTTACGCCCGGTCCGTACACCATTGAGCAATTGGGCCATGACGTCTTGGCGCTGCTGGATGCGCTCAAGGTTCAGAAAGCCTTTTTCTGTGGACTGTCCATGGGTGGACTGACCGGGCAGTGGCTGGCAGTAAACGCCAGTGACCGTATCCAGCGTGTCGTTATCTGTAATACCGCCGCCAAGATCGGAACGGCAGACGGTTGGAATGACCGTATTGATACGGTTTTGAAGGGCGGCCAGGCGGCCATGGTCAATCTGCGTGATGCCTCTATTGGGCGCTGGTTTACACCTGAGTTCTCTCAGGCAGAGCCAGCCAAGGTCAAGCGCATTACCGACATGCTCGCAGCTACCTCGCCAGAAGGGTATGCCGCCAATTGTGCTGCCGTGCGTGACGGTGATTTTCGTGAGCATCTCAAGGCCGTCACCGTTCCGGTGCTTATCGTGGCGGGTACGCACGATGCCGTCACCACACCGGCCGACGGTCACTACATGCAGGCTCAAATTCCGAATGCCGAGTATGCGGAATTCGATGCTGCGCATCTTTCCAATGTACAGGCCGGCGAAGCATTCAGTCGCCGTGTTCTGGCTTTCCTGACGGCTTAGGAGATCTCGAGATGGACGAACGCGAACGTTATGAAAAGGGCATGGAGGTCCGTCGCGCGGTATTGGGCGATGCCCATGTGAATCGCAGCCTGGAAAAGCTCACGCCATTCAACGAGGAGTTTCAGGAGATGATCACCCGGCATGCCTGGGGTGATATCTGGACCCGTCCGGGCCTGCCGCGGCATACCCGTAGCCTGATTACCATTTCCATGCTGATTGGGATGAACCGGAGCGAAGAACTCAAGCTGCATCTGCGCGCCGCTGCCAACAATGGTGTAACGCGCGACGAGATCAAGGAAGTGATCATGCAGAGCGCCATTTATTGCGGTATCCCAGCGGCCAACGCGACCTTCCATTTGGCCGAGTCGGTATGGGATGAGCTGGGCGTGGAGTCGCGCCAAACTCAATATGAAGGGCAGTAGGCAAGGCGTTAAAAAAAGCCCGTCGAAAGACGGGCTTTTTGTATCGACCTGGCGCTTACAGAATCGAGATCGGGTAGCTGAAGATCAGGCGGTTCTCGTCGACATCGTTGTTGCTGCCATAGTCGCGACGAACCATGGAGTTTCTCCAACGCATGTTCAGGTCCTTGAGCGGGCCGCTCTGGAAGGTATAGGCCACATCGAAGTTACGTTCCCATTCCGAGCCGTCATCATTGGCAGCGTTGACGTAGATGTTGTCACCATGACCGTAACGTGCCATGAAGGCCAGACCCGGAATACCCATAGCAGCAAAGTTGTAGTCGTAACGCAGCTGCCACGAGCGTTCCTTGGCATTGTCAAAGCTCTGGGTAAACATGTCGTTTACGATACTGCCGCCGCTGGAACCGTTAACGCTCAGCCAGCCGTTATCACCGCTGACGCGCTGATAACCCACGGTAAACTTGTGGCCGCCAATACCGGCGGATAACTGTCCAGTGAAGAGTTTGTTGTCCAGGTTGCCCGCGCGCGCTTGGCCTTCCTCTTCACCGGTGAAGTAACCCAGGTTCGCGCCCAGGCTCCAGTCTCCGAACTTCTGGGTATGGGTCAGGTTGAAGAAGTTCTGCTTGTAGACATCTTCGAACTGCGCGTGCCATACGCCAACCATGGTGCGCTTCTCGTTGAAGGTGTATTCACCCCCTACATAATTGAAGCGATCCGAAGAGGCTGCACGAATCTGACGGGCACCGCCGGTCGTGATGGACAGATCCTCCATGTTAGAGGAGTTACGCAGGCTCACCTGGCGAATCTGCGCAGCATAGAACGTGAAGCCGTCCAGTTCCTTGGAGGTCAGTGTCGCACCGCGGAATGTCTGAGGAAGCAGGCGACCATCGTTAAAGCGAAGCACGGGTACGTTAGGCATCAATTCGCCTAACAACAGATCAGTCTTGGAAATGCGAGCCTTGAAGGTAGCGCCCAAACGACCGAAATCATCCGCGGCACGCCCATCATCATGTACCGGCAGCAATTGAGTGCCAGCGCGGCCCCGACCGCTATCCAGCTTGATCCCATAGAGCCCGGTCAGGTCCAGACCAAAACCTACAACGCCCGGCGTGTAGCCCGAGGTTGCCGTCATAATGAAACCCTGGCCCCATTCTTCGACTTTGCTCTGCTGAATATTGCTGCTATTACGAAAATCCCGATTGAAATAATAGTTGCGGGTCATCACGTTGACTTTGGCGTCTTCCAGAAAACCTTCGGCATGAGCAGCCATCGGTAACGCCAAGGCCAGCGCAAGCGGTGTGAGTCCGATAAACGCAGGAACAGAGAGATAGCGAAGGGTCATTATTGTTGTACTCCCATGAGTAATGGTGCCGCACCTGAGCGCAATCTCTTACGGATTGATTTATCAGAGGCGGAGAGGCCCTGATCCTCAGGGCATTTCATGTCCGGCCTGAATAGGCAGCCGAACCTAAGCGGACGCGCAAACGCCTCCGCGAAATCTGGAAGAGGGGGGAATATCGGGTGGGGAAGATAAGGCCGTGCAGGGTGCGATCTTCAACATTCAGGTTATTCCATTATTAAATTTATTGTGGAATTCACCCTTGTGCCTTAAGGCCAGGGTTGTACGATGACGTGCCGCGATAATGCTATCGATTCGCTACCTAAAGCAATAGCCATTTGTTCGTTTATCGCACTTGAAAGACCGTATGAGACAAATGGCTTAACTGTATGCCTGATAACACTTTTAAGTAGCACATAAGCGGCCGAGCCCTGAAACAGCGTGGCTCAGGGAAGAAGATCTGTCTTGGTCGAGACCCTAGAAAAGGCGTCTATTAGACTAAAGAATAATCTTTGGAGCCTACGCCGCGGTGGTGGGGCGGTACCGTCAGAGGAGCGATACCGCAGGAATGCTCAAGCCTGTCCTGTCGCTTTGGGGGTATCTGGGCGTGAGCCCCATTCTGTCCAGGAGCCGTCGTACAGGGCCCCTTCCGGTAGGCCTGCCACTGCCAGTCCCAGGAGAAGAACGGCTGCTGTCACGCCGCTGCCGCAACTGGTAACCACTGATCGTGAGCCATCCGCACCCGCATGTGCAAAGCGCGCGCGGAGCGTATCGACATCCTTGAACGTGCCGTCAGCATTGAGAAGGTCGGTATAAGGCAGGCTGGCGCTACCTGGAATATGCCCGGAGGCCAGGCCTGCACGCGGCTCGGGCACCGACCCCTCGAAGCGATTGGCCGCGCGCGCATCCAGTACCTGTTCGAGGCGGCTGTCGAGGTTGGCCTGGATATCGCCCAGGCCCCGTAGCATTCTGGCATGGAATGTGGCTTCGAACGTCTGGGCCGGTACGACAGGTGCCGGGCCTTGTTCTACAGGTCGATGTTCGCTCTGCCACTTGGGAAGGCCTCCATCGAGCACTGCGACCTGATCATGGCCGAAGAGGCGAAACATCCACCAGGCACGCGCTGCTGAAAACAACCCTTTCTGGTCATAAACCACAACGCGGGACTGGTTGTTGACCCCCAGCTCACCTACCAGCCGGGCGAAACGACCCTGAGAGGGCACCATGTGCGGCAGTGTCGTGTCCTGATCCGAAATCTCTTCGATATCGAAGAAGCGAGCATTAGGTAAGTGAGCAGCCTCATACTCGGCGCGTGCATGTTTCGACTCGTTAGGCAGGTAGACACTGGCATCGAATATCACCAGGTCTTTGTTGCCCAATGCGTTGGCAAGCCACTCGGTACTGACCAGGGGGCCAAACGTCATAAGAGTTCTCCTGTATGAATGTTCCACTTATGGTTGCCTTGACGCCAGGCGGTGCGGCGTTGGCAGGTCTGTCCCCATCCTATCCGATCGGGCAGGCGATGCGGTAAGGTACGAACAGGCGTTGGGGCGCGCTCGATCAGCCGCAACGTTTTATTGTCGAACCCAGGACCGGCCCGCGCCGGTTCTTTTTCCAGGAACGTGGTAATGAGCGATTCAAATGCGGTGCGGGGTAAAGCCCCGGGGATCAACTGGCAACTGGAACGAATCGTAGATGAGCTGCATGACGCTCGTAACGAATGGCGTAGCCAGCATGGCCGAACGCGAGAACTGAGCAGCCGTGAACTGCCTTCGCGAGCGGTAATGAGCGAGATCCTTGAGTCGCTCTGTAGCGCCTTGTTTCCGCTCCGTCTAGGACCCAGTGACTTACGTGCGGAAAGCGAAGACTTTTTCGTAGGGCACGTGCTGGACCGTGCGCTCAATGCTCTGTTAGGGCAGGTGCGGCTGGAGCTGTGCTATACCGCCCGACAGCGGGGGATGCCTGAATGCTTGGTCGAAGACCCGGCGCAGCGCATCGTGCAGGACTTTGCTTTGGCATTGCCTGATCTACGCCGTCTTTTGGATACCGATGTGCTGGCAGCCTACCGGGGCGATCCGGCCGCGCGCAGTGTGGATGAAGTGCTGCTGTGCTATCCCGGTATCCTGGCTGTTATCTACCATCGTCTGGCGCATCAGCTCTATCGTTCGGACCTGCCGCTACTGGCGCGCATGATTGCAGAGCTGGCTCATTCAGCCACGGGTATCGATATCCATCCAGGGGCGCAGATCGGCCCCAGCTTCTTTATCGATCATGGTACCGGCGTGGTTATCGGTGAGACAGCCATCATTGGCGAGCGGGTCCGGATCTATCAGGCAGTGACTTTAGGTGCCAAGCGCTTCCCGGCCGATGAGTCCGGTAATCTGCAAAAAGGGCATCCACGTCATCCGATCGTCGAGGACGATGTGGTGATCTACGCCGGCGCGACCATTCTGGGACGCATCACTATCGGAAAAGGCTCCACCATTGGCGGTAATGTCTGGCTGACGCGTAGTGTTCCGGCGTTCAGCAACGTGACCCAGGCCAACTTGCAAGGATGCTCCAACAGCGATCAGTAAAGGTGTCGCTCGGCAGGCTAACGCTTCAATCGCAACATGCCCTGACTGCCACAGGCATGAGGGGCACGATTGCTATCCAGGAATGATTACGCCGGATGTCGAAGGCGGCAGCCAGGCTTTCAACGCTGCTGCGTTCGGTGATTCTGATCCGTCCCCTGATGGCCAACCCGTTAGCGCATCCGTGATAGACAGGCGTTGGGAAACATCAGGCACAAAAAAAGGGTTGAAGCTATAGGCATATAGTCTTCAACCCCAAGACCGAGTAGAAGAAATCCGATCGACTGATCAGATCATGGTGAAATCGGGTCGCTGGCAGGGAAGGTTTCCTCTACGGCCTGGTCTAGCTGGTCGTCATCGACGTCACGATTATCGAGGTCTTCGTTTTCAGCGTTCTGGTTTTCGGGGTGCTTGATGTCGCTCATGTTCGTCTCCCGTTCGGGCCTTATTCAGGCGTTATCCATTAGGCCGTAAGGGCGTCGTAAGGTTCTAACCGCCCATCCATAAGGTGCCGGTCATCGCTTGGCAAAAGGCAAGACGCACATATTTTCAATCTTTCGGTTGATACCCGTCGCTGCGCTAAACGGCGAATATAGCCTCCCGATTCACAATGCCTGATCGCTAGGGTGCCCTTGCAGGTTCTTGCGCAATGGTAATGCGGTAAAGGTCTTCTAGGCCTTGCTGTACCTCTGGTGGAAATAAACATTCATGGAGAGAGCTATGTTTATCTTCAAACCGCTCGCCGCTGCCGTTCTCGCGGTGTTAGCCACGCAAGCCTTCGCTGAAAACAATACGGCCCGACAGGACCAGCACGGTGTGCTCAATACGGCTACGATCGAGCAGTCCGGCTCCGGTAACGCCGCCAAGCAGTCGCATAGCGGTTACGCCAATGAGGCTCGTCTGGCTCAGGCCAATAGCCAAGCCGGTACTGCACAGCAGGCACAGGCGGGCAATTACAACGTTGCGACTGTCGAGCAGGCTGACTCGACCAATGCCTATTCCAACCAATACCAGTATGGCTGGAACAATCAGGCGTCGGTCTCCCAGCAAGCTTCCGAATCGGCTTCAGTCAACCAGAGCCAGACAGGCACTGCCAACGAAGCTGAAACCGAGCAACTAAACACGACCCAGGCAACCTCCCGGATTACGCAAAACGGCAATACTCATTGGGCCCATACGCTGCAGGAAGGGGCCGTGGCCAGTGAAGTATCCGTTAATCAACAGGGCGACAATCACACCGCTCTGCTGTGGCAGCGGGACGGCTCCAGTAACGTTGCGACGGTCATTCAGACAGGGAACGATACCTCCGCCAATATCTACCAGCTGGACAGCCAGGGTTCCGTGGCCACGCTTGAGGTCAGTGGTGTGAATACCTCGGCCTATGTCACCCAGCGCGGTACGCAGCAGCAAGCCGCTGTTCGTATCGACGGTCAGAATGGCGGCGCCCTGGTCACTCAGGAAGGCAGCAATAACGACGCAGACACTACCCAGAGTGGTGTCTCGAACAGTATCGATGCTTTCCAGGCAGGTGACTGGCAGGCCGCTCAGCTCAGCCAGGTGGGTGACTACAACATTGCGACCGCCAACCAGACCGGGACCGGTAACGAGTTCTATGCCGACCAGACCGGCAACAGTAACGTCCTGTACGGCACGCAAGAGGGTAGCGACAACATCCTGAGCGCTTCGACCGAAGGCTCGCTCAATGAAATCATCATCGGGCAGCAGGGCGATCGTAACGTGGCGTATCTCAGCCAGCTGAGCGGATCGGATAACCACAGCACGCTACAGCAGACCGGTGCTGATCTACGGGTCAACCTGAGCCAATCCGGCACAGGCAACCGCGTCAATCTGATTCAGCAGTAAAACTGATCCTCCCTCGCGCACCGCCTTCGCACCGCCTTCGCACAGGCGGTGCGCGCCTGAAGCCGCTTGGCAAACGGCTGCCTTCCGTGTCTTTTTCGCAACCGGCACTGGATTCCTGGCGTACTGTCCACATCTTTATCGAAGGGTGTTTGTGTCGTGCACTGACCTGTATCAGCGCCATACCGGGCTGATAGGGCGATGGTTATAGACAGGCACGATCACCGGGCAGCGGCAGGCCTGTCATGGCTGTCTGCTTTTGACTGTTGTCGATTGACGAGACGGTGAGGTTCGATGGAATTCAAAGATTATTATGCGCTACTGGGCGTCGACCCGGGCGCAGACGAAAAAGCGATCAAGACCGCATACCGCAAGCTGGCGCGCAAATATCATCCAGATGTCAGCAAAGAGCCGGATGCGGAAAACAAATTCAAGGAAGTCTCCGAGGCCTATGAGGTTCTCAGAGATCCGGAAAAACGAGCCGAATACGATCAACTACGCCAGTACGGCCGGGCCGGGCAGCAGTTCGAGCCGCCGCCAGGCTGGGAGTTCAACGGCAATTTTGGCGGAGGAGGAGACGGGCAGTACGAGCGGCATTTTTCCGATTTCTTCGAATCTGTTTTTGGTGCCCGACCCGGTAGTGGGCGCGGCCAGGAGCGTAGTGCCGGACGAAGAGGGCAGGATGTGGAAATGGAACTGCCGTTGTTTCTCGAAGACACGCTGTCGGACGAGCCGCGGACCATCAACTATCGGGTGCCTAGCTATAGTGCGAACGGGCTGCGTCACGAGAGCGTACCCAAGAGCCTGAACGTACGTATTCCGGCAGGCGTGACCGATGGCGAGCGAATCCGGTTGAAAGGGCGGGGCGCCCCAGGGCTCAATGGCGGACCCGACGGCGATCTTTATCTGGTTGTCCGGCTGGTTCCTCATCCACTCTTCGATGTCGACGGGCATGACCTGCTTCTGACCGTTCCGCTTGCGCCCTGGGAAGCTGCACTGGGCGCCAAGGTAACTGTCCCCACCTTGAGCGGAAAACTGCAATTGACCGTTCCGGCCAACAGCCAGGCGGGGCAGCGTTTACGTCTCAAGGGTAAGGGATTACGAACCCGGAAGGGCGGCGCAGGAGACCTGTACGCCGTGATCAAGATTGTCATGCCCAAGACTCATGATGAGGCTACTCGGAAACTATGGGAGCAATTGGCAAACAAGGCCAGCTTCAACCCCAGAAGTGAGTGGAGGGACTGAGATGACCACCGTAATCGTGGAATTTGACATCAAAGAGATCAGCCAGCTGGTCGATACGCCAGTGATTCACATCGTCGAGCTTGTCGAGCATGGCATCGTCGAGCCACGCGGGCCGCGACCAGAAGTATGGGTATTCGACCTGCCAGCGTTGCATACGGTACGTCGTGCCGTACGGCTGCAACGAGAGCTTGAGCTGGACTGGGCGGGCATCGCACTGGCGCTCGACCTGCTGACCCAGGTAGAAACCCTGCGTATGGAAAACCGCATGCTCAGGCAGCGGCTTGCCCGCTTTGTGCTTGATGAGTAAAAGGAGGGCTCCAGGCACATATGTTGTGCTGGAGCCTGCCCTTTAGAACCAGCGATCGTTGCGCTTTCTGCGACCCGCAAATGACGGCAGGATCAAACCTGCCAACAGGCCGGCTCCGGCAATACTGCCTCCGTAAACGAGATAGCGCATCATGGCATCTTTGTTCTCATCACCCAGGCGCGCCTTAACGCTGCGAAGTTCGGACTGTGCGTCGGTCAGTTCAGCATCTAGCTGGCGCCGGGTCTGCTCAAGTTCATCTATGCGTGCTTTGCGGGCGTCCATGGTTTCCTGCATGCCCTGAACGCGGGATTTCCAGCTGTCATCGATCGTCTTGAGCTTGCTGCTTAGCTCGTTTACCTGCTGTTCCAGTTGCGGTACACGCTCTACCGGGCCTGGCTGTTCCTGCAGTTCGCTGGAGCGAATCCATACCAGATCACCGCTTTCGCCTCGGATCTGGCTGTAATCACCTTGGGTGTTAACCAGCTCGACTTTCTGGCCGGACTTGAGTGATCCAACGATACGATAGCCATCGGTCGGGCCGCTGCGAACATAAGTGGACAGCGTATCGCTGACCCAACGGTCAGCCGCCTTGTTTTCCTGGGCCTGTACTTGACCCAGACCTGCTGTAAGGGCTGCTCCGAGCAAACAGGCGCTCCAGGTAGAGCCTTTGGAAAAAATGCGTGTGCCCTTGGCTAACGGGGTACGAGAAAAAAGGGCTGCGAGAAAAGTGGGCATAGGCATTAAATGGTCATGTAATAAAAGTATGAGAGCCTGGACAAAAGGCCATCTTTTGGAAAGGGCCGTACCGTAACAAGCCTGGCCTATGATCAGCAATCACCTCATGCAGAGTTTGTGCATGGAGCACGCCGCGCAGGAGTCGTCAAACAGGGTATATGCCAAATTCTGGCTAGAACCTGAACGATCCACACCTTTTCAGGCCAGTAAGCCGGAATATTATTTCCTGATGCGTCTATCCGGTGCTTGCATATCACGGGCTTGCCAGCATATTGGCTGGCCACTGATTCAACTGATAAGAGGTGTGCGACCTCCTGCAAACGCAGAGGTTTCTGCCTTTGCAGGAGAGGGGTCTAAAAGTGTGAAACGGCTTGAAAATCTGGTTAAAGCACGTCCTGGCCATGTTCAACGAAGAGCATGGTCGTAGGCCGCAAGGTCTGCAGCAGGATATTCGCTTTGAGAGGCAGATTAGCCATGTGTACGATGTCTAGCGCTTAGGGAACAAGTAGAGCGCTGCATAGTGCACCAGCATAATGGTCTTGGCGTCCAGAATGCGTCCGGCGCGAATCATGTCTAGCAATTCATCGAAGCCAAACTCCATCACTTCGATGTCCTCACCTTCATCAGCCAGCCCACCCCCTTCGCTTCTATGTGTATCGCTATCGTATTCTGCCGCGAAGAAGTAAAGTTTTTCTGTGACCGAGCCCGGGCTCATGTAGGCTTCGAACAGCTTGGTGACATGATGGAGGTGGTATCCCGTTTCCTCTTCGATTTCAGCGCGGATGCGCTCTTCAGGCGCGGCGTTGTCGAGCAGGCCGGCCGGCGTTTCGATCAACATGCCATCAGGAATGCCATTGAGATAGGTCGGCAGGCGGAACTGTCGGATCAGCACAATGGTACGGCGCTCCAGGTTGTACAACAGTACCGTCGCGCCGTTGCCGCGGTCGTAGGTCTCACGGGTGTGCTGCTGTCGTGATCCATCACGCCGCTGGTAATCCAGGGTGTACTTGGTCAGCACGCCCCAGTCATTGGCAAGAATCTGTGAGTCGAGGATACGGATGGGCGAGGAGTCGGTCATGAAGAGTTCTCGAAAGAGGGTATTCAGGCGGGCTGATGCCGGGCTCAGGTGCTGGGTATTGATGAGCATGCCAGTGCATCTTGGCAGCGGTGTGTCAGAAGGGAAACCGGCGCGGTAGCCGGTTTCCTGAGCCGTTATGGTTTGGCTATATGCCAGACACCACCCTTGCCATCGCCAGTCTTGTCACCAGCCTTTTTGTCCTGGACGAAGGTATACAGCGGCTTGCCCTTGTAGGTCCACTGCATGGCGCCATCTTCGCGCTCGATCACGGTCCAGGCATCCGAAGGCTTGCTACCAGCCTCTACCTTGAGCGGCGGCCAATTTTCCGCGCATTTGCCATTGCAACTGGAAACTCCTTCAGTGTCCTTGTCGTAGGTATATAGCGTTCTGCCCTGGTCATCGACCAGAACACCATTTTTTTCCATCGCTGGGGAGGCTGCCAGCGCAGCGCTGGAGGCCAGAAGGGCAGTTACAGCAAACAGGGCTTTGACAGTCATGGTGGTCTCCATGGATAAACAACTTGTTATAAGCAGTTTCTTTGTCACCTACACACGGACCGGCGGTGCCGGGTAGTGTTCCTTACAGGTTCGGCTCCAGGGATTTTTTGACATGCCTTGTATAATGCTTCTCATCTATAACGTGGCAACCAGTTTGCCAATGGCGTCCAGTGCCAGCGCAAGCAGGGCGGCAATCCCGACAGAGCCTATAACCAGAGCCTTACCCCACCATACGCCCCATTTCACAAGGCCGGCCACAATGCCAACAGCGCAAAGCAGCAGCCCGAGCTGAAGATAGTAGGTCGTCCAGGCCAGGGTCTGAATGAACAGCAGCCATAGCTCGTTGAGTTCCTGGTACATCAAGCGCTCCGGTATCCGATCAGCCCACACTATTGCACGTCTGGCTGAAAAGCCGTGTGCCCCTGTGGTTACTCTGTGACGATGCTGTCGACAGCATCGCTCAGAACCGATGGAAATACCCGCTTACACCCTTGAAAGGTGTCTGCTTAACGAAACGCTTACGAATGCAGTTTGGTTAAGCAAATCTTAAGGATGAGCCTGCTAGTCTCCTGGCACATTTTGGGTTCGGCATTACATTCGGGAGAAATCGAATGGGATGGGGTGACGAGCTGATGGCTGCGGGTCAGGCCCGCGTGCATTATGAAAAGACACGGCAGAAAGTGGTTTTCGTGGATTGTGAGGGGCAGCCGCGCTGGTCGGAGATCTGGGAGAATAATCCCTATATTCTCAAACAGCCGGAGCCAGGGTGCGTCACGATATGCAACGCACCCAAGAGCCGTCCGTATATCTACCGCAAGAACAAGAAGGTCTGCGAGTGGCAGGTCTTTGAGCTGGTGCCTGGCGAGATATTTTTCTCTGCCCAGGAACTGGCGTTCGGTCGACAACATGCCCAGGGCTCGATTGTCATTGAGCCCCATACCAAGGTGACCGATTCCAACAAGGCCTGGCTCTGGGAGCGTTGGGAACAGCTGGCTCGGTGCGGCTTCGACTTCGTGCAGTTGGGGCCGGAGGGAACCCGGCTGCTTCCAGGGGTACGGCATGTCGTGACGGCCAGTTTTCGCGAAGCGGCGGCCGTACTGGCTCACGCCCGGGGTTTTGTTGGGGCTGAAGGCGGAATGCACCATGCTGCTGCAGCGGTTTCGACGCCAGCCGTTGTGCTGTTTTCAGAGTTTATTTCGCCACGGGTCACGGGTTACCTGGGCCATATCAATCTGTATCAAGGCAAGACGCCGTTGGGTAATGGCGCACGGCTGCCTTGCAAAAAGTGCCGGGCGTCCATGCAGGCGATCACTGTCGATCAGGTAGTGTCGGCATTGAATGAACTGATGTCAGTCGGCTCAGCCATAAGGCCCGGTGTTGCCATGGCGCACCGAGTGGCTGCCGAGGCGTAAGTCGAATGGGGGCCTCTAGAGAGGCCTCCTGACTACACGGTAACGCTGGCTGCCGTCTGGCCTGCCTTTTCCGCAGGGACCTCAATCAGGAAGCGGAACAGCGAGCCATGCTGCTCGACGCTACGGCACAGATAGCCATAGCGTTGGGTATCCTCTGGAATGCCATGTACCGACTGCGCACAGTCGGTAATGACTTCGAGCAATTGACCAGCCTGCATCGTTTCCAGAGTTTCCAGTGTAGCGATGGCGTTATAGGGGCAGTGTTCGCCCCTCAGGTCGAGAGACAGATCCGGTTGTGTGCTCATGGACTCTCCTGGAGGTGCCGAAACGGCGAGCGTTAAGTTGAATCAATAGCAGGGTGATGCCCAGGCCGATAAAGGTCAGTAGCAAACCATAGCCAGGGCCGACGGCTTTCAGTAAGTCGATCTTAGGATAAGGAAGCGCCAGTGCATTACCCAGCTCGTCCCAATACACTGCCACCAACGTACCGCCAATCACATTGCCCAGGCCCACTACCCAGAAGTGCACCTGTCCTTCCACGGCGCGGTACATCCAGCCGGTCTCGCAGCCACCGGCCAATACGATGCCGATGCCAAAGAGCAGGCCGCCAATGATGGCGTTCGGGCCCATCCAGAAAATCTTGGGCGCAACGCCCAGCTGAATTGCACCAAAGGTGCCAATGGACGCAACCGCCATCCCCAACAGAATCCCTTGGGCAGCCCGAGTGCGGCCGGTCGTCCAGATGTCACGGGCGGCGCTGGTAAAGCAGATCTGAGCCCGCTCGATCAGGGTACCGAACAAGAGTCCGAATACGCAGGCGATACCCAATACAAAGGAGGCTTCGAATCGCCAGGCAGCCAGCAGTGCCGCGGCACACAGTACGGTGATGCCCAGGCGGGATTGTGTTCTGGCCCGGCGTGCAAGCGCATCTGGGGAAGGCATGGGCGAGCGGGTTTTGCCAACCTTGAGTGGCGCTCTCAGAAAGGGCAGCAGGCTGAGCTTTACCCCTATCCAGGCTCCTGCGACAGTCGCCAGCATGAAAGCCCAGGCATGTAGGGAGAACATCGGAATGCCGGTAAAAAAGGCGGCCAGGTTACATCCCATGGCCAGGCGAGCACCGAAGCCTGCAACGATCCCACCAATCAATCCCTGCAGCAGGCGCCTACGACTGGTAGGCCAGCGCCAGCCCACATTGCCTGCGAACAACGCCATGCTCAAGGCACCGAGAAACATGCCGGCAATCATGACGCCATCGATCCGGTCCAGCGGGGTGCCCTGCAAACCGATAAGCTTGAAATAGCTCCATTCCTCAGGATGGAGGCCGAACCAGGACAGTACATGTCCTCCCCAACGGGTAAATTCTCCGGTGACGGCCCAGAACGTATGGGTGAGCGTGAAGTAATACGCCGAAAGGACACCCAAGGCGACCAGTGTCGGAAGGGGAGCCCAGAAGCGGACAAGGTACGTTTGACGAAAATGAGCGAGACCGGCGAACACGTGGCAAAGCCTCTGAAAGGGAAACGCGTAGTATAGAGCAACCCTTCATTTTGTAGTGGCTTTAGGCGTTATGCCGTCGAATTTTGAAAGACCCGGACATGAACGGTATTTCCCGCGCAGGCCCTTAACAGGGCACAATAGAGGTTGCGCAAGAGCCGTAGTCACCTCTGTTTTACGATAATGATTGATGGAATGGATTGCCTCCTTGAGGCTGCCTTATAACGCATAGGACATCATGCCCGTATTTACGCCTCGTCAGATTCTTCTGGTTAGCTGGTTCGTTATTCTGGCCAGCCTCATGTTGGTTTTTCCGCTTGGATTGGTCCCTAGTCTATTTGCCGGTCTGCTGGTCTTTGAACTGGCCAATATGCTGGAGCCTCGCCTGCAGGGGCTTATTTCCGGTGATCGTGCCCGTATCGTGGCGGTAGCCCTGCTGGTGACCCTGGTTGTCTGTGTCCTGGTTGTATTCTTTGCGGGCGCGATCAGTTTTGTACTGCATGAAGTCCGTAATCCGGGCAGTCTGATCGATAAATTCATGGCGCTCACCGAGCGTGCCCGTGGGCAACTTCCGATGGCGCTCGATAAATACCTGCCCGCCAGCGCTGAGGATTTTCGTCACTCGGTCAATGAGTGGCTGGGTGCTCACCTGGGTGAGCTGCAGACCATTGGCAAGGATGCCATACACACCTTTGTCACCCTCGTAATTGGCCTGATCCTGGGCGCTGCCGTTGCCTTGCAGCGCAAGCGCAGCAGAGCCCAGGAACGTCCGCTGTCCACCGCGCTGCTGGACCGTGTGGCGCTGCTGTCAGAGGCGTTTCGCAACGTGGTTTTTGCCCAGGTAAAGATCTCTTTTATCAATACCATTCTGACAGCCGTCTTTCTTGCGGGTGTGTTACCGCTCTGTGGCATCCATTTGCCCCTGATCAAGACAATGATCGTAGCGACCTTCATTCTGGGGCTGCTGCCCGTGATCGGGAATTTGCTCTCTAATACCCTGATTCTGATCGTAGGGCTGTCGGTTTCTCTGTGGGTGGCAGTATCCGTAGGGTGCTATCTGGTCGCTATCCACAAGCTTGAGTATTTCCTCAATGCGCGCATTGTCGGAGGGCAGATCAAGGCCCGCTCCTGGGAGTTACTGTTAGCCATGCTGGTTTTTGAATCGGCTTTCGGCCTACCAGGACTTGTGGCTGCGCCTATTTATTACGCCTATCTCAAAAGTGAGCTGACACGAGCAGATCTGGTGTAAACGAGTCATAGGATGTCATTGGTCGGCTACGGTAAATGACGTTGCGCTGGCCTCTTGTTATAGGTGCAGATGTACCCATATCAACAGGATGTCTCACAGCTAATGGGAGAGTCCTATGGCCAGTGGTTGGGCAAACGACGGTGCGGTTCAAGAGCAGATCGACAGCACCATTGAAGATGCTATCCAGCGTGCCCGAAGCCAGATGGCGCGTGGTGAAAGCCTGACGCACTGCGAAGAGTGCGATGCGGTTATTCCCGAGGCTCGCCGCCAGGCAGTAAAGGGCGTGCGCTTGTGCGTTAACTGTCAGGCCGCGCACGACAAGGAGCAGGCCAGATTCAGCGGCTATAACCGACGCGGCAGTAAGGATAGTCAGCTACGCTAAAGAGTAGTAGGAGCAAGGCAGTAGAGTCACCTTGCTGCTCGTTAAAGCCTTATAAATGCAGGGCTCGCTACTGCACGTTACGCGTACTTCATGGAGTCTATTGACGTTGCCTTTGTTAAAAGGCAACTCCTTATTGTCCGGTTTTTATTGTTGCCGTCAGTCACCCGCTCTCCAAAAACCATTCTCTCCCCGTAAAGTTCTTCTTCTGTTCGTCGATACGCGTTGCACTACTTATTCGTTTACTCAAAGAACGTCTAGACGCTAGCTATGCCCTTGCATTTAGGGTTACCGCTTAACCATCTCCAGATCTCTTTGCAGCATCTCTTCCAGTCGCGGAATTCGAGGCACGTTACGTTATGCGTCTTTGGCGAAACAGTATCCAGTGGCAGCTTATCCTGAGCATGGGCGCCGCCTTGGTCATTAGCAGCTTGGTTGTAATCGGTATCTATGCCTATGCCTTGAATCGGTTAACCGATCGTTATCTGCTTCAAGAGGCTATGCCGACCAGTGTCAAAGCGATTCGAAATGATCTTGAGCGAGTACTGACTGTCCCGCTGACCACGGCCAGTAATATGGCCAACAATACATTGATTGCCGACTGGTTGAGTGCTGGCGAAGCTGTCGAGCAACAGCCTCAGTTCGTACATTATTTATCGAATCTCCAACAGCATTACAACGCGCTCGTGTCCTTTATCATCTCCAAGGATTCCGGCCATTATTTTACGAACAAAGGCTTGGATATCACGCTCAAACCTGGCGAAGCGAACAGCAAGTGGTTTTATGACTTTCTGGCGAGCGGACAACAGCGTTTGATCGTGATCGACATTGATAACAATACTCATATGCCCACCTTATTTATTGATGAGCGTATCGAGCGCGACGGCCGCCTGTTGGGTGTAGTAGGGCTAGGCTTCAGCCTGACAGCATTGTCAGACATGATTCGTGACTTCCGTTTTGGCCAGCAGGGTCAGGTATATTTAGTCAGTCCAGACGGCAAGGTGAAAATCCATCCCCAAGCCGAACTCAATGACAAGAAGATGCTTGAGCAGTTAGTAGGAACCGGACCCGCCCAGCAACTGATTGCCAAGGCAAAAGGCGCTGACAGTCAGGCTGTGATGTTTGAGCGAGATGGCCAGGAATACGTAGCGGTAGCTGAGCCAGTCGAGTCGCTTGGATGGACGCTGGTTAGCGAGGTGCCGCTTTCGGAGGTGTATGGTCCTGCCCAAAAGGCTTTGCTTGTCATTTCAGGTATTAGTCTGGCCGTTGTTCTGGCGTTTCTGGGACTGGTTGTCTGGATGGCGCGCAGTATCGTTCGGCCGATTCGTCAGGTAACAACCGCGCTGATTGATATTGGTAGCGGTGATGGCGATCTAACGCGTCGGCTTGATGAAAGCCGTGCGAACGAATTGGGTGATCTGGCGCGTGGCTTTAATCGATTTGTTGAAAGTTTGCGCGAGCTGATCGGTAATGCCCTGCATACCAGCGAGCAGCTTCGGCAGAATGTGGTCCAGGTTGCCCAGGTAGTGGATAGCACATCGACGCGAGCGACCCAGCAGCAGCATATGACTGACATGGTGGCTACCGCTGTGCATGAAATGGGGCTGACCGTGCAAGAGATCGCACGCAATGCCGGCGCTGCAGCTGAGGTCTCTTGCAGCACTCAAGAAGAGGCGGTATCCGCTAAGCAGGTGGTTGGGCAATCTATCCAGTATGTCCAAGGGATGTCGGCCGATATTGAGGAGGCGGCAAGCGCTGTAGGTGCCCTGGCTCAACAGGTCGATACCATTGATGAGGTTTTGCTGGTAATTCGTAGTATTTCCGACCAGACAAATTTGCTGGCGCTCAATGCAGCCATTGAGGCAGCACGTGCAGGGGAAATGGGGCGTGGATTTGCCGTGGTGGCTGATGAGGTTCGTACCTTGGCTGGCCGTACCCAAAGCGCGACCTCTGAAATTCAGCGCATGATTGGTGAACTCAAAGGGCGTGCTGACGAGGCCGTTGCCTCCATACGTGCCGGACAATCGGCTACTGAAACGGGCGTAGAGGCCAGCAGACAAACAGGCCGATCATTAGATGCCATTGCTGCGCATGTCGAAGAGCTTACGGATAGAAACCATCAGGTGGCGACCGCTACTGAAGAGCAAAGCTCAGTAACGGAAGAGATCAACCGAAACGTTCAGGGTATCGCTGATCTTGCTCAAACAACGGTCAAGGATGTGAATGCCTGTCGTGCGGATTGTCAGGAACTGTCTCTTATGGCCGATCACTTGGCCACGCAAATGGCACGGTTCCGCCTGTAAGGAACCGCGTTGGGGCGAGTGGGCTTAGTAAGCTTACTCGCCCGAAAAATGACTGACATTACGCTACAGGTTTATCGAATACGTGTAACGCTGCGTGATAGAGCAGGGTGATGGTCTTCATGTCTTTTATCTGCCCCCGCCTGACCAAACCTAGCGCTTCATCGAAAGGCATTTCTAATACCTCGATGTCCTCACCTTCTCCTTCCAGACCACCACCGTCTTCCTTGCGGTTACTTGACTCGTATTCAGCCGTGAAAAAAGAGAGCTTTTCCGTCACGGAGCCGGGGGTTGAATAGGCTTCAAACAGTGGCGTGACATTCTGGATGTCATAGCCGGTCTCTTCACGTATCTCTTCCTTAATACGTTTCTCAGGAGACGCCTTATCAAGCTTGCCGGCTGGTGTTTCGAGCAACATGCCGTCCGCTACGCCATTGACGAAGGCAGGAAAGCGAAATTGCCGGGTGAGCACAACGGTCCGCTGCGCCCGGTTATAGAGGAGCACGGTAGTGCTGTCGCCTGCATCGTAGGTTTCCCGGGTCAGCTGTTGCCACTGACCGTTACGGCGACGGTAGTCGAAGGTGTTTTTTTTGAGTACGGAGAAGCCTTCGGAGAGCACTTCGCTCTTGACTATCCGGATGAAGTCAGCTTGATCAGTCATTTACATTTACCTCGCTAAAACCATTCGGACTCTCATTCATGGCAAACGTCAGTTGAAGGCGACCAGCTGCCCCAAGGCATTCTGCTGGATTGCCCTCAGGTGTGCCGAATGCCTCAGGTTTGTGCCTGTTCAATTCAACCTGTTTTTGTAAAGGCCTCGGCATGCGGTACGATCATGAGCTTTCCGCCCACCGGCGGAGTGCTATTTCCCCTCGTTCATAGCCAAGGAACCACAGATGCAGAATTTCAAAGGTCGGACGCTGCGTGCCAAATCAGCTCTTGCAGCATTGGTTCTGGCCTGCGCTCCCTTTGCCCACGCCGATAGCAGTGTTGGCGGTTTCAATGCCAGCCAGCAGGATGCGATTGGCAAGATCGCCGCGGATTATCTGATCAAGCACCCTGAGGTGCTGGTTCAGGTCAGCCAGGCGTTGCAGCAGAAACAACAGGAAGAGCAGATCAGTCAGCTGACCGTGGGTGCCGTAGCTTCCGCCGATGCCTTGCTCAACGATGCCAAGACGCCTGCCGTAGGGCCGAAAGATGCCAAGGTGGCGATCGTCGAGTTTTTCGATTACCAGTGCATCTATTGCTATCACATGTCCGAGACGGTCGAAGGACTGATCAAGGCGAATCCTAATGTTCGCTTCGTCTTCAAGGAGTTCCCGGTCTTTGGTGCTCGCTGGCCGGCCTCCATCCTGGCGGCGGAAGCCGGTCAGTATGTGTATGCGAAGAAGGGTGGTGAGGCTTACCTGAAATACCATAACGGTCTGTTTGCAACCGGCAAGAACGAGGGCAAACTGACCGAGCAGGACGTGGAGAAGGCTCTGAAAGCCGTTGATCTGAAGCTGGCCGATGTCAAGGCTGACGCGAAGACGCTAGAGTCCCAGATCCAGGCCAACATGGACCTAGGCAGCAAGATGCAGATCCAGGGTACGCCTACGTTCGTAGTCATGCCGACCAAGGGCGCAACCGCAGACAACGTGACCGTTATTCCCGGCGCGACCGATACGGAAAACCTGCAGAAGGCCATCGACGCCGCCAGCAAGTAATTCCGTTTCTCTAAGGCAGCGTTACCGCTCAGAAGCGGTAACGCTGCCTTGGGTCTTCCGCAAGACCCTGATCAAAACAGAAAATACCGCTGCGCCATTGGCAGGACTTCTGCCGGTTCGCACCACAACAACTGCCCGTCTGCTTTCACCTGATAGTTCTGTGGATCGACCTCGATGGTTGGCAGATAGCCGTTATGGATCAGGTCAGTCTTTTTTACCGTACGGCAGCCTTTCACGACACCGATCTGCTTCTTGAGCCCTAACTGGGCAGGTATACCGGCGTCAAAAGCAGCTTGGCTGATAAAGGTCAGGCTCGTGGCGTGACGCGCACCGGCGTAGCTTGCGAACATGGGGCGATAGTGAACCGGTTGTGGCGTAGGGATAGACGCGTTGGCATCGCCCAGGAGGCTCGCCGCAATGGCACCGCCTTTTAGGATCAATGAGGGTTTCACGCCAAAGAAGGCCGGGCGCCACAAGACCAGGTCCGCCCATTTACCCACTTCGATGGAGCCCACTTCATGGCTGACACCATGGGTAATGGCTGGGTTGATGGTGTACTTGGCAATATAGCGTTTGGCGCGGAAATTATCGTTGTCGGGGCCGTCTTCAGGCAGGGCGCCACGCTGCTTCTTCATCTTGTCGGCGGTTTGCCAGGTACGGGTTATGACCTCGCCTACCCGGCCCATGGCCTGGCTGTCAGAGCTGATCATTGAAAACGCGCCCAGGTCATGGAGGATATCCTCGGCAGCAATGGTCTCACGACGGATACGGCTCTCGGCGAAGGCTACGTCTTCAGCGATGCTTGGGTCGAGGTGATGGCAGACCATAAGCATGTCCAGGTGCTCATCAATGGTGTTCTTGGTAAACGGCCGGGTTGGATTGGTGGAACTGGGCAACACATTGGGAAAACCACAGGCTTTGATGATATCCGGCGCGTGTCCACCACCTGCACCTTCGGTGTGATAGGTGTGAATGGTGCGGTCTTTGAACGCGCCCAGGGTCGTCTCGACGAAGCCAGACTCATTCAGCGTATCGGTATGGATTGCAACCTGGATATCGTACTGGTCAGCCACTGCAAGGCAGTTGTCGATAGCTGCCGGTGTCGTGCCCCAGTCCTCATGCAACTTAAGGCCAATAGCACCAGCCTTGATCTGCTCTATTAGCGGTTCGGGGACGCTCACATTGCCTTTGCCGGTAAAACCGATGTTCATCGGGAAGGCATCTGCTGCCTGCAGCATGCGCGCCATATGCCAGGGGCCGGGCGTTACGGTAGTCGCATTGGTGCCTGTCGCTGGGCCTGTGCCTCCGCCGATCATGGTAGTCACACCACTCATGAGGGCCTCTTCGATCTGCTGCGGACAGATGAAGTGAATGTGACTATCGATGCCGCCTGCTGTAAGGATCATGCCTTCTCCGGCGATGACCTCTGTTGCGCCACCAATAGCAATCGTTACTCCCGGCTGGATGTCCGGGTTGCCTGCCTTGCCGATGGCTGCAATACGGCCATTCTTGAGGCCGACATCCGCCTTCACGATTCCCCAGTGGTCAAGAATCAGCGCATTGGTGATCACCGTGTCGACCACGTCGGCTGCGCAGCGCTGACTCTGGCCCATGCCGTCGCGGATGACCTTGCCGCCCCCGAACTTGACCTCTTCACCGTAAACGGTGTGATCGTGCTCGACCTCAATCCACAGGTCCGTATCCGCCAGACGCACCTTGTCGCCCGTAGTGGGACCGAACATGTCGGCATAGGCTTGGCGTGAAATCTTCATATCACTCATCCTGATCGTGTAGGGAAGGGGGGCGCAGCGCCGGTCCCGTTCTGTGTTTCGGGTGTGGGTTGGTAGGGGGTATTACTGCCTTCAGGCGGCGCGCCTTGACCATCCTGGCAATGGGATGGAAGGTGCGAAGCAATACCCATCATCAAGACTGATATTCATTGCATCGGAGCTGCGCGTTATAAATGGCCCATCACACGGCCAGCAAAGCCATACACGATACGGTCGCCTGCCAGCTCCACCAGCTCTATATCGCGTGACTGACCCGGCTCGAAGCGTACTGCCGTACCCGCCGGAATGTTCAGGCGCATGCCACGGGCCTGCTCACGGTCAAAGGCGAGGGCATCGTTGGTTTCGAAGAAGTGATAGTGAGAGCCGACCTGGACAGGGCGATCCCCCGTGTTGGCTACCGTCAGGCTCAAGGTTCGACGACCGGCATTGAGTTCTATATCGCCGTCTTTGATCTGGTATTCGCCAGGGATCATGAGAGGCTCCTGAGCTGCTTGTAGTAAAGGGCGGTCGGGTGATAGGTACCGTCGGGACTCGCGGCATAGTCCGGGATTTCCCCGACACGCTGATATCCTAGGTATTGATAGAGCTGTTCGGCGCCTGAACCCGCCAGCGTATCGAGGTAGAGCAGGGTGCGCCCCATGTCCAATGCAGCGCTTTCCAGCGTGATCATCAGCCGATGTGCGATGCCGTGCCGCCGAGCGCCACGTAGTACCATCAACTTTTGTACTTCGGCGCGCTTGAGGCCATTGCGTTTGGTCGCTGGCGCCAGTTGCACGTTACCGGCCACCGTCCGATCGGGTAATAGCGCAACCCAGAGATGAAGGCTGCCATCCGCTATGCCCTGTTTAACGCTATCCAGATATGCGTCAACTTCGGCATCGCTCAGATCCGATAGAAATCCGATCGAGGCGCCGCCTGCAACACAATCACGCAAAAGGGCGCCTAAGCCCTGCCTATAGTGCTGAAATGTTTCTGCATCGATGCGTTCAAGGGTGACGTCAACCATGATGGGACTCCAGCTTGAGTTGCATGAAGGTCAGGTCCAGCCATCGATCGAACTTGCGGCCCACTTCTGGCATCTGGCCTGTCGTTACGAAACCCAGTCGCTCATGCAGGCGGATCGACGCGGTATTACCGCTCTCGATAGCCGCCACCATCATGTGTAGATTGGCGTTGCGGGCATATTCGATCAGGGCCTTCATCAGCATGGGGCCGATGCCCTGACCCCGTTGATCGCTGCGAACGTATACCGAATGCTCGACGGTATGACGGAAACCCTCAATGGTTCGCCAGGTGCCATAACTGGCATAGCCGACTACCTCACCGGCAGCATCACGGGCAACCAGTACGGGAAACCCCTGAGCCGTACGGTCTGCCAGCCAGGTACGGCGGTTGGCTAGATCGACCAGGGTCTCGTTCCAGATCGCCGTGGTGTTTTCCACGGCGTCGTTGTAGATGGCCAGAATGCCAGGCAGATCGGATTCGTGGGCAGGAGCGATAGAGCACGTCATAACAGCCTCAGGCAATCGGTTGGTGTACGGTTACAAGCTTGGTCCCGTCAGGAAAGGTAGCTTCCACCTGGATGTCTGGAATCATTTCCGGAACCCCTTCCATGACCTGTTCGCGGGTAAGCAGCGTGGTGCCGTAGTGCATCAGCTCGGCTACCGTCTGGCCGTCCCGGGCGCCTTCGAGCAGGGCGGCCGATATGAAAGCCATGGCCTCGGGATAATTGAGCTTGAGGCCTCTGGCTAGACGCCGCTCAGCCACAAGACCGGCAGTGAAAATCAATAGCTTGTCTTTTTCGCGAGGTGTCAAATCCATCAGGTGCTCCAGATGCGGGGAGGGGCGGCGCGGCGGCCCAGCAGGGCAGGGCGTAACAGCGTCCAGAGTTCGATCAGCCAGGCACGTGCCGCCAACGCCTCATGGGCAAGACAACGAGCTACCAGCAGGCCAGGGAGTTGTGAGAGATCGCCACGGCCCTGGCACGGCAGGGCGCGGCAGGCCTGTAGCAGGGATTCGTCAATATCGCCGGTCACGATCAGCGTGGCGAAGACAGGATATCCGGCGAGTCCAATAGGCGATTCCAGTAAACGGTCGCCTCCGGCAATGCGCTGACGCTCATGCCATAGCAGATGGCCGTCGCGGTAGATGTCCAGATGAGACTGGAAGTGTCCTGTAGCAAAGCGCTCTTGGCTGGCGGGGCGACCCAGGGCAACCATGTCCCAGTAAAAAAGGCGGGCGTCACCTTCAAGATTGATACGAGTAGCCAGCTCGGCCTGCGCACCCGAGAAGACAATGGTTTCTTGAGGTAGCCACTCCAGCGTGGCGCCGGGCTCGACGGCGAGTGTGAGACACTGATGAGCCGGGCCTGTCGCGCGATACCACTTGGCGGCACCCGGACTGGTCAGTTGCGCCCAGGCCTGCTCACCGACACGAGCATTGATTGCCAGGCGATCTCCGCCGGCAATACCGCCAGGTGGGTGAACAATGATGTGCTGGCACACCTCCGGTCCCTCCGCGTGCAAATGCTTCTGCACCCGCAGCGGACCGGCATGCCGCCGCATGACTGGACGAGTCCAGTCACCCTGGCGTGAATAGGCCAATTCCAGCTCGGCCTGCCAGGCAGGGGTAAATAGGGCGGATGTAATTGGTGCGTTCATCGGCTCTTATCTGTTTTGGTTTACCGTCAGCATCATTACGCTGAACTGACGGGATCATGGCATGCCGCCTGGGTGCTCTGGCAAGCGGTTTTCAAATGGCGACCAGACCGCGTACGCCGTCGGCCTCCATCTGTGTACCCTGGCCGCGCTGGATGATTTCCCCACGAGACATCACAAGATAGTGATCGGCCAATTCGGCGGCAAAATCATAGAATTGCTCCACCAGCAGGATGGCCATGTCGCCCTTGGCCGCCAAACGCTTGATGACTGTACCGATTTCCTTGATGACTGAGGGCTGAATGCCTTCAGTGGGCTCATCAAGAATCAGCAGGCGCGGTTGGCTGGCCAGGGCGCGGCCAATGGCGAGCTGTTGCTGCTGACCGCCAGAGAGGTCTCCCCCTCGACGATGCTTCATCTGCTTGAGGACAGGGAACAGCTCATAGATAAAATCAGGGACTTCCTTGGCTTGTCCGGCCGGAAAGCGAGACAGGCCCATCAGCAAATTTTCCTCTACGGTAAGCCTAGGGAAAATCTCACGACCCTGCGGTACATAGGCGACACCGGCATGAATCCGCTGGTGTGGCTTGAGCGAAGTAATCACATTGCCTTCCCAGGTCACGCTTCCCTGTTTTGAGGGGATGAGACCCATCAGACACTTGAGCAGCGTTGTCTTGCCAACGCCGTTTCGGCCCAGCAGACACGTGACTTCGCCAATTCTTGCCTCAAAGGACAGACCGCGCAGGATGTGGCTACCACCGTAATACTGATGAAGTTCGTTAACCTGAAGCATCGTTGTTCCTTATGGACGCATGAGCGAGAAGGGCGATACCTACTCATCAATTGCCAGCTGCACAGCATTGCTGGGCTTGATCCACGCTATGGGGCGCTCTCATCGACCTAGATAGACCTCGATGACCTGCTCATTGGCCTGTACTTCGGCAAGCGAGCCCTCTGCCAGAACACGCCCTTGGTGCAGCACGGTGACATGGTCAGCGATGGTGTCGACAAAGCCCATGTCATGCTCCACCACCATGAGCGAATGCTTGCGAGCCAGCGACTTGAACAGCTCCGCTGTAAACTCGGTTTCGGCATCTGTCATACCGGCTACCGGCTCGTCCAGCAGGAGTAACTGGGGCTCCTGCGTCAGTAGCATGCCGATTTCCAGGAACTGCTTTTGTCCATGGGAGAGCAACCCGGCCGGTCGATGACGCGATTCGCTCAGGCGGATCGTGGTCAGGATGTCTTCGAGTCGCTCCTTCTGCTCACCACTAAGCGTTGTTCGCAAGCTGGCCCAGACAGACTTGTCGGCCTTTTGTGCCAACTCCAGGTTTTCATACACGGTAAGCGCTTCGAATACCGTAGGCTTCTGAAACTTCCGACCGATGCCTGCCTGAGCGATTTGCACCTCGCTCATCTGAGTCAGGTCCAGGGTTTCGCCAAAGTAGGCCTTGCCAGTATCGGGACGGGTCTTGCCGGTGATGACGTCCATCAGGGTCGTCTTGCCGGCACCATTGGGCCCGATAATGCAGCGCAGCTCACCGACACCGATGTAAAGCGTCAGGTCATTTAGCGCCTTGAATCCATCGAAGCTGACACTGATGTCCTCTAGCGTAAGAATCGTGCCGTGGCGGGTGTCGAGACCGCCTGTAACACGGTGGCCAAGACCGCTCGATTCGCTGCCTAGGGAGGCATCGAGCAGTTCAGGTACAGGAGCGGCTTTCATAGGTCTTTATCCTTACGGATCAGTCCGATCACGCCCTTGGGAAGATAGAGGGTCACTACGATGAACAGCAGGCCCAGAAAGAACTGCCAGTACTCGGGAAAGGCAACGGTGAACCAGCTCTTGGCACCATTGACGATGCCCGCACCAATAATCGGGCCAATCAGCGTACCGCGGCCGCCCAGAGCCACCCAGATGGCAGCCTCGATGGAATTGGTCGGAGCCATTTCGCTCGGGTTGATGATGCCCACCTGAGGTACGTACAGCGCACCCGCCAGACCACAAAGCACCGCCGACAGCGTCCAGACGAACAGTTTGAAGCCGCGTGGATCGTAGCCGCAGAACATGACGCGGTTCTCCGCATCGCGGATGGCGGTAAGAATGCGGCCGAATTTACTGCGTGCGAGTTGCCAGCCCAGGAGCAGACTGCCTACAAGCAGGGCGACTGTCAGCAGGAAAAGCATGGCACGTATGCCCGGTGAGGCGATCGGGAAGCCGAGCAGGGTAGTGAAGCCGGTAAATCCGTTATTGCCTCCAAAACCAGTCTCGTTGCGAAAGAACAACAGCATGCCGGCAAAGGTTAGCGCCTGCGTCATGATCGAGAAGTACACGCCTTTAATGCGTGAGCGGAAGGCAAAAAAACCGAATACAAAGGCAAGGACGCCCGGCGCAAGTACGACCAGGCACAGCGCCCACAAGAAGTGCTGCGTACCCGCCCAGAACCAGGGGATTTCCGTCCAGGACAGAAACGACATGAAGGCCGGGACGCCTTCTCCGGCAGACTGGCGTACCAGGTACATGCCCATCGCGTAGCCGCCCAGGGCGAAGAACAGGCCGTGGCCGAGCGACAGCAGTCCGGCGTATCCCCAGACCAGGTCCAGAGCAAGCGCCACGATGGCATAGCAGAGAATCTTGCCTACCAGTGTTAGGGTATAAGCCGACACCTGTAATGGGTTGTCGGCCGGTAGCAAGGAGAGAAGCGGCAAGGCAAGCAGGCCAACCAGGGCTAATCCGCCAAGGGCCAGGGTCCAGCGCGGGCCGGCTTTTTGCGCAAGCGTAATGGTCAGGGGCTGGTTCAATCGATAACCCTCCCTTTGAGAGCGAAGAGGCCTTGGGGGCGCTTCTGGATAAACAGGATGATCAGCGCGAGGATCAGGATCTTGCCCAGTACTGCGCCGATCTGTGGTTCGAGAATCTTGTTGGCAATGCCCAGGCCGAACGCAGCCATGACGCTTCCAGCCAGCTGGCCAACCCCGCCAAGCACCACGACCAGAAAGGAGTCGATAATGTAGCCCTGACCCAGGTCAGGTCCGACGTTGCCAACCTGCGACAGCGCCACGCCACCCAGGCCGGCAATACCCGAGCCCAGGCCAAATGCCAGCATGTCGATGCGCCCGGTCGGCACGCCGCAGCAGGCTGCCATGTTGCGGTTCTGCGTCACGGCGCGGATATTCAAGCCTAGCCGGGTCATATTGAGCAGACTCCAGGTGAGAACCAGAACCGCAATTACAAAACCAATGATGATCAGCCGGTTATATGGCAGCAGCAGATTCGGCAAGACCTGGATACCGCCCGAGAGCCATGCCGGATTTGCCACTTCCACGTTTTGGGCCCCGAACACGACGCGCACCAGCTGGATCAGCATCAGGCTGATGCCCCAGGTTGCCAGCAGGGTTTCAAGCGGGCGGCCGTACAGATGGCGGATCACGGTACGTTCCAGTGCCATGCCAATGACCGCCGTGATAAGAAATGCCACAGGCAGAGCCAGCAGTGGATAAAACGCGAGCCAATCGGGCGCCAGACGCTGGAATAGCAGTTGAACCACGTACGTGGAGTAGGCGCCCAGCATCAGCATCTCGCCATGGGCCATATTGATCACACCCAGCAGTCCGTACGTGATGGCAAGGCCCAAGGCTGCCAATAGCAGAATCGAGCCCAGGGAAAGGCCGGTAAAGGCCTGTCCAAGCAGATCACCGATCAGCAGGCGACGTTCCACCTGTTGCAGACTGGTTGCTGCGGCCTTGCGTACATTGGCGTCGGTCTCGTTGGCGGGATTGGTCAGCGCCTGCAGGCGCGTGCGTGCCTGGGGCTCACCGGTGTCGCCCAGCAGGCGCACCGCAGCCAAACGCACGGCAGGATCAGGATCGGTCAACTGTAGGTTGGCCAGGGTAAGGCTCAACGCCTGTTTGACGTCTTCATCTGCCTCGATATGCAGGCGCTGTTCGAGCAGCGTACGCTGTTCTGGCTTGGCTTCCTGCCGTAATGCCTGTGCAGCGTGCAGACGTGCCGAAGCATCGTCGGACAGGAGCTGGTGGCTCGCCAGGGCATTGCTGATCAAGACCCGGAGCCGGTTGTTCAAGCGGAAGCTTTTCGGCGTGCCGACAGGCGCTACTGTAGAGTCACCTTCTGCGGCATGCAGTGTATTGCCGTCCTTGTAGAACACGTGCTTTTCATCGTCGATAACTACGGTGTTGTCCTGCAGGGCTTGTAGAAAAGGTAAGCGGTCAGGGCTGGGCTCAGCCGACCAGGCTTGTAGTAGCTTGATCTGTTCGGCGCTGCTGGCGGCGGCGAAATCACTGGCCGGGCCGGCGCAGGCCAAGCCGGTAGCGCTCAGCAGCAAGGCAGTCAATAAAAAGGAAACCAGGCGCATGTTTTCTCTCGTGTGTGCAGGGGCTGCACCCTCGGGCGCTTCGTGGCGAAGCAGACACTGGCAAGCGAAAGGCTCGCCAGTGCCCGCGACGCGTTATCAACTCATGCGTTAAAACGTACCCTTGACTGGATGATCCGGTTTCTTGTCATTGCCGGTGATATAAGGGCTCCAGGGCTGTGCGCGGATGGGACCTTCAGTTTGCCAGACCACACTGAACTGACCGTCATCCTGGATCTCGCCGATCATGACCGGCTTATGGAGGTGATGATTGGTCTTGTCCATGGTCAGGGTATAACCCGAAGGCGCCTGGAAGCGTTGATCCGCCAGCGCATCACGCACCTTGTCCACATCGGTCGACTTGGCCTTCTCGACGGCCTGCGCCCACATGTGGATACCTACGTAGGTCGCTTCCATCGGGTCATTGGTGACAGCTGTAGCGGCGTTGGGAAGGTTATGGGCCTTGGCATAGGCCTTCCAGTCAGATAAGAATTTCTGGTTGACCGGATTCTCGACGGACTGGAAGTAGTTCCAGGCTGCCAGATGACCGACCAGTGGCGCCGTGTCGATACCACGCAGCTCTTCCTCACCCACCGAGAAAGCCACTACCGGTACGTCTGTTGCCTTCAACCCCTGGTTGGCCAGTTCCTTGTAAAAGGGCACGTTGGAATCGCCGTTGATGGTCGAGACCACAGCGGTCTTGCCGCCGGCAGAGAACTTTTTGATATTGGCAACGATGGTCTGATAGTCACTATGACCAAAGGGGGTATAGACCTCTTCGATATCTTTGTCGTCTACGCCCTTGCTATGCAGGAACGCGCGGAGGATCTTGTTTGTGGTACGAGGATAGACGTAATCGGTGCCCAGCAGGAAAAAACGCTTGGCGGCACCGCCATCCTCGCTCATCAGGTATTCCACTGCCGGAATGGCCTGCTGATTGGGCGCTGCGCCGGTATAGAACACATTGGGCGACATTTCCTCGCCCTCATACTGAACGGGGTAAAACAACATGCCGTTCAGCTCTTCAAAAACCGGTAGTACGGATTTGCGAGAGACGGAGGTCCAGCAGCCGAATACCACGGCTACCTTGTCCTGAGTCAGTAATTGGCGTGCTTTTTCTGCAAACAATGGCCAGTTGGAAGCAGGGTCAACCACCACAGGCTCAAGCTTTTTACCGTTTACGCCGCCCTTGGCATTGATTTCATCAATGGTCATTAGCGCCATGTCTTTGAGCGATGTTTCGGAGATCGCCATGGTGCCGGACAGGGAGTGCAGAATACCGACCTTGATGGTGTCGGCGGCGTGCGCAGCGCTGAAAGGGAAAAGTCCGCTGAACAGCAGGGCGCTAGCGGCCAACGTTGTCTTGAGTAGGGGACGGCGCTTCATGCATGGCTCCTGGATGATCGTGCTCGATTGTGGGTAAGCCTTTTCGGCTTTAATCGATGCATTTCACTATCCATGCCAAACTGCCACAGCCTTTGATTTGACTAGGCTTTCATGCTTAAAGGCTGGCGGCGTAGTAGACGTGCTGCCTTCTTTTGGTGCTCTGGGTAAATACGAAAAACCAGGCGGCCCTTTTTTGGGGCGCCTGGCTTGGGCCGCTATTTGGATGAATTATAAGCAGCCTATTGGACGAGTCAGGCAGCTACATGGTGAAGAAGTCACGTAGCTGCCACCTTACTTCTTTGTTTCGCCTCGCTCGCGTTCGCCAGCCCAGAACTGCACAAGGTCACGCAATTGAGACAACTCCACAGGCTTGGCCATATGACCATCCATTCCGGCTTCCTGGGCGCGTTCCTTGTGTTCGGAAAGGATATGCGCCGTCAGCGCCACAATCGGTGTTCGTGGGCGGTTCTCACGGGTCTCCCACGCACGCATGCGTTCGGTTGCTGTAAAGCCGTCCATTTCCGGCATCTCGCAGTCCATCAATACGAGGTCGTATTGGGTCTGTTGCATGGCTGCCAAGGCTTCGAGGCCATTTGTAGCTGTATCCGGCTCGATGTTGATCTTTTTCAACATGCCGCGAATAACCTTGGTTGAGATGATGTTGTCCTCGGCAACCAGAACCTTGAGGTCGTTCGGCAGAGGTGCCGACTGGTTCTCTCGAGGCGTCTCGCCCAGTGGCTGGCTGCGTCGGGAGAGTTCATCGGCCAGTGTGGCCTTCAGTGTGTAGCCTGCTACAGGCTTGGTCAGGACACGCTTGATACCCGCGTTGCGTGCAATGATCTTGCTGGGCGCGTTAGTGATACCGGTCAGCATGATCAGTAGCAGATCATGGCTCAGGTTGGGATCTTCGTTGATCCGTGCGGCCAGTTGCATGCCGGTCATGCCTGGCATCTCCTGATCCAGCAGCACGACATCGAAATATTCTTGCAGGTTCGCCTTGGTACGCAGGAGTGCCAGGGCTTCCCGCCCGGAGGCCGCCAGGGTGACGTTCATGCCCCAGGCACTGCATTGCAGCTGGAGAACTTTGCGGCAGGTTTCATTATCGTCGACCACCAGCAGGCGGACACCATGCAAGGGACGGTCGAGATCAGCGCCGGGATTATCCAGAAGGCCTTGTGGAACGGGAAGGGTAAGCCAGACGGTCGAGCCAGCTTCAGCGCCGCTTTCGATACCCAGCTCACCCTTCATCAGCATGATCAGGCGCTGCGTGATAGCAAGACCCCGATGGGCACCCGATACACCAGCTGCCAGAAACTCCCGGCTGTCCAACGTGCTGGAAACCAGGCGGTTACGGGCCTCAGGCTCCAGGGGCGTACCGCTGTCCTGAACGGCGATACGCAGGCGAGGGTTTGGCGTTCCCTGGCCTTCCAGAGCCACCACCAGCAGGATCTCGCCTATTTCAGTCCGCTGGAAGGCATTATCCAGCAGGCTCAGCAACACCTGGCGCAGACGCGTCGGGTCACCCGTCATCATGCGCGGCACCTGGGGCTGGATAAAGCTGATCAGTTCAACCTGTCGATGCTCGGCCTTGGCTCTGAAAATATCAAGGCTGTCCTCGATCAACGCATTGAAGTCGAATTGGACATCTTCCAGTTCGATCTGGCCGGACTCGAGCCTTGATATATCCAGAATTTCATTGATCAGGCTAAGCAGCTCATTACCCGCGCTGTGAATGGTCTGGACATAATCCCGCTGCTTGGGTGACATGGCGGTGCCTAAAAGCAGCTCGGTCATGCCCAATACACCGTTCATGGGGGTGCGTATCTCGTGGCTCATGCGTGCCAGGAAGTCTGCCTTGCCCTTGATTTCAGCCGTGTTGGCGGCTTGGTCACGGCTCATCAGGAAGTGCTTTTCAAGCAGATAACGCTGGCGCTCGCCTACGGCTACTGTAAACAGAAAGCCGGTAATCACGCTGACCATAACCAGTGCGCGTCCCAGCCATTCTGGTGAGGACCAGTAACCCATCATGCGGGGCAGGGCCAAACCACCCGCAATGATGGCCAGCAGATAGGCCAGCGCCAGCCAGCGTGCGGGCTTGAAGCCCTGTTGCCAGTATTTGACGCTGATGGCGAAAAGGGTGAAAACACTTAGGCCAATGAGGCTGTAAAGCACCTCGCCGATGTATACGTCCTTGGTCAGAATCAGGAACGCGGCCGCCAGCACAAGCGAGATGAACTCGATGTAAAGCACCAGTTGCAGGCGTAATGGCAATTGCTGGCCGCTAAAGAAGGCGTTGGTGAAGTAGAGCGCACACGCCATTGCTGCCAGAGTGGAGAGATCCATCAGCAATGGCGTCAGGTAGAGTTTTTCGACCAGGATCATGCTGGCCAGGCCGAAAATGTTAAAGGCGGCCACCATCTGCAGGCCGAGCAGAATGGTCAGGGCAATACCGGTACTGCTGCGCCGGTAGAAGAGCTGCATCATATTGAAGATCATGAGCATGCACAGGCAGCCCAGCAGCGTACCGAACATCAGTAGCCGGAAGGCGATGGTGATCTCGGCATTGGGCGCAATCTTCAGAAAGGCACGAATCGGACTTCGGCTTTCCATGCGGACAAAAACGTCCAGCGGGCCGGCGGTACTCGGTAGGGTAAACAGAAAGTCGCGGCTGGGCTGCTCACGGTAGTTACCGGGGCGCGCGATGCCGGTTCGATTGAGGGACAGGGTCCTGCCATCACTCAGGGCATAAAAATCGATATATGCCACGTTTGGTGCAATGGCCCGTAGAACGCGTGAGGCATCCGAGGCGGGCAGGCGAGTATAGAGCCAGATTGCTCCTTCATCAGCCGGACGATGGGTTTCCTGGCCTGGGAGCGATCTGAACTCAGAAAGTCGCTCACGTACATCGCTCAGCTGCAGGCTACCCTCTGGATCATCCAGGCGTGACCATGCCGCCATTTCGTCGGCAGCTGCAGGAAACGAGGCATACAGGAAAGCCAGCATAACGCTGGCAAACAAACAGATGGCGGTCCTGAGCCGGCGCACGAAAATTCCCTTCGTAAGTTGAATTCAAAGTATAGCGAGCCGACCAGCAGGGATAAATGCTGCCGGACATCTTCGTGACGTCCGGCAGTGGTATTAGCTGCGTTCGCGAGCTATCGCACGATAACCGATGTCGTTGCGGTAGAAGCAGCCGTTCCAGTTGATCTGTCTGGCTAGGGCATAGGCATTCTGCTGTGCCTGAGCCACGGAGTCACCTAGTGCCGTGGCGCACAGGACGCGGCCACCACTGGTCACGACCTGATCCTGGGCTAATGCTGTACCAGCATGAAAGACCTTGCCGTCGGCAGTGACTGCCTGTTCCAGGCCGGAAATGGTGTCTCCCTTGGCATAATCTCCAGGGTAGCCACCTGCTGCCAGTACGACACCCAGGCTGGGTCGAGGATCCCACTGGGCATCAGCCGTATCCAGCTGCTCAGCCAGCGCTGCCTCGACCAGTGCTACCAGACTGGATTGCAGGCGCAGCATAATCGGCTGCGTTTCAGGATCGCCAAAGCGGCAGTTGAACTCGATGACCTTGGGAGCGCCGTTCTTGTCGATCATCAGGCCAGCGTACAGAAAACCGGTATAGACATGACCTTCAGCAGCCATACCTTGTACGGTGGGATAGATTACCTCCTTCATGATGCGCTGGTGAATATCAGCTGTGACCACCGGAGCAGGTGAGTACGCACCCATGCCGCCGGTATTTGGGCCAGTGTCCGCATCGCCTACCCGCTTGTGATCCTGACTGGTCGCCATGGGCAGTACATTATGGCCGTCGACCATGACGATAAAGCTGGCCTCTTCGCCCTCCAGGAACTCCTCAATAACAACACGAGCACCCGCATCGCCAAAGGCATTGCCTGACAGCATGTCACGTACGGCAGCCTCAGCTTCTTCAAGCGTCATGGCGACGATCACACCCTTGCCTGCAGCAAGGCCGTCGGCCTTGACTACGATAGGTGCGCCCTTTTCACGCAGGTAGGCGAGGGCAGGCTCAATTTCAGTAAAGTTCTGGTATGCCGCTGTAGGAATCTGGTGGCGGGCCAGGAAATCCTTGGTGAAGGCCTTGGATCCTTCCAGCTGGGCAGCGCCTGCCGTAGGGCCGAAGCACTTCAGGCCACGTGAGCGAAACAGGTCTACGACGCCTTTTACCAGAGGGGCTTCTGGTCCGACGATTGTCAGGGCAACGTTTTTCTCGGCAAAGTCCGCCAGTTGCTCCAGGGCCAGGACATCAATAGCGACGTTTTCACATTTATCTTCGATGGCCGTACCCGCATTACCCGGCGCAACGAATACCTTTTCAACGCGAGGATCCTGTGCCGCCTTCCAGGCCAGCGCGTGTTCTCGTCCGCCGCTGCCAATGATCAATACATTCATGTTCGCTCCTTCTAGGGCTCATGCCGGCCAGGGCATGAGCCCGCAGTGATGCAAGATGTCCAGAGCCTCTCGTCTGCGCAGTGGCAGATCAAGGCTCCGGACAATACGGCAAAGCCGGTTTGATTAGTGACGGAAATGACGCATGCCGGTAAAGACCATGGCCATGCCTGCTTCATCGGCAGCCGCAATGACTTCCGCGTCACGCATCGAGCCGCCGGGTTGAATCACGGCGGTAATGCCGGCCTTGGCAGCATTGTCGATGCCGTCACGGAAGGGGAAGAAGGCATCGGATGCCATGACGGCTCCTTGCACGGCCAGTCCGGCATGCTCGGCCTTGATGGCAGCGATGCGGGCAGAGTTGACGCGGCTCATCTGGCCAGCTCCTACGCCTACGGTCTGGCGATGCTTGGCATAAACGATGGCGTTGGACTTCACAAATTTGGCGACTTTCCAAGCGAACAGCAGGTCTTGGATTTCCTGCTCACTGGGCGCGCGCTGAGTAACGATTTTGAGATCGGCCTGAGTGATCATACCGATGTCGCGGCTCTGTACCAGCAGGCCACCGTTTACTCGCTTGAAGTCCCAGCCGCCCACGCGATCGGTGCTCCATTCGCCGCATTCCAGCAGTCGAACATTGGCTTTGGCTGCGACGACCTCCCGAGCGGCAGCTGATACCTTGGGTGCAATGATGACTTCGACGAACTGGCGCTCGACAATCGCCTTAGCCGTTTCGCCATCCAGCTCGCGGTTGAAAGCGATGATGCCGCCAAAGGCAGACTCGCTATCAGTGGCATATGCCAAGTCATAGGCCTTGCGAATGCCGCCATCCTCTTCAGAGGCTACCGCAACGCCACAGGGATTGGCATGTTTGACGATAACGCAGGCTGGAGCATCAAAGCCCTTTACGCACTCCAGGGCTGCATCGGTGTCAGCCACGTTATTAAAGGAAAGCTCCTTGCCTTGAAGCTGGGTCGCCGTGGCGACACTGGCTTCCTGGGGCTTGCCTTCTACATAGAAAGCAGCGCTCTGATGCGGGTTTTCACCGTAGCGCATCTCTTGCGCCTTGATGAACTGGGTATTGAAGGTACGGGGAAAGCTGCCGCGGCCCTGGGTGGATAATACTTCGGCCGTCTGGTCAATCGTGCCCAGGTAGTTGGCGATCATGCCGTCATAGGCTGATGTATGTTCGAAGGCCTTCAGGGCCAGATCGAAACGCTGTGCATAGGTCATGCCGCCATGCTTGAGGCTTTCGATGACCTGAGCGTAATCGCCGGCATTGACGACGATAGCAACGTCCTTATGATTTTTCGCGGCTGAGCGAACCATGGTCGGACCGCCAATATCGATATTCTCGATGGCAGTCGGCAGGTCGCAGTCTGGCTTGGCTACAGTTGCCTCGAAGGGGTAGAGGTTAACGGCTACCAGATCAATCGGCTGGATGCCGTGCTGACCCATGACGCCATCATCCGTACCGCGGCGACCCAGGATGCCACCATGAATCTTGGGATGCAGCGTCTTGACGCGACCGTCCATCATTTCTGGAAAGCCGGTGTAATCCGCCACCTCCACTGCCGGGACATTATTGTCGCGCAGCAATTTATAGGTGCCGCCAGTCGAAAGAATCTCGACACCTAATGCTGCAAGCTCTCGGGCAAAATCAACGACGCCAGTCTTGTCGGAGACGCTGATCAGCGCACGGCGAACGGGAAGGCGGGCGGTTTGGTCTGTCATCACAAAGTCCATCGGTCAGGCGAGAGGAAGGGCTGTCCAGAACCGGACCTTGCTCGACCGGCTCTGGACATCATGAGAATCAGAGCAGATCGTATTGCTTGAGCTTTTTGCGCAGGGTGCCGCGATTCAAGCCGAGCATCTCAGACGCCTTGGTCTGGTTGCCCTTGACGTAATTCATTACGCTTTCCAGCAAGGGGGCTTCGACTTCACACAACACCATGTTGTAGACATCGGTAACCGGCTGGCCGTCCAGGTGAGCGAAATAGTTGCGAAGCGCCTTTTCAACGCTGTCTCGCAGGGTCTGGCCTTCCTGCAGCGGTGCCGTCAGGTGCTGCTTCAGATTGGCATTGTCGCTCACAGGCGTGATTCCAGTCATAGAGTTATCGGTCAACGAAGTCATGCCACTTCCTTCCCATCAGATGGGCACTGCGCGAAAAAGGCGCAAATGCTGGCGTGTTGTGCGTCCATATCTTGGAGACGGTTGAACTGAGCGCGAAAGTCCTGGGCGCCAGGAAGAGCTGAAAGATACCAGCCTACGTGCTTGCGAGCGATCCGTACGCCCATTTCGGGGCCGTAGAAACCATGCAACTCGGACAAATGGCCCAGCAGGATCTGTTCCACTTCGCCAAGGGTCGGTGCCGGCAGATGCTGGCCTGTACGCAGGTAATGATCGATCTCTCGGAAGATCCAGGGTCTCCCTTGCGCCGCACGGCCAATCAACAGGGCATCGGCACCGGTATGGTCCAGCACGTAGCGAGCCTTTTCCGGTGAGTCGATGTCACCGTTGGCAAAAATCGGAATGGAAACCGCCTGCTTGATTTCAGCGATGGTGTCGTATTCCGCTGTCCCGGTATACAGATCGGCCCGCGTCCGTCCGTGCACGGAGAGTGCCGCAATACCGGCCTGTTCTGCAATGCGGGCAATCGTCACGCCATTGCGGTGTTCACGGTCCCAACCTGTACGGATCTTGAGCGTGACGGGCACGTCAACGGCGGCTACGACGGCATCCAGGATATCGGCTACCAGCGCTTCATCTTTCATCAGCGCCGAACCGGCTGCCTTGTTGCAGACCTTTTTAGCCGGGCAACCCATATTGATGTCGATGATCTGTGCACCCAGCTCGACATTGCGCTGTGCCGCTTCAGCCAGCATGGCTGGATCGCCGCCGGCAATCTGCACCGAGCGCGGCTCGGCCTCACCGTCGTGAATCAGGCGTAGCCGTGACTTGCGGCTGTTATACAGACGAACGTCGCTAGTTACCATTTCCGATACGACCAGACCTGCACCAAGCTGACGACACAGCTGGCGGAATGGGCGATCAGTCACCCCGGCCATTGGCGCGAGGATCAGTGGGTTGGGCAATGTATATGGGCCGATGCGTACCATCGACATGAGTTTCCCTGGCCGAAATTACCTTATCCAATAGCAACTGCAGGCGCTTTGGAGGTACGGGTGTACTGGAAAAGGGTCGGCAATGATACCCGCTCGCCGTGTCCGGATAAAGGCTGAATTGAACAAAAACTGAACAGTTCAGCCTGGCCCGGACACCTTTGCCATATTGGAGTGTTTTTTACTCGGGCGAATGAAAGCTGAGGCTGTAATTTACAGCTCGGCTGCCTGGATCAAGAATGTCCAGCGAGATATGGATAGGTGTCTGCGGTGGCATCTCAGTCTGTCCTTTCAATTCGCCGCCCAGGTATTCCCACGGCTTGAACCGACGGCTGGCAATGAGCTGCCCATTCAGGTCGGCAAAGCGCAGTTCCAGAAGCGGGAAGGGCTGTGAGAACGTTGCCCGGTTATACAGGATCGCATCGACCTGTAGCGCGCCTGAAAACTCTGGGTGACTGCGCACAACCAGGTTGCTGCTACGGATCTGTTTTACATCGACCTTGGACGGAACCTTGCAGTCCGCCCACGCGCAGAACTGAACAAACCAGGGACGATACTGGTCTTGACGCGCCAGCTCGTCGAAATGAAAGCCAACGTACTGAGCAAACAAACCAAACAGGGCAACCAGATTCAACAGCACCCAGCCGAGCCGCTTGGCCCACTGCTTCTTCGGCGGTTGCCAGTCGAGCTGCAATGGCTCGTCATGAAGGTCGAGCAACGTGTCGTTACGCAAAGCGGGCTCGGCACGTACAGGCGTGGCTTCCCGGTCAGAGGGCGCCGTGTCACCCACATGAGGTTCGGCCGCTTCGATCGGCTGATCGTGATCGTCTTTCTCGTCAGCCCTCAGAGATGATTCAAACTCGGGCTCGTCTGCCTCATGCGAGGCATGTAGCCCTAGCGAGGGCTCTTCATGAGCATGATCTTCCTCGATGGTGTCGAGCGTTAAGGTCGGTTCCTGGCGCTGCTCGTTGTCAGATTCTGCATTTTCCTCGCGCAGCAGGGCCTCAGCCCAGCTTTCATCATAAGCCGGTGTGGCTTTCGAGGCGGGTTTCTGCTGCCCAAATGTTGGCAGGGGAGGAAGGCGTTGCGCCGACTCCATGGCGTCCAGCTTGGCCAGCTCTTCATCCAGGTCAAGCCCGTCCAGATCCAGGTCGTCATGGATCAATAGAGTGTCCGAAGGGTGCTTGGGCACTGCTTCGGCAGCATCTGAAACATGGCTGATAGACTGGGGCTGCGTCGAAGGTGACTGAACCATAGGGGGCGCAGGCTGAATGACGACGGCTGTCGACTCGATGACGGGCTTGAGCGGTGTCGGCAATCCTTCGAGATGCTGAGTGGCATCGAAGATTTCAAGGCAGGCGCCGCAACGCACGTTGCCTTGGGCAATCGCCAAATGCTCCTGCTTGACTCGAAAGCGAGTACTGCAATGCGGGCATTGAGTGACGTAGGTTTCAGTCATTATGGCGATCTGGTCTGGTCCTGCGGAAAAGCCGACTAGTTTACTCTAACGCTCAAGGCTGAAAAGTGGCTCGTTGAAGCCACTTTTTGCCGCACGTCGTTCATCTTAGCGTTTTATGCCCGTAATTCTGATCCAGCCTTCGCGCTCGGCCGTAGGATCCAGCTCGAAATCGGCACTGTAGGCGGCGCGTACCTCTTCCGCCTGCTCCGCCAGAATGCCGGACAAGGCCAGTCGGCCCCCCGATTTTACTAGGCAGCTCAATTGTGGCGCGAGGCTTACAAGCGGGCCGGCCAGAATGTTAGCAACGACGACATCAGCCGGTTCGTTCGGCATGTCGGCTGGCAGGTAGACCGGGAAGCGGGCTGGGTCAATGCCGTTTCGGTTGGCATTGTCGCGGGAGGCCTCAAGCGCCTGTACGTCGATATCTGTTCCTACGGCGCGCGTTGCGCCCAGCAGTAGTGCCGCGATGGCCAGAATGCCTGAGCCGCAGCCAAAATCGATAATCTGATAGCCTTCAAGTGGCTGTCCATCCAGCCATTCGAGGCACAGTGCAGTGGTGGGGTGCGTCCCCGTACCGAAAGCAAGCCCGGGATCCAGATGCAGGTTGACTGCACCCGGCTCGGGCGCTTCATGCCAGCTGGGTACGATCCATAGACGCTGACCAAAGCGCATGGGGTGGAAGTTATCCATCCAGCTGCGTTCCCAGTCCTGATCCTCGATATGCTCGATATGAAAATCAGCGTCGGTGCCTGCAATAAGTGTCAGGTGTTTCGCCAGGTCCTGCTCATTGATATCTGACTCGAACAGGGCCAGCAGATGCGTCTTGCTCCAAAGAGGCGTTGTGCCCAGGTCCGGCTCGAAAATGGGCTGGTCTTCTGCATCCATGAATGTCACGGAAACAGCACCCAGGCCGAGCAGGGCGTCTTCATAGGGCTCTGCCTGATCAGGGGTAATGGCGAGTCGGACTTGCAGCCACGGCATGGCGAAACCTTTCAAATACGTAAATGGGTAGTTTAAAAAGCAACGGGCCGCATGTGCGGCCCGGGCTTCAAGCAAGGCTATCAGTGTTTCAAGCCTAGCTTCTTCTCCAGATAATGGATGTTCACACCGCCTTTGCTAAAGGCTTCATCGCGTGTAAGCATGCGATGCAGGTCGGCATTGGTTTTGATGCCATCGACAATCAGTTCATCCAGCGCGTTACGCATGCGGGCCATGGCCTCGTCACGGTCACGTCCCCAGGTGATCAGCTTGGCGATCAGCGAGTCGTAGTTCGGCGGAACCTTGTAACCGCTGTACAGGTGCGAATCGACCCGTACGCCATTGCCGCCCGGCGCGTGGAAGTGCTTGACCAAACCAGGCGAGGGCATGAAGGTCTTGGGGTCTTCCGCGTTGATCCGGCACTCGATGGCGTGTCCGGTGATCTTGATGTCTTCCTGTTTGATCGACAGCTTGTTGCCAGCGGCGATGCTCAGCATCTCCTTGACGATGTCGACACCGGTAATCATCTCGGTAACCGGGTGCTCCACCTGAACGCGCGTGTTCATTTCGATGAAGTAGAAACGGCCGTCCTCATAGAGGAACTCGAACGTACCGGCACCGCGGTAACCGATCTCAACGCAGGCCTGAACGCAGCGGGCAAGTACTTCGGCACGTGCCTTTTCGTCGATCTGCGGGGCAGGTGCTTCTTCAATGACTTTCTGGTGACGACGTTGCAGCGAGCAGTCGCGGTCGAACAGGTGAACGGCATTGCCCTGGCCATCGGACAGAACCTGAACTTCCACATGACGCGGGTTGCCCAGAAACTTTTCCAAATAAACCGTAGAGTTGCCAAACGCAGCGCCTGCTTCGGTCTGAGTCATGCTGATGGACTTGATCAGCTCGGACTCTTCGTAAACAACGCGCATGCCACGGCCACCGCCGCCGCCAGCCGCCTTGATGATGACGGGGTAGCCCACTTCGCGTGCAATACGCAGGCACTCGGCTTCGTCGGTTGGCATCGCGCCATCGGAGCCGGGAACCGTGGGTACGCCTGCCTTTTTCATCGCTTCCTTTGCGGAGACCTTGTCGCCCATTAGGCGGATCACGTCTGCGGTCGGACCGACAAAGGTAAAGCCGGAGCGCTCGACCTGCTCGGCAAAGTCGGCATTTTCTGCCAGGAAACCGTAGCCAGGGTGAATAGCAGTGGCACCGGTAACTTCAGCTGCGCTGATGATGGCCGGGATGTTCAGGTAAGACTGAGGAGACGGGGCGGGGCCGATGCAGACCGATTCGTCGGCCAGGGACAAGTGCATCAACTCACGATCAGCGGTGGAGTGTACGGCCACCGTCTTGATGCCCAACTCCTTGCAGGCACGAACCACACGCAGGGCAATTTCCCCGCGGTTGGCGATCAGGACTTTTTCCAGCATCGCGGACTCCTGTCGATCAGACAATGGTGAACAGCGGCTGGTCAAACTCAACCGGCTGGCCGTTTTCGACCAGGACAGCGCCGATGGTACCGCTGGTTTCGGCTTCGATGTGGTTCATCATTTTCATGGCTTCCACGATGCAGACGATGTCGCCTTTCTTCACGGCCTGGCCCACTTCGGCGAAGGGCGCAGAGGTAGGAGAGGAGGCGCGATAGAAAGTGCCTACCATGGGCGAGCGAACCACGTTGCCTGTCAGTTGTTGCGCAGCGGGTGCTTCGGCAGCCGGGGCAGCAACCGGAGCGGGTGCAGCAGCCGGGGCAGCGACGGGCGGAGCAGCGTAGACAGCAGTCTGTACAGCACGCTGACTCTGACGGCTGATGCGAACGGATTCTTCGCCTTCACGGATCTCCAGTTCGTCGATTCCGGATTCTTCCAGCAGTTCGATCAGCTTCTTGACTTTACGAATGTCCATTAACGTTGGCACTCCCCTAAGGTCTGTTACGTTTAAGTTTTTGTCGGGCACATCGAGGTGTCGATTCAATGCCCGGTTATGCAGCGGCTAGGCGTTCTGTGCCTTGCCTGTCATTTCGATTGCAGCGTCAAGCGCCATGCGATAACCGCTGGCACCGAGACCGCAGATCACCCCTACGGCAACGTCTGAAAAGTAGGAGTGATGACGAAAGGGTTCTCGCTTGTGCACGTTTGAAAGATGCACCTCGATGAATGGGATGCTCACAGCCAGCAATGCGTCACGTAGCGCAACGCTGGTGTGAGTGAAGGCAGCAGGATTGATCACAATAAAATCCACGCCTTCATGACGAGCGGCATGGATTCGTTCGATCAATTGGTGCTCGGCATTGCTCTGGAAATAGTCCAGTGTATGTCCGGCCGCTTCCGCGCGACACTTGAGATCCTGGTTGATTTCATCCAGCGTGACCGCGCCGTAGACGCCCGGCTCGCGGGTGCCCAGCAGATTCAGGTTGGGTCCATGCAGGACCAGCAGCGTAGCCATGACGACATCCTTCAACAGGCAAAGCGATGGCCGCGGACTATGCCGCATTGCTCGCTGACTGTCCAGTCGCCCGATGTTTGCTGTAAATGCCAGCACGTTGGGCGAAATTTTATCTAATTGGGGGTTATAAGGTTTCTTGAGCGCGTTCGAGGTGTTTGGCAAACGCATCTGCGCCGATTTCACCAATGACCCTCAGGTCTTGGGCTTCCTGTCCCTTGCGATCAAAAAACTGGATCGCGGGCGGGCCAAAGAGGTGGTAACGATCCAGAAGCGCACGCTGTTGTGCGTTGCTGGCCGTAATGTCGAAGCGTATCAGACGAAAGGCAGTCAGCCGGGCCATGATGGCAGGATCGTTGAACACTTCACGCTCGATTACCTTGCAGCTGATGCACCAGTCGGCATACCAGTCGAGCAGAAGAGGTTGCCCCGCATCCTTTGCGGCCTTCAAGGCAGCATCCAGTTCGGCGGGCGTACTGACCGTCTGCCAATTCGAGGCGCTGGTACTGCTAGACAGGGTGGCAGGAGATGAGGTCACTGTGAGCGGGCGAAGCGGATCTGAGCGGCCTTGCAGCGCACCAATCCATGCCGCTACGGCATAGACCAGCAAGGCCAGTCCCAAAAGCTGAGCCAGCTTTTGACGGGGAGTCTTGGGTGTCAACTCCAAGGCTCCAAGGAACAGCCCGGTTCCGCCGGCCAGCAAGCCCCATAGGGCCAATGCCACAGGGCCGGGCAGCAAGCGTTCCAGCATCCAGACGGCTACTCCGAGGAGCAGAACGCCAAAGGCGTTTCGTACACCCACCATCCAGGCACCGGATTTGGGTAGGAGAGCCCCACCGCCTGTAGCAAAAAGAATAAGTGGAGTACCCATCCCCAAGCCCAGAGCAAACAGCTTGAGTCCACCGCCTAACGCATCACCACTGCTGCTGATGTAGAGCAATGCACCCGCCAGTGGCGCCGAGACACACGGCGATACCAACAGGCTGGAAAGAACGCCCAGCGTGGCTGCACCTAGTACGGAGCCGCCCTTCGCGCCACTGGCCAGGCGGTCGACTGGGTTTCGGATAAAGGCGGGCAGGCGAAGCTCGAACAGTCCAAACATGGCCAGTGCAAAGGCTACGAAGAATGCAGCAAAGGGAACGAGCACCCAGGCCGACTGCAGACGTGCCTGCAGATTGAGGCTTGCGCCAAAAAGCCCCATCAGCGAGCCCAGGAGGGCAAAGCACCCTGCCATGTGCACGACATACACCAGAGAAAGAAATAACCCGCGGCCTGCGGTATGAGAGCTTCTGTCCCGACCGTGAAGCAGGACTGAAGACATGATAGGCAGCATGGGCAGTACGCAAGGGGTAAAGGTCAACCCCAGGCCTGCCAGGAAAAACAGGAGCATGTCACGCCAGTGCCACGCGGGTTCGACTGTCGTTGAAGAGGGCACGGGAGCGGGTAAGGCAGAGGCGCCACCCAATGCGATCTGCTTGGTTTCCGGCGGATAGCACAGACCTTTGTCAGCGCAGCCCTGGTAGGTAATGGACAATTGTCCGGATACGCCTGCCTGTGCCAGCGGGACCTCGATATCCACTACATGATGATAAACCTGTACATCACCGAACCACTCATCATGCTTGGGTTCTCCAGCCGGCAAGGCAATATCCTGTGTCAGGCCTTCAGGTTGCGTGCTGAATTGAAAGCGATGCCGATACAGGTAATAACCGTCCGCAATAATGAAGCGCAGCACCTGTTTATCAGGAGTGGATTCGAGCTGCTCCAGCCGGAACGCCTGGTCAACAGGCAGAAAATCGCTGGCGTTACTTGAAGCGCCAAGAGTCGATGCAGGACGGTTACCGTCAAACAGGCCGGCAGAGACGGGCAGGGCGATAATCAGCAAAAGCAGAAATAACAGGCGGCGCATGACACTCTCGGCAGGTAAAACTCCCGTCCATGATACCGAAAGCGTTCGCCGCTAGCCCTCAGGAATTGTCTCCATATGCGTGATGGATTGTCAGGCTGACGGCTGGGGCTGATAGATTTCCACGCGGTTACGCCCACCGCGCTTGGCCTGATAAAGCGCCTCATCAGCCTGCCTGGCCAGGCTCTTGATGTCCTGGTCGGGCTGCAGCTGTGCAACCCCTGCGCTGAACGTGCAGAAGAGGCTTTCCTGCTGGGCTGGATAGCAAATTTCTGAAAACCGTTTGCGGATTTCATCGATCAGTCGCAGGGCATTCTGGCTATCGGTGTCCTGCAGCACCACGGCGAATTCCTCGCCACCGTAACGGCCGATATGATCGGTCTTGCGCAGGCGCTGTTTCAGAAACAGGGCCAGGCTCTTGATGACGCGATCCCCCATAGGATGGCCATATTGATCGTTCACTTTTTTGAAGTGATCGATATCGAGCATGACAAACGACAGGCTTTTGCTGCGTCGGCGAGCCAGAAAACTCGCGTCCTCCAGGAGCTGCAAAATGTGGGTATGGTTATACAGGCCTGTCAGACTGTCCTGAACGATGCGCGCTTTGAGGTTACGTGCCCTGGCGGCGCGTGTACGCACGGTGGCGATCAAGTGGCGGGGTTTGATCGGCTTGGTCAAAAAATCATCGCCGCCTTCGCTCATGGCATCCAGCTGCTTGTCCAGATCACCTTCAGCCGAAAGGTAGATAATCGGGACGCTTACGTAGCGCTCATGCTGACGGATGACCTTGGCCAGCTCCGTCCCCATGCACTCCGGCATATACATGTCCAGAATGATCAGGTCCGGGTTGAACTCGGCAAGATGCGGCATCACGGCAGTCGGGTTGAGCAGGGTGCGAGTCACGATGCCGGCACTGTTTAAAGACATCTCCGTATGCATCGCTTGGGCGCGCGAGTCGTCGACGATCAGGGCGCGGATCGGGTCGTAATAGGCGACGCGGGTCAGCGTTTCGACCTTTTCAAGCAGGTGCGAGGCATCCAGGGTGCCGGTATAGAACTCGTGGCCACCCGCGCGTACGGCTGCCAGACGCATGGCGGTGTCGGCTTCTTCATGGCTGAAGAACAGCACTGGCAGCTTGATAGTCAGGTTCGCCTGGATTTCGGCTGTCAGCTGAAGACCCGCGCCCGGGCCGTTGAAATCCACTTCCATGATGAGCACTGCCGGGTGGCGCTCGGAAATAGCCTGGCGGAATGTGACTGCGTCTTCGAAGATATGAATCGTGACGCCAAAGTACTCCATTTGCAGGGCTAGGCGCTCAGAGCGCTCCCGATCCTGCAGGGCAATATAAATAGGCTTGCGCAACGGGGGCAGGTTGGTGCTTTCCAGCTGATCGCCATGGCGTAAGCCAGTGCGAGACAAGCTTTGCATGAGCTGGCTCAGTTCTGAAATCGTTGTACTGGTCAGGCGTCCCCGGTTGGCCTCGACGGCCAAAAGACAGCCAGCAATCCGTTCTGCCAGCTGGCTGTGCTCCTGTTGATCGAATCGCTGGGCATAGCGCAGGAGGCGATTGTTGGCCTCGGTCAGCTCTTCCAGGCTTGCCGTACTCCACTCCACACGATGCAGGCGTTGCCAGATTTCCAGAACATGTCTGGCCTGGGTGATGACCCTTTGGGCAAAATGGTTCTTGATACGGTCCAGTGAAGGATCGTCATGCTCGCTCATGGTAGTCCGGCTCGTCCTGAGTAAAGATCGGTGGCGATAGGCCATCACTAGAGCCTACCAGCATCGCCTTGCTAGGTCATCGGCTCAGGATCGAGCAACATTAGGACCAAGAGCTGAACGGCTTATGTACACTACCGAGCGTACTTAATCGGCAACCCCTTGTCATAGACGTGGTCGAACGCTGGAGTCGACTATAAGGAATAACATCATGCTGGACTGGAAGAATCGTACAAGCAGTTGGAGGCGGCGGACAGACGGCGCTTCGGCTGTTGGCGGCCGCCCCTGGCTGCGCGCCGTGGCTATCATCATCGGCCTTTATCTGCTCGTGATGTTTATCCTGGGTTGGTACTGGAGCCGCGAGCCGGACCGCTTTCCTGTCCAGCAGCATGCCCAGGAAGCGGCGGCTGCCGCTCAACGCAAACTGGCCCTGGGTTATACCACGGTAGAGACACTCAAGATGGTGGCGGGCACTTTGCTCGACAAGCCAGGCGGCTATCTGTCCAACGATGTTGCGCCCCCTGGTCTCTGGCTCGACAACATGCCTTCCTGGGAATACGGCGTCCTGGTGCAGGTACGTGATCTTTCCCGTGCGCTGCGCAAGGACTTTGCCCGCTCTCAGTCTCAGTCAACGGAAGATGTTGATTTGGCCAAGGCCGAGCCACACTTCAACTTTGACAACCGTAGCTGGGCGATGCCGTCTTCGGAGTCTGAATATCGTGCGGGTATTCGCTCCCTTGACCTTTACTTGGCGCGTCTGGGTGGGCAGGAGCAGCAGCGTGCGCTCTTTTACGCGCGTGCCGATAACCTGCGTAACTGGCTGGGCGACGTAGAGACTCGCCTGGGGTCCCTGTCACAACGGCTCTCCGCCAGTGTGGGTCGCTCTCGTCTGGATGCTGACATCAATCCCAATCAGGATCTGCTCCCCGGACAGGTGCCTGAAGTTCACGAGCGTATCGTCAAGACGCCCTGGCTTCAGATAGATAACGTTTTCTACGAGGCACGCGGGCAGGCCTGGGCGCTGTCTCATATCCTGCGCGCCATCGAAGTAGATTTTGCCGATGTGCTGGCCAAGAAGAACGCAACGGTAAACGTGCGCGAAATCATTCGTGAGCTGGAGGCCGCTCAGCAGCCGGTCTGGAGCCCGATGATTCTCAATGGCAGTGGCTTCGGTGTTCTGGCTAACCATTCTCTGGTGATAGCTAACTATATCTCCCGCGCTAATGCGGCAATTATCGACTTGCGCCAGCTGATGGAGCAGGGTTGATACCTCGCCTGGCTGCAGTGTTGCGCTGCAGCCAGGCAACTTTCATTGAACGGCCTGTTCAATACCTCTCCATACGCATGTCTTGCGCTTATCAGGCGTTATCAGCCTATCCACCCCTGAGCCATACAGGAGGTCTCATGTCAGTTGAAACATTGACTATTCAAGGTATATCCCGTCCCGTCAGCCGCATCGCCCTGGGTACCTGGGCGATTGGCGGCTGGATGTGGGGCGGTAGTGATGAATCCAAGGCCATCGCCACGATCCGCAGTGCAGTAGAGCGTGGTATCAATCTAATTGATACTGCGCCCGTCTACGGTTTCGGCAATTCCGAAGAGATCGTGGGCAAGGCGCTGGAAGGAATACGCGATAAAGCAGTGATTGCTACCAAGGTCGCACTGGACTGGAATGATGACGGCCCATTCCGTAACGCTACTCCGGCCCGTATCCGTCAGGAAATCGAAGATTCTCTGCGTCGCCTTAAGACCGATCACATCGACCTTTACCAGGTACATTGGCCAGACCCCTTGACACCCATTGACGAGACTGCCCGCGAGTTGGAAAAGCTGCGCCAGGAAGGAAAAGTGCTGGCCCTGGGCGTCAGCAACTTCTCGCCTGAGCAGATGGATGCCTTTCGCGATGTAGCCCCTCTGGCAGCGGTACAGCCTCCCTATAACTTGTTCGAGCGCGATATCGAAAAGGACGTACTGCCTTATGCCAAGGATCACGGGCTGGCGGTGTTGGCTTACGGGGCACTGTGCCGCGGCCTGCTAGCCGGTAAAATGTCACCCTCGACACGGTTTGATGGGGACGATTTGCGCAAGGTCGATCCAAAGTTTCAGTCACCGCGTTTTGAGCAGTACCTTGCAGCAGTGGCCGCGTTGGAGGATTACGCCCGTGCTCGCCATGACAAGACGGTCTTGGCGCTGGCTATCCGCTGGATTCTTGATAAGGGCCCAACGATTGCGCTGTGGGGGGCACGAAAGCCCGAGCAGATCGAGGGAGTAGACGAGGCATTCGGCTGGTCCCTGAGTCAAGAGGAGCTAGACGAAATCGATAAAATTCTGACCCGACATGTGACTGATCCGGTAGGGCCGGAATTCATGGCGCCACCGACACGAAAAGGGTAATGAGCCCAGCAGCAGGTTTTCTGTGAGCCTGTCATGAAAATATCCAGCATTGACGCAAATTTGTACTTAGCATTTGTGTTCAATGCTGGTAAATTGCGCGACCTTTTGATGCGCAGCCCCTGCCAGAGTGGGGCGCTCTTGGTTGGTTCTCCAGCCTGTCGCTATCCTGACCCTGTGAGGAATGCCCGGTGGTCAAGAAAGCCTCTTCCTTTGCCGGTCTCGGCGGCCTGGTGTATTCCACCGATAGTGGTCGTCATTGCCCGGCTTGTAACAAACCTCTCGCTGACTGTCTCTGTAAGCAGGCCCCCGTGCAGGCTGGAGACGGTATTGCACGTGTTCGCCGCGAAACCAAAGGTCGTGGCGGCAAGACCGTGACCACGGTTAGTGGTGTGCCTGTGACGGCCGATGAATTGAAAGAATTGGCGAGCACACTGAAGCGGCGGTGCAGTACTGGTGGTGCGTTGAAGGATGGCGTCATCGAGATTCAGGGCGATCATGTCGACCTGCTGATTGACGAGCTGACCAAACGCGGTTTCAAAGCCAAGAAGTCCGGCGGTTAAACGAACGGTTCCACGTTCAGGCCATATCTATCCAAACTTACCGCAGCGATCTGCGGTCAACACCTTATTACCTTTCAACAGGAGAATCTGGCGGATGTCCCCACGACGTACGCGCAAAGATGACGGCAGCCAATGGACCGTAGCCGATAGCCGTAGTGTGTACGGCATTCGCCACTGGGGCGCTGGCTACTTCGCTATCAATGACATCGGCAATGTCGAAGTCCGTCCTCATGGTCCCGATGGAGAGCCCATCGACCTTCATCTACTGGTGGGGCAACTGTGCGAGGCGGGTCTCTCGCTGCCTCTATTGGTGCGCTTCCCTGACATTCTGCAAGGTCGCGTGCGGGCACTGACCGGTGCGTTCGATGCCAATATCGAGCGAATGGAATATGGTGGTCAGTACACTGCCCTGTATCCGATCAAGGTCAATCAGCAGGAAGCGGTCGTTGAGAACATTATTGCCACGCGTAATGTGTCGATCGGGCTCGAGGCTGGCTCCAAACCTGAGCTGATGGCTGTGCTGGCGCTGGCGCCCAAGGGGGGCACCATCGTTTGCAACGGTTACAAGGATCGCGAATTCATACGCTTGGCCCTGATGGGGCTCAAGCTTGGTCACAACGTCTTCATCGTGATCGAGAAGGAGTCCGAAGTCCCGCTGGTGATTGAAGAGGCGGCCGATCTCAAGGTGACTCCGCAGGTAGGTCTCCGCGTTCGCCTGTCATCGTTGGCTTCCAGCAAATGGGCCGATACCGGGGGCGAAAAGTCCAAGTTTGGCCTGTCGGCGGCACAGCTGCTGTCCGTGATCGAGCGTTTCCGCAAGGCAGGACTCGAGCAGGGGGTTCGCCTGCTGCATTTCCATATGGGTTCGCAGATTGCCAATCTGGCTGATTATCGTCAGGGTTTCCGTGAGGCCATTCGGTATTACGCCGAACTGCGCGCGCTTGGATTGCCGGTCGATCATGTCGATGTGGGCGGTGGCCTAGGTGTGGACTACGACGGTACGCACTCGCGTAACGCCAGTTCCATCAATTACGACATGGATGACTATGCCGCGACGGTCGTGGGGATGCTCAAGGAGTTCTGCGATCGTCAGGGCCTCCCACATCCAAACATCTTCTCGGAAAGTGGCCGTGCCATGACTGCGCACCATGCCGTGCTGGTCATGCAGGTAACCGATGTCGAGCGCAACAACGACGCCATGCCTGATATCGAGAATTTCTCCGACAAGCCTGAAGTCGTGCAGTGGCTAGTTGAGCTGCTGGGTGATACCGATCCGGAAATGGTGACCGAGACGTACTGGCGTGCAACCCAGTACGTGAGCGAAGCCTCTGCGCAGTATGCGTCAGGTCGCCTGAGCCTGAGTGACAAGGCGCTTGCAGAGCAATGCTACTTTGCGATTTGCCGTCGACTCTACAATCAGCTCAAGGCACGCCAGCGTTCGCATCGCCAGGTGCTCGACGAACTGAACGATAAGCTGGCCGACAAGTACATCTGTAACTTCTCGGTTTTCCAGAGCTTGCCGGATACCTGGGCGATAGGGCAGATCCTGCCTATCGTGCCGCTGACGCGTCTAGATGAAGAGCCGATGCGCCGCGCGGTGTTACAGGATCTGACCTGCGATTCGGACGGCAAAATCAACCATTACGTAGATGAGCAGAGTATCGAGACCAGTTTGCCGGTTCACGATGTGCGTCCGAATGAAGATTACATGTTGGGTGTATTCCTGGTAGGTGCCTATCAAGAAATCCTGGGCGATATGCATAACCTGTTTGGCGATACGGACTCGGTCAACGTCTATCAGGATGCGGATGGCACTGTGCGTCATGGTGGCATCGAGACTCATGACACCATCGAAGACATGCTTCGCTATGTGCACCTCTCGCCAGAGGAGCTGATGACCTACTACCGCGACAAGGTAGCCGGGGCAAAGCTGACTGCACGCGAGCGTACGCAGTATCTGGATGCCTTGCGTCTGGGATTGACCCGCTCGTCCTATCTAGCAGGTTGATCAAAAAAAGGCCCTGGTTATTACCAGGGCCTTTTTTATTTCATGTGCAACAAGTAGTCACTACCGCCCAACTGCCGGACCTGCTGCCGTATCCAGTTGGCACGACGGCTGACGTAAGCGCTAGGGTGAGTTGGGCTCCATTCCCTAGGGTTGGGCAGGATGGCAGCCAGCAGGCTGGCCTGGCGATCCGACAGGTACGGTGCGCCAATACCGAAATGGTGCTGCGCAGCGGCTTCAGCGCCGAAGACACCAGAATCCCATTCAACGCTGTTGAGGTAAACCTCCAGGATGCGCTGCTTGGGCCAAAGGGTTTCAATCAGCACGGTAAACCAGGCTTCCAGGCCTTTACGTACCCAGCTGCGGCCCGTCCAGAGAAATAGATTCTTGGCAACCTGCTGACTGATCGTGCTAGCCCCTCGTAGGGAGCCACCGGCTTCGTTATGGCTGAAGGCCTGACGAATGGCGTCCATGTCGAAGCCCCAGTGCTCACTAAAGTGTTGATCCTCTCCTGCCACCACCGACATCTTCAGGTTGTCCGGTAGTTCACGCCATGGCCGCCATTCCCGCTGCAGATCGATGGGCTTGCCATCGATCCAGGATTCTATCTTTCGTTCGGCCATGACCATCGAGCCGGGTGGGGGCACCCAGCGAAAGAGCAACACGAGCAGTACGCTCGCAGCCATGAAGATGAGCGTGTAGCGAAATAGACGGCGTAGAAGAGAGCGCACCATGCGACTTGGTCTTTAGTTATGAGCGGTCCATTATAACGATCGCTTCGATTCTGTCTGGGAGTTATCCATGCTTCGTACGTTTCTCATGCTGGCCGCCGTGTTTGGTTTTACTGGCGTCGGCCTTGGTGCATTCGCCGCCCATGGTTTGAAAGGGCGACTGTCGCCGGAGCACCTGGCTGTATTCCAGACCGGCGTGTTATATCAGCTCATACATGCCCTGGCATTGCTGGGCGTTGCCCTGCTGGCGACGCATCTGCAGGGACGTTTGGTTAGCTTGGCCGGCGCCTTCTTCGCCATAGGGATTATTCTGTTCTCTGGCAGCCTTTATGTCCTGACATTGTCCGGTATCAGCAAGCTGGGCATCGTCACGCCTTTTGGCGGGCTCGCCTTCCTGGCAGGGTGGGTTTGTCTTGGATTGGTGGCCTGGCGTCTGGCCTAGATGACGATACAACGTTGGTCATCGTGGCAGAAGGGGCTAGAATGCAGCCCTTCATACATTTCAGACCGCTTCTGCCATGCGCATTCAATTGAACGGCGAATCTTTCGAACTTCCTGACGGTGCCACCGTGGCGGACTTGCTCGTCCGGCTTGAACTGACCGGAAAACGGGTAGCCGTGGAACGAAACCTCGATATCGTACCCCGCAGCCAGCACGCCGATACCACGCTTGTGGACGGCGATCAGCTGGAAGTGGTTCATGCTATTGGTGGCGGCTAGACCGCCGGAGAATCTGCCATGAACAGCAATCGTCAAGATACACCGCTTACCCTGGCCGGACGCACTTACCAGTCGCGTCTGCTGGTGGGCACCGGTAAATACAAGGACCTGGAAGAAACCCGTCTGGCCATCGAGGCGTCGGGAGCCGAAATCGTGACCGTTGCGGTTCGCCGGACCAATATCGGTCAGAATCCCGGTGAGCCTAATCTGTTGGACGTTATTCCACCGGATCGCTATACCATTCTGCCCAATACGGCTGGCTGCTATGATGCTGTTGAAGCTGTGCGTACCTGCCGTCTGGCGCGCGAGCTTCTTGATGGGCACTCACTGGTCAAGCTTGAGGTACTGGCGGATCAGAAAACGTTGTTCCCAAACGTCATCGAAACCTTGAAGGCCGCCGAAACCTTGGTAAAGGATGGGTTCGATGTCATGGTGTATACCAGTGATGACCCTATCATTGCCCGTCAGTTGGCGGAGATTGGCTGTATTGCGGTTATGCCGCTGGCCGGTCTGATCGGTTCCGGTCTGGGTATCTGCAATCCGTACAACCTGCGCATCATTCTGGAAGAGGCCAAGGTGCCGGTTCTGGTCGATGCCGGTGTAGGTACTGCTTCGGATGCCACCATCGCAATGGAGCTGGGATGTGATGCCGTTCTGATGAACACCGCCATTGCCCACGCCAAGGATCCTGTCCTGATGGGAGAAGCCATGAAGCACGCCATCCTGGCAGGACGCATGGCTTATCTGGCAGGTCGCATGCCACGCAAGCTATATGCCTCCGCCTCGTCACCTCTGGAAGGTCTGATCAGCTGATCCCGACATTTCATTCCACCTTAACCTTAACGACCCGGCCTCCAGGCCGGGTCGTGCTGTCTTTGTGAATAGCCATGAGCGATCAGGAATTCGATAACGCCCCCGCACGCCCAATGCGTACCATCAAAAGCTTTGTCATGCGTGCGGGACGCATGACGGAAGGTCAAAAAAAGGGGCATGACCAAGGCTGGCCCCGCTTCGGTCTCGACCTGGATGCGGGGCTACAGGATTTCGACGCTGTGTTTGGCCGCCAAGCGCCTCGTACTTTTGAAATCGGCTTTGGTATGGGTCACTCTCTGCTGGAAATGGCAGCCGCAGCGCCGGAGCAGGACTTCATTGGTGTTGAGGTCCACCGTCCTGGGGTCGGCGCGTTGCTGAATGGCCTTCTGACACAGCAATTGTCCAATGTGCGTGTCTATAGCTGCGATGCCTTGGAAGTGCTTCGCCAGTGCGTTGCTGATGCAAGCCTGGATCGGGTCCTGCTGTTTTTCCCGGACCCATGGCACAAGGCCCGCCACCATAAGCGTCGTATCGTTCAGCCTGAGTTTGCCGAGCTGATTCGTAGCAAGCTCAAGGTTGGTGGGGTGCTGCATATGGCAACTGACTGGGAGCCCTATGCGGAATACATGCTGGAAGTCATGAGTGTCGCGCCGGGGTATCGGAATCAGGCTTCAGATGAGCGCTATGTTCCGCGTCCCGAAGAGCGACCCATCACCAAGTTCGAGCGTAGAGGTGAGCGACTTGGGCACGGTGTTTGGGATTTAAAGTTCGAGCGTACCGAATAATAAAAAAGGCCTGACAGGTGTCAGGCCTTTTTCTGCATATCTCAGCGTCGCTCGGCTAGAACACCCAGCAGACAAGCACCGACCAGCAAGGCGGGTGCCAGGCTGTAATTGTTGAACTGTCCTAAGCCTTTCACAACCCAGGGGGTCAGGTGGGTAGTTGCCGCGCCGTAAAGACTTACTGAAGCCGAAGCCAGAACCGGAACCCGTACAAAGGTAGGCAAACTGCCCAGGCGCTGCTTCATCCAGTTGTTGATTTCAGTGCCGAACATTACCAGCAGGGTTGAAATCAGAGCCAGGGCGATCTCGGCCAGATGACCGCGGCACCAGCGAGAAGCCTCTGCAATAAGGCTAAGTAGGTAGTCCAAGCGTCATGTCTCCTTAGTCAGACAGAAAATGCTGCAGCACATCATTCAAAAAAAGCTGCCCTCGGGACGTAGGGGCCAACCGGGTCGAATCCTTCTCAAGCAGACCTTTGCCGCGTAGCGCTTCCAGTGCCCCAGATAGGCTTTCCAAGGGCTGACCGGTTCGCTGTGTATACTGCTCACTTGAAACGCCCTCTACCAGGCGCAGGGCATTCATCATGAATTCAAAGGGCAGCTCTGCTGGCGTCAGTACACGCTCACCGGCCTGGAAATGCTTGGCAGAATCCAGATAGTCCTTGGGAAGGCGCGTCTTCCAGGTGCGAGTAATCTGACCATCAGGTGCGCTCAGCTTGGCGTGGGCGCCCGCGCCAATTCCAAGGAAATCACCGAATGTCCAATAATTCAGGTTGTGACGTGCCTGGCGTCCAGGCTGGGCATAGGCCGAGGTCTCGTATTGCCGATAACCCATTTCCGCAAGTCGAGCCTGTCCCGCTTCCTGAATATCCCAGAGGGTATCGTCTTCGGGTAGCTCAGGCGGCTGGCTCCAGAAGACGGTATTGGGTTCCATGGTAAGCTGATACCAGGAAATATGCGTAGGCGCGAGGGAAATCGCCTGTTCAAGATCCGCCATCGCATCGGCAACGCTCTGGTCTGGCAGGCCGTGCATGAGGTCCAGATTGAAGTTATCGAACCCTGCCCGACGTGCCATCTCGGCGGCTCGAACCGCTTCGTCCTGCCCGTGGATCCGGCCCAAGGCTTTTAACTTGGCGTCCTGAAAGCTCTGGATGCCAATTGAAAGCCGGTTGATGCCGAGCTGTCGGTAGGCGGCAAACTTGTCCTGCTCGAATGTCCCTGGGTTGGCTTCAAGGGTAATTTCGATATTGGAAGCAAAGGCAACGCGGCGCTCGACGCCTTCAAGCAAGCGCCCCAGCGCCCTGGCGGAAAACAGACTGGGAGTGCCACCTCCAAAAAAGATGGAGGTCAGTGGTCGGCCATGCACATGGACAAGGTCCGCATCCAAGTCTGCCAGCAAGGCATCGACATAGGCCTCTTCAGGTAGCTCAGGCCCCGCTGCGTGTGAGTTGAAGTCGCAATAAGGACATTTACGCACGCACCACGGAATATGGATATAGGCCGACAGGGGCGGCAGTTCAAACGAGGCTGATCGAATCAAAGTCCGAGCCGCTCACGAAGAATAGTCATGGCACGGGCACGGTGGCTGATACGGTTCTTTTCCTCAGGTGCCAGCTCTGCACTCGAGCAGTCCCGCTCGGGCACCCAGAAGAGTGGGTCATACCCAAAGCCATGCTCACCTCGGGCCTCGAAGAGGATGCGCCCTTCCCAGATCCCTTCACAAACGATAGGAAGCGGGTCATCAGCGTGGCGAACCAAGGCCAGCACACTGACAAATTGAGCGCCACGCTCGGCTTCAGGAGTGTTTTCAAGAGCTTTGAGCAGCTTTGCATTGTTCGCGGCATCGCCGCGTCCTTCTGCATAGCGTGCCGAGTAGATACCGGGCGCGCCACCCAGGGCGTCGACAGCAAGGCCGGAGTCATCGGCCAGGGCGGGCAGGCCGGATACACGCGCTGCATTACGCGCTTTGAGAATGGCGTTTTCAATAAAGGAAAGTCCAGTCTCTTCCGGTTCGACCTGACTGAATTCACCGACGGAGCGCACCTTGACGGCGTTACCCAGCATGGCTTGAAGTTCTTTGAGCTTACCGGCGTTGTGGCTGGCCAGCACCAGCTCGGACAATTGAATCATGTCGTGTCATCTCTGGTTTAAGGCGGAGACAGGCGAATGCCTGCTCGCATGATATGAAATCTGGAAAGTCGATGTACGTGATTCAGATGGCGGGTCATGACGTCATCTGAATCAGCGTGACGAACCTGTCTTACAACGACTGGCCCGTTACGCGATAAATACCGATCTCGCCCAGGAGGTTGGGCCACAGGCGGCTACCAATGCCGTGGCGGTGCTGACGGTCAACGGCCAGCCGGTCAAGCACCTTGACCTTGAGTTCGTGGCACAGACGCTCGAAATCCTCAAACGTACAGAAGTGGATGTTCGGCGTGTTGTACCAGGTATAAGGCAAGAACTCCGATACCGGCATTCGACCGTTACGGGCCAGATACCAGCGGCAGCGCCAGTGACCAAAATTCGGGAAGGTAATGATGCATTCTCTGCCTACGCGCAGCATTTCCTCGAGAATACGATCAGGATAATGTACCGCTTGCAGGGCCTGGCTCATGACAACAATGTCAAAGCTGTTGCTGGCAAAATTCCCCAGCCCCTTATCCAAGTCTTGCTCAAGGACGTTTACACCTCTGCGAATGCACTGCTTGATGTTTTCGTCGTTGATCTCAAGGCCATAGCCGGTGACCTGCTTGTTTGTCTGCAGATAGGCAAGCAGCTCGCCATTACCACATCCCAGGTCAAGGACCCGGCTACCGGCGGGAATCCAGTCTTTGATGATATCCAGATCGGCACGCACGTTCAGGCCCTCATACAGCAATGCGATTCATATAACTAACGAAGGCTTCCAGGTACCGGGGGATCGGTAGAAGAAAAGCGTCATGCCCTTGTGGCGCGTCGATGTCGAGATAGCTGACATTCTTTTTCGCTGCAATCAAAGCATCCACGATCTCGCGTGAGCGGGCCGGTGAGAAGCGCCAGTCTGTCGTGAAGGACATGATGCAGAAATCGGCCTTTGCATCCGCAAACGTTCTGGCTAGATCACCATCGTGTGCACTGGCGGGATCAAAGTAATCCAGCGCTTTGGTCATCAGCAGGTAGGTATTGGCATCGAAGCGGCCTGAAAATTCTTCGCCCTGATAGCGCAGGTAGCTTTCGACTTGAAATTCCACACTGTGGAAGTCGTAGTTCAACTTGTCTGTCTTGAGTTCGCGGCCAAACTTCTGCCCCATTGCGTCATCGGACAGATAGGTGATGTGACCTACCATGCGGGCCAGCATCAGTCCTCGCTTGGGTACGACGTTCTGCTCATAGAAGCGACCGCCATGGAATTCTTCATCAGTCAGAATGGCTTGGCGTGCCACTTCATTAAACGCAATGTTCTGAGCTGACAGTTTGGGCGCCGAGGCGATAGCCATGCAGTGACGTACACGATCAGGGTAGCTGATGGTCCATTGCAGGGCCTGCATGCCTCCCATGCTGCCGCCTACGACGGCCGCCCATTGTTGAATGCCTAGCGCATCAGCCAGACGTGCCTGGCTATTGACCCAGTCTTCCACGGTAATGACGGGAAAGTCGGCGCCGTAGGGCTTTCCTGTAGCAGGATTGGCGCTGCCTGGGCCTGTTGATCCGTTACAGCCGCCCAGGTTGTTCAGTGCGACGACAAAGAACCGACGGGTATCGATGGGCTTTCCTGGACCGATACAGCTGTCCCACCAGCCCGGCTTGCGATCGTCCATGCTGTGGTAGCCCGCTGCATGGTGATGGCCGGACAGGGCATGGCAAATGAGCACGGCATTGCTACGGTTTTCGTTGAGCTCTCCATACGTCTCGATGACCAGATCGTACTCGGCCAAAGACCTGCCGCAAGCCAAGGGGAGCGGCTCGGAGAAGTGAAGGACCTGAGGCGTAACCAGGCCTACGGAATCAGGGGGTATGACGCTGGGCATTTAAGGCTCTTATACGTGAGAGGGCGCCAGTCTAAAGAGCGCCATCGCAAGCGGCAAGCATCCTGCAAGCAGGGTGCTTGCCGCATCGGATAAAGGCCCGATGTGGCTAGGCGACACTTACTCCGGGAAGAGCGACGACCTTGGCATGGCGTTGGGCCGGAGCAGGGCGGCGCAACTGTCGCAAGATATCGTTGGCTTCATCAAGCTGACCTGCCAGTGTTTCGCAGTAGGTTTGCAGACGACTCTTCTGTTGCTGGGTATCCAGTGCCTGCTGGGTCAGCGCCTTGAGCTCCAGCATATTGGATTCCAGCAACTGCTTGTGCTCGCGGGTAAACTGAATGAGGGGCAGCAGGGCAACCTCGTTCCAGCGTTTGGCTTCCCGACAGGCCTGCTCATGCACGAAGACCGCTTCCTTTACCAGCGTTGCAAAGAACCGGCGAGTCAGCACACGCTGTTCAGTAAACAGCGTTTTCATCTGACGACGGAAACGATCCGACTTCTGCTGTAGCTGGCGAAGCGCACGGATCTGCGCCTTGACACGCAAACGGGGAGCATCCAAGCGATGGCCAGGATTTTCTTCGTTGTGACGCTGGTAAATCGACTGAAGAACCTTGTTTGCACGTTCACCCTCGTAGTAAAGGGATAACATGTCGTGTTCGACGCTTTGGAAGAAGCGATGGATCGCTTCGCTGATGCCTAGCGTGGTCCAGCTTCCTGCAAGGTTATTGCGTACGTCGGTCAGGTGCCTTTCAAGACGTGCCGGGTTCAAGGCATCGTTGAGTAGGACGGCCTGCCCCTGAAGCATCCGCTGCGTGGTGCGCAGGTTAAGTAGCCGCTTGTGATAAAGCGCATGCTCCTCACGTGTTTTTTCTATCTGCTCTGCCAGCGTTGAGCCGGTAGCGGCATTTTCCAGTAATGCATGTTGCCGCTTCATATCCTCGAAGCGTTCGCCCAGAAGCGCATGGCTGCTCGCCAGAAGTGAAATCACCTGATTGACCACTCGGCTTTGTAGCAAACGCTCTCTGTGTCCAACGATACGGTCACAGAGCAGGCGTTCGAGGGCGGCCAGCTGGCTGCGCTCAAGTAGCGCTGTGTCATGGCGTACCTTGGCAAGCAAGGCCTGCTTGGCAGACAAGGGCAGTACATCCGTCATGGGAATGCCCAGATGACGAGCGCTGACCTCACGAATGCGCTGGATAGAATGATCGACGGATTCGTCACCATTCAGGTCGCCCCAAAGGGTATCAATCTTGTTGAGTACCGCGAACAGCGAGCCTTCCGCGTCGTCACTGGTTGGCTTGATGTGATGCTCCCACAGCTGAAGGTCAGAGGCTGTAACCCCCGTATCGGCCGCGAGCAGAAACAGTACGGCCTGAGCGGCTGGAAGCATCGAAAGTGTCAGTTCAGGCTCACTGCCAAGCGCGTTGAGGCCTGGCGTATCGAGTATGCGCAGGCCCTGACGCAGCAAGGGATGATCGAAGTTGATGATCGCATGGCGCCAGGTCGGGATTTCGACCATTCCGTCCTTGCTGGGCTTGTCCAGCTGCTCGGCATCGAATCCAAGAGATATGGCCTGCTCAACCGGCACTAGGCGCGTTTCGGCAACCTTTCCGAGCGCAGCTGCCATGAGGTCCGGCTGTTGGTAATCCAGTGCAATCTGTTGCCAACGGGCCGTATCGCTTCTCAGGTCTGCAATACTGAGGTCATCCAGCCGTGATTCGATAGGTAGAAGCCGAATATACGGAGCTTCTGCCTTGACATCATAGAAGAGCTCGGTAGGGCACATGGTTGTTCTGCCAGCCTGGGACGGCAGCATGCGCTGCCCGTAGTCGGCAAAGAACAAGGCATTGATCAGTTCGGTTTTTCCACGCGAAAACTCGCCTGCGAATGCTAGCGTAATGTGATCGTCGCGCAGGATCTGAACACAGCGTGCCAGGGTTTCATCAAGGCTTTGCGAATTGAGGCGATTACGAACAAGCCAGCCGCTGTAGCGATTGATCTGCTGTATGAGTTCAAGCTTCCAAGTCGCGTAGGCATCGACTTGCTGAGACAGACGCTCCATACCCCATCCCTGTCATCATCATGAGCGTAATAAAGGGCGGTACGGTGCCGTAAGGCGGGTCTTGCGTCAATCAAGACCCGACGGGATTCTCTAGGCGGTCACGCAAAGTGTGTGAATGGTTAACGATAAAGGCCCCACCGAACAGATGGAGCCATCGCTTACAGGAACGGTGCGAGGACTGACGGCATACCTGACATCATGGCCAGGTTGTTGATGACCAGCATGTCGATCAATTTGATCGCAATGAACGCGAAAATGGGCGAGATATCCAGCCCGCCGAGATTAGGCAGGAGACGACGGAAAGGCGCCAGAACAGGTTCGCAGATCTGGTTTACAAGCTGGGCGCTGGGGTTGTAACTGCCCGGCGCGACCCAAGAGAGAATCACGCTGATGATCATGGCGAAGAAAAAGACCTTGAGAAACAGGGATGCCACGGCAATCAACGACCAGATGAACAGATGGGCAATCGCTCCACCGACGCCATATTGCATGGTGATCAAGGTAAGGCCGTTTATGCCTTCAACGTTGGTCAGCAGGAGCAGCAGAACCATGAGAACCAGCTGTACCAGTACTGCAAGCGCCAGTGATGCCAGATCGATGCCGCCAAAGCCTGGAATGACTCTGCGTAGCGGGCGCAGCAAGGGTTGTGTGGCCTTGACGATGAACTGACTCAGGGGATTATAAAAATCTGCTTTCACGAGTTGTAGAATGAAGCGCAGCAAAACAATGAGCAGATAGAGACTGCCAAGCGTTTGCAGAATAAGAATCAGGGCGGTATTCAATCCGTACATGACTACTCCTTATTTACCGAGCTCTTCCGCCAGCTCGGCCGAGCGGCGTGCAGCCGCTGAAAGTGCTTGTTGAACGAGGGCTTCGAAGCCGCCCTCCTGAAAGGTTTTGATGGCCTGTTCGGTAGTGCCGCCAGGTGAAGTGACGCGGCGGCGCAGTTCGGCCGGTGACGCCTCGCTGTTCAAGGCCATCTGGGCGGCGCCAAGGGCTGTCTGCAGGGTCAGCCGTGCTGATGTCTCCCTGTCCAGGCCAAGTGCTTCACCGGCCTGGGTCATGGCTTCCATCATCAGGAAGAAATACGCTGGGCCGCTGCCTGATACTGCCGTTACGGCATCCAGTTGCTTTTCGTCTTCTACCCAGACGGTAAGGCCTACGGCAGACAATAACTGCTCAGCCTGATCACGCTGGGTTGATGACACATGCTCATTGGCATACAGGCCGCTGGCACCCTGGCGAAGCAGTGCCGGGGTGTTGGGCATGCAGCGCACCAGGGCACGCTCGCCTAGCCATTGAGTCAGGCTGGCACAGGTGATTCCAGCTGCAACAGAAACGATCAGCTGAGTGCCGGTAAGTGCGCTGGAGAGTTCCTCACAGACGCTTTTCATGACCTGTGGCTTGACCGACAGGACAATTACATCAGCCTGTTGGGCAGCCTCAAGGTTAGATGTGAATGTCTGAATCCCATGGTCAGACTCAAGCGCTGAGCGTTGTGCAGCGTCAGGATTGCTTGCAGTAATGCAGCTGGCCGGCAGTCCCTGTGCGAGCAGACCTCCAATCAGACTGGCCGCCATATTTCCGGCGCCGATAAAGGCGATGCGGGTATCGCTCATAGGTAAATTCCTTAATGAGAAGCAGGCGAAGGGGTTGCGCTGTAATGTCTGGCACCAAACAGTGCTGTACCGATTCGAACCCAGGTCGCGCCCTCGGCAATCGCTGCTTCCAAGTCGTGGCTCATGCCCATGGACAGGGTATCAAGATTCAGGTTCAGCGCCTCGCTGAGTTTTCGTAGGGATGAAAAGGCAGCATGCTGCGCCTCAGGTTCCGTAGCGGCTTCTGGTATAGCCATCAGCCCACGTAAGACGAGGTTGGGCAGCTGAGCAACGGCACGGGCCAGCTCAGGCAGTTCTTCTGGCAAACATCCTGACTTGCTGGCCTCACCACTGATATTGACCTGTAGGCAAATATTGAGCGGGAGCATGTCCTCTGGGCGTTGCTCGGAAAGCCGCTGGGCGATTTTCAGGCGATCAACGGAATGCACCCAATCGAAATGGCTAGCGATCGAGCGTGTCTTATTGGATTGAATCGGGCCGATGAAATGCCAGATCAAGGGCAGATCTTTTAGCATCTCCTGCTTCTGGATCGCTTCTTGCAGGTAGTTCTCGCCAAAATGTTGTAACCCGCAGTTGTACGCTTCGCGTAGATCCGATGCCGGTTTGGTCTTGCTGACGGCAAGTAGACCAACGGTCTCAGGGTCACGACCACAAGCCTGCGCTGCGGCTTGGATACGGGTGCGTACTGTTGCGATATTTTCAGCTATCGTTGACATTCAACCTCGTTCTCTAAATACCGCTGCTGATAAGGCGGCATTCTACCTGCTTGTTTGTATTAAGGGAGTCTTCATGGATATCACGGAACTGCTGGCGTTTTGTGCCAGACAGGGTGCATCCGACCTACACCTTTCCTCCGGTTTGCCACCCATGATCCGTGTCGACGGCGATGTTCGACGCATCAACCTGCCCGCTTTCAACGACAAGCAGGTGCATGCGCTCATCTACGACATCATGAACGACAAGCAGCGCAAGGATTATGAAGAGTTCCTTGAGACTGACTTTTCGTTCGAGGTGCCGGGCATTGCACGCTTCCGTGTCAACGCCTTCAATCAGAACCGTGGGCCAGGCGCCGTATTCCGTACTATTCCCTCTAAAGTGCTTTCGATGGAAGAGCTGGGAATGGGCGATGTGTTTCGCAAGATAACCGATGTTCCTCGCGGTCTGGTGTTGGTCACCGGTCCTACAGGCTCCGGCAAGTCAACGACGCTGGCGGCCATGCTGGATTACCTGAATAACACCAAGTATCACCATATCCTGACTATCGAAGACCCGATCGAATTCGTTCACGAGTCCAAGAAATGCCTGGTCAACCAGCGGGAAGTGCACCGCGATACTCTAGGCTTCTCGGAGGCATTGCGCTCTGCTCTGCGTGAGGACCCGGATATCATTCTGGTCGGTGAGTTGCGTGACCTTGAAACGATCCGGCTGGCGTTGACCGCTGCGGAAACCGGACACTTGGTATTTGGTACGCTGCACACCACATCGGCCGCCAAAACGATCGACCGTATCGTGGACGTTTTCCCGGCCGAAGAAAAATCCATGGTTCGCTCGATGTTGTCCGAGTCGCTGCAGGCCGTTATCTCTCAGACCCTTGTCAAGAAGGTCGGCGGGGGCCGTGTGGCTGCCCATGAAATCATGATTGGGACGCCTGCGATCCGCAACCTCATTCGTGAAGACAAAGTGGCGCAGATGTACTCTGCCATCCAGACAGGTGGTGGTCTTGGAATGCAAACGCTGGATATGTGCCTGAAAAACCTGCTGGCGAAGGGGTTGATCAGTCGCGACAGCGCTCGTGAGAAAGCCAAGATTCCGGAGAACTTCTGATGGAATTCGAAAAGCTGCTGCGGCTGATGGTCGAAAAGGGCGGCTCCGATCTGTTCATTACAACTGGTGTTCCACCGTCCATGAAGGTGAACGGTCGTGTTCTGCCGGTAACCAAGGAGCCGCTTTCGCCTGATCAGGCTCGGGAAGTGGTCCTTGGCGTCATGAATGAACAGCAGAGAGCGGAGTTCGCCGAAAAGCATGAATGTAATTTTGCGATCAGCTCTAGAGGCGTGGGGCGTTTTCGGGTAAGTGCGTTCTATCAGCGTAACCTGGTGGGCATGGTGCTTCGGCGTATCGAGGTAAACATCCCTACGCTTGATCAGTTGCGTCTGCCCGAGGCATTGAAAAAGCTGTCCATGACCAAGCGTGGCCTGGTGCTGTTCGTTGGGGCAACCGGCACGGGCAAATCCACGTCGCTAGCTGCCATGATTGGTCACCGCAACAAGAACTCCACTGGCCATATCATCTCGATTGAAGACCCTATCGAATACATTCATCAGCACCAGAACTGCATTGTGACGCAGCGGGAAGTGGGCCTGGATACGGAGTCTTTTGAGGTCGCGCTGAAGAACACGCTTCGTCAGGCACCTGATGTCATCATGATCGGCGAGGTGCGTACTCGGGAAACCATGGAGTATGCGGTGGCATTCGCCGAGACCGGCCACCTGTGTTTGGCAACGTTACACGCTAACAATGCGAACCAGGCGTTGGAGCGGATCATCCACTTTTTCCCGGCTGATCGGCATCAGCAGATATGGATGGACCTTTCGCTCAACCTCAAGGCCATTGTGGCTCAACAGCTGGTTCCCACGGTTGATGGTAAAGGCCGTAGGGCGGTTATCGAAGTGTTGATCAACACGCCGTTGGCGGCAGACCTGATTCGGAAGGGGGAGGTGCATGAGCTCAAGCCGCTCATGAAGCGCTCGACGGAGTTGGGCATGCAAACGTTCGACCAAGCCTTGTATCAGTTGTATCGCGACGGTGAGATCAGCTACGAAGATGCGTTGGCGCATGCGGACTCTGCCAACGATCTGCGCTTGATGATCAAGCTGGGCTCCGAAACCGATGCGGATCATTTGACGAACATTACTCAAGGACTCTCCCTGGATATGGGCGAGGACAGCAAGCGTTTCCGATAACCTTTAAGGCTCAAGTAGCTGCCTGGCCTGTACCAGGGCTGCGGTAAGCGCTGCTTGGGCCTGTTTCTGCCTGGCTTCCTCGGGTACGCGTAGAACATAGGATGGGTGATACGTGACGATTAGCCACCGTCCCTGCCACTGTGTAACACGACCCATATACTCACTCAATGAGCCTGGTTTTCTGTGCGTCAGGGACTCCAGTGCGGTAGCCCCTAATGCAACAATGACGTCAGGCTTGATGGTATCCAGCTCGTTCTCGAGCCAATGGCGGCACGGGGCGATCTCAACGGTAGGGGTAACGTGTTTGCGTCGACGTCCCTGTGGCGTCCACTTGAAATGCTTGACGGCATTGGTCAGATAGAGCGATTCCCGCTGCAGGCCTGCCTCTCGAATAGCTCGATCAAGTACCTGCCCAGCCGGCCCCATGAAAGGGCGGCCTTGCAGATCTTCCTGATCTCCGGGCTGCTCGCCTATCAGGAAAAGCCTCGCATTGAGAGGCCCCTCGCCTGGAACGGCTTGAGTGGCGCGCTGCCAGAGCGGGCAGCGACGGCAGGTTTCCAGGGTGTTTGGTTGTTCGCGTACCGGTAATACCTCAGCAGCTGATACAGGTACCGTTTTTCCTGTCTGTTCGCTTACGCTTTTCGCTTGGGCCGTTCGCTGCGTACCGGTGCGCGCCTCGCTAAGCAGTGTGGGGATCAACGGTCCCTCCGGCAGGTCTTTCCAGAATCGCCTGGGCATATGTCCCGTCATGACCTTGGGGTTGGCTCGGGCGGGATTGAATGTGCTTGCGTAATAAGCCATCCAGAGGCGCTCGCCATCATCACGTTGCTGTTTAGCAAGCGCTTCCAGTCCTGTGGGGCAGGGGGCCTCGAGCGTTAATGTCTTTCCATCCCATAATGCGGCTGCCTCCGGTGTGGCGATCAGCCAGGAGGTATTCCCCATCCGGTTGCAGAAATGTGGGGCGGCCAGCGCCAACACATCATGAGCCGGCTCATGCCACGCAACGTAGTGGGGGTTACCCGCATGCTCGCCCCGCTGTTTAAAGCGTAGGAAGGCATGTAAATGATGAATTTCTCGTCTGACTGCTTTGGCCCAACGGTGCAATTCGCTACCATCCTCGTCACCGGCCAGCATTGCCGCTTGATCACCCCGTACGGCTCGCCACAGGACACGGTATAGCAATGCCCAACGCTGGGGATGTCGATAACAGGCTGCTAGGTTCAATAAGTCTGCGAGTTGCCTGGGTACTCGGATAGTTGATGAGGCCGTTTCCAATGGCTGTGCATCTGCAGTAGCGAACAAATCATTTGATAGAGGCTCGGTTTGCCAATTGATTTCATGGGGCGCTACGTCCTGCTCTAGCAACTGTCTGGCTACGCGCCGCCAACCTGCAAACGAGCCGTCAAAGGAAACAGTGCGCATGGTCACCAGAGCGCCAATTGGGCAGGCTTTTCACTGAGTTGGGTACGAAGGTGCAAGGATTCCGCAAGCATGGAGCTGGGACGATAATCGTGAACAATGATGAATGGCTTGGCTTTTTCCAGGCTGCAACGAAGACGAATGAGATCTGCATAGCGGATACGCCGTTGCTGTCTTAATGTCACGAGGCGCTTGGCTGACAACATCCCGATGCCTGGAACCCGAGCAATCAACGCAGGCTCCGCCTGATTGAGATCAAGGGGAAAGGTGTCACGGTTGCTCAGAGCCCAAGCAAGCTTAGGATCAATATCCAGCGGGAGATTTCCACCTTCCGTTGGTAATTCCGTGGCCGTAAAACCGTAACCTCTAATAAGAAAATCTGCTTGGTAAAGCCTATGTTCGCGCAGTAAAGGCGGAGGTATGAGGGGGACGGAGTTTGGACTATCCGGGATGGGGCTGAACGCCGAATAGTACACGCGTTTCAGCTGATAGGCGCCGTACAGGGTTTGTGCGGTATCCAGTATGGTCCGGTCATCAGTAGCATCAGCGCCTACGATCATCTGCGTACTTTGCCCAGCCGGTGCAAAGCGTGGCGCATTCTTTTCGGCGGCGGTTTCCTCTAGACCAAGACGGATCGTGCCCATGGCTTTTTTGATGCTGCGAACCTCCTTTTCAGGGGCAAGACGTGTCAGGCCCGATTCGGTAGGCAGTTCGATATTGACTGAAAGACGATCGGCATAAAGCCCTGCCTTGGCGATTAGTAAGGGATCTGCATCAGGAATGGTCTTTAGATGAATATAACCTCGAAACTGATGCTCCTCGCGCAGTAACTGAGCCACTCGGATCAGCTGCTCCATCGTATAGTCTGCCGAGCGGATAATTCCTGAGCTCAAGAAGAGACCGCTGATGGTATTGCGCCGATAAAAATCGAGCGTAAGTTTTACAACTTCTTCCGGCGTGAAACGGGCGCGGGGGACATTGCTGGACCTACGATTGACACAGTATTGGCAGTCGTAGAGGCAAAAGTTGGTCAGTAAGATTTTAAGCAGGGAGACGCAACGGCCATCGGGCGTAAAGCTGTGGCAAATACCCATGCCATCTGTGGCGCCTAGACCATCCTTACCCTTGGATGAGCGCTTGGGTGCTCCACTACTGGCACATGACACGTCATATTTGGCGGCGTCAGCCAAAACGATGAGTTTGTCGGTCAACTCCATGAAGCAGCCCTTTATGCTGTATATGTGCACAGTATAAAGGGCTGCAGAAAGTCTTCAACCGCTTCTGCTCAACGGTGGGCTCACGGTAGCGCTATCGTTAGGACTTGTGGGGATTAGGCGCACTACGTGGGCGGACCTGCTGTTCACTCGTGGCGACCATCTGGGGAAGAACACGCTTGGCTGAGGCGAAACGCGTTTTCCAATAGGGGCGGCTGAGATGATCAATTCGTACGCTTTCTCCACGACGTGGTGCATGGATAAAGCGGTCATGGCCCATATAGATTGCAACGTGATCAACGTTACGGCCGTGGATCTTGAAAAAGATCAGATCGCCAGGTTTTAGATCCTTTTTTCCAACCTTCATGCCATCCATGCGAGCCAGCTCCTGAGAGGTACGAGGTAGCTCAAGATTCTGGACGTCACGGTATACATAATTCACGAGTCCGCTGCAGTCAAAACCATGCTTAGGTGTTGTGCCGCCCCAACGGTAGGGTGTCCCTAGTACATCGATTGCGCGGTTGACTACTTTGGTGCTTTCCTTGGCCGCAGCATGCTGAGCGGCAGCATGTGCTTGCACAAGGGTTCCCGCCTTGGGCTTGGCAGGAGCATAAACATGTTGTGTACGTGCCTTGGGTTTATTGGCACGTGGTGCTGACTTGGCATGAGCCGGAGCGGCAGCGCGAGCACTAACGGCTTCTTTGGCCTGGACTGCCGTCACAGGCAGTACCAAACAGGCTGATAGCCAGGTAATGAGTAAAGAGCGCATTGTCGACGGACCTGATAATCAAAATCGCGCAACTTTATATCAGATCGATAGTTTTATTTCCGCTCCGCCGGTCGAGATATTTATCAAAAATCAGCGGTTCATGTCGCAAAAGGTTTCTATACCAGTTGGAATCACTGGCAGAATGACCAGTGAAATCAAAAAATCTTGCTTATGAAGCAGACATTACCGCTCTGTGACTGAGGTTGTCATGAAGTACCAAAACGATACGCATAGCAAAGTGCTTGGATACCTGTTGTGGATTTTTGGCTTTCTGGGTGCTCATCGCTTTTATTACGGAAAGCCGGTTACCGGCACCATTTGGTTTTTTACGCTAGGCCTTCTAGGGGTTGGCTGGCTGATCGACCTGTTCCTGATCCCCAGCATGGATCGTGAGGCAGATATGCGGTTCCAGGGCGGTCGCGTCAATTACAGCATTGCGTGGATACTGTTGACCTTTCTAGGCATTTTTGGCGTCCATCGGTTGTACATGGGTAAATGGATTACGGCCATTCTGTACTTCTTTACCGGCGGATTTTTCCTGTTAGGTGTGCTGTACGATTTCTGGACGCTGAACGATCAGGTCTCCATCGAGAATCGGCAGAAAGGAGGCGGTATTCTAGGGTAGGGATGAGCGAACCCGCTGTACACAGCGGGTTCGCTGGTTTCAGGCCTGATACGTTGTCTTGCCTGCAACCAGTGTGTGGCGAACCCTTCCCGGCAGCTCTACGTCCATGAATGGCGTATTGCGCCCGCGTGAAAGCCAGGGCCTGCCTACGGTGGTACGCTCTTCGAGCGAGAAGAGGACGATATCGGCTGGAGTACCTACTGATAACTGACCGGCAGGCAGATCCAATACAGAGGCAGGGCCACTTGTTAGCCTGTGAAGGGCAGTCGATAAATCCAGTAATCCTTCTTCTACAAGCTTCAGGGTCAGAGGTAACAACAGTTCTGCACTGCTGATGCCGGGCTCGGTGGCTGCGAAAGGCGCAAGCTTCGCATCTTCTTCATGCGGCTGGTGATGACTGGCAATGGCCTGTACTACGCCGCTTCGTACTGCTTCACGCAACGCCTGCCTGTCTCGCTCGGTGCGAAGAGGCGGCTGCACATGGTAAAAACTGGAAAAGCCTTCAAGCCGTTCATCAGTAAGGAACAGTTGATACAACGCTACATCGGCGGTGACAGGGAGCCCCCGTGCCTGCGCTTCAGCAATCATCTCGATTCCACGGGCGCTGGTCAGCTGGCTAAAGTGTGCTCGTACGCCGCTTTGCTCAACCAGAAGAAGGTTTTGGGATAGGGCAACGGTTTCAGCTGTCTCTGGTATGCCAGCAAGACCTAGGAAGCTAGCGGTAGGGCCCTCATGAGCCAGCCCGCCTTCTGCTAGATCAGCATCCTGAGACGTAAAGATAACCTTCAAATCAAAGGTCGCTGCGTACTCCAGTGCTCGCCGAAGCGTGCGCATGCCTGCCATGGGAGCCAGCCCATTGGTAAAGGCTACACAGCCTGCACTGTGCAATGTAACGAGTTCGGCAAGTTGCTCTCCGGCCAACCCTTTTGTCAGGGCACCAACAGGAAAGACACGCGCTTTACCTGCCGCTTGCGCACGATCCAGAATGAGTTCGGTGACCGCAGTAGTATCCAGTACGGGCTTGGTAGAAGGCGGACAACACAGGCTGGTTGTACCACCTGCTGCCGCTGCCTGCGTTTCGCTTTCTATAGTGCCTTTTCGGGTATGGCCTGGTTCGCGGAGCGACACATTCAGATCAACAAGGCCGGGAGCTGCTATCAGTCCAGAGGCATCAATTACAGTTTCTGCCTTGAAACCAACAGGGGCTTCACCCAAGGCAATGATATTGCCTTGGGAAACGTGAATATCGGTTATTTGATCGAGGCGGGTGGCGGGATCTATTATCCGCGCCTTGATAATGCTCAGAGTCACTTAGATATTCTCCTGCTCAAGTTGACGCTGGGCCGTTTGCCCGCTCATTGCCATGGATAGAACAGCCATACGTACGGCAATGCCGTAGGTCACCTGATTAAGAATCACAGATTGACTCCCGTCAGCGACGGCCGACTCTATTTCCACTCCACGGTTGATCGGTCCGGGGTGCATGACAATTGCGTCTGGTTTAGCCTGAGCCAGGCGTTGTGTGGTCAGTCCGAACAGCTTGTAATACTCGCCTTCGCTGGGCAGTAGCCCACCCTGCATCCGTTCGCGTTGAAGACGCAGCATGATGACTACATCCACATCTTTCAGTCCGGCCGTCATGTCCGTAAACGTTTTTACGCCATAACTACCTTCAAGGCCGATGGGCAGGAGCGTGCGTGGTGCGACGACGCGAATGTCCTGGCATCCCAGAGTCCGTAGCGCCAGCATATTCGAGCGCGCCACGCGGGAGTGCAGGATGTCCCCAACAATCGCTACAGACAGTTTTTCGAAATCACCTTTGTGACGGCGAATGGTGAGCATATCGAGCATGCCCTGTGTGGGGTGTGCATGACGGCCGTCGCCGCCATTGATGATTGCTACCTGTGGACAAACATGCTCGGCAATAAAATGGGCAGCGCCGGAGTCGGCATGTCTGACTACGAACATGTCCGCCGCCATAGCTTCCAGGTTTCGTAAGGTATCGAACAGTGTTTCGCCTTTGCTGGTCGAGGAAGTCGAAACGTTCAGTGTGATGACATCGGCAGAAAGCCGCTTGGCCGCCAACTCGAAAGTGGTTCGAGTCCGGGTTGAGTTTTCAAAGAAAACATTGCATACCGTTTTGCCGCGCAACAAGGGTACTTTCTTGACTGCGCGTGCGCCTACCTCAAGAAAGGAGTCTGCCGTATCAAGCAGTTCGGTCAGCAAAGGGCGAGGTAAGTCATCCAGGGAAAGAAAATGGCGCAACTGACCATTGGCATTCAGTTGCAAGGAACGCGTAGCGTTGGTCATGGCGGTAAGCCTTGAGTGTCAAATAGCAGAAGAAAGGGCTTTTCGTTCAAAGGCCAGGGGAGTAGGCCCTGTCAGCTTGATGCGCTCATCCGGACCCAAGGGAAGCGTTTGACCAACGATGTCGGGGCGAATAGGAAGTTCGCGCGCCTCCAGATCCAATAGGCAGACGAGGGTCACGCTGGCTGGGCGGCCATAATCGAACAATTCATTCAATGCCGCACGAATGGTGCGCCCGGTCATAAGCACATCGTCAACCAGAACAAGGTGTCTGCCTTCTATTTCAAAGGGGAGGGCAGAGGGTTGTACCTGTGGATGCAACCCATTCTGAGTAAAGTCATCCCGATAGAATGAAACATCCAGGGTGCCTAGAGGCCATTCATTCTGAAGAGCATCCAGTAGCGCTTGAGCAACCCAGACACCTCCGGTTCGGATTCCCACCAAGCAGGGTTCGCTAATACCCTTGCGCTCAAGGTGGCGAGTCAATTGATCCGCCATTTGCGGAATTAGATCGGTAGGATTCGGGGTGCTCATGCATTCTCCTGCGGAGGCTCGGGTTTGACCGTCTCGGCTTGGGCAGTAAGCCAGCCTTCAAGGAGCATGGCAGCGGCCAAGGCGTCGACAGGGCGTTCACGGTAACCATCACGCTGGCCTTGGGCAAGACGTACACCCTTGGCTTCGTATGTGGTCAGGCGCTCATCGTGGGTGTAAACAGGTAGATTGAATCGACCATTGAGGCGTCGTGCGAATTTCTCCGCACGTGTACTCATCTCGCTAGACGTACCGTCCATATTCAATGGAAGGCCCACTACCAGCGCATCGGGTTGCCACTCTTTAAGCAGGCTCTCAACCTTCGACCAGTCCGGCACACCATTTTGTGCTTTGAGAATGCATAGCTCTCGAGCTTGGCCTGTTACAGGCTGGCCCACCGCAACGCCTATCTGGCGCGTGCCGTAGTCAAATCCCAGTACCAGTTTAAATGAGGAAATCATTCAGGCATGACCCGATTGGCTGGTCAATAAGGATAGGTTGATACCTAGCTGGGCCGCTGCTGCTTTCAAACGAAGCTCACTGGGAACATCGAACAGAATGGATGGGTCGGCCTCGCAGGTAAGCCAGGCATTTTCAGCCAGCTCGACTTCAAGCTGGCCTGCTTCCCACCCGGCGTAGCCCAAGGCAATCAGGTGCTGCTCGGGCCCGTGGCCATCGGCTATGGAAAACAAGATGTCCTGAGAGGTGGAAAGTGCCAGCTCACCCAGCTCCAGTGTTGCCTGGAATTGCGGGCCGGATGGATGAAGAACAAAGCCGCGCTCGACTTGCACTGGTCCGCCGTTATAAATGGCAGTGCTTCTCGAGGAAAGCGGCGGCGCTTCATCAGGGCGCAGCTGTTCCAGAACATCTTCCAGATTTAATGCGCTGGGCTTGTTGATGATAATGCCCATGGCACCATCCTCGCCGTGCTCAACCAGATAGATGAGCGTCTGGGCAAAGTTGGAGTCCGCCATGTGCGGCATGGCGATCAAAAGATGGTTTTTGAGGTATTGCGGAGTGCTAGCGTTCATGCTGCTAGTTTCTAGCTTCACGTAGGAAGCTTCAAGCCTAACTCAACAACATTATTGGCTGGCGAGTCGGTCTCCACGCTCAAAGCGCCATGTCCGTATGATTTCAAGCCTGTCGATATCGCTGAGGTCTCCGCTAAACGGTGCAAATGGCGCAGCCAGGCGCACAATGCGCAGGGCGGCCTGATCAAGCACGGTTTGTCCAGAGGACTCGAGGATTTGAACCTCGTAAAGCGAGCCGTCTCGGTTGATAGAGACCAGCAGGCGAAGACTTCCGTAAAGTCGTTCGCGGCGGGCTTGTTCTGGATAGTTCAGGTTGCCGACTCGCTCGATCTTCTTGCGCCAGTCTTCCTTGTACCAGGCGCCTTTGTCCTTCATGGTAGAGGCTGCATTGATCCGGTAGATCTTTGGCCGCTTGGCATACTGCTGACGCTCTTGGGAAAGCTGGGCCTCAAGGCTGGCTATTTCGCTTGAGATCTGAGAATTATCAAAGTGAGGTGTTTCTCGGGCGACAGCTTCAGGCTCGGGTTTTTCTTTCCGGGTAGATGCCTTGTCCTGGCGTGCCGACTTGGTCGTGACGGCGGCCTTAGGGGTCTTGGGTTCAGTGGTTTGCCGAGGGGAAGTCGGCTTGACGGCAGGCTTTATCTCGCTGTCTTTGAATGGCACCTCCTCTGTAGTGCTAGGTGCCAGTGCCTTATCAAGCGTGCCGCTACCCTGCTGATTTTCCTGGGCCAGAAAATCCGCTTTCTCCGGCGCCTTGTCGCTCTTGAATGAGGCGAGTGTAATCTCAAGGGACTTGCTGACTTCACTAGGTTCCGGCATAGAAAAGCCCAAACCCAAAATCAGAACGACATGAACCAGTGCCGCTATAAAGAGGGTAAAGCCAAGACGGTCTGCAGGGCGAACGGCAGAGGCGGCAGGCAGCGTATTTGGGATAGCGGCATTCATGATGAGTAGTTGAGATTACGCTATGAGAAAACTGCTAACCGGCAGGACGATCCTGTCGTGCCGGTTGATGACTATTTGAGGAAGTCTGAAGAGAGTTGGGACAAATGTCTATCGTCCAGGTCTCATCGCCACCTTCTTTTCGATGACATCCATCAGCCGCTCAGCGATGCGGGTATCGTAGGCGTTATCAATTTCCCGAATACAGGTAGGGCTGGTCACGTTGATTTCCGTCAGATGCTCGCCAATTACATCCAGACCTACAAACAGTAGGCCACGCTTGCGAAGCTCAGGTCCTACCTTGGCCGCGATTTCTCTGTCGCTGTCAGACAAGGGCTGCGCGACACCTCGGCCACCCGCCGCCAGATTGCCTCGGGTTTCGCCTTGAGCCGGTATTCTGGCAAGGCAGTACTCCACGGGTTCGCCATCGATCATGAGTACACGCTTGTCGCCACTCTTGATAGCCGGTAGGTAGCGCTGCGCAATGATCTGTTGTGTTCCGTGCTGTGTCAGCGTTTCCAGTATGACCGACAGGTTCGGGTCGCCTTCGCGGTGTCTGAAGATGGACGAGCCACCCATTCCATCGAGCGGCTTGAGGATGACGTCCTGATGGGTTTGGGCAAATTCCCGAATCAAGTCGGCACGGCGACTGACCAGTGTAGGGGGTGTCAATTCTGGGAATAAAGTGGCAAAAAATTTCTCATTGCAGTCGCGAAGGCTGGAGGGCTTGTTAACAATCAACGATCCTTCCCGCTCTGCCTGTTCCAACATATAAGTAGCATAGACATACTCATTGTCGAAGGGTGGATCCTTGCGCATCAGAATGACGTCTAAGTCTGCAAGAGGAATGTCCAGCTCATCATGCAGGTCGTACCAGTGTTCAGAATTTTGATGTACCTTCAATAAACGGCAGCGCGCACGAGATTTGCCGTCAAGGTGGTACAGGTCCTGCATCTCCATGTAATGTAGTGTCCATCCACGCGCCTGAGCAGCCCACAACATGGCAAGGGAACTGTCTTTTTTGTAGGCAATATGGGCAATGGGATCCATAACTATCCCGATGCGTATGCTCATTGATCGATTCTCCAAAGCAAACGGTTTGACGGCTCTGATCGGCCGACACTGATGAATGCTCAGAGTGGCGATAGCGCGCTTAGTTATCAAGAAAAACCGGTAGTCCGGTGGTTAATAGATAGACCCTGTAGACTGTGTTAAAAAGATTCGATTTCCAGCCGATAGCTTAAAAGGGCTGGAATGCATTGATAAAGGCGTCATAACTCGCCTATGTGGTGGTAAAGCAAACATGGAACAGTACTCCGAAGGTCTGAAGGTAATGGTAATCGATGATTCGAAAACGATTCGTCGAACCGCCGAGACGCTTCTCAAGAAAGTAGGCTGCGAAGTTATTACTGCCGTCGATGGATTCGATGCGCTCGCAAAAATTGCGGATAACCATCCCAACATCATTTTCGTTGATATCATGATGCCTCGTTTGGACGGTTATCAGACCTGTGCGCTTATCAAGAACAATAGCGCATTCAAATCGACGCCGGTCATCATGCTTTCTTCGCGTGACGGCCTCTTTGACAAGGCTAAGGGTCGGATCGTTGGGTCCGATCAATACCTGACCAAACCGTTCAGCAAAGAAGAGCTGATCGGCGCAATAAAAAACCATGTGCCTAATTTTACCCCAGTCGAGCATACGTCCTGAGGCGTCTGGTTCGTGGTACTGACCAAGTAGGATTCGAAAATGGCTAGAATTTTGATAGTCGATGATTCACCGACTGAAATGTACAAGCTGACCGCCATGCTGGAAAAGCACGGCCATCAGGTTCTCAAGGCTGAAAACGGTGCCGATGGCGTTGCCTTGGCTCGTCAGGAAAAGCCCGATGTCGTTCTGATGGACATCGTGATGCCCGGTCTGAACGGTTTTCAGGCAACCCGCCAGTTAACCAAAGACAGCGAAACCAGCCAGATCCCTGTCGTTATCGTGACGACCAAGGATCAGGAGACCGACAAGGTCTGGGGCAAGCGTCAAGGTGCGCGTGATTATCTGACGAAGCCGATTGATGAAGACACATTGTTGAAAACCTTGGCTGGTGTACTCAGCGCTTAAGGTCATTCAAGGCAGGATCTTCATATGAATGGAAGCCATACTCCTTATACCCTTTTCGCTCAGATCGATCAGCGATGCCGGGACCTGGCGGCGGGATTGCCTGCTCAGCAGGAGGTGGTGCGCTCATGGAGCGGGGTCGGGTTCCGTATGGGAGGCCGTCTGTTTGTTGCTCCAATGGGGGAGGTAAGTGAAATTCTCCATGAGCCTCGTTATACCCTTTTACCTGGCGTAAAAAACTGGGTGAAGGGTGTAGCCAATGTTCGCGGACGCTTGCTTCCCTTGATGGATCTCAATGGATTTCTGGGCGGCGAGTCATCGTCTGTTCGTGCTCAGCGCCGTGTTCTGGTTGTTGATCACCAGGACATTTATGCTGGACTGATCGTCGATGAAGTGTTTGGTATGCAACATTTTTCAATCACTTCCTTCAGTGAAAAGTCCGCTGCGCCGATAGAAAAGCTAGAGGCTTTTATTCACGGGGTTTTTACCCGGGAATCGGAGTGGTTGGTTTTCAGTCCACACGCACTGGTTCAACACCAGCAGTTTTTAAACGTTGCCGCTTAGCGCACAACGTAACATCAGTATCGCCACGCTTCTCTGTATAAGACATGCAGGCGGACACATCCATGCTGAACGAGAGCCAGTCAAGCTGGCCATCTAATTGCATGGGCAATGGATTGTGGGGCCAAATGAATTGGCTTTATCACAAAGGAATATGCAATAAACCGGTCCAGGCGGGGGCCAGCAATGAAGAAAACGAGTACGGGGAAAACGAGTCCTTTGGTCGCCGGCCTTTTTGTCGCGCTGATCATTTCAATTGTTCTGCTTTTCGCAAACTTCGCGTATCTCAGTACGCAAGCCAACCACGATAAGCAATATCTTGAGCATGCGGGTGAGTTGCGTGTTCTCTCACAGCGTATTTCCACCAACGCAAGTGAGGCTGCAACAGGTAAGCCCGAGGCATTCAATCAGCTTAAGGCGGCTCGTAACGAGTTCGAAAGACGCTGGGATATCTTGCGTAACGGTAATGAGCTAGCAGGTTTGCCGCCTTCTTCATTGTCTGTTGCCCCACAAATGGAAGCGGTACAGGCTGAATGGGATCGTGTCCGGAAAAGTGCGGATGACATTACGGCCAGTGAGCAGACCGTACTATCATTGCATCAGCTTGCGACTACGCTTGCCCAGACGATTCCCCAGTTGCAGGTAGAGTACGATGAGATCGTTAACATCCTGCTGGAGCGTAAGGCACCCGCTGAACAAGTAGCGGTCGCGCAACGTCAGTCACTCCTGGCTGAGCGTATTCTCGGTTCGGTTAACAAGGTGCTGGCTGGCGATCAGTCTGCTGTTCAGGCCGCCGATAGTTTCGGTCGTGATGCCAGTATGTTTGGCCGTGTCTTGAACGCGATGCTTGAGGGCAACGCTTCGATGAACATCGCAAAAGTGACTGACCCCGAAGCTGTTAGCCGTTTGAATGAGGTTAACGAGCTGTTTGAATTCGTTTCCGGCAACGTGGACGAAATTCTCGGTACGTCTTCTGAACTGCTTGTCGTTCGTGAAGCAGCCAACCAGATTTTTGCCAGTTCACAGCAGCTTTTGACCAAAGCGTCGGATCTGGCGCAAGGTTATGGCAACGTAACGGCTGAGCGACGTATCAACGTCCTCGGTAACTACGTTCTGGGCCTTATCGCGTTGGTATCGATTATTTCAATCGGTCTTATCATTGTAAAAGAAGCACGTCAGCGTCTGGCTGAAACCAATGAAAAGAACCAGCGTAACCAGGCTGCGATTCTTCGCTTGCTTGACGAAATTGCAGACCTTGCCGACGGTGACCTGACCGTAGAGGCAACCGTTACCGAAGACTTTACAGGGGCGATTGCTGACTCGATCAACTACTCGATCGACCAGTTGCGTGACTTGGTTAAAACCATTAACCAGACAGCGGTTCAGGTATCGGCAGCTGCTCAGGAAACTCAGTCAACCGCTATTCATCTAGCGGAGGCTTCCGAGCACCAGGCGCAGGAAATCGCCGGGGCTTCTGCCGCTGTTAACGAAATGGCAGTTTCTATTGACCAGGTATCGGCCAACGCCTCCGAGTCGACTGCGGTAGCAGAGCGCTCTGTATCCATTGCAAACAAGGGCAACCAGGTCGTACATAATACGATCGTGGGCATGGATAACATCCGTGAGCAGATTCAGGACACCTCCAAGCGGATCAAGCGACTGGGTGAATCCTCCCAAGAGATCGGTGACATCGTTAGCTTGATTAACGACATTGCCGACCAGACAAACATTCTGGCCCTTAATGCGGCCATCCAGGCTTCGATGGCCGGTGATGCGGGTCGCGGCTTCGCCGTGGTAGCCGATGAAGTTCAACGTCTTGCTGAGCGTTCCTCTGGCGCAACCAAGCAGATCGAAGCCCTTGTAAAAGCGATTCAGACCGATACCAACGAAGCTGTTATTTCCATGGAGCAAACGACCTCTGAAGTAGTTCGCGGTGCCTCTCTGGCCCAGGACGCGGGTGTGGCGCTCGAGGAAATTGAAAAGGTTTCCAGAGCGTTGGCAGGTCTGATCCAGAACATCTCCAATGCTGCGCGTCAGCAGGCGTCATCTGCAGGTCACATCTCGAATACTATGAATGTCATTCAGGAAATTACTTCGCAAACCTCTGCCGGTACTACCGCTACCGCTCGTAGCATTGGAGACCTGGCGAAGATGGCGAATGAAATGAGACGTTCGGTTTCGGGCTTCAAGCTGCCAGAAGATCAGTCTCCTAGCTAAGTGCATAGCTCGTACGGAGCGGCGAGAGGTATGGACGCTATCGCAACGAATGTCGAGCATCCCCAGGGCTGGAGCTTCCAGCCCTCGATGGAAATGCTGCCAAGCGAATTCATCGCTTGGCAGCATTTGCTTGAGAGTCGTGTCGGGATTGTTATCGACATCGCGAGGCGCCCATTTTTTCAGACCCATTTGACGAGCCGTATGCGAGCGCTGGGTATCAACGATTACGCAGACTACTATCGATATGTAACACGGGGAGTGACGGGCGCAAGGGAATGGGCTGATCTGCTGAATCACTTAACCACGCAGTTCACTCAGTTTTTTCGCCACCTTCCTTCCTTCGAGACGTTGGAGGCTTATTTGAGTCAGCGTATCCAATTGGACAGCGAGGCAACCTTGTCTTTGTGGAGTGTGGGTTGCTCCAGTGGAGAAGAAGCTTACTCAATGGCAATAACGGCCTCAGAGACCTTTCGCAAGGCGGGTTTATCCGAGCGCTACGGTGTCTTTGCTACAGACATTAGTTCACATGCCTTGAGCAACGCTCGTCTTGGAATATATGCCTCTGAGAAAGTTAAGCATTTAGATAGTTCGCTGCTTGATCGCTATTTTTCAAATCATGCAGATGGAACGTTTTCCATAGCTTCCGCTTTGAAAGCTCGCCTGTGTTGCGCGCGATTGAATGTGCTCGAGCTTGGTAGAACACCCATATCTGGCATGGATGTCATTTTCTGTCAAAACCTGCTCATTTATTTTCGTCGGTGGCTTCGTAAGGACATTCTCAATCAGCTTGTCAGCAAGCTGAACCCCGGCGGACTTTTAGTAATTGGCGTGGGAGAGGTCACTGGCTGGAGTCATCCAGACCTGATCCCGGTCGCTGATGAGCGTGTTTTGGCTTTTACCCGCAGGGTAGCTTAACGGTATGAATGGAGTGAATATGGCAGATCGGCACGATTATGTCGCTCTGGAGTGGGTGAAGGGTGAGATTGCCGAAACGCTGAAGCAAGCCCAGCATGCACTTGAAGCTTTCGTTGAGAATCCTCAGGACACTACCCGGATTCGCTTCTGCCTGACCTACATTCACCAGGTCCACGGCACCCTGCAGATGGTCGAGTTCTATGGCGCGGCGCTGCTTGCCGAAGAAATGGAGCGGCTGGCCGAGGTGCTTCAGAACGATCCGGCAGCAGCCCAGAGTGATGCCCTTGAAGTTCTGATGCGAGCCATCTTGCAACTTCCATCCTATCTGGATCGCATTCTCGGTGCCCGTCGCGACCTGCCGATGATGGTGCTGCCGCTTCTGAACGAACTGCGTGCAGTCAGAGGCGAGAAGCCTTTATCCGAGGTTAACTTCTTCTCGCCAGCTTCTCCGCCCCTTGTACCGCTTCTCGAGCCCGAAGAGCTGGCTCGCAGACAAGCAACCGATTGGCCGGTAGTCGTACGCAAACTCCGTCAGGTTTTACAGGTTGCACAAGTCAGCCTGTTCCGTAACCAAGGTGTTGCCAGTCACCTCAATTATCTGACGAAGGTGTTCGAGCGTCTTGAGCAGTTATGCGCAGGCAGTCCGCTTGGCGAGTTGTGGCCGATGGCTTCTGCTCTGATTGAAGGACTCAGCGCTGGCGTCTTCGAGAACGATAGCCGCGTACGTGTATTTCTGCGTCGCATCGATAATGAGCTGAAGCGGCTGCTGGCAAGCGGAACAGCGGCACTCAATGTGCCAGCTTCTTATGATCTGACACGCGATCTGCTTTTCTATCTGGGCCAAGCTACAAGCGATACGCCCCGAATCAAGGAAATAAAGGCTCTCTACAAGCTCGAAGAAGCGCTGCAGATTTCAGGGCAGGGTGATACTGGAAACAATGGAAGCATTGGTCCGGATCGCGATGCGATGCGCTCCGTGGTGACAGCTCTATGCGAAGAGCTGGTGCGCATCAAGGACAGCCTTGATTTGTATGTACGTAGCGACCGTCAGCAGTCTAGCGAGCTGGGCGCACTGCTGCTTCCCTTGAAGCAAATTGCAGACACGTTGGCTGTCCTGGGCTTTGGCCAGCCGCGTCGCGTTATTCTGGATCAGATTGATCAGGTCTCGGCGCTGGCCGCTGGGGATATGCCCAGTACCGATTCTGCGCTCATGGATATCGCAGGTGCGTTGCTTTATGTCGAGGCAACACTGGCGGGCATGATTGGCGTGACGGATCATGGCGATGATGAGGAGTCTCATCTTCCCACGACAGATGTTGCCCAGGTACATCAGCTTGTCATTAGAGAGGCGCGTAACGGTCTTGAGCAGACCAAAGATGCCATTATCGAATTCATAGCCTCTCAATGGAATCATGAGCATTTGTTGCCGATTCCCCAGTTGCTGACCCAGGTTCGAGGCGGCCTGGGCATGATTCCTCTGGAGCGTGCAGCAGGCCTGGTTGAGGCATGTAATCGCTATATTCAGCAAGAGCTCCTGGCTCGCCAGGTCGTTCCAGACTGGCAGAGCTTGGACACGCTGGCAGATGCTATTACCAGTGTCGAATATTACCTTGAACGTCTCGCTGACGACTCCAATGCACAGCAGGAGCTGATTCTTGATGTAGCAGAGGAGAGCATGGAAACCTTGGGCTATCCCTTGGTATCCAGTTCGACTGATGTGCCTCTGGTTATAGAGGAAATCGCTACAGAGCCGACGCCGGACGCAAGCGCTGACAGCGCTATGAGCGATGCTGATGCAGAGGTTGAAGAGCCTGCCCACGCTGGAGCGGTTGATTCGCTCGAAAGCAGCTCTCCTGAAGCCAGCACCGCTTCTGGTGTTGACGGCCAACAGCAGGACGCTACATCACTTGAGCCGACAGCGGAGGAGGCGCTTTCTCACGAGCCCTCGACAGAGCCAGAACTGCCTGCCGACGCAGCTACCGGTGCCTTGGAAGCCAGGGATGACAAGCAGGAAGCCACCGCGTCTCTGGATGCGTCGCAGCCGACTGAGGCTGAGGCGTTGCCTGAACATATCGATACAGCAACTGACATCTCTCCTGCACCCATTCATGGCGAAGAGACAGGTATGGATCTGGGGGAAGTCATGGCCTCCCCTGTGCAGGCTATCAATCCGCCTGCAAAAGAAGTTCCTCCCTCTATTCTTCCTCCTCCTGTTGATGAGGAGCCTGTCGATGAAGATTTGAGAGAAGTCTTCATCGAAGAGGCAGAAGAAGTACTCGAAACGCTTAACACGTATATTCCCCGCTGGCTAACTAATGCCTCGGATCGTGAAGCGTTATCTGAGAGCCGTCGAGCCTTCCATACCCTAAAGGGTAGCGGGCGCATGGTGCGCGCCTTGATCATTGGCGAGCTCTCATGGGCAGTTGAAAATCTTCTCAACCGTGTCATCGACCACAGTGTAGAAACCTCTGCCGATATTCAGCATGTAGTAAACGAGGTCGTACAGCTACTGCCGCAGCTGATTGATGAATACGAGTTGAATGCTCAGCGTCAGCGTAACGATGTCGATTACCTTGCAGCGGCGGCTCATGCGCTGGCCCGCGGGCTTCCTATTCCAGACGCGTTTGAGTCTTCTGAACAGGTAGAGCCTGCTTCTGAGGTTGAGCCCGGTTCTCAGAATGAAAATGCTGACGTCGAGGCTCCGGTTACGGCTGTCGACCATGCTGAAGAGCCAGAGCCAGAGCTTAGCCTTGAAGCTGATGACGAAAAGTCGCTGGATGCACAGGTTACAAGCGAGCCTGTGCTTGAAGAGCTGCCTGAGCGTGAAAATGTTGATCCGTTGCTACTAGATATCTTCCGTAATGAGGCAGAGGCTCATCTTGCAACAATTGCGGAATACCTCGAACAGGCGGACCCTGAGGTACCTCAACAGGTTACTGATAATCTGCTGCGTGCCTTGCATACCCTCAAGGGTAGCGCTCATATGGCAGGTATTTCAGCGATTGCTGACCTTGCTTCTTTGTTAGAGCGTGTTGTTAAGGAATACAAGGCAAGCCATACACCGTTTGGCTCTGAAGAGCAGCAGGTACTGGCGGATGCAGCGTATTCGATAGAGGACGGCCTCAGACAATTGAGTGACGACCATATCGATATTCAGCTTATCGATAATGATGCCTTGTTGGCTCGATTGCAGGATCTGCTGGAGCAAAGGTCCGAGCAGACCGCTTCGATCGATGCAGCAGAGTCGAATACGCATCACAATCGTCAACGCCTCTCCGATTTTCTTATCGAGAGCATGGATATCCTGCTCAAGGCCGATGGGCTGCTAGAGGCTTGGCAAGCAACGGGTGATGATGCTCATCATGCTGCCTCGCTGTCTGCTGAGTTTACTCATTTCTCTGATCGGGCCGCTAACGCGGGTCTTTCAGACGTGGAGGCGTTGAGTTCGGTTCTTTGCGAGGTCTATCAATCCTGCATTAGTGCGCATATTCCTCATCGCGACGCGTTCTTCGAAGAGGTGCTGGCTTCCCAGGAAGCCTTGGTCAGCATGCTTAACCAACTGGCCGTGGGGCTTAGAGCCACACCTCAGGGTGAGCGCATCAATGCGTTGCATTTGCTTCTTGCTGAACTGGATGCTCCTGAGGCTGAGGCTGAGGCTGAGGCTGAGGCTGAGGCTGAGGCTGAGGCTGCTGATCATGTCGATCCGGTAGTCGAGTCCTCTTCGATCAATACGGTCGAGCCCATTGTACAGGCTCCTGCTATTCCAGTTGACGATGAGCTTGACAGCGAGATGGTGGCCATCTTCCTGGAAGAGGCGGTCGACCTGCTTGATAGCGCTGGACAGGCACTTGAGCGTTGGTTCAAGGAGCCGACCAACCATAACAATCTCTGGATTCTGCAGCGCGACCTACATACCCTCAAGGGCGGAGCGCGGATGGCTGATATCGAGCCCATCAGCCTTTTGGCCCATGAGCTTGAGACGTTATACGAGGGGCTTGTTGACGGTCGTTACCAACCAAGTGACGACTTGAAACCACTGCTCCAACGTTGTCATGACCGCTTGGCTCAGCAGCTTGACCAGTTGCAGAATCATCAAGCGCTTAGTCAGCCTGATGACCTGGTCGATTCGATTCAGGCCTATCGGCAGGGTATACAGCGGATGCAGCAGGTCGAGCAGGATGAAGACGCTGCGTATCCCGAGGACACGTCAACGTCAGAGGTACAACCTTCCGAGCCTCTGGACGAGGCTGACGAGGAACTGATCGATATTTTCCTTGAGGAAGGTTTCGATATTCTTCAAAGCGCGGCAGGCTCTCTGCAACGTTGGCAGATGGACACGCATAACAGCTTTGAGCTGGAAGCCTTGCAACGTGACCTGCATACGCTCAAGGGCGGTGCCCGTATGGCTGACATCACACCCGTCAGCGATTTGGCCCATGAGCTTGAATTCCTCTACGAGGGATTGAGTGCAGGACGCCTCCGTTCAAGTGAGCACTTGTTTGGCCTTCTACATCAAAGCCACGATCTGTTGCTTGAGATGCTGGAAAATGTTCGTAACCGCCAACCTGTACCGTCTGGTCAGCGTCTGGTGGAGGCCATTCATGCTTTCCGTACCAGCACGGATCAGCAGTTAGAGCAGCCTGTCAGCATTACATTGCCGCCTGCTCAAGTAGAAGACTCCGATGAAGACGAAATTCTGGAGATCTTTATCGAGGAGGCTGAGGACTTGCTCACCAATATGGAGTTGGCGTTCCATCGTTGGGAGGAAGTCGAAGGCTCGAATGAGGCCGTTGATGATCTGCTGCGCTGCCTGCATACCTTGAAAGGTGGTGCTCGTCTCGCAGGCCAGTTCGCACTGGGTGACCAGGCCCACTTGCTTGAGCAGGAACTAGGGGACGCCAGCCCATTAAACGGGCCCGTTGCCTCGGACCGTATTGTTGAGTTGAAAGGTAAGGCCCATGACGGCTTGGCTGATCTAGGGGCACGAATTGCGGACCTGCGTGAACATTTCACCGCAGCGCCCATGCCTGCATTGGCTGTAGCGATTGAACCTGAACCGGTGAGCGAGCCCGAGCAACCTCTGGAGGTGCTTGCTCCTGTCATGGCCGCCGCACCGCACGAGGTCAATGATCAAGTTCAGGTGCTGCCTTTCGTACAACGTGCGCAGGAAGCGGCGCGCAAAGACAGTAACCGTCGAGCTCCTCAGGAATTGGTACGCGTTCCGGCTGATCTGCTCGAAAACCTGGTTAATCTGGCCGGTGAGACTTCCATTTTCCGAGGTCGTGTCGAGCAGCAGGTTAGTGATATCGGTGCCACGCTCAGTGAGATGGAAGCGACCATTGAGCGGGTCCGCGATCAGTTACGTCGCTTGGATACCGAAACGCAGGCCCAGATCCTCAGCCGTCACCAGGATGAGCATGAGCGTGCGGGCTATGAAGAGTTCGATCCACTGGAAATGGACCGATACTCGCAACTGCAACAGCTATCCCGCTCCTTGTTCGAGTCGGCGTCTGACTTGCTCGATCTGAAAAATACACTGGCATCCCGTAACCGTGATGCGGAGACCCTGCTATTGCAGCAGGCTCGCGTCAACACGGAACTTCAGGAAGGTCTGATGCGTACGCGCATGGTGCCTTTCGACCGTATGGTTCCACGCCTGCGCCGCGTTGTTCGGCAGGTGGCGGGTGAGCTGGGAAAGCAGGTTGAGTTTGAGGTAAACAACCCTGAAGGCGAAATGGATCGCAATGTGCTGGAGCGCATTGTCGCTCCGCTCGAGCACATGCTGCGTAACGCGGTAGACCATGGCATCGAAAACAGTGAAGCACGTAAGGAAACAGGCAAGCCCGAAACGGGCAATATCCACCTCTCCTTGAGTCGTGAGGGCGGTGATATTCTGCTGACGCTTTCTGACGATGGCCGTGGTATCGATTTGTCTGCGGTACGTCGCAAAGCCATAGAGCGCGGCCTGATGGATGAGGGCAGTGAGCTTTCCGAGCAGGAAGTCATGCAGTTCATCCTGGAGTCGGGCTTCTCCACCGCTGCACAGGTGACTCAGATTTCCGGACGCGGCGTTGGTATGGACGTGGTCCACTCCGAGGTTAAACAATTGGGTGGAACCATGGGCATTCACTCGGTTGCAGGAGAGGGAACGACCTTTTCGATCCGTTTGCCCTTTACGGTGTCGGTCAACCGGGCACTAATGGTGCACTCTGGCGAGGACCTGTATGCAGTTCCGCTGAACACAATCGAAGGTATCGTTCGTGTGTCGGCGACTGAGCTGGAGGCTTACTATCAGGCCGGTGCTCGTTCCTTCGAGTATGCAGGCCAGACGTATGAGCTGAAATACTTGGGTGAGCTGCTGGAAAATGGGCAACGGCCTAAACTGATCAACCAGCCGCTTCCCTTGCCGGTTATTTTGGTGCGCTCGAATGACCATGCCGTGGCTATACAGATCGACAGCCTGGCCGGTTCGCGAGAGATCGTAGTAAAGAGCCTGGGCCCACAGTTTACCGGCGTGCATGGTATCTCTGGCGCTACGATTCTAGGGGATGGTCGAGTAGTCGTGATTCTTGACCTGCTGGCCTTGATTCGCAGCCGCTATGCTCGTGCCGTTGGCGCGCCGGCCGACCTCTCTATTGCGATCGACTATGCCGCGGAGATCGAAGTTGAGCGGCCGACACTGGTTATGGTGGTTGACGACTCGGTTACGGTTCGCAAGGTGACTAGCCGTCTGCTTGAACGGAGCGGGATGGACGTGATTACCGCTAAGGATGGCGTGGATGCGATTGCTCTACTTCAGGAGCGCAAGCCCGATATCCTGTTGCTTGATATCGAGATGCCGCGGATGGATGGCTTCGAGGTGGCTTCACTCGTGCGTCACGATGAGCATCTCAAGGACCTGCCTATCATCATGATTACGTCACGCACAGGCGAGAAGCACCGTGATCGTGCTTTCACTATTGGCGTAAATCATTACCTAGGCAAGCCGTACCAGGAAAATGAGCTTCTCAATCACATCCAACAGTTGGTCAAGGTAAATGACTGAGAAAGCAATAGTTCGAGTTGCCATTCTGGCTGATACCTCGTTGCAACGGTATGTGTTGCAACAGGTATTGGCTGGCAACGGCTATCAGGTGGTATTCAACAGCGATCCGACGCGCCTTGATGTGGAAGCCTTGCGAGCCTGTGAGACGGATCTTTGGCTGGTGGATCTGGCTGAGTCGGAAGACTCCAACGTGCTGGAGGATCTGCTTGAACATACCTCTACGCCCGTTCTCTTTGGAGAAGGCCAGGCACCTGAGTTCAGCTCGGATCTTTTCCCGCGCTGGGAGCGCCGCCTTATTACCAAGCTGAAACATTTGGTGGGTGATACGACCGAGGCAGTTGGTCCGAGCCTTCAGGCGCTTCTGGCTGATACCGAGCGTCCGGAGCGACTGAGTTTGCCAGCGTCTCTGGCCTCAACACCCTTGCAGATGGGGGAGTCTGCCAAAGAGGTATGGCTGTTGGCCGCATCGCTGGGCGGACCGGATGCAGTAAAGGCTTTTCTTGACGCTTTGCCAGGCGGATTGCCGATTGGCTTTCTTTATGCACAGCATATCGATGCCAATTTCGAGGCAACACTTCCAATGGCGGTAGGTCGCCACAGTCAATGGCATGTACAAATTGCGCAGCCGGGACTTGAGGTCAGGTGTGGTGAGGTCATAGTCGTTCCAACACAGAACGAGCTGAGCTTTCGTAATGATTCCAAGCTGGATGTCCTGAGCCGCAAATGGCCGGAGCCCTATACGCCTTCGGTCGACCAGATGATGCTCAATCTGGCTCAACATTTCGGTTCGCGTTGCGGCATGATCATTTTTAGTGGCATGGGTAATGACGGTAGCAGCTCAGCAGCCTATATGCGCCGAAGAGGTGCGGAGATATGGACTCAAAGCGCCGACAGTTGTAGTTGCGCCAGTATGCCAGAGACACTTCGAGAGGCAGGATTCTCTTCGTTCACGAGTGATCCGCGGGGGCTGGCCGAAGCGCTGGTCAACCGCCTAGCCAAGCAGCATGCTCATTGAAAGGAGTTCCTATGAGCCAAACACCAGCACTCACAAGCACACCTGAAAACCTGACAGGACTGCTGCTTTCTCTTACGGACCGCACGCTTTTGCTGCCTAACGTTGCTGTGGCTGAGTTGATACCGTATCGACCGGTTGCCAAGCTGGCCGATCAGCCTGACTGGTGTTTGGGGCAGGTGGCGTGGCGAGACCTTCGGCTCCCGCTGCTCAGCTTCGAAGCCGCCTCGGGAGCGCCGTTGCAGTTTGACCGTAACAGTACGTCAGCTCGGGTCGCGATCATCAATGCCTTGGGAGGGCGTGCTCATGTGCGTTTCCTGGCCATCCTCGTGCAAGGTATTCCACGTTCCATGAGAGTTACACCTGACCTTGAGTCGGCTGATGTTCTTCTGGATCCTCTGGAGCTGGCAGCTGTGAAGCATCAGGGTAGTGTAGTGAAGATTCCCGATCTGATTGCGCTGGAAGAAAAGCTGGCTGAAATCGGAGTGATCTAATCAGAAAGGCCGGTTGAAACCAGGCTTTCTAACTCTTCTAGAAGTCTCCCCAGAGCTGCTGTGCTACAGCCAGCGCCACAACCGGCGCTGTTTCAGTCCTCAGTACACGCGGTCCCAGACGTGCAGAAACAAAACCGGCCTTCTGGGACTCTGCCACCTCGTTATCAGTAAGACCACCTTCTGGGCCTATCAGAAAGGCGAGACTAGAGGGTGGTGTGTGGCTGGTAAGCGGCTCCGCAACGGGATGAAGTACAAGCTTCAAATCGGCCTCGACCTTTCCAAGCCACTCGGCTAGCGTGACGGGGGCATGGATGATAGGGAGGGTTGAACGTCCGCACTGCTCACAGGCGCTAATAGCGACCTGCTTCCAATGTAGAAGACGCTTGTCGGCTCGCTCATCTTTCAGGCGCACCTCGCAGCGCTCCGTCATGACAGGAGTGATTTCGGCGGCGCCCAGTTCTGTCGCTTTTTGTATAGCCCAATCCATTCTTTCCCCTCGGGAAAGACCTTGCCCTAAATGGACACGAAGCGTTGATTCCTCCATTCCGGAAAAGCGCTCCTGTATGTCCACGTGCGCCAATTTTTTCCCGATCTCGGTTAGCACTCCCTTGTATTCATAGCCAGACCCATCGAATAGCTGTACGGCTGTACCCGAGGTAAGACGTAATACACGTCCCATATAGTGAGCCTGTGCTTCAGGGAGGATCTGTTGCCCGAGCGAAAGGGGAAGGTCGACGTAAAAGCGAGATAGGCGCATTGGCAGTCACAGGTTTAGAAAGCAGTCGCTGCCTATTATTACTGACCCATGAGCTGAAGGCACGGCTTGATTCAATTAGGTAAGTAGGATCTAGCCACTGAGCGCGAAAAAGTTATGAGCAACACTGTTGCGCCTTGATCTTTTCGGATCAAGGCGCAAGCGACAGATCAAACCGACTGTTTTGCTGCCAATGGCAGCTGGGCGAAGCGGACGCCTGCCAGACCATGGGTGATCAGCGAGCGGATGTTAGCGTGATCAGCACCTTCAGGAGTCGCAATAACGCTACGGTAATGCTCGCCAAAGGCCAACAGGGCTTCCTGTGTCTCGAAGCTCTCTAGCAGCGCAAGGCCTAGAGTTTTGCAGGAGCCTTCGTTTTGGCCAGCTGCGTTTTCTACCGAACCATTTACAAAGGCTTGAGGCGTGTAATCATAGTGCTCTGCAATGAAAGCCAAAGTATCGGCGAACAGATGCTCATCACTACGAAGCCGAGCGCGAAAGGTCTCGAGGGGAGTCATGGCTTGGCACTCTCCTTGAAAGCAGCAGCCTGTTCAGGTGTGGCTTCCTTCTGGTAAAGCGATTTCCACTCGGCATACGGCATTCCATAGACGGCCTCACGTGCATCGTCCATGCTCAGTTCCACGCCCTTTTCCTCCGCCGCCGCCTTATACCATTTCGATAGGCAGTTCCGGCAAAAGCCTGACAGGTTCATCAGGTCGATGTTTTGTACGTCGGTACGCTTGCGCAAATGTTCTACTAATGTACGAAAGGCCGCAGCCTCCAGCTCAATGCGCTCTTGTTCGGTCATGGATCGATTCCTCCAAAAATGAATGCCTGGGACAATCAGGCATTCTTCGAATGACGCAGGTGGCGGCCACCATTGGCCGTAACCGTACTGCCTGTTGTATAGGTGGACTGCAACAGATAGGTCACAGCCTCGATGATCGGCGCGGCTCCAGGCTCATACGGAAGTAGAGCCTTTTTCAGCGTAGCCTCCTGATAATCAGCACTGCTGTCTTCTTTGAAAATGAGGAGACCGGGAGCAATGGTATTCACTCTGACAGTAGGTGCGAGCTTTTCAGCGAACGACAGGGTCATGTTACTCAACCCCGCCTTGGTCGCTGCATAGGCGATGTGATTCTTGCTGCCTCGGGAGGCACTGTCGTCACAAATATGGATGATATCGGCGCGCGTACTGGCAAGCAGGAGCGGCTCCAGAGCCAGGTTCAGGTGATACGGCGCTTCGAGATGTACCTGATACATGGTCTGGAAATGATGAAGCGAGTCGTCCAGCCAAAGCGATGCATTATGAATGATGCCGCGCAGGCTTTTGGCGTAAGTGAGTACATAGTCGATAAACTGTTGCCTGTCTTCAACGGAGGTCAGGTCTACCTGAACAGGGTAAACATTTTCCAGCGTCACCAGCTCGCCAGGATCGTTGCGGTACGTGGCTACGATCTCATACCCCTGACTGCTCAACGTCTTGGTCAAGGCAAGGCCGACTCGTTTATTGGCGCCCGTGATAATCAGCGGGGCAGCAAACGTGTGATGCATGGGATGGGGCTCCGACAGACGAAAGGGCTGTCTGCTAGAGCTTCGATACTCTGCAGACAGCTTTCGATTATCGCAAACCCTTCACCATCGTGACATCATGAATGACGGGTCGTAGCAGGCCGGAGTGTTCTCCGGCGAGCCTGCGAGGCATCACTATTGAGCCAGCCGGAAAGCAGGCGAGTTACCCATGGGATAAAGAAGCACACCATGATAGGGGTCAGGATCAGGGTGCTGAGCAATATTCTGGGTACCAGTGGCAACCCAGCCAACCTGTCGCCTAACAAGGCATTGAATAGCAGCGATACAGGAAAGAACGCAAGCCAGACAGCAATGCTTTGCTTCCAGCGAGGGGGTGTGCGGCGGGCATCGCCAAACCAAGTATCAAGGCCCTGTGCACGAAGCTCCTGCGGCTGCTCGAAGAGATCCTTGCCCCGCTCAAGCCAGTGCTGACGCGTCGAGGAATGCTCCCACGCACCTAATGTCTGCTCATTAGAAAAACGAAACACGATCTGGACTTCATTATCGCCTGGCGGTGGGGAGAGGACGCCCGATCCAAGATAGCCTTCATAGCAGGTCGCCAAGCGCTCACCTTCGCGCAGCCATTCGAGAAAATTATCGTAACAGCCATCGGCGACACGGCGAGCCACCATCAGGGTGACGGGATGCATCATAGAACTCTCCACATGCAACTATCCGGATAGGACGGTCTGATTACACAGCGCCGGGTAAGCACTGCGGTCGAGAACAGGAAGCGGCTCGTTTTGGAGTGCTTCGATCGCCTGAGTATCAGGCTGTGCAAGCATATACAAGGTTCATTCCATTTGCGTTAAATGCCGATGAGCGCTGGCTAGACCTAAGTAGTAGGCGTCATGTCAGTGCAAGAAGCGCTGTGTGTGAACCAAAAGGCAGCATGGTAAGGTTAGGCATACCAGTGATTAAGGAGGTGTCATGAAAGTCGCCATTTTATGTGGCTCTGTTTACGGCACGGCCGAGGAGGTCGCCAGGCACGCCAAGCAGATTCTGGGGGCAGGTGGGCATGAGGTCTGGCTCAATTTGCGTGGAGGATTGGACGATTTGCTGGCTTTCGATGCCGATGCGTTTCTTGCCGTGACATCGACAACCGGAATGGGAGAGCTGCCGGACAACGTACAGCCGCTTTACTATGCGCTGCGCGATACGCTTCCGGATTGGCGTGGCAGGCCCGCAGCCGTGATCGGTTTGGGGGACGCCAGCTACGGCGATACTTACTGTGGTGGTGGCATGCAAATGCAGGAGCTGTTTGCCGAGCTTGGACTGCAGGAAGTGCTGCCTATATTAAAGCTCGATGCCAGTGAAACCGTTACTCCCGAAACGGACGCGGAGCCGTGGCTGGATCGTCTGATAACAGCCTTGATCCGCTGAGGGGAACGGCAGCCTGCTAAGTCATCAGGCGCTAATGGCTTGATGACTATGTTGTCATGGCAGACTTTAATTCAGGATATTCAGACTCAAGTATCCAGTTTGCCGAATTGCTCCAGGCTGACTTCCTGCATGAGATCGAGCCAGGCTCTTGCCGCCCGGGAAAGGTATGCACCACGCCGCCAGATAAAGGAGGCGTCCCACCGGAGGTCAGGTTGGGTCAGAGGAATGCGTACGACATCGGGACGTATCAGCTTTTGGGCCACGATTCGGGGTAGGAGAGCAACGCCTTGTCCTGCTGCTGCCAATGCTATTAGAAAGTCCGCCTGTCCACTTCTGCCACCTTCTTGGGGCGTAAAGCCCGCTTCGCGGCACGCCTGTAACAGTCGATCGTTCAAGGTATAGCTCTGCTGATATAGCAAGAAGGGCGTAGCGGCCAGCTCCGCTAATGCCAATCGGGGCCTATTGGCCAATGGATGAATACATGACAACACGGCATCCAATGGCTCATTGCAAAAAGGTTGATAATCAAAAAAAGGATCATTAGGGGTAAGACAGCCACCAATCTCTATATCACCCTTGATGACCAACTCCTCCATGAGCTTGCTGCCACCTTCCACCAAGTGAACCGTAATTTGCGGATAGCGCTTACGGTAGAGGGAAAAGGGTGCTGCAAACAATGTTTCTGCACCCAGAATGGGCAGCCCAACGCGCAGCTGTCCTTGACCCAGGCGGGCTAGATCATCCAGCTCCGTCAGCATTTCGCGGTGTTGGCGCAATATGTGCTCAGCATGTTTGAGCACAACATGTCCCGCATCGGTCAATTGTAGGGCGGGGCCTGTCCGATCCAGCAGACGCAACCCCAGACTTTGCTCCAGATGGGCAATCTGCTTGCTGACGGTCGATTGAGTCGCGTGAAGCACGCGTGTACTGGCGGTAAAACCGCCCTGGCGTACAACCTCGACAAACATGCGGAGTTGTTTGAATTCCATTTTGGAATAGCTCTGATTCTAATAATTCGCTTCTGGGATAGTAAGGCCGGGCGTATCCTTGGAGCCAGTTAAACGTAATGGATGTCTTATGGTTTCCCGTTACATGCGGACGCTGGTTGAGTTGGCTGTGTTGTTAGGTATCTGGTGGCTAGGCGGATGGCTTGGGCAGTATTTCGGTTTGCCTATCCCGGCAGGTGTTCTAGGTCTGGCGATCCTTCTGTTGTCTCTTGCGCTGCGAGTGATAAAGCCAGAGTGGCTTGAAAGCGGTGCCCGTGTGCTGGTCGGTGAGATGCTGCTGTTTTTCATCCCAGCGCTGATGAGTCTGCTTGATTATGGGCCTCTCGTCCGGGAAGAGGGCATCCGTATTCTTATGGCGGTGTGCTTCAGCACGCTTCTGGTCATGATCAGTACCGCTTTGACGGTGGAATGGATGTTTCGTCGCAGGGGCCGCCAGGATGCTTGATTGGACTGGCATGTTCTGGCTGCTTCTGACGTTGGGTGGGTATATCCTGAGCCGGATGATTTACAAGCGCATCAAGTGGTATGTGCTGGCTCCTATTGTCTTTGTGCCGACTATTCTTTATCTGATTGCCATTCCGACAGGCACGAGCTATGCGCAGTATTCCCACTACACCGGTTGGCTGATTAGCCTGCTTGGGCCGGCTACCGTCGCGTTTGCCGTACCGATCTGGCAGCAGCGTCGACTCCTGGTCCGTTATTGGCGAGCACTTATGGCCGGCATTGTAGTAGGCAGCTTTGTGTCAATCTTCAGCTCTTGGGCATTGGCCCATTTGCTGGCTCTGGAAGCGCCTGTCACGTTATCCCTGCTGCCACGCTCGATTACGACACCGTTTGCCATGCCTATGTCCAAAGACTTGGGGGGGGTACCTGAACTGACCGCTGCTTTCGTACTGGTCACAGGTGTTTTTGGCGCTGTGGTGGGTAGCCTTCTTCTGCGCTTTCTTCCGTTGCGCTCTGCTCTGGCGCGAGGTGCGATGTTTGGCGTAGGTGCCCATGGTGCCGGTACAAGCCGCGCTTACGAGGTAGGCATTGAGGAGGGGACAGTGGCCGGACTGACGATGGTACTGACCGGCTTGTTCAATCTGCTGGGCGCCCAACTGCTGATCTGGGTGCTTTGATGGAGGGGGTGCATCCTTGCACCGCGTTCATCCTTAAACCTTGAAGTGAGATACCAGGGTATTCAGTTCAACAGCCAGGCGCGACAGCTCTTGGCTGGCTGCCGTGGTATCACGGGCACCTTCCGAACTCTGGACTGACAAATCCCGAATATTGACCAGATTGTGGTCTACTTCGCGGGCTACCTGTGCCTGCTCTTCGGCTGCGCTGGCAATGACCAGGTTGCGCTCGTTAATTTCGCTGATGGCGCGGGTAATTTCTTCCAGCGCTTCGCCGGCACGACGAGCTACTTCCAGCGTAGAACCTGCTCGGGTTGTGCTGGACTCCATTGAGTTCACAGCCTGCTCAGTACCGTTTTGGATACTCATGATCATCTGCTCAATTTCACGAGTCGACTCCTGGGTACGATGCGCCAGGGCCCGCACCTCGTCGGCGACGACAGCGAAGCCGCGACCTGCCTCTCCCGCACGGGCCGCTTCAATAGCGGCGTTGAGTGCCAGCAGGTTGGTCTGGTCAGCCAGGCCACGAATCACATCAAGCACCTTGCCAATATCGCGTGATTGACTGGCAAGTTCACCGACCAGACATGCGGTCGTCTGAACCTCCGAGGTCATCTGCTCAATGGACGAAACGGTCTCCAGTACGCGACCCTGACCTTCCTGAGCCGCACTGGCAGAGTGCTTGGAGGCTTCTGACGTTGTCATGGCATTGCGAGCCACTTCTTCTACCGCCGAACTCATTTCTGTTACGGCCGTTGCAGCCATCTGGATTTCGTCATTTTGGCGATTCAGACCACGAGCACTCTCGTCAGTGATGCTGCTAAGCTCTTCGGAGGCGGCAGCCAGCTGACTTGAGGAGCTTGAGATGCGCTCGAGCGTATGACGCAGCCTTTCCTGCATGGTGCGCATAGCCATTAAAAGGCGAGCAGGCTCATCGTTTCCAGTAACCTGAATGTGCTTGGTCAGATCACCGCTGGCAATCTCTTCAGCGGCACGCAGGGCCTGATCAACCGGCTGCACGATGCTACGGGTCAGCAGCCAGGCCAGGAGTACGGTCAGTAGTGCAACGATGACCAACAAAGTAATAGCGGTAGCCACAGAAGTGGAATAACTCTGGGCGGCATCTTGATTAGACTTTGTCGTTGAATCTGCATTGATATCAACTAGTTTACCCAGCACCACATTGATTGCATCGGAGTTCTTCAGAAGGTTCTCGTTGAGTACAGCCTTAAGCTCATCAAGTTGATTCGCTGTGGAGAGCTGCATCAGGCGGTTCTTCAGTTGAAGGTAATCACCCCATAGTTTTTGGAAATCGTTGTACAGACTGCGCTCCGCCTCGGATGCAATCAGCTTCTCATAGCGAGTCCGTGCAGCTTCAACCTGACTGATCCGCTGATCAAACAAGGCCGATGTCTTTTGCAGATTTTCTGGCTCGCGGTTGATGAGCAGGCGATAGGAAAGTACGCGCAGGCGCAAGGTCAGTGATGTTATTTCATCCAGACTGGTTACGCTGGGGAGCACATTTTGTTCAAAGTTAATACTGTTCTGGCGGATATCACGCATCTGATAGAGAGAGAAAATGCCTAGAAAAAGAGTGAGTACAGCTATGAACGCAAACCCCAGGAAAGCACGAGGTGCGATATTTAAGTTACGAAGGGTCATTGCTTAGGTCCTGCTAAGTACAGCGTAAAGGAGGTTGCTTGACTATCGGCTGTGCTTGACAGGACTTGATACCCGCCTGGCTGGAGACAGAAGGTTCTGACTGTTAAGGCATGTTTCTACACCTATCAATGAAGACGGCGGCGACTATCACTCAGCGCGGCCAGGCGACGGCTCAGGTGCAGTTGCTCGGCTGGGTCATCGCTTAACAATAGGGCATGCTCAAGGTCATAACGCTGGGCCTGAGGGCAGTCCAGTCGGCTATACAGTTCTGCACGGGCTAGATGATCCGAGACGCTGGGCGGCCCTACTTCCAATACCCGCTGCGCATCTTTCAGGGCTGCCAATAGTTGGTTATCAAATTCATGCAACTGACGAAGGTTTCGAGACAGTCTCTGGAGCAGTTCGCGAGGCTGAGCAGTGCGTAGGTGCTGCGCTTGCAGTTGGGCATGTGGACCAAACTGATAGGCGAGCAGTCCGCGGCAATCCTTGGAATAAAGTCGTCTTCCACTGGTAGGGTCAAGTAGGTGATCCGCCTCAGGGACACGTAGCAGGAAATGGCCTGGAAAGTTGACGCCGACCAGAGGAATGTCCAGTCTACGGGCCAGCTCCATCGCGATCAGTGATAAGGAAAGTGGCTGTCCCCTTCGACGAGCCAGCACCTTATGCAGCAACGCTGCCTGAGGCTTCAGGGGCCAGTCATCGGCGTGAAAACCCAGCTCGATCATCCGGCGTACGAGTTGCTGCGCGCGCTCGGCGGACGAGCCTTGATGATCAATAGCTGCCTCGACAGAAGGGATGAGATCCGTCAGAAGATGCTGAGCCATTTCAGGCTGAAAGGTCAGGTCATGTTCGGCGGCTATCCAGAGTGCTGCCTCAAATACAGCAGGTGGCTCACGGTTGAGCGCATCCAGGCAGGCTTGGCGCGGTAACTCCATCGCAATCTCCCAAACCCCATGCCACAGCAGGGTAAGCGCAGGCAAACAGCATCCAGATCATAAGGGATATGGACTTTATTATGTTTGACAAGTTTAGACCGCTTCTCGAGTGATGCACCGCTCTGCTCAGACAAGCAGAACGGCCAAGGAGGAGAGTCTATTTACCCAATGGGGTGAAAAGCGCTTCGATATCCGCTTCCGACATTCGCCAGTCGGCTGTGTTCTCCTCAAGAATCCCTGCGGCAATACGGGATTTCTCATACTGCAATTGCTGGATTTTCTCTTCCAGGGTGCCTCTTGCAATGAGCTTGTACACAAAAACCGGCTTATCTTGCCCTATGCGATAGGCACGGTCTGTGGCCTGGCTCTCCGCCGCCGGGTTCCACCAGGGGTCGAAGTGAATCACCGTGTCGGCCGCAGTCAGGTTGAGTCCCGTACCGCCTGCTTTAAGGCTCAGCAGGAAAACCGGGGCCTCACCGGACTGAAACTGTTCGACAGGCGTACGGCGATCCTGGGTTTCACCGGTAAGCGTGACATAGTCGATCCGTCTTTCATCCAGCGCCTGCTGGATCAGCGCCAGCATGGAAGTGAACTGCGAGAACAGCAGGACACGACTGCCATTGGCCAATAGACCTTCGAGCAGTTCCAGCAAGCCGAGTAGCTTTCCAGACGACTTGGCAGATGTTTCGTTGCCGTTGACCAGTCGGATATCGCAGCAGACCTGGCGGAGTTTCAGCAGTGCATCAAGAACGATAATTTGGCTTCTGGCCAAGCCTTTCTTGGAGATTTCGCTACGGACCTTCTCATCAAGTGCAACACGTACCGTTTCATAAAGATCGCGCTGTGGCTGAGTCAGCTCGACCAACTGGACAATTTCCGTCTTGGGTGGCAGCTCGCTGGCTACTCGCTGTTTGGTACGACGCAGAATGAAGGGCTTTACTCGGCCCTTTAATTGGGCGAGGCGTTGGGTGTCTCCATTTTTTTCGATCGGCGTTCGGTAGTCGCGCTTGAAGTCTTTTATATCGCCTAACCAGCCTGGCATCAGGAAGTGGAACTGAGACCAAAGCTCACCCAGATGATTTTCCAGCGGGGTGCCCGTCAGGCATAGACGGTGTCGCGTATTGAGTCCCCGCGCCGCTTGCGCCGCTTTGGTTGCCGCATTCTTAATGGATTGTGCTTCATCCAATACCAGAAGATGAAAGGAGAAGCTGGCCAACTGCTCGGCATCGCGCGGCAGCAGGGCGTAGGTAGTCAGGATGATATCGTGCTCAGGTATCCGCTCGAACAGGTTACGCCGTTGAGTACCGTGGAGGGCCAGTACTTTCAGCTCAGGTGTGAACTTGGCTGCTTCGTCCTGCCAGTTGGGTATCAGGCTGGTAGGCATGACGATCATGGCAGGGCTGGTCAACCGGCCAGCCGTTTTCTCGACCAGGATATGAGCCAGGGTTTGCAAGGTCTTACCAAGACCCATGTCATCGGCCAGGATCCCGCCCACATTCAGCTCGCGAAGTGCCTGCAACCAAGCCAGGCCATCGCGCTGATACGGTCTTAACTCGGCACGCAGGCTTTCCGGGACGTGCAGGGGCGAAGCTGAGTAATGGCGTAGTCGATGGGCGAAGTTTCTGAGCTGCTCACCACCCTGCCATGTCAATGGGATATTTTCTTCAAGTTCAGCCAGCCGTGCGGCGTCCAGATGAGACAGGCGTATCTGCTTGGTATTAGCAGGTAACGAATGCCCATGCAGTTCCATGAGTGCGGCAAGCAAGGGCTTTAGTCTACCTAGAGACAGGGCGATACGTGCGGGGCGTCCTTGCTTGCGCGCAGCAGAGCTTTCCACGCGGAGCAGCAGGCGCTCATCGTCAGAGCGTCTGGCCAGTGCTCCCGGTTCGAATAATTGGGGATCCCGCCGGATAAGATCGATCAGGATAGGCAGCAGACTGACGCGCCGCCCTTGTACGACGATGCCGAGCTCCAGATCAAACCATTCATGATCAGGCGCCTCCTCAATTTCGCCGTACCAATTCTCCACTTCGGTCAGCTCAAAGGCGAATTCTGGACGCATATCTATCTGCCAGCCCGCTTCACGCAGCTGCGGAAGTGTGACTTCGATAAAGCGCAGCCAACTGGAGTCATCAGGCATTTCAAACATCTCGCCCGCATCTTCGGGCAAGGCTGCGCTTCGCCGTGTCGCTACTCGGAGGCCTGCGTCCTGTAAGACTTGTCGTAGGCGCTGCTCGGCTTCACTGTGGCGTGTTGGCAGCGTTGCCGCGCTACTACGACCCGGTACAGGCTTGCCGAACACTTTTTTGCCGTCGTAAAGAAACGCCAGGGCAGCCCTGTGGCGGGTGACGGGGCGCATGCGTGCGGTTTGCCGATCATAGTCAACCTGTGTGTGGCTACCCAATACCAACAATGGCTTGGGCGGCTTGACCAGATTGATGGCTGTCTCGGCCGCTTCGCGGCGTGGAGGAGGGCTGCCGGCCCGCTGAAGGCGCTCCAGCTCGAACAGCACGGCAGCAGTATGCTTGCAGTTTCTGCCAGCACCACATGTGCATCGGCCATCAACAAACCAACCTCTTGGACCAGGCTTGAGCGTGATGGATTGGCGGTAATCCAATCCTGAAGGACTGCTGCATATGGCATAGACCAGCCCATCGGCGGCTGACCGGACCGTGGCGTAACCTTCTTGAGCATAGCGCCGGCCACGCTCATAGTTGCGCTCAGTAAAGGAGCCTTTCCAGTCTTGCCAGTGCAGATGGTCGAAACGTAGACGCATATGAAGCCTGTAACACGAAGCACAAACGGGTAATTGTGCCACAGACCGAAAGCGTCCCCGTACTGAAGTCGCTCAGGTTGCTCAAATAGATATCACTTAATTACCACAGCATGGCTTATCTAAAGAGTCTGCTGTTAAGCGCTGGTTTCAGATTGGCTTGATTTAACCCTTCCATGCTTCAGGATTAACCAAATCCTGTGGCCGATTGCCGCTTAAGGCGGCTGTCAGATTGGAGACGGCGCGCTCTGCCATGGCATACCGTGTTTCGTGAGTCGCTGAACCGATATGCGGTAAGGTGACGACATTCTTCAGCGAGAACAGGGGCGATGACGAAAGCGGTTCCTGCTCAAAAACATCCAGGCCTGCGCCGCGAATTTGCTGGTTGGAAAGCGCCTCGATTAGAGCCGCTTCATCAACCACTGGCCCGCGTGCAATATTGATCAAAATACCGCTGGGCTTCATGAGCCTTAGTTCACGTGCGCTGATCATCTGGCGGGTGGAATCTGTCAGAGGGACTACCAGGCAAACAAAATCGGATTCCTGAAGCAGAGCTTCAAGGTCTTGATACTCTGCCTTGAATTCTTTCTCCAGCTCGGGCTTGCGGCTGCCTGCATGATAAAGAATCCGCATGTCGAAGCCGAAGTGGCCGCGCTTTGCAATGGCTGCACCTATGCGGCCCATACCTACGATTCCCAGCGTCTTTCCATAAACGTCCGTACCGAAATGCTCTTCCGTTATGCCTTTTGTCCATTGCCCTGCCTTGGTGTAGGCATCCAGCTCAGGCAGGCGGCGAGCGGTGCTCATCAGCAGAGCAAATCCAAGGTCTGCTGTGGTCTGGGTCAGTACATCGGGGGTGTTGGTCAGTAGAATGCCCTGCTCGGACAGGTAGGGCACGTCATAGCTGTCATATCCAACCGAAACGCTGGAAATTACTTCCAGGTTTTCTGCATGTTGCAACTCATGGCGGCCTAGTGTCTTGCTGGCACCAATCAGGCCGTGTGCGTGAAGGAGGGCATGCTGGAACTGCTCATCGACATTGCCCTGAGTATCAATGACGGTAACGTTAAAGGCTTCGCTCAACTGTTGAACCAGTGGGGCGGGAAGACGATTATAGATAACGACATTCTTTCTCACGGGCAACGGATCTCCATTAGGGTCTGGTTTCTTTAGACTAGACCAGCAACGACATATTGAGGGCGTATCGAATAATCCATCAGGAAGCGCTCAAGTTGCTCTTGCTCCGGTTGCTCATTGAACTCCGCACCCAATGCCTCGCGGTGGATTCCAGTTGACGCCAGCCATAAGCAATCAATGCTGGCCGAAACTGCACCCGGTACGTCGGTGACTAATGAGTCACCCACAAACAGCAGCTTGGTGGCGCCCAAGGTTGCCAGTTCTCGTTGAGCACAAAGAAACGCATAGGGATCAGGCTTTCCGTACCAGCGCACACTTCCGCCCAGCGAAGCGAAGTAGTCAGCCAGCTTACCGGCGGCGTAGTAGGGTAGGCCGCCAGAGACTACTGTGCGATCAGGGTTGGCGCAGAGAAACGGTAAATGTGTGAAGTCCTTGAGCGGGGCCTGACGAAGCGTCAGCTCATCCTGAGGGAAGCTCCCTACACCCAGGATGAGGGATGCCTGTTGGATGTCGGTTACGAATCGGCTGCGTATGTGCTCGGGCCAGCCAGTCTGACCTTCGCCAGGTCCGGTCAGATAGATACCGCCCTGTGCCAGCGCTGGTTCCTGGCTAATGGCGTCGATGGCCAGCTGCCCTGAGGTCGTTATACCGGCAAATTGCTCTCGAGCGATACCCAGCTCAACCAGGTGCTCTGTCATGGAGGCGGCATCACGGGATGCGTTGCTCAGGAACCAGACAGGTTTGCCTTCGGTTGCACGCCGTGCCAGCCAGTTCTGCGCACCAGGAAAGGCGTCGTAGCCGTCGATCAGTACCCCCCATAGGTCGAGAATAAATCCATCGTACTGATCGCATACAGCATCCAGATCAGAGTGGGAGACAAGGAGAGGAAGGGGCGTGGATGGCGTCATGGAAAATCACGTCCAGATAAGGTTACAAGAGCTGAAAGAAGCCAGGGTACCTGCTTTAGCGATTGAGATCACTTCGGCCTAGAAAGCACAACACCGGCGCTTGGCCGGTGTTGTTGAATCTGGAGACAAGAAGGCTCTTATTTTTATTTTTTCTCTTGGCTCAGCTCAGAGCGATTAACGCGCTACAGCGTTAGTGCTCTTGGTCTGTGGTGCGTCGACGCGACCGTAAACGTCTTCGTAGCGAACGATATCGTCTTCGCCCAGGTAGCCACCTGATTGTACTTCAATGATTTCCAGCGGTACCTTGCCAGGATTGGCCAGGCGATGTACAGACGTCATCGGCAAGTAAGTGGACTGGTTTTCGGTCAGCAGGAAGGTCTTGTCATCGCACGTGACCTGCGCTGTGCCAGAGACCACGATCCAATGCTCGGCGCGGTGGTGGTGCATCTGCAGAGACAGCTGAGCGCCTGGTTTGACAGTGATGCGCTTGACCTGGAAGCGCTGACCCATGTCGACGGAATCGTAAGAGCCCCAAGGACGGAACACTTCCAGATGGCTCTTGACCTCTTGGCGACCTTGCGCTTCGAGCTTGTTGACCACCTTCTTGACGTCTTGGACCTTATCCTTGTGTGCGATCATGACCGCATCTTTGGTCTCTACAACCACGACGTCTTCGATGCCGATCAGGGAGACCAGCTTGTTGGTGCTGTGAACGAGGCAGTTACGGGCTTCGTGCAGAACCACGTCACCCTTGATAACGTTGCCATCGCTATCCTTGTCATGCACATCCCAGATGGCTGACCAGGAGCCTACATCGTTCCAGCCAGCAGACATCGGAACCACACAGGCGCGAGTAGTCTTTTCCATGACAGCATAGTCAATGGAGTTGTCCGGGCAGACGGCAAACGAGTTGCGGTCGATAATGATGTGATCACCATCGACCTGGCTGCGCTCAAGCGCAAGCAGGCAGGTATCATAAATATCAGGATCGTGCAGCTTCAGCTCTTCCAGGAAGCGGCTGGCGCGGAAGATGAAAATGCCGCTGTTCCAGTAGTAATCGCCTGATTCTACGTATTGGGTGGCGCGAATGGCGTCTGGCTTTTCTACGAAGCGCTCGACGCGATTGACCCCTTCAGGCAGGTTAGCTGAGTGGGTTGCCTTGATATAGCCGTAGCCGGTTTCCGGGCGCAGTGCAGGAATGCCGAACAGCACCATTTCGCCTTTTTCAGCGGCTTCGGTGGCCGAATTCAAGGATGCTTTGAACGCATCGATATCTTCGATGACATGGTCCGCTGGCAGAACCAGCATCAACTCGTCCTTGCCATCGGCCAGCAGCTTCATGGCAGCAATCGCCACGGCAGGAGCCGTATTGCGACCAAACGGTTCCATGATCAGTGATTGAGGCTGGCACTTAAGGGCTTTGAGCTGCTCCTCAACAATGTAGCGGTGCTCGATGTTGCAAACAATCAAAGGCTGCTGCATGCGCTCTTCGCAGGCCAGTCTTGATATGGTTTCCTGGAACAGGGTCTTTTCGCTTGCCAAAGCCAGGAACTGCTTTGGATACATTTTTCGAGATAGCGGCCAGAGTCGTGAACCGCTTCCCCCGGAAAGAATCACTGGAATCATGGCATTCTCCTTCAGCGCTTGCTGAGTTGTAGGTCGCAGTCCCTTCGGGCGGGACGAAGCGTCCGTGCTTCTGTTTCCTGCCTAAGCAGGGTTATGAATAAAAATAAAAAGCCAAGCTAATTAATTAGCTTTTTAGTTACAAATTAGTTACAACTTATATGCAGTACATCATCGGCAGGCTAATAAGCATTGAACTGCTTTACCCAAATGATGATCGTTACCGCTGATTAGAATGATAATTAGGAAGATGGCTCGAGTGATTCCTTTTTGCCATCAAGGTCTTCATTGACATAGTGCTCTTAAAAAAGTTCATTAAAGCCTAAACACTTGAAAATGCCAGGGCAGGAATCAACTGTAGTAACGCTAGTCCCTGTGAGACTTCTTTTCTGTGAAACGTTCACTAAAAAGGGTTGCTTCTTTTCTTTTTGTGATCTGGGTCAAGCTCTCGCTAAGCAGGGCAGCCCTTGATCAGAGCTGCCAGAACTGAATCGCCGTTAGGCTTGAGGCGCAATGAAGAGCTTGATGGGCGTACCCATGTAGGAGGAGGGAATCTGCTGGTTGGGTTCTATGGTTGCAATAACGACGTAGGTGCTTCCTGCTGCTTCGAGTATTAACGATGTAATCGTACCTGACCTTGGCTGTTGCTCGTTGAAAAGATAGAAGTCAACTGACGAGCCGGGTAGCACAAAACGATACTCATCGAATTCGAATCGTCCTTCGATTTGTAATGCTGCTCCGCTTTCCTTTACAAGCCCGGCAGCACCTCTGCCTAGCCGCTTTTGGGCAAACGCCGAGTCGATCATATGACTGACGGTAACGTCATCGTTAAAGCGATAAGCCTCGATCAGATATTGAAGCGCAGAGAGTTCTCTGGGGGCGAGGTTATAAAAGGCGCAGCCTACCCGACCTGTATCCCGGTCAACTGATTTGATTTCAAATGCTACGTCGATAGCAAGACTGAGGGAGTTGATTGCAAAAAGGAGTTTGCCCTTGAGGTTATCGCCCGTATGAGCAGTAATAGACTTTGAAATAAAACTAAATCCGCCTGTGGAAAGCTCAAGCAATTGATGCTCCATGCCTTCACGGTGGGCGCCTTGATAACGGATCCTAGCGGGCAACTGAACGCGCAGGTGCTGCCTTTGTATGGAACTGGTGTCGGGTGCGCTCATTGGATCCATCTCCACTGTAAAGTTCTTGTCTTACTAAAATTCCAATAAAGGTAAGCAGACGAAGTTACGCATGGTTAAAAAGAGGGCTTATATAAATAAACTATTTATGCCTTAAACAGGACTGTCTCGTAAGAAAACCAGTTTTTCCTGAGTCGAGGATGGTTCACTAAAGAAATAGCCTTCAACATCAAATGACTTTAAATCAGCAAGGTCTCGTAACCGGTTTTTTATAATGTAACGCGTCATGAGTCCGCGGGCTTTTTTTGCATAGACGCTGATGATCTTGTATTGACCGCCTTTAAGATCCCGAAACTCGATATCGATAACGCGGCCCTTGAGTTGTGCACGTTTGACGGAGCCGAAGTATTCGTTCGAGGCCAGGTTGATGAGAATATCGTCGCCCTGATTTTCCAACGCATCATTTAATCGCTGTGTGATGTGCGTGTCCCAGAAGGCGTAAAGGTCCTTGCCGCGTGAGTTGACCAGCTTGGTTCCCATCTCCAGCCGGTAGGGCTGCATAAGGTCCAGAGGACGCAAGATGCCATAAAGGCCGGACAGCATACGCAAGTGTGTCTGGGCAAAGTCAAAGTCAGCGTCGTCGAAACCCTCAGCCGCTAAGCCGGTATAGACGTCACCCTTGAAGGCCAGTAGAGCCTGTTTGGCATTTTCAGGCGTAAAATCTGGAGACCAGCTGGCAAAGCGTGCAGCGTTAAGGCCGGCGATCTTGTCTGAAACTCCCATGAGTCTTGCGATATCGGCAGGCGAAAGCGTAACGAGCTGATTGATTAACGCTTGAGCGTCGTCGAGGCATTCAGGCTGTGTATAGCGCCGAGTGGCTGGCGGTGTTTCGTAGTCAAGGGTTTTGGCGGGTGAAATCACCATCAGCATGGTATGGAGCTCCTTTCGATTAGCGGCTCATTGTAGGCCGTGCACAAAACGTAGCTCCAGTTGGAAAAAGCTATATGGCATATGAAGGTAGGAGGCTCTGTAAACAGCGGGTAAAAACTTTAGTACCAGATCGGTAACGTTGCCAGTGGTATTAGCCAATAAGAAAAAAATGGTGTCCAGTTAGAAAAAAGGGGTTTTGCCTGCTCAAAGATTAGGGTATTACCAAGATGTCCGCTGCACGAACGGGGTTGCCCTTGAGTTGCAGGCTTGGCCCTGAAGCCCCGAAGTGTGGTGGCACCTTTCGCTGCGGAGCGCCGTATTGGCCTCCGTCGACTGGCCACAAGAGTCCCGTTGGGATTCTCGATGAGGTGAACGAGTATGGATGATCATGGACGCTCCCGCCCCACCCAGCCCACCCTCTATGTGCTCGACACCAACGTACTGATTCACGATCCTAATGCACTACTGAACTTCGAAGAACATCACGTTGCTATTCCGATGACGGTGTTGGAGGAGCTCGATAAGTTAAAAACCGGGAAACATAGCGTGGCTGCCGAATGCCGTCAGGCGATTCGGCTGATTGATACCGTTCTTGCTGAGGCCTCTCCTCAGGATGTCGAAAAAGGTGTGCCCATACCGCGCGGCAAAGGGGAGACGAAAGGGTATCTCTCCATTTTGATGAACAAGCGGGCGGCCCCTGTTACCTGGCTGCCTGATAATCACAACGATAACCGCATCATCAATCAGCTGGTTGAACTGTGTACCCACCATCCCGGTGAGCGCGTAGTACTGGTAACCAAAGACATCAACATGCGTTTAAAGGCGCGGGGATGCGGGATTGATGCTGAGGATTACCATACCGATCAGCTGGTAGATGATATTGCACTGTTGTCGCGTGGCTATCACACCCTTGAAGGTTCTTTCTGGGATCGCGTCAGCAAGGTCGATTCACGGCAGGATGTAGGGCGCGTCTGGCATCGGGTACAGCTGTCCGATAGTTTGCCGCCAATGCACTTGAATGACTTCATTATCGACGAGCAGGGGTTCGTTGGTTGGGTCAAGGCTGTTCGAGATGATGAACTCATTATTCTCGATATGCATCAGGAGCCTCTGCTGCATCAAGAGGCCTGGGGCCTTCGGCCTCGAGACATCTACCAGGGCCTAGCGTTGTTCGCTCTGTTGGATCCTGACATCCATCTGGTAAACCTGACCGGGGCAGCCGGGTCGGGGAAAACCATTCTTGCCCTGGCCGCAGCCATTGAACAAACCATGGTTACAAAGCGTTATCGTCGCATCATCGCGACGCGTAGCGTTCAGGGACTGGATGAGGATATTGGCTTCCTGCCCGGCACCGAAGCGGAAAAGATGGAGCCATGGCTGGGCGCCATTACCGACAACCTGGAAGCGCTGCATATGGATGATGAAAGTCCTCATAGCAGCGTCGATTATATCCTGAGTAAGGTGCCGCTTCAGTTCAAATCCTTGAATTACATTCGTGGGCGTAGTTTCCAGCAGAGTCTGATCCTTATTGATGAGTGCCAGAACCTTACGCCGCATCAGATGAAAACCATCATCACCCGCGCCGGCGCTGGCTCAAAAGTCATCTGTCTGGGTAACCTGGCGCAGATCGACACGCCGTATCTGTCAGCAACCAGCTCAGGATTGACGTATCTGAGCGAGCGTTTCAAAGGCTTCCCCCATGGGGTGCACATCACGTTGCAAGGCGTGCCTCGCTCGGTGCTGGCCGAGTACGCCGAAGCGCATATGTAATGACCTCCTGGCAGGAAACCGGCAAAGGATATTGCCGGTTTCCTGCTTATCCCGTTCGTCCATAGTAGAATCAAGGGCCTCTGTATAACGGAAGGCCAAACATGCTGACCCATCTTGATTCCCAGGGCCGCGCCAACATGGTGGACGTTACTGACAAGCAGGTAACGTTTCGTGAGGCTGTTGCTGAAGCGCAAGTGCGCATGCTCCCTGAAACGCTGCAAATGATTCAGCAGGGCGGCCACCCGAAAGGTGACGTCTTTGCGGTGGCGCGTATAGCCGGTATTCAGGCGGCCAAGAAAACCCATGAATTGATCCCCTTGTGTCATCCGCTTCTGCTGACAGGCGTGAAAGTTGAGCTCACTGCCTGCGAGCCCGATAGCGTTCATATTCAGGCAACGTGCAAATTGTCAGGCCAGACGGGCGTGGAAATGGAAGCCTTGACTGCTGCTAGCGTGGCGGCCTTGACGATCTATGACATGTGTAAGGCTGTGGATCGGGGTATGAGTATCGAAGCGGTTCGTCTGCTGGAAAAAAAAGGTGGTAAGAGCGGCCATTTCAAAGTGGAGCACGACGCATGATCGAAGTGCATTATTTCGCGCGTTACCGTGAAGCATTGCAATGCGAGCACGAGCGCATCCAATGGCAGGATGAATTTACTCAACTAAACGATCTTCGTGCTCACTTGGTCTCCAGAGGTGGTATGTGGGCGGATGTGTTAAGCGAGCGAAACCTGATGTGCGCACGTAACGAAGAGCTATGCACGTTGGATGAGCCGTTGGTTGACGGTGATCAAGTGGCTTTCTTCCCGACTGTAACGGGAGGTTAGACATGACCATACGAGTGCAGGCCGAGGCGTTCGATCCTGGCGTCGAAACCAGCGCAATGCATGCGGCCAATGTAGGCGTAGGTGCCGTCGTAACCTTCATAGGCTATGTACGCGATTTCAATGACGGACTGGATGTATCCGGTCTTTATCTGGAGCATTTTCCTGGCATGACTGAAAAGTCGCTGGCGAAGATCGCTCATGACGCAAACTCTCGTTGGCCGCTACTCAAGGTGGATATCATCCATCGGGTAGGGCGTCTGGAGCCTGGTGAGCCCATCGTTTTCGTAGGTACGGCAAGCGCACATCGTCAGGCGGCGTTCGAAGCCTGTGCATTTATCATGGACTATTTGAAAACAAGGGCGCCTTTCTGGAAGAAGGAAGATACTCCCCAAGGCCCACGCTGGGTTGAAGGCAAGAGCAGCGATGTCAGCGCTGCCCAGCGCTGGAAGTAGGCCCATGCTCTGACAGCGTAAAACCGGAGGGCAGGTATGGTTTGGCTGTGTGCGATGGGAGCCATTCTTGGGCTGGTACTTGTCATAAGCCTCTGTCAGCTGTGGCAATGGCTGAAGCTGACAGACAGCGCATTGACAGACGGGTATATCGTTTCTCTGGAAAAGGCCCCACTCTATCGGCTGACATTCAGCTATCAGGTCCAAGAGCAGCGCTACAGCCTGAACTTCCTGGATACGCTGATGGGGTGTTCGTCTTCCAGTCTAAAAGCCTTGGCGGAGCAGGTAGCAGTAGGCGATAGGATCCAGGTTTACTATTGCACCAGCGACCCTTCGTTCTGTTGTGTGGGCTTTAAACCGACACACAGGAGTATCGTTAAGGTCTGGTTGTTGAACCTGTTGGCACCGCTGGCACCTTTTGGCTTTTGAGGCGCGCAAAGGGGAGCAGAGTGTTCGACTCCGCCCCCGAGTCGTCAGGAATGCTTGCGTGGGACTGGCTTGAGTAGCTCTGCCGGAGGCATATCACATGCGATTTTGCGGCCTAGCAATGTCTCGATTGGCGGTAGGGCAAATGCGTCGTCCTCGCCTGCAAAACTGATTGATATTCCGCTGGTACCTGCACGACCTGTACGTCCTATCCGGTGTACATAGTCATCTGGATCTTCCGGTAGCGTGAAATTGATAACGTGGCTAATGCCGTCGATATGAATGCCACGACCCGCGACATCTGTAGCGACCAGGACACGGATCTTGCCCTCGCGGAAGCCTTCCAGCGTTCGGATCCGTTTATGCTGCGGAACATCGCCCGACATCTGCGCTGCACTGATGCCGTCCTTGGTTAGGCGCTCCTCAATGCGACGCACCTCATCCTTGCGGTTGGCGAAAACCATCACGCGTTCCCAGTTGTTCTGGCTGATGAGGTTGTATAGCAAACGATACTTGTCATCTGAAGACACTGCATATACGCGTTGGTCAACGGTCTCGCTGGCTACGTTTTCAGGCTCGATTTCCACAATGGCTGGATCAACTGTCCACTGCTTGGCAAGGTTCATGACGTCCTCGGTAAAGGTGGCCGAGAACAGCAAGGTCTGACGTTCGTTCTTGTGGGGAGTCTGGCGAATAATCTGGCGGACCTGGGGGATAAAGCCCATGTCGAGCATGCGATCCGCCTCGTCCAGAACCAAGACCTCCACCATGTCCAGATGAACCTCGCCACGCTGGTTGAAGTCCAGCAGGCGCCCTGGTGTTGCTACAAGGATATCGCAGAAGCGCGACTCCAGTTGCTTGAGCTGTTTGTCGAAATCCATTCCGCCTACAAAGGTCATCACATTGAGGCCCGTGTACTTGGTCAGATTTTCTGCATCCTTGGCAATCTGTACGACCAGCTCTCGAGTCGGCGCAATAATAAGTGCACGTGGCTCACCCATGTAGCGCTCTTCAGGCGGCGGGGTGGTAAGCAGCTGGGTAATGGTCGAAATCAAAAACGCGGCTGTCTTGCCTGTCCCGGTTTGAGCTCGACCTATGGCATCTTGGCCTTTCAGTGTAAATCCCAGCACTTGTGCCTGGATGGGCGTGCAATAAGGAAAACCCAGGTCATGGATGGCATGCATCAGGCTGGGTGCAAGGTTGAAGTCGTGGAAGCGGACCTTGCCTTCCTGAGGCTCTACTGCAAAGTCATTAAGCGTCCAGTTGCTGACAGGCGCCTTGCGCTCGCGTCGTGGCTTTGGTGATCTGGTCGCTGCAGGTTTCCCGCTTTCTTTCTTCGGTGGCCTGGGCTGACGCTCGGCTTTCGCCTGAGTCGTGGGGTGTGCCTGTTCAGGCTGTGACGGGGTTTCGTCGCGCTGAAGGGGCGCAACCTTTTCAGGGGTGGGCTGAGGTGCTTGCGCATCTCCTTTGCCAAATAGTTTTTTTAGTGCCTTGAGCACGGTTTATCTCGTAATTTGAATAGGAATTAAGCCAGGAGTGTAAAGCAAGTTACGGGCCTGGCAAATGAGGCTTGATCGAGAGGAGGGAGGGGAGTGTTGCCTGTTTTAGCCAAACAGGCAATTTCTTCCGTTGCGCTTGGCTTCATAAAGCGCTTTATCTGCACGCTCTATGTGAGTCTCGAGCGTATCCTGTTTATGCATTTCAGCCAAGCCGATTGAAATGGTAACGCCTGGTAATTTGCCGGCAGGAGAGTAAAAGTCGGCGATACTGGCAAGGCTTTCCCGCAAACGCTCGCCAATCATCCGAGCTTCAGGCTTATCCAGCTCGGGAAGCAGAATGACAAATTCTTCTCCACCGTAGCGCGACATGCTGTCCTTAGGCCTTAACTGGGAACGTAGGGTATTGGCTACCATGCAAAGTGCGTAGTCGCCTGCCAGATGCCCATACGTATCGTTATAGCGTTTGAAATGATCCACATCGAGCATCAACAGGCAAAGCGGCTGCTGGTTGAATGCGCAGCGGGTACTTTCTCGCTCATAGAGTTGTTCAAGGCGCCTGCGATTGAACAGGCCGGTAAGCGTGTCGACATTCGCGTTGCGCTCGGTATCCAGAATGATTCGATTGTTCTGGCGGACACGCTCACATAGGATTTCAAGCAGGTTCTGAATAGTTTTAGGAGAATGCTCCATCAGTTGGAACAGGTCCTTGCGGTGCAGGCCTATGACTTCGCAGACTTCATCGGCGATCACGTACGCCGTTGGCTTGTGATTGTCGAGAAAGCTGACCTCACCTGCACAGTCGCCCTCACTCAGAACGGATACAGGTTGATTATCCAGCGACTCCAGATGAACCCTGAAGCGGCCCTGGACAATCATATAAAGGTAGTGATTATGTTCGCTGGGCGACAGAAGCATCTCGCCTGGATTCAGAACACGCTTGGTCAGCGTGCGGGCCAGTTTTTCAAGGTGCGACAGATCAACATCCCGGAACAACCGTAGATGGCGTATATGCTGAAGGTTTTCCTGCCACTGAGGAATAGCCATCATCAGCATGGCATTACAAGAGTGAAAACGGCGCCAGAAGGCATGGTCGCTCCAAAACTACAGAAAGCGGACGTGTAGAGATCACTTCTTGACTGAGATAAGTAAAGAAAGTTCTTCATCCATTGTTCAGTACTGTGAGCGTTATCTTGTTTTGTATATGAACTGGTACAAAGGCTCAACGACAATAGCCGTTGAGCCGTCACTCTCAAGCCAAACGGTCCTGTAACCACTGAGCGATCAGGGCGATTTCTTCCTGTGTTACTTCATGGCCCATGGGGTAGTCCTGCCATTGAACAGGCACCTGCTCCTTGGCGAGAAAATCATAGGCTTCACGTCCCAACCCCAGCGGTACAACATCATCGAGCGTGCCATGAATGCATAGCACCGGAATGTCTCGCTGAGCCTCACTGGCAAGCGTTTCCTGGAAGCCGGGTGCATAGGTCGAAAGAGCCAGTACGCCACCCAGAGGTTTGTGGGCAATGGCGAAAGCAGTATGAAACACAACTGCTCCGCCTTGTGAAAAGCCTGCTAGCACAATGCGTCGGGCATCAATGCCCATGTCTATCTGCTGCGTGATCAACTCATCGACATAGCGGGCCGACTCATCCAGTTGTGAGTGATCAATGGCGCGTGCAGGTGACATGGCCAGGATGTCGTACCAGGACGGCATGGCCCAGCCGCCATTGATACTGACTGGGCGTGAAGGGGCCTGAGGCAGTACAAAACGGGTCGTCGTGAGCACGCGCTGCACTATTTCGGCCACCGGCTGAAAATCGTAACGGTCTGCGCCCAGGCCGTGTAGCCAGATCACGCATGAGTCTGCGGGTTGGGGGGATTCGATGATCAGCGGAGTTATTTCAGGCATGTGTGCTCCATAAGAGTGCGTTCTGATCGGCAGCGGTAACAAATGGTGCGTTAAGGGAGTGTCGCATTTATATAAATTCTTTTGCAGTCTCAGTGAAGTTTACTAAGCCGCTTCGATTCTGCCATGTCGCTATAAGTGGTCCGCCTTTTGCTGTATCTGCAATGTGTGCTTTTTGATGCACCGACAGGTAACACAACGTTGTCATGTTGTCTGGTGTATTAAAGGCCACTCGGTCAAGCAAATAAAAACAAATATTTCCAGCAGCGAGCCGAGAGCGAAGGGGTTGAACCTCTCAATTCCTCGATGGTTCTTGCGATGTATACGTTGCTCTCATGGCTGCGTACAAGCCCTAAAGGGCAAGCGGGACCGGATGCTGACTTTTATAACAACTGGAGGTTATCGATGAAAATGGTGAAATCCACCCTGGCGATTCTGACCACTGCGGCTGTATTGGGTGTCAGTGGCTTCGCCCATGCAGGTGCGACCTTGGATGCCGTGAAGAAAAAGGGCTTCGTGCAGTGCGGTATCAGTGATGGTCTGCCTGGCTTCTCCTATGCAGAGGCGGGTGGCAAGTATGCAGGTCTTGATGTTGATGTATGCCGGGCAGTGGCTGCTGCCGTATTCGGTGACGCCGAGAAAGTCCGCTATTCACCATTGACTGCCAAGGAGCGCTTCACGGCGTTGCAGTCTGGCGAAATCGATATTCTCTCCCGTAATACTACCTGGACCAGTTCACGGGACGCTGGCATGGGTATGAATTTCACGGGCGTAACGTACTACGACGGCGTTGGTTTTCTAGTCAATAAGAAGCTGGGTGTTTCAAGTGCTAAAGAACTCGACGGTGCAACGATCTGCATTCAGGCGGGTACCACGACCGAACTGAACGTGTCTGACTACTTCCGTGCCAATGGCATGAAGTACACCCCGATCACTTATGATCGTTCTGACGAAAGCGCCAAGTCCCTCGAAGCCGGACGTTGTGACGTACTGACGTCTGACCAGTCTCAACTCTATGCCCAGCGTATCAAGCTGGCCAACCCGGACGATTACGTGGTTCTGCCGGAAGTGATCTCCAAGGAGCCTCTCGGTCCTGCTGTACGCCGAGGTGATGATGAATGGTTTGCCATTGCAAAATGGTCGCTATTCGCCATGATCGGCGCTGAGGAACTAGGTATTACCTCTGCCAACGTGGAAGACATGGCCAAGAACGCCAAGAATCCTGATGTGGCTCGTATGCTGGGTGCCGAAGGCAACTTTGGTAACGACCTGAAGCTGCCCAAAGATTGGGCGGTTCAGATCGTCAAGCAGGTTGGTAACTATGGCGAGGTCTTCGAGCGTAACGTCGGCATGGGTAGTGCGCTCAAGATCAAGCGCGGCCTGAATGCTCAATGGAACAAAGGCGGCATCCTGTACGCACCTCCCGTGCGCTGATTTGCCTATCGCCGCGGCCTGGTTAATAGCCAGGTCGCGGCGTTTTGTTTCATCGCATCTCGGAAAACATCATGTCTAAATCAATAGGCACGTCTGGGTCGTTGATCAACGATCCGCGCGCTCGCGCCTGGGCGTTTCAGATACTGGCTATTGTGGCGGTCGCTGCACTTGGCTGGTACTTGTTCAACAACACACAAACCAACCTGGAACACCGGGGGATCACCTCCGGTTTTGCTTTTCTTGAGCATAGCGCAGGCTTTGGCGTTAGCCAGAGTCTGATCGACTACAAGGAATCGGATTCTTATGGACGACTCTTTCTGGTCGGCCTGGCGAATACGCTTCTGGTATCCATCCTGGGTATCATCCTGGCCACTGTGCTGGGCTTTATCATCGGTATTGCTCGTCTTTCGCCGAACTGGCTGGTACGTAAACTCGCCGCGATCTATATTGAGACCTTTCGCAACATTCCGCCACTGCTCCAGATATTCTTCTGGTATTTCGCTGTATTGCGTCTGGTGCCTGGACCCCGACAGAGCCTCAGCTTCTTCGACACGTTGTTTCTGAACAACCGAGGACTGTACGTTCCAGCACCCGTGTCGGCAGAAGATGTCGTACCGTTCCTGGTGGCGATTGCGCTAGCTGTTGTGGCCAGTATTGCCCTGGCGCGCTGGGTAAAGGTTCGGCGTGACAGGACCGGAAGAGGCTTTCCGCTGCTGATCTCGATTATCGCTTTGCTGATCGTTCTGCCAGGTTTGGCAGCCCTGATATTTGGTGCACCGTTCCATTGGACCGTTCCGCAGCTCAAGGGCTTTAACTTTCAGGGCGGCTGGGTGGTGATTCCTGAGCTGTTCGCCTTGCTGGTGGCACTCTCCGTTTATACCGCAGCATTCATTGCTGAAACGGTACGTTCGGGTATCCAGTCGGTGAGCCATGGGCAGACCGAAGCAGCCAATTCCCTGGGGCTGAAGCCTAGTCGGACGCTACGCCTGGTCATCATTCCCCAGTCCATGCGGGTCATCATCCCGCCACTGACCAGCCAATACCTTAACCTGACTAAGAACTCATCATTGGCTGCCGGTATTGGCTATCCGGACATGGTGTCGCTGTTTGCCGGTACGGTACTGAACCAGACCGGGCAGGCGATCGAGACCATTGCCATCACGATGTCAGTCTATCTGGTTATCAGCCTGAGCATTTCGCTGTTAATGAACGTGTACAACAAGCGAATGGCTTTGCGTGAGCGATAAGAGGCGATCATGACTACACATACGTTCAAACCTGATCTGCCGCCGCCGAATCGCTCGATCGGTGCGTGGGCCTGGATGCGGGCCAATCTGTTTTCCAGCGTTTACAACACGCTGCTTACGTTACTTGCTTTGTATCTGGTCTGGCTGTTGGTTCCGCCCATGATCAAATGGGCTTTCCTGGATGCAACGTTCAGCGGGACCGAGCGTTCCGACTGTACGCCGGGAGGCGCATGCTGGGTATTCATCAAGATGCGCTTTGGTCAGTTCATGTACGGGTTTTACCCGCCGGAGCTGCGCTGGCGTGTGGATGTAGCGCTGGTGCTCGCGGTTCTGGGTGCTGCACCGCTGTTCATCAAAGCGATGCCCCGAAAGGTAGTTTATGGCATCGTTTTTCTGATCGTTTATCCCGTTGTTGCCTGGGTGTTGCTGCATGGCGGCGTGCTGGGTCTCGACGCGGTGCCCACTAGCCGTTGGGGTGGCCTGACGCTGACACTGGTCATTGCCTCTGTAGGTATTGCCGGTGCGCTGCCGCTGGGTATATTCCTGGCATTGGGACGTCGTTCGGAAATGCCGGCCGTACGCGTGTTGTGCGTGACCTTTATCGAGTTCTGGCGGGGTATTCCGTTGATCACGGTGTTGTTCATGTCATCCGTCATGCTGCCGTTGTTCCTGCCTGAAGGTATGAGCTTCGACAAACTCTTGCGGGCACTGATTGGCGTCATCCTGTTCCAGTCAGCTTACATTGCCGAAGTCGTGCGTGGTGGTTTGCAGGCGATCCCGAAAGGGCAGTACGAAGCGGCGTCAGCCATGGGGCTGGGCTACTGGCGCGCCATGGGGCTGGTCATACTGCCTCAGGCATTGAAGCTGGTGATCCCGGGAATCGTGAACACGTTTATCGCGCTGTTCAAGGATACCAGTCTGGTGATCATCATTGGTCTGTTCGATCTCTTGAACAGCCTGCACCAGGCTACCGTTGATCCAGCCTGGCTGGGTATGTCGACCGAAGGCTATGTCTTTGGCGCATTGATTTATTGGGCTTTCTGTTTCGGTATGTCGCAGTACAGTCAGCGTCTGGAACGCCGTCTCGACACCGGCCATCGCCGCTAAGGAGCGAATCAGCATGAGTGAAAATGCCAAGACTCTGGGCATCGGTGACAAGATCATGATCCAGATGCAAGATGTGAACAAGTGGTACGGTCAGTTCCACGTGCTTAAGGACATCAATCTGACGGTCCGACAGGGCGAGCGTATCGTGCTTTGCGGCCCGTCAGGGTCAGGCAAGTCGACCACGATCCGCTGTATCAATCGTCTGGAAGAGCATCAGAAGGGCAGTATTGTCGTTGATGATGTAGAGCTCAATGGGGACCTGAAAAACATCGAGGCCATTCGCCGTGAAGTCGGGATGGTCTTCCAGCATTTCAATCTGTTCCCTCATCTGACGGTACTGGAAAACTGTACGCTAGCCCCTATCTGGGTACGTAAGCTACCCAAAAAGGAAGCCGAAGAAGTCGCGATGCATTATCTGAAGCGCGTACGCATTCCAGATCAGGCTCACAAGTATCCGGGACAGCTCTCCGGTGGTCAGCAACAGCGTGTGGCCATAGCCCGCGCGTTGTGCATGAAGCCCAAGATCATGCTGTTTGACGAGCCTACTTCAGCACTTGACCCGGAAATGGTAAAGGAGGTGCTCGATACCATGATCGGTCTTGCTCAGGATGGTATGACCATGCTGTGCGTGACTCACGAAATGGGTTTTGCCCGAACGGTAGCAAACCGTGTGATTTTCATGGACAAGGGTGAAATCGTGGAGCAGGCCCCGCCAGATCAGTTCTTCGATAATCCTCAAAACGAGCGTACCAAGCTCTTCCTGGGTCAGATCCTTCACTGATCCATCAAGAAAGGCGCCTCAGGGCGCCTTTCTTATAGGCTGTTCTTTTACCGGGCCAGGCGGGAGAATACAGCTACGCTCTCTGGTTGAATGGCTTGCTGTACGTGGACGCTTTACCCTTATCCTTGACCATGACTCATCCGCTGCGGCCGTGGTTCGTCTATCTGGTCAGAGCTGAAAATGGCTCACTCTACTGCGGCATCAGCGATAACCCTCAGCGCCGTTTCAAGGCTCACCAACAAGGTAAGGGGGCTCGCTTTTTTCATTCAAGTCCTGCCAAGGCACTGGTCTATACGGAGCCGTGTGTAGACAAATCTGCAGCGCTTCGCCGTGAACGCGCCATTAAAAAACTCAAAAAGAACATCAAGGAAGCCATGATAGTGGCTCAGGGAGGATAGTCTTCAAGGGGGAGGGCGGTTACTCTGCGCTTCTCCAATAAGAGGGCGTGCGCATGACCGATCTCATCCTGCATCACTACTGGACCTCTCCTTTTGCCGAGAAAGTGCATCTGCTGATGGGATTCAAGCAGTTGTCCTGGCGCTCTGTCATTATTCCCCGTGTCATGCCAAAGCCGGATCTCACCGCATTGACCGGCGGCTATCGTAAGACGCCTGTGCTTCAGGTCGGGGCGGATACCTATTGTGATACGGCGCTGATCGCGCAGCGCCTGGAACAGGCCAAGGTCACTCCCACACTCTTTCCGGAAGGGCAGGAGTTTGCCTGTCGCGCCTTTGCAGCCTGGGCCGATAGTGTAGTGTTCCAGCATGCCGTGGCACTGATTTTCCAGCCCGACGTCATCGCCGAGCGCATGGCCAATGTTCCGCCTGAGCAGGCTCAAGCGTTCATGGCGGACCGTAAGGCGCTTTTTGAAAAGGGAAATGCTCCTCGGGTTACAGCAAGGCAGGCGGCGCAACATTGGCCTACCCTAATGGCACGACTTGAGGAGCAATTGGCGCGCAGCAGTGGCGAATACCTCTTCAATGCTCCCTCTATCGCAGATTTCTCGCTGGCGCATTGCCTCTGGTTTTTGCAGTCAGCTCGCCAGACTGCGCCTCTGGTAGATGCATATTCTGAAGTATCCGCCTGGCTAGGCCGCGTGCAGGGGTTCGGTCATGGCACTTATTCCGACCTGAGCGCAGAGGAGGCCATACGCATTGCGTATGATTCCGATCCTGCCCCTATTCCAGAAGGGGAAATGTTCTTGCCGGCGGGCCTTACTCAAGGCGATCGTGTAGCGATTTCAGCTCAGGATTATGGCCTGGAGACTGTAGAAGGTGAATTGCTGTATGCCGGGGCAGAGGAAGTAATTCTAAGACGTGAGGACGAGCGTGCCGGCATTGTCCACGTTCACTTTCCCAGAATAGGATTCAATATCGAAACGCTATGAGGCTGACAGGCAGAGCGATCAGGGCTGTCACTCTGCTTGGCGGTCAGTCCTTGCGGCGCTTGATCTGATCTTTTAGCTGGGTAGGGACTTGTCGGATGATCAATACGTCCTGAGACTCGTCGTATTCTACCTTGGAGCCAAGCAGGTGAGCCTCGAAGCTGATGGATAGTCCCTCGGCGCGCCCCGTAAAGCGGCGGAATTGGTTGAGGGTGCGCTTGTCTGCAGGGATTTCAGGCGCAAGTCCGTAGTCCTTGTTGCGGATGTAATCATAGAAGGCCTTGGGCTGCTCTTCACTCATCAGCTCCGACAGTTCATCCAGGGCAATGGGCTCGCCAATACGGGCCTGGGTGCTGGCATAGTCGACCAGGGTGTCGGTTTTTTCCTTGGCTTTCTCCTCAGGCAGGTCTTCGCTTTCTACATAGTCGCTAAAGGCCTTGAGCAGGGTGCGCGTCTCGCTGGGCGCATCGACACCTTCCTGGCAGCCAATGAAGTCACGAAAATAATCCGAGACCTTCTTGCCGCCCTTGCCCTTGATAAAGGAGATGTATTGCTTGGACTGCTTGTTATTACGCCACTCGGAAATATTGATGCGTGCCGCCAAATGAAGCTGCCCGAGGTCCAGGTGTTTGGCGGGAGCTACGTCCAGGGTGTCGGTTACGGTTACGCCTTCACTATGATGCAGCAGGGCGATGGCGAGGTAATCCGTCATGCCTTGCTGATAATGGGCAAAGAGAACATGGCCGCCTGTTGAAAGGTTTGAGCCTTCCATAAGCTGCTTGAGATGTTCGACAGCCTGCTGGCTGAAGGTAACAAAATTCTTGCCACCCTCTAGATACTCATTGAGCCATCCACTGAAAGGATAGGCGCCAGACTCCTCATGGAACAGCCCCCAGGCCTTGTTGGGTTTGGCGTTATAGCTTTCGTTGAGATCGGCCATCAGGTTTTCGATGGCCTGGGATGCCTCGAGCTCGGCTTCACGGGCATGCAGCGTAGCGGGTTGACCGTCGGGTTTCTTGTCGATCAGGTGAACGATAGCGTGGCGAATGGGCATGGGACTCTCTATCAATGAAGCGCAGGCGACATTGCCGCGAAAATCAGATGTGGCCTGATAGTGTACCGCACCCGTGCGACGGGCTTAATCGGCATTCTTGATCCAGCGTGTGTGGCGCCACTGGTCTTGAGCATCCGGTGAAAGAAAAGTCCAGGCCACCAGCCGGCTACGTTTTTGACCTTGGGACATGTCGATCGTACGGATATCTACCGCATGGACCTGCTTTAGAGCAGCCACCAGACTGTCGACATTGGAGACCTTGGACACCAGAGTACTAAACCAGAACACCTGCATACCATAGCAGGCACTGTCTTCTGCCAAGGTGCGTACAAAGCGGGCTTCACCGCCCTTGCACCATAGCTCAGCGCCCTGACCGCCGAAATTGAGTACGGGTAATTTGCGCTTTGGGTCCAGTTTGCCAAGGTTTTTCCACTTGCGCTGACTGCCGCTGCGTGCCTCTTCCAGAGAGGTATGAAAGGGCGGATTGCAGAGAGTTATATCGAAACGATCATCTGGGGCGATAATGTTTCGAAACGTGCGGTTCGGCTCGGTCTGCTGCCGTAACGATATGGCCTTGGTCAGCTGATTGCCTTGCAGGATGGTCTTGGCGGAGGCCAGCGCCGTTGCGTCGATATCGGCCCCAACGAAATGCCAGCCGTACTCGTGATGGCCAATCAGCGGATAGATGCAGTTGGCGCCAACCCCTATATCCAGCGCCCTGATCATAGCGCCACGAGGAATAATACCGTCATTACGCTCAGCCAGCAGGTCTGCCAGGGAATGAACATAGTCGGCGCGGCCTGGAATGGGGGGGCATAAATAGCCTTCCGGGATATCCCAGTGGGCAATTCCATAATATTGCCGGAGCAGGGCGCGATTGAAGACTTTGACAGCGGCAGGATCGGCAAAGTCGATACTTTGCTTGCCGTAGGGGTTGATAATGACGAAGGGCGCCAGTTCAGGGCAGGCCTTAAGCATCTTGGCAAAATCATAGCGCCCCTGGTGACGGTTGCGGGGATGCAGAACCCCTTTATTCAGGTTGGGGGCAGCGGGGCGCTTGGGTGGCTGAGTCATGAAAAGGCTCGAACGATTAGGGGTAGCCCAGCAGGGCTTTTATGGTGGGGAGGTTGGAGCGGATCCAGCGCTTATCGATAGCGCCCCAATCACGGATGACATAATGTCCTGCATGGTTGCGAGCGCCTTCGGTCTGCTCAAATGCACAATCGATATCCAGATCGCTCAACGCCGAAAGGGTGTCCTGTGCAGTACGTCTGGGCATGCCTGTCGCTTCCATCAGGGCCGGTACACTCGTTGCGACTCCAGAGTCGACCAGCCAGGCGACGTACAGGCGGCGGTAGAAGCTTGTCTTGGTTTTGCTTACGTCCATTGTCCAATCCTTGAGCATCCATCGATAACAAACCAAAAGGCCCGCCTAAGCGGGCCTCCTGTGGCATTTAACCTTTACAGGCTGGCGATACGCTCACGCTGCTCGGCCAGTTTAGTGAGCGCCTGTTCGGCCTCGGCCAGCTTGGCGCGCTCCTTGGCAATGACTTCGGCGGGTGCCTTATCCACGAAACTGGCGTTGCTCAGCTTGCCTCCTACACGCTTCACTTCACCTTCCAGGCGCTGGATTTCCTTATCCAAGCGGCCTAGCTCGGCAGCTTTGTCGATCAATCCGGCCATTGGGACCAGCACTTCCATCTCGCCAACAAGCGCTGTAGCAGAAAGCGGTGCCTCTTCATCGGCAGCCAGAATGCGGATCGACTCGAACTTGGCCAGCTTTTTGAGCAGGGGCTCGTTTTCGCTCATGCGTCGCTGATCTTCAGCGCTGGCATGCTTGAGCAGAATGTCGATGCGCTTGGCCATGGAAATATTCATTTCGCCACGAATTTGTCGTACTCCTAGCATCAGCGCCTTGATCCACTCGATATCACCCTCAGCCGCGCTATCGATACGGGCCTCATTGGCAACGGGCCAAGTCTGCAGCATGAGGGTTTCGCCCTGTTGGCTGGCAAGCGGTGCGATGCGATGCCAGATTTCTTCCGTGATGAAAGGCATGAACGGATGGGCCAGGCGCAGCGCAACCTCCAGCACACGTACCAAGGTACGGCGTGTGCCGCGCTGACGTTCAATGGAGGCATTTTCATCCCACAATACCGGCTTCACCAGCTCCAGATACCAAGCGCAATATTCATCCCAGATGAATTCATAAAGCGCTTGAGTGGCCAAGTCGAAGCGGAACTGCTCCAACTGGCGAGTCACTTCAGCTTCAGTACGCTGCAACTGGGAAATGATCCAGCGGTCCACGGAAGACAGCTCAACCGGCTCATCATTGATCCCGCAATCTTTGCCTTCAGTATTTTCCAGAACAAAGTTGGCAGCATTCCAGATCTTGTTGCAGAAGTTGCGGAAGCCTTCGACGCGACCCATGTCGAACTTGATGTCGCGGCCGGTAGAGGCTAGCGAGCAGAATGTGAAGCGCAAGGCATCAGTACCATAGCTGGCAATGCCCTCCGGAAATTCGGCCCGGGTCTGCTTAGCGATCTTTTCGGCAAGCTTGGGCTGCATCATGCCGCTGGTGCGCTTCTGCAGCAGGCTCTCCAGATCAATGCCATCGACGATATCCAGCGGGTCAAGCACGTTGCCCTTGGATTTGGACATCTTCTGGCCTTGACCGTCGCGTACAAGACCGTGAACGTAGACGGTTTTGAACGGAATCTGCCCAGTCAGGTGAGTAGACAGCATGATCATCCGGGCGACCCAGAAGAAGATGATGTCAAAGCCGGTTACCAGAACGTCGGTGGGGTGGAACGTCTTTAAAAATTCGGTCTGTTCCGGCCAGCCGAGGGTAGAGAATGTCCACAGACCCGAGCTGAACCAGGTGTCGAGTACGTCGTCGTCCTGGCGCAGCGCGATCTCGCCCAAATTGTGCTTGATGCGGACTTCCGCTTCATCGCGACCAACATAGACGTTGCCAGCCTCGTCATACCACGCCGGAATACGGTGGCCCCACCAGAGTTGACGGCTGATGCACCAATCCTGAATATCACGCATCCAGGAAAAGTACATGTTCTCGTACTGTTTGGGTACGAACTGAATAGAGCCGTTTTCCACAACCTCAATGGCTTTTTCAGCCAGAGGCTTGGTGGAGACGTACCATTGATCGGTCAGCCAAGGCTCAATAACAGTGCCGGAGCGATCGCCCTTGGGTACTTTCAGCGCATGGTCTTCGATTTTCTCTAGAAGACCGGCAGAGTCGAAGGCCGCTACGATCTGCTTGCGGGCTTCGAAACGATCCAGGCCCGCGTATGCGGACGGAATCCCTGCGTCGACTTCAGTGTTTACGCTGCCATCCAGATTGAATACTTGTGCTGTAGCAAGTACCGCTGCGTTTTTATCGAAAATATTGATCAGGGGCAGGTTATGGCGCTTGCCGACCTCATAGTCATTGAAGTCGTGAGCAGGAGTGATCTTGACGCAACCTGTGCCAAATTCTGGGTCACAATAGTCGTCGCCCACGATCGGGATGCGACGACCTACCAGCGGAAGCTCAATGTATTTGCCGATCAGTGCCTTGTAACGCTCATCTTCAGGATGTACCGCTACAGCGGAGTCGCCCAGCATGGTTTCCGGACGGGTCGTGGCAACGATCAGATAATCCTTGCCCTCTGCCGTCTTGGCACCATCAGCCAGGGGATAGCGCAGGTTCCACAATGAGCCTTTCTCATCATGGTTCTCGACTTCCAGATCGGAGATAGCCGTATGCAGCTTGGTATCCCAGTTGACCAGGCGCTTGCCGCGATAAATCAGGCCGTCCTCGTGCAGACGGACAAAGGCCTCTTTGACTGCTTCAGACAGACCGTCATCCATGGTGAAGCGTTCGCGTGACCAGTCTACGGAAGAGCCCAGGCGACGAATCTGGCGAGTGATGTTGCCGCCAGACTCGTTTTTCCATTCCCAGACTTTCTCTAGAAACTTCTCGCGACCCAGATCATGACGGCTGACGCCCTGCGCACTCAATTGGCGCTCCACCACCATCTGGGTGGCAATGCCTGCGTGGTCCGTGCCGGGCTGCCACAGGGTATTGCGGCCCTGCATGCGGCGGAAGCGGATCAGGGCGTCCATGATGGCATTGTTAAAGCCATGGCCCATGTGCAGGCTGCCGGTGACGTTGGGCGGCGGAATCATAATGGTATAGGGCTCGCCGGAGCCCTGAGGCGCGAAGTATCCCTTGGATTCCCAGGTCTGGTACCAAGAGGTTTCGATGTCGTGTGGCTGGTAAGTCTTGTCCATGTACGTTGGCAAAGGCGTCTAAAGAGGGAAAGCCTTTGAGTATAACGGGGATAACGGTCAGGTGCGATTGATCGCAGCACTGACCGTCTTGTAATCAGACCTGCTCGCGCTGCCTGATCAGTTCATCGAGGCGGGCATCCAGGCGTTTTTGCAGTTCGGCTTCAACTTTAGGTGCGAATTCGGCAATGACCTCCTGGAGTATGAGGCGCGCTTCCTGGCGAAGTAGCTTCTCCAGGGATTCCTCATCCTGTCGAGAAACGCGCTCCGGCTCGATCTGATCAAGCAGCGGAGGAATGGCGCTTAGCCGTTCAATAGAGGGTACGACCACATCGGACAGTACAGGAATACCATCCTGGTCCAGCCGGTCGGTAAGCATGGGGAGGTCGTGTTTATCCAATAGCTGGCGGATCGATTCCAGGTCATTCATGAGATGTGCCGGGCGAGGCGGGAGGTCTTTGTCCATGATTGTCAGACTCGCGGCAGACGATGGTCTTGTAAAGCATAGCCGCGCTCTCGGTAAAAGCGGAAATTCTCACGAGCCGCTTTGCGTATTGAAGCCTCTTCGATGACTAGTTCGGCAATTCTGCTGAAGCTGGCAAAGAAAGCAGGAATACGAGTATCCAGGTTGATCAACAGTTCGCCGGCTCGCTCCTGTTGGGTGTCAATACCCAGCAGGACTGGGCTATCCGGCTTGTCCTCGGCAAAGTCGTGAGGCAGGAAGCTGTCGGGACGGAAGTCCCAAAGCCGTTCGTCCAGTTGATTGCGTTGGGCTTCGTCAGCGCAATGGATATACGTCTGCATCTGCTGTCTCCACGCTTTTTCGGCGAGGCGGCACGCAAAGGTCAGTCGAGCGTCAGGGTCGTCGCTGGGAAGAACATAGAAGTCGACACGGGTCATGTCTGGCTCCGGAGTATGGCTGGCAGCAGCGGCGCGATAGGGAAGCGAACCCTATCGCGCTGCACCGATTCAGCCTTGGCTGCGGTCTAGCAGATACTGCATAAGCAATGGGACGGGGCGGCCGGTAGAGGCCTTGTCCTTGCCACCACTGATCCAGGCGGTGCCGGCAATATCCAGGTGAGCCCATTTGTAGTTCTTGGCAAAGCGCGACAGGAAGCACGCTGCCGTAATGGTGCCTGCTTTAGGGCCACCAATGTTTGCGATATCAGCGAAGGGACTGTCGAGTTGCTCTTGATACTCATCATGCAGAGGCAACTGCCATACGCGGTCATCAGCCGCATCGCCGGCGGCTTTGATCTGCTGGATCAGGTTGTCATCGTTACCTAGCAGGCCAGAGACAACCGACCCCAGGGCTGTGACGCAGGCGCCGGTCAGTGTAGCGATATCGATCACGGACTGGGGCTTGAAGCGTTCGGCATAGGTTAGTGTATCGCACAGCACCAGACGGCCTTCAGCGTCTGTATTGAGGATTTCCACCGTCTGACCGCTCATGGTTGTGACGATGTCGCCAGGGCGGGTCGCCGTTCCACTAGGCATGTTTTCGGCGCAAGCCAACAGGCCTACCAGGTTGATTGGGAGCTTGAGCTCGAGCGCGGCACGGAATGTACCCAGTACGCTGGCAGCACCACACATGTCGTATTTCATCTCATCCATGCCCTGGCTGGGCTTGATGCTGATGCCGCCGGTATCGAACGTAATGCCTTTGCCGACCAGAACATGGGGGGCTGTGTCTTTTGCAGCACCCTTATATTGAAGCACTACCAGGCGGGGCGGTTGCTCGCTGCCTTGTGCCACGGCGAGAAAAGAACCCATGCCCAGCTCGCGCATCTTCTTTTCGTCCAGTACATCGACTTTGAGGCCGGTTTCCTTGTACTGCTTGCCAAGTGCTTTGGCTTCGTCCGCAATGTAGGCGGGGTTACAGATGTTTGGCGGCAGGTTGCCAAAATCCTTGGCATAGGCAACACCTGCAGCAATGGCCTGGGCGTGGGCAAGGCCTCGCTCCATATCAACTTGAACGGCCTTGCTGCCTGCCAGAATGATTTTCTTCAGAGCACGAGGCTCGGCTTTCTTGCTCTTGAAACGATCGAAAACATACAGGCCATCCGCCAGCATTTCAGCCAGCAGGCGAGCCTTCGCATAGCTGTCACGCTGCTTGACGTTGACATCGCCGAGGAAGAAGGCGGCATCAGTACCGCCCAAACCTTTGAGTACGCCTAATGCTGCGCTGACCACTTTGCGATATGCGCGATCGCCCAGGCCTTCTTCAGTATTTCCAGTGCCCACCAGCAAAACGCGCTCGGCTTTCAGACCGGTAAGGCCGGTCAGCAGCAGCGTCTGCCCCGGTTTGCCTGCTAGATCACCGCGCTTGACTGCAGCGCTCAGGGCGCCACCGGTAGCGGTATCGATCGCGGCCGCCGAGGCGTCCATATAACCATGTTCACCAACAGCAAGAACCAGTGTGGCTGTTTTCAGTGTTTCCGGACTTGCACTTTTAACGAGAAATTCCATTACGAGAAGCTCCCCAAGACAAACGAGTAGGTTTGCAGGATAATGCCAGCTATTTTCGCCGGGGCCGCCCTGCGGGCTGCCTTGCGCGGGTCGGTTTAGCAACGGCGGCTAGTTTGAGCGTACGCGCCTGAGCCTGACAACCCTGGAGAGCCTTGTTTGATCGTCTTTCGTTATCTAGCACGTGAAGTTCTCACCACCATGGGCGCGGTAAGCGCCGTTTTGCTGGTGATCATCATGAGTGGTCGCTTCATTAAATATCTGGCTCAAGCTGCGCAGGGTATCCTGGATCCTGGCGCCTTGATGATGATCATGGGATACCGGATCCCCGGTTTCCTAGAGCTGATTCTGCCGCTTGGTCTATTTTTGGGGATTCTGCTCTCCTATGGCCGTCTGTACCTGGAAAGTGAGATGACGGTCCTTTCCGCTACCGGAATGAGTCAGCAACGCCTCCTGGCCTATACGATGGCACCGGCAACATTCATTGCGCTTGTTGTTGCCTGGTTGAGTCTGTCGCTGACCCCTATGGGCGTTCAGCGTGTGGGTGAGATCTTGAATCAGCAGGATGCGCTGACCGAGTTCGACACCCTGGCGCCCGGTCGCTTCCAGTCGCTGCGTGATGGCTCGCGGGTGACCTATACCGAAGCGCTCAGCAATGATCGTACCCAGCTCTCGGGCGTCTTTATTTCTGAAAAGAATGAAGCCAAGGCCGGGTCTGATCGGGGCATTGGTGTGCTGATCGCCGATAAGGGCCACCAGGAAATCCATTCCGATGGCAGTCGTTACCTGATTCTGGAAAATGGTTTCCGGTATGACGGTACCCCAGGCCAGGCGGACTATCGTGCGGTTCAATACGATACCTACGGAGTGTTGCTTCCTAAACCTGAAGTCAGTACGGATGTAGGTGCGCGCGAAGCGATTCCGACACGTGCCCTGATGTCCAGCGATGACATCCGTCAGAAGGCCGAGCTGCAGTGGCGTCTTTCCATTCCGGTGCTGGTTTTCATCGTGACGCTGATTGCCGTGCCGTTATCGCGTGTCAATCCACGTCAGGGACGCTTCCTTAAACTACTGCCCGCCATCCTGCTTTATATGGCCTACCTTTCCCTGCTGATTGCCGCCCGTGGTTCGCTCGATAAGGGCAAGCTTCCGCCTGCCATCGGTCTTTGGCCGGTTCATCTGTTGTTTCTTGCGTTAGGTTTGCTGCTGGCCTTCTGGGAGCCGTTGCGCCTGTCCATGCGCCGCCGTGCTACGGAGAAAGGTCATGAGTAAACTCGATCGTTATATAGGTCGCTCGGTTCTAGTCAGTATTCTGGCTGTTCTTGGCGTTATTCTTGGATTGGCCTTGCTGTTTGCCTATATCGATCAGCTAGGGGATTTCGATGATAACTACGGCGCCCTGCAGGCGCTTACGTATGTACTGTTGACTGGCCCGCGGCGGGCTTATGAGCTTCTGCCCATGGCAGCGCTGATCGGCTGTCTAATTGGCCTGGGCTCGCTGGCCAGTAGCAGTGAGCTGATCATCATGCGAGCCGCTGGTGTCTCACTGGCTCGAATTGTCTGGGCTGTCATGAAGCCTATGCTGCTGATCATGCTTGCAGGCGTGCTTATTGGTGAATATGTCGCTCCCTGGTCGGAAAACATTGCTCAGAGCAACCGTGCAATGGCGCAGGGTGGCGGTGATGCCCAGAGTTCCAAGCATGGCCTGTGGCATCGTCAGGGACGTGAGTACGTTCATATCAATGCAGTGCAGCCCAACGGTGTTCTGTTTGGTATTACACGTTATCAGTTTGATGAGCAGCGCCATTTGCTGTCGGCAAGCTTTGCCAAGCGTGCCGAGTACCGAGGCGACCATTGGGAGCTGCAAACGATCTCCACGACCCACTTCCGTGATCGTCACACCGAGGTCATAACAGCTCCAACAGAAAATTGGGATATCGAACTGACACCACAAATACTCGACACCGTTGTGATGGAGCCCGATGCTTTGTCCATTTCTGGTTTGTGGTGGTACATCCATTACCTGGCGGATCAGGGGCTTAATAATGCCTCTTACTGGCTGGCGTTCTGGGGCAAGGTATTCCAGCCGCTGGTGACAGCAGCACTTGTATTAATGGCCATTTCATTCATCTTCGGCCCGCTGCGCTCGGTAACATTGGGTCAGCGTATTTTTACCGGTGTGGTAGTAGGATTCGTATTCCGTATTGCTCAGGACCTGTTGGGACCCTCCAGTCTGGTATTTGGATTCTCACCCATACTAGCGGTCCTGGTGCCTGCAGGAGTCTGTGCATTAGCAGGCATATGGTTATTGCGTAAAGCGGGCTGATGTCCTCACGAAAAAGGCTGAACATTCATCTGTTCGGCCTTTTTTGTGTCCTACTCCAAGACATGTATGGTTTGACTCTTGGAAGCCAGATCGGACCAGCTTCGCCTGCGTGTATCGACGAATATCCATAAAAGGCCTACCCCCAGGCAGAGATACGAGAAAAGAGCAGCAGCGAAGCGCAGGGCGGCTTGAGGCAGACTAATCCTTGCGCCGTCGGTATTTTGTATTCGGATCTTCCAGGCCTGCATGCCGAGCGTTTGGCCGTTATGTATCCAGTAGCCCGCAAAGTAAGCAAAGCTGACCAATACAATCAGGATGCTCAATATAGGGTCGCCTATTAGCTCCCCTTGTTCGGCCATTGCCTTGAAGCGGGAACCTCCCATCCAGGCAGCCAGTCCGCCGAAATAACCTAATGTAGCCACCATTACCAAGGCAACAAGCAGGATGCTGTCATAGAAGCTCGCAGCTAGTCGCCTGGCAAGACCGGCGGGTGGGTATTTTCTGGTAGGCAGAGATAGGGTTCGTGGCATGAGGCGTTGCTGTTCGTAATAAGCGTTCTACTGCAACACCTGGTAGTTAGCATGGCAAGCCTGTCTTTCCTCGAAAGGCTTACAGCAATAAACCGTCCTGAGGGTGTAGAGGGGGCGGGAGGTCTCGTTCATCCAGCAGTTCAAGCAGGGAGATTTCCAGACCTCTGCACATGGTATTGAGTGGCAGGTCGTTTGGCATCTTATCGAAAGGGTCCGCTATCTGATCTCCCAGGGCATCCAGTCCAAAAAAGGTATACGCCAGTACGCAAACAGCAAGTGGGGTAAACCAGCCAATGCTATCCACCAGGCAGAACGGTAGTAGAAAACAGTAAATGTGTACGGTGCGATGCAGCATCAGAATATAGGGATAGGGGATAGGTGTATTTCTGATGCGTTCACAGCCTCCCAGCACATAGGAGAGGCGACTGATCTGTTGATCTACAGAGCTAAGAAGAATTTCGCTGGAGTTGTGTTGCCGCATCAACTGACTGATGTTCTGTCCAATAAGACCTAGTATCACATTAGGCCGATTGGCGGCTGCCAGCGCCCGGGCGCAGTCGTTCTGTGTCAGAAGGCGCTTTAGGTCGGGCGTTGGGTCATCGTTTCTCAAGTGGTCGCGAAGCGCATGGCTGAATGCGGTCAGTTGAAGGGCTATGGAGCGTCGCTCTTCAACAGTCATCCCAGGAAAAAAACTCAACGTTTGCCGCACTAGGTTGCGAGAGACGATGAGCAGTTCTCCCCACAGGGTCCGCGCTTCCCAAAAGCGCTGGTAGGCCACGCTATTACGAAAGCCCAAGAATATCGCCAGCGTCAGTCCCCAAAGTGTAAAAGGCGTAGCTGTCAAAATAACCTTGTAGTGGTAGAGAGTGCCATGCGTGGCTACGACAAAGGAGCTTAGCAGCACCGTGTAGAGCACTCGCTTCCAGATGGCGGGAATAATGGAACCTTTCAGAGAAAACAGCAGCACCCATAGCGATGGGGTCTGAGGGCGTACGATCATGCTAACCCTTATGCTCAAATACCAAACGGTGGGAAGTGGGCGTCAGCCGAGTGCCGCTAGCATTCGGAAATATCACCATAAAGACGCAGGGTTCGTTCCTGAATTTCTTCTTTTATCTCATCGGCGACAGCCTTGAGCAGAACGGCATGATGAAGCTGGGTAGCGTGTAGATCCCGCTCGACAATGATGCCGTGTGGTGTCGTGACAATAACTCTGGCGAAATTCTCATCTCTTTCCAGGCATTCCACCTTGCCTTCGCAAGCGAGTTGACTGACTAATGCGGCCAGCAGGTTCTTCATATCCATATCCCCTCAGATGTATCAGAATGACATGACTTCCGGTCCCTGAGTTCTCGCCGTTTGGCGGAAGAGGCTTGGAGGAGTGTGCCTGGCGTTCATGCACTATTAAAAAGCCTCGTGCAAGACGAGGCTTTAAAAACAAAGCGTCAACCGGCTTTTAGTTACCAGTGGGGCGCGGACCTGTAATACCTCGGCGCAGGCTTGTGATAATGGGCACGATGACGTGGCGGTGGAGCGTAATAGTGCCTTGCGTGGAACCTATGGTAGTCCAGCCTTTGAAGCTGACGGTAAGCAATAGGGGCTTTGTAAGTCTCATGAGTCAGCGGCCCGTAAACCCGCTCACGCTCAAAAGCCGCGGCTTCACCTGCACTGATAAGGCAGCCGATGAGTAAGGTTACTTTCAATATTCGACCTGGCATACGTACCTCCTTCAGCAAGAGCTTTTGCCTCGCTGCTATAAAGCACCGTACGGCTGTCGCGTGACGTCAAGGCAGGTAAAGGTTGGGTAAAGCGGTGAGGCAGGAAGACCGCTCAAGCCTGCGTTAAACGGTGCAGAACGATGCATAGAGAGATCGGGAGGGTGAATCTTTCGCGTTGGCTTGTAATGATCTACTCCAAGGCACGCCTGAGACGCTTTATACCAAGGAAGTAGTTATTACTTGGGAGAACCAGAAGAGGGCAGGATAGTGAGACACAAAAAAACCGGCTCAAGAGCCGGTTATTCTGATGTTTCGGGACTTGGTGGGAAGTCCTGAAAACTTTGTATGGTGCCTCGGGAGAGACTCGAACTCTCACTCTGTCGCCAGAAACGGATTTTGAATCCGCCGCGTCTACCGATTCCGCCACCGAGGCAATGGCGGCGCAGTATAGGGATGAGATTGTTTCGAGTCAACGCTTTAAATGGTCTTATTTCATCTCTTCCGGTAAGCTGTGCGACCTTTCGAGATGAGCCTGCATGCAAGTTTCCGATTTTTATTTTGAACTACCTGAATCGCTCATAGCACGTCATCCGCTATCCGAGCGCCGCGCAAGCCGGCTGCTGGTGCTGGACGGACCTTCTGGAGCGATCAATCATCAGCAGTTTTCCGACCTGCTGGACTATCTGCGTCCAGAGGATCTCATGATCTTCAACGATACGCGGGTTATTCCTGCGCGATTGTTTGGGCAAAAAGCCAGTGGCGGAAAGCTTGAAATACTTGTCGAGCGTGTCCTGGATGAATTCAGGGTCTTGGCTCATGTGCGTTCCAGCAAGTCTCCCAAGCCGGGTGCAGTCATCCATGTCGAGGGTGGCGGAGAGGCGGAGATGCTGGCGCGGCATGATGCGCTGTTTGAGCTGCGCTTTGCAGAGCCTGTGCTGGGGCTTCTGGAGCGGGTAGGGCACATGCCGCTGCCGCCCTACATTGATCGCCCGGACGATGAAGAGGATCGTGAACGGTATCAGACCGTTTATGCCCGCAATGCAGGGGCTGTGGCTGCACCGACGGCAGGGCTGCATTTTGACGAAGCCATGCTGCAAGCCATTCGCGAAAAAGGTATCGAAACCGAATTCGTGACGTTGCATGTGGGGGCCGGTACGTTCCAGCCCGTTCGGGTCGTTCGCATCGAAGATCATCATATGCATCGAGAGTGGTTGCAGGTCAGTCAGGCGGTCGTCGATGCCGTCGAGCGCTGCAAGGGCCGTGGCGGGCGCGTCATTGCAGTGGGCACGACCAGTGTCCGCTCCTTGGAAAGCGCTGCGCGAGACGGTCAACTCAAGGCTTTTAATGGCGATACGGATATCTTCCTTTACCCTGGCAAGCCTTTTCACGTTGTCGATGCGCTGGTGACCAACTTTCACCTGCCCGAGTCGACGTTGCTGATGCTGGTTTCGGCTTTTGCAGGTTATCCTGAGACAATGGCCGCCTACGCCGCTGCCGTTGAGCAAAACTACCGTTTCTTTAGTTATGGTGATGCCATGTTCATTACCCGTAACCCAAACGCCAAAGGGCCAGAGTCCTGAAATGAGCTTCATGAAGTTTGAGTTGCTGGCGACCGAAGGCCGGGCCCGTCGAGGCCGACTGAGTTTTCCTCGCGGCGTAGTCGAAACCCCTGCGTTCATGCCGGTTGGCACATACGGCACCGTCAAAGGCATGTTGCCACGGGACATTGAGGCGATTGGGGCACATATCATCCTGGGGAATACATTCCACCTCTGGCTGAGGCCTGGGGTCGAAGTCATTGGTCGTCACGGCGATCTGCATGACTTCATGCAATGGAAGGGCCCTATCCTTACGGATTCTGGCGGCTTTCAGGTATTCAGCCTGGGGGCGCTGCGCAAGATCAAGGAGGAGGGCGTCTACTTTGCGTCGCCAGTCGATGGTGCCAAGGTCTTCATGGGGCCGGAAGAGTCCATGGCTGTTCAGCGAGCGCTAGGGTCTGACATTGTCATGATCTTTGATGAGTGCACGCCGTATCCTGCCGACTTCGATACAGCCAAGCGCTCCATGGAGCTGTCGCTGCGCTGGGCCAAGCGTTCACGTATTGCCCATGGTGATAGCCCTTCGGCGTTATTCGGCATTGTCCAGGGCGGAATGCATGAGGAGCTACGTCTGCGTTCGCTGGAGGGGCTGGAAAACATCGGTTTCGATGGTTATGCCATCGGCGGGCTTTCAGTGGGAGAGCCGAAGGAAGAAATGATCAGGGTTCTGGACTTTCTTCCGCCGCATCTGCCTGCTGACAAACCTCGTTACCTCATGGGTGTTGGAAAGCCGGAAGATCTGGTCGAAGGTGTGCGGCGTGGCGTCGACATGTTTGATTGTGTAATGCCTACACGTAACGCACGTAATGGGCACTTATTCATTGATACCGGCGTTCTCAAGATTCGTAATGCTGTCCACCGGCATGACGATTCACCCTTGGATCCGACCTGCGACTGCTATACCTGCCGCAACTTTTCCCGTGCTTATCTGCATCACTTGGATAAATGCGGCGAAATGCTAGGCAGCATGCTGAATACAATCCATAACCTGCGTCACTATCAACGGCTGATGTCTGGTTTACGTGATGCTATTCAACAGGGTAAATTGGCCGACTTCGTCGATTCCTTCTATGCGCGCCGCGGCTTGCCTACCCCGCCGTTGGCAGATTGATTTCCAGACTTTGCAACAGGAGTTATTGCAATGAGCTTTCTGATCCCCGCTGCCTATGCCCAGGAGACTGCTCCGGCGGCTGCCGCACCAGGTGGTGAATATATTCAATTCATTTTCCTGATCGGTTTCGTGGTCATTTTTTACTTTCTGATCTGGCGTCCACAGGCCAAGCGTGCCAAGGAGCACAAGAACCTGCTGGGCAATCTGCAGAAGGGTGACGAAGTGGTAACGTCCGGTGGTATCGCTGGACGTGTAGTAAAGGTGACGGATGATTTCGTGGTTATCGAAGTATCCGATACTGTCGAACTCAAGTTCCAGAAAGGTGCGATTGCCGCTACGTTGCCCAAGGGCACGTTGAAAGCAATCTAATCCTACCTCTAGGTATATGCACGGGGCGCGCAAGGCGCCTCGTTTCTTAATCCGGGCGGTGTCATGCTCAACAAATATCCCTTATGGAAATACCTGCTGATCCTGGCAGTGCTGGTGGTCGGCTTCATTTATTCCGCGCCCAATCTCTACCCCGATGATCCTGCTATTCAAATCAGCAGCTCAAGCACGGAACTGACGGTGAGTCAGGCGGAATTGGATAACATTACCAAGGCGCTGGCCGACGCCAATATCAGCGTAAAGGCTGTCGATCTTGCCAGTGACGGTAAGCGCGGGCTCATTCGGTTGAGTAAGGCAGATGATCAATTGCCGGCTCAGGACGTAGTGCGCAAGACCTTGGGTGATGACTATGTCGTTGCGCTTAACCTAGCCCCGACTACGCCCGAATGGCTGCGCAAGCTTGGCGCAAGTCCAATGAAGTTGGGTCTTGACCTGTCGGGTGGTGTGCATTTCCTGCTATCCGTTGACATGGATAAGGCTGTCGATGCGCGTATGAAGGTGTACGACAGCGAAGTGAAGACACTGCTTCGTCGCGAGAGAGTCCGCTACCGCAGTCTTCCCCAGCAGGGCAATGTCATTCAGCTGGGTTTTGCTGATGCGCAAGCACTAGAACAAGCGTCCGATCTGATCCGAAAGAATTACAACGACTTCGTTCTGACAAATGAAGCGCGTGATAATCTTCAGGTGCTACGCCTTGAACTGTCTCAGGCGAAGCTGACGGAGATTCGTGAATATTCCATCAAACAGAACCTTACTACTGTTCGTAACCGTGTGAACGAGCTGGGTGTGGCCGAGCCGCTTGTTCAGCGTCAAGGCGCCAACCGTATTGTAGTAGAGTTGCCTGGCGTACAGGACACTGCAGAAGCGAAGCGTATTCTCGGCAAGACGGCGAACCTAGAGTTCCGTCTGGCAGCAACGCAAGACACTCCGCGCAGTGCTACAGAAAGCTTTGAGTTCCGTGATGCCGGTCGTCAATCCGTTCCGCTGGAACGCAGTGTAATCATTACGGGTGATCAGGTTACAGACGCTTCTGCAAGCTTTGATGAAAATGGTCGCCCGCAAGTGAACATCAAGCTGGATGGTCACGGTGGTGATTTGATGAGTCGTGCTACGCGTGGGAACATTGGACGCAGCATGGCCGTTGTGTTCATTGAGCAGAAGCCGGTGACTCGCTACGAGCGTCAGACCGTTAATGGTGTTGAAAAGGATGTCGCCGTACCAAGCTTCCAGGAAGATCGCCGTATTATCAGTCTGGCTACCATCCAGTCAGCGCTGGGCAACAGTTTCCGTATTACAGGGCTGAATGGTTCTGGTGAAGCCTCCGAGCTTGCGCTGCTGTTGCGTGCTGGTGGTCTTGCCGCGCCCATGTATTTCGCTGAGGAGCGAACGCTGGGTCCAAGTCTTGGTGCAGACAATATTGCCAAGGGCCTTGATGCTGCGCTCTGGGGAATGGCTTTTGTCTCCCTGTTTATTATCGTGATCTACCGTGTCTTTGGCGTGATCGCGACAGTGGCGTTGGGCTTCAACATGGTTCTTTTGATCGGGTTGATGTCTGTCCTTAATGCAACGCTTACGCTGCCAGGTATTGCCGGTATCGTTCTGACAATGGGTATGGCGGTTGATGCCAACGTGTTGATCTTCTCGCGTATCCGCGAAGAGCTAGCGAATGGCATGCATGTACAGCGAGCCATTCATGAAGGGTTCAGCAGGGCGTTCAGTGCGATTGTCGATGCTAACCTGACTACGCTTCTCGTCGGCGCGATCCTGTTTGCAATGGGCACCGGCCCGGTCAAGGGCTTCGCTGTCACAATGTCGCTCGGTATTTTCACCTCCATGTTCACAGCCATCATGGTGACTCGCGCAATGGTCAACCTGAGCTTTGGCGGCCGTAACATCAAGAAGCTGTGGATTTGAGGAGCTGCGATGAAACGAACCATTAATTTCATGGGCGTGCGCAATGTTGCGTTCGCCCTGACACTGGTGCTCACATTGATTGCCATTGGTAGCCTGGCTATCAAGGGACTCAATTTTGGCTTGGATTTCACAGGCGGAACCCTGATTGAGCTGCGTTATGAGAAAGCAGCGGATTTGGGAAGCATTCGTACTCAATTGGAGCGTTCGGGCTTTAAGGATGCTGTTGTTCAGAGCTTTGGTGCGACTACCGATGTGCTTGTACGTATGCCTGGCGATGATGCGCAGCTAGGTCAGAAGGTTGCGGCTGCGCTGCAGCAGGCCAGTAACGATAATCCGGCTTCTGTTACGCGTGTCGAGTTCGTAGGTCCCCAGGTAGGGGAAGAGCTGCGGGACCAGGGTGGACTCGGAATGCTTCTGGCTCTAGGCGGGGTATTGCTTTACGTCGGCTTTCGTTTCCAGTGGAAGTTTGCGTTGGGAGCGATCCTGTCTCTAGTACACGACGTTATTGTTACGCTTGGCGTGCTGTCGTTCTTCCAGGTTACGTTTGATCTGACCGTTCTGGCTGCAGTACTGGCTATCATTGGCTATTCATTGAACGACACCATCGTGGTGTTTGACCGGGTACGTGAAAACTTCCGTGTTTTACGCAAAGCAAGCCTGATCGATAACATCAACATCTCTACTACGCAGACACTTCTCAGAACCTTGGCGACATCCATTTCCACATTGTTGGCAATTACAGCATTGCTGGTTTTTGGAGGCGATAACCTCTTCGGTTTCTCGGTTGCCTTGTTTATTGGTGTGCTCGCAGGGACTTACTCTTCGATCTATATCGCAAACGTTGTGTTGATCTGGCTGAATTTGAACTCGGAAGACCTGATACCACCAGCAGCAAAGGAACTTGATGACAGACCTTGATGTCCAAGGCTTGGAATAAGGTGGATGCCTTGTTGGTAAAGCAGGAGAGATTGACGTGAATAAATCGATGCTCGTTGGAACGGTATTGGGCGCAGTTCTGGTTACGGCTGGAGGTGCTGTTGCCTATGGTGTTTCAGATCGAGGTCCAAAGTTCGCTGAGGTCGTAGCCGTCCAACCGGTCAAGGAAACGATCAAAACGCCCCGTGAAGTCTGTAAGGATGTGGCGGTTACACATCGCAGGCCTGTACAGGATCAGCATCAGATTGCTGGGACTGCCATCGGTGCTGTAGTCGGTGGTCTGCTGGGTAATCAGGTCGGTGGGGGTAATGGCAAGAAGCTTGCTACTGTCGCCGGGGCTGTGGGTGGAGGTTACGTAGGTAACAAAACCCAGGAGCACATGCAAAACTCCGATACCTATACAACCACGCAAAAGCGCTGCAGCACGGTTACAGACGCGAGCGAAAAAGTGGTGGCTTACGACGTCAAGTATCTGCTGGATGGCAAGGTGGGACAAGTCCGCATGGATCGTGATCCCGGTAAGCAGATCCCCGTGCAGGGTGGTCAGCTGGTATTGGCCGAGCAGACTGCTTCCGTACAGTAAGAAAAGTGAGCATAAAAAAACCCGCCATATGGCGGGTTTTTTTATGCTCGAATCAGTCGATGTACTCGAAGAGTTTAACGATCCTTTGAACACCAGAGACGCTCTGAGCAACGTTTGTGGCCAGATTGGCTTCTTGATGCGTCACTAGGCCAAGCATGTAAACAATGCCATTTTCCGTGACTATCTTGATGCGAGAGGCAGGCACACTGTTATCAGTAAGCATCTTACTTTTGATCTTGGTGGTGATCCAGGTGTCGTTGTTGCGAGCCAGTAGTGAGGAAGGCTCAAGTACCTGGAGTTCGTTATGAACCAGCTTTACACGTTGTACATTGCGCGCAACCTGCTCGGCTTGTGCCTTGAGTTCTGGACGTGGAGTCTGGCCGGCCAGTAGAACTACTCCGTTATAGCTGACAACGACAATGTGCGACTTATCCAGGTCAGGGTTGGCCTTGGATATATTCACTTTTGCCTTGGTCTCGATCAGTGAGTCATCAATCTTGCTACCGATGGTCCGCGTGCCGCGGTTGTCCGCGATGGGGTCGTCACGGGTTGCGCTTAGAAAGCCGCTGCAGCCGCTGAGTACGACGGTGAGGGCGAGGCAGGACAGTGCCAAGCATTTTTTCATTCTTCACTCCCGAACAGTTGCTGATCTATCTGGTCGCACAGGCAGTGGATGACTAGCAGATGCACTTCCTGAATGCGCGCTGTGACTTTGGCTGGGACGCGAATCTCGATGTCCTCTGGCAGAAGCAGCGAGGCCATGCCTCCCCCGTCTCGCCCGGTAAGCGCCACAACGGTCATCTCGCGGTCATGGGCGGCTTGTATGGCCTGGATTATATTGGCTGAGTTTCCGCTGGTGGAAATGGCAAGCAGTACATCGCCAGGCTGGCCCAACGCCCGAATTTGTTTTGAGAAGACTTCGTTGTAGCTATAGTCGTTCGCAATTGAGGTCAGAGTCGAGCTGTCGGTCGTCAAGGCGAGAGCGGGCAGGCTTGGACGCTCTCGCTCAAAGCGATTGAGAAGCTCTGATGAAAAATGCTGGGCATCTCCTGCGGAGCCACCGTTTCCACAGGACAGGATTTTTCCTTCATTCAATAGTGCATTGACCATTACCTGGCTGGCATGCTCGATGTGAGGAACAAGCACATCCATGGCCTGACGCTTGGTCTCAATGCTGTCCAGGAAAAGTTTGGTAATGCGGGCTTGCGTGTCCATCGGGTTTGCTTGACCTTGTAAAACTACTCAGGAATCGAATGCGTTCTTGATCCATTCGAGATGCGAAGAGGTACTGCCGGCAGCAGGGCTGAGCGCAACAACATCAAAGCGGCAAGGGGATTTAGCCCAACGAGACTCGCTTTGAAGAAAAAGCTGTGCGGTTGCAATCAGACGTTGACGCTTTCTGGCGTCAATGCTTTCAACGGCTCCGCCCCAGGCAATATGACGCCTGGAGCGTACTTCCACAAATACTACTGTATCCCTGTCGAGCATGACCAGATCAAGCTCGCCGCTACGTCGCGACCAGTTGCGGACTACAAGTTTGAGCCCTTGTTTCTGCAGGTAGGCAAGCGCTTGATCTTCGGCGGCCTGCCCCTTTTCTCGCGTCGTGGTTTTCACAGCGTACCGGATTGTGAAACAGGCTGAACCTGCCCATTGATGAACTGGGCCCAAGGTAGTCTGCGCACCACGCGCTGCGTCGGGCTTAGTGTCAGGTCACCTGACAGGCCATTTATTTGCGTATTGGGGAGCGCCTTGAGCTGTGGCAGACGAGTAGAAAGCAAGTAAGCATCTGCTCCCATGGCATATAGGCGACCCAGGCTGCTGGACGCTTGGGGCCACTGAGTGACGACCTTACGGCGAACAGGATCGTTGGTATTGAGCAGCCACGGTGTTTCGCAGAACTGAATTCCGTTCAGGTCCTGATCCTGAGCAGGATTGCTGCTGCCGGAGTACAGGTGTGAAGTGGCGTAGACGGGAATATCTCCAGCATATTGATATGCCAACGTAGGCTTGATCTGGCGAGCCTGTTGGGGTGTTGCTGCAAGGAAGATAAAGTCGATGCTTTGCCCGCCCTGACGGTTTTGCAGCAGACGCGTAATCTGGCGTGCCAGCTCTACCGGCTGATCGATTCGCTCGGCTCCAAGCAGCATGCCGCCCTTAGCCCGCCACTCCTGGTCAAAGGCTGCCAGTACACGGTCGCCCCAATCGCCGCGCGGAACCATCGCTACCGCAGTGTGCTTGCCTTCTTCTGCTGCGCGGTCGGCCGCTTCGCGTGCCTCATCCTCTGCCGCCAGACCGAACTGATAGAGCTGTTTTGGGCCTACGCCTTGGCTGTCGCTGTAGTTGAGCGCAAGAGTAGGCAAAGGTAGCTGTTGATGATCGCTGAGTTGCTTGACCAGGCTTTTCTCTAACGGACCAACCACCAGCTGGGCGCCGTCGGCTTTGGCCTGACGATAAAAGTCGTCAATGGAGCGGACCTGTGTGCTGTCGTAAAAGGATACGGCAGGAGGTATCTGGCCGTTTTGCTGACTCTCGTAAAGCGAAGCCATGAAGCCGTCCTGTAAGGCGCGGGATACATTGGCAAGTTGTCCCTGTTGCGGTAGCAGCAAGGCGATATGTGTCAGCGGCTGCTGCTCCAGGTTGCGCAGCTTTTCAAGCGCTTGCGGAAGATGCGAGGCGGCTGGATGATTTGGATTCTGCTTGCGCCAGTCATCAATGGCGGCGAGCTGATCATCCAGTGAGCCGTTTGAATGAGTGATAGCGGCCAGTGCCAGCCAGCCATTAAGCTCATTGTTGCCTGCCACAGGTTGGAGTTGGTCGGCAGGAAGAGCCGAAATCAGACTCCAGATGGCTTCGTGGTTGGCGCTGGCCTGATCACTTTTGAGAAGCGGGGCAATGAAAATGCGCTCCTTGGCTGCCGCCAGGGTCTGGTTGTCTGCCTGCAGGGCGCGTGCCTTTACCATGGATACACTGATCTGTTGCTCGACAGGCAGCTCGCTCAGGTGTTCGAAGCCAGGCTGTTGGAGTGCTTTCAGAGCCTCCTTTGGCTGATTTTCCGCTAAAGCAATTTCACCTCTCAGGGTGCCGGCGTATACCTGCGGTATAGGCTTCAATTGCGGCAGTTGAATGCTGCCCAGTATCTGTTTGGCCTGCGTGAAGTTTTGCTGCTTGTAGGCAATCTCGGCAGCGGAGAGGCGCAGCATGTTGGCCTTCTCTGATGTATCACTACCTGCCTGCTCAAGCAATTGCTGTATGTTGGCCTGGGGGATACGAGGCAGCTCACCCAATGTGTTGGAAGGCGAGCTTGCACAGGCGGCAAGTAGGCTAATAAGTGGAACGCTAACTAGCGTACGCAGGCGAACAGTCATGGCGTAATTCCTGGCGCAAAACAATTAATTGGCTGGATTGTAGCGAGTGCTGGTGAGCGGCGCGAATAGCGATGCCTCGAAACGCGTACAATGGAGGCCTTTATTGATACAAGAGTTTCATTATGAGCACTCCCGGCACGCTTTATATCGTCGCGACCCCCATAGGTAATCTGGAGGACATCAGTGCTCGGGCGCTTCGCATTCTGAAAGAGGTGTCGTTGATTGCCGCTGAAGATACGCGCCATTCTTCGCGCTTGTTGCAGCATTTCGGGATCAATACCCCTCTGGCCGCTTGCCATGATCATAATGAGCGCGAGCAGGGTGGGCGGTTCATCAACCGTTTGCTCGAAGGGGGAAGTGTTGCTCTGGTCTCCGATGCAGGAACACCCCTGATTTCCGATCCGGGTTTCCATCTGGTGCGACAGGCGCGTGCTGCGCAAATCCCTGTTGTGCCGGTTCCGGGTGCCAGTGCTGTCATAGCGGCACTATCAGCGGCCGGGCTCCCATCTGACCGGTTTATTTTCGAGGGCTTTCTGCCTGCAAAGGCCACGGCGCGACGAAGCCGCCTGGATGCCTTGAAGCAGGAAGAACGGACCTTGATTTTCTACGAGGCGCCCCATCGGTTGCTGGAAAGTGTTGAAGATCTTGTTGCAATCATGGGAGGCGAGCGCATCGCTGTATTGGCCCGTGAATTGACCAAGACGTTTGAAACCATCAAGGACGCACCGCTTGGTGAACTGGTCGAGTGGATCCGATCCGATTCCAATCAGCAGCGGGGTGAGTGCGTTTTACTGATCTCGGGTTATGAGTCGCCTGAAAAGGATTCTCTGCCCCCCGAGGCGGTGCGGATTTTAAATATATTGCTCGCTGAAATGCCTCTCAAACGCGCGGCTGCGTTGGCCGCTGAAATCACGGGAGAGCGTAAGAACATGCTGTACCAATTTGCTTTGGAGCAACAGAACAAGCATTAGGAAAAGATCAAGGTTGTTATACGCCTGGCATCTAGGTACCCTTGCGCCCGGAGAGTCGATCGGACAGTCGCTGCTCCCGCTGCGCAAGCAGCAGGAGGGGAGGAAAGTCCGGGCTCCATAGGGCAAGGTGCCAGGTAACGCCTGGGAGGCGTGAGCCTACGGAAAGTGCCACAGAAAATAACCGCCTAAGCGCGCAAGCGCCGGTAAGGGTGAAAAGGTGCGGTAAGAGCGCACCGCACGGCTGGCAACAGTTCGTGGCTAGGTAAACCCCACCTGGAGCAAGACCAAATAGGAATCCATAGGCGTGGCCCGCGCTGGATTCGGGTAGGTTGCTTGAGGCAGTCAGTGATGGCTGTCCTAGAGGAATGACTGTTCTCGACAGAACCCGGCTTACAGATCGACTCTCCACTCACTCTCCCTTCTCCTGCTTCACATCCTTGCTGATCTGAGAAATTACTTTAACTAGTCGAGGCAATTAGTTGAGTTAATTTCCGTTTGTCGGAAAAGTATGTTCGTCACCGTTTCGCTAAAAGCCCCATAATTTCTGTAACTCCTTAGTCTGCAAGCCTTTTTGTGCAATGGCCTCGCCTTGACGGTGGGGGGAGCGCGTCAATATAGTGTGCCCGGTGGTACGAAGTGGTTAAAAGTGGGATTTAATGGTAGGGAAAGCCAGCCAAAGGAAGAAGCAACTTGTTCCGTGGAGCGAATGCCATCAGCCTTGACGCCAAGGGGCGCCTTACGATGCCGAGCCGGTATCGTGATGAGCTTCTAGAGCGCTGTGCCGGCCAGCTCATCGTAACGATTGATGCCATTGATACTTGCCTTTGCGTTTATCCCCTTCCCGAATGGGAAATCATCGAAAGCAAACTCCGTGAACTTCCGTCTTTAAGAGAAGAAACACGTCGTTTGCAGCGTTTGCTAATCGGTAATGCGGTAGACCTTGAGCTTGATGGGAACGGGCGCTTTTTAGTGCCGCCCCGCTTGAGGGATTATGCTCGTCTGGATAAGCGCGCTGTACTGGTAGGGCAGCTGAACAAGTTTCAGCTGTGGGATGAGGATGCCTGGAATGGTCTGTGTGAAAGCGACCTCAAGGCAATCAAGGAACCCGGCGGTTTGCCGGAAGAACTGCGCGATTTAATCCTGTGAATATGACCACTACGTTCAGCCATGTCACTGTCTTGCTCGACGAAGCCGTCGAAGCCCTGGCTGTGCGTCCCGAAGGCCTCTATGTCGATGGCACATTTGGCCGCGGAGGGCATAGCCGTGCAATTCTTGCACGACTTAAAAGCGGAAGCCTGCTTGGTTTCGACAAGGATCCCCAAGCGATCCAGTCGGGACAAGCACTGGCGGCCGAAGATGGCCGCTTTGTCATTGTGCAGCGAAGCTTTGCCGACATAGGCGAAGAACTGTTGCAGCGCGCCTGGATGGGACGTACGGATGGCGTGCTTCTCGATTTGGGCGTGTCCTCTCCTCAACTGGATGATCCCGAGCGCGGGTTCAGCTTCATGCATGATGGTCCTCTGGATATGCGTATGGATCCCTCTCACGGTATAAGCGCCGCTGAGTGGATTGCAACCGCACCGGAAGATGAAATCACTCGCGTATTCAAAGAGTATGGCGAAGAGCGATTCGCCAAGCGGATGGCCAGGGCTGTGGTACAGCGCAGGGACGTCACACCCTTTACGCGTACGGCTGATCTGGCCCAGGTACTGACTGACGCGAATCCTGCTTGGGAAAAAGGCAAGCATCCTGCCACGCGAGCGTTTCAGGGTATCCGGATTTTCATCAATAACGAGTTGGGCGATCTGGAAAGAGGTCTGGAAGCGGCCTTTGAAAGTCTGGCCATAGGCGGCCGGCTCGTGGTGATCAGCTTTCACTCTCTGGAAGACAGAATCGTCAAGCTCTTCATGCGTCGCCTGGCTAAGGGTGAGGCCGATAAACTTCCACGAAATCTTCCTATTCGTACGCAGGCTTTTGAGCCCCGCGCCTTGCTGGTAGGCAAGCCTGTGTATGCCTCCGAGGCTGAACTGTCCGTCAACCCTCGGTCCCGAAGTGCAGTCATGCGTATTGCGGAGAAGCTGCGATGAGTAGTCTCTTTGTAAAGCGTCTGCCCAAGGGCAGTACGACCATGTTGGTTCTATTCATAGCCGTCCTGCTGTCCGCTGTTGCTGTCGCTTACAGCGCCCACTGGAACCGGCAGTTGCTTAATACCCTGTATTCCGAGTTGAGCGTTCGAGACAAGGCCCAGGCGGAATGGGGGCGTCTGTTGCTTGAGCAAAGCACCTGGACGGCTCACAGCCGCATCGAAGCATTAGCCAGCGATCAACTCAAGATGCGCATTCCTGATCCTGAAGAGATCAAGATGGTGGCGCCATGATGAAGCTGGGGGGCATTCAACATCCATGGCGATTTCGCCTGGTTGTCATTGGCTTGGCAGGTATGGTCGCCGCTATTGGCTGGCGTGTCGTTGACCTGCACGTCATTGATCGTGCCTTCCTCAAGGGGCAGGGAGATGCCCGAAGCGTCAGAACTATTCCTATTGCTGCCCACCGCGGCCTGATTACGGATCGTAATGGTGAGCCGCTGGCTGTCAGTACGCCTGTCAGTACAATCTGGATAAACCCCAAGGAGCTGGCTGGTGCCAAAGATAAATGGTCGATTCTGGCGGAGTCTGTAGGCCAGCCTTACGGTGATTTGGCAAAGCGGCTGGAGCAGAATTCCACTCGAGAGTTCCTTTACCTGGTTCGGGGAATAACACCGGAGCAGGGCGAAGCCGTCATGGCTACGGTCAAGCAGCACAAGATTCCTGGTGTTTATGACATTGAGGAATTTCGCCGTTTTTATCCAGCGGGTGAAGTGGCTGCACATGTCGTGGGGTTTACCGACATTGATGATCGCGGCCGTGAAGGCGTTGAGCTGGCGTTCAATGACTGGCTGGCTGGTGTCCCAGGCAAACGGCAGGTTCTGAAAGACCGGCGAGGTCGGGTCATCAAGGACGTTCAGGTTGCAAAAAACGCTAAGCCGGGCAATTCGATTGCCTTGTCCATTGACCTGCGCCTTCAGTACCTTGCAAATCGTGAATTGCGCAACGCACTGGCGCAGTTTGGCGCAGTGTCCGGTAGCCTGACGATGGTTGACGTCAAGACTGGCGAGATCCTCGCTATGGTTAATCAGCCTACCTACAATCCGAACAACCGTCGCAATTTGAACCCGGCCAGCATGCGCAACCGGGCCATGATCGATGTGTTCGAGCCAGGATCCACCATGAAGCCGCTTTCGATGAGCGCTGCTCTTGAAAGTGGACGCTGGAAGCCATCGGACACAGTGAATGTTTATCCTGGTTATCTGCAGATCGGCCGTTACACGATCAAGGACGTGGCTCGCAGCCAGGGCCCCCTGGACCTGACAGGTATTCTGATCAAGTCTAGTAACGTGGGCATGAGCAAGATTGCTTTCGATATCGGCGGCGAAACCATTTACAACACCATGCGCCAGTTCGGCCTTGGGCAGGACACTGGTCTGGGCTTTCCCGGTGAGCGTGTAGGTAATCTACCCAACTACCGTAAGTGGCATCCGGCAGAAACAGCCACATTGTCATATGGCTATGGTCTTTCCATCACCGCTATCCAGCTGGCGCATGCCTACGCCACGTTAGCCAATGATGGAAGTTTTATCCCGCTGTCCCTGACACGCGTCGAACGTTCTCCTCAAGGCTCCCAGGTGGTCCCTCAACAGGTAGCCAAAACCCTTCAGGGAATGCTGCAACAGGTAGTTGAAGCGCCTACCGGCGTGTTCCGTGCTCAGGTGCCGGGATATCACGTGGCTGGCAAGAGTGGTACCGCCCGTAAGGCCGCAGTAGGTGCGAAAGGATATACCCAGAATTCCTATCGTTCCCTTTTTGCCGGCTTCGGGCCGACCAGCAATCCGCGTATTGCCATGGTGGTCGTCATTGATGAGCCCAGCAAGGGCGGATATTACGGCGGCGTGGTTTCTGCGCCTGTTTTCAGCCGAGTCATGGCGGGTGCTTTGCGACTCATGAATGTTTCCCCCGACAATGTCGCTCCGTTGCCAGAGCAGGAGCAAGCCAGCGCTACTGAAGTATCCAGTGGAGGGCGTGGCTGATGATGTCCCTCACCCGGTTGATACCGCAGGCTAGTAATGATGTTTCTGTAAAAGCACTTTGCCTGGACAGTCGACGCATCCAACCAGGATCCGTTTTTTTTGCAGTACCTGGCGGAGTGCGTGATGGGCGTTTACATATTGCCGAAGCGATTGCCAATGGTGCCTCGGCAATCGTCTATGAGGCAGATCAAGCCCCCGATTTGCCTCCCGCTTCGGTACCTCTTGTGCCAGTCAAAGAGCTGGGCGCCGAACTTTCAGCCATTGCAGGGCGTTTTTATGGCGAGCCCAGCGCTGCTCTTACGCTGATAGGCGTTACCGGTACCAATGGTAAGACCAGCGTGACGCAGCTAATCGCCCAAGCCTGTGATCGCCTAGGGCAGCGCTGCGGCATCGTAGGCACGTTAGGGACAGGGTTTTGGGGAGCACTTGAGGCCGGTCGACATACCACGCCGGATCCCTTTGCGGTTCAGGCAGCGTTGGCTGCACTCAAGGAACAGGGTGCTCAAGCTGTTGCAATGGAGGTTTCTTCTCATGGTCTGGAGCAGGGCCGTGTGGCGGCTGTGCAGTTTGATGTGGCCGTGTTCACCAACCTGTCTCGAGATCATCTTGATTATCATGGCACGATGGAGGCTTACGCCGCCGCAAAGGCCAAGCTGTTCCAGTGGCCGTCTTTACAGGCACGTGTAATCAATTTGGATGATGAGCAGGGCTGTCGCCTGGCTGAAGTCGAGCATGCCTCTCGGCTTATTACGTTCAGCCTGGAAAATCCCACCGCTACGCTGTATTGCAAACACATCGCTTTTAGCGATGCGGGTATCGAGGCGAGTCTTGTAACGCCAGAGGGAGAGGCCGGGCTGGTCAGCCCATTGATTGGTCGCTTCAATCTCAGCAATTTGCTCGCAGCGATAGGGGCTCTGCTGGGTATGGGATTCACTTTGAGCCATATCCAGCGTGTAATGCCTGAGCTTCAGGGACCCGTCGGGCGAATGCAGCGCCTGGGAGGCGGTACGCAACCCCTGGTCGTTGTCGATTATGCCCATACTCCTGACGCGCTTGAACAAGTTCTGGTTGCCTTACGACCTCATGCCAAGAGGCGATTGATCTGCGTGTTTGGCTGTGGTGGTGATCGAGACAGTGGCAAGCGCCCGCTGATGGCTCGCATTGCTGAGCGGCTGGCCGATGCCGTTATCGTTACCGATGACAATCCTCGTACCGAGTCCAGCGCTCGAATTATCGACGATATCCGTGCCGGTTTTAATGAACCGGCGCGTGCCACATTTATACCCGCTCGCGACGAAGCCATTGCGTATGCCATTGGAGAGGCTTCCCGTGACGACGTAGTGCTCATTGCTGGAAAAGGGCATGAGGACTATCAGGAGGTCAACGGGGTTAGGATGCCTTTCTCTGATCTGGAGCAGGCCGCTCGCGAGCTGGTTGCAAGGGATGAAAGCCATGCTTAAACCAATGTTTCTCCAGGATTTGACCGAACCGCTTTCAGCTTCCCTGAAAGGTGGAAATGTAAGTTTTACAGCGGTCTCTACGGACAGTCGCACACTTGAGGCTGGACAACTCTTTGTTGCACTTACAGGGCCTCGGTTCGATGGTCACGCGTATCTATCCAGCGTAGCGGCGAAAGGCGCTGTCGCTGCATTGGTAGAAAAAGCGCAGCCTGGCCTGGACATTCCTCAGCTAATCGTCAAAGACACCCGTGTCGCCCTGGGGCAGTTGGGTGAGCTTAACCGGCTCTCGTTTTCTGGCCCTGTGGTTGCCGTGACGGGGTCAAGCGGCAAGACCACAGTCAAGGAAATGCTGGCTGCCATTTTGAATACGCTGGGCTCGACACTGGCAACTCAAGGCAATCTGAACAACGACCTGGGTGCTCCGCTGACGCTATTGAGGCTGGAGCAGAGCCATCAGTATGCCGTTATCGAGCTGGGAGCCTCACGCCTGGGCGAGATCGCCTATACCGTAGGACTGACCCATCCCCACGTCTCGATCATTACCAATGCAGGACGAGCCCATGTAGGAGAGTTTGGTGGCGTCGAAAAGATTATCGAAGCCAAGGGTGAAATCCTGGAGGGGTTGGCAGCAAACGGCACTGCCATATTGAATCGAGACGATCAGGCCTTCGAAATATGGAGAAAGCGTGCCAAGGGGCGCAACGTTATCAGCTTTGGCCTGAATGACACGGCTATGTTCCGGGCTGCGAATATTGTTCGTGATGCTCGTGGCTGCCCTTCCTTCACGCTGCTCAGCCCGGCGGGTTCTGCTGACATTCAGCTAAATCTGCTGGGCGAGCACAATGTTGTCAATGCACTGGCCGCGGCCGCGGCCGCCCATGCCCTGGGTGTGGAGCTTGCGCATATTGTCCAGGGGCTTGAGGCGTTGCAGCCGGTCAAGGGGCGGACAGTAAGCAAGCTGGGTATCAATGATTCACGTGTTATCGATGACAGTTATAACGCCAACCCCGGCTCCATGAAAGCCGCTATCGATGTACTGACAGGGTTTTCTGGCCGTACCGTTCTTGTCTTGGGCGATATGGGTGAATTGGGCGAATGGGCTGAATCTGCTCACCGCGAAGTCGGCGAGTATGCGAAAGGTAAGGTATCCGCTTTCTACGCCGTAGGTCCTCTCATGAAGCATGCCGCTGAGGCATTTGGGGCCGATGCACGGCATTTCGATGATCGGGCTGCGTTAATCGAGGCATTGCTTCTCGAGGCGGCTCCTGAATCCACATTTTTGATCAAAGGTTCGCGTAGTGCGGCGATGGATAACGTCGTTTTCGCGCTGTGCAATAAAGATGTTGAGGAGAAACACTGATGTTGCTGCTGTTGGCGGAGTTCCTGCAACAGTTTTACAAGGGCTTCGCGGTCTTTCAGTACCTGACCCTACGCGGCATTTTTGGCGTGTTGACAGCGCTTGTGCTTTCGCTTGCCTTGGGGCCATGGATGATCCGTACCTTGCAGATACGGCAGATTGGCCAGGCAGTACGTAACGATGGTCCGCAGTCGCACCTTTCAAAGTCGGGTACACCTACGATGGGGGGCGCGCTGATCCTAACGTCGATTGGTATCAGCACGCTGCTTTGGGCTGATCTTTCCAATCGATATGTGTGGACCGTGCTGGCCGTTACATTCTTATTCGGTGCCATTGGCTGGGTGGATGACTATCGCAAGGTAATCGAAAAAAATTCTCGAGGCTTACCCAGCCGGTGGAAATATTTCTGGCAATCGGTCTTCGGCTTGGGAGCAGCAATCTTCCTTTATGTGACAGCCAAGACACCTATCGAGACGACATTCATTGTCCCGCTGCTGAAAAACATCGAAATCCCGCTTGGGATTTTCTTCGTTGTGCTGACCTACTTTGTGATCGTCGGATCCAGTAACGCCGTTAACCTGACTGATGGCCTGGACGGTCTGGCCATTATGCCGACCGTAATGGTAGGTGGTGCCTTGGGTATCTTTTGCTACCTATCCGGTAACGTGAAGTTTGCTGATTATCTGCTAATTCCCTACGTAGAAGGTTCTGGTGAGCTAATCGTCTTTTGTGGCGCGCTGATCGGAGCCGGACTGGGCTTTCTGTGGTTCAACACCTATCCCGCCATGGTTTTCATGGGTGATGTGGGCGCACTGGCGCTGGGTGCGGCACTGGGCACCATTGCGGTCATCGTCAGACAGGAAATTGTGCTCTTCATCATGGGTGGGGTGTTTGTGATGGAGACCCTGTCAGTAATGATTCAGGTTGCCTCCTTCAAACTCACCGGCCGTCGTGTTTTTCGCATGGCACCGATACACCACCATTTTGAACTCAAAGGCTGGCCTGAGCCGCGCGTTATCGTCCGGTTCTGGATCATCACCGTAATTCTGGTGCTGATCGGCCTGGCTACGTTGAAGCTGAGGTAAGACAACCATGAGCCTGATCGCTTCCGACCAGTTTCGCATTGTTGTAGGCCTTGGCAAGAGTGGCATGTCGCTGGTTCGCCATTTGGCGCGCCAAGGTGTTCCATTCGCTGTGGTGGACACGCGGGAAAATCCGCCTGAGCTGGAAACACTGCGCACCCACTATCCCCAGGTAGAAGTGCGCTGTGGTGAATTGGATGCCGATTTCTTGAGCCGCGCCAGTGAGCTTTATGTCAGCCCCGGCTTGTCATTGCAGACGCCTGCAATTCAGAAGGCGGCGGAGCAGGGCGTCAGGCTTTCCGGTGACATTGAATTGTTTGCCCGTCTGGCCAAGGCGCCTATCGTTGCGATTACTGGGTCCAACGCTAAAAGTACCGTAACGACCCTTGTTGGTGAAATGGCCTGCAAGGCGGGCAAGCACGTCGGCGTAGGCGGAAACCTTGGAACGCCAGCGTTGGATCTATTGGACGACAATGTTGACCTTTATGTGCTTGAGCTGTCCAGTTTTCAATTGGAAACCTGTGAGCGGTTGAACGCTGAGGTGGCCACGGTATTGAACGTCAGTGAAGATCACATGGATCGCTACAGTGGTATGGCTGCTTACCATCTGGCCAAGCACCGGATCTTCAGAGGCGCACGTCAGGTGGTCGTCAATCGGGATGACCCCTTGTCTCGCCCGTTAGTGTCCGAGCAAGTCCCATGCTGGACATTTGGTTGTGGTCAGCCGGATTTCAACGGCTTCGGCCTGCGTGAGCACGACGGTGAGAAGTGGCTGGCTTTTCAGTTCGATCCGCTCATGCCTGTAAAGGACCTAAAGATTCGTGGCGCCCATAATCAGGCCAATGCCTTGGCTGCGCTAGCCTTGGGACATGCTGCCGGATTGCCTTTCGAGCCGATGCTGGAAGCACTTCGCGAGTTTTCAGGTTTGGCTCACCGTTGCCAGTGGGTAGGTGAGAAGGCTGGTGTGCACTATTACAACGATTCAAAAGCTACCAACGTAGGTGCTGCGTTGGCTGCTATCGAAGGATTGGGAAGCGATATCGCAGGCAAGCTGGTGCTTTTGGCTGGCGGCGATGGCAAAGGAGCCGATTTCGAACCGCTCCGCAAACCGATAAGTGCTTTCTGCCGCGCAGTCGTTCTGCTTGGACGGGACGCTGAACGCTTGGCTGAATCCTTGAATACCGATATCGCGATCGTTCATGTCTCCACACTAGAGCAAGCCGTCGAGAGAGCCGCAGCGTTAGCTGAGCCTGGTGATGCTGTTCTCTTGTCCCCAGCGTGCGCAAGCCTGGACATGTTCCGTAATTTTGAAGAGCGTGGGCGGTTGTTTGCTCAGGCCGTGGAGGCGCTTAATTGATGTTTTCCTTGCTGCGCCCTTATCCTTCGCCGCTCATCAGCCGGAACGGTGTTGATCTTGACTTTCCTTTGCTGGCTGGCTGTCTGGCCTTGCTCGGTTTGGGCTTGGTCATGATCACCTCCGCATCGTCGGAAGTAGCAGCCGCTCAGGCTGGAAATCCGCTGTACTACATGATTCGTCATCTGATCTATCTGGCGATAGGTGTCGTGGGTTGTGGAGCTACGCTCATGATCCCAATGGCTACCTGGCAGCGTTTTGGTGGAACTCTGCTAATTGCAGCATTCGCCTTGTTGATCATGGTGTTGATTCCCGGAATCGGCCGTGAAGTAAATGGATCGTTGCGCTGGATTGGCTTCGGCTTGTTTAACGTTCAGCCTTCCGAAATAGCCAAGGTATTTGTTGTTATTTACCTGGCCGGCTATCTGGTGCGGCGAGAGCAGGAAGTGCGACGTAGTTGGGCCGGTTTTTTCAAACCTTTCATTGTGTTGCTTCCGCTGGCCATGCTTCTGCTGCGTGAGCCAGACTTCGGGGCAACGGTTGTCATGATGGGTGCAGCCGCTGTCATGCTGTTTCTGGGTGGCGTAGGGTTGTTCCGTTTCATTCTAATGGTGGCCCTGGCTGTTCTGGCGGTGTTTATCCTGGTTCAGACCCAGGAGTACCGTATGCAGCGTCTCATCACCTTTACCGACCCTTGGGCTGATCAATTTGGCTCGGGCTACCAGCTCACTCAGGCATTAATCGCTTTTGGCCGAGGAGGCTGGTTCGGGCTTGGCTTGGGTAACAGCATCCAGAAGCAGTTCTACCTGCCAGAGGCTCACACTGACTTTGTATTTGCCGTTCTGGCAGAAGAGTTGGGGCTTGTCGGAGCCTTGGCCACCGTCGGGTTGTTTCTCTTTGTATGCGTACGCGGCCTTTACATTGGCTATTGGGCAGAGCAGGCCAAACAGTATTTTGCAGCCTATATGGCGTATGGACTTTCCATGCTCTGGATTGGCCAGTTCCTGATCAATATCGGCGTAAATGTCGGGCTATTGCCTACCAAGGGACTGACACTGCCATTTTTAAGCTATGGCGGAAGTTCGCTGATCATCTGCTGCATCAGCATGGCATTGTTGCTTAGGATCGAGTGGGAAAGACGGACACTCATGAACGACGAGGAAGTTGAGTTTTCGGAAGAGGATTTTGCTGATGTCCGGTAATGTCCTCATCATGGCAGGCGGTACTGGGGGACACGTTTTTCCCGCGCTGGCCTGCGCCAGGGAGTTTGAAAGTCGGGGGTATACCGTTCATTGGCTGGGTACGCCTCGTGGTATTGAAAATGATGTCGTCCCGCAAGCAGGTCTTCCCTTGCACCGTATTACCGTTACCGGACTGCGTGGTAAGGGCATGCAGTCACTGCTGAAAGCTCCCTTTCAGCTCAGCGGAGCCCTAATGCAGGCGCTCGGCATCATGCGTACTCTCAAGCCTGTCTGTGTGCTGGGTATGGGTGGCTTCGTCACGGGGCCTGGCGGTATGGCGGCTCGTTTGTCTGGCGTCCCCCTGATTATTCACGAGCAGAATGCAGTTGCCGGTACTGCAAACCGCCTGCTTGCGCCTATCGCAAAAAAAGTATGCGAGGGTTTTCCTGCCACGTTCGCCGCGTCTCCCAAGCGGTTAAGTACAGGTAACCCTGTTCGCAAGGAGCTTTTCCTGCAAACCGTACGGCCTTCTTTTGAAGGGCGTAGGGCTAATCTGCTGATTTTGGGTGGCAGCCTTGGTGCAGAGCCTATCAATAAACTTGTGCCTGAAGCGCTTGCTCAGGTTTCCGCCGGCCTGCGTCCTAACGTGAAGCACCAGGCAGGGCGGCAGCACGCTGAAGTAACACAGCAGCGCTATAGCTCCTCGAATCTTGATGCAGAGGTGGTGCCATTCATCTCGGATATGGCTCAGGCTTATGCCTGGGCTGACCTTGTGATCTGTCGCGCAGGCGCACTGACGGTAAGTGAGCTTACGGCCGCAGGCTTGCCGGCATTTCTGATTCCACTGCCTCATGCCATTGATGATCACCAGACACGCAATGCCGAATTTTTGGTGAACGAGGGCGCAGCCCTTTTGTTCCCGCAGAAAATGACTGATGCGACGGCGATTGCCGCACAGCTAACTGAGGTTTTGATGCAACCCGAACGATTGACTGCCATGGCCACTCGTAGCCATGCCCTGGCTAAGCCTGATGCAACCCGAGCCGTGGTAGATGCCTGCCTGGAGGTGGCCAATGGTTAAATCCCAGAGCGCAATCCAGGCAGAAGTGCGTCGTATGCGTAGCATTCGGCGAATTCATTTTGTAGGAATCGGCGGCGTAGGCATGTGTGGAATTGCCGAGGTTCTGCTCAATCTGGGGTACGAAGTATCCGGCTCCGACCTCCGGGCTTCTCCTGTTACCGAGCGCTTGCAGCAATTTGGTGCCAAGATTTATATAGGTCATAGCGCCGAAAACCTTGAGCGCGTAGACGTACTGGTCGTTTCCAGCGCTATCAACAAGTCCAACCCTGAAGTGGCAGCCGCCCTGGAAAATCGTATTCCTGTAGTTCCTCGCGCTGAAATGCTGGCTGAGCTGATGCGGTACCGGCATGGAATTGCAGTAGCAGGTACTCATGGGAAAACCACAACTACAAGTCTGATTGCTTCCGTGCTGGCGGCCGAAGGCCTCGATCCTACCTTTGTCATCGGTGGTCGCCTGAATGCAGCAGGGACTAATGCTCAACTTGGAACCAGTCGTTATCTCGTTGCCGAGGCTGATGAAAGTGATGCGAGCTTTCTGCATCTTCAGCCTATGGTGGCGGTAGTAACCAATATCGACGCCGATCACATGGATACGTATGAAGGGGACTTCAGTCGGCTGAAGAAAACCTTTATCGATTTTCTGCATAATTTGCCGTTCTATGGACTGGCTGTACTGTGCGTTGACGATCCGGTCGTACGTGAGATCATTCCTCAGGTTGCGCGTCCCACGGTGACTTACGGCACCAGCGAGGATGCAGACGTACGCGCAGTCGATATCCGCCAAAAAGGCATGCGTACCTATTTCACCGTGCTTCGCAATGGTCGTGAACCCTTGGCGGTGTCTGTGAACATGCCAGGAGTACATAATGTACTCAACGCGCTGGCAACTATCGCCATTGCAACAGATGAAGGGCTTAGCGATGACGCCATCGTAGCGGGCCTGTCTGAATTCCAGGGAGTAGGTCGTCGCTTTCAAGTATACGGTGAACTGCCTGTCGAAAATGGCAGTGTGATGCTGGTAGATGATTATGGTCATCATCCCCGTGAAGTGGCTGCGGTAATAAAGGCCGTTCGTGGTGGTTGGCCTGAGCGCCGCCTGGTCATGGTTTATCAGCCCCATCGCTATAGCCGTACACGTGATTTGTACGATGATTTCGTGCAGGTCCTGGCTGATGCCAATGTATTGTTGTTGATGGAAGTCTATCCGGCAGGTGAAGAACCGATTCCAGGTGCCGACAGCCGCCGTCTCTGTCATAGTATCCGTCAACGTGGTCAGCTAGACCCAATCTACATCGAGCGTGGTACCGAGCTTGCTCCTCTTATCAAGCCTCTCCTGAAGGCTGGGGATATTCTCCTCTGCCAAGGTGCTGGTGATATCGGCACTCTGGCTCCGCAATTGATAAAAAGCCCTTTGTTCAATTCTGACTTTCTGAGGAAGTCGCTATGAGCGCCATCCTTGATCCAATGTCGATCCAGCCGGCCGATTACGGTCGTGTTGCCGTGTTGTATGGTGGCAAGAGTGCCGAGCGCGAAGTTTCCCTTAATTCAGGGAAAATGGTGCTGGCTGCGCTGCAGGCTGCGGGCGTTAATGCGTTCGGTATCGATGTTGGTCAGGACCTGCTGCAGCGTTTGAACACTGAACAGGTAGACCGTGCCTTTATCGTCCTGCATGGACGGGGTGGGGAAGACGGTAGCATGCAAGGGCTGTTGGAGTGCCTGGGTATACCCTATACAGGAAGTGGGGTGCTGGCTTCCGCATTGGCCATGGATAAGCTGAAAACAAAACACCTCTGGTTGAGCCAGGGCCTGTCCACGCCTAAATACGCCGTTTTGTGCTGTGAGTCTGATTGTCGAAAGGCTGCTGAGGAACTCGGGTTTCCACTTATCGTCAAACCCGCCCATGAAGGTTCCAGCATTGGTATGGCCAAGGTGAACAGTGTTAATGAGCTGATCACTGCTTGGCAGTCCGCCTCGACGTACGATTCGCAAGTTCTTGTCGAACAATGGATTAGCGGTCCTGAGTTTACTGTCGCCCTGTTAGGCGATCAGGTACTGCCGCCTATTCGTCTGGGTACTACCCACGACTTCTATGATTATGACGCCAAATACCTGGCATCCGACACTCGCTATCAGGTTCCGTGTGGCCTTGATGAGGAGCGTGAGTTGGAACTCAAGGTATTGGCTCGTCATGCCTGTGAGGTCGTGGGGACTGCTGGCTGGGCGCGCGTTGATGTCATGCAGGATAAAGAAGGTCGGTTCTGGCTGCTGGAAGTCAATACTGTCCCTGGCATGACGGACCATAGCCTTGTTCCCATGGCAGCCAAGGCCGCAGGCCTTGATTATCAACAACTTGTCCTGACGGTTCTGGCAGGCACAATGGAGTCGAGGCGCTAACATGGTCACGACACTTCGTCATACACAACCTGGATTGGGTCGCACGCCACTTCGTGGCAAGGTACCACCGCGTGGTGCAAGCCGCTTGGTGGAAAAAGAGCCTGTCTCGGCTCGGCTGCCAAAGCCCAGCTTCAATCTCTTTAAGCGTGTGGCCTGGCCACTTCTGCTGGTAGGGCTTGGCTTCGGCACATATGAGCTGTCTCAACAGTTGCTGCCTTATGCGGATCGTCCAATCACGAAGGTGAATGTCGAAGGTGACCTGAGCTACATCAGCCGAGAGGCTGTGCAGCAACGTATTGCGCCCTATGCTGACGGGACATTTTTTTCAATCGATCTGGCCAATATGCGTCAGGCACTTGAGCAGATGCCCTGGATTGCCCATGCAGAGGTTCGCCGTGTTTGGCCGGATGAAGTAGCCATCCATCTTGAAGAGCAGCTCCCTGTTGCGCGCTGGGGGGACGAAGCCCTGTTGAATAACCAGGGCGAGGCCTTTGCACCTAAGGATCTAGCACATTACGACAACCTGCCACGCCTCTATGGGCCGCAACGTGCGCAGCAGCAGGTGATGCAGCAGTATCAATTGTTCAGTCAGATGCTGCGTCCACTTGGATTCACGGTTACGCGGCTGGAAATGCATGATCGGGGGAGTTGGTTCCTGACTACGGGTCAGGGCGTTGAATTGATTTTTGGTCGTGATGACCTCGTGGACAAGATGCGGCGCTTCGTCAAGATGTATGACCAAGTACTCAAGGATCAGATGGCCAATATTGCTCGCATCGACTTGCGTTATCCAAACGGGCTGGCGGTGGCGTGGCGTGAGCCGGTAGCTCCCACAACTGTAGCGTCAGCCCGTGCCGAATAAAGAATTGAGGAGAATTCAATAAACATGGCGAACGTGCAGAGCGGCAAGATGATCGTCGGACTGGACATCGGAACCTCAAAGGTTGTGGCCTTGGTAGGTGAGGTGTCTTCCGATGGTCAGGTTGAGATTGTAGGCATCGGCACGCATCCTTCCCGCGGTTTGAAAAAGGGCGTAGTGGTCAATATCGAATCCACGGTCCAGTCGATTCAGCGCGCAGTAGAAGAGGCCCAGCTCATGGCGGGCTGCCGTATTCATTCGGCATTTGTAGGCATTGCAGGCAACCATATCCGTAGTTTGAATTCCCACGGTATCGTGGCTATTCGTGATCGGGAGGTCAGCCCTGCTGATATCGATCGTGTTCTTGACGCAGCTCAAGCTGTGGCGATACCAGCTGATCAACGGGTCTTGCACACTTTGGCTCAAGACTATGTCATCGACAACCAGGAAGGTGTACGTGAGCCGCTTGGTATGTCTGGTGTTCGTCTGGAGGCTAAAGTCCACGTAGTGACCTGTGCCGTTAATGCTGCTCAAAACATCGAGAAATGTGTTCGTCGTTGCGGACTGGAGGTCGACGACATCATTCTTGAGCAACTGGCTTCTGCATATTCCGTCCTGACGGATGATGAGAAGGAGCTGGGCGTATGCCTGGTGGATATTGGTGGCGGAACGACTGATATAGCCATTTTTACAGAGGGCGCCATTCGTCATACGGCGGTTATTCCCATTGCAGGCGATCAGGTCACAAATGACATCGCTATGGCTTTGCGAACGCCTACACAATATGCGGAAGAGATCAAGATTCGGTATGCTTGTGCTCTGGCAAAACTGGCGGGGGCTGGGGAGACCATCAAGGTGCCCAGTGTGGGAGAAAGGCCGCCTCGCGAACTTTCGCGTCAGGCATTGGCTGAGGTAGTAGAGCCGCGTTACGATGAGCTCTTCACGCTTGTTCAGGCAGAGTTGCGCCGCAGCGGATATGAAGACTTGATTCCGGCAGGGATCGTATTAACCGGCGGTACTGCAAAGATGGAAGGGGCAGTTGAACTTGCCGAGGAGATTTTCCATATGCCGGTGCGTCTTGGCGTACCGCAGACGGTCAAGGGGCTGACCGATGTTGTACGTAACCCAATTTATTCAACAGGCGTAGGCCTGTTGCTCTATGGGTTGCAGAAGCAATCCGACAATGTGCCGGTTGTCACCGGCGGATACAGCAGTGACGAACCCAAGAATTCAGTCCTGGAGCGTATAAAGCGCTGGGTCCAGGGCAATTTGTAATCTAATTCAATCGCGGCAGCAGTAGGCGAAAACCGAGAGGAAGAGAGGGGATTATGTTTGAGCTCGTAGACAATATTCCACAGAGCGCAGTCATTAAGGTCATCGGTGTAGGCGGTGGTGGCGGTAACGCCGTTAACCACATGGTGAAGAGCGGCGTGGAAGGCGTCGAATTCATCTGTGCCAACACGGATGCCCAGGCGCTAAAAAATGTGAGCTCTCGTACAGTGCTGCAACTTGGCCCAGGGGTAACGAAGGGCTTGGGCGCAGGTACGAACCCTGAGATTGGCCGTCAGGCAGCCATGGAAGATCGCGAGCGTATCGCGGAAGTTCTGGAAGGCGCCGATATGGTTTTCATCACTACTGGTATGGGTGGTGGTACAGGTACGGGTGCCGCCCCGATTATTGCTGAAGTTGCCAAGGAGATGGGTATCCTCACCGTCGCCGTGGTAACTCGCCCGTTCCCCTTTGAAGGTCGCAAGCGCATGCAGGTGGCTGATGAGGGTATTCGCTCCCTTTCCGAATGCGTCGACTCTCTCATTACCATCCCCAATGAGAAACTGCTGACTATTCTTGGCAAGGATGCCAGTCTGCTGGCTGCTTTCGCCAAGGCTGACGATGTATTGGCTGGCGCGGTTCGTGGTATTTCGGACATCATGCAGCGTCCTGGCTTGATGAACGTTGACTTTGCTGACGTCAAGACGGTTATGGGTGAGATGGGCATGGCCATGATGGGTACTGGTCATGCCAGTGGCCCGAACCGTGCACGTGAAGCCACTGAGGCTGCTATCCGTAATCCACTCCTGGAAGACGTCAACCTGCATGGGGCTCGCGGTATTCTGGTCAACATCACTGCAGGTCTGGATCTATCCCTGGGTGAGTACGCCGCAGTGGGCGAGATCATTGAGGACTTCGCTTCTGAGCATGCAACCGTCAAGGTTGGCGCAGTAATCGATCCGGAAATGCGTGATGAGCTCCACGTTACTGTAGTTGCTACCGGTCTGGGCGCTCGTCTTGAAAAGCCGGTCAAGGTGGTCGATAACTCTACTCAGCAGGCTAACGTTGCGCCGCGTCAGGAACATGCTGCCGTCAACTATCGTGATCTGGATCGCCCGACCGTCATGCGTAGTCAGAATCATACAAGCTCTGCTGCTGCAGCCAAGATGAATCCAAGCGATGATCTGGATTATCTTGATATTCCGGCGTTCCTGCGTCGTCAGGCTGATTGAATAGATTAATCGATGCAATCTGTGTGATTGGTGGGAATTAATGGGTCGTTCTGTTATGATCGACCCATTATTGACAACTATTCGCGATCAGCGATGAACGGCAACTGTCATGATTAGACAACGCACATTAAAGAACACTATTCGCGCTACAGGCGTTGGCCTGCATTCGGGGGAGAAGGTATATCTCACTCTGAAGCCAGCGCCCGTAGACACCGGAATCGTGTTTCGCCGCATTGATCTGGACCCGGTCGTGGAAATCCGCGCCTGGGCCGAGTATGTAGGCGAAACCACGATGTCGACCAATCTCATTCAAGGTGGTGTCAAGGTCGGCACTGTGGAGCATTTGTTGTCTGCACTGGCAGGTCTGGGCATCGACAATGCGTATGTAGAACTGTCCGCCGCTGAAGTTCCAATTATGGATGGAAGTGCCGGTCCGTTCGTGTTCTTGATCCAGTCCGCTGGCATTGAAGAACAGGAATCTGCAAAGCAGTTCATTCGTATAAAGCGTGAAGTCAGCGTCGTAGACGGCGACAAGCGTGCGACGTTTGTACCGTTTGACGGGTTCAAGGTCAGCTTTGAGATCGATTTCGACCATCCAGTGGTCAGCGGTCGTACTCAGAAAGCTTCCGTAGATTTTTCCAGCACCTCCTTCCTCAAGGAAGTCAGCCGGGCTCGTACCTTTGGCTTTATGCGGGATCTGGAATTCCTGCGCTCTCATAACCTGGCTCTGGGCGGAAGCGTTGAAAACGCTATCGTTGTTGATGAGCACGGTGTACTTAACGAAGACGGTCTTCGTTATGAGGATGAGTTTGTAAAGCACAAGATACTAGACGCCATTGGCGATCTTTATCTGCTAGGCAAAAGCTTGATTGGCGAGTACCGGGGCTATAAGTCCGGGCATGCCATGAACAACCGCTTGCTACGTGCATTAATTGCTCAGCCTGATGCGTGGGAAGTTGTAACGTTCGAAGGCTCTAGCGATGCCCCTATTTCTTACATGCGACCAGCTGCTGCGGTGTAAGGAACGCGTGTTAAAAAAGCCACCTTAAAGGTGGCTTTTTTATTCTTCTGTCTTTTTCGGCTGCGCTCTACTGGCCAGTCGCTCAAGCGCGGCGCGCAGTGAAGGGTCTGAGATACCTTCAGCCGTGGATAGCAGGCTTTCTGCAGCGACATTAGAAAGCTCGCGTCGCGGGCCTGGCTTTCGATTTGGATCAGGGTTGGGTTTGACCTTGAACAGTATCTTTTGAAGAGCTGTAAATTCTGAAGACTGCTGAAGCTGTCGAAGCAAGCGGCGCTGCTGGTAACGCAAACGTGTAGCCCAATGTCCATCCGTAATAATGAGCAGAAGGCACCCGTCCTGCCAGGTTGCGACTTTACAGTGCTCGCGTGCTGCAGGTTGTAGCTGTGCATCGACTAGGCGTTGTAGCCGTTCGAGACGCTCTGCCTGGTACAGTAATGGTTTCAAGGGTTTGGCCTGCCGAAGCAAGGTGGCAGGCGCTACGGCAACAATAGGACGAAAAACCATGTGTGCGCACTCCAGACAGGGGTTGGCATGTTAACAGATGAACCTCATGAGTCGGATAAACCTATTCAGAAATCCGACCTTTGAGTGATGTCAACCTTTTCTCGTCGGCGTTTCCGAGTAGAATGCCCCATTGTCTTTTTGACGGCGCGGGCGATGGCACCGATCCGCCGCCCCCCATTTCTCCGAGTGGAAGACCCAAGTCGATATGTTTGCGCCTTTGTTAAAGAAACTCTTTGGAAGTAAAAACGAGCGAGAAGTAAAGCGCATGAGCAAGGCCGTACAGGCCGTTAATGCGTTGGAACAGCAGATTATTGGGTTGTCTGACGAGCAATTGCGTGCCAAGACGTTCGAGTTCAAAGAGCGTTTGGCTAAAGGCGAGACACTGGACGATATCCTCCCTGAAGCCTTTGCCGTAACTCGTGAAGCGGGCAAGCGCGTAATGGGTATGCGCCATTTCGACGTCCAGCTCATCGGCGGTATGACGCTTCACGAGGGCAAGATTGCCGAGATGCGTACCGGTGAAGGTAAGACGTTGGTAGGAACGCTGCCGGTATATCTGAATGCCTTGTCTGGTAAAGGCGTCCACGTAGTCACCGTGAACGACTATCTGGCTCGCCGTGACGCTAACTGGATGCGCCCGCTGTATGAATTTCTAGGGCTGACGGTAGGCATTGTCATGCCTTTCCAGCCGCCGGAGGAAAAACGTGCGGCTTACGCAGCGGATATCACCTACGGTACCAACAATGAATTCGGCTTTGATTATCTGCGCGATAACATGGCGTTCAGTATCGAGGAGAAATATCAGCGTGAGCTGAATTTTGCCGTTGTCGACGAAGTAGACTCTATTCTTATCGACGAGGCGCGTACGCCACTGATTATTTCTGGTCAAGCGGAAGACAGCTCACAGCTGTACATCCAGATCAATAAGCTCATTCCTCGTCTTCAGCAGCACGTTGAGGCTGTGGAGGGAGAGGAGGAGAAGGAAGGCCATTACACCATTGACGAAAAAACACGTCAGGTGGAAATAACCGAGCAGGGACACCAGTTCATTGAGGAACTGCTTACCCAGGTCGGTCTGCTGGCTGAAGGTGAAAGCCTGTACTCAGCGCATAATCTTTCTCTTCTCACTCACGTCTACGCAGCGCTTCGTGCACACAAGCTGTTCCACCGTAACGTGGAATATATTGTTCAGGACAACCAGGTCCTGCTCATTGATGAGCATACCGGCCGCACGATGCCCGGACGTCGTCTGTCCGAGGGCCTGCATCAGGCGATCGAAGCGAAAGAAGGTCTGCCTATCCAGGCTGAAAGCCAGACATTGGCTTCTACTACCTTCCAGAACTATTTCCGGCTGTATAACAAGCTGGCTGGCATGACCGGTACGGCGGACACCGAGGCGTTTGAATTCCGTCAGATCTATGGTCTGGACGTTATTGTGATTCCAACCCACAGACCGCTGGCACGTAAGGATTTCAACGACCTGGTGTATCTGACCCAGGAAGAGAAATATGCGGCGATTATCGCTGACGTCAAGCAATGCCAGGAGGCAGGTCGTCCGGTACTGGTAGGTACCGCGTCGATTGAAAGCTCCGAATACCTGTCTCATCTGCTGCAAAAGGAAGGTATTGAGCACAAGGTATTGAACGCCAAATACCACGATCGTGAGGCTGAGATCATTGCTCAGGCGGGGCGTCCCGGTATGGTAACGATTGCTACCAACATGGCTGGCCGTGGTACAGACATCCTCTTGGGGGGTAACTGGGAAGCTGAAGTTGCAGCCCTTGAGAATCCTACTGAAGAGCAGATCGCTCAGATAAAGGCCGAGTGGCAGAAGCGTCACCAGCAGGTCATCGAGTCGGGTGGCCTGCATGTGATTGCCTCCGAACGCCACGAATCGCGCCGTATCGATAACCAGCTGCGTGGTCGTGCAGGCCGTCAGGGCGACCCGGGCTCCAGCCGTTTCTACCTGTCCCTTGAAGATAACCTGATGCGTATCTTCGCGTCTGATCGCGTGAAGAATTTCATGAAGGCGTTGGGCATGGAAGCAGGCGAGGCCATCGAGCACCGCATGGTAACCAATGCCATCGAGAAAGCTCAGCGCAAAGTGGAAGGTCGGAACTTCGATATTCGTAAGCAGCTGCTCGAATATGATGATGTCGCCAATGAACAGCGTAAGGTGATCTATCACATGCGTAACACCCTGCTGGAATCGCAGGATGTGGGTGAGACGATCAACGAGTTCCGCCGTGATGCGTTGGCGCAAACATTCAGCGCCCATATTCCACCGCAATCCTTGCCTGAGCAGTGGGATGTGGCAGGGCTTGAAGAAGCGATCTATAACGACTTCGGACTCAAGCTACCGATTCAGCAGTGGCTGGATGAAGACGACAAGCTGTACGAGGAAACACTTCGCGAGAAAATTCTCGAAACGCTGGTGGCGGCCTACCACGAGAAGGAAGAGATGGCAGGTGCCGAGGCTCTGCGCAGCTTCGAGAAGCAGATGCTGCTGCGTGTCATGGACGATCTGTGGAAAGATCACCTGACTACAATGGATCATCTGCGTCACGGTATTCACCTGCGTGGCTATGCGCAAAAGAATCCGAAGCAAGAGTACAAGCGCGAGTCCTTCAACCTGTTCCAGGAGCTTCTGGAAAGCGTCAAGCGTGACACGATTCGTGTGCTCTCTCACGTTCAGGTTCGTCGTGAAGACGCTGCCGAAGAAGAGGCGCGCATGCGTCATGAGGCCGAGGAGCTGGCCAAGCGTATGCAATTCCAGCATGCCGAAGCGCCTTCCATTGCGCAGCCTGAGGTACAGGTACCGGAAGAGGGCGAAGACACGGTCGTACCCCTTGAGCCTGCACGCAACGAGCAGAAAATAGGCCGTAACGAGCCTTGCCCGTGCGGATCCGGTAAAAAGTACAAGCATTGCCACGGCAAGCTGGACTAATGCCCGGCTGACGTGCACACGCTATGACCCTATCGCCGCGACCGGCTCAGCCGCTCGCGGCGTTTCATTGTTAGCTACAGGAGAAACCTCATGGCTGTTGGTCTCGGCCCGTTGTCTACGTTACATCCTGTTCCAGGATTCGAGCTTGGTATTGCATCTGCCGGCATCAAGCGTCCTGGACGCAAGGATGTGGTTGTAATGCGTTGTGAAGAGGGTGCGCGGGTCGCTGGGGTTTTTACGACCAACGCATTTTGTGCCGCTCCGGTTGTTTTGGCGCGTAAACGATTTGCAGGTGATGTGCGTTATCTGCTGACCAACACAGGTAACGCCAATGCAGGTACCGGCGAGCCTGGAATGGCCGCTGCGGAGCGTACCTGTCAAGCGCTTGCCGATTTGACCGGGGTGGAAGCCTCAGCCATTCTACCGTTTTCAACAGGAGTGATTGGCGAGCCGTTGCCTGTCGAGAAGATCGAAGCTGCCCTGCCTGCAGCGCTGGCTGATCTTAAGGCAGACAATTGGGCCCAAGCGGCCAGCGGTATCATGACGACTGATACCCTGCCCAAGGGGGCGAGCCGGCAGTTTACCTTTGACGGGCAAACCGTCACCGTGACGGGCATCAGCAAGGGCGCCGGGATGATTCGTCCCAACATGGCTACCATGCTGGGCTACATTGCGACGGACGCAAAGGTGGCTCAACCCGTTCTGCAGGATTTGTTGCGTGACGCTTCCAATAAATCCTTCAATCGCATCACCATCGATGGCGATACCTCCACCAATGACTGCTGCATGCTGATCGCTACTGGCAAGTCATTGCTCCCCGAGATTGATAGAGCCGAAGGCGAACTGTTCGCACAGCTCAAACGAGCGATTTTCGAGGTGTCCATGGAGCTTGCCCAGGCCATCGTTCGAGACGGCGAGGGTGCAACCAAGTTTGTAACGGTGGAAGTCAACGGCGGCAAGAATCATCAGGAATGCCTGGACGTAGCCTATGCTGTGGCACATTCCCCACTGATCAAGACAGCATTGTTTGCCTCTGACCCCAATTGGGGACGCATTCTGGCGGCAGTTGGCCGGGCAGGCGTTCCGGAGTTGGATGTCAGCCTCATCGATGTTTTCCTTGGTGATGTCTGTATTGCTCAAAAAGGCGGTCGCGCCGCGAGCTATACCGAGGCGCAAGGCGCTGAAGTCATGAGCAAAGAGGAAATTGGCATTCGTATTGAATTGGGTCGTGGACATTGCAGTGAGACGATCTGGACAACGGATCTGTCCCATGAATACGTGAAGATCAACGCGGAATACCGCACCTGACGCAAAACATTCCCGATTTATTGAGGAATCGTTTCATAACGCGCCTCTCTTGTGCTCCTATAGATGCATGATTGTGGATAAGGAGAGGCGCGTGTCTCTTACCCTGGTTATCGGTAACAAAAATTACTCGTCTTGGTCGCTGAGAGCCTGGCTGGTCATGGAGCTGTCCGGTGCTACCTATGACGAGCTCCAAATTCCGCTCTACACACCAGACAGCCGTGCGCGGCTTAGACAGCACTCTCCTACCGGTAAGGTGCCTGTCCTGAAGACCCCGGAAGGCGTCATCTGGGATTCTCTGGCAATTGCCGAGTATATGGCCGAAAACTACTCGCAAGCAGGACTGTGGCCGTCTGACGCTGCCGCGCGGGCAATGGCCCGTTCATTGTGTGCTGAGATGCACAGCGGTTTTTCAGCGTTGCGTAATCATCTGCCCATGGACCTGAAGCGCCGCCAACGGCTCGCGACGATACCTGCCGAAGCTGAAAATGACATCAAGCGTATCTGTTTCTTATGGGCAGAGTGCCGTGAGCGTTTTGGTGCAGAGGGGCCGTTCCTGTTTGGTCGTGCCAGTATTGCTGACGCTTTTTATGCCCCTGTCGCTACACGCCTGAGAAGTTATTCTGTGTCTCTTGCATCCGATGCTGATGGATATGTAGATGCCATTTACGCATGGCCTGCATTCCAACGCTGGTATGAGGAGGCATTGAAAGAGAAAGAGGTTATTTCATGAGTCGAGTTCACGTCGCAGCAGCGGTTATTCGCAATCCTCAAGGTGAAATCCTGATAGCAAAGCGATCAAAGGAGCAGCACCAGGGTGGTTTGTGGGAGTTTCCAGGTGGAAAGGTCGAGCCTGGCGAGGATGTTCAGGTCGCCCTGGCTCGTGAGCTGGGCGAAGAGTTAGGTATTCAGGTAGAGGCCTGCCGTCCATTGATCCAGGTTTGTCATGACTATACGGATAAGTCAGTTCTACTCGACGTATGGGAGGTCACTTCATTTGCAGGGGAGGCCAAAGGACTCGAAGGCCAACCGTTGGCTTGGGTACGGCCACGTGACTTGCCCGACTATGAGTTTCCCGAGGCAAACATTCCTATCGTCAAGGCTGCCCGGCTACCACGCACCTATCTGATCACGCCAGGGGATCTTGAGCCGAAGGCGTTGCTTAATGGGCTTGCCAGAGCATTGGATGCAGGTATCGAGCTGGTTCAGCTGCGCACGCCTGCCTCATTCGATCCTCAATACCGTGACCTTGCAGTGGATGCGCAAGGACTCTGTGCTGGCCGTGCTCAGCTCATGCTCAAGGGGCCATTGGAATGGTTGGGTGACTTTCCGGCTGCCGGATGGCATATAACCAGCCAGCAGCTGCGCCGTTACGCTGACAATGGGCGACCTTTCCCTGAGCACCGTTGGCTGGCAGCGTCTTGTCATAATGCTGAGGAGCTTGAGCTTGCCAGGCAAATGGGAGTGGACTTCGTAACGCTTTCTCCTGTTCAACCTACCGAGTCTCACCCAGGAGCACCGACGCTGGGATGGGAAGCCGCGGAGGCGCTTTTGAAGGCATTTAACCATCCTGCATACCTGCTAGGCGGCCTAGGGCCGGCTGACTTGTCCCGTGCCTGGGCGTCGGGTGCCCAGGGGGTAGCGGGTATCCGTGCTTTTTGGCCTGCGGAGTGAACGTTGAGTTCCGGTGCTGATACGGTCACCGGAATCTATCTAACGAGGTCTGCCTGGCCCCGTTAGCTGAGAGGAGTCAGCCAGCGGGGTGGGCAGCAGTAGTTCACCCAGCTCGCTAGCCCGGCGAGCAATAACCTTTTGCTTGAATACTTCAAGGATTTCGACCAGTACTTCATCAAGATCCGTCTGTCCTCGAGGCAGACTTTCATCGAAGCTACGATCAGCAATACGGCTAGCCAACGCCTTGAAGTCTCTTGACTGCAGACCAACAACCGCCTCACGGATCAGGCGATTGACGATATCGGCAAGCGTATTGTCGAGAGACTTGGCGAGGCGATCGCCCATAGGAAGTCGCTTTAGGGATTTGATGTCCTCGTTTTCGGCTACTGCCGAGCTGATCAATTCGCTGACATAGCGATGTAGCGTAGCCTGGTTATGAGCATAGCTTTCATTGATCATGCGTTGTAGCCGCGAGGCGACTGCATCTATCAACTGCTGTTTGCGTGGTCGAATGACATCGTCGATAACGCGGCTGGAAAAGTCGTCCTGCGTACGAAGCTCTTCCTGTATCTCACCGAAGATTTTGATCATGACGCGATCGGAGATTTCCTCCATCAAGAGCTGATAGTAGTGATTGAGAAACTCGTAGAGGCGCCAATGACGAATGTCGATGAGGCCCAGCCGTTGCAGACGAATAAGCAGGGAGGCGACGCGCAAGGCTCTCAAGAGGCGGAAACCACTCAGGGGAATGCAACCTAGAACGTCATACCAGTGAATAAAAGGGTAGTACCACCATTTGCCATGACAACGCTCTGCAATGGCAATCGCCCAGCCCAGCAGTACATCCAGAATGAAAAATGCAACAAAGCAGAGATCGATTGTCTGGAAGTGTGCATGCACATAATGAGCATACCAGCCATGTGCAGTGGGGCTGGCCAGCTCAACCAGACGATTCAGCGGGCCAATCGAATAAAGGCTATCAAACAGAATCAACGCCAGATTGGCGCATACCAATACGAGAATGAATCCATCCCAGGCGGCATGGAGCCCTTCGCGGCGACGTGTCGGTGGAATGGTGGTGAGATCAGCCATCATGATGTCCCGCTTTCCGAGCCGGCTTCCACAAGCGCTCGGCAATACCCTGACGTCTACCAATGATGCGTGCGACAACAAACAGCAAGTCCGAAAGGCGGTTGAGATAAGCCATCCCTACACCCTCGAGCGGCTCGCTTAGGTTTAACGTCTGGCAACGCCGCTCGGCACGTCGAGCGATGCTGCGGGCGGTATGAGCCAACGCAACGGCACGTGAACCGCCGGGCAGGATGAAGTTCTCCAGGGGCCCCAGCTCTTCATTCCAGGTATCGATCGCCTGCTCCAGTCGTTCGATCTCATCGTAGTCCAGCGCGCGATAATCTGGCATGGCCAACTCACCACCCAGATCGAACAGGCGATGCTGGCAGGGCGCCAGGACGTCAATGACGGAGGCAAGCTCGGGGATGTGAGCCTGCTGATCCTCCAGCTCTGCAAGCAGAACGCCTAGCATGCTATTGAGTTCGTCCACATCACCAATGGCCTCGATACGAGGATGATCCTTGCGGACGCGGCTGCCGTCTGCCAGACCTGTTTCGCCTGTGTCACCGGTTCGGGTGTAGATTTTTGACAGGCGATAGCCCATGTACAAGCTCCTTGGTATCAGTTGTTGCCTGCCTCCGGCTGATTGAGCGGCAAGCGCAGGGTAAAGCAGGTGCCTTCACCAGGTCTGGAATGGACCTCCATTTGACCCTTGTGGTTGTTGGTAATGATGAAATAAGACACGGACAAACCCAGTCCGGTCCCTTGTCCCACTTCCTTGGTGGTAAAGAAGGGTTCGAAGATCCGCTTGCAAATTGATTCCGGAATCCCGATCCCATTGTCCTCAACCTGAATTTCTGCCCAATCTCCTCGGCGGTATGTACGCAGCACCACACGGCCCGTTTCGCCTTCTTCTTCATCATCCCGTTGATGAATGGCCTGGGCCGCGTTCTTCAACAGATTGAGGAGAACCTGCTCAAGTTCATTGGCAATAACCGGTACGGGGCCCAGATCCGGATCAAATTCACACTGGATATTGAGTGCGCGGAAGTCGAAACCTTCTGCCAGGTCAAAATCATTTCCAGCAATTTCGATGGCTTGGTCGATCAGGGAGGGCAGGTCGCAGGCGACCATCTTGCGGTTGCTTCGACGACTGAAAGCCAGCATGTGACTGACGATTTTGGCGGCACGGCTTCCTGCCTGATGAATCCCATCAAGAAGACGGGGGATTTCCCGTCCCTCCAGGTAGCAGTTCACATCCTCCAGTCCCACGCCGCACTCTGCTGCCTGATCGATATTCTTGGGAAGCTCTGGCGAAAGTCGGCGGCGGATATTCTGGACGTTATGCAGGATGGCACCGAGCGGATTATTGATTTCATGCGCCATGCCCGCAGCCAAGCCACCGACCGAGAGCATTTTTTCGGACTGCACCATCAGCTCTTCCATGTTCAGGCGCTGGGTGATGTCATCGATTCGGATGACGACTCCGCGTCCGGCACCGCCCATGAGTGGATAAAATGTCAGCGTGTAATGTCGGGGAGCGTCAATCAGCGCCCAGGTGACACGCTCTACTTTTTCCACACGCATATGTTCGGCAGCGCGACTTAGCTGGGGAAGAAACGGCTTGATTGAGGGGAAGGCCAGAAAAATAGGTTGATTCAACGCCTCATCCAGATTGGTGCCTGAGAGGTTGGTTGCCTCCTGGTTCCACTGCGTCACATAGAACTGTTCATCGACAGCAATCAGTGCCGATGGCATCGAGTCGATGATGCTGTTGAGGTAATTTTGAAAGCCGGTGAGCTTTTTCTCAATCTTGCCCCGTACCTGAACTTCCAGTTCGAGCTTTCGGTTCGAGCGACGTGTTTCTTCGGCCAGGGTTTGAGCCTGAAGCACTGCGGACTGGGCGTCATCACGGGCGCGTTTGAGCTGTTGCTCGCGGCCCTCGATGCGGGTCAGCATCGTATTGAAAGCATCTGCCAGCCGACCTATTTCGTCGTCACTACCCTTGCCAGCGCGCAGCGAGTAGTTTTCCTCGCGGGTAACCTGGCGAGACAGCTCTTCCAGCTGAAGGATTGGCCGGGTGATCAACAGACGAATCTGTCTGGCCACAACAAACCAGAGCAGGAGACTGAACACCAGAATGGCGATACTGGCGGTCAGCGTTCCGGTATAGAAGGCTCCGGGTAACTCGCTGCTGGCGACTAGCAGCAAATGGCCGGAGCGGCCATCTTCTTGAGGAAGCTCGATCAGTACATTCGTACGAAACTCACGCAAGCGCCAGTTTTCAAGGCTTGTGTAATGCGTAGGCAGCTTTAGCAACGTGCCATTTTGTATTTCGGCAAGTAGATGTCCGTCCTGGTTGTAGATGGCGGCCAGGCGGAGCGGGCTGTAATTGTCGAGTCGATGCAGAAGCGCTTCAGCCCGCTCCTTGGAGCTCAGCGCCTCCTGGCTCAGCGTGGGGATTGCCAGCAGCCTGCCAACCGTTTGCAACGCCTGGGGCGTCATGTTTTCCTGGGAAATCCAGTAGGCTGCTGAGATGAAGGTAATGTTAGCTACCAGCAACACAGCGCTTAACAGTACAAGAAGCGCAGCCAACAACTTCTGGCCAACCGGAAGATTTCTGAGTCGCTCGCGCAGAATCATGGCTTACATCGCTGCAATAGGATCGGAAAGGGTAGCCTGCGCTTAGTCTACCGGCAATCCATGGGTCTCCAGATGATCGATCAAGTGGCGATGGAGTTGCTCAAGGGCGCCCAGCTTGAGTCCATGGCGCTGGGCCTCTTGCAGTGCATGGCCAAGCAAAAAAACGATTTCCGTACGACGCCCATGAGTAACGTCCTGAAGCATCGATGAGGTGTTGTCGGCAGTCGCATCAATTACAGCCAGCACCGCTTCCTGAAGGCCAGGGGCAAGGTTTCCGTACCCGACTGCCTCTAATAACGCGCCCAGTTCAAGGGTGAGGGCTTTGATCTCGCCAGCGTAGGCGTTGAGCTCACCATTACGGCATTTATGGAGCACCGTTAAAGGGTTGATGGCACAGTTGATGGCAAGCTTGCGCCAGAGTTGCCCCATGATTTCTGTTGACCACTGGACCGGTATGCCCGCCTCGTTGAGCTCATCCAGCCACTCCGGTACATGATCGGGATGAGCCGGATCACCCAGCCAAGTGTGGCCTTTCCCTGCCTGGACGATGCTGAAATCGGACTCACGGAAGGCGCCTTCCGTGCTGCTTGCAAGTATGCAGCGAGCCCTCGGTATACGCTCGACTACGCGTTCCTGGCTGCCAATGCCGTTCTGCAGCAGAACCACTTCAGCGCCAGGAACGAGGCGGGATGCCACGGCTGCGACGGCGTCTTCTGCATCATAAGCCTTGCAAGCCACCAGCAGGCGTCGGATGGGGGAGGTCTCTTGAGGTGTTTCGGCAGGCAATGGGTAAAGGCTGTCCTGCTCACCCTCACGTAAGGAGAGTCCACCGGCTGCCCGGTATTGGGCCAGGCGCAAGCGGTCTTTGAAGATCAGGCGTACCGGGATACCTGCGCGAAACAAGCGCGCTGCCCATAACCCTCCCAGACTTCCAGCTCCCAGAATGTGCCAGCTCATGACGTTATACCTCGTTAGCAAAAATAGAAGGAACCCATGTTTCACGTCCGGGCAGGATGGAATTCCGGGTAATCGACCACAGTCGTTATAATGGCTGCCCCTTTTTGATCGTCAAGCCAGTCGCATCAAGTCAAGCGCCTGGCCTACATGGAGATATGACATGCCTTCTTTTGATGTAGTGTCCGAACTGGATAAACATGAAGTGACCAATGCGGTTGAAAATGCCATGAAGGAACTGGATCGCCGCTATGACCTACGCGGAAAGGGCTCCTTTGAGTTCAAAGAGCTTACCGTCACGCTAACGGCGGAAGCGGATTTTCAACTTGAGCAGATGCTGGAGATCCTGAAAATGAATTTAGCCAAGCGCAAGATCGATGTGCAGTGTCTGGAAGTTAAGGATGCTTATGCCTCTGGCAAAAGTGTCAAGCAGGAAGTTGTACTGCGTGAAGGCATCGATAAGGAGCTTGCCAAGAAAATCGTTGCCACCATCAAGGACAGCAAGATCAAGGTTCAGGCCGCAATCCAGGGTGAGCAGGTCCGCGTGACTGGCAAGAAGCGCGATGAGCTTCAGGAAACCATTGCCATGTTGCGCGGCCAGGAATTGGGCATGCCGCTGCAGTTCAATAATTTCCGTGATTAGCCCTTCTGCATGACTTGGCGTCCCGCGTGACGGGAACCTTCTTAGTACCGGTACGTCGCACTTAGCGTGACCAACTGCTATAGGCCGGTCATCTTCCATTGATTTAAGGAGAATCCAACGATGGATCTAAGTGTGCAGTTCGACCGACTTCTTGCTGCTTCTGAAGCCTGGCTGCCGGTCATACTGCAGTACATAGGGCAACTGCTACTGGCTCTGATTACCCTAGCTATTGGCTGGTGGGTTATTAATAAAGTAACAGACAACATGTCCCGTCTATTAAGGGCTCGTCGCGTTGATGCCGAGCTGCTCGGTTTCGTAGGCAGCTTGGCCAATATTGTTCTCAAAGTACTGCTCGCCGTCAGTGTGGCTTCCATGATTGGCATTGCCACGACCTCCTTTGTGGCCGTGATTGGTGCTGCAGGTCTGGCTGTCGGGCTCGCGTTGCAAGGCAGCTTGGCAAATTTTGCAGGTGGTGTGCTGATCTTGATGTTCCGCCCTTACCGCGTGGGCGAATTCATTGAGGCCCAGGGTGTAATGGGAACGGTTGATTCTGTGCAGATCTTTCATACGATCCTGTTAACGGGGGACAACAAGACAGTTACGATCCCGAACGGAACACTTTCCAATGGCATCATTACTAACTACTCACGCCAGGCCAAGCGTAAGGTGATTTTTGATGTGGGCGTGGACTATGAGGCAGATCTGCAAAAAGGGCGGGAGGTTCTGCTCAAGTTAGCTGAAGATGCACGTGTCCACCGTGATCCAGCACCAGAGGTGGTTGTTTCTGCCTTGGGTGATAGTGCAATTACATTGTCTCTGCGCTTCTGGACTAACAGTGGGGATTACTGGCCGTTGATGTTCATGCTGAACGAACAGGTCCGAGATCGACTTGGCGAAGTTGGTATCGGAATTCCTTTTCCCCAGCGTGTTCTGCATATGGTTTCAGAGAAAAAAGAGGCTGCCTAAGCGAAGCCCGCCTACTGGCGGGCTTTTTATTACGGCGGAGAAATGCTTGGCTCGCCTGTGCTTGTTTGCCGACTGGACTGGCTTCGCTGCCTTATCCAGAGCACTGCAATCAGAATCAGTGTTGGAATTCCTAATAGGGATGTGATCATGAAGAATGAAACATACCCCACATGCTCAACCATGCTTCCAGAGTATCCACCTAGCAGGCGTGGCAACAAGAGCATAAGCGAGCTTAGAAGCGCATATTGAGTTGCAGAGAAGCGAAGGTTAGTCAGGCTCGACAGATAGGCAATAAAGGCGGAGGACGCTAACCCAGCACTGAAATTATCGCAACAGATTGCAATCACTAGCAGCATGGTGTTAGCGCCTGTTGTAGCAATCAGGGCAAACAGTAAATTAGTCAACGCTGAAGCAAGACCGCCCAGAAAAAGAATCGGAAGAATACTTATCCGTGCTGTTAATACGCCACCCGCCGCGGCGCCAAGTAAGGTCATGACTACCCCAAATACCTTGCTGACGGTGGCAATAGTCTCTTTGCTGTATCCCACATCAATATAAAATACACCCGCCATCACCCCCATAACGGTATCGGATAGGCGATAGGTCGAAATTAGACCCAGCAGCATTAGGGCCTGCCATCGATAGCGCTGTATGAACTCGCTGACCGGAGTCAGCACAGGTCCCATAAGCTTGCGTCCCGAACTGGATAAGCAAAGCGCTGCGATAAGAAGGTACATAAGGCCACGAGGCCAATAGCCTCCAAAAAAGGATTTGCAGCCACCCGTTACGGCAATACATAACACGATCAATACGATGACCGAGACTGCTTGGTGTGCAAAGTCAAAGCGTGGCACTTCGTCTGCATTACAGGCGGTCTGGTGCAGATCCATTGGTTGACGGACTTTTTCAAGTAAATCCTTGATGGGCTCATAGATCCGACGACCCCAAGGAGATATGCAGCCAATAATAAACAGGGCATAGAGCAGTGCGCGTGGCCAGGCAAAATCAATAATTGCGTTGATCATGGCCGGAATGGAAACCAGCATTACCAACACAAGGGTCACAGACAGTAACTGGTGATTAAAGCCGAATCGAGAATCAGCGAGGCCCATGGGAGCGGCCAGCGGAGGTTCTCGAATCAGGAGGCTGGTAAGCAGCCCAGGCAATACCAGTAAGGCAAACAGCATATAAGTAGTCGCCCAGGCAGACTGACTGTAATTCAGGACACTTGAGCCTAATATTTCAGCCAGGAACAAGGCGCCAGCACTTGCCAGGAGCGAGGCTATTCGGTAACCCGTCATATAACAGGCGGCCAGCGCAGCCTGATGCGAATCTTCGGCAATCTCCAGCCGATAGGCGTCCACAGCGATATCTTGCGTAGCCGAAGCGAACGCTACCATTACTGCCAGTGCAATCATGGCGCTCAAGTCATATTGAGGATTACATAAGGCCATGCCCAGTAGTCCGATCCCCACCAATACCTGTGATAGCACAAGCCAGGAGCGTCGACGGCCCAGACTGCCAATGACCGGCAGGCGCCACTGATCGAGCATGGGCGACCATACCCATTTGAAGGCGTAGGCAAGACCGATCCAGCTGGCATACCCGATGGTTTCACGCGAGACGCCAGCCTCCCTCAACCAGACGGACAGGGTTGAGAAAACCAGCATCGTCGGAAGGCCTGCGGCAAACCCCATCAGCAGCAAGGCCAGACAGGCAGGGGACTTGTACGTGGCGAGGGCTTCTCGCCAGAAGTTTCTGATCATGCGAACCGGTATTTACAAAAACACACACTCTACTCGCAAGCCTGAAGTGGATTCCACCTGTGCCGACGCATGTCCACCCGATCATTGTGAAAAATGATGCCTTCAGCCCGTAATCGCTGTCGTTGCTCGATACCCGAAAGGGAATCGGACGGTAAGCTGATTCGACCATCTGCCCCGATCACTCGATGCCAGGGAAGGGTGGTCCCTTCCGGCAGACGGGAAAGTGTCCGTCCCACCCATCGAGCCGCACGGCCCAAGCCAGCCAGTTCAGCTAACTGACCGTAGCTGACAACCTTTCCAGGCGGTATTTCTGCCATGACGCCGAAAAGCGCTGCCTGGCGAGTCTCGGGTGTGTCTGAATGTTGGAAAAGGGAGTGGGTCATGGGGCTGAACTCGACGTATTTCAAAAAACAAGCAAAGAAATGCTAGGCCAGTGGAATTTGTTAATGAAAATCAGTCATATGCGCTTGGCGTGAAAAGGTTGCTCAACCTCACCCGTGATTATTTCTGCTTTCTTAACAAGGGCCGGACAAACATAACCGGTTTATATCTCTACAACGGCGTCTTTTATGTTGTCACGAACTCTCTTTTACCTTGCCGCTTTTTCAGCCCTTTCCAGTACCGCTTTTGCGGACACGGTATGGCTGAAAAATGGTGACCGCTTGACCGGGACGATCAAGCTTTTAGACAGCAAGAAGCTATTGTTGCAGACCGATTACGGTGGCTCCATTCCCTTGTCCTGGGACAAGGTGGCTACGCTGCAGCGCGATCAGCCCGTGCTGGTGCAGCGTGGTGAATACGAGGAGGATGTCGAGGTCAAGAGCCTCAAGCCTGCCGGCCAGGGTCAGGTCATTGTCGAAACGGCAGAGCAGGGCGCGCAGACCGTACCTCTGGCCAGCATCAGCCAGATTGTGCCACCAAAGCCGCTGCTGCATGACTTTACCTGGAAGGGCAACATCGATGCGGCATTGAATTACAAGCGTGCCGACAAGGATACAGACGACTACGACATCGACTTCAAGACCCAGGCTCGGCACGGTATGTGGCGTCACAATGCCCAGGGCAGTTACGACCGTGAAAAGAAGGACGGAGCGGTATCCACGGATAACTGGTCGCTTCAGTACGCGCTGGATCGTTTCTTCAATGAAAAGTTTTTCTGGCAGGGACGGCTGTCCTACGACAGGGACAAAGTTGAAGACATCGCTCGCCAGCGTAACGTTGGTACAGGCCCGGGCTATCAGTTCTGGGATAACGAGCTGGGATCCTTCTCCCTGACAGCGCTGCTGGATCGCGCCGACTATCAATACCGCGATGATGACAAGGACAGCTTCTACTCCGTGTCAATGAAGTGGGACTACAACCGTTACGTATACGGACAGACGGTTCAGCTATTCACTACTGGTGAAGTAGGACGCCCGCTGGACAATACCGCGGACTTCAGCCTGGATACGGATTTAGGGCTGCGCTACAAGGTCACCAACTGGGCGTCTCTTAACCTGAAGGCGTCAAAGCAGCTGGTCAGCGGGGCCAAGGGAAGTCTCAACGAAACCCAATACAGCGCAGGGATTGGCGTAACGTGGTAACTGCTTGTGCTAGGGCGCCCTTGTGGCGCCTTAGCTAGCCAGTAGTCAGCTGACTCCTCATCAATCCATACCTTGTAACACTCCTTTCTATTGCGCAGAAGCCCGTGTCGCCTGGCCTTGAGTGTCTATTGATAGCGTGATTCCACACGCAAGGGTTGAATTAATCCCTGGTCAACGCCACCTTGGAGTTTTGGTAGGTTCGGCCTTGGAGGCCCCAAAGGACACTGCGATGCGCAAATTCCTGTTTCTGTTTTTACTGTTTCCCCTGTTGGAACTGGCAGTCATGATCAAGATTGGCAGTTCCATTGGAGTCGGCTGGACGTTGATCCTGCTGGTCCTGAGCACTCTCATTGGTATTGGCATGCTTCGGGTGGCCGGCTTCACGACGCTTTGGCGGGCTCGTATACGTATTGCCATGGGTGAAGTGCCTGAGAAAGAGATCATGCAGGGACTGACGATGGCCGTCAGCGGCTCCTTGTTTGTCCTGCCCGGCTTTATCAGTGATGTGCTGGCGCTGCTGGTGCTGTTACCCATTACACGCAAGTTACTGATAGGGTCTGTAATGGCGCGGATCAATGTGCGCGGAGGTGGGCAGACTTATCAGCACAGACCGGGTGATTTTCATCAGAATCATCAGCGCCCCGAGGCCCCTCGCGTGATCGAAGGTGAGTACGAACGGCGAGATGATAAGAAGCCGTTTAATCACTGAATTAGAAAATTTTTTTTGCTCTGCCCCTTGAAATGATTTTCTACAACCTCATGTAGCGGACACCGTAAGGTTCTTGCCATTGGCAGGCTGAATTCGCACCTTGCATTGCAGGGTGCACCCGGCGAAGCCGGTTAAAACAAAACAGCCGGTGGTCTTCACCGGTAATTGGAAACGCTTACATATTAGGAGATACGACTATGAAGCTTCGTCCTCTGCATGATCGCGTCGTGATCCGTCGCAGCGAAGAAGAAACCAAGACTGCTGGCGGCATCGTGCTGCCGGGCTCGGCTGCCGAAAAGCCGAATCGTGGTGAAGTCGTTGCGGTAGGAACCGGTCGCGTTCTGGATAACGGCGAAGTTCGCGCTCCAGCTGTAAAGGTTGGCGACAAAGTAGTATTTGGCCCCTATTCCGGCAGCAACACCATTAAGGTTGATGGCGAAGAGCTGCTGATCATGGCTGAGTCCGAGATCTTGGCTGTAATGGAAGGCTAATTGCCGATCCCTGTTTCCACCGAATTCGTTTAGAGGAAAAAGAACATGGCTGCTAAAGAAGTCAAATTCGGCGACTCCGCCCGTAAGAAAATGCTGGTTGGTGTAAACGTTCTGGCTGACGCTGTAAAAGCAACGCTAGGCCCGAAAGGTCGTAATGTCGTTCTTGACAAGAGCTTTGGTGCTCCGACCATCACCAAGGATGGCGTTTCCGTTGCCAAAGAAATCGAGCTGAAAGACAAGTTCGAAAACATGGGTGCTCAGCTGGTCAAGGACGTTGCGTCCAAGGCTAACGATGCAGCTGGTGACGGTACTACCACTGCTACCGTTCTGGCTCAGTCCATCGTGAACGAAGGCCTGAAGGCTGTTGCTGCTGGCATGAACCCAATGGATCTGAAGCGCGGCATCGACAAGGCAACCATCGCCATCGTTGCTCAGCTGAAAGAACTGTCCAAGCCTTGCGCCGATTTCCGTGCCATCGCTCAGGTAGGTACCATTTCCGCCAACTCCGACGAATCCATCGGCAGCATCATTGCTGAAGCCATGGAGAAAGTAGGCAAGGAAGGCGTGATCACTGTTGAAGAAGGTTCCGGCCTGGAAAACGAACTGTCTGTCGTAGAAGGCATGCAGTTTGACCGTGGCTACCTGTCTCCTTACTTCATCAACAAGCCGGACACCATGTCCGCCGAGCTGGACAACCCGCTGCTGCTGTTGGTTGACAAGAAAATCTCCAACATCCGCGAAATGCTGCCGGTGCTGGAATCCGTTGCCAAGGCTGGCCGTCCGCTGCTGATCGTTGCTGAAGACGTTGAAGGCGAAGCGCTGGCTACTCTGGTCGTCAACAACATGCGTGGCATCGTCAAGGTTGCTGCTGTTAAGGCGCCTGGCTTCGGTGATCGCCGCAAAGCCATGCTGCAGGATATCGCTATCCTGACTGGCGGCACTGTGATCTCTGAAGAAGTAGGCCTGAGCCTGGAAAGCACCACTCTGGAGCACCTGGGTCAAGCCAAGCGCGTTGTTATCAACAAGGAAAACACCACTGTTATCGACGGTGCTGGCGTTCAGGTTGATATCGAAGCTCGCGTCAAGCAGATCCGTGCTCAGATCGAAGAGACTTCTTCCGATTACGACCGTGAAAAACTGCAAGAGCGTCTGGCCAAGCTGGCTGGCGGTGTTGCCGTGATCAAGGTAGGTGCGGCAACTGAAGTTGAAATGAAAGAGAAGAAGGCTCGCGTTGAAGACGCCCTGCACGCAACTCGTGCAGCCGTTGAAGAAGGCGTGGTGCCTGGCGGTGGCGTAGCCCTGGTTCGTTCCCTGCAGGCCATCGAAGGTCTGAAAGGCGACAACGAAGATCAGAACGTAGGTATCGCTCTGCTGCGTCGTGCTGTTGAAGCACCTCTGCGCCAGATCGTTGCCAACGCGGGTGGCGAGCCAAGCGTCGTAGTTGACAAGGTCAAGGCCGGTGAAGGCAACTACGGCTTTAACGCTGCGACTGGCGAATACGGCGATATGATCGAGATGGGTATTCTTGACCCGGCTAAAGTGACTCGTAGCGCCCTGCAGGCTGCTGCCTCCATTGGCGGTCTGATGGTAACTACCGAAGCCATGGTTGCTGATATCCCAGAAGACAAGGCTGCTCCGGCAATGCCTGACATGGGCGGCATGGGCGGTATGGGCGGCATGATGTAAGCCACCCAGCTACCTAGCTAAAAAAGCCCGGCCTAATGGTCGGGCTTTTTTATGGGCAATACTTAAAGCGCAGACGGGGCTGGAGCAGTCTTTTCTGGTGAGGAGGCCGGGCGGTAAAGCATCAATCGGTAAAAAGCCAAGCACACCAGCCAATCAAAAAGTGCCGTCCATATGTTATGGGAAAGAAAGTGGGCCCCTTGCATCATCCGTCCTATGGAAAAGATGCAGCCCAGCGCGAAGGCTGCAGCCAGCGCACCGCGTGCCAGCCGTGCACGGCGATCGCGCAAAAAGAAATAGAATGCAAACAAGGTAAAACCACTGGAAGCATGGCCGCCGGGCCAGCACAGATTGTTCTTGTTGGTCGCGGGGCGCTCTGACAATAACGGGGAGTAAACCTGGTCACCGCCATATTGAACCAGACTCCAGGGGCAGGGAACATCGGTCAGCTTTTTCAGTGGCATGACAAGCGCTGTACACGTACCCATTGCAAGCACCAAGTACCCCAACGACTTGCGCCAGGATTTCAGAGGTGTCCAGAAAAAGCTCAGGATCGAGCCTGCAATGGCAATAATACCGATCAGGATAACCAGCTGTTTGGCCCGATCATGCAGAATATCCTCAAGAAGGGCACTGTGTCGCCCAATAAACCCTGTGCCTGGATCATAGAATGCATCGGCCAGTGCAAAGTCGAGTCGTGTGGGCTCAACACTCAATAAAAGAATCATTACTGCCAAAGGCAGACCCAGAGCCCAGAAAAAGTTGAGCGGGCGAGAGTAAGCAGAAGCGTTCATGGGTATCCTAGAAGGAGAGAGGCAATTGTTTACAGGGAAGGCAGTTTCTATCTGAGCAGATGAAACAGGGTGCTCCTGCACAGTGCGCTGTGCCTTGTCATGCCCAGGTGAATGGGTAGTGAAAAAAATGTTAAACAGGCCTGCTGCAACCGCGCGAGGCTATGAGGTGAGTTCATGCGTATTCTGGTGGTTGAAGATAACCGCGATATCTTGAGTAATCTGATGGATTACTTGAGTCTCAAGGGATATACAGTCGACTGTGCCCAGGATGGGCTCTCAGGCCTGCACTTGGCGGCAACTGAGCATTATGATCTGTTGATTCTCGATATCATGTTGCCGGGAATCGATGGGTACACGTTATGCCAGCGCTTGCGTGAGGATGCCCGGCGCGATACTCCGGTCATCATGCTGACGGCGCGAGATCAGCTGGATGACCGCCTCAAGGGGTTTCGCTCTGGCGCAGACGATTACCTGATAAAGCCTTTCGCCTTGTCGGAGTTGGCTGCTCGGATCGAAGCGGTAATGCGCAGGACGCGTGGAGGAGGCAGGCGGCAGCTCCAGGTGGCTGATCTTGTCTATGATCTCGACACGCTGGAAGTTAGCCGTGGGGGTAAATCGCTCAAGCTAAATCCCATCGGTCTCAAGCTGCTTGCGGCGCTCATGCAAAAAAGCCCGCATGTGATTCGGCGAGAAGTCCTGGAGGAGACGCTTTGGGGAGATGACTGCCCTGACAGCGATAGTCTGCGCAGTCATATTCACCAGCTCCGCCAAGTTATAGACAAGCCCTTTGAAACGTCCTTGCTCCATACGGTACATGGCGTGGGCTACCGCCTGACGAACGATAGCGATGGAGTATAAGCAGAGCCTTTTACGCCGGATCATCATTGCGTTTGTGCTGATGACCGTAGTGGTGGGCGGCCTGTTTTCCTTTGGTATTGTCGAAGTCGTACACCTAGTTGAAGAACAGCTGATCTCCGAAGACATGAGCAACGAGCTGAATCGCATGTTGCGACGAGACATGCGAAACGGTGGTCAGCCGGTACTGGATCCTGGCATGAAGCTCTACTACGCGCCGGAAAATGAGCCACAGTCATTGCCGCCGGATCTGGTGGGGCTCAAGCAGGGCTTCAGTGAGGTCAAGGAGGGCGGTCGGTACTACTATGCCTGGGTTCGGTTCCAGGATGGGCGGCACTACATCCTTTTGCAGGATCAAAGTGATTTTGAGCGACGGGAAAAGGCTCTTTATCGGGTCGTGCTCAAAGGGTTTTTGCTCAGTGTGGCGTTGTCAGGCCTTCTCGGCTGGTTGCTGGCGCGCCGAGTCATTGCTCCGGTCAGTCGTCTAGCTCGTCAGGTTCGGCATCGTGACCAGATGCTGCTGATGGCTCCCCCGTTGGCCCCGGATTATACCAATGATGAAGTAGGGGAATTGGCAGCGGCGTTTGACGATGCATTAGGTCAGTTGCGTGATGCGCTTACCCGAGAGCAGTTGTTCACCAGTGATGTGAGTCATGAGTTGCGAACACCACTAATGGTGATTGCCACATCATGTGAGTTGCTGGCTGAGGATCCAGGCCTTGGTCCCAGAGGTAAGGCGCAGCTACAGCGAATGGTGAGCGCTACTGAGGAAATGCGGGATCTGGTGCAAACCTTTCTCCAGTTGGCCAGGGCACAGCGCGACGGGGCGGTCATTGCGCCTCGCAGTTCGCTCAGAACGATTGCCGACGAGCTGGTGCTGCAGTGGCAGGGAGCAATCGAGGCCAAGGGGCTAACCTTGAGGTATGAACCTGGGGGTTATGAACATCAGCAGACCTACAACGCCCCATTCCTGCGGTCTGTCATGAGTAATCTGCTGCGTAACGCACTTCATTACACGGATGCGGGTGAAATTCGCCTGACGTTGGAGGAGGCTGCTTTTACGGTGGAAGACACGGGCAGCGGCATTCCTGAAGCTCAACATGATGAGGTCTTCAAGCCCTTTGTACGAGGTAGTGCAAGACGTGGCGAGGGGTTAGGGCTTGGCCTCTCACTGGTCCATCGTATCTGCCAGTTGCAGGGATGGAAGGTTGCATTGACTAATCGTCAGCCAAACGGCTGCTGTTTCCGGGTTGAGTTGGCATTGCCTGAAAGCGCAAAAACGATTGACGTAATTTTCACCTGACCTTGACCCTGATTTAACGGTGCGCTCCATAAGGTGGCTTCATCTGACTTATGGAGTGCCGCCATGAAATCTACGATTGAGCTTCCCTTCTCCGAGAAGTATGACCGCGCGCATGCCGAGCAGTACTTCAAGAAACACCAGGATGGCATGGCTCGCCGCTTGTCTCATTGGCGAGATGAGCAACTTGCCCGCCGCGCCTTGAGGCTGGCGGGACAGCCCAATCTAGTCCTGGATCTACCATGCGGCGCCGGTCGTTTCTGGCCGCTGCTCGCGGAAAAACAGAATCGGATCATTATTGGCGCTGATAACTCGGCGGATATGTTGGCCGTGGCATGTGCCTCCCAGCCCAAAGAAGTAGTTCAGCGTGTGCGTACCTTGCAAACATCCGCTTTTGCTATCGATCTTCCTGATAACGCAGTGGACAGTATTTTCTGCATGCGCCTGGTGCATCACATTGCTGATAGTACCGACCGCTTGGAAATGTTCAAGGAATTCAATCGTGTAACACGCGATACAGTCATTCTGTCATTATGGGTGGACGGTAATTTCAAGGCATGGCGCCGCAAGCAGCTAGAAGCCAAGCGGCAGCTCCGCAACAAAAGTACGGGTTATCAAAATCGCATTGTTCTAAATGCCGAGCAGGTCGAGCACGAATTCGTACAGGCTGGTTTCTGTGTCGAAAAGCATCTTGATTTCTTGCCGCACTACTCGATGTGGCGTGTTTATGTTTTAAGAAAGGTTTGATTATGTCCGATATGTCTTTCCCACAGAGTACAACGTTGTCCAAGGGTACAGAGCGTTCCTTTGAAAACTGGTGGGTCATGTCGGGGGAGTGGGTCGAGGCGCCTAATGAGCGGCGGGGTGGAGAAAGCGGCGTCCAACGTATCCAGATCAATGACGGTACCATTGCCTATGCCAAACGTCAGGTAGGGCATATCTATCGGAGTCTGCGTCATCCGTTTGGGCGGCCAACGGCCCTGCGTGAACGAGATGCCTTGACCTCTATCGCCGCGCTGGGCGTGGGCGTACCGGAACTCTTGTTTTGCGAGGCTCGACGGGATGAGCAAGGCTGGCGTGCGCTGCTGGTAAGTGCCGAACTCGATGGGTATGTATCGCTGGAAGACTGGTACGCCAGCGGTGCCCAGACGCGGTATGACCAGGCGACCCGCGATATATTCCTGAAACGACTCGGCGCTATGCTGGCTCGGCTGCATAAGGCGCGCTGGCAGCATGGTTGCCTGTATGACAAGCATGTGTTCTTGCGCGTCCGTGAAACACTAGGCGAGGTTGAGTTCGATGTTGCATTACTGGATCTCGAAAAATGCCGCCGTCGGTTCTCAGCACGTCGTGCCGCTCGGCGGGATCTTCTGCAACTTAAGCGCCATTCGTCGCTCAGTCATGCGGACTGGCAGACCTTGGTCTACGGTTACCAAGCAGTATTTGGCAGGGTCATCAAAGGGTTGCAGCCATGAACTTAACAATCACAAGAACTTTGCTTTTAGTGGGTGCCCTCGGCGTTACAACAGTGGCGTTTTCGGCTTGGCATGAGCCGGGTGCAACGGTAGTCCAAGGGCATGAAGGAATCTCCTATTGCCAGACTCCGGCCAACGCACGAATGGTTAAAGCGGTTCCGTCCGATGAAAACCTCATGCTGTTCTTGTATGGGATGACCCAGCGCGCGGCAAGCGCTTATTGATATTTAACGCTGCGAAGTACGGGAAAAGGGTTTTTATTCATTCAGAGCTCGGGCATGCTGTGGATGTTTGATTTGATTACCTCGAGCGAAACCTATGGCTGATGGTATTTTTTCCCGGTGCAGCGTTCAAAGCCTTCTGGATACGGACTTTTATAAGCTCACTATGATGCAGGCTGTCCTGCATAACTATCCCAATGCGGAAGTCGAGTGGGCATTTAAATGCCGAAACAATGAAGATCTTCGACCTTACGAGGCCGAAATTCGCGCCGAGATCGAACGGCTTGCCGATATCAGTATCAGTGATGAGCAGTTAGCGTTCCTCGAGCGTATCCCTTTCATCAAGCCCGACTTTATCCGCTTTCTTCGCCTGTTCCGCTTCAATCCGCGCTATGTGCATATTGGTGTTGAGAACGGTGCGTTCAGCCTGCGCCTGCAAGGCCCGTGGCTGCATCTGATCCTTTTTGAAGTGCCGATCCTTGCGCTGATAAGCGAGGTGCGCAACCGCAATCGCTACCCTGAACAGACCTTGGAGCAAGCCCGTGAGCAGCTCTATCGCAAATTTGAGTGGCTGAAGCAGGAAGCCAGTCCGGCCGAGTTGGCCGATTTCAAAATGGCGGACTTCGGGACGCGCAGACGCTTCTCGTTTCCGGTTCAGGAGATGGTGGTCAAGGCGCTGCGAGATGATTTTCCCGGGCGTTTCGTAGGGACCAGCAATGTGCATCTGGCCCTTAGCCTGGGCGTAACCCCCCTGGGTACCATGGCGCATGAGTGGTTCATGGCGCACCAGCAACTAGGGCCAAGACTGATCGACAGTCAGATCGCTGCACTGGACTGCTGGGTGCGTGAATATCGTGGACTTCTGGGTATTGCCCTGACCGACACCGTGACCATGGATGCCTTCCTTCGCGATTTCGATCTGTATTTTGCGAAGCTGTTCGATGGCCTGCGCCATGACTCTGGTGATCCACTGACATGGGCCGAAAAAGCGATCAGGCATTACGAAAGCCTGGGCATCGACCCGATGAACAAGACCTTAGTGTTCTCCGACTCGTTGAACCTGGAAAAGGCGCTAAATCTTTACCGCGCCTTAAAGGGCCGAATCAAGGTGAGCTTTGGTATTGGCACCAACTTCACGTGTGATTTGCCGGGCGTTGCGCCAATGAATATTGTGCTCAAAATGACATCCTGCAATGGTCAGCCCGTCGCCAAGATCTCTGATGTGCCTGGCAAGACCCAAAGTGAAGATCAGGATTTTGTTTATTACCTGAAACACGTTTTTCGGGTTGCTTCCTGAGTAAAAGGCTTGATGGGTACCCGGTACCCATCAATGCAACAGCAAATGGTTATCCCACAGACCGGAAGGCAGTTCGAGTGGCTTCATCACGATCTGTATCTGTCTGCAGTCATAATGGCGGCAGCGGCCCTGACCTGAAGTCACGACAAACCCGCTTTCCACTGCGCCTACGCCTGCACAATCTGGTAGAGGTGCGTCCAGCCGCAGCATGCCACTGTCCAGATCCCAGATAAAAAAACGATTGCCTCGAGGGGCTGTCAGGGCGACCAGCCTCAATTCGTCATGTACTGCTACGCTTGCCGTGTATTGGACCATGGATTGACGCTGCGTCTCTGCCACCGGAAAGGCTTTGAAGGCTTCTCTGGGACGCTTGATTCCGAGCATGGCGGCTGCGTCGGTGGCTGCGCCCATATATTGCTGACAGGCCAGAATGGTGCCGTCCTTTGCAATGGCCAGGTGGCGAACGCTGTTCATCTGCAGGTCCAACGTCTCCTTGGAAAGGAGCTCACCTGAGCGGCTCATCAAGACCAGGCTGGGTTCCATGGCATCCAGGTTCATTTCTACCCGGCTTTCAGCCTCGGTGCGAATTCCCCCGTTGGCAACAACAAACGTCTCTCCATCCGGCATCCAGGCTACTTCATGGGGGCCCAGACCATGGGTGCTTAGCTCATGGGAGCGAATCAGGGCTCCATCACTGAAGCGATAGGCACTTAGCAGGCCACGGCCAGGGTCCGTCGTGTCGTTCTCGGTAGCGTAGAACCACGTGCCTTCTGGGTGGAAAACCCCGTGCCCATAGAAATGACGATTTGCAGGCGAGTCGAGCGTCTGGACAAGTTTTCCATCGCGCAGGTCGATTACATAGCTCTGCGTACCTGGGCGGCGAGCCACGAAGACAGCAAAGGGCTCGCTGGGGTGCGTGACGATGGCATGGCATCGTTGCGCAACCTCGGTGACGAAAACAGCCTTACCGGTGAGGCGATAGCCCACAGCAAAGTGGCGGCCATCTACATCGTCCCGGGCAGAAAGCAGCAAGGGTTCCTGGGACCCTGACGTAAACGTCCAGCGACCCAGGCGTTGCAGGTTATGGAACAGACTACTCAAGAGAGTGGACATGACAGATACCCAATGTCGTTACTCAATCACCATCGTTGGCGTTGAACCCTAACTGGATGCCAAGGGCCTTAGCCAGCTCGCCTTCATGCAGACGATGTACGGTATTGAGGCTGTCATAAAAGGCGTTCAGTTTGGCGAAGCCCGCCTCGTTACTGAGCCAGGACTTCAGCGGCTGTTGTTGCAGCTCTGCCAGCTGTTTGCTGCTCTCGGCATAAGCGGTATCGATTTTATCAGCCAAGGGTGTTTGCTCCTTGGGCAACAAGGCACGTAATCCTTTACCGTCTACGCCATTCCACAGCGCCTGGGCGCCAGCAAGGCTCGCGGCAATACTGAGAAGCGACGATTCGCTACGCCAGGCTTCAGCCTGGTACGGCTGTGGAATACCTTTGCTTTGTCTACCCAGCGGAACGCCCAGCTTTTTCTTCAGGCTGTCTAGCGCTGTGACCTGTACCCGCAAAAGGTCGGCAATAGCTTCCTGAGCATCGGCATAGCGTTGATTCGGAAACTTGGAGAGCTGCGCCAGCATGCCATCCGTTTCCTTCCAGCGGGTAAGGATACGCTGTGCCAGTTCCTGCTGGTGCTCGGCAATGGCTGTCAGAAGCGGACAGTAGCGTGCCCTCTGTTCTGCATTAGCCAGTTCGATATTGCTGTCGAACAGAATGTATTCATACGCCGTCAGACCCTGGACGACAACGCTGGCTTTGTCCAAGGTGGCCTTATCAACCTGAGGATTACTCTTGAGCAGCTGTTCCACCTGGCGGGCGACCAGGTTTTTCTTGTCGGGGTAGAACTGCACTTGCCAAGCCGTATTATTTTCGGCCAGCGGGCCGATTAATAATGGTTGCAGTTCGGCCCAGGCCTTTTGTGCGTTGAAAAAGGCTTCACGAGCCTTGCCAAGCTCTTCCTTGCCGGAGCAGAAGGCTACAGCGCTGCTCGCCAATGCCCGATCGGTTTCCACCCAGCGAGCGTACGCTGGTAGTAGGACCTGCTCGGCCAAGGCGGCGCTGGTCTGGGCCTGTTGATTCTGTGGCGAGCAGGCACCGAGTGCCAGGGCAAGCCCGGTTAGCAAAAGCCGAGGGCGGAACATACAACGCTCCTTATAGCGAATTCAGGAATTCAAGCAGGGCTGTACGCTCTTCGGCGTTGAGCCCCAATACGTTTTGCTTGGCCGCCTCGGCTTCTCCGCCATGCCAGAGAATGGCTTCAAGCAGGTTGCGAGCACGACCATCATGTAAAAATTGTGTATGACCACTGACCTTTTGTGTCAGGCCTATTCCCCACAAGGGTGGAGTACGCCACTCACGGCCACTGGCCAGAAATTCGGAGCGATTGTCGGCGAGTCCTTCGCCCATGTCATGCAATAAAAGATCGCTGTAGGGGTGAATGGTCTGATTGGCCAGTTCAGGGACCGCAGCGTTGGCAGCCGTCTGAAAGGTGGGTATGTGACAGGCAGGACATCCCGATGCGTAAAATAGAGTCTTGCCTTGCAGCACGGAAGGCTTGTCGACTCCACGTCTGACGGGAACCGCAAGGTTGCGCGTATAAAAGAGCACCATGCGGCGAATATTGTCGCTGACTTCCGGATCACCCCCATTGGGTGCCTGCTTGCAGGCTGTCTGAGCCTCTGTGCAATCGTCATTGGGGATCAGGCTGGTCGTCAGACCCATGTCGCCTGAAAACGCCGTAGCGTTCTGTTGGTCCAGTGTGGGCTGGCCTGCCTTCCAGCCGAAGCGGCCCAGCATGGTCTTCTGCTCAGCAAAGCTCCAGACCCAGTTGGCACGCCCGGAGATACCATCCCTGTTGTCATCATTGGGGTCAGCATTCTTGAGGATGTCACTTTCCGATATGGCTTCCAGAAGACCCAAACCAATCATGGGTGGCGCTACACGTGCGGAGAACTGGGCTTGTGGATGAAACGGACCGTACCCGAGACTTTCTATGCGCAGCGTAGGCTTTCGCAGGGTGATGACGGTGCCATCCTTGAATGTGACCGGTACGTCCGCGTAATCGAACCTGACCTTGCCCTCTGGCGGAACGCCAGGAATGGCATTGTCCTGTAGCTGTCCGCCATAGGTGGGTTCGGGTACAACGCCCAGTCTTTTCAGGGTCTCCTGATCCTGCGGTCCGCCGGGTATGGATAGTCTGACCAACATGGTAAAGGCGTTGGTTGCTTGCGGGCCCGGGGGATGACCACGACCGTCGCTCAGGTGGCAGCTCTGACAGGCGTTGATATTGAACAACGGCCCCAGACCATCTCGCGCTGTTGTGGAGGAGGGCGCGATGACCCAGGGGTTGCGGAAAAAACTGTTACCTACGCTGAAATCCAGACGCTGGACGGGCGTCAGGTTGTTGGAGGGAAACGAAAAGGCATTGGCGCTCTGGTCATTGACGCTGGTTGTACCCGCTGACAAGGCCTCGCCCGGTTCTGCGTGGGTAAAGTGCGGTGAGTCATCACAGGCACTGAGGAACGAGACGAGAAGCGCCAGGGGGGCCAAACGAAAGGGAGCTAGTATCATCAGAGCCAAACGGTACCGTTAAATAATCGACCTGAACGTATCGAAGCCACGGCAGGTAGGGCCTGCCGTGGCTTCGTAAAAACGCCGTGCCCTTGGGGCGGATCAGAATTCGTGATCGGCGTTATCGGGCTTCAGGTCTTGGATGCCCAGCTTGGCCGCGGCCTGTTCAATGGCTCCGGTCTGCTTGACCAGGGCCTGAATGGCGTCACGGATCTTTTGCTGGTCGGCGGTGTTATCCGGAGCGATCATCTGGTCGTAATGAACCCCGTCCTTCTCGGCACGATCAACAATGGCCTGCATCTTGGCCTGGGTATCGTCGAGATCAGCCTTGAGCGTGGCATCGGCTTGCGGGTCAGCCTTGGCAACCAGTTCGGAAAGGCTTGGGCCTTTCACTTCTGTACCGTCGATACGCTTGTACTGGCCTAGATAAACATTGCGAATGCCCAGTGCATCGTAATAAAGGGTGTGATGGGTATCGTCGCTGAAGCAGTCATGCTCGTCTTCAGTCGAGTTGGCTTCCAGAGATACCTTCATACGCTCGCCGGCCAGTTCTCCCAGCGACAGACTGCCCATGCCGAACAGCATCTTGCGAATACCGGAGTCTGCACTTTCCTGTTCTAGCGTCGCGCGGTAGTTATCAGGTACGCCCGGCTTCCACTGACCAGCCATGTACTCAAGGTCGCTAACCAGGAGATCAGTTACCGCTTTCAGGTACGCGCGACGGCGATCGCAGTGACCACCCGTGCAGCCATCCCCTGCAAGATAATCCGTTGCGGGGCGGTTGCCTGCACCGGGGCCTGTCCCGTTAAGGTCCTGACCCCACAGCAGAAACTCGATTGCATGGTAACCCGTCGCCACGTTGGCTTCCGAGCCGGCCAGCTCATTCAGACTGGCCAGCTTTTCACCAGTAATGTCCTTGACGTCAACCTTGTCTTCACCAATCTGAATCTCTTCGTTGGCAATGATGTTGGCAGTAGCAGCCGGGTTACCGGTCGCATGTTGATAATCGGATGCAACATAGTCGATCAGGCCTTCATCCAGAGGCCATGCGTTGAGCTGACCTTCCCAGTCATCCACAACAGGGTTGCCAAAGCGGAAGGCTTCGGACTGGGAATAGGGTGTGCGCGCTGCCATCCAGGCTTCTCGCGCCGCTTTTAGTGTGGCGTCGGAAGGGGAGGCCAGGAAGGCATCGACGGCTTTCTGCAGATTCTGACCCGCTGTAAAGGCGTCGCTGAACACAGCCTCGGCAATGTCAGCGTAATTCTTGATCACGGCCTTGGCCGCGGCTTCATCCGGTTTCGCCGCCTGTGACGTTGTCGCTGAGGTGACTGCAGGGGCTGCTGCTTGATTGGCGGGTGCCTGTTCTTTCTTGTCGTCACCACAGCCTGCCAGGGAAATGGCGATAGCGAGGAGGCTTACGCTCGCCCAATGCATACGGGTCATTCCGGAATCCTTTTCTAAAATAGGGTGCTCATTACATGAGTCAGGAGAAAAGCCGGATAATAATGCGAAAGATTTTCATTTTTGAAAACCCTTTTCGCCAGGGGTCAGTGCTTTACTGGCATAACCCGTGAAATGGGCAGGCCTTGAGTACGCGCCTCGATAAACGCGGGGATCTGATCGGCGGGAATTGGCCTGCTGTAGAAGTAACCCTGACCCTCGTCACAGCCTTGCTCCACAATGTAGGCCTCCTGCAGGTCGGTTTCCACACCTTCGGCGATAAGCTCTTTGTTGAGGCTTTTGCCCAGTTGGATGATGGCGCGTACCAGGGGAGCGTCGTCTTTTTCGTCGCTCAGATCCTGTACGAAACTCTTGTCGATCTTGATTTTGTCCAGAGGCAGTCGCTTCAGATAAGCCAGAGAGCTATAACCGGTGCCGAAATCATCCAGTGCTATCAGCGCGCCGACTTCCCTGAGACGACGCAGCGTTTGCACGGCAGTGTCCACATCTTCCATCAGTGCCGTTTCAGTAACCTCAAGCTCCAGCCGCTTGGGCGGAATCCCGTGGCGTAACAGGAGCGATTGTATAAACGCAGGCAGATTTTCCTGTTGTAGCTGCACAGCTGACAGATTGAGGGCCATGCGCAGGGAGGTATAACCGCTTGCGTACCAGGTATGCAGTTGACTGCAGGCCTGCTCAAGCACCCATTCTCCGAGAGCTACGATGCTGCCAGTGCGCTCGGCCAGGGGAATGAATACATCGGGTGGAATGAATCCGTGGACAGGATGATTCCAGCGCAATAGGGCTTCCACTCCACTGATCCCTTGGCTCGCATAGTCAATCTGAGGTTGGTAGACCAGATAAAGCTCCTGGCGTCTCAGGGCTTCACGAAGGTCCTTTGCCAAACCGCGCCTGAAGCGGATGTCCTGATCCACACTGGCCACGTAGAACTTGTAGCCGCTATAACCCTGGGTTTTTACCAGGGCCATCGTCTGCTCGGCGCGCTGCATCAACTGGTCGGCGGTCTGGCCATCCTCCGGGTATAGCGCGATGCCGATCGAAGCGCTCAGGTGGGCTTGATACTGTTCGACACTGAAGGGCGAATCGAGCGCATCCATAACAGCATGGGCCAACTCAGCGGCTTCGTCGGGTTGCTTGATCAGCTTGATGAGCGCAAAGCGATCCCCCCCAAGCCGTCCAAAACCGTCTACTCCCGGGCAGCCCGCCCGCAGTCGGGTTACCAGTTTGAGCAGAAGCCTGTCACCCACCTGATAGCCGTATTGCTCGTTAATGCTTTTGAAATCATCAAGGCCCAGGCACAGCACGGCTACGCTCAGGTTTTGTCGATCCGCCTCGGAAAGGATCCATTCAAGCTGACCATGAAGGGCTTGTCGATTGGAAAGGCCCGTCAGCAGGTCATGCTGACTGATCCGTTGAAGGTTGCTGATGGCCTCTTCACGAAGCGCAGTGTTTCGCTCGATCGAGGCAAGTAGCTGGTTGGCAGTCGTTATCCAGCGGCCTAGCTCGTTCTGCTCATGTCCTTTGAGGAGAGGAAGAGGCTTATGGCCTGGCAGGCCGGGTTCGATCGATGCCAGATGGTTGAGCAGTCGGGAAAGGGGGCGCGTCAGAACCCAGTGATAGACCAGATAAAGCGCCAGCACCAGAATCAGGACGCGAACCAGTAACGAGACGAGGATAAAGGCTGAGTTCTTTAAAAATTTCTGCCCGTAAGGGGCTGTGTCCACAGCGATGCGCAAGTCGCCATAATACTCCTCAATCGGTGGCTCGCCTGTAAGACGGATGTTGAAGCGCTGCTCTTTGCCAAAGAGCCTATCAGTAAGCAGGCGTGTCGAGCCGCTGAGCAGTGGGCGAGCGTGCTCTGACAAGGGCTGCTCGCCGGGAGCGCCAATGTAAGCCTCACGAATAGAGGGATGCTTGAACAAGCCACGGGTAACATGTTCGGCCATGGTGTCATCCAGGCGATACATGGCCTGGGTGGCAGGGTCCCTGAACATGGACAGCGTCTGGCGTGCGTCCGTCTGGATCTGATCACGTACCTGTCTGGCCTCATAGGCAATCTGTACGATGCCCAACAGCAGTCCGACGAGCAAGGCCGTTGGTAATGCTACAAGCAGCAGCTTCAACGACAGGCTATGCCGAATGCTCAGTTTCACTCCGTGCTCCTTTCCATGGATGGCTTTGCCATCCTATGTCTACTACAGGATGAAATGTGTAATAACCGAGTCTAGCTGTCACTTCGCAAAAGTAGGCATGACTTAAAAACAAAACCCGGCGAAAAGCCGGGTTTTGTCGAGAGATACCAGGATCAGGCAGCGAAGTTTTTCGCTACGAAGTCCCAGTTCACCGTGTTCCAGAAGGACTCGAGGTACTTTGGACGCAGGTTGCGATAATCGATGTAGTAGGCATGTTCCCACACGTCGATGGTCAGCAAGGGCTTATCACCCGAAGTGATGGGGTTGCCAGCACCGATGGTGCTGGCCAGCGCCAGGGAACCATCCGCCTTCTTGACCAACCAGGCCCAGCCGGAACCAAATGTGCCGATGGCCGTCTTGGTCAGCTCTTCCTTGAATTTGTCAAAGGAACCAAATGCCGTTGCGATGGCATCTGCCAGAGCGCCCGTAGGCTGGCCGCCACCGTTAGGCGTCATGCAGTTCCAGTAGAACGTATGGTTCCATACCTGGGCAGCGTTGTTGAAGATCGCGCCAGAGGACGTCTTGATGATGTCTTCCAGGCTTTTGCCTTCGTACTCAGTGCCGGGCACCAGGTTGTTCAGTGCGGTGACATAGGTCTGGTGGTGCTTGCCGTGATGGAACTCCAGCGTCTCGGCGGAAATATGCGGCTCGAGGGCGTTCTTCTCATAGGGCAGCGGCGGCAATTCGAAAGCCATGGTTATCTCTCCATAATGTTTCGTCAGGGCATTGCACGGCAATGGTCGACCGATCAGGCGCCGGTCTAACCTGCGGTAAGGCATTAGGCTCAATACCGCGGCGGGGGATCATAGCACTCGCTTCGTTAGCTCGCCATGTAACAAACCCGACAGAAGGTCTTATGGCTTGTAAAGGATGAGCTGTATGGCCGTGATCAGCATGACGGTTCCAATCGCCATATCGATCATGCGCCATACGCGCGGTCGGGTCAGGTAGGGTGCCAGCTGCGCCGAGCCGATTGCCAATGTGAAGAACCAGAGAGCAGATGCGCAGCCTGCACCGACCGTAAAAGCCAGTGGTGCCGGCTGCTGGTTACCTAACGCTCCGAGAACCAGAACGGTATCCAGATAGACATGGGGATTGAGTAGCGTAACGGCTAGCGCAATGCCCAGCGTCTTGCCCAATGAGCGGGGTGCCGCCGCTGCGCTATGCAGTGACTGTGACGTAAGTGCTCGTCTGTAGGCACAGATGCTGTAATAGAGCAAAAAGATAATACCAGCCCATTTGAAGACGCCCATCAGCCAGGCATTCCCGGCAAGTAAGGTGGCCAGGCCAAACACGCCAATGGTTACCAGGCTGATATCGAAGAACAGACAAAGCGCAGCCACAGGCAGGTGATGTTCCCTGCGCAATCCTTGGGCAAGGATGAATGTGTTCTGCGCACCGATGGCTATGATCAGACCGCCCATGGTCATGAGTCCTGTCAGATAGCTCTGCCACATCTTATTGGCCCGCCAGCGTGAGTAGGGCAGCCATGGCGCGTGCTTGGTCCGCCTCTGCAACGAAGAGATGATCATGGTAAAAACCGGCGACTACATTGCAGCTGATGCCCTGTTGTGCCAAAGCGCTCGAAAACGCGGCAGTCAGACCAACAGCCTCTAGGGCAGAGTGAACGTTCAGGGTGATCCAGGCAGCTACGTAGGTATAGGAGAGCGCCAGGCAGTCAGCATCTTGCCTGGTCAGGACAACGGTCAGGCCTTCCTGCTCCCTGAAGGTTGCCAGGGGGATTACGTCCTGAGGCAACGTCTGTTCATGCAACGAACAAAACACGTATTGGCCTGGATTGAGCACAGGCTGCATTTGGCTCAGCAGAAGCGAAAGATCATGAATGGCGTGAGACATCAGTGTTCTCCAGAAAGGGATGGCCAGTCTGAAGAGAAAGCCTGTATAAGAAAAACAAATAGTGCTGATCAGTCATTAGGAAAACTGATGTTTGATTATAAACTTTTGGCTGCGCTCGCCGCTGTCGTAGAGCAGGGCGGTTTTGAGCGCGCGGCACATGTACTGGGATTGTCCCAGTCTGCGGTCTCACAGCGAATCAAGCTGCTGGAAGCCCGCATTGGACAGCCTGTCATTGTGCGTACATCACCACCCACCTCTACTGATGTAGGGCAAAGGCTTCTAAACCATGTTCAGCAGGTGCGATTGCTTGAACGCGACCTCCATAGTCAGGTGCCGGGGCTTGATGAAGCCAGGACGGTGGAGCGTTTGCGGGTCGCCATCAATGCCGACAGTCTGGCTACCTGGTGGGCGGCCAGTGTCGGCCCCTTCTGTACCAGGCAAGGAATCTTGCTGGATCTGGTTGTCGAGGATCAGGAGGTGGGACTCAAGCGTATGCAGGCCGGGGAGGTAGCTGCCTGCGTCTGTGCCAGTGCGCGTCCGGTCGCCGGTGCCCGGGCGGTACTGCTGGGCGCCATGCGTTACCGGGCAGTCGCCAGTCCCGCCTTTCATGCACATTACCTGTCCGAGGGCGTAACGGCTGAGCGCCTCGCTCAGGTGCCTGCAGTCGTCTATGGGCCGGATGATCAGCTTCAGCATCATTTCCTGGCACGGCTGGGCTTTACTGGTCATTTCGATCATCATCTATGTCCTTCTTCGGAGGGCTTCGTGAAAATGGTCGCCAACGGGCTTGGCTGGGGGTTGCTCCCTGAGCTGCAAACCCAGGCGGAGCGCGAGCGAGGCGAATTAATTGATCTGGTGCCGGGGCAGGTGATCGATGTGCCGCTGTACTGGCATTCCTGGCGTAACGGTGGTGATTTGCTGACGGCCTTGACTCGACATCTGGAGAGCCAGGCAGCCTGTTGGCTGGTAGCGACTTGACGGGGAGATCTGATGCGAATTCTGGTGACGGGCGCGAGTGACTACATTGGTGCACGCCTCGCCCTGGATCTATTGGCGGACAAGCATTTGGTGCGTATTCACGGTCAGCCGGGAGCTATGCTCGATGCGTTGGTAAAGCAGGGCGCTGAATATATCCCGGGGACCCTGACCGACACGGAGCAGGCGCGGCGCCTGTGTGATGACATCGATGCCGTTGCACATTGTACCGATGGCGTAGGCGATCTTTCGGCGCAGGCCATGGACGCCAGTTTTTCCTTTATCGAGGCCTGCCTGCATATGCGGGTCTCGCGCCTGGTCTATCTATCTTCCAGCCATGTTTACGAAGCGGGAGGGGAGGCGCTCAAGGAGGATGCCGTACCTGCCAAGCCGCGGACAGCCGAGGCGCAGCGGCGCTTGCAGATCGAGCGCCTGGTTTTTACAGCAGCAGAGTTCGGGTTGGACGTCATTGTGTTGCGCCCTGCGCAGATTATTGGGCTGCCTGATAACGCTTGGGCGCCAAAGCTTGTTCAGCTCAACCGTCAAAAACGTTTGCGGCAATTGGGTAACGGTCTCAATCGCTGGGACTTCACCAGCATGAACAGCCTTTGCACAGCCTTGGGTGTTGCACTTATGACCGAGCACCCAGACGCGCGGAACAAGGCTTTCAACTTGAGCGAGGGGCAATCTCAGCCGGTATGGGACGTAGTGAATTATCTGATGCGCCGTCTGAAGCTTCCGGTTCTGGGGCAGGCCACGGCTCGCATTCAGCCAAAGGTTCTGCTGCAAGATATGCTTGCTGCAATCAAATCCGCCAGAAAAGAACGTGAACCCGATCCTCTGCACCTGATGGATCGCAATTTTACACTGGATATCAATCGGGCCCGCGATATCCTGGGTTTTCAACCCCAGACCACGGTCTGGAAAGCTTTGGATGAATATATTGAAAACCGCTCCGCAAGGCGATAACGCCAGACTGCCAGCGCTGTGATGGCATTTGTATACTAACTTTTTGAGAGCAAGCCCTGTGCCTGTCGGCTTATGCTTTTTTCACCAATGAAGGTCCGCCATGCGAAACGATTCATTTGATGAACTCGACAATGTACCCAGCCTGACGCCTGACAAGGACCTTAGCGAAGACTTTGGGCGTGCCAGCCACGGTCGGCATCATCGCCATGCGCCTGTGGAACAGGGGCGGGAAGTCGAGGCCCATGTCGCGGCTAATCCCCAAGAGCCATTACGGGCTTCGCGTGGAGCCAAACCGGCTCGCGTTCCGAGCACAGGTCCTCTATGGGCATTGATTGCGGCCATGATCATTGCGTTGGCGGGGCTGGGTTGGTGGAGTCATCAGCAAATTCAGCTCATGCAGGAGCAGGTCGTCGCGACCCAGGAGAACTTTGCACGAATCAGTGAAGAGGCTGCCGGTCGGCTTCAGGATATCTCGGGCAAGCTGGTTGCCAGCGAATCAAGTGGGACGTCCAGTCGAGAGTCTTTGTTGTTGCGGCTGAAAAATATCGAGACCAAGGTAGCAGACGTAGCCCGCCAGCAACAGGCGGCAGTGGATGCGCAAAGTGCCCTGGACAAGCGAATCGACCAGCTGGCCGCTGACTTCAAGACGCAGCAGGGCAACGCCTCGGATCTGAATGGCCGCGTAGCGGCGTTGGCTGATGAGCAGGCTGGCCTGAAAGCGGCGCAAGGGGATTTGAAACGCTTCAGTGATCAGATCGATTCGCTCACGGCGCAAAACAAGAGTTTGCAGGCAGATATCGCTGCGCTCAAGAAACGGGGCGACCCTTCTGGCGCTATCGAAAACCTGCAGCAGGATCTTCTTGTACTGCGCAGTGAGCTGGACTCACGTAGTAACAACAGTGGACCGGATTCCGCTTCGTTCGATGCGTTCAGGGCCCAGACCGTGCGCAATATCAGTACGATTCAGACCCAGCTGCAGAACCTTCAGCAGCAGATTAACACTCGCCGCTGACATTCTTCAGACATGAAAAGCCCCGCCAGAGCGGGGCTTTTTTTATTACAGCCGGGGGTAGTCGATATAACCTACAGGGCCAGGCACGTAAAAGGTTTCCGGGTGAGGCTCGTTCAACATGGCCTGACGGGCAAAGCGCTCCGGCAGGTCAGGGTTGGCTATAAACGGAACACCAAACGCCACAGCGTCGGCGGTTCCACTTTCCAACCAGGCATTGGCGCTGTCATGGGTGAAGCGTTCATTGGCGATAAAAACGCCGCCAAAAGCGTCCTTAAGTTGTGGACTAAGGCTGTCATCAGCTTCAGCCTCACGGGCGCAGATAAAGGCAATGCCGCGCTTGCCCAGCTCACGGGCCAGATAACCGAAGGTCTCGGCCGGATTTTCGTCGCCCATGTCATGCAAGTCACACCGAGGCGAAAGGTGAACGCCTACACGATCGGCGCCCCAGACATCGATACAGGCATCGGTCACTTCAAGCATCAGGCGAGCCCGGTTTTCAATGGAGCCACCATATTGATCGCTACGCTGGTTGGTGCTGGTTTGCAGGAACTGGTCCAGCAGATAACCATTGGCCCCGTGAACTTCTACGCCATCGAAACCCGCTTTTCTGGCGTTCTCGGCACCCTTGCGGTAAGCCTCGACGATACTGGCAATCTCATCGGTTTCCAAGGCGCGCGGGATGACGTATTCCTGCTTGGGACGGACCAGGCTCACATGACCTTTGGCGGCGATGGCGCTTGGAGCCACCGGCTTTTCGCCCTGGAGGTAAAGCGGTGCGGAAATACGACCTACGTGCCAGAGTTGCAGCATGATGCGCCCGCCTGACTTGTGCACGGCTGAAGTGATCTTTTTCCAGCCCTCCACTTGTTCGTCGGACCAGATGCCCGGGGTATTTGGATAACCCACGCCCATTGGGTCGACGGAGGTGGCCTCGCTTAAAATCAGACCAGCCGACGCACGCTGCGCGTAGTACTCGGCCATAAGGTCGGTAGGGACGCGATTATCATCTGCGCGACAACGAGTCAGCGGTGCCATGACGAAGCGGTTCGGCAATTCCAGTGCGCCGATTTTGATCGGATCAAACAGGTTGGGCATGGTAACGACTCCGTAGGTGAATCATTGGCTGACAGCCAAGCCGCTTTTCCGGGCATGGCTAAAGGTCAGTAGGGTCAGAATCAAGGCAATCAGGGCCAGTCCCCCGGCAGCCAGCGGAACGCTGGTCAGGCCCAGTCCATGGGCGATAACGCTTCCTCCTACCCAGGCGCCCAGCGCGTTGCCAACGTTGAAAGCGCCAATGTTCAAGGTAGAAACGAGGTTGGGTGCGTCCTTGCCAAAGGTGACCACGTTGATTTGAAGTGCGGGAACCGCTGCAAAGGCGCAGGCTGCCCATAGGAACAGGGTGATCTCGGCAGCGACCATGCTATGACTGGTCCAGGCCAAAAGGGATGACACGACGGCCATCGCGATGAAAATACCTATGAGCGTTGTGGACAGACGCCAGTCTGCAAGGCGTCCACCCAGGATGTTGCCGAAGGTAAGGCCTACACCGATCAATAGCAGCGTGCTGGTTACACCGTACTCTGACAGACCTGTTACATCAGTAAGCAGCGGTGTGATGTAGGTGAAGAGGGCAAACATCGAGGCAGAGAACATCACTGTCATCGAGAGGGACAGCCAGAAACCGGCCCCCTTCAGCGCCGCCATTTCACGGCGCAGGTCGGTTTTTTCCTGTGGCGCCTTGCTGGGCAGAGCGAACCAGAGACCTGCCAGCGCAAGGACACCAATGAGGGAGACGGCCGCAAAGGTTGAACGCCAACCGGTTGCCTGTCCTAGTGCTGTGCCCAGCGGTACGCCAAGAACGTTCGCCAGCGTAAGGCCTGTGAACATGAGAGCGACGGCAGAGGCCCGGCGGTTCGCTGGGACCAGGCTGGCCGCTACCACCGAGCCGATACCAAAGAAGGCACCGTGGCAGAGCGCCGTGATGACGCGAGCCAGCATCAGGATGTTGTAGTCTCCGGCTAAGGCGCAGAGCACATTGCCAATGATAAAGATACCCATCAGAACGAGCAGGGCCATCTTGCGTGGCCAGTTAGCCGTCACCATGGCCATGAAGGGCGCACCGATTGCAACACCCAATGCATACCCGCTGACGAGCCAGCCGGCAGATGGGATGCTGACATGAAGGTCGTTGGCTACATTGGGCAAAAGCCCCATGATCACAAACTCGGTGGTGCCGATGGCAAAGGCGCTAAGCGCCAGCACTAATAATGAAGCGGGCATCGCATCTCTCTATGTTAAGGCGGAAAAATCAGAGCTCTCGGCCCAGCTGCTCGACGAAGGCATTGATCACTGCTTCGTTACGTTTGTAGAAGACCCATTGGCCAACACGCCGGGTTGTAACGAGGCCGGCACGCTGAAGCGTGGCCAGATGAGCCGAGACTGTGGATTGGGAAAGTCCCGTTTTCTGATCGATAAGGCCTGCGCACACGCCAATCTCCAACGGGTGGTCCTGTTGGATGAAGTGTTTTTCCGGTTCGCGCAGCCAGGCCAGAATCTCTCGTCGGACGGGGTTGGCTATCGCCTTGATCAGATCATCGATATCCATAATGTTCGCATATCGGTTTATCGGGATAAGACGAACCTTATATCGAAATGAAACGATATACAATGTTGTTTAGCTACCTAATGTCTGATGCAGATACGCTGATTGTTTAAGAAGGTGTGTTGGCATCTGGTCGTACACTACCGTTTAGCGGTTTCGTCCAGAGAGGGGCACGTTTATCGACTAGTCTTGTGCGGTCGTTCAGCCGTTTCGCTGAAGCGAATTGATTATTCGTCCTGATACCGGTAAACCGCTCTTTCGCCATGGGTTCATTAGGACTTTCATGCGAAAGCATGACTGCTCATGGCTAGTCTTTCTGTGAAAAGAGCAGTTTTCACAGGTCCGTTAGAAGTTGGAGAAGTTCATGGCGTCTATGAAGCGTCCTTTGATTCTGGCACTGGCCGGTGCGCTACTTGCAGGGTGTGCATCCAGTAATCCTTACGAAAACCAGGGCGGTAGTGGCGGATCCCGTACCGCGACCTATGGCGGCCTGGGCGCATTGGCAGGTGCTGTCGCCGGCGCAGCCATCGATCATAACCATCGTGGCAAGGGCGCTTTAATTGGCGCGGCGGCGGTAGGCGCGGCGGCAGCGGGCTATGGTTACTATGCTGATCGTCAGGAAGCCGAGCTGCGTCGCCAGATGCAGAACACTGGCGTAGAAGTACAGCGCCAGGGTGATGACATCAAGCTGATCATGCCGGGCAACATCACGTTTGCAACGGATTCGGCCGATATCGCCGGTAATTTCTACAAGCCGTTAAACGATCTGGCGACATCCTTTAAGCAGTTCGATCAGAACAGTGTCGAAATTGTGGGCTATACCGATAGTACAGGTAGCCGTGCTCATAACATGGATCTGTCCAATCGACGTGCCCAGAGTGTAGCGAACTACCTCGTCGCTCAGGGTGTCGATGCTTCACGCGTCAGTACACGCGGTGCCGGGCCGGATCAACCGGTCGCGACTAATGCGACCGCTGATGGCCGTGCCCAGAACCGTCGTGTCGAGGTCAATCTAAGGCCGTTGCCTGGTGCAGTGACCCAGTAAATGCACCCCTCCGTGATGCTACCGTTCAGCGGAATCTGGTAGCGTCACGGTTTGGTCAAGAAAATGGCGCTGTATTTTTGTTGTTCTGGATAATAACCTTATCGCCAAACCTCGGTTCTATTACTGGCATGCAGTAGGGCCTTGCCGAGTGCTCGAAGGGAGGAGTTGTATTCAGTGCAGTACGAACTGAAAGGAGGCGACACGGAAAGTCCAGTTCCTAATACCAATCAGGGGCCTGTACTGCTCGTTGTCGATGACCGGGTAGAAAACCTCATGGCCATGCAGGCACTGCTTGAAATAGAGGACTGGCGTGTTTTGACCGCCAACTCGGGTGAGCGTGCCTTGAGATACTTGCTCGACGAGCCTATTGACCTCGTACTGCTGGATGTGCAGATGCCCATCATGGATGGCTTTGAGGTGGCTCGGATGATACGCAGCAATTTGCGCACCCGCTTTACGCCGATCATCTTCGTCTCTGCCGAGGCTCACTCTTACGAGGCTGTTCTACGAGGCTATGCTACCGGTGCGGTGGATTATCTGCTCAAGCCGGTTGATCCCAACATCCTGCGGCACAAGGTGCGCTCCCTTCTCGAACATGAGCGCAATCGTCGCGAACTCCTGCAGCTGAGTCAGCAGCTGGAGCTTGCCAAGGCATTCAGTGACTCCCTGCTCGACAATGCGGCAGAAGGCATTCTGGTCGTTAATGAGCATGGTCTGATCACATTTGCCAATGCGGCGATTGCCCGCATGCTCAAGCGTCATATCAGCGATCTCGTAAACTCCGAGTTCATGGCTCATCTGAGCAATCCTGACTTAGGCGATAGCTGGGCCGACTCGACGTTCATGGAGCACTACGAAAGACGTGAAACCTATCGCCTGCATGATGCCAGTCTGTGCACATCCCGAGGCGGTATATTGCCGGTGACTCTTTCCTGTGCGCCCCTGCCGCGGATGCAGCGCGCCATGGTGATGATTGCACTCGACATGTCCATGATGCGCGAGCTGCAGGATCAACTGGAATCGCAGGCGGTTACCGATGCCTTGACCGGTTTGCTCAACCGGCGGGGCTTCAACCAGACCCTGGAGGCAGCACTGGCTCGTACGGGGCGTAACGGCAAGCGTATGGCCGTCCTCTACATTGATCTGGACGGCTTCAAGAAGGTGAACGACTCGCTTGGTCATGAGGCTGGCGACCGTGTGTTGTGCATGATTGCCGAACAGCTCAAAACCTGTATGCGTCCTTACGATGTACTGGCGCGTATGGGCGGTGACGAATTCACCGCATTGCTTGATACCCTGGATCATCCCGAGGATGCCGCCCGGGTCGCCGAAAAGCTGCTTGAGCTGATGACCAAAACGCATACCGTTGACGGTGTAGAGGTCAGCTTGGGCGCAAGCATTGGGATCGCGAGCTATCCCGAGTGTGGTCATAGTGTCGACGGATTGCTGCGCTCGGCCGATATCGCCATGTATGAAGCCAAGCGAGGTGGCCGCCAGCAATACCGCTTCTTCTCACCGGAGATGAATGGCCGTGCACGCTCCCGCCTCATGCTGGAGGAGAGCGTCCGCAACGCCATCGATAACAAGGATTTCGTGCTGGCTTATCAGCCTCAGGTATACCTGAAAAACGGCAAGCTGCGCGGCTTTGAGGCCTTGTTGCGGTGGGAGCACAACGTGGCGGGCAAGGTTTCACCGAACGTCTTTATCCCGCTGCTGGAAGAGACTCGGCTGATCAATCGCATCGGTGATTGGATCTTTCGCGAAGGCGCTATGAAGCTGCAAAGCCTGTCCGAAGTCTACGGCAACGGGCTTTTGCTGAGCATCAATTTGAGTCCTGTCCAGTTCGGCATGCCGCAGTTGGCTGAAAGCCTTCGGCAGATCATCGACAGTTATGGTTTGCGACCCGATCAGCTCGAGATTGAGGTAACCGAGACGGCTCTGATGCATGACATTGATTATACCCGCGCTCAACTGGCACAACTGCGCGCGCTTGGTGTTCGAACAGCCGTGGATGATTTTGGTACGGGGTATTCTTCACTGGCCTACCTGCGTCACTTCGAACTCGATACCTTGAAGATCGACCAGTTGTTCATTGCCAATATGCTCGACTCGCCACGCGATGCTGCGATCGTCAGCACTATTCTTGAGCTGGGACGTAACCTGGGGCTTGAGGTCGTGGCAGAGGGTGTCGAAACACTGGAACAGCGGGAGTGGTTGCTTGAGCACGGTTGCGAGATCATGCAGGGCTTTCTGGTTTCCAAGCCGCTCAATTCCGATGTGACCCAGCATTTTCCTGATCGCGTGGACTGGAGCAGTCGTCGTCCCGACTACTCGCTATAGAAGTGTCCTTGCTCACACTCCTCATGTGGGCAGGGAACTCGCCGTTGTGATGGGTGCCGTATAAGCCATACCGTGATTGGATCAGGTCCGGTCGGGTCTATCGCTGCTCAGTCTTTTGGATAGAAGGCGCTCGCAAGAGGCCCATGTCAATACTGTGCGGCAAGGTCCTGGTGAGCCGGACAAACTCTCAGGAGAGCTCATGCGCGCATTTATCCTAGCCCTCACAGTGGCCTTCAGTCCTTTTGTCTTCGCGGATTGGCAGGTTGAGTCAAGCTATTCTCGTGTCAGCTTTGTAACCGTGAAGCGCGGCAACATGGCTGACGTTCAATTTTTTTCCACCGTAACGGGCGTGATCGATCAGCATGGTAGTGCTCGATTGGCGCTTCCATACGAGTCACTGGACAACACCCTGGCGCTACAAACCGAGCGGATGAGAGAAACTCTGTTCAAGGCAGATCAGTATCCGGAAGCGGTCATTACCAGTCAGATCGATCTGCCTACCTGGGAGCAAATGCCGGTAGGAAGCATTCGCCAGGAAAAGCTGGACTTCGAGCTTGAAATCAACGGCCAGAAGCAGCGCTTGAAAGCGGATGTTTCGGTTACCCGAATCGGGGAAACATTGGTTCAGGTCAGTACTTTGCAGCCGGTGTTGATCAAGGCGATTGACTTCAGCCTGTTGGAAGGGCTGGACAAGCTCAAGGAAATTGCCAGCGTCCCTTCGATTACACCTGAGGTGCCCGTTTCTGTGCTGTTAACCCTTCGCCAAGTGCCTACCCCTACCTGAGTGGCGGGCTTTCCAGGAGCGTCATCATGCCAGGTGCGGTGTATCCATGGCGCGAACAAAATGAATATGAGCTGCTGGTTGATGGCGGGTGTTTTTTTCCTGCCATGCTGGAAGCCGTATCCAAAGCCCGGTATAGCATCGACATCGAACTCTATCTGGTAGAAAAGGGCTCGTGTGCAACTGCCCTGATGGAGGCCTTGATTGAGGCGGCGCATCGGGGAATACAGGTGCGTTGTCTTTTCGATGGTTTTGGTACGCTCAAGATGGACGATATGCACCGGGCCCAGTTGAGCGAAGCGGGCGGTCAGGTGCGTATCTATAATCCGGTAGGTCTCTGGCGTGGCTGGCGCAACCTGTACCGTGACCATCGCAAGCTCCTGATTGTGGACGAGTCGCAGGCCTTCGTAGGTGGAAGCGGGGCAACCAATGATTTCTGGGCGCCGGGGGAGGAGCTTTGCCAGTGGCATGAAGTGATGGTGCGTATGCGCGGACCGTTGGTGTCCGACTGGATGAGCCTGTTCCAGCGCCAGTGGCAAGCCTGCCATCAGCGGTATGCTTGGAAGCCCGAGGCCAGCCGTGGTCGTATCCTGGTTCCCAGACCGCCGCAGGCAACTACGGGTCTTGGGCGTGTGGCCTATGCCGATGCTCGCCAGCATCGGGATATTGTACTGTCCCTGGTTCGAGCCCTGATTGTTGCCAAGAAGCGTATCTGGTTTGCTACGCCATATTTTCTACCGTCCTGGCGGGTCAGGCGAGCCTTGCGCAAGGCCGCTCAGCGAGGCGTCGACGTGAGGCTGATTCTGACGGGCCGGCATACGGATAATCCTCCCGTCCGTTTTGCCGGGCAGCGCTATTATCCGGGCTTGCTCCGGGCAGGTGTGAAGATCTATGAATATCAGCCGCGGTTTTCCCACCTCAAGATGGTTCAGGTCGATGACTGGGTCAGCGTAGGCTCATGCAATTTCGATTACTGGAATCTTCGGTTCAACCTTGACGCTAACCTGGAAGCCATTGACCCGACGCTGAGCCAGGCCGTCAGCGAGTGCTTTCTGATGGACTTCCAGCAAAGCCGCGAAATCACGCTACAGGATTGGCGCAACCGTCCTTGGTGGAAACGCTTGCGTGAACGTCTGTGGGGCACGTTGGACCGTCTGGTGCTGACCCTTCTGAGCAAGCGTAAGTCTTGAGTAAAGCAAGCCTTGCATTTTTTTAAGGCGATACACTACGCGCCTTGTAGTAAGGAGTGAGCGTAATGCTCAAAATAGAAAAACAACGATTCATTGGGCTTGAATGGCTTCGCTTCCTGATGGGTCTTTATGTGGTCATCTACCACACCATTCATTTTTATCCCGAACGCAAAACCGTTCCGTTGCTGGACGAACTGACCAGTATGGGTTTTTTTGCGACCAGCACCTTCTTTGTACTTTCCGGGTTCCTGCTGGCGCACGTCTATCTCACTGATAACCAGATGCGAGAGCCTGCCAGGAGTTTCTGGGTTAAGCGATTTTCCAATCTGTATCCGATCCATATTTTCGCGCTGCTGTTTTCCATAGTCGTCGTAACCTGGATCGGCTTCATGGCCATACCGCCTGATGGAGCCAAGGCCAGCGTTCGGTTCGTGGTTTACGACACCAACGAGGTGCTGGCCCGAACCAATCCGGAACTGTTCCAGCACTACATGACCAATCTGGAGCTTGCGTTCAATGGGCTGCTGCAGATGACGATGCTGCAGGCCTGGAATCCCTACTACCTCACCTTCAATGCGCCGCTCTGGTCCATCTCGGCGTTATTCTTTTTCTATCTGGTCTTTCCCTATGCGGCGCCGCGCCTGATGCGTGCGCGCAACAAATGGGGTGTGCTTGCCATCATAGGCCTGTGCTACCTGATTCCTCCTGTTCTGGTGATCTGGAGCCAGGATTACGGCATGCCGTATACCGGTTTGCTGCAACGAGTCCCGTTGCTGCGCCTGCCGGAGTTTCTGGCTGGCATCGTGGCGTATGGCCTCTTCCGTCAGCAAAGTGAGCGAGGCGCGCAGCCAAGCCGGGTCATCCGCCTGGTGATGACCGGCTATCTGCTATTGAGTTTTGCAGTGGCCACCGCGCTGTTTACCCATGGTCCTAAATTCTGGTACTTCTTGCTTCATAACGGTTTGTTACTGCCGTCCCAATTGATACTGGTCTATCTCAGCGCATTGGCGCAGGAACCCAAGAGCGAATGGCTCAAACATTGGTCGCCTCGGCTGGGTGCGGCGTCATTGTCCATGTTCGCACTGCATGTGCCGTTGTCAGGACTGTTCATGACGCTCGAGAAATGGATTATGGGTGACTTCCCGCTGTGCTTTAGCAACTGGAGCGCGTGTATCGAGGCTGCCGGTCACGTAGAGAACGCCATCGAGGTTTACGGACTCTTCCTGCTGTTTGTGATTTTCATCTGTGTGATTTTCCAGGAACAGGCCGTGGCACCTACCCGGCGATGGTTGATCAGGCATTTGTTGCCCAAGGTAGAAAAGACCAGGCAACTGCCTACATAGCGCACAGGAAACTTTCAGGCGCCGGGTCTGCCAGGGAACTGCGGGTGGACCCTCTGCTCGAAGAACAGTCGAACCCACCTTTGGAAGGAGACTGCTATGGCGGCAAAGAAAATTCTCATGCTGGTAGGTGACTTCATCGAAGACTATGAAGTGATGGTGCCTTTCCAGGCGCTACAGATTGCCGGACACCAAGTGGATGCTGTCTGTCCAGGCAAGGCACCCGGCGATACTGTGCAAACCGCCATTCATGACTTCACAGGTGAGCAGACCTACAGTGAAAAGCCGGGCCATCGCTTTACGCTCAATGGGGACTTTGCCAAGGTACGTGTAGACGACTATGACGCTCTGGTCATTCCTGGAGGGCGGGCACCCGAGTATTTGCGCGTCAACGAACAGGTGCTTGAGCTGGTAAGAGGATTTTTCAAGGCTGACAAGCCCGTTGCTGCACTGTGTCATGGTCCCCTGATCCTGGCAGCGGCCGGCGTGCTCAGGGATGGCGTTGAGTGCAATGCCTATCCGGCGTGTGCGCCTGATGTCAAAGGGGGCGGTGGGACCTATATTGAATTACCCATGGACGGTGCTCATGTCAGCGGCAAGCTGGTAACCGGTCCGGTGTGGACCGCTCATGTGGAGTGGTTGCGCAAGTTTCTGGATATGCTCGGTACACGTATTGAGCCTTGAGTCAGTGGTGCAGATGCAATAAAGCCCGGCTGTACCGGGCTTTATTGTCCATCCTACAGGTTTAGGAAACCTCAACCGCCAGACTTTCAGCGATTTTCTTCTGCCAGATTTGCGGGCCGGTGTTATGCACGGACTCACCATTGCTATCGACCGCAACGGTAACCGGCATGTCCTTGACCTCGAACTCGTAAATCGCTTCCATGCCTAGTTCCGGGAAGGCCAGGGTCTTGGAGGCCTTGATCGCCTGGGCCACCAGATACGCTGCACCGCCTACGGCCATGAGGTAAACCGCCTTGTTGTCCTTGATCGCTTCAATAGCGATCGGGCCGCGCTCGGATTTGCCGATCATGCCGAGTAGACCCGTTTGCTCAAGAATCTGACGGGTGAACTTGTCCATGCGGGTAGCCGTGGTGGGGCCTGCCGGACCTACGACTTCGTCGCCAACCGGGTCGACCGGGCCAACGTAGTAAATGAAGCGACCCTTGAGGTCTACGGGGAGCGTCTCGCCTTTGTTCAACATATCGACCATGCGCTTATGCGCAGCATCGCGGCCGGTCAGCATCTTGCCGTTGAGCAACAGGGTCTCGCCTGGTTTCCAGGTCAATACTTCTTCCGGGGTTACCGTATCCAGGTCGACGCGACGTGCAGAAGGGCCGGCTTCCCAGACAATTTCCGGATAGGCATCCAGCGGCGGAGCTTCCAGGGCAGCGGGGCCAGAGCCATCCAGAATGAAATGGGCATGGCGTGTCGCTGCACAGTTCGGAATCATGCACACCGGCAGCGAGGCCGCGTGAGTCGGATAGTCCTTGATCTTGACGTCCAGGACTGTGGTCAAGCCGCCCAGGCCCTGAGCGCCAATACCCAGCTGGTTGACCTTTTCGAACAACTCCAGGCGCAGCTCTTCGATACGGTTCTGCGGGCCGCGGGCTTTCAGCTCATGGATATCGATTTCCTCCATGAGCGATTCCTTGGCCAGAACCGCTGCCTTTTCGGCCGTACCACCGATGCCGATACCCAGCATGCCGGGCGGGCACCAGCCTGCACCCATGGTCGGAACAGTTTTCAAAACCCAGTCGACGATAGAGTCGGACGGGTTGAGCATGGCCATCTTGGATTTATTTTCGGAGCCGCCGCCCTTGGCTGCAACATCAACCTCAACCTTGTCACCAGGAACGATGCTGTAGTGGATGACGGCCGGGGTGTTGTCCTTGGTGTTTTTGCGCGCGCCGGCCGGGTCGGCCAGGATGGATGCACGCAGGACGTTTTCCGGCAGGTTATAGGCGCGGCGAACGCCTTCGTTGATCATGTCGTCCAGGCTCATTGTGGCGCCGTCCCAGCGCACGTCCATGCCAACCTTGACGAATACGGTCACGATACCCGTGTCCTGGCAGATCGGACGGTGGCCGGTCGCACACATGCGCGAGTTGATCAGGATCTGGGCCATGGAGTCGCGTGCGGCAGGGGATTCCTCACGCAGGTAGGCCTCATGCATAGCCTGGATGAAATCCACGGGATGGTAATAGGAGATGAACTGCAGGGCATCAGCAACGCTCTGGATCAGGTCATCCTGCTTGATCACGGTCATGTACGCGCTCCTTATTAGGCTATCAGTACTGCGCGGTTCTCGTGTCTCGTCCGTGGCGTCGTTTTGGAAGCAGGCGAAAGTCGTCTGATCACGAAAAGCAGCGTCCGGGCGCGCAGGTCCGGCTTCCAACACTGAGAAAAGAAGTCCAGACACCACGTCTAGGGTGTAGCCGACACGACAAAGGCGGGGCAGTATAGCGCTATGAGACGCTTGAGCGAAGCCGACCAGCTGATAAGGAAATACGTCACAGAAACAGGGTAAACTGCTGGCTAATTGCTATGCCATGGATCAGGTGTCGTCACCATGCGGGATCTTACTGTCACGCGCAGCATCAATGCGTTTGTCATTGGTCATCAGGTATTGCCTCTAGCCGTGGTTGTGCTGGCGTTGCTTCCGCTGCTGTTATCTACGGCTGCGGGGTTCTATTCATTTTCGATCAGCTCTTTTTTTGCCGACACGCTGGGCTTTCTGGCGGGAGTCGCCGTGATGACGGTGGTGATTGTCTGGGCCGGTGGCAAGCATCTGAAGGCCTTGCCGCTTGAGCCCTATATCATTGTCTCGATTCTGTTTCTAACGTATTCCCTGACCCATATCGTGCATTTGCGCGGTACCTTTCTGGTGTCTTATGTACTCGTATTGATGCTGGGTATATTTCAGATACGACTGGCGGCGTTTGTACGCTGTGCGCTGCTGGCCTACGGTGCCTATGTAGGGTTGTGCCTATGGATAAACCTTGAGCCACAGGACAGTCGGACCGTCAGAATGATGATTGTCCAGAGCATCATATTAGCCATTGTTCTGGTTTCCATGGTGCTATTTGCATGCTACCACCACCGTATCCGCTACCAGCTCAACGTTCGGCGGGCCGATCTGGAGCGGCATCAGGACAACCTGCGCCATGTGATGCGTCAGTTGGAAGCTCAGGTGATTACGGACGAGCTGACGGGGCTGCGTAATCGCCGTTATTTTCTGCAAATAGCCAGTGAGGCGCTTCATCGGCTGGGGCATGGCCGGATGCACGGGCTGGCATTGATCGACATGGATTTTTTCAAGCAGATCAATGATCAGTTTGGGCATGGAATAGGCGATCTGGTGCTTAAAACGTTTGCCAAGGTAGGCGAGGCCTGCTTGCGAGAGCAGGATGTCCTGGCACGTTACGGCGGAGAAGAGTTCGTCCTCCTGCTGCCCTTTAGCGATCCGCAGCAGCTGGTAGTCTGCTGTGAGCGTTTACGTGAAGCCTTTTCAAGGACGGTTTTCGAGCACGCTGATCTGGGCACCTTGACCGTTTCGATCGGCATGAGCCTCATCATGACCGGACGTACCCTTGAAGAGTCGTTACTGCTGGCTGATCAGGCGTTGTATCGTGCCAAGCGTAATGGGCGTAATCGCTGTGAGGTTTCATGGGAGAGCTGACGTGCCTAAGCTTGAGGTAGGAGCATCGGTCTGGACAGTCGAGTCGGATCGCACTCTGCTCGACAGCCTGCTCGACGTAGGCCTGGCGGTGCCTTTCAGCTGTCGGGCGGGCAGTTGCCATGCATGTCTGGTTCGGTGTCTTGAGGGGCATGTTGCAGACGCGCAGCCGGAAGCGCTACTTCCTGAACGGCGGGCCGAAGGATGGCGGCTGGCCTGCCAGTGCCGTATTGTAGGTGATGTTCGGGTATCGATCTTCAACCCTGAGGAAGATGGGATTCCTGCGACGCTGACGGCTGTCGATTGGCTAGGTGCAGATGTGGTTCGCTTACGTATGCAGCCGGAGCGTTCCGTACGTTATCGACCGGGGCAGTCCGTAGTGCTCTGGCTCAACGGTATTGCTCGCTCCTATTCCATAGCCAGTTTGCCTGGAGAGGCACCTTGGCTTGAGTTTCACATCGATTGCAGCCGTCCGGGCCAGTTCAGCACTGCCGCACGCGTAATAAAGCCGGGTGATCGATTGTGCCTGGGTGTATTGAATCCCAGTGCGCTGCACTATCCGGCGGAACAACCCGATTCTCCGTTGCTGCTGCTGGGCTCCGGCTCAGGATTGGCGCCGCTTTGGGGCATTCTTCGTGAAGCGCTGGATCAGGAGCATGCTGGGCCGATCACGGTAGTACACCGGGCGCGCGGGGCGTCTGGGCATTACCTGAGGCCAGCATTGGATAGGTTGGCCGCCGAGCAACCCGCGCTGAGTGTCGAGTACCTGGATGAAAAGGGGTGGGAGCCGTGGCTCAAGACTTTGCGGCTATCCAGTCGGCGTACGATCGCGTTGGTTTGTGGCAGTCCCGCATTTGTTGAGGCTGTGTCCCGTCGATTATTCATGGCAGGGCTTCCGCGGGGACAACTGCTGACAGAGACCTTTGTGTCCAAGGCTCTCTAGCATTAAAAAAGCCGCCCGAAGGCGGCTTTTTTGTGAGCAATAATCAGACGAGCAGATCACCGACACGGTACATCTTCATGGTGTTGGTGCCGTCACGCTTGGTGTAGCTGTCGCCCTTGGTCAGAATGACCCAGTCGCCACGCTCCACGATGCCGCGCTTGAGCAGTTCGTCTACGGCATTCTGGCTGACTTTGTCGGCCGGCATTGACTTGGGATCGAACGGAATGGTGTAGACGTTGCGGAATAGTACAGTGCGCGCCTGTGTTATGCGGGATGAAGCAAACGAGAAAATCGGAACGGAGGATCGTAGGCGAGACATGATCAACGGGGTATAACCACTGTCGGTCAGGCTGATGATGGCCTTCACGCCCGGGAAGTGGTTAGCCACATAGATGGACGCCAGCGCGATACTTTCGTCCCAACGGGTAAAGGTCTGCCCCAGGCGATGGCTGGACAGCTTGCTGGTAGGCTGCTTTTCAGCACCGATACAGATGCGGGCCATCGCCTTGACGGCCTCAACCGGGTACGCACCGGCAGCCGTCTCGGCGGACAGCATCACGGCGTCGGTGTTGTCGAGTACGGCGTTGGCAACGTCAGACACTTCGGCGCGTGTCGGCATCGGGTTAGTAATCATCGACTCCATCATTTGCGTAGCCGTGATAACCGCTTTGTTGAAGCGGCGCGCATGGGAAATGATGCGTTTCTGGATGCCTACGAGTTCGGCATCGCCAATCTCGACGCCCAAGTCACCACGGGCCACCATGACTGCGTCACTGGCCTGAATCAGACCGTCCAGTGCTTCGTCATTGGCTACAGCTTCGGCGCGCTCGATCTTGGCCACCAGCCAGGCCTTGCCGCCGGCTTCTTCCAGCAGGCGACGGGCTTCGTGCATATCTGCCGCATCACGTGGGAAGGACACCGCCAGATAGTCCACTTCCATGGAGCTAGCAAGTTTGATGTCTTCGCGATCCTTGTCGGTCAGGGCCGGTGCGGTCAGACCGCCGCCGCGACGGTTGATGCCCTTGTGGTCCGACAGCGGGCCGCCGATCAAAACGACGGTATGCAGTTCATTGGCCGTTACGCCTTCGACGCGCAGTACCACGCGGCCGTCATCGAGCAGCAGCTCATCGCCGACATGGCAATCGGTCACGAGGCCCGGATAGTCGATACCAACGACCTCCTGGGTGCCAGCATCACGTGGATGGGCCGTGGACAGACGGAAGGTGTCGCCTTCCTTGAGCTGAATGCGCTTGTCAGTGAATTTGGCGATACGGATCTTGGGACCCTGAAGATCGCCCAGCAAGGCCACATGACGGCCATGCTTGGCAGCCAGTTCGCGTACCAGCTGACCCCGTGCACGGTGTTCATCCGGGGTTCCGTGAGAAAAGTTCAGGCGGGCCACATCGATACCGGCAATGATGAGCTGCTCGAGCACCTCAGGCGAATTGCTGGCTGGGCCAAGGGTGGCAACGATTTTGGTACGGCGATAAATCATTCAGGTTTTCCTTTCAGATGGTTTCAACCGTGATCGGCAATGAAACGGGCCGAATCTGACGTTTGGCTTCAAAGGCTACTGTGCATTGTAGCCTTGCTGAGCGTCCAGGCACATGAAAGGTTTCATCTCCGTGCGGCAATCCTAAAAAAGTAATGCTTGAATTAACCGGTGAGCTGCGCTTCAGGCCTGGACGAGCCTGCCGATAACCCGGCAACGGAGGATCAATCATGCGTCATATCTTATTTTCGCTCGTCGTCGTGTCGCTGGCCGGCTGTACGGGTGCGTCCATGAATCGTCATATGGACAAGGCTTACGATGCCTATACTGAGGGTGACTGCGATCAGGTCATGCTGGAGCTGTCCCAGGCCGAACGCAAGAGCCGGGCTCGCCCGTGGGTTCAGCCGGAGATTTCCATGCTGCGTGGTCAATGCCTTGAGCGGCAGCGTTTGTATGTCGATGCGGTGGAAACCTATCGCTTCATCGAGAGGCGTTACCCCAGCAGCGAGTATGCGTACCGGGCTCGGGCCAGAATCGATACGCTCACCCAGCTGGGGCTCGATGGTTCCAGACCGGTAATCGTTCAGCCGCAGCCGCTCAAGCCGGTGCTGGCCAAGTAAAGATGCCCTTTCGCATGCTTCTGGTTATGCTTGTGGTCTGATGGGTGCCGACTGGAGCGGCATCAGACTGCAGTGACTTCCGGGATGGGTCCATGAAACAGAATCGTCATATCGAGCGCCATCAGTTACCGTACTTTCTGAAGGTGTTCAATCGTTTCACTGACAGGCCCATGGGCTATCTGGGTAATATTTCCCTGGACGGGATGTTGCTCATTAGCCAGCTACCGCTGCTGGTTGGGGCCAGATTCGAATTGCGTTTGAAGGTGCCGGGTCAGGACGGGCAGTTGCACTTCATTGACTTCGATGCCAACTGTCAGTGGAGCCGGGAAGACGTAACGCCAGGGTATTACGATTCAGGCTTCTCGATCTCGGCGCCACCGCATGAGTTCACCGAGCTGGTGGAATCGCTGCGTAACTATTTCAGCTTTCACCCCATGCAGCAGTCCGTTTAGGCAGACGAACGCTGCAAGGCTTAGTCAGAGGGTTCCGGCACGTTTCCAGGTGAGATACTGATTGACCAGTTCAGGGCCTAGGGCGGCCGGACGTGTATCGATGAGCGCAACACCTTGGGCCGACAGGCGCTCGTGCAGCGACTCCCTGGCCTGGCGGTAATCCATGGCCCCACAATATTCCAGCGCATCCTCGTAGGTTTCTATCACCTGCTGCATCTTCGTATCCAAGATATCTTCACGCAGGCTGGCAATCAGCATGCGGTGCTGGCGACCGATATGGCCAAGGGCAAGCCTTAGATCATCGTCATCTTCATCACGCAGGTTGGTGACCAGAACGATCAGGGCACGGCGACGCTGGCGGCTGAGAAGCTGCTGGGCGGCTGAACTGTAATCGGCAGGGGTCAGTGTAGGCTTGAGGTCATAGACGGCATTGAGCAGTCGGCCCAGCTGCCCATGGCCTTTGGCAGGCGCCACGTGCCGTGGTTGCTCATGAGCAAAGGTGCTGATACCTACGGCATCGCCCTGGCGAAGGGCAACGTGGGCCAGAAGCAGGCACGCATCCAGAGCCTGGTCGAAATGCGACAGCTCACCGTCCTGGCTACGCATACGCCTGCCGCAGTCCAGGAGCAGCAGGATCTGCTGGTCCCGTTCCTCCTGATATTCGCGGGCGATGGGCATTTTCTTGCGTGCCGTGGCTTTCCAGTCCATCTGCCGCAACGTATCGCCCTGGCGAAACTCTCGCAGCTGATGAAACTCGAGCCCCAGGCCTCGTCGAGGTTTCTGCCTGACACCCAGTTGACCTAGCCATTGCTCGCCCGCCAGAGGCGATGAGCTATAAAGACGGGCAAAGTCCGGGTAGACCCGTGCGTCTCCAGGGTGCTCCAGCCGGTAACGGCGCTGCCAGAATCCCAGTGGGCTGGGCAGGATACAATCACAGGCCGGAAAGCGGATATGCCCTCGCTCCAGAGGCCTGATTCGGTAGTGCGCCTCGGTCTGCTGGCCGGGCTTTAGAGTCATCTCCAGCGGTAGATGCTCGTGGGCCACGGAGGCGGGAATATGGTCGAACAGCGTGACGGAGCATTCGCGGGGATAGGAATGATACAGCGTAAGCTGAACGTCGCTCCAGCGTCCCAATGATAACTGCCCGGGCAGCGTACGCTTCAGGATGGGAGGGGCGCGTCGATAGGTACTGACAGCATCGCCTCCGGCCATCAGCAAAAGCGCCAGCAAAGCGCCCCACCAGACGGTATGTAGCGTGTCAGCCACGGAGAGGCCCAGCGCCTCGAGCGTACCTAGGATCAGTGCTGTCCCAAGCAGTCCGGTCAGGATCAGCAGAAAACGTCTGGAGGGCTTCATAAAGGCGCGAATTAGAGGCGAGGGGCTGGGGATTGATCAATGATCTGCCGCAGCACCTGATCAACCGTAATGCCGTCGATTTCAAGTTCTGCCGACAGTCTAATCCGGTGGCGCAAAACGGGCAGGGCACACTGCTTCACGTCATCGGGCAGAACGAACTCGCCACCCCGCAGCAGGGCTCGCGCACGCGCGCCGCGGAGCAGGGCGATAGAGGCACGTGGCCCGGCGCCCAGCATGATGCCGGGCCAGTTACGGGTTGAGCGCGCCAGCCGCACGGCATAATCCAGCACTTGGTCGTCCACCGGCAGGTCCGCTGCAATCTTTTGCATGGCCATGATTTCCTTGGCTTGCAGTATTGGGCGCAGAGGCGTGACATCCAACATGTCGCTGCGTGTGGAGCGAGTGACCTGTCTGACCAGGGCGCGTTCGTCTTCTTCGCCGGGATAGTCGATATAGAGCTTGAACATGAAACGGTCCAGTTCCGCCTCTGGCAGCGGATAAGTGCCTTCCTGCTCTATCGGGTTTTGGGTGGCTAATACCATGAAGGGTTGAGGAACTGGCAGCGCTCGGCCTTCCAATGTAATTTGCCGCTCCTGCATGACTTCAAGCAATGCCGCCTGGGTTTTTGCTGGCGCACGGTTGATCTCGTCGGCCAGCAAAAGGTTGGTAAAGGCAGGTCCCTTGCGCAGCTTGAACTGCTCCGTCGCCAGGTCATAGATGGCATGACCTGTGATGTCGCTGGGCATGAGGTCCGGCGTGAACTGAATACGTGCAAAACTGCCTTCGAAACAGCGAGCCAGCGCGCGAACCAGCAGGGTTTTGCCCAGTCCGGGTGCACCTTCGATCAAGACATGCCCCCCAGCCAGCAGGGCGGTCAGGACATCATCAATTACTGTGCTCTGGCCTATCAATGCCTTGTTGAGGGCTTGCCGCAGCGATTGAGCGAGGCTGCTGGCGCGTTGACGCTGTGCCGTATGATCAGGGGGCGTGGGAGTCGCAGTAGGCTCGGTCATGGCGTATTTCCTTGAGTAGGCCGCGAGGGGAGTGCACCGCGAGTCATAGTGCCTTCCTAATGCGTTGCAGATGTGCAACGCGGCGCGTGAAGTCGATTGGAGACAGTTTCTCTGATGCCAGCGGACGCATGCTCTGGCTGATCTCATGCGCAGACAAACGAGCCAGGCGGCCTAGAAGCTGCCATTGCTCGGCAACAGGGAGGCGTTCGAAGCCGGGATGACGGCGTCGGGCGTGCTGCTGAATATCTTTCTGCAGCAATGTGATCAGGCTGGCCAGCCCAGCATGTCGGCGAATGAATTCGGCGCTGGCTCGCAGGTGCTCACTCAGCTGACGGCGCCCGGTGGCGGGACTTGGTAGCAGGGGTCCCAGGCGCTGCGCTGACTGCCACAGCCAGAGCGCTAGAAGCAGGACTGCGGCGGCCAGCGTTTCAGGAAAGTAGCGTGCCATGAGCGTAACAAGGCTTTCCTTGTCGGCGCGGTATAGCAGCGTGACGTCACTGTCCTGGGTGATATACCAGAGCAGCCAGGCATTGTCATATTCGCCTATATGGGCGTTTTGCCAGATCCAGGGGTCCGTCATGACGGTAATCAAACCGTTGCCCCATGGCAGCTGCATCATGTGCGTAGCGGCTTCGCTGTTGGCCCAGGACTGGGCTAGATTCCTGGAGTCGTACAGATGAAACTCGTCGTCGAAACCGATATAGGCTGGCTCCTGTTCGTTTTCCAGATAAAGCTTGGTCAACGGAGCCCATTTTTCGGCAGGAGCGGGTTCAGCGTCCTGCTGATCCGTCTCTTCATCCTCCAGGTCGCGCGTCAGCAACTGCTGTACACCGATGGCGTCAAGCAGGAAGTCGCCGCTTTTTTTGCTCTGCTCATCCCACAACTGCTCGGCTACAAAAACGACATGTCCACCTCGGCTGGCCCAGTCCAGGACCTGCTGACTCTGGGCGGGTGACATACGGTCTCGTTTTGCAAGCAGCAGCAACGTGTGGCCTGTCGAAGGCAGCCCATTCAGCACCGCAAAGGAATCACTGTGTTGAATGGTAATGGACCGTTCCTTCAGAAAGCGCTCGGCAGCCAGATAGGGGTTGTTCCGGGCTTCCGGACTGGGCCCTGCATCTTTCAGCGTCTCTGTCAGGGTGATGTACTTCCAGGCCCATAACCCGGTCAGCAGCAGGACGGCCACCATCAGAATAATCCACAGCGAATGCCGACGCGTCATGCAGACACCTGCGGACCAAACAGATGACGCCATTGGTGACAGAGCGCTTGAAGCGTTTCCTGGGAAGGCATGCGATGGCCATAGGCAAGCGCCTGCCATTGGATCGTCACACCGTGCAGATAACCGACCACATCGGCGTTGGGTATTGATCTGCCAAGCTCAAGGATTTCGCCTTCGGTATGCGCCTCCTTCAAGGGCAGATGAAAGTCATGCAAAAGACGGCTCAGCAGGCCTCGATAAAGCAACCCCAGTGCGCTGCGAGGGTCGTGTTGCCAGAGGCGCTCGGCTTCGCCAGGGATATCGGAAGGTAAACTGGTCGGGGCGACTTCCAGACCAAACAGCTGACGAGGCGTGTCGACAGGTCTGGCAGGTTTGGTGGCGATTCGCCGGGTAAAGAGGGTTAGCCAGACGCGGTAACGCCAGAGCAGCACGCCAAGCCCTGCAATCAGTAACGTCCATAACAGGATCTCAATGAAGCGGGCCGCATGGGCAATAAGTGTTTCGAGGTCCCGCCAGTGCAGGCCATTGGATGACGTCACCGAGGCCTTGTTTTTGTCCTGCTGGCCGACGTGCCATTCCAACTGGGTGCGCTCATTCCTGAAGGGCGGGCTCGTCAGTATGACGCTGATGTGCTGCCGGGCAACCTGACTGTTCAGGGGCTGGTTCAGCAGGCGAGGCGCATCCGGGCCGGCTGCTTCCTGAGGTGGCAGTGGGCAGATCGCCGCAGCTGACAGCTCATCTGCCAGGACGGGCGGCGGCGAAAACAAAACGCTCATGGCTCCGACCACAAGCAGCATGGGTATCGCACCTGTCAGGCGCTGGCGCAGGCGTCGAAAGGTCAGCTCAATGTCCCAGGCTTCCAGCGCTGTACGCCGGTTCAGATAAAGACTGAAGCCGCACGCCACATACACGGGCTCCCATACAAGCAGAACCAGTGCATATAGCAAATTTGTAAGGTGCTCCACCCAGAGCAGGCTATGAGCCTCGACATCGATCAGTTTGAGCCAATCGAGTTGCTCGACGATCTGCGAGGGAATGAAGAGATAAATCAGGCCCAGAAGACCGAGATAAAGGGCCATTTCAATGTGCGCACCGGTAAGGGTCAACCAGAAGGCGGCCTGTGTATCTTGTTGCGTCAGGACCCGAACACGAGCCTGACGTGATGCGCCGGACAGGCCTTCAAGCTGCTGTACGGGTAATAGAAAGCTGCGCTTGGGCGTAAAACGTCTCCATAGAAGGCTGGGCAGCAGCTGTACGCTCAGCAACCATGGATAAGCCATCAGCGCTTGTCTGGCCGTAATCGTTTCGCCAAAAAGCGCACGGGACAAAATATGCAGGGGTAGCCGCTCGAACAGTGGCTTCAACCACCAGAAAACCAGCATGACGATGGAAGGATAATTCCAGAGGGCGGCGCTCAACAGGGCCAGAACAGGAAGGGTGAGCAGTGCCCAGCTGGTCATCAAGACACGCAGGTGTTCACGGGCGAGTCTCACGCCAAGATCCAGAGCTTCCCAAGGGCTACGGGGGCGGATAACCGCCTGGCTTTCACTCAGGCGCATGTCGATTTCTTCCTGCCAGCCCGAAATAACCTCCAACGGCCAGCCACAACAGGGCACCTACGCTGTATTTAAGGGTAGGGCTGAGTGCAGCGCTTGATGACCAGTAGGCCTCGACAAAGGCGGCCAGCGTTAGCAGCACAAAGACACCGGCAATCATGCCAACACAGGGTTTGGCGGCATGTCGCAGGGCATCACTGCGGCGCAGCCGGCCCGGCGCCACCAGCGCCCAGCCCAGCTTCAGGCCTGCCGAGCCGGCCAGCGTAATCGCTGTCAGCTCAAATGCGCCGTGCCCTACCACGAAGGGCCAGAAGGTAGAGCCTGAGCCCAGTTGCGTCAGGTAACCTGCCACCGCACCGATGTTAAGCCCATTGAACAGCAGAAAGAACAGTGTCCCCAGGCCATACAGCAACCCGCCTGCAAATGTCTGAAAGGCGATTCCTATATTGTTGCGAATGTAATAGCCGAACATTTGCCAGTCCTGACTGCTGGCCCGCTCGGGCAAGGCTCCTATGCGCTCGGCATCCGGCCTGTACATACTTTCCATGTTGGCAACCTGGGCGGGGTCCAGCAGGCTGTAGACTAGATCAGGTATGTAATAGACCAGTAAACCCATTATGAGAAGGCTGCCATAGAAGAGGGCGCTTGCTACAGCGACCAGGCGCCATTCTGCCCGGACCAGTCGAGGAAAGTCTGCCAGCAGGAAGCCGAGCAATCGCTGCCGAATATTGCCCGGATGGCGATAGATGAGCTGGTGGCCACGCAGCGTCAGTTGATGCAGGTGCTCAATCAGCTGGGGGCTGTAGCCACGTGCCTGAGCAAGTGCCAAGTGCTGGCACAGACGACGGTAGCTAGCAACAAATGCCTTGCTGTGTTCGAGCGTTGAAGTCGGGGTGCGTTTTTCCAGCGCAGACAACTGCTCACTGAAGCGAGCCCACTCAGCCTGGTAGCGATGTTCGAAAGGCGCCTGCCTCATACGTGAGCCCCTAGCAGGGCTTGTGCAATTCGGTTCAGACGCTCAGTGGCTTCGCTGCGGTCTACCCCCAGAGGCTCTGCCAGTAGTGCAGCCAGCTCGTCTCGACGGGATAGAGACAACCCGTTCTGACGCTCGGCAAACGAGAGAATGGCCTGCTGCTCTATTAACCCCAGCGCAAATGGGGGGGACAATGGAATGACGTCCTGTAAGGTAAAGCGCTCGTGTGGTTGCTCTTGGTGAACGACCAGGGTGCCTGCCACCAGATCTCCCAAGCGTTTGAAGCTGGGATGTAACAGGCTGCTCAGGATACCCATGGCATAGCCGAAGGGGAGAAGATCCACGACGCGCAACAGATTGCGTAGCAGCGAGCCGGACCAGCCCACCGGGGTGCCATCATCATTCAAAACGCGCAGTTTCATGAGCTGCTTGCCTGGTGAGCGGCCTTGGTTGAGCACTTCAAACAACACCATGTACCACCAGCTGATCAGAAATGTCAGCAGAGCGATCAAGCCAACCCCGACATGGCCTAGAAAGCCGAGCACAAGGTAGGCAAGCGCCATGATAGCGCCTCGAATAGCCAGGTCGATGGCATACGCCAGGGCGCGAGGTATGACGCTGGCTGGACGCAACATCAGGTCGATGGCTTCCGGGGTTTCGACGCGTAACAGCGTATCGAGTGGAAGTGACATGGGTACAGATGAGCCTTCTCTAGTGTAGGTCGGCACAAGAGGTTGCTCGGCGTTCACACGGTGTCATTGGATGAGAACCCCTACGCAGACTGGAACGACAAAAATAACCAGTCGGCAGGCAAGCGCTTCAGCACATTATCACTCCTTTGATAAGGTCATCACCCACACCTGGTGCGTCTGTGCACGTTAACGCAGCTTGGCTATTCTGACGCACGGCTTGGAATCCATGGGTATCATGAATTCAATGACATACATACGGTCGCAGCCTGCGACATGATAAGCCTAGCGACCCATCAGGCGTATAGGCAACTGAAAAATCCAGAGTGCTCGACTCGAGGCGCTGATAGCTAGGAGAGCTTTGTCGTGAGCCGCACCATATTCTGGTATGACTTCGAAACCACAGGAACCAATCCACGCTGCGATCGCCCACTACAGGTGGCCGGCTTGCGAACGGATGAGGACCTTAACATTGTTGGCGAGCCGCTCAACCTGTATTGCCGCTTGGGCGACGATATCCTGCCGCATCCGGCTGCCTGCCTGATTACCGGCATTACGCCTGAGCGCCTCGAACGCGAGGGGCTTCCCGAGGCCACCTTCATGGCCCACCTGCATGCTCATATAAGCCAGCCAGGTACATGTACGGCTGGTTACAACACGCTGCGTTTTGATGATGAAGTGACACGGCATAGCCTGTATCGAAATTTCTACGATCCGTATGCGCGGGAATGGCAGGGCGGGAATACCCGCTGGGATCTGATCGATTTGCTACGTGCGGCTTATGCCTTGCGGCCGGAGGGCATCGAGTGGCCTCAGGATGAGGGGCGGGTGACCTTGAAGCTTGAGCGTCTTTCCCAGGCCAACGACCTGGAGCATGGTCAGGCACATGATGCTCTGTCGGATGTACACGCTACGATACAACTCGCTCGGCTGGTACGTGATCGGCAGCCACGGCTGTATCATTTCTTGTATCAGCTCAGACACAAACGTTCAGTGTTGGAGCACATTACGTTACTTAAACCGCTAGTCCACGTTTCGGGACGGTTTTCAGCCGAGCGTAATTTTCTTTCCATTGTATTGCCGCTTTGCTGGCATCCTCATAACCGTAATGCGTTAGTTGTCTGTGATCTTCACTTTGACCCAAACCCTATATTAGAGCTGGACGTTCAAACGCTACATCAAAAACTCTATACCCGGCGTGAGGACTTGTTGGCCAATGACGAACTGCCAGTACCGCTTAAACTTATCCAGATAAACCGATGCCCGGTGTTGGCACCTTTGGCTGTTCTAAGAGAGCAGGATCAGGAAAGACTGCAAATAAATATGCAGATGTACAAGCAACGCGCAGCTCTTTTACAAAGTAAGGCAAAAATATGGCGAGACAAATTGTCGCAGCTTTATCAAATAAAGGCTGAGAATGCAGTCTTTGATCCTGAACAGCAGCTGTACAATGGCTTTATATGTGAAAGCGATAGGCGCTTATGTGATGAAATTCGAAGCTGTGACCCTATTAAGTTGGTAGATAAAAGGTGGTTATTCACGGACGAACGTTTGCCTGAACTTTACTTCCGTTATCGGGCCCGAAACTTTTCCCATACTTTGACGGCTGAGGAGCAAGGGCGTTGGCATTCATTCTGCCGTGATCGTTTGATCAATAGTGAATTGGGCGCACCCAATACACTGTCCTCTTTTGAGGAAGCCTTGCATGCACTGGTGCAGACCGCCAGCGAATCACAGCAAGCCCTGCTCAATACATGGCGGGTACATGCGCAGCAGTTGAGAACTCGGTTCGGAGTTTAAAACCTTTTAAACACCTATAAAAAACGCCAGCATTGCTGGCGTTTTTTATCTAACTGACGGATATCAGTCGAGCAGGGTGGCCCAGCTCTCGACATCATCGGCGCCCCACTTGGCTTTCCACTCTTTCAGAGTCTTGTGGTTGCCGCCTTTGGTTTCGATAACTTCACCCGTATGCGGGTTCTTGTATTGCTTTACTTTGCGTGCACGCTTGGTGCCGCTGCCTTGAGTGCTCTTGGCATTACTGCGAGTGCCACGAGTGTTTTTGGCATCAGTGTCAAGAATAGCGATGATGTCACGCAGGGACTTGGAGTATTCACCCATCAATGCGCGCAGCTTTTCTTCGAATTCCAGTTCTTTTTTCAGTTTATCGTCTTGGGAAAGATTACGCAGGCGCTCCTGCAGCTCTTTAATAGCTTCTTCAGTGGCACGGTATTCATTGATAAGGGACATACATTTACCTGCAATGCAAGGGCTGGTCTTTTTTTAATGATAGTGTTGGCGTAACAACAAGTAAACCTACTATTAACTTTTTGCAAGCATAAAACAAGTTAATAAGGTTGATAATGTTCAACTAACATTAAAACTCAGGCGCGATATTCGTCGCCGCAAGTCGATGGAAGCTGAAGTTTTCCGTGCGCAAGGCTAGAATGGCGGCCTCCGTTTTTTCGAGGTTGTTCTATGCGCACTTTTCGTCTGGTGATTGCCTGCCCGGACGGCGTAGGTATAGTAGCCAAGGTAAGTAACTTCCTGGCGACTTACAATGGTTGGATCAGTGAAGCCAGCCACCACTCCGATACCGAGAGTGGCTGGTTCTTTATGCGTCACGAAATACGCGCCGATTCTTTACCCTTCGATTTAAAGGGTTTTTATCAGGCGTTTGCGCCAATAGCCAAAGAGTTCTCCATGCAGTGGCGCATTACTGACTCTGCAGTTAAAAAGCGTGTAGTACTTATGGCCAGCCGCGAATCCCATTGTTTGGCAGACTTGCTTCATCGCTGGCACAGTGGCGAACTTGATTGTGAAATTCCCTGTGTTATTTCCAATCATGATGCATTGCGCAGCATGGTCGAATGGCATGGTATTCCTTATTTCCATGTTCCGGTCGACCCGACTGACAAGCAGCCCGCCTTTGCCGAGGTCTCCCGGCTGATCGATGAGCATCAGGCCGATACTGTGGTGCTGGCGCGTTACATGCAGATCCTGCCGCCGGATCTTTGCCAGCGCTATGCGCATCAGGTCATCAATATCCATCACAGCTTTCTGCCGTCCTTCGTGGGGGCCAAGCCTTACCACCAGGCCGCCAAGCGGGGCGTAAAACTGATCGGGGCAACCTGTCACTTCGTGACCGAGGAGTTGGATGCTGGTCCGATCATAGAGCAAGATGTGGTGCGTATCACCCATCGTGACAATGTCGAGGACATGGTGCGTCTGGGCAAGGATGTTGAAAAGATGGTGCTGTCGCGTGGTCTGCGCTATCACCTGGAAGACCGTGTGCTGGTACATGGCAACAAGACGGTCGTCTTCAACTGATAGGTCCTGAGGTCTTATGAGCGATCCTTTCGAGCGTGCAGTGGCTTTTCCTCCTCCCATCCTGGGGGAGGGATGTACGCAGCGCTACGACCCGGAGGCGCTCAATGAAGACAGCGGCACCGATTTTCCGGGTGCCGCTGAGCTCTGGCAGAATCTCTTGGCTGGCTCTACGCCTGGCGAAAGCGAATCAAGCGATTAAGCAAGGGACGTCCCGCCAGGTGAATAAACACCGGGGCGCCTGCTATGAGATAGAAGTAATACGTCACGGCTCGCCAGATCAGGATAGCTGCCGCTGCTGTCGACTTGCCCACCATGGGCGTAAGCAGCGCACCTGATGCCAACTCCGCACCTCCGGCGCCGCCGGGCAGCAGGCTTGCCTGTCCAGCGGTCAGGGCCAGCATCTGTATCAGAAAGGTCCACGCCCAGGGAATGACGGCTCCCAAACCGACCAGCGTGATATACAAGATGCTGTTGCGTAGCAACCAATGCAGGGCTGTCAGGCCAAACACCGCCGCCAGAGTGGAGTGAGGCATCCGCAAGCTTTCCTTCAAGGCATTGCGAAAGCGCAGTACCTTGCGTCCCCAGCGCAGGCGTCGTGACTGTTTTACGCCCAGGCGCTTCATGATTCGTCCATTGCTGCGCAAAACGGCGCGATGAAAGCGTGCCAATCCGAACAGCAGAACGATAATTCCTGTCATCAGGGCAGCCGTGCCTCCCAGCAGCAAACCTACGTGGGGACTCAGCGCATGGAAGAGGGCATAAATCAGGATGCCGATCAGTGCACAGACGAAAAACAGCAGGTCGCTGATGTGATCCACTGCAAAGACTGCGGTGGCTTGTGCCGGTCGTACGCCGCGGCGCGCAAGAAGCGCCATCATGGTAAACGGACCGCCTGCACCGCCAGGCGTGGCGCAAATGGCAAATTCGGTTGCCATCACAATACCTAGGGAGCGAAGGTGAGTGGTGCGATGCAGGCGTCTGAGTAGCAGGCGCAGGCGAATCGCATTGATGTTCCAGCACAGCACTATCATGCCCAGCATAAGCAGCAGCAGATCAAGTGGAAAGTCCCGCAGCTTGCCTAGTAGACCGGTGCCGCCTAATAGGAGGGGAATGAGTGCTGCTGCCAGCAATGCACTGAGCAGCAGCCATACACCACGGCTCATGCCGCGAGACGCTCGTTGAAATAATGCCGGTTGAGCCAATCGATTTTATTGATGGGGGTGCGTCCTTCTGCCATCAGGCGTTTAAGTAGCCCCAGCCAGTAGTCCCTGGAAAATTCATGTCGCATATCGACAGGGTGTAGCCCCAGGCGAAGCAGGGGCGCTGATCGATGACGGCGAGCGGCTTGCTCGCTCATAAGCCAGGACATGCCTCTTCGCCATGGGCTTCTGGCACTCCATACCAACCCAGGCGCTTCTATCTGGCGATGGTCAGGTAGCAGATAAAAATGCTGAGGATCGCTGGTATATCGTAAGTCGGTCTGGCTCAGGGCACGACATGTTCCTTCGCTCATCAACCAGGCTGGCGCCACAAACCCATGCAGAGGCCAGCCAAAGCGCTCAAACAGCGCAATGCCTTTCTCAAGACGCTCGCGGGCCTGTGCTTCATCAAGGGTGTAGAACTCACCCTCGTAGGTGTAAACCCTGCGCATGAACCAGTCACGCGGATTCGTGGGCGCTGGGGCATCATCACAGTGGAAGTAGCCATGAAGCGCCAGTTCATCGCCGCGAGCCAGACGCTGGTCCATGAGCTTGATGAAGGCTGGATGCTGATCGAGCGGGTTACGATGATGGAAATCGGGAACGACCAACAGCGTCATGGGCACATTGCCCAATTCGTCTACCGACTCCACAAAGGGCTGATAATCTTTCCAGGTTTCTGGTGCCACATCATGTAGCACCAGCATGACATTGCGTTCAACCATGTGCAGCTACCGGCATTTCAGACGTACCCAGCACGGCATGATAGTGAGAGAGCAGACCCGCGACTACTGTATCCCAAGCATGGTGGGCCTCTACATGTTGGCGGGCCTGACGGCCCACGAGACGGGCATCGTCCTCGAAGAGCTCGCGTACGGTGGCCGCCATGGAAACCGGATCATGGGGTTGGCAAAGGCGTCCGGTATTGAAGGGAACGATTTCCGCCAGGGCGCCTGCCTTGACGGCAACAACCGGAATACCACAGGCCATGGCCTCGAGCGCCACCAGGCCAAACGTCTCCTGATGCCCTGCGTGCAGCAGCACGTCGCAACTGGCGACCAGGCGTGCAACTTCGGATGCCGGGCGAAAGCCATTCATGACCGTAACGTTGTCCGGTACATAGCTGGGCATATTCGAGCCCACTAACAGCAGGTGATAGGGCTTGCCCAATTGACGAGCAGTTTCCAGCAGGATGGGCAGATTCTTTTCCCTTGAACCGCGACCGGCAAACACCATCAGACGAGTAGACTCATCCAATCCGAGCTCGCGCTTGAGATGTGGATCTCGCAAGGATGGATGGAACGTTTCAAGATCCACCCCTAACGGCTGCACATATACATTGCTCACGCCCATGCGCTCAAGCTTTTCGACCATGACCTTGCTCGGTGCCAGGACACGATCAAAGCTGCGGTACAGGCGCGCGATGTAGGTACTCATGTTGCTGCCGAACCAGGTGCCGAGCCGGTTACTGGCCAGAAGCGGAAGGTCGGAGTGATAGAAACCGATAACGGGTACGTCCAGCCGGCGACCTGCGTCCAGTGCTGCCCAGGCCGTCATGTAAGGATCGCCCACTTCAATCAGATCAGGCTGCAGCTCGTGCAGTACGTTGCGCCACGGACCGCGTCGGACTGGAAAGCGGTAGCCCTTTCCAAAGGGTAGGGGGGGCGATGGAATCTCATAGATTCCGCCGTTTTGTCGATAGCTTTCTCCTGGAACAAGCACACTGTGCTGAACTCCAGGATAACGACGTAGACGGCGGTGTTTGGCATCAATATATGTGCGCACACCGCCGCTGGCAGGTGCATAAAACATGGTCATATCAGCAATATGCACGATGGAGCTTCCTCCGTTCGGCTTCTTATAAGAACCGTCTGAAACCACCGACATGAGCATTGTGGGTAAAAAGGATAATGCAGGCTCATGCGTTCAGATGTTCTCTCCCTGTGCCCATGAATGGACCATTACAGTAAAAAGACGTTCGCTAAGACCTTGTTCTAGAGCGAAAGCTTTCGCTTCGTTAGCTAAAGAACAAACACGACAGGGTCTCCCTGCGGGCTACCGCAGGGAGACTTGAGCCAGGAAATAGAACGCGACGTCTTTCGAAGCGCCAAATATCAGTACGCGCTGGCGTGATCCAGCGTGCTGATATCCTCGGCACTCAATTGAAGGCGGGTGGCCTCTGCCAACTCCTTGAGCTGGTCAAGAGAGGTGGCGCTGGCAATGGGGGCCGTGACGCTGGGACGTGCCATAAGCCAGGCAAGGGCTACACGAGCTGGGGTCGCGTCATACTCCTCAGCCACTTCGTCCAGAGCTGACAGAATCGTAACGCCTCGCTCGGTCATGTATTTCTTCACGGAATCGCTGCGGGCACCCTTGATATCATCCTTGGTGCGGTACTTGCCGGTCAGAAAGCCGCTGGCCAATGAGTAGTAGCTGATCACACCCAGCCCCAATTCCTGTACCACAGGCTCAAGATTCTTTTCATAGTCCTCGCGCTCGTAGAGGTTGTAGTGAGGCTGAAGACTGATATAACCCGGAATCCCAAGACGCTGGGCGATCTGATGCGCTTCGCGTAGGCGCTCGGCACTGTAGTTGGATGCGCCGATAGCGCGGACCTTGCCTTGCTCGACCAGTTTGGCCAAGGCCTGCAGGGTTTCTTCCAAAGGCGTATCAGAATCGTCGATATGGGCCTGATACAGGTCGATATGATCGGTTTGCAGGCGCTTGAGGGAGTCCTCTACGGCCCGCTGAATATAGTCGGCGCGTAAACCTTTCTTACCGTCCCCCATATCCATACCGACCTTGGTAGCCAGAACGATCTGGTCGCGTTTACCGCTCTTCTTCAACCAGTTGCCAATGATGGTTTCCGACTCACCGCCCTGATTGCCGGGTACCCAGCGCTCGTAGACGTCAGCCGTATCGATGAAGTTGAGCCCGTGGTCGACTAGCCCATCAAGTAGAGTGAACGACTTGGCTTCATCAAGCGTCCAGCCGAATACGTTCCCACCCAAGGCAAGTGGAGAAACGTGCAGGCCGGATTGACCGAGTTGACGTGTGCTCATGGTGTTCTCCTTTTAACGACGATAGGACCGTCCGCTGCCAAGCGGCGAACAGACCTCAAAGGAGGTGTGACTAGAGTGAGCAGGGATCGTTCTGGACGCGGGCGTAAGGAAGGAGGAGCGAAAGGGTGGGGCCCCGGTCATTGACCGGGGCCAAAGGCGTTACTGTATCTGGGAGACGGCGCGGTTCAGGGCACTGAAGAGTGCGCGGAAGCTGGCGGTTGTCAGGTTTTCGTCAATGCCGATGCCATGCAACGGACGGCCGCCGTCCAGGCGGACCTCAATATAAGCTGCCGCCTTGGCATTGGCGCCCGCACCAATGGCGTGCTCATGATAATCCATGACTTCGATCTGGACCGGCAACGCTGACACCAGCGCCTCCAGTGAGCCATTGCCGGTGCCTTGCCAATGCTGGGTTTCACCCTTGGCCATGACTTCAACGTTGACCGCACTGATACCATTCTCTTCCTGCAGGCGGTGGCGCTTGAGCTGGTAAGGCGAAACGGCCTTCAGATACTCGTTATCAAGCAGGTCGTAAATCTGCTGTGCCGTCATTTCCAGTCCCAGGCGATCGGTTTCCTTCTGAACGACCTGGCTGAATTCGATCTGCATCCGACGCGGTAAGGTAATGCCATATTCCTGCTCAAGCAGATAGGTGATACCACCCTTGCCGGACTGGCTGTTGACCCGAATGACCGCCTCGTAGCTGCGACCAATGTCGGCGGGGTCGATCGGCAGGTAGGGTACTTCCCACAGGGTGTCCGGCTTCTGCTGGACGAAGCCTTTGCGGATGGCATCCTGGTGTGAGCCCGAAAACGCCGTGTGCACCAGATCACCCACGTAGGGATGGCGGGGATGAACCGGCAACTGATTGCATTCCTCGACCACCTTGCGCACGGCATCGATGTCGGAGAAATCCAGTTTGGGATCGACTCCCTGGGTATAAAGATTCAGAGCCAGTGTCACAAGGTCCACGTTGCCGGTGCGCTCGCCATTGCCGAACAGGCAGCCCTCGACACGATCGGCGCCTGCCATCAGGCCCAGCTCGCTGGCTGCAACGCCAGTACCGCGGTCGTTATGAGTATGGAGGCTGACAAGCACGCTGTCGCGACGATTGACATGACGGCAGAACCACTCGATCTGATCCGCATAGACATTTGGCGTGGCCGCCTCGATGGTGGCGGGCAGGTTGAGGATCAGGCGGTTTTGTGGCGTCGGCTGAAAAACGTCAATCACGGCATTGCATACTTCGACGGCAAAATCCGTTTCCGTGGAGCTGAATACCTCAGGTGAGTACTCGAAACGCCATTGCGTCTGCGGATTGGCATCAGCCAGGCGCTTGATGACACGACCGGCATTGACGGCAATTGCCTTGACGCCTTCCTTGTCCTGGTTGAAGACGATGCGACGGAAGCTGGGCGCGCAGGCATTGTAGTAGTGCACGATTGCCTGCTTGGCACCTTTCAACGACTCGAAGGTGCGCTCGATCAAGTCCTCCCGCGCCTGGGTCAATACCTGAATGGTAACGTCATCCGGAATGTGGCCGTTTTCGATCAGCTCACGGACAAAATCAAAATCGGTCTGCGAGGCTGATGGGAAGCCTACCTCGATTTCCTTTACGCCTACCTGCACCAGCGTCTTGAAGAAACGCATTTTCTTCTCGCTGTCCATAGGCTCGATCAGAGACTGGTTTCCATCACGCAGGTCCGAACTCAGCCAGATAGGCGCTTCGGTAATGGTCTTGGACGGCCAGGTGCGGTTGGGCAGGTCGATAGTGGGAAATGCACGGTATTTCTTGGACGGATCGTTGAGCATGGCCATGAGAATAATCCTTTAGTTCTTGTTTCTTTCCGCGACCGTAAGAGCGGCGCCATAGTTGAATTGCCGGTCATGGCGCTAGAAAGCACTGCGGCAAGTGAATTCGATGTGTGTCGAGTTCAGGGTCGCAGTCGCGGACTGACCAGACGCAGGCAGGCGTGTTGCCGTAGCAGGATGAGGGTATGTGAAGTAGTCATACCCTCAACACTAGTGAGGAATGCCTTGAATGGCAAGCATGTTTAAAAAATTGGTATAAATCATCGCCAGATGCTTTTTAAAGCAATAAAAAGTTAAAAATTAGGGGTTTGTTGGATTATTTTTTGATGCGCGTAAAGGGTGTCCGAGCGATGGTTCGGATGTCTGGTCGCTTGGGAATATCAAACATGCGACCATAATGACTCACTGAGACTGGAAGCTGATACGTGATACCGCAGAGGCGCCCGCGACGTTTTGCCTGGCTTGGCTTGTTTGCCATGGCCATGGCCTTTGTCGCACCGGTGGTGTCCCAGGCTCTGGCAGCCCATCACGTCCACAGGCATGAGCATCATCACGATGGCATGACCCATTCTCTGGACAAGCAGCCGTCCGTATCGAATACCTTGCAGATTACACAGACGCCACACTGGGTGTATGTCTGGGAGAAATGCGGCTATTGCGATCTGCTGTTCAATAATCCGCCGCTTTCATCTGAATTCGTCATACGTCCGCCGCGCACACTGTATGACAGCCCGGCATACCTGGGCCTGGCTGCACGGGGCTTTGCGCGGCTGCCCGTTTTTATAGGGGCCATGACCCGGGCGCCGCCCGCAGGTGTTTGAGCAACTCGATATTTTAGGTGCCTCGACGGCACGGTAATTCTGTTTTGTTCACGCTGGCGTCTGACGCCTGTAAGGTATTTTTATGCGTATTTTGTTGAGTCTTGTTGCTGCACTGCTTCTCACGCCTTATGCCATGGCACATGAATATGAAACGGGCCAGCTGCATATTGATCATCCCTGGTCACGCGCTACGCCTCCCGGGGCGCCCACCGGAGCGGTTTACTTTGTCGTGCACAATCACGGTAAGCAGGCGGATCGACTGTTAAGCGCTGATTCGCCTGTCGCAGCAAGTGCCGAACTGCACACCACTATCAACAAGGATGGGATGATGGGCATGCGCCATATGGAGCAGGGGGCCGAGATCGCGTCCGGTGCCGAGTTGCGCCTGGAGCCTCAGGGTAATCACCTGATGCTGGTCGGGCTCAAGCAGCCTCTGGTTGCAGGACAGCGTTTTCCGCTGACGCTGCATTTCGAGAAGGCAGGCAATATTGAAGTACAGGTGGCTGTTCAGGATGACGCGCCTGACGCCCATGAGCATCATCATCAGCACTGATTCTTTTCCTTCGAGTCTGCCTGGATAGCCCTGATAGGGAGTTCAGGCGGGTTAAAGGAAATAGAAATAAGTCGAGTAGCCGTCAGCTCAATTGGCGTGTCGGCAAAGGGATCAGTGTAAAGGCAGTGACAAAAGAGGCATGACAATGCCTCTTTTGTCATTAAGTGAGGCGAGCGCCTTCTAGTCTTGGTAGACAACAGTTGCCGGTCAGGCTTCCTGTTCGTGAACGTCCTGCTCGGACTGAGCTTTTTGTTCAGCGATCTTCTGCACTTCCGCTTCGTAGACCCGGTCCATGACGCTGGGACGTTTCCGCCAGGGTTTACGGTCAGGAGTTGATTGAGCCGCGTATGTGGTGATTTCACCACCATAGATGTTTTGAAAGCGCTGGGCCTGGCGTTCCAGTTCGGCGCGAAGTTCTTCTTTCGTCACTTTATTTAAATCTTCACTATTTGTTGTAGTCAAGGCGGTTGATACAAGCTCAGGGCGAGCGTGTATTGCTACTGACCGCACGAGTCGATGGCCAAGTTGAAAAGATACTGAACGGCCATCAGGCTAAGCCCTATTTATATAAGGCCTAAACGGTCTTGTCACCTATTCTTAATGTATTGCGTTATTTGTCAGCCCTAATGAATGGGGCCTTTCGAAACACTTTCCAAGTATGGAAACGCTCCGAATCAGGGCCTTCCCGTCTGATCATGCCTGAAAGTGGTGCACGTCATCAGAGGAGGCAAGCGGTTAGAGCGCGAGCTAGAGCCCTTGTTCCCTGATAGAAGGAGAGTTGGCATCATTTTTTCTTATCTATTTCACAAAGCATGGCGATGTGCCTGTAAGCCTTGACTCTTTATGCGCCCCGATGCGCCCGGGTAACGAAGCCTGAACACGTGTTTCACGACACCTGTTCGGGCTTTTTTTTGGAGCGAAAAAATGCACCGTAAGGTGGTATCGATTGGCGCTTTACTCTCTACCGACGGCACTTACCGGCGTATGGGCCGGAATGCCCTAGCGGGTGCAGAGCATGCCATTGCCGAGCTTAATGAAAGCGGTCACCTGGACTTTGAGCTTCGTCTGCATCATTTCAACCCCGAAGGTAGACCAGAGCGCTACAGTGAAGGGCTGGCTGAGTTGCATGCACAGGGAGTCCGACACATTTTCGGGCCTATCACTTCGGCCAGCCGTAAGGACATCATCCCTGATCTTGAGCAGCGCAACAGTCTGCTCTGGTTTCCATGCCCTTATGAAGGGTTCGAAAGCAGCGAAAACGTCTTATACCTCGGGGGCTGTCCTAACCAGACGTTGATTCCCCTGCTGCGTTTTGCCATCGAGGCATTTGGTGACCGAGCCATGCTGATTGGCTCCAACTACGTATGGGGTTGGGAAAGCAACCGCATTGCCCGCGAAATCATGGAGGCAGCGGGTGGCGTCACTTGTGGTGAGAAGTATTTCCACTTGGGCATTACTGCGTTTGGCGAGGTGATCGAAAGTTTACTCACCAGTCGGCCAACGTTCGTACTGAACAACCTGGTTGGCGAATCTTCTTATGCCTTTTTGCAGCAGCTGGACCAGGTGTGCGTCGAGCGTGATATGCGCCTGCCGGTGCTCAGCTGCAACTTTACCGAAGGGGAGCTGGTCGAGCTGGGACGCATGCAGGCCTTGCGGCTGTTTTCCTGCGGTCCTTACTTCGAGGCAGTGGACCCGGTGTTCAGCTTGCGCCAACGCCGTCGGCATGGGCCGCACCCTTATTCACACTATTACGCCTGTACCTACGCCGGAGTGTATCTGCTGGCGGAGGCCTGCCAGAGAGGCAGCAACGATACACCAGCCGAGGTATGCAAAGCCCTGTATGCCGCACCGGTGAAAACAGCGTTGGGCGACCTACAGGTATCGCCCCGCAACAACCACACCAGCCTGCCATGCTACATCGCCGAGCTTGAAGACGAGCGCTTCGTGATCCGGCATGTCGAGCCCACATTATGTGAGGCGGACCCGTACCTGACGGCGACTGACCTCAGCGTATTTCGTACCCGGCGGCACGCCGTACCGTCCCGCCATTTGAGGATCGTCAAATGACTCTGCTTGAGCGTCCCGATTTCGAGAATACCCGTTTGCTGCTGGTGGATTGTGATGAGCGCGCCCAGGCGAGTCTGCAAAAAAGCCTGCAGCGTCTGGGTGTTGCGGCGTCGGTCGTGGCGCAGGATGCCGAAACCGGCCTGAATGATGTATTGGCGCTGGTCGTGGAGCTGGATCAGTTCGCCAGCCCCGAGCTGTTGGCCGAGGCGAATAGACGCGCTCTGCCGATCATCGCACTGACCCAGCACGAGACGCTGTCACAAATTCAGCGTGCGCTGGAGTTAGGCGCAACTGCGATGCTGAACAAGCCCATCACGCAGGGCTCGGTTTATACCACGCTGATGATGGCCATCGGGCTGCGCGACCGGCTGCGTGATGAGCAGCAGAAAGTCGTAGGTCTGCAAGACAAGGTGGACAGCCGCCCCCTCGTGGCTCAGGCGCTGGCCTGGCTGATGGTCGAGCTGGAGATCACTGAAACCCAGGCCTACGAGCGTATCCGTCACCTTTCGATGCAAACCAACCGGAGCCTGGAAGAGATCTGCCTGGATCTGACCCAGGCGCATCGGCAAGATGCAAGGGAGGCTCGCTCATGACGGGCGTAGCCACTTTGTACCGTCGGCCCTCCGTCGTGATCGCATTGCTGTTCATTGTGGCAATCGTGTTGCTGGCTGTACTGGCGCCCTGGGTGGCGCCCTATGATCCTTCTGAGCAGTTCATCGAGGGGCTGACCCTGGAAGGTGCGCCATTACCGCCGGACGCGACGTATCACCTGGGAACGGATCTGCTGGGCCGTGATCTGCTGTCGCGTCTGCTCTATGGCGCACGAACCTCCTTATTCATCGGCGTACTGGCCAATGGGATTGCCGTATTGATCGGCACGCTGGTCGGCCTTGCGGCGGGCTTCATACGCGGTTGGCTCGGAACGATTCTGATGCGGTTCACCGACCTCATGATGGCTTTTCCGGCGCTACTGCTGGCCATCGCCTTGGCGGCCATCTTTCAGCCCAGCGTGTGGATTGTGGCGCTGGTCATCGCCATGGTGAACTGGGTGCAGATCGCCCGGGTGATCTATTCGGAAACCGTGGCGCTGTCGGCGCGGGATTTCGTTGAGGTCGAGCGTACCCTGGGTGCAAGCTCCATGCGCATTCTGTTTTCCCACCTATTACCGCATCTGGTCCCTACGATTCTGGTCTGGGCCACGCTGGGCATCTCCACCACCGTATTGCTGGAAGCTACGTTGTCGTTTCTGGGTGTGGGGGTTCAACCGCCAACACCCAGCTGGGGCAACATCATTTTTGAAAGTCAGACCTACTTTACGTCAGCGCCCTGGCTGGTGCTGTTTCCCGGGGCGGCCATCGTACTGCTGTCGCTGTCGTTCAATCTGGTCGGTGACGCGTTGCGCGATGCCCTTGATCCGACGCTGAAGGGGAGAGGCTGATGTTGACCTTCATGACCCGCCGAGTGGCGTACGCATTGCTGATCCTGCTAGGGGTTACGCTGATTACCTATCTGCTCCTGTTCATGCTGCCGGCCGATCCGGCGCGACAGATCGCCGGGCGCAGCGCGACACCCGAGGTGGTCGAGAACATTCGCCATCAGTTGGGGCTGGATCTACCGTTCTACCAGCAATACTTCAACTACCTGAAAGGGCTGTTACACGGCGACCTGGGGCGCTCCTTTATCCAGCGCTCGGAGGTCTCTGAGCTGATCGGCTCACGTCTTGTGCCTTCGCTGCAGCTCATGGGGATGGGCATCCTGTTCGAGCTGATCATCGGGATCGGCCTGGGCATTATCGCCGCGCTCAAGCGGGATTCGTTTGCCGACCGCCTGCTCATGGCCTTTTCCTTCATAGGCGTGTCGTCCCCCCAGTTCATCGCCGCCATGCTTTTTCTGTACTTCTTTGCTTTAAAGCTTGGCTGGTTTCCCATGGGCGGGTATGGCGAGTTTCGCCATATTCTGTTGCCTGCTCTGACACTGGGGCTCCTGGGGAGCGGCTGGTACTCGCGGATGGTGCGCTCTTCCATGATCGAGGCCTTGCATCAGGACTTTATTCGGACGGCGCGGGCCAAGGGGCTGAGTCGTCTGCGTGTGGTGTTTCGCCATGTGCTGCCTAATGCCATCGTTCCAATCATTCCGATGATCGGAATCGATATCGGCATTTTTATGGGTGGGCTGGTGGTCGTGGAGTCAGTGTTCGGCTGGCCTGGCATTGGTCAGCTCGCTTGGCAGGCCATTCAGCAAGTGGACATTCCCGTCATTGTTGGCGTTACGACCGTCTCGGCCGTGGCGATTGTCGTAGGCAATCTGCTGGCTGATCTGGTGATTCCGCTGGTTGATCCGCGTATCGATGTGAAAAAGCACTAACGACATCTAAAAAGAGGCAGGAGCATGAGAAGGAACGCTTTATCCCTGGCCATTGCGGCTACGCTGTTCGCTGGCAACCTGCTGGCGGCCGAACCCAAGACGGGCGGCGAGGCGGTCATCACCTATCAGAACGATGTGGCGACGCTGGATCCAGCCATTGGCTACGACTGGCAAAACTGGTCCATGATTAAAAGCCTGTTTGACAGGCTCGTCGACTACAAGCCCGGCACGACGGAGCTGGTCCCGTCACTGGCTGAACAGTACACCGTCTCCGATGACGGCACCGAGTACACCTTTACGCTGAAGAAAGGCGTCAAATTCCATAATGGTCGCGAGTTGAAGGCCAGCGACGTGAAATATTCCCTGGAGCGGGCCGTCAACCCGAAAACCCAGAGTCCGGGCGCCGGATTTTTCTCGTCCATCCAGGGCTATGAAGACATGACCTCTGGCAAGAGCCAGACGCTGAGCGGGGTCACGACGCCTGATGAATACACCGTCAAGATAAAGCTGAATCAGCCTAACGCTACCTTCCTGCACATCATGGCGATCAACTTCGCCTCGGTCGTTCCGAAAGAGGCGGTCGAACAGTGGGGCGCTGACTTCGGCAAGCATCCGGTAGGTTCCGGTGCCTTCGAGCTGGCCGAGTGGAAACTGGGCCAGCAGCTGGTCTTCAAGAAGAACCCGAACTACTTCCATGCTGGCGTACCGTATCTGGATAGCATCAAGTTCGAGATCGGCCAGGACCCGACGGTCTCCCTGATGCGCCTGCAAAAGGGTGAAGTGGACATCGCCGGGGATGGTGTGCCCCCCGCGCAATTTCTGCAATTCAAGAATAACCCGCAGCAGAAGGAGCTGATGGTCATCGGTGACCAGTTACAAACGGGATACCTCACGCTGAAGACCACGTTGCCTCCGTTCGACAAACTTGAGGTTCGAAAGGCCGTAAACATGGCGATCAGCAAGGACCGGATCGTTCGCATCATCAATGGTCGCGCCAAGCCGGCCAACCAGCCACTGCCGCCGGCCATGCCCGGGTATGACGCTGCGTACAAGGGCTATGCTTACGATGTGGAGGGCGCCAAGAAGCTCCTGGCCGATGCAGGCTTTCCCAACGGTTTCGATACCGAGCTGTATGTGATGAATACCGACCCGCAGCCACGTATCGCCCAGTCCATCCAGCAGGATTTGGCCAAAGTGGGTATTCGTGCACAGATCAAGTCCCTGGCGCAGGCCAACGTGATTGCGGCAGGAAGCGAGAAAGACAAGGCACCTATGGTGTGGTCGGGCGGTATGGCCTGGATCGCCGACTTCCCCGATCCATCGAATTTCTACGGTCCTATCCTGGGGTGCGAGGGAGCGGTAGCGGGTGGCTGGAACTGGGCCTTGTACTGCAACAAGGCGCTGGATGCCGAAGCGAAAAGGGCTGATTCGATGGCCAGACCCGAGCAGCAGGCCGAGCGGATTGCCTTATGGAAAAAGATCTTTACCGATGTCATGGCCGATGCGCCGTGGGTGCCGATCTTCAACGAGCAGCGCTTTACCGTGCGATCTGCTCGCATGGGAGGTGACGATGCGCTGTATGTCGACCCTGTCCACGTCCCCGTCAACTACGACTATATCTGGGTGAAGTGAATGTGCCAGAACTGCTTGGTTAAAACGATCCATAGCATCAACAGCCATTTCGGCTGGGACAACAGCTTCGAGCCAACGGCTCGAGTAGCGCCCGGAACCGAACTGGAGTTTCAGTGCCATGACTCCTCCAACGGCTACTTCAACGCGCAGTCGGTCGCCGCCGATGTGTCCACGATGCCGTTCGACAAGATCAATCCGGTTACCGGGCCGATTTTTGTCGAAGGTGCCCAGCCGGGTGATGTACTCAAGGTGACGATCGACAGCTTCAAGCCTTGCGGCTTTGGCTGGACCGCGAATATTCCAGGCTTTGGCCTGTTGGCCGATCAGTTCAAGGAACCGGCGTTGGCCTTGTGGCATTACGATAAGGAGAGCCTGGCACCCGCTGCGTTCGGCCAGTTCGGCAAAGTCCCGCTCAAGCCGTTTGCAGGCACCCTTGGCGTTGCTCCGGCTGCGCCAGGGCTGCACTCCATCGTCCCGCCCCGTCGCGTGGGAGGCAACCTGGACATCCGCGATCTGGCCGCCGGCACTACGCTGTATCTGCCCGTGGAGGTGGAGGGGGCGCTGTTTTCAATAGGGGATACCCATGCGGCCCAAGGGGATGGCGAGGTCTGTGGGACGGCCATCGAGAGTGCCATGGATGTGGTGGTAAAGCTGGACCTTATCAAGTCCACTCCCTTGGCCGCACCGCGCTTCAGTACGCCAGGGCCGGTAACCCGTCACCTGGATGCCATGGGGTACGAGGCCTTTACCGGCGTCGCGTCTGACCTGATGGATGCGGCTCGCCAGGCGGTGAGTAGCACAATCGACTGGCTCTGCCGTGAACACGGCATGCCGGCCGAGCAAGCCTACATGCTGTGCTCGGTCTGCGGTGATCTGCGAATCAGTGAAGTGGTGGACATGCCGAACTGGGTGGTCTCGTTCTACTTCCCCAAAGTAGTCTTCAACTGAGGTAATGCCATGACTGCCGAGACACCCCGGCCTTTGCTGTCGGTCGAGCACCTGTCCATCGAGTTTGGTAGCAGGCGCGTCGTGAATGACCTCAGCTTTGCCCTGCACAGTGGCAAGACCCTGTGTATCGCCGGAGAGTCCGGCAGTGGTAAATCCCTCACCTCGCTGGCCATCATGGGGTTGCTGCCCAAGATGGCGCGATTGCCCAGCGGCGTTATCCTTTTCGAGGGACAGAATCTGCTGGATCTGCCCGAGCGGCAGATGCAGGCGCTCCGGGGTAAGGACATCGGCATGATCTTTCAGGAGCCCATGACGTCGCTCAACCCATTGATGACCGTCGGCCAGCAACTGGAGGAGACGGTACATCGACATGAGGCGGTGAGTCGTGGTCAGGCGCGGCAGCGTGCCCGTGAAATGCTCGACGCGGTGCGTGTACCCCAGGTGGAAAAGCGCCTTACGCAATATCCCCACGAGTTGTCCGGCGGAATGCGGCAACGGGTAATGATCGCCATGGCGATGCTCTGCCGTCCGCGGGTGCTGATTGCCGATGAGCCTACCACAGCCCTGGACGTCACCATTCAGGCCCAGATCCTTGAACTCATGCGCGAGTTACAGGGCGAGTTTGGCACCACGCTGTTGATGATCACCCATGACATGGGCGTGGTGGCGGAAATGGCCGATGAGGTCGTGGTGATGAATCAGGGCGTGATGGAGGAGCGGGCACCGGTACGCGAGCTTTTTAAGACGCCCAAGGCAGCGTATACGCAAAAGCTTCTGGCGGCCGTGCCGGTACTGGGCACAGCCGCCAAACCTGAATCGCGAGCAACGCAGCCAGTAGTGCTGGAGGTTCAAGACCTCACCGTGCGCTTTCCGCTGCGGGGCGGCTGGTTCGAGGAAGCTCGCAACGTTCACGCGGTGGAAAACGTAAGCTTCAATCTGCACCAGGGCGAAACCTTGGGAATCGTAGGGGAGAGCGGCTGCGGCAAGTCCACGACCGGCAGAGCGCTTATGAACATGTTGAGTTACGAGGGCAGCGTGAAGCTCATGGGGCGGGAGTTGAATGGGCTTGTCGGCAATGCGCTCAAGCCGGTGCGGCAAGATATCCAGATGATCTTTCAGGATCCGTACGCCTCCCTCAATCCGCGCAAGACAATCCTGGATCTCGTAGGCGAGCCTTTGCTTATTCATGGACAAGGCGATCTTGCGGCCCGTAAGAGGCGTGTCGCCCAATTGCTGGATCAGGTTGGCTTACCGGCTGAGGCAATGGAGCGCTACCCGCATATGTTTTCGGGCGGACAGCGGCAGCGTATCTGTATTGCCCGTGCGCTGGCGCTCAACCCCAAGGTCATCATTGCGGATGAGTCCGTATCGGCGCTCGATGTGTCCGTACAAGCACAGGTGCTCGATCTGCTGGAGCGCTTGCAGAGGGAATATCAGCTGAGCTACGTCTTTATTTCCCACGACATGGCAGTGGTCGAGCGTATCTGTCATCGTGTGGCGGTCATGTTTTGCGGTCAGATCGTTGAAATCGGTCAGCGTGATCAAGTGCTTGGAAATCCGCAACATGTTTATACGCGGCGGCTATTGGCTGCTGTGCCCATGCCGGATGTAGATCACCGCAAGGACTTTAAAAGCCTGCTCAAGGACGTCGAAACGCCTGACCCTATCAAGCCACGTGGTTATCAGGCTCCCTTGCAGCGTTATCGCGCGGTAGATCTGGATCATTGGGTTGCGGTTTAAGTCTTTGATTGACCTGAGGTTGCTGCTCTGGTATCTGTACGCATATACAGTTATCTGGGTCATAAGGTATGTCGATTACCGTACTAGGGCGAAGCGAGCGGCTTCGCCATTTATTGCCCGAGGCGGACTCTCTGCGGATCAGCGGCTTTCAGTCTGCGGCGGGTCAATGGGAAGAAAACGCCATCTCGCTGGATAGGCTGGTGGGGTTGGACGAGTCACCAATCTGGGTGGTGATGGTGGATGATGAAAGCCTGCTGGAGTTCGGGATCTATCCGGGAGATCGGCTAATTATCGATCGGGCAGTAGAATGCCGACCGGGGCATCTGGTGATCATGGATGTGAACGGCCAGTATGAAATACGCCGACTCACGCACGACAACCAAGGCGGTCGCCTGCTGTTGGGTGGGCGTCAGGCGCGCCCAATCAATTACGGTCGCGATGAGCCTCTGGATGCGTGTGGCGTCGTAACCTTTGTGCTTAGCTATGTGGCACAACCGGCAACGTAATCAGCATCGGCGCTGCCGTTAATCCACTGCTTCAACGCGCCAGCCACTTTTCCAGTTCTGCCACATCGTTTCCGGCGCCGGCTGCCCGGTTTTCGGCCAGGCGCCAATAGAGCTGTGCCATGGCAAGGTACAGTGCCTCGCTGGGACGGTCTTTTTGCGCAAAGGCAGCGATTTCTTCCATTTCTGCTACCCAACGGTAGGCTTTGGGGTACATGTCGGGCAGTTTCTCGTTAGCCCACTCGTAGAGCATCGGCTGGCTGCATTTGAGTTCATCGCGCAATGCCTGGCCGGAACCACTGCGCTCGGCAGCCTGCACCATGGCAGCGATAAGGCCGGTCAACCCCTTGGTGATACCGGCATAACTCATCTTGAGTCCTGACGCGGCACCGATGGGCGCTTCCAATACCTTCACCGGAAGGCCATAGTCGTTGAGCTGGGCAAATCGAGCGGCATGCTCGCCTGAAGCATAGAAGGAGGGGCACGTTCGTTCAGGCGAAGGAGGCGTGCCAAAGATGGCCGCATCGACGAAGGCGCATCCTGCATCGGTAAGGGTCTGACCGACCTGCTCGACGGTGGCTGGAGCAATAGCGTTACAGTCCACATAAACGGTCTTTTTCATGCGGCCCAATATAGGGGCCAGCTCTTGCGCCAACGGTAAGGCTTCGGACGGCGGCACAATGGAGAGCAGAATATCGGCTTCACCCAGCTGTTCCTGTTCGACCTCACGCAACCCTGCCGCTGCGGCGCGCTCGCGGGTAGCCACGCTGCGGCCAGCCAGGGTGGTGCAGACATCCAGGCCGTGATCGCGCAAATAGCGGCCCACAGCAGCGCCCATGGAGCCTGGGGCGATCAGGGCAACGGTCAGCGTCATGGTTCATCCTCGTGGGTTGTTGTTTTCATTCCTAGCTGATCGGCCAGATCCTGCAAGTCACTGGCAACCAGATCCCAGCCGTCGGCTGGCTGTTCGATCGAACCTTTTGGTCCTTTTTCCAGAGGGCGCTGAATAAAGGCCGTCCGCAGACCCAGCTCACTGGCTGCCTGAAGGTCATTGTTATGAGCCGCACACAGCATGACTCGCTCAGGTTCAAGGCCCAGCAGGGTGCAGGCGCCGAGGTAACATTCGGCATCAGGCTTGTAGTGATTGAACAGATCCGCGCCGAATACCATGTCCCAGGGAAGGCCGCCGTGGCGTGCCATATTGACCAACATGGCAACGTTGCCATTGGACAAGGCGCTGATGCTATAGCCCTGCTTGAGTCGAGTCAGACCGGGGACGGCATCCGGCCAGGGATTGAGGCGATGCCAGAGGCGATGAATCCAGTCCACTTCAGCCTTGGTCAGGCCAACCAGTCCGTATTGGGGCAGCAGTTCCTCAAGCGCCACACGGTGCAGATCGTCAAGCGGCGTCCAGGGTAGCGTTCGCTCGCGAATCTCATCCATCAGCGGGCCGTAGGCCTCAGCTCGCCAGGCATCGACAAGGGCAGGCCAGTCGGCTTTAAGGCCGTTTTTCTCCCCAAAGGACTCAAGTGAGGCGATTAAACTGCCCCGCCAGTCAACTACGGTGCCGAACACATCGAACAAAAGTGCGTGTACTGTCGTCTTCATTGCGAATTCATCGCCTGCGTAAGAAGTACCTACTGTCTTGACGGAAAGAGGTGCGGCGCAGTTCCCCAATCTCTGACTTAGGAAGACCATGAACCTTTGTGACTACACCCATTGGGTATTTGATATGGACGGTACCTTGACGGTTGCCGTGCATGATTTCGCAGCCATTCGGCGTGCCCTGGAGATACCACCTGAGGCTGATATCCTCCATTACCTGGCCGCCTTGCCCGAGGCGGACAGCAAGGCCAAGCATGCCTGGCTGCTTGAGCATGAGCGGGAGCTGGCTATGGGTTCCAAGCCTGCCCCAGGGGCGGTTGAGCTGATCAAGGCGTTATGTGCGCGCAACTGCCGGATCGGTATCCTGACCCGTAATGCTCAGGAGTTGGCCTATGTAACGCTGGAAGCTATTGGTATTGCCGAGTGTTTCAATCGGGCGGAAGTGCTTGGGCGAGACGAGGCGCCACCCAAGCCGCATCCAGGTGGGCTGCAGCATTTTATCGAGCGCTGGCAGGTGCAGCCGAGCGACGTGGTCATGGTCGGCGATCATCGAATTGATCTGGAGTGTGGCCGCGCAGCCGGTACGCGTACGGTATTGGTCAACGCACCGGAGAATACCTGGCCAGAGCTGGCTGATGATCATGCCGTGGACTGTTTCGCACTGGCGCAGCGCATCGCGCGGGCTTGAGAGAGGGGTACCGATCCGATCGATCGGGTACCCGCCTTTGCAAGGTTATAAACGAGACGCTGTAAACGTATCGCAGCGCTCTACCGCACCATTGTCGAATCCGGTCCTGAACCAGCGGGCCCGTTGTTCGGAGGTGCCGTGGGTAAACGAGTCGGGAACGGCGCGCCCTTGAGCCTGCTCCTGGAGACGGTCGTCACCAATGGCATGGGCTGCGTTGATGGCTTCTTCAAGATCACCGGGCTCCAGCCAGTGTAGGCGTTTCTGGGCATGATTTGCCCAAACGCCGGCGTAACAGTCGGCTTGCAGTTCCAGGCGAACGGATAACCCCTGCGCACCTTGGACAGGCATGCCACGGCGCTCAGCAGCCTGCATTTTTTCCGTAGTGCCGACCAGGTCCTGCACGTGGTGACCGATTTCATGGGCAATGACATAGGCACGGGCGAAATCCCCGGCTGCCGAGAAGCGGCGCTCCATCTCGTCGAAGAAGGAAAGATCCAGATAAACCTGCTGGTCAGCCGGACAATAGAACGGGCCGGTTGCGGCACTGGCGGAGCCGCAGGCCGATTGCACATGACCGTTGAAAAGAATCAGCTTGGGCTGTTGATAGTGTTCTCCATGGGCCGCAAAGATTTCGCTCCATGTGTCTTCGGTGTCGCCCAGGATGGCGCGGACAAAATCCACCTGTTTAGAGTTGGCGTCCGGCGCCTGGGTTTGCTGGGCTACCTGCGCTCCGCCGCCCGAACCTGTCACCATGCTCAGTACCTGGAGCGGGTCCTGGCCTGTCACCAGGCTGAACACCACGACCAGTAGAACCCCGCCAACTCCGAGGCCACCACCGATTTGCAGCCCACGGCCACCGCCACCGGTGGCCTGTTCAACGTTGTCGCTACGCCGCCCTTTACCCCAATCCATCTCATCGCCTCGCTTGAACGCTTTGTGGGTGAGACCACGGGCGTTTGGCAGAGTGCGCCAAAATGTTACGAAACGTGGTGACTCGAGCCCTCAGCCGTTTGGCGAGCTCGCAGTTCGACCACACACTCGGAGCGAGACAGCAGGTGAACATGTCCACCTACCCGTACGGCACCTTGTTCATCTACAGAAACATCCATCTGGCTGGGGCGCCCGGTAAAACCGCCTTGATGAATAACGAAGGGCTTTCCAGTGCCTTGGCAGCCGTGGCGGACCAGATAGGCCGCTGCTGCACCCGCTGCGCTACCTGTAGCAATGTCTTCTACCAGGCCGGCATTATCCCAGCTGCGACCTTCGCCACGTTCTACATCCAGCACATATACAAACGCCGCGCCAATACCGTGCAAACGCGCCTCCAGATCCTGCGCTGCGATCCGCGCACGGCCCAGTTGGCTACCTTTGACCGGCAGGATCAGATAGGGAAGCCCGGTACTGACAACCATGGGCGGGTAATCAGCATCAAGGTCTCGCAGTCGTAGTGAAAAGGCGTGGGCAAACCACTGGCTCTGCGCCTGATCCAACTGGCATCCCCACTGGGCAAGGCCTTGGTCCATCTCGGCGTAATAGCCTGTTGCGGCGCGGTGGGTCATCAGGGTGACCGTTTTTTCCGAAAGCTCGATCCGCCAGCTTTCCTGCTCGGCCTGCCCATGCTGATGGTGGAGCAGGGCGGCAGCTCCAATTAGCGGATGGCCGGCAAAAGGCAGCTCTTCCTCCATCGTGAAGATACGTGCACCAAAGGTATTTGCCTGCGCCCGTGGCTCAAGAAAGATGGATTCATACTGGCGCAGCTCCTGGGTCAGTTTCTGCTGCGTACTGACAGGCAGGCCCGAGGCATCCGGGAAGATGGCTAGCCCATTACCCGCGAGCGGACGATTCGCAAAAACATCCACATGCCAGTAAACCAATGGCGACATAGGGGCTCCTAACAAGGGTAGGTGAGTCCACAAGGCTACGTGTACGCGACGGCTTATGCCAAGCCAGTAGTCGGTAGGGCTCATCTTTGTTTCATGCGGATGCCCGGCATCCCCATCGTGGAGAATATTCATGTTGAAAGGTACAGCGCTCATTGTTGGTGTGACGGGAATTTCCGGCTACAACCTGGCCAATGTGTTGATATCCAGTGGCTGGACGGTGTATGGCCTGGCTCGCAAGCCCTCAAACCAGGAAGGTGTCATTCCTGTGACCGGTGATCTGCTGGATGAGCAGTCGCTGACCGCCGCGTTGAAGGATCTCCCCATTACCCATGCCTTCTTCTGTACATGGACCCGCCGCGACACCGAGAAAGAGAATGTCGAGGCCAACGGTGCCATGATGCGCAACCTCTGCAAGGCGTTGGAAAACGCGCCTCTTCAGCATATGGCGCTGGTAACAGGAACCAAGCACTACCTGGGCCCATTCGAAAGCTATGGTCAGAATGCCGCCGAGACGCCATTCCGCGAGGAGCACCCGCGTCTGCCGGGCGAGAACTTTTATTACACGCTGGAAGACATCCTTTTTGAACATGCTGAGCGCCGCGGCTTCAGCTGGAGCGTGCACCGTTCTCACAGCATGATCGGCATGGCGCGTGGCAGTAATGCCATGAACATGGGCGTGACCCTGGCTATCTATGCAAGCATCTGCAAAGAGACCGGACGTCCCTTTGTATTCCCAGGCTCGAAGGTGCAATGGAATGGCCTGACGGATATCACCGATGCCGGTCTTTTGGCGCGCCAGATGGAGTGGGCAGCGTTGTCGCCCAGCGGGCAGAACCAGGCGCTCAATACCGTCAATGGCGATGTATTTCGCTGGCGCTGGATGTGGACACAGATCGCGGACTTTTTCGAGCTGGAGGCTGCGCCCTGCCCAGACGAGCGTCAACCGCTGGAAGAGCAGATGAAGGACATCGGACCGGTATGGGAGGAGATGGCGCGTCGCTATGAACTCGTCGAATCCGACATAGGCAAGCTGGCCTCCTGGTGGCACAGCGATGCAGACCTGGGACGTGAAATCGAATGCCTGAACGACATGACCAAGAGCCGCGACTTGGGCTTTCTGGGATATCACGACAGCCGGGCATCCTTCATCGACCTGTTCAATCGCCTGCGGGCCGAGCGGATCATTCCCTGACCGCTGGTCACTGCACCTGCACCTCCTGAGTCTCTTGATGCCAAACCCTAGGCACACACATACAAGAGCCAGGAGGTGCCCGATGAACAAGAAACTCGCTATAGCGGCGTTGGCAGGTCTGCTTTCCACGTCTGCCTTTGCTCAAACCGGCCCGACCGATCCGACATCCCCGACCGAGCCGGTAACACCCAGCCCTAGCGTGAACAGCAATGATGTGACGCCAGGCGCCGACTCTGGCAGTTCACCCAACAATGGCAAAGGCGCGAGGACCACAACCCCGGATGGCATGAATAACAGCACCGGTTCGAAGACAGGACCTGACACCATGGATCATGGCACGCACCGTAGCCAGGGTAGCCATACCGGCACTGGGGCGGGTATGGGAATGGACAGCAACACTAACGGCACAGGTGCAGGCTCAACACCGGGCATGGGGCCGGCTGCCAACACGGGCAAAAATCCCTGATGATAGCGTAGCGCCGATAAAGCCCGCCTGATGCGGGCTTTATCATGAGAGGGCTCAGGTGGTCAGGCGTATCGCCTCAAAGTGCTCGCTTGGGGACATGATCTGATCGCGTGCTGCGATCAAGGGCAGGTCGCGGCTACCCGGTGTAGTGCGGGCCACCAGGGCATAGAGTGTACTAACGGCACTGGCTACGGCTTCAGGCGTACTGAGACCCCCCAGCAGATGCCCCAGCAGTACGGACGAAAACACATCGCCCATGCCATTAGGCAGCGGCTGCAGCTCAACGTAGGGGGTCTGTACCATCCATGCACTTCGAGCGGTCACCGCCAATGTGCTGAGCTTGTCAAGTGGAAGATCTGGAGTCCGCAGGCTGGTTATGACAATAGTGTCCGGGCCGGGGCATTCAGACGTGCCGAGTAACTCGCGAGCGGCTTGGATAGCATGTTCTGTCGACGCCAGCGATGCTCCATACAGCAGCTCGAACTCGTAATGGTTGGGTGTAATCAGGCTGGCCTGCTCAATGGCCCGTCGACGCAAAAACTCAGGAATCCCCGGTCGTACGAAGACGCCGCGGCCTACGTCGCCCATCACCGGATCGCAAAGGTAGTGCACGCCCGGCTTGTTCTTTCGGATCTCCTGTACCACGGACAGGATGACCTCACCAATGGCGGCGTCGCCCAGATAGCCTGACAGGACCGCATCACAGCGCGCGAGAATGCCGCGTGCTCTCAGCCCGTCAAGCACATCATGGATATGCTCAGGGGGAAAGACCTGTCCCTTGAACTCGCCATACCCCGTATGGTTGGAAAACTGCACGGTGTTGACGACGACCGGTTGAATGCCGAGCAATTGTAGCGGCAGGGTTGCCGCCGCATTGCCCACATGGCCATAGGCAACATGGGACTGGATGGAAAGTACCAGAGGAGGAGAGCCGAGCGTCTCGGAAGCCATAGGGTTGCAGATCCTTATCCAATAAAGGAGGCGTTGTACTGTTTATGAAAGGGACATGGGCCGTTAGTGCCGTGACACCACTTCATCCTTGCCATCCGTTTTGAGCCCCAGCACTTCATAGGCGTCCTTCCGATTACTCATCTCCATACCAGGAGAACCCAGGGGCATGCCGGGTACAGCTACGCCAAGCAGGTCAGGGCGCTGGCGAAGAGTCAGAATGTCGTGGGCAGGTACGTGTCCTTCAACAAACGTTCCGTCGATCACACCAGTATGGCAGGACGAAAATCGTGGCGGTACACCCAGCCGGGCCTTGAGTTCGCTCATGTTGGGTTCCATGTGATCGTGAACGGCAAAGCCGTTTGCCTCCAGATGCTTGATCCACTGGCTACAGCAGCCACAGTTGGGATCGCGGTATACGTCAATCGTCAAGGGTTCGGCTGCGTGAACTGTGCTGCCGAGCAAAGCGGCGAGTAGAACTAGGCGGCGCATGTAAAGGTCTCTTTCGGGTTGGCATACAGGCAGCATAAACTCACGGCCGCTCGAAGAGCAGGAGGCATTGGGTCTTTCGCTGTGCAAAGTGCTTCTACTTGTTAAGGACTGTTCGGAAGGCTCGTTGCTCTCTGGCTTTTTGAATGGATCTGTCTGGTTTGGCCCATGCGGCTACACCCCAAGGGAGAACAGGGGATGTTTTACACGCGTTTTGCTCGTGCGGTTCTGATCGTTCAGACACTGGTCTGGGCGGGTCTGGCGCTGGCCTATTGGTTCAGGCCCTATGAAATGACCAATGCCAGCGGAGTGCTGCTCATGGACTCCGCCTCGGTTACCGAAACCCAGGTCTTCTATGGTGGCCTGCAATTCGGTCTGGCATTGTTCACCGGCTTTGCAGTGTTCCGCCCTCAACTGGTACGGGCTGCCTTGCTGTTAATCGTCTTTTTGCAGTTGTCGACTGCCAGCGTTCGGCTTATTGGCGCTCTGTTGGCAGATGCAGGCGAGGCCAACTTCGACTGGTACAGCCAGCTTTACAAGATTGTCATTGCCATCCTGGCGATTGTAGCGCTGCGCCTTTTGGATCGCTGGAATCGCATGCTGGACGAGCGCTACGGAGATTACGAAGACGATTGAAACTCAGCTGGCGGAGGGCTGCGTTGCGGCCTGAGGGGCTGGTTGCAGCATCAGCCCTCCGGCCACGATCAGTCCGGCACCCGCCATCCAGAGTGCCGGGCCAAGCCCACCACTGAAATGGCTGCTGACAGCCGCCAGCAGAGGACCCAATAGTTGGCCGCCTGCGAATGCAGCGGTCAGCAGGCCGGCATTGCGGTGAGGCGTTTCTGGAGCCAACTCACGGCTATGCTGCATCACCAGTTGCATGGAGGCCAGGAACGGCCCCCCACACAGCAGCACACCCATAAACAGCGCACTCATGCCGGGTAGCAGGCATAGCAAGACGCCAGCGGCTTGCAGCCACAGAGTCGCGATGAGCCAACGTCTTGTGGCGCCGGGCCGCTGGCGACGAAAGCTGGCCAGCACCACACCCAGTGCGGCCGCCAAACCAAAGGCAGGCCAGAACAGATCAGCTACCCATTCGCCGTGGAAGCGCGCCGTAGCCATCTGGGAAAGAAATGTAGCCGGAACGATATAGCCCATGCCAACCAGAGCATAGGCGGCTGTCAGGCGGACCATGCGTGGCGAGATCGGCTTGGTTGATGTAACTGCATGAGCAGTAATCGCCCGCGGCAGGGCTGGCAGTACAGCGATAGTCATCACCAGCGCCACCGCTGCATAGATCAGCCACAGGGTTGCCGAACCCTGGCCGTTCAGATTGGTGACCAGGGCCAGCAGGCCGCTCAGTACGATCCCTACGCCAGGACCAGCAAAAACCAGTGCGCCCAGTTTCGGCATGTTTGCCTGTGCCGCTACGCCCTGGCTGAGCCCGGTAACCATCACCAGCACCCAGGCACTGGCCAGGCCCGCGCCAAAGCGAAGCAGGGCGTGGTGCCAGAACCCTTCGGCCCACACCGAGAGAAGGGTCAGCCCTACACATAACCACAGGCCGGCAACGAGCCGGAAGCGGGTCTGGCGAGCAAAGAAGGCGTCCAATGCACCTACCAGATAACCCAGGTAATTGGCAGCAGCCAGCAGGCCTGCGGCTGTCAGGTCTATCTGGCCTTCCGCAATCAAATGCGGAAGCTGAGGCGTCAATGCGAAGCGGCCAATGCCCATCGCAACGGACAGGGCGACCAGGCAGGCAAGCAGGCGGTGCAGGGCGGTCATGAGTAGTCCCTATGTAGATTCTTGATTGATGTATATAGGGTAGGGCTTGTTAAGGTTCTCTAAAACTGAATAAATAAGAATGGGTTGTTCACTTAAAGAGAATGGTTATGGAGCTGGCTGAACTGCGCATTTTTCAGGCGGTGGCTGAAACAGGATCCATTGCCCGTGCAGCGGAGCTGTTGAATCGGGTGCCTTCCAATCTATCGACGCGCCTGCGTCAGCTTGAAGACAAGCTGGGCGTGGATTTGTTTGAGCGCGAGCGTCAGCGGCTGCATTTGTCTCCGGCAGGTACGGTACTGTTGGGGTACAGCCAGCGATTATTCGCCTTGGCGGACGAGGCCCGAGCGGCCGTGCAGGATGGTGCACCGGCGGGCGCCTTTGTGTTGGGGTCGATGTACAGTACTGCCGCTATTCATCTTCCGGCCATGATTGCGGCCTACCATCAGCAGTATCTCAGTGTAGAGCTGCAACTGCAGACGGGTCCCAGCGGCGAGCTCATCGATGGATTGCTGCAAGGACGGCTGGATGCTGCGTTGGTTGATGGGCCTGCCCGGCATGACGGCCTGGAAGGCGTTCCGCTGTTCGAGGAGCCCATGGTGCTCGTGACCGGAGCTGATCATCCTCCGGTACATTCAGCAGCCGATGTGGCAGGGCGTCCTGTATTTACGTTCCGAACCGGTTGCTCTTACCGGTTGAGGCTGGAGGCCTGGTTTGCGGCGACAGGCGGTGCCATGGGGCCTATCATGGAAATCGAGTCCTATCACAGCATGCTGGCCTGCGTGATTGCCGGTGGCGTTGCCATGATGCCAAAGGCCATGCTGGATAGCTTGCCCGGGCGCGACCGCGTTGCGTGCCATCCGCTCGAGGCCCGTTTCGCCACGGCCACCACATGGCTCATGTGGCGCAAGGGGCGCCAGGGTGCAAATCTCAAAGCGTGGATTGCCTTGCAGAGTAACGTGTCAAATGTGGCGGTTAAGTCTTTTGGTGCTTGAAATTCGTATGACGAATGCGAAACTGCACAGGCCGTGAACAAGAATAAAGGCGCGCTTTCTCATGCGCTTTGAAAAAAGGATTGAGAAAATCATATGATCAAAATCGCCATCGTCGGATTCGGCAAGATTGCCCAGGATCAACACCTGCCAGCCTTGCAAAAAAATCCTGACTATCAGCTCGTTGCTGTCGCCAGCCGTAATGCTTCTCTTGATGGCGTAGCTCACTACAAGACCCTTGAAGAGCTGCTCGACGCCGTGCCGGATTTGGACGCCGTCTCCCTCTGCGCACCGCCAGCCGTACGCTATGCACAGGCTCAACTGGCCCTTGCCCATGGCAAGCATGTATTTCTTGAAAAGCCGCCTGGGGCAACCCTCAGTGAGGTCGAGGCACTGTCGGAGCAGGCCAAGGCCGCGGGCAAGACCCTGTTTGCCAGCTGGCACTCCCGTTATGCTCAAGGAGTGGCTCCGGCCAAAGCCTGGCTGGCCGATAAAACCATCAAAGCCGTGCAGGTCAACTGGAAAGAAGATGTACGCGTCTGGCACCCGGGGCAAACCTGGATCTGGGAGCCGGGTGGTATGGGCATTTTTGACCCGGCCATCAACGCCTTTTCCATCGTGACCGAAATCCTGCCCAAGCCGTTTTTTCTCAAGCAGGCAGCGTTGCAGGTTCCGGAGAATTGCCAGACGCCGATTCGTGCGCAGCTGGAATTCAGTTATGAGCGCGGTGCAGCCATTCAGGCCGACCTGGACTTCCTGCAAACGGGACCGCAGACATGGGACATTCATGTCGAGACCGATCAAGGCAAACTGACCCTGTCCAAGGGCGGCAGCCAACTCTACATCGATGATCAGCTTGAAAAAGAAGGTCCGGATGAAGAGTATCCCGGCCTGTATGCCCGCTTTGCCGAGCTGGTCAAAAACGGTCAGTCCGATGTGGACGTCGCGCCGTTGCGGCATGTGGCGGATGCGTTCATGTACGGCCGACGTGAGACCATCGAGCCGTTCCACGAAGATAAGCAGTGATAGTGATCGGGCGGAATAGCCGCCCGGTCAAACCTTAGCGGCGCTCAAGCAGGACGCCGCTTTCCATGTGGTGCGTCCAGGGAAATTGATCGAACAGGGCGCAACGCACAATACGGTGAGTATCCTGTAGCTGGGCGATGTTCTGAGCCAGCGTTTCCGGATTGCAGGAGATATAGAGGATACGGTCGAAGCGACGTGTTAGCTCGCAGGTGTCCGGGTCCATCCCCGCACGAGGCGGATCTACAAACACGCTTCCAAAGGTGTAGCTTTTAAGATCAACACCCGCCAAGCGACGGAACGGACGCACCTCATTGAGGGCCTGGGTCAGCTCTTCGGCAGACAGGCGCACCAGGGTCACGTTGTCGATGCCATTATCTGCCAGGTTTGCCAGTGCAGCATTCACCGATGACTTGCTGATCTCGGTGGCCAGTACCTTGCGAACGCGGGTAGACAGCGGCAGGGTGAAGTTACCGTTCCCACAGTACAGTTCAAGCAGATCATCGTCCCGCTCGCCAAGTACATCGTAGGCCCAGCCCAGCATCTTCTGATTCACCGTCCCATTGGGTTGAGTGAAGGCACCCTCTGGCTGGCGATAATGATATTCGCGACCTGCAATAGTCAGCGTTTCGCTGACGTAATCCCGCCCGACTACGATCCGTTTGCCACGGGAACGCCCGACGATATTGACATTCAGCTCGGCGGCCAGGCATTCCGCAGCAGTTTCCCAGGCATCGTCTAATGGCCGATGATAGGCCAGAGTGATCAGCGCTTCCCCGGACAAGGTGGTCAGGAACTCCACCTGAAACAGCTTAAACGACAACGTCTCGCTCACCTGCCAGGCAGCCTTGAGGCGGGGCATAAGCTCATTGATGAGCGGGCTTGCGATGGGAAAGCGTTCGATCAGAATAGGGGTATGTTTGTCGCCCTGTTCGAACATGGCGTAATGCCGTTCGCCTTCTTCACGCCATAGACGAAACTCGGCGCGCAGTCGGTAATTAGCAAGAGGCGAGTCGAATACTTCAGGTTCAGGTGCATCGAATGGAGCCAGCAGTTCGATGAGGCGATTCTTTTTCGCCATTAACTGCGTTGCGTAATCCGCAGGCTCGAAGGAGGGAACATTCATGGTCAGCTCAGTGAACGTAGTGGGCTTTTCAGCTAGGGTGGAGGCAAAGGCTGCTATTCAGCCAATGCCATTAGTCTGAGAATTTTCTCGGGCCGAAACCATAGGGAAAAATCCTAGGGCAACGGCTTGTCGCTACGCATCGTCCAGACTGATCAGGCAGTACCACTGCCTCACAGCGTAAAAAAGGGTGGGCTAGGCCCACCCTCGGTGCTCAACATCAGGCGTTGAACCAGCCTAATTTGATGACGAAGAGAATGGATAGGATGACCAAGGCAATGTTCAGGTCACGTGTGCGACCCGACAATAGCTTGATAACTGTCCAGGAGATGAAGCCGAACGCGATGCCGTTGGCAATGGAATACGTCAACGGCATGGCCAGCGCCGTGATCAGAACGGGCGCAGCAGTGGTCAGATCATCCCATTCAATCTCGGCCAACCCCGAGGCCATCAGCACGGCGATGAAGAACAGCGCTGGTGCAGTCGCAAAGGCCGGAACGCTGCCTGCCAGCGGTGCAAAGAACAGGGCGAGCAGGAACAGACCGGCTACCACGACCGCCGTCAGACCTGTACGACCGCCAGCGCTGACGCCTGCAGCCGATTCGATGTAGCTGGTTGTCGTAGAGGTGCCCAGCAACGAGCCAAACATGGCCGCGCTGCTGTCCGCGATCAGAGCGCGACCCATCTTGGGCAGATGACCGTCCGGGCCCATTAGACCGGCGCGCTTGGCCACTCCGATCAAGGTGCCGGAGTTGTCAAACAAGTCTACGAACAGGAAGGCGAATATCACGCTCACCAGACCGATATCCAGCGCGCCCTTGATATCCAGCTGTAGGAAGGTTGGCGCCAGCGAGGGCGGCATGGACAGCACGCCGCCAAACGGCGTCGCACCAATACCGATAGCCACGAGCGTGACGGCCAGAATACCGATCAGGACGGCACCTGTGACCCCACGGGCCTCCAGCGCCACGATCAGGAAGAAGCCCAGGATCGCCAGTATCGGACCGGGTTTCGTCAGATCACCCAGGCCTACCAGGGTGGCAGGGTTATCTACAACGATACCCGCACCTTGAAGGGCAATCAGTGCCAGGAACAGGCCAATACCGGCTGCAATTCCTGAGCGTAGCGCCAGTGGGATGCTGTTGATGATCCATTCTCGGATGCGAAAGACCGACAGGATGAAAAACATCAGTGCAGACAGGAATACCGCCCCCAGTGCTGCCTGCCAGGTATGCCCCATGTGAAGCACGACGGTATAGGTAAAGAAGGCGTTAAGGCCCATCCCTGGCGCCAGCGCAATGGGGTAGTTAGCAATCATGCCCATGATGGCTGAGCCAATAGCGGCTGCCAGGCAAGTCGCAACAAATACCGCGCCTTTATCCATGCCGGTCTCGCCGAGGATGCTCGGGTTGACGAACAGGATATAGGCCATGGCTAGAAAGGTCGTAACCCCTGCCAGCAGTTCCGTACGCACATTCGTGCCATGGGCCTTGAGTTGGAAGAGTTTTTCCAGCATGGGAAAAGGCTCCGAATAAGTTGAAGTCAGCGAAGGGCGCGCATGATAGCAGGTCCCCAAGCCGATGTTTCCGTTCATAATCTTTCTGAAAGCGATAAGCAGACGAAGCCGCATTGGCAGAGGGCTGACATCTCGCTCCTATTTATCCGTGGCGTGGTTGATGTCCCGTAACGGCATCCCCTGCATTGCGGGCCAGTCCAAGGCTGTCTATCACGCTTAACAAGCCTATTACGCCAATGACGATGAAGGCCGTGTGGAAATCGGTAAGCTGCGCTGTGGCATGATCGTTCCACTCCATGGAGGCCCTGAGCGCCAATGCGCCAATGGCCACGCCAATACCGGTCGAGAGTTGAAATACCGTACTGAACAGGGTGGAGGCGTCGCTCATCCTGGGCTTGGGAACGTCGGCAAAGGCAAGTGTATTATTGGCGGTAAATTGCAGTGAGCGCGCCATGCCGCTTACGAATAGCAGGAGCAGAATAGCGGGCAGGGGCCAGCGCTCGGACAGCAGAGCGCAGAGCAGAAGCGTCACGGCGCAAACCAGACCGTTGACGATCAGGGTTCGCCGCAGACCGAACAGACGCATGACCGGTGTGGTAAATACCTTCATGAACAGGTTTCCGGCAAACAGCGCTAGTAGAATCAGACCAGCATGAAACGCATTGAAGCCAAAGCACAGCTGGAACATCAATGGCAGCAGAAAGGGTGCGGTGTTGATGCTGATACGAAACAGAGTGCCGCCATACAGCGACACGCGGTAGGTCTGAATGCCGAGGTTCGAAAGGTCGATCAGTGGATGTTCCTGCTGGCGCATATGCCAGACGGCCAATCCACCCAGCATGAGGCCTGCCAGTATCCATACCAGATTACTGCCCAGCGTATCGTGACCTTGACCGATCTGCTCCATGCCGAACATAAGCGTAAGGCAGGCGCCGCTTACTAATAGAAAGCCAAACCAATCAAGTGGTGCCCGGCGCGTTTCGGTGCCGGTCGGAATCATTCGTAGGGCCAGAATAAGGGCGATCAGCCCCAGAGGCAGGTTAAGGTAGAAAATCCAGCGCCAAGACGTATAGGTGGTAATCAGTCCACCTAGCGGAGGACCTAGTACAGGTGCGATCAAGCCAGGCCAGGTAATAAAGGCAATAGCTCTGACCAGATCCTTCTTTTCAGTGATGCGCAACACTACCAGACGGCCTACGGGCACCATCATGGCACCGCCAATGCCTTGCAACACCCGGGCGGCAATGAATTGCTCAAGTGTCTGAGCAATGCCGCATAGCAGCGAGGCCAGTGTGAAGAAGCCTATAGCGCTCGCAAAGACACGGCGGGCACCAAAGCGGTCTGCAATCCATCCGCTGATAGGAATGAACACAGCAAGCGCCAGAATGTAGGCACTGATCCCAACGTTAAGATCGACAGCCGAACGCCGAAAGGACTCTCCCATTTGTGGAAGTGCCGTTGCGATCACGGTAGCGTCCAGGTTTTCCATGAAAAAGGTGGCAGCTACCAGTAGGGCTACAGAAGTCGACTGGCGTTTGGAATAAGACATGAGAGAAACATCAGGAAATGGATCAACAGCATCCTACAGATATCGTTAAGGGTGGGGTATAGCCAATAAGGTTGGAAAAGAAGAGAAAATGATTAATTTCAGCGAAGCGGCTGATAAATGCTAATGAAATTCCGAGAAAATATAGCTATCTGTTTGATTTCAAATGCCTCTTTTCGATTTGTCTGCTCGTTCAGTCAATTGAGGTTGCCAGGAGGGCTGGAGGCCGCGCCATTGCTGAGGTTTTGCCCTTCAAAAACAGGTGCATTTGGTCGGGTTTTGATTTGTCAAGGAGGAGTTTTGAGTTACTGTATGCGTGTACAGTATCAAGGGTGTTCGTAATGCAGAATGATCTTTTCCACTCTGATGAAATCCTGCTTGAACTGAACCTGCGCCAGGAAAATGAACTGCTGCGTAAAGAGCTTGAGCAGCAGAAGCACACTATCGAAGGACTGAACGAGTCATACGCTGAGGCGCTGGCACGTATCGAGCAACTTCAGGCGCGTCTGGGGCTATGGTCGCCCAGCTTGCGTGGTCGTAAAACATCCAGAACGCTGCATCAAGCCGGCGTTTAAGTGACCTTGTAACCTACAGGGTCACCATAAATAACCAACCTACCTGTTGAGCTGGGGCGTCACGGCAGAGCCTGCGACGCCTTTTCTCTTAAAGTAAAGTAATACCAGCCCATAATATTAAGGCACAATGATATTCACAAACTTTGCTTATGACAGGCGAGCAGGAAGGAGTATGTAGTTGCAGTGGGCCGACTTATCTTGCGAGTAGTACAAACAAGGCTCGACTTTTGCCGGACGCTCTGGAATGGCGAGTTTAGCTGCAGTATGAATGGCAGCGATTGATTTTATTCCTGCCGATCTCCTCAACGAAGGTAACAAACTGAACCGTTTGTTGTTTTTAGAACCTATGCTTTGCACTAAGGTATGCGTGTCTGACAGCAGGAGGTTCCATGATTCGCGCTTTGCTTGCCGTTGCGGACGGTAATGAGGATATCGAAACCGTTACGCTGATTGATGTACTGCGTCGTGCTGGCATCGAGGTACTGGTAACCAGTATCGAGGCGCGTCGCCAGATTACGCTGGCCAGAGGTACCCGCTTGATGAGCGATGTGACCTTACTGGAAGTGCAGGCCATGAGCTTTGATCTTATTGTCTTGCCTGGCGGCATGCCAGGCGCTCAACGGTTAGCCGATTGCACGGCGCTGCGCCATTTCATGCGACGGCATGTAGAACAGGGCAGACTCTACGGAGCGATTTGCGCTGCGCCTGCTGTCATTCTCGAACCCTGGGGGTTGGTCGAGGGTAAGCGTATAACCTGCTACCCAAGCTTTATCGAGCAACTCGAGCAAGGGCAATATGTCAACGAGCCCGTCGTAGTGGATGGCCGTTGTGTCACTAGCCAAGGCCCCGGTACAGCCCAGCTGTTTGCTCTTGAGCTGGTCAATCAGCTTGTGGGTAAGGAACAGCGCGACACCGTTGCAGAGGCGTTGCTGACACCCTTTTGATAGCACGTTCCGTGCGCCGTCGTGGGTCAACGGCGCACCTAGGCAGTGCCATCGGAAGCCGCACCTTGCCGGCCAATTGATGGCGTAAGTGCCTGATCATTGGCCGGCTCCGAAAGCGCTTTCATCACCGAAATCCCTTGGCCTGCGTCAATGGCCAGCCCAAACCGTATGGTGTCGATTACGCGCTGAACCCTTGCCGGGTCTGCCAGTTGTTCCGCTGTGATGATTCGGCGGATTTTCGAGCCTTTCTGGTCGGTCAGTACCAGCGTGACGCTGCCTTCCAGATTTTCGATCAGAAAATTGATACTGAAATCCGCCTCGAACGCTTGTGCAATGGATTGCAAGGGACTCATTGCCATAGTGCTTTTCCTCACTGCCTTCACGTACCGCTCAAACACCATGAAGGCTGTGCAAAAACCGAGCCTTCAGGCGAAGCCTTTTATATCTGTAGTGAATAACGGTTTCTGGTCGAGCATCGCACTGAGTCCTCCATCACATCTTGCCATGGGTTTGTGCTGAACCCTTGACGGAAGCTTTCAGTCGTATTCCTGAAATAGACATCCAATCGATGCCTTTCATGAAAAAAAGAGTGACCTCAGATCACTCCCCTTTACGACCGTGAGGCCTTTATGAATGCGACCCCTGCTCGCCAGCTTCGGCCCGACGCCGGTGCTGATACCCATACGATTTCCCTGATCATCAACGGTAAACAGCATGAGCTGGCCGTCGAGCCGTGGACGACATTGCTTGATCTGCTACGCGAACACCTGGACATGACCGGTACGAAGAAAGGATGCGACCATGGACAGTGTGGTGCCTGTACCGTATTGGTCAACGGAACCCGCATCAACTCCTGCCTGAGTCTGGCCGTCATGCAGGACGGCGCTGAAATCACAACTATCGAAGGCCTGGCCAACGGCGATGAGTTACATCCCATGCAGGCAGCCTTCGTTGAGCAAGATGCCTTCCAGTGCGGTTATTGCACACCGGGGCAGATCTGTTCTGCCATTGGCATGATCAAGGAAGGCAAGGCGCAGACGCGTGATGAGATTCGTGAGCAAATGAGCGGAAACCTGTGCCGTTGCGGTGCTTACAACAACATTCTGGCGGCTATCGAGCAGGCCATGCCTGCCTGCAAGGGAGGGCCACGGGAATGAATCGCTTCAGTTATTCAAAACCCCAGCAAGTCACCGATGCCATCCAGCAGTTAAGTGACACGGGGCGGTTCATCGCCGGTGGGACCAACCTGCTCGACCTGATGAAGGAAAACGTGGCACGCCCCGACCAGCTGGTCGATATCAATGCGTTGCCCTTGCGTGAGATCGAAACGACGCAGGCCGGGGGCTTGCATATCGGGGCGTTGGTCAAGAACTCGACGGTTGCCTACCATCCTGATGTCGAGCGGGTGTATCCCTTGCTCTCTCAAGCCATTCTGGCGGGTGCCTCGGCCCAGCTGCGCAACATGGCGTCCACCGGGGGCAATCTGCTCCAGCGCACGCGTTGTTATTACTTCTACGATATCGGCACGCCCTGCAATAAGCGCGAGCCGGGCTCAGGCTGCGGGGCGCTCAATGGCCAGAACCGCATCCATGCCGTTCTGGGGCACAGCGATCAGTGTATCGCCGTCCATCCATCCGACATGGCCGTTGCGTTGGCTGCGTTGGAGGCCTTGGTTCATGTGTCAGGGCCTGAGGGTGACCGCGTGATTCCGATGAGCGAGTTTCACCGTTTGCCTGGTGATACACCGCATCTGGACACCAATCTGGGGCAGCATGAACTCATTACTGCTGTTGAGCTGCCTCCCAGAGGATTTGCTGAGAACTATGCCTACGTCAAGATCCGTGACCGAGCGTCCTATGCTTTTGCGCTTGTCTCGGTTGCCGCGGCGCTGGAGCTCAATGGCGACAACATAGGCACAGCCCGTATTGCCTTGGGAGGTGTGGCCCATAAACCCTGGCGTAAACCTGAGGCTGAAGCATTGCTGGCAGGCAAGCCGGCTACTGAAGAGAACTTTCGGGCAGCTGCAGAATTGCTCATGCAGGGAGCTCAGGGGTTCGAGCACAACAGCTTCAAAATTGAATTGGCCAAGCGCGCCATTGTGCGTGCCTTGAGCGAGGCTGCTTCAGGAGTAAATGCTAAATGACAGCTTATCTAGGAAAGGCCGTTTCTCGGGTCGATGGGCCACTCAAGGTAACTGGCAAAGCCCTTTATGCCGGTGAGTTCGGTACAGCCGATCTTTGCACCGGCTATGTCGTCAACAGCTCGGTAGCCAAGGGCCGCATCCTGAGCATCGATACCCAGGCAGCGCTCAATGTTCCGGGTGTTCTGGATGTAATTACCCATGAAAACCGTCCCGAGGTGGCATCGTATAACGAAAGCTACACCGATATGGACGCCGCAGATGGCAAGCACTTTCGTCCTCTCTATAACGACCGAGTCCTGTTCAACATGCAGCCGGTTGCGCTGGTGGTGGCAGAAAGCTTCGAAGCTGCTCGCTATGCGGCTTCGCTGATTCGAGTGGATTACGAAGCCGAGCCGCATCAGGCTGACATCTACGCTCAGCGTGGCAATGCCCATAAGGCGCCTACGCCCATGCCGCCAGATCGCGGCGATGCCGATAGCGCCTGGGCGAGTGCACCAGTCAAGATCGAGGCGGAATACCATTCGGCCGCCGAGTTTCACAATCCGATGGAGATGCATGCCTCTACGGTCATTTACAACACGGATGGCAAGTTGACCGTCCATGACAAGACGCAGGGCGTACAGAACAGCGCTCAGTTTATTTCCAACATCTTTGGCCTGCCTGATGGAGATGTACGTGTCGTAACCCCCTTTGTGGGTGGCGCCTTTGGTTCTGGTCTGCGTCCACAGTATCAACTGGTACTGGCGACCATGGCGGCGCTTAAGCTCAAGCGTTCCGTTCGTGTAGTGCTGTCCCGCGAGCAAATGTTCTCGTTCGGTCATCGCCCGGAAACCATCCAGCATTTCCGGCTGGCGTGTGACCAGGAAGGCAAGCTGGTTTCGACTATCCATGAAGTAGTAGGCGAGACTTCAAGCTTTGAGGACTTCACTGAGATGGTCGTGGTCTGGTCCGCTTCGCTCTATGGATGCCCTAACGTGCGGCTGGATTACAAGCTGGCTCCCCTTGACCTCTATACACCGCTGGACATGCGTGCACCGGGCGCTGTGCTAGGTGTCTATGGCCTTGAATCCGCGATGGACGAGCTGGCCTACGCGGCCAACATTGATCCATTGGAGTTTCGTATCCGCAACTTCACGGATGTCGATCCTGCCTCCAACAAGCCTTACTCAAGCAAGGAGTTGCTCGAATGCTACCGCCAGGGTGCCGAACGGTTTGGCTGGTCCAAGCGTAGTCACGAACCACGCTCAATGCGCGATGGCAAGCAGCTGGTAGGGTGGGGAATGGCAACCGGTGTCTGGGAAGCCATGCAGAATCCCGCCAGTGCCAAGGCAGTGATCAACATCGACGGTAGCCTGGTCGTCTCCAGCGCTACAGCTGATATCGGTACGGGTACCTATACTGTCATGACCCAGATCGCAGCGGAAATCTTCGGCCTGCCTCTGGAAAAGGTTACATTCAGATTGGGCGACTCGACTTTGCCCAAGGCGCCCCTGGAAGGGGGATCGTTTACCGTTTCTTCTGTTGGCTCCGCCGTTAAGCAGGCATGCGAAACCCTTCAACAGCAACTGCTCGATCAAGCCAAGGAAGAGGATCAATCGCCCTTCAGCAACCTTGAGTTGACCGACGTCGTTTTCGAAAATGGTGAAATTTGCATCAAGGCCGCACCTGCCGAGCGAATCAAGATCGCTGATCTCTTGAAAAAGGGGGGGACGCCAAGCATGGAGGCTTCCGCCAGTGCCTCGCCTAAGAAGGAGCGGGACGATTACACAACGGCTACCCACTCTGCAGTGTTTGTGGAGGTCAAGGTCGACGAAGACTTCGGTACGATTCAGGTTAGCCGGATGGTCAGTGCCATTGCAGCGGGGCGCGTCTTGAGTCTCAAGCCAGGACGAAACCAGATCCTGGGCGGAATGGTCTGGGGGATTGGCATGGCCATGCAGGAAGAGGGAATGCTTGATAAGGATCTGGCCCGCTGGATGAACCACAACATTGCCGAATACCATTTTCCGGTAAACGCCGATGTGCATGATCTGGATGTCATCTTTGTCGAAGAGCACGACGAGATTATCAATCCGCTCGGTGCAAAGGGGATAGGCGAGATCGGTATCGTAGGGGTTGCGGCGGCTATCGCCAACGCGGTCTATCATGCAACAGGCAAGCGTATTCGCGATCTGCCAATTACCCTGGATAAGGTTTTCGAATAAAACGACTGATCAAAAAAGCCCGCCTCTGACAGGCGGGCTTTTTTATGGATACTGCTTTAAATCAACGCTGACTTTCTTCTTCGATCTGCGCTTTATACGCGACCGCATCGGCCTCGGAATGATAAATGCCGACTAAATGGCCTTCCTGGTGAACGTCCCAGACAGACAAACCCAGTGAGCGGGCTTCCTGAGACATATGGTTTTCGTCGCGTTCAGTCACTGTAATGGTCATTGTCTTTCTCCTTGGTTAAAAGGGCACGCAAGGCAGCTAACAACTCGATCATTGATCAATCAGGAAAAGAGACCAAGCTGATTGTTTGCAATAATCTGTTACATTTATAGCGACAATATGTCGCAGGTTCAACAGGCGGCACGTCCTTTTGCAAAAACACAGGCAATAAAAAACGCGTCTACCTTTCGATAAGACGCGTTTTTAGAGATACCAGGCGATTTAGCCTTGCTGACCTTTTACCGGCTTGCCATCAACAGAGCCGTCTTCCAGCATGATCTGGTATTCCTTGCCATCGGTTTCCATCTGATACAGGCGGACCAGCAGGTAATCCCAGTTCTTCGCAAACCACAGTTCAGTCTTACGGTTGCTCTTGGTGGGGTCTCGAACGCGCTCGACCTTGATGGCATCAACCAGACCCACCTTGGTGCGCACGCGCTCCTCGCCAATTACGCGAAAGTCGTAAGTATCGATCTCATCACCGTCGACCACTTGGTAGCTCATGCTTTTCTTGCCGTCTGCCACATCATGCTGCAAAAGCAGCTGGTAAGTGGACTTGTCCACCAGACCACGGTCCAGCGGCAGGTTGACCGAGTCGCCTTTTTCAGTGCCGGTGACTTTCTTCGCGGTCCAGTCAAAGGTCAGCTTGCTTTCACGGCTTTTACCCAGGCCATGGCGTGAATAGCTATAGCTCGTGGGCAGGAACGTGTCGCCTTCATAGCGGAACGTACTGGCTTCGGTCAGGCCCGCCACCAGCATGGAGGCACTGAATTCAAGTTTCCAACTGCCATCCTGCTGTTTTGTCAGGTGCCGCTCAGCTGAGCCACTCATGGGCATCTGCTTCCAGTCGGCGGTATAGCTGGCATCAAAGGGTTTAAGGTCGAACGCATGGGCGGGCAGGGCCAGCGCAAATGCGATCAGGCACAACAATCGTCGCATGGGATATTTCTCCTAGGATCGAATGACATGTCCGGTAGCCGGCAGCGGCTGGGCATCCAGTTCAGCGCCTCGCTCAGTCAGCCGTAAGCGCCCTTGGGCGAACCAGCTGACAGCCAGAGGATAAATTACGTGTTCCTGTCCGTGAACGCGCTGGGCCAGGGTTTCCGCTGTGTCACCAGGATGAATGGGAACGACGGCCTGTACAACAACCGGGCCGCCATCAAGCTCTTCCGTAACAAAGTGAACACTGCAGCCATGCTCCAGATCGCCTGCATCCAGCGCACGTTGATGCGTACGCAGACCGGTATAGCGTGGCAACAGGGAAGGGTGAATATTGAGCAGCCGGCCTCGGTAATGGGTCACGAAGCGCTCCGTCAGGATACGCATGAAGCCGGCCAGGACCAAGAGGTCTGGTTCAAAGCGATCAACCAGCTCGACGAGGGCAGCGTCGAACGCCTCCCGATCAGCGAACTGTGTATGGTCAAGAACCTGCGCCTCGATGCCCGCTTGGCGAGCACGCTCCAATCCGTAGGCATCCGCACGGTTGGAAACCACCGCGCGGATCTGGATGGGCGCCTCCGTGCTGGTCGAGGTATCGATCAGTGCCTGCAGGTTGCTACCGGCACCTGAGATCAATACCACGACATTACAACGTGCAGGCATCAATGCGTCTTCAGGTTGTTCAGTACAACGCGAGGAGCGCTTTCATCGCAGGCGGCGATCTGACCGATTACCCAAGGCTGCTCGCCCGCATCGCGCAACGTGTTCAGCGCCTTCTCAACGTGCTCCTGCGCGACGCAGATGACCATGCCAACACCGCAATTCAGCACGCGATGCATTTCTGTCTCGTCAACGTTCCCCTGCTGTTGCAGCCAGTCGAATACGACCGGACGTGTCCAGCTCTCCACGTCGATGACTGCCTGCGCGTTTTCAGGCAGAACGCGCGGAATGTTTTCGAGCAGGCCGCCACCAGTGATGTGGGCCATCGCTTTCACGGTGCCGGTGTCCTTGATCAGCTTGAGCAGGGGTTTGACATAGATACGCGTCGGCGCCATCAGAAGGTCGGTCAAAGGTTTGCCGTCGAGCTGGATGCTTTCGATATCCGCCCCTGCAACCTCGATGATCTTGCGGATCAGGGAGTAACCATTGGAGTGCGGGCCGGAGGAGGGCAGCGCGATCAGCGCATCGCCGGTCGCTACCTTGGAGCCGTCGATAATCTCGGCCTTTTCCACCACGCCTACGCAGAAACCAGCCAGATCATAGTCTTCGCCCTCGTACATGCCGGGCATTTCGGCAGTCTCACCCCCTACCAGCGAGCATCCTGCCTGCTCACAGCCTTCGCCGATACCGGTCACTACCTGAGCCGCGACATCAACGTTCAGTTTGCCGGTGGCATAGTAGTCCAGGAAGAAGAGTGGCTCGGCGCCACAGACAACCAGGTCATTTACACACATGGCAACAAGGTCGATACCAATGCTGTCATGCTTTTTCAGATTCATTGCCAGACGAAGCTTGGTGCCGACACCGTCCGTACCTGAAACCAGAACCGGCTGCTTGTAACCGGCCGGGATTTCACAGAGGGCGCCAAAACCACCGAGGCCGCCCATGACTTCCGGGCGGGCAGTACGCTTGGCGACGCCTTTGATACGTTCAACCAGGGCTTCGCCTGCGTCGATATCCACTCCGGCGTCCTTGTAGCTCAACGAGGGTTGCTTGCTCATGAATCCAGGCCTTTTAAAAATGCTGCGAAACAGGCTATGCCGCGGGCACAGCTTTTGAGAGGCGGCGATTTTACCAGAAGCAATCGAGAAACGGCGCTTCCTGACGAGGCACTGTTGGTCATCGAATGACCTTGTCAGGCTTATTCAGCTTTTATTCAGTCATAAAGGAGCCTTTTGGCATAAAGCGCGGTCTGATTTCACCGTGATGCTGCACATAACCTGCCCTCAGGCTTGCCGACGGGCAGGGCGCCTTTTAAGGTATGCCTCTTCGTTCCTGCTTGCCGAGACTCTACATGCGTCGTTTTGCCTTTCTGCTTACGCTCTGCCTACCCTTGCTGAGCCAGTCTGCTTCAGCAGCCTTGGTGGAAGGCCTTTATCAGGTTCGCGAGCCCGTTGCCTCCCAGCAGCCCTCAGAGCGCGACGCTGCGCTGGGGCGTGCCCTGCAGGATCTGGTGGTTCGCTTAACTGGCGATGCGAATGCCGCTCAGAGCTCTGCCTTATCCGAGTCGGTAAAAAGCCCACAGCAACTGATTACCCAGTACAGTTACGATGCCGGTCCGCCAGCCGTGCTGGTCGTCAATTTCGATCCGGCATCCGTCAACCGCACCCTGACGCAGGCGGGGTTGCCTATCTGGGGAGCCAATCGCCCCTCTGTGATGACGTGGTGGTTGAACGATTCTGATGGTGGTAGTGCCCTGGTGGGTGACAGCCAGCCTGCGGCAGCCCCTTTGCAAAGGGCCGCTCAGGACAGTGGCCTGCCGCTCGTCCTGCCCTTGGCAGACCTCAGTGAACAGCTGGTCGGTACTGCCGAAAATATTGATTCCGGCAAGCCAGATGCCCTGCGTGAGGCTTCCAAGCGTTATAGCAGTGATGTATTGCTGGCGGTTCATGCCAGGCAATCGGGTAGTTCCTGGCAGGCTCAATGGCGGATGTGGCAGGGGACCAACTCGGCACAGGGCAATGCGCAGGGAGCCGATCTGGATGCCCTGGCCAATACTATCATGCATGAGCTAAGTACACGTCTGGCCAAGCAGTTCATTACCAAGCCAGGTTCTACACAAGCACTGACACTGGTAGTAGATGGGGCCAATTTCGAGCGCTACTCTCAGCTGCAAAAGCTGCTGGAGCCCATGGGTGCTCGGTTGCTCAAGGCAAAGAATGGACAGCTTCGCTATCAGCTGACCGCTAACCCGGATCAACTTCATGCACAGTTAGGCCTGGCCGATCTGGAGCAATCTTCTGCACCGGTCGATGCCAACGCGCCCGTTGCGGCACCGGACACCCAAGCTGCACCAGGCGCTTCACAGCCGCCCGCACCTGCGCCAGCACAACAGGTGCTCTATTATCGCTGGCATTGATCGGGTCCGCTAAAGAGAGACCTTACCGCAGGCCGATCATCAGACACTCCCAAGCCGCCTGGCCTTCGCCTGGCGGCTTTCTTTATGCACAAATTATTTAGCGAGAAACGAACATGACGACACGCCGCTGGTATGTCATTGGCGGGCTGGCCGTTTTGCTGTGGCTGCTGCACTCGGTGCAGCCTATTCTGTCTCCCTTTCTGATCAGCATGTTACTAGCCTACCTGGGTGATCCATTGGTAGATCGGCTGGAGCGGCTGGGGCTCTCCCGCACATTGGCTGTGCTTACGGTATATCTGGCCTTCCTGCTGGTTCTGCTGGGCATGCTGCTTGTCATCGTGCCCATGCTGGTCAGGCAGTTCATCCGTCTCTACGAGTTGATGCCTGCCATACTCGACTGGCTTCAGTTCACCGCATTGCCATGGATTCAGATCAAATTCGGTCTTGCAGACAGCTTCTGGCGCTTCGATCGTATCAAGGCGGTGCTGACCAGCCATCTGGATCGTACCGGTGATATCGTCGGTATCGTTCTCGCCCAGGCAACGTCTTCCAGTCTTGCTTTACTGGCCTGGATCGGAAACACGTTGTTGATCCCGGTCGTAAGCTTTTATCTGTTACGCGACTGGGATGTCATGGTTGGCAAGCTCAGGGGCCTGCTCCCGCGTCGACACGAAGGTTTGGTGACTCGGCTGCTGGGTGACTGTCATGAGGTACTGGGCGCCTTCCTGCGCGGACAGTTGATGGTCATGCTTGGCCTTGGAATCATCTATGCCGGTGGGCTGATGTTAGTAGGGCTTGAGCTGGGCCTGCTGATTGGTCTGCTGGCGGGAGTGGCCAGCATTGTCCCGTATATGGGATTTGCGGTTGGCATCACGGCAGCCATGGCTGCTGGATTCTTCCAGTTTGGCCTTGATTGGTATCCGCTGCTGGGCATTCTCGCGGTATTTGTCTTCGGACAAATGATCGAAGGTATGGTGCTGACACCGCTGCTGGTGGGTGATCGTATTGGCCTACATCCCGTTGCGGTCATCTTTGCCGTTCTGGCGGGTGGTCAACTGTTTGGTTTCAGCGGTATTCTTCTCGCATTACCCGTAGCCGCCGTCTTGATGGTTCTGCTGCGTCATATCCATGATTTGTATAAACTTTCCGACCTTTACTCCAAACCCGGTCGACCTGAATCCAGCGAGCCGCCAGACACGGCATGAAACCGATACAGTTACCCTTGGGTGTGCGTTTACGCGATGACGCTACCTTTGCCAATTATTATCCCGGTGCAAATGCGGCGGCGCTGGGTTATGTCGAGCGCCTATGCGAGCTGGACGCAGGTTGGGCTGAAAGCCTTATCTACCTCTGGGGAACGGAAGGCGCCGGGCGTAGCCATTTGATGCAGGCTGCCTGCCTGCGGTTTTATCAGATGGGTGAGCAAGCCGTTTATCTGCCAATGGCCGAGCTTTCCGGGTATGGAACCGCGCTGTTTGAAAATCTCGAACAGTGCGAGCTGGTTTGCCTGGACGATCTGGATGCCCTGGCAGGCAAGCGAGAATGGGAAGAGGCGATGTTTCATCTCTTCAATCGTGTGCGGGATGCCGGAAAGCGGCTCTTGCTGTCTGGCTCCAAGCCTCCACGGTCATTGCCTATCAAGCTTCCGGATCTCAAATCACGGCTTACCATGGCATTGGTCTTCCAGCTTCAGCCGCTGTCTGATGAAGACAAGCTGCGCGCGCTGCAGCTGCGCGCCTCTCGACGGGGTCTGCACCTGAACGAAGAAGTGGGACGCTATATCCTGACGCGTGGTTCTCGGAGCATGAACTCCTTGTTCGATGTGCTGGAGCGCCTGGATCATGCCTCTCTGCAGGCCCGGCGCAAGCTCACCATTCCGTTCGTCAAGGAAATCATGGATTGGTGAGCCGCTACCTGTTTACGGCGCTGTAGCTAAGCACTTCAGCGGCGTGACTCCAGTTGCAGGGCTGTGGTTGCAAGGCGCTTGCCTAGCGCACGGCACAGCGTGATCTCATGTTCATCTAAGGCCCGCTTGCCATCGGTTCCGGCAAAGTGGCTGGCACCATAAGGTGTGCCGCCGCCTTTGGTTTCAAGCAGGGCGCTTTCGCTGTACGGCAATCCGGTTACCAGCATGCCGTGATGGAGCAGAGGCAGCAGCATGGAGAGCAGCGTGCTTTCCTGACCACCGTGCAGACTTGCAGTGGAAGTAAAGACCGCGGCCGGCTTTCCTACCAATTCGCCTGTCAGCCACAAGCTGTTCGTGCCATCCAAAAAGTACTTCAGCGCCGCTGCCATGTTGCCGTACCGCGTAGGGCTGCCCAAAGCCAGGCCGCTACAATGCCGCAGATCATCAAGGCTGGCATATAGCGCGCCTTCCTCTGGGATTTCCGGTGCGGTTGCTTCACATACTGTCGACACACCCGGAACGGTCCTGATACGTGCCTCCAGGCCGCCCATTTCCACACCGCGGGCAATCTGCTGAGCCATCTGGGCTGTAGCACCATGTCGGCTGTAATAAAGCACCAGGATATAGGAAGCACTCATGGCAGTATCTCCAGAACCTTTTCTGGCGGACGGCCAATGACCGCCTTGTCGCCTACGATGAAAATGGGGCGTTCAATCAGTTTCGGATGATTCGCCATGGCCTCAATCAGTCTGTCTTCCGAGAGGGTTTCATCTGCCAGACCAAGCGCTTTGTATTCCTCTTCGCCGGTACGCAGAAGTTGACGAGCCGGAATGCCCAGTTTAAGCAGAATACCCTTGAGGTCTGCGGCAGTAGGGGGCGTTTCAAGGTAGCGAACCACATGCAGGTCCAGCTTTGTTTCCTGCAGCAATTCGAGAGCGCTACGGGACTTGGAGCAACGAGGATTGTGGAAGAGTATCGATTCGCTCATTGAAAAGGTCGCATCGTTGTGGAGGTGACGGCTATTCTAACGGGCCTCCGGTGGTCTGAACGAGCGTTGTGCCGGGTAATTGGATTCAAGACGATTCACGCATGGTTGAGGAAATAGAATGCGTCAGCGCCTGAGCGACACATTTGAATGGGGCCGTTTCCTGGTCAAACGCTTTCTTGGCGATCGAGCGCCCAACAACGCGGCGGCCTTGACCTACACCACCCTGTTTGCCGTCGTTCCCATCATGACGGTGACCTTTGCCATGCTCTCTGCCATTCCCGCCTTTCAGGGAACAGAAGAGCAGATTCAAATATTCATCTTCCATAACTTCGTCCCTTCGACCGGCGAGACCCTGGAGGAGCATCTGCGTGGATTTATCGAGCAGGCCCGCCACTTGACATGGCTAGGCGTCGCGCTGCTGGCAGTAACGTCCCTCACCATGCTGGTGACCATTGAAAAAACCTTCAATGACATCTGGCGGGTTTCCCAACCTCGTCGAGGCATGTCCAGTTTTCTCCTGTACTGGGCGATTCTCAGTCTGGGGCCTCTTTTGTTAGGCGCAGGCTTTGCAATCAGTACGTATATCGCGTCGCTGTCCATGATGTCCGGTCGATACGCAGTCATGGGAACAGCCGTGCTGCTCAAGTTCATGCCATTATTTTTCAGTATGGCTGCCTTCACCTTGCTCTATGCCGCAGTACCAAACACGCGTGTTCCGCTCAAGCATGCATTGGTTGGAGGCATCTTTACGTCAGTGCTATTCGAAGCGGCTAAGTCACTATTTGGCTTGTATGTCATGTTTTTCCCGGGCTACAAGCTAATCTACGGCGCTTTTGCGACCATTCCGCTTTTTCTGGTCTGGGTTTACGTATCCTGGCTGATCGTTCTTTTTGGCGCTGAGTTGGTGTGCAACCTTTCTTCCTCTAAGCAGTGGCGCCGACAGCCAATCCCTACGTTTCTTGTCTTGCTGGGCGTACTTCGTGTCTTTCTGGATCGGCAACAGACAGGCGCCTCGCTCGATCTTGTCGAGCTCCAGAAAAGCGGCTGGAAATTGCCTGAGGATCAATGGCAACCCATTCTGGATTTTCTCAAGAAAGAGAAACTGGTGTGCCACACCAGTAATGGAAGATGGGTGCTCTGCCGGGATCTCAACACATTCACCCTGACGCAATTGATGGAAAAGAGCCCATGGCATCTACCAGAGATCGATCGTCTTCCTGAGGTCGAGCGCTGTACAGGTGACTGGTATCCTCCTCTGATTGAAGCGCTTAAACAGCTTCATGAGCAACGTGAGCAACTTCTGGGCGGCAGTCTCGCCAAGTGGCTGAAACCTGAAGCCAAACCAGTATCTTCCATGGAGTCAGCATGATTACTAAAGCGTTACGTGGCGGCCTGCTTGCCGTCAGTTTCTTGTTGGCAGCCTGTACGCCGGATTACGGAAATGACCAGTATGGCCATAAAATCGACAACGCTCAGCTGGACGGGCGGTGGTTGGTCATTAATTATTGGGCAGAGTGGTGCGGACCCTGTCACAAGGAAATCCCCCAGCTCAATGCCTTGGCCAAAACCAATGCTGAGATAAGGGTGCTAGGCGTTAACTACGATCACCAGCAGGACGATGCACTGCGTGAGAGTGCAGAAACGATGGGTATTCAATACGCCGTCTTCCAAAAGGATCCTGCCAAGCATTTCGATCTGCCGGTCAGCAATGTCCTGCCAGCCACCTATCTTGTTGACCCTCAAGGCCGTTTCAGGGAAAAGCTTGTAGGGGAGCAAACGGCTGCGGTCATACAGGCACGTATCGCTGAGCTGGAGAAGCAGTCACCATGAGCAGTCAGGCAAGGCATATCCACGTCGACGGACGGGTACAGGGCGTCCGTTATCGAGAAAGTGCCCGGGAAGAGGCAGAGCGCCTAGGTATCACAGGGTGGGTAAGAAACCTGGACGATGGGCGTGTCGAGATAAAATGTGAAGGCGAGCCAGAAGCGCTGGAGCAGTTTCTGGCATGGCTTCGTCATGGCCCCGCACAGGCGAATGTCAATCAAGTCCTGGTTCAGGATCATGCGCCATTGGGGCTTGGTAACTTTACAGTATGGCGCTAACAGCCATAGATGCTTACTGGCTGATGGTCTTGGGTGTTCCGGTTGCTTTGGCTAATGCAGTGACAAACTCATTTTGCAGCTCCGGATCATTGTGGGTCAGCTCGATCAGGTTCTGTTCCAGTTCGCTGGATTCTTCCTCCAGGCCTAGTTCAGACAAGCGCTTTACACGATGAACCCAGCGAGTCACATCGTCCTCTTCAAGGTCATCATAAATAAGCTCATGGGCCTCCAGAAGTTTGCTACGCAGGCTGCGGCTTACCGTCAACGTGCGCTCGGCTTTGGTCTGGTCTTCAGGGTCGATAACCGTAATATCCAGCTTGCCAACACCGCTGATGTCATGACCTGCAAAAGGGTCTTCCAGCAGGTTCAGACGCAAAAAGCCGTTTTGATCGGTCAGCAGCTCATATCGAGCCTTGCCCGCCTTGACTTCAACGGGGCGCTCAGCCCAGGGAAGGCTGGTGTATTCGACGCGTTTATCGAGCTGCTTTTCATCAATGCTGGCCAGGTTCTGCTCGGAGCGCCCATTGGACGCCACATTCATGAACGGGTTAAGGCCGTCCAGCCCATAGACGACCAGTCCGTGGGTTGCGCTTTCAGGAAGGCTGCCGAGAAGGGGCACATTAAGAATATTGGCGCCTATGCCCGCCACGAGTGTTACAGCCCCTAGCGGAACCTCATAAAGCTCCCGCCAGGGCTGGTAAGGCGTATAACGATCGTAATGACGTGTTACTTCAAAGTCAGTCACTTCATAACGATGTTGATCAAGCACCTTGATTCGTCGCTGTGGCAGTTCGAGCACTTCTTTTTCACCGGCATTGATTTGTAGGCTGTGTTCAATCAGCTTGCGATCGACGCGCTCCTCATGCTCGCTGCGCTGCGGTAAATGATTGGCGCAACCAGAAAGCACCGTCACGCTGACAAGCGTGACGGAAAGGAGAAAAGAAGGGCTTCTTACAGGCATGGCTTGGCTCAACGATTAATGCGTGCTTTCAAAAATGGCAGCAATTCATTGATCGGCACATTCTGGTTGTCCTGCTCGCGGCGTCCTTTGTACTCGTAAGTACCTTCAGCAAGGCCGCGATCACCTACTACGATCCGGTGAGGAATACCGATCAACTCCATATCTGCAAATTTGACGCCAGGACTCGTCTTTTTGTCACGATCATCCAGCAGGACTTCATAGCCGGCAGCAGTTAGCGCCTGATAAAGTTGATCCGTTGCTTCCCGTACGCGCTCGTTTTCATACTTCAGAGGAACCAGCGCAATGTGGAAGGGGGTAAGCGCATCGGGCCACAGGATGCCGCGCTCATCATGATTTTGCTCGATGGCTGCCGCGACAACACGAGACACGCCGATACCATAGCAGCCCATGGTGAGCTTGACGGGCTTTCCTTGTTCGCTCAGGACGGTCAGGTTCATTGCTTCGCTGTACTTGGTGCCAAGCTGGAAAATATGACCGACCTCAATGCCGCGTTTGATGACCAGGGTGCCCTTGCCGTCGGGGCTGGGATCGCCTGCCACCACATTGCGCAGATCAGCGACCTCAGGCAGCGGCAGGTCACGCTCCCAGTTCACTCCAAAATAGTGTTTGTCATCAATATTTGCACCTGCTGCGAAGTCGCTCATCATGGCAACCGAGCGATCGATGACGCAAGGCATTGGAAGATTCAAAGGACCTAGAGAGCCAGGGCCTGCGCCAATGGCTGCACGAACTTCCGCCTCAGTAGCAAATTCGAGAGGGGAGGCAACAAGTTCGAGATTGGAGGCCTTGATTTCGTTCAGCTCATGATCGCCACGAATGATGAGCGCAACGAGCGTGTCTTCTTCCACGCCATGTACGATCAATGTCTTGATCGTCTTCTCAATCGGCAGATTGAAGTTCTCTACCAGTGCCGCGATAGTTTTAGTGTCTGGTGTATCAACCAGGCGAAGCTCTTCAATAGCCGCGCCGCGTGAAGTTTCACGGGGTAGCGCTTCAGCCTTTTCAATGTTGGCTGCGTAATCGGAGCTGTCACTGAAAACGATATCGTCTTCGCCGGAGCTGGCCAGTACATGGAATTCATGGGAGCCGCTGCCGCCAATGGAGCCGTTATCAGCTTGAACAGGACGGAAGTTCAACCCGAGTCGGGTGAATACGTTGCAGTAGGCCTGATACATCCGATCATAGGTTTCCTGCAGCGACTCCTGGGTCATATGGAAGGAGTAGGCATCCTTCATGACGAACTCACGTCCACGCATCAGGCCAAAGCGAGGGCGAATTTCATCGCGAAACTTGGTCTGGATTTGGTACATGTTGATCGGAAGCTGCTTATAGCTGTTGAGCTCGTTGCGCGCCAGATCTGTAATCACTTCCTCATGGGTTGGGCCTACGCAAAAGTCGCGCTCATGACGATCCTTGAGGCGGAGCAGTTCAGGGCCATATTGTTCCCAACGGCCTGATTCCTGCCACAGCTCGGCGGGCTGAATGGCTGGCATGAGTACTTCCAGAGCGCCGGCCGCATTCATCTCTTCGCGTACAACAGTCTCGACCTTGCGTAATACACGCAGGCCCAGCGGCAGCCAAGTATAGAGGCCGGACGCCAGCTTGCGGATCATGCCGGCGCGTAGCAGGAGTTGATGACTGATGACAGTGGCATCAGAAGGCGTTTCTTTCAGGGTAGAGAGAAGATACTGACTAGTACGCATGAGGGCAGGTCTTTTCTGATCAGCGAAAACTGCATTGTACGGTGGGCTTTCTTAGCCGTACAGGCGAGAGGGGCAAGCACTAGAGATAAGTGGGTGTGATAGGAAAAGTAAAATGCCCGGCATGGCCGGGCATTTTGGTATTGCTGAGGAGTTCTGTATTACAGAATGCTTAGTGGGTACTCCACCATCAGACGGAACTGGTTGGTATCAGCATCAGCATAGTCGCTGTTGGCTCGGTGGAAAGCTTGACGTGCGCGAATCGAGAGATCCTTGGCAGGACCGCTTTGAACAACGTATTTGGCCTCCAGGTTCCACTCGTGGTGCTTACCATCTTCTCCGTACTGTCCTGCATAGGCAGAGCCGTTGCCAGTGTTGGTGCCGTCAGCATCATAACCTTTGACATAACGAGTCATAAAGCTCAGGCCAGGAACGCCATAGGATGCCATGTTGATATCATAGCGGGCTTGCCAGGATTTTTCGCCAGGACCGTTAAAGTCGGAAACATGAATCGAGTTTGCTAGGAAAATCGAGTCACCGCCGCTGTTTTCTTCGCCAACACCTACATAGTCAAATGGAGTGTCACCATGGACTTTTTGATAGGCTAGAGTGAATGTATGAGCACCTAGCGAGTAAGCGGCAGCCAACGACCATGTGGTGTTGTTAATGGAGCCTGCATCTGCGCGACCTTCATCCAATGTGCGGTAGAGGTTGAAATCGAATGTCAGCGCCTGCTGATCACTTAGGGGAATGGCGTAGTTCACGTTGCCATAATACTGGCGCCAGATATCTTCGAATTCAGAACCGTAAAGGCTAACGCTTAGGCCATCAGCCAGATCATAGCTGCCGCCTAGGTAGTCCACGTTCTTGGCTTCAACGCTGGCATATGCTGCGTATAGAGGCTCACGGTTACTTTGCCCGCGAGGACCTGTACCTGAAGTAAAGTGTCCCGCTTCAAACTTAAGACCTTCGATTTCACTGCTCAGCAGGTTAAAGCCTGTGGCTGTTTGCGGGAAAATCCGGGAGCCGCCGATAGCAAATACCGGAGCGGTCGGTGCCATCTGGCCATATTTCAAGACGGTGTTGGATACACGCAGCTTAACCGCCCCGCCTACGTGCTCCCAATCGTCAGGCGATTTACCGTCGTCGTGAACCGGAACGTTACCTGCACCACCAAAGCGCTTGTCGAGTTTCAAACCAATATTGGCGAAGAGATCGACACCAAAGCCGACTGTGCCCTGTGTAAAGCCGGATTGGAAGTTAGTCAAAAGTGCATGTGACCAGTCACGACCATCACCTGCGCCGTTCTTGCCGTCATGATTGAAGTAGTAGTTGCGGTTGGTCAGCGTCAGGCTGCTGTCTTCAATAAAGCCTTTGGACTCAGACTGCTGACTGGCGAATGCCATCTGGGTCGTCCCTGCCGCTACGGCGAGGGCGATGACGCTCCACTTCATCACTTGCATTATGATTGCTCCTTTGGATTGAAATATCAGTCATCGTTAAACGTGACTGGTTGTTCTTGTTGGTGCCAACTTATAGCACTCTAGTGTCAGGCTTGAAAGTTCCCATCGAATTTTTATGGGCGCTTTCTATAATTTTTTAGAATCAGAAAGATGCCTTATCAACCTCATCCGGATTGATAAGAGTTCCTCCTGATAAGATGCTCGAACGCTAAGCAAAGAGTGTGCACAAAGTGCCATCAGCACGTTATCAGGTAGATAATCAATGACTTGCACTCGGTGCATGCACACTTTTGAGGCGCACTCTTTCAGATGAAAGGCGTGGCTGAACTGCTTTGGTGCAAGGACGTCAATGTCCGTCCCGTTTTTAGTTAGGAAGGTAACTATGTTTGATCTTGATGAGCGCCTTGGGGCGGATACTGTAGAGGTAAGCGATTTACCGTTGTGCAAGTTGCTTTTAATGAAGGATGCCAACTATCCATGGCTGATCCTTGTACCCCGGCGATCTAATATCAGCGAAGTATTTGAGTTGTCGTTAGAGGATCAGATGCAACTGATGAAGGAGTCGTCATACGTTGCACAGCGTTTAAAAGACTACACCCAGGCGGCAAAGATAAATGTCGCCACATTGGGAAACATAGTTAAGCAACTTCATATTCATATAGTGGCTCGTTTTGAAGAAGACTTAGCGTGGCCGGGCCCTGTATGGGGTAAAGGACCTGCAAAAGCCTATAGTGAAAGCGAGCTTGAAAAATGCCTGAACGACCTCAAGTCCCTTTTTGCCGAAAAGTGGGAGGGTGACAAGCATGACGGTTGAAGAGCGAATCAACGAGTTGGAAATGCGACAAGCGTTTCAGGACGATCTGATCCAGACCTTGAACGATATTATTGTCGAGCAACAGAGAGCGCTGGATCGAATGAAGCTGCAGATCGAAGAGCTTGCGAGAAGGCAAGCTGAGATCGCGGTTTCGCAAGGGGCGATCGAGGACGATGCTCCGCCACCTCATTATTGATGTTGATAGAGGCGGCTCCCAAAGGAGCCGCCTTTGAACGGGTCAACGTGCAAACGATACTGTCACGTCTTCTGCCTGAAGTCCCTTGTCACGCTGAATAACAGAAAACTCGACACGCTGGCCCTCTACCAGGACGCGATGACCTTCGCCCCGAATAGCTCGAAAGTGAACGAAAATATCGTCACCTTGATCGCGTGAAATGAATCCGAATCCCTTCGAGGTGTTGAACCACTTTACAGTGCCTATTTCACGGCCCTCTGCAGGAAGTGCATCCTGTACGTTGTGTCGTGTCTTCCTGTGCTTGTTGTAACTGCCTGTCTTGGACGATTTAAAGGCTGCAAACAGCTTGACCAGCGTTGCAATCATTGCAATCGGCAGGCTGATGCTGACCAGGGGCGGTAGGCCAGGAAAGGCATCAGGAGCCAAGAGTTCCAATGCTTGAAGGCATGCAGCTGCTATCAGCAGCGTTGAGGTGATGGTTTGCGTAGCTCCCTTATTTTTGCTGCTGACGGAAGGGGTCGTAATCAGCAAGAGAAGACCAAGAAAAGCCATGTGCAAGGCTTCATGATGATGAAAAAAGCTGGGTTTATCTGCTTGTAGAGAGGAAACCACGGCTATCGAAAGTGCAATCGCACCAGACGCGATGTGAACAAGTGTAAGCGTATTCAATGATGTCACCTTGGAGAAATAGCAAGTCGATCGCTGTTGTTGCCTGAAACGCGTGGCTATGAATGATCGACCTATGCGCAGATACGCACAGCGTTATTTAACCGTAAAGGTGAAGGCTACTCAATCAATGGCCCGATGATGCCATCAGAATGAGAGGAAAAAATGAAAAAGCCCGGCGTTTGCCGGGCTTCTATCAGTTGGCCAGGAGGCTGCGTAGCATCCAGGCTGTCTTCTCATGCGTTTGCATGCGTTGAGTCAGCAGGTCGGCTGTTGGCTCGTCGCTGACCTTATCTACAATCGGGAAAATTCCACGAGCGGTACGAACGACTGCTTCCTGACCTTGTACGAGCAGGCGAATCATCTCCTGTGCTTCTGGAATGCCTTCCTCTTCCTTGATACTGGATAGCTTGGCATAAGCCGAGTAGGTGCCTGGTGCAGCGAATCCCAATGCGCGGATGCGCTCGGCAATATCATCAACAGCAGTGGCCAGTTCGGTGTACTGGGTTTCGAACATGGTATGCAAGGTGTTGAACATCGGCCCTGTCACGTTCCAATGAAAGTTATGGGTCTTCAGATACAGCGTGTAGGTATCTGCGAGCAGACGAGAAAGCCCATCTGCAATAGCCGCACGATCTTGCTCAGCAATTCCGATATTGATTTCCATACCGCTCTCCTTTGGCAGTGATGTTTATTTGAAACGGAGCCTAACACAGGCCCTTGGAAATGGAATGCTCGCAAGCACTGGCCAAGGAGGGCCTGATCGCTTGGGTTCTATAAAAGTCAGTCTAGGCTCTTAAAAGGCAGCCGGCTTGTCATAGGTCGGCTGCGTCAGGCTTGGTAATTGTTATAGAATCGCCCACTGACCAAGAGAAACCAGATGGGAATACAGTCTTTGGCTGGCTTTACGTTGCAGCAGTTCTGCGAGACGTGCCTGTGAATGATGCTTGCTCCCCATCTCTTAATTCCGGACTCAAGAGAAGCGAAACACAACCATGATGCGCAGCCATTATTGCGGCCAATTGAACGAGAGCCTGGACGGCCAGGAAATCACCCTTTGCGGCTGGGTTCACCGCCGTCGCGACCATGGAGGCGTTATCTTCCTGGATATACGCGACCGTGAAGGCCTCGCTCAGGTCGTGTTCGACCCGGATCGAGCAGAGACGTTTGCCAAGGCCGACCGTGTACGCAGTGAATATGTCGTCAAGGTAACGGGTAAGGTCCGTTTGCGTCCTGCGGGTGCGGTCAACCCGAATATGGCCTCAGGGGCTATCGAGGTGCTGGGTTATGACCTTGAAGTGCTGAGCCAGGCCGAGACGCCGCCGTTCCCGCTGGACGAATATTCCGATGTGGGCGAAGAAACACGCCTGCGCTACCGTTTCATTGATCTGCGCCGCCCCGAGATGGCTGCCAAGCTCAAGCTGCGTTCGCGCATAACCTCCAGCATTCGCCGTTATCTGGACGAGCAGGGCTTCATGGATGTGGAAACGCCTATCCTGACCCGTGCGACACCCGAGGGCGCTCGTGACTATCTGGTGCCCAGCCGTACCCATCCTGGTAGTTTTTTTGCTTTGCCGCAGTCACCCCAGCTGTTCAAGCAGCTGTTGATGGTGGCGGGCTTTGATCGCTATTACCAAATTGCCAAATGCTTCCGCGACGAAGACCTGCGTGCAGACCGTCAGCCCGAATTTACCCAGATTGACATCGAGACCAGCTTCCTCGATGAGAAAGACATCATGGGTATCACCGAGGGCATGATCCGTTCCTTGTTCAAGGAAGTGCTGGATCTGGAGTTCGGCGAGTTCCCGCACATGACCTTCGAGGAGGCCATGCGCCGTTATGGTTCAGACAAGCCGGACCTGCGCATTCCGCTGGAGCTGGTGGATGTAGCTGATCTGCTCAAGGATGTCGATTTCAAGGTGTTTGCCGGCCCGGCTAACGATCCCAAATGCCGTGTAACTGCACTGCGCGTACCGGGTGGTGCCAGCATGCCCCGTAAGCAGATCGATGATTACACCAAGTATGTGGGCATCTTTGGCGCTAAGGGCCTGGCCTATATCAAGGTCAACAACCGCGCCCAGGGTGTTGAGGGCTTACAGTCACCTATCGTCAAAAACATTGCTGAGCCGAACCTCAACGCCATCCTTGATCGCGTGGGTGCGGAAGACGGCGATATCGTCTTCTTTGGCGCAGACAAGGCCAAGATCGTCAGTGACGCGTTGGGCGGTCTGCGTATCAAGCTGGGGCACGATCTGAACCTGCTGACCTGTGAGTGGGCGCCGCTCTGGGTTGTTGACTTCCCGATGTTCGAAGAAAACGATGATGGCAGTTTCTCTGCACTGCATCACCCCTTCACATCGCCCAAGTGCACACCGGAAGAGCTCGAGGCGAACCCTGCGAATGCATTGTCTCGCGCCTATGACATGGTTCTCAACGGCACCGAGCTGGGTGGTGGCTCCATCCGTATCCACCGCAAGGAAATGCAGCAGGCTGTGTTCCGCTTGCTGGGCATTGACGCGGCGGAACAGGAAGAGAAGTTCGGCTTCCTGCTCGACGCACTCAAGTTTGGCGCGCCACCGCATGGTGGTTTGGCCTTCGGCCTGGATCGTCTGGTAATGCTGATGACCGGCGCGCAGTCTATTCGTGAAGTTATTGCCTTCCCGAAAACCCAGAGCGCTGCCGATGTCATGACTCAGGCACCTGGCGCAGTGGATGCCAAGGCGTTGCGCGAGCTGCACATTCGTTTGCGTGAGCAGCCAAAAGCTGAGTAATTGATCAACCGGGCAGCCGCAAGGCTGCCCTTTGTCAAAAGTGATTTGGAGTTCGTTATGGCGGGTCATTCCAAATGGGCCAACATTAAGCACCGCAAAGAGCGACAGGACGCCAAGAAGGGCAAGATCTTTACCAAGATCATCCGTGAGCTGACCGTAGCCGCTCGTCAGGGTGGTGGCGTTCCGGCGGATAACCCGCGTCTTCGCCTGGCAGTGGACAAGGCGCTTACTGCCAATATGACACGTGACACCATCGATCGCGCCATTGCACGAGGGGCAGGCGCCAACGAAGGGGATAACGTTGAAGAGCTGACCTATGAGGGCTATGCCCCGAGTGGCGTCGCCTTGATCGTAGAGGCCATGACGGATAACCGTAACCGTACGGCCGCTGAGGTGCGTCATGCCTTTAGCAAGTGCGGCGGTAACCTGGGTACTGATGGCTCGGTAGCGTACATGTTCGAGCGCAAGGGACAGATCAGCTTTGCACCGGGCGTCGACGAAGATGCACTCATGGAAGCGGCGCTTGAAGCAGGTGCTGATGATGTAGTCGCCAATGATGATGGGTCTGTTGACGTCTTTACCTCATTTAGTGACTTTATTGCCGTAAACGAGGCATTGACGGAAGCTGGCTTCAAATCCGAAGCTGCCGAGATTTCCATGATTCCATCTACGACAACGCCGCTGGATCTTGAAACGGCTCAGAAAGTGCTCAAGCTTATCGATATGCTGGAGGATCTGGATGATGTCCAGAATGTGTACTCCAATGCGGAAATTCCAGATGATGTCATGACGCAGCTAGGCTAAAGGGCCTGATACCCCTATAGTGTCTGCGCGCAACAGGGGTGGCTGCTACTGGAAAGGTACAAGCCTCCTTAAAGCAGTCACCTTTCTCCCGCCTGGTCTGGGAAGGATATAGAGATGACCCTGGTACTAGGCATTGACCCTGGTTCGCGAATCACTGGATTCGGCGTAATCCGGGACACGGGTAAAGGGTGCGAATACGTAGCCTCTGGCTGTATTCGTACAGGTAACGGCCCTTTGTATGAGCGTTTGCAAATCGTCTACAGAGGGGTGCGGGAAGTCATTGGGCTTTATGAGCCAGTCACCATGGGCATTGAACAGGTATTCATGGCGCGCAATGCCGATTCTGCTTTAAAGCTGGGACAAGCTCGAGGTGCAGCCATTGTGGCCTGTGCCGAAGCGGGGCTTGAAATAGCTGAATACACAGCTACCCAGGTCAAACAAGCCATCGTGGGCTCAGGTGCTGCCGATAAACAACAGGTCATGATGATGGTCATGCACTTGTTGAAACTAAAGGAGAAGCCCCAGATAGATGCTTCCGATGCCCTCGGGATTGCTATTTGTCATGCGCATACGCGGCAAAGTCTGACCCCTCATGGGCTTCTAGGGGCTCGCCGGCGCGGTGGTCGCCTGCGTCTTTAATAGGTATTTCTGTGATTGGACGTCTCCGCGGTTCTCTGGCTGAAAAACAGCCGCCGCATGTAATCATCGATGTCAATGGCGTGGGCTACGAGCTGGAAGTCCCCATGACAACGTTGTATCGCCTTCCGTCGTTGGGTGAGCCAGTTACCTTGCATACGCATCTGGTCGTGCGTGAGGATGCTCATCTGCTTTACGGCTTTTCTGAAAAGCGCGAGCGAGAACTCTTCCGTGAATTGATTCGCTTGAATGGAGTAGGGCCAAAGCTGGCGCTGGCGCTGATGTCTGGCTTTGAGGTGGACGAGCTGGTGCGCTGCGTACAGGCCCAGGATGCGTCTGCGCTGGTTAAGATTCCCGGCGTCGGCAAAAAGACGGCTGAACGTCTGCTGGTCGAACTCAAGGATCGCTTCAAAGCATGGGAAAGCCTTCCGTCTATCGCACCGCTCATGATGGAAACGGCTGCCGGCAGGCCTGTCGTAACAGCTGAAACTGATGCGGTCAGTGCGTTGGTGTCGCTCGGATTCAAGCCACAGGAAGCTAGTCGTGCAGTATCTGCCATCGCTGAAGAAGGCCTCAGCAGTGAAGACCTTATTCGTCGTGCCCTTAAAGGCATGGTGTAATCATGATTGAACCGGATCGTTTGATTTCTGCCGCGGGCCGAGATCGTGAAGAGCAGCAGGATCGTGCTATTCGTCCACTGAGACTGGCCGAGTACATTGGCCAGCCGGTCGTGCGGGAACAGATGAGTCTTTTCATCCAGGCGGCAAAGGGGCGGGGCGAGGCACTAGACCATACGCTTATTTTCGGGCCGCCAGGGCTAGGCAAAACCACGCTCGCCAATATCATTGCCGAGGAAATGGGTGTCGCCATCAAAAGCACATCTGGACCGGTAATTGAGCGGCCAGGAGATCTTGCTGCTCTGCTGACCAGTCTCGAGGCTGGGGACGTTCTTTTCGTAGACGAAATCCATCGCCTTTCGCCGGTTGTAGAGGAGGTTCTTTATCCAGCGATGGAGGACTATCAGCTCGATATTATGATCGGCGAAGGCCCTGCCGCGCGATCAATCAAGCTGGATTTGCCACCGTTTACATTGGTGGGAGCCACTACGCGTGCCGGAATGCTGACGAACCCATTAAGGGACCGATTCGGAATTATTCAGCGGCTTGAGTTTTATAACGTAGAGGACCTTGCCAGCATCGTTACGCGTTCTGCCAAAATCCTGAATCTGACAATTGAGGCCGAAGGCGCTGTGGAAATCGCTCGCCGTGCCCGCGGTACTCCCCGTATTGCGAACCGGTTGTTAAGACGTGTACGCGATTTTGCAGAGGTGAAAGGGCAGGGGCAAATCAGTCATACGATTGCAAGCCAGGCTCTGGATCTGCTGGATGTGGATGCACGCGGCTTTGATCATCAGGACCGAAGACTTCTGCTAACGCTCATCGACAAGTTCGACGGCGGGCCGGTAGGGGTAGATAGTCTGGCTGCTGCAATCAGTGAGGAGCGTCACACCATTGAAGATGTCTTGGAACCGTATTTGATTCAGCAGGGCTATATCATGCGTACGCCAAGGGGTCGGATGGTAACCCGCCATGCTTATCTTCACTTTGGTTTGAACGTGCCCAAGCGTATGGGGCCAGGAACTGTGCCTGATCTTTTTGAGGAAGATAATAATTAATTGCAACTGCAAGTATTTCTGATTGGCAAATTGAAGGCTTGGTTCTAGAGTATGCGCGCGCAACATGTGACTCAGCCGTATTCGCTGCGGTGTCGAGTGTATTACGAAGACACCGACGCAGGAGGCATCGTCTACTACGTCAACTATCTCAAATTCATGGAACGTGCTCGTACCGAACGGTTGCGGGCGTTAGGCTTTGTTCAATCTCGCCTGGCGGAAGAAAACATCCTATTTGTCGTGCATTCATGTGAGGCACGTTACCATGCACCGGCTCGGTTGGATGACGAGTTGGAGGTCAGTGCCCGGGTTATTGAACTGAACCGGGCCAGCTTGCGTTTTCATCAGCAAGTGACACGGCGAGACGATGGTGTTCTGTTATGCGAAGGATACGTGACGGTTGCGTGTGTACGTTCAGACAACTTCAGGCCCAGGGCCATTCCTGAGGCCATGCGAACAGTATTCGCGAGCGATTCGGACTCAATTTAAGCAGGAGATTTAGCGTGGAACCAACTGTCGACCATACCTCCATGTGGAGCCTTGTGAGCAATGCCAGCCTGGTAGTTCAGCTGGTCATGCTGACGCTGGTAGCGGCTTCGGTAACGTCATGGGTCATGATTATCCAGCGTGCCAATGCCATCCGTGCAGCCAAACGTGCACTGGAGACTTTCGAGGAGCGTTTCTGGTCGGGTATCGACCTGTCCAAGCTTTACCGTCAGGCAGGCAGCAATCCTGACCCCGATTCAGGTGTCGAGCAGATCTTCCGTGCTGGCTTCAAAGAGTTTTCCAGGCTGCGTCAGCAGGCGGGGGTAGACCCTGACGCGGTGATGGAAGGCGTTCAGCGTGCCATGCGGGTCGCCATTTCTCGCGAAGAAGAGAAGCTTGAGCAAAGCCTGCCGTTCCTGGCTACCGTCGGCTCCACCAGTCCGTATGTAGGTCTGTTCGGTACCGTATGGGGCATCATGAACTCATTCCGCGGTCTGGCTACGGTACAGCAGGCTACGCTGGCTACCGTTGCGCCTGGTATCGCAGAAGCACTGATTGCAACCGCGATCGGTTTGTTTGCAGCGATTCCGGCCGTAGTGGCGTACAACCGGTTTGCTGCGCGCTCAGAGACACTGATCGGACGTTATTACACCTTTGCTGATGAGTTCCAGTCCATCCTGCATCGCAAAGTCCACACCAGCGACGAGTAATAGGTATCAACCATGTCCTCCAGGGGTAGACATAAGCGTAAGCCGGTTGCCGAAATGAACGTCGTACCTTACATCGATGTGATGCTGGTACTGCTGGTCATTTTCATGGTAACTGCGCCAATGATCAATCAAGGGGTCAAGGTCGACTTGCCTAATGCGGACAGCCAGCCCATGCCGCAGGATAACAACAAGCAGATCCTGACTATTTCTATCAAGGCGGACGGTACTTACTACTGGAATACAGGTAAGGAAGTCGAGACGGACCAGCAGCGTGACAGTGCCAGCGCTGTTGCCCTGCCTCAGTTGACGGAGCAGGTTACCAAGATCATGCGTGCAAGACCTGATACCCAGGTTTTCATCCGGGGTGACAAGGCTGTTAACTATGGGATAGTGGCAGCAGCCATGGGCGGCCTGCAGCAGGCAGGTGTACCCAATGTCGGGTTGATCACCGAGGCGCCTTGATGCAAGACCGTGAGCGTTCTCCTTCAGAGAGCTATTTCTGGCCTATCGTTTGGGCTGTGGCTCTCCATGTTGTCATTTTTGCCGCTCTGTTTGTGAGCTGGGCAATGGCACCGGAGCTGCCACAGTCCAAGCCAATTGTTCAGGCGACTCTGGTCCAGTTGAAATCCAAAAGCCCTGCTCAGGTGCAGACAGAGCAGAAGCTGGCTGGAGAGGCCAAAAAAACGTCTTCTCGCCAGTATGAAGTCGAGCAGATGGAGCAGAAGAAAGCAGAGCAGCAGGCCCAGGCCGCTGCTGCGGCGGCAGCCGCCAAAGCTGCGGAACAAAAGAAAGCTGAGGACGCTCGAAAGGCGCAGCAGGTAGAAGCTGCCCAGAAAGCCGCTGAAGCCAAGGCCGAAGCGGCAAAAGCTGAGGCCGCAGCAAAGGCTGAAAAGGCAGCGCAGGAAAAAGCCGCCGCAGAGCAGCAGCGCAAATCTGAATTGGCAAAAAAACAGGCTGAGGAGGCTGCTCAGAAAAAGGCAGCAGCTGAAGAAGCTAAGAAGAAAGCAGCGGAAGACGCACAAAAGAAAGCGGCTGAAGCGGCAGAGAAAAAAGCGGCCGCTGAAGAAGCTAAAAAGAAAGCAGCTGAAGAGGCCAAGAAAAAAGCGGCCGAGCAGGCGAAAGCCAAAGCTGCTGAGGACGCCAAGAAAAAGGCAGCTCAGGCTGCCGCACGCAAGGCAGCAGAGGATAAGAAAGCACAGGCATTGGCTGAGCTTCTTTCCGATGATACGCAGCGACAGCAGGCAATGGCTGATGAGGTAGGCGATGAGGTAGCGTCGAACTTTGATGACCTTATCGTGCGTCTGGTCAGTGAGCAATGGCGCCGCCCGCCATCTGCCCGCAACGGTATGAGTGTGGAAGTGCAAATTGAAATGCTACCTGACGGAACGGTAACCAATGCCAGTGTGACCCGGTCTAGCGGTGATTCTGCTTTCGATAGCTCGGCAGTGGCTGCCGTGCGCAACGTAGGACGCATACCTGAAATGCAACAGCTTGATCGCGCGACGTTCGACCAGCTTTATCGCAAGCGTCGCATTATCTTCAAACCGGAGGATTTGAGTCTGTGAATAACCTGATTCGTATCGTTCTGCTGGGATTCATGTTCCTGGTAGGCGCTGCCCATGCTGCCGATCCCCTTGTGGTATCCAGTGGCAACGACAAAGCCATCCCGATTGCAGTCGTGCCTTTTGGCTGGCAGGGTGGTCAACCACTGCCCGATGATATGGCCAATATCATTGGTAACGATCTGCGCAATTCCGGCTCTTTTGCTCCCATCGACCGGCAGAACATGCTTAGCCTGCCGACTCAGGCAAGCGAAGTGTCCTACAAGGATTGGCAAGCACTAGGGGTCAGTTATGTGCTGATCGGCAATATCGTGCCCAGCGGTGGTCGTCTGCAAATCCAATATGCACTGTTTAACATCGCTACACAGCAGCAGGTCATGACGGGTAGCGTAGGCGGGGGTACCGATCAGCTGCGCGACATGGCTCACTATATTTCCGATCAGTCATTCGAAAAGCTGACCGGTATCAAGGGCGCGTTCTCTACGAAGCTCCTGTACGTCACTGCCGAGCGTTTTTCCCAGAACAACACTCGTTATACCCTGCAGCGTGCAGACTATGACGGTGCTCGTTCCGTGACACTCCTACAGTCTCGTGAACCAATCCTGTCGCCTCGTTTTGCTCCTGATGGCAAGCGTATCGCCTATGTTTCCTTTGAACAGCAGCGCCCACGTATCTTTCTGCAGTACGTAGATACAGGTCGTCGTGAGCAGCTCACCAATTTCGAAGGACTGAATGGCGCTCCGGCTTTTTCTCCGGACGGTAACCGCCTGGCGTTCGTGCTGTCGCGCGATGGAAACCCTGAGATTTATGTGATGGACCTGAATTCGCGTCAGATTCGTCGCGTTACTAACGACTCTGCGATTGATACCGAGCCGTTCTGGGGACGTGATGGGCAGACTATCTATTTCACTTCAGATCGTTCCGGAAAACCACAGATCTATAAAACCAATGTTAGCGGCGGTGGGGCAGAGCGCGTTACATTCGTAGGCAACTACAATGCGAACCCTAAACTATCTGCCGATGAAAAAACGCTGGTAATGGTGCATCGTCAGGAAGGTTTCACCAACTTCCAGATTGGTGCCCAGGATCTTCAGCGTGGCAGCGTCCGGGTGCTCTCCAACACCAGTCTTAACGATTCGCCTACTGTTGCGCCAAATGGCACCATGGTAATCTACGCGTCCCGCCAGCAGGACCGAGGCGTACTGATGCTTGTATCCATCAACGGACGTGTGCGTATTACGCTACCCACCACCCAAGGCGATGTTCGCGAGCCTTCTTGGTCCCCTTACCTGAACTGACGGCAATATAATCTGTTCTATACAAAACACTTTGCGGTTCTTTAGGAGTTAACGATGGAAATGCTGAAATTCGGCAAGTTCGCTGCTCTGGCTTTGGCCATGGCCGTTGCAGTAGGTTGTTCTTCCAAGGGTGGTGATGCTTCTGGTGAAGGTGCTGGCGCTGGCGCCGGTGCTGTCGATCCAAACGCAGGCTATGGCGCTAACGCCGGTGCCGTTGATGGCAGCATGAGCGACGAAGCCGCTCTGCGTGCTATCACTACATTCTATTTCGAATACGACAGCTCCGATCTGAAGCCGGAAGCCATGCGCGCTCTGGACGTTCATGCTCGTGACCTGAAAACTAGCGGTCAGCGCGTTGTACTGGAAGGCCATACTGACGAGCGCGGTACTCGTGAGTACAACCTGGCTCTGGGCGAGCGTCGTGCCAAGGCTGTTCAGCGTTACCTCGTACTGCAGGGCGTTTCTCCGGCTCAGCTGGAACTCGTTTCCTATGGTAAAGAGCGTCCTGCTGCTATCGGTCATGACGAGCAGTCCTGGGCTCAGAACCGTCGCGTTGAGCTGAAGAAGTAAGATCTATGCCGAAGCGCCTGTTTGTACTGACATCGTTGGCTCTGTGCACTTCCTTTGTATGGGCACAGGTACCGGTTCAGGAGGGGGGATATGGTGGGAGCGGTTCTACTCCCGGCTATAGCACCCAAGGCGCTCCCTATGCAGGGGATGGGGGCGCTAGCGCCCCTGTCTCTGCACAGGGGCAGCTCTTCATGCAATTGCAGCAGATGCAAGATGATATTGCGCGCCTGCGTGGTCAGGTTGAGGAGCAGCAAAATGAAATCAATCAGCTAAAACAGCAAGGACTGGAACGTTACCAGGACCTTGATCGCCGAATTTCTGCAAGTGCTTCTTCTGGAGCGCCAGCGAATGCCACTGGTGGTAATGATGCTGGTTCGTCTGCAGGGGCCATCAATGCGAACGCCGCACCTGTTCCGCCAGCTTCTCAGGCCAACAGCGAGCCTGGTGATCCCGCAAAGGAAAAGCTGTATTACGATGCGGCCTTTGATCTGATCAAGGCAAAGGATTTTGCCAAGGCGAGCCAAGCCTTTACAGCGTTTCTGCGTAAGTATCCCAATAGCCAGTATGCGGGAAATGCCCAATATTGGTTAGGCGAAGTCAATATGGCTTCCGGGGATTTACAAGCCGCAGGACAGGCGTTTGCACGCGTAAGTCAGGCTTACCCAAATCATCCCAAGGTTCCAGACTCTCTTTACAAGCTGGCTGGTGTTGAGCAGCGGCTTGGAAATCGAGACAAGGCTAAAGCAATGTACCAACAGGTCATTGCGCAGTATCCTGGATCGTCTGCCGCACAATTAGCCCAGCGTGATCTCAAAAACCTGCCCTAACGGCAGGTTTTTTCGTTAGAATCCGCCTCCCTTTTTTCGCAACGGAGGCGGACGGCCTGTATCGCTGTCACGCCCGTGGCCTACATGCAACAAAATACTCTGCGTATTACCGAGATTTTCTACTCGCTGCAGGGGGAAACACGGACAGCTGGCTTGCCAACTGTTTTCGTGCGCCTTACAGGCTGTCCCTTGCGTTGCCAATATTGCGACACGGCTTATGCCTTCAGCGGCGGTCAGATCATGTCGCTGGACGAAATCGTTAAGCGTGTCGCTCAGTATAAGCCTCGCTATGTGTGTGTAACAGGAGGCGAGCCGCTTGCCCAGCCAAACTGCTTACCCTTGCTAGAGCGCCTATGTGACGCTGGCTATGAGGTGTCACTTGAAACCAGTGGTGCGCTCGACGTCGCGCCTGTAGATCGGCGAGTCGTCAAGGTCGTCGATCTGAAGACGCCCGGCTCTGCTGAAGTCTCTCGCAATCTGTACGACAACATTGATCATCTTACGCCAAACGATCAGGTGAAGTTCGTAATTTGCTCACGTGAAGATTACGAGTGGGCTGTGTCTAAGCTGATTCAGTATCGCCTTGATGAGCGGGTGGATGAGGTGTTGTTTTCCCCTAGCCATCAGCAGGTTACCCCGCGTCAGTTGGCTGAGTGGATTGTAGAAGACAACCTGCCGGTACGCTTTCAGCTGCAGCTGCATAAAATTCTTTGGAATGACGAGCCAGGACATTGATATGAACCAGAAAAAAGCCGTTATCTTGCTGTCTGGTGGCCTGGATTCTGCCACGGTTGTCGCCATGGCTCGGGCTGAGGGCTTTGCCTGCTACACCATGAGCTTTGATTATGGGCAACGTCATAGAGCCGAGCTCAAGGCCGCTGAACGTGTGGCAACTCAATTGGGTGTGGTCGAACACAAAGTGATTGGTTTGAACCTGAATGGTATTGGCGGCTCGGCGTTGACCGATAGCGCTATCGATGTGCCGGAAGCACCTACCGAGGGTATTCCTGTCACCTATGTACCTGCCCGTAATACCGTTTTTCTTTCGCTTGCCTTGGGTTGGGCTGAGGTGCTCGAGGCTCAGCATATCTTTATTGGTGTTAATGCGGTGGATTACTCAGGCTATCCAGATTGCCGCCCTGAATTTGTCGAGTCCTTTGAGCGTATGGCTAATCTTGCCACCAAGGCGGGCGTTGAGGGCAATGGCTTTAAAATCATTGCACCGCTCCAGTTCATGTCGAAGGCTGAGATTATCCAGTGGGGCGTCGCGAATGGGGTGGACTACTCCCTAACCGTCTCCTGCTACAAGGCTGACGACGAAGGGCGTGCCTGTGGGCGATGTGACAGTTGCCGCTTGCGTGCAGAAGGATTCCGTGCGGCACACCTTAAAGATCCAACGCGATATTTTTAAAAAAAGTTGCGCTAGGGTATTGATTATCCAGAAGAAATCATTATTATAGCACTCGCTTTCGGGGTCGTTAGCTCAGTCGGTAGAGCAGTTGGCTTTTAACCAATTGGTCGTAGGTTCGAATCCTACACGACCCACCATTTTCCTCACCTTGTTGTTTCGTTAGATCGCCGCTTCCTGGCGATACACTCCTTCTGTCCCTTTAGCGTTTGGGTGTAGCGAGCATGTCGCAAATCTCGGAACGACTTCTGGTTCAAGCCCATCTCGCGGCTAAGCAGCCTAAAATTTTAAGTACAGCTGAAAGAGAGCATTTTAGCCATGCCATTGCGGCTGAGCTCAAAGCGCATAACGCTGTTCTACTTGCGCATTACTATACCGATCCCATTCTGCAAGCGCTTGCCGAGGAAACGGGCGGGTGCGTGGCAGACTCGCTCGAAATGGCACGCTTTGGTAACCTGCATAAGGCCTCTACAGTCGTGGTGGCTGGGGTGCGTTTCATGGGAGAAACTGCCAAGATTCTCAATCCCGAGAAGCGAGTGCTCATGCCTACGCTGGAGGCTACTTGTTCGCTGGATATCGGGTGCGGAGCTCAGGAGTTCGCTGCGTTCTGCGATAAGCATCCCGAGCGGACGGTAGTAGTTTATGCCAATACTTCAGCTGCCGTAAAAGCCAGGGCAGATTGGGTTGTAACCTCTGGCTGTGCCCTGGATATCGTTGAGCACCTGATGGATAACGGCGAGCCTATTCTTTGGGCACCGGACCGTCATCTAGGCCGCTACATTCAGCGGGAAACAGGTGCCGATATGCTGCTTTGGGATGGCGCCTGCATCGTTCATGAGGAGTTCAAGTCTTCTCAGCTGACTGATATCAAATCGCTCTATCCTGATGCTGCGGTTCTGGTGCATCCCGAATCTCCTGAGGCTGTGATCGAGCTGGCAGACATGGTTGGTTCAACCAGTCAAATGATCAAGGCTGCACAGACGATGCCCAACTCGACGTTTATTGTCGCAACGGATAAAGGCATCTTTTACAAAATGCAGCAGTTGTGTCCTGACAAAGTATTCATTGAGGCGCCTACGGCGGGTAATGGTGCTGCTTGTCGTAGTTGTGCGCATTGCCCTTGGATGGCCATGAATACCTTGGAGCGTACGCTGGCCTGTTTGCAGGAGGGTAGCGGTGAAGTTCTGGTTGATCCTTCCCTGATACCTAGGGCAGTAAAACCACTCAAGCGCATGCTGGACTTTACCCAGGCAGCAAGATTAAGGCAGACAGGAAACGCCTGATGGGCGTTTCCTGTCCTGTTTCCTATCACATGATTTCTTCAGCAGTTCGCTTTTGCGTAATCATTTCCTGCTGACGTGCATCTATCCGCGCCGCTAACTGAAAATTATTTGAAGCACGCTGTTTTGCAAATCCCAGCTGCTGTATGGCCTGATCATAATCACCTGTCAGGGCAAAGTATTCGGCACGGGCCTGATGGACCTCTATCAGCTGTCCCGCTTGGCCGCGCACCTCTGCAGCCCGGTACCATACATCAGGGTCCAGTGGGCGCGCTTTGATTACCTTGTCCAGTAAAGCGCTGGCATCCTTGGGCTTATCGAGCTTAACCAGTAGATCGGCTTGTAGCATGTTGACCGCGAAGTTATCGGGGTACATTTCCATCATTCTCGCTACGCGCTTTTGTGCGTCGGGCAGCCGGTTATTGGTAATGTCAAGCTCGATCTGGGCCAGGTTGTACGTGACATCGTTTGGAGAAGCATCCAGCAAAGGCTTAAGCGTTTCGCGTGCTTCATTGAGCTGGCCGAGGCGAGTCAAGCCAACAGCAAGGCCGTAACGTGCTGCTTCCAACTTTGGGTTTTCATCCAACATGGCACGAAAGCGCTTGACGGCTATGCCTGGAGTTTCCTCGAAAAGCAGCTGAACCCTTGCGCGCATCAGTTGATACTGCAGGCTGTCTTCTCGTCCTCCTGCGGGATACTGATCTGCACGGTTACGAGTATCTGCAACGCGATCCTCTGTTACCGGGTGGGTAAGGAGAAATTCGGGTGGTCGCTGATCGTAACGGTATTGCCTAGCCAATCGGCTAAACATATTGGGCATGCCTCGTGGGTCATAGCCAGCCTTAGCCAAGTTGATCAGGCCTACCCGGTCCGCTTCCTGCTCGTTCTGACGAGAGAAGCGGAGCTGACTTTGTATGGCGGCTGCCTGTGTAGAGGCAATCGCTGCGATACCGGCATCACCACCGCCAGCAGCAGCGGCTACAATGCCGGCCAGCATGGCTGCCATCAACGGTAGTTGCATGCGCTTCTGATTTTCGACGCCTCGTGCAAAGTGCCGCTGGCTCAGGTGGGCTAATTCGTGCGCGAGGACGCCTGCATACTCAGCTTCGGTCTGGGCATACAGGAATAGCCCCCCATTGACGCCTACGACCCCACCGGGGGCAGCAAATGCGTTAATTTGTGGGTCTTTGATCAGGATGAATACGAGGCGGTGATCTTGAATCTGGCTCGTCTCGGCCAGTCTATAAACACTGCTTTCCACGAACTGCTTGAGTTGTGGGTCGGTCAGTGTCGTGATTTGCCCCCTGAGCATACTCAACCAAGTGCGGCCAAGCTGAAACTCCTGTTCAGGAGAGACAACTGAGGAGCTTGCATCCCCTAGCGACGGTAGATCAGTGGCTGCGGGAGCGGGTACAGCTATCAGGCAGGACAGACCAAGAAGGGCAGGGCGCAAAAATTTCATAGGGGCGCTCATGACTGCAAAACCCTTACTTTATCTGTCCCCACAGCTGCTGCCTAGCGATGAAAGGCTGTGAACGTTATCCTTGGGATTTATGGAGTTTTCTTATGAGTGAATCCAGTACTTATACAGGGCCGTGTGATGCGGAGCTGGATGCCAGTGGATTAAGTTGCCCACTGCCATTGCTGAAAGCCAAAATGGAACTGAACCGCTTGGCCTCTGGCTCGGTATTGAAGGTCACGGCAACGGATGCCGGCTCGCAGCGTGATTTCAGGACCTTTGCCCAGTTGTCAGGGCATGCATTGATCGGCGAACAGGCACAGGAAAACGTATTTCATTATTGGTTGCGCAAGGCATGAAGTGGAGGGAGGCAGAAGCCTCCCTTGGAAATCAACTATTCAGAGCCTGGGCCTCTGCTAGAACGTCTTCCACGTGTCCCGGGACCTTTACCCCACGCCATTCCCGGCGAAGAATCCCTTCCTTGTCGATTAGGAAGGTACTGCGGTCAACTCCCATATACTCCTTGCCGTACAGCTTCTTCAATTTGATCACATCAAACAGCGTGCACAGCGCTTCTGATTTGTCACTGATCAGATCAAATGGAAATGCCTGCTTGGCTTTGAAGTTTTCATGGGACTTGATGCCGTCGCGGGAGACACCAATTATTACGGTATTGGCAGCCTGGAATGCCTCGTAATGATCGCGAAACCCCTGGCCTTGGGTTGTGCAGCCCGGCGTGCTGTCTTTGGGATAAAAATACAATACAACCTGCCGACCCCTGAACGTGTCGAGCGACAGGTCCTTTCCGCCAGTAGCAGCCGCTATGAAATCGGGAACGGGTTGATCAACGGTAACTGTCATGTTCGTTTCTTCACTTAGCTTACTGGATTACGGGTTCTGAGGTCGCCAAGGTTCGATCAGCGCGTCAAGGTTCAGTGCGTCCGCAAAGTCCAGGAATTGATCCCGTAGCCAACTGATCTGAGTACCGGCTGGCAGAATGACCGTAATGGTCGCTGTCAGCATGGTGCCGCCTGTCTGGGGCGCCTGATAGGTATCGCAAACCAGGCTTTCTACCTCTATGCGATGGTCGGTAAAGAACTGGCAGAGTTCATTGAGAATATCCGAGCGATAGGCCGCACTGACATAAACGACGTACGGTAGGGCTTGCGCTCGGTTTTCCAACGCTGCGCTACGTGTTACACCAATCGTGAAACCTTGTCGCTTTGCCAGAGCAGGTAAACTGGACTCCAGTCGAGCCAGGCCGTCCCAGTTGCCGGACACTTGAAGGATCAGTGCGCTGAATTCGCCGTGTCGGCTCAGGCGGCTGCTGACGACCGCGCAGCGGCTTTCCAAACACGTGCGATAGAGCACATTGGTTAGCTCCATAGGGTTGGAGCCCAGCGCACTGATAACTAGAAATTGCTCACGAGGCGGTGGTGTAGCAGACATTCAGTGTTTCCTGATGATGAAACCGGTAGACCGGCCAAAACCGAAGGGTAGCGAAAAGCGCGTTGTTGGGGAATGCCTTACCGGAGCTTGGCTTGTGCAAGGCTGGTAGCGTCAGTACCATTACGGCTCTCTTTTCTCGGCAGGAGCGGTTGCATGATCACAGGCAGTATGGTGGCGCTGGTCACGCCCATGGATGCACAGGGGCATCTGGACTGGTCCAGCCTGACCAAGCTGGTTGATTTTCATCTGACCGAAGGCACCAATGCCATCGTTGCGGTCGGAACAACTGGCGAGTCCGCCACTCTGGATGTAGAAGAACACATCGAGGTCATTCGCCGTGTAGTCAAACAGGTGGCTGGCCGTATTCCCGTCATTGCAGGGACGGGCGGCAATTCCACGCGTGAGGCGGTTGATCTGACGCAGGCGGCCAAGGATGCAGGTGCGGACGCTTGCCTGCTGGTTACGCCTTACTACAACAAGCCTACTCAGGAAGGCCTGTATCAGCATTTCCGGCATATCGCCGAATCCGTGGCGATTCCCCAGATCCTTTACAATGTGCCCGGGCGTACGGCCTGTGACATGTTGGCCGAGACGGTAGAACGGCTTTCGACAGTGCCGAATATCGTTGGTATCAAGGAAGCGACAGGCGATTTGCAGCGCGCCCGTGACATTCTGGATCGTGTGAGCAGCGATTTCATGCTGTACTCCGGCGATGATGCCACGGCTGTCGAACTGATGTTGATGGGTGGCAAAGGCAATATTTCGGTTACAGCCAACGTGGCGCCCCGTGACATGAGCGAACTTTGCGCGGCTGCCCTGCGTGGCGACGCCGAGACTGCTCGTGCGCTTAATGAAAAATTGATGCCTCTGCACAAGAACCTGTTCATCGAGTCCAATCCGATCCCGGTCAAGTGGGCGTTGCATGAAATGGGAATGATGCCTGAGGGTATCCGTCTTCCTCTGACCTGGTTGAGTCCGCGCTGTCATGAGCCGCTTCGCCAGGCAATGCGTCAGTCCGGTGTGCTGGCCTGATGGAGAATTTACGCATGAAGCGACTGGCTGGACTAACAACCCTTGCCGTAGTAATCAGCACGACCAGTGGGTGTGGCTGGCTATGGGGCGAGCACGGGTATTTTCGTGATCGCAGTAATGATTATCTGGAGTCGCGTCAAACGGCTCCGATGCAGGTTCCGACTGATGTTCAGGCCAAGTCCTTGCAGCCCCTGCTACCCATTCCCGCTAACGTAGCGGATACCCAGGACCATCCTTCAGAGTTCGAGGCTCCACGGCCTCAAGCATTGGCTGTCCAGGCTGATACGGGTAGCTATAGCCTGCAGCGCAATGGTAAGGCCCGCTGGATCGTCGCTCAAAAGCAGCCTGCCGAGATCTGGCCGGTAGCCAATCAGTTCTTTACCGATAATGGCTTCGTAATTGGTGAGGCACGTCCGCAGACCGGTGAGTTCACGACACGCTGGCAACCTTTGACCGACCTGACGACACCGTTGGCTCGCAGCTTGAGCACAGGTGGTGATATCGAGCCGGGCTCCGAAACACGTATTCGGGTGCGGATCGAGCCAGGGGTTTCCAGCAACACCAGTGAAATCTTTGTACAAAGCCAGACGCGCAAGACTGGCAGCAGCAGTGAGCCGAACTGGTCTTCTCGTTCGGATACATCGGCCTTCGATGCAGCCCTGCTGAATGAAATGGTAACCAGTCTGGCAAGTGCCGATACCCAAGGTGGTTCAGTATCTCTGTTGGCTGCTGGTTCCTACGATACGCCTGAGCGGGTCTCCTATACGAGAGATGGCAATGGCGACCCGATGCTGAGCCTGACGAGCGACTTTGATCGTGCCTGGTCCAGTGTCGGTCGTGCCCTGGAAGGCGCTAACATACGCGTTGACGATATGGACCGTAGCTTGGGGGTGTACTACATCAATCTGGCTGAGGGTGCACGCAAGCCCAACGAGGACAAACCTGGATTCCTCAAGCGCCTGTTTGGTCATGAGCCCTCCAAGGAAGAAGAAAACGCTCGTGCCGAGCGTTATCAGGTTCGTCTGACCAATGTAGGCGATGCTGTTCAAGTCACGCTGGATAAAGACATCAACACCGTAGCGCCAGCCGATATGGCCGAGACGGTGCTGAAAAAGCTACAGACGAGCATGCAATATGCGCTTCGCGGTCCTGGGCAGCGGGAGTCGGGGGAATTCAACCCTGGTTCACAGCCATAACACCTACATACTGATCGATTGCGGCTTTCCGCTACGTGAAACGATAAGACGCCTGGCTCGCCTGGGCGTCGAACCTACACAACTCGATGCCATTCTCGTTACCCATGAGCATTCCGACCATGTTCATGGGGTCGAACTGTTATCGCGTCGTTATGGGATTCCGGTTTATCTGACCGAGGGTACAGTGCGCGGCTTACGCAAGCCTATTGCTGCTACAACGGTACTGGCGGCAGGCGATACGCTAGAGTTAGAAGCTATTGAGATCAAAAGCGTTCCTGTGTCTCATGATGCATATGATCCGACACAGTTCGTCTTCTTTGATGGCCGGCGTCGCTTGGGTGTGCTTACCGATCTGGGCGAGGCTACAACGACAGTACTGGAGTGTTATCGTGATCTGGACGCCCTGGTGATCGAGGCGAACCACGACCGGCAGATGCTGGATGAAGGTTTGTACCCCTATTTTCTGAAAGCGCGGGTCAGTGGATCACACGGTCATTTAAGTAATCAGCAGGCGGCCTCGCTGGTTTGCCGCTTGCAATGCGATGCCCTGCAGCATCTTGTGTTGGCGCATCTGAGTGAAAAGAACAATCGGCCGCATCTGGCTCGGCAAACGTTCGTCGACACCCTGGGGTGCGATGCGGACTGGCTGCAGGTCGCCGATCAGCACGAAGGTCTTGGTTGGCAGCTCATTGCCTGAACCTTCGATTATTTAAAAGCGGAGCCATCATGGAAAAACGCACCGAACTCTACCGCGGCAAAGCCAAGTCTGTGTTCACGACGGACAACCCGGATCGTCTCATTCTTCTCTTTCGCAATGATACGTCTGCGTTCGACGGTCAAAAGGTAGAGCAGCTTGATCGTAAAGGCATGGTGAACAACAAGTTCAACGCCTTCATCATGCAAAAGCTTGAGGCAGCAGGGATTCCAACCCAATTCGATGCGTTGCTTGCGGACAATGAATGTCTGGTTAAAAAGCTCGACATGATTCCTGTGGAGTGTGTAGTTCGTAACTATGCTGCTGGTAGCCTAGTGCGTCGCCTAGGTGTTGAGGAAGGGCTGGAGCTTTCCCCGCCCACGTTTGAACTGTTCCTCAAGAATGATGCATTGCACGATCCCTTTATCAACGAAACCCATGTCTATGCATTTGGCTGGGCTACGCCTGAACAGCTGTCTCGCATGAAAGAGCTGACGTTCCAGGTGAACGACGTGCTGAAAAAGCTGTTCGATGACGCAGGACTGCTGTTGGTGGACTTCAAGCTGGAGTTTGGTGTGCACCATGGCCAGATTGTGCTGGGCGATGAGTTCAGCCCTGATGGCTGCCGTCTATGGGATAAGGAAACCCGTAAGAAGATGGACAAGGATCGCTTCCGCCAAGGGCTGGGTGACGTTATCGAGGCCTATGAAGAAGTGGCTAACCGCTTAGGCGTACCGCTCTAAGGTTGGCAGGCGGCTTTTGCAAACGCCTGATAATGGTAGAAATTTTGCATTCAAGGCTTCGCCTGACGCATTTCAGCTGTTATCATGCGCTGCATTGGAGAGGTGCCGGAGTGGCCGAACGGGACGGATTCGAAATCCGTTGAGTCAGCAATGGCTCCTAGGGTTCAAATCCCTATCTCTCCGCCATATTAAAAAGCCCCGCAGTTATGCTGCGGGGCTTTTTTATTTCTATACAGCTCAAATCAAATTGTTTTCTTTTTTCCACGCCTCGAAGTGTTCGAGCTCAAGACGTATGTCTTCTCCTTTTTCAAGGGATTCTTGCATTGAGCGGATACGGATCAGGCGCTCATGCATGGCCTCCGGGATATCGAGACCTTCCTCCTGATGCGCTTTGATTTCATTTACACCTTCGTCCAATGCATTAGAAAGGTGTTGTTTCAGGTCAGCGATATTGTGGGAAGTCGTGTCGATCATGGGCGCTCCGGTAACGGGTGTATTGCTCAGCCTAGGCGATAGGACGAAAGCTGTGAAAGCCAAGACGTCCATGCCTAGCGAGGCAACCAAAGGGCAAAGAGATAGACTTGCCCTTTGGTTAATGGTGTCAGGGTTGCGCATTAGCTGGTGGTTGCTGATAGAGGTCGAGTAGTTTCAGCGTGACACCGTTGGTCCAGCCAAAGCCATCCTGCAGTTTGTACTCACCACCGCCACCTCCCTGGCTTGAACCCTCCACATCATATTTCTCGACCAATTTGTGCTCTTTGGTGAACAGCGTCTGCACCTGATCAAGGAAACCCTGGCCGATGGTTCTGGCTAGATCCTGCTGGTCATAGCGGCGCAAGCCTTCTACGGCGATCCATTGAAGCGGAGCCCAGCCATTGGGAGAGTCCCACTGCTGTCCGTTATGGATTTGCGTAGTGACAAGCCCACCGGTTTTGACCAGATTCTTTTCAACAGTCAATGCGGTTTGCCGGGCTCTATCGGAATTGGCGATTCCTGCATAAAGAGGATAGAGCGTAGCGGCTGTGATCTGATCGCTGAGTTGATTCTTCTGCCAATCGTAGTCAGCGTAATAGCCCTTGTTGTTCCACAGGTGTTTCTCTATGGCAGCCTTTCGCGCTTCTGCATGCTGGCTATAGCGTTGCGTACAATTCGCCATGGCGTTCTTTTCACAAGCAAGTGCAATTGTGGTTTCCAGATGATAGAGAAGGCTGTTGAGATCTACCGGAACGATAGCGGTTGTACGGATAGTCGCGAGAGTTTTCCCATCACCCAGCCAGCGTGATGTGTAGTCCCAGCCACTTTCTGCTCCGGCCCGCAGGTCTCGGTAAACCTCATTGACCGGGCGATCAGCAGCCTTGGCTGCCGTTTCCTTGTCTTGCATGTAGGATTCCTGGCGAGGCGTATCGCTGGCATCCCAGTAGCGGTTGAATAGCGTACCGTCAGCCAGACGAACAACGTGCTGGGCAGCCTCGCCGGGCTTTAGCGTTTGCGAACCTTCCATCCAATAAGCGTATTCCTTTTGCAATTGCGGAAGGTAACGGCGATAGACTTCATCCCCCTCCGTCTTTGCCTCCAGCTCAACCATATAAGAGAAGAAGGGTGGCTGGGAGCGGCTCAGATAATAGGTGCGATTGCCATTGGGGATATGGCCATAGGTATCGATCAGGTAGGCGAAGTTATCCAGCATCTGACGCGCCAACTTCGTTTGTCCACTCTCTACCAGGCCAAGCATGGTGAAGTAGGAATCCCAATAGTACAGCTCGCGAAAGCGACCCCCCGGAACAACATAGGGGTAGGGTAGCGGCAGCATACTGCTATATGCCGGTACCTTCTCATAATGTCGCGTGAGTACAGGCCAGAGGTTATCGATATGTTCACGAATATCGGTACCTGTCTGAGGCTTTTGGGTTTCAGCAGCTCCTGATGGCTCGAAGTTGTCTGCCACAAAGCGTCTGAGATCAAAGCCAGGGTTGGCTCGTTTCGCCAAGTAATCCGCCCGGATAGTGGCGGGAGGCCTTAGCGGTAGGGCATCGACAAAATGCTTTTGATCGTCGAACAACCATTGCTGCTGTACGGCTGCAAATAATTCCGGGTACGCCTGGTCTGGTGGGAGCGCCTGATGCTGTTGGGCATTTTGATAGCTCCACATCTCGGATCTGTCTGTAGCAGTGGCACAGGCACCTAACAGAACAACCGAAGCGGAAAAGGCCAGAAGCCGAGTGGATCGATAAGCGTGGCGGACGAGAGGAAATGTCATGGAAAACCCATTCTGATCATTCTCAACCATCGACCAGCTGATTATCCGGCAAGTTCGTCCAATCAAGCTTTGTTTTTTGTTCAGCTATTGAAAACGGTCAGGTTCATTTTGAAGCTTTGCCCGCAAATAGCCTTTTTCTTTTGCGGAGATTTACGCTTTTTTGATAAATGGCCAATTGCTATCAGGTAAGATAAGAAACTTTATCTTTCAGTGTGCTTGACCGATGCATTTCTCTACTGTGAGTTATCGCTATTTGAAGGCCGGTACTATTTACCAGGTAGAAATTGACTCGCCTGCTTCTGGTCGCACTCAGGATATTTACGAGGCTGTTTTTCGTCATTTGGTCAATTTTGAAAGCGAACCGATCATTGTGGCCATGATGCTCAACAATGGTGGGAAAGCTGTTATCCAGAACAAGCGCTTCGATCCTGAGATCAAGACGACTCATATGATCTCAACTATCGAGACACTTGAAATCTGCATGGATTATGAAAACTGGGTAGAAGTCATTCTGTTGCCCTTGCCTAGGGACTGACTGCACCCATCACTTTCTACCCCTCTACTATCTGTCTTGTCGGGTATGGCTCGGACGTTATGTTGACGTCATGGGTTTGTTATATGGCATCCTCTGGCCTTCCTTGCCAGGATGTGCCGATGAGTTCTACAGGTATCGTAATCGCTGCTGCACAGATCACGCCGGTTGGTCATGACATTCAAGCCAATGTCGAGCGCCATGTCCGTGTAATCGAACAGGCTGCTCGGCAAGGCGTCGACTTTCTTGTCTTTCCTGAACTGTCACTGACAGGGTATGAGCGGAAGATGGCTAGCCAGAATGCGCTGTTGCCCAATGACTCTCGCTTGGTGCCGTTGCGTAAGGCTACTGCTCAGACAGGCATATCAATTCTGGCAGGCATGCCGTTAAGTTCGACAGGGAAGCCGCTTATTGCGGCGCTGGTAATAGGTGCGGGGCGGGACGACGTGCTATATACCAAGCGGTACCTGCACGAAGGTGAAGACCAGGCATTTCAGGCGGGAAGCGGTGGGCCACTGCTACTTCTTGAGAGCGAGCGCATAGCCCTGGCCATATGTGCCGACACAAGTCACCCCGAGCATGCTGCGAGTGCGGCTCAGGCAGGTGCTTCTCTTTATGTCACCAGCGCTCTGATTACGCCAAGTGGTTTTGAAGCGGATACTGCGCAGCTAAGGTCATATGCGCAGATTCATGGCTTTCCTGTCCTGTTGGCTAACCATGTAGGCGAAACCGGTGGCTGGCTTGCGACCGGACGTAGTACGTTCTGGCTGCCTGATGGTGAAATTGTTATCCAGGCGCCACATGACCGTGAGGCGTTGGTAATCGCTTCCCGTAGTGGTTCTACATGGCAGGGGCGGGTGGTACTGCTGAACTGAGGCTGCACCGTTACGCATTGTCGAAATACTGTGAGGTGGCCGCTCAGTACGAGCTGCATGAGCAATTTAGCGACAGGCGAAGACCTTGTTGCCAAGCATGAAGGAGCTTCCATGCGTATCTCTTTGTCCATTCTTGCGATTGTCACAAGCCTGGGTATGACACATTACACCTACGCTGATGAGGTGAAATGTCCCTATGATAAGCCTGTGATATTTGCAGGTCTTAACTGGGAGAGCGGCATGTTCGCCACTGAAGTGCTGCGCTTTCTGGTGGAAAAGGGCTATGGCTGCAAGACCGATGCGATTCCCGGCAATACAGTAACGATGGAAAATGCGCTGGCGCAAAACGATATTCAGGTAACAGGCGAGCAGTGGGCTGGCCGTAGCCCGTTTTGGCGTGAGGCGGAGAAGGCCGGCAAGGTGTTCTCGGTTGGAGAAACGGTCAAGGGGGCTACGGAGGGATGGTGGGTTCCAGAATATCTGGTTAAGGGCGATTCGGCTCGTGGGATTGAGGCCAAGGCGCCTGAGCTGAGGTCTGTAACGGATTTGTCGCGATACAAGGATCTGTTCAAGGATCCTGAATCACCCGACAAAGGCCGTTTCTATAATTGCCCGACTGGCTGGACCTGTGAAATCGTCAATACGCAAAAGCTCAAGGCCTACAAGTTAACTGACAGTTTTACGAATTTCCGTACTGGAACCGGTCCAGCCCTGGACGCAGCCATCAGTACGGCTATCCGCAGAGGCGAGCCGATCGTGTTTTACTACTGGTCGCCTACGCCGTTGATGGGCCGCTTCAAGCTGATACAGCTTGAGGAGCCACCGTTCAGTCAGCAAGCCTGGGAAACACTTTCCGACTCCAAGAATCCCAGTCCTCTACCGTCCCGCTCGCTCCCTGCGAAGATTACGATCGGCATCTCGAAAGATTTGCATGACCAGGCACCTGAGCTTGTACAGCTGTTTGAAAAGGTGCAAATACCGCTTCCATTATTCAACAACATATTGGCCGAAATGTCGGAGAAACATAAGGATGCCGATGCGATGAGCCTGGCGTTCTTCAAGGAACATCGCGATATATGGTCTGCCTGGCTTCCGGCTGATGCCGCGGCGCGGGTGGATGCCGCCTTGAACGCACAGTGAGTATTTATCCGTGACATCGTTAGCTACATGGCCCATGTACGTTACGCCTGAACCGGTACGCGAGGCCGGTCAGATCTTTATCGAGCGGGTCCTGGCGCATCTGGGTATTCAACAATGTGAGGAAGCGCCCGCTGATCTCATGGCGCAATGGTCATCACCGAGCCTGTTGTTATCTCAGAGCTGCGGCTATCCAGTGATGACGCGCCTGCGCGACAAGGTTCAGATCGTAGCAACGCCTTGTTATGAGCTGAGCGGCTGTGAAGGTGCTCAGCACCGCAGTTTTATCGTGATCCACGCAGATGATGAGCGCAGTACCCTGGAGGCCTTTCGAGGTGCGCGTGTGGTCATCAACGCGCTGGACTCCAATAGCGGCATGAATTTATTAAGGGTGACGGTCGCGCCCATGGCTGAAAAGGGGCGATTCTTTGGTGAGGTCAAGGCCAGCGGTGCCCATGTGACAAGCCTGGAGTTACTCAGCCGCGGCGAGACGGAATTGACAGCTATTGATTGCGTCACCTGGGGGTACCTTGAGCGTTATGCGCCTGACACGTTAGCTCGCACACGAGTTCTTGCCCGCACGGAGCCGACGCCTGCGTTGCCGATCATTACCGCAGCGTCACGTAGTCTGGAAGAGGTACAGCGGATGCAGCATGTGCTGAACGAGGTCCTGCAGGAGCACCCTGCGCTGGCTGAAACACTGGCTATTCGCTCGTTTGTACCGGCCTCCCTTGACGATTATCGAGTGATTCTTGCCCAGCGTGATCGAGCAATGGCCGCTGGATATCCCATTATTGCATGAGTAGCCGGACAGGCTTTTTCCTGTTTCGCTGTAGTTTTTATGAAACTGCAGAGGGCATCCAGGCTCAAAACAGCCGCTTCGATAGGTAACGACTTTTCGCGCCGGGCAGGCGTATGGATGCTAAGGACGCAGATCATGAACGCAAGAAATGGCCTGGCGGTAGGCCTTTTGGCGCTGGGGCTGGTTATAGGCAACGCGCAGGCAGCCGGTTGGTGTGAGTCTGGTAAGCCAGTCAGTTTCGCCGGTGTGAACTGGGAAAGCGGGATGCTTCTCACCGAGCTGATGTCGACAGTCTTGAGGGAAGGCTACGGCTGTAAGACCGATAGTATTCCAGGTAACTCGATTACGTTGGAGGCTGCACTTTCCTCTAATGATATTCAGGTTTTTGCTGAAGAGTGGATCGGTCGTAGTGACGTCTGGAATAAAGCCGCTGATGCAGGCAAGGTAGTAGGCGTTGGTACGCCCATCAAAGGTGCGACGGAAGGCTGGTACGTGCCGCGCTATCTGGTGGAAGGCAAGAATGCCAAGGCTCCAGATCTCAAGTCCATCAGTGATCTGCCTAAATACGCCAAGCTGTTTCGCGATCCAGAGGAGCCTGGGAAAGGTCGATTTTATAATTGCCCAGCCGGCTGGACATGCGAGCTGGAAAATACCGAGATGCTCGAACGCTATGGATTGGCCGACACGTTTACCAATTTTCGCCCTGGCACAGGGCCGGCACTGGATGCCGCAATCCTATCGGCCGTGAAGCGCAAGCAGCCCATCTTGACCTATTACTGGTCGCCTACGCCACTATTGGGGCGAGCGGATCTCATCAAGTTAGCCAGCAAGCCGGGAGATGAGAAAGCCATAACGGTGCAGGCTGGATTGTCCAAACCTTTTTATGAAAACGCCCCGGAGCTTGTTGCCGTTCTGGAAAAGGTCAACGTGCCGATTGACCTGTTGAACAAGGCGTTGGCAGAACAGGCCGAGCATAAGCAGGACGCGCCTACCGCTGCCAGAGCTTTTCTGAAGGCGCACCCCGATGTCTGGCATGAATGGGTTGATGCTGCCGCTGCACAAAAAATCGAGGCCTCTTTGTAGGCTTTCGCAGGTCATGTGAGGGTAGGCCCTGTTTGAAGGGCCTACCTTTACCAAACGGGCATGTCTATGTTTCCTGACAATCTCACGTTTTCTATTGCTGACTGGGTCAATGGCTGGGTAGACGCTCTGGTCGCCAATTATGGCGATGTGTTCCGCCAGATCTCCGATGTGCTTCTGCTGGCAATCGTCCGGCTTGAAGGCGCTCTCCGGACAACACCGTGGTGGTTGATTCTGCTAGTCGTGGCTGTTGTGTCCTACCACGCCACGCGACGTGTGATACCGGCTGCGGTCATTACCGGGCTGCTATTTCTCGTGGGCGCCATGGGGTTGTGGGACAAGCTCATGCAGACCTTGGCGCTGATGCTGGTCGCGACACTGATTGCGGTACTGATCGGCATTCCCTTGGGCATTCTGTGTGCACGCAGTAACCGGCTGCGTACGGTGTTGCTGCCACTGCTGGACATCATGCAGACCATGCCTAGCTTTGTGTATCTCATTCCTGTCCTGATGCTGTTTGGTTTGGGTAAGGTGCCGGCTATCTTTGCTACTGTCATTTATGCAGCGCCACCGCTGATTCGTCTGACCGATCTGGGAATCCGACAGGTCGATAAGGAAATCATGGAGGCCGTCAATGCTTTTGGTGCCAATCGCTGGCAACAGCTGTTTGGCTTACAGCTCCCATTGGCCTTGCCTAGCATCATGGCGGGTATCAATCAGACAACCATGATGGCATTGTCTATGGTTGTAATTGCTTCGATGATCGGTGCACGTGGCTTGGGTGAAGAAGTTCTGGTCGGTATCCAGACGCTCAACGTAGGCAAGGGGCTAGAAGCAGGTTTGGCGATTGTTATCTTGGCGGTCGTGATTGATCGCATTACTCAGGCGTATGGTCGTTCACGCTATGAGGGCGAGCGATGAAAATTCAGCTCGATAACGTCTATAAGATATTCGGCCGTCGCGAAGCCGCAGCGCTTGAGCTGGTCCGCCAGGGCCGGGATAAGGATCAGGTGCTGGCGGAAACCGGGTGTGTCGTCGGAGTCAATGGGCTATCGCTGTCCATCGAAGCGGGCGAAATATTTGTGATTATGGGGCTGTCAGGCTCGGGCAAATCAACGCTGGTTCGGCATTTGAATCGCCTGATTGATCCCACCAGCGGTTCTATCCGAGTCGATGGCGAGAACATACTGGCCTATGACATGCAGCAGCTCAGGCATTTCCGGCGCCACAAGATCAGCATGGTTTTCCAGGGCTTCGGGCTGTTACCCCATAAAACCGTACTGGGTAATGTGGCCTACGGCTTGAAACTGCGTGGCGAAAGCCGGACTGCACGAGAAACGCATGCACAGCACTGGATTGAAGCGGTAGGGCTCAAAGGGTATGAGCGCAAATGGCCCCATCAGCTGTCAGGCGGTATGCGCCAGCGAGTCGGGTTGGCCAGGGCGCTGGCAACTGACACAGAAATCATCCTCATGGACGAAGCATTCTCGGCGCTCGATCCACTGATTCGTGCCGAGATGCAGGATCAGTTGCTGGAATTACAGCAGCGTCTGCACAAGACCATCGTGTTCATTACCCATGATCTGGACGAGGCGGTCAGGCTGGGAAACCGGATTGCAATCCTGCGGGACGGCCAGCTGATTCAGGTGGGAAGTCCGCAGCACATTCTCAACGAACCGACAGACGAGTATGTTGATCGTTTCGTTCGGCGATATCGAAACCGGAGTATCTCCGGGGCAAATGTCTAGCTCAATGATTTGAAACAAAAACAAATCAGCGATACGACAAAAATTTCACATCTTTCTTTTGGCTATAGTTCAGGGTAACCGGGTGCCTTTGGTAACTCATCGGCGCCTTAACTCTCCTATTTTCTGAGAAAAAGGTTCATGGATTACCTCCAGCAGTTGATTTCGGATCCTACCGCCTGGGTTGCCTTGGCGACACTGATCGCCATGGAAGTGGTGCTCGGTATTGATAACCTGATCTTTATTTCCATTCTGACCAACAAGCTGCCCGAGCAGCATCGGCAAAAGGCCAGGCGTATCGGAATAGGCCTGGCGCTGGTCATGCGACTAGGTCTTTTGGGAACGGTTGCCTGGATCGTTCAGCTCACCGAGCCGGTGATCGAACTCTTTGGCAAGGGCTTCTCATGGAAAGATATCATCCTGATAGCAGGTGGTCTCTTCCTGCTCTGGAAGGCAACCAAAGAGATCCATCACAATGTGGATCCTGACCCAGAAGGCGACCTATTCGAAGGTAAAAGCGGTGAAAAGGCCGTTACCCTTGGGTTTACCTCGGCCATCGTCCAGATTCTCATGCTCGATCTGGTTTTCTCCATCGACAGCATTATTACGGCTGTCGGAATGACCGAGCATGTGCCCATCATGATCATCGCCGTTATCGTCGCGGTGACCGTCATGTTGGTTGCCGCTGATCCGCTGGCGCGCTTCATCAATAACAATCCCACGGTTGTCATGCTGGCGCTGGGCTTTCTGATCATGATCGGCATGACCCTGATCGCTGAAGGCTTTGGCGCTCATGTGCCCAAGGGATATATCTATGCTGCCATGGCATTCTCGGCCGTTATCGAAGGCCTGAACATGCTGGCTCGCCGCGCAAAGCGCAAGCGTTAGATCCTGTAGAGCCGCGCGAGAGTTTCCTCGTCTTCCCGTAGTGCGTCTGTGACCGCTACGGGTTTTTTGTGCCTGCCGGAAAGGGGTGGATTCCGCTGGCACGCATGCACCGTTGCACGCTGCCTATCAGGCGCGTGTCGGGCATCGTATTAGGAAAAGTAAGGCGGGAATGGATCAGGCGCTGATGGCTTTGCGTGCACGTTCAATAACGGACTGCAGACGAGTCGGGCAGCTGTATTCCTCACGGTAAAGTCGCTGAGTATGGCGCGCAACGCCGAATTCATTGACGATGATGAATGAAAAGCCTTTCTTGCTGGGCGCAGCGATTACACAATCGAACGGAGCGAAAGCAGAGGAAAGCATTTGGATTGCGGTTTGAGTTTGCTGATGTGTATTCATAATCTTCTTTTAGTTGAATCACGTGACGCGCTTATGACAGCAGCGGCGTCAATTTGCTGCATTGATAACCTGCTTTAGCAAGTTTTTTGCCAACTTTTCCCATTAAGCTAAGTCGCTGAATGGAAAATGTCTCTTTTTCATGTGCTTCAAATTGCTTCAGCACAGTGTTGTGTTTGCCGCTGCAGTGAACCATTTCAAGGCAAAGCTAAAGGACAATGAGCCGCTTTTGTGCGTTGGCCTCTTGCTTAGCACCTTCCTGCCGCAGCCATTGGGTTGCACCAGAGCGTTATAGCGTTTGGCATGCGCTTCGCACTGGCTCTCAGGTCCATGACCAAGCGGGAATAGCGAAATGAGCGAGACGAACGCAAGCGCGAACGACTATCCGTTAAGTGAAGTGCCTATGTCAGCCCGTCGGGGCGTCTGGTCGACAACGTTGGTGCTGCTGGGCTTTACCTTCTTTACCGCGACGATGTTTGCAGGCGGTAAGATCGGCACGGCGTTCGATTTCAAGACCCTGCTGAGCGTGATCACGATAGGTAATCTGCTGCTTGGTCTTTATGCCGCCTTGCTGGGGTATATCGCGTATCGAAGCGGCCTTAACTCTGTTCTGATGGGCCGGTTCTGCTTTGGCGAAGTAGGAAGCAAGTTGTCTGATCTGGTGTTGGGATTCACGCAGATTGGCTGGTATGCCTGGGGCACGGCGACGGCGGCAGTCGTGCTGGGTAAGTTTCTGGGATTGCCCGAAGGCATTGTGCTGTTGCTGATGGTGATCTTCGGTTTTGGCTTTTGTGCCACAGCCTATATTGGCTACCGAGGCTTGGAGATCCTGTCTTATATTGCTGTACCCGCCATGTGTGGCCTGCTGGCATTATCCATGTGGGTTGCAACACGAAAGATCGGTGGGCTGGAAGGCCTGCTGGCCATACAACCAGGCAACACGATGGAGTATAGCACAGCGCTGACATTAGTGTTTGGCACATTTGTCAGCGGGGCGACACAGGCTACTAATTGGACACGTTTTGCTCGCACTGGGAGAGTTGCCATTCTGGCCAGCCTGGCTGGTTTTTTTATCGGCAATGGCCTGATGGTGCTGATCGGCGCCTATGGCGCCATTGTGTACCAACAACCGGACGTGGTGGAGGTCTTGCTGCTTCAGGGTTTCTCGCTGGCAGCGATAGCCATGCTCATGCTTAATCTTTGGAGCACGCAGGACAATACTATCTATAACTTCGCTGTGGCGGGTTGTAATCTGGTTCGAACAGATCGCCGGCGAACCGTTACGCTGGTTGGCGCAGCAATAGGTACATTGCTGGCAGTGCTGGGCATGTACGATCTGCTGGTCCCCTACCTGATTATATTGGGAACCATTATCCCTCCTATCGGCGGCGTGATTGCAGCTGATTTCTTTTATCGTCATAGAGGGCGTTACCCCCTCTTGGCGACTGTTCATTTACCTAAATTCAATTGGGTTGGGCTTGCGGCCTATGGCCTGGGTGTTCTGGCAGCCTTTTTCTCCCCTTGGTTGGCGCCTCTTGTCGGCGTTGGTACTGCCGCGCTGGGGTACGTAATGCTGTGTGGCCTGGTGGGGGCCCGGCTATCGGTTGTCGCTCGCGCAGAGGCATAGGCTGGAAATGTTCCAGGTCACCTACTGTTATAAAGAGTAAGTAGTCCTTTGCTTGAGGAGTCTGTCGATGAATGTCATCAATGCGCGGCTGCGTGGTCAGGAAGGGCTGTTTACCGTGCGTTTGCAAGGCGACCGGATCGCTGCAATCGAATCACAGGTCGCTTTTGTGAGCCCAGCCAGCGCTGAAATACTGGATGCGCGAGGCAATCTGGTTATTCCGCCTTTCGTCGAGCCGCATATCCATCTGGATGCCACCCTGACAGCTGGGGAACCGCGGTGGAACATGAGCGGCACGTTATTCGAAGGCATTGAGTGCTGGGGAGAGCGAAAGGCGACTATTACCCACGAAGATACCAAGGCGCGGGCCAAGCAGACCATTAATGCCCTGGCGGTCCATGGTATCCAGCATGTTCGTACCCATGTGGATGTAACCGATGCCAGTCTGGCGGCTTTGAAGGCCATGTTGGAAATTCGGGAAGAAACAAGCCATTTAGTTGACATGCAAATTGTGGCGTTTCCCCAGGAAGGAATCGAATCCTATCCTCAGGGCCGAGAACTGATGGAGGAGGCCATTCGGCTGGGAGCCGACGTGGTTGGCGGAATCCCTCACTTCGAATATACCCGTGAGCAAGGGGTCAGTTCCGTCAAATTTCTGATGGATCTGGCTGAGCGCACAGGTTGTCTAGTGGATGTTCACTGCGATGAGACAGACGATCCCCATTCCCGCTTTCTGGAAGTGTTGGCAGAGGAGGCGCGTAGCCGTGGCATGGGCTCACGTGTCACTGCCAGCCATACTACTGCCATGGGTTCTTATGACAATGCCTACTGTTCAAAGCTGTTTCGTCTGCTGAGTCGTTCGGGTATCAGCTTTATATCGTGTCCCACCGAGAGCATTCACCTGCAAGGTCGCTTCGACACTTTTCCCAAGCGGCGTGGCGTAACGCGTGTGAACGAACTGCTGGAGGCCGGTATGAATGTGTGCTTCGGGCAGGACTCCATTGTTGATCCATGGTATCCGCTGGGTAACGGCAACATTCTCAGGGTACTGGAGGCTGGCCTGCATATCTGTCACATGCTCGGTTATGAGCGCCTGCAGCATGCCTTGGATCTGGTGACCGTAAATAGCGCCAACGCCATGCAGCTGGGTGACCGATATGGGCTGGAAGTAGGGCGCCCGGCCAATCTGCTGATCCTGTCAGCCGATTCGGACTACGAAATGATAAGAAGCCAGGGCCTTCCACTGTGTTCTGTCCGTGAGGGCAGGGTGTTAATGAGTCGTCGTCCTGCCGAGGTCAGTCTGGCAGGGTGATAAAACATACGAATTCACTACATTTTCTAACACAGGCGAAGGGCTAAGCTCAAAAATACACCCTGAGTCAAGGGGCAATGTTCAGGACTTGTGCACAAGCACTAATGCACTTGTCAAGCGCTTCGCTTAAACAGGCATAAAAATATTTAGAACGGTTATTTAGGTATAAATATATGATTTATAAGGATTTTTTTGATTGGTTAAAAAATGGACAGTTTAACCGAACCCCCCATTTCATCTAGCTTACAGGACATTTCTACCAACTTTTCTACAGAGTTATCCACAGGTTCTGTGGATTAACCCTGTAGACCGCATCACGCTTGGCTTCATCAAAATGCAAGAATTTTTTTGCATTATTTCGATTGGGTTTTTATGACCTATCGACACGGTCGCCGCCAAGTCATCTTAAATTCAGATAACGGCTAAGCAATGCGCGTAAAGCGGCTGGCTTTAAGGGTTTAGGTAGAAAATCCAGCCCAGCCGAATGCACTTCACTGACACGATCCTGATGTGCATCTGCACTGATCACAATGCCAGGCAACGGCTTATCAAGCCGCGTGCGAAGCCATACCATCAGTTGAGGTCCGGTATTGCCGTCATCCAGATGGAAGTCCACCAGCGCTATCTGCGGCTCAATACCTTGTGCCAGTAACGCCTCGCATTCCTGCTGATTGCGTGCCGTATGAACCTCGCAGCCCCAGCGGCTAAGGAGGCTCCGCATACCCGTCAGGATGCTTTCCTCGTTATCAACGCAAAATACCGGTGCGCCTCGTAGCGGTTCGCTGGTGTGTTCGCGTGTAGGCTGCAGGACAGGGTCAGATAGAGTTTGAGTCGCAACGGGCACCGAGACACTGAATACACTGCCTTTGCCTGGCCAGGAGCGTACCTCGATACGATGGCCCAGTACCTTGCAAAGACGATCAGCAATAGCCAGTCCCAGGCCCAACCCCTTCTCTGCGCGCGTCTGATGGCTATCGAGTCGCTTGAACTCCTCAAAAATGACCTGACGCTTATCTTCCGGGATACCTGGGCCACGATCCCATACCTCCAGTGTCACATGATCACCGTGGCGGCGGACACCTAGCAATACATGCCCTCTGGCATAGCGGAAAGCATTGGTCAGAAAGTTCTGCAGGACTCGGCGCAGCAGCTTGACATCGCTTTCTACTCTCAGGCGACTTCCGCTCAGGTGGAAATCTATCCCTTGTTCTCGCGCCAGGGCACGAAACTCTACACCCAGCGTATCAAATAGCGTATTGATTGCGAACGTGCCGACTTCCGTATGAACCCGTCCGCTCTCCAGGCGCGAGATATCCAGCAGGTCGGCAATCAGGTCTTCCACGGAGCGCAGGGACGAATCCATGTTGTTAACCAGCTCGCGAGCATCCTTGGGTAACGCATCGTGGTGGGCGAGGGCGGCCGTAAACAGGCGTGCTGCGTTTAGCGGTTGCATCAGATCATGGCTGACGGCAGCGAGAAAGCGTGTTTTGGACTGGTTTGCTGCTTCTGCATGGGCTTTGGCCTCTGTCAGCGCCTGGTTAAGCTGGGAGAGCTCCCGGGTTCGCTCTTCAACGCGCTGCTCCAGCCCTTCGTTAGCTTCACGAAGGGCGCGCTCTGCTTCGCGAAACGCGGTGATGTCGGTAAAGCTCATGACAAAGCCGCGTCCCGGCATGGGTTTGCCGCTGAGCTCAATCACCCGGCCATTGGGAAATTGTCGCTCAGATGTATGGGCAATCCCTTGCCGCATTCGATCGACACGTCGTGCTACGTGCTCGTCAGGATCGCCTGGGCCACAGAGGCCCCGTTCTGCGTTATAGCGGATGATTTCGGCGATTGGACGCCCGACCTGGATCATGCCGTCCGGGTAGTCAAACAACTCCAGGTAACGTTGGTTCCAGGCCACTAGCCGAAGGGATTGATCAACAACGCTGATACCTTGAGAAATATTTTCGATAGCGCCCTGCAAAAGCGCGCGGTTGAATTCAAGTACTTCGGACGCTTCGTCGGCAATGCGTACGACATCCTCCACATGCATGTCACGGCCTTCGATGGCAGCCTTTACCACCGCCCGCGCAGAGGAGGCACCAATCACACCGGCTAACAGACGCTCGGTATGGGCAATCCATTCTCCGTTGGCATTCTGGGCCGGATGAAAGGTCAGGCCCGTCTGGTCAGCGAAGCGAATAAAGCTCTGCCGAGCACGTTCATCGCCTACGAATCGGGCAGCGAGTGCGCGAAGATCCTCTAGCTGCACTGCCAATAGCGACCGGGTATTCAGGCGCGCCGAGGTCATTTGCCCAATGAAACGGCCGGCCTGCCAGTGCTCGGATACGCGTGTCCTGGCCTGATTGGAAACCAGAAAGAAAAGGAGAAAATTTCCTGCTAAGGACAGCAGTACGCCTTGAGTCAGGGGTTTGAAGGGCAGGCCAAACGGATTGGCCGCCAGCCAGGCTAACCCAGGAAAACGGTCGAGGGGCCAGTTCAGACTTTCTGCCATGACTGGTAGGACCAGAGTATAGGCCCAAAGAAAGGCGCCTGCTGCAAGTCCTGCAAATACGCCTCTCCGGTTCGCCTGCTTCCAGTAGAGTGCCCCTACCATGGCCGGGCCCAGTTGAGCGATAGCTGCAAAGGCGATCTGCCCGATAGTAGCCAGACTTGCCGTAGAGCCCAGCAGGCGATAGCAGAGATACGCCAATAGTAGGATCGCCACGATTGCAACACGCCGAATGGTTACCAGCCAGTGGCTAAACACCTCATAGGGGCGCTCTACCTTCTGCTTACGGAATAAGAGGGGCAGCAAAATATCATTGGATAGCATGGTGGATAAGGCCACGCTGGCGACGATCACCATACTGGTAGCGGCCGAAGCGCCACCAATGAAAGCCAGGAGCGCCAGGCCGGGATGCGCCTGTGCCATGGGCAGGCTTATAACAAAGGAGTCAGGTACGACCCCTTTGGGCAGATGCATCTGTCCTGCCAGGGCGATGGGAACAACAAACAGCGCCGCCAGGGCCAAGTAGCAAGGAAATACCCAGCGGGCCAGGTTCAGGTCACGCGCATCCGTATTTTCAACTACCGTGACATGAAACTGTCGTGGCAGACACATGACGGCCGTGAACGCTACTCCGGTTTGCACCAGCAGTGCGGGCCAGTCGAAGGTTTCCTGCCAGTATTTGGACAGCTCGGGCGCAATGCGTGCCTGATCGAAGAGGTCATCGAATCCATCATAAAGTCCATAGGTCACAAAAATTCCTACGGAAAGAAATGCCAGGAGTTTGATCAGCGACTCAAAGGCAATTGCGAGCATCATGCCCCGGTGATGCTCGGTAACATCAAGGTTGCGAGTGCCGAACAGGATGGTAAATACCGCTAATGCCAGCGAGACGATCAAGGCGGTATCCTGTGCACGCATGCCTATTGACTCGGCCCCTACACCGGTCAGCAGATTAACGCCCATGACAATGCCTTTGAGCTGCAGAGAGATATAAGGCAGCACGCCTACCAGGCAGATCAGCGTAACCACAACCGCCAGCGCCCGCGATTTTCCATAGCGGGAGGCAATGAAGTCGGCAATGGAAGTGATGTTTTCCTGCTTGCTGATCATGATCATTTTCTTGATCAGACGTGGCATGAATAGCAGGAGCAGGATAGGCCCTAGGTAAATCGGCAGAAAGGACCAGAGTTGGTCGGCCGCCTGTCCAACGGCGCCAAAGAATGTCCAGCTGGTGCAATATACCGCAAGCGACAGGCTGTAAACCCAGGCGCGTAACTTGGGGGGCAACGGCGTTTTTCGTCTGTCGCCATAAAAGGCAATCGCAAAGAGCACCGCCATGTACAGCAGAGCAACGGCGGCGATCAGTCCGCTGGATAGGGTCATGCGAACTCCTGTGAATTTTGTTGTGCAGGGCCTTTTATAGGTGGTTGGCCCTAGGCCTTCCGCTGCCAGATAGATTAGAAAGAGCTCGTCTCGAGTAGTGGGAATACCTAGGGGCTATTCTAATGCGCTCGTTGGGGAGCATGGCAGGCTTTATAAGTGTCTCATCAAAGCGACTGCTCCAAGGTCACTGAGACCAATGTCGCAGGTTTGGTTGAGCCAAGGGCTTCAGCCTGTTAGCGTGTCGCAGTGTTATCAAGGAGAGTGGCGCCATGTTCGAAGCGCATCCCATTACCTTGCAGCGAGGTGCTCTTCGTTTAGAGCCTATGGTGGAAAGCGACGTACTGGAACTGGTCAGCTTGGCTGATCTCAACCGGGACGAGTTGCATTACCTGAGCGGTCCACTACGACCGGACTGGTATAGGCACGCCATTGCCGAGCAGCGTGAAGGCAAAACTATCCCTTTTACCATCAGGCTGGCTGACAAGCTGGTGGGTAGCACTCGCTTTTCAGAGTTTCTGCCTGCGCTACCTGCCGCTGAAATTGGCTGGACCTGGCTGGATCGGGAGCAGCATGGCAGTGGATTGAATGCCAACATCAAATACCTCCTGCTGCGTCATGCGTTCGAGAACTGGCACCTGGTACGTGTACAACTCAAGACGGCAGCCAGTAATCTGCGTGCGCAACGCGCCATTGAAAAGCTAGGGGCTGTACGTGAAGGGCTGTTACGTAACCATCGACGTTTGGCCGACGGTCGGCTTGATGATACCGTCATGTACAGTATTACCGACCGTGAGTGGCCGACGGTAAAAGCCAGTCTGGAAGCTTCTTTTTCCTAAGGCTATCCGGATATAACGATGTTTGACTGACGTACGATGTAACGCGGTTGTTATCTCGGGCTGCAAGGATGGCTGTGGCCCGTTCCGGTTTCCCTTCTTCGAATAGGACCTCGTTCGATGTCCTCACAGTTCGCTCTATTGAAAAAACGGCGCTTCCTACCGTTTTTCGTAACACAGTCCCTTAGCGCCTTTAATGACAACGTCTATAAGCAGTCATTGATTCTGGCGGTGCTGTTTCACTTGAGCGTTACCGGTGACAGACTGTTGCTGGTCAACCTGTGCGCCTTGCTGTTTATTCTTCCGTTCCTGCTGTTTTCAGCGTTAGGCGGACAGTTAGGTGAAAAATATGACAAGGCGCGGCTCATGCGATGGCTGAAAGGCTCGGAAATCGTCATGTTGCTGTTAGGCAGTCTAGGCTTTTGGCTTAACAGCCTGCCACTGTTGTTATTTGTCCTGTTTGCCATGGGTACACGCTCGGCGCTCTTCGGACCTTCCAAGTACTCAATTTTGCCCCAGCATCTCGAGTCTCGAGAGTTAATGGGCGGTAACGCGTTGGTGGAGATGGGCACCTTCCTGGCCATTCTGGGCGGGACGATAGGGGCAGGGGCCTTGCTCTCTCTCCCGGATTATTCCCAGGCCGTAGCCATAAGCGTCGTATTGATCGCTCTGGCTGGTTTTCTGGCCAGCCTGGGTATTCCATCCGCGCCGGCCGCTATCTCGCACCTGAGGTTGGACTGGAATATTTTCCGGCAAACATGGGTGATCTTGCGTATGGGACTGGGGCAGGCGCCCTCAGTCTCTCGTTCTCTGCTGGGCAATTCTTGGTTCTGGTTTGTTGGTGCGGTATACCTTACCCAGATACCAGCCTATGCCAAGGACTACCTGCACGGTCAGGAAAGCATGGTTTCTCTGATCCTTACCTTGTTCTCGGTAGGCATTGCGCTGGGCTCTCTTCTATGTGGCCGGTTGTCCAAGGGGCATGTTGAGGCAGGTATTGTTCCGCTGGGTGCGCTGGGGTTATCTGTCTTCAGCGTCTTGCTCTATGCCGTCACGCCTGACATGGCCACTATCACAGGGTCTTATGGTGGATGGGCAGCGCTGAAAGAATTTTCCATGTGGCCAGCGCTTGGGTGCATTCTGGGACTGGGGATCTCTGGCGGATTTTATATCGTTCCGCTCTATGCGCTGATTCAGGCACGCACGCCACAGGAGGAGCGCTCTCGGGTTATCGCTGCTACCAATATTCTCAATGCGCTCCTAATGGTCTGCTCGGCCCTTATCACTATGCTGCTTTTGTCTGTATTCGAGATGACAGTTCCGGAGCTGTTTCTGGCGGTTGCGTTGATGAATATAGGCGTCAATGCCTTCCTGTTTGCAAGCGTGCCAGAATTCCTGATGCGCTTTCGCGCCGTGATAGGCGGTGGAGACCCTACGCGCAGCATCCGCGACTAGGCCCTAATGGCTCAGTTTAAGCCCGATCAAACCACATAAAATAAGCAGCACACTGAGCAGACGGATCGGACTGACGCTTTCGCCAAATAGAATGATGCCAGCAATCACCGTTCCTACTGCGCCAATACCCGTCCATATGGCATAGGCTGTACCAAGAGGAAGCTGCTTAACGGCCATGCCCAAGAGGCTTATGCTGGTCAGCATGGCGGCTGCCGTCAGGACAGTAGGAAGAGGGCGGGTAAAGCCTTCGGTGTATTTGAGGCCTATAGCCCAGCCTATTTCAAACAGGCCAGCCAGAAAAAGAATAATCCAGGACATAAAGATTCCAGGGTTGGTAAAGCGGGGCCGTCCCCGGATAGTTTCAGGCGATGAGGTCGTCCCCTTCGCGAACCGATGCGCTCTTGCCAAGCCCGAGCGCGCCGGTTTCGTTACATGCTCACTCTTTTGCAGAGGACTCGTCATTCAAGCGACGGAACCATGTGGCCAGCAGCGCTCCAGAAATATTATGCCAGACGCTGAACAAGGCACTGGGCACAGCCGCAAGAGGGGAGAAATGTGCTGTTGCCAGTGCTGCGCCCAGTCCCGAATTCTGCATACCGACCTCGATAGCCAACGTCTTGCGCTGCGCCAGAGGTAGCCCAAACACCTTTCCGGCCAGATAGCCAAGCATCAGTCCCAATGTGTTATGCAGTACGACCACAGCCATAATCAAAAATCCTGACTCTGCAATTTTCGCCTGGCTGACAGCCACAACGGCCGCCACAATCAGCACGATGCTGATAACCGAGACCAGGGGCAACACCTCAACCGCTGCCCGTACCTTTGACCCCAGGAAGCGTTGGGCAACTAGCCCCAGCACAATCGGGAGGATAACGACCTGGACGATGGATAGAAAAAGGGCTGAGAACTTGACTGGTAGCCAGGCCGAAGCCAATAGCCAGATCAATGTAGGGGTCACCAACGGGGCCAGAAGGGTAGTGACGGCAGTGATGCCAACAGACAGTGCGACGTCCCCGCGTGAAAACCAGGTGATGACATTGGACGCCGTACCGCCAGGGCAACAACCCACAAGAATAACGCCTACTGCAATTTCCGGCGGCAATTGCATGACAAGACAAAGCAGCCACGCCATGCCGGGCATAATGATAAATTGAGCGATTACACCTAGAAGAACCCTAAGAGGTTTGCGAAAGACCTCCTTGAAATCCTCAGCTTTGAGCGTGAGCCCCATGCCGAACATGATCAGGCCCAATAAGGGGACGATAGCTGGCGTTAAGGAGCGAAACCCTTCAGGCCATATAAAGGCTAGAACAGCCGCCAGCAGGACCCACAAGGCAAAGGTATTGCCTGCAAAGCGGCTTAAAGCTGCGAGAGCGCCCATGATTATCCTTATAAAAATATGAGCCTTGGAAGTTGGGCGGCGCCCCGGGGCGCCGCACCTGATTAGAGCCCCTGCGGAATTTCTTCTCCACCCAGCGCTTCGACCAGCGACGGAATAAATTCGGCAAAGGTCATCATCATTAGAGTAAAGGTAGCATCCAGCTGCGCCATGGCATCATCGCCGCCATCCTGCTCGGCCTGCTCTTGAAGCAAGTCCTCAAAGCGCAGCCGCTTGAGCGCGACCTTGTCATCGATTAACAGCGACAGCTTGTCCTGCCAAGCCAGGGCCAGCTTGGTCACCAGCTTGCCTGCGCCCAGATGATTCTGGATTTCTTCACTGGTCAAGTCTTGCCCTTTACAGCGGACAACACCGCCATCCTCGTGACTATCGCGTAGCTCGCACTCATCCAGCAGATGGAAATCATTTGTGGCTGCCTGAGACTTGACCCAATCTGTAAAGGTTGCAGTCGGTGCCTGCTTGACCGACATCGGACGAACCGGAAGGGAGCCCAGCGCTTCACGAAGGGTGGAAAGCAAATCTTCTGCGCGCTTTGCACTGGAGGCATCTACCAGAATCCAACCCTGCTTGGGCGCGATTGCTGCAAAGGTAGTCTGGCGGCGAATGAAGGCCCGTGGCAGCAGACTCATGACAATTTCGTCCTTTATCTGGTCACGCTCCTTTTTGTAAACCTTGCGCATCTGCTGTGCTTCGATTTCATCAACTTTTTCCTGCACGGCGTCTTTTACTACGCTGCCGGGCAGAATGCGCTCTTCCTTGCGAGCTGCGATCAGAAAGAAATCCTGGCTGACATGTACCAGAGGAGCGTCTTCTCCCTTGCCAAAAGGAGCTACGAAACCGTAAGTGGTCAGTTCCTGGCTGGCGCAGGGACGTGCAGGTTTGCTGGCCAACGCGGTTTCCAGGGCCTCGGCTTCGAGTGATAAATCCTGGGTAAGACGATAAATAAGAAGATTACGAAACCACATGGCGTGACGATTCCCCAAAAAACGAAGCGCGCATTATTCCGCTGCCATGCTTCCAAGGCCAACCCCCAATTGATCATTGGCAACGATTAAAGGGCTTTAATGACAAACAGGCCGCTTTTTGAGGTGTAACGATACGGTCCTGCCTGCAAGGGCAGACCCGGGAAATGATCCAAAGGCTTGGAAATAAAGGAAAAGAACCTAAGCCTTTGGATCATTTGAAATTTTTTTCACTTGGGGGCTTGCCAGCTTCTAAAACCGCCCGTAGAATGCGCCCCACTTCGAGAGCAAACGCTTACGAAAGTTAAGTGGGTGATTAGCTCAGCTGGGAGAGCATCTGCCTTACAAGCAGAGGGTCGGCGGTTCGATCCCGTCATCACCCACCACTCTTGAAGTTACGCGCAGCGGTAGTTCAGTCGGTTAGAATACCGGCCTGTCACGCCGGGGGTCGCGGGTTCGAGTCCCGTCCGCTGCGCCATTTTTGCTTCATCTTGGGTTGCTTGATTGGGATTTTAAATCCTCTTGATGAACCCAGGAAGAACACTAGCGAAAGTTAAGTGGGTGATTAGCTCAGCTGGGAGAGCATCTGCCTTACAAGCAGAGGGTCGGCGGTTCGATCCCGTCATCACCCACCACTCTTGAAGTTACGCGCAGCGGTAGTTCAGTCGGTTAGAATACCGGCCTGTCACGCCGGGGGTCGCGGGTTCGAGTCCCGTCCGCTGCGCCATATTAAGTTTATCGGGCCCACTGAACTCCCGATAAATTACGAAAAAAAGCGGCCTTGCGCCGCTTTTTTCGTTTCTACAGGTTTATTCCCTTTCTAGCGGCTGTTTTCCGCTTCTATTAAGCATTCTTTGCTGGAAGTTCTTTGTACGGTTAGTTTCTTTTTAAAGATGTCTAGTCCGTATGTTCAGGGTTGTTTGATACGTCACGGACACAGACTGCTTTGTATTCAGTCACTATTCAGCGCTGAACTTATAAGCTACTAACTATTCTTATCATGCCGTAGCCAGTGGCAGTTAGGCCCTGATAAGCTCGCGGTTTTATCGAACGCGCTTCGCGCACGGACAAGGAAACAGCATGAAACAGCACCGGTTGGCAGCAGCAGTGGCCCTCGTTGGCCTGGTTCTCAGCGGCTGCGACTCACAATCACAATCCAAGGTTAATCTTGAAACTCCAGCTCAGAAAGCGTCCTACGGCATCGGCTTGAACATGGGTAAAAGCCTTGCTCAGGAAGGCATCGATGACCTGGATTCAAAAGCAGTGGCTTTGGGTATTGAAGATGCTGTGGGCAAGAAAGAGCAGAAGCTTACCGATGATCAGCTAAGAGATGCGTTTGCCGATCTGCAGAAGCGTGCAGAAGAGCGCATGACCAAGCTCAGCGAAGACAATGCCAAAGCAGGCAAGGATTTCCTGGAAAAAAATGGCAAGCGCGAGGGTGTTGTCACAACGGCTTCCGGCTTGCAGTATGAAGTGGTCAAGAAGGCAGATGGTCCGCAGCCCAAGCCGAATGATGTAGTGACAGTTCACTACGAAGGCCGTCTTGTTGACGGTACTGTATTCGACAGTTCCATCAAGCGTGGCAGCCCGATTGATTTGCCGGTGAGCGGTGTGATTCCGGGTTGGGTTGAAGCGCTTCAGCTCATGCATGTAGGTGAAAAGTACAAGCTGTACATCCCCAGCGAACTGGCCTACGGCGCGCAGAGCCCAAGTCCTGCTATTCCTGCCAACTCCGTTCTTGTCTTTGACCTGGAGCTGCTAGGTATCAAGGATCCAAGCGCTCAGGGCGAGAATGGCCTGACGCAAGAGCCATCCGACGAGTCGGACGCTGCACAAGAGCAGGATACTTCCAAGAAGTAACACGCCGCTCTATTAAAAAGCCCCGTTCATACGGGGCTTTTTTGTTTTAGGAAACCTGTTTGTGAGGACGATGCTCTAATCTAGGTAATTATTCACCTATTCGCCAAACGCTCTATCAGACTGCCTTTGCGAGGCGGGGAGATCTCATGAAGCCACCCGTTGGATTTGATCGTTATCTGAGGCTTGCCCAACGTTTTCTTGTTCGGGGGCGCTTACCGGCACTGTTATTGGCCGTCGGGCGTAAGCTGGCCAAGCGAGATTTTCGGTTGGGTGCCGCCAAGGATACCTTGGGGCTCTTCCATTCCCTACTGCTGGCTTGGTGGCGTGGAGAATATCGGGGTATCAGTCGGCAGGCACTCTTGTCGGTGGTCGCAGCACTTGCTTATTTCCTTTCGCCTGTTGATCTGATTCCTGACTGGATGCTTACCTTTGGCTTCATTGATGATCTGGCAGTGCTGGCGTGGGTGAGCAAAACCTGGCAGAGCGAGCTTGATGCCTTTCGCGCCTGGAGAGATGCCCAGCCCGTAGCGGTACAAAAGTCGCTATCGGCTCCGCCGCTTCCCCATGAGAAACCCGCTGAGGGCGTTATAGTGGTTGAGCGGGCATGAGCCTGGGTGGCGAGAGGTGCTTGCACATCGGAACAGGATAAGCTGTGCTGTTATAGTAACCTTTCGTTGAATTCAGGTTTGTATTGTGGCGTTACAGATCAGTCGTACCCATTGGCAGGCGTTGCTGGCCGAGTTGGAAGAAGCTCGTTGCCAGCGGCACTTGGTAACCTATCGCTCGCTGATCGAGCGTCTACAGTTACCGACGCCCGCCATGGCGACACTGACTGCTGCCCTTGAATACCTGATAGCGCTGGATGCCCGTCAGGGTGTACCGTTGCGCAGCGCATTGGTGGTCAGCCAGGGTGCGAGCCGGCTGCCGCGTCCTGGTTTTTTTGAATGCGCCCAGCGAGTCGGGCGCTTCAACGGCGAGGTGGATGGTATAGAGGCGGCTGCCTGGCATGCATCTGAAGTCACGCGCGTATTCGAGTACAACTTTTCCTCAGATAGGTAACTCAGGCCGTTTCGGCCATCAGGTGCAAGCTATAGCCGGGAATGGTTTTGGCCTGGGCCTTGGCGCTTTCCGCCAGTTTAAGCAGTTGGCGGGCATCGCGTGACGTTCGACTTTCTGCCGTAACCCTTACAACCCCAAGAGATAGAGAGAGCAGCGGATACTCGCGTCGGTAGCCTTCATGATCTTCTGCTATCAGGCAACCTGCATCCAGATGCTCCGGTGCGTAAAAGCGACGGCAGCGACTCTGGAAAGTCTCCATGAGTCGAGTCAGCCGTGCTCGCCAGTCCATGGAGCGCAGGACGATTATAAAGTTGTCATCGCCGTAGTGACCGATGAAGTCCTGGGTGCGCTCCATGCTTTCTGTCAAGGCTTGTGCCAGGCACAGCAGCACCTCGTCTCCCTTGGCATATCCATAAATCTCATTGAAGGGCGTAAAGCTGTCGATATCAAGGTGACACAGGGTGGCGTTTTGGTTGCGCTCCAGTAACTGGCTCAGACAATGATGAATCGGCACGCTGCCGGGCAGGCCTGTCAGAGGATTGGCATGCCGTGCTTCCTGAATCTTCTGCTCAGTAATCAGTTGGAGAAGATCAACCACACGACCCATGCCGACATATTGGCCTTGATCAACAATAATAAAGTCTTCTTCTACCCGCTGCTTAGCGCGCTGGGTGAGTAGTCGGCTGACGTGAAGAGGAGATTGGCTCTTCTCCACACATAAAAAATCCAGATGCATAAGCCGCGTAATGGGCTTGCGACCAAACAGGTCCGGCGCAAAGGGCTTACGCAGGGCCTCTGCAAGGGCATAATGGTGGACGATGCCGACAGGCGCACCGTGTTCATCAAGCACAGCCAGGGAGTTAAAGCTGGGTTTGTCGTGGAAAAGCTGCATGACGGCAGGTATCAGCGTCTGCTCCTGAATGGCAGGCCGCTCAAGTAACATGGATGTCAGGCCTGTACCGCCCTCTGTAAGGCTTTTGGGGCGTGTCTCCAGGCGAGGCATGATCTCGCGTGCTTCCCGCGGGGGATTCGCTTCAGGACGACTCAGAAGGTAGCCCTGAACCAGATCAATGCCCATTTCGGCCAGCACGACCAGCTCCTCATGCAGCTCAATGCCTTCAGCAACCACGACGGCGTTGGACGCCCTAGCCATTTGAAGGATGGAGCCTACAAACTCCCGTTTGACGCCATCACGATGGATACCATCGATGAAATGACGATCGATCTTCACATAGTCCGGGCGCAGCTCGGACCACAGGCGCAGGCTGGAGTATCCGGCCCCCAAGTCATCCAGAGCAATCGAAAAGCCCATTGCGCGATAGTAGTGCAAGGCGGTATCAAGCAGGCCCAGATCATCGGTTGGGGCCTGTTCGGTCAGCTCGATGACGATTCGGTTAGCAGGGATACCCAGGCGCTGTAGCAGTTTTAGGGTGCGGCCCTGCTCGTGACTGTTCTCAAGCAGTGATTCGGGGGAAATGTTAAGGAAGAGCTTACCTTCAAGGCCCAGATCACGGAAACCGGTGCATGCCTGGGTGCGACACGCCATTTCCAGCTCGGACAGGCGCTGTGCCGTACGAGCAATGGCGAACAGGGGAAGCGGGGAGTGCAGAGGACTGTTGGAAGGCCCGCGGCTAAGTGCTTCATAGCCAATGATGCGGCGTTCGCTCAAAGAAACAATAGGTTGGAAAAGGCTGTGTATATCACTTCGAGCCAGTATCTGCTCAAGCGCGCTCAACTGTTCGTTGACGGTCATCTATCTTGGTCCTGAATAAACAAAGCCAGCGATAAGCTGGCCTTGTTCATTTCACGACAGTTCGATGACTATTTGATGACGGCAGTCAGTGAGACGGACCGCCGTGACTCAAGTCCAGATAGTCGAGCAGGATCTGACCACTCTCCATCAAGTAGGCATCGTCTTGAGGTTTGGTCTTTTCGTCGTTGTTGGCGGCAGCAATAGCGTCGTCATCAACTTTTTTCAGTTCCTTGAGGGGCTCCTCACCTTTAGCTACCCGACGCTCGTTCTCGATTGCTAATTGGCGCTTGTCGAGGGCGTCCTGCTCGGCGCGACGCTTCTGCTCGTTCAGGCTGACCGTCGTATCCTTCATGACATCCTGTGCAAACTGAAGGCGTTCACGAGCAAAGACAAAGTCCGGGTTGGTTTTGGTGCGGGTATCGTGACGGTTGATCAGCTCAGGCAGATACGGCTTGAACGGATTTTTCTCTACCTCAAGAACCGGACGGATCGTATCCCATGGCATGGAGTTGGGTAGCGCGCTTTCACCGATCTCCTTGTTATCTACGATATCCGGATAGCTGATATCCGGGATAACGCCCTGATGCTGGGTACTTTGTCCTGAAACGCGATAGAACTTGGCCAGGGTCAGCTTCAGTTCACCGTGATTTAAAGGCTGTATGGTTTGAACAGTGCCTTTGCCAAAGGTCTGTCCGCCCACGATCAAGGCACGGTGATAATCCTGCATGGCACCCGCAAAGATTTCCGAAGCCGAGGCCGAGAGGCGGTTGACCAGCACGGTCATGGGGCCTGTGTAGAAAGCATCGCCTTCATCGTCAGCCAACACGTCTACCTTGCCGTCGCTGTTGCGTACCAGTACCGTTGGGCCCTGGTCAATGAACAAACCTGTCAGCTCGGTTGCTTCCTGCAGGGAGCCTCCACCATTGTTGCGTAGGTCGATGACAATACCGTCGACTTTCTCGTTTTTCAGCTCACCGATCAGCTTGCGCACGTCACGGGTAGTGCTTTTGTAATTCGGGTCGCCGGCGCGATAAGCCTTGAAGTCCAAGTAGAAAGCAGGCACATCGACTACACCCAGCTTGTAGGTCTTGCCGTTGTGAGGCACGTCAATGATGTGTTTCTGGGCTGCCTGTTCTTCAAGCTTTACCGCTTCACGTGTAATCGAGACGACCTTTGTGGTCTGGTCATTCGGCGGATTGCTCGAAGGGATGACTTCCAGGCGAACAACGGAGCCCTTGGCGCCGCGGATCTTCTTGACGACCTCGTCCAGACGCCAGCCGACGACGTCGACCATTTCGCCGTCTTTGCCTTGCGCTACGCCCACGATCTTGTCGGCGGGTGCGAGCTGCTTGCTCTTGTCGGCGGGACCGGCCGGTACCAGACGAACGATCTGTACGTAATCGTTATCGCTCTGCAGTACCGCACCGATGCCTTCAAGGGAAAGGCTCATGTTGATGTCGAAGTTCTCTGCGCTTTCAGGCGAGAGGTACTGCGTGTGCGGATCGTATGTTTGGGCGAAGGCGTTGATGTAGGCCTGGAAGATGTCTTCGCTGCGAGTCTGTTTCAGGCGCGCCAACTGATTGCGATAGCGCTTCTGCAGCTGCTCCTTGATGGCAGCATCGTCCTTGCCACCCAGTTTCAGACGCAGCACTTCATCCTTGAGCTTCTTGTGCCACAGATCATCCAGTGCGGCGGTATTGGTCGGCCAGGGCGCCTTTTCGCGGTTGACGTCAAACGTTTCGTCTGCCGCAAAATTCAGCTGGGGAATGCCTTTGTCCAGCAGGCCTAGTGTGTAGTCGAGGCGTTCCTTCACACGGTCCAGGTAACGCTTGTAGATCGTGAAGCCTGGATTCAGGTCGCCCTGCTTGAGCAGATCGTCGAAGCGAGTCCGCCATGCGTCAAACTCGGCGATATCGGCTGCGTTGAAATACAGTCGATTGGGATCAAGCATCTTGAGATAGCTGTCATAGATCTTTATCGAGCGTTCATCGTTAAGCGGCGGCTTGCTGTAGTGATGGCGCTTGAGCAGCTCTACCACATTGAGACTTGCCACGACTTGATCGCGGTCTGGTTTGAGACCGTCCCAGACGTTTGGGCTCGCTGTTTTGGCTGCCAGCGGAAGAGCGCTGACACCGAGGATGAACAGGAGGGCGGTACGGGGGAGGAGCTGCTTCATGCTTGATTCGACTAGAGTACGGGTAATAACGCTATAGGCCGTACTTGACCGTTCCGGTTCCCCGCAACAGTCAAGTACGCTGTTAAAGGTCAAAAGCTAGCTCACTATGGAGGCACCGTGAACGCATTGCAAGGTATTGAAGGTCAGCTTGAGTGGCAACAGCTGACAAGTCCTGCTCTTTCCGCAGGTGAAATTCGTATCCAGGTCGCCGCGGCCGGGCTTAATCGCGCCGATCTTCTTCAATTGGCCGGTAACTATCCGCCACCGCCTGGAGCGCCGCAAACCCTCGGTCTGGAGTGTTCCGGTGTTGTGGTCGAAGTTGGTGAGGGAGCCAATTGGAACGTCGGGGATCGTGTCTGTGCTCTGCTGGCCGGTGGTGGTATGGCCAGCGAAGTCGTGGTGAATGCTCAGCATGCGATTCCGGTTCCCGAAGGGCTGTCGATGGCTGAGGCAGCAGCGCTACCTGAGGTCTGGGCAACAGCCTGGTGCAATCTTTTCGAATTGGCAGCCTTGCGACCTGGCGAGAAAGTACTCTTGCATGCAGGGGCCAGCGGCGTAGGTTCTGCCGCCATTCAACTCTGTAAGGCTTTTGATAATCCTTGCTGGGTCAGCGTAGGTTCGGCCGAGCGGCTGGACTATTGCATTTCGCTGGGTGCCGAAGGGGGCGTTGATCGGCACCAGGGGCTGGAAGGACTGCGTGACTTCGGGCCATTCGACGTGATCCTTGATCCGGTAGGCGCAAGCTACGCCGAACTTAATCTGGATGTGCTGCGCCGTGACGGGCGGTGGGTACTGATTGGCCTGATGAGTGGTCGAGAGGCGCAGTTCGATCTGGCAAAGGTGTTGAGCAAGCGCATTAGCCTGATCGGTTCTACGCTGCGTAACCGCGATACGGCGTTCAAGGCCCGATTGATGGCAGAGCTGGCTGCACGAGTCTGGCCGTTGTTTACAGAAGGCAAGCTCAAGCCGAACCTGGAGCGAAAATTTGCTGCCAAGGATGCCGAGGCGGCGTTTGCGGCACTGTCGAGCAACAAGGTGAACGGTAAGGTCGTGATGATCCTTGATGACAGCCTGATCTGATGTCGAGGCTGGCCATGCCGGCATGGCCAGCCTTTGTTTGGCTATTTCCACTCAAGGATTGGCCAACCCCGCCGACTGGCCTGCTCGCGCAGATAGGGATCGGGATTCACGGCGTGCGGATGCCCAACGCGTTCTAGCAAGGGTAGATCGTTACGTGAGTCAGAGTAGAAACTGGCATCTGCAAGCTCGACCTCCTGATGATCTATTAGCTCGAGAAGGCGCGTCAGCTTGCCTTCTCGATAGGTCAGAACACCTTGAGTACGGCCAGTGTAGACCCCATGGGCCAGTTCCAGGTCGATGGCCAGTATTTCGCTGATCCCCAGCCTACCGGCAATCGGTTCGACCAGATGAGCACCGGACGCCGAAATCAATACGATCCGGTCGCCTCTGGCGCGATGTTCCGCAATGCAGCGGCAGGCATCGCTGAAGATCAGAGGCTCGATCACGTCTTCGACATAGGCGTCGATCTCCGGCTCCAGCTCCTCAGGCGCTCGACCTATGAGCGGCTCCAGGGCGAATGCCATGTATTCTTCCATGGCCAGGGCGCCTTCGGCATATGCCTTCATCAGGGCGGCATCACGCTGGATGAAGGACTCGTCAACCCAGCCGAGTTGGGCCATTCGCTGGCACCACAAGCTGGAGCAGTCACCGTCGATCAGGGTTTCGTCAAGGTCGAAAATAGCGAGGGTCATGCGACTTCTCTTGCGGCTGATGAATCGATCCCTAATGTGACGCGTGAGCCGCACGGGTGCAAGACAGAGGCATCCTGATTGAGGACATCTACCAGTAATTCGATCCCCAATGTCTGCACGCGATAGCGAATGACATTGCCTAGCAGCGTATGTCCGACAATCTCGGCACTGGGGCCTTCCGATGCGTTGATCCTGATCGATTCGGGGCGGATCGCTACCTGTTGAGTGAAGTTTCGCCCTAACAGGGTAGAGGCCTGAGCGGGATCCAGAATGTTGTAGTTACCCATGAAGCCTGCTGCAAACAGCGTGGCTGGCGCAGTATAGAGGGTTTCCGCATCGCCACTTTGTACGATGCGGCCCGCTTGCATCAACACGATGCGGTCGGACATTATCAAGGCTTCTTCCTGATCATGCGTGACAAACAGGGTAGTCAGGTTGAGCGCTTGCTGAAGGCTGCGTATCTGTTCTCGTAAATGCTTGCGGATGCGCGCATCCAGTGCCGATAGCGGCTCGTCGAGCAGCAGCAGACGTGGACGAGTGACCAGTGATCGCGCCAAGGCGACACGCTGACATTGCCCTCCCGACAGCTGATGAGGGTAGCGGTCTTCGAACCCCTTGAGTTCTACCAGTTCGATCACTTCGGCGGTGCGCAGGTGTAAAGTTTTGCGATCCACTTTTTGCATCTTCAGGCCGAACGCTACATTTTGCGCGACCGTCATGTTGGGAAACAGCGCATAGCTCTGAAACACCATGGCAATGCCGCGCTTTTGCGGCGGCAGGGTCGCAATATCCTGACCGTCGAGCAGGATGCGTCCACCGTTTACCGAGGTTAAGCCTGCCAGACAGCGCAGCAAGGTGGATTTGCCGCAGCCGGAAGGTCCTAAAAGCGTAACCAGCTCACCTTGTTCTGCAGAGAAATCGATGTCCTGAAAGATCATGTTCGAGCCGTAGCTCTTGTGCAGATGTTCAACGCTTAGAAAGCTCATGATTTATCCCGGCTCAAACCACTGGCAGCCCACGTTACGGTCAGGACGACCAGAAAGTACGAGATGACCAGTGCGCTCGTGAAATGGCCGCTGCCATTGCGCATGTTGTACAGATAGACCTGCAAGGTTTCGTAACGCGCTCCAACAAGAATGTTGGCAAAAACGAATTCGCCAATCAGAAACGAAAATGACAGAAGCAGCGCCACCATAAGACCCTTGCGCAGGTTGGGCAGTACCACCAGGAGGGCCGCCCGGAAGGTGCTGGCGCCCAGCAGGTGAGCCGCATCCATCAGGTCATGAATATTCAGTGCCTGCAGATTATTGCTGATGGCTCGGTACATGAACGGCAGGGCGATGGTGAAATAACAGCCGATCAGAATCCATGGTGTGCCTATCAACGGCAAGGGGCCGCCAGCATAGAGTTGCAGCAACCCTACGGAAGAAACCACAGGCGGCACGGCGAACGGCAGCAGGATCAACACGTTCATGAGTGCATCGAGCCTGGGGAAGTGGTAGGCGATGACGAACATGAGAGGAAGTACGAGGAAGACGGCCAGTAGCAGCGCGCCCACGCAGACGATCAATGAATGCCCGAAGGCGATGAGAAAGCGTGAGTCGCTCCAGAGCGCTACGTACCACTTCAAGGTCAGCCCGCTGGGAAGAAGCGTGGCGGACCATTGTGTTGCCAATGAATACAGCAGGGTGGCAGCGAGCGGCAGTAGAAGAATCAGAAAGAGCAGCCAGACGACCAGGCGATGGTAGAGTGAAACCGACCGGTTAGCGTTTGACATGGTAGCTCCGGCGTAGCAGCCATTGGTGAACGAGGGTAATCACGGCCATGAGCATTACCAGCAGCATGGCAAGGGCGCTCGCGAGGTTCGGATCCAGAAAGATGTCGCCAGAGACCAATGCCGCTATACGGACCGGGACCACATTGAAATTGCCCGTCGTCAGGGCATATACGGTTGCGTAGGCCCCCAGCGCATTGGCCAGCAGAATGATGAATGTACCTAGCAGCGCCGGAGTCAGCACCGGCAGCCCGATATGACGCCAGAAATGCCAGGTATTGGCGCCAAGCAGTGAGGCAGCTTCACGCCAGTCTTCGCGCAGGGCATCAAAGGCAGGGTAGAGCAACAGAACGCCTAGCGGGATCTGGAAGTAGGTATAGATCAGGATCAATCCGCTTTTGGAATACAGGTTAAAGTCCTCGATCAGCCCGGTCTGCTTGAGCAGCAGGGTCAGGCACCCATTGATGCCAAGCAGGATGATGAAGGCGAACGCCAGGGGAACACCGGCAAAATTGCTCGTCATGTTGGCAAAGGCTGTTACGAAATCTCTTAGCTTCGAGTCGACCTGGCGTAGCGAGTAACTGCCCAGAATGGCGATTAGCAGGCCTAACAGGCTGGACCAGACTGAAATCTCTAGTGAAAAGCGTATAGCCTGGCGATAGAAGGGTGATTCAAGGATTTCGGTGAAGTTACCCAGGCCCCAGCCATCCAGATGCTTGAGGCTGTTGATAGCGATCCAGATCAATGGGGCTATCTGAAATGCACAAAAGAAAACTAGAAAGGGCAGAAGGCACAATGTGGCGAGCCATTTGCCTTTCATGCCAGGAGTTCCCGACAAACCGGCTTGTCATGGGCGACACCTAAAAGCTCACAAAGCGTACCGCATAGGTCAGTTTGTACAGGGCTTGCCTCTTTCAGGCTGAAGCCTGTCCCGAACACGAATAACGGGACTTCACGCTCTTCAGGCAGCAGCCCCCCATGGCTGCGGTCATCATTCATGCCATGATCGGCTGTCACCATCACCTGATAGCCCGCCTCCAGCCATACCGGTAAATGACCGGACAGGCATATATCTGCCACACGTGCGGTGTTTCGATATTGGCTGCTGGAAAGTCCGTATTTGTGGCCAGCATCATCGATATTCATCGAGTGAGCCAGCAGAAAATCAGGGGAATGACGTTGTCTCAAGCTTTCGGCGTCGTCGAAGAGGTGAGAGTCTGGATAGTGATCGGCGTAATAGAAATGTCCGTACTGGATAGGCAGATCCGGGGCACAGATATGACGGTCCCGCGCGGCATCAAAGGGCGAACGGTTATAAAGTTCGCTGATCCAGTGATAGGCCGCAGCCGCCGTCGTGAGGTAGGCCTCGCGCGTATAATGAAACACACTGCGCTGGCTCGAAAGCCGGACGACCTGATTGTGCGTAATGCCGCTGTCGACAGGGCGTACCCCTGTGAGAATGCATTCGTAGAGCGGGCGGGAAAGCGACGGCAGTTCACACTGTACGGTATAGAGCTGTCCGCGCCCTGCCTGACAGACACCCTGAAGGTAGCCCATACAGTCACGGGCGACTCCATAGGCCAGACCGTCCAGCACAACCAGGATCGTCTTCATTGGATCACTGCTTCATCTGCATGATCACGTTTTCCTGCCAGAGACGTGGCAGACGCTTGGCTGTTTCTTCCCAGGCCTTGGCATCCGCGATGGGTTTGGCACTGGCATATTGCTCGCTTGGTAACAGTTTAGCTTTTACATCCTCGGGTAGCGGGATATGGTCAGCACGGATGGGGCGGGCATAACCGCGAGCCAAGTTGATCTGGCCAGCATCGGAAAGAATGTATTCACGTGCCAGCTTGGCTGCATTCGGATGCTTGGCATACTTGTTCAGAATCGTGGTGTAGCCGGACGTAATCGAGCCGTCTGAAGGGATGAGCACTTCAAAGCGTGAAGTATCGATCTGATCGCGATAGTTCAATCCGTTGAAGTCCCAAACGATACCCACTTCGACTTCGCCTTTCTCCAGGGTCGAGACGACCGGGTTGGTCATGGACAAACGGCCCTGCTGCGCCAGCTTGCCAAAGTATTCCAGGCCGGGCTTGATGTTCTTTTCGTTACCGCCGTTAGCGTAGGTAGCCGCCAGGACCCCACTCACTGCCTGTGAGGCAGCGCTTACATCACCAATGGCAACCTTGTATTTGCCCTGCAGCAGGTCAGCCCAGCTATGGGGTACATCAGCTACCAGCTGCTTGTTGACGATAAACGCGATAGTGCCGGTATACGCCAGCATCCAATGACCATCTTTGTCCTTGGCCCAGTCGGGAATCTGCTCCCAGGTGGTGGGCTTGTACGGTTGGGTTACGCCTTTCTCCACGGCGATGGGGCCAAACGAGGCGCCCACGTCACCCATATCGGCGGTGGCGTTTTCACCCTCGGCTGCGAATTTGGCTATTTCCTGGGCTGAGCTCATGTCTGTATCCATGTGCTTGAGGCCGTACTTTTTCTGCAGATCGGCCCAGGTATCCTTCCAGTTGGCCCAGGTATCAGGCATGCCTACGCTATCAACCTGGCCTTCCTGGCGGGCAGCCTGCTCGAGTATGTTCATATCCGTGGCGGCTAGGGCCAGGGTGCCATTCAGCGCAAGTGCGCTACCCAACAGTGAAGCAAGCAAGCGTTTCATTGAGCGCTCCTTCGAGGCGTGGTCGATTGGCTGGTCTAGATCAGCAAGACGCAAGCCAATCTACCGACGAAGGATGACGATTTGATTTCCACCCTGATGGCATCTGTGCAGAGGGTTGCCCTAACGATGAATCATGAGCTAACTCGCAGCTTAACGGGGCGGTCATCTAGATAATCTAAGCTGTCACTTTTTCTTTCTGGCTCATGCATCCCTGAGCTTTACCGGCTGGACTAGTCCAAATGAGAGCAAGCCCGCACGATGACGCACCAAAAACCGTCACAGCCATCTGCCGCTCATTGGAGGAGCAGATTATCTGTGGTGCGCTTGCGCCCTCCACCAAGCTGCCTGCAGAACGACGTTTGAGCGAGTCGTTTTCAACGACCCGGATTACGTTGCGTGAAGCGCTTGGGCAGTTGGAGTTGCAGGGGCTGATTTATCGGGAAGAGCGACGTGGCTGGTTTGTTTCACCTCCCAGGGTGGCTTACAACCCGCTAGTACGCTCGCATTTTCACGCCATGGTGGCAGGACAGGGCCGTGTTCCGGCTACCGAAGTCCTCTCGGCTCGGTTGGTGTCCGCTAATGCAGCGGTGTGTGGGCTTCTCGAGCTTCCTGAACGTACGGGCGTCTATCAGATACGGCGAGCCAGGCGTATCGATGGCCGTCTGGTGCTCTATGTGGAGCACTATCTCAACCCGATCTATTTTCCCAATATCCTGCAATTTGACCTGACCCATTCGCTAACCGATCTCTATGCCAGCGAATACGGTATCCGGTATGGGCGTGTTCGTTTCGAAATTCGGCCTACAGCGTTGCATGCGGACGCTGCGCAGGCACTTAAGGTCAGCATGGGAAGCCCGGCGCTGCATATCACACGTATCAACCGCGATCAGCAGGGACGTCTGATCGATTGTGATCTGGAATACTGGCGGCACGACGCCATTCATGTCAGCGTAGACGTGCCGGAGTAAGATGAGGCGGCGCCATGGTTGGAGCCGCCTCCGAATGGTTAAGTCAGGCGTAGTTTTCCGGATTCAACTTACGCTCGATCAGCTCCATAAGGATATGGATGATCTTGATATGCAGCTCTTGGATACGATCGGCATAGTGGCCGCCAGGCGCACAGATGCAGACATCGGCCATGGTTTCGAGCAGGGAGCCTGGTTTGCCGGTTAGTGCAATGACCTTGATGCCCAACGCTTTTGCAGCCTCAGCGGCCTTGAGCACATTGGGACTCTTGCCGCTGGTGCTGATGGCCAGCAAGACATCTCCTTCGCGCCCGTGGGACTCGATATAGCGAGAAAAGATGTAGTCGTAGCCAAAGTCATTTGCCACACAGCTGATGTGGCTGGCGTCGCTTATGGAGACGGCAGCAATGCCCGGGCGGTTTTTGCGATAACGGCCGGTCAGCTCTTCAGCGAAATGCATGGCATCACACATGGAACCGCCGTTACCGCAGGAGAAGGCCTTGCCCTTGTGCTCGAAGCTTTCAACCAGCAGTTCTGCCGCACGCTCGATATTCCGTAGCGCTTGTTCGTCAGCCAAAAAGTTGTCCAGTGCTGTCTTGGCTTCAAGCAGACTGTTGCGAATATGCGTGATCATCGTGCGGTTCCCTCTGCCTTATGGCAGTACATGGCTGGAATAGAAGGCTTTAAGGACTTTCACCAGATAATTCAGGTCATGGCTGCCGGCGAGTTCGCGGATCGAATGCATGGCAAACGTCGGCAGACCGATATCGACTGTGCGAACGCCCAGCTGGCTGGCGGTAATCGGGCCGATGGTCGAGCCACAACCCATATCGCTGCGGGTCACAAAGCTTTGAACCGGTATTTCATTTTCCAGGCAGAGATGACGGAAAAATCCACCGGTTTCGCTGTTGGTCGCGTAGCGCTGATTGTTATTGATCTTGATGATCGGCCCGGCATTGAGTTTAGGGCCATGATTGCCATCATGCTTCTCGGCATAGTTCGGGTGTACACCATGAGCATTGTCGGCCGAGATCAACAGTGAACGGGCGATGATCCGGGTAAAGTCCTCACCTTCCGGCAGGGCACGGCGCATGACTTGTTCAAGGAACGGGCCGTCTGCGCCACAGTGCGAGCTCGAACCCACCTCTTCGTGGTCTGTGCATACCAGCACGCAGCTTTCATCGCCATCTGCCGACAGTAGCGCTTCCAGACCGGCATAACAGGACAGCAGGTTATCCAGGCGGGCGCCGGCAATGAAGTCTTCATCCAGACCCACCACAGCGGCTTTCTGCACGTCATAGAACGATAGTTCGAAGTCCAGTACCGACTCTGCCAGGATGCCATGCTCCCGCTCCAGTTGCTCGGTCAGCAGCGCACGGAAATCGCGTCGCTCACTGGCCGGTACCTGCGCCACAATGGGGGGAAGCTCGTTCTGGGCATTGATGGACCAGCCTTGATTGGCCTCACGATTCAAATGAATAGCCAGATTCGGAATAATAGCGATCGGACGTTTGAAGTCGATCAGGCGGCTATGCTGAGTGCCGGTCTGGCGAAAGGTGACACGGCCTGCCAGGGACAGATCCCGATCGAACCAGGGCGCCATCAGCATACCGCCGTAAACTTCCACACCCAGTTGCCAAAACCCTTGTTTGTAGAGCTCTGGGTTGGGCTTTACGCGCAGGCAGGGGCTATCGGTATGAGCACCAACCATCCGCAGGCCGTTGCGTAGCGGATCATCACCCAGGCGAAATGCGATCAATGAGGAGTCATTACGTGTAACGTAGTAACGTCCACCCGGACGAATATGCCAGGTATCCCGCTCATCCAGCCGCTGGAAGCCGGCCTGCTCAAGGCGGCGACTCATCGTGGCGGTAGCATGAAAAGGGGTAGGGGACGAAGCGAGAAAGTCGATCAAACCTTGATTGAGTGTGTCGCGCATGCGGTACTCCTTACGATATACCTCTAGTCTATCCATTTATGCTGTTAGGCGGCTAACTCAGTTAGTCGATTGACGCGCTACAAAGTCGAAAAGGTGCCAATGCTTGTTGGCTCCCTTTGCCGTTTTCCCGGCCCCCCTCAGTTTCGTCAAAATGAATCAGCGTCCACCCCGAGAAGAGCGCCAGAGCGGAGGCTCTGTCCAGCACTGTGATGCCTGGGGCAGCCTAACTGTCTCGCGGTCCGAACAATTGACCGGCGAGCAGCCCGTTTGGCCGTAACGCCGTGGAAATTGAGTGCCATAAGGTGAAGGACGAGGGCTCGCAAAAAGGAAGCGAGAAACTCGCATTGATCAACTGACATTTGGGCACCTCTAGTGTCTCGAAGCGCGTTTGCAGCAGTGTAGTAAAGCGCTGATGCTGGCCTTCCGAGACACGAATGCTCAGGCGCTCAAGCGCCTCTGCCTGTGCATCAACGGCAATGACATCCCAGCCGCGCGCCAGGACCTGTACCACAGCCAAGATCAAGCGCTACTCCAGTGGGACCCTTCCAATGATGCAGCGCACGCAGTAGTGTAGAGCGGGCCGGCTCGTCACCTATGGCGTCGTAATAGCCGGTCCATTTGGGCATTTTTAAAATGATGCTGCGCTTTCAAAGCGCATGCGCTCACCTGTTTTGGGATGGGTCAGTGCTAGAAGGCTGGCATGCAGGCACAACCGGGGATGCGCATTCAAGGCGTCTTCATGAGCATAAAGCCGATCACCTAATAGCGGATGACCAATGGACAGCATGTGCACACGGAGCTGGTGGGAGCGTCCCGTAATAGGCGTCAACTCGACCCGGCTGTAATGACCGCAACGTTCCAGGACGCGCCAGAAAGTCAGCGCGTGGCGCCCCAACTCGTGATCGACGACATGCCGTGGCTTGGTCGGTGGATCATACCGCAGTGGTAATTCGATACGGCCACTGTCGGCCTCAGGCTCACCCCAGCAAAGCGCGGTATAGGCCTTTTCAGTCTCGCGGTCATGGAACTGGCGAGAGAGTTCGCGGTGGCTGTCTGCATCGCGCGCAAGCACCATGATCCCGGAGGTTTCCCAATCCAGACGGTGCACGATACGTGCCTCGGGATAGCCGTTCTCCTGGAGGCGGGTTACCAGGCAATCCCTGTTATCTTCGGCTCGACCGGGAACCGAGAGCAGCAGGGTTGGCTTGTCTACTACCAGTAACGCATCGTCCTGGTGGATGAAACGGATATTTGAGAGAGGCATGTCACGTTCAGAAAAGAGCCCATCGGCGGTATGAGCCGCCGATGAATGACCAGCCAGGGATCAATGATCCCGGTCTGGCAGAGTGATGTTCAGTTCCAGAATCGAGCAGCTACCCTGGTTTTCCAGTTCCACCTGGATCTGGTCCTGCTCGATCGGTACATATTTGCGGATGACTTCCAGCAGATCTTTCTGCAGCTGAGGCAGGTAGTCAGGCTGGGAGTGACGTCCGCGTTCGTGAGCGACGATGATCTGCAGCCGCTCTTTGGCGATGGAAGCGCTGTTTTGCTTCCTCCGATCGCGAAAGAAAGCAAAGAGGCTCATTCACTCCCCCCAAATAGTCGTTGTAGGAAGCCTTTCTTCTTCACGTCGAGGAAGCGATGAGGCATTTCCTTGCCCAGCAGCCGCTCTACCGCGTCGCTGTAGGCCTGGCCAGCGTCGCTCTGTTCGTCGAGAATGACCGGAATACCCTGGTTCGATGCCTTCAGGACAGCCTGCGACTCAGGAATGACGCCGAGTAGACGGATAGCCAGAATCTCTTCCACATCCTCTACGCCCAACATTTCACCCTTATTGACGCGCTCTGGATTGTAGCGGGTCAGAAGCAGGTGCTCCTTGATCGCATCCTCGCCGTTTTCGGCGCGCTTGGATTTGCTGGCGAGCAGGCCAAGCATACGATCCGAGTCACGTACGGAAGAGACTTCCGGGTTGGTCACGACAATGGCTTCATCGGCGTAATACATGGCCAGATGGGCGCCTTTCTCGATCCCGGCAGGGGAGTCACAGACAATATATTCGAAGTTACCCTTAAGTTCTTCGATTACCTTGCCGACACCTTCCAGCGTGAGGGCATCCTTGTCACGCGTCTGGCTGGCTGCCAGCACATACAGATTCTCGAGACGCTTGTCTTTGATAAGCGCCTGGGTGAGCGTGGCTTCGTTGTTGATGACGTTTACAAAGTCATACACAACACGACGCTCGCACCCCATGATCAGATCAAGGTTACGTAAACCCACGTCAAAGTCGACGATAACGGTCTTATGCCCGCGCAGGGCCAGACCAGTGCCGATGGCCGCGCTTGTGGTTGTTTTGCCGACACCGCCTTTACCGGAGGTGACTACGAGTACTTTGGCCAAGCTGATTCACCCTAAATTCGAAATAAGCTCACGGAATGAACGGCTGGAGTACCAAAAAATGGCCGCCGGAACACTACACAATACTCGGCTGGACTCCAGACGCCATTCGGGTCTGAAAGCGGTATCGATGACGCTACCGCTTCGTAAAAAATTCGCGGCAGTATCCGTTAAAGACGTGTGATGTTCAACACATCTCCAGACAGACTGATCTGAACAGGATTTCCCCACTGGGGATGTCTGCGCAAGTCTTCCGCTACTTTGTATTGTCCAGCAATCGAGACCAATTCGGCGGTGAGTTGCTGGCAAAAAATTCTTGCTTTTGTGTCGCCCTTCACACCTGCAAGGGCACGACCTCGCATTGGCCCATACACATGAATATTGCCGTCTGCGAGCAATTCAGCTCCCGGACTGACCGAGGATAACACCACCAGGTCACCACCGGGTGCATAAAGCTGCATGCCGCCGCGTACGGGTGCCGTAATGACTTTGGTAGGGTTCACGGCAGGTTCGGCAGGTTTCTCCGGTTCAGGCGCAGATTCTGCCGCTTTTGCCGGTTCCCGCTCTCGCAGCTCAAGGGCACGCTCGCGCCCTGCACCGCTTGCCGGAGGAAGCACCGGCAGATCGAAATCGTTGGCAGCTCGGATGTCCAGAGGCCGTCTGGCCCTGAGCGCCAGGGTTCGCAGCCCATGGCGGCGACAGAGATCGAGCAGTGCACCCAGGTCAAGCGCTTCATCGTCTTCCTCGAGCTTGTCGAGCGATAGAATGAGCGGGGTGTCGTGAAAGAAATTGGGCGCCTGCGCCACCTTCTGTGCCAATTGGCGGTCGAGGCGTGAAAGATCGTTGCGGGAGAGTTCCAGCACGGTAACGGCAAGCATGTTGCCCTTTAGCTGGAATACGGAATCGTTATCGAGAAGATCAACCTGGCTCATGTTGGGACCGCGTGCGTCAGATGCCGAGGACTTATAACGAGATGACAAGCATGTCGCAAGCATGGCTGCTTGCTAACGGTCAGGAATGTAGAATGTACCGTTTAATGTTTACCAGGATGTTTGATGGAACGCCCTCGTTTTCGACTTGCTTTTCTTCATCCCCGTTATTGGCTGCTCTGGCTGGGATTGGGCGTACTCTGGCTGATCGTCCAGCTACCCTATTGCGTACTGCTTCGCCTGGGTCGTGCAATAGGCTGGGTCATACTGCACGTTTCTGCCAGTCGACGCCATATTGCGATGCGCAATCTCGAGTTGTGCTTTCCTCAATGGAGCGAGGCCGAACGTAAGCGTGTGCTCAGGGAAAATTTCGCATCGAACGGTATCGCCTTGATCGAGATGGCCATGAGCTGGTGGTGGCCCAGATCACGCCTGAGTCGGCTCGCTCATATCGAGGGAATCAAGCACCTCCAGCGAGCCCAACAAGAGGGCAAGGGGGTCATCCTGATGGCGTTGCATTTTACGACGCTCGAAATCGGCGCTGCGCTGCTTGGGCAGCGGCATACCATCGACGGAATGTACCGCGAACACAAAAACGCAGTGTTCGATTACGTGCAGCGCAAGGGGCGTGAGCGACATAATCTGGATGCCACTGCCATCGAACGCGAAGATGTACGGGCCATGTTGAAGGTGCTCAGAGGCGGCCGCGCCATCTGGTACGCACCTGATCAGGACTATGGCGCCAAGCAAAGTATCTTCGTGCCGTTATTCGGAATTCAGGCCGCTACGGTTACTGCTACCACCAAATTTGCACGCCTGGGCCGGGCACTTGTCATGCCCTTTACTCAAGAGCGGCTGGCCGATGGGTCAGGGTACCGCCTGGTTATCCATCCGCCGCTGGAGGACTTCCCGAGTGAGACGGAGGAGGCTGACTGCTTAAGAATCAACCAGTGGGTGGAAAAAGAGGTCAGTAAGCTGCCTGAGCAGTACTTATGGGCACACCGGCGCTTCAAGACGCGGCCAGCTGGCGAACCCAAACTGTACGCCAAAAGCGACTGAGTTCCGTCTCGCACCCATGACACGCTATGCTCAAGGCGATGTGTTTAACCTCGGACTCAAGGAAAGGGTGTTGGACATTACTTCGGCTGTTCCTGTTACAGGGCTGATCCTGTCTGGCGGTGGCGCTCGGGCGGCGTATCAGGTAGGGGTGCTTTCTGCCATTGCTGAGCTGCTGCCTGCGGGTGCGCGCAATCCTTTTCCTGTCATCGTGGGAACATCGGCAGGTGCTATCAATGCAACGGTATTGGCCTGTGGTGCCCTGCAGTTCCAACTGGCCTGTCAGCGCCTGACTCAGGTCTGGCAGAATTTTCATATTGATCAGGTTTACCGCAGTGACTGGCCCGGCGTGATCCGGCAGGCCAGTCACTTCATAGGACAAAATGTCTTTGGTATACGTGGCAAGACGCCGGCGGCATTGCTGGATAATGCACCGTTACGCGCACTGCTAACTCGGGAGCTGGACTTTTCAGGTATTACAGCCGCAGTTAAGGCCCGGCATCTGCGGGCCATAGCCATTACTGCATTTGGGTATGACTCCGGCCACTCGATGACCTTTTACCAGGGGCACGGTGCGATTGATCCCTGGCTGCGTCATCGCCGGGTTGGGTTTCCCACTCGTCTGAATGTCGAGCATCTAATGGCTAGTTCGGCCATTCCGCTTATCTTCCCGGCAGTCAAACTGGGGCGTGAATACCTGGGCGATGGTTCGGTGCGTCAGGCGGCACCTATCAGTCCGGCATTGCACCTGGGGGCTAACCGGGTATTGATCGTGGGCGTCAGCAACAACCCTCACGCCGATGCCTCCCGTTCGGAGGACGCCTCTGCCGCAACCGGTAAGGCGCCTACACTGGCGCAGATTGGCGGGCATCTGCTGAACAGTACGTTTATCGATAGTCTGGAAAGCGACACCGAGGTGCTTGAGCGTATCAACTTGATGAGCCAAATGATTCCGCCCTCGGAGCAGCAAAAGCGTCTTGGTGTAAAGCCGGTTGAAACGCTGGTGATCGCACCGAGTGAGCCCTTGGCTGAGATTGCGGCCCGCTTTCGACATGAGCTGCCAGCGTCCCTGCGTTTGTTTCTTCGTGGGCCTGGTGCAACAAAGAAAAGCGGGTCTGCCGTATTGAGCTACCTGCTGTTCGAGGCAGGTTACTGTTCTGAGTTGATCGCACTTGGGCGGCGGGATGCCTTGGCCCAGCGTGATCAACTCATTCTGTTCCTAGGGCTGGAACTGGCCGCTGCTCACTGACCGAACTCGCCGCGCTGATAGTCACGCAAGGCTTGTTCAATCTGCTCACGTGTATTCATCACGAAGGGGCCATATTGAACAATGGGCTCATTCAGCGGCGCGCCTGCAATCAACAACACGCGAGCACCTTGGGCGGATCGAATCCGCAGCTGCCCTTCATCGCTCAGGCGAGCCAGCCGATTGGTCGTTACAGACGCCACGGTATCGCTTTCGACTTCAATCTGTCCTTCATACACATAGAGTAGGGCGCGATGCCCTTCGGGAAGGCGCGGACTGATAGCGCTTTGTGCCGGCATGATGAAGTCGAAATAATAGGGGGCCGTATCCGGCCGCTGCACGGCGCCCAGCTGCTGGTGTTCCCCGTCATCAAAATGGCCGGCAAGCACGACAACTTCAACGCCCTGTGAGGTAGTCAGGCGAGGTACTTCAGCAGGCTCATAGTCACGGTAGCTGGCGGGTCCCATTTTGGTTTTGCCAGGCAGGTTCAGCCACAACTGGAAGCCTCGCATCAGGCCTTCCTGTTGCTCGGGCATTTCGCTATGAATGATACCGCGGGCAGCCGTCATCCATTGTAGGCCACCAGGCTTCAGAAGACCTTGGTTGCCCAGGTGATCCTCGTGGCGCATACGACCTTCGAGCATGTAGGTGACGGTCTCGAAGCCGCGGTGAGGGTGGGCTGGAAAACCGCCGATATAGTCATCTGCATTGGCTGTATCGAACTGGTCCAGCATGAGAAAAGGATCGAAGCGCTCAACGCCCTGGCCGGCAAATACTCGCGTCATGCGTACGCCCGCGCCATCAGAAGCGGGCTGGCCTGTATGCAGTTCAAGAACGTTGCGGTACATGATTCGTGCTCTCCAAGCGGCCAGACAAGGTGTCTGATCAATAGATGAGATCATGATACTTCATTTATTTTAATGTATTTATCCATCTTTTATGTATTTCATATCTAATAATATGATGCTTTTGGTTGGAAAGAAGCCAGCACGAGGCCGGCTTCTTTCTTATTCCTTTATTTGAAGCTTACGTGCTTCGGTATAGACGTAACGGACCTTCTCGTACTCAAACGGCGAGTTGAGCTGCCCATACCGGAAGTTGGTGATGTAACGCAGGTTGATACCGCGTAACAGTAGAATCTCTGGGTGACGGCCGCTTTCCTCATTTACATTCAGATAGTTGATCTGATTCTCGGCCAGGGTATCTACCGCAAAACCGCTGGCATCACGCAGATTGGACGGACCCAGTAACGGCAATACCAGATAAGGGCCGCTGGGAACACCATAAAAACCCAGCGTCTGGCCAAAATCTTCGGATTGCTTGGCTAGTCCCATGCGCGTAGCGGGGTCCCACAGGCCAAAGACGCCGATAGTAGTATTTAGCAGCAGACGCCCCGTGGTATTCAGAGCCCTTTTACCCTTGAGTTGCAGCGTGCTGTTCAGCAGATTGCTGATGTCACCCAAGTTGCTGAAGAAATTGCTAACGCCACTTCGCACGAAGCCCGGCGTGACCTGACGATAGCCATTGACGACAGGTAATAGTACCCATTCATCCAGGCGGTAGTTGAAGTGGTAGACGCGGCGGTTCCAGGACTCCAGTGGGTCATAGACATCCAGCGCATTGAGCGACGCCCGCTCGAACTCGCGCTGATCCAGGCCAGGGTTGAATTTCAGCGTGGACAAGGGGTTGGTAAACCCGTCTGCGCCTACGGGTGAAGGTGATAAAGTTGACGAATCCGTATCGGCGAAAGCGTAAGCGCTAGCCAGTAAGGGAAGCAGGCAGAGGAATTTAGCCACGGGCGAAGAACTCCAGCATGGCGTCGGCGTTGACGCGATAATTGAGATTGCCGCAATGCCCGCCCAGCGGGTAAAGGGTCAGGCGATTACCGAACGTACGACGTAGGAAGCCGATATCACCAGGACCAAGAATCAAGTCATCTGCGTTGTGCATCACGCCGATCTTGTCGCTCTCCTTGAGATAGCCTTCCAATGCCGTCAGGCTGGATTGCCTGGCCAGTTCAGCCAGGCTGGTGCCCTTGGTCGTCCGTTCCCAGAAGGGTAAGAGCTGGTCATACATGTAGCAGTCAAAATCGCATTGCAGGGCGCGAGCAAAGAAGCGCGACAGGCTGGTCCCCTGATCGATCGGGTAGTCGGGCGGTGTGATCAAGCCACGACGGTTGATCAAATCGGATGTAAAGGCAATGTCTGCCGCTGAAAAGCGGAACGATGTACCAATCAGCATCGCCATTTCTTCATTGCTCAAGCGTTGGGGCGACTGCTGAAAATCGAAAAGCAGGGCTTCATTGAGATCAACATAGCCTTTCTGCTGGAAGTAACGGGTCAGCTTTGCCAGGACTAGCTCGTAAAACGTCCGGTTGTTGGTTATCCCATTGACTTGGGTCTGAACCAGTCGATCGAGGTTGCGTACCGAGGTCAACAGATTGACCGGCGGATTGAGCAGCAAGACACGAGAGAAGTTGAAGCTGCGCTGGCTCTCGTCGAGCTTGCTAACGAACGCTGCATCCAGTGCGCCCAGGCTGTAACCGGTAAGAAAGTACTTGGTTACAGGCAGTTTGGGGTGCTGCGCGCGAACGGCCTGCATGACGCGATAGAGGTCTTCTGCATCGCCAGGGGTGTAGCCGGGCGTAGCCTGCCGGGAGGCCGCTGCCATGAAGTCGTAGCTGGTGGGTGAGGAAAGCTGAACGACATGGTAACCCGCGCTGTAATACAGGCGCTTGAGGTACTCCGGTGTGCTGGATGAGTAGTTGGCGCCGGTTCCGGCAATGATGAAGATCAGCGGCGCCGCATGATCCTGCATCGCCAGACGATAGTGCAGCTTCTTGACCGGCCAGAAGTTATTCGGAAGTTCGTACTCCCGTTCAGGCCGCAAGTTGATGCTGTAGTCTTTCTGGTCAATTTCCAGATCAGTAGGCAGCAGTGGCTGCAATTCCAGCGGCGTGGAGGTGATAGTGGCTTCGAAGGGGTTGGTCAATGGGTAGCCATAGGTGGCAGCGTCAATATCAGCTGCGACACCACGACCGGAAAGACCAAGCAAGAGCGCACCCAGGAGAGCTGTGATGCGCAACGGGCTAAGCATAAGGAGAGTCCTTTCGCAGGGTTGCTTATTGGAATAAGCCTATGACCACAGCCTGATAATAAGGTGCGCTGTGCTTGTTGGCTCTCTATCAAATTGTGCGTTCGGCCAGATTGGTCAGGGTTTCGCCTGTTACTCGATTGACTGTCCATTCATCCATTGAGATGGCGCCCAGGCTGCGATAGAACTGGATCGCAGGCTCGTTCCAATCCAGTACGGACCACTCCAGACGCCCACAATTACGCTCTACTGCCAGCCGTGCCAGGCTGATAAGCAGTGCCTTTCCGAGGCCTTCACCACGCGCAGCAGGGCTGACATAGAGATCTTCCAGATAGATACCCGGCTTGGCGAGCCATGTTGAGTAGTTGTGAAAGAACAGGGCAAAGCCAGCAGGCGTCCCGTCTATTTCCCCAATGAGCACTTCGGCGTAACGGCGCTCACCAAACAGTGTCGCGCGCAAGCTGTCTTCAGTCGCCATGACCTGCTCAGGCATTTTCTCGTAGTCGGCCAGCTCTTTGATGAAAGTCAGGATGTGCGAAACGTCAGCGTCAGTAGCTGGGCGGATATTCAGGCGGGACATGTGAAAACCTCGACATCGAAAGCGCTAAGCATGCCGAGGCTATTTCCTGGAGGCAATAGAGGTGCCATTTCATTGCGGGTGTCGCATATGACGGTTGCTCAGGTCGCTCTCAGGGCAGTCCCGTTTTCGTCGCCCTTGAAGATAAGGATGGCGCAGTGATGCCGTTTTCAAAAAGGGGACAGAGGATGCGAATGTTTCGAAAGGTAGTAGGCCTGGGTATGGTGCTCTTCCTGTCGGCAATGGCCAATCTGGCTATGGCGGCCAAGCCAACGGTAACCATTGGCTATGTGGATGGATGGGCCGACAGCGTAGCGACCACCTTCACGGCGGCCGAAGTCATTCGTCAGCAGTTGGGGTACGAAGTCAAGCTGATGCCGGTTGCAGCAGGGATCATGTGGCAAGGCGTTGCACGGGGCAAGCTGGACGCCATGCTCTCGGCATGGTTGCCTGGGACCCATGGTTCCTATTATGAAAAGATGAAGAATGATGTCGCCGACCTGAACGTGAACACACCGGACGCCAAGATCGGCCTGATCGTTCCTGAGTACGTAAAAGCCTCCAGTATTGCCGATCTGGCCGCCCAGAAAAGCGATTTTGGTGGGCGCATCGTAGGCATTGATGCCGGAGCGGGCGTCATGATCAAGACCGAGGAGGCGATCAAGGCCTATGATCTGGATTACAAGCTGGTGGCAAGCTCCGGCAGTGGAATGATTGCCGAGCTGATACGTGCGGAGCGAGACCAGAAGCCAGTTGCAGTCACGGGCTGGATTCCTCATTGGATGTTTGCCAAGTGGAAGCTCAAATTTCTGGATGACCCCAAGGGCGTCTATGGCGGCTCCGAGCAGGTACGTACCATGGCTAATCCAGGACTGGAAAAAAAGGCCAAGCCGGTATGGGATTTCCTGAAAAAATTCTCTTGGCAGCCGGGAGAGGTCAATGAAGTCATGCTGGCCATTGAGGAGGGAAAAAAGCCTGAGCAGGCTGCAAAAGACTGGTTGAAAGCCCATCCTGACCGGGTCAAGAGCTGGCTCTAGACGATAAGGTAAAAGCCCCGCGTTTGCGGGGCTTTTCATTTAGCCAATGGTTACTGGCGGAAGCGTGCTCAATTCGATGCTCAATGCTTTCTTGGGGGCGAGCACCTCAGCTTCCCCATCAACCACTTGCTCATCGTTCTGATTGAAGACCCGTGTAGCCAGGCGCACTCGATTTTTCGGCAGCTTTTCCAACACCTCGATCTCGACCTTTAGCGTGTCGCCTAACTTGACCGGCTTGTTAAAGCTCAAATTTTGTCCCAGATAGATGGAACCTGGCCCGGGCAGTTCACATGCAATGGCAGCGCTGATCAGCGCACCGCTCAACATGCCATGGGCAATCTGCTCACGAAAGACACTCTTGGCAGCATACTCGGCGTCCAGGTGTACTGGATTTCGGTCACCGGAAACCTCGGCAAATAAGAGCAAATCACGTTCTTTGATGGTACGGATGACAGAGGCCTTTTGGCCTACTTGCAGGGCTTCGTATGGGATATTGTCGGTCATGCTTGAAAGAAATCTCGTACTCTGTTGTTACGGTAAAGGGAAGACGATGCTGACGTAGTCGGCACTCAACGTTAAATCCAAGGACGCCAGGTTACGGCGATACGGCACGTTCTCTACTATTTCAGCAGGTTATGACGGAGTATTATGAGTTTGTCTAAATACCACTCGTGACCATAAATCTTTTTTTAGTCATTTTCGTTACCAAGAGTCCGCTTTTCGGTGCTGGTGGAGACCTGTCAAAGCTGATAATCTCGGCTCGCCTTCATCGTATGAGTAGGCGATACAATCACAACAAGATCACGTTGTCGCTTAGGAGTGGGCTTCCATGACCCCGAATTTCTGGAAGGACAAATATCCGGACGGTATCGCTTCCGAGATCGACCCTGATCGTTATCCTAATGTCCAGACGGTCCTCAGGGAGTCCTGCGAGCGTTTCGCCGATAAGATTGCCTTCAGTAATTTAGGGCAGACCCTCACGTATCGTGAGCTGTATAGCCTGTCTGGGCAGTTTGCGGCTTATCTTCAGAATCATACCGATCTCAAGCCGGGCGACAGGATCGCCATACAGCTTCCCAATGTTCTGCAATACCCGATTGCCGTCTTTGGTGCCATGCGTGCGGGGCTGATCGTCGTCAATACGAACCCGCTGTATACCGCGCGTGAGATGCAGCACCAATTTAAGGACGCCGGTGCGCTGGCGCTGGTGTGTCTGGCCAACATGGCTCACCTTGCCGAGCAGGTCTTGCCCAATACGCAGATTCGCCATGTCATCATTACGGAAGTAGGTGACATGCTGCCTCCGCTCAAGCGCCTTGTGGTCAATAGCGTAGTCAAATACGTAAAGAAAATGGTCCCGGCCTACCGGTTGCCTCAGGCTGTGAAGTTCACGACTGCACTTGCCAAAGGGCGCCAGGGTGCTCTCAAGGAAAGCCAGCCGCACGGAGATGATGTCGCTGTGCTGCAGTACACCGGAGGTACTACAGGTATTGCCAAAGGCGCCATGCTGACGCACCGGAACCTGCTGGCCAATATGCTGCAGTGTCAGGTTCTGATGGCCTCGAATATGAAAGAAGGCCGCGAGATCGTAATCGCGCCGCTGCCGCTGTATCACATCTACGCGTTCACTTTTCATTGCATGGCGATGATGCTTCTGGGCAACCACAACGTGCTGATCACTAATCCACGTGACTTGCCTACAATGATCAAGGACCTGTCCAAGTGGAAGTTCACCGGGTTCGTCGGGCTCAATACGCTATTTGTGGCGTTGTGTAATAATGAGGCCTTCCGCGCCTTGGATTTTTCTGCTCTGAAGGTAACGCTTTCAGGCGGTATGGCCTTGCAGCACGCGGTTGCCGAGCGCTGGGAGCAGGTAACCGGATGTGGCGTCTGTGAAGGGTACGGCATGACCGAGACCAGTCCTGTCGTCAGTGTGAACCCTATCCAGCATCGACGCATTGGCACCATCGGTATCCCGGTACCCTCTACGGACTGTAAAGTAGTGGATGAGGATGGCGTTGCCCAGCCGTTCGGGCAGCCTGGTGAGTTCTGTGTCCAGGGCCCTCAGGTCATGAAGGGGTACTGGAACCGCCCCGAGGCGACTGCCGAGGTATTGAGTCCGGAGGGTTGGCTGCGTACCGGTGATATCGCAGTAATCGATCCAGACGGATATATCCGAATCGTGGATCGTAAAAAGGATATGATTCTGGTTTCCGGATTCAACGTGTATCCGAATGAACTGGAGGATGTACTGGCTCAGCTACCAGGCGTCCTGCAGTGTGCCGCGATTGGCGTGCCGGATGAAAAGGCGGGCGAGCAGATCAAGGTATTCGTTGTACCTAAGCCTGGTGCCTCCCTGACGACCGAGCAGGTGCTCAAGCACATGCACGATAATTTGACAGGCTATAAACGACCCAGGCAGGTCGAGTTCCGAGACAGTCTGCCTACGACAAATGTCGGCAAGATTCTGCGCCGCGAATTGCGTGATGCCGAGCTGAAAAAGCTCAAGGCCTGATCGGCTTTTCCTGCACAGAGCCCCGACTTTCGGGGCTTTGTCGTTTTCGTTTGGGCAAACCTGCGACAATGCCCATCTCTCTCTTTATAAGGTGCCTGAACTGGCGAACCGAGCCAGCCTTTCAGGTTCCTACTTGAAATGGTTGCCATATAGCATTCAATGACTGAGCAAACATCGTCTTTCGAACAACTTTCCAAGCGTCTCGACCAAGCCCTTACTGCCGATCGGCACCGCTTGCGTCGCCAATTGGATGACCTGCGCAAGAAGCCTGATGATGCCCGGCTTGCACAGTGGACAGAGCGCTTTCAGGCATCCTGCGCCAAAGTGGAGGCGCGTCGTGCCAGTGTGCCGATCATGCGCTATGACGACAACCTGCCCATCGCCGCCAAGCGCGGAGAGATCAAGGCGGCGCTTGAAAAGCATCAAGTAGTCGTGATCGCCGGTGAAACCGGCTCAGGCAAGACCACGCAGTTGCCCAAGATCTGCCTGGAGATCGGTCGAGGTATACACGGCCTGATCGGCCATACTCAGCCGCGTCGCCTAGCGGCGCGTAGTGTAGCCAGCCGTGTTGCTGAAGAAATCGGTACTCCCTTGGGGGAGCTGGTAGGTTATCAGGTGCGCTTTGAGGATCAGTCCAATGAGCGCAGCCTGATAAAGCTGATGACTGACGGCATTCTCCTGGCTGAAACCCAGCATGACCGTTACCTTGAGCGCTATGACACGATCATTGTCGATGAGGCGCATGAGCGCAGTCTGAACATCGATTTTCTGCTGGGCTTTCTAAAGACCCTGCTGCCGCGGCGCCCGGATCTCAAGCTGATCATCACGTCAGCGACCATTGATCTGGAGCGCTTCTCCAAACATTTCGGCGATGCCCCCATCGTCGAAGTGTCGGGACGGACCTATCCGGTCGAGACTTGGTATCGTCCTTTGGCCGCAGAAACGGATGAAGATGGCGAACGCCTGGAAGACGATCTGAGTGTTGATCAGGGCATCCTGGCGGCGCTGGATGAGCTGGAAGCGTTCGAGCGCAGCGAGCATAAGCGACCCGGCGACGTATTGGTGTTCCTGCCAGGGGAGCGTGAAATTCGAGATGCAGCCGAAGTGCTGCGCAAGGCCAACCTCAAGCACACGGAAATCCTGCCGCTGTACGCGCGGCTTACGCCAGCCGAACAACAGAAGATTTTTCAGTCCCATCCCGGGCGGCGTGTAGTCCTGGCGACCAACGTGGCTGAAACATCGTTGACTGTGCCGGGTATCCGTTACGTCATTGACAGCGGCACGGCTCGTATCAGCCGCTACAGCTATAGAGCGAAGGTTCAGCGGCTGCCTATCGAGGCGGTTTCCCAAGCCAGTGCCAATCAGCGTAAGGGTCGCTGTGGACGGGTGGAGCCCGGTATCTGCATTCGTTTATATAGCGAAGAAGACTTTCTTTCACGTCCAGCTTTTACGGACCCTGAGATTCTGCGGACCAATCTGGCCGCGGTCATTCTTCAGATGCTGCACCTGCGGCTCGGTCGGATTGAGGACTTTCCCTTCATCGAGCCACCGGATGGCAAGGCGATCAAGGATGGTTTTACGCTGCTTCAAGAGCTGTCGGCGGTAACGAATCAGGGACAACTGACAGCATTAGGACGGCAACTGGCGCGCCTGCCAATCGATCCTCGCCTAGGCCGCATGCTGCTGGAGGCGGCAGAGCAGGGCAGTCTTTCCGACGTTCTGATTGTAGCCAGTGCATTGTCTGTGCAGGATCCCCGTGATCGCCCGGCGGAGCGTCAGCAGGCTGCCGATCAGGCTCATGCCCAGTGGAAAGATCCAGACTCGGACTTCGGTGCGCTAATCAAGCTGTGGCATGGCTTCGAGGAGCAGCGCCAGGCGCTCGGCTCGAATGCGCTTCGTAGCTGGTGTCGCAGAAATTTTCTCAATTACTTGCGCCTGCGTGAGTGGCGAGATGCGCACCGTCAGCTGACCTTGATCTGCCGGGAGCTCAAGCTCAAGAGTAAGCCTACTGACGCACAGCCTGTTGTTCAGACGCCTGTAATCGAAGAAAGCTCGCCTTCGACTGACAAGAAAGTCAACACCAAAGCTGCCCTGCAGGCCGAAGCGGCCGAGGCTGCACAGCGGGCGAAAAGTTATGCCTCGGTGCACAAGGCCATTCTGTCAGGTCTCTTAAGCCAAATTGGTAACAAGACTGAAGAGGGCGACTTTCAGGGGGCCCGCCAGCGACGCTTCTGGATTCATCCATCCAGCGTTATTGGCCGCAAGAAGCCAAACTGGGTAATGGCGGCCGAGCTGGTTGAAACGACCAAACTGTTTGCGCGCATGGTAGCCAAGATCGATGCGGATTGGATCGAGCCGCTGGCGCGCCATCTCACCAAGGCTAATTACTTCGAACCACATTGGGAGAAGCGTCGAGGACAGGTAATCGCCTACGAGCAGATTACGCTGTATGGGCTGATCATTGTAACCAAGCGGCCCGTGCATTATGGGCCTATCGACCCTGCCGTTTCTCGTGAGTTGTTTATCCGTGAAGGCTTGGTGAGAGGCGAGATCCAGTCGCGCGCGAAGTGCCTGAGCGCCAATCGCCAACTGCTGGAACGACTTGATGAGTTGGAGGCTAAAGCGCGTCGGCGTGACATTCTTGCCGATGAAGAGACGCTGTTCGAGTATTACTCGGCTCGTTTGCCTGCCGATATTTACCAGACAGCAACCTTTGACAGCTGGTACAAGCGGGAAAGCGCTAAGAACCCGCAGCTGCTGATCATGCGCGAGGAGGATGTGCTCGCCCGTGAGGCCAGCGAGGTTACCGCAGCGCAGTATCCAGATACGTTACGTATCGGCGATCTGCAGCTACCGCTGACTTACGAGTTTGACCCCGCCCAGCCACGCGATGGCGTTACCCTGCGTGTACCGGCGCCCCTGTTGTCACAATTGCCACCGGAGCGACTGGAATGGCTGGTGCCAGGGTTGTTATACGACAAGGCCGTTGCGTTGGTGCGCAACCTGCCCAAGGCGATTCGCAAGAATTTTGTTCCGGTTCCGGATTTCGTCAAGGCAGCATTGAGCAAGATCACCTTTGGACAAGGATCGTTATACGAAAGCCTGGGACGTGAGCTGTTACGCATGACCGGAGCGCGGATACCTGAAGATGCCTGGCCGGAGGCTGCCAATTTGCTTGATCGGCATCTTCGAATGAACATCGAGGTTGTCGATGCCAGCGGCAAGTACTTGGGTGAAGGCCGTGACCTCACAGAGCTGACAGCCCGCTTTGCCGAAGCCAGCCAGGCCGCTCTGGCCGTTCCTCAGCAAAAGGCCGAACAGCAAAAGCCTGTTGAGGCTAAAGCCTTTGCAGTCGTCCCACAGCAGGCCCAGCAAAAGATCGCAGGTCTCTCCATGACAGTGTATCCGGCGCTGGTGGAGGAGAACGGTGTAGTCAAGGAGGGTCGGTTCTCTACCCAGTCGGAAGCGGAGTTCCAGCATCGCCGGGCACTACAGCGGCTTTTGTTGCAGCAGTTGAGCGATCAGGTCAAGTTCCTGCGCAATAAGCTGCCTGGGCTGACCGAGCTAGGATTGCTTTATCGAGACCTGGGACGTATCGACTCACTGGTTGAGGATATTCTTCTGGCCAGCCTTGATAGCTGCATTCTGGACGGTGAACAGCCGTTGCCTCGAGAGGGAGCTGCTTTGGCTTCGCTGGCCGAGAAAAAGCGAGGCGGGCTGGCCGAGCATGCCGAGCGTACGGCACGATTGGTGTTGGAGATTCTCAAGCAGTGGCATGCCCTGCAGAAGCGATTCAAAGGCAAGATCGATCTGGCTCAGGCCATGGCGCTCAACGATATCAAGCAACAGCTCAGTGCTCTGGTTTACCCCGGATTTGTTCGTGAAACGCCTCTGCAATGGCTTAAGGAGTATCCGCGCTATCTCAAGGCTGTCGATCAGCGTCTGGACAAGGTGGGGTCTCAGGTTCAGCGGGATCGAGTCTGGACGAGCGAATTGGCGGGTTACTGGGAGCAATACAAGGCTAGGGCAACCAAGCATGCTCAAGAAGGCAAGCATGATGAGAATCTAGTCTTGTATCGATGGATGCTGGAGGAGTATCGAGTGTCGCTGTTTGCTCAGCAGCTGGGTACACAGATGCCTGTCTCCGACAAGCGCCTCAGCAAGCAATGGCAGTCCGTAGAGGCGTAAGGGCTTACGGTAAGAGTAGGGTTGAGCTGCTCAACCCTGCCTGCCTGTTACTGGCGGTAAATCCATTCAAGTCCGGGATAATCCGCGAATGCCTGAGGAAAAAGATAGTCACCTCGGAAAACTGGGACATCCAGACTTGTCCAGCGGGGCGCGAAAGAGGGTAGTTGAGTAGCAATCGCTTCAGCCAATAGTGTTGTGCAATAAAGATGGGGCTTGTCGCGCGGTTCGAGCACAAAGGTTCGTCCCAAAGTACTTTTCAGATACTGCGCAATGCGTTCCTTTTGTTCAGGATTCAAAAAAGTTGGCCGTGCTACTGCGAAATGCCTCGCCATGTCTGGCTTTAGAAGCTCATCTAAAGGCGTAAGCAGGACTTGGTTTGGATGTGCAGGATCATCGTCTGTTGTGGCATGAACGATCAGGACCGTAGGTGTTGTGGCGACAACCATGCCTACGTGGGAAAACCTGCTACCACTCACCTGTTCTACGATTCGACTGTCTGTTGATGTTCCCAGGCGAAACAGCCAGTCGCCAACTGCCAGTGACGACGGGCTCAGGCGCTGCCCAGGTAGGGTAGGTAATGCCTGAGGCTGGCGGCCTTCGTAGCCCGCTATTGCCAAGCCCATGCACAGCAGGGCTGTTAGAGCCCAACGACACAAACTGTTCATCTGTCGAATAGCAAAAGGCTTTATCCGATGTGGAAAAAGCCCTCGTCCAATCAGATCTTGATCTTCCAGTCGCCGTCGCTCTGAATTAGATGAGTGTGTTCAGTACGGGGTTCGCCGTCTTTTTTGAAAGTAACCGTTACGCTGACATCGGCGCGTGTCTTGTCATCGTTATAGGTTGTTTTTTCGGCTTTTATACTCTTGACGCCACCCAGTGATTCGGCCTGTTTAGCCCTTTCCGTAAGCAGCATCTGAAACTTGCCACGTACAAAGTCTTTTGCGTTCGCATCTGCATCCTTGGGTACATCGATCAGATCCATCATGGTATCGAGGTCTTGGGTGTAAGCCGCTTTTATGAAGCGTTCCGCAACGCTTTCCGGGGTGTTGGCACCAGAGCAGGCGACCAGGAAGGAGGCAACAAAAATCAGGGCGAACCATTTCTTTATAAGAAACATATGAAATCCTTTTCGTAAATCAGTAGCTGGAAATCCAGGGCGGCGGATTTTACTTAATCACATCTGTATTAGGTGAGAGCTAATCGTGATTTAGCCGTGCTCCACCAAGGTGTGGATACATAAAAAGCGATTTGCGGACAATCAAGGCTGCCAGCCTGCTCACTCGTCGCTGTTCGAGAGACGTAGAATGTACCTCAGCCAATAACAGGAGTATGGCTATGGAGAAGGTGACAATAGGGATCGTTGGGGCAGGTACCGCAGGTTTGGCTACGGCTACTTTCCTGGCCCGCAGGGGTTATCAGGTTAGGCTGTTCGAACGTGTACCTGAGTTGCGGACGGTTGGTGCAGGCATTCTATTGCAACCTTCGGGGTTGGCAGTGCTACACACGTTGGGCGTGCTGACCGAATGTACTGCTCTAGGTGCGCCAGTCAGCCGCCTCTAAGGAACATCCATGCAGGGCAAACGCGTCGTTCTGGATACCCGTTATGATACTTGGATGCCAGGTAGTTTTGGATTGGGTATTCACCGCGGCGTCCTGATGACTTCCTTACTGAACGCTGCGCGACATGCAGGCGTCAGCATAGAAACCAGCAGTGACATCACCCGTTTTCATCAAACACCAAGTCACGTCCAGCTTTTTCATCGAGACGCACAGGGCAGCGAGAGCTTGTTAGGCGATTTTGCCGCGTTGATTCTGGCAGACGGAACACGTTCGGCATTACGTGGGCAGATGGCTGTTAAACAACATGTCAAACCCTACCCATGGGGTGCGTTGTGGAGCATGGTCTCGACGCCAGCACACGCGGACTCTACAGAGTTACGCCAATGGTACAGACACTGTTCTGAGATGTTCGGAATCATGCCTACAGGCTGTACGCATCAAAAACGCGATGCCCAGCTGAGCAGCCTGTTCTGGAGTCTGCCCGTCATCGATTATCCCCAATGGCAGACAGCGGGTCTGGATAGCTGGAAAAGGCAGGTTGTGAAATTGGCTGGCGAAACCGCAAGGCCTTTCCTGCAACACATTAATCAATCAGAGCAACTAGCATTTGCCGCTTACGCAGATGTCTGGATGCAACGCTGGAGTGATGGGCGAGTACTGGCTATCGGTGATTGCGCACATGCAATGAGTCCTCAATTGGGTCAGGGTGCAAACATGGCGTTAGTCGATGCCGCTGCGCTGGCCGATGCCGTAGATATGTCGGTGTCCTCCCGGGACCACTGGCCAACTGTCTTTGAGGGCTACAGTGTCGCCCGCCGTGAGCATTTACGTTATTACCGGCAAGCCAGCCGTTTTCTAACTCCACTGTTTCAGTCGCATAGCAAGGCCCTTGGTTGGTTGCGTGACAGTGCCTTGTTTTTAGCCCGTCACAACGTATTTGGACGCAGGCATGCGGTTACTACCTTGGTAGGCGCTCGAACAGGATGGCTGCTGTCGACTAGACGAGAAGAGACGCTTTATCACTGGGACGGGCAGCAAGATAAGACTTGGGGCTGGAGTAATAATGAAATATCCGGCTCTGAATTGATTCACTAGGCCTTCAGTAGAAGGGTAATTTTATTCAATACCACTTGAGGCTGGCGAAATATGGTGTCTGTTCCTTGAATACATGAGCAGACATCAATGGACGTGTTGTTTTCCATGGCCGGCTTCGCCCTGGCTTCTTCTATTTCACCTGGTCCCGTCAATCTTGTAGCCCTAAGTTCGGGAGCCTGTTATGGCTTTCGTAAGAGCCTTAGGCACGTCACAGGAGCAACGACCGGCTTTACAGCACTTCTTTTGCTTATTGGTCTCGGATTGTACGAAGTGCTGGCCCGCATCCCGGAATTGATCAGGCTCATTCAATGGAGTGGCGTTGCCTTTCTTTTTTATATGGCCTACCAGCTTGCAATGGATGATGGGGTGCTGGATATAAAAGAGGAAGGTTCTGGCCCCTCAATGATGCGCGGCGCGCTGATGCAATGGCTGAACCCTAAAGCCTGGCTGGCCTCGTTGGCAGGTATGGGGCTTTTCGTTGCCGATGGCAATACGGTCATGGTCTGGACGTTTGCCATTCTCTACTTTGTTGTTTGCTATGGCTCGGTTGCCTGCTGGGCATTTACCGGTAGTTTTCTGCGCCGTTATGTGCAAAGACCGGCTCGTGTTCGGTTCCTGAATCGGATGATGGCAGGGTTGCTGGTCGCCAGTGCCCTATACCTTTTACAAGGTTAGTGAGGAAGGCAAATGTCAGCCGCGATAGTGCCCAGGCGTAGCAGCCAGGTGCCGTTTGAAAGTGCGCTGGAAGTGAGCCTGGTCAGCGAAACCGGTTGCCATCGCCACGTCAGCAAGACTGTGTCCTTGCCGAAGCCATTGGCGGCTGAGCTGGATGCGTCGGTTGATCAAGTAGGCATGGGGCGTCAAGCCATAGTGATCCTTGAACGCCCTGATGAGATAGGACGCCGACAATTCCGCCGCAGTGGCGATGTCATCCAGGGTCAGCGGTTCAGCGCAGTGCTCACGGATAAAGTCGGCGGCTCGCTTAAGGTGTACCTGGGGTATTTCTGGAGCTTTAGCGGAGCGCGTCGGAAGCGATCGTTGCAGCTGGAGAAAAAAATTGAGGGTTGCGCTGTGCTTGTAAAGCCTGTCGTTACATGGTGATGTCAGTGTTTCATGCAGCCTGATAAGTCCTGTGTGTAGGGCAGGTACGCGCGTATGGATGACATCAAACGGCACGAATGAGTCCTGCGTGCTATATCCAGACTCCGTCTGTAGCCTGCCCAGCCACTGCGTATCGATATAAAACATCTGGTAGGCCCAGTGTTCGCCCTTGACGGGATTACAGGCATGTACCGTCTCAGGATTTACTATCACAACGGAGCCTTGGCTTATCTGGGTTTGGCTTTGGGCATTGAGGTAGTGACTTCGACCCGCCGTAATGGCCCCGATGGAGAAGGTGTCATGCGTATGCTTGGCATGACTTACCTGACGACCATCATTGACTGTACGAATCTCGATAAACGGCAGTGCGTCGTCGCGCCAGAATCGGGAGTTTAGGCATTGTGCGGCTGCAAAATTCACGTGGAACCTCAGGCGGTAGTCGGCAGCTTATGACTATAGCGCTTCTGGTAATGCTGTGAGGTTCTGTTAGAGCAACTAAAGAACTTCATTCTGTCGGCTGTACTGCCGAGCATTAAGCATTGGAGGCGCCTAATCGCTCTATAGAGGTATGGCAGTTTAATCCAGGAGTCGTTATGAGCACACTGGAGCAAGAAATCGAACGCAGGATTGCGCGAGAGGTGGCAGCCTGGCAGAAACAGGTGAAGGGCAAGGGCGAGCCAACCAAAATCGATGAAGGATGGCTACAAACACCTGAAGGGCTTCGAATGCCGTTTCGTGTCCTGAAGAATGCGGGCATTCCCCCTCAAGAGATTGAGCTCTTTAATCAGCGTGCCCGTTTGAAGGAGGAAATCAGCAATACCCAGGATACAGCCCTGCGAACGCAACTATTAAAAAAGCTCAGTGCATTGGAGCAGGTACTTGCCTTTCGCCTGGAGAAGCTCAGGCAAATGGGAAGAGGTTGAAGTCTCCAGAGACTGTGGAGCAGGCCGGCCGATAGCGTACTGCTCCACAATATTTTAGGCGTCAGGCTTGGCCAGCCAATGATCTACGGTTTTTTGATATTCACCAGTTGCTTTGTAGAGGTGAAGCCACTGATCGATATAGGCTTTCCAGGCGACATCATCCCTGGGCAGCAGAAAAGCCTTTTCACTGTACTGCATGGGCTTATCTGGATTAACTGCGCACAGGGAAGGGTAGCGTTTCTGTTGAAACAATGCCTCCGAGGCGTCAGTAATCATGACGTCGGCTTCTTTGCTAACAAGTTTTTCAAAAATCGTGACGTTATCCTTGAAGAGGCTCAACTGGGCTTGCGGTAACTCGCGGTGAGCAAACGCTTCGTTGGTACCACCTGGCGGCTCTATCAAGCGGACCGAGGGCTGGTTGATCTGCTCAATGCTTTCAAAGCGTTTGGCATCATCACAGCGAACCAGAGGGATCTTTCCATCCACCGTAATGGCGTCACTGAAAAAGGCTTTTTTCTGACGCTCAAGGGAAATCGATACGCCTCCTACCGATATATCGCAGCGGCCCTCCAGAAAGTCTGGCATTAACGTCTTCCAACTGGTTTTTACCCACTCGACGTCAGCGCCAAGGCTTTTGGCCAGTGCCTCGGCCATTGTGATCTCAATTCCTTCGTATACGCCGTCGTCACGGAGAAAGGTGTACGGCTTGTAGTCGCCTGTGGTGCAAACGCGAAGTGTCTTTTTTTGTATAACCGTATCAAGGTGTGAGGTGCTGTCTACTGCGTAGACGCTGGTGGCCGCCATAAGCAGTCCTGCTACCGCAAATGCCTTCATGGTCACGATCCTTTTTATTGTCGTTTTTGATACCGCTCACGCTACCCGAGCGACAAACCGATTCACAAGGGTTTCCTGTGTCGAACTGGCCGGTATGAGGCAGGTCCACCGTTGGTAGGCATACTTATGAGGACATGACCATGCATCTTATCGAGTCGAATGTATTCGAAACACGCGCCATGCCATTTCACTTCGCTGGAAAGGAAGACGGCACCTCGATAGAAAATGTGCCTGGTGGCAGTTATGACGTGGATGAAGATTTCATCGAGTCAGTGGGCGATGAAAGTCAAATGGACGAGAGTGAGGAAGAGCGCTAAAGCCCATCGTCCTCAACGTTTCGAGTCAAGCTGTTAAGGACGTTTCGCACAGTCTTCTGTTTCTTTCCTTATAAGGGCCACTATCAAATGCATGGGTCATTACGATAAGGCCAGCTTTTTGCATCATGATTGGCAGACGGTTATCGACTAGGGATCGGAACGGTCTGATTAATCATTGGGGAGCTTTTTGTCGCGACAGGCCACGGGTAAACAAGACCAAAACGGTCACAAAAGAAAAATAAATGTCAGTGAACAGATTTTGGATCTTTTATGCCGATTACCCACCCTTGCGTAATAAGAAACATGCCCCTTTCACGGAGCTAGAAGGGAAGACTATGTTCAAGTTTGTCGCTACGACACTGTTTGCGGCATCAATCGCTGTTGCTTATGTAACTCCGGCAGTAGCCGAAGAGCCCATTGTTATCAAGTTTTCGCATGTCGTAACGGACGATACGCCTAAAGGGAAGGGTGCTCGTCTATTCCAGAAGCTTGTTCAGGAGCGTCTGGCAGGCAAAGTGAAAATCGAGGTCTATCCGAACTCGACATTGTACGGCGATGCCGATGAGCTCGACGCCCTGCAGCGTAACGAAGTTCAGATGCTGGCGCCTTCGGTCTCCAAATTCGACCAGTACACCAAGCAGCTCGAAATTTTTGATATGCCGTTCCTGTTCGATGACCTTGAGGCCGTCAAGCGCTTCGAGAAGCGGGACAAGAGTCGTGAGCTTCTAGGCTCCATGGCCAGCCAGGGCATTTATGGGCTGGCGTTCTGGAATAACGGCATGAAGCAGTTTTCTGCCAATCGCGAGCTGCGCAAGCCAGCAGACGCGCACGGACTGGCGTTCCGAATTCAGGCTTCCACTCTGCTGGAGGATCAGTTCAAACAGATCGGAGCATCGGCACTGAAACTGCCATTCAGCCAGTCCTTTAAGGCTCTCCAGAGTGGGCAGGTACAGGGTACGGAAAACACTTGGTCTAACCTTTACAGCCAAAAGCTCAACACCGTTCAGCCATACATTACTGAAAGCAATCATGGCGTGCTGGTGTATATGCTGATCACTAACTCGAAGTTCTGGAACTCGCTGCCCTTTGGCGTCCGCACTCAGCTTGAGCAGATTTCTGACGAAGTGACGCAGTTTGTTAATAAGGAAGCTGAGGCGATTAATAACAAGGATCGTGACAACATTTTGGGCTCAGGTACCAGCAAGCTGGTTACGTTGACGCCATCCGAGCGGCAGGCATGGAGGGAGGCGATGCAGCCATTGGTGAAGAAATACGAGCCTGAGATTGGAGCCGATGTCATTCGAGCGGCACAGCTCGTCAATCGGTGATACCCGACACATAGTTAGCTGTATCTCCCAACCTTGCAGCAGGCAGGGTTGGGAGGCTTCAAAAATGAACAGTGCGCTCACTTCGGTGCCCAAACGTATAGGTCCTTATGGGGAAACACTATGCGTAAAATTATTTCGTTCGTTTTCGCTGCCTCGATAATGCCAGCAGTGTGCCTGGCTCAAGGCCTTGAGCTTGACCAGGATGTAGGGGATCTCAATATTCTGGCTGAATCTTCCAGTCAGGAATTACCTAATGATGCGCCTCAGACCATCACGTTAACCAATAACGAAAAGACACCAGTCAAATGCTGGTTACAGGCACATGGGCCTAAGGACAGCGAACAGGAAGAGCCTGTAATTGAGCCGGGCAAGTCGGCAACACTGCGTATGCCGGGCAAGTCTGCCGAGACGCCGACCAAGGCCAAGCTGGTATGTCGCAAGCAGTAATTTTTTCTCATTATAAAAAACAAGCGCCATTTTCAGGCGCTTGTTTGCTACGAAAAGCCAGAAGCTGATGGCTTAGAACTTGGCTTCAAGATCCAACTGCAAGGTATCAACGTCAGCATCACGCTTGGTGCGGCTAGCAAAGTCAGATTCGGCCATAAAATAGGTCGCGCCAAGGCCAAAGTTCTTGTCGATATCGTAGCTGACCTTGAACTTGTGCCCACGAGAGCCGACATAGCCATTAGCAAAGTCGGAGTCGGTAAACGCACCCACTACGGCGTTACGCTGAACGTCGCGATAGTTGTAATCGAAGCCTATACCGTAAGCCTTGGTTTTCAGGCCTGCCAACCAAGCGGTGTCGTTATCGTCGGCCTCGCTGTTAACAACATACTGGCCGTATAGCGACAATGGAATGGCCAAGCCACCAATATCGACTTGACCAAAGCCTTCGTACAGGTTGAATTCGTCCGTAGCGTTACCATTGGCGCGTAGAGCACAAGGTAATGTGGCGCTGCCACCACAGGTAGCGTCTTTGCCGTTGTCATAAGAGTAGAGGCTGCCACCGACTGTAACCTTTAGGTTATCAGTAGGCGCAAAGCGTGCTCCGATCTGGCCGGCATACATGCGCATGTCATGCTTGAACTCGTAGCCTTCGCCATCGACGTTGTCTTCAAGTGTGTAATACCCAGCACTACCAAACAGCTCAGTTGAGCCCAAGGGATACTTGTACGTCGCCGCTAAACCTTCTGGGTTGATATCGCCATCCCAAATTACATCGCCCATGCTGACCCAGGGTTGCAGCATTTTTCCACCAATCAGATGAAGGCCCGGTACAGCGGTCGGGTGGAAGTCGATATAAGCCAAATCCAGCCATAACTGTTTCTTTTCAAAATAGTCGTTCATGTCTTGATTGGTGGATCGAGCATCTTCGCTGCCGCCTGTGGCAATCCGGATACCGGCATCAACTTGTGGATTGATCTGGCTATAGGCGCCTAAACGGGCTCGGATGCGCTGGCGATCTCGGTCGCGACCATTATCAGGTTCACCGCTGATATCGATACTTTCATGACGCACACGCACATCGCCCTTGATCTGGGTCTTGGCTGCCCAGGCAAGTTTCTCTTCGAAAGAGGACAGTTTTTGCTGCTGCGCTACCTTTGTTTGTTCTGCGCGCGTCTCGTTGTCTAGATCGGCTTTCAATTCAGTGTACTGAGCCGGAGTAATAGAGCCGTTAGCTCTCAACATATCCAGTAGCTTGGCATCGACCGCTGCATGGGCGGGAATGCTCATAGCCAATAGAAGGCCACCACAAAGACCTGAGGCTGTTCCTACTGAAAAAAGACGCATATCTCAATCTCCATATTTTATAAGGGCGACGTGCGTCACCGCTGAACGAGTCGGCTTTCAGGGCCGCTCCAGTGATCGACTCAGGTCGATTCGAAAGCGGCGCCAGTATTACCGTCGCTCATGACGGATCGGTTACAGATTGGTTTTAGAGCGATGAAGAAAAAATGAAAAATTAAATATCATTAGCGCTCTTCATGTTCTCTCTGGTGAGGAAGCCGACTTGTGAGGGAGATAGGTGCTGAGGCGGAAAGTCAGCAAAAAACATCTATTTAGGCAGCCTGATAAGCCAATAGGGTTTGGCCTAGATTTACGGCACAATAGCGGCTTATTTTATAAAAAATCAGAGGAATGATCGTGCATCAGGCAGTCATTAGCGGTACCGGCCTGTATACCCCGCCGAACAGCATCTCCAATGACGAGTTGGTCGCTTCCTTCAATGCCTATGTTCATCAATACAATACGGAACATGCCGACGCGATAGCACGAGGCGAGCAAGAGGCCAAGCAGGAATCCAGCTCGGCCTTTATTGAAAAGGCGTCAGGAATCAAGAGCCGTTATGTCATCGACAAGGATGGGATTCTAGATCCTGCCCGCATGGTGCCTCGTATTCCTGAGCGCAGTAATGATCAATGGTCTGTACTGTGTGAGATGAGCGTGAGCGCGGCGCGGGAAGCCTTGGAGCGAGCAGGGAAGACGCCAGCAGACATTGATGGGGTTATCGTAGCCTGCTCCAACCTGCAACGACCTTATCCTGCGGTCGCCATTGAAGTGCAGGCGGCGCTTGGCATCAATGGATTTGGTTTTGATATGAACGTGGCATGCTCATCGGCTACGTTTGGACTGCAGGCAGCTGCCAATAGCGTACAACTCGGGCAGGCTCGCGCGATTTTGCTGGTGGATCCCGAAATCTGTACCGGTCATTTGAATTTCAGAGACCGAGATAGTCACTTCATTTTTGGTGATGCGGCTACCGCCATGATCATCGAGCGGGCTGATCTGGCAGCGTCTCCTCATCAGTTCGATGTTCTGGGGACCAGGCTGCTGACTCAGTTCTCCAACAATATCCGTAACAATTTTGGTTTTCTCAACCGCGCTGCGGAAGAGGGGATGAGTAATCCAGATAAGTTGTTTGTTCAGGAAGGGCGCAAGGTATTCAAGGAAGTATGCCCCATGGTGGCCGATTTGATCGCCGAGCATCTGGCCGAACTGAACATTCCGGTTGAGCAGGTGCGGCGGTTTTGGTTACACCAGGCCAATCTGAATATGAATCAGTTGATCGTCCGAAAGCTGCTTGGGCGTGACGCTAAGCCAGATGAAGCGCCTGTCATTCTGGATACCTATGCCAATACCAGCTCTGCGGGCTCGGTGATTGCGCTTCACCTGAATCAGGATGACCTGACGGCAGGTGACCTTGGAGTACTCAGCTCCTTTGGCGCTGGTTACTCCATTGGCTCCGTGGTGCTACGCAAGCGCTGAGCATCAGCGCGGCAGGCGGCGTCATCAGCCTGTCATGCAGCTGAGGTAAATAGCTCACCTGACTGTCAGCGCGCTGCTGACGGGCTAGCGCAAGTTCATTAGTTCTTTTTGCCCCGCTTGTCGGGGCTTTTTTATGAGCTAAAGAAATGCCGTTTCTGTCCGATCTATATGGATATACGCATAGACAGGGCGAGCTTCGTAAAGAGCCGGTTCGATCATAAGTATTTGTGTATTCAGCAAAATATTTTAAAAGAATGCATAAATATCGTTGACACAAACACCGGGGCCTCTTAAGATTCGCACCGTCTTAGCGACGGGGCTATAGCTCAGCTGGGAGAGCGCTTGCATGGCATGCAAGAGGTCGACGGTTCGATCCCGTCTAGCTCCACCAAATTCCCAGAATCAGCCAATGGCTGGTTTTAATCGAAGGTTTCGTCCCCTTCGTCTAGTGGCCTAGGACACCGCCCTTTCACGGCGGTAACAGGGGTTCGAGTCCCCTAGGGGACGCCATATATAGCTACTTGTCTAAAGTGGCACTGTGTTAAGGGGCTATAGCTCAGCTGGGAGAGCGCTTGCATGGCATGCAAGAGGTCGACGGTTCGATCCCGTCTAGCTCCACCAAATTTCTAGGGCCAGCAAGTGCTGGTTTCAATCGAAGGTTTTGTCCCCTTCGTCTAGTGGCCTAGGACACCGCCCTTTCACGGCGGTAACAGGGGTTCGAGTCCCCTAGGGGACGCCATCTTTATAAAACCGCCTTTATAGGCGGTTTTTTTTCGCCTGCAATTTTGTCCTTTTAGCGGTCATATCAGCCGTACGAGGCTGACTAACGAATAAACCTGTTTAAGCAGACTAAACAATAGGTCACTATTCGAATCAGGGTCTTGCCCGATAGGCCAGTGAATCAACAGGGGATATCAGTGATTATCGAGCGGCTAGATAACCTGTCCGAGCTGCCTGCGCAGGCGTGGAATGCGCTGTTACCGGATAACCAGCCGTTTATGCGGCATGAATTTCTACATGCTCTGGAGATCAGTGGAAGCGTAGGGCGTCGTACGGGCTGGAAGCCTGCGCACTATATTGTGCGTGATCTAGAGGGTACGTTGAGAGCGGCCATGCCCGCCTACATAAAGTACCACTCCTATGGAGAGTACGTATTTGACTGGGCCTGGGCTGATGCCTGCCACCGTGCAGGTATTGATTATTACCCGAAGCTTCTTGCCGCTGTTCCCTTTTCCCCGGTAGGAGGCGCTCGTCTGCTAGGGGAGCGTACAGCTTGTGAGGAGCTACTGCATGTAGTGACCAGCAAGCTGGAGGGCCGCGGACTTTCGAGTCTGCATGTCAATTTCACCAACGAAGCGACAGATCACTTGTTGACTGATCGGGAAGGCTGGCTCGAACGGCTTGGGTGTCAGTTTCATTGGCACAACAGAGGGTATCGGGATTTTCAGGACTTCCTGGATGCGCTGGCGTCACGTAAGCGCAAGCAGCTTCGCAAGGAGCGTGAGCAAGTTGCAGGGCAGGGTATCGATTTTGAATGGCGAGAGGGCGGGTCGCTTACTGAGCAGGAATGGGATTTTGTCTATGCCTGTTATGCCAATACGTACGCCGTAAGAGGGCAGGATCCCTACCTGACCCGTGAATTCTTCAGCGAACTGGCTGAGCGCATGCCTGAGGCCATTCGCGTTGTGTTGGCTCGTCAGGAGAGCCGACCCGTGGCCATGGCATTTTACCTGTGCGATGAAAAAACCCTTTACGGACGTTACTGGGGCTGTCTAGCCGAGTTTGACCGGCTGCATTTTGAGACATGTTTCTATCAGGGGATTGATCATGCCATTAGTGAAGGGCTGACCCGCTTTGATGCGGGCGCGCAAGGAGAGCACAAGCTGGTTCGGGGGTTTGAGCCGGTCTTTACCCATTCATGGCACTATCTGGTACATCCTGGGCTTCGTGAGGCCGTGAGCGGGTTCCTGGATCAGGAGCGCGAAGGCATCAAGCGTTATGCGCAGGCCGCTACAGACGCATTGCCGTTCCGCCAGGACGGCTAAGTGTAAATATCATGCTTAATTATTTCTGGTTCGCCTTGGCTGCCTGTTTTGAGATCGCCGGCTGTTACACATTCTGGTTATGGCTCAGACTTGGCAAGAGTCCGTTGTGGCTGCTCCCAGGGCTTTTATCGCTTACCCTGTTTGCGCTTGTGCTGACACGTGTGGAGGCAGCTTACGCTGGCAGAGCCTATGCTGCTTACGGTGGGATCTATATCGTGGCATCGCTGGCCTGGTTGGGCCTGGTTGAAAAAACCAGACCCGCCTGGACCGATCTGGCAGGGGCTGCACTGTGTCTGCTGGGCGTGACGGTGTTGGTAATAGGGCCGAAATTGTCAGTGCACTGAATATTCAAGCCTGTCAGGAAAGTGCCTCTTCATCTGGAGTGTTTAGCCATTCCTTGGGAACGTCCCGTCTGAGCATCAGCTGGCACTGGCCGCTGTCCGGCTCGAATACGATAACGGCTTCCCCATTTTCCAGCGCCCGACGTGCACGTGCTACACGCGTCTCCAGCGGTGTTTCATCACCGTTATCCGTTCCTTCTCGCGTAACAAAGTCTTCGAGAAGGTTGCCTAGCGTATCGGGGTTGAGCATGTCGTAGGGTATGAGCATGGCGGCAGTTCCTGAGGCGGGCAGCGATGCTAACGTACAGCTTGGCCAGTTGGCGAGAGGACGCCGCCCAGCGGGGCGGCGTTATCGGTCCCTATGTTTTCCCGCCCTCTTTGATTAATTCCTCAATGTGAGGCAGATGCGTCTGGTTGTCCTGATGCGTCTCTTCCAAATCGAGCTGATGCGTAAAGCGGTCAACGGAATTATCTGCTGGCGCTGCGTCGCTATCGAACACGGGCGGGCTGGTCATATAGCCCACCAAGAGCTGGCTTAGTGCTGCCAGACTGACAATGTGCGTCCGCTCATAGCCGTGGGTGGCATCACAGCCAAAGGCCAGAAGCGCAATCCGGATGTCATGCCCTGCGTTGATAGCGGAGTGGGCATCGCTGTAGTAGTAGCGGAACAGGTCACGCCTGACCGGAATGCTGTTTCGCTCTGCAATACGCAGCAGATGGCGTGACAAGTGATAATCGTAAGGGCCGCTTGAGTCTTGCAGGGCGACACTGACCCGATGCTCATCGGACTGTTGCCCAGGAGCAACCGGAGCGATATCGATACCCACAAACTCGCTGACATCCCAAGGCAGTGCACCCGCCGCGCCAGACCCTACTTCTTCCGTGATGGTAAAGAGAGGGTGGCAGTCTATGGGGGGAACAATACCGGCTTCCTGAATCATCTTGAGCGCCGTTAGCAGAGCGGCTACACCTGCTTTGTCATCCAGGTGACGAGCGCTGATATAGCCGCTCTCCGTGAACTCTGGTAGCGGATCAAAAGCTACGAAGTCTCCTACACGTACACCTAGGTATTCCGTCTCTGAACGGCTTTTGGTGGTAGCGTCTAGGCGTAGTTCGATGTGGTCCCAGCTGACGGGCATCTTGTCGACTTCGGTATTGAAGGCATGCCCAGAGGCGAGCAGGGGTAGTACGCTGCCACGTAGGGTTCCGTTGTCGGTAAAGATACTGACCCGACTTCCTTCGGCAAAACGGCTGGACCAATGGCCTACCGCCGCCAGGCTCAGACGGCCGTTATCCTTGATTTCCCTGACAATGGCACCGATCGTATCCAAGTGAGCGGAAACCGCTCGGTCGGGGCTTTCCTTACGTCCTTTTAGTGTGGCGCGAATCGTTCCTCGTCGTGTCAGCTCGTAGGGAATGCCGATTTCACTCAAGCGCTCGGCCACGTACATGACGATTGTGTCTGTAAAGCCTGTCGGGCTTGGAATGGCGAGCATTTCCAGCAGGACACGGCGCAGATAATCCAGATCCGGTGTCGGCAGCTTATTCAAGCGGGCACCTCTCGAGACAGGGGAAACAACAGATCAATGAAACGCTCCGCCGTAGGGCGGGGTTCATGGTTGGCCAGGCCTGGCCGCTCATTGGCTTCAATGATTACGTATTCACTTTGATCAGCAGCCGGTACCAATAGATCCATGCCTGTCACTGGAATATCCAAGGCCTTGGCAGCGGCTACCGCGGCCTGCGCCAGTTCTGGGTGAAGAATATCGGTAACATCTTCCAGCGTGCCCCCGGTATGAAGATTTGCTGTCTTGCGGACAAACAGGCGGGTACCTTCTGGCAGGACCGTGTCATAACTGTAACCGGCAGACTTGATCGCGCGCTCGGTTTCTTCATCCAGAGGTATCCGACTTTCACCTCCAGTTGCTGCCTGGCGGCGGCGGCTCTGGTGTTCGATCAGCTCATGAATGTTTCGACGGCCGTCACCAATGACCTCGGCAGGACGCCGTATAGCGGCCGCCACGACTTCATGACCAATGACAACAATGCGCAGGTCAAGGCCTGCATGGTAGCTTTCGAGCAGCACGTTATCGTCGTAGCGACGAGCTTGAGCGATCGCGGCTTTCAGGTGCTCAGGATCACGTACATCCACAGCGACGCCTTTGCCCTGCTCACCGTTGACCGGCTTTACAACCAGGGCGCCGTGCTTGGCAAGAAAGGTTTCGTTTTCTTCATCTTCACTGGCTAGACACTGATCAGGAACCCGTAATCCTGCTTCCTTGAGTGTCCGGATTGTGAGGGTCTTGTCCTGACAAAGTGTCATGGTGACAGCGCTGGTCAGGTCCGACAGTGATTCGCGGCAGCGGATTCGGCGGCCCCCCTGTATGAGAGTAAAAAGACCAGCCTGGGCATTATCTACTTGTACATCGATCCCGCGGCGTTGAGCCTCATCTACGATGATCTTGGCATAGGGATTAAGCCCTGCTTCAGGGCCAGGGCCGAGGAACAGGGTCTGGTTGATTGCGTTCTTGCGCTTGACGGTAAAGGTCTGGAGTTCCCGAAAGCCCAGCTTGTCGTAAAGACGCTTGGCTTGACTATTGTCATGCATGACCGACAGGTCCAGGAACGCTAGGCCGCGACTGGCGTAGTGCTCAATTAGGTGACGAACCAGAGCCTCTCCCACACCTGGGCGAGGGCAGTCAGGCGCGACGGCCAGACACCAGAGACTTGAGCCGCCTTCGGGATCGTTGAATGCCTTAGCGTGGTTCAGCCCCATGACCGAGCCGATAATGGCGCCTGTGTCCTGATCTTCTGCCAGCCAGTAGACCGGGCCACCTTTGTGCCGGGGCGTGAGTTTTTTGATATCCACGGGCAGCATATGGCGCGTTTGGTAGAGACGATTGATCTCGCTCCAGTCGCTTTCACTAAAGGCCCGGCGAATACGAAAGCCGCGGAAGGGCGCATGGGCGGGGCGGTAGTCGGTGAACCACAGCCGCAACGTGTCGGATGGATCCAGGAAAAGCTGTTGCGGTGCATAGGCCAGTACCTGCTGAGGCGCAGCCACGTATAGGGCGATGTCTCGCTCGCCGGCCTCTTCCTTGAGAAGTTCCTTAGCCAATACCGATGCGTCGGAGAACGTATGGCCGATTAGAATCCGACCCCATCCGCAATGCAGGCAAACGGATTGGCACGTAGCCCGTTCAGCCCCAGTCATCTGGGCCTGTAGACGCTCATAATTGGGCGTCTGAGCCCTTTGAAGACGCTGATTGTTATAGTAGGCGGCTTTCATCGTGCAATACTCCAACACTTATAGGCCATGTTCACTCAGCCACAAATTAAGGGCGGCGAGCTGCCAGAGCTTGGAGCCCCGTAGCGGTGTAATCTGGTCGTCAGGGTTCTTCAGGAGTCGATCGATTTCTGCAGTATTGAATAGCTGGCGATCCTGGCTGGGATCAAGCAGCAACTCACGTACCCAGGTCAGGGTATTACCTTGCAGATGCTTCAGGCCCGGTACCGGGAAATAGCCTTTGGGGCGGTCAATGACTTCTGCCGGAATCACCTTGCGAGCTGCTTCCTTGAGGACGTGCTTGCCGCCGTCTCCCAGCTTGAACTGCGCCGGAATACGGGCAGACAGTTCCGCCAGCTTATAGTCAAGGAAAGGAACACGCGCTTCCAGGCCCCATGCCATGGTCATGTTGTCGACTCGTTTGACCGGGTCGTCTACCAGCATCACAGTGCTGTCCAGGCGTAGCGCCTTATCAACGCCAGCTACTGCGCCGGGTTGTGCAAAGTGCTGACGAACGAAATCACCTGCAGCGTCATGATCCAGACGGCGGCTGTCCTGAACAGTAGCTGCGTATTCGGCATAGTCACGATCGAAGAAGGCGGCTCGGTAAGCTGTAAACGGATCTGCCGCGCCATCAACCTGTGGATACCAGTGGTAGCCTGCAAAAAGCTCGTCCGCACCCTGGCCGCTCTGTACAACCTTGCAATGCTTGGACACTTCACGCGACAGGAGGTAGAAGGCGATACAGTCATGGCTTACCATCGGCTCGCTCATGGCTCTGAACGCGGCGGGCAATTGCTCAATGATTTCAGATTCGTTGATGCGCAGCCTGTGATGCCGTGTACCGTAGCGCTGAGCGATCAGGTCTGAATACTGAAACTCATCCCCACGCTCTCCACCTGCATCTTCAAACCCGATGGAGAAGGTCAGCAGATCGCGTACGCCGGACTCGTGCAGCAAGCCGACCAGCAGGCTTGAGTCCACACCGCCAGACAGCAGCACACCTACATCGCGGGCTGCCCGCTGTCGAATCGAGACAGCATCGCGCAAGCTGTTCAGGACTTCGCCGCTCCAGTCTTTCATGGTGTAGTTGGCTTCATCGGCAGTTGGGCCGTAATTCAGCGTCCACCAGGTTTGCTGTTCGGTTTTGCCGTTGGCGTCAATGACCATCCAGGTGGCTGGCGGCATCTTTTTTACGCCGTTCAGGATGGTGCGGGGCGCTGGTACAACAGCATGGAAGTTGAGGTAGTAGTTCAGCGCGACGGGATCGAGAGAGGTATCGATATCATCTGCTTCAAGCAGGGCGGGCAGGCTTGATGCAAAGCGCAGGCGTTCATTGGTCTGGCTCAAGTACAAGGGCTTGATGCCCAGGCGATCGCGTGCAATGAACATTTGCTGCTTATCGCGATCCCAAATAGCGAAGACGAACATGCCGTTGAGTTTGGGCAGCATCTCCTTGCCCCAGGCGTGATAGGCCTTGAGCAGAATTTCGGTATCGCCGCCAGAGTGGAAGCGATAACCCTTGGCCTCCAGCTCGCTGCGTAGCTCTGGGTAGTTGTAGATGGCGCCGTTGAAAACCATCGACAGGCCCGTGTCCGAGTCAATCATGGGCTGACCAGAGGCTTCTGCCAGATCCATGATTTTCAGGCGTCGGTGGCCTAGCGCAACAGGGCCTTGGCTATGAAAGCCCCAGGCGTCGGGGCCGCGTTGAGCGAGGCGATGGGTGACCCGTTCCAGCGTGGCCAGGGTGACGGGACGATTATCGAAACGTAATTCTCCAGCTATACCGCACATAGTTCCTTACCGGTTGCTCCGTTGGGGTGGGGAGGTATTGCTCCACAGGGAAACGACAAGCATTTGTGGGGGTAAGTTGCATTTTTCCGCCCGAATGACTCAAGGCAACAGGCTATTACGGGGACTGGGTACCGTTTTCAGACCTTAGTGAAATTAATCTGCTGGTAAGGGTTGAAAGCCACCGCCAAGACCTTATATTGGTAATGTATCGTTATAATGTAACGAAGCGGCTCGATGTAGAGTCCAACCGAGTATCCAGGAGGTACCATGAAACCGAATATTCATCCTAACTATCGGCCAGTGCTTTTCCATGACACCACGGCAGATCATTACTTCCTGATCGGCTCTACGGCACAGACTGATCGTACCCAGGAATTTGAAGGCAAGACCTATCCCTATGTGGCATTGGACGTGTCCAGTGCTTCGCATCCAATCTATACCGGTGAGCAGCGCCAGTTGAAAAGCGAGGGTCGCGTCTCTAGCTTCAACAAGCGTTTCGCAGGGTTTCCGGGCGGAAGCAAGTCTTCCCAGTAATCCGGCCTCACTGAAAAAAAGCCCTCATGATTTTGAGGGCTTTTTTATGTCTGAATGAAGGAATGGCTGGCGGTAAGCGGGGTCCTCTTTTAATCAGCTTGAAAAAGCAAAAGAGGATATCTGATGAAAGCACGCAATCTAGATAGCGCCATTGTGGTCATTACTGGCGCTTCCAGCGGGATTGGTCGGGCCACCGCTCAGGCGTTTGCACAACAGGGGGCTTGCCTGGTATTGGCTGCTCGAGATAAAGCGGCATTAGACGACACGGTTGCCGAGTGTCTTCTCCTCGGAGGCCGGGCGATTGGTGTGCCTACGGATGTCACGTTGATGGAGTCAGTCTCGCAATTGGCCGAGCGTGCGCTGGAATTTGGACACGGACAGATTGATATCTGGGTCAACAATGCGGGTATTGGTGCGGTAGGCAAGTTTGATGAGACGCCTTTTGAGGCGCATGAACGCGTCGTGCAGACCGACCTTCTAGGCTATCTGCGTGGCGCCTACGCCGTTGTGCCGGTTTTCAAACGGCAAGGGTCAGGGGTTTTGATCAATACCTTATCGGTAGGCAGCTGGGTACCGCTTCCCTATGCAGTGGCCTATTCGGCTGCCAAGTCAGGCCTGAGAGGGTTTACCGAAGCCTTGAGAGGCGAGCTTACGCGCTGGTCCGATATTCATGTCTGCGATGTTTACCCTGCGTTCATCGATACGCCAGGGCTGCGAGACGGCGGTAATTACAGTGGAAGGACAATAAAGCCGACGCCACCTGTTTATGATGCTCGAAAGGTCGCCAGAGCCATCCTCTCCATGGCGCGTTATCCACGCAAGTCTACGACAGTAGGGCAGGCCGCCACGGTACTTCGTGCAGCCCATGCGCTGGTGCCTGGTTATGCTCGGCTGTCCCGGATCTTTATGGATCGCGCCTTGAGTCGAATGGGGCCGGTAGAGCACTCCTCGGGCAATCTGTTCAGCCCTCCCAGTGGCAATCGCAGTGTCGATGGAGGATGGCGTCGTCCTGATGAGCGCATGGTCGTGGCAGCAACCAGTGCTGCGGCGCTAGTATTTGGGGCGTACCTGTACCGGCGACTGACGGAGCGGTCAGATTGATCCCTAACGTGCCGCACTGACGCCTTCAAGCGTAGCGAAGGATGTGTCCTTGGCTGTTAGTAAAAAGTCCTGCATGAAGGGAGCTTCCAGCATGTCTTCTCGAATACCGGCATACAGTGTGGCATACAAGCCTTTCTCACCCAGACGCTTCGCGGTCACATAGCCGCGCGAGCTGTACTCATGGAGCGCCCAGTTAGGAAGACAACATACGCCCCGGCCGGATGCTACCAACTGCAGCATCATGACCGTCAGCTCTGCCGTACGTATTCCAGCGGGTTCGACGCCGGCAGGGTCGAGAAATTGCCTGAAGATATCCAGGCGCTCACGGTCAACCGGATAGGTGATCTGCGTTTCTTCAGCCAGATCCTCAGGCACGATGTAAGGCTTGCCAGCTAAGGGATGCTGGTTGGCCATGGCTAGCTGCGCTTCATAAGTAAAAAGCGGAATGTAAGTGATGCCGGTGAGATCAATCGGGTCTGACGTGACGACAAGGTCAAGATCGCCACGTGCCAGGGCTGGTAGCGGGGCGAATGAAAAGCCCGAGGCGAGATCCATCTCCACTTCAGCCCAGGAATCACGAAACTGATCAATGGTAGGCATCAGCCACTGAAAGCAGCTATGGCATTCAATGGCAATGTTGAGGCGCCCGGCAGTGCCGCCAGCAAAGCGTGACAGGTCACGTTCTGCACTGCGAAGCTGAGGTAATACCGCATCGGCCAATTGCAGGAGGCGCAGGCCGGCACTGGTAAAGCGCACTGGCTTGGTCTTGCGGACGAATAGGCTCAGACCAAGGCGCTCTTCAAGCTCCTTGAACTGATGAGACAGTGCAGATTGGGTCAGATGAAGACGTTCGGCAGCTTCGACAAGGCTGTCAGCCTCACGCAGTGCGTGTAGCGTTTTCAAGTGACGAAGTTCGAGCATGGCCTGGATCCTGATGAGTGCAGCAGGTATCCATTATGAATGATTTCCAAGCCAAGGAGGGCATGAATGAAACTGGCTCATGATTCGGCCAGTTTCATTCACGTATCCATTACGCTGCTGCGTGACTGGCCTTGCGGATATCCAGACTGCCTAGATAGGTTTCCAGCTTGGTCTTGTCACCAGGGGTAAACTCAAGGCCCAGCTTGGTCCGGCGCCAGAGTATGTCGTCTGCCGCGTTGGCCCATTCGTAAGCATGGAGATAATCCACTTCACGCGCATACAGGTCCGCCCCCAGGCATTCGCCTAGGTCGGCCATTTGCGTAACGCCTTCCAATAGCTTGCGCGTGCGGTTGCCATAGGTGGTTGACCAGCGCTGGGCAAGTGCTGCTGGCAACTCCTTGACCTGTGCCTGTAACTGTTTGGCCAGTGCTTCAGGCGTCGTCATGTCTTCTCCGCCCGGTAGCGTAGCCTTGGCTGTCCAAGGCTGTCCCATCGTCTTGAAGAACGGCTGCAACTGCTGCATGGCCGACTCGGCCAGCTTGCGGTACGTGGTCAGTTTTCCACCAAAGACCGACAGCAAAGGCGCATCGTTTTCAGGAGCCGACAGTGACAGGGTGTAGTCACGAGTAATGGCTGAAGGATTGTCTGACTCGTCATCACACAGGGGGCGTACGCCCGAGAACGTATGCAGGACGTCACTGCGGGTCAGCTTGTGGCGGAAGTGTGCGTTTGCCACACCCAGGATGTAGTCAGTTTCCTGCTCGGTAATCTGTACGTTGGCTGGATCACCTTTGTACTCACGATCCGTGGTACCAATCATGGTGTAACGACCCAGGTACGGAATCGCAAAGACAATCCGACGATCTTCGTTCTGCATGATGTAGGCATGATCGCCTTCATATAGCTTGGGCACGACGATGTGGCTGCCTTGAATCAGTCGAATACCATAGGGCGAGCGCTCTTTGATGTTTTCGCGAACGATCTGGGCAACCCATGGACCTGCCGCATTGACCAGGGCTTTTGCCTTAATCGAGAAGGTAGTGCCGTCTTCACGCTGAAGGGTCAGGTGCCACAGTTTGTTGGCGCGATGGGCGCTTGTGCAGGTGGTGCGGGTATGAATATGGGCACCACGCTCGCGGGCAGCCATGGCGTTGAGTACAACGAGGCGTGCATCATCTACCCAGCAGTCCGAATACTCGAAACCCTGGTTGATATCACTGACCAGAGGGCTATCGGAACCGAACCGAAGACCACGGGAGGCGGGGAGCTTTTCACGCTTGCCCAGGTGGTCATAAAGGAAGAGACCTGCGCGAATCATCCAGGCCGGACGCAGATGTGGCCGGTGCGGCAGGACGAAGCGCATGGGCTTGACGATATGCGGAGCCTTGGCCAGCAGTACCTCGCGTTCGGCCAACGCTTCGCGTACCAGTCGAAATTCGTAATGTTCGAGATAACGCAGGCCACCATGAATCAGCTTGCTGCTGGCCGAGGAGGTATGTCTCGCCAGGTCGTCACGTTCGCAGAGAAAGACGGACAAGTTACGGCCTGCGGCATCGGCTGCAATACCAACACCATTGATACCACCGCCGATCACGGCGATGTCGTAGATCTCGGAAAGGGGCGGCGTCCCGAGCAAAGTGGACTGAGGCATGGGCGTCTCCTGTTATAAACGAACATCAATGTTCGTATTCGAACAATCGTAGACAAAAGAGTTGCCTTGCGCCAGTCGTAAACCGATAAAAAAACTCTAAAAGGAAAATAAACGAACTTAAATGAATGAAATGTGAAAGGCCTGACACTCTGGTCAGGCGATTTCAAGACGGACTTTGAATTGAGAGAGCAGCCGGGTAAAGGCTTCGTCTGGTTGAGACTCGGTAAAGAGCACGTCGATCTGCTCGAGCGAGCCCAGGCGAATCATGGCGCTGCGTCCGAATTTGCTGGAGTCGGCTGCCAGAAAGACCTTGCGTGCGTTTTCGAAAATGGCCTGTGAAACGCGAACCTCCTGATAATTGAAATCCAGCAGAGTGCCGTCTTCATCGATGCCGCTGATGCCAACCAGCGCGTAGTCCACTTTGAATTGCTTGATGAAGTCAGCCGTCGCCTGGCCTACCACGCCGCCGTCACTGCGTACGCTGCCACCTGCAATCAGGACTTCGAAGTCCTCTTTTGCGCTAAGGATGTTCGCAACATGGAGGTTGTTCGTAATGATCTTCAGGCTACGGTGATTGAGCAGCGCGTGAGCGATCGCTTCGGTCGTCGTACCGATGTTAATGAACAATGAGGCATGATCCGGGACCTGTGCTGCAACGGCCTCCGCGATACGACGCTTCTCATCACGCATTTGTCCAGCACGCATGGTGTAAGCCGTATTTTCTACGCTGGAGTCATGGGCGGCACCACCGTGATAACGACGCAGCAAACCGCTTTCGGCCAGCTGGTTGATGTCTCGACGAATCGTCTGGGGGGTTACGGTGAAATACTGGGCAAGCTCCTCGATGCTGACATAGCCACGCTCGCGGACAAGGTCCAGGATGTTCTGCTGACGGGGCGCCAGGCTCATGCAATCTTCCTTCAACGGTGGTTTGACAGGAAGAATGCCGTAGCGAGGCGCCGGGCGCCAGTTCAGTGCATCAACTTCATCGTCCTGATGTGAAAAGGGCGACTTCCCAGTCGCCCCGTCCAATGACATCAGTCCTGCGCCCAGCCGCGAGTACGCTCGACAGCTTTCTTCCAGCCCTTGTAAAGCTCCTCGCGATGGTCGCCATCACAGGTAGGCTCGAATACACGCTCGATGGTGCTCTTGTTGCGTAGTTCGTCCAGGCTGCTCCAGAAGCCGGTGGCCAAGCCAGCCAGATACGCTGCACCAAGGGCAGTGGTTTCCTTCATTTCGGGGCGCTCTACGCAGGTGCCCAGAAGGTCGGCCTGGAACTGCATGAGGAAGTTGTTTGCGACGGCACCGCCATCCACACGTAGCGAGCGTAGACGCTCGCCGGCATCCTGCTGCATGGCATCCAGTACGTCGCGAGTCTGATAAGCAATCGACTCTAGGGCCGCACGGATCAGATGCTCAACCTTGACGCCACGGGTTAGGCCAAACAGTGCACCGCGGGCATAGGGATCCCAGTAGGGAGCGCCCAGGCCGGTAAAGGCCGGTACCAGATAGATGCCATTGCTGTCTTTTACCTTGGTGGCGAAGTACTCGGAGTCTAGGGACTCATTAATGACCTTGAGCTCATCGCGCAGCCACTGAACGGTAGAGCCACCATTAAAGATGGCGCCTTCCAGTGCGTAATTCACTTCACCACGCGGTCCGCAGGCAATAGTGGTTAGCAAACCATGCTGGGACTGCACCGCTTTCTCACCAGTGTTCATCAGCAGGAAGCAGCCGGTGCCATAGGTGTTCTTGGCTTGGCCCGGCTCTACACACATCTGGCCAAACAGGGCGGCTTGCTGGTCACCTGCAATCCCTGCGATCGGAATGCCGGTTTCCTGGCTGCTGCCCAGAGTGGCATAGCCGTAGACTTCGGAGGAGGAGCGAACCACCGGCAGCATTTCGCGGGGGATGTCCAGTGCTTCAAGCATCACGGGATCCCAGTCACGCTTATGGATATCAAAAATCAGGGTGCGTGAGGCATTGGTGTAGTCGGTGACATGGACCTTGCCCTGGGTCATCTTCCAGATCAGCCACGTATCGACAGTACCGAACAGCAGCTCGCCACGGCGGGCGCGCTCACGGCTGCCCTCCACGTGGTCCAGGATCCACTTGATCTTGGTACCGGAGAAGTAGGGGTCGATGACCAGTCCGGTCGTGCGGCGGATATGCTCTTCCATGCCGTCACGCTTGAGCTGATTGCAGATCTCTGTGCTTTGGCGGCTCTGCCATACGATGGCATTGTAAATCGGGCGGCCTGTGGTCTTGTCCCAGACGATGGCGGTTTCGCGCTGGTTGGTAATACCGATGGCGGCTACATCGTCATGGCTAATGCCTGCATGAGCCAGGGCCTCCACAAAGGTAGCGCTCTGGGTGGCCCAGATTTCCATCGGGTCATGCTCGACCCAGCCGGCTTGCGGATAGATCTGTGCGAATTCACGCTGAGCAATGCTCACCACATTGGCGTTACGATCCAGCACGATGGCGCGGGAGCTGGTGGTGCCCTGGTCCAGGGCCACGATGTAATGCTTGTTATTAGACATGATGGAAATCCTTATTATTGAGCCTGTGACGCGCTGATCTTGGGCTGAGCGGCAGCGTCTTTCTTATTCGTTTCAACTGAGGTTTCTTTGACAGGAATGTCGCACGCTGCTGAGCCAAGACTGGGCAGGTGACGGCAGATGAGCGCCTTGTAAGCAGCGGCACCCAGACAGGCACCCAGGATGGGCGCGAAGATCGGTACCAGGAAATAGGGTATATCGCGGCCACCGGTCAGGGCTACATCACCCCAGCCAGCCAGGAAAGTCATAAGTTTAGGACCCAGGTCACGAGCCGGATTCATAGCGAAGCCTGTCAGCGGGCCCATAGATCCACCGATCACAGCAACAAGCAAACCAATTAGAAGCGGGGCCAGCGGGCCGCGTGGAAGACCATTGCCATCGTCGGTCAAGGCCATGATCACGGCCAGCAGGATGGCGGTAATGACCATCTCGACCAGGAACGCCTGACCAACAGACAGGGCTGCGTTCGGATAGGTGGAGAACACACCCGCAAGCTCAAGGCTGGCTACGCTACCGCGTACCATATTGTGAGCCTGTTCGTATTCGAAAAAGAGGCTGTTATACAGGCCATATACCAGCGCGGCGCCACAAAAAGCGCCTGCGATCTGCGAAATGATGTAGAGCGGGACCTTCCTACGCTCGAAGCCGCCAAACAGCCAAAGCGCAATGGTAACGGCAGGGCTCAGATGTGCACCCGACACGCCAGCGCTCAAGTAAACCCCCATGCTGACCGCAATGCCCCATATGATGCTGATTTCCCAGAGCCCCAGAGTGGCTCCGCCAACCTTCATGGCAGCGACGCAACCGGTTCCGAAGAAAATGAATAATCCTGTTCCCAAAAACTCGGCAATGCATTGCCCACGTAGGGTGGGCATTAGTGGAGTACTCATACGAGGAGCCTCTTGATTGTTGTATTTATTGCGGTAGTAGAAAAAAAGTGAAACTACATCCTTTCGGAAACGAAAAGTTAGTTTCAAAATCGAACGTTGTCAAAGGTTCTTCTTTCATCCCCATAGAAAATTGTGATGAGCGAAGCAGGATATTTTATGACAGGCAAAACACTTGTTTGAAAAGGAACTTTATAAGGCGTGTTTCAGGTCACGCTTGAGGGACGCCCCAAGTAAGGCATTACAAGGCTTTACAGGCTGCAAAGGCAGAGACAAACTGGATCATAAAGCCACAAGGACAATGGCATGACACCAGCGATAAACCTGCTCAAAAAGTACAAGATAGAGCATCGCGTACTCAGTTATGTACACGATCCCAAAGCCGCTTCGTATGGACTTGAGGCGGCAGACAAGCTTGGACTTGAACCCGTCCGGGTGTTCAAAACATTGTTGGCCGCTACCGAGAAGGAGGAGTTGCTGGTGGCTATCGTTCCGGTAGGTGGCAGTCTTGACCTGAAAGCCTTGGCCCATGCGGCGTCTGTCAAAAAGGCAGACATGGCCAATCCTCAGGTAGCCCAACGTGCTACCGGCTACCTGGTAGGCGGAATCAGCCCGTTGGGGCAGAAAAAACGCTTGAGAACGTTCATTGACAGCAGTGCCGAGCGGTTTCCTACCATTTATGTTAGTGCAGGCAGACGTGGCCTTGAAGTGGAGCTGTCTGCCCAGGCGCTGGCTAGCCTGACCGCAGGGCAGTTTGCCGAGATTGCACGGGAGTAATGTGCAGGTTCTCCGCTCGTACGGGTAGCGGGCAAATGAAGTCCTTTCAACTGAGTTGACCAATCGATTCACTGCGCTATGGTCAATTATTGCCGCTCTGGTGTTTTCCCTTGATCGCTATCTGGCTGCTCGCAATTACAGCGGGCTTTGAGTGTGCCCGTAGCGGTTGGTGACAAGAGTGCCGATGATCCGAGAGATCCTACACAGAGCGAGTTGCCGGACCAGTTTAACTGTCATAGCTGGTGAACTGTACATTGTGACGTAGGCACGTTTCGCTCATGCTGTACGAAGAACTCAAAAGAAAAGATGGAGCAAACCATGCAACTCGACTTTCACCAAATCGATGCCTTCGCTGATCGTCCGTTCGCGGGTAATCCAGCGATGGTCTACCGTCTCGATGCATGGTTGCCGGACGATCTGATGCAGAAGATTGCCGCTGAGCATAATCTGGCGGAAACGGCCTTTGTCCGTCGGGAGGGTGATGTCTGGCGCATTCGGTGGTTTACCCCAAAGGTTGAAATACCGTTGTGTGGCCATGCGACGCTGGCAGCGGCTCATGTACTGTTTACTGTTTATGAGGAAGCGGGAGAAAAGATCGAGTTTATTTCCCGCTCCGGCACCCTGCGTGCCTATAAGGAAGACGATGGGCTTCTGGCGCTGGATTTTCCTGCACAGATTCCAAGTGAGATCGGTTCCACACCAGAGCTGGAGCGTGCATTAGGCGTTAGTCCGGTCGATGTACTGGGCGCAGATAAGCTACTGGTTCTCCTGGAGTCGGAAGAGGCGGTGCGCAACTGCAAGCCTGACTTTGCGGCTCTGGCACGTCTGCGTTGGCCGGGTGTTATTATCACCGCTCGAGGTGAGCGGTATGATTTCGTGTCCCGTTTCTTTGCGCCTGGTATTGGCATCAATGAGGACCCGGTGACTGGCTCGGCTCATTGTAGCCTTATTCCCTATTGGTCTCGTCGCCTGGCGAAGCGGATGCTGCGAGCCTACCAGTGCTCGGAGCGGGGCGGGGAACTCTGGTGCCGTCTGGATGGCGAGCGCGTGAGCATCGCGGGTCACGCTCGTCGCGTCGCCAGTGGTCGTCTATTGCTGGATTGACGTTATGTGGCGCTGAAGGTTGTCAGCGCCGTTTTTTTGAGCGCAATTCCGATCTGTTCACCGGCACGGTGCTCAACAAATCCTGGGAAGGACGCTTCGAGACGTGCTCCTGACGCAAGCGCCAGTCGATAGCGGGTGCTTGCACCTAGAAATACCTGGCTGACCACCTGCGCGGTCAACGTGCTCGCGGGGCTATAGAGGATGTCGTCAGGCCGAAGGAGAACGCGAAGCTCATCGCCTTCCTCGAACGCTTTGTTCCTGGCCCTGACAACCCCAAGTTCCGTTCTGATCGATTCTGAGTCGACGGCACGACCCGGAATGAAAAATCCCTGGCCTACAAACGTTGCCACAAAGGGAGTAGCAGGGGTCTGATAGAGGTGCCCAGGTGTATCCCATTGCTCAAGATGGCCATGCTGAAAAACCCCCACCTTGTCACTTACCGCAAACGCTTCTTCCTGGTCATGAGTCACCAGGATGGCGCTGGTGCCTCGAGCTTTCAGAATATCCCGGACTTCGCTGCTGAGCGATCGACGAAGCTCTACGTCCAGGTTGGAAAAAGGTTCATCCATCAATAACAGACGAGGCGACGGTGCCAAGGCGCGAGCCAAGGCAACACGCTGCTGTTGACCACCTGACAGTTCATGAGGATAGCGTTTGGCCAGCTGCTCCAGTTTGACCAGGGCCATCAGCTCACCCACGATGCGCTCGCGCTCGGGATGCTTGCGAATACCAAAGGCGATGTTGTCACGTACGTTCAGGTGAGGAAAAAGAGCATAGTCCTGAAAGACCATGCCGATCCCGCGCTGCTCTGGCGCCAGGGTAAACCCCGCTCGGGAAATGACCTGATCGGCGAGACGGATTTCGCCCTGCATGACAGGCTCGAATCCGGCGATGGCGCGCAGCGTCGTGGTCTTCCCGCATCCTGATGGACCAAGCAGACAGCCAATCTCTCCTGACTCAAGAGACAGGCTCAGGTCGCTTACGATCGTGCTGCCACCGTAGCCGCAGGCCAGATAGCTGAGCGTGAGAATGCTCATGCGTTGCGTGTATGTGGGATCAGAAACTCCATCAATGCCTTTTGCGCATGCAGACGGTTTTCTGCTTCATCCCATACGACCGAGCGTGGATCTTCCAGCAGGTCGTGACTGATTTCTTCTCCGCGGTGCGCTGGAAGGCAGTGCATGAAAACGACATCCCGGCTGGCTTTGTCCAGGAGCTCACGCGAGACCTGATACGCCTTGAACGTTTCCAGACGGATTTTCGATTCCTCTTCCTGGCCCATGGATGTCCAAACGTCAGTACTGACCAGATGAGCGCCTTCTACGGCCTCTGTTGGATCACGAACAATTTGAACGCGGTCACCGGCGCGCTCAACGAAGCGGGCGTTTGGCTCAAAGCCTTCAGGGCAGGCCACACGCAAGGTGAAGTCCAGTTGTTCGGCAGCTTCTATATAGCTGTTGCACATGTTGTTCCCGTCGCCGATCCAGGCCACAACCTTGCCCTGAATGCTGCCGCGGTGTTCGAAGAATGTCTGCATATCAGCCAGCAGCTGACAGGGATGAAGATCATCAGACAGTCCATTGATAACCGGAACGTTGGAGTTTGCCGCAAAGGTCGTCAGGGTGCTGTGGGCATAGGTACGGATCATGACACCATCGAGCATACGGGACATGACGCGGGCACAGTCATCTACCGGCTCACCGCGGCCTAACTGCGTGTCGCGCGGGGACAGGAAAATGGCTTGGCCACCTAGCTGGATCATGCCTGCCTCGAAGGACAGACGCGTACGGGTCGAGGCCTTTTCGAAAATCATGCCAAGAACACGATTTTTCAACGGTTCGTGGCTGACGCCTCGACTACGCAGTTCTTTCAGCTCGATGCCACGGCGGATCAGCTGCAACAGCTCATCGGGTGTGCAATCCATGAACGAAAGAAAATGCCGAGCGCTCATCATCAATACCTATGAATACAGGCCAGGGGTGCCGGCCGGCTTCAGGAAAAACAGGCTACACCCAAAGCTACTGCCGCACCTATGCGGAGGAAAGGGAAGGGCCGGATCTTATAAGTAATTTATATATTTGCGCAAATCCCTGGCGAGGTGGCAGAAAAGATGAGATTGCAACCGGTTATTACGCAAAAGGTAAAACTTCACAAAGATTGGAAAATTGTTCCGCTACGGTTGTTACATTTTTGTTAAATGACTACTATGCCGCCCGCCTTTCGAGGCGACGTTATTACCCCGCAATGGGATTATTGGAAAATTGTATGCAAAGGAGTATTGCATGAAACGCGTAGTGTATGCCGCTGCCTTCTCTACTTTGGCCCTGCTCACTGGCTGTGCCAGCCAGAACGTAAGTCAGCCAGCTCTACCTCTGGGTGGCGCGGTTGATACCGGTCTGAAAGCGGATGTCAAAGTAGGTGAAACCATCACAGGTCAGTCTTCCGTAAACGTTCTGTTCGGTATGCTGAAGCTGGGTGGTGATAGCAAGTTTGCAGACGGCGTTACCTATGGTGGTGGCGAAGGTGGTTTTGCTCTGGGACTGGATCCAGTTTCCTCGGCTAAAGCTGCTGCAGCTTACAAGGCTGTCAAGGCTTCGGGCGCTGACGTAATCGTTGCCCCGCGTTATGAAGTCGATGTTCAAGACTATCTGGTGTACAAGGCCGTTAACGTCAAAGTGACTGGCCAGAAAGGCACCATCAGCTCCATCCACTAAGGATGAGCTCGAACCGGCGGACATGGAGTTCGCCGGTTTGAAGGAAAACAACCGCAACGATAATTTTTGTTCTTCCCTCCAATCTCCCTTCCTGTATCAAGTCGCATCATCAGGCTTGCAAATTGTTTCCATTGTCCTTATCTGTATGGACGGGTGGCCAGAGGCAAAACCGAGCGTTTCACTGGGTTTTCCGTTACACTGGTCAGCACTGAAATTCAGCGAGGTGCACCGTGGATATCATCGAAACGATCAAAGAACAGATCGCCAATAACCCTGTTCTTCTTTACATGAAAGGCTCCCCCAATGCTCCGCAGTGCGGTTTCTCTGCCCGTGCCTCGCAAGCGTTGATGGCGTGTGGTGAGAAGTTCGCCTATGTGGACATTCTGCAAAATCCTGAGATCCGGGCCAATCTGCCTAAGTATGCCAATTGGCCAACGTTCCCCCAGTTGTGGGTAAACGGTGAGCTGGTAGGCGGTAGCGATATCCTGCTGGAGCTGCACGAAAAAGGTGAGCTTCAGCAGCTGGTCAAAGGCGCTGCGGGTAAAACCGAGGCCTGATCGGATGGCCAGATGAACTTCTGGTAACCGCTTCGGCTCTGACTGCCTGGGTTGTCCGGTAGTCAACCGGATTCAACAAAGCCCCGCTTCGGCGGGGCTTCGTTTTGCTGGAGTGGTTATGGCTGAAATGACATTAGCAGGCTCTGCGCGTTGGGCTTGCGCTTATTTCTTCGCTATCAATGGACTGGTGCACGGCAGTCTGATGGCGCGGATACCGGCCTTGAAAATGCAGGCCGGACTTGACGAAGGTACGCTTGGACAGGCGTTGCTGTGCCTGGGGCTGGGTGCCTTGACAGCGTTCCCCCTGACAGGAATTCTCCAGCGCTGTCTGGGTAGCCGCCGGATTGTAATTGGTGGAGGGCTACTGCTCCTGCTTGCCTTTCCCTTGGTCGGGCTGGCCCATCACTGGCTCGGCTTTGCCTTGGCGATGTACCTTATTGGTTTGGCCAGTGGCGCAATGGATGTTGCGGTCAACACGCAGTCTGTAGAAGTCGAACGAGCCCTTCGGCGTCCGACGCTTTCGCTTCTTCACGGGATGTACAGTCTTGGCGGCCTGGTCGGTGCGCTAGGGGCGGCTGCGCTGGTGGCATTGTCACCTGTCTGGCATTTCCTCTTACTGGCAGTGATTGCCCTTATCTTTCTGCTACCTGGCGGTAAACGGCTTTTGCCTGATGAGCACATGTCTGCGCGTACCCACAAGGGTTCAGGTCTGCGTCTGCCACCCATGGCAGTCGTAGGGCTGGGCCTCATGGCGTTGTGTTCGTTTGTGTCCGAAGGCGCTATCGCTGACTGGAGCGCCTTGCTTCTGCATGATGTGAAGAATGCCAGCGAAGGGTTATCCGCTTTGGGATATGCCGCTTTTTCCGCCACGATGGTATTTGGCCGACTCTTTGGTGATCGCCTGCGTATTCGCTTTCAGGATCACTCACTGGTTCGTGCGCTTGGAGGGTTGGCAACACTGGGGATGGTTGTAGCGCTGCTGGCGCCTGATGCGATCATTTCGATCATTGGCTTTGCCCTGGCCGGCCTGGGGCTGTCGATCATTGTGCCGATCCTTTTCAGCGCTGCAGGCAATCGCCCGGGCATCGACCCGGGGGTTGGCGTTGCTGCTGTTGCTACCCTGGGCTATGGCGGGCTGCTCATGGGGCCTCCGCTGATCGGTCTGTTGGCCCAGGCAGTAGGACTCAAGCTGGCCTTGCTGTCCATTGTGGCGTTATGTGCCGCGCTGTGTCTGCGCGCCGGTATCGTTCGAAGAGGCTAGCGAGCCACCAGCCTGGTATTGTCCAGGCTGATGCAAGGAACTTCCTGACGCGTTCGTGAGCCTATCGGTCATCACTCGACGATAATAAGCACGTGCGTATTCCCTGGCAGGTTTTCCTTGCGCCTAGCCCGTTGGCGCTCAAGTTTGCGGTCAAGACGCTTTTTGCGGCGTGTCTGGCCCTATGGCTTGCGTTTCGATTCGATCTTGAACAGCCCACGTGGTCGATGATGACGGTGTTTATCGTCTCGCAGCCGTTGTCCGGCATGGTGGTAGCCAAGGGTCTGTTTCGTCTGATCGGGACCGTAGCCGGGACGATCATGTCTGTGGTGTTGATTGGCCTGTTTGCACAGACGCCCTGGGCTTTTCTTCTGGCCATGGCGCTCTGGCTCGGGTTGTGCACCGCTGCGTCGACCTTGCTGCGCAATCATGTGTCCTATGCCTTCGTTCTGGCCGGCTACACCGTAGCGATCATTGGTCTGCCAGCCATCGCTCAGCCGCTCGGCGTCTTTGATCAGGCAGTCGCTCGCTGCATGGAAATCTGCATGGGCATCATTGTAGCGTCTATCGTCAGCTCGGTGATCTGGCCGCAACGTGTAGAGCAGAACCTGAGTCAACAGGCCAGCAAAGTCTGGCAGGCGGGTCTGCAGACAGCACGCGCTGAGGTGGCTGGAAATGAAACCGCAGCGACCGGACTGCTTGGGGTGTTTGGCCAGATCGTGGCTGTTGATGCGCAGCGCGACCACACATGGTTCGAGGGCCATCGAGGACGTCAGCGTGCCCGTGCGTTGCGATTGTTCTGTCGAGATCTGCTGAGCCTGTTGCGTACCTCGCGGGGCGTGGTTCGCCAATGGCGTAACCTTGAAGCAAATGAGCAAGAGGCGGTCGCGCCCTGGCGTGAAGAGGTTATCCAGCATCTGGATCCGTTCGAGCCAACGGCCATTGAGGCATTGCTCAACCGGCTCCATGACGAGCACAATGATCCACGTTACAGCAATGACCAGCGCTACTTTCTGGCTCGCCTGGGCATTCTGCTCGGCAAGGCCCTAACGGCTGAACAGGCCGAACGGGCGGTTGCCCGTGGCGTGGCTGATGACAGTGCTCCTTCGGCACTGTCCTGGCACCGTGACATCCAGACGGCGCTGTTGTATGGAATGCGCAGCGCATTGGCATTGCTCGGACTTGCGATGTTCTGGTTGAACACCGCCTGGCCTGCCGCAACCGGTGCCATGCTGTTGGGTGCTGTTTTATGCAGCCTGTTCGCCAACCGCGATAACGCCGTTCAGATCGGCCTAAGTTTTCTTCGTGGCATTGCCTACGCCATCGTGGTGGCCATTGTTGTCAGCCAGGCCGTATTGCCGTCATGGTCCGGCTTCCCGTTATTGTGCCTGGGTATGGGGGTTCCGCTGTTTTTTGCCGCGCTTGGAATGGCGGGGCCGCCGGCGGTGGTAGGTACGGCTACTGCGTTTGCGTTGCACTTCATTGTGCTGGTTTCGCCAAACAACCATACCCGCATGGACATGGCTAACCTGCTCAATCAGGCCCAGGCGCTGGTCATTGGAGTTGGCTTTGCCGTCGTGATCTTTCGTTTGATTACACTGCGTCACCCGCGGCGGCTGATCCGAAGAATTCTTTCAGCCACGACCTATGACCTGCAGCGTCTGACAGAGCGCCCTCTTGGTATTGCTGAAACCTGGTTTGGAGGGCGGATGGCCGATCGATTGCTGCAACTGGCACGCAATATTAACCTCATGCCGCTTCATGAACGTCGTCGCTGGCACGATGGCCTGCTGGCATTGGATCTGGGTAATGAGCTGTTGCACCTGCGCGCCTGCCTTGACGGGGCGACCGGCTCACTGGCGGCGGAGCGCGATCGTTTCCTACAGGCGTTTTCGGCAGCCCTGGCAAATGGTCTGGAGCACGTACGGCCGGAGCAGCTGGATGAACCCGCGAACCGATTACGCTCTGTATTAGAAGCCGTACCAGAGCCGGATGAGCCCAAGCGCCTGGCTCATGGAGCGGTTCGCCAGTTGCAGCGAACCTGGACGATGTGGTGCCAATCGCTTGAGGATCACCATGGACCTGCATGAATGGGCTATCGGCGGCGTTTACCTGAGCCCGCTGTTTCTTTATGCGGTAGCGGCTTTATTACTGACAGGTGTGATTCGGCTGGTCATGCATAAACTTCATGCGAGTCGCTGGATCTGGCATGAGGCGCTATTTGGGTGCGCACTGTTTCTGCTGCTGCTCGCAGCCATTACCTGGGTTGCCGCAACGTGACGTGGTCACGGTGAATATGAACGCTTGGATGAGGAGGGCATGATGCGCAAGGTGGCCCGTGTAGCGATTACAGTGGTCGTGGTGATAGTGGCGGTGCTGGCTGGCCTATGGCTGTGGCGGTTTTACATGCTCTCGCCCTGGACGCGTGATGCACGTGTTCGAGCCGATGTCGTGGTCGTCTCGCCCGATGTGGCCGGTTGGGTGACTCGCTTGCCTGTCAAGGATAATCAGCTGGTCAAGAAAGGTGATCTGATCATGCAGATCGACCGGGAGCGCTACCAGGCTACGCTCAACCACGCCCGCGCCGTTGCCGATACACGCAAACAGCAGCTGCGCCTGCGTGAGAGCGAGGCTGAGCGCCGTAATCGTCTGGGTGTCAGCGCCATCAGTGCCGAAGACAGGGAAAATGCGCAGATTAACGCTGCCGTGGCACGGAGTCAGTATCAGGAAGCGCTGACGGATATCCGGCTGGCGGAGCTTAACCTGGCGCGTAGCCAAGTGCTGGCGCCTCGCGAAGGACGCATCACGAACCTGCGATTTGCCGAAGGTAACTACGTACGTACCGGTGAAGCTGTCATGGCGCTGGTTGATACGCGCTCTTTCTACGTCATGGCCTATTTCGAAGAAACCAAGATCCCGCATATTGCAGTAGGGGATGCCGTCAATATTCGCCTGATGAGCCACAAGGGGATTCTCAAGGGGCGTGTGGCCAGCATCAGTAGCGGAATCACCGACCGCAACGCAAGCCCGGACGAGCAGCTATTGGCGGAAGTTCAGCCCACGTTCAATTGGGTACGACTGGCGCAACGTATTCCGGTCCGCGTAGAGCTCTTGGATGTGCCGCCGGAGGTGCAATTGAGTGCCGGAATGACCGCTAGCGTCTCGGTGCTCGATGCCGAAGGGCATCATCCGCTGGAAGGGTGGCGCAGTCTGTGGGATTACTAGCGGGCCCGCCGACAACTCTCGAGACACATGCCGTCACACAAATAGCTATGGTTGATCAGGCCGGATAGCCCACGTTGCTGTTGCCGCCGTAAGCGTATTCGGCATCCAAGCCATATGCCGACCGCTCCAGTCCCGCCGCGTCAGCGGGGCTGTAGGGTCGCACTTTTAAGCCTCTACCCTTTATCCCGCGAAACAGCCCCTTTATCCCGGTTACGACTAAAGTCGTCTGGCTGTCAGGTGCCGGTAGCCTAGAGTACAAATCGACGATCCCCGTCACGCTGTGAGGACAACAATAATGAACGACAGCATCTACCGGCGGATAGAACAAAATCCGCAATTCAAAGAACTGGTTGCCAAGCGTGAGCGTTTTGCCTGGCTGCTTTCCCTGATCATGTTAGGACTCTACGTCGCCTTCATCCTGCTTATCGCCTTTGCGCCACATGTATTAGGTGCTCGGATCAACCCGGATAGTCCGATTACCTGGGGAATTCCGATCGGTGTCGGTCTGATTCTTTCCGCTTTTATCCTGACAGGTGTCTATGTTCGCCGTGCCAACGGTGAATTCGACCAGCTTAACCGTGCCATTTTGAAGGAGGTTCAACAATGAAAGCGCCTCTCTCTGCAGTAATGGGACTGGCTCTGTTCGCTCCGGCTGCCTGGGCTGCCGATGCGTTGACCGGTGCCGTTCAACGGCAACCTTTGAACGTGGCCGCTATCGTAATGTTCGTTGCTTTCGTGGCGGGGACATTGGGGATCACTTATTGGGCTTCCAAACGCAACCGTTCAGCGGCAGATTACTACGCTGCTGGCGGTCGCATCACGGGCTTTCAGAATGGTTTGGCAATCGCAGGCGACTATATGTCTGCCGCCTCCTTTCTGGGTATTTCCGCGCTGGTATTTACGTCGGGTTATGACGGCTTGATCTACTCCATCGGCTTTCTGGTCGGATGGCCGATCATTCTGTTCCTGATTGCCGAGCGCTTGCGTAACCTGGGCAAATACACCTTTGCCGACGTTGCCTCTTACCGTCTCAAGCAGAAGGAAATCCGTACCCTGTCTGCCTGTGGTTCGTTGGTGGTGGTGGCGTTGTATCTGATCGCTCAGATGGTAGGTGCCGGCAAGCTGATTCAGCTGCTATTCGGCCTTGACTACCACGTGGCGGTGATCCTGGTCGGCATCCTCATGGTGATGTACGTATTGTTTGGTGGCATGCTAGCAACCACCTGGGTACAGATCATCAAGGCGGTGCTGCTGCTTTCGGGCGCAAGCTTCATGGCCGTCATGGTAATGAAGTCCGTCAACTTCGACTTCAGTGCGCTGTTCTCCCAGGCTATCGCGGTCCATCCGAAAGGCGAGGCCATCATGAGCCCCGGCGGTCTGGTAAAAGACCCAATCTCGGCTTTCTCCCTGGGGCTGGCGCTGATGTTTGGTACTGCAGGTCTGCCGCACATTCTTATGCGCTTCTTCACGGTGAGTGATGCCAAAGAAGCTCGCAAGAGCGTGTTCTACGCTACCGGTTTCATCGGTTATTTCTACATCCTGACCTTTATCATTGGTTTTGGCGCGATCCTGCTCGTCAGCACCAATCCTGCGTTCAAGGATGCTGCCGGTGGCCTGATTGGTGGCAACAACATGGCGGCGGTGCACCTGGCCAACGCGGTGGGCGGCAGCATCTTCCTGGGGTTCATCTCGGCGGTAGCGTTTGCAACCATCCTTGCGGTGGTAGCAGGTCTGACCCTGGCGGGTGCCTCGGCGGTGTCCCATGACCTCTATGCCAGTGTGATCAAGAAAGGCAATGCCAACGAAAAGGATGAGTTGCGTGTCTCCAAGATCACCACATTGGCTCTGGGTGTGGTTGCGATCGGCCTGGGTATTCTGTTCGAGAAACAGAACATTGCCTTCATGGTGGGTCTGGCCTTCTCGATTGCGGCCAGCTGTAACTTCCCGGTACTGCTGCTCTCCATGTACTGGAAGAAACTGACCACGCGAGGTGCCATGATTGGTGGCTGGTTGGGGCTGATCACAGCGGTGGCTCTGATGATTCTAGGCCCGACCATCTGGGTCACTATCCTGGGTCATGAAAAGGCGATCTACCCTTATGAGTATCCAGCACTGTTCTCCATGCTCGTAGCGTTCATTGGGATCTGGTTCTTCTCGATTACGGACAAATCTACCGCAGCCGATGAAGAGCGTGCTCGATTCTTCCCTCAGTTCGTTCGCTCTCAGACGGGTCTTGGCGCTTCCGGCGCAGTGGCTCACTAAGTCGTACTGAATCGGCAGGCTCGTCAGGGCCTGCCGTTTTCATTTCAGGCGAATTCGCGTCATGCCGGATAATTTCAACTTCGAGGCAGCCCCGTTCGACACACTCAGTGAGTATGAACGTAACCTGCTTCGCTCGGCGCTATCGGTCGGATACTACGTGCCTGGCGAGATACTGATCGAGCCGGGTAGCGTCACGCTTGCACTCTATATCGTGCTGAAGGGTGTCATTGAGGAGCGTGGCAAGGACGACCAGCTATTTGCACACTATGGGCCGGACGATCTCTTTGATGTGCGGGGGCTTTTTGATGGGCAGACCCGGCATGCCTATCGAGCTGTTGAAGAGAGCATTGTCTACGAACTCAACGCCAAGATGTTTCATGAACTGTGCGAGCGAAATACCTCGTTTGCTTCTTATTTCCAGGCAAGCCTTGCCACCAAGCGGCAACTGGCACGCCGGGACGGGCAGAATCTGGCGGAGTTCATTCTGACCCGCATTGCCCGCGAGCATTTGCTGCCTGCCGTGGAAGTAGGTGCCGATCTGTCATTGGGCGAGGCTGCCCGTACGCAGCTAAAGGTCGGCGCCGATGCGTTGCTGGTCCGGCTGGAAGACGGCTTTGAAGGACTGGGTATTGTGACCAGAACGGACCTGATGGTTGCCCATTTCCAGCAGGAGCTGGGCGACGAGACACCTATCGGGACGCTAGCGCATCAGCCGCTGGCCTCTATAGAGCTGGGCGACTTTCTATTCGATGCCATGATTCTTATGACCCGCCAACGCATCGAGCGGGTCGTGGTCAGACACGGCAGTCAGGCAGTCGGCCTGCTGCATCTAACCCAGGTGCTGAGTCTCTTTTCCACTCACTCTCACGTTCTGGCGCTGCGGATCGCCCGCGCCGAAACGCTCGATGAGTTGCAGCGAGCCGCCGAAACCCTGGATACGTTGATTGCTACCCTGGAGGGTAATGGCATCCGGCTGCGCTTTATCATGCAGTTGGTCAGCGCGTTGAATGAGCAGTTGCTGGCGCGTGTCTTCGAGCAGTGTGTTCCTGTAGCGTATCGCTCCCGTTGTTGCCTGGTGGTCATGGGAAGTGAGGGGCGAGGAGAGCAACTGCTCAAGACCGATCAGGATAATGCGCTGATTCATGCGGACGACATTGCAAACGAGGAAGCTTTGGCCTGGATGGCCCGCTTCAACGAGGCACTCATGGGGTTTGGTTACCCTCAATGCCCAGGAGGGGTAATGGCCTCGAATGCGGTGTGGTGCAAGCCTATCAGTGAGTGGCGGCATGAGCTTCTGACGGCCGCCCGCGAGGGGCATCCTGAGCAGCTGCTGCGTCTGTCCATTCTGATGGATGCCCACCCTGTAGCCGGAAATGAGCATTGGTTTATGGCTGTGCACGCTCAGCTGAGCGTGTGGTCTGGCCCGGGGGAGCGATGGCTGAGCGATATGGCGCTGGCTGCTTTACAGTTCGATACGCCATTGACCTTGTTTGGTGGGCTCAAAACATCCGGTGAACGCCTGGACATCAAGCGTGGCGGTCTTTTTCCGATCGTTCATGGGGCCCGAATACTCGCCCTGCGAGACGGTTTGATGGTGCGTGGCACCTTGGGCAGACTGCAGATGCTGGGCGAGCGGGGCGTTCTGGATCGAAACATGGCTGATAACCTCGCTGAGGCTTTCGAGCTGTTCATGCAGCTACGGCTGTCACAGCAATTGGCAGGCGACAGGAGTGGATTAACGCAAGGTATCGATGTGTCGATCCTGAGCCGGGCCGAGCGAGACCTGCTGCGCTTCAGCCTCCATGTAGTTAAAAAATTCAAGCAAACCCTGGGACGTCTGTTTCATCTGGATACGCGTTGATGGCTGCCTACATCTCAAGACCTGATTTGCATTGGCCCCTTTGGCGGCAACGCCTGCATTGGTGGTGGCATGACCCGATGGACGCCGATGAGATCGTTTCGCTGGACTTGGAAACGACCAGCCTTGATTCACGTCGGGCCGATATTCTCAGTGTGGGTGCCATACTCATTCGACAGGGGAAGATGCAGGTAGGGGAACGTCTTGAGCTGTACGTCGAGCCGCCGCCCAGCCTGGACGCCGAATCGATCCGCATACACAAGCTACGTCGGATGGATCTGGAGGGGCAGCTCAATATCCAGGATGCCCTGAGACAACTGCAAGACTTCATTGGAAATCGCCCGCTGCTGGGTTATTACGTGTCCTTTGATATCGCAGTGCTCAGTCGTCATTTCCGCCGTTACGGGATGCCTAGACTGACGAATCCCCGGATCGAAGTGTCAGCTCTCTATCATCGCAAGGTCAGCCGTTTGTTTCCTGACGTGCATCTGGATCTGCGCTTTGACACCCTGTCGCGGGCACTGGACATACCGGTAACGGGGCGGCATACCGCGCTTGGGGACGCACAAACGGTTTCGCTGATGTTTCTCAAATTATTGAAGGGGCCTGTGCCCAAGCCGTACTAAACAGAAAATAGTGTGCTTCTCATCAACAAGCGAAGCGGTTGCAGGACTTTTCCGCAGGGGTAGCAGTCCGATAGTACAGGTACGCTTTCTTCTTACTCCCCGAGCTTTTCCGGTCTCGGTGATGGGAAGCGACCTGTGCTGTGGATTCCCGTAGCGGTTATAAGGAGATGCATCATGTCGCTGACTACCATATTGGTTCTGGTCCTGCTTGTTCTGTTGATTGGTGGATTGCCCGTGTTTCCGCATTCGCGCAGCTGGGGATATGGCCCGTCTGGAATCGTGGGCGTGTTGCTGGTCGTACTGCTCGTGCTGGTGTTGTTGGGAATGATCTAGCGTCGACGGCTTAAAGATGAAAAGTCTTTCCTAATCAAGTGTTTAAGAATCGATAGAGACCGACTGCTCCCCGCTTTTTGCTCCTGTTTGGTGCGTAGGAGAAAATTCTTGCCCAAAGAGGTGCAAAAGAGTAGGGTTCTCTTCACCGGCCTGCCTTGCCGATGTCAGTTGTGAGACAAAACCAGAGCCAAGCATTGCTTGCTCTGGTTTTGTCTTTTCTGCGCTACCTCTTTTTATTTCACTCGTCTCAGTGCCTTGCATCACGGAGCGATCATTCAGGTGTTGCGCGGCGTTTAATCGGCCAGGCGGCTGTGATAAAAGCCCAAGGAGTAGCGAAGAGGGAGTGTTCCGTGGATTCGGAATCCATAGTGTATGGCTGCATCAAGGATTGGCCGACGAGCGACTCCATGGAGCGCCGCATGCGCCGGGCTTTGAATCGTCGTGTCCTGGCCAATCTCCCTCATGATTCCTGGGCATTTCTGGGGCGGGAGATGTTCAGCCAGTGCGAGCAGGCCGGCGCAGGTCTTTATAAAACCCAGGTCATTCACTTTGGTGCCAGTTATGAGGGCGTCGAGTATGAGTGGAAACTATGGGTCGAAGAGTTCGAGGCCCTGCTCAAACGCCTCTATTGGGCCAGCGCCGTGGTGCATCTGGAAACCGCCTTGAGCGGTACTCATACGTTCCGTTGGGAATCTGAGAAAGGCTTCCATAGCCCACAGGAAGATGACTTGCGGGCACGGTGTGCCTGGGAGCGGGAGGGCTGAAGCCCTCCCGTAACCGCTGTTCTCAGCGAGCAGCAGTGCTGTCCTGCCTGGTACGGTTGTACAGATCCACCATAACCTGATCCAGTACGCTGGACGCACCCCAGGGACGGCTGCTGTTCAGAATCGCAACCACCGCCCACGTCCTGCCATTGGCATCCCGGCTGAAGCCGGCCAGGGCACGTACGTTATTGAGCGTTCCCGTCTTCATGTGGGCCTGTCCGAGCAGGGGTGTATTCTTCAGGCGCTTGCGCAGCGTGCCGTCCATGCCTGCAATGGGCAGGGAAGAGATGTATTCGTAGGCATAGGGGCTTCGCCAGGCTGCCTGAAGAATCAGGCCCATTTCCCGCGCGCTAATGCGCTCATCGCGGGACAGTCCCGAGCCGTTTTCCATGACCAGGTGCGTGGCGGTGATACCTTTGCGGGCCAGCCACTGACGAATCACACGCTGCGCCGCTACGCCATCATTCGCGTCCGCGCTGGTGCGGTATTGGGCACCAATGGACAGGAACAGCTGTCGCGCCATGGTGTTGTTACTGTATTTGTTGATATCGCGAATGATCTCGACCAGATCGGGCGAAAAGGAGCGAGCCAGCAGCTCTGCGCTCTTGGGTACCGTACCCTCCCGGTCCTTGCCCATGATGGTGCCGCCCAGTTCCTTCCAGATGGCGCGTACGGCACCTGCGGTATAGCTTGGGTGGTCCAGCAGGGACAGATAGCTCTGGGCACTACAGCCGCTAGGCAGGTTGCCCGTCACGATGAGGGCAGTGCCGTCTGCTTCCGTGACTGGGTTGAACCGTATTTCAGGCCACGCAGGGCACTTGCCTTTGCCCACGGCCTTGACCTGATTCTCAACCCGCACATTGGTCAACGGCGGGTCCATCGAGACGCTGGCCTTGCCGTCATCGGCACGAATGACCATGCGGACCGACTTCAGATTGACCATCAAGGCATCCGGGCCAACCAGGAACGGCTTGTTCTCATCGTTGCCGTCATCGTTGAAAACAGGAAGTTCGGGTTTGATGAAGCGGCCGCGATCCAGAACCAGATCCCCGTTGACCTGGGTGACGCCATTGGCACGCAGATCACGCATCATCAGCCACAGCTTTTCCATGTTCAGCTTTGGATCGCCACCGCCCTTGAGATAAAGGTTGCCGTTGAGCACTCCGTTGTGGAGCTGGCCATCGGTATAGAACTCTGTCTTCCACTGATAGGTAGGACCTAGCAGTTCCAACGCCGCAAATGTCGTAATGAGCTTCATGGTAGAAGCAGGGTTTACGGAAACATCGGCATTGTAAAAGTCAGCGCTTCCGGCAGCATCCAGCGGAATCATGACCAGGGACAGCTCGTCATTGGCCAGTTTGTTCTTTTGCATGAGCTGCTGCACTTTAGGTGGCAGCACGGCAGTGTCGGCGTAGGTCAGAGCGGGTAAGCCCAGAGGCAGAAGGCCTAGCGCAAGTGAAACGGAGCGGAAGAATTTCAGCATTAACAAACCCCAAAAGAAGGCTGGGCCGAGATGAAAAGGTGATAGCCGAGCGATCTGTTACAAGAAACAGACATTATGCAGCAAACCGGTTTATAGCCAATACAGCCTGTGAAATGACTAGCACGCGTTGTCAGCTTTCCGCCTGTAGGGATTAAACAGCCATTTATCTGGCGGATCTCCATAATGTGACAAATATCGCAAAAGATAATGATCGATTGTGTATTAGGTATTAAAATGATAGCAAATTGCCATACAGACGATTGCTATCATGAGCGAGCGGGACATCCGGGACTACATTAACAGCCTTAATGAAGAAAACCTGAACCGGCAGTCTGGGGCATCGGCTCAAGCAGGGGATACGCTGGGGTGGGCACTTCTCGAGGCCATTGCCTCGCCTGTTGATCAGCCATTACCTATTATTCATTCTTCTTCTGCGGTCTCTACCGAGGCCATTCCAGCGGTGACGAGCAATCCCTTACAAGAGGCGCGTGAGCCCTCGTCAGGCATCGCTCCTCCGGTGAATGTCCAGGCCAAGCCTGCCTCAGCCGCTCACCCGTTTGGCAATATCTTCAAAATTAAACCGGCAGTGGACGAGGTAGACCTTCAATCTCAGGGCTCTCTGAAAGCGCTACTCAAGAGTATTGCCACATGCCGTTAATCTGTGTTGCCTCTCCCAAGGGCGGTGTAGGCAAGACGACCGTGACGGCCAGCCTGGGGTATGCACTTCAGCGTCTAGGGCGTCCAGTCGTGTTGGTTGACTTCGACGTGCAGAACGCTTTGCGCCTGCATTTTGGGTTGCCGCTCGGGCTGAGTCAGGGATTTGTTGAAAGCGCTCTGGCGGGCGCAGACTGGCGGCAGCTAAAGGTAACCTCTCCAAGCAATATTCAGGTGCTGCCATACGGACGGGTTAGCGCAACGACGCGTCTGGCGTTCGAGCACCGCCTGCTCAATGATCCTTCTTTTCTGAAGGAAGGGCTGGCAGATCTGCTCACGATTCCCAATGTAATTGTATTGGCAGATACGCCGCCTGGCCCAAGCGCTGCTCTAAGCGCGCTTATCCATCAGGCCGATCTCTGCATAGCGGTACTGTTGGCCGATGCAGGCTCGGTTGCATTGTTGCCGGATATCGAATCCGGTGAGTTCTTTGGCAGTGCTGGAACGGAAACCGTGCGCTATGTAGTCAATCAGGTGGATCGGCGGCGGCGCCTCAATCGAGACGTCTCGGTGTTTCTGCAGGCGCGCTGCGGTGGCGCATTGCTGGGCATGATCCATCGTGACGAGTCACTGCCTGAGGCGCTGGCAAGTCAGCAATCGGTTTTCGCATTCGATTCGGCATCGGCCGCCGCCCATGACCTCGATATGCTTGCGCAGCGATTACTGGCCGCGCTTGAGCAGCAGACCACACCTGTATCTGATACGCGTCAACGGCAGTATTCCTGAGGAATCAAGGATGAATTCTGGAGTCGGAAAGCTCGCAGCCAGCGGGCTTGTTGTTCTGGCGTTGCCCATCCTTGCACTGATCATCATGGTGCCGATGAGTATCGAGATGCAGCTGCTGCTAAGCGTGGCTGCCATCCTGTTTACGATGGTGCTCAAGCGCAATCCTTCTTCCCGAATCACCCTGACGCTGGTGGTCATCTCGATCACGCTTTCGACACGCTATCTCTACTGGCGTACCACCGAGACGCTGCACTTCAGCAATGGCGTGGAGTGGGTTCTGGGCATCGGTCTGTACCTGGCCGAGGTCTACGCCTGGATCATCCTGCTGTTGGGCTATTTCCAGAGTGCATGGCCGCTTGAGCGCAGGCCCAGCCGTCTGCCAGCCGATACCTCGGTGTGGCCAAGCGTGGATGTCTACATTCCGACCTATAACGAGAGCCTGAGCGTAGTACAGGATACGATCCTGGCTGCCCAGAATCTGAATTACCCGGCCGACAAACTCAGGATCTATGTACTCGATGATGGTTGCCGACCCGAATTTGGTGCATATGCCGCTGCCGCAGGCGTGGGATATATCGTTCGGCCGGACAACAATCATGCGAAGGCCGGTAATCTCAACCATGCGATGACCAAGACCCACGGCGACCTGATCTGCATCTTCGACTGTGATCACGTCACGACCCGGGTTTTCCTGCAGGCCACGGTCGGGCAGTTCCTCGATGACTCCAAACTCGCCTTGGTGCAGACGCCACATCACTTCTATTCGCCAGACCCGTTTGCCCGCAACCTCAGTACCCAGGGCAAGGTTCCTAGTGAGGATGAGCTGTTCTATGGCCCGATTCAGAAGGGCAACGACCTGTGGAATGCCACGTTCTTTTGCGGCTCTTGTGCCATTATCCGCCGCAAGGCCCTGGAGGATACGAACGGATTTGCCGTCGAGACCGTAACCGAAGACGCGCATACGGCGCTCAAGCTGCAGCGCAAGGGTTGGAACACAGCCTTTATCAGCGTCCCCATGGCAGCAGGCCTTTCAACAGAGCGCCTAGCCTTGCATGTCGGTCAGCGTATGCGCTGGGCGCGAGGCATGACGCAGATCTTCCGGCTGGATAACCCGCTGCTCGGAAGGGGTCTGGCATTGCCTCAGCGGCTCTGCTATCTGAACGCCATGCTGCATTTCCAGTTTGCCCTGCCGCGCTTTGTCTTCCTGACATCGCCGCTGGCCTTCCTGCTGCTGGGACAGAACATCATCGCTGCCTCGGCGCAGACCATTTTTGCCTATGCCTTGCCCCATCTGGTGCTGTCGATCCTGACCAACGCCCGTATCCAGGGTAAACACCGTCATTCCTTCTGGGGGGAAATCTACGAGACGGTGCTGGCCTTTCACCTGATCAAGCCCACGCTCTATACGCTGTTCAACCCCAGGAAGGGCAAGTTCAACGTGACGGACAAGGGCGATCTGCTGGACCGGGGCTTCTTCGATTTTCCTGTGGTGAAGCCGCACCTGATTACGGTGGGCTTTTTGTGTGCCGGCATCCTGTTTGGTATTGCCAAGTATTTCTGGATCGAAGCAATTCGGCCGGATCTGTTCACGCTGATGCTCAACATTGGCTGGACAGTCTTCAACATGTTGATCCTGTTGGCGGCCATTGCAGCGGCACTCGAGACCCGGCAGGTGCGCCAGACCGTGCGGCTCGCTGTCAATCTGCCGATTCTCATGTACCTGGCCGATGGCCGTGTGGTGCGTAGCGAGTCGGTGGATATTTCCATGGGTGGTGCGCGGCTTCGTTATAAGGGCGGTGAGTTGTCCGCGCCAGTCGAGGAGATCGAGATCCAGTATGGCGAGTCGCCTCTGATCCTGGGTACAGACATGGTCAATGCCCGCGATGGCTATGTGCAGTTGCGTTACAAACCCCTCTCAATTGCCCAACGCCGAGATTTGGTGGCTATCGTCATGGGGCGGCCAGATGCCTGGCTCAAGACGCACCCGACACAGGAAGATAACCCGCTGCGCTCATTGTGGAATGTGATCCGATCGGGCGCGCTACTGGTCAGGCGGCCGACCAGACGCTCGCCCGGCAACGCAACCAATGCTCGCAAGCCACGGGGATTTGCCAGGGCGCTGATGCCTGCCGCCGCCCTGGTGGTCGTTGCTGTGCTATGCATTATTTCCTTGCCGTCCAAGGCTGATGAGCAGCCCCTTCCGCCGCTCCCGGCCTTGCCGCCACCCGTCAGTACAATAACCTCTGCTGGCATGCCTGCTATGCCCGGCAGGGTTGAATCGATCAGCCTTAGCCGGTTGGGCGTGTCCGACGCACTGATGCTAAAGGGGCGGCGAGGGGAGGCGGGCGTAGCTTTTTCCATCAACCGCCAGCAGGTGGTTACAGGCGCGACGCTGCACCTGCGCCTCAGCTATTCCGACAAGCTTTTAACCGAGAGCAGCGTCCTGCAGGTATCGGTCAACGATGAGCTGATTCAGAACATTCCATTGGTACCTGCTACCGCCTCGGGACTGGACGTCGATCTGCCTATCAATCCGCTACTCCTGCTGCCTTATAACCGGTTGAACCTGCGCCTCGATGCGCATTATTCACAGCAATGTGAGAACCCGTTACATCCTGCGCTGTGGGCCAGAATAGACCCTGCCTCCACGCTGGAACTGGCCTTGGAAAGGCTGCCTATTACGCGCGATCTGGCGCTGCTGCCGGCACCCTTTTTCGATGAGGCGGATATGAGCCGCCTGCGCCTGCCTGTGGTACTGCCCGATCAACCTGAAGCGGGTGAGATAGAAGGCGCTGCGATAGTCGCCTCCTGGTTTGGTATGCAGTCCCGCTTTCGTGGCGCTGAATTTCCGGTCAGCTTCAATGAGCTGCCGATGGGGAATGCCGTTCTCATTGGCACGGCACGCGAATCCTTTACAGGTTTAACCCTGCCAGCGATTGAGGGTCCTATGCTGGCCGTGGTCGATAACCCCCGTGATTCCCTGGGCAAGCTCCTGCTGGTGCTGGGGCGTGATGCATCGGAAGTCCGCGTCGCCGCTCAGAATCTGGTACTAAGGTCGGATCGTCTGAAAGGGAAAGCTGCTAATTTAGCGCCGTTTTCGATCCCGGCCCGCCGGCCTTACGATGCGCCGCGCTGGATCTCCAATCAGGTTACCCGCTTCGCTGATCTGGCAAAGCCTGAGGCGCTGACCAGCGACAATCTCTTTCCAGGTGTCATCAAGATAGGTTTTCGCGCTGCACCCGATAACTTTCTCTGGGAAGGCGACAATGTGCCGATGCGCATACGGTTTCGCTTCCCCGAAGGGGATTGGTACGACGCCGCACGCTCCCGACTGGATGTCTCACTTAACGGGCAATACCTGAGTTCAGTATCGGTACTCAAGCCGGGCCTGTATGAAAAGGTAAAGTCACTGCTGGGCTACCCCAGCCGCCAGGAAGATGCAGTGATCGAAGTGCCACCGTATCTGATCTATGGCGATAACCAGCTAGGGTTTTACTACAACCAGCAGGTCACCAGCACCGAAGACTGCAACCTCGTGCTGCCGGAGTCAGCGCATAGCTACATCGACGGCGACTCAGTAATTGACCTGAGCGGAGCCAAGCACTTTTCACAGCTGCCCAATCTGTCTTTCTTCGTTGGCGCCGGCTTTCCCTTTACACGTATGGCCGATCTTTCCCAGACGGCGCTCATTCTGCCTCATTCACCCCGCGCCAGTGAGATTGAGGCCTTATTGACGCTGATGGGGCGTTTCGGTGATGCCACGGGCTATCCTGCCCTTAACGCAACCGTGCTCTTGGGAACCACACGTCTGCCTGAAGTCGCGGACCGCGACTGGCTGGTGGTTGGCCAGATCGGTGATCGGCTGGATTTCAAGACGCTGTTCCAGGGCTCGTCCTTCACACTCACCCAGAACCGGCTTCGTATCGAGCCGCTCACGCCAACCGGCATGCTTGAAACAGTATTGCTGGGCGACTGGAATCGCCAGATAGATGCAGCCGACCGCACGCTGGCGGGCTATCGGGATTTTCAGGGGTTTGTCAGCCGGCAGTCTCCTCTCAACAGCAAGCGCGTCGTTGTGATGGCATTGGCTAGCCAGCCAGAGCGCCTACCTAATGTAATTACCTATTTGAACAGCCCGGAACACAGCGCCGAGATCAGAGGCGATATCGCCTTGTTTGGTCGTGATGGTCAGGTGGAGAGCTTTCGTACCGGGCTGCGCTTTACCTATGGCGAGTTGCCTTGGTTCATGTATGTGCGCTGGCTGTTCAGTGAGCGGCCCCTGGTCCTGATGGGGTTGTTGTTGCTTGCCGCAGTGCTGGCGGCATTTGGGCTTCACACACTGCTTAGGCTCCAGGCCCACAAGCGACTGGGCAAAAGGAATTGATCATGCCGAAGTATGCGCTGAAAACCTTATCGGTCGCGGTGCTGTGCGCGCTCAGCGGAATGACCTATGCCAATCTGCCTGATACGCCGATTGCAAATCAGGGTATAGACGTTTTGCTACAGCAAGCCAGCTTTTGGCAGAGCCGCAACCGGCCGGACATGGCTCGTCAGGCGCTCGACCGTGCTCTACAGGTTGATCCAGCATCCGAGGAGGTCCTGTACCGCCAGGCTCAGCTTGCCCTGGGTACTGACAGGGCGGCCTACGAAGGCTGGTTGCAGAAACTCAAACAACTGCACCCGGACAGCGCCCGCATCGAGATCCTGCAAAACCAGGCGCAGGCCAAGACGCTTGATCGCAGCGAGTTGCCGCAAATACGTCAGCTGGCAAGCCAAGGCAAAGCTGACGAGGCTGCCCTGCGCTACGGGACGCTTTTCAACGGCAATCCTCCGCCAGATGACTTAGCGCTTGAGTACTACCAGACGCTTGCAGGCACAAAAAACGGTTGGGTGCAGGGACGCGATGGGTTGGAGCAGCAGGTTCGCCGCAATCCAGCCGACCTCAAGGCGCGTCTGGCGCTTGCCGAGGCGCTGACCTACCGGGACGAGACGCGGCGGGAGGGAATCCATCAGCTGGCCGAACTGTCAGGCTCGGTGCCTGAAGCGCGGCAACCCTGGCGACAGGCGCTGCTGTGGTTGGGTGCGGAATCTTCCGATCAGGCGCTGTATGAGCGCTACGCCCAGGTCAATCCGAATGATGCCGAGGTCGTTCAGCACTTCATGACGGTGGTCAACGCTCAGGCCGAGAGCGCCCAGGGGCAGGCAAGGGCAGCAGCCTTCAAGGATTTGAACGCAGGCCGGCTCGATGTGGCTGCCCGTAAATTTCAGCAGGCGCTTCAGGAAGATCCACAGGATGCCGAGGCCTGGGGCGGCCTGGGGATCATCCAATTGCGCGCCCAGGATTACGAAGCGGCCAAGCGCAGCCTTGAGCGGGCCAGTCAGCTTGATCCGACGCAACGTGCTCGTTGGGCGGAGGCCGTAGCTAATGCCGATTTTTACGGCCGACTCACTGCCGTGCGCGCTTTACGTGACCGGGGCCGCCTGATGGAGGCCGAGCAGCAGGCACGGGTTCTGGCGCAGGCAACAGGTGAGCAGGGGCGCTCGGGCAAGCTGCTTTATGGCGACATTCTGCTGCGTAATAGCAAGGCAGCCGAGGCGGAAGCCGTTTATAAACCTTTATTGAGCGCGCGCCCGGATGACACTGCCGCGGGGTTGGGGCTGTACAACAGCTATCTCATGCAACAACGCAGTGCCGAGGCGTTGGCGTTGCTCAAGGCGCACCCTGCCGTGTCCAAACAGGCAGCCGGCAGCCTTGAGCAGGTAGAAGCGCAGGCCTTGAGCGAGCGTGCCCGTAAGGCATCGGTGGCCGGCAATAATGAGCAGGCGCTGAAACTCTATGCGCAGACCCTGGCCATTGCGCCAAACAGTCCCTGGATCCGCCTGGCCTATGCACGGCTGTTGCACGGTTCCGACCCGGTACAGGCCCAGGCGCTTATGGAGCCGGATGCGCGCCGCAACGATCCGGAAGCCTTGCACGCCGCCGCAGTATTCGCCATTGAGCAGGCACGCTGGGAGGATGCCCAGCGCTATATCGAGCGTGTTCCTTTGCTGGCTCGTACCCCGGACATGCTTCAATTGATCGCGCGCACCGAAATAAACAGCCGTATCGCCCGCGTACGCAGGATCATTGCCGGTGGTAATCCGCTCCAGGCGCGCCAAGCCCTGCGCGAACTCTACGATAATGCGCCTTCGGACCTTGGTGGACGCGGCGCTGTAGCTCAGGCGCTGGCAGATCTGGGGCAAACGGCCTGGGCATTGTCGCTGGTCAGAGCGTTCGAGCGTGACGATGGCCAGCAGCCAGTCACCCATTATGTGCCTGTCGTCTCGGTGCTGAGCCAGGCCGGTCAAACGACTGAAGCCGATCTGCTGCTGCACCAGCTGGAGCGTCGCGGGCGATTGTCGGCAGTGGATGAGGCCAGCCTGGTCGGCTTGCGCCGGGGGATTGCTGTCAATCAGGCAGACTGGATGCGCAAGCGCGGCGACAGTGCCGGAGCGTATGACCTGTTAATGGCTGCATTGGCGCAGTCGCCGCGCGACCCGGACCTGCTGTTAGCGATGGGACGCCTCTATGATGGCGGACACATGCCCAAGGAGGCGCTGGGTGTGTACGAATACGTACTGGCGCAGACCCCTGCCAACGAGGACGCCATAAAGGGTGGTGTGAATGCCGCCCTGGCATTGAGCGATCCGGCACGCGCATCGGCCATTCTCAAGAAAGCCGGGCATACAGACAATGCCACCTCGCTTTATCTTTCGGCCCGGATCGCTCAGGCCCAGGGTAAAACAGACACCGCCATCGAGCTTCTGAAAGCGGCTCAGCGCAAGCAACAGGGCGTGGTACCTCAGGCGTCTGGTTCGTCTGCCGAGTTGGCCGCCTTGGGGCAAGGCAATCCATTCCGCAAGGAGTATGCGGTGGCTGGCTCGCCTTTGATACTGGTCGATGCAGGCGCTGATTCTGCTGTTCCAGGCTATCTGCACACGCAGCGAGCCTCTTCAGGTCTGCCAGCCGATCCATTGATGACTGATATTCAGCGAACCCTGGCGGATCTTCAACAGGCGCGGATGCCCTTCATCCAAGGGGGCATGAACATTCGTGTACGGGATGGCGATACCGGCCTGAGCAGGCTGACTGAGGTCAATGCGCCGTTGACGGTCTCACTGGTGCCGCTCGGTAATACCCGGCTGGAGCTTACCGCCACGCCTGTTTCCATCAGCGCAGGGTCGGTGGAGGGCGACAGCGCCAACCGGTTTGGCTCCGGTAGTCTCTATCGGCAGATGGCGTTCAACTTCGAGCAGAAGGTTACGACGCATTTTCTTGAAAGCGTCAATTACAGCCGAACCAACATGACGGCGGCTGACCGACAGGCCGCTGCGCAAAGTGTGCGTAATGAGCTGTTGAATGCAGATACCGGCAATGCGCTGGGTGGAAAAGGTCGCGCTTTGCTCGAAAGCCTGGTCAATAACCGCGCCAGTGCCGTGATGGCGTCCTACGAGCCGGGTTCGCAGTCCGACTCCGGGGTAGCGCTTAGCGCCGCAATCAGGCATGAACAATTCCAGGCAGATGTCGGCACGACCCCGCTCGGGTTTGAGAAGCAAAACTTGGTGGGAGGGTTCAAATGGACGCCCAAGATCGGGGATAACGGCAAGTTGTCCCTGGCCGTCGAACGGCGCGCAGTAACAGACAGCGTCTTGTCCTATGCAGGAGCCAAGGACCCGCTGACGGGCAAGCGCTGGGGTGGTGTCACCAAGACCGGTATAGCGGCTGAGTACAGTTACGACGATGGCGATGTGGGGGCTTACTATGGTGGCGACTACTTTATCTATCGTGGAGAAGGCGTTGCCGATAACCAGGCTCTGGGAGTCCATGCCGGTGCCTACGTTCGCCCCATCCATGAGACTGACCGTGAGCTCAAGACAGGGATTCACCTCGGCTGGAACAGCTTTGACAAGAATCTGAGCGGCTATACCGTCGGGCATGGCGGGTATTTCAGCCCACAAAATTACGTAGGCGTCTCGTTCCCGATCGAATACACCGCCAAGTACAACAACAAATGGGACATGAAATTCAACGTGGCGCCCGGCTTTCAGGCGTTCAATCAGAAGAGTGAAGACTACTTCCCGACCGACAAGGCCTTACAATCGAGCATGGAGTTCCTTGCAGGGCAGGGCTATGTCAGCAGCGCCCGATACAAGGGCAGCAGTGACAGTGGGCTTGCGCTCAATGCGGGCGCTAAACTCGAATACAGCCTGGGCAAGCAGACCAAGGTAGGCGGCGCGCTGAGTTACGATACCTTTGGTGATTACTCCGAAACCACAGGACAACTCTACTTGAAACACAACCTGGAGAACCTGCCGTAATGCAGTCCAAGGATATTGAACAGGCGACGCTTGCCTATTTGTCCACGCGAGAAGAGCGGGGGCGGTGGGGCAGCCTTATTCTGACGCTGATCAACCAGATGTATGAGTCGGCTGGCAGTACCGATGCGCTGGGTTTTCTGCGACTGGTAGGGGCTCGCCTGGGCGAATCCATGGCGTTAAGCGAGCAGCCTACACTTGAGGCATTGGAGAGGGTTGTCAACGAGCGCTGGAAGGCCATGGATTGGGGCTGGGTACGCTTTGGCGTGCAGGGCAAGGCTATCGAGATCGTGCATGGTGGCTATCCAATACTTGAGTCTTCCGAGCGCTGGCCCCGGAGCCTGGCTGCCGTATTGGAGGGTCTATATGAGTACATATTCCAGGCGCAGGGAGAGGAGCATCGGCTGCAGGTTCGTCTGCTGGAATCGCTCGAAGGCGCGCTGGTGTTTCGCTGTGCAGGTTAGAGCATGGCGATGTGCCCTCCTGGCTGTGCTTTGTCTGGCCTCGGCCCTTGCCTCAGGTGAGCCCTTGAGCTGCCAGCAGGGTTGGGACATCTACCAGCAGCGGTTCGTGACGTCGCAAGGACGTGTTACCGATACGGGTAACCAGGGCATCAGCCATTCCGAAGGCCAGGGCTACGCGATGCTGATTGCGGAGGCCAATGGTGATCGCAGGGCGTTTGACCGTCTTTGGAGCTGGACGAAGCAGACCCTGCAGCGTGAGGACCGATTGTTCTCGTGGAGGTACGACCCAAAGGCAAATCCTGCCGTCACCGATCGCAATAACGCATCCGATGGGGACCTCCTTATCGCCTGGGCCTTGCAGCAAGCAGGTGAGCGTTGGCAGAACCCTGCCTATGCAAAGGCTTCGAAACAGATTCGTGACGCTATTGCAGCGCATCTGATCCAGCGCGAGCAGGGCTATACGCTGCTGCTGCCAGGTCTGGAAGGGTTCAAGCGTCCAGACGGAACCGTTATTAATCTGTCGTACTGGATCTTTCCTGCCTTGCAAGCCTTTGCGCGGATCGAACCGGAAGGTCCCTGGACGACGCTTTTCCAGAGCGGCACGCAATTGCTTCAAGCCGCGCAGTTTGGTGAGGCCAAATTACCATCTGACTGGATCGCCCTGGGAGCTGACGGCACCCTGAAGCCTGCCGAAGGCTGGCCGTCACGCTTTGGATTCGATGCCGTCCGCGTGCCGCTGTATGGCGCCTGGGCAGGACTTGGCAAGCGCGGTGAGTGGCGCGCAGTCAGTACGTTCTGGCACAGCAAGGATCCGGCTTCACCGCCTGCCTGGGTCGATCTGGCCTCTGGTGAGGTTGCACCCTATGCGGCCTCCTGGGGAGTGCTGGGTATTCGCGCGCTGCTCGATGGTCAGCCGCAATCCTTGCAGGCGGACGTGTTGAAGCAGGAGGATTATTATTCCTCGTCCCTGCTGATGCTCAGCCAGATAGCGCAGGGTAACTGCGGCAAGGCTCGCTGAACTCTTCAGCCGCTCGTTTTCATGGGCGGCTGAAGAGTATGGTCAAACAGGGCTTGAGCGTCCTGTCATCTCGCGGGCCATTTCGGTGGCGTAGCTGTCCGTCATGCCGGCGATAAAGTCGATTACCCGCATGAACGAGCGGTGCAGCGGCCAGTTCGGGTCCGGCGCGCTGTTGCCTAACAGGTCCAGAATGCGCCGGTGCTTGAAGGACGGCTCACGGCCGCGATGCTGTTCAAGCGCTGCGCCACAAAACGCATTGAGCAGAATTTCAAGCGTGGTATAGGCACCGATTTCATGCAATGTCTTGCGCTTGTCCTGGAAGATTTTTTCCCGGGCCATGGCTTTGGCGCGCTGCACGCACAGCTTGGCGGGACCATCCATGTGTTCGACCAGATCGTCCTTTAGGGTACCGGCCAGCAGGGCGTCCTGTTGTTCGACAAAGGCGCGTGCCGTGGCATTGGTCAGGTGTTCGATGGCCTTGCCACGCAAGATGGCCAGCTTGCGCCGACGCGAGTCCTGTGGGCCGAGCTGGCGATAGGTTTCGGGCAGATCATCGCCTACGAGGCCCAGCAGCAGGGCTTCCACTTCGGCATAGGTGAGCAGATCCATTTCCAACCCATCTTCCAGGTCGATCAGCGCATAGCAAATGTCATCGGCCGCTTCCATCAGATAGACCAGCGGATGCCGCGCCCAACGCTCCTCGCCAAGCAGAGGAATACCCAATTTGCTGGCAATCTGTTCAAGCAGCGGCAGCTCGCTCTGGTAGCAGCCAAACTTGTGTTTCTTGTAGCCAGGTGCCTCGGCATAGCGGGACGTCCAGGGGTACTTTAAGTAAGTCCCCAATGTGGCATACGTGAGACGTGTACCTCCATCGAACTGGTGGTACTCCAGCTGTGTCAGGACACGAAAGCCTTGGGCATTGCCTTCGAAGTGCAGGAAATCGTCGCGCTCGATGTCGCTCATGTCATCCAGCCAGCCACGGCCGGCCGCTTGGGCGAACCAGTGGCGAATCGCATCTTCCCCCGAGTGTCCGAAGGGAGGATTGCCGATGTCGTGCGCCAGGCACGCTGACTGCACGATTACCCCCAGATCGCTGGGTTCGCACCAGTCCGGCAACTGATGACGTAGGCTTTCGCCTACGCGCATACCGAGCGAGCGGCCTACACAGGCGACTTCAAGACTGTGGGTCAGTCGGGTATGGATATGGTCGTTGCTGCTGACCGGATGCACCTGCGTCTTGCGTCCCAGGCGGCGAAAGGCGCCTGAGAAAATGATACGGTCGTGATCTTTGTGAAACGGGCTGCGGCCCAGTTCGGCGGTGCTGTGCACAGCCTTGCCGAGGCGCTCGCGGGTTAGAAGTGTTTGCCAGTCCAAGGCCTACCTCGCAACAACGGTTTTCGTGTGGCGTACCCTAACAGGCTTGTGCCTGTAGCCGATACTGGGGCATTGCTTACACGATAGACCGTTCTCGATCAGGCAGGTTTTCAGGTCTGAGGCTCTGTCAAAAGCGAGGCGTCAATGTCGATCAGCAGGAGCCGCTGCCCCTGGGCAATGAACTGGCCTGCCGTCATGCAGTACCGGTTAGTGGTAGCGTCCCGGTAGGTGGTGGAGAGATTCAGGCGGCGCTCATCCACGCCCTTGGCAAGCAGGCTGTAGAAGTACGGGCGCCATGACCAGTTGTGGTTCAGGTAGCGACGATTTTCCTGCCAGAACATGCCGTTCCATTCCAGATTCGGGCTTATCTGGGTGCCATGTCGATCGCACTGATACAGGCGCAGCAGCCAGGGCAGGTCGTGGGGAAGGGGAAGTGCGCTGATCATTGACCTACCTTCTGCCCAGGGACGCACCTCCTGGATAAAACGGGCCAGTTGCTGGCGCAACATCATGAGCCTTGTACGCTCTCGTAGCTTGCGCTGCACATAACGTGTTCGCAGCGCTGCAAAGCGCTCGACATGGGTCCCGGTTGGTTGAAACTGCTCAGCCGCTTGCGCAAAAAGAAAGCCTTGTATGTAGCGAGCGCCACATTCCAGTGCGAAATCAAGCTCTTCTTCCGTCTCAACCCCTTCGGCAATGATCCAGCAGCCAATCTTCTCAGCCATCAGGGCCATGGCTCTGACGACTTCACCACTGGGTCCACCCCTGGCCGCGGCTTGGAACAGGCGCATGTCGAGCTTGAGAATATCCGGTGCCAGGTCCATGACGCGATCCAGCTGTGAATAGCCTGCACCAAAGTCATCAATGGCGATTCTGGCACCGGCGGTACGGTAGCGATGAACCACGTCCAGTAAGCGTTGTTGATTACCTGCCAACTCGGTGATCTCAAACACGATACGCCGAGGGTCAATCCCCTGGCGTTCGACCTGCTTCAGGCTCGGCAATGGGTGATCCGCACGGGCGTGGCTGATCCAGCGGGGGGAAATATTCAGGCTCAGAAACCAGTCTGGTGGCGCGTCGCGGAAGCGGCTCAGGGCATTATCACGGATGTCTCGATCCAGCTGGCGCAGGTCTATGGGTGAAACCGTACGGGACGCGAACAGTGGGCCTACCGACTGACAGCTACCGTCTGCCTGACGCAGGCGGCCCAAGGCTTCTACGCCGGCGATCTGTCCGGTTGCGGTATCGATGAAGGGTTGGAAAAAGGCGAGAGGGTATCCTGTGAGCACGGGGTCCTTCCTGCGGATTAGGTCTGCCGTGAGCTGACCTGAGGTTGAAAAGAGGGTCTCTTTTCTCTCGCAAGAATGCGGCCAATATTCGCTAGGATAGAGCAGGCATATGGCGCATCCGTGCGCCAGTATTCCTAAGGGTAAGGGTGATGAGTACCCTGTTGCGCCGCGTGCTGCGCGTGCTGATTATGACGCACGGTCTGGTAACGCTTGACGAAGGGATACATGGCAAGACCTATCCGCGCCAGGCGTCCAATGGGCCCCAGGCGCTTACCAAACAACGATAGAAGCAGCGTCGCACCAATCACCAACGGCCCCTTGGACTGAGTGACCACGTCCTTGGGACGAACCATCTCCTTCAAGGTCCCGAGCGGATTGTGCAAGGGCTCGGCGTTGTAAACGATCTGCTGACGGTACAGCTCCATGCGCAGCCGTACCATTTCCTTACGCTTCTGACGGCCAACAGCCGCCGTTAGAGGTTGGTTCATGGCAGTAGGCGCTCCCGATTACGGGCCAGCTCTTCAAGCGTGGCATGGAACGGAGGATTCCCCTTTATCAGGCTCATGGCCTTCCAGACACACAGCGCCATCGCGACGGCGTAAGCGGCGGAAAGCAGAAGGGTTGCCAGCAAACGGTGAGTATCCCAGAACGCAATGATGACGGCCGCCGATAGCCCCACCAGGACTAGCAAACCGAAAATCAGGCTCAGGCCGGTCAGCAGGAACAGCTTGAAGGTGCGAACCTTCTCTTCCTGAACCTCGATACCCAGCAGCTCGAGGTGACTCTGGACCAGACCGACTGCCGCACCTGCCATCCGCTTCAGGGACGGCTTGGGTACTTCGTCTGGTATTTCATGGGGATTCGGCGGTGTCATGTCCATTCATCCCACTCCTTTATCAGCGACGGGTGAATAACAGGCCTACTACAAAGCCGATACCGGCTGCGATGCCTACGGACTTCAGCGGGTGCTCGATAACGTATTCTTCAGTGGTCTGAACGGCCGCACGGCTTTGATCGTATACGGAAGCCTGCTGGGCTTTCAGGGTTTCGCGGGCGCGGGCCAAGGTATCAGTCAGGCGGCTGCGGGCTTCATCCATCTGCTCGCCCGAAGACGATGTCGAACCTTTGAGCAGGCGCTCGGCATCTGCAATCAGTGCAGAAAACTCGGCAGTAATTGCATTCTGAACATTACGCAGGTTTTCACGGTGAGTCTGCTTTTGAGTGCTGGAATCGGTCTGGTCTTCCTGCGAGGGTGGAAGAACGCTTTCCATCGTCATATCGATACTCCTTGCAAAGATCGTGAAAGATTGAATTTCATTTGCTTCAGCGGGTTCGAACCTGTCTGGGTCGCAAAGGTTCCGTTTGTCGCTCTTTCATGACATACCGGCCAACAAGCGGGCCTCGGCCTGCTCCAACGCCGCGACCGACCCTTTGAGCAGCACGGTGTCATGGGCTTTAAGGAGTAGCTCCGGCGTGATGATCAGCTCCGTGCCGTCACGGCGGATGGTTTCCAGACTAAGTCCCAGCGCCTCCAGCTCCAGAGAGTCCAGGGACCGCCCGACCGCATGGGCATTATCGGGAAGATAGATGGCATGAAGCATGATGCGGCTGTTGCGGTGAGCATCCAGCACATCGGCTTGTGCGCCTTGGTAATAGCCTTGCAGCAGGCTGTAGCGCTCCCGGCGGATAGTGTCGATACGCTCCTGGACGTGGCGCTCCGATAACCCCAGGAGAAGTAGCGCCTGAGATCCCAGCATCAGGCTTGACTCAAGCAGTTCGGGAACAACGGCACTGGCACCTGCAGCGCGCAGGTCGGCGTTGAGGCTGCTGTCTCGTGTGCGCACCAGGATAGGTAGATCCGCCCGTTGCTGACGTGCCAGGCGAACAATGGCCAGCGCCCGGGACGGGTCGTCTACCGCAACAACCAATAGGCGGGCATGGGAAATGCCTACGGCCTCCAGGAGCTCGGTACGACTAGAGTCTCCATAATGAACGCTTGCCTCGATAGCCACGGCTTCCTGGACCCGAACAGGATCGTTATCCAGCGCTGTGAACGGTATTTTCTCCAGACTCAGCAGTCGGGCGATCGACTGCCCGACCCGGCCGAAGCCGCAGATGATCACATGCCCGGCGAGACCCTCGCTGGCACTGGCAATGTCCGAGACGGGTGTTGGGCTGACCAGCCCCAATGATCGGGCCAGCCGCGAAGCATTGCGCAGCAGCACAGGCGCAATGGCCATGGAAATGAAAACAGCCGTCAACAGCGCACCGGAGAACATTTCTTCCACCAGTCCTTCCTGCCTGGCCTGCGCCACCAGCGCAAAGCAGAACTCGCTGCCCTGGGCCAGCGCCACGCCCGTGCGCCAGCCGGTGGCGTTATCGCCAAAGCGGTTTCGAACGACCAGTGCCACGATGAGTGCCTTCAGGACGACCAGTGCCAGGACCAGGAGCAGTACGAAACCGGGTTGACGTATGACGACCTGTATATCGATCAGCATGCCGACACTGATAAAGAACAGGCCTAGAAGCACATCTCGGAAAGGACGCAAATCCGCTTCGACCTGATGCCGATAATGGCTCTCCCCCAGCAGCATCCCCGCCAGAAATGCGCCAAAGCCCATGGAAAGGCCCATCAGGTGCGTGAGCCAGGCGGTGAGCAGGACGATCAGCAATGCCAGCAGCAGAAACAGCTCGGCGGAGCGGGAGCTGCCGATTTCACGAAACAGGGGAGGCAAGAGCCAGCGGCTGGCCGCCAATAGGGTGATGAACAGGACGGCCGTCTTGCCCAAAGTAAGGGGAAGGGCCCAATACCACACGGTATCGGCATGCCCGCTGAAGACCGGAATCAGGGTCAAAAGCAGTACCGCGACCACATCCTGAAAAAGCAGGACGCCTATGGTGTTCTGACCATGGGGCGTCAGCACTTCGCCCAAGGTGGAAAGCTCTCGCGTCACGATGGCGGTTGAGGACAGTGACAGTCCAACCCCTAACAACGCGGCAGTTCCGGGCGAGGCGCCCAGCAGATTCAGGAGCAGTGCCAGCGGAATGCTGCATAGCAGAATCTGGAAACTGCCCAGCCCGAAGACGACCCGACGCAACGCCAGCATGCGAGGCAGGGAAAATTCCAGGCCTAGCATGAAAAGCAGAAACACGACGCCCATCTCGGCAATCAGGGGAAGAGACTGATCCGGCTGAACCCAGCCCAGGGCATTGGGGCCCAGGACCAGACCTACGAACAGATAGCCCAGCAAGGGCGGCAGTCCGACTCGGCGTATCAGCGAGATGACCACCAGGGACGCCGCCAATAGCAAAAGAAGATCAATGAACACGTAGGCCTCACAGTCAGGTTACGTCACTAAGTCGACCACGTAATGAGGGGTTATCTCCCCTTCGAATACGCCAAGCCCCGTGATGATGAGCAAAAGTCTAAATGAGCCAGCGTAAACTCCATTGAGGTATATCAATGCCTGGCTTGCTCAATCCGTACCATACTGAAAGATGTTGCACGTTTAGGAGGTGGCCATGAGCCCGCATTGTCAGTTGTTGGTTACCGCAGCCTGCCACCTCTGTCATGACGCGGAAAAGGTACTGATGCCCTTCGTCGAGCATGGTCTGCTGGTCGAAGCCGTTGATATTGTGGAATTGGACGGAGGCGTGGAGCGGTACGGCATGCGAATTCCGGTACTGCGTCACCTGGAAAGTGGACGAGAGCTGGATTGGCCGTTCAATTGCGAACAGATCGCTACCTTTTTAATGCAGGATTAGGTCAGTTTTATCACTGCTGATAGAGATAGGAAGGGGAGTATATGGCTCTGCTTCGTCTTTAAATCGCCCATTTTGCCAGTAGATGGCGCATTGATAGCAGCAGGATCGCGACTTCTATTGCATTTTTTCGTGAATTTCAAGTTTTTGTTGTGAACTCTGGCTTCCAAGTCACTGTCTTTTTCATCGCATTCATAAAACGTAAAACTATTTAATGAATGGGGGAATGATGAATAGCGCAACTGAAAAACTGATGACTGCCTTTCCAACTTACGAATGCTCGGTAACTGAGCCTCGTCCTGACGGAAGCGTTGTGTTCTGCGTACAGGATTTGGGCAGCGATGCGCGAGTTACGCGTGTGATTTCCGCTCGCCAGCTAAGCGATGACCGCGCGCTGCAAATCGTGATCGACGATATGCGCAAAGACGTCTCGCTTCGCGCGGGGGCGTTGGCACCGCAATCGTTGGCTACCTTGCGAGCCACGGGCGCTACCGTAATGCGTTACGCTGATTGAGGCATAGGCGTCTGTCTATGACAGCGTGTTATTGCGCTTGCTCAATCGACATCCAGCAGGCTTTGCCTGTTGGATGTCATGCGTGTTGATTTAGAACAAAAAACCCGCCATTGGCGGGTGTTGCTGTTGCGCTAAAAAGTAGGGCTGGCCATTGACGCTAGTACTTACACCCCATCAAACGACAGCCCTTGCAAGGCAGATCTGCAGGGGCTGTCGTTTCCTCCGGACAGGTGTCCGGTTTTTCAAGACCTGTATCCCAGACTGGAAAACCCAGGCCCTGCGCAGCCAGCGCGCGTCGGGCTGCCGAGACAGTACCTTTCAGCGAACCGGGTTCGCTGTATTGCACCTGACGAATGCGTGTTGAGCGGTAGGCAACGCGTCCGTACAGATCAAGTACGCTAAAGGAAAATGTTCCCTGCAGGTCAGTCAGTGTTGGCCACACCTTGAGCGGGGCCAACGCGTCTGCCAGCTCATCACATGCCAACGCATAGCGTGTCGCCATGATCGCGTCGGTAACGACTGTATTTTCTTTGGACGACAGGTTCGTCGCGTCAGCTAGCGGAATTACCGTATTAAAAGAGGAGGGCGCGCCGATCGACTCAGCAGGATCATAAGTCATCGAGACGCCACCAAGGCCGTTGGGTGAAGACATGCAGCTACTACTTGCTCAGCGGGAGATCGAATACGTCTTGTAAGGCGACAGGGAGGCCAACAGCTCCGGTACACCACAGCCACTGTCGATCGCCATGCCCAGGCGAATGCCATCGATGACGCGGTCCAGCTTTTTCGGCGTGTGCAGTTGCTCTTTGGTAATCAGACGACGAGCCTTGGTGCCGGTATCGTCCGAAAGGGTCAGCGTGACGCTTCCATCCATGCGCTCAATACGGAAATTGACGCGGTAATCAGCTTCGAAAGCCGCAGCGATAACTTGAAAAGGATTATCCATATGCCTCACCTGATAGCCACACCAACGTTACGGTTTCATTGACATAGGTCAGGTCCGCAAAGTTCTACGTTTTTTTTCTGTCTGCGACAGATGCGCATGGGTATACAGTTTGGCTGTGATCTCTGCCTGCCGTGGAGGCCGCGGCATTAGTCACTGATGGGCTCAGGAATCAGTAACATACAGAAACATCTATTCAGGCTGACTCCAGGGTCAGTATCTGTTCGACGACTGCCGTCAGGTTAGAACCCTGAACTGTAGGTGGCGCCAATGGGCTGGGTACCTGTTGAGCGGTGCGTGAAACCAGGGCGGTCTTGAAGCCTGCGCGTTGGGCGCCGGCGATGTCCCAGGCATGCACGGCAATCAGCCACAGCTGTTTCGGGTCTGTATTCAGGGTTTTGGCAGCCTGGAGATACGCAGGCGCATCCGGCTTTAGAGTCTGAGCATCTTCTGCCGAAAGCACTTCATCAAAATAGCCACGCAGTCCAGCGGTGGATAATTGGGCATCAACCAGCTCGCGTGCATTATTGGACAGGGCGACTATTCGAGCCCCTGACTTGCGCAACTGCTCAAGCGCTGGCTCGACATCGGGGTGCGCTGGCAGCATACGCATGGCGGTTTTAACGTGGTGGCGATCGGCTTCTGACAGCTGAACCTGTTCACGCTGCGCCAGCATGGTCAGCGCAGCCTGCCCAGCTTCCTCGAATGAAATGCTAGGGCCGGTAATCGTAGCGGTCATGGCGTTCTGCAGCGTCTGGGCAAACCAGGCACTACGCGCTGTGGATGAACCAAAGGTCTGGAAAAAGACCGAATCCAACCCTGCCAGATCCAGCAGTGTTTCATTGATATCGAACAGGCAACAGGTCATGGGCGTTCCTTACGTATGAGTCTAAGGTGGACAGCCTGTTGTTACACCTGGTTGCGCAATCGATCGGTAAAAACGAGCTTTCAGCGAACCTGGACAGTCGGAGCGAGTCCTCCTTAGTGCTCTTTTCTCATGGGAGAAACGCCTTGACCCGCTCTACATTGCTATCCCTGGGCAGCATCAATGCAGACTTTCAAATGCGGCTCGATGAGGAGCCAGGTAGTGCCGAAACCTTGCTCGCTCATGACCACGTTCGCCTTTCGGGAGGCAAAGCGGCCAACGTAGCCTACTTGGGTGCGGTATTCGGATGTACGTCTCGGCTGCTGGGCTGCGTGGGAGACGATGATCTGGCAAGACAAGCCCTGTCGCCTCTGCAGGCTGCAGGGGTCGATATAGGTTCGGTTTGCACGGCGCGCGGAGCGACTACCGGGGTTTCCATCATCATGGTCCCACCCAAAGGCAAGAAACAGATCGTTTTGGCAACCAACGCCAACGATCACTGGGATGAGACATCTGCCCAGGCCATGGTTGAGGCGATCAGGCAGACCGCTCCGCCGGCGTTGCTGACAGTGGACTATGAGATACCTGCCTGGGTAGTGCGTAAGGCTGTCGAGGCGGCAGACCAGCGTACCGTTCCTGTCGTAATGGACTTGTCCTTTCCCGACCGCGTTGAAAAGGCATTGCTGAGCAAGGTTCTGGCGGTATCGCCCAATGCCTCCGAAGCCGAGGGAGTCACCGGCATCACGATCGACTCTCCCGAATCGGCCTTGGAAGCGGCTCGAACGCTTCATGAGTGGGGCGTCTCGATTGTGTGCATCAAGCTGGAAGATGGCGGTTGTGTGCTGATAACCGAGGAGGACGCAGCGCTTATTCCGGCAGGAGAGGCTGATGTAGTCGACAGCACGGGGGCCGGTGATGCGTTCACAGGCGTTCTGTCGATTGCCCTGCTGGAAGGCCTCGCACCGCTGGAAGCCGCTTTGCGAGGCGTTGCTGCTGCCAACCTGGCGGTAAGAGGATACGGCTCGCAACCTGCCTATCCTTCGCGCGAGGAGGTGGAGCAGCAGGCGGACCGGCTGAGAGCAGGGGTACGCAATCTCCATGAATGATGCGTTCAACACAACTCGCACCGAGATCATATTCAATGAGTACAAGCCCTCGGACGAACGTCGCCGTGAAGCACTTCTGGCACTGGGCAATGGTGTGCTCAGTATGCGGGCCAGTGCACCGGAACTTAGCGCAAGCCGTCTGAGCCAGGGGGACGACCAGCACTACCCCGGTTTTTATCGTGCGGGTTGGTATGACGATGCGCCACGCAGGGTGAATGGGACGCGCATCGCCATGTCGGCCTTGGTCAACCTGCCTGATCCGTTCGGACTCACGTTCGCGCTGGATGATGATCTGTGGTTCAACCTCGCCTCTGTCAAGCTTCAGCGTTATCGCCAGGTACTTTCACTGGACCGTGGCACGCTGCGGCGCGACATGACTTTCATGATGGGGCCGACGCGTGAAGTGCGGTTGAGCGAGACGCGTCTGGTCAGCATGGCCGACCCTGATCTGTGTGTACTGCGCTGGGAGGTGTACGTACCCGAGGGAGGCTGCATCCGGGTGCGCTCGACGCTCAACGCCGGGGTTAGAAATGCCGGGGTCAAACGTGATGCAGCCTATGAGGGGCGACGCCTGCAAACCATTGGATTCCATAGCGAAGCTGACGGTGGCGCAGCGGTGTTGGCATCCCTGCATGACCCGTCCCGCGAGGTAGCAGTTGCGGCACATACCCGGCTAAGTATGCCGGCTAGTCCCTGGCAACAGGCCGTGATGGGCGACTGCCTGTGCCTTGAGGCTACCTGTGATCTGTCTGAAGGCAGAACGCTGATCATCGAGAAATATGTAACGGTCAGGGTCGAGGGTGAAATCCCGCGTCATGAGGACAGTGGGGTAACGCTTTCGATTATGCTCGACCAACTCCGTCGGCGCTCCGATTTTGATAGCGTCCTGCAGCGGCACGCCGCCCATTGGCACAGGTTATGGGGCCGCATGGCCATGCAGCTGACCGAGCATCATCTCGCCTTGCCCCTGCGCCTGCATCGTTTCCATGTGCTTCAGGCGCTTTCGCCCAACAGTCTTGGTCAGGACATGGGGTGGCCTGCCAGAGGTTGGCAGGAAGGATATTTTGGGCAGATCTTCTGGGATGAGATTTTTGCCGTGCCCTTTCTAGCCACTCACTTTCCAGAGCTTGCTCATACGGTAGTGAACTACCGCTATGCTCGCCTCGACATGGCACGGGCGTTGGCGCGCAGGAGCGGGTATCGCGGAGCGATGTTCCCCTGGAGAAGCGGGCGAACCGGAGGGGAGGAAACCCCTCCTTATCAGTGTAATCCATTGTCCCATCACTGGGTGCCCGACCATACCTATCTGCAACGGCACGTAGGTTCAGCCATTGCCTATGATGTCTGGCAGCTGTATCTCGCCACAGGAGATCGCTCCCTGTTGAGCCACAACGGCGGCGAGCTGATTCTGGAAATTGCTCGCTTCTGGGCCAGCATGGTGCGTTTTGATCCAGAGCGGAGGCGCTATGTAATCGAAGGCGTTATTGGTCCCGACGAGTATCACAACGGGTATCCCAATACCGATGTGCCGGGGCTCGATAACAATGCCTATACCAATGTCATGGCGTCCTGGGTGTTGGCCCTGGCTCTGGAATTACTTGATCTACTACCTGACGAGGAAGCCGATGCACTTCAACAGCGGCTTGGTGTTACGCCACAGGAGCGAGTGGATTGGGATCGGATCAGCCGTACGCTGTATGTCCCTGTGCAGGGAGATGGCGTGATTAGCCAGTTTGAAGGCTTTGACCGGCTGGAGTTACCGCCCCCAAAATTTCGTCAAGATGGGCGGCCGCGCCTGGACTGGATGCTGGAGGCTCAAGGTGACAAGACCGATAATTATCAGCTGACCAAGCAAGCCGATGTGCTGATGCTACTTTACCTGTTTCCGCCTCGGGAACTGGAGCGGCTTTTTGCGCGCTTGGGCTATATCGAGCATTTGGCTGAGATTCGGCGAACGGCTGACTACTACCTGGCACGTATCACGCATGAGTCCAGTTTGTCGAAAGTGGTTTGTGCGGGTGCGTTGGCTCGTCTGGATGCGGAGCGCTCCTGGGACTACTTCAGGCAGAGCTTGCGTACCGACCTGGATGCACCTTCTGATAGCGGCATTCAGGAAGGGATTCATCTGGGCGCCATGGCTGGGTCGCTGGATGTCCTGCAGCGGCATTACCTGGGGATAGTGCCCAGTGTGGCCTGTTTACAGGTGATGCCTGCGCCTCCTGCTGCGCTCGACAATGTTTCGTTGGATATCGAGTACAAAGGGGTGCGGCTGAATGTCGCGTTGAAAGACCGGATATTGTCCTTATCTTCTGACCCTCGAAACAGCCACGACGCTTGTATCGAGTACTGGGACAACCGGTTCTCCCTGAAACCCGGCCAAGTCATCCATTTGACATGCCGCTAGGTCAAGAATAAGTCGCTACGACTATCAAGAAGTAGTCTTTTAAACCGATACCTAACGACAAGAATTAACGGTTGCAGTCATTTGACTGGTTAATAACCGCTCGTCAGGTATTTTGCTCCTATTAGTTAGCTTGCTGCCTTTGATGTGACCGCTGGATATTAAGCTTGCGTCTTCAGGCAGCTGAATCGATTTTTTAAATATCTTGTGTGGAGGTAACGTGAGAACTAAAGAAGGTGCATCGAAACGTCGTCGAGAGGGCGTATCGATCATGGAATGGCTGGTTATTGGCGTCCTCTCGGCTTATATCGTATTCAGTCTTACCGTTTTCGCACAGAAGCAGTGGAATTCACTGACTGAAGTGCAAAAAGAGCAGATCATCGAAGACATCAGCCGTGCTGCCCAAGAAACGCCGCTGCTGACCTGATTACGCTTCTTTCAAGCCCTGTGGCTTTTACCGCATAAGAATAAAAGCAAAACTACTTCATAGGATCCTGTTTAGCGGATCAGGGTATTTATTTGCCTTTGAAAAGAATATTGGGCCGTTATTTTAAATGGATTCAATGTTTCTATGCGGTTTGCTCAACAATAAAGTATTTCTGAAACCCTCAAGATAGAGCCTGTCTTGAGGGTTTTGTTTATACCAATGCACTTATATCAATTAAGTTTGATAGTTTGCTTGCGGCTTGCAACATTAATAATGACGGTGGCAAGTTGGCTCAAAGTAAACGGCTTGTTCAATACTGTAAGGTCCCTTGCCAGGGCACGTATCTCACCAGGGCCGCGAAACAGAGTCAGAGCAGAAGCGTTATGTGAGGTCATGTGACAGGACAACAGGCGGCTCCCGGATTATCCGGGACACAAAGTGTATTAAATCCATGCTTCGCCGATGAACTCAACTGTCCGTTGTTAGGAATCGGTCATTGATCAACAGGTATCCAGCCCAGGCGCTGCTCGATCGCGGTGCGATAAGGCGTTCTGATTTCAAGCGGAAGCTGCCTGACATAGTTGCAGGCATGGTCTCGAATACCCCCTTCAAGCCCATCAAGATAAGCAATGGCTTCATCAACGGAAGGCATACGGCCCTCTTCATCCCTTGACTTGGGAGGCAAAGCCGTCCAGACCACGGCATCCAGCTCCCTGTGGTCAGCCCAGGCTCGAATGCGTTCACCATACGGACCTTCGTATTCGCCTGGAATACTGCCTACGTATTCAGGACGTTCACGGTTGATCTGCTCGCGATCACGTAGCAATTCACGGGCGATATCAATGTCCTGAACATTCAACAGTGCCCAGAACGTGGGGCTATCCGGTGCGCTTGAAGACAAGGCAACCGCTAATTCTCCACCGTCACAGGTGCGGCAGAGCTCTACCGGCAACCTTGGACCATCGTTCCTCCAGGCAGAAGCCAATGGAAGCGGGCCGGGCTTCCAGATCAGGGAGCCCCAGGCAAGACAAGCAATACGCATGCTGAATACTCGCGGTTGGAATCGGAATGGGATTGGGTTGCGAAGGCAACATACAGATTTGAAGGTAAGAAACCGTTTCGGTTCAGCACAACCGACCGGGGGCAGTCAGGCGAACGATCCGATAGAATAGGTGCGCCTAGAAACTAGCCGAGTAATCGAATGAACGACTCCAAATCCAAAGTACGCCCATTGACCTGGATCGGCCTGGTGCTGTTCGTAGGCGGAGTAGTGGGGCTGGTAACGGCTCTGGTGCCGCTGATCGGTCCTGAAAGAGCGCCTCGTGACGCGGGTCACCTGACGCCCCTAGTCTTGTCGGCAGTTGTCCAGTTCATCGGTTATGTACTGCTCAATCGCAACCGTTTCCGTGGACGTAAGCAGCCAGGAAAGCGCTGATTTCCTTGAGCTTATGTAGCCATCTCATCTGTTTCTTGACCTCCATCCTGTCTGAGCCTCCAACCGCTGCGAACGAAATCACAGAAAGCGAGTCGGAAGGAATCGTTACGACTGGGTTGAAGTCCTTTAAGGATGACCGGGCCTTGAGCGTAGCGATGTCAATCAGGGTTCGGCATGGCGTGCAGCCGTGAGTGCTGCCGGGCCGGAAAAGGATGAAGATTCATGCGCAAGACAATCGTGATGCTTTCCCTAGCGCTCCTGGCAGCGTGTACCCATGGGAACAAGAATGACCAGACCGCTCAGGATGTTCAGATTGAGCGGTACATGACCGAGCAGCAACTCGTAGGCTCGATGGGTAAACCGGATCATATACAGAAGGAAGGGTCGCTGACCGTCCTTGTTTACAGGGACCGGTTGCTCAGCATGTCAGCTGATCGCTCGGATTATTCCTTTATCTTTGACGGGGGCCACCTCGTCGAATACACCCCTGGAAGGGTCAAGGTGCAGACCCAGAACGGCACGCCAAAGATTACAGTCGAGCCTGCCTGAGTGGCTGGAGTAGGGCAGCGGAAAGGGAGGTTTCTTTCCGCTGCCTAACTATCAGGCTTCCTTGGCCTGACAGGCCGCTGCCGTAAAGATCACATCGGTGGAAGAGTTCAGGGCGGTTTCTGCCGAGTCCTGAACCACCCCGATAATGAAGCCTACCGCTACCACTTGCATGGCGATTTCACTGGGAATCCCGAACAGGCTGCAGGCCAGTGGGATCAGCAGCAGCGAACCGCCCGCGACGCCTGACGCACCGCAGGCACAAACCGCGGCCACTATGCTAAGCAGAAGGGCCGTCGGAATATCAACGGAAATACCCAGTGTTTCGACTGCAGCCAGTGTTAGCACAGTAATGGTAATGGCTGCGCCAGCCATATTGATCGTGGCGCCTAGCGGAATCGAAACCGAATAGGTGTCCTCGTGCAGGCCCAACCGTTCGCACAAGCCCAGGTTGACCGGTACGTTTGCAGCCGAGCTACGGGTGAAGAACGCCGTGATGCCACTCTCGCGCAGGCAGGTCAGGACAAGGGGGTAGGGGTTGCGTCGTGTTTTCCAGTACACGATGAGCGGGTTAACCACAAAGGCCACCAGCAGCATGCAACCAATCAATACGACCAAAAGATGCAGGTAACCCGCCAGGGCATCAAACCCGGACGTTGCCAGGGTCGAGGATACAAGACCGAAAATGCCGAGCGGCGCAAAGCGAATCACGAAGCGAACAATACTCGAAACGCCATCCGCCAGATCAGTGAACATGGTACGGGTCGTCTCGCTGGCATGGCGGAAGGCAATGCCCAGGCCAATGGCCCAAGCTAGAATACCCATGAAATTGGCATTGATAAGCGCGTTGACCGGGTTGTCGACGATGCTCAGCAGCAATGTTTGCAATACGCTGCTGATCCCTTCCGGTGGGCTGATATCGCTGGTATGAGCGACCAGCGTTAAGGTGGATGGGAAGAGAAAGCTGGCTAGTACGGCAATTATCGATGCAGACAGCGTCCCGATTACATATAACCACAGGATGGGTTTGATATGGGTAGGTTGTCCCTGCTTGTGATTGGCAATGGAGGACGCTACCAGAACAAATACCAGGATCGGCGCAACCGCTTTCAGGGCTGTGACGAACACGGAGCCGATGAAACCTGTGGCCTGGGCCGCAGAGGGCGCAACGAGCGCAAGCACGATGCCGGCGATCAGTCCGATGAGAATCTGCGTCACCAGACTGGAGCGCATCAGCCAGTTCAGAAAGGGGTTTGTAGCTTGGGTCATGGCAAGATCAACTTATAAGAAAGCGGGGCGATGTTGGCAAAGACGGGGTTCGTGCGTTCCCTTCACGCGAGTTGAATACACGCCGTACAGGATCAGTCTGTCCCGCTAAAGGTTCGTTTTTCACGTACGGCCATTGAGCGAAGCGACGGATTTTAAAGGTATTTGCCTGCTTTTGGACACTAAAAGCGCAAAAGCCGATCGCCAGCAAGGCGTAATGGCCTATTGATATAGGGTCGTTGAATGCGTTTGTGGAGCACAACCCTGACAATCTTGCCTTATACGGGCTTATTCAGGCGCCTCGTGATATGAGTCATGCCCTTCGGGAAAGGGGCATGATTCTTAGTCTCCTGACGCGCATCAATCTTGAGCCTTGATCATCTCTTGAATCTTGCTGGCCAAGGCATCCACATTGAACGGCTTGGTAATGATCTCCATGTTTTCGCCCAGGTAGCCTTCGACCTGGGCGCCTTCGGCATAGCCTGTAGCAAACAGGATCTTCAGCTCCGGTCGCAGGGTTCTGGCTACATCGGCCAGCTGGCGGCCGTTCATTCCCGGCAGCCCCACGTCGGAGATCATCAGATCGATCTGTTGACCATTTTGTAGCAGAGGAATCGCCTGCTGCGCATCGACCGCCTCAAGCGAGCTATAGCCCAGCTCATCGAGCACTTCGACGATCAGCGAGCGGACAATGGTTTCGTCCTCCACGACCAATACGGTCTCTCCGGAGCCTTTAAGCAATTGTCTTTCGGTATTGATCGCGTGCTCATCCAGCGCGCCACGGTATCGAGGTAGATATAGCCTGACGCTTGTACCTTTACCCTGTGTGGAGAAGATACGGACCTGTCCCTTGGATTGTTTGGCGTAGCCATAAATCATGGACAAGCCAAGACCGGTACCCTGACCGATGGGTTTGGTGGTGAAAAACGGATCAAAGGCGCGCTCGATAACCTCTGGGCTCATGCCCGTCCCGGTATCGTTTACACACAGCACGACATAGTCACCTGGCGCCAATGTCAGGTGTGGATCGTCAGTGTGCTCATCAAAGTGCGCCGAGGAGGTGGCAATAGTGATCGTTCCGCCCTCGGGCATGGCATCACGGGCATTGATCACAAGGTTAAGCAGCGCGCTTTCCAGCTGATTCGTATCGGTAAGCGCCGGCCATAATCCTGCTGCAAGCGTCGTATCGAGGGCTATCTTTTCACCAATGGTGCGTCTGAGCAGCTCCTCCATCGACGCAACCAGGGTGTTCAGGTTGACCGGTTTGAGATCCAGAGCCTGGCGCCGCGAAAAAGCCAGAAGGCGTTGGGTGAGGGCGGCTGCACGTTGCGCCGACGTGACGGCAGCGCTCATATAGCGTTCCAGATCCTGGGCACGCCCCGATTCATAACGGCGCTGCATCAGGTCCAGCGAGCCGATAATGCCCGTCAGCAGATTGTTGAAGTCATGGGCGATACCGCCGGTGAGCTGACCGACAGCTTCCATTTTCTGGGATTGACGAAGTTGATCCTCAAGCTGACGCTGCTCGGTAATATCCCGACCAACCGAATAGATCAATCCTTCCTCGGGTACGGCTGTCCAGGAGGTCAACCTATAGTTGCCATTCTGGTGGAGCAGGCGTACCTCGTAGGAACGGGCCCGCCGTTCCTGATCAATGATGCTGAGCCCATGCGTGACGCGGTCAACATCATCAGGATGAATGAATTCAAGATAGTTTCTGCCAAGCAGATCGTTTTCCGACCAGCCTAGCGTCTCGTACCAGGCCTCGTTCACCGAAATGAGTCGGCCATCCAGTTGGCAGACCTTCATCAGATCGTTACTTAAACGCCAGATTCGATCACGCTCGCGCGTGCGTAGCTCAATCTGCCTTTCAAGCTCCTCCCGTGAGCGGGAAAGGACCTCGCGAGCATCGATGATGTCCTGAATATCGGTCGATGTACCAAACCAGCCCTCGACCGCACCACGCTCATTACGTACCGGCTGAGCCCGTCCGAGCACCCAGCGGTATTGGCCGGAGCGATGGCGAAGCCGAAACTCTGTGCGGTAGGGCTCGCCACTTGTAAGGCATTGCTGCCAAGACGCCCAAGTGGTCTCACGATCATCGGGGTGAACCATCTCAATCCACTTGTCGCCATCGGTATGTTCTGCCACCGATCCGGTGAATTCGTACCAGCGCTCGTTGAAGTAGTAATGATGACCATCCGGGCGACTGGCCCAGACCATCTGGTCAATGGAGTTCGTGATGGCCTTGAAGCGTGCTTCGCTTTCCGACAAGGCGGTTTCGGCCTGCTTGCGCGCGGTGACGTCCAGAAAGAGCACAACAAAGCGGGTAGGGTCCAGACGCCTTAACCAGGACTCGAACCAACGACCTTCCAACGCCTGCAGCTGCAGTTCAAAATGTACGGGATCGTTATGACGTATGAAGCGTGCATAACCCTCTATCAGCGTGTCATCGATATGAGGTAGTGCTTCGCGGAGGGTCCGGCCTTGCACCTGCTCGGGCGGAAGCCCGGTTAGCTGGCTGAACGCTGGGTTGACCTCGATAAAACGGAAGTCAACCATATGGCCTGTTGCGTCCAGGATGGGCTCTGCGACGAAAAACCCTTCCTGCATCTCCTGGGTAAGGTTGCGCAAGCGAGCATCGCTTTCAAGGCGAGCCTGCTCGGCCCGCTTGCGATCGGTGATGTCGTAGCACACACCAAAATAACGCATGCCTTCACGGGTATTGACCAAGATAGGCTCGCCTCGACGAGCCATCCAGCGTTCCTCTCCGTTGTCAGGCCTGCGGATACGATACTCGACGTAATCCAACGCACCCTCTAAAAACTCATGACTGTTGGTGATAACACGTGCGCGATCTTCAGGATGGATGAGTGCAATCAGCTCCTCGATCTGAAAGCTCTCCTGCTCAGGCAGCCCCCAAAGCTGGCACATCTCCCGAGACACAGTTATGCGTCCTTGATCCGGGTGCAATTCGAACGTTCCGATCTCTCCTACCTGTTGAGCCAGTCGAAGGCGCTCTGCAGCAAGACGCTCGGGTGTGCGATCACGCAGGATCTTGGAATAGCCCATCAGCACGCCATCCCTGCGCAGCGCACTCATCTCGCCGCTGGCCCAGAAGCGTGTGCCATCCTGCTTGATATGCCACCGCTCATCCTTAGCACAACCGCATTGGGCGGCTTCTGTCATCTCAACGTTAGGCCGATCCTGTGCACAATCTTCTGGTGTAAAGAAAATAGATATCGGCTGGCCAATGGCTTCGGCTGCCGTCCAGCCCAGGACCTTTTCCGCGCTGGGGTTCCAGTCCACGATGGTCCCTGACAGGTCAGACACGACCACGGCATAGTCAGAGGTATTGGCCAATACCAGTTGGGCCAGTTCACCAGGGCTCAAGGCGCTGAGGGAGGATCTACCGGATTCCATAAGTAATACTTTTTTCTATCGGTTCATGATGTGACAGAAAAAGTAAGGGTTTATCCCATTGATAAGAAAACCGCCTTAAGAGGCTGAGAATTGCTAGACGGCTTTGTTGTTCGATAGGACTCAGGAGGAACTTTAATAGCGAAGCGGTCTGCTCTCGAGCCATTCAAGCAGGGCAAGGGCCGGCATGGGACGAGCCATGAGGTAGCCCTGACCTTCATCGCATCCCCAGTTTCGCATCAGCTTGTAGATCTCCTCGGTCTCGATGCCTTCAGCCACTACCCGGTAGTCCATCTCCTTGGCCAGTTTGATCATGGCCTTGACGATGCGTTTATCCTTTTCCTGCCGAAGCGTATTGTGGATGAAGGACTGGTCAAGCTTGACCACAGACGCCGGAATATCCCGCAGATACGACCAGTTGCTGTAGCCCGTACCAAAGTCATCGATAGCGATGACGATCCCGAGATCATGGATGCGCTCCAGTTGGCGCTGCACAACTTCGGTCTGCCGGATCAGGGCGCCCTCGGTAAACTCCACCTCCAGCCGCTGCGCCGGCAGATCATATTCCCTGAGAAGGGCAGTCAGCGTATCGGTAAACACTTCATCGTCCAGATCGGCCGCGGATACGTTGATGGCTACCGTCAGGTTCAGTCCCTGTTGTTGCCATGCCTTCGCCTGTTTGACCGCAGCCTTGAGTACCCACAGGCTGACTGAGCGAATCAGGAACGTCTTTTCAGCCAGCGGTATGAATTCGCCTGGGCTGATGTCGCCTAGCGTAGGATGGCGCCAGCGGAGCAGGGCTTCCACAGACGTACACTCACTGGTAGCCAGCTGGATTTTAGGCTGGAAGTAGAGCCTGAGCTGATCGTCCGCCTGAAGTGCTATCGTCAGTGCGCTCAGCAGGCGAAAGGCGCGCTGCTGCGCGTGGTCGCGGCGTGGGCTATACATCTCCCACCCAGCATTGTTTTCCCGTGCATCGTCTGCCGCGCTGACCAGCGAACGTATCCAGTCCGTCGAGCGTGCCTTTTCCTTGTTAAGGACCAGAATGCCCAGACCTATCTGCGTCTGGATGGGGATGGTGTCGCAAACCAGCGGCGCCTCAAAGGACTCGAGGATGTGCCTGTAAAGCGTTTCAGTTGTCTCCGTTTCTATGTTCGCCAACATAAAGGCAATGCGTGTAGGACTGATTCTGTAAAGTGCAAGATCCCTGGGTACAACAGCCTGTAGGCGGTCCCTGATCAGAAGCATGAGCTGTTCTGAAAACGTATAGCCCAACGCTTTGACGATATCGTTGAGGATGCGGGGCGCAATCACATCAACTGCCACCAGCGTGATCGGAAGATCCTGGTCCGAGAAAAAGGTCGAGACATCTCTCTCCAGGCGAGGGCGATTGAACAGGCCTGTCGGTAGATCAATGAAGTTGAGGTTGCGCAGCGTTTCCACACGCGCCATGACCAGCTCGGCAAGCTGACTCAGCAGCTTTACCTGATGCTTATCCAGAGGAGGCCGTGGCTTTGTATCAATGATGCATAAACTGCCCAGCCCAAGGCCTTGTTGAGTCAGTAGGGGAGCGCCTGCGTAAAAGCGGATATGAGGCTCCCCCGTAACCAGCGGATTGTCCCTGAAGCGATGGTCTTGGGTAGCATCGCTGACCATGAAAAGCTCATCACTCAAGATGGCATGGTTACAGAAGGAGTGCTCACGCGGCGTTTCGCTGATGGTAAGCCCGACGCTTGCACTGAACCATTGCCGGTGAGTATCGATAATTGAGATCAGGGCAATCGGGACCTGAAACAACTCGGCAGCCAGCGCAACAATCCTGTCGAAAGCGCGATCCGGTTCCGGATTGATCAGGCATAGCTGCCGGATTTCTGCAATCCGCTTGGACTCGTTCGCGGGGTTGGGCACTAGGTTGTTCATGATTGTTATCAGGCGTGGGCTATTTTGGGATCATATGGGTTTTGTGATACATGTCAGATTTAAAAAATTCCTACCAAGCGTTTAGAAAATTCCTGTTAAAGCAACATCAAGATCGGCCGATAAGGTTGCACACGTTCAATCTGGAATGATCGTTCAACGGCACCTGAGGTCCTCAGGAGTGTCATGTGTCTCTAAACTGTATAGGCAATATGACCTTGACTGTACCGATTGATTTTGCATCTCCTGCCCATGAGGTGGCGCATCAACTAATTGGCTGGGTTTTTACCGTTAATGGTGTAGGCGGGCGGATCGTCGAGACCGAAGCCTATGATCGCGAAGACCCGGCCTCCCATAGCTTTTCCGGGCTTACGCGGCGTAACGCCACCATGTTTGGGCCGCCAGGCCATCTCTATGTTTATCGCTCCTACGGCATCCACTGGTGCCTGAACATCGTCTGCTGCGACACGGGGCATGGTGCGGGTGTGCTGATCCGCGCATTGGAGCCCCTGGAAGGAATTGACATCATGCGTGAGCGCCGCGGACTCGATACGCTACGCCTGCTATGTGCAGGCCCGGGGCGTGTGTGTCAGGCTCTGGGAGTTACCGGAGAGCACGACGGGCTTGTACTGGAGTCGCCAGGCCTCGATTTGACCGCACCGTCAGCGCCTTTTGAGACGATTTCAGGACCACGGATCGGTATCACCAAGGCGCGCGATGTGCCCTGGCGGTTTGGTTTGAAAGGGTCCCCTTTTCTAAGCCGCAGCTTTCGCTAGTCTGACGGCTGGTCGCTACATACAGCACCTTTGGCGTGTCTGCAGGGTCGATTAAGGCATCACGCGTGCGTTCGCCTGCCCATCGGTAGAGCGTTACGGCAATGTGCAAGTCGATCAATTGGAGTGCCGTCGTTTATGTCAGCGATCCCTAAAGACCCCCATCTGGACAGCTCTATCACCTTGCTCAAGGAGGGATACCGCTACATCCCTGAGCGCTGCCGTCGTTACCAGAGCGATGTTTTTCAGGCGCGCCTGCTCATGCAGAACACTATCTGTCTGTCCGGGGAGGAGGGGGCCAGGCTATTTTACGACGAGTCGCTTTTCATGCGGGAAGCGGCCGCCCCCCGTATGTTGAAAAAGACCCTGTTTGGCTTTGGCTCCATTCAAGGGCTGGACGGGCAGGCGCACCGCGTGCGCAAGCAGATGTTCATGTCATTGATGACGCCCGACAATATCCAACGACTGACGGCCCGGTACGCCGAGCAATGGCAGCGAGACATTTCCGCCTGGTCCGGTAATCACGAAGTTATCCTGCTCTATGCAGCCCAGTTTCAGCTCTGCCGGGTCGTTTGTGAGTGGTCCGGCGTGCCGCTGCCCGAGGGTGATGTAGCCAAGCGCCGTTCGCAGCTCACCGCTCTGATTGATGGCGCGGGTGGAATAGGGCTTCGGCACCTCAATGGCCGAAAGGCCCGCAAAGAAGCTGAAGCCTGGATTGCAGATCTCGTCACGCAGGTGCGTCAGGGTGCGTTGAATCCGGCTCCGCAAACGGCCTTGCATGTCTTCAGTCACCATAAGGACAGTGATGGCAACCGGCTTGACCCTAAAACGGCTGCGGTCGAAATTCTCAATGTGCTGAGGCCTACCGTAGCGGTTGCACGCTTTGTAGTCTTTGCTGCCTGGGCCCTGAACAAGCACCCCGAGTGGCAACAACGGCTGCGCGACGAGCCGAGCATGCTGGAACCCTTTGTACAAGAAGTGCGGCGCGTCTTTTCGTTCTTTCCCTTTACAGTGGCGCGTGTTCGCAAGAACTTCGAGTGGAAAGGCTATCCCTTTACCAAGGGAACTCGCGTTCTGCTGGATCTCTATGGCATCAATCATGATGCGAGAATCTGGAAGGACCCTGAGCGATTTGATCCTGAGCGGTTTCTGACCTGGGACGAAAACCCGTTCGGTTTTGTCACTCAAGGCGGTGGCGATCATCATCAGAACCATCGCTGCCCCGGTGAGTGGATTACGATCGAGCTGCTAAAGGTGGCAGTCAAGGCGCTTACGCAGTGGATGCGTTATGACGTACCCCCGCAGGATCTGTCGATCGATATCACGCGTATTCCAGCTCTCCCGGAAAGTCGTTTTGTGATCAGCCATGTGCGGCCGGTGGTGCGTGAGTCTGCGGAGAGGGTTCAATGAGCGAAGGCTAAGGCTCAGCATTCGAACCTTTAGCGCCTGTGCGTCAGTGCAACGGCTGTGGATCAGCAGCGCCTTGGCCTCATAGGAAGAAGCCTCGCATCAAGCGAGGCTTCTTCCAGCTACCAGCGCGGCGGGGGGCCGTAATAGCCAGGTGGCGGGCCATAGTAATAATGTGGCGGCGGAGCAGGAGCTACGCGTACAACCTGGGTCTCGTAATAGACAGGCTGCGCCGGGTAGTAAACCACCTGTGGCTGGGGCGGCGGTGGAGCCGCTTGTACGTAGACAGGCGCTTCAGCTGCGCGTGAGTTAGCCACAATCGCTCCGCCAACGATTGCCCCGACCACGGCTCCGAAAATGGCAGGCCCTGGGCCATGTCCGCCGTGAGCGGAGGCCTGGCCGGCCGCTGCGAGGCAACCTACCAGAAGCGCAATCTTGGGTATTTGACGAATCATGAACGTCTCCTCCTCAGGAGCCCGGCTATATAAAAGAAACCGGCTATTCAATAAAACAACGAAGCGCTGTAAAGAAAAAGAGGAGGAAGGTAAAGGTTGTGTAAGGCCGGTTACTGGCAGATAAACGGTTGGTTATGAAACTCAGGCGGCTGGACCCGTTTGGCCAACCACCTGAAAGACACGATTACTGGCTAACCGTTGCGGAGTTGCCTGTTCCTGTTTGCTGGATATAGGCCTGGCTCCAAGCGTTGGTCTGGTTGAGCTGAATTTGGTTTACATCGCCGGTCTGGGTGATGGTAGAGAGCAGGAAGTCTCCGCTCTGGGTGGTACTGACGAGGTTGTCATTCCCTGTTTGCGTGATATCTACCCCTCCAATCGTACCGTTCTGGGTGATGTTGACTTCGTTGTTGTCTCCCTGGCTGATCAAGGTTGCGCGCTGGTCCATACCGTCCTGGCTGATATTCAATTCGTTGTTGTTGCCGGACTGAGTCATGGCCTGCGTATTGTTCCTTCCAGCCTGCTCGCTGGTCATGACGTTATTGTTTTCATATTGAGCGAGTCGAAGACCGTTACCAAAGCCGGACTGCTTAACCGTTATGGTGTTATTCGCATCATACTGGCCGGTCCAGAGTTCATTATCGAATCCCTGCTGGCTGGCATTCACCACGTTCGAATCACCGCTCTGCCCAAAAAACATCGTTAGATCCGAGCCGTATTGACCGCCCATGAAGGCGCCTTGCTGATTGGCATTCACCGTGTTGTTGCTGCCATATGTATAGGCTTCAGCCAGGTTGTTTGAGCCCGCCTGGGTAATGGATGAGGTATGTCCAGTGCCCTCCTGATAGACCGTAACGGTAGAGTCGGTCGTACCGATCTGCTGGACAGCTACCGTGTGGGCATCACCGCCTTGAGTGACGGTAATCGTACTGGTTGAAACGTCATCCTGTCCTGCCAGTACCGTGTTATTGCTGCCGTTCTGGTCAGTGGTGATGCTGCTCTCTTCGGCATAGGCCTGAGTTGCTCGGCTTAGGTTGGCGTTGCCAGCTTGAACCTGCTCTATCGTGCTGTTGTTACTGTTTGTCTGTTCGGCAATAGCCTGATTGTCATCGCCGGTTTGCGTCTGCGTCGCCGTGTTGTAGGTTCCGGCGCTTTGGTTGAGGATTACTTCGTTGTTATTGCCTTCCTGAGTTAGTGTGGCCGAATCGAATGCTGCCATGGCCGAAAAGCTGGTCAGAGCAGATACCGCCAGTACAAGAGGTTTCAAACTGAACATAGAGACTCTCTCCTTGATCGTTGATAACGTCCATGCACGGATCGCCCGCACTGCCTGCCCCTCGGGACGCCAGCCTGGAGTTTCGCCCTAACGCTCATGGCAATCAGGCAAAACGGGCCAAGTCTCTATGGCTGTTCGTGAATAGGCTATCGCCCAAAAGATGGTTTATTGGTCGCCAACGTCGTCTATCAGGATTAAATCCTGCTCCATTCTGTTTGATTTGTCTGATTCGATCAGTCCGACTATAGATCCATGACTTACCGTTCGTCGGGCGTACTACTTGAAAAAAACGAGCGGGTTCCTATATGGAGTTCTGCGGGGCGCCGAAGCCGGGCCTTGCGTTGAAACTTGCTGATGACTCAGGAGATTCCCTATATGAACACTGCATTCTCTCTTGCTCCCTTGTTCCGCCATTCCGTTGGATTCGACCGCTTCAATGACCTGTTTGAATCCGCGCTACGCAACGAGTCGGGCAGCTCCTATCCACCCTATAACGTGGAAAAGCATGGCGACGATCGCTATCGCATCGTGATCGCGGCTGCCGGCCTTGCCGAAGACGACCTTGAGCTTGAAGTGGAGCGGGGCGTGTTGACCGTGAAGAGCGGCCGCCGTGAGAAGAGCGCCGACAGCGTGACCTACTTGCACCAGGGCATCGCCCAGCGTGCCTTCAAGCTGTCCTTCCGCCTGGCTGATCATATCGAGGTGAAGGGCGCGAGCTTGAAGAATGGCCTGCTCAACATCAATCTGGTACGTGAAGTACCGGAAGAGGCCAAGCCCAAACGCATCGCCATCAACGGTCAGTTGAGTGCCGATGAAAAGCCTGCGCTGGAAGGGCAAGCCGCCTAAGCACAGCGGCGATAAGGCACTAGAGAAAGGGGATGTCATGAACATCCCCTTTTTGTATGGGGCTTCTTAAAAGACCCTGTTTTCATTTGATGCGTCTTTATCTGCATGCTCAGCCGTGATAGACGCAGGCAATAAAAAGCCCCGATTGCTCGGGGCTTAGGGTCGGGCAGAAAGAGAGGGAAACTGCCAGACCCGCCTTATTATCGACCGGGAATATGCAGACTTGAATAGCGGCAGGATGCCAGTGCCTTTAGCTTGCGCTGGCTGCGTTTGCCTTCAAGAATGTAAGTAAAGCCGATAGCCATCAGCAATACACCCTCGATAACGATTTGAAGGTCCTCTGGCGCAAAAAACAGGCAGAAGGATCCTGCAGCAAAGAGTATCAGGCCGAGACAGTAGAACACTTTTCTATCCTTAGCAGCGTCTTAGACTACTCACGAATGAGTGCGGCAGCTCACGTTGCTGCCTGGTATCTACGGTATCGGCTAACTCCGGTTAGCCTTTAGTCTGAAATGAGCGGTAATTGCATAGTGCGAATAATGCCCAGTTGCTGATGGAAAGGTCAGCCTTCGGTAACATCCAAGAGGCGCTGAAGCCCTTCGAGATCATCGTCAGATAGCTTGCCTTTAACATCGCAGGCCCTGTATTCCACGCGCTGGCCGGACGCAACGTACTCGAGCGCTTCCCGGGTCACGGGCGTCGTGAAGTCTTCGCCGTAGATGTCACGAAAGGTGTTGAGCTTGTATTTGCCTTCCATTTCATAGAAGACCTTGCCGTCAATCGTCCAGCGAGCAAAGCGGCAATCGCCAAAGCGGGCTTCGTTGCCAATGCTGGACAGCTTGGCAATGTATGTTGTGATCTTACCGCCTGAGCTTGTTGTCGCCTGGCTAGCCGATACGGTAAACACCAGATCGTTGGCAGATTTATCACCCGTCCAGATTACGGAGCGCCGCTCTCTGAACTCGTCATTCTCATCCGTCAGCTCACCTGCATGGACGACCTGGGAAGCCAGGCATCCTGCTATGGCGAGTAACCAAGCCTTGTATTTCATTATCCAACCATGTCGTTAGTAGCGCCTGCCATGGTGCAGACTGTGGAACATTAAAATATCAAAATGCCATTGTATCGCCTTATTTCTAACAGTAGCTGATTTTAGGCAATAAAAAAGGGCTAGCCGTTTGGCTAGCCCTTTATGCTTGGTGGAGGCGGGGGGATTTGAACCCCCGTCCGCCAGCTCTCCGCTCTTGGCGCTACATGCTTAGCCCAATCTACTAGAGTTAACCCTTAGCGGCCCGATGGGCAGGGCGCTTGGGGCGATCTGTATAAGTTTTAGCCGTTACGTCTACAGCGAACTTGGCGGCGATCCTGTTCTGTCTGACAGTCGTTTCGGGTTTACAGGCATCCCCTAGCGACTGCTAGCCGCGTTAAGCAGCTAGAGCGTAGTTGTCGTCGTTGGCAACTATAAGTTTGCAGCAGCTAATTTACGAGGTCTGCTACCAGCTCGGCATGCTCCTCAAGTTTTGTTACCGGCGTCGAATCCTAATCGCCCCCTTGATGAGTACTGCTCACTGTATAAATGAACAGCCGAGTTGTCAAGTGCCTGATAGTAAAAGGCAGAATCTGAAGAAAGCGGGCTTTCCTCTTTCGGCATTTACATATATGGGGGAAGCGATTCGTTTGTTCAAGGGCAGTTGAAGTTTTATTTTCACCCTATGGTTTAGCGTGGCTACCGACTCGCTGCCAGAACTGTTTTGTAGTGGCGACAGGCTACTTTTATACGGTTGGTTAGGGAGTCGCCCCGGCCTCCAGTAGGTCATACCGCCTATGACCTTTATGGAGTAACCCGCATGACTCAGACGAACAAACCTCTGGCGGTGGTAACAGGTGCCTCGAATGGCATAGGGCTGGAGCTGGCACGGCAATTCGCTCAGAACGGCTTCGACCTGCTTATCGCGTCGCGGGGCAACGGCCTGGATGAGGTCCGGCAGACATTGCAGGCCCTAGGCGCTCAGGTCGAATGTGCGGCGGTTAACCTCGCAACCTATGAAGGAGTGGAGCAGCTCTATTCGGCGTTTCGTGCATTGAGCCGCCCAGTTGATGCGATTGCCATCAATGCGGGTGTAGGCGTTGGCGGCAGTTTCGTACCGGGTACCGAGGCGGAGACGACGCTGGAGAGCGAGCTTAACCTCATTCAGATCAATGTGGTGTCTGTAGTACACCTTGCCAAGTTATTCAGTCGGGACATGGTGGCTCAAGGGCGAGGTCGCATACTTTTAACCTCTTCGATTTCGGGAACCTCACCTGTTCCATTCGAGACAGTATACGGAGCGTCCAAGGCCTTTGTGCGGTCGTTTGGGAATGCCATTGGCAATGAGATGAAGGGAACCGGTGTGAGCGTAACGGTATTGATGCCGGGACCGACCGAAACCAACTTTTTCCACCGGGCCGGTGAGGATGATACTCAGGTCGGCTCAGGCAAGAAGAATGATCCTGCATTGGTGGCGCAGCAGGGATTCAATGCCTTGATGGCCGGGCAAGCCGAGGTCTACGGGGGCGGGCCGGAAGTTGAGCAGGAAGGCGAAGGTCCCAATCGCACCGAGTCTGAGCAGGAAAAAGCCGAGCGTCATCGCCAGATGTCTGAGCCAGGCTCGGCTTAGCCGTTTAGCTTAGTAGCCGTCCCGCCTTGTCCGAGAACCTTTCCAGGCAGTGCCTGAGCCACACTGCCGTTGCGCAAGGTAATAGCACGAGCGGACGATGAGCAGATAGCATCCTATCAGGTGAGATCTTTTGGCGCAGACGGCCAAGCCTGAAGACTGCTGGATGATCGATCCGTGCTCTGTCGCCGAGGCTTACCAGATGCGCCCTCTCTTTTGTAAATCCAGAACGACATCAATGTCACAACGATGCAGAGCGGGAGCCATATAGGGTTCTGGGTATAACACCACGTATAGGTACTGCAGGCGTAAAGCCCTTCGTAGGGCAGTGCCAGGGCAACCAAGCCAAGGGAGGTAAGCCAGAGGGCGAGAGTGTTCATAGGATTGCCGCTACTTCCATGTGGGGACGGACACGCTGACAGTGCGTTCTGGTATGACCGTAAACGCAAAATTAGTTCAGGCCGCTAGCGTGAAATGCTTCTGATAGACGTTTTTATGGCTGGAAGCGGCCGAGTGCCGGAAATCAGGCGTTTTTTCAGGCATGGTGCTTGCTATACCAACGTAAGGATGAGCAGGCACTGGCGCTGAAAGAAAAAAGCCTCGACTCGTCGAGGCTTAAAGACCATGGAGACAAGCAGAAGTAGGGGTGAACTGCTTGCTAAAAGGTTATCGGAGCTTTTCCGGCGTGCTTTAAGCCAAGCTGATGGATGGTTTGAAATTCTTGGGAAGTCCTTGAATTTATCAGCTATTACTTGAAAGGTGCGGGCTTTGCCCCGCCCGTTCGCAGTGCTGACAAAGGAGTGTCACTGAGGTTGTGCTGAACGTTCACCTAGATGCTCAAGATGATAGGTAAGTATTCATGACTGACAGGATATTGGTTGTGTATAGCCAGGCCCTGGCCTCTGTTTTTGGAGCAGCCCTGAAGCTAGGTGTTGATACCGACACCATTGCAGAGCAGGCCAAGCTCGATGTCATCAGCTCAGACAAGTGGGTTTCGGCTGATCTTGTCGGGGATGTGCAGATGGCCATCGAGGATGCGTTAGTCGTTGCGAAGGTTGTAGGTCGCAAGCGCTAAACGCTTCTGGTGTGCCTCAGGTGATGACTGGCTATTTATTAAGGAGTGAACGTTCAAAGCTGCACGGGCAGTTCAAGAGAGTTCTCATGCGCAAAGAGTTTGCAGTTCTATTGCTGGCATCGTCGTTATCCTGGTCTGTTCATGCCGAGCTTACACGCGCGGATCAGTCGCTTTACAACACCCAGCCTCAAAAGGCCAATACGAGCCAGAATCTGAGCAAGGCCGATCTTGCCTGGCATGCTAGCAAGACATTTGGCTTTGATTGCCCTGAAGTCGTCAAGCATAAGCCAATGCTGGGTAGTCACCATTCGATCATCATCTGTAGCACCGGCGCTCGGCTCAAGGTCCATCCATTGTCAGATAGTCGGCCTGTCATGACTCTGGTAGTCAGCTCGTTCTGATCGGGACTTTTCGGCACTCTTGGCTAGAGCGTGACTCCAATCTTTAGAACGTACTGTTGTTCATACAGGGCGACAGATGTTGGATAGAGGTTGTCCATCGGGCAACCCTAATGCTTGGAGGAAACGAGATGGCTGCCGATTACAGTCAAGGGCGCTACCTGGTATTTGGATACGGCGACAAAGCCGTTCAGATTGGTCTGATTGACAATGACGGCTTTGTACGCGCTTCGGATGATCAGGGTAGGTTGATCTACCGCATCGAGGGCGAGCAGGTGTATGACATGGACGACAATTACCTGGCAGACATTGACGAAGGCACAGCGGTAACAGCCAAGGGTGAGCGCTTGTTTACCATCCAGGCAGAATAAGGCGGGGCTGTTGTAAACGCCCCGACAATGGATGATCAGCCTTTCTTGAAGTGCAGCTCGTAGTCAGGATCGACAAGGGGCTGCAATCCACTGGCTTTGATCAGCTCGAATGAAGCATTGGAGCTGATGTACTTGATGAACTGGCGGGCCTCTTCAGGATGGGGCGTGTCAGGTGCCATGCAGGCGGTGTATAGCGTCATCTTCTGCGCCTGATCGGGTATGAGTCCTACGATATCGACGCCCTGCAAAGGACTCAGCTCGCTGACCTGTTCCAGGCCGATTTCCGCCTCACCCCGGGCAATGGCGTCGCCCACTGACTCGTTCGTGATTCTTTTCAACTTGGGCGCAATTCGCTCCTTGATACCCATGAGGTTGAACAGAACATTTTCCAGATACAAACCGCTAGCACTCTCGGAGTAGGCAATTGATTTGGCATCCAGCAGAATCTGTTTGAATTCTTCCATGCTTGTCATGGCCGGATGGCCTTGGCCGTGGGGGACAGCAAGCGCAATATAGGACTTTCCGAAATCAGCGCAGCTGTCTGGATCAATATGACCCTGCTGCTGCAGTTTGGAAATGGCCATGCGGTCCAGCAAAAAGACATCGGCCCGCTCACCTTCGGCCAGTCGACTAGGAATAGTGGTGGCATCGTTGCCACGTGCCGGCGCTACATGGCTGACAAGCTTTCTGCCAAAGGTTTCTTCATAAACAGGGCCGATTTTTTCGATAACGTCCAGAGCGCCCTTAGCACAAAACAACTGAAGTGCAGGGGGAGGTTGCGGCACAGGGCGAGCCGCCGCATGCACAGAAAGGCTCGCCGCGGTCAGGGCGAGCAGGAAAGCGGAAAAGATATTTTTCATAAGCCGAGCTGACCCTGCCGAGCACAAGGCAGGATCGCTTCCTTTTACAGGTAAACACAACCGGAGGCGGGATATTACGTGAACAGGGCGCTTATGTGGGGGCAAAGGACAAGACGTTTGGTAAAACGCTGTCAAAAGACAAGGATTAGAAACAACAAAGCCCGCAAGTGGCGGGCTTTGTTGGCCTAACTGCGATTAGGCCGGGATACTGGTCGGAGCGACTGGATTCGAACCAGCGACCTTCTCGTCCCGAACGAGACGCGCTACCAAGCTGCGCTACGCTCCGAAAGATGGCGCGCATTTTACCTAAAAACTTTTTGCAGACAAGGTTTTAGGTGAATTTTTTTGCGCGCTAACTGCGAAACCTTACAGCTCTTTGATTGTACGAACCTGATCCTTATTGATGCGGGCAGGTTTGCCATCCAGTTGTTCGAACTCATAGAAGCCTGAGTCATCGTCGTACTTGGGTGTATCTACCGCCTGGATCTCACGCCCGTCGTTCAACGTGATCACTGAAGGCGTAGAGCAACCGGCCAGGACGGTAAAACCAAGAGCCAGCAAACAGGCAGGTAGAATCCGGGTTCTCATGTGCAGTCTCCTTTTAAACGCACGTTTAACGACATTCTGACCTGTCACTTCCCGCCAGGTTCCGATGAAAGGGCAAGCAGGCTGTGTTCATCATTTACATTGGCGAGACGCTGATCATGCTCTGCAATCATTAGCGCCCGGGCACCCAATGGAATGAATACACCCCGGGGGCTGCGCTCGCCTGCCTGCCAGGCTTCTTCCACTCGATCTTTCAAGCGGGTAGGAATAAGTGAAAACAAGGGCTCCCAGAAATTTCCCTGACGCACCATGACCGGAACATCAGGTGCCTCCTGTGCGCAGCGGTGTAGCTGGACAAGCAGGTCACGATCAATGCGCAGAGCATCGCACGGCAGAAGGATCAGCCAGCGATGACGAGCTGCCTTGAGCCCTGCACGGATACCGGCCAGCGGGCCGGGAAAGTCGGGCTCGGCATCATTGACGATCTGATCGGCGTACCGGGCATAGCGCTCGGCATTACGGTTACAGGAAATAATGAGGTCATCTGTCAGGGGGCGGACCACCTTGTGCATATGCTCGATCAGCGGAAGGCCATGCCATTCCACCAGGCCTTTATCCCTTCCACCCATACGCTGACCACGGCCACCGGCAAGCAGAAGAATGGAGCAGTCGGAAAGGCATGTGGTCATGGGAACGTCCAGGCTCGAATACGGGCCGTCAGTGTAGCGCGGCTTGGCTCTATGTGGCGGGGCGACGGTTTGTCTCTGTCTGGATCGCTACGTGGTAGTCCTGCCTGTGATATAAAAATGTTTCTTACCTGCCGTTTTGGATGATTGTTATGAGCTCTAAGGCCGATGCGGTCTTTGTACCGCTGAATATTGCCGTTCTGACTGTCAGTGATACCCGTACCTTCGAAACCGATACATCGGGACAGTTGCTGGTTGACCGTCTGACCGAGGCGGGACATTTTCTGGCTGCACGCGTACTGCTCAAGGATGATCTCTACAAAATCCGCGCTCAGGTAGCCAACTGGATTGCCGATGATACCGTCCAGGTCGTTGTCATCACCGGGGGCACCGGTTTTACCGGCCGCGACAGCACACCGGAAGCGGTAGCCTGCCTGCTGGACAAGCAGGTCGATGGTTTTGGTGAATATTTCCGTCAGATCTCCGCGACAGACATCGGTACGTCCACGGTTCAGTCCCGTGCGCTGGCAGGTTTGGCCAACGGTACGCTGGTCTGCTGTCTACCGGGTTCGACGGGTGCCTGCCGTACGGGTTGGGACGGCATTCTGGCTGAGCAGCTGGACAACCGTCATCGTCCCTGCAATTTTGTGCCGCATCTGAAGAGGGCCGAACCCTGCGGACCGCGCGGATGAGTCTGTTACCTATTGAAGAGGCATTGGCCCGTCTCCTGTCGATGGCTGATGCCGACGCGATCACCGAAACGCAACGTGTGTCTCTGGCGGAGGCCGAGGGGCGCGTTCTGGCCCGGTCCGTGATAGCGGAGCTCGACCTGCCGCCATGGTCCAACAGTGCCATGGACGGGTACGCGCTGCGCTTTGAAGATCTTCAGGGCGAACCGCTGCCTGTCAGTCAGCGTATCTTTGCAGGGCAAAGCCCGCAGCCGCTCACGCGGGGCACCTGTGCGCGCATCTTTACCGGGGCGCCCATGCCCGAAGGTGCCGATACGGTGGAGATGCAGGAGAACACCGAGGTCTTGGATGACGGTCGCATTCGCTTTGTAGAGACGCTCAAGGCAGGCAAAAACGTTCGCCTGAAGGGTAACGAGACGCGCCAGGGCGATACGGTACTGGACGCTGGCAAGCGACTGGGACCGATCGAGCTGGGTATTGCGGCGTCGTTGGGCTGCGCAGCTCTTGATGTGTTCAGGCGCCCCCGGGTAGCGATCCTGTCGACCGGCGATGAGCTGGTCGAGCCGGGTAAGCCATTGGGGCCAGGACAGATTTACAACAGTAACCGGACGGTGCTGGCGTCCTGGCTCAAGCGTCTGGGCTGCGAGGTGATTGATGCGGGCATCCTCCCGGATGATCTGGAGCGCACCCGTGAGCAATTAGCGCAGCTGCACTTGGCGGATTTGATCCTGTCGACCGGCGGTGTGTCGGTAGGCGAGGCGGACTTCCTGGGCCAGGCCTTGCGTGAGGCGGGTGAGCTGACCCTCTGGAAGCTGGCGCTCAAGCCAGGCAAGCCGCTCACTTGTGGTCGTTATAACGGCGTGCCGGTCATCGGGCTGCCAGGCAATCCAGCGTCTACGTTGGTGACGTTCGGGCTGCTGGCGCGTCCTTATCTGTTGCGTCGGATGGGCGTTCAGGATGTTGAACCCCTCAAGCTGGAGGTGGCAGCAGGTTTTAATTGGACGCGCGTGGGCGAGCGACGCGAGTACCAGCGGGCGCGGCTTGAAAATGGCCGGGTCGTGCCTCATCGCGACCAGGGTTCCAATGTCCTGCGTACGGCGGCATGGGCTGACGGGTTGGTAGAGGTACGTGAAGGAAGAACCATCGCCGAAGGTGACCTTGTGGGCTTCATTCCCATGAGTGAGCTGATTGGCTGAAGTCTTGCCGACCTGGGAACGCATCGGCTTTCCCAGGTCGGTTTCAGAGCGGTTGCTTCATCACAAATCAAGTCGCTGCCAAGGAACGTGGACCCGTTGACGTAGTCCTACTGACACTCGACTTTGCTGGGTGCTCTGTTCATGAATGTTCCTGTCACCGTCTCCGATTCCAATGAAAAAACACTGCTGATTCTTAATGGTAATCAGGCCACCAATGACGATGTCCGCGCAGCGGTTGAGGCGCGACGTGCGACCGGCAAAACGGTCGATGTCCGGGTCACTTGGGAGAATGGCGATGCGGCCCGTTTTGTTGAGGAAGCAGTCGCTGCGGGTTATACGCATCTGGTAGCAGGCGGAGGCGACGGTACGCTCAAGCTGGTGGCCGAAGCCTTGGCTCGTACGCGCTCCGATGCGTCGTTGGCCCTGATGCCCCTGGGAACCGCCAATGACTTTGCCCGGGCGGCAGGTATTCCAGCTGATCCTGCCGAGGCACTGGCGCTACTGGATACGCCAGCGCAACCCATCGATCTGATCGAAGCAGACGGCGAGATGTTCCTCAATATGGCCACCGGCGGGTTTGGTTCACAAGTGACGGCGAATACGTCCTCGGAACTCAAGCGCGTACTGGGTGGCACGGCTTATCTGTTGACAGGCCTTACGCGCTTTGCGGAAGTGCGCTCCGCCTATGGTCGTTTCGAAGGGCCGGATTTTGAATGGGAAGGCGAGTTTCTGGCCATGGGGATTGGCAATGGTCGGCAGGCCGGCGGCGGCCATGTGCTGTGCCCGAATGCAGTCGTCAACGATGGCATGCTTGATCTGACTATTCTGCCCACGCCACAGGATCTGATGGGAACGTTGGGCTCCTGGTTTTCAGGCGGGTTCGCCAGCGAGGATTTGTTCATTCGTACCCGGTTACCCTGGGTTGAGGTTTCCGCCAGCGAAGGGGTCGATATGAATCTGGACGGCGAACCCATGCACAGTACAAAGGTACGTTTTGTGGTGCGCTCTGCCGCACTGAATGTCCACCTACCAACGGATTCCGTTCTACTCGGGAATCCATCGACTCTGCTGCTGACGTCCGACCCGGTTTCCTGATCCAGATCGTGCGCAAATGGGTTTCAGGCAGTAAGGTGGAAGGACGATCCTGGAGCCGAACATGGATATCTTAATCAATACCTCAATCGTGCTGGGTACCGTGGCCTTTATGGAGTGGTTTGCCTGGTACGCACATAAGTACATCATGCACGGCTGGGGATGGGGCTGGCACAAGTCCCATCATGAGCCGCGCACCGGTTGGTTCGAGAAAAACGACCTTTATGCTGTTGTATTCGCCGGCCTTGCTATCGCCCTGATTTATTTCGGCACGTCCGGTTATGGCCGGATCGAGTGGATTGGTGCCGGCATGACGGCGTACGGGCTGTTGTATTTCATCGCTCACGACGGCCTTGTCCATCAGCGCTGGCCTTTCAGATATGTCCCGCGTCGCGGATACCTGAAGCGGCTCTATCAGGCCCATCGCATGCATCATGCCGTGGATGGAAAGGAGGGATGTGTCTCGTTTGGCTTCCTGTATGCGCCATCAGTGACCGTGCTCAAGAAGCAGCTGCGTGATCTGCATGACGGCCCGCTCAAGAGGCGGCGGTTCGATCAGGAGTAAAGCCCCAAGCAAAAGCGCGCCAGAAGGCGCGCTTTTTTATTCGGTTCAGAGGGTTCAGGCAGACAGGGGTTCGTATGCCGGAAACAACGAGTGGGCGAAGCGACTGTGATCGATTTCAGTGCGAAGCAGGGAAATGAATTCCTGGGCTTGCGTGCCCAGAAGACCGGCTTCGGCATTGCTCAAAACATGCTGCTGCTCTTCGGCTGACAGTGCCGTAAAAAGCTGCTGATGCGTTTGTTGACTGTAGCGATTCAGATCCGCAAGCCCGGCACGTACCAGGTCACGTAGCGGCTGGCGACCCTGAGGAAGTTTGGCGGGTGCATCGGTGAAAGGGTCTTGCAGACAATCCAAATCGCCGTGCGCGTAAGGCGACAACATATGCTGATCAATGAAAATAGGCAGATTGACCAGGGATTCACTGGTGCCCTGATTGGTCGTGGCAGTCAGGCGTCCGCAAGCTGCCTTGAGTAGCGCCCATTCGCTCTCGTTGAAAAATTCCGGTTTGTAGGTATGCGATCTGTCCGGACTGGCCGTAGTGTGTGCACTCGGCACAAGCGGGATGATCGAGAAGAGCGAGGTCGGTGCGTTTTGTAGATCTCTTGGAACAGCCGATTCCGTCTTGTGCATAAATATATCCCGTACTTGACTACTGTAGAGCGACTTAAAGTAGTCGCTTATGTCTGACCTGCTATACCACTGAAAAGTTTAGGTTTAGTGTCGCCGTGCGACGCCTTGTTTGTGACCAATTTCAGCAAAAGACGCAAGTCTTCATTTCGTAACGAGACACTACCGCCCGGTGCGTTCACTTACCGCGGACGGGTCCATAGATCGGCGGGGCGCGGACTAGAGCGGCCCGCCCGTGAAGCCAGTGCACGTAGGGCGCCTCTTATCACCAGGCGAAGCTTATCAACGGTGCTGGTTGATACCCGACTGTCCCAGGCTCTAGGGCCTCGTGCGTTAACTTTCAGACCAATTTCCCGATAAACGGCGCGAGCGGTCGCAATCGACCAGGCTGAGCGCAGAGGCAGGTCGGCAATACCGGTAGCGGCTGAGTCATAGTAGGGTTCAGCCAGCGCGACCAGACGCTGCGCCAGGGTGGCCAGGCGGACACGATGCGCGGGATCAGCCAGTTCGGCGACGGGAATGCCAGCCTCATCGAGCCATTCCCTAGGAAGGTAGATTCGGCCTATGCGGGCGTCTTCCACAATGTCCCGTGCGATATTAGTCAGCTGAAACGCCATGCCTAAATCACAGGCGCGGTCGAGCGTGTCTTCGTCGCGCGCACCCATGAGCATTGCCATCATGACGCCTACCACTCCGGCGACGTGGTAGCAGTATTGGAGGGTATCGTCGAGGCGGTAGTAGACCCGCTCTTCAACATCCATGCGGAAACCCGCCAGATGCTCAAGAGGATAGCGCTCGGGAATGGCATGGCGCTGGATGACCTGCTGGAAGGCGGCAAAAGCCGGCTCGCTCATAGGCTCACCTGCATAGGCGCGGCGCGTCAGATCTTCAAGTTCGTGGAGACGGGCTTCGCTTGCCGTCCGGTCGCCTTCAACCTGTCCGTGACCGTGGTCCTGACCGTCCACTACATCGTCACAATGGCGGCACCAGGCGTAAAGCATCACAGCGCTTTGACGGGTTTGTTCGTCGAACAGTTTGGCCGCAGCGGCAAAGCTCTTGGAGCCGACATTGATGGACTGCGTTGCGTGTTCGACGACTGCCGTATTCATATGGCTGCTCCAAGGTCCCCCAGAATCACGCTTGCGGTCGCTTTGGCCGAGCCGACTACACCAGGAATGCCTGCTCCCGGGTGGGTGCCGGCACCCACCAGATAAAGGTTGGGAATAGCGGCGTCTCGGTTATGCGGCCGGAACCAGGCGCTCTGGGTCAGGATTGGCTCTAGGGAGAAGGCTGAACCGACATACGCATTGAGTTCGGTGCGGAAATCTTCGGGTGTAAAAATTCGGCTGGTGACCAGATCGCGATTCAGGTTTGGAATGTAATGCTTTTCCACGTAGGCCAGAATGCGGTCCCGGTACTTCGGACCCTCTACCGACCAGTCTACCGGTGCATTGCCCAGGTGCGGGACAGGCGACAGCACATAGTGAGTACTGCAGCCCTCTGGTGCCAGGGAGGGGTCGGTCACGCACGGGGAGTGCAGGTAGAGCGAGAAATCCTCAGGAACGCCGGGGCCGGAAAATAGCTCCTCGATCAGGCCCTGGTAACGGTTACCAAAACAGATCGTATGATGTTGAAGCTTCTGTTCTTCAGGGCGCTGGCGCAGGCCAAAGTACACCACGAACAGCGACATGCTGTGACGCTTCTTCTTGAGACGGTTCGCCTCGACGATACCGTGCACATGGTGACCCAGCATCTTCTTGTAGGTGTGGATTACATCGGCATTGGATGCAACCAGGTCAGTATTGATCTGCTTGCCTTGGGCGGTAATGACACCTGTTACACGACAATTGTCGACCAGGATGCGCTCGACAGGCGTGTTAAGTTCCAATGTGCCGCCAATGTCCTGAAACAGCTTGGCCAGACCCTGGACCAGGGCGCCTGTACCGCCACGGGGAAACCACACGCCACCCTGGCGCTCCAGTGCATGAATCAACGCATAGATGGATGAGGTGGCGAACGGGTTGCCGCCGACCAGCAGTGTATGAAAGGAGAGTGCCTGCCGAAGCTTGTCGTTGCGAACAAATTTGGAGACCTGATCGTACACACTGCGCCAGGCTTGAAGCTTCAGTAGCTGCGGACCGGCACGAACCATGTCGCGAAAGCTTAGAAACGGCACACTACCCAGCTTTACATACCCTTCTTCATAGACTGCGCGGGAATACGCTAAAAAGCGCTGGTAGCCCTCCACGTCGGCGGGGTCGAGTGACTTGATCTGGGCATCGAGCGTGGCTTGATCGTTGACATAGTCGAAGCGGGTGCCGTCTTCCCAGCACAACTGGTAGAACGGATCGACGGGCAGCAGTTCGACATAGTCCGACAGCTTGCGCCCTGCCACAGTAAAGAGCTCTTCCAGGGCCGAGGGATCGGTAATGACCGTGGGGCCGGCATCGAAGGTAAAGCCTTTGTCCTCATAGACATAGGCGCGCCCGCCGGGTTTGTCCCGCTTTTCGAGTAGCGTGGTACGAATCCCGGAGGCCTGCAGGCGTATGGCCAGGGCCAGCCCGCCAAAACCGGCACCAATGACAACAGCCTGCCTGGAATTGGAAACGACGTCTGTATTCATGAGATGTCCTTAATCGGTCCGCCTGTTTGACCGGTGCGGCTGGCCAGTGCCGCCGTCAATGCCTCGCGTAATGGAACCGGTGGCTTGCCTGTTAGAATGCGCAGCTTATCGCTGGGCTTCAACTGTCCGGCATAGAAACGCTGGATCAAGGGCTCCGGAAGACCGTAAAAGCGACGCATCACTCGATAGCGATGCTCAGGCTTGCCGGCCAGAAATAGCATGCGGTTGAGCAGGCGGAAAAATCCATAGGTTCGCCAGCGTTGCAGCGCATGCCGGCGAACCGTATCAACAAGGGTAGAGGTATCCAGACGGGGGCAGCCGGCAATAAGTTCCGCCAGTCGTACCGCCTCAGGTAATGAGTATCCTGTGGTGGCATGGAAGAGGCCGGCGGCGAGGCCAGTGGGCGGGATATCTCCCGCTTCAGCCCAGAACGCATCTATGTCACCGCTCAGCGTAATGGGGAGCACGCCATGCTCTTCCCTGATCAGGGATTGAATCGTCCAGCCGTGATCCGCGGCGTAGCGGGCGATATGGTCACGCAACCGATCAGGGTCAAGGTTCTGCCCATCGGCATAGTAGGTGTCTTCGATCAGAACCCGGTCCTGAGTAAGCGGCAGGACGTAGATGAAACGGTAACCCTCCGTTTGTGGAACGGTAGCATCCATGATGATTGGACCGGAAAGCCCGTGGGGCTGCGCGAGCTGTAATTCCTGGCCCAGAAACTTTTGAAAACCCAATCCCATGTGCGGGCTGGGGCGATGACCCCGGCCATCCAGAACTGCAGCCGCCTGAAACGCTTCGCCGTTGGCAAACCTGACCTCTGTGGGGCCAAGCGCGCTGACCGTAGCGTTCAGACGTACCGAATCACCCAGGCGCTCCATCAGAACGTCATGAAAGCGCTCGGCGCTGATAGAGGCGTAACCACTGCTCAGTGTCCGCTCAAGCCCAGGAAAAAATACCAGATACTCCGCCCAGCGATGGGCTACCAGCGGCTCGATCCAGGCGTGCTGCTCTGTTGTCAGGTCCGGCTCATGAAAGGACCAGGTGTGATTACCGCCCAGTCGGTCGCCTTGCTCGATGAGTAGGATGCGGAGCTCCGGACGTGTCTGGCGTAGTTTCAGGGCAATCAGCCCGTTGGCCAGTCCACCTCCCGCCAGGATCAGGTCATAGGTATTCATGCGGGTCTCTCCAGGGCAACCTTGCTGAGTACGTCCTCAATAAGGTCAGCGGCTTTTTGTACGCCGCCGGCTGCCTGAACCCGAGGCTGAAAGGCCTGGGCCTTCCAACGAAAATGCGGTTCGGTCAGAAGGCGTTGCAGAGCGGGGGCCAATTTGCCGGAGGTCAGTCGCTTAGGGCTCAGGCGAAGGCCGACGCCGGCATGCTCGATGCGTGCGGCCACGCCGGGTTGATCGAAGGCAATTGGCAACGCCAGCATGGGCGTTCCTGCTTCCAGCGCGTCGAGCACAGTGTTGAGACCGGCATGGGTAATGACCGCATCGGCCCGCGCCAACGTGGCTCGCTGCGGTGCAAAGTCTGTAACCCAGTGAGCGCCAGCCTGCCTCAAGGCATCGCATTGCTGCAGGTTGAGGCCACCGCAGTGGGCGATGAGTAATTGCACATCAAGCGTTTTGCAGGCGCGTGCGATCCGTTCGAACAAGGTGAAACGTCCGCCTTGCAATGTCCCTAGCGATGCGAACACAAACGGTTTGTCGGTGCGGATCGGATAGCTCAGGGCAGGGTCTTGCGTTGCGGGTAGGCGTAGCGGGCCGACTTCGTGAAAGTGGGCTGGTAGCTCGGTACGGGGAAAATCGAATCCCGGTACGCACTGGCTGATTTGAGCGTAAGGCGACAGGCAGTCGGCCAATGTTGACCGAGGCTCAAGACCAAAGGTTTTTGCGTATCGCTGGATGACACGGGCATGCTCGTGCATCAGGAGGTCATAGACCTGGGCACTGCCCTGATTGAGATGGCGGCCTCGTGGCGATGTGTCGTATCCCCATGGCATGACGGGAAGAGGCACAAGCGGGTCCCGGTTGACCGGCAAGGCACAGGCTATCGAGACGTAGGGCAGGCGCAAATGCTCGGCTATAAGCCCCCCAGCGGCTTCCATCTGATCGGAAATTACGGCATCAACGGCCTGGTCACGCAATACCTTCGGTGCCTCGCGGCAAAACAACTCGGTGCTGCGAGCCATATCATGAATAACGCGCATCAGCCCAAACGGGCCGCCTGGATTACCGGCCCGGCAAATCATGGCGTCCAGCGAGCCAGGCGGATGAGACTCAAGGCCTATCGGGTAAAAGCGGATGGCGTTGCTACGAAGCCGCTCGCCGACATCCGCCTGATGGAGCAGGCTGACCGTGTGCCCTCGCGCCACCAGGGTTTCGGCAATCGCTTCCATTGCGCGAAGATGGCTTGAAAATGCAGGGGCGATGAGGGCGAAATGAGGCATTCAGGTCTCCGCGAGCGAAACGGGTCTTAACAGGCGGGCCTTGCGCAGCTCAGCCAGATTCGCCGAGCCGGTGCAGAAGCAGGCTACCTTCAGTTGCCGGATCATGACTTCGAAATGGTTCAGAACGGCTTCTGGAGACAGGGTTGCGCTATGCAGCACGGCGGCAGCCTGACCGACCACATCGGCGCCCAGGCGAATGGCTTTGGCCGCATCGACGCCGTTGCGGATACCGCCCGAGGCAATGAGTGGAATGTCCGGGCATTGCTCACGGACCTGAGCAATCGCCTGGGCGGTTGGAATGCCCCAGTTGATGAAGGCCTGAGCAACCTGACGATCAAGCTCGTTATGGGCACGCTCGGCTTCGACAGCTGCCCAGCTGGTTCCTCCTGCGCCGGCTATGTCGATCACGGCGACACCCACCTCTGTCAGTTGCTGGGCGACATCAGCAGAAATGCCTGCGCCTACTTCCTTGATGACGATCGGAACGCCCAAATGTGTAACCAGATGTTCGATGGCAGCCAGGACGCCCTGCCAGTTGCGATCGCCGCCGGACTGTACCGCTTCCTGGAGTGGGTTGAGGTGAATGATCAAGGCGTCGGCCTGGATCATGTCGACTGCCCGACGGGCCTCGGTCACGCCATAACCCGCCACTAATTGAGCTGCGCCAATATTGGCGAGAAGGGGAATGGACGGAGCCAGTTGCCGCAATTGACTGGTCAGCCCCTTGTCCCCACCGTTCTGCAGGGCAATGCGCTGCGAGCCCACTGCCAGCGCCAGGCCTAGCGTTTCCGCCGCTTCGGCAAGGTGCCGGTTGATGGTCTGTGCACGTTCCGGCCCGCCTGTCATGGAACTGATGAGAACAGGCGCCTTGAGCGGCTTGCCTAGCAGCGTGGTAGCAAGATCGATCTGGTTCAGGTGCAGCTCTGGCAGGGCACAGTGCTGGAATTGAATCTGCTCAAACCCGGTCGTGATACTGCTCAAGGCACGTGCAGGATCAAGGACGATATCCAAGTGATCGTTCTTGCGACTTGCCAATTCCCAATCAACCATGAGTTACCTTTTTCCTGTTGCCATCGACCTTTCGTCGGCTATTGTGGTCATGAGTACGTCAAGCGGCTCTGATCTGCAAGATCGGATCAGGGAAATTGTTGAGTCGCTGGTGTCGACCATTCGTCGGCTCGCTTACATGTGCTGGAGTATCTCGACTCATGGCAACGGTATTAGTGCCAAAACTTCCGAAGGAATGCGCTTTCGAGCTTGTAACAGAGCGTGCCCGTATCGATACCCGACTAGAGGAGCTGCTTCCGCCTGTCGAGAATGATGATCTGATCGCAGCCGCCATGCGTGAGGGTGCCCTAGCGCCCGGCAAGCGTATACGGCCATTGCTCATGCTGTTGGCTTCCCAAGATCTGGATGCCTTTGCGCCGGCTATTCTGGATCTGGGCTGCGCGGTCGAGATGGTGCATGCCGCCTCGCTGTTTCTGGATGATATGCCGTGCATGGATAACGCCACGCTCAGACGCGGTCGGCCTACCATTCATGTGCAGTTTGGTGAGGATGTCGCCGTTCTGGGAGCAGTAGCGCTGCTTAGCCATGCCTTTTGCGTCGTCGCCAGTACATCAGGTGTTGCGCCTGTCCTGCGTAATCAGATGGTGTGCATGCTGACATCCGCTGTAGGCTCGCAAGGGCTGGTGCGGGGGCAGTACCGTGACCTGCGCGAAGGAGCCAAAAGCCGCAGCGCGGAGGCTATTAACAGTACCAATCACCTCAAGACCGGACTCCTGTTCACGACAGCGCTGGACATGACGACTCTGGCCGTCAGTGCCAAGCCGTCGGTCCGGGAGGGGATGCATCGTTTTGCCACCGAATTGGGGCTGGCTTTCCAACTGCTTGATGACCTGCAGGACGGACATGGCCTGGGAAAAGATGCCCATCAGGATGACGGCAAGTCCACGCTGGTCGCGCTGCTGGGCCGTGAGTCGGTACAGGCGCAGCTCGAGAACCATCTGAGCACAGCACGCAATACGCTGGCAGGCATGGGGCTGACGGGAGGTGGGCTGGATCATATGCTGGACGCGCTGTTTGGGCAGCCCATCAGGTAAAGGCGCTTCGTAGAGAACTGCGGCGCAATCCGGCGTCTAAAGATACAGTTCAGTAAGCTACTGGAGTTTGCGCGATGCCAAAGTGGAAAATTACCTATACCAACAATGATGGCAACACGTCCGTCGTGGAAACTGAAGCCGAACAGAAACCGGATATGGAGCAAGCCGCTCAACTGGTACGGGACCAGGCGCTCGACAGTTATGACAGTTCCGATTTGCCCCAGGACTATGAGGCTCCCACGGTAGCGCTGTTGGAACGTTACGGCATCATGATTTCTGGCATTGCCCAAATGGATTGAAGAACCTCTGTTGAACGCTGCAGTAGCAGCGTTCCCAGGATCAGCCCAATGGCCAGATCCTACCATCGCCTACCACAAAGATCCTTCGGCCCGGCAGGGCCTTGATCTCCCATCCGCCGGTAAAGTCACCAAAGGCCGGCAGCAACAGCACATCATTATCCAGACAGAAGCAGGGCAGGCGCAGACGCTGGCGCCCCCGGCCGCTCAGACTGAACGCCGGATGGATATGGCCCGCCAGCACAACGTGGCTGGGGTGCGATTCCGGCTCATGCTGTAACGCCAATGGACCGATCAAAAGCGGCTCGGGCACTACGTTGATCTTGAGCGAGGCGGGCGGGTCCCCTGCACGTAGATCATGATTACCTCGAATCAGGGTGATGAGCAGCGATGGGTTTGCGTTACGCCATCGCGCCAACGCACTGAGCGTAGTCGGAGCGTGGGATTCCGGTGCATGCAGGAAGTCGCCAAGAAAGTACAGGCGCTCGGTCGGGTAGGCTTCCAGCAGTGCATCCAGGCGAGCCAGGTTGGTAGCGGTGGTTCCATGGGGTACTGGCTGCCCAAGGGCACGAAAGGCAGCTGCCTTGCCAAAATGGATATCGGCAATCAACAGCGCCTTCTGCTCGGGCCAGTAGACGGCCTTGTCAGCCAGCAACCACACCTCAGTGCCGGCAAGGGATACGGGAATATGGGTACGCATGCACATGCAAGAACAGCGGAAAGCCTGCCACTTTAACAGCCTCGTTCCTGGGAGCGTAGCTTGGGCAGACAACAGGCTGCCCGGCGTCTACAGGATGCCCAGCGATCTGAGGCAATCCCTACCCAGATCAATGCGCAAGTGCCGTTCCTGAGGGTTGGGCATGTCAATATTGAGCGCAAAGGTATAGACCAGCCCCTGTTTTTCAATCCAGCCGACCCACCAGCCAAGGTCAGGGTCTTGGTTCTGAACCCAACCGGTTTTACCGTACAGCGTCCAGTCTTTTCCCTGCTCCAGACAAATCAGGTCGCGTACCGTCGCCTGTACGGTTTCGGGCAGAGGCAAGCGTTCCTGTGCCAAGCGTGCCAAAAAACGTACCTGCTCCAGGGCGCTGATCTTGAGCGGTCCGGCCAGCCAGAAATCGTCCACACTGTCGCCTACCTGCGCATTGCCGTATTCGAGCCTGCGCACAAAGTCCTGCATGCGTTCAAGGCCGATACGTCGTGCAAGCTCCTGATAAACCGGTACGCTGGAGACCTTGATCGCATCACGTAACCCCAGGTCACGCTGCCATTCAGGAAAGGGCTGCGGTTGCCCTCCATAGGGCAGTACCTCACTCACGTTACGAATGGTTGCGGTGGAAAGACCGATCAGGCTGTTGACGATCTTGAAGGTGGAATCGGGAACAAAACGGGTGTCTGCACGTGTCCGGTCATACCCGGTAAACGTATCTGCCGAGACATCGTAAAGCACGAATGTACCCTTGAGGTTGGCTCGCTTGAACAACTGGGCCAACGTGGGACTTTCCTGCCATTCGGGCGTACGCGCCTTGGCCGACAACAATAGCAGTAAGGCACTAAAAAGATTTTTCATATCAACTACTTATGAAGCAGTTGTCAATTTTACCGCGTCAATTAATTGTGTGATATTGCACTCATCCTTTATGCTGATAAAGCGTGAATTGCTACACAGTCTTTTGCCGTTTTGTACGAGGAAGCCCGGTTTTGGTCTGACTCGGAGCACGCCCCTTGCGGCGAGCGGGCAGGTCTGACTCTCCTGCACCTAATCCCATGAGGTCATTTCCTTCGCCGGGCAGCTCGTAATCACCGGGTCCGGCGGCGTTTTCCAGGTCTTGAACCATACGTGCAATCCGGTCCGCCAGTTTCTCCGAACTCATGCTTTCGCGATAACGCTCAACCAGAAGCGGAAAGCTGAAGGGAGTAGGCCGCTCAATGGCGTGCAGGTTAAGTTCAAGTGTCTGCATGCGATTCAGGGCTTTTTCCAGCCTTCGTACATCCAACTCCTGGCGCAGTACTTCCTGCTCAGCCTGGGTAAGCAGCAAGTTCTCAGGGTCGTATTGCTGGAACACCTGGAAAAAAAGACTGCTGCTGGCCTGTAGCTGCCGGGTACTTTTTTGCGCGCCCGGGTAGCCGGTAAAGATAAGCCCTGAGATGCGGGCGATTTCGCGGAACCGTCGCTGCGCCAGTTCACTGGCGTTCAGACTGGCAATGACATCGGCAAGAAGCGTCGCGGTGGAAAACAGCTCGGCGTTCAGCTCCTCTTCCCAGTTCACCTTGCTAGGCGACAGCAGCTCAAAGCCGTAATCATTGATGGCAATGGAAAAGCTGATCGGTCGTTTCTGGGCGATGCGCCAGGCCAGAAGGCTCGCCAAGCCCAGGTGTGCATGTCGTCCTGCAAACGGATAGAGAAACAGGTGCCAGCCCTCTCGGGATTTCATCGTTTCCCCCAGCAAATGATTGCGGGTCGGCAGGGCAGACCACTGCTTCTGGACCTCCAGCAGCGGTTTGACCAGTTGCATTTCGGGAGAAGCGAACCGCGCCTGATCCGCCTCGGTAAGCTCATCAATGACGGCTTCGGCCATCTCGTCCGACAGCGGCATACGCATTCCGCTCCACCGTGGAATGGCCGCTTTCTTGCTGCTGGCCCGTCGTACATACACTGTCATGTTTTCCACACGCACCAGCTCCAGCACGCGGCCAGCAAACAGAAAATGATCACCGGGCTTCAGGCGGGCGATAAAACCCTCCTCAATGCTGCCCAACTTGCCGCCACCGCCGCCCTTGGTCCAGAACTGCACCCGTAGGGCCGACTCGCTGACAATGGTGCCAATACCCATGCGATGCCGGCGGGCCAGTTGGCGGTCCGGTACGCGCCAGATACCGTGCTCATCCGGCTCTACACGGCGGTAGTCGGGATAGGCCGTAAGCGAGTGACCGCCGTGACGAACAAAGGCCAGGGACCATGCCCATTCCTCGTCCGTCAGTTCGCTATAAGCCCAGGCTGTACGGACCTCCTTGAGCAAGGCCTGCGGATCGAAACCGCCGCCCAACGCAATGGTGACGAGGTGTTGTACCAGTACATCCAATGGCTTGGGCGGCGCGCTGCGGGATTCGATTCGCCGGGCGGCCACGGCTTTCTGGGCCGCTGCCGCCTCGACCAGTTCCAGGCTATGCGTAGGCACCAGCGTGACGCGGGAGGGACGTCCTGGGGCATGGCCGCTTCGCCCGGCGCGCTGCAGCAGACGTGCAACGCCTTTGGGCGAGCCCACCTGTAGTACGCGCTCCACTGGCAGAAAATCTACACCCAGGTCCAGGCTGGAGGTGCAGATTACGGCCCGGAGTTTGCCTTCCTTGAGTCCCAGTTCAACCCAGTCACGCACTTCGCGGTCCAGAGAACCATGGTGCAGGGCAATCAGTCCCGCCCACTCGGGACGGGCCTCAAGCAGTGCCTGATACCAGATTTCGGCCTGCGCGCGGGTGTTCGTAAATATAAGCGTGGTTGCGCTGTGCTCGATCTCGTCTGCAACGTGGGGCACCATTCGTACTCCCAGGTGCCCAGCCCAGGGAAAACGCTCCACACCTCGCTTGGGCAACAGCGTGTCTACCAGAAGGTCTTTGGCTAGCTTGCCCTGAACCAGCCGGCCTGGATGACCCGCCAACAGCACTTCCTGCGCATGGGGAAGATTACCCAGCGTGGCCGACAACCCCCAGATCACCAGTGCTGGGTTCCACTGGCGCAGCCGTGCAAGGGCCAGCTGGACTTGTGTGCCACGTTTGTTACCCAGCAGCTCATGCCACTCATCAACCACGATCATGCGCAGGCTGGAAAAAATCTCGCGGCTGTCTTCACGGCTGAGCATCAACGAGAGGCTTTCCGGCGTGGTGACTAGCGCGGTAGGCTGACGGCGGCTCTGCCGGGCCCGCTCAGCACTGCTGGTATCGCCTGTGCGCAGGCCGACCGTCCAGTTGAGTTCCAGATCATTGACCGGGGCTTCCAATGCACGCTTTGTGTCTGCGGCCAGGGCTCGCATAGGGGTCAGCCACAGTACGCTCAGTGGCTCTGCCGCCTGCTTGCGTTTGCTGGGTTCACCCTTGGCCGTTAGCGGTTTGTCCTTGGCAAAGCTGTTGAGTGCCGCGAGCCATACGGCGTAGGTTTTGCCGGATCCGGTGGTCGCATGAAGCAGGCCCGACTCGCCATGCTCGACCGCGCGCCAGACTTCATCCTGAAAAGGGAAGGGCGACCAGCCACGTTGAGCGAACCAGGCGGCACCCAGGCGGGGGGAAGAAATCATATCGTCAGGCAACTGATGGACTCCGTCATGCTTATGCTTCGGAGTATCAAGCGGTAGGCAGGTTCCCTTTTTGACATCCTTGAGCGGCAGAGAGAAAGCCGCCACTCAAGGACATAGGATCTATTTCAGATTGCCGCTCAAGAACTGCTTCAGGCGTTCGCTTTGTGGCTTGACCAGTACCTCAGAGGGTGCCCCCGCTTCTTCGACGCGGCCTTGGTGCAAAAACACAACCTGTGAGGACACCTGTCGCGCAAAGCCCATCTCGTGCGTCACCATCAGCATGGTACGGCCTTCCTCGGCCAGCGCCTGGATGACCTTGAGCACTTCGCCTACCAATTCTGGATCGAGTGCAGACGTGGGTTCGTCGAACAGCATGACTTCCGGTTCCATGGCCAGGGCTCGTGCAATGGCTACACGCTGCTGCTGGCCGCCTGAGAGAAACGATGGATACTGATCGGCGGCGCGTTGAGGAAGACCTACCTTGTCAAGGTAAGCGCGAGCGCGCGCTTCGGCTTCCTGCTTGCCCAGGCCAAGTACGCGGCGAGGTGCCAGGGTAATGTTTTCCAGTACGGTCATATGGCTCCACAGGTTGAAGTGTTGGAACACCATGGCCAGCCGGGTGCGCAAGCGTTGCAGTTGAGCCTGATCCGCTACGCGCAGCCCATTCCCGTGCCGCTCCAGGCGAATGGGATTCCCATCCAGCGTCATGACACCGGCATCCGGCATTTCGAGAAAGTTGAGGCACCGCAGAAAGGTACTCTTGCCCGAGCCACTGGCACCGATCAGGCTGATTACATCGCCCGTCCGGGCCTGTAACGAGACACCCTTGAGCACTTCGATATCGCCGTAACGCTTATGCAGCCCTTCGACGGTCAGCTTGTACATATGAAGTCCTTGTTCCAATCAAACGGCCGTGCTCCAGACATCGGAGCACGGCCACAAGGCGGCTCGTCTGCGCGGGCTCGCCGTGTGCCAGAAACGAGCCTTACGGCGAAAGCAGGTAGCCGCTGCGATAGGCTTCGGTGCCTGCCACGCGTGCGACCGCCATGCCGGCTGTGGCCATACGGCGGTTGGCACAGGCATACAGGACACCTGACACCGAGCTGCGGATAGGCTCTACCCGGTCGGCAATCGGGTCGATCACTTCGGCGATGACCTGTCCGGCTTCGATTACATCGCCTGGTTTTGCCATCAGGACCAGAACACCCCCTATAGGGCTTTCAATCGGCTCTACGGCCGCCAGCGGCGTGGCAGGGAACGGCAGCTCCGGCAGTGCAGGCGCCTCGCCGGAGATGACGCCGTAGTGGGTCAGGTAGTCGAGAATGGCTTGGGCATCCTGTTCAGCCAGATCATGGGACACATCCATTTGGCCTCGCAGCTCGATCGTGACGGAAAAGCTGCCCATGGGAATGCGTTCACCGAACTGCTGATTCAGCTTCCACCACAGAAGCGTAAAGCACTCATCAAATGACTGACCGCCAGAGTCGGTGGCCAGCAGGCTGGCCTTGGAGCCCAGGTAACGGGCCAGGGGCTCTACCTGATCCCAGGCTTCCGGCGTGGTGTAGAGATGCTCTACCGCATCGAAATCGCAGTGCAGGTCGAGCACCATCTCAGCGTCACAGGCCAGTCGCTGTTGAACCAGCCGCTGAGACGTTAGCTGATTATTCGCGGTCTCACGCTCAAGTGTTGCCTTGAAGGCCTTGCGCACCAACGCCTGATTTTGTGCGGGGTCGTCGGTCAGGGTGCCTTCGATTTCAGCAATGACCTTGCTGGTCATGTCCAAGAAGCGACGGTTGAAGTTCTGCCCGGATTCCAGCTCATAGCGGCCCAGGTGAATATCCATGACCTGCTGATCCTGCCCGATAGGGTTGGCGACCGGAACCAGCACAATCTCGGCCTTCAAACGGCCTGCGTCTTCAAGCGTGCGGAGTTGATTCTTGAGTTTCCAGGCGACCAGCATGCCGGGCAGCTCGTCAGCATGCAGCGAGGACTGGATGTAGATCTTGCGGCCGCTGTCCTGCGGTCCGAAATGAAAGCTGTGGATCTTGCGATCGGTGCCGGGCACCGGAGAAATCAGGTCGTGTGTGGCGTGACGCATGAGGTAACTCCTAATGAATCAGCCCGCATCCCTGCGGGTCGTGGCATCCTGCATGAAGGGTCAGCGGGCCGGGCCAAGAAAGGCCAACCAGCGACGCTCGGCCAGGCGAAACAGGCCAATGAGCGTGAAGGACAGGATGAGGTACAGAATCGCCGCAATACCAAAGGATTGAAAAGTCAGGAATGTCGCAGTGTTGGCATCACGAGCGACCTTGAGAATATCCGGCACGGTAGCCGTGAACGCCAGCGTCGTGGAATGCAGCATCAGAATGACTTCGTTGCTGTAGTAGGGAAGAGCGCGGCGTAGCGCAGACGGCATGATGACGTGAATGTACATCCGCCAGCCTGTCAGGCCGTAGGCCTTGGCTGCCTCGATCTCACCATGGGGAATATTGCGGATCGCACCTGCAAAGATCTCGGTGGTATAGGCGCAGGTGTTGAGAGCAAAAGCCAGAATGGTGCAATTCAGTGCATCCCTGAAGAACTCGTTCATCAGTGGCTGGGAGCGTACAGCTTCGATGCTGTAGATCCCGGTATAGCAGATCAGCAACTGGAGATAGAGCGGAGTGCCTCGGAACACATACGTATAGAACTGTATCGGCCAGCGAATGAGACGGTGGCGCGATAGTCGCGCAACGGAAAGCGGAAGCGATGCCACGAAGCCGATGGCGATCGAGGCCGTCAGCAACCACAGGGTCATCGCAAGACCCGACAAACCATAACCATCCGTCCAGAGGAAGGCGCGCCAGTACTCCTGCAGGATTTCGATCATCGTACAGCCTCCCGAACACCCGCAGAATAACGACGTTCCAGCCAGTTCAGAACCTGGTTGGTCAGTGCGGTAATCAGCAGATAGATCACGCCGCCCAGGATCAGGAAGTAGAACATCTTGTAGGTGGTCTTGCCGGCTTCCTGAGTCGCGGTGACGATATCGCTCAGGCCGATGATGGAGACTAGCGCCGTGGCCTTGAGCAGCACCTGCCAGTTATTACCGATGCCAGGTAGGGCAAAGCGCATCATTTGCGGGAAGGTAATCCTAAAAAAGGTCTGCGTACGTGTCATGCCATATGCGGTGGCGGCCTCGACTTGCCCTCGCGGCACCGCCAGGATCGCCCCACGAAATGTTTCGGTGAAGTACGCGCCATAAATGAAACCCAGGGTCAGTACCCCGGCGGAAAGCGGATCAATTTCGATATAGTCCCAATCCATGTAATCGGTGAACTCGCCCAGCCAGCTCTGCAGGCTGTAAAAGATCAGAAGCATGAGTACGAGATCAGGGACTCCCCGGATCAGCGTGGTATACAGGGCGGCCGGCAGGCGAAAGGCCTTGATGGGGGATAGTTTGGCCGTGGCGCCGAGCAGGCCCAGGATGACTGACACCACCAGCGACAGGACAGCCAGCTTCATGGTCATCCAGGTGCCTTCCAGCAGTAAAGGACCGTAACCGTGGAGTGCGAAGGCGCCCAACCCCAGGTTTTCAAGAAAGGTGTCGAACGAAGTCTGCGGCATGTTTGATCGCGCTGTTCTTATAGGTCTTGAAATGCCAACGCCTCCACAAGCGGGAGGCGCTGACGTTAAGGCGGATCTTACTTGTTGTTATAGATATCCAGATCGCCAAAGTACTTTTTCTGAATCTTCTCGTAGGTGCCGTCGGCATGGATGGCCGCGATTCCCTTGTTCAGCAGGGCCTTCATTTCGTCGTTGCCCTTGCGTACGCCAATGGCGGTATCGGCAGGCAGCAGCTCGTCACGAATCGACTGGTTGACATAATCCTTGCCTTGAGGAGATTTCATGAAATCTCCTTCGGCCTGCAACATGTCCTGCATGGATACATCGATGCGGCCCGAGGTCAGGTCAGCATAAACCTGATCCTGGTCCTGGTAGCTCTGTACCTTCACGCCGGCAGTGGCTAGCTTGGTCTTGGCAAAGTTTTCCTGAATGGTGCCCTGCTGAACACCAACGACCTTACCCTTGAGTGACTCGGCCGTAGGCTCTAGATTGGCACCTTTCTTCATAATCATGGACGAGTTGCCTGACCACATGCGGTCTGTGAAGTCGATCTGCTCGGCTCGCTGAGGCGTTACGGTCAGCGAGGACAGGATGCCGTCAAACTTGCGTGCCCGCAGGCCTGGGATCAGTCCGTCGAAGTCGCTGACGATCCAGCGGCATTTCACCGCCAGCTTTTCACAAATGGCATTGCCCAGTTCTACATCGAATCCTGCAAAGCTTCCATCCGGTGCCTTGTATTCGAAAGGAGGATAGGTGGTGTCTACACCGAAACGAATCTCCTTGATGTCCTTCGCCAGCGCAGAGCCCGCGGAAAGGCACAGCGCAATTGCGGAGAGGGTCAGCCATTTCTTTTTCATGGGTCGTCCTAATACGGATAATTGCAATAGAGTGCGTACCAGAGGTCGCGCTGCAGATGACGGGCTGTTCGCAGCAATAACCGAACCAACTGCCACTATATTGAGGTCATGTCCATAAACACAGAGTAGGCTAGGCGTCTCGTCCGGGAAGAATAAGGCAGCCTTTATTCACTATCCTGCACTTAAAATGTGCGTAATTCCCTAAGAGAGCAGGAGATTGCACTGCTTTGGTGCGAAATGGTGATGGCATCTTGAAACTGATTGATATGCATACGGCCTGGTATGCCATTTGGGAAGTGTCACCCAAGAGAGGTGCGCTTTGTAGCAACGCAGCGAAACGGTGGGTGGATTCGAAACGATTGGATGACATGATCTTTCTGGATTGATCAAGACGTATACGGGAGCGGGCAATGCTTGACGAATGGGAGCTGACAGGCAGGGCGCGAACGCATCTGTTGCAGATCGATAACCCACGCTATGCGATCCATCGTGAGGTCTATGCGCCGTTCAAGGCAATGCAGGAGGCTGCACGGCGGGATGGATTTACCTTGCATCCATTCAGTGCCTTTCGTGACTACAAGACGCAGCTCAGAATCTGGAACCGTAAGTTTGCCGGTGAAAAGCCGTTGTATGACCGCAACGGCCAAGTGCGTGATCAGTCTGCTCTTGCCGTGGATGAGCGCATCGACTGCATTCTGAATTGGTCAGCTCTGCCAGGCGCAAGCCGCCATCACTGGGGCACCGAAATCGATGTGGTTGACCTGACCCAGGCTCCGCCAGGGTATGTCGTTCAGCTGCTGCCTGAGGAGACGCAGCCCGGCGGTGTGTTTCATAAGCTGCATCTCTGGCTCGATGCGCACATCGAACAGTTCGGCTTTTTTCGACCTTATCGGGAATACCGGGGCGGTATGTATGAAGAGCCTTGGCACCTCAGTTATGAGCCGCTGGCAACCCTTGCGCTCGAATGGCTGACGTTGGATCTGCTGGAGCAGGTTGTTGCCGAGTCATCCATGTTGGGACGGGAAGCCGTTCTCGAGCGCTTGCCGGACCTGTACGAGCGACACGTCCTTATGATCTGTGAGCGCTAGCTTCTGGATGTGCTACCCTGATACCCTGTTCAGGCTAAGCTATTCGAAGGTTTATTGTTTTCTGGAGTTGACGGTGAAAGAGCCTCGGGCAAATGCCTCTCATGTGGGTGATCTTCCTGCACATGATGGTAAGTCGGTCGCGCTGTTCGTGCTTGCGCTCATTCTGGCACTCTTCGGTACCATCGCCATGTGTGTTGAGTTCGCTCGCGGTACTCAGCAGTACGGATTGCCGCTCATCGTCTGGATTCTGGCCTTTTTCATAAAAATGGCGGAAAGCTTTCGGCTGCGCAGTCTTCTCAAGGCCGCATACGAGTCTGCTGGCAAGCGCTGAGCCCTTAGCTGATCCCTGTTGAGCCGATGGAAGCGCAAGAGTTCATCAGCTTGCCTGTACTATCACTCATCCTGAACACCGCATCGTTATAGGCTGCCGGCGTATAACGCATCTGTTTTTATTCGCCTTTCCTGCTGTTGGTCATCTCATGGTTCATCTGTTGTCAGCGCATCCCTGGCTTTATGTCGGGCTTGGCGTCGTTGTTTTTCTTTGTATCGTCATCGCGCTGCGTTCGCGTGATACCCAGCGAGCGTTTCCCTATGTGCTTAACGAAGCGCTGTTTACACCTGCTGAACGCGCCTTTTTAACCGTACTCGATGAGGCGATTGGTGAGGACTACCGCATCTTTGGCAAGGTCCGCATTGCAGATGTGGCTAGCGTGAAAGCCATTCGGGACCAAAAGAGCTGGTACAGAGCCTTCAACAAGATCAGCGCCAAACATTTCGACTACGTCCTCTGCAACCGCGATGACCTGTCGTTCGTGGCGGTTATCGAGCTGGATGACAGCTCCCACCAGCGGCCTGATCGGCAGGCACGGGACCTCTTTGTGGTGGGCGTCTGTCGGGCGATTGCCTTGCCGCTTATCCAGATTCCGGTACAAGGGGCTTATTCGACTGCGCAGGTGCGGGAAGAGATCATGGCTGTCTTACAGAAGGGCGGGGCCTTGACCTCGCGCAAACGCACAGCAGCCCGGCGCTCCAGCAAAGGGGAGGCGGCGAGCGAGGCAGCGTTTCCGATATGCTCGAAATGCGGCTCGCCCATGGTCATGCGCAAGGCCAGGCAAGGAAGCAATGCTGGCGCCTATTTCTGGGGCTGCAGCGCCTTTCCAGATTGCCGCAACATCGTACGCATTGAGGAGTAGTGTCCGCTGACGCTAACGTTTTATGTAATACCAGCCCATCTGTATAGTGGCAAACTGAGCTTAACCCTTGTTGTAATCATCCAGGTTTGCATATAATGAGAACAATTATCATTAAGTGAATACCTAGGATTCTAGCGCAAGGATATCGGTGTGCACGCCAGCAGTACTTCACCGCAGGGGGATCTCGGCCAGCTCTATCATGAGCATCGCTCTTGGGTATTTGGATGGTTGCGCCGGCGTCTGGCGTGCTCCGATAGTGCAGATGACTTGACCCACGATACGTTCATTCGCCTCCTGGGAAGTCAGGAGCTGGGCCGGCTTGCTGAACCTCGGGCTTTTCTCATTACTGTTGCCAAGCGTGTCCTATTCAATCATTACCGACGTCAGGATATCGAGCGGGCCTACCTGGATGCGTTGGCGGCCTTGCCTGAGCAGGAGGTTCCCAGTGAGGAAGTTCGTGCTATCGCTCTGGAAACGCTTCTGGAGCTGGCTCGCGTACTGGATGGATTGGCTGAACCGGTCAAACAAGCTTTTCTGTTGGCACAGCTGGACGGAATGCCATACGCCGATATCGCCGCACATCTCGGTGTTTCGCTGGCAACCGTCAAACGGTACATCGCCAAGGCCGCTCAGCAATGTTATTTCTCGGAGTGCATGGCGTGACAGCGCCCATCTCTCCCCGGATCGCCGAGCAGGCCGTGCAGTGGCTGGTAGAGCTGCAGGCGGGGGCAGGCGAGGAGGAGCATCGTGCCTGGCAACAATGGCGGGCCGCTGACCCTGAGCACGAACGTGCCTGGCAACGGATCGAGATCATCAACCAGCGGCTGCAGGGGTTGCCTTCAAGGGCTGCACGTCAGGCTGTATTGAGCAAGCCCGCATGCAGTCGCCGCGAGGCGCTGAAGCTCATGGGGGTGTTTGTCCTCCTGGGCCCGGCCGCCTGGCTCTTAAAGGAGCGTGCCGAGCCCTGGTTGGCGGACTACCACACCCGGATTGGGGAGCAGCGAACGGTTACCCTGACCGATGGCAGCCGCCTTGATTTGAATACCGACAGTGCTGTGAATGTCAGCATCACGGCTACGCAGCGTCAGCTCATGCTGATTCGTGGCGAGATACTGTTACACGCTGCCTATTCAGCCCTGCCATTTGCGGTACAGAGCCAGGCAGGCATGGTCTCGACAACTCAGGGGCGTTTCAATCTTCGCAAGTTCGACGATGGCTGCCGGTTAAGTGTTTTTGCTGGCAGCGTTCAGGTGCGTTGTGCCGAGCGGCCGGATCTATCCACGACCCTGACGGCAGGGCAACAGGTACGCTTTAGCGCGCACCATCTGGGTAAGGTAGTAGCGCTCGATAGTGGTCTGGATGCCTGGCGTGACGGTCTACTGGTGGCAGCCCATATGCCGCTTGGGCAGTTCATCCAGGAGCTATCTCGCTATCAGCCCGGTTGGCTGAAGTGCGACGAGCACGTCGCGGGTCTGTTGGTTTCAGGAACGTATCCACTCAAGGATATAGAAGCCATCCTGGCCATGCTGGAAGTTACCCAGCCGGTGCGCATCCAGCGGCGGACGCGCTACTGGATCAGCATTCAGCCTCGCACAGCGTGAGTTGAATATTTTCAGTCAGCGGTGAGCCTTTTCCACTTCTTGCGTGACAAGTAAGGCAGATACCCTTACTGCAGGCTGATCTCATGTCTTCCTCTACATTTACGTTGACCCCTTTAAGCCGGGCGCTTCGCCATGTCGTGTTCGGTACAGCTGTGCTTCTCGGCAGCGTGCCGCTGATGGCAACGGCGCAAACGGTTGCTCAGGCTGAGGTGAGCCGAACGTTTCATATTGCCCCCGGTCCGCTGGAGGCCGCCCTCAACCAGTTCGGCCAGACGGCGAATATCATGGTGGCGTTCAGTCCCGATCTGACGACGAACCGCACCACTCAAGGGCTGGAGGGTGAATTCGGTATTTCCGAAGGGTTGAACCATCTGTTGGAGGGGAGTGGGCTTGAGGCCGTCGCGCAGAAGGGTGGCTATAGCCTGCAACCCGTTGCTGTTCCGGCATCCGCCACTAACGACGAGGGGACAGCAGCCAACCTGGAAACCCTGACCGTGGTAGGTGACTGGCTGGGTGATGCGCAGCAGCAGGATGTATTCGAGCACCCAGGGGCGCGGGATGTGATCCGCCGCGATGAGTTCGAGCGGGTCGGCGCTTCCACGGCGCGTGAAGTGCTCAACCGAATTCCCGGTGTGAATGCGCCGGAAAACAACGGAACCGGCAGCCATGACATGGCACTCAACTTTGGTATCCGAGGCCTCAATCCGCGTCTCGCATCCCGTTCGACGGTGTTGATGGATGGCATCCCGGTCCCGTTTGCACCCTATGGCCAGCCACAGTTGTCCTTTGCACCCATTTCCATGGGCAACATGGATGCAGTCGATGTGGTGCGCGGTGGTGGTGCAGTCCGCTATGGCCCGCAGAACGTGGGCGGTATCGTCAATTTCGTGACCCGTGCCATTCCTGACGACTTTACCGTCAAGGGCGGCATTCAGAACGAACTCAGCCCGTCTTCAAGTCATGACGGTATCAAGACCAGTGGCAACCTGCTCATTGGTGGTACGGGGGAAAACGGTCTGGGTGGCGCCTTGCTGTATTCAGGCGTACGGGGCGGTGACTACCGTGAGCACAGTGATACGCAGATTGATGATCTGATCCTCAAGGGTAAATACCAGCTCGATGACGCCAACAGCTTTACGGCGATCGGCCAGTACTACGAGGGCGAGGCAGAGATGCCGGGTGGCCTGTCAGTTGCCGATTTCGACAGCAACCCGTACCAGTCCACACGTCCCCTGGATAAATTTTGGGGCCGTCGTACCCTGGTTGGCCTGGGGTATCAGTATGAAGAAGACGCGCGGAAGTTCACGGTGAATACGTTCTTCACCAAGACCCTACGCAGCGGTTATCTGGATCAAGGTACATTCCAGTCGCTATCGCCCCGCGAGTATTGGGTGCGTGGAGTGGAAACCCGGTTCTCCCAGGGCTTTTCCCTAGGCGAAAGCTGGCATGAGGTGGGCATCGGCTACCGCTATGTCAACGAGGCCAGTCACGAGCTGCGATATCGAGTACCGATAACCTCCACGGAGCGGCCATCCACGTCCAGCCGCAACGATCGCGACACCCGCGGCAGTACCGAGGCCAATGCGTTCTATATCGATGACCGTATCGACATCGGCAAATGGACGTTCACCCCAGGTATTCGCTACGAGCTGATCGATTCCGAGCAGGTCAACAAGCTCAACAATACGCCTTATAAAGGTGACTACCACGCCTCGCTGCCCGCGCTGAACGTGATGTATCACGTAACCGATGCCTGGAACCTGTATGCCAACACAGAGGGCTCGTTTGGTTCGGTCCAGTACAGCCAGATGCCGAACCGGGTTGCTGCCGGTGAAGTAAAGCCGGAAAAGGCACGCACCTGGGAAGTGGGTACTCGTTACGATAACGGGACCTTGAAGGCGGAGTTGGGAGCCTTTCTTATCAATTTTGATAACCAGTACGACAGCAGTCAGACGCTGGATACGGTTATCGCCCGTGGTAAAACACGCCACCGCGGTCTTGAGGCCAGCGTGGCTTATCAGCTGGAAGGCCTAAGCCCGAACCTGGCCGGATTCGATGTCTACGCAACCTACGCCTACGTGGATGCCACCATTCGTGAAGAGGGGCCAAACAAGGGTAACCGTGTACCGTTCTCGTCCAAACACAAGGGTACGCTGGGCGTAGGCTACACCCACAATGCCTGGCGCCTGGATCTGGACAGCGCCTTCCAATCCAGCCAGTACGCCGATAATGCCAATACGGTGGAGGAGAGCGCCGATGGTAGCAACGGCCGTATCCCTGGCTACATGACTTGGAACAGTCGTGCGGCTTATGACTTTGGTCCGCAACTGTCCAACCTGAAAGTAGCGGTCGGGGTGAAGAATATCTTCAATACCGAGTATTACACCCGCTCCTTTGACGACAACAACAAGGGCAAATACCTGGGGCAGCCGCGTACCGTCTATCTACAGACATCGGTCGCATTCTGAGACGTCTGTAACGGAGGCCTGTCTGGTTAAACCAGCAGGCCTTGCAGGATGTCCAGCGTATCTGCTTCCTCAACAGGCTTGTCGTGACGCCAGCGCAGCATGCGCGGGAAGCGCACGGCAACGCCGCTCTTGTGCCGCGTGGACAGGGCTATGCCTTCAAAGCCCAGTTCGAACACCAGCGTTGGCTGGACGCTGCGTACAGGGCCGAATTTCTCGACAGTAGTCTTGCGCACAATGGCATCTACCTTGCGCATTTCTTCATCGGTCAGACCCGAATAAGCCTTGGCGAAAGGTACCAGGGTACGCTCGGTGCCCGGCGGGCCATCCCAGACGGCAAAGGTGTAGTCGGTGTATAGGCTGGCGCGTCTGCCATGGCCGCGCTGGGCATAAATCAGTACCGCATCCACCGAGAACGGGTCGACCTTCCATTTCCACCAGACGCCCATGTCTTTGGTGCGTCCCACCCCATAAAGTGAGTCCCGGGCCTTGAGCATCATGCCTTCCACCCCGAGCGTGCGGGAGGCCTCCCGCTGGTGGGCAAGGTCCTGCCAGCTTTTACCGGCAAGAAGGGGGGAGGGGCGTAAAAGGGGACTGTTGCACTGTGCGGTGACCGCTTCAAGTTGCGCCCGACGCTCATGCTGCGGGCGACTGCGCCAGTCATGGCCTTGCCATTCCAGCAGATCATAGGCCAGGATGACTACAGGCACATCGTCGAGCAGCTTCTTGCTCAGGGTTTTACGACCGATGCGCTGCTGCAACAGCGCAAAGGGTTTGACGCCAAACGGAATAGGCTCGCCGGGCGCGTGTTCGGCCTGCTGGTGGGTGACCTCTTTGCTGCTCATCAGCAGGTCGGGGCTTTCCTCGTCTTTCCAGACGACGATTTCACCGTCAATGACAGTGCCGTCTGGCAGGCAGGTGGCGAGCGCGTGCAATTCGGGAAAACGATCGGTGACCAGATCCTCGCCCCGAGACCAGATCCACAGGCGCCCGTCGCGTTTGACCAACTGCGAGCGGATGCCGTCCCATTTCCATTCCACCTGCCAGTTCTCGACAGGCCCCAGCTGGGCATCGAATTGATCGACGGGTAGCTGGAGGGCGTGCGCCAGGAAAAACGGATAGGGCTGCCCGCCACGCTGGGCATGTTCATCGTCCGACTCGGGAGCAATCAGCGCAAGGTAAGCTTCGGCAGTCGGACGATGGGACAGGTCCGTATAGCCCACCAGACGCTGGGCTACGCGCTTGGCATCCAGGCCTGCCATGGTTGCGAGCGCGCGCGTCACCAGCAGCTTGGATACGCCAACTCGAAACTCGCCGGTAATAAGCTTGAGGCTGACCATGAGACTGGGCCGGTCCAGTTGCGACCACAGCTGCGGCAGGCGCTCAGCCAGTTCTTCCGGCGCAAGGCCACGTAAGGGCAGAAGCCGCTCCTCCATCCAGACCGCCAGACCCTCATCCGAAAGATGCTCGGCGGTAGGAATAAGCAGCGACATCGTTTCTGCTAGATCGCCTACCGCCTGATAGCTCTCCTCGAACAGCCATTCCGGAAGGTTCGAGGCAGCAATCGTCAGCTCTCGAAGCTGGCGCGTGGGCACCGTTCGCCGCGGGCGTCCGCCGGCCAGGAAGTAAACGGCCCAGGCTGCATCGGCAGGCTCGGCCTGGTTGAAGTAATCCTGCATGGCCTGAAGCTTGGCATTGCTTGAGGTCGTTGCATCCAGGCGGGCATAGAGGTCGGCGAAGGCTTTCATCGTGGTCTCGCTTTCTACACAGCGTTCAGAAGCAATCAGTAACGGGCCGCTCGCGAGCCTCTGTTAATCCGATATCGCTTCGCTGTTGTTATGAGCCTGTTATGGGGAAAGGAGTTCGTAATGTGGTGTGTTCCTGTTCCCCTGTCCGGTTTATCAGGCGACGTGGAACAGGAGGACCACTGCAGCCTTCTAAGTGATTGTCTGACAATGAGGTTGCAGTAGATGGGCCAACATATCCGCTTCATCTGGATCGCCTGCCGGGACAGTCTCTGGTTTATCCCAATGGTGATAGCGCTCCTGGCGACCGGATTGGCCGTGGCGCTCGTGTCCTTAGAGCGCCTGGGTATCATCAATGCAGGTGATCGGCTGGTATGGTTGGCGGGCAGTACAGGGGAGGGCGCTCGCTCAGTGCTGTCGGCAATTGGAACCAGTGTGGTAACGGTCACGGGCACGGTCTTTTCCATCATGATCGTTGCACTTCAGCTGTCCAGCAGTCAGTTCTCGCCACGTCAACTCAGAAATTTCACCTCTGACCGAGTCAATCAGGTGGTTTTGGGGGTACTGATTGGGACCTTCACGTATACCTTGATTGTCATGAGCATGATCCGCTCGGCCTCGCCCTCATCCGCACCCTTTGTTCCGCAGATCGCTATCGCGCTGGGCATAGTGCTAGCGTTGGTCAGCGTTGGTTTGATTATCTACTTCATCGATCACGCCTCCCGCTCCATGCAGATTGCCGTCATCCTGCAGCAGGTGACTCACCGCGCCAACAAACAGATTGAGCAGGCCTTCGCGCCTCTCGATGAGCTCCGGGCCGAACCCGATGCGTATGTGAGCGAGGCGCTGGATAAGAATGGGTATCCTTTGTGTACGCAGCGGGGAGGGTATCTGCAGGCTATCGACCGCAAGGGGTTGCTCAGGCTGGCGCACAAGCAGAGTCTGGTGGTTCGTGTGGAACACCGCACCGGAAGCTTTATCCTGCCCGGTGATCCAATTGCCTCTATCTGGCCTGCCGAGGCGGTTGATGCTGCCGTCATGGCGGAGCTGAGAAAGAGGTTCATTCTTGGATCGGATCGTACGCCCGAGCAGGATATTGAGTACTGGCTGATAGAAATGGCAGATATCGCGATCAAGGCGTTATCGCCTTCCATCAATGATCCTACTACAGCATTTCGAGCCATTGACCGGCTTTGTGAAACGCTGGTGTTCCTGGGGCAGCGTAAGCCTTGCTGGACACATTGCGGTGACGACGGAAAGATTCGGTTGATCGAACGCCCTCTGACATTCGAGCTGGCGGTAGGGCTTGCATTTGAGCAGATCCACCATTTTGGCCAGACCAATCCTTCCGTGCTCAAAAAGCTGGCCGACTCGGTGAATGCATTGATAAAGCGGGTTCCACATGACGAACGGGTCGCCTTGATTCGGTACAGTCGCTTGCCTGATGACATTGCGCTGAAGCATTGATTGGCGCAAGCAAAAGGCACGCGCGTATATTCTTTTTTACTTAGGCGGACTTCTCGTTGTTGGGCTCGTCGTCTTCATCACCGTATTCCGTGGTAAAGCCTTGGGCATCTAGTCCCTGTTCACGAAGGTAGCGCACCAACACTCCCACAGAGCCATGGGTCACCATGACCCGTTCAGCCCCTGTCTGCTCAATGGCCCAGAGCAGGCCAGGCCAGTCGGCGTGGTCGGAGAGCACAAAGCCACGGTCCACGCCACGACGCCGCCGCGTTCCACGCAGCATCATCCAGCCGCTGGCGAAGGCATCGCTATGCTCGCCGAATCGGCGAATCCAGGTGCTTCCGCCAGCCGAGGGCGGCGCAATGATCAGGGCCTTGCGCAGAAGAGGGTCGTTCTTCTTGAAGTCCCCTGCATAGTGGGTGTCCGGGATGTACACACCGCCTTCACGGTAGACCCGGTTGAGCGGTTCCACCGCGCCGTGAGTCAGAATAGGGCCGATACTCGCATCGATTCCGTGCAGGATGCGCTGTGCCTTGCCGAAGGCGTAGCAATACAGCACGCTGGCGCGGTCTTCCGCTGCATTCTGCCGCCACCAGGCATTAATCTGCGCAAAAATCTCTGCCTGCGGCTGCCAGGTATAAATAGGCAGGCCAAATGTGGATTCGGTAATGAAGGTGTGGCAGCGCACGGGTTCGAAGGCGTCACAGGTGCCGTCCGGTTCTACCTTGTAATCCCCCGACGCTACCCAGACCTCACCCTGGTATTCCAAGCGGACCTGGGCTGAGCCCAGAACATGCCCGGCCGGATGAAGGCTGATCTTGACGCTATGGTGATCGATGACTTCGCCGTAGTGCAGCGTTTGCAGATTGATGTCTTGCCCCAGTCGAGTGCGAAGAATGCCTTCGCTGGGTGCTGACGCCAGATAATGTTGATTCCCCCCACGCGCATGATCGCCATGGGCATGGGTAATGACGGAGCGTTCGACGGGGCGCCAGGGATCGATATAGAAATCCCCTGGAGGGCAATAGAGACCTTCGGGTCGGGCAATGACAAGATCCATGGTGTCGCTCTTGATGGGCTTATCTAGTAAGAGCGGAGCGAGGCGGATCAGTTCGAGCGGGCTGCGCTCGCCTTGTGACCTGAAAGGGCAGGCCTAGATCACTGGCTCTGCGCGGAAGGTGTCCGACCTATAGCAACCGTGGCGTTCCAGCAGCTCAGGAACCTCGGAATTGGGCACCGCCCGGCTGAAGAGGAACCCCTGACCGAATTCACATCCTGCCTCGCGTAGCCATTGGACCTGATAGTCGTGTTCGATCCCTTCCGCAATGGATGGCATGTTCAGACCATGTCCCAGCCCGAGCATGCAGCGCACAATCTTGTCATCCTTGTCATTGATGGCCATGGAGTCGATGAACTCGCGATCGATTTTCAACTTATCAAAGGTAAAGCGGCTGATCTGCGCCATGCTGGAATAGCCCGTGCCAAAGTCATCGACAGCGACCCGTACGCCCAGCTCCCTTAGCAGATCCAGGTTGAGTTTGGCCTGCCGGATATCCTTGACGATGGCGGTTTCGGTGATTTCGATTTCCAGCTGCGAGGCCGCAAAGCCGGTCTCAAGCAGAATACGTTCAATGCGGTCCGGCAGCAGAGGATCGCGCAGGTCGATCGCGCTCAGGTTGAAGGACAGATAAATGCCTGTCGGCCAGTATTTGGCATCGATACAGGCTTTTCGCAGGAGATAATCCGTCAACTCGGTCATCAGGCCGCTTTCCTCGGCCGCTGGAATGAATTTGTCGGGAACAATGGAGCCATGAATTGGATGGTCAAGACGAGCCAGGGCTTCGAAACCGGCAATGGTCATTCCATCCAAGGCAACGATTGGCTGATACTCAGGCCGGACGTAGCCGTGTTCGATGGACTCGCGCAATGCCTGAGCAATCATGGATTGCTGTTCCAGCATATGATCCTGGGCCATGTCGAAGAAGCGAATAATGTTCTTGCCGTTGCGTTTGCCCTGGTAGAGCGCAACATCGGCGCGACGAAGCAACGTACTGATGTCCTGCCCATCATTGGGGTAATGGGAAACGCCAAATGTGGCCGCCGTCATCAGTGCAGTCGAACCATGGACCATCGGGGTTGCAACCAGACCCGCCAGTCCTTTCAGAATGGCGTGGGCTGCGGTCTCGCTCTTGGCGGAATGCAGCAGAACAGCAAATTCGTCACCACCCAGGCGGCAGATAAAGTCCCCTTTAGGTAGGGCCATGGCCACACGCTGCGAAATCTCTTCGAGCAACCGGTCGCCCGTAATATGGCCGTATATATCGTTGATGGCCTTGAATCCATCCAAGTCAAAAATGGCTAGGAAGAAGGGCTCTCGTGTGCCGCGTATCGCTTGTGCAAAATGCTCATTCAATGCGCGGCGATTCGGCAGGTGCGTGAGGTTGTCATGATTGGCCAGGTGATAGGCCTCCTCCTGCGCTTGCTTACGTGCTTCGATTTCCTTGCGCATATCCGCGATGCGACGGAATCCGAAGAAGAAGCCGCACCACCCAATGATGATAAATGCCGTTATGCATTCGTCGACTTGCCAGTGTTCGTGTCTGGCGCTGAAATCTACAAGATGCTCGAAGAAATCACATTCGATCATCATGACAAGCAGTAAGACACCCAAGGCAATGATGCCGACAACGTCTCTGAAATGCCTTTTATGCAGTGAGTAGAAAAAGGTCTTCAGAGACATGAGTAGCTCGGTAGCAAGATCGAACAAGGGGCAGGGCCTGGGACTGAGGTGAAGTCCTTGTCGTGTTATCGACGGCAGGCTGGCAAAGTTGATAGTAGCATTATGCTACGAATATAGTCTTTGAATGTATAAAGTGACTTAAAGTTAAAGGCTCGCCCGCTCAGTGACGAGCGGGTGCTTTCTGGTCACCCTGTAAGCGTCTTCTGAACAGGCTCAAGCGGCAGACGAAGCGCCTCGGCAGCAGACGCTACCTCGCCAATTACAAGAATGGCTGGGCTCTTGAGCTGAAAGAGGGCCGCGTCGGCTAACAGGGTGCCCAGTGTGCTTCGGCATTCCCGCTGTTCCGGCAGGGAGGCGTTTTCGATCATGGCGACCGGAGTAGAGCTAGCCATCTGGCCTGCCAGGAGCCCCTGCTGAACATCGTTCAGTCGCGAAACGCCCATATAGATGACAAGGGTCGTGCCACTTCGGGCCAAGGCGTCCCAATTCAACGAGCTGTCATCCTGAGTATGGGCTGTGACCAGCGTAACGCCACGGGCAATGCCGCGGTGAGTCAGTGAAATGCCGCAGTTCGTCGCGCCTGCAAGACCGGCAGTGATGCCGTTGACGATTTCGCTTTGAATGCCATGGTTCGCCAGCCATTCGGCTTCTTCACCGCCTCGGCCAAAAATGCACGGATCGCCGCCTTTGAGGCGCGCCACGACCTTACCCTGGCGTGCATAACGCAGCATGAGGCGATGAATGAACGCTTGAGGCGTTGAGCGGCAGCCGCCCCGTTTGCCTACCTTGATGATGTGTGCATGCGGGCAATGCTCCAGCACGGCAGGATTGACCAGGTCGTCAATCAGGACTACTTGTGCCTCGCCTAATGCGCGAACGGCCTTGAGGGTCAAGAGTTCTGGATCACCTGGGCCTGCACCGATCAGCCAGACTTTTGCATTCATGAACATACCCTCGTGTTCTACTCAATCAGGACAAACAAAAAAGGCGCACCCGCTGTAACCAGCAGGGACGCCTTTGTCCGGTTCTGTTCGGGCCTTGAAGGCCTCTTCAGAAAATGCCGCACTCGCCGTTGAGCGCCGCATCCTATGTCAGACAAATCATTGCAGTGATTATGCCAAGTATTGAAAGTGGGTGTGTAGAGCACTTTTCATCATGATCATGAGTGTCCATTACCGTGTTCTTGCACAGGTTTAGGTACTAGCGCACCTAAACGGTGCGCCTTACTGCCGACGTTTCAGGTATGGACAGGTGTCCGTGCCAGTAAGCGCTTGATCTCCGGAACACAGGAGCCGCACTGCGTACCACAGCCCAGCGACTCCTTCAGCCCGTTCAAGTCAAGTCCTTCAGCGATACCGCCGCGAATGGCGGCTTCGCTGACATTCATGCAATTGCAAAGCGTTTTGCAACTAACCCCGGTCTGGCTGCCAGGGGGCGTGCTGAGGGGCGCCAACAACCAACGGCGCAGGTCCTGATCCGCTCGACCTTCTTCCCACAGGCTCTTGAGCCAGCGCCGTGCTGCTGTTTCACCTGTCAGGCAGAGCGCGGTAATACGGCCCGCCTCGATACGAACCCGCTTACCCACCTGGCGGCGCGCATCGTCATAGGCCATGACCGGTCCGTCCAGCAGGTTAAGACTGTTATAGATTTGTGCAAGCAGGGCCTTGTCCGGTGACTCCCCATGTGCAGCGCGAATAAGCAGGGCCGGACGGTCACGGCCAGTCAGGGTAAGACTGGCATGGCTAAAGGTTTCAAACAGTGGACGCAGGGTTTCGAAGCGCATTTGTACATGGCCTTCTACCAGTGCGTACAGCTCCCAGGGGAGTTCTACTTTTTCCACTTCAATGCCGGCATGTTTGAGCTCCGGTTGCTTGGAGAGCGGATCGAATTCCGAGAGGGTGAGGGCATTGATACCGAACCCTTTGAGAAAGCGATCCCCCCAGTGCATGGGCAGGAACGCTTGACCCGGTCTGATGTTCTCGTCCGACTCGACACGGACCAGAAGACTGCCGCGACGGCTTTTGACACGGGTCAGCTGGCCGCTCATCAGCCGACGGCGGCGCATGTCGTCCGGGTGCAGGGAGAGAAGTGGCTCCTCCACATGGCTGAATAACCGCGCCGCCGTGCCGGTACGGCTCATGCCATGCCACTGGTCGCGTAGGCGGCCAGTATTGAGGGTCAGCGAATAGCGGGCATCACGCTTCTCTTTCGGCGCGGCGTACTCGTCGGCAACAAAGCGTGCCCGCCCCGACGTTGTGGGAAACACACCGTTTTCATACAGGCGGGGCGTGCCCTGGCTGGCGCCGGTGGGAAACGGCCATTGTTGGGGCCCATGGGCATCGATCAGCGAATAGCTGATACCGGAAAGGTCCAGGTCACGTCCTGCCGTCAGGTGCTTGTATTCCTCAAAGAGCGCTTCAGGTGTCGGGAAGGCGAATCGGCTGCTTTGCTCAGGGTACAGGCGGCTTTCCAGCCGGCGGGCAAAGTCAAGCGTGATGGCCCAGTCCGGACGTGCTTCACCCGGTGCGGAGATGGCGCGGCGCACATGGCTGATGCGTCGCTCGGAGTTGGTTACTGTTCCTTCCTTCTCGCCCCAACAGGCCGCGGGAAGCAGCAGGTCGGCATAGCGACAGGTTTCGGTCGTGAAAAAGGCTTCCTGAACCACTACGAATGGGCAGCGGGCCAGGGCTTCATGAATTTTGGCCTGATCTGGTACGGACTGAGCCGGATTGGTACAGGCAATCCAGAGTGCCTTGATTTTGCCGCTGTGCACCGCATCGAACAGTTCGATAGCCGAAAGGCCGGGCGTTTCAGGCAGCGCGTCGATACCCCAGTAAGCCCCGACCTCGCTACGGTGAACAGGATCGGCTACCTCACGATGGCCAGGGAGCAGGTTCGACAGGCTGCCGGTCTCACGTCCTCCCATGGCGTTGGGCTGGCCGGTCAGAGAGAAGGGACCGGCACCGGGTTTGCCGATCTGGCCTGTTGCCAGGTGCAGGTTGATCAAGGCTGAGTTCTTGGCCACGCCTGCAGTGGACTGATTCAGCCCCATGCACCAGAGCGACAGAAACGCGGGCGATTCGCCAATCCATCGGGCGCAGGTCGTCAATGCCTCTACGGTAATGCCGCACAGCTCTGCCACCATGCTGGGGTTATAGTCTCGCACCAACGCTTTCAGGGCATCAAATCCCTCGGTATGGGCATCGATATAGCGACGGTCGGTCCAACCCTCCCAGAGCAGCATGTGCAGGATGCCGTGGAAGAGCGCAACATCGGTGCCCGGCTGAATGGCCAGGTGCAGGTCGGCCAACTCACAGGTGTCGGTACGGCGCGGATCGACCACAATGATTTTCATGTCGGGTCGCTGGGCCTTTGCTTCTTCCAGGCGTCTAAACAGGACCGGATGGGCATAGGCCATGTTGCTGCCTGCAATCAGCAGGGTCTGTGCGTGTTCGATATCCTCATAAGAGCAGGGTGGCGCATCGGCTCCCAGGCTGCGCTTGTAACCGACCACCGCGGACGACATGCATAGCCGGGAGTTGCTGTCGATGTTGTTGGTACCGATCAGGGCACGGGCCAGCTTGTTGAAGGCATAGTAGTCCTCGGTCAGCAGCTGGCCGGAGATATAGAAGGCCACGCTGTCCGGGCCATGCTCACGGAGGGTGTCGGCAAAGACGGTGGCAGCGTGGTCAAGCGCGCTGTCCCAATCGGTCCGGCTGCGTGCCAGCGTCTTGCCCAGGCGTAGTTCGGGGTAGAGCGCACGTGCATCCAGATCGCCGGTCAGGTGCAGCGTAGCGCCTTTGCTACAGAGCCTCCCGTAATTGGCTGGATGAGCCGGATCGCCCGTCACATTCAGGATGCGAGTACCGTCATGTTCGATCAGCACGCCACACCCTACGCCGCAATAACAGCAGGTTGAAGCAGTGATCTGAGTAGCAGCGCCATCACGCGGCTCGTGAGGATGGATGGTCATGGGGTGCTCCATTCTGTTCACGCGGGCCCGGCGGCGAGCCAGGTCAAACGATTAGGCGGCAGTCGTGCTGGCAATGATGTGAGCGCTGCGGCGCGTCTTCTCCAGAGCGAGATAGACGCGTCCGTCTTCTACTCTGACCGGATACCGGTGGGCGCACCCTACATCCGGGGCCAGGGCTTCACCGGAGTCGAGAGCGATCTGCCAGTTGTGCAATGGACAGGCTACGGTCTTGCCAAAGACGATGCCCTGAGACAGCGGGCCGTGCTTGTGCGGGCAACGATCATCCAGAGCAAAGACATCGTCAGAAGACGTGCGGAAGAGAGCAATGTCGCCTTTGGGACCTTCGATGACCCGGGCGCCCAGTTGAGGGATATCGGTCAATGCGCAGATGTTCAGCCAGTTCATGAGGTAATCCTGTTCAAGTCGCGTAAAAGGGATACGCGATGGGCAGCTCCGTAGGAGAGTGGTGAGCGAAGCGATACCCATCGATCAAGAGACGTCTATAGCGCCGCCACCGGAATCCGTTCGAATTCCTTCTTGAGCGCCGTCTGTTCGATGCGCGCCTTCCAGGGGTCCTGTTCCAGCGACAGGGCGAACATCAGCTGCTGATAGAGGCCTTTGCGCCGCTCGGCATCGTCCAGAATGGCAGTCTTGATGTGCTCAAGGCCCACGCGCTGCATGTAGTGCACGGTCCGTTCGAGGTAGAAGGCCTCCTGGCGGTACAGCTCGATAAAGGCCAGGCTGTACTCCATGACCTCTTCAGCCGTTTTCACCTTGGTAAAGAATTCGCCAGCTTCGGTCTTGATGCCGCCATTACCACCGATATACAGCTCCCAGCCGGAGTCCACACCAATGATGCCCACGTCCTTGATACCGGATTCGGCGCAGTTGCGCGGGCACCCGGAGACGGCCAGCTTGACCTTGTGCGGTGACCACATGCCGAACAGGGCATGTTCCAGATCAATTCCCATCTGGGTCGAGTTCTGGGTGCCAAAGCGGCAGAACTCGCTGCCCACGCAAGTCTTCACGGTGCGGATGGATTTGCCATAGGCATGGCCGCACGGCATGTCCAGATCCTTCCAGACCCCGGGCAAATCCTGCTTCTTGATACCCAGCAGGTCGATGCGCTGGCCTCCGGTGACTTTCACCATGGGCACCTTGTATTTGTCGGCCACGTCCGCAATACGACGCAGCTCCGCTGCGCTGGTTACGCCGCCCCACATACGGGGAATAACCGAATAGGTGCCGTCTTTCTGAATGTTGGCGTGTGCGCGTTCGTTGATGAAGCGGGACTGCGGATCATCCTTGGCTTCGCTGGGCCACGTGGAGATCAGGTAGTAATTGAGTGCCGGACGGCAGGTGGCGCAGCCATTAGGCGTTTTCCAGCCCAGGGCCGTCATGGTTTCGGGAATGGTCGTCAGGTGCTGCTCACGGATGGCCTGACGAACGAAGCCATGGGTATGGTCAGTGCAGTTACATACCGGTTTTTCGCTCTTGGGCTTTACATCGGCCGCACCGCCCACCGTATTGATCAAGATCTGTTCCACCAGACCGGTGCAGGAGCCGCAGGAGCTAGCCGCCTTGGTGTGCTTTTTCACCTCATCCACGGAGAGCAGGTTGTTTTCAGTAATGGCCTTGACGATAGTGCCCTTGCAGACGCCGTTGCATCCGCAGATCTCCATTTCGTCGCTCATCAGCATGGCCTTGTCCTGCCCCTGATGGCCCGCATCGCCTATGGCATGCTCGCCAAACATGAGCAGGTCACGGATTTCGCTGACGTTGTGATTCTCACGAATCTGGCGGAAGTACCAGCCGCCATCTGCCGTATCGCCGTACAGGCACGCGCCGACGAGAATGTCGTCTCTTATCACCAGTTTCTTGTAGATACCGCCGATAGGATCGGAGAGGGTGATCTCCTCACAGCCTTCACCGCCTATGAAGTCCCCGGCAGAAAACAGGTCGATGCCCGTGACCTTGAGTTTGGTAGACGTCACCGAGCCGTGATATTCGGCGGTGCCCTGAAGGGCCAGATGATTGGCACACACCTTGGCCTGTTCGAACAAGGGGGCTACCAGGCCATAGGCAATGCCTCGGTGCGCTGCGCATTCTCCTACGGCAAAGATGTCTGGATCGGAGGTGCGCATCGTATCGTCGACGGTCAGGCCGCGGTTACAGGTCAATCCGGCTGATTCGGCCAGCGTATAGTTGGGACGAATGCCGGCAGCCATCACGACCAGATCAGCAGGTATTTGATCACCATCGGCGAAACGAACGGCGCAGACACGACCGTTGCCGTCATCGAGCAGCTCGGCGGTCTGCTTGGGCAGCAGAAAGTTGAGGCCACGGCTTTCCAGGGCGGTCTGCAAAAGGTTGCCAGCCGTCTTGTCCAGCTGGCGCTCCATCAACCAGTCACCGATATGAACGACGGTGACATCCATACCGCGTAGCTTGAGACCGTTGGCCGCTTCCAGACCCAGGAGGCCGCCGCCGATAACCACTGCGTGGCGATGCGTGGCTGCCGTATCGATCATGGCTTGGGTATCGGCAATGTCACGATAACCAATCACACCCTCCAGATCCTTGCCCGGAATGGGCAGAATGAAGGGGTTGGAGCCGGTGGCAATGACGAGGCGATCATACTCTGCCACGGTGCCGTCTTCGGCTATGACGCGGCGGCTCTGGCGATCGATTTCCGTAACCCTGCGATTGAGATGCAGCTCGATAGCGTGCTCGGCGTACCAGTTGAGGTCGTTCAGGACGATCTCTTCAAAGGTCTGCTCGCCAGCCAGAACGGGGGATAGCAGGATGCGGTTGTAGTTCGGGTGTGGTTCTGCGCCAAAGACCGTTACGTCATACAGGTCAGGGGCGAGTTTGAACAATTCTTCCAGGGTGCGTACCCCAGCCATGCCATTGCCGATCAATACCAGCTTGAGCTTTTTCATCAGGCGTCTCCGCAAGCTGCCCACCGGGCGTGCTTGAAATCGAGGCAACAAAAAAGGCGTCCCGCACATGAGTGCGAGGACGCCTTTGTCCGGTCCCTTTATCGGCCTGCATAGGCCTGTCGGGGGAGCGCTGCCGTTCGCCGTTGAAGGCTGCGCTTGATGTCTGCCTAGAAACTAAGCAGGGGACGTGCCAAGAATGTAACTGCCTGACCGCGCTCTATTTTTTGTCAGGAGATCCTGATTATTCTGAGCTTTTGTGCACCACTTTGAAGCGCATTGCACACTATCCGTGCGAACTTTCCTTGATAGGCGTGACGTTCTGCGTACTGGACGCTGGCCGATCACTGACCCAGTTGACCTTGGGGAAAATACGGTGGAAAGGTTTGGGCATAGGCTCGATGTGCTTTTCGCGATAGTTGTAAAAGACAAAACCGCACTTGGCGAGCGCAATGGTGGTGTCGGTATCCGGCCGAGTAATGCGGAAGATGATATCGCCCCCGTATTTATTGAAGTCCATGACCCCAATGTCAAATTGCAGCTTGTCCCTCGCAAAGGCTTCAGCCAGATAAACAGTCGCAAGATCCGTCACCATGGTACCGATGCCATCCTCGGCACCATCCCGGATACCGTAGTAAAACATGAAGCGTGTACGAGCTTCTGAAATCATGGAAATCATCGACTCGTTACTCAAGTGGCCACCGGCATTGATGTCGGTACTGCGGACCGTTTGATGGGTAGTAAAATAAAACTGGTCGCTTGGAAGATTGAGTTCGATGCGGGCCATGAGGAGCTCCCTATGATCTTCTTATTGAGGGTTATGCTTGGAGCTTAGCAAGCATGCCGTCTGGAATCACGGTTCCTTCTCTCTTTTACACCCTTGAGGGGCAGTTTGAGAAGCAATTAAGTGAAACGTTTTTACAAGGCTTTCTTCACGAAACGTTGACGAGCCCCTCACCACACTTTTGTCATCTTATTTCAAGAGTTGTACGAGATGCTGAAGTTGAGACCGGTTCGTCCCGAGTGGCTCACGCTGATCGTGAGTGCGGCTTTCCTGATTTTTTACAACGTCCCACTGTGGACTCACCTGTTCGACGTGGTAACTCCTCTCGACGTGAAAGGTGTGCTCACCTTGGGCGCAGTGGCTGTTCTGTTCCTGGCAGCCTTCAACCTGATCCTGACCTTGTTCGCCTTTCGCTGGATCTTCAAGCCGCTGCTAAGTGTGCTCTTTCTGAGTGCCGCAGGGGTTGCCTACTTCATGAACCAGTATGGTGTCCTGATCGATACGGAGATGCTCCGTAACATGCTGGAGACCGACACGGCCGAAGTGGGGGATTTGCTGTCATTCAAGCTGGCTGCCTATCTGCTCCTGCTCGGCGTGCTGCCGGTCTGGCTGCTCTGGAGGACACCGGTTCAGTATCGCCGGTGGCCGCGCGAGCTGTTGAGCAAATCCATTGCCAGCGGTGTAACCGCCGTGGTTATGGTCGGCGTAGCCATGCTCAACTATCAAAGCCTGTCTTCCCTGTTCCGTAATCACCACGAGATCCATATGCAGCTGACGCCCAGCAACTCTGTGGGTGCCTTGATCAGCTATGTCCATGACGCGACGGCCAAACCCAAGGGTCCGCTGCGCGAGATCGGTACGGATGCTGTACGCCTGGCGCCCGTTAGCGCTAGCGCGCACAAGACATTGACCGTCCTGGTCGTTGGGGAAAGCGCACGAGCCGACAACTTTGGCCTGGATGGCTATGGCCGCGATACAACGCCGGAGCTGCGCCAGGAGGAGGGCGTGATCAGCTTTACCGACATGCATTCCTGCGGCACCGAGACGGCAGTATCCGTACCCTGCATGTTCTCCAATCTGACCCGCGCGCATTACAGCGACAGTGTGGCCAAGAGTCAGGAGAACCTGCTCGATGTGCTTAAGCGGGCTGGATATGACGTGATCTGGCGCGACAATCAGGCCGGCTGCAAGGAAACCTGTAACCGTGTAGCCTTCGAAAGCCTGACAAAGGCTCAGGACCCGGCATTCTGCAGCGATGGCGAGTGTCATGATGAAATCCTGCTCAAGGATATACAGGGCATCATCGATCACATGCAGCGCGACACCGTGCTGGTGCTCCACCAGATGGGCAGCCACGGCCCGGCCTACTTCAAACGCTACCCGGCGGCCTTCGAGCACTTCACCCCGGTATGCAAGAACAACGAGCTGAGCCAGTGCTCACGGGAAAGTATCGTAAATGGATATGACAACACCATTCGCTACACCGATCATGTCCTGGCGAGCCTGATCAATACCCTGCGTAACAACCAGGACGAGGTGAGTACCGCCATGTTCTACCTGTCCGATCATGGTGAGTCATTGGGTGAATACAATGTATTTCTTCATGGCATGCCGTACGCCGTAGCGCCGGATCAGCAGAAGCATATCGCCAGCGTAGCGTGGTTTTCTCAGCCGTATCAGCAGTCGATGGGTGTGAATAGCCAGTGTGTAGCGGTCCACCGGAATGACTCGCTCAGCCAGGACAACCTGTTCCATTCCATGTTGGGTCTCCTGCGTGTCCATACCCAGGTCTATAACCCGGGGCTGGATTTGTTCGCCAGCTGCCGTCAGCTTTCAGGGGCAACCGTGGCCAGTACGAGCCCATCAACGCAACCGCCCGCGAACAAGCTCAACTGAAACAGGCGAGTTGGCCTTGGCGGGCTGGCTCGTCAGATCGATCAATGGCGATACAACCAGAGCAGCACAACGGCGAGGTTGATCAGTAACGAAACGCAGGCCACTGTACGCCAGAATTTCAGTGGTTCGCGCTCCAGCAATGCCTTGGGCGGTAATGCAGGTTGCCGCTCGCCTTGCTCCAAAAGTAATAAGGCTTCCTCTGCCGTCTCGAAACGCTCGGCTGGATCGACCGCTACACCGCGTAGTAACCAGTCATTCAGCCAGAGCGGTACGTCGTGCCGATAGCGCAGCACACGTTCCGGCTGTTGAAAGCGTGGTCGCTGGAAGGCTTCTATCTCCCCGTACGGATAATGGCCTGTCAGCAGGTAATAGAGCGTAACACCTGCCGCAAAGAGGTCCTGCTGCGGCCCAGGTGCGGCACCTTCGAACGCTTCGGGCGCCAGATAGCTGGGCGTACCCGGTACCGTGCCCTCGCATTCATGGGAAAGGCCAAGGCAATAGGCAAGGCCAAAGTCCAGTAGCCTGAGTTCGCCATCATCGCCCCGGTGCAGATTCTCGGGTTTGATATCCCGGTGCAGAATATTGCGCCGATGCAGTTGACTCAGAGCGCGCAGAAGGCGGGTTGCGGTATCCAGCCACTCGCCAAGCGGAAATGGACCGGCCTGTTTGAATTGGACAGCCAGCGTGCGGCCCGGGTATTCACGCTGTACGTAATACAGGTGCTGACGTTGAGACAGTGGATGCAGTTCGACAAAAGCCCTTCCGGCGACCCGGCGCAGAAACCACTCCTCCATCAGGAGCGCCTGCATGGCCTGGGTATCACCTTGCTGACCTGGGGCGAGAGTCTTGAGCAGCCAGGGCCGCCCGGCGCTGTCACGCACGCGATACAGCCAGGACTGCTGAGAGATCGCCAGGCGCTGTTCGACCTGCCAGCCCTCGAACATCTGGCCCTCTTTGAGTCGTGGTGGAACAGGCCAGCCCGCTACCTCGGCGAGGGCATCCGCCAAGGGTTTGTCAGGCAGGGCGTCAACACGTACCAGTAATGCACTGGCATTGTCCTGACTGCCCGCCAGGTGGGCTGCGTGGATCAAGGCATGGGCCGCTAACATGGGGTTGGCTTCATCCAACAATATACGTCGTATAGCTGCATCACCCAGGCAGGCCCAGACCCCATCACTGATCAGCAGGAAGCAATCACTGACTTGCAGATCACCTTCATGAAAGTCCACGATCAGATGAGCTTCTAGCCCCATAGCACGTGTCAGAACATGCTGCATGCCGGGCTGTTGCCAGACGTGGTCTTCTGTCAGACAGGAGAGTGTCTGGCCTCTAAGGTGATAGGCTCGACAATCGCCTACATGGGCAAGGGTATAACGATGTCCTCTGAGCACAAGGGCCGTCAGCGTCGTCAGTAACGGCTTGCCTTGGGCCCCGGCTTGTAGCCAGCGGTTCTGTGCCAGGAGCAGACGATCCAGTGACTGTGCAATAGGCCAGGTTTCGGGCGTTGAGTAATAATCCATCGCCAACGCCTGTACAGTTGAGCGAGCAGCCAGTCCGCCGTCGACGCAGTGGCTTACTCCATCGGCCAGGGCAAACAGATGCCCCTTGCTAAGTGCCAGAGCGGGAGCCGGCGTGACGCTACGCAGGGCGTCCTGGTTTTCCGGTCGTGGACCGGTGGCCGTGGCTTCACTGATGCTCAAGGTAAGGGGCATGGATTCGATCAGGAAGTAGAGAGGTTATAGAAGCGAAATGCCCGTCGTTTGACGGGCGTTTCTAGTTAAACGCGTGCGGCAGACACGGCCGCCGATCCCCAGGTGGTTCTCCAGCGTCGTTTCACACTCAGCAGGCCAAACCAGGCCAGTACGCCCAAGCAGGCGAATAGCCAGAGGCCCAGTTGATAATCACCGGTGGATTGCTTGATGGCACCAAGGCCCGCCGTCAGGACAAAGCCTCCGATACCGCCCGCCATACCGATCAAGCCAGTCATGACGCCGATTTCCTTGCGAAAGCGCTGCGGCACCAGCTGGAAAACCGAGCCATTGCCTGCGCCCAGGCTCAGCATGGCGACTACGAACAGCCCCAGGGCGGCCGTTGCACTGGGTAGATGGAAGCCTACTGCGGCAATACAAACAGCTGCCACGGTATACATGCCCAACAGGCAGCGGATACCGCCAATCCGATCAGCCAGCGCGCCACCCAGCGGCCGCATCAGGCTACCGCCAAAGACGCAGGCAGCGGTGTAATAGCCGGCAACGACGGGCTCCAGGCCATATTGGTCATGAAAGTAACCCGGCAGGGTACTGGCAAGGCCGAGAAAACCACCAAAGGTCACGCTGTAGAAAAACATGAACCACCAGCTGTCATGATCACCCAGGGCCTTGGCATAGTCGGCTAGTTTCTTCGGCGCAGGCCGCTGCGGTGCATTGCGTGCAAACAATACGAAGAAGACGAGCGTAGCGACCAGCGGAATCAACGCCCAGCCAAAGACGTTGGTCCAGCCGAACAGTTTTGCAAGACCAGGAGCGAATAGCGCCGCGAAGACCGTTCCTGAGTTGCCGGCACCTGCAATGCCCATGGCCTTGCCCTGATGCTGCGGCGGATACCATTGCGAGGCCAGCGGTAGGGCGACGGCAAAGGAAGCGCCGGCAAAACCCAGGAAGAGTCCCAGCAGCAGAGCCTGCTCGTAACTGTCGATACCCATCTGCCACGCCACGAATAGCGCCGCGATGACGGCGATCTGGCCAATAATGCCTGCGGTCTTGGGCGAGAGCGTGTCAGCCACAAAGCCGAGGATCAGACGCAGCACGGCGCCTGCAAGAATGGGCGTGGCTACCATCATGCTGCGCTGCTGGGTAGTCAGTTGCAGGTCGGAGGCAATCTGCACCGCCAGCGGGCCAAGTACGTACCAGACCATGAAGCTCAGGTCGAAATAAAGAAACGCGGCAAAGAGCGTAGGCGCATGGCCGGCTTTCCAGAAACTCGTGTTCATTCGTGCACCTCGTAATCAACGATGTACCCGCCACGCGGCAGGGCCCCAGTTCGAACATCACAAGGCGAACGCGCCTGACGTGCGTTGTGAAATGCCAGGCATTCAGCACAACCGCGGAGCGTCCACCCGCCCCGGGCATTGGGGCAGAAACGACAAAGGCGCCACGTTGCCCTCTGCCGGAGCAGGAGCAACGCGACGCCTTTGTCGTAGGTGGGTAACCGCCGTTGGCTACCGTTACGGATGGATTAGCAAACGCCACGCCAAGTCAGCAAAGCGCTCTGGCCTGCGGTTTTACCGTCAGACCATCCGCCCGTCTGAATCATTACAGCGCATCGTGGATAGACATGCCCGGATATGGGGCACAGGCATCGTCTTGTTAGGACGTTACACGGTCCGGCTTTTTACTGCGGACAAAGCGCTCGTAGGCATCAAAGTCAAACTTGGTTGCAGACAGGATTTGGCTCTGCTTCAGCGTGAGGTAAATATCCTTGTCCGCATCGGCATAGTGGGTCGTGAACGTTACCCAGAGTTTGTCCTTGTCCCGATAGCCACTCATGATCGGCTTGATGCAGACCTCCTGATCGGCACCTTCCGTTTCGCTGGGTTCGCCCAGGGTCGTGATTTTGCCCACATAGACCTTGCGCTCCTCCAGGGAGAGCATCAGGGTTTCACGGTTGATCGTGGCATTGAACAGCAGGTCATCCAGCGGGCTGTCCTTGAGAATGCCGGCCATGAGAAACATTGCATAGTTCTCTTCCTTCAACCCATGCCGCCGCTTGATGTAAGCCTTGGCCAGAAATGCCCAGGGCCTTGGGATCATGAGTGCGGTCACGGTGAGGATAAGAATCCAGGAGAGCTGGGCGGCCTGGCTCGCATCCTCAATGGCATGGGTCCGCAGGATCAGGCTCGCCAGGCCGGAAAAGTAATCGAGCGAAAAGGTACGGCCTGCCACCGTCCAGTCATGCTGGGCCACGAGCAGAAACAGGATGAGGTTAAGGGTCAGCGAAAGAAGCGCGCAAAACAGACCCAGTCGGGCGCTCTGCAAATAGAGGTACTGTCCCTCGTAGCGATGCAGGCGATAGTAGAAAAGCGGGTGCTTGTGACAGACGAGAAACCCGCTAACCAGGATAGGCAGAAGAAGGAGAAGAAACATTTAGCCGTTGATAAGGCGCTTGGCTCGGTCGAGATCCTGCTTGAACTCCGGCGAGTCAAACACTTCTTCAGGATCAATTCGGATGGTGCCGCGGCCTACGACTCGAAGAGACTTGTACGAGTTGTTGATCGTTTGTGCCAATTTCCGCTCTTCTTCCGAAGGCGCTTTGAACAGACCGATCAAGTGTTTGAGCATGATGATGTCCATACGGGGTTTCCGGGCTTATAGCCTAGATAGGGGCCGTCTTCAAGCCAGAGCGGAAAAGCTCTTCATGAAAATGAATGTAACACTATAGTGGACCCGTCAGTTCTTAATTTATTCGTTTCGCTACCGATATGGTCGGCATATAGAGAACTTATAGTATCTAAGCTTGATATTGATGAGGCTGCAGCTCATCAAAACAGGTATAGATTTTCTTGGAATCGATTAATGACCAAAACTGCTTCGCAGCTGCGTAGCCGATTCAGTCTCATCATCATTTTGCTGGTGATTAATATCCTTGTGCCTTTGGGTAGTACTACCTGGGTCAGGGAAAGCATTGATGAGTATGAAGCGCTGGAATCGCAACTACAAAAAATTGAGCGGCTCATTTCAGCCGTCAAGGATGGAGAAACGGGGCAAAGAGGGTTTGTTCTGACTGGGCGAGAGGATTACCTCACTCCATTGTTTCAGGGCTACGCCGAAGTGGACCACCTTTTTGGGGCCTTGAAAAATGAGATTGACGTTAAGAAGTATCCAGAATTTATAGCGCTTCAGGGGCATATTACGGAACAGCGAAGCTACTGGAATAGCGTCATTCAGCTGCATCGGGATAAAGGTCAGGCTCAGGCAATCGCACGCATTAGTACAGGGGAAGGCAAAAGGCTTATGGATACTGTCCGTCAGGAGGTATCGATGCTTGAAAACCGTATTCAGCAACAAAGCCTGTTGGTTGGCCAGGAAATCGAGCTTCGGCGCCAGATTATACGTATCGCTCTGCTCTTTATTGCCCTGCTTGATCTCGTGTTGGTCGTTATTCTCTATAAGTTTACATTTCGCGTACTGAATGAGACCAAGGCAAGTGAAAGCCGCCTACTGGACCTTTCCGAACAGTTATCTCGCGGCATGCTGGCATTGGAGAATCGCAATCACGAGACGGTTTTAATGAGCCGCATGGCGGGTGCGCTGCACTCTACCACTGACTTTCCTGAGTGCTACGACATCATTACCCGTTTTGGCAGTCAGCTTTTCAGTGATGCACCTGGGTGCATACACCTTTATCATCCTTCACGGGATGTACTGGAGATGGCCGGTTCATGGAACGGGTGGGACCCTGTTAAGACCTTGTTTGAACCGCATCAGTGCTGGTCCGTACGCCGTGGGCAGACACATGATGTGCAGGACATTAATAAGGATTTGATCTGTCCCCATATGGCAGGGCTTTCCCTCAGCACAAATGGATACGTGTGTGTTCCGCTCATGGCTCAGGGCGAACCCGTTGGCGTGCTAACACTTTGCAATCATCCTAAGAGTGGCATTGAGCTTGCTGAGGCATTTGCTGAACAGGTCTCGCTTGGCGTTGCTAACCTTGCACTACGAGAAAGCTTGCGTCATCAGTCGATCATTGACTCCCTGACAGGACTCCACAATCGACGATTCCTGGATGAGACGGTTAGTCGTGAGCTGTTGCGAGCGGGCCGTAATCAGACTACTACTGCCATCGTTCTGCTCGATGTGGATCACTTCAAGCGATTTAACGACACGCATGGCCATGAAGCGGGTGATGCTGTGCTGAGACACTTGGCGGTAGAAATGAAACGCTTGGTGCGTGCCAGCGATCTGGCTTGTCGCTTTGGAGGGGAGGAATTTGCACTGGTGCTGCCCGAGTGTACTCAGGCAGGGGCAGTGGCACGCTGCGAAGCGCTACGTGAGGCAGTCAGCCGTATGCAAGTCATGTATGGCGGTACGCCACTGGGCCCGGTCACCATTTCGCTGGGTATTGCCATGTATCCACAGAGCGGTCAGAAGGCCGAGGAATTGCTGCAGGCAGCCGACAAGGCGCTCTACGAAGCCAAGCGCGAGGGCCGCAACCGGGTCTGCTTGAGTCAGACGGTCACTGCGCTGCCAACCTCGCCAGCGCACTCCGTGCAACAACGTCAATGAGGGGCTTTACATGCCGAGCAGCTCGTTCATGGAAATGATCTGCTCAGCTACCTGAACGAGCTTTTGCTGTTTACTCATGGCCTGGCGGCGCATCAGGGTGTAAGCCTGTTCCTCATTGCAGTCCCGCATTTTCATCAACATGCCTTTCGCCAGCTCGATTCGCTTGCGCTCGGCTAGTTGCTGTTCCCGTGCCTGCAGCTGGGCACGCAGAGCCTGATCGGTTTCGAAGCGTGCCATGGCCACGTCGAGGATCGGTTGCAATCGTTGGGCATGAATGCCTTCCACGATATAGGCGCTGACGCCTGACTGAATGGCCTGGCGCATGACATCTGGATCGTGCTCGTCGGTAAACATGACGATTGGCCGAGGGCGGTCTCGCGTCACTAGGCATACCTGATCCATAACGTCACGGCTGGGCGACTGGGTGTCGAACAGGATGACATCGGGGCGGATCGCTTCGATTCGGGCGGGCAGGTCTATGGTCAGGCCGGACTCTTCGATTACGTCAAAGCCGGCTTCCAGCAGGGCGGCCTTCAGGCGGCCTACCTTCTTCGGGGTGTCGTCGATAAGCAGAATGCGCATGGTGCTTGTCGCCTCGAAGTCAAGTCAGTGGATTAAGCATGGCGTCAGCCAGGGCATGCAGGGTAAAGCTGCGGGCGTAGCCTGCCGGATCCTGTCCATCCCATACCCGGCCGTCAATGAGCGTAGCGCTGCGCAGGGGCTGATCAGGAACCTCCACGCCTACACGCGCTGCCGCCTCGCCGTAAAGCGAGAGCTGCTGTACCTGACGGGCTACTCCCACGTAGTCAGGATCGCTGCGCAAAAGACCCCAGCGGCGGAATTGAGTCATGAACCACATGCCATCTGATAGATAGGGCATATTGACTGCACCCTTATGAAAGAAGCGCAGGGGGTGCTCATCCTGCCAGCGCTGCCCCAGTCCATCTGTGTACTGACCCAGCATGCGCGGCTCGATGGCGCTTACCGGTGCATTGATATAGGCAGCGCCGCTGATGAGTTGTGCAGTGCTGCGGCGGTTCTCGAGGCTTTCCTCGATGAACCGGCTGGCATCGAGCAGGGCACAGATCAAGGCGCGGGCCGTATTGGGGTTCTGCTCGGCAAACGCACGGGTACAGGCCAACACCTTTTCTGGATGATCCGGCCAGATGGATTGCGTTGTAGCCAGGGTCACGCCCAGGCCTTGCTCAATGGCCGAGGCGCCCCAGGGCTCGCCTACACAATACCCATCGATTCGGCCAGCGCGTAAATGCTCCACCATCATCGGTGGAGGCACCACAGCGGTGCTCACATCTTCCAGCGGATGGATGCCTTTGGCGGCCAGCCAGTAGTACAGCCAGAGCGCATGAGTCCCGGTGGGTAGGGTATGCGCCAGCACAAGCGGAGCCTGCGAAGACTGCTGAATACGGTGTGCCAGTGCTTCAGCTGTAGTGACACCTTCGGTCGCGAGCGAGGCTGAGAGGTTGATGCTTTGCCCATTCTGGGCCAAGCCCATCAGGACAGCCATGTCGGTAGGTGACGAGCTGCCCAGCCCCAATTGCAGGCCATAGATCATGCTGTACAAGCTGTGCGCCGCATCCAGCTCGCCATTGAGTAGACGATCCCTCAGGGCTGACCAGGACGGCTGACGATGCAGGTGCAGAGTCAATCCGTAGGGCTGAGCGAATCCTTGAGTGGCTGCCACGATCAGCGAGGCAGCGTCGGTCAGGGGCATGAAGCCCAGATTTACAATGCTCCGTTCTGGTGCATCCGAGCCTGATACCCAGGCGAGGGCGTTAATCGTCGTCATAGCAAGCCTTGGCAAAAACATAAACAAAAAAGCGCCGTTAAGGCCGATAACAAGGGTTATCGGCGCAGAACGACGCCATTGTCGAATATACGGTCAGCAAATGCCGCCGTTGGCACTTGCTTCTGAAGACACATGAAGCAAGTGATATGCCAGGGCCGGCTCGCTTACTGGGCAGGCGTTAGCGTCAGACGACGCATGCCATAAACACGATCCAGATTGTGCGGCTGGAAGGGGAAGCTGGAATACTGACCTTTCAGCCAGGGTTCGATGCCCTTGCCGTAGTAAGGGCTGGCTGGATTATCCGACTGCCCCTTGCCATCAATGGCCATAAACGGTTCCGGCTGACCAAAATCCACGACCATGCGCAAGCTGTTGGCACTGTGTGCCCCAAAGCCGTTGCCCCAGCCATAGGCCGAGCGATCCAGTGTCGAGAAGTCACCGCCTGCTGGATATGCCCGGCGAGCGGGATAGCGTGTATTGGTACCTGGCCGGGTAGCCGCCTGTTCGGTTTCGCCCTGCCAGTCATACGTGTGCAGACGCCCCCATTGCCAGCTGTTTCGGTCATTACCCATGACCTGCTCGCATTCGGCAATGGCTGAGGCAAGCGCCTGGGCAAGAATGGCCGGCTTGTCGTGCCTGGCTGTCGTCTGGGTATCATTCCAGAAAGGACTATCGTCCCGGGTCAGAAGATGATCGATCTGAGCCGAGTAAGAGAGCGTGGCGATCCGGTTGAGGGCCTGCATCACCGGGCTGTTGCTTCCTCCCAGTTCATCGGCAAAAGTCAGTCGAGCGGTAGCCTGCAGAAACGCTTCATAGACGGCCGCATCGGCTGACGTGGCCAATAGGCGCCCATCGAACGTGCCGATTCGGCGCAAGGCCTCGGTGGCATGTGCGCGTTGCTCAGCCGGTAGGGCCTCGATGGCCGATTTGAGGGGCTGAGCCATGCCCGGTGCGCTCAGCATGGCCTGGACCTTGGCGACCAACGGTGAGGTCTGGTCTGCCTGCATGGCCATCAGGTTGCGAGCTTCCAGCCGTGTCTGCGAGCCTGCAAGCTGAGCGATACGTTCGGCCCGCTCGGGAGCCTGCCATGAGCTCGACAGCTGCATGCCATACCCCAGCGGCACCGTACGGTTGCCAGCATGGCCAAGCCACCCTTGGGAAGGGTCCTGGTCATAGGGATGCAACATCGGGTCGGCAAAACCATCCCATTCATAACGATCGGTCCACCCAGGTGAGGGCAGCAGCCCGCGTCCTTCGCGGCGGTTGGGGTATAGGCCGGTCACCTGCCAGGCGATGTGCTCGGCATCGGTAAAGACAATGTTCAGAGGGAGTGCACGAATATCTCGGGTTACCTCGAACGCACGGTCTACATTCTTGGCGCGGCTCAAGTCGAACACGGCATCCATGGACTTATCCGCTTCCAACGTCGCTCTTCGCAGCGCCAAGCCATAACCGCGTTGTTGGCCAGTTAGGTTATTGAGCAGCGGGCCGTGGCGAGTCTCGAAGTGCACTTCTCGCACGGGCCGTTGGCCTTTTACAAAAAAGGTCTCGGAACGAGCAGCTGCAGGTGTCCATTTCCCGTTGATCTCATAGCTCAGGCCGTTACCCTGGCTGCGCACACGCTCAAGATACAGATCTTGGGTATCCCCCATGGCCGGTGAGAAAGACCAAGCCAACGTGCCGTTATAGCCAGCAAAAATAAAAGGCGTGCCCGCAAGGGACAATCCTGCCGCCTGGTAACGGGGCGCACGAACCTGTACGTAGCTCCAGGCCGATGACAGGGCAAGCGATTGGCTGAGGTCACCTGCCAACAAGCTCTTGCCGCTGCGACTGCGTTGCGGAGCAATGGCCCAGCTGCTTCCGGCGGGAACCGTCAATCCGTTTACCTGGGTGAGGCATGTTGAGGCTGCGTTCAACGCCTCCAGCCCTGGGATCTGTCCCGCCAAGGACAAACCCTTGAGTTTGGCAGCTTCGTCGACGGGAATCGGCTCATCGGGATAGCTGGGCAGCAACCAGGCTAAGGTATCGGCACTGACCTTCTGTGCCAACGCCAGACTGGCCAGTTCCTCGTTCAGATTGACGGACAGACTGAAATCGAGCAGAGCAAAGAGCAGGGCGGAGTCCTCAGGCTTCCAATATTCAGGCTGATAACCGGTGGCGGCCAGATCTGCTGGAAGCTTGTTCCGGTAACGGAACAGGTAGGCGTTAACGCCGCGAGCGTAGACCTCTAGGAATTTCTTCAGGCGTGGCGATGCATTCTTGTAGGCAGTTTCTGCCGTTTTCCTGAGATTGACCGCACGCATAAGGCGATCGGTGTCCAATGCGTCCGGCCCTGCCATTTCTGCCAGCCGTCCTTGCGCCAGCAGGCGCAAGGTAATCATTTGGCTCAGTCGATCCGATGCGTGGACATAACCCAACGTGAACAGCGCATCGTGAAAGGTCGATGTTTCGATCAGGGGCACGCCCAATTCGCTTCGCCGAATCGACGCGTTTTCTGCAAGTCCCTTGATGGGCTGAACGCCCGAGCTGGGTGGAAGGCTATCCGTGTCACGTTGATCAAACGTTGTCTGGCAGCCCGCAAGCCCCAGTACTGAAACAAGACCAAGGCGACCCAGATGGCGCCGGTAAGCAGGAAAATCCATGAACGGATAGTCTCCAGAGGAGCAGGGTTTCAAAAGCGCGCTACGTTAGTGAGGCGTTGTTATCCAGGCAAGCACTGTCCAGTCCATTCCGCCAGCGGGTGTGATTTTTCTGACCAGTGAAGCGGATCACACTTGTTTAAAAACGACATTTAATCCTTATCACGACAGAAACATTCTGACATGATTTGTCGCTTCGCCAATTGGACGGGCGACTTTTGGCCCGTTGTTGCTCTGTTCATCGGCCTTGAGTCCGTCTTTTAAGGCGCTGACCAAGGAGTACACGATGTCGAATGAGCGCGCGATCCGTCGCGATTTAGGGCCTCTGGCTTTAATGTTTACTGGGCTGGGGTCGATCATCGGATCCGGCTGGTTGTTTGGTGCCTGGCATGCTGCCCAGCTGGCAGGCCCTGGGGCTATCTATGCGTGGTTATTAGGTGCAGTGATCATTCTTTTCATCGCGCTGACCTATGCCGAGCTGGGTGCCATGTTTCCAGAGTCGGGCGGCATGGTGCGCTATGGGCACTACTCGCACGGCTCTCTGGTAGGGTTCATTGGCGGATGGGCCAATTGGATCGCGATTGTATCGGTCATCCCGGTCGAGGCAGAGGCTTCTGTTCAGTATATGGCGTCCTGGCCCTGGCAATGGGCGCAGGACCTTTACAGTGTCAGCAGCGGTCATGGCGAGTTGAGTACAACCGGTCTGATACTGGCCGCGCTCCTGGTAGTCGTGTACTTCCTGCTCAACTTTTGGGGCGTCAAGCTCTATGCCCGCAGTAACAGTGCAATCACGATATTCAAGTTAGTGGTACCGGCACTGACCGCCATAGCGCTCATGCTGTCAGGTTTTCATAGTGAGAATTTTACCGTTGGCATCACCGGCGAAGACCACTCCATCAGTATTTCGGCTGTCCTGACAGCAGTAGCCATCAGCGGCATTGTGTTCAGTTTCAATGGTTTCCAAAGTCCGGTAAATCTTGCAGGCGAGGCGCATAATCCCGGCCGTAGCGTACCCTTTGGGGTAATCGGTTCGATCATTATCGCCACGGTGATCTATCTTCTCCTCCAGGTTGCCTTTCTAGGCGCCGTTCCTCCTGAGCATCTGCACGAGGGATGGGCAGGTCTTGAATATAGCTCACCTTTTGCCCAACTGGCGCTGGCCTTGAACCTGAACTGGCTAGCCTTTCTGCTCTATGCGGACGCCTTTGTCAGCCCGAGCGGAACAGGCGCTACCTATACTGCCACCACTGCGCGGATGATCTATGGTATCCAGCGCAACGGCAGCCTGCCGGCCATGTTCGGGCATGTACATCCCAAGTTCGGGATTCCCCGCCCGGCCATGTGGCTGAACCTTGCGGTGTCCTTCATCTTCCTGTTTTTCTTCCGGGGCTGGGGCACACTGGCGGCAGTTATTTCTGTTGCCACGATCATTTCCTACCTGACCGGGCCGGTAAGTGTCATGGCATTGCGGCGGACGGCGCCTGAGCTCTATCGCCCTTTGCGAATCCGAGGGCTGTCTGTTTTAGCCGCACTGGCGTTCATTTTCGCCACTGAGCTTCTCTACTGGGCCAAGTGGCCTCGGACAGGTGAAATCATGCTGCTGATCGTGGCGGCATTGCCCATATACCTCTATTACCAGGCCAAGCAGGGGTGGAAGGGTTTCAGCCGTCATTTCTTCGGCTCGCTGTGGCTGCTGTGTTTCCTGCCGGTGTTGGCAGCGGTCTCCTGGGCGGGAAGCGACCGTTTCGGTGGCCAGGGTTATCTGCCATACGGATGGGATCTGGCGGTAGTGGCGGTGATTGGTCTGGTGTTTTTCCTGTGGGGTGTGTCGGCTGGCTGGCGCACGCCAGCGGTTGAAAAGGCGCGCTTCCACGATGATGACGGTCAGCCGCTGACGTGATCATGACAGGCGTCGGTCGCTATAGCGCTGCCGACGCCTGTTCTGGCAATCAGCTCGCCGCTGGCGGGTTTACCTTGTTGACGAGGTCATAGGCGCGGACAGTAGCGGTTCGCATGCTAATCGTCTCAAACCACCGCTTGATATTGGGATAGTCTTCCAGCTTTTGCTGTTGCCATTCGTAGGGCACAATCCACGGATAAATGGCCATGTCGGCAATGGTGTATTCCCCACCTGCCACAAAGTCCCGATCTTCCAGTCGCTTGTTCAGTACGCTGTAAAGGCGCGCGGTCTCGCTCACGTAGCGATCAATCGCATAAGGAATCTTCTCTTTGGCGAAACGCCCGAAATGGTGGTTCTGACCGGCCATAGGGCCGAGACCGCCCATTTGCCAGAATAGCCACTGCATGACCTCCTGACGTCCGCGGATATTCAGCGGGATGAATTTGCCGGTTTTTTCTGCCAGATAGAGCAGGATGGCGCCAGACTCGAACAGCGTCACGGGGCTGCCATTATCTGCCGGGTTCTGATCGACAATGGCAGGAATCTTGTTGTTGGGCGAAATCTTCAGAAAGTCTGGCGCAAACTGTTCATCCTTCATGATGTTGATGGGATGAATGCGGTAGGGCAGTTCGGCTTCCTCAAGAAACAGCGTTACTTTGTGGCCGTTGGGGGTAGTCCAGTAATAAAGATCGATCATCAAGGCTCTCCGGGGCAAAGGGTACTGCCAAAGGAGTGACCGGGCTGGACGCTTACAGTTCGAAAGGAACGATGAACGAGAACGGCCCACATCAGTGGGCCGTCATTTATTCATGAAGCGCCGTGGCACTTCTTGTATTTTTTCTCGCTTCCGCACGGGCAGGGATCGTTGCGACCGATCTCTTTGAGTGGGTTGCGAACAGGGGTAGCTGGACCATGATTGCAATGCGGCCCATGAACATGGTGATGATGGCCGTGATCGTGGTCATGATTGCAGTCAGGGCCGTGGACGTGGGGTTGCTGGTTCATTGATTACTCCGGTAAAAAATTGTTCGGTACGATCTCGCCGCTGCGCGATATATAGACGCTGCGGCCAAACATCAGACCGGTCTTCACTTCGCCAACGAGACGATAATGAACGGGCTTGTCGGTCCGTTTGATCAGTTTGACGATGTCTTTGACGTACCGCCACATATTGGTCTGCACGGGGAGGGTAAACTCCGTGCTGCCAGAGGCTGGGATCGTGAAGTTACGCCCCGTTTCGCCTTCGGCAAGGGGAATATCTTCCAGGTAGATCGCATACGTCATGCCACGAATGGGCAGATCGATATCGTTGGGGTTGTCCACCTTGAAGTGCAACAGGAATTCCTGTCCCCATAATTTGGCTTTGAGCAGGTCTACCTGGGTCAGCTGTATTTCAGGGTCTTCGTAATCCCTGGAGAACCACGTACAGCCACTGACTCCAAACAGGATCAGGACGCCTAGCGAGAGACCCAGGACTCTCCTGTTGAATGCCCGAAAAAGCATGTGACGACTCCATAACGAAGGGCAGTGGTTACAGCGCGTCGGCGCATCGAAAAATAGCTCGGTCCGATTGTTGCACAGGCGTGCCTGGCATAAGCTGGACCTTACCCAAACGCGAGCCATGCTCATTTTATTCTGAAGTCGGCAAGTGCCTGGGCCATTATGTTGTACTTATACAGGTTGAAAAACGGGCTAGCCGCTCCTCAGGCGGTAAGCAATCTACAGAACTTATAGCCCTCAAGCTAGACAGGATGATGAACATGAGCCTTTTCGAGATCGCCTTTTCCGGTGAGGTAGTGACAGGTGCTGACGAAGCGCAAGTACGTGCCAACCTGGCTCGGTTGTTCCAGGCGGACGAGAGGCGTATCGCTCAGCTGTTTTCCGGGCGCCGCGTCATTATCAAGAATAGACTGGATGCAGCCGCTGCTGAAAAATATCGGGCTGCGCTGACCCATGCCGGTGCTAGGGTTGAAGTCGTGTCAATGGTGATTGCGGAAGAGATCGACCTTGCGCCAGCTCCAGTCAGTGCCGAGAAGGCGGAGTCGGGCGCATCGTCTGTAGCGCGTCGTGTATCCGTTGCGCCGCGCGATGAGGTCATGGCAGCGTTTGTCAATGTCGATGCTCCGGACTTTGGCTTGGCACCGGTTGGAGCGGATCTGCAGGACCAGAAGGCCGAGGTCGCTCCGCCCCAGGTTGATCTGGGTAAGCTCACACTGGCACCGGTAGGAAGCGACATGGGCGAGGAAAGGCCACAGACAGCTGTCCAGGTGCCCGATACGTCTCATCTCAAACTGGTGTAGCGGCTCTACTATGGCAGGAAAGGGCCGCAACATTTCTTGAATTTGGTCGTGCTGCCACATGGGCAGGGGTCGTTGCGGCCTGCCGTCATGGGCACGGTCGGATCCAGGAAATACCAGCGCCCCTGCTGTTGAACAAACGCCGAGCGCTCCCGGTGTGCATGGTCCCCCTGCGCATCGTGCCAGCGGGCCACAAAGATAACCCAGGCGTGCTCAGGAACGCCTCCCAGAGGCTCATGGCTTTCAACCTCAAGCCCAAGCCAGGTGCTCTGGGCACTCCAGGCGCTTATGGCTGCCCTGTCCAGTCCTGCCTGTTGTGCAGGCAAGGTCGTCTCGATCAGGTAGTCGATCAACCCCAGCACATAGGCGCTGTAACGCGAGCGCATCAGCGCCTCGGCGGTAGGGGCTGAGGCACCTGAATGATAGCGGCCGCAGCAGTTGTCGAGTAGCTCGTCGCTGCCGCATGGGCAAGGAGCAGATGCCATCGTTACCACCAATATTTTCCAAAGAGTTCAGGATGGGCCCAGAAGCGGGCATTTAGCCAGTCCGGTACCTGCTTGTAATCATGCAGATCATACGTGAACAACGTCAGGGTTTGCTGATCACGCTGAAAGCGCTCGCTCTGTTGCATGGCCAGAGCATAGAAGTCCCTAGGCTGCCATTGGCTGGCGGCCAGATCGACCAGGACAGCCAGCCGACTGGCGTTAAGATTGCGGATTCCACCCAGTAGTTGCTGACCTTCACGTACGGACAGGTGTTCCAGACAGTCAGCTAGGATAGCCAGGTCATAGCGTTGGTGGGATACCGGTTCCTGTAATGATCCGGCAGGGGACTGCGTCAACTCGCAGTCAGGGTGAGCTGCCTTGAAAGCCTGCACGGCGGGTATCTCGCTGGTACTGACCATCAGCAGGCGAGTAGGGGTGTAGTGATCCAATAGCGCGGCCAAGGCCTGTTGCGGAGTACGTGACGATAATGTCGCGGTCATGTGGAACCTCGGCGGTTGTTGTGGAGACTAATCAAGCGGCACTGTCAAGATCAGGCCTGTACCGCCAGTCTGACGGAGCGGAGAAATCGATGTCCAATTCCTTTTTCGAGGTCGCTTTTTCTAGTCCTTAATAGGAGACAACAATGACGATTATAAGGACCGCTTTACCCCTCATTCTGGTGGGCAGTGTTTTAACAGGTTGCGCTGGTGTAAAGAAAACGGACTGGCCTGCGTGTGCCGCCATTGGTGGTGCCACGGGTGCGGCCGTCGGCGCCATTGAAAGCAGTAGCTATGCTGGGTGGGGCGGGCTGGTTGCCGGCGCCACGGCGGGGGCTTACTGCTATGTTCATGGGCAGGGTGAGGAGCAGGTAGCTGCTGTCGAACCGGTAACGCCTGCGCCGGCTCCCACGCCTGCACCCGAGCCGCTTCCTCGCCAAGAGACCATTGTTGTACGTGATCTGCACTTTGCCTTCGATTCGGCCGAAATCAGTCCGGCGGACCGTGCGCAGCTCGATACCGTAGCCTCCCGGTTAAGAAACGAAGCGTCCACGACACGGCTGACAATTAACGGACATACTGACAGCAAGGGTACTGAAAAGTATAACCAGCGCCTGTCTGAGCGTCGTGCAGCAGCCGTGCGTAATTACCTGGTTCAGTCGGGCGTTCCGGCGGCTAGTATCGTCTCTGTCCAAGGGCTTGGGGAAAGCCAGCCCGTGGCTACCAACGAAACGGCAGAAGGTCGTGCTACCAACCGGCGCGTAGAAATCTTAGTCGAGCGTCAGTGATTTCTTATACCCAAGGACCTCAAAAGGGTCCTTGGGTATCTGTCGGGTACGTGAAGTTAAAGGTCAATCTTAACGCTGAACGAGACGCCGCTATTCGTTTCGCCACGCTGATGATTAAATTGGTCCTGATGGAACAGGCTGACACCAAAGCCGGTACGCTTTCCCAGTTTTCCCCGGTAGCTCAACTCGATATCAGTCTGGCTACCCTGTGGCTCCAGGTTAACCACGCTACGGTTATACAACACGCTACCTTGATCTGTTCGACCAATAGGCGTGTCCAGGGAGGCACGTGCACTATGAACGCGCAGAGGCTTCGTAATGTTAAGGCCGAGCGCATCTTCTGCATTGAAGACACCTGTCTTTATGACGGACCCACCATAAGCCCGGCTTGGCAGGTTATCTATAGAGCGGAACAGAGACGTATCGCTTGCCTCTAGATGTGTTACCGCTTCTGTCAGGTGTACCTGTGTCTGTACTGAAGGAAAAGGTTTCATCGTCACACTAAGACCGGTTGCTACCGTATGGGCGGCTTTGCCCAACGCTAGCGCCCCCGTTGAAGGGCCTCCGAGCGTCATGTCTTTCTCGTCCAGAACGGTTTGCGTGATTGCTACTTCGACGCGCTTGCTGGGTGCATAAGCAAGGCGTGCAGCTATCAGCGTACCTTGGGCTTTGGCTGTCAGAGTCGAGTCGGATAGCTCACTGAAGCCTACTGAAAAGGCAAGGGTGTCAGTTAGTGTGAGACGAGTAAGGCCGAATACGTCCTCCTTAGCTAATCCTGACAAAGGCAGCTCAGCTGCCGAGCGCTCTGTTAGAAAAAGGGGGGCAGTAGTCGTACCAAGGAAGGCTTCACTGAAGGAAAACCCTTTACCAATACTGAGAGACAAGTCTTTCGTCTGGCCATCCAGGCGCCAGGCAGGCATCTGCGAGAGACGCTTGTCTTCTGCAGTATCTTCAAGAGGCGAAGTAAGGTTTTGTTCGCCTCTCAATGCAGGAGTGCTGAGGCTTGTCAGCGTCAGGCCGGGAGTCAAGCGCTGTGAAATGACATCTGGTTGAGATATGTCAGCCATACGCGCCAAGTGGCGAGATAAATCAAGCGCCAGTGTACGGTTATGACTCCATTGTGAAGCATCGACCTGAAAGTCGCGGCCTACTTCATCAAAGACTACAGCATCGCGCATGGCTGACCGTAAAACGCGGCTACTTCCCATTGCACTTGGCATAATCAGCCGCGTCGAGTTAGCTGGAACACTATTACTCGTGACAGTAACACCCGTTGCAATTCGTGTTTGACCGACAGGCGCCATGGCGCGGTCAACGCGTAAAAGACCCCAGCCGTATACGGAGTCAACGCCTTTTGCGCCTAAGTCCTCCGCAGACCTAAATAAAATATCGACCGTTTGCGCTGGAGTTAGGAAAGGCCACTTCGATAAGAGAAGTGCCGCTGCACCTGATACATGAGGCGCTGCCATGGACGTACCAGCCATGCCTAAATAGCTATTATTAGGACCGGTGGAATAAATCCATTTGCCGCCGGGGGCCATCAAAAAGCGATACTTGAACTTATCAGCTTCCTGGCATCGATAGGTGGTAAAACAGGATTCGCCAGGGATATTGGAGAAGGCCGAGCGGGCCTTGTTGCTATCCACGCTACCAACAATGACCAGGTTAGCCAGCGGAGCGCTTTGCAAAGACCAATGTTCATTCCTTAGGACCGCACCATTATTGCCTGCTGCCAGTACGGCTACTGTCTGATGGCGATAAGTGCTAATGGCGCTCAACGTCTCGGGATAGGCCAGGTCACCTGCAGTCGTAGGGCCATAGCTCATGTTAGTAACGCGCGCGCCGTCAGCTATGACCCGAGCCATGGCATTGGATGTAGACAAGCCGGCGACCCAGCCGCGGTTATCAAATACAGCTACATTGGACAGCGAGGCACGTGGCGCTACACCCATAGTGCCTTTGCCGTTCATGGCGGCTCCAATGATTCCTGCAACATGCGATCCGTGATTATCAAAAGATGTGTATTGTCCGTTCGGGCTGAGCCAGCTGCGATTAAGTCGGCCACTAAATTCCAGATGATTATAGTCAGCCAAGCCATCCAATACGCCCACGCGTAAACCTTGCCCTAGAGGCTGGTTAGTGTAAAAAGTAGGCGTTAGGCCGATTAGCTTTAAATTCCAGCTAAGCTCGTTGGCCTCTGAAAAGGGGCTCAGCAAAGCCAAAGGGGCTAGGCAGGTAAGCGAGAGTTTTTTTCTTTTCACGGTAGAACCACCAGACAAAGGATAAGCACTACGAGGATCTGTTTGTATGGCGGCCTCTCGCTCGTGACCTTAAGCCTGACGACGTTAATTTCCGACCATTGGAAGAAACAGGGAACAGACGGAAGGAAGCTACATAAATGCTTTGACGGCTTTGATCTCCATTAGGTAGTAGAATCAACATCACGTTAGTTTTTATGTTGAATACAAAGCATGTCCTCAGCCCTGATGATTATCGGTAAATTTCTTTCTCTTTTATTCTGGCTCGTTGTCATAACTAACGTGTTCCAGCCTTTTGCCTTTCCGTTCGAGGCTTTACTGAATCTTGCTGGAGTCGTGCTGTTTTGCTTGCGCGTCTTGGAGGTGCTCATGCTCAACCGGCAACTCCGTCAAAGTTCATATCCGTGGCGTAATCGTTTATGGATAGCGCTATTTGGTGTATTTCACTGGTATCGCCTACCAACACGATCAGCTCCAGGCCACTGAATAGCCGAGCTAAAACAACTATGGGTTGAAGGAGCAGACTCGGTCCAGTTGTTGGGCCTGCTCTTCCATAGCCAATCGCCTCAGTTTTCTATCATGTGATTTGCCATGGTTTGAAAACACCGTTTGTATCTTTAGGAAAAATCAAGGCTTTTTAGGTTTAACCGCTTCAGATCAGGGAGGTCGGCACCGAAAAGTCTTTTTTGCTAGTGATATAATCAGTACGTCGGCAAAAGTGCATTACGATTAGCCGCTTTCCCAAACTACTGATATTTTATACAGTGCTGTATTGCTGATAGGGTCACCTGCCGGTGGCGCCTGCTGGAAGCGTATGACGCTTCCCTGTCGAGGAACCCCATGCTTAGTGCCGAACTCAAGTCCCAGATTCAGGGGGCTTATACCCGCTTTCTCGAAGCCAAGTCGCTCAAGCCGCGCTATGGTCAGCGGCTGATGATTGCCGAGACGGCCAAAGGGCTCGGTGCGATCAAGCAGGATGACGAAGGGCGTCGCGTTGGCGATCCTGCCGTCGTGGCTGTGGAAGCCGGAACCGGTACCGGCAAGACCGTTGCCTATAGTCTCGCCGCCATTCCTGCGGCCAAGGCGGCCGGCAAGCGTCTGGTCATTGCGACGGCAACAGTGGCTCTGCAGGAGCAGATCGTCAACAAGGACCTTCCGGATATCCTGCGTAACAGTGGTCTGTCGTTCAATTTTGCCCTGGCAAAGGGGCGAGGGCGCTACCTGTGCCTGTCGCGCCTGGATCTCATGCTGCAGGAAAGCGAAGCCCAGAATACGACCGCTCAGCTGTTTGCGGATGATGGCTTTACGATCGACGTCGATGAGGCTGGTCAGAAGCTGTTTACGAAGATGATCGAGCGCTTGGCCAGTAATCGCTGGGACGGTGACCGTGACAGCTGGCCAGAAGCCATTGATGACCAACACTGGTCACGAATAACCACTGACCATACGCAGTGCACCAATCGGCACTGCCCGAATTTTCAGCAGTGCGCCTTTTTCCGTGCCCGTGAAGGCATGACCAAGGTAGACGTGATCGTTACCAACCATGATCTTGTACTGGCTGACCTTGCGCTCGGTGGCGGGGCTATTCTGCCCGACCCGCGCGATACCATTTATGTGTTTGACGAAGGCCATCACTTGCCGGACAAGGCGATCAATCACTTCGCTCACTTTACCCGCCTGCGCTCCACGGCCGAGTGGCTGGAGCAAATCGCCAAGAATCTGACCAAGCTGCTGGCTCAACATCCCTTGCCGGGCGAGCTGGGACGGCTGGTTGAGCAAGTACCCGAACTGGCCAGACAGATTCGTACCCAGCAGCAGTTCATGTTTACAGCCTGTGAGCAGCTGGCCGAGTTTCGCGCCGGCGAAGACATGGAGGGACGTGATCGGCCTCGCCATCGGTTCGTTGGTGGCCTCGTCCCAGCGGATTTAAGGGAAATGGGGACTGAGCTCAAAAAGGGCTTTGCCCAGCTGTCCGACCTGTTCACTCGTCTTACGGACCTCTTGAAAGAGGCCATGGACGGGGAGAAAAGCATTGGCATTGCAAGTTATCAGGCAGAAGAGTGGTATCCGCTGTTTGGCAGCCTGCTGGCTCGGTCCCAGGGTAATTGGGAGCTGTGGACGGCCTTTACGCTGGAAGATCCGACCGACTCACCACCCATGGCGCGCTGGCTGACATTGGTAGAGTCCGGTGCATTCCATGATATCGAGGTCAATGCCAGTCCCATCCTGGCTGCGGAAACGCTACGGCGTACGCTATGGAACGTGGCTTATGGCGCGCTGGTAACTTCCGCCACCTTGACGGCGCTGGGGACATTCGATCGTTTTCGGATGCGGGCAGGCCTGCCTCAAAGCGCCAACACGGCAATTGTGCCCAGTCCCTTCAAATATGCCGAGGCAGGGTTATTGCGCGTACCTAATCTGCAGGCGGATCCGAGAGACTCTGCGGCCCATACGGCGGCTATCGTGCGAGAGCTGCCCGATATGCTGGAAGGGGCCAAGGGGGCATTGGTGCTGTTTTCTTCCCGGCGACAGATGCAGGATGTCTTCGATGGGCTGGAGCGTGACTGGCGCCGCCGTGTACTGATCCAGGGCAACCTGTCCAAGCAGGAGACACTCAATAAACACCGCTCCCGCGTGGATGATGGCGAGCCCAGCGTATTGTTCGGTCTGGCCAGCTTTGCCGAAGGAGTCGACCTGCCCGGGGCTTATTGTGAGCACGTCGTGATTGCCAAGATTCCCTTTGCGGTGCCGGATGATCCTGTCGAGGCTGCTTTGGCCGAATGGATCGAGGCACGGGGTGGCAATCCGTTCATGGAAATCGCTGTGCCCGATGCCTCGCTGCGCCTGATCCAGGCTTGTGGACGTCTCCTGCGCACCGAGTCGGACAGCGGCACGATCAGCCTGCTGGATCGTCGTGTCGTTACGCAGCGTTATGGCAAGGCCATCCTGAGCACCTTACCGCCGTTCCGGCTGGAAGTGCAGTAGTAGAGGTCTCTTCTCGTCAGTGTGAGAGACTTGAATATGACCACGATGAGGAGACAGCTGTGCAGATCCAAGGTTATTTCGATCTGGCCTTTGAAACCGTCAGGGACCGCTTCAGTGCTCTGTTCGACGAGCCGGGGCGAGGCGTGCATACCCGCGGTGCAGCCCTGTGCGTTCAGGTGGACGGCGAAACCGTTCTGGATCTCTGGGCAGGCACGGCGGACAAGGATGCGCAGAGCGGGTGGCAGACGGACACGATACTGAATCTATTTTCCTGCACCAAAGCCTTTACTGCCGTGGCCGCCATGCAGTTGGTTCAAGAGGGCAGGCTTGAACTGGATAAACCAGTACAACACTACTGGCCGGAATTTGCGGCTGCAGGCAAGGGCGCCATTACGGTGCGCCAGTTACTGTGCCATCAGGCAGGACTGGCTGCCTTGCGTGCTCCATTGCCTGCCAGTGCGCTGTATGACTGGGACACCATGACGGCTGCCCTTGCCGCCGAAACGCCTTGGTGGACGCCAGGCGAGAGCCACGGCTATTCACCGATGACCTATGGCTGGCTGATGGGAGAACTGATTCGCCGCATTGATGGCCGCTCACCAGGGGAAGCTATTGTTGCCCGAACGGCCAGGCCGCTTGGGCTGGATTTTCATATCGGTCTGCCTGAGAGCGAAGAGTATCGGGTTGCGCATATTGCTCGAGGCAAGGGCGACATGGGGGATGCTGCCGCCCAGCGTCTCTTGAAGACCACCATGACCGACCCCCAAGCCTTGAGTACCCGTGCTTTTGCCAACCCGCCGGGCATTCTGACCAGCACCAATAAACCGGAGTGGCGCCGTTTCGAGCAGCCTGCCGCCAACGGTCATGGCAATGCGCGCTCACTGGCAGGGTTTTATGCGGGGCTGCTCGACGGTCGATTGCTGGACCAGACGGTCTTGCAGCACATGCTCACGGAACATAGTCGGGGTGACGACAGGACGCTAATGACCTCGACACGCTTCGGCCTGGGATTCATGCTGGACCAGCCTGACCACGCCAACGCAACCTATGGCCTGGGCGTGCAGGCCTTTGGTCATCCAGGTGCGGGTGGGTCTATCGGGTTCGCCGACCCTGAGCGCAGGGTAGCATTTGGTTTCGCCACCAACACATTGGGACCTTATATTCTCATGGACCCGCGAGCTCAGCAGCTGGCAGAAGCCGTTGGGCAATGCCTCTGACATCAGGATAGGATGGATTGACCGGCAGGGGTGGCCGGTCAATCCGCTATGCACTTCAACTTATCAGTCGTTCACGGCCTTGAGTGTGGGTGTTGTGGGTGCAAGATCCGCCTGGGTCTTTTGTAGCGCTGACGCCAGATCGGCCGTCGCTTGCGCAGATGCAGGGCGATAGGCCAGAAAATAGGCCAACCCTACAAAGCCGGCGCCACCCACAGCATTACCCAGGAAAACCGCTACCAGGTTGGGCAGACATTGGGCCCAGGTAGCCTGGCCTGCAAAGATAGCGGCTGGAATGATAAACATGTTGGCAACCACATGCTGAAAACCGATGGCAACAAAGGCCATGACGGGAAACCACATGCCCACGACTTTACCTACCACATCCTTGCTGGCAAACGCGATCCAGACGCCCAGACAGACGAGCCAGTTGCATCCGATACCGGAAACGAAGGCGTGAAGGAAGTCGGCGTTCATCTTTGCCTGCGCAATGGCAACGGTCTTGCCCAGGAATGCACCCTCGGTGAGACCCAGCATATGACCGAAGAAGTACGCGACAGCCAGGCTGCCGACAAAGTTGGCAAGCGTGACCCATAGCCAGTTGCGAATCACCCCCATCGTGCTGATACCGCCTGCAAAACGTGCCAGAGGAAGCAGCAGCATATTGCCCGTCAGTAACTCACCGCCTGCCAGCACGGTCATGATCAGGCCGACCGGGAAAACCGCTGCGCCAACGAAGCCTGCAAACGAGCCCCATTCGGCGGGCATGGTGCCAATAACGTGAATATCGAGAAGAAAACCAGTCGCAATGAACGCGCCGGCCATAACGCCAAGAATGAATAGGGTAGGAATGGAAAGCCGATTTTTGGCAATACCAGCCTGTATCGCCAGTGTTGCGATTTCTTTAGGTGTATTTATAGACATGAGTGTACGCAAGGGAGGACAAATTGACGCGCCCAGCGTAGTGATGGCCAATGGCAATTTCAATAGCGAGCTATCTATCGTTTGATAAGCACCGTCTATGACGTGATACCCTTGCCGCCCTCGTTCACCTGACCGTTTCGCCACTGAGTCTACTCAACCGCTTGTCGGTTGATACAAAAGGACAACGTACACCCCTTGCGAAATAATCAGTTAAAGACACAATCTAAGAAACCACTTTAACTTTGCCTGTCGGTGCCGATTCGGCGGGCTTGCGCCTGATGGGATAAAAACGCATGAAGCTGCTCAAGACTACTACTGTCGTTCTCTGCATGAGCGTTTCCGCCTGCAGTTATTTTCACAAGGAAAGCGACGTTGCCACTGCCAAGGAGCCAGTCCCCCAGGCGAAGGTAGAAACGCAAAAGACCGAAACCCAGGCGAAAGCGGACGGCGGACATTGGTGGTGGCCGTTTGGCAAGAGCGACAAGACTGTAACCGAGGCAAAGGCTCAAGCGAAAGCCCAAGAGATAACAGTCAGCAAGGACTGGCTGGATCAGCATGAAAAAACGATCCGCGAAGCCATCGCCGGTAGCAAGATGCAAATGGAGCGTAGAGAGGACGGCTTACTGCTGATCGCCAACGTTGACGACTCCTTCAACCCTGATCGTGCTGAGATGCTTCTGCCATCCATGCTCGGCCCGCTGGGCCGTACCGCCAAGCTGGTATTCAAGGATGACCAGAGCGCCGTCATTGTGCTGGGACACACGGATAGCACTGGTTCCAAGGCGGTTAATGACCAGCTCAGTCTCGGCCGCGCCAAGGCGGTAGCCTCCATCTTTCGTCTGAGCGGGCTTAATGGCAATCGTCTGGTCGTTCGTGGTCTGAGCGATACCCAGCCGCGTGCAGCAAACGACAATGCCGAAGGGCGCGCTCAGAACCGTCGTGTTGAGGTCCTTATCCAGCCACGTACAGTGGTATTGGCCTCTCTGCAAAGCAAGCGCTGAGTCAGTAAAGGCATCCGGAACCGTTTGGTTTCGGATGCCAATTCGCCATATACCTGGCATGAGTCAAGCAACCTGGCGCATGACTGGGTAAGCTGTAAGTTCCATTCCCAATCAGGAGCTTGCCATGACCCAGACGCTGGCTGACATGCGTCGTGATTACACCCGCGACGGATTGACCGAAGCGCAGGCGCCCGCCGAGCCATTTGCCTTATTTGGCCAATGGTTTGAGGATGCTGTTAAAACCGAGCAGCCCCCTGTAGAAGCCAATGCCATGGTACTGGCAACGGTTGATGCCGAGCAGCAACCCCATTGTCGTGTACTTCTACTCAAGGGTGTAGACGCCAAGGGGTTCGTGTTTTACACCAATTACGAAAGTGCCAAGGGGCAGCAGCTCGCTGGGCAGCCCAGGGCCGCCATGACCTTTTTCTGGCCCACACTTGAGCGTCAGGTGCGAATCGAGGGTGTGGTCGAGCGCGTAAGCCCTGAAGAGTCCGACGCATACTACCGTGTCCGTCCGTTGGGTAGTCGGTTGGGCGCCTGGGCTTCGCCGCAGAGCCAGGTGCTGGGCGGTCGGGAAGAACTTGAGACGAAAGTGGCTGAAGTGCAGGCACGCTTTGCCCATGAGGAGCCACCGCGCCCGCCACATTGGGGAGGCTATCGGCTGATTCCCGAGCGGGTCGAGTTCTGGCAGGGCCGCTCCAGCCGTTTGCATGATCGGCTCGATTACCGCCGTGAAGGAGAGGGCTGGAAGCGCCAGCGTTTGGCTCCTTAAACAGTGCTCATGTAAAGGAAGGGATTGCCGTGATTGAACTTGATTCAACCCTTGCGCAACACATTGTGGATCGCTCCATGGCAATCCTTCCCTACAACGTCAATGTGATGGATGCGCAGGGCATGATTATCGGCAGCGGTGATCCCTTGCGATTGCATACCCGTCACGAAGGCGCTCAGCTGGTGTTGGCCAACAGTCGAGTCGTCGAGATCGACGATCAGGCCGCCTCCTGCCTGCGAGGTGTGAAGCCGGGGGTTAACATGCCACTGCTCTATGCCGAGCGGTTGATCGGGGTCCTCGGTATCACGGGTAGGCCCGAGGTTGTCAGGCCATATGCCGAACTGGTCCGCATGGCGGCCGAAATGTTGGTGGAGCAGCGACAATCGCATCTGGAGCGTCATTGGCAGCGGCATCGACTGGACAGCTGGATCGGCCAATTGCTGGACCCTTCGGTAAGCCTGAACACGCTTTCTGTTGAGGCTGAGCGACAGCAGGTACCCCTGAGCTGGCCACGTCAGGTATGCCTTATCGAGCTGAATGAAGCCTCAGACTCCCGTTCGGCCAAGGCGTTGAGCGCCATGTTGTCTGCCAATCTGGAGAGTTTTTGCGCCCCCGTCGGTATGCAGGAATGGTTCTGGTGTCGTCCGCTCGGGCGGCCTCATGAAGAACAACTCTGGCTTGATCAGGCAAAGGCCAAGGGGCTGAACGTATTACGCGTTACAGCATCGGGTCCGCTGGAAAGTCTGGTTGACTTGCGAGAGGCCTGCCAATCACTGCGCTTGCTGCAAGCCTATGCCCGTGCGTGCCTGCCTGATGTGCGGCTACTCAAGCTGGATGAGCACCGGCTGACGGCACTGCTTTACAGCCAGCGGCAGAGCTGGCTTTTGCAAGGGTGGCTCGATCCCTTGAAGCGGCTGTTTGCGCAGGATGAAAATGGCGTGTTACGAGAAACCTTGCAGGCGTGGTGCGAGCACCATGGGCAGGCATCTGCCTGTGCCGCGTCCTTGAATATCCATCGGAATACGTTGCGCTATCGTCTCGAGCGTATCTGTGAGCTGACTGGACTCAGCCACGATATGCTGGGGCAGTGGCTTTACCTGTCGCTGGGAATCAGTCTGCTGGAATGCGCCTGATTGTGCAGATGCACAATATATACGGTGAAGTCAGGTGCTTATCTTGTGCTTGTGTACCAAGCGAAACTCATTGAACTGATAGCACAATAAGCTCATCCACAGTTATCCGATCACAATAACAACCGGAGCCTGTCATGAGCCTCGTCCTTATTCTGGTGGCGTTGATAGCATTCATCGTCGTGACCACCACACGCTTCAAGCTTCATCCATTTCTGGCCTTGCTCCTGGCGGCTTTTCTCGCCGGTTTCGCCTACCAGGTGCCTGTCGGCGATATCACCAAAACCCTTACAACGGGCTTTGGCAGCATCCTGGGATACATCGGTATCGTCATTGTGCTAGGCACAATTATCGGTGTGATTCTGGAGCGTAGCGGCGCGGCCATAACCATGGCGGAAACCGTGATTCGTGTACTCGGCGAGCGTTTTCCCACCCTGACGTTGTCCATCATCGGTTACTTGGTTTCGATACCCGTATTCTGCGATTCCGGTTATGTGATCCTCAATTCGCTGAAAAATGCGCTGGCTGCTCGTATGAAGGTCTCCCTGATCTCCATGAGTGTAGCCCTGGCGACTGGCCTCTATGCTACGCATACCTTTGTGCCACCTACACCGGGGCCGATTGCGGCTGCGGGTAATCTAGGGCTCGATGCAAGCCTCGGACTGGTTATCGGTGTTGGCCTTATCGTGTCATTCGTAACGGCCATGGCGGGGCTGTGGTGGGCCAACCGCTTCCTGGGTAAGGACATCCCGCTGGTTGATGATGGTACGCCGATGCCTTCCCAGGAAGATTTCACAGCATTACGGGAAAGTTATGGTGTGCTTCCCAGTGCCTGGCAGGCCTTTGCCCCGATTTTTGCTCCCATTGGATTGATTTGCCTGGGGTCAATCGCTGCCTTTCCCAGCAAGCCTTTCGGAGAAGGGGCGGTGTTGACGCTGTTGGGTTTTATTGGGCAACCCGTCCCGGCGCTGCTGGTAGGCCTAGTGCTGGCCTGTTCGCTGCTCAAGAGCAATGACAAGCGCCAGGAGTTTCAGAATCATGTGGCCGAAGGCATCTTGTCAGCGGCTCCCATCTTGCTTATTACCGGCGCTGGTGGGGCGTTTGGTGCCGTGCTCAAAGTCACTCCACTGGGCGATTACCTTGGCAGCACGCTTTCCGCCTTGGGGATTGGGCTGTTTATGCCATTCGTAGTGTCCGCCGCCCTGAAAACAGCCCAGGGTTCGACTACGGTTGCGCTGGTGACAACGTCTGCCTTGGTAGCACCGCTGCTGGGGCAGCTGGGGCTCGACAGTGAGATGGGGCGTGTATTGACCGTAATGGCGATCGGCGCTGGAGCGATGACGGTTTCACATGCCAACGACAGCTTTTTCTGGGTTGTGACTCAATTCAGCCGTATGAGCGTAGCCACGGCATACCGTGCCCAGACACTCGCTACCTTGGTTCAAGGGCTTACCGGGATGGCCACAGTATGGCTTTTAAGTCTTTTCCTGCTGTAACGAGCAGCCATACCCATCGACAGGCGAACCGTCAGCCGGGAGAACATTGATGAAACTCGTAATCGCACCTGATTCGTTCAAGGAAAGCCTGAGCGCACCCGAGGTTGCCCAGGCTATTGCAGAGGGTTGGAGAGCGGTTTTTCCCTCCGCCACTATCGAACTCAAACCCATGGCCGACGGAGGAGAGGGCACGGTCGAGGCCTTGCTGGCTGCAACCGGAGGAGAGCGTCGTGAGCTGACCGTGCAGGGGCCGCTGGGGCAGCCGGTATTGGCTCACTGGGGATGGCTGGGCGAGGGGACAGCCGTGATCGAGATGGCGGCTGCCAGCGGCTTGCACTGGGTGCCAAAAGCGCAGCGGGATGCCAGACGGGCCAGTAGCTACGGTACCGGTGAGTTGATCCGCGCTGCGCTGGATGCTGGAGCTCGACGAATTATTCTGGGGTTGGGTGGCAGCGCTACGAATGATGGCGGTGCGGGGTTGCTGAACGCCTTGGGAGTCAAGTTCCTGGATAAACATGGTCAGCCTTTGCCGCCAGGGGGTGCTGCGTTAGCCGAACTAGTCCGTATTGAGCTGAACGGTCTGGATAAGCGTCTTGCTACCGTTCAGATCGATGTGGCTGCCGATGTCGATAACCCCTTGTGTGGCTCTCATGGTGCCTCCCATGTCTTTGGCCCTCAGAAGGGCGCAACGCCTGAGGATGTCGCTGTGCTGGATGCAGCACTTGGGCATTACGCTCAGGTTGCAGCTCAAGTACTCGGGGAAGATCACAGTTGTTTTCCAGGAGTGGGAGCGGCAGGGGGGCTGGGTTTTGCTGCTAGGGCCTTTCTTCAGGCGCATTTTCGATCGGGTGTCGAGCTGGTTGCAGAAGTTTCCGGGCTGGCAGAGGCGCTCCGGGACGCGGATCTAGTCATTACCGGAGAGGGGCAACTGGATTACCAAAGCCTGCATGGCAAGACGCCCATAGGAGTTGCCAGGGTCGCCCGTGAGGCTGATGTGCCTGTCATTGCATTGGTGGGTAGCTTGGGTGCGCACTACCAGCAGGTATATGAGGCAGGAATTGAGGCAGCATTCAGTCTGGTGCCTGGCCCTGTCACGCTGGAGCAGGCCTGTCGGACCGCCGCACAGGAGCTGCGCGCGCGCGCAACCGACCTTGCTCGTGTCTGGCGTCTGGCCCGGCAATCACGCGAGGGTTGAACAGGATGAGTCGTCCTATTTCAGGTAAAGCAAGCGAAGCGGATGAACGAAAGCTGTCTGGATCAAAAGATTCAACCGTTTGCCTTGAGGCCATATGAGAGGATTATAAAAGCTGAACATTCCTGTAAGGCGGAGGGTCCACCATAGGGTTCCGCCGAGAACAGCCCTGTAGGAACTGGAGTTGAATGATGAACAAGACCACTCAAATTATTACTGCACTGACTGCCTCCGCGCTGCTGGCCGGGTGCGTATCCAGCCAGACCGGTGACGTGTACTCACGCGATGAGGCTCGTCAGGTTCAGACCGTACGCATGGGGACCATCACAGCCTTGCGCCCCGTTAAGATTGAAGGAACCAAGACCCCCATCGGCGCAGGTGCCGGTGCGGCAGTGGGTGGTATCGCCGGCAGTGGCGTAGGTGGCGGTCGGGGTAGCTATGTCGCCGCTATCGTGGGCGCCGTAGCAGGCGGCCTGCTTGGTGCCGCTACCGAAGAAGGTTTTACTCGTGCCAACGGGGTAGAAGTGACGGTACGTGAAGACGACGGCAGTACACGTGCCTATGTACAGGAAGTCAGCAAGGGAGAGGTATTCCGGGTAGGCGAGCGCGTACGCATCGTGACGGTAAACGGCACCAGCCGTGTAGCACCTAATTCTGCCCAGTAAGATCCAGTGGCCGCAGAAAGCGTTTCTGCGGCCACTATTTCAGCGTTTCACTCATTGTTGCCTAGCTGTGCATTAAAGATGAGCATCTACTGATGCTTCCCGCATCTCTCCGTACACCCTAGACTGCGTATTGCCGATGTTTTCTGTCGCATATCTGTAAGCCGCTCCGCTGGCTGGTTGTGCGCTGTAAATAGTTGTCGCATAGCGGCAATGCCCGGCGTGATCTACTCCCTACAATCCTTCCATCGCTAGCCCACAACAGGCAGGAGAATTTTCGATGTCTGCTCCGCAGTTCTCGGTGCAACGCACCGACTTCGACCAGATCATGGTGCCCAACTATGCGCCCGCCGCATTCATTCCCGTCCGAGGCGAAGGTTCACGCATCTGGGACCAGGCCGGGCGTGAGCTGATCGACTTCTCCGGCGGCATTGCGGTTAACGCACTGGGGCACGGTCATCCCGCCCTGATGCAGGCCTTGATGGAGCAGGCTAACAAGCTCTGGCATGTATCCAACATCTACACCAACGAGCCTGCATTACGCATGGCTCGCAAGCTGGTTGAAGCTACCTTTGCCGACCGGGTGTTTTTTGCCAACTCCGGCGCAGAAGCCAACGAGGCTGCGTTCAAGCTTGCCCGTCGTTACGGGCATGACGTCAGTGGCGGAAGCCGTTATGAAATCATTGCTGCAACCAACAGCTTTCATGGCCGCACACTGTTTACGGTAAGCGTGGGCGGGCAACCCAAGTATTCCGAAGGATTTGGTCCAAAGATCGAAGGTATCACCCATGTGCCTTATAACGATCTGGACGCGCTCAAGGCGGCCGTCTCCGAAAAGACCTGCGCGGTCGTGCTCGAGCCTATCCAGGGCGAGGGTGGCGTACTGCCGGGTGACCAGGCGTATCTGCAAGGCGCACGTGACCTGTGCGACCAATATGGGGCACTGCTTGTATTCGATGAGGTGCAGAGTGGGGTAGGCCGTACCGGCCACCTTTATGCCTACATGCACTACGGCATCACACCTGATGTCCTGACCACAGCCAAGAGCATTGGTGGCGGCTTCCCGTTGGCGGCAATGCTGACAACTGACAAGCTGGCGGCACATCTTTCGGTAGGCACTCACGGCAGCACCTACGGTGGTAACCCTCTCGGCTGTGCTATCGGTTCCGCTCTGCTGGACGTAGTCAACACGCCTGAGGTTTTAGAGGGTGTGAAGACTCGTCATAACCGTTTCCGTACCGCGCTTGAGGCCATGGGCAGCAAGTACGGCATCTTTTCCGGTGTTCGCGGGATGGGCCTGCTGATTGGCGCTCCGCTGAGCGAGCCCTGGAAAGGTCGGGCGAAGGAAGTGCTGACGGCAGCCAACGAGGAGTCGCTGATGGTGCTTCAGGCCGGTCCGGATGTCATCCGCTTTGCTCCCAGTCTGGTCATCAGCGAGGCTGACATTGATGAAGGCCTGGCGCGACTGGAGCGCGCTGTGGCCCGCATTACCCAGGCTTGAGCCTGAACGTGGCGCAGGGAGGCGCCACGGTATTCAAGAGCGATTTCAATTAGAAAAATTAGAAGGAGTGACTTCATGCTGGTGATGCGACCTGCTCGGGCAGCTGATTTGCCCCATGTGCAGCATCTGGCCGCGGACAGTCCGGTAGGTGTCACCTCTTTGCCGGATGACATCGAGCGGCTCAAGGAAAAGATCCGGGTTTCAGAAGCCTCTTTTGCCGCCGAAGTAAGCTTCAATGGCGAGGAAAGTTATTTCTTCGTTCTGGAGGATTCAGACACGGGGCGTCTGGTTGGCTGTTCAGCCATCATTGCCACGGCTGGCTTTTCCGAACCGTTTTACAGCTTTCGCAACGAGACCTTTATCCATGCCTCGCGTGAGCTCAAGATTCACAATAAGACGCATGTGCTTTCACTCTGCCATGACCTGACGGGCAACAGTGTGCTGAGCAGCTTCTACATCGATCGTGATTTTCTGGATACCCCTATAGCCGAGCTCAATTCTCGGGGTCGATTGATGTTCATGGCTGGCCATCCCGAGCGATTTGCCGAGTCTGTCGTGGTCGAAATCGTAGGCATGAGTGACGAGCAGGGCGATTCGCCGTTCTGGGACTCAGTAGGCCGTCACTTCTTTGATGTGAGCTATGCCGAAGCGGAGCGCATCTGCGGTGCCAAGAGTCGCACTTTTTTGGCGGAGCTGATGCCGATCTATCCGATCTATGTGCCGTTGTTGACAGATGCCGCCCAAGAGGCCATTGGCCAGGTTCATCCACGTGCGCAGATCACTTTCGATATCCTGACCCGCGAAGGCTTCGAAACTGACAATTACGTCGATATTTTCGATGGCGGTCCGACGTTGCATGCGCGTACCAACAACATCCGTTCGATGGCAGGGAGTCATGTGGTCGCGGTGGAGGTGCAGGATGCGGTCGACGGCAACCGTGCCTATCTGATCAGTAATGATCTGCTACAGGACTTCCGTGCCATTGTTCACGAGCTCGATTGGGAGCCAGGAGCGCCGGCAGTTCTGTCGAGTGCCGCCGCCGCCGCGCTCAACGTCAAGGCTGGCGATACCGTACGGCTCGTCGCTGTTTAACCATGATACGTGCTGTCGTCATGAGAGTAGTGCGTGCCCAGGGCACGTCAGACGCAGGCGCGGCGAAGCGCCGGCCTGGGTCATCGGAGGGAATATGATCATTCGTCCTGTCACCCGCGCGGATCTGCCCGCGCTAATCGAGCTTGCGCGCACTACAGGCGCTGGGCTTACCACCTTGCCTGCCAGTGAAGAGCGTCTGGCTCACCGGGTGGAATGGGCTGAAAAAACCTTCCGCGGCGACGTCGAGCGTGCCGATGCGGATTATCTCTTCGTACTCGAGCAGGACGACGGCACCGTTATCGGTATTTCCGGTATTGCCGGCGCCGTAGGTCTACGTGAGCCCTGGTACAATTACCGGGTGGGGCTGACAGTCAGTGCCTCTCGCGAACTCAATATCCATCAGCAGATTCCCACGCTGTTCATGGCCAATGACCTGACCGGTAATTCGGAGCTCTGCTCGTTATTTCTGCACGCAGGCCATCGTAACGGATTGAACGGCCGTCTGTTGTCCAAGGCGCGCTTTCTGTTCATCGCCGAGTTCCGCTCGTTGTTCTCAGATAAGCTGATCGCAGAAATGCGTGGGGTGTCGGACAGCCGAGGACTTTCGCCTTTCTGGGAAAACCTAGGGCGTAACTTCTTCAAGATGGAGTTTTCTCAAGCGGATTACCTGACCGGTGTGGGCAATAAGTCATTCATTGCCGAACTCATGCCCAAGTTTCCGCTTTACACGTGTTTCCTCTCAGAAGAAGCACGTGCTGTCATTGGCCGCGTCCATCCTGATACCGAGCCTGCACTTCGCATGCTCAATGCAGAAGGGTTTGCCTACCAGGGGTATGTGGACATCTTCGACGCGGGCCCGGCGATTGAATGCGAAACCGACAAGGTTCGTGCCATTCGGAATAGCCAGATACTCGTTTTGTCCATCGGCACGCCGGGCGAAGATGCCCAGCCCTATGTAATTCACAACCGTAAGCGAGAAGGCTGCCGGATTACCGCTGCACCTGCACGGGTAGCCTCTGGAACACTGGTGGTTGACCCTGTTACGGCGAGAAGGCTGCAGCTGTCTGCTGGCGCTCAGGTCCGCGCAGTGTCAGTAGCGCCCTAGGAGAAAACGACATGAGTACGCATTACATTGGCGGTCAATGGCTGGCTGGCGAAGGCGCCGAATTCACTTCGCTCAACCCTGTCGGGCAAGCCGTGATCTGGCGTGGAAACGAAGCCTCTGACAAGCAGGTATCGGACGCTATAGCCGCTGCTCGCGCCGCTTTTCCTGCATGGGCTCGCAAGCCGCTGGACGAGCGTATCAAGGTGCTCGAAGCCTTTGCAGCAACACTCAAGACGCGTAGTCAGGAACTGGCCAATACCATTGGTGTGGAAACCGGCAAGCCTCTTTGGGAAGCTGCGACAGAAGTCACCAGTATGATGAACAAGGTGGCCATCTCGGTTCAGGCCTACCATGAGCGCACGGGTGAAAAGGCGGGCGTCTTGGGCGAGGCTAAAACGCGGCTACGACACAAGCCCCATGGTGTTGTTGCGGTATTTGGTCCTTATAACTTCCCAGGCCACTTACCCAATGGGCATATCGTGCCGGCTTTGCTGGCAGGAAATACTGTTGTTTTCAAGCCCAGTGAGATGACGCCTGCTGTCGCCGAGCTGACGGTCAAGTGCTGGATCGAGGCGGGGTTACCGGAAGGTGTACTCAACCTGGTGCAAGGGGCTCGTGCTACTGGTGTTGCCTTGGCTGCGCAGCCTGATATCGATGGGCTGTTCTTTACGGGGTCAAGCCGGACGGGCGCCTTGCTCTATCAACAGTTTGCTGGTGCTCCCCACAAGATCCTGGCGCTTGAAATGGGAGGGAATAATCCGCTGGTGGTCGACACGGTCGATCAGATCGATGCAGCGGTCTATACGATTGTACAGTCTGCCTTCATTTCGGCCGGGCAACGCTGCACTTGTGCACGCCGTCTGTTAGTACCGAATACGGAGCAGGGCGACATCATTCTGGAGCGTCTGGTACAGGCAGCGGCCAGGCTGCAAGTAGGGCGGTTTGATGAAGAGCCTGCTCCTTTCCTGGGGGCTGTGATCTCTCTGGACGCTGCCCGCCAGCTACTTGAAGCACAAGAGCGTTTCCTGGCCAAGGGTGCAATGCCGCTACTGACCATGACTCAGCCCAACGCTGAGAGCGCTTTGCTCACGCCTGGCATTCTGGATGTGACCAGCGTTGCCGATCGTCCTGACGAGGAGTTCTTCGGGCCGTTGCTGCAAGTCATTCGCTACGAGAGCTTCGACGAGGCTGTACGCGAGGCTAACACTACCCGCTTTGGCCTGGCGGCAGGCTTGCTCTCGTCATCCAGCGCGAGGTACGAACAATTCCTGATCGAGTCGCGCGCGGGCATTGTCAATTGGAACAGGCCTTTGACAGGTGCTGCCAGCAGTGCTCCCTTTGGCGGTATAGGCGCTTCCGGCAATCATCGTCCCAGCGCTTATTATGCGGCGGACTACTGCGCTTATCCGGTCGCCTCGCTGGAAGCCGACACGCTTGATTTACCGGCAACATTGTTGCCTGGAGTCCATCTATGAACGCTTATGAAGTCAATTTTGACGGATTGGTCGGCCCGACCCATAACTATGGTGGGCTTTCCTATGGAAACGTAGCCTCTCAAAGCAATGGGCAGCTCACTTCGAATCCTCGCGAAGCCGCTCGCCAGGGGCTGGCCAAAATGAAAGCGTTGATGGAGCTCGGCTTCAAACAGGGCGTATTCGCGCCTCAGGAGCGTCCCCACGTTGCTGCGTTGCGCCAGCTGGGCTTCACCGGGACAGATGCTCAGGTCATAGAGCGCGCCGCCAGGGAAGCCTTACCGCTGCTTGCCTCGGTCAGCTCAGCTTCTTCAATGTGGACGGCCAATGCCGCTACCATCAGTCCTAGCGCAGATACGGCAGATGGACGGGTGCACTTCACGGCAGCCAACCTGAACAGTAAGTTTCATCGTAGCATCGAGCACCCTACGACCAGTCGTGTACTGGCAGCCATGTTTCGTGATGAAACGCATTTTGCGCATCATACGGCCTTGCCGGCCGTAAACCAGTTTGGTGATGAAGGGGCTGCCAACCACACGCGTTTCTGCCGCGACTATGACGAGGCTGGCGTAGAGTTCTTCGTGTTTGGTCGGAGTGCTTTCGACAACCGCTACCCGGCGCCGCAGCGTTATCCGGCGCGTCAAACCCTGGAAGCCTCCCAGGCCATAGCGCGGCTGCATGGACTGACGGAAGAGGGTGTGGTCTATGCTCAGCAGAATCCTGAAGTCATCGACCAGGGGGTCTTCCACAATGACGTGATCGCGGTGGGCAATGCTGAAGTATTGTTCTATCACGAGGATGCTTTCCTCGAAAGCGATCGCGTGCTCAAGGAGTTGACCGACAAGCTGGCTCGACGTGGCGGAACGCTGCGCGCCGTATGCGTACCCCGTAGTCAGGTAAGCGTCAATGACGCGGTACGGTCTTACCTGTTCAATAGCCAATTGCTGCTCAAGCCGGATGGCCAGACACTACTGATCGTGCCTGAAGAGTGCCGCCAGAATGCTCAGGTGTGGACATATCTGGATCAGCTCGTCAAAAGTGATGGGCCTATCCGCGAGGTTAAGGTATTCGACCTCAAACAGAGCATGCAGAACGGTGGGGGGCCCGCTTGTCTACGGCTACGTGTAGCGCTGAAGCAGGCAGAGCTTGAAGCCGTCAATCCTGGTGTGCTGATGACGCCCGAGCTCTATACACGACTGGTAACCTGGGTAGATACTCACTACCGGGATCGCCTTAACGTATCTGATCTGGCTGATCCACAGCTACTATTCGAGTGCCGAACAGCCCTGGATGAGCTTACACAAATCTTGAAGCTGGGTTCGGTTTATCCATTCCAGATCGATTGAGTACAGACATGATCGAAAGCTTGTCCCTTATTCTCGAAGACACCCAAGGCGAGCGACGCGAAGCGCGTGCTGCCCGCGTTGCTGTTCAAATCAATGGCCGTGACCTCTGGCTGGAGCCAGACGGACAGGGTGGGCTTACGATCTATGCCGAGTCCTTTGAAGATGAGGCTGAGACCCCGGTACTGGGGTTACGCCCGCAGGCAGTGAACCAGTTTGGACTGGCGCTCAGTCTGGAGCCGGTCGAAGAGGACCATGAGCATGGTCCAGATTGTGGTTGTGGGCATGATCACTGACTAACACTACTTGCCAGCCAGGATCATCATGACGGAACAGTACGGTCTTTCTCTGGGCAAACTGCTTGAACTCACATTGGCTGGCCGAGAGCCAGCCGAAAAAATCCAGGTCACCTCCAGCGGCATCCGCCTGCAGTGGTTGAGTGAGGGTGCTTTGCTGGTCAAACCGGCTAATGGGACGGATGCGGGTGTTGATCTTCTGCTGTCAGCCGGCATACACGGTAACGAGACAGCGCCTATCGAGATGCTGGATCGCCTTCTCAAAGGCATCGCGCGCGGTGAAATAAAACCGCGTATTCGAATTCTCTTTCTCTTGGGTAACCCCGAAGCCATGCGGCGCAATGTTCGCTTTGTTGAGCAGGACATGAATCGCCTGTTCAATGGCAAACATGCGCTGACTTCTGGATTCGAAGCTCAACGGGCCGATCAGCTGGAGCGCTTGGTCGCACAGTTTTTCAGCGAGCCGGATAGGGCTCGACTGCATTACGATCTGCATACGGCGATCCGTGGTTCCGCTATCGAGCGTTTTGCGCTGTATCCCTGGAGCGAGGGGCGAGAGCACTCGCAGGCCGAGATGGCCAGGCTCGAAGCCGCCGGTATTGACGCTGTGCTATTGCAGAGCAGGCCTGGTATCACCTTCAGCGCCTACAGCTACGCGGCCCATCAGGCTGAAGCTTTTACGCTTGAGTTGGGAAAGGCTCGTCCATTCGGTCAGAATGCCGGCGTCGATGTCAGTCAGCTCGAGTCCCGACTCAAGGCTATCATTGAGCAGTGCGAGCCCGAGTTGCCGCAAACACTGGAGCGGCTCAAGGTGTTTCACGTATCGCGAGAAATCATCAAGCAGAGTGAAGCGTTTCGCCTACATCTGGCTGACGATGTCGCGAATTTCAGTCCACTGCCCGAAGGCTATCTGCTTGCAGAGGATGGTTCTCAAAAGTGGATAGTCACTGAAACGGACGCCAGGATCATCTTTCCAAATCCCAACGTAAGACCCGGTCTGCGCGCAGGGATTTTGATCGTTCCAACCAAAGCTTTAGACAATTCGTGATTTTCGAGGCGGCTTTGCATTAGCATCGGGATTTTCTCTTTCCGGAGCTGTTTGCATGAGCCTCATCGATTTGAGAAGTGATACCGTCACCCAGCCTACGCCAGCGATGCGCGACATCATGGCGAAGGCTGAGGTGGGGGACGACGTCTACGGTGAGGACCCTACCGTTCTCAAGTTGCAGCATTATCTGGCAGATGAGCTGGGCTTCGAGGCTGGTTTGTTTGTGCCGAGTGGGACCATGAGCAACCTGCTGGGGCTGATGGGGCACTGCGAGCGAGGTGATGAATACCTGGTAGGGCAGCTGGCGCATACCTACAAATATGAAGGCGGTGGGGCCGCTGTTCTGGGCTCGATCCAGCCACAGCCAGTCGAGATGGAGGCTGACGGAAGCCTGGATCTGGATCGCGTAGCGTCCTACATCAAGCCCAGGGATTTTCATTTTGCACGTACCCGCCTTCTGGCGCTGGAAAACACCATGCACGGCAAGGTGCTTCCCCTGAGCTACCTTGCTGATGCACGGCGCTTTACCCACGAGCATGAATTGGCACTCCATCTGGATGGCGCCCGTCTCTACAATGCAGTCGTCAAGCTGGGCGTTCCACCAAAAGACATTACACGTCACTTCGACTCTGTATCGGTGTGCCTCTCAAAAGGTCTTGGCGCGCCAGTAGGATCGGTTCTGTGTGGCAGCCAGGGATTGATCGATAAGGCCATTCGCTGGCGTAAGGTCGTTGGCGGCGGCATGCGCCAGGCGGGCGTCCTGGCGGCAGCAGGACTTTACGCGCTTCAGCACAACGTGACCCGACTGGCAGAAGACCATGCCAACGCAGCACGCCTCGCTGAAGGACTTGAAAAGCTGGGCTACACTGTCGAGCCGGTGCAGACCAATATGGTTTACCTTGCCGCGGGCGACAAAGCTCCCAAACTCGCTTCTTTTCTGCGAGAAAGAGGCATTGTAGTCAGCCCGGCCGCACGGTTAAGGTTGGTGACGCATCTAGATGTGTCCAGCGCAAACATTGAAACCGTGCTGGAGGCATTCGCCGCCTATCGCAAGGCCTGAATCCACTTGAATCAAATAGGCAACGCCTATATCGCAAATTGACGACAGCCGGCGCTCCGTCCCGATATACTGCAAGACTTTGCTGGCGCGCTGTAGCCCTGTATCTGTCTGGAAGAATTTATGAAAAGCGCAGAAATCCGTGAAGCCTTCCTCCGCTTCTTTGAAGAGAAGGGGCACACTCGAGTGGCCTCAAGTTCGCTGATCCCCGCGAACGACCCAACCCTGCTGTTCACCAATGCAGGCATGAACCAGTTCAAGGATTGTTTCCTTGGCCTTGAAAAGCGCACCTATACCCGTGCGACCAGCAGCCAGAAATGCGTACGTGCCGGCGGCAAGCATAACGACCTGGAAAACGTCGGCTATACAGCACGTCACCACACCTTTTTCGAGATGCTGGGTAACTTCAGCTTTGGCGACTATTTCAAGCGTGACGCCATCAGTTACGCGTGGGAATTCCTGACCTCACCCAAGTGGCTGGGTCTGCCGCAGGAGAAGCTCTGGGTTACCGTCTACGCCACCGACGATGAAGCCTACGACATTTGGACCAAGGACGTTGGCGTGCCTGCCGAGCGTATGGTTCGTATCGGTGACAACAAGGGCGCTCCCTACGCCTCGGATAATTTCTGGGCAATGGGCGATACAGGTCCCTGCGGTCCTTGCACAGAAATCTTCTTCGACCATGGTGAGGGCATCTGGGGCGGCCCACCCGGCTCGCCAGAAGAAGACGGTGATCGTTATATCGAGATCTGGAACAACGTATTCATGCAGTTCAACCGTACGGCTGACGGGGTTCTTCACCCGTTGCCGGCGCCCAGTGTGGATACGGGGATGGGGCTTGAGCGCATCAGTGCCGTTCTGCAGCACGTTCACTCCAACTACGAAATTGATCTGTTCAAGAATCTTTTGGCGGCCTCTGCGCAGGCAATCGGCTGCGCCAATGATGACGCGCCTTCGCTCAAGGTTGTAGCCGACCACATTCGCTCCTGTGGCTTCCTGATTGCCGATGGTGTACTGCCTTCCAACGAAGGTCGCGGCTATGTACTACGTCGTATCGTCCGTCGTGCCTGCCGTCACGGTAATAAGCTCGGCGCCAAGGGTACGTTCTTTCACAAGATCGTGGCGGCTCTGGTGGCTGAAATGGGCCAGGCATTCCCTGAGCTAAAGGATCAGCAGGCACATATCGAGCGCGTTCTACGTACTGAGGAAGAGCAATTTGCCAAAACCTTGGAGCAGGGCCTCAAGATTCTGGAGCAGGATCTGGCTGGCCTTGAAGGCAATGTGATCCCGGGTGATGTGGTGTTCAAGCTGTATGACACCTACGGCTTCCCCGTTGATTTAACAAACGACATCGCACGTGAGCGCAACCTGACCCTGGATGAGGAAGGGTTTGAGCGTGAAATGGAAGCTCAGCGTGAGCGAGCCCGCTCGGCCAGCTCGTTTGGTGTGGACTACAACAGTCTGGTCAAAGTCGACGGCGAGACGCTCTTCACGGGTTATGACAGTCACGCCGGTAATGGCAAGATCGTTGCGCTGTTCAAGGCGGGCAGCCCGGTGCCTCAACTGGTTGAAGGTGACGAAGGTGTCGTGGTACTTGATCAGACACCTTTCTACGCCGAGTCGGGCGGTCAGGTGGGTGACAGCGGTTATCTGTTCGCTGACGGCCAGCGTTTCGATGTGCGTGACACCACCAAGGCAGGCGGTGCGTTCCTGCATCATGGCCTGGTTGCCGCTGGTACGCTCAAGGTAGGCGAGACGCTGGAAACACAAGTCGACGCCTCTGTGCGCCAGGCTACGGCACTTAACCACTCGGCGACTCACCTCCTGCATGCCGCACTGCGTCAGGTACTGGGCGATCACGTCCAGCAAAAGGGCTCCCTGGTTGATAGTCAGCGTCTGCGGTTCGACTTTAGTCACTTCGAGGCTATCAAACCTGAACAGCTCAAGGAGCTGGAGGAAATCGTCAATACCGAGGTTCGCCGGAACACGACGGTTCAAATCGAGCTAATGGACATCGAAAGCGCCAAGCGCAAAGGGGCCATGGCGCTGTTCGGTGAGAAGTATGGCGATACCGTGCGCGTACTGACTATGGGTGACGGCTTCTCCATTGAACTCTGTGGCGGCACTCACGTTGCCCGCACCGGTGATATTGGTGTGTTCAAGATCATCAGTGAAGGCGGTGTGGCATCGGGTGTACGCCGTATCGAGGCGGTAACTGGTGCTGGTGCGCTGGCATACCTGAACAAGGCGGAAGAGCAGCTCAAGGAAGCGGCAGGTCTGCTCAAAGGCAGTCGTGAAAATGTTCTCGATAAGCTCTCCGGTGTGCTTGAACGTAACCGTCAGCTAGAAAAGGAACTTGAGCAGCTCAAGGCCAAGGCTGCCAGCGCAGCTGGTAATGACCTAGCGGGGTCTGCCGTCGAGATCAAGGGCGTTAAGGTGCTGGCTGCTCGCCTTGATGGGCTGGATAGCAAGGCGCTGATGGCCATGGTCGATCAGCTCAAGAACAAGCTGGGCTCTGCCGTGATTCTGCTGGGTGGCGAGCAAGACGGTAAGGTCGTGCTGGTCGCGGGCGTGACCCAGGATCTGACCGGTCGACTAAAGGCGGGCGATCTGATGAGGCAGGCTGCTGCGCATGTGGGCGGGAAGGGTGGTGGTCGCCCTGATATGGCTCAGGGTGGCGGTACCGATCCGGCTGCGCTGGAAGGCGCACTTGAGTTGGCCCGCAGCTTTGCCGAAGCGGGATTGTGATTGAATAAGCGATGGGGCTCGCATCGCGCTCTGTGAGCCCTTGGCAGGTGTATACCTGAATTGTTAAATGAGCGCCCTCGCGTTAGGCAGCAATCAAATGGCATTGATCGTACAGAAGTTCGGCGGCACCTCGGTGGGTACTGTCGAGCGCATCGAACAGGTGGCCGAAAAGGTCAAGAAGTTTCGCGAAGCCGGTGACGATATTGTGGTAGTGGTTTCTGCCATGAGTGGCGAGACCAATCGTCTGATCGACCTGGCCAAGCAAATCATGCCGCAGCCAAACCCGCGCGAGTTGGATGTAATGGTGTCAACAGGTGAGCAGGTGACCATCGCCATGCTTGCCATGGCATTGACCAAGCGGGGTGTTCCGGCCGTGTCCTTCACCGGTGGACAAGTCCGGATCCTGACCGATAGCGCTTTTACCAAGGCGCGTATCGTCAGCATTGACGAACATCGTATCCGTGCCGAACTCAAGGCAGGGCGAGTCGTGGTTGTGGCAGGTTTCCAAGGCGTGGATGAGCAGGGCAATATCACTACCTTGGGCCGGGGCGGCTCCGACACCACGGGTGTCGCGCTTGCAGCTGCGCTCAAGGCAGATGAATGCCAGATCTATACCGATGTGGACGGTGTATATACCACTGATCCGCGCGTAGTGCCTCATGCACGTCGTCTTGAAAAGATCACCTTCGAGGAGATGCTGGAAATGGCCAGTCTCGGCTCGAAGGTTCTGCAGATTCGCTCGGTTGAGTTTGCAGGCAAATACAACGTGCCTCTGCGCGTACTTCATAGTTTTAAAGAGGGTCCAGGCACCCTAATTACTCTTGATGACGAGGAATCCATGGAACAGCCGATCATCTCCGGCATCGCCTTTAATCGTGACGAAGCCAAGCTGACCATCCGCGGTGTTCCAGACACCCCGGGCGTTGCGTTCAAGATCCTGGGTCCCATCAGTGCGGCCAACATTGAGGTCGACATGATCGTGCAGAATGTTTCGCACGATAACACCACGGACTTCACGTTTACGGTACACCGTAACGACTACCAGAATGCGCTTGAAATCCTAAAGCAGACGGCAGCGACCATCGGCGCACGCGAGGCAACCGGTGATACCAAGATCGCCAAGGTATCAATCGTTGGGGTGGGTATGCGTTCTCATGCCGGGGTGGCGAGTCAAATGTTCGAAGCGTTGGCTAAAGAAAGTATCAACATACAAATGATTTCGACGTCTGAGATCAAGGTGTCGGTCGTTATCGAAGAGAAATACCTGGAATTGGCTGTGCGTGCCCTTCACACGGCTTTTGAACTCGATGCGCCTGCTCGGGTAAGCGAATAGCCAATCTCTCTGGAGGGCGTTTTTGGATGCCTTCCATCGATTTGATCATGCCGCCGGAACTTTCTTTCTGGCGGTATTGGTCAATAGATCAGTAAGGATCGCGGGTTCCCGGAATTGATCCTGATTTTTTTTGCAGACTGTGGTCCTGAACGAAAGGAGAAAAGGAATGCTTATTCTAACTCGACGGGTTGGAGAAACCCTTATGGTAGGTGATGAAGTGACCGTAACGGTCTTGGGAGTTAAGGGAAATCAGGTGCGCATTGGGGTGAATGCTCCTAAAGAAGTGGCGGTTCACCGTGAGGAAATCTACCAGCGAATTCAAAAGGAAAAGGACCAAGAACCTAACATCTGATTTTTATTTAACTTTTTGCTTGCATACGGGAAAAAATCGCGTATATTACGCCCCGTCGCGGTGAGGTGGCCGAGAGGCCGAAGGCGCTCCCCTGCTAAGGGAGTACACCTCAAAAGGGTGTCGAGGGTTCGAATCCCTCCCTCACCGCCATTTACGTTACAGGCTCCGGGAAAAGCGATTCAGAGTTCTATCCCTCTGATTCTATTAGGAAATTCGCTTGACTCAGAAAGATATGAGCCTATAATGTGCACCCTCAGCGCGCTCGTAGCTCAGCTGGATAGAGTACTCGGCTACGAACCGAGCGGTCAGAGGTTCGAATCCTCTCGAGCGCGCCATTTTGAAGGGTGTTTAACAAACACCCGGTTTTACCAGTGGTGGTCTGGATATAAAAGCACCAAGTTGCGCGCTCGTAGCTCAGCTGGATAGAGTACTCGGCTACGAACCGAGCGGTCAGAGGTTCGAATCCTCTCGAGCGCGCCATACCCCAAAGGGCTTGCAGAAATGCAAGCCCTTTGTTTTTGTGCCCTGAAAAAACTTACGCAGACATGTTCCGGCGAGGCTATATGAACTGGGAACTTGAAAATCCGTTCGTCATATCGTTGCAGGTATCAATGACTGACATCGATGCGCTTGGGCATGCCAATAATGCTGTTTACGTCGCCTGGCTAGAACAGTGCGCCTGGCAGCATTCAAATAGCTTAGGACTTGGTGTTAACGAGTTTCACCGGTTAGACCGCGCCATGGCGGTAGTTCGGCACGAGATCGACTATCTCGCAAGTGCTTTCGAGGGTGATCAGTTGCTGCTGGGAACATGGCTGACTGATTGGGACAGGCGGCTACGTATGACACGTCGTTTTCAACTGGTGCGCCCGTCCGATGGTATGACCTTGCTGCGTGCAGTAACGACTTTCGTATGTATAGAGCTCTCTTCGGGTAAGCCGCGGCGTATGCCTGAAGCTTTCATTCAGGGTTACGGTCAGGCGCTGCCTGATTCGCTTTAAGTGTTCCAGAGGTCTACATGCAAATCGCTTTGGCGCCCATGGAGGGGCTGGTTGATGAGATTCTGCGCGATCTGTTGACGCAGGTAGGTGGCATCGACTGGTGTGTCACGGAATTTATTCGCATTACCAACCGGCTATTGCCTCTAGCAACGTATGAAAAATACGCTCCGGAGTTGGCAAGCGGCTCGATGACGCGAGCGGGAGTACCTATGCGAGTCCAGTTCCTAGGGTCGGATCCTGTCTGTCTGGCAGAGAATGCAGCGTACGCCTGTACGCTAGGTGCTCCGGTCATTGATCTGAATTTTGGTTGTCCTGCCAAGACTGTTAACAACTCCAGGGGTGGTGCCATCCTCCTTAACGAGCCAGAGCTGTTGCACTCAATTATCTCGCATGTTCGTCGTGCCGTGCCTTCGTCTATCCCGGTGACAGCCAAGATGCGGTTGGGCTATGACAGCCCTGAAGGCGCGCTGGAGTGCGCTCAAGCGTTGGTTTCTGGCGGGGCGCAACAGTTGGTTGTGCATGCTCGTACCAAAAAAGATGGCTATAAACCGCCCGCTCACTGGGAGTGGATTGCCAGGGTTGCGGAAGTCGTCGACGTTCCTGTACTGGCTAACGGCGAGATCTGGACGCTGGAGGATTACTGGCGGTGCCGTGAGGTGTGCGGTATCGCGGAAGTTATGTTGGGGCGTGGATTGGTTTCCCGGCCTGACCTGGCGCGACAGATAGCGGCCAGCGTCAAGGGTGAGCATGTTGAGCCTATGCAGTGGGAAGAGCTGTTCGCGCTGCTACAGATTTTCTGGCTCAAAGCGCGCCAGAAGATGGCGCCACGCTATGCGCCGGGACGTTTCAAGCAGTGGTTGGGTATGCTTTCCCGTAATTATGAGGAGGCGCTGACGTTGTTTGGCGAAATACGCCGTGAGACAGAATGCGAGCGGATCGATACGCTGCTTGGCTTGCAGCCCTCAATTCCTTCGGTTGCATAGTCCAGTTCAGTTACCGTTCATCGGGCGTACCACTTGAAAAAAGCGAGCGGGTTCCTATATGGAATCCTGCAGGGCGCCGAAGTCGGGCCTTGCGTTGAAACTTGCTGATGACTCAGGAGATTCCCTATATGAACACTGCATTCTCTCTTGCTCCCTTGTTCCGCCATTCCGTTGGATTTGACCGCTTCAATGACCTGTTCGAATCCGCGCTGCGCAACGAGTCGGGTAGCTCCTACCCACCCTATAACGTGGAAAAGCACGGCGACGATCGCTATCGCATCGTGATTGCGGCTGCCGGCCTTGCCGAAGACGACCTTGAGCTTGAAGTGGAGCGGGGCGTGTTGACTGTGAAGAGCGGCCGCCGTGAGAAGAGCGCCGACAGCGTGACCTATTTGCACCAGGGCATCGCCCAGCGTGCCTTCAAGCTGTCCTTCCGCCTGGCTGATCATATCGAGGTGAAAGGTGCGAGCTTGAAGAATGGCCTGCTCAACATCGATCTGGTACGTGAAGTACCGGAAGAGGCCAAGCCCAAGCGCATCGCTATCAACGGTCAGTTGAGTGCCGATGAAAAGCCTGCGCTGGAAGGTCAGAGTGCCTAAGTACAGCGGCCATCAAACAGTAGAAAAGGGGGCGCCATGTGCGGCCCCTTTTTTATTCATACATGCAAATCGTTCAATAGCTTCATAAAGGCCTTGGCTGCATTGGAATGCGTTCGTTCTGTGTGAACGATATAGCCCAGGCGACGCTTGAGGTGTATTCCAGGCAAGGGGAGACTCACGACCTGTTCATCAAGCATTGTCCGTGGAAGAACGCTCCAGGCAATGCCGATGGAGACCATCATTTTGATGGTCTCCAGATAATTTGTGCTCATTGCAATGTTGGGGGTGAGCTGCTGCGCCTCAAACAAGCCCCGCACGATGTGATGGGTAAAGGTATTTCCGCCTGGGAAAACGGCGGGGTGCGCAGCAACGTCAGCCAGACTGATTTGCTCTGACATGGCCAGGGGGTGCTCAGGCGCTGCGACAAAATCAAGGGGGTCATCCCAGACAGGTGAGGCCTGGATAAGCGGCGATGCTTCTGGCGCCAAGGTGATAATGCCAAGCTCCACACGCCCCTGTAGCACTTCCTCATATGCCGCTTCTGAGTCAAGAAAGCGAATATCCAGAGAAACTTTTGGGTATAGGCGTGTAAAGTTCCTGAGTACCGGCGGTAGCCGATGTAATCCGATGTGATGACTAGTGGCTAAAATCAGTTTGCCGGCAATCTCGCCATTGAGATTGGCCAGTGCTCTTCGGGTGTCAGCCAAGGCGTCTTTTACCTGATAAGCCCTAGGTAAAAGTGCTCGACCTGATTCGGTCAGGCTGATTTCCCGCCCAATACGATCGAAGAGACGTGTTTCCAGTTGCTGTTCAAGGCTGGCAATTCGTTTGCTGACGGCAGGTTGTGTCAAATGCAGCCGTTCGCCTGCCTCGGAAAAACTTCCACTCTCAGCAACTGCTATAAACGCATTGAGGTTATTCAGATCCAAAAGGTGGATTCCTAATGGTTATGCAGATCATGAAAATTATGAATTTGTTTTATGAGAGCATCAAGCGTTAGGATCACCTTACAAGCCCTAAGGGCATAGAAACACGCCGATGAGGACGTTAGTGATGGCTGGCAAGACCCTTTACGACAAGCTCTGGGATATGCACTTGGTCAAGCAGCGCGATGATGGTTCGGCACTGCTGTACATTGATCGTCATATCATTCATGAGGTGACCTCACCTCAGGCATTCGAAGGCCTGCGGTTGGCTGGGCGCAAGCCTTGGCGTCTAGGCGCCAATCTGGCAACGCCAGACCACAACGTGCCAACCACGCCGGATCGTAAGGAAGGTATTGCTTCCATCAAGGACGAGACGTCTCGCATTCAGGTTCGTACGCTCGACGAAAACTGCGATGACTTCGGTATTACTCAATTCAAGATGAATGACGTACGCCAGGGCATCGTGCATGTCATAGGCCCAGAGCAGGGCGCCATCCTGCCCGGCATGACTGTGGTATGTGGTGACTCCCATACGTCCACCAATGGTGCGCTTGGGGCCTTGGCTCATGGTATCGGGACGTCAGAGGTTGAGCACGTACTTGCGACCCAGTGCTTGGTCGCGAAGAAAATGAAAAACATGTTGGTACGCGTTGAGGGTGAATTACCTTTCGGCGTAACCGCCAAAGACATCATTCTGGCTGTGATCGGCAAGATCGGTACGGCGGGAGGTAATGGCCACGCCATCGAATTTGCGGGCAGTGCTATTCGTGCCTTGTCGATGGAAGGCCGAATGACAATTTGTAACATGTCGATTGAGGCTGGTGCGCGCGTAGGTATGGTGGCGGTCGATCAGACCACGATTGATTACGTAAAAGGGCGCCCTTTTGCCCCTGCGCCCGAATATTGGGAGCAAGCCGTAGCGGTATGGCGCGGGCTGGTCTCTGATGAAGATGCTGTCTTTGATACCGTCATCGAATTGGACGCGGCCAAGATCAAGCCTCAGGTTAGCTGGGGGACTTCCCCTGAAATGGTGGTTGCGGTAGACCAAGCCGTTCCTGATCCGGCCCAAGAGCGAGACGCCGTGAAGCGTGGCTCTATTGAGCGCGCATTGAAATACATGGGATTGCAGGCCAGTCAGCCTATTACTGATATCCGTCTGGATCGAGTGTTCATTGGCTCCTGTACCAACTCTCGCATTGAAGACCTTCGCGCCGCGGCGGCTGTCGCCAAAGGCCGTAAGGTGGCGAGTTCCATCAAGCAGGCGCTGGTGGTGCCTGGGTCTGGCCTGGTAAAGGCCCAGGCTGAAAAGGAAGGTCTGGATAAGGTCTTTATCGATGCAGGTTTCGAATGGCGTGAACCGGGCTGCTCGATGTGCCTGGCAATGAACGCGGATCGCCTTGAAAGCGGTGAGCACTGCGCATCCACATCCAACCGCAACTTCGAAGGGCGTCAGGGTGCCGGTGGTCGTACGCATCTGGTAAGTCCCGCTATGGCCGCTGCGGCAGCGATCGCAGGGCATTTCGTTGACGTTCGTGAATTCGGTCGCGTTTAAGGAGCATCTCATGCAGGCATTTACTCAGCATACAGGCGTGGTTGCTCCATTGGATCGCGCCAATGTCGATACGGATCAGATCATTCCAAAGCAGTTTCTGAAATCTATCAAGCGGACCGGCTTTGGCCCCAACCTGTTTGATGAGTGGCGTTATCTGGATATAGGGCAACCTGGGCAGGACAATAGCCAGCGTCCACTCAATCCGGATTTCGTGCTTAATCAGTCCCGTTACCAGGGGGCCAGCATTCTTCTGGCGCGGGAAAATTTCGGATGTGGATCATCCCGTGAACACGCGCCTTGGGCGCTGGATGGATATGGCTTTCGCGCTGTGATTGCTCCGAGCTTTGCTGACATCTTTTTCAACAACAGTTTCAAGAACGGTTTATTACCAATCGTCCTGCCAGAACAGGAAGTGAGTGAACTCTTTGCTCAGGTTGAGTCGACAGAAGGGTATACCCTTGAAATCGATTTGGCCTCGCAGGTTGTGAAACGTCCTGATGGCAAAGCCATTCCCTTCGAAATCGACGCGTTCCGCAAGCACTGTTTGCTTAATGGGTTGGATGACATTGGTCTGACCCTGCAGGATGCGGATGCCGTCAGGGCATTCGAAAAGACATACCAACAGGCCAATCCCTGGTTGTTTCAAAACGCATGAGGTAGGCAACATGGCTGGTGATCACGAACAACTTGTCCAATCCCAATTCGGTACGATGGCTGAGTCGTACCTGGGGAGTAACGTCCATGCTCAAGGCTCTGAACTGCAGGAGATGCGGGAACAGGTAGCCAAACGCGAGCAGGCAAAGGTTCTGGATCTAGGGTGTGGGGCCGGCCATGTCAGCTACAACATTGCGCCTGTGGCGGGCTCGGTGGTGGCATTGGATCTGTCAGAAGAGATGCTAGCCATCGTCAAGCGCACGGCCAATGAGCGCGGCATCGACAATATCAGTGTGCAACCCGGGATGGCTGAGCGTCTGCCGTTTGGGGATGCCAGCTTTGATTTCGTTCTTAGTCGGTATTCCGCGCATCATTGGCGTGACATCGGCTCAGCTCTGAGCGAGGTACGGCGTGTGCTGCGTTTCAATGGTCAGGCTGCGTTTGTAGATGTTATCTCGCCTGCCAACCCCCGTCTTGATACCTATCTTCAGACCGTAGAAATCCTGCGTGATAACAGTCACGTCAGAGACTACTCCATGGCTGAGTGGCTCCAGATGCTGGGTGTTGCTCGTCTGGGAGTAACCCGCTGTGTTCGCCAGCGGCTGCGCTTGAACTTCCTGGAGTGGGCCGAGCGGATGAATACGCCTGAGCCCATGCGTCAGGCCATACGCACAGTACAAGGCCGGATTGGCCAGGAAGTCCGTCATTATTTCGAAATTGACAAGGACGGCTCTTTTACCGTCGATGTGATGGTACTTTGGGCCCAGCCTATATGATCTGGGTGGTGCTCTTGCACCACCTCTACTTTTCCATGGATAAGTGAGATAACAATGAGCAAACAGATCCTCATTCTGCCAGGCGATGGCATTGGCCCTGAAATCATGGCTGAGGCTGTTAAGGTTCTGAATCGCGTCAACGACATGTTCGCATTGGATTTCGAGCTGACCGAAGATGTGATCGGCGGTGCAGCCATTGACAAGCATGGCGTTCCGTTGGCTGATGAGACGCTTGAAAAGGCTCAGGCAGCAGATGCTGTTCTGCTGGGTGCGGTGGGTGGTCCCAAGTGGGACAAGCTTGATCGTGCAATTCGTCCTGAAAAGGGTTTGCTCAAGATTCGTTCTGCGCTAGGTCTGTTTGCCAATCTGCGTCCGGCCATTCTCTATCCGCAATTGGCGGAGGCCTCTACCCTCAAGCCAGAAGTGGTGTCAGGTCTGGACATCCTGATCGTGCGCGAGCTGACCGGCGGGATCTACTTTGGTGGCCCTCGCGGTATCCGCACGCTCGATAACGGTGAGCGTGAGGGTTTTAATACGCTTCCCTACAGCGAAAGCGAAATTCGCCGGATCGCACGTGTCGGTTTTGAAATGGCTCGTGTCCGCGGCAGGAAACTCTGCTCGGTAGACAAGGCTAACGTCATGGAGTCCAGTCAGCTATGGCGAGAGGTTGTGGAGGAGGTCGCCAAGGATTATCCGGATGTCGAGCTGAGTCATATGTATGTCGATAATGCGGCCATGCAGTTGGTGCGCGCGCCCAAGCAGTTCGACGTGATGGTGACGGACAACATGTTTGGCGACATTCTGTCGGATGAGGCCTCAATGCTAACCGGTTCGATTGGCATGCTGCCTTCCGCTTCGCTGGATGCCAATAACAAAGGTATGTACGAGCCCTGTCATGGTTCGGCGCCGGATATCGCCGGCCAGGGCATTGCCAACCCGCTGGCTACGATTCTTTCCGTTTCCATGATGCTCCGCTACAGCTTCAACCAATCAAAGGCTGCTGAGGCAATTGAGCAGGCGGTAAGCCGTGTTCTGGACCAGAACTTGCGTACAGGTGATATCTGGTCAGCGGGCTGTCAAAAAGTAGGTACTCGCGAAATGGGCGAGGCAGTAGTCGCGGCGCTCGCAAGTGAGTAATCTGTACGGCCGGCCGGAGCGCTTCCGGCCGCCACTTCCAAAAAAGGTGCAGTAGCAATGAAGCGTGTAGGTTTAATCGGATGGCGCGGTATGGTGGGATCCGTGCTCATGCAGCGTATGCTGGATGAACGTGATTTCGACTTGATCGAGCCGGTGTTCTTTACCACCTCCAATGTAGGGGGCGAAGGTCCTTCCATTGGAAAAGATATCGCTCCGCTGAAAGATGCCTACAGCATTGACGAACTCAAGGGCCTGGACGTCATCATCACGTGCCAGGGCGGCGATTACACCAGCGAAGTTTTCCCGAAGCTGCGGGAAGCCGGTTGGAGCGGTTACTGGATTGACGCTGCGTCTACCTTGCGTATGCATGATGATGCCGTGATCGTTCTGGATCCCGTAAACCGTCGAGTGATCGACCAGGCGCTTAACGAGGGCACCAAGAACTACATTGGTGGCAATTGCACCGTTAGCCTGATGTTGATGTCACTGGGCGGGCTGTTCGAGGCTGGCCTGGTTGAGTGGATGAGCGCAATGACCTATCAGGCAGCGTCAGGTGCCGGTGCTCAAAACATGCGTGAGCTGATTCGCCAAATGGGCGCGACACATGCAAGCGTTGCTGACGACCTGGCAGATCCTGCCAGTGCGATTCTGGATATTGACCGTAAGGTGGCGGAAACGCTACGGGGCGAGTCTTTCCCGGTAGAGCAGTTCGGTGTGCCGCTTGCAGGGAGCCTTATTCCCTGGATCGACAAGGAGCTGCCTAATGGACAGAGCCGAGAGGAATGGAAGGCGCAAGCGGAGACGAACAAGATCTTGGCCCGCTTCAAAAACCCGATTCCTGTCGATGGTATCTGTGTCCGCGTGGGCGCCATGCGTTGCCACAGCCAGGCATTGACCCTCAAACTTAACAAGGACGTGCCGATTTCCGATATCGAAGGTCTGATTAGTCAGCACAATCCATGGGTCAAGCTAGTGCCGAACCACCGTGAAGTCAGCATGCGTGAGCTGACCCCTGCTGCGGTAACAGGCACGCTTAACGTACCGGTGGGTCGTCTGCGTAAGCTGAACATGGGCTCCCAATACCTGGGCGCATTCACTGTCGGCGATCAGTTGCTATGGGGAGCGGCTGAGCCGCTGCGCCGTATGCTGCGTATTCTGCTTGAGCGTTGATGTATTACTCCTCATTCCGTTGAGATCATGCTTCTCCATGATTCACGGTAATTGAAAGTCTTAAAGGCGGCCGCTACAGTGCCGCCTTTTTTCATTTTGGGCCCCTGCACATGAACACATCCCTTTCGGTCGTTGTCGTTGGTGCAACAGGCAACGTTGGCGAAGCTATCGTGACATTGCTGGAGGAGCGTGATTTCCCGCTCGTCCACCTTTATTTGGTAGCGTCAGCTGACTCTGTTGGTCAGTCTATTGCCTTTCGCGGCAGAAACCTGCGCATAACGGCAGCTGATGACTTTGATTTTGGCAAGGCTCAACTGGCCTTTATGGCAGCTGATACGGTATCGGCCAGGACGTTGGCAGAAAAAGCGTTCGAGGCGGGATGTTCGGTTATTGACCTGACTGGCTCTTTGGATAGCTTACGTTCGCCGCGTGTGATGCCGGACGTCAGCAGCGAACTCATTGGCCAGCAGCAAAGGCCTTGTCTGCTGTCAGTGCCGAGTGCACCTGCCGCAGTACTCATTAGTACACTGGCTCCCATTTGCCATCAAAGTGCTATTGAGCAGGCAACTGTTACCGCTTGTCTCGCTGCCTCTAGTCGGGGTAGGGCCGGTGTTCGAGAGTTGGCGCGGCAAACAACCGAGCTGCTAAATGCGCGTCCACTGGAGCCAAAGGTATTTGGCAAGCAGTTGGCATTCAATGTGCTAGCACAGACCGGTGAACCTCAGTCAGATGGCTATACTGCGATTGAGCATAGAGTCATGGGCGAGTGTAAAGAAGTGTTGGGCAACAGTCTCGGAACATTGGCGGTCAGTTGTATTCAAGTGCCAGTGTTCTTTGGCGATAGTCTTTCGATAACCGTTAAAACACGTGATATTTTGGCTATAAAAGATCTGAATTTGGCCTATTCTAAGCATGAAGGCTTGGAATTGTTTGATGCAGAAGAATATCCAACGGTCGTGGATGATGCGATCGGACGTGATGAAATATTGATTGGGCGCGTCAGACATAATCCAGAAGATCCACATCTGATTGAAATGTGGGTCGTTTCAGATAATGTTCGAAAGGCGGCTGCGCTTAATGCCGTGCAAACGGCTGAATTATTGATAAAACATTATCTGTAAAAGATACTGATTTAAGTTAGGGCAGACTTATCAGTAAATAATTGGCTAGGCGTACCGTTCAAACTGGCCGGTCATCTTGAGCGGTACCTAGGTAAGCAAATCTGCTGCCGACAGAAATCATAAGGGAAAGCTATGGTTCGGGTTCGAAAATTAGTGCTAGCAATCGCGGCGGCATCCGCCTTTGCGTCAGGAGCGACGTATGGCCTTGGCCTCGGTGATATTCATCTGAATTCATCACTGAATCAGCCATTCAATGCGGTCATTGACCTCAAGGATGTTCGCGACCTTTCAGCAGAAGAATTGCGCCCCGTTCTGGCTTCCCCTGAAGACTTCAGTAAAGCCGGCGTCGATAGAAACTATTTTCTGACCGATCTAAAATTTACGCCTGAAGTCCGAGCGGACGGGCGTAGTGTTATTCGTATTACGTCATCCAAGCCGGTACGTGAGCCCTACTTGAACTTCCTGTTGGAAGTGAGTTGGCCAAGCGGTCGCGTTCTTCGCGAGTACACCGTTCTACTGGACCCACCGCTTTACACGCCTCAAACGGCGGCAGCACCCGTAGCGCCTGTTACGGCGCCTGCACCATCAAGACCTGCGCGTCCAGCGGCAACCCCGGTACCTTCAGGTGCAGCGGGTGTGCCTGTCACCATGAATGGTGAGTACACGACCAGCCCGAAAGATACCCTGTGGGAAGTGGCAGACCGTACTCGTCCCAATGACAACGTCTCTGTACACCAGATGATGCTGGCTATCCAGGATCGTAACCCTAGTGCGTTTTTGAGCAATAACATCAATTTGATGAAGAGTGGGCAGGTTCTTCGTCTGCCCAATGATGAGCAGATCAGGGTGCGTTCCCAGCGCCAGGCATTGGAAGAAGTGGCTGCTCAGAACCGAGCCTGGCGTGGTGGTCTGCAGGCTGCTGATGCCGCCAACGTGCCAAGTTCGCCTCGACAACTTGATGCTACCAACAGGCAAGGCCCGGAGAGTGCACCGGGGGCGGCCGAGCAGCAGGACAATCTGCGCCTGCTATCCGGTCAGCAGGGCAAATCAGCCTCTGGTAGCGACCAGGGAAATAGCGGTAATAACCAGGCGCTGGCAGACAAGCTGGCCGTGACGCAAGAAAGTCTGGATTCGACTCGTCGCGAAAACGAAGAACTCAAAAGTCGCATGAGCGATTTGCAAAGTCAGCTGGACAAGTTGCAAAAGCTGATGCAACTCAAGGATGCCCAGCTAGCTCAGCTGCAGGCTTCGGCTGCCAATCAGGGCGTTGCTCCAGAATCCCCTGAGGCGTCGGCTCCGGTAATCACTCCGCCGGCCACAACGCCAGAGGGTGAGCCTGCTCAACCTACGGCTGACCAAAGCGCGCCTGAACAGACTGAAACAGCGCCTCCCGCTACGCCAGAGGATACGGCACCCGATTCGGCCAGTGCTCCAGAAGTGCCGGCCGAAACACCCGCGGCGCCTTCGGCCACTACGCCTGCCATGCCCGCCACTGCAGCTCCGGCTCAACCTGTTGAACCTGTTGCCGAAGAGCCCACCAGTTTCCTTGATCAGATATTTGGAAACACCCTCTGGTTGGGTGTAATTGGTGGCAGTGCGCTGTTGGCGCTGCTGGTTCTTCTGATGGTCATCTCTCGCCGCAACGCCATGCGTGAAGCCGAGCGCGAGGCCGCCTTGGAAGAGGAGCAGTCCATTGGTGCCTATCGTGTCGATCCCGATATTCATGAAAGCAGTCTGGACGGCTTGGATATAAGTGATCTGTCCGAAAGCAATCTGGATAATCAGAACACCGATGCCAAGCAGCCATCTGACGCGCTAGGTCAGGCTGATATCTATATGGCCTATGGACGCTTCAATCAGGCTGCTGATGTTCTGCAGAAGGCCAGTGATGAAGAGCCGCATCGCGCTGACTTGCGTTTGAAACTCATGGAAGTGTATGCCGAGATGGGCGACCGTGAGGGCTTCATTCGCCAGGAAAATGAGTTGCGTGAAATTGGTGGATCCCAGTCGGAAGTTGAGCAGCTCAAGTCCCGTTACCCTGCCATGGCTGCCGCGGCAGCTGCAACAGTCCTGGGTGCGGCGGCGCTGGCTGCTGCGCACGAGGTCAGTGAGTCCGAGGAGCATCGCCTTGATGAGCCCGAGACTACTGAGAAGCTCGATGACGATTTCGATCTGAATTTCGATGACTTCAAGCTGGATGACACTGAAGAGCCAACGGTGGTGCGCGAAGATACGAATACATTCGACTTTACCGCAGAAGAAACCACTGCTCAGACTGCCAAGAATGACGATTTTGACTTTGACTTCGATCTGTCGAGTGATTCGGAGCGTCCGGTAGCACCCGAGCATACGGCGTTAAATGACGAGTTCTCTCTGGATCTGGACGAGTCGGATCGCAACGCTGAGCCGGTGGCCTTTAGCGAGCCTGCGGTTCACGCTCCTGAGGATGACTTCAGCCTCGATCTGCCAGATAATGAAACGAAGCCTTCGGACGTGAATGATCTGTCGGATGACTTCGATCTTTCCATTGACGAGCCAGGAGCAGAGCCAGAGCCTATTGCTGAGCGTGAAGCGCCTGAAGCGGCTGACCCACAAGCACACAGCTTCGAAGCTGAGCTTCAGCGCGCCAATGCTGATCTGGAGCAGAGCAGTCCTGATCTGAGGGAAGAGACTGTAGCTGAGGAGCGTAAAGACGAAGCCAGTACTGACTTCGGCAGTTTTTCTGCAGAGAGTGGTTCAGGTCTTGATGACGATTTCGATTTCCTTTCGGGTGAAGATGAGACGGCAACCAAGCTTGATCTGGCCCGAGCCTATATCGATATGGGCGACGCGGATGGGGCTAGAGATATCCTTGATGAGATTCTGGCCGAAGGTAGTGATGCCCAGCGTAATGAGGCTCGCGAGATGTTGGCCCAATTGAGTTGAATATGACTGAAAGTGTTAACACAGCGGCAGCCGAGGAGGCTGCCGTTGGCGTTTCAAGAATAGCTCTTGGTGTAGAGTACATGGGGGCTCGCTACCGCGGCTGGCAAAGGCAGCAGGCTGGCGTGATATCCGTGCAGGAAGCCCTTGAGAAAGCATTGAGCCGGGTGGCAGCTCAGCCTGTGACGGTTTCCTGTGCGGGTCGTACCGATGCGGCTGTGCATGCCAGCGGTCAGGTCGTGCATTTTGATACGGCGATTGATCGTCCGCTTCATGCCTGGGTGCTAGGGGCAAATGCCAATCTGCCTAAGGATATTAGCGTAGCGTGGGCCAAGCCCATGCCTCATCATTTTAATGCGCGTTTTTCAGCCGTCGCGCGTCGATACCGCTACGTGATTTACAACGATCCTATTCGACCTGCTCATCTGGCCGAGCAAGTTACCTGGAATCACCGTCCGCTAGATGTTGAGCGAATGCGAAGTGCTGCAGCCCTTTTGGTTGGGACGCATGATTTTACATCGTTCCGTGCGCAACAGTGCCAGGCCAAATCTCCCATCAAGACTGTTCATCATCTGCATGTGCAGGTGTTCGGCTGCTTTATTGTGCTCGATATCAGGGCCAATGCTTTCTTGCACCATATGGTGCGGAACATAGCAGGCGTATTGATGACGATCGGCGCAGGCGAGCGGCCTGTCGAGTGGGCTGCCCAAGTGCTGGACGCCTGCGATCGTAAAGCGGGAGGCGTGACGGCGCATCCCTATGGGCTTTATCTGGTCAGGGTCGAATACCCTGAAGAGTTTGATTTGCCTGAGCGCTACCTGGGGCCGCATTTCCTGTCGGCTCTCCCTGATATGGCGAACTGACTAAGCCTCCGCCTTCTGATACCATCGTCTGATTTTTCAGTCCGGGTAAAAAGACGTGTCAGCGGTCCGTGTGAAAATCTGTGGAATCACATGCGTCGAGGATGCATTGGCCGCCGCTCATGCTGGCGCCGATGCTATCGGGCTCGTCTTTTATAGGAAAAGCCCTCGTTCCGTATCGATCCCCCATGCCAAGCGCATCATTTCTGCTTTGCCTCCATTCGTGACAACGGTAGGGCTTTTCGTCGATGCGTCCCGCTGTGAGATTGACGAAACACTGGATGCCTTGCCGCTTGATCTGTTGCAGTTTCATGGTGAGGAGACGGCAGCCGATTGTGCGCGGTATCGTCGGCCCTACATGAAAGCGCTGCGTATGAAGCCGGGTGAAGACATTGCTGCTCGTTGTCAGGAATACGCCAGTGCAAATGCCATCTTGCTAGATACCTATGTTCAAGGTGTTCCCGGTGGAACAGGGCAGGCATTTGACTGGGCGCAAATACCGCAGGGATTATCCAAGCCTATCGTGCTGGCAGGTGGGCTTGGGATTGAAAATGTAGCCGATGCCATTGCCAGAGTGCGTCCTTACGCTGTTGATGTCAGCGGCGGGGTAGAGGCAACCAAGGGTATAAAGAATCACGAAAAGGTTCGTGCATTCGTTGATGCCGTACGGCGTGGTTAGGATTAAAAGGATCAACTGAGGCCATGTGACGGTAATTGAATTAAGACCGTCAACAGGCTAAGTCGGGCCCGAACCGTTTCGGGTCATCAATGATTTTTCTGCTTGATAATTACTAGCAGAGTTTAGGTTGGGCTAGCCCGTTAGGGTGGAGCCTGGTGGCGTTGAGTTGGACATGCTGTTCAATCTCCGTTCACCATCAATTCATAATTCGCTCAGGGATTGTGTGTCGAGCTCAGGACTTGATACATGCGAGCCCATGCAAGTGGAGAGTAATGCATGAGCAATTGGCTGGTAGATAAACTGATTCCTTCGATCATGCGTTCCGAAGTGAAACGCAGTTCTGTACCTGAAGGGCTTTGGCACAAGTGTCCTTCTTGCGAGTCGGTGCTTTACCGCCCGGAGCTGGAAAAGAATCTGGATGTCTGCATGAAGTGTGGTCATCACATGCGCATCAATGCTCGTCGTCGTCTGGACATCTTTTTGGATGCGGACGGGCGCGAGGAGCTTGGCGCTGAGCTGGAGCCTGTTGATCGCCTGAAATTTCGCGACAGTAAGAAATATAAGGATCGTCTGACGGCTGCTCAAAAGGAGACTGGCGAAAAAGATGCCCTGATTGCCATGAAAGGCTCGCTGATGGGTATGCCGGTGGCGGCCTGCGCATTTGAGTTTTCGTTCATGGGCGGTTCCATGGGCGCGGTCGTGGGTGAGCGCTTTGTACGCGCCGCCAATGTGGCTCTGGAACAGCGTTGTCCGCTGGTCTGTTTTTCGGCGTCGGGTGGGGCTCGTATGCAGGAAGCGCTGATATCGCTGATGCAGATGGCCAAGACGTCTGCAGTATTGGCGCGCTTGCGTGAAGAGGGGATTCCTTTTATCTCCGTCTTGACAGACCCTGTATATGGCGGTGTTTCGGCAAGTCTTGCCATGTTGGGTGATGTGATTGTTGCTGAGCCCAAGGCACTTATCGGATTTGCAGGCCCTCGCGTCATTGAACAGACTGTGCGTGAAAAGCTTCCGGAAGGTTTCCAGCGCAGTGAGTTCCTGCTTGAGCATGGTGCGGTGGATATCATTGTGCCGCGCGCTGAGCTGCGCAGTCGTCTCTCCAAGTTGCTGGCTACCCTGCAGAACGTTCCTAGCCCGGCGGCCTGATGAACAACAAGTCCCTGGCCGATTGGCTGAGTTACCTCGAACAACTGCATCCCACTGCCATTGACATGGGGTTGGACCGCTCGCGCAAGGTGGCTCAGGCACTTGCGCTGGGGCGTCTGGCGCCTCGAGTCGTTACGGTTACAGGAACAAACGGCAAGGGGTCGACATGTGCGTTCCTGGCTCGACTGTTACGTGCCTCGGGGTTGCGTGTTGGGGTTTACAGTTCGCCGCATCTGTTGCGCTATAACGAGCGTGTCTCCATTGATGGGCAGGACGTAGACGATCAGACGCTATGTGAGGCATTTGCTGCCGTTGAGGCTGCACGTCAAGACACCTCGCTAACGTATTTTGAAATGGGCACGCTTGCTGCCTTCTGGCTGTTCGCACGTGCAGAGCTCGATGCGGTCATTCTCGAGGTTGGGCTTGGCGGTCGCCTGGACGCAGTTAATCTGGTCGACGCTGACTTGGCACTTGTCACCAGCATTGGGTTGGATCACGCCGAATGGCTCGGTAACACGCGAGAAAGCGTTGCGTTTGAAAAGGCGGGTATTTTTCGTTCGGGAAAACCTGCCCTCTGTGGCGACCTTGATCCGCCTGTTCCACTGCTGGAGCAGGCGGAGCGTCTGAATGCTCCGCTGTTTTGCCGGGGTAAAGACTTTGATCTTCTTATGGAGTCCCATGGTTGGTTTTGGAAGGGCGTAGCCGCTGATGGCGAGGTGTTGACATTGCCCGGCATCCCTTTCCTTGATCTTCCTATGGAAAACGCTGCGCTGGCTTTGCAGGCGTATGCGTTGCTAGATATCGAGTGGGTGCCTGAAAGGATAGTCCAGGCTCTTTTGGACACAGCCGTAGTAGGGCGGCTGGATCGCCGTCAGGTAAGTATCGATAACAAGCAAATTCACTTGCTTCTGGATGTGGGGCATAACCCCCACGCAGCAGAGTATTTGGCTCGGCGATTATCTGTACGCAAACCCAGCGGGCGTCGCCTGGCTGTATTTGGCCTGCTTTCTGACAAGGATTTGCACGGCGTTATTACACCACTGCTTGCAGTGATCGGCGAATGGTTTGTGGCTGAGCTGCCAACGCCTCGGAGCCGTTCTGCGCAAGAGCTACATGCTGAGTTGCGCAATCAGGGGCAGGCCGTGCATTGTCACGACACTATAAGAGATGCATTAAGTGCAGCGGCTGAAATGGCTACGGAAGACGATGAAATCATCGTATTGGGTTCTTTCTACAGCGTGGCAGAGGCGCTAGGCTGGTTGCATAGCCAAGCACAAGGGGAATAAGAAATGGATCGAGTGCTCAAGCAGCGTATCGTTGGTGCCTTGGTGCTGGTTGCCCTGGCCATTGTATTCATACCAATGCTTTTTACTCGTCAGGATGAGACCCGCCAGGTGGTTGTAGAGCCGGCACCTCGACCCCAGGCCCCTGCAATGCCTGAAGTAGCTGTAAAGCCGGTAGAGACGCCAGAGGTGATACCGGACAAGCCTGAAAATGCAGCTTCGTTACCCAGTGCGCCAATTGCATCCGTGCCGGAGATTTCCAATGCTGATGCGCCAGTTGCTCAATCTTCACAACCCACTGCTCCTGCCTCTCAGACCAGCGCACCTGCTGTAGCGCAGGCACCCCAGGCCAAGGCTGCACCAGCGGCGCCTCCGTCTACGCAGCCAGCGCCCGCCGCTCAGCCGGAGAAGCGGCTGGACAACAACGATCTGCCTGTAAGCTGGTCCGTGCAATTAGCCAGCCTGTCTAACAAGGCTCGTGCAAATGAGCTGCAAAACACGCTGCGCAGTCAGGGTTACAATGCGTATGTACGCAGTGTGGATGGGATGAATCGCGTGTTTGTAGGTCCTGTCGTTGACCGAGGGGAGGCAGACCGCTTACGTGACCAGTTAAGCCGTCAGCAAAAGGTAAATGGCTTTGTAGTGCGTTTCCAGCCGGAACGCGGTTAACCAAATCGAAAGGCTCTGCTAATATGCAGGGCCTTTTTTAGTTGTGGGTCTCACCGTGGGCTTCACCTGGGCGGATTGGGCGATCATTGGCGTTATCGCTATTTCCAGTTTGATTAGCTTGAAGCGTGGCTTTGTAAAGGAAGCGCTTTCATTGCTGACATGGATAGTGGCAGGTGCTGTAGCATGGCTGTTCGGCGGTGCGCTGTCTCAATACTTCAACGACTATATCCAGATTCCTTCAGGGCGTATCATTGCTGCATGCGCGCTGCTATTCATTGCTACGTTGATGGTCGGTGCTCTGGTCAATTTTCTGTTGGGAGAGCTGATTCGGGTCACCGGGCTTTCAGGTACTGACCGTTTTCTCGGAATGGCTTTCGGGGCCGCACGTGGCGGCTTGTTGATCGTGGTACTGGTAGGGCTGCTGAGCCTGGCTCCAGTACAGCAGGATCCCTGGTGGAAGCAATCCGTATTGCTTCCCCATTTTCTTTTGGTGGCTGACTGGTCCAAGAACTTCATGTTGGGGTTTGCAGGGAACTGGATGACTCAGGCAGCCGTGCCGCACACGCTTAATGAGCTGGGTGGTATTGCCAAGTAAACGATGCGTTCACGCATCCAATCGAACTAGTCTTAACAGTGGGGTTCCGTCACATGTGTGGCATCGTTGGCATTGTGGGCAAATCAAACGTCAATCAGGCGTTGTATGACGCGCTCACCGTCCTACAACATCGTGGTCAGGATGCAGCTGGCATAGTGACCAGCCTGGACGGAAAGCTCTATCTGCGTAAGGACAACGGGCTGGTTCGGGATGTGTTTCAACAGCGACATATGCAGCGTCTAGTTGGCAATATCGGTATCGGCCACGTCCGTTATCCCACTGCCGGCAGTTCATCCTCTGCTGAGGCCCAGCCGTTTTACGTCAATTCACCCTACGGTATTACACTGGCGCATAATGGTAACCTGACCAATGTGGCTCAGCTCTCTCAAGAGATCTATGAGTCGGATTTGCGTCACGTAAACACCAATTCCGACTCGGAAGTGCTGCTCAATGTTTTTGCACATGAGCTGGCAGTGCGTAACAAGCTGCAACCCACTGAAGATGATGTGTTTGCTGCCGTCTCTGGCGTGCATGAGCGGTGCCGGGGAGGGTATGCCGTTATCGCCATGATAACCGGGTATGGCATGGTAGGTTTCCGGGACCCTCATGCCATTCGGCCAATCGTGTTTGGGCAGCGTCATACCGAAAAAGGCGTCGAGTACATGATCGCCTCGGAAAGCGTATCGCTGAATGTACTGGGGTTCACCCTCATTCGTGACCTGGCTCCTGGCGAGGCGGTTTACATTACTGAAGACGGTCGCTTGTTCACGCGCCAGTGCGCGGCAAATCCCAAATATGCGCCGTGCATTTTCGAGCATGTTTACCTGGCTCGTCCGGACTCCATTATCGATGGTATTTCTGTGTACAAGGCGCGGTTGCGCATGGGTGAAAAACTGGCTGAGAAGATTCAGCGGGAACGCCCTGATCATGATATCGATGTAGTTATTCCCATTCCGGATACAAGCCGCACTGCAGCACTGGAGCTGGCGAATCACCTGGGCGTCAAATTTCGTGAAGGCTTCGTCAAGAATCGCTATATCGGTCGCACGTTTATCATGCCGGGGCAGGCCGCGCGCAAGAAGTCGGTTCGCCAGAAGCTGAACGCCATTGAGCTGGAGTTTCGAGGCAAGAATGTCATGCTGGTTGATGACTCCATCGTTCGGGGTACTACTTGCAAGCAGATTATTCAGATGGCCCGTGAAGCTGGCGCAAAGAATGTATATTTCTGTTCAGCGGCGCCTGCGGTGCGGTATCCCAATGTCTATGGTATCGATATGCCCAGCGTCCATGAGCTGATTGCTCACGGTCGCTCTACAGAAGACGTTGCGCGCCTGATCGGTACGGATTGGCTGATCTATCAGGATCTCAATGATCTGGTCGATGCCGTTCGTGGTGGCAATCCAAGTATCGAAAACTTCGACTGTGCAGTGTTTGATGGTCAGTACATTACAGGCGATGTCGATGAGGCATACCTGCTCAATATCGAGCAGGCCCGTAATGATGCCGCTAAAACCACGTCACATGCGGTGCATGCCATCATCGACCTGTACAACGACTGAGGAGCTTTTGCATGAGTCATGACTGGGACGCCGGGCGGCTTGATAGCGACCTGGACGGTGTAGGTTTCGATACCCTTGCCGTTCGCGCAGGCTACAACCGCTCGCCTGAGGGGGAGCATGGTGAAGCGCTGTTTTTGACATCGAGTTATGTCTTTCGAAGTGCAGCCGATGCGGCCAAACGTTTCGCTGGCGAAGTACCGGGTAACGTTTACTCGCGTTACACCAACCCTACGGTACGGACCTTTGAAACGCGAATTGCAGCGCTTGAAGGGGCAGAGCAGGCGGTAGCTACCGCTTCCGGTATGTCGGCCATTCTGGCGTTGGTGATGAGTCTGTGCAATGCAGGTGATCACGTGCTGGTCTCGCGCAGCGTGTTTGGCTCCACCATTAGCCTGTTCGAGAAGTACCTCAAGCGTTTTGGTGTTGAGGTGGATTATCCGCCGTTATCAGATATCGAGGCATGGCGTGGTGCCTGCAAGCCGAACACCAGGCTTTTCTTTGTCGAGTCACCTTCTAACCCGCTTGCCGAGTTGGTCGACATCGCAGCGCTCGCTGAAGTAGCCCATGTCCAGGGTGCGCTTTTGGCGGTCGATAACTGTTTCTGTACGCCCGTACTGCAGCAGCCGTTGGCGTTGGGCGCTGATATCGTGGTGCATTCAGCAACCAAGTATATCGACGGACAGGGTCGTAGCATGGGTGGTGTGGTCGCAGGACGTGCCGAGCACATGAAGGAGCTGGTGGGCTTTTTGCGTACAGCAGGCCCCACGCTGAGTCCTTTCAATGCATGGCTGTTCCTCAAGGGACTTGAAACGCTGAAGATTCGCATGCAGGCGCACAGTCAGTCAGCACTGCAGCTGGCGCGCTGGTTAGAAGCGCAGCCCGGTGTTGAGCGAGTGTTTTACGCTGGCCTGGAAAGTCATCCACAGCATGAACTCGCCAAGCGCCAGCAAAGCGGCTTTGGTGCTGTGGTCAGCTTCGAGGTGGCAGGTGGCAAAGAGGCCGCATGGCGTGTCATTGATGCTACGCGCATGATCTCCATAACCACTAATTTGGGCGACACCAAAACGACCATTGCTCATCCTGCTACCACGTCTCATGGTCGTTTATCGCCAGCTGAGCGGGCCAATGCGGGCATCAGCGACAGCTTGATTCGCATTGCCGTTGGGCTGGAAGACATTGAGGACATCAAGACCGATTTGGCTCGAGGTATAGCAGCGTTGTGAATGAGGCATATCAAATGTTGACCGGTAGCAAGGTAGCGCTGGTTACAGGGGCGGCGCGTGGTATTGGGCTGGGTGTCTCGGCTTGGCTCATTACCGAAGGATGGCAGGTGGTTTTGGCTGATATCGACCGTAGCCGTGGGACGCGTGTGGTGGAAGCGCTTGGCGATCGTGCCTGGTTCATGGAAATGGACGTGGCGAACGAAAGTCAGGTGGAGGCCGTCATTGCCGAGGTGGTGGGTCAGTTTGGCCGATTTGACCTTTTGGTGAATAATGCTGGCCTCTCCGACCCCCATAACGAGCCGTTGGAAACACTGACATTGGCACGCTGGAATCAGGTGCTATCGGTTAATCTGACGGGCGCTATGCTGACAGCCAAGTATGCCGCTCCCTATCTTCGTGCCAATCGTGGTTCCATCATCAATGTGGCATCGACGCGCGCGCAGCAGTCAGAAATATCCACCGAAGCCTATGCTGCCAGCAAAGGAGGTCTTGTTGCACTTACCCATGCGCTGGCCATGAGTCTTGGGCCAGATATTCGTGTGAACGCTGTCAGCCCTGGCTGGATTGATTCCCGAGATCTTTCTCAGCAGCAGGCTGAGCCGTTGACGGAGCTGGATCATGAGCAGCATCCGGTAGGAAGGGTAGGCACCGTAGAAGATGTGGCAGCGCTGGTAGCCTGGCTTGCATCAGAGGAAGCTGAATTTGTTACCGGTCAGGAATTTACCGTTGACGGTGGAATGACCAAGAAAATGATTTATTTGGATTAAATGATAAATAAATCTTGACGGATCAAAGAGGTATGCGCAAAATGCACGCCATCCAAGAGGGTGACCTCTTGATTCTTCCGGGCGTTAGCCCGACCGACGCGCAGCGGTAGTTCAGTCGGTTAGAATACCGGCCTGTCACGCCGGGGGTCGCGGGTTCGAGTCCCGTCCGCTGCGCCATTTTATCTTTGCTCTCATTAACATCCTTGTGTCATATCCGAGCAACTCGAAGCATGCCACTTGGATGATTATCTCAAAAGCTTGCTTCGTTAACTGTCAGGTTTAGTGAGCAGGCACTACTGCAAACACAAACGCTTAACCTTCCTTGCGAATAGCTTTGCGGAAATCTCCTGGAGTCAGGAGTGTCCAACGCTTGAACGCTCGCTGAAACGCAGCGGCAGAGGCAAAGCCAAGCACGTACGCCACTTCTCCAAAGCTTAAATCTGTATCGCGAATATAGCTTATAGCAAGCTCTCGACGCGTATCGTTCAAAATATCCAGATAACGTGTTCCCTCATCTGCCAGCTTTCGTCGCAGTGTCCAGGCAGGCATCTGTAGACGCTTTGCAATTTCTTCAAGCGAAGGCTCTCCGTTTTTTAGCAGAGGGCCGAGTATAGATACGATACGCTCGGTTAGACTGTGTTGCCGTGTAATCTGCTGCAGCTCAGCTCTGCAGATATCCAGAAGCGCTTTCCAGGTGCCTGGAAAATAACTAAGACCTGGAAAGGCCAACGTCCTGGCATCAAGCATGATTGCATTGGTTTCTGCACCGAACTCTACCATGCAGCCAAAGCGTTCGTCGTAAGATGCCGTGCAGGAGGGGCGGGGACATTCGATCAGGACCCTGGTTGGCCTTACAGGATTACCTGTGATGTTTCCTAGCATTGCGATCCATCCAGACAGTACTTGGTCTACCACGAATCGGTTGTAATCGTTGTAAGGACTGATGGAGTAGAAGTGCATCCAGGCATGGCTGTCTTGGCGCGTGAAGCGAGACTGTCCACGGTAATTGCTGCCGTACAACAATTCATAATCCAGCAGCGTACGAGCGGCGTCTCCCAATGTTGGTGCATGCAGGCTGGCTATGCCGGCAAGGCCCAGATGGACAGGCAGGCTCTGCTGGCCGATATCCAGTCCTAGAGCAGGCTCCTGGGTAAGTTGAATGGCAGCATGTCCCAGTCGCATGTATCGGGGAATGGACAGGCGTGCATTTGGTGTTGCAAACGTCGAGTCATCAATGCCGAAGCGGAGCAACAGCGTCGTTGGATCGTGGCCTCTGGCACGTACCGCGTTGGCCAGGGCGTGGACAAATCCTACTGATAAATCACCCAGGCGCAGGCGCTTTCGATTCATAGCCAGAGGTTTAGCAACTTGGCGCCGCCCTGTGGGGTATCGAGTGGCGTGAGAATCGGTTGCTCCTTGAGCATAAGCTTGCTCTGAGGCGTTGAGCGAAGCCCCCATGCTTGACCGCTGGCAAACACCTGAACGCCAGCATGCGCCCCGGTAGCCTGAAGTGCTTGGCGCATGTCCAGCGTGCTGCGCTCGCTCAGGGCGGGTATGACCAAAAGGTCCGTCTTTACGTTCGCCTGCATGTCAATTGAGTCGCTGCCTAGGATGACGCCTAGCTTGCCGGCAGCAGTTTCAATGACTTGTGGCGTGATGCCAGGATGTTCTTTGCCGGATAGCCAGAGGCTGCGATACGGTTTTGCCAGTGGATGGCCCGTTCGATCAAACACTACGCAGGTGTTGTAGAGCTTGCCTGTACCAACCCGCAACAGGCCTTCCTTCATGCGTGGAGAGGGTAGAACGATCGAGCCCGCCACAACAGTAACCGAAAACTGGCGAGCCAGCCCGCCAAACAGGATCTGATAATTTCCTGCCATATCCCAGGCTTTCATTCTCAGCAGGGCTTCATCGAATCGCTGATCGCTTTTTGATGCAAGCCAGGCACGGGTGAACTTGACGGGGTTGCTGAGGGCTAGCCACTGGCGAGCTTCGTTTAGCTGGGCAGTGTTGTAAACGATAGGTTTCTCGCCAGTAAGCATAAGCCCTGTTCCAATATGCTCGGGGAATACCACAATCGTCTTGTCATTGAGCAATCCCTCGCGCTGGGCCTTAGCGAGGTAGCCTTCGAGCTTCAGTCGCAGACGCTCAGGGGTCTGGTAGTCGAGTGCAAACAGCTCCGGCTGAATTGCCAGCAGGTTGCCGTGGCCCTTGGCTTCGCCTGCATTGATTGCCAGCTCGCTTCGCAAATCCGATAAATAATGAAAGGTCGGCCGTTGGGCTATCCAGCCTGCGACTGCAGCGAAGATGCAGATGATGAATAGAAATACAAACTTGCGCATTAAAGCTCCGCGTTGAACCAGGCGTGCCCAAGGGCTTGAACACTCTGGCTGAAAATTCCACGTCAGGGTAGGGAAAATGCCTTTAAAAGCCAAGCCGGGGGTGTGCACCAAGGTTAATGAGTTGTCATTTACGGTGATTGAGTCTGCGGGACAGGCAGCTTATGTTTTTCCCATAACGTCCATAACAGGCTTTTAGCTATTGGCCTTGGAGATTCCCGTGACTGCTATTCATTACCCTCACTTGCTTGAGCCGCTAGACCTGGGTTTCACCCAGCTGCGAAACCGAACACTAATGGGATCCATGCATACAGGGCTTGAGGAGCAGCCGGATGGCTTTGAGCGCATGGCGGCTTATTTTGCCGAGCGTGCCCGTGGTGGAGTTGGTCTGATCGTGACTGGAGGGATTGCGCCCAACGAGGAGGGTGCGGTGTATAGCGGTGCGGCCAAGCTTACTACTGAGGAAGAGGCTTACCGCCACAAAACAGTCACTCAGGCGGTTCATGACTGTGATGGAAAGATCTGCCTGCAGATTCTTCATGCAGGACGTTATGCCTATACCCCAAAGCTTGTCGCCCCTTCGGCTCTTCAGGCACCTATCAACCCTTTCAAGCCAAAGGCACTGACTACTGAGGAAGTCTACAAGCAGGTCGATGACTACGTCCGGTGTGCCCGATTGGCTCAACTCGCGGGTTACGACGGTGTAGAGGTGATGGGGTCGGAAGGATACTTCATCAACCAGTTTATCGTGGCGCGAACCAACCACCGTGAGGATGAGTGGGGCGGATGCTATGAGAACCGTATCCGCCTGGCTGTAGAAGTGGTACGGCAGATTCGAGAAGCAGTGGGTGAGGCGTTTATCGTAATCTTCCGTCTGTCTATGCTGGATCTGGTAGAGGACGGCAGTAGTCCGGAAGAAATTGTGCAACTGGCCCAGGCGATCGAGCGGGCTGGCGCCACGCTGATCAATACCGGCATTGGCTGGCATGAGGCGCGCATTCCCACGATTGCGACACTGGTGCCAAGGGGAGCATTCAGTCAGGTAACTGCTCAGCTGAAGGGTAGAGTGAATATCCCCTTGATTGCTACCAACCGCATCAATATGCCGGATATGGCAGAGCGCATCCTGGCAGAAGGGCAGGCGGACATGGTCTCCATGGCGCGCCCGTTCCTGGCTGATCCTGAGTTCGTTATAAAGGCTGCTACAGGACGGGCAGATGAGATCAACACGTGCATCGCCTGTAACCAGGCCTGCCTGGATCATACCTTTGCGGGCAAACTGACCAGCTGTCTGGTCAATCCAAGGGCGTGCCATGAAACCGAGCTCAACTACAGCCCTGTCAGTAAGACCAAGCGTATTGCAGTCATTGGTGCAGGACCGGCGGGTTTGGCGGCAGCCACTATAGCAGCACAGCGGGGCCATTCAGTAACCCTGTTTGAGCGCTCCGAAATTATCGGGGGGCAGTTCAATGTTGCCAGGCGTATACCGGGCAAGGAGGAGTTCAACGAGACGCTTCGCTACTTTGGTAAGCGTCTTGAGCTTACAGGCGTTACCGTAAGGCTGGGGCACGAGGTACGGGCTGAAGAGCTGATTCAGGGAGGCTATGACGATATCGTTTTAGCGACAGGAATCGTACCGCGTACGCCATCCATTCCGGGTATTGAGCATCCGTCTGTCATCAACTATCTGGACGCCATATACGGACATAAGGACATTGGTGCACGGGTAGCGGTTATTGGTGCGGGAGGAATAGGATTTGATGTGGCTGAATTCGTCACTCATCAGGCGCATCTGGATACCTTGAGTCCGACAGCCTTCTGGCGAGAGTGGGGAATCGACACGACCCTACAGGCCAGAGGGGGAGTTACAGGTATTTCGCCTGAGCCTACACCCCCTGCTCGAGAGGTTTATCTGTTGCAGCGTAAAGCGACCAAGATGGGCGAAGGCTTGGGCAAGACAACAGGTTGGATTCACCGCACCAGCTTGAAACACCGTCAGGTAAGAATGCTGAACGGGGTGGAGTATCTCCGTATTGATGATCAAGGATTGCATATTCGGATTGGTGAAGACGTTCGGGTTCTGGCCGTTGATACCATCATTGTCTGCGCTGGGCAGGAGCCCAAACGAGTCCTGTTGGATGCCCTGTCTTCGGCTGGACAGCGTGTGCATGTTATTGGAGGGGCAGATGTGGCTGCAGAGCTTGATGCTAAGCGGGCCATCAATCAGGGTGCCCGCCTGGCAGCGATGTTATGAAACCTGACTGCATGCACTGAAACAGCTTGCCAAACAATAATGTGCATAGGTGCTGAGTCGTTCACATAAGCCACCTAGTCTTTTAACTGAAAGGCCCTAGACTGTAGCAATGGGTTTAGGGCCGATGTGCCTTAAATAAATGTGTTGTGCTGTCCGGTTGTACGTCCGGTGCCAAGGCGCCTATGAGTCATGCGCTTTTCCAATGGGTCGAGGACTGCCCCATGAATACATTGAATAAGGCTCAACGAGCCGAAGCGGTGCTGTTCTTTGATGAAGAAGGATCAGTCATCAAAGAAATGCTCTATCACGAATTCGAAGCATTGCTGGATGCTTTCTTTGCATTGCCCCAATTCGCCCAGCGGCGAGTTCGGCTGGCCTATGTGACGATCGATCTACAGCTGTGCATCCGATCAGGTGTATTTTTCTATCTGGATTTCACCCGTACGGGGGCTGCTGACCCCAATTGGAACATTCCGCTACGCGAAATGGCCGAGCGCGCCGGGCGAGGCCCGGATCTGGGTGCAGGACCTATCAGGCTTGCCTGTCGCAGTCAGTGTCCGATTTCCTGGCATCAGTCCAGCCTGTGGGACCCTGAACTTGTCGCAGGTCGAAATGACCTGATTGAGCTTCGAGAGTGCATCAAGCGTAATCAGCTTGGGCTGGCCCGTACCGAGGCTGTCGTTGATGAAGTCAAACCTGAACAGCTTCATATGGCAAAAGAGCATCAGTGGTATGTTCAAGAGCCCTCTGCGTCGACTGTACATGTTGATCTGGCCAATCTCGAACAAGAGCATCAGGCAAAGATGGACCACCTTGTGCGCCAGCAGCGGCTGCGTATCCTCGTCCTGACGCGCAAGCATGAAGAGGAGCTGGTTCAGCTCAAGCAGGAAGCCGAGCACCTACAGGCTGCCTTGGCTGAGCAGGAGCGGATGAACGGTATGCTGATGAAAAAGCTGGAGCAGGAGGCCAGTCAGTATCGTTCGACTCGAAATGAGCTGACTCAGCAATTGCGAGCCCTGGAGAAAAACAGCGAATACAAGCTCGAGGCGTTCAAGATTCAATTCGAGGCCGAGCAGCAGGCCCGTATCGAAACGGCAGTAGCCGACTACAAGGAACAATTAGCCATCCGGGAAGTTGAGCTGGCTTATCGGGAGGAACTGGATTCGCAATTGGAAGAAGAGCTCGAGCAGCTCAAGACGAAATGTGCACGGCTTGAAGCGGGGAGTGGCAGCAAGCTGCTTGAAAGAATGGCAGACAGTGGCGTCATATTCGTGACTTACCAGCCTGGTGCAGGGCACATGACACTGTCACGCACGGATGTCATGCGGTTTGTTGAAAGCCCATTGGCTTACACAGCTATGCACTGCCGGGTGACACAACCGCATTACGAGCAATGGCTCTCTCATTACAAGCATCCTGTTTGCCAAAGGAAATTACCGGGTGGCACGCCGTGTAGTAAGCCGCTCCAACGTGTTGACTCACCTCGCCAGTTCATTCGAGGCGAGTCTGACTGCTGTCCTCAGCATCAAACAGCGGCGTTTCTGAAAAACCAGGCAGGTTAGCATTGGACTTGTTGTTAAAAAGTCCACCGCTGGAAGAAGTTGCAACCACATGGCTGAGCAAGTCGGGAGTCCGACTGGCACTGCTTCGACTTGATGAAGTGGACCCTCTAGTCTCCGGCAACAAGAGTTATAAGCTGGCGGCTTACCTCCAGCAGGCACATACCAAACGGGCTTCAGGATTGATTAGCCTCGGTGGCCCGCACTCCAATCATCTGCATGCACTTGCAGCTGCCGGACAACGGCTCGGCTTGAAGACTGTAGGGCTCCTGAGAGGCGAGCCGCAGGATACGCCAACAGTTGATGACCTGAGCAAATGGAAAATGAAGTTGCACTGGTTGGGTTACGGAGGTTATCGGGCCCGACGCGATGACGAGTTCTGGGGTGAATGGCTGGCACGTTACCCAGGCTATTTGCCTATTCCGGAAGGGGGCGGTGGCTCGCTGGGCATGCAGGGGTGTATACCTCTGGTTGCTTATATTAAGACGCAGCTGAACAGGATTGGCTGGTCTGATTATGATGCGCTGTGGGTGGCTGCTGGTACGGGAACGACGCTGGCCGGTCTGGCTGTAGGAGAGGCTGGCAGACATCCTGTCATCGGGACGCTATCTGTCCCGCTGCGCTACAACGTTCCCGATCAGGTGGCGCGTTGGGTGCGCGAGGCGGGTCAACCTGATGCAGATATCCGTTGGCTCGATGCGAGTTTAGGAGGATTTGCACGTATTGATGCCGAATTGGCCAGCTTTATGGCCTCGTTCGAGACCGAAACACAAATACCACTCGAGCCACTTTATACAGGCAAGCTATTGCTGGCGCTTCGCCGTACGGTTGAAGCGGGAGATATTCCAGCCGGACAGCGCATTATAGCGCTGCATACGGGCGGTCTACAGGGGCGTCGGGCGATGCAGGACAACCTGTTAAAGCTGCTGAAGCACTAGATTAGTGTTCGGCCTTCTCCGGTATAAAAGGCCATGTTTCAGGTACCCAGAATAAACGGTGGTCTTCCTGGCCGTCCTCGTCAAGGTGCACAAGTAACCGAGGCCAATGGGGCTCGACATTGAAGTCGAATGGAGCATGTCCATCGTGTCGGTGTGCAGGTGCAAGCCAGCGCTGCTTGGGAAGTAGTTGCCATGCGCCTTTCTCTTCAGGCTTCGCTTTATCAAGGCGTTGCCACAAACCCCGCAAATGGTGTGGGGAGCAGCTGGGAAATGGTATGGCACCTGCGGGTGGATAAAACAGATAACCGCCCATCCATAGCCAAGATTGGACAGAGACGATACCGAGCGCTTTAAACAAAACGCGCGCTTCCGGAGACTGCGACAAGGGTAACTGCCGGTTTAGAAAATGACTCAGCTTGCGCTCGAGTCGATCTTCGCCACCTGGGCCCAACCATTCCGGTGATTGCGGAAGGCCCGTTGCTAGATAATATTTAACCGCTACTTCAAGGTGATGAACGCCTTCATCATCTCGGATCAGGAGATCAAGTTCGCCCAGCGTATGAGTCGCCGTACGGAGCGGTAAGTTGGCTCCCAGCAACTCAATCCCAGGGGCATAGGTGAGGGCGAATTGCCAGAGCAATTCGTAGTACCGCCCAAGGCGGCGGTCGCTTCCCTGGGTAAGCCAGCCTGTCAGTAATTCAGGACTTCGATCAAGCTCATGGAGCCAATCGGCTAATTTGTCAGGTTTTGCTGTCCAATTGCTTGCAGCCAAGGGGTGACGTTGTTCCGCTCGGTCCAGGATGGGCGGAGAGGTGATTACCCAGGCTAGATCACGCACCGCTGGGTGGCGAAGCGTGTAAGGCAGTACGGCCAGTGCTTGGAATAGATTGCTCATCACTCAAGCATACGCCGAGTTGGACAAGGGTGTACGGTTTGCTGTGCCTTGCCGCTTGCCCGCATAATTTATCGACATTCCTGCCATAGAAGGGCTACGGCCGCGTATGGACTCTTTTCAGAAAATCGGCATTATCGGCCGTCTGGGCAGCACTCAAGTGCTGGATACCATTCGCCGGCTCAAAACATTCTTATTGGCGCGGCGCCTGCATGTGATCTTAGAAGACATCATCGCTGAGGTCATGCCCGGTCACGGCCTGGAAACCTGCTCACGTAGAACCATGGGCGAGATCTGCGATCTGGTTATCGTAGTAGGGGGCGATGGCAGCCTGCTGGGGGCGGCACGTGTACTGGCGCGCCCGCGTGTACCTGTTCTAGGTATCAACCGTGGCAATCTGGGTTTCCTGACCGATATTCGCCCGGATGAGCTTGAGACCAAGGTAGCCGAGGTGCTTGAAGGGCAATATATCGTCGAGACACGCTTTCTTCTGGACGCCTTTGTCTGTCGTGAGGGAGAAACAATTGGTCAGGCCGATGCCCTGAATGATGTTGTCCTGCATCCAGGCAAATCCACCCGCATGATCGAGTTTGCCCTGCATATCGATGGCAAGTTTGTCTGCGCTCAGAAGGCCGATGGGCTTATCGTCGCGACACCCACAGGCTCGACAGCCTACTCGCTGTCAGCGGGGGGGCCCATCATGCATCCCAAACTGGATGCGATTGTCATCGTGCCGATGTACCCGCATACCTTGTCCAGCCGCCCCATTGTAGTCAGTGGCGACAGCGAGCTGAAAATCGTGGTCTCGCCGAACATGCAGATCTATCCGCAGGTCTCATGTGATGGACAGAATCATCTTAATTGCGCGCCTGGTGACGTCGTAACCATCCAGAAAAAGCCGCACAAACTGCGACTCATCCACCCACTGGATCATAACTATTACGAGGTTTGCCGGACGAAGCTCGGCTGGAGCAGCCGTCTGGGGAATGATTGATGCTTGACCCTGATCGTGGCTATGACCTGATAGGCGATATTCACGGCTGCGCTCATGTGCTTGAACGTTTGCTGGACCAAATGGGCTATCGCCGACACAACGGTGTCTGGCAGCATCCGCGAAGGATGGCGCTCTTTCTAGGGGACATCCTTGATCGTGGGCCTCATGTGCGAGAGTCGCTGCACTGCATTCGTGACATGGTGGAGGCAGGCCAGGCAATGTGCCTGCTGGGTAACCATGAAATCAATGCCTTGAGCTGGCACACGCCGGCGCCGCCAGAAAGTCACAAGCGATACGTTCGTGAGCATACCTCTCGTTACGAGCGGGTGATCCAGACGACCTTGGTGCAGTTCGATCACCATTCTGCGGAGTGGAATGACTTTCTCACATGGCTGTATGAGTTGCCCTTGTATATCGATGCCGGACGTTTCAGGCTGGTACATGCCTATTGGGATTCGTCCCTGATTGCTGCCATTGATGAGGTCTATCCGGGTGGGTATATCGATGAGCGATTCATTCAGCAGTCGGCCATTCCGGGGAGCCTGGCTAATCGCGCCTGCTCTCGGCTGCTCAATGGCGTTTCCCTGCCGCTGCCCAACGGCATGAAAATGACGGGGCGTGATGGCTTCACACGCGGTCGGTTCCGAACCAAATTCTGGGAGGAAGACCCGCAGACATACGGCGATATTGTCTTTCAGCCAGATGGTTTGCCGGATGATGTGGCCTGCGAGCGGCTAAGTGAAACCGAGAAGTCCAGCTTGATGTGTTATGGCATCGATGAGCCGCTGCTGTTTGTAGGGCATTACTGGCTCGACGGTCATCCTGAACCGATACGGCCTAATCTCGCCTGTCTGGATTACAGTGCCGTGAACAACGGAAAGCTGGTGGCGTATCGGCTGGATGAGGAGCATCGTCTGGATCCAAAGAAATTCGTCTGGGTCGATGTGCCGTCAACAGGAGGGGCGGAATGAATGCACAGCCTGCGTTACGTGTAGGACTCGAAACGGACCTGCTAGGGTTTACGCAATTACTCCGTCGTCTGCATATTCCTCACCGAGTGACTGAAGAACGCGATGCACAAGTGGTGTGGGTTAATGATCCGGGACTGGTAGACGAGGTGCGTAACCTGTATGCACGCTATCCGCAGGGGGACGCGGCCGGTGAGATCTCTGATGTTCGGCCTACTGTAACTCGGCCTGGCTTCAAGGAGCAGCTACGGGCAAGTCCTGTAACTGCAGGCGTCCTGCTCATCACACTGGTCGTGGCTGCGATTACCTTGTTGGGCGATCGTTATGAGGTTGTTCGCTGGCTTACTTTTCTGGACTTTCGGCTTTACGATACGTATATCGAGTTCTATCCCGTCTCCTATACCCTTGAACAAAATCAGTGGTGGCGGTTTGTTTCACCCATGTTTCTGCATTTTGGCGTTTTGCATCTGGCCATGAATTCCCTGTGGTATTGGGAGCTGGGGCGCCGCATTGAGTTTCGTCAAAAGGGGTGGATGCTATTGGCGTTAACCGTCCTCTTTTCACTGGCAGCCAACCTTGTGCAGTACTGGTGGAGTGGCCCGGCACTGTTTGGCGGATTGTCAGGTGTGCTCTATGGCCTGCTGGGCCATTGCTGGTTATTCCAGCTGTTGGCACCCACCCCAGCGTATCGAATGCCAAAGGGCGTTGTCATCATGATGCTTGCCTGGCTGGGTATATGCCTGACCGGCGCCATTGATGTGCTTGGCTTTGGTGCCATTGCTAATGGCGCTCATGTAGGAGGTCTGCTGGCCGGCTGTGTAACGGGCGTTCTGGGTGGCCTGATTGCCAGGACGCGCCGCTAGACTGGACGAGTGCATCTGACGTTTCGTGGGCAGAGCTGCAAGGCTACACTATGCCGCTGAAAAGGAGCCCTAGATGACCGAATCCCGTTTACGCACTCTTCGTGACTATATCCGTTGGGCGGTGAGCCGCTTCCACGCCGAAGGGCTTTATTTTGGCCATGGCACCGACAATGCGTGGGATGAAGCCAGGCAGCTGGTGTTAGGCGCCTTGCATCTGCCTTGGGAAATGTCTGACAGCTACCTGGATTGCCGGTTGGAAGATGATGAGCGCTACGACTTGAGCGTCCTGCTTCACCGACGGATTCAGGAGCGCATTCCGACGGCTTATTTGTTAGGCGAAGCCTGGTTTTGTGGGCTGCCGTTTATGGTTGATGAACGTGTGTTGGTGCCACGGTCACCGATTGCTGAATTGATTGATGCCCGCTTTGTGCCTTGGCTACCCCATGAGCCTGCTCGAATCCTAGACCTCTGTACCGGCTCGGGATGCATTGGTATTGCCTGTGCTTATGCGTTCCCTAATGCAGAAGTCGCGTTGGCCGATCTTTCCTTTGATGCATTGGAGGTCGCCTGGCAGAACATAGAGCGGCATGACCTTGAAGACCGGGTTTATACCGTGCAAGGGGATGGGTTTGCTGGACTGCCAGGGCAGCGTTTCGACCTGATCGTGTCAAATCCACCTTATGTGGACGCAGAAGATTTTGCCGATATGCCGGCTGAATATCACCACGAGCCGGAAATGGGCCTTGCCTGTGGCTCAGACGGGCTGGATCTGGTGCGCCGAATGTTGGCTGAAGCCGCGGATCACCTCACTGACACCGGCACGTTGATCGTTGAGGTGGGCAATAGTCAGGTACACGTCGAAGCGCTTTATCCCGAAGTCGACTTTACGTGGCTCGAGTTCGAGCGGGGCGGTCACGGGGTCTTTCTGCTTTCCGCCAAGCAGTGCCAGGAGCATCAACCGCTGTTCCAGAGCCGCCTCTAGTAGGCGGCTCGAGTACCTAAGCTGCCTGCGTCTTCTCGACCAGGCGCTCTAAAAACATGAGCAGGGTGACTTCCTCTTCGCGAAGTCCCTTGCGTTTGCGCGGCTTGGGTAGCGAGCCGAGTTCGCCAGCCATAAATGCATCCATGACGCCCGGGTGGATATAACACTTGCGGCATACTGCCGGTGTGTTGCCCAGCGTACTGGATACTTGCTTGACCATCTCCTGAAGGTGCTTTTTGGCTTCAGTTTGAGTTTCGTAGCGCAGTGACTTGAGAGTAGACAGAGCCAAGGCGCTGCCTGCCCAGGTGCGGTAATCCTTGGCAGTAAAATCGGCACCACTGAGTTCGTGCAGGTAGGCGTTTACGTCTGACGAGGTGACCGTATGCCGATCGCCATCTTCATCCAGATACTGAAACAAGTGTTGGCCGGGTAGCTCAAGGCAGCGCTTGACGGTACGTGCAAGCCTCGGGTCTGTCAGCTTGATGTTGTGCTCGACGCCGCTTTTGCCGCGGAAGTGAAAGCGAATCGTATTGCCGGTAACGTCTGCATGTCGGTTACGCAGGGTTGTCAGGCCGTACGATTTATTGCTTTTGGCATATTGCTGATTGCCTACGCGAATCAAGGTGGCGTCCAGCAGGCTGATAACGGTCGCCATGACCTTTTCCCGGTTCAGCTTGCGTTGCGCCAGATGCTCTTCTATCCGCTTGCGCAGTTTGGGAAGGGCATTGCCGAACTCCAGCATCCGTTCGTATTTGTCAGTGTCTCTGATTTCGCGCCAACGTGGATGATATCGGTATTGCTTGCGTCCTCGGGCGTCCCGCCCCGTTGCCTGTAAATGGCCACAAGGATCGGCACAGATCCAGACATCCGTATAGGCGGGTGGAATGGCCAGTTTGTTGATGCGGTCAATTTCAGCCTGATCGCGAATACATTCGCCTTGGGCATCCAGGTAGATAAACTTCCCGCGCAGCTTTTTTCGCCGCAGGCCCGGCTGCGTGTCATCCACATAGTGAAGGTCCGAGGGTAGCGGGGGGCACAGGGCTGTACCTGTATCGTCGCGCTCGTCTCCAGGGGCGGGCAGCGTACCCTCGGCGGTCGGGGGAATAAATGAGGCACTCTCTGACATGAAAACACCGGCTGTGGACTGCTTTCTATGAAGACCGCAGGGCTAGTAGCCGGTTCGTCGCTCTAGACGAGAGGCAATATCTGATCTTTTAACCGGCCGCTTTCGGCAAGCTCCAAAAACTCATCACCCAGTCGCTGGCTTTCCGCCATCGCTGTATGCCAGTGACGTTGCCGTGTGGCAGGATCGGTTGCATAACGGGTGAAATCTTTGCGGTCGGGAAGCTTTCGACCAGGTAGCCGCTCAAGGTAAGACCGTGAGGGTGCCAGTAGCACCACATTTCGCAGGTTATGTGTATTGGCCTTGCGCCAGAAGATGCCCTTGTCGAACCACCCAGGAATGATGCGATCGATAAAATGTGGATAGAGCACAATGTCATTCCCGCGATAGGGAAGATCCAGATGGTAATCGAGCAGTCCCCCGTCACGGTAAGTACCGGAGCCAAAGCCAGGGATATCTGTTACGCCCTCCATGACCAGTGGAATGGAGCCTGACGCCAGCAATGACTGGCGAAGGTTGTCGGGGCGAAGCGCATGGTACTGCGTTGGGAAATCATTCAGTTCATCCAGCGGCGGCGCCTGGCGCAAATCATGGGCCACGATGCGGCTGAAATGGCGAATCAGACGAGACCGTGCTATCAGGTTGTCGCGGATCACAGCGCCCAGGCCAAGGCTTAATGTTCGGCGCTGGTCACTGGCCAGAGGGCCCAATGCCTGAACAATCATGATGTTCAGGCGATAGCCTGGGGCGGTCAGAATCGCCTCGTCACGCCCACCCAGCAGTTCATCCAGCATGCTTTTGCAAATCTGACTGATCTGCCTGATTCCAATACCTTTGGGAAAATGCAATCCGGTATAGAGGTCGCCCAGCCGGCGTAATGAGTCTGCCGGATCCGGTAGGCAGACACATGCGGAGCGCCAGGCCCCAATGGATGCGCCAACCAATGCGCGCACCCGTGGTGAGCGAGGCAGCCATTCACCAAACAGCGCGATGTCTAGCCCTTGCAAGCCTAGTGCTTTCGGGCCGCCTGCTGCGCCCGGGATAATACCTACGTCTGCAGGTGACAGGCCCTGTTGGCGAATATTCGCCAGCGCCTGCGTGCCCGCGCGGATAACGAGGGAAGGAGATTTGATGTGAATAGCTGTCATGAGGACTCCATACGGACAGCCAGTATACAAACGCACCGCCGCGATGCGGCATTGATTGCGAAAGACCGTTGGGCTGACCATGTAGTTCCAAAATGAGATTAAGGCTGAATTAAGGCTGCCTCGTTAAGGTGAACTCACTGAATAACCCGTGAGGACATACACATGAAAGCACTGACTACATTGATTGCCGCTGCCAGCCTGACCGCCCTGGCCGGTGCGGCCCAAGCCCGCGACTTGGGACCTGACGAAGCGCTCAAGCTGCGTGATGCAGGTACCATCAAATCCTTCGACGTATTGAACAAGGCGGCTATCGCCAAGCATCCTGGCTCGACGACTCACGACACTGAGCTGGAAGAAGAATATGGCCGCTATATCTATCAGGTTGAGTTACGTGACCAGAAAGGTGTGACATGGGATCTGGAGCTCGATGCCGCAACGGGCGAAGTGCTCAAGGATGTACAGGACGATTGAACCTGGGTAGCAGCATGATGAAAGGCCTGCTGGTATTGACATTGCTGTCAGCCAGCGGGCTTTCAAGCGCTCGCGACCTTGACCAGGATGAGGCGTTGCGGCTTCGTCAGGAAGGAAGAATTCGTCCTCTTGAGCAGCTTATCAACCAGGCTTATGCGCGCTATCCAAAGGCAACATTGCTGGAGGCGGAGCTTGAGGAGGAAGATGGTGTTTATGTCTATGAGATCGAGTTTCTGGTAGACAAGGGCGTTGTGCGCGAGCTGGAAATCAGCGCCACTGACGGTACGATTTTGAAGGACGAGGTAGACGACTGATGCGTCTGTTGTTGGTAGAGGACAGTGTTCCCCTGGCGGATGAGTTAATGGCTAGCCTGACACGACAAGGCTATGCCGTAGACTGGCTGGCCGATGGCCGTGATGCGGCATACCAGGGCGCAGTCGAGCCTTATGACCTTATCGTACTTGACCTGGGACTGCCGGGGCGTTCTGGGCTGGATGTGCTCAGGGAGTGGCGCACGCAGGGACTTTCTACGCCGGTACTGATTCTGACGGCGCGCAGTGGTTGGGCCGAGCGTATCGATGGGCTCAAGGCTGGCGCCGATGATTACCTGACCAAGCCGTTCCACCCTGAAGAGCTTTCCTTGCGGATTCAAGGATTATTGCGGCGTGCCCGTGGGCTGGTGAATCAGCCGACATTGCAGGCTTCCGGTCTGAGCCTGGATGAGTCACGGCAATGTGTTAATCGCGGGGATGAAAGCATCGAGCTGACCGCCGCAGAGTTCAGGCTGCTGCGGTATTTCATGTTGCATGCAGGGCAGATCCTGTCCAAAAGTCATTTGGGTGAACATCTCTACGACGGTGAAAGCGAGCGTGACTCTAATGTCATCGAGGTGCACGTGAACCATCTCAGGCGTAAATTGGGGCGCGATATTATCGAGACACGGCGAGGACAGGGCTACCGCTTCGGGAAATCGGCATGAAGTCCATTCAGCAGCGATTGGGCATTGGCTTGGCCTCCGCTCTGCTGATATCCGGACTTTTATTGATACTGGGCGCACGCTGGCTGGTTGATACGGCGCTACGGGATTATCTGGGAAGCGGACTTCAGACAGAGAGCGAAAACCTCCTGGTGGCTATTGCGCGGGGGCCAAACGGGCTGCAGCTGGATGAGCAGCGCCTTAATCCTGCCTATCAACGGCCATTTTCCGGGCGTTATTTCGAGATCGACATAGGAGAACCTCGCTGGCGCTCCCGGTCGCTCTGGGATCATGTGCTTGAGAGACCTACGCACGTAGGGCTGACCGGACATCTCGTCAATGGCCCCGGAGATCAACGCCTCCTGGTTTATCGCGCGGATTATCAGCGGTTGGGGCAAAAGCTCAGCATTGTCGTTGCACAGGATTACAACCCGCTCCTGACCAGTTTCAGTCGAATGCTGCGTATAGGTGCCGGCATTGGGCTGGTTGCGTTAATCGTAATCCTTTTTCTACAACGGATTACGGTAAGGCGCGCCTTAAAGCCACTTGAACGGGTCCGGCAACAAGTGGCTCAACTGCAACAGGGGCAGCGCAGCCAGCTGGATACGCAGGTTCCCCAAGAGCTTGAGCTGCTGGTGGAGCAGATCAATCATCTGCTGCGTCATACCGAGGATAATCTCAAGCGTGCCCGCCATGGCATCGGTAATCTGGGGCATGCGCTAAAAACGCCTCTGGCCGTGCTGGTAAGCCTTGCAGAGCGGCAAGAACTGAGTGCGCATCCTGAACTGCAGAGCATCCTGCGCGATCAGCTTGAGCAGATCCAGCAGCGTCTTGAGCGGGAGTTGCGCCGTGCTCGCCTGGCCGGTGACCAGCTTCCCGGTGTCTATCTGGACTGCGAGGCTGAATTGCCTTCGCTCTGCGCCATGCTCAAGCAGATCCATGACAACGACCTGACGATCTCCTGTCATGTGCCTTCCGGTTTGAAACTGCCCTGGGATCGCGAAGACCTGCTTGAATTGCTGGGTACGCTGTTGGATAACGCCTGTAAATGGGCGAGCAGCCAGGTAGAGCTGACGGTACTGAAGAAAGATGCCTGTTATGAGATCAGTATTGATGATGATGGGCCAGGTATCGCGCCTGAATCCAGGCAGGATATTCTCGAGCGAGGTGCGCGTCTGGATGAGCGAGTCATGGGACATGGCTTGGGCCTTGGTATTGCGCGTGACATTGTGGACAATTGCGCAGGTACGCTCAGCCTGGAAAGCAGTTCCCTGGGCGGGCTGAAAGTTTTGGTCCGGCTGCCGCTCCGAGCCTCCCGATCTGCTCCCGGTGATTGAGACCATACGGATAGAGCACTATCGATCGACCTTCATTTTCGTTTCGCTTGGCCGAAAACCTACTTAGATAACAACCTAAGAGGTCTCAGTGATGAGTTTAAAAGCCAAGGTGCTCCTGCTGGCGCTCCTACCTGTTGTAATTATTACCCTGATCATCAGCGGTATTTCCTATGTGATGCTGAGCAATAAAGCCGAGCGCGATATACAGACAACGCGTGATCGCTTGATGGAGCAAAGCAACGTAACCCTGAAGAATTACGTGCAGGTTGCCCTGACAGCGGTCAAGCCGCTCTACGATGCTTCAGCCGACGGTGATCAGGCGGCCCGCGCCGAGGCAATTAGGATTTTATCTGGCATCACCTATGGCAAAGATGGCTATATGTTTGGCTATGATTCAAACGTCATCCGCCTTTTCAAGGGAAACGACGCTGAAGGCATAGGCAAGAGCTTTCGTGATAACAAGGATCCGAACGGCGTTTACCTGAACCAGGAACTGGTCCGTGCAGGCAAGGATGGCACTCATTATGTCCGCTATTCCTCTACATTGCCTGGCAAAACTACCTTGGTTCCCAAGTTGAGCTATACCGAGTACCTGCCCAAGTGGGACCTGGTCCTGGGCTCTGCCATCAACCTGGATGGCGTTGAGGAGCGGCTGGGCAAGATCGAGGCCGATGTACGTGCGCAGACCCTGACGCAGCTGTTCTCCATCATCGGCGTCTCGCTGGTAGTGCTGGTCATCATCGCCATTGCGGCTCATCTATTTGCCATGCGAGTGTTGCGTCCGCTTGAGCTCATGCGTGCAAACCTTGATGACATTGCTGATGGCGAAGGCGATCTGACACGTCGACTGCCGGTGCAGAGTAACGACGAGTTGGGCCGGCTTGCTGGCTCGTTCAATCGATTCGTTGGCAAGATTCATGGAACCGTACAGCAGGTAATCGACATCACTCAGCAGCTTACCGGTTTGTTGGATGAGGTAGCTGCCCAGGCTCGTCGTACCGAGCAGGCCATGCAGCGTCAGCGTAGCGAAACCGATCAGGTTGCCACGGCTATCAACGAGATGTCCGCAGCGGCTCATGAAGTGGCGCAAAGTGCCCAGCAAGCGGCAGAAGCTGCCCGTGAGACTGATGAGCAGGGTCGTGTAGCCAAGCGTGTGGTTGAGGGTAGTGTGGCAGGCATCCATTCTCTGGTCGATGAAGTGCGTGACAGCGGCATGTCGCTCGACAGTCTGCAGCAGGACGTACAGTCCATTGTCAGCGTACTGGATGTTATCCGTTCCATTGCCGAGCAAACCAACCTGCTGGCCTTGAACGCTGCTATCGAGGCGGCTCGGGCTGGTGAGGCAGGTCGTGGTTTTGCGGTCGTGGCCGACGAAGTTCGTGCCCTGGCAAGCCGTACTCAGCAAAGTACCCAGGAGATCCAGGGAATGATCGATCGCCTGCAACAGGGTACGCAAAAGGCGGTTGAGTCGATGCGTCGCTCTGGTGCGGCAGGTGAAAGTACGACTGTCCAAGCCAGTCAGGCAGGCGCCTCGCTCGATACCATCAGCCAGCTGATCGGTACGATTAACGCCATGAACGCCCAGATAGCCAGTGCAGCCGAAGAGCAGACGGCGGTCTCCGAGGAAATCAACCGTAGCGTCCACGAGATTGCTGGCGCGGTTGAAACCATGACGGCAGGGGCTGAGCAGAGTGCGACCACTACCCAGGGGCTAGTCTCGCTAGGGGATCGCCTCCACGGCCTGGTCAAGCAGTTCCGCGTTTAAATCGACATTCCTGAGGGCTCTGGCTGAGCCCTCAGGAACAAGTGCGTGGTATCCAGTGTTCTAACCAAAAGCGACGCTCGTTGCTCTTGAATGGACTTTGGAACCCTGATGAAAAGCACGCGACTTGAAAATAGAACATTTATCTTTCTTCTGATTATTGTCTCGATCGCATTTGCCTGGATTCTGTTGCCCTATTACGGCGCGGTTTTTTGGGGAGCGATCCTGGCGATTATTTTCGCCCCTATGCAGCGCTGGTTTCTCAGGCGCTACAACAATCGTAAAAACCTTGCCGCGCTGAGCAGCTTGGGTGTTTGTTTACTCATCGTGATTCTGCCGGTCACGGCGATTAGTATTTCTCTTGTTCAGGAAGGCAGTGCGCTGTATCAGCGAATCAACAGCGGCCAGCTGAATTTCGGCGAATATTTTCAGCATATGTGGCAGGCACTACCGAACAGTATCAAAAGTATACTGCACCGATTCGATATTACTGATCCAGAAAGCATTCGCGAGCGCCTGACGCAAAGTGTTGCCCAAGGTAGTCAGGCATTGGCAAGCAGGGCCTTGTTGGTAGGGCAGGGGACGTTTCAGTTGGTGATCAGCTTTGGCATCATGCTGTACCTGCTGTTTTTCCTGCTTCGAGACGGGCAATACCTCGTAGGACTGATCCGTAAAGCCATCCCCTTGAGCGAGATTCACAAGCGCAGCCTGCTTCGCAAGTTCACGGCTGTTATCCGGGCCACCGTCAAGGGCAACATTATTGTAGCGATTGTTCAGGGTGCTCTGGGAGGCTTCATCCTGGGGGTGCTCGGCGTCGAGGCTGCCGTCCTCTGGGGCGTGATAATGGCGTTCCTGTCTTTGTTGCCAGCAGTAGGCGCTGGGCTGATCTGGGGGCCGGTTGCGGTTTACTTCCTGCTGACAGGTTCGATATGGCAAGGGGTTGTATTGATCCTGTTCGGCGTTATCGTCATCGGCTTGGTGGATAACATTCTGCGTCCTATCTTGGTAGGCAAGGACACCAAGCTACCCGACTATGTGGTACTGATTTCCACACTAGGCGGAATGGCACTCTTTGGTCTCAACGGGTTCGTCATTGGCCCATTGGTGGCGGCGCTCTTCATGTCGGTATGGGACCTCTTCATGCACCGTGAAGAGGAATAAAAAGTTCAGGCAATAAAAAAAGCCCCATCACTGGGGCTTTTTTATGAGAGGCCCTTACAGGCCTGTATGTTGAAGCACTTGCAACAAGGGCTGCGGGTAAACACCCAACAGCAGCGTCAGGGCTGCAATGGCGATAAGCATGATGCCGCCGGCACGCTCACCCCAGTTCATGGGTGCATCGTGACGGCTCAGACCTGGTTGTACCAGATACATCGTTACCATGACACGCAGGTAATAGAACAGGCCGATGGCGCTACCAATAACGACCGCCGCGGTCTGCCACCACAGATGGGACTCGACACCCACCGTAATAATGTAGAACTTGCCGATAAAGCCCGCCGTCAACGGAATACCTGCAAGCGACAGCATCATCACTGTTAGAACGGCGGTCAGATACGGGCGTCTCCAGAACAGTCCGCGGTACTCAAACAGCGCATCGGCATCGCGTGTGCCATTGCTTGGGCTGGACATGAGCACGATCACGCCAAAGGCTCCCAGGCTGGTAACGACATAAGTCGCCAAGTACACCCCAATCGCCTCTACCGCAATACCATTGCTGGCAGCGAGGGCTACGAGCAGGTATCCAAAATGTGAGATGGAAGAGTAGCCCAGCAGACGCTTGAGGTTGCTCTGCATCAGGGCCAAGAGGTTGCCGACCAGAATGGAGATGATGGCGATGAAAGCGATCAGGTTATGCAGCCATGTATCGTTCAGCGCAGCGGGCATGGTCTGGAACAGACGAACCACGACAGCGAAAACGGCAACCTTGCTCGCAGTAGCCAGGTAAGCGCCCACCGGTGCCGGTGCGCCTTCATAGACATCCGGCGTCCACAAATGGAAGGGTACCAGCGACAGTTTGAAGCCCAGACCTACGATCATCATGCCGATACCGAGTTCCAGCAGCAGGCCGGCCGAGGCTTGCTGAGTCAGCTGCGCACCGATTCCGCTAAAACTCAGGGTGCCGGACTGTGCATACAGCAGGGCCATGCCAAACAGCAGAATGGCCGAGCCAGCAGCAGATAGCACCAGATACTTCATGCCAGCCTCAAGGGAGCGGCGATTGAAGTAGGAATAGGCCACCAGGCCATACACCGGTACGGACAGCAGCTCAAGGCCAATGAACAGCGAAGCCAGGTGCTGCGAGCTTACCAACACGATACCGCCCGTACAGGACAGTAAAAGCAGTAGGTAAAGCTCTTCACGATTGCTGGAGTATCCCTCCATGTAAGCATGCGACAGCGTCATGCATGCCAATGTGGTAATCAGGATCAGTGCGGTATAGAAGTAGGTGTAGCCATCCATGCGCATCAGGCTGGTGACGTCGATATCGACGACCCGCATCGAGTACACAATGGACAGCAGGGCCAGGTTCAAACCGATGACCGACAGTGTCGGAATCACGGTGTGGTTGCGCCGCCAGGCTATCGCCAGCATCACCACAACGGCGGTCAGACCGGTGATGAGGAGCGGCAGAAGTGCGATGAGATGTTCCGTTGTAAAGGTCATGGCGCTACTACCGGGCAGAAACAATGGAAGAGAAAGCTGTACCCAGCCACTGGTGTACACCACTCATGCTGGCTGCCGACGTATCCAGAATGGGCTGCGGATAAACACCCAGGAGGATCAGCAGACCGACCAGAAGCAGTACCATGGACAGCTCGCGTGCATTGAGCCCCGGCAATTCCCCTTCAGACTTCGCAGGACCAAAGTACGCACGGTGGATCATGATCAATGAGTACACCGAAGCCGCAACCAGACCGAATGTAGCGATCACAACGGTCAGCGGCACCATTGGGAACGCACCCATCAGAATCAGGAACTCGCCTACGAAGTTACCGGTACCCGGCAGGCCCAGCGACGCCGAAGCGAAGAACAGGCTGAGGGCCGGCAGGTAGGGGAGGCGACCCCAGAGTCCACCCATCTCACGCATGTCGCGTGTATGCAGGCGCTCATAGAGCTGACCGCACAGGATGAACAAGCCTGCTGCCGAAAGACCATGGGCGATCATCTGTACCACGACACCCTGCAGTGCATGCTGGCTGCCGGAGTAGATACCGATTAAGACGAAGCCCATGTGCGAAACGCTGGAGTAGGCCACAAGACGCTTGATGTCAGTCTGTGCGAAGGACAGGAACGCACCGTAGAAGATTCCGATGATCCCGAGCCACATGGCAATGGGCGCAAACTCGGCCGAGGCATTGGGAAACAGCGGTACGGCAAAGCGCAGAAGACCGTAAGCGGCTGTTTTCAACAGAATACCGGCAAGGTCTACGGAACCGGCTGTTGGTGCCTGTGCGTGTGCATCGGGAAGCCAGGAGTGAACCGGCACGGCAGGCAGCTTCACGGCAAAGGCAATGAAGAAGCCCAGCATCAGCAGGTATTCAGTCGTTGGATCCATCTGCGTTTTCAGCAGGTCTTCATATTCGAAGGTCAGCACGCCGGTTGCACTATAGTGCACCAGCACCAGGGCCACGATGGCCACCAGCATGATCAAGCCGCTGGCTTGGGTGAAAATGAAGAACTTGGTAGCTGCGGTAATTCGGCTCTTCTTACCGTCGGCGGAGCTGTGACCCCAGAGCGCGATGAGGAAATACATCGGCACCAGCATCATTTCCCAAAAGAAGAAGAATAGGAAGAGGTCGACAGCCAGGAACACACCAACCACACCACCTAGAATCCATAGTAGGTTCAGGTGGAAGAAGCCAACATGCTTCTGGATCTCGCGCCAAGAGCAGACAACAGCCAAAAGACCCAGCAGACCAGTCAGTAACACCATAAGCAGCGACAAGCCGTCCATGGCAAAGTGCAGACTGATACCGAAGCGCTCAATCCAGGGATACTGGAATTCGACGGTCCAGTTCTGCTCGCTACCCGGAGCAGGGGCCAGGCTGAAGTCACCGTGCCACCAGACCCACAGGCCAAGCACCAGCTCCAGCAGCATGGTTAATAAAGCAATCCAGCGTGGCAGAAGATTGCCGGAGCGATCTCCCAGCCAGCACAGCAGACCGCCTATGAAGGGGATCAGGATTAGCCAAGGCAGAATCATGACGGGCTCAATTCCTTTCGTAGATTCAAGTCAGGCCAGAAGCAGTGCGGCCAGAAGCAGCACTGCACCACCCACGATGGAGGCAGCATACCAACGCAGGCGGCCGTTCTCTGTAAGGCTCAGCGTGAGGTTACCGGCACGCGCGAGGATCGGGACAATCAGGATCGCTTTGTCGATCGGGTCGCTACGCAGCAGTCGGGTAATTGCCAGGTAAGGTTTCACGAAGATCCAGTTGTAGAGCCAATCGAAGCCCCAGGCGTGATACCACCAGGTACCAAAAAAGCGACCCGGGGCACTCTTGGCAAGTGCGCTCACAAAGCGACGCTTGCCCAGGAAGAGCAGGGCTGCCAACAGAATGCCAGCCAGCGCAATAGCGCCCGAGGCAATTTCCAGACTGTGCTTGGCTTCTCCGCCCGCATGGCCGGCCGACTGAGGCAGTACACCCGCCAGCGGTGGAGTGATCCAGGCGCCGATAAAGGTGGACAGTACGATCAGGACGATTAGCGGCAAATGATGCGCGATTCCGTGACCACCATGAGCTTCAGTCTTGGCCTCACCGTGGAACACGATAAAGATCAGGCGGAAGGTGTAGATTGAGGTCAGGAAGGCGCCTACCAGGCCTGCAATCAGCAGATTCTGATGGCCACTGGCAAAGGCTTCCCAAAGGATCTCGTCTTTGGAGTAGAAGCCTGCCGTAACCAGCGGTAGCGCTGCCAGCGCTGAGCCACCAACCAGGAAGCTTGCATAGGCCAGCGGAATCTTTTTCCACAGACCGCCCATCTTGAAGATGTTCTGCTCGTGATGGCAGGCCAGGATGACCGAGCCGGATGCAAGGAACAGAAGTGCCTTGAAGAATGCATGGGTCATCAGGTGGAAGATCGCACCGCTCCAGGCGCCTACACCCAGGGCCAGGAACATGTAGCCGATCTGGCTCATGGTGGAGTACGCGAGGATACGCTTGATGTCGGTTTGTACCAGTGCAGCAAAGCCTGCCAGTACCAGCGTAACCGCACCCACGATACCTACCAGATGCAAAATCGAAGGCGTCAGCTCGAACAATCCATGACAACGGGCGATCAGGTATACGCCGGCAGTCACCATGGTCGCTGCGTGGATCAGCGCCGATACTGGGGTCGGGCCTGCCATCGCATCGGCCAGCCAGGTTTGCAAAGGCAGCTGGGCAGATTTACCTACCGCACCACCCAGCAGCATCAGCGTAGCCAGCATCAGCAGCGGATCGTTCATCGTGAACACATCTGGCGCACGAGCCAGCAGTTCCTGGATATCCAGGGTGCCCAGTGTCATGAATAGGATGAATAGACCGAAGGCCATGAACACGTCGCCCACGCGGGTTACGATAAAGGCCTTGAGTGCGGCGTTACCGTTGGCACGTTCGCTGTAGTAGAACCCGATCAGCAGGTAACTGCACAGGCCTACACCTTCCCAACCAAAGTAGAGGAAGAGCAGATTATCGCCCAGTACCAGGAACAACATGCTTGCCACGAACAGGTTGGTATAGGCAAAAAAGCGTGCATAGCCTGCTTCACCGCGCATGTACCAAGAGGCAAACAGGTGAATCAGAAAGCCTACACCGGTGACCACACACAGCATGGTTACTGAGAGACCATCCAGGTACAGCGCAATGTTGGGTGCAAAGCCATCGACGGTCATCCAGTTCCACAGCACCTGGGTGACCGCGCCGGAAGGCGGCGGGCTGGACAGGAACTGCCAGCTAACCCAGGCGGCTGTAAGCGCAGATAGCCCGACCGAGCCTACTCCAATCAGGGCAGATAGGTTTTCGGACCAGCGGCTACGGGAAAACGCCAGCAGCACAAACCCGATAAGGGGAAAGACGAAGGTAAGAGGTAACAGGTTCATCCGCGCATCTCGCTGGCAGCATCGACATCGAGGGTTTGGAAACGGCGATACAATTGCAGCAGGATCGCCAGGCCGATACTCGCCTCGGCAGCAGCAAGGCTCAGTACCAGAATGAACATCACCTGACCATCCGGTTGCCCCCAGCGACTGCCACCGACCACAAAAGCCAGGGCGGAAGCATTCATCATGATTTCCAGACTCATCAATATGAACAGGATGTTGCGCCGTACCATCAGGCCAACCAGACCCAGGGCGAACAACGCGCCGGCAAGTGCCAGACCATGTTCCAGAGGTATCGCATTCATAGGTCCATTCCTTAACGAGTTACTCGCCGACGCCTTTGACGTCTTGTTGCCGGCCCAAGTGGTAGGCCGCAACCAGCGCAGCCAGGAGCAGCATCGACGCCAGTTCGACCGCTAGCAGATAGGGGCCGAACAGGCTGATACCAACCGCTTTCGCATCAACCGTGGTATGACCGATGCCTGCACCGCCGGGCATTCTGCCCAGCACCAGCAGCAACTCGACCAGCAGCGCAATTGAAAGAATCGAAGGGCCAACCCAGATGCCAGGTGTTAACCACTTGCGTTCCTGCTCAACCACGGCCGGGCCGAGGTTGAGCATCATCACGACGAATACGAACAGCACCATGATGGCGCCAGCGTATACGATGACCTCGAGCGCACCGGCGAATGGAGCACCAAGGCTGAAGAAGGTCATCGAGACCGCCAACAGCGAGATGATGAGGTAGAGCAGGGCATGTACCGGATTACGGTTGGTAATCACCCTGAACGTGGCCAGTACGGCGACACCGGCAGCGAAATAGAAAGCAAATTCCATCTTTTCCGTCCTTACGGCAGCAGGCTCTTGACGTTGATTGGCTCGGCCTCGTTCTTCGCAGCACCTTTGGGTTTGCCCGCAATGGACATACCGGCAACGCGATAGAAGTTGTAGTCCGGGTACTTACCAGGTCCGGAAATAAGAAGGTGTTCCTTCTCATACACCAGGTTCTGGCGATCGTACTCACACATTTCGAAGTCCGGTGTCAGCTGAATTGCAGTAGTAGGGCAAGCCTCTTCACACATGCCGCAGAAGATGCAGCGTGAGAAGTTGATCCGGAAAAACTCCGGATACCAGCGACCATCTTCTGCTTCGGTTTTCTGCAGGGAAATACAGCCTACCGGACATGCTACTGCGCACAGGTTGCAGGCTACACATCGCTCCTCACCATCGGGGTCGCGCGTCAGTACGATTCGCCCGCGGTATCGGGGAGGCAGATAGACCTGCTCTTCTGGGTACTGCAGGGTGTCACGCTTTCTGAAGGCATGGGAAAAGACCATCAGCAGGCTGCGTAGCTGAGTCCCAGTACCATGTATGACGTTAATAATTTCTTTAAACATGGACGGTCTCCTCACTGAACCGCGACGGGCGTGGCGTTGTAAAGCACCACGGCTCCGGTGACGAGCAGATTGATCAGGGTCAACGGCAGACACACCTTCCAGCTGAACGCCATCACTTGGTCATAGCGCGGACGTGGGATAGACGCACGCAGCAAAATGAACAGCATGATGAAGAACGCAGTCTTCAGGGCGAACCAGATGAAGGGTGGCAACAGCGGACCATGCCAGCCACCAAAGAACAGCGTGACGAGCAGGGCAGACACCAGCACGATGCCAATGTATTCGCCTACGAAGAACATGCCCCACTTCATGCCGGCATATTCCACGTGGTAACCATCCGCCAGTTCCTGTTCTGCTTCAGGCTGATCGAAGGGGTGACGGTGAGTAACCGCTACACCTGCAATAAAGAATGTACAAAAGCCGAAGAATTGCGGAATGATGAACCACAAACCCTGATGCTGTGCTTCAACGATGTCACGCATGTTGAAGGAGCCGGTTACAGCTACGACGCCCATGAGCGAAAGGCCCATGAATACTTCGTAGGACACTGTTTGCGCCGAAGCGCGCATGCTGCCAAGCAGGGCAAACTTGTTATTGCTCGACCAGCCGGCGAACAGCACGGCATACACGGCAAGACCAGCCATCGCAAAGAAGAATAGAAGGCCGATATTCAGGTCTGCTACGCCCCAAGTTGGCGTGATCGGTACTACAGCAAAGGCGATCAAGAGGGCGCTCATCGCAATGACGGGTGCCAGCATGAACGTCATCTTGTCCGCGAACGGCGGCGTCCAGTCTTCCTTGAAGAACATCTTGATCATATCGGCGCCCAACTGGAATGCACCGAAAGGACCTACACGGTTTGGGCCGTGACGGTCCTGCCAGAGGCCGAGCAGACGACGCTCGACCCAACTGAGCAGCGCGCCGCAAATTACTACGGCAAGCAGGATCACGATGGCCTTCACGACGGCCAGGATAATGGCGATGACGGAAGGGGTTAACCAACTCATTGCGCAGCCTCCTGAACGCGATCGATGGTAAGACCCGCCAGGCGGGCAGGGATGCCTTCAAACCCTACTGGCAAACCGATCAGGCCGGAAGCCAGGCCAGGCTTGACCACCAGCGGTAGACTCAGCGCCTGACCAGCAACCGTAACGCTGACCTTGGTGCCAGGATTGACGCCCAGACGGTCTGCATCCGCTTTTGCAAGCGCAACGTAAACCTCGGGGATACGCTCCTGGAAGGTCTCCGAACGAGCCGATGTCTCTTCACTGCCGAACAAATGATGGATCGGTACGGCTTTCCACTGGTTTGCCTGAGCCGCGTAGGCTGCCGGAATGGCGTTGAACCAGCTCAGGCGGTCGCCAGAAGACTCAATCAGACGAATACCAGGATCGCCCGCACGCAGATGTCCGCCTACCTCGTCCTGGAACTTATTCCAGGCTTGCGGCGAGTTCCAGCCAGGAGACCAGGCAAATGCGATCTGCTGACGGGGTTCGGCGCTGCCGTAATAGCCTTCCATGGAGAAGGCGAAGGCAGAGTCTATATCCTGTGGCGTACGCGGCTCGTGAACGCTGATATTGGCGCGCATTGCAGTACGACCGCTGTAACGGTGAGGCTCACGGGAAAGCTTCTGGCCCTTGATACGGAACGATGCGCTAGGCGCTGCATCCCGAATGCCGGCTAGGCTCGGATGGCTTGCTGCACACGCCTCGGTAACCTGGTCCAGCTGCGTCCAGTCCACAGCTTTGCCCTGCAACGTGCTATGCAGTGCATGTAGCCAACGCCAGCCTTCACGAATCAGGCTGCTCGGATCGTAATAAGTAGGCTCGTACACCTGGAAGAAACGCTGGGCACGGCCCTCCTGGCTTACCAGGGTGCCATCACCTTCCGCAAAGCTTGCGGCTGGCAGGATCAGGTCGGCACGCTCTGCCGTAGCTGTACGCTGATGGTCCAGTACGATCAACGTTTTGGCTGCCTTGAGCGCTTCTTCTACGCGTGCAGAGTCGGCGCGACGGAACAGGTCGTTTTCCAGCACGACCAGCGCGTCGGCTTTACCCGCTGTCAGCGCGTCGAACGCATCATCTACCGACTCGCCGCCAAAAATGGCCAGGCCCATGCTGTTGGCTTCGGGAACCACAAGGCTCAGCGAGCCGTTCTTTTCCTTCAGCGCCAGTGCCTTGGCAATGTTGGCAGCAGCCTCGATCAGCGCACGTGATCCCAGTGACGTACCCGAGATAATGAGCGGCCGCTTGGCATTGAGCAGGGTCTCAGCTACCAGCTTGACCTGCTGCGCTACTTCATCGCTCAAGCCTTCTACTGTCGGCGCGGAGGCGTCGAGAGCGTTGGCCAGTGCAAAGCCGAAGCGAGCCAGATCTTCCGGCGCACCGTGGATAGTCTGCGCAGCGATGTCATCCAGACGTGTCTCAGCCAGGCTGGCTAGAAACACGGGGTTTTTGCTGGACTGCCCGATGGTCTGGACAGCCGCCTTGTGCCACTCAGGAATACGAGCTGCCGCTGCAATATCGGTTGCCTTGCCTTTAGCTGCCTGACGGACTGCCAGAGCGACACGGGCTGCGGTCTGAGTCAGGTCTTCGCCTAGGACCAGCACAGCGTCATGGTGCTCGATGTCGCGGATGGTGGGTACAGGAAGAGGGCTGTTACGCAAGACATCCAGTACAAGACGAACATGTTCAAGCTCGTGCTTCGCCATGCCGCTGTAATAGTTTTCTGCACCTACCAGTTCACGTAGTGCATAGTTGCTTTCCAGGCTGGCACGGGGAGAGCCGATACCGATTACCCTGCGCCCACGCAATAGCTCGGCAGCCTTGTCCAGTGCAGCATCTACCCCTGCGTTGAGCGAGCCGTTACGCAGCAGCGCCTGGCGAGGACGATCCTTGCGGTTCACATAGCCATACCCGAAGCGACCACGGTCGCACAGGAAATAATGGTTAACCGAGCCGTTGTAACGGTTCTCGATACGACGAAGCTCGCCATAGCGCTCACCGGGGCTGATGTTGCAACCAGACGAGCAGCCATGACAGATGCTTGGTGCAAACTGCATGTCCCACTTGCGGTTGTAGCGCTCGGAGTGGGTCTTATCGGTAAAGACGCCGGTTGGGCAGACTTCAGTCAGGTTTCCGGAAAACTCGCTTTCCAGCGTGCCTTCCTCGACGCGGCCAAAATACACATTGTCATGGGCGCCATAAACGCCTAGATCAGTGCCGCCTGCGTAATCCTTGTAATAGCGCACGCAGCGGTAGCAGGCGATACAGCGGTTCATCTCATGGGAAATGAACGGGCCCAGGTCCTGATTCTGGTGGGTGCGCTTGGTGAAGCGATAACGGCGCTTGTTATGGCCTGTCATCACGGTCATGTCTTGCAGGTGGCAATGACCTCCTTCTTCACAGACCGGGCAGTCGTGAGGGTGGTTAGTCATCAGCCATTCGATGACGCTGCTACGGAAGTCTTTAGCTTCCTGGTCATCAATGGAAATATAGGTCTTGTCCGTCGAAGGCGTCATGCAGGACATGACAAGACGACCGCGGGTGTCGTTCTCGTCAGCGAACTGCTTGACCGCACACTGTCGGCAGGCACCAACGCTACCGAGCGCCGGATGCCAGCAGAAATAGGGAATATCGAGACCGAGGGACAGGCAAGCCTCCAAGAGGTTGTCCGCACCGTCGACTTCGTACTCTTTGCCGTCTACGTGGATAGTGGCCATGGTTCTTCAGTCTTCGTTTGCCGGGCGACCTGGAAAGGCTCGAGCCTTTCCACAGCCTTACCGCGGCGTGGCTATTGGAATCACGGTGTCGACGTCTTTACGAAGTTCGTTCAGGCGACGACAGTGGCTGGCCCTGAGGCCAGCGCACAAATCAAATGACCGTTTCTACAACGGAGGGCTGGGGCTCGCTGGGAGCCTTCTTCACGCCTGCCTCGAACTCGCTGCGGAAATACTTGATCGCACTGGCCAGTGGTTCGACCGCACCGGGTGCATGAGCACAGAATGTTTTGCCTGGGCCAAGGAAGGTGCATAGCTGCAGTAGCGTCTCGATATCGCCGCTTTGACCTTCGCCTTTTTCCAGTGCGCGCAAGAGCTTGACGCTCCATGGCAGACCATCGCGACAGGGTGTACACCAGCCACATGACTCACGGGCAAAGAACTCTTCCATGTTGCGCAGCAGCGAAACCATATTGACGGTATGGTCTACCGCCATGGCGAGGCCGGTACCCATACGGGTACCCACTTTGGCGATGCCGCTAGCAAACATGGGTGCCGAAAGATGCTCTGGCAGCAGAAAACCCGTCCCTGCACCACCTGGTTGCCAGGCCTTTAGGGTATAACCGTCGCGCATACCGCCAGCATAGTCTTCGAATAGCTCTTGAGCGGGTATGCCAAACGGCAACTCCCACACCCCGGGATTCTTGACCTTGCCGGAGAAGCCCATGAGTTTTGTACCCATGTCTTCACTTCCCTGGCGCGCCAATGATTTGTACCAATCGACGCCATTGGCGACGATAGCTGGCACGTTGCACAGAGTTTCGACATTATTTACGCAGGTCGGCTTGCCCCAGACGCCAACAGCAGCAGGGAAAGGCGGTTTGGAGCGTGGATTGGCCCGGCGGCCTTCAAGCGAATTGATTAGAGCGGTTTCTTCACCGCAAATGTAGCGGCCTGCACCGGTGTGAACAAACAGCTCGAAGTCAAAACCACTGCCAAAGATGTTTTTGCCCAGGTAGCCAGCGGCCTTGGCTTCCTTGATGGCGCGATTCAGGTTGCGTGCGGCGTCGACATACTCACCACGAAGAAAGATATAACCGCGGTAGGCCTTCAAGGCCCGTGCGCTGATGATCATGCCTTCTACTAGGAGGTGCGGCAGCTGCTCCATGAGCAGGCGGTCCTTCCAGGTGTTAGGCTCCATTTCGTCAGCGTTGCATAGCAGATAACGAATGTTCAGGCTTTCGTCAGCAGGCATCAGGCCCCATTTGACGCCAGTCGGGAAACCCGCACCACCGCGGCCCTTGAGGCCCGAGTCTTTGACAGTCTGAACGATATCCGTAGATGCCATGTCAGCCAGCGCCTTGCGCGCAGCGCCATAGCCGTCTTTGGACGTATATTCCTCAAGCCAGACCGGCGCGGCATCGTCACGCAGACGCCAGGTAAGCGGATGAGTTTCGGGTGTACGAGCGATTTTGTTCGCAGGACCCACGGAGGTAAGCGTCATACATAACCCTCCAGCAATTTGGCGACACCGGACGGCTGGATATTGCCGTAAGTGTCCTCATCGATCATCAGGGCAGGGGCTTTGTCGCAGTTGCCAAGGCAGCATGTCGGGAGCAGGGTAAAGCGACCATCAGCAGTTGTCTGGCCCAGGCCGATACCTAATTGCTCCTGGATCTGTCCCAGTACGGATTCATGGCCACCGATATAGCAGACCATGCTGTCGCAGACGCGGATGATATGACGGCCAACGGGCTGACGAAAAATCTGGCTATAGAAGGTAGCTACGCCTTCCACATCGCTTGCAGGAATGCCGAGGATTTCACCGATGGCATAGATAGCGCCATCCGGGACCCAGCCACGTTCCGTTTGAACGATTTTCAGTGCTTCGATAGATGCCGCACGGGCATCCTCGTAGTGATGCATTTCATGTTCGATGGCAGAGCGTTCGGTTTCACTCAGCTCGAAACGATCAGTTTGAATCAGTGTACTCATGATCAGCGGTCCACATCGGCCATGACGAAATCGATACTGCCCAGGTAGGCGATCAGGTCCGCCACCATGCTGCCTCGGATCACCGAGGGGATCTGTTGGAGATGCGGGAAGCTGGGCGTACGAATGCGAGTCCGGTAGCTCATGGTGCTGCCGTCGCTCGTCAGGTAATAACTGTTCAACCCTTTGGTCGCCTCGATTATCTGCATGGATTCGTTGGCCGGCATGACCGGTCCCCAGGAAACTTGCAGGAAGTGAGTGATCAGGGTCTCGATGTGTTGCAGCGTGCGCTCTTTAGGCGGCGGCGTCGTCAACGGATGGTCTGCCTTGAAGGGGCCTTCAGGCATGTTCTTCAGACACTGATCGATAATGCGCAGGCTCTGGCGCATCTCTTCGATACGGACCAGACAACGATCATAGGCATCGCCGTTGTGTGCGATAGGAACTTCGAATTCGAAGTTCTGATAACCCGAATAAGGCCGTGCCTTGCGCATGTCGAAGTTCAGGCCGGTGGCTCTCAAGTTCGGGCCGGTTACGCCCCAGCGCAACGCTTCTTCAGTGTTGTAATGGGCTACACCTACGGTACGACCTTTTAGGATACTGTTCCGAATGGCTGATTTTTCGTATTCATCCAGACGCTTGGGTAGCCAGTCAACGAACTCCTTGACTAGCTTGTCCCATCCTCGAGGCAGGTCATGGGCCACACCGCCAATACGGAACCATGCTGGGTGCATCCGGAAGCCGGTAATGGCTTCTACCACCTTGTAGGCGCGCTGACGATCCGTAAAGGCGAAGAAGACCGGTGTCATGGCGCCCACGTCCTGAATATAGGTACCCAGGAACAGGAGATGACTCATGATGCGGAAGTATTCACACATCATGATTCGAATCACCTCAACCCGTGCAGGGACTGTAATTCCGGCAAGCTTTTCAACGGCCAGTACGTAGGGGAGGTTGTTCATGACACCGCCCAGGTAGTCAACCCGGTCGGTATAAGGAATGTAACTGTGCCAGGATTGACGTTCGCCAGTTTTCTCGGCTGCGCGGTGGTGATAGCCGATCTCGGGAACGCAGTCGACAATTTCTTCGCCGTCCAGCTGAAGAATGATACGGAAGGCACCGTGGGCGGACGGGTGGTTCGGACCCAGGTTCAGGAACATGAAGTCAGACGTGTCGCTCTGCTGCTTCATGCCCCATTCTTCAGGCTTGAAGCGCAGGGTTTCCTGCTCCAGATCCTGCTTCGCCGCGTTCAGGGCGTAGGGGTCGAATTCCGTCGCGCGGGCTGGATAGTCCTTGCGCAGCGGGTGGCCTTGCCAGCTGTCAGGCATCAGCATCCGCTTGAGCAGGGGATGGCCGTCGAACCGGATGCCGAACATGTCCCAGACTTCACGCTCGTACCAGTTAGCGTTCGGCCAGATATCAGTCACGGTGGGCAAGGTCAGGTCGTTCATCGACAGCGCGACCTTGATCATCACATCGCTATTCCGCTCGATGGACATCAACTGATAGAACACAGTGAAGTCGGCCGGCGGCAGGCCGCGGCGCTGGGTACGCAGCCGTTCATCCATGCCGTGCAGGTCGTACAGCATGACGTACGGACGCGGCAGGTTACGCAGGTAGGTCAGTACTTCTTTAAGCTTTTCACGGGGCACCCACACTACGGGCATGCCCGTACGAGTGGTTTGAACAGTTAGCGCATCCGCGCTAAAGCGTGCCTTGAGTTCACCCACCACGCCTTCATCTTGGGCAGCGTGCAGGGGTGCGGACAGAACAGTGTCTGCAGTCATGATTATCCGTCGCTATCGGTCAACGTCACGTGTGAGCCTGAGGGCTCACACTTCGTCGGGGCTGCGCAGGTTGGTTACCTGAATACGCTGTTCGCGTCGCTGCTCTCGTTGGGCTGGCATCTCGGCACGATAAATACCTTGCTCACCAACAACCCATGAGAGTGGACGACGCTCTTCGCCAATCGAGTCCTGCAAGAGCATCAAGCCTTGGAGGAATGCCTCGGGGCGAGGAGGGCAGCCCGGAATATAGACGTCTACAGGCAGGAACTTGTCCACGCCCTGGACTACCGAGTACACGTCGTACATACCACCGGAATTAGCGCAGGCGCCCATTGAGATGACCCACTTGGGTTCGAGCATCTGTTCGTAAAGACGCTGAATGACCGGAGCCATCTTTATAAAGCAGGTACCTGCCACCACCATGAAATCCGCCTGGCGCGGGGAGGCCCGGATAACTTCAGCACCAAAGCGGGCGATATCGTGCGGCGCGGTAAACGCTGTGGTCATTTCCACATAGCAGCACGAGAGACCGAAGTTGTAAGGCCAGAGGGAGTTCTTGCGCCCCCAGTTGACGGTGTTGTGCAGGACGTCATCGAGCTTGCCCATAAAGATGTTCTTATGGACTTGCCCTTCAGTCGGATCGGAAACGGTTTCCCGTGTCCCGGCCGGATAGCGTTCTACGACCGCATCGGGATCGATCCTGGTAAGTTTGTATTGCATCGCCAAAGCCTCATTGTTTTAGCTTCGCCTGCCGCTTACGGCGGCCTTCAGGAGCCCAGTCGAGCGCCCCGATCCGCCATAGGTAAACAAGACCCGCCAACAGAATTGCTATGAAAACTGTAACTTCGATGAATCCAGCCCATCCTGATTCACGGACGGATACGGACCATGCGAAGAGAAAGAGCGCTTCGACGTCAAAGATCACGAACAGCATCGCGACCAGATAGAATTTAGCGGAGAGGCGCAGTCGCGCTCCACCGGTAGGAACGATACCCGACTCGAAGGGATCGTTTTTACTACGGCCAACAGCACGGCTGCCTAGCAGGCTGGAAACGCCGAGCATGAATCCTATAAGACCGACTACACCCAAAAGGAAAATCGCAAAGCTCCAATTGTGAGCTAGAAGACCGGTCGTATCAGGCATGCTCATGGTCCTTATCGTTTTTGCTAGTAAAAATCCTGCCTCATCCTGCGACATGACGTCGCAAGCGGCGGTGGAATTCTATTCCTGAATAACGCGTGTGTAAAATTTTTGACGAAAAAAGATTTGTTTAAATGATTTCCGTCAATCGTATTCAGGTAAAGTGGATTAAATCTTTGTTTATTAAGATTTATTCTCAACTAAATTCGCTGTTTGGACGCTCTAATAATTGAGTGATTTAGTTGGTTTTATACGTGCAAATCGCTCTTGTTATTAGCGTAGCAGGCTCACTCTCAATTGCTAGAAGTATTGTTCTTTATAAATAAGCTGCGTAAGTTGAGCGTTTTAATATGAAGGGTCCAGATAATATCTTATTGATATCACCTGGATTCGAATACGTCAGATGAAGCGTGTTGTGAAGTGCAGTCAGCGCATGGATGCTAATGAGATATGTGCGTCTTGAAGGTTGATACGCCAGAGTGTTTTTTATTCGAGAAGGTCTACCTTAACTCTGAGTTGAGTATCCTGACTGCCCCGAGTTGAATATTCATACAGAATTCCGTCCTCAGAGCGTGAAGCATTCTGTGAAAAGCCACTCAGCGTAATCCATTCACCTAGCTGGCCGCTGACGCGGGTACTGGTGGATTGAGTATTGATGGTGTTGGGCTGATTTCTGTCCAAGCTGTTATTGCCGCCATCTATTGTCAAATGTACAAGATTGCCGGTAAGGCTGGCAGTAACGTAAAAGCCACGGTTGAGATCGCGATACTCGGTACGGGTATAAGGGCGACCGTAAGGGTCGATTTCAGTGGTGGAAATAGGCACGCTTTGACCAATCTTGACCAAGGCAGGGGAGCCTTCCGTTGCCTGTACCTGCTGTGTGCCGTCTTGCTGTGTGCCGGTGCTGTTACTGATGATGCGAACCTGCGTGTCTGGATGATTACCCAGTCGTCCGTTAACCGAGTAACCCTGCTCATCGCCCTCATCTGCATCGCGTGTATCGACAGTAATCAAAAGGCTATGCGGCTTTGTATCCAATTGAGATAACAGGCTTTTGATTTCAGTGATTTTGTTCGACTCAGCATTAACGATGAGTTGATTGCTATAGGTACTGACTTTGCCTTCTAAGCCCAAAGTGGATTGCACGATAGGCAGCAATTCATCGGCGGTTCTGTAATTAAGGGGAATCACTTCAGTACGAGGTGCCGCCTGTGCTGCGAAGGCAGTCATCAGCAAGGACAGAAATAAGGCCGGGTACGCGCGATAGGGCTTCATAACACCATGCTTCTCACGTTAGGGTCCGATTGGCTGGTTTGCCAGATGCTGTCGAATCGGCTCTGTTGCAAGCGAACAGTGGCTCTCGCGTTGTAATAGGCCGTGCCGGTATATAGCTGTGGATTGTTGCGAATCACCAGGCCCTGATCGTCTATCAGTACGTAAGCGGTGTCGTCTGCCGGATAATCAGGCGAGCGCCTGCGAATTAAAAAGTTACTGGTCAGGCGTCGTGCCAGATTGATGAGTCGATGGCTCTGACGCACAGCTTGGCCTGAGTCCTTGAGCAGTACACGCAGGCGATTGCGAGGGTGCGCCAGTAAAAAACGTGTAATGGCGTGCTCTACATCGCTGCGGTTGTAGAGTTGTGGTTCAAAGTCTGGACTATAGATACAGATGCTGCGTCGTGCCTGGGAAAGCAATTCAACGATATGGAGAGCAGCAGCATCAGGAGTCTCGAAGCGCATCTCACGCTTTTCATTGGCTGCTACGGCCTCTGTTTGCTCCAGCGTAGAGTGTCTGGTCATGTCGACATGGGCGATACCCGCCTCCAGATATTCATCACCGGTGACAGTAAACCCCAGGCGCTGATAAAACGGAATGGCCTGGATTTGTGCGCTTAAAACCTGGCGGTGTAATCCGCGTCGCTCGGCCTCGGATATCACTGCATGCATGATGGTTGAGCCAACATTGAGGCCGCGCCAGTCGCGTAAAACCGCAACGCGACCTATGCGGCCATCCTCCAGTAGGCGAGCAGTGCCTACTGGATAAAGACCCTCTTGAGCCAGAAAGTGTATGGCATGCTCATCTTCCGAGTCCCATTCCATTTCTGGCGGTACAGCCTGCTCTTGGATAAATACGGTTTCTCGTATATGTCTCAGGGCCTCGTTGTCACGCTTCCAGTCTGCGACGCGGATAGAGAGATCACTCATCAGCAAATACCAGGCTGCCTTGTTCAATGAGTTCGCGTATCAGTTCCCGGCCGGCTTCATCCTCTAGCCAGTTGCCCAGGTTTTCTTGATGCAATGCGTCAGCTGAGCATACCAGCGCAAGCAAGGGTTGAAGGTGGCCGGAAAGTAATCTGCTTTGACCGCTCGCGAAAATCATCACATCGTTGCCCATTTGTGACCAGGCCAGTCGTGCGCTGGGGTTGCGTATAAGGCAGGCACCATCTTCCAGAGCTTGGACCAGATCACCTTCTAGAAGAGACTCGCCGCTGATCAGCTCAGGGTAGCGCGGCTCGGTCATGTATTGGCCAAACCAGGCCAATAGCATCCGCTCATCATTGATGTGTTCTTGTATAAGGGCTTTAAGGCGATCTACAGCGTCTTGCTTGATCTGGCCAGAGTCTGCTGCCTGCACAGGTTCAGTGCCTGCATCACTATAGCGCTCTTCTTCTGGGATGAACTGAGTCAAAAAGTCAGTGAAGTGCGTCAAGACCTCTGAGGTACTGGGTGCGCGAAAACCTATCGAATAGGTCATGCACTCATCCTCGGCAATGCCATCATGGGCAAGCTGAGGGGGTAGATACAACATGTCGCCGGGTTCCAACACCCATTCATCGGTCTGCTCAAATTCCGCCAGGATCTTGATATCCGGGTTGTCCTGTAAAGGACTTTCACTGGTGCAACGCTGACCGATCTTCCAGCGACGTCGACCATAACCTTGCAAAAGGAATACGTCGTAGTTGTCGTAGTGGGGACCAACGCCGCCGCCTGGTGCTGCATAGCTGATCATGACGTCGTCGATGCGCCAGCTTGGCAGGAATTTGAATGGCTCGACCAATTCGGCTACTTCAGGAACGAACTGGTCAACCGCTTGAACGAGCAGTGTCCACTCACGCTCAGGCAGGGTAGAAAAGTCTTCTTCCTTGAAGGGACCTTGGCGTAGCTGCCATGGGCCTTGTTCTCCGGGCGCGATGATGCGTGACTCAACTTCTTCTTCGAGAGCGAGGCCAGCCAGTTCGTCAGGAGATAGCGGTGTTTCGAAATCCGGGATGGCCTGACGGATCAACAGGGGTTTGCGCTGCCAATAGTCGCGCAGGAATTCTCGAGCCGTCAGGCCGCCCAACAGTTGCAAAGGAGTGTCTGCGTTCATGTCTGTCTCTGAAATAAAAAAGCCCGGCGCAGCCGGGCATAAGAATAGGCTCAGTATTCAAATACGCTTGGCTTGCTCTATAGCATTACCAATATAGTTGGCAGGTGTCAGCGCCTTGAGTTCTGCCTTGGCCTCTGCAGGAATGTCCAACCCTTCAATAAAAGTTTGCAGGGCTTCGGCGCTAATGCCTTTGCCGCGGGTCAATTCCTTGAGCTTTTCATACGGATTAGCTATGCCGTAACGACGCATGACGGTTTGAACCGGCTCGGCCAAGACTTCCCAGCAGTTGTCCAGATCGTCAGCGATACGCTGCGCATTCAGCTCCAGCTTGCTGATGCCCTTGAGTGTGGCTTCATAGGCAATAACACTATGGGCGAAGCCGACACCCAGATTACGAAGCACCGTTGAGTCGGTCAGGTCGCGCTGCCAGCGAGAGATAGGCAACTTGCTGGCAAGGTGCTGCAGAAGCGCATTGGCAATACCCAGGTTGCCTTCGGAGTTCTCGAAGTCGATCGGATTGACCTTATGTGGCATGGTCGAAGAACCGATTTCACCCGCAACGGTTTTCTGCTTGAAGTAGCCTAGCGAAATATAGCCCCAGATATCCCGATCAAAATCGATCAGGATGGTGTTGAAGCGAGCAATGGCATCGAACAGTTCTGCAATATAGTCATGCGGCTCGATTTGCGTAGTGTAGGGATTCCAGGTAAGACCCAGGTCATTCTCTACGAAGGCTTGTGCGTTCGCCTCCCAATTGATTTGGGAATAGGCCGACAGGTGTGCGTTGTAGTTACCTACGGCGCCGTTGATCTTGCCAAGCAGCTCGATACCAGCAATCTGCTTGATCTGGCGATCCAGGCGATACACCACATTGGCCAGTTCCTTACCCAGTGTAGTAGGGGAGGCTGGCTGTCCGTGAGTGCGCGACAGCATCGGGACGTCGGCAAAACGGTGCGCCAGCTCGCGGATGGCGCCCGCGATGTTACGCATCAGTGGCAATAGAACGGTATCACGACCTTCGCGAAGCATGAGTGCATGAGAAAGGTTATTGATATCTTCTGATGTGCAGGCGAAGTGGATGAATTCGCTGACGGCATTGAGCTCAGGCAGTGCTGCAGCGTGCTCTTTCAGCAGATACTCGATAGCCTTGACGTCGTGGTTGGTCGTGCGCTCGATTTCCTTTACCCGCTCTGCCTGCTCCAGGCTAAAACTGGTTACCAGCTTTTCCAGAATCTCATTGGCCTGCGTGGAGAAGGGCGCTACTTCGGGGATGGCATCATGCGAGGCCAGGCGCTGGAGCCAGCGAACTTCAACCGTGGCGCGGAAACGGATCAGACCGTATTCGCTGAAAATCGGGCGCAGGGCTTGGGTTTTGCTGGCATAGCGGCCGTCAATAGGCGAAACCGCGGTAAGCGAGGAAAGCTGCATGGGGCATTCTCGACAGTCAATGAGAGGAAAAAGGCGCGATAGCATACACCAAAGCGCCATGTTTGGCTGAGCGCGAGCGAGATGGTTGATCAGCTGTTCAGGAGAGGATAGAGCTCATCAAGCATCTTGCGTCGACTAAAGACCATCTGCCAGCGGTGTCCGCCCAGTTGTCGCCAGAGACGGGCGGAACGAATGCCGGCCAATAGCAATGCTCTCACCTTGGCGGCGTTGGCCGGTATCTGTAGGTAACGCATCTCGCCATGCACCTGAATACGCTGGCGAAATGTACTCAGTGTGTCTTCATAAATGCTGCCAAAGCTGGCAATGACGTTTTCATGCGTCAAACCAAAGTGTTGAACCTGCTGCTGCACCTGATCAAGGCGCTTGCCAATCAGTTTCAGCATATCTTCGCGCCGGTCTAGCCGTCGTTCCAGAGCAATCATCGACAAGGCGTATTTAAGAGGCTCTCGCTGCAGGCTTGAGGGGTTGCGCTCCAGGGCGCTGGACAACGCCCTCATGCCATCGCGCAGGTCGATACTGTCCCCGCTATAGACCTCAAGCGTGGTTTGTGGGTTTGTAACCAGCAGGCTGCCCAACATGCAGGCCAGTGGCGCCTCGCTGATCTGTCCCGTCTTGGCCAGGCGATCGACTAGAAACGCGGCCTCGAAGACAGCACCCAGTGCTACCAGTTGCTCATGTATCGACGTCATGCTGCAGGGCTCTCCCTATATGCAGGCTCAGCGTCTTCGATAACACCACCGCCCAGGCAAATCTCTCCATCATAGAAAACGACAGATTGACCTGGGGTGACAGCCCTTTGTGGCACTTCAAAGACAGCACGATAACCGGTGGCTGTTTTTTCAAGGCGGCAGGCCTGATCCTGCTGGCGATACCGTACTTTGGCTTTCAGCTTGAGAGGGGACGTCAAATCGACCGGGTTGACCCAGTAAATAGTGTTGACGGTCAACGCCTGAGAATACAGCCAGGGGTGTTCGTTACCCTGACCAACGATCAGAACGTTACGCTTCAGGTCTTTGCTCAGGACGTACCATGGGTCATCTCCGGAATCCTTCATGCCACCGATGCCCAGCCCCTGCCGCTGACCAATGGTGTGATACATCAGCCCATGATGTTTGCCGATGATCTTGCCTTCGGTGGTTTCGATATTGCCGGGCTGAGCGGGCAGGTACTGCTTGAGGAAATCGGCAAAGCGGCGCTCGCCGATAAAGCAGATACCGGTAGAGTCTTTTTTGCGTGCTGTGGCCAGTCCGTATTTTTCGGCAATCGCGCGAACTTCAGGCTTTTCCAGTTCGCCTACCGGGAACAATGTCTTGGCCAGCTGTTCGCCACCCACCGCGTGCAGGAAATAGCTCTGGTCCTTGTTGGGATCCAGGCCTTTTAGTAGCTGGGTCTGGTCGTTTTCGTCCCGACGGCGAACATAATGACCTGTGGCGATAAGATCGCCCCCCAGCATCAAGGCGTAGTCAAGAAATGCCTTGAACTTGATTTCCCGGTTACACAGGATGTCCGGATTGGGCGTTCGGCCTGCCTTGTACTCTTCCAGGAAGTGTTCGAAGACGTTATCCCAATATTCGGCTGCGAAGTTGGCCGTGTGCAGCTTGATACCAAGCCGGTCGCACACTGCCTGGGCGTCAGCCAGGTCTTCTTTGGCTGTACAGTATTCAGTGCCGTCATCCTCTTCCCAGTTTTTCATGAAGAGGCCTTCGACCTGGTATCCCTGTTCCTTCAGGAGCAGCGCTGAAACAGAGGAGTCCACTCCGCCTGACATGCCGACAATGACGCGTGTTGAAGAGGGCGTATGCATATGCAGAAGTATTCAGGAAAAAGCACAGTTTAACAGGGTAAGGCAGGGCACGGCGACCTAGAGACGGATCACTTCCAGGGGGAAGGAGCCAGTGCTGAGATAATCATCAACGCAGCGCAGGACCAATTCACTGCGCCAGGAGGCCTCATTTGCAACCAGTTCCTCCCGGGTCATCCATTTAGGGCCGATAATGCCCTCGTCGAGTGGGTGCTCGGGTAGGTGGCGAAGCGGACGCGCTGAAAAGCAGACGCGCTGGTAGGTCACGCCGTTGCTGGGAGCGGTATACAAGTAAATGCCTGTGACACCTGTAAGCTCAACTTCCCAACCGGTTTCTTCGAGGGTTTCTCTACGGGCGGCGTCGAGCAGGCTTTCATTGGCCTCAAGGTGCCCGGCCGGCTGATTGAGACGTGGCTGGCCATCAATCAGTTCTTCAGTAAACAAAAAACGTCCCTGATCTTCAATAACGGTTGCGACAGTGATATGGGGTTCCCATTTCATAAGAGGCCCTGTTTTCAATGAAGCATAGAGGTAAAGGCTGAAAGCAGAACCCCGGCACTGGGCCGGGGTTCTGTAAGCACTAGCGTGTCATATTAGGACAGCGTGGCCAGGGCTTCGTTTAGGGTCGCGCTTGGGCGCATTGCCTTGCTGGCAAGTTCTGCGCTCGGGTGGTAATAACCCCCAATATCCACAGGCTTGCCCTGTACTTCGTTCAATTCGGCAACGATCTTGGCTTCGTTGTCGGCAAGCTGCTTGGCCAGCTTGGAAAACTTCGCCTGCAGTTCGCCATCCTCGGTTTGCTCAGCCAGTGCCTGAGCCCAGTAAAGGGCTAGGTAGAAGTGGCTGCCACGGTTGTCCAGTTCGCCTACCTTGCGTGAAGGTGACTTGTTGCTGTCCAGGAACTTACCGTTGGCTTGGTCCAGTGTCTTGGCGAACAGGCGGGCCTTGGCATTATTGGTCGCATGGCCGTAGTGATCCAGCGATTCGGAGAGCGCCAGGAACTCACCTAGAGAGTCCCAACGGAGATGGTTTTCCTGTACGAACTGCTGAACGTGCTTGGGTGCAGAGCCGCCCGCGCCAGTCTCGAACAGACCGCCACCGTTCATGAGCGGAACGATGGACAGCATCTTGGCACTGGTACCAAGCTCCATGATGGGGAACAGGTCGGTCAGGTAGTCACGCAATACGTTACCGGTAACGGAAATCGTGTCCTTGCCTGCACGGATGCGCTCAAGGGACAGGCGAGTTGCCTCAACCGGAGAGAGGATCTGAATGTCCAGGCCAGCTGTGTCGTGATCCTTCAGGTAGGTTTGTACCTTTTTGATCAATTGGGCATCATGGGCGCGTGCAGGATCCAGCCAGAACACTGCCGGGGTGTTGCTGGCACGTGCGCGGTTAACTGCCAGTTTTACCCAGTCGCGGACCGGAGCATCCTTGGTCTGGCACATGCGCCAGATATCACCTGCCTCGACAGTATGCTCAAGAAGAACATTGCCGTTGGTGTCAGTAACACGAACCACGCCGTCAGCAGGGATCTTGAACGTCTTGTCGTGGGAGCCGTATTCCTCGGCCTTCTGAGCCATCAGGCCTACGTTAGGTACGCTACCCATGGTAGCCGGATCGAAAGCGCCGTTTTGCTTGCAGTCTTCGATAACCGCTTGATAGACACCGGCATAGCAGCGATCAGGGATCATGGCCAGGGTATCGTACAGCTTGCCATCGGCGCCCCACATCTTGCCTGATTCACGAATCATGGCGGGCATGGAGGCATCGACAATCACATCGCTTGGAACGTGCAGGTTGGTAATACCCTTGTCAGAGTTCACCATGGCCAGCTGGGGGCGCTGCTCGTAAACAGCTTTGATATCCGCTTCGATTTCTGCCTGCTTGTCTTCCGGCAAGGTTTTGATCTTGGCGTACAGGTCACCAATACCATTGTTTAAGTCAACACCCAGCTGACTTAGTGTGTCAGCATGCTTTTTGAGCGCATCAGCATAAAACACCGAAACTACGTGGCCAAACATGATCGGGTCGGAGACCTTCATCATGGTTGCCTTGAGGTGCAGGGACAGCAGGACGTTGCTGTTCTTTGCGTCAGCAATGGCGGCTTCGATAAAGCTGGCCAGAGCCTTCTTGCTCATGACCGATGCATCGATCAACTCGCCAGCTGTTACGGATGTTTTTTCCTTCAGTACCTGCGTGCTGCCATCGTTGGTGGTCAGCTCGATCTTGACCGTGCCTGATGCTTCGATCAGGGCAGACTTTTCGCTACCGTAGAAGTCGCCCTCATTCATGTGCGCGACCTTGGTCTTGGAGTCTGCGCTCCAAGCGCCCATTTTATGGGGATGCTTTTTGGCGTAGTTCTTGACGGAAAGAGGTGCGCGGCGGTCAGAATTACCCTCGCGGAGAACCGGGTTAACAGCGCTGCCTTTGATCTTGTCGTAGCGAGATTTGACGTCTTTTTCCGTGTCGTCTTTTGGCTCGTCCGGGTAGTTCGGTAGTGTGTAGCCTTGATCCTGAAGTTCCTTGATAGCTGCTTTCAGCTGAGGAACCGAGGCGCTGATGTTAGGCAGCTTGATGATGTTGGCTTCGGGAGTAGTAGCCAGTTGGCCCAGTTCAGCCAAGTGGTCAGAAATCTTTTGGTCTTCGCTTAGATATTCAGGAAAAGTAGCGATGATGCGGCCAGCTAGAGAGATGTCGCGGGTTTCAACAGCAATGCCTGATGATTCGGTAAACGCTTTGACGATAGGAAGCAGGGAATAGGTGGCAAGGGCAGGTGCTTCGTCTGTAAGCGTATAGATGATCTTCGACGTTGTAGACATTTGTTACGTTAACCTCTCTGTATCATAGCGATTGCGCCTATTTGAATGGCACCGAACCAGCTAGTTCACCGACAAGGCACCGGTAGACGCAGATGAAAACGCGAGATTTGAGAACAATTCCGGGCACTTGAGCAGGCCAGAAAGGTTTGCCGTTAACGACGCGCCGGGTTTCAAGCCTGCACACACTGAGGCAGGCCCGACCGGACCCGTCCCGGATTGATCTCGGGCTTCTAGGGCCCAAAAATCGTCACGGAGTATATCAGCTAGGGAGGTCTTTCGCATTGCTAGGTTTGTTTGAATAACTACACAAACCTTTAAGTGAAGTGATTGCCTTTCAAATGTTTATTTTCTGAACAATTGGGTCTTTGAAATAGCGTAGTTCCTGCTTGGGACTTGGCTAATCCATTGGTTTTAATAAATTAGTTTTTAAACGAATAAAGTCTTTTAACTGCTGCGTAATAAAAAGCCCCGAGCAAGTCGGGGCTTTTTATTTGATTTAGCGCTGTTGGCGCAGTAGCGCCTCTATACGCTCCTCCAGAGGAGGGTGGCTCATGAACAGACCGGCAAAGCCATGGCCCTTGCTGCTCTTGATTCCAAAAGCGGTCAGAGTGTCTGGCATTTGTCCTTGAATGTTCTGTTCCGCACGCAAGCGCTGTAATGCAGAAACCATTGCATTTGTACCTGCTAGGCGTGCACCTGCTTCGTCGGCACGGAATTCGCGAAAGCGCGAGAACCACATGACGATGATAGTCGCCAGGATGCCCAGAACCAGTTCAGCGACGATACTGGTAATGTAATAGGCGGGCCCATGACCTTCCTCTGTTTTAAAGACGGCCTTGTCGATGAAATTGCCGAATATGCGGGCAAAGAACATGACAAAGGTGTTCACGACGCCTTGGATCAGGCTCAGTGTCACCATGTCGCCGTTGGCTACGTGACCGATCTCGTGCGCCAGAACGGCGCGCACTTCTTCAGGCGAGAAACGCTCAAGCAAACCCTGGCTTACCGCAATCAGTGCATCGTTCTTGTTCCAGCCCGTTGCAAAGGCGTTCGCTTCGTAAGCAGGAAAGATGCCAACCTCAGGCATCCGAATGCCTGCCTCGCGAGACAGATCCTCAACAGTTTGCAGTAGCCATTGCTCGTGACGAGTCCGGGGCTGACTGATGATTTCGGTTCCGGTGCTCATCTTGGCCATCCACTTGGAAATGAATAGCGAGAATAGCGAGCCGGCAAAACCGAAGACGGCACAGAAAATCAGAAGACTTCCGTAGTTCTGGCCTGTAAAACGATCTACTCCCAGCACTTTAAGCGTAATGCTGGCGATCAGCAGTACGGCCAAGTTGGTGCCAAGGAACAGCAGAATTCGCATCATGGTGTAAAGCTTCTCCTAACAACCGGAAGACTATTTCCTAGCGGCGTATATAAGGTCCGGTTGTTAGGGTTTCAATCAATCGACTATTTCAAACTATGTCGTTTTGTTGGCAGGTCTGAGTAAAAGACGCGTCAACAGCACCACTCGTTCGCTATCGCTTTCTGCCAGAGCGTCCCGTAGATGCTGGGCTAGGGTAGAACGTTGACGTCTCACACTAGGCGGAAGCGCTTCTGCTTCCTTAAGTAAATGGGCGTGACTCGCTGAAAGACGTAGAAACGCTTTTTCGGTCAGGATGGCCTGGTCAAGTGCATCATAACCAAGGTTAGTGGTGTAGCGCAGATAGTCCTCTTCAGCGAGCCAGAGCAGCGCGCTAAAACAGCTCTGATGTCTAACACTGGGAAGCCCGAACTGGTCGGGCTCCTCGCGTCCAATCAGATCTTCGACATAGAGCGTCGCCTTGCGTGGAAAGCTTTGATAAAGCGCCAGCAGGCCTTTCGCTGCATCCTTGTAGAAGTCTTCGATATGGAGGTCCATGGGACTACTGCCGGTAATGTTTGAGGAAATTGCCAATTCGGCCAATAGCCTGTTCAAGGTCATCCACGCGTGGCAGGGTCACTACACGGAAGTGGTCAGGCCAAGGCCAGTTGAAGGCGGTACCTTGAACGATAAGCAATTTTTCCGAAAGCAGAAGATCCAGAACAAACTTTTCATCATTGTGGATTGGGCAAGCCTTTGGATCGATCCTGGGGAAGGCATATAGCGCCCCCATAGGCTTTACGCAGCTTACGCCGGGGATGTCGTTCAATAGCGCCCAGGCACGGTTGCGCTGTTCCAGTAAACGCCCGTTGGGCAGTACCAGGTCATTGATGCTCTGGTAACCGCCCAGAGCGGTCTGAATGGCATGCTGGCTGGGCACGTTTGCACATAGGCGCATGTTGGCAAGGATATCAAGCCCTTCGATATAGCTCTGAGCTTTATGTTTAGGGCCGGAAATGGCAACCCAGCCCGAACGGAAGCCTGCCACGCGGTAAGATTTCGACAGACCGTTAAACGTCAGGCACAGGACATCGGGCGCAAGCGAAGCCGTTGAAATATGCACTGCTTCGTCGTACAGGATCTTGTCATAGATCTCGTCCGAAAAAATGACGAGGTTATGCTGGCGCGCCAGCTCTACGATATCTTCCAGAACCTCTTTGGAGTACACGGCGCCCGTAGGATTGTTCGGGTTGATCAGCACCAAGGCCTTGGTATTGGAGGTGATTTTGCTGGCCATGTCTGAAAGGTCCGGAAACCAGTCCGACTGCTCATCGCATAGGTAGTGGACAGGTTTGCCGCCCGCCAGGCTGACAGCTGCAGTCCAAAGGGGATAATCTGGCGCCGGGATTAGAACCTCATCACCGTTGTTGAGCAGGGCCTGCATGGCCATGACGATCAGCTCGGATACACCGTTACCCAAATAGATGTCTTCAATGCCAACGCCCTCTACCTGCTTTTGCTGGTAGTACTGCATGACTGCCTTGCGCGCGCTGAACAGGCCCTTGGAATCGCTGTAACCTTGTGCGGTAGGCAGGTTGCGGATCACATCCTGAAGGATTTCTTCAGGTGCTTCGAAACCGAACGGTGCGGGGTTGCCAATGTTGAGTTTGAGGATGCGGTGGCCTTCCTCCTCCAGACGCTTGGCATGCTTTAACACTGGCCCACGAATGTCATAGCAGACGTTGGCTAGCTTGTTCGATTTACTGACCTGCATGTGTAACGGATCCCGGTTGGTAATAGCGAAGAGCGACCTGCGAAAGGTGCATGGTCGATGTCTGACTGTAGGTAGGCGTGCCTATCGGCTTGGCAGCGCCCTCAACGAGTGACAGACTGGAGGCAGATCATACGACTGCCCCTGCGTTTTCAAAAGAGACAGATGGGGCCTTTTCCATGGCGGAGGTGTTCATCCTATGGATAAAGTCATCAAATCCGAAGATGTTTGGCGTGACCAGCTGGATAATGACCAGTTTCGGGTGTGCAGGCTAAAGGCGACGGAAGCGCCGTATACAGGTAAGTATTGTGATACCAAGACGCCTGGGGTGTACCAGTGTGTCTGTTGTGGGCAAGCGCTTTTCGATTCGGAGACCAAATACAGTTCAGGCTGTGGCTGGCCCAGCTTTTATCAGCCCATCTCGAATGATGCCTTGCGAGAGGAAGAGGATTTTAGTCATGGGATGCATCGTATAGAGGTGCTTTGTTCGCGTTGCGATGCGCACCTGGGGCATGTGTTCCCGGATGGTCCACGACCGACGGGTTTGCGTTACTGCATAAACTCTGTTGCGCTGGATCTTGTCCCGCGTGATGAATAAAACAGACGCTCAAGCTGCGGAAGGCAAAAGCCTTTTGCAGATTCCGTTTACATTGATGAATGGGAAAGCGTGCTGCCTGGCTGATCTTTCTGCGCAAGCCTATCTGTTGGTCAACACTGCCAGTCGCTGTGGATTCACGCCTCAATACGAGGGGCTTGAGACGTTGTGGCAGGCTTACAAGGTTCAAGGGCTAGTAATTGTGGCCTTTCCATGTGATCAGTTCGGTCATCAGGAGCCTGCTGACAACGGTGAGATCGAACAGTTTTGCAAGGCCCGCTTTTGTGTCTCCTTTAACGTATCTCAAAAGATAGAGGTCAATGGTGCCGATGCCCATCCTTTATTCCAGGTACTAAAGGCGAAGGCACCGGGGGTGCTAGGTACGCAGCGTATAAAGTGGAATTTCACAAAGTTTCTGGTTAGTGGCGATGGTGAAAAGATCAAACGCTTCGCGCCGCTAGAGAAGCCTGCGTCGCTAAAGGGACAGGTAGAGCGGTTTCTTTCGCTGTGACTCGAATGTCATGCTGAATCTTGCGGCTCTCGCTATGTATAAAGGTGAGTCGCCGTTTTTGTGTAAGGATAAGTACGTGGAATCTAGACTCGATACATTTCTGGCACGTGCGGAAGGCGTGCTGGCCCGTTTGGAGCCTTTATTGCCAGCACTGCGCGAGCCGATTGATTGGTCTCAAACCGTTGCGGCTCGCTGGCGTCGTGAAGGGCGGGGAGGGTATCTGCAGCCTATTGAAGTCAATCTGGATCTGCGATTATCTGATTTACAGGGCGTTGATAGACAGCAGGTCCTGCTTGGGCAGAATACGCAGCAGTTTGTAGACGGCATGCCCGCCAATCATGCTCTGTTATGGGGCGCTCGCGGTACAGGCAAGTCATCCCTGGTCAGAGCATTGCTCGCTGAGTATGCACAGCGCGGATTGCGGCTAATAGAGATTGAGCGTGATCATCTGACAGATCTGCCACGTGTGGTTGCGCAAATCAGTAAACAGCCTCAGCGGTTTGTGTTGTTTTGTGATGATTTGTCGTTTGATGCCAGCAACGATGACTATCGAGTGCTGAAAAGCGTACTGGATGGCTCGCTTGAGCAGGCGCCTGATAACGTTCTGCTTTATGCAACTTCGAATCGCCGGCATTTGGTGTCTGAGCGACAAAGCGATAACGCTGACTGGGAGCGAAGTGCGGATGGCGAGCTACACCCTAGTGAGGCGGTAGAAGACAAGATCGCGCTCTCGGATCGATTTGGGTTATGGCTTTCCTTTTATCCTTTTACCCAGGATCAGTTTCTTCAGGTAACCAAGCACTGGGTCGAGGTATTGGCTACCCGCGCGCAGCTTGTGTGGCAGTGGAGTGAGGAAACTGAAAAGGAAGCTATTCGCTGGGCGCTCGGCCGAGGTAATAGAAATGGCCGCTGTGCCTATCAATTCGCCCGTCATTGGGTTGGTAAACAGCTTTTGGATGTCGCAAATGCGTGATTTGAGTGAAGTGGGAAACGATCTAGGTGGCTATGAGCTACTAGCGGCACAGTTAGAAGCGCTTCTTTCTGGCGAAAACGATTTTATCGCCAACGCCTCGCAGTGTTCTGCCTTTCTTTTCCATGAGTTGCCTGACCTAAACTGGGCGGGCTTTTATCTGTGCAAAGACAATGAGCTTGTGCTTGGTCCGTTCCAGGGCAAGGTTGCTTGCGTTCGCATACCCTTTGGGCGTGGTGTCTGTGGTACGGCGGCGCAAACGCGCGAGACGCAGCGCGTTGAGGATGTACATGTATTCGCGGGGCACATTGCTTGTGACAGTGCGTCAAACAGTGAACTTGTTATTCCATTGATAAAGAATGAACGTCTGATTGGTGTGCTGGATCTTGATAGCCCCAAGCTAGGTAGGTTCAGCCTGGATGATCAGAAAGGTATCGAGCGACTGGCAGCAATACTGCTAGCCGCAAGTGATTGCTGATAATAAAAGCGCAGCCCCTTGGGGCTGCGCTTTTATTGCTATTAGTCGTAGAGTGACTTCATAGGGGCATCTTCCTTCTCCATCTCCTCTAGCCCCTTTAATAGTTGCGTAGGTTCGCGGACCGGTTGCCCAGCACCAATTTCTCCCTTGATGACGCTGACTTGTTCATCAAGGTACTGAAGATGTTCATTGAACTTGTCTGAGTGAGGCTGTTTGCGGATATATTGAGCGGCTTTCTCAAATGCCTGTCTAGCAGGAGCCAGTTGTCCCTGATCAATAAACTGACGGCCCAGGTGATCAAAGAATTCGAAGTGAAGTAGCGTCATTAGCGCTCTTATTTCCTCGTCCCAATAACCAGCCTCTTTAGCCTCAATCAGTCCATTCTGGATGGCGTAGGTGATTTGTGCGTGTAAATTTTCAAGCTGCGCACGAACCTGCTTTGCCTTGGCTTCATTTGCGATAACCTGGGCTGCGTTTGTGATCTCGATTTGATCACCCTTGGCCAGCTCAGCTTCCAGATGATTCATGCGTGCAGCCAATACGGGAGTCTTCTCCTTATTAGGCATGCGCTGAAGAAGTGTCAGTTCAAGCCTTGATAGTAAAAGCTTGAGGGCAGGGGTCATCCATTGCCCCGGTAACGTGTCGGACAGCTGCTCATAGCGTCGGATGCGGTTAACCAGCTCCGCTTTCAAGCGTGTCTTTTCAAGCTGATGCGCTTCAAGCTTCTGGTTGAGAAAGCTGATGAAAATCAACAGTACAGCTCCCGTCACAACCAAAATGGCAATTATAGATACAGACATCAAGGCCTCCTGCTGGCCTGCGAGTCAATAAAACAAGTACTACTATATTGGCAGCGTGGCCATCTTCTTTAATGGCAAAGTCATTGATTTAAAAAAAATTTAAATAGGTGTTGACGGGTCTCGAATGTCTCTCTAGAATGCGCGCCACTTCAGACGCAAAGCTGAAAGCGAAGCGAAAGAGGTAGGAACTGTTAAAGCTCCAAGGCTGCGTCCCCTTCGTCTAGTGGCCTAGGACACCGCCCTTTCACGGCGGTAACAGGGGTTCGAGTCCCCTAGGGGACGCCATATGCGGGAATAGCTCAGTTGGTAGAGCACGACCTTGCCAAGGTCGGGGTCGCGAGTTCGAGTCTCGTTTCCCGCTCCAAGTTTTAAAGCATGGCATGCGCGGTGCTTGTGTTAATAGAAATATGCTTTGCATGTTTCAAGGGTTTGTCCCCTTCGTCTAGTGGCCTAGGACACCGCCCTTTCACGGCGGTAACAGGGGTTCGAGTCCCCTAGGGGACGCCATATGCGGGAATAGCTCAGTTGGTAGAGCACGACCTTGCCAAGGTCGGGGTCGCGAGTTCGAGTCTCGTTTCCCGCTCCAAATTAAAAACACCGCCTTCTTGGCGGTGTTTTTGTTTGTGCATCTTGTTTTTGATGAGGGCCTTTGTGACCCTCATCGCTTTATCTAATGAGTTTGTCCGTTGTCTGGAAGCAGCATCAATTGCTTCTCTTGATTCCAGTCAAAGGGCTCTCCAGCAGCCTCTGCTTCGAAGCGGCGCTCATCCAGTGCCTGGTAGCGGGCGATTTCCTCGTCAGGCATGAAGTGAAGACAATCTCCCCCAAAGAACCACAGCAGGTCCCTGGGTACCAGATGGGCGACCTGGGGATAGCGATGGAAAATCTGGCTGATCAGGTCCTGCCCTAGATAATGGTTTTCTTCCGGATGTTTGGGTAGCTCAGTCAAAAGCTCGTCGAAGCGGTCCAAGAATAGCCCGTGGTTATCTTCAGGAATCTGCTCTGACTCACCCAATGCGGCCAATATGGTCCGCAGGTGCGCCAAAAGCGCCATGTTGTGTTCCAAATAGTCAGTGGCCATGTGTATGTCCTATTCATATACAGTGGAGCAGTATAAAGGCGGATGGCCGGACTGTCTTTTCTCACCCGATTTGGAATGATGTGGGCTTACATTCGTCAAAGGTTGTAAATCGGGTATTGCACCCTCATTTAGCCCCTCTAATTTTCTGAAATTTGTGAGCGAGATGAACGAAGCTCTGTCCATACGGCAACTCACTAAAACTTACGGAAATGGTTTCCAGGCGCTCAAGGGGTTGGACCTTGATGTCAACGAAGGCGATTTTTTTGCGCTTCTCGGACCTAATGGTGCAGGAAAATCTACCACGATAGGTATTCTGTCCACGCTGGTGAATAAAAGCAGTGGTCAGGTTTCGGTCTTCGGACACGATCTGGATCGTGATCCGGCAGGACTCAAGCGCTGTCTTGGGGTTGTGCCCCAAGAGTTCAACTTCAATCAGTTTGAAAAGGCATTCGACATTCTGGTTACGCAGGCAGGCTATTACGGAATACCTGCCAGGCAGGCTAAGGAGCGTGCCGAGGAATACCTGACTCAGCTAGGGCTCTGGGACAAACGAGATACCCCGTCCCGTATGTTGTCTGGGGGGATGAAACGGCGTTTGATGATCGCCAGGGCGCTCATTCACAAGCCAAGGTTGCTCATACTGGACGAGCCTACTGCTGGTGTGGATATTGAATTGCGCCGTTCGATGTGGAGCTTTTTGACCACTCTCAATCAGCAGGGTGTCAGCATCATTCTGACGACGCACTATCTGGAGGAAGCAGAACAGCTGTGCCGCAACATTGCCATTATTGACCATGGCACCATTGTGGAAAACACCAGCATGCGTGAGCTTCTTCAGAAACTACATGTCGAGACATTCGTTCTTGATGTAAAGCAGGCGCTATCAGTTGCGCCCTCTCTTCAAGATTATCCGGTCAGGCTTATCACCAGTCACTCGCTTGAAGTGCAAGTCGACAAGAGTGTTGGAATCAATGGCCTGTTCACTCAGTTGAATGCTCAAGGCATAGACGTCATCAGTATGCGCAACAAGGCTAACAGGCTTGAGGAGCTGTTCGTGTCGTTGGTAGAAAAGAACTTGGCAAAGGTGGCGAGATGAAAACTGAAATAAAAGCCAACCTTATTGCCTTGCAAACGATTGTCCATCGGGAGGTGCGACGATTTACGCGTATTTGGCCGCAGACCTTGTTGCCTCCTGCGATCACTATGGCCCTTTACTTCGTTATCTTTGGCAATCTGATCGGTAGCCGAATAGGAGGCATGGGCGGGTTCTCCTATATGGAATACATTGTGCCGGGCTTGATCATGATGTCCGTTATTACTAATTCCTATAGCAATGTCGTATCAAGCTTTTTCAGTAGTAAATTTCAACGCTCTGTTGAAGAGTTGCTGGTCTCGCCTGTATCACCTCATGTCATTCTTATTGGTTATGCGTGTGGCGGTATCCTGAGAGGGCTGGCAGTAGCGGCTATCGTTACGGTTCTTTCTTTATTTTTTACCCATGTGCAGGTGCATCATTTAGGAATCACGTTGCTTGTGATCATCCTGACTGCTGCCATTTTTTCCTTGGGTGGTTTCATAAACGCGGTCTATGCCCGTAACTTTGACGATATCTCTATAGTGCCCACGTTCATCCTGACGCCATTGACTTATCTTGGTGGGGTGTTCTATTCGATCGATCTGCTACCGCCGTTCTGGCAGGGCATGTCGATGGCTAATCCCATCCTGCATATGGTCAATGCATTCCGCTATGGGATATTGGGCGTTTCAGACATCCAAATTGGTGTCGCAATTGGTCTTATGCTGATTGCTGCCGTTGTTCTCTATATATGCTGCATTCGTCTGCTGACGAGCGGGCGCGGCATGCGTCATTGATATATTGAGGACGCTATGGCGAGAGTACATCTGACATAGCGCGCCTCGGATTCTTGAGAAATTCTATGCAAACTGTCGATCATTCTCCGCTCGGTAAAACGAGCGAGTACGTGGATATCTATACGCCTTCGTTGCTGTATCCCATACCGCGTAGCCCTAAATGGACCGAATTGGGGCTTACAAGAGAAACGTTACCTTACTGCGGTATGGATATATGGACGTGTTATGAGTTGTCCTGGCTGAATTCAAAAGGTAAGCCTGTCGCTGCTATTGCCGAGTTCTCCATACCGGCCAACTCGCCAAATATCATTGAGTCCAAATCATTCAAGCTGTATCTGAACTCACTCAATCAGACAGCATTCGAAGGTCCTGAGGCGCTCACTGAGGTTTTAACAAGGGATCTGTCTCAGGCAGCAGGAGACCACGTTGGGGTTTTGGTAAAGCCAATAGATTTAGTAGCCAGGGAAGGGTTTGTTACGCCCCTTGGAAGCTGTATTGATGAGCTAGATATTGAGGTGCAGCACTACGATGTGCCTAGACCGGATTTATTAAAAGCTTTACCTGGTCAGCTTGTGAAAGAGTCGCTTTATAGTCATCTGCTTCGCTCCAATTGCCCGGTTACGGGGCAGCCGGACTGGGGAAGCGTCGTGATTGAGTATGAGGGCAGAGCAGTACTTGATCGGGCGTCATTGCTCGCTTACATCATCTCTTTCAGGCGCCATGCAGATTTTCATGAGCAGTGCGTCGAGCGCATGTTTCTTGATCTACGTAGCGTGCTGGAGCCGGAATCGCTTACTGTTTATGCGCGGTATGTGCGGCGGGGAGGGCTTGATATCAATCCTTATCGAAGCACTCATGCCGCACATCTGCCGGTAGCAGGGCGCTTGGCCCGTCAGTGATGTCAGATACCCATGCTCGCAAGGCTCTGCATGATCGAGCGGAGGGTGTTCGCTACTCTGGGGTGGCTGACTTCAAACCGCTCGACTGCCAGATTTACGCCATCGACGAGATTGGAATCCGGCTTGGTCGAGTCTTCGTGAGCAAGCTGGAGTTCTATATCCCTGATTAACAGTTCTAGCGAGGCGCGATCTTCCTCGCTTTCAGGAGGGCTTGTCTTGAGCTGGTGCTGTAGTTCGATCAGCTCCTGTTGCAGGCGAGAGGCGGGCATACGTTTTCTCCTTTTGAAGCGTACCCACCTGTAGACCTAATTGAGTGATCAAAGGTCAATAAGGCAAGTTGTTTCATCCGTAACCAATTGCAAAGACATCGCGGTTATAATTTTGCCACTCTGCCAGTAAGACTGGACAAACTCATCAGGAGAATATGATGCCGTTTAGCAAAGGAGCATGGAGTACCCGTATTGGCGGCATTGCCTTTGGCGCAATGTTGACTGTCGCGAGTACCGCTGTGTTGGCTGCCTCGGAAGATGATCCATGGGAAGGGGTCAACCGAGGTATTTTCCGTTTTAATGACACGCTTGATACCTATGCGCTGAAGCCTATCGCACAGGGTTATAACAAGATCACACCTGACGTCGTGCAAACGGGAGTCAGTAATGTTTTTCGTAACATTGGTGATGTTGGCAATTTAGCTAATGACGTTTTGCAGGCAAAACCGTATGCCGCCGGTGTAGATACCGCACGTTTGCTCATGAACACCACGCTGGGTGTATTGGGTATATTTGATGTGGCGACTCATGCGGGACTGACGAGAAATGACGAAGATTTCGGTCAGACAGTAGGTCATTGGGGCGTTGGTAGCGGCCCGTATGTCGTCTTGCCTTTCCTGGGTCCCAGCACAGTACGTGATGGACTAGGCCGAATTCCTGATTCCTATGCGTCGCCATACCCCTATATGGGTGATGTAGCGGCGAGAAATTCGGCATTTGCGCTGAGTGTAGTCGATACACGCGCTAACTTGCTTGATGCCGAGAAAATGATTACAGGCGACAAGTACATCTTTATCCGTAACGCTTACTTACAAAGTCGCGAATACAAGATTAAAGACGGTAATGTGGTAGACGACTTTTAAGAGGACTCATCACGTCAGGCAGCAGGTCTCTGCTTGACGTGATGCTGATCTGTGATCTAATTCATGGAAAGGATGCTGAGTCCTAGCAGTTGACTCCCTTGTTCCAAAGATGTGACGCGAATCACTTCGGCTTCGGCTTCTAGCCCTTGTAGCTCCGGGTGTTCAGAGGGGATCACTACGATCACTTTGTCTCCTTCCTTGACGTGACTCTTAGCTTCGATCTGAAGCCCTGTGCTCGACAAATCACGGCAAATTGCGTCTATTTCTTCGCCATTTGTCCGAAGAATAGCCTTGGAATCAATCTGCATTCTAATAAAGTCGCGCTTTTCGCTGTACGAACGATCGCTTAAGCTCATTGGAACAAGTCTCTCAATAAAGGTACTTCGCAAGTAAACGAAACCATATAGCCTCAGCCTCAAGGCCTTGTAAAGCTGGCCTCAGCCGTTTGGATAGAAGGGGCGCTTGAACGGCTCGGCTGATGGGAGTAGTGTCTGCGCCGTATTAAAAATAGTACCTATTGCGTGCACCCTGGCCTGATCCAAAAGACCATCTCATAGGGATACGCATGCCTGGATAGTTTATGCCTAATCCCAGCGCCACACTTTTGATTATCGATGATGATGAGGTTGTACGCCTGAGTCTGGCGGACTATCTCGAAGATAGCGGCTTTACGGTCTTACAGGCTTCGAACGGCATGCAGGGTTTGCAGGTCTTCGAGCGTGAGCAGCCGGATCTCATTATCTGCGACCTTAGAATGCCTCAGCTGGATGGGCTTTCCTTGTTACGGCGTATTTCGGAAATGTCGCTCGATACGCCTGTCATAGTCCTCTCGGGCGCAGGGGTAATGAGTGATGTTGTCGAGGCGCTGAGACTGGGCGCGGCCGACTATCTCATCAAGCCTCTTGAGGATCTGGCTGTTCTAGAACATTCGGTTATTCGGGCGCTCGACCGTGCAAGGCTTCGCCTTGAAAATGATCGTTATCGCATCAAACTGGAAAATGCCAATCGAGAGCTTCAGGCGAGCCTGAGTCTTTTACAGGAGGACCAGAATGCCGGCCGGCAAGTGCAAATGAATATGCTGCCGGTAACACCCTGGGAAACCAATGGTTTGAATTTCGCTCACCAGATCATTCCATCTTTGTATCTCTCTGGTGATTTTGTCGATTATTTTCGCGTTGATGAGCACCGTATCGCTTTTTATCTGGCAGATGTTTCCGGGCATGGAGCGTCGTCAGCGTTTGTAACGGTGTTGCTCAAGTTTATGACGACGCGGCTGTTGTATGAATCTCGTCGTAATGGCACTCTGCCTGAGTTCAGGCCTTCCGATGTGCTAGGGCATATCAATCGCGGCTTGCTGAACTGTAAGCTGGGCAAACACGTTACCATGTTGGGTGGCGTGATCGATGAAGACAGTGGCGTACTTACTTACAGTATTGGTGGGCATTTGCCGCTTCCTGTGTTGCACACAGCAGAAGAGACATGCTTTTTGCAGGGAAAGGGGTTTCCGGTTGGCCTTTTTGAAGAGGCCAGCTATTCAGACCATACTTTGGAGTTACCCGCCAGTTTCAGCCTTGCGCTGTTTTCCGATGGGATTTTTGATTTATTACCTGGAGAGAACTTGAAAGCGAAAGAGGCTTCTTTACCTGAACAGGTCCGCCTGGCCAATGGGACGCTAGGTGGGATTTCGAAACAGCTTGGACTGGCCAACTTGGGCGAGATGCCGGATGATATCGCCATGCTGGTGTTAAGCAGGAACCTTGCATGAGTGCCGGTAAAATCCAGTTCGCTGAAATGAATGGCACCTTTGTGCTCAAATTCATCGGCGAGGTGCGCTTGACATTATGCTCGGCGCTGGATGCCACTATTGAGCAGATCTTTTCTGCGTTGAATTTTTCATCAATCGTAATCGATCTGATCGACACTAAAAGTATCGATAGTACGACGCTAGGCCTATTGGCAAAGCTCTCTATTCTTTCACGTCAAAAGATTGGCCTATTGCCAACATTGGTCACCACCAATCCAGATATCACACGATTGTTGGATTCGATGGGTTTTGATCAGGTATTCAATATCGTGAATCAGCCCGTGCCATGTTCGGACTGTCTGCATGACCTCCCCCCGCAGGATGAGTCTGAGGAAGTCGTCAGGGATAAGGTGCTAGAGGCTCATCGTATACTGATGAGTTTGAATGAATCCAATCGTGAAGCATTCAAGGACCTAGTCAATGCTTTAGAAAAGCATTGACCAGGTCTGGCATTACTTCTTGGCGCTAATCAGGCCTTCCAGTTTTTCCTGATCACGAGCGAATTGGCGGATGCCTTCCGCCAGTTTCTCGGTGGCCATGGCGTCTTCATTCAAAGACCAGCGGAAAGCACTTTCGTTAAGGGAATGCAACGGCTCGGCTGTGCCGCCTGCTACCAGGTTACGCTCAAGCGTGCCTTCATCTTCAGACAGGCTCTGTAGTAGTTCTGGGCTGATCGTCAAGCGATCACATCCTGCCAATTGTTCGATTTGGTTGAGGTTACGGAAACTTGCACCCATCACCACGGTTTCGAACTTGTTGGCTTTGTAGTACTGATAAATACGGGAAACTGACTGTACGCCTGGGTCTTCCTTTCCAGTAAAGTCACGGCCTTCAGCTTTCTTGTACCAGTCGTAGATACGGCCAACGAATGGAGAGATCAGGAAAACACCAGCATCAGCGCAAGCTGCCGCCTGGGCAAAGGAAAAGAGCAAAGTCAGATTAGTTTGAATACCATCTTTTTCGAGCTTTTCAGCAGCGCGAATGCCTTCCCATGTGGAGGCAATTTTAATGAGTACTCGGTCTTTGCTGATTCCGGCTTTCTCGTACAGGTCAATCAAGCGCTCTGCACGGCTCAGGGTTGCATTTGTATCAAACGAAAGCCTGGCATCGACTTCAGTCGAAATGCGACCCGGAATGACATTAAGAATTTCCTTGCCAACAGCAACCGCAAACTTGTCGCAAGCCAGGCCGATATCGTCACCCGTATCGTTGAGGGCGTCGCCTAGCAGTTGAGCGTAGCGGGGCAATGCTGCCGCTTTCAGCAGAAGGGAAGGGTTGGTCGTAGCATCGACAGGCTTCAGACGCGTGATAGCGTCCAGATCACCTGTATCGGCTACTACTGTAGTGTATTGCTTGAGTTGCTCTAGCTTGTTCATGCTTGCTATCGATCCTCACGTAGTGATTAGAGTGTTTGACCAGATTCAATGACCTTCCAAGAGTTCAGTGGCTTGGTCAAATATACGTAGCGGTTCCGAGCTTTTATGCACATCTACTGAGAGTAGCTGCCTGAAGCGGCGCCCTCCCTTAATTCCCTGCGAAAGGCCCAGAATGTGCCGGGTTATGTGATGCATGGCGCCGCCTGACGCCAGATGCTTGTCTATATAAGGACGAAGCGACTGTAACACCTGGTGCCGAGTCGTAATGGCACGGTCATCACCGAACACTAATTGATCCACAGACGCCAGAAGATACGGGTTGTGATAAGCCTCACGGCCAAGCATGACGCCATTGAAAGTCTTCAGGTGAGTCTGTGCTTCTTCCAAGGTCTTAATGCCGCCATTCAGAATGAATTCAAGATCTGGAAAATCATTCATCAGTTGTGCGGCTACGTCATAACGCAGCGGCGGGACTTCACGATTCTGCTTGGGAGACAATCCTTCCAGAATGGCAATGCGTGCGTGTACGGTAAAACTATTGCAGCCCGCTTCGTTGACGGTGGTAATGAACTCCTGCAGCTGATCATAGCTGTCTCGGCCATTGATCCCAATACGGTGTTTTACCGTAACGGGAATACTTACCGCGTCGCGCATTGCCTTTACGCAATCAGCCACCAGTTGAGGGTGAGCCATCAGGCAGGCGCCAATCATGTTATTCTGTACCCTATCGCTTGGGCAGCCAACGTTCAGGTTGACCTCATCGTAACCTGCTGCTTCGGCTAGGCGAGCACAGGCTGCCAGCTCATGCGGAGTACTGCCGCCTAGCTGCAGCGCGATAGGGTGCTCACTTTGGTCGTACGCTAAAAAGCGTGCCGGGTCGCCTCGAAGCAAGGCGCCTGTTGTTACCATCTCGGTGTAAAGCAGGGTTCGCTTCGAAAGCAGGCGCATGAAAAAGCGGCAATGCTTGTCCGTCCAGTCCATCATTGGCGCAACGGAGAAGCGGCGTGACAGTGTAGAATGCTTGTTCAAGGCTGGGTGAGTGTTCGAGGCGGTCATGAGGTGTTCCAGTTACTACGTTACAGCCTGCTCCAATACGACATCGGAAATAGAGGTCAGTAACTTCGGCGAGCTTGAGCGCTAGCTTATCAGGAAAGCCTGCATCGGATCGAAGATCGGTATCTTATCCTTGGCTACGCGTGCTTTTTAATTCAGAAGACGCCAAAAAGACGAAATACCTCATATTCCAGCGAACTCTATAGGGGTACGCTTTGTCTTGTCGGTAGCATCATGAATGTTCGTATCGGTATCCTTTCCAAACTCCTGTATTCTAGATCTGATTTATTAACCATATGGTCGGTTTGTTTTTCTTTGCGCCGACTGTATAAGCCTTATTTCATGCCACGAAGAGATTCGCTGTGATACTGACCATGCCCTCAGACAAGCTCAAAGCCTGGGGCGCCCATGGCGTCACCGCCACGGGTGTTGTCCTGGCGTTGCTTGCAACACTTGCCCTGTTTGATAATCAGCCTAAAGAATGCCTGCTGTGGCTCGGTGCTGCCCTGATTGTAGATGGTCTGGACGGAACCCTGGCGCGCAAGCTCAATACCAAATCTGTTCTGCCCCATTTCGACGGTTCAGTACTTGATCTGGCGATTGACTACCTTACGTATGTCTTCATTCCGGCGTTGTTCATTTACAAGTACATACCTTTACCAAGCTACACCGCGCTCTTTACCGTTTCAGTGATTCTAGTGTCTTCCTTGTTCTGTTTCTGTAACGTGAACATGAAGAGCAGCGATAACTACTTTGTAGGCTTTCCAGCAGCCTGGAATGTGGTGGCGCTTTATTTGTATATCCTGTCGCCAGCACCGTGGCTGACGCTATTGGGCGTTATTGTGCTGGCGATGCTGACTTTGACGCGCATGAAATTCTTGCACCCTTTCCGAGTGCGCAAGTTCATGCCTATCAATATTGCAGTAACGTTCGTCTGGCTGCTGTGCAGTATGTTGCTGATTCTTAATCATCCTGACCATAGTCCAACTTTGTTGGCAATCTGGTTTGCCATGTCTGGATACTTCATTGGAATCTGCATTTGGCGCTCGGCCATTGAGTGGTTTGGTCACCTGCGTGCTTAAGCGCTAGAATCGCCTTTGCCTAAAAGCCTCGCTCATGCGGGGCTTTTTATTGCTCATGAGTTTTGATAATGAAAGTGTCGGTCGTATAGAAATCATTGGCCTTGAACACCTGTCGAGTGATCAGGTCTATCTTTGACGAGGCAATGCTTCGAAGTGAAAAGAAGACCAATAATTTAAGACGAGGACTGCTATGAAAACCAAAGCACTAGCCGTATTGGCGTTGACGGGGTTGATGTCTGTGACTGGCATGGCATTGGCTGAGGATAAGACAAGCCCTAACTCTGCCGGCATGGGGACGCCTGACGGATCATCCACGGGTAAAGGCGCCGGCGCTGATGTGGGGGGTGACGTCACGCCTTCACCAAAAGAAGAGCAGGGCGATAAAAGCGATAAGTAAGGTATATAGATTTAAAAGCTCAAGTTTCTAATACGGGGAACTTGAGCCTGTTTCGTGGTCAAAGCTGCGTGTTTAATCGAGTGAGACGGTTCATGAGTTCTACAGATAAAGTGGTATTAATCGTAGAGGATGAACCTCAGGTCTTGTTAATACTCGTTGATTACCTTACTGAGCTTGGTTATAAGGTGCTTCAGGCGCCTTCATCGACCGAAGCCTTTCTTATTCTGGCTACAAAGCCTGACCTTGATCTTCTGATCACTGATTACAGATTGCCTGATGGCGTGTCGGGCGTAATGATTGCCGAGCCGGCACTTAAGCTACGTCCTGACCTAAAAGTAATGTTTATCAGTGGCTATCCGGCTGAAATCATGGATACAGGCAGTCCTTTGATTGGGACAGCTCCAGTATTGGCCAAGCCTTTTGCTTTGGACAAGCTGCAGGACTATATCCAGCGGCTCCTGGCTTAACGCTGCTTTTAGTTGATCTAACCTTCTGCCGACAACAGTCGATGCTCTGCCATGGCATGGTGATCTGTTGTGTTGTACTAACAGATACTTATTCTTTTATACCTCAGGCAGATCGTTTCCTAGCCTTATCAGTCTACTAAGTATCCGGTTGGCTTGTGGACGCCAACGTTAATGTGGAGAGGACTGTATCTATGGCAATCAAGCATTTCGAACATTTCGAAGCGATTTCATCGGCCGTACCTGCGCAAGACGGCTTTGAAGCCGTGATTGGCGTTAAGGCCCGAGAGGAGGGAAGTCAGCCTCATTTTCACCGTGTAGCCACCGAGCGGCATTTCGACTTGGCATCCGAGGCTGAAGAAGCTGCTGACGCAGCGCTTAGTCGGGTAGTTGAAGTCGCTGAGGATGGCGGTCTTATCTGGGAAGAAAGTACCCGCTGAGCGAGGAAGCTCTATGGATCCGGTTGATAAGGGAAAAACGCCTGGTCTTACCGCCGAGGAAGAGCAGGATGTTAGTGAGAACCAGCCGCCCCGCGCGGCGGTTCTCCATGAAACGATCAGAAAGCAAGGCGAACAGGAGCTTGAGAGAAGTAGCAGTGCGCTTTTCTGGTCCGCTCTGGGCGCAGGGCTAACTATGGGCCTTTCGCTGATAGCGATGGGGCTCTTGAATTCTCACCTTCCTGAGGGAGAGACAAGCAAGATTATTTCGAGCTTTGGTTACTCGGTGGGTTTTCTGGCTGTCATTCTGGCTCGACAACAGCTTTTCACCGAAAACACTATCACGGCAGTACTTCCTGTAATGACGCAGCCGTCATTACATATGTTCAAACAGTTGCTGCGGCTATGGGGCATCGTTCTTATAGGTAACTTGATTGGTACATCGCTCATTTCCTATGTCGTGCTTCACCTTCCGCTATTCGAACCCAAAGTGGACGCGGCCTTTTTGGAGATTGGCCGGAAAGTAATGGAAAATGGCGTGCCGGAGATGTTCTCGAAAGGAATCATTTCCGGATGGATGATTGCAACCATGGTCTGGATGATATCGTCAGCGGAGCAGGCCAAGATCTGGATAATCATTGCGATCACCTATCTGATGGCCTTGGGCGATTTCACCCATATTATCGTGGGATCGGCTGAGGTGGCTTATCTAGTGTTTTCCGGCGAGCTTTCATGGACAGAGTTTGGGCTTGTCTTCGCTGGACCTACCTTGGCAGGTAATATTGTAGGCGGAACGTTTATTTTTACTCTTCTTAGCCATGCCCAGATACGGAGCGATACGCCATAAAAAAGGCCCCTTAGGGGCCTTTTTTATGTTTACATCACTCTTCTATCTGACCCATGGCGGTAGTGTTGAAGCCGCCATCGACATAAAGAATTTCGCCGCTGATGCCTGATGCTAGGTCCGAGCACAGGAAGGCACCGGCGTTGCCGACCTCTTCGATGGTCACATTGCGACGCAGAGGGGTTTGGCGTTCGTTAGCCGCAAGCATCTTGCGGAAGCTCTTGATACCCGATGCTGCCAGGGTGCGAATGGGGCCAGCCGAGATGGCATTGACGCGAGTGCCTTCCGGGCCAAGGCTGCCTGCCAGATAGCGGACACCTGCCTCAAGGCTGGCCTTGGCCATGCCCATGACATTGTAGTTGGGCATGGTGCGCTCGGCACCCAGATAGGACAGGGTCAACAAGCTGCCGTTGCGGCCCTTCATTATTTCGCGTCCCGCCTTGGCCAGCGCAACAAAGCTGTAGGCACTGATGTCGTGAGCGATACGGAAGCCTTCACGGGTTGTCACTTCAGTAAAGTCGCCGTCCAGCTGATCGCCGGGTGCAAAGCCAACAGAATGAACGATGATGTCCAGGCCGTCCCACTTCTTGGAGAGCTCTGTAAACACCGCTTCGATTTCTTCGTCTTTGGCAACATCACAAGGGAAGCACAAATCGGCATTGGAACCCCAGCCAGCCGCGAACTCTTCAACGCGGGACTTGAGCTTGTCGTTCTGATAAGTAAAGGCCAGTTCGGCACCTTCACGGTGCATCGCAGCAGCGATACCGGAGGCAATGGATAATTTGCTGGCGACGCCTACGATCAGGACGCGCTTACCGGCGAGAAATCCCATGTGTTTTCTTCCTCTTGGTTAATAAGCAGGGGCGGACGATGCAAGTGCCGCATCCAATAACTGCCGTGTATACGGGTGCTGAGGTCGTTGAAAGACATCTTCAGCACTCCCTTGTTCTACAACCTGGCCCGCTTTCATCACCAGCAGTTGGTGACTCAGCGCTCTTACAACAGCCAGGTCATGGCTGATGAACAGATAAGTCAGATTGTGTTTGGCCTGCAGATCGCGAAGCAGGTCCACGACCTGCCGCTGAACTGTTCTGTCGAGCGCTGAGGTAGGCTCATCCAGCAAGATCAACGAAGGTTTCACTATCAGGGCCCGGGCAATGGCGATGCGTTGCCGTTGCCCACCTGAAAACTCGTGAGGATAACGATGGCGGACCTCTGGATCGAGTCCTACCTCCCGTAATGCCCCGATTATTGCTGTCTCCTGTTCTTCTGGTGTTCCTATGCGATGGATTCTCAGTCCTTCTCCCACGATGTCGCTAACGGACATACGTGGACTCAGACTACCGTAAGGGTCCTGAAAGACCACTTGCATCTGTCGCCGCAACGGTCGAATTTGGGCAGAGGATAGCTGATCGAGCGCCTGATTGCCGAAGCGTATGCGGCCGCGGCTTTCCAATAGACGAAGAATGGCCAGGCCCAATGTGGTTTTACCAGAACCGCTCTCACCCACAATGCCCAAGGTTTGACCTCGTGGAACCGCTAGTGAGACGTCGTCAACGGCTTTTACGTGATCAACCGTTCGACGAAACAGCCCTTTACGAATCGGAAACCAGACGCTCAAATGTTCAGTAGCCAGTTCTACAGGTGCAGGATGGCTGGGAATCGGATCGCCACTCGGCTCCGCTGCCAGCAGTAATTGTGTGTAAGGATGCTGTGGATGTTGAAACAGCGTCTTGCACGTTTCCTGTTCGACGATGCGGCCGCGTTGCATGACACATATCCGATCGGCAATCTGACGTACCAGGTTCAAGTCATGGCTGATAAGCAGGATCGACATGCCTAATCGCTTCTGCAGATCTTTCAAAAGGTGTAGAACCTTTTGCTGAACGGTGACATCCAGTGCAGTAGTGGGCTCGTCAGCAATGAGCAGATCCGGCTCGCATGCCAGCGCCATGGCAATCATGACGCGCTGACGCTGACCGCCCGAAAGCTCATGTGGGTAAGCTGAAAGGCGGCTGGCTGGATCGGGAATGCCTACCAGATCGAGAAGTTCGATCATACGCTTGCGTGCGGCAGGACCTTTCATGCCTTTATGCAGCGCCAGGACTTCGCCTAGCTGCTTATCGAGTGTATGCAGTGGGTTGAGGGACGTCATCGGCTCCTGAAAGATCATGGCGATGCGATTCCCGCGTATTCCGTACAGTTTCCTTTCAGGCAACTTCAGCAGATCTTGGCCACCGTACAGGATACGGCCGGCAGGATAGTGGGCGGTGGACGCTGGTAATAAACGCAGCAACGAATGGGCTGTTACAGATTTGCCCGAGCCGCTTTCACCCACAAGAGCCAAGGTCTCGCCAGGGTAAATATCGAACGATACCTGCTCGACTGCACGAACTACCTCTTGTCCGTTGCGAAATTCGACGCACAGATCACGCACTTCAAGCAGTCGGGTGGTCTGCTGGGCAGAAGACGCCACGTTATTTTCGGGGGTCGAATGCATCGCGTGCCGCCTCGCCAATGAATACTAGAAGGCTTAACATCAAGGCCAATGTCACAAAGGCCGAGATGCCCAGCCAGGGCGCCTGCAGGTTTTCTTTACCCTGAGCGATCAGCTCGCCCAGGGAGGGTGCACCAGCCGGAAGCCCAAACCCTAGAAAATCCAGGGACGTCAAGGTTCCAATCGCTGCCGTGAGCAGGAAGGGAAGAAAGGTCATGGTAGCGATCATGGCGTTTGGCAGAATATGATGAAACATGATCGCAGGATCTTTCATGCCGAGCGCGCGTGCCGCACGTACATATTCAAGGTTACGGCCACGCAAGAATTCAGCGCGCACAACATCTACCAGAGACGTCCATGAAAACAGCAGCATGATGCCCAGCAGCCACCAGAAGTTAGGCTGTACAAAACTGGACAGGATGATCAGTAGGAACAGCACGGGCAAACCTGACCAGATCTCCAGAAAGCGCTGCCCTAGAAGATCTACCCAACCGCCGAAATAACCTTGTAGCGCGCCTACAAGCACGCCAATCAGGCTGCTGCCGATGGTTAGAATCAAGGCGAATAGGACCGATATGCGAAAGCCATAGATGATACGGGCCAGAACGTCTCTTGCCTGATCATCCGTTCCTAGCCAATTTTGTGCCGAGGGTGGGGCAGGGGCTGGGATATTGAGGTCGTAATTGATGCTGTCGTAGCTGAACGGAATGAGCGGCCATACCATAGAGGCTGCTTTTTCAGTCATCAGCTTTTCGAAGTAGGGGCCTTTGTAATTGGGCTCCAGAGGAAACTCACCGCCAAAGTCGGTTTCGTTGTAATGCACCAACGCAGGGAAATACCACTGATCATCAACATGAATGACCAAGGGTTTGTCATTGGCAATGAGCTCTGCGCAGAGACAAAGAACAAACAGGACGATAAACAGCCAGAGCGAATACCAGCCTCGTTTATGAGCCTTGAAGCGACTCCAGCGGCGTTGATTAAGGGGGGAAAGACGCGGCATCAGTAGTCTCGGCTTTCGAAGTCAATGCGAGGATCGATCAGCATATAAGTCAGGTCGCTGATTAATTTGGCCACCAACCCGAACAGAGTGAATAAAAACAGTGTTCCGAATACAACTGGATAATCCCGGCTCATGACTGACTCGAAGCTAAGAAGCCCGAGGCCATCCAGGGAAAAGATCACTTCAATCAATAATGAGCCGGTGAAAAATACGCCCAGTAATGCCGCAGGGACACCTGATATGACCAAAATCATGGCGTTTCGAAAAACATGCCCATAAAGGACGCGACGCTCTGTCAGGCCTTTGGCCCGTGCTGTGATGACATACTGCTTATTGATCTCGTCCAGAAAACTGTTCTTGGTCAATAACGTAAGCGTTGCAAAGCCGCCGATCACAAGGGTGGTTACCGGGAGCGCCAAGTGCCAGAAGTAGTCGACGATCTTGCCACCTAGCGTCAGTTCGTCGAAGTTGGGTGATGTCAGGCCACGCAGTGGAAACCATTGCAGGTAACTGCCGCCTGCAAACAGTACGATCAGCAGGATACCGAACAGAAAGGCTGGGATCGCATAGCCAATGACGATGGCAGAGCTGGTCCATACATCGAACGTACTGCCGTGGCGGATAGCCTTGGTAATACCGAGTGGAATGCTGACCAGATACAGAATCAGTGTGCTCCACAAGCCAAGGGAAATTGAGACCGGCAACTTCTCCAGGATAAGGTCAGTTACTTTGGCGTCCCTGAAAAAGCTCTGGCCAAAATCCAGTTGGGCATAGCTTTTTATCATCAGCCAGAAGCGCTGCGTTGCAGGTTTATCAAAGCCGTACTGCTTTTCGAGCTGCTTGATCAGATCCGCGTCCAGGCCCTGGGCGCCGCGATAATGTGTATTGCCATGCTCTGCCGACTCGCTCCCGCCGCCCGTAATGCGACTTGTTGCGCCACCCGCGCCCAAACCTTGCAGGCGAGCCATGGCTTGGTCAACAGGGCCGCCAGGAGAGGCCTGAATAATGATGAAGTTGATGAGCAAGATGCCGAACAGTGTAGGAATAATCAGCAGCAGTCGCCGCAGGGCATAGGACAGCATCAGGGGTTCACCTGCGACGTTTTGCGTGCCGTATCGCTGACTTGCCACCAAGTCATAAGGCCGAAATCGGAGTCGGGTTGCTTAGCGGGGCGTCCGAAGCGGTTCCAATAGGCAACTCGCCAGCGGTCGGTATACCAGTTGGGAACGACGTAATATCCCCAAAGCAAGGCGCGATCTAGCGCTTTGGCATGGGTAATTAATGAAGCACGAGTATCGGCGCCGATTAACATTTCCACGAGACGATCGATGGCAGGGTCCTTCAGTCCGAGCAGATTACGACTTCCAGGGTCATCTGCACTGGTTGAGTGCCAGAAGTCACGCTGTTCGTTACCGGGCGAGCTGGACTGTGGCCAGCTGAAAATTGTCATATCGAAATCGCGGGAGCGTACACGATTGACGAACTGGGATACATCTACCCGCCGAATATCCAGGGTGATACCAACTTCCGCGAGGTTGCGTTTGTAGGGCAGCAGCACTCTTTCAAAGGCGGGTTGGGCCAACATGAACTCAAAGCGCAATGGATTTCCTTGTGTATCCACCATGCGATCGTTTTCGATGTGATAGCCCGCTTCCAGCAAGAGCCGGTACGCCTCTCGTTGTTGCGGTCGGACAATTCCGCTTCCGTCGGTACGGGAAGGCGCTAGCGATTGGCTAAAGACTTGTGGAGGCAGTTGATCGCGTAGAGGTTCCAGAATCTTCAGCTCTTCTGGGCCGGGTAGTCCCCTGGCAGCCAGTTCGGAATTTTCGAAGTAACTATTGTTGCGTGTATAGGCGCCGTAGAACAGTTGACGATTGCTCCATTCAAAGTCGAATAGAAGTGCAATAGCCTGGCGTACCCGCTTGTCCTGAAACATGGGACGGCGCAGGTTGTAAATAAAAGCCTGCATGCCTTGAGGCTCATGATTAGGTATTTCTGCCTTGACGATGCGTCCTTCTCTCAAGGCCGGCGTTTCGTAAGCAGTTGCCCAATTCTTGGCGGACATCTCCTGGTTTATATCGAACTGATTCGCCTTGAACGCTTCCAGTCCTACGTTCTGGTCACGGTAGTAGTCAACCGTGATAGTGTCGAAGTTGTAGAAGCCCTTGTTAACGGCAAGATCCTTACCCCACCAGTCTTTTACACGCTCAAGCCTAAGCGAGCGCCCGGCCTGCAGGCTGGCGATTCGGTAAGGACCGCTACCAAGAGGTGGTTCCAGAGAAGACTTCCCAAAGTCCCGGCTGGCCCACCATGCGTTAGGCAGAACCGGTAGCTGCCCCAGAATAAGAGGCAGCTCACGATTTTGGGTTGTCTTGAAGTCAAAACGGACCACCAGCCGGCTCTCAGCTTTGACTTCTTTTACATCCGCGTAATAGCTGCGGTAGAGCGGATCGCCCTGATTGACCAAAGCGTTGAAGGTGAACACTACGTCATCAGCCGTGACTGGTGTTCCATCATTGAATCGAGCCTGGGGGCGCAGGTAAAAGCGAACGTAGCTGTTGTCAGAGGCTTTTTCGATCTTTTCGGCCAGCAACCCGTATTCGGTGAAAGGCTCATCCTGAGCATGAAATGTCAGCGTTTCATAAATCAGGCTGAGCTGGGCAGGGGGCGTTCCCTTGTTGTTGAAGGGATTGAGCGTATCGAAACTACCGAAGCCGGACAGGCGTAGGGTGCCGCCTTTAGGAGCATTTGGATTGGTGTAATCAAAATGACTAAAGTTTGCTGGATACTTGGGGGCCTCATCATACAAGGTAACTGCATGCTGAGGGGCGGCATGGGCGTTACTATACACCAGCCCTAGCGCGGCGGCGAAAAGAGCGCCATGAATCCAGGCAGAAAAACGAAGGGCCATCTTAGCGCTCATTGTATGTGTCGGAGAGGCTGGCTTGATCATAAGCTGTACGGCCAGGCAGAACTCTTTCTGTAAGGCGTTGAGCAGTAACGGTACCAGTTCGCTTCAGCAGGAAAAAGAGACGTATATGACTGCCTGTGACGCACCAAGACCCATTAATCGAGATACAAGGTCAAGGTCTGGCCAGGCGTGAGGTTTTTTCCACTCTTGGGATTCCACTGCTGGATAGATTGCAGTTGTACATTGAAATGTTTAGCAATCATGTACAAGGAGTCGCCCGGCTTGACTCTATAGTACGTCACGTTCTGGCGCGATTTGCTGCTGTTGGCTAGCTTGCTTGCTTTCACCGGTGCGCCATAGAGCTTGAGTACCTGGCCCGCCCTAAGGCCTTGCTTGCCCAAATTGTTCCAGCGTTTCAGGTCGCCCAGCTCGACCTTGTTGTCGCGAGCGATGGTCCAGAGATTATCGCCACTTCTGACCCGGTAGGTACGAGTCACCGGCTCCTCAACAAGGGCGGCAACGTCTTTCTGGCTAGTGACCGGTGAAATACTACCTGATACGCGAGGAATCATCAGTCTCTGGCCTGCAGCCAGTCGGCTGGACTTCAGCTTGTTGAGTGACAGGATCTGTTGAGTGCTTACGCTATAGCGATTGGCGATAGCGCCCAGGCTATCACCACGGCGCACCGTGTATTCCTGCCATCTTACGATCGCTTCAGAGGATTCATTCGCCAGGTTTTCGAGTAACAACTCGGCTTTTTCTGCCGGAATCAAGAGCTGTTTGGGTCCGTCCATGGTAACCCGACGGGTATACGCTGGGTTCAGGCGATATAGTTCGTCCTCATCGAGGTCAGCCAGCTTGGCAACTTTAGCAAGATCCAGGTGCTGCTTGATCTTGACGACTTCGAAATAGGGCTCGTTGGCAATCGAGTCCAGTTGGATGCCGTATGATTCCGGGTTCATGATCAGCTGGGAAACGGCCAGCAGCTTGGGTACGTAGTCCTGTGTTTCCTGTGGAAGCGAAGACAGGTTCCAGTAGTCAGTAGGCAATCCGAGCTTTTGGTTGCGTTCAATGGCGCGACCTACAGTACCCTCGCCGGCGTTATAGGCTGCCAGTGCCAGTAGCCAGTCGCCATTGAACATATCGTGGAGTTTGGAAAGATAATCGAGCGCTGCGTTGGTAGACGCCGTGATATCCAGTCGTCCATCGTACCAGCGAGTCTGTTGCAGGTTGAAATAGCGCCCGGTAGTGGGAATGAATTGCCAGATCCCGGCCGCCTCGCTGCGTGAAAGCGCAAAGGGGTTGAAGGAGCTTTCTACAATCGGAAGCAGGGCAAGCTCAAGGGGCATATTCCGCTCTTCAAGCCTTTCGACAATATAGTGCAGGTACAGTCCGCCCCGGTTAGCCGATTTTTCGATATTGGCCGGGTTGCTGACATACCAGAGCCGCTGCTGCTCGATACGAGGATTTACGCCGATTTCGCTTTGCAGCTGAAAGCCACTGCGCATGCGATCCCAGATATCCTTGGGTGCCTTGTTCTGGGTGCCGAGCTTTATCCACTCGGGCTCCCGATGCATATTGATATTGCTGCTCAGGCTGTCTTCTGGGAGATAGCGTTCCTGGCCTTTAGGCGCCATTCCCTGACAGCCCGCCAGGAAGACAGCAAGGAAAAGAGCAGAAAGTTTCGCGGTGCGAGCCAGTCCGTCTACGTCGGCATTATGTGGCGGCTGTGGCGGCATTAGCTGAGTGCATCCCCGGAAAAATTTGCGCGATTCTAGGAATGCCGCTCCGCAGGGTCAAGATTGACTAGTCCTCAGAAATGATCTTTCCATGCGCGTAAGGTAGTGAAAACCTCTACTTCCGAGCGGGTTGGAAAGCCATTTCTTTCGTCCGCAGCGCGTTTGACAGAAGGGGTTGAACAGCGCATGAACGGGTTCGTAGCAAGCTCTAGCTCTAGGGTAGAGGGGAGCGTCATTTCGCCTCGCTCGCGCATGGCTTCTACCTGCCTGTATCGTTTGGTCAGCTCGTTATTAGTCGGTTCTACAGCATGAGCAAAACGCAAGTTGTTCAGCGTATATTCATGTGCACAGTACACTTTGGTCGTGGGCGCAAGCTGAGCAAACTTACGCAACGAGTCATGCATTTGTGCAGGTGTCCCTTCAAACAATCGGCCGCAGCCGCCTGCAAATAGAGTATCGCCGCAGAACAGCAAAGGCTGAGCGCCGTTACGAACATAGGCAATATGGCCCAAGGTATGTCCAGGAACATGCAGGACGTGAAAGGGGCGCTCAAAAACTTCAAGGCTGTCGCCTTCATTAAGTGCGGTGTCCAGACAGGGTACGCCTTCCAGTGCCGGACCGTAGACGTGTGCCGCTGTCGCTCCTTTGAGCGCCTGCACACCGCCTACGTGATCGTGATGGTGGTGAGTGAGAAGAATGTCTGTAAGCGTCCATCCGGGATGCCGTTCCAGCCATTCAAGGACAGGGGCAGCATCGCCTGGATCTACTACGGCACAACGTTTGGAAGACGGATCCTGCAACAACCAGATGTAGTTGTCGGAAAAGGCGGGAAGGGCGTCTATCTGAATCATGTGCGGTAACTACCGTTAGATGTGCAAAATTGCATATTAGGCGTTTATGAGTTTCAGAAGCGAGCACTAAAGCAGTGTCGTGCGTTTATCGCTTGTCGGAAGTCTGCAAGCAATCATGAAAAGATACAGTCTTCATGTATAGAACTGTTTAAAGTCTGTAGATTGCTGTCCATCGTCGGGGACACTTGCTGTTTGGTATCGAGGGTGCCGCCTTGGTGCTCAAGCGTCTCTAAATCCAGGTGCTCTATAGCACCTCTGGAGGAAAAGCATATGGTAAATGACGCATTCGCCCAGGCTGATGAGCGTTGGTTGACGCTGATGCGCTCGGCTCGCCAGTGGCTTGATGGTCCGTTGGGCCAGTTAATGATTGAGGAAGAGGAACGCCTGCTTTCCGAGGAGCTGAAGCGCCACTTTGGAGGTTATCTGGTCCACTATGGTCCTTCCTTGAAGATCCCTCCAGGCGCAGACCAGTTACGTCATGGCGTACGTCTTGGGCCGCCGTTTCCAGGTGTCGATATCGCCTGCGAAGAAGGTGCCTGGCCACTGGGTGAAAATGCAGCAGATGTGGTGTTGCTCCAGCACGGTCTGGATTTCTGTCTTTCACCCCATCGCTTGCTGAGAGAGGCTGCCCTTAGCGTAAGGCCCGGTGGGCATCTGCTGATTCTTGGTATCAACCCTTGGAGTACCTGGGGTGTCAGGCATTATTTTGCCCGCGACGCGTTTCGCAAGGCCCGTTGTATTGGTGCCAGCCGTGTAGCTGATTGGTTGGCATTGCTGGGATTCGCGTTGGAGAAACGTCGGTTCGGGTGTTATCGTCCGCCGCTTTCTTCGCCGGTTTGGCAGAATCGTTTGTCTTGGTTGGAGCGCAATCGGGAAGGCGAGCCCTCGCCAGGTGCAGGCTTCTATTTATTGTCGGCTCGCAAGCTGATGGTCGGGCTTCGTCCCTTGCCACAGACCCGCCGTGAACCCCGTGGAAAGCTGATTCCCATGCCGGTTGCCAAGGTGAGCCGTCGCGAAACGAGCGGAACGAATGAGTGACATCGTAGAGATCTACACGGACGGTGCCTGCAAGGGAAATCCTGGCCCTGGCGGTTGGGGTGCCTTGCTGGTCTACAAGGGCAACGAGCGGGAATTGTGGGGCGGGGAGGCCGTTACGACCAACAATCGAATGGAGCTGATGGCCGCCATCCGCGCGCTTGAAGCGCTCAAGCGTTCATGTCACGTACGAATCGTGACAGATTCCGAATACGTGATGCGTGGTATCACAGAGTGGTTGCGTGGCTGGAAGGCTCGCGGCTGGAAAACTGCTGCCAAACAGCCGGTCAAGAATGCCGATTTGTGGCAAGCCCTCGATGCCCAGGTGGCTCGACATGAAGTCGAGTGGGAGTGGGTAAGAGGACATACCGGGCATCACGGTAACGAGCGGGCTGACCAGCTGGCTAATCGTGGTGTTGATGAGATCCGTGCCCTGCGGACAGTGTGATAGGTGACTTTAGATGCGTAGCGTAGTACTCGATACGGAAACAACCGGTATGCCCGTTACCGACGGGCACCGAATCATCGAGATTGGTGGTGTTGAGGTTATTGGTCGTCGACTGACGGGCCGGCATTTTCATGTCTACCTCAATCCTGATCGCGAGATTGACGAAGGTGCTATCGCCGTTCACGGCATCACCAGTGAGTTCCTGGCGGACAAGCCGCGCTTTCGTGACATTGCAGAAGAATTCTTTGAGTTTATCAAGGGCGCTGAGCTGATCATTCATAACGCCGCGTTCGACATCGGCTTTATCAATAACGAGTTTCGTCTGCTAGGTGATCGACCTGAGTGGGCAGAGATTACAGATCATTGCACGGTACTCGATACTCTCATGATGGCGCGTGGGCGTCATCCAGGTCAGCGTAATAGCCTGGATGCGCTGTGCAAGCGTTATGGAGTGGATAACTCGAACCGCGAGCTGCACGGCGCCTTGTTGGACTCTGAGATCCTGGCCGATGTTTATCTGGCCATGACCGGTGGGCAGACCTCTCTGTCCCTTGCCGGGCAGGGGCAGGAAGGTAATGGAAATGACAGCGGTATCAGCCCGATTCGCCGTCTGCCAGTGGACCGTGCCAGGACGCGAGTCATCAAGGCAAGTGAGGCTGAATTGGCTGATCATGCTGCGCGTCTGGCTGCCATTGAGAAATCTGCAGGCGCCCCAGCGTTATGGGCTCAGATGGAAGAGCAAACCACCCAGCATTGACCTCTTTTATACCTTGGCAGTTTAGGTGAACTGCCAAGGTTGTTTCCCTATCGCTATGTCTTCGCAGCTGAACAGTTCCTGTCAAAATGTCACGCAGACGCTCGGAAACGCCTGTTTGGCACATCAGTGCAAATATTTCGAATTATCAACTGAACCGTATTGCTTTATGATGTGACTAAAGTCGCAGTATGAGTAGCGGCATATCGCTATCAAGGCAAGGCGGCTTTTGATTGTCCGCTACCCCGTTTTCGAGAATCGTTCCAGCTTGGAAGAGGAGCAGATGGAAGAATTCAGCGCGTTCCGTCTTGAGCGTGTCGATAAGGTCGCTCATGTGATTATCAATCGACCCGAAAAGATCAATGCCATGAACGCTGAGTTCTGGCAGGAGATACGCAGTCTCTTTCACTGGGCTGATCAAGAGCGTTCAGTACGGGCCGTTGTGCTGTCAGGCGCAGGTCCTCATTTTTCTTCCGGTATAGACCTTTCGTTACTTGGCGAGACCGCCGGTCAGCTTGGACGTGACGTAGGCCGCAATTCGGAGTTATTACGCTCCAAGATTCTTGAACTTCAATCGTCTTTGAACGCAGTCGATCAGTGTCGCAAGCCGGTTCTGGCTGCTATCCAGGGATATTGCCTGGGTGGGGCTGTTGACCTGATAGCCGCATGCGACATGCGTTATGCCACAGCCGGAGCTCAATTTGCCTTGAAGGAAATTGATCTAGGCATGGTGGCTGACCTGGGCTCATTGCAACGCCTGCCTCATCTGGTCGGTGAAGGCATGCTGCGAGAGCTGGCTTACACAGGGCGATCTTTCAGTGGTGAGGAAGCGTATTCCATGGGGCTGGTCAACCGTATCTATGCAACGGCTGAGCAGATGATGGAAGACGTATTTTTATTGGCGCATACCATCGCTGCCAAATCACCGCTGGCTATACGCGGTACTAAGACGATGATCGGTTATATGCGTGATCATCGGGTAAATGAGGGGTTGGATTACATCGCCACATGGAATGCGGCAATGCTGCAATCAACCGATTTGCGTATCGCATTGGCGGCGCAAATGAGCAGGCAAACTCCGGAGTTTCCGGACTGATGGCAAGCGGATGTAGCGCAGGAGGCGTTTGACGGTATGGTTACCGGAGCGAGAGCACTGAGTCTGGTGCGCGACGAATTGTTCGCGACCATCGATCAGGCTGAACAGAATTTAGAGCGTTTCATTATGGAGCGGCACTGCAGTAGTCTGCTCCAGCGTGCCGTCGAGTGCATTTATCAGATTCGCGGTGCCCTTTCCCTTATTGAGCTGGCTGGAGCCGAGCTACTCGCCCACGAAACATTTGAGCTGGTGACTGACATTCCGGCAGGTGCTGGCGCAGAGCGTGACGACCATTTGATGGCGCTCTGTCACGCCCTGCATGTATTGCGTCGTTACCTTGAGCAGTTCCGCAGCCGTTATGAAGAAATGCCGGAGCTGTTACTGCCTGCTATTAACGAGTTGCGTCGCGTGACGGGGCAACCCGCGTTACCTGAATGCTATTTCTTCACGGTCCGGCTGGATCTGCCACGTAACCCTGTCTCACGTACTGATGACTTGTCTCTCAACGAGCAGCGCAGTCTAGCGCGTCGCATGCGGCAAATGTATCAGATTGGCTTGCTGGGCCTGCTTAAGGAGCAGAACCCCAAGGCGAGCCTCAACTTGATGGAGCGTGCACTGACGCGCCTCGACCATCTTTTATGTGATCAAGCGGGAGCAAGGCTGTGTTGGGTCGGTGCGGCTGCTATTGAAGCTTTTCGAGAGGGCGACCTGCTACTTCACCGGTCCCGGAAGCATCTGTTTTCGCGTCTTGACCGTGAGCTCCGTCAGCTGTTGACGGTACCGGAGTACGAACCGCCTCGTAGTATCCTGAAGGATCTCCTGTACCTTATCGCCTTGTCGGAAAGCTCGGGTGCCCGCGCTGAAGAGCTGCGAGAAGCGTTCTCCATCGATACGCTGCCCTATACCGACGCGATGCTCGACAGAGAATATCGCAGGCTGACAGGACCAAGCCAGGCGGTTATGCAATCGCTTTCGCAAGCGATTCATGAAGAGTTGGCAACCGTTAAGGAACTGCTGGATCTTGTAGAGCGGCGTGTGGCTGAGCCTGATGCATATGCCCGACTCTATATCCAGCTGGGTATTCTGGCGAAGACATTGATCATGGTAGGACAGCCTTCCGCGGGTCAAGCCCTGCAAGCACATTTGCCCGTGCTGAATCAGTGGGCCAAAGCCGGAGCGGTAGAACAGGTACAGCTCGATAATCTCGCCGATGCCATCCTTTATGTGGAAAGCTTGGTTTCCTGTTTTGAGCACGAAACCGACAAGGAAACCTGCCCAGTACCCGCGTCGCCGGGGCAGGAGGGCGAGTCGTTTGGCAACCACCTGTTGAACGAGGCTCAGATGCTATTACTAGCTGAAGCCAAGACGGGGCTTTCCAATGCCAAGCAATCCATTTCGGCGTATCTGGACGCCAGGGGTGAAGCCATACACCTGGCCAATGTCCCTGCAACGTTGCATAACGTGAGAGGTGCTCTGTTGTTTCTGGAGCATACCCGTGCGGCGGAACTGACTGGTATCTGCGCCCAGTATATTCAGGCGCATATGGTGAATAATTTGAACATGCCGACTGCTTCGCTACTCGAAGTACTGGCGGATGCATTGAGCAGCATCGAGTTCTTCCTTGAAAGCGGCGCAATGGCGTCCCGTTCTGGGCAGCCCGATATCCTCGAGCTGGCTACCGAGAGTGTAAGTGCCCTAGGGTGGAGGCCTGTTGCCGCAGCATGAGTCATTGGGAGCCGGGTTGCCTGGACCTGTCAGGCAGTGTTGATAGTTTGATCATTGTCCATAGTCCGATGGGTTTTCTGACCCGAGAAGACAATGTTCTGTTTTCTCAGAGTTCTCCGTTTTTAAAAGAGCTGACAACATCCGGTATCTACGGCTTGGGCTATTTCGATGGACAGGCTGTTGCCTTGTATGAAGTCGTGTCTGCTCCCGAACTTGAAGGTTATGAGTGGCAGCCTCTTCGTCCGTTGATGCTCAAGGCCGAGCATGCCGTCTTCAAGATGTTGGGTTATGCCGCACAGATTGGCACTTGGGCGAACGACCATCGTTACTGTGGCCGCTGCGCCACGCCTACTGTGATCATCAAAGGGCAGCGTGGGCTTAATTGTCCTGCTTGCGGCCTGACCCAGTATCCACGCTTGTCACCCAGTATCATTGTGCTGATTACTCGGGATGATGAAGTCTTACTGGCGCGCTCTCCGCGCTTCGCACCGGGCGTTTACAGTACCTTGGCTGGGTTTGTAGAGCCAGGTGAGACCATCGAGGCGTGCGTGGCGCGTGAGGTCAAGGAAGAGGTAGCCGTCGACGTCAAGAACCTGCACTACCTGGGAAGTCAGAGCTGGCCCTTTCCTCACTCATTAATGCTGGGCTTCCATGCCGAGTATGCTGGCGGAGATATTGTTTGCCAGCCGGAGGAAATCGAAGATGCCCAATGGTTCAAGCTGGATAATCTGCCCCAGCTGCCAGCCAAACAGTCCATTGCCCGTTTCCTCATAGAGCTTTATATCGCGCGCAGGCTAGGCATGCCCGAACCAGTGTTGCCAGACTAAACGCGCCGTCAGTGCCAGTACGACTAGAATAAACAGGGGGCGTATGAATTTTGCGCCTCCGGCTATGGCGGTATGGGCGCCCAGGTAGGCGCCAAACATCAGCGAAATACCCATGGTCAGTCCAAGCATCCAGACCACTTGGCCAAGGCAGATAAACACCGCCAGGGCTACGCCATTGCTGACAAAATTCATCGTGCGTGCTACGCCGCTGGCCCTAACGAGATCGATCCGGTAAAGAATGAGTGTGCTGATCGTCCAGAAAGCGCCCGTGCCTGGTCCGATCAAACCATCGTAAAACCCCAGTCCCAGCCCTTGTGGCCATTGCCGCTTCCGAGGGATCTGAGCATCAGCATCCAGCGGAGCTTCAGGCAGCCGACCAAACAGCAGGTAGATACCGCATCCGAATACGGCGAGCGGAAGTAGCCGGTCCAGCCAATGTGCAGGAAGATAATGTGCGCCGATTGCACCTGCGGCTGCGCCCAGTGCGGTAGCGCTCAGGGCATTTTTCCATTTGAGGGGCGTAAACAGTTTCTTGCGATAGAACGTATAGGCTGCCGTTGCGCTGCCAAAGGTCGAACTCAGCTTGTTCGTACCCAGTACCAAGTGAGGAGGTACGCCAGCAAGGAGCAGGGCGGGAACCGTCAGCAGGCCGCCTCCGCCAGCAATGGCATCGATGAAGCCTGCAAGAAAGGCAACGGCCGCGAGGATAATGAGTGTGATGGGTTCAAGCGCAAAATCATAAGGCATAACTACAGCTCGACAAGACCGCCATCCCGGCGGGGCGGGCCGTATAGTGCCTAATAATGGAGGTGTTAGAAAGCCCAGGCGGTTATGCCAAGAGGCCACCGTCGACGTTTAGGATCGTACCGGTGGTATAGCTTGACGCATCACTGGCAAGGTACAGCACTGCGCCAGCCATCTCGTCCGGTTGTGCGACACGCTTGAGTGGGATCTGCTGAAGCGCCAGATTGAGGATGGAGGGATTATTGACCAATGCTGATGCAAAGCGTGTATCGGTAAGGCCGGGAAGCAAGGCGTTGCAGCGGATGCCAAAACTGGCGCATTCCTTGGCAAAGACTTTGGTGAGGTTGATAACCGCCGCCTTTGTGATGGAGTAAACACCCTGCATGAGGCCCGGCGAAACGCCGTTGACCGAGGCTATGTTAATAATGCTTCCGCCCGTGCCGGCTTGGCGCATCAATTTGCCCGCCTCGATGGACATGAACAGATATCCGCGGATATTGACATCAACCGTCTTTTGAAATGCCTCGGCGTCCGTGTCGAGAATATGCCCGAACTGCGGATTGATAGCGGCATTGTTAACCAGGATATCTAAAGAGCCAAAGCGCTCACCGATGTGGATAAACGTCTGCCTGATCTGATCAAGGTCCCCGATATGGCAGGGCATGACGGTTGCCTGACCGCCAGTCTGGTTAATCGCGTCTGCAACCAATTGGCAGCCGTCGGCCTTGCGGCTGGATACGATGACATGAGCACCCTGCGCAGCGAGCAAATGGGCGATAGCAGCACCTATGCCGCGGCTTGCGCCAGAGACAAATGCTGTCTTGCCGGCAAGATCGAACGCTACGCTCATGTCATTTCTCCGCTATAAAAAAGCCGGAGCATGCTCCGGCTTTCACGTGCTTAGTTAGGGAACAATTCGCTGAGCTTCATGGCCAGCATCATGTTGCCTTCGGCGCGAACCTTGCCAGCCATGAAGGCCTGCATGCCATCCGTTTCGCCAGAAACGATGCCTTTGAGCGTGTCGGTATTCATGATGAGCGTGCAATCCGGCTCGTCAGCATTGCCTGCCTTGACGTCGCAAGTCTGATCTTTCACAACCAGGTGATAATTCTCACCATCTTCGATGTCAAACTGATAAGTGAGATCCAGGCCGGCGGCCGCATCAGGATTGAACTTGCTTTTCAGGTTTTTGATGATGTCAGCACTGCTCATATGCGGAATCCTTAGGGGGTCGTACGTGAATGCGGACGCGTCCGCGGTTAGCCCAGCCGCTCATCAGCGGCAATGAATCGAGAGTAGGGTGGCTAGTGTTCGCTGTCAATGGAAAATCATACGGTTGTTTGAATGCGCTGTAGTTGCCTGGGTGTCCCGCTGGCTGGCAAGCGTAGCCATGAGTATGCTTAGTGGATCAAGAGTCGTGGATGAGCTGAAGGCTTGTCGACAGTAAGGAGAGCATGTGGATTTTTTTGCGGATTACGCCAGTTTTCTAATTAAGACCGTTACGGTTGTCATTGCCATCATGGCGGTGCTGATTTTTATCGCTGCCCTACGCAGTAAAGGCAAGCGTGCCACGGGAGGACACCTTGAAGTCCAGAAACTGAATGATTTTTACAAATCGCTACGGCTCCGCTTGCAGCAGAGCGTCCTTGACAAGGAACGCTTCAAGACGATGCGCAAGGAGGAGGCGAAAGCAGAAAAGGCCAATCGCAAGAAAGGGGCTGCCAAGAGCCACGTCTATGTGCTGAATTTCGATGGCGACATCAAAGCGTCTGCCACTGAGCAACTGCGCCATGAGGTGACGGCCGTATTAACGATGGCAACTTCCAAGGATGAAGTGGTCGTTCGCTTAGAGAGCGGTGGAGGCATGGTGCATGGCTATGGGCTGGCAGCCTCGCAACTGGCACGCATCCGTCAGGCAGGTGTTCCATTGACGATCTGTGTCGACAAAGTTGCTGCCAGCGGCGGATACATGATGGCCTGTATCGGTGATCGCATCCTGAGTGCGCCATTTGCCATTCTGGGCTCGATCGGTGTTGTTGCCCAGCTACCCAACGTTCACAAGCTGCTGAAAAAGCACGATGTCGATTATGAGGTTCTTACGGCTGGCGAATACAAGCGCACCTTGACGGTATTCGGTGAAAATACGGAAAAAGGGCGCGAGAAATTCCAGGAAGACCTGGAGAAAACCCATGAACTCTTCAAAAACTTCGTGAATCGGTATCGCCCGCAACTGATCATGGATGAGGTGGCCACAGGAGAAGTATGGCTCGGTGAGTCGGCATTGGGTAAACGTCTGGTTGATGAACTCAAGACCAGTGACGAGTACCTGTGCGAGCGAGCCAAAGTGGCAGAGCTTTTCCAGGTTCGCTTTATTGAAAGAAAGACATTGCCTGAGCGCGTAGGTCTGTTTGCTAGCGCCACTGTCGACCGACTGGTTACGACATGGTGGGGTAGATTCACTCAGCATCGCCCCTGGCAATAATGCCCAGGTTTTCAGGCATCACGATTAGGAGAAGGTAGATGGATACTTTCAAGGCGCTCTGGATTACGGAAGGCCCTCATGGGGCATTCCAGCAAGAGGTCATCCAGCGCCGTATCGATGAACTGCCCGCTGGCGAGGTGCTGATCAAGGTCTGTTATTCCTCGCTCAATTACAAGGATGCCCTGTCGGCGATTGGTAATCGCGGTGTTACACGACGTTATCCTCATACCCCTGGTATCGACGCGGCCGGTATCGTGGTCGAATCTCAGTCGGATGAGTTTAAAGAAGGCGACGAGGTCATCGTGACGGGGTATGACCTTGGCATGGATACGCCGGGAGGTTTCGGGCAATACATTCGTGTTCCTGCTGCCTGGGTGATCAAGCGGCCTGAGGCTTTGTCGCTACGTGAGGCCATGACGCTGGGTACAGCAGGCCTGACGGCTGGGTTGTGTATCGACAAGCTTGAGCATGCAGGCCTGGTACCGGAAGCGGGTACTGTTCTGGTAACGGGTGCTTGTGGTGGTGTTGGAAGCCTTGCCATCAAGTTGTTGAGCAAGCTGGGCTATCGAGTAGCGGCTTCCACAGGCAAGCTGGAGCAGGCCGAGTTTCTCCATCACCTTGGCGCACAACAGATCCTGGATCGTGCCACGGTATTGGATGGTATCGAAAAGCCGCTTTTAAAAGAACAATGGGCCGGCGCGGTGGACACCGTGGGCGGTGACATCCTGTTCAATATCGTGAAGTCCCTGAGCTATGGCGCAAGCGTTGCCAGCTGCGGCCTGACGGCTGGCAGTGGTTTCAAGGCATCGGTCTTTCCGTTCATTCTGCGTGGTGTCAATCTACTGGGTGTAGACTCGGTAGAGTTGCCCCTATCTGTAAAAGCAGCCATGTGGGAAAAGCTTTCGGCAGAGTGGAGGCTGGAGGGGCTGGATGAAATCACACGAGAAGTACCGCTTGATGATCTGCCAAGCACTATCAATCAGATGTTGGCAGGTAAAATGATCGGACGGGCACTCGTCAATCTTCAATGAATGCATAGCCTATAAAAAAGCCCCGCTAATACGGGGCTTTTTTCATCAGGCCAAGCGTCGCCGGAAAAGCGGTTGGGGCTGATCTACACTGCTCTGGTAGGCAACCGTGAAATCGTCCAGGCCTGCCAGGGCTGCTTCTGGATCACGATCTGCACGGATCACATAGGCATCAAAGCCACAACGCTGCATGAAAAAGAGCTGGTCCTGGAGCACATCGCCAATGGCGCGAAGCTCTCCCTTGTAACCAAACCGCTCCCGCAGCAAGCGCGCGTAGCTGAAGCCGCGACCGTCAGTAAAGGCCGGAAAATTAATGGCGATTACCTGAAAATGCTCCAGGGAGTCAGCAATGCTTTCCGGCTCTTCATCACTGTCCAGCCAAACGCCCAGCCCACCATCGCGTGTCGTCAAGGCATGACCATGCTCAAGCCAGAGCGCAGCGGGGATGATGACGTTATCGCTGTTGGGAATTTCCTCAAAGGTGGTTTCCTTTGGCAGCAGGTGCCAGTTATCGGTAACGACCTCACGTCCCTTAATGATTCTTTGCATAGACGCGCTCCTTGAAGGGGTCGATGCCAATACGGCGGTAGGTATCGATAAAACGCTCATCTTCGGTGCGCTGATCGACGTAGACATTGATGATCTTCTCGATTACATCCGGCATTTCGTCCTGAGCAAAGGAGGGGCCCAGGATCTTTGCCAGGCTGGCGTCACGACCGGCATAGCCGCCGAGCGACACCTGGTAGAACTCTTCGCCTTTCTTGTCTACGCCCAGAATACCGATATGGCCTACATGGTGATGCCCGCAGGCGTTCATGCAGCCGGAGATGTTCAGGTCGATATCACCGATGTCGAACAGATAGTCCAGATCATCGAAGCGGCGCTGGATCGACTCGGCCACCGGAATGGACTTGGCATTCGCCAGGGAACAGAAATCGCCGCCTGGGCAGCAGATCATATCCGTTAAAAGGCCCACATTTGGTGTCGCAAAACCATTCTCGCGCAGTTCGTTCCACAGCGTGAACAACTGATCCTGACGGACATCTGCCAGGATGATGTTTTGCGTGTGGGACGTACGAAGCTCGCCAAAGCTGTAGCGGTCCGCCAGATCGGCAGCGGTGTCGAGCTGCTTATCAGTGATATCGCCAGGCGCTGTGCCGGTGGGCTTGAGGGATAGCGTTACCGCTACGTAGCCCGGCTTCTTGTGCGGGAAGGTGTTGCGGCTTCTCCAGCGGGCAAAGCCCGGATTCTCGGCGTCCAGCTTAGTCAAGGCCTCGCTTTGGTTTTCGAGCGCTTCATAAGCCGGATCAACAAAGAACTTGGACACGCGCTCGACTTCTGCTTCGATCAGGGTGCTAGGGCCGTCTTTAAGATGCGCCCATTCCGCTTCGACCTTTTCGGCAAAAGCTTCTTCACCCAGCGCCTTCACCAGGATCTTGATGCGTGCCTTGAACTTGTTATCCCGACGACCATAACGGTTATAGACGCGCAGGATCGCTTCCAGATAGGTCAGTAGATGCTGCCATGGCAGGAAGTTCTTGATGAACGCACCTACGTAAGGTGTACGGCCTTGTCCGCCACCTACCAACACGCGGAAGCCAAGCTCGCCCGCTTCGTTCTTGACTGCCTCAAGACCAATGTCATGAACCTCGATGGCGGCACGGTCCATCTTGGCGCCGTTCACGGCAATCTTGAACTTGCGTGGCAGGTGGGCAAATTCGGGATGGAAGGTCGACCACTGGCGGATGATCTCGCACCAGGGACGCGGGTCGACTAGCTCGTCCGCCGCTACACCGGCGAACTGGTCGGTTGTTGTGTTACGAATACAGTTGCCACTGGTCTGGATGGCATGCATCTGCACCGTAGCCAGCTCGGCCAGAATATCCGGGATCTCTTCAAGCTCAGGCCAGTTGAACTGAAAGTTCTGGCGCGTACTGACATGGGCATACCCTTTGTCGTAGTCGCGGGCGATCTGCGCCAGTTTACGTACTTGCTTGGTGTTGAGCAGGCCATACGGTACTGCGATACGCAACATAGGGGCGTAACGCTGGATATACAGGCCGTTCTGCAGGCGGAGTGGGCGATACTCTTCGCCTGAAAGCTCACCAGCCAGATAACGGCGGGTCTGATCGCGGAACTGCTTGACGCGTTCCTCGACGATCCTCTGGTCGTATTCGTCGTATACGTACATTAAAAATCCTGCTCAGGCTAAGGCTGTGCGCGCACGACTGCGCGTTCTTATCAGATATGCCCACGATAACAGCACCCGTATATGCTTAAAAGTGATGTTTTTTTATATAAAAATCGATTTGGGCGATAAGGGGTGATTCAAGCAGGCATGGCAAGGCAGCATCCCAGTACTATTGGGATGCTGCTTTTTAACAAACGATAGGCTAGTTGAACTGGCTCTTGAACCAGGTCCATACCCCGAATGAGAAATCAGGAAAGATATCGATGTTCAGGGCGGATTTGATTAGATAAAGAATGACCAAGCCGACAGCGAGGCTAAACAGCAAGAAGATAGCAATCACAAAGGCTTTAGCCATTTGGGACAATTCATGCTGGCGCCGGGACAGATCACGGCGGTTGCGGCCAACCAGGAACACACAGTAGTACCGCCAGCGCCACAGTTTGAACGTGGCGCGAAGGTCAACCGCATGCTTTCCCCATTGGCGGGCGCCAAACGCAACCTTGAGCGCCTGGAGCTGCTCCTCGGTGAACGACTCTTTCAGGTCGCTGGGCAAGCGCTCCTTCAGGCCTTGAACGAAGGGGTCTTGATGGATATCGATATCCGGCATCGTACAGATCCTTTTTGCGTCTGCCAGGGCAGAGGCCTTTGAGCTAACAGGTTTCCTTCCTGCACAGGTCGTGTACAAACCTATCGCTTCGCACCGGCAGATGAAACGCTTTGCCTTAAACGACTGCTTACGAGGCTCTGTCGTAGTAGGTGTACGTGCCGGTAAGTGCGGCTACGAACTCAACGTAGTGGCTTACATGGGGTGGCATAGCCAAGCCCTTGACCATCGTCAGGTTGCGCAGCGTTGGATAGATCAGTACGTCGTCCCAGCTAAGGGTGTTACCATTATCTGCCGGTATGGGCAAAACCTTTAGCTCTACAAGCATTTTTTCTGCGCTTTGCTTGCGGAGGGGTATTTCCTCAAGGTCTTGCTCAAATAAGCGCTCAATCATCGCTTCCTTGCGCAGCTAAAAATAATCGCGCCCCGATTGGGTTACGAATTCCGGCGGGCTAATCGCAACACTGCGCGGAACCAGCAGGCCATTAATGGCGAGACGTATGCTGTCGATGCATTCAAGAGTGGCACTGATATCGGCTCCGGTGCGTATGACACGCTCTAGGTTGCCCAGCTCATCCAGCTTTCAGGCATTATCAAGACGCTCATCCATGCGGCTGCCATCGTTGAGCTGGAGACTAGGCACCTCTTTGCGCCGATCAGATCGAAGCAGGTAGCTTCGTCATCATTGGAAAGGTAGATCTTCTCGCGCTCGACCTGCTTGTAGTGGCAACCATAACGGCATGGACGCAGAAGAGGTAATGATCGTATGGGGAGAGTTTCATGGACATCCTTATTGCTGCGAGCCTGTCTACAGTGAGCAGGCCTCAGGCAAAAAGATGTCCATGTGTAAAGCGGTACGGTAGTGCCGCCAGGGCGGGGTGGCGCTTAGCGGACCCGCTTGATCAGCCGCTTGCTGTCAACGGTCTGCACGGCGCGCGCTCTAAGTTGCCCGCAACCACCCTCGATATCCTGGCCGGCTGAATTACGGACTTTGGTCAATACACCACGGCTGTGGAGATAGCGGACGATCTCAACGATACGCTCACCGCGTGGTCGCTGGTAATCATCACTCTCCAGACTGTTGTAGGGAATCATGTTCATAACGGCATACTTGCCCTTGAGCAGGCGCAGGATACCGTCCAGTTCGTCCTGGCTATCATTGATATCGGCCAGGAGCGTCCACTGATACTGGATGGGATAACCCGTCTGACGAGCATAGGCTTCGCCAAGTTCGACCAGTTCTTCCGGATCTATCCGGGGGGCCTTAGGCAGCAGCTGTTGTCTCAGGTCGGCACGGGTCGTGTGAAGCGAGAGCGCCAGGGCTGGACGGACGGTTTGCTGAGGCAGACGCTCAAATACGCGCATGTCCCCCACGGTTGAAAACACCAGGTTCTTGTGGCCGATGCCGCCCTCTGTGCCGAGCAGATCGATCGCTTCCAGTACGTTGTCCAGATTATGGGCCGGCTCGCCCATCCCCATGAAGACCACTTTCTTGACCGACCGGAAACGACGAGCCAGCGCCACCTGAGCCACAATTTCAGCGCTACCCACCTGGCGCAGCAAACCACTCTTGCCCGTCATGCAGAATACACAGCCCACTGCACACCCCACTTGTGTAGAGACGCACAGACCATCCCGAGGCAACAGTACGCTTTCCACCATCTGTCCGTCGGTCAGCTCTACCAGCAGGCGCGCTGAGCCATCGGCAGCAGGGTGCTCTGATTTCAATCGAGCAAGCCCGTCGAGTGTGCGGGCAAGCTCAGGTAGCCCTTCACGAACGGTCAGCGGCAGAAAGTTTTCCGTTTGCTGATGCCGTGTCCCGGTGTCGAGTGGCAGGCCTTTCAGCCAGGCGCGACTGACGCGTCCGATGTGCATGGGTTTGGCGCCGAGGTCGGCAAGGCGGTTTTGAACGTCGTGGATGCGCATGAAATAGACTACTGATTCATAAGGCGGAATACGGTTGCTACGGGTAGGTCAGCCTCGCACGCGTAACGTCAGGCCCTTCAGGAAATTTCGTAATAACTGATCGCCACAGGTGCGGTAGTTGCTGTGTCCAAACTTGCGAAACACCGCGTTGAGCTCTGGCTTGGTGATAGTGAAGTCTACGGATTGCAAAATCTGCAAAATGTCTTCTTCCCGGAGCTCAAAGGCCACGCGTAGCTTTTTCATCACCAGGTTGTTCGTAACCGGCAGCTCAAGCGGAGGGGCGGGGCGGCTCTCGTCCTTGCCGCGTAGGTGGAAGACCAGACCATCCAGAAAGCTGGCCATCAACTCATCCGGGCACAGCTCGAACCCGGCCTCATCATCTCGTTTGAGAAAGGCGGTAATGTCATCTGAGCTGACCGTTTTGCCAGCCAGTTTAAAGATATCGGCAACCTTCCGGTCATTGATATCCAACATGTAGCGAACGCTGCGTAATACATCGTTATTGAGCATGCGGGTGATCCTTGGGTAAGCGTGAAAGACGTAAAGAGCAGCGCGGTTAGAAGCGTTCCTGAAGTGAAAGGTAGCGCCACTGCCCCAAGGGGAGCTTGCCCATCGAAACGCCGCCTATTCTCAGACGCTTCATGCTGACTACCTTTAGCCCAACGCTTTCACAAAGGCGCTGAATGATTCCAGGTGCGGGATTCTTCATGGCGAAACGCAAGCGTGTCTCGTTCTGCCAGCTGACCTTGCAGGCAGGAAGTGTCTGGCCTTTATGGGTATGACCGCGTTTGAGGCGTTCCAGCCCGTTCTGCACTATCTCACCGCTGACTTCAACGACATATTCCTGTTCAAGCTTGGCTGCATCCTCAGTCAGTTTGCGCAGCGTCCGCCAGTCCTGGCTATAAACCGCCAACCCTTCCGCGCCGGGTTGCAATGCCAGCCCTGGCTTTAAGCGAGCAAAATGCCCCTTGAGTACCGGCCGCTCGCTTGGGTCTTCCGCCCAGTGCGTTTCACGGCTAAGCAGATGCTTGTCAGCGTCTGGCAGTGAGGTGATGCCAGCGGGCTGATAGACCAGAAACGTTACCGGCTCCAGCGGGGTAGCCGAAGCGCCTGGTAGCAATGCCACCGTTTCGGCGTGAACCTGAAATTGCGGCTCGTCGATAACATTGCCATCGACCGTTACCCAACCCCCTTCGATATACAGCTCAGCCTCACGGCGCGAGCAGCCCAGCAGTTCAATGAGGCGTTTAGAAAGGCGAATGGAGTCAGTCATGAGGAGAGGCAAACGTCAGAAAAGAAGACTAGTTTACCTGGGATGCACGAAAAGGGCGGGACTTATCCGACCCGCCCTGATCTTATGCCGCTATCTGGTAAACGGTTGCCCGTTGATGGTGACGTTCTGTGCAGTCAGACCCTCCACGTGCTCAAGCACACCAATGCCACCTGCCTTTTGGAAATGAACATCCACCAGTCGTAGGTCTTTTATAGGTGCCCGTTCGAAGCCGCGAACCTGGAATACCTGATCGGCACGCTGGCAGACGAGGTTGCGAATCTCGATATCGCGCACCGTTGGGTCGAACTTCCCGGTATCGCCTTCCTCGTAGTGGAAGTCTATGACGATCGCATTCTGGACCTCACCAATGGTGATATCCCGATAGCGAATATGTTCGATTACGCCGCCGCGTATGGAGTTAGTCTTGAAGCGGATACCGCGCTCCAGATCAGGGCTGCTCATGCTGCAATGCTCGACAAAGATGTTTCGTGCGCCGCCCGAGATCTCGCTGCCAATCACGACACCGCCATGGCCTGCCTCCATCTTGCAGTTGGCGATGACAATGTTCTCGGCAGGTCGATTGATCCGGCGCCCATCCGCATTACGTCCGGACTTGATGGCAATGCAGTCGTCACCGGTATTGAAGAAGCAATTCTCGATCACTACGTTGCGGCAGGACTCAGGGTCGCAGCCGTCCGAGTTCGGGCCCAGGCTTTCCAGGTGCACGCCGCGCACGGTCACGTTTTCGCACAGCACTGGATTCAAGAGCCAGAAGGGTGCCCGTACGATGCGCACATCCTCGATCAGCACGTTCTCGCATAGGTAAGGCTGCACGAAAGGTGGGCGGAAATAGTAGCCTTCGGCATATAGCCGTTGCTCTGGCGGTACGCCAGCCTCCACATCCTTCATCAACGCTTCGCGACCGGCATCCTGAGAAGGATAACCTTCTACACCCCACTCCTTGTTGCCTTTCCAGGGCCACCACGTAGTGCGGTCCGCCTGGCCGTCCAGTTCGCCCTTGCCGGTAATGGCAATGTTCTTCTGGCGGTACGCGTAGATCAGCGGCGAATAACCCATCAGCTCCATGCCTTCCCAGCGGGTGAATACCGCAGGTAGATAAGCCTTGGGATCGGTAATGAAGCGAATCTTTGCGCCTTCTTCGATATGCAGGTTGATGTTGGACTTGAGGTGGATGGGGCCGGTCAGGTAATCGCCACCGGTTACCAGTACCCGACCACCGCCAGCAGCGGAGCAGGCCTGAATAGCGGCGGCAAAAGCCTTGGAGTTATCGGTACGACCATCGCCTACCGCGCCATAGCGGCGGATATCGAAGTCTACGTTTGGAAAGCGGGGGACGGTGGTCTTGCGGCGGATCGCATCGGCCATGGCCCAATCGTTGGTCTGGCCAGAACCGCCTGACCCGAACGACGAGCACCCTTGAAGATTGATTAGCGCAAGGCCCGCAGCCCCTCCTGCCATGGACGCCAGAATACGACGTCGACTAAACATGCTCACTCAGCAATTCCTTATTCGAGTTGTTTGCTTCAGGTGATGCCACGATACGCGGCTCTTCCACTATAGACGCAATCGAAGCGGCGCGAGCCTATAAGGCTACTAAGGTAGGTAGTGAAATAGGGTGGCACGGCTTAACGTGCAAGCCAAATGAGTGCAAGACCAACCGTACACGTTACTCAGGGGAGAAAGGGTATAGCCAAGCAGGTTTTAACCTCGCTGCACAACATGCTGAAAGTTAAGCGTCGGTAAGGAAAGCGACTCACGCAAAAAGGCAGGGCGCAGGTCTACATCACGAAGGGATGCCCTGGGAAACCATCGAAACTCTAATGATGTTCCAGCCTCAGTGCCGTTATGGGTACGCGACTTATCGAGAAGGGCAGAGTGGCTATGAAGCTGAGCGTGAAAGTACAAGCCGATTTCATGATTTGGCTTGTTTAAATAATCAAAGAAATTTTCAACCAAATATAGTAGCTCGCCACAGACGATAGGCTCATCAAGCTCCTCCATCATTTCGCGAACAAGTGTGGCCTGGGCGTTTTCACCTGGCTCAACCCGCCCTCCAGGTAATGCCCAGAATGAGTCATTCACGCCTCGGTGTAGCAGAATATGGTTGTCGTGTTCCACAACGGCCGCTGCACGTACATGGAAGCGGTAGCCGTCAATTTCGACAGAGATCATGAATCATCACCTTTATCGGATAAAAAACAGGGCATGGTATCTGGTAAAGGTAGGCCGCTCAGGCTTGCCCCAGCTGTTTGGCTGTTTGGCTGTTTGGCTGTTTGGCTGTTTGGCGACAGAAGCCAGAGTCGTCACCTGCTGATGAGCCTTGAGAATCTTGTTTGCAGCCATCAGGTTCTTGGCTGGAAGAACCAATCCTGATTCAAAAGGGCTCAACACAAACGTTGTGATCAACGCGGTCATCAGCCCGACCGTACGCGCTTTGGGATCAATGCTGCGGCAGAGCTTGTGAACCCGCACGGTGTAGAACAGCACAGGTGGAAGCGTGACGAGTGTAAGCAGAACTGACGCCTGCATACCGTGCTTTTCCCACTGCAACGTGAAGAACACACACATGACCACAAACCACACAACATGCATTACATAGGTGTGGATCAGGCCGGTACGGGCCTTGGTAAGGTCACGAATAAGCTGATCTTTCGAAGGGGCATCAGCGCTCCTTGTCATCTTGGCTCTCCTGTTGAGGCGGAGCGTTTCCTGGGTGATATAAAGCTTGAGTGAAGGAGAGGGCTTCAACACTTCTTGCCTGAACACGATCTGGAGACGCGCTGCTTACCAAGGTTACGGTATAGGGCGTGGATGACAGATTCTTTAAACGTTAAGCCAGCAAGGCATCTAGCATGCTGCTCTGAGCGCTCCAAGCGATGCGAGTCAAGCTCGCTATCGCGCACAATAGGCCCGTAGAGGCCGATTTACTTCCACAGCGCCCATTCTTACGATGACCCGCTTCGGATATGATGCGCGCCCCTCAACGCTGTACTCAAATCAGGTCATCATGCCCGGCAACGCCCTCTATACCGATCTGTCGGGTTACTACGATCTCATGTGCGCCGATATCAACTATCAGGCGCAAAGCCACTGCGTTCATCGGCTGCATCAGTTATTCGGAAATGGCGGAAGCAGGCACCTCGACCTTGCCTGCGGAACAGGGCCTCATGTTCGGCATTTTATTGATGCTGGCTATCAAAGCGCGGGGCTCGACATCAACCAACCCATGCTGGATAGAGCATCCATTCGCTGCCCGGAAGCTCTGTTTTCCTTGCAGGACATGTGCAGCTTCACGGTAGAAGAGCCGGTCGATCTCATTACCTGCTTTTTGTATTCCATTCATTACAGCGCAAGTGTTGAAAGGCTGAGGGCCTGTATCGCCAGCGTATATGGCGCACTGGCCAATCATGGCATCTTCTGCTTCAACGCAGTCGACAAGAACACTATCGACAACAACTCATTTGTATCGCATACCGCCAATCACCCTGACGGTTTATTCAACTTCAGTTCGTGCTGGAATTATGGCGGGCAGGGCGAGCGACAGTCGCTAAAACTTCGCATTGAGAAAACGACAGCAGATGAGCGCCAGGTATGGCACGACGAACACCCTATGGTGGCTGTAAGTTTTGACGAGTTACAGACGCTATTGCAGCCGTACTTTGAAGTTCATGTTCTGGAACATGATTATGAGAAGATCATTCCTTGGGATGGGGCTTCTGGGAATGCGATTTTTGTTTGTGTAAAGACTTAACGATGTATAGAGATAGCGGCCATTTATGACAGGGAATTGTTGTGTGGTTGAGATAGTACAAAAGCCTATGCTTTTGCTCAGCGTTAGCGGTCAGATGCTGGCTTCAGTCAAGTCTGACTAACTAAGAAGTAGGCTTTAGCTCGCGCAGTGAGCGAAGCGAACGGTTTCAACCGCTTGTTAGGTGGCATCCGCGATGTAGTAGAGGATGTATCCCGAGTACACCAGCGAGCCCGCTTCCACCTCTGCTTTAAAACACTCATTGAGCGAGTCTTCAGTAGCAAAACCATACTCGGACAATCTTAAGCCAGCAAAGCCAATGAGCCGCCAAGCGTCGAAGCCATCAATCTCACCGTGCTCCCCGAAGTCAAAGTCTACTGTGCCTGCAGGTAGTTTAACCGCACAGCCGTAGCCATGTTTGAAGTAGGTGATACCGCCCAATAGCTCCCCGCGTTGGGAAATATCCGCAGCAGTCCAGTCTGTGTTTGTTGGGGGCAACTGGATGCCAGATTTCTGCATGAGCTGCACAGCTATACGAACACTGGCTTGGTAGTCGGAAATCAAACGGGCGAGATTATTATTCATGTTACCTAACATTTGGTTAAGGGGCGGGCTTTAGCCCGTCCCAGCGAGCGAAGCGAACGGTTTGAAGGCTGTAATGGACTCTCCCTGCACCACATTTCTTCTATAACACAGTGGTGACTGTTCGCTGGGAGAGGTGCAATGAAACGCATAGCGGTTGATTTGGCCAAGTCCGTTTACCAGGTTGCCGAGAGTGTTCAGGTCGGTCGGGTGGATCGGCGCAAGCGGCTCGACTCCAGGGCATTTGCGCAATATGTACAGGAGCAGCTCGAGCCTGTCGAGTGGGTGATGGAAGCCTGTGGCACCGCTCACCATTGGGGCCGGTTGATGCAGGAGAAAGGGCATCGTGTCGTGCTCTTACACCCTCGTTACGTGCGCCCGTATCGGCGACGCAACAAGACAGACCGCAACGACTGTGACGCCATTCTGGAAGCAGCGCGCTGCCAGGAAATCCGCCCGGTTCCGGTCAAGAGTATGCAGCAACAGCAGGTGCAGCAACTCCACAAGCTGCGCGAGGGTTGGAAGAAATCCCGTGTTCAACGCATCAACCTGTTGCGCGGCATCCTGCGTGAAGCAGGGGTTGACGCACCGAATGGCATCAAGCCCTTTCTGCGCCAGGCGTGCGAGCTGATCGAGCGGGCCGAAGTGCGCGCCTTGCGCGGTGCGCTGCAAGTAGTGCTGGCTGAAGTCAACCTCTATGAACAGTCGATGCGCGAGTGCGAGGAGCAACTGGCACGCTGGCATGCCGATGACGAAATAGTCCATAAGCTCGACGAAGTCAGTGGCATTGGCCTGCTGACAGCCAGTGCATTGAAGACCGCCGTTGGCAAGCCTGAACGTTTCGCCAGCGGCCGACACCTCAGCGCCTGGCTGGGCATGACGCCGAACGAATACAGCAGTGGGGAACGTCGCAAGCTTGGACGGATCAGTTGCAAAGGCAACGTCTACGTCCGCACTTTGCTGATTCATGGTGCGCGAGCCGCATTATTGGCAGCTAAACGCTGCAAGGCGCGAACACCTGAGCGGCTGACTCATCTGCAGCGTTGGGCCTTGGACACCGCTGAACGCATCGGCCATAACAAGGCCGCCGTGGCATTAGCCAACAAGCTGGTAAGGATCTGCTGGGCGGTGTGGTGCCATGAGCGACGGTTCAGCGGTAACTGGCAAAGCACAAAGCCTGCCTGACGGCGAGGCTAACAATGAAGTGAGTTTCTAGTGGTTGTGGTGAGAAGCGAGACTGTCGGAACAGGCGAGTCCTGCAGCAGAGCAAGGCCGATAACAATGATGATCTTTGTGGTCGCTTGAACGCTTGGCCCCTGCTGCGCGAACTACAGAATGGCCAGGGCAGTGCCCAGTAAAGGCCGGATATACGAATGCAACCGCGCTGACGACAGGATCGAAAAAGCTATCCTCACTGCTTGTGGGGAGAGTCCATATACGAATTGTTAGGCACTGCCCCGCAGCGCCCGCAAAGCTTTACTGTGCCTGCGGTAGCCCCAGATCTCCATTGCCGTGAACAGCGACGGAAAGCCGATTAACGCAAGTGCCGCGGGCCAATATGCCGTGTTATGCCAGACGGCAAGTCCCGCAATGACGGTTAAAACCGCACACAGATGAAGTGAGGGCTTGATACGCCTTCGGCACTGTTCCCGAAAGCGTTCGTGCTCGGCGGCAATTGTCTTTTCAGATTTTGACGTGCGTGTCATGTGAAGTGCAGGGACTAACGTCTGGTTAAGGGGTGGGCGTTAGCTTGCCCTTATGTTAGTCAATATGCAGGCACCTAGTATTACGAGCCATGCACCACCAAATATTTTTGCAAGAGTATTAAATTCCTTAGTTTGACTTTTATTTGTAAATAATAAAAATGTTGATATTACTGCAGATGATAATAAAAAAAGATAGCCAAGCCAGAGGTTTTCACCTGCCATTAATAACGAATGACGCCTTGTCCCAACTTCGATCATTCCAGTGATGTATCCAATATATGCATAGTTAACGCAGGCAACAATCATGGCGACTCCTGCCATGCGTAGAACCATTAATCTGCTGCCTTCAATTTTTGATGCGCCAGTCATAAAGCTAATACCTAACGATTAAGCTAAGGGGCAGGCTTTAGCCTGTCCCAATGAGCGGAGCAAATGATTTGAGCGACTTGTTAGGGGCCACAACACGCAGCTCAACTTGAGGCTATAACTCCAGCAGTTAAAAGAACTATCCCCGTATACCACACCCAAAGGAATGGTTTTGCACGAGGTTCTTTCCTAGCATATACATATACAAACAATGGAACTATTAAGCATAAAACTGCACTCCCAGGCGACCTAACGATTGCGATAAAAAATATAGCGATTTGCATTGCAACCATTAAGAATAGGCCGGTGAGGATTAGCGGAATTACCATTGTGGTTCCTAACTATTATTAGACGTCATGTGACGGATAACACGCTGGACGCGTTTGACGGATAACCTTCCTTGTCATCTTCATTCTTCCTGTCTAGGGTGGACGTTTCCGAGGAGCACTGACGGTATAAAGGAGTTATACGTCATGGAAGGGAAGCCACGACTGCTGAATCAAGTGCGAGAGCAAATCAGGCTCAAACATTACTCGATCCGAACGGAGCGCGTCTATTGCGAGTGGGTCAAGCGATTCATTCGTTTTCATGGTTATCGACATCCGGTCGAAATGGGAGCACCGGAGGTTGAGTCTTTTTTATCTCATCTGGCTGTCAATAAAGATGTGGCTGCGTCGACCCAGAATCAGGCGCTGGCTGCGCTTCTGTTTCTTTATAAGGAAGTATTACGGCAGGACTTGCCCTGGCTGGGTGAAGATGTGCGCGCTAAAAAGCCAAGTCGTTTACCTGTAGTGTTATCCATAGAGGAAGTGCAGAAGATTCTGGCGAATCTGAAGGACGAGCCGTGGCTTATTTCAAGCTTGCTGTACGGCACAGGGATGCGGTTGATGGAGGCTGTCAGGCTGCGCGTTAAAGATATCGACTTTGGTCGGCGAGAAATCCTTATTCGTGACGGAAAAGGCCAGAAGGACAGGGTTACGGTGTTACCCCTGCGCTTGATTGAGCCGCTCAAGGCGCAACTTTCTCATGTGAAACATCTTCATCAGCATGAGGTGGCACAAGGGCGCGGTGATGTGTATCTGCCCGATGCCCTGGCGCGCAAATACCCTAGAGCACCTTGGGAGTGGGGCTGGCAATACGTGTTTCCAGCTTCTGGCTTATCGGTTGATCCCCGCAGTGGTGCCGTCAGGCGTCATCACTTCAATGAGCAGAGGCTTCAGCGTGGCTTCAAACGCGCTGTTCAGGTGGTTAAGCTGGCTACGCCCCATACGTTGCGCCACAGCTTTGCCACGCATCTGCTGGAGAAAGGCCAAGATATTCGGACAGTGCAGGAGCTGCTGGGCCACACCGATGTAAAAACCACCATGATTTATACCCACGTGCTTAATCGCGGTGGGCTGGCCGTCTTGAGTCCATTGGATCGGGTTTAAGCGGCTTTTTTACTCGTCTTCCGAGTCGGCACCAATGGCTTCAAAACAGACGAGACGATGGCCCTCGATCAGCCAGCTGTTTGTCGTCGTGTTGTGCTCGGCCTCCATTACGCTGTTGTAGCTGAACTGCCAGCGCTTGCGCTCGCGTCCGTCCAGCGCTTCGATGGTCAGGACGATCTCTTCGCTTTCAAAAGACTCACCGGCTTCGGCGGCAGCATCGGCCTGGTCGAGAAGATCATCGTTCAAGGTAAAGCTGGCCGCATGGAGCCCGTCGATTTCGAGCATGTCGGCGAGTTCGAGTTGGTCGAGCAGGTAGGGCGTTTCGGTGGTCATGGGCAGGTACGTAGAATCTGGAGAGGGAAGAGGTGGGCCAGCCAGCGGCGTAACCCACCCTACAGGTTAGTTAATTATCGTAGCCCAGGTTGGGGGCTAGCCAACGTTCGGTGACGGCGAGATCCTGGCCTTTACGCTGCGTGTAGCTTTCCACCTGATCCTTGTCGATCTTGCCAACGGCAAAGTATTGCGCTTCCGGATGGGCGAAGTACCAGCCGCTCACAGCTGCGGCGGGGAACATGGCGTAGTGTTCGGTCAGGAATACACCGCTGCGGCCCGCCTGGTTGAACTGTGCTTCTGGGTCGAGCAGGGCGAAGAGCGTGGCTTTTTCGGTGTGGTCCGGGCAAGCCGGGTAGCCGGGAGCAGGGCGGATGCCTTTATAGCGTTCCTTGATGAGTTCCTCATTGGAAAGTTGCTCATCACGTGCGTAACCCCAATACTCCTTACGTACGCGTTCGTGCAGCCACTCAGCGCAGGCTTCGGCCAAACGGTCGGCCAGTGCCTTGACCATGATGGCGTTGTAATCGTCACCCTTGGCTTCGTAGCTCTTTGCCAATTCTTCTGCGCCGATACCGGCGGTGGTAATAAAGCCGCCCATGTAGTCGGTTACGCCGCTTTCCTTGGGCGCTACGAAGTCGGCCAGGGAGAAGTTGGGCTTGCCGTCCGGCTTGATAGTCTGCTGGCGCAGGTGATGCAGCGTTGCCAGAGTTTCACCGGAGTCGCTGTAGACCTCTAGGTCATCATTACGTATCTGATTGGCCGGCCAGAAGCCGAACACGGCACGCGCCTTGATGAGCTTTTCGTCGATCAGCTTTTTCAGCATTGCCTGGGCGTCGTTGAACAGGGCAGTGGCGGCTTCGCCCACTACTTCGTCGGTCAGGATGCGGGGGTATTTACCTGCCAAGTCCCAGGAAATAAAGAAGGGCGTCCAGTCGATATATTCGGCCAGTACGGACAAGTCGATATCATCCAACACTTTGACCCCAGTAAAGCTGGGTTTGGGTGCCTGATAGCCAAGCCAGTTGAACTGCGGCTTGTTGGCGACGGCCTTCTCATAACTCAGGCGCTCAATACGTGCGCTGCGGTTGGCCGTGCGTTCACGCACTTCAGCGTATTCGGTACGGGTTTTCTCGACGAAGCCTGCCTTGAGTTCCTTAGAGAGCAGTTGGGTGGCGACACCTACGGCGCGGGAGGCGTCGGTTACATAGACCACCGCGTCGTTGCTGTACTGCGGCTCGATCTTGACGGCCGTGTGCGCCTTGGAGGTCGTGGCACCGCCAATCATGAGTGGCAGTTTGAAGCCTTGACGCTGCATTTCCTTGGCGACGTGGACCATTTCGTCCAGCGATGGCGTAATCAGTCCGGAGAGGCCAATGATGTCGCACTTCTGCTCGATGGCGGTTTGCAGGATTTTTTCTGCCGGCACCATCACGCCCAGGTCAACAATGTCGTAGCCGTTACAGCCCAGCACCACGCCCACAATGTTCTTGCCAATGTCGTGAACGTCGCCTTTTACTGTCGCCATGAGGATCTTGCCCTTGGCCTCGGGCTTGTCACCTTTTTCCGCTTCGATGAAGGGAATCAAATGAGCCACAGCCTGCTTCATCACGCGAGCGGACTTGACTACCTGAGGCAGGAACATTTTGCCGGAGCCGAACAGGTCACCAACGACGTTCATGCCGGACATCAACGGGCCTTCGATAACCTCGATAGGGCGGGCACATTGCTGGCGGGCTTCTTCAGTATCTTCGACGATAAAGGTCGTGATGCCTTTGACCAGTGCATGCTCAAGACGCTTGTCTACTGGGTAGCTGCGCCATTCTTCTGTTTCGACTTCCTTGACTGAGCCGTCACCCTTGTACTTGTCGGCAATGGCTAGTAGCGCTTCGGTGCCATTGGGGGTGCGGTTAAGCACAACGTCTTCGACTCGATCACGCAGTTCCTTGGGAATCTCGTCATAGATTTCCAGCTGACCGGCGTTAACGATACCCATCGTCAGGCCGTTCTTGATGGCGTAATACAGAAAGACAGAGTGGATGGCCTCACGCACCGGGTTGTTGCCGCGGAACGAGAAGGACACGTTAGAGACGCCGCCGGAGGAGAGGGCGTAGGGCAGGTTGTCCCGGATGAAGGCACACGCGTTGATGAAATCCACCGCGTAGTTGTTGTGCTCTTCGATGCCGGTTGCGACCGCAAAGATGTTCGGGTCGAAAATGATGTCTTCCGGCGGGAAGCCTACCTGATTGACCAGAATGTCATAGGAACGGGCGCAGATTTCATTCTTGCGCGCTTCGGTATCGGCCTGGCCCGCTTCATCGAAGGCCATGACGACCACCGCCGCACCGTAGCGCTTGCAAAGCTTGGCGTGGTGGATGAATGCGTCGACCCCTTCCTTCATGGAGATGGAGTTGACGATGCCCTTGCCCTGGATGCACTTAAGACCGGCCTCGATGACATCCCACTTGGAGGAGTCAATCATGATCGGCACACGGGAGATGTCCGGTTCAGAGGCAATCAGGTTCAGGAAAGTGACCATGGCCGCTTTCGAGTCCAACATGCCTTCGTCCATGTTGATATCGATGACCTGGGCGCCGGCCTCTACCTGTTGGCGGGCTACGTCCAGTGCCTCGGCATAGTTCTCTTCGCGAATCAGACGGGCAAACTTGGCGGAACCGGTAATGTTGGTTCGCTCGCCTACGTTTACGAAGAGGGACGTGCGATCAATGGTGAATGGCTCAAGGCCGGACAGGCGGCAAGCACGCGGGATCTCTGGTAGGGCGCGCGGTGGGTATTTGGCTACCGCCTCGGCAATCGCCTGGATATGGCCGGGCGTGGTGCCGCAGCAACCGCCTACGATATTCAAAAAGCCACTGGCCGCGAACTCTTCAACCACCTCAGCCATTTGTGCAGGCGTTTCGTCGTACTCGCCAAAGGCGTTAGGCAAGCCAGCGTTCGGGTGGGCTGAAACGTGGGTTTCGGCCTTGGCGGACAATTCTTCTATATAGGGGCGCAGCTCTTTTGCACCCAGCGCGCAGTTGAGGCCGACCGAGATGGGCTTGGCATGGCGGACCGAGTTCCAGAAGGCCTCAGTGGTCTGGCCGGACAAGGTGCGACCGGAGGCATCGGTGATCGTACCGGAGATCATGATCGGCAATTCAAAGCCGACTTCCTCGAATACGGCCTGTACTGCAAAGATCGCTGCCTTGGCGTTCAAGGTGTCGAAGATCGTTTCGATCAGAATCAGGTCCGCGCCACCTTCGATCAGACCGCGCGTGGCCTCAGTGTAATTTTCCACCAGCTCATCGAATGTCACATTCCGGTAGCCGGGATTGTTCACGTCTGGCGAGATGGAGCAGGTGCGGCTGGTTGGACCAAGGACGCCTGCAACAAACCGTGGTTTATCTGGCGTTTCGGCTGTCTTTGTGTCAGCAACTTGACGCGCCAGCCGTGCACCTTCCACGTTCAGCTCATACACCAGCGCTTCCATACCGTAGTCGGCTTGGGAAACGCGCGTAGCGTTGAATGTATTGGTCTCAAGGATATCGGCGCCTGCATCCAGATAAGCTTTTTCGATCGCCTGAATAACATCAGGGCGAGTCAGAAGCAGGAGATCGTTGTTGCCTTTGACATCACTGGGCCAGTCAGCGAAGCGTTCGCCCCGGTAATCGGCCTCTTCCAGTCTGTAGCTCTGGATCATTGTACCCATACCGCCGTCCAGAATAAGGATGCGCTCCTTGAGTGCGGTTTGCAGGGCGGAGAAGCGTGCGGCGCGATCGATCATGGGCAGGTATCCAGATTACAGCGACAAAAAAGGGATGATAGCAAAGCTGTCAGATGGCACGAAGACTGCTTTAGTCATCTGATATATGAGCTATCTTCAAGTAGTAACGCTTCCATTTTTAACGAGTATCGATTGTGACTGCGACCCCGCTACTGGTTTGTGATGATTCTGCCATGGCTCGAAAGCAGCTGATTCGTGCTTTACCTCCTGAGTGGTCTGTGGACATAACACAGGCGACCAATGGGAGCGAGGCGCTTAACGTGCTGCGTCAGGGCAAGGTCCAGGTCATGTTATTAGACCTGACCATGCCCGTCATGGACGGTTATCAGACGCTGGAAGCGATGCGGGCTGAAAACATCAAGTGCAACGTGATCGTGGTTTCTGGCGACGTTCAGGAAGAGGCCATACGACGCGTGCTGGAGTTGGGTGCGCTGGCGTTTCTGAAAAAGCCAGCCGACGCTGAGCAGCTCGAGGCACTGCTGCTTCAGCATGGCTTGCTTGGATCTGCACCCAACAAGGACGCCGTCATGGAGGATCGTCCCGATCCTGATGTCAGCTTTCGTGATGCCTTCCGCGAAGTGGTCAACGTATCCATTGGTCGCGCGGCAGCGTTGTTGGCCAAGGTGCTCAACGTCTTCGTGCAGCTTCCGATTCCCAACGTCAACATCCTTGAGGTAGGTGAGCTACATATGGCGCTGGCCGATGTGCAGCGCGGCAGCCGGGTTACGGCGGTCTGTCAGGGGTTTATCGGTAATGGCATTGCGGGCGAGGCTTTGCTGATTTTCCATGATTCGGAAGTCAAGGACATGGTAACGCTGCTCCGCAGTGGCAGTACACAAAACAATGATCAGATGGAGATGCTGCTCGACTTGGCCAGCATCCTGATCGGGGCATGCCTGAGCGGTCTGTCGGAGCAGATCGATGTGCGCTTCTCGCAGGGGCACCCGATGATCCTGGGGCAACATACGGCGCTTGAGAATCTGATTCAGGTCAATCGCCAGCGCTGGAAGAAGACCCTGGCTGTCGAGGTGAGCTATAGCCTCGAAGGGCATGACATACATTTTGATTTGCTGCTGCTGTTTACCGAAGACTCGGTCAAGCGGCTTACTAATAAAATCAATTACATGATGGATTGATACATGGCGATCGAACTCGACGATCTTCACTGGATGCTGGATATCGTGCAGCACATCGATGTCGGTGTGCTGGTGATCAATCGCAAGTATGAAGTGGAAGTCTGGAATAGCTTCATGGAAAACCATTCGGGGATCGTTCCGAGTGACGCGCAAGGCAAGCCGGTCTTTTCGCTTTTTCCAGAGATGGATGAAGAGTGGTTCCGTTACAAGGTCGAAGGCGTCGCCATGTTGGGAACGCCAATGTTTACTATCTGGGAGCAACGACCCTATCTGGTCAAGTTCAAGAATTACCAGCCCATTACAGGCCTGGAAGACCATATGTACCAGAATGTCACTATTCTGCCTCTGCATGACACGCGAGGCGGGGTGGGTTACATCGGTATCATTATCTATGACGTGACACGGGTCGCGACCAACACGCGTCAGCTGCAGGCGGTCAATGGTCAGCTGGAGCAGTTGTCACGAACCGACCGGCTGACCGGACTGTTCAATCGTGGCTTCTGGGATGAATGCCTGAAGCATGAATTCGCGCGTCATTTGCGCTACCGTTGCAATGTCGGGCTGGTGATTATTGATATCGATCATTTCAAACAGATCAATGACACCTACGGTCATCCGGGAGGCGACAAGGTTATCCAGGCTCTGGCTAACCTGATTAACGGGCATATTCGGGCAACCGACAGGGCGGGGCGCTATGGTGGTGAGGAGTTCGTCATTCTGATGCCGGATACGCCATGCAGTGGCGCCCAGGTCTTTGCAGAACGCTTGCGCCAGCAGGCCGAACAGTTGAAGGTGGAGCACGAAGGTAAGCAGATTACCTTTACGATCAGCATTGGTATCGCCGACTTGAGCCTGCCGGTAGAGAGCCCTGAGGTGTTGCTGGAGCGTGCCGATCAGGCGCTTTACCGGTCCAAGCATAATGGTCGCAATCAGGTTACGGTCTATTCGGTCGCATGAATAAGCGATAAAAAAGCCCGCTGTTTCAAGCGGGGCTTTTGATGTGCGGTGCTGATCAATCCAGACCTTGCAGCAAGCCAGCCATGTCATCGGCGTGTTCTTCTTCCTGAGCCAGGATGTCTTCGAAGATGCGCCGCGTGGTTGGGTCTTTATCACCGATGTACTGCACGATCTCGCGATAGGTATCGATGGCGATGCGCTCGGCGATCAGGTCTTCCTTGATCATGTCACGCAGGTCGTGACCTTCGGCATATTGGGCATGGGAGCGGGTGAGCAGACCTTCAGGGTTGAAATCAGGCTCGCCGCCCAGCTGCACGATACGCTCGGCCAGGCGATCGGCGTGCTCTTGTTCCTGGTCGGCATGCTCCTGAAATTCGGCAGCCGCAACGCTAGCCTTGATACCGGTAGCCATGAAGTAATGACGCTTGTAGCGCAGCGTGCATACGATCTCGGTCGCAAGAGAATCGTTAAGGAGTTTGATAACGGTTTCGCGATCGGCGCTATAGCCCTCGGTTATGGGGCCGTCTTCAATGTGTTGGCGGGCTCGTTGGCGAATGGTTTCGATATCGGTCAGAAAGGGTTGGTTGGTCAGCATGGGGCATTCCTCTTAGGCTTCACGGTCCATCTGGGGTGGCCCTCTGTCGGGGCCTGTCCAGATGTGATTCCCACGTCTGGTAAAAGTTTTGTCCAAGATTTATCGGCGGGTCGGGCTTGAAAGAATTGAGCACAGGTGCCATTTATCCTACTAAACTAGTAAGTCTTTAACCGTAGGCCGCTCTGGCGTACACTGCGCCCAGGTAAGCGAGGAGTAGAAATGAGCGCTATCACCATTACTGAAGCCGCCCAGGATTACCTGGCTGGCCTGCTTGAAAAGCAAAACACTCCCGGTATCGGCATTCGCATTTTTATCACGCAGCCGGGAACCCAGTACGCCGAGACCTGTATTGCCTACTGCAAGCCGGGCGAGCAGAAGCCGGAAGATACGTCGTTTGGTCTGAAGGACTTTACCGCCTGGATCGATGCGATCAGCGAGCCCTTCCTGGAAGATGCCATCGTCGACTATGCACAGGATCGCATGGGTGGTCAGCTGACCATCAAGGCGCCCAACGCCAAGGTACCGATGATCAGCGAAGACAGTCCGATCAGCGAGCGCATCAATTATTATCTGCAGACTGAAATCAATCCCGGTCTGGCCAGCCACGGCGGTATGGTGAGTCTGGTTGAGGTGGTAGAAGACGGGGTTGCCGTGTTGCGTTTTGGTGGAGGCTGCCAGGGCTGCGGTCAGGTTGACCTGACGCTCAAGGATGGCGTCGAGCGTACCTTGATCGAGCGTATCCCGGACCTGAAAGGCGTTCGTGATGTAACCGATCATAGCAATCGCGAAAATGCCTATTACTGATAGGGTTTTGCGAAAAGAAAAGGCGGCTACGAGCCGCCTTTTCTATGCCGCCTGTTAGTTAGTGCGGGGTATAGATCTGGTCGAAGACGCCGCCATCGGCAAAGTGCGTTTTCTGTACGGTCCGCCAGTCACCAAACAATTGCTCGACTGAAAAGAAGTCCACTTTCGGGAAGCGGTCCTGATACTGCGCCAGAATCTCTGCATTACGTGGGCGCAGATAGTTGTCGGCTGCGATACGTTGACCTTCTTCCGACCAGAGATACTTGAGATATCCCTCAGCCACTTCGCGTGAGCCCTTCTTGTCAACGACCTTGTCGACCACCGTGACGGGTGGCTCGGCTTCAGCCGATACGCTGGGGTAGATCACCTCGAAGTTACCGCGACCAAATTCGCGCGCAATCATTTCGGCCTCGTTTTCAAAGGTCAGCAGCACATCGCCAATCTGATTTTGCATGAAGGTTGTGGTAGCAGCGCGACCGCCTGTATCCAGAACCGGAACATGCTTGAACAGCTCGCCCACAAAGGCTTTGGCCTTGGCCTCGTCGCCTCCGGTTTTCAAAACGTATCCCCAGGCGGAAAGGTAGGAGTAACGTCCATTACCTGTGACCTTGGGATTTGGAATGATGACTTCCGTACCGTCCCTGACCAGGTCAGGCCAGTCTTTGATGCCCTTTGGGTTGCCTTTGCGAACGATAAAGACGGTAGCGGAGGTGAATGGGGCGCTGTTATTCGGTAGACGCTCGGCCCAGTTCTTGGGGATCAGCCCGCCATTGTCGGCCAGGGCGTTAATGTCGGTGGCCTGGTTCATGGTGATGACATCCGCAGGTAAGCCATCAATGACGGCGCGGGCCTGTTTGCTTGAGCCACCATGAGACATCTGAATGGTTATATTCTGGTCATGGGTCTCCTTCCAGTGCTTTTGGAAGGCCGGGTTGTACTCCTTGTAGAAGTCACGCATCACGTCATAGGAAACGTTTAGCAGGGGCGCTGCATTCGCGGCACTTCCCAGGAGCAGGCCGGCCGCCAATAGCGGAGCGAAGAGTTGTTTTCTCATGATGATGTCTCTTATCGGTTGTTATCAGAGCGTCCTGCTCTAGAAAGGCCACATTATTCCGGTATTACTGTTCGTTTATAAAGCGAGTTTCCACAGCGGCTACAAAACGATGCCTGTGCTTCGTGGAGTTCCTTGCCACACGCCCCGCACGGCTTGTGGATACTGTTCTCGCCTCGAATGGCATTGGATAGCTCAGCGGTAAAGATACCGGTGGGTACTGCAATGATCGAGTAGCCACTGATCATGACTATGCTGGCGATGGCTTGACCTAGAGCAGTTTGCGGAACCATGTCGCCAAATCCTACCGTTGTCAGCGTCACGATCGCCCAATAGATACTTTTGGGAATGCTGGTGTAGCCATTTTCCGGTCCTTCCACTACGTACATCAGGGAGCCGAACAGCGTCACCATCGTCAGAACACTGAGCAGGAAGACAATGATCTTTTGCCGACTGCCCCTTAAGGCTGTTACAAGAAAATTTGCCTGGGTGAGGTACTGACGAAGCTTGAGAATCCTGAACACCCGGAGCAGACGCAGGATGCGGACCACCAATAGGTATTGAGCGCTCGGTAGGAAGAGCGCAATGAAGCTGGGTAGGATGGCCAGCAGATCCACGATGCCGAAAAAGCTGAAGGCATACTTCGCAGGTTTTCGTGCACTGTACAGCCTCAACAGATATTCGATGGTGAACAGAACGGTAAATGTCCATTCGCACAGGGACAGCAGCTCGTCGTATCGAGCGTGGATGTCCGCCACGCTATCGAGCATGACCACTACCAGGCTCGCCAGGATCGCAAAGAGGAGGGCTTCGTCGAACCAACGTCCCGGAGCGGTGTTGGAATGGAAGATGATGATCTCCAGACGTCGGCGCAGGCGCTGAGCGTCGGCCATGGCATAGACTCCTTCTAATGTTAAAATCGCACCCTTGTGTCTTCTCGCCATGCCGGTAATGAAGGCACGCGAAGGAAGGGCGCATGCGGCTAAAATCCATCAAGTTGGCGGGCTTCAAATCATTTGTAGACCCGACAACCGTTAATTTCCCCAGCAATATGTCGGCAGTCGTAGGGCCGAACGGATGCGGCAAATCGAATATCATCGACGCCGTGCGCTGGGTCATGGGCGAAAGCTCGGCAAAGAACTTGCGCGGCGATTCGATGACCGATGTCATCTTCAACGGCTCGAACAGTCGCAAACCGGTTACTCAGGCTTCAATCGAACTGATTTTTGATAATTCGGATAGCTCGCTAGTCGGTGAGTATGCCAGCTATGCGGAAATTTCCATTCGCCGACGGGTAACTCGGGACGGGCAGAATACCTATTTTCTCAACGGTACCAAATGCCGTCGTCGCGACATCACTGATATCTTTTTGGGCACAGGGCTTGGCCCGCGCAGTTATTCGATCATTGAGCAGGGGATGATTTCCAAGCTGATCGAGGCTCGTCCAGAGGATTTGCGCAATTACATCGAAGAAGCGGCGGGGATCTCCAAGTACAAGGAGCGCCGTCGTGAAACGGAAAGCCGTATTCGCCGTACCCAGGAAAACCTTGCGCGCCTGACGGACCTTCGTGAAGAGCTTGAACGGCAACTCGAACGGTTACACCGACAGGCGCAGGCTGCCGAGAAATATCAGGAGTACAAGGCGGAAGAGCGTCAGCTTCGTGCCCAACTGGGAGCACTTCGTTGGCGCGATCTGGATGAGCTGGTGCAGCAGCGTGAGCGCGTCATTGGCAATCAGGAGGTAGCGCTCGAAGCGTTGGTTGCTGAGCAGCGCAGTGCTGATGCCAGTATTGAGCGACTGCGAGACAGCCATCATGATTTGTCCGAGCGGTTCAATCAGGTGCAGGGGCGCTTCTATTCGGTTGGTGGAGACATTGCGCGGGTCGAGCAGAGCATTCAGCACGGCCAGCAGCGCTTGCGTCAGCTGCAGGATGATCTGCGTGAAGCCGAGCGCTCTCGGGAAGAAACTGCCGCACATCTGGGTAATGACCAGGCGCTTCTTGCTACCTTGGCCGAAGAGCTGGCCATGCTGGAGCCCGAGCAGGAAATGAGCGCAGCTTCTGCTGAAGAATCTGCCCTGGCGCTGGAAGCGTCCGAGCAGGCCATGCAAGCGTGGCAGCAGCAGTGGGACAGCTTCAACCAGCACAGTGCAGCGCCTCAACGTGAGGCTGATGTTCAACAGTCCCGTATCCGTCACTTGGAAAAAAGCCTGGAACGGCTCATGGAGCGCGAGCGACGACTGCGTGATGAGCTGACGCAACTGGCAGCGGATCCTGAAGACGCAGCGTTGCTCGAGCTCAGCGAAGAGCTCGCTGGAATCGAGTTGATTCTCGAGGACCTCGCCCAGGAAGAAATAGAGGCCAACGAGCAGCTGGCTATCAGTCGAGAGCAGCTTCAGGCTGTAACCACCCAACAGACCACGGCGCAAGGTGAGCTGCAGCGTCTGGAAGGTCGTATTGCTTCTTTGGAGGCCTTGCAGCAGGCTGCCCTCGATCCCGGAAAAGGGGCGGATGACTGGATGCGCCTGCATGATCTGCATGAGCGTAGCCGCCTGGCCGAGGGTGTTCGGGTTGAGTCAGGCTGGGAGAGAGCCGTTGAAACGGTGTTGGGCGCTGATTTGCAGGCGGTTTGCCTGGATGATCTATCCGGTCTCGACCTGGCTGCATTCGAGCAGGGCGAGCTGCGCCTGGTAACACCTGGGCATGTAGCGCCTGCAACGCCAGGGAGCTTGTTGGATAAAGTCGAAGCCCCACATGATCTGTCGCCCTGGCTGGGCAATGTATTTCCAGTGGAGACCCTTGAGAACGCACTGGCGCAGCGGCAGAGGCTTGCTGACGGGCAGAGCCTTGTCAGTCGAGACGGGTATTGGGTATCCCGTCACTTTTTGCGAATACAGCGCTCCAGCGAGGCGGAAAGCGGTGTGCTGGCGCGCGGCCAGGAGCTTGAGCGTTTACACGCTGAGCGTACTCAGCTGGAACACCGGCTGAGTGAGGGGCAGAAGGCGTTTGAGCAGGCGCAGGAGCAGTTGGCAGAGCTAGAGCGCAGCCGCGAAACGGTCCGCCGTCGATCTCAGGAGGAGAGCCGCCGCCAGGGTGAAGTCAGGGCTCAGCTGTCGGCGCGGCAGGCCAAGGCCGAGCAGCTTGGACTGCGCCGAAAGCGGCTTGAAGAAGAGCGGGTTGAAATGGCAGAGCAACGCGCTATCGAGACCGAGCAGATTGGTGAGGCACGACTGAGCCTTCAGGATGCATTGGATGCCATGGCTGCCGATACCGAGCGTCGCGACCTGTTGATCGCTCAGCGCGAGACGCTACGCGAGCGGCTGGATCGGGCTCGTCAGGAGGCGAGGCAGCATAAGGAGCAGGCTCATCAGCTGGCTGTAAGGCTGGGGTCGCTCAAAGCCCAGCATGACTCTACACAGCAGGCACTGGAGCGTCTGCTGCTGCAGGCTGCTCGGCTCGACGAGCGACGTGAGCAGCTTAGTCTCAACCTGGAAGAGGGCTCTGCACCGATTGAGGAGCTCAGGTTGAAACTCGAAGAATTGCTTGAGCGCCGCATGAGTGTCGATGAGGAGCTACGAGGCGCGCGCATGGCTCTGGAGGAGGCAGATCGTGAGCTGCGTGAGTCCGAGCGCCGTCGTACCCAGGCCGAGCAGCAGGCGCAAGTGTTGCGCAGTCAGGCGGAGCAGCAGCGGCTTGAGTGGCAGGGGCTGTCCGTGCGCCGTAAAACACTTCAGGAGCAGCTGCATGAAGAGGGGTATGACCTGCAGACCGTAGTGGCTACATTGCCTGAGGATGCCACCGAATCGGCATGGGAGACCCAGTTGGAGGCGCTGAATGCGCGTATTCAACGCCTGGGTGCCATTAACTTGGCAGCTATCGAGGAGTATCAGCAGCAATCCGAGCGCAAGCGCTACCTGGATGCGCAAAACGATGATCTTGTTGAGGCCTTGGAAACGCTCGAAAACGTGATTCGTAAGATCGACCGTGAAACGCGCAATCGTTTCAAGGAAACATTCGATCAGATCAATAATGGCCTTCAGGCCTTGTTTCCAAAAGTTTTTGGCGGCGGACACGCCTATCTGGAACTTACGGGAGAAGATTTACTCGATACCGGGGTTGCGATCATGGCGCGTCCACCGGGCAAGAAGAACAGCACGATTCATCTTTTGTCGGGCGGGGAGAAGGCATTGACGGCAATCGCGTTGGTTTTTGCGATTTTTCAGCTCAATCCAGCGCCATTCTGCATGCTTGACGAAGTGGACGCGCCTCTGGACGATGCCAACGTTGGCCGCTACGCGCGGCTGGTGAAGGAAATGTCCGAAAAAGTGCAATTCATCTATATCACACACAACAAGATCGCCATGGAAATGGCCGATCAGCTGATGGGCGTGACGATGCACGAACCGGGCTGTTCGCGTTTGGTGGCCGTCGATGTCGAAGAAGCTGTTGCTTTGGCTGAAGCTTGATACGACAGACGGTGTAAAGTTGGTGGCGGGCGTGCTAGTTTATGCCCGTTTTTGGGCGTTTGGCATTTTGCTATGCATGGGCAAGTGGCGAGCGCGAAGTTGATTTTTGACAGAGGTATGCGTCTTACATGGATATCGGTCTGCGCGAATGGCTGATCATCATCGGCATTATCGTAATCGCCGGCATACTTTTCGATGGCTGGCGACGGATGAGCGGGAAAGGGAAACTCAAGTTTCGCCTGGACAACAATCTCTCCGGCCAGTCCGATGAGGGCGGTAGTTCAGAACTACTAGGGCCGTCTCGTGTGGTCGAACATAAGGAGCCGTCTTTTGATAGCGAGGAAGAAGCGCCTCGCCCAAGTCGTGCCGCTCGCAAGCGCCGCGAAGAACCTGTTGCGGAAGAGTTGGAGCTAGGCGGCGCCGAACCCCAGTTCAGTGCCCTGGCTGATGACGATGAGGCACCGGCTCGTGGCAAGGGCAAGGCCCGCAAGGACATCGTCGACGCCGAGCCGGACCTGTCTGCGATGGAGGAGCCTCGCAAAGAGCGCAAAGAGCTGCCACCCGTCGAAGAGGTGTTGGTCATCAACGTGATTTCGCGTGATGAGAACGGCTTTCGCGGTCCGGCTCTGTTGCAGAATATTCTGGAAAGTGGTCTGCGCTTCGGTGATATGGATATCTTCCATCGTCACGAGAGTATGTCCGGCAACGGCGAAGTGCTTTTCTCCATGGCCAATGCCGTACGGCCAGGTACGTTCGATCTGGATAACATCGATAGCTTCCGCACGCCGGCTGTAAGTTTCTTTTTAGGTCTGCCTGGCCCACGGCATCCCAAGCAGGCGTTTGAAGTGATGGTGGCAGCCGCTCGCAAGCTGGCCTCCGAGCTTAACGGCGAATTGAAGGACGAGCAGCGTAGCGTCATGACGGCACAGACCATCGAGCACTACCGCCAGCGTATTATCGACTTCGAACGCAAGAGCCTGACTCAGAAACGCTGAGCCGATTTCAGAGTCGATTAAAGAGCAGCTTATGCTGCTCTTTTTGTTTCTGCCTGTTGCTGGACATGACGTCCAGCCTTGGTGCTAGAGAGAGAACAGCATGACCCAAGCCCAAGATGCCGCCGAGCGGATCGCTTCTTTGCGCAGCGAAATCGATGCGCATAATTACCGTTACTATGTTCTGGATGAACCCAGTGTTCCGGATGCCGAATACGATCGGCTGTTTCGTGAGCTCAAGGCGCTTGAGGCCGAGCACCCTGAGCTGATTACGCCTGACTCTCCCACGCAGCGGGTAAGTGGCTCCGCCCTGTCGGCTTTCGGGACGATTCGCCATGAAGTCCCCATGCTAAGTTTGGGGAATGCCTTTGAAGAAAAGGATTTGCTCGAATTTGATCGCCGCGTACGGGACGGGCTGGCTGATGAGCTTGGCAGTCATAACGGTAACAATCTTTTCAGCCAGACGGCAGAAATTGAATACACCTGTGAGCCCAAGCTCGACGGCCTGGCGGTAAGCCTGCTGTATGAGCGGGGCGTGCTTGTTCGCGGGGCGACCCGTGGTGACGGCACGACAGGCGAGGACATCACCGCCAACGTGCGTACTATCCGCAACGTCCCGCTCAAGCTTCAAGGCAGTGGTTGGCCGGAGGTGCTCGAGGTGCGGGGCGAAGTCTTTATGTCCAAGGCCGGTTTCGAAGCCTTGAATGAGCGCGCCATGGAAGCCGGTGGAAAAACCTTTGCGAACCCACGTAATGCCGCCGCAGGCAGTTTGCGCCAGCTCGACTCCAGTATTACTGCCAAGCGCCCGCTCGAATTCTGCTGTTACGGCTACGGGCGGGTAGAGGGCGGAACGCTGCCAAATACTCAATACGAGATCTTGCAGTCGGTTCGCAAGTGGGGCATTCCAATCAGCAAGGAGCTGAAGCTGGCCAAAGGTGCTCAGGCGTGCCGTGATTACTACCATGATATTGGCGAGCGACGTGATGGGCTCGCTTATGAAATCGATGGCGTCGTCTTCAAGGTTAACCGTATCGACTGGCAGAAGGAGCTGGGCTTCCGGGCCAGAGAGCCGCGCTGGGCGATTGCCCACAAGTTTCCAGCCCGTGAGGAGCTGACGGAGCTTACCAACGTCGAGTTTCAGGTGGGCCGTACGGGCGCCATCACGCCTGTTGCTCGTCTCAAGCCGGTTCAAGTGGGCGGCGTTACGGTCACCAATGCAACCCTGCACAATATGGATGAGGTCGAAAGGTTGGGCGTGATGATTGGCGATACCGTCATCATCCGCCGTGCAGGCGATGTTATTCCCCAGGTCATGCAGGTGGTGCTTGAGCGTCGGCCGGCAGATGCTCGGCCTGTGGCGGTGCCGGCCCATTGTCCCGTCTGCGGCTCGGAAGTGGAGCGGACACAGCTGGTCAAGCGAGGCAAGGGACGAGAGTCGGTCAGCGTGGGCGCTGTCTATCGCTGCGTAGGTCGCCTGGTCTGTCAGGCGCAGCTCAAGCAGTCCATCATTCATTTTGCGTCACGCCGTGCGATGGAGATCGATGGGTTGGGCGACAAGATTATCGAGCAGCTGGTAGACCGGGGTATGGTCAAGTCACCGGCGGATCTGTATGCGTTGACCTTTGAGCAGGTCATCCAGCTGGAGGGGTTTGCGGAAATCTCGACCAGAAACCTGCTCAGCGCTATCGCGAACAGCCGAACGCCTGTGCTGGCACGTTTCATTTTTGCCTTGGGCATCCCCGATGTCGGCGAGGAAACTGCCAAGCTGCTGGCACGTACGTTCGGGAGTCTGGAGCGTATTCAGCGGGCCTTGCCGGAAGTGCTGATCTATTTACCCGATATTGGTTATGAGGTCGCGTACGAGATCCATAACTTCTTTGAGGAAGAGCACAACCAGAATGTCATTGGTGATTTGTTGCGTAATGGCGTGCAGGTTCAGGAGGAGGGTGAGCTTCATCCTGAGTTCGCTGGCTACGCCACGTTTGCCGATTTCATCGAGAAGCTGGGTATTCCCTATGTAGCGGCAACCGGCGCTAAAAATCTCGCCGGTCACTTCAAGACGCTGGAAGCGCTGATTACTGCCGACTGGCTGGACCTGAGCGCCATGAAGGGCTTGAATGAAAGAGCCAAGAATGCCGTGCGCGATTTCTTCAGTCAGGCTGAACATGCAGAGCGCGCACGAATGATTGAGGCACAGCTGCGCGAATTTGGCATGCATTGGGAAAGCGAAAGGACACAAGTGGAAGGGTTGCCGCTAGCAGGTCAGACGTGGGTGCTGACAGGAACGCTAGAGGCGATGAGTCGAGATGTAGCCAAGGAAAAGCTCGAGGCGCTTGGCGCTAAGGTTTCTGGATCGGTATCTGCCAAAACCACATGTGTCGTAGCAGGTCCGGGCGCTGGATCAAAGCTGACCAAGGCAACCGAGCTGGGTGTTACGGTACTGGATGAGCAGGCTCTGCTTGATCGTCTGGCCAGCTTCGAGGTGAGCTGAAAATAAGACGGCGCCCTCCATCCAGAAGGCGCCATCTTATTAATTATCTGCTAAATGACTGAAAAGCTTGTAACTTCTGCTCAAGTGAGTAGAATGATGCGCCTCACCTGTTGGTGACGTTCGTTATGGTGGTCCTGCCGGTCCCCCCGCAACGATCAGCCGTGAACCCGGTCAGGTCCGGAAGGAAGCAGCCGTAGCGGTGACATCGTGTGCCGGGGTGTGGCTGGTGGGGCCACCTCCATTCTTAAAGCGTTCAGCTTGACTCTCTAATCAACTTCTCGAATTTGCTTTTGCGGGCAGATATTCTCGTGTTTAGCAATAGTCTTTTGCCATGAAGGCACTTTGCTACCGCTCATCTGTCTGTCACAATTTTTCACGCTTAAGATTGAATTAATTAACGTATTTCATTTCTACAGCGTGACGTAGGTCCTAGTTGTACTGCAGCGCTTGTCTGTATGTGTTGTTCTGACCTGCTTGTCAAAGAATATTGTTCAGCGTGCATCCAGTAGTCCTTTCTACAAAAGGATGAGGAAAGGGCTGCAATAATAAAATTCAAAGGATGAGCAAAAAATGGAAAGCATCCAGACATCAGTATCCCCAGAAGAGCCTGTTTCATTTGTATCTATCATTCAGAAAACTGTGCAGGAGGCATGGGCTGTGGTTTATGCACATGGAGGAATCATTTCGGAGTTCAACAACGAGCAGGAAGCTAAATGCGAAGCAGAGCAATGGGGCGGGGTGTGGTTCCGTCTTAACGTCTGATAGTTTTCTCTAGCATCTGTGCGGCTGATTGGCAGCTGCACAGCTGTGCGCAATAACCGCCCTCCTTATTTTTCTTTTCAGTTGCCTCGTCTAATCATATGATGATTAGAGCGCTTTCTATCAATAACAATACGTTTTTGCGCTGATCGAGCAACGGCCTTCAACAGTCGTTAAGATGCTTGTAGGTCAGAGCGGGCGAGGGCGAGGTCTGAATGTCGAATAATTTTCACGCATCAGCCGTAGATAAACTGGGTAGCTTGATCGCTTCCGGGCAATTCAAGCCTGGGGATGCGCTGAAAGTCGAGGCGGATCTTGGTGAGGAGTTGGGTGTCAGTCGAACGGTCGTGCGGGAGGCCATCAAGACACTGGTCGCCAAGGGCATGATCGAGGTGGGCCCCAAGGTGGGAAGCCGTGTATTACCCTTAAATCGGTGGAATCTCTTCGATCCCCAGGTGGTGGCATGGTTGAGTCGTGGCGGCTTGCCCGAGAATTTCGTCAAGGATCTGCTTGATTTACGGCGTGCTATTGAGCCAGTGGCTGTGCGCTGGGCTTGCGAGCGTGCAACACCTGAGCAGATCAGGCGCGTCCAGGCAGCCTATACAGCGTTGGAAGCTTCGCTTTCAGGTGGAGATTACAACAGTGCCGACCAACACTTCCATGAGTGCGTCCTGGCGGCCAGTCACAACCAGTTCATTGAGCAAATGGTGCCCGCGCTAGGCGCCTTGCTTGCCGTTTCCTTTCAGATTTCGTCTGTCGATCCTTCAGAGTTGCAACGAACGCTGCCCTTGCACAAGGAGCTGGCGGATGCCATTGCTGCGCGAGATTCCTCTCGGGGCGTTTGGGCATGCATGACGTTGATCGACAAGGCTGCTGTCACGATTTCTAAATATGCTCAGGCTAGTAGTTAGCGTGAGCTGTGCATTCATAACTACAAATAAGGATGCTTTATGGAGTGGCAACCGGTTATATCCCATCGCTTTAAATTAGCGGAAGGTCCTTTTTGGGATGAGCCCACCCAGGCGTTGTACTGGGTGGATATCGTAGGTAAGAAAGCCTGTCGACTGGAGGGGGGGCATTACTCTGAATGGCAGGTGACCGAGCCTGTTTCGGCCTTTATTCCCACGATACGCGGAGATGCGTTGCTGACCATGGTCAGTGGTGTTCACCGCCTGGACCTGGAATCACCACCGCATGCACCTTCACTTTCACTGTTCTGCGTACCGGATCCTATTGAAGGGAACCGTGCCAATGAGGCGCGCTGCGACGCGGCAGGGAATCTGTGGTTGGGCAGCATGCAGAACAATATAGGTGAGCAGGGCGAAGACCTGCCGATCACCCGTCGTTCAGGTGGATTGTTTCATATCGGTCCTGATGCGAAGGTCACTCGTCTGGCCAGCGATATCGGCATTGCCAACACGCTACTCTGGAGTGCAGAGGGGGATTGCGTTTACACCGCCGATACGCTGGAAAGCGTGATCTACCGTCATACTATTGGTGCCAAGGGGCTTGGCGAAAGAACAGTTTGGGCGCAGGCCCATGAGCGTGGTCATCCGGATGGGTCTGCCATGGATTCGCAGGGATATGTCTGGAATGCGCGCTGGGATGGCCACTGTCTGATTCGATTTGCTCCAGACGGTTGTGTCGACACGATTATAGAGCTACCGGTGTCCCGGCCCACCAGTTGTGTGTTTGGCGGACACGACCTCAAGACGCTCTATGTCACGAGTGCGGCAGGTGATCAGCCTCTGGATGGTTCTGTGCTTTATGCGCGTGTGGATGTGGCCGGGATGCCGTGCCATCGCTTCATGGGTTGACGTTAAGCGACTCGATTTGTGATCCAGCGCTTCTCTTTTTTTTGATTGCTCAAGGAAGAGTTGCAGTCGATCGAGTCCAATCATATTATGATATGACTGTTTCGCCTGGCCTGTCTTATTACATCAGTCAGGTGTCAGCACAATTTGATGCAGTACACGCTAGCTATTCAATAAAAATAAGGAGGTAGCTATGTTTCGTGGCCGTGGGATTTCTTCCCTGGTGAAATCTGCCTTGGCAGCTGGTGCGCTGGGCCTTTCGTTAGCTGCGGCTTCGGTCGCCCATGCCGAAGAAGTAAAGATCGGTTTTCTCGTCAAGCAACCTGAAGAGCCTTGGTTCCAAACCGAATGGGCTTTTGCAGAAAAAGCTGCGAAAGACAAAGGCTTTACCCTCCTCAAGATCGCTGTACCTGATGGTGAAAAAACGCTTTCCGCTATCGATAGCCTGGCGGCTAACGGTGCTAAAGGCTTTGTCATTTGTCCGCCTGATGTTTCCCTCGGCCCAGCCATCGTGGCCAAGTCCAAGATCAATGGCTTGAAAGTCATGGCCGTGGATGATCGCTTTGTCGGCTCCGATGGAAAGTTCATGGAAGACGTGCCTTACCTGGGCATGGCCGCTTTTGATGTAGGGCGTCAACAGGGCGAGGCAATGGCCGCTGAAGCCAAGAAGCGCAACTGGAAGTGGGATGAAACCTACGCGGTCATCAACACCTTCAATGAGCTAGATACCGGAAAGCAGCGTACCGACGGCTCTGTAAAGGCGTTGCGTGACGCCGGTCTGCCAGAGGACCACATCATTTATGCGCCGCAAAAGACGCTGGATGTCCCCGGCAGCATGGATGCCACCAGCTCCGCACTCGTCAAGCTACCGGGTAGCGCCAAGCACCTGATCGTAGGTGGTATGAATGACAACACAGTGCTGGGTGGTGTGAGGGCGACTGAAAGTGCCGGTTTCAGTGCTGAAAACGTGATCGGAATCGGCATCAACGGTACAGATGCTATCGGTGAGTTGAAAAAGCCCAACAGCGGCTTTTTCGGCTCGATGCTTCCTAGCCCTCACGAAGAGGGCTACCAGACCGCCACCATGATGTACGAATGGGTGACTACCGGCAAAGAGCCGCCCAAGTACACCGCCATGGACAAGGTTACGCTGATCACACGCGAAAACTTCCAACAGGAACTCGAAAAGATCGGGCTCTGGAAATAACCGTCTCCTGCATTATCCGGTCCGCCTGACGGACTCCTTGCAACCTTGCGACGCCTCTATGGCGTCGCTTCAGGAGGTGATATGGAAGCATTACAGCAGTCGGTGCAGGGCGAAAGCCTTGCGTTCCAGGGCATTGGTAAGACGTTTCCTGGCGTCAAAGCGCTGTCCGACATCAACTTCACGGCTCGCCCCGGCTCCGTACATGCCCTGATGGGGGAAAACGGTGCAGGCAAGTCAACATTGCTCAAGATTCTGGGTGGCTATTACCAGCCCAGTAGCGGTCATCTGCGCATTGGTGATCGTGACATGGTCTTCAAGAACACGGCGGACAGTATCCGTAATGGCGTAGCTGTGATTCACCAGGAACTTCAACTCGTTCCGGAAATGACTGTAGCTGAGAACCTGTTTCTGGGTCACTTGCCGGCCCGCTACGGCATTGTTAACCGTGGGCGTCTTCGTCAACAGGCTCTGCAATTGCTGAAAGGCCTAGCGGAAGAAATCGATCCGAATACGCGCGTCGGGCGTCTGTCCCTGGGGCAACGGCAGTTGGTGGAAATTGCCAAGTCCTTGTCTCGTGGCGCCCATGTAATTGCATTCGATGAGCCCACCAGCAGCCTGTCTGCCCGTGAAACCGAGCGGCTGATGGCAATCATTGCGCGTTTGCGCGATGAGGGAAAAGTCATTCTTTATGTTTCGCACCGAATGGAAGAAGTCTTCCATATCTGCGATGCCGTCACGATCTTCAAGGATGGACGTCATGTGCGCACATTCGAGCACATGAGTGAAACCACGCCGGATCAGCTGATCACCTGCATGGTAGGACGTAGTCTGGACGATATCTATGACTATCGTCCCCGTGAAAAGGGCGAAGGTTGTTTGAACGTATCCGGCCTAATGGGGCGTGGTCTGCAGCAGCCAGTCAGCTTTGAGGTTTGCCAGGGTGAAATCCTTGGGCTCTTCGGGCTGGTTGGAGCAGGGCGTACCGAGTTGCTCCGCCTGCTATCAGGTCTTGAACGGCACAGTGCGGGCGTGCTCAAGCTCAAGGGCGAGGCGCTGACGCTTCGCAACCCACGTGATGCCATTGCTGCTGGCATCCTGCTCTGTCCCGAGGATCGTAAGAAAGAAGGCATCGTTCCGCTGGGCAGCGTGGCCGAAAACATCAATATCAGCGCACGTCCGCGGCATGCAACCTGGAGCTGTCTGCTTCAAAGCCGCTGGGAAAAGGAAAACGCTGAAAAGCAGATCCGCGCATTGAATGTAAAAACACCTACGCCTTACCAAAAGATCAAGAACCTTTCGGGCGGTAACCAGCAGAAGGCCATCCTGGGGCGCTGGCTGTCCATGCCCATGAAGGTGTTGCTGCTGGACGAACCTACACGCGGCATCGATATCGGTGCGAAATCCGAAATCTACCAGATCATTCACTCGCTGGCGGCCAAAGGCATTGCAGTGATTGTAGTGTCGAGCGATCTCATGGAAGTCATGGGGGTTGCGGACCGCATCATGGTCATGAGTGAAGGAGCTGTAACGGGTGAGCTGGCACGTGCCGAGGCGACCGAAGAGCGTTTGCTGGAGCTCGCATTGCCCCGTACACGCGCCTGATATGTAACAAGCCTGCGTTGCCTTGAAGGCTTCGAAATACAAAAACAATTGAGGTGTTCCATGTCCACGCAAAACAACGCCTTGGCGGCACCGCGCCGTAGCTTTGATACTCGCCGTTTTATTGATGACTGGGCGATGATGCTGGCGGCCCTGGCGATCTTTGTTCTCTGTACCTTGTTTATCGATAACTTTCTTTCGCCGCTCAACATGCGAGGGCTGGGGCTGGCAATCTCCACAACGGGGATCGTCGCCTGCACCATGTTGTTCTGTCTGGCATCTGGGCATTTTGACCTGTCTGTAGGCTCGGTCATTGCCTGTGCGGGCGTCGTCGCAGCGGTAGTAATGCGCGAATTCAATAGCGTGGCGCTAGGGGTAACCGCTGCACTGGCAATGGGGTTGTGCGTAGGACTCATCAATGGGCTGGTCATTGCCAAACTCAAGATCAATGCCTTGATCACAACCTTGGCGACCATGCAGATTGTGCGCGGACTGGGTTACATCTTTTCCAACGGCAAGGCCGTAGGCGTAATGGAAGAGAAGTTCTTTATCTTTGGTAATGGCCAGATGTTTGGTGTTCCGGTGCCGATTTTGATCACACTGGTATGCATCCTGTTCTTTGGCTGGCTGCTCAACTACACCACGTTTGGACGCAACACGCTGGCTATTGGTGGTAACGAAGAAGCCGCCTTGCTGGCAGGTGTACACGTTGATCGTACCAAGATCATCATTTTTGCCATGCAGGGGGTCATCGGAGCATTGGCAGGGGTAGTCTTGGCCTCTCGTATGACCTCCGGTCAGCCAATGATAGGGCAGGGCTTCGAGCTTACAGTGATCTCAGCGTGTGTACTGGGAGGTGTATCGCTGGCCGGTGGTATCGGCATGATTCGTCACGTCATTGCTGGCGTGCTGATCCTGGCAGTGATTGAGAACGCTATGAACCTCAAAAATATCGACACGTTCTACCAATACGTCATCCGTGGAACAATTCTGCTGCTGGCCGTTGTAATCGACCGCTTCAAGCAGCGCTGATACCTGACGAAGACCTCTCGGCACATGCTTTGTCGTGTGCCGATGGGGCCGCTTTTGCCTGTGACTTGGCCTATCCCATATAGTAAGAGACATCCATCATGTCCACGAAAAAAACTACCCTGCGCTCGGCCCAGTGGTTTGGCAATGCCGACAAGAACGGCTTTATGTACCGCAGCTGGATGAAGAACCAAGGCATCCCGGACCATGAGTTCCAGGGCAAACCCATCATCGGGATCTGCAACACCTGGTCCGAACTTACCCCCTGCAACGCACACTTCCGCAAGATTGCCGAGCACGTCAAGCGCGGCGTCTACGAAGCCGGCGGCTTTCCCGTCGAGTTTCCCGTCTTCTCCAATGGCGAGTCCAACCTGCGCCCCACCGCCATGCTGACCCGTAACCTGGCCAGCATGGACGTGGAGGAAGCCATCCGCGGCAACCCGGTCGATGCCGTGGTGCTGCTGACCGGCTGCGACAAGACCACCCCTGCGCTATTGATGGGCGCTGCCAGCTGCGACGTACCCGCCATCGTGGTAACCGGCGGGCCGATGCTTAACGGCAAGCACCACGGTCGCGACATCGGTGCCGGTACCATCGTCTGGCAGATGCACGAGGCCTATAAGGGTGGGCTGATCGACCTGAACGAGTTCCTCTCTGCTGAAGCCGGCATGTCCCGCTCGGCCGGTACCTGTAACACCATGGGTACTGCCTCCACCATGGCCTGCATGGCTGAAGCCCTGGGCACCTCGCTCCCGCATAACGCTGCGATCCCAGCCGTGGATTCGCGTCGCTATGTACTGGCGCACCTCTCTGGCATGCGCATCGTGGACATGGTGCATGAGGACCTTCGCCTGTCGAAAATCCTGACCAAGGAAGCCTTCGAGAATGCCATCCGCGTCAATGCTGCCATCGGCGGTTCGACCAATGCCGTGATTCACCTCAAGGCCATCGCCGGGCGTATGGGAGTAGACCTTGAGCTGGACGACTGGACGCGGGTCGGTCGCGGTACGCCCACCATTGTCGACCTGCAGCCGTCCGGTCGCTTCCTGATGGAAGAGTTCTACTACTCCGGTGGCCTGCCTGCAGTGATTCGCCGGATGGGCGAGGCAAACCTGCTGCCGCACCCTGATGCCCTGACCGCCAATGGCCAGTCGATCTGGCAGAACTGTGCCGAGGCACCTATCTATGGCAAGGATGAGGTTATTCGTACGCTGGACAACCCCATCCGCAAGGACGGCGGCATCTGCGTGTTACGGGGCAACCTAGCACCCAAGGGAGCAGTGCTCAAACCCTCTGCTGCCACACCGGAGCTGATGCAGCACCGGGGTCGTGCGGTGGTGTTCGAGAACCTGGAGCATTACAAGGAGCGTGTGCTGGACCCAGACCTGGATATCGACGAGACCTGCGTCATGGTGCTCAAGAACTGCGGACCGAAGGGATATCCGGGCATGGCTGAGGTAGGCAATATGGGTCTGCCGCCCAAGCTGCTGGCCAAGGGCATTACCGACATGGTGCGTATTTCCGATGCGCGCATGAGTGGGACGGCCTATGGCACGGTGGTGTTGCACGTAGCGCCGGAGGCTTCGGCAGGTGGTCCCCTGGCGGTTGTGCGTGACGGTGACATGATCGAGCTGGACTGCGAGAACGGCCGTCTGCACCTGGATATCAGCGATGAAGAGCTGCAGGCCCGCCTGGCGGACTGGCAGGACCCGAACGCCAACCTGCTCGGTGGCGGTTATCGCAAGCTGTACGTGGACCATGTGCTGCAGGCCGATGAGGGCTGCGATTTCGACTTCCTCGTTGGCTGCCGTGGCTCCGAGGTGCCTAGGCACTCGCACTGATCTTCTTTAAGGTAGCCCAGCCATTTTAGGCTGGGTTATCTTCTGAATGCCTTGATTTCTCTGGCCTAGACCCCATCTCTTGAGTCTGGCTACAGTGTGCCCCGTACATGACTCGATATAGGAATATGAGGCGAGTCATAGGCTTTTGGATGCAATTTACCCCTTGCTTCGCTAGCATTAGCCGACTTCTTTTTCTTCGCCGTGTCAGGTATCGATGAGTTATCAGGTTCTCGCTCGCAAATGGCGTCCGCGCTCTTTCCGTGAAATGGTCGGACAGACCCATGTGCTTAAAGCCCTGATCAATGCCCTGGATAACCAGCGCCTTCATCACGCTTATCTCTTTACCGGTACGCGTGGGGTGGGTAAAACCACCATTGCGCGTATTCTGGCGAAGTGCCTGAATTGCGAGACCGGCATCAGCTCGACCCCCTGCGGGGAGTGTTCGGTCTGCCGGGAAATCGATGAAGGTCGTTTCGTCGATCTGATCGAAGTGGATGCTGCCAGCCGCACTAAGGTAGAGGATACCCGGGAGCTACTGGATAACGTGCAGTATGCCCCTACGCGTGGTCGTTACAAGGTTTACCTCATCGACGAAGTCCACATGCTCTCGACCCATAGTTTCAACGCACTGTTGAAAACATTGGAAGAGCCGCCGCCTCACGTTAAATTCCTGCTGGCAACGACCGATCCGCAAAAGCTCCCCGTTACCATTCTGTCGCGCTGCCTGCAGTTTTCGCTGAAGAACATGCCGCCTGAGCGTGTGGTTGAACACCTGACCCACGTGTTGACCGCTGAGCAGATTCCTTTCGAACAGGATGCCCTATGGTTGCTGGGGCGTGCTGCCGATGGCTCGATGCGCGATGCGATGAGCCTGACCGACCAGGCGATTGCCTTTGGCGAAGGACATGTTCTGGCTGCCGATGTACGCGCCATGCTGGGTACGTTGGATCAAGGGCAGGTATATGGTGTATTGCAAGCCCTGCTGGAAGGCGATGCTCGCGCACTGCTCGAGGCCGTACGTCATCTTGCCGAGCAAGGTCCTGATTGGGCAGGTGTGCTGGGCGAGATGCTGAATGTTTTGCACCGTGTAGCGATTGCCCAGGCGTTGCCTGAGGCTGTGGATAACGGTCAGGGTGATCGTGAGCAGGTTTTGGCCTTGGCTCAGGCGCTACCCGCCGAAGATGTGCAATATTATTACCAGATGGGGTTGATTGGGCGTCGAGATCTGCCGTTGGCGCCTGATCCTCGTGGCGGCTTTGAAATGGTGTTGCTGAGAATGCTGGCCTTCCGACCGGCTGAGGGCGGCGGTAGTACACCCAAGGCTGCGTTAAAGACGTTGGGAGCCAGTCAGGCCACGACTGACTCCAAGCCAGAACCGGTGGCCGCTCCGTCTGCACCATCCACGCCGGCTCAGTTGCCTGTTGCGCCAGTCGCTCGCTCAGCGCCCGTGGCGAAACCCAGTGCTCCGGTTAAGTCCGAGCCTCGGCCGGAACCGGTAACGGCTTCTGCATTGCCTGTTGCGAAAGAGCCAGAGGCCTCTCAGATAAGCGAGCCTGTCGATCTACCCTGGGATGAACCTACAACGGCCATCAAAACGCCGGTAGAGCCAACCCATGTGGTTCCGATGGCAACCGGAACGTCCGAGGCCACTGTAATTGAGCGGGTCGTTGACGAGCAGGACAATGAAAGCCTGGCAGACGACGAGCCACCGCCTGCCGATGATTATTACAATGCCGAGTCCGATTACGGCTATCTGGACGAGCTGACCGAAGGCGTACTGGCCGAGGCGCCGGCGACGGCCCCAGAGCCCGTACCGGCAGCCAAACCTGCAACCGGACTTGCCGCCGAGTGGATCGAACTGCTACCTAAGCTAGGCTTAGGAGGCATGACTGCAAGCATTGCGGCAAACTGTACGCTGGTGTCGGTTGAAAATGATGCATGGCACCTTCATCTGGATCCAAATCAGAGCGCATTATTCAACACGAACCAGCATCGCCGTTTGAACGATGCCTTGAATCAATACCAGGGGCGTACGATCAAGCTGGATATCACACTCCAGACGCCCGAGCAGGAGACGCCAGCACAGGCTGCCGCTCGCAAACGTGCGGAGCGTCAGCGGGAAGCTGAGGCGTCCATACAGAATGATCCGCTGATCCAGCAAATGATGGAGCAGTTCGCGGCTGTAGTCCGCGTGGACACTATCGAGCCGGTCAATTCCAAGGACTGACCGGGTTTTCAAACCAGACGAGGTAAACAGACATGTTAAAAGGTGGCATGGCCGGCCTGATGAAGCAGGCTCAGCAAATGCAGGAAAAAATGCAGAAGATGCAGGAAGAGCTGGCAAATGCCGAAGTGACCGGTCAGTCCGGCGCCGGGCTGGTCAGCGTCGTCATGACGGGTCGCCACGATGTCAAGCGTGTATCGCTGGATGACAGCCTGATGCAGGAAGACAAGGAGATTCTGGAAGACCTTATCGCGGCTGCGGTGAACGATGCCGTTCGCAAAATCGAGCAGAACAGCCAGGAAAAGATGTCTGGTATGACTGCGGGCATGCAGCTGCCGCCTGGATTCAAGATGCCTTTCTAAGCATCTAAAGGCTTATGGTCACGCCGCTGGCCGTTCTGGCTGGCGGCGATCCAGGCACGTTAACAGACGATAGCCTGTCTATACTTTTATCTATCTCCACTCGAGATTTCTTCATGAGTTTTAGTCCTCTCATTCGACAGTTGATCGACGCGCTACGCATTTTGCCTGGGGTGGGCCAGAAATCAGCCCAGCGTATGGCCATGCAGATGCTTGAGCGTGACCGGAGCGGGGGCCTGCGCTTGTCGAGTGCCTTGCAGGCAGCCATGGAGGGAGTAGGGCATTGCAAGCATTGTCGTACCCTGACGGAAAACGAACTGTGCCCTCAGTGCGCTGATCCGGATAGGGATGATCAGCTGCTTTGCGTGGTTGAGTCACCGATGGATGTCTTTGCTGTTGACCAGACGGGCTTTCGTGGGCGTTATTTCGTGCTGAAAGGGCACCTGTCTCCTCTGGATGGTCTCGGCCCGGAGGCGATCGGCATTCCAGAGCTGATGGAGCGTATCGAGCAAGGTGCCTTCCAGGAAGTCATTATTGCAACCAACCCGACAGTGGAAGGCGAGGCGACGTCCCATTACATTGCGCAGCTATTGAAACCGCGCGGTTTAACTATTTCCCGGATTGCCCATGGTGTCCCCCTGGGTGGTGAACTTGATCTGGTAGACAACGGCACCCTTACGCATGCCTTTGCAGGCCGTAAGCCGATCACGCTTTGATCGGCGGTACGCAAATTGACTTAAAAAAGCATAGACCTATTCTTGAGAAGCATTATCATTAGCGATATCTCAATGCCATCTCGATAGGTTCTGACATGTGCGCGGCTGAAGTGTCATCACCCAACGCCTTGCATGACTGGTATAGCGAGCATCATGGCTGGCTGCACGGCTGGCTGAGCAAACGACTGGGATGCTCGTTCAATGCAGCCGATCTGGCCCAGGATACATTCCTTCGGCTGTTAGCCAAAGGACGCGATCTTCCGTCCGTTCGAGAGCCGCGCGCTTACTTATCGACCATCGCCCATTCATTACTCGTCAATCACTGGCGGCGTCAGAATATCGAACGGACCTATCTCGAGGCGCTGGCTGATCGTTCCGAGTATTACGCGCCATCTCCAGAAGCGCGTGAAATCATTATTGAAAGTCTCGTTCAAATCGACGCCATGCTGGACCGTCTACCTGAAAAGGTGCGCTCAGCCTTCCTGATGTCTCAACTGGAAGGACAGACGTATGCAGCCATTGGTGAGGTGCTAGGGGTGTCCGAGCGAATGGTCAAAAAGTACATGGCCCAAGCCATGCTGCACTGCCTGACCCTTGAGGTGGAATAGACCATGCAGGCCGCCCAGCAGATGTCCGAGACAGAGTGCGACTTTGCGGTGCTTGAGCAGGCGGCCGAATGGTTTGCCGTGCTCAGTGCTGATGATGTCAGCGATCAGGAGCGTGTGCAGTGGCAGCTCTGGCTGGCAGAAAATCCGCAACATGCCCAGGCGTGGCAGCGTGTCGAGCTGATCAGTCGTCATTTTCAGCGCATACCCTCCGAGCAACGCCATGGCGCTACACAAGCGCTACAGAAAAAAGGGCAAACGCGGCGTCAGACATTAAAACTGATGACCGTACTTTGCAGTACCGGTGTTCTGGCCTGGACTACCTCTTCACAGTTGTCCTGGAGACAATGGTATGCCAGCTACCGAACACGTGTGGGAGAGATCAAGGATTTTCAGCTTGCTGATGGCTCGCATCTCTGGCTGAACACCGATACGGCAATGGACGTCTCGAACGAGCCGGAGCGCTTGCATTTGGCACTCTACAAGGGTGAGGCCATGCTGTCTCGAGGCAAGGATGCTCACTATCCGCTGACGCTTGATACGACATTCGGTGCGTTACTGGCCAAAGAAGCCCAGTTCAGTGTTTTTGATCGAGGAGGCTTTGGCGAGCTGGCAGTTTTCAACGGCAGTGTGCAGGTTGCTCCTGTGGCGTCGGCGTCCGTCACAGTAAAGGCAGGACAACAGGTGCGCTTTAGCACTGACGAGGTTTCTACTGCTCGGGTGAGTGAGCAACGCCGTCAGGCTTGGATCAAAGGGATGATTCTGGCTGATGATATGCGATTGAGCGACTTTGTTGATGAGTTATCGCGTTATCGCTCCGGGTATCTGGCCTGTGATCCGGATGTAGCGAATCTGCGTCTGATCGGTGCATACCCGCTGAAAGATACGGAGCGGGTGCTGACAGCCTTGGAGCAAAGCCTGCCCATTCGCATCAATCGCCCGCTGCCTTGGTGGACGTCTATTTCAGCGCGTCTCGCCTGAATCTTAATAAAAAATATTATCATTAGCAGTTCCCTTTTCTTGATTTCGACTGGCTTTAGTCTCAAACAGGCTGAAAGCCATCACTGTTGAACACAAAAAAGGGATGAGTAATGGATTCGCGTCGTTCGTATCAGGCTTTTTTCAAGCGGAGCCCTCTGCATCAGGCTGTGCATGCTGCTGCACTTGCTATACCGATGAGCCTCGCCCTTGTGCCGCTTGCAGGTAATGCCGCTGAAACGGCTGCCACGGCCCAGGCAGTACGCAGTTACGATATACCGGCTGGCCCGCTGTCGACGGCATTGAGTCGTTTTGCTGGCGAAGCGAATGTCATGCTATCTGCCGATGGCGCATTGACGGAGGGTAAGCAGAGCTCAGGCCTCAAGGGGCAGTACAGTGTTAAAGAAGGTTTTGCAGCGCTGCTAAAAGGAAGCGGCTTGCAGATCGTCAACACCGGTAGCGGCAGCTATTCGCTGGCGGCTGGAGCGGCAAGCGTTGGCAGTGATGTTTCCGAGCTTTCTGCGACTACCGTTACCGATTTTGCACTAGGTAATGCGCTTGGAACCATGGAAGGCTATAACGCCACCCATAGCCAGATTGCGACCAAGACAAGTAAGTCGATCCTGGAGACCTCTCAGTCGGTATCCGTGGTAACGCGCGACCAGATTGATGATCAGGGCTCGCAAACAGTTTCCCAGGCGTTGCGTTATACCCCAGGTGTCATGACCAACCCATATGGTGCAACTCACCGGTATGACTATGTTGCCATGCGTGGTTTCAATGACGGCTCGGTAGATAACATCTATCTTGATGGTCTCAAGACCATGGGAGATAGCGGTACCTATAGCAGCATGCAGGTAGATCCGTATTTCCTTGAGCGCATTGATATCCTGAAAGGCCCGTCGTCGGTGCTCTACGGACGGAGTAATCCTGGCGGCCTAGTAGCGCTTACCAGCAAGAAGCCACTCTATGAGCCTTATCATGAAATCCAGGCTACGGTGGGTACCCAGGGCCAGCGGGGTATGGGGTTCGATTTTAGTGGGCCGGTCAACGAAGACCAGACGATTGCCTATCGGCTGGTAGGTCTGGCGGACAAGTCCGATACGCAGTTTGATCACAACGAGGAGAAGCGCTACGCCATTGCGCCCACGGTAGCCATCGACTTTGATGAAAATACGACGCTAACCCTGCAGGCGTATATGCAACATGACCCCGAAGGTGGTTACCACGGCGGCCTTCCGGCAGACGGCACACTCTATCGCCACAATGGACAATACATCTCAAAGCATTTCTTTGAGGGCGACTCCGATTTCGACAAGTTCGAACGTACCCAGCAGATGGTAGGTTATCAGTTTGAGCATCGTTTCAATGATGTCTGGTCGGCACGGCAGAACTTCCGCTATCTGGATGGCAAGGTGGATATGCGGCAGGCTTATGCCGCGGGTTGGGCCAGCATAGGATCTAACGAGTTAGCGCGCGCAACCACTGAAGGCAAGGAGCGTCTGCATGCCTGGATTGTAGATAACATGGCACAGGCTGAATTTAATACCGGGTCAGCCAAACATACGCTTTTGATGGGGTTGGATTATCAGCGTCGTAAGGCCAAGGTCGACTACGCAGGCGGGTCCGCTTCTAATATTGATGCGTTCGACCCTGTCTATGGTAATCCGGGCGTCACGGAAACATGGCAAACCAGCGATCTGCGTCGGATGGAGCAGACTGGCCTGTACATGCAGGACTTGATTGACCTGGATAAATGGCGGTTTTCGCTCGGTCTGCGTAAGGATTGGGTAGAGACCTCTTCCGAGGATGAGCTATACGGTGCAGGCAAAAACACCTACAAGGAGAATAAGGTTACTCCGCGGGTGGGTGCACTGTATCTTTTCGACAATGGTATCGCGCCCTACATTAGCTATTCAGAGTCTTTCAATCCCAACTCTTTTACTGACCAGAACGGCGATCCGCTCAAGGCTACTGAGGGCAAGCAGTGGGAGGCTGGTATCAAGTATCAGCCGCCGGGTACGGACAATATCTTTACGGCATCAGTCTTCCACATTACCCAAGAAAACCTGGCGACCAAACTGGCGAATGAGCAGTATTACCGCCCGGTAGGAAAGGTACGCTCCCAAGGCGTAGAGTTGGAAGCTCACATGCAGGTGACTGATAGCTTCCGTGTACTAGGGAGCTATACGTTTGCTGATGTCGAATACATTAAGTCGGATGACGGTACAGAAGGCAATACGCCTAACGTGGCCCCTCGTCATATGGCATCTGTCTGGGGAGACTACTCATTTAAGGAGGGATCGCTCCAGGGCTTGAGCCTGGGAGCGGGGGTACGGGCAGTTAGTAAGAGTTGGGCAGATCCAGCTAATACCGAACGCGTTCCTGGATACACCCTGTTTGATGCGTCAGTGGGTTATGACTTGAGTAATGTGGGTCTCAAAGGTGTAGATGTACGTGTCAACGCCAATAACCTAACCGATAAAAAATACGTCGCTGCATGTAATAGCCTGTTGTATTGCTATTACGGCGAAGAGCGTAACGTCACCGCCACGGTCAGTTACAAGTTCTAACAATCAAAAGCGATAAAGCTTTTCAAGTAAAACGGGCGGCTTCAGGGCCGCCCGTTTTGTTTCAACCTTCCAGCTGGCCGCCCGCCAGGGCGCAGAGCTGAATCGAGTCGAGGATATGCACTTCCTTGCCTTCGGCCTCGATGATGCCGCTCTGCTGGAAGCGCGTGAACACACGAGAAACTGTCTCCACTGCAAGGCCCAGATAGTTACCGATCTCATTACGGGACATGGACAGGCGGAACTGCTGGGCGGAGAAGCCACGAGCGCGGAAACGTGCAGACAGATTCACAAGAAACGTCGCGATACGCTCGTCTGCGCTTTTTTTGGACAAGAGCAGCATCATCTGCTGATCATCCCGGATCTCGCGGCTCATCACACGCATCAGCTGGCGACGCAGTTGGGGAAGCTGATCGGCCAGCTCATCAAGATGCTCGAAGGGGATCTCGCATACCGACGTGGTTTCCAGCGCCTGTGCAGAAACCGGATGCAGCTCCGTATCCATGCCGGACAAGCCAACCAGCTCGCTGGGTAGGTGAAAGCCGGTAATCTGCTCTTCACCATTATCGGTCACGCTAAAGGTTTTAAGCGCGCCTGAGCGGACGGCAAAGACGGAGCCAAAACTGTCACCCTGTCGGAACAGATAGTCGCCTTTCTTGAGTGGACGGCCGCGTTTGACGATCCGATCAAGCTCATCCAGATCCTCAAGGTTCAACGACAATGGCAAGCATAAGGGTGCCAGGCTGCAATCTTTACAGTGGGCTTGCGGCGAGGTGACACGCATTTTCAAAGTCTCGGACATGGCTTTCGATTTATTCCATTAGTAAGCCAAGGGTATTACTGCACGCATGATGATGAAAGCTGTTAGTGAATTTATTAGATGACCCGTGAAAACCGTTGTGTGTTCTGTTGGGGCAAATAACGATCAAACAACATACAAACTGATCGCACGAGTAACCTCCCGGCCGGCAAGATATCAATGCCTTTTTCATCCAGGCGAATAAGCTCATCAGTTGCCATACGCTCAAGGTCAGGCATGACATCGGCAAAGTAATCCCTGAAATCAATTCCCAGTGCTCGGCCTGTTTCAGCAAAGTCGAGCTGGAAGTGACAAATTAGCTGCTGGATTACCACGCGACGAATCAAGTCGTCTTGTTCACAGTGCAAACCCCGGCGTACAGCAAGTTGACCGTTATCCAGACTAGTCTGGTATTCGGAAATATCCACTGTGTTTTGAGAGTAAAGCTCATTTATCTGGCTAATGGCCGATACTCCCAGCCCAATCAAGTCACAATGGCCATGGGTCGTATAGCCCTGAAAGTTACGCTGCAGTGAACCATCTTCCTGAGCAATCGCCAATTCGTCGTCGGGCAGGGCGAAGTGGTCCATCCCGATGTAACGATAACCGGCAGCCATTAGCTGCTCAGTTGTCCTTTGAAGCATCTCCAGCTTTTGTGCGGGGCTTGGCAGCTCAGCAGCCTCAATCCGCCGCTGTGGTGGAAAACGGGTGGGGAGGTGCGCGTAATTGAATACAGACAAGCGATGCGGTTGCAGATCAATTACTGCCTCGACAGTTTTGGCAAAGCTTTCCGGCGTTTGCCGGGGAAGACCATAAATCAAGTCGATATTGATTGAGCGATAACTGAGCGTACGGGCCGCATCGATGATGGCCCGCGTTTCGTTGAGGCTTTGCAGGCGATTCACAGCCAACTGCACATTCGTATCGATGTCTTGGACACCGAGGCTAACCCGGTTGAAACCCAGCTCACGCAACAGGCCCATCGTGGCCCAGTCCGCTTCGCGTGGATCGATCTCGATCGAATAATCTCCAGAGTCATCATCCAGCAGGCTGAAGCGCTGACGCAGCTCGGACATCAGCTGCCGTAGCTGTTCAGGGTTGAGAAAGGTCGGCGTGCCGCCGCCAAAATGCAATTGCTCTACCTTCTGGTCTGCGCCTACATGACGACTGATCAGCTGAATTTCCCTTGTCAGGCTGGCCAGATAAGGCACGCTGCGGCTGCGGTCCTTGGTAATGACTTTATTACAGGCGCAGTAGTAGCAAATATGCGCGCAGAAGGGCACATGGACATACAGCGACAGCGGCCGCTTGGCAGTGCGGCTATCCCTTAGTGCATGCATCAGATCGAACGCGCCTATCTGATCATGAAACTGCACTGCAGTTGGATAAGAGGTATAGCGAGGCCCTGCCATGTCGTAGCGCTGGATTAATTCTGGTTTCCAATCGATGGCGTCGAGCATGACCATACTCCCGTAAAACTATGAAGCAGAGTCTAGAAGCAAGTAGGTAGTGGCATCTTGACCTACATCAATAGCGACAACGTGAAGGCCAGAGAGGCGATAAAAGGTACGATGGATTCTGTTGAGCTAATTTTGTATGTAATACCAGCCGATAAAGAGTGTTATTAGATTCATTAGGAGGATTCGTGCAAGACAACCACGTCAATCAGAAGGAAGTTTCGCTTCTTTGGAGCAGGTGTGATCAAAAGATGGCCACGCTTGTTCTGGCGCATGGAGCAGGGGCTCCCATGGACAGTCCGTTCATGGATCAAATGACCGAGGCGCTGGTAGCCCAGCGTATCGAAGTAGTACGGTTTGAATTTCCTTATATGGCTGAGCGACGAATCTCAGGAAAGAAAAGGCCTCCATCTCCTAAGGCGCAGTTGCTTGCTACCTGGAAGCAGGTCATTGATCTGGTCAGGCAAACAACCCCAGGACCACTTGCCATCGGCGGCAAATCAATGGGAGGCCGAATGGCCAGCCTGGTCGCTGATAAGGAGCGGGTCAGCGCATTGGTATGCCTGGGGTACCCATTCTATGCGGCAAGCCGCCCGGAAAAGCCGCGGGTCGACCATCTCGTTGATCTGCAAACGCCTACGTTGATCATCCAGGGCGAGCGTGATGCTCTGGGAGATCGGGAGACGGTTGAGCATTACACACTGTCTGACCAGGTCCGAATCGAGTGGGTACTGACAGCCAACCATGACCTTAAGCCACTCAAACGCTCAGGCTTGAGTCATTCACAAAGCATTGAGAAGAGTGCGTTATCGATAGTGCGCTTTTTGGCCGCCCATCGTGCATAAAAAAAGCCCGCACTGCGGCGGGCTTTTTTATGGGAGCGCTTACATCAGGCTGCGCAATACGTAGTGCAGAATGCCACCCGCCTTGAAGTATTCCACTTCGTTGAGGGTATCGATTCGGCAGAGAAGCTCTACCGTTTCCATGCTGCCATCTTCACGAGTGATTTCCATGGTCAGTGGCATACGTGGCCGCAGTTCGACGCCATCCAGTCCGAAAATGCTGATTTTCTCCTTACCGGTTAGACCTAGCGACTTGCGATCCACTCCGTTCTGGAACTGAAGCGGAAGGACGCCCATGCCTACCAGGTTGGAGCGGTGGATACGCTCGAAGCTTTCGGTAATAACTGCTTTGACACCGAGCAGGTTGGTTCCCTTGGCTGCCCAGTCACGGGATGAGCCTGTGCCATATTCCTTGCCTGCAATAATGACCAGTGGAGTGCTATCTATCTGATACCGCATGGCAGCGTCATAGATGGCCATTTTCTCGCCGGTTGGAACATGCAGCGTATTGCCACCTTCCTCGCCACCCAGCATTTCGTTACGGATACGAATGTTGGCAAAAGTGCCGCGCATCATGACTTCATGGTTGCCACGGCGGGAGCCGTACGAGTTGAAGTCCTCATAGGCAACACCATGTTCGGTAAGGTAGCGGCCCGCCGGGCTATCCTTTTTGATGTTACCGGCCGGTGAGATATGGTCTGTTGTGACTGAATCGCCCAGTAAAGCGAGAATTCGCGCATCATGAATATCTGATACACGAGGCGGGTTGCCGCCAATGTTCTCGAAGAAGGGAGGATTCTGGATATAGGTCGAATCGTTTCTCCAGGTATAAGTTTTGGAAGCTGGAACCTGAATAGCCTTCCAGTTCTCATCGCCCTCGAAGACCGCTGCGTATTCCTTGCGGAACATCGCCGAGTTGACTTTCTCGATGGCGTCAGCCACTTCCTGTTGGGTGGGCCAGATATCCTTCAGATATACCGGCTGGCCGTTCTTGTCTGTACCCAAAGGATCTTTAGACAGATCAACCTTGACGCTGCCTGCTAAGGCATAAGCGACTACCAGTGGTGGTGAAGCCAGCCAGTTCGTTTTGACAAAGGGATGTACGCGGCCTTCGAAGTTGCGATTGCCCGAGAGCACTGATGCCACGGTCAGATCGCCTTCCTGAATCGCTTTTTCAATCGGTTCGAGCAGCGGCCCGGAATTGCCGATGCAGGTGGTGCAACCGTATCCCACAAGGTTAAAGCCCAACTTGTCTAGTGAGGTCATAAGGCCAGCAGCCTTATAGTATTCGGTTACGACCTTGGAGCCAGGCGCCAATGAACTCTTGACCCAGGGTTTGCGCTCCAGCCCTTTTTCAACGGCTTTTTTCGCCAGTAGACCGGCAGCCATCATGACGCTGGGGTTGGAGGTGTTGGTACAGGAGGTAATGGCGGCAATTACAACTGCGCCGTTTTGTAAGCGGTATTTCTGGCCATCAAGCTCATACTCAATGCCGTCCGCCTTGGGTTCGCCTTTAACCGAGTCGTCCAGCCCACCGGGTGTAACGGGATGTCCATTACCCTTAGGCGCAGTAGGCTTGAGTTGCAGATTCATGAATTGATCGAATGCTTCGCTGACCTTGGATAGCGAAACGCGATCCTGCGGACGCTTGGGGCCTGCCAGGCTGGATTCGACATCGCCCAAGTCCAGATGCAGGGTGTCGGTGAAGCTTGGTTCGTCACCGGCCTCACGCCACATACCCTGAGCTTTGGCGTAGGCCTCAACCAGCTTGACTGTTTCTTCGGGGCGGCCCGAGAAGCGCAGAAAGTCCACAGTGACCTGGTCAACTGGGAAGAAGCCGCAAGTGGCGCCGTATTCCGGAGCCATATTGCCGATGGTAGCGCGGTCCGCCAGTGGCAGATCAGCCAAGCCGTCTCCATAGAACTCAACGAACTTACCCACTACGCCTTTCTTGCGTAGCATCTGGGTTACGGTCAACACCAGGTCAGTAGCGGTAATGCCTTCGCGCAGCTTGCCTGTCAGCTTGAAGCCGATGACCTCAGGTATGAGCATGGATACCGGCTGGCCCAGCATGGCGGCCTCAGCTTCAATGCCGCCTACGCCCCAGCCTAGTACACCCAGGCCGTTGATCATCGTCGTATGCGAGTCGGTGCCTACCAGGGTATCCGGGAAAGCGTAAGTCTCGCCGTTTTCTTCGCGAGTCCAAACTGTACGGCCCAGGTATTCAAGGTTTACCTGGTGACAGATGCCGGTGCCCGGTGGCACTACGCTGAAGTTGTCGAAAGCTTGTTGACCCCAGCGCAAGAATTCGTAACGTTCACCGTTGCGCTGCATTTCAATGGCTACGTTTTCCTCATAGGCGTGTTCGGAGGCGTAACGGTCGACCATTACCGAGTGGTCAATCACCAGATCGACAGGAGAGAGGGGATTGATTTTTTCAGGATCGCCTCCTGCTTTGGCCATGGCATCACGCATGGCTGCCAAGTCCACGACTGCGGGTACCCCGGTAAAGTCCTGCATCAGAACGCGCGCCGGACGGTATTGAATCTCGCGATCAGAGGTGCGTTCCTTGAGCCAGTCAACCAGTGCCTGCAGGTCTTCACGGTAAACGGTTTTATTGTCTTCCCAGCGCAGCAGGTTCTCGAGCAGGACCTTTAGCGATACAGGCAAGCGCGCAATATCACCCAGACTCTTGGCGGCTTCGGGAAGGCTATAGTAGTGATACGTACGGCCATCGACCTCTAGGGTACGACGACATTTCAGACTATCCAGTGCAGGCATGACGATGAATCTCCTCTCGGCTTGGGACGGCACGACGGTTCGGCCTTGTGCAAGACGACGTGACCTTCGCTAATCCCGGCTCAGGCCCACTCCGAGGAAATACCGAAAAGCCTGCCAACACTGCCTCTCGGCACGAAGATTCTGGGCCGAGCATCAATGGGCCTGATCGGTATCAACAGCGGCGGACATCCGGCGCCAGCCTGTCGACCAAGCGTCGTCTTGCGCTTGTTCTCCAATACTGGACCGATTGACGGCTTTTACGTTCCCTGTTCCGCTCAATCCGCCTGGCTCGGGTATAGTGCGCGGCTTATTGCAAGGCGCATTACAGGGCTGGAGTTTTGATGAATACGTTGTTGTTACATTGCCGACCTGGTTTTGAAGGCGAGGTGTGTGCCGAGCTTAGCGATCTGGCTGCACAGCTGGAAATTTCAGGCTACGCGCGGGGCAAGCCAGCCAGCGCCTTTGCCGAGTTCATTTGCAGTGAGGCAGAGGGTGCGGATCGCCTCATGAAGCGCCTGCGCTTTGCCGACCTGATCTTTCCACGCCAATGGGCGCGAGGCGAAGGCTTTGTCACGTTACCTGAGCAGGACCGTGTAGGGGCCATCCTGCAGGAGCTACAGAGCTATCCGGTCTGCGGGAGCCTGTGGTTCGAGGTGTTGGATACCAATGACGGCAAAGCGCTGTCGACATTCTGCAAGAAATTCGAAAAGCCCCTGAGGGCCGCACTGACCAAGGCGGGCCGTCTGAAGGAAGACCCTACCTTGCCACGGCTGCAATTGACCTTTCGAACAGGAACGGATGTGTTCATTGGCGTGGCCGAGCCACGTAACGCTGCGTTTTGGCCGATGGGTATACCCCGACTCAAGTTTCCCCGTGAAGCGCCCAGCCGCTCTACGCTTAAACTGGAAGAGGCCTGGCATCAGTTTATTCCTCGTGCGCAGTGGGATGAGCGCCTTGCCTCGGGTATGCACGCCGTAGACCTGGGGGCAGCACCTGGAGGCTGGACATGGCAACTGATCAATCGGGATATGCTCGTGACCGCCGTGGATAACGGGCCGATGGCAGAATCCCTGATGGAGTCAGGCCTTATCGAGCACCTGCAGGTCGATGGCTATGCCTTTCGTCCACGTAAGGAGGTCGACTGGATGGTATGCGATATCGTTGAGAAGCCGGCTCGCACGGCCGCGCTCATGGAAAGCTGGATCGGCGAGCGCTGGTGCAAGGAGGCAGTCGTAAATCTGAAGCTGCCAATGAAGCAGCGCTATGCTGAAGTCAGGCTCATTCTAGATCGATTGAGAAGCTATTTCGATAGCAAAGGAATGTCGGTTGCGATCGCTTGCAAACAGCTCTACCACGATCGCGAAGAGGTCACCTGTCACCTCCGTCGCTTGAAATAACCAAAGTAGAACATTTACGGTTCGAAACGTACTGATGCAGCCAGTGCCTATGTCAAAGGCACGGCTGCTACCGAATGGAGAAAAGCATGACTCTTACCGTTGACGCGACACTTGACGCCAGCGGGCTGAATTGCCCTGAACCTGTCATGATGCTGCATAACAAGGTGCGAGACCTGGCAGGTGGTAGCCTGCTCAAGGTCATTGCAACTGATCCCTCTACGCAGCGGGACATCCCCAAATTCTGCATGTTTCTAGGACATGAGCTGGTGCAGAAGGAGGAAGAGGGCGGCAAGTACCTTTATTGGATACGCAAGAAAGTCGAATAACCTAGTGGGCTGCATTTCTTATCCTGCGGCGTGCGCTACGTGCAAGGCGTATGGCAAGCAATACCGCTGCACAGGTAAGCCCCACCACCAGACCTTGCCAAAGGCCCGCCGGTCCGCGGGCCTGCCCAACCCAATCGGTCAGGCCTAGTACATAACCTACAGGCAGACCGATGCCCCAATAGGCGAGCAGCGTGATCACCATTGTGGCCCGTGTATCCTGATACCCCCTGAGTCCCCCGGCCGCTGTCACCTGTACCGCATCTGAAAACTGGAAGAGAGCGGCAAATACAATCAGCGACGCCGCCAAGCTCACCACAGCCGGGTCCTGTGTATAAAGCGTTGCGATCGGTGCGCGGAAAAGCAGCATGATACTGGCAGAAATACAGGCCCAGGATAGGCCAACGGCCACTCCCGTGCCTGCCGAAAACCGCGCTTGCCGAGGCTCGCCGCGTCCCAGGGACTGTCCAACCCGTACAGTGATGGCCATGCCGATCGACAAGGGGATCATGAAGGTAAGTGAGGCAAAGTTGAGGGCGATCTGATGGCCTGCTACCACCGTTGCGCCTAGCTCACCGATCAACAGGGCAATGACCGAGAAGATGCTGGACTCTGCAAATACCGCGATTCCAATAGGCGCACCCACAGAGAGCAGGCGACGAATCACTGGCCATTGGGGAGCGTCGAAGCGGCTGAAGATACCGCATGCTTGGTAGATCTTGGCGCGTCGCACCCATGCGAACATGCCCAGGAACATCAACCACATCGCCACACCACTGGCAAATCCGCAACCTGGACCGCCCATCGCTGGCAAGCCAAGGCGACCATGGATGAACAGATCATTTAGCGGAACGTTAAGGGTCAGACCAACCAGACCAATGATCATGCTGGGCCGGGTGCGTCCAAGCCCGTCGCTGAAGCAGCGCAGCACGTAATACAGTGCAACCGCGGGGATACCCATGGCGATGCCATGCAGATAGGTCATGGTTGGCTGAATCAGATCCGGACTGACATGCATGGCAATCAGTAAAGGCTTCGCTGAGCATAAAAGAGCGCTGGCTATCAATCCGATGGCCACGGCCAACCAGAGCGCCTGTCGAACAAGGGGACCAATCTTCTCCGGTTGCCTGGCGCCATGATGCTGCGCCACGTTTGGCGTAGTGGCCAGCAGCGTTCCGGTCATCAGAAGAAAGACCGGCACCCAGACGGAATTGCCTAGCGCAACGGCTGCCAGGTCCAACGGACCGACACGCCCAGCCATGACGGCATCGACGAACCCCATGGCAGAGTGCGACAACTGCGCAATGATAATAGGCGCTGCCAGTGCGAGCAGGGCCGTTAGCTCATGACGGATCCGCTGCCGCCGGGTAGGTCTTGTGTCCACGAGATTATCAGGTGAGGGAAAGTTGGTCAGTGTACGACGCTTTTCGGATGCCGAGAAATCCATCACACGTCTTGGGCCTGATAAAATGTATGTCTCGCTGATTGGAGTTCAAGATGCGCATCCTCGCAGATGAAAATATCCCCCTTCTGGATGAATTTTTTGGTGCCTTTGGATCGATCAGGCGAATGCCAGGCCGCGCCATGGACAGGGCTGCCGTGGGCGAGGCTGATGTTCTCATCGTAAGGTCCATAACACCGGTAACTCGGGCATTGCTGGAAGGTTCACCGGTCCGTTTCGTGGGGACGTGCACCATCGGTACGGACCATCTGGACATTGATTATCTGGAATCGGTTGGCATTGCCTGGAGCAGTGCGCCGGGGTGCAATGCACGCGGCGTTGTCGATTACGTTCTGGGTGCGCTTCTTGCCTTGAGCGACGCCCGCGGAGTCTCGCTGAGTGAGCGCACCTATGGGATTGTAGGCGCCGGACAGGTTGGTGGCCGTCTGGTGGAGGTGCTGAAAGGGTTGAACTTGAATGTTCTTGTGTGTGATCCACCACGTGCGCTCTCCGCGCCAGATGATTTTGTCTCGCTTGAAACCGTGATGGAGAAATGTGATGTCATTTCTCTGCACGCACCGCTGGTACGTTCCGGGCCTGACGCGACGTATCACCTTTTTGATGCTGAGCGCCTGGCTGAATTAAAGGCCGGAACATGGCTCATCAATGCGTGCCGTGGGGAAGTTATCGACAATCAGGCGCTTCGTAAATGTCTGGTCGAAGGTGCCGATCTGGAAGTTGTTCTGGATGTCTGGGAGAGTGAGCCTGAGGTCGATGTCGAGCTGGCCAAGCGATGCCGCTTGGCGACACCTCATATTGCTGGCCATAGTCTTGAGGGCAAGTGGCGCGGTACTGCAATGATTTACGCTGCCTTTTGCGCCTGGCAGGAACAGCGGCCAGAAAAAGCCTTGGAGGACTTTCTACCTGAACAGTGGCTATCGAAGATCGAGCTTTCGGCCAGCGCTACGCCTGAACAGGCACTGAGACTTTTGTGTCGGGCCGTTTATGATCCGCGCAATGATGACGCCGCTTTTCGATTATCACTCAAAGGTGATACTCAAACGCGGCGTAACGGGTTTGATCTGCTTAGAAAGCATTATCCCCAACGTCGGGAAATTACCGGACTTCGCGTTTATACCGATGCAAGCCCGGCAACTTCCCGAATCGTAGAGGCACTAGGCGCTACATGTCTGTAATTACTCAGGGTGTGTAGGCGTCTTGAGAGAGTCGTCTGGCTCACGACATGCCTTTTGAATCATGGCCTCGGTAATCGGGATCTCGCGACCCTTTTCATCGATGAGGGCGCCACCCAGGCGTTGAGCATGATCGGAGGTTGTGTGCTGAGAAGTGTTCTGAACGGTCATTTCAGTCTCCTTTGCCATATGAGTCCAACCTAGCCAAGACAGGTTAAGAAGATATGACAACCTAGAGCGTCCAAAAGTGCTGCAAGGGTGCATAGCGTTCGCTATGCACCTGGCCTGTCAGTGGTATTCGCAAAGATAAGCCGTTTCTACGCTGACTTTGAGCTGGAATTTGCTGTTGGCCGGAACGGTGAATTTCTGGCCTGCCTCAAAAGTTTCCCAAGCATCACTGCCAGGTAGTTTGACCGTCAGGGCACCTGCTACCACGTTCATGATTTCCAATTGGCTCGTTCCGAATTCGTATTCACCTGGCGCCATGACACCAATGGTGGCTGGCTTACTGCTCAGATTGAAGGCGATGGATTTAACGGTGCCGTCAAAATATTCGTTAACCTTGAACATGGCTTTCCTTAGGATTGTTTTAAACGTCAAGCCAGTATGCCGAAACCTTTACGCTGCCGCCACTAAGCCATTAGTGCACGGTTATAGGCAGTAGCCTTGCCGTGTTACGCGCGTCCTCCAAGGCCCTGTGCGGCTGACCATGAAAGCAGTATCCGGCAAGGCTCAGGGCCGAGCCCAGGCTGACAGGGCGGGGCAGTTGCCTGGACTTCGCAAAGCGCTGCTTGAGATTCATGTGGGGAGTGCGTGCCAGGAGTGTGCTGATTCTGTGCTCACGCCAATCACGCTGTAGCTGACGGCGATCATAGTCACCCCAGCTGCACCAGCCCGCCAAATGCGCTTCATGGCTGCTCAGCCATTGCTCAAAGTGTTGCCAGACCGCATATAAAGGCGCTGCGCTGTCTACATCGTCTTGGGTGATGTGCGTAAGCGATTTGCAGAACGCGGTCAGCAGAGGCCGATGCAGGGGTCTTACATAGCTCTGGAAGTGATCAAGCTCTTGTCCGGTGCTATCGATCAACACGGCGCCGATCTCGATGATCTCCATCTCCTCGACAGGCCATCCGCCTTCATCAGTGGTCGCTTCCAGATCGATGACCAGCCAACGCTTCATCGTGCCTCCAAAGAGCTTCTTGTAAGTAAGAGGACAAGGCATCCTAGTAACGGACCGGCGCCCACAGGCAGAGACCTGTATCAAGATAGGCAAGTTTCAGGCTTAAACACAGAGCTACTCACATTTTGAGGCTCTTCTGACGAAGGGTGTGACTGAATCCATGCCGGTGCCGACTATTAAGTTGGACGCCAGGTATCAGCCGCTTGGACAAACGTTTGAGTGGCGCTTGGCGTTGGGGCTAATCCCCCTTATGCTTTTTGTATCTACTACTCAGGTCTATACGTTATGGAATGCCGTGCCGGCTGTGGTGCATGTTGCATTGCGCCTTCTATTTCCACGCCATTGCCTGCGATGCCACAGGGCAAGCCTGCAGGTGTGCGATGTGCACATCTAAGCGAAACCGATTTATGTGAGTTGTTCGGAAAGCCGGAACGACCGCCGGTGTGCAGCGCATTTTCGGCAGAGCCTTTTGTCTGTGGTGAAAGCCGTGACGAGGCACTTATGCTGATAGCGTATCTGGAAGATGTGACTGCCGCCTGATTCAGCCCCGCTCATACACGCTTTATGCTCATAACAAGAAAGGGAAGTTTCAATGCGTACTTTTTTTAAAACAACTGTTTTAACGGCTCTGTTCGCGACGTTGTGTTCTGGCGCCTACGCCGAGGAATGGAAACTGGCAAAGGATGAAGATGGGATAAAGGTCTACACCCGTAGCGTGGAGGGGTCTAAATACAAGGCCTACCGTGGTGTTGTTACGATCAAGGCTACTCCTGAGCATATCGAGCAGCTTCAGGAGGATACCGCCAGCTCTTGCAAGTGGCTCTATCGTTGCCAGCAGCTCAAGGTGCTTAAGCAGCAGGGGCAGGACACCTGGACCTATATGCGCATTGAAATGCCCTGGCCGGTCACGGCGCGTGATGTGGTGCTGCATGTCACAACGGAGCAAGCCGGCAATGGAGGTTTCGTTCGTCATTTAAAAGGGGAGCCCACTTACACACCTCCTGCAGACGGCTATGTGCGAGTCAGCAGTTTCGACGGTAAATGGCAGGTGCTGCCAAAGGCGACAGGATCTGTGGAGGTGACGTACGAAGCCCAAAGCGAACCGGGCGGAAGCATACCGTCCTGGTTAGCTAACAGTTTTGTCGTTGATGCGCCGTTCAACACCTTGCAAGGTCTTCGTAACGCGGCGGAGAGCCGTTAACCCAAATAAAAACGCCCCGGTTTAGCCGGGGCGTTTTTTATCTACCGATCAGATCAAGCGATCTCAACCGCATCGATCTTAGCCTTGGCTGCGCTTTCGCGGAACTCGGCAATTTGATCGAAGCTTAGGTAACGGTAGACATCCGACGCCATGCTGTCGATGTCCTTGGCGTACTGCATGTACTCTTCTGTCGACGGGAGCTTACCCAGGATGGAGGCAACGGCCGCCAGCTCCGCAGAGGCCAGGTACACATTGGCACCATCGCCCAGACGGTTCGGGAAGTTACGAGTCGATGTCGAGACTACAGTCGAGTTGGAGGCCACACGTGCTTGGTTACCCATGCACAGTGAGCAGCCTGGCATCTCCATGCGAGCGCCAGCCTTGCCATAGATGCCGTAATAGCCTTCCTCGGTCAGCTGATGCTGGTCCATCTTGGTTGGCGGGGACAGCCACAGGCGGGTCGGAATGGCGCCCTTGACCTTGTCGAGCAGCTTGCCAGCCGCGCGGAAGTGGCCGATGTTGGTCATGCAGGAGCCGATGAAGACTTCATCGATCTTGTCGCCAGCCACTTGAGACAACAGGCGAGCATCGTCCGGGTCGTTTGGCGCGCACAGAATCGGCTCGGTCACTTCAGCCAGATCGATTTCGATGACTTCGGTGTACTCGGCATCGGCATCAGCTTCCATCAGCTCTGGATTGGCCAGCCAGGCTTCCATCGCCTGAGCACGGCGCTCTAGGGTACGGGCATCGCCGTAACCTTCGCTGATCATCCAGCGCAGCAGCGTGATGTTGGACCGCAGATACTCGGCAATGGATTCCTTCGAAAGCTTGATGGTGCAGCCAGCAGCGGAACGCTCGGCCGAGGCATCGGACAGCTCGAAGGCTTGCTCGACGGTCAGATCCGGCAGGCCTTCGATCTCGAGGATGCGGCCAGAGAAGATGTTCTTCTTGCCTTTCTTCTCGACGGTCAGCAGACCTTTCTGGATCGCATAGTAGGGGATGGCATGCACGAGATCACGTAGCGTGATTCCCGGCTGCATCTTGCCTTTGAAGCGAACCAGTACCGATTCGGGCATATCCAGCGGCATAACGCCTGTTGCAGCGGCGAACGCTACCAGGCCGGAACCTGCCGGGAAGGAGATGCCAATTGGGAAGCGGGTGTGCGAGTCGCCGCCAGTGCCAACGGTATCCGGCAGCAGCATGCGGTTCAGCCAGCTGTGGATGATGCCATCGCCCGGACGCAGAGAAACACCGCCACGGGTACGGATGAAATCTGGCAGGGTGTGGTGAGTCTTGACGTCGATCGGCTTGGGATAGGCGGCTGTATGGCAGAAGGACTGCATCACGAGGTCAGCGGAAAAGCCCAGGCATGCCAGGTCTTTCAGCTCGTCGCGAGTCATCGGGCCGGTAGTGTCCTGGGAGCCGACAGTAGTCATCTTCGGCTCGCAGTAGGTGCCCGGACGAACGCCGACCACGCCACAGGCCTTGCCAACCATCTTCTGAGCCAGGGTATAACCCTTGCCGGTATCAACAGGCTGCTCAGGCTTCTTGAACAGGTCGGAGTGTTCCAGGCCCAGTTCGGCGCGAGCTTTTTCAGTCAAGCCACGGCCCACGATCAGCGGAATACGACCACCTGCACGAACCTCATCCAGCAGAACCGGCGTTTTCAGCTCAAACGTGGCAACCACGTCGTCGCTACCGTGACGGGTCACTTTGCCTGCATAGGGGTAGACGTCGATCACGTCGCCCATTTCCAGCGCGGAAACGTCGAACTCGATTGGCAGAGCGCCCGCATCTTCCATGGTGTTATAGAAGATCGGAGCAATCTTGCTACCAAAGCAGAAGCCGCCAGCGCGTTTGTTTGGAACGTAGGGGATGTCGTCACCGAAGAACCACAGTACCGAGTTGGTAGCGGATTTGCGGGAAGAACCCGTGCCTACCACGTCACCCACATAGGCAACCGGGAAGCCTTTGGCGCGAACTTCTTCGATCTGCTTCAGCGGGCCGATGCTGCCTTGCTGCTCCGGTACGATACCATCACGGGCCATCTTCAGCATGGCCAGGGCATGCAGCGGGATGTCAGGACGCGACCAAGCGTCAGGCGCAGGGGAGAGATCGTCAGTGTTGGTTTCGCCGGGTACCTTGAAAACGGTCAGGGTGATCTTTTCCGGAACAGCCGGGCGAGCCTTGAACCATTCACCGTCTGCCCAGGATTGCAGAACGGACTGAGCGTTGGCATTTCCTGCCTTGGCTTTTTCGGCGACATCATGGAAGGCATCGAACATCAGAAGCGTATGCTTGAGTTGTCCGGCGGCTATGGTGCCAAGCTCGGCGTCATCCAGCAGCTCGACCAGCGTGGCGATGTTATAGCCACCCTGCATGGTTCCCAGAAGCTCGACCGCGCGCTGCTTGGAGATCAGCGGGGAGCTGGTTTCGCCTTTGGCGACAGCAGAAAGGAAGCCAGCCTTGACATAGGCGGCTTCGTCAACGCCCGGCGGTACGCGATTGGTGATCAGGTCAACGAGAAATTCTTCTTCGCCGGCCGGCGGGTTTTTCAGAAGTTCGACCAAACCTGCAGTCTGTTCGGCGTTAAGCGGCTGGGCAACGATACCCTGCGCGGCACGCTCTTCTACGTGTTTACGATAGGCTTCAAGCACAATATGACCCTCATCAGTGGTCCAGTAATGACGTCCGGGATCTGGCGATCCCATGAGCCCGAATGACGAAATAGCAATCGCTAGCAAGAGGCAGGAGCCAATGTGACGTCATTCAGGCTCCGGTGCGAAGCTGTTTTCAAAGTTTTACGCCAGCGGTATTACACGTGGGCCAGAATGCAGACGTGTGATGAGTACGCTGCACCCTGACCGGGAACCTGCCGGATAATTGTGTTCGTGACGCTTTGAAAACAGCTTCGTATCGGACATGGCGCCCCTTAGGGCGTACGGATTCTACTCCAAGGTTTCGCTAAAGTTAAGCTGAACATGCGACTAAACGACGCTGACCTTAGTTAGACGAAAGGCTAAAATAGGCTTTTGCTTGATCGGAACGACTATGTCCAACCAGCGCATAAAGACGCCCTGCGTCGGACTTTGCTCAACGGTATTCGGCGACCAGGTTTGCCGGGGCTGCAAGCGATTTCATCACGAGATCGTGAACTGGAATGCGTATAACGATGAAGAAAAGCGAGCTGTCTGGGCCCGTCTCGAGGTGCTCCTGACCCAGGTGGTTTCTGCAAAGCTCGAGGTGTTTGATCCGCTACGCCTGAAGGAACAGCTACAGCAACGGAAGATTCGCTTCATTCCTGAGCAGTCCGAATATTGCTGGGCCTATCAGCTGATTTCACGCGGCGCGCGCCATATTCAGCAGGTCGATGCTTATGGCATACATATTTTTCCTGAATTCAGGGAGCGCCCGCTGATGGAACTGCGTGATGCCATCGACCAAGAGTTTTTCATCCTCTCCGAAGCTCACTATGAACGTTACATTGCGCCACGTTTCCTGCTTGAAGGAATGGACGTTCGAGTCTGACACCGCGCACCGTATAATCACCTCATATTCCAGTGCAATCGCTTCAGGCGGATGTGCTTCCCTTGATTCTGGAACAGATGGTTAGCCGCCTGTTGATTAAAGGATTTGCGTTATGTTGTTGCCCGAAATGGACGAATTCCTGGCCTGTAAAACGCCGGAAGCTTGGGTGGAAGCTGCTTTGCAGGATCTTCCTACCCTTTTGATCGATCATGCCAATAATGAAAAGAAAGCAGCGGGCGCTGCGTTTCATTACCTGTTTACCTACAGCAATAAGTTGGATCTAGTAAACAAGATGTCAAGGATTGCCCGTGAAGAGTTGCGGCATTTCGAGCAGGTGCTCCAAATCATGAAGAAGCGTGGCATTGCGCATGAAAACGTAACGTCGGCCCGCTATGCCGGTGCCATGCGTAAGCTGTGCCGTAATCATGAGCCGTACCGACTAACGGACTCGCTTGTCGTAGGAGCCTTTATCGAGTGCCGTTCATGCGAGCGCTTCTCTGCAATTGCTCTGCATCTGGATGAAGAATTGAGCAAGTTTTACAGCGGACTGCTCAAGTCGGAAGCACGTCATTATCAGGATTACCTGAAGCTGGCCTATCTATATGGTGACGAGCAGGATGTGACCGCCAAGATTCAGGAGATCAGAGCGCTAGAAGCCGAGCTTATTGCCTCGGCGGATACGGAGATGCGCTTTCATAGCGGTGTGCCGCGCGCAGCGTAATAGCCATTACGCTTCGAGCTATCACGCCAGCTCGAAGCGTTCCTGCTCTAGCTGGTCACGGGAAATCTTCAGGACCCAGCCGTAACGGTCCCAGTCACCCAACACAATTCGCGTTGCAGCACTGCCATCAAGCATGAATTCATGTGTGGCAGGACGATGTGTGTGCCCGTGAATCAGGGTCTGAGTGCGGGTGCGCCGCATGACGCCCTCAACCTCTTCAGGTGTGACGTCTACAATATCCATGGCTTTTTGCCGGGTCTGCATCTTGCTCTCGTTGCGTAATTTCCTGGCCAGCTCGCGACGCTTCTTTAAAGGAAGATGGCGCAGGATCCACAATGAAACCGGATTGCGAAGCCAGCGGCGTAATCGCATGTAGGCTTCGTCCCGTGTGCACAGACTGTCGCCATGCATCAGCAGAAGGCGCTTGCCTTCGGCTTCGATAACGGTCGGGTCGGCCAGTAGGGTACATCCTGCCAGTCGGCAAAAATCCTTTCCGATCAAGAAATCGCGATTGCCATGTATCAGAAAAATACGTGTGCCGCCTTGAGATAAGGCCTTTAGGGCTCGTGCGATGCCTTTTTGAAACTCATCCATGGCGTCATCGCCGATCCATACCTCAAAAAAGTCGCCTAGAATATACAAGGCATCGGCGTGAACAGCTTCTGTCTCAAGAAAACGCAAAAACGCCCGGGAAATATCCGGGCGTTCAGGTTCGAGATGCAGATCAGAGATCAGTAGTATCACTCAACGATCTCGGCACGCTCGATAATCACATCCTCAGCCGGTACATCCTGATGGCCGGCGCGAGATGTAGTAGCAACACCCTTGATGGCATTGACGACATCCATGCCTTCAACAACCTGACCGAATACAGCATAACCCCAGCCTTGTGTAGTCGGGGCGGTGTGGTCCAGGAAGGTATTATCTGACACGTTGATGAAGAACTGTGCGGACGCTGAGTGCGGGTCCATGGTACGTGCCATGGCGACCGTGCCATTGCGGTTGGAAACACCGTTGTTCGCTTCGTTCTTGATCGGTGCACGGGTGGACTTTTGCTTCATGCCAGGCTCAAAACCGCCGCCCTGGACCATGAAGCCATTGATCACGCGATGAAAGATAGTGCCATCATAGTGACCGCTCTTTACATACTCTTTGAAGTTGGCTGCTGTTTCAGGAGCCTTATCTTCAAACAGTTCAAGAGTGATGACGCCGTGGTTTGTATGCAATTTGATCATGGAATTTATGTCCGTGGTCAGATAGGAAGTTTGTCAGGGTCTTGACGGGTTCGGCTATGATACGGACTTTGATTTAGTCGGCCTACCCTTAAGCCGAACAACACATTATTAAGGACCCCATGAGCAAGCCAGAAACTCCCGCTACTCCAGCGAATTTTCTTCGTCAGATCGTCCAGGCTGATCTGGATGCCGGCAAGCACACAAAGATTGTGACACGCTTTCCGCCAGAGCCTAACGGTTATCTCCACATTGGCCACGCCAAGTCGATTTGCCTGAACTTCGGGCTGGCTCAAGAGTTTGGCGGCGAGTGCAATCTGCGCTTTGACGATACGAACCCAGCCAAGGAAGATCAGGAGTACATCGATGCTATCAAAAGTGATGTCGAGTGGCTGGGCTTCAAGTGGGCAGGTGAGGAGCGCTATGCCTCTAATTATTTCGATCAGCTCTATGACTGGGCGATACACCTGATCAATACGGGTAAAGCCTATGTTGATGATCTTACGCCCGAGCAGGCGCGTGAGTATCGTGGCACATTGACCGAGCCGGGCAAGAACAGTCCTTTCCGTGACCGCTCCGTTGAAGAAAACCTGGATCTCTTTGCACGCATGAAGGCGGGTGAGTTCAAGGATGGTGAAAAGGCGCTACGTGCCAAAATCGACATGGCCTCGCCAAACATGAATTTGCGCGATCCGATTTTGTATCGTATCCGCCACGCCCATCATCACCAGACAGGTGACAAGTGGTGCATCTACCCGAGCTATGACTTCACACATGGCCAGTCGGATGCAATCGAGGGAATCACTCACTCTATTTGCACACTCGAATTCGAGGATCATCGTCCGCTGTACGAGTGGTTCCTGGCAAATCTGCCTGTGCCGGCGCAACCGCGTCAGTACGAGTTCGCCCGCCTGAATTTGAACTACACCGTAACCAGTAAGCGTAAGCTGAAGCAGCTGGTTGATGAGCGGCATGTAAGCGGCTGGGATGATCCGCGCATGTCCACGCTGTCTGGTTATCGCCGTCGCGGTTATACACCAGCCTCCATTCGTAATTTCTGCGAGATGGTAGGCGTTGCTCGCTCCAATGGTGTAGTCGATATCGCCATGCTTGAGTTCAGCATCCGGGAAGATCTGGACCGAAATGCGCCTCGGGCCATGTGCGTACTGCGGCCGCTCAAGGTTGTCATCACCAATTATCCTGAGGGCAAAGTGGAGCAGTTGGAGCTGCCACGTCACCCGAAGGAAGACATGGGGATGCGTACGCTACCGTTTACACGTGAGCTCTACATCGACCGCGATGACTTCATGATCGATCCGCCCAAGGGGTACAAGCGCCTTGAGCCAAATGGCGAAGTTCGTCTACGGGGAAGTTATGTTGTTCGCGCCGATGAGGTTATCAAGGATGAGGCGGGCAATATCGTCGAACTGCGTTGCTCGTATGATCCTGAAACCCTCGGGAAGAACCCTGAAGGCCGCAAGGTAAAGGGTGTCATTCACTGGGTGCCTGCCGAGGGCAGTGTTGAGTGTGAGGTTCGCCTGTACGATCGTCTGTTCCGTTCGCCGCAGCCTGAGAAGGCGGAAGAGGGGCAGACCTTCCTGGATAATATCAATCCGGAATCGCTGCAGGTGCTGACTGGGTGCCGTGCTGAGCCATCGCTTGCACAGGCCCAGCCAGAGGACCGTTTTCAGTTCGAGCGTGAAGGTTACTTCTGTGTCGATCTGAAAGACTCAAAGCCGGGTGCTCCGGTCTTCAATCGTACCGTCACCTTACGCGACTCCTGGGGGTAATAATGCCACTTGCGATCTACAACACGCTCACCAAGACCAAGGAAGCATTCAAGCCGCTCGAGGACAATAATGTCCGTATGTACGTGTGCGGTATGACAGTCTATGACTTCTGTCATATTGGTCATGCACGTGTGATGGTGGCATTTGACGTCGTGGCTCGATGGCTGCGCAAGTCAGGTTACAACCTGACCTACGTACGAAACATTACAGACATTGACGACAAGATCATTCGCCGTGCGCAGGAAAATGGCGAAACGTTCAAAGACCTGACTGGACGTATGATCGAAGCGATGCATCAGGATGAAACCCGGCTGGGTGTTCAGCGTCCAGACGTTGAGCCCTGTGCGACTGATCACATTCCTGGCATGTTCACTATGATCCAGACCTTGATAGACAAAGGTTATGCCTATGCGCCTGGAAACGGAGATGTGTATTATCGAGTAGGACGTTTTGCGGGATACGGCAAACTGTCACGCAAAAAGATTGAAGATCTCCGCATTGGGGCCCGTATTGAGGTGGATGAGTCCAAGGAAGATCCTCTGGACTTTGTCTTGTGGAAGGCCGCCAAGCCGGGTGAGCCCAGCTGGGAGTCACCATGGGGGACGGGTCGTCCCGGTTGGCATATTGAATGCTCGGTCATGTCTACGTGCTGCCTAGGTGATACGTTTGATATTCACGGCGGTGGCCCTGACCTGGTTTTTCCCCACCACGAGAACGAAATCGCTCAGAGTGAGGCTGCTACGGGGAAAACATATGCGTCATCTTGGATGCATGCGGGGGCTGTGCGGGTAGATGGCGAAAAGATGTCCAAATCCCTGGGCAACTTCTTCACTATTCGCGAAGTGCTGGAGAAATACCACCCGGAAGTCGTTCGTTATCTGCTGGTTTCCAGTCATTACCGCAGCCCGATCAATTATTCTGAAGAAAACCTCCGTGAAGCACGCGGCGCGTTGGATCGCTTCTATCACGCCTTGAAAGGTCTACCGCAGGCATCGCCTGCTGGCGGTGAGCCCTATGTGGAGCGTTTCGCGGCCGCAATGGATGACGACTTCAACACGCCAGAGGCCTGCGCGGTCCTGTTTGAAATGGTCCGTGAGGTCAATCGTCTGCGAGACCAGGATATTCAAGCTGCCGCTGGCCTTGCCTCTCGACTCAAGCAGATGGCTGAAGTGCTGGGTGTTCTACAGCTGGAGCCGGATGAGTATCTACGCGCAGGTGCGGAGGGCAAGGTTGACGAAGCGGCCGTAGATCGCCTGATTCAAGCGCGTCTGGATGCGCGAGCAGCAAAGAACTGGGCGGAGTCGGATCGTATTCGCGATGAGCTGACAGCGATGGGTGTCGTGCTTGAGGATAGTAAAGGTGGAACGACGTGGCGTTTGGCCAACTGAGTTCACCTGATATAAAAAAGGCCGCATTAGCGGCCTTTTTTATGGGGAGATATTTTTAATCGGCATGCAGCTGTTCAGCTGCATAGAGCGTGTTCTCCAGCAGGCAGGCACGCGTCATGGGGCCAACACCGCCAGGAACAGGCGTGATCCAGCTGGCGCGTTCCAGAGCTGTTTCATATTCGACATCGCCAACCAGTTTTCCATCTGCCTGGCGGTTGATACCTACGTCAATGACAATGGCGCCTTCCTTGACCCACTCGCCCTTCACCAAGCCTGGTTTGCCTGCCGCCACCACCACCAGGTCGGCCTGGCTGACATGGGCGGCCAGATCACGGGTGAAACGATGAGTAACTGTTACTGTACAGCCGCCCAAGAGTAGCTCCAGCGCCATGGGGCGACCGACAATGTTGGAGGCGCCTACCACCACTGCATTCATGCCGTACAGGTCTGCCCCTATACTTTCCAGCAGACGCATAATGCCCTTGGGCGTACAGGGGCGGAGCAGGGGAATGCGTTGAGCGAGTCGACCTATATTGAACGGATGGAAACCATCAACATCCTTGTCGGGACTGATGCGCTCAAGCAGATTGGAAGCATCAAGGTGAGCGGGCAGGGGAAGCTGAAGCAGGATGCCGTCAACTGCAGCATCTGCGTTCAGTGAGTCAATCAGCGCTTCCAACTCCTGCTGTGTGGTAGTGCTCGGAAGGTCGTACGCCCTGGATACAAAGCCTACTTCCTCGCAGTCCTTTCTTTTGTGAGTAACGTATACCGTGGAAGCTGGGTCGTCACCTACCAGAATGACTGCCAGGCCAGGGGCGCGTAACCCGTGTTGACGCCGCTGGGCAACGCGTTGGGCAATTTCTTGGCGGAGAGAAGCGGCGATCGCTTTACCGTCGATCAGTTGAGCAGTCATATGCAGATAGGTCTTGCTAATGGAAGAAGGATGCTTATTTTCGCATGTACGCACTAAAGGAAGAAGCCTTGGTGAGAGGGTAGTGAACCTATCTTCTTAATTTTTTTAAAAAAATTGTTGACGAGTGGTCGAGTCATTCGTAATATACGCCCCGCTTGCCGAGCACAGCCTGAAACGAAATGAGAAGGCGATGCGAACCGGCTCAGCTTCTTAGGAGGCTGTTTCGTAAGCAACGGTTGCTGCGCAATAAAGCGCCCGTAGCTCAGCTGGATAGAGCATCCGCCTTCTAAGCGGATGGTCGCAGGTTCGAGTCCTGCCGGGCGCGCCATTGGCGGTTCGGCGCAAGCAATGCAATATGGTGGGCGTAGCTCAGTTGGTAGAGCACAGGATTGTGGCTCCTGGTGTCGTGGGTTCGATTCCCATCGTCCACCCCATATTGAGAGCATCAGGCATTAATAATGCCTGATGCTCGTTTTAAGTGTTACGCGGATGTGGTGGAATTGGTAGACACACTGGATTTAGGTTCCAGCGCCGCAAGGTGTGAGAGTTCGAGTCTCTCCGTCCGCACCATAGTGAAAAAGCCGACAGCGATGTCGGTTTTTTTTTGCCTTGAAAATGGCTGGCATGTTTCGGGTATGAGCGAGAGGGGTTGCAGGCTTTTTTCATGCTTGGTGACCATTACCTGCTTTATGCAGGATGACTTCCGTATCCTCTACCTCTAGAATGCTTGCCCTGTTTCTGGGGGCCGGAACGGCCGGCCTATGTCTGTGCCATGAGGATTATCCATGCAAGTTTCTGTTGAAAGCACCTCCGCTCTTGAGCGCCGAATGACCGTAGGCGTGCCGGCCGAGCGTATCGAGACCGAAGTCGCCAAGCGTCTGCAGCAAACTGCTCGCCGCGTGAAAGTGCCTGGTTTCCGTCCTGGTAAGGTGCCGATGAGTGTTATTCGTCAGCGCTACGAAGCCAGCGCTCGTCAGGAAGCCTTTGGTGATCTGATTCAAGAAACATTCTACGAAGCCATCGTTCAGGAAAAACTGAACCCGGCAGGTGCGCCTTCTGTTGAGCCCAAGGCTTACGAAAAAGGCAAAGACCTTGAATACGTCGCCACATTCGAAGTATTCCCTGAGTTTGAAGTGAAAGGCCTGGAAGACATTCAGGTTGAGCGTCTGCAGTCCGAAGTCGCTGATAGCGATCTGGATAACATGCTTGAGATTTTGCGTAAGCAGAACACTCGTTATGAGGAAGTCGACCGCGAAGCGGCCAGCGATGATCAGGTCACTATCGATTTCGTAGGCAAGATCGACGGTGAAGCCTTCCAGGGCGGCTCTGCAAACGGTACTCAGCTGGTGCTGGGCTCCGGCCGCATGATTCCGGGCTTCGAGGAAGGCCTGGCGGGTGCAAAGGCGGGCGAAGAGCGTGTGCTTAATCTGACCTTCCCGGAGGATTATCAGAACCTGGATCTGGCTGGTAAGACTGCCGAGTTCACTGTGAAGGTAACCAAGGTTTCTGCCCCGCAGCTACCTGAAATGAACGAGGAGTTCTTTGCTCAGTTCGGCGTTCAAGAGTCTACTCTGGAAGGCTTCCGTGCTGAAGTTCGCAAGAACATGGACCGTGAGCTGCGTCAGGCGATCAAGAACAAGGTCAAGAACCAAGTTATGGATAGCCTTATTGCTGCTAACCCGATCGAAGTTCCAGCCGCGCTGATCAACAGCGAAGTTGATCGTCTGCGTGTTCAGGCTGTTCAGCAGTTCGGTGGCAACATCAAGCCCGATCAACTGCCGGCTGAGCTGTTTACCGAGCAGGCTAAGCGCCGTGTTGTTCTGGGTCTGATCATTGCCGAAATGGTTAAGCAGTTCGAGCTCAAGCCTGACGACGAGCGTGTACGTGCACTGATCGAGGAAATGGCCTCTGCCTACCAGGAGCCTGAGCAGGTCGTTGCCTGGTACTACCAGAACGAGCAGCAATTGAACGAAGTGCGTTCGGTTGTACTCGAAGAACAAGTCGTAGATACTGTTCTTGAAAAGGCTAAAGTGACCGATAAGCAGGTTTCCTACGAGGACGCGGTCAAACCGGCCGAGGCCCCGCAAGCAGCCTGATCTTTACCCGCCTCGAATCACATAAGCCAGCCTCGTGCTGGCTTATGCGTCTTAAGGCAAGACCATCCTGATAGGGAGTGATCGCAGGACATGTCCCGCAATTCGTTCATGCAAACAATGCCCGAAGTTCAAGCCGCTGGCGGCCTGGTGCCCATGGTGGTCGAACAATCTGCTCGTGGCGAGCGCGCGTATGATATCTACTCGCGTCTGCTCAAGGAGCGGGTGATTTTCCTGGTAGGCCAGGTCGAAGACTATATGGCCAACCTGGTGGTCGCTCAGCTTCTGTTTCTGGAAGCGGAGAACCCTGACAAGGATATTCACCTCTACATCAACTCACCTGGTGGTTCGGTGACAGCTGGTATGTCTATCTATGACACCATGCAGTTCATTAAGCCCGATGTCTCGACAATCTGCGTAGGCCAGGCGTGCAGTATGGGTGCCTTGCTACTGGCAGGTGGTACTGCCGGCAAACGCTACTGTCTGCCTCACTCTCGTATGATGATCCACCAGCCCTTGGGTGGCTTTCAGGGTCAGGCATCGGACATCGAAATTCACGCGCGTGAAATTTTGACGATCCGTGAGCGTCTAAACAAAGTGTTGGCCCATCATACGGGTCAACCCATGGATGTTATCGCCCGTGATACCGATCGCGATAACTTCATGAGCGGTGATGAGGCTGTGAAATACGGCTTGATCGACAAGGTGTTGGAAAAGCGCAATATTCCCGCTTGAGCCGGCAAGCCTGCCACTAAGTCATGATTACTGAGTGGCAGGCTTGAAAATGCATAGATTTGCCTTCATCTTGTTCCTGTAAGTAACCCGATTGGATTGATCGAATGACAGATACTCGCAACGGTGACGACAACGGCAAGCTGTTGTATTGCTCTTTCTGCGGCAAGAGCCAGCATGAAGTGCGTAAGTTGATTGCCGGTCCCTCAGTCTTTATTTGCGATGAATGTGTCGACCTGTGCAATGACATCATCCGTGAGGAAGTACAGGAAGCCCAGGCCGAAAACAGTGCACATAAACTTCCAGCACCTAAAGAAATCAGTACGATTCTTGATCAGTACGTGATTGGTCAGGAGCGTGCCAAGAAAGTATTGGCTGTAGCGGTATACAACCACTACAAGCGTCTCAACCAGCGTGAGAAGAAAGATGACGTTGAGTTGGGCAAGAGTAATATTCTGCTTATCGGGCCGACAGGTTCCGGTAAGACTTTGCTGGCTGAAACGCTGGCACGTCTGTTGAACGTACCGTTTACCATTGCGGACGCCACTACGTTAACCGAAGCAGGTTACGTGGGTGAGGACGTTGAAAATATTATTCAGAAGCTTTTGCAGAAGTGCGATTACGATGTTGAAAAAGCCCAGATGGGCATCGTCTATATCGATGAGATCGACAAGATTTCGCGCAAGTCTGATAACCCCTCTATTACTCGAGATGTATCGGGTGAGGGCGTGCAGCAGGCTCTGCTCAAGCTGATTGAAGGTACAGTAGCCTCAGTACCTCCCCAGGGCGGACGCAAGCATCCTCAGCAGGAGTTCCTGCAGGTGGATACGCGTAATATCCTGTTTATCTGTGGCGGTGCATTTGCCGGATTGGAAAAGGTCATCCAGAGCCGTTCTACCAAGGCGGGCGGAATTGGTTTCAATGCCGAAGTCCGTAGCCAGGAATTGGGCAAGAAGATCGGTGAGTCGCTTCGTGATGCCGAGCCTGAAGATCTGGTCAAGTTTGGTCTTATTCCAGAGTTCGTTGGTCGTTTGCCTGTAATCGCAACGCTAGATGAGCTTGACGAAGCGGCGCTCATGCAGATTCTGACAGAGCCCAAGAATGCGCTGACCAAGCAGTATGGCAAACTCTTCGAAATGGAAGAGGTGGATCTCGAGTTCCGTCCAGACGCTCTGAAGGCAGTGGCCCGCAAGGCATTGGAACGTAAAACAGGCGCACGTGGTCTACGGTCCATACTAGAGGGCGTTCTGCTCGATACGATGTATGAGATTCCTTCTCAGAAGGAGGTCAGCAAAGTCGTCATCGATGAGAGCGTCATTGAGGGTACTTCCCAGCCGCTGTTGATTTACGAAAACAACGACCCGGTCAAAGCGGCACCGGATGCATAAGTAAAAAGGGGCCCTGCGGGGCCCTTCGCATTAGTTAGCCTTGTTTTCTGATCGATTAGGCCGCATGTTAGGAAAACATGCCATACGGTCGTTTCTATGCGGCCAGTCGAATGCCAAGAGCTGAAACCATGAATAAAACGATTGAATTGCCTCTTTTGCCACTGCGTGATGTAGTGGTGTATCCGCACATGGTAATTCCGCTCTTTGTTGGGCGTGAAAAATCTGTTGAGGCCCTGGAAGCTGCCATGGCCAGCGACAAGCAGATCCTACTGCTTGCGCAAAAGAATCCTACCGACGATGATCCAGACTCCGATGGCCTGTACCGCATGGGTACCGTCGCCACTGTCTTGCAACTGCTCAAACTTCCCGATGGCACTGTTAAAGTGCTGGTAGAGGGTGAGCAGCGCGGCAACATTGAGCGTTTTGTTGAGGCCAAGGGTTATTCTCGCGCTGAGGTTCAGCTGATCGAGGATACCGAAGCGGCAGACCGCGAGTCGGAAGTCTTTGTTCGTAGCCTGATGAGCCAGTTCGAGCAATATGTCCAGCTGGGCAAGAAAGTGCCAGCAGAGGTGCTGTCTTCACTTAATGGTATCGACGATCCAGGTCGCCTGGTCGATACGATGGCAGCCCATATGGCGCTTAAGCTTGAGCAGAAGCAGGAAATCCTTGAGATCGTAGATCTTGCTGAGCGAGTCGAGCACGTTCTGGCGTTGCTGGACGCAGAAATCGATCTGTTGCAGGTCGAGAAGCGGATCCGTGGTCGCGTCAAGAAGCAGATGGAGCGTAGCCAGCGCGAGTATTATCTGAATGAGCAGATGAAGGCCATTCAGAAAGAGCTGGGCGACATCGACGAAGGCCACAGTGAAATCGATGACCTGAAAAAGCGCATCGACAATGCCGGTCTGACCAAGGAAGCGTTGGCCAAGGCCAATGCAGAGCTGAACAAGCTCAAGCAGATGTCTCCCATGTCTGCCGAGGCCACAGTAGTACGTTCCTACATTGACTGGCTTGTGAATGTCCCATGGAAGGCGGAAAGCAAGGTCCGTTTGGATCTGAGCAAGGCCGAGGACATTCTTGATGAAGATCACTACGGTCTTGAGGAAGTCAAAGATCGGATTCTGGAGTATCTCGCTGTCCAGAAACGAGTCAAGAAAGTACGTGGCCCGGTATTGTGCCTGGTTGGTCCGCCTGGGGTAGGTAAGACGTCTCTAGCTGAGTCCATCGCGCGCTCCACTGGCCGCAAGTTCGTTCGTATGGCCCTGGGTGGTGTGCGTGATGAGGCTGAGATTCGTGGCCATCGTCGTACGTATATCGGCTCCATGCCTGGTCGTTTGATTCAAAAGATGACCAAGGTTGGCGTGCGTAACCCATTGTTCCTGCTTGATGAAATCGACAAGATGGGTAACGACATGCGTGGTGATCCGGCCTCCGCTCTGCTCGAGGTGCTGGATCCAGAACAGAACCACAACTTCAATGATCACTATCTGGAAGTTGATTACGATCTGTCGGATGTCATGTTCCTTTGTACGGCCAACTCCATGAATATTCCGGCACCGTTGCTGGATCGTATGGAAGTGATTCGTCTGCCTGGCTATACGGAAGACGAAAAGGTCAATATCGCTACCAAGTACCTGATACCCAAGCAGGTCAAGGCAAACGGTTTGAAGAAGACCGAAGTGACCTTTGACGAGGCTGCTCTAAGAGACATGGTGCGTTACTACACCCGCGAGGCGGGGGTACGTAGCCTTGAACGTCAGGTTGCCAAGGTTTGCCGCAAGATTGTCAAGGAGCACGCCAAGGAAAAAGCGGCTCAACAGGCTGCTGTCACCAGTGAAAGCCTCGAGCACTACCTGGGTGTACGTAAGTTCCGTTATGGTTTGGCTGAACAGCAGGACCAGATCGGACAAGTCACAGGACTAGCCTGGACGCAGGTTGGCGGCGAGCTTCTGACCATTGAAGCGGCTGTTGTGCCGGGGAAAGGGCAGTTGATCAAAACCGGTTCGCTGGGCGATGTAATGGCGGAATCCATTACTGCAGCACTGACGGTTGTGCGTAGCCGTGGCAAGAGCCTTGGTATTCCCAAGGACTTCCATGAGAAGCACGATATCCACATTCACGTACCAGAAGGCGCTACACCCAAAGATGGTCCAAGTGCTGGTATCGGTATGTGCACCGCGCTGGTGTCGGCTGCTACCCGGATCCCAGTGCGTGCTGATGTAGCCATGACAGGTGAGATTACGCTGCGTGGCCAGGTACTGGCCATTGGTGGTTTAAAGGAGAAATTACTGGCGGCACATCGTGGGGGAATCCGCACGGTGGTCATTCCGGAGGAGAATGTACGCGATCTGCGCGACATTCCGGACAATATTAAGGCCGATTTGGTGATTAAGCCTGTCAAATGGATTGACGAGGTCCTTCAGGTTGCGCTGCAATATGCGCCGGAGCCCTTGCCAGATGCGGCTCCTGAAATAGTCACGAATGAAGAAAAGCGCGAGCAGGATTCAAAAGAAAGAATCAGCACGCACTAGCCAGAGCTTCCTTGACACTTTTTTTGAGCCCTTGATATAAAGCGGCTCTTCAAGTGTCAGGCATGCCTCACAGCATCCATTTTTGCCTACACACGTAATATATTCTTATCAGAAATGAACAAGGGGACTTAGAGTGAACAAGTCGGAACTGATCGATGCCGTTGCTGCATCTGCTGATATCCCGAAAGCTGTAGCTGGGCGCGCTTTGGACGCAGTGATCGAATCTATCACTGGTGCCCTGAAGAGCGGTGATCCGGTTGTGCTTGTCGGTTTCGGCACTTTCGCTGTCAAAGAGCGTGCAGCACGCACTGGCCGCAATCCGCAGACTGGCAAGCCGATCGAAATCGAAGCTGCCAAGATCCCTGGTTTCAAGCCCGGCAAAGCGCTCAAGGATGCTGTGAACTGAGTGCTTAAGGGTTTTGGTTTCAATAGACATCTGTCTGTTGAGTTCTAGCACGTGATACCGTTTGGTTCATTCCGCACGAAGACTCGCCAAAGCCCCGTTTAACAGAAGGCGCATCCTCTGATGCGCCTTTTCTCTATTCGCAATTCACCCATGCTGCCTAGCCTTTGGCCAGATGCAGCCGTTTTGGGGGGCGCATGCTGCAGAACATCAGGGAACATTCACAAGGCTGGATAGCCAAGGTCATCATTGGCGTCATTATCTTGCTGATGGCATTGACCGGATTCGAGGCGATCATTCGCGCCGGTAGCCACCAAGGTGCCGTAGCACTGGTAAATGGTGAGGAAATACGCCAGACCGATCTCAATCAGGCTGTGGAGATGCAACGTCGCTCTCTGGCGCAGCGTCTGGGCCCTAATTTCGATCCTGCTCTTCTGGATGAAAAACGGTTACGCGACGCGGCTCTAAAGGCCTTGATCGAGCGCGAGCTATTGCTTCAGGATGCCAAGTCGAACAAGTTTGCTTTTTCTGAAGCGGCTTTGGACCAGCTCATACTTCAAACACCTGAGTTCCAGGTTGATGGGCAATTCAATGCCCAGCGTTTTGACCAGACCATTGCCCAGATGGGTTACTCACGTCTTCAGTTTCGCGAGATGCTGAAGCAGGAGATGCTCATGGGGCAACTCAGAGCGGGTATTGCAGGTACCGGTTTTGTAACCGATGCCGAATTGAATGCCTTCGCAGCTTTGGAACGGCAAACTCGAGACTTCGCAACCCATGTGGTTAAAGCGGATGCTTCGAAAGTTGCAGTCACCAATGATGAATTACAAGGCTACTATGACGATCATCGTAGCGAATTCATGACGCCTGATCAGGTGCTCATTGATTATATCGAGCTAAAGAAAAGCGCTTTTGCCGATAAGGCGCAGGTCAAGCAAGAAGACCTTCAGGCCCTTTATCAGTCGGAAACCGCTAACCTTTCCGAACAGCGTAACGCCGCTCATATCCTGATTGAAGTGAACGACAAGGTGAATGACGAGCAGGCCAAGGCCAAGATTGATGAAATCAAGGCTCGTCTGGACAAGGGCGAGGATTTTGCTGCGCTAGCCAAGAAGTTCTCTCAGGATCCTGGTTCGGCCAACAAGGGCGGTGAGCTCGGTTATGCTGGGCGAGGGGTGTATGACCCTGCCTTTGAAGAAGCCTTGTATGGTTTGAACAAGGGAGACGTTTCTGCTCCCGTACATTCGACATTTGGATGGCATCTGATCAAGCTGCTTGGCGTTCAGGAAGCCAAAGTACCTTCGTTGGAGAGCATGAAGCCGCGTCTTGAGGCTGAGCTCAAGGCTCGCGAGGCTGATCGCCTTTTTGTAGATGCTATCCGCAATCTTGAAAGCGCAGCGTTTGAAGCTTCAGATCTTAGTCAGCCTGCTCAAGAGCAAGGCTTGAAAGTGCAAACCAGCAAGCCATTCGGACGTGAGGGCGGCGAAGAAGGGGTTATTGCCAATCGTCAGGTTGTCCAGGCTGCTTTCAGTCCCGAAGTGCTGGAGGATGGTGCCAATAGCAATGCTATCCAGTTGGACGATGAAACGGCTGTCATCCTGCGCGTTAAGGAGCATCGCAAGCCTGCTCAGCAGAGCTTTGATGATGTCAAAGACAATATCCGCAGCACGCTGACCAAGCAGAAGATAGCTGAGACTGCTCGTCAGCAGGGCGAGACGTTGATTGCTGACCTGAAGGCAGGCAAGGCCAATTCGATTAAGGACTGGAAAGTCGTCGAGGCTGCTACACGTAATCAGGAGGGCGTTGACCCGGTAGTACTCCAACAGGTGTTCCGCATGAATAAGCCTGGAGACAATTCCAAGCCGACTTATGCAGGAGTCAATCTGGCTGATGGGACCTACATGGTTATTCGCTTGACGGGTGTCAGCGTTCCGCAGGGCACCTTTACTGACGAAGAAAAGGCTATGTATCGCCGTTTCCTCTCTTCACGCAGTGGCCAAGAGGACTTTGCGGCTTACCGCCGTGCATTGGAGTCCAAGGCAGAAATCAAGGATCTTTGATTTCTGACAGGTAAGTAAAAGAAACCCCGCTTCGGCGGGGTTTCTTGTTTAAACATTAAATTTGTCGCGAATATCGTAGTACCAGGCGCCCAGGGCGGTAAATGGAACGCGGAAAAGACGACCGCCAGGGAAGGGGTAGTGGGGTAGCCGGGCGAATGCATCAAAGCGCTCAGCGTGCCCTGCCAGTGCCTCACCAAGCACGGTACCGATCAGATGGGTAAACGTAACGCCATGTCCGCTGCAACCTTGCGAATAATAGATATTGTCACCCAGGCGGCCTACTTGAGGGAGGCGGGACAGAGTCAATAGGAAATTACCGGTCCAGGCATAATCAATCCTGACGCTGGCCAGTTCTGGAAAGGTTTTTGCCATCTTAGGGCGTATGATTTTTTCCACATCGGCAGGATCACGTGCGCCGTATATAACGCCACCGCCATATATGAGTCGACGATCAGCCGAGAGGCGATAATAATCTAGAAGGTAGTTGCAATCCTCGACACAATAGTCTTGAGGAAGTAATCGTTTTGCCGTTTCCTCAGAGAGGGGTTCGGTGGCAATCACTTGCGTTCCACAGGGCATGGATTTGGCTGCCAGCTCTGGAATGAGATTACCCAGATAAGCATTACCGGCTATTACAACATACGTCGCTCTTACACAACCTTGTGGAGTATGTACAACAGGCTTAGGGCCACGCTCGATGCGTACGGCAGGTGTCTGTTCGTAAATAGTCCCGCCTAATGACTCGACGGCGTCTGCTTCTCCTAGAGCGAGATTAAGGGGGTGGATATGACCGCCGCTACGATCCAGCATACCCCCGGCATATCGATGGGTGCCTACGACTTGCTCAATGGCTCTTTTATCCAGCATTTCTAGTTCATGGTGCCCATGGCGAGCCCAAAGGGCTTGCTGAGCTTCCAGATGTTGCATCTGTCGGGCGTTGAAAGCCGCGAAAACGCCACCGTTCTTCAGGTCGCACTGAATACCATAACGGTTGACTCGTTCTCTGATGATACGTCCGCCTTCGAAGGCCATTTGACCGATCAGTTGCGCTTCACGGGCAGGCAAGGTTCGCTCGATAACATCTATATCCCGGCTATAGCTGTTGACGATCTGGCCGCCGTTGCGGCCGGATGCACCAAAACCTACCCTGGCGGCCTCGAGAATTACAACGCTGTAGCCTCGCTCAAGCAGTGCAATGGCAGTGGAAAGACCGGTATAGCCAGCGCCGACAATACAAACGTCAGCAATGCGTTCACCTTCAAGCAGGGGGCGCTTGGGCGCAGGATGAGCAGAGGCCGCATAGTAGGAGTTCGGATAGGATGTGTTCGGCATATTCATTCCCTGTGTGAAATTTTTTACGCTCTAACGCGATAGTAGCTCAGCTGCCAGTGCCGTTCTAGCAGCCGAAAGTAGGGCAGGGAGAAACGAAAAGGCCCGCCGGTGGCGGGCCGAATGAGGTTACTGGACGGTTTCCTGTTCGCTGAACAAGCCGTCAAACAGCATGGTGGACAGATAGCGTTCACCGGAGTCAGGCAGAATGACAACGATTGTCTTTCCCTGCATGGCGGGTTCACGAGCAAGACGCACGGCCGCCGCCATGGCGGCTCCACACGAGATGCCACAGAGGATACCTTCCTCACGCATAAGCCGTTGGGCCATGGTCTTGGATTCATCGTCACTGACGCGTTCCACTCGATCCACCATGGAAAGATCCAGATTTTTCGGTACGAAGCCAGCGCCGATCCCTTGGATCTTGTGAGGGCTGGGTTTGACTTCCTGTCCGGCCATGGTCTGGGTGATAACAGGCGAACTCTCCGGCTCTACCGCTACTGACAGGATAGGCTTGCCCTTGGTGTTTTTGATAAAGCGGGAAATACCGGTTAGTGTGCCGCCGGTACCAACACCCGCCACCAGGACATCCACAGCGCCATCGGTGTCGTTCCAGATTTCCGGGCCAGTGGTTTTTTCATGAATGGCCGGGTTGGCCGGATTTTCGAATTGCTGGGGCATGAAGTAGCGAGAAGGATCGCTTTCCGCAATTTCTTTGGCTTTTTCAATCGCGCCCTTCATGCCTTTGGCGGGCTCTGTCAGTATCAGCTCGGCACCTAGTGCCTTGAGAACCTTACGACGCTCCAGGCTCATCGAAGCGGGCATGGTCAGGATGAGCTTGTATCCACGGGCTGCTGCAACATAAGCGAGACCAATGCCGGTATTGCCGGACGTAGGTTCGATCAGGGTCATGCCGGGCTTGAGCTTGCCGTTGGCCTCCGCATCCCAGATAAGATTGGCGCCGATTCGGCATTTCACTGAATAGCCCGGGTTACGGCCTTCGATCTTGGCCAGAATGGTTACCCCTTTAGGCCCAAGGCGATTGATGTAAACCAGAGGTGTGTTGCCAATGGATTGTGCGTTATCAGCGAAAATTCGGCTCATCTAAAGATCCCTGCATGGGTCAACAAATATGAGTTCAGCCTAAGGCTATGGCGTCAAGGCGTCCAGTCCAAGGAAACTGACACTGGCATGGTCGGTCCATGAAAGACATGCCAGAGGGAACCGAGCCATGAAACTGCGCTATAAGACGCCTGCACTTGTCATCTTGAGCATAGTTGCCCTGTTGATTGTCGTGCAGCTCGCCATGCCTTATGTCATACGACATTACCTCAATACCAAGTTGGCGGACATGGGCGATTATCGGGGACATATTGCCGATGTCGATCTGGCATGGTGGCGGGGCGCCTACCGTATCGATGGACTCAAGATCGAAAAGGTGACAGGCAAGGTGCCCGTACCGTTTCTGGACGCGCCCAGCATCGACATTGCCGTGAGCGGAAGAGCGTTATGGGAAGATCACGCCATTGTCGGGAGGATTATTTTCGAGCGCCCCGAACTTAACTTTGTCGACGGCGGCGATGATCCGCAGTCCTCCCAGACAGGTGAGGGTACGGACTGGCGTGCTCAGTTGGAGAAGATCATCTCGATCACCTTAAATGAGGTGCGTGTAGAGGATGGCAAGCTCAGTTTCCGTAATTTCAACTCATCACCTCCCGTCAATCTACAAGCAACCCAGGTAAACGCCAGCCTTTACAACCTGACCAATGCCGCCGATGCCCAAGGCAAGCGGGTGGCACGTTTCGAAGGCAAGGCCACTGTGCTGGATAATGCACCGCTGGAAACCTCGGCAGAATTCGACCCCTTCAGCGACTTTAGTGACTTCCTGTTTCGGCTGAGGGTAACGCAGGTAGACCTGCCCAAAATAAATGACTTTGCCAAAGCGTATGGCAAGTTTGACTTCAAGTCCGGTAGTGGTGATCTGGTCATTGATGCCAAGGCTAATAATGGACAGCTCAGCGGCTACATCAAACCCTTGTTCAAGAATGTAGACGTCTTCGATTGGCGTCAGGATGTAGAGAATAAAGACAAAGGATTTTTCCGCGGGCTGTGGGAAGCCGTAGTAGGAGGAAGTCAAACCCTTTTGAAAAATCAGCGCAAGGATCAGTTCGCGACTCGAGTTGAATTGCAGGGCAGCGTCAAGCAGCAGGATATCAGTCCTCTACAGGCGTTCTTTTCCATCCTGCGGAATGCTTTCATTCAGGCATTCAGCGCTCAGTACGAGGATCAGGGTTAGTGTATCGCCTGTGCTTTATACCTATCATCACGTCCTGTTGATCAATCCCGAGGGTCGCCCATGAAATTTGAAGGTACGGCGGATTACGTAGCAACCGCTGATCTCCAATTGGCTGTAAACGCAGCCATCACCTTGCAGCGTCCGCTGCTGATAAAAGGAGAGCCTGGTACTGGCAAGACGCTGTTGGCTGAGCAGCTGGCGCAGGCTCTTGGTACACAATTGATCACCTGGCATATCAAGTCCACTACGAAAGCGCATCAGGGGCTGTACGAATACGATGCCGTCAGCCGGCTGCGCGATTCCCAGTTGGGTGTCGACAAGGTTCATGACGTTGCCAACTACATCAAGAAAGGCAAGCTTTGGGAGGCATTTGATGCGCAGGAGCGGGTCGTTCTGTTGATTGACGAGATCGACAAGGCGGACATTGAGTTTCCAAATGATCTGCTGCAAGAGCTGGATCGCATGGAGTTCTATGTATATGAAACAGGCGAAACGGTTCGTGCCCGGCACCGTCCCATCATTATCATTACGTCCAATAACGAGAAGGAGCTACCTGATGCCTTTCTGCGTCGCTGCTTCTTCCATTACATTGCGTTTCCTGACCGCGATACGTTAAAGCGTATTGTGAATGTGCATTTTCCAAATATCAGCCAGACGCTGGTCAATGAGGCGCTGGAGGTATTCTTTGATATCCGTCAGGTGCCTGGACTCAAGAAAAAGCCTTCCACGTCAGAGCTAGTCGATTGGTTGAAGCTGTTGATGGCCGATGATGTCGGTGAGTCGGTTCTGCGTGAACGAGACCCTCGCAAGACTATTCCGCCGCTTGCCGGGGCCTTGGTCAAAAACGAGCAGGATGTTCAGCTGCTTGAGCGCCTGGCTTTCATGACGCGGCGAAACGGCTATCGATAATCAAGGAGGTCCTATGCTCAAGGGTAGCTGTCTGTGCGGTGCGGTGACTTATGAAGTCAATACTTCGCTTGAAAAAGCCACCCACTGCCACTGCTCGATGTGCCGCAAGGCCCATGGTGCGGCCTTTGCTACGTATACGACTGTGTCTAAGAAAAGCTTTCGTTTCACGACCGGTGAAGCAGATGTTGCAGCCTACCGTTCGTCTCCAGAGGTGGTTCGTACGTTTTGCCGGCGGTGCGGGTCGAATCTACAATTCTTGCGAGATGGTCGGGATACGCTGGGGTTGGCGCTAGGATCATTGGATTCCGCGCTTGGTGCCTTGCCTGTCGATGAGATTTTTACCGAGGCCCAGCCGTCGTGGTATCAAGCGCCGGTGCGTCATGACTGATCGTTCTCCAGCCGGGAATAGCCGATGCTGCTGAGTCTTTTTCATGAGTTGCGTTCTGCTCGAATTCCCGTTTCCCTGCGAGAGTTACTGGATCTGCATGAAGCGCTACTGACAGGTGTCGTGTTTGCAGACATGGACGCCTTTTACTCTCTGGCACGTACTATCCTGGTCAAAGACGAACGTCATTTTGATCGCTTCGACAGGGCATTTTCAGCGTATTTTGACGGGCTTCAATCACTCGACGAGGCGCTGGAAGTATTGATCCCGGATGAGTGGTTGCGTAAAGCCTTTGAGCGTTCACTGACGCCCGAGGAGCGTGCGCAGATTCAGTCATTGGGTGGTCTGGACAAGCTCATTGAAACCTTTAAGCAGCGCTTGGCCGAGCAAAAAAGTAAGCATGCCGGTGGCAACAAGTGGATTGGTACGGGCGGCACCAGCCCCTTCGGCTCAGGGGGGTATAACCCTGAAGGCATTCGTGTCGGCGAGGCAGGTGAAAGGCAGGGAAAGGCCGTCAAGGCCTGGGAGCAACGTGAGTACCGTAACCTGGACGATCAGGCGGAGCTCGGGCGCCGGAATATCAATGTTGCTCTTCGGCGTCTACGTAAGTTTGCCCGGGAGGGGGCAGCGGAAGAGTTTGATATCGAAGGCACTATCGATCATACCGCCCGCGATGCTGGACTGCTGAATATCCAGATGCGGCCCGAGCGCCACAATGCGGTCAAGCTTTTGCTGTTGCTGGATATCGGCGGGTCGATGGACATGCATGTGCAGGTCTGTGAGGAACTGTTTTCGGCCTGCCGCACCGAATTCAAGCATCTGGAGTATTTCTACTTCCATAACTTCATCTATGAATCAGTCTGGAAGGACAACCAGCGCCGGATGAGCGAGCTGACGTCTACGCTTGATCTATTGCATCGCTATGGCGAGGACTACAAAGTGGTATTTGTTGGCGATGCGTCCATGGCGCCCTACGAGGTACTTCAGCCCGGCGGTAGTGTGGAGCACTGGAATGAAGAAGCAGGCTCAGTCTGGATGGAGCGATTCAAGGCCAAATTTCGAAAGATCATCTGGCTTAATCCCTATCCGCAGCGGGCTTGGGAGTACACATCCTCTATTCAGATCATCCAGGAATTGGTTGAGGGGCATATGTATCCATTGACCCTTGAAGGCTTGGAAGAGGGGATGCGTTACCTCGCACGTGGGTGAGGCTTGCAGGGCAAGCCTTCTATTAGCCTGGAGCGAAAGGAGGGGCCTCGGTAATTTCTATCAGGAAGGGCCTATCGGGTGGCGCATCGAGGAGTAGTTGTTCCAGATGTTGATGATCAGAGGCTTTTGCGGCTGCGCAGCCAAAGCCTTGAGCTAGCGTTATAAAGTCGGGTGTATAAATGTCTACACCCAGCGGTGTAATGGCGCGCTGCTTCATGTATCGCTTGATCTCACCGTATCCCTGGTTATTCCACAAGAGAACGATGATTCCGACACGCGCCTCTACGGCGCTGGCCAGCTCCGGCAGGGTAAATTGGATACCGCCGTCACCGATCAGGCAGATAACCGGCCGATCTGGACAGGTCAGCTTGGCTCCAATGGCGGCTGGCAAGGCATAGCCCAAGGTGCCGTAGCCCGTAGACGCATTGAACCAGCGACGTGGCGAGCGCAGCTCGACGATATGGTTACCGGCATAAACCGGCTGTGTTGAATCACCTACATAACAGGCATCGGGACAGGCGCGGCTAAGCGTATCGAACAGTGTACGGAAGTGGCTGAGTGGTGCCAGTGTGTCGGCTAGCTCACGCCGGGCCTTGGTCACACGCTCGCGACCGCTACCGGTTGCCTGAAAAATGTCAGGAGGCAATCTGTTCAGAAGCTCTTGGATAGCCGTCCTTGCATCCGAGACAATACCCAGCCAGGGCTGGTAGTTACGGGTAAGTTGATCAGGGTCTATATCGATTCGGATCAGGTCACCACTCAGTTCGAATCCACCATCGAAAACCACGTCATAATCCGTCTCGCCCAGTTCTGTCCCGATAGCCAGAATGACATCCGCCTCTTTTGCCAGTTGCCTGACAGCGGGCAATGACTGGTTGCACCCCAATCCCAGTGGATGGTGGTCAGGCAGTACTCCTTTGGCATTAATAGTGGTAGCGGCAGGCGCTGCGAGTCTATCGACAAGAATCCTGGCTTCGCTGGCTGCGGCAATACAGCCGCCTCCCAGTAGTACCAATGGACGTTTGGCGTTTCCGAGTCGCTTGGCGGCCAGGTCGAGCTGCTGCGGATCAGGTGCCGGGCGGCTGAAGCAGGGTTTGCATACAAGGGACAAGTGATCGGCGGGCGCGGTAATGACGTCGAGGGGAAGCTCAATGTGTACAGGTCGAGGCCTTTGGCTTTCGAATACCGCAAAGGCTTGGGTCAGGACCGCAGGCAGCTGGTCGACATCCAGCAGCGTATGACTGAAGGCTGTCACCCCGGCGGTCATGGCGCGCTGATCGGTCAGCTCATGCAGATAGCCACCGTTCCGCCCCAGGCGAGCCCGCGTAGTTACGCTTGAAATGACCAGCATGGGGATGGAGTCTGCATAGGCTTGAGCCATGGCAGTCAGGATATTAGTTACGCCGGGGCCGGTAATGACAAAGCAGACTCCGGGCTTGCCGCTGGCGCGAGCGTAACCGTCCGCCATGAAGCCTGCACCTTGCTCATGGCGAGGCGTAATATGGCGAATGCTGCTGTCTGGTAAGCCTCGGTAAAGCTCAACGGTATGAACACCGGGAATGCCAAAGACCGTATCTACGCCCCAGGCTTCAAGTTGTCGAACCAGAAATTGGCCGCAGGTAACCATGCTAGATCTCCTCAGGCGCGGTTGTTGCCAGGGCATGTTGAGCGGAGCGAGCCAGAAGGCTCAGCAATACGAAGCTGCTCAGACTGACCGCCAGACTGAAATAAATGGGCGTGTTGGCTTCCAGGCCATCCTTGAACATGAAGATCAGTGCCGTCAGACAGCCCAACAACATGCTGGTGATCGCGGCAGGTGTGGTTGCTCGCTTCCAATAGATGGCGCCGATCAGGGGAATCAACATGCCGCCAACCAGCAGGTTATAGGCGCACGTCAGCGCGTTGAGTACATCGTCTACTGCTAGGGCAATACCTAATACGATGAGCCCGACGAGCAAGGTAAACAGACGGTTGAGCGAGAGATTGGTCAGCGGCCTTCCCTGACGCAATACCGGGATCAGGTCTTCCGTTAAAACTGTGGAAGCAGCCAGCAGGGCCGCGCTGGCGGTAGACATCATGGCAGCCAAAGCGGCAGCGATCACCAGGCCCCGGATGCCATCCGGCAGGGCTGCCTGAACGATTGCGGCAAAGGCATTGTTGGCATTGTCCAGATCCGGTAAGAGCACCTTAGCTGTCATGCCAATCAGGGCTCCACCTAGTCCGTATAACACGCAATAGACGCCTGCGGTAGTACCTGCATAGCGGGCGACGCGCTCATTTCGGGCAGTAAATACCCGCTGCCAGATATCCTGTCCGATCAGGACGCCAAAGAAATAGATGACGAAGTACGTCACGATCGTGCTCCAGCCAATGGCGGTAAAGCTGAAGCTGGAGGCAGGCAGCTTAGCAACGAGTTCATCCCAGCCGCCAATCCTGTACAGGCAGATCGGCAGGAGGATGAACATCAGGCCTACGGTCTTTATGACGAACTGGACGATATCCGTCAGTGTCAGGGACCACATCCCTCCAATTGCGGAATACACCACTACCACGCCGCCGCCGATCACGACGGCCAGCCAGAAGGGAATGCCAAAAAGCACCTGCATGACTGTACCGATGGCAATGGTCGAGGTCGCTGCCAGCATAAGTGCATAGGCCACCATGATGACGGCGCTGGCTTGGCGTGCGGTTGTGTTGTAACGCCGTTCCAGTACCTGAGTCACGGTAAAGATGCGAAGTTTGAGGAGCGGTTTGGCCAAAAACAGATTCAGGATAATGATGCCAAGCCCCAGGGCCGCGCACAGCCAGAACCCGGAGATACCGTGTACATAGCCCAGGCGCACTGTACCTACCGTGCTGGCGCCGCCCAATACAGTAGCCGCCATAGTGCCCATGTAAAATGTAGGTCCCAGGTTGCGACCCGCCACTAGAAACTCATCATGGGATTTAGCGCGGCGCATGCCGATCCAGCCTAGTAAAAGCATGGCAGCTACATAGGCGAGGACCACAAGGATATCCAGGGCCATGAAGGCCTCCTTTAGAATCAGTTGAATAAGGAGCTGGGCAACGAGAGGCTTCAGGCATGTGCCTTGAGCCAGCCGTCGATCAGGTGCCGCAGGCGTTCACCGGAAAAACTGGGGAAATGCCCGCCGTGTACCGTGCGGATAGGCATTTGTCGAAGTCGCTCCAGACTTAAGGCATAGGCCTCCAGATTCGAGTGGTAGGCATCCTCGACCAGCGGCCCGTCGTAGATAATGTCGCCGCTGAATAGCGTTGCGGTGGCGGCTTCCCATAGGCTGATGCCGCCAGGCGAATGCCCAGGTGTATGCAAAATCTCCAGGTGGCGATCGCCGAGGTCAAGAATGTCGCCTTCCTCGATCAGGCGAGTCGCTGGAGCAGCTTTGACGCAGTATTCGGCATAGCACAGCGGGCAGTCAGGGTGTGCCTCGAACATGGCGTCCGTGACGTATCTGGCCGCCAGAGTATTCTCGCGGGTGGGGTGGGCGAGAATATCGGCTTCAGCAGGGTGCGCCAGACGCTCATCGAACTCATGATGCCCAGCGATATGATCGAAATGCGTATGGCTTGCCACGGCCATCAAGGGACGCTCGGTCAGCCAGGGAAGTTGCTCCCGCAGGCTGACGACACCCGAGCCGCTATCGATCAAAACATCACGGTCTCGTCCTTGAATGTGCCAGAGGTTGCAGCGGTAAAAGGGCCGAATGTAAGGTTCGTGGATCAGACTGATCCCATCGGCGCCACGCTTTACCTCGAACCACTGATCTCGGCTGACAATGTTCATAGGTGTCACTCCAGAAATCAGGATAGGCTGGCGTTGGAGCGGATCAGTGCAGGGCTGCCGCGTGTTGCAGATGCGTTGAGCCGGGCAGGGCCATAGACTTCGATCGGCTCTGAAAAAAGCCGGAGCAGCAGGCTATAGAGCAGGGCGGCCATGCCTAGCGTGATGGGCAGGCTGATATCGATTCCGCCTGCCACCTCGCCTAAGGGGCCTACGAACTGACCGGGCAGGTTGACGAATAGCAACCCAGCCACTGCGCTGGGAATCCAGGCACCCAGGCCCCGCCAGTTCCAGCCGTGGTGGAACCAGTAGCGTCCGCCACGTTCGCCGCGAGTAAAGACCTGCAGATCGTCAGGGCAGTAAAAACCGCGCCGATTGATCAATCCGATGATCATGATGATCATCCAGGGGCTGGTGCAGGTAATGATCAGCACTGCAAATGTCGACACGCTCTGGACCAAATTAGCGGCGAAGCGGCCGATAAAGATGAATACGATGGCCGCAACACCAATGAGGAGCGTGGCACGTACTCGCGTCAGTACACGAGGGAAGACGCTGGACATGTCCAGTCCTGTTCCATAGAGCGAGGTGGTGCCGGTAGACATTCCACCAATGGTGGCAATCAGGCAGACGGGCAAAAAGAACCAGCTGGGGGAAATGGCTAACAAGCCACCTACATAGTTATTCTCAGCGATGTACTGAGGGGCTTTTACAGCCACGATGCTGGCCGTGGCCAGACCGAACAGGAAGGGGATCAGCGTTGCGACCTGGGAAAGCACTACGGCCAGCATGATGTGCAGCTTAGATGTCTGGCGAGGAATATAGCGTGCCCAGTCACCCAGGAAGGCACCGAAGGAGACCGGGTTACTCATGGCAACCAGCGCCGAGCCTATGAACGCTGCCCAAAAGCCTTCTGTGCCGGGATTGAGCGTGCCGGCATAACTTGCGTCGAACGGCCCTGCAAAGGCTGCGATTCCCAGCATGAACAGCACGCTGGCGCTAACGACCGCGACCTTGTTCACCCAGAGCAGGAAGCGGAAGCCATACAGGCAGACCGTCAAAACCAGTATGGCAAATACGCCGTAGGCCAGTCCGAGCGTCAGGTCTGTTTCAGGAAGACCGATCAGGCGCTTGGCACCTCCGATCAGGGCATCGCCTGAACTCCATACGGAAAGTGAAAAGAACGCGATAGCGGTCAGCAGGGAAAGGAACGAGCCTACAATGCGACCATGTACACCGAAATGAGCCCCAGACGAGACGGCATTGTTCGTGCCGTTTATAGGGCCAAATAAGCCCATGGGCGCAAGGATAACCGCGCCGGTCATGACGCCCAGAAGAATCGCCCAGACGCCTGCCTCGAAAGACAAGCCAAAAAGAATAGGAAAACTGCCCAACACGGCAGTAGCGAAGGTATTCGCTCCACCAAAAATCATGCGAAACAAATCGAAAGGAGTAGCGTTGCGTTCGGCGTCCGGGATTTTTTCGACGCCAAAGGTTTCGATACGGGTGATACCGTTAGGGTTGTCCATGGTCGCCTCGACACGGTTATAGGCCACTGCACTGAGCGATGGCTTCTTTTGTTATCCCCGCAGGCGCTGGGCCCGCGGGTTGGTGTTCGGCAGTACGGCAAGGCCGGAAGGCTGATTGCCTGAGGCAAGTTCTGAACCTGCCTCAAACGGGAGTCTTTGCGGACTCCTCGGATTTATTTATCGTTACAGCGGCTATCGGCGTACCACCCCAGGCAGCACACACAACATTTCATAAAGCAGGTTGGCGCCCAGTAGAGAGGTGTTGCCTGTAGTGTCGTATGGGGGAGATACCTCCACAAGATCGCCTCCCACTAGATCAAGCCCGTGGCAGCCGCGGATAATTTCCAGTGCCTGAATGGTGGTCAGTCCGCCTATTTCAGGGGTGCCGGTTCCTGGAGCCCAGGCGGGGTCAATACCGTCGATGTCAAACGACAGGTAAACAGGGCCGCCTTGCACTTTTGCCCGGACTTCCGCCATCAGAGGAGAGAGCGATGTGTGCCAGCACTCTTCCGCCTGCACAACGCGAAATCCCTGCTCACGGCTCCAGTTGAAATCGTCTGCCGTATAACCCTGGGCACGTAGTCCGATCTGCGCGACGCGGTTGCAGTCCAGCAGGCCTTCTTCAACTGCCCGGCGAAAGGTGGTGCCATGAGCAATCTTCTCGCCAAACATGTGGTCGTTCACATCGGCATGGGCGTCGACATGAACCAGCCCAACCTTGCCATATTTCTTCTTCATGGCTCTGAGAATAGGCAGGGTGATCGTATGGTCACCTCCAAGGGTGAGCGGAATGACATTGTGCTCAAGAATGCCGTCATAGGCCTCTTCAATAATCCGTACGGCATCGAGAAGGTTGAAGGTATTGATGGCTACATCGCCAATATCGGCCACCGAGAGCGAATCAAATGGCGCGGCGCCGGTTGCCATGTTGTAAGGGCGGATCATGACGGATTCGGCCCGAATTTCGCGTGGACCAAAGCGGGTGCCGGAGCGCAGTGACGTTCCAATATCCAATGGCACACCAACGAAGGCGGCGTCCAGCCCGACAGGCGACTCGAGGTGAGGCAGGCGCAGCATGGTCGCGATGCCCCCAAAGCGTGGCATCTCGTTACCACCCAGCGGTTGATGAAGTTTTTTCTCCACAATCGATCTCCTGCCTGCGAAACGATGGCCCGATTGTGTGAAGGAAACAGCGCCTGAAAAATCGGCACGTGCAAAAAATCAGTTCAGAGATTTCTAAACTATCGGATAGGCTGAAAAAAATAAGACAACGGATCCTGTCCATGGCCAATGCGCTGCACGATATTCGTCTACTCAGAATTTTCGCGACTGTTGTCCAGAGCCAGGGCTTTGCGGCGGCACAGCGAGAACTGAATCTATCAACGTCAGCCATCAGTACCTATATGAGCCAGTTGGAAAGCCAATTGGGCATCACCTTGTGTCATCGTGGGCGCGGCGGGTTTGGGCTGACCAGCAAGGGTGAGATGTTTTATCAGGAGACGTTGAGAATCCTGGGAGAGATCGAAGGCTTTGAGCGATATGCAGCCGCGCTCAAGGGCGAGCTGAGCGGTACGCTCAAGCTGGGGATGCTGGACTCGTTAGCCAATGAGCCTGCCTTGTCATTGGCGGATGTTATCGGTGCTTATACAGGTGAATACCCCTCAGTCCACATTCATCTGACGGTCATGAGTCCTTATGACCTTCAACTGGCCATTCTTGAAAACCGGTTGGACTTGGCCATCGGTGCGTTTTCTGCGCGAATGAATGGGGTAACGTATCAGCCACTTTATCGTGAGCAACATTGGTTATATTGCAGCGACCGCCATCCTTTATTCAAAGAAAGGCATATTCCCGAAGAACTTATTACTCAACAAAGAATGGTCCGAAGAGGCTATTGGAGTCAGGCTGAACTGGCTCGGCATGGGTTCAAGGAAAGTGCGGCAACAGTTGAAAGTATGGAGGCTCAGTTAATATTAATTCTTTCAGGAGCTTATATAGGTTATTTACCTGAGCATTATGTTCATGCGTGGGTTAATCAAGGACGATTACGTGCTTTACAGCCAGCAATGTTTGGCTATCAGGCGCCATTTTCACTCATATTTCGCCGAGGCCGTAATCGCGAAAGTCTAATACAGACTTTTCAAAGAATTCTTAAAGCTCATATGCGGCGTGCCGATAAGTAGCTGACGTTAAAAAATGATGACAACTAACAGGAGTGCTATTTGCCATCATTTAATTAAACGTCCGCTTATTTGGAAATCAAGAAGGCTTCTCCGCCATGCGCAAAAACCTGCCAGTGACACAACAGGCTCGTACATTCAGGGAAAGTGAGCGTCTTATCTCAACGACGAATCTCAAGGGACAAATTACTTATTGCAATGACGCTTTCGTCACAATAAGTGGTTTTAAGCGAGAAGAGCTTATTGGCAGTCCACATAATCTGGTTCGTCATCCAGATATGCCGGAGGGCGTATTCGGCCATATGTGGGATACCCTAAAACAGGGCAAAGCCTGGATGGGTATCGTCAAAAACCGCTGCAAGAACGGCGACTATTATTGGGTAAACGCATACGTCACACCTATCTGGGAAAATGGCCAGATGGTGGGCTATGAGTCCGTACGTGTGCTGCCTACCGCGGATCAGATCCGGCGGGCCGATGTCATGTATGCACGGCTGCGTGAAGGCAAGCGTGCAGTACCGGTGACAGAAGCCATCAAGCATTCTGTCAAAATTGCATGGCCTACGCTTTTCAGCGGTGCCTTTATCTTTGGCGGTCATTTCTATTTCAACGACCTTGCCCAGGCGGGTGTGATTGTTGCCAGTGCACTAGGCATTACCTTCTGGCAGTTCAAGCGTCAGCGCTGGACCATTGAAAAGATCTTCGAGACCAATCCGAAGATGTTTACCAGCGCCATCGTTGCGCCTACGTACAGTAACCAGTTTGGCGCGGCAGGCCAGATGGACCTCGCCTTGCAAAGCCAGGAGTCACGTTTGCAAACGGCGTTGACGCGTCTGGTGGATACAGGCAACAACGTGCAGAGTAAGGCGGCAGAGTCGTTACGTCTTGCGCGGGCTCAAGCCGAATTGCTTGATCGTCAGCGCCATGAGACCGATCAGTCAGCCACCGCTATCAATGAAATGTCTGCCACCATTCAGGAGGTTTCGCAAAACGTTAACCAGACGGCTCAAGCTGCTGGCGAGGCGGAGTCGCTGGCCCTGCATGGTCGTGACGTGGCGGATGAGAGTTTAGCCTCCATGAGGCAGCTGGCTGGCGCCGTGAGTGAAATTGGACAGGCAGTGGGTGAGCTTGCCGATTCTACGCAGTCGATCGGCAGCGTTGCCGATGTGATTACTTCGATTGCCGAGCAGACCAATCTACTGGCGCTTAACGCTGCGATTGAAGCGGCAAGGGCAGGCGAGGCTGGTCGCGGATTTGCCGTGGTCGCAGACGAGGTGCGCTCGCTGGCTTCACGTACGCGTGATTCTACCCAGCAGATTCACCAGATCATCGAGAACCTGCGTTCAGGCGCGCAGCGCGCCGTGGCTACAGCAGCCAAGGGCGAAGAGGCCTCACGGCAGAGTGAAGAACACACGGCAGCTGTACGCGAGGCACTGGAGGGTATCAGCCAGGCGGTCATGCGAATCACGGCCATGAGCCAACAGATGGCTACGGCGGTAGAAGAGCAGAGCCATGTGGCAGAGGACATCAATCAGCAGATCACCCGCATTGCCGAGTTGTCCGATCACAGCACTCAACAGTCACAGCAAGGTGCCGTGCTCGGTGGTGAGCTTGAGCAGATGGCAGTTTATCTGCGTGATCTGGCAGCGCGCTTTAATCGCTAGGCAACGCTTGAGGTAGACTGATGGCTGTTACCTGCTATTGGTCTACCTAGAGGTTGTATGTCACGCCCACGTTGTGCTGCATGCCAGCGTCCTGAAAGCCATTGCTTGTGCGCGCTTGTTCCCAGGCTTTCCAGTGCGACTCGCCTGTTGATCCTGCAGCACCCTGACGAAACCCAGCATGCGCTGAACACGGCGCGCCTGGCCGCACTAGGTTTGGTAAACAGCGAGTTGCTTGTTGGTGAGCAGTTCGAAGGGCTCGAAGCCCGTTGGGAAGGGTATACGCCCTGGTTGTTGTTTCCTGACGAGCAGGCTGAAAGCCTTGAGCATATAAAGGCCAAAGCTGAGCATTCTGGCAAGGCTATGCTTGTCATACCTGACGGCACATGGCGAAAGGCACGCAAGCTGCTGTACCTTAATCCGTGCGTGGCAGCGTTACCACGAGTCAGCTTGCCGACCGGTCTTTCGTCGCGTTATCGTCTTCGAAAAGCTCCTGCCGCTGGGGCTGTCTCGACCATCGAGGCGATTGTCACGGCCTTGAACGTATTAGAGACGCCCAAGCGTTTCGATGCGCTGCTTGCGCCTTTCGAGAGGTTAATCGAGCGCCAGATCGAGGCAATGGGTGAAGAGGTATTTGCAAAAAACCACGCGCTGAAAAGACATCATCATTAGTCTGTCATGAGTCCGACATACCGTTTAGGCATGCTCTTTTTAAGGAAGCTCTGAAGCGTTCAAAGCGTGCGGGCTCTTTAAACAGTCAAAAGCGACCACTTACCAGAAATTATGAATTTCTTGGCCGTACTAGGCTCTATCCATTACAGCCCGGATGAATCCGGTAAAACCGGTCGAGTAGGAGAGCAAGCTATGACCTTGAGTATCCAAGTCGTACGACAGGTGGAAGAGGAAGAAACCATTCTGGCCTTCATTCCAGTATGGATGGGTGGAGACCAGCCTATTGAGCCTGGTGTTCCGACTGAGCCTATTTCTCCGCCATCGCAACCCATTGAGCCTGGCGAGCCCACCGTACCTGATCCCATTCCACCGGCACCTGTAGCCGATGCCCGCAGCATGATGATGTGAAGGGCAAGTTGTGACGAAAGCGGAGCTTAAGCTCCGCTTTTTATTAGGTTCCAGCAGGCACTCTGATCATGCTCAGAAAGCGCTGCTCTTCAAGCACATGCACGGCCTCAAGCTCCCGCCCCTTTTGCCAGCAAGGTGAAAGCGTCTTGGCGAGACGTAACCGGGCATAGCCGGATGGATCCCATTCGACCAGTTCGGCATCCTGGAAATAAAAGCGAACGCCAGTCAGCGGATAAAGCGCCTTGAAGAGGCTCTCCTTGAGCGAAAAGACTGCAGTGACATAAAAGGCGCTTTCAGCATCAGGGCTTTCATGCTCACGGGGCGTCAGCACTTCACTGGCCAGCCTCGCTGCGCGTCCTGGAGCCAGCAGCGTCTCGGCATCCAGTCCGATACTTTGCCAGTGCCTGGTTGCCGCAGTTGCTGCTCCTGCCCAGCCGTGGCTGTGAGTAATGGAGCCGCAGAAGCCTCTCGGCCATACAGGTGCACGATCTTTCCCTACGTGTGGCGTTTGCACGGCTCCTGTTGTTTCAGCTAATGATGCTCGTGCGCACAATCGTCCAGCCAGAAATTCGGTCTGCCGCTTCGGCACGGCCTTTAGCAGTGACGGGGGCAGCGCCATGTCAAGGCAGTCGAAATCGGCGGCGGTTAACAAGGTAGGGATAAAGCGCGTGGAGTATAGAGCCACGCCCAGTCGCTCAACTGGAAACGGCCAGTACAAGGTTGGAAGAATATCGCCAGGATAGAGAGTAGTCATGAAAGCATTCTGCCGCGCTGCATCTCATCCGCCAAGCGACGCTACAGTCAGTCATTGGCATCGGACAGGTGTTGCATGATCAGCTTTTTATCGGCAATGCCAACCTCTGCTGTGGCGGTTTTCCCCCAAATACCTCAGGGGGGAAAACCGCCACCTTGGGCGAATATCCGCCTCTTGAACCTCTTTATTCATACTTCTCAGTAGCTAACGCTTTGAAAAATATGGAGTTCTCTTTTATTTGGGGGAGTGGCACATGGCTTGCATTGTATATGGCAAGATCAAGGCATGGCCTTAATCCACAACAAAAGCTCCCTGGATGAGGGGCAGAACGCGATTGGCTTGACGTATCGCAAGGATGTGAGCGTAAGCACCATGGAATCACTCCCATGACAGCTAAAATTGAAGCAACCGCAGTGCCTCTTGCTGCAAAACCCCCGTTGTATAAGTCCTTGTATGTTCAGGTTCTGGTGGCTATTGCCATCGGTATCTTGATTGGTCACTTCTACCCGGATACCGGTGCTGCCCTGAAGCCGCTAGGTGATGGTTTCGTCAAGCTGATCAAGATGGTGATCGCGCCGATCATCTTCTGTACCGTTGTAACAGGGATTGCTGGCATGCAGAGCATGAAGGCCGTCGGCAAAACCGGCGGTTATGCGCTGCTGTATTTTGAAATCGTGTCGACCATTGCCCTGATCATTGGTCTGATTGTTGTAAACGTTGTCCAGCCGGGCGCTGGCATGAACGTTGACCCTGCCACTCTGGATACCAAGGGTATCGCTGCTTACGCGGCTGCTGGTGAAAAGCAGAGCACCATTGAGTTCCTGATGAACATCATCCCGTCGACGGTGGTTAATGCGTTTGCCCAGGGTGAAATTCTTCAGGTGCTGTTCTTTGCTGTCTTGTTCGGCTATGCCCTGCATCGTTTGGGCGAGAAGGGCGAGCTGATCTTCAACTTCATCGATCGCATCTCTCACGTATTCTTCAATATCATCAATGTCATCATGAAGCTGGCTCCAATCGGTGCCTTTGGTGCCATGGCCTTCACGATTGGCAAATACGGTGTGGGCTCGCTGGTTCAGCTCGGCCAGTTGATGCTGTGCTTCTACATAACCTGCGTGTTGTTCGTGCTCATCGTGCTAGGCGCCATTTGCCGTGCCCATGGTTTCAGCATTCTCAAGTTCATCAAGTACATCCGTGAAGAACTGCTGATCGTGCTGGGTACGTCTTCCTCCGAGTCTGCACTGCCACGCATGTTAACCAAGATGGAAAAACTGGGCGCTCAGAAGTCAGTGGTTGGCCTGGTAATTCCCACCGGTTACTCGTTCAACCTGGACGGTACATCCATCTACCTGACTATGGCGGCTGTGTTTATTGCTCAGGCAACCAACACCCATATGGATATCACGCATCAGATCACGCTGTTGCTCGTGCTGCTGATCTCCTCCAAGGGTGCGGCAGGTGTAACTGGTAGTGGTTTCATCGTCCTGGCTGCAACCTTGTCCGCGGTAGGTCACTTGCCTGTTGCGGGTTTGGCCCTGATTCTAGGTATCGATCGCTTCATGTCCGAAGCTCGCGCACTGACCAACCTGGTAGGTAATGGTGTCGCCTCCATTGTGGTTGCTAAATGGTGTAACCAGCTGGATGAGGGCCAACTGCACCGTGAGCTGGCCAATGGCCCGACGCGTATAGAGGAAGAAGAAGCCCACAAGGTGGCTTGATCTCTCCCAATAAAAAGCCCCGCCTAGACGGGGCTTTTTATTGCTTGTTCGTCATTCATTGTCGAGCCGTGTTTGCCCTGTGTAAGTCAGCGGACTCTGACAGCGACGGCAGGAGTAGCGATACCCTTTCTTGACCAGTCCATGTCGGCGCGCGGTAAAGGAAAAAGGGCTTTCCGAACAGCCGCACCGATAGAGGTAGACCTTCCGTGCCGGACGCTCAATTGCATAGGTATGGCATCTGCTTGGTGGCAGACCGTATACCCCCTGCATGATGAGTTGCCACTCTTTGCCGTGCGGACTTATCCGACTGCCAAATAGTTGGTGAGCTACCAGATGGGCCACTTCGTGGGCAACGGTATGCTTTAAAAAATGCTCCTGATTCTGCCTGTAGAGCACCTCGTTAAAGCGCAGGCGGTTTTCCTGCAGATGGGCAACCCCGGCTTTCTGTCCTCGTAGGCGAAGGCTCACGTCGGGGCGAATAAACGATTTTTTGAAAAATTGCTCGGCCAGCTGATAGCAGTCTTCGACACGAGCGAGTAAGGCTTGAGACATTCGCTTTCTCCGTATCGAGCCTATTATGCGTCAAAGCGCATCGGCTGCCTAAGTGGGCCGCTTACCGGCAAGCAGCCCAAACAGCTAATTACTGATTGATGCTCTCATTACGCAAATGATGTCGCCTGAGCGCTTCCATTGCCCCATTGAGTGACTGCAGAGTTGCGGTACAGCCTCCACGATCTGGATGGTTACGGCTAACCAGCTGTCGGTACCGATGGCGGATGGCTGAGTATGAAGCAGACTCGTCCAGATCCAGCAACGCAAAGGCAGACTTGATGCCACCTTCATCATTCTGGCGAGTCCAGAAGCTCTCCAGCAGCGCCTCTACGTCTTCCAGCGTGGTCGTGTCGAGCTGTTCGAGATCCAGATAATAGCTGCGCAAAGGATCCGCTACGATCAGGCCGGGTTTTGCACGGCGATAATCCTGTAGCTGAATGCGTAGCGCGTGGATTTCAAGATGGGCGCTGGCATTGGACCATAGTCGATCGCGCAGGGTATACAAGGCATTGAACAAGACGAAGTGCGTGCGAAACAGTACCAGTTTATCCAGCAGCGGCTCTTGAGGCACAAAGGGTGACCGGTCCGCTCTCAGGCGCTGAATCACATCGTATTCCGATAACCCTGCAGGGGCCGCCTTGAGCAATGCATGCAATTGATGAATGAGCGTTTCATTCGGGGCTGGTTGAAAAGCACTCATAGCCCATACCGATAAGCGGGTTGTACAGAGCAGGGTAGGGGAAACCGTGCTTTACGCGTAAAATAGTTCTTTTCGTGCATTTCCTGATTTGGATTCATCCATGAGCACCCTTTCTGTCAATCAGAACAAGCTCCAGAAACGTTTGCGACGTCTGGCTGGCGAAGCCATCGCCGATTTCAACATGATCGAAGATGGCGACAAGGTCATGGTCTGCCTGTCTGGTGGTAAAGACAGCTATACCATGCTTGATGTGTTGCTTTACCTGCAAAAGGTCGCGCCTATCAAATTCGAGATCGTTGCGGTCAATATGGACCAGAAGCAACCAGGCTTCCCCGAACACGTACTGCCGGCTTATCTCGAATCCGTCGGTGTGGCTTACCACATCATCGAAAAGGACACCTATTCGATCGTCAAGGAAAAGATTCCTGAAGGCAAAACGACATGCTCGCTTTGCTCGCGTCTGCGCCGCGGAACGCTTTATACCTATGCCGACGAAATTGGAGCGACCAAGATGGCGCTTGGCCATCACAGGGACGACATAGTAGAGACCTTTTTCCTTAATTTGTTCCATGGCGGAACCCTCAAGGCAATGCCGCCTAAACTTTTGGCAGACGATGGACGCAATGTCGTAATCCGTCCGCTCGCGTATTGCAGCGAAAAGGACATCGAAGCCTACGCAGAGCTCAAGCAGTTCCCGATCATTCCATGCAACCTGTGCGGCTCCCAAGAAAACCTGCAGCGCAAGGTAGTCAAGGAGATGCTTCAGGAGTGGGATCGCAAGACCCCGGGGCGCACCGAAATTATGTTCAGGGCTCTGCAAAATGTAGTTCCTTCGCAGCTGGCCGACCGTAATTTGTTCGATTTTGTGAACCTGCGCATCGATGAGGACGCTACACCGCGTTTTCTGGATGTCATGAATCTCTGAGGTACTGTGTTCTCCAATGCGTGACTATGCCTGGCTCCATGAGTTTTGCCTGAACCGCTTCGGCTCTTCCAAAGCCCTTGAAGCGGTATTACCCCAGCCCGCATCAGCCGAAGCGCTCGCCCAAGTGACTGCTGACCGCTATTTGTCCTTGATGACGCGGCGAATATTTCGTGCGGGTCTCAAGCACAGCCTGGTAGACGCCAAGTGGCCTGCGTTCGAAGAGGTTTTCTTTGGCTTTGATCCAGAAAAGGTCGTCCTGATGGGTGGCGAATGGCTGGAGCGGCTCATGCAAGACACGCGTCTGATCCGGCATCTGGGGAAGCTGAAAAGCGTTCCCCGTAATGCGCAGTTCATCCTGGATATCCAGCGGGAACAGAATGACTTTGGCCAATTTCTGGCGAATTGGCCCTCAGAGGATATTGTGGGACTCTGGCAGCTTTTATCCAGGCGAGGTAGCCAGATGGGAGGGCTTTCGGCACCGCGTTTTTTGAGAATGGCGGGCAAGGACACTTTTGTCGCTACGCAGGACGTTGTGGCTGCGCTCAAGGCTCAAAACGTTATCGACAAGGAGCCGACCAGTCAGCGTGATCGGGCTGCCATGCAGGCCGCCTTCAATCAATGGCAGGCGGAAAGCAAGCGGCCGTTGTGTCAGCTTTCGGTCATGCTCGCGCATACGGTAAATCATTGATGGACACGATACGGCAGGTGGCCCAGGCGCTTGAAAGCGCTCAGCGGATTCTTGTGATAACAGGTGCTGGGCTTTCGGCAGACTCTGGACTACCTACCTATCGCGGTCTCAATGGGTTGTATAACGGAAAAACCGAAGAGGGCATTCCTATCGAGGCTGCGCTCTCCGGTACGATGTTTCGACACCGTCCGGATGTCTGCTGGAAGTATCTGGCGGAGTTGGGCAGGGCTTGTCTTAGCGCTCAACCCAATGCAGGTCACGAGGCCATAGCCGAGTTACAGCGGCGCAAGTCTGAGTGTTGGGTGCTGACCCAGAATATCGATGGTTTTCACCGGCGAGCCGGGTCGCCCATGGACAGAGTCATAGAGATCCATGGCGAAATGGGGCCACTGTTTTGCTCGGCCTGCGAGGCAGGCAATATCCCTGTTGCTGATAAAATTGGTCATTCCCTGCCGCCACGGTGTGACCGTTGCGGGGGTGTTTTACGACCGCCTGTCGTGCTGTTTGAGGAGGCTTTACCTGCCAGAGCGGTATCTACTCTGATGCAGCAGAATGCTATCGGTTATGACGTTGTGCTCCTCATAGGCACTACCGCCAGTTTCCCGTATGTCATCGAGCCAGCCTTGCAGACCCTCAACAACGGGGGTTTTGTTGCCGAGATCAATCCAACCATGACTGATTTGAGTGCATCGGTGACAGTCAGGCTCCAAAAAAGGGCCATAGACGTTTTATCGATTATTTTAAGTCACATGTCCGATTAAAAAATTCTTGCCTGTTCGCTGGGTAAACGGCAAAGTGTCGCAACTTTTGAATTATGACACGGTCGTGCCCATGCTACGGACTCGCTTAGCACCCCTCGTGCCCCTAAGTTTTATTGCTTTATTGGCGGCTTGCGCCAACGCTCCACAACAACAAAAGCCTGAACAGGCACAGCTTTCAAAGCCGGCCCGGGAACAATCGGCCGCTGTTGAAAGCAAGCAATCGGCTCAGCCAATTCATTGGCTTTCCAGCAAAGCTACCCGTGGGGATGGTCATGCCTCCCGTCAGCCTTTGAGCTGGGAGCATGAGGTTGGCTCCACGCAGCCGATGCCGACTCTGGCCGATAGCATCCTGACCCGCGCCGAAGAGCTTGTCGGTACGCCTTATCGCACTGGCGGAAGCTCGCTCAAGGGTTTTGACTGCAGTGGCTTCGTCAATTATGTCTTCCGTGAGGAAGCCGGTATCCAGTTGCCACGCTCAACCCGCCAGATCATCAATCTTGATGTACCTGTTATCAGCAAGAACGACCTGCAGCCAGGCGACATTCTGCTGTTCAATCACAACGGCCGCGGTCGTGTCAGTCATGCAGCCATTTACATGGGCGAGGGGAAGTTCATTCATTCCTCGAGCCATCGTAGTGGCGGTGTTCGTGTAGACAGTCTCGAAGACCATTACTGGAAGGTCAGCTTCCTCGAAGGAAAGCGCATATTGCGCTAACAAGGCTTTGATCGCGTAGCGCGTTCAACGCTGCGCGATCGAGGTGGAATGCAAGAGTGAATGGATTGTCCTATGCCTGCTTTGGCTCGTATCGCACTGACTGCTCTGACCATTCTGCTGGCCGCCTGTGCCGGCACTCCGCCGCCTTCTCCGCCGCCTTCTCCGCCTCCTGCGCCAACGCCTGTTTCCAGGGTTCAGCTTGATACCCATTCACAGGCCGCCGATGACGTTCTGTTTCGCGCAATAGGGCTGGTTGGGACGCCTTACCGTTACGGGGGAAACACGCCCGACAGCGGTTTTGATTGCAGTGGCCTGATCAATTTCGTATACCGCGACGTCATGGGGATTCGCTTGCCGCGCTCCACGCGGGAAATGATCACTCTCAACGCGCCTTCTATCTCTCAATCGGCCTTGCAGCCCGGTGACCTGGTCTTCTTTGCGACGGCTGGAGGCAAGCAGGTCAGTCATGCGGGAATCTATGTGGGTGAAGGGCGCTTCGTACATGCGCCCAGTACTGGCGGAACGGTAAGACTAGACAGCCTTAGTACCCGTTACTGGCAGAAGTCCTATCTGGATGCCAAACGTGTACTGGTTACACCTAACCTGGCCAGCAGTGCCGCTGGCGGGCGCCTCTGATACCAGAGGCGCTTTGAACTCCAGGTGGATCGGTTGAATCTGATGGAAACACCCATTTTCCTTCCCGTTCATGCCAGACGCGATTCGACTGCCGCCTCAGCCTGACGCCTGCGAACTTTGCGGACGAAAGGCTCCGCTCACTCGGCATCATCTGATTCCCAAGTCTCTGCATGACAAGCCCTACGTGCAAAAGCGCTTTGATCGTATAGAGCGTATTACGGCAACGCTGTGGGTATGTCGTCCGTGCCATAACCACATTCATGCCACGTTTGACGAAAAAGCGTTAGCACTCACCTACAACAGCCGTGAGCGCCTCATGGAGGATGAGCGGATACGAACATTCGTGGAGTGGCTGTCACGAAAACCGGACGGCTTTGTACCCAAACGGTAACGCTTGGGCGGGTTAGCTAGAATAGTTTGTTTCCCTTCTTTTAATTGACGCTATAACCACGTCCAGCCAGACAGGCTGTCAATGCGCGACGATAATAATCCGTAGTTGCGCTTGGCGGTGCTGCCGTTGCGGTGGCTGGATCAAAGCCACTTTGAGTGACTGCCCAGCTATGGCATTCATATCGATCCCGAGCCTGCTGATCGGGCGTCTGGCCGCGAGCCGGGTAGGCGATGACGTCATAACTTTGTGTACTGACTGTTGTAGGAACAGGTGGTGTTACAACGATATAGCGCTGTTGATCGGCATTCCATGCATAGTAAGTACCTGCAGCCAAAAAGTAGAGTGCACTGCCTATCCAGACCTCTCGCGCAAAGTCTGGTAGCCCGTGCCCATGCCGGGGGCCTGGGTTGAAGGCCGGACCGGCATTGTGTGGAGCACGCCAGTCTGACCCGGGACCAGGCCTGTGAAGCGGCTCTGCCGTAGCAAGACAGGCTATGCCTATAGCTGCGAGGCCAACAACTGTTTTGCTGAGAGAAAAAAGATGCATATGTGCTCCCATGTTGTATGCGCAATCATGGAAAGGCACCCTACCAAGTTGAACTGCAAGAAGTGTTTGGCTTGTGTAAGCAGTACGTAAATTTTGGGCAGGTGACAAGTCTGAGGTTTTGATAATAACCGCTAGGCTTGCCGAATCCGTTTTGATCCATTTGGCTTGCAGAGACCGCTTGCGGCCTTTATCTTGGCGAGTCGAATCGCAGCTGTCGTCCCATTGCATCGGGGCAGGTGAAAAATAGAAAAATAGGACGATAGCCGATGGGGTCAAGCCCACCTTTGGGGCGGGCTTTGTGTAAAGCCCTGCCTTTTTTATTGCTCGCCGCGTTCAATGGCCCTGTCTGGGCGGGAGAGGGCGCAAGCATTGATACGAAACGGGGCGAATACCTGACGCAGTTGGGAAACTGTCAGAGTTGCCATACCCGTAAGGACGGCTTGCCCTTCGCCGGTGGCGTAGCCTTTATCACTCTCTTCGGTACGCTTTACTCTACTAACATCACGCCTGAAAATACGACTGGTATCGGTGCCTGGAACGACGACCAGTTTCTCAATGCCATGCATAAAGGCATACGGCCTGATGGTGCACATCTGTACCCGGCGTTTCCCTATACGGCTTACACCCAATTATCCCGTAACGACGTTCTGTCTATCCTTGCGTATCTAAGGTCCCGGCCAAGCGTTGTCTATACGCCGCCTGCCAATGAGCTGCGTTTTCCTTTCGATCAGCGTTGGATCATCAAGGGCTGGAAGCTACTCAATTTCCGTGAAGGCCGTTTCAACGAGGTTTCTTCGAGCGAACAGATCAACCGTGGCGCTTATCTGAGCGAGGCGCTAGGGCACTGTGGGGAATGCCATACGCCCCGTACTTGGAGTCAGGGGTTGGATCGCTCTCTACACTATGCCGGTGCGCGCCAGCAGGGATGGACGGCCTGGAATATCACGTCTGACCCTCGTGGTATCGGTGGCTGGAGTGACGAAAAGCTGATGAATTACTTGCGAAATGGTCATCAGCGTGGGGAGGCGGTAGCGGGCGGACCCATGGCACAGGTTGTCAGCGGTAGCCTGCGGTTTTTGACGGACGAAGACCTGCGGGCCATGGTGGCGTATTTGCGTAGCGTGCCTGCAAAGCCGGGCACCGTACCGGCACATGCTGAAATAAGCGTAAAGCCGGAAACGCAGGGCAATACGGACGCCGAAGCGTTATTCGTGTCGCTATGCGAGAGCTGTCATCATCCCGATGGACAAGGGCTGGGAGGGCCTTATCCGCGCTCTTTTCCAAACTACTCGGCTGTGCGCGACCCGGATGGAACAAACCTCATTCGTGTCATGCTTGAAGGGATTGAGCGAAAGGGGATGCAGGATGAGGCTTTTATGCCCGCCTATCGCGCATTCTTGAATGATGATCAGATTGCGAGTCTGGCCACTTATATCGGCCACCGGTTCGGTGGCCATACCCATGTGTTTTCGGCTCAGGATGTAGCCCGTCAACGAGAAGCAGGAGCCGGGCAATGACAATCCATCAATTGAATGTCAACGGCGCGGCTTACGAGGTCGATGTCAATCCGCAGGTGCCACTGTTGTATGTACTGCGCAACGAGCTGGGCATCATGAGCCCTAAATTCGGATGCGGTCTTAGTGAGTGTGGGGCTTGCACGGTTCTGGCAGACGGTCGCCCTGTACGCTCCTGCTGCGTGCCGGTCGGCTCACTGGCAAGCCAGGCTATCGTGACCGTTGAAGGCCTGGGCACGCCAGACCGACCACACCCTCTGCAGCAGGCGTTCATCGATGAGCAGGCCGCGCAATGTGGGTATTGCATTCCAGGCATGTTGATGAGTGCACAGGCATTGCTCTCTCAAAATACCTCGCCAACCGACGAGCAGGTCAAACGGGCGCTTGCCGGTAATCTGTGTGGATGCGGAACACATACGCGCATCGTCAAGGCAATCCAGCGTGCCGCAGGCCTCATGCGCCAGGGCGAGGAGCGCTTATGACTTTTCTGGTGTCGCGCCGTTGTTTTCTCCAAGGGCTATCCGCTCTGGTGGTAGGGTTCAGCTTTGACGGTGTTCGGGCTGCCGAGTTATTGATGCCTGACCTTTCGGCTGAGCAGATGCAGAAAACCTTGGACGCCAGGCAGCTCGACGCCTGGTTGGCTATTCGCCAGGATGGCCGCGTCATTATCTATAGCGGCAAGGTGGAGCTGGGAACCGGGGTTGAGACCGCATTGCGCCAGATCGTGGCAGATGAATTATGCGTCTCGTTCGAGTCCACTCGCTTGATTCAGGGTGATACCCAGTTAACGCCCAACCAGGGCATCACGGCAGGGAGCAAGACGATTCAGGTGGGTGGTGCCCAATTGCGTCAGGCTGCCGCTTCAGCCCGGCATTATCTTTTTAATGAGGGGGCACGTCGCCTGGGGCTCGATACATCGGTGCTCGATACGGTGGATGGGTGTGTGGTCTACCGAGGCGATCCAGCAGGCCGTTATATTCGTTATTCCGACCTGCTGACGCAGGGGGCCTTTGAACGTTCTGTAGATAAGACTGCTAGTGTTCGAGCGGTCGAAAGCTATCGAGTCGTCGGTCAGTCCATACCGCGAGTGGATATTCCTGCCAAGATTTTCGGCCAGTTTCGTTACATTCATGACCTAACTGTCCCAGGTATGGTGCATGGGCGGGTGATTCGTCCTCCGATAACGGGCGCCAGCCGTCTGGATGGATTAAAAATCGAGCACCTCGATGCCAGCGAACTACCGGCAGGCGCGCAACTGGTCTATGAAGGCAACTTCGTGGGTGTGGTTGCAGAACAGGAATGGGTGGCCATGCAGGCTGCCCGTGCGCTCAAAGTGACGTGGAGCTATACCTCCACGTTGCCGAACCCTGGCGATTTGTACGGCCGCTTACGCCATGTGGCCGGCGAGCCTGAGGTGCTGGTCGAGCAGGGCGATGTCATCAAGCATATGGGACAAGCTGTCCAGGTTATCTCGGCTGAGTACCGCTGGCCTTTTCAAAACCACGACTCGATTGGCCCTTCGTGCGCTATTGCCGATGTACGAGCTGACGCGGCAACCATTTGGTCAGGTACTCAAGGCATTTATCCGTTACGGTCGGCTTTGGCCAATCTGCTAGGTATGGACGAACACGCTGTGCATGTCATTTATAGTCAGGCTTCAGGGTGCTATGGACATAATGGGGCGGACGACGTCGCGGGTGATGCTGCGCTGCTGTCCAGGCACTGTGGTCGTCCGGTACGTGTGCAGTGGTCCAGGGCTGACGAGCATGGTTGGAACCCTAAGGGTCCGGCTATGCTGATGCAGCTGCAAGGAGGGATGAACGAATCCGGTGACCTCGTGGCGTGGCACTTCCAGAACTGGACGCCTACCCATGTCACCCGGCCCAGCGCCAAGGCGGGGGCTGCTTCCCTGTTGGCCGGTCAACTCTCCCGGGGACTGGCCGTCCAGGGGCCCAACGCAGGGGGAGACCGTAACGCGCCCACCAGTTATACCCTCGTGAACTGTCGGGTTGAAACGCACTGGATCGACCCTTTGAGTTCGCCGCTACGGCCCTCTGCACTGCGTGGTCTGGGAGCGGTAGCAAACACCTTTGCCAATGAGTCCTTCATGGATGAGCTGGCCTGGACCGTGTCGGTTGATCCCTTGGCGTTTCGACTGCGCTATCTGCAGGATCCTCGCGGCCGTGCCGTGCTTGAAGCGGCCACCCGGCAGGCTCGCTGGACGCCTCGACAGCAGGGTCCTGATCGTTGGAAAGGCCAATCCGCACAGGGCCGCGGGATCAGTTACGTTCAATACGAGAACGAAAATGCCTATGTGGCCGTAGTCGCTGATGTGGATGTCAGTTCAGCCGGAGTAAGGGTCAGACGCGTGACGGTTGCCCATGATTGCGGGCTCATCATCAACCCGGACGGTGTTAGGAATCAGATTGAGGGGAATGTGATTCAGGCGATCGCCCGTACACTCAAGCAGGAAGTAACGTTCAACCCTACCGGTGTGACCAGTCTTGAGTGGGGAGCCTATCCCGTGTTGGCCTTTCATGAAGTGCCAGAGATTGACATCGTCTTGCTCGATCAGCCGGACCAGCCTTCTGTTGGGGCAGGTGAAGCAACGTCTGCTGCAGTGCCTGCCGCTATTGCCAACGCGGTATTCGATGCGACAGGGTTACGGCTGCGGCAGGTACCTCTGACAAGAGCGCGCCTGACCAATGCCATGCACGCATAAGCCTTCTTACTGCTGACCGCCGGGCACCAGGACCTCATGACGATCCGTCTCCAGCGCCTGCTCTTCTGCCTTCCAGGTCAGGTTGAAGCGCTCGGCAACCGTAAAGCGCTCGTCGATGAAGTCCCAGCGCTCTACCTCCACGCATTTGGTTTCACCGTTGCCTACGATCAGTCGATTGAAGGAGTTGGGTGCACTGCCACGTACGCGAGAGGAGAGCGTCGTGCCTGCCTGCACAATCCATATCTCTCGGGAAAGCTCAGGGTACTGGCCGCTTAGGGGAAGAACATAAGGGAGGTGGATATGGCCTCCCATTACCAGGTCTAGGCCGGCGTCGGCCCAGGCGGTAAGCGCATCTCCTGCAGCGCCCTGCAGATTGCTCAAGTCACTCAGAACCATGGCGCCAAAGGGTTGATGTGCTACAACGATGCGCAGCTTTTCCTTTGAGGTCTTGTTCAAGCGGTCGACGACGCGTTGAATCTGCTCGGATGTAACCGCTCCGTCCTTGCGCCGCTTGGGGTGCGTAGTGTTCAACCCAATGACCAGAAGATCTTCATCTTCATAGGTAGGCTCAAGGTCGTTTCCAAAATGACGCTGGTAGTTGGCATAGGGCGTCATGAAGCGGGCAAAGAGGTTATAAAGCGGAATGTCGTGGTTGCCTGGTATTACCAGGGTAGCTGGAATGCCATATTTCTCAAGACGCTGCACGTAAGCCAGCCCGGCTTCGAACTGCTTGTCACGGGCTCGCTGTGTGATATCTCCTGAAAGAATCAGCAAGTCGGCGCCATGTTCACGTACGTGATCTTCCAGCGCATCAAGTACGGGTTGTTGTTCGGTACCGAAGTGAGTATCGGAGATTTGCAGAATCGTTGTCATGGGAAATGCATGCTGTCAGTGTGAAGTTACGACGCTAATGGGCGGCGAGAATTCGATTGTCTGGCCTGATTTAACGGTTAAGAGGCTGTAAGTGGTTAGGCAATTCCACTTGCATGGGCGTCTTGAGTTAGCCGTTATTCGTTTAAACGTTCAAACGGCATTATCGATGAAAAACGACACCGATGTTCCTTCGCATGGTGCAAGGAAAAATATGTGATGTTTTTATCCAAAAACTTGCGGACAGTTTCTCATCATTGAGCAGTAATCTGCTGCCGCAGCTTGTCCCTATCAACGATTAGCAGTACTTCATGGCTCACGATTTGTAACATATCACGGGCGTTTTAGACGTCATCGCTTCCCGGATTTTGGTCTGGTTACAAACCTGATTACTGATTTCTCACCGGAATGTGCGGGTACCTTCAAACAGGAGGTGTCTGTAGGTTAATGGAAGCGCATCGCTATGAATCAAGCGTGGAAGATTGAGGTGGAAGGGCGCGCGCTTAACGAGGCGTTGCGGCGTGGGATAATTGCGCTGGGTTGGCCCAAGCTGGGCGATCTGCGGGCTTATCCTGATGAAAAAGCAATCAAGATCAAGCTTTCCGAGTATACGACCCAGCATAGTGAGTCAATGTTGGATACGTGGGCGTCGGCGCTCAAGACGCTGACCCACGACATCAGGGTAGGCGATGCCTTAGTCGTGTATGACCACAGGACGCGTCAGTACTGGCTGGGACATGTTACAGGTGGGTACAGCTATGATCCGCATGAATGCGAGGAGTGGCCCAACCTGAGACAAGTCAGGTGGTATGCACAGATTCCCCGTGCGCAGCTCAGCGTCAAGGCGCGCAATGCATTGAATGCGGTGCAGGGCTGTCAGTTGCGCCAGGAAATCTGGCAGCAGCTCGACTCACTCAGCCGTGGTGATTTTCAGCCGGGCGAGCAGGAGGCCGACACTATCCTGAGTGCTCGACAGAATATGGAAGCACAGGCTCGCGAACTGATTGCTGATCGGCTCGATCGTCTTTCCGAGGCGCAGATCATCCAACTGGTGTCCGGTCTGGTACGCGCCATGGGATTTATCACCAAACAGCCTCCTGCGTCCAGTGGCAGCCTGGCTATTGAGGCCTCCCTGGATGGCTTGGGTCTGCATCCCCCTCATGTAAAGGTCCAGGTTCAGCATCGTCACGGTATTGTAGGCGGTGAGACTTTGCGAGCGCTTCTGAACTGTCTGAAGGCTGACGACAAGGGTATTTTTGTCAGTACATGCGGCTTCAGCCAGGAGGCCATCTATGAGGCCGAGCGCGCCGGTCAATTGGTGGCTCTGATGGACATGGATCAGTTAGTCGACATGCTTCTGGTGCATTACGAGTCTCTGGATCTGGAGCTGAAATCTCTGATTCCCTTGACACGGATCTACTGGCCAGCCTCCTGAACGCAGCAGAAATAAAAAAGCCCCGGCACTGGCCGGGGCTTTTCACGATGACCTGTTACTCTTCAAAGTGCCAGGCATCGTAGAGTTCGCTGGCAGAAGCGCTTGCCACTTCCTTGCGTGCCTTGAGCCAATCGGTCAGGGCCTGACGGTCTTCCTCGGTGGGCGAGCCGTAGCGCTTGTTTGCCATGATAGTGCCTTCGATCCAGGTTTCGCCGAAGCCACCCATGTAGTCCAGGTTACGGGACTCGACGAAATCGACGAAATCGCTCAGCAGCGCTTCTAGCGCTTCGTCTTCAAGCGATTCCTTGAAGTCAGCCTTGAGCTCGAATGCCAGTTCCTGGAACTCGCCCAGATAGAGCTTCTTGCGGATACGGCGCTTCATGCGGCTAAGACGGGGATCGTTGGCAGTAGATTCGGACATAGGGAGACCTGTAGCTCGATAACTTCATGGCCAGCCAAAGGGTTTGACTGGATGGAAAGCGGCGCATTATCACCAGCTTCAGCCAGCATGGCTATCAAATATGATAGCGCGGTGACGATAAAGCGAAATGAATCTGTCGCGCCGGTGGATTTTTTGCGCAAAGATTTATCCCCATTTGCCATGACTTTCGTTGACGCTCCCAGGGCTTGCCCGTAACCTGCGCGTCTGCTTGAGGTGCCTCGTGACATGGGTCGACGAGGTGAAACAGGGAAGCCGGTAGCAAGCCGGCGCTGCCCCCGCAACGGTAGGTGAGTTGAACGTCGCACAGGCCACTGGACAGCTGTCTGGGAAGGCGCGGCGGAGGAGTTTTCCGCTCACGAGCCCGGAGACCGGCCTCAGGCGTTACACGGCAATGCGGAGGGCATTGATCGTCGCACAGGGCTAATGGTGTTGTGCGTCGTTGCCTCGTCTGTATCCTTGCGGAGCAGATCTTTCCGTTCGCCTCAGCCCTTGCCTGAAGGAGAGCGTCATGAGCGATACCCCAGAAACCCCCACCTCGTTACCCGTCGATAATGCGCGCAATGAGCGCCACCGCGAGCGAATGGTCCGTAAGAAAGCTGTCATGGACGAGCGGATCGCCAATGCACAGAATGAGCGAGGCTTGCTGCTGGTACACACCGGTATCGGCAAGGGCAAGAGCAGCTCTGCCTTTGGCATGGTGGCCCGAGCCTTGGGGCATGGACTGAAAGTGGGCGTCGTACAGTTCATCAAGGGACGCGTCAGTACCGGTGAGCAGATGTTCTTCCAGCGGTTCCCCGAGGAGGTCCGTTACCATGTGATGGGCCAGGGATTCACGTGGGAGACCCAGGATCGTCAACGGGACATCGAAAACGCTGCCAGTGCCTGGGCTGTGGCCAAAGCATTATTGAGTGATCCTGAAATAGCACTCGTAGTGCTTGATGAACTGAATATCGCATTCAAGCATGGCTACCTGAAAGTTGAAGACGTGCTGGCGGATATCGAGGCGCGTCCGGTCTCCCAACACGTTGTCGTAACGGGGCGCGGTGCACCGCAGGCGCTGATCGACGCGGCTGATACCGTCAGTGAAATGGGCTTGGTCAAGCATGCCTTCCAGAGCGGCATTCGCGCCCAGAAAGGAATCGAATTTTGAACCTGCATGATCATCGTCGGTGTCCGGCGCTCCTGGTTGCCGCGCCGGCCTCCGGCCAGGGCAAGACCAGTGTAACGGCAGCCCTGGCACGTCTGCATACAAGACAGGGCCGCAAGGTCCGTGTATTCAAGTGCGGCCCGGACTTTCTCGATCCCATGATCCTGGCCCGTGCGAGCGGTGCGCCGGTGTACCAGCTTGACTTGTGGATGGTAGGGGAGGAAGAAAGTCGCCGGCTGCTATGGGAAGCGGCAGGCGAAGCTGATCTGATCCTTATCGAAGGCGTCATGGGGCTGTTTGACGGCACGCCGTCTAGTGCGGACCTGGCACGTCGCTTCAATGTGCCGGTACTGGGTATTATTGAGGCGACCGGCATGGCGCAGACCTTTGGGGCATTAGCCTACGGTCTTGCACATTATCAGGCGGATCTGCCCTTTGCTGGCGTACTGGCCAATCGTGGCTCCAGCGCCCGGCAGACCGAGCTGCTCAAGGCCAGTTTGCCAAGCGGTATGCGCTGGTTTGGTGCCTTGCCGCGCAACTCGGGTATCGAGTTGCCGAGCCGGCATCTTGGGCTGATCCAGGCTGACGAGTTGTCGGATCTGGATGCACGTCTGGACGCTGCGGCCGATGCCATTGCTGCCAGTGCCGATACCTCACTACCGGAGCCTGTGCTGTTTCAGGCCCCTATGAAGAAGAGCGTCGAACCGCTGCTGGCAGATGTACGCATCGGGGTGGCACGCGACGCGGCACTGTCGTTTCTGTATCAGGCGAACCTTGATCTTCTACGCGCCATGGGCGCTGAGATTCGGCATTTTTCAGTGTTGCAGGACCAGCAGTTACCGGAAGTAGACAGTCTCTACTTGCCGGGCGGTTATCCTGAATTACATATTCAACAGCTGTCTGGAAATACCGCCATGCAGTCTGCTATTCGGGCGCATCATGCCGCAGGCAAGCCCATTCTGGCCGAATGCGGGGGGATGCTCTATCTGCTGGAGCGCCTGGCTGACAAGACAGGCGAGCAGGGCGAGATGGTTGGACTTCTTGAAGGGGAAGCCACCTTGCAGCCACGTCTTACTGCACTGGCGCTGCAAAGTGTTGCCTTCGAGAGCGGCACCTTGCGTGGCCATACGTATCATCACTCATCCTTGGAATCGCCACTGGCTCCAACGTTGCGTGGTATCTGTCCCAATGGCAAGGCCACGGCGGAGTCGGTGTTCCAACAGGGCCGCCTGACTGCCAGCTACATTCACTTCTACATGCCATCCGCCCCCGAAACGGCGGCTGCCCTGCTAGCACCATGAATCCTCACGCCTTTCCTTCCGCCGAGCAGGCCGGCGTCTATCGTGCTATCGCCGAACGACGTGACATGCGTCATTTCAGTGGCGGCCATGTGCCGGAGGATCAGCTGCGGCGGCTGTTGAGCGCTGCTCATCAAGCGCCAAGCGTAGGCCTCATGCAGCCATGGCGCTTCATGCGCATTACTGACCAGGGGCTGCGTGCCGAGCTTTACCGGCTGGTCGAGTCCGAGCGTGTCTGCACGGCAGAGGCGCTGGGTGAGCGTAGCGATGAATTCATGCGGCTCAAGGTGGAAGGCATAAAAGAGTGTGCCGAGCTGCTGGTGGCTGCCCTCATGGAGGGGCGAGAAGCCCATATCTTCGGACGCCGTACGCTGCCTGAAATGGACGTGGCATCGCTGTCTTGTGCGATCCAGAATCTATGGTTGTCCGCCCGGGCGGAGGGGCTTGGGATGGGGTGGGTTTCGCTGTTCGACCCGGCTGCGGTGGCTGAACTGCTGGGGATGCCTGAAGGCAGCAAGCCGCTGGCCATCCTGTGTCTTGGGCCTGTCGAGGCCTTCTACAATCAGCCCATGCTGGTCGAGGAGGGTTGGCGAACGGCTCGCCCGTTGGATGAGCTCGTGTTTGAAAACCGCTGGGGTTCTGTCAAGGAGACTGAAAAGACATGATTCTGGCCCTGACCACCTTTTTAGGTGTGCTGCTGGATACGATACTGGGCGAGCCTCGACGTTGGCATCCTCTGGTGGGATTTGGTCGGTGGGCAAACGCGCTGGAGCGCCGTTTCAATCCAGGCGGTGGCGGCTGGCGCAGTCACGGGCTGACGGCCTGGTGCATGGCTGTACTACCGTGGGTCGTCTTGGTAGCGCTACTCGATCAGATTCCCTACGTAGGCTGGCTGGTTGAGGCGCTGGCGCTGTACTTCGCGCTTGGCCTTAAAAGCTTGGGCGAGCATGCCAAGCCCATCGCGCTGGCGCTACGGCGTAATAACCTGGAGGAGGCGCGGCGGCGTGTTGGCTATGTGGTCAGCCGGGAAACCCGTGAGCTGGATGAAGAGGCTGTCGCGCGGGCAGGTACGGAATCCGTACTGGAAAACGGAAGCGACGCTGTTTTTGCGGCTCTCTTCTGGTTTGTCCTGTTAGGCGCCCCGGGTGTTGTTCTATACCGCTTGGCCAATACGCTGGATGCCATGTGGGGCTATCGCAATACCCGCTTCGAACGCTTTGGCTGGGCGGCTGCACGCATAGATGATGGGCTCAACTACGTGCCGGCGCGTCTGGTGGCATTGACGTATGCACTGTTGGGTAACTTTGGCTCCGCTCTGCATTGCTGGCGAACACAGGCGCCTCGTTGGGACAGTCCCAATGCCGGTCCGGTCATGGCGGCGGGCGCCGGTGCGCTGGGCGTGACACTGGGTGGTCCAGCGCGCTATCACGGCGAGCTACATGATCGGCCTGTTCTGGGATTAGGGCCTGCACCCACAGCGCACAGTATCGATATGGCAATGCTGCTCGTCCGTCGGGGAGTCATGCTCTGGATGGCAGTTATCGTACTGGGAGGCGTGATCAGTGCTTGAGCATGGCGGACGTCTGCGCAAGGCTGCGCAGCGTTATGGTATCGCGTTGGAGGATTGGCTGGACCTGTCGACAGGGCTTGCGCCTATGCCCTGGCCAATACCCCACATACCGTTATCAGCCTGGGCGCGTCTGCCCGAGACAAACGATGGCCTGGAGGAGGCTGCTACTTGTTACTACAGGGCTCCACGGGTGCTGCCTGCTGCCGGCTCGCAGGCGGCCATCCAGGCTCTTCCCACACTTCGTCCTGAGGGGCGAGTAGGCGTACTGGCACCCTGTTACGCCGAACACGAGCAGGCCTGGGAGCGAGCAGGGCATTATGTTGTACCCCTATCACTCGACGATGTAGAGGCAGCGCTAAGCACGCTTGACGTCTTGGTTCTGGTCAACCCGAACAATCCTACCGGACAGCTTATCGAGCCTGAGCGGCTGCTCCGCTGGCATGCCAAGCTGACCGACCGGGGTGGTTGGCTTGTCGTGGATGAGGCGTTCATGGATCTCTCTCCCGCTTACAGTCTGGCTTCATGGGCGGATCGGCCAGGATTGATCGTACTGCGGTCTTTCGGGAAATTCTTCGGTCTTGCCGGTATCCGTCTGGGCTTTGTGCTGGCTGAAGCGAACTTGCTGGAGCGACTGGACGATGTTTTGGGCCCTTGGACAGTCAGTGGTCCAGCTCGGGCCGTGGCACGTGAAATTCTGCTCGATAAGCGTGGTCATGACCGGCAGCTCAAGAGGCTTGCGACGGCAGGGCAGCGCCTGGCTGATGTATTGACCGCTCACGAGCTGGTCCCTGATGGCGGATGCGGTCTGTTTCAATGGTTGTCTCGACCCGATGCTGAGGCGCTTCATGAGTTCCTGGCCAGACGAGCCATTCTCACGCGTTTTTTCCCCTCAATAGCGGGCATCCGCTTTGGTCTTCCCGGTGACGAAGCCGGGTGGATGCGACTCACCCTGGCTTTGCAGGCATACAAGGATTCCTTATGACAACCGTGATGGTGCAAGGCACCACCTCCGATGCCGGCAAGAGCACCTTGGTCGCCGGTTTATGCCGCTGGCTCAAACGCCAGGGAGTGGCTGTCGTACCGTTCAAACCACAAAACATGGCTCTCAACAGTGCCGTCACGGCAGACCATGGTGAGATAGGGCGCGCCCAGGCTGTACAGGCTCAAGCCTGTGGAGTCGCGCCGCATACAGATATGAATCCCGTGTTGCTTAAACCCAATACGGACATCGGCGCACAGGTCATTATTCATGGTCGTGCAGTGGCTACGATGGATGCCAAGACCTATCACGGCTACAAGCGTATCGCTCGCGAAGCGGTGCTGGAATCCCATGCGCGTCTGGCCGGCCGATACGAGGTGATCATGGTGGAAGGAGCAGGCTCGCCCGCAGAGATCAACCTGCGTGAAGGCGATATTGCCAACATGGGGTTTGCCGAGCGCGTGGACTGCCCGGTTATCCTGATCGCCGATATCGACCGGGGCGGTGTCTTCGCCCATCTCGTGGGCACGCTAGAGCTTCTTAGCGAGTCGGAGCAGCAGCGTGTAGCCGGTTTCGTCATCAACCGTTTCCGCGGCGATATCGCATTGCTCAAGCCGGGCCTGGACTGGCTGGAAGCGCGGACGGGCAAGCCGGTGCTGGGTGTTCTGCCTTACTTGCACGACCTGCATCTCGAAGCCGAAGATGCGGTCGATACGCGACAGATCGCCAAGCGGGACGAGGTTATCCGAGTAGTGGTGCCGGTGTTTCCACGCATCAGCAACCATACTGACTTCGATCCGTTAAGGCTGCATCCCCAAGTCGAAATCAGTTTTGTAAGACAAGGTCAGGCGCTACCGCCTTGCGACCTGATCATTCTTCCTGGGTCAAAAAGCGTGCGAGGCGATCTGGCCTTCATGCGCAAACAGGGGTGGAATACTGATATTCAACGGCATCTCCGTTATGGAGGACGCGTGCTGGGTATTTGTGGCGGCTATCAGATGCTGGGCCGTACCGTAAGTGACCCGCTCGGGTTGGAAGGTGATCCAGGTGACAGCACAGGTTTGGGCGTGCTCGACATGAACACCGAGCTGGCCGCTGAAAAACAACTCCGTAATGTCGCGGGGTGCCTGGCGGCTACCCGGTCTGCCGTAACAGGGTACGAGATTCATGCGGGAGTCACCGAAGGGGCCGCCTTGGAGCGACCTGCCATTATCCTGGATGATGGTCGCTGCGATGGCGCACTGAGCGAAGACGGGCTGATCATGGGAACCTACCTGCATGGGTTGTTCGAGTCGCCTGATGCGTGCACCGCCTTGTTGCGCTGGGCGGGGCTGACCACGCCTGAACGTGTCGACTACCATGCTTTGCGCGAGCGCGATCTCGAACGGCTGGCGGACTTGGTCGACCAGCATCTGGACACCGCGAAATTGCGTGCTTTATGTGGAATAAACCAATGAAGGAATTGATTCTGGGGGGCGCGCGTTCGGGCAAGAGTCGCCTTGCAGAAAAATTGGCCACTGACTCAGGTCTGGATGTCATCTACATTGCGACGGCCCAGGCCTGGGACGGCGAAATGCGTATCCGAATTGCCCAGCATGCCGACCGCCGCCCCGTTGAGTGGAGACTGCTGGAAGAGCCTCTTTATCTAGCTGCGGTGCTGCAAGCTCATGCTTCGACTGGGCGCTGTCTTCTGGTGGATTGCCTGACCCTCTGGCTGACCAATCTTCTAATGGCAGAGGATGCCACTATGCTCGCCCGGGAGCGAGCGGCCTTGCTGGAAGCCCTATCCGAACTACCAGGCCATATCATTCTGGTCAGCAACGAGACTGGCATGGGAGTAGTGCCGCTGGGTGAGCTAACCCGGCGCTATGTTGATGAGGCGGGCTGGCTGCACCAGGCGCTGGCCGAGCAGTGTGATCGTGTTGTGTTGACCGTGGCAGGTTTGCCAATGACGCTCAAAGGAGCTTCTTTATGACGCAGTACTGGTGGCAGGCACCCTGTCAGCCATTGGATGAGCGGGCCCGCCAGTTGGCGACGGCCCGCCAGGCGCAGCTTACCAAGCCGCGTGGCGCTCTCGGGCTGCTGGAGCAGGTTGCGATTGATCTGGCGGCGATGCAGGGACGTGAGCGGCCTGTTATCGAGCATGTGGCAATCAGTGTCTTCGCGGGGGATCACGGTGTCGTGGAGGAAGGTGTGTCTGCCTATCCTCAGGCGGTGACAGGCGAAATGCTGCGTAATTTCGTCGGCGGTGGCGCTGCTATTAGTGTCCTGGCGCGTTCGCTCAAGGCTCCGCTGGAGGTCATTAATCTAGGAACTGCCGAGCCCATGGAGGCGTTGCCAGGCGTTATTGATCGTCCTCTTGGTCCAGGTACGGCCAACTTTACTCGCGAGCCGGCCATGACTGTTGCTCAATGCGAGGCAGCTCTGCAGGCAGGACGAGACAGCGTCCAGAAAGCCAAGGCAAGCGGCGCTCAGCTGTTTATCGGTGGTGAGATGGGGATTGGCAACACCACAGCGGCCAGCGCTATGGCTTGTGCATTGCTGGAAGCTTCACCCCTCGCGATGACGGGGCCGGGAACCGGACTCGATGCAGATGGCATCGCCTTGAAGGTCGCGGTTATCCAGCGTGGTCTGCTACGCCATGCAGAGTCATTGAGTAACCCACTAAAGGTGTTGCGCCGTCTGGGTGGCTTCGAGATTGCCGCGTTGACCGGCGCTTACCTTGCCTGCATGCAGGAGGGGGTTCCGGCGTTGGTCGATGGGTTCATCAGCTCTGTTGCCGCCTTGTGCGCCGTACGAATGAGCCCCACCGGGCGTGAGTGGCTGCTGTTTGCTCACAGCGGAGCCGAGCCGGGCCATGCACTTGTGCTTGAAGCACTCAACGCTCAGCCGCTGATTGAGCTGGGGCTGCGTCTGGGGGAGGGAAGCGGTGCAGCATTGGCGGTGCCCTTGCTTCAGTTGGCGTGTCGCCTGCATGGCGAAATGGCGACCTTTGCCGAGGCCAGCGTATCGGATCGCCCGGCATGAGCCTGTTTCTGTTCAGACATGGGGAAACACAAGGGCCGGGCGGTTTTCGCGGGCGTCTGGATCATCCACTGTCGGAGCAGGGGTGGTCCAGTATGCGGGCCGCGGCCTTGGCATTACCGCCATGGGAGTTGATTATCAGCTCGCCCCTTGAGCGGTGCCGAGCCTTTGCCGAGTGGCTGGCGAGTATGCAGGACGTGGAATGCAAACTTGAGCCTGACCTGCGCGAGTTGGACTTTGGCGATTGGGAGGGGCGTACCGCTGCCGAACTGATGGAGGGTCAGGCTGATGCCCTAGGCCAGTTCTGGGCTGATCCCTACAGTTTTACGCCGCCCAATGGAGAGCCAGTGGCCACGTTCGAACAGCGTGTCCTAGGCGCCATGGAGCGTATAGTCAGGCGTACAGCGGATACGCGCGCACTAGTGGTAACCCATGGCGGCGTTATCCGGTTGTTGCTGGCACGGCAGCAGGGACTACCTCGTAAGGATCTGCTTCAAGTAGAAGTTCCTTATGCCAGTCTTCATGCTTTTGAGGCGTCTGCTTTGAGCGACACGTACCCACCATGCTGCCCTTCCTGATTGCCCTACAGTTCTTGACTCGTCTGCCGGTACGCCTGCCCGGCATGCCTCCACCCGAGAAAACCGGTGAGTCTTTATTGTGGTACCCCATGGTAGGCGTGCTGGTGGGTACCATTTTATGGCTGCTTGGCAACCTGCTCGGGCAAGCGGCTCCGGTATTGCAGGCCGCTATTGTTCTGGCTGTATGGGTCGCGCTGACCGGTGCGCTGCATCTGGATGGCCTGGCGGACACGGCAGATGCCTGGATCGGTGGCTTTGGTGACCGTGAACGCACCCTGACAATCATGAAGGACCCTCGCTCCGGCCCGATTGCGGTCGTTGCAGTGATCATTGTGCTCTTGCTCAAGTTCGCGGCGCTTTACGTACTGCTTGAGCACCACCAGTTGGATGCCGTCCTCCTAGTTCCCTGGCTTGCGCGAGTTGCTCTGCCTGGACTGCTACTCGTGACCCCTTACGCAAGGCCGGGAGGCTTGGGTCAGGTGCTGGTCGATCACATGCCGAAGCGGTTGCTGCGCCTTGTACTGGCCGCCCATGTCATCGCCATGTTGCTCGTGATACGAGAAAGCTTGATCGCTTTGCTGATGGCAGTGCTGCTCTTTCTGTGGCTTCGTCGAGCATTCATGACACGCCTGGGCGGGACTACTGGCGATACGGCGGGTGCGCTGGTCGAGTTGCTTGAGTGCGGTGTTCTGGTTGCGCTAGCCCTGACGAGTACCTGAATAAAAACGCCGCCTCAAGGGCGGCGTTTTTTCATACGTGTCTATCAGAAGCGATAGCTGACCTGAGCGGCCAAGCCATGGGCGCTGTTTTCAACCTTGGCACTGTAGGCCGGCTGTAAAGCAGTCGCTTCACGATTGATCGAGGCCTTGTCTTCCCATAGGTAGGCATAGGCAATATCAACGGTCAGATCAGGCGAAGGTGACCAGCCTGCACCAATCGATACGGTCTTGCGATTACCCACCGGAATACGCACGTTGCGGTATTCGTTGTCGGTTGGCGACGGATCGATTGCGAAACCAGTGCGCAGTACCCATTGGGGGTTCAGCTGATAGGAAGCACCGATGGCATAGGACCAAGTGTCGTGCCATTTGAGTTCTTCATCCACTGTGCCAAGGACATTGCCCAGAGTAGGTACTGTAGGCGTTCCACTGTTTTGTACTTCCAGCTTGTCTAGACGGCTCCAACGGGTCCAGGTTGCGCCACCGTATAGTGTCCAGCGATCGTCAAGCTTGTAAGTAAAGGATGTATCCAGCGATTCAGGGGTAGTGATATCCAGCTCGGCATCGTACTTGCCATTCAGCGGGCTGATCAGACGATTTACGACGGGAGACAGACTGGACACGCCACTGGCCTTGGTATGGCCCTCCAACTTGTATTTCACTTTGGAGTGGTAGGTGACCCCGACCGCTAACTGATCCGTTACATCGGCCAGCACGCCAATGTTGTAGCCCAGCGCAACATCATCGCCCTTGATTTTGACTTCCGCATCACCGCCACCCAAGGGCGCAAGGGACAAGTTGCTTTCCAGCTTGCCAGCGATTCGGTTGATCGTAGGACCAAAGCCAACGGATACGCGGTCATTGATCTTGTAGCTCAGCGTTGGTTGGACTGTAATGACCTCAACCTTGCTGTACGATCCGTGATAACGACCCTGGAAACTATTTTCATAGTCACTGATCAGCGCGTAGGGTACATAGATACCCAGACCAAAGTGCCAATCATCATTAAGTGGTGTTACAACGTAGCCGAACGGAACGGCGGATGTCGGCACCATATCCCCTTCGTTGGTGCCACGCGCATTCGAACGCACATTACTAAAATCGCTACTGGCATCAATTACGGCCGCTCCGCCGCTGATTTCAGTACGCTTGAGCTTGGACATGCCAGCCGGGTTACCAAAAACGGTCGAAGCATCCAATGCAGAGGACGAACGACCGGCAAAGGAAGTCCCCATGCCACTGGCGCTTTGCTCGTTGATGGCAATGCCGTTGGCAAGGCTAAGGCTAGAAAAACTGGCGACAGCCAGCGCAATTGCTGTTTTCAACCCTGTTGTTTTCATTGTTAGCGCAACTCCAGAAGATGACGCGGGCGGAAACTATCAGAACGGTGACCTTTTACCAACAGCCACGACGAGCGTATCGCTCAAAAAAGGTTTTAACAGTCTATTGGCCGTTATTCAAAAAAGACTACCGGGTCATACTCAGGCTACCTGGTTCCACGTCTCGCTGCAGCGCTGCCAGGCCATGTGAAAGTCGTGAAGGCGGCCTCTAGGATTGAAAACCTTACGCCATAACCGGGCCTGCCCTTGATGGTCGTCAGGCTCCGGTAAGGGCAGGCGTGATTCTTCGATCATGAGCCAGGCGATTGCTGTGGCATAACGAAGGTTGACGGTCAGCTCCAGATGAGGCGCCCCGAAAAAGGCATGTTGACTGGCTAGGCCTCGGACAAGGCTGGCTAGCTCAGGGTCGCGGGCCAGATAGTAATCCCAGAGAGCAGCATGCCGTTCGGCGGAAATTCGGTAAATACCGTGGTATTGCTGTGTTTCAAGCGTGGCGCCTAGCGCAGACTGCGTGGCGGCGGTGGCCAGCAGCATGGCCTCTGCTGCCAGGGAATAGCGGTCTAGATAGACCAGGGTGGGACGAATAACATACTGACTCAATTCGCATGCAGCGATTCCCATGGCTACCTCATCACTAAGACAATGACCCGCTCGAGTCGAATGCCTGGTCGGTTGATGTTGTTTTCGTGTAGCCCCGACTTCTCTTGACGTTAGGCCTTGAACTTCAAGTTTAGCTTTAAGTTTCGCACGTAAGCCTAAGCCCTTAGACGATTTTGAAGTTTTCATCCCTGCCCATATTCCGCTTGGTCACGTTAGACTCATGCCGCCAGGTTCGGATAGCGGTCGCCTCGGCAGGCTGGTGCCTGTCTGGTCATGCCGTGCAGCCTGCCCTATGTTCTAAGACAACGAAGCGCCTCAAATGTGGCAAATCGGGACGCTTGATAAGCATTAAGCGGCTTAATCTGGGCCTTTGATCTGCCTGAACGCTTCAGGATGGATATACTTCCGGTAACAGTACTGGAGGATTTACGTGGCTCTTGCTATCCAATGGCTCAAAGACGATGCCAGCCTTGCTCGACAATGCGCGTTCTGGCGCACCTTGCCCTTCATCGTGCTCGACACCGAGTTCATGCGGGTCGATACCTTCTATCCCATTGCGGGCCTCCTTCAGGTCGGCGACGGGCAGGGCGCTTTTCTGATCGACCCATTGACGATCAGTGACTGGGCGCCGTTGTCTGGGCTGTTGGAAGACAAGCAGGTCGTAAAAGTCCTTCATGCCTGTAGTGAGGACCTTGAGGTTCTGCTCAAGCTGACCGGAAGCCTCCCCGAGCCGCTATTCGATACGCAGCTGGCGGCTGCCTATCTGGGGCTGGGCCATTCGATGGGATATTCGCGTCTGGTACATGAACTGTTAGGTATCGCCTTGCCCAAGGACGAGACACGCTCGGACTGGCTTCAGCGACCACTGACGGAGCTACAGGAGCGCTATGCCGCGGCTGACGTGGAGCATCTGGCGGAATTGTATCTGGCGTTGTCTGAGCGCCTGGATCAGACGAAGCGGGGATGGCTCTTGGAAGATAGCCGTGAGCTGGTAGCCAACCTTAAGCAGGAGTCGGACCCCTATCAGGCGTATAAAGATGTCAAGCTGGGCTGGCGTCTGTCACGTCAGCAGCTGGCTGTGCTAAGGGCCATCTGTGCGTGGCGCGAGCAGGAGGCAAGGTTATGTAACCAGCCTCGCAATCGTATTGTGCGCGAGCGCTCCCTGTGGCCTCTGGCGCGACTTCAGCCCAAGGACAAGGTCGCGCTGGCCCGTATCGATGACATGCATCCTCGTACTGTACGTCAATACGGCGATCACCTGATCGAGCTGATCAGCGAGGCCGCCAAGACGCCTCCGGATCAATGGCCTGAGCCGTTATCCGAACCGCTGCCTCCAGAAATCTCACCGATTCTGAAAGACCTTCGTCTCATTGGCCAAAATGAAGCCGAGCGCCTGACCATGGCGCCTGAACTCATGCTGCGAAAGAAAGTGCTGGAAGCCTTGATCAAGAGTGGCTGGCCGGATGGTCAATATGTTTTACCCGACACGCTGCGCGGATGGCGCCGCGAGTTGATGGGGCAGGCCTTGCTGGATCGCCTGGCTGCCTTGCGAACCTGATGTTATCCGGAGTACCCATGAAACGAATCTGTTCCATTTACAAAAGTCCGCGCAAAAGCGAAATGTACCTCTACGTCGACAAGCGTGACGGGCTTGCCCGCGTACCAGAAGGGTTGATTACAGCCTTTGGTACCCCTCAGCTTACGTTTGAATTCGTTCTTACGCCGGAACGACAGCTGGAGCGCGAAGACACTGCAAAGGTTTTGGAAAATTTGGAGAAGCAGGGTTATCACCTGCAGATGCCACCACCTCAGGAGGAGTACATTGAGCATCTGCCTGAGCATTTGCTGCGTATGAACGACCCCGTGTAACGCGACAGTCACCACCACTGCTTGTCAAGGAAAGACCAGATCATGCGTTTCTTGTTGTTGGAAGACAGTTATCAGGACTATTTCACCGCGTTGCATGGGTTGGACGCCTCTCTGGAAATAGTCGGAGGTAATGATCCGGAAAAGGTGGCAGGCGTGGCTGCCGAGTGCCAGATCTGGCTAGGGCAGCCAGATCTCGTCGCAAAGCTTCTGGATCAGGGGCTCAAGCCCTCATGGGTTCAGTCCACCTGGGCGGGCATCCGGCCGCTACTGGCCTCCGGGCTAACGCAGGACTATGTGCTCACGCGCGCAGTGGGCGTGTTCGGGCAGCTGATGAGCGAGTATGTGCTCGGCTATCTGCTTGCCCATGAGCGCTGTCTCTTGGAGCGCGCTCGAAAACAGGCGGATCGACTTTGGGAAGCCTGTACCCCCGGCTCGCTGGCAGGGCGACGTGTTCTGATTGTCGGGGCCGGTGACATTGGCCAGGATGTAGCACGCTTTCTAGCGCCTTTTGGAGTTGAGCTCTACGGTATTGCCAGAAGCCCGCGCGCACTGCCCGGCTTTCTTGACGTGCATGGTCTTGAGGACTTGAGTCGTGAGGCCTCGAAAGCTGACTACCTCATCAACCTTTTACCTGACACTTCGCATACGCGTGATCTCTATACGCTGGACCTGTTCAAACAACTGAAGCCTTCGGCACTGTTCGTAAATGCAGGACGTGGCACTGCCGTTGTGGATGCCGATCTGGTAATAGCATTGGAGCAGAAATACCTGGCCGGCGCCGTGCTCGATGTTTTTCGAGAGGAGCCGCTGCCTGAGACTCATGCGTTCTGGTCGGCGCCTGGACTGATCATTACCAGCCATACCGCGGCAGTGTCTTCGCCCCCTTATATTGCCCGACTCTTTGTTGAAAACCTGAGCCGCTACCGCAACGGAGAGGCATTGAAAGGGCGGGTGGATTTCAAGCAAGGGTATTGATTGCGTGCAGAGCCGGCCTATTCTTAAGCCGGCTCTGTGGCGGCATTAGCCGAGAGTATAAGGGCCTTCGGCAGCCAACTCTTCGACTGGCCGACGTGGGCTGGGCAGCTCACGGGCGTGTAATTTCTCAGACAAAGACGACTTGTCGCCCAGCTTGCCAATGGCAATTGCCATTTCGATCTTGAGATCGGTGGGTACTTTCAGCTCCTGACGAATCAGGTCGTACTCGATACCTGCCATCCCGTGGGTATGAAAGCCCAGCTTGCCAGCCTGTAGAGACATAAAGCCCCAGGCTGCGCCGGTATCAAAACTATGGCTACCCAGCGGAACCTCATCGCTGCCGCCGGGCGGTACGAAGGTGGTCTTGGACAAGACGATGACCAACGCCGCAGCATGTTGTGCCCAGCTACGGTTGTATTCACTGATCAGCTTGAGAAAGCTATCCCAGTGCGCAGAGCCACGGCGAGCATAGAGGAAGCGCCAGGGCTGAGCATTGTAGGCAGAGGGCGCCCAGCGAGCGGCCTCGAAGATGCTCATCAACTGATTTTCTTCTATAGCGGCATCACTGAAGGCGCGGGGAGACCACCGTTGGACGAATTGCGGGTCGACTTCATACTGCGGAACACGAGTGCTAGCGGTCATGTGACGTCCTATGCAGGTAAAGTGTTACGCGTCGCCTGGTTCGGCCTGAAGGAAATGATATGAAGCGCGCCATGCAGGAGCCATCCTGACTTCAGCCATTCTGGCCGCGGATGCTGTTTCGCCTGCGCAGGGGTTCGTCACATTTTACGCTCAGGCAGGCCCATGAGCTGCGCATCTGGAGAAGCCCTGTAACGTTAACCTCCAGAAGGCTGCGGCGACAAGCTGCACGAGCGGTGCTTGGCCGATTCGTGCATGAGGACTAGACTGCGCGCTTTTCGCAACCGACTACGTTCATGGCTGATATCACTCGACCTTTCTGGAAACGCAAGACCCTAGACCAGCTCGACCAGGGGGAGTGGGAGTCCTTATGCGACGGCTGTGGCTTGTGCTGTCTGCAAAAGCTGGAAGATGAGGACGATGGCAGCGTGTATTACACGCGTATCGCCTGCAAATTGCTGGACCTGAAAACCTGCAAGTGCACCCGCTACGCCGAACGGAAGCAATTTGTGGCTGACTGTATTCAGCTCACTCCAGGGCAGGCTGATGAATTCAAGTGGCTGCCGCCCACCTGTGGCTATCGCCTGATATCAGAAGGCAAGGACCTGCCGCTCTGGCATCCCTTGGTCTCGGGAGACGAAAGCGCCGTACATGATGCCGGAATCTCCCAGTCGGGCCGCATGCTGAGTGAAACCCAGGTAGCGGAAGAGGACTGGGAAGACTATATGATCTTTCGGGCGGGCTGAGTCAGCCCACTGGGGACGGATCGGTCAGCGATGCGTTTCCGGTAACGGTTACCGTCTGCGTGGCGCTGGCCGCACTTTCCATCAAGCGCTTCAGATGAGTCAGGTCTCGGGAAGCCTGTGACGCCGGATCGCGTTTCATGATCTTGGCGAGGCTGTGCCCCAGTACGCCACCTGGCGGATCATAAGCAATCAGGGTTTCGACTTCGGTACTGCCATCAGGACGCTCATTGAAGGCTACCCAGCCCATCGTATTGAGATCGCCGCCGGCAATGGAGCGCCATCCAATCAAGTTGCCAGGCTCGTCCTCCGTGATGACTGAATCCCACTCCAGCGGGCCGGTTGGGCCTTGAATCACCCAGTGAGAGCGTTTGTCGTCCAGGATGTCGATGCGCTGGATCAGCTCCATGAATGCAGGCAGGTTCTTGAAGTCGCGCCAAAAGCGATAGAGTTCGTCCTTGGGTCGATTGATAACCACGCAGCAAGACTCGGTCTTGGCATTTTTCCAGTGATAGTCGCGCATCAGCTGGCGTTCAAACTCACTATGGCTCAACGCTTGTTTGGCAGCACAATGCCCTGAATAACCTCGGTAAAGTGCCAACGCCCCGACCGCCATCCTGGCAACCCCGAGCAGGCCGCCCTGTCGTAGTCCCTTGATCAATAGCAGGCCACCCCCTGTCAGGGAGGCAACACGCTCAAGTCCCCCCACATTTTGCACGCGGTCTGAAAGATGGCTGTTCCGGGTAGCACGGCGGCCCAACATGGCAAGCTCCTTGATGACAGGCAATTACAAAAAGACCGCGCCAAGGCAAAGCTGTTCCGGTGGGATCGATAGCTGGTTAACAGATCGGAGCGTTTCCAGCAGGCAGGGTCTGATGCTCTGCCTGCTGGAAGCGTATCAGTGACTCAGTCCAAGAACCTTGAGCAGGAAAGCGTACTCAAGTGCTACGTCACGTAGCGCCTGATAACGGCCGCTCATGCCGCCGTGACCTGCGCCAAACTCGGTCTTGAGTAGCAGCAAGGCATCATTCGTGCGCGTGGCTCTGAGCTTGGCTACCCATTTGGCCGCTTCCCAGTACTGCACGCGAGTGTCGTGATAGCCTGCTACGGCCAGCAAGGCTGGATAAGCCTGGGCCTTTACATTTTCGTAAGGCGCATACGCAGCGATGCGGGCGTATACATCGGCCTCACCTGGATTGCCCCATTCATCGTACTCGGTGACGGTCAGGGGAAGGTCGGGCTTGAGCATCGTATTGAGCACATCCACGAACGGGACTTCTGCAATGGCCGCTGCAAACAGATCAGGCCGCTGATTGAGCACGGCGCCAATTAACAGGCCGCCAGCACTGCCGCCACTGATGCATAACTGCGAGGCGGTGGTGTGCCCTTGATCGATCAGGTGTTCGGCGCAGGCAATAAAGTCATCAAACGTGTTCTGCTTGTTTTCCAGCTTGCCCGCCTGATACCAGGCTTCACCCAATTCGCCACCGCCTCGCACATGCGCGATGGCAAAGGTGAAACCACGATCCAGCAGGCTCAAGCGTGCATGGGAGAACCAGGGGTCTAGGCTGTGACCATAAGCGCCATAACCGTATAGGTACAGCGGGGTAGGCTGGCCCACCCGATCCTTGCGCATGACCAGGCTGATCGGGATCTGCGTGCCATCTGGCGCCGTAGCCCACAAACGTCGACTGACATAGTCGTCGGCATTGAACGGCCCCTCTACCGGGACTTCCTTCAAGACCTGTTGTTCGCCGGTGGCAAGGTCTAGTTGGCGTACCTGTGCAGGGCGATTGAGTGACTCATAACGCAAACGCATGACCGGGCTGTCAAACTCCAGCACGTCGATCATCCCAAGGTTGTAAATCTCGTCAGGTAACTGTACCCGATAGGCAGGTGCGTTTTTGGGGCGTACCTCGAGCACCGGCAGGCCTGACTCGCGCAGATTCAGGATATAGCCGTTGGCATTGAGGTTTACCTCTTCAAGCATGCGCTCGGGATCATGTGGAACCAGCAGCTCCCAGTGCTCGCGGCTGGGCATGTCATCTGGCGCTTGATACAGGGCATAGTTGATACCTGCCTGATTGCTTCGAATCATCCAGCCATCAGCTCCATGATCAGGGAAGTACTCATGACCTTCCTGACGAGGGGCTACACAGACGAAAGCCTCGCTTGGCCGGTCCGCGTCCATGACCCAGGCTTCACTGGTGGTCTTGCTGTGGGACAGGAGAATCAGCTTGCGCTCGGAGCTTGAGCGGTAGCATCCGATAAAGAAGCGGCCATCCGTCTCGTGGAAGACCATTTGCGCCTCTTGGTCACCCAGGCGGTAGCGATAGAGCTTGTGAGGACGATGAGCCTCGTCACGCTCTCCGAAAAACAGGGTTTGGCTATCGCCAGCCCAGGTCATGCTGCCATCGCAGTCATTGAAAGGAAGTTCGGTCAAGTCGCCTGATGCCAGGTCTTTTATAAACAGACGATAGGTTTCGTCACCAGTCTGGTCCAGGCTGTAACCCAGCTTGGTCTGATCAGGGCTGAGCGTGAAACGGCCAATTGACAGAAATCCGCCACCGGCCAGTTCATTGGCGTCGAGTAGCAATTCCTCCTGGGACTCATCGATGGTCAGCGAGCCGTCCTGGGGGCGAGGGCAGCGGTAATGGCGCGCATATTCATCACCGGCGCGGGTTCGGTGGTAGTAGAGGTAATCTTTATACGGTACCGGCAGTGACAGGTCCGTCTCCCGGATGCGTCCCTTTATCTCCTGGAAAAGTGTCTCACGCAGCGCGGCTTCCGGCTGCAATACCTCGTCCAGATAAGCATTTTCAGCTTTCAGATAGGCCAGCACTTCAGGATCATCGCGTTTCTCCAGCCAAACGTAGGGATCTGCGCCGTGCGTACGTTGAGCGAGAGGAGGTTGTATCATGGGTGACTCCTTAGGTGTCGGTGGACCGGTTTTGAGGTGCCTGTGCATGGGCAGGGCGCGAGTAGGGGCGCCCAACCGTGCAAAAGTCGCTATCATAGGCATCCTTTTTATAGACCCGCCATGTATCGAAATGACTGAGCACGATTACCTGATTGCCTGGGCTGTCTATGGTGTTGCCGCACTAGGCTGTCTATGGGTGTGTTTCAAAGCGACCGGCTGGATGTGGCGTTGGCTGCGAGAACCCATCCGTTTGATTGTTGCCCTGATACTGTTCTCTCCGACGATAGCAGACCCTGAGCACAGCTTTTACGCACCCTCCAGCGCCATTGTCGTCATGGATCTCGGCTTCCATGTAGGAAACAGCGCCTGGCGGGCTGTGGCGGAAATGGCGTTGTATGGGTGTATCGCATTCGCGGCATATTTCATCTTCGCGCTGATCCGCTGGCTGTTTCAACGCTCCCGACGCAATGATGAGGCTGCCAACCAGACACCACCGCCTGCCGACCAGCCTGCTCCCACGGCAGCGAACAACCCCTCGCCATCATTCCCACCATCACGGGTCCCAGAGCGTCGTACGCGCATCGAGCCGCGCCTGTAGCTATCACGCCGCCCTTGTCTGTTTGCAGGCTGGGGCGAATGTTCTCCGTCTGGCTGGGTCCATCTCTATGTATGTTCATAAGACAAGTGAATGATAGGAAGCCGCCGGGAGTACCGTCAGGTAGCCGTTTTATTGCCGTATCGTCGTCAAACAGCTGATTCGAAACTGTTTCTTGGACATACTCATTGTCTGGCAGAGGGCCTGCTATTAGAGCATCTCTCGTGCCGTATCGAATGAGGTCAGGATATGTGTGAATTGTTGGGCATGAGTGCCAATGTTCCTACCGATATCACCTTCAGCCTGACAGGGCTGATGCAGCGAGGAGGACGTACCGGCCCCCACCGGGACGGCTGGGGCGTGGCGCTGTACGAAGGACGCGGACTGCATATGTTCAAGGATTCCATGCCGGGAGCGGATTCCGAAGTGGCTCGCATGATCCAGGGCTATCCGCTCAAGAGTCGCACGGTTATCGCGCATATTCGCCATGCCAACGTCGGCTCGGTAAACCTTGCCAATACACACCCTTTCGTTCGGGAGCTGGGAGGGCGCTACTGGTGTTTTGCCCATAATGGCCAACTCAACGAGTTCGCACCAGATCCCGGTCTGTTCCAGCCAGTAGGGGACACGGACAGTGAGGCGGCATTCTGTTATCTGCTCAATGAGGTCAGGCGGCGTTTTCCCGATCCGGTGCCTGTCGAAATGCTCCTGCCTGTTCTGGTCGGAACTTGCGATCACTTTCGCCGCTTTGGTGTGTTCAACTGTCTGCTGAGTGATGGTGACTGGCTGTTCACGTTTTGCTCGACCAAGCTGGCCCACATTACGCGACGGGCCCCGTTTGGTCCGGCGCACTTGAAGGACGCCGACCTGACGGTAGATTTCAAGGCTGAAACAACGCCTGATGATGTGGTTACAGTGATTGCGACAGAGCCTTTGACGGCCAACGAAACCTGGGCGCTTCATCAGCCTGGTGAGTGGAAATTATGGTGGGATGGCGAAATCGTCACCCAGGGGCGGGTCTAAACGGTTGTAGCGAAGCCTGCCATTCAGTACGCAAGGAGTTACGATGCTGCGTAGTTATATCCGGCTAATCCTGTTTGCGCTAGGCCTTCTGGTTGGTGTGCAGATACCAGGGTTTATCACTGATTACAGCCAGCGTATCGAGGCCCATCGCCTTGAAGCCCATCAGGCGTTGGAAGGGTATCGCAAAACGGCAGGCGAGTTTTTTGGCGGTGATATGGATCGTCTGGTAGCCCATTATCGTGCCAGTGATGATCCGGTCTTCCAGAGCGATGCCGATAGCCTTGGCATGCTGATGCGCCGTGAGCAAATGCTCGATTCGCAATGGCAGGCATTGCAGGGCCGCTGGTATGAGCGCGCTTGGCATGTCTTTACCAAGGCTAACCCAGCAATACTTGAAGAGACGTGGCAAGGCTACCGTTATCAGGTTGTCCTGACGCCTGAATGTATCGGTTGGGGGCTGGCCTGTGCTTTTTTACTGTCCTGGATCATCGAGGCCATCGCCTTGGCATTGGCTGTACTTATCATGCCGCGGCGTAGGCCAGCGCGACGTCTCGTCTAAATTGAAAGGCCGGAAAATTCCGGCCTTTTTGTGTCGCTCAGCCTGCAGTGTGGGCAACTGCCTCTATCGACCGCAGTCGCCTGCTTTGGTGAGCCTGATTTCAGTACGCTTCGTGATAACAATGACGCTGATCCACATCTGTATCACTGCCGAGCATCTTCTTGACCGATACGGCATAGGTACTTTGTATGCGTTGGCCAAGTGTAGAGATGAGCCGGTAGTGGCTTTGAAAGATACAAGTCCGCGGTCGACTGAGCGAGTCGCTGAAGAAGGGCGCAAGGCAGGGCGCGAGGTGATAGGCCATCGTCCCAAGGTATGGTGGAATGGCAGACTTGCGCGGCCTCTGGCAGAGGCAACAGGTTTCTCCGTAGGCGAAAGTTACTGTAGTCATCAAGTTGGCTGAGGGGCTGTTTGAGCGGAGGTTATCGGTATGCAAGGGAGAAGATCTAGCCTATCCGGTTGCCAAGCCATTTAAGGTTCAGTTCTCTCACTGGGGGATTACCTGATTTCAGGCTATGCCAATAAATTTTCGTCTTTTCAGTAATTTAGAAGAAAAAAGGCTTGACGACCCAGTCTGATTCCGTAAAATGCGCACCCACAGCAGGCACGTAGCTCAGCTGGTTAGAGCACCACCTTGACATGGTGGGGGTCGTTGGTTCGAGTCCAATCGTGCCTACCAAATATTCCCGCACTGCTGGCGGGGCAAGAAGCCGATCCGAAAGGATCGGCTTTTTTGTTTGGGTCGTTAAAACATTTCGTCTCAAACACAGCTCAATAATGTTCTCAAATTGACGTATAACGTCAGGTCTTCTGACTGACGAGTCACGGTGCCAGGAGTGGGTAATGAAATGGTTTTGTGTAGGAGCCGTGCTTCTACTCGCCGGGTGTGCAAGCGTAAAAGATCTGGAGCAAAGTCCGCCTTCAATGGATGTCAGATCAGGTAAGGACGTTCAGGCCTATACCCAATGCCTGGTTGATCGACTGGCTAAAAGTCGGGCGCCTGTAACGCTGGCAGGAACAGCTAGCGAGCAAAGAATTATTGTGCCATCCAAGGTTTCTTCTATTCCTGCTGCGGTTATCCATGTAGACGATAGCTCTCGTGGCAGTCACATCACACTGCACGAACGCATGGCTAACAATCCTCTTCGGCCCAGCGATGTTCGCGAGGCGGTCAAGTATTGTATTGACTAACGGGTTAAGCAGCGTGCCCTTCAGGTTGTTTCGAGAGCACGCTTTCAGCCATCTAGAGGTATGAGAAAAGTGCGCCGAATAAAATGACCCAAACGACCGGGACGGAAACGTAGAGAAATTTTTCGGTGGGCGTGAAGGGCTTTTTACTGATCATCGCGAGTGACTACCTGTATGAATTCGCTATGTGATGAGTGGGGCATTAAGGCCGGAAATATGCCTGAGCTACATGACATATCGGCGTAACAGGCGAAACTTGAAGTGGGCAGGTAAGGGCGGCCGCAATGGCAGATGAATGGTCGCGGCATCGGTAGGCATTCAGGCTGGGTGCATGAATGTCCGGTCTGTAAAATGAAAGCCTGACAATAACTCTTCGCGGGAAGTAGGAATGCAGGACGTGTTGATCCACGTGTGGGAAAGGATTTTTTGGGTAATGCTCTGGGCGGTTCGTTACCTGCCGGCTACGCTGGCTATTCTGGGAATAGCGCTGATCGTGGGTGTCAAAAATAACCATACATGGTGGGGGCGGGTCGTACTGCTTCTGTTTGGTCTCGTAACACTTCTGGTAGCAATGACCATTCAGATTCTTTCCTCTTCCCCTCCTGCCTAAACTCTTTCAAGTCGCCTGTCCTGTAGCGTTGGTTAGCAGTCAGCGCTACAGGATGATCAGTGATCTTAGGTACGACAGGCCTTGAGATCGACGTTTCCAACGTATTTATTGCCGTGACCCATAATGCACGCCAAGCGCTGGTTTCGTTGGCGCTCCCACCGCTCGGCCGGGTATTGCTTGTTCCAGGCTGAATACAACTGTTGGTCCTGCTTGGATAAGCGCAAGTCATACCGTTCGCTCATGTACAGGTAGGTGCGCGCAATCATGCCGCGGATTTCTGGGCGGGGCATGGCTTTCTTGGCTTTGAAGTCGACCACCATCTGACAGGCCCCATACTGGGTCGGTTTCTGTGGCAGCCAGCCGAACGCAAAATTGCTGCGGTCGCCATTCACTTCACCGATGACCGGTACCAGGTTGAACAAATCAGCTTCGGCTTTCTGGTAAATCGGATCGCTTGAAGTACAGTTTTTTCTTCCTCCTTTTTGCCAGCACTGGCGCTGATGGCCGATAACCCAGGCAGGCACGATGTGCTCCCATTCGATGCGAGAGGCTCTGGTCGCATTTTTGCGGGGCACATAGCCACAACTTTTCAGGTCCACCGTCTTGCCGGAGTAGTGGCAGCCGCAATAAAAATCTACAGGTTGCTGCTTGTAGACTTTGGCGCCTATCACTTTGGCTTCGCGAAACGTGCGAGGCGCTTCTGCATGAGCCGGAATGATAAAAAAGAAGAAAGAAATCAGAGAAAAAATACGAAACATGGCCGTGCTCGATAAGTAAATCGGCGCGGATGGTAACGGGCAGCGTTGGGTTTGAGGAAGGCAGTAGGACTAAAATGAGAAATGGTTCGCTGTATGGATAGACAGCTGTTTGGCGAGAGGGTAATTGCTAGCGACTTACTGTCATGTAACCCGCTAGCGACAGGATTAGCGACGTGTACGCTTGGCTGCCTTTTCCCACTGCCCAATCATCTCAAGAGTAAGGCGCTCGTCCCAGGATTCCAGCTCAATGTTTTGAGCCAGCAGTTTTTTACGGGCGGCGACCAGAAGGTGGTGTAGGGAAGTAGGATTGCAGTAGATCGCGGTACGGATACGCCCGGATTCAAAGTGGATAATTCCCTGAGGATCTATCGCTTTAAAGGCAAAGGTACCGCGAGAATCACGGTTGGTGAAATGGCATTCCAAGGGTGCCAGGGCAGCTTGTATTCTGGAGCGGGCGGCATCATAGCGAGAGGGTTGCATGTCAGTATGCTTAGAACGACTATTTAGGATGGCACACTGACATTAAGTTTATACAGTAGTTCGATAGGGAGCGCTGTTTGAGCCTTTAATTGTTAAAGATATCTATTTTGCAGGTTGAAGACGTTAAGAATCTCTATTTTCTGGTGTCTCTAACGATGCAGACAATCATGGCGATAGTAGCCACAATCATCGTTGCAATACCGAAGCCCAGCTGAATTCTGGCTTTGGTTTGATCACATAGTTCAGCAACACCGCCATGCGAAGGACAGCCGCCTGTTGTAAACCAGTAGGCATTACCCAGAAGTAACATCCCAAAGGCGCAGGCGATGAATGCAGTCAACGCCAAAAACAATACTGTGCGTAACATATGGACTCTCTAGGTAAAGCGAATGAATGCTGATCAGGCAGTAGGCGATACGAAAGACATGACTCGATGCGTATTGGCTTACCTCTATTTTCATTATAACGCGCTTAAGGGCAGAGAAAGGTAAGAACCAATACCCGGTATGAATGCCCAAAATATTGCTGCTTACTTCTTGGAGATGCCAACATGCCTGAAACTGATCATATAAATCCTGACCAGATCGACGTTGACCCTGAGATTCAGCCTAACCCTAAAGAGGCTCCTGTTCCTCTGGAGTCTGATGAGGACGCAGAGAACAAATAACCAGACGTTGCCGACTCATTTATAACGAACTGATTTTATAAATGAGTCGCGCATGATTCGAAAAAGCAGGACAGGCTGTCAAGCGTAGCAAGGCCCATCTAGCAGGGCAGGCGGATGCCTAGCGATAAGCCCAGTCGATGTTAAGCAGGTTGAGCTTTTGTGCACGCAGACGACGCTTGTTGAGTTCGTCACTATAGGGGGGGAAATCCAGTTCCAGACTTTCGCCTCCATGCTGTTTCAGTACGTACAAAAGGACAATGCCTTCATCGACATCAGCTGGAGCGTCGGCTATTGCCAGTTCTCTTGGTTCTCCTGCCTCTTCATAGGTAATAACCAGGTTGCCTGCATTGCTCATGATCGTACTCCCTTAGTGGTGTAATTCGATGAAGCCGTCTCTTTTGACGGGCTAATAATGAATTCATTCCTTACAAAGGCAGCCTGAATGGCTTCCAGGCGTAAATGCATGGGTTTTGCATTCTGCTAAGGTAAGTACGTCACACTTTCGACTGATGTGAATTGTGAGCATTGATAGGCGCACTGAAAATCTCGCCCTAATTTAGGAGAGGGTTTAATGCTGCATGTATACATGCCGATGGGTAGTTCAAGGGATTCTCTTTGTCTGTCTTCTGATGGCCATGTTTGGCCCTCAAATGACGTGGCGCTATTTCATAGCTCGCCGCATTGCTTCCCGTCTAGGTATTCAAAGTCTTTTCGAGCTTAATACGTTGGTTGTTGGTTTCTTGCTACTGGTCGGTTTCTTTCTGGTACGGTGGAGCACGCACGCTCCCTCTTGAAGACGGTAAGCCATATTTACAAAGTAGCCCTTGTTGCCAGGTGCTTCGAGTCCGTATGGTAGAGCTTTATGTAAACGATAAGGCAGTGTAATGACTTGGAAGTTGAGTTCCCTGGCAGCGTTAATTTCTTCCTTGGTTCTTGTAAGTGCCTGTAGCAGCTCTCCAGAGTCTGGCAGTAACGAACGTACCCGAAGCAGTGATGCAACTGCATCATCATCCGCACTTGGAAGTGGTTGTAATTCCGATGCTGCACAATATGCGGTAGGTAAGACGGCTACTCCTGAACTCTTCAAGCAGCTTCAAGAGCGTTCTGGTGCAAGGATTACACGTCTTGTGCGTCCGGATGATGCCATGACGATGGATTTCAACTCTGAGCGCCTGACGGTTACCACTGATGAGGCGCTTGTGATCAAGACGGCTCGTTGTGGCTGATACATCCAAGGGCGGGCCGACACTGATGCCTTTAATCAGGTTGGTCTGCCTGAGTCTACTCTGAATCGATCAATCTACTCTCGTTGTGGATAGGATGGCTTTGGCCTGTGTCTATCTTATGAACACGGATTAGACGAGAGGAGAGATTAATGGGATTGCGAATCTTTGGCGATCACCGCGCCTGGGCAAGTGCGGTAGAAAGCGAAACAGGCATCGAAGCCTTTATTGCCATACAAGGGCATGGAAAGGAAGAGGAAGCTCTGCACCGAGTAGCGATAGACCGTACCTTTACGGACCTTATGGAGGCCGAGCGTGCGGCGGATGAGATTCTGCAGAAGATGACGGGTATCAGTGCAGACAGCCAACCCCTGTTTGACTAAGTCTTTGTATTTAATTCAGGCATAAAAAAAGCCCCGTCATGGACGGGGCTTTTTCAAGGGAAGTGGATTAAACCACTTCAACCTCTTGTGCTTCCATACCTTTCTGGCCTTTGGCAGCCACGAAAGATACAGCCTGACCTTCTTTCAGGCTCTTGAAGCCGGCAGCCTTGATCTGGCGGAAGTGAACGAACAGATCAGCACCGCCAGAGGACGGGGTGATGAAGCCAAAACCTTTCTCATCGTTGAACCACTTAACAGTACCGGTTTCGCGATTAGCCATGGTGTTTTTTACCTTTTCAAAAATTAAGTTTCGGTAAAGGGAAGTCTTGACCGAGACTGAGCACTGAGTGTAACGGAGTCGTAACGATGTTGGATCTGTATCTAAACACCATGTTGCGATTCACAGTAATGCACGGGCACAGCAGGATCATATTACGATCATATATGAGCATTTGAAAAGACCAAAAGTTCATCTAATGATCAAACCCATGATTGCAGGCTGTCCGGTCAGCGATATAGACCGCTAAAAAACGTATTTATTTCCTTGAACTGGCTAAAAATTCAAAGAAAAGTACAGTGATCATTTTTTTTTGAAAATGTGACGTCTGGTACAGCGAAACGACAGTTGAGAGAGAAAGACGTAAGGCGGGGCAGTTTGAAGAGATGTCAGCTTGAAGGGTGAAGGCAGGCGGGGCTACAGATAAGCCCCGCCTGCTATCAGCTTTTTACTTCTGAGGCAGTGCAAAGGCGATTACATAGTCGCCCTGACGAGTGCCCAAAGAGCCATGCCCACCCGCATAAACCAGGATGTACTGACGTCCATCCTTGCCGGTGTAGGTCATGGGAGTTGTCTGGCCACCTGCTGGCAGGCGACCTTCCCACAGCTGCTTACCATTACGAACATCGTAGGCACGCAGGTACTGGTCTAGCGTACCGCTCAGGAAGGCCAGGCCGCTGGATGTCATGAAAGCCCCACCCAATGCTGGAACACCCATGGGGAGCGGCATTGGAACAGGCGCACTGTCACGAACAGTGCCGTTCTTGTGCTTCCAGATGACCTGATTGGTGGTCATGTCGACAGCAGCCACATAACCCCATGGTGGTGACTGGCAAGGCAGGCCCATCGGGGACAGCAGTGCCCCCATGATCACACCGTACGGTGCGCCTTTGTTTGGCTGAACGCCCTCTGTCTCGCTTTTGCGAGCCGGACCGCCCTCGACGTCCTCGCGTGCGACAAGCTTGGATGTAAAGGCCATGTAGCTAGGCGAAAGGAACATCACCTGACGGATAGGATCCACGGCGACGCCACCCCAGTCGAATACACCGAAGTTGCCCGGATAAACGATCGAACCCTGCAGGGAAGGCGGCGTGTAGATGCCTTCATAGCGATGCGATTTGAACGTGATACGGCACAGCATCTGATCCAGAGGTGTCACACCCCACATGTCCGCTTCCTTGAGTGTCTGCGGCATCATGTTGAGTTCGGACATTGGCTGCGTAGGGGACGTATGATCGCCTTCCACTGCGCCCTGCGGAACGGGTGTCTCGTGTATGGGAACGATGGGCTGACCATTGGTGCGATCCAGCACATAGAGGCTGCCTTGCTTGGTGGATGCAATCAGGCCTGGCTTGATGCCGTCAGCCGTCTTGATATCCATCAGCGTGGGCTGCCCACCTACGTCCATGTCCCATAGGTCATGGTGAGTGAACTGGTAATTCCAGCGTACCTTACCCGTATTGACATCCAGAGCGACAACGCCGGCGCTGTATTTCTCGGCTTCTGGCGTACGCATGCCACCGTACTGATCCGGCGTTTGGTTACCCATTGGCAGATAGATCAGGCCCAGTTTTTCGTCCACTGACATGACGGACCATACGTTCGCGGAGTTGCGGGTGTAGGTCTGGCCTGGCTGAATCGGCTCGGTAGCTTCAGGGTTACCGCTGTCCCAATTCCAGACGAGATGGCCGTCGTGCACGTCATAGGCACGAATAACGCCGGAAGGCTCGTCAGTAGAGGCGTTATCCGTTACATGGCCACCAATGATGACCAGATCACGGGTAACTGACGGCGGCGAGGTGGAGTAGTAGCCACCAGCAGTGAAGCCGCCGATGTTGGCGCCCAGGTTGATGGAGCCTTTGTCACCAAAGTCTTCGCACATTTTGCCAGTGTCGGCATTTATGGCGATCAGGCGAGTATCGGCAGTGGGCAGGAACAGACGGCGAGGGCAGGAGTTGCTGACCGGTGTAGCCTCTGCTGGGGCAGACGCTGCCTGCGCATTGTCCTGAGCATCCGCCTGTGCATAGGCGGCATCATCATGGTAGGCCACGCCACGGCAGGTCATGTGTGCCCAGCCCTTGAAGCTGTCGGCACTCTGAGTGCTCAGCTTGGGATCAAAGCGCCATAGCTCCTTGCCGGAGTCGGGGTCCAGGGCAATGACCTGGCTGTGCGGCGTACAGACGTACAGCTTTCCATTGACCTTGAGGGGTGTATTTTCAGCCGTGGTTTCCTGCGGATCGTTCGGCCCGGGAATGTCGCCGGTACGATAGGTCCAGGCGACTTCCAGCTGATTCACGTTTTCCGGGGTGATCTGATTCAGCGGGGAATATTTGTCGCCAAATGACGTACGCCCATACGACTGCCAATCGCCATCGGGCATGGTGGGGGCAGCGTTCACTGTACCTGCACTGGCACGATCCAGACTGCCCTCAATGTTATGTGGATTGGTGAATTGACTGGCGACTGCAGCAGCACCGGCCAGAACGACCGCGCCGGTCAGTGGCACGGCGCCTACTGAGCTGACACCCGCCTTACGTGCCATGGGGCGACGTATCCATGGCAAAAGCAGAACGATGCCTACTACAAACCACAGTGCCAGACGTGGAACCAGTTGCCACCAGTCCAGACCGACTTCGTACAGCGCCCACAGCGTTGAGGCAAACAGAACGAGCGCAAACAATGGGAGTGCTGCACGATGGGCAAGCACGAGAAGGATACCAGTGATGAAAATACCGGCACCCGCGAGGGCGTAATAGAAGGATCCTCCTACAGTGATCAGTTTGACGCCACCTACAAGCATGGCGAGACCAATCAACACAAGGACGATGCCGACTAACGTAGAAAAAAGACGCGTTTTTGCAAACGGTCCAGTCGTTTCGTTCATGAAGGCAATACCAAATTCTTAAAATAGGATTCACCGGACTGGACCGCAAGGGTCGCCCGGGAGTTGCACGGTGAAGGATGTTGGAATTCTTATAACAGCAATCTTATACCGTCTGTCACCCTCTGCGCATATTCAAGTTAGGCAAAGGTGTTTTGTGGATTTGTGCAAAGGCGAAAGTGAGAGATGGTTTGAATTATTACGTATATTTGAAATTCGGCCGTGAATCGTCAAAAAACGATCGCAATAAGTCATGTTGATCTGCCTCCATTGCCGCTGCGATCAGGAGACATGTCTCGGCTTAGGCTGACCCGGAAGAATCTTGAATCAACTTCCTGAGATGGTTTCCGTGAGCCAGGTTTCAAACATAGTGGTCATAGCGCTAGTAAGTTTTTATTTTGGAGTAGCGCTGCATTGCCAACCCTTATTCGCCGTAAGTACCGATTCCTGCATAAAACCCTTTCCTATACAGGTTGGTCGCTGTTTTGGCTGCTTATCTGGGACATTGTTGTCACCGTTGACTTCATGCTGTTCGTCGATGATCGAATGAGCCTTCCTTCGATGCCATTGACGCTGCTGGGCTCTGCCCTGGCCATGCTGGTGAGTATTCGGAACACCAGCGCTTACAACCGCTGGTGGGAAGCTCGTACGTTATGGGGAGGGATGGTTAACAGCTCGCGCAACTTTGCCCGTCAGGTTCTGATTCTGGTTGATGACCCGGGCGATGCTTTAAACCCTATCAAGGAGGTGCTGTTTCGCCGCCATGTGGCCTATGTCAATGCTTTAGCCGCGCATCTCAAGAAGGCTCCGATTCCAGAGCGACTTGCAGAGTTGTTGCCTGCTGAGGAAGTGGCTCGAAGCGGTGATACCAATAATTTTCCCAACGACATCCTAAGCGGCTCGGCAGCTTTGATTGCCCAGGAATACAAGGCAGGGCGTCTCGACAGCATACGTTTGGCACGTCTTGAATCGACGATGGTGGATATTTCCAACTGGCAGGGAGGTATGGAGCGCATCGCTAATACTCCGTTGCCGTATCCTTATGTGTACTTTCCACGCCTGTTCATCTCGCTGTTCTGTTTGATCGTCCCGGTAGGGTTGGTAGAGTCGTTAGGCTGGTTTACACCTCTGGCCTCTACGGTAGTGGGCTTTATGTTGCTGGCGCTCGAGAAAATCGGAACTGATCTACAAAGCCCGTTTTCCGAAAGCCAGCACCAGATACAGATGACCGATCTCTGCGCGAACATCGAGAAGAATCTTTCGTCCATGTTCAGGGAGTCGGAGAACGCTTCTCTTCGCTCCACTGAGTAGCATTGGAAGCCGGCGTTACGCCTACGGTGCGCATAACAGGCTGGCTAACGCCAGTCTGGAGCTGGCCGTGGACACCTTTATCGGCCCCTTTTTCGCTGTCTACCAGTTCGGCAGGTGGGGTGTAATGAATACAGCCATACCAGATGACGATTGGAAAAAGCGCATGCAGTACAAGACGTACTGCCAGGGCCCACTCAGGAAGCGCTGGAAACAGGCCCGCATGTTGCCAAGTGTAGAAGTGTACAGGCAGCATAAGGAGCGTACAGACAAAGAGAACGCTGCCCGCGTAACGACGAAGCTCTTTAAAGAGCACCGCAACCGCTACCGTCATTTCCAGAATGCCGCCAAAGCAAACGATGGCAAACCGGTAGGGTACGTCGATGGGAACAAGTTTGACGAAAAAGCCGGCCATGAACAGGTGGGCGAAACCACCTACCATGAACCAAGCCACTACGAGCGCAACCGCTTGTTTTTGATAGCGCATATGCAGGCCGCCTTTTTAAGCTCTTATGACGGTATGACTACGTTTTTGTGATCTTTCTCACTTGCTCGGCTGCTTCCAGATCAAATGCATCTGCTAATGGCCTGTGATTGAACCGATGCGCTCAGCTGCCTCTCTATTGGTAATGCGCTGTAAGCAGATTGAGGGACGACACTGCGTTACGTCCCATCCTGCTATGGACCGGTTCGAAAGCCTGGAGAGATGACTATGGAACTTCCTGTAAAAGATCTCACGACCTTATTCGATCAATTGGGTCTGGACTCAGATAAGGCCAGTATTGACGCGTTTGTCGCCAAGCACTATCCGCTTCCCGATGACGTCAAGATTTCCGAAGCACCTTTTTGGACGCCCAGCCAGGCGGCGTTTTTGAAAGAGGAAATCATGAACGATGCCGAGTGGGAGCCGATCGTTGATGAACTCAACGTATTGCTGCACGAGAATAAGCCGTTTCAAGCGACCTGAGTGGTAGGCCTGGCAGGTGATAAAACGGTGGGTTCAAGCCCACCGTTTTGCTTTTCAGATTCCTGCTTATCCCGTCTGCCAATCCCGCTGTGCCTCTTCGCATGTTCGTGCCAAGTGGATGGTAGCGCCGTCTACGCGGGCCACCCATTCCAGAGGAATCAGGTGATATTGCCCCTGAGCATCTGGATCACTTCGCTCAAGCTTGAGTTTATTGCGATCCACAATGTCATAGACCTTGCCGACGTGTTGACCATCGGAGCCTAGTACGTCCGCTTGAACAGGGATTTTATCGACATCAACCATGCGGGTTTCTCCGGCAATAGGACAAAGGGTTCTGTAGGTAATCATCCGCTATCTATTCAGAGGTTTGCCGAATGGCTAACGTTCTGAGTGAGCGACAGGAGGCATTTTTCAACTCTCCTGATGAGCGAGCAGAACTGTCCGATACCCCCTTTTTCTGACTGGTGTACAGCATTGTCCAAGGCTGTAGCGAATGGACCTGATAAGGAGCAAACGTAATGATTGAACTCTATGGCATGGGTAGTCCTAATGTCCTGAAAGTAGTGCTGATGCTGGAGGAGCTGCAACTGGCTTACCGGTTCAAGCATGTACATGTCTGGAAGGGTGAGCAGTTCACCGACGCCTTCAAGGCGCTTAACCCAAACAGCAAGGTTCCTGTGTTGATTGATCCTGACGGGCCCAACGGAGAGCCCTACCGTGTGTTCGAGTCGGGTGCAATTCTGCAGTATCTTGCCGAGAAGACAGGGAAATTCCTGCCTGCAAACGGTACGGCACGTTATGACGTCATGCAGTGGTTGATGATCCAGTTGACTGGAGTCGGCCCTATGTTCGGCCAGTATGTTCACTTTACGCGCTTCGAGCCTGAAGTCTCTCAGTACGCGCGCTCGCGCTATACTACTGAAGTGCTGCGCCTGGTTGAGCTTATCGACCAGCGTCTGGCTACCCACGCCTATCTTGGCGGCGATACTTATTCAATTGCCGATATCGCAACGTATCCCTGGATGGCCATTCTCGAGTTCCTTGGCTTACCCCATGAGCGTTATACCCATCTGGCACGCTGGCTGGGTGAAATCTCAAAGCGACCTGCGGCCATTCGATTAGTCGAGATGACTAAGGAGATTCAGGCGGAAGGCGCGGCCTCTCGTGCAGAGGCCACACCGGATGACTATGACCGTATATTCGGCCGCGGTCAGTACGCTCGCTCGTTGTAAAATGGATAGGGCATGGATGCCTGCCTCAGGAATCAACCAGCTCCTTGAGAAAGCACGTCAAGGCATGGCCGGGATCGTCATGATCAGACGAAATCATGCGAATGCCCCATTGGCTCAGGATCTCTTCCTGTACCGGATTGGGCATGTGAGAAAAGACATAGGAGATGGGCCTGACGCCGGAGGGCTCATACTTGCTCCACATCTTTGAAAGCTTATGGAAGAGCAGCCGGATATTGGTATCCGAAAGGCTGTAGCCAATGAATAGAACGGCTTTGCTCAGTGTGTCGGCTCTCAGCTTGATATCGAGCGGCGTCTCGAATTGAAGCCGTTCGTAATAGCTTGTTTCGGCCAGCACAATCGACGAGTCATCGTCGAAATCCCCATGAAATTTGATGATCTGTCTAATGTTGTCCTGCGCCTTGGCCAGATCGCTGGCATTGGCGATCTTGATGTACTCTCGTTGATAGGCATCGTGGGCATATTCCAGCCAGCGGTCATAGTTGGTGGTGTAGATCGCCGAGAACCGGCCTTGTACGATCAGCCGATGTATTTCTGATGCCATGATATCGATATCTTTGTGCCACTCCCGGTCCATCCAGCTTCTGAGCGCACCGATGTTGCCTTTCTTGATACGGTAATACTCGGCTAGCGCAAGAAAATTGCCGTAGGTATTGAAGACGTCAGGGTCATAATCCAGCTGGACGGCAACTTCTTCGATCAGTTGTTTCCAGGGCGGCAAGCCAAGGTTGGCTGATACTCCAGCCCCTACGAACAGGATCAGCCGATTGCTACGGTAAGCGTCCTTGAGGCTTTCCATTTTCAGGACTCCTCGATAAAGCTGACGAATTTTTCCAGCGCCTGCCGTCGCATGGAGTACTCATGCTTGCGTGGCCCCAGTTGGGCAAAGGTTTGATCAAGGCCATCAGGCATAAACACACAGTCCCATTCAAAGCTGCTATCACCGGCCGGCTGCTCTGTGATTCGCCCAGGAACGGCGCCCTCAAAGAAGTATTTCTTGCGACCGTCACAGTAGCCGATCAGCGTCTTGGCCACGGCTGAGGGATCTTCAAGGCCGCCTATGACAGAGGAGAAGCGTTCTGCCAGTAGCTTGTCCCAGAAGAGCTGCGTAAGGCCGGCAGGGAAATCATTCAGGCTCTTGATGTAAAGCCCAGTGTGTTCAACGAATACAGGCTTCCCAACGAGGCGGAAGGCTTTGAGCAGCTTGTCGCTGATCAATTGGCACACATCCTCGGTTTGCAGTTCATCGATTTTGATCTGGTAGGGGACAATCTCGATTCGCGTTTTGGCGAGCAGGTGAGAGACTTCTTCAATCTTTCGCGTGTTGCTGGAAATAAATCGAATTTTCATGGCTGGCCTGCAAAGGCATTACGATTCTCAGGGCGGCTCGCTACCTCTCTGATTTAGAGGGAAGTGGATAACCAAGGGTTCGCCTTCAAAAGGTCCGGCGGTCGGCATGCGCCATCAGCCTGCAAGCAGACGTTGCATGTCCAATGCGTTGAGTACGGCTGCGCCGCTGGCAGTGTTATCAAAAATGCACCATGTGAGAACGCTCCGTTCATGATGATGTGCCAAGGTCTGGGCAAGAGACGCAAGGGCATCATGGGTATAGGAGGAGTGATAGATCTGGGGCGAGCCGTGAAGGCGGTAGTAGACCACCTCCGGCGATGCACCGGGCATGTTGCCGTTCGCCAATGGAGAGGGATCGGCAGCTACTTGGCCGATTCGATAAGCCATCAGCATGGACTGGGCATCATCACGTTGCCAGCTGGCATGGCGGGGTTCAAGAACGGCGTGTCCATTGTAGCGAGCCCTAAGATCCTCCAGAAAGTCACGGGTAAGTTCTGCCTTGAATGCCAGTGAAGGAGGAAGCTGGATCAGCAGGCAGCCCAGTTTCTCTCCCAAGTGACTGCACTCCGACAGAAAGCCGTTCAACAGTGCTCCGCCGTGAGCGAGGCGCTGAATGTGAGTGATCTGCTTGGGGACCTTTACTGCGAAGCGAAAACCCTCTGGCGTCGAGTCAGCCCATTTGGCGTAGGTCGCCGGTTGGTGAGGGCGGTAAAACGAAGAGTTGATTTCAACGGTATTGAAGCGGGCAGCGTAGCGCTGCAAGTGGGTGCCCTCTGCCGGAAAGTCGGGCCACTGTGAACGCGGCAGGCTCCAGCCAGCACATCCAATATAGGGAAGTGTGTTCAAGATCAGTTTAAGCCAGTCGTGTCTGATCTGTGTTTGACTAACGGATCAGGTGATTGATTCTGCCGCTTCGTGGCGGGGAAGCGGCAGGTGCCTGGTTAGAAGCGGAAAGCCTGACGGCCGATCAACAGCCATTTTCCATTTTGTTTTTGCCAGATCTGAAAGTTTTCAATTTCAGTAGGCGTCAACTTGCCGCTATTGATGGCTTGTGCAGAGAAATGATTGCGAACCAGGGCCACATCACCCGACATTGTGATTTTCTGGTTGAGCATTTTCAGCTCTTTGAATGCGCTTTTGCCTGTTTCGATATCCGCAATGAATGCTTTCTTATCTTGGATGTTGCCGCTGGAATGGCCATAGGTAAGATTTTCGGCCGTCAGGGCATTCAGACTGGCAATATCCTTGTGCCACATGGCCTGGGTAAGCTTGTCCACGGCCTCAGCTACCGCCGTTTCATCCGAAGACGTGGCGGCCATAGCATAGCCGCTGAAAAGGCACAGAAAGCCAACGATCAGCTTGATATTTCGCATGAGCATTTCCTTGTTGTTGTAAGCGATGCGGAATGGATCGTTGTACGTGATGGCTGTGGATCTCGTTCGAGTATGGAAGAAGCACAGCGGTCATAGGTCGTCGTACAACATGATGTGTTGTAGACGTTTCACGAGAGGGCGTCAATTGGCGTGTTGTCTTTGCCAACAGAGCAAGCGCTGCTTGAGCGAAAAGGTTCTCGTCAAGCAGCAAAGCAGGGTGGCTTAGGCGTGTAGCGAAAGGAAATCTTTCCAGGCAGCGGGCACGTTGTTGAGTTGCAGGTACTGAAGACGCTCGTTTTCATCCAGGCGGCTCCAATAAGGCGTCCAGTGCTGGCTCCACCAGAACGCCAACTCGCCTTGTAGCGTATCCATGCAACCCACATCGACCGTAGGAAATGCTTGCCAGGGAGCTGGCGGTGCAATTTTTTGTGCATGAATAGAAGTCAGTAGAGCCGGTGAGTCCGTGACCAGATTGAGCAGCACACCGCCAAATTCGGACTGCATGCGCAGCATCAGTTTTTCACCCGCCTCGTTGCGATACAGCGTCTGTTCAGGAGTGCTCGAAACAGGAGTAAAGCCCAGCTTCATCAAGGCGGCACCCAAACCCATTTTACCTTGGTGACAACTCATGACCTGGAACTGATACGCTCGGATACCAAGCCCTTCAAGGCTTTCTGCGCCTTCCTGGTCGATGTTCAGTGGCGGGTGGTCGAACAGGGGGAATTCGGTACCTAGTTGCTCAAGCTGACGATCAATATCCTCGAAGGTGCGCTTGGAGACCAGACGCTTTAGCAAAAGGAGAAAACCGGTACCGTGGAGCTGGGGGTGCAAAGTCATGGGGCCTCCTGGCGCGCGTCTGGACTATATGGTCTTAAGACCCGAAGCCAACCGTTTTGCTTCAAGGCTGGCAAAGAAATTTCCATCTGCGCGAAACGGATAGCAGGGCGACTGTGCGGGTAAGAGGCTGCCGCAGCCGTAATATACTTCTTCAACATAGCTTCATCATGTGACCGAAACATGAATCAGAAGGCAATCACGACGGGCTGTATTCCAAGGCTATCAGGGGTTTGCTTTGCTGATAGCGCCGGAGTTTATCGCTAAGCGACTCTGGCAAGAATGCTAGTGTCTGAAATCCATTGGATTGATAAAAAGGGACGAGCTCAGGGTGGCAGAACAGCCAGACAGGCGATGCCGCATGGTTTACGGCATGCTCCAGCAATCTGCCAGCAATACCCTGACCGCGTTCCTCATGTGCAACGAAGAGGCCCGTCAGCCAAAAGCCCTGTTCGATGGGACTAAGGTTCAGGACACCGAGAATGCTCTGTCGCCTGGCTACCCAATAGCGCACGCTATCGCCTCTGGCGGTTCGCATGGTGCTGCCATGGGCGCGATAAAACTTATCGATAAGCGGGCGGAGTTCAGGTGAGAGGAGGCCGTACTGCAGTTTGCTCATAGCTCTCTGAGGACAAATAGCATTCAGGTATTGGGCGTATTACCGGTCAGCTGCTCCAAGGCACGCCTCACCATCGAGGCGTACTCAGTAGGGCTGAGGCTATAGATCTCAGTAGCGACCCAGGGTAGCCAGCGTGCGCCCATTTCGTCTCGTCTGGAAAGCAGGCGCTGTGCCTCGGCAACGGCTTGTGTGGCATGTGCTTGATGAAAATCGGCTCGGCTCATGATGATCTCTTGCAGCAACCCGTCATGATAAAACCGAACCGACGTATTTACCTACCGCGAGCGACACGGCGAGCGATTAACGGCTCGCCGTATCAACATCAGTCAACGCTGACCCCAACGAAAGCGTTATGGCCCAGCGGGCTCATTACATAGCCTTGCACATTCTTGCGCATGGGCATGAACGCCGTGGAGTGGGCGATTGGGGTATTGGGGATCTGTTCCTTCATGCGCACCTGAGCCTGACGGTAAAACTCGGTCCGCTCGGCCTGATCGGAGACACGCTTGCCATTCTTCACGAGGTCATCGTAGGTTTTGTCGCACCACATGGAGTAGTTGTTGCTGCCAATCGCATCGCAGCCATACAGCGTACCCAGCCAGTTGTCCGGATCACCATTGTCGCCTGTCCAGCCCACCAGGATGGTGTCCTGCTGGCCGCTCTTGGCGCGCTTGAGGTATTCGCCCCATTCGTACGTCACGATCTCGGCGTTGATGCCAATCTTGGCCCAGTCGTTCTGGATCATCTGGGCCATCAGGCGCGCGTTCGGGTTATACGGCCGCTGGACCGGCATAGCCCATAAGGTGATCTTTGTGCCTTCCTTGACGCCAGCTTGCTTGAGAAGCTCCTTGGCCTTGACCGGGTCGCGCGGCAGATCCTTTATCGTTTCGTTGTAGGACCACTGGCTGGGCGGCATCCCGTTGACGGCAAGCTGCCCTGCGCCCTGGAAAACGGCTTCAATGATGTTCTGCTTGTTGATCGCCATGTCGAGCGCCTGGCGAACTTCCAGCTTGTCCAGTGGCGGATGCTGAACGTTATAGCCTAGGTAGCCAATGTTATAGCCAGGGCTACTCATGACCTTCAGGTTGGGGTCTTTCTCCAGCGAGGCAATATCCGCCGGATTAGGGTAAACGCTGACGTGGCATTCGCCTGTGCGCAGCTTTTGCGCCCGCACGGCAGAATCGGTATTAATCGAGAAGATAAGGTTGTCGAGCTTGACCTGTCCCGGTTGCCAGTAATCCTTGTTGCCCTTGAAACGGATCATGGCATCTTTCTGGTAGCGACTGAAGACGAAGGGGCCGGTACCGATAGGCTTCTGGTTGATCTGTTCAGCCTTGCCCTGTTTGAGCAGCTGGTCGGCATACTCAGCTGAATGGATACCGGCAAACCGCATCGCCAAATTCTGCACAAAAGCAGCGTCGCGCTCATTCAGCATGAAGCGAACTGTATACTCGTCCACCTTTTCAACCCGAGCGATATTCTTGTCCAGACTCATGCCGGTAAAGTAGGGGAACTCGCTGGGATAGGCCTTGCGGAACGGATGCTCTTTATCCAGCATGCGCTGAAAGGTGAACAGGACGTCATCGGCATTGAAGGGGCGGGTCGGTTTGAAATAGTCCGTCGTATGGAAGTTTACGCCCTGCCGTAGAAAGAAGGTATAGGTCTTGCCGTCTTCGCTGATGTCCCAACGCTCTGCAAGGGAAGGAATAGCCTTGGTGCCGCCTCGCTCGAAATCGGCCAGTCGGTTGAACAACGTACTGGCCGCAGCATCATGATCGGTTCCCGCTGTGTACAGGCCGGGGTCAAATCCTGCTGGACTGCCTTCCGAACAGTAGACCAGGTTGCTTGCAGCCTGGGCAGATAAAACGTTGAACACGCAGCCAGCCGTGACCAACGCCGTAAAAAGCGTCTTGAACATGAGCCGTTTCCTTGAAGCGTGAGGTTCAGCGAAACGCGTACGCTACCGCGGCTCCGGAATACCGGCAGGATTTAAATGAAAGCAGATATTTCAAGGGTCACGTCAGATAAGCCGCTTGGTCAGTTTCACTTCGGTCAGGTCGACCCCACCTCTTGATAGGGTTTTATGGGCTTCTGTATGGTCGAAGCCGTGCTGTCGATAAAAAGCCATTGCTGCAAGGTTATCCTGTAATACCCAGAGGGATACACAACTAACCGCGGGCAACTCCAGCGAAGAGAAATAATGCCGTAACAGCGCCGTTCCGAGGCCGGTACGGTAGTGTCGTGGGGCTATGTAGATCGCATGAATTTCTCGCCTGGAGGCCTCTTCCGGCCAATCACGGTCAGGGCCGCACGCCATCCAGCCGGCTACTGACCCGCTGCGCTCAGCAACCCATATCGGAGCATTTTCCGCTTCCAGTCTTGCTTTCCAATGGGCATATCTGGACTCGTATTGGAGGTTATCCAGCACTACCTGAGGCATGATGCCTTGATAGGCGGCGCGCCAAGATTCGATATGGATCATGGCGATTGCGGAGGCATCCTCAGACGTAGCTGCTCGTACAGGCATGGCGGCTTTCCATTAGGCTGAAACGATAGGGGCAGTTCTTAAGACTAGTGCATCCCTTGGGCAGGCGATACTATCCCAAGGCCCGGCCCAGACGGGTTTCTTTGCTTATAACAAATTGCGGTCTGCGGTTTACACCGTTTTGTTCGAGTTCAATCGCCAAGACTCGCCTGCCAATTTGAAACTACGCTGTGCCCAATGTGACGCGCTATTTTGTATGACCGCGTCGTGGCTGCATGGAATAAGAAAAATAGGGAGTGTAAGCATTAATGCGTCTATCTTTGCTGTTTCTGGCTATCAGTACGTCCCTTGGCAGCTATGCCTTTGCTAACGAAACCCAGTCTGTTACTGAAGCCGGAACGACGGTACAGGAGGTCAACATGGTAGATAAGAACGGCTCGGCCCTTCAGGCGAATCCCTTTTTTCAGGTGAGTGCATTGCCCTTTCAGGCACCTCGGTTCGACCTGATCGAGGAGTCGGACTTCGAGCCCGCCATTACAGAAGGCATCCGGCAAAAGTTGGCTGAAATCGAGCACATTGCCAACAACCCCGAGCCGCCTACTTTCGAGAATACCTACGTTGCGCTGGAAAAAGCCGGAGCCCTGCTGGACAGGGTCATGACAGTTTTTAGCGCGCTCACTGGTGCCAATACGTCCGACACGCTTCAGCGGATCAATGAAGAGCAGTCGCCCAAGCTGGCTGCACTGGGTGATGCGATCACGCTCAACAGCACATTGTTCGACCGTCTACAGACCGTTTACGACCAGCGCGAAACGCTTGATCTGACACCCGAGGACAAGCGGCTTATCGAGATTACCCATCAGCATTTCGTATTGGCAGGTGCCCGGCTGTCTGAGACTGATAAGGCCCAGCTCAAATCGCTCAACCAGGAGGCGGCAACGCTCACTACCCAGTTTGTGAATCGGCTGCTGGCTGCAGCCAAGAACGGGGCCCTGGCTGTCAGCAACAAGGATCAGCTTGAGGGACTTTCTGAGCCTGAGCTCAAGGCAGCCGAACAGGCAGCCCAGGACCGTCATCTGGACCAGCAATGGCTGCTCACTCTTCAGAACACCACGCAACAGCCTTGGCTAGCGTCTCTTGCCAACCGCGATACGCGTAAGGCCTTGTTCGATGCCTCGTGGAATCGGGCCGAGAAGGGAGATGCCAACGATACCCGCTCGCTTATCGCGCGTCTGGCCAAGGTGAGAGCCGAGCAGGCCAGGCTGCTGGGGTTCCCGGACTATGCGACCTGGAAGCTACAGGATCAGATGGCCAAGAAGCCAGAAGCTGCGCTAGGTTTCATGCGGGACATCGCGCCGGCGGCCACAGCCCGAGCCAAGCGCGAGGCGGCGGATATTCAGGCCGTTATCGACAAACAGGGGGGCGGCTTCAAGTTGCAGGCCTGGGATTGGCCTTATTATGCGGAGCAGGTTCGCAAGGCCCGTTACGATCTGGACGAGTCACAGATTCGCCCGTATTTCGAGCTTAATAATGTGCTCCAGAACGGGGTGTTTTACGCAGCGCAGGCGCTCTACGGCATTACGTTCAAGGAACTGACGGACATTCCGGTGTATCAGTCGGATGTGAAGGTTTATGAGGTGTTCGACAAGGATGGCTCTTCAATGGCCTTGTTCTACACCGATTTCTTCGCTCGGGATAACAAGAGCGGAGGTGCCTGGATGGGTAACTTCGTCGATCAGTCCCGGCTGCTGGGCACTAAGCCGGTTGTCTATAACGTCTGCAATTTCACCAAGCCGGCCCCAGGTCAACCGGCGCTGCTTTCATGGGACGATGTCATAACCTTGTTTCATGAGTTCGGTCATGCCCTGCACGGTATGTTCGCCGACCAGATGTACGCCAGTATCTCGGGCGCCAATACGCCGAGCGATTTCGTCGAATTTCCTTCGCAAATCAACGAGCACTGGGCGGAAGACCCCAAGGTGTTCGCCAACTATGCCAAGCACTACGCAACCGGCAAGCCCATGCCCGCCGAGCTGGTCGAGAAGATCAAGACCGCGTCTCGCTTCAACAAGGGCTATGACATGACCGAGCTTCTGGCCGCTGCGCTACTCGACATGCACTGGCACATGATTGCAGCTGAAGCGCCTCAGCAAGACGTTGATGCATTTGAAAAGGCTGCGCTGGAGAAGGACCGCATAAACCTCAGTTATGTGCCGCCTCGCTACCGATCCAGCTATTTCATGCACATCTGGGGCAATGGCTATGCGGCAGGGTATTACGCTTATCTGTGGACACAGATGCTGGCCGATGATGGCTTCGAGTGGTTCAGAGAACACGGCGGCCTTACTCCTGAAAACGGCCAACGCTTCCGCGACATGGTTCTTTCTCGTGGCAACAGCACCGATCTGGAGCAGGTCTACCGGGACTGGCGGGGCCATGAACCGGATATCGAGCCCATGCTGATTAACCGCGGCCTGAAAGGTGATAGCCAGGGTTGAGCTTGCCTTATAAGTAGATAGGCCTGGAAGGTCCGTCTTGCTGCCAGCATTCATGGCCTAGGCTTAAAGTGCATCTTTTTATCCTATGCCGAGCCGCGCAGTATTTGTCACAGTGGAGCGCTTAGATTAGGCGCTCCCAATTATTGCACCATGTTTTTGAAAAGGACCCGTCATGACCACGACTGTTACCGGCGCCAGCGCACCGGATAGCCTCGATATCGATTCACGCTATGAGGCCGCCAAGGCTATCGCACAGGAAGCGGCACGCCTGGGCATGGACTTCTATGCGCGCCGTTCGAGCCTGACGGTAATGCACAAAGGCGGTAACCTGCAGGATGTCGTCAGTGTTGCCGACAAGACACTGGAGGACTTCATCCGGGCGCAGCTTTCGGAGCGTTTTCCGGAGGATGGCTTTATCGGCGAGGAAAACGGTACTGCAGCATTGGATGCGCGCTGCATCTGGGTCATCGACCCCATCGACGGAACCAGCTGTTTCGTAAACGGCTTGCACAGCTGGTGTGTATCCATCGGACTCATGATTGACGGTGAGCCCTATCTGGGCGCTATCGCCGATCCGAACCATCAGGAACTCTTTCATGCCTGCCTGGGCCAGGGCGCGTTCGTCAATGATGTCCCGCTCAAGGCCCATGCTACCCAACACGTTCGTGAAGGAGTCGTAGGGGTAGGTACAACGCACCGCCGTGGCAAGGAAAACTTTATTCCTTTCCTGACCGGTCTGTTGGACGAGGGTGGGATGTTTATCCGCAACGGCTCCGGGGCGCTGATGACGGCTTATGTGGCCGCGGGTCGGTTGATTGGCTATTACGAGACGCTTATCAACAGCTGGGATTGCCTGGCAGGCCTTGTCATGGTCAAGGAAGCCGGTGGTCGGTCGAGTGACTTCTTCCGTGGCGAAGGGCTGCTGGAAGGGAATCCGCTTCTGGTCGCTGCGCCCGGAGTATATGAGCAGCTAGCAGGCCTGATAGGGCCCTCGTTGGACCGTAACTAAGCCTTTGGCGTTTTTCTGCGCGTGGGGGCATGACGGTACAGGGTTTTGTCGCCGTTCATCTATCCTTTGAGACAGGACTTGTACGAAGCGGGCATGCCTGTGAGAACCTGACGATGCCATTCGAAAGCGAGGATCAGACCATGAGTACCATGCAATGTACCTACCGCGATCATGTCATTACGGCTGAAATCATGGAGCATCCAGGCAGCCCTTTACCCTGGGCAGGCGGTTGCCGGATAAGCGACCTGCACGGGCATGTAACCCGGCGCATGCCGCTTCCGGTCAGTCATGCCTTCCTGGCCGAACTGGATCAGGCTCAGAGAGCGTCCATTGCTCACGGCAAATGGCTAGTTGACCAATGCCTGGACCATGGGCGAATGCTGTTTGATCAGCCCAAGGCTGCCTGATACGTATCTCACAGGGCGAAAGGCAAGAATTGCTTTTCGCCCTGGCTGCATGGCTTAACCTGCCAGACCTACATAAACGTTCTGCACGTCATCGTGGGCATCCAGGGCTTCCAGAAAGGCTTCTACTTCTTCCATTTCAGCATCGCTCAAGCCGGTGACCGGGTTTTTGGGGCGATAACCCAGATTGGCCGACTGTACTGTAAAACCAAGAGTTGGCAGCGCCTTGCAGACGGCGTCCATGTCGGTAGCGTCGCTTATAAAGAGGGTGGCGTCATCCTCACCCGCCTCGAAATCCTGAGCGCCTGCTTCGATCGCGGCCAGCTCCGGATCAGCTTCTGGCGTATCGGGCGTTGCCTCGATCATGCCTACATAATCGAAATCCCACGCTACCGAGCCGGACGCGCCAAGCTGGCCCTTGCGAAACAGTACGCGAATCTCGGCGACAGTACGGTTCACGTTATCGGTCAGGCATTCCACAATGACTGGCACACGATGGGGAGTAAAACCTTCATAGGTGGTGCGCTCATAGTTGACCGCTTCGCCCAAAAGACCTGCGCCTTTCTTGATGGCGCGCTCCAGTGTTTCGCGAGGCATGGAGGCCTTTTTGGCCTGCTCGACGACCAGACGCAGGCGAGGATTCATGTCTGGGTCCGGGCCGGAGCGCGCAGCGATCATGATCTCTTTCGACAGTTTGCCAAAGATCTTGCCCTTGGCATTGGCTGCGGCTTCTTTATGTTTGGCTTTCCACTGTGCGCCCATAGTTGTCTCTTCAAGAGGGAATAAAGGCGCAAATTCTAGTCCATACCGCGGGTTTGAGCGGAGCTAAATGATCAGCTGCGTGCCATGCACAGCTAATCCTGCGCAGGTATCCAACCCCCTCCCAGCGCCTGATAGAGCGAAATGACATTGTTCAGCTGGCTCTCGCGCACCTGTACGGCCGCCAGATCCAGATTGAAGAGGTTACGTTGGGCATCGAGCTCATCAAGGTAGGAGGAGTAACCGCTGCGGTAGCGATCCCGGGCGATTTCAAGCGAACGTGCCAGCGTGCGCCGGCGTGCCTGGATACGATCAATCTGTTCGGCATACAGCGTGACGCCTGACAAGGCATTTTCAACGTCGGCAAACGCATTCAGCGCTGCGGCCCGATACGCATAAGCGGCCTGATTACGCTGAGTGGTAGCGATATTGACCTGGGCTTCCAGTCGACCCGCTGTGAAAATCGGAGCAAGGATGCTGGCGCCCAGGCTCCAGACCTTGACCGGATCGTAGTTCAGCGAATTGACGTAAAGCCGGCCGACGCTGCCGGACAGCTGTACCTGCGGAAGAAACTCATCACGTCGGGCCTCTAGGTTGAGGTCACTGGCAGCCAGCTGCTGTTCGGCACGTGCGACATCCGGCCGTCTGCGCAGCAACTCCGATGGCAATACACCAGGAACGTGGGGAGGGTGTACGTCCTGAAAGTGCAGCCCACGGTCCACTGGGGCCGGCAAGGCGCCCGTCAGCACCTGAATGGCATTTTCCTGTCGGCGAATGGCCTGTTGAAGCTGCGGAATCATTTGCATGGCGGCCTCATATTCGGACTGGGCCTGCGTCAACTCCAATTCTGACGTGTAGCCCTCACCGGCGCGATCCTCTGCTACCTTGAGCGCCCCAAGGCGAGACTCCGCTGTCTCATGGGTAACCTGCAGCTGAGCATCCAGTGAGAGAAGGGTGATGTATGCCCGGGCGGTCGTGCTGGCCACGGTGAGAAGAACAGCATCCCGATCGGTCTGGCTGGCTTGATATTGGAGCCGTGCGGCCTGTTCGAGAGTACGCAGGCGCCCCCATACATCCAGCTCATACGCAATCTGTACCTGTGGCTGAGCCGAACGGGTATGGGTGATACCCAGCGTGCCGAGATTGCGGTTGGTTTGTGTGGCAACCGAGGCATTTACCGAAGGGAATAGAGCTGAGCGTGCCAGCGCAATTTGCTCCCGGGCAGCATCTACACGGGAAATAGCGGCTAATACGTCAGTGTTGTGCTCAAGTGCGGTTTCTACCAGACGAGTCAGCTGGGGATCATTGAAGTTGCGCCACCAGTCGCTTCGAACGGTGCTTTCCGGCTGACTCGCTGCACGCCACTGCCCAGGAGGCTGTATGGCAGCTTCGGGCGGTAGCGGTTTCTTGGGTGGCACACAAGCGGCCAGGCTTACCGCCAGGGCCAACAGCAAAGGATGGAATCGAACATCCCTCATGGTGCAGCGCTCCGTTGCGCTACAGGTCGTTCTGTCTGGCTGGTCGCTCGGGCCGCATCCGTATCAACATGGGTGACAACGGACATCCCTGGCCTGAGCCGCTGCGCCAAGGGCTGGTCAGGATCAATGGTGATCCGTACAGGGATGCGCTGTACCACCTTGGTAAAATTACCCGTGGCGTTGTCTGGGCGAAGAATGCTGAACTCCGAGCCGGTTGCAGGCGCCAACCGCTCGACACGGCCGGTAAGCTCTGCGCCGTCCAAGGCATCAACGTTGAAGCGGACCGGCTGACCGATCGCCATGTTATGTGTCTGCGTTTCCTTATAGTTGGCTACCACCCAGACCAGATCCGGTACCAAGTAGAGGAGTTGCGAGCCTGCCGTCACGTACTGCCCGAGGCGTACGGATACCTCGCTGAGCTGTCCTTCCCGTGGCGCCTTGATCAAAGTATTGTCGAGGTCGATCTGTGCCAGATGCAGCGCCGCTTCTGCCATCTGTACCTGAGCTTCCAGGCTTCCGCGTGACACGCGAGTCGCCTTTACGTTTTCCTCGGCAATATTGATGGCCGCTTGTGCCTGCTTGACCTGAGCGGCGGCGGCCCTGGCCGAGGCACGTGTCTGATCACGCTCGCGCAGGGAAACCGAGCCTCGGGAGGCGAGCTCGTTGACACGACGCTCATCGGCTCGTGCGCGATCCAGTTCGGCCTGCGCCGACAGGAGTTCCGCCCGGCGCGACGCCAGCGTGGCCTGGTTGGAGGCCAGGGTCTGTATGGAGTTAGCAAGATCCGCCTGCCGAGCCGCCAGCTGTGCCTGGTTTTGCTCAACACGCTGGCGATAGATTCGGTCGTCGATCCGAACCAGCAGTTGCCCCTGCTTTACATGCTCGAAGTCCTGTACGAGTACCTCGGCGACATAACCATTCACCTGAGGGGCCATGACGGTAATCTGTCCCCGGACGTAGGCATTGTTGGTTGTCACGATGCCACTGGTGAATGGCCACAGCTGCCACGCATAGAGGATCGTCAGGACGCCTGCCAGCGCTACCACCAGCATGATGATGACCGTCATCCGTGACGGTTTGATCACTTTGGGCGGCCCAGGATTTGTCGCTCCGGCGTCCGGTACGGAAGCTGCCTGTTCGGTTTGAGGCGGCGTTTTTTCAGCTTCGCTTGAGCCCTTGCGCTCGTCATCAGGTAATGGTTTTTCGTCGCTCATGGCGTCTCACGTAGCAGCGTTATTAGAGGAGTTGGCTTGTGCCCGTTCCGCCTTTCTTCGCCGATAGGACAGGCGCAGGGTATGGAACAGTGACCAGCTCAGAAAGGTGATCGATACGAAGCCGATCAGCCGAAAGACATCGTTGAAGGCCAGCACATGTGCTTCTCGTGTGGCAGCCTGGCTGAGTTGGGAGGTGCCTAGCGCCTGTTGCAGGGTAGGGTCAGTCTGCACCGGGGCATAAACCTGACTTTGAAGCTGCAGGCGCTGCACCACCAGTGGGTCGGTACGGTTGACGTTCTCGATCAGGTGACTGGAATGGTATTTCTCTCGCACCGTCTCGAATGTTCCAAACAGAGCCGGGCCGGCCAATCCACCCAGGCTTTGCGTAAAGGAAAACAGCACGGTAAAGCTGACGATATAGGTCGGACCGTTCTGCAGGGCACGCAAAAAGCCGATCATCATCAGCGGACCTAGGAACATGCCGCTGGCAAAGGCCAGAATACCCTGGCTGACAAACAGGTCCTGCGGGCGTGTCTGGTTTGTCGAGTCGGTATCCATGAAGCTGGCTATACCGATCAATACAATCGAAACCAGAATCTGAGGGATCATCGTTTTCGGGCTGAACACCAGAGCACTGACGGCAATGCCCGCCACGATGCCGACAAGGATCACTGCAAAAAGCGGTTGTAACTGATCGGCTGTAAGCCCCAGGGTTTGCAGCAGACCCACTGCGCCATAATTCTGTTCGGACAGGATAAAGCGCAGCATGATCGCCCCGAAGGCAAAGCGCAGCATCTCGGAGGTGCCAAGCCAGCGAGTCTGGAGCAGGGGATTGCGTCGATGGTGCTCAATGGCGACCGCGATAATGATCAACACCAGAGCGGCTGCCAATGAAAACCCCATCCAAGGCTGCGTCAGCCACCATTGAATGCGCCCCTGTGCCAGGACGGCGGCAATCATGGCAAGGGCAGGACCAAGCAGGGCAAATGTCAGAAAGTCCAGTCGCTCGAACGCCTTGATGCGTATGCCTGGAGGTAGCTTGAGCAGGGTGATGGCGGCGAGTGAGCACAGCGCCATGCCGGCCTCGAAGATATACAGGCGATGCCACTCGCCCAGATCCCTGAGCGCGGGCGACAGCAGCCAAGCCAGAGGCGTTGCCAGCTGGGAGATGCCAACGCCAATGACCAAACCTTTGCCTACCTGAGCCTTCCGAAACGCCTGGAGCATATACAGCGTACCCAGGGTTGTGATCGTCGCACCGGCAAAGCCGCTGGCGGCCCGGACCAGCACCGCCATGGGAAAGTTGTTGGCAAACACATGGGCGATCGTGAATACGGCATACAGCGCCAGCCCGATCTCGGCAAAGCGGCGAAGCCCGTATTGCTGTCGAAACTTCACGAGAATCAGGTTGGCTGACACGTTTACCATCAGAAAGGCCGCAGGCAGCCAGGCACCCTGGGTGGGTGTTAGACCCAGATCACCCTGGATATAAGGAAGGTTCACGCTGATCAGCGCATTACCGAGGCCGCCTGTCAGGCCCAGCAGCACAGACACCAGCGCGTAAGCAAGGCGTACCGGTGGGGCATGCAGTGGCGTAGCCGGAGAGCCCGGCATCGAGGGCCGCTCGTGCGGCTCCCAATTGGGCAGGGGTTCCAGATATTTATCGGGCACAGCAGATAGGCGCCTTATTGAATCCTTGAGAAGTGCCAGTCACTGTTTAATCAATGATGGCAATGGATTCGTCCATAAGGCGCCGCAACAGTTCAGCCTGACGGGCAAGGAAGTCGTGATTACGAAAAAGCCCAACCAGACTTTTAGTCAACGCAGGCCATGCTCAAACGCATGGCCTAGCTGCTCCCTCTGATCATCCGGCCAGTGATGTAGGATATTCACCACGGATGTATTGCTCCAGTTGCAGAATCAGCCCGTCCTGCTCAGCAATCGTTTCCTTCACGATATCGCCAATGGAGAGCAGACCGATCAGCTGATCATTGTCGATCACCGGTAAGTGGCGCAGATGGCGATCCGTCATGAGCGACATGCACTCACGAATGCTCTCCCGAGGCGTCACCGTGATCACAGCACGGGTCATGATTTCCCGAACAGCGGTTCCTATGGAGGAGCGGCCCTGTAATACGCCTTTGCGCGCATAGTCGCGCTCGCTGATGATACCGACCAGCTTACCGTCCTCGGTAACGGGCAGGGCACCCACATTTTTCTCGGCCATGACTTTAAGCGCATCAAGCACCGTAACGTTTGGGGTGATCGTAAACACACCCTGACTTTGCTTGGCTCTAAGGATATCCGCTACCGTCTTCATATCATTCCTCCCTTGCTGGCAAATCAATAGGACGAAAATAACCCGACCTGTCCGGCCGTCACCAAACAACGTAATCCATGGGTACGATTAAAATTTTCAAGCACGAGCATGGCCTATGCCTTACTCAGAGCCGAACTGCGCAATCAGTTCTTCTCCAGTCAGGGTCCGGGTATCGTTGGCAAAGCAGTAGAAAGCTGGTTTTTCTTCTATGAAAACCTGCAGCGCAAATGTCCAGTCATCCGGGTCATCAAACAACCCAACCGGGACGGCATGAAAGTCGCCGTGTTTTAACCGGTAAAACAGGTGAGTACCACATTGGCGACAAAAGCCTCGCTCAGCCCACTCTGATGACTCGTAGACGTGAACATGCTCCTCTCCCGTCAATTGGGGAGGGAGCGTGCTTTCGACCACCATCAGCGGGCCACCGCCCCATCGCCGACATATCGAGCAATGACAAGCGCTGATAGATGTTTTTTCCAGACTGATAGTTACGTGCACCGCGCTGCACAAGCAGCGTCCTTGTCTCTCGACCCGAGCAGCCATAGCCATCCCGCCTTTCGCTGAGTGGAATGAGAAGCGTAGTCGAAAATCGGCGATTAAAAGGAAAAAAGAGGGTAGGGCGACGTTTTGTCTCTATTGGGGGCTTTTCAACGTAGAGTCGTCAGCAGGCTCTCTTTAAGCTCTGCCAAGTATGAAAGGCAGCCCGACTCATTCACCGTGAGGCGTGGCGCCTTTCTATTACTCGGTTCATCACTTTTCGTACGCTGCACCAATGCCCTGGCGACGTACATAACGGGCCCGAAGCGTATCGTAAATCCAGTTGAAGCATACCGAATAAGGCAGGAAAAACAGGATCAGTCCGATATCGAGCACTAGCGCCTGGAGCAGGCTGATTGAAAGCCACCAGGCTGCCAACGGAACCAGCAAGACCACTAAGCCAGCCTCAAAAAGACAGCCGTGAATCAGGCGGACGGCAAAGCTGCGTTTGAATCCCAAGCGGTTCTGCGCACGGTCAAACAAGAAGTTGAAAATCATGTTCCACAACATGGCTATGGTCGAAAACATAAGCGTCAACACGCCGATCTGTGCCATGGGTTTGCCCATAGCCCAGGCAATCACAGGCGCACAGAGGCCTAGGGCAATCAGCTCGAAGGCCAGCGCATGACCTGCCCGCTCCCAGAAACTGCGATCAGGTGATGAGGTAGAAGACATTGAAAAGCTCGCTTAGGGATAAATTTGATGATCTATTATCATCGGTTTAACCAATAACCGAAAATTAGCTAGTATCGCTTAGACCGATATGAATCTTTCAATAGAAGCACTCGAGTCGTTTGTTCATGCCGCATCCAGTGGCTCGTTCAGCGCGGCAGCGAGGGCGCTTGGTAAAAGCCAGTCGACCATCAGTGAAACCATTGCTCGCATTGAAATAGAACTGGACGTTGAGCTCTTTGTTCGTGGCGCTCGCCAGCTGACATTGACCGAGCCTGGGCGCAGCTTGTTGGGGTATGCGCTGGAGACGCTATCGGCGATAGACCGATTGAAACGTCACGCGGCTACCTTGGGCCGCGGGCAGGAAGCCAAGCTGACACTGGTACTGTCGGATACCTACCAGCAGAGCCAATATGAAGCGCGTCTTCACGAATTGGACCAGCGCTATCCTGATCTGGAGTTCGAGTGCTTTTTTGCCGAACAGGCCGATGTGCTGGATCTGGTCAATCAAGGCCGAGCCAACCTGGGGCTACTGGCTGCTCAGCCAGAGTACGGGCCGGATATTGCGCATTCCCGGCTGCCTTACTATTCCTCCTTTGGTCTTTTTGTCAGTCGAGGTCATGCCCTTACCCAGAAAGCGGTAGTTGAACCTCAAGACCTTGCTCACTACCGCATGCTGCGTCTGAGCAGTGTTGTCAGCAGCGATTTGGATGACGCGACCTTGCCTGCACACAGTACGCGATGCTGGTCGACTCCAGACTACCTGCTGTTGCTGGAAATGGCGGCGTTGGGCTTTGGGTGGGCCGCGTTACCCAAGGGGTTGGTCGAGTCCCATGCACAGGGGCGGGTGCATGAGTTGGTCATGAATGGCTGGCCCAAGCAGGTATCGGTGGATGTGGTGTGGTCGCGTAAACAGCCGCTTGGTCCTGCTGCAGCCTGGCTGCTTGAGCGTCTTACACAAACGAATAGATCTTGAAGGATGCGTACTACTCAGGCAGCCGCAAAGAGGAGGGGCATCCAGTAAATCAATCAAAAGAATACAGCGGATCGTAACCTGCCAGTTATCGGCAGAGGGTTCGCTCATCGGCTAAACGAGAACTGTTTGAGGGATGTAATGGACAGAGTAAGTAAGCCGGCTTACGAACTATCCCATTTATAGCCTTCATGAGGGAAAGCCCATGAGCGATCTTGAACTCACTGCACAAATCATCCGCTCGCTGATGAAAGAGCTACGGGCAGCACGTGATCATGACAGTCAGCAACTGATTGTCAGGCAGTTGCATCGTTTGACCGATCATCTGACTACTGAGAATCGTTATGAAATCAGTCGAATCCTGGCCAAGTCAGAGGCTTACGCCGCTTAACCGCACTGTACCGTTTTGTCAGTCGCTTTGTTCGCGCTGAACATGAGCATCGCTAGTACAGCACCACGAGGGTGTGCCTGTCCCCAGGCGGGACGGCCACCTCTCAGCTAGGCACATTTCAGGACCAATCTGGCTGCGCGGTATGGCTCCAGTTCATCAACTCATGACGCATCGTCCAGTCCGGCTTTTAATCGTGCTGGCCCAACCTCTGCTCTTTCAATCGTCTGAGCCTTGAAGCGGTTGTGTCAACCTGTAGCTATCGGCAAGGTTGTGTTTGACCACATGTATCAAAAAATTTCGTTGCGCCGCAGCGTCTTTGTAGGGCTGATGATATGATTGCGTCTGGATAGCACAACATATCTTCATGGAGCTTTTATGCCGATCAAGGAACTGATCCTGGCCAGCCTTTTGGCTGTGGCCGTTATTCCTGCCGCTTATTCTGCCAATCCACAGCCTGAACCCGTCAGCGCCGCGCCTGCTACGTCAAACGCTCAAGAGCTGGCGGTGGATAGGTTCCTCAAGTCGCTGAACTTCAAGACGGGCAAGATCGTCCTGAATGGCAATCTTGCAACGCTTGATTTGCCTAAAGAGTTCGTCTTTCTGAACAGTAAGGATGCCGAGCGTGTACTGGAAGCTTGGGGCAATCCTCCCAGCCAGAACCCGCCCATGGGGATGGTGATGCCTGCCGGCATTTCGCCGTTCGAGCGCGAGTCATGGGGCATGACGGTCTATTACGAAAAAAGCGGCTACGTATCTGATGAGGATGCGGCTGACATCGACTATGCCGACCTGCTGAAGGACATGCAGCAGGATGTTCGCGATGGCAACAAAGCGCGTCAAGAACAAGGGTATGAGCCGCTTGAGCTGGTAGGCTGGGCTGCTGCGCCGCGTTACGACAAGGAAGGCAAAAAGCTCTATTGGGCTCAAGAGCTCAAGCTGGGCAATGATACCGAGCATGGCCTCAACTACGATATCCGCGTACTGGGCCGTAAAGGCGTACTGGTGCTGAGTTTCATCGCTGGTATGGATCAGCTGCCTCAAATCCAGAAAAGCGCACCTGCCGTCCTGGCAATGACCAACTTCAATGAAGGTAACCGTTACGCCGATTTCAATCCTGACATCGACAAAGTGGCAGCTTATGGCATAGGCGCACTGATTGCAGGCAAGGCGGCGGCCAAGTTGGGAATTCTGGCTGGAGCGCTATTACTGTTCAAGAAGCTGTGGATGCTACCCATGCTTCTGATTGGTTGGATATTCAACCGGTTTCGGGGTAAGAAAAAGAGCGAGCCCGTAGCGCCGACTCCGGTCATGAATGAACCTGAGACCCCAGCCAGGACTGTCATGGACATGAACAGCTCCGAGACAGACGACAAGAAGTAACGCTTAACCTATCCGCCGGATCGGATTCCTGGTCTGGCTGTAGCGTGGCTGGCCATCAAGCAGTCAACGCAATTTCCCTGAATCTATTGAATGACCTACCAGCCAGCAGAACATCCTGCTGGCTGAGTATCGCCGCGTATGCAGTCCGGTGAGTCAATGAAAACAAGAAACGTTGCGCCCTGTTTAATGGTCACTTTGTTCTGCTTGATAGGTTGCACCCATACCTTTGAAGCAAAAGGTAAGACGCAGGTCTATGAAGAGGTTTTCCGACAGACTTTGATAATGCGCATAAAAATCGGCTAAGAACAGGCCCTGCTACCATCCTGTTCGGGCCAACGCCCTGGTGGTACACCTCCATAACGATTGACGGCTGGGACTTTTCGTTCAGCGCGAAGGTGTACCGTGATGCCGGTCAGTCATTCACCGTGTCTGGAGAAGAGAGCACGTTACCTTACAATTTGAAGGTGAGTTGGACGCGCCACAACACCCATCTTTTCGAACAGGAAGACCGGGTAGGCTGTACTACTCCAGGCATCTGCTCCCATGAGGTCACTCTACTAGAATGTAAATCCGGCAAATCCTATTCAAGCGGAAGCAAGGGCTATCACAGGCATGAAGATGATGAGCGTTGCGATAAAAAGACCCGTTACGAAACAGGCTTTTATTCCAACTGTCCAGGCATAAGGACCGATTTAAATCGGTATAAGACATCCAACTATACCGTTACGGTCGACTTTATGGATTCGAAGAGACCACAAATAAAGCTAGGCCAGTTCATTGGCGAAACGCAGTATATGGCGGACTCTATCGAAACCCTGCGTGAAGGCCACTGCTCCTTTAGCAAGACAGCCCCGCATTAGAGCGTGTCCGCTAATAAGCTATCGTGAGAACTACATTGAGCCGATGAATCAGGTCTTTTGGAACGCCTGATGATATTGTCGGTCGATGTTACTAAGCGTATCATTTGTGTTACTTAGTTTCCCATCTAAGCTCTGCAGTTCTTCCTGAATAACATATATGCCATACGCGGCCAGTGATGCTGCGGGTTGGTGTGTTGTCGTTTCGGGTCTAGTGGCATTGGATGGCTAAGCTTCAGGCAGGCAGTTCCTAAACTGCCGGACCAAGACTCATCCTGTAAACCAGAAGACTAGATAGTGCTGATGAATACCTCTGTAGATTCACGCGGCGGTGCCTGGCTTGGCGTAATTGCGCTGGCGCTGGCAGCCTTTATCTTCAATACCACTGAATTCGTACCGGTGGCGCTGCTTAGTGACATCGGCAAAACCTTCGAGATGTCACCAGCTCAGGTGGGCATCATGCTGACCATCTATGCCTGGGTCGTGGCGCTCATTTCGCTCCCCATGATGCTGTTCACGCGTAATATCGAGCGGCGGCGGCTGCTGATTCTGGTCTTTGCGGTATTCGTCGCAAGTCATATCCTGTCGGGCTTCGCCTGGAGCTTCACTGTATTGATTGTGAGCCGTATCGGCATCGCCATTGCACATGCGATCTTCTGGTCTATCACGGCGTCACTGGCCGTACGTATCGCTCCTGAAGGCAAGCAGACGCAGGCCTTGAGCCTATTGGCGACCGGTACGTGTCTCGCCATGGTCTTGGGTATTCCGCTAGGCCGTGTGTTGGGAGAAACCCTGGGATGGCGGGCGACCTTTGTGGCGATTGCGGTCTTTGCCACCGGTATAGTGATCTGGCTGGCCAGGGCATTACCGTTGCTGCCAAGCCATAACTCCGGTTCCCTGAGCAGCTTGCCCGTGCTCTTCAAGCGTCCTGCCTTGGTCTGTATCTATATCCTGACAGTGCTCGTGGTAACAGCCCATTTCACAGGTTATAGCTACATCGAGCCCTTCGCTCAGGAGATCGCCCATCTGAGTGGAAACATGACAACGGTTCTGCTGCTCCTGTTTGGTGGCGCTGGTGTCATAGGCTCCGTCCTGTTCAGCCGGTACAGCATCATGTATCCCAATGGCTTTCTGATCTCGGCTATCGCGGGTATCACTATTTCTCTGCTGGTACTGCTGCCGTTCGCCCAGCATGCCTATCTCCTGGGCGGATTGAGTGTTGTCTGGGGCGTTGCCATCATGTGTTTTGGTCTTGCCTTGCAGGCCAAAGTGCTGGCGTTGGCCAAGGATGCCACCGATGTGGCGATGGCTCTGTTCTCAGGTATTTATAACATTGGGATCGGCGGAGGGGCCTTGATGGGAAGCGTCGTAGGGACACAACTCGGGCTCACCCAAATCGGTGTCGTAGGCGGTCTGCTGGCATTTGCCGGTTTGGCGTTCTGCTACATCATGACACTCAAGTTTTCCAAGCAGCTCAACGCCAATCCGCTATAAGCCAAATGATGTGCCGAGGTGCCTGCTGGCTCTCGGCACATCACTGCTAACGGCTACGCGCCGAGCGAGGCGCGCGTTTTTTTTCTGCTTCTCCCTGCTTTTCACGTCCACTTTGATTCCCTCGTCCCAGGCTTGAACGACGAGGGCGTTTGCGCCTGGAAAGCTCACGTGTAATGGCTTCGTTCAGCAAGGTGCGGTGCTCTTCACCACGCTCGATGTCCGGGAAATATTCCGGCAATGTACGTGCAAGGTGCAGGTAGGTCTCCACGATATGCAGCGAGCTTTCCAGCGTTGCAAGATCTGATTCGAGAATCAGGCGTGGCAGCTCAATGACCTTTTCCTGGGCAACCTTTTTCAGCCAGTGTTGTGCAAAGCTGCTGGCAGGGCTTTCCAGGCCTCCCCGGATAGGGGTACAGGCGAAAATCCAGCGTAGCCAGAGGGGAATGCGTGGATCATCGATTGCCTTGATCCAGTCAGCCAGCTCATCGGGCAATACAGATACAAACGCATCGCCATAATTGATGTTTCGGTTGAACGTCAGCCACGCTCTGAGTAGGCTGGGTTCATTCATCAGCTCGGAAATGGCTTTCAGGTGATCGATAGAAGGCCGCACCTGAAACTGAGACAGGTCTACTGGCTTGTCGGGGCTGTTGAACAACCGTTTGATGGACTTGAGTACGTGTGGCTCCAAGGCAGTGATAACGCCTTCGTCATGATGGCCAAAACGCCCGGCGCGCCCGCCAATCTGCTTGACCTCCTGCACGTTGAGCTGCCGCACCTGAATGCCGTCAAACTTTTCATCCGTGTAAAAGCACAGGGTATGGGCCGGTAGGTTAAGGCCCATGCCCACCGCATCGGTTGCTACCATGATGTCTGCTTCACCTTCGCGAAACCGGCGTGCCTGTTCGCGCCGTACCTCTGGAGACAAGGCACCGTAAACCACAGAAACCGTTTTGCCTGTCATCTCCAGCATTGCCTTGAGATCCAGCACCGTACGACGGCTGAAAGCCACCAGCATCGATCCGGGCTCCAGGTTCTTCAGGCTGGTGGAGTGTCTCGAAACCTCGACAGGGGAGAGCCGCTTGGTGCGCTTGATGATCAGACGGTCTTCGCACAAGTCGCATAGCGTTTTCAGTGACGGCTCGATCAGCGGTGGCCCAGTCATGATCAACTCAGGCGTATAGGCGCTGACGAGCGCGTCTACCCAGGCCCAGCCTCGCTGCGAATCGGCCATCATCTGCACTTCATCCACCACGACCACATCCCAGCGCTTCTGGCGAAAGCGTGCAAACTCCTCAACCGTGCAGCAAAAATGCGTCGCACCTTCCCGGATAATTTCTTCTTCACCGGTTACAAGCGAGCAAGGAATGCCCATGGACTCGATGCGCTCCTGATTTTCCAGGGCCATCAGGCGCAGCGGTGAAAGGTAGATACCGTGGGTAACCGAAGTCATCGCTTCTATGGACTGGTGCGTTTTGCCACTGTTGGTAGGGCCGAGCAGGGCAATCCACTTACGCGTTAATTGGCGAGCCGGATACAGCTTGTGATAATGCAAAAAGCGCGGATCGTTCTGCAGGAGCGTAGCGAAGGCCATTTTCTCCTTGTAGTTACGCAACGTACTACGAATCGTCTTGCGCAGCCGACCGGTGTCCTGCATGAACAGTTCTGTCAATCGATGCTGACCCAGTTGCAGCAGGTCAAAGTCGCCAGCTTCTTCAAGGACCATATTGAACTTGGCCAGAACTTCCTGCCGGTCTTCATCCTTCAGGGTCAGGACTTCTTCCTCGCTGAGAATATGGCCTTGGTTTGCCGGTATCCGGCGCTGTATATCCAATGCCAGATCGCCGTGGCGCAACTCAACTACAAAGCGCAGCTCATGGCGAACCTCATTGATGATCTCGACCGCATGTTCCAGAAAGTCATCAATACGTGAAAGCTCCGGCCGTAGCCGCTCAAGCACTTCCAGTCGATCGTCTTCGCTCATCTCCCTGAACGGGCGCTCCAGGATGCGTAGCCGCTCCTGCACATAATGCTCCATAGCTTGCCGAGCCTGATCCTCGAATGCCTCATGAGAATCACTGTCTTCCAGGCGTAACGTCCACTCTGGCTCGATCAAGAGCTGTACTGAACCCAACGAGACGATCTTTTCAGCGCCAAAAATATCAATAAGGCACCTATAGTCGCTGCTGTCGCGTAACAAGATACGCCCTAGCAACCGCTCTGGATCAGGCTCATCCATAGTCGCCTCGATGGTGCCGGCATCTAGCCCTAACCAGAAACCCTTAGCGGCACGACCCAGGTTGGGAATGGCATACCCAATATAGGGCTTGTACCACTCTTCCTGATGATGCTTCTTGGGAATGAAATCGGGATACCGCCCGGTTGCCCACTCAATAAACCGCTTGAGACGTTCAAGGCGGAGCGCTTTACGCTGTCTATAGTCACCTTTAGGCATTGCAGGGACTTCCCGAAAATCAGTGAGTTATGACGTTAGGACAAGATTGTGCGGTCTTTGGTCGTTTCATGCGACTGATGGAAGGCTGAGAAAGAGAGCAAGCAACTGAGCAGCCCATCACAAATGTGATGTTAGGGTGCCATCTTCAAGAACGGTTCAGCTATCGCTGCGCTCAAACCTTTGTAGCAGTAAGACCTGATCCAGCCAGTGCTTTTGCTTTCCAAAAACTAAGGGTTGCCTGAATAGATGCACGCCGCGATTGGATAACCAGGCGCAGCATTTACAGGCAGACCAATAATAAAGAAGGGTTCAAGCATGCTTATCGATTCAAAACGTTTGCTGCTGTTCTTCTGTCTGCTGGTGGGTTGCGTGGCCTGCCAGGATAAAAAAGCGGAGGCCGTTCCAATCAAGGAGGCGAAGCAAGCGCCCAAGCCATTCGAACAGAAGGGCAAAGCTTCATACTACTCCCAGAAGTTTCATGGCAGAGAAACGGCCAGCGGTGAGACATTCAATAACAATACGCTGGTTGCTGCCCATAAAACGCTTCCTCTGGGTTCCAAGGTGCGTGTCACCAACCTGGAAAACAACAAACAGGTGGTGGTGCGGATTACCGACCGGGGCCCCTTTATCCGTGGCCGTATTATCGACTTGTCTCGTGCGGCGGCTAAGCGGGTCGATCTTGTAGAAGACGGCACAGGACCAGTCAAGATCGAGCGAATTGATTAAAACCCAGAGATGTAGGACCTAGGGCATTTGCTCAAAGAAAGCTTTAAGCAAACGCCCTCAAAACTGTATTCAAATGTCAGCGCAGCGCTTTAATTGCAGCGCCCAAGAATGCATAGGTCTCCATTTCCTGCTTATCCATTTCGGGTTTAGGCCAAGCGCTCCACACCACGGCAACGACACCTTCCTTACGGTTGATATACAGGAACTGCCCAAAGATCCCTTGTGCCTCGAACGCTCCGCCCTCATGGCCGGGCAGGGCGTTGGTGCCTACAGGGAATGTCCACCATTGATAACCATAACCCAAGGGATACTCGCCCTCGTATAGCTTTCCGGGAGCCAGATAGGATGCTGGGTCTACACGAGTCGCCTGATCAATCCAGCCCGCCGGCAGGATACGCTCACCGTTAATCACACCATCATTGAGAATGAACTGCCCAAAACGACCATAATCCCTCAAGGTAGCCGAGAAGCCGCTGCTGCCGATTTCCTGGCCTGCTCTTGCGTCGAGCTGCCAAAAGGCGTCGCGCTCCATACCCATACGCGCCCAGATACGCTCGGAGAGATAGTCGCTTGTGGTCATGCCTGTCGCGGCGTGCACCAATTCACTCTGAAGGTGCGACTCACCGGTGCTGTACTTGAAGGTTGTACCGGGCGCCGAAGCACGCTTGAGTCCTGACAATTGCTTTAACAATTCGCCGGGCTTATTAGCGAGCTGAAGCTCAAACATTCGACGCCGATCCGACTTGGGATCACGATAGGTTTCGTTCCAGGCAGCCCCTGAACTCATCTGCAATACCTGCTCTATCGTCACGTTGTCATAGGCGCCATCCGATAGTTGTGGCAGATAACGTGCAATAGGCTCCTTCACACTCTTGATTCGCCCCTGTTGTACCGCCGCTCCAACAAGGGAAGAGGAGATGGATTTCACTACGCTGAATGACGTCCAGCGCGTCTCTTCCGTATTTCCCAAGCCGTACCGCTCAAGAACGATTTTGCCGTTCTTGATGATCAACAACCCACCCACGTGATTGCGTTGCATGAACTCATCAACACCCAGCGTGCCATTATCTGTTTGGTAGCGCACATTGATCTGGTGCTGACGTGGCAGCGGATAAACTGCCGGACCGCGGTGTACCTCGCGCGTGAAGAAGAGCTGATCCATATGCCGATACGTTCCGGGCTGGTAAGCCGGCGGTAAATCATAAAGATCCTGAGCGCGCCCGATTAGCTCGGGTTTAGACGTTTGAGTATCGGCCTGTGGCGTAGAGCAGCCTGCCATAAAAAGGGCAAGAAGGGAGAGGGCGGCAGTCTTTGGAATAATTGTCATGACTAGTCTCGCAATCAGCATGGATTAGGTCCGCGTAAAGCATAGCGGTTGTAGCTGCTTGCTAAGAACTGACCACAAGCGGGGCGGTTCCTGAGAAAGGATGACCAAAGCCGTAGGATAGGTTGAGCGGAGCGATATCCATCTCCGTTAAACAGGACCATCCTCGTATAATTGATTAAGTAAGTTTTAGATGCGACGCAGGGTGATATGCCGGAGGAACATAGCACTCGGATCTATAACTTCACCTGCTATTGTTAGGGCCGATATCTGAATTGGGCCGCTTGCACAGAGGCGTAACGTTGAACAGTACGTACGATTATTACCAGAAACATGCTGCACAGTTTTTCGCTGAAACCGCCGAAGTCGATATGCATGAGTTACACATGCAATTTCTCGCCCGAATCCCGGCTGGTGGTTACATACTCGATGCTGGCTGTGGCTCTGGACGAGATGCCAAAGCCTTCATGCAACTGGGCTACCAAGTGTCGGCTTTTGATGCCTCGCCGGTGTTAGCGGACCTCGCTAGCAATTATTTAGGGCAACCGGTACAGGTGCTTCGCTTCTCTCAGTTCAGTGAATTCCAGGTTTATGACGGCATCTGGGCTTGCGCCAGCTTATTGCATGTTCCACAGATAAAGATGCCCAAAGTGCTAGCCAGTCTCTGGCGGGGACTGAAACCGGGCGGAACCTTCTACTGTAGTTTCAAACTTGGACGGGGCGAGCGGGAGCAGGGTGGACGACGCTTTACAGATGCTGACGAGGAACAACTACGTGAGTGGCTGGCTACTGTGGACGATGTTGCTGACATCAAGATCTGGCATACCTGCGATCAGCGCCCTGGTCGTGATGAGCAATGGATAAACCTGTTGGCTTGCCGCGCTGAGGCACCTAGGCAGCGCCTAGTAACAGGCGGCCAAGACCATTTTCTGCCGCACTTGCTCGCCGCTATCAATAGTGCAAGAAAGATCGATATGGCCGTTGCGTTCGTCATGACGGGCGGGCTGGATCTGCTGATCGATGACCTGCACGTCAAGCTTCAACCCGCAGGTGAGCACGAGGCGGCGTTTATGCCTGCGCGTGTACGTATCCTTACCAGTGATTACTTTGATGTAACGGATGTGGAGGCCCTGCGTCGATTGATGCTGCTGCAGGACGCTGGTGCCGAAGTGCGCGTTTATGAATGCAAAGGACCGCACAGCTTCCATTTGAAGGCATACCTATTCGTGACGCAGGACGACCCGAATAACATGCACGGTCAGGCTTTTATTGGCTCTAGCAACATCAGCCGTAAGGCATTACGTGATGGCCTAGAGTGGAACTATCGCATCGACTATCCTGGCGATAATGGATTTCTCGAAGCCTGTGACCGCTTCGAAACGTTATTCGCTGATCCACGTTCTAAGCCGCTAACGCACGCCTGGATTGATGCTTATGAGGCGCGGCGCAAGAAGCCGCCTACTCTAGCGCCCATCGGCGTGGAAGAGGAGATCAAGCCACCTCCTACCCCAACATCAATACAAAATGAGGCGTTGGCCGCGCTCGATAAAACCCGTGCAGAAGGCTATCAGCGCGGATTAGTCGTTCTTGCGACCGGTTTAGGCAAAACCTGGCTTGCTGCGTTCGACGCCAGGCAGTTCGGCGCTAAACGTGTGTTGTTTGTAGCACATCGAGAGGAAATCCTGCACCAAGCGGCCGAAACCTTCGTACGTATTCGCCCTGGTTTACGTGTGGGTTACTACATGGGCCGGCAGCGGGATGTGGAAGTCGAGGTGCTTTGCGCATCGATCCAGACGCTAGGACGTAACGAGCACCTGCAGCGCTTCTCGCCGCGCCATTTCGATTACATCGTAGTGGATGAATTTCACCACGCCGCCGCGCCTACTTACCGGCATTTGCTCAACCATTTCTTACCGGCCTTTTTGCTCGGCCTCACCGCCACTCCAGATCGCACCGATTGTTCAGACATACTCTCGTTATGCGATGACAACTTGGTTTTCCAGACGGATTTATTCCATGGTATCCAGGCGCGCTTGCTCGTGCCGTTCCGCTACTACGGTATCTTCGATGAAGACGTGGACTATCAGTCCATACCTTGGCGCAATGGGCGTTTCGATCCTGAACAACTGGCTAGCCGGCTTGCTACGCTCGGACGGGCCCGTCACGCTTTACGCACGTGGCGTCAGTATGCGCAGAAACGCACGCTGGCCTTCTGCATCTCCATTCTCCATGCCGAGTTCATGGCCAAGCAGTTTCGCAAGGCGGGCATTCAAGCTGCTGCTGTATACGCTGGTTCAGAGATCGCCCGAGGAGAGGCCTTAGAGCAACTCAGCGATGGTCGTTTGGCAGTAATTTTTTCGGTCGATCTTTTCAACGAAGGCGTCGACTTGCCTGCTATCGACACTGTCATGATGCTAAGGCCAACCGAGTCTAAGATTCTCTTTCTCCAGCAACTAGGTCGAGGATTGCGTCGGGCCGAAAGTAAAGACCATTTGGTGGTGCTGGACTTCATCGGCAACCACCAGAGCTTTTTACATAAACCACAGGCGCTTATGGGGCGGAGTATGACCCATCGGCAGTTAGCCGATTATGCTCGTGCGGCCCAGTCGCAACAGCTGGAACTGCCCGAAGGCTGCTTTGTAAACTATGACTTGCAGCTGATCGACTTCCTCAAGTCGCTGGATGGTGACGGTATTCAAGGTCACTACCTGGCCTTGCGCGAAAGCCTCAATCGCCGACCAACGCTTACTGAGTTCTATCGCGCGGGTGCCAGTCTGCAACAGATGCGCAAGCAGTACGGCAATTGGTTTGCACTAGTAGCAGCCCAAGGCGACCTAGACAGCAAGCAACTTGTAATGGTCGAGACGCATAAGGTCTTCCTGCGTGAGCTGGAGACCACGCCGATGACTAAAAGCTTCAAGATGATCCTGTTGGAAGCTTTCCAAGAGCTGGATGGCTGGCAGCTACCGCCTACCGAGGCAGACCTGGCCGAACGTTCCTGGACGGTACTGCAGCGCCGCCGCACGTTCTTGAGCGACTTGCCTGCAGAATTGGCTAGGCTTGCTAACGGTAGCGATCACGCATGGTTGCGCTATTGGCAAGCCAACCCCATCAATGCCTGGATCGGTGGTAACAAAAGTAAAGCTGATGCTTTTTTTAAATTAGATGAGGGCCGTTTTCAGCCACGCTTTAGCGTTATGCCTGATGATCGAGAAACCTTTACCGATCTGCTACAGGAGGTGCTCGACTATCGCTTGGCACAATACACGGCTCGCCAGTCTGGAGTGTTAGCACCTGTCATCCCACTGCGAAAGGAAGAGCCAAGCGGCACTGAGTTGCCATTTTTCCCTAATCTGAAAATTGCATGCGGCCATTTCAAAACGGGTCATGCCGATAGCGAAGAGTATCGTCTTATTGGTGAAGGCTTCGGCCATCTAGACCCGACCCGGCACTTCATCGCCCGCGCGTCTGGTAATTCTATGAATGGTGGGAAGCGACCCATCCTCGATGGGGATTATCTGTTGCTGGAACACATGGACTCAAAGTCAGCAGGCAGCATCACTGGCTCAACTTTGGCTATCGAGCGCCAGGACGGGACCGGTGACAACCAGTACCTCTTGCGTGTGATCCTCAAGGAAAAGGACGGCAGCTATACATTACGCGCTAACAACCCTGATTATGCTGATATATCGGTAACGGAAGAACTGCGTGAACAATTGCGTACATTCGCTCGGCTTAAAGCAGTGCTAGATCCGTTGGAAATGGCGATGGGTCAGCGTTTTTTGCGCGAGGATATTCCTGCATTGTTTGGTGTTGCGTTCAACCCAGGCAACTGGAATGTTGGCCACGTCGTGCTACCTGAACAGAAGGCTCACATATTGCTCGTAACGCTGAATAAGCAGGGCAAAGCCGAGGAGCATAAATACCTGGATCATTGGGTCGATCAGCACACTTTTCATTGGCAAAGCCAGAACGCGACCACGCCTCAAAGCAAGAAAGGCAAGGAGCTAATTGAGCATGAGCGACTGGGAATCGATATCCATCTTTTTGTGCGGGAGCATAAGCTGGAGGCTGGAAAAGCGGCACCTTTTATTTATTACGGGAAGGTGAGGTACCTGAGGCATGAGGGGAGTGGGCCGATGAGTATGGTGTTTAACGTAACCAAATAAGCGCAATTTTATACAAAAATAAAGATGATTTCCGGTTAACTGTAGCTCAAATAAGCTAGTCCCGTATAGATGAACTAACTACAAACTAGTTAGTTTATCGTTTAAATTAATGCGGTGTTTTCCGCATGCAGCGTTTCAGTATTTTTTAATCTTTGCGTCTAGTGATATTGTTTGGAGATGCTATGTTTAAAAAGATATTCGATAGCGCTGTTTTCCTTGCTTTGACTACGGCATTTTTTTATTGCGTGGGCACAGCCAGGATACTACTCAGTATTTAGGCTAGACCCGGATGTCTTGGATATAGGGTTTCATAATGTTTTATACACAGGTCTTTTAAATTCATTTGGTATTGTTTTTAAATTTATTACTGTGGTTTCCCTAATTTCCTTCGTTTGGTCGCATGTAGTTTTGCCTAGCTATATAGATCATTTGCGTAAAGGGTATAAATCTCGTCGTAGGTATGTTTTCTGGAAAAGAAAGATACTTGGAAAAAGAGAGGATGTGGCGATAGAGCAAAAGTCAAAAAAGATAACAGGGAAATTTTTTTTGCTGTGATCGCTATGATCGTGTTTATCTCCTTTTTGGCGGCTGTTGAAAGAAACGGAGAAGAAAAGGCTAGAAATATACTCAGTGAAGGACAAAAAGATTCGAGACGACTCATTACGTTAACGGGTGAATCAGGAAAGTTAATCTTTTTGGCTTGCGGCTCTCGTAACTATGCTGCACTAGATGAAAATACTAAAGCAGTCCGGTACTTTAGTCAGGGAAAAGGTTTTCTTATCCCCTTTAAATTTCTCTATTAAAATTCTTGGATATTAGCTGTCGGCTCATTGAGAAACATTGCTTTATTGTAGAAAGATATCGATTCGTAGGGAGGCAAGCGTTATAGCCTATACAATGAGATGCTCGAGTTTTGCTGTCCCGGCCATTTTTAAATGGCCTCTGTTAAACGAAAAATTAATATTTTAAACAGCGGAAAAGAGCTTAATGATCAGTTTTAATAAAAAGCCCCGCAATAGGCGGGGCTTTTTATTAGCTTGCTTCTAACACCCATAGCGGTGTAAGACCAATTTTACTGGAGCAAGAGGTTGTCAATCCCAGCTCAAAGCCCCGCCAGTCTGATACTCAATTACCCGCGTCTCGAAGAAGTTCTTCTCTTTCTTCAAGTCCATGATTTCGCTCATCCACGGGAAGGGGTTAGTGGTACCTGGGTATTCTTCCTTCAGACCGATCTGGGTCAAACGACGGTTGGCGATGAACTTCAGGTAGTCTTCCATCATGGCTGCGTTCATACCCAGTACGCCGCGGGGCATGGTATCGCGCGCGTATTCGATCTCGAGCTGCGTGCCCTGGAGAATCATCTGGGTGGCTTCGTCCTTCATCTGGGCATCCCACAGGTGCGGGTTCTCGATCTTGATCTGGTTAATCATGTCAATGCCAAAGTTCAGGTGCATGGACTCGTCACGCAGGATGTATTGGAACTGTTCGGCAGTACCGGTCATCTTATTGCGACGGCCCATGGAAAGGATCTGGGTGAAACCGCAGTAGAAGAAGATACCTTCCAGTACACAGTAGTACGCGATCAGGTTCTTGAGGAACTGACGATCCGTCTCGGGTGTGCCGGTCTTGAATTCCGGATCGGAGATAGAGCGGGTGTACTTGAGTCCCCAGGACGCTTTTTTCGCGACTGACGGAATCTCGTGGTACATGTTGAAGATTTCGCCTTCGTCCATGCCCAGGGATTCAATGCAGTACTGGTACGCATGAGTGTGGATCGCTTCTTCAAATGCCTGGCGCAGGATGTACTGGCGGCACTCGGGGTTGGTGATGAGGCGGTACACGGCCAGCACCAGGTTGTTAGCAACCAGGGAGTCGGCAGTGGAGAAGAAACCCAGGTTACGCTTCACGATACGGCGCTCGTCCTCGGAGAGACCGTCAGCGCTCTTCCACAGAGCGATGTCCCCAGTCATGTTGACTTCCTGCGGCATCCAGTGGTTGGCGCAGCCGTCCAGGTACTTCTGCCAGGCCCAGTCGTACTTGAAGGGTACGAGCTGGTTCAAGTCGGCGCGGGCATTGATCATTTGCTTGTCGCCTACCTGTACACGGGCAGCGGAGCCTTCCAGATCATCCAGGCCTTCTTGAATGTCGAGATCGTTCAGTGCGGCCTTGGCGCGGGCTACGGCGTCAGAGTCGGCGGCATCTACGGCGCGTGCTTCGTTGGCAGCAGCACCGCCTACGCTATCCAGTTTTTCCAGCGGCATGTCGCCGTCCTGCTGTGCAGTGGCAGGGGTGGCGGTTGCTTCTTCGTCTTTGTCGAATTCGTCCCAGCTCAGCATGGTGTGTTCTCCTGCTTGAGGACCGGCACTCGGCCAGTCGGTAAAATCTAGATGTCTTTTAGAGTGCACATGGGGCACGGTGTTTGATCGGACGTCACACGTTTAAGCAGCGGATGACCGCACTATGTGGTTACGCCCCAATCATGCCTGCTCTGCCAAGGTGAGCCCCTGTAATCATGCTCAAGGCAGGGACAGGCCAATCGGTCTCGTGAGGCCGACTTTCAGTACTTGTTGTGTTTGGATTTACGTTCGGGGAGGGTGGTAAACCCCTCCCCGAATCCTCTCCGAAGAGAGGGCTTATGGCTTACTGACAGGCTTCGCAGTCGGGGTCGTCGATGCTGCAGGCCTTGGGCACTGGTGCCGGAGCCGGAGCGGGTGCTGCCTCGGCTTTTTGTGCTGGCGCCGGTGAGGCACTGGCTTGTACGCCGGTGATCGGATCTGCACTAACGGCATTCAGCTTGCCGGTGTTGATGGTGGACTTCTCGGTGCTGGTAGCAGCCAGGGCGCGGAGGTAATAGGTGGTCTTCAGACCACGGAACCACGCCATGCGATAGGTTACGTCCAGCTTCTTGCCCGAGGCGCCAGCGATGTAGAGGTTCAGGGACTGTGCCTGATCGATCCACTTCTGACGGCGGCTCGCTGCTTCCACGATCCAACGGGTTTCGACTTCAAACGCGGTAGCGTACAGGTCCTTCAGGTCTTGCGGGATGCGCTCGATCTGCTGGACGGAGCCGTCGTAGTACTTGAGGTCGTTGACCATGACTGGATCCCACAGGCCGCGTGCTTTCAAGTCACGCACCAGGTAGGGGTTGATCACGGTGAACTCGCCCGACAGGTTCGATTTCACGTACAGGTTCTGGTAAGTCGGCTCGATGGACTGCGATACGCCGGTGATGTTGGCGATGGTTGCAGTCGGCGCGATGGCCATGATGTTCGAGTTACGGATACCTTTCTTAACGCGTTCGCGAATCGGCGCCCAATCCAATGTCTCGGACAGGTCGACTTCAATGTACTTGGAGCCACGCTCTTCGATCAGCATCTTTTCAGAGTCGATCGGCAGAATGCCCTTGGACCACAGCGAGCCTTCGAACGTCTCGTAGCTACCACGCTCGTCGGCCAGGTCACAGGACGCCTGGATCGCAAAGTAGCTAATCGCTTCCATGGACTTGTCGGCGAACTCGACGGCGGCATCTGAACCATAGGCGATGTGCTGGAGGTACAGCGCGTCCTGGAAGCCCATGATGCCCATGCCCACCGGGCGGTGCTTCAGGTTGGAGTTGCGAGCCTGAGGAACCGAGTAGTAGTTGATGTCGATAACGTTATCGAGCATGCGCACGGCCGTCTTTACGGTACGGCCAATCTTTTCGATGTCCAGCTTGCCTTCGACGATGTGGTTCACCAGGTTGATCGAGCCCAGGTTACATACAGCGATCTCGTCCTTGTTGGTATTCAAGGTGATCTCGGTGCACAGGTTGGAGCTGTGAACCACGCCCACGTGCTGCTGCGGGCTGCGCAGGTTGCATGGGTCCTTGAAGGTCAACCAGGGATGGCCGGTTTCGAACAGCATGGACAACATCTTGCGCCACAGATCCTTGGCCTTGATGGTCTTGTACAGCTTGATCTTGCCGTATTCGATCAGGGCTTCGTAATACTCATAACGCTCTTCAAATGCCTTGCCGTACAGGTCGTGTAGATCCGGTACATCGGAAGGGGAGAACAGGGTCCAATTGCCGTCATCGAATACACGCTTCATGAACAGATCCGGAATCCAGTTCGCGGTGTTCATGTCGTGAGTACGGCGGCGGTCGTCACCGGTGTTCTTGCGCAGCTCGAGGAATTCTTCGATATCTAGGTGCCAGGTTTCCAGGTACGCACAGACGGCGCCCTTGCGCTTGCCACCCTGGTTAACGGCTACGGCGGTGTCGTTCACTACCTTCAGGAACGGAACAACGCCCTGGGACTTGCCGTTGGTGCCCTTGATGTAGGAGCCCAATGCACGGACCGGAGTCCAGTCATTACCCAGGCCGCCGGCGAATTTAGACAGCATGGCGTTATCGTGGATCGCGCCGTAGATGCCCGACAGATCATCCGGGACGGTAGTCAGGTAGCAGCTGGACAGCTGTGGGCGCAGGGTGCCGGCGTTGAACAGGGTCGGTGTGGACGCCATGTAGTCAAAGCTGGACAGCAGATTGTAAAACTCGATTGCCCGCGCTTCCTTGTCGGCTTCCATGTGGGACAAGCCCATGGCGACGCGCATGAAAAACAGCTGCGGCAGTTCGAAGCGGGTACCGTTGCTGTGCAGGAAGTAGCGGTCATATAGCGTCTGCAGGCCGAGGTAGGTGAACTGCCCGTCACGCTCGTGGTTGATCGCCTTGCCCAGCTTTTCCAGGTCGAAGCTTGCCAGTTTCGGATCCAGCAGCTCCAGCTCTACGCCTTTGGCAACGTAGGCGGGCAGGGCCTTGGCATACAGGTCGGCCATCTCATGGTGAGTGGCGCTTTCTGCAACGCTTAGGAAGGACAGGCCTTCAGCACGCAGGCTGTCGAGCAGTAGGCGGGCTGTAACGAAGGAGTAATTCGGCTCACGCTCAACCAGCGTACGCGCCGTCATGACCAAGGCGGTATTAACGTCTTTTTCGGCTACGCCGTCGTACAGGTTCTTCAGTGTTTCGCGCTGGATCAGCTCGCCGTTGACTTCGGCCAAGCCTTCACATGCTTCGGAGATGATGGTGTTCAGACGACCCATGTCCAGCGGAAGCAGAGTACCGTCAGCCTTGGTTACGCGGATGCTTGGATGCGGCTCTGCCACTTCAGCAACGGCGCGCTTGCGCTCTTGGGCGCGTGCTTCGCGATAGATCACGTAATCACGGGCCACTTTTTGTTCGCCGGCACGCATCAGGGCCAATTCGACCTGATCCTGAATTTCTTCGATGTGAATCGTACCACCGGAAGGCATGCGACGCTTGAAGGTCGCTGTGACCTGCTCGGTCAGACGCTTTACCGTGTTATGGATACGTGAGGAAGCCGCAGCAGTACCACCTTCAACAGCCAGGAATGCCTTGGTGATGGCAACGGTGATCTTGTCGTCAGTGTAGGGAACGACTGTGCCGTTACGCTTGATGACACGCAGTTGGCCGGGAGCAGTGGCCTTGACGTCCAGGTTGTTGTCGTCGGCCGGGAAGCCGTCGGTCGTTGCTTTCTCGCGGGACAGATCAGTCTGCATGCGGGTTCGTCTCCTAACGTTATAAGTACGATGGAGCCTCTACGGCTCCTATCTTTAAGCGTTTTGCAAAACGGCGCCGGGTTGGCTTTGCAAAACGCTCACACCAGACACGGCTTATGGCCAGGCCCGTTAATCACTCAAACATGAGCCATAAAGCGTTAAAGGCTCAAAAAACGATTCAATACCAGCCGGCGGCTAACCACATCATGTAGTGGTAGGGGCTGTATGGGCTTCGGGGAGGAATAGCGGGTTGGCTGGTCTCCGAAGCTGCGTCAATCGTCATTGAAAAAGAGCTTCGACCAACCGGAGGCTGAACGCTTGACGGGTTGACAAGTTTTACTTTGTCTAGTGTCCGGTTGCTCGGCGAACCCCAATATATAGGGATGTTCGTTAAAGCGAGGTACAAGATAATGCGCTAGCGGCTGCTTTGCAAGTTGATAAAACGCCACAGCCTGTGGATAAAAAGTGGGTAATTTTGGGATATGTCGACGCAGGTCGCATGGCTTCTGAGGTTCGCCGTCAGTCGCGTTTTCCGCATCTTTTCGTCAGAGCAGGTAAATGAAATTTCGTTCAAACGTTAACACTATATGTAGTGGTGCTTTTATGACTGGATGCGATAGAGATAAGTAAGATAAGTCAAGTAGAAAAACGCTTCTTTAAGAGCAATAAAATGAGTCCCGCTAAGGGACGGGACGAGTCTTCTGACGAAGGATGTAGATTGTCACGCAGGCCGAGCTGACCACCAGGAACACGCGTGCCCAGAAATAGGGTACTAGCCAGCTGGAGATCCCAATGCTGATCCACATGGTGAAAATGGCGTAGATTTTTCCCTTGAGCGGAATCCCTTCACCTTCCAGATAATCCTTGATCCAGGGGCCTAGCCGAGGATGGTTGACCAGCCAGCCATAGAAGCGCTCCGAGCTGCGCATAAAGCAGCCCGCTGCAAGGAGGAGAAAAGGGGTGGTTGGTAGAAGAGGCAGAAAAATGCCAATCACGCCCAAGGCAACACTGACCCAGCCCAGCGTCAGCAGGCTATAACGGACCCAGGGCCGCCGGCTGACGCGTACATCTCGTTCAGGCATTCGATGTTGAGAGCCTCAGTGACGAGGCTTTAGCAACGCTGGCTTTTCTTCAGGGGCATGGCACAGCAGGAACAGCTGCGTCAGGATTTCCGGAATCTGCGAAACCATGTTGTCGACCAGTTCAGGGTCTTCAGCGATATCGCTGAATTCAGCCTGTTCTTCGAAAAGGCCTGAACCAACCATGATGGGCAACAGCAGCTCGCTGACTTCTTCCTCGGCCTGCTCGAACCAGACGGCTTCACGCAGGAAGACGCCTTCCATGAATCCGATACACCAGCCGCGCAGGTCGGAGTCATCCGGATCGTCGCCTAGCTCCAGGTCGCATGGAAGCTCAAGCTCCTCATCGCTGCCCAGTATGCGCAGGATATGCGCCTTGAGCTGGACAAGCGTGGATTCGATTTCTTCGCGCTGTGCATCGCTGGTGTAATGCGGCGGCTCGGCGAAAAGGGCATCGATCCATTCACGCTCGGGTACGTCTTCCGGGCAAATGGCCAGAGCGGTTAGATAACCGTGCGCTGCGATATAGTCGAGCGCTTCCTCATGCAGGTCGTCCGCATCAAGAAACTCACGGAGACGGGACAGTTGTTCAGCGAAGGACATCGGTTACTTACCTCGGAAAACGGGCTGGATATACGATAAAGGCAGTCGCGTTACGATGATGTTCCCGCAAATCGCCTATTGGGTTCCATATTGTTCACATGCTGAACTCGGGAAAGCCACACGGACGACGTGCATGGTGTCACGTTCTGCAACTGCCTCAACGAAGCCGATTGTAGACGAGCCGGTGCGCCGCGGCAAAAGGCACGTCATTAATCTAGCCAATCTGGCCCTTCTATCAGGGCTTTGTTACAGCCTTGGGCACTGAGTGACGGATAACCGGGCGTTTCTTGTCAGTGCCCGTATAATGCGCGCCATCAAATGGAGGCAGCATGTTCGATCAAGCTTTGCGTATTCTTAAAGACGTCTTTGGTTATGACGCGTTCCGTGGCAATCAGGCCCGGATCATCGAGCGCGTTGCCAACGGCGGAGATGCGCTGGTGCTCATGCCTACAGGTGGCGGCAAATCCCTGTGTTATCAGGTACCCGCCTTGTTGCGTGAGGGGCTGACCGTTGTCGTCTCGCCACTGATCGCCTTGATGGATGATCAGGTTGCGACGCTGGATGAACTAGGCGTGCCAGCGGTCGCGCTCAATTCGACGCTTTCGCCCGAGGCACAGCGCGACATTGCTGCACGGCTTGAGCGCGGCGAGATCAAGCTCTTGTACCTGGCGCCGGAGCGTCTGGTGCAGCCGCGCATGCTGAATTTCCTGCAGCGACTCGGCAACATTGCACTATTCGCCATCGACGAGGCGCACTGCGTTTCCCAGTGGGGGCACGATTTTAGGCCAGAGTATCTGCAGCTTGGCCAATTGGCAGAGCAGTTTCCCGATGTGCCACGCATTGCCTTGACCGCTACGGCAGACATGCGTACCCGGGATGAAATGATTCAGCGATTGCATCTGCAGAATGCCGAGCAGTTTCTATCCAGTTTTGACCGACCCAACATTTTCTACCGTATTGTTCCTAAGGAGCAGCCTCGCAAGCAGTTGTTGTCGTTTCTGACGCAGCATCGGGGTGATGCGGGCATTGTTTACTGCATGTCGCGTAAAAAGGTCGAGGAGGTAGCTGAGTACCTTTCTGCGCAGGGTTTTCCCGCCTTGCCTTACCATGCAGGGCTTTCCAACGAGCTGCGTGCGTTTAACCAGAAACGTTTCCTCAACGAAGAAGGACTCATCATGGTCGCGACTATTGCCTTTGGCATGGGCATCGACAAGCCGAACGTTCGCTTTGTCGCGCACCTGGATCTGCCCAAGAGTCTGGAAGCGTATTACCAGGAGACTGGACGAGCAGGGCGGGATGGTTTGCCCTCTGATGCCTGGATGGCTTATGGATTGCAGGATGTCCTGCTGCTTCGCCAGATGATGCAAAGCTCCGAAGGGGATGAGCGTCATAAGCGCGTAGAACGCAACAAACTCGAAGCCATGCTGGCATTGTGCGAAGAGACACGCTGCCGCCGGCAGGTACTGCTGGCCTATTTCGATGAAACATTGCCTGAGCCCTGTGGGCATTGTGATAACTGCGTAGACGGTGTCGAAACCTGGGATGCCACCCAGCCGGCTCGGCAGGCATTGTCAGCCATCTATAGAAGCGGTCAGCGGTATGGCGTAGGGCATTTGGTCGATATCCTGCTGGGGCGGGAAAATGACAAGATCAAAAGTCTGGGGCATGAGCGTCTGGCTGTTTTCGGCCTTGGTAAATCGCTGGCTGAAGATGAATGGCGAACCCTCTTTCGTCAGCTGGTTGCACGTGGTTTCGCTGACGTGGATGTAGACGGCTTTGGTGGTCTTCGCCTAACGGAGGCATGCCGTCCGCTTCTGCGTGGGGAAACGACGCTCGAGCTACGCCGTGATCCCAAGCCGCAGCGTACACGCGGTAACAATTCCGGCCCCAGCGCAGCCAGCCAGTTGGTACGCTCTGAAGAGCGTCAGCAGTGGGAGGCCCTGCGTACGCTGCGTCGAAAACTGGCAGAAGAGCACGGAGTGCCTCCTTATGTCATTTTCCCGGATGCAACCTTGTTGGAAATGTTGCGGGGACAGCCACGGACCTTGCACGATATGGGGCGTATCAGTGGTGTGGGCGCGAGGAAGCTTGAACGGTATGGCCAGGCTTTTCTTGACGTGCTGACAGACGCCCCAGCAGCACTGGAGCCTGTTGCCGATGTTCGTCATGAGGTCATTACCCTGGTCCGTGCGGGTATGACGCCTCCGCAAATCTCACGGCAGCTTTCCTGCTCTGAGAAAAATGTTTACAGCATTCTGGCGGAGGCCATTGCACGACAGCAGCTTTCACTGGAGCAAGCGCTTGAGCTGCCCGATGATCTTGTAGGCGAAATCCAGGATGCGTTTTTGGAGGAAGAGGGCGACTTGCCTCCAGCAGCAGCGCTGGCGGATCGATTCGCTGACCAGGTGCCTGTCGGTGTTTTGTACTGCATAAGGGCTGCACTGGCTGCAGAGCTCGCAGAGTAAAGAGAGATAAGCTGCCAAATGTACTGATTGCGGGGATAAATTCACTACCAAAACTAGATTGTAGGCTGTTTAATAGCTAAACAATAATAACCGTCAAAACGATAAGGTCATTGGTCCATGCCGCAAAACGATCCCCATCTCTTTGGTCGCCAGCTTTTCCATGTTTCGCGTGCCTGGCGGGCAGAGCTTGATCGCCGTCTGAGCCATCTGGGTTTATCCCAGGCGCGCTGGCAAGTCTTGCTGACCCTTGCACGCATGAAGGATCAGCATCCTACTCAACGAGAGCTGGCCCAAAGTGTCAGTGTAGAGGGGCCAACATTGGCTCGTCTTTTGGACGGACTTGAAGCTCAGAAACTGGTGCGCCGAGTGGCGGTGAGTGAAGATCGTCGAGCCAAGCGCATCATGCTTACAGCTGCCGCTGGCCCGCTTATTGAAAAGATCCAAGCCATTGCGGATGAGCTGCGTGAAGAGTTGCTGGCGGGTATTGATGACTCCGCGATTGATATTTGCCAGCAAGTCCATCAGAAAGTACTGGCCAACCTCGAAAAACGAGGCCAGTAATCGGAATCCTCGCGGCTCCGCTGAGGGCCGCGTCGTATCGGTTTGTTCCTCTATACTTTCAGTGCTACTTTTTTTGAATAGCGCTCGCTAGTCGATTTTCTAAACTTTCTACGAGCGCAGCCGTTGCCGTTGTCAGGGCGGTAATTTTTTTATTTGCAGTTAGGGCGCTGAATGGCCACGAAAAACGTTAATCGTTTTCGAACTCTCATAATGGTATCCGGCCTGGTGCTGGGCGTTGGCAGCAACTCTGTCTTTGCGGTCGGGCTGGGCAACATCGCGCTTCAGTCTTCCCTCTATCAGCCTCTTAGTGCGCGTATCGAGCTGGTGGATGTCGGTGAGCTTGAGGCCAGCGATTTTCACATCGGCCTTGCGTCTAATGACGAGTTTGCGCGTTCTGGCCTCGATCGTACTCAGTTCATGAGCGACATGCACTTCACGCCAGTGATTGAGCCGGGCGGCAGGAGTTATATTCGCGTCACATCGACCCGTCCGGTTAGCGAGCCTTATTTGAGTTTTCTGGTTGGTCTTGAGCTGCCCGGCGGGCGTCAGTTGCGTGAGTTCACTGTGCTGATAGATCCGCCCGGCTATCAGGTGTCTGCAAGCCCTGCGGTGAGCCGGAGCAACAGCTATGCACAGGTAGAGGTATCACGTCCTGCTGTACCCCGTGCTTCGCGGCCTTCTATGCCTCCTGCACCTACACCGAGACCAGACCTTCAGGCAGGTGCTGCTACCTACACGACACGTGCAAACGATACGCTCTGGCAGATTGCACAGAAGCTGGTTCGCCAGGCGGGTAAAGGTTCTGTTCGGCAAATGATGGAGGACTTATATTCGCTGAATATCAATGCATTTGCCGCGGGCGACATGCACCGGCTTAGGGTGGGGCACACGTTACGTCTTCCTGCCGACTTTTCTGCTCCTGTAGCAGCGGCTGAGCAAAACGCCGCATCGATTGTAGCTCCGGCGCAAAATCCTCCTCGTGAACAGCCCGTACCGTCAGAGTCGCCCACGAATACTGCCCCGGTACAGGCTGGAGTGGAGCAAGCACCTACGGCGGTTGCTCAGCAGGATCAGCTTCTGCTTCGTATGGCTCAGCTGCAAACTCAATTGGAGCAACTCCAGGCTCGTCTGGATGAAACCGTAAGGGATAAGGATAACCAGATCGCAGCGTTGCAGCAGGAGGTTACTCAGCTGCGTACCTTTGAAAAAGCAAGCGATATCCCCCTGCCAGCAGATCCATCTTTGGCGCCGTCCCCGTCAACTTTTTCCGATAGTGATACAGGGGTAACTCGGGCGCCGTCTGAAGATCCTTCACAGGCACCCACTATTGCTCCGTCTGCTACAACCACGCTGCCTGAACAGAGCGCTTCGCAGACCCTAAGCCCTCTTGTCGCACCGTTACCAGTGCAAGTCGACGCAGAGCAGGAAAAAGACTGGTCATCCTATTATTTATGGTTGGTTCCTATTGCCGCCTTGCTGGCAGCGGTCCTCATTGCGATACGTCGTCGACGCACGCAAGAAGAATCGACAGCTGCTGTAGTGGCTGGTTTGCCTGAGGAGGGCGAGCCCGATCGTGACGGTCATGCTCTTGTGCCGCTTGTCGAGCCAGCGGTTATAGCTAGCCGTGCGGAACCGCATGATGCTGAGCCTCTGATACCTATTTCACCCCAGCATGCCACGCCCAAGGCTGACGATGAATTTCTGGGACGTGCCGAAATTTACCTGGCTTATGGACGTTATAACCAGGCTCGTGAGGTGCTTGAGGAAGGCATCGCCGAGCAGCCTGGCCGCCTGGATCTGCGCATGATGCTGCTCCAGGTGCTGGCTGCTTTAGGTGAGAGAAAGCTGTTCGCCGTTCAAGAGGCGGCCGTTCGTGAATTGGGTGGCGATACGCAGGCAATCGATCAGCTAAAGGCACTCCTTCCAGGCATGATCGAGGAGTCGGCTGAGGAGCAGAGCGTCAAAGCTGAGGAGGAACCTCTGGAGGTTTCTCTTGATCTGCCCGACGGTCTGGAAGAGGAGTGGAAACCTCAGCTTGACTTGAAAGCTGACGAAATGAAGCCCACTCAAGCCGATATCGAAAATTTCGATCTGGATTTACAGGACCTCAGTTTTGATGACGCTATTGCCCTTACGGAGCTGCTAGACGCTGAGCAAGGACATGAAAAAGCCAAGCCTGCTGAGGCGCTGGACGATGATTTTCCTTATACGTTAGGAGAGTTGCCATCAGTGGATGAGCTGGACATGACGCTGGACGAGCATTTCGCCAGCCATGTGCCGAGCGCCTCGGTGGCAGACAATGAGCTGAGCGATTATCCAGCCAGCCCTCTGTTGCAACAGGCGAAATCCTGCATGGCCCAAGGCGATATGCGGGCAGCCAGCGCTATTCTTCAGCGGATCCTCAATGAAGGAAACGATGCACAGCGCCATGAGGCAGAGGTACTACTGGCGCGCATTGCTTGATGCGCGCTGTAAACGTCTAATTTGAGCCTTAGAAGTTATTTCCGAGATTCAGGTAAACCGCTCGTTGGCCGTCATCATTTAATCCATAGCTAAAGTTAAGCGGCCCCAGTGGAGTATCGAATCCCAGGAAAATACTACCTGCGGTGATTGAGCCGCTGTCATAGTTATTTCCATTGTTCCAGATACGCCCTTGCTCAAGACTTCCTCCGAGATAAACAGGGAAGTCGAGCGGTAGGAGTGAGCGCTCTGTCATCCGACGATAATAGATCAGCCGCCCCAACGTGTAATTCTGGCCAGACAGGGCATCCTGTCGATAACCGGAAAGTTGCCTTGCGCCGCCCAAGAGATAGCTGCTGGTTACCGTGTCAATATCGTTGAACGTTCGGCCGTAATAACCACCTAGAACTACAGTGTCCTGGCCAAACGTCAACGCCTTGTCTAATTTGAACTCCATCTGCTGGTAACGCTCATCCGAGCCAAGGCTGGTATCAAATTGGCGAAGGGTTACAGAAATATCTTCTCCCTCATTGGGAAAGTCCACATTATCCATGGTATCGAATGAGTATTTCAGCTCATAGAAGCCTTCGCTAAAGGTATCGGTCGGGAGATTCGAATTGCCGATATGGATCTTCGTTTTACCCCAGCGCTGACCGATGCCAAAGCGGATCTCGCCATTGTTGTTGATCTGTCTCCCCACATTAAATCCATACCCATACCGCTCACGACGATATTCAGCTATAGGATCATTATCCTGGACGGCTTCGATGTTTTGTGCGTCCGCACTCAGATAGGGCGCAAAGAAATATCGTGAGCCTACATCCAGCGGCTGATAGAACTCTGTGTAAAGTTCTTGTTTGTCGCCAACCTGAAGGCGGGTCAGCCATTCGGCGCCTAATTTATTGATGCCGTTTATCCGATAGCTGGCGCCTATATTGAAAGCGCTGTCGCCCTCCATGTCGTCTGAAAGACTCAAGCCTAGCCGCAGAAAATCAGTGCCGCTGCGTTTTCCAAGCGCATGAATTACAAGAACGTTATTGTCTTCGCCTTTCTTCTTTTGTCGGACGATGCGGTATTCCACTTGGTCAAAGTAGTCGAGCCCATAAATGGTGCCCATATCGTCTTTTAGCTTTTCTAGATCAAGCGGTTCGCCTAATGACTGACGTACGTAATGCCGGATAACACTGTCGCTTACCTTGGAGTCGTTTTCGATCCGTACCTCTGTAATGATCGGGTTTCGCTGCCCCGGCTGGCGTGCAATGGACAATGCAATGTCCGTATCGTCCACCGGCGGGCGCCTCAGACTGGCCAGGCGAGAAGACAACGCCTGAGTGGCGCGATAGCCAGCGTCAATTAATTCATTGACGCTACCAAAGTCAGCGCTGGTGTAAGCAGCCAGCGGAGGCTCAACCAAAATATCTTTGGATGTCAGTGTTGCCAGCTGAGCTTCAGAGTTGTTGCGTGTCATCAGGGTAGTGGACTGGTTGAGCACGTCTACAACGGTAGTAAGCTCCTTGCGTTTCAATAGTGGAGTGCCGATATCAACAGCAATAACCCTATCAACGCCCATGCTGCGAGCGACATCGATAGGGATGTTATCAACCATGCCACCATCGACTAGCAAGCGTCCGTCTACATCAACCGGTGCAAATACGGCTGGAATTGACATGCTGGCTCGAATAGCCCGGGGCAAATGTCCCTGGCTGAACACAACTTTTTCGCCTGTCACGATATCAGTGGCAACGGCACGAAAGGGAATAGCCAATTTATCGAAGTTTCGCGTTTCGCTCGTGTGGACCAGCAGGCTTTCCAGTAGCATGGACAGGTTCTGGCCTTGAATGACACCAATCGGAAGGCCCAGCGCTCCATCGTCTCGAAAGCTGAGTTGCTGCTTGATGAGAAAGTCTCTGTCATCCTGCTTTCGTCGAAACGGAACGTCCTTACGGGGAGGTTGATCCGAAAGTACCTGCTGCCAGTCCATTTCTTTGGCAATGCGCTCAATTTCATCAACTTTGTAGCCAGCTGCATACAAACCGCCAATGACTGCACCCATGCTGGTTCCAGCGATGGCATCGACATGAATGCCTTGTTCTTCCAGTGCTTTCAATACGCCGATATGAGCGAGTCCGCGCGCTGCGCCCCCAGATAATACCAGCCCTATTTTAGAGTGAGCTTGATCACTCCATGAAAGGCTTGGCAGTAACAGTAGTAAGCAAAGAAATAGGTATCGCATGAGCAAGTCACAGGCAGGCGAGAGACGGGAAGCTTATTATAAGCAGCTCAAAAGAGGAGAATGGGATGACTGAGCAAAAGCCAGAGGTGGTTATTACCTATTGCACACAATGCCAGTGGCTACTGCGAGCGGCCTGGATGGCGCAGGAGTTGTTGAGTACCTTTGCCACTGAACTGGGCCGGGTCAGCCTTGAGCCATCGACAGGTGGTACTTTTCAGATTACTTGCGATGGGGCTCTCATATGGGAAAGAAAACGGGATGGAGGTTTTCCTGAGGCCAAGGTCTTGAAACAGCGTGTTCGCGACCTTATTAATCCGGATAGGGATTTAGGTCATAGTGATCGGCAAGGTAAGCAAGATTCTATGCCTGAGCGATAAAGCCGCTCAGGCATAACTGCGAATCCTGGCGTCACACCTCGGAGGTCATCCTTGCATTGGCAGGCTCGCTGATTCGTTCGGTTCTTGCTGGTGCAGCTACTTCCGCAGCGCGGATGTTAACGGCATGCAAGCCCTTGGGGCCTTGAATGATTTCAAAATTCACGGCCTGGCCAGCTTTCAGTGTTCGATAGCCGTCCATCTGGATTGCTGAATAATGAGCGAATAGGTCTTCGTCGCTTCCTTCCGCTACTATGAAGCCGTATCCCTTGGCATTGTTGAACCACTTGACTTTGCCGCTGAGCATGCTGGCATCCCTCTGCAAAGGACTCCACAGGTGGAGTATTATCCCACTACAGTCCCGTTCAGATAGTCTTGAACGCACTAAAACACGGAACCCCTGGTACCCTTATGGGTATCCAAAGGTTTTAACACCCTTTTAGGGTTAGTCAAGGCGATGCGATATTCGCCTGAGAAGTAGATCAAGGTCTTTGCGGACCTTCTAATCCATTCACTAGAAAAAATTTCTTGAGCATGCATCCAATCAGCCATATTCGACTAACATCAGAACAAGGCCCTTCACATCACGAGGATGACGGTGCAGGCCTGGCTGTCCAGGAAGCAAAACCTGCATTGAAGGCTCCGTCGTTGTATAAGGTACTTATGTTCAACGACGACTACACCCCGATGGAGTTTGTTGTTGAGGTGCTTGAGAAGTTCTTTAGCATGAATCGTGAAAAGGCCACACAGATAATGTTGGTCGTTCACACCCAAGGTAAGGCTGTGTGTGGAGTCTTTACTCGCGACATTGCTGAAACCAAGGCCATGCAAGTGAATCAATATGCTAGGGAGAGCCAGCATCCGCTCCTTTGTGAGATTGAAATAGAAAGTTGATCTGTGCCTGGCTATGAGGTGAAGCTATGTTGAATCGTGAGCTCGAAGTCACCCTCAATCTTGCCTTCAAGGAGGCAAGAACGAAGCGTCATGAATTCATGACTGTCGAACACCTCCTCCTCGCGTTGCTGGATAACGAAGCGGCTGCAACAGTGCTTCGTGCATGTGGTGCGAACATGGATAAGTTGCGGCGGGATCTGCACGAGTTTATCGACTCGACGACTCCGCTCATCCCGCAGCAAGATGAAGAGCGTGAAACCCAGCCTACGCTTGGTTTCCAGCGTGTCCTGCAGCGTGCTGTTTTCCATGTGCAAAGTTCCGGCAAGCGAGAGGTAACCGGAGCGAACGTCCTTGTTGCGATTTTTTCAGAGCAGGAAAGCCAAGCGGTCTTTTTGCTCAAGCAACAGAGCGTAGCGCGTATTGATGTTGTCAATTTTATCGCTCATGGGATCTCCAAGGTGCCTGGCACCAATGAGAGAGACCAAGAGCAGGATCAGCCTGACGAGGAGGGCGGAGAAACAACCGCTAGCAACCATCCTCTGGAGGCTTATGCAAGTAATCTGAACGAGTTGGCTCGTCAGGGTCGTATCGATCCTCTTGTCGGTCGTGAGAACGAAGTAGAGCGTGTCGCCCAGATTCTGGCTCGCCGCCGCAAGAACAATCCTTTGCTGGTGGGTGAGGCCGGGGTAGGCAAAACGGCGATTGCTGAAGGTTTGGCCAAGCGCATCGTTGATGGGCAAGTGCCGGATCTGCTAGCTGATAGTGTCGTTTATTCACTTGACTTGGGTGCGCTGCTGGCTGGTACCAAGTACCGCGGCGATTTTGAGAAGCGCTTCAAGGGGTTGCTACACGAGTTGCGTAAGCGTCCCCATGCTGTGTTGTTTATTGACGAGATCCACACAATCATCGGTGCGGGTGCCGCATCTGGTGGTGTAATGGATGCTTCCAACCTGCTCAAGCCATTGTTGTCATCGGGTGAAATCCGCTGCATCGGCTCAACAACTTTCCAGGAATTCCGCGGTATTTTTGAGAAAGATCGTGCCTTGGCGCGCCGGTTCCAGAAAGTTGATGTGGTTGAGCCTTCCGTTGAAGACACCTTTGGTATCTTGCGAGGCCTGAAAGCTCGCTTTGAGCAACATCATGGTATTGAGTACAGTGATGAGGCACTGCGTGCCGCCGCTGATTTGGCTGCGCGTTATATTAATGATCGACATATGCCGGACAAGGCTATCGACGTCATTGATGAGGCGGGTGCTTTCCAGCGATTACAGCCTGAATCGAAGCGTGTGCAGCGTATCGAAGTCGCACAGGTTGAGGACATCGTTGCCAAGATTGCTCGAATTCCTCCAAAGACGGTCAATACTTCGGACAAGGAGCTTCTGCGTAATCTGGAGCGCGATCTGAAATTGACGGTATTTGGTCAGGACATGGCAATCGACTCGCTGTCGACTGCTATCAAGCTCTCGCGAGCTGGTCTTAAATCGCCCGACAAGCCCGTCGGCTCCTTCCTGTTTGCCGGTCCTACCGGTGTTGGTAAGACAGAGGTGGCAAGACAGCTAGCTAAAGCGTTAGGGATCGAATTGATCCGCTTCGATATGTCGGAGTATATGGAGCGTCATACCGTTTCGCGTTTGATCGGTGCGCCTCCTGGCTACGTTGGCTTTGACCAGGGCGGTCTGCTGACTGAAGCTATTACCAAGACGCCGCATTGTGTACTTCTGCTTGATGAGATCGAAAAGGCGCATCCTGAGGTCTTTAACCTGCTTCTGCAGGTCATGGATCATGGTACGTTGACGGATAACAACGGCCGTAAGGCTGATTTCCGTAACGTTATTGTGATTCTCACGACCAACGCAGGTGCTGAAACCGCTTCTCGTGCCTCGATCGGCTTCACGTTGCAAGATCACTCAACCGACGCAATGGAAGTTATCAAGAAGAGCTTTACACCTGAGTTCCGTAACCGCCTGGATACCATTATCCAGTTTGGTCGCCTTAGCCACGAAACCATCAAGAGCATCGTGGATAAATTCCTCACTGAGTTGCAAGCTCAGCTGGAAGATAAACGCGTTCAGCTTGAGGTCTCGGATGCTGCCCGCGGCTGGCTGGCTACCAATGGTTATGATCCTCAGATGGGAGCTCGGCCCATGGGGCGTCTTATTCAGGATAAGATCAAGCGGCCGCTGGCTGAAGAGATTTTGTTTGGTGAGTTGGCTGAACATGGGGGCGTGGTTCACATCGATCTCAAGGGTGATGAGTTGGCCTTTGAGTACGAAACCACAGCGGAGCCTGCATAAGGTTGCGCCCACAAAAAAGCCCGGCATATGCCGGGCTTTTTTGTGGAGGTATCAACGAGCGCGATACGTGATTCGACCTTTACTCAGATCGTAGGGCGTCAGTTCCACGCGCACCTTGTCTCCGGTTAGGATACGAATGTAGTTCTTGCGCATCTTTCCAGAAATATGCGCCGTAACGACGTGCCCATTTTCCAACTCCACGCGGAACATGGTGTTAGGCAGGGTGTCGACGACAGTACCTTCCATTTCGAAGCTGTCTTCTTTCGACATAGGTTATGAAGCCCCTCGGTAACATAAAAATGCCTGGACCATCCAGGCGGAAAATCGGCATGCATTGTGCCCGAAAAACTCAATCGATGCCATGTCTGATGTCAGGACACTCGAACCCAGCGTTGATTGACAAAAAGTTCGATTGGCCGATATTGAGTCTTATAGGACATCTTTCGACAGCCTTTGATCCAATAACCGAGATAAACCGCTTCAAGATTCAGGCGTGCCGTTTCCGCGATCTGCCAGAGAATGCCAAACGTACCAAGACTTCTACGTTCCTCGTCTGGATCATAGAAGGTATACACTGCAGACAGTCCGTTGGGTAACACATCGGTTACTGCAACGCCAACCAAGCGTTCGCCCAAGCGCATTTCGTAAAAAAAGGCGTAAGGCAGCTCCCGGATAAGAAAGGTCGTAAACTGTTCTCGGCTTGGAGGGTACATGTCTCCGTCTGCATGCCGTTCCGTAATGTAGCGTGCATATAGTCGATAATGCTCTTCTGTAAAGCGAGGCCTACGCTTTTCAATGGTGATATCTGCATTTCGCTTGAGAATACGCTTCTGACGTCTATCGGGAACAAAATCGGCAGCGCGAATACGTGCCGGAACGCACGCCTTGCATTGCTGGCAGTGAGGTCGATAAAGATGATCTCCGCTGCGCCTGAAACCTAATTCAGAGAGTTCGGCATATAGCTGGCCGCTCATGGGTTGGGCGGGGTCGAGAAAGAGCGTGGTTGCCTGCTGGTCAGGCAGGTAACTGCATGTGTGCGGCTGAGTGGCGTAAAACTTCAATCGGGCCAGCTCACTCATAATCTACCTCTAGGAAAACATGAGGAAGGTAATCAATCCTGTCATGCCGGTTGCGAAGACCAGTCTGCTTTAGATGTTTCGTCCAGGTATCGTGCCAAATAGTTCGAAAATTGCGTACGAGAAATGCTCGTCGCGCCAAAGCTTTCAAGATGTCGCGTGGGCATCTGGCAATCAATCAGCGCGAAGTCCCATTCTGCCAGTTGCTGAGCCAATGTAGCGAAACCAACCTTGGACGCGTTGGCGGTGCGGCTAAACATGGACTCTCCAAAGAATAGTTTACCGATTGCCAAGCCATACAGGCCGCCGACGAGCGAGTCTTCCTCCCAAACTTCGACTGAATGAGCAATGCCTCGTTTGTAAAGCTCTACATAGGCCTGCTGCATTTCCGAGGTGATCCATGTTTCGTGGGTATAATCTCGTGGTTCAGAGCACCCCTTGATAACCTGCGCAAAATCTTTGTCGAAGGTCACCGTAAAGCGTTGCTGACGAATCAGCTTTGCAAGGCTGCGAGAGATATGGATCTCTGCAGGTATCAATACCGTTCTGGGGTCGGGTGACCACCAAAGAATGGGTTGGTCAGCCTGGAACCATGGAAAGCAGCCGTGACGATAAGCGGCAATCAAGCGCTCGGGTGAAAGGTCGCCGCCTATCGCAAGCAGCCCATTAGGTTCGCTCAGCGCACTACTGAGCGGCGGAAATTGTATAAAGTCGCGTTTCAACCAAGTCAGCATGGAAGGGGAGGGGGTTAACAAAGTAGTCTTCAGGCTAACTCCGATTACTGGCAAGCGCCAGTTTTCCCTTTTGATTTAAACTTTGTTGAGGAATGCTGCATAACTCTTTGTCACAACAGCAAAAGAATGTTCCAATGCATGGTTCACGGCTAAAGTCGTGGTAAAAATAGGTCATTGTTGTTGCGACTCGGTTTTTCGTATGGAACGAGCTGCGTAGGGTCGTAGAATGCTGCCTTGTTTCTTTTCATCTTCACGTTGTCGGTGCAGGAAAAGTCGCGTTTGAAACAATCTACTTCTGCCAGCCATGTGACACAGTGGCGCGAACACCTTCATTATCGTTTGAAGGAGGTGTTGCTTATCGCATTAGCCGCATTGTGTCTGTATACACTGATGGCTTTATTGACCTATGACCCCTCTGATCCAGGCTGGACGCATACCAGTCGTATAGATCAGATCCACAACGCTGCAGGACGTGCTGGCGCATGGCTGGCTGATGTCCTCTTCATGGCGTTGGGGTACTTCGCTTTCATCTTTCCGTTGCTGTTGGGTATCAAAACCTGGCAGGTATTCAGGCATCGCTATATGCCATGGGAATGGAGCGGGTGGCTGTTTTCATGGCGTCTGACCGGACTGGTTTTCCTTATTCTGGCAGGCTCTGCACTGGCTTACATTCACTTTCACGCTGACGCCCATTTGCCGGCGTCGGCAGGCGGTGCGCTTGGAGAAAGCCTAGGACAACTTGCTCTTAATGCTCTAAATGTGCAGGGCAGTACATTGCTATTTTTAGCAGTATTCCTGTTGGGCTTGACCGTTTTCACTGATCTTTCCTGGTTTAAGGTCATGGACCTGACAGGAAAGATTACGCTTGATTTATTTGAGCTTATTCAGGGAGGCGCCAGCCGCTGGATGGGTAGCCGCGGTGAGCGGAAGCGTCTTGCTTCACAACTGCAGGATGAAGAGTATTACGACGATGAAGAGCTTGAGGTTGAGGAGGAAGAACCTCAGGCGCCTATCAAGCGAGAAGCTAAAAAGACTCGTGAGCGTGTCGTTGAAACCGTTGAGCTTGATGATGAAGTTCTGGTGCCTGAGCGCAAGTCCGCTCCCGCTATGCCAGTTAATGAACGGTCTGTAGTGGAAAAGCCTCAGGCTGCCAAGCCGGCACCTCAGATCAATATGCCAGCGCCTGCTCCAATCCCTAAGCCGATCGAGGCAAAACGATCCGCTCCGTCTGCCGCGCACGTTGTTGATTCAGCCGTTGAAGGCACGATACCACCGATATCCTTGCTGGATCCGGCAGAGAAAAAACAGCAGAGTTTTTCTCCAGAGTCACTTGAGACCATGTCACGTCTGCTTGAGATAAAGCTCAAGGAGTTTGGTGTCGAAGTCATAGTCGAATCGGTTCACCCGGGACCGGTCATTACTCGTTTCGAGATACAACCTGCCGCTGGGGTAAAAGTCAGCCGTATTTCTAACTTGGCGAAGGATCTGGCTCGCTCACTGGCTGTTTTCAGTGTTCGGGTTGTTGAAGTCATTCCGGGCAAGACTACCGTCGGTATCGAGATTCCAAATGAAGACCGACAGATGGTGCGTTTTTCTGAAGTGCTGGAGTCTCCTGAGTATGAGGCCTCTAAGTCGCCCGTGACGCTCGCCCTAGGCCATGACATTGGCGGTAGGCCTGTTATCGCGGATCTGGCCAAAATGCCGCACCTGCTTGTAGCGGGTACCACAGGTTCGGGTAAGTCCGTTGGCGTAAACGCTATGCTTCTGTCGATCCTGTTCAAGTCGACGCCCGAAGAAGCGCGGTTGATCATGATCGACCCCAAGATGTTGGAATTGTCTATCTACGAAGGTATTCCACACCTTCTTTGCCCTGTCGTGACGGACATGAAAGAGGCTGCCAATGCGCTGCGCTGGAGCGTAGCCGAAATGGAGCGGCGCTATAAGCTCATGGCTGCTATGGGGGTCAGAAACCTTGCTGGCTTCAACCGCAAGATCAAGGACGCGGAGGAGGCAGGGACACCTCTGACAGATCCTCTTTATCGACGCGAAAGCATGGATGACGAAGCGCCGCTTCTAAAGGCGCTGCCTACGATCGTTGTAGTTGTCGATGAATTCGCCGACATGATGATGATTGTTGGCAAAAAAGTGGAAGAACTGATTGCGCGTATTGCTCAAAAGGCGCGTGCTGCAGGTATTCACCTGATCCTGGCCACGCAGCGCCCTTCGGTAGATGTGATTACCGGCCTGATCAAGGCCAACATCCCGACGCGTATGGCTTTCCAAGTATCGAGCAAGATCGACTCTCGAACCATTCTTGATCAAGGTGGTGCAGAGCAGCTGCTGGGGCATGGTGACATGCTCTATCTCCCACCAGGCACGGGTCTTCCTATTCGTGTCCATGGCGCCTTCGTCTCAGATGACGAGGTGCATCGCCTGGTTGAAGCCTGGAAACAACGCGGCGCGCCTGACTACATTGAAGACATCCTTGCGGGGGCAGATGAGGGCGGTGGCTCGTTTGAGGGTGGTAGCGGTGGTGATGGCAGTGAAGGAAATGAAGACGATCCCCTTTACGATGAGGCTGTCCGCTTTGTAACGGAAAGCCGCAGGGCCTCGATTTCTGCAGTTCAGCGCAAGCTCAAGATCGGTTATAACCGTGCTGCGCGAATGATCGAGGCTATGGAGATGGCTGGAGTTGTCACGCCTATGAATACGAACGGTTCAAGAGAGGTGATTGCACCTTCTCCTGTGCGTGATTAACCAATGTTTAAGAGGAATTCCATGCGATTGACTCGCTTGTTTGCCCTAGCAATTACAACTTTTCTAAGCGTCTCGGCTCAGGCTGCATCGGATGCAGCGAACCGTCTTTCCCAGTATCTGGAGAAAGCGCAGACCATGACGGCTCGCTTTTCCCAGCTGACTCTAGATGGCTCCGGGACCCGTCTTCAGGAGACTGCGGGTAATTTGAGTCTCAAGCGGCCAGGTCTTTTTCGTTGGCATACAGATTCTCCCATGGAGCAGTTGCTGGTGTCTGATGGGCAAAAGGTATGGCTATACGATCCAGACCTTGAGCAGGTGACTATTCAGAAGCTGGATCAGCGCCTAACCCAGACGCCTGCGTTGCTATTGTCCGGTGATGTGTCGAAGATTGAGGACAGTTTTACAATTACCTACAAGCAAAGCGGTAACGTGACTGATTTTGTGCTCAAGCCTAAAACCAGCGATACGCTGTTTGACAGCTTGCGCCTCTCATTTCGCGGTAACGTAATCAACGATATGCAGCTGATCGATAGCGTCGGTCAACGCACCAATATCCTGTTCTTCAACGTAAAAATGAATGAGCCGGTAAACGCCTCGGAATTCGTGTTTGAAATTCCTAAAGGTGCCGACGTCATTCAGGAGTGATCCTGCCCCATGGATCTATTCCGCGCAACGCCTGTGGCCCAGCCGCTGGCTGCTCGTATGCGTGCCACCACCCTGGACGAATACGTTGGCCAGCAGCATTTGCTTGCCCGAGGAAAACCTCTGCGAGAAGCACTGGAGCAGGGCGCGCTGCATTCCATGATTTTCTGGGGCCCACCAGGCGTCGGCAAGACGACATTGGCGCGTTTGCTGGCTGAAGTCAGCGATGCTCATTTCGAGACGATCTCGGCGGTTCTTTCCGGTGTAAAGGAGATCCGTCAGGCTGTTGAGATAGCCCGGCAGCAGGCTGCTCAGTATGGGCGTCGAACCATATTGTTCGTTGATGAAGTTCACCGCTTCAATAAATCCCAGCAAGATGCGTTTCTTCCCTATGTGGAAGACGGCACCCTTTTGTTTATTGGAGCGACGACTGAGAACCCTTCTTTTGAACTTAATAATGCGCTTCTTTCGAGAGCACGTGTTTATGTTCTCAAAAGCCTGGATGAAGAGGCCTTAACTCAGCTTACTAATCGAGCGCTGTTTGAAGACAAGGGCCTTGGTAAGCGCCGGTTAAGGCTTCCAGAGGAAAGTCGGAAAATTTTGTTGGCCGCTGCCGATGGAGATGGCCGCAGGTTACTCAATCTACTTGAAAATGCGGCCGATCTGGCTGAAGACGGCACAGACATAAGTCCGGATCTTTTACAAAGCTTGCTCGGTGATGGGCGCCGCCGTTTCGATAAAGGCGGTGAAGCGTTTTACGATCAAATTTCTGCGTTGCATAAGTCTGTTCGGGGTTCTAATCCCGACGCAACCTTATATTGGTATGCCCGTATGATCGATGGAGGCTGCGATCCGCTCTACATTGCTCGTCGTGTTGTGCGGATGGCCAGTGAAGATATCGGTAATGCCGATCCGCGTGCATTATCAATCTGTCTTTCTGCCTGGGATGTCCAAGAGCGGTTGGGCAGCCCGGAGGGTGAGCTTGCTATTGCGCAGGCCTTGGTTTACTTGGCCTGTGCGCCTAAAAGCAATGCGGTATACAAAGCATTCAACATGGCAATGGCAGATGTCAGGCAGAATGGCTCTCATGAAGTTCCTGTACATCTTCGTAATGCGCCAACCAAACTGATGAAGTCGTTGGGGTATGGTGAGGAGTATCGCTATGCACATGATGAACCTGATGCATATGCGGCAGGTGAAGATTATTTTCCCGAGGATAAGGCGCCGGTTCATTACTACGAGCCTGTACCGCGCGGTTTAGAACTAAAAATTCGTGACAAGCTCAGTCATTTGGCTGACTTGGATAGGGCCAGTCTGCGCCAGCGGCGGAAAGCGCCATGACGCCCATGATCCTGGCTATCGCAGCGGGTGGTGTACTAGGCACTCTGTTGCGATTTATCACGACATCCTGGATAACGGCGAGCTGGCCTAAGCATTTCTACATGGGCACATTGATCGTCAACTATGTGGGCTGCTTGCTGATCGGTGTTTTATACGGTCTTTTCCTTATTCGACCTGATGTGCCTGCGGAGCTAAGAGCAGGGCTTATCGTTGGCTTTCTAGGTGGCTTAACAACTTTTTCTTCCTTTTCCCTTGATACATTACGCTTGCTGGAAGGTGGCCAGGCTTTGCTTGCCATTGGATATGCCACGGCCAGCGTCGTAGGTGGTTTGCTTGCTACGTGGGCAGGCCTGTCATTGACAAAACTCTGATACGAGAAAAAACATGCTTGATGCAAAACTGGTACGTACACAGCCTCAGGAAGTGGCAGAACGCCTTGCCGCGCGTGGTTTCACGCTTGATGTACAGCGCATCGAATCCTTGGAATCAACTCGCAAGTCTGTGCAAACACGTACCGAGGAGCTTCAGGCTGAACGTAACAGTCGATCAAAGGCCATTGGTCAAGCCAAGGCGCGCGGTGAAGACATCGCGCCGCTTCTGGCCGATGTGGACCGTATGGGAGGCGAACTGGAGACCGCCAAGCGTGAGCTGGACGTGATTCAGTCTGAATTGGATGCTCTGCTGCTAGGGCTGCCTAACTTGCCACATGAGTCCGTTCCAGTAGGCACCAGCGAGGAGGAGAACGTAGAGGTTCGCCGTTGGGGCACTCCTAAGCGTTTTGACTTTGAGGTTAAGGATCATGTAACCCTGGGTGAAGCTCATGGTTGGTTGGATTTTGATACGGCCTCTCGCTTCTCGGGTGCTCGCTTTGTCTTGATGCGAGGCCCTATAGCCCGTCTACACCGTGCATTGGCGCAGTTTATGATCAATCTGCATACGGGCGAGCATGGTTACGAGGAGGCTTACACACCTTATCTTGTCCAGGCCGAGACCTTACAAGGCACAGGGCAGCTTCCTAAGTTTGAGGAAGATCTGTTCAAGGTTCCGCGTGACGGTGAAAGTCCGCTTTATCTGATCCCGACTGCGGAGGTCACATTGACCAATATCGCAGCAGGCAGGATTTTGGACACCAAGGCACTGCCTATTCAGTTGGTAGCCCATACCCCATGCTTCCGTAGCGAGGCGGGTGCTTCCGGACGCGATACGCGGGGCATGATCCGTCAGCACCAGTTCGATAAGGTTGAAATGGTACATATCGTTGAGCCTGCAAAATCTTTCGAGGCATTAGAGGCTCTGACAGGTCATGCTGAGCGTGTTCTGCAACTTCTAGAGTTGCCCTATCGTGTGCTTGCTCTCTGCACTGGCGATATGGGCTTCAGTGCCACCAAAACGTATGACCTTGAAGTATGGATTCCGAGTCAGGATAAATATCGCGAGATTTCTTCCTGCTCTAATTGCGGTGATTTCCAAGCGCGCCGTATGCAGGCTCGGTGGCGTAACCCGGAAACGGGCAAGCCAGAGCTCGTACATACATTAAACGGCTCGGGCTTAGCAGTGGGTCGTACGTTAGTGGCTGTGCTGGAAAATTATCAGCAAGCCGATGGAACCATTCGCGTGCCGGAAGTCCTCAAGCCGTACATGGGTGGCGTTGAGGTTATTGGCTGATGGAGTTCTTGCCACTGTTTCACAATCTGAGCGGCCGCCCTGTACTGATTGTTGGTGGAGGTGAGGTCGCTTTACGCAAGGCGCGTTTACTTAAGGATGCTGGGGCAATGCTCAAGGTTGTTGCGCCACGCATTCATCCGGCCATGCGAGAATTGATTGAAAATGGTGGCGATTCGTTGATCGAGCGGCCCTACCAGGCAGATGATATGGGTGGGGCCGTCCTGGTTATTGCTGCAACCGATAATGAAGACCTTAACATCCAGGTTTCGGCCCAAGCCAAGGCGATAGGTGTGCCAGTTAATGTGGTGGACTCTCCTTCACTGTGCACTGTTATCTTTCCTGCAATTATTGACCGCTCACCTTTGATTGTCGCAGTTTCGAGCGGGGGAGATGCGCCTGTCTTGGCTCGGCTTGTACGAGCCAAACTAGAGAGTTGGATACCTGCTGCATATGGTGAGCTAGCCGGCCTGGCTAAGAAATTTCGTTCTAAGGTTAAGCGCCGTTTTGGTGATGTCCAGGCGAGGCGCGTCTTCTGGGAAGAGGTATTCCAAAGCGAAATTGGCGAAAAGGTACTCGCTGGCCAGCCTCAAGTAGCTGAGCGTTTGCTTGAAGAGAAACTTTGTAACGCATCCTCAAGCGTTAAGGGCGAAGTCTATCTGGTGGGCGCGGGACCGGGTGATCCTGACTTGCTGACATTCAGGGCTTTACGCCTCATGCAGCAGGCCGATGTAGTCTTATACGATCGCTTGGTTGCTCCCGCTATCCTGGATATGTGTCGTAGAGACGCTGATAGAATCTATGTAGGCAAAAAAAGGGCTGAGCACGCGGTTCCGCAAGAAGAAATCAATCAGCTTTTAATTGATCTGGCCGGTCAAGGTAAGCGTGTTCTAAGGCTTAAAGGCGGCGATCCGTTTATCTTTGGGCGCGGGGGCGAAGAAATTGAGCGTCTGGCTGCCCATGGGATCGGATTCCAGGTAGTGCCGGGTATTACAGCTGCCAGTGGCTGTGCGGCCTATGCCGGCATACCGCTGACGCATAGAGACTATGCCCAATCTGTACGCTTTATCACAGGCCATTTAAAAAATGACACGTGTGATTTGCCATGGAGTGATTTGACCTCTCCGGGGCAAACGTTGGTTTTTTATATGGGGTTGGTTGGGCTACCAATCATTTGCGAGCAGCTTATCAAGCACGGGCGTGACGCTTGTACGCCGGCCGCCTTGGTTCAGCAAGGCACCACCTCAAGTCAGCGTGTATTTACGGGAACGCTGGCAGATTTACCTGTTCTCGTAGCGCGCCATGAGGTTCATGCGCCTACGCTAATAATCGTAGGTGAGGTCGTAACCTTGCGTGAAAAGCTGGCCTGGTTCGAAGGCCAATCGCATCCTTAACGGTCACGCTGCCATAAACCTACAGCGGGCAACTGCTCTCGATCGTGAGGCGACGTTAAGTCGAGTGCTGGCCCTTTGGGAATGATCCCGTTAGGGTTAATCGTTTCGTGACTGCCATAATAGTGATGCTTGATATGCTCAAAGTTGACAGTCCCTGCAATGCCTGGCCACTGATAGAGCTCCTTCAGCCATCCCTGAAGGTTAGGGTAGTCTGTAATGCGGCGTAGATTGCATTTGAAGTGTCCGTAATAGACTGAGTCGAACCGTATTAATGTTGTAAAAAGTCGCCAATCTGCTTCTGTCAGGTATTTTCCTGTCAGATAGCGATGCCTGCTCAGGCGATTTTCTAGTTGATCAAGAGTAGTAAACAGCTCTTCAAAGGCGAGTTCGTAAGCGTACTGCTCTGTTGCAAATCCAGCCTTATAAACACCGTTATTCACCTTGGCATAGATAAGCTCGTTAAGTGAGTCGATGTCTTGCTGTAATGGTTCTGGATAAAAATCGATGCTGTTGCCTGTCAGTCCGTCAAATGCATGATTCATCATGCGGATGATATCGGCAGACTCATTGTTAACGATGCGCTTATGCTTGTTATCCCAAAGCATTGGTACTGTAACGCGACCTGTGTAATGAGGTGTAGCCTCTAGGTAGCGCTCATAAAGAAACCGCTTGGCTTCATCAAGTGTGTCACCCGTTGAGCCGAGCGTTTGATCAAAAGTCCATCCTTTGTCCTTCATAAGCCAACTAACAACGGATACGTCGATAATACTCTCAAGGCCTTTAAGCTTTCGGAAAATAAGGGTGCGATGAGCCCAGGGGCAGGCTAGAGAAACATACAAGCGGTAGCGGTTAGGCTCTGCCTCGAAGCCTGCCTCGCCTGTAGGGCCAGGCTCACCAGTGGGCGTTACCCAGTGTCTGAACTGGGCGCTTTCCCGCTTGAAGCTTCCATCTTCGCCGGTGTCGTACCAGCGGTCCTGCCATTTGCCTTCTATCAATAGGCCCATCGGCTCCTCTCCGTATTGTGGAGCCGTCTATTAGTGACGTTGGCTCCAGTAATCTTTTGCCTTGGCTAGAGCGGCTTCCCGGCTGTGGCCAAGCGCTCTCAAACCCAAGGCTATCGTAGAAAGAACGGCCAGTTCGCCGTAGGCATCGTTTGCTTTGCCGGTCCATACATCTAATAGATGATTGGCATCCAGCCGCTCAGGTTTGACGTGTCTTCTTTCTGAAAGTGCAGACCAGGCTTCATTCCATTCAGTGCCGTACTCTGTGCCATAGAGATGAAAATCATTGTCTGGGTTGACTTCAATTTCACCGCCTTCGCCTTTAATCACGATAGCCTTGTCGCCTAACAGGCGGCTGGCTTCACGGTGAATGGGTTGATAGCCTGGGTGAAAGATACTTTGCAGGATGCAAGTTGCGTTGAGCGGATTTAACAGTCTGACCAGCGAATGAATAGGCGAACGCAATCCCAACGTATTGCGTAAGTTGATCATATGCTGCAAGGCAGGCATCCAGTTTTCCAGTGGCATAAACGCCAGGTGGTCTTTATTTAAAGCTTCCTGTGTCTGGTGCCAATCGTTACAAAGATGAATACCCAGCGTTTCTAGAACCTGCTCAGTATATAGTCGTCCTGCTGTATGAGCGCCGCCGCCGTGAATCAGAATCCGCACACCATGGGATGACAGGCATTTGGTGGCAAGCAGAAACCATGGTAAGTGGCGTTTTTTACCTGCATAGCTAGGCCAGTCCAGATCTACTGGAATGGTCGGGGCGTTGAGATGTGCTCGAATAGCATCGGTAAAGCCGGCAAGCTCTTCTGCGCTTTCTTCCTTGTGTCGAAGCAGCATAAGAAAAGCGCCGAGTTGAGCATCCTCGACATTTCCCTCAAGGATCATCCCCATGGCGCACTGGGCTTCTTCGCGAGTTAGGCTGCGTGAACCGCGTTTACCTTTGCCGAGTATGCGTATGAATTGAGCAAAGGGATGTTCTTCAGGCGTCGTTATCATAAGCAATTAGTCGGTTTTGGAAGTCCTGCCAGCTTGGCTGCTAGCTTGGCGGGGCTTCCTTTGAAAAGGAGATTCAAATGAAGGCTGTTACCCTTCTCGGGACCTAAGGTTTGCGCAATATATTTAATCAGCGGACGATTAGCTGGGGAAAGCTGGAACTCAGCATAGAAATCTCTAAGAGCATGAAGGATTTCCCAGTGTTCAGGCGTAAGAGAGAGACCCTCTCGAAGAGCTAGCTCCTCAGCTATTTCAACGGACCAGTCTCCTAGATCCAGTAAATAGCCTTCCTTGTCAACATTGAGTGCAGTCATGGCCAGCTATGTACCTTGTCATAAGCTACACAAAGAGCCACAAAACGATCATAGTCAATCATTTCAAAACGAGATGTTTCTCTGAGTCCACGGGCCTCGACATCTTCTTGAAGAGCAAAGCCTTTGACGCCGGTTTGAAGTGTTTCAAGCAGAGCCGCTGTTCGCGAGCTTTCTTGTAGCAGGTATGTAGCGTCGCCCATTAATAAAAGTGCATCCTGCTCCGCAAGTAGCGGCAGGGCGCTGTCTAGCATCCTGCTCTGGAAAGGCGAAGCCGAGATAAGGTGAAGCGTCTTCACAGCGTAATCACCATGTCGTGCTGATTTAAAAGCAGCCGAGCCTCTTCGGTAGATAGGATCTCAACTTCCAGTTCAAGCATTGATTGCATTACGTTGCGCTCCAGTAAGCTGCTTTCTAATGCATACAGTTTGTCTACGCCGAACAAGGGAAGAGCTTGTAGATTAGCGGTCAGATCTTTTTGCTCAAGATGTGAAGCGGCCTGAGAGGGTTGTAATTGGAAAACACCGTCATCCATGAAGAGCATGGCAATGGGTAAATCGAAAGCGCCGCCTGCTAGGGCAATGTCTAGAGCTTCTCGGGCTGCCATGCCCGACCATGGCGCTTGCCGACTAATAATGAGCAGCGACTTTGCCATTAAATGTCTCCAAAGCAAATGAGGCGATCGGCTTCCTGTGCAGCCTCATGAAGCTGCCCTAGACCAGAAAGCTGCCAGGGCTCGTAAAGGTTGGCACTCTGGCGCCCATGGCGATGAGCCTCTTCCGAGCTCAGAATGCCGCGCCGTAAAGCGGCAGAAATGCAGACGACTGAATCCAGCTTATTTTGCTGAATGAATAAGCCCCATTGGCCCGCCCAGTCTTGCTCATCCTGAGGCGTTACGATGGATGAAGAGGCATTGTGTACTCCATCCTGATAGAAAAAAAGACGAGTGATTTCATGGTGCGCGAACAACACGGCCTCAGCAAACCGAAGGGCTCTTCGGGAGGAGGGCGAGTGAGGTGCGGAAAATACAACGATAGCAAATTTCATAAATAAAAAAGGCCCGCCGAAGCGGGCCTCTCCAGTGCACGTCTCGTTAATCATTGCTGCTGGCAAAGCCTAGCAACTGAAGCAGGCTGACAAACAGATTGTATATCGAGACGTATAGGCTGATGGTAGCCATGATGTAATTATCTTCCCCGCCATGGATGATGGCGCTGGTTTGGAACAGAATTGCTGCCGAGGCAAACAGTACAAAGCCCGCACTGATCGCAAGCTGCAAGCCGCTGATATTCACAAAGAACGACAGCGCTATTGCGCCTAGCAATATCCAGAATCCGGCCATTAGAAAGCCCGACAAAAAGCTCATGTCTTTGCGGGTAATCAGTGCATATGCCGACAGGCCAAAGAAGACCAGGGCAGTCATGCCTAAGGCAGAAGAAATGATGCTTCCGCCATTAGGCAAGCCCAGATACATATTCAGTATCGGGCCTAGGGTGTAGCCCATGAAGCCGGTAAGCGCAAACGTGCTGACCAGCCCCCAGCCACTGTTACGCAATTTCACAGTGAGAAAGAACAGACCATAAAAGCCGATCAGAACTACAAATATGTTGGGATATGCAACGCGCATCTGCTGCGAGACGTAAGCTACCAAGCCACTGAAGGCCAGCGTCATTCCCAACAGAGCATAGGTGTTGCGCAGCGTGCGACTGATGTCGCGCCGTTCGGCAACCGCAGGGTTGAAGGCATATTGACGCTCGTTCATAACGACACTCCTAATGTGGTCGAAACCTATTCATACCATAAGATAATAACAACTCTTTGAAAAAAAATAGATTTAAGTGTTTGACAGCGTGTTTCGTTCGGGTAATATTGCGCCCCGCACCTGCGGAGGTGTGGCCGAGTGGTTTAAGGCAACGGTCTTGAAAACCGTCGAAGGGGAGACTCTTCCGTGAGTTCGAATCTCACCGCCTCCGCCATCTTCTTGCTCCAAGTCATCGTGCGTTTATCTCTGACTTGTGTATAGTCGCTACACATTCTTTCGCATTTATTAGCTTGAGACGAGTCTTAGGCTTGTAATTGGCTTATGCATCAGCGTTATGAGGTGCACGGTGATTAAAGTGCTGGTGGTCGACGACCATGATCTGGTAAGGGCCGGTATTATCCGTATGTTGGCGGATGTCGATGGCATTCAGGTCATTGGTCAGGCAGATTCTGGCGAGAATGGATTAAAGCTTGTCAGAGAGTTAAAGCCTGATGTGGTCCTCATGGACGTCAAGATGCCAGGCATCGGCGGCTTGGAAGCTACTCGAAAGCTTCTTCGTAGTCATCCCGAGGTAAAGGTCATTGCAGTAACGGCATGTGAGGAAGATCCCTTTCCGACTCGTCTGTTGCAGGCTGGGGCTTCTGGTTATCTTACAAAAGGTGCGGATATCCAGGAGATGATTACTGCTATACGTCATGCATTTGGCGGTCAGCGATACATAAGCGCTCAGATTGCTCAGCAGTTAGCGCTAAAGTCTTTTCAACCTCAAAGCAATGGCTCGCCGTTTGATCTTCTTTCAGAGCGCGAAATCCAGATCGCATTGATGATTGCTAATTGCCATAAGGTTCAGGTGATCTCCGATAAGCTTTGCCTGTCGCCCAAGACCGTTAACACCTATCGTTATCGTATTTACGAGAAACTCTCCATTACCAGTGATGTGGAGCTGGCTTTATTGGCAGTTCGTCACGGGATGGTAGACGCTACGAGTTGAAATGACCGAAACGTTTGATCCTTCTGCTTTTCTTTCTGGCTGCAGTTCTCGGCCAGGTGTTTATCGAATGTTCGACGAAAGCTCCAAGGTGCTTTATGTCGGAAAAGCAAAGAATCTCAAAAAGCGCCTTTCGAGTTACTTCCGCAAAACTGGCTTGGCTCCCAAGACAGCGGCGTTAGTAGCAAAAATTTCCCAGATTGAGATAACTATTACTGGGAATGAGACAGAGGCGCTTCTGCTTGAGCAGAACCTTATCAAGCAGTTACGCCCCCCTTACAATATTCTCCTTCGGGATGACAAATCCTATCCTTATGTCTTTCTGTCAACTGAGGATGAATTTCCTCGGCTTGCTATCCACAGAGGCGCTAAAAAGGAACAGGGCCGCTATTTCGGTCCGTATCCGAGTGCGGGTGCTATCCGAGAAAGTCTGAATCTCTTGCAAAAGGCATTTATGGTGCGCCAGTGTGAGGACGGTTTTTTCAAGAACCGTACTCGCCCCTGTCTTCAATATCAAATCAAGCGCTGCAAGGGTCCGTGCACCAATATGGTTTCCCGAGAGGAATATGCTGAAGATGTTCGTCATTCGGCTATGTTCCTAGAGGGGCGCAGCAATGCCTTGGCTGAAGAGCTAAGTGCAGTTATGGAAAAGGCTGCCATGGCTTTGGATTTTGAACGGGCCGCCGAGCTGCGTGATCAAATTGCCTTAGTGCGACGAGTGCAGGATCAGCAGCATATAGAGGGTGGGAGCGGGGATGTAGATGTTATCGCTGCGATGGTGAATCCGGGTGGTGCATGCGTTCATCTAATCACTGTGCGTGGCGGCCGTGTTCTTGGTAGCAAAAACTTTTTCCCGCAGGTTGCGATTGAGGAGGAGCCCCATGACGTTCTTCTTGCATTTTTGGAACAGTATTATCTTGCTCATATGGAGCGGGATTTGCCCGATGAAGTCATCGTAAATACCGTTCATGAGGACTTCCCAACCCTCATAAGTGCCTTTAACGAATTGCATTCTCGAGGTCTTGAGATCTCGCATCGTGTTCGAGGCACTCGTGCCCGCTGGCAGCAATTGGCTGTGACAAATGCTGAGCAGGCGCTTAATACTCGGCTTGCTAATCGCCAGCATATGGCTGCTCGTTTTGAGGCGCTTACGGATGTGTTGGGGTTGGCTGAGGCGCCACAAAGGTTGGAGTGCTTTGATATTAGCCACTCAAGTGGGGAGGCTACAGTTGCTTCCTGTGTGGTGTTTGGTCCTGAGGGGCCTATTAAATCCGATTATCGCCGATACAATATTGAGGGTGTCACGGCAGGTGATGATTATGCTGCCATGCATCAGGCGTTGACCCGTCGTTTCAGTAAGCTCAAGGATGGGGAGGGTAAAATGCCTGATATCTTGCTGGTGGATGGCGGTAAGGGGCAGTTGGCAATGGCTCGTGATGTGCTTCAAGAGCTGGCGGTTCCGGATCTCGTCTTGTTGGGTGTGGCTAAGGGTGTGACTCGCAAGCCAGGTTTGGAGACACTCTATCTGAATGATCCCTCTAATGAGTTCAGCTTGCCGGGTCACTCTCCTGCATTGCACCTGATACAGCAGATTCGTGACGAGGCGCATCGCTTTGCTATTACGGGGCATCGAGCAAGAAGAGGGAAGGCGCGTAGGACATCTACACTTGAAGATGTTGCAGGAGTAGGGCCGAAGCGGCGTAGAGAGCTGCTTAAGTACTTCGGAGGCCTGCAAGAGCTTAATCGTGCAAGTGTCGATGAGATAGCCAAGGCGCCAGGAATTAGCAAAAAACTAGCTGAGCAGATTTATGCTGCACTGCACAGTGAGTAGAATGTCCAGACATTCATATATTTCCTGTGCCAATGAACATTCCTAACCTGCTTACTGTTCTGCGCGTTCTGCTCATTCCTTTCTTTATTGCTCTGTTTTACCTGCCGGTTTCTTGGAGCTATTGGGCGGCGAGTTCAGTGTTTGCCTTGGCTAGTTTTACTGATTGGCTGGATGGCTACTTGGCTCGTCGATGGAAACAGAGTACTCCATTCGGAGCTTTCCTGGACCCGGTTGCTGACAAGCTCATGGTTGCGGTGGCCTTGGTGCTTCTGGTGCAGGAACATGCCACTATTTGGTTAACGTTGCCTGCTACCATTATTATTGGTCGAGAAATTGTAGTGTCAGCCCTTCGTGAGTGGATGGCAGAATTAGGGGCGCGAGCTCAAGTAGCTGTATCTAGTCTTGGAAAATGGAAAACAGCGGCGCAGATGGTGTCTTTGATTGTGCTGTTGGCTAATCCTCCTCAACTGACGTTCTGGGTTTTGACAGGGTATGTTCTTCTGATCATTGCGGCTGCGCTTACGCTTTGGTCTATGTGCAGTTATCTGCTTGCGGCTTGGCCGCATCTGAGCATAACGAAGAAAAAATAACTTTTTTGAATCAATGAGTTGACAGCGTCGTTGGATTGTATAGAATGGCGCCCGTCACCAAGACGCGGGAATAGCTCAGTTGGTAGAGCACGACCTTGCCAAGGTCGGGGTCGCGAGTTCGAGTCTCGTTTCCCGCTCCAGTTTGTCAGTCAGCTCCGCTTTAATTGGGGTTGGCTTATGAGGCCGGGTGGCAGAGTGGTCATGCAGCGGATTGCAAATCCGTGTACGCCGGTTCGATTCCGACCTCGGCCTCCACTATGTAGCCCTGCAGATCTAGCGGTCTGTAGGGCTTTTTATTTTTACTTTGTTGTTCGCTGTGCTGGCTAAGTTGGGTTGTTTGCTATCTATCCCTAGCTAAATGCTCAGTGTAGAGCGCTACCGCCCGGATGGCGAAATCGGTAGACGCAAGGGACTTAAAATCCCTCGGAGGAAACTCCGTGCCGGTTCGATTCCGGCTCCGGGCACCAACAACCATGCGGGTTTGAGCGTTTCGAGCCCTGAAAAACCGGTCCGCAAAATCATAGGCCGGTCCGCAATTATCGGGTAGGAGTGATTTTCTTACCCTTGCGCTCTCTGATGTAGGCCTCGGTCATGACGACCGTCGTATGTCCTAGCTGGTCCCTTGCCTGTAGGATATCACCACTCAGCTCAGCCTTGTCAGTGCCTGCCTTAGCTCGTAAATCTCTAAGTTGAAACGCTGCTTTATTGACGCCAGCCGATTCACGCGCTTCGTCAAATCGAGTCCGCAACATACTGGCTGTCATCGCCATTCCATCCTCAGTCACAATCAACTTTGTTGATCGCACTTTATGCCCGGTCTTCCTGGTCATGATTCGGTCAACCAATACAGCCAGCTGTCCGCTGATCTCAATACGCCGCTTAGCCTTCGTCTTTGACTGCGTTACCCATATATGACCCTCCCTGATATCTCGCTCATCCATCCTGAGCGTGTCGCCCACTCGCTGCCCGGTTAGGTAGGCGAGATCCATCGCATCTCTCAGGCCTGCATCGGCCGCATCGTGTACCGCCTTGTACACCGAATCTTCGATGTAAACATCCCGTCCCGTTTCCTTATTCCCCTTTACTCCTGAACATGGGTTTGCCAGCGCTGTATAGCCTGTCTCTCGTGCGTAGTTCCAGATCGCGGAGAGTAGGGCCTTTTCTCTGTTAGCTCGAACCTTGGCATCCTTTCGGAAGTTCAGGTACTGCCTGATGTGCTGAGGCTGAATCTCATCCAGTGGTGCCGGTGGATCTCCAAAGAACGAAAGCAGCTGCTTTAGCTCTCTGGCATTGTCTTTCTGCGTGGCCGGTGACTTGCTGGGGACGATTTCCTCAAAGTACCGGCTAGCCACATAGGGAAAGGTGATCACATCTCGCTTAATAGCATCTGCTGTCCTGTCCCGTTCAAGCTCGGCATATTTCATAATTGCCAAGCCATAGTCACTTCCTAGAGGTATCTCCTTACGTGGCTTTCCGCCTGCGTCGTAGTAGTAATAGATGGTGCCACTTGGTTTCTTTCTTTCTCTCAGCCGAGCAATAGAGCCCGGCTTGTTTGGCCTTCTTCCCATATTCAGCCTGCCTTTCTAGGCGTCCATTTCGGTCTTTCTTCGGGTGCTTGTACGCCACCAATGACTGCCGAGGCGCTAACGGCCGGCCAGCCATTGGCTTTGATCGTGTGCCGTATACCATTTTTCTTGAGATTCGTAATCTGACCCGCCTTGGTTTTTGCGCCGGTCAGCTCGCACACCTCAGCGTGAGTGAGAAATAAAACGCTCATAGATGCCTCCTGCAGGGCAGGTGTATAAATGAAGGGGAAGGGGGTTAAGCGACGTACTGAAGCTTTCCGCTCAATATTGCTTCTTTAATGGTGTTGTATTCCCAGCAGTAAGACTGGGCATCAACGTACACGCGCAGGCCTTTTGGATAATCATGCTTTTTACGCTTAATGAATGCCTCAGCAGCAGCCTTAGTGAAATGCGAGTTCACATACTCCCAATGATCATTACACCCAGTGACTGTGTGATCTTCGAGCTCTGCCAGAATCTCCCACTGATCATATTCGCTTAACTCAAGAAACTTACATTCGCCTTGTTCCATAGCGATACGGTCAAGGTTCTCTTGCATATCCTCTTCAGCGTCATTCCAATACTCCTGAGGACTAAACCACTCGCTTTCTTCCCAGAGGACAACACGAGTGCATCCGTAGTCTGGATCTATGCCGTAGGTAGTCCGCTTGGCTTCAACCTTAAAAATTGCATCGGCTGTGTAATGCTCTTTTACCCCGGCACCTACGCAGTCATGGCGAAGACGTTTAACGAAGTCGTTCCATGTTTCAGGTGTTAGCTGGCCATAAACTAGGCTTTCTTCAGACATGACTTCTCCTATCCCGCCTAATGGCAGGTGGCTATTAATTGAAAAGGGTAGGTAGAGGTGCTATCAGTACCGCTCCATCTATTAAGGAGCTATACGGATATGCTGCGTGATGATGAGATAAAGCCGAAATGCCCTAAATGCGAAGGTATTGAATTCATGGCAGTCAATAACTCGTATGTAGCTAGGGCTGATTTTAAAATCCCAATGATTGTCTGTGCCAACGAGTCGTGCATGACTGTTGTCGGCGTTCTGCCGCGGGAATCTGTTTGGAAGTAAGCGGCTAGTTTTTCTGAGGCGGAGGCCCACCCAGCAGAGGCTTCTGCCCTTCATCCAAATGCCAGGGAATATCAATCCGGCAGTCTGGGCAGTGCTTGAGGTTCAGCGTTGAGAATCGTGCAAGGTCGGGGGATTTACAGCGGGGGCAATACTTCGTCGTTACCATATCCCACCCTGCATCTGGTAAGCCTCACAGTAAAGCCAAGCGAAGAAGGCAAGGATCGCCCAGGCCAGGAGCTCGCCCCACGTGAAGGGCTGCGGTGCTTGTTGATTCATGATTTCACCTGTACGCCAGCGGCTTCTATACGTGCAATAGCCTCGGAAATACTTATAACCTTTGCGCCTTCTCGGAATTCGCCTGCTGGGGTGCCTTCGCCAATATCAATCGCTAGTGCAGCGCGGGAGGCTTGCCATGCCTTCCAATAGGTTTTTGCTGCGTAGTTGTAATACTCGCCGTCTTCGCTCTTGAGCATGTGAGCTTTCGATAAAGCTGTTTCGCCGGATTCGATCGCCCACGCCTCGAACTCTTCGCGCATACTCATGACTCTATCTCCAAACTAAACATCACAAACGGCAGAAGGGATGCCCACATGGGCGACTGAACCAGCGCAAGGGTCGTTACGGCAGTGGCAAGGAAGGCAATGACCATGATCATGACTTGTCACCGTGGAGGTCTCTGCGACGATATACCCCCGTCAGTGTCTCGAGAGCGCAGAGCATTTCCTCGAACTCTCCTGCTCTCTTCGTCATCTCCTCGAGCTTTTCCTCAAGCTCAGCCACGCGCCTGTCATGGTCGGAGGCCAGAACCATCGGCACGTCATCCTGAATTGCAGCCGGTTTGAAATAAGAAGCGCACTCATACAGCCAGCCGCAATGCAGTTTGTATCGCGTTATCTCACTCATGATCCACCTCTGGCTTGGCTGTGCGGGCTGCGTCGATGGCGGCATCAATATCTTCCAGCGTCTCAATATCCGCCTTGAGCATGTTCTCCCAATGCATCGTGTCTGCGTTCTCGCGTATGTGGCGATACCGCTCAGCGTCAGCCTTCAGCGCGTCACGCTCCTCCATTGCCTTGATACCTACACGATGGTAGCTGTCCCGCTCCTCCCGTAAGCGCTGGTTCTCGTCCAATACTTCCTCGTAGCCTTTCGTATAGTCGCTAACCTCAGTCTTCAGCCGCTCTACTTCTGCCTGGAGTGCGTCAGGTGCTGTGTAGAGTGGCGTCTTGCGGTATCCGTCCATCTTTCCCGCAATCACTGCTGACCTGTCGTCCAGCATGTTGTTTAGCTCGTCACCGTTAACCCAGGCCACAGGCTCAGCTGATGCGGTACGGGCGGCCTTCAATATGCGAGGTGCCCACCACTCTGGATCGCTGATTACCGTTCCCGCTGGCATTTCACGCTTTAGCCATTCGGCAAATTGCTCACTCATCACCTACCTCCGGGTTCAGCGCTTCCTCTATCTGATCGATAGCGCTATCTACCTCACCGTCTTGGAGCAGCTTTAGGGATAGCTTCATGGCTGATTCTGCTTCGCGCAGGCGTTCGCAGAGGGCGAGGATGACGGCGGGGTTGGCTGCTGCTATGTACTCAGCATTAGCCGTTATTTCCTCTGATCTGGCTATTAAACGGCCTGATTCAGCAATAATTTCCCCATAACCTTTTCTTCTCCAAGGGCCAAACGTTGCCTTCTTCGCTAGCTCAATCAATCCATCGATATCAATGTTCATGCGTAACGCTCCAAGCCAGATAGGCTATGACTGTGATAGTGAGGGTTAGGGGAGGGAGTAGAGCGGATAGGAGGGTCATGGCATGGTCCGCCCTACTTCAGCAGCAGCGAGGACTATGGCTCGTCGGGTGGCTTGATATCGATCGCTATTACACTCTTCGACGTTCTGCTCTATTTGCCTTTCTATACCGGCATTTTTTGCAAAGGCTTGTCCTAGTACGCTGTGATAACGGATGTTGATATCCAGCTTAACCGCCAGCCGCAGTGCGTCACCATCGTCTGTGAGCGGGTTCCATGCCCGAGTATTCATTCCGGCCTGGATGTAAGGATCACCAGATGCGCCAAACTTGATCCTATACCCAGCCGCCTTGGCAGCCAGCTCTAGCAATTCACGACTGCTCATCTCTGCCTCTCCCATACGCTGGAGTTATTGAAGTCCTTCCAAAGCACTTGCCTACACCGCATCGCTGCTATGTTCTCCAGCTCTACGCCTGCGTCTGAGGTGAGTACGATTCGATACCGAACACCGGTAGGGACGTGCAGCCACACACAAGCCTCAACGGCCTGCGCTGATTCTCTTAACGTTGTCATGGCATGGACTCCATTACTGCTTCGATGAAGACTTGCGCGGCTTGCGCGTTGATGGCATTACCGTAGGCGCGCAGGCGTCCCACTCGGGCGGGAGACCCATTAGCCAGCGGGAATGTGCCGGATTCAACTGGCCGCCATTTCCCATCTCGGCATCTAAGCCAGTCAGCATCTCGCCAGAACCCGTTAACCGGACGGATTGGTCCATATCCAGATATTTCGCCATCACCTGAAGGGATGTTATTGCCTTTCTGTGCGATAACGTGCCATCTCTCTCGCCCATTCGTTTCTTCATTGCTAGATGAGCTTCTGGAGTCTTGTTGTCGTCGTTCGCTACTGGTGTCGGCCACCCAGTAAAGTCTGTCTCGGATATGCGGAGCGCCGACGCCCGCAGACGGGAACGGGAGAGCCCCGACGGCGTAATCCACGGCTTCCAGGTCAGCTTGTACAAGGTCGATCCAAGGGTCTGCGTCCTTGCTCGCAACCTGCTCTCCAAAGACGATTGGAGGGCGACACTCTGCGATGAGCCAATAGAACGTTGGCCAGAGGTGCCGCTCGTCATCAAACCCAGCTCCTTTGCCTGCCGCGCTGAAAGGCTGGCACGGGCAACTGCCGGTCCATACAGGAAGCTCATCTGGCCATCCTGCTCTACGAAGAGCGAGGGACCAGACACCAATGCCTGCAAAGAAGTGGCACTGGGTATATCCTTTAAGGTCATCAGGGCGGACATCTTCAATACTCCTTTCATCCACGTCGCCAGGCGCAATGTGGCCGGCCGCTATCAAGTTGCGCAGCCATTGACCGGCGTATGGGTCGATTTCGTTGTAATAAGCGGCAGGCATGGGATTACCTAGGCGTCGTAGTAGCCAGCGAACCAGGCGCAACGCTTGCGCATCTGTGTCCGGCCGTAGGGGCAGGCTTTCTCTGTAAGCGAGCAATCACGTGCTGCTCGGCCTTCGAAGTACTCGTCATCCATGTCCATGCTTAGGAATATGGCCTGACGGCTAACGGCGGCGCTGATTGCTTCGGGTGTGCGATGTTTGATTGCTAGGGTCATGTTCGCCTCCTACTACTGGGCGATGGGTCCTGGTGTTCCAGGCAGCTTGAAATGGGTTCTGATGTTGTAACGGTCTGCTGAGGGTAGGCACTAACCCAACTCCGTTACCTGCTTACCGCTGGCTAGATACGCTTCAAGGGCTTGAGCAAGCTGCTCACGAGAGGGCTGACGCTGGGTAATTGCGCGGGTGTCTACAAGCATGTGGCACCTATGAAAAAGGCGCCTCATGGACGCCTCAACTACTCAAAGGGGGTTAATCAAAAGGGGATGTCGTCATCGAATTCGCTGTAATCCGGAGCAGGCTGAGCTTGTGGCCGCTGTTGCGTCTGCTGAGGTCTTTGCTGTCGTGGTTGACTGTCACCCTCTGGCTTGCCGCCTAGCAGCTGCATAGTCCCGCCCATGCCTACGACGATCTCAGTCGTGTACTGGTCCTGACCTTGTTGGTTCTGCCACTTGCGTGTTCGTAGCTGGCCCTCTACGTAGATTTGCGAGCCTTTGCGCACGTATTCGCCGACGATCTCAGCTAGCTTTCCGCTGAAGACGACGCGGTGCCACTCAGTTCGCTCCTGCATCTGACCTGTCTGCTTATCCTTCCAGCTTTCACTGGTTGCCAAAGTCACGTTGGCGAATGCGTTACCGCTGGGCGCATAGCGCACCTCGGGATCACCGCCACAATTCCCGACCAAAATCACTTTATTTACGCCGCGAGATGCCATGTCTGTTCCTTATGCTGCATTCTGCTGAGATAGATGGTCTTGATACTTTCTGGCCGCGCCCTCTAGGGCGAAAATCAATGAATCAAATGCATCGGCCATAATCTTTGTTGCGTCTGGGTAGTCCTTCTCGAACTTGGCCTGCACCTTGGGGCTGCAACTGTTCAGGACTGCCTCAAGCTTGTTCAGCTGTTGCTTGTTTATCGGATGGCCTGATGTGCGGTTGTCCTGACTGTCGGCATCCTTGTTGTCGTCGATCAGCAGGAGACCGTTCAGGGCATATTTACGGGCATAGCTGGATGCGCTGCCGGTGATCTGGCTCTCATCCTGCCCCTTCTTGGTTAGCGCCTCACGTGCGAAGGCGCTGGTACTTATGCTGCTCTCGCCATCCGTGAGTGTCGCAGTGGCCTTCACGTATATCCGGTCAGCAACCATTACGATTTCGTCAGTAATCACGATGACCATCTCACCAAGCAGGGGCTTTACCGCCTGCAAGATGTCCTCACATGAACGATATTTGTAACCACCGAACTTGTTTTCCTGGCTTTTAGGTGCATGAAGTTGCTTTTGAACTTCAGCCAGCTTCATTGCAATTGGCTTTGTAATGGCGTTCGCCATAGCCGTTCTCCTTAAGAAGTTTTACGCGCTCTAGATAGGCTGTCTCAGGGTCATAGAATCGGAATGTTTCACCCTTGAACTTGAAGGCATAACGCTTCTTCAGTCCGTTGGTGTTATCTATGAGTACGCCAGGAAAGCCAGTAGAGGGGTGCGGCTTGATGGTCGAATTGCGGCAGTTATCGGCCTGACTAACCACTCGAAGGTTTGCTATTCGGTTGTCTGATCGAATGCCGTTGATATGGTCGATATTCCCGTCAGGCATCACGCCATGTACGTAGAGCCAGCAGAGGCGGTGAGCCTTGTATTGCCTGCCTTTGATCTTGATTATCAAGTACCCGTAGGTATCGAACGATCCGGCGCTATTCCTTCGGCTTAGCCTTGTGATAATGCCGCTTTCAGGATCGTAGTGAATGTGTCTCTTCAGTTCGTCCTGATTCATGATTTCTCCAGGCAGCCGAATCATGCATGGCTGCATAAAGGGGAAGAGGGAGAGGGGTGTTAGGCGAGTAGCGGGAGGCTAGTCAAGAATCAATCTTGCGGTAGCCTTTGTCATAAGCCTGTGCGGCAGTGGTGTGCATAATGCCGAGATCTTCCGCCATTTCTTTAATGGCCTTATCCCGCTCTTCCGCTGCTATCTGCTCGGGGGTTCGGAGTGGCCGGAATGCCTCTGCAATGCCTTGCCCGACAATTCGAGATCCATCATGAATAGTCTGAACGTATGCTGCGCACCTCTGGGATTCTCCATCGAAGTGAGCAATGATTTCGCACTCGGCATATTTATAAGGCTGCTCTAAATACCCTACGCGGACCTCACACACCGTCCCAACAGGCGGCAGCCCTTCGCCGCTCCATGGGCGACGGGTAACGATCACGTACGGCATATGACGTAAGTCAGCCTTTGTGGCGTAATAACCACCTTCACGGGTATAACGATCTCCATCTTCACGATAGAAATCCGCTTCCATGTTCGTCCATTGGATATGGAAATCGTACCCTTTTGGTGCCTTGCTCCAATCGATACTCATGCTGCACCTCTCATGCCCACGAAGTACCGATGAACCCAGATCCAGCCTGCATCTGTGCGCTGCCTGCGAACCTGACGGGGATACTTGCTGATCCCCTTGGCTACGGCGATCTTGAAGCAGTCTGCTTCGGTGCGGCCTGCTACTTCCTGAATACTCATGCTTCATCCTCCGCCATCTGTGCCAGCGTCTCTAATCGCTCATTGGCCTTCTCAGCCAGTTCTTGGTAGTCCTGCCCGTTAAGCACCGGCATCGGCACGAACAGCACGCCAGCTTTAACCAACTGATTCGACATCTCAGCCGCTCGGCGAAGATCGGCTGCGTTTGCTCTTGTAATCATGCTGCTAACGCTCCCATTACCTGACGACGCTCACCAAGCAGCTTGTCCAAGCGCTTCATGTAGTGATTACGGATGTCCTGACTGATGAAGTCAGCTGCGTGATAGGCCTCAATGAATCCCCATGCAGCCCAGTAGTCAGCGGTCAGATGAGCCGAAGTGTTCAGGCTCATGATCTGGTTTTCGATGATTCGCTCTGCTCTAGCTCTGTCCATTACTGCGCTCCTTGCTTAGAAATAAGGGACTGGGTTGTCATCGGCTGCGTTTTCACGAGGAGTAAATGTGAAACGCACCAGTCGATCAGTGAGGAATTTACGAGCCAGCGTGCCCGGCTCAAGGGGATAGAAGTCGCCATACGCATAGGCGCCGCCGAACCAGGCTCTGGCCTTAATGCCACCTTCTTCCAGCTTGACCAGCGTCCAGCTAATGAGGCTCATTCGGCTTCTGGCGTCGAACTCGGTCATGTCAATCTCAACGACTACCATTTCTCCGTCCTTGCTGGGCCTTACGCTCCAGCTCTTCAGCTCGCTCGATTAACATCGCTGCTACGAAGGAATCTTGAGCAGCCGCCTGCTGCCGATAGCGCATTGCTTCGGCTTGAATCTGTTGGGTGGTCATGGGGATCTGCTAGAAGGGGAAGTCTTGCTGTTCAGGATTGAATGGGCTGAAGTCGGCGCAATCTTCGACTGGGCCATGCCACAAGGTAGCCATCTCAACCTCAGAGCATCTGCTTTGCTTCACTAGATGAGGACCAAGCTCAAGAGCCCCGCAATCCCAGCATTGCCCGCCGGTGACTTGCTGATATCCAATACCTACATCTACGTATTCGGCTTCAGTTTGTGAGCCGCACCATCTGCATTTGGGTCCGTTCATGCTGGGAATCTCGGGAAAGGTTGTACTGGTGGTTTGATCTGGTAAGTCGGGTTTGTAAGCGCCTGCACCCCAATCTCCGGATTTCGCAAGCGTCCGGTGGATAGGTCTACCCCTACCCGCTGTCATGCCAGATCAAACCCCACTACAACCTGAGCCATACCCCGGCGTACCGGGGCAGGGAACTGCTTACCGCTTAAGCGGGGCAGGTGGTGCGGTTACTTGATTGCTATGGCTGCGATGTCATCTATCGGCTGCGTGTAGATTCGGCGCGCCGTCTCCAAAGTGACAGGAACCAATATGTATCCCTCGTCCCATAGGTCCTGAATGTTGTCAGGTCTGGATATGGCTACCGCCACACATCGCATTGTGTTCGGGTCTAGCGCTGCCACTGATTTCTCGTTCATCTCGCTCATCTCATATCTCCATATGCAGGGAAGCCGGTTAGGTACGACCGCTCATATCTGGCAGGTCAAGCCAGAGCAGTAAGAGAGCAGCTGTAAGGATTAGTGGGTTCATGCGGTGTCTCCATGCTCTGGGCTGTACAAGAGGGGGATTAGGCTTCGGCTTGCTCGTATGCCTCACCGCAGAACATGCAGTAGCGAGCCGCAAGAAAGCTCTTTTGCTTCTTAGGCTTGAACGAGCCTGGAGACTTCTTAACCGGTGCGTCGTACTCAATCTCTACGGGCATCGTCTGTAAGGCTTTCATTTCGCCATTAGTGATGCACAGGCTGTAGCCTGTCAGCCGTACGCTTAGATTCTTTGCGCCTTCTGGAAGCTGCTTTGCTACGTGATCAGTGAGGCGCTTTTCGTTATCTGATTTGCAGGTACACATCTTGTTTACCTCCAGTGGGTTTAAGCGACAGCCAGCTAACTCGAACTGGCTGCCTTAAACCGTCTGTCTCTCAACCACCTTCCTTGCAGCGGGTCCTCCCGACATCTCATGTCCGCTACTGGCGTCAACATGAGCAGCTAGTGGCTGATCGCATACAGAGCTTGGGCCTGTATGGGTGCATTGCCGTCACACCGTAGGGCAGTCTGTTTAACCTCCGTCGGCAAGCCGGGACTGCGGAGGGATTCTGAATTGTGTAAAGAGCGGTGAAGCCTGGGCTTCGTTGCCGCCGTGTTGGCTGGCATGTGCTAATAGTAGTGATGCTAATAAAATAGGTCAATAGCATTGCTAATATTTTTTTGTTTGCTCATAAAAAAGGCCCGCGCTTGGCGAGCCTATTATTAGAACTGCGAACTAGGTTTGATTAGTCTGTAGCATTGGTCCAGCGAATAGTTGCGCTGCCATCATCCTCTTTTGCCAGCTCCACACCTTCAGTGTCGGCAATCTCATCAAGCAACCTATCCCATTCCCTAGGGCACTCATGATCCAAGCGAGCAACGGTCAATCGCTTTGATACCTGAATGGCCGGAGATGAAAGTAGAAAGCGAATACGGTTGGCGATAGCTTGATAAGACGACAACGACGGTGAAGCTGAAGCGGGCATAGCAACCTCCTATTACTGTTTTTATATACAGTATTGTTAGGTTGCTATGTTATGCAAGCGAGATCTGCGTCTCGTTTAGATTTTTTGCTTAGTTTCAACTGCGACGCCAACGATTTTGCAGTTGCCGTCGATCTTGATCATTGGATAGGCAGGGTTTAGCGGCTTCAGATAGCGCTGGCCGTTGTCCTCAACAAGCTTCTTGAAGGTGGCCTCGTTGCTGTCTGTTAATTTGGCGACAACGTATCGGCCAGGAGTAGGCTCAACCTGGGTATCTACGAGGATTAGGGTGCCTTCTAGAAACGTCTGGCCCATCGGGGCGGTCATTGAGTCGCCCTTCACCTCAAGCCAGAAGGCTGATCCTTTAGCTTTATAATTAGTCAATTCGTAGCGATCTGCAAAACCTGGCGGCCAAGGCTCTATGGCTTCTTCCCATGCTCCAGCCATTACCCAGCTGATAATGGGATATTCGTAACTGTCACGATGCTGTAATGCCATCTGAACGTTCGATCCGCTTGCAGTTCGATTCGTTCTGAAAGATTCGATTCCAGCAGCAGCCAGCTCCTTTGCAAGGCGCGGACTGACTTCCTCTACGGCGAAGTCTAGTACGCGAGACAGCACAAGTAGAGCATCAAGGTTTAACGGGATCTTTCCAGTGGCGTATTGACTGAATGCGCTCTGGCCTGACCAGCCACATTGTTCAGCAACATCAGCCTGGGTAAGGCTGCTTCCACGAGCCTTCGCCGCCGCCTTGCGATTCTCGTAAATCGCTTTCAGGCGGGCGCTCTCAGCCAATTCTTCGGGTGTTAGTTCGCGGCGGGTTTTCATGCGCGCAACTGTATTAGTGGTGCTGCTATTTTCGCAAACACCAGCGCTCATATTTTCTTGAACAATAAAATTAGCAGTGCTACTATTCGATATACGTAATACGGAGCAAGAATCCATGTTGAAAGTCACTTTGAGTGAATACCTAGACAAGCACGGCACTCAAGCCGCGCTTGCAACTGCTTTGGGCGTACAGCAAAGCGCTATCTCTCAGATGCTCCGCGCAGGCAGAAACATTGAAATTACCATCCACCCAAACGGGGTTCTTGAAGCCAATGAGCTTCGCCCCATACCGGCCCGCCCAAAGCGGAAGGTCGCTTAACCATGTCCACACACCAATTAAGCCCGGATCAGCTTGTAAGGTCCCGCAAGAATTACTCAATCCTCATGCAGAAGCTGATGTCGATCGGCAATGCGCCAGTGGCTCAGGCAGTAGGAGTTGATGAAGCAACAATCAGCCGCATGAAGCCAGAACAGTTCGAACGCTTCTCGCAAATTTTATCAGTCCTGGACCTGAAGATCGTTCCGACCGAGATGAGGGTTTTCAATGAGCGTGATGTAGAGGCTCTGTTCCATCAGGCAAAGCGTTGGATGGAGCACGTACAGCACGTAGATCAGCTGGAAGAGGACTGATCGAGATGAAAAAGGCAAATTGCAGGCAAGAAAAAGCCGGTGGCTAGACCGGCTTAATCAATAACGCACTTAGCGAGAAAAATTATGGCAGTACTTCGATCAATAAGTAAAGGGCAGTTGAGAATGCAGCTCAACGAAGTGGCCGGCAATGCGGTCGCCGTCTATCCGGCCTTTCGTAAGGTTCTAGGCCTGAACGCTGCTGCTGCTCAGTTCCTCTCGCAAGCTGTGTACTGGACTGAGCGCACTGAAGACGGTTGGTTTTACAAGACTGAATCTGAGTGGATGGATGAAATCGGCCTGTCCATCAAAGAAGTCCGCTCATCACGTAAGGCTCTCGTTGCTATCGATCTGCTGGAAGAGATCCGCAAGGGAATCCCGGCAAAGATGCATTACCGAGTCGATACCGTCCTTCTAATGGATTACTTGTCCGGCCAGAAGGTAATAACAAGTTGTGCCCCAACGGCAGAACTGGTTGTTGCTAATGGGCAGGACAGGCTAGCCCTTATCGGCACAACTATTACAGAGAATACACAAGAGATTACTCAAGAGACTACCTCAGAGAGTATTCCGACCCAGCCCGCTGAAGCGGTCAGTGCGGTCATCGAAGGTGAGTTGATCGATGAGGATCAAGGTCAGGACCTGATCCCGGTTAACCCGATCACGCAGTCAGGTCCTCGCTGCGCTATCCCTGAAGACATGCCCGGCCCTAAAGACGCTGGATGCAAAACCTACAAGGCTTGGGCCAATTACGCATTCGCCTATCGCAAGCGCTACACCACTTGGCCTGTCTGGAATGCCAAGGCTGGTGGACAGCTGAGCCAGCTGATTGACCGCATCGGTGTGGAGGCCGCCCCTCAAGTTGCCGCTTACTACCTAACTATCAACGATGCCCGCCTGATCAACGAGTGCCACAGCTTGAGCCTGCTGCTGGCTAAGGCTGAAGCCATCCATACCCAGTGGGTAACCGGCCGCCAGATGAACAGCCGCACCGCTCGCCAGATGGAAGACACGCAAGCCAACCTCAACGCAGCGCAAGAAGCTGCAAGCCTGATCAAGCAAGGAGGCAACAAGAATGCTTTCCTCTGATGACATTGCAGATCTCGCCATGGCTATCTGCGCCACCGCTGAAACACTAGGGCAGACCATCAGCGCCGGCGCGGCAAAGATCATGGCTGAAGATCTGGCCTGCTTTGAAAAGCAAGTGATTGGTGATGCGCTGCGAGCCTGCCGCCGCGAGCTGACAGGCAAACTTACTCTGGCTGCCATTCTCCAGCGCATCCAGGCTGCTGATGGCCGTCCGGGCAAGGATGAGGCTTGGTCTATCGCTCTGGCTTCGAACGATGAGTTCGACACCGTTGTGATGACTGACGAAATCATGCAGGCCATGTCATCTGCGCGTCCGATCCTGAGCGCTGGCGACAAGGTGGGCGCCCGCATGGCCTTCCTGTCCACCTACGAGCGACTTGTTGAGGATGCTCGCAAACAAGGTATTCCTGTGAAGTGGTCGGTTTCGGTTGGATTCGATGCCCAGCGCCGACTGGCTGCCATAGAAGAGGCAGAACGTCTGAAGCGCCTACCTCCTCAAGTAGCCCAAGAGCACAAGCTTCGCCTTGCTTACGAACAGCCAACAACCAACGGCATTGCTATCGCTGGACTTCTCACTGGTTCCGTCTCGCAACCCACAGTCGATGTGAAGGAAAAGCTGGATGAGATCCGGGCGGAACTGAAGAAAAAGCGTATCGAGAAGCAAGCTGCTCGCAATCGACAGATTCAGGACATCACTCGAGACCTTCAGGAACGGCAGGCCAAAGCTCAGGCCGCACTGGCTGCGCTCAAGGAGAAGCAGGCATGAACTGGACCCCAGCAGGTAAATACGTCCTCAAGGGCGAGCACGGCTATCAAGTGGCTAAGTACATGGTTATCGACGAGCCGCACTACCAAGCATGGCTAGGGATGGAGGCCATTGGCTTTCCCTGCAAGACCGTGAAGGAAGCCAAGGAGCGCTGTGAGCGTCATTTGCAGATCATGGGGAGGGAAGCGGCATGAGACATCAATTCAAGCCCGGTGATCTTGCGATTATCACCACTGATGTTCGTCAGGTTATGCCGGGCAGTGTCGTGCAGATAGTGCGCTTCAAGCCAGCGCGGCAGCTTGGAGAGCGTTTGGACGGGAGGATTATCCGTTCCACTGAAGACGCTTACCTGTTCACCCACCCAAGTATCCCTGAAGGATATGGGGCATATGCACCGGTTAGGTTCTTCGTTCCTCTTGATGCCGACTTCGTGCCGGACGAGGAAAAGGTTCAGGAGGCCAAGCCATGAGGACCTACACCCTCACTAGTGACCAGCTCAGAGAGTTTGCAGAAAGCCTGTTCGATGACGGCTACCGCTGCGCCGCTACTGTGAGCGAGAAGGGCGACCCAATGGACGTGTTCAAGACCGAGGCGTACTACCACGCTCGCTGCCGTGATGTGGAGCCTCGTCTGTTCAGCGTGGGAGGTAAGAAATGACAAAGCCTTCATTCCCTCTACGCAACGAGATGGACCGCCAACGCGCTATCGCGCTTCTGCAGAAGGTTGACCTATCTGCAGGCTGGACATGGAGCCTGAAGGAAGAAGCCCGGACAGACGCTCAGAACCGCCGCATGTGGGCAATGCTCCGCGACATCTCCCGTCAGGTGGAGTGGTATGGCGAGAAGCTGAGCGAGGAAGACTGGAAACATGTCTTCAGCGCCGCAGTACAGAAACAACGTGCCGTCCCCGGTCTGGAAGGTGGGTTCGTCGTGCTGGGCATCTCCACCCGCAAGCAAAGCAAGCAGTGGTTCTCTGACATGTTTGAAGTAATGGAAGCCTTTGCGGCTGAGAAGGGCGTGCGGTTCACCACCGCTGACTATTGGGGGATCGCAGCATGAACTGTGGAAATTGCCATAAGTGCACTGCGGACCTTGAGACCGTCATTCCCGGCACGAAGATAGTCCTGAAGGGAATGGTAGACCGCATGATTCTTTGCCCATCCTGTGGCAACAAGCGATGCCCGAAAGCCAGCGATCACGAACTGGAGTGCGCGGGTAGCAATGAGGCTGGGCAGAAAGGGAGTGTCTACCAATGACCGGCCTAATCATCAACAACGGAAACCCCAGTGCTGTGACTGTTGATCATGACGGGGTAACGGTGACGTTCAAGACCTTTGCCGCGGCTTGCGAGTACGCCGACAAGATCAATGACGAAAAGAAAAGAATGCGAGTCATGAAGTTGCTGGCTGACAAGCCTCTGGATGAGGTGAATTTCCTATGAGATTCCCAGACGATCAGCTGGACATGTTCAGCCAAGAGAAACACCCGCACCTCTATGACTTCAACGAAGAAAGGACCGACAGGGTTGCGGTTTCGCATGGTGACGGTGAGCACTATGACGACCTAGGCGCTGACTGGCTACGTGAATACAACTTACTGGAGGCTGGGCAATGATCAAGTACATAGAGGTCAGTGCTGAAGTCAGATACTGGGAAGACGCCCTAGTAAACGGGGCAGAAGACGTCAATGGGAATTTGATTCCATTGAAGAAAGGCAGCCTCTGGTGCCCTGTCATTAGGCTGGAAGATGGAATGGTCATGGATTGGCCTGAAGGAGTAGAAGCCGATATTCACTACAAGGTTTGTGATGCCGGTGAGTATTGGTTATTGGACGAAAATTTAGGCAGGGTAGCCAAGTGGTCAGGGTTTTATGTGCCTAACGATTTCCTTTGCCATGGCGATCATGGGTATGGCGACTACATCATCTTCAAGGTTTCCGCGTCCGGCTTGATTAACGAATGGAGCCGCCCACAAATTGCTTTCGGTAATGGCGAAAGCCAACTGGAGTGGATTCCAGTTGAGGTGGCGGTATGAGTGGTCTAGCCATAAAGCCTTCCGGCATTCCCAGATCGCCGCGCCGCCTCAAGGCTAAGAAGTGCAAGAACCCAGCCTGCCGCGCTGAGTTCGTTCCCGCACGAAGCTTCCAGACCTGGTGCAGCCCTGACTGCGCAATAGCGATCACTGCGGCCAAGAAGCAGAAAGAGCGCAAGACCTTGGAGCAAAGGGACCGTCGAGAGATCAAGGTGCGCAAGGAGAAGCTGAAAAGCCGATCCGACTACATGAGGGAAGCACAAATCTCGTTCAACGCTTTCATCCGTGAGAGGGATCGTCTGGCTGGTCACTGCTGCATCTCCAGCGGTCGCCCCCTGGATTGGAACGGCAATGCGGTAGATGCCGGCCACTATCGCAGCGTAGGTGCTGCGCCTCACCTGAGATTCGATGAGCGCAACTGCCATGCCCAGAGCAAGCAGGACAACCGCTACCTATCCGGCAATGCCGTTGACTACCGCATAGGACTGATCCAGCGCATAGGCCTTGAGGCTGTGGAAGCGCTGGAAGCTGACCAGAGCGTTCGCAAGTACACGATTGAAGACCTGAAGGCCATCACGGCCCATTACCGAGCACTGACACGAGAATTGAAGAGGGCGGCAGTATGAGTGTTTATCGAGACGCAGCGCATGGAGTAGTAAGAGCTATGACCGTGGACGCGATAAGCCTCCATGCCAAATCTGACTGGCAGAATAAGTATGAGTCGGGTTACGAGGAAGGGCGCAGCGATAATCCTTGCCCTCTCGATAGATTCGATCAGCTTACCCAGGACAGCATGGCAAGAGCGCTCCTTCACAGAGAGTTGAGCGAACTCCATTGGGCGATTCTGTCTGCAAAATATTCCCTCAACTACATGGAAGTGGATGCGGCTATCCGTTATCTGATTCCTCGGGCAGAAAGCCCCGCGCATAGGCTATTCATCACGAAGGCGGTGTTCGCCTGGGCTGTGCCTAAGCAGCGGAGACGAGTAAAGGAGTCGTTCTACCAATTGCACACTTGGGATACTGACGGCACTCCTGAAAGCACCTTGCGCAGATGGAGGGGACAGACTAATCGCTGGCTAGAAAACACACTTACAGAAGCCTACAAGAGGGCTGGCTTGCTGTTGGACGACGCTGGAATGATCTTCAAGGAGGCTGCTTGATGATCACTCAAGAGCAATTGAAGGCGAAGTTTCATTACAGTCCCTTGGCAGGAGTGTTCGAGAAGAGAGTTGGGACAAAGCGCAAAGGGTATAAATGGGTTCTGGTTGGCACCACAAAGACCGATACGGGATATGCTTCCATGCAGATCATGGGGAAGAGATATCTGGTGCACAGACTGGCATGGCTGTATGTGTATGGGAAATTCCCCGACATGGCACTCGACCATATCGATGGTGACAGGCTAAACAATGCGATAAGTAATCTGCGAGAAGTTACGGCCGCACAGAACGTTCATAACTCGCAAAAACCTTCTCACAATAAGTCTGGAGTGAAAGGTGTTAGCTACTGCGAGGCGAGTAAGACTTGGACTGCCCAGGTTGCAATAGAAAGACGGCCAGTATTCATGAAGCGCTACAAGACCAAGGAGGAAGCCATTCAGGCTGTTCGAGCCGCTCGTGAGCTAGCGCATGGCGAGTATGCAAATCATGGAATCCACAAATTTATTCTTGAGGACGCTTGCAATACTGATCGAGTGATCGTATAAATATATAACCTGCGGTTTCGTGCATTTCAACGCATCGCAACTATTTTACATCGAAGAACCCGTCCTCAGTGGCGGGTTTTTTATTGCCTGAAATAAGGCCCTATTTAGTCCCATGCGTGCCTCCTTTGTGGAATAAGGCCCCATGCCGTGACAGAGCGCTGGCCGACGTACTGGCCAATTAATTCATCACCTCAACCGGAGAAGGCTGATGCCAACAAATCTGCCGCCACCTCCGGGGCCTAATGCTGGGCTATCCGAATGGATCGCTTGGGGAATCGTCGCCGTCATGTTTGCAGGCGGGTTCATCTTCAAGGGCTGGTGGGAAAAAAGCGGCAAAGGAAAAGAAAGCGAAAAAATACTCGATGCCCTGGCACAAGAGCGCGAGGCTCATAAAGAGACCAAGGCGCACAGGGACGAGGTGCAGCGACTTCTTGAGGAGTCCAGGCAGCAGAACAATGCCCTGATTCGAGAATTCGCCGATATCAAGGCTGCAAACGCCAAGATGGAACTAAACATCACGTACCTCACGGAAGAGATAGCCGAACTAAAGGCAGAGCTTCTCAAGAGGAACCCCTAATGACCGACGCAGAGCTTATACGTAGACAGGGAAAGACTCGGCGCTGGTGGGATCATCACGGCAGTTGGGTTCTTTTAGCGGCTGTAGGCATTGCCTGCTTCATGGCTGGAAGCCAATACAACGCTGCAAACACCAGTACAACCGTTCGCATTCTTTCCGAATCCTACGAGCGCCAAGACGCACTACGCGTCAAGCGTATCCGCGAGCTTATCGATCAGAACCAAATCTTAAGCAGACAGCTTTCCACCACTGTCCATACGGCGGTAGAGAAGGCTGATCAGGCAGCAAGCAAGGCTAACGAGGCCGCTGATAAAGCCTCTGAAGCCGTCCAGAAAGTGCAACCCGTTCAGTAGGAAGAATCATGGCGCGTATCACCGCAGACAAGGCAGGCGGTGAAAACGTCATCGCCTTTCTAGACACCATTGCATTTAGTGAGATTGGTAAAGCGATGCTTGCCGATGCGTCAACCGATGACGGATACCGTGTGTTGGTTGGCTCAACGCCTAACAAGCTGATCCTTATGCGGGACTACAGCGATCACCCAAATATCTACTACAAGCCATTGAACTCAACGGCCGCTGGTAGATACCAGATCCTGTACCGCTACTGGCCGCACTACAAAGCCAAACTCAACCTTCAAGACTTCGGCCCGATCAATCAGGACTTGTACGCAATCCAGCAATTGAAAGAGCAGGGCGCATACAGACACATTCAGTCCGGACACTTTGAAGAAGCTATCTACAAGTGTCGGAACATCTGGGCATCGCTGCCTGGAGCTGGATACGGACAACCTGAACACCGAATGGAAAACCTCGTTGCAGCCTATAAGCAGGCAGGAGGCTCGCTTGCGTGAACATCCTCTGGAAATGGGCAATAGTCTTAGCCATCGCGCTTGGCTGCCTATTTGGAGCCTATCGGCATGGAGTGAACGTAACCAATGCCAAGTGGGAAAAGCAGCAGAGTGACGCCCAGGCCGCGCAAGCAACGCTCAGGGCGCAGGAAGAGAGAACGGCGCGAGAGAAAGAGCAGCGCAACCAAGATGATATAGAGACCGTCCGTGCAGAGACTGAAAAGATCAAGGCTCAGCAACAGGCTGATGCTCGTAGTGCTGACGCTACTCGTAAGCGCCTGCTCGAACAAACAGATCGTCTCGCCGCATCCCTCCGTAGCTGCTCCACGAATACCGGTATTGCCAGCGGAAGCCAGACAAGAGCCAACACCGCTGATTTGCTCGCCGAGTTGCTCCGCAGGGCTGATGAAAGAGCGGGAGAGCTGGCTCAAATTGCTGACCGAGCAAGGTCTTCCGGCAGTGCCTGTGAACGTTCATACGATTCAATCCGAAACAACCAATAACCCATAGGCCAGTGACCGAGTTTGTGTAGTCCGGCGCGGCAACCAAACGAGGAAGAGTCACATGGCCGGTGTAACGGTAACAACCCTAGACCAGTTCAATGAGCTGGAGAAGCGCGTAGAGGCGCTAGAAGCTGTGATTAAGGGTGGTGCAGAAACACCCCCAAAAACAGTACCTAACACCCCTGAAACCCCCGTGGTTACTGAGCCCGAGGGTGGCGCAGAAATGACCACTTTGAGCCTTGGGCCTAATGAGCAGGTAACTACAGGTGATTGGAACCTAGGCGTATGGGTAGCAGACGACGCTGCACGTATCTCAGTAGCCAGTAATGCGGCTCTGAAGATAGGCCAGTCTGCAACGCTCGGCGATGGCACAACCCGCAAGGTCATCAACGTTGAAGTGTTCAATGATAAGACCAGCGTAACCTTTGAAGGTAACAAGCTCGATCCTAGCAAGGTGGCTGGTAAGCCGGTGGTATTCACTGTCCCAAAGTCTGAGGGGTCACCCGCCCCGGTGACTCCAAGCGTACCGGCCAATGATCCGGCTCCAGTACCAGGCACAGCACTGAAGCTGACCAATATTCCAATGGTTGGCCTGAACTTCGGCGCTCACCCTAACGCATCTCAGGTGCAGCCGGGTGAGGCCAATACCCACTTCAAGTGGTTCAGCAAGAAAGACGTGGACTACTGGGTTGGCGAGATGGGCGTTCGTCTCATCCGTTGGCCTTATGATCTACAGCGTTCGATGGTCGCTGAAACCTCTACTGGCCTACCAAGCAAGACGTGCGAATTGGATTCGACGTTCAAGGCCAAGGTTAAAGAGCGGTACGAATGGATCAGAGCGGCTTCCAATGGTGAAGCACGGATCATCTTCGACCCTCACCACTACTGGCGTATCTGGCGAAACCAGACATCAAATGGAAAACAGACAGGTGCATTGCTTGCTGCGAATCAAGCCGCTGGCCAAGGTAATCGCTGGAAGGTGCAGGAACGTATCCTCATCGATGACAAGAATGGATGGGGAGCGAAAGAACTGGGTTTACACCTTGCCAACTTCGCACGTGACCTTGATGACCCAATGGTCCTGGGCTTCGGCATGGGCAACGAACCATACCCGTCTAGCGGTGGGTTTGACGGCATCACATGGCAAGAGATGGAAAAGAAGGTTGTAGCCGACCTGAACATCGCTTTGCCAATCTTCCGTACTGTCACCAAGAAGCCTGCATTCGTATGTGGTAACTGGTGGGCAAGCGCAAGAAACTGGGCTGAATTTAGCGCCTCGTTCGTAGGAAGCATTAAGGATCCAGCCAATAACCTCATCTTCGAAAAGCACGGATACGGCGACCTGAGCAATGACTCAAGCGGTAAGTATCAGACAGGAGACTTGAATGCCTTCCCGACTGATCAGCTAACCAAGGTCTTCACGCCTGCCTACAAGTATTTCGCTGCCAAGGGTGTTCGATCCTTTATTGGTGAGACGGGTATACCTCCGACCGATTCAGCTCGCGCAGCGCTCGCTGTCGCTCTGGATGATGCAGAGAAGGCTAATGTGCCCGTAACGCTATGGGTCGCAGCAGGTGATGGTGCAATGAACGGCGAGAAGATGTATCTGGACACTGCTGATCACGCCAAGACACGCGAAATGCTCAAGCCCTGGTTCAAGAAGACCCTGGCTGAATGGACACCTGTCCGAGGGTGAAGGCCATGACACAGTGGAAGGTCTACTACATCGATGGATCAGAAGAGTTCGTCCTTGCAGAGATCGTAGTGCTCAAGGGTGCTAGTGCAATTTTCTACGACGGCGCTGAGGAGGTTCATGCCTCCTTTGGCGTTGCACTCATACAGCGGGTGATCGAGTAGGGCGGTCTGGCTAGAAGCAGAGCCGCCCAATCATTCAATGGCGAGGGGATGTGTTTCTGCGAGCCTCATTCTCCGCTAGCACCATTTCGCGTCGAGCAATCTCATGTTTTTCATGGAGTCGCAAGTATTCATCCCCCTCCTCATCGGATTGGTGGCTGTCTTGCATGAGAGGGTTTAGTAAAAGGTACTTTTTAGACTCTTCCACTGTGAGACCTACGATTACCTCATTTCCCTCTAAATCAGTTGTGAGCATTCGTAGTTCATTCATGTATTGGCGTTGATACTCATCAAGATTAAGCATATGTGTCCCTTTTTCATTTAGAGCTATATCTATATAGCCCTTTTCGCGAAACAAACCCCATAAGCGGTGAATTTCATGCCCAATGAGTGCGGGGCAAAAACCCGTGCCGGTGGGAAATGCAAAGCCCCTGCAATGGCCAATGGCCGCTGCCGTGTTCACGGCGGAACAAGTACCGGCCCCAAAAATTCTTTCGGCAACCAGAATGCTCGGAAACACGGCATCTATTCCGACTCGCTCACCGACGAAGAGCAGAGTATTTGGGATGAGATTGGCGTAGGCACACTGGATGATGACATCAAAATCGCCAAGCTTCAGCTTAGACGGGCCCTGGTAGCCCAGGCTAAAGCAGAAGATGGTGACGGTCTCGAGCTTGAGGTAGACACAGACTCAAGTGGCCCTGCTGGCTCAACCATCACGAGGCAACGTAAGCGTCGTGGATATGAAGACATCATTAATCGTCTGTTGGGTCGTATCGGGGATCTTGAGGCCAAGCGAGCCGACATCATGAAGAAGCTGGAAGGCGATGATGAAGGTCCGCCGCCGCAACGCGTTGAGGTGGTAGTAACAGATGCGAGACGCCCCGAAGCCTAACCTGAACGTGCCGCAGTCGCAGTTCCTCGCAATGCCGCAGAAGTTTAGGGCGTTCGTTGCTGGATTCGGCTCAGGTAAAACATGGGTTGGATCCTCTGCGACCTGCAAGCACTTCTGGGAATGGCCCAGAGTCAACGCTGGCTATTTTGCTCCAACGTACAGTCAGATACGCGACATCTTCTACCCTACGTTCGAAGAGGTTGCTTATGACTGGGGGTTGAAAGCTGATATCAAGGAAAGCAACCACGAAATCCATGTCTACAGTGGCCGTGCTTACCGAGGCACGATCATCTGCAGATCCATGGAGAAGCCGCAAACCATTGTAGGCTTCAAGATTGGTCATGCGCTTGTGGATGAGCTGGACGTTATGTCCGCGGTTAAGGCTCAGCAGGCATGGCGAAAGATCATTGCTCGTATGCGCTACAACGTAGACGGGCTGAAGAACGGAGTAGACGTTACAACAACGCCGGAAGGCTTCAAGTTCGTCTATCAGCAGTTCGTCAAGCAGGTAAGGGAGAAGCCGGGTTTAGGTCAGCGCTATGGAATGATCCAGGCGAGCACCTACGACAACGAACTCAACCTTCCTGATGACTACATTCCCTCACTGTTCGAGTCTTATCCCGAGCAGTTAATCAGAGCATACCTGAACGGCCAGTTCGTCAACCTGACGTCTGGATCGATTTACCACACGTATGACCGCAAGCTGAACGCCTCGCAGGAGACGATACAGCCGGCAGAACCCCTGTTCATTGGCATGGACTTCAACGTTGGCAAGATGTCGGCCATCGTCCACGTCAAGCGCCTGGGTATGCCTCATGCTGTGGATGAGATCATCAACGGCTATGACACGCCCGATATGATCAAGAAGATCAAGGAACGCTATTGGCTATACGCCGATGGTCAGTATCGCAACACACGGCAGATCAGGATTTACCCTGACGCCTCTGGTGACTCACGAAAGTCAGTGAATGCCAGCACAACGGACATAGCCCAGCTGAAACAAGCAGGCTTTGCCGTCATAGCGCCGCCAAGCAACCCTCCGGTGAAGGATCGCATCAACGCCATGAATGCGATGTTCTGCAATGCCCAGGGTGAGCGCCGCTACCGAGTTAATGCCGACAAGTGCCCGACCTATGCCGACTCACTAGAGCAGCAGGTATGGGCTGCTAACGGCGAGCCAGACAAGACACAAGGCAATGACCATGCGAACGATGCCGGTGGGTACTTCATCCACAAGGACTATCCGATCGTCAAGCCTGTCACCACTATTGCTATGGGATTTGCACGCTGATGTCCGACGTCACATATACAAGGCCCGAGCTGACAGCCGCGCTTAGCCGTTGGCGGCTCGTGCGAGACGTTTGCAAAGGCTCGGAGAAGATCAAGGGCGAGAAGTGGCACTACCTGCCTAGGCCCAACCCTGAAGACAAGAGTGAGGCCAACCAGGCGCGCTATGACTCCTACCTTGCTCGTGCTGTGTTCTATAACGCCACAGGGCGTACAAAGAACGGTCTGGTCGGTGCGGTATTCACTACATGGCCGACGCTCAAGGTTCCCTCTCTGCTCCAGTACGTCAGCGAGGACATCGACGGTCAAGGCGTCAGCATCTACCAGCAGAGTCAGGCGGTCATCGGTCATTTGCTTGAGACTGGTCGGCATGGCCTGTTGGTAGATTACCCAGCCATTGAGGGTGGAGCATCGCTTGCTGACATGCAGGCCGGGCGCATAAGGGCAACGGTAACGGGATACAAGGCCGAGGACATCATCAACTGGCGTACTCGTCAGGTCGGTGGTCAGCACGTCCTGTCCCTTGTGGTTCTGAAGGAGCAATACGAGGAAGACACTGCAGACGGCTTCGGTCAGGAGGTCAAAGACCAGTACCGAGTGCTCAGGCTGACCGATGAAGGACGTTATGCCGTCGAGATATGGCGGAATGAGGGTGGCTGGAACATCTCCGACGCTCGTGAGCCAACAGATGGTCGCGGCGCTGCCTGGACTGAAATTCCGTTTACCTTCCTTGGATCGCAGAGCAACGACGCCAATCTCGATGATGCCCCGCTATACGACATGGCGGAGCTGAACATTGCCCACTACCGGAACAGTGCTGACTACGAAGACAGCGCCTATCTAGTGGGTCAGCCGCAGGTATTCATCTCAGGCCTTGATGAGCAGTGGCGTGATCACATGGAAACGAACGGGATCTACTTCGGATCTCGGGCGCCTCTGCTGCTTCCTCAAGGCGGTGCTGCAGGCATTCTACAAGCTCAGCCCAACACGTTAGCCAAGGAGGCAATGGACGCCAAAGAACGGCAGATGATCGCTCTCGGTGCTCGCCTGATCGAGCAGGGCAGTGGAGCCAAGACAGCAACTCAGGAGCAGAACGAGAACGCTGCTGAGCATTCGGTTCTATCGCTTGTCGTCAGTAACGTATCCGAAGCCTACAGCAAGGTGCTGGAGTGGATGGGTCTCTTCATGAATGCCACCGGCAAGATGGAGTACACCCTCAATCAGAACTTTGTCCGCGTACAGATAGACTCGAACCTGCTTGCCAACCTGATCAAGGGCGTACAGGCCGGGCTGATTCCTCAGTCCGACTTCTGGCGTCAGCTGCGTGATTATCAGCTGATTGACCCTGAGAAGAAGGACGAAGCGATCAGAGACGAGCTTGAGACCACGAGTCCCGGGCCAAACTTAGACGACGAGGGTGACGACAATGGCGGCGAATCCAGCGCTGTTTGATGCCACGGTTCGCCATGCCGTCCTACTCGAGCAGCTAAAGGCCAATGAGGTCGCCAAGTTTGCCCCTTTCCTCAAGGAGCTGGATCGAAAGATCAGGGCAAAGCTGAGCGACCCGGACATCACCGAGTACGCACGCAAGCGGCAGGAGAAGCTGCTAGAGCAGGTTGATAGCCTGTTACTAGGTATCTTCTCCCGCTTCACTGACCAGCTGCAGTTGGATCTAGTTGACCTTGCGATGTACGAAGCCCAGTTCGAGGCGTCCAGCCTGAATAATGCTGCAGCAGTGGCTACGGCCAATACCTCAGTAGCGGTGACGTTCGAAGCGGTCTTACCCGGTGCTGCGGCGATCAAGGCGGCAATCCTGACCAATCCCTTGAGCGTGAGAGGGGTAGATGGCGGCAAGCTGCTGGAGGCCTTCATACAAGGCTGGACGCAGACAGAACGGCAAAGGGTGGTCGGTGCGATACGTCAGGGCTTCTTCGAGGGCCAGACCACAACGCAGATCATCCAGGCTATCCGAGGCACAAAGGCTCAGCAGTACAAAGATGGCATTCTGGCTATCACCGATCGTAATGCTTCGGCAGTGGTCAGGACGGCAGTACAGCACGTCGCCAGTCAGGCTCGCAGTGAGACGCTGAAGGCCAATAGTGACGTGGTGACTGAGGTGGAATGGGTTTCAACCCTAGACAGCCGGACCACTCCGCAGTGCAAGACGCTGGACGGGCAACGGTTTCCGGTTGATGCAGGGCCAAGGCCGCCGATCCACATCAACTGCCGGTCAACCATCGTACCGATCACTAAGTTCAGCAAGCTATTCAGCCAAGGCGCTACACGGTCCTCTAAGGGCGCTGAAGGTGGAAAGCAGGTCAGTGCATCACTCAGCTATTACGAGTGGCTTAAAACGCAGCCTGCGAGCTTTCAGGACCAAGCGCTGGGCAAGGCAAGGGCAAAGCTGTTCAGGGATGGTGGATTGAGCGCTGACCGCTTTTCTCAGCTCCAGCTGGACAGGAATTTTTCACCGTTAACGCTTGATGAGATGAGGGCACTTGAGCCCTTGGCATTCGAGCGCGCGGGTATTTAATCCAAGCCTCGGACCTCCGGGGCTTTTTCTTTATGCGGGCTGGGCCTGCAAATCGTCCTTGGGGGACACCATGAGCTTGAAATATCAACTGGACAGCCTGGAAGGGCTGGATGACTCCGTGCGCGCGCTTTACACCGAAAGAGACGGGAAATTCTTCCTATCCATTGAAGGCATTCCTGAAAGCTCGGAGACAGAGGGACTCAAGCGCAAGCTGAACGAGATCCTTAACGAGCGCAAGGAAGAAAAGCGTCGTCGTGAAGAGGCTGAGCGGCTGGCTGAGCAAGAGCGTGCAGCTGCTGAGGAAGAGAAAGCCCGCAAATCAGGTGATATCGAAGCTCTGCAAAAGTCCTGGGAAGAGAAGCACACCAGGGTGTTGACTGAGAAAGAGCAGACGCTTGCCACCCTGCAAGCTCAGATCCAGGCGTTAACTGTTGGCTCAGAAGCCAATCGCCTAGCGTCGGAACTGGCGGTTCAGGGCAGCTCAAGGGCGCTTCTTCCTCACATCAAGTCCAGATTGAGCATGGAAATACGCGATGGCAAGCCGGTTACGGTCGTGCTTGACCATGACGGGCGGCCATCTGCGTTGACCCTTGAGGAATTGAAAAACGAGTTCATCAACGATCCGGCGTTTGCGCCGCTGATTGTTGGTAGCAAGGCTACTGGCGGTGGGGCCGGTGGTAGCCGTAGCGGCGGGGCCGCAAAGAGTTTCAATCAACTAACTGGAATGGAGCGAGTAGAGCTCCGCCGTACCAATCCCGCCGAATACGAGCGCCTGAAAGCGCAGTCGGCAGCTCATTAAGGAAATAAGCAATGCCTACCATTCTCTCTGATGTGGTCTTCCGCGACGAACTCCGCGATTACATCAACGTAAACACCTCCGAGCGCACCGCGTTCTTCGAATCAGGCATTCTGGTTCAGAACAACGACATGGCTCAGCTGTTGGCTAGCCCTTCCAACACCTTCACCATTCCATGGTGGGTGGATCTGGATGCGTCTATCGAGTCGAACTACTCGAACGACGTGTACACCGACATCGCAGTACCTCTGGCGGTGACCAGTGCAAGCATGCAGGCGCGTGCGGCCTACCTGAACGAAGGCTGGAACTGCATGAATCTGGTGAAGAACATCACCAAGCAGGACCCGCTGGAGTTCGTCGCCGGTCGCCTGACCAGCTACTGGCAGCGTGTAGCTCAGCGCCGCACCATTGCCAGCGTTATCGGTATCTACAACGCCAACGTCGCTAACAACGGCGGTGACATGGTTGTAGCTGCGCCCGGAACCATTGATGCGGCTTCGATCATCCGTGCCAAGGCCACCATGGGCGACTACTCCGGTCAGCTGGGCGGCTTGAGCGTGATTGCCATGCACTCGGCAGTACAGACTGAGCTGCAGATTCTCAACCTGATCGACTTCACCCCGCTTGCGGATCAAGTGCCAGAGTTTGGCCGCTTCCAGGGTATGCGTGTTGTGGTTGACGACGGCATGCCTGTGATCGGTACCGGTGCCGAAGCTCGCTACCTGTCTGTGATCTTTGGCCCAGGTGCCATCGGTTACGAAGAGCAGCAGCCGGCAGGCGAAGATGGCCTTGAGTACGAGCGCGCCCCGGATCGTGGCAATGGTGGCGGTACCGAGACCCTGTGGACTCGCCGTAACTATGTCATCCACCCGCTGGGCTACTCCTTCCTGTCCACTACTATCACCGGCACCCCAGGCACTAGCCGTCCTGTGTCGGCTAGCTGGGCTGATCTGGCCTTGGCTACCAACTGGGAGCGCAAGTTCAACCGGAAGGAAGTCCCGCTGGCTTTCGTTACCTCCACTGTATCTGCCTGATCCCATGCTGGCCCCTTCGGGGGCTGGCTGATCTAAAGGAGAAACCGCATGACCATCGAAAAAGACAAGTACATTGACCCGAATGACAAGGCTCGTTGGGGTTTTGGCGGCACGGCTGAAAATATCACTGTCGGACCGCAGACTGTTGGCGAGACCGGCGGCGTAGAGACGGCCCGTACTCCGGTAGATGAGACGGCGGCCCGTAACAACGGCGGCGGTGCTGACGAAGCTACTGGTACCGCAGCATCCTCAAGCGACAGCCTGACCAAAGACCAGATCAAAGCCCAGCTTGACGCCAAAGGTATCGAGTACAGTGCCACGGCCACTAAGGCCGAACTGCTGCAACTGCTTAACCAGGAGTAAGAAACATGCTGATCATCGAATCTGGGGCCGGAGATCCAGACGCAGAGAGTTACGCAACAGCAGCGGAGTTGGTCTCATATGCCACTAAGTTCGGCGTGACCATTCCTGCTGAGGAAGCTGCTCAGGAAGCATTGCTGCGCCGTGCCGCCCTTGCGATGAATGGCATGAAATGGAAGGGACGACGCACTCACGAGGAACAGGCTTTGGCTTGGCCTCGTGAGGGTGTTCAGGTTGACGGTGCATACAAGCGCTCAAATTACATCCCGCGAGAGATCTTCTACGGCCAGTTAGCTCTGGCTGGCGAGATCCATGCGGATGACCTGACGCCACCTGAAACACGGCAGGGCGCGGTGATTCGCAAACGCGTAGAGGGTGCGGTAGAGGTTGAGTATGCCCAGATCAACAACACGTCAGGCAGGCTGCTTCCAGCGGCTCCTAACCGGCCAAGCCAGACACAGTTTGCCGACTACCTGGACCGACGCGGGCTTTTCGCAGTGAGGGCATAGCATGGCTTTCTACGATGAGATGGCCGACGTTGCCCTGGAGCTGATTGCAGAGTTCGGCCAGACCGTCACACTCCAGCGTACCGAAGCAGGCGAATACGATCCTGAGACCGGCACAACGGGTGATGGAGTGGCACAAGAGCAGCCAGCTCAAGGCATCCTGCTCGACTATGAAGGCATTGAGTTTCAGAACAACACCCAGATCCAGCAGGGCGACAAGAAGCTCAAGATCGCTGCCAAGGACCTCCAGTGGCCTCCTGAGCTAGCCAACAAAGCAGTCATCCAAGGCAAGGCCTATAGCGTCATCAACGTTAACGAGACCAACCCAGCTGGTACTCCGCTGGTCTACACGCTGCAGGTGAGATCATGAGAATGTCGATACGTGAAGACGACCCTGGGTACGAAAACTACCAGCGTTATAGCCGCAGCACAGTATTCCTCGGTGGCAAAGAGGTCCGGTTCTGTATCACAGCAGACGAGGAAGAAGGCGTGGTGGTCCGGTACAAGACCTACTCAGACAGCAGCCTGATGGTAGCCAATGGCGAGATCCAGCAGGAAACGCTCAAAGGAAAGGTCAGGATAGTGCCGACGCTATGAGAGAAACCAACTTTGCCCTAAACATCAGGGAATGGGCGGAGAAGGCGGAAGGCGCGATCGATGAGACGATTCGAGCGATAGTGATCGAGATCGGCTCCTCTGTTATCCGCATGTCTCCTGTCGACACTGGCCGATTCCGCGGCAACTGGCAGTTCAATCTGGATGCTCCGGCATTGGGACAGTTGGAGACCACTGACAAGGACGGCGCTGAAACCATATCCAGGCTAGTGGCAGAGGCTAATAGCTTCACTGCCGGCCAAGTGGCTTACATCGTCAACAACCTGCCTTATGCGGTCGAGCTTGAGTATGGGCACAGCCAAAAAGCACCGCAGGGGATGGTGAGAGTGACCGTGGCCCGCTTCCAGCAGATCGTCCGAGAGGCGGCAAGGTTGAATCAGGTATGAGCCATCGCATTATCCGCTCGCTAATGGAAACCCGGCTTGCTGCCTGGGCCAAGACCAAGAATCTCAGAGTCGCTTATCAGAACCAGAATTTCACACCGGACGCAGGCGAGACCTACTTAGCGACTGCCACACTTCCCGCATTGACCGACAGTGAAACGCTGGACGGAACGCATCGGGAATACACCGGCATCTTTCAGGTCAGCGTTGTGACCCCAGCAGGGAAGGGCGCCGGGGCAGGGGAAGCCTTGGCGGATGAGCTTGCCGCTCTGTATCCGCTCAATGACCGCCTAAGCAAGGGTGCGTTTATCGTCCAGATCATCACGCCTGTTGCAGTAGCTAGAGCTATCCAGGGTGACACCAGCTTTACCGTGCCGTGCTCATTTACCTACCGAGCAGACACTATCTAACCCGCCCGTTGGGCAAGCCAAGACCCGCCTAGTGCGGGTTTTTTATTGACTAAAAACTGCCAACGGCAGAGAGGACTATTACATGAGCGTTACATTGATTAACGGCTTGACTATCGATTTTTCGCGATCATTCGCGGATGAGGCGACTGTCACCGCGCTGACGAACGCAAACCCTGCCGTGGCTACTGCAGCAAACGATTTCGCAAATGGCGACGTTATCCTCCTGAACTCAGGATGGGAGAGCGTAAACGACCGTGCTTTCCGCGTGAGCAACGCTACTGCTGACGGGTTTACGGTTGCCGGTTTGAACTCCACGAATACTGTCGCCTTCCCTCAAGGCAATGGTGTAGGCACAGCGCGCCAAGTATCAGAGTGGGTGCGCATCAGTCAGGTTACCAACTTGGCTTTCAGCGGTGGTGAGCAGAACTACTTCCAATACCAGTTCCTTGAGTCACGCATCCAGAAGCAGATCCCGACCTACAAGGCGGCAATGGCTTTCACCCTGACCATTGCAGACGATCCCACTCTTCCGTTCTACCCGGATCTGGAGCAGGCAGACCAAGACCTGATGATTCGCGTTGTTAGATTCAACAATGCTGACGGCTCCACGAACCTCTACCCGGTTTACGTAGGCTTCAACAACAACCCTACAGGCGATATCAATACCGCCGCTACAGTTACGGTAGCCTTTGCGCTTGCCGGTCCAGTAGTCCGCTACGCTCGCTGAGGTGATGCATGACCAAGGTACTTTTCAAGCTTGATCCCAACCCAACCTTCGAAGCGCTGGTTGCCATCCCTGTCCCGGGCGGCTCCAAGGCAGACGTGAAGTTCACGTTCAAGCATCGCTCCAAGACGGAACTGGAAGACTTCCTAAGCACCAACAAGGATATGGACGACACCACACTGGTGAAATCCATTGCGGATGGCTGGGAACTGGACGATGAGTTCAACGACGAGAACATTGGGCGTCTGCTGAACAACTACATCGGGGCGGGCTCGGCGATCTACGTCAAGTACCTTGAAGAGCTGTACCAGGCCAAGCGTTTAAACTGATCGGCGCTGCTCGGGCGCTGTATCGGAAGCAGCCAAAGGCTTCTGATCTAGCGGCGTTCGGGCTTACCCCTGACCTCCTGGGCAGCATCGATTACCCGTTATGGCCTGAGAACATGCAGGCCTTCCAAGTCTTCGAGGCCATGATGACGCAATGGCGTTGTGGTCCCGGAGGCCCTACCGGCCTTGTGTACAGCGAGATCCCGGTTGTCATGCGGTATCTATCCATTCCTGAAGCAGACCATGGCGAAGTCTTCGACGCAGTACGCGTGATGGAGAGCGCCGCGCTTGAAGCCATTCACCAAGAGAAATAGCCATGGCAAATGATATTGCTTCCCTTGGCCTAAGGGTTGACTCAAGCGAAGTAGATAAGGGCACGGAAAGCCTACAGCGGTTCACTCAAGCCGGCTCCAAGGCTGAGGCGGAAGTCAAAAGCATAGGCACCGCTTCTGACCAGACCACGCAAAAGGTTAGGGCGGCTAATCAGTCGTTAAATCAGGCTAATGCTGCATTAAAACAGACTGAAATATCAGCCAAGCAGACAGCCGCTGCGCTTAGAGGCGTGCCGGCTCAGTTCACTGATATTGCCGTCTCCCTACAGGGCGGGCAAAGTCCTCTGACTGTACTGCTTCAGCAAGGCGGGCAGCTGAAGGACATGTTCGGCGGGATTGCTCCTGCTGCGCGCGCCCTGGGTGGATATGTTGCGGGCTTGATCAACCCCTTTACTGTTGCTGCCGCAGCAGCCGCCGCGCTTGCCGTAGCTTATAAGCAGGGCAGTGATGAGGGCTCAGCCTTCCAGCGTGCTCTGATTGTTACCGGCAACCAGTCGGGCCAGACCGCTGACAGCATGGCGAACCTTGCCAAGCAGGTCAGCTCGGTAACTGGAACCACCGGGGCAGCTGCGGATGCACTGACGCAGATCGTCGCCACCGGCAAGATTGCCAGCGATCAGTTCAAGAACATCGCTATCGCTGCGGTGGCGTTTGAAAGTGCTACTGGGCAAGCAGTCGAGGATACGGTTGCCCAGTTCCAGAAGCTTGCAGAAGATCCGGCCAAGGCTTCCGCTGAGCTTAACGAGCAGTACCATTACCTGACTGCTGCGGTTTATGAGCAGATTAGAGCTCTCCAGCAGCAGGGCGACACAGTAGGTGCGGCGAACCTTGCCGAAGAGACCTACGCCAACGCACTGAAAGCGCGGGCGGATGCGGTCAAGCAGAATCTAGGTGCTATTGAGGGTGCCTGGAATAGCGTCAAAGGCGCGGCCAAGGCGGCATGGGATGCCATGCTTAACGTCGGTCGTGAGCAGACGATTGACGAGCAGATCGCTTCTGTCCGGGCAGATCTTGAGAAAGCTGCCAATCAGAAGTCCAGAAGCTTCGTTGATCAGGCGCTGGGCCAGGGTGACTTCATCACGCCAGAGGCTCAGGCTGGCCTCAAGCTGCGCCTTCAGTTCCTGGAGCAGCAAAAGGCCACACAGCAAGGCATTGCAGCAGCTCAGAAACTGTCGGCCGAACAGAACGAAAAGGCTATTGCTGCCCAGCAGAAGATCGACACGATCACTCAGTCATCATTAAGCAAGGCTGAGCAGCGCAACAAGGCCATCACTGACTACAAGAAGCTTCTTGAGGACATCAGGAAGGTCAATCCGAACGACGAGCGCTTGAAGCAAAGCAATGTCGATCGGGTGATTGCCGACCTGAACGAGAAATACGCCGATCCGAAAGGACCTAGGGCCAGAAAGCCTGCAGCCTATCAGGACGACGCAGCCACTCGGATGCTTCTTAGTCTGCAAGAGCAGGAAGCGACTCTTAGAGCGCAACTCTCTACAACAGACAAGCTTACTGCTTCCGAGAAAGCGCTTGCTCAGTTTACGCAGCAGATAGCGGATATCCGAGAGAAGAAGACTCTAACTGCTCAACAGAAAAGCCTACTCGCTGACGAACTTCAAATCAGGGCGCAGCTTGATCAAAACATCCAACTGGAAAAGCAGATAACGAGGCGCGAACAGCTGAACAAGCTGCAAGCCTTCCAGCAGTCTCTTGAGGCCAGCAGAGCTCAGGAGCGCGAGGGATACGCCGACCAACTGGCCGGCTCAACGCTAGGCCCAGAGGCACGGCAAAGGCTCCAGGCCGAGCAGAAGATCAGGCAGGACTATCAGCGTCAGCTTGAGCGGGCTGCGCGCGATCGTACCAACGGCTCAATAACTGAGGATGCCTACCGGGCGGAGACCGAAGCGCTCAAGCAGAACCTGGACGAACGTCTGGCAATGCAGCAGGAGTATTACTCCGCGCTGGATGAACTGAACGGCAATGCAGCGGTAGGCGCTCAACGTGCAATAAGCGAGTACAGCGAGCAAGCCAAAAACATAGCGGACCAGACACAGAGCTTTGTTGGTGGAACGCTTGAGAATCTGACGACAGGCATTGCTGACAGCCTGACCGATGCAATAACCCACACCAAAGACCTTGGTGATGCGATGGCAAACCTGGGGGAGACGATCCTTACCCAGGTGGTTAGCTCACTGATTGAGATGGGCGCACGGTACGCCATCAACGCAGCGTTGGAGGTTGCTGGTTTAACCACCGTGCAGACCGCCAAGGCAGCGCTGGGTGCTACCGCAGGGGCAGGTTATGCCGCTGCTGTGACAGGCCAGTCTACAGCCGAGGTTAACCTTGCTGCATTGAACGCCTTCGCCTCTACCGCGGCTATTCCTATCGTTGGTCCTGCATTGGCTCCAGCGGCAGCGGCAACAGCAGCGGCAGCTACGGCACCATTTGCAGCGGCAGCGATTGCAGCAGCTTCTTCTGCAATTGCAGGGGCTGCCACGGGTGGCTTCTCTGAGGGTGGTTATACCGGTCCGGGTGGTAAGTACGACCCAGCCGGTATCGTCCACAAAGGCGAGGTGGTCTGGTCGCAGGCTGATATTGCACGTGCGGGTGGTGTAGCGACGGTTGAGTCACTGCGTAAAGGCTACGCGCCGAATGGCAATGCCGGCCTGGCTGGTACGGCTCCGGGCAAGTCAGGCGGTGGCGGAGTAGTGGTGAACCTTCACGAGGACGCCAACAAGGCTGGGCAGGTTCAGCAGATCAACAACTCAGGCGGCGGCATGACCATGGACGTGTTCGTATCGAACATTCACCAGGGCGGGCCGGCAGCCAAGGCATTCGAGCAGACCTATGGACTTAGAAGGGTAGGACGATGACGGTTCTGGAGCAGTTTTACGCATCAGGCGGATCGGATGTAAAGATAGTCACCCTGGAGCTGTCCTGTCCCGCCTGGGAGAAACCTGTCTATTTGTGTAAGGCCTATGAGGATGTGATGGCTGCAACCGAAACTGGCGAGGTGGTGACATACCAAGGCTGCGGTATGGATGTGGCCCTGCCCAAGCGGGACAACAGCGGGAATCAGACGCTGAACTTCGCCATTGATAACGTCACCGGCGAATCTCAGAAGTTGATCGATGAAGCCTTGGATACCAGACAGGTGATTAGTCTGGTGTTCAGGGTGTATCTATCCAGCGACCTGTCCGGCCCAGCTGAAAAGCCTTACCGAATGAAGGTGAAGGGCGGGTATATACAGGGCGTCACCTCTCAGCTGTCTTCCGGCTATTACGACCTGTTGAACCTTGCTTGGCCCCGCCGCAAGTACACCTTGGACTTCGCTCCCGGCCTACGGTACGTGTGATGCTGGGATTTCGCGACTTGGTGGGATATGGTTCTCACTTTTCGCGAAGGGGTTGGCTTATGAGAGTCAGGGCAATACTGGTTTGCTTGATGGTTATATTCCTGTCTGCATGTGCTTCTAGCGGGCAGGAGATAACGCAGCAGCAGATAGATCAGATAGTTAAAGGGCAAACCACAAAGCCTGAGCTTCTTTCCTTATTAGGTCGGCCGCAGTCGGTTATGTCCAACTCAGACGGCACAGAGATCCTAACGTGGGCCTATGCCCATGTGGGGTTCATGGGTAGCAACGTGAAGTCCACTGGCCTCAGTGTTGTCATTGGGCAAGATGGAAAGGTTGCCAGCTACTCAACCACGCAATACGGGCAGCCATCCGTTAGATACGGATACTAAACAGACCTACTCATAAACCCGCTTCGGCGGGTTTTTTATTGGGCGAAATATGACCCTGAATGACTATTTCTCTGCCGTCTACCTGGATGGCGGAAGAGGCGAAACCGTGGACGGCATTCGCCGGTTGGACTGCTGGGGGCTTGTCCGCTCGGTAAGGCATGAGGTCTACGGGCTGCCTCTTCTGCCGAGCTGGGGGCATATCCGGCACACCATGGCTCGAGAGTTCACCAAGGCTGCTCATGAAGGAGTTGGAACTATGGTCAGCTGCGAGCCAAGGGTGGGCGCAATCGTCTGCCTTTGGCGAGGCTCGATCTGTGTCCATGTGGGGGTGGTGGTTGAGGTAGACGGTCGGCTCCACGGCATGGAAATGCTTCAAACGGGTGTTTCCGTGAAGCCACTCAACAAGTTTCTTGAACGATATCCTAGAGCGAGCTTTCACTTTGATCAGCATTTACCCAAGCAAGCTTGAGGGCGAACCTCTAGAAAAGCATTACACCGAGTCGGTGATGACGCTTGATAAGTGGCTTTCGATCAACGTCAAGAGCTATGAACGGCGTGCATCTCCGCCTATCAGCATTGAAATAAACGGTTTGCTGATTGATCCCGAGAATTGGGATTCGAAATTGTTTAGCCCAGAAGACGACGTTCGGATCTACCCTGAGCCCAAGGGCCTCGAAGCAGCAACAATCGGCATCATTGCAGCGGCGGCGGCAGCGGCGGTTGTGGCTGCGGTTATCTTTCTGCGGCCTAACGTCAAGACTCCTGGGTCGTTCGACCAGCAAGGCAAGTCGCTCAATCTGGCCCGAAGCAAGGGCAACCAAGTCAAGATTGGGGACGTCATCCGTGAGGCTGCCGGCAAGAATAGGATATACCCTGACTACCTACTTCCTCCCCGTCATTACTTCGAAAACACCCGGATTCAGTGGGCGGAACTGCTGCTGTGCGTAGGCGTAGGCGAATTTCAGATTGACCCGGGCGCGGTAAAGGTTGGTGAGACCTCGCTTGCATCGCTGGGTAATACCGCGTCCTACAAGATCTTCGGCCCCGGCGAGGATCTTTCTGGCGAAACAGCTGCAGACTGGTGGCATCCATCCACCGAGGTTGGATCCACAAGTACTGGCGGCGCAGGCCTGACGCTTAAGTCCACGTTTGCCATTGATGAGCAGCCCGCAGCTGATACATACCTGTTCTCTGGCTATCAGATAAGCGTTCCCACTGAGGCGGGCTGGTTCCCCATTGGCTGGCAGCCCGGCCTCATTGCACGAGTAGAGGTGATGTATCCCTACACCTATACAAGTCCAAGTAATGGCGGGGCAATTATTATCAGTGGCCCGCATATCTCCATGATTAACCCTTATGTAGGTATGCCTATTGAAATCACTGGAGATAACGCAGGCTTCTACGTGGTAGCCAGCTATCAGCCGTTCGAGGAAGGCGGGCTAGGGGAGGACGATACTCCGGCCACAATAACGCTCAACTATGCGAGTGGTGCGCCGGCTAATGGCCTGCAAACCGGAAACCTGTACAGCTGTATCGGTTATCCTGGTCTGCGTTACCGTATAACATCCGTGTCAGATGATTCTGTAAGCGATGATGACAATTCTACTGTCGACCATGGCCCGTCAACTATTACAGTAGAGCGGCTGACGGATACTGGTGCTGTTGATGACGAATGGCCCGGCTTTGATACGTTCAATAACGCGACACCAGTCATAGTGCTGGATGCTTCAACTATTGAAGGTGACTGGGCGGGACCATTTGCAGCCTGCCCGGAGGGTGAAGTCACCCAAGCCTTGGAGGTCGATATTTTCTTCCCGCAAGGGTTGGTCGACTTCGATACCAAGAAAGGCAGCAAAAAACCGTTCTCTTGTACCGTTGAGCTGCAGTATAGGGATATGGATACGCTTAACGCTTGGAGTTCAGTACGGTTTAAATATACCAACAAGACGTCTGACCAGCTTGGATACACCGAGCGCGTCAATCTGCCTTCGGCCATCCGGCCAGAGGTCAGAATGCGACGTATCGGCCAGGAGTCTACCGCTACCGACAAGTATGACCGCGTTCAGTGGTATGCCCTAAAAGCCCGCCTGGACAAGGCTCCAAAGGCCTATGAAGGCGTCACAGTGATGTCCGTCTACATCCGTGGCGGTGATCAGCTTTCAGCCCAATCTGAGAGTCAGGTTTCAGTGGTAGCCACCCGTAAGCTGCCGCGCCTCGTGGGTGGCACTTGGACGGATCCAGTCGCTACCAGGGATATCGTTCCTTGGGTTGGGTATATCGCCAAATCCATAGGCTATGTCGATGATGACTTCGACCTGGACGAACTGGAGCGGCTTGGAGAGGTTTGGAGCGATCGACGTGATTACTTCGACTATGCCGTTGAGGACAGCAGCACAGTCAAGGAATGCATCAGTGATGCGCTGACGGCAGGCTTTGCTGAGTTCACCCTTGAGCGCGGCAAGCTCAAGCCGGTGCGGGATGAGCCTCGGAGCGTGTATGGGCAGATGTACTCGCCCCAGAATATGACCGAGCCTCTAAAGCGCAGCTTTACGCTTCCATCTCCCGATGATTACGACGGGGTGGATATCAAGTACACCGACGAGAAAACCTACGCAGACGAGACTGTTAAGTGCCGACTGCCTGGGGATGGGGGGAACACGGTTAAGGAGATCACTCTTAACGGCGTGACTAACCGAGACCGGGCTTGGAGGATAGGGATGCGGCGCCGCAGGGAATATGCCTACCGCACCAAAAGCTACAACTTCTCTACGGAACTGGCCGCGCTTAACAGTGGGTATCTGAGCTATGACGTAGTGGCCGATGACGTTCCAGGCTATGCCCAGAGCGCGATCCTGGAAGACTTCATGGCAATGGATGGCATGAGTGTGCTGGTGAGCTCTGAGCCGCTTCAGTGGCAGGAAGATCAGCAGCATGTGGTTCTACTGCGCCGCCCAGATGGATCCACCAGTGGTCCCTGGCCTGCATCCAAGCTTGACGATTACCGGATGACCATTGGTGATCTGGATTTCGTTCCGGATACCAGCTGGGAGATTGAGCCGCCTCATTTGCTGTTCGGCACCGTGAAGCGTTCCGGCTACCCCGTTCTGATTACTTCAATTGAACCAGGCGAATACACCGCTGATGTAGAGGCGGTCGGTTATGACGAGCGCGTCTATGCCGATGACAATAACGTCGCGCCGGAGGACGCATGATCACATACCCAAAGGAGTTGCCCAGGCCGTTACAGGATGGGTATGAGCTACAGACCGCAAGCCCAAAGGTTGAGACCTCTTTCCAGAGCGGACGCACGATCGAAAGACGGGCGTTCACTTCGGTTCCAACCCAGGCGTCGGTCAAGTGGCTGATGACCGAATCGCAGGCCCGATACTTCGAGGCTTGGTTTGAAGAGGTCCTGGTATCCGGTACCAAGTGGTTTGAGTGCGAGCTATCTACCCCGCTGGGGTTCGCACCTTATACCGCACGGATTAGAGGTATGTATGACGGCCCCATCCAGATAACCAAAGGATGGTGGCAGTTCACCGCAACCCTTGAACTGAGAAAGCGGCCGCTTATTGAGCCGGGCTGGGCGATCTACGCGCCTAAATACATATTGATGGCAAACATCTTCGACAAAGCTTTAAACGCTGAGTGGCCGGAATCTAGATATCAAACTTATATGGACGCCTTTGATGATGGTATATATCGCTGGCCAGAATCAAAGAGCGAATAGGGTGCAGTATGTCTATTAATGAGGCGTCTCTTAGGGACAGGGTTCTTGAGATTTTTCATATAGATCTTGATACGGGAACGTTTATCAGGAAAAGCGATATATGTAACCGCAAGGCTGGAGAAATAGCTGGCACAGTAAGGCCAGATGGTTACAGACAGATCAGTATTGATAACAAGACTTACCTTGAGCATCAGCTGATTATGTTGGTTTCGCTAGGCTACCTTCCAGAACTGATTGATCATCTAAACGGCGATAAAGCTGATAATAGGCTGGAGAATTTAAGGCCAGCTACAAGCTGTTTGAACGCGCGAAATCAGCGACTTAGTGCCGCTAACAAATCAGGAGCTACTGGGGTTCGTTACAGGGCATCGAGAGATGCTTATGAGGCCTACTGGGACCTAGGTCATGGAGTCAAAAAGCACAAATGCTTCCGATGCGACAAATATGCTTCCCCGGATGAAGCATTAAATGAAGCAATACGTTATCGAAAAGCAATGATTGATGCGCTTAACGAAAAAGGCGCTGGATATACAGATCGGCACGGTAGCTCTCGTGCTTGATAGAACCATGATTCTGGCAGATATCTGAAGTCTGCCAGCTTGACCTACCTACACCGTACCTAACCTAATCCCTATTTAGACACGGCCCCACGGACGCTGTGGGCATTTGCTCGTCTGGAGAAAAGTACATGGCTTTTAATACCCGTCATCCTGTTGGCTCTACCGACCCGCGCGACCTATACGACAACGCAACGAATTTCGACAAGCTCATCAATGGATCAGATCCTTTCTATGCTGATCGACTTGGGCGTCAGCGCTTGTCGTGGTCAGGCATGGAGGAGGACTTCAATAACGCTCAGGCGGGGCGAGCTACAGCATTTGAAGACTTCCTTCAGCGCTCTGGATTCGTCATTGTGGGCGACTATGGCCCCAACATCACGCTGACTTCTCGCAGCCAGCTTATAGTTCGGGATGGCTACCTTTATCGGCTCTCATATGCCACGACGATACCCTATACCACGACCGGCAATTGGGATCTCGAGAAAGGTAATTTTGTCCTGCAGAATCAGGAGGACGCGCTACGTCAGGATCTAACTAACAATACTGACCTGACTAAAGGGGCTTCTTTAATTGCAGGTGTTGCGCGAGTCGTACCTAACATCGCCGCCCTTAGAAAACTTCCGTCTATAAGCAGTCGTTCGGCCCTGGTTCTCGGTTACAACACCATAGGTGACGGCGGAAGTGGGGACTTCTATCTTGATCCAGCTGACAAGACCAGTGCTGACAACGCTATTACCGTGATCGTCGCGGCCGACGGCGGTCGCTGGAAGCTGGAGCATGATGGTCATGTGGATCTCTATCAGGCTGGCTGTGTAGACGATGGCGTTACTGACAACACAGCGAAAGTTCAGGCCTTGGTTAACCTAGCTATTGCAACTGACGCATTCGAGATTCTTATTCCCAAGGTGGGCCCTGGTAAGTCATTCCGGATAACCGCGCCTATCACTATCAATGGTGGGCTTAAGATTTCTGGGGAAGGATGCGAGCCGCATACATCCGTCAGCGGTTCAGGTCAAAATTCCAGAGGCAGCGGCTCTTGGTTCTACCTGGACCATACGGGAAAGGGGTTCTCGATAAGCGCCGGCACCTCGTCAGATAATAATTCGGCCTCTACTGGCGTGCAGTTCAACGGTGTAGGCACAATTCGCAAGCATACACTCGTTGCCGGAGCTACCACTGCGTTTACCCCAACCGAGGCTGATTATGATTTTGACGTCAATAATGCCGACGTTTCACTGGAGAACGTTACGACACTGAATCCATACAAGGCAGTTCGTCTTGTAAACGGCTCATATGGTCGCCTGACTATCAGAGGACTAAGAGGCCAGCCTCTTTCGCAAGGTGTCGTGATTGAAGAGTCGTATGATACATGCCGTATTCTGGACGTTCAGTTCTGGCCCTTCTGGAGCCACGATCAGCGCGTCTGGAATTACACTCTGGCAAATCTGCGATCCTTTGTATCCGTACGGAACGACAACCCGTTCTATCAGAATATTTTCTCGATCTTCCATAATATTGGGTTCAATATCCTGGGTAGCGACAAAGGAACAACAAATAAGGCGAAAGTCTTTGGAGCCGACATTGATCGTGGCATGTATGGCATCGTACAGGATTCGACATCAAGCGGCGCATCCGCTCTATTTGTAGGCTTCTCAGCTCAAGGTGAGAGCGGAGTGACCGGAAACAATAGCGGCATTCTCTTGAGCGGAACTGGCGGCGAATTCACCTTCGAAGCTCCTGATCTGCGGGTTTACAACGGCAACTGCCTCAGGGTCTATGGCACGAATAACAGCGTCGTTGTCAGCAACCCTAAGATGGCGAGCTTCAACAAATCGTCCCTCGGATATCCAGCTGTTGAAGTGGGTGCCAATAACCGGGTAGACATCGTTGGCCGCGTCCGCATAGGGGATACCAATAACGGCGCTTTCTATGCGGGGGCTGGCACTATTCGAGCGCCTGGAGAAAGCGGAAGCACATCTGCTACCACGAATGGGGCCGGACAGGTTGTCGTTACTCATGGAGCTGGATATGTACCGGGCAAGGTGTTTGTTGCCGTAACTGGCGGTGGCAATGGTGCCACAGCTCAAGTTACTGCAAAGACCTCCACAACATTTACTGTCAACTTCTACAACGGTACTGCGGCTCTGGTTAATACGGCAGTCGCTTTCGATTGGGAGCTTAAGCTTTAAAAGCTGACCGGCAATGATTGACACGCATCTCATAAGATCTGTGATGTGCGTCAATCATCGGCTTTTCTTGGATACACAGATTGTTTTGTCTATCATCTCGATTGTTTCTGAATCCATACAATTGAGTAGTGATAATTGACGTTATTAATGGCGGAAAAGGATTTTAGCGCAGTCACCGTCGCAGTCCGAAAAAACAAGGTAAAGCTCCTCGCCTCGGCAGTATTGATATCAATATGCCTTTTTCTATTTCAGGTATTTAGCTCTGGCTTTGGCAGATTTATGCCAGCTATTCACCCGGACTGGTCAAGCCATGCATCTACGACCAGGGCTGTGTACCTGGGTAAGGACTTTGATTCCCCGGCAGTAAAAGCAACTCTGGAAGAGTTCGCTTACTATCCACGCTTAACATATGAAACGTCCGCATGGCTGGCGAAGGCGCTTGGAATAAGCGATTTGCAAGGCTTAACGCTAGTCACGCATCTTTCCATAATTCAAGCCTGCGTATTTTTTGCGCTGAGACTATGCACTCTCTTTTCCGAGAGACAAGTGTCAGCGACAGCAAAGCTTTTTATCGTCCTATCGCTGTATATATCAGCTAATTATCTGTGCCTTGGTTTCAGAAACCTGATAGTCACAAACTCCTTTATATCGCAAGCCGCATCACTGGGTATTGCGCAGCTGCTCATATACCTTGCGGCTGTCAGACCAAGTGCTGTTAAGCATTGCGCGATCATGATCGCCTCTTCCTTCGTTTTATCCCAGACACACATGGTGGGCTTCGTATGGTGTATAGGGGTGCTGATTGTCATGTCATTAGGGATGCCGAGGGCTACTATTCTGAAAAGAATAGTGCTCGCTGGCGTTGGAGTCCTGATATTTGCCGCCTTTCTGTTTTCCTCTGAAGGGCTGATGGAGACGCTTAAGGTTGCCGGCACGGGTGGAGCGCTTGCTGCCTGGAATGGAAGCATCTCTAGAGAGAGGATGGTTATTGTAGTGCCGGCAGTGATATACGCTGCTGCGCTGATCGTATTCGCTCAGGCATACATCCAAAAGAGAGTCACCCTAGAGCAGGCTATGTGGTATGGAGCTGGATTTATCTGTCTCGGCCCTCTGATCGCCGCATCTGCATACACGGCGATTACTAAGGGTGGAAACTGGTATCCAGTAGCGAAATGGGTATATACCCTAATACCAGAGATGCTCCTATTCCTCGCGCTGCTATGCAGTAGGGCAAAGGTAGCTTCAGTCTCTACCTGGAAGGTTTCCATTTTAGGTCTGGTTATTTGCATTGCTGCTCAGCTTCCTATTACAAGGCCCGCAGTTGACCTTGAAACAGCTATCCTTGCTGAGAGCGGAGTGAAGTCCATTCCATCAGAACGTATTTATCCAGGGCTTGTGGTTGACCATCCAGCAATCAACTACTTTATCGCTCGGTCTATCCTCGAGATCCCGTACGATAATGAAACGTGGAATTGGATGAGGGCTGCGGGCAAATCTGATAAGTATCTTTCTGCAAAGTCATTTATCGGTGTTATTCCTGCAATCCCATCAGACCGACGCATTAAATTTAGAAACGACAGAGAGAACCGCTCAGTTGCCCAAAGAATGATTGACCAGAGATGGTGGCCCATAGAGGACCGCTACGTCTGGGCAGCAAACTCTCCTGCTCACTTATCATTTATTGCAGAGCAAAGACCAGCCAAATTCATTGCTGAGATTGTTCCTAACCTCCCAAAGGGGGTTGATGAGCGGACCTTTGAAGTCTATATGAATGGGATAAAGCTCAACGACTTGAAAGCAGATCGTATGGAATGGGGCTCGCCAATTGAATATGAAGCGGCTATCCCTGATGAAGCTGTAAAAGACAGCGGTGAGGTAGATATCCAGTTCGTATGGAATAAGCTTAAACAGGATGATCCAGGTTTGGCACTTTTGAGCGTGAAATATCTATAAGGGAATGTATGCGCAAGATTATTGCCATTAGTGCTGCACTGCTTGCAGGGTGTGCAAGCGAAGGGAGAATCGAGAAGCGTCCGCCGTCCATGGAGTCAATATCTGGCAAGACTGTTGAAGCCTATATGGAATGCCTGATTCCAGAGCTGGAAGACTCCAGGCGCAAGGTCGAGGTCAGCGGGGATGCTGATCACAAGAAGATTGTGGTACCGCAGTTTGTATCGCCCATGACTGCAGCCGTGATATTCGTTGACAGAACATCACGAGGGATTGAGATCAGTGTTCATGAGCGATCAGCTAATAATCCGATCCGCCCAAAGGATATTCTTGCTGCAGCCAAGCACTGCATCTAGAACCATCCATTCTTCAGGCCCTTGTTGACGACAGCAAGGGCTGAAAGAGCCATGAGGATAGACAGGATTAGGATGTTGCGGATCGTCTTGTTCATCTTGAATGCTTGCGTTGTGTCCATGACCAGCAAGCAAGGCGCTCCAGGCTTATGACCACATCCCAAGGGTCAAGCTCGAAACCTTGCTTCGTCAATTCCTTCCGGGCCATTGCCACCAGCATCTCGACGGACTTTGGGTTCTGGCAAAGGGAAGGGGGTAGGGCGTTTGACTCAAACAGCCTCTTTCCCTTTGTATCATATGCGACAAATATCAAAGGGCTATTATGGGTTCGGTGCTCGAACTCTATCTTCAGAGGCGACAGGCCTTTGATGATGACTGACTTGGCTTTGCTGTAACTGCTCATGTGTGATCCGTCTCACATAATGCGGCAGTATATCAGCTAGTCTGTATGCGTCTCGATACAAAGCATGCGCTCACCGTTGATCACACGCCCGATCATCACAAGGTCGAACTGCTGCCCATCCTTTCGCGTCAGCCTCATCCCATCGACCGAACCATATAGCCCAGCATTTCGCTCATGAAACTCCAGGCGGCCATTCGGATCTCGTCTCACGACGCCATGATCTTCGCTCAGGTTGTAAAACTCGAAAGCCGACTGCTCAATGATGCCGGCCAGCTTGCCGTTCGTGTCCCTGAGTTCGTAGATTCCTCCTTTGAGGAAGTCGGGGGAGTAGGTAGCCAATGCCTCAGCTGCCCATAGCTTGGCCGAGTCGATGACCTCCATCATGTCCGACCAACGGTCTTTGTTGATCGCTCCAGTACTCAGCAATCGGTCGGCAACTTCTTTCATGTAAGAGGTATGGTGTTCAGGTAGGCGCACAAGGGCATGCTGGTCGTTAGCCAGTCGATCCCATTCGGCAATTGAAGTGCTCATAAGAGGGTCCGTTCTACTGAGGATGCATACAGTAGTCGGAAAGAGGGAGGGTGGCTAGTGGGCACCTGCTAGGTGAAGTTCATCCCTTGAATCGTTATGATTCATAACTATATGGTTCCGGTCCGCAATTATTTTGGACCCATTGATGCCGTTGGGCTGGAGAGGGCTGGATTTTGAGTGTTTGCGGACCGGAAATAGGGCTGTAACCCGCATGAATGCTGGTTTTGTCTCGGGACTTAAAATCCCTCGGAGGAAACTCCGTGCCGGTTCGATTCCGGCTCCGGGCACCATATATATCAAGGGCTTAGGTTGTTTTCGACCTAGGCCTTTTTTATTGCCTGCAAGAAAAGTAAGCGCATAGTAAGCAGTTTGGAAATAGTCTCGCCGTCTGTCGAAAAATCTTTTAAAGCTTATTGCTATGTCGCCGATAGCTACTTGGATATACCGACTATCTTTCTGCTGGCATAAAAAGCATGGAGGCGTTATGCGTAAACTGTTGATCCTTTCTCTGCTTCCGATCTCGGCATTAGCGGTTGAGGATAAGGAGGTTTCATACTGTGCGGCTGTAAACAATGCTGTGGAGCGCTTAGAGTGCTATGACTCTATTGCTGCTAAGCATTCATTAGCTCCAATACTTGAAGCAAAAGCAATAGAGGGCATAGGTAGCTGGGAGGTGACTACGAAAGTAGACCCACTTAACGATAAGAATGTTTACTTGGCGGGACTAAGTGCAGCAACAGGCTCAGGACGCTACGGTGACAAGGTTGTCATGCTCATCCGTTGTGCTGAAAATAAGACCGATTTAATTATCAATTGGAACTCCTATTTAGGCCGAGAAGCTGAAATTATCTTCCGAATAGATAAACAAAAGGCTCAGAAATCCACTTGGCAACTTTCAACGGATAAGAAGGCAGCTTTCTATCCAGGTTCTCCAGTCAAATTATTAAAACAGTTGGCTGAAAGCACAAGCTTTGTAGCCAATGTTACGCCATACAATGAAAATCCAATTACTGCGATATTCGATACATCTGGTGCAGATAGTGCGCTCAAGGATGTTAGAAAAGAGTGTGGTTGGTAGAGTGTTAGGATTCTAAAAATAAATTAGACAATAATTAATGATATTTTAAAATATTATAGGTTTTTAATGTCGGAACAAAAAATACAGCCACATCAGGTTACTAAGCCGATACAGCTATTAGCAGCTTGGTTAGTAGGGCTAGTACTAATTAATGGATCTTTTCTAGGTGCGGCTAAAGTTATTAACACTCCTGCTTGGGTGCCAGGTGTATTAGTTGTTGCGGCAATCCTTAACGTACCTATTTTTCTTTATCTGATTTTTTCGTTGCAAACGAAGTTTAGAGCTGAGCTCCAAGAGGATACGTTCTACTCCAAACACCTTGAAAAGGTTACTGGAAAGATAAAAGTAAGCTCTTATAAAGAAAATGCTTTGGCCGAAGAGTTGAAGAAAGCTCAAGAAGCTAATTTGGCCCAATTTAAGATTCTAAGTGATAATCTTGAATACATATCCTCTGCGCTGAATCATGTAAACGATGGGGATCATAAGCTGGATCCGGTGTTAGACAAAGTGGCAGAAAGCAAGAGCGCAATAAACTCTCTAGAGAAGATTAAAGAAAAGGCTATGGCGCGGATAGCGCTTAATGACCTTCTTCCTCATTATAACGAAATAAGGTTTGCACTTATAAAAAATGGTTTTTCCGTTGAAAGAACTTTCGGGTCCAATAATGAGGATAAAGTTTTGCCGAAAGAATTAACAATTAGCTATACACCTGATGCAAGCAAAGCTGCTCTTGTTGAAGTTTACAGTGTTGCTAAGCTATTTGGATTTAACAGGCTTGACTTTGACTGCTATGAGTATGAAATTTCTGATAGTCATATTTATGTTGGCTCCTATATAGATAGCTTTACCTCATCAAGAAGTTCTGTTTTGGTTGACGCCTTTCTTGAAAGGGCGCTATTAGATAATGATGTTACTAAAGAGTCATTTAATAGTCTACTTAGGTCGCTTGCTCAAACTAATTATTAAACTCTTTGAAAGTAATTCACCTATAAGCTCTGCTTCCAAACCAACAGGCTCACACAGCTTTCTCAAGATCCGGCGCGTACCGTTGAGGTCTCGCCAGGCGAGCAGAAACTCCAGGTTTGGATCGTTACGACCTGCCAGATGTGAGGCACAGTCCTGAGCATATAGCCCAATAGACGCAAGCCACATACGACGCTCGCCAGAGTCTTTACCTTCAAAATCAATACGCATACCCGAGCCCTATAAAAAAGCCCTCACCGCGAACGATGAGGGCTGTGCTTCGCTTTTCTTCGGCTGGCGCTTAGCAATTACCAGCGCTGACAGGTGAACCGGAGCATTGAGCGGCCTGTGCAGCATCTCCGCTCAATTTTTAAGCCAGTGCTACCGAGACCACTGCACCCGTCGCAAACACTGCAAGACCAGCACGCAGCTCTGCTAGGAGAATGCAGGTGTTGGTAACGAAAGCATCACCAGCCTCACGGCTAGCCATAACGGTAGGCTCCATGCGATCCAATACGGCAACCTGGGCCGGATCCAAGACCAGCGCCGTGCCCCTGGCCAGGCTTGGGTTAGTAATGATTCGATAGCCCCAAACACTCGGCGGGGATGGATCACGCGGCGAACCCAACACATATTGCCCATCACCTTCCGAACGCTCACTTGCAATCGCAAACCAATCAACAGGGTTCATTACAACCAGGCCAGGCTGCCAGCCAGCCGCGGACAAGGCTGTAGCAGCCTCACCGATACGGTCAGCAGCAGAAAGGGCTGGTGTTGGGATGTACGGCGTGGCTTGAGGAACCAGGCCCAGAATCCGGCCTTGGCCGCCGGTGCCGTTGATAATTTCATTCTCAAGCTTTGCCTGGACGCCATAAGCCAGCAGGTCGCCCAGCTGACGCTCAAGGGCTGGTGCATCCTGCAGAACCTGAGTCGATGCGCGTACCCAGTGGGCAATCGTGCTGATCTGCGCCTGGACTGGAACCGACTGAATGTTAGCCTCAGCCTTAACGCTGCCTTCTGTAGTTTGTACGGCGGCAGAGTTTTGGTAGTTGCTCAGCTGCATGAACTCAAATGTGCCGCTCGTTACTTCAAGGCTTGGCAGTACATCCAGCAGGCTCAATGGGCGGCGAGCATCGCCATACAAGCCATTGGCGCGTTGAGCAGGAACTGCAAATTCGCTATCACCAGTTCCGCCGGTGCCGCTGTTCACGATGGCTGCTTTACGCAGCATCTCAACAGAGCCGTTTTGTAGCGTTACGCGGCCTGTAGTGTTTGCGCCTTCACGCATGGACTGGAGCTGAGCCGACTTGGTAAACGACTCAATCAGAGTGTTTGCCATAGTGGCGGCGGAGCGCTTGCTACCTTTGCGAGCATTCTTAAGCTCGATGTCGGTAATCTGGGCCGAAAGAACGTTGAGCTTGTTTTCGGTGGCTTGCTTGAATTGCGTTACAGCGTCGGCGTGCTCTTGCACTGCCTTCAGGATGACTTCAGACATGGTTGATGCCTCTCAAAGTTTTAGTTGCGGCGGTGAGGAGGCTCACTGCCTTTTCGATATCAATAGCCGTCTCTTCCTCGTCTCGATGAAGGGCAGGCCATCCGCGCGCAGCTAGAACTTTCGCTTGCTTCGCACTAAGCCCCAGTGCCTCACGCACAGCGGACTCAAAATCTCTAATGTTCTGGCAATCCTTGAACGCCTTGACCTGGCGAATCGTGGCGGCTGGGTTTGCCGGGACCGAAACCAGGGAAACTTCCAGCAGCTCAACGGCGCGAAAGTAACGGGTTCCTAGCTCAGTAAATGAATTGACAGGATCTGCGGTGAACCAATGCTCAGCGATAGCGCGCCGGACTTCAGAAGCGGATATGCCTCGTCGCGCGCCCGCGCAATGCTCATAGCTAAGTTGCCGCGTGCCAGTAGTCCTTCGGGTGTGTCCTCAAAGGCCAGCCAGTTACCAATCGGCTCGTCTGCTTTGTGCTGCCACAAAAGAGCAGGCATGGTGCCGTGGGCTTGGTGTGCAGCTAAGGAGTCGGAGAAGGCACCGGGAAGGATCACATCACGATCAGGGTCAGCCAGGTTATAGGCGCTAGCTATGCCTTCGAACTGGCCTTGTTCGGCAACGCTTTTGACCTGGAGCGGAAGTTTGCATTGGAGCTTCATTCGTCAATCATCTCGATGACTAATCTGATAGGTCTAATTTTATTTTATGTAGCGAAATAGCCGAAGTTAGCTTTCAAATGGCTTCAAAATCACTCAATTCAAACGCGAACTTTATTTGCCAGGCGCTAATGCCTTCATTTATTCGCGCGCGTGCGCGCACAAGTAGAGGGCTGTGCGGGGTATCGAAAAATGGGATAAGCACGATAAGAGGCTTTCGAGAGTGGTATTTCCAGCCGTAGCCTCTGAGTTTTGGAAGCCCCCTGGCCTCAGGAGGCTAGGCGTTTACCTCGCCTCCCTAATGGGTCGGGTAAAAATCCGTTCCCCTTTAGGGGAGAAAAATTACCCGTACCCGACCCGCATGGTTACTGGCTTAGAGTCGAGTAACTGCAAAACTACCCGACCCGACACACGTACCCGACCCTAACCCGCATAGCTACTGGGATTGCGTCGGGTAATTTTATTTAGTTCGGGTAATTTACCCGTTACCCGTCTACCCGACAGGCTTAAACAAAAAGCCCGGCATGAGCCGGGCTATTCAACGGGTAATTGGTCAAGTCATGCCTCACGGTTCCATACCGTAATCAGTCTCTTCTTAGAGCTAACCACAGTCTCTAATAACTCACCTTCCTCAATGGCGCGATTGATGACCTGCTCCCGTAGCGTCTTCTCACTCATACCAAACGTATCTGCATACGTACGGAGTAATTCCCGCGTCACGCTTTTACCTTCAGCCTGCTTTTGTAGAATAAAAGCTTTCACTTTTGGTAGCGCTTCCTCATACCGGCTAGTGCGCTTCTTTTCTACTGTATCGCTACTCTCGCGTTTCGCCGCCTTATCACGATGTAGCAAGGCGCCATTACAGAACTCTAGATAGAACTGAGCGCCGATCTGACCATAATTTGACTTGCCTACAGTCAGACGGACATGACGCGCATCTTCTGGAGTTGGCTCGCTATCCTTTGCGTATAGATATCGGTCTAAGCCGCCCATCCAACGCGCGGAGTCAACCAGGCGGGCGCCGCCTGCTACGTCAGTAGCTTTAACTGTTCCCATCGTTGCCTTTGTTGTATGAGCCGACACCATGACATTGCACCCAGTGTCCTTACGGATCATTTCACATGCCTGTACAAAGGTTGCGCTGTGTACGTTGTCGTTTTCCTCACCGCCATTGAATCGGCTGTAAGTATCGACAATAACGAGTTGAACGTTACCAATGCTTTGAATGAACTGCCGCAATTGCTCAATCAGCAGCGCATTGGTTGTGATAACCCGTCCGCCATCTGGGGAGTGGGTAAGCTTGAAGCCAGCCGACACCAAATCCAGCATGTAAAGGTTTCTGGCAACGCTGGCAGTATCAATACCAGGATATTGCTTCCCGATAGCGTATAAGCGGCGACGTAACTCGTTTTGATCATCTTCGGCGCTTAGATAAACAACCGCGCCTGGCTTCTGGATCTCGCAACCAAGAAACGAGGTGCCACTTGCCACAGCCAAGGACAACTGCTGAAGAAGAAGGCTCTTACCTGCACCACCTGGAGCAGCGAGAATGCCCACTACGCCATGCGGCAACAAATCCTTAACAAGCCATTCTCTAGCGGGAGGCTCGGCTGTAAACCAATCTGGAGTAACCCTGGCCGCGTCTAAATCAAAGGCATTGTTTACAGCCGCCTCAACTTTAGCTGCTGGGATCTTCGCTTGGGCACTTCGCACTAGATTAGGAATGTCATCGTAACGAGCCTGCCAACGAGCAGGGTCTCCGCGATCATTCATAGCAAGCATAAACCCGCGTACTGTCTCTACAACCTTGCCTGGAGTCATTCCGTCAGCGATGTACCGAAAAGCAAGGTTGCGCGTCGAGTCGTGGAGATTTTGACCCGTCAGAATGCTTACCACCAAAGACTCATTCGAGTCCCCTGCTTCTGAAGCAATACCAGTCTTGCTAGGCTGCATAGCTTGAAGATAATGGCTAACCGCGCCTTGCCGGTCCTTGGCGACAGGACTGTCATCAATAGCCTTGCCAGTAACAGTTAACCAACGTCCACTGTCATAGATTTCCCGAGGCCCGCTCTTTTTACGACAGCCCTCAGGCAAGCTACCTTCGATAAACATACGAATGCCTTCACCCGAAGGGCTTACCTCGGTGTAAGTCTGAAACTCGCGAATATGCTCCAGTGCCCAGGGTTCGAACTGACCTGTTTGCTTATCCAGACAATGATCGATGTCGATGCCAACCAGCCCTCCAGTAAGGGCAAGGCCAATACCGGATAGCTTAAGGTTTCGTTCATAGGCGGCTACAGCCTCCTCATAGCTCATCCATGCAGAAGGTTTATCCCAGCTTAAGGCAAACATCTTGTCTGGATGGCAAGGGACCTTATCAGGCTTTGCACCAGGCGATTTCTCAACGTAGCTCCAGCAAATCCAATTTGCGCGCTCTCTAAGGGCCTCTGGAATATTGCTGTTTGGCTCAAAGGTGCGAACGCTGTTCATATCACAGCATCCTTGGCCAGCTTGAGCAGCACATAGCGCGCTACGCGCTTATGAGTTCGCCCGTCACGGTCGTTGATAGTGATTCGGTCTGTATAAATTTCATGGCCCAACGCTCGCAATTCTTTAATTCTTGGAGCTGGGGCCATGCAGTTAAGCTTGTCGCGAGCGAACAACGTATTTACAGCGCCTAGCTCAATCAACGCATTTAAAAGTCGCTGGCGCTGACGCATAGCATCAGTACTGCTATTATTCCGGTGCAAGGTAGTGACTCCTGTAACTCCTGCAGAGGTGCCCTCAGCCCCGGTTGCCGCCGGGGTGAGGGATTTATCTAGGTTCATCATCAATGAACCTCTCTGTTGATTCTTCCTTTTGCTGCTGCAAATACCTCTCTAAAGCTTCGAACTTGCTCTTCGGCTTCTTTAACTGTTATGCAGCTCGTCTCAGTGAAAAGGGCTATCGCAACATCAAACGTGTTAGCCAGATGAAACAAAGTTTCGTGATCTGTTGCCTTTTCAGTTCCAGCAATGATCTTTTGGAAAACGCGGCTTGGGCTCATTAGCGCACCTCCTGACTAGTGCTGGTGCGTAGGCCTTGCTCAACAAAGTCCAAAACATCTATTGCTCTGTAGCGAATTGCCTTGCCAACTTTTACGTATCTGATTCCTGTGCCATCCCATCTTGATCGTTCCATCCAGGCAATAGACTTGCCTAGATAAGCGGCAACGGCTCGTTGATCCATTAGCGCGGGGAGGGTGACTGTAGTTAGAAGAGTATTTTGATTGCTTAGGCGTAGTTGGCCTTTATCTATGCTCATCGCTTATCCCTCGCGCTAACCTTCGCCTGCTGCCAGACTGCAATTTCCTCAGCTATAAAGAACGCCCTAGCTGAGCGGGAGTGGCTGCTTTTAAGTGAGCGTGGAAAGGTCGGGTCATCAGACATAAGCTTGTAGATGCCACTTCGTGATTTGCGTAGTAAGTTGCATACCTCGTTAAAGGTTATTAGCTGAGTAGGGCAAAATTGACGATCGCCTTGCTTGCTGCTTGGTGTTGCTAGGTGCATAGCCGTGTCTCCTTTTGTCTGGCTATACACACTCTATGGGTGAGTTAAAAACTTATCGCCGTGCAGAATTCGATGTAGTTACGAGTAATTTTTCCCCCCCCTCTTATTTATCAGGCGCTCAACCTCTTTAATGTCTTCTGGGAGCTGAACCCCGCACAGGACTAGTAGATTTCTTGCTATTTCCGCTGCACGTCGCTTTATCTTAATCCCGTGCTGGTTGTGCAACCGAGCTGCCGTGGCGGCAAGCAAATTATCTCTACTGTGCTTTTCCCGGGCGCCTGGTTGATTAGGAATCTTTTCGATTTCATTGCTGGCGCTGCCGAGCACTGCCCATGCTTTAACTAGCTGGTCTGCGAGGTTGTGCTGGCATTCGAAAAAAGTTGTCTTGCTTAGTTGCCATTGCTCCTGTTCAAGATAGGCCATGGCAGTTGCTGGCAGGTTTAGTAGGCGGTTTCTGGTTTCAAGCATGTAAGACTGAAGTTCTGCTAAGAGCTTCAACTCTTGTGAAAGAGGGATTTCTTGGTCCTTAGCAAATTCATGAATTCGGAAATTCAGCATTTCTTCACTAAGCCATTTAATAAAATCTTCTTTGTCATGACTAATTTGACGGGCAATCAGCTCCAGGGCTTCGGTTGGTAGAGAGTCATCAAACGCGCCCCCGCTCCGCCGTTTGTTGCTAGGATCAAGAATAGGTAGTGCTTGTGCGCGCTTGCCCTTAATGCTCATGCTTGTGCCTCCGCTTCCTTAACGCCAGCATCCCGCAACAACACGTCTTCTATCTGCTGCATAGGTTCTCTCAGTCGGTCAGTAGTCGGGACGATATAGCCAGCGGTTACGTCGTTGCTAATCGTGTGGTTTAGCATTCGCTTTAGCGTATAAGGACCAATATCCAGGCGCTCAGCTGCAGTAATAAACGAACGGCGCAGATCTGTTGGCATGAACTCAACGCCAGATATCTCGATAACCTTGGCAATGCCGGTGCGAGTGTCCTTGAGCCTGGTGCCATCGGCAGTGCTAAACACATACTCCGGGCCTGCAATGGCCTTGCGAGCTTCAAGCAGGTCCTTTAGCCAGTCAGTGAGTGGTAGCTCGTGGTCGCTGTGGTTCTTGGTGTCAAAGAAGGTGAGGGTACGGTGCTTAAAGTCCACGCCTTTCCACTGAAGCTGTAATGCTTCCGAGGGACGCACGCCAGTAAGCATGGAAAGCAAAAAGCAGTCACGAAGCTCTGCACCAAACTTAAGGGCTGTAAGGCCGGTGTTCACAGCATCAAACCAGGCTTTCATTTGGTATGGCTTGACGAAACTACGGCGGCGACTAACGCGGTTCCAGGACTTGATCACTGAAAGACGCTTTACCGGGTTGGATGAGAGAAGCGGCTCGCCTTCATCCCCACTATATTTGGCATTGGCATAGTTCACGACGGCGCGTAGGTAGCGCATGGCAAGGTTGGCGCGGGTAGGGCTGGCCTCTGATAGCTCCTTATGTCGAGCCTCAATCATGTTTGGCTTGATATCAACCAAGGCTTTTTTATTCCAGTCGCTAAATCCTTTCATGGCGCGCTCAACGTCCTTCCTGGTGGAATCTTTGAGGTTGCGCCCGGTTAGGTAAGCTTCTGTTGCCTGGGCAAGGGTTATCCCTTTGCGGCCTGCTTTCTGTTTCTCTGCTACCGGGTCGATCCCACTGGCAACCTGGGCGGCATGTTTGCGTGTCTGATCTCGTGCCTGCTCGACTGTAATAGAGCCAAATCGACCAATGGTAATCCGTCTTTCTTTGCCATTGACGCGGGTTTGGTAAATGAAGGATTTCGAGCCGCTGACCGATACGCGCAAGCCAAAACCGCGCACCTCTGTATCCCAATAAAAGTATTGGCCGGAGGAGGGGGCGAGAATTTTTTCAATAGCACCCTTGGTGAATTTCAGCTTGTTAGTCACGCCAATCATCCCTCTGTCTGCGATCAAAGTAAGCAGATAGTAAGCGGCTCATTTAAAGTAAGCAGGGGCTACTTCAAACCACGAATGGGATCATTGTGCGCTAAAGGCTAGGAAAATCAAGGGGTGTAGATGCTTACTCAAACAGGTTCAAGCAGCTTCAAACGTATATGAAAGGGACTTAAAATCCCTCGGAGGAAACTCCGTGCCGGTTCGATTCCGGCTCCGGGCACCAGTTGTAATAAGGGCTTGACTTGATTGGTCAGGCCCTTATTTTTTGAGGCAAGGTCTGGCTGCTTTATAGTGGCAATCGGCCTACTATCTGCTCAAACATTCTTTTATTCGTGAAGTAACCCTTTGAAAAGCGCCAGGCAATGGGCTTTCCTTCGTCTGTTTTCAATGTAATTGAAAACACCGTTGAATCTAGCGCCCTTGCTAACAACGCGTAGTCTTTCAGGCTTATTCTTACAATCGGTATGTCTGGAATGATCACGGCAAGTCGATCCCGCTTTGGTTATGCGAGTTATCGGCCTGTGTTGGCTATTCTTCAGTTTCAATCCAGTAGTTTTTACAGCTACGGCATGCCAAAAGTGATCTTTGATCAAGTGCCCAGGTGATGGCTTGCTTTCAAGTTGTGCTGCGTGAAAACCACTAGGTAGCTAGACTGACTAGCTTGGTGTGGAGGGCTAATATTTTTAGGTGTGGCCTAATGCTTGGTTGTATAGCCAATCATTTTCTGAAAGCATATATATTCTTTGTTGCTCCAGTGATCCTTCATCGATTAATTGAAAAGTGCATAGGCCTGCCATCGTTCGGTAGGATATATAATTCGATGCTGTAGCTTACTGGCTCATCCGAACCATGTGGCCCTTGGTATGGGTCACCACTGTTAAAGGAGGCGCCATGCCCACTATTACTCTTCCCGACGGTAGCCAACGTTTATTCGATCATCCTGTTACAGTCACAGAGATCGCTCAGTCTATAGGCGCTGGATTAGCGAAAGCTACTCTGGCAGGCAAAGTAGATGGACGTCTGGTGGATGCTTGCGACGTTATTGATCATGACGCGTCCCTGCAAATTATTACGCCTAAAGATGAAGAGGGTTTGGAGATCATCCGTCACTCTTGTGCTCATCTGGTTGGTCATGCTGTAAAGCAGCTGTTCCCGACAGCGAAGATGGTAATTGGTCCTGTTATTAATGAAGGATTCTATTACGACATCTCGTATGAGCGTCCTTTTACGCTGGATGATCTGGCTGCTATCGAGGCGCGGATGCGTGAGTTGATCGATAAGGACTACGACGTCATCAAGCGTATGACTCCGCGAGAGCAGGTTATCGAGACGTTTAAAGCGAGAGGGGAAGATTACAAGCTCCGCTTGATTGAAGACATGCCTGATGAAAAGGCAATGGGGTTGTATCATCATGAAGAGTATGTGGACATGTGTCGTGGTCCGCATGTGCCCAATACCCGCTTTTTGAAGGCTTTTAAGCTAACGAAGCTGTCTGGTGCCTACTGGCGTGGCGACTCCAAAAACGAACAGCTGCAGCGTATATATGGTACGGCTTGGGCCGATAAAAAGCAGCTGGCAGCTTATATTCAGCGCATTGAAGAAGCTGAAAAACGTGACCACCGCAAGCTGGGCAAGCGGCTGGATCTCTTCCATACTCAGGAAGAGGCGCCAGGAATGGTGTTCTGGCATCCTAACGGCTGGACTGTTTATCAGGCGCTTGAGCAATACATGCGCCGTATTCAGCATGAAAACGGCTACTCCGAAATCCGTACGCCACAAGTTGTGGATCGTTCCCTTTGGGAAAAGTCCGGCCACTGGGCTAACTATGCCGACAACATGTTTACGACTGAATCGGAAAGTCGTGACTATGCCATTAAGCCAATGAACTGCCCGTGTCACGTGCAGGTGTTTAATCAGGGGCTAAAGAGTTACAAGGAACTGCCTCTTCGTCTGGCAGAGTTCGGCGCTTGTCACCGTAATGAGCCATCAGGCTCTTTACATGGCATTATGCGTGTCAGAGGGTTTACTCAAGATGACGCTCACATTTTCTGCACAGAAGACCAAATGCAGGAAGAGGCGGCTGCTTTCATTAAGCTTACTTTAGCGGTTTACGCTGATTTCGGATTCACTGATATACAACTGAAGCTTTCTACCCGTCCTGAAAAGCGTGTTGGCTCAGATGATTTGTGGGATCAGGCAGAATCAGCATTAGCTGCGGCGCTTGATCATGCAGGGCTGGCCTATGACTTGCAGCCGGGAGAAGGTGCATTCTACGGTCCAAAAATTGAATTTTCTTTGAAGGACTGTCTGGGTCGAGTATGGCAATGCGGTACGCTACAGCTTGATTTTAATTTGCCGTCTCGTCTTGGTGCTGAATACGTCAGTGAAGATAATAGCCGTAAGCACCCAGTAATGCTGCATCGTGCTATCCTTGGTTCTTTTGAGCGATTCATCGGTATTTTGATTGAGCATTACGAGGGATCTTTCCCGGCGTGGCTTGCTCCAACTCAGGCAGTGGTCATGAATATCACTGACAAACAGGCCGATTTCGCTAACGAAGTGGTGCAAATTCTTGATCAAAGCGGTTTCCGAGCTAAAGCTGACTTGAGAAACGAGAAAATCGGCTTTAAAATTCGGGAGCATACTTTGCTCAAGGTTCCCTATCTTCTTGTTATAGGTGATCGGGAAGTTGAATCAAGAGCCGTGGCTGTACGCACGCGTGAAGGTGCTGATCTGGGCTCAATGCCTATTGCGGACTTCAAGGAGCTTCTAGCTCAAGCAGTTGCTCGTCGCGGTCGACAAGAATTGGAGTAATGACTATTAAGCGTGAAATGAGACAGGATAAGCGAACTCAACCCAAGGCTCCGATCAACGAGAATATCTCGGCTCGTGAAGTCCGGTTGATTGGTGCTGACGGCCAACAGATTGGCGTCGTCTCGATTGATGAAGCGCTACGCGCTGCTGATGAAGCCAAGCTGGACTTGGTGGAAATTTCCGCCGATGCAGTACCTCCTGTGTGCCGCATCATGGATTATGGCAAGCATCTTTTCGAGAAGAAGAAGCAGACCGCAGCAGCGAAAAAGAACCAAAAACAGGTTCAGGTAAAAGAAATCAAGTTTCGTCCAGGGACGGAAGAAGGGGATTACCAGGTAAAACTACGCAACCTGGTACGTTTCCTTAATGAGGGGGACAAGGCCAAGGTATCCTTGCGATTCCGTGGTCGTGAGATGGCTCACCAGGAGCTGGGTATGGAGCTGTTAAAGCGGGTCGAGGCTGACCTTGCTGAATACGGTGCCGTAGAACAGCATCCTAAGATGGAAGGACGCCAGCTAATTATGGTCATCGCCCCTAAAAAGAAAAAGTAACCACCAGGGCACTGGCAGGCCTTGCGGTTATGCGTAATCACCCAATGCGGAGTATATGAACATGCCAAAGATGAAAACCAAAAGTGGTGCAGCGAAGCGTTTTAAAAAGACCGCTTCCGGCTACAAGCACAAGCACGCGTTCAAGAGTCACATCTTGACCAAAATGACCACCAAGCGTAAGCGCCAGCTGCGTGGTACATCTCTGATGCACCCGTCTGACGTTCAAAAAGTTGAGCGCATGCTGCGCGTTCGTTAATCGGTCACAAGGTAAAGGTATAACTCATGGCTCGTGTTAAGCGTGGCGTAATTGCCCGTCGTCGTCATAAAAAAATTCTGAAGCTGGCTAAAGGTTACTACGGTGCTCGCTCTCGCGTGTTCCGTGTTGCTAAGCAGGCTGTGATCAAGGCAGGCCAATATGCCTATCGTGACCGCCGTCAGCGCAAGCGTCAGTTCCGCGCCCTATGGATCGCTCGTATTAATGCTGGTGCTCGTATGAACGGTCTGTCTTACAGCCGTTTCATCGCTGGCTTGAAGAAAGCGGCCATCGAGATCGACCGTAAGGTTCTGGCCGATCTGGCGGTAAATGAAAAAGTAGCGTTCGCTGCGATTGTCGAGAAAGCTAAAGCTTCTTTGGCTTAAGCCCTGTGTCAATCAGGGCCTTGGCCCGACAGTAACGTCACCAGTAGGGGAAGGGCCTAAAGCTCTTCCCCTATTTTGTATCTGGAGTCAGTGAATGGAAAACCTGGAGGCACTGGTCAGCCAAGCGTTGGAGGCCGTGCAGCAAACTGAAGACACGACTGTTCTTGAACAGCTACGGGTTGGCTACCTAGGGAAAAAAGGTGAGCTTACCCAAGTCATGAAGACGCTGGGCAATCTGCCTGCAGAAGAGCGGCCGAAAGTCGGTGCGCTGATCAATGCGGCTAAAGAGCGTGTGCAAGATGCGCTTAACGCCCGCAAACAGTTTTTAGAAGAATCCGCTTTGGCTGAAAAATTAGCAGCGGAGCGGGTTGACGTAACGTTGCCTGGCAGAGGGCAAAAAACGGGTGGTTTGCACCCTATTACCCGTACTTTGGAACGTATCGAGCGACTTTTTACAGGTATTGGTTACAGCGTGGCTGAAGGCCCTGAAATCGAAGACGACTACCATAACTTCGAGGCGCTTAATATTCCAGGTCACCACCCGGCTCGTGCTATGCACGATACGTTTTATTTTAATGCTACACGTCTACTGCGTACGCATACCTCACCCGTGCAGATTCGTGTCATGGAACAGCAGCAGCCTCCGATTCGTATCATCTGCCCAGGCCGAGTTTATCGCTGCGATTCCGATCAGACGCACTCGCCGATGTTTCATCAGGTAGAAGGGCTTGTGATTGATAAGAAGGTCAGCTTTGCCGACCTCAAGAGCACGATAGTGAGTTTTCTACGCGAGTTTTTTGAAGAAGACCTAGAGGTCCGTTTCAGGCCCTCTTATTTCCCATTCACTGAGCCCTCTGCAGAAGTCGACATCCGTCGACATGTCAATAAAGATGGCCAGCTGACCCCTAGCTGGCTTGAAGTCTTAGGTTGCGGAATGGTGCACCCTAACGTGTTGCAAATGGCGGGTATCGATCCTGAGAAATATCAGGGCTTCGCGTTTGGTATGGGCGTTGAGCGCCTAGCCATGCTGCGTTACGGCGTAAATGACTTACGGCTGTTCTTCGATAACGACCTGCGCTTCCTGGCGCAATTCCGCTAGCTTTAATAGGGGGCACAATGAAATTCAGTGAACAGTGGTTGAGATCTTGGGTAAGTCCACCGGCTTCTCGGGACGATTTAGTCGCTCAGTTATCCATGGCAGGTCTTGAAGTGGACGACGTCGAGCCGGTGGCCGGGCAGTTCAGCGGTGTGGTAGTAGGAGAGGTGCTCGCTACTGAGCGGCATCCTGACGCTGATAAGCTGAATGTATGCCGTGTTAGTAATGGCCAGGAAGAGTTTCAGGTCGTATGCGGTGCGCCAAATGTGCGTGCTGGTCTGAAGATTCCCTTCGCTATGATTGGCGCCAAGCTGCCAGGTGATTTCACTATAAAGAAAGCCAAGCTGCGCGGCGTTGAGTCTCAAGGCATGCTGTGTTCTGCTAGTGAGTTGAGCGTATCAGAAGATAATGCAGGTCTGATGGAACTGCCGTCAGATGCACCAGTAGGCAAGGATTTCCGTGATTACTTGGGGTTGGACGACGTTTCTATAGACGTTGATCTAACGCCTAATCGCGGCGATTGTTTATCAATCGCCGGCCTCGCTCGTGAAGTTGGTGCGCTCTATGGCGTCCCGGTGCATGAGCTTGATGTTCCACCTGCACAAGTAAGTATAGACGATGTACGCCCAATTGAGGTTGTTGAGCCTTCTGCTTGCCCTCGTTATGTAGGGCGTGTGCTAAAAAATGTTGACCTCTCCCGCCCTACGCCACAATGGATGGTAGAGCGCCTGCGGCGATCCGGGATTCGCAGCATTGATGCTGCAGTCGACGTAACTAATTACGTTATGCTTGAGCTTGGGCAGCCTATGCATGCTTTTGATCTCAACGAGATCAAGGGCGGCATTCGTGTTCGCTTAGCGCAGCCCGACGAGAAGCTGGTTCTGTTAGACGGCCAAGAGATTACTCTTCGCCCGGATACGTTAGTTATCGCCGACCATGAGCGCGCGCTAGCTATAGCTGGGATCATGGGGGGGGAATACAGTGGTGTAAGCGCCACTACCGTGGATCTGTTCCTGGAAAGCGCCTTCTTCGATCCTATTGCTGTTGCTGGTAAGGCACGCTCCTATGGTCTTCATACTGACTCTTCGCACCGCTTTGAGCGCGGTGTAGACTTTGATCTGCCTCGTCGTGCAATGGAGCGCGCTACAGCCCTACTGGTAGATATTGTCGGCGGCGAACCAGGTCCGGTGATAGAGATAGCAAGTGCTGAACATTTGCCTGTTAAGACCCCTATTACTTTGCGTAGTGAGCGCATCGAGCAAGTGCTAGGTCTGCGTCTTGAAAGTGATGAAGTTGAGCGCCTGCTAAAAGGTCTTGCTTTGACCGTTGAGTCTACTGATGAAAGCCAATGGCAAATTGGCGTTCCTAGTCATCGTTTCGACATAGCAATCGAAGTCGATTTGATAGAAGAGCTGGCGCGCCTTTATGGATATAACCGCCTTCCGACTCGTTTTCCACAAGCACGCTTGGCTCCAAAAGGATATGCCGAGGCGCGTACTGGCCTTTCGCAATTTCGACACCAGCTGGTTGCTCGGGGTTATCAGGAAGCTATTACTTATAGTTTCATAGACGAAAAGACATTCAAGCTATTCTCGCCAGCGCTTGATCCAGTATTGTTGGCTAATCCGATTTCTCAAGATATGGCTGCTATGCGCGCTTCACTTTGGCCGGGCTTGGTCAAGGCGCTGCAGCACAATCTTAATCGCCAGCAGAGTCGGGTGCGCTTGTTTGAGTCAGGGCTTCGTTTTGTCGGTTCACTAGATGATTTGGCGCAAGAGCGTGTCTTGGCTGGTCTAATTTCGGGCTCACGCTTTCCAGAAAGCTGGAGCTCTGGTTCTGAGCGTGTAGATTTTTTCGATATCAAAGGCGATGTTGAATCGCTGTTAGGTTGCGGTGAGGATGTAGGTGATTTTACCTTTGTCGCGGCAGAGCATCCTGCGCTGCATCCTGGACAGACTGCACGCATTGAGCGTGACGGCCGGCTGGTGGGTTATGTGGGAGCATTACATCCCGAGCTATTAAAAGCTTTGGATTTAGATCAACCTGTTTATGTATTTGAAGTGTTGCTAGGTGAGGCGGAGCAGAGATGCCTACCGCGTTTCCAAGAGCTGTCACGTTATCCAGAAGTACGTAGAGACTTGGCAATTCTAGTGAATATAGAGGTATCTTCGGCGGATGTTTTGTCGGTTGTACGGGGCAAGGCTGGTGAGTGTCTGGTTGATTTAAGGCTGTTTGATGTATATCAAGGCAAGGGCATTGATCCGCTTAGAAAAAGTCTTGCAGTTGGCTTGACCTGGCAGCATCCATCACGCACTCTTACTGATGAAGAAATCAACGAAACGACACAGAAAATCCTCGTTTCCCTAGAAAAAAGGTTTAACGCCACATTAAGGAAATAGCGTATGGGGGCTCTGACGAAAGCTGAGTTGGCTGAACGTCTCTATGAGGAGCTTGGTCTGAATAAGCGTGAGGCCAAGGAGCTAGTGGAGTTGTTTTTCGAAGAAATTCGAAATGCTTTAGAGCAGAACGAGCAGGTTAAGCTATCAGGTTTTGGTAACTTTGATTTGCGAGACAAGCGTCAGCGCCCTGGACGCAATCCTAAAACAGGTGAAGAGATACCAATCACGGCACGCCGTGTGGTGACTTTCCGTCCTGGGCAAAAACTTAAGGCCAGGGTAGAAGCGTATGCTGGAACCAAGCCATAACAATGAGTTACCTGCTATACCGGGTAAGCGATACTTCACTATTGGTGAGGTAAGTGACCTCTGTTTGGTAAAACCCCATGTCCTTAGATACTGGGAGCAGGAGTTTCCTCAGCTTAACCCGGTAAAAAGGCGAGGTAATCGTCGTTATTACCAGCGACAAGATGTCACTATGATCCGTCAGATCAGGGCTCTGCTTTATGACCAAGGTTTTACCATAGGCGGGGCTCGTCTAAGGTTGTCGAGTGATGATGCTAAGGATGATACTACCCAGTATCGTCAGCTAATAAAGCAAATGATTAGCGAATTAGAGGATGTTTTGGGAGTTCTTCAAAAATAATTTAAAAAAACCTTCCATTTATCAAAACCTTAGCTTAATATGTTCGCCATCTCGCAAGGGATAGAGTCGGGGCGTAGCGCAGCCTGGTAGCGCACTTGCATGGGGTGCAAGGGGTCGAGTGTTCGAATCACTCCGTCCCGACCAAATATCTAAAAACGGGTCAACAATCTATGATTGTTGACCCGTTTTGCTTTTAAGCGTCATGAAGACGCTGCGGTATATATGTGATTCGCTAGATATCTTTTCGATATATGGTTCTGTTCATATCTGGCTGAACAATTTCTTAATGGCCTCGCTGGTAATTCTTAATTATTATCTCGCTAGTATGGTTGGCAGTTACTACCATCCTTCCTTCGCGCTTGTAATAGGTCGCCAGCAGTGTTGCCTTTACCAATGAAAACCAAGCATTTCCTTTCAATGCCATTTCATTAGTAGCCTGCTGCGTCTCTTGGGTTTGTCTGAAAGGTCGCGTTTGTTAGCCTAATGTCGTTGTGGCAAGCGGAGGCAGACATGACAGGTCGTTACGAGCTTTCGAGTTAGCGCTGGGCATTGATTGAAGACATCGTTTCTCCTCCCCAGACCATGGGCCGTCCTCGCCGGGATGATCGACAGATGCTCAATGGTATCTTCTGGATCCTTTGCTCCGGCGCCAAGTGGCGTGATCTACCCGAACGCTACGGCCCTTGGAAAACGGTCTATCAGCGTTTTCGCCAATGGCGGGACGACGGAACGTTTGAGCGCGTATTGACTCGTCTGCATCTGCGGCTTCGCCAGGATGGCTTTATCGATCTGGATACCTGGATGGTGGACTCTACGATCATTCGAGCTACCCGTGCCGCGGCAGGAGGCGGAAAAAAGGGGGGGCGGACGAACCTTTAGATCACTGCCTGGGACGCAGCCGGGGTGGGTTAGGTACCAAGATTCACCTGCTTTGCGATGCCAATGGTTATCCGCTGAGCTTTACCCTCTCGCCTGGTCAGCAGGCCGATTCGCGCAACTTTATTCCGTTACTGGATCAGGTACGTCTTCCTGGCTCTCAGGGCAGACCACGCAAGCGTTGCCGGACAGTGATCGCAGACAAGGGCTACGATAGTGAAGGGTTGCGTCGCTATTTCGACCGCTTCGGTATGCAGCCGGTGATTGCCCAGCGCACGATGCACCGCAAGCCCCGGCCAGGTCTGCCTCGCCTGTTTGATAGGCCCAAGTATCAACAGCGTAACGTAATCGAACGGCTATTCGGTTGGTTAAAGGAGAAGCGTCGGCGCTGTACTCGCTTTGACAAGCTGGCTAACAGCTTCAAGGCCATGGTAACGCTGGCCTGCATCGAGCGATGCATGCATGCCGACTTTTCAGACAAATCCTAATATCCTTAAAAGCTTTCTTCCGGAGTCTCTCGTCAGTTGCCATCCGGTGATCTTTTCCCTCGCATTTAAATAAATGCTCCGCCGGATCGATAGACGGTTACTAGCTCAGCCAATTGTGATGTCATCTCAAGGCGGTCCTAGCAAGATCACTGGTTTTATTGGTTTTGCTTTGTCCATCCTGATTCGGCAGCACTTCATAGGCTTGACGATGTTTCAATGCTCCTTATCACCATGACGCCTAGGTTCGCTCCTAAGGGCATGCTTTGGCAGTCTGTGACTCTTAGTTGGTCCGGTGTGAGCCGATGTCCGGGGTGACGGTAACGGAGGCATCAATGTTGTTTAAAAGTAAATGAGCTGTTATTGGGTTGGTTCCTTTGGCTTGAGAGCTATTAGGTTGATGTTTTTGAGGCTATATCAATCTCTGATATTCATTCAAAGAGCTGCTGATACTAGTAGCTTAGTAATTTCTATGTAAGGTCTTGCTTCGGCGAGCACCTATGTGTCGCCTATGCTTTAGGCATGTAATACAAATGTGCTGTTCCAATTTAGTAAAATGCATAGATGTAGTGCCTTTAATGATGCGCTTTACGGGGGGGCTTTCTGCGCTAGGCCTCAAAGAATGCTGATAAATAGATAGCTGATCCTGGGTTCGTTCTCAAATAAAGCTTGACCTGTGAGCGGAGGGGCCTATAATGCGCCCCACTTCCGCTGCAACGGAACAGCAAAAAGCCTTGTAGATCAATGGCTTAGCTGTTTAGTCAAGGTCAGGCCTCCGGTCTGGCAGAAGTGGAAAGAGGGAAGCGGTAGTTGACAAGCCCCTGGGCTTGTGTAGAATACGCCTCCCGCTGCCAGAACAGGTTTTCTGATCCGGCAGGTCCGGCAAGCGGTTCGGCTGGTTAGACCGGTTGAACAAAAAGCTTGACAGGACAAGAGGTTAGCGTAGAATGCGCGCCTCGGTTGAGACAAGGTCTTAACCAACCGCTCTTTAACAAGTTGAATCAAGCAATTCGTGTGGGTGCTTGTGCTGTAAGACTGATGGATCGACAAGATTATCAGCAAGACAAGTAACACTCGTGAATTCGAGAGTTTATTTGCGATTGCTGAGCCAAGTTTAGGGTTTTCTCAAAACCCGGATATGTTTGAACTGAAGAGTTTGATCATGGCTCAGATTGAACGCTGGCGGCAGGCCTAACACATGCAAGTCGAGCGGATGAGGAGAGCTTGCTCTCTGATTCAGCGGCGGACGGGTGAGTAATGCCTAGGAATCTGCCTGGTAGTGGGGGACAACGTTTCGAAAGGAACGCTAATACCGCATACGTCCTACGGGAGAAAGTGGGGGATCTTCGGACCTCACGCTATCAGATGAGCCTAGGTCGGATTAGCTAGTTGGTGGGGTAACGGCTCACCAAGGCGACGATCCGTAACTGGTCTGAGAGGATGATCAGTCACACTGGAACTGAGACACGGTCCAGACTCCTACGGGAGGCAGCAGTGGGGAATATTGGACAATGGGCGAAAGCCTGATCCAGCCATGCCGCGTGTGTGAAGAAGGCCCTCGGGTCGTAAAGCACTTTAAGCTGGGAGGAAGGGTTGTAACCTAATACGTTGCAGCTTTGACGTTACCAGCAGAATAAGCACCGGCTAACTCTGTGCCAGCAGCCGCGGTAATACAGAGGGTGCAAGCGTTAATCGGAATTACTGGGCGTAAAGCGCGCGTAGGTGGCTTGGTAAGTTGAATGTGAAAT
>NZ_CP033105.1:2332500-4110000 GCF_003691465.1 Pseudomonas sp. LTJR-52
AGCAGCCACCCTTTAAAGAAAGCGTAATAGCTCACTAGTCGAGTCGGCCTGCGCGGAAGATGTAACGGGGCTCAAACTACACACCGAAGCTACGGGTTCATCGCAAGATGAGCGGTAGAGGAGCGTTCTGTAAGCCTGTGAAGGTGAGTTGAGAAGCTTGCTGGAGGTATCAGAAGTGCGAATGCTGACATGAGTAACGACAATGCGAGTGAAAAACTCGCACGCCGAAAGACCAAGGGTTCCTGCGCAACGTTAATCGACGCAGGGTGAGTCGACCCCTAAGGCGAGGCTGAAAGGCGTAGTCGATGGGAAACAGGTTAATATTCCTGTACTTCTAATTACTGCGATGGGGGGACGGAGAAGGCTAGGCCAGCTTGGCGTTGGTTGTCCAAGTTTAAGGCGGTAGGCTGACTGTTTAGGTAAATCCGGACAGTTAAGGCCGAGAGCTGATGACGACTCTTCTTATGAAGAGGAAGTGGTTGATGCCATGCTTCCAGGAAAAGCCTCTAAGCTTCAGGTAATTAGAAATCGTACCCCAAACCGACACAGGTGGTCGGGTAGAGAATACCAAGGCGCTTGAGAGAACTCGGGTGAAGGAACTAGGCAAAATGGCACCGTAACTTCGGGAGAAGGTGCGCCGGTGAGGGTGAAGGACTTGCTCCGTAAGCCCATGCCGGTCGAAGATACCAGGCCGCTGCGACTGTTTATTAAAAACACAGCACTCTGCAAACACGAAAGTGGACGTATAGGGTGTGACGCCTGCCCGGTGCCGGAAGGTTAATTGATGGGGTTAGCGCAAGCGAAGCTCTTGATCGAAGCCCCGGTAAACGGCGGCCGTAACTATAACGGTCCTAAGGTAGCGAAATTCCTTGTCGGGTAAGTTCCGACCTGCACGAATGGCGTAACGATGGCGGCGCTGTCTCCACCCGAGACTCAGTGAAATTGAAATCGCTGTGAAGATGCAGTGTATCCGCGGCTAGACGGAAAGACCCCGTGAACCTTTACTGTAGCTTTGCACTGGACTTTGAGCCTGCTTGTGTAGGATAGGTGGGAGGCTTTGAAGCGAGGACGCCAGTTCTCGTGGAGCCATCCTTGAAATACCACCCTGGCATGCTTGAGGTTCTAACTCTGGTCCGTTATCCGGATCGAGGACAGTGTATGGTGGGCAGTTTGACTGGGGCGGTCTCCTCCTAAAGAGTAACGGAGGAGTACGAAGGTGCGCTCAGACCGGTCGGAAATCGGTCGCAGAGTATAAAGGCAAAAGCGCGCTTGACTGCGAGACAGACACGTCGAGCAGGTACGAAAGTAGGTCTTAGTGATCCGGTGGTTCTGTATGGAAGGGCCATCGCTCAACGGATAAAAGGTACTCCGGGGATAACAGGCTGATACCGCCCAAGAGTTCATATCGACGGCGGTGTTTGGCACCTCGATGTCGGCTCATCACATCCTGGGGCTGAAGCCGGTCCCAAGGGTATGGCTGTTCGCCATTTAAAGTGGTACGCGAGCTGGGTTTAGAACGTCGTGAGACAGTTCGGTCCCTATCTGCCGTGGACGTTTGAGATTTGAGAGGGGCTGCTCCTAGTACGAGAGGACCGGAGTGGACGAACCTCTGGTGTTCCGGTTGTCACGCCAGTGGCATTGCCGGGTAGCTATGTTCGGAAAAGATAACCGCTGAAAGCATCTAAGCGGGAAACTTGCCTCAAGATGAGATCTCACTGGAGCCTTGAGCTTCCTAAAGGGCCGTTGAAGACTACAACGTTGATAGGTCGGGTGTGTAAGCGCTGTGAGGCGTTGAGCTAACCGATACTAATTGCCCGTGAGGCTTGACCATATAACACCCAAACAATCTGTTGTTTGGTAAAGACCAGCCGAAAGCTTGGTTGAACCGCAAATACCGATCACATACCCATTCGGGGAAACGACTAGACACCGGTTCCCCACCCGAATTGCTTGACGACCATAGAGCGTTGGAACCACCTGATCCCTTTCCGAACTCAGAAGTGAAACGATGCATCGCCGATGGTAGTGTGGGGTTTCCCCATGTGAGAGTAGGTCATCGTCAAGCACCTATACCCAAAACCCCCAGGCCTAACCGCCCGGGGGTTTTGCTTTTGCGGCAGGAAATAAAAGACGATGGGCTTTCCTTTCTTGCATGGCCTGCAAGAACTGCTTATTTGCTGCCGCCTGTCTCTCCGCCTGCTTACTGAGGTTAGGCCTCTTCTTTTAAGCAAAAAAGCTCTTTCCCGATAAACAGTCACGAACTCCCTCTCGCTTGCTCACTCAACTAGATACAAGCATTGAGTGAGGTGGATTTATGTTTGCTGCTATTGGTTCTGGTTTTGTTATTGGAGAAGTTCCTGGCTTTGCCTTTCAAGTTAAAGGTGATGCTAAGGAGACAATTGCTGAGCAATTAGCCGCTTGGCTAAATGGCCTTATCACTTCTCACGTAAAACTTTTTGAAAAGCCAGCCTCTCAGGATTCGTTATTGACTTTGAAAAAGATGATTGAACGAGAGTTCGAAAGCAGTACGGAAGTAGTGCCCTTGTTGGTCAGCTCGATATAGCGAAGAGATGAATAAAAACCGACCTTAATAGGTCGGTTTTTATTAGCCGCTCAGGCGTGGAAGGAACGAGCCTTATGAGATAGGTTTAAAAGATGCTGCGGAGGTTTTGAGCCAGTAGGCTTTACTGTAACCGGCTTGTCTGTTTCAGGGTGCGAATGTCTATGATGCCGTGGAGATCGGCTTATTCTAAGCATTGCCCATAACATCGTACCGGCTAATGCGAGCCATCCGATAATCAATAATACTATATAGGCTGCTGGGCTCATGGCGTCACCATACTGCTCAAGCGTATTGATATCCCTTAAAGGGGCTATACCTATACAGACTCGCTAAAGCAAGAGATGTTTAGAACTTCTACAGGAATTCGACGAGTAGTTGCCTGAGGCGAGTAGCTAACTAGCAATCATAGCTAGTTAGCTACCAAGCTAAGATCTTACCCAATAAACTGGTTGGACAACCAGAAAAGGGCAGCTGAAAGCAGCATCGAGGCGGGTAGAGTTAATACCCAAGCTAATAGGATATTACGTACCGTACTGCCTTGCAGACCGCTGCGGTTGGCGATCATTGTGCCTGCTACACCAGAAGATAGAACGTGTGTAGTGGATACGGGCAGACTATAAATGTTCGCGGCGCCGATGGCGATTACGGCAGTAAACTGCGCGCTAACACCTTGTGCATACGTCATTCCTTGCCGGCCTATCTTTTCACCTACTGTCAGTACCACTCGCTTCCAACCGACCATGGTTCCGATCCCTAGAGCCAATGCTACTGCGATGATCACCCAGTACGGAGCATATTCTGTTGTGCTGGTAAGGTCTTTACGCAGCCTGTTCAGATCTTCAACATCGCGGCCTTCCAGAACGGGAAGCTTGCTAATTTTCTTTGCGGAATCGTCCAAGCAAAGCAAATAGCGGCGTACCTGGGTCCGCTGATCCACGGTCATGGCGCGATAGTCGGTCACACCATTCAGATTGCTTAACAACGCATTAAGTGTAGGGATTGTAAGCCTGGTTTCACAGCTGAACTCTTCAGGAAGATCCCGATTGCCAGTTGTGTAATCCAAGTACTCCTTCAGAACACTTGATTGACGCTCGTAGAACTGACCCAAGTGAATAGCCGCATCACGGGTGCGTTCAATCTGATAGGTGGTGCTAGTCAGATCCAAGACGAACTTACCTGGCACGATGCCTATGAGTACCAGCATGATGAGGCCAATCCCTTTTTGGCCGTCATTGGAGCCGTGCACGAAGCTCATACCCATGGCCGAGATGACTAGCATCAAACGGTTCCAGAAAGGTGGATGCTTTTTTGAGTCTATTTCGCGGCGTTGCTCAGGTGTCTTATGCATCTTGGAACGGGGGCGCCAGCGCTTTAGACCTATAAGAATAGCGCCTGCCAGTACAAAACCCGCTATTGGAGAGGCAATAAGCGAAAGGCCGATATCAATTACCTTCTGCCAGTTAACGCCCTCGCTTAAGGGGATACCTGTGATAAGAGAGTTAGTAAGACCAACACCCAAAATTGAGCCAATCAGAGTGTGAGAGCTAGAAGCTGGTATACCGAAATACCAAGTGCCTAGGTTCCAGGTAATGGCAGCAGCCAAAAGCGAAAAGACCATCGCGAGGCCATGACCTGTGTTCACATTAATGAGTAGATCGACTGGCAAGAGGTGAACAATGGCATAGGCAACACCAACACCACCAAACAGAACGCCCAGGAAATTGAATATACCTGAGAACATAACCGCTAAATGAGGCGGCATCGCCTTGGTGTAAATGACGGTTGCGACAGCATTTGCGGTGTCATGAAAACCGTTAATGAATTCAAATGTCAGCACGAAAGCCAAGGCAAGAACCAGACTAATGCCTACCCAGACATCTAGCCCGCTGAAGAGATCGAACATATCGTTTCATCGACAGTTGAAAGGCAGCAATTATGTCAGAAAGCAGCCAGACAACTGACCCTTTGTGTAATAAATGGGTAATATTCAGTCGCCGCGGTATTCGCAGCCGCTTGTGCAGGTCTCGTGAACACGGACCCGAGAGAGTTCGGGTAACTGTGGTTTCAGTTCACGCCAAATCCAGATTGCCAGATTTTCACTGGTCGGGTTCTCTAAACCCTGAATATCGTTCAGATAGTAGTGATCGAGTCTCTCATAGATAGGCTTGAAGATCGCTTTGATATCAGCAAAATCCCGTAGCCATCCTGTGTGGGGATCAACCGGCCCTTCAAGATAGATGGCTACTTTGAAGGAGTGCCCATGTAGGCGCCCACACTTATGTCCTTCTGGAACATTAGGCAGGAAATGGGCTGCTTCGAAGGTGAATTCTTTAAAAATTTCCACGTGATCAGCTCGAACTACCGCGACATGCGGTTCTGATGGGCGCGGAGTTTAACAGTTTCGTCATAATTTTTTCGACTTCTCATGTTTTATATCCCACTTCGCCGACTGACTGCGCCTATCGGTAAGGTGTACCTGAAGATCACATGATTCATGTTAGACGAATACGAGGGGGCTGTAGAGGCGTAAACAGAGGGAGAAGCAACGTGTGAAGCTGCTGTTGGTTAACGCAAAAGCGGTTTCTAATCAGGCATTTTTTATGATTAACAATTGCGGGCATTCATTGCTCGCTGAAAGTCGTTGCGCTGTGATAGCAAGCAAGGCAGGCTCGCGGCTTTAATCATGTATGAGGGGTCCCGTGGCAAAGAACGTATCAAAGGAATCGCCAACCAAGCTCACTTTTTGGGTGCTTATTGGAATTGCTGCAGTGCTGGTAATGCTCGCTGTACTTGGTAATCAGCTCGGATGGGAGCTGATTCATATTGGTTATGACTCAGTGTCGCTACCCAATGGACTGGAGGCGGGTACACGTGGGTATGTTATCAATGGCCTGACATCGTTATTGTTCGCGTTGGCACTTACAACTGCAGTCACTGCTGCCTTCATAAAGGCGGGAGGACGTTATCGCGCACGGCTGCCTGTACCCGTTACAGCGCTGATCATGTGGCTGCTTTTTAACGTATTGCTGGTGATTTTCTACCCATCCGCGCTTGAAGTGCAGGTGAGACATTATAACGGCCCTGCCTTTATTGACTTCTTTTCCTTAAAAGACCGGAAGGGAAGTTTTCAAGGCAACGCTGACAAAAGCCAGATGCTTACGTACTACCAGGACTGTGCCGCCCGTAGCGAGCAATGTCCTGTCTATGAGTGCGTGACTGAAAAGCAATGGTGGTTTGGTGGTTTTCAGAAGATTCAAGGTTTCTATCCTGGCTTGGATATTGAAAATCAAAAAAAGCTGCTTGACCAATATTGCCAAACAGCTCTTTTGAAATAGCCTCAGCTTTCTCCTACGAATCCGCCCGTCTGGTGATGCCATAGACGGGCGTATACCCCCCCTCGAGCAATCAATTCTTCATGGGAGCCGGTTTCAACGATCTGGCCTTTATCCATCACAACAAGTCGGTCCATACGTGCGATGGTAGAGAGACGGTGAGCGATGGCTATCACAGTCTTGCCTTTCATAAGCGTTTCGAGACTTTCCTGAATGGCAGCCTCGACCTCTGAGTCCAGTGCTGATGTTGCTTCATCCAGCAGAAGAATAGGCGCGTCCTTGAGTAGGGTGCGTGCAATCGCAATACGCTGGCGTTGCCCGCCGGACAACTTGACCCCGCGCTCGCCTACTTGCGCATCGAGCCCGGTTCGTCCTTGCGCATCAGTCAGTAATGGAATGAATTCATCTGCTCTAGCCTTATGTACGGCTGCTTGAATTTCTTCGTCTGTTGCATTGGGTCTGCCATACGTCAGGTTCTCGCGAATCGAGCGATGCAGTAGTGATGTGTCTTGAGTTACAACACCTATGTTGCTGCGAAGGCTTTCCTGAGTGACGTGAGCAATATCCTGGGCATCAATCAAGATTTGCCCTTTTTCCAAGTCATACAGGCGAAGCAGGACGTTAACCAGCGTAGATTTACCTGCGCCAGAGGGTCCGACAAGGCCTATTTTCTCTCCGGGCTTTACGTCCAGGTTAAGGTTTTCGATAACGCCACGGGTTTTGCCATAGTGAAAGGCAATCTCTTGAAAGCGGATTCCGCCTCGCTCAATCTCAAGTGGTTTAGCATTGCTTTGATCAATGACGGTGCGGGGGCGGGAAATAGTTTCCAAGCCATCCTGAACCATACCAATATTTTCGAAGATGCCATTGACTACCCACATGATCCAGCCGGACATGTTGTTGATACGGATGACAAGTCCTGTAGAAAGAGCGATCGCTCCGATTGAGATAAGACCTTTATGCCAAAGCAACAGGGCAAGTCCCGTCGTTCCGGCGATCAGGAAGCCGTTCAACAGGGAAATAGTGACACCCATAGCGGTAATCAGACGTGACGCATAGCGAGCTTTTTCTGTTTGTTCTGCCATGGCTTCATGAGCGTAGTCTTCCTCTTGCCGAGTATGAGCAAAGAGTTTGAGCGTCATGATGTTTGTGTAGCCATCAACAATCCGTCCGGACAGTTTTGAGCGTGCTTCGGACGAGATGACGGATCGCTCCTTGGTCTTGGGTACGAAGTACCAGAGGGTAAGGATGTACGCAATGATCCAAATAATCAGGGGAGCCATAAGCCAGACGTCAGCCTGGGCAAAAAGAACCAGAGCGCTGCCGGCGTAGATAAGCACATGCCAGATGGCATCCACTGCCTGGACAGCGGAGTCCCGTAACGAGGCTCCGGTTTGCATAATACGGTTGGCAATACGACCGGCAAAATCGTTATGGAAGAAGCTGAGGCTCTGCTTCAAGACATAGCGATGATTTTGCCAACGAATCAGTGTAGTCAGGCTAGGAGTAATGGTTTGATGGACCAGCAGGTCATGCAGGCTGATAAAAAGTGGACGCAACAAGAGTGTAACGACTGCCATCCAGACTAGTTCGTGGCCATGCTCCTGAAAAAAAGCCGTGCTGTTAGCAGAACTTTGTGCCAAGTCGACGATTCGACCCAGGAAGCTGAAGAGTGCGACCTCAATAAGGGAACCTACCAGGCCTACTACCAATAGAAAGAGAAAAGCAGGCCAGGCCTGTTTAAGGTAGTGGATGTAGAACCGCATCACGTTGCTGGGAGGTGTTTCGTCGGAGGCAGGCTTGAAGGGATCAATAATAGTTTCAAACAGGCGAAAAACCATATGCGCTCTCGTTGCCGTTCAGTGTATGCGGCAGGAAGCCGCGCTGTCTTAAGCCTGATCCTTAGAGGCGTGTGACTGCCTGTCAGCAGAATAAGCAGTCACACTTTAATCGGAAGCAGGCTTATGATCTTTTGGCCGCGAGGATCAAAATCGGTTCGCGTGGAACGTTCTGGAACATGCCTTTGTTAACAGTCGAGACACCGGCGATCTTATCTATTACGTCCATGCCGCGAGTAACTTTTGCGAAGACGGCATAACCAAAATCCCGCTGGCCATGATCAAGAAAGGCATTGTCTGAGACGTTGATAAAAAACTGGCTGGTTGCCGAATTGACCGCTGAGGTGCGTGCCATGGATACGGTACCGCGTGTGTTTTTAAGTCCATTGTCCGCTTCATTGCGAATAGGGGCTTGTGTGTCTTTTTGCTGCATGTCCTGGGTAAATCCGCCGCCCTGGATCATGAAGCCTGGAATGACGCGATGGAAGATGGTGCCTTTGTAAAAACCTGAATCTACGTAAGAAAGGAAATTCTGTACGCTGACAGGCGCTTTTTGTGCATCCAGTTCGAGTTCAATTTCGCCCTGGTTGGTGGTCAGCACGACATGAGGATTTTCGGCAGCCCAGGCAGAAGAAGCCAGTACAAGCGTGGCGGCAGTAAAGAAAGCTTTGAGCATAAGCGCTCCTTTTGGGTTTAGGGTTGGTTATGTATGAGCGTAGCGCGGTTTGCATGGCACTTATCAAGACTGGCCATGCCCTGTCCCTTGTTTCTTGATCAATTCAACCAGTATCTGAGAGGCAGGACCGAGCGGGCGCTCTCGACTCTGATACATATAAAAAGGATGGAAGCGGTTACCTCCTTGGCTCAGCGAAAGAGGTTTTAGCGTACCTTCATTGATTTCACGCTCGATAGAATGACGAGGTAGCCAGGCGAACCCCAGCCCATTGCGGACAAAGGTGGCGGCTGTAGCAAGGCTCCCGACGGTCCAGCGCTGTTCCGCGCCCAGCCAGCCAGCGTCTCGTGGTTGGGTGCGACCGGAATCTCGTATGACAATCTGCATCTGAGCCTCAAGGTCCTGAAACGTCAGCTCACGCTGCAGTCGATGCAGATGATGATCTGGATGGGCGACTGCGACGAATTCGACTGTACCCAAGCCTGCGCCTAGGTGAGCCGCAATATTCAGACCGCTGATAGCAAGATCGGCCATGCCTTCAAGTAAGGCTTCCTCTACACCAGACAGTACCTCTTCCCTCAGGCGAACCCGGCATCCACGGCTTTGTGGCATGAATTCGGTCAGTGCGCTGACCAAACGGGAAGTAGGGTAGGCCGCATCGACTACCAGGCGTACCTCTGCTTCCCAGCCTTGCTCCATATGGTGGGCAAGTTCTTCCAGCTGGCTAGCCTGTTTAACCAGTTGGCGTGAGCGCCTTAGCAAGACGTCTCCGGCTTCTGTCAGTACTGCCTTGCGTCCCTCGATGCGTAACAGCGGAACGCCTAGCTGCTCCTGCATGCGCGCGACGGTATAACTGATGGATGACTGAGAGCGATGTAGTACCTCGGCAGCTTGTGCAAAACCGCCGTGGTCAACCACTGACTGTAAGGTACGCCATTGGTCTAGCGTAACTCGAGGAGCCTTCATACCTATTCCTTAGCGAATCGGGCAGCGTAAACGCCGTGATAAGATACTTTTATATCAATAAAGTTGATTGGTATTAGCTATAAATTCCGTTTTTATATCAACTTAATTGTTATTAAGCTGTGCTCATTCTCCCATTACAAAGGACGCCAGCATAATGTCTCAGGTTCTCGTGATTGAAAGCAGTGCTCGTAAAGAAGGTTCGATTTCTCGTCAGATTACCGCTGAGTTCATCGAAGCGTGGCAGCATAAACATCCAGAAGACAAAATCTCGGTACGGGATGTTGCCGTTGATGTTATTCCTCACCTGGATGAAAACCTTCTGGCAGGTTGGATGAGCCCAGCCGAGACACATTCCGAGGCACAAAAAGCAGCTCTTGCACGTTCGAACGAGCTGACCCAAGAGCTGTTGGCAGCCGATGTTCTCGTACTGGCCGCACCCATGTATAACTTTGCTATCCCTAGTACCCTGAAGGCCTGGCTGGATCATGTACTACGTGCAGGTGTGACGTTCAAGTACACTGAGCAGGGGCCCCAAGGGCTTCTTGAAGGCAAGCGCGCATATATTCTGACGGCGCGTGGTGGTGTTTACACCGGAAGCCCTGCAAATACCTTTGATCATCAGGAGCCTTACCTGCGGCAGGTGCTGGGCTTCATTGGCATTACTGACGTGACGTTTATCCATGTGGAGGGCGTTGCGATGGGGCCAGAAGCAATGGCGAAGGGGCTGGAACTGGCGAAGGCTCAATTGGCCGAAGCATTCTAAGCTCAGGCGTTTACCTTTGGATTGAGCCTCCTTCGGGAGGCTTTTTTCGTCTGGGCATTAGTTATTCCTGGTGTCTCGTGGATTCGGTATCAAGAGGTGAAGACTTTTCTGATGCTAGAAAGCGCGTTACTGTCGCGCACCTTTTGCTGAGTGGTCGTTATGCCGTATCTGTTGTCTGTCACTGTACTTTGGGCGTTTTCCTTCAGCTTGATAGGGGAATACCTGGCCGGTAAGGTCGACAGTGATTTTGCTGTATTGATCAGAGTATTGCTGGCCGCTGCTGTGTTTCTGCCGTTTACTCGGTGGCGAGGTGTTGCGCCGCGCTTCATTGCAGGTTTGATGGTGGCGGGTGCCTTTCAATTCGGCATTACATACCTGTGCCTATACCGAAGCTTTGCAGTTCTGACGGTACCGGAAGTACTCCTTTTTACCGTACTGACGCCTATTTATGTGACGCTTTTGGATGATGTAGTGTGTCGCCGCTTCAATCCGTGGTCATCGGTCGCCGCTGTGGTGGCGGTTCTAGGGGCCGTCGTGATTCGCTTGGAGCGGCTCGAAGGTGAGTATCTGTCAGGATTTCTGTTGTTGCAGCTGGCCAATCTGACCTTCGCGGCAGGACAGGTATTGTGTAAGTACCTGGTACAGCGTCATCCCTCGGATATCCCGCTGTATCACCGTTTTGGATACTTTTTCCTAGGCGCCTTACTGATTGCGCTGCCGTCATTTCTATTGTTTGGCAACCTGGAGCGTATGCCCCAAACAGCCGTACAGTGGGGCGTACTGATCTGGATGGGACTGTTTGCCACGGCGCTGGGCATGTACTGGTGGACGATCGGCTCAACCCGGGTCAATGGCGGAACACTGGCAATTTTGAACGAACTGCATGTACCTGCCGGTCTAATCGTGAATATCCTTATCTGGAATCGAGATGTGGATCTTGTTCGGTTGCTATTAGGTGGTGGGGTTATCGTGGCCTCTTTGATGATCAATCGTTTGGGACGCAGGGCATTCGCATGATTCTATCTGGCCGGGGTATGGCGTTGTCGGTGCTTTCTTCCGTACTGTTCGCTGTGATGCCGGTGTACTTCAATTATCTGGAACCACTGGACGGTGTTCAGGTGCTGACGCAACGCATTCTATGGTCGATTCCCATGGTGTTGCTGCTTCTGGTACTGACACGACAGGGCGCTATGCTGCGACAGGCGCTTGCTCGATTGCTTCGTGAGCCTCGGCTGATTTTGGCTCTAATAGGCAGCACCTTACTGGTTGGATCGCAATGGGGGGTATTTGTCTGGGCAACGATGACAGGGCATACTCTGGATATAACACTGGGCTATTTCCTGTTGCCTCTGGTGATGGTCATAGTCGGCCGCATGTTTTACGGCGAAGAGATGAGACCGTTATATCGGGTCGCTGTAGTCTTCGCCTTGATCGGCGTCATTCATGAGTGGTGGGCTACCGGGGCGTTTTCATGGGTTACGCTGGTATCGGCTCTGGGGTACCCACCTTATTTCATGTTGCGGCGTTGGATGAAAATCGATGCGCTGTCCGGCTTTATATTAGAAATGCTGTGCATGGCGCCTTTGGCTATCGTGCTGCTCTATTTTTTCAGTCCTGCCTCGGCTCTGCAGGTGGCGCCGAGCTTGTGGATCCTTCTACCGGGGCTTGGCTTGTTGAGCGCGGTGGCCTTCGGCGCCATGATGGCTGCAAGCCGACTGTTGCCAATGGGGCTGTTTGGTATCCTAAGCTACATCGAGCCGGCCCTGCTTGTGTTTGTCGCGATCCTGCTGCTGGACGAAGCATTTGTCTCTTCCCAGCTCTGGACATACGGACCGATCTGGATTGCCGTACTGCTTGTTTGCTTGGACAGTGCCCGTTTGCTTAAGAAGCAGTTGCGTCGAGGGCTAGAAAATGTCTGATAGCTTCAGCGGCCGCCATTAAGCGTTGAAATCCAGCGTCCTATGAGGTCTCGCTCGGACTGAGTCATCTGCGTGACATTGCCTAAGGGCATAGCATTGGAATCTATGGCTTGCTGCTTGATTCGCGGGGCCATTTGCCGGATCTGATCAGGCGTATCCAATAGAACCGCAACCGGTGCCTCACTAAACAAGGGGCTGGTGGGTTGACTGGAATGACAGACCGTACAGCGTTCGTGAATGATGCCTTCGACCTGAGCGAAATCATCTATAGCGGTAGGTGGCATCTGTTGCGATTGTACCGTGGCGTAAAGGCTGCCTGGATTTTTGATAGGTGGGGGCGTGTTAGTGGATTGTATCAATCGAGACATCTGCTCATTGTCAAACCACAAGAAGAGGCCCAGCGCTACCAGGGTTAGCCCTGAGCCAAACAGCATCCATCTGAGTTTTTGCATGTCGCGATCACTGGCTAAAGCTATCAGTATAACCAAGCGGTATGTGGATCTGATGACGGCCAGTCGCGGGTTGTCGATTGGCTGTGCCGCTTTGGTCAACAATTGGAAAGTCTTCGATATTCAAAAGTGCCCGTATAGGGTAATGCAAGACTCCTTGGTGATAACTGATGCCTTGCTCTTCGTTGGTAAGGAAGGTCCTGATAAGGTCAGGACCAGGCGTATCACCAGCGGACGTGACTACGATCAGAAAAGGCTTGTCTGAGCGGGACAAACGGCTGGCTTCCTAGTTTGCTCTGGCTCATCACGCATTGCCTGATTCAATGCCATTTCAAGAGGCTGGTCATGGGGCGATTAAACCCATGTGCTGCACACTGCGCACGGCTCTCCAAGTGCCGATATCGCTCCGGCGTTGTACTGTGTGGATACCGATCTGGCGCATTGTTGGCATAGGTAAACAGCAATGGAGCGCACCATGTACCGGGCAGCAGGCAGTCCTTTTAGCAGCGCAACGTGTACAGTGAAGACTCAAGGCGTGCCTATTTATATATTTACCCTTTGTAACCTTTCGTAAGGTAGTGGAACTTTTTAGGGAACAATTGCGAATATCTTGGGGCCGAAGGGTTGATCCGTGAAAGTTGTGCCTGGAGTAACCCCCATGTCGATCCGTGTATCGCGAAGAAACTTCTTAAAATTAAGCGCGACCGGGGTGGCAACGTCGAGCATGGCAATGCTGGGCTTTGCGCCCGAGCCTGCTATGGCGTCCATCCGTTATTTTAAACTTACTGCAGCCAAAGTTACCCGTAATACCTGCACCTACTGTTCGGTAGGATGCGGCATGCTGATTTATAGCCGAGGCGATAACAGCATCAATACTGTTGAAGACATTTACCACATTGAGGGCGATCCGGATCATCCGGTAAGCCGTGGTTCTCTGTGTCCTCGTGGTGCTGGCGCGCTTGACTTCGTCAAAAGCGAGTCCCGTCTTTCCCACCCCTCCGTTCGCGAGCCGGGCTCTAATGAATGGAAGCGTATCAGCTGGAACGAAGCGCTGGACCGCATTGCTCGTCATTTGAAGGATGACCGCGACAAGAACTTTGTGACCCGTGACCAGCATGGTCATCTGGTCAACCATTGGACTACGACAGGCTTTCTTGCAGCGTCTGCCACCTCGAATGAGACGGCTTACCTGACTCAGAAAGTTGCACGTAGCCTTGGTGTTGTTGTAATGGATAACCAAGCGCGCGTTTGACACGGACCGACGGTGGCAGGTCTTGCCCCAACATACGGTCGCGGTGCGATGACGAATTCTTGGACTGATATCCGCAATGCCAATCTGATCCTTTCCATGGGCGGTAACTCGGCTGAGGCGCATCCTGTAGGCTTTCGCTGGGTAATCGAGGCAAAGGAAAAGAACAACGCCAAACTCATTTCAATCGATCCGCGCTTCACCCGTACGGGCGCCGTGGCGGATTACCATGCCTCCATTCGGACAGGCACTGACATCGTGTGGTTGGGCGGTCTGATCAACTATCTGTTGACTACCGACCAGATCAACCATGAGTACGTAAAAGCCTATACCGATGTCGCAATCATCGTAAAAGAGGATTTCGACTTTCATGACGGCTTGTTCTCCGGCTATAAGCAGGACGATATCCGTGCTTATGACAAGTCGAGCTGGAGTTACGAGTTCGATGAAAACGGTATGGTGAAGGAAGACCCAACCCTACAGCATCCCCGCTGCGTTTATCAGCTGATGCGTAAGCACTACAGCCGCTACACCATCGAGAAGGTTGAAAGCGTTTGCGGTATGCCGCGTGATCAAGTCCAGAAAGTCTGGGACATGATTGCCGAGACGGCTGCCGAAAACAAAACCATGACCATTCTCTACGCGCTGGGCTGGACACAGCATTCTGTTGGCGCGCAGATGATTCGTGCCGGCAGTATGGTGCAACTGTTGTTGGGCAACATCGGCATGCTGGGTGGTGGGGTTAATGCCTTGCGTGGGCATTCCAACATTCAGGGCCTGACCGATTTGGGCCTGCTCTCAAACCAGCTTCCTGGCTATATCCGTCTGCCTTCCCATGAAGAGCAGGATTTTGACGGTTATATCGAGCGGCGTGCCAAGCAGCCGTTACGTCCAGGGCAGGTGTCTTATTGGAAATACTTCAAGCGCTTCCATGTCAGCCTTATGAAGTCATGGTATGGCGATGCAGCCACGGCAGAAAACAACTGGTGTTATGACTGGCTGCCAAAGCTCACAGAGCCGTTGTACGACGTTATGCATACCCTTGAGCGTATGCACAATGGCGAGATAACAGGCTACCTGGCGCAAGGCTTCAACTTCCTGGCTTCGTTCCCCAACAAGAACAAGAACGTTGAGGCACTTTCCAAACTCAAGTTCTTGGTAGTGATGGACCCACTGGATATCGAGACCACCGAATTCTGGAAGAATCACGGTGAGTACAACGATGTGGATTCCTCGAAGATCCAGACTGAAGTCTTCCGGCTGCCTACTACATGCTTTGCCGAGGAAAACGGTGCAATCGTCAACAGCTGCCGCTGGCTGCAGTGGCACTGGCGTGCAGCGCCACCACCTGGTGAAGCACGTCCGGATGTGGCCATCATGGCGGGTATTTTCCATCGCCTGCAGCAGATGTACCGTGACGAGGGCGGAGCGTTTCCTGATCCAATCCTTAACCTGACCTGGCCCTATAGCAATCCCGAGGAGCCTAATCCAGAAGATATTGCTCAGGAGTACAACGGTCGCGCATTGGCTGATCTGCCGAGTGCTGATGGCAAGACCATTACCCATAAGAAGGGCGACCTGCTGGATGACTTTGGTTATCTGACGGATGATGGTCGTACAGCCTGCGGCTGCTGGATCTATTCAGGGGCCTGGACACGAGCCGGAAACATGATGGATCGCCGCGACAACTCCGATCCTTATAATGTAGGCATTACGTTGGGCTGGGCTTGGGCATGGCCGCTTAACCGGCGCATCCTGTATAACCGTGCCAGCGCCCGTCCCGATGGAACCTCCTGGGCCCCTGAAAAGCGGTTGATCTGGTGGAATGGTGAGCGATGGGCAGGACCGGACATTCCGGACTTCCCGTGGACATCGCCGCCGGAGGCTGGTGCCAGTCCGTTCATTCTCAACCAGGAAGGCGTTGCGCATTTCTTTGGTGGCAGCATGATGGCGGAGGGGCCGTTCCCCGAGCATTACGAGCCTTTCGAGTCGCCGCTCGATTACAACCCGATGCATCCTGATAACCCTGCAGCCAAGAACAACCCTGCTGCCCGTATCTTCGTAAAAGATCGTGAGCAATTAGGCACCAGCAAGGACTTCCCTTACGCTGCGACAACTTACCGGATTACTGAGCATTTCCACTTCTGGACGACTCATGCACGACTCAATGCCATCGCACAGCCGGAGAAGTTTGTGGAGATTGGCGAAGATCTGGCAGGTGAACTCGGTATCAAGGCTGGTGATACGGTAAAGGTTACGTCAAAACGTGGCTTCATCCGTGCCATTGCGGTGGTTACCAAGCGTATCCATAAGCTTCAAGTGGAGGGACGCACGGTGCACCAGATCGGTATTCCTATTCACTGGGGCTTCAAAGGCGTTGCCAGGAAAGGTTTCCTGACCAATACCCTGACTCCAGTGGTGGGCGATGCCAACACGCAGACGCCTGAGTTCAAGTCGTTCCTAGTGAACGTCGAGAAGGTATGAGGACGCGATAATCATGAGAGGCGATCAAGTCAACTTTCAAAACATCGTCGCCCGGTCCGCGACCACCGAAGCCTCGCCGCACACACGTGACGGCGGGGTGGAGAAGGTCGCCAAGCTGATCGACGTTTCCCGGTGCATCGGGTGTAAGGCTTGTCAGGTAGCGTGTTCGGAGTGGAACGATCTGCGTGATGAGATCGGTCATTGCGATGGTAGCTACAATAATCCGGCAGACCTTAGCCCCACTACCTTCCAGGTCATGCGGTTCAATGAGTATGTGAACGAGCAGGGCAATCTGGAGTGGTTGATCCGTAAGGACAACTGCATGCACTGTGCAGAGCCTGGTTGCATGAAGGCCTGTCCGGCACCCGGGGCGATTGTGCAATATGCCAACGGTATCGTGGACTTCAACTCCGAGCACTGCATTGGCTGCGGTTATTGCGTTTCGGGATGTCCTTTCAACGTTCCGCGCATTTCCAAGAAGGATCAAAAGGCCTACAAGTGCACGCTATGTTCAGACCGTGTTTATCATGGTCTGGAGCCCGCCTGCGTGAAGACCTGCCCGACGGGTGCGATCATGTTTGGTACCAAGGAAGACATGACCGAGCATGCGCTGACGCGGGTAGGACAGCTCAACGATCGCGGCTATGCCAATGCAGGTCTGTACGATCCGCCTGGCGTGGGTGGTACGCACGTGATGTATGTTCTACAGCATGCCGACAAGCCGGAGCTCTACAGCAATTTGCCTCGCGACCCGCAGATCAGCCCTATGGTTGGCCTGTGGAAAGGGATTACCAAGCCCATCATGTCCGCCATGATTGGTCTGACAGCCCTGGCTGGATTTGCTCACTACGTCATGAAGGGGCCCAAGGAAGAGCCAGAAGATACGCCGGATGAGGAGATCCGTCATGAGGCCCTAGAGGAGGATCGCAAATGACCCCTTCGAGCAACGAAAAAGGCATTCTGCGGTACAGCACGTTCAGCCGTTTGAACCATTGGGTCATCGCGATTACATTCGTATGCCTGGTGCTCAGTGGGCTGGCGTTCTTTCATCCCTTCTTTTTTGACCTGACCGCCTTATTTGGCGGTCCGACAGTAACGCGCATGGTTCATCCCTTCATTGGGGTGATCATGGCGCTCTGTTTTGTGGTCATGGCTATACGCTTTTTCAAGGTCAACTTGTTCAAGCGTCATGACATTGAATGGATGAAGCACATTGGTGATGTACTCAGTAACCGGGACGAGCTGGCGCCACCCATTGGCATTAACAATCCTGGCCAGAAACTGGTGTACTGGTTGATGGTTATGAGTGTGCCGCTGCTGCTGATTTCAGGCATTGTCATCTGGCGCCCTTATTTCGCAGAGTACTTCCCTCGTGAATGGCTGCGACTCTCCAGTCTGGTACATGCCTATGTCGCCTTTATCGCGATTATTACTCTGATCATCCATGTTTACTCGGCGATCTGGGTAAAAGGCTCTTTCCGGGCGATGACTCAGGGGCGCGTAAGCCGAGCCTGGGCCAAGCATCATCACCGTCTCTGGTACGACGATATTGTCGAACAAGAGCGTAAGGAAAAGGAAAGAACCGGCTCGCGCTCGGGTGCGGTCAATGAGCATCATATGCCAACGAAGGGGACGCCGTGACAGCCACTGCCACTCACCAATATGGGACCTCGCCTACGGGGATCATGGATCCGGCACCCGTTGTACTGCCTAAAAAGCAGGTATTTGCCATGCGGGCACGACGGCTCAAGGATCTTTCTGAGAAAGTTGAGCCACTAAGCGGTTTCCTGGCATTCATGTCTCAGCTGGTCAAGGCGCAGGACATTGTTCTGAACGAGCATAACGCTAGCTGGCTGCCAGATTCGAGCGCTTTTGATCTGGCCCTCGAGCATGGCATGCCGCCGCTTGGAATCAATGCTTTGCGTCGTGACATTGACTGGCAGGCTGAGCTGAACGCATTGCTTGATACGCTTGAGCTCCACGTAGCCGATAAGCAGCGTGAGCTTTTGACTGCACTGCGTCAGCTGGACCATGAGACAAGGGAAGCACTGGCGGACGATATTCTGGATGGCCGTCCAGGCCCTGTAGAGCATCGTGCGTTGCTGCCTTTTATCTCTGCGGCATTGCAGATCGCCTGGGTTCGTCTCACCCAGTGTCTATCTTCGCCACCCAGAAGGCCGTCCGGTAATGCACGAACGATTTGTCCATGCTGCGGGTCGGCTCCTGTTGCCAGCATTATTCATGCTGATCGAGACCGTAGTGGCGTACGCTATCTGCACTGTGGTCTGTGTTCGACTGAGTGGCATCTGGAACGTAGCAAGTGCAGCGTGTGCGGAGAAGGCCGTACGGTGAAATACCTAAGTCTCGAGGATGAGCAGGGTAAGGCACCTGTAGCCGCTCAGGTGGAAACGTGTAGCGATTGCAACAGCTATCTCAAGATTGTGACAAAGGAGTTCAATCTGGGCGCTGAGCCAATGGCTGACGATTTAGCCAGTCTCATGCTGGATATGAAGCTTGCAGAAGAGGGCAAGTTTGATCGAAGTGGATTCAATCCGCTATTGATCGTGGGAAATTAAAACCTCCTCCTGTAAAAAGGCCGGCTCTTAGCCGGCCTTTTTTATGGTGCCTTTAGCGCTGGTGCACTTTTACACCCATGGCATAGGTTTCTTTTACGGTCCGATCGTCGCCCAACACCATCAAGGCAAACAACTTCTCTTCCAGTGACTTAGCCTGCTTTAAGCGGTAGCTCAACAGAGGCGTCGCATGGTAGTCGAGTACCACAAAATCCGCGTCGTTACCTTGGGCAAAGCTACCAATCCGGTCCTCCAGGCGTAATGCACGAGCGCCGCCCAGTGTTGCCAGGTAGAACGCCTTGAACGGATGCAGCTTCTCACCTTGCAACTGCATGACCTTGTAAGCCTCGCTGACGGTTTGCAGCATTGAAAAGCTTGTTCCGCCTCCGACATCTGTACCCAAGCCTACATTTACTTTGTGCTGTTCCAATTGCGGTAGCTTAAAGAGGCCGCTACCCAGGAACAGGTTTGAAGTAGGGCAGAACGCTACGGCTGATCCGGCTTCACCCAGGCGGGCGCATTCTTCATCGCAGAGATGAACGCCATGTGCAAACACGGAGCGCTTACCAAGCAGCTGGTAATGGTCATATACATCCAGATAGCCGCTGCGCTCGGGAAATAGTGACTTTACCCACTCGATCTCCTTGAGGTTCTCAGAGAGGTGCGTGTGCATGTAGATGTCCGGGTATTCTTCAAGCAGCTTTCCAGCAAGCGTAAGCTGCTCTGGCGTACTGGTTGGTGCAAAGCGTGGAGTGACGGCATAGTGCAAGCGGCCCTTGCCATGCCAGCGCTCGATCAGCTCCTTACTGTCGTTATAGCCAGACTCCGGCGTGTCCACCAAGAAATCTGGAGCGTTTCGGTCCATCAGGACCTTACCTGCGATCATCCGAAGATTGAGCTTCTCGGCAGCCTCAAAGAAGGCATCTACGGATTGTTTATGCACGGTGCCAAACACCAGTGCAGTCGTTGTTCCGTTGCGTAGCAGTTCTTTCAGGAAAATATCAGCGACTTCGGCTGCCTTGGCTGTATCAGCAAAGGCGCCTTCGGCCGGGAACGTGTAATTGTTCAACCAGTCCAGTAGCTGCTCACCGTACGATGCAATGATTCCCGTCTGCGGATAATGAATATGGGTGTCAATAAAGCCTGGTGTAATCAAGGTGTCCGGGTATTCGATAACCTCAGTTCCTTCAGGCAGTACGGGCAGCAATGTGGCAGCATGTCCCATCCCTTCGATGCGACCATCAGTTACTACCAGCAGTCCGTCTTCAACGAATTCACAGGCAGCCTCAATGCCGACATCATTCGGGTCGGCGACGCAATGGAGCAGGGCGGCACGGTAGGCTTGAGTAGTCATATCCCTTCTTAATCATCCAGTGTGTTAACGGTAGACAGGTCAAGCATGCAACCTGTCGCGCACGATCAACCACTGCAAGGTCGACAATTCAAACCCGCGCGACATTATTAGGAATGGTTATGTGTCGGCTGAACGAGACGCAGTGGAGAGGCTTCTTGTAGCGTAGCCTGTGCGCTATAGGTCGCGATAACTTCTCCCGCTACAGAGATCGCAATTTCCGCAGGAAGTTTACCTTTAATTTGCGGGATTCCCAGAGGGCAACGTACGCGATTGATCTGTTCGGTTGTAAAACCTTTGGTTGCAAGGTGATGCTGAAACTTCACCCACTTGGTTTTAGAGCCTATCAGTCCGTAATAGCCAAAATCGTTACGGGTCAGGATGCGCTCGGTCAGCTCAAGGTCCAACGGATGATTATGCGTCATGACGATAAAGTAGGTGCCGCCTGGCATGGCGTCTACTTCATCCAGAGGTTCGTCCGTGACGATTTTGGTAACTCCCCTAGGAAGAGTGTCTGGAAACTCCCGAACACGTGAGTCGATCCAGCGTATCTCGCATGGCAGGCTGGCTAGTAGTGGTACTAGGGAACGCGCCACATGTCCATTACCAAACACGGCGACGTGCACCGTGTGCTGGCCCATGGGCTCAAACAGCAATTCTGTGGCTTCCGTGCCGCATGGTTCCTGACTTTCACCCAGCGCAAACCGTTCGATGCGCGGCTCGCGTATTCCTTCCTTGAGCATCTGCCGCGCAATCTCGATGGCCTTGTACTCGAGGTGACCGCTGCCAATCGTCATACGTAAACTATCGGCAATGACTATCATTTTTGTCCCTGTAGTACGCGGCGTTGAGCCTTTCTCTTCAACAACGGTGACCAACACGCACGGAATGCCCCGGGATTCAAAAGTGGCCAGCTCGGCTAACCAGCCCGTCTTTTCTTTCATGCACTTACCTGCTCAGTGGCGGGGTTTGCCGTGGTGCAGGCCTCGGCCTGCTCCAGGCGTTTCGTCAATTTCACGTTCTACAGTACATACTCGAGTGGGGAGGGCATCAACATTTGGGTGAATCCGGTAATCCGCTAGGCTGGCAACGGCGTCCTTTAATTTGTACCAGACAGCAATGCCTCATATGAAGGGCGGCTCGCCTACGGCGTAGGAGTGAGATATGGTTACCCTCGGGCTCGATCTTCCACCGGCTTGATGCGGAAATCAGGGGGGTATCCGTTATTGTAGGAATTTCGAGAGATATCTGACCGATATAGCCCCTGCGGATCAACTTTTCGAAGGCCGGCTGCTGTTCCCATATGCTACATAGCCGTTAGTGAAGGCAACATTTTCTTCGCGGGCACCATAGTGCGAGCCGCAAATTCGACCAAGCGCTGGCGAATCCTGAATGCTGCGTTCTGCGCTACCTTGCCGCTCAAATCCGCTCCGCTTGAGGCGGCGATAGCGTTGATGTACCAGGTATGGACCTTAAGAGTGTGTCCATCAGAAAGCCTGCATGGTTATCGGCAGGGCTGTATCTTTCTGTTCAGGCTGGCAGGAAAGCGCTCTAGTTTTTGTGCCGGTCTAACCGGTCTTCTGACCAGCTCACCTCCACAGTTGGGGCAGCAGCCATGCAGGTGACTCAAGGCGCATGTCTTGCAGAATGTGCACTCGAAAGAGCAAATGAATGCGTCGCCTGTGTCAGGTGGCAGGTCTTGATCACAGCATTCACAGTTAGGGCGTAGCTCAAGCATGATCAAGTCCTCGTATGGGGTCACCGAATCGGGCGCTATACGCCTGCGGGCTGACTGACAAATGTTTCTGAAACGTCCGGCGAAGGCTTTCCGGGTGGCCGAAGCCACAGAGGCGAGCAACGGTGCTGATTGAGGCTTGTGCATCATGTAGAAGTGCTCTGGCGGTCTCCAGGCGAACCTGTTCTACATAGCGTCCCGGAGTGATGCCCAACTCCCTGCCAAATGCACGCGACAAGGTGCGAGGCGTCATGTTGACCTGCTCTGCCAGACGCTCGATGGAAAGATCTTCCCCCAAGTGCGCGGGTATCCAGTCCAACAATGCGGCCAAACGAGGAGTTCGGCTGGGCTCCGGCGAAAGACAGGCGCTGAACTGTGCCTGACCACCGGGACGACGTAAAAACATGACGAGTCTGCGCGCTACGCTTAATGCTGTAGGTCGATCCAGGTCCGCTTCAATCAGGGCCAGCGCAAGGTCAATACCTGCCGTAACACCGGCGGAAGTAAAGACATCGGCATAACCGTCCTGCCCGGCAGGATCGTAGGTATGCAGGCGGTCTCCCTCAATTTGTATGGCGGTGTAACGCTGCAACGCTTTCAGGTCAGCCCAGTGTGTCGTGGCGCGTCGGCCCTTCAGCAGCCCAGCCTCAGCCAGGATCAGGGCGCCGGAGCAAACGGACCCCAGACGACGCAGGCGAGGCTGGCTCTGTTGCAGCCAGTCCAGCAGTTCGGTATGTCGACATTGCTGCTCGACGCCAATACCGCCAGGAATCAGTAGGGTATCGAGCTGCTTTGCAGGCATGTCACGCCAGGATTGATCCGCCACGATCTGAATGCCAGATGAGGTCATGATTGGGCCGGGCTGATCAGCCAGAAGGCTTATCTGATAAGCCGGAGACAGCCCTTGTCGCTGCCGTTCAACATTGGCAGACGCAAAAACCTGCAACGGCCCGGTTACATCCAGGCTCATTACGTCTGGATAGAGAAGGCTGGCAACAACGCGGACGGCATTCATGGTTCATACTCAGGACGGATCAATCAAGTGTGCTGTGCGCTGTGTCTGTCTGCAATGACAGGTGCCCCACAGATATGGACATCTGGATAAGATCATCGGAAATTCTTCAGGGTGGCTTCTGCTCTGGCAACAACCTCTTTAAGATGCGCGCCATGAATGTTTCTGACCCTAAAGAACTCGCGCCTCTGCTCGAAGCAATACTGCTGGCTGCCGGTAAACCGCTGACGCTGGAACGCCTCGCGGAACTCTTCGATGACTATGAGCGGCCCGAGCCCAAGCAGTTACGCGATGGACTCGCTGTGCTGGCCGGCTCGTGCAAGAAGCGTGGTTTTGAGCTCAAGGAAGTGGCCAGCGGTTATCGCCTGCAGGTCAAGGAGCGGTATTCAACCTGGGTCGGTCGTCTTTGGGATGAGCGTCCGCCGCGTTATTCGCGGGCGCTTCTGGAAACCTTGGCGCTGATTGCCTACCGACAGCCAATCACCCGTGGTGAAATCGAAGAAGTGCGTGGTGTTGCAGTCAACAGCCAGATCGTCAAGACATTGCTTGAGCGCGAATGGATTCGCGTGGTTGGCTATCGTGATGTGCCGGGCCGCCCGGCCATGTTTGCCACTACCAGAGCGTTTCTGGATTATTTCAACCTGAAAAGCCTGGATGAGTTGCCAACGCTGGCCGCTATTCGCGAGATGGAGTTCGAGCCAGAACCTGTTCTCGACGATCACGCGCTGGCAGCAGAAGATGTGTCAGTCATGTCACCGGAGCCTGCCGAAACATCAGCCAAGCCAGCAGAGGAAACCAGTTTCCGGACATTACTGGCGGAGCTGGATGTCATGGAAACCGGGCTCAAGATTGATTTTGACGATTTGCGCCTGGAAGAGGCCATCGATCCGGTGGGAGAGGATCGGGAAGAGCAATGAGGCAATAGCCGCTATAATGAAAATCGGCCGGAGATGATCCGGCCGATTCGTCTGTGTCAGGTTCTGTGTTACGCCGGAGCGTTTACCAGTGCCTGACAGGTATCGAGCATACGGTTGGAGAATCCCCACTCGTTGTCGTACCAGGCCATGACCTTCACCAGATTGCCTGTGACCTTGGTGTGGTTGGCATCGAAGATTGAGGACAGCGGGTTATGGTTGAAGTCGATCGACACCAGTGGACGGTCGTTATAACCCAATACTGGCGAGGCTTCGCTGGCCGCTTTCATGAAGGCATTGATCGTCTCGGCGTCGGCTGTCTTGGAAACCTGAATGGTCAAGTCGACCAACGACACGTTAATGGTCGGCACACGTACGGCCATGCCGCTAAACTTACCTACCAATTCTGGCAAAACCAAACCTACGGCTTCAGCTGCACCGGTTTTGGTTGGAATCATAGACTGAGTTGCCGAGCGAGCACGGAAGGGGTCGGAGTGATAAACATCCGACAGGTTCTGATCATTGGTATAGGCATGGATCGTGGTCATCAGGCCATGCTCAATACCCAGCTCACGGTTCAGGACCTGGGCGACCGGAGCCAAACAGTTGGTTGTGCAGGATGCGTTGGAAATAACCTGATGCGACTGACGCAAAATACCGTCATTCACACCATACACGATGGTGGCATCAACATCTTTGCCGGGTGCGGAGATAATAACCTTAGACGCGCCGGCATCCAGGTGAGCGGCTGCTTTACTACGTGTAGTGAACAGACCGGTGCACTCGAACACTACGTCAACATTCAGGTCTTTCCAGGGAAGCTCCGCCGGATTACGAATGGCGGACACGGCGATGCGATCGCCGTTAACGGTCAAACTGTTCTCACCAACGGAAATCTCGGCATTAAAGCGGTCATGCACACTGTCGAATTCCAGGAGATGGGCATTAATGGACGCGTCACCCAAGTCATTGATGGCGACAACCTGCATATGCTGACGATAATTTCCGGAGTAAAGCGCACGAAGAACATTACGGCCGATACGCCCGAAACCATTGATAGCAATACGAATGCTCATATTTGAAACCTCGTTCTGGCAGGATTTGTTGTAAAAACAATTACACTATCGCGTATTTTGAGAGGAATAATAGCCACTCAGATCAAATTTGTTTTAAAAACAACAAATTTTTCGCCTGCCTGGAGAATCGGAACCATGCATCCTCGCGTCCTTGAAGTTACACAGCGTCTCATTGAGCGTAGCCGCCCTACGCGTACGCGCTACCTTGAAATGATCCGGGCAGCTGCGAGCGAAGGCCCTCAGCGTGCCAAGCTACAATGCGCCAACTTTGCCCACGGCGTAGCCGGATGCGGTCCTGCGGACAAGCAACGTCTGCGCCTTATGGATGAGGTTAACGTCGCTATCGTTTCGTCTTACAACGACATGTTGTCTGCGCACCAGCCTTACGAACATTTCCCCCAGATCATCAAAGATGCCCTGCGCGAAATAGGCTCCGTTGGTCAGTTCGCCGGTGGAGTGCCAGCCATGTGTGACGGCGTAACCCAGGGCGAAGCGGGTATGGAACTCAGCTTGCTGAGCCGTGAAGTCATCGCAATGTCCACCGCTGTGGCACTGTCCCACAATATGTTCGATGCCGCATTGTGCTTGGGCATCTGCGACAAGATCATTCCTGGCCTGATGATTGGCTCTCTACGTTTTGGTCATTTGCCATTCGTTTTCGTACCGGGTGGTCCAATGCCTTCAGGCATTTCCAACAAGGAAAAAGCCCGGGTACGCCAGTTGTTCGCCGAGGGTAAGGCCACCCGCGAGGAGTTGCTTGAGTCGGAAATGAAGTCTTATCACAGCCCGGGCACCTGCACGTTCTACGGTACAGCTAACACCAATCAGGTTGTTATGGAGGTGATGGGCCTGCATCTGCCAGGCTCATCCTTTGTGAATCCCTATACGCCTTTACGTGATGAGCTAACCCGTGAGGCGGCCCGTCAGGTAACGCGCATCACCCAGCAGAACGGTAATTTCATCCCGTTGGGCGAAATCATTGACGAAAAAGCCATCATCAACTCGGTCGTGGCCTTGCATGCAACCGGTGGTTCTACCAACCATACCCTGCATATTCCCGCCATCGCATTGGCGGCTGGTATCGAACTGACCTGGCAGGATATGGCGGATCTGTCGGCTGTCGTTCCGACGCTGGCGCAGGTTTACCCCAACGGCAAGGCGGATGTGAACCATTTTCATGCGGCTGGCGGCACCAATTTCCTGATTCGCACCCTTTTGGATGCCGGTTTGCTGCATGAAGATGTGAACACCGTCATGGGTCATGGATTACGTCGTTACTTGCAAGAGCCATTCTTGGAGAATGGCACATTGACATGGCGCGAAGGACCTGTGGCGAGTTTGGATGAAGAAATCTTGCGTCCGGTCGAGCGCCCGTTCCGCCCTGAAGGTGGTTTGCGTGTGATGGATGGCAACCTTGGCCGTGGGGTCATGAAGGTGTCTGCCGTAGCGCCTGATCACCAGATTGTAGAGGCGCCTGCTAGAGTATTTGCTGATCAAGCCGAGCTTGCTAATGCCTTCAAGGCGGGTGAGCTGGACCGCGATTTTGTAGCGGTGGTCCGCTTTCAAGGACCCAAGGCCCTTGGTATGCCGGAGTTACATAAGCTGACGCCTTACCTGGGCGTGTTACAGGATCGAGGCTTTAAGGTTGCTCTGGTGACTGATGGACGTATGTCTGGAGCATCTGGCAAGGTGCCAGCGGCTATCCATGTGTGCCCTGAGGCAATCGATGGCGGTCCGTTGTCGAAAGTACGTGACGGTGATCTGGTTCGTGTCAATGGACAAACCGGAGAGTTGATCGTGGTGGTTGATCCTGCCGAGTGGAATGCTCGGGAGCAGGTGGCGCCCCCGCAAGGCATGGGAATTGGAACGGGACGTGAACTCTTTGCGTTCATGCGGCAAGCAATGAGCACCGCCGAAAAGGGTGCGAGTGCATTTACATCCAGCCTGGAGGCGCTGAAATGAATTTGGCTTTGGTAGGGGATATCGGGGGCACGAATGCCCGTTTCGCATTGTGGCGTGACCAGCAGCTTGATGCGATCGAGGTGATGGCGTGTGCCGATTTCGAGCGTCCCGAAGATGCTGTGCGTGAATACCTCAAGCGTACCGGTGTCGCTCTTGACGATATCCACTCCGTATGTCTCGCCTGCGCGGGGCCGGTAGGCGAGGGTGACTTCCGTTTTACCAATAATCACTGGGTTATCAGCCGCGAGCGTTTTTGCGCTGAGCTTGGTCTGACTCACCTGCTTCTGATCAATGACTTCAGCTCAATGGCCTGGGCTGTAGCTAAGCTGGACAAAGAGCATTGCGTTCAGGTCCGTGAGGGAGCGGCGCATGCCAATCGGGCACGTCTGATCATCGGGCCGGGTACTGGCCTGGGTGTGGCCGGTCTGCTGCCGATCGGGGGTGACCGCTGGATGGTACTTTCCAGCGAAGGCGGTCACGTTGATTTGCCGATCGGCACGCCACGTGAGTTCGAAATTTGGAAAATCCTGAAGCGCCAGTTTGGTAACCACGTGTCGGCGGAGCGTATTATTTCCGGCAATGGCCTGGTGAATCTCTACAAGGCCAGCTGTGAACTGGATGGCCGCGAAGAGAAGTGCGTGACCGCTGCCGAGATCTGTGAAATGGCGCTGTCCGGTGACGCCTATGCCGACGAGGTGCTGGAGCAGTTCTTCGTATGGCTGGGCCGTGTGGCAGGTAATGCTGCGCTGACCTTAGGTGCGTTGGGTGGCGTTTATATCGCTGGTGGAATTCTGCCGCGATTTGTCGAGCGCTTCCAGAACGGCGCCTTTGCCAAGGCGTTTGCGGACAAGGGTAAGACGAGCAGTGCCTACCTGCAGGATATTCCTGCCTGGCTGGTCACCGCCGAATACCCTGGCCTGTTTGGCGCAGGGGTTGCCTTGCAGCAAAGCCTGAACGGTCAGTAATACCGCGTTTCACCTCTTGGCGTTCCCCCTGGTGTCGTGCATGCTTCGACACCAGGGCAATAATAAAAAAGACAAGGGACAACGCTATGACGCCGATGGGTAAATCCATCCTGCTGGTCGATGACGATCAGGACATTCGTGAGCTTCTTGAGGCTTATCTGAGTCGTGCCGGATTTAGCGTTCGAGCGGTGGCAGACGGCTACGGATTTCGTACTGCGCTTAAAGCCGAGCCGGCTGATCTTCTGATACTGGATGTCATGCTGCCGGGTGAGGACGGCTTCAGCCTTTGCCGTTGGGTCAGGGCGCTGAGTGGTTCCATCTCTCAAGTACCTATCATCATGCTGACCGCCAGCTCCGATGAGGCAGATCGTGTGATTGGCCTTGAATTGGGCGCTGACGATTACATTGGAAAACCATTCAGCCCGCGGGAATTACAGGCGCGGATTAAAGCGCTTCTCCGGCGCGCAGGTTTTGGTGACGCCAAGTCGGGGCACACATTGGTGTTTGATGAATGGCGTCTTGATACTGTCACGCACAGGCTGTTCCACCAGGACGGAGAAGAGGTCATTCTGTCCGGCGCTGATTTCACTCTGCTCAAACTGTTTCTAGATCATCCCCAGCAAATACTTGACCGTGACACGATTGCCAACGCGACGCGGGGGCGTGAAGTCATGCCGCTTGACCGCATCGTGGACATGGCCGTCAGCCGCTTGCGTCAACGGCTGCGTGACACTGGGAAATCGCCTCGACTAATTCGCACGGTACGCGGCAGTGGCTACCTTCTGGCGGCGCAGGTGCATGGCCCGACCGCAGATGTTTTTTAAGGCACTCCAGCGGCTGGTACCGCACTCATTGTTGGGAAGAATGCTGTTGCTTACGCTGCTGGCGGTTCTGCTGGCCCAGGGCGTTTCCAGCCTCTTCTGGATATCGCACTTGCGTGCCAGCCGAATGGAAGGTCTGCTGAACGCTTCGCGCAGCCTTGGTTACTCCATTGCGGCCAGCGTGCGTTACTTCAGTCTGCTACCGCCGGCGTATCGTCCGGTAGTGCTGGAGCAGTTGCGTAATATGGGCGGTACACGGTTTTTCGTATCGCTTAATGAAAAGCCCTTGATCATGGAGCCGCTGCCCGATTCGCCTGGCAAGCAGGCGGTACTTCATGCTGTGGAGTCAGTCTTGCGGGAGCGTCTCGGCAATGGGATGCCGATGTATGTGGAGTTTGTCAGCCCCAAGCACCTGCGCCTGTTCAATGGCAATCTTTCCCTGGATGAGTTGCCACGCTCCTGGGCGCACTACGTTCTCAGCTTTGAACCACTAGATCCGCCCATTCTGGTCACCCAGATACGAATAGGTCCGGAGGAGTGGGTCTACATCGGGACACTGATGCCAGCCCCTTATCTCACCCTGGATGAGCCGTTCCTGCCTCTGCAGCAGGCTTGGTTCATCCTGTTCAGCAGCGCTTTTCTGCTCTTGTTCATCGGCCTGCTCATCCACTGGCAGAGCCGGCCGCTTAAACGTTTGTCGCAAGAGGCACGTGAGCTTTCGCTGGAGGCACAGGTTCAACCCCTTCCTGAAGTTGGGGCGAGTGAGATTCAGGAAGTCACGCGCGCCTTCAACACCATGCGTGACCGTATCAGTCGATACCTAGCCGAGCGGGGCCAGCTTTTCAGTGCGATTTCCCATGATCTGCGGACCCCTATCACCCGGCTGCGGCTCCGCGCTGAGTTACTGGAGGATGAGGCATTGCAGGCGCGTTTCAATCGAGACCTCGACGAATTGGATCTGCTAGTCAAGGGAGCACTGCAGTGCGTCAAGGACACCGATATTCATGAAAATATCGAGTCGGTAAACCTCAATCTCCTGCTGAGCAATATCGTCGAGCCTTACCAGGCCGGTGAGCAGCCTCGAGCGACGTTGCAAGGTAAAGCGGTGGCTCTCTATCCCGGCAAGCCGCTGGCCTTGAAGCGCTGTATCGGCAATGTACTCGACAACGCGCTGAAGTACGGGAATCGGGCGCATTTAACGGTGGAGGATGATGGCAAGGTATTCATGTTGCATGTCGACGATGAAGGCCCAGGGGTGCCAGAAAAGGATTTAGAGCAGGTTTTCGAACCGCATGTCCGCCTGACAGGTCAACAGCAGGGATACGGATTGGGGCTCGGGATTGCGCGCAATTTAGCCCATGCCCATGGGGGGGAGGTCGTCTTGCGTAATCGTCGGGAAGGGGGCCTGCGGGTCACGCTGACATTGCCGCGCTAGAGGCGCCCTGAAACGAGTGGCGTAAAATTGTGATCGATATCTACAAAAGCCGCCTAATGTAACGGCATTGTGACATTAATGATTCCCTTCGTTACCCACGCTGGCCAAGGGCTGGCTAGACTCCGATCAGATTTATAAAAACAACAAGGTCACTGATCATGAAAGCACTCAATCGTCTCGCCCTCGCGGTTTCTTTGTCCTGCTTGAGCCAATTACCCCTAACCGCCCAGGCGGGTGAAGTGGAAGTCCTGCATTGGTGGACTTCAGGTGGTGAAGCTCGGGCTGTCGATACCCTCAAGCAAATGATGCAAAAGCAGGGCGATACCTGGAAGGATTTCGCGGTTGCTGGCGGCGCCGGTGAAGCCGCGATGACCGTTCTGAAAACCCGTGCGGTTTCTGGCAATCCTCCTTCTGCAGCACAGCTCAAAGGCCCCGACATTCAGGAGTGGGCTGACATGGGCTTTCTTACCAACCTGAACGACATCGCCAAGGCTGGAAAATGGGACAGCATCATGCCCAAGCGCATCGCTGAAACCATGCAGCATGATGGTGATTACGTCGCCGTTCCCGCCGGTGTTCACCGCATCAACTGGCTCTGGATAAACCCTGAGGCCTTCCAGAAAGCGGGCGCCAAGGTGCCAACGACACTAGATGAGTTCTTCGAGGCTGCAGACAAGCTCAAGGCAGCAGGCATCATCCCGATTGCCCACGGCGGTCAGAACTGGCAGGACACCACCATTTTCGAGTCGCTGGTCATGGCCATGATGGGGCCAGAGGACTATCACAAGGCATTTGTCGAAACTGAAGAAAACACTTTGCGCAGCGACAAGATGGTTGAAGTGTTCAAGACCTTCAAGCGTATTCGCAACTATATCGACCCAGATGCAGCGGGCCGTGATTGGAACCTGGCTACCGCCATGGTCATCAATGGCAAGGCCGGTATGCAGATTATGGGCGACTGGGCCAAGGCCGAGTTTACGGCTGCAAACAAGACTGCTGGCAAGGACTACCTGTGCGTAGTCATGCCGGGCACTCAGGGTGACTTCATCTACAACATCGATTCCCTGGCCATGTTCAAGCTCAAGGACGAGGCAAACAGGAAAGCCCAGGATGACTTGGCCCGTACTGTCATCGACAAGCCTTTCCAGGAAGTCTTCAACCTGAACAAAGGCTCGATTCCTGTTCGCAATGATATCGACATGGCGAAGTTCGATGACTGTGCCAAACAGTCCATGAAGGATTTCCAGGCAGCCAACGACTCGGGCAAAGCGGAGCCAAGCCTGGCGCATAGCATGGCCAACACCAGCTATATCCAGGGCGCTGTCTTCGATGTGATCACCAACTTCTTCAACGATCCAAGCGCCGACCCCAAAAAGGCGACCGAACAACTGGTCGCCTCCATCAAAGCGGCGCAGTAATGCAGTAAGGGCAGGGCGTTGCAAGACGCCCGGTCCTGATGCAAATACCAACCTACGGGTTGGATCAGGAGTTCTTCGATGTCTTTAAGCGAAGTGCAAATCATGCGCACAGGTACCAGCACGTCTGTACGAAAGCCTGACCGCCTCCAGAAATGGCTTCCCAAGCTGGTTCTGGCCCCTACCGCGATGGCAATGATTGTCTGCCTGTACGGCTACATGCTGTGGACCGCCGTGATCTCATTGACCACGTCCCGCTTCATGCCGGTGTATAACTTTGCAGGTCTTGCCCAGTTTGAACGCCTACTGGCTAACGACCGTTGGCTGGTGGCCTGTAAAAACCTGGCCATCTTTGGCGGGATGTTTATTCTGCTTTGCCTGATCATCGGCGTGTTCTTCGCCATCCTGCTGGATCAACGCATCCGACGCGAAGGTTTTATCCGCACCATTTATCTTTATCCCATGGCGCTATCGATGATCGTTACCGGTACCGCCTGGAAGTGGCTGCTCAACCCAGGGTTAGGCCTGGACAAGCTCCTGCGCGACTGGGGATGGGAAGGTTTCCGCTTTGACTGGCTTGTTGATACGGATAGGGTCATCTATTGCTTGCTGATCGCTGCGATCTGGCAGGCCTCCGGCTTTGTCATGGCTATGTTCCTGGCCGGTTTACGCGGCGTGGATAGCGCCATCATTCGTGCCGCACAAATTGACGGAGCCTCGCTGCCCACGATTTATCTGCGCATCGTTCTGCCCAGTTTGCGACCTGTTTTTTTCAGTGCCGTGATGATCCTGTCACACATTGCGATCAAGAGCTTTGACTTGGTAATGGCCATGACCGCCGGTGGACCCGGTTATTCATCCGACCTTCCTGCGGTCTTCATGTATCAACACACCTTTACACGCGGGCAAATGGGCTTGGGGGCGGCCAGCTCCGTCCTGATGCTTGGCGCGGTGCTTGCCATCCTGGTGCCTTACCTTTATTCCGAACTGCGGAGCAAGCGTCATGGCTGATCTTTCCCACAGCAAGCGCTGGTCTTTCAACCGCATTGCAATTCACACTACGCTTCTGGTGGCTTGCGCTGTCTATCTCGTGCCACTGGTAGTCATGCTGTTAACCAGCTTCAAGACACCGGATGACGTGCGCACCGGTAACCTGCTGACGTTACCCGTAGACTGGACACTCATTGGCTGGATAAAGGCCTGGAGTACGGTTCACGAGTACTTCTGGAACTCCTTCATGATCACGGTTCCTGCCGTCATCATCTCGACTTTCATCGGTGCGCTTAACGGCTACGCCTTGTCGAAGTGGAGCTTCAAGGGCTCGAACGTATTGTTCAGCATGCTGCTGTTCGGCTGCTTCATCCCGTTCCAGGTCATTCTGTTACCAATGTCATTCACCTTGGGCAAGCTGGGTCTGGCCAATACCACGACCGGACTCGTGCTGGTTCACGTCATCTACGGTCTGGCCTTCACAACGCTTTTCTTCCGGAACTATTACGTCGGTATTCCGGACGCCCTGATCAAGGCGGCACGTCTAGATGGTGCAGGCTTCTTCACCATCTTCTGGAAGATCCTGCTGCCGCTTTCCACCCCTATCGTGATGGTAAGCCTGATCTGGCAATTCACTCAGGTCTGGAATGACTTTCTGTTTGGCGTAGTGTTTGCCAGCGGCTCTGCGCAGCCGATTACGGTAGCGCTCAACAACCTCGTCAATACCAGTACCGGGGCCAAGGAATACAACGTGGATATGGCCGCTGCGATGATTGCGGCGCTGCCGACACTGCTCGTTTACATCTTCGCCGGCAAGTATTTCGTCCGTGGTCTGACCTCGGGCGTCGTCAAAGGATAAGAACAATCATGGCCGCACTAGAACTTAAAAATGTCCGCAAGACCTACGGCAACGCTGCTCAGGAAGCGCTTAAAGGTATCAACATCAGTATCGAGACCGGGCAGTTCCTGATCCTGGTTGGTCCTTCCGGTTGCGGTAAGTCTACGCTCATGAACGCCATTGCTGGCCTGGAAGATATTTCCAGCGGGGCCATCATGCTGGGTGGTGAGGATGTAACTGCGGTCGAGCCCAAGGATCGCGATATCGCCATGGTATTTCAATCCTATGCGTTGTATCCGACCATGACGGTGCGGGAAAACATCGCCTTTGGGTTGAAGATCCGTAAGACACCTGCTGACCAGATCGCGGCGGAAGTGGACCGTGTCGCCAAGCTTTTGCAGATTGAGCACCTGCTTGAGCGCAAACCCTCGCAGCTATCCGGTGGGCAACAACAACGTGTCGCCATGGGGCGCGCACTGGCGCGCCGCCCCAAGCTTTACCTGTTCGATGAGCCGCTCTCAAACCTTGATGCAAAGTTGCGTGTGGAAATGCGCACCGAGATCAAGCTAATGCACCAGCGGCTCAAGACTACAACTGTCTACGTTACTCACGACCAGATCGAAGCCATGACGCTGGGCGACCGTGTCGCAGTTATGAAAGAGGGAGAAGTTCAACAGTTTGGTACTCCCCAGGAAATCTACAACAACCCCGCCAACCTCTTCGTGGCCAGCTTCATTGGTTCTCCGCCAATGAACTTCATTCCTGTCGCGTTGGAGCAGGAAAACCGGCGCCCTGTGGTGCGTTTGCAGGGGCATGGCGAGCGTACCGCTATTGGTCTACCCATGCTTCAAACCGCTCTGGCAGACGGTCGCGAAGCAATTTTAGGGGTTCGACCTGAGCAAATCTGTATTCGCAGTGGTCAGATCGGCGATTTGCCATTGGTCAACGCCCGAGTGCAGGTCGTGGAGCCAACAGGCCCCGACACTCTGGTTTATGTCGAGGTCAATGGCGTCCAGGTGTGTTGCCGAGTAGCGCCAGTCGACACTCCTGAAATCGGATCAATCGTAACGCTAGAGCTTGATGTAGAGCGTCTCGTATTATTCGAACCTGCTTCAGGTGCTCGTATCGCTTAGGAGAAAGTTATGACATTGCCACGTGTGGTGGTTTTTGGAGAGGCCTTGACCGATCTGGTCCAGCATTCACCCGGACAGTGGCAAGGCCATCCAGGCGGTGCACCGTGGAATGTTGCTCGGACGCTGGCGCGTCTGGGCGTACCCGCTGCGTTTGCGGGATCAATCAGCCAGGATTCTCTAGGCGATGAGATTCATGAGCAGTCTCAGGTGTCCGGACTGGATATGCGTTTTCTGCAGCGGGTCGAAGCTGATCCGCTGGTGGCAGTAGTACCGTCCAGCAATCCACCCCGATATTTCTTTGCTGGGGAGGCGGATCTAGCCTTTGATCCGGATGCGTTGCCGCACGGCTGGCTCGAGGCAGCTGAACTCTGCCACTTCAGCTGCATCAGTCTGGCCCGTGAGCCGTTGGCTTCCAAACTGCTTGAACAGGCAGAAAAGGCCAAGGCAGCAGGTAAACGTATCAGCTACGACCCCAACTGGCGAAACCTGATGGGCGATGACTACTGTCGTCGTATCTTTCCAACCCTTGTGCAGCTGGCAGACGACATCAAGCTTTCTGACGAAGACCTGGAAAATATCTATCCCGGACTAACGCCTGAACAGGGCTTGAGCCGCTTGCGGGAGATGAATCCAGAGGCCAACATCCTCTATACGCAGGGTGCCAAGGGCATCACGCTGCTTTCCAGCCAGGGGGAGTGGACTCAGCCTGGTATTCCGATTCATGTGGCGGACACCGTAGGTGCCGGTGACGCCTGTATGGCGGGGTGGTTGGCGTCAGGGATCATTTCAAGCGCATCACTGGAAGAGCGACTACTTTTCGCAGCTGCCTGTGCCTCGGTGTCTTGCCAGAAATCGGGGGCTTATGCGCCGACGCTTAATGACGTTCGCGCCATGATGGCGACTTCGCCGCTTCCTGCCTAAGGGACTTCGCATGAACTTTCCAGACTTCCGTCAACGTGACACTCTGCTGGATCATATCCAGCATACGCTGGCTTTCTACTATCCACGCTGCATCGACGAGCAGGGCGGGTTTTTCCAGTTCTTCCGTGACAATGGCGATATCTATGATCGAGAGACGCGCCATCTTGTCTCCAGTACCCGTTTCGTCTTCAATTTTGCAATGGCCTATCGGCAGTTTGGCAACGCTGAATACTTGGGCGCCACACGGCACGGGCTTCGCTTTCTAAGGGAGAAGCATCTGCAGCCCAATGGCAGCTACGCCTGGCTACTGAAGGGCAACAAAGTAGTAGACGGCACCAATCATGCCTATGGTCTGGCATTCGTTATCCTGGCGTACTCTCACGGCGTCATGGCAGGAGTCGAGGAGGCCAGAGCATGGCTGGCTGAATCCTGGGACACCTTTGAGCGTCATTTTTGGCGCGAAGAAGACGGTCTGTACTGTGATGAGATCAGTGCCGACTGGTCCGAGGTTTCCTCCTATCGTGGACAAAATGCCAACATGCATGCCTGCGAGGCGCTTCTGGCTGCCTATGAGGCGACACAAGAGTCCCGCTATCTGGACCGCGCCGAAACGCTTGCACTCAACATGACTCAGCGCCAGGCAGCACTTGGCCAGGAAAGCGCTGAGGTTGCTCAGGATGTATCAGGCGGGTTGATCTGGGAGCATTACCATCAGGATTGGAGCATCGATTGGGATTACAACAGAGATGATCCTGCCAACCTGTTCCGCCCTTGGGGCTTCCAGCCTGGACATCAGGTCGAGTGGGCCAAGCTCTTGCTGATTCTCGAGCGCCATCGTCCCCAAGCATGGTTGGCGCCACGTGCTGCAGAGCTGTTTGATGCCGCGTGGAAAACCTCATGGGATCATGAACATGGTGGCCTATATTACGGGTTCGCTCCGGATGGCAGCGTTTGTGATCCAGACAAGTACTTCTGGGTTCAGGCCGAGGCCTTGGCGGCTGCAGCCTTGCTTGCCGAGCGCACCGGTAACGGTAAATATTGGAAACAATATGAACAGCTCTGGCACTATAGTTGGGAGCATTTCATTGATCACGAGTATGGCGCTTGGTGGCGCATTCTCGACCGTCGAAATACCAAGTATTCCGACGAAAAAAGTCCGGCCGGAAAGGTCGACTACCACACCATGGGAGCCTGTTACGAGGTACTCAATGTTCTGCCGTGAAGTTTAGCCAGTTATTGGCGTGGGACCTGTGGTGTGTTGCGTATAGCCCATTAAAAATTATAAAGGACCGAGAAGAATGTATAAGCATAAAGGCAAACGCGTACGGCACTTGGCTGTGTTGTCGTTAGCTGCACTGGGTGGACTAAGTGCCACTGCCCATGCAGCCGATGCCTTCGACCCTGAAGCAGGTGGTATGACAGGCGATTGGGGTGGCCTGCGTACTGAACTGCTAGATAAGGGTTACGACATCAAGTTGGAGTACGTCGGGGAAGGCGCTACCAACATGCGAGGTGGATACGACAAGGATCACACCGCACGTTGGTCTTCCCAGTACATGTTCGGCCTGGCTGTCGACATGAACAAGACGTTGGGTTGGGAGAATTCCGTATTCAAGGTTGCCATTACTTCACGTGACGGCCGTAACCTGACCAACGACAATATTGGTGATCCACGTTCCGGTACGTATTCTTCCGTACAAGAAGTCTGGGGTCGAGGCCAGACCTGGCGCCTTACCCAGTTGTGGTTGAGCAAGGGGTTCTTTGATGGCCGCCTAGACATCAAAGCGGGTCGTTTCGGCGAGGGTGAAGATTTCAACTCGTTCGACTGTGACTTCCAGAACCTGGCGTTCTGTGGCTCCCAGGTGGGTAACTGGGTAGGTGATCAGTGGTACAACTGGCCGGTCAGCCAGTGGGCCATGCGCGTCAAGTACAACCTGACACCTGAGCTGTTTGCCCAGGTTGGGGTTTACGAGCAGAACCCGTCGCTGCTTGAAACCGGTAATGGCTTCAAGATGAATACCAGCGGTGCCAAAGGCGTGATCCTGCCAGTTGAGCTGGTATGGTTGCCAACGCTGAACAGCCTGCCGGGTGAGTACCGCTTCGGTTACTACTACAGCACCGCTGATGCGGATGATGTGGATGGTGTTTCCAGCCGTCATTCCAGTAAGCATGGCTACTGGGTTGTAGCCAAGCAGCAGCTGACCAAGCACAACGGTGATGCTTCTCGTGGTCTGAGTGTATTCGCCAACTTCACGGTGCATGACAAGGCTACCAACAAGGTAGACAACTACATCCAGGCTGGTGTGGTGTATAAGGGACCATTCGATGCGCGACCAAAAGATGACATCGGTTTTGGTGTAGCCCGTATCCATACCAACAGCGATGCGCGTGATGCGCAGCGTGCAGCCAACCTTGCTACCGGTATCGACGATTATGACAACCCAGGATACGTACCGCTGCAGTACAGCGAATACGATGCTGAGCTGTACTACGGCGTACACGTGACCAACTGGCTCACCCTACGTCCGAATATTCAGTACATGCGTAACCCGGGCGGCGTCAAGGAAGTCGATAATGCTGTTGTCGGCGGCCTGAAGGTCCAAGCGGTGTTCTAATTCCGCAGATGGTACTGGGCGCAGCGAACAGTGTGTTTATACTGTTCGCTGTGTCCAGATGCTGAGGTAGCCCTGTGGGTAAGGTTGAGAGTCCCTGCGTAAGCCAATGCAAGCTCAAGGATGAAGTCTGTCAGGGATGCGGCCGCAGCCGCGATGAAATCAAGGGCTGGAAGTCCATGAAGGACAAAGAGCGCAAGGATGTGGTCGAAAAGGCCAGCAAGCGTCTCAAGAAGCTCAAGAAGAAATAACCTCGCTACAGGCTGAAGCGTACTGCTCCAGCCTTTCTCGTCGATTACAACTCTTCCTGTTCCTGCTCCATTGGATAGCGTGTTGCTACCAGACTTTCCTTTACTTTGCGCAGGTGCGGCTGGAAATCAACGCCGCGGCGCAGCGTAACGCCAGTGGCCAGAATGTCGAGTACTGTCAGCTGAACGATACGTGACGACATTGGCATATAGATATCAGTATCTTCGGGCACTGGAATATCAAGGCTAAGTGTTGAAACCTTCGCAAGCGGAGAATTAGCAGCAGTCATCCCGATAACTGATGCCCCGTTATCCCGTGCCAGCTTGGCAACATCCACCAGTTCGCGCGTGCGGCCGGTGTAGGAAATGATGACGAAGACTTCGCCCATCTGCGCTACAGACGCAAGCATGCGTTGCATCAGAATGTCTGAATGGGCCGAAACAGCTAGACCGAAGCGAAAGAATTTGTGCTGGGCATCCAGCGCTACAGGTGCAGATGCACCCAGGCCAAAGAAATGAATCTGCCGTGCCTGAATCAGGAGATTGACGGCTCGATTGATCACTTGAGCATCCATGCGCTGACGAGCATTATCGAGCGAGGCGATGGTACTACTGAAAATTTTTTCTGAGTAGGCTTCAGGCTCATCATCCGCTTCCACCGCCTGGCTTACGTAGACGGCGCCGCTGGCGATGCTCTGGGCCAGCTGAATCTTCATTTCAGGGTAGCCGCTGATTCCCAGTGATCGGCAGAAGCGGTTGACGGTCGGTTCGCTGACGTGTGCTGCCTGTGCCAGGGCCGCAATGGTCAGGCGGGTAGCCTGCCGTGGATTGTTTAGAATAACCTCGGCTACCTTGCGTTCGGCACGGTTCAATTCCGGCAGACGGGTCTGAATCAATTGCAGCAATGTGCTGGCCCGATCCATCAAATGCTCCTGAAAGTTGTCATCCTTTTATCGTACAGCTATAGAGGAATAAGGCTGCACAAAAAGGTTTTATTAAATTTTTGATTTTTATACTACGTAAAAGGGGAAAGCTCACTTAAACTGGGCTTTCATTCACCAACTTTTCGTAAAAGAACGAATATATGCCAGCAGTTCGCGTACTCCCTTGCACTTTGGCCCTGTTCGGCGCGTTGGGCGATCTCGCTCTGCGCAAGTTGTTTCCGGCTCTCTACCAACTCGATCGCGAAGGTCTCCTCCATGATGACACGCGTATCGTCGCGCTTGCTCGAGATCAAGGAGACGGCACCAAGCAGCTCGCTCATATTGAAGAGCGGGTTCGGCATTACGTGCCGAATGCTGACTGGAATCAAGCCGTCTGGGAACGTTTCGCCGCCCGCTTAAGCTACCGTGCCATGGATTTCCGACGCATGGAAGACTATGCCGGACTGGCCGAAGACGTAGGTGACTCCGAAACGGTGATTGCGTATTTCGCAACACCCGCCTCAGTATACAGCTCGATTTGCGAGAATCTTGATGCGGTAGGGCTTAGCAGTCGTACACGTGTCGTCATGGAAAAGCCCATCGGCCATGACCTTGAGTCTTCGCGTGTCGTGAACGACTCCGTGGCTCGGTTCTTCCCGGAAAGTCAGGTCTATCGTATCGACCATTACCTGGGTAAGGAAACCGTACAAAATCTGATTGCTCTGCGGTTTGCAAACAGCCTGTTCGAGACCCAATGGAACCAGAACTATATCTCCCATGTGGAGATTACGGTTGCTGAGAAAGTAGGAATCGAAGGCCGCTGGGGTTATTTCGATCAGGCCGGGCAGCTACGCGACATGGTGCAGAACCACTTGCTGCAGCTGCTTTGCCTGACTGCAATGGACCCGCCCGCTGATCTCTCGGCGGACAGTATCCGTGACGAAAAGGTCAAGGTGCTCAAGGCGCTCGAGCCGATCACCGCCGATCAGCTGGCCAGCCGCGTCGTGCTGGGCCAGTACACGAGTGGTTACAGCGATGGCAAGCCGGTGCCCGGCTATCTGGAGGAAGAAAACTCCAACGAGAGCAGCAGCACGGAAACATTCGTGGCCATTCGCGCGGATATTCGTAACTGGCGTTGGTCCGGCGTGCCATTCTATCTGCGTACCGGCAAGCGTATGCCGCAAAAGCTTTCGCAGATCGTTATCCACTTCAAAGAACCGCCACACTACATCTTTGCGCCTGAGCAGCGGAGTCTGATCAACAACCGACTGATCATCCGTATTCAACCGGACGAAGGGATTTCCCTGCAGGTCATGACCAAGGATCAAGGCTTGAGTAAAGGGATGCAGCTGCGCAGCGGTCCGTTGCAGCTCAATTTCTCCGAGGCCTTCAAGTCGGCGCGGGTACCAGACGCGTATGAGCGTTTGTTGCTGGAAGTGATGCAGGGCAACCAGTCTCTCTTCGTGCGCAAGGACGAGATCGAGGCGGCCTGGCGCTGGTGCGACCAGCTCATGGAAGGCTGGGAAAAAATGGGCGATACCCCGAAATCATACGCAGCTGGCACATGGGGCCCGCTGACTTCCATTGCTCTCATTGCACGTGACGGGAGATCCTGGTATGGCGATATCTAACCTGCCACAAGGCGTCGAATTCATCGAGCTGAACGGTCGTGAGGCCCATGCTGAGCAGCTGACCCAGGCTGTAGCGGCTGCGCTTCGTGAAGCCATTGCACAGAAAGGGGCGGCCACACTGGTAGTTTCGGGTGGCCGTAGCCCAGTGCCATTCTTTGAACAGTTATCCGAGCAGGAGTTGGACTGGGCGAAGGTCACGATTACGCTCGCCGATGAGCGCTGGGTGCCTTTAGAACATCCGGATAGCAACGGCGGGCTAATTCGCAAGCACCTGTTACGTCATGCAGCCCGTGCGGCGACTTTTGTAGACCTGTATGCCGCTGGCGAAAACGCTGAAACGGCTGCTCAGGAGGCTGATAACCGCTTGCAGAATCTGCCCAAGCCTATCGATGTGCTGGTGCTGGGAATGGGCGACGATGCACATACTGCTTCGCTGTTTCCCGGAAGCCCTGGGCTTGAAGATGCGCTTGATCCACAGAGTGAGCGCTTGTGCCTGCCCATGTGGGCACCTTCCGTGCCTCGTCAACGCCTAACCATGACACGCGCATTGTTGTCTGGTGCTCACAATCAGTTCCTGGCCATCCAGGGCCAGAGTAAGTTGGCCGCTCTGCAAACCGCTGCAACTGCCGGTGATGAGCTGGCGACTCCTATCAGCGCCTTCCTGCGACAGCCGCTGAAGATCTATTGGTGCCCTTGAGGATGAGTGACATGCAAAACAAGATCGCTGCCATTGATGCGCTGAGCCAGAAAGCACGCATCCTGCCCGTCATCGTGATCAACGATCCGGCTGACGTCCTGCCTTTTGCTGACGCGATGGCAGCGGGGGGGCTCAAGACACTGGAAGTCACGCTTCGCTCTGCCCATGGTTTGGATGCTGTGCGCCTGCTGCGCAAGGAACGCCCAGAGCTAACGGTGGGTGTCGGTACTGTTCTGGACACCCACATGTTTGATGCTGCGGTAGAAGCAGGTGCTCAGTTCATTGTAACGCCCGGCTGCACGGACGAAATCCTTGAGGCAGGCGTTAAAAGCGATGTGCCGCTACTGCCCGGTATTGCTACGCCTTCAGACATCATGCGTGCCTATCGGCTGGGTTACCGTCGCTTCAAGCTCTTCCCGGCCAATGTTTACGGTGGAATAGACGCGCTTAAAGCCTTTGCCGGTCCTTTTGGCGATCTTCGATTCTGCCCAACGGGCGGCGTCAATCCGGGTAATGTCAAAGCCTATTTCCAGCAGAGCAATGTCATGTGCGTAGGAGGTAGCTGGATGCTGCCTTCCGACGCTATCAAGGCGCGTGACTGGACAAAGATAGAGCAGCTTTGCCGCGAAGCCCTGGCTGCGCTCGATTAAGGCAGTCATCTTGTTCGACGGCCTGCATCATGCAGGCCGTCTGCATCTCAGACCATCCATCTCTTTTCTGTCGAAAGGCCTGCACGTCGAGTCATTTAGTCGCTAGGCTCAAGGGCTAGGTGACGCTATGATGCGCGCCTTTTTGTTGCCGCTTACACCGGGAGGTGCCTTATGAACGACAACACTCCTCATACCCCAATCGGGGAAAAACTCCAGAAAGTCCTGTCCCGTATGGGTGTAGGTTCCCGCCGTGATGTGGAGGCCTGGATTGCCGAGGGCCGTATTCAAGTAAACGGAAATGTCGCCACTCTGGGTCAGCGTGTTACGCCTCAGGATGCCATTGCTGTGGACGGGCGTGTGCTACGCCGCGAAGAAGCCGCCGAAAATGTTCGCCGTGTACTGATTTACAACAAGCCTGAAGGTGAAGTCTGCACCCGTGATGACCCCGAAGGGCGTCCTACGGTGTTTGACCGATTGCCGCGCCTGAGAGGCGGGCGGTGGATCAACATTGGTCGTCTGGATATCAACACGACCGGCCTGCTTTTGTTCACGACCGACGGTGAGCTGGCCAACCGCTTGATGCATCCCTCTTATCAGATGGACCGGGAGTACGCGGTACGTGTGCGTGGTGAAGTCGATGAGGCCATGATCGAGCGTCTCAAGGCAGGTGTCATGCTGGAAGACGGTCCTGCACGTTTTACCGATATCCAACAGGCTCCCAATGGTGACGGTTTCAACCACTGGTTCCATTGCGTGGTCATGGAAGGACGTAACCGAGAGGTTCGTCGCCTGTGGGAATCCCAGGGCGTGCTGGTCAGCCGCTTGAAGCGGGTACGTTTCGGACCGGTTTTCCTGACGGCTGAATTGTCCATGGGCCGCTGGCGCGAGATGATGCAGGGTGAAATCAATATTCTCAGCGCAGAAGTAGGGCTGACGCCTGTTGAATTGCCTCCTGTGACCGCGAAGGTTCGCGAAAAGCTTGAGCGTATGCAGCGCAAGTCCGGCAAGCCTGTTGAGGCTGGCCGCGGCGGCCGTGGTGACAAGCGCTCTGGCAAGCCGCAGGGCGAGGGCCGCCGTGGTGGCACGCCATTAGCCGAGCGTCCATCCGAAAGTGGGCGCAAGCGTCCGGTACGGACTCGTGAAGAGCATGACTCTGGTGATGACGGACGTCGCGAGCGTCCTGCCCGGGAACGGGCCGCACCGGCACAGCGCCGTAATGGTCCAGCCCGTGAAGGTCAGCGTCCAGGCTTTGGTAGTAATAATCGCGGTAAACGCTAAGCGGTTACCTGTGCTCGAACGGCTCGCCTAGGCGAGCCGTTTTTGTATGGGCTCTACCTATATCGTTGATCAAGTAGCCTTTTTCCAATTCAGGACTAACTGGGTGATCAGGCCTGCGACCACTCCCCAGAAAGCCGACCCAACGCCTAATAATGTCATGCCTGAAGCGGTTACAAGAAAAGTGACAAGAGCGGCTTCGCGTTGTTTGGGGTCGCTCATGGCACTGTTAAGCCCATTCATGATGGACCCAAGCAGTGCAAGTGCGGCGATGGATAGCACTAATTCTTTAGGAAGCGCTGCAAACAGGGCTGCCAGTGTTGCACCAAACGTTCCGGCTATACCGTAAAAGAAGCCGCACCAGAGCGCTGCGGTGTAGCGCTTTTGTGAGTCTTCGTGGGCCTCAGGCCCTGTACAGATGGCTGCGCTGATGGCCGCCAGGTTAATTCCGTGGGAGCCGAATGGGGCCAACAGTAACGAGGCTATTCCGGTAACGGATATCAGGGGGGAGGCAGGTGTCTGGTAGCCGTCGGTCCGCAAAACCGCAATGCCTGGCATGTTTTGAGAAGCCATGGCAACAACAAATAGCGGAATACCAATGCTGATGATGGCGGACATGGAGAAGGACGGTGTGGTCCAGACAGGCACCGCCAATTGCAAATGAAAGTGCTCGAAATGCAACAGCCCTATGACGGCGGCGATGATCATTCCAATCATCAGGGCAGCCAATACGGCATAACGGGGTGCCTGCCGCTTGGTCAGCAAATACGTCAGGAACATGCCTATTACAAGCAGAGGTTGCTGCTCAGTAGCCGAGCAGATCTCAATGCCGATCCGAAACAGGATGCCTGCCAGCAGCGCGGCGGCCAATGCAGCAGGAACCTTGCGCATCAGACGCTCGAAGCTGCCAGTCATACCGCAGAAGGCCGTGAGGAGGGCGCATAACATGAAAGCGCCAATAGCCTCGCTGTAAGGGACCTGAGGCAAGCTGGTCATCAGCAGGGCAGCACCGGGGGTAGACCATGCGATGACGATGGGAGTCCTGAAGCGCAGCGAGAGCGCGATCGTGGTTATCGCCATCCCGATGGACAGCGCCCAGATCCAGGAGGAAATCTGAGCGTTGTTCAGCCCTGCATTCTGGCCTGCCTGGAACATAAGCACCAGGGAGCTGGTGTAGCCAACCAGCATCGCTACGAAACCGGCAACGATTGAAGAAGGCGATGTGTCGGCAAACGGGCGCAAGGCGGTGGATACGGTCATGGTACGGTCTTCAATGGGTAGACAGCAGAATGGGGTACAGAGAAATAACTAGCAGGGCAGCCATCGTCCAGTTGAACGCACGCAGACGCATCGGGCTATTCAAAAGTGTACGTAATGCCATACCAAACAGCGTCCAAAGGCTAACGCTAGGCAAGTTGATAAGCGCAAACAGCAGCGCTATCAGCAGCAGGTTGCTGTTGAAATTTTGAACGGGCAAATACGTAGTGACGGCGCCTATGGCCATTACCCAGGCTTTTGGATTGACCCATTGAAAGGCAGCTGCCTGAAAAAAACCGAATGGTTTGCCGGAAGCCTGCTTGGGCGTAGGCGGTGCGGCGTTGGCAATTTTCCATGCCAGATACAACAGGTATGCAGTAGCTACGACCTTCAAGGCTATGTGCAGTGAGGGGTACAGGCTGAACAATTGTCCAAGACCCAATCCCATTGTGATTACCATCACCATATGCCCAAGGCTAATGCCGAACATATGCGGAAGTGTCCGGCGGAAACCATAGTTAACGCCTGACGCGAGCAGCATCATGTTATTGGGACCCGGGGTAGCTGAGGATACGAAGGCAAAAAGTATAAAAGCGGTAAGTAATTCGGCTGTCATGGCTGGGCTTCCCTTTTTTTCCAGCATAAACAGCCTGTCGGCTGGCGTACCGATACACTCATCTATAGAAGGAGCCGTACAGTCGATCAGGCTTTGTCTGAATGAAGCCGCTAGCTGTGCTCAAGTCGACCCGTCTTTCCGGCTCGATTCGCGTTGGCGCTCCTGGCCTGCCAGCGTCTGGTTGATTTTCATCCATCCCTCTACCGCGGCTTCTCCGGCTTCGTCAAAGGCACGCTGTAGCAGCTTGACTTGTTCCCGCCGCAGGAGCTGCTCAAGCTTTGCACCGTGCGATGTCAGTCGCAGCTTGCGCTTGCGCTTGTCTTCCGCGTCTGACTCCACCACAAGCATATCTTTTTCAATTAGCTGGCGAACGGGCGGATTAGCGGCCTGCTTGGTAACCCCCAAAGCCTCCAGCAACTCTTTGTGGCTGATTCCTGGCGAGCCAGCGACGAAAAAGAGAATACGCTGGTGTACGCGGCTAAACCCGCGGCGCGAAAGCATTTCGTCGGCCTTGGCGGTAAATGCCTGGTAGCCGAAGAAGAATGACTGCATCGCCTGGCGTTGGGCTACGGTATTTTTTAGGTCAAGCATATTGACGCTTCTATCCGGTTCAGCGTAGTTTCGGTCAAGCAGTTTGACTTATTCTCCGGCCGCTGACTACTGGTGCTTCCATGGCTTTCTCTGAGCGCGTTACCCGTCTAAAAAGCAGTCTTATCCGCGAAATTCTGGCAGCGGCACAGCGTCCGGAAGTGATGTCCTTTGCAGGTGGTCTGCCTGCGCAGGAGATGTTGCCTCGCGTGGAATGGGATGCTCTGCCGGTGAATCTGGGGCAGTATGGAACGAGCGAAGGAGAGCCGGAGCTGCGCGACGCGATCGCTGCCCAGGCCAGAGCCTTGGGCGTTGAGTGTGATGCCAGTCAAGTACTGGTTACAGCTGGTTCGCAACAGGCATTGGATCTGGCTGCAAAACTCTACATCGACCAAGATACTCAGGTGCTGTTAGAAGGCCCCAGCTATCTGGCTGCGCTGCAGAGCTTTCAATTTTTCGGTGCTGATTGCCTGACAGTACCACTGACGGCGGAAGGCATGGATATTGAAGCGCTGCGCCAGTGCCTCGAGACCAACAAGCCAGCCTTTGCCTATCTGATTCCTACTTTCCAGAACCCGTCCGGTGTACGTTACACCGAAGCCTGCCGTGATCAGGTGGCAGCCTTGATGGATGAGTTCAGCGTCACACTGATCGAAGATGAGCCATATCGCGAGCTGATCTTTGATGATGCACCGGCTACGCCTATCGTAAGCCGCTTGAAGAGAACCAGCTGGATCTATACCGGTACGGTCTCCAAGACGTTACTGCCCGGTTTGCGCGTGGGTTATCTGATTGCCTCTCCTGATCTGTATCCTTATTTGCTGCGCCTCAAGCAGGCCGCTGATCTGCATACGAACCGTATCGGGCAATGGCAGGCCTTACAGTGGGTCGGAACGCCACGCTATCAAGCCCATATTCAGGAGCTGCGCAATTTCTATCGTGCTCGTCGCGATGCCTTCCAGGCTGCGCTGGTTCGCCACTTTGGTGAGCTTGCAGACTGGAATCAGCCTCAGGGGGGGCTATTTTTCTGGCTAACACTGCGCCAGCCAATCGACACACGCTTGCTGTTGGAGCCCGCTTTGGCTCAGGATGTGGCCTTCATGCCTGGGGAACCTTTCTTCAGTGACCCGGAGGGCAACCTTGGTCGCTTGCGCCTGAATTTCAGCCATGTGGCACCTGAGCGTGTTGATGAAGGGCTGAGCCGTTTGGCCAGTGTCATAAAGGCCGCCCAGGCCTTGTAATGAAAGGAGATCATTATGTACCGGATTTATGGAGACCAGCGTTCCGGCAACTGCTACAAGGTCAAGCTGATGATGGCCTTGCGCGGATTTGCCTATGAATGGGTTGATGTAGATATCTTAAAGGGCGAGACACGCTCTCCAGCGTTTCTTGAAAAAAACCCCAATGGCAAGATTCCTGTGCTTGAGCTGGATGATGGCTCCTACCTATGGGAGTCCAATGCCATTCTGAACTACCTGGCAGAAGGCAGCACATTCCTGCCGCAGGAGCCGCGTTTGCGGACTCATGTACTGCAATGGCAATTCTTCGAGCAGTACAGTCATGAGCCCTACGTAGCAGTGGCGCGGTTTATTCAGTTTTACCTTGACATGCCTGAAGAGCGGCGTGCCGAACATGCAAGTTGCCTTAAGGGAGGCTATAAGGCATTGGATGTTATGGAGCAGCAACTCTCCCGGACACCGTATCTGGTAGGCGATACGTACTCCATTGCCGATATTGCGCTTTACGCCTATACGCACGTAGCGGCAGAGGGTGGATTCGACTTGTCTCGGTACCCTGCCATCAATGCCTGGCTGCAGCGTGTTGCAAGCCATCCGCAGCATGTGGGCATGTATGACTGATTGACGGGAATAAAAAGGCCGCTGTTTTACAGCGGCCTTTTTATAGCTGAGAATCAAGCCGAGGCGTTGGCAGACGTGTTTATCCGGCTTCCGGTAGTGCCTGTAATAGGCTTTGCTGGAATCTGTTTGATGGACTTCTTCACTGTCTCTGCAACACGATAACCATTTGGATTCTGCGATTGCCAGCGCCAAGCATCGGCAATCATCTGCGTCAGGCTGCGTTCTGCTCTCCAACCCAGTTCCTGTTCGGCTTTGTGAGGATCGGCCCAGCACTCCGCAACATCCCCCACGCGGCGAGGCGCCAAGCGATAGGGCAGCTGCATCTGTGCAACCTCTTCAAACACCCTGACTAACTCCAGTACCGAATAGCCGCGCCCGGTTCCAAGGTTCCAGACGTGCGCTCCCTTGACGCTTTGTAGCTTGCGCAGGGCGGAAAGATGTCCTTTGGCCAGATCGACCACATGAATGTAATCACGTATCCCGGTACCGTCTGGAGTAGGGTAGTCCGAGCCATAGATGCTCAAGCGCTCCAAACGGCCAATGGCTACCTGCGTGATGTACGGCAGAAGGTTATTGGGAATGCCACTTGGGTCTTCACCAATCATGCCGGATTCGTGTGCACCTATGGGATTGAAATAGCGCAACAGGGCAATGGACCAGCGAGGATCTGCAGCAGCCAGATCACGCAGCAGGTTTTCAACCATGAGCTTGGATTGCCCGTACGGATTGGTTGGTATACCGGTAGGTGCCTGCTCGCTGATAGGAACCGTGTCAGGCATGCCGTAAACGGTTGCTGATGAACTGAATACCAGCTTGAAGACACCCGCGTCAGCCATTGCCTGGCAAAGCGTCAGGCTGCCACCCACATTATTGTCGTAATAGCTCAACGGGTGTCTGACGCTTTCGCCTACTGCTTTGAGCCCGGCAAAGTGCAGGACAGCCTCGATTGGATATTGTGCAAACAGAGCATCCAACTGCGCGCGTCGGCGTATATCACCTTTGACGAAATGCACGCTGCGGCCAGCTAGCTGCTCGACCCGTTGTAATGCTACACGTGAACTGTTGCACAGGTTATCCAACACGAGAACGTCTTGCCCTGACAGTAACAGCTCCAAAACAGCATGCGACCCTATATAACCCGCGCCCCCAGTCACAAGAATCATCGTCACGCTCCATTGATCTAGTCGTAATACAAAGCACGCCGACACAGCGAAGCGCTGAACGAGGTTCAGCGGCCTATTCGAAGCGGCAAACAAGACAGGCCATGCACAAAGAATATGCATGTATAAAGCCAGACCCGGTGATATGACGACTAGTTCCTACAGGAATGAGGTAAGTGTAAAAAAACATGTATCGACGAAAGGGTTGGAACTGGGTTTGCTCAGAACCAGTCTCACCGCCCAGTGACTCTATTGATATTCGATGATGTTCGAATGCAAGGTGTTCTGATTTTTGCCGGTTTTGGCGTATTGAGTAGCCGGCGGGTTTAGCTCTTAAATGGAAAGAATCGGATCTTTCCAACGGGAAAAGGCATAGAACTCGATTCGTGTTGTACGAGTTCCTGACTTGGTCATACACGAGTTAAGGAGTAATCGATGAGCTGGGCTGGACCCTTTCAATATGAGATTGGCAAGTCAAAGCCGTCATCCAGAACGGAAATGGGCTTTGATGCATCAGGCAGGGAAAACCTTCCTACCCTGATCTGTCTTTCCCATCTGCGCTGGAATTTCGTCTACCAACGGCCTCAGCACTTGATGTCCCGCTTTGCGCGCGACTACAACGTACTGTTCTTTGAAGAGCCGATGCCATCGGATGAACCTAATCCCTGGCTTGAAGAAGTCGAAGCTGATCTAGGCGTTACGCGTCTGGTACCCAGACTGCCTGCTGACGTACAGGGCGAGGCGGCTGAGGCAGTATTGAAGCGTCTGCTGGACAGATACGTCGAAGAGTCCGGAATTGAGGAGGCGGTTCTCTGGTATTACACTCCCATGAGCTGGCCCTTCAGCCATCACCTCAAATCCACGCTTACCGTGTATGACTGCATGGATGAGCTTTCTGCTTTCCGAGGCGCGCCGCCGGAAATGCTAGAGCGTGAACGACTTCTGTTGGAAAAGGCCGATGTGGTGTTTACGGGCGGTTATAGCCTGTATGAGGCCAAGCGCGAGCGCCACCCTAACGCCCATCCTTTCCCGAGCAGTGTAGATATCGCTCATTTCGCTCAAGCCCGCGCCGAGCAGCTTGATCCTGATGACCAGAACAGTATTCCGCATCCGCGTCTTGGGTTTTATGGCGTGATTGACGAGCGTCTGGATATCGACTTGCTGGCCGAGGTCGCGCGTCAACGGCCTGATTGGCACATTGTGCTGATTGGTCCGGTCGTCAAGATAGATCCCAATAGTTTGCCTAAGCTCGACAACATTCATCTCTTGGGCGGCAAGGTATATGACGAGCTGCCCCATTATCTTGCGGGCTGGGACGTCGCGATCATGCCTTTTGCCTTAAACGAGTCGACACGTTTCATCAGTCCTACCAAGACGCCCGAATACTTGGCAGGCGGTAAGCCTGTCGTATCGACACCCATTACCGATGTGGTACGCACCTATGGTGAGTCGGGTATCGTCCGTATTGCAGATAGCGCTGAAGCATTCATTCGTGCCGTAGAGGCTTCGCTGGTAGATGCCCAGGACCGGGAAGGGCTTTTGAAACAGGCCGACTCTATCCTGGGTGAAATGTCGTGGGATGCCACTTGGCAGGGCATGACGGAGCAAATGAAATGCGCACGATAAACGAGGGGGAAGCCATGTCTGCAGGTGTAGCGAGTTCAAACGAATCCCAGAGACGTGGGTTCGACTATCTGATCGTAGGCGCCGGATTTGCCGGGAGCGTACTGGCTGAGCGTCTGGCCGTAGGGCTCAACAAGCGTGTCCTGATTGTAGACCGCCGGCCCCATATTGCGGGCAACGCCTATGATCACTATGACGAGGCAGGGGTTCTGATTCATCGCTACGGCCCGCATATTTTTCATACCAACTCGCAGCGGATCGTGGATTATCTTTCCCGTTTTACCGAGTGGCGTACCTACGAGCACAAGGTGCTTGCTTATGTGGACGATCAACTGGTACCGATCCCGATCAACCGTACCACGGTGAATGCGCTGTATGGTCTTGACCTGAAAACAGACGAGGAGGCCGAGAGCTTCCTGAAAGGTCGGGCTGAACCGGTAGAGCCTATCCGGACATCCGAGGATGTCGTCATCAATCAGGTAGGCCGTGAGCTTTACGAGAAGTTCTTCCGTGGCTACACCCGCAAGCAATGGGGGCTTGATCCTTCACAGCTGGATAAATCAGTCACTTCGCGCGTTCCTACCCGTACCAATACGGATGATCGCTATTTCGGCGATACCTTCCAGATCATGCCATTGCATGGCTTCACCCGTATGTTCGAGAAGATGCTGAATCATCCCAACATCAAGGTCATGCTCAACACCGATTACCGCGAGATCCGTAACGAATTCCAGTTCGATCATCTGATCTATACCGGTCCTGTCGATGAATATTTTGATTATTGCTACGGCAAGCTGCCGTACCGCTCGCTAAAGTTCCATCACGAAACGGTCAATTCGGCGCAGTTCCAACCTGTGGCAGTCGTCAATTATCCCTCTGAAGATGTTCCATACACCCGTATCAGTGAATACAAGCACCTGACCGGCCAAGAGCATTTGAAAACCAGCGTGACCTATGAATATCCGTCGGCGGAGGGCGACCCCTATTATCCAATCCCTCGCCCGGAAAATGCCGAGCTCTACAAGCGATATCAGGAGTTGGCTAACTCAACGCCTAACGTGACATTCCTGGGCCGCTTGGGTACGTACAAGTACTACAACATGGACCAGGTCGTTGGACAGGCATTGACAGCCTACAAGCGTATCGCGGAATCGGAAGGTGTGGTTGAGGACACTGCTGAAGTCTCAGCAGTATAAAGACCGGAGCACATTACGATGCATGTACCTGGGACTTTTAACAGTTTTTTCCTGGGTGGGTTCGAGTGCTCAACTCACCGCCGTTTCGATAACCGTCGCCTGGATTTGATCCAGGCGACGGGGCATGATCGCTTTGCGAAAGCCGACTTTGTGCGCTTGCGTACCCATCGTATTCAGGCTGCTCGTGATGGTGTGCGCTGGCATCTGATTGAGACGCGTCCAGGTTTTTTTGACTGGTCGAGCCTGCTTCCCCAGGTCAAAGCCGCCCGGGAAGAGGGTGTTCAGATTGTGTGGGACCTGTGCCACTATGGGTGGCCTGACGACATCGATATTTGGTATCCCGGCTTTGTGGAACGCTTTGAGCGATTCACAAAGGCTGTTGCCACGTTTATGCGTGACGAAGGCATAGAGATACCCTTTTATTGTCCAGTCAATGAAATATCCTTTTGGGCATGGGGTGGTGGTGATACGGGTCAGTTCAACCCCAAGGGTGTCAAGCGGGGAGCTGAACTCAAGCATCAGTTGATCCGAGCCTCGATTGCTGCCATCGAAGCCATTCGTGGTGTTGCGCCCAAGGCTCGGTTCGTCCAGGCGGACCCACTCATCAATGTGATTCCTGCCTCTGGTAGAGCAGCAGACCGCGAGGCGGCCGAAGCCTACCGGCAGTCTCAGTTCGAAGCCTGGGACATGTTGTGTGGAAAAGCTTGGCCGGGGCTCGGTGGGAAGGCTGAATATCTTGATATCGTTGGACTCAACTTCTATTCCGACAATCAATGGTTTAACGGCGGTAAAACCGTTTTTCGGGATGATCCACTGTATCGTCCCTTGCGTGGAATGTTGGCTGAGGTCTATGCCCGCTACCAGCGGCCGCTCATGATTGCAGAGACAGGAGCGGAAGGTGAGGCGAGGCCTTCATGGCTGGCATACGTATGTGAAGAAGTTCGTAATGCCATGACTCAGAATATCCCTGTCGAAGGCATTTGCCTGTATCCGATCTTGGACTATCCAGGATGGAACGATGAGCGCCTATGTGAAGTCGGTTTATATGGTTATGCTGATCCTCAGGGTCATCGAGCCATTTATTCTCCGTTGGCAGAAGAGCTGGAGCGTCAACAGGCTCAGTTCGCTGCGATGGCTGAAGGGCAGGCTTCATGAGCAACACTTCCAGCTCTCCAGGGGGGCGACCGTTCCCCTCTCGTCCGATCGCGTTTCTATGGCGCTATGTCTGTCGGCGCCGTTTGGCGTTTGGAGGGTTGTTTTTCCTAATGGTTGGCGGCGCCACCTGCGCCGTTGCCGTTCAGTACGCCATGAAGCTTCTTGTGGATGCCATGGCCAGTGACAACCGGATGGAAGCTAATGTCTGGCTCCCCTTTGGTTTTTTCATCGGACTTATTGCTCTTGAAAACATCCTGTGGCGAGGAGGTGGGTGGCTTGGCTGTCGGACTATTGTCAAGACAGGCGTAGATCTGCGAATCGATCTGTTCGAGTATCTGACCGGCCACCCAATGCGTTACTTCAAGGAGCATTTCTCTGGCGCATTGGGCAATCGAATCAATCAGACCAGCACAGCCGTCGCGAATATTTTTTCCGCGTTGACGTGGCGTATCGTCCCGCCCTGTACCGATTTCCTGGGGGCTGTAGTCGTTATGCTGTCCATCCGCTGGGAAATGGCGCTGGCGTTGATAGGCTTTGTGCTGCTGGTTGGCTGCATCATTACGGGTTTTGGCATCCGTGGTCGCCATAAGCATCAGGCCTTTGCCGAACAAGCGTCGCGTGTAGGCGGAGAGGTTGTGGACATGGTTTCCAATGTCTGGACTATCAAGGCTTTTTCGGCTCAGGCTCGAGAGCGTGATCGCTTGGCGCAGGAACTGGGTGTTGAGGCACGTGCCCAGCGTCGTAGCTGGATGTACGTGGAGAAAGCTCGAGTTCTACACGATATATGCCTGACCTTGATGGCTGGCTCTATGCTGCTCTGGGCTATTTACCTGTGGCGACAAGGTACTGTTACGCCTGGTGACGTCGTCGTGGTGAGTGCACTGACCTTCCGTATTCTGCATGGCTCCAGAGACTTGGCGCTGGCACTGGTCGATGCCGCGCAGCAGTTTGGAACGGTGGCCGATACGCTCAAGGTGATTGCCCAGCCCCATGGCATTCAGGACACAGAAAACGCTGCTACTCTCAATGCCAAATCAGGCTCCATCACGTTTGAGCATGTTTCATTCAGCTATCCTGACGGATCCAAAGTCATCAATGACCTGTCCTTGCACATTCCCTCAGGCCAAAAGGTTGGCCTAGTGGGCACCTCCGGGGCAGGCAAATCTACGCTGATTAACCTTCTTCAACGTCTGGATGAAGTGAGTAGCGGTCGAATTCTTATCGATGGTCAGCCTATTCATGAAGTCAGCCAAGACAGCTTGCGCGCAGCCATCGCAGTGGTGCCGCAGGAGATTGCTCTCTTCAATCGCTCCATCCGTGAAAATATCCGTTATGGAAAACCTGATGCTACGGACGAAGAGGTCTATAAAGCAGCTTGTCACGCCTATTGCGATCATTTCATACGCCAGCTACCCGAAGGGTACAACACACTGGTAGGCGAACGAGGGGCTCGCTTGTCAGGAGGGCAGCGTCAGCGCTTGGGCATTGCGCGGGCGTTTTTGAAGGGCTCTCCCATCCTGATTTTGGATGAGGCGACCTCTGCGCTGGACACGCATTCAGAAAAGGAAATTCAAATGGCGCTGACGGATCTGGTTCGTGGACGTACCGTTCTGGCAGTAGCCCATCGGTTGTCTACAGTCGCATCGTTCGATCGGGTCATCGTAATGGACAAAGGGCGTATTGTCGAAGATGGCCCACCGGCTGTTCTGCAGCGAAGTGGAGGACTGTTCGAGTCGTTATGGACTATCCAGGCCAAGGGGCTTGATGACGTGCAGGCCCAACACCGTAATGCAGGTTAAATAAAAAACCGGCCATTCAGACCGGTTTTTCACGAGCATCAGACTTATCGATTGATAAGGCCCATGAACTCGGCACGTGTTGCATCGTTGCTACGGAACTGACCAAGCATGACGGAAGTAACCATCGATGAGTTCTGCTTCTCGACGCCGCGCATCATCATGCACATATGTTGAGCCTCGATGACTACCGCTACACCCGCCGCGTTGGTGACTTTCTGAATCGCCTCGGCAATTTCACGGGTCATGTTTTCCTGAATCTGCAGGCGGCGCGCGTACATATCAACGATGCGAGCAACTTTGGACAAGCCCAGCACCTTGCCGCTTGGCATATAAGCTACGTGAGCTTTGCCGATAAAGGGCAGCATATGGTGCTCGCACAGCGAATACAGCTCGATGTTTTTGACCAGTACCATCTCGCTATTGTCTGAAGTGAACAGCGCGTCTCCAACCACTTCTTCCAACGTCTGGTTGTAGCCTTTGCACAGGTACTGCATGGCTTTGGCGGCACGTTTGGGCGTATCCAGCAAGCCTTCCCGGGAAACATCCTCGCCTAACTGAGAAAGAATGGCGGAGTAGTGTTGTTCCAATGACATGGTAATTCCTATGGATATTGACACCGCAGCGATGCGGGATGAGGAGAGTAGGGGCTGCGGCGATTAAAATCAATTCTGACTGGAAAGCTAGGTTATTCGTCCCGACCTTCCAGCATGGTTCGTTTAAGCAGTACATAGACGGCGCCAGTACCGCCATGGCGCGGTTGGCAAGACACAAAGCCCAGCACCTGAGAATGTTGACGCAACCAAGTGTTGACATGACTCTTGATGAGTGGACGTCGTCCATCAAGGCGCGCTGCCTTCCCGTGAGTAATGCGAACGCAGCGAACTTCGAATTTCGTCGCTTCAGCGATAAAGTCCCACAGTGTCTCGCGCGCTTTCTCTACCGTCATGCCATGCAAGTCCAGGCTGCCGTCAAACGGAATCTGCCCGGCCTTGAGCTTACGAATCTGGCTATCCTGAACACCATCACGTGCCCAGTAAAGCTCGTCCTCAGCCCCCACGTCGATGATGAACTGATCGGACAAACCATCAACCTTGATAGCTGCCGTTGACTGTATGGCGGCTTCACGACGCTTGACGACCTGCTGACGATCCGTGCGCGGTTTACCGGTGTCTGCATGGTCATCTACCAAGCGTCGAACGCCTCGCATTTCACTGGCGAATGATGAGAAATCGTCGTCTGGCATAGGGCCTCCAAATGATTTCATCATTTTACTGGATAGACATGCAGGTACGCTAACCTTCCAGCAACTCAGTGACATATTGCAAGGCCAGGCGTTGTCTATTCGCCCAGTTGCCTCCGATGCACCGATAGGTTTGCTTATGGTTATCCAGCCACGCTTTACAAGCCTCATAAAAGGCCAGGCGGTCTCGCATATCAGGCTGGCAGCGCTGTCCGTCGTTGCTCCAGGTTACTTCCCGCGGGTCCAGCAGCAGATGAAGATCGTAGTGGCGCGCAAGCAATGCAGCTTCCAGCCAGTCTGGGCAATCATCGAACAGAAAGCGGCTCCACAAGATGTTGCTTAAAAGATGAGTATCTAGGATCAGAAGAGCGGGGCGCTGCTGGCGTGCTACGTCTTCATGTTCAAGCTGGCGACGCGCGATAGGGGTGATGTCTTCGTAGGTAGTATCGCGCCCTAGCGTAGCAAAGTATTCCCGCACATATTCGCCTACCAGCATTCCGTCCAGATTGTCTTTGAGCGTTTGAGCCAACCATGACTTGCCAGTGGATTCAGGGCCTGTCAGTACGATCACCTTCATACGGTTGCTACCTCACGTCGCCATACAAACCAGCCGCGCGCGGCCAAACCAACAAACAGTACATAGAGCAGGGCGGTCAGGTAGAGGGCCTTGTAGATAAAGAGCGCAACGTAGATTACATCGACTACGAACCAAAGCACCCAACATTCGACCCGCTTCTGTGCCATCCAGAGCTGAGCAACCAGGCTAAAGCTGGTTAGCCCCGCATCCAGCCAGGGCTGGCTTGCGTCGGTATGGGTGCTCATTAAATAACCTAAGGCAATTGTCCCGAGAGCACCTACCAGCAGATTACCCAGCAGAGCTGCATTTGAAAGACGAGTGACGTGTCGTCCTTGATGATCTTGTCCGCCCTTGACCCACTGCCACCAGCCATAGAGCTGCAGAACGGCATAAACGCCCTGAAGCAGCATATCTGAGTACAGTTTGACATCATAAAAGACCCAGGCATACATCACGACCATGACCAATCCGACCGGCCAGGCCCAAACATTTTGCCGAACCGTGAGCCAGACCGCGATAACGCCTAAAACGGCTGCAACTATTTCAAAAGAAGACACCCTAAGCACCCTGGGAAAATATGTCGGACAGGGACCGTATCTTACCTTCAGTTGTATCGCTCCGTTTTATTGAACGTATGCCAACGAAAAGTAAGGCCTCTGGTATTGTTCACGGCGTTCCGGTTGTAGACCTGACTCCCCAATTGAATAAGCAAGCTAGCGCTGCTACCTCGGCAGCTATATGGAGAAACGAATGGATCTATGGAGTGCCATCCAGGCGCTAATTTTGGGCATCGTAGAAGGCTTGACCGAATTTCTGCCGATCTCAAGTACAGGTCACCAGATTATTGTGGCCGACCTGTTGGGATTTGGTGGCGATAGAGCTATGGCGTTCAACATCATTATTCAGTTGGGTGCGATCCTGGCTGTCGTTTGGGAGTTTCGCCGCAAGATCATCGATGTCGTAGTCGGCCTGCCCCGCCAACGAGAGGCTCAACGGTTTACCGTAAATCTGATGGTAGCCTTCTTTCCAGCCGTCATTCTGGGCGTTGCCTTTGCCGATGCGATCCATGAATACCTGTTCAATCCCATCACGGTAGCCATGGCACTGGTTATTGGTGGCGTGATCATGCTGTGGGCGGAGCGGCGCCAACACAACACGAATATCGATCATGTCGATGACATGACCTGGGTCGATGCGCTCAAGATTGGCTGCATTCAATGCTTGGCTATGATCCCAGGTACTTCCCGTTCGGGGTCTACCATTATTGGTGGTTTGCTGATCGGCCTTTCTCGAAAAGCTGCTACCGAGTTTTCATTCTTTCTCGCCATGCCTACCATGGTCGGCGCCGCGGTCTATTCAGGCTACAAGTACAGGGATCTTTTTCAGCCCAGTGACCTACCTGTATTCGCTATCGGTTTCATCACGTCCTTTATTTTCGCGATGATCGCCGTCCGTGGTCTCCTGAAATTTATTGGTAACCACAGTTATGCGATGTTCGCTTGGTATCGGATCGTCTTTGGTCTGCTGATCCTGGCAACCTGGAAGTTTGGCTGGGTGGATTGGACGTCTGCGGTGGCTTGAGTAAGGTCGCGAATCGAATGCCATGGAAGAGTTTCTCATGGCATTCGACAGTCACTGAGGCGGTATTCGGGGCGGGGTGGACGGTTGTCCAGTGAATACACGCTAGTTAGATATTCTAATTATTCTAAGAGGACGTGCTCAACACGTCCTCTTTTACCGATAATTATCGGAGTTGCAGAACTTCATTACAATGTGAACGCACGCGATGAAGCAGCTCAGGGTCCTTATCCAGCGAACCATTGAGTGCTGGGAACATCCTCAATAACTGTGCCTGCCAGGCCTCGCTCTTGTATTGCTCAGGGAAGCAGCGCTGAATGAGCGAAAGCATGATCGAGACTGACGTCGACGCGCCTGGAGAGGCACCCAGTAGCGCTGCAATCGATCCGTCCTGTGCCGACACGATTTCCGTTCCGAACTGCAGAGTGCCGCCCGTCTTTGGATCTTTCTTGATGATCTGAACGCGTTGACCTGCAATCTCAAGGCGCCAGTCATTCTTGTCCACTTCTGGATAAAAGCCTCGAAGCTCCTCGATACGCTGGTCGAACGTCTGCATGACCTGACCGATCAGATACTTGGTTAAGGGCATGTTATCTCGTGCCACAGCCAGCATGGGGCCCAGATTGTTGGCTCGAATGGATTTAGGCAGGTCCATAAAGGAGCCTTGCTTCAGGAATTTCGTTGTGAAGCCTGCAAATGGACCAAACAGTAGAGATTTCTTGCCGTCCACGACACGCGTATCCAGATGGGGTACAGACATGGGAGGCGAGCCTACGCTTGCTTTGCCATACACCTTGGCCTGATGCTGACTGACCACTTCCTGCTTGTCACAGCGCAGCCATTGACCGCTCACCGGGAAACCGCCATAACCGTGGCTTTCCGGTATATCGGACTTTTGCAGGAGTGGCAGAGCACCGCCGCCTGCGCCAAGAAAAACAAACTGGGCCCGTAAGGTACGAGTTGCGCCAGTCTGGGTATCTTGGATGGTCAGTCGCCAGCGATTGTCAGGCTCACGATGCAGATCAGTAACCTTCTGGTTATACGTAATCTTGGTGCCCGGCTGCTTGGTCAGGTGATGGAGCAGGTTAGTGGTCAGTGCGCCAAAGTTCACGTCGGTACCGCTCTCGGTGCGTGTCGCCGCGATCTTTTCATTCGTGGTGCGTCCCTTCATCATCAGGGGCATCCACTCTTCAAGCTTTGCACGATCTTCAGTGTATTCCATCCCGGCAAACAAGGGGTTCGCCGACAGCGCTTCGAAGCGCTTGCGCAGGAACGAAATATCCTTATCGCCGCGGACAAAGCTTAGGTGAGGAACAGGATTGATAAAGCTTCTAGGCGAATCGAAATGGCCCTGTTCGACAAGGTAGGTCCAGAACTGCTTGGACGTCTCGAACATGATGTTGATATCGATGGCCTTGGTAATGTTTACCGTACCGTCCTTGCCTTCCGGGGTGTAGTTCAGCTCGCAAAGTGCTGCGTGACCTGTGCCGGCATTGTTCCAAGGGTTGGAACTTTCGGCGGCGCCGGAACTGAGTAGCTCTAGAACTTCCACATTCAATGAGGGGTCAAGTTCCTTGAGCATGACAGCAAGCGTCGCACTCATGATGCCGGCTCCCACGAAAACGAGATCCGACTCTCCGCTACCACGTTGGGTCATTAATGGTACTCCTGAAGCACAAGGTCATTCTTGAATTATAAAGGCCAAGCCTTTTACGACTTGAGCCTGCATTACCTAGTTCAGATACCTCGAGCTCGCGTGTTAGGCGTATCTGGCTGTGACGCGATGCAAAGCCACACCTTATCCATATGGGGCTTGAGGCATAAAACACAAACGGAAATACGTTATAAACAATCTTAAGCCAGATCGTAAGCAGACTAACAATGCTGACAGATAATTCTATTAAAGACAGTCGGCGGCGATGCTTAAGGAAACGAAGAATATCGCTGCGGTCAGGCATCATGGCTGCCTGATGGAAGGATCGAGTACACAACGACTCGACAAGGTGAGCGACGTAGGAAAAGGCATTTTCTCTTTTCAACAGCCGGACATACCGGAACATGCTTGAAATATCCGTTTCATGGGCGAATCGGAAAAGCATGGCGGATGATACAAGCGCGGAGCTCAGGATAAAACCCAAAAGCGGTGGACTTTTAATAAATCTCACCGCTTTTTGTAGCGTTATATACTAAAGGCTACATTTGCCTAGACAATTACGCCTTGGCTACGCAGGTAATCATCGTAGGTACCACTGAAGTCAGTAATACCTGTTTCGGTCAGCTCAACAATACGGGTAGCGAGCGAGGACACAAATTCGCGGTCGTGGCTGACAAAAATCAGTGTACCGGGATAGTTTTCGAGCGCCAGGTTCAAGGCTTCGATGGACTCCATATCCAAGTGGTTTGTCGGCTCGTCCATTACCAGTACGTTAGGCTTTTTGAGGATAAGCTTGCCAAACAGCATACGACCCTGTTCGCCACCCGAGATGACTTTTACAGACTTCTGAATGTCATCGTTGGAGAATAGCATCCGACCTAGCGTTCCACGTACCAGTTGTTCTCCGCCTTGGGTCCATTGGCCCATCCAGTCGAACAGGTTGATATCGTCTTCGAAATCCTCAGCGTGATCCTGGGCGAAGTAGCCAACCTCCGCGCTATCTGTCCATTTGACTTCACCTTTATCGACAGGCAACTCGCCGACAAGGCAGCGGAGAAGGGTGGTTTTACCAATCCCGTTCGGTCCGATAATGGCTACGCGCTCACCGGCTTCAATCTGAAGACTCAAGCGGTCAAAAAGCGGCTTGCCGTCATAGCCCTTGGCAACGTTCTCTAACGTTACAGCCTGGCGATGCAATTTCTTGGTCTGTTCGAAGCGAATAAAAGGGCTTACCCGGCTGGAAGGCTTTACCTCTTCAAGCTGAATCTTGTCAATCTGGCGTGCTCGGCTTGTAGCTTGCTTTGCTTTGGAGGCGTTAGCCGAGAAACGGCTGACAAAGGATTGAAGCTCGGCAATCTGTGCTTTTTTCTTTGCATTATCAGACAGCAAACGCTCACGCGCCTGGGTGGCGGCCGTCATGTATTCGTCATAGTTGCCAGGAAACAGACGCAGCTCACCATAATCCAGATCGGCCATGTGCGTGCAGACGCTGTTAAGGAAGTGGCGATCGTGCGAAATGATGATCATGGTGCTGTTGCGCGCAGTGAGTACACCTTCGAGCCAGCGGATTGTGTTGATATCCAAGTGGTTGGTGGGTTCGTCCAACAGCAACACGTCTGGATCTGAAAACAGCGCCTGCGCGAGAAGTACGCGAAGCTTCCAGCCTGGCGATACGGCACTCATGAGACCAAAATGCTGTTCAAGAGGAATACCGAGCCCGAGCAGTAGTTCGCCTGCACGTGATTCGGCTGTGTAGCCATCCATTTCGGCAAACTGAACTTCAAGCTCGGCAACCGCCATGCCGTCGTCTTCCGACATTTCCGGAAGTGCATAAATGCGATCACGCTCGGCTTTAACCCTCCACAGCTCGGTGTGCCCCATGATGACCGTATCGATGACGGTAAACTCCTCATAGGCGAACTGATCTTGGCGCAGCTTACCCAGACGAGTATTCGGCTCCAACATGACCTGACCCGCTGACGGTTCCAGATCACCACCCAGAATCTTCATGAAGGTCGACTTGCCACAACCGTTCGCGCCGATCAGGCCGTAACGGTTGCTATTGCCGAATTTGACTGAAACATTTTCAAACAGGGGCTTTGCCCCGAACTGCATGGTGATATTTGCGGTGGAGATCAAGAGTCTTACCTGTCGCGGTGTCCAGACTGTCATAAGCGAGGCGAGGACCGATTCAAGGCCAATTTGAAGTTTTGCCAGCTCGTTGCAGTCTGATTGTGAAGAGATCCAGTGGCGTAAGGCGATAGCAGCAGTTGAACGCTATGACCCAGCTGACCGGTGATGAAAGCGGGATTCGTTCCCGACATTAGGCATATTGTGGCATAACTGTGCCTGCAGTTATACGGTGACCGATAGCGGATGTCTAAATTGCTCAGAGCTTGCTAGCTTAATCATAAAGGATCAACTAAAAAATTTATGTGCCGATTTTTTAGTTGTTAACCAAAAATATTTTAATTTGAAGGTTTAACTCAAGAAAGAGCCTCAGCATTGTGAGGCTCTTTCTCTTAAAGACTAACCTGTACCGGAACGAAGCTCGTTTTAAAACCTGCGGACTCAAACCACTGAATGCCTTCTTGTACCATTGTCACCTGAAGTTGGTAATCGCCAGGGTTCGAAGGAGCTTTGACCGTAATGGTTTGCGTTTTTGTCTCGCCTGCTCTAATACAAGTTCCTAATAAACTTGTACGAATGCCATCAAAAACAATTGGTTTGCCTTTTTTGTTCAACCAATGGTAGGAAAGATTAACAGGGTGAATGCCTTCCCCTTTCCAGTCACTGCCAGACTGGTTGTTAATAAGAACCTCAAGCTGGACAGTGCTGTCGGCAACTATATCTGAAGAATATGCTTGTATGACTAATTCTCCTTTTACCGAAACCTTGTTTAAATCTGCATCAGAAAGGAGGCGAGGGTTTCTCCAGCCTTGTACTCCATCTACGAGTACATTTGGATTATTTCCAACATGTAGAATCGCAGGCCTCTCTATTTCAAGAGTCCAGCCATGATTAACGAATTGCTCAAAAAGCCCGCCCTCGATCTGGCGCGAATGAGTGCCTACCATAATGTAAGCCACTTTCTTATTCAGAAAGTTCATGGATTTTGTGATTAGGTTTAATTCACCGCCCTGAATATCTATATGTAGTAGATCTATTCTGTCTAGATGCCTTGCTTCGATTTCCAAAGATTTTTGAGGTAATATCTCATACTTACCAGTTGCGACTAATTTCTTAGCATCTATTTCATTTTTATCAAAAATAGGCTCTCCACCCCAAGAAACTCCTGAAGTTTCCTGCTTAGGGAAAAGTGCAAAGCCAGTATCCGCGGCAGCTATACCCCATTCCACGTTAAACTGATTTTGACCAAAGCCATTTTTTTGCAAACATTCCTTAGCAAATTGGACATGACCTTCGTCACCCTCGATTCCATATAACATGCATTCTAAGCCGGCTCGTCTAGCAACCACTCCCGAGATGTTCATCCAGCAACCCCAGCCGCACCCTAGTTCAAACATCGTGAATTTTGGACCAGGCGCTAACTCAATAGCTCTAAACACAGCTCCGAATTCTGCTAGATCAGAGTGCCAGTTAGCTGGAATTGGAGCGCCTTCTACTCTTCCCTCATGGCCAGCTAAGATTTCAGGCAGATACTTTGGGTTTATTAGTACGCCAAATGCATTGGTAAGCCAGCCTTCTGTAGGCTCTTGTTCATTAAGTGTATGTTTTTTAACAAGTTCTAAAGCATCAAATGATGAGTTGTAAAAATAAAATTTCTCATGTTCGGCTGGTCTTCTTTCCATGTTCTCTTACCAGATTAAAGTTGTTGTTAACGAGAACCGCTAAGTGGCTAAGTAAAGCAAGACTTGGAGTTTTGCGATAGTGGTGGCGTTTCGATTTTACGTTTCGAATGTGACGGACTTTCGTATGCACACTTATTCTTTTTTAGGTTAATATCTTACTAATAAAATATAGTCTGCTAATGATATGTATACGGTGTTTCCAAGCCCAGGAGTCTGCCCGGTATGCTTTACGGTGATCAACAAATCATGGTGGCGTTACTGTCCCGTTTAAACCGGAACCAATTAGCGCTCGGCGCAGCGGTTGAGGAGCTTGCAATTTGGATTGATCAGCGCGGGTCAACCGATGTGTCAGGTCGTGCCATGGAGCACCTTGAAGAGCTTGCAGCAAATGCTGATTTCATTAGTGAAGCTCTTCTGACGCTTATGGATAGTGCCCAGGACAAGCACCAGAATGACTTCTAGGAAAGAAACGCCGTAGAGCCTCTCGTCTTGCACTTATTGGCCATGTTGAAGGTCCCACTTAGTCCAGACAAGAGGATCCAAAATGAAACGAGCAGCATGGGTGACGAGTATTTTATTCAGGGCATTGTTGGCGACTGGCTGCGTACCGTGGGGCAAAGATCAAGGGGGCGGTGATGTCAGTCCGCAGGAGCAAGGTGGTGCGGCAGGTGGACCTGGAGGTGCGGGCAGCGGTATGGGCGGCACTGGGGGGGCGGGCGGATCTTCATCCGGCTCGGGCGGCGGATCAGGCAGTCGCTGAGTTTATTCCTTCACAAGAGAAATAATGTTTGGGAGCAGCGCCTTATACACTGGTACGAAGCACGCAGCGATATGGCCTGCTTCTAAAGAGGGTATTCATAAGTGCTGATTCAGCTTGTTGAAACCCGGCCGATAAGTCGGGTTTCGCTTCCGTATCAAGCTGGTCTTCACATTGTCTGAACTTATGTGTCTGCTGATTGTGCAGGTAGGCCCTCAGATAGGCTGCCGAAGCGGTGCTGGTCAAGTTCAGAAACTATCCGTTGTGACGCTCAGGCGCTATTGCTCAGCTTGTTTATACCTAACTCTGTTATGAGCTTACGGGAATAACCATTTTCATCAGTGATGTGTGGTTTGAATTTGCTCGGGTGAAAGAGAAACCTGAGTAAGCAGATAACGCTTTTGCAATTCCTGATAGCCCTGGGTCTGCTGCATACGGGCTACTTTATTAAATAAGTCGGAAATCGCTGGGTCTGGTGTATTAGCTGACACGAACCATCCAATCCAGCCGTTTATATCCATCGGCATACCTTGCCCAGTGAAGGATTTGACGGCCGGCCAGTTATGAAGGCGATCTTTGCTGGTTACAGTAAGGGCGTGTACCTTTCCTTCTGCTCTACGGCTTAACCTGTCCGCATATAAATATTGTGGCGGCCATTCCTCCGTCGAGTAGGTCGTCGATAATGGCTGTAATGTGACTGTATTTTTGCATGCGCAGAGTAATTTCTTCTTCGCAGCCCAACATCAAGCCTGCCAGATGACTTTGAGACCCATACAGGGCTATACCTATATCTCAGAAGTGTGATTTTTTGCTAACCCAGTCGACATAGGCATCCACGCTCTGGATAGATTGTAGAACTGCTGGCCCTACAGCAAGAACATAGGTGTAGTCCCCTAACAAGGCTAGGGGCGTAAAGTCGTTGATCGGATTATATTCGATCGAGTCATAAACGTTGGGAAGTAGGCTCATTGAGGCTGAAACGGCTTGGAGAATAGTTGTGACGTCTGGTGTTGCCTGCTTGGCTGTGCGACTAGCCAGGCGTGTGTTCTGCTCACTGGTGATCTGCAAACGGTACTCAAATGGAGCTTGTTTGGAGAAAACAGGCTATAAGCGCTCAGCCATTTCGGTACTGAATGCTTCTTTTGGCTGACCAGTTTTACATTGTTGGACTTCTGGGCTTCCAAGGAAGTTAATGAAGCACCTAGAAGGGCGACCCAGATCCATACAAAAAATGTCTTCGACTGATGATGTGGCTCTTGTACTGACCGATGAATACTCAGAGGCAAGCGCTAGGGCTGCTGGTATTTCAGGGTAGTTCGAGCTATTGAATACGCTAATTGGTAGCGCGTTAAAATACTCTCAAATTACTTTCAGACGTAATTATGCATTTTGTCTGTATTCTAAATAAGAATTATTTGTATTTCTGAAGCGCCGATGCGTAACTTTGATGGTGGGGATATACAAAGCCTTTCCTGCACATCGACAATTCTGCCGCAATAGTCGGTTAAGCAGTACTTTATTTGGTGTAAAACAGAGAGTATCGAAAGAAACGCGCGCTATCCTGATCAATAACCAGCGATCTTGAAATCGGTACTGAGTGTCGGGTTGTGTTTTCGATCACTCAAATCTTGAGTATCCTTACAGGTTTAACGTTGTAGTTCGCTCTGTACAGCATAGTCTGGAGCGGCTGAGTCTATATGGGAAAATGGATCAACCTGAAGCGCAATCTCCAAATAGAGGGGTGGGCGTTTCTATTGGCGTTTGGCTGTATTTTCTTTGGATTCAGGCACAGTTACTGGCTGTGGATGCTGGTCCCGTTGTGTCTAGGGTTGGGTGTTGATTGGCATCGACTGATGCCTGACAAAGATCCTGAAGAACTACTGTGACACTTAGCCAATCTGACGCGGCCGCACCAATACTGTTGATGCAGCTTTCATTCGAACATCTTTCTTGATATTAATTGATCGGGACGGCTCCAAAGGTTCTGGATTCGTATTTAATCAATGGAGCATTTTAGCCGGGGTAGGCATGAAGCGTTTAGTAGTAGTTATCAGCCTTGCTTTAACAGGTTGCGCTGGGGTTGGCGATATTGAAAAGGTACAGCCTTCTCTAGCGGGAAGATCAAATAAAGATCCAGATGCCTTTATGGAGTGCCTGATGACAGACCTGTCTGTCAATCAGTCAAAAGTTATTATTGAGAGGAAGGGAAGTAGTATCAAAGCCCTGGTTCCTCAAGGGTTGGCCTCGCCAGCTCCGGCACTGGTTATTGCTGACAAGACTTCGCATGGGACTAAAGTCGTCCTGCGAGACGGCAAGGCGAATAATCCCTTTCCTTTTGCTGGAATCAGAAGCACCGTATCAGGCTGCTTGTAAATAGCGATCATTAAGCCTTTTAAAGACAAAGCTCCACATGCAGTGGAGCTTTGTCTTACGGTCAGCGATAACGACGATGAGAAACGTCGAAATCTGTTTTCGCCGTCAGGCTCATGTCAACACTGCGTTGGTCGTTGACATTGGCCGCTAATGACATGTCAGCCGATGGCCTACACTGCTCAAGACAGGAATCTCCATCATACGCCCACCACACGGTCATACTGAAAGCGGCAAGAAATAGCCAGCTCAGCAAATTACCGGTCTCTACTTTTGACGACTCGTTCATAACGTTTCGCTCCATGAATACGCTAAGGATGATGGCATTTTGGTGCCGCTCTCTTTTTACTCTTAACGTTTGAAGTTGGCTAGTGCTTGTTTAACAATTAATAGCGTCTTTTAAAAATATGTGGAACAGCTTGAGTTAGTTGCGTAGCTAACTTCTCATAAGTGCTTTGCCTAATAGATAGCACGAAAGAGGAAGGGGCTTTAGGTGTGACTAATTTTAACTCTTAACTATCACTAACTAGCTACAAAATCAGCCAAGCCTAATACAGAAATAACCCCTGCATAAAAAAGCAGTGCGTAAGCAAAACTTGTCCAGATGAGTCGACGGCGAAGTTGTATGCGGGTCATAAAGCATTCCTTGCTGAGTAGAGATAGAGCGGAAGCGTGAGTCAGCTGGGCGACAAAACGAAGTGATGAAGCTGATCTGCCAGCTATGACCATAAAAATTTAAAAGCGCTGCACAGCGAGCGAAAAAAATTAGCTCAAAAGGTGAATGACACATCATTCACCGCCTGAGAAACGATGTGCGTATGCCCTGAAGGACTGGGAGCCGGCCATCACATGGGCAGAAGAAAAGGCGCCTAAGCGCCTTTAGAAGGGAATATCATCATCGAAGCTGTCGTAGTCTGGAGCCGGCTGAGTTGAGGGCTGCGGCTGTGTAGGCCTACGGGCTTGCCCAGAGGGTTGTTTGCCGGATTGTCGGTTACTCGATGGTTCATTATCCCCTCGGCCGCCAAGCAGTTGCATGGTACCGCTTATGTCGACGATAACTTCAGTCGTGTAGCGGTCTTGCCCGTCTTGGCCCTGCCACTTTCGTGTGCGTAACGTACCCTCTACGTAAACCTGTGACCCTTTGCGAAGGTATTCGGCGGCTATCTCGGCCAGTCGGCCAAAGAAGACGACCCGATGCCACTCGGTTCGTTCTTGCAAGTGACCACTCTGCTTGTCCTTCCAGCTTTCACTGGTTGCAAGGGTGATATTAGTGATGGGGTTACCATTGGGCGTATAGCGGATTTCAGGATCGGCACCTACATTGCCAATGAGAATAACCTTGTTGATACCTCTAGCCATTCGAAGCCTCACAGTCAGCACTAGGGCTGCGGTCTTTTGTATACATTACTGATGTCCATACGTATAAGCCGACTATTTTAGTTTGCCTATCAATACGCTCAATCATTCCTGAGAACTGAAGTTGGGAGTTGCTCAGTAAGCTGATATCTAAACGGGCAGAAGCGTGCGTTATAATTAACTTACGCGCTAGTTTTAAATTTTAGAAGTTCTAGGTCGTGCTTTCCAGATATGGGGGCGAGAGGGTTAAAAACAATATCAATTGTTTAGGTCTTATGGACCGCTTGTCGCTTTTTCAGGTGTTTGGCTCGTTGAGTAAGAACTATAAGCTGACGTTTTGCAGGTCATTAATAAAACTAAGAAACTCTGATATGAGTTTATATAGGAAATTCCATTTTTAAAAAATCATGGGGCATTAAGCGGGCGCCTGATGCAGGTGCTCTTTCAAGACAAGCAGCCTAGGCGCAAGCTTTGGTAATGATTTAGGTACGGAAAGAGCTGTTAGTAATCACTTGGATATGGGAGCCATGCTCTGTTGGCTCCTTATGGCACCAGCGGCAAAGCTTTTAGACTAGTGGCCATTTGATAGCGTCTGGTAATTGTATAATGGCCTCTCTTGGATCGACGTAGCGTTGAATGCCTTGAGTCTGATGTTCATTTCAGCTTTGGGATAGGAGGCCGTTAAATTGATATTGAGTCAACGTTTCGGCTTACCCGATAAGATTGGCCCGGTTGTTTGTATGGCTAGGCGTCTTCAAAGGAGTCATTAATTGTCTTTTATTCGTGTTGGGCTCTATGGGTTTTAGACTTTTTGCCATGCCTTTATTGGTGCTTTTGGTAGGTCAGGCTATTTCGATCGTTCTTTTCGTTTGGGCGGGTAACGTTGAAGCGCTAGTGCTTTTGGATCTAGCGATTACTGCCAAGCTGATTAGCTTGATGATGTGGTTGGTAAGTTTGTCGATAGGTCTCTCGTGGTTGTTAACACGCCTCCAAAAACTGCTGCGCTGGAAAAAAGGAAGGCTGCATGGAGGGTGTATCCATTGTGAGGGCTTGTTAAGCCATCACGATGATGAGCACGGGTTCTACAGTAAGTGCTTGATGTGTAATGCGAGGCATTATTGATAATATCTTGCTAACTTGGCCCGAAGCTTTTACGCCACAGGTTGTTAGTGTGTGCTGAACGAAAGTATCCAGCTGACATACGTATCAGCTGGATACTTTCATCTGTAAACCTAGCTTGGCCGATCCTGCCTGGCGTTAGGTGTTTCCATAGCGCGCTGCGCCTGTTTGAAAAGACAAAGACACAGCAGAAGGCCTGCTAGAGACATCATTGCAGCAAAGAGATAAATGGAGTTGAAGCCAAACGCATTGGCAATGCTGCCGGCTACGGGGCCGGTAATTCCGAGCGACATGTCCAGGCACAGTGAGTAGGCACCTAGCGCAGCGCTTCTGTTAGTGGCGGGGACCTTTACAATGGCCTCTACACCCAGGGCGGGATAAACAAGCGAGAGGCCAAATCCTGCTAACGCGGCTCCTGCCATGGCCATGCCGGGTGAAACAGCTAACCACAGAAGCAGTAGACCTAGTGTTTCCACGATAAAGCATACAATAGCGACGGGGTATCCGCCGAAGCGGTTGACTGTTCCTGCAAATAAAAGACGGGCGCAGATGAACGCAGCACCAAATGCGGTTAGGCTATAGGCAGCGTTTGGCCAGCCATGGCTGCCGTAGTACAGCGTAATGAACGTCGCGATGGTGCCAAAGCCAATCGAGCTTAACAGTAGACCCAGTCCATAAGGGCTGATGCGCCAGAAGACGCGAAGAAAGGGGAGGCGCTCGCCAGGAATGACAGGAGCAGGCTCTTTATTCCAGGCCAGGGCCAGGCCGATGGCGGCCAGTAAGACAATGCTTACACCCAGGCTCCAGAGTCCCAGGCTGCTTACCATGGCAACGCCTAGCGGGGCACCAATGGCCAAGGCGCCGTAGGCTGCGATCCCGTTCCAGGAAATCACCTTGCTGACATGCTGCATCCCAACACTGCCCATGCCCCAGCTCAGTGAGCCTGTACCAATCAGTGCCTGGGCACATCCTAGAAAGACTCGTCCTATGATAAGCAGCACCAGGCTTGCAACCTGAAAGTCCTGTAGCAGAGTTGAGATGAAAGTCAGGATGCCACAGATGCCGCAGCCAAACAGTCCTGCGATTACGCCTTTCTTGGGGCCGATGCTATCAGCAATCTTGCCTGCAATCGGGCGTGTAAACAGGGTGGCGATGTATTGGATGCTGATGGTCAGGCCTGCCATGACCGACCCAAAGCCCAGGGTGTCATGGACATATCCGGGCAGGATGGCAAGCGGTAGACCAATGGCCAGAAACGTCAAAAAGCTGAAAACGACGATTGAGGCGATACGCAAGGTAATGGCAACGGATTCTGAAGCGTTCATCAGTAGGTAGGGCCTCCCGGCTCAGACGTTAGGATTCCGTTTTAGCAGCGTGATACTCAATGCCAAGCCCATTAACGACGCCAGGGCTGCGCTTAGGAACATGATGGGATAGCCAAAGTTCGCTGCAATGGCTCCAATCAATGGACCCGTGATACCTAATGAGAGATCAATGAAAACTGAGTAGGCGCCCAGCGCCGAGCCTCGGTTCGCGGCTGGCACCAGCCGGACGGCCTCGACACCTAGTGCAGGAAATACCAGGGAAAAGCCAAACCCGGTCAGAGCTGCGCCTGCAAGCGCAAGGAAAGGTGTCGAGGCCTGCCAGAGCATCAGTAATCCGAACGTCTCAACGGTCAGGCAGACAGTCGCTACCCGAAATCCGCCTAGTCGATTGATGGCATTGGCAAACAAGAGGCGTGCACAGATGAAGAAAAAGCCGAATACACTCAGGCAAAAGGCCGCGTTGTCCCAATGACGGCTGCTGTAGAAGAGTGTGATGAAGGTTGCGATGGTTCCAAAGCCGATTCCGCCTAGCGCAAGGCCCATGCCATACGGCGCAACCCGCCCCAGCACATTGAGAAAGGGCATGCGTTTACCAGGCACAATTGCAATGGCAGGTTTAGGTCTGGCCAGGTAGAAGCCTAGCAGGGCAAGCAAAAGAATGCTGACACCCATGCTCCATAGGCCTAGACCATTGACCAGCATTACGCCCAAGGGTGCGCCAACGGCCAAGGCCCCATAGCTGGCGATGCCATTCCAGGAAATGACCTTGGCCGTGTGTGCAGCCCCGGTACGACCAATCGCCCAGCTGATGGCGCCCGTTCCTACAAGACTTTCCGAGCAGCCTAGGATAAGGCGTCCTGCCAGCAAACACCCTAAGCTGATTGAGGGTGCGTTCTGCAAAAGCGTAGATGCCAGCATGAGTATCCCACTGATGCCACATCCAGCCATGCCATAAATGACGGCTTGCTTGGCGCCTATGGTATCGATGACTTTACCAGCATGGGATCGTGAGAGAAGCGTAGCGAGGTATTGACTGCTAATGACGAGTCCGGCGACGACTGAGTTGAATCCCAACTGGTCGTGCACATATTTGGGCAGGACCGCAAGTGGGATTCCAATGGTCAGATAAGCAAGGAAAGTAAAGAGAACAGTTGAAACGACTACAAGCGTAACTGCAAAAGGTCGCTGTGATTGGGACTCGGTGTTCGACATGGACAACAAAAGCGTTCCTGAATGTTTGAACTGTTTATTGGATCATTAGCTAAGCATCCAATAAAGCGATATTACCGTGTAGACGCTGCTGAGCAGGGTTTCGTTACGTAAGCCACTGCATGAGTATTTGCCGTATTAAAGCGTTATCAGATGAGAGGCCTAGAAAGCTATACCTCATTTCAGAACACAGATTAAAAAGTTAAAGTAATTTCTAGTATTTTCTAATTTATACATACTAATCAGCTACTTAATGAATAAAGTTAAAGCTAAAAGTAAGTATGTGATTGAGGAAAGGGCCCTTCTGGCTAGACTGTTTTCTGGCAGCGTCTTCCGCTTCGCTAGCTTTGCGCCAGAATATTGTCATCAACGACTTGCATCATGGCGCTTTACCAGCTTCTCTTATCGTATATGCATAAAGTTTGAAGGTGCTCTGGCCCTTTATTGATGCTGTGTCCAGCCTGAAGCAGAACAACAGTTTGCTTAGCTGGCACAGCATTTGAATAGGTATTGGTAGTTGGCTGTATAACGATCAATGGTTCAGGGAAAGTCCGAACACTGTTCGGAATTATCGTGCATGGACGTTAAAGAGACGTAGGTTCAAACACATGCATAAGCATATCGATACTCGCCGCAGCGGCGGTTTTACACTTATCGAAATTCTGATTGTGGTCGCCATAGTCGGCATCCTGGCGGCTATCGCGGTTCCGTCCTACAGCTCGTATGTCACCCGCAGCCAGATCAAGACAGCGCAGGGCGACCTTGTGGCGCTTGGACTTAATATGGAGAACGTGCGGCAGCGTACCCTGAAATATTCCTCTGCGCCGGTTACGACGACCACAGCTGCCACACAGGCGCTGTTTAATGGCAAATGGCAGCCTGCTCAGGGTGCGGATTTCGAATACATGATCACTCAAGTCACCGATACGGCCTATACGGTATCTGCCCGTGGCAAGAGTGCCAAGTTGAGCACCTGTACACTTACATTGACAAGCAAGAACGAACGTACCGCGACCGGGTGCCCAGGAGTGACATCATGGTAAAACAGGCCAAGGGTTTCACCCTGATCGAACTAATGGTCACGTTGGCTGTGATGAGTATTCTTTTGATGGCAGGCGTTCCCTTGACTCAGGGATGGTTGAACAGTGCTCATCAGCGTGATGCTGCCAGTGTTCTTCAACAGGGAATTGCGCGGGCCAAGGCGATGGCATTGAGGAACCCGGCGGGCGTCGTCGGAGCGGATAAACCTGCTGCCTTGCTCTGTTTGAACGACACTTCCTTGGTGCTGGCCCAGCCAGTTGCCGGGCAAAGCGCCTTTAACTGCGGGCAGGTGGGTAATGCCCAGGTTGTATGGAGCAGTGCGCTACCCAAACAAGTTACCATCGAGTCCGACAACAAGTCCTTCCAGTGCGTCGCATTGGATAACCGAGCGCTACCTTTCCAAAGTAGCCCGTCGGGACTTGATTGCGCCACGGTGGATCTGGCAGTGAAGGCGGGTCGAGAAGATGCGCTTCCGATCACCATTATTTAATAGTAGGTCTTGTCAGCGCGGCGATACGCTGATCGAGGCCCTGGTGGGTGTCTTGCTGATGTCAATCATAGGCATCGGCATGATTCATATCGCCACGCGTATTCAGCAGACGCAAACAGACCTGCATATCCAGAACTACATCGTGGTGCAAATGCGCAACCTGCTGCATGTCTATGGAACAACGCTCTGTCCAGGTAATAGCGCCAATAGCAAGGCCATTGTCTATTCACCCATTGATGGTTCCCCATTTCCACTGGATGTGGAGTGCACGACGACGTCGGGCGCTATTTCGCTGGGTGGACGCACAGTAGATGCGTCTCCTCAACACGTTATGCTACAGACCCGCGCCATGGATCAGGAGGTATTTGGTCTGCCCATTCAGGTGGGCGATCTGTGACAGATAATCGTCAGAGGGGATTTAATCTGATCAGCCTCATGATAGGCATGGTCATTTCGCTGATTACCGTACTGGCGATGTTGTCGCTATACCGGACCCTGGTAGGCGTAAGTGTAGAGTCGGCAAGCCTGGCCAAGGTGGAGGGGCAGAAAGCCTCGGGACTTTTGACTGCACAGATCGCTTTGCAACAGGCAGGGTTTGGTTTGCCGGTGACTGGTACCAAGCGACCTCAACTAGGTACGGATCTGGTCTTCATTCGTGATGCAGTGCTGTCCAAGGCAGACGAAAACAATGTGCGCAAATTATCGGGTGGAACGGTAATCGATTTTACTAAAGCGGATCCGATTAAAGGGTCGTTGGGAAACGCGATTATCTGGGGCTTCAATGCCAGCACTATTACGGCCGCTCCGATCGCGGATGCCTATCAATGCAGCGGTCTGGTCTCGACTTCCTCAGGACTTGTACTGCTCAAACCCATGAAGTGCACAAGTGCGAAGGTGTGGGCATCGCTGGATTGGATCACGGCTGACCTGATCAACGAGATGGGCAGCGATACACAGGGCGCCTATATGCAAGTGGTCGAAGCGACATGTTGGCCTTTTAGTACAAATGAAGGGGTTCATGCGGTACAGGTGCGTTTTCCCGTGTTGGATCTGGAACCGCAGCCTGAGCCGCTGACGATTAGTTTTACCACGTGCCTGTCGAATTTCGCGCCATGATTAGCTTTCCGGCTCGCCAAAGAGGTATCGCCTCACTGATGGTCATTCTGCTGACTGGAATGACGCTGACCATTGCAGCGCTAGGCATGATGTACATGGTGCAAGGCACGCAGGAGCGGCAGCTGGCGGTTCATGCAACAACGCCAGCCCAGTTGAAGGCCTGGACAGGCGTGGAGCTGCTGAGACAATTTTTGACAAACCGATCTACAAATGATCTGGAGGCGCTTGCGGCGGGAGAAATCGCTGTAGGCGGAACTGAAGGATTACGGGTAGAGCTATTGTCCAAGACAAAGCCCAAAAGCGATCAGTACCGCATAGTAGCTAATGTTACGGGTAGAGCAGCCGACTCAACTGCCATCGTACAAGCGATTTTTGAGGTCAATCCGCTGGACTACACCTCAACGGGTACAGGCCCGACGACTGGAGCTGCTTCTGGTGCGACCGGTCCCTCAAGTCCTGCATCAGTACCGCCTCTCATCCGAATTAGTACAGATCTCAACCTAAATGGGTCTGTCAGCTTCGAAGGGCCGCAACAGGCCAATATAAGTGTCAAAGGAAAGGTCAATCTTTCTGGTAATGTCACGGGTCTGGATGCAATCAGTTCAACGGATGATATTACGGTCGGCAGCTCGGTTTCTGTCAGTTCATTGACGACAAACGGCAACGTGACGCTGGAAGGAAACGCTTCGGCACTAACTGTCTCAGCTATCAAGAACGTAACCCTAACCGGAAATGCCAGCGCGGGAACGGTTACCGCCAATGGCACGCTTAATATGGCTGGGCGTCAGATTTCGACAGCGAACGTAACCGGGAATGTCAATATAAGCAGTGGCGCTATCACGACACTTAATAGTCAAGCAGACGTTTTTTGGACAAGTAAGGATTCAGCTAGAGAAATCAATACCAATGGTAAGGTTACTTATTTCGGTTCCAATAACAGTACGGCTGTAGCGGCTATTGGCGATATACGAATTGATGACGGCGCGGTCCAGACGGTTAAAACCCAGGGTAATACAATAATAAATCGAGGAGAGATAACTAGCCGCCTCGATGGACAAGGCGCTTTGACCGCAAGTACTGCTGTTGTTGCAAGCGGAACAGTTGGCGGTGCGTTCACGGTAGATAAAAATTCCAAGGTAAACGTAGTACGGACTGTTAATTATCAGGTCAATGTACCGCGCGTTACTGTTCAAACTGTGAAAGAAACAGTAGTACAGACGAGTAAGGTAGACGCTTATCAACTTCGTTCCAACGCCAATTATGTATTTCAACTCTCATCCACTGGGCAGCGACAGGTAACTGTCCAGGGTGTCAGTGGTATTGCTAACGGTGTTTATCTCTTGGGGAATTACCCGGATGCCGGCGGAAGAGGCTACCGTGACTTTCTTTGTAACGAAGTTAATGCTCAGGGTATGTGTACCGCTCCGCTTCAGCCTAATAAGACAATATGTCAGGGCGCAACTACATTTAATGGCTGCATAACTTACAGAAATGGCTTGTGGTCGCTTTCTGGCTGGAGCCTTGCGCCAGGTGTCCTATGGTTTCAAGGGGATGTTCAAGCTGGAGGCGGTGTTTATTACAACAGCATTATTGCGACGGGCAACATAGCAACTACCGCCAAAAATAAAACCATCGCTGTCAATTATGCTGGCTTTGATCCGATTTGTAGAAATACACGACGCGCAGAAGACAACGTTCCGGCCAGCCTGGATTTGGCTGGACTCTATCCTTTGAATCTTTGTGATATAGCAAAAGGTCTTTATAAACCCTCCGCTGTAGGAAACGTGGCGCTGCTAGCGGGGGGGTACCTCAACGGCACTTTCTCTGGGGGGACGGTCACTTTGGGAGCCAGTAACGATGTTTATGGCAGCGTAGTGGCGGGTAATAACGTTGTGACAACCGGGAACACACGGGTCCACGGTACGATTACGTCTGCCGCTCAAGGGGGCAGCATTCAACAACTTGGAGGCTCCACCACGATTGATACCACAGCGTGGCCTTCCACCTTTTCTCCCGAGCAGGCCCCCGGTAATGCACCAGAAGGCTCTGGTACGACAAACAGTGGCGCTATGTATGATATTGGTCGGGCTCAGCCTACGGTCCAGATTCTTTGGACCCGTTATTTATGACCCCCACAAGGGCCGGAGTTGTTTTTAGAGGTGCCTGTCTTTAAGTGCTCGGCGTGTCGCGTGTCTTGAACAACGACAACACGATACCACCAGCCAGCAGACCAAAGGTCACACCCAGTGATAGCGGTGCCGGGATTGGGCCAATGAAGGAGTGTGCAAAGATCTTGGCCCCGATGAAAATGAGCACCAACGCCAGCGCATATTTTAAATAGGCGAATCGGCTGATCATGGCAGCCAAGGCAAAGTAGAGCGCTCGAAGGCCCAAAATGGCACAAATATTTGATGTGTAAACGATAAAAGGCTCCTGGGTAATCGAGAAGATGGCCGGAACGCTATCCACCGCAAAAACCAGGTCCGCCATTTCGATGAGTATCAACGCCAAGAGAAGCGGGGTGGCGTAGACCAGGGGCTTGCTGGAGCCTTCCTTTTCCTTGCGTATCAGAAAGCGATCACCATGAAGCTGATCCGTTACGCGGATATGCTTGCGCAAGAAGCGCAGCATGGGATTTTGGGCCAGGTCGGGCTGGTCGTCGTGGCGGCTGAAGAGCATTTTGATTCCTGAGATCAACAGGAATGCGCCAAATACATAAAGGATCCAATCGAAGCGTTGTACCAGCGCAGCGCCAACGCCAATCATGATGGCACGCATGACAATGGCGCCGAGTACACCCCAGAACAGGACTTCATGCTGGTATTTACGCGGAATTTGAAAAAAGCTGAAGATCAGCGCCATGACAAAGACGTTATCCATCGAAAGCGACTGTTCGACCAGATAGCCTGTGTAATATTCAAGGGCGCGAGTGGCACCAAATTCGTACCAGATCCATCCACCAAAGGCGATCCCGAACGAGATGTAGCCTGCCGACATCACCAGGCTCTCCTTGATGCCTATTTCGTGATGATTGCGCTGCAGGACACCCAGATCGAAGATCAGAAGCAAGAGTACGATGATAAGAAAGCTCAGCCACAGCCAAGCGGCGGCGCCCATGAAGGGCGTAGTCAGGAAATCAAATGCGTCGGGCATGATCTATCCTGTCGATGTCGTTAGGTGACTCCGACATGGCGATCGGGTGATCGTCAGAGGGGCCCGGCGTCACACCTCCATAGAGGTAGGGTTGAATCTAACAAAGCGGTTGGCTTCGTGATCTCAATAGACCCACACTTCTACGCGCCGGTTCTTCATCCGGCCTTCATCACTATTGGCCGCTACAGGCAAGGCATCGCCTAGCCCTACGATGTCATGGAACATCACGCCACCCTTGTTTAGCTCCCGCCGTACGGCCATGGCGCGTAGTTTGGAGAGCAGCTCGGCTCGCTTCAAGTCTTCCTTTGTATCGCTAAAGCCAATCAGTGCTACCTTCTTGTCGAGCTTGTCATTTTCTCTGAGGTAAGTCATCAGACGTTCGATATCGAGGTTGGCTTTGTTGTCCAGCGTGGCGCTACCCTCAGCGAAGCGAAAATTGACTGAAAGGCGCTGCGCGTGGTCGGCAAGCTGACGATAAAACGCTGGCGCATCTGCCGGCACGGCGGGCTGGACCGCCAGCACTTCTTGAGCCACGAATCCGCTCTTGCTGACCCATCTTTGCCCCTCCGAACTTTGAGCGTAGCGGATGAAGGCATTTACCCACGGATTTTTCTCGTCGGGTTTGTTATAGAAGAACAGACGACGTGAGAGGGGATAGTCCTCTGTAGCAACGGTGGTAACCGTTGGGGGGAGGGCTAGCGCCGATCCGTCAGATATCGATACGGCTTTTGCCTTGCCTACAGCGGCCAGTCCGACAAAGCCGATTCCATATGGATCCTGGCTGATAGCGTCGGATAGCTCGTCATTGGATTCGAAACGCGTAGCCATAGGCGAAAGGCTTTTGCCATGAGAAGACATGACCAGTTCCTTGAAGGTATCAAAGGTGCCTGACTGGTCATCTCTCGCATACAAGTGAACAGGACCTAGTGAACCCCCAATGTCCTTCCAATTTTTCACATCGCCTGAAAAGAGTCGGGCCAACTCATCGGTTGAAAGCGTGGTCAATGGGTTCGCCGCGTTCAGGATGATAGCGATGCCATCAATACCAATGACATGCTCGGATCCGGCATCTCGTGCATTACCCAAGCGCTTGAGTTCGTGTGCCTCGCTGTCCTTGATAGGACGTGAGGCAGCAGCGATATCGGTATCGCCATGAATAAGATCGGCAAAGCCGGTACTCGATCCATGCGCCGCCATATCGATGCGAACCTGATCGCCGTTGGCGCGTCTGCCAATAATGATACGTTCGTTTTCATGACTGCCAGTCCGGCTGTTTATGGTCTCGAACCCATGTGTTTTGAGAAAGCCTTCGACCATGAGCGGGGAAAGCTGAGCGCCGATGGTGTTGGAGCCATGGATACTCAATACCGGTTTGCCATCTGTGCGAAGCGGTAATGGCTGCGCCACGGTCGACCATGATGAGACGGTGCAAACGATGCCGAGAAGCGCGCCGGCAAGAAGACGGCTCCAACGGATGGAATCCTGACGGGCGGAATTCATATTCCTACAGCTACCCTGGAAATGAGACGCGGGCAGCATAAAAGGGAAAAATGACGAAAACGTTACAACGGCAGCTTTTTGCCACTATTGCGGTGTGAGGTGGCCTGCTTGCGCAGACCACTGTATCGCGTCAGGTCAGCTCAACCCAGATAGGGGCATGGTCAGAGGGCTTTTCCATGGCACGGATGTCATAGTCAATACCAGCGTCTTTGAGGCGAGGCTGGGCACCTTGCGAGGCCAGGATCAGATCGATGCGAAGACCCCGCTTGGGCTCCGCTTCAAATCCTTTGCTACGGTAATCAAACCAGCTGAAACGATCCGCAACAATAGGGTTGAGGTGGCGGAAACTATCAACCAGCCCCCAGTTCTTGAGCTTGGCCAGCCACTCGCGCTCCTCGGGTAGAAAGCTGCACTTGCCGGTACGCAGCCAGCGCTTGGCATTATCGGCACCAATGCCGATATCGCAGTCTTCCGGTGAGATATTGAAATCGCCCATTAGCAGCAGCGGTGTGATGGTGGAGTAGCGCTGTTCGAGAAGCTGCTGCAGGTCTGCATAGAACTTGGTCTTGGCAGGAAACTTGACAGGATGGTCCCGGCTTTCGCCCTGCGGAAAATAGCCGTTCATAATGACGACCGGCTGGTTGTTATGGTCGGCATAAACGCCATAGATGAAACGTTTCTGGGACTCTTCGCCGTCGTTGGGGAAGCCCTTGTGGATCTCCAGCGGTGCCTGGCGCGAAAGCAGTGCTACGCCATAGTGACCTTTCTGCCCGTGATAGTGAACGTGATAGCCCAACGCCTCGATATCAGCCAGCGGGAACTGGTCATCCGAGACCTTGGTTTCCTGAAGCCCGATAACATCGGGTGCGTGACGTTCGATCAAGGCAGCCAGCTGATGAGGACGTGCTCGCAAACCATTGATATTAAAGCAAACAATCTTCATGGGCGAAGAAGACTCTCGGTAAAATGGCCATCCTAGCGTATAGAACGGCTTCATGACGAGCCTGCTTCGCTGGTATAGCCGATGAACGCCACGACGCTGCGTTTGTCTCACGACCACTCGCCCGGTAGCATCGCGTCATGACTTTTCATCTACGACTCCGACTCAGTATTGCCGGCCTGCTTTTAATGAGCGGCGTCGCCATGGCCCAAGCGGCCGAACTCACCGTGCACGTTACGCCTGATAATCGTGCGCTGCGGGATAACATTTCTGCGTATATAGGCAGCCTTGCCGATCGGGATGCGGTTGCCTTGCAACGGCTGCGGCGTACGGCTGAAGGCCAGGCGGAGCAGGCTGCCCAGGCACTGGGCTACTACCATGCGCAGATTGATAGCCGGGTCGAGCCAGGGCAGACGCCTCGGCTGATACTGGATATCCAGACTGGAGAGCCCGTTCGACTGCGCCAGGTAGATATCCGCGTGGAAGGTCCGGCGCGGCAACTCAAGTCATTCAAGGCGCCCGATGGTGCCAATCTGAAGTCTGGCGCCCAGCTCAATCATGGCTTCTATGAAGATGCCAAGACACTGATCCAGAATCAGGCTGCACGTTATGGCTTCTTCAGTGGGCACTTCACCCAGCAGAAATTGATCATCGATCCGCAGGCTGGCTACGCAGACATTGCGCTGGTTTACGAAAGCGGGCCTCGCTACCGGTTGGGTAACGTGGAATACGAAGGAGATTTTCCATTCGATCAAGACCTGCTCAATCGCATGGTGCCGTTCAAGCCAGACGAGTCCTATGATTCGGAAATCCTTGCTGAGCTTCAGCAGACGCTGCTCCGAAGCGGTTATTTCGACAGCGTGCGCGTCAACGCTATTCCGGCAGATGCCAAAGACCAGACGATTCCGGTCATGGTGAATCTGACTACTCGCAAGCCACGCACGCTGGGGTTGGGGCTTGGCTATTCTACCGATGTCGGCCCGCGTGTTCGCGCAACCTGGGATCGACATTGGCTCAATGCGCAGGGGCATAGCCTGGGCGCGGAGATGGAGCTTTCCGCGCCACGTCAGAACATCGGCGCCTGGTATGACATTCCCGGGCGCGACCCCATCAACGATAAATTCCGTTTGGCGGGGGGATATCAGTATGAAGAAATCGCCGATGACGATTCGCTGAGTCGCCTGCTTACCGTCGGGCCCGAATGGCATCGCAAATTGCCCAGCGGCTGGACACGGGTGCTCTCCCTGAAACTCCAGCGAGAGGAATACCGTCTGGGAGACGATTCCGGTCTATCGACACTGCTCATGCCGGGTGTCGATTATTCCTACCTGCGCAGCGATAATCGGATCGATCCCAGCCATGGTTACCGACTGCAGTTTGGTGTCTCGGCTGCCAAAGAGGGCATCGTGTCCGACGCCAACATGGTGCATGTGACGGCGCTAGCGCGTGGCCTGACCACTTTTGCCGGTGGGCACCGGCTGCTAGGGCGGGTTCAGGTCGGCGGCAATGCTACTAATGGGTACAAGCAGATTCCGCCATCGCTGCGCTTCTTTGCCGGTGGTGATCAGAGCGTCAGGGGCTATGACTACCAGACGCTATCGCCCACGAACTCCGATGGAGACAGAATCGGTGGACGATACATGGTCACCGGCAGCGTTGAGTACCAGTATCCGCTCAAGGATAAATGGCGACTGGCGACCTTTGTCGACCAGGGGGGAGCGTTCAATGCGCTCGATAATCCGGATATCAAGACCAGTATCGGCCTTGGTATCCGTTGGGTTTCGCCAGTGGGGCCCATACGTGTCGATCTGGCTCATGGCCTTGATGAAGAAGGTGGCTTTCGTTTGCATTTCTCGATGGGGCCGGAATTATGATGCGTGCGCTCAAGATTGTTGGCGCCACGCTGCTGACGGTTGTCGTTGTTCTTGTATTGGGCGTGACCATTTTATTGGGAACCGAGTCTGGAAGCCGTTGGGTGTTGGGCCGGGTTCCCGGGCTTGCAGTGGAAGGCTATACGGGTCGACTGGGAGGGCACTGGAAGGCCGACACGCTGACCTGGGCTCAAGCCGGTACGCAGGTTAGGCTGGTGTCTCCTGAGTTCGCTTGGTCGCCTGGTTGCCTGTTCAAGCGAACATTTTGCATCGATACGCTCGTAGCCAGCGAGATCAATCTCGATCTGGCGCCCACTGAGGAGCAGACGCCCGATGAGGGGCCGGTTACGTTACCCGACCTCAAGCTACCGGTAGACGTTCAGCTGGGTGATGTACGCATAGGACGGTTTACGCTCGATGGCAATGAGCAGTTCGCAAACGCCACGCTACGCGCTCATTCTGAGGGTGGCAGCCTGGTCATTGAGCAGCTGGATGCGCACCGCGACGACATGATGCTCAGCCTTAGCGGGACGTTGCAGCCCTCCGGGCAATGGCCTTTGACGGCGGACGCCAATGCCCGTCTGCCTGCGCCTGACCAGCAGGAGTGGCCACTGACCTTACATGTGGAAGGTGATCTGCAGGGAAGCTTGACTCTTCAGGCCGACAGCAGCGGCTACCTGCCGGGCCGGTTGACAGGCGACGTGCAGCTTTTGGCAAAGGGTGTGCCGGCTTCGCTGCATCTGACGGCCAACGGTTTCAAGCCAACAAAGGATCTGCCAAAGACCCTGACGCTCAACGCGCTCGACCTGACTGCAAACGGCACTCTTACAGATGGATATAAATTGGTGGGCACGTCTGTACTGCCGGGTGAAGGAGGCGACGTCGCCCTGAAGCTTGATGGCACTGTTACGGCAGAAGGTGCAGACCTTAAAGGACTGACGCTCGATGCGGGGCAGCAGCGTAAAGTCGTCTTGAGCGGCAAAGCAGGCTGGTCGGAAGGACTCAATGCGAATGCCACTATTAACTGGAATGAGTTCCCATGGCGTCGGCTGTACCCGGAGATTGAGGAGCCGCCCGTAGCGCTGCGTCGATTGAAAGGTGAAGTTCAGTACGCCGATGAGCGCTATATCGGAAATGTGGACGCTGCACTAATGGGGCCTGCCGGTGATTTCACACTGGTAACGCCGTTTACAGGTGATCTCACACAGATCAATTTGCCGTCGCTGGATCTACATGCCGGGCAAGGACGTGCCGAGGGGCAGGTGAATGTCCGGTTTGCTGATGGCATTGGTTGGAAGGCGAACCTGAACCTCAGCCAGTTTAATCCTGCATTCTGGGTCGCCCAGCTGCCTGGTAATCTGGGCGGACCGCTACGCAGTGAAGGAGAAATCAAGGGTGAGCAGCTGCGTGTAACGGCTGATCTGGAACTGCAGGGACAGCTGAGAGGTCAACCTGCTCAGCTGGCAGCGCAGGCGCGTGGTCAGGATAAGCAATGGGATCTTGATAACCTGACTGTCCGTCTGGGCAGTAATCGCATTCAGGGAAGCGGTCAGCTGGCCGAGCAATGGAAAGGGCACCTGGATATCGACTTGCCTCGTCTCGGCCAGTTATGGCCAGGTCTGGCTGGTGCCATTAATGGAAAAGTGGATTTGCGCGGAACTCAGCAGGCGCCACAAGGGGAGCTGGTGTTGAATGGGCAAGAGGTTGCCTATCAAACCAACCGGCTGGCGGTCTTGAGCCTTAAAGGTACGCTTGATGCGCGTCAGCAGGGACGAATCCAGCTATTAACCTCCGGTGTGCGTGCAGGCACTAGCGACATTGGACGTGTGACGCTCGATGGACAGGGTAACCGTCATCAGCAGGCGGTCACGCTTGATGTAAAAGGGCCGCTGGCAAATCTGGCGCTTGCCCTGGAGGGTACGCTCGATGATGCGATGAACTGGCGAGGGCGGCTTACTCGAGGTGCTGTCCAGAGTGGTCCCCAGGACTGGCGCCTGCAAAACCCTGCAAGCCTTGAGCGTCTGGCAAACGGGCAACTGACGCTTGGCCAGCACTGCTGGCTATCAGGTAAAGCCTCGCTCTGTGGGGAGGACCAGCGCCTGATGCCGGAACCACGGCTACGCTACCATCTGCGCAACTTTGACCTTGCCGGACTGGCGCCTTTCCTGCCCGAGGATTTTGGCTGGCAAGGTGCGCTTAATGCTGATATCCGTCTTGATCTTCCTGAGAGCGGGCCAGACGGCACGGTTACAGTCGACGCAGGCACAGGGACGCTGAGAGCACGTAATGCCGATGGTCAGTGGGCAGATTTTGCCTATGACACGCTCAAGCTCAATAGTGCGTTGCGCCCGAACGATGTGCGCGCCTCTCTGGATTTTAGCGGCCCGCAGCTTGGCAACCTCACCCTGAATGCACAGATTGATCCACGGCCTGATGACAAGCCTGTCTCAGGGCGCTTCGATCTGCGCGGGTTGAATGTAGCCATTGCCAAAGGGTTTGTTTCAGGTATTGAGCAGCTGGACGGAAGAATCGACGGTAGTGGTCAGGTAAGCGGTACGCTGCTTCAACCTTCGATCAATGGTCGGATCGATTTGAGCAATGGTCAGGTCGGGGGCGGTATCGTTCCAACCCGTCTTCAAGATCTTCGGCTGACTGCTCTGATTGCCGGGAACCAAGCGAACGTGAGCGGTGGATGGCGCAGCGGCGAGCGCGGCCAGGGTAATGTGAGTGGAGCGATATCCTGGGCGGATGGATTGGACATGAATGTCGCCGTACGTGGCGATCGTCTTCCTGTTGTGGTTGAGCCCTATGCTAACCTTATCGTGGCGCCTGACCTGAATATTGTCATGCAGAACGGTAGTCTGGCGCTCAAGGGTACGGTTCGCGTGCCGAGCGGTGCCATTACGGTTCGGGAGTTACCACCGTCTACCGTCAAGGTTTCCAATGATGCGGTAATCGTTGGACAGGAAGCGCCTGCGCCCAAGCAGGAGACCCAGCTGTCCATGGATGTAAATGTACTGGTGGGGCAAGACAAGCTCACGTTCTCGGGATTCGGCCTGACCGCCAACCTTGAAGGGAACGTTCATATTGGTGACAACCTGGATACGCGTGGTGAAGTTCGTTTAACGGATGGGCGCTACCGCGCTTACGGGCAGCGACTGACTATTCGGCGAGCGCGTATATTCTTCCAGGGTCCGATCGCTCAACCGTTCCTGGACGTGGAAGCGGTGCGTGTCGTGGATGACGTAACCGCAGGATTACGCCTGTCAGGTCTGGCTGATCAGCCGCGCGTCGAAGTGTTTTCGGATCCCACCATGGGGCAGGAGCAAGCCTTGGCCTATATTGTTCTAGGGCGCCCACTGACTAACAACGACGAGGGCGAGAACAATATGTTGGGGCAGGCCGCACTTGCGCTGGGCCTTGCCGGGGGATCATCCACGGCGGGTGAGCTGGCGCAGCGTTTGGGCGTACAGAACTTTCAGCTGGATACCGAAGGGACAGGCGACAAGACCAGTGTCGTTGCGTCAGGCAATATTACCGACCGCTTGGCGCTTCGATACGGTGTAGGCGTCTTCGAGCCGGCCAATACGGTCGCCTTGCGTTATCAGCTTACCAAGCAGCTGTATCTTGAAGCAGCCAGTGGTATTGCCAGCTCATTGGATTTCTTCTACAAGCGAGACTTCTAACTCGCCAGGGTTGCCCGATCGTATTGGTCGGGCAACAGGGTAACGCTTGGGTAGTGACCCGCTAGTGCACGGTAGGGATGATTTGCAATAAACAGGTCTTCAGGCTTTAAAGCCTGAGGCGAAGCGTGTTTACTTGATGTTCCATTCAATTGTAGGAAACAGGTCATGACAGAAGTCACTCTTCGCGGTAATCCGGTTCAGATTGAAGGTACTCTGCCTCAGGCGGGTCAGTCCGCACCGGCATTCAGCCTGGTCAATGGCGATCTGGCCGATACCACGCTGGAAAGCTTTGCTGGCAAGCGCAAGGTGCTGAATATTTTCCCCAGTGTGGATACCCCGACCTGTGCCATGTCGGTTCGCAAGTTCAATACCGAAGCCGCCAAGCTGGAAAACACCGTGATCCTGTGCGTGTCAGCTGACTTGCCGTTTGCCCAGAAGCGTTTCTGCGGTGCGGAAGGCATCGAAAATGTAATCAACCTATCTACGCTGCGTGGTCGCGAGTTTCTGAAAGACTACGGTGTTGCCATCGCGTCCGGCCCCTTGGCGGGTCTTGCCGCACGTGCGGTAGTGATTCTGGATGAAAATAATAAGGTGCTTTATAGCGAACTGGTGCCTGAAATTGGGCAGGAGCCCAACTACGAAGCGGCTATTGCAGCGCTGAAATAAGGTAGAAGAAAAGCACCCGGGCCTCGATCAAGGCCCGGGTGCTGATGCATGAAGTCGATGCGCTTCGAGATGTAACAAGGCAAGGCAGAATCCAACGTTCCGTCATACTCTTATGACATTCTGGCGGCAGTGTATTGCTTGCTGCTCCGCACCATTCAATCCTGTATGTAAACAACGCGTAAATCCGCTTGGCCTGATGAAGGCTGCGGCTTACCGTTATCTTTCCGAAACTTATTGCTGTGGCGTTCATGAGCGATTCCCTCAATTCCAAACCTTCTCGCTCCAAATTTCCTTTGTTGATTGCTGTTGTGGTAGTAGCGGTTGGCGCTGTAGCTGCATGGCATTTTCTAGGTAAATCGCCTGAACAGGCGGATCCTTCCGGTCGTAACGCTGCTCAAACTGAGCAGAAAGGGCCGGCTGGAGCCGGACGCCGTGGTTCCATGGCTCCAACAGACATGATTGTGAGCACTGGAAAGGCCGAAAAAACGACGCTTTCGGTTTACCTCAATGCATTGGGCACGGTAACGGCCTACAACACGGTTGAAGTTCATGCCCGTGTCGACGGTCAGTTGGCCAAGGTACTGTTTACTGAAGGGCAGGAGGTGAAGGCCGGGGACGTACTGGCTGTCGTCGATCAGCGGCCTTATCAGGCGGCGCTGGCACAAGCCCAGGGCACCTTGCAGGAGAATCAGGCTCAGCTGAAGAATGCACAGATCGATCTGGAGCGTTATCGCCAGCTCTTCAAGGAAGACTCAGTAGCCAAGCAGACACTGGATACACAGCAGGCGCTGGTTGCTCAGTATCAGGGAACCGTCAAGAACAGCGAAGCGCAGGTAGCCGATGCCAGACTGAACCTGACCTTTACCGAAGTACGGGCTCCCATCAGCGGCCGGTTGGGTCTGCGTCAGGTGGACGTGGGTAATCTGGTGGCTAGCGGTGACACTACGCCGATAGTAACCATTACCCAAACCAAGCCTATTGCCCTGACATTCAGCCTGCCTGAGGATCAGCTCAGCACGGTGCGTCGCCAAATGGCGACCGGAAAGCCGCTGGCCGTAGAGGCATGGGACCGCGGGCGAAACAGGGTTCTGGCAACGGGTACGTTGGTAACGGTGGACAACCAGATCGATACCAGCACGGGCACGGTCAAGTTCAAGGCTCGCTTCGATAATCAGGATGAGTCGCTGTTTCCCAATCAGTTCGTTAATGTCCGCTTGCATGCGCTGGAGCTGAGCGATGTCATTGTCATTCCGATCTCGGCCATTCAACGTAACGACGAAGGGCCTTACGTCTTCGTCGTTGGCGAAGGCAATAAGGTTGCAACGCGCAAAGTCAGCCTGGGCGAGATACAGGGCGAGCAAGTAGAGGTCCGCTCAGGCCTGAATGCCGGTGAAACTGTTGTGACAGAAGGACTCGACCGCCTGCGTGACGGCCAGACAGTCAAGGTTACTCAGCCTATTACGGAAACTGCGCCCAAGTCAGATCCGGACGCCAATGAGGCCACGTTAGGCGGCGGAGCCGGTGAATGAACCCGTCTCGTCTTTTTATCCTTCGGCCGGTAGCGACCACCTTATTGATGGTCGCTGTTCTGCTGGCCGGTATTATTGCTTACCGGTTGTTGCCTGTAGCCTCGCTGCCAGAAGTTGATTATCCCACCATTCAGGTCAAGACCCTTTATCCGGGAGCTAGCCCTGAAATCATGAACTCAGGCGTGACCGCGCCGTTGGAGTCAGAGTTAGGGGAGATTCCTGGGCTGGAGGAGATGTCTTCCACCAGCTCTGGAGGCGCCTCTGTCATAACGCTGCGGTTCAGTCTGGACAGTAATCTGGATGTGGCGGAGCAGGAAGTACAGGCGGCGATCAACTCCGCCAATAACCTGCTGCCCAACGACCTGCCGCAGCCGCCGATCTTTAGCAAAGTCAATCCGGCCGATACCCCGATTCTGACGTTGGCAGTCACCAGCAGCAGCCTGCCCTTGCCCAAGATTCAGGACTTGGTGGAAACCCGCCTGGCGCAGAAGATTGCTCAGGTCAGTGGCGTCGGTATGGTTAGCCTATCTGGCGGGCAGCGTCCTGCTGTTCGGATTCAGGCCAATCCTACTGCATTAGCGGCCTATGGTTTGAGTCTGGAAAACCTGCGGACCGCCATCGCTAACAACAACCAGAACGGGCCGAAGGGAAGCTTTGACGGACCGACACGCTCATCGACACTGGATGCGAATGATCAGCTGCAATCAGCCGATGAGTACAAAAACCTCGTCATCGCCTATCAGAACGGTGCGCCTGTACGGCTGAAAGACGTTGCGTTGGCGATCGATGGGGCTGAGAACAATAAGCTGGCTGCCTGGGCCAACGACACTCCTGCCGTCATTCTGAACGTTCAGCGGCAGCCCGGCGCCAATGTCATTCAGGTTGTGGATCAGATCAAGCGGCTACTGCCAACCCTTCAAGAGACCTTGCCGGAAAACCTGGATGTGATGGTGCTGACGGATCGCACAACCACTATCCGGGCATCGGTCCGTGATGTTCAGTTCGAACTGGTGCTGGCTATAGGACTGGTGGTCATGGTGACTTTCCTGTTCCTGCGCAACATCTCGGCGACATTGATTCCCAGTGTCGCTGTGCCGTTGTCGTTGGTCGGTACGTTTGGGGTTATGTACCTGGCTGGCTTTTCCATCAACAACCTGTCGTTGATGGCACTGACGATCGCTACCGGCTTCGTCATTGACGATGCCATTGTCATGGTCGAAAACATTGCCCGCTATCTGGAGGAGGGAGAATCGCCACTTGAGGCTGCACTCAAAGGCTCAAAGCAGGTAGGTTTCACGATCATCTCGCTGACCTTCTCGCTGATTGCTGTACTGATCCCGCTTCTGTTCATGAGTGACATTGCCGGGCGACTGTTCCGTGAGTTTGCCATTACGCTGGCTGTCTCCATTCTGATTTCCTGCGTGGTTTCGTTGACCCTCACACCGATGCTCAGCGCGAAACTGTTGCGTCATGTTCCGGAAGACAAGCAGAGCGCATTCTCGCGCAAGGCCGGAGCCGTTATCGACGGAATGATTCAACGATACGCTACAGGTTTGCGCTGGGTTCTTCGGCATCAACCGCTAACACTGATGGTTGCCATCGGTACGCTGGTGCTGACCGCGGTGCTTTATCTCTTCATGCCGAAGGGGTTTTTCCCGCTTCAGGACACAGGCCTGATTCAGGGAATTTCCGAAGGCCCGCAAAGCATGTCCTTTGAAGGGATGGCCAAGCGGCAACAGGCGCTGGCTTCGATCATCATGCAGGACCCTGCGGTCGACAGTCTGTCATCGTTTATTGGGGTTGATGGTGATAATCCGACCCTCAATACCGGGCGCATGTTGATCAACTTAAAGCCTCATGATGCCCGAGATGTATCTGCCTCGGAAATCATTACACGCCTTCAGGACCAGATGGCCGATTTGCCTGACATGAAGCTTTATCTGCAGCCGGTACAGGATCTGACCGTGGAAGATCAGGTTAGTCGTACGCAATACCAGTTCCGCCTGGTCGACTCTAGCCTGGAAACGCTCAAGACTTGGGTTCCAAAGCTGGTCGAGCATTTGCAGACGCTACCGCAGCTGACGGAAGTCGCCAGTGACTTGCAACCGCGCGGCCTGCAGGCCTATATCAGCGTTGATCGGGATAACGCGTCTCGGCTGGGCGTCAGCCTGAGCGATGTTGACAGCGCATTGTACAATGCGTTTGGTCAGCGCCTGGTTTCAACCATCTTTACCCAGTCCAACCAGTACCGGGTCGTACTGGAAGTGGGGCCGCAGTTCCAGCTGGGACCGCAGGCGCTGACGCAGATCTACGTGCCAAGCTCTACGACGACCACTACTAACGGCACGACTACTACAACTAGTGGGCAGGTGCCGCTATCGGCCATCGCCCATGTAGAGGAACGCAATACCCTTCTGGCGATCAACCATGCCGGGCAGTTACCCGCCGCGACAGTTTCCTTCAACTTGGCCAAGGGTGTATCGCTGGGTGAGGCTGTGGAAGCGATTCGTCAGGCGGAGCAGGATCTCAAAATGCCGGCAACTGTTGATACCCATTTCCAGGGTGCAGCGCTGGCGTTCGAGTCTTCCCTGTCGAGTACGCTACTGCTAATTCTGGCCGCAGTGGTCACCATGTACATTGTGCTGGGAATTCTTTATGAGAGCTTTATCCATCCCGTCACGATTCTATCGACGCTGCCTTCGGCCGGGGTAGGAGCGTTGCTGGCACTCTGGATTGCCGGGCAGGACATCGGCATGGTGGCCATCATCGGCATCATTCTCCTGATCGGTATCGTTAAGAAGAACGCCATCATGATGATCGACTTTGCCCTTGAAGCTGAGCGGGAAGAGGGTAAAACACCAGAGGAGGCTATCTACCAAGCCTGTCTGCTGCGCTTCAGGCCGATCCTGATGACTACCATGGCTGCCTTGCTGGGCGCCTTGCCATTGATGTTGGCCAGTGGTGCAGGCGCCGAGCTGCGCCAGCCGCTGGGTATTGCGATGGTAGGCGGTCTTCTGGTTAGCCAGCTGCTGACCCTGTTTACCACTCCGGTCATTTACCTGGCGTTTGGCCGGTTAGCCACACGATTCAACCGCTGGCGCTATCGGCATAACCTGGATTTCTCCGGGGAAATCCGATGAATTTTTCGGCACTGTTCATCCGGCGACCGGTTGCGACTTTGTTGTTGACGCTGGCTATCGTGCTATCCGGTTGGCTGTCTTTCGGTTTGCTGCCGGTTGCACCGCTGCCACAGGTGGATTTTCCTACCATTGTGGTCAGCGGCACGCTGGCAGGAGCCAGTCCCGAGACCATGGCCTCTTCAGTAGCCACGCCTCTGGAACGCTCACTGGGACGTATTTCAGGGATTACTGAAATGACGTCTACCAGCTCTCAGGGCAGTACCACCATCATTATCCAGTTCGATCTGGATAAGAACATCGACGGTGCCGCGCGTGAGGTTCAGGCTGCCATCAATGCGGCGGTGCCTTCGTTGCCCACGGGAATGCCCAGCAATCCGACCTACCGTAAGATCAATCCGGCCGATATGCCTATCATGGTATTGGCGCTCACGTCGGATAAGCTGGACAAGGGCAAGCTTTATGATCTGGCATCCAATACGGTCGCCCTTAAATTGGCCTCGGCCAAAGGTGTCGGTCAGGTCAGCGTAGGCGGCAGTTCGTCGCCTGCCGTGCGGATTGATCTGAACCCGGATGCGCTCAACCATTATGGCTTATCTCTGGACGATGTTCGTACCGCAATCAATGCGGCCAATTCCAATTCGCCCAAAGGCGCATTTGAGTACGGCGATCTGCATTGGCAAATTGACGCCAATTCCCGGTTGAACAAAGCGAGTGACTATCAACCGCTCATCATTCGTACCCGTAATGGGCAAGTAGCGCGACTGGACGATGTAGCCACCATTACCGATTCAGTCGAAGACACCCGCAACCTTGGTTTCTCCAATAATTCTCCAGCGGTGCTCATTCTGATTTCACGGCAGGCCGGCGCCAATATCATCGAAACCATCGACGGTATCCGGGAGCAGTTGCCAACGCTACAGGAGACATTGGGTAAGGACGTCACGCTGAGCATCATGGATGACCGTAGCCCCGGCATTCGTGATTCGCTGCATGAAGCCGAGTTTACGCTGATCATTTCCATCGCCCTGGTCATTCTAGTGGTATACCTGTTCCTGCGGGACATTCGTGCGACGTTAATCCCCAGCATTGCCGTACCAATTTCTCTGGTGGGCACTTTTGCGGTGATGTATCTATGCGGGTTTTCGCTCAATAACCTGTCGCTCATGGCGTTGATCGTCTGTACCGGGTTTGTGGTCGACGATGCCATTGTGGTGGTGGAGTATATTGCCCGCCGGATCGAAGAGGGCGAGAAGCCCTATCAGGCCGCGTTGTTGGGCGCGCGCGAGGTAGGGTTCACGGTTCTTTCCATGAGCCTGTCGCTGGTGGCGGTCTTTCTGCCGATTCTGTTGCTGACGGGCATTATCGGTCGCCTGTTCCGCGAGTTTGCAGTGACGCTATCGGTTGCCGTTCTGGTGTCGATGGTCGTATCGCTGACGCTTACGCCGATGCTGTGCGCCAGGCTTCTCAGGGCGCACCGGCCCCGCAAGGAAACGCCTGTAGAGCAAAAGACAAGTCGTTTGGTTGCGGCAATGTCCCGGTATTATCGGGCAAGCCTTGCCTGGGCGTTGGATCACTCGTTTCTCATGCTATTGATTCTGATCGCCACGATTGCGCTCAACTTTTACCTGTATGCCGTAGTACCCAAGGGTTTTCTGCCGGATCAGGATACCGGCCGCCTGCGTGGCTATGCTGTGGCAGATCAGGGAATCTCCTTCAGTGGGATGCAGAGCAAGATGGAGGCTTATCGGAAAGTGCTCATGGCCGATCCGGCGGTCGACAATGTGCTGGGCTTTACCGGAGGTCGAGGGCCTGGCGGCTCATCCACCAATAGCGGGTCATTTTTTATTACGCTCAAGGATATCTCCCTGCGCGATCCAGTCGAGACCGTCGCCATGCGGCTGCGCAAAGCCGCGGCAGCTCAGGTGCCTGGTGCCAACCTCTTCCTGGTGGCGTCACAAGACTTTCGCGCCGGAGGGCGGGAAGGAAATGGTGCTTATCAATTCACGGTCAAAAGTGACGACCTAGAGCTTTTGCGTACCTGGAATCCACGGATCGAGGCTGCTCTTCGAAAGGTCTCGCAGATCATTTCCGTGAACAGTGATTCACAAGACAAAGGAGTTGAGTTGTCCCTGGACATCGATCGCGACACGGCCAGCCGTTACGGCGTCAACATCGAGATGATCAATGCCGTCTTGAACAACTCGTTCTCGCAGCGGCAAATCTCGACTATGTACGAGGACCGCAACCAATATCACGTTGTGCTGGGTGTGGGTGATCAGTACAGGCAGAGCGTAGACGTCCTGAGCCAGGTGTATGTGGTCACCAGCGAGGGTAATCGTGTCCCGCTTTCCAGCTTCACTCGTTATCGGTTCAGTAACGCTCCGCTGCGGGTTGCCCATGACGGTCAGTTTGCCGCGTCGACGTTTTCCTTCGATCTCGCGCCTGATGTAAGTATCAGTCAGGCCAGGGATGCGATCCGTGACGCGATCAAACCTTTGAAGCTTCCGATTGGATTACAGACGGCGTTTGCGGGAAATGCCAGCATGGCGCAGCAGTCCCAGAGCGCTATGCCCCTGATTATTGTGGCTGCCCTGGTTGCGGTATATATCGTGCTGGGTATGTTGTATGAAAGCTATATCCATCCACTGACGATTCTGTCGACGCTGCCTTCGGCGGGCGTTGGAGCTTTGCTGGCGCTGCAGCTCTTCAATACGCAGTTCACTTTGATCGCACTTATTGGCGTAATCCTCCTTATTGGGATCGTCAAGAAGAATGCCATCATGATCGTGGACTCTGCGCTGGATGCCGAGCGGCGTCTGGGGCTGGCGCCTCGCGAGGCGATTTTGGATGGCTGCGTCAGACGTTTCCGACCAATCATGATGACCACGCTGGCTGCAGTGCTTGGCGCCTTGCCCTTGCTTCTGGGCATGGGCGGTGATGCGCCGCTGCGTCGGCCGCTGGGGATCACCATCATTGGTGGCTTGATTGGCAGTCAGTTGCTGACGTTATATACCACTCCCGTTATCTACCTGTATCTGGACCGTCTGCGACACTGGTTCAACCGCCGTTGGGCGGGACGCCGAGCAGGCTCGCGCACGCATGCGCCCATGGAGAAATCATCATGATGTCGTTTTCAGCTCGTCCCCATTACCTGGGACTTGCCCTTGCCTTAGTCGTGGGCGGCTGTACGGTGGGCCCGGACTACCAGCGACCCCAGGTCACTACGCCCATCGCATTCAAGCATGCTGAAGGCTGGCAGATGGCCAAGCCCAGCGATGCCACCAAGCGGGGGCAATGGTGGGAGGTGTATGGAGACAGCACCCTTGATGGTCTGATGCAACGCCTGGAGAACTCTAACCAGACACTGGCCCAGTATGAAGCCCAGTATCGCCAGGCACGCGCTCTGGTACGCGAAGCACGCGCCTCCTTCCTTCCCGCGGTAACCGGAAGCGCTGGCGCAACACGCTCGGGGCAGGGCGGTGGAAGCAGTTCGAGTTATCAGTATCAGACGTCAACAGGAACGACCGTCACATTGCCACAAGGCACCAGCAGCGCCACTACTTCCAACAGCTACACCACCAGTCTTGGTGTCAGCTGGGAGCTTGACCTGTGGGGAAGCATTCGCCGCAGCGTGGAATCCCAAACAGGATCGGCGCAAGCCAGCGTGGCCGAGTTGGCCTCTACCAAGTTGAGTCTGCAATCGGAGCTGGCCCAGAACTATCTGCAATTGAGGGTTCTGGATGCCCAGCAACGGCTCCTGGATGCTACGGTGCAGGCCTATGAGCGGTCACTACGGGTCACCGAAAACCAGTATCGCGCCGGTATGACTACGCGTTCAGACGTTGCCCAGGCTACGACCCAGCTCAAAAGTACCCAGGCGGATGCCATTGACCTCAAGTACCAGCGTGCGCAGCTGGAAAATGCGATTGCTGTGTTGATTGGTGTTCCGCCATCCGAGTTCAGTCTAGCGGCAGTGGAGACAGTACCGACCGTGCCCGGCATCCCTGCCAGCGTGCCGTCCGAGCTGTTGCAGCGTCGTCCGGATATTGCTCAGGCCGAGCGGCAGGTAATGTCTGCCAATGCCCAGATCGGTGTTGCCAAGGCGGCATATTACCCGACGCTTTCCCTGACAGCCTCGGGCGGTTATCGAAACAGCCAGTGGGGTAATCTGGTCAGCACCCCTAACCGTTATTGGTCCATCGGGCCAGCATTCGATCTGACATTGTTTGACTTCGGTGCACGCCGTGCACAGGTCGAGCAGGCCGAAGCATCTTATGATCAGACTGTTGCCCAATATCGTCAGGCGGTACTCAACGGTTTCAAGGAGGTCGAAGATTACCTAGTTGAGCTGGACGTTCTTAATCAGGAGTCCGGTGTAAGGCAGGAGGCACTGGATTCGGCGCGGGAGTCGCTGCGTCTGGCAGAGAATCAGTACCGTGCAGGTCTGATCGATTATCTTGACGTAGTAACGCTGCAAACCACAGCATTAAACAACGAACGCACCAACCTGACGTTGTTGGGTAGTCGTCTGGTTACCAGCGTTCAGTTGATTGCTGCAATGGGTGGTGGCTGGGATGCCGTTGAGCTTCAGCAGGATCCGCTCGCCAGGAGTGAGCCGTAACAAGAAAAAGCCCGCGGCCCAAGGAGCAGGGAAAGCCGCGGGCCAGGGCGACATCGTCGCCCCTAACCGAAGGATCAGACGTTGGGGATCTCCCAACCGCCGCCTAGTGATTTATATATCGCCACAATGCCTTGGTAGAGCTCAACTTCCGCTTGGGCTTGGGCATCTTCCGCCGCCAGTCGCTCGCGCTCTGCATCCAGCAATACCAGGAAGTCCGACCCGCCTTCACGGTAGCGGATCGCTGCCTGCTCGGCTGCTGCGCGGCTGGCTTCGGACTGGCGAATCAGTGCAACCAGGCGCTCCTGACGTTTACCATAGTCGCTAAAGGCATTGGCACTTTCTTCAAGGGCAAGCAGCACTTGCTGCTCATAGTTGGCCAGGGCGCCTTCGGCATCTGCCTTGGCCCCACGCAGGCGTGCGCGAACGCTACCTAAGTCAAAGGCTGGCCAGCTCAGGGTAGGACCCAGGCCCCATGCGCGGGCGGCCGAAGAGCCGATCTCGGAACCCCGCCCCGCGGTGAACCCTAGAAAGCCGCTCAGGCTAACTCGTGGGAAGAGATCTGCAGTAGCTACACCGACATTCGCGGTTGCGGCTGCCAGCTGACGTTCGGCTGCCTGGATATCCGGACGGCGGCGCAACAGCTCGGCCGGGTCACCAATGGGAAGCGCCTTGGCAATTGCAGGCAATGGCTTGGGTGAAAGGTCAATGCTCATCGCATCAGGCCGTTCGCCTATCAGGGTCGCTATCCGATTCTTTGCCCGCGCCGCTTCTGCCTGGAGTTGCGGCAGAGTCGCCTCGGTGGCCGCAAGGCGTGCATCAGCCCGCAAGACATCCAGCTGGCTGCCTACGCCTGCTTCATCCAGGGTTTGGGTCAATTGCCGGGAGGCCCGCTGATTCTTCAGGTTTTCCTGCGCAATATGCTCGCGCAGCTGGGCACCGCGGAGCGTGCCATAGGCGTCTACCAGTTCTGCAATCAGGCTGACCTGCAGTTGATTGAGTTCTGCCTGCGCGGCGTCTGCCTGAGCATCGCTGGCTTCCAGTTGGTGCTGGATCCGGCCGAAGAGATCAATCTCCCAGGCCATGTCTAATCCAAGATCATAACGCTCATTGTTTGTACGCTTATCGGTGAAGCCCGGCTGCTGCGCCTTGCCGATCTCGCTACTGGCGCGACTGGTCACAACAGGAAAGCGGTCATTGGCCGTGTCATCACGCAGGGCACGAGCCGAGCGCAGCCGGGCGTAGGCCACGCGAAGCTCCCGGTTGCCGGAAATCGAGCGCGCCACCAGCTGATTAAGGGTGGGGTCCTCGAATTGTTGCCACCACTGTGCCTGGAAACGGGAGTGATCATATTGGCTGCCCGCCGCGCTCTGCAGATGAGCCGGTTCGGTTTGCGGTGCCTGATAGGTCGGACCGACCGCACAGGCACTCAAGGCAAGGACCAATAGGCTTGGAACGAATATTCTCATGACAGCACCTCCTGTGCGGCGATACGGCGCTCAGCGCGACGCTCGACGAACGCGCGGATCAGTACATAGAACAAGGGAGTCAGCAACAGGCCGAAGAAGGTCACGCCCAGCATGCCGGAGAACACCGCAACGCCCATGGCATGACGCATCTCGGCACCTGCACCGGTAGACGTCACCAGCGGCACCACGCCCATGATGAAGGCAAAGCTGGTCATCAGGATCGGACGTAGACGCAACCGGCATGCTTCCAGTACGGCTGCCACACGGTCCATGCCTTCTTCCTGTTTATCCTTGGCGAACTCCACAATCAGAATTGCGTTTTTGCAGGCCAGGCCAACCAAGACGATCAGGCCGATCTGGGTAAAGATGTTGTTATCACTCCCGGACAGGATGACACCTGTGATAGCGCACAGAAGCGTCATTGGTACGATGAGAATAACGGCAAGCGGCAGGCTCCAGCTTTCGTACTGGGCAGCAAGCACCAGGAAGGCCAGCAGCACGCACAGCGGGAAGACCAGGAAGGCCGTGTTGCCCGACAGGATTTGCTGGTAGGTCAGCTCGGTCCACTCGTAGGTCATGCCATTGGGCAACTCTTCCTTCATGAGTTTTTCCAGCGCGGCCTGTGCCTGGCCCGAGCTGTAACCGGGTGCCGGGGCGCCGTTGATTTCGGCTGTGATAAACCCGTTGTAGTGCATCACGCGGTCGGGACCTGCGCTATCGCTTACCTTCACGAAGGTAGACAGCGGCACCATCTCGCCCAGGTTGTTACGTACCTTCAGCTGGCCGATCTGATCGGCTTCAAGGCGGAACTGCTGATCGGCTTGTACGTTGACCTGGAAAGTACGGCCAAAGCGGTTGAAGTCGTTGGCATACAGCGAGCCCAGGTAGACCTGTAGCGTATCGAAGATATCGCTGATCGCAACGCCATGAGTTTTGGCTTTCTCACGATCAATATCGGCATCAATTTGCGGAACGTTGACCTGGTAACTGGAGAACAGGCCTGCCAGTTCCGGCACGTTCTGGCTTTTCGCAATGATATTCTGCGTTTGGGCGAACAACTCGTTGTAGCCCAGGTTGCCTCGATCCTCGACTTGCACACGGAAACCGCCAATGCTACCCAGGCCCTGAACTGGCGGAGGCGGGAAGATCGCGATGACCGAATCCTGAATCGAACTGAACTTGCCGTTAAGTGCACCTGCAATCGCGTTGGCTGACAGACTCGGGTCCTTACGTTCTTCGAAGGGCTTGAGTGTCACGAAGACAATGCCGCTGTTGGGGCTGTTGGTAAACCCATTAATAGAGAGTCCCGGGAACGCCACAGTGCTTTCCACGCCCGGATACTTGAGCGCGATATCGGACATCCGCTTGATGACGTCTTCGGTACGATCCAGCGTAGAAGCGTCAGGCAGCTGCGCAAAGGCGACCAGATACTGCTTGTCCTGTTGCGGCACGAAACCTGTAGGCGTGTTCGTCAGCCCAAACACCGTCAGCGCCATCAGACCGGCATAGACCACCAGCGCAATCGAGCCGCGGCGAAGCACACGTGCAACCACGCCTACATAGCCGTGACTGGCTCTTTCGAACATACGGTTGAATGGCGCGAACAGCCAGCTGCCCAGCAGGCGATCCAGCAAGCGCGAAAAGCGGTCCTTAGGAGCATCGTGTCCCTTGAGCAGGACGGCTGCCAGTGCAGGGGAGAGCGTAAGCGAGTTGAAGGCTGAGATGACCGTTGAAATAGCAATGGTCAGGGCGAACTGTCGATAGAACTGTCCCGTCAATCCGGAAATAAAGGCGGTGGGTACAAACACAGCGCACAGCACTAGCGCGGTAGCGATGATAGGACCGGTTACTTCCCGCATCGCTCGCTGGGTTGCGGCAACCGGAGAGAGGCCCAGCCCAATGTTCCGCTCGACGTTTTCCACGACCACGATGGCATCGTCCACCACAATCCCAATTGCTAATACCAGCCCGAAAAGGGACAGCGCGTTCAGTGAAAACCCGAACAAGTGCATCAAGGCGAACGTGCCGATCAGCGAAACCGGAACGGCTGCCAGCGGGATGATAGAAGCGCGCCAGGTTTGCAGGAACAGCACCACAACCAGCACAACCAACACGATGGCTTCAAAAAGGGTATGCACGACCGCTTCGATGGAGCCACGGACGAAGATCGTAGGGTCATAAACGATGGAGTAGTCCATACCCTGAGGGAAGCTCTTCTTCAGGTCAGCCATTTTCGCCCGTACCTGATTGGACAAGTCGATTGCGTTGGAGCCTGGACGCTGGAAGATCGGTATGGCGACGGCGGGTTTATTGTTCAGTAGCGAGCGCAGGGCGTATTGGTTCGAGCCCAATTCAACGCGCGCAATGTCCCTCACGCGGGTGATTTCACCATTTGCGCCGGCTCGAACGATGATGTTTTCGAACTCTTCCTCATTGACCAGGCGGCCTTGGGTGTTGATGGCCAGCTGGAAGCTGTTCGCGTTGGGCGCGGGCGGGGCGCCCAGAGAGCCTGCCGCAACCTGGCGGTTCTGCTCACGAATGGCATTGACGACATCTGTTGCCGTCAGGCCGCGGGAGGCCACCTTGTTCGGGTCAAGCCACACACGCAGGGAATACTCGCCCATGCCGAACAGCTGGACATCACCCACACCGTCCAGGCGGGACAGCTCGTCCTTGATGTTGATCAGCGCATAGTTGGACAGGTACAGCATGTCGTAGCGCTCATCGGGCGAGGTAAGGTGCACCACCATGGCCAGATCCGGTGAGGCCTTGTCAGCGGTTACGCCCAGACGCTGCACTTCTTCAGGCAGCTTGGGCAGGGTACGGGTGACACGGTTCTGCACCTGTACCTGCGCCGTATCCAGATCTGTGCCCAAGGCAAACGTAATGGTCAGGGTCATCTTGCCGTCGGCAGTGGCCTGGGACGACATATAGAGCATGTGCTCGACGCCGTTCATGGCTTGTTCCAGCGGGGCTGCCACGGTCTCGCCGATAACCTTGGGGTTGGCACCCGGGAAGGTGGCGCGAACCACTACCGTGGGCGGCACGACTTCCGGGTATTCACTGATGGGAAGTTGAAAGAGCGAGACGGCTCCGCCGATCAAGATAATCAGCGAGAGAACGGCCGCGAAAATGGGACGCTTGATGAAGAACTGTGAGAAGTTCATCGGACCATTCCTTTGTAAACGCGAGCAACAGGGCACCGTCGCTCTCCTGGTAGAAGAGCGAGGTGCATGGGCTTGGCGGCAGGGTTAGACGGTGTTAACGACGCGTATCGTTGGCAGTCAGCTGAATCGGCTTGTCCGGCAGAGGTAGGCTTTTCGCTACCAGCTCGCGCTGATGCTTGAGTGCAGCCAGGGTGGCCTCGTCAGCCATGGGTACGATCTGAGCGTCTGCCTGGGAGCCAGGACGGATGCGTTGCAGACCATTGATGACGACCTTGTCATTGCTGGCCAGACCTGTACGGACGATCCGCAGCCCTTCGATTTTCGGACCCAGTTCAACCGAGCGGTAATCCACGGTGCCGTCGTCTTTGACTACCAGCACGTATTTTTTGCCCAGATCAGTACCTACAGCCTCATCCTTGATGAGCATCGCGTTATAGGTACCGCTGCCGACCAGCTTCAGCCTTGCATAAAGCCCAGGAGTAAACTGGCCATCAGTGTTTTCGAATACGGCCCTTCCACGGATGGTGCCTGTACGGGGATCAACCTGGTTATCAAGAAAGTTCATCTTGCCTAGGTGAGGGTGGCCGGTTTCGCTGGAAAGCCCCATAAAGACCGGACTGGCTTCGCCCCGCACGCCTTGGCGTTTCAAGTCGGAATACTTGAGGAAAACACGTTCATCAGCATCGAAATAGGCATACACCTTGTCGGTGGATACCAGCGTAGTGAGCTGGCTTTCTCCAGCATTTACCAGATTACCTGCGGTGACCTCGGCCCGGCCAACGCGACCTGTAATGGGGGCAGTAACTTGAGTAAAGCTCAGGTTCAGACGGGCTGCGTCCAGTTCGGCTTGCGTAGCGGCAAGCGTCGCCTTGGCTTCCAGTGCTTCGCTGGTGCGGGCATCCGCTACTTCGGCAGAGATCGCATTGCTTGAGCGCAAGCGCTCGCCACGTTGCGCTTCATTCTGAGCCCGATTCAGATGAGCCTTGGCCTGTTGCAGCTGCGCTTCCAGACGCTTCACTTCGGCCTGGAAGGGGCGGGGGTCGATCTGGAAAAGCAGGTCGCCTTTCTTAACCAGGGTGCCTTCCTGAAAGACAACCCGATCGATATAGCCCGAAACGCGCGGACGAATGATGACAGACTCGGGCGCTTCGAGACGGCCGGTAACCTCATCCCATTCAGTGATCGGTTGTTGGATGACCTGAGCGGCGCTGACCTTGGGCTTTGCTGGTGCTGTGGCCGACGCATCAGGCTTGTTGTCGCAGGCACTGAGCAATAGAACGCTGGCTAATGCCAGAGAAGATCGCCAGAGAGTGGAAGACTGTTCCATGTTCGTTTCCGCCGGACAAAGTGAGGAAAATTTAAGTACGGCGGAGTCTGGCTCAAGGGTCTGACACGATCGAATCGAACACTCTGAATTTAACTATCGATCAAAATGATAAAAGCCCTCAAATGTATCGATAGCAGACTATTTTTAGCTATGTAATACCAGCCCATAACTATAAACTGTCTGGATCTCCCACAAACATTTGTATACGAGAGCGTAACCAGCGTTCGGCAGGATCGTTATCGTGCACACCGCTCCAGGCCATGGAGAGTTCAAAGGATTGCACCTCCAGAGGTGGGTCCTCAATGCGCAAGCCGCCATTGGAAGCCAATACCTGGGCGGTGTAGTCAGGGACGGTAGCTAGCAGGTCCGTATTGGTCAGCAGTGTTCCCAGACCGTTGAACTGGGGGACTGCCAGCACGACGCGCCTCTGCTTGCCCAGCGTGGCCAGCGCATCATCGATAAAGCCACTCAGGTCTCCAGCAGGCGATACCAGAGCATGAGGGCGAGCACAAAAGTCGTCCAAGGTCAGCGTGCCGGGAATGGAATCGGCCCGAAGCACTTTTGAGCGCGAGCGCCGCAAGGTCTTGCGTTTGGCATTGGCGGGCAGCTCGGAGGTGTAGGCAACGCCTACTGTTATCTCGCCGGAGGCCAGTTGGCTGGAAATGTTCAGGTAGTTGGTTCGGCGTATGACCAAGGCTACTCCGGGTGCCTCTGCGCGAAGGCGCCTGAGCAGGGGCGGCAGCAGGGCAAACTCGACGTCGTCCGACAGTCCTATTCTGAATACGCGATCGGCGCTTGCCGGTTCGAAATTCTGTGCGCGGCTCATGGCCGAGGAGATTGAGTCCAGGGCTGGTGAAAGCAGGCCGAAGATCTCCATGGCACGGGGTGTAGGTTCCATCGTGCGGCCGGTGCGGACCAGCAATGGATCGTCAAACAGGCTGCGCAGGCGGGCAAGGGCGGCGCTGATGGCGGGCTGGCCCAGAAAGAGCTTTTCAGCAGCGCGGGTTACGCTCCGCTCCCGCATCAACGTCTCGAACACAATCAACAGGTTGAGGTCTACTCGGCGAAGATCGTTGCGATTCATGGTATGCCCTTAACCGTGGCCATGCATTTGTTCGAGCGCATGAGACTGTAGTGAGTCGAGGGCGGCGTCAAGCCTTGCATCACTGGCATTCATGACAACTATCGATACGGGCGGGTAGCGTTGAGGCGCCAGCTTGGATACAGTCCATAGCCATACGGAATCCACCAAAGAGGTTTGCGATGTCCCGTGTGATTCGCTTTCACCAGTTCGGCAGTGCTGATGTCCTGTGCTGCGAAAACCAACCCACTCCTGAGCCTGGTGCAGGGGAAGTATTGGTGCGTGTACAGGCGCTGGGCGTATGTTGGGGCGACGTGCTCTGGCGGCAGAACCTGGCCGATGAGCCTGCTACGTTGCCGGCTGGGTTTGGCTCTGAGCTGGCGGGTGAGGTTGTGTCCGTGGGCGAGGGCGTCCGCCATTTCCAACCAGGCATGCGAGTGGCCAGCTTTCCTGCCCACTCGATCAACCAGTATCCGGCCAGTGGTGACATGGTGCTAATGCCCCAGCAGGCATTGACCGAATACCCTGACACGCTGACGCCGGCTGAAGCGGCGGTGCATTATGCCGGTCTGCTCCTGGCCTATTTTGCTCTGGTGGATCTGGCTCAACTCAAGGCCGGACAGCAGGTGTTAGTCACCGAAGCCAGCAACTGCGTCGGCCCGGCGGTGGTTCAGCTGGCGGCCGCGTTGGGCGCACAGGTGATCGCGGCTACCAGCGAGTCGGAAAACCGCGCAATGCTTAAAGGGTTGGGTGCTGTGAAGGTCGTATCGACCGACGAACAGGACTTGGTGCTGGAAGTAGAGCGTTTTACCGAGAGCCGCGGCGTTGAGGTTGTGCTGGATGCGCTATGTGGTCCGCAGCTGTCCCGCCTGGGTGATATTGCCGCGACACGGGGCAAGCTGATCATTTACGGCATGGGTGGTGGTAACGAGGCGTCCTTTCCGGCCTGCGCTGCGTTCAAGAAACACCTGCAGATTTTCCGGCATAGCGTCCTGGATTTTACAGGCCATCCAGAGCTTGGTCTGGAGCCCCATGCCGATGCGGTACAGCGCGCGCTGACGGTGATTAATCAAATGACCCGGGATGGTCTGCTCAAGCCCGTCGTTGCGCATACGTTGCCGTTTGACCAGTTTGTGGAAGCCCATCGGCTCGTGGAAAACGAATGCCTCAAAGGGCGGGTCGTCTTGACCCTTGAGTAAGTAGACGGGCAGTGCGTCTGCAGTGCATTGCCCGACACGCCTGATTTCTTCCCCCCGCCTGTGCTGCAGCCGAGTCAACCGTTCGGCTGCTTGCAACTTATCTCCATCAATAGCCTGAACTTTTCCCTTAGGCGTCGGCTCAGTATTTCATACCTATTGGGCTCAGCGCGGTAGAGGTTATGACCCTCCGCCGCACCCGCCACAAGGCATCGAAGGATGTTCCGATCGCCGGAAGCTGGGCATGAGCCAGCCAACAGCACTTTAAGGAGTCAGGCTCGATGTCGAATACCGATCTCCCCGGTTCACTCGCGTATCTACCTTATGACCCGGAAACGGCGTCGCAAACACCGAGAATTGCCATCGAGTCGGTCAGCCCGACAGTGGATAACGGACAATTCGCTGCCAAGGGCATCGCCGGCCAGCCCATTACAGTAAAGGCCGCCATTTTCGCAGACGGGCACGACAAGCTGGCCGCCTGCGTACTGTGGCGCGTGGAGGGTGCTGAAGACTGGCAGCGAGTACCGCTGGAGCTTCAAACCAATGACCTGTGGCTGTGCGAGTTCACGCCGGTACAGGTGGCTCGACATGAATTTGTCGTTCAAGCGTGGTGGGATGTATACGGCAGTTACCGCTACGAGCTTGAAAAGAAATATGGCGCTGGTGTGCCGATCGGACTTGAGTTGCAGGAAGGACGCATCCATCTGGAACAGGCCCTGACTCGTGCGGATGACGAGGTGCGGCCCGGTCTGGAATCCTTGCTGGCACGGTTCGATCAGTGCGCTACCGAAGGTGACAAGGTGGCTTTGTTGCTCAGCTCGGAAACTGAGCGCAACATGCGTGACGCCGATGCCTATCCGCATCTGACTCACAGCGTCGAGTACCCGTTGGATATTGAGCGCCTCAAGGCACAATTCGCCAGCTGGTATGAGCTCTTTCCCCGCTCGATCACTAATGACCCACAGCGTCATGGCACCTTTCGCGATGTAATCGGTGAGCTGCCTCGTGTACGTGACATGGGCTTCGATGTCCTGTACTTCCCACCGATCCATCCGATCGGTCTCGCCCACCGCAAGGGCAAGAACAATACCCTGGGTGCGGGTCCTGATCAGCCTGGCAGCCCTTATGCCATTGGTAGTCCCGATGGCGGCCATGATGCCGTACATCCGCAACTCGGAACGCTTGAAGATTTCCGTGCGCTGGTTGCCGCAGCGGCTGACCATGGTCTTGAAATCGCACTCGACTTTGCCATCCAGTGTTCACCTGATCATCCCTGGCTCAAGGAGCATCCGGGCTGGTTCTCCTGGCGTCCTGATGGCTCCATGCGCTACGCGGAAAACCCGCCCAAAAAGTACCAAGACATCGTTAACGTCGATTTTTATGCCAAGGATTCCGTCCCGGACCTCTGGCTCGCGCTGCGTGATGTGGTCTGGCATTGGGTGGAGCAGGGCGTCAAGATTTTCCGGGTCGATAACCCCCATACCAAGCCATTGCCGTTCTGGGAATGGCTGATTGCGGATATCCGTGGCCGTGACCCAGAAGTCATGTTCCTGGCCGAGGCCTTTACCAAGCCAGCGATGATGGCCCGTTTGGGCAAAGTCGGATATTCGCAGAGCTATACCTATTTTACCTGGCGCAATACAAAGGCTGAGCTGACGGAATATTTCACACAGCTCAATAGTTCGCCCTGGCGCGAATGCTATCGGCCCAACTTCTTCGTCAACACGCCGGACATCAATCCGGTTTTCCTACAGACCAGTGGGCGTCCAGGGTTTTTGATTCGCGCAGCGCTGGCCACCATGGGGTCGGGCCTGTGGGGCATGTATTCAGGTTTTGAGTTGTGTGAAGGCACGCCGTTAACGCCCGGCAAGGAAGAGTATCTGGATTCCGAGAAGTATGAGTTGCGCCCCCGCAACTGGTATGCGCCGGGCAACATCATGGCGGAAGTTGCACAGCTCAACCGGATCCGCAAGCAGAACCCGGCTCTCCAGACACATCTGGGGATCAAGTTCTACAACGTGTTCAATGACAACATCATCCTGTTCGGCAAGTACACGCCCGATCTCAGCAATTTCGTACTCGTGGCAATCAATCTTGATCCCCATAACGCCCAGGAAGGCCACTTTGAACTCCCCTTGTGGGAATTCGGACTCGACGATAATGCATCCATGCATGGCGAAGACCTCATGACCGGCCACCGCTGGACATGGCACGGGAAAACACAATGGACGCGTCTCGATCCTTCCATGCCATTTGGCATATGGCGTATCCGCCCGGCCATCTAGGCCAAAGGAAGACTATAAATGGCGAAACCAAAAAAAACGCGCTCGCGCAAATCGGCGGCCTTTATCAATGACCCGTTGTGGTACAAGGATGCGGTCATCTATCAGGTTCACGTGAAGTCATTTTACGATTCCAACAACGACGGAATCGGTGACTTCCCTGGCCTGATCGATAAGCTCGACTACATTGCTGGCCTGGGCGTTAACACCATTTGGATACTGCCGTTCTACCCGTCGCCGCGCCGCGATGACGGGTACGATATCTCCGAATACCGTGGAGTGCATCCGGATTACGGCACCATGGCGGATGCCAGGCGCTTTATTGCCGAGGCGCACAAAAGGGGATTACGGGTCATCACTGAGCTGGTAATCAACCATACCTCTAGCGATCACCCCTGGTTTCAGCGCGCACGCAAGGCGAAGAAAGGGTCTTCGGCGCGTAACTTTTATGTCTGGTCAGATGATGACAAGAAGTACGATGGTACGCGGATCATCTTTCTGGATACCGAAAAGTCCAACTGGACGTGGGATCCTGTCGCTGAGCAGTATTACTGGCACCGATTCTACTCGCACCAGCCTGACTTGAACTTTGATAACCCTCAGGTCATGAAAGCGGTGATCTCGATCATGCGCTACTGGCTAGACATGGGCGTCGATGGCTTGCGTCTGGATGCCATTCCCTATCTGGTGGAGCGTGACGGCACCAATAACGAAAACCTGCCCGAAACCCATGCGGTACTCAAACAGATTCGTGCCGAGATCGATGCGAATTACCCGGACCGGATGTTGCTGGCGGAAGCCAATCAGTGGCCGGAAGATACGCAGCAGTACTTTGGCGAAGGTGACGAGTGCCACATGGCGTTCCACTTTCCGCTGATGCCTCGCATGTATATGGCTATCGCCCAGGAAGACCGCTTTCCTATCAGCGATATCCTGCGTCAGACCCCTGAAATTCCAGCGAACTGTCAATGGTCGATCTTTTTGCGCAACCACGACGAACTAACGCTTGAAATGGTGACTGATCGGGAACGGGATTATCTGTGGAATTTTTACGCCTCGGACCGACGTGCGCGCATCAATCTGGGGATTCGCCGTCGCTTGGCACCGCTGCTCGAGCGGGATCGTCGGCGGATCGAACTGCTCAATAGCCTGCTTCTCTCCATGCCAGGTACGCCTACGATGTACTACGGCGATGAAATCGGCATGGGCGACAATATTCACCTAGGCGACCGAGACGGCGTACGTACGCCGATGCAATGGTCGGTCGACCGCAATGGTGGCTTCTCCCGTGCCGACCCGGCCAGCCTCGTGCTACCGGTGGTAATGGACCCGCTATATGGCTATCAGTCGATCAACGTAGAGTCACAGGCGCGCGATCCTCATTCGCTGCTGAACTGGACGCGCCGCATGCTGGCCGTGCGCAAGCAACAGAAAGCCTTTGGTCGCGGCACTATGAAGATGCTCCGGCCAACTAACCGCCGTATTCTGGCGTATTTGCGTGACTACACCACGCCCGAAGGCGAGCACGAGACCATTCTCTGTGTTGCCAACGTATCGCGTGCTGCCCAGGCCGTCGAACTGGATCTGTCATCCATGGCAGGCAAGGTGCCCGTGGAAATGCTGGGAGGCAGTGCCTTTCCGCCCATTGGCCAACTGCCTTACATGCTGACACTTCAGCCGTACGGATTTTATTGGTTTTATCTCGCAGGCAATGAACAGATGCCTGCGTGGCACTCCGAGCCTCCAGAAACCATGCCTGACTTCCAAACGCTCGTCATCAAAAAGAATCTGCAAGAGTTGCTCAGCGGTACGCCGCGCAAGGCTCTTGAGCAGGAAATCCTGCCGCTGTACCTGCCCAAGCGCCGCTGGTTCGGCAGCAAGGACGAGGCGATCCAGCAGGTCACTCTCATGTACGCTGTGGAAATTCCAACGCCGAAATTCCCCGTGCTGTTCATGGAAGTCTGCGTGAAAAATGCCAAGGGTCAGGAGCACTATGCCTTGCCGTTGGGCTTCCTGGCCGAGAGTGACCAGCATTGCAGTCCGTTGGCTACCCAGTTGGCGATGTCCCGCATTCGCCATGTTCGCAACGTAGGTCTGGTTACCGATGCCTTTACGCTGACCAGCTTTGTGCATGGGGTGTTCAAAGCCTTCAAGGATCAGGCCGTACTGAAGTCGCCTGCAGGTGAAATCCGCTTCCAGCCGTACATGGATGTCGAGAACTTTACTACAACCGATGAAACTGAAATTCGGCACATGGGTGTAGAGCAGTCCAACAGTTCGCTCATTGTAGGCGACAAGTACATGCTCAAGCTGATCCGGAAGGTAGCGACAGGTATTCACCCTGAAGTCGAAATGGGTCGGTTCCTGACGGACAAAGGCTTTGCCAACATGGCGCCCTTGCTGGGTGAGGTAACACGCTACAACGAAGAGGGCACACCCAATGTGCTCATGCTGGTGCAGCCTCAGATCCATAACCAGGGGGATGCCTGGAAGTGGACGCTGGACAAGCTGGATCAGGTAACCCGTGACATGTTGGAGGCAGGTCTGTCAGAGGTGGAGAACGAGTTCACCGCCATGTCCGATCTGGAAAACTTTGCCGCCATTCTGGGGCAGCGCCTGGGTGAAATGCACACCTTGCTTGCCCAGGACACCGATGACGCTGCGTTTGCACCCGAGAAGATCGATGCAGACTCCGCGCGTACGTTTGCTCACCGTGTACGGGAGCAGGTTGACGCTGCGCTGGATACGCTTGAGAACAAGCGCGCCTCCCTGGATAGCGCCAGCACCCAGCACCTCGACAAATTGGTATCTCAGCGCAAGGAGCTTGGCGAGCGCATTGAAGCCCTTGCCGAAGACGTAGCCGGTGGCCTGCGCATCCGTGTTCACGGAGATTTGCACCTTGGGCAAGTCCTGGTGTCTCAGGACGATGCCTACCTGATCGACTTTGAAGGTGAGCCTGCCCGTTCGCTGGACGAGCGTCGTGCCAAGTACGGTCCGCACAAGGACGTGGCAGGTCTGCTGCGGTCCTTTGACTATGCGGCGGCTATGCTCACCATGAGCAGTAACAGTGGTGCCGATACGTCGGAAGAGGCAATGCGTCAACGGCGACAGGCAGCAGAGACCTATCGCACAACGGCTTACGCGGCCTTCCTTAAGGCTTATCGTGAGGCTGCTGCCGGTATCGCCCATGAGTGGAGCGAGCGTGGTGAGCAGGCAGCGCTGGATCTCTATACGCTAGAGAAAGCCGTTTATGAAATTGGTTATGAAGCGGCCAATCGGCCTAACTGGATCAACATTCCGCTGCGCGGCGTAGCCGCCATTGTGGATTCGCTCATTTCGGGAGCAAAAGGATGACTCAAGCCGTAGCACCCCAGAACCACCAACCAGACTACGCCCAGCTGTCTGCTCCAGAGGCGGACGCGCTGGCTCGCGGAGAACATGGCAACCCGTTTGCCATCTTGGGGCCTCACCCGGATGGTACCGGGTTTCTGGTTCGTGCCTTTTTACCCAATGCGCTGGGTGTCGAGCTGGTCGAGCGTGAGAGCGGTCGCCACTTGGCCCATATGGAAGCCGGGCAGATTCCCGGGCTGTTTTATGCCCGCCTGGACTATCAGGCAACGTATTTCTTCAGGATCCGCTGGCCCAGTGGCGTACAGGAGACAGAAGACCCTTACAGCTTTGGTACGCTGTTGGGCGACGTCGATATCTACCTGATCAATGAGGGTAAGCATCGTCAGCTGGGTCAATGCCTGGGTGCTCAAGCGATGACCATCGACGGTGTTCAGGGTGTACGTTTTGCTGTCTGGGCACCGAATGCGCGTCGGGTTTCCGTAGTCGGTAACTTCAACACTTGGGACGGTCGCCGTCACCCGATGCGCCTACGGCACGGTGCAGGGGTGTGGGAATTGTTTATCCCCCGCATCAAGCCAGGTGATTCATACAAGTACGAAATCCTTGGTCAGCACGGGTTATTGCCCCTAAAAGCTGACCCAGTCGCCTTGGCAACGGAGCTACCGCCTTGCACCGCCTCGGTAGTGGCTGATCCGGCTCCGTTCGAATGGCATGATGATGATTGGATGGCGCAGCGCAAGGAACGCCAGTCTGTTCATGCGCCGTTCTCGGTGTACGAGCTGCACTCTACTTCATGGCGTCGTGACGGTGGCGACGATGGTCGCATCTTGAATTGGCGGGAGCTAGCCGAACAGCTGATTCCCTATATTCAGGAAATGGGCTTTACCCATATCGAGCTATTGCCGGTAATGGAGCACCCGTTCAGCGGGTCATGGGGCTATCAGCCACTGTCGCAGTTCGCTCCAACCTCTCGTCATGGCACGCCGGCTGACTTTGCAGCCTTCGTAGATGCCTGCCATCAGGCGCACATCGGTGTAATTCTCGACTGGGTACCCGCGCATTTCCCGACGGATCCCCATGGACTGGCGCGTTTCGACGGTACAGCACTCTATGAGTACGAGCATCCTTTCGAAGGTTTCCATCAGGATTGGAACACTTACATCTATAACCTTGGGCGCAATGAAGTACACGGATTCATGCTGTCGTCTGCGCTGCATTGGCTCAAGCATTTCCATATAGACGGCCTGCGTGTGGATGCGGTTGCATCCATGCTGTACCGCGATTATTCTCGCAAGCAGGGCGAGTGGATTCCCAATAAATATGGCGGCCGCGAGAACCTCGAGACAATCGATTTTCTCCGCCATTTGAACGATGTGGTGCATGAAGAAGCGCCCGGTGCGTTGATGATTGCAGAGGAGTCAACCGCATGGCCTGGTGTCAGCAAGCCTACCTCCGAGGGCGGCCTTGGGTTCTCCTACAAGTGGAACATGGGCTGGATGCATGACACGCTGCATTACATCGAGCGTGATCCGATCTACCGCCGTTACGACCATCACAACATGACCTTCGGTATGGTATACGCCTATTCCGAGCGTTTTGTTCTTCCTATTTCCCATGATGAAGTCGTGCATGGCAAAGGGTCTTTGCTGAACAAGATGCCCGGTGACAATTGGCAGAAGTTTGCCAACCTGCGTGCGTACCTGTCCTTCATGTGGACGCATCCGGGCAAGAAGCTGCTGTTCATGGGGTCCGAGATCGGTCAATGGCGTGAATGGAGCCACGACCGCGAACTGGACTGGTTCCTGCTGCAGCATCAGAACCACCAGGGTGTACAAAAGCTGGTAGCGGATCTGAACCGGTTATACCGGGCAGAGCCCATGCTGCACGAGCATGACTGCGAACCGGAAGGCTTCCAGTGGCTGGTAGGTGATGATTCTGCCAACAGCGTATTTGCCTGGTTGCGTTTCGACTCACAGAAGCGGCCCCTGCTGGTTGTTGGAAACTTCACGCCCGTTCCCCGTAGCGACTATCGGATAGGCGTTCCCGAAGGGGGGCAGTGGCTGGAGCTCTTCAATAGCGACAGCGATATTTATGGTGGGAGTGGGTTCGGCAATAGCGGTGCCGTCATGGCCGACGAAACCTCCAGCCATGGCCAGCCAGCCTCTTTGAATCTGAAGTTGCCGCCATTGGGGGTTGTTATCCTGAGACCTGGCACCCGGCCCGAGCATTGATCGGAAGATAGCAAAAGAAAACGGCGCTTAACGCGCCGTTTTTCTTGCGTTTTTTGACTGGTGAAAGAGGCTGATATTTTACTGCTGTCGGGGTTGTTAAGCGGCTGTTTGCATCATTCACGTTTTATTGACACGCTATGGGTTCTACTAATGCAGTAGCACCGGATCAGGGTCTTTATAGGTAATCAGGGAGGACTCACATGGTAGATCTGGCAGAGTGGAATCTGACAATTCCCGAGCCATCCAGTCCTGTCGTTATTGAGACCAACGTACTCAATCGCAACTACCGCAGTGATTACTTTTATCGTACTCCCGATGGTAGCGTGACCCTCTGGGCTCCCGTAACAGGACGTTATACGCCGGAACTCAACTATCCCAGTACTGAGCTTCGGGAAACGCGCCCGGATGGCAGTGGATACAATTGGAAATACGAAGACTCCGTCAGCCTGATGCAGGCTGACCTGCGCGTTAATCAAGTGCCTTCCAGTGGCAAGATGATTATCGGACAGATCCGTACGGTGGGAGATAGTCAGGGTACACCGGACTCAGCATTGATCAGCCTGCGTTATCGTCTGGACCCTACCATGGAGGGGAAAACGCCTGTCACTGGACAGGTTGAGGCCTTGATTCGTACCAAGCCGGACACCCTCAAGATTCCGCCACAAATTCTGCTACGCAATATTCCATTGGACGGTCCGTTCAGTTATGAGTTGCGCTTGAGTCGGACCGGTGTGCTGAGCGTAAGGCTTTTTACACATGGGCGCGGAAACGGGGAGCTGTCTGTACAGTTGGATCAGCGCTGGGCAAGTTACCACCTTTACTTTAAGGCGGGCGCTTATGTGGAGGACAAGGAGGGACCTTCTACCGAAGGGGGTAAGGTGACCTTCAACCGATTGGTCACCATGCATCAACCCAACAACCGATAAGGATTCGGCAGCCGGTCAGGCTGCCGGACCTTTGGCCTGCGCCTGTTCGTCCTGTTTTTCCATCTTGGCCTCATTTCGTGCCCGGATTTTCTTGGCGCGACTTTCCATGAAGAAATACACAACAATGGCAATCAGCAGCGGAGCGATGAAATAAATGGCTCGGTAGGCAAGTAACGCCGCAATAATGTAGGAATGATCCAGTTCATGCCCCATGAAGGCCACGAAAACTGCTTCCAGCACTCCGATTCCGGCTGGAATATGCGTGATGACACCAGCAAAACTACTGATGAGCAGGACGCCCAGCACAAACACATAATCCATCTTCTGTCCGAGCAGCACATAGATAATGGCACCCATTGCCATCCAGTTGATGGAGGAGACGACCAGTTGAATACAGGCCATGCGCAGGGAAGGCAGATTAAGGTCCTGCCCCTTGATGGTCCATGAGCGACGTTTGGAAAACTGGCAAAACAGCAGATAGACAGCAATAAAGGTGACGAGGCCAATGCCTATCATCCGTAGCGTCATATTGCCGATGTACCAATGTGGCGGAATCTTCACCAGCCCTGCTGTAAAGATAATCCCTGCCAGCAGGATGTAGCCCAGCCAGTTAGTCGCCAGGCTTAGGCTGAAGATACGGGTAATGGTGCCGCTTTCCAGACCCAGGCGAGAATAGAGTCTGTACCGCAAGCCAATGCCGCCTACCCATGTACTGAGCGTAAGAGTAAAGGCATAACAGATAAACGACACGATCATCACCTGCCGTTTGCCCAGCTTGTGCCTGCAGTAGGCTCGCCCAATCAGGTCATAAAAGCCATACATGATATAACTGACCACAACCAGGCCCACGGCCATGAGGATAGCGGTCCAGCCATACTGGCGAATGGAATGCCAGACCTGCACCCAGTTCACCTGCCGGGCATACATCACGAGTAGAACAGTAACGGCAATGAAAAAAGCGTAGGTCAGAAGCCTCTTGGCGATCGGCCACACTTTACCTTTGGGAGAAGGTTTCGACTTCACGGAGGCATCCTGAGAGTGCCTTAGAGTGGCGGTCATGTATGAGTCCTCGCACGTTCCGGATCTGCTACATCGGATCGTTCAAGATGCGATTGAGCGGGCGGTTCGACCAACGCTATTTTAGGGGTGTGTGCCGGTAACCAGCCTACCCAGGCAGGGAAGTGCCGAAGGAAGTGAAACACCAGCATGGTTTTGGCCAAGTGCCAGATGGTCTTGCGCGGCACTTTGGTCATGTCCACATGCTGACAATGCTGCGCCATGAGTTGTTCGAGCCGACCACGCAAGACCTGATTAAAGGCTCGGTCATGGAAGATGAGATTGGATTCGAGGTTAAGAGAAAGACTTAAAGGGTCTAGGTTGCTGGAGCCCACCGTAGCCCAATAATCGTCCATCAGCGCCACCTTGCCATGTAGAGGGCGGCGGCAATATTCATAAACTTCAACGCCCTCAGGTACAAGGTAGTTGTAAAGCATCCGTGCACCGACCTTCACGATCGGCATATCCGGTTCGCCCTGGACGATCAGTCTGACCTTCACGCCACGCCGGGCCGCATCTCGCAGCTCACGCAACAGGCGATAACCGGGAAAGAAATAGGCATTGGCAATGATGATTTCACGCTTGGCGCTTCGCATCATCTCGATATAGTGCTGCTCGATATCTGTACGATGCTCTTCGTTGTCTCGGTAGACGAACAGTGCCTGTGCATCACCGGGGAAGTCGTTGCGAGCAGGCTCATTGCGGCGTCGACCCCACCAGCGACGAGGCTCTTCGCTATTGCCCAGAGCCTCAAGGCTAAAGCGATGAATATCGGCTACGATGGGGCCTTCAACTTCTACTGCGTAGTCCTGCTTGGCCGTAGGACCAAAGTCACCTAGATGATCAGCAGAAAAATTGATGCCTCCAACAAAGGCGATCTCAGCATCAATGACAACGATCTTGCGATGAAGACGGCGGAAGAGGTTGGTCCTACGCCCCATGAAGAGGGGACGCGGATCGTAAAAGCGGAAGCGAACACCGGCAAGAACGAGTTTATCAAGGAAGTCCTTGGTCAATTCCGCCGAACCGTAGCCATCCACCGTGACCTCAACGCGTACGCCACGCCGGGCTGCTTCTGTCAGTACACGGTGTAGCTCATTGCCTACCTTGTCTTCAAACAGAATGAAGGTTTCCAGCAGGATTTCCCGCTTGGCCCGGGAGATGGCTTCAAATACCCGAGGAAAGTATTCTTCGCCATTCTCCAGGAGCTGAATTCGATTGCCGTCTCGCCATTGCGGATTCATACACACAACTCCACAGCCAGCGGGGCATGATCGGACAGGTGAGACCAAGGGCGGTTGGATAAGACTTCAGGGGTGCGCACAGTAAGGTTGCGTGTGTAGATCCGGTCCAATCGCAGCATGGGCATACGCGCTGGGAATGTCTTAGCGTGTTGCCCGTTGGCGTTCAGAAACGCTTCCTCAAGTCCTGCGCCCGCCTTGAGCACATCGCTGGCGCGTTGGCGCCAATCGTTGAAGTCGCCTGCAACAACCAGCGGTGCATCTTCCGGCAGGTTTTCAATCAGCTTGCACATCAGTTTCAGCTGTTGCAGACGGTGGTTCTCTCTGAGCCCCAAATGGCAACAGATCGCATGGATATCAAGGTCATGATCCGGAACGCGCAGCACACAATGCAGCAAGCCGCGCTTTTCCGGGCCGGTAATGGACACGTCCAGGTTCTGGTACGTCACGATCGGAAACTTGGACAGTACGGCGTTGCCATGGTGACCATCCGGGTAGACCGCATTTCGCCCGTAGGCGAAATCGGTCCACATGGAATCAGCCAGAAACTCATACTGCGGCGCCGCTGGCCAGTTCTCGAAGCGCAACGGGTGCTTCTCGTGCGTACCCAACACTTCTTGCAGAAACACGAGATCAGCCGATGTCGTGCGCACTGCGTCACGCAGCTCCGGCAAGATGAACTTGCGGTTGAAGGACGTAAAGCCCTTATGCGTGTTGATAGTGAGGATCTTGAACGAGAAACCCTTTGTTGCGTTCGTCATGCTTGACGCTTCCTCCGTTTGGTTTGCTTGGTCAATTCGAACAACAGAAATGACCGTCCTGTTACTTGATAGACATCGCCAAACGCAAAGGTGTCGCCGGTTTCCAACAAATCAGGTTGATTGGTATCAACCTGCAAAACCCAGTGCTCACCTTGAGGCACTTCGGGCAATGTGAAATCCACCATATCGTAATGAGCATTTACGATCATCAGAAGCGACGTATCAGAGCCGGCACGGCGAATCCCCGTAGGTTGCGCACGACCGTCAAGCAGGATGCCCATGCAGCGATTGCTGCCGTCCTGCCACTGTTCCATGCCCATTTCTTCACCGCTGGGCATTAACCAGGTGACGTCCTTGATATCCAGCTCTTCGTTGTATACGCCAGTAAAGAAGCGGCTACGACGTAGTAACGGATACTTCATGCGAAGCTCGATGAGTCGGCGCGTGAAATCCTGAAGCTCAGCACTGCGCTCCTTGATGTCCCAGTTTATCCAGCCAATTTCGCTGTCCTGGCAATAGGCGTTGTTATTGCCGCCTTGAGTCCGCGCGAACTCATCACCCGCCAAGAGCATCGGTGTGCCTTGGGAGAAGAACAGGGTTGCCAGGAAGTTACGCATCTGGCGGTAGCGCAGGTCGATGATTTCCGGATCGTCCGTTTCACCTTCTACGCCACAGTTCCAGGACAGGTTATTTGAATGGCCGTCGTTATTGCCCTCGCCATTGGCTTCGTTGTGCTTGTCGTTGTAGGACACTACATCGTTGAGGGTAAAGCCGTCGTGAGCAGTGACAAAGTTGACTGACGACGCCGGCTTGCGGCCACGCTGGTTGAATTGATCACCCGAGCCGAGAACGATCTTGGCAAAGTCGCCAAGTTTGTCGTCATCGCCTTTCCAGAAGGACCGTGCCGTATCGCGGAATTTATCGTTCCACTCCATCCAGCCGGGTGGGAAATTACCCACCTGATAGCCGCCTGGACCGCAATCCCAAGGTTCGGCAACAAGCTTGAGCTGATTGAGTACCGGATCTTGACGGCAGGCATCGAGGAAACCGCCGCCTTCGTCGAAACCATGGGGTTCGCGGCCTAGGATGGTGGCAAGGTCAAAGCGGAAACCATCCACACGCATCTCGGTTGCCCAATAGCGCAAGGAGTCAGTCACCATCTGCAGTACACAGGGGTGGCTCATATTGAGCGTGTTACCGGTGCCAGTGTCGTTGATGTAATAGCGCGGGTTGTCCGGCATCAGGCGGTAATAGCTGGCGTTATCGATCCCCTTGAGCGAGAGGGTCGGGCCCATCTCATTGCCTTCGGCGGTATGGTTGTAGACCACGTCGAGAATGACTTCAAGGCCGGCCTTGTGCATCCTCGCGACCATGATCTTGAACTCGCCGATGGATTGGCTGGCCATGTAACGGGCATGAGGGGCAAAAAAGGCCAGGGTGTTATAACCCCAGAAATTACGCAGCCCTTTCTCAAGCAGGTGGTTGTCATCCAGGAAGTAATGGATGGGCATCAGCTCGACGGACGTTACACCTAGCGAACGGATGTAATCTACAACATCGCTTTCGTGGAACGCAGAGAACGTGCCGCGGGTGTTTTCCGGCACAGAAGGATGCTGCATGGTGAACCCACGCACGTGGGTCTCGTAAAAGACAGTACGTTCCCACGGTACTTTGGGCTTTTCAGTAGTACCCCAGGTAAAGGCCGGATCGATCACTCGGCAGCGAGGCATATAAGGTGCACTGTCGCGTTCATCGAACGAGAGATCACCGTCAGGATGGCCAATGGTGTAACCAAACAACGCATCGTTCCATTCAAGCTCGCCTACGATCTGCTTGGCATAGGGATCGATCAGTAGCTTGTTGTGGTTGAAGCGATGGCCTGCCTCTGGTTCATAGGGGCCGTGTACGCGATAACCGTACAACGTCCCCGGGCGTGCGTCAGGCAAGTAACCATGCCAGATCTCATTGGTGTACTCGGGCAACTCGATGCGCTCGATCTCTTCAAGGGTATCCTGATCAAACAGGCAAAGCTCAACCTTGGTAGCATGGGCCGAGAACAGTGCAAAGTTGACGCCGGAGCCGTCCCAGGTGGCTCCCAGGGGATAGGGCAGTCCTTCGCGAATGCGGGATGTCGTGCGGTTGACGAAAGCGTTTTGGGTCTTCTCAGAACTATCGCTAGGCTTGTTAGCGCTCATAGTAATCGACTCAGGTCTATGTCTTAGAGCTCAACCAGGTGCTGCCTGTATTGAGGTAACGGTACCGGCTCTGTCTGGAGCGAGGCACTTTCAACCATCCGGTAACGTGATGTTTCCGGACCTTCTTGTACGTCATAGGTATAGAGGCTCCCGGATGCTGGCAGTTCCGAAAGGACGTGTGTCATGCCGGTTAGAGCGAAGCAGCGCAAGTTTCAATAAATAAATAGTTATTTTTATAAGGTTTCGTGTATAAGATTTGTAGAGTTATAAATTTCATATTGAATTAAAAAGGCGGAAAAGAATTAACATTCTTTTCCGCCTTTTTAATGGTGATCCGCACAACTTAGTAACGAGTCGGAAGATCAACACCTTTTATTTGGAACCGCCCTTGCGGCCGGCTTCAGCTGCACGCTCACGGTCATTGGCAAAGTTGCCCCCGCTATTACGGCCACCTTTACGTCCGGCCTCGGCCGCTCTTTCACGATCGTTGGCAAAATTACCAGGATTGTTGTTCTTGGCAGTCATGAATTTACCCTCACGTTGGTTTCTGGAAATAGCAGTTATTACCGCTATTAACTGCTAACCCTTCACTGTATGGGATAGCCTCATGAGGCTACGGTTCACCCGCTAGAGCCCAAGGCTGACGAGCGGTCCAGGCCTTTTTTGGATGCTCATCCCTTGCTTAAATGGTAGGTTGAGAGCATTGCCTGCAAATAGATGGCGCATGGTAAGACCTATTCATTTGAGTCTTAACTGATTAATTAAAATCCGCCGTGTGTGGATTGGCATTTAGTTGGCAGCAATTAGGCTCGGAAGTTAACCAGCCGTCTAGATCGCGTGGTTCAAACTCGATACAGCTAGGCATCTTGGCAGGATTGTCACTTACGATCGGGTCAGGTTGAGGAACTTCAGGACGGTGTGCCATGGTATCAATTCTCATAGGATTAAAATTACACCCGAACACCTTGAATCGAGTGCTGGAATTGATACGCAGAGGGAAGGCTAGTTCCAGCCTTTTATCGGCCGTTAATAGTATCCAGATAAAAGGTATATGGCCTTTTGATATATAAGCAGAGCCACATATCAAAGAGAAAAAGTGTTTACCCCTTCTACTGGTAGCAGAAGGGGCAGAGACATTAAGGCAGGACTTACTCTTTAGGTACGGCCTTGGCACGCGGAGCACGGGGCTTCTTGGGCGCTGCAGCGGCAGCTGTGGTTTTTTCGACCGGAGGCTTTTCAGTCTTGGGCTTGACGGCTTCCTTGACCTTTTCGACCGCTTTTTCGGCCAGCGAGGCAGCCTTGGGCTTGGTTGCACGAGGCTTCTTGGGCTTGGCTACAGGCGCTGCTGCAGCTTCAGGCGCTACACCTTGCTGCTGCTCGGCTTCATAGAGCTTGGTAGCCATTTCCCAATGGCGATGCTCTTGATGAGCAGGGCGACCTTCGGACTCCCAAATCTGGTAGGCGAGCTGCTGAATGCGTTCGGTGCGTTGACTCATTATAATGTCTCTCCTTGTGACAGGTCTTGTGTAATCAATAAACCAAGAGGAAAGCTCGCAAGAAGCTCGCTTAATGAAAGTTCACTCTGTTTCACATGGACAGATGAATGGCTGAAAGTTTCCGTAAAAATTTGATCGATGAACTGTTTTGGCACTTTTACAGAGGTGTCCTGCCATGCTGATGCCTCAAAAGAGGGAGTAGGGTTCTCCCCAATGAAGCGCCAAACGCGCAGCGGTACAATAATGATAGCGGCCTTGCCCTGATACTCACGGGCGAATGCCAGTACGTGGCTCGCCTGTGCTCCCGAGACTTCCAGCGGTATGTACTGGCCCTTGAGAAACACATCCGCATGGGAGGTACGAGCCGCCAGGGTTCTTGCAATCACACTCTGCTTAACGCGGCCATCCTTCCAGCTGGAAAGCAGCTCTGCCGGGGCCTTGGCCTCTTTCAGCGCAGCGATGCGAGGCGGGTAGTCCACCGGGCGGCGGTTATCAGGCTCGACCAGACTCAGATCCCAGAAGTCACATCCCTGATAGAGGTCCGGTACACCGGGTGCGGTCATTCTAAGCACCGCCTGGGTCATGCCGTTCAGCGCACCTGCAGGAGCGATACGGGCTACCGTCTCGACAATTTCCTTACGAAGTGCCCCGCCTTTTTCACCGGTGATCAATTGTTCCAGGAAATTACGGCACGCTGCTTCGTACTCGGTATTAGGCGTCCACCAGTCTGACTCAAGCTTCTCTTCACGTAAGGCTTTTTCCTGCCAGGGCAGGAGACGGTCCAGATACGCCTGAAGCCCCTGCTTGTCATCGGCTGCCAGATCAAGCGGCCAGCTGGCCAGCAGGGTTTGGTAGAGCATCAGCTCATCACCCGGGGTAGGGGCAGGCTTGTCAGCAAAGGTTCCCCGCAGCGGTGAACCCATCTCCAACCAGCGGGTTGCAGCCTGGGTATAGAGATCCGCCATTTCGGAGATGACCGCGAGGCGTGCTCGTGTGTCTTCGCCGCGTTTGTGGTCATGGGTCGCGGTAGTCAGCATGTTGCGTGGGAACTGCTCGGACCGCAGTTTGCTGCTTGCATGGAACTCTTCTGTGCTCTGGCTGAAGTTTTGTGGGTCGAACCCTACATCGTTGCGCGAGAGTAGGGCGCCTGAGCGGTAACAGGAGGTGTCTTCCACGGCCTTGGCTGCAACAGGTGAGGTCAGCTGCTGGAACTTGGTAATAGCGCGACGCTGCTCGCGACGTGCCACGCTACCCACCGGCTGACGGCAGGGAGCCTTGCCACCCAACCATTCATGCAGCAGTTCCAGTACTGGTAGCTCGGCTTCCGAAAGATTGGGGCGCGCACCGTCTACGGCCTTCTGGAAGAACTTTTCATCCTCACCAGTAAAGCCAGCCACGCTGGCGTAAGTGCGGTAAACCGGGAAGTAGGTAATCAGCTCAAGCAAGACGCGCCTAATGGAACCCAGACTGATGTCACGGGTACGCCAGTCCTGCTGAGCCACAACATGCAATGTATGCGCAGTGGATTCGAATTCACTGGCCAGTGCAGTAGTCACCACGAGGCGGCGCGCCTCACGAACTTCTTCCATGAAGTCGGCTGGGCGTCCGGTCTTTTCAGCCCAGAATTCGTTCAGAGGTTTTTCGCCGGCCGGATCATGCATAACCCCCGACACTTCGTTCATGAACTCATAGCCGGTGGTGCCGTCAATGCCCCAGTCGCCACGCAGGTGCTCGCCCTCGGCAAGGATCTTCTCCACATAAATGGGGAAGCCGCCTTCAGGCGTGCCGTTGGGACGGCTCTGGCAGATCGTATCGATCTGTCGACGCAGCTTGCGGCAATAGCCACGGGGATTGGCCAGACCGTCGATATGGTCCAGGCGCAGACCGTCGATCAAGCCTTCGCCGATCAGTCGGAAAATCATGGCATGCAGCGCGTCGAAGACCTCGGGGCGCTCCATGCGCAGGCCACCCAATTCGGTGATATCGAAGAAGCGGCGCCAGTTGATATCGTCGGAAGCGGTACGCCAGCTTGCCAGACGGTAATGTTGACGCTCCAGCAGCGCATGCAGACGCTCGTGATTGGCCGCGTCGCTTGCATCGAAAGCTGCCAGGCATTGGTCCAGCGCTGCCTTGACTGCAGGGTTCTGACGAGCACTTTCTGCCAGCTGGGTAACGGCCTCATTGGCGCCTTCACGGTCACCCTCGCGGGCCTCGAACGCATCGGCAAACAGGCGCAACTCAGAGGCGTCGCTTGCGCGTAGGATATCGGCGTAGGTAGGCGGTGAAATAGGGAAATGGTGCGCGTAGTACTCGACCCGGAAACCGTCTTTCTCATCAAATACCAGCTTCAACTCACCGGCCTGCAGGATGTCACCATAAGCGCCACCCAGGAAAGGCAGCAGTAGCTGACCATGCAACTCAGGGTCGGGGCTGTACCAGTTGATGTCGTAGAATTTGGCGTATGGGCTATGGCGTCCCCATTTGAGCACATCCAGCCACCACGCATTCTCCGATCCGCCCACGCTCATGTGGTTGGGTACAAAGTCGACGATCAGTCCCATGCCACGCTCGCGCAGACGGGCAACCAAACGACGCAGGGCCTCTTCACCGCCCAATTCAGGATTGACACGGGTAGGGTCCACAACGTCATAGCCGTGAACCGAGCCGGCTCTGGCCGTGGTGATGGGGGAGGCATAGATATGACTGATGCCCAGGTCGGCAAAATAATCGACCAGGGGAATGGCATCGTCCAGGGTAAAGTCCTTGTGAAACTGCAGGCGAACAGTCGCGCGCACTGGGCTCATGATGAGTGGCTCTCCGCTTCTTGACGGGCTGCCGCCAGTAACTGCAGGCGACGCTTGGGGGTTTCGTTATTGAGTAGGGTGCTGGCCTGATCCGGCCAGCGACGGCGCCAATTGGGGTGGCTATCAATGGTGCCGGGCAGGTTGGCTTGTTCTTCCAGGCCCAGCGCATCTTCAACCGGCAGGATAACCAGTGGTGCCGGGGTTTTACCGATATGGCTTATGCAGGCATCTACAGCCGCTTTGGCACTGTCAAGGCTGGTGTCTTTCAGGCCCAATGTCTTGGCCAGGCGCTGGCGATCCTCTACACGCTTCTGCTTTTCTTTTTCTTCGGTGGTATCTTCCGCCAATTGTTCCAGACGGGCCTGCCACTCGATATCACGCGCGATCCACCAGCCAGTCATGGTAGGAAGATCGTGCGTCGTGGTCATGGCGATGGAGGTGTTGTTCCAATCCTCGATCTCTTTGAAGTTCTGGTCTTCGTCGCGCTCAAACATCAGCACTTGCATGCCCATGATGGACTTTTCCATCAGGCGCTCACGAAACCCTTCCGGTACGGTGCCCAGGTCTTCACCCATGACAATGCATTCGTTACGCCAGGACTCGAGAGCCACTAGACGAAGCATGTCTTGAATGGGATAAGACAGATAGGCGCCATCGGCCGGTGAGGCGCCTTCGGGCACCAGCCACAGTCGTTGCAGACCCATCACATGGTCGATACGTACACCGCCTGCGTGGGCAAAATTCGCCTTGAGCATTTCAAGAAATGCCCGAAAGCCATGACGCTGCAAGCCTGAAGGTGAGAATGCAGAAATTCCCCAGCCCTGGCCGCGCTGGTTGAGCAGATCAGGTGGCGCTCCTACGCTGACGGATGACAGCAGCTCTTCCTGCCGGCTCCATGCCTGACTGCCGCCGCCATCGGCGCCTACGGCAATATCAGCAACAAGGCCGATTTTCATACCTGACGCTTGGGCAGCCTTTTGCGCGCTTTCCAAGCCGCGGGCGGCCAGCCACTGCGTGAACGCGTAAAACTCCACGTCTTGTGCATGGGTTTCAGCAAACGTGGCGACGGCAGGGTTTTGAGGATCCTGATATTCCTTTGGCCAGTGCTGCCAGCTGGGCGCCGCGGTACCATGGGCAAAGGATGCATGTAGCGCTTCGAACCGGCAGTGATTTTCCAGCGCTTCGCCACCCTGTTGGCGGAAGGCCTTGAAATCATCCTGCAACTCACCGCTTTTCACGCGGAAGTCCATGTGCAGCGCCCTGAGTACACGCAGGCGAGTCTTGGCCACGGCAGGCCAGTCGACCATCTCCAGTCCTTCCAGGCGGGACCACTCCTGCGCCAGACCAGTCTTGTCCAAGGCGTGTTGGAGCGCTTCCTCACCCAGAATCGCGGCAGGAGAAGCATTCAGAATATTGAGAAACATCCGGCTGGAGGGTGAATAGGGGCTGTAACGGTTGCCGTCAGCACTGAACATGGCATGCAGCGGGCTGATAGCAACTGCATCGGCGCCCAGCTCTGCCGCCGAGCGGACAAACTCTTCGAGCGCTTTCAGATCACCCAGGCCACCATCCCCGGGACGACGCAGGCTATACACCTGCACGGCCAAGCCCCAAGTTCGCGGTTCGGGTTTACCCAGGGCATCGGCAATGCTGTAACAGCGCTCGGGTGCAATCGCCAGGGTGACCTGCTGTTCGCCTATTTTCAGGGTGTGATAGCCCATGGTGTCGATGGGCGCGAGTTGGCCGTTCCCGTCCACCTTGCCGGTCACGCTGCTGCCCGATTCAAGGGTAAGCGCATAGGTCTGTCCAGCCTTGAACTGACCTGTCCGGCCGACAGGCTTGTTGCAGTCTCCGGTAATGAGGGGAGGAAGGTTTTCGCTGTCTTCCAGCTCATCCAGTTTGGCCAGGCTGGCCTTGATGTCCGCCTCCGAATCTGCGGGCAAGCCAAGTGCGGCGAGCAGACTACACAAGGCCTCATCCGATACCTGTTGAGGCGTGCCGTCATAGGCATCCCAGTGAATGGAGATGCCAGCTTTTTCTGCCAGTGCGTGCAGTTGGTCAGAATCGTTCATTGAGCATCCTCCAGCCAGGCGAAGGCGGTATGTCCAGCCAGTTGGCCTTGTTCGCGCGTGGAGAGACCATTGTCCATGCTGGCGAAGAGCAGTCGACCCGGTTGCTTGGCATCGACAGAAACGGCTTGCTCGCTCAGGTTGATTTCCAACGTAAGGCGGGCACCATCACCCAGCGTCCAGCAGGCGGTGACCGCCTTTTCGCCTAACGCTTTAGCCTCTGCCGGACGAGCACCAGGCAGACGCGGAATAATCTCCTGATGGCGAATCTCGAGAAGCTTTTTGTAGAGTCCGACCCACAAGGCATGATCTGGCTGGTCCGCTTCTCCAAAATTGGGCTTCGAATCTTCAAAGGTGGTAACCGCATTAGGGTCCGGGATCTTTTCCCGGTTTTCTTCATGGGTGAAAAATTCGAAATCCTTGAACTCGTTGCGGCGACCGTCTCTTACCAGCTTGGCTAACTCTTCGTTATGACTGGTAAAGAACAGGAAGGGCTGCCGGCTACCCCATTCCTCACCAATGAAGAGCAGTGGAATCATGGGGCTGAGCAGCAAGAGAGTCGTAGCGGCTTTTAGAGCATTCTCTGGGGCGAGAAGTGTCAGGCGCTCACCAAGGGCACGGTTGCCAATCTGGTCGTGGTTCTGCAGGAAGATGACAAAGGCCGTTGGTTGCAGATGGCTGCTCGGCTCCCCGCGCCCCTTGCCGTGGCGAGTGTCTTCGCCCTGGTAGATAAAGCCTTCGCTCAGGCAACGAACCAGCTTGGCAGTGGCGTCTTGGGTGAAGTCCTGGTAGTACCCTTCGTTCTCACCGGTAATCATGGGATGAATCACATTGTGCCAGTCATCCGCCCACTGCCCATCGTAATGTACGCCGCCCAGGAGGGAGGCGGTGTTGTCCTCGTTTTCCAGAACGAGATGCACATGGCGACCCGGCTCGACCGTTGAGCGAATCTCGTCTGCCATTTCCATGAGGAAACCCTTGTCACCAATGGCATGGACCGCATCGAAGCGCAGACCGTCGAAGCGGTATTCCATCAGCCACATTAAGGCATTGTCCTTGAAGTAGCTGCGTACGGCCTGTTGACGGAAGTCAATGGCTGCACCCCAGGGCGTGTGGATGTCTTCACGGAAGAATTTTTCGGCGTAGGCGTGCAGGTAGTTGCCGTCCGGGCCGAAGTGGTTGTAGACCACATCAAGGAACACCATAAGACCATGCTCATGGGCCGTATCGATCATGGCCTTGAGATCTTCAGGCGTGCCGTAGGAGGATTCCACAGCGTAGGGCAGCACACCGTCATAACCCCAGTTGCGACCGCCAGGGAATTCGCTCAGCGGCATCAGCTCGATGGCCGTGACTCCAAGTGCAGCCAGCTTGGGCAGAATATCTGCAACGCCTTTGAATCCACCCAGCGTACCGACATGGACTTCGTAGATAACACTCTCGTGCCAGGGACGGCCGCTCCACTCGGTATGACGCCATTCATAGGTATGCGGATCAATGACAATGCTGGCCTCATGTACGTCACCCGCCTGGGCCCGGGACGCAGGATCGGGAACCAGAAGATCACCGATACGATAGCGGTAGCGTGTGCCGACACCACAGGCGGCTTCAGCGCTGAACCAACCCCCATCGAGGGCTTGCATGGGAACAATCATGCCGCCATCGAGCACTACGTCGACAGCAGTGGCGCTGGGGGCCCAGAAACAGAATTGGGTACGATTGTCGGAGAGAAGAGTGGCGCCAGCCGTGCATTGCCAGGCGTAGCGGTTATTTTTGGACGGGCGTGACAAGTCCTTCATGCGTTCTGTCTCCCAGTGGAGGGCAGGGTAAGGCACGTGGGTGCAGGTTCGGTTTGTGGTGCGCGCTCCCGCCATGAAGGCGGGAGTGTTCTTTCTATGACCAGAAAGATGGCGCTAAAGTTGAATCAGATCGCAGCTTGTTCCTGACGAACTTTAGAAAGCAGCGATTGATAGAGCTCATCGTACGGCTGAGCGCTCTGAGACCAGTAGAACGGGCCGTTCATGGCGCGTCGACGCATGGCTTGCAGCAGATCCTTACGCTCGAACACTTCGAATGCACGATCAATAGATTTCGTGTAGCTCTCCAGGGTGTGCTTGTCGAACAGGAAACCGGTAACACCGTCTTCGATACTGTCCGCCAGACCACCTGTACGGCGTGCAATCGGCAGAGAGGCAAAGCGCTGCGCATACATCTGGCTCAAGCCACAAGGCTCGAAGCGAGAGGGCATCAACAGGAAGTCGCTGCCTGCGAACATGCGGCGAGCTTCGGTCTCGCAGAAACCTACGTGTACGCCAACGCGACCCTTGTAGCGCTTGGACAGCTCATTCACTGCGCGCTCGACCGCAGGCTCTCCGCAGCCAATGATCACCAGCTGACCGCCACGGGAAATAATGTGGTCAACTGCTTCAATGGTCAGATCGATACCTTTTTGGTGCACCAGACGGGAAACGACCGCGAACAAGGGGCCTTCAGAGACTTCAAGACCGAAATCTTTACGGATACGCTCTGCGTTGGCCTGCTTGCCTGCCCAGTCATAGGGAGAAAAGCTCTGGCACAGGTGTGGGTCATTGCAAGGATCCCAGCCCTCGTCGATTCCGTTGAGGATTCCGGACAGCTTGCCCTGCCTGGCCTTGACCTGAAGCAGACCTTCCAGCCCACAACCAAACTCAGGTGTGGTGATTTCCTTGGCATAAGTCTGACTTACCGTCGTAATGTGACTGGCGTAGCTCAAGCCTGCTTTGAGAAAGGAAATCTTGCCGTAATACTCAAGGCCGTCAATGGAAAACGCTTCGGCTGGGATACCGAGGTCTGCCATGCAGTAACGGGGGAATACGCCTTGATAGGCCAGGTTGTGAATGGTCATCACTGATGGTGTCTTCAGTCCGCGCCATTGCACATAACCTGCGGCCAGGCCTGTCTGCCAGTCATTCAGGTGCAGGAGATCAGGGCACCAGCGAATGGACGCCGTACCTGCCGCCAGATCCGCTGCCGCCGAAGCCAGTCGACCAAAGCGGATATGGTTGTCGACCCAGTCGGCGCCATGGGTATCGGCATAAGGTGTACCCGGACGCTCATAAAGTTCGGGGCAGACCAACACATAAATCACGAGACCGTCTTCCTGATCGACACGGGCGATGTCGCAGGCAGGCATGGCAGCCAGTGCCGGAATACGTCCGACAATTTGCATTTCGTCGCGAATGGCATCCATGACAGGACGATAGCCGGGAATAAGAACCCGGACGTCATGCTTAGAGGACAACGCACGTGGCAGGGCGGCGGAGACTTCTCCCAGGCCACCAGCTTTTACGAAATCGGTAATCTCGGGTGTTACGAACAAAATACGCTTACGTGTTTCAACGACTGAGCTCAGCTTGAGCTGGCGCTCGTCGGTTTGAGTAGGGAAGCGATTGGCATTGCGCACTTCTGCTGAGTTCGCAGCTACAAGCGTTTCAAATTTCCCCACAACGGCATTTGCCATATTGCGCTCCCAAAAAGCAGTAATGACTGAGGTTTGCCCAATGAACGCTTCTCGTCGAAGCCGACATACCGATCAAAAACGTCCACAGCCATGCTGCTTACAGCCCCCTGGCGACGTCCCCCTGTAAGGGACTGGACAAAGGGCATTGCAAGGTTGCGCCCGATAGTCCAGTCTGCATAAAAGATGACCTGCGCCAGCTCGCCTAAGTTTCCTGGTTGGGTATGCACATTTGACGAACGTGCTAGAACCGTGCCGCTTCTGGCTGGTTTGAAATAAAGCACGCGCCTGCAGCTTTAGCGAAGATCATTACAATTACGCGACAGTACTCTGCGTAATCGCCTTAAATTCAGATTTCAGGCTGTCTAGCTGGCGTGTTGTGCATTTCGTCGGATACTGAATGAGGCCGTTTGATTTGCGTGCCCACTTCCGCCCGCAGCTGAGGCAAACACTCGGGGAATTCCCGATTTACGAAGGCAATCAGGCGCTCACGTACATGGCAGCGCAGATCCCAGTTTTTGGACGAGTCTGGAGAGGTAACGAGGACGCGTAGCTGTATGGCTCTGTCCGAAGCATCCGTAACTTGCAAGACGCATACACGGCCATCCCACAAATGGGGCACTTCGTTGCACACACGCTCCAATTCAGCGCGTATCGGCTCCATCGGAAGTGAATAGTCCACCCACATAAAGACCGATCCCATGAGGCTGGAATTGGTGCGGGTCCAATTCTGAAAAGGCTTCTCGATAAAGTACTGCAGGGGTACTACCAAGCGACGATCATCCCAGATCCGCACCACGACATAGGTTCCGGTAATCTCTTCAACCCGGCCCCACTCACCCTCGACGATCACAACATCATCAATCCGAATGGGTTGGGTCACGGCAATCTGCAGACCGGCAATGAGATTGCCTAGTACAGGGCGTGCGGCGATACCCGCCACGATACCGGCCACACCAGCGGAAGCGAGCAGACTGGCACCGATTTGCCTGACCTCGGGAAACGTCATCAGCATGGATGACAGGCCTACCAGAAAGACGACAAAACCCAGGCTGCGCACCATGACGCGCGTCTGGGTCTGAATACGTCTGGCGCGAAGGTTATCTTCGATATTGACCGGGTGGCGAATGGAAATGGTCGCGCCAATGGCTTTTACGCACCGTAAACCCAACCAGGTAAACGCAGCGATTGTGATCAGAGCTGTCAGGTGCCTTAAGCCACCAATTAGGGGCAGGGTGTCAGGCGCTGAACCCAATACACCTTGCAAAGCTATCAGCGGAATCAGCAGGCGGGCAGGGCGCTCGGAGTAGCGGATCAGTGTCTGGGCCAGCAAAAAAGGCCGCGCGATTCGTTTAAGTACAGTAGAAATAACCAGTACGGCAATACTGGCGATCGCCATCGAAACACATGCCGCTACCAGAGTAGCCAGCCACGGAGAGGAGAGAAATGTCGACCAGTCGATGGACATCATCCAGAGTCCTTAGGAATCAAAAAGCCGCGAAGCGCGGCTTTATCGGCTGATTCAGTCGGTGGGTTTAAAGCGAAGTAGGGCTTTCAGGCGGAAGGGGGGTGTTATCAACACTACCGGCATCAGCGTCGTTAGCGGCTTGAATAGTTTGAATACGTGCCACAGCAGACACATTGCGCGCATAGCTGCGGGTGATATCGATGATCATCATGGCATCTCACCTCAATGCTGCAAGGAACTTGGACTTGGTGGCGCTGACGATTCAGCGCTTGTCAATTCCGACTGGGCTTCTCGGACTCTGGTTCCCCAGCCTCCCGGCTAGAGCGGCTTTAGCAGCTGAACGGTCATCAAACGAGTAGTAATACCAGCCTATATGAGGAATGAATGCCAACAATCCCAGCTCGTTTGAACACGTCATACGTAATTATTGAGAAGAAAGTAATGAATCGTTTCAGCTATAAACGTAAAGCTTATCAAGGAAAGGCCGACATCCTTATGGAAAGGCTTGGCTGATGACAGTTTCAAGGGATATGCAGCGTCGATTTACTTAGCCAAACGGCCATTCAGTGCTACTAATTAAATAAGCACCTCGTGTTGAGGCGAGTCACTTGAATAGGTAATCCGTCCTTTGATGTTTATGCGTTCATCCGATATTGACACCCAAGTGTCGTCCTCTCGAAATATCCTGCTGTCAGCCCCATGGCGACTGGTTCTGGTATATACCGTAGTGGGTGTCCTTTGGATCGTAGGTACGTCCTTTGTCATTGAGACATTAAAGCTTCCTGAATGGAGCTATACGCTTCGCGGGCTGCTATTTACCTTGTTTACGGCCATCACGGGATGGTGGTTTATCAAGCGGCTGACTCAAATTGCAATTCAGACCCAGCGACTGATCAGCCAGTCGGAAGGCGATTACCGAGCGTTATTCGAAATCCATCCAGCACCCATGTGGCTCTATGACAAGCACAGTCTCCTTATCATCAAGGCAAATGAGGCGGCTCACAGGGCTTATGGTTACACCAGTGCTCAATTTGCCCAGCTGAAGATCACTGACTTGTACGCACCCAGTGATAGGGATGAATTTAAAAATCGCACCCATAAAAACGGTATTAACAATCAGCGTCTTTCTGGCATTCGCAAGCACATCAATCAATCCGGCAATTCCATGGATGTAGATGTGCTTTGCCATGAGCATATTTTCAAACATGAGCCTTACGGGCTTCTGATGGCACAAAACGTCAGTGCTCATTTCGAGCTTGAGAAAAAGCTGGCCAATAGCTTGAGGCAGCTTGAGCTGGCCCAGCATATTGGCATGATGGGTTATTGGGAGCGGGATCTAAAAGACCAGTCGATTCGCTGGTCGCCTGAGATTTATTCAATCCTCAACCTGGACCCCAGACAGGAAGAACTTACCTTCGAGCGCTTTCTTTCTCTTATTCACCGGGATGATCGAGCGCGCATGGCCAAGATATATCATGAGGCGGCTTCGGTGGGGCAGACCACTCATGAGTATCGGGTTACTCCAAATAATGGAGAGCTTCGCTACGTGTTTGAGCGTACTCAACTCATAGGAAATGAACAGGGAGTCGCTCGAACACTGTTCGGGACGTTTATTGATGTATCCGAAATCAAGGTGGCCGAGCAGGCACTGGCTAGGCAGCAGAAGCGATACGAGCACATGGTCGATAGCCTTCCTGAAGGTGTACTGATCATCCATCAGAGGCGTGTTACATACGCCAATAAAGCCGCCTGCCATATGTTCGCCGAACATTCAGGTGCGCGGTTACGGGCGCTGGATATCGGGCTGTGTTTCCATCCGGATCATCGGGAGCGCGAGATGGACCGCCTTGATGCCTTGCATAAAGGTCTGACGCAAGAGCAGACATTCAGGCATATCACATTATTACGGCTGGACGGCTCAGAGTTCGAGGCTGAATTGGCTGAAATCATTCTTGAAGAGCATGGATACCGTGACGTGCAGTTGCTTGTTCGGGATATCAGTCAAGCCTCTCAGATGCGCCGGGACCTGGAGGTAGCCAATAAGAGCTTGCAACGTCTGTCCCAGCGGTTGATCGAGGTGCAGGAGTTTGAGCGCCGACAGCTGGCCCGTGATCTGCATGATGATATTGGACAGCAGCTCACAGGCATCAAGCTGCACCTGCAACGACTTGTTCGCAAACTCGACCATGAATCTGAAGTCAAAACATTAGCTACCGACCTTGGCCAAAGCGTAAATGATGCTCTGGCCAAGGTGAAAAGCCTCTCGTTGTCCCTTCATCCGCTACAACTTGAAACACTAGGACTTGAAGCTGCCGTGCGGTGGCATCTGTCCCAATTTCTAGGGGCTACGTCTACTCAATGGGAGCTGAATGTTGAAGGGACGTTGGATAACCTGTCAGCCGACATGGCGGTTGTCGCGTTCAGAATCATTCAGGAGGCCGTGAACAATGTAGCTAAGCATGCGCAGGCAGCTTCCATAAGGATCACCTTAAGTCATGACGTCGAAGGGCTAAGATTAGAGATATTGGATGATGGTTGCGGATTTGATGTCAGCAGTGCGTCTCAGGGGGCCAGAAGTCTGGGGCTTACCAGCATGCATGAGCGGGTGGCTTCTTTAAACGGGAAGGTCAGGATCTCAAGCATATCGGGCGTAGGCACACGTATCACAGCGGTTCTGCCTGTTGCGATTAATTGATGAAAGGAGAATGAGCTTGGTAACCCGTGTAGCGCTCGTTGATGATCATGCCTTGATTAGGGCTGGGCTGCGGTCTTTGGTCGAAGACCAGCCTGGCTATGAGGTTGTGGCGGAGGGAGGAGATGGCTCCGATGTAGAAAGTATTCTGCGGGAGCATAAACCTGACATCTTATTGTTGGATATCAGCATGAAGCACCTTAGTGGTCTCGATGCGCTACGCCAATGGCGTGAACAGTATCCAGATGTTCAGATTCTTATGCTTTCCATGCATGCTACACCTGACTATGTTCTGGCTGCATTACGCCTAGGTGCGCGGGGCTATCTGCTCAAGGATGCGGCTGCACAGGAGCTAGACCTTGCTTTGCAAGCCCTGGCCCGCAACGAGTCGTATTTAAGTCCTGGCATTGCCCAGACCGTTATTCAGTCCGCTATCGTCGAAGGCCGGCCACGCGAGAGTAGTAGCGGCGGTTCGGTATTGACGCCCCGGCAAACAGAAATCTTGCGTTTGATTGCACGTGGTTGCTCGACACGGGATATCGCTCAGGGCCTTGGACTCAGTGTAAAAACCGTAGATACCCATCGCTCGCAAATCATGGACCGCCTTAATCTGCATGATGTGCCCTCGCTGGTTTTATACGCTGTACGTAAAGGCTTGATAAGCCCTGAGGATTAACAGCCTATTGGCTTAGGGAATTCCCTGATAGTCAAGGTAGCGCAAGTTTCGCACACTAGGTCACTGGCTATTGAAAGGGTGCCCTATGTCTTCATTTTCATCCCAAGCTGATCGTTTCCTGGAGCATTATCTCTCACGTCATAATGCTTCAGACGCACCTTCTGCTTTGTTTTCAGTGTCCTACTCGTGGGCGCTCTGCTTGGGCGTTTCCATGGTCAGTCTCCTTTGCCTGGGCCTTGGCCGGCTAGAGGTTGCGTTACTGGTCTGGGGATGCGCGCTGACAATGGCCACGGTAAAGCGTCTGGCTTGGCAAGCGTTCAGCGTTTGCGGGCTGGTTACCCTTGCAGGGTGTCTGGTCTGGTATGTCATTGATCCCCACCCCTACGATATCGATATTCATCTCGTGATCGTTTGCGGGTTGGTTATTTCGGTCAGCTATCTTTCGGGGAAGGTGGCTCGGCTGAAGACGAGAATCAAACAGCAGCACATACACAACCATTTGTTGGCGCAGTTAAGTTCGGCCCTTACCCAGTCGCCTGACGTATGCCTTAAAGAGATTGACTTGAGCGGTCGTCTTTTAAGCATGAACGACCAGGGTCGATTGCTCATGGAAGTTTGCAATTCCGAGCAGGTCCACGGCGCGGATTGGTTGAGCTTCTGGAAAGACGAATGGGCTCAAAAGGCGCGTAAGGCATTTGATCAGGCCTGTTTGGGCATGCCGGGGCGTTTTGTTGGCCAATGTGACACCCTCAACGGCACATCCAAATGGTGGGATGTACTGGTCCTGCCTGTCCGTGGGCAGCAGGGGCAGATCGAGACGATATTGGCGTTCTCTTGGGACATTACTGAAGCTCAGCGTAACGCTGCCAAGCTTAAAAATACCCACGATGAATTTGATGCCCTTCTGAATAACCTTGATGAAGGAATGTATCGGCTCGATCAGGAATGGCGTTTCATTCAGGTCAATGAAATGGCTGAGGTCCTGCTCAGGCGCACACGAAAAGAGCTATTGGGCGCTTACATCTGGGACCTTTACCCGGAGGATGAAGATCGGGAACTCGGTTCGGCTTATCGGGATGTAATGTATTCCGGTTTCCCTCGTCATTTCGAATTTTATTTTCGGCCTTTTCAGCAATGGCATCGTGTCAGCGCCTATCCGCGACCTAACGGTATCACGGTGTTCTTTAGCAACATCACCTCGGATGTCGCCAGCGTCCAACAGAGCCAGACAACAGAAACTCGCCTGCGGTTGGCTCAGGAAATTGGTCGTTTCGCTGATTGGCAATTCGATCTGGCCTCGCGTGAACTTATGCTGTCCGAGCAGGCGATACAGCTCCTGAATATCTCCATGGAGGCAGGTGGCTCGCATCAGGATGAGCTGATGAAGCATTTGCATCCTGATGATCGTCTGGGACTGGTTTCAGCGCTGCTGGATTTGACCGAGGGAAAAGCTTCCTTGAGTGTCTCTTTACGTCTCCGGCACGTCGGGCGGTCGGAAGCATGGAGAAACTTTCAATTTGCAGGTGTGGTGCTTCGCCCTAAAGCTCATCCCCAAGGCCTTTTGGTCGGTTGCATGCAGGATGTGTCCTTGCAGAAGCATCGCGAGCAGCGCCTGATTCAGGCGGAAGCCTTTACACGCAGTATTCTTGATGCACTACCGCAGTTGGTATGTGTATTGGACGAAGCCGGTACTGTAATTACCGTCAATCAAGCGTGGACCCAGTTTATTGATACCCATCCCGCCCAGTGGGACTGGCCGGATGCTGGAACGAATTACCTGACATTCTGTGCAGGTATGGCAGGCCGGGGTGAGGCCGTGGCGCAGACTATTTTGGCTAAACTCCAGTCTCTGCTAGATGGAGAAGGTGATCCTTTCAGCCTGGAGTTCAAAATGAACTTGGGCGATGAGGTTCGCGTCTTCAAGATGTTTGCCCTGCTAATGGACACTGAGCAGAAGCAATTACTTATTGTGCATGAGGATGTCACCGAAACGGCTCGTCTTCAACGAACACTAAATACTCAGGCCCAACGGCTCAAGTTGATTTACGAAGGCTCGAGCGATGGGTTGTGGGAGTGGATCCCACAGCGTAAAGCGCTTTACCTGTCCGAGCGTTTCATTGAATTGATAGGAAGCATCCCTGATGAGCATCAACCGTTTCCACAGTGGTTGATTGAACATACTCATCCCGATGAGACCGAGGCGTTGGTATCTATGCTTGAATGCCATCTGGTGCACGACGCGCCATTTGATATCGAGCTGCGTCTGCAGACGGCTATGGGCTGGCATTGGTTCAGGATCCGTGGCAAGGCCGAGCGGGAAGGGGGTGTATTGGTGCGCTTCGCAGGATCGCTGATGGATATCGATTTTCAGCGAGACCTTTTAGCTCAGCTTCAAGAAAGTGAAGCTCGTTTCAGGGAAATGGTTGAATATCTTCCTCATGTCTTCTGGGTATATGACATTTCCAAGGAAAAAGTCAGCTATGTAAGCCCAGCTTTCCAGAAAATATGGGGACATTCTCCTGAGTTGTTATACGAGAACGCGACACAATGGATCAGCCTTGTCCATCAGGATGATCAACCATTGGTTGAGCGCTTTCACCAAGAAGTGATCTGGCATCACCGGTCTGCTGAGGTCGAGTACCGCTCAGTCGATGCCAACGGTAAACTTTTGTGGGTCCGTAATAAGGCTTTTCCATTTCCGAACGCCCAAGGAGAGGTTGCTCGTATTGTGGGTATCGCCGAAGACATCACCGAGGCGCGCACCTACCAGGAACAACTTTATGCGGCTGCGCATTTCGATAGTTTAAGTGGGTTACCCAACCGAGTCATGTTCCATAAACGCTTGGAAGAACAATGTGTTCAGGCTGGAAAGGGTAATCGCGAGTTCTCGGTACTCTTCATTGGGCTTGATCGTATCAAGTGGGTCCAGCAATGCCTGGGTCAGCGTATACGGGATGAATTGGTCAATCAGGTTTCCGAGCGTTTCCAGACCGTATTAGGCGCAAGGGGCTATCTTGCCAATCTAGCCAACGATGAGTTTGCGGTACTGTTGAGCCGAGAGGAGGAAATGGCGCATGTGCATGATGTTATCAAGGCCTTGCTTCAGTCGCTTGATGAGCATTTCTTATTGGCGACAGAATCGATCCGGCTGACAGGTTGCATCGGTGTAGCTCAATACCCACTGGATGGCGACACGGCCGAGCAATTGATCAAGAACGCCAATGCTGCCGTGTACGCCGTACAGAAATCTGGGCGCAATGGGTATCAATTCTTCAACCAAGGATTGCTCAAGCACAGCTTCGATACGCTTAAGCTTGAAGCTGAACTTAGTCGTGCGATCGATCAAAACGAGTTCGTTCTGTATTACCAGCCCAAAGTGGATATGGCTAATCAACAGGTATGTGGCGCCGAGGCCCTGATTCGCTGGGAACATCCAGCTCATGGTCTCCTTAGTCCGCTACGGTTCATTTCATTGCTTGAGGAAACCGGCCTGATCGTGCCCGTTGGGCTCTGGTGTATCGACCAGGCTCTGGCGCAACTGGCTGAGTGGCAATCAAGAGGGCTAGGCCATTTTGTAGTAGCGGTGAACCTGTCGCTTCGCCAGCTGCAACCCGACCTATGCGAGCAAGTGCGAGCTAGTTTGGAGCGACATGGTATTGAGCCGGGCTGCCTGGAACTGGAGCTTACCGAGTCCATCATGCCTGAGGCAGGCAGCGAGTCGAGCGCCATCATCAATGATCTAAAAACGTTGGGCGTCCGGATAGCAGTGGACGACTTCGGTACGGGTTATTCGACCTTGGGAAGTTTGCGTTCCTTTGTGCCGGACACACTCAAGATTGATCGATGCTTTCTTAACGAGATGGCCAGCAATGCTTCTGATCGTGCCATTGTGAAAAGCGTCATTGAGATGGCTCACGCCTTGTCGATGACGGTTGTAGCCGAAGGTGTCGAGTCGCTGGAGCAACAACGGTTATTAGAGGAACTGCATTGTGACCAGATGCAGGGTTTCTTGATCAGTCCGCCGGTTGACGCCGTTATTTTTGAGGAAAAGCATATTGCCATTAGGTAAATGACTTAGTTCTTTCAGCTTGTTGTGTCATAGAGCCGCTCCGCTGTAGAGCGGCTTTTTTTTTTGAGCTTACGGCGTGGCAGGCCTTCGATTCTGCCATCCATCCTGAAACTTTAGCCGCTCGGTGGCTTAGATGTTTCAGGTTTTTTCTTAGGAAAAGCAGACGTTTTACCTCAGGTTCTCCCCGATAGTTTCTCTTGAGCACCGACGCTTAAATATGCCTGCCGTGGATGTCAGGCGAGCCGAAGTGTTTCGGCCTACATCAGACAGGCCGCACGCTTTGGAGTGAGCAGGAGCCACCCAGCTGCGTATGCATCCATTTATCAATGAAACCATCGTTCGTAGTTGAGGAAGTTTTTCATGGCACTGGTCAAGAAACCCACCGCGCCTTCCACCGCAGCTGAAAAAGTCGTATCCCGTAATGTAGCCCGTGATGCTGAAGTACAACGCAAGCGCGCTCGTACCATGGCCAAGCAGCAGCAGGCTGCTGAGCGTATTGCCGCAGCTACCAATCAATTATCCACAGGTGTGAACGAGGCTGCTTCTGCAGCGGAGGAGCTGAAGCGTGCGGCTGATCAAATCGCCAGCGGCGCTGAAGAGGCTTCAGGTGCAGCCCAGCAGTCTTTAAAGGCCTTCGAAATCGTTGGACGCTCACTTGAGTTGCAGCAGCAGAGCGCTGCAGTTGCCCAAGAGAAGTCTGAAGCGATGCAACGCCTGGCGGCTACCGTTAATAGCGATGTGACTGCACTTATTTCCAATGTTGGTATCGCTGCTGAGCGTCAAGCGGGGTCAGTTGAGCGTGTGGCGGAACTTAAGCAACAAGCCGCCAATATCGGTGAGATCGTCAAGGCTGTTGGCCGTATCGCCGATCAGACCAACCTGTTGGCTCTGAATGCTGCCATTGAAGCTGCTCGTGCAGGTAAACATGGTAAAGGCTTTGCCGTAGTGGCTGACGAAGTCCGCACCCTGGCCGAAACGTCTGAAAAGAGTGCTAAGCAGATCTCCGACATGGTTGGGAAGATCCAGCATGACGTAGAGAGTATCGCTCAAGGCATTAACCTCTCTGCTGAAACCATCCAGACTGAAGTAGAAAAGGGGGGCGTTATTACTCAACAGCTCGAACAGATCCGCTTGGATTGCATCGAGATTGTGAGGGGGGCTCAAGATATTGCTGCTGGCGCTGTACAAAGTAGCGCGGCGGCTCAGCAAGCCTTGCGTGGTGCCGACTCCATCGCCTCGGCTGCTGAACAGCAGTCTGCTGCCGCTGAAGAATCCGCCAAGACAGTTGATGAGCAGGCCCAGGCCCTGGCTGAGTGCGAGCAGGCCGCTCAGAGTTTGTCTGAATTGGCTGAAGAGCTGAAGACATCTACCGATGTCAGCAAGAGTGCTGAGGAAGTGGCTTCGGCGGCTGAGGAGCTGTCTTCAGCCGTTCAGGAAATTAACAGTGCTTCCAGCCAAATCGCAACAGTGATTGATCAGATCCGTCAGGGCGCACAAACACAGGCTGCTGCAACAGAAGAATCTGCTGCGGCTGTTACTCAGATAGAGACAGGTCTGGAGTTAGCTCAGAGTCGTGCCTCGATGGGGCTGGAAAAGGCCTCTGCCATCAAGACGCTGATGAGCGCCAACAAAGGCAATATCGATACTTTAGTGAATGGCGTAATGGCTTCCATTGAAGCGACGCGTGTCAGCTTGAAGCAGATCAAGGATCTGGAGCTGATTTCCCGCCGAATCGACAAGATCGTCGACGCAATTACTACAGTGTCTATCCAAACCAACATGCTGGCCGTGAATGGCTCCATCGAAGCAGCCCGTGCCGGCGAGTTTGGTAAAGGTTTTGTGGTAGTGGCTACAGACATTCGTAACCTCGCCCATGACTCGGCTGAGAACGCTGACCGCATCAAGGACTTGGTAAAAGCTGTTCAGGACCAGATCGGTGTAGTGGGTCGCGATCTCGAGGAAATCATCAGTTCCGCCCTGGCCGAAGCTCAAAAAGCTACGGTTATTACCCGCAACCTGGATTCCATGGGCGGTGATATTGCCAGCGTGGAAGTGGGTTCTTCTGACATCCTCAAGTCTGCTGAAGAAATCAGCGCCAGTATTGCGCAAGTGAAATCAGGTATTGAGCAGATTTCCGCAGCCGCCCAAGAAGCTGAGCATGCTGCGCAGGAAGCCGCCGCTGCTGCCAAGCAGCAATCGCAGGGTGCGGAGGAGCTGTCCGCCGCCATTGAAGAGATTGCCTCCCTGTCAGACGAGCTGCAAAGCGCCTAAGTCCCTGAAGTGAGGGGATCGAGATGACTCAAACAACTGCAAATGAAGCCCTCGTCGTACGCGGCGAGGGAGATGACGACGAGCTGGCTCAAGGGCATCAGTTCGTAACGTTCACCGTCGGTGAGGAGGTGTTCGCGGTCGAGATGTTGCCTGTGCAGGAAATCATCCGTGTACCGGAGGTGATCCGTGTACCACTAACACCGCCAGCCCTGAACGGTCTGGCCAACCTGCGCGGTAACGTGTTGCCGATTATCTGCCTGCGGACCTTGTTCAACATGGAAGCCCGCGATGCCGATGATTCGACCCGTGCCATTGTGCTCAATTTGGGCCAGCCGCTGGGTTTCGTGGTTGACCGTGTTGCCAGTGTCATCATGGTGGAAGACGATCAAATCGAGCCGGTCAGCCATGTCCAGTCCACGATCAACACCCGCCTCCTGACAGGGCTGCTCAAGCAGGTTGGCGGCCACGAACTGGTAATGATCCTGGATTTCCAGGCCCTGATCCGAGACAGCTTCAGCGAGAACAGTCTGCTCCAGCGTACTGTCATGGCCAGCAGCATGTCCGCTCTGCCTGACACCGCCGATGAGGATGAGGACAGTGATGAGCTTCAGTTGGTCAGCTTTACTGTAGACAGTCAGGAATACGGTATCGCCATCGAGGATGTTCAGGAGATTGTTCAGGTTCCCGAGCACATAGTCTCCGTGCCTAAGTCGGCCTCCCATGTCCGCGGCGTGATGACGCTGCGCCAGCGCCTGCTGCCGCTGGTGTCGCTGCGTGAGATGTTCCATCTCCCCAGTCAAGAGACGGACGAGCGCAGCCGCATCTTGGTGGTAAGTCTCGCCGGGGTGTCGGTTGGGATCATTCTTGACAGCGTTAATGAAGTGCTGCGGGTGCCTGCCAGTGAAGTCGAACCCATGCCGCCGATGCTGGCGCGTGATCAGAGCATGGCTGAACTGACCGGTTTATGCCGACTGCAAAACGGCAAGCGATTGGTTTCGGTGGTATCGGCTGAACGCCTCTTTCAGCACCAGTCCGTGCAGCATGTGTTGAATACAACCGATAAGGAGCCGAACGTGGACGAAGAGCTGCTGGACCAGATTGATAACGACGACGAAGAGCAACTGGTGGTGTTCCGTTTGGGTAAAGAAGAGTTTGGCGTACCCATCGACAGCGTCCAGGAGATCGTTCGCGTCCCGGAAAACCTGACGCATGTACCCAAGGCGCCTTCCTTTGTCGAGGGTGTCATGAACCTGCGTGGCGTTGTGCTGCCGGTAATCGATCAGCGCCGCCGCTTCGGATTGCCGAGCATCGAGAACAATGATCGCCAGCGCATCATGGTGTTTGTCATCAATGACCTGCGCACCGGCTTTATCGTGGATTCGGTCGCTGAGGTGCTGAAAATCTCACGCAACCTTATCGAGCCTGCACCGGCACTGTCGAGTGAACAGCAGCGCCTGTTTGGTCGCGTGGCAAACCTGCCCAAGCAGAAGCGCATGATCCAGCTTGTCGAGCCGCGTCAGCTTCTCGGCGAGCAGGAGCTTAGCGCCCTGTCGAGCGTCGCATAAGGGAAGGGTGCTGCCGTCATGATTCGTCTGCTTATCGTCGATGACTCCGCATTAATGCGTCGCCATCTGCAAAAGGTGTTCGAGGCCGAAGGTGATTTCGAACTCGAAATGGCCCGCAATGGCCTCGAAGCGATTGAGCTGGCTCGCCAGTTCGATCCGGACGTCATCACCCTGGATATTAATATGCCTGAAATGGACGGGCTGACGGCTTTGTCTATGCTCATGGCAGAAAAGCCTCGTTCGGTCGTGATGTTTTCATCGCTGACCGAGCAGGGCGCTATTGCCTCGCTTGAAGCGTTGGCGCTCGGCGCGGTGGATTTCTTTCCCAAACCGGGCGGTACGATTTCCCTGAATATCGATCAGGTGCGTGACAGCCTGGTTGCCAAGGTGCGTGCCGCTGCTGGCGCTCAGCTCAAGAAGGCGGGAAAACCACGCGCCGGATCAACCGCGCTGACTCGCTCCCAGACTTGCTCCCAAATCGAGCGCGAGCCGGTGGAAAAAGCCGTAGAGCTGGCAGGTGACTTAGGTGAAGGCCTTGTGCTGATCGGCTCCTCTACTGGCGGCCCTCGTACGCTGGAAGAAATTCTATCGAAGCTTCCGGCGAGCTATCCCTGGCCGATCGTGGTTTCCCAGCACATGCCGGCCAACTTTACCCGTGCTTTCGCCGAGCGCATGAACAATGTCTGCGCACTCACGGTGGTAGAGGTCAGCAGACCCCTGCCGCTCGAGGCGGGTACGGTTTACGTTGGGATGGGGGGTAGTGACGTCTGTATCGGTCGTCGTGCAGGCCGTCCTTATGCCTTGCCCAAGCCGGAAAACAACAAGTACCTCTGGCATCCCTCCGTCAGCCTGATGGTGGAGACTGCCATGCAGCACTTTCTACCGACTCAACTGATCGGCGTAATGCTGACAGGTATGGGGTACGACGGTGCTGATGAAATGACCGAACTCAAGCGCCGTGGGGGCCGCACCCTGGCTGAATCCAAGGAATCATCTGTTGTGTTTGGTATGCCGGCGGAGCTGATTCGTCGTGGCGGTGCCACGGAAATTATGGCCTGCACTGAAATGGCCGCCACCCTTATCCGTTGGGGCAGCGGTAAAACCACTACGTCTTCTCGAGTATCCCGCCATGCCACTCGTTCGTAATACTCTGGCCGATCAGGCCGGTGATGACCAGCCAAGCGGGTTCGAGCAGCTGCTTGATACACTCGACAGCCCCGATACCGCGGCTCGTCGCTTGGCCGCACGAGCAATAGCTAGGTTTCCAAACGCCAGTAGCGCTCTGATCGATCGTCTGGAAGAAGAAGCCGAACCGTCTGTGCGTGAGGCCATTATCACCAGTCTGGCTGCTATCGCCGATGTCAGCTCAGTCACCGCTCTGCTTGACTGCCTGCGCAGTGAGGATGCGGCGCTACGTAACGATGCCATCGAAGCTCTGAAGACGGCAGGTGTTCAGCACCCTGGGTTGATTCAGAACGCGCTGCAGGACTACGACGCCGACGTCCGCATCCTGGCTATCGGCATTCTGGAATCACTCAAGCATCCGGATGTCGAGCTGTGGCTGATCGACCTGTTGGAGCATGACCCGCACCTTAACGTTTGTGCCTGCGCCGTGGATCTGCTGTGCGAAATCGGGAGCGAGCGTGCGGTGCCGGTGCTTGAGGCTTGTCTTGAGCGCTTCCCTGATGAGGCTTACCTGCGTTTCGCCGTTGATCTGGCTATCCAGCGCCTGCGTGGAGAATCAGCCCTGTGAGCCAGACACCCGCGATTACCAAGGAAGACTTCGTGAAGTTTCGCGAATTCTTCTACCGCAAGACCGGTATCCACTTCGATGACTCGAAGCGCTATTTCGTGGACAAGCGCTTGATCGAGCGCATCGAGGCCACGGACGCGGGTACTTTTCGCAACTATTTTGTGAACCTGCGTTTTCAGGCATCGGGTGATGAGCTGCAGTCTCTGGTCAATGCGATGACCGTCAATGAGACCTACTTTTTCCGCGAGGAGTATCAGCTCAAGTGTCTCGTGACGAACATGCTGGAGGAGGTCACCCGACGTAAGCGTGACTCAGGGCCCATTCGTATCTGGTCGATGCCGTCGTCCTCAGGTGAGGAGCCTTACTCCATCGCCATGTACTTGCTCGAATACTGGAAGGGTATTGAGGAGTGGGATGTTGAGCTGATCGCCTCGGATATCGACACCAACATTTTGGAGCGCGCCAGAAGAGGCCTTTATAGCCCGCGTTCGGTACACAACCTGCCGGCCACGCTTTTGGAAAAGTATTTCAAGCAGCAGAAAAGCGGGGATTACCAGCTGATCGACGATATTCGTCAAAGCGTCGAGTTCAGCCGGGTAAACCTAATGAGCGCTGCCGATGTGAAGGCTTATAAGGGCTTCGACATTATTTTCTGTCGCAATCTGCTGATCTATTTCGATGACCTGTCGCGTCGCCAGGCGGCCGACACGTTTTTTGATGCACTCAATCCAGGCGGGATGATCTGCCTGGGTCACTCGGAGTCCATGAGTCGTATCTCGTCTCTGTTCCAGGTGCGCAAATTCCCTGAAGCAATTGTTTACCAGAAGCCGTTGGAGGCCCGATGAAACGCATTCTGATCGTCGACGACGCGGCCACCGTACGGCTATTCAACCGACAAATACTAGAGAAAGCCGGTTATCACGTTGACGAGGCCATCAACGGCATTGAGGCGCTGGAAAAAAGCCTCGAGACGCCCTACGACCTGTATCTGGTAGACGTGAATATGCCCATGCAGGACGGCTTCAGCTTCCTGCGTGAATTGCGCTCCCGGCCTATTGAACAGGCCCCTGCGGTAATGATTACAACCGAGTCGGGTGATCATGATCGTCAGCAGGCTTGGGAATCTGGTGCTAATTATTACTTAACTAAACCGATTAAGCCGGAAGCGTTGCTGAGGCTGGTGAATGTTCTGACCGGAGAAGGTGCCCAGTGAACGCATTGCTGCAACAGTTTATTCAGGAAAGCCGGGAAGCCCTGGAGTCTATTGGCAGTACCTTGCTCGCCATGGAACGAGAGCCTGGCGATACCGCCCCACTGGGCGAACTGTTCCGCCTGGTGCATACGCTTAAAGGTAACTCAGGCCTGTTTGATTTTCCGGCGCTGACCAGTGTATTGCATGCCGCTGAAGACGTGATGGATGCAGTCCGTAACGGTGAGCTGGACTTCAATCAACAACTGGCTGATCAGCTTTTGAACACGGCTGACTATGTTAGCGAGTTCCTGGATGAGATCGAACAAAACGGTCAGCCGGGTGACGGCTTTCAGGTTCCGCCTCGTGAACTGGTCGATGGGCTGCGCGCGTGGCTTACCAGCAGCGAGACGGCCGTGGTTGCTGCTGACGCAAAAAACGGTACGTCTGAAAGCGAGTCGCCCGCCTGGGCTACTGAACTGAATGATGAAGTACGTCAGCACATAGCCGATCGTTTGAAGGACGAACAATGCGTTTACCGTGTTGAGTATTGTCCTGCCGCCGATTGTTTTTTCCAGGGCACCGATCCTTTGCACCTGGTGCGTCAGCTGCCGGACATTTTCTGGCGTCGTGTGACCGCTGTAGAGCCCTGGGCGGCAGCGTCAGAACTGGATGCCTATCACTGCAATCTGCGTATCGAATTCCTGTTAGCGATACGGGAAGAGGATCTGGCTGAGCACTTCCGGTATGTCAGTGATCAGGTCAGCTGGGAGGCCGTAACAGCGGCACTGTTTACTGCACCTGCTCCGGACGAAGAGGCTCAACAGAGCTCAAGCCATGGTAACGAAGCAATCGATCCACTGGTACGGGACGTAGTAGGCACTCAGCAGATAGCCTTGGCTGCCTGTCTTTCTCAGCCTTGGCGTAGCGGTCAGCATGCCGCCATCGTCCGGACATTAACCAATGTTCTCATGGCTTATCCTGCACTCAATGAGACCTTGCAGCGTAGCGTGATAGATGCCGATCAGCAGCGCAGCGCCACACCGATCATGGCCTGGTTCCAGGCACACTGGCAGGCAGGTGCTGACCCCATATCCGAGGTGCCCAAAGAAGAGGGTCGTACTCAAGAGGCCATGAGCGCATGGCTGTCGGCACAGCTTGATCCCGCAGCACCTGTTGTTCCGGTGGCGGAAGCTGCACGCGCGCCTTCCGAGGCATCTGCCGGTCGGCGTCAGGAGGAGGCTGGCAATCATGTTACGCCTAAGGTCCTCAAGATCGAGCAGGAAAAGATCGACCGCCTAATGAACCTGATTGGCGAGATTGTAGTTGCCAAGAACGGATTACCCTATCTGGCCGAGCGTGCTGAAGACCAATATGGTCAGCGCGAGCTGGCGCGAGAGATCAAGGCTCAATATGCCGTAGTCAACCGTATCGCCGAAGACCTGCAGGACGCCATCATGCAAGTACGCATGATGCCGGTTTCTTTCGTGCTGCAGCGCTTCCCGCGTCTGGTGCGTGATATCGCGCGCAAGCTGGGCAAGAAGGTCAACCTCATCCTGGAAGGGGAAGACACCGAAGCGGACAAATCCATGATCGAGGCCTTGGCCGATCCGCTTGTGCATATCGTCCGTAACTCCATGGATCACGGGCTGGAGCTTCCGGAGGAGCGTACAAACGCTGGCAAGCCGGAAACCGGCACGCTGCGTATTCGCGCCAGCCAGAACGCGGACCATGTGGTTATTGTTATTGAAGACGATGGTCGCGGTATCGATCCACAAAAGATCAAGGCCAAGGTGGCTGGTAAAGGTCTGGTCGAACAGACCGCCCTGGATGCGATGAGTGATCAGGAGCTGGTCAATCTGGTCTTCCTGCCGGGCTTTTCGACTGCGGAGCAGATTTCCGATCTGTCCGGCCGTGGCGTTGGTATGGATGTGGTGCGCTCAGGTATCGAAAAAGTGGGCGGCCAACTGCGCCTGACCAGTCAGGTCGGCAAGGGTACGCAGCTGAGCCTGACACTGCCGCTGAGCATGGCAGTAACGCAGGTCATGGTGATTGAGTCAGGCGGTCAGCGCTTTGGCATTCCCATGGATCAAGTCATGGAAACCGTGCGCTTACCTAAGGATTCGATCCATACCATCAAGCATCAGCCCACCGCGCAACTGCGCGGTCGCACGATTCCGCTCAAGAGTTTGAACCAGATGCTGGCGGTCTCCGAGGAGCAGGTGCTTAACGAGGATGATGAGTACGCCTTGATGGTGCTACGCAGCCGAGGCGAGCTGGTCGGCCTGATCATTGATGATTTCCACGGCTCGATCGACATCATCCTAAAGCCCATGGTGGGCATTCTCGGTGAGCTATCTGGTTACTCCGGTACGGCCGTGATGGGGGATGGTTCCATCCTAATGATCCTCAACCCCACGGAGCTATTCGAATGAGCATTACCTTCAAGAAAAGCGTAGCCGTATTGGCTGATCAAGTCACGGTGGAAGAGGCCGAAACCCTGCTGGAATGGCTGGTGAAAAACCCGGCCGCAAAGGTCAATCTGGGTGACCTCGAACACCTGCATACCGCTGATCTGCAAGTACTTATGGCATTGAAACCAAACGTTTCAGTTTGGCCGAAAAATACCGATATAAAGGTGTGGCTTGAAGCCGCACTGAATGCGTAGGAGAGAGTGAAATGAGCAAGAACATCATGATCGTCGACGACTCCGCGACCATGCTGATGAGTCTGCGCAGCAGCTTGGAAATGTCCGGCTTTAAAGTCGAGGCGGCCAATGATGGCGTGCAGGCGATGAGCAAGCTGCAAGGCGGCTACAAGCCGGATCTGATCATCACCGACATCAATATGCCCAACATGGGTGGTATTGAGCTGATCGGCAAGGCTCGTGCGTTACCTGGAATGCGCTTTGTTCCCATTCTGGCGCTCACTACCGAGAGCCAGCAAAGCAAGCGTGACGAGGCCAAAAAGAATGGTGCCACCGGCTGGCTAGTGAAGCCTGTCGGGGCAGCGGACCTGCTCAAGGTCATCAAGCAAGTCCTGCCGGGCGCCTAAGGAGCCAAAATGAACAACCAAGCCTACCTCAAAGCCGGATTGTTGCTGACCATCGTGGCGCTGGGCCTCAGCTCGCCGGTCTGGTCGGCTTGGCTGGCGCAACAGTCAACCCTGGCCTGCATGGGCGTCGCCGTGTTTTTCTCCATTCCATTGTTATTAATGACGTGGAAGTTGTCCCAGATCTCTGTCCATGTTTCTGAGCCGCTGGAAGAGGGAAGCACACATGCGGGACTGTTTGATAAGACAGTCGCCACGGCAAATGCCGTACCTGGCCTGAGCCGCATCGTGCAGCGTAACCTGAAAGAGGTGAGTGATGAGACCGAGCGCAATGTACTGTGTGCAATTGAGCGTCTCAATAACATTCATCTTACAGGTCAGAAGCTATCCGAGACGGTAAGTGAAGGCTGTAGCTCTGCTAAGCAATTATCTCGCGAGGCGGATAGCCATCAGCTGCGCAACGAGAAGACATTGGCTACGCTGTCTTCATTTGAGAAGGAGCGCAAAGAAAGCCTGAGCAGCGATATCGAGCGTATGCGCCGACTATATGAAGAGGTCAAGGCGACGGGACCATTGATTGCACTCATCAGCGATATTGCCAAGCAGACCAACCTGCTCGCGCTTAATGCTGCCATCGAGGCTGCAAGGGCAGGGGACTCTGGACGTGGATTTGCTGTAGTGGCCACCGAAGTACGTAATCTTTCTGCCCGTACGGCAGAAGCTGCTAATTCAATCTCTTCAACCATCCAAAATCTGGCCTCGCGCTTTGAAGAAGAGTCAACAGCAGCCCAAAATCGCCAAGAGGATTTTTTAGCCAAGAGCGGGTTGGATCATGTGGGTAATGAGTTGCGCTCGATGGTCAAATATCTGCAGGAAGCAGCTGATTGCATGACAACTGTAGTGAGCGGCGTTAAGGGGTTGAGTTCCGAAGTAAATAATGACCTTCAAAACGTGCTGTCCTGCTTGCAGTTCCAGGACCCGCTACGTCAGCGCTTGGAGCAGAGCAGTCATATGCTGGACACCTTGAGCGATGTTATGGAGGCCTATGGTGTCGGGCTTGCCTCACCTGAAACCTGTCAGCCGGGGGAGCTACCTGATCTCGATGCTCGGATGCAAAAGCACCTGAACAGCTACGTGACGCACTCACAGCACAAAGGCCATCTTGAAGAGATAGGTCGGGGACACGAAGTGCAGTCCGAAGGACTCAAGATCGAACTGTTTTGAACTTCATACGAATGCAAAAAAGGCCAGCGGGCTCCCGACTGGCCTTTTTTATCGGCTCATGCTCGATGGTTTAACGCCTTCGCCAAGCGATCCCCGCCAAATTGAATCAATGTGACAAGTAATACCAGCCCTGTAATGACAATGAACATAACTGACACATCGAACCGCTGATAACCATAGCGATAAGCAAGATCTCCCAGGCCGCCCGCACCAATGGCACCCGCCATGGCAGAGGAATTGATCATCGTAACAAGCGTAATGGTGAATCCGCCCACGATACCCGGCATGGCCTCAGGTAGCAGAACATGCCAGACGATATGTCGGCGTTGGCATCCCATGGCCTGGGCGGCCTCGATCAGACCATGGTCTACCTCACGCAGGCTCACTTCAGCGATACGGGCGAAGAAGGGCGTTGCTGCGATAGCCAACGGTACGACGGCGGCCCATACACCGTAAGTGGTGCCTACAATCAGGCGGGTGAACGGAATAAGAGCCACCATCAGGATCAGAAAGGGAATGGAGCGGAAGAGATTGACGACACTCCCAATCAGCGTGTTCAGGCGGACAGCCTCGAACATTCCACCTTTACCACTGGTAACCAAAAATACAGCCAGTGGAATACCGGCAATCAATGCGATCAGGGATGAGACGCCTACCATTAGCAGCGTATCCAGTAGCCCTTGCCATAGACGATCAATCAGCAGCGACATAACCCAATACCTCCACATCGTCGAAAATATGCCGAGCCCGCTTGATCAGCTCTTCCTGAGCGTGGGGATAGTGCCTAATCGAGACCAGCAGATGGCCTACCGTGCGCCCTTGAAGTCGTTGGATGCTTGATCTGATAAGCGTGAGCTGTCCACCCAGCGCGTTGAAGAGTAATCCCAGGTCAGGCTCACGGCTGTTGGTGCCGTTTAGGCGCAGTTCAAGTAGGAGGGTATCGTTCTGGCGTAGCGGTTGTGTCTGCAGACGCGCTTTAAGATCATCTGATAGCGTTTGCTGCAACGGAGAGAGCAGGGTGCGGGTCACGTCATGGTGGGGATCACCAAAGACTCTCCATACGGGGCCTTGTTCGACTACTGCACCACACTCAAGCACGACGACACGATCGCAGATTTCGCGAATCACCTCCATTTCATGGGTGATCAATACAATGGTCAGTCCCAGCGATCGATTAATATCACGCAGCAGCGCCAGAATGGCCTGTGTCGTTTCAGGGTCCAGCGCTGAAGTCGCTTCGTCGCACAACAGGATGTCGGGATCATGGACAAGCGCCCGAGCAATACCGACGCGTTGCTTCTGACCACCAGACAGCTGTGCAGGATAGGCATCATGCTTGTTTTCCAGACCTACCAGCTTGAGGAGTGAGGTGACTTTCTGCTGCCGCTCCTGCCACGGTACGCCAGCGACTTTAAGAGGCAATTCCACATTTTGCCGTACGGTTTTGGCAGAAAGCAGATTGAAGTGCTGAAAGATCATGCCGATACGTCGGCGCAAGGCAACCAGCTCGCTTGTGCCGTAGCGTCCAATATCCTCGCCGTCTATCAGAACCTGTCCTTCGCTTGGCTGCTCGAGTCGGTTGATTGTCCTTAACAGGGAAGACTTGCCCGCACCACTGCGCCCGATGATGCCGAATATCTCACCCCTGCGCACAGCCAGATCTATACCATGCAGCGCACGCACTGGCCCTTGCTCACCGTTATAGGTTTTACCAACATCCTGAAAGCGGATATGGGTCTCGGCGCGTTCCAGTGCGGTAGAGGTAAGGGGGTAGGGTAGTGCATGAGAGGATTGGTCCGCCTCTGCTTCATGAGTGTTTCGAGCCTGCCGAATAGGTGTAATCGATCCCGCCATGAATCAGCTCCTCCAGCCGGTTTGGTAAAGGGTTCCGTGCGCCTTGTCCAAGGCTGCACGCACAGCCGGGGAATGCTGATAGATATTGACGAACTTGCGCAGGCGTTCGTCGTTCTGCCGGTCAGGCCGAATGACGAACTGGATGACATATTCAGGGTGATCAAGCCCGTCAAAAAGCAGAGCCGAATAGGGGTCGAAGGTATTGGCCAGGCGGATGTAGGCCGGGTAGCCCTGGACCAGATCGACATCATCATAGGCGCGCACCAGTTGAACGGCTTCCAGCTCGATGATCTGTATATGCTTGGGATTGGTCAGGATGTCGGCTGGAGTCGCCTTGTATCCCACGTCGGGCTTCAAGGTGATCAGGCCTGCTTTTTCCAGTAGTTGTAAGCCACGTCCTCCATTGACAGGGTCATTGGCAATTGCCACACGGGCGCCGTCCGGCAGGTCTTCGAAGCGTTTATACTCTTTCGAATAGAGGCCTACGTTGTTGATGATGCCGGGGGCATAGGGAATCAGGTCATAACCACCTTCCTTTCGTGCATTTTCTAGAAACGGAATGTGCTGGAAGTAGTTCACGTCAATGTCCCCGTTAGCCAAGCTGACATTAGGGGCGATCCAGTCGGTAAACTCGACCAGCTCTACCTTCAACCCTTGCTTTCCAGCTTCAGCTACAGCCGCTTCCAGTGGAGGGGCAAAGGCTGCTGTTGTGCCGAGTTTCAGTGGCTCATTAAGATCGGCCGCGTGGGTCATGCCTGCAGCGCCTAGCAGTGCTGTAAGGGCGAAGGTCTTTATCCAGCCACGGCCTGGGTTCAATCGGTGCAGCATATCGGTCATCCTGTTCAAGGTCATGGGAGGCGAGGCTGGAAGCGTTCCAGTAGTCGTTGAGATCAAATTGCAGTTCGTCTAGCCGTTTGGCTGACCTGATGTGTCAGGTTTCGCCAATGTGTACCGGCATGGTCTGGTGGTAACCGAGCACCTTGGGCGAACAGCTTTTCACGCAGGGTGCCTGGCTCGTAGGCTGTCTTGTAGCGACCCCGTGCCTGCAACTCTGGAATTACTAAGTCGATAAAATCCGTATAGCTTTCCGGCGTAACGATGCGTGTCAGGTTGAATCCATCTAGCCCGGTTTCGTCGATCCATTGCTCCAGTGCATCCGCCACTTGGCTTGGCGAGCCAACAACAAGCGGGTATCGGCTGCCCAAGGCGTGCTGCTCAAGGAGCCTGCGCTTGGTCCAACCACTGTCCTTGGCGGTAAACGCCTTGACGACCGACTCGATAGCATTGGTCTTTTGATAACGGATAGGCTCATCAAGCCCATAACCTGCGAAGTCGATACCTGTCGAGCTGGAAAAGTGAGCAAGGCCTGCTTCTGGATTGGCGTAGCGTAGATAGTCCGCATGCTTTTCCCGGGCCTCAGCTTCAGTCGGCGCAACGATCACGCTCAACCCCATAAAGACTTTGATGGCGTCCGGCGTACGCCCGGCGGCTACTGCGCAGGCACGTGTTCGGTCAACCTGATGCCGGACCGCCTGAATATTCTGACCGCCAATGAAAACGCATTCCGCATGTTGCCCGGCGAAATGGACACCGCGCTCGGAGGATCCAGCCTGGTAAAGCAGAGGTGTGCGCTGTGGGGAGGGTTCGCTCAGGTGATAACCTTCAACGTCGTAGAACGCTCCGTGGTGTCTAACCTTGTGCACCTTATCCGGTCGTGCGTAGACACGGCCCAGGCGGTCAGCGATGACAGCATCATCTTCCCAGCTGCCTTCCCACAGTTGGTAAAGCACGCTTAGATATTCATCAGCCTGATCGTAGCGACGATCGTGCTCATGCTGAGCGGTAAGCCCCATCGCCCTGGCTGCGCTGTCCAGATAGCCCGTCACGATGTTCCAGCCGATACGGCCGGCCGTTAGGTGATCCAGCGTTGAGAACCGTCGAGCCAGCAGGTACGGATGTTCATAGGTGAGATTTGCAGTCACACCAAACCCAAGGTGCGTGGTATGGGACGCCATGGCAGAGACAAGAAGGAGAGGGTCGTTAACCGGAAGCTGGATGGACTCCCTCGCCGTGAGGTCGATACCGCCACCGTACACGTCGTAGACCCCTACGATGTCAGCAAGGAATAAACCGTCGAATAAACCGTGCTCCAGCAGCTTAGCCAGCTCAGTCCAATAGCTCAGCGTCTTGTACTGGGTGGACGCATCCCGTGGATGCGTCCAGAGCCCATGGTTGATGTGCCCGACACAATTCATGTTGAAGGCGTTTAGCCGAATCTGTTTCTTTGCCATGACAACCTCAGAGGTAGCTGCGTCGGGGCGGCAGGGTATCGTTCAGGTAGTAGTCGCCAATGGCGTGATATTTCCAGCGCACGGGGTCATGCAGGGTATGTACACGTGCATTACGCCAGTAACGATCAAGCCCATGCTCTGCCAGACTGGCCCTGGCACCACCCAGCTCAATGAGTTTATTACCAGCCAGTAGAGAGGCCTCTGTACTCAACGCACGCGCCTCAGCGATCGCAATGGAGGCGGCAGCTACGGTGTCTGCGGTCGGACCTTGCTGCGCCTTATCGAGTGCCTCTCCAGCCCGCTCAAGCAAGGCCTCCGCGGCGGCAACACGTATGGCCAGCCGACCTATGTCACTGATCGTCAGGGGGTCTTCGTAGGCATGCTCAACACCGGAATCGGGCCAGGGACGTGCCTGTTCATGGACAAAAAGAAGGGCATGCTCATAAGCACCTCGCGCAATGCCTGTATCGATCGCTGCGTGTAACAGCTGGGCAAAAGGGCCTACCGTAGTAGGGCGCTCGAATGCTGTCTGAAAGGGTACGACCTCATCAGCCGTTACCGCGACATTATCCAGCACGACCGAGCCGCTGCCTGTGGTCCGCTGCCCAAAGCCAGACCAGTCATCAATGACGGTTACGCCCTCACGGGTGCGCGGGATAAAGGCCAGCCGCTGCTTGCCTTCGTCATCCACAACCGAGGTGGGGATGCGCTGAGCATACAGTGCGCCGGTTGCATAGAACTTGCGCCCGTTGACCTTGAAACCGTCCCCGTCAGATATGAGACGGGTAGTGCGGTCCAGTACCGTCTTGGTGCCAATCTCGGCCAGTGCATTGCCGTAGTGGGCACCCGCCAGCACCTCGGTATACAGCTTGCGCTGCTGTTCAGCACTGCCATTTACCCGCAGCACTTCCAAGGCGTAGTAGTGATTTTGCGGTATCTGGCCCAGGGAGCCATCTGCCGCAGCAATAATAGCGATGACCTTGGCAAGCGTTACGCTGGAGACTTCAGCACCTCCCTGCGCTTTGGGTACTGTAATGGCCCAGAGCCCGGACTGGGAGAACTGCTCCAATTCACTCCACGGCAGCGTCCGATGTTGATCCCGCTGAGCGGCGTCTTGCTTGAAAAGGGTGGCCAGCTCGGTAGCAATCATTAATGCCTGTTCATCACTTTCGATCCGGTCGGCAATACCGTGCAATACAGGTGCATTCATGGCTCAGATCCAGGCGTGGCGGGCAGGGGATATGCCATTCAAGTGATAATTGCCAATGGCATGTACTTTCCAGCGCACAGGGTCATGAAGGGTATGCGTCCGTGCGTTGCGCCAATGTCGGTCAAGGTTGAACTCAGCTAGCGTGGCTCGGCTGCCAGCCAGCTCGAAGAGTTTTTCACTTGCGGCTAGCGCAATCTCAGAGGTCAGTACCTTGGCCTGGGCTACTGCGATTGAGGCTTGAGCAGCCTGCAATTCATCAACAGGCTGGTCCTTAAAGGAATCAAGCACTTCGGCTGCCTTTTGCAGTAGCGCCTCAGCTGCATGCAGTTCAACTTCTAGCCGTCCAACCTCTGCAATCAGATAAAGCTCATTTCGTGCTTTAGTAATACCAGCCTCAGGCCAGGGTCTAGTTTTACCAACAACAAACCACCTCAAGTCAGCCAAAGCAGACAGGGCTATGCCTGCATCGATGGCTGCATGGATCAGCTGCGCGTACGCACCTTGTAAGGAAGGCTTAGTGCTTAGCAATCCGATCGGAATAATGTCTTCTGCGGGGAGACGAACATTATTGAGAATGACTGTTCCGCTTGCTGTGGTGCGCTGTCCAAAGCCGGACCAGTCATCAATGATTCGAAGCCCCGGTGTTCCGCGCCGGACGAACGCCATGACTTGTCGTCCGGTTTCATCCAATGCCTTGACGGTTACCCAATGGGCAAACAGGGCACCTGTCGAATAAAACTTTTCGCCGTTCAAGCGGAAGTGATCACCTTCGGATGTCAGGCGCGCTTTCAGGTCCAATGTATGTTTGCTGCCGCGCTCGGGGCCTGCATTGCCTATTCTCCAGCCAGCCAACACACTTTCGAATAGACGCTGCTGTTGCTCGGCGGACGCTACGCTTCGAATGACATTGAGAATGCTGAAATGATTTTGGGGAATTTGAGCCAGTGCTGGATCAGCCTTGGCAATGATCTTGAAGATTTCAGCAATCGTTACAAAGGAAACCTGAGGGCCTCCAAAGGCTCTGGGAACGAATACGCTACCCAGACCGCTGGTAGTAAAACGCTCGATTTCGGCCCAGGGAAGTTTGCGCTCCTGATCACGCAGCGATGCTTCTTGCGCAGCGAAACGGGCTAGCTCATGAGCAGCAGCAATGGCTTCGGCGTCGGTAGTGAGAATACGGGCAGGGTAGACGGGTGGAGCTACATCCTGGTCGTTATCAAGAAGGGTATCTGGCTTGAGCATACGGCCTCGCAATGAGCAATGCCGGCCAGATCCACAGCGGAGCCGGACCGACAGATGAAAAATCAGTGCAGGTCCGGTGATCCGGTAAATAGACGTTAAAGGAATTTAAAAAGAGTTATAAATACTTTCGAGCTATAAGCTTAGAGCGAGCTTAAGAGCAGAAAGCTCGTTACTCAGGCTGTAAGGTCAGGAGCGCGTCTACAAGCGACTCAGCCAGATATTCCACCGAAAAAACACCGCCATAAGTCCAGGTTGAGCGGACCGTAGCAAATCGACGTGCTTGCACGAATGGCATAGCCTGCCAGAGGCGGGTAGGAAAGAGTTTGTCTTCCTGGGCAAACGGCTCGATATGCAGTACAGCGCCTTCACGTATTTTCCCCAACTCACTGATAGGTTTCTGTGTGATACCCCAGGCAGTGGCTGGCAATGGGTAGGCAGGCTGAAGATGCAGTAGGTTCATGGCATATTGGGGCATGGAGTTGTCGCCATACACATAAGCCACCGCCGGCGTAGAAAAGCGAATCACCGTGACCTTCGGAGGTTCGCCATTGAAGTGCTCCAGCAGCCGCTGCCTTAGTTCAGCAATATGGCGATCCATTTCCGCCAAGCGCTGCTGTGCCTGATCGAGGCGATTAAACTGCTTGGCCAGAGTCAGATAATTTTGCCGTGCGGTTTCGTAATTGTTGTGATCCTGTCGATAGCTGTCGAATGACTCTACCGGGGCGATCCGTTCAAGCTTGCCACGTAGATCTTCAAGAGCCGGGCTGGAGATGATCAGGTCTGGCTTGAGTTCGGCCAAGAGCTCAAGATTGGGCTCGACACGGCTTCCAGCATTGAGAGCCGATGATGGCAAAGCAGGGCGCACGACCCACACCTTGTAGTCATCGGCGTCCGCTACCGCCAAGGGCGTGATCCCCATTTCGACCAAATGCTCAGCCGCTTCCCAGGTGAGCGCGACTACCCGCTGCGGTGTTTCGGCTGCGTGAGCGAGTGCAGAGCCGATCATTAAGAGTCCGGTTAGGACCCAACGGAGCAGGCTGGGACTGATTTTATGCTTGAGCAACCCTACGCGCCTCGCTGTCTGGCTAACAAAATAATGAAATAGACTCCACACAGAACGGACGCCACAATGCCTACCGGCATCTGAAGCGGATAGATCATGACGCGGCCTATCCAATCGGCAACAAGCATCAAGACGCTACCCAGCGTGGTGGCGAGCAAGAGTTGAGGCAGGACTTTCCTGGCACCCAGGATGGCTGCAATATGCGGTGCCAGCAGGCCCAGAAAGGCGACCGGCCCCATTACGCTGGTCACGAGCGCGCACATCAGCGAAACCAGAACCAATAGCACGATACGTAGGCGCGTCAGATTCAGGCCGCGACCAAGGGCCACGCCGTCACCTATCGAAATCAGCGACAGGCCTCGATGGAACAATAGACTGACCCCTCCGATAAGCAGAACGCCTACACAAAGTCCGACAGACTGGCTGGCCGAAACCCGGTAGGTCGAACCTGCCAACCAGCCCATGATGGCGAAGGAGTCTGCTGTCCCCTTGGCCAGGGCAAATTGAAGGATGGCGTCCAGCAATGCCATCAGGGAGATGCCTACTAATGCCAGCATGCCCGGTGCGTATTGGTGCCGGCGACCAAACAGAAGCAGTACAGCTAAGACCAGCATGCTCCCGGCAAAAGCCGCCAATGGCCCGCCTGCAGTCTGGATAGTCCCACCCATGACAAACGCACTTATGAGAAGGGCCAGCGTTGCCCCAGCGGAAAGGCCAAGAATGTCCGGACTCGCCAAAGGGTTGCGCAGCAGACGTTGAAGAATGACGCCTGCAATCGCCAGTCCGAATCCTGCCGAGGCGGCCGTTAGCGTCCGCGGCCAGCGAAAGGACCAGACGAGGGAGGAGGGCCAGTTCAATTGCCATCCTTGGGCGCCCGGCGCCAAGCATAGGGTCAGTAATACAATCGCCAGGGCAATGCCCAGAATAATTACCCAGCCTGATGTGGTGATTCTCCGGTCGCTATTGCCTGGGAGCATCAGTCCACGCTGATCTTCTGCCGACATTTTGCGGCGCGAAAGCCATAAGAGTGCCGGTGCACCTATCAATGCGGCCGCGGCTCCGCTGGGAATCAGGTTGATCGTCCATTGACTGGCGAGCACAGCCAGTGCATCGGTTGTCAGCAGTAGAACAGCTCCCAGCAGCGTGCTGTAAAGCAGCTCATCAAAGGCGGTACGAGCGCCGAACAACCGCGCAAGATTAGGTGTGAGCAGACCAATGAATCCAATCAGGCCGACCGCGGTAATGGAAACGGATGTGAGCCACAGTGAGGCGAGAAACAGCATCAACATAACCGGCCATAAATTCATGCCGCGTGCTTGTGCGCCTTCACTGCCCAGGCGCAGCAGGGTCAACGGTCGCTGGGCAAAGGCCAGGACAAGCAGACCGACCGCCAGCTTGGGCAGCAGCCAGATGACCCATTGCCAGTCCATTTGCGCCAGATCGCCAGCCCCCCAGAGGAAAAGATTCCGGGCGTACTGATCGTTGAGCAATACGAGCCCCGAGGCCAGCGCTCCTAGAAGAAGATTCATGGCCATACCGGCCAAAACGATTGGAAGACCAGCAATACCAGATCGCCCTGCAATCAACAGGACAATGCCTACTGCAGCCATTGCGCCCAGTAGCGCGGCCCATTCACCATGATCGGCAGCCAGGGTTGGTGCAATCAGCGTGGCACAAACCAGTCCCAACCATGCCCCTGAGGCCGACCCGATAGTCATGGGTGAAACCAGACGATTTTGCGTCAATTGCTGAAGAAGACTGCCTGATAAGCCCAACGCTGCCCCAACCAGAAGACCCATTACAACCCGCGGCAGAGCCGAGTCACGGAATTGCAGCAGCGTGAAATCCTGGCTGACTGCATCGAACAATGCATGCCACTGCTGACCTAACGACAGCGGTGAAGCAATCTGCAGGTGTACGAGCAGTACCAGAAGCAATGACAGTAGCGTGAGCGGATAACGCAGAAGACCTGGTGCAGTAGATAACATGTTTCTGGACGGGACGCCCGTCCCGGTGCGGGTAACGTGCATCTTCAGGCGACAACCGCAATCTTGCGCTGCGCCGCAGGCTGCTCAATGAGTTGAATATCGATCTCGTACAGCTCGGATAGCAAACGACTGGACAACAAGGCCTGTGGCGTCCCGTCAAAGAACAGCCGACCCTGCTTGAGGGCAACGATACGGTCGGCATAACGTGTAGCCAGATTGATGTCGTGCAGAATGACGACAATTCCGCGGCCGGTCTTCTGGTTCAGCTCATGTAAAAGGCCCATCAGCTCATACTGATGGGAGAGGTCCAGGGCCGATGTGGGTTCATCTAGCAGAATCAGTGGCGATTCTTGGGCTAGCAGCATCGCAATCCAGGCCCGTTGCCGTTCGCCGCCGGAAAGGGTGTCGGTCAGGTGATCGGCATAATGTGCCACATCGGTTTGTTGCATGGCTCGCTCGATGATCGTCAGATCTTCACGCTGCCAGCGGCCTAACAGACCGCGCCAGGGAAAACGGCCCAGGCGCACCAGTTCACGTACTGTAAGCCCGGCGACTTCCGGCAACCGCTGAGGCAGAAAGGCAATCAGCCGCGCAAATTCCCGCTGGCTCAACCGTGCGATGGGCTGGTCATCCAGCTCGATCCTGCCACTGTCGGGCACGGTCTGACGCGCCAGCAGGTTCATCAATGTCGACTTGCCGGAACCGTTATGCCCTAGAATGACTGTCAGCTCATTTCCGGCAAGCCGCAGCTGGTCCAGACTCAGAATGAGTCGTCCGCCGCGGTTGACGCGGATATCAGTGAGTTGCAGCTTCAAGGGTTAACTCCTGTCGTAAACGGGCAATGCGCTCTTCCTGCTTGAGCTTGGGGCAGGTGCTGCATAATTCGCCATCTGCGCGGCGGAAGTGTTGGCAGCAGACCTTGCGTCCAAGCGCCAGCCGCTCTTGTCCGTCGTCAAGCGCAATGCAGATCAGCTCGCTGTTGTCCTTGAGGCCCAGCGCTTCTAGCCACATACCTTCCAGCACACGCATACGGGTGTTGCATAGCGTTTCGCGCAGGTTGTTCTGCACATAGAGAAGGGCTGCCAGCACACAGTCTGCTGCCAGACGGCGGGCCATTTTCGGGTTGAGCTTGAAAACCGTGCCTGCTTCTTCCAGCTGCCGTTCGCAAAGGTTCTGTAATTGCTTGGCGGCGACACGAATCAACGTGTCCTGGTCGGCGATATAGGGACAATGATCATGCAGGTAAAACCCTGCCACGAACCCGTGGTGTACGCGCTGGGCAAACTGATCGAGAGAAGGAGCACATCGACCGAGGTGGACACCCAGAATCGTCAGGTAGATCGGCTGCCAGACCATGAGCGTCCAGCTACGCGCTGACCAGTAATGGGGGCCGGCCTCCGGATGGGCCTGCTGCCAATGGTCATAAAGCGCTGCAATGCGCACATGGTTTTTGGCACTGCCGCAGGCGAGGTCATCCGGGCCTGCAGGGCCTATCGTTCCCTTGAGCCCTAAATAGGAAAGGGCGGAAAGATCCAGCAGGCGGGTAAGATCAGTCTTTACCTGAATCGTCATACGTCGGACCCAGAACGAGGTTAGATGTCATCTCCCGAACGTCTGGTTCGGCCGTTCGGGAGGACATGCTCGGAAATGCCGATTTAAACACTTAAATACAAATGCATCAAATTATCATTAGCAATCCAGGTGTCACATTTCGCTAGATTGCGATGAGCGGAACAGGGTGAGCGGTGGCAGAGGGTTGCCACCGCCTCAACCATTTACGCCTTGGCCGCTGTTGCAGCCTTGTTGGGCGCTTTAACCAGTAGCGGAAAGAGAACTGCCGTGAGCAGCAGGCCGGCTGCGCCTACCCAGAACGGCGTAGAAAGCGTGAAATGGCTGACGAGAAGCCCAGCGCCATAGGATGAACACATGACACCCAGACTTTGGAAAAAATTGACCTTGCTGAAGTCCACAGCATACGCCTCGGGCTTGCTCATCTCGAACATGAGCGCATCCAGGCGCACCGTGACCTGATACAAGGCCCAGCCGAACAGCAGACGGCCTCCTAGGATGGCCACTTCGTTTTCAACGCCCTGAATGAAAATACCGCAGACGCCAAGCAGCAGGGCGGACAGGATACCTTCCCAGGCCTGGCCTTGTTGGCTGGCTCGCTTGCTCCACCAGAGTGCAACTAGCGCTACAGCGCCTGGCAGCGAATAGACGAAGCCGGTGACGAGCTCATTTTCCAGAGCGGAAACCTGTTGCCAGTAAACCGAGAAGAACGGTCGAATGACATAGGCACTGAAGTAGAACAGCAACATGATCAGACAGAGCTTGTAAATGATCAGGTGGCTACCTGGTTTGGCGATAGGCACTTCGGCTGCAGATTGTTCCGGGGTTTCGCTGGAGGCTGGAGCTTCTCCCGAAGCGGGAGGTTTGTCTCGCATCAGACGCATACAGATCGCCATCTGAATGAAGTCGCCCAGCGCCATGATCAGGAACACTTCGCCCATTTCCAGCGCCTGGAGAACCAGCCCGCCCACAGCGGCGCCAAAGATGGCTCCGAAATGCACCACAACCGACAATGTGCCAATGGTTCGCGTGTGGCTTTCCTTGGCTTCCAGACTCATCACATAGGGATACATCAAGAGATAGCTGCCCTTGAAGACCACCATGCCTAGTGAGACAACCCAGAACAAGGGCAGGGAGTCGATGGTATAGCAGCATACGCTGAGCAGCCCCGCAGCCAACTGTGTCCAGATCAGGATCCGAATAGGATGCACCCGCTTGGCCAGTTTGGCCCAGAGAGGAAAGGCAAACATGACAACAACGCAAATAGCAGCCAGGTAGGCACCGACCTGCTCGGGACGAGGATCGTCAAAACGGCTAGCAAAGTATTGCGGATAAAACGGAATGAGCATGTTATCGCCAATAACTGCCAGGGCCGTCATGGCAATGAGGCAAAAACGTAAATTCATAGCGAACGGGCTCAGCCAGCTGAAAAGGCCGCAAATCATGCATGCGGATCAACAAGAAAGCGACTGTTTGATTATGCGTATTCTTTGCATTCTCGATTACAAGCCGTTACAAGCATCGAAAGCGATATAGTCATGAATTAAATATGTTTATCGTTTAAATGCACTGACTAGCTCGAAACAGCGCCAAGTAATCTTGGGCCACCTCGGTTAATAGGCTGTTCCAGCTATTAACCGAGGTGGCCCGACAAGCAGTGACCAACAGGCCACAGAGGTTAGCGCCTAACCTTCATGACTTCTGAATTTGCTCAAGAATCGTTGCGTCCGTTCTTCCTGGGGATCGGCAAACAGCTCCTTAGCTTCTCCTTGTTCCACGATCACGCCCTGATCGACAAACAGCACGCGATGCGCCACGTCACGGGCGAAGCTCATCTCGTGCGTCACGATTACCATGGTCCGCTGCTCATTGGCCAAGTCACGAATGACTGTCAGCACCTCACCGACCAGCTCAGGATCAAGGGCTGACGTGGGCTCATCGAAGAGAATAACCTCGGGCTGCATCGCCAGCGCACGGGCAATGGCAACGCGCTGCTGCTGTCCGCCGGATAGCCGTCTGGGATACGCATCTTCCTTGCCCGCCAGGCCTACCTTCGCCAGTAATGCCCGGCCCCGGGCTTCGGCGGATTCCCTGGCCTCCCGTTTGACCACAATCGGCCCTTCGATCACGTTTTCCAGAGCCGTACGATGAGGAAAAAGGTTAAAACTTTGAAATACGAAGCCGGCGCGTTGGCGGAGCGCCCGAATCTGGCTCTGCTGCGAGTTCAGGTTCTGACTTGCATCAATAGAGATATTCGCAACGCGGATACGGCCTTTATCGGGCGTTTCAAGAAGATTCAGGCAACGAAGCAGGGTAGTCTTGCCGGAGCCACTGGGGCCAATAATGGCAACGACTTCGCCCGCTGCTACATCCAGATTGATCCCCTTGAGCACCGGCTGGCCATTGAATGACTTGGTCAGGTTACGTACTTCAATCATGACTCAACGCTCCTGATCATGCCGGTTTACCCGATTTTCCAGCGTGTTCTGCAACGCCGCCAGGGTGCTGGCCAGAACCCAGTAGATCAATGCTGCCGTTAGATACATGCTGAAGATTTCAAAGGTACGCGCCGTAATGAGCTGCGCTTGGCGAAACATCTCTGGGACCTGAATGGTAGCCGCAAGAGAGGTATCCTTTACCAGCGAAATGAAGCTGTTACCTAAAGGTGGGAGCGCCGTACGGGCTGCCTGAGGAAGGATGGTCCTACGCAGTGTCTGTGTCCGTGTCATGCCAATGCTGGCAGCCGCCTCCCATTGTCCTCGGTCAATCGAGGCAATGGCTGCCCTCAGAATCTCACAGATGTAAGCGGCCATATTCAGCGAAAAACCCACGAGCGCAGCGGGCAGAGGATCTAGCTGAATGCCCAGCTCAGGCAAGCCGTAATAGATCATGAACAGTTGCACGAGCAGTGGGGTGCCTCGAAAGAAGGACACGTATACCCGCGCTACTGCGCGCACTACCATGCTTTGGCTAAGCCGCATCAGTGCCAGAAAGAACCCCAGCACCAGCCCGAAAAACATGCCGCCCAGACTGAGTAGTACAGTCCAGACAGCACCTTTGAGCAGAAACGGAAGCGAATCCAGTATCAGTTGAAGGCTGGATTCGCTCATTGAGTGACGTCAGCCTTGAACCACTTCTGTGAGAGCTTGGCCAGCGTGCCATCAGCTTTCATCTTGGCAATGGCTTGGTCGATGGCGGCATGGAATTCGGGATTTCCCTTGCGCTCGGCCACGCCCGACTCCTGACGATTGAACGGTTCGCCTGCCGGTACAAACTGGTTGCCGGTTTTAGCAGCCATTTCAAAGGCGGCCAGTCGGTCTACCAGAACGGCATCGATCCGACCTACACGCAGGTCCTGAAACTTGGTTGGGTCGTCTTCATAAGTGCGAACATCAGCCTGTGGTACGTTTTCCTTGAGCCATTGCTCATAATTGGTACCAAGACCAACACCCACCTTCTTGTTGGCCAAGTCTTCCGGCTTCTTGATGGTGTCCTGCTCGTTCTTGCGAGTCATTGCCTGGACACCGGAGATCGTATAGGGCGTCGAAAAATCATATTTTTTCTTGCGCTCTTCGCTAATGGTGACCTGATTGATCACCACATCCAGACGCCTGGAATCCAACGCGGCCAATAAACCATCCCATTTGCCCGGCTGGATTTTTGGCTGTACGCCCATTTCTTTGGCCAGCGCCTGGGCAAACTCGACTTCAAAACCGGTCAGCTTGCCGTTTTCATCCTGGTAACTGAAAGGAGGGTAAGTACCCTCAAGCCCAATCACCAGCGTACCGCGCTGCTTGACTTCCTTTAACAGGTCTTCTGCATGGGCATTAACGGAGATACCGAGTGCCAGAGCCAGGCTTGCAAACGTGAAATAACGACGCAGAGCGGTTCTCATGTTCTTATTCCATAATGTAAGGATCTAGAACTATAAGATTACACAAGTGGGCTAATAAAATAGCTTCCGGCGCTATAGATATAGCAAAAAGCTTTAATCAGGAGATTAGCGTGCGGCTGATCAGGTGCAGCCGCAGCGGGAGAAGTACCGTTTAACTCAAGAGCAATCAGCCAAGATTGGCTTCCAGCTCAACGGCTTCCTCAGTCTCTTCCGAGATTTTCTGTCTGATGCCGCGCGCCAGTTCGAGAAAATCGTCACGCTGCATGTCCAGCGATGCCAGAGCACATTCCAGGTCTTGCTTAACTGTCATTTCCGCTTGATCAAGCGACATAATGCAACCTCAGTCCTTTTCCTGTTTGGATATACAGTATTCCAAGCGAAGCGGTACGACAAGCAAAAACAGGATAGACGGTCTTCGGTTTTTTAACTGTGCGAGCCTTCGCACTCCTATTTCTGGTACGGCGCAGCAGGTCAAAAGGGCATTGATCAAACGATGAGTCGTCGTCGCTGTCTTGCATAAAAGCCGTCCCATAAACTCTGCAGAGAGACAGTACGATGTCATTCAGAGCAAGACCTGTTCATGAACGTAGAGGACTGCTCAGAGCAACTCTGCTGGTCAGTGCCCAGTTGTTACTAGTGGGAATAGAGTCAGCCAAGGCTCAAGAGTCTTGGGATTCGGGGGACGGTGGCGTTTCAACGTTCTATCGGTGGGATAAACCTATTCCAACCGCTGCAGGTGAGTTGCTGCGCAGTGAGCCACTTCCCCCACAAAATCGGTTGGAGGATGCAGAAGGGCAGTTTCGTATTCTTTACACGTCAGTGAGCGGTCTGGACAGCTCGCCCATTACGGTCTCTGGTCAGTTGTTCGTTCCCAAAGGGCGACCGCCTGGGGGAGGGTGGCCGTTGCTTGCGTGGGCTCATGGAACGGTAGGCGTGGCCGATGTCTGCGCGCCGTCCTGGAATGAAGCACCAACCGTTTACAAAGATTACTTGAATCGCTGGCTTAAGCAGGGTTACGCCATTGTCGCGACGGATTATGAGGGGCTTGGCACGCCCGGTTTGCATCCCTACCTGACCAAACGCTCTGAGGCCTACGGTGTGCTCGATAGTATCCGCGCCGTTACAGATGGACGATATCCTATCGCCAACAAGGTGATCGTGGCAGGACAGTCCCAAGGGGGCGGGGCGGCCTTTGCGACGGCCGGATTTGCCAAGGAGTATGCGCCGGAGCTGGATATCAAGGGCACGATAGTCACAGGTATACCGTATCTGACGGAAAGAACGATGACCGTCTCGGGGGTAGATCCTAACCAGGTGGATCCCGGTATTGCCTATATGTTTTACGTAGCTCTGGTTGCCCATCAGAGGCAGCCAGTAACCGATGCTTCGACGCTGTTTACGCCAAAAGCCATGCCGTTATTCGAAAAGGCCGCCCGCTTGTGTGTGGGCACCTTGGCACGAGAGGTCATGCAGGCGGGCCTCACTCAGGCTAATACGGTTCAACCCGAGGCGGTAAAGACGATGGCCAAGATTCTTTTGCCTCAATATCGCTTCAATACCTTGAAGCTGGACCAGCCCTTGTTTGTCGGAACCGGCGATGCGGACCGGGATGTTCGTCCAGAGGGGCAGCAGCTACTGGTTCGGGAGGCCTGCAATGCCGGTACGACAATTGAGGCTCATGTATATAAGGGCGAAGGCCATTCAGGGGCTTGGCTGGTCTCTCAAAAGGATGCATTGAGCTTTGCTCACAAAGTCATGACAGACGAGCCCATTGTCTCTACATGCCCTGCCAAAAGCACAATCTCTCCCTAAATACGACCTGTTTTTATCCAATAACGGCATCAGGTCTTCTGCTTATGAAATTAGTTTTCACAATCAATTGATAAAACCTCGCTTCGGTGTATGTTGCTTTCAAAAAGCCAGGCAGGGGAATCGCCGTGAAGCTTCACCATGCTGCATCTGAACAAGTCGATGGACTCGGAAAAGGTCTCGGTTCGTTAGTGGGTACTGTCTCCACCCAAGAAGTTGCCGCCTCAGGGTGGGATATCTTGAAGGAGGACGTGAGTCTGCCTGTTGCGGTACTGCGGGAACAGCGTATCGAGCATAACCTGCAGTGGATGAAGCAGTTCATGGAGCGATACGGCGTACGGCTTGCGCCGCATGGTAAAACCACCATGAGCCCGGCATTGTTCAAGCGGCAAATGGAGGCGGGGGCCTGGGGTATTACGCTCGCCACTGCACCACAGGTTCGCGTTGCGTTTACCCACGAGATACGGCGTGTGCTAATGGCCAATCAGCTGGTTGGCCAAGCCAATATGGCCCTGATTGCCGATCTGCAAGAGGCCGATCCCGGTTTCAGCTTTTGCTGTGTAGTTGATTCCCCTCAGAACGTCGAAAGCCTGGGGCGTTACTTCAGCGGGAGAGGTCAGCGTCTCAGGGTTCTACTCGAATACGGCGTATCAGGTGGGCGAACTGGGGTGCGTAATGAGGAGCAGGAAAAGGCAGTGCGAGACGCCATTTCACACTGGCCACACGCATTGGCCCTGGTAGGGGTTGAGGTCTACGAGGGGGTCCTGAAAGAGGAGGCCGAAATCCGTGATTTTCTTAAGCAAACCGTAGCAAGGACGCGTGCCATAGCTGATGAAAGCGGGTTTGCCGAGCCTCGCATTATTCTGTCAGGCGCTGGGTCTGCCTGGTTCGATCTGGTTGCCGAGGAGTTTGCGCTTCCTCAGACGGGGCTGCCTTTGGATATTGTGTTACGCCCCGGCTGCTATCTCACCCATGACGTAGGTATATACAAAGCGGCCGAGGCACGTATTCAAGCCAATAACCCTGTTGCACAGGAAATGCAGCGCAGCCTTCTGCCCGCCCTGCAGCTGTGGGCCTATGTGCAATCACGACCCGAGCCGGGTCGCGCCATCATTGCACTGGGCAAGCGTGATGCGGCGTTCGATGCCGGTTTCCCTGTTCCCACGCTGCATTTTCGGCCCGGTCATTCCGCCTCTCCAATGGAGGCGCCTGCAGCCTGGAAGGTCAGCGCCATGATGGATCAGCATGCCTTTATGGACGTACCACCCGAGGCGGATCTGCAGGTAGGGGACATGCTGTGTTTCGATATTTCTCATCCATGTCTCACGTTCGATAAATGGAAGCAGCTCCTCCTGGTAGATGAGCAATACCGTGTCACCGGAGCCGTCGCTACTTATTTCTAACAATGACGTTGTGCCGTCCAGCCTTGGACGGACTCAGACACGAGGAATGCTCGATGACGCCTTCTATCGGGTTCTGGCTTCTGATCTATGCCGTAGTAGCCATCATTGCGTTGATTGTCTTGATTGCGCGGTATCGGCTGAATCCCTTTATCGTGATTACCCTGGTATCGGTAGGACTGGCTCTGGTCGCCGGTATGCCAGCCAATACGATTGTTGCCTCTTATGAGGCCGGTGTCGGCAAGACGCTTGGTCATATCGCCCTGGTCGTGGCATTGGGCACCATGCTCGGCAAGATGATGGCCGAGTCAGGCGGCGCAGAGCAGGTCGCTCGTACCCTGATTGCCAGGTTCGGCGAGCGCAATGCCCATTGGGCGATGGTCTGCATTGCCTTTCTCGTGGGGCTGCCCCTGTTTTTTGAAGTGGGCTTCGTGCTGCTGGTTCCTATCGCTTTTACCGTGGCCCGCCGTGTAGGTGTCTCTATCCTGATGGTAGGTCTGCCCATGGTCGCGGGGTTGTCGGTTGTGCATGCGCTCGTTCCGCCGCATCCTGCTGCCATGCTGGCCGTGCAGTCCTATCATGCCTCGGTAGGGCAGACGCTCTTCTATGCGGTTCTCGTAGGTATTCCGACGGCTATTCTTGCCGGACCGGTCTACGCCAGGTTCATCGTTCCAAAGATTCAGTTACCAGCCGAAAACCCACTGGCCGAGCAGTTTACCGAGCGTGAGCCTCGTAAACAGCTGCCTGGTTTTGGCGTCACAATCGGTACGATTATCCTGCCCGTTGTGCTGATGTTGATGGGTGGCTGGGCCAACCTGATTTCAACGCCGGGCAGCGTCTTCAATCAGTTTCTGCAATTTATCGGCAACTCCGTGATTGCACTGCTGGTTGCCACATTGGTGAGTTTTTGGACGTTAGGGCTGGCTCAAGGCTTCAACCGCGATGCGATCCTGAAATTTACCAATGAATGCTTGGCTCCAACGGCAACGATCACATTACTGGTAGGCGCTGGTGGAGGGCTAAACCGAATCCTTATCGATGCCGGTGTGACCACCGAAATCGTTGGACTGGCCCGGGAATTCAACCTGTCACCTCTGATGATGGGGTGGCTTTTTGCTGCACTAATGCGCATTGCCACCGGCTCGGCCACGGTCGCCATGACCACGGCTTCAGGCATCGTCGCGCCTGTTGCGTTAGGGTTAGGCTATCCACACCCTGAACTGCTGGTTCTGGCTACCGGGGCAGGGTCGGTCATCTTTTCCCATGTAAATGACGGCGGGTTCTGGTTGATCAAGGAGTATTTCAACATGACGGTAACCCAGACGTTCAAGACGTGGACCGTATTGGAAACATTGATCTCCATCATCGCCTTTCTTCTGACATTGGCATTGGCGGCTGTACTGTAATGGATATTCTGTATCAAATTCGTGCACGTCTTGAGCATATGAGTGCAGGCGAACAACGTATCGCTCGCCTGATCCTGGAGGATGTGCCGTTCGCAGCCAGCGCCAGCCTGGACGAGCTGGCGACACGGGCTGAGGTCAGTAGTGCGACCTTGTCCCGCTTTGCCCGCAGCGCAGGGTGCAAGGACCTGCGGGACCTGCGCTTGCAGCTGGCTCAGGCCAGCGGTGTTGGAGCGCGGTTTCTGGGCCGAACACACGCACCGGAGCATTCTGCATTCTTTGGCAATATCGTCAGTGACATTGAAGCAACGCTTCGCCAGCATCTGGCCCGTTTCGATGAGCAAACCTTTGCACGGGCGGTTGCACTCGTTCACGAGGCGCGCATGGTCTACGCCTTTGGTATGGGCGGTTGCTCCACGATCTTTTCGGATGAACTGCAATACCGGCTGGTTCGGCTGGGATATCCCATCGCGGCTTATCATGATCCGGTTCTGATGCGCCTGACAGCGGCCACGTTGGGCCAGGATCAGGTAGTGATTGCCTGCTCGATGACAGGCATAACGCCCGAACTTGTCGAGTCGTTGCAGCTGGCCAAGGGGTACGGCGCTCGCATTCTGGCCATTGCACCTGAAGCATCGCCGGTTGCCCAACTGGCTGATGTCGTACTGCCGCTGTTTCTGGCTGAAACAGACTTTATCTATAAACCTACCGCTGCCCGCTACGGAATGATGCTCGCCGTGGATATTCTGGCTACCGAGCTGGCATTGAGCGCACCTGAAGCGAATCAGGAACGCTTGCGGCGCATCAAGCTCGCCATGGACGACTACCGTGGCGGCGATGAGCGATTGCCGCTGGGAGACTGACAATGCCAACCTACGATGCTCTTATCCGCAATGCACAGGTGATCGATGGCAGCAACTCGCCGGGTTATCAGGCGGATATCGCTATACAGAACGGCCGAATAGAACAGATAGGATGCATAAGTGGGGCAACGGCAACCCATGAGGTTGACGCCGCGGGGAGGGTGCTTTCACCGGGCTTCATTGATGTTCATACCCATGACGATACCGTGGTGATCCGTCAACCGGAGATGCTGCCCAAGCTAAGCCAGGGTGTAACGACTGTTATCGTAGGTAACTGTGGCATTAGTGCTTCCCCCGTCAGTCTACGGGGCGAGCCGCCAGACCCAATGAACCTGTTGGGGCCAGCATCGGCCTTTGCCTATCCGACATTTGCCGATTACAAGTCAGCCGTCGAACAGGCGCGCCCAGGCGCAAACGTTGCTGCCCTCGTTGGGCATACAGCACTGCGCAGCAACCATATGGATGACCTTTATCGTACGGCAACGCCTGGAGAAATTGTTGCCATGCGGGCTCAGTTGCGTGAGAGTCTGGAGCAAGGTGCGCTGGGGCTTTCCACAGGGCTCGCTTATGCCTCGGCCTATGACGCAAGTACTGACGAAGTAATGGAACTGGCCTCAGAGCTGGACGCCTACGGAGCGGTATACACCACACATTTGCGTAGCGAATTCGAGCCTGTACTAGAGGCCTTGGACGAAGCGTTTCGTATCGGTCGTCATGCGAAGGCGCCCGTTATCGTCTCGCACCTCAAATGTGCCGGTGCAGGCAATTGGGGACGTAGTCCCCAGCTTCTTGCGGCGTTGGAGCAAGCTGCACGGGATCATCCAGTTGGGTGTGATTGCTATCCTTATTCGGCCAGTTCCTCAACGCTGGATCTCAAGCAGGTAACAGCTGATTTTCGCATCACCATTACCTGGTCTACACCCTATCCTGACATGAGCGGCCGCGACCTGAACGACATTGCAGAGGAGTGGGGCGTATCGCTACTGGATGCTGCCAAACGCCTGCAACCGGCCGGGGCAGTGTATTACGGGATGGATGAAAACGATGTGAGGCGCATTCTGGCTCATCCGCTATCAATGATCGGGTCGGACGGCCTACCCGAAGACCCATTCCCGCACCCTCGCTTGTGGGGCGCCTTTCCGCGAGTGCTGGGACATTACAGTCGCGACGTGGCCCTGTTTCCCCTGCATACCGCGGTACACAAGATGACCGGGCTTTCAGCGGCCCGTTTTGGGCTCTACAAGCGCGGATTAATCAAGGAAGGCTATTGGGCGGATCTGGTCTTGTTCGATCCCAAAACTGTACATGCCGCCGCCGATTTCAAAACGCCCAAGGTTGTCGCAGAGGGGATCGATGCTGTCTGGGTAAATGGAATCCTGTCGTATTCAGCTAAACAACTGACTCCCCATAGAAACGGTCGCTTCCTTTCCCGGCAAGGCGACCTGCGTACACACTTTAATTAGGAGGATGACATGTCAATTAAACGTTACGGTGTTGAGGGTGGTAGCGGGACAGGCGGGCAGCACCTGCCGTTTGCGCGCGCTGTTGAGGCTGATGGATGGCTCTACGTCTCGGGCCAGACCCCTATGGTCAACGGAGAGGTGGTCGAAGGCGGCATCGTCACTCAAACGCGCCAATGCCTGGATAACGTCATGGCCCTTCTCAAGGAAGCCGGCTACGGTCCAGAACATGTGGTGCGTTGCGGTGTATGGCTGGATGATCCTCGTGACTTCATGTCTTTCAACAGGATATTCAAGGAATATTTTGGCGAGCATCCGCCTGCACGCGCCTGTGTAGTGTCGAGCATGGTGATTGACTGCAAAGTCGAAGTGGATTGCGTCGCCTACAAAAAACCGGAATAAGGCTTCCGCTCCTGAGTCAGAGTGTTTGATCGCTCTGACTATAGGAATTCCATCATCATGCGTATGTTTTTTGCGTTGCCGTGCCCAGCCTCTGTGATTACACGTGTAGTCGCCTGGCGAAAGGAGCAGGGCATGGATGGGCGCCTGGTTCCTCCTGAAAATCTTCACATGACACTGGCTTTTCTGGGTGAAATTCCAGAAGAACAGATAGACGCGCTTATGGCTCTAGGCGATCACATACGCTTTGAGCCATGTACGGTCGTGCTTGATCGCGTCGAGCGTTGGCATCAGGGGCTTATCAGCATGATTGCATCCCAGACGCCTGTGCCGCTGGTGTCGCTGGTTGACGATCTAAACCGGGGACTGAAGAGCTTGGGCGTTCCGCTGGATCGCAGATCCTTTGTCCCACACCTGACGGCTGCACGTAAAAGCCGCTATCGGCCAAATGGACTACCGTCATTGGTGTGGCCAGTAGAGCGCTTTGCCTTGTTTATATCGGAAAGCAGCCAGGGAAGCGTGCAATACAGAGCTTTAAAAGAATGGACAGTAGCTGAAGGCAATCCGAGGGAATAGGGCGGTGATAGCTGCCGCCCATTACGCATTTTACTTTTTATGTAAACTTTATCTATTGCTGTTTGGCGAATATTTAAGCCTGGACATACTTACTGAATACAGCGCTGTAGTCATGGGTCATATAAGTCTCCAGCATCAATGTATTCAGCGTATCCAAGGTACCTGTGTATTGCTGGGTTATGTGTTCAGGCGATGCTGGGTTAGCAATCTTGTACATGGAGGCCGTCACATCCAGTACTTTTAGTGCATTGGCACGCTTGAGTTCTTCCAGGTGCTGAATCTTGCTGATCCCGATCAGAGACTTGTAGATGTCTTTGACCTGTTCAAGAAAGGTCTTTTTGATATCGATGCTGAAGGGTTTGCCGCCTATGACGAATTTCAGCTCGACATCTAGATCCACCGTGCCGGCCGTTTCAATCATGACGCTCTGAATACGCTCGCTGAGGTAATCGTAGCGTTTGATAGTGCGCTTGGACGATACCGCAGATTCGCCGTCCACATGAATCAACGCCAGATTGGTAAAGCAGTATTCATCCTTTTTCGATTTGATCAGAAAGAAAATCTTTTCACCGTCCTCGTGAAAGAGATAGTCGTCCGCATCGACTTTGTCGAAGTCTGCTGGTTTGATAATCGATCCGATGTCGCTTAATCCCAAAGCATCTGCTGCAAATCGTTTGAACATACCAGGCTTTCCTTGAGTGACAGGATAAGGCGCAACATCGAGGCTGCACGCACGCAGAAAAGGTTTACTGAACACGCAAAGTGAATTTCAGTTGGGCAGTTGTATCAGGCAGTAAGAAAAAGACAAGGCGTAGGAAGGCTCATTAACGAGGCAAGAAAATCTGTCTTGGCTTAACCGGATCCAGAGGAAGGTTTAAGACCCAAAACCCATGAAGGGGATAGAGGTGCCAGTGCTTGCTAATATATTATTTAACATAATATACATTATGCGAAGTTATGTATTCTGGATATGGAGCCATGGGCAGCGCCTTGAACGCTGCGAAACCCCATATGAGCTTTTTTAGCTTTTTATGGCTCACTTCTTTATTGATCTTTCAGGCGCCGCTGTTTACCAGACGCCGCTCGCTCCTGGTTAATGGCGTTGTAGTAAATGTCTTGCGTTGTACTCGCCTTGGCGTGGCCAAGATCTTCCTGCAGGTGTTTGAGTGGTCTGCTTGGTGCATCGTAGGTTGCGCTGGTGTGGCGTAACCAATGGGCGCTGGCTGCACGCAGATTGGATACTTCGTCTTCGCTGCGACCTTCCTGTTTCATTCGTACAAGCGCCGTGTCAAAGCATTCCTGTACCAGGTTGCGAATCTGCCGATCGGTCAGGCCGCCTTGCCCGTTGTGTTTGGTCAGTAGCGGCGCAGGATCTCCGGCATATGGCAGCGGCGTCAGATTGCGGAAGGCCCGGTAGCGCTTGAGATAGACCAGCATGTCATCACTGACCGAGATACGACGCTCCTTGTTGCCCTTGCCAATTGCAACGTACCACCAGGAACCGTCAGGGTCTTTCTGAAAGGCGTCCATGGTGGGAGACCAGCCGGGCCGCCCGGAAAGTTCGGAGATTCGCAGGTAGAGTGAAAACAGGGTCGCTATGATAAAGAGTGTACGCTCGTGCTTTTCAGGCTCCTCTGCAGCCATCCATTCCGCTGTTTCGATAACGAACTCCCATTGAAGGCGGTCAAGAACCTTGCCGCTGATAGCCTTGGCTTTCTTTTGAAAGAAGCGGCTCTTTTGCTTGATTGCCCGAAAGGGATTACCCACCAACACGTCCTGATCATTGAGGTAATCATAGAATGAGCTGCAGATTGCAAAGACTTGCTTGAGCGTACCCTGAGCCATTTCATAGCGTTCTGGGGTAGTGTCATCGTCGTCTCCTGTTTCGACAGCAAGCTTGCGTGAGGCTTTGTCACCCTGAATCCCAAAGGGACGCCACAACGGATTGGGCTCCATGCTGCCATCTTTCAGAATGAAGCGGCGACGAACAGAGGTGCCCACCCAGTCCTCGTCAGGCTCCTGACTGAATGCCAGGAACGCCTCGGCATCCTGGCGGCGGAGCGAAAGGATAGACCTCCCTTCCTTGATCCAGCTCCACAGAAGGAGACGCTCAACTTGGGTGCGATAGGCTTTGAATGTCGTTTCCCAGCCGGCATAAGAGCGCAGAAATTCACGCACATGAAAATAATCGTCTTTAGCCGGAATACTAGGCTCAAATCGTTTTAAGTAATTCAGGATAGACGTATGTTCTGCCTCATAAGACGTAGCGTTAAGCCCAAGAAAACTGGCATAAGTGTCAAATAAAGGCTGGGGTTTAGACGAGAAAAGCATTGAAATAACACTGAAAGGCAGGTTTTTTAGTATACCAATTTCCGATTACGTCCATAATCGGAAATTTGGCTTGTTTATAGGATTTTATAGAAGACACAAGTACTTACGAAAGCCGTCTCGTGCCGCTTCCAACGAACCGTTAAAGAACTAAGCTGTGTGAGATTGATCTCATTTTTATAGGCAAATGCCGTTCAGCTTTAAAGGTGGCTCGCCGTGGACTGGTTAGGTATTCATTTTCTCACAGATCTTCAGCAATCCGGCCTTTCGCCTGTCGAGCATAGCCACACTTCTCTATTGGTTGTCTTTTCCTATCTGATTGCAACTGCTGCCGGTTATACCGCGCTAAGTCTTGCTGATGTTGCGGTCGCGGATGATCGCCGAACGCGTATGCTGTGGCGCTGGATCGGTGCCTTTTGTTTGGGCGGCGGTATCTGGTCGATGCACTTCCTCGCCATGATGGCGTTCGTCATGCCGATCCCGGTGTATTACGACCATCGCCTTACAGCCCTTTCGCTGGTCATCGCTATCATGGCGTCCTTGCTGGCCATGGTCATGATTGGTCGCCCTGCTCTTACCGCCAAGCAATATATCGGCGCGGCGATCAGTATTGGCTTGGGGGTTACAGCCATGCATTACATCGGTATGGCCGCCATGCAATCTGCTGCGACGGCCTACTATGATCCCTGGCTATTCGTGCTTTCTATTGTGGTATCGATGTTGGCCAGCCTCGGATCGATGATGTTGATCTTGAAGCTACGCCAGCCGGACAACCCTGCTCCGCTCAAGTTGAAACTGGCGGCGAGTCTGGCGCTGGGTGCAGGTATTATCTCTATGCATTTCAGTGGTATGGCGGCCGTTACCTTTACCCTCCCCGCCGGCTCGACGTTTGACCCTGGTGCGCACGTTGACAATCACTCACCTTACCTAGGCATAGCGACGGCCTTTATTTCGCTGATTATTATCAGCTGCAGCCTGGTTGCGGTATGGGCAGGAAAGAAGCTGGAAAGCCAGCGTCGAGATCTTGAACGGGTCAACGCCCTGCTCCACGAACTCGATAGCACACAGGCTTCACTCCATAACATCGCTCATTTCGACGCCCTTACAGGTCTGCACAATCGCTATTCCTTCAACAAGGAAATCCAGATGCGGTTGGATGAACATGCGGCCCAAGGCACTTCCATGGCACTGCTGTTTCTGGATTTGGACAATTTCAAGCGGATCAATGATTCATTAGGTCATGATGCCGGTGATGAGCTGTTGCGTGTTGTGGCTCAGCGCCTGAAAAGTGCCCTGCGTGAGCGAGACCTGATTGCACGCCTGGGCGGTGATGAATTCTGCATTCTTGCCAACGTTGAAGAGAATTATGAGGCCGAGCTGTTGGGGCGCCGCATCCTGCAAAAGATGAAAGAGCCTATTATCCTGGCCGGTCGAAAAATGGTTATAACCACGTCCATTGGGGCCAGCCTATTCCCGCAGGATGCAACGACCGGTGAAGATCTCATGAAGCACGCCGATTTGGCCTTGTACAAATCCAAGGCTAATGGTCGCAACATGCTGTATTTCTTCCAGGAGCAGCTCAGGAGCAAAGCGTCTCTTGAGCTAAAGATGGAGGAAGAGCTACGACAGGCGTTGAGTCGTAATAATCTGACCGTGTATTACCAGCCCGTCTTTGACTTGAGTAGCGGCAAGGTTTGCCACGTAGAGGCATTGGTGCGTTGGCAGCACCCGGAACAAGGTCTCCTGCTGCCCGGTAACTTTATCGATATTGCGATAGCAAACGGGTTTATTGCCGATATTGATCGTTGGGTGGTTCGCCGAGCCTGTCGTGATATCAAGAAACTGCATCGGCAAGGCTTTAAGATTGGAGTTGCGGTCAACTGCTGTGTACGCAGTTTGGAGCGTGAAAGGCTCGTATCCGACGTTCAGGAAGCCTTGAGTCACGCACGTCTGGAGCCCCAATTTCTCGAACTTGAAGTAACCGAAAACGCGCTAATGGCCAACATTGACCAGGTTATCGGGCAGCTAAGGCAGCTGCGTGAGCTTGGCGTGCGGTTGTCCATTGACGATTTTGGTACAGGTTACTCATCACTGGCGTATCTGAGTCAGCTTCCCTTGGATGCCATCAAGGTGGACCGCTCGTTCATTCAGGATATTCCCAACAATGCGCGGGACCTTGATCTGGCGGAAGCCATCATTGCCATGGGACATAAATTGCATTTGAAAGTCATTGCCGAAGGCGTGGAAACCCAGCAACAGATTACCTTTCTGATCGATAACCAGTGCGACCTTGCCCAGGGATTTCTACCCAGTCGCCCTCTTCCCTTCGAAAAGCTTCAGGCGTTCTTGCTTGATGAGATAGGTAACAACGCATTTTCCCAGTCTCACCTCGCCTGAAATGACAAGGCCTGCTTTCAAGCAGGCCTTGTCATTTTAGTTTCTGATCACGCGCGGCTAGTATCTGCACGTGCATAACCGTTACCGATATCGGCTCGCATATCAGCCGGTGTTTCAAAGTCGCTTGCGGCACCACGCATGTCGCTTATTGACTTTGGAAAGCCGGATCGATTGCTGTAATCACGTATAGGCATGTGTCGTGGACGGTGGTGGCGCTCCGTGATGCCCCGTGTTGCCATGACATCGACCAACGCGGTAGCCAACACAACAGCCATCGCGATTTTCACGTTTCCCCGCTTGGGATTATCGGCATTCAGCCCCGTCGCCAATGTGGCCAGATCCAGGGCATCACCCGCTACACGGCTCCAGAGCGCAGGTGTAGGGTTGTCACTCAGCGCGCCGACACCACTGACAATCTCACGCACCCCATAGGCACGAACAATATTCTCCGACCCTTCCATACCCAAGGCGCGGGTCAATAGCCGTGGAGCAGCCAACTCCAGGAGACCAAGACCCAGGCTGTAAAAGCCGAGGCCACGGGCCAGCTTGTCTGAAGCGCCTAGAGATCGTTGGGGGGATGAAAATTTCTCAAGCATGGTCATAACCGTCTCCCTCAAGGTTTCAGAACAACCTTGATGCAGTTGTCGAGTTTGTCCCGGAAGGTCTTATACATTTCCGGGCCCTGGTCAAGACTTACCGTATGGGTAATCACGAATGAGGGGTCGATCTGTCCGTCATCGATACGGCGCAGCAGGTCATCCGTCCAACGTTTGACATGCGTTTGCCCGGTGCGCATGGTAAGCCCCTTATTCATGAGCGCCCCCATGGGAATCTTGTCGACCAGACCGCCGTAAACGCCCGGGATAGATAAAATGCCCGCCGGGCGACAGACATAGATCATCTCGCGTAATACATGAGGACGATCACTCTCCATCATGGTCGCCTGCTTGACCCGATCGTAAACGGCATCCAGCGACCGCGTCGCATGGGACTCAAGGCCTACGGCATCAATGCATTTTTCAGGACCCTTACCGAGGGTAAGCTCGTTCAGACGCTCAACCACGCTCTCCTTGTCGAAGTTGATGGTTATCGCCCCGCCCGCTTCTGCCATGAGCAGTCGTTCAGGCACGTTATCGATCATCACGACCTGCTTGGCGCCCAGCAGTATGGCGCTGCGCACACAAAACTGACCCACCGGACCCGCCCCCCAGACCGCTACGGTATCAGTAGGCTGAATGTCGCACTGCACCGCAGCCTGCCAACCCGTGGGGAAAATATCACCCAAGAACAGTACCTGTTCGTCCGTAAGCGTGCTTGGAACCTTTACATGGGTAGAATCTGCAAACGGAACACGTACGTACTCGGCCTGCCCGCCTGCGTAACCGCCGGTTAGGTGCGAGTAACCAAAAAGGCCTGCTGTGGAGTGACCAAACACTTTGTCACCCAAGTCCTTACGGCGATTGGAGCGCTCGCAGACAGAGAAATTACCACGCTTGCATTGCTCGCATTCGCCACAGGTAATGGTGAATGGCACGACGATGCGATCGCCTACCTTTAACTCTTTGTTTTCCGAGCCGACCTCAACCACCTCTCCCATGAATTCATGGCCCATAACATCGCCGCACTCCATGCCGGGAATGAAATGGTCATAGAGGTGGAGGTCGGAGCCGCAAATGGCGCAGCTCGTTGTCTTGATAATGGCGTCACGTGGATGTTCGATCTTGGGATCCGGAACAGTGTCGTAGCGGATATCGTTTTTCCCGTGCCAACAGAGTGCTTTCATGCGCGTTCTTCCAACGTTGGTTGAAAAGTCCCGTCACCAACAGCGTGAAGGTCCCTCCTGTCTGGGACATGGGCGGGCTGTATGAATAAGGCCACTCCCTTGGCAGTGATGCTATAGGGACATCAGAACGCATAGGAAAAGTTCAAAGATTGTCCGGATCCTCAAACCAAACGGTAAGGAATAAAGATGACCTGTTGGTAATTTCCTCTTAAGAAACCTTATAGAGCTACTTTCTAGCTGTTAATCGCGGGTAGCGTTCGATTTCTCAGGAAGCGTACATTGATCATCCTTGCAGCGCTTGGAGCCTTCCGGATGAGGAATCCAGGCCAGTTGCGGGCGAACGCGCAAAAACAGGCGATAACCCAGATCAAACAACGGCCGCAGCGGCTTCCAGGCAAGAGGGGCTGCCCAACAGCCAAGCCCTGCCGCTCGCCAACTCCAATAGGTTGCATCCAGCCCCTTGACCCATTGCCCGTCGGCAAATCGGGCGTGCAACAGATCCCTGAACTGCTGTGATGACATGCCAAGTGCCGGTGCCTCGAAGGCCGGGTCAGCTACGTCTGTAAATAAAAGACGTGCAGGGTCAGCATGTCGACGCAGATGTCGAATCTCGCGGACACACAGCGGACAGTCGCCATCGTAAAACAAGGTGAGCGGCCATGCGGGTTGCATATACTTCTCCAAAGGGTACGACCTGAAGAGGTCGTACCCTTTCACTCGATCAGATAGGGCTATCGGTAGAGGGTTTTTCCCACAGATTGATTCCCCCTTCAACTGCATACTTATCGATTTCTGCCAGTTCCTCTGCGCTAAAGGACAGATTGCTCAAGGCTCCGATATTTTCCTGCAACTGTTCCGGACGACTCGCCCCAATCAGAGCCGAGGTGACACGCGGATCGCGTAGCGTCCAAGCCAGGGCAAGCTGAGCCAGACTTTGACCGCGACGCTGGGCAATCTCGTTCAGTGCGCGCGCCCGTGCGATGTTGTCATCGGACAGGTGCTCCGGTCGCAAGGAGGCACCACCGGGACGGTTCACCCGTGCATCCTCCGGTACGCCATTGAGGTATTTGCCGGTCAGCAAGCCTTGGGCCAGCGGTGTAAATGCGATGACGCCTGCACCGACCTCATCAGTTGCATCCAGCAGGTCTTTTTCGATCCAGCGATTGAACAGGTTGTAGGAAGGCTGATGGATGAGAAGAGGAACCTTCCACTCCTTGAGCAGCGCCGCCATCTCGCGTGTCTTGCCAGCCGAATAGGATGATATGCCAATGTACAGGGCCTTACCCTGCTGCACGGCCGTAGCCAATGCACTGGCGGTTTCCTCAAGTGGTGTGTTGGCATCGAAGCGGTGGGAGTAAAAGATGTCGACGTAATCCAGCCCCATACGCTTCAAGCTCTGATCAAGGCTTGCCAGGACGTACTTGCGTGAGCCGCCGCCCTGTCCATAAGGCCCTGGCCACATGTCCCAGCCGGCTTTGCTGGAAATGATCAGCTCGTCCCGATAGAGCTTGAAGTCTTCCCGCAGGATTCGGCCGAAGTTGGTTTCGGCGCTGCCGTAGGGGGGGCCATAGTTATTGGCCAGATCGAAATGGTTGATGCCAAAGTCGAACGCAGTACGCAACAGGGCCCGCTGGTTTTCAATGGGTGTGGTGTCACCGAAGTTGTGCCACAAGCCCAAGGACAGCGCGGGCAGGACCAGACCACTCTTGCCTACCCGACGGTAAGGCATGGATTCGTATCGGTTGATGGCTGCCATGTAGCTCAAGGCATTCTCCTCTTTTCTGTTGTGCTTATGTTTAGGTCTGCAACGGTTATACGACAACATTACTATCTAGCAAAAGTGCTTCTACATTCCGCAGGCTTGAATGAGAAATTGTCGAAAGGCTTCTGCCGCCGTCGGCAGTTCGGTATCCGGCTTCCAGATCAGCCCGAGCTCCATAGGCGGAACGGCATCATTGAGCGGGCGGACCTCGATCTTCTTGCCTTCAAGCGACCAGGTACGAAACACCATATCCGATAGGATGGTCACGCCAAATCCATGGGCAACCAGGCCACGTACAGACTCCATGGAAGACGTTCGAAACGCGACTTTTGGTTCCAGACCGCGGGCGTGCCAATAGCGCTGGGTCGAGGCTTCGCCCTCTTCGACCGTCCCGAGAATATAGGCATGCTCGGCCACATCCTTGAGAGTAATGTCGGGTTTGGTCATCAGCGGGTGATGACTAGCCAGCCAGAGCTGGCGCCGTGATCGAATCAGAACATAATGCTCGAAACGGTCAATGGCCTCGCTGTTGGACACAATGATCAGGCCAAGATCCAGGCGCCCTTCCAGAATAGCCTGCTCGATACTGGGCCGATCCAAATCGACCAGATCGATGTCCACCTGCGGATAGCTGCGCTTGAAGCGAGCCAGCAGGCTGGGCAGAAAATACCCCAGCACTGCGTAGGTGGCTCCTACGCGCACCACTCCCTCCTGGGTATGACTCAAGAATAGGGGTTCCTTGAGTGCATCATTCAACGTATCGAGAATGTGCCGGGCATGCTGCAGGAACCGGTGCCCCTCTGCTGTCAGAGCAACCCCGTAGGGCTGTCGCTCAAACAGATTGACCCCCAGATTTTCCTCCAGTTGAGCCACTGCTGAGGTAATCGCGGACTGGGAAACATGGACATCCAATGCCGCCTGGGAGAAACGGCCCGTGGTGGCAGCCGCCACAAAGTAGCGTAGTTGACGCATCGAAATATCTTTGGAGCTGGCCATCTGATTTTCGAATACCTGAGTGCGGTTTTTAGAATTTTACGTTACCTGTACCCCTTCCTACACTCAAAAGCAAATGGGGCTTCGCTCGCCCCGATCCTGATGACAAAAACAATAAATCGAGGAATAGCGAATGAGTGCAGCCAACAAGACGTTGGATGAAAAGTACACGTTGGAAAGCGGGCGCATCCTGCTAACCGGTATCCAGGCGCTCGTTCGCCTACCCTTGATGCAACGGCAACGCGATCTTGCAGCAGGTTTGAATACTGCTGGGTTCATCTCGGGCTACCGTGGCTCGCCACTGGGCGGCCTAGACCAGGCTTTATGGAAGGCTCAGAGCCATCTCAAACAGCATCACGTTGTCTTTCAGCCCGGCCTGAACGAAGACCTGGCCGCTACGGCCGTCTGGGGATCACAGCAGGTCAACCTCTTCCAGGGTGCGCAATACGACGGCGTGTTTGGCATGTGGTATGGCAAAGGCCCAGGCGTTGACCGCTGTGGCGATGTCTTTCGCCACGCTAACGCTGCAGGCTCTTCACGCTTTGGCGGCGTGCTGGTTATCGCTGGTGACGACCATGGCGCTCGTTCTTCCACCCTGCCTCATCAGACCGAGCACATCTTCAAGGCCGTGATGATGCCGGTATTGTCTCCCTCCGGGGTGCAGGAATACCTCGATTTTGGTTTGCATGGCTGGGCCATGTCCCGCTATTCAGGCTGTTGGGTGGCCATGAAAGCCATTTCGGAAACCGTGGAAAGTGGCGCGGTGGTCGATGTCGACCCGCTTCGTGTACAGCCCAAGGTGCCTACCTATGAGCTCCCGGCGGATGGTCTCAACATCCGCTGGCCCGATCCGCCACTGGTGCAAGAGAAGCGCTTGCTGGAGCATAAGCTTTATGCCGCCCTCGCCTATGCGCGGGCCAACGGGCTCGACCGCATCACCCATGATTCTCCCAACGCCCGCATCGGTATCATCACGTCAGGCAAATCGTATCTGGAAGTCTGCCAAGCCCTGAAGATTCTAGGTATCGACGAAGACATGGCCCGGCAGATCGGCTTGCGCGTGTACAAGGTGGGCATGGTCTGGCCCCTGGAAGCCGAAGGCGTCCGGCATTTTGCCGACGGGCTGGAAGAAATCATCGTGGTGGAAGAAAAACGCCAGTTGATCGAATACCAGCTCAAAGAAGAGCTGTACAACTGGCGCGAGGATGTCCGTCCACGCATCGTGGGCAAGTTTGACGACAAGGGCGAATGGTCACTGCCCCATACGGACTGGCTGCTCCCGGCCACCAGTGACCTGACCCCAGCGCAGATTGCCCGTGCGTTGGCCAAGCGCATCCTGCAACGCCAGTCCAATGGCCTGCTGCAGATGCGCCTGGCGGTGTTGGATGCTCAGTTGGCGGCTAAAGGCGGACTGGTCACCAAGATGGCGCGGATGCCCCATTACTGCCCTGGCTGTCCACACAACACTTCTACTCAGCTCCCGGAAGGCAGTCGCGCACTGGCCGGGATCGGTTGTCACTACATGGCAACCTGGATCTACCCTGAGCACACCCAGACATTCAGCCAGATGGGTGGTGAAGGTGTTGCCTGGGTAGGACAGGCACCGTTTACCCAGACAAAGCATGTATTTGCGAACCTGGGCGATGGGACTTATTTCCACTCAGGGCTTCTAGCCATTCGCGCATCGGTCGCCGCGAAAGTACCGATTACCTACAAGATTCTCTACAACGATGCCGTGGCCATGACAGGCGGCCAACCGGTGGACGGTACCTTGACCGTGCCGCAGATTTCCCAGCAGCTACGCGCCGAGGGTATCGAGCGCATCGTGGTCGTCACGGATGACCCGGACAAATACAAGCCAGTCAAAGGGCTTGCCGAGAATGTACCGGTCAAACACCGTGACGAGCTGGACGCTGTGCAACGTGAGCTGCGAGAGCACCCGGGCGCATCCGTCATCATCTACGACCAGACATGTGCCGCCGAGAAGCGACGTCGCCGCAAGCGTGGTGCCTATCCTGATCCCGCTCGTCGCGTTGTGATCAACGAGGCCGTGTGTGAAAACTGCGGTGATTGCAGCAGCAAGTCCAATTGCATGTCCGTGGCTTCGGTCGAGACTGAGTTCGGACGCAAGCGCGAGATCGACCAATCCGCTTGCAACAAGGATTTCAGTTGTCTTTCAGGTTTCTGCCCGAGCTTTGTCACGGTGGAAGGCGGAAAGCTGCGCAAGGCCAAGGCGCTGGCGGAAGACCCTTCCGATAGCTGGGATCTGCCTGAGCCTGTACTGGCCTCGGTCAGCGAGCCTTACAGCATTTTGGTAACCGGTGTGGGCGGTACAGGAGTCGTCACGATCGGTGCCCTCCTGAGCATGGCGGCTTATCTTGAAAGCAAGGGAGTGCTGACGCTGGACATGGCGGGGCTGGCGCAGAAAGGTGGCGCAGTGTGGACCCATGTCCGTATCGCCGAGCGGCAGGAGCAGCTCTTTGCACCCCACATTGCCGAAGGTGAAACCAACCTGTTGTTAGGTGGCGATCTCATCGTCAGTGCCAATGCCGAGACGCTTGATAAGCTTCGCCAGGGCGTCACCCATGCGCTCGTTAACAGCCAGGAAAGCGTAACCAGCCACTTTGTTCGCACCTTTGCCCATCAGGCAAACAGTGGCGATGTTCACACCCATCCTGATCCTCAATTCCAGTCTACGGACATGGCCGCTCAGATCGCCGAAGCCGTAGGAACGGATCGTGCCTTTTTCCTCAATGCCAGCCGTATCGCTACTTCGCTGATGGGCGACTCGATTGCAACCAATACCTTTTTGATGGGAGTGGCCTATCAGAAAGGTTGGCTGCCGGTTAGCCAGGACTCGCTATTCCAGGCGATCGAAATGAATGGCGCTGCCGTCGAGCTGAACAAAAAAGCCTTCATCTGGGGCCGTCGAACTGCCGTTGACCAGGCGCGGGTCGAGCAGAAGGTCAAGGAAGGCTCCGTTGTTACCGCGTCTCACCAGTTATCCAAAACCCTTGAAGAAGTGATTCTGCGGCGTGTGGATGATCTGACGGCGTACCAGAACACCGCCTATGCCGAGCGCTACCTTGCGCGTCTTGAAAAGATCAAGGCGGCTGATACTGCCCTGATGGGACAAGCCGGAGAGTTGAGTGAGGCGGTTGCCCGTGGCTATTACAAGGTCCTGGCTATCAAGGACGAATACGAGGTGGCGCGTCTGTACACCGATGGCGACTTCCAGCGCAAGATTGCTTCGATGTTTGAAGGCGACTACACGCTCAATTTCCATTTGGCTCCGCCTATCTTCAATAAACCCAAGGCTGGTGAGGGGCCGAAGAAGCAGCAGTTTGGACCGTGGATGATGAAAGGCTTCAGCGTGCTGGCGCGCCTGAAAGGTATCCGCAATACCTGGCTGGACCCCTTTGCCCGCACTGAAGACCGCAAGCGAGAGTTGAAGACGCTCAGGGAATACGAAGCCAACCTGGATGAAATCCTGCAGCGTCTGACGCCTGACAATTATTCCGTTGCGGTTGAGCTTGCCAAGTTACCGCTGGACATTCGGGGGTTCGGCCCGGTGCAGGAGCGTTATCTGGCTACTGCCGAACGCAAGCGTGCCGAACTGCTGGCCCGCTTGAGGCAACAAGCCTCGTTTGTAGACGCTGCCGCTGAGGTACAGGAGACTCTGCAGCGCATTCGTACCACCCAGCTGTAAGGTGTTGAATCGAGCGGTTGCAGGGATGAACCGCTCGTATTCGTATGCTTAGAGTACCGCTCCCGCTGACATCATAACCAGCGGGAGCGATACGCACTACGATGCCTTTCGCTGCGTCAGCTCCTCGATCATGATTTCCCGCATGCGAAATTTCTGAATCTTGCCCGTTACGGTGATGGGAAACTCGTCTACGAAGCGAACATGTTTCGGCACCTTGAAGTGTGCGATGTGGGCCTTGCAGAAGTCGCGAAGTACCTCCTCCTGCGGGCTATGCCCGTCATGCAACTTGACCCAGGCGACGATCTCCTCACCGTACTTGTCGTCAGGAATGCCAATCACCTGAACATCTGCCACTGACGGGTGACGGAATAGGAACTCTTCGATTTCACGTGGATAGACGTTTTCACCACCCCGAATGATCATGTCCTTGCTGCGGCCTACGATCTGCACATAGCCCTGCTCGTCCATGCAGGCAAGGTCGCCCGTATGCATCCAGCGGGCACCGTCCAGCACGTCGGATGTGGCCTTTGGGTTTTCCCAATAGCCCAGCATCACGCTGTAGCCGCGTGTACATAACTCGCCTATCTGCCCACGAGGAACGATGCGGCCCTGCTCATCGATGATCTTGCTTTCCAAATGGGGCTGACTGCGGCCCACGGTGGTAACGCGGCGCTCCAGTTCATCGTCCGGGCCAGTCTGAAGAGAGACCGGACTGGTCTCGGTCATGCCATAGGCAATCTGCACTTCGCTCATGTGCATCTCGGTTATGACTCGGCGCATCACTTCGATCGGGCATGTCGATCCTGCCATGATGCCGCTGCGCAGGGAGGACAAGTCAAAACGCACACGTTCAGGATGATCAAGTTCGGCGATAAACATGGTGGGAACGCCATAGAGCACGGTGGCCTGCTCTTCCGAGACAGTGCTCAATGTTGCCAACGGCTCAAAAGATGGCGCTGGATAAATCATGGTGGAACCGTGGGTCAGGCAACCTAGATTACCCATGACCATACCGAAGCAGTGATACAGCGGTACGGGAATGACCAGACGATCCCGCTCGGTCAGCCCAAGGCTTTCTCCCACCATGTAGCCGTTATTGAGAATGTTGTAATGACTCAGAGTGGCTCCCTTGGGAAAGCCTGTGGTGCCCGAGGTGTACTGGATATTGATAGGGTCATCGAACTGAAGTAGCGCGCTGCGCTCATGCACATCAACCGTGCTCGTTTGCTTGGCGAAACTGGAAAGATCACTCCAACGCAGGAAACCGGCAGGTGCCGTTTCGCCCAGCGTGATTATGCCGTGCAGATCCGGAAGGTTTACACAGCGCAGCCGCCCTGGGGGCTGGCTTTCAAGATCAGGGAGAAGCTCGTTCAACATGGCGTGGTAGTCGCACGTCTTGAAGGTATGCGCGCACACCAGCCAACGGCAGCCGGATTGCTTCAGCACATACTCCAGCTCACCTACCCGATATGCCGGGTTGATATTGACCAGAATGGCCCCGATTCTAGCGCTGGCAAACTGCGTGACGCACCATTCCATGCAGTTTGGTGCCCAGATACCCAGTCGGTCCCCCTGCTCTACACCCAATGCTACCAAGGCCCTGGCGCAACGCTCTACCTCCTCGGCCAACGCCTGCCAGGTCAGCCGTACATTCTGGTGACGAACAATTAGCGCTTCGCGCTCAGGGTAACGGGCTACCGTAAGATCAAAGGCCTCTCCAATCGTCATGGCCAGTAAGGGCTTGTCTTGACGGCCCTGGGTATAGCTCGGTTGGTTCATGGCTTTCCCTTCTTGTCATTGTTGTGGGAGCTGCTGACTCATGTGGCTACCGCTAAAGCCTAGTTATCTTTACGTTAACGTAAAGGGCATGGCAAGTCGTTGTATCCAACCAGTACAGCCAAATTTCTGAAGAGGTGTCTGGCATGCTTGCGAGGTATTTGCATCTAGACGTTACCGAAGCGAGTTGACAGCTTCGCTGACCAGCTTTACGTTAACGTAAAGGTAATCCAGTTGAGTTTACATATGACGGCGAGTTACAGCATTTCCGATCTGGCCCGAGAGCTGGACATTACAACCCGAACCATTCGCTTCTATGAGGAGCAAGGCATGCTTACGCCCGAGCGGCGTGGTCAGGAGCGCATCTACTCGGCCAAGGATCGCGTCACGCTCAAGTTGATTCTGCGGGGTAAGCGAATCGGGTTTTCGCTGGCGGAGTGCCGGGAATTGATCGAATTGTATGACCCGAGTTCAGGTAACCAGAAGCAGCTCAATAGCATGCTGACCAAGATTGCGGAACGTCGCGAGCAGCTTGCACAGCAGCTGCTGGATATTCAACAAATGCAGCTTGAACTGGACACGGCTGAAGAACGCTGTCGTGCGGCGCTGGAAATGGCTAACGCCACGGCTTGATCCCTTTTGCTTCCACCAGACAAAAACAATCACAGGTGACCCTATGACATACCCCTCGCTCAACTTTGGCCTCGGCGAAACCATCGACATGCTGCGCGAGCAGGTGCAAAGCTTTGTCAGAGCGGAAATCGCACCCCGTGCAGAAGCCGTTGACCGTGAGAATACGTTTCCCCATGACCTTTGGCGCAAATTTGGCGACATGGGCCTCCTGGGTATCACAGTGGATGAAGAGTACGGCGGCTCGACGCTAGGGTATCTGGCTCATGTGGTGGCCATGGAAGAAATCAGCCGAGGCTCGGCTTCTATCGCCCTTTCCTATGGCGCGCATTCGAACCTGTGCGTCAATCAGATCCACCGTAATGGTACACCTGAGCAGAAAGCCCGATACCTGCCCAAGCTGGTATCAGGTGAGCATATCGGCGCGCTGGCCATGAGCGAGCCCAATGCCGGCTCTGACGTCGTTTCCATGAAACTGCGTGCAGAGAAACAGGGTGACCGCTACATCCTCAACGGCACTAAAACCTGGATTACCAATGGACCAGATGCCAATACCTATGTGATCTATGCCAAGACTGACCTGGATAAAGGACCACACGGCATCACAGCATTCATCGTTGAACGTGACTGGAAAGGCTTCAGCCGCAGCAACAAGTTCGACAAGCTGGGCATGCGAGGCTCCAATACCTGCCAACTCTTTTTCGATGGCGTCGAGGTGCCGGAAGAAAACATCCTTGGCGCCCTGAACGGGGGCGTAAAGGTACTTATGAGCGGGCTGGATTACGAGCGTGTCGTACTCTCTGGCGGACCTGTCGGCATCATGCAGGCCTGCATGGATGTCATTGTCCCCTACATTCACGACCGCAAACAGTTTGGCCAGAGCATTGGCGAGTTCCAGCTGATCCAGGGAAAGGTGGCGGACATGTATACCCAACTCAATGCCAGCCGCGCGTACCTGTATGCCGTTACCCAAGCCTGTGATCGAGGAGAAACCACGCGCAAAGATGCCGCGGGCGTCATTCTCTATACGGCTGAGCGAGCCACTCAGATGGCGTTGGATGCCATCCAGATTCTTGGCGGCAATGGCTATATCAACGAATTCCCGACCGGCCGCCTCCTGCGCGATGCCAAGCTGTACGAAATTGGTGCGGGGACCAGCGAGATCCGGCGCATGTTGATCGGGCGCGAGTTGTTCAAGGAAACGATGTAACCCGCTTTTTATCCTGCGGACATTCTAACAACAACGCTGAAGCGAGATCCGCCATGACCGTTATAACCAGTCAGCTCGACCCCCGCTCGCCTGACTTTATCCGCAATCAAGACGCCATGCAGGCACAGGTGGCGAACCTGCACGCGCTGCTTGCCCACATCCAGCAAGGCGGCGGACCCAAGGCGCAGGAGCGTCATACCTCACGCGGCAAATTGCTGGTACGAGACCGCATTGATCACCTGCTTGACCTCAACTCGCCGTTCCTGGAAGTTGCCCAACTTGCCGCCCATGAGGTTTATGGCGAGGACGTACCGGCGGCTGGCGTGGTAGCCGGCATTGGCCGAGTCGAGGGTGTGGAATGCATGATCATTGCCAACGATGCGACGGTCAAGGGAGGGACGTATTACCCCCTTACCGTCAAAAAGCACCTGCGTGCCCAAGCCATTGCCAAAGAGAACCGACTGCCGTGTATCTACCTTGTGGATTCTGGCGGTGCCAACCTGCCCCGACAGGATGAGGTCTTTCCTGATCGCGAGCATTTCGGACGAATTTTCTTCAACCAGGCAACCATGAGCGCCCAAGGCATTCCGCAGATTGCGGTAGTGATGGGTTCTTGTACTGCCGGTGGCGCCTATGTGCCCGCCATGGCGGACGAAACCATCATGGTTCGCAACCAGGCCACCATCTTTCTGGCCGGTCCGCCCCTGGTCAAAGCCGCTACCGGTGAGGTGGTGACCGCTGAGGAACTGGGTGGCGCTGATGTACATTGCAAGGTGTCCGGCGTGGCGGATTACTACGCGGAGGATGATGAGCATGCCCTTGCCCTGGCGCGTCGCTGTATTGGCCATTTGAACTGGCGCAAACAGGGTCAGGTACAGATGCGCTCCCCTGTAGCACCTAAATACTCACCCGATGAGCTTTATGGCGTTATCCCGGCAGATGCCAAACAGCCCTACGACGTTCGCGAAGTGATTGCACGCCTGGTTGATGGTAGCGAATTCGATGAGTTCAAGACGCTGTTCGGGCCTACGCTGGTCTGCGGTTTTGCGCATTTACACGGCTACCCCGTAGCAATTCTGGCCAATAACGGCATCCTGTTTGCCGAGGCGGCGCAAAAAGGTGCGCACTTCATCGAGTTGGCCTGTCAGCGAGGTATTCCACTGGTGTTTCTTCAAAACATCACGGGCTTCATGGTTGGCCAGAAATATGAAGCAGGCGGCATTGCCAAGCATGGGGCCAAGCTTGTGACCGCTGTCGCCTGCGCACAAGTCCCCAAGTTTACCGTGATCATTGGCGGCAGCTTTGGCGCGGGCAATTACGGCATGTGCGGCCGAGCCTATGATCCCCGCTTCCTCTGGATGTGGCCTAACGCCCGTATCGCGGTAATGGGCGGTGAACAGGCAGCCGGTGTACTGGTGCAGGTCAAGCGGGAACAGACCGAGCGGACAGGCGGAGCACTCAGCCTGGAAGAGGAAGCGGCCATCAAAGAGCCGATCCTTGAGCAGTACGACCGTCAGGGTCACCCCTACTACTCCAGCGCCCGATTATGGGATGACGGCGTGATCGACCCTGCCCAGACGCGTGAAGTACTAGCTCTGGCTATCTCCGCTTCTTTAAACGCACCTATCAAGCCGACCCGCTTTGGCGTGTTCCGCATGTAAGGAATCCCGCGATGACTTACCAGACCTTGCAACTTGATGTCGACAGCCGCGGCGTTGCCACCTTGTGGCTGAACCGCCCGGAAAAAAACAATGCGTTCAATGCCGAGGTGATTGCCGAGCTCATTCACGCATTGGAAGCAATTGGTGCTAATGAGGCCATCCGGTTTCTGATTCTGCGTGGACAGGGACGGCACTTTTCCGCAGGAGCAGACCTTGCCTGGATGCAGGCATCGGCCACCTTGAGCCTCAAGGAAAACCATGACGATGCACAACGACTGAGCCTTTTAATGGAAACACTTCATGCCCTACCCCAACCTACGTTGGCGGTCGTGCAGGGAGCGGCCTTTGGTGGAGCGCTTGGATTGATTGCCTGTTGCGACATGGCCATCGGTTCGCAGGATGCTGTGTTCTGCCTTTCCGAGGTCCGCATCGGTCTGGCTCCGGCAGTGATCAGCCCTTATGTCGTCCGGGCTATTGGCGAGCGAGCCACGCGCCGCTATGCCTTGACAGCCGAGCGCTTTTCCAGTGGTCGTGCGCAAGCCTTGGGACTATTGAATGAGACCTACCCGGCTGACCAGCTGGAAGCCGCCGTCAATGAGTGGAAAAACAATCTGCTCCTCAACAGCCCCGCAGCCCTTAAAGCCTGCAAGAGCTTGCTACACCAAGTGGGTACGGCTGCAAACCTGGATGATGCATTGAAAGGTTATACCCAGCACTTCATTGCATCACTGCGGGTAAGCCCTGAAGCACAGGAAGGACTAGGCGCCTTCCTTGAAAAACGTATGCCCAGCTGGCAGGAGCCCTCCGTATGAGCATGTTAAAGCCTCTCGACACTCTCCTGATCGCCAATCGCGGCGAGATTGCCTGTCGTATCATGCGTACCGCCCAATCGCTGGGCATCCGAACGGTCGCCGTGCACAGCGAGATCGACATTACAGCCCGCCATGTTCGCGAAGCAGACCTGGCTGTTAACCTGGGTGGTAGTAAACCGGGCGAAAGCTATCTGTGTATCGACAAGATTATTGCAGCGGCCAAGCACAGCGGTGCCCAGGCTATCCATCCGGGGTATGGCTTTCTTTCCGAAAATGCAGCTTTTGCCCAGGCTATTGAAAAAGCAGGCCTGCTCTTTCTTGGCCCTCCCGCCTCCGCAATTGAGGCGATGGGTAGCAAGTCTGCCGCCAAGGCCCTGATGGAAACCGCCGGCGTGCCCCTGGTTCCCGGCTATCATGGCGAGGACCAGACGCTAGAAACATTCAGACAGGCCGCCGAGCAGATCGGCTATCCCGTTCTGCTGAAAGCGGCTGCCGGCGGTGGTGGCAAGGGCATGAAAATCGTTGAGCGAGAGGCCGATCTGGCTGATGCCTTGGCCTCGGCGCAGCGTGAAGCTCAATCTGCCTTTGGCGACGCCCGCATGCTGGTTGAAAAATACGTGCTCAAGCCTCGACATGTCGAAATACAAGTCTTTGCCGATCAGCACGGTCATTGTTTGTATCTGAACGAGCGCGACTGTTCGATTCAGCGTCGCCATCAGAAAGTCATAGAAGAAGCCCCTGCCCCCGGACTTTCTCCTGCATTGCGTAAAGACATGGGAGAAGCTGCCGTACGGGCTGCACAGGCGATCGGCTATGTCGGTGCCGGTACTGTCGAGTTTCTGTTGGACGACCGTGGCGAATTCTTCTTTATGGAGATGAACACGCGCTTACAGGTAGAGCATCCTGTGACAGAGGCTATCACCGGACTGGATCTTGTTGCTTGGCAGATTCGCATCGCCCGAGGTGAAGTCCTGCCCATCACTCAGGATCAGGTCCCGCTTGAAGGACATGCTATTGAGGTACGCGTGTATGCAGAAGATCCTGGCAATGATTTCTTGCCCGCTACCGGTACCTTGCATCTCTATCAGGAACCCGCCAGTGGTCTAGGTCGCCGCATCGATAGTGGTGTAACCGAGGGTGATACAGTATCGCCCTTTTACGATCCCATGCTGGCCAAGATCATCGCCTGGGGCGAGAACCGCGAAGAAGCCAGACAACGTCTGCTCGCCATGCTGGAGCATACCCAGGTAGGCGGGCTGCGAACCAACCTGGCCTTTCTCAAGCGCGTGTTGGCTCACCCCGCCTTCGCGCGTGCTGAACTGGATACAGATTTCATTCCTCGGTATCGGAATGAATTGCTGCCAGCCCCTGTAGAGCATGCCAATGATTTCTGGCAAGCAGCTGTTCAAGGCTGGCTAGGCAGTGAGCCGCCGGTAGCAAGGGCTGATGACCCCAGCGCTCCCTGGGCATCGTTGCCCGGATGGCGAGCAGGCTTGCCGAATCGGCAGGCAGTAACGCTGATATGCAATGAAGAAAAACAGCGTGTTGTCTGGGATGGAAAAGATCGAAAGGTCAAGGCGCAGCGCCGCGACGACAACCTCTATCTGGATTGGCAAGGCGAAACCCACACCCTTACCCGCTTCGATCCCATACAGGCCGCAACCAATAAAACGGCCCACTCAGGTGGGCTTACCGCTCCTATGAATGGCAGCATTGTGCGGATACTGGTAGAACCAGGTCAACGCGTTGAAGCTGGCACCCCGCTGGTGGTTCTGGAAGCCATGAAGATGGAACATACCATCCGGGCCCAGACTCCAGGCATGCTCAAGGCCATCCTTTGCCATGAGGGTGACATGGTCAGCGAGGGTTCAACCTTGGTTGAAATGGAGGCTAATGATGTTGCCTGAGCGTGTTCGTCTGGTTGAGGTAGGCCCACGAGATGGCCTTCAGAATGAAACACAGCCGATTAGCCTGGAGGACAAGGTACGGCTGGTAAATGATTTGACTGATACTGGCCTTGATTACATTGAAGTGGGTAGTTTTGTTTCTCCCAAATGGGTCCCGCAGATGGCAGGGAGTTCTGATCTGTTTTTGAAGATCTCTAAAAGGGCTGGTATTACCTATAGTGCCTTGACGCCTAACATGATGGGTTTCGAAGCTGCCCTGAATGTAGGTGTGAAAGAAATAGCCATCTTTGCAGCAGCATCCGAGAGCTTTTCTCAACGTAATATCAACTGCTCTATCAATGAGAGCCTGCAGCGGTTTAAACCTGTAATGGAGGCTGCACGGCAGCATGGGATTAGCGTCCGTGGGTATGTTTCCTGCGTACTGAGGTGTCCTTATGAGGGCGACATTACGCCTGATCAAGTCTTATCAGTTGCACGTGAACTGATTGATATGGGATGCCGTGAAATTTCATTGGGTGACACGATAGGGATTGGTACACCGGGCGCTGTACGAACGCTCATAGGTAAGCTCTCCCAAGAGATTCCGTGTGATCGACTGGCTGTGCATTTCCACGACACTTATGGCCAGGCATTGGCCAATATCTATGCTGCCCTGCTGGAGGGTGTCTCTGTGGTCGATAGCTCTGTTGCCGGCCTGGGAGGCTGTCCCTATGCAACGGGTGCAAGCGGTAATGTGGCCACAGAGGACGTGCTCTACATGCTCAACGGCCTTGGTATCCAGACTGGAGTAGATCTTTCTCGGCTGATTGCCGCAGGTCAGCGAATCTGTGAGGTCCTAGGCCGCGATACAGGCTCTCGAGTCGCCAAGGCTTTTAAATAGTACTCCTCCCCTACCGCTACGGGACTTTATAAATACTCGTAACGGTTCATATGCAACGTACCCGCTTTTACCAATCATGCTTCATGAGGTAAGCATCAACATTATGGAACAATGCCAAAGTTCTGGATACATTGGGCGTATTCTCAGCCGTTCGATTACTGCTCGAAACGCTGATTACAATGCCGATACAAACTCCCCGCTCCGCTGATCTGGAAGGAAAAGATGAAGCTGGAGCACTGAAAAAAATATTTGGTTAGACAGAAATTCATTTCTACGGCTGGTAATACCCTCTTCTCCTGGCATGAAAGCTACGTTTGTATGAAGCCAGTCTCTTAACGTAGCGTTTTTTCCTGATGACTTGCTGCTTTTGCTTTTTATGGAGGTGTTTGAAAAGTCTATATGGGCTGGTATTACTTAAATATTACAAAAAGGGACGCACATGGCGTCCCTTTTCTAGGGTCTGATGCCTGCTGTACTTAGGCAATCTGGCCTTCCAGCGCAGGCTTTTCATCGGCACGCAACTGACCGTTGATGGCGATGCGTTTGGGCTTGGCCTCTTCCGGTACTTCACGTACCAGATTGATGTTGAGCAGGCCATTCTTCAAGCTCGCGCCCTTCACCTCGATATGATCAGCCAGGCGGAAGGACAGCTTGAAGGCACGCTGGGCGATGCCCTGGTGCAAGTAGGTCACGCTGTCGGCGCTCTTCTCACGGCGGCCGCTCTTCACGGTCAACACGCCCCGCTCCACTTCAAGCTCAAGGTCGTCTTCGGCAAGGCCGGCAGCCGCGATCACGATGCGATAGCGATCGTCGCCATGCTTTTCCACGTTATAGGGTGGATAGGAGCTGCCCGACTCGTTGCGTAGCGCGGATTCAAACAGGTCATTGAAGCGGTCGAATCCAACGGAATGGCGGAACAAGGGAGCAAGAGAGAATGCAGTGTTCATATAGGGAATCTCCTGAGTCATCAGCAAGTTTCAACGCAGGGCCCGACTTCGGCGCCCTGCAGGACTCCATATAGGAACCCTCTCGCTTTTTTCAAGTAGCACGCCCGACGAACGGTAAATCTTGACTTGGTATCAGTCGATGTGTGCAGGAGTTGGTAGATGAACACGGCTTCGCTGCGTATCGGTGCAACTTCTTTCGTATTGGCGTCGACTTTATGACGATCAGAAGACAGCAAAATGCAATAACGAGACATGCGTCTCACTTTTCTAGCGCTATGAACGCTACCCTTTCAAGCACGTGAGATGGACGGGTTTGAGCAACGCGGTATTCATGCTGAGGGTAAAAAGTTGATTCAGCTATGAAATTTTTTGATCCCCGCCAAATTTCGCCGTTGTCGTCGAGTAAGTGCTCGTAACGGTTGCCCCATTAAATTGGAAACCGTTTGCAAACTGCCTGTGCGTAGTATGCAAACGCTATAGCGGCTGGAAAATCTCGTTTCAGATCGCCTGAAATTTTTCTCAGGCGAGGCTCAGGCTGAACAGTTCACCGTTCTCATGGCCGGTCGTAGCTGATGGAGCTCCAGCAATACTGAGACTGGTTCAGAGCCTTTGCTCCCGTCTCCCTACCGATTTCGAGATACCTTTCCATGGCCAAATACAACAACGCCCTGCGCCGCACCGAAGAAATCTATTTTGATGATCGCAAACGCAACGAGCTGATCATTATTCCGCACGATACTGAAGAAATCAGCGAAATTGAGGCACTTTTGACGCAATTATCACGTGCCTCCTTACGGGTCATCCATAAGAATGGCCAGAAGGCGACATTGATGATTCTTCAGGGCTGGAAGTCCAATCCCAAAAAAATCACGGCCAGCTTTACGCCGGGCGTGATTGATGTACTGGGACGTGACCTGGAACCCAAGGATCTGCTGGCCCTAGCTATCGAAAAAGCAACTTAACCCGTACTGCAACACCGTACAGGTACGATAGAACCATTTGGCTTATTCAGGCCAAATGGCTAGTCACATCCGTAGGAAAGTGTCTAGCGGGTACAGACTGCCTTCCTAATGGACTGTAGATACAGGTCTGCCTGCTGCTCAAGCCATTGCCGTTTTGTAACTGCCTCATCCCGCACCTTGCCCTCCTCCAGCATCTCTGCATCTGCATCTACATTGAGCAGTACCGCAGATAACCCACCCTGCAATAACAAACTTCCAGACAGTATGTCGCTCAGCACATTCTCGGACGTAAACGAAACGCCTTCTTCCGCCAGACGAAGCAGTTCGAGACAGGTTTCTGCTGTTTCCAACGGGACCTGCGTGGCCTCGACCACGGCATCTTGTACCTCCTGCTCACGTTCTTCTGCCTGGATTGAGGAATGCTCCGGTAGTCGAGCCGCATCCATATAGCGCTCAAACGCTTTTACATCTGCGTCGGCGTAGGTACCAAGCTTCGCCATCTGCTGCTCGACGCGCTTGATCAGCTCGCTCCGACCAGGAGCAGCCGATTTGGATTCGCTGATCCGCAGCGCCATGAGTATCAACGCACTTCCCATCGTGGCCGAGACGGCCGCTGCTGCCCCACAGCTGGGTGTCGAGCTGTTGGCAGCCGTTGCATCACGAAAGGCTGCCAGCGTCATGCTCCAGATACTGCTCATGATTCACACCTGCACTCTTTGTCTGTTCTTATCAGAGCGGCCAGCAAGCAAATACGTTTCCAACGTAAGTGCTGACAGATTATATGGATATGCATATATACGAATTTTCATATATTAATTATAGTGCCTCCCTTATTGAAGGAAGCCATATATGTCCCAATCCCTGACGCCTTCACTCCTGTTTAAATGCCTCGCCGACGAGACCCGTGCACGCATGACATTGCTGATCCTTCAAGAGGAAGAGCTATGTGTATGTGAACTCGCCAGCGCTCTGGATGAAATCCAACCAAAGATTTCTCGCCATCTGGCACACCTGCGCCAATGTGGACTGCTAGCGGATCGTCGCCAGGGCCAATGGGTGTATTACCGGGTTCACCCGACCTTGCCCGGCTGGATTCAGGCTGTCCTTCGAAGCACGCTGGAAGCCAATCCAGCGTGGCTCGAGATGGACATGGAACGCCTGCACAAAATGGGTAACCGTCCCGAGCGTAAGGCGCTTTGCTGTTAATCAACGTCAACCTTCCATTGAGTTTCATGCATGCTGATTGCATCTCTGATCTTTCTGATAACGATCGTTCTGGTCATCTGGCAGCCCAAAGGGCTAGGCGTGGGCTGGAGCGCATCCCTAGGAGCCGTTCTGGCACTTCTGACAGGTGTCGTAAGCCTGGGAGACATCCCGGTCGTATGGCATATCGTATGGAATGCTACTGCCACCTTTATCGCCATTATCGTCATCAGCCTGCTACTGGATGAGGCGGGCTTTTTCGAATGGGCCGCATTGCATGTCGCCCGCTGGGGTGGCGGCAATGGACGCAGGCTGTTCGCGTTCATTATTCTGCTGGGGGCTGCGGTTTCTGCCCTGTTCGCCAATGACGGTGCGGCGCTGATCCTCACCCCTATTGTCATCGCCATGCTAATGGCCTTGCGCTTTTCTCCAGCCGCCACGCTGGCATTTGTCATGGCGGCCGGTTTTATTGCCGATACAGCCAGTCTGCCGCTCGTGGTATCCAACTTGGTAAACATCGTTTCGGCGGATTATTTCGGCATCAGCTTTGGCGAATATGCCGCCATCATGGCACCCGTGAATATCGTGAGCATCCTGGCCACGCTGATTATGCTGCTCTGGTTTTTCCGCCGTGAAATCCCTCAGCACTACGACTTGGCCCAGATCAAGGACCCCCGTGAAGCCATACGCGACCGTGCAACGTTCATTGCTGGCTGGTGGGTGCTGGGCCTTCTGCTCATTGGCTTCTTCATCATTGAGCCGATGGGTGTACCTATCAGCGTCATTTCTGCGGCCTGTGCCCTGCTGCTATTCGTAATTGCGGCGCGAGGTCATGTGATCAGCACCCAGAAGGTGCTCAAGGACGCTCCCTGGCAAATTGTCGTCTTTTCCCTTGGGATGTATCTGGTGGTATACGGGCTACGCAATGCGGGTCTGACAGACTACGTGACGCAGGCGTTGAAATATTGTGCTCATTACGGTGTATGGGGCGCTGCAATCGGAACCGGCCTGCTAACCGCTTTTTTGTCGTCCATCATGAACAACCTGCCCACGGTTCTCATTGGAGCGCTTTCCATTCATGACAGTGAAACCACCGGTGTGGTCCAGCAGGCCATGATTTACGCCAACGTTATTGGCAGCGACCTGGGCCCGAAGATCACCCCTATCGGGAGTCTAGCCACGCTGCTCTGGCTACATGTTCTTGCACGCAAGGACATTACGATTACCTGGGGTTACTACTTTAAGGTAGGTATCGTGCTTACCCTGCCCGTTTTGCTCGCGACGCTTGCTGCGCTCGCTCTGCGTTTAAGTCTGTAAGCGCCAGGAGGCTTTATGAAAGTACTGTTCATGTGTACCCATAACCGTTGCAGAAGCATTCTATCGGAGGCAATGTTCAATCATCTGGCTCCTGATGGATTCGAGGCGGTTAGCGCTGGTAGCCATCCTAGCGGGGAGGTCAGTCCATTGACTTTAAATGCTCTAAAAAGGGCTGGTATTACAACGGAGGGACTTTATAGCAAGTCTTCCGACGTGTTTGCTGACTCTCCGCCTGATGTGGTTATTACCGTCTGCGACCGTGCAGCTGGCGAAGCCTGCCCGGTCTATTTTGGTCATGCACTCAAGGCTCATTGGGGGCTGGAGGATCCCTCTGCACTGGAGGCCAGCGAAGCGGATATTCAGCAAGCCTTCGAGAAAACGCTAAGGATCATCGAGCAGCGCGTGCAGGCATTCCTTGCCCTACCGTTTGATCGGTTGAATCGGGACGAACTCCGCTCCGCAGTTAATGCGCTTGGCAACTGACCGGGAGGCTTCACTTGGATAACCTGCCGAATCTCGATATGTCCCTGATCGACATTCCCGCTGTCGAGCGCCTGGATAGTCAGCAGCCCCTGCCCCATAAGCCCAGGATCCTGTTGCTTTATGGATCGAACCGAGAGCGCTCCTTTAGCCGACTCCTGACACAGGAAGCCGCTCTTCTACTCGAACATTTTGGCGCCGACGTCCAAATTTTTGACCCTTCAGGTCTCCCCTTGCCTGACGATGCCCCCGATACCCATGAGAAAGTCGTTGAGCTGCGGGAATTGATGCAATGGTCAGAAGGTCAGGTATGGTGTTCACCTGAGCGACACGGCTCCATGAGCGCCGTTTTTAAAGCACAAATCGACTGGGTTCCGCTGGCCATGGGTGCGGTTCGCCCTACCCAAGGCAAGACCCTCGCTGTTCTGCAGGTCTGCGGAGGCTCGCAGTCTTTCAATGTCGTGAATCAACTGCGTGTTTTAGGTCGTTGGATGCGGATGTTCACGATTCCAAATCAGTCCTCGGTGCCCAAGGCGTTTCTGGAATTCGATGAGGCAGGACGAATGAAACCTTCGCCCTATTACGATCGCCTGGTGGACGTCATGGAAGAACTGATGAAGTTCACGCTCCTGCTCCGTGGGCGCCAGACGTATCTGGTAGATCGTTACTCGGAACGCAAGGAATCTGCCGAGGCACTGTCCCGGCGCGTCAATCAACGCTCCCTCTGATCGAGATAGACTTCAATCTCCTGAACGGTGCTCCGTGCCGTTCGGGTGACGCCTACCAGCGTTGCTGATGCCATACCGGTCCACTCACCGTAGCCCACGAGCCACGCACGGGGCTCCTTGACCGAACGAGTGCGGTTAACCTGAACGCGCCCATCCGGCTCGACTAGCCCCAGCGCTTCCAGATGCGTCAACGCAGGCCTGAAGCCCGTGCACCAGATTACCGCGTCTACTGCAATTTCATGTCCGTCGGACCAGACTACGCCGCTCTCAGTAAAGCGCTCGAATGGCCGCACGGCCCGTAATACGCTTCGTGTCCTTGCCTCCTTCACGCTGGGAACTATGACAATATCGCCCAGCCCACCCGCGGGCTCATCCCAGACGCGGCCTTCCTGCTGCGCCCTCCAGCGCTCGGTTGCTCGCTCGAACAGGACATATCCATCCACATCGTCCGGTAGAAATTGTGGATCCGCCAGGGTAATCCAATGAGCCTCTGCCACCTTGGATACTTCAGCCAGGATCTGAGCCCCTGAATTACCCCCTCCGACAATCAATACGGTTTTGTCCATAAAAGGCTCGGCATTGACATACTGTGCCGAATGAATCTGCTGTCCTCTGAACAGCGTTTGGCCCGGGTAGTGGGGCGTGTAGGGATGTCGCCAGGTTCCGGTTGCACTGACTACCGCCTGGGCCAGCCATGCCTCTGCGCCAGCCTTGACCAGCAAGCCGTTCGGGTGTGGCTCAATGCTCTCTACCCAGACAGGACGCCTGATGGGAAACCCGTAACGCTGCTCATACCGGGTCAGATAATCCAGGACACGGTCACGCGAAGGCGTTTCTTCGTGGGTAGGAGGCATGGGCCAACCAGGAATGGAGCTGGAGCTGGCCGGTGAGAAAAGATGCAACGAATCCCACCCATGTTGCCAGGCACCACCTGGATGCTGCTCTGCATCCAGCAACACGAATGAACGTGACGTACGACGCAGGAAATAGGCAACTGCCAGCGCGGACTGCCCTCCTCCTACCACAACCACGTCAATCTGCTGCATAACCCTGCTCCACCCTGCCATTCTCGGTAGTTTTTGACCGTTCACGCACCTAGGGGTGCCTACCGCTTCGACACCTTGATCAAACGATCAAGGCCAAATGCAGTCACATCTATAACAGACGAAGTGGCAGTTATTGACTGCACAGCTCTGGATTAGAAGGAGTTCACATTCGGCATGACTGGCCACGATCAACGCGAAGCCGACCCCATACGCTGTGAGAGCGAGCCTATTCATATTCCAGGCGCTATTCAGCCTCATGGGTACCTGATTGCTTTTAGAGAAGCCGATACTCGCGTTCAGCACATCAGCGCCAACCTCCCTACGCTTTTGGACTGCAAAGCGGATGCGGTACTTGGACAGCCTCTTGCAAAGATCCTGAATGCTCAAGCGCTGTCGCAGGTCAAGCAAGCGCTCCGGCAGCCCGATTTCGACGAGGTCAATCCACTGTTATTGACGGTCGGAGGCCACGAATACGAGGGTCTGCTGCATCAACATGATGGCTTGATCTTTCTCGAACTGGAACGTGCTCAACCCACTTCGCCTTCTGACGGCGTTCTGAATTCACGCGCGCTGCGTCGCCTGCAAAAAGTACGCACGTTGGCGGATTTGCAGCAGGTGGTTGTAGAGGAGGTCCGAGCCCTGACAGGTTTCGACCGGGTTGTGGTCTACCGATTCGATAACGAAGGTGACGGCCAAGTGGTGGCAGAGGCGCGAGATCCTGAGGTAGATCCCTACCTCGAGCTTCGGTTTCCTGCCTCTGATATACCGGCCCAAGCCCGTAAGCTCTATGAGCATAACTGGATTCGCCTGATTCCCGATGCTCGCTATGAGCCGGTCCCCCTGCTCCCGCCATTCAGAAGCGAGACAGGCCAGCCGGTGGACCTTAGCTGTGCAATCCTGCGCAGTGTTTCACCGCTGCATCGAGAATACATCGGCTATCAGGGCTTGCGGGCGTCAATGAGTGTATCGCTTATGCAGGGCGATTCCTTATGGGGCCTGATCAGCTGCGGTCATAGGGAGCCCCATTACCTTCCCTACCGAATCCGTGCCGCTTGCCAGGCAATTGGCGAGTTAACGTCGCTCCAGATCAATGCGCTCCAGGAGCGGGATGCCCAACAGCAGCGTGAAGCCAAGCAGGAATACCTTTCTCGCCTGGTGAAAGCCATGCATTCGGCTGAAAATGAGGCGTTGATCGGGCTGATGTACAAAGGAGACGATCTTCTGGCGCTTGCGGATGCCAGTGGCGCTGCCATTTTAGTCGATCAGCGCGTATTGGTCGTGGGGGATTGCCCGGGTGATACTGAAATCAGGGCGCTTGCCCAATGGGCTGAATCGCAACTTGGCGAGAGCGGGATTTTCCATACGCGCTGTCTACCCAATGAGCTGGCTGATGCCTCTACCTATGCGCACCTGGGTAGCGGCCTTATGGCTATTACCCTGCCCAAGCCAGTCACCAATATGGTGCTGTGGTTCAGACCAGAGCTGGTCAAAACCCTCAAATGGAGCGGTAATCCGAATAAACCCTTGGAAGCGGACCCAGAGACCGGTCAGCTGCGTCCTCATCCGCGGCGCAGCTTTGCCGTTTGGCGAGAGCAGGTACGTGGACGCTCCAAGCGCTGGCTTCCTGGAGATATTTATGCCGTCAAGGACTTGCGACGCTCAGCGATAGAAATTGATCTGGCCCTTCAGGTCGCCCGTGAACGCGAGGCCGTTCGTGCACGTGACGAGATTGTGGCGGTAGTCTCCCATGACCTGCGTAATCCCATGACGATCGTGACCATGCAGGCAGGTCTTATGCAGCGGATGATCGTGGGCGATCAACGTGAATCATCCAAACGCTTACTATCGGCGATCAACATCATTCAAACGGTCGCTACACGCATGAATAGCATGATTGGCGACCTGTTGGACCTGTCCAAAATTGAATCGGGCCGCTTTCAGATCTCTTCTCAACCCCATGACGCTTCCAGTCTGGTCCACCAGGCGGTGCAGCTATTGCAGTCGCTCGCCGAAACCAAATCCATTCAGCTCAAGGTTCATGTAGAAGACGACGTGATCCTGAATGCCGATGCCGAGCGGCTCTTTCAGGTGCTGTCGAATCTGATCAGTAACGGTATCAAGTTCACGCCTGCTGGTGGCAGTATCGAGATATCCGTAACGCGTGAGGGTAGCCACGCCTGCTTCTCCATCAGAGACAGCGGCATAGGCATTTCCGATGACGAATTGGAGCATATCTTTGATCGTTACTGGCACGTCAAGGCAGGCAATCCAACCGGAACCGGGCTGGGCCTATTCATTAGCAAGGGAATTGTGGAAGCGCATGGAGGCCGAATCTGGGCCGTGAGCGATCCCGGACAAGGCAGCACCTTTCATTTCACGCTGCCCCTGGCCGCTTGATTGACTGAGGCGTTAATCCACACAGTGATCTGCTCGTCAAAAAACTTTTACGGCAAGCCTCGTAAATCGCGGGTTTTGGCGCGGCTGTCAGAAAAACGTGACACTTTCTCTCACGGGAACAGCCCTGGCTCTTCAGGCCGGGGTTGTTACCTAAGTTGGCTTCGGCTCATATAGGTCTACTGGAAAGGACATTCCATTACCGCTTCTCCGGTACGTCCGCTCCGTCACATACAACAATAAAAGGTGACGCATGATCCTGAACGTAGACTGCCTGCTTTCTAGCTCTAAAACCGCCTCGATTAACCTTACCTATCACAGGTGTACTCATCAAAAGAGTGCTTCAACCGATAAAAGGCGGAGTACCTGCGACATTTTTACCTAGTTTGGCCTTCGCATAGACACGCTTCACACCGCACAATAACAACACCTTGCGTGAGGACGTTTAAATGGTTGGTCGTAACACCCAATCGGGTACACTCAAACGTGGCCTGAAAAATCGCCATATCCAATTGATAGCCCTGGGTGGCGCTATTGGTACTGGTTTGTTTCTTGGCTCGGCAGGCGTCATGCAGTCGGCCGGCCCTTCCATGATCCTGGGCTATGCCCTGGCGGGATTTATTGCCTTTCTCATCATGCGCCAACTGGGCGAGATGATTGTCGAGGAACCTGTAGCCGGCTCGTTCAGCCACTTCGCTCATCGATACTGGGGAGGCTTTGCCGGCTTTCTGTCAGGCTGGAACTGCTGGGTTCTCTATATCCTGGTAGGCATGTCCGAGCTGACGGCGGTTGGCAAGTACATTCACTACTGGTGGCCGGAGATACCCACTTGGGCCAGCGCCGCCTTCTTTTTCCTGCTGGTCAATGCCATTAACCTGGCCAATGTGAAACTGTTCGGCGAGGCCGAGTTCTGGTTTGCGATCATCAAAGTGGTTGCCATCATCGGCATGATCCTGCTGGGAACTTACCTGCTTATCGGTGGCAGTGACCCACAGGCTTCTGTCAGCAACCTGTGGTCGCATGGCGGCTTCTTCCCCCACGGCATTCAGGGATTGGTCATGTCCATGGCCATTATCATGTTCTCGTTTGGTGGCCTGGAAATGCTGGGCTTTACCGCCGCCGAAGCCTCGGAGCCCAAGAAAGTCATTCCCAAAGCCATCAACCAGGTGATCTACCGTATCCTGATCTTTTATGTCGGCGCCCTGATCATTCTGCTTTCACTCAAGCCCTGGGATTCGCTGGTACAGACGCTGACTGCCTCCGGCGATGCGTACAGCGGTAGTCCCTTTGTCCAGATCTTCTCTCTGATTGGCAGTGATGCAGCGGCCCACATCCTGAACTTTGTCGTACTGACCGCAGCGTTGTCCGTCTACAACAGTGGTTGCTACTGTAACGGACGCATGCTGTTGGGTCTGGCTGAGCAAGGCGATGCGCCTCGTTTCCTGGCCAAGGTCGATACTCGCGGCGTACCGGTAAGTGCCCTTCTGTTCTCGGCCGCCATTACCTTCCTGGCGGTAGTTGTCAATTATCTGATGCCGCAGCAGGCGCTTGAGCTCCTGATGTCGCTGGTAGTGGCAACGCTGGTAATCAACTGGGCGATGATCAGCCTGGCGCATCTGAAGTTTCGTGCGCAGATGAAGCGCCAGGGTGTCAGCACGGCGTTCAAGGCGTTCTGGTATCCCTATGGGAACTACCTGTGCCTGGCGTTTGTAGTCTTCATCCTGGGCACCATGCTGTTGATTCCCGGCATCAATATCTCGGTCTACGCCATTCCGGTATGGCTGGTCATCATGGTGGCGTGTTATCGCCTCAAACGTAAGCCGGACGCCAACCCCGCAGAACCTTCGCTGGCAGCCACTTCGGCTGACTAAGCCAGACACTTGGACCCGTAAGGGTCCAGGCTCCTCCTCTGTATCAACTTTTCCCTCCCGCTATAGCCTAATGCTCCGATCTTGCGTGTTCGCAACCGGAGGAAGAACAATGGATTTAGGCATTTCGGGACGCTGGGCAGTGGTATGTGCTGCCAGCAAGGGGCTGGGTAAAGGCTGTGCCAGTGCGTTAGCTCAGGAAGGCGTCAACCTGGTAATCAATGCACGCGGCCTTGAAGCACTGGAGGAGACCGCCACATTTCTACGCTCGCTCAATCCTGCTATTGAAGTCCGCTGTGTCGCAGGCGATATCAGTGATGAAAACGTCAGACAGGCACTCCTGACTCAATGTCCCCAGGTCGACATCCTTGTGAACAACGCAGGCGGACCTCCGCCGGGAGACTTTCGTGACTGGACGCGGGAGGACTGGCTGAGCGCCGTCGAGACCAATATGCTGACGCCCATCGAGCTGATCAAGGCAACCGTTGATGGCATGGCGGAGCGAGGATTCGGTCGTGTCGTGAATATCACGTCCTCTGCCGTCAAGGCGCCTATCGATATTCTGGGCTTGTCCAATGGCGCACGCAGCGGCCTGACGGGGTTTGTCGCCGGGCTTGCGCGTCAGGCTCGTCTGGCGGAGCGCAACGTTACGATCAACAACCTTCTGCCAGGCTCTTTCGATACCGATCGGCTACAAAACACACTGGAGCGTTCTGCACAGTCTGCTGGAAAGCCGGTGGCAGATATTGTTCAGCAGCGATTACAGACGATCCCGGCCAGACGCTTCGGCACGGCAGATGAATTCGGTGCGGTGTGTGCTTTTCTATGCAGCCAACATGCGAGTTACATGACCGGCCAGAACGTGTTGCTCGATGGTGGGCATTACCAGGGCACGTTCTAAAAGAAAAGCCGGCGATTGCCGGCTTTTCCGCTACCGAGAGACCTCGGCAATCGCACGTGCCAGCTCATCAAGCCGGCTCTCGTCCAGCCCGGCGACATTGGCCCTGCCGCTACTGACGAGATAAACGCTATAACGCGCCTTGAGCTGTGCGACCTGCTCAGCGGTGAGCCCCGTATAGGAGAACATACCGCGCTGCTCGGCAATATGAGCAAAGCGCTCGTTCAAGCCAAAAGGGATCAGTGCTTCGACCAGTCCCTTGCGCAAGCTCGTGATACGCGTGCGCATGGCATTGACTTCTTCCTCCCACATTGTGCGCAATGAAGCAGTACCCAGGATCTCGGCCACGACCGCCGCACCATGGGAAGGTGGCGTAGACCAGAGATTACGGGCAATCGAGGCGAGCTGGCTGCGTACGGCCAGAAGACGATCTGCATCTTCCGTCACCACGATCAGCCCTCCCGTACGCTCACGGTACAGACCAAAGTTCTTCGAGCAGGAGCTGGTAATCAAAAGCTCTGGCAACGCCTGGGCAAATAACCTGACAGCCCAGGCGTCTTCTTCCAACCCGTCGCCAAACCCCTGATAGGCAAAGTCGAACAAGGGCAGCAGCTCGCGCTCCTTTACGATCCCCAATACCTGCTGCCAATCGGCCCGACTCAAATCGAAGCCAGTCGGATTATGACAACAGGCGTGCAACAGGATGACGTCACCTTTGGGAATCTGCCGCATGGCTTCGAGCATACCGGCTACATCAAGACGGTTATCTGCCCCCACATAGGGGTAATGCTGCACGGCGAGCCCGGCGGCCCTGAACAGCGTTTCGTGAATCGGCCAGGTTGGCTGACTCAACCAGACGCCCTTGCCTGGCAGACACTGCGCAATGAACTCCCCTGTTAGCCGCAGGGCTCCTGTACCACCGGCGGTCTGGGTACAGCCGGCCCGTTTGTCACCGATCACCGCGCTATGTGCACCTAGAGCAAGGTGCAGCAGGTAGGTCCCGAAGCTCACATCGCCGTGGCCGCCAACATAGCTTTTGGTCTGTTCGCTGCCAATCAATGCATGCTCCGCCAGTTTGACAGCTTTGGGAATGGGAGTAAGACCTTGTCGATCCTTGTATACGCCTACACCCAGATCCAGCTTGGCGGGGTTCGAATCGGCTCGAAACGCTTCAAGCAGCCCCATGATCGGGTCGCCGGCTACCCAGTCGACCGTCTTGAAATGGCTCACTTCCGCCCCTCCGCTGTAGCCGCCACCTCGTCCGTGCGAGCCGCCATGATGAAATCATTGCGATGAAGCCCTTTGATCGAATGGCTCCACCAGGTCACCGTCACTTTGCCCCATTCGGTCAAGAGACCGGGATGATGCCCTTCTTCCTCGGCAATGGCACCAACGGCATTGGTGAACGCCAGCGCATGGCGGAAATTTTTGAAGCGGAAGACCTTTTCGAGCTGCATGATTCCGTCACGCACTTCAATGTTCCAGTCCGGAATCTGCCGAATCAGCTCCGCCAGCTCTTCTTCACTGACTTTGGGGGCATCGGCGCTACAGGCTTCGCAGTGGCCTTGTTTCAGAGCGGTAGCAGTCATGTGTTCTCCTTGTAATATCAGGCTGCTTTGGGCGGAAAGCGGGGTTTGTGAAGTCCGAGCTGCATGGCCTCGCGAACCATGCCCATGATGTCTTCATGAGCGACCTGGAATAGCCGCTTGAGTTCAGGCAACACAAAATAGACGGGTTGCAGAATATCGATTCGATACGGGGTACGCATGGCCTCGATGGGGTCGAACGGCAGGTGCTCCGGTTCGGCCGAAAGCGAATACACCGTCTCCTTGGGCGATGACAGGATACCGCCTCCATAGATCTTACGTCCCATCGGCGTATCCACCAGTCCAAACTCGATGGTCATCCAGTACAGGCGCGCCAGGAAGATGCGTTCTTCCTTGGAAGCAGCGAGCCCCAACTTGCCGTAGGTATGGGTGAATTCGGCAAACCAGGGATTGGTCAACAGCGGACAATGGCCAAAGATTTCATGGAAGATATCGGGCTCCTGCAAATAGTCCAGTTCTTCCCGGGCTCGAATGAACGTGGCGACTGGAAACTGCTGGCTAGCCAACAAGGCGAAAAACGTCTCGAAAGGGATCAACGCTGGCACTTGTGCCACGCGCCAGCCCGTGGTGCGTTCCAGTACGCGGTTGACTTCGGACAACTGGGGTATGCGGTCCATAGGCAGATCAAGTTGGGTAATACCGTCCAGGTATTCCTGGCAGGCCTTGCCTTCAATCACCTTCAACTGACGGGTGGTCAGCGTATTCCATACACCGTGTTCATCATCCGAGTAATGGATAAAACCAGACTCATCCGGTTTTCTCGCCACGTACTGCGTACCTTTCATGTAGCCTCCTTGACGGCGGATGCCGCTGGGTCTTGTTGTATGGCTCTAGCAATAGCGCGAAGGCGGGCTGTGTGTATAAGGGTAAAAGATCAAGGCGGCATAGGTTGCCTGGATGATTCGTAAGAAAATCTTTACAGAAAACTGTTAAGGGTTCACTTCAGGCTGTGCGGTTTACTTGATAAAGGACATATCTGGCACATATTCTTGACACTCAATTTGCGGCCCACTGAAAAATTCGGCTGCACCGCCCGCCATAATCACAACAATGGGCCCGCTCGATGCGAATCAAAGTTTTGTGTCAGAACCGCGTAGGCATTCTGCGCGACATGCTCAATCTGTTGGCTGACTACGGGATTAACGTGGCCCGTGGCGAGGTGGGAGGCGACCAAGGCAATACGGTCTATCTCTACTGCCCTAATCTGATCAATCTGCAATTCCAGGCACTGCGACCCAAGCTCGCGGCCATCCCCGGTGTGTTCGATATCTGGCGCATCAGCCTCATGCCCAGCGAGCGTCGCCACCTGGAACTCAATACGCTGCTCGGCGCGTTGGAGTTTCCCGTGCTGTCGATTGATATGGCTGGCCATATCGTTGCAGCCAACCGCGCAGCAGCGCAGCTATTGGGTGCCCGAGTGGACGAGGTGCCCGGGATGGCACTCTCTAAATATGTGGATGAGCTGGACCTGCCTGAGCTGGTTCGTGCCAACAAATCCCGGCTCAATGGTCTGCGTATCCAGATCAAGGGCGATGTCTTTCTGGCCGATATCACTCCCCTGCAGACCGGGCATGACGACAGCGAGGCCCTGGCGGGCGCCGTACTGACGCTGCATCGTGCCGACCAGGTGGGCGAGCGTATCTATCAGGTACGCAAGCAGGAGCTGCGAGGGTTTGACAGCATCTTCCAGAGCTCCAGGTCCATGGCTGCTGTCGTCCGGGAGGCGCGACGCATGGCTCCTCTTGATGCGCCGCTGCTGATTACCGGCGAAACCGGTACCGGCAAAGAGCTGCTGGCGCGGGCCTGTCACCTGGCGAGCCCTCGCGGTCAAGCCCCCTTCATGGTGCTTAACTGTGCGGGTCTGCCCGAGTCGATGGCTGAGACGGAACTGTTTGGATACAGCGCTGGTGCATTCGAAGGGGCTCGGCCAGAGGGCAAGCTTGGACTGCTTGAGCTTACCGCCGGCGGCACGCTCTTTCTGGATGAAGTGGGTGAGATGAGCCTGCGCCTTCAAGCCAAACTGGTTCGGTTTCTGCAAGATGGGATTTTTCGCCGGGTGGGTAGCGATGAGGAGGTCTACCTGGACGTCCGTGTCATCTGCGCCACCCAGCAGGATCTGTCCGATCTGTGCGTACAAGGCGAATTTCGCCAGGATCTGTACCATCGCCTCAATGTGCTTTCGCTGCACATCCCCCCCTTGCGGGAGTGCCTGGATGGACTGGAGCCGCTGGTCGAACACTTTCTGGATCAAGCCAGCCGCCAGATCGGCTGCCCGTTCAAGCCTTTGGCCCCTGCCGCCTTCGAGCGACTACGCCATTACCCCTGGCCTGGCAATGTGCGTCAGCTTGAAAATGCACTCTTTCAAGCGGTTTCCTTGGCCGAAGGCAAGGTGGTTAAACCTGAGCACATACGTCTGCCTGATTACGGTACCCCACAACCGCTGGGACACTTCACGCTGGACGGTAATCTTGATCAAATTGTTGGTCGATTCGAAAAGGCAGTGCTGGAACAGCTGATCACCCAATACCCCAGCAGTCGTTTACTGGGTAAGCGACTTGGCGTCTCCCATACCACCATTGCTAACAAGCTCCGGCTATACAGCATTGGGCAGCCTACCGAGCCGCAAGGATAAACAGCCAAAATCGGTGTGAAATATCCAGGTGATCGAACACGATCTGCACAGTTAATGCCTGAATAGTATCCGCAACCACAAGATGGCCACGCTTACTCAGCTTAGCCACAACCTATGAACGTAGGCCGATTTTTCATGAAGCTGTCCGAGCCGGTGGTAAAGACGCCATATTGATTGAGTATTGGTTAATCATCGAGTCCCTGTTGCACGACGCGGCGGACTCGACGGCCTTTAACCTGAAGGGTCACTTGATTCGAGCGCGAGACAGAACGCTTCGACCTCTCAAGGTACTTTACGCACTACTAGATCCTAATTTTCCAGACTACTGCACCGGACGTTTTTATCCTTAAATTTCAATCGCTTAAAATAAACACTTGATCCTATATCTAACTTTAAGTGAAAGGTTTTTTAAGTACCGGGTAGCTAAGTAAAGATCTGTTCAAAGCTGATCGAATAGAAGATTTAATCACTATAAATCAAAAACTTATTTATTTAATTTAATGTTATTTATAGATATAAAACCAACATTAAAGCATGCCGTGCGGCCTCATCTGAAAAGCCCCCTGCGGTCAGACAGGAGGCTTTGTACGTTGATCAATGCGGAGCTGGTGCGGAGCCGACTGGTGTGAACTTATAAAGCTTGTTATTGCGGCCTGCCAAAATTGAAGCGACCATAGCCAGAGCCCCAGAACAGTTGACCATTTATAAGCGATGGCGCACTGGCTACCGAGCCACCTGACGCATACTTCCAGATAGTAGCCCCGGTATTGGCGTCGAGCACTACCATGTCACCAGACACCGAACCGGCATAAACCAGACCCGGCGACGAAGCTACTGGCCCTAACCCGACTGCATGTTTTGACGTCACCGGATTGGTACCGGTGGCAGGCACTTGGCAGAGAATCCGGCCAGTTGTCGCATCCAGCGCGGACCACGTACCACCCTTCCAGCTTTTCTGGAAATCAGGCGCCAACGTGTGATCAGGCTGTTGGTTGACCCGCCGTGCTGATACAGGAAGGATCACACCGCGCAGCAGAACAGATTATGTGATGGCGCCAATATGCCAGGGAACGAATTCATTCTGCCCATAGCCGTGCTGCTCGCTCTTGCTTCGCTCGCCCGAGGCAATCCTGAGCATTTTGTCGAAAATCTCGGCTCCGGATGCTTCGATGGTCAGCGTACCGGTCGCGATTTCGCCACAGTTGATGTCCATGTCCTCTTCCTGACGCTGCCAGAGGGCATTATTGGTCGAGAGCTTGATCGAGGGCGCCGGTGCGCATCCATAGGCTGAGCCCCGTCCGGTGGTAAAGGCAATGAGATTTGCGCCACCCGCCACCTGCCCGGTAGCGGAAACCGGGTCATAGCCGGGCGTGTCCATGAACACCAGCCCCTGAGCCCTTACCGCCTCGGCATATTCATAGACAGCCATCAGGTTACTTGATCCGGCTTTCGCTACCGCGCCAAGCGATTTTTCCAGAATGGTCGTAAGGCCACCCGCCTTGTTGCCTGCAGACGGGTTGTTGTTCATCTCCGCTCCCGTGCGTCGGCAATACTCTTCCCACCAATAGATGCGCTCGATGAGCTTTTCGCCTACCTCACGGCTGGTAGCCCGACGGGTCAGCAGATGCTCGGCACCATATATTTCCGGTGTTTCGGACAGGATAGCCGTACCACCGCAGGCTACCAATCGGTCCACCGCATTACCCAGGGCCGGATTGGCGGTAATACCGGAGTAGCCATCCGAGCCGCCGCATTGCAAGCCTACTATTAAATGACGGGCACTCACAGGCTGGCGCTCGATGCGATTGGCTTCGTTCAAGAGGTCTTTCACATACGCAATGCCTTTGGCTACGGTCTTGGCCGTACCTCCCGTATCCTGGATGGTGAACGTACGCAGTGTTGCGGTCGCTTCCAGCCCCTGAGCCGCCATCATGCCTTCGATCTGGTTGGTTTCGCAGCCAAGTCCGATCACCATGACCGCCGCGAAATTGGGATGGACGGCATATCCGCCCAGGGTGCGGCGCAAGATGGCCAGAGGCTCGCCTGCTGAATCCACAGCGCAGCCGGAGCTGTGTGTCAACGCAACGACGCCATCCACATTGGGATAAGGCGCCAGGGCGGCCGGATTGATATCCCGCCGAAAATAGTCAGCCACTGCCCGAGCTACAGTAGCCGAGCAATTTACCGAGGTCAGGATACCGATATAGTTGCGCGTCGCTATACGACCATCCGAGCGGACAATGCCTTGAAACATCGGCCCCTCGGTGGGAGAGGCCTGCACGTGGGCATCCTCTCCAAAAGCATAATCCCGGGCAAACTCGCCCATCGCCAGGTTATGAACATGGATGTGCTCGCCGGGCATGATGGGGGTCGTGGCAAAGCCGATGATCTGACCATAGCGGCGCACCGGTTGCCCGCTATCAATCCGGCGCACCGAGAACTTGTGGCCTGCGGGAATGGGCTGACTGAGGGTTACGCTTTCCTGCACGATAGCAAGCCCTGCCGGCAGCGGCTGCAGCGCCACGAGGACGTCGTCCTGCGGGTGGAGGCGAATCACGGCTTTGGCGGTATCGATCCCGCCTGTTTTTGTTATCAGTTCCATGGCGTTCTCACGGTAATGTCAATTTTGCAGTAATTGACGCACGGCCAGCTCTACCCCGCGCAACTCTGCCAATCCTTTGAGACGGCCGATCAGTGAATAGCCGGGGTTGGTGCGGCGATGCTGATCATCCAGCAGCTGATGACCATGATCGGGCCGCAGGGGAAGTCGGGGACCATGCTCATGTTCGCGTCGACGCTCTTCCAGAACCAGCTCACGGATCACACCGACCATGTCTGCGTCTCCGGCCAGGTGATGCGCTTCGTGAAAGCTGCGCGGATCAGCCTCGCGCTTCACCGAGCGCAGGTGAGTGAAATAGATGCGAGGCGCAAACTGCCGAGCTATGGCAACGAGGTCGTTATCTGCACGCACCCCGTAGGATCCGGTGCAAAAGGTCAACCCGTTGGCCGGACTGGGTGCCGCATCAAGAAGCCATTGGGCGTCCTGTGCGGTAGACACGATACGAGGCAAGCCCAGAAGAGGCCGTGGCGGATCGTCGGGGTGAATGGCCATGCGTACGCCCACCTCCTCGGCCACCGGTACGATGGCTTTGAGAAAGTAGCTCAGGTTCTCCCGGAGCTGTTCCGCATCAATATCCGCATAGGTCGCAAGCAGTCCTTTGAAATCATCCAGGCTATAGTGCTCTTCAGCGCCTGGCAGACCGGCAATCAAGGTAGCAACGAGCGTATCGCGCCGGGTGTCGTCCAGGTTGTCAAAATAGGTACGGGCCCGCTGGATATCGTCCTCGGTGTAGTCCGCCTCGGCGCCTTCACGCTTGAGGATAAAGAGATCAAACGCGGCAAATGCATCCTGATCAAAGCGTAGTGCCCACCCGCCGTCCTCCAGCGGCCATGCGAGGTCCGTACGGGTCCAGTCTAGGATGGGCATGAAGTTATAGCAGACAATATCGATACCGCACGCCGCGAGATTGCGAAGGCTCTGTTGGTAGTTGCCAATGTAGTCATCGCGGCGGCCACAGCCTCGCTTGATATCCTCGTGAACGGGAATACTTTCCACCACCGACCAGGTCAGTCCAGCTGCCTCGATCATCGCCTTTCGTTCACTGATCGCTTCTACTGTCCAGACTTCCCCGTTGGGAACCTGATGCAAGGCCGTAACGATGCCTGTCGCACCGGTCTGCCGGATGTCGCTCAAGCTGATGGGGTCGTTAGGGCCGAACCAGCGCCAGGTATGCTCCATGACTTCGCTCCTCAGTGATTATTATTGTTCGTCGCTTCTGCGAGCGCCGCGGCAATACCTTGGGCGCTCAGCACACGGTAGGCTTGATGCACGGCCTGCCGGAACGCCTCCTGCTCGGCCAGACTCGCCGGAAAGACATCCGTAAGTCCCAGAAAGGCATCGACCAGTGCTTCGCCCTGCCGGTGCGCATGCAACTCAGCAAAGGTGTCACGCAGCGGATCATTTACCTCATGCGCCCCTTGGCTGCTCTGCCCGGAGCAGTACTCAATCCAGGCCGCTACGCCAAACGCAATGCAGCTGATTCCGCCTCCCTGAGCAAGCCGTGCTTCCGTTCCGGAGAGCCAGCGCTGGGGCAGCTTTTGCGAGCCGTCCATAGCGATCTGATGCAAACGGTGCTGGAGGCTGTCGTTGCGAAAGCGTGCTATCAGATCATCAGCATAGGCGTTGAGGTCGATTCCTGCCGGCATCTCTAGCGTCGGCATGGCCTCGTCTTTCATGTAATGCCGGACAAGGCTGACCAGCGCAGGATCGTTCATGGCGTCATACACCGTGGTATAACCTGCCAGTGCACCTACGTAGGCCAAAAGTGAATGGCTGCCATTGAGCAAGCGTAGTTTCATGGTTTCGAATGGACGTACATCCGCCACCATCTGCACCCCCTCCTGCTCCCAGTCGGGCCGCCCCTGAGGAAACTGATCCTCTATCACCCACTGGCTGAAGGCTTCGCCGATAACGGCTGCCGAGTCCTCACACCCAAGCTGACGCAACGTTTCGAACGAGGCGTCAGTCATGGCAGGAACAATGCGGTCTACCATACTGCTGGGAAACGCGACCTCCTGAATGATCCAGGCGGCCAGTCGTTCGTCCTGGGCAGCCGCCAGTTGCGTTACCGCCTGCCGTGTTCGCTGGCCGTTGTCCGGCATGTTGTCACAGCATAATACTGTAAAGGGGGCTACCCCACGGGCATGACGGCGGCGCAAGGCCTCTACCAGCAGACCTGGGGCTGTACGCGGCGCATGGGACGTGCGAATATCATGGGCGATATTGGGGTCATCTATGCGTAGCTGCCCAGTGGCGGGACTCAAGCAGTACCCTTTTTCCGTCACAGTCAGCGTTACCATGCGTGTCGCCGGATCGGCCATTCGTTCGAGCAAGGCTTCTTTATCTTCACCGTCTTCGCCGGCATAAAGTACCTCCTGCAGCGCCGCGATTTCCCGCAAGGCAACGTGATCACTGTCGCGGTATTCGGCCACGTGATAGCGGCAGTCTTGGGCACGAAGCTGATCGACAAGTACCCGGTTGGACCGAATGTTGGCGCTGCATATACCCCATTCGCCTCCACCATGCCGTGCCAGAGTGCGCTCCAGGTAGACCGCCTGATGCGCTCGGTGAAATGCACCAAGGCCCAGATGCACAATGCCGATGATCGGCTTTGGATAGGTTGAGGGATACCGCTCGACTTCACGCATGGGAAGGCTCCTTGATTCCTGCCAGAGTAACGCCACAGGCTTCCCCCAGCGCTTGAAGGGATTCGATCACTCCTGTCTCAACCGACACACCCTCACGCGATGCCGCTTCCTGGGCCTGGATTTCCTTGAGTCCCGCGTACCAGACCTGATCGTGCCCTGCGGCAGGCTCCGAGGTGCGCAGGTCTGACAGAAGCTGATCCATGGCTTGGCGAAACTCATCCGCGGGACGGAACAGGTCGATTCGAAAAGCAGCAAAAAAGTGCCCTACTCGCCCCGTACTCCCAGGCGTATCGTGCAGGTGCTTGCCAAACCCATGCCCCGCCAGTGCGCCACAAAGGATGTCGACCATCACGGCAAGACCATAGCCCTTGTGGCCACCAAACTCGGTGCCCGCACCGCCTAATGGGTGCAACCCGCCGCCTGCATAGATGTTCATGCTTTCCAGAAGACTGGGGGCATCATGGGCATCGCCTCCATCCGGTGCCGCAGCCCATCCAGTGGGCAACGGTGTGTTCTGCCGGCCATAGACTTCCAGCTTGCCGCGCGTCACGGCTGTGGTCGACATGTCCAGCACAAAGGCCTTTTCCCTGTCGGCTGGCGCGGCAAAAGCGATAGGGTTGGTGCCAAACATGCATCGTCGACCATGCGTGGGAACGCCAAGTGCCGCAGTATTGGTCATGGCGATGCCAATCAGGTCATGGGGCAGCGCCTGCATGGCGTACCAAGCGGCAATACCAAAGTGGTTCGAATCGCGTACGGTCGCGAAACCCGCGCCGTGCTCGCAGGCTTTGGCAATCACGGCATCCATGGCCTGCTGGCTGACCGTGGTGCCCATACCGCCCTGGGCGTCCAACACCAGCGAGAGCGGCGTTTCATGAACCAGCTTCGGCTTGGCATCTGTCAGGATACTGCCCGCCTTGAGCCCTCGCACATAGCGCGGCAGACGTGCCACGCCATGGGAAGGAATGCCCCGGGCGTCAGAGTTCACCAGCACCCGGGCAGCGAGTTCGGCGTCCGGTGCGGCGAGACCATGGGCTCTGAATACCTGCTGGCAGAATCCTTCAAGCGCCCCTTGTTCTACACATGTGTACTGCATCTGTAACTCCTTACGAGGAACGGCCCAGTACTGACGGCGTAGCGACCGGTGGCGCCATCTCCGCCTGCACAGGGGCAATAGGCTTGACGAAACGGGCCACACACAGCGCACCCACAACCGTCAAGAGACCTGCCAGGAGGAAGGCACTGGTAAATGCCCCGGTAAACTGGACGATAAAACCGGTCACGGTTGGTCCGACGATGCCGGAGGTGTTGGCCAGGAAGTGCATGAAGCCGCTTACTCCACCGACCCGTGCCGCCGGTACGGTATCCTGGATGATGGCCCAGTAAATGGCGCCGGTCAGATACAGGAAGAATACAGACAGCGCCACCAGCGCTACCGCGCTATACATGGTGGAAACAAGCCCGGCGCAACCGATGCAGACCGCACAGCACAACAGGCACCCCACCAGCACTACCTTGCGCGAGAACATCACCCGGCCGGTTTTCTTGAGCACGAAGTCGGACACGAAGCCACCCAGTGCCAGTCCCAAGCACCCCAGAATCCAGGGGATGACGGTCGCGATACTCATGTCCTTCACGTTCATGCCGTGGGCCATGGTCAGGTAGCTTGGGAACCAGGTCAGGAAGAAGTACAGCGTGTAGTTGTAGGTGAAGAAGGCAAGCGCGGTAAACAGCACGGTAGGCTGCTTGAGGTAATACCGGAGTGGCTGAGTCGGCACATTAGCAATCTCGGTGAGCCGTTCACCTTCTTCGATTTCACGTGCTGCCGCGCCGTCCGGCTTGGCCTTGATGAACTTGAACCACACCGCCGCCCAAACGAGGCCAATAATCATGATGACGATGAAGGACTCCTTCCAGCCGTAGGTAACGGCAATGATGCCTACCACCGGCCCGGAAATGGCGCCACCCAACGGCGTACCGGCCATGGAAACACCCAAGACGCGTGCTCGCTTATCGGGCGCATACCACGTGTTCACCATCTTGCTGGTTGTCACGCTCAGCGGCCCTTCCCCCATGCCAAACAGCACACGGATCAGGAACAATGAGGCAAATCCCAGGGCCAGCACTGTCAAGCCACTGAACAGTGACCACAGCACCATAGCCACCAGCAGCGTGGTTTTGGCACCATAACGATCCGCTGCCCAGCCGCCGACAAAGTTGAAGGCTGCATACCCTACGAAGAAGCTGCTGAAGATCAGCCCCATCTCGCCAGCATTGAGCCCAAAGTCCTTCTGAATGAACGGAGCCGCCACAGACAATGCCGAGCGATCCAGATAATTGATGACACCCGCCAGAAACAGCATGACGAGTACCAGGCTACGACCTTGACCAAACATGAAAACCTCCCGCTTCTTGTATTTATCGGTGAGGGCGCCCGGGTGGGCGCGTATCGATTGGAAAGACGGCTCAGGCCGTCCGAGTTAACCCGCCACGTGCATCAACTCCACTAACACCTTACGCGTCTGCTCAGGATGGCTTTCGATCAGATCAATGGCCTCAGGCATATCGTCAAAGGCTACGCGATGGCTGATCAGATCCTGCGCATTCAGCTTTCCGGTCGCCATCAGCTCAATCACCCGCGGAAACTTACGGTTGTTGAGCCGCGATCCTACTAGCGTCAATTCCTTCTTGATCATTTCCAGCTGTACCAGGTCGCTGGGCGCTGCATTGAAACCCAGAAGACCAATCCGCCCGGCGGGTGACGCCAGCCGCACCATTTGAGGCATCAACGCAGGAATACAGGCCGCGTCCACAATCAGCGGTACGCCCTCGCCTCCGGTCTGCTCTTTCATGACAGACTCCACATCCTGTGCCTGCCCGTTGATCGTGCGTGTCGCGCCCAACGCCCGGGCTGTTTGCAGGCGCGTATCAATCACATCGGTAACAGTGATATCGGTAAGTCCCAGGGCGCGCGCCATCTGCACGATGGTCAGCCCAATCACTCCAGCGCCATAGACCAGTACAGAGTCGCCTGGCTGAGGCTGCATGCGATCAAGCACGTTCAGCGCGATGGAGTACGGCTCCACCAAGGCGGCATGGCTGAGCGGCATTCCCTCTGGCAGTTTGTGAGCGTTCTCCGCTGGCACACTGACGCGCTCGCTGAAACCACCGTCGCGGTGCACGCCAATCACTTGCAAATGGGTACAGACATTAGGCCGGCCAACACGGCAGGGGTAGCAGGTACCACAACTGATAACCGGATCCACGCAGACACGATCGCCGACGCTCAGCGTCTCGACACCCTCGCCGACCTCCTGAACGACGCCAGCAAACTCATGCCCGGTCACCCGGGGAAACCGAACGAACGCGTTCTGCCCATGGATGATATGCATGTCCGAACCGCAGATACCCGCATACGCCACGCCTACCACCACCTCACCTGGCGCAGCGACTGGTGTCTCGACCTGGGCCAGACTGAACTCATGGGGAGCCCGTACCTGAAAAGCTTTCATTATTTGCCACTCCTCTGGATCGACCTAACGGCTGCACCGGCGCTACCCAGCAGCCTCCCTGCATACAATCGGTTCTGTTTGTTCATTGTGCGTACCCGTCTGTTGTTCTCATTGTCGAGCATGATTCACCAGTGCCAGAGCGTGCCGTCTAGGAGGCGGTTTACCGGCAGACTGGCACGCTTGTAGGGATAGCGCGCCGCCAGATCTTCATCGATGTCTACGCCATGCCCTGGCGCTTCGCCCGGCGTGAAATGACCATCTTCGAATCGATAGGCGTGGGGGAAGACTTCATCGATCCGCTCCTCATGGGGCATGTGCTCCTGGATGCCAAAGTTAGGTACCCAGGTATCGAAGTGCAGTGCCGCTCCCATGCATACCGGTGACAGGTCAGTCGCGCCGTGAAAACCGGTACGCACGTGATACAGCGCCGCCAGATCGGCGATGCGCCGGACATGGGTAATCCCGCCGGCATGTACAAGGGTGGCGCGGATATAGTCGATCAGCTGCTCCTGGATCAGCTCGCGGCAGTCATGAATCGAGTTGAAAACCTCACCCACCGCCAGCGGTGTGGTGGTGTGCTGGCGGATCAGGCGGAAACCTTCCTGATTCTCGGCAGGTGTACAATCTTCCAGCCAGAACAGATTGAATTCCTCTACCGACTTACCCAGACGCCCTGCTTCAATGGGCGTCAGGCGATGGTGCACATCATGGAGGATGTGCAAGTCATCACCAAAGCGTTCACGAACCGCAGCAAACAGCTTGGGGACGTACTTGAGGTACTTGGCGGTATCCCAGACATGTTCGGCCGGCAGGTCACTGTCTGCCGGCTCGTAGCGCTCACCTTCGCGCTTGGCTACACCATAGGTGGTGGGAATACCGGGAATGCCACATTGGACTCGGACGGCCTTATAGCCCAGCTCTACATGTCGGGCTACCTCATCCAGGCAGGACTCAATGTCCTTGCCGGTAGCGTGCCCGTATACCATCACCTGCTCACGACTTTTGCCGCCAAGCAATTGATACAACGGCATATTGGCGGCCTTGGCCTTGATGTCCCACAACGCCAGGTCAACCGCGGCAATCGCCGTCATGGTGACGGGCCCACGACGCCAGTAGGCACCGCGGTACAGGTATTGCCAGATGTCTTCGATTCGATGAGCATCCCGTCCGATCAAGGCAGGAATAACATGTTCCTCCAGATAGGCGACCACGGCCAGCTCACGGCCATTGAGGGTAGCATCGCCGATTCCGTAAAGACCTTCGTCAGTCACAATCTTGAGAGTGACCAGATTACGACCGGGACAGGTCACGATAACGCGGGCTTCTCTTATCTTCATTGTTCAAGCCTGGGCAGCTAGGGAATACGAAAGCGCGGGCATTGCCGGCATAGCGGGAGGCGGGATCAGGGCGCCTCGGTGCTGAATGACATTGACAGCTAACCGGTGACCCCACCGGGCAGCCTGTTCAGGATTACCGCCCTGCAGACGACAGGCTAAGTATGCTGCGCTGAAGGAGTCACCGGCGGCGGTGGTATCGACCACCTGCTGCGCCTTCTCGCCGGGAATCGTCAGAACCTGCCGTCCGGTATGGATCAGACACGGAGCCTCCCCCCGCTTGAGGATTATTTCAGTAACGCCTGATTCGACATATGCGCGGAACAAGACCTCAGGTGAAGAGAAGCCGAACAGCTCGACATCGTCTTCCCAAGTAATCAACGCCAGGTCGACCAATGCCAGCAATGCCTGGTAGCAGTGCTGCGCCGTAGCGCGATCCGGCCAGAGTCGGGGACGGTAATTATTATCGAACACGATCCGCGTGCCCTGCCTGCGCGCCTCGGCCAATGTCTCAAGAAGCCGTGCACGGCCTTCGGCAGTCAGGACGGCCAGGCTGATGCCACTCAGGTAGATCACGTCATAGTCGAGCAAGGCTGCTAGCGTCTGGTCTGATTCATGACCATCGAAGCAGCGTCGGGCGGCCGCCTCACCACGCCAGTAAAGAAACTGCCGCTCGCCCTGCTCATCAGTCTGGATGAAATAAAGACCAGGCAATGCGTCAGACAGGTGTCGCACATTTTGTGTACCCAGCCCTTCAGCCTGCCAGGTTTGACACATGGCCTCGCTGAACGGGTCTTGACCGATGGCGGTTATATAGTCCACCGAAATGGCCGTGGACTGGCATAGCCGAGCCAGGTAGACCGCGGCGTTGAGTGTATCCCCGCCAAATGCCTGAGTAATCATGCCTACGCTGTCGCGTTGCAGCTCGATCATGCATTCACCAACCAGGGCAACTCGTATCGGGGATGGCAAAGATTTGAAGAGGGTCGTCATAGGGAGCCCCCCACCCGATTCGTCACATACGCGTCTGCCTGGACGGGCATTAGATACCGTTGTCGAATAGCCTGCATCATCTGGTGCCTTCTTATTTTTGTAGCGGGGTTCCACGCTTGCGGCCCCTACATCAGCATTATTGAAACGCGATTTCAATTCCTGTATTGAACCGAGTGTAGCGATTCAATAAGGCACGTCAAGAAAAATGAAACGCTGTTTCGAAATGGAATTCAGATACACTTAACAACGTTCGCAGAGGAGCCCGCATGGATAGTCCCACTACCAATAATGAATCTGTAACCGCGGTTAGCCGGACCATGGCTGTTCTGGAAGCGCTGGGTCAGTGTCCTGAAGAAAGTGGCGTTTCAGAAATTGCGCAAAAGCTGGACATGTCCAAGAGCACCGTCTACCGCTTTCTACAGACCCTTAAATCGCTGGGGTACGTGGTGCAGGACAGCGAGGATCGTTATCGCCTCAGCGTGCGGCTGTTCGAACTGGGCAGTAAGGCATTACCGCATATTGATCTTGTACGTGAAGCCGAGCCCGGCATGCGTACCATCAATGAGCTTACGAGCGAAACAGTGCATCTGGGCATTCTCGATGAAGACAATATCGTTTATGTCCACAAGATCGACTCGCGCTACAACCTGCGGATGTACTCGCGGATCGGCTTGCGTGCGCCGCTTTATTGCACAGGTATTGGCAAGGTACTGATGGCCTGGCGCGACGAGCAGGATGTACGCAAGCGCCTGGCGAGCGAGACCTTCCAGCCTCGTACGGCCAATACTTTGTCGAGTCTGGAAGCCTACCTTGAGGAGCTGGCACTTATCCGCAGCCAGGGATACGGTGAGGACAAAGAAGAATTCGAAGAGAATATGCGCTGCCTTGCCGCGCCCATCCATGACCGCTTCGGCCATGTCATTGCTGGGATGAGTGTTTCCTTCCCCTGCTTTCGCTTCAGAGAAGAGCTTAAAGAAGAATATGTTCAGGAGCTGTTGAAAACAGCCCAAGCCATTTCGCGCCGCTTGGGTTGCCCCGAAAGCATGTTTAACTAAATGTTTGACGTGTCTCCGCTGCTACTAGCGAAAGCAGCGGAGAAGTAACAGTGCATTTAGTGTGCAGCCGTCAATCCACGATAAAGCTTGTGGTAGTACCGTAATAGAGATTATCCATCTTCTGACCGGCTACTTCATAACCATTCGCAGGCGTCTGGTAACCACTTGCCAAGATGAACCGGCCTTTCTCCTTGGCAGGGACATCGACAACGCCCTGACTATCCGTCTTCAATTTCAGCGCCTGATTTTTTGGATCGAACAGAACCACATCATGTTCGGCAAGCGGCTTGCCTTTGAACAATAAGGTAAAGCGGTTACTGTTTGCAGCAGCAGGCACGAGTTCGTAATCCAGCAATGCCTTGGTCTCGGTGCGGCCTGCACGAGCGTGCATCAAGGCGGCTGTATAATGGCCCTGCTCATCCTTCCAAGGTTTCCAGACCTGATCGTTATAACTGCGAACATCCCCCTGCTCGTTTACTGCAGCCTCCAGATGATCTTCACGTGCTACAACCTTTGCCGTTGCATTTCGATCATGGGTAAACACTTGAGTGGTAGGGGCCAGCGCCGCAATGGTCTCGCCGGTTTCCAATACGCCCTCGTCCGGCTCGCCGAGGTAGACACGTATGGGGCCACTTACATCCCGCTCAAGCCAGAGTTCATGCGCGCTTGCATTAAGTACAACGCTACCAAGACCAATACAGAGCAGAGCGTTTCTAAGTATCACCACAGGTTTTCCTTATTGAAGGTTATTGGAAGCGCCCCCTCACCACATTGGCAAAAGAAATTCGCACCGGTTGCACCGCTTTCATGTATCGCGCAGCAGTACATAAAGCATGTAAAAATCACTAATGAGAAGCGTTTTTCCGCCTGCTTGACCTCTTTAGCTCTTACCTCACATCCATCCTATCCCGTTACGTCGATAAAGCCTTATGGCTGATTTGTAATGAGATATTTTCTTTTTTGATACAAATTCTCAATTGATATAAGTTATCAGGCAGATAGAAAACCTCTCACCTCGCGCTATTAGCTGTGGTTGTACTTAAGCGCTTATCTACAAAGGACTTGTATGTACCGCTCTGCTGCTTCATCTTGCGCTATCGTTGCCTGCGTGACCCTGCTTGCCACACCCATAAATGCGGCTGAACAAGAGGCTGCCCTTGAACTGGACGCTACCGAAATCAGCGAGGAATTGCTGGATGAAAGTCCTACAGGGCCGGTGAGTGGATATGTCGCCAATCGCAGCCTTACGGCGACCAAGACCGATGCCTCATTAATCGAGACACCGCAGTCCATTTCGGTCATTACCCGTGATCAGATGCAGGCTCAGGATGCGCAGAGCCTCAATCAGATCCTGCGTTACACCGCGGCCGTCATTCCGGAAAGTCGTGGCGCTACCGCCTCGCGCCTGGACCAGTTGACCATTCGGGGGTTTTCACCAGGCAGTTACCTAGACGGGCTGCGCATGCCCGGCAGCCGGGATGCCCTTCCTCAGGAAGATGCCTTTGATCTGGAGCGTGTAGAGGTACTAAGAGGGCCTGCGTCGGTACTCTATGGACAATCCAGCCCGGCAGGCGTGATCAATATGGTCAGCAAGCGTCCCCTGGATACGCCCTACCATGAAATCGGTGTTCAGGTAGGCACGTTTGACAAGAAGCGGACCACGCTGGATTTCAGCGGTCCTTTAGACGACGCAGGAGAGTTTTCCTACCGTCTGCTGGGTCTTTATGACGATGCGGTTGGCCAGATCGAACACACCGAAGTACGTCGACAGTCTATTGCACCGTCATTCAGCTGGCGCCCCTCGGAGAACACGACCCTTACACTGCTGGGCCATTTCCAGCGGGATCCCAAAGGGGGCTCCTACGGCTCCATTCCCGCCTATGGCTCAGCACTGCATAGTCCAACCGGCAGGCGCATCAAGGTCGACTTTTACGACGGTGACAAGGAGTTCGAAAAGTCTGATCGCGAGTACTACTCACTCGGTTATCAGTTCGAACATCACTTCAACGACATCTGGACCATAAGGCAAAACGCGCGCTACCTGCGCAGCGAAGGTATTTACCGCAGCTTGTACAACGCGTCTGTCCTGGCGCCTGATTACCGCACGATGAGCCGCAGCACCATTGCAACCGATGTGGATATTGACGCCTACGCCCTCGATAACCAGCTCCAGGCCAAGTTTGGTACGGGCCCGTTACAGCACACCGTGTTACTGGGTGCTGACTATCAGAACACCAGCAGCGATACCAAGGCCGGTTATGGAAAAGGCAGTAGCCTGGATATCTTCGACCCTGTCTATACCGGTATCGATCGCTATCCTGCCTTCTCGACCGACGCGACTCAGCGCAGTGAGCAGAAAGGTCTCTATCTACAGGATCACCTGAGTTGGGACCGCTGGGTCCTGCTAATAGGAGGACGATACGACTGGGCCGATACCAGCAATAGCACTCTCACCCTCAGCACCGGCAGAAAAGCCAAAAGCTCGCAGTCCAGCGAAGCATTTACAGGACGTCTGGGGCTGGTCTACCTGTTCGATAATGGGTTCGCACCTTATGTAAGCTATGCGGAGTCGTTCGAGCCGCAGTCGGGCACGCTCTATGGCGGCTCGCTTTTTCAGCCATCGGAAGGCAAGCAGTACGAAATAGGAATCAAATACCAACCGCCTGGGAGCAACAGCTTTATCACCATCGCGGCGTTTGATCTGCGCAAAACCAACGTACCGACACTCGATCCAGACCCTACCCATCTGTGTAACGGCAGTCGCTGCCAGGTACAGGATGGCAAAGTCCAGTCCCGTGGACTGGAGATTGAAGGCAAAGCCAGCCTGACCAACAATCTGGACATCACTGCCGCCTACGCCTACCTCGACAACCGGATCACAAAATCCAACAACACCACCAACAGAGCCCCTGGGGTGACGGGTGTTGCAAACGATTCCGAGGTACCCGTGGAAGGCACGACTACGTACGGCCTGCCTCGCCATACCGCTTCCGCCTGGGCCGATTACACTTTTCATGAGGGGCCGGTTAAAGGTCTTGGTGTAGGCGGCGGTGTACGCTACGTCAGCTCCTCTTGGGGTGATGCCGCCAACACTTTAAAAGTATCCGGCTATACGTTGTTTGATGCCGCCATCCACTATGACATCGGCCACATCAATAGCCCTACCGACAACTTGCGGCTGGCGCTGAATGTAACCAACTTGACGGACAAGGAATACATCACAACCTGCTACTCATACTCATGGTGCTGGTATGGCTCGCAACGTACGGCGCAGTTAAGTGCTACGTACCAGTGGTAACCAATCCTCCGGGCCGCACCCTGCATTATTCTACTGATACCGTCGGTAGCCTGTAGACTGGCACTTAACGTCTGGTAGCTGAAAGATACTGTTCAGCTACCAGACGCGCATCCAGCAGTGCGTGATGAGGCATCTGCTCTTCAGCAATTGCCTCGGCAAGATCGGGTATCAGGTCATAGCTGTTACGGGGCGCGTTACGTACATTGGCAGGCCACTTGCCATGGCGATATGCCAGCTGACTGAAGAACTCCCAATCCCACAGTGGCGCATCACAGCATACGATGACCTCTTCATCAAAGCGGGATAGAAACTGCCATAGCGCATCCCTGGCGTCCGGCACGCTCATGCCATACTGCACAGGGTCCAGCTGCGGCAGCACAATCTCAATGACAAAGTCAGAGCAGTCTGCAAGGTCCCAATTCTGCGGCAATTCAACATAGAACTCGGGGCCGTCTGGAACAACCAGCGCCAGCGAAACCAGTCTGGCTTGCGCGGTAAGACTGGTGAACTCCGTATCAAGAAAAGCAAATGGCATTGCGTCACTCCGAACTGGTGTGTGTCAGTATGTAATCATCTAGTCAGGAGAGGCTGTCGATGTCTGAACACGTTCATTTCTACGAACCCGCCAAAGGCCATGATCTGCCCCACGATCCCTTTAATGCGATCGTCGGCCCACGTCCGATTGGCTGGATTTCCTCTCACAACGAGCAGGGGCAATTGAATCTGGCGCCGTACAGTTTCTTCAATGCCTTCAACTATGTGCCGCCCATTATCGGCTTTTCCAGCATTGGCTATAAGGATAGCGTACGTAATATCGAGCGGACGGGTGAGTTCTGCTGGAACCTTGCGACACGCGCACTGGCGGAACAGATGAACACCAGCTGTGCAGCGGTAGCGCCGGAGGTCAACGAATTTGAGCTGGCCGGGTTGACGACTGCACCCTCACGCGTGATCTCGGTACCACGTGTTGCCGAAACCCCGGTGTCCTTCGAATGCAAGCTCACTCAACTGATCCAACTGCAAACCGCAGCCGGGGATTCGGTGGAAAGCTGGCTGGTGTTGGGCGAGGTGGTCGGCGTGCATATCGACAAATCCCTCCTGGTCGATGGGGTCTACCAGACTGCGGCCGCACGGCCCATCTTGCGCGGGGGTGGCCCGGCAGACTATTTCGAGATTACCGAAGCGCAGCTCTTCAAGATGTACCGGCCGAAATAAATACCCAATAATTATTCAGCGCAAACGAAAAACCCCGCGCTTGGCGGGGTTTCGTCGACCTTACTCAACATCCTGTCAAGTTGCCATCCTGGCGTGGTCGTCGTCCTTGAGGTGCGATGAGCGCTTCCTGCGCTGCATTCCGATATGTGTAGATTACGCAGATGCTGCATGCAGGCCTAGCGCCAACCGACTTCTATCCGTGTAAGCCTTTTGCCATAGGTGCCGTCAGTATGGACTCGCGCTTTGGAGCCACATGGGGAAAGCGCAAGGTAAAGCAAATGTGCCGATGCTCATCCTGCTCGACGCTTGCACTTCCCCCATGCAGACGCATGATGGCTGCTACAATCGCCAGTCCAAGCCCGTTGGATTCCGAGCCATGCCGTGCCGCATCACCTCGGTAGAACCGATCAAACAAGCGCTCCAGCTGACGAGGTTCGAGCATAGGGCAGCTGTTCTCTACCTGGATCCATTGCTCCTGTCCTTTTTGCAGTGTACGGATATGGATAACGGAACCTTTGTCCGCATATCGAATGGCGTTGGCAACTAGATTGCTCAGCGCACGGCGCACCATCAGCGGATCAGCTTCCAACTTCCCGTCGGCTTCAGTACTGAGCCGCAGCTCACGCTCTTCGGCCAGCCCTTCGAAGTAGTCCGCTACACGCTCCAGCTCGTCTGCGAGCGCCAGGGTTTTGTAATCAAGTACCGCCTGTGCATCATCGGCGCGGGCAAGAAACAGAATGCTCTCCACCATGCGCGAAATACGCTCCAGCTCCTCCAGATTGGAGGCAATTACACTCTGGTACTCATCCCGGGAACGAGGCTGCTGCAACGTAACCTGGCAGATCCCCATCAGCGAACCAATAGGCGTGCGAATCTCATGGGCAAGGTCCGCTGAAAATTGCACCAGACGCTGGTAACCATCTGCCAGCCGATCCAGCATACCGTTGAACGCCGTGGTGAGTTGATCCAGCTCCTTGGGCGTATTGGCGGGGTCGAGCCGACTGTTCAATCGCGCGGGTGTGATTGTTGCGGCATGGGCAGCCATTTCACGAATAGGCAGCAACCCTCTGCGCAGCAATAGATAGCCTAGAATAGCTGTCAGCAGAAACGCCAGCACTACGGCGCCCAGGATGCGCTCACGGAATGTATCAAGCATGGCCATTTCCTTGACCAGCAGATGAGCCGCCACGACACGAACCGAGGTATCCCCGGAACGGACTTCAGCTGCCGCTGCGCGCAGGGGAATATTGTTCGGCGCAACGCCACTGCGCAGGTCATCCAGACTCAATGACTCGTCACTGCCGACCATAGGCAAATCCGGCAGTATGGCCTGCTTGGGATTGACCATGACGATAGGCTGTCCCTGCTGGCTGATGATGAAGACATCCTCCTCATTACCCAGCATGTTTTCGAACAACTGCGGATTGCGCTGTAGATCCGCCAGGTTCAGGTCATACCTCAACAATTTACGAAAATGGTCGACCCGCCCAAGTACGGCATAATCACTGCGCTCCAGTAGCGTGTGTTTCAACGAGCCGTACAGATAAACGCCCGCGCCGCCTACGGTCAGCATCGCGACGACCGCAAAGGCCAGGGTTGCCCGGAGGGTTAGAGAAGGCTGTCTTCGGGTGCGCATGGCCGAGCCTCACAGACGTAGCCAATGCCGCGTACCGTATGAATAAGTTTGATGGGATAGGGTTGATCGATCTTGCTGCGTAGTCGCTTGATGGCCACATCCACTACATTGGTGTCGCTATCGAAATTCATGTCCCACACTTCCGACGCGATCAAGGTACGCGACAGCACCTCACCCTCACGGCGCAGCAGCAGATGCAACAATGCGAATTCCTTGTTGGTCAGCGTAATCACCTGCTGCTGCCGCGTGACGCGCCGCCTGAGCAAGTCCAGCTCAAGATCTGCCAGGTGATAGTGATCGACCTCACGGACAACGCCACGTCTGAGTAGCGTACGGATGCGTAACACCAGCTCGGTAAACGAAAACGGCTTGACCAGATAATCATCCGCACCCAGCTCAAGGCCGCGGATACGGTCCTGCACCTGATCGCGGGCGGTAAGAAACAGGACAGGCACATCATGCTTCTTGCGCAGCACTTCCATGATCTGCCAACCGTCGATACCAGGCAGCATGACGTCCAGAATGATCAGGCCATAGTGCTGCTCAAGCGCCATATGCAGGCCGTCCGCGCCATGCTGGGCCCAGTCCACTACATAGCCGGACTCACCCAGCCCTTTCTTCAGGTACTCACCGGTTTTTGTGTCGTCTTCAATCAGTAATAGGTGCACAGTTGCTCTCCTGCGATCAGTCGATTCTAACGAGCACGGCGACGACGGTGGATTACATTTTTGTCATTCCCCCGTCATCTTCATGACCCCTTCCCTGCGCGAGCATGGCTCCTGCAACCTATCCCAGAAGGATTCGCCCATGACCAAGAATCTGTTATCCACTGCCCTAGGTACCTTGTTGCTGAGCAGCACGTTGCTTGCCCATGCCGCCACGCCCGCCGGCGCCGCCATGCCTACCGTCAAGCCGGTTCGCGGAACGGTAGATGCCGTTCAATCCAATATGCTGAATCTCACCACTCGCAATGGCCAACACCTGTCGGTTGCATTGACTGACAAGACATCTTATCGCCTGGTCTCTCCGGCCAAACTGGACGCGATCGAGCCCAACAGCTTTGTAGGTTCCGCCGCCATTCCGCAGCCGGACGGCAGCCTCAAGGCACTGGAAGTTACCGTATTTGAAGCCAGCCTGCGGGGTACTGGCGAGGGTCACTATGGGTGGGAAAATGCTGATGGCTCCGCTGGCACTATGACCAATGGCACTGTGGGCGAACTTAAAAACGCCAATGGCCGCACCCTGACAGTGCAGTACAAGGGCGGCGAAAAGCAGTTGCATGTGCCTGAAGATGTGCCGATTGCCTATGTAGAACCCGGCAAGGCGGACGAACTCAAGCCTGGAACCAAGATCGTGTTGTTTCCTGATGCTGATGGCAAGACGGCCAAAGGCGTTGCAATCGGCAAAGACGGCTATACCCCACCCATGTAGTCCAGCTGAGGCGCACCGGAGCGGTGCGCCTACCCTCCTATCGGAGATGACCCATGACGCATCCGACTACCACGCGGCGGCTGGTGCATACCTGGCCGGTACGCCTGACTCACTGGATCAACGCCCTTGCCATGCCCTGCATGTTTTTGAGCGGATGGGGTATCTACAACGCCTCACCGCTATTCGGGTTCGCCTTTCCGACCTGGGCTACCTTGGGCGGCTGGCTGGGTGGCTCCATTGCCTGGCATTTCGCGGTCATGTGGGTCCTGGTGATCAATGGCGCCCTCTATGTGCTGTACAGCCTCGCCAGTCGACACTTTCGTCGGGACTTGTTGCCCATAGGCGTCCAGGCCTTTCGCCAGGACCTTATGGATGCGCTGCGCTTTCGGCTAGCCCATCGACTGGGTACGTATAACGCTGTGCAGCGGCTGATGTACTGGTTCGTACTGGCCATGGGCGCTCTGGTCGTACTGTCGGGTCTTGCAATCTGGAAGCCCGTACAGTTGCAGGCCTTGGCCACTCTGTTCGGTGGATTTGACCGGGCACGCTATGTCCACTTCCTTGCCATGGCTGGGATCGGCGGGTTTGTGATTATCCACCTGACCCTCGTCATGCTTGTCCCTCGCACTTTTCTTCCGATGATCACCGGTCGGGCCAAGGAAGCGCATCATGAGTGAGCGCAAAACTAGAATTCACCTTGAGCCAGCGCAGCGTACGCAAGTGGTTAACCTGCAGCGGCGACTGTTCCTGCGCTCCGGTCTTACCGTTGGCGCCATGGCCATGCTGACTGGCTGTAATCTGCAGGATGGCGATCAGGTAGACAAGGTGCTCTGGGCCCTGTCCCGTTGGAATGATCGGGTTCAGGCCTGGTTGTTTAGCGGCCAGCGTCTGGCGCCGGTCTACCGGGAAGACCAGATCACTCACCCCTTTCCTTTCAACGCCTTTTACCCTGAATACAACGTTCCTGACGTAGACTTGAGCGATTATCGCCTTGAGGTCTCGGGGCTCGTACAAAAGAAGCAGCCCTGGACGCTGGAAGCGCTGCGGCGACTTCCTCAGCGCAGCGACATTACTCGGCTGATCTGTATCGAAGGTTGGAGTGCCATTGGTCAGTGGAGTGGCGTACCGCTCAAGACCTTTCTCGAACACATCGGCGCTGACACCACGGCAAAGTATGTTGCCTTCAAGTGTGCCGACCGCTATTACTCCAGCATCGACATGGCCACTGCCCTTCATCCACAAACCCTTCTGGCACTGGACTTTGGCAAGACACCGTTACCGCCCGACTACGGCTACCCGCTTCGCCTGCGCGTACCCACCAAGCTGGGCTTCAAGAACCCCAAGCATATTGGCGAGCTGTTTGTAACCAACCAATACCCGGGAGGGTACTGGGAAGATCAGGGCTACAATTGGTTCAGCGGTATTTGAAACCCAGCATTCTGCCCTTATATTAAGAGCCAGCCATATGATGCGTACCGTATTTGCCTTTGCGCCGGTACGCCTCTTTTCAGCTTCATGCTGCGCTTGTACGGGCTAACGCCCTTATTCCTAGAACAATCCCAATACCGCCTAGGCTGGCATCAACCAGGTCTGAACCTGTCGTACGTCGACGGCCCGATTCAAGTATCGGACAGCCGTGCCGTCATAGAGCATATGGGCATCGAGCTTTCAGACCTGATAAATCAATCATGCCGCTCCTGAACAAGAGCGCAGCATTGTTGCTGAAAAGACCGACCGGGCCTTATTTATCCAACGTCTTTTCAAAGGTAATTTCATGCACAACTTACTCGCCTCGAAGAACGCGCGCTATTACGCACTCGCGCTAGTCTTCCTGTTTTGCGGCACGCTGGCACTGTTCGGCCTGCTAGGTTTTTTCGACCCCTTCAAAACGCATCATCTGATGCTGAACAGTGCAGATAACCGCAGCGACATCATCATCTGGATGCTGCGCAAAGTATCCTGGTTCCTGTTCATGGCGGTGTCTTTCAGCGGATCACTTCTGTTCCTGGATGCAGCGGTTACGCCAGCAACCGCCACGTCCGACAAGTAATCAGCGACGCGCAGAGACCAGTCGGATGCGGGTGATTTCCGAGGGCGCACCAAAGCGAATCGGAGGTCCCCAATAACCTGTGCCTCGGCTGATATAGACACAAAGCCTCCCCAGCCGATGGATACCGGCCACCCACGGCTGCTGGAAACGCACAAAATGCATCCACGGCCAGAACTGCCCTCCATGAGTATGTCCGGAAAGCTGAACATCAAACCCCGCCTCGGCTGCCAGCTTTGCTGAGCGTGGCTGATGGGCCAGAAGAACCTTGGGCACGTTGTTCGGCGCACCCTGGAGCGCCGCCTGCGGATCGCTTTTGTGCTGCGGCACAAACATTCCGGCGGAATAATCCGTAATTCCTGCCAGCACCAGCTCAGCCCCGTTGTGAGCAATCACCACATGCTCGTTGAGCAGCACCCTGAGCCCCATGTGTTTCAAGTGGCTTACCCACTCCAAAGCACCTGAGTAGTACTCATGATTGCCTGTCACCACGTACACACCGTAACGGCCTTTTAGTTCGACCAGTGGCTGAATGTGCTCGGCCAGCTGCTTCACAGAACCATCGACCAGATCCCCTGTTACCGCGACGACATCGGCGTCAAGACGGTTCACACGTTGAACGATGGCAGAAATATAAGACCGGTGAATTGTCGGTCCGACATGGATATCGCTGATCTGAGCGATCGTAAAACCTTCCAGGGCTTCCGGCAGGTCTTCGACGAGTAATTCAACGTCAACGACGTTTGCAATTCGTCGTGCATTGAAGACGCCCAGCACCGTGAAGAGCAGCACCAGAACTATGACTGCCTCGGCAGAGCGTTCTGTGACCGCCTCGGACAGCGCGCCAGGAAACAACATGAGCACAGCGATCAGCACACCGCGCAACAGGCTTAGCACGGCCAGGCTGGAAAAAACTCCCATGGCCAGCAAACCTGCCCAGGCCAGCCAGGGCATGCGCAAACTGCGCGAGCGAAACCCTAATGGCACCAGGTAGCAGGACAGCGCCAGCAAAAGCGCGGTAAGCAACTGCCCTACATCGTTAAGCGGCAGATGGGGAATCAGCGTCACGCCGACATAAACATGAAGCAAAATCAGGATGACCGGCATCGTCCAGCGTGAGCGAAACATTTAAAGATCCTGTTCTAGAGCATTCAGGTAAGACCACAACGTTGCGGAAACATAACCGCGTTATAGGCAGCACACCAGCAGAAAGCCGCTGATAGAAACTGGTTCCATGGTTGCAACAAACGACCGGCCTTCTGTTTCCTGGCCTGTAGGAGACTTCAATAGAACCTATGCCCGTTCGCGTTGTTCTTTATCCAAGGCTTAAACCCCAAGGAGACAGGCCATGAGCAATAACATTGAAGGCAAGATCGTTGTGATTACCGGTGCCAGTAGCGGGCTGGGCGAGGCAACGGCCCGACAGTTAAGTCAGATGGGCGCAACCGTTGTTTTGGGCGCGCGCCGCCTGGAGCGTATCCAGGCCTTGGCTGATGAAATCAATGGCAACGGCGGCAAGGCGCTTGCCATGAAGACTGACGTCACCGACAGCGCACAGGTCAAGGCACTGGTCGAAAAAGCCATCGCCACCTATGGCTGCGTCGACACCCTGTTGAACAACGCAGGACTCATGCCGCACTCCCCGCTTGAGCGGCTTAAGATCGAAGACTGGGACCGCATGATCGACGTCAACGTCAAAGGTGTGCTTTACGGCATTGCTGCGGTACTGCCCCACATGTCCGAGCGCAAGGCCGGTCATATCATCAACGTATCGTCAGTAGCCGGACACAAGGTGCGCGCCGGCAGTACGGTCTACTCTGCAACCAAGCATGCCGTACGCATCATCTCCGAAGGACTACGCCAGGAGGTGAAGCCCTACAACATCCGCACCACCATCATTTCTCCAGGCGCAGTTGCTACCGAGCTGCCAGACAGCATCACCGAGCAGGACGTCGCTGAAAACGTCCGCAAATTCTATGAAATCGCTATTCCGGCAGACTCCTTCGCGCGAGCCGTCATTTACGCCATGAGCCAGCCGGATAATGTAGACATCAATGAGATTCTCTTCCGTCCTACGCTTCAGGACTACTGACACTGCTCCACGGGGTCTTGCCCGCAAGACCCTGTTTCGCCCTGCGCTATGCCGTCAGTTTTTTTGACGTCCTGCCTAGCTGTGCCACAATTTTCATCTTTACCGCTTCCGCCCTGACTGAGATTGCCCGTTTCGTCTGGACCAGACCAGACGTTTCGATGCACGAATCACTTATAAATAACACTAGAAGGTTTGGTATGGAGGACATCTCCCCCCAATGGCGCATGGCAATCGATTTGGAGCGCTGTATCGGTTGTCATGCCTGCTCGGTTGCCTGCAAGGTCGAAAACCAAGTGGAACTTGGCCACTTCAGAACCAAGGTCTATTACTACGATCAAGGCGAATTTCCTCACACACAGCGCAGCTTTCTTCCGGCTTTGTGCATGCAATGCGCCGATGCACCCTGTATCAAGGCGTGCCCTACGCATTCCATCGAAAAGGGCAAGGACGGCATTGTTCGAATCAACGTGGATACGTGTGATACCTGGGGCAGCTGCGTGACCGCCTGCCCATACGGCGCCCTGCACATTGATCCGGTTCAGTGGGTCGCCGACAAGTGCGACTTCTGCAGCCACCGCCTGGAGCAGGCCATGCAGCCTGCCTGCGTCGAAGCCTGCCCAACCGGCGTACTGGTCTTTGGTGATCTCAGCGATGCAGCAAGCCCTGTCGCGCAGTTCTACCAGAAGCGCGGAGCCGAGCTGGCCAGCCTCAAGCCTGAACAGGCCACTCAGCCGCAAGTTCTCTATCGAGGACTGGATCGCGTTGCGCCACGTGCCATCGAGACCAAGCTGCCACACGGACGCAACCACGACCCGCATTCTTACGAGATCGATACGTGGTCGGAGCTCGGTACGCCTACCTGAACACGCTTGCGTCCTGTCCCTTTTCGAGCATGAATCAATGAAACGTCGCACGTTCATCAAATCCGGAATGGCAGCGCTCGCGCAGCTTAAACTGGGTGAATACATCTACCTGGGCGTAGGTACCGCCGTTGGTGCCGGTGGTGTCGCTGCCGCCCTGGCCATGGATCCACCGCCCCGCAAGACCAAGCATGACTACAGTCAGGCCAAACGCGTCAAAAGCGTATGCCTGAACTGCTCCACCGTATGCGGTATCGAAGGCTTTGTCATTGATAACCAGGTCGTCAAGATTCGTGGCAACCCTCTCGATCCAAACATGGGTAGCTACATGACCTGCGCCAAGGGTCAGAGCGGGCCGACGATCAATGACTATCCCGAGCGACTGCTTTATCCTCTGAAGCGGGCGGGCGCTCGGGGCGAAGGTCTATGGCAACGGATTAGCTGGGATGAAGCTTATACAGAGATTGCCTCGCGTATTCAGCGCAGTATCGATGCAGGGCACCCCGAACGGGTCGCCTTGCATGCCGGACGCTCTCGCATCGATGCGGAGATCAAGCGGTTTCTAGGTGCCATCGGCTCTCCGGTACAGCTCAATCACCGGGCCCTATGCTCCTCAAGCAAGCGCGGCGCCAACTATATCAGCCTGGGCGACACCGACTGGGAGTCCATCGATGCCGAGCGCTGCCGATACTTTCTGAACTTCGGCTCCAATTTTTATGAGGCCCACCAGGGCGGTCTTCATTTGGCCAAGCGTGTGGCAACCGCCCGCTTCGATCATGGTGCCAAGCTTGTCACCTTCGACGTTCGCCTATCCAACACTGCTGGCCGCAGCGATGAGTGGCACGCGCCTTTTCCGGGTACCGAGGGTGCCATTGCGCTCGCCATGGGCCATGTCATCATGCGCGAGGGTGAATACGATCGCAGGTTCATGGAGCACTTCGTCAATCTGGATATTGATACAGTTCATGATTTCCTGGCTCCCTACACGCCTGAATGGGCGGCCCAGCAGTCAGGGATCGCCGCCAGTGACATCGAACGCCTTGCACTTGAATTTGCTCGCCAGCGCCCCGCTGCTGTGGCGTTTACCAACCGAGGGACAGGCGCCCATTACAATGGACTCAATGCTGAACGCGCCGTGGTCATGCTCAATGCCCTGGTTGGCGCTATAGGCCAGCCGGGTGGTTACTGCTATGGCCTGGAAGAAAAGCTCAGCGCCACTCGCTACCCGCAGCCGCAACCTGTGCCGCCCAAGCCGAAGCTGAGAACGGATCTGGAAGATCCGCCAGAGTGGCCACTGGCCAACCGCTGGCAGGAGATGAAGGTGGGCCAGATTGTGTATGACTACATCCGCCAAGGCCGCGCCAAGGTTGATGTGTATCTATCCTATACGATCAGCTCCCCCATGACCTGGCCTGAGGGCCGCTCGACAACGGTCGAGGTGCTCAAGGATGAATCCCTGATCCCTTTTCATGCCTGCTCCGACGTAGTTTATTCAGAGATGGCCCATTACGCCGATCTGATCCTGCCGGATGCGACCTACCTGGAGCGCTGGGGGCTTGATACCCGTAACAGCCTGGAACTCCAGCACTTCGTTACCTTGCGTCAACCCATGGTCCAGCCACCGGGCGAAGCACGTAGCTATGCCGATGTGCTGTTTGAGATTGGCCGACGCCTCGGCCCGGAACAGGCCAGATACTTTCAGTTTGGTGACCATGAGGCGTTTGTCCGACACCAATGCGCCAACATACCGGCTGGCGAAGAAGCTGATGGCTTCGAGTATATGAAAAAGCATGGCGTATACGTCGACCGCAGCGCTCCGAAAAGCTACGAGGTACATCGCCGTCGCCTCACGCCTGAACAGCTCCGCAACATGAGAGTCGACGAAGCCACGCAGGTCATCTACACGGCCAATGCGGCCGGCCAGGAAAGTGCTATTGGCCTGATGATCGAAGAGGACGGGATTCGCACAGCAGTCAGAGGTTTCCAGACACCCTCTCGCAAATTCGAGCTGTACTGCCCGGAGCTGGTCAAGGTCGCTACGACACTCGGCATTACCGATGACGGTCTGCCCAGTTATATCCCTATTCCTGCGCACCAGAACCTGCCGGAAGACCGGTTCATCCTGACCAGCTTCAAATGGAATGTGCATACTCAGGCCCGGACAGCCAATCAGAAATACCTGACGGAAATCGTCCATGACAATCCCATGTGGATCAATGCATCCACTGCCGCGTCACTTGGCCTTAAAACCGGCGACTGGGTTGAATTGACCACCTACCGCCCGGTCAGCGGCCCGCATGGTGACCAGGCCTATAAGGGGACAGGTGAGCCTGTAGGCTCCGAGCGTGTTCGTATTTTCGTAACCCAGGGCATACATCCTCGCGTGTTTGCGGTATCCAACAGCCTTGGCTATCTCGTATCGGGTCGCGCTGCCCTTGCACGTCAGGGCGAGCGCAATACCGAAGCGACACTTGGCCAGCAGGGTTATGGAGGGACTCCAGAACAGGATGACCTAAGCACCTCGCTCTGGTGGGATGAACGCCAGGGCGGCCGCGGTAACGGTTACAACGTGAACCGAATTATTCCCATCAACCCACAACCGCTCATTGGTAACCAGGCTTGGTTCGATACAGTTTGTACGATTCGCAAAGTCGAAGGTAGAGAGGCGTGAAAAGGTAGGCAGGGCCTAGGCCATGCCACAACGCACGCGACAATGCGTTCATGGACATCGCGATAAATAACCAATAGAGTCTAATCGGTACGGCCTTGCTTATAACCAAAAGCTATGGCAAGGCTGTCTCGACTGTAATCCATTCTGGCTTCAACACCTTAAGCTGTACCTTGCCGTAGTTATGCTTCCCTGCGTTTCCCTCTAGCATTCATACGCCTCGTCCCGCTCGACGGTTTGACTAGCCATCAACCCTTTCCCGCAGGTTGATTCGCCTTACCCATGAATACCGTTTATCTCGTTCTGATTCTGCTACTGGTAGCGTCTGCAACCGGTGTGGCTGCCCGCTTCCTACCCGTACTTCCGACACCACTGGTTCAAATCGCATTTGGTGCCTTGCTGGCCTGGCCTGCCGGCGGTCTGCATGTGGAACTTGAGCCTGAAATCTTCATGCTGCTGTTTATTGCTCCGCTTCTCTTTGCCGATGCGCGACGCTTCCCGCAAAGGGAGTTCATGATTCTGCGAGGTCCTATCCTGGCGCTGGCCCTGGGTCTGGTGTTGATGACGGTGGTTGGTGTCGGCTATGTCGTGCATTGGATATTCCCTCACCTGCCTTTGCCCGTCTGCTTTGCGCTCACTGCCATTCTGTCCCCCACCGATGCCGTGGCGGTGTCCGCCATTTCCGGTCGTCTCCCCGTTCCACCGCGGCTCATGCATATCCTCGAAGGCGAATCGTTGATGAACGATGCCTCAGGCCTTGTGGCGTTCAAGTTTGCAGTTGCGGCAGCGCTTACCGGCGCGTTTTCCATCATGGATGCCACTGTGGGCTTCTTCATGATCTCGATAGGTGGTCTCGTCATCGGCGCGGCCATGGCCTTTGTTTTCAACTTCATCAGAACGCGCCTCATCGAGCGCCGACTGGGCGAAGCTTCAACGATCCAAATTGTGCTTCTACTGCTTCTGCTGCCCTTTGCAGCTTATCTGGTGGCTGAGCATTTCAATATGTCGGGCATCCTGTCCGCCGTAGCTGCGGGGATGGTCATCAACTATAAGGACCTGAAACGTCAGGACCAGACCAGCTCACGCATTCAAACGCGCAGCGTTTGGGACATGCTTGAGTTTGTGCTCAACGCCCTGGTCTTCCTGCTCCTAGGTTTTCAACTACCCGAAATCATCGAGGGTGCCCTACATTATGCGGAGCAGAATGGCGGTACGCTCGAATTCTTCAAGCTGCTGGGTCTGGTCGGCCTGATTTCCCTATCATTGTTTGCCATGCGTTTTGTCTGGATTCTGGGCGCAGCCCACCTGCCTCGCCTGCTGTCCAGGCGTGAAGCTAGACCCAGGGTATCGATGCGCGTCATTCTTGCGGGTAGCCTGGCTGGTATCCGTGGCACGGTAACCTTGGCAGCAGCGCTCTCCTTACCGGTCGCAATGAATGACGGCACTCCCTTTCCAGCACGAGAGCTACTTATCTTCCTGGCCACAGGCGTCATTATGTTTACCTTGATTGCCGGCAGTATCGGCCTCCCCCTAGTGCTTCGGAACCTGCATCTGCCAAAGGACACCAAGGCGTATGAAGAGGAACGAACAGCCCGCATTCGCGGCGCTGAAGCAGCTATTCGTCGAATTGAAAGCTACCGTCAGGAAAAAGCCAAGAAACTGGCCGAGCACAAGGGTGATGAAGAAATCATCATTGCGTTCAATGACGTTACGCTCCAACTGATGGACTACTACCACAAGCGGTTGGAAATCAATAATGTCGAACTCTCCACACCTGTCCTGGAAAGTCGCCGGGAGCTGGAGCGTGAAACCCGTCTGGAAGCATTGAAAGCTGAGCGCCATGAGTATTACAAGTTGCGCAGCAAGCACATTATCAATGACAACACCTTACGCAAGCTCGTACGTGAGGCAGACCTGCTTGAGACCGCTCTAGGCAACAACGCTGAGAAATCTCATTAAATATCGGTGACACTGATAGCCCGCGGGAGCCTGAACCGGTCCTGCCGGGTTGCCGGTAACCATTGAATTTTCTTAAGACAAATAAAAACCCCGCCGAGGCGGGGTTGTCAGTAATGCGGTTCTAACGGTGCTGACTAAGCTCATAGGAGGTGATGAGATTGCAGTTTCAAGATATCCCATCCAACCAAAACAAAAGCTGAACAGCCTTTAATCTTCTAGGGTGAGCCAAACGTGCAGACATCAAGGCGTTATCTGAGCGCTTTGGAACCTAGATCAAAATGATATAAAGGCAATTAGCCATTACCATTAGCCCTGTGATCTAATAACCTACATTTATTGTGGAATGGAAGATCATCTTGAGTTTCACTCATGCCAGCAAGGATGCCAGCGAGTTTCGTATCGACAGTGCTGTAGCGGCCATCGATTCAGCACGTTTTCAGACATATGTCTCTGAGGTTTGCCGTCTGGCCTTGGTGCTCGATGGCAGTATTCATCCTGAATACGCAGACAAGGCACGTTATCTGATAGACCGGTTGATTCAGATCGACACTGAACTTGAAGCGCTGCTCGGTTCTGCCAAGGCGCTGATAGCCGAATCCAGAAACTATCAACGCCCAAAGCCGCCCCCTGATCATGTAGAGCCGCCTTTGCAACCAGGACTGGACATACGTCCCTTCTCAGACGGCAGACGATTCGACTGACCTCAGGACGTTGCAGCTCGCATGGTGGGGCCTGGCTTGGGTAATACCCGCTTGCGCCATGTCGCCAGTTTTTCAAGCGTAATGCAATCCTGCCAGTCAGCGAGCGCAACGCCTTGATCAGCCAGGCGCTCACGTAAATCCTTCAGGTAATGATGCAATACGATGGGGTTGCTGAAATAAGCACTGTTCAACGGCTCGGAACTGAACAGGATGCCATTTTCCTTATCGTGAACCATGAAGCTGAAAGTTCTGTACGCCTCACCTTGTTTAAAGACGCAGCGAAGAGGCGCCAGGGCGTATCGGATCTTTCCACAAATGGCTTCGTAACGTAAATGTTGCATAGGTCCCTGCCCAACTACAGATAACTAGGTTGCGCAAAGACCTTACAGATGAGAATTAGTTCAATTTAAACAATAAACTAGGCTGTAATCTTATAGCAAACTCTCATCTACGGCATGTAGATTATGCTTGATGAAAAGGCTCACGGTTCGCCTGAACCTGATTTCTGCCGTCACGTTTGGCACGGTAAAGTGCCTGATCCGCGTTCATGATGAGTTTCTTGCCGGAACACTCATCGCCACGACTAGGTACATACGCATGCACACCGCAGCTGACCGTTACATAGCCGGTTGGATTACCAGGATGCGCCAGCTTGAGTTCTCGTACGTTTTCACGAATCCGCTCCGCAACCAGAACGGATCCATCCAGATCACTTCCTGGTAGAAGTACCGAAATCTCCTCGCCACCATAGCGAACAGCAACATCGCTGGGGCGGTTGAGGCTTTTCTGGATAGCTTTGGCGACACGTTGCAGACAATCGTCGCCGCCTGGATGGCCAAAGAGATCGTTATACGTCTTGAAGTAGTCGATATCGATCATGATCAGACCGACCGGATGAGAATAACGAAGCGCGCGCCCCAGCTCCGCAGGCAGCAACGTATCCAAATACCGTCTATTGGCGAGACCAGTCAGACCATCGTGCATGGCCAGCTTTTCAAGCTCCTGTTTGGCACCGACCAGATCAGCCTCTGCCTGTATGCCATGTTGAATCTGCCTGAGCAGTAAAAGCCCAAACATCGTCATGCCTAGCAGCATCAGCGCCACCATGGCAACGGCTCTGCGCGTCTCGTCAGTCCAATTAGCCAGAACAGCTTTTTTGGACAAGGCGGCACCCATCACCAATGGATAACGCTCTAACTGGCGATAACCATACATGCGCTCAACGTTATCCACGGACGCGCGGACCACCGCGACACCTACAGGTGCGCCGGGAAGATAATTACTGAAAATCGGACCTTGCTGAATGCTTTTGTTAACGTATTCATCTTTAAAAGGTCGTCGGGCGATGATCGAGCCATCGGTCAGGGCAAGAAAGATCGCGCCCTCGTCATCAAGCTTGAAACTGTCATAGAACTGTTGGAAATAGCTCATCTTGACCGTAGCCAACACGATGCCACCAAAGCTTCCATCAGGCTTGTTGAAACGCCGCGAGATCGGAATGATCCAGTTGTTGGAAGAGCGGCTGCGCACGGCATGATCAATGTGCGGCGTCAGATTGAAATTGGAGACATGCTGCTTGAAGTAGTTACGGTCCGCATTGTTGCTATTGGCCGGTATCGTCGGAAAGGATGTCGCCAGCCAATTGCCCTTTTCATCATAGACGAACAGTCCCTCAAGCTGTGGAAGGTCCTGCACATGCCGTCTGAGCAGCGCACTCATCCGAGCCATGTGCTGAGCGCTGGTGCCATCTATCTCCATACGCTCCTGCAGACCGAGCAGTACGGCATCAGCCTCGGTAAACGTATCCTCGGCATGCTGGGCCAAGGACTTGGCAAGGTTGGAGGTCATGACCTCGCCCTCGCTGATCTGGACATTTCGCGAATTCCAGACCTGCCAAGCCGTCAATGCCACCATTGACAGGCAAACCGTGACTAAAAAGAGAATCGTCAGGAGCTGTAGCGGTAACCGCTTGGCCTTCGAGTCGTACCCATTTTCGAAATCAAGCATATCTAGGCAAACCTGGAAGACCAAAAGCCTGAAACAAAGATTGCATACTGTAAGGGTTAATGCTGCAAATCACCTTAATTCATAGAGTGCCGTCCTGCACCCTAAGTCACATGGCGACAGCATTAATTTACAGTCGCTGCGTTGCCAGCACCTCAAACGCCTGCTCATCCGCGTTACGTCCACGCCAGGCGAGAATCTTGCCAGGACGGAAATTACGGGAGTCAATCATCGACTTGGTCAACCTGAGCTCGCCACGCAACCAGGCCGGATCGTCCGGCGAGAGCGAGGTGGGCGCCTGCTCCAGGCAGGAATAGAAGGCTCGCTGCCCATTCAGGTCCACATTCATGATCTGAATAACTCGGTCCCGGGGCTGAGCATCGCCAGCTAGAATATCGGGGATCAGATAAGCGTTGAGGAACACATCGGCGATCTGGACAAGATCGCTTGAGATATTTTTGAACGCTACGACTTCCACCCGTACGCCCTTCGCCTGAAGCGCCTGTGCCAGCGCGACAAAATCACCGTCGCCTGTCACCAGTACGACCCGATCCAGCTTGTCAGCTTGGGTCAGGACATCAACAGTGAGTTCCACATCGACATTGCCCTTGCGGGACGTGCCTGTATCGTTGTTGTAGCGCTTGACCGGCTTGATCAACAACCGAAACCCGGCGCCCTGGATACGGGCTACGTGGGCAGCATGCCAGTTCGCATACTCGGGCTTTTCTTCGGCCAGCACTTCGTCGAAGGCATGATAAGCCTTGGCGATAGTGACCACGCTGGATGCCTCATAGAAACGCCTGAGCGTTTCGTAGCGCATGTAGCTGCCGCCACTTGAGCTGATATTGTCTGAATCGACGTAGATGCCTGTGCGCACGGGTAACCCTTACTGAACTGCAAACCATGACAACGTCCGATGAACGCTATCAGTATAGATAGCTAATATACCCTGCCGCGTCCATCCGCCTAAGTCACAGGTTGTCAGAATGACATCACGGAGCTGAAAACAGTAGCCTATCGAACTAAAAAGACAGTCGGTCAACCGGCTGAACTCGACGTTTCAGAAATCACATGCCCGCATTTTGCTGTTATGCGAAACTGCTCACTCTTGCCGTTTCGTTGCAAGAAGAGAAAGAAGAATAAAACCCTTTGAGGTGTCACTTGAAGAAGCTGTATGTGCTAGGAACCTTGGCGGCATGCTTTTGTGCTGCTGCGCTGGCTGAAACAGACCGCGCTGCCCCTTCAGTCAGGGAACATGACAAGAGTGTTTTTATCGACAAGCTCATGAAACAAATGACGCTTGAAGAAAAGATAGGCCAGCTCAACCTGGTAAGCGTTGGTCCTGACTACACCAAGGACGCCATCATGGCAGACATTCGGGCCGGCAAGGTAGGCGCGATGTTCAATACGGTCACTCGGCCCGACATTCGTCAGATGCAGGTCCAGGCGGTAGAGCACAGCCGCCTCAAGATCCCACTGTTATATGCTTATGATGTGGTGCATGGCCACCGCACCATTTTTCCTATCAACCTGGGGATGGCGTCCAGCTGGGATCTGGAAGCGATTGCCTTGAGCGGGCGCATTTCAGCAGAGGAAGCCAGTGCAGACGGTCTGAATCTCACCTTCTCGCCGACAGTTGACGTCACTCGTGACCCTCGCTGGGGACGGGTTTCCGAGACCTTTGGTGAAGACAGCTACCTGACCTCAAGGATTGCCGGCACACTGATCAAGGCGTATCAGGGTGACGACCTGGCGTCTACGCATTCGATTATGGCCAGCTTCAAGCACTTCGCGTTGTACGGCGCGACTGAAGGCGGTCGTGATTACAACACGGTCGACATGAGCCCTCAGCGCATGTTCCAGGACTATCTTGCCCCCTACAAGGCGGCAGTGGAGGCAGGCTCGGGCAGTGTTATGGTTTCGCTCAATGCCATCAACGGCATTCCTTCCACAGCCAATCGATGGCTGTTAAAGGATCTGCTGAGAGACCAGTGGGGGTTCAAGGGCCTCATCATCAGTGATCACGGCGCCATCAACGAGTTGATCCGTCACGGCGTCGCCGAAGATGGGCGCGAAGCCGCAAAGCTCGCTATCAAGGCAGGCGTGGACTTGAACATGCACGACGACTTGTATGGCACCCAGCTCCCCGCCCTGCTCAAGAGCGGCGAAATCAGCCAACAGGAAATCGACGATGCCTGCCGTTATGTACTCAGCGCCAAATATGACCTGGGCCTGTTCAAAGACCCTTATGCCTTCCTGGGCAAACCGAACGATCCACCTTTTGATACCAACGCCGAGAGCCGCTTACACCGAGAAGCCGCGCGGGAGGTAGGCCGCAAAAGTCAGGTCCTACTCAAGAATAAAGGTAACCTGCTCCCACTTGAAAAGAACGGTACCATTGCGGTTATCGGCCCCCTGGCCAAGAGCCAGCGTGACGTAATGGGAAACTGGTCAGCCGCCGGAATGACCCAGCAAGCCGTCTCCCTTTATCAGGGCCTGGCTAACGCAGTCGGTGACAAGGCCACACTGGTCTATGCCAAAGGCGCCAACATTACTGATGACGCCAGTATTCTTGCCTATCTGAACTCCTACGACCCTGCTGTCGAGGTAGACCACCGCTCTACCGAAGACATGATCGAAGAAGCGGTAGAGGTAGCCTCGAAAGCGGATGTCATTGTCGCCGCGGTAGGTGAGTCGCAAGGCATGGCCCATGAAGCATCCAGCCGCGCCCATATCGATATTCCGAACAATCAGCGCCGCTTGGTCAGAGCCTTGAAAGACACTGGTAAGCCTCTGGTACTGGTGCTCATGAATGGCCGACCACTAGATCTGAGTTGGGAAAGCCAACAGGCCGACGCGCTACTGGAAACCTGGTTTAGCGGCACTGAGGGCGGTAACGCTATCGCCGATGTCTTGTTTGGCGATTACAACCCCTCCGGCAAGCTGCCCATGACCTTTCCACGCTCGGTTGGCCAGATACCCATCTATTACAATCACCTCAATACCGGCAGACCGTTCAATCCCAAGGACCCGGGCAAATACACGTCTCGCTATTTCGATGAGGCTAACGGACCGCTTTATCCCTTCGGCTACGGCTTGAGCTACACCACTTTCGGCCTTTCCGATATAACGCTTTCCAGCGGAACGCTGCACCGAAATGACAGACTGAAAGCCAGTGTGACGCTGAAAAATACGGGACAGCGCGCGGGCGAGACGGTTGTACAGCTGTACTTGCGAGACGTTACTGCCTCAATCAGCCGTCCGATCAAGGAGCTGAAGGATTTCCGCAAGGTCATGCTGCAACCTGGCGAAGAAAAGGTTATCGATTTCGACATCAGTGAAGAAGACCTAAAATTCTACAACGCAGACCTGAAGTACGCCGCCGAGCCCGGTACATTCAAGGTCTATATCGGACTGGATTCGGAAGATGTAAAGGAGCAGCAGTTCCGCCTGCTTTAACCAGCTGGAAGTGCCGGGCCATCCGGCACTTCTTCACCCAGCTACCCTACCAGCAGTTGGGTGACCGTATGGATGATCAGTCCAACCAGTCCGCCTACGAGCGTGCCATTGATGCGGATGAACTGCAGGTCCCTGCCTACGTTCTTTTCAAGCTGTTCGACCAGCTCGTGAGTGTTCCAGGCTTCGACTCGCTCGGCGATGTAGTCTCCAACCTGACCGCGATAACGCTCAATGACAGGAGGCGCCACCTCCTCAATCTGATCATTGATCCATTGCCGCATAGGCGCATCCGCTGCCAGCGCAGCCCCCAGCCCTTGGGTCAGACGAATCAGGCGTCGACGTATGGAGGAATCGTCCTTGCCCAGATCATCCTGCAGCCAGTCGATCAGATCATCCCAGAGCCCTTGCAGATACCCGGCAATGGCGGGGTGCTCGATCAGCTGCATACGGACCTGCTCGCCTTTCACCCGAAATTCGGGATCGTTCTTGAGCTTCTCGATGAAGTCCGCGACATAATGGTCGAAGCGAGCCCTCATCTCATGATCCTTGTCTTCGCTGATCTCGGTAATGAGCACCGAGATCCGCTTGACGACCTTCTCGGCCGACCAGCGCCCCGCATACTCATCGAGCCGAACATAGCGCAACGCGCTGAGCTCTGAAGAGATCGCACGGGCAATCATCGCCTGAGTATCTTCGTCCCTCATCATGCGGTCGATCTCACGCAGCACATCATCGAGCATGGCCTGATGGCGCCGGTCTGCCGTCATGACATCCAGCAGCTGCCCGCTCAACAGTGCCAGGTCAACCTGCTGCAACCGAGCCGTCGCCGTGCGCTGGATAAAGCGCTGAACACGCTCATCCCGCAAGGCACCTACACCGAATCGGGCCACCCCTATCAGATGATTACCCAGGGCTTCGGCATGGTGAGGCTTTTGCAGCCAGCCGGCCAGCTGGTCGGCTGCGTTGAATTCTCTGACCTTTGCCATCAGCTGAGGGGTGGACAGGAAATTAAGACAGATGAAATCCGAAAGCTTGCGCCCTATGCCCGCCTTGTTACGTGGAATGATAGCCGTGTGAGGAATAGGCAGCCCCAGGGGATGCCTGAACAGCGCGGTAACCGCAAACCAGTCGGCGATCGCGCCAACCATCGCCGCCTCGGCAAAGGCGGCGACATACCCCCAGATAGGATGGATGTCATGCAGTGCGGTAGCGACCGCATACAGGACAGCGGCGGCCAGCAACAGGCAGCCCGCCAGAATCTTCATGCGAAAGACTGGGGACTGCCAGCGATCGGATTTTGCAGGTGCATCAGGTGTTACAGGTTCGTTGGCCAAAACGGTCCTCGCTCGGGTCGTTGTTCCTGTCTGGGTGACTAAGCAGGCTGCGCTCAGTCCCGGTAATACACTTTGACCAGGTGATAGCCAAACTTGCTTTTGACCGGACCATGAATATCACCGACCGACTTCTTGAAAATCACCTGATCGATCACCCTGACCATCTGGCCCGGTTTGACCTCGCCAAGGTCGCCGCCCCGCTTTCCTGAAGGGCAAATCGAAAATTTCTTCGCCAGTACGTCAAAGGCCTCGCCTTTTTCAAGGCGCTTCCTGAGGGCGTCCGCCTCGTCGGATGTCTTGACCAGAATATGCTTGGCCATGGCTTTCATAAAAGGGAACCTCAGGGTCGATAATGGCCGACCCGCTGTTTATCCAGTGGAGAGATGGCAGGTTGATGACTGAACGCCTCAGTCTTCCAACGCGTTCTCTAGCGCTTCATAGGACGGCGCCGCGTAGATGTCGAGCTCGGCGCAGAGATCCAGTACGCGCTGCACGTCATGGGTATACACCAGAACGGTTTGCAGCTCATCATCAAGTGGCTCACTGAAATCCATCAGGGTGTAGCCACCCTTTTCCTTGTACATGCTGCTCAGCTGAACCTGGATCCGATTGAGTGCTTTGAGTGGTTCAACCTTCACCAGCTGCTTGGGTTTGATGTTGAACGGCACATCCTTGCCGAAGGAATCCATGATGTGCTGGAGCAGCTCATCGTAACTATCGGCCTGGAACAGTACCGTTTCCGGCAAACTGCCGACTACTACCCACTCGCCCAGCGAAATCGGGAAGGTCTCGTCGTAATTGATATCCGGATTGGCTGCCAGGAACGCTTCGGGATCGGCATAAGCTTGTGCAGCTTCGTCAGCGATCCGCGCGATCTCCTCATCGCTCATACAGCCGGAGCTGATTAGGGTGATCAGTTCAAGGAGTTGGTCTTTCATGTGAGGCATCCGGAAATAATCGAATGCCTAGTGTACAGGGAGGCGGTGCCGGATGCCGACTCGCTGGCCCAGCGGCGTGGTATTAGCGCTGGGCCGACTGATCAGCGCTAAGGCTTGCGGTACAGCCCGATGATACCGGAAAAGTCCTTGCCGCCCTCACCTCGCTGGCTCATGCTCTGGTAGAGCTGTTGTGCCAGCGCACCCAACAGAACCGGTTGGCGCACCTGCTTCGCCGCTTCAGTGGCAAGCCCCAGATCCTTGAGCATGAGGTCAGCCCCAAAACCACCGGTGTAGCCTCGTGAAGACGGCGCCGTCTCGATGATACCCGGCCAGGGGTTATAGGTATCCGAACTCCAGCAGCGTCCGGTAGAGGTATTGATGATGCTGGCCAGAACCTTGGTGTCGATGCCGAGCGCATCGCCCAGCGCCATGGCTTCTGCAACACCGATCATGCTGATGCCCAGCAGCAGGTTGTTACAGACTTTGGCGACCTGTCCGGTTCCGACCTCACCACAATGCACGATATTCCTACCCATATCAGAGAGTACCGGCTGTATGAGATTGAACAGCTCAGGCGTCGCGCCGACCATAAAAGTCAAGGTGCCTGCCTGCGCACCGCCCGTCCCCCCTGAAACCGGCGCATCGGCCATGGCGACTCCTCGCTCCGCCGCCACCTGGGCGACCTCCCGGGCCGTCTGAGGATCGATGGTGCTGCTGTCAACCGCTACGGCTCCGTCAGGCAGTGCCGCTAGAAGCCCCTCTTCACCCAGGTAGACACTGCGCACATGGGTCGCGGCAGGCAGCATGGTAATGACCAGCTCACATTCCAGTACAGCGTCCCGGGCAGAGTTTGCCGCCTTGGCGCCCGCTTCCGCCAGGGCGCCAACCGCCTGTGCGTTGACATCGAAGACCGTGAGCGCATGTCCGGCTTTCAGCAGGTTATGCGCCATCGGAGCCCCCATGTTTCCCAAACCAATAAAGGCAATACGCATGGTTATTCTCCTTCTATAACGTTGAGGACCGCTCCTATCAACGCAAGGTAATCGTTGTATTCACCCCATCGCTGACACTGTCATCGTCGAACCAGCGGGCCGTGACGGTTTTGGTCTGGGTGTAAAACTGGACGACTTGCTTACCGTAAGGCCCTAGATCACCCAGTTTGGAACCGCGGGAGCCGGTAAAGCTGAAGAAGGGAACCGGTACCGGGATCGGAATATTGATTCCTACCTGACCAGCATCGATTTCACTCTGGAATTTGCGAGCCGCTGCACCGCTCTGGGTAAAGAGCCCAGTTCCGTTACCGAAGGGGTTGCGATTTACCAGAGCAATCGCCTCATCCAGCGTATCAACTTCGAGGGTCAGCAGAACCGGACCAAAGATTTCTTCCGTGTAGATACGCATGTCTGTCGTAACGCCGGAAAACAGCGTAGGTCCTACGAAATTACCCTGCTCGTATCCGGGCACCTGAACATTGCGGCCGTCAAGCAGCAATGAAGCACCTTCCGCCACCCCGCTTTCAATCAGACCGAGCACACGTTCCCTGGCCTGTTTGGAGATCAGCGGACCAACGTCAGTCCCCGGTTCGGACCCGGCATTGACCTTGAGTTGTTCAGCCTTGGCCTTGAGCTCCGGCAGCCATTCGCGCGTCTTACCTACCAGAACAGCCACCGAAGTGGCCATGCAGCGCTGGCCGGCAGCACCAAAAGCCGCACCTACCAATGCATTAAGCGTCTGCTCCTTGTTGGCATCGGGTAACACCACCGCGTGATTCTTGGCGCCCATCATCGCCTGCACACGCTTGCCGTGCTGACCCGCCAGATTGTAAACATGAGTACCAACGGCTGTAGACCCGACAAAGGAGACAGCCTTTATATCGGGATGAGTACACAGCGCATCGACTACGTCCTTTCCGCCGTGTACCACATTGAGTACACCGGGTGGAATGCCGGCCTCAAGCGCCAACTCGACCAGCTGCATCGTGGAAAGCGGGTCCTGCTCGGAAGGCTTGAGCACGAACGTATTGCCACAGACGATAGCCATGGGGAACATCCACAGCGGGATCATGGCCGGGAAATTGAAGGGTGTAATGCCTGCGCAGACACCAATAGGCTGGCGTAGCGTATAAGTATCCACCTCGCCCGCCACGTTTTCGGCAAACTCTCCCATCTGCAGACTACCCACCGAGCAGGCGTGCTCGACGACCTCCAGACCCCGGAAGATGTCACCTTCGGCATCAGCCACGGTCTTGCCCTGTTCGGCACTCAACGTTTGGGCAATCGGCTTCATATGCTCACGGATCAATGCCTGATACTTGAGCATGATGCGCATACGCGCACCGATAGGCGTACGCTTCCAGCGGGTAAACGCCTGCTGGGCAGCAGCGATCGCCGCATTGACCTCATCGGTCGTGGCAAAGGGAACACGAGCCAGCACCTGCTGAGTTGCCGGGTTGACAATATCACGCCACTCCTGCGTTTTGGAGTTCACCCACTCACCGTTGATCAGCAGTTTGACTTGGCTGATATCAGCCTTGGCATCATTCAAGGGGGCGTTCATAGGGATTCTCCTGAGGTGGAATTGACCACGCTAACGGGGCGGGAAGCGGTAGTGGAAATAGCGGCGCGGCCGACCTGAGGATCCGGCTTCATCAGGGCCGTACAAAGCAATGCGATCGCACCCATGACCAGCAGATAGGCGATGACGTATCGCGGATTGCCCTCTCCCACCGAGAGCAGCGTAGTGGCAATCATCGGTGCAAATCCGCCGCCCAGAACGCCGGCAAACTGAACCGAGAGCGAAATTCCGCTATAGCGAATCTGCGCTGGATATTGACGGGCAAACAACAATGACTCAGGCGCATACAGGATGGGAAACACTACGCCCACGGCCAGCACCATGGCCCACCAAACAAGCAGGGGCTCACGTGTTCCCAGCATGGCAAAGAAGGGATAAACAAAGACGCACAGCAGGAGCAGCCCGGTGAAATAGAGACGCCGCTGCCCTACCCGATCAGAGAGATAACCACAGAACGGCATGGTGACCAGGGACAGTGCGGCACCGGCGGTAATAGCATTCAGTACACTGGCGCGGGGAATCTGGAGCTGATTGGCGGCATAGGCCAGCGCAAAGGTGACCGCCATATAGAACCAGGCGTTTTCAGCCGTGCGGGCGCCGATGATGGCCAGAGTTTCCCGAGGGTGCTCCTTGAGCACTGTAAACAAGGGGATCTTGACCTTACGCCCCTCCTGCTTGAGCCGTTCAAAGTCAGGCGACTCCGCCACCTTTACCCGGATCAGCCAGCCGATACCCAGCAGTACCACACTGGCCAGAAATGGCAGCCGCCATCCCCAGGCCAGCATATCTTCCTCTGGCAAAGTGGCCACCGCCCCCATGGCCAACGAGGCCAGTACTAAGCCTGCCCCAACACCAGTCTGCGGCAGGCTGCCATAAAAGCCTTTTTTGCCTTCCGGCGCATGCTCGACCGCCATCAGCACGGCGCCACCCCACTCTCCGCCTACGGCCATACCTTGCAGGAAGCGCATGACTACCAACAGCAAGGCTGCCCAATAGCCGATCTGGTCATAGGTGGGAATCAGGCCGATGGCGATGGTAGGAACGCCCATCAACATGAGCGTCAGCAATAACATGGATTTTCGCCCAATCCGGTCACCGAAATGACCAAACACGATGCCGCCCATGGGACGACCAAGAAACCCCACGGCGTAGGTGGCAAAGGCAGCCAGTACGCCACTCATGGGATCAAGGGCAGGAAAGAACAGCTTATTGAAGACCAATGCCGCAGCAGTGCCGTAGAGGAAAAAGTCATACCACTCAATGGTGGTTCCGGCCATGCTGGCCAACCCGGCGATCCGATAGTGCTTGCGACCAGATGAGGTCGCTCTGGGTGATGGCGTGCCTGTAGTCATAAACGCCTCCGCTTATTATTGTTGTGCGAGGTGTCATCAGCCGGAATCGCGTTCTGGCGCTTGCGGCTGTTTCGGAGTATAGATGTGCAAACTTCCGATAAGAACGCACAAAAAAGCCGGACCGATATGCAAAAAAATCTCATGTCCCCTGCCGCACTTGACTGGGACGATCTCAAGTTTTTCCTGGAGGTAGCCCGGACACGAACGGCTACCGGCGCGGCTCGCAGGCTAGCGGTGGACTACACGACGGTGTCACGCCGTATCCGTATTCTGGAGCAGACGCTAGGCGCCTTACTGTTTGAAAAATCACGCAGCAGCGGCTTTGCAATGACCACCGAAGGCCAGCGGCTCCTGGGCTATGCAGAGGCTATCGAGAGCACGCTGCAATCGGCCTGTGAAGAGGTCGCCGGCGCAGGGCTGTCCCTGTCGGGACATGTCCGAATTGGCTCCACAGAAGGGTTCGGCAGCTTCTTCATCGCGCCGCAAGTCAGCCATTTTCAGCAAACCTATCCAAGCCTGACGGTCGATGTCTTGCCGGTTCCGCATTTCATCAGCCTGTCCAAACGTGAGGCAGACATTGCCATTACCCTGGAGCGGCCTGAACGAGGGCCTTACGTCTGCACGAAACTGTGTGATTACCAGCTCAAGCTCTATGCGACTCCGGGCTATCTAGAGCGGCACGGCCCCATTCATGATCGGAGCGATCTGGCTGAGCATACCTTTATCACCTATGTAGATGATCTCGCTTTTAGCCCGGAGCTGTTGTATTTGGAACACGCTGTTCCAAGCGCTCGATCGGTATTACGCAGCACCAGTGTAATCGCTCAATATACGGCGGCGCTTCAGGGACGCTCGCTGGCGATCTTGCCCTGCTTTCTGGCCGGCCCGGATCTCCGTTTGCAACCGCTGCTTGCGGAGGAAATCCAAATAACACGGCATTTCTGGATGTATTGTCAGGAGGATTTGCGGGCATTGAAGCGCGTTACGCTACTTTGGGACTACCTCAAAGCCTGCGCCGAACTAAACGAACCACTGTTAAGCGGCGCCTCCAGTGAAATGAGATTCATCGATCCTTCGTGACCTACAGCGTATCTAACGCTTCTACCACCCACAGGTTTTTACCGGTCATATGAAACAAGTACGGTGCTCTATGTGTCCTTGTTACAAAATCGACAACGCACCGTTTCGAACACCCATACAGCGAAACGGCCTAACGCAGTATCCTAACGATCAGGTGCTGGTCGACAGGTCGGCGTTTCCACACTTCACCGAAACCTATCCAATGCACACCATCAGCCATGCCTCAACACCCTGACTGGATCATCTGCGAGCACTGCGATTCGGTCTACCATCGGCGCCCACTCGCGCGGGGCGAAGCTGCCCGCTGCGTGCGTTGCGATGCCGTGATCGAGCGTAGCAGACGGCTCAATGTCGAACAGTTGTTCGCCCTTACGCTGGCAGCTGGCATCCTGTTCATATTGGCCAACGTCTTCCCCATCATGCACATCAGCTTGCAAGGGCTGAGCAACGAGGCCACGCTCTGGGAATCTGTCGAGGCATTGGCTCAAGGTCGTATTACGTTGATTGCGCTGGTGGCAGGCCTGGCGATTATCTTCGCGCCGCTGTTTCAGATCCTGCTGCTGGGCTGGGTGCTGGGTTACGCTTATGTGGGCGAAATGGCCCCAGGGTTCAGGGCCTGTATGCGGGCGCTTGAGCATTTACGACCCTGGAGCATGCTGGAGGTCTGCCTGCTTGGCATTCTCGTAGCCATTATCAAACTGGCCGGTATGCTCAACGTTTCGCCTGGCGTCGGCTTATGGGCCATGGCCATGCTGACGGTGCTGATTATTCTCATTGCCGGTCGTGACATCCGCTACCTCTGGGACGATCTGGAGGTGCCGGTTACATGAATAAACCGCCCTACGCGCGCGAACTCAAGGTTTGCCTGTGCCATACCTGTGGATTTGTCTGCCCTGAGGGAGCGCATGAATGCCCGCGCTGCTATTCGCCGGTTCATACACGCAAACCCAACAGCATCGCCCGTACCTGGGCGTTTCTGCTTGCTTCGATCATCTTTTATGTGCCAGCCAATGTCCTGCCGGTGATGTATACCAGCATGTTCAGCGGGGGCAGTGAAAATACGATCATGAGCGGTGTCATCGAGTTCTGGCAGCACGGCTCGTGGGACATCGCTATCCTGATTTTCATTGCCAGCGTTGCCGTGCCTTGTATGAAATTTTGCGTCCTGGGTACTTTGCTGATTACCTGTCAAAGGCGCAGCCGCTGGGCCATGCGCGAACGGGCCAAGCTTTATCGCTTCGTAGAGCTGATCGGCTATTGGTCGATGCTCGATGTATTGGTCGTGGCCCTGGTGGCTGCGCTAGTTCAATTCCGAGCCTTGAGCACGATCGAGCCCCGTCTGGGTATCCTGTTCTTTGGCCTGGTCGTCGTCTTGACCATGCTGTCTGCCATGAGCTTTGATCCGCGCCTGATCTGGGACGCTGAGGTAAATGATGTCGAATAACCCGAACACTGCTTTTCCAACCCCTGGCACGCCTCAGATCAGAAAGCGGCGCTTCAGTATTTCTCTGGTCTGGCTGGTCCCGATCGTGGCGGCTCTGATAGGGCTATCCATGGTCGTCAACAGCTGGTTGCGGGCAGGTCCTCAGGTCAACGTCAGTTTTCAAACGGCTGAGGGGCTTGAAGCAAACAAAACCCAGGTAAAGTACAAGAACGTGGTAATCGGTACGGTTACCCGAATAGCCCTTAGCGAAGACCGCACCCACGTTACCGCCACGATTGACCTGGATAAGTCAGCCGAACCCTTTACCCGCGAGGATACCCAGTATTGGGTGGTCCGTCCGCGTATCGGCGCCAACGGGGTTTCCGGTGTAGACACACTGCTCTCCGGTCCCTTTATCGGCGCGGACGCTGGCCGTTCCGAAGTGACCAAAAAAGATTTCGTCGGACTGGAAAACCCTCCCCCTGTCACCTACGGGCAAAGGGGCAAGCGCTTTACCCTTCATACCGACGATCTTGGCTCATTGGATATTGGCTCGCCGGTCTACTATCGCCGCATTCAGGTAGGCCAGGTCATCTCGTATAACCTGACGGAAGATGGCAAGGGGGTAGATGTTCAGGTGTTCGTCAATTCGCCCAACGATGCGTTTGTGACCGACGATACCCGCTTCTGGAATGCCAGCGGCATTGACGTCTCGGTTGATGCCAGCGGCCTGAAGGTCAACACCCAGACGATCCCCTCCATTCTGGCGGGCGGCATTGCCTTTCGAGAGCCTAATTACAGCCCGGACGCCAAACCAGCTCCAGAGCACTACGAATTCACGCTCTATAACGACCAGCAGACGGCACTGGCGCCTCCCTCCGGCGAACCTCGGTTTATTCGGCTGCGTTTCAATCAGTCCTTACGCGGACTTGCGGTGAATGCTCCCGTGGAGTTCCTGGGGGTGAATATCGGCCGGGTTGTCTCAGTGGATCTTGATTATGACCCCAAAACGCAGCGGTTCCCGACTACGGTAGGTGCAGTGGTCTATCCGCAGCGTCTGGGCAGTGCCCATGACAAGCTGGTCAAGCAGATCGGCGGTGAAAGCGAAGAGCAATCCGCTCAACTGATCAAGCGTCTGGTCGAGCAAGGTCTGCGAGCCCAGGCCCGCACGGGCAACCTTCTGACAGGACAGCTTTATATTGCGCTGGATTTCGATCCCAAGGCGGCCAAGGTCAGCTTCAACCCCAACAGTCGTCCTCTTGAGATTCCGACGGTTCCAGGCGGGTTCGATAAGCTACAGGAGCAGCTGCAGGCTATGGTCGACAAGATCAGCAAGCTACCTATCGACTCGATTGCCAACAACCTGAACGGCAGCCTGAACGAGTTGCAGAAAACGATGAAACAGGTCAATGGCGATGTGTTGCCGCAAATGCGAGGTACGCTCGAGGAGCTGCAAAACACGCTCAAGACTGCCAACGAAACGTTGGATGAAGACTCGCCGGCACGTCAGCAGGTCAACCAAGCCATGGACGAGGTCCAGCGAACCGCTCGCTCCGTGCGTGTACTGACCGATTATCTGAGCCGCCATCCCGAGTCGCTGATTCGTGGCCGTACCGAGGAAGCGGCGCCCGGCTCCTATAATGGGAAGTCATCCTCTCGAGACATTGAAATGGAGTCCCAGCCATGACCCTTCGCTTATCGCTGGCTGCAATAGTGGCCACGCTGGGGCTTGCCGCGTGCAGCTCAGCCCCTACGCATTACTACACGCTACTGCCTCCCCTGTCTGGCCAGGTGGGTTCTCACACCGCCCCCGCAGCGTTTCAGTTCGAGCTTGCGCCTGTGCGCATGCCTGTGCAGGTTGACCAGCCCCAACTGGTGGTGAGGCAAAGCAATGGTAGCCTCGCCATTCTGGAGTCCGAACGCTGGAGCGCGCCGCTTGGCGATGAATTTCATGACGCCCTGGCAGGTCAGCTGGAGCAACAGCTCGGCGTCCGGGATCTGGCGGGACTTCCCAAAACCTCCGGCAAGCCGGTGTTGACGCTACGCACTGATGTACGCCGCTTCGACATGCTGCCCGAGCGGTATGCCTTGATTGATGTGGTTTGGAGCCTTAACCTGAGAAGCGAAGGTAGCCCACGCCGAACGTTGACCTGCAGCAGTATCATTCGCGAGCCTGCCGGCATGGAGCTTGAAAGCCTCGTCATAGCCCATCAGAAGGCTATTGCTACTCTAGCCAAAACCATTGCGCAAACCGCGCAGCGTTGGAACGAACTGCCGACTACAGAATGCCCATGATGATCGATTGGTACCTGCGTATCCGCCACGCCTGCTCACAAACCAGTGTCTTTGAAGTCTGCTTTGCCTTCGGCACCGCGTTTGTCCTGTTATTTCTACCCGTCGAGCAAGCAAGCGGCTTGGCCAAGCGCCTGCGAGAGCATAGCGCCTATTTTGTAGAAAGTACGTCCTTTTCGAGCGATGTACTCTTTAGCCTTGGCAATGAAGTGAACTATCAAACTGGAACGTTGACCAGCTGCGGCATGTAAGCCACGCCTCCATATAGGGGGCTAAAACGCCCTCTTGTACCTACTGCGTGTTTACTCAGGCTTTACGACTGATGATCCCTTCTCACAGGCAGTAGGCTTTCTACCTGTGTAGCCCCTGCTGTTTTGAACTAGGCCGCCTTTCAATACGTTCAAATAAGCATTTTGAGACAGGGTAGAAACCGAACCTCCCATCACCTCGGTATGCTCGCCCCCCTTGCCATACACAGGCTTGTTCCAAGCCGTACATGTATGGATGAACTTTGCGGATACACCTTAGTAAAGAAATACAGGCCACACGCCAAGGAGCAATAATATGGACACCACGGAACCCTCCAGAGAAGCGTCATATTCGTCAAAATGGCAAGAGCGTTTTGCCTTTTACGAAACCTATAGTGCACCTAAAACCGCTACCTGCAAAAAGGCATTCAAGGAGCTTCCTTTTCGAAAAAAGCTCCTGATCATTAGATGCTGGCCAGCCTTTTTTCTCGGACCTTTCTATTTGATTTTTGCGTTAGGTTTAAAGAAAAAAGGTTTAGCCATGTTAGGCATTGCCTTCTCTACCGGCTTACTTGAACTTCTGTTTCAGGAGCTAACGGGGATTGATGTCCCCCAAGCGCTCGACTTTGGCATTAGCATAAGCTTTGCGATTGCTAACTCAATGACTGCCAATTACGCCTATTACCTTAAAGAAATGAAAAATACGCAGAGCTGGAATCCGTGGGAAGGTTTCTCGGCTTTCGGATGGATTTAGGCGGGCTAGCTCTCTGAGCTTGGAAGACTTAAATTTTTACAACGACGTTAGTTATTTATCAAAATAGCCAACGTAACTCTACTGCAAAATCGCTTTACAGCGCCAGACTTGTCAGACATCTTATAGGTAGACCGGCTAATTAATCCAAATAACAAGGTGTTCAGATGTATTCCGAGCCTGTTTTTCTCACCAAACGCTCGCGTAATCTTTCGCAGGAGCTGGCCAATATTCTCGATAGCCAGATACGCGATGGCCAGCTTAGCCCTGGCGCAAAACTGCCTTCCGAAGCGCAAATCATGAAGGCTCATGGCGTGAGTCGCTCGGTTGTTCGTGAAGCGCTTTCCCACCTTCAGGCAAATGGCAAGGTAGTCACCCGGCAAGGTATCGGTACATTTGTCTGCGAGCCCATTATTCGGCTATCAGGCATGATTGATCCCTCCAGTGTAGAGACACTGCAGGATGTACTTTCAGTCGTTGAAGTCCGAATCAGCCTTGAGTCCGAAGCGGCAGCCCTGGCAGCGCAAAGGCGCTCAGAGGCCCATCTGATGCAGTTTAGAGCCCTGCTCGACCGTATGCAGGCGCGGGCAAGAGCGTCCTCTCCCTCAGAGGATCTCGACATGGAAATGCACCTTTTGATCGCCCAGGCAACCGGCAATCGCTACTTTACAGAGATTATGAGCTGCCTTAGCCGAGAACTCATTCCACGTATGCGCCTGAACAAGGCCTTTAATGAAAGTTCGCTGTCCCAAGCCTATCTTGAACGGCGCGATGCCGAACATGAAGACATCTATAACGCCATTGCCCGGCAGGATGCTATTGGGGCTGCGGCAGCTATGCGTCTGCACCTTAGTAACAGCCGAGAACGATTGGTAAAAGTGATGCAGTCACTTTAGAAGGGCCAGCTGCAATCAAAAAATAAGCAAAAGAGCATCGCACCCACTTGTATGACGACTGATGAGAGGTTAGGCTAAATCCACAACAACAAACCTCATGGCTCTCAGCAGGGTGCAATACATGAATCCGCAAGAACTCAAGCACACCCTTTCATCCGGATTGCTGTCCTTTCCGGTAACCGATTTCGATGCGCAGGGCGATTTCCGCCGCGATACCTACATCAAGCGCCTGGAATGGCTGGCGCCCTACGGTGCCAGCGCTCTGTTTGCGGCTGGCGGCACCGGTGAGTTCTTCTCGCTGGACCAGAAGGAATACTCCGATATCATCAAAACGGCCGTGGACACCTGCAAGGGCATGGTCCCGATTCTGGCCGGTGCCGGTGGCCCAACCCGCGTGGCGATCCAGCAGGCTCAGGAAGCCGAGCGCCTGGGCGCCCAGGGCATCTTGCTGCTGCCGCACTACCTGACCGAAGCCAGCCCTGAAGGCGTAGCCGCGCATGTCGAGGCGGTGTGCAAGTCCGTCAAATTTGGCGTGGTGGTGTACAACCGTAACGTCTGCCGTTTGAAGCCTGACCAGCTGGAAATGCTGGCCGAGCGCTGCCCAAACCTGATCGGTTTCAAGGATGGCATGGGTGACATCGAGCTGATGGTCTCCATCCGCCGTCGTCTGGGTGATCGCTTTACCTACCTGGGTGGCCTACCGACCGCTGAAGTCTATGCCGCGGCCTACAAGGCGCTGGGTGTACCGGTGTACTCCTCGGCGGTGTTCAACTTTGTTCCCAAGACGGCCATGGACTTCTACAAAGCCATTGCTGGGGATGACCACGAGACCGTGGGCAAGCTGATCGATGACTTCTTCCTGCCGTACCTGGACATCCGTAACCGCTGTGCAGGCTATGCGGTAAGCATCGTCAAGGCCGGTGCGAAGATCGCAGGTTATGATGCCGGTCCGGTGCGTGCACCGCTGACCGACCTCAAGCCTGACGAGTACGAGCGTCTGGCTGCGTTGATGGACAAACTCGGTCCGCAGTAAGCATTTGGCCCGGTTGCGTGCCCCTACGCAGCGTATTGCAACCGAGCCTGTTTTACAGCCAAGGGCGGTCCGCCCCGCCCTTTTTGACAATGCAGTACCCGCCACAACAATAAAAGTGGGAGAGCATTCATGAGCCACACCGCTCAATCGGCTGTATCAGCCGACGTTCTGGCGAGCGCAGTCGCCAAGGTCAAGCGACATGTCCTACCGCTGTTCATCATCATGTTCATTGTCAATTACATTGATCGCGTGAACATCGGGTTTGTCAAAAACCATCTTCAAACTGACCTGGGCATTGGTGTAGCCGCCTATGGTCTGGGCGCTGGTCTGTTCTTTGTCGGCTATGCGCTGTTTGAGGTCCCCTCCAACATCCTGCTACAACGGGTTGGCGCACGCGCCTGGCTGACACGCATCATGGCCACTTGGGGCATCGTGGCTGCCATGATGGCCTTTATCCAGAACGAAACGCACTTTTACATCCTGCGCTTTCTGCTCGGCGTGGCCGAAGCGGGCTTCTTTCCGGGTGTCATCTACTATTTCACTCGCTGGCTACCCGGTGCCGAGCGTGGTAAGGCCATTGCGCTATTCCTTTCCGGATCGGCTATCGCCTCGATCATTTCCGGCCCGGTGACAGGCGCCCTGCTGCAAATCGAGGGGCTGGGCCTGCACGGTTGGCAGTGGATGTTTTTGATCGAGGGGCTTTTCTCCGTTGCGCTGTGCGGCTTTGTCTGGTTTTGGCTGGACTCACTGCCCCATGATGCCAAATGGCTAAAGCGCGAAGAGCAGGATGCTCTGGTATCAACCATTGAGGATGAGCAACGTCAGCGAGAACAGGCACAGACGGTTAAACCGACTCTGATGCAACTGCTTAAAGACTCCCAGATCATGCTGTTCTGCGTGATTTACTTTGCCATCCAGCTAACCATCTATGCCGCCACGTTCTGGTTGCCCAGCATCATCAAGAAAATGGGCAACATCAGCGACTTTGAGGTCGGGTTGTTCAACTCCGTACCCTGGCTGATCTCCATTGTGGCCATGTATGCCTTCGCCTCGCTTTCGGCACGCTGGAAATTCCAGCAGGCCTGGGTTGCCGTTGCCCTCCTGGTAGCGGCGGCAGGCATGTTCATGTCGACCACAGGCGGCCCCATCTTTGCCTACGTTGCCATCTGCTTCGCCGCCATCGGCTTCAAGTCCGCATCCTCATGCTTCTGGCCGATTCCCCAGGCGTACCTGGATGCTCGCATCGCAGCAGCCGTATTGGCCCTCATCAACTCGCTGGGCAACCTGGGTGGCTTCGTTGCACCGACTGTCTTCGGCATTCTTGAAGAGCGGACCGGCTCGATCCAGGGCGGCCTTTACGGCTTGGCAGCTACGTCCATCCTGGCGGCCATCGTGGTGTTCTTTGCCCGGACCAAGCCCAAAGGACAGAAACCAGACGCTGGCAGCGCAGGCCTGGAACCCAAGCCCGTTTAACTCCCACTACGCCCGGCTTTACCGCTGGGCGTTATCTAAACAAGCGTACCGGCAGTACTCCACTGCCTGCCACAAGAATAAAGCGTGAAGAGGAATAGGTATGAACGTACAGGTCACTCATGAAGCTCTCACACAAGCGCCCGTCATCACCGACATGCAGGTCGTTCCGGTTGCAGGGCACGATGGCATGCTGCTCAACCTCAGCGGCGCACACGGTCCGTTCTTTACTCGCAATATCGTTATCCTGAAAGACAATGCAGGCCATATTGGCGTGGGTGAGGTGCCCGGCGGCGAAAAGATCCGGCAGACCCTTGAAGATGCTCGTGCACTCATCGTTGGACAGACCATTGGTACCTACAACAACATCCTTAATCAGATGCGCCGTACGTTCGCGGATCGTGATGCTGCTGGTCGAGGCCTACAGACATTTGACCTGCGCATCACCATTCATGCCGTAACAGCTGTAGAAGCCGCCCTATTGGACCTGCTCGGTCAGCACCTGGGCGTTCCGGTTGCCGCCCTGCTGGGCGAAGGTCAGCAGCGCGACACCGTAGAAATGCTGGGTTATTTGTTCTACGTAGGCGACCGCAACAAGACTAATCTTCCCTACCGCAGCGAGCCAGAGGCCGATAATGACTGGTTCCGTGTGCGCCATGAGGAAGCCCTGACGCCGGAAGCTGTGGTGCGCCTGGCCGAAGCAGCCCATGCCCGCTACGGCTTCAACGACTTCAAACTCAAGGGCGGCGTGCTGCGCGGCGAAGAAGAAATGGAAGCGGTGACGGCTCTGGCTGAACGTTTCCCCGAAGCGCGGATCACGCTGGACCCAAATGGTGCTTGGTCACTCAAGGAGGCGATCGCCCTTTGCCGTGACAAGCATGACGTACTGGCCTATGCCGAAGATCCCTGTGGAGCTGAGGATGGCTACTCTGGCCGTGAGGTGATGGCTGAGTTCCGTCGCGCCACAGGCCTTCCGACTGCTACCAACATGATTGCGACCGACTGGCGTCAGATGGGTCATGCTATCCAGCTGCAGTCCGTGGATATCCCGCTGGCCGACCCGCATTTCTGGACGATGCAAGGTTCAGTTCGTGTTGCGCAAATGTGCAATGACTGGGGTCTGACCTGGGGTTCGCACTCCAACAATCACTTTGATATTTCCCTGGCCATGTTCACCCACGTCGCTGCGGCCGCGCCAGGAAAAATCACAGCCATCGATACACACTGGATCTGGCAGGACGGTCAGCGCCTGACCAAGGAGCCCTTCCAGATCAAGGGCGGTCTGGTCGCTGTTCCGCAAAAGCCGGGACTAGGCGTCGAGATCGACATGGATCAGGTTGCCAAGGCCCACGAGCTGTACAAAGGCATGGGACTGGGTGCGCGGGATGATGCTGTCGCCATGCAGTTCCTCGTGCCGAACTGGACATTCAATAACAAGCGTCCCTGCATGGTGCGTTAATTAAATACGCTACGCTATACCTGGGCGTGAGAAGTCACGTCCAGGCCCGTTATAACAACAACTTTCGGGACGCATTCATGAATTCGAACTTCTACTCTAGTGGCTCCGTTTCACTTGCCGGACCGGCATGCAATGCAGTGCATTGTCTTCACAATTGCTTAAACGGTTCTTACTTTCTCTGCTAACACGATAAGGCCGTACCCGCTGCGAGCGAACGCAGCGTATCGCACTGGCTTCTTCCTGGAGAACATCATGAGCGAGACCACGACTCAAGCGCCTAACCTGTTATTGATCGGCCCTCTGTTGCCGGCCTTGCAACAAGAAATCGAATCCAGCTACACCACCCATAAGCTTTGGGAGGCAGAGGACCCGCAAGCCTTCTTGAATACCCATAGCAACGCCATTCACGGTATCGTCACCAGCGGAATTCATGGCTGCAAAGGCGAGGTAATGCGGGCGCTTCCCAACCTAAAAGTTATCGTTAGTTTCGGCGTGGGTTATGACGCAATCGACATCGCCACTGCACGAGACCGAGGGGTAGCGGTCAGCAATACACCAGGCGTACTGGACGACTGCGTGGCCGACACTGCATTTGCCCTGCTGATCGACGTAGCTCGCGGCATCAGCGCGGCAGACCGCTTCGTTCGCAATGGCCGCTGGCTCAAGGAAAAGTTTCCCCTGGGACGCAAGCTCGGCGGCAAGACCTGCGGTATTGTGGGGTTGGGCAACATTGGCAAAGCCATAGCCAAGCGGGTTTCCGCCTTTGACATGAATGTTGCTTATTATGGTCGCCATCAACAAGCAAATGTGCCCTACCGCTACGAGCCGGACCTGAAGGCGCTGGCTAGCCAGTCCGACTTTCTGGTGCTGGCGGTCCCCGGTGGTAACGCGACCCATCACCTTATCGGTACAGACGTACTACAGGCATTGGGCAAGGATGGCTTCCTGATCAACATTGCCCGTGGTTCGGTGGTAGATGAAGCCGCGCTAGTAAGTGCACTGCAACAAGGCGTTATTGCAGGCGCCGGGCTTGATGTATTCGCCCATGAACCCGAAGTGCCTCAGCCATTGCTGGAAATGGATAACGTTGTCCTGACACCCCATCTGGGCAGCGGGACACATGAGACACGTCAGGCCATGGCCGATCTTGTGCTTGAAAATCTCAATCTGTATTTCACGAGCGGAAAACTCAAGACCCCCGTGTAATCCACCGAGCCTCCAACGGCTTCACCGGAGGCTTAACGTTCCCTTCTCAACAGGAGACACGACCACCTTCAGATCGCTTACATACCAACGAGGCGGGCTTGTCCGAACCCCGTTCCATGGCCTGCAGTAGGTCTGCCGACATTGGACTGCAAAACGCTCTTGATAGTGACAAGAACAATCAACCTATTCAGAGAGTTACGTCATGGCACATACCGAATCGGTTTCCAAAAAGGCAGTCAGTACTTCCCGTTATTCTCTTTCCAACCTCGCCAAGGTGCTCGGCCCTGGCATTATCGCAGTGCTCTCCTGGCTAGGCGCGGGCGACCTGATCACCTCATCGGTCGCCGGCTCGAATTATGGCTATGCCATGATGTGGGTATTGGCCGTATCCCTTTTGCTCCGCTTCTTGATCGTCAACATCATTGCCCGCTTCCAGCTGTGCAACAACCAGGGCATGAGCATCCTGCAAGGCTATGCCCAACTTCACCCGCTCTTCGCCTACTTCATGTTTGGCTATGCGCTGATCATGGCACACCTGACCAATGCCTACATGATCAAGGGGGCCGGCGAGGCGCTTTCGACATTACTGCACATTAACCAGCCCTTATTGTGCTCGGTGGCGGTCGTGCTGGCCGTGTGGATGCTGGTGGGGCGAAACTTCTATGCGATGATCGAAGGCGTCATGAAGTTGCTACTGGCTATCATGACACTGGCCTTCCTGACCCTGGCGATCATGGCTACGCCGGATATGGGCGGCATCCTGCGTGGAACCATCGGTTTCAGCATACCAGCCGATGAAGGCGTTCACGGTGCGCTGCTGGTGGCGGTATCTGTCATCGGTGCCGTGGCGGGTTCGTTTTCCAATTTCGTTCACCCCTATGTGATGAAGGAAAAAGGCTGGACAGGGCCTGAGCACAAACGCATCCAGCGTAACGACCTTCTGTTTGCGGTGATTGTCGGCATTATCATCAACCTGGCCATCTGGGTCGTAGGCGCAGAGATCCTGCGACCCAACGGTATTCAGGTCAATACGCTGGATGATCTGGGCGCTGCGCTGGAGCTGTATTTTGGCCAAGGGGGATGGCTGATCTTCTTTGTGGGCGTGTTCGCAACGCTGTTTGCCAGCATTTCAGGCAAGACAACCGCCCTGCCCATGTTGATTACCGATGCTTTCCAGTACATCCGCCCCGGTCGCCGTGAGCGTTACGGCAAGGTCCTGCACCATGATCCGATGCATAAGTGGTTCATGCTGTTCATCCTGGTTACGCCATTGGTGTGGTCGCTTCCGGGAATGCCTAACTTCGTTACCCTGACGATCGCAGTCAATGCCTTGAACATCATTGGTTTGCCGGTGATCTCCCTTGGACTGCTGATCATGTCCAACCAGAAATCACTGTTGGGTAAATACCGGAACAACTGGTTCGAGAATATCGCGCTGGGGTTCGCGACGGCTTTGGCCGTATGGATTGCTTTCCAACTGGGTATTAATCTGTTCAGCTGATCCACATGGCCTGAGGGGTTCGTCCCTCAGGCCTTCCTCGAAGTCAACCGTTCCAACCAGACGCCGTCTCTTCCTTCCATAATCTAATCAATACAACCTAGGTTTTAATGGGTGACAGGCTTTGATTTGTGTAAACCTCCCTAAGCCAGCCAGTCCAGTGACAGAAACAGGCGCTTCTCGCCCGCCACCAAGGCAGGCGAACAATGCACGATGCCTGCCCCTTCGTTGCCCTCCCACTTGTCACCCTTGAGCAGCGCCACTGCACCTAGCGCGAGTTGATGGGCTTCGTCCAGAGATATAGTGGTCAGCTGGCTTTTGCCTGACCAGAGACTGCCCGGCCCGGAATAGGTCGTCACCAGCCGAAGCGGCACGTGGTCAACGTGAAAGCGTGGGCACATTGCCTTGTCCAGCAAGCGCAAACGCACCCCGACTCGGCGGGCATTGAGCAAATAGGCGAAGGCTTTGACCAGCCAGGCGACGTCTGCAACAAACCCTTCGTGACCCTCCAAATCCTTATGGGTGCCGGCCAGCTGACTCAGATTGGGTTCGGCTTCCGCATCCTCCAGTTGCACCACCAGAGACTGGGCAAATGGCTCGGCCACGCCGGTCAATATCCGGGCGAACTGTTCAATGTGCAAAGGAAGGCAGCGGTTCCAGATGGCGAGGTTGATACCGTCATGGAGCACATCAGCCAAAACGGCAGGGGTATCGCCTGCTACCTGCCGGGGTGTAACGCTAGGTTCTGCCATGTTCATCAGACTCACTTTTTAAAGCGTCAGGCACAGGCTTGCTTCCCCACCTAACAAACAAGAGGTCAGTATGTTGGGTGTAAATGCGTATTGACGCAGCACGGGCAGGACCTGTCGGATATAGACTCAAACACAAGATACATGATTAAGTTATAACATAACACAAATTAGCTTTTGATAATGCCTGCTCTATCCTGTGATCACCTTTGATATCTCTCGGATAGTGGTCATGTGCGCCAAGACAATGTTCTTGAAGCGATGCGTTGCGGCGTGTTGAATCTTTCGTTTATGTACAAGCCTAAGGGCCAGACCCGGACGTTATTATCAAGGAGAACGAATGCTCATTAGAAAACTGGCAGGTCCACTGCTTGGCCTTATGCTGTTGAGTGGCTGCGCCCATCAAGAAGCGGATACGCCAGAAACAACTGACCAACCCACCGAAGGCACTGCGGCCAGTCCGACCACTCAGGCGCCCATGGACTTCAATACCGCCAAAGCGATGGCTGAGCGTGGCGATATCGACGCGCAGATCCAGCTGGGCAGCTTCTATTTCATGGGCAAGCCAACCAAGGACTTAAGACAGGCCGAGCGCTGGTGGAAGCTGGCCGCTGACCGCGGTCATCCCGAGGCAGCCGTGAACCTGGCATTTCTGTATTCAGGACAAGCTGATCCGGCCCTGGCCAACGAGGCCGATATGATCAAATACCTTAATCAGTCAGCAGCCGGTGGCAATCCCATGGCTCAGCACATGCTGGGTAACTTTTATATGGGAGGCATGCATGGCCTGCCCAAGGATACCTTTCAGGCCAAGCAGCTCTACAAGAGCGCCTGCGACAAGAAGTTCGAGAGCAGCTGCCAGCGGCTGTCTACGCTTCCCTGAAACAAGGGCTGGGTCCGCCATCAGACCCAGCCTCGACATTACCGGTGCTTAAAATCTGCGTCCCGCTTTTCAACAAACGCCTTCATGCCCTCTTTCTGATCCGCCGTGGCGAAGACGGCATGGAAAATACGTCGTTCGAACCGCACACCTTCACTCAGGCTCGTTTCAAAGACCCGGTTGATGCTCTCCTTGGCCATCAGCGTTGCCGTCAACGACTTGTTGGCGATCTCATGAGCAACTTTCAGGGTTTCGCTCACAAGGCTGTCCACAGGGAAAATGCGGGCTACCAACCCTGCCCGCTCGGCTTCCGGTGCCTCCATCATACGGCCGGTCAGGCACATTTCCATGGCCTTGGCCTTGCCCAGCGCCCGCGTCAGCCGCTGAGTACCTCCCATGCCCGGCAAGACGCCAAGCTTGATTTCCGGCAGGCCAAACTTGGCATTGTCCGCGGCGTAGATGAAGTCGCATAGCAACGCCAGTTCACACCCACCTCCCAAGGCATATCCGGCTACGGCTGCAATCATCGGCTTGCGCCGGCTGGCGACACGATCCACAGCAGAGAAAAAATCATCCAGATAAATGTCAGGAAAGGTCAGGTCAGCCATTTCCTTGATATCCGCACCTGCCGCAAAGGCCTTGGACGACCCGGTCAGCACGATGCAGCCAATGGTGCTGTCCCGCTCCAGCCCGTCCAACGCCTGATTGAGTTCGTTGATCAGTTTTGTGTTCAGGGCATTCAGGGCTTGAGGGCGGTTGAGTGTGATCAGCGCAACACGCTCCTGTATTTCGATCACCAGGGTTTCATAGGACATGAAGTTACTCTCCTAGATGGCGGGCAATGACAAGCCGCTGAATATCACTGGTGCCCTCGTAAATCTGGCAGATCCGGGCGTCGCGATAGATGCGCTCCAGCGGATAGTCGTTGAGGTAGCCATAGCCACCCAGGGTTTGCAAGGCAGCGGAGCAGACGCGCTCCGTCATCTCGGAGGCAAACAGCTTGGCCATGGAGGCCTCGACCAATGCAGGCCTGCCGGCATCCCTGAGCGCGGCGGCATGCAGCACCATCTGCCGAGCCACGGCGATTTCGGTTGCCATGTCCGCCAGGCGGAAAGACACAGCCTGATGCTCGACGATAGGCTTGCCAAAGGTCTGCCGGTCACGGGCGTAGTCGCGTGCATATTCGAATGCCGCGCGTGCCATGCCCACTGCTTGCGCTGCAATACCGATGCGTCCGCCCTCGAGGTTGGCCAGGGCGATCTTGTAGCCTTGCCCTTCCTCGCCCAGCCGAAAAGCCGCCGGGATACGCACGTTGTCCAGTTGGATCTGACAGGTGTCGGAGGCATGAATGCCCAATTTGTGCTCTACACGAACGACCGAATAGCCGGGTGTTGAGGTTGGCACCAGAAAGGCGGTGATGCCTCGTTTACCAGCGGATGGATCCGTCACGGCAAAGACAATCACAACGCCTGCATTACTGCCGGAGGTAATGAATTGCTTGGCCCCGTTGATTACGTACTCATCACCTTCCCGCCGTGCCTTGGTCCGTAGATCACTGGCGTCCGAGCCGGCCTGGGGTTCGGTGAGTGCAAAGGCACCGATCATTTCACCCGTAGCCAGCGGTATCAGAAACTGGGTTTTCTGCTCATCGGTGCCGAAGTGATGAATCGGGACGCAGCCTACCGAGTTATGCACGCTCATGATGGTAGAACAGGCCCCGTCACCGGCGGCAATTTCCTCAAGGGCCAGTGCATAGGCAACATAACCGGTCTCGCAGCCGCCCCAAGTATCAGGCACCAGCATGCCCATGAAACCCAGCTCCGCCATCTCCCGTAACGCTTCTCGAGGAAAGGTATGCTCGCGGTCCCATTCTGCCGAGAACGGACGCAGCCGCTCCTGAGCAAACTGACGGGCCATGTCGGCAATGCTTTGTTGTTCTTCGGTAATCAGCATGATCTTGTCCTCACATCAATACAGGCATTCCACGGCCATCGCGGTTGCCTCGCCGCCGCCAATGCAAATGGCCGCTACGCCTCGGCGCAGCCCATGACGGCGCAAGGCCGAAATCAGGGTCACCAGAATCCGTGCACCTGAAGCGCCAATAGGATGGCCCAGTGCACACGCACCGCCATGAATGTTGACCTTTTCATGGGGCAGTCCAAGCTCGCGCATGGTGACCATGGCAACTACAGCAAATGCTTCGTTGATTTCGAACAGATCTACGTCGTTCAGCGACCAGCCTGTCCGCTTCATGAGCTTCTGGATAGCGCCAATGGGCGCCGTGGGAAACAGATGCGGTGCATCGGCGAAGGCTGCATGTCCGTGGATAGCGGCCAATGGCGTCAGCCCCTGCCGCTCGGCCTCGGAGCGGCGCATCAGTACCAGCGCCGCTGCACCATCGGAAATCGAACTGGCGTTGGCAGCCGTTACCGTACCGTCCTGACGGAACGCGGGCTTTAATTCGGGAATCTTGTCGAGCCGGGCCTTGGGCGGCTGCTCATCATCGCGGATAAGGCGTTCTTCCTTACGGGTCTTGACACTAACCGGCACGATCTCGGCCGCAAAGGCGCCCTCCTCGATGGCCTTGCGCGCCCGGGTCAGAGAAGCCATCGCATACTCATCCTGGGCAGCACGGCTGACATCATGCTGCTGGGCACAGTCTTCGGCAAAAGTCCCCATGAGGCGTCCCTTGTCATAGGCATCCTCCAGCCCATCCAGGAACATATGATCCAGTACGCGCCCATGGCCCATGCGATAGCCGGCGCGGGCACGATCCAACAGATACGGTGCGTTGGACATGCTTTCCATGCCCCCGGCAATAACAACGTTGGCACTGCCAGCCCGCAGCAGATCATGGCCGAGAATGGCAGCCTGCATGCCGGAGCCACACATCTTGTTGAGCGTAGTGCAGGGTGTGTGTTGGGTAAGGCCTGCACCCAGGGCAGCCTGCCGTGCCGGTGCCTGCCCCAGGCCGGCGGGAAGCACGCAGCCCATGAGCACTTCATCTACTGCCTCAACGCTGATGCCGCTACGCTCGATAACCGCGCCGATAGCCTGGGCGCCCAGCTCCGTTGCGCTCAGCCCTTGCAGATCGCCCTGGAAACCACCCATGGGGGTGCGGGCAAGACTGACGATAACGATGGGATCCTGATTCATAATGATCTCTCTTATTTGGCTGCCATGCGCAAGGCGCCGTCGAGACGAATCACCTCGCCGTTGAGCATGCTGTTTTCAATGATGTGCCTGACCAGGGCTGCATATTCCTCGGGCCTACCAAGACGCGGCGGGAACGGCACGCCTGCAGCAAGGGATTCGCGCACGGCCTCTGTCATGCCTGCCATCATGGGGGTCTCGAAGATACCTGGGGCGATGGTCATGACGCGTATCCCGTAACGTGCCAACTCCCGGGCAGCCGGTAGCGTCATACTGGCGACGCCGCCTTTCGAGGCTGCATAGGCTACTTGCCCAATTTGCCCGTCAAAGGCTGCAATGGAAGCGGTGTTGATGATGACGCCACGTTCGCCACTGGCCTCAACCTCGCCCTGCGTCATGGCTTCGGCCGCCAGACGCAGCATGTTGAAACTACCAATGAGATTGATGCCGACGATTCGGCTGAAGCTGTCCAAACCATGAACACCGCTTTTTCCCAGTACCTTTTCACCCCCTACGACACCTGCGCAATTGACCAGCCCATGAACGGCGCCAAAAGCCTCCATCGTGGCGGCTACGGCTGAACGCGCCTGAGCTTCGTCGGTGACATTGGTCACGGCGCAGCGTGCCCGTGGGCCAAGTACCTCGACCTTCGCCTCGACACTGGGCGCATGCATATCCACCAGCATAACGTTGGCTCCAGCCTCCACCAGCATGGTCGCGGTAGCAGCCCCCAGGCCCGAGCCCGCACCGGTCACAAGGAACGTTTTGTTTTCAATCTGCATACAGCACTCCTTAGGCGGCAGATGCCGGGGTAGCCTGGGCCTTCGCAATCTCCTGGTTACGCAGGATGAATCGCTGGACCTTGCCACTGGGGGTTTTGGGAAGCTCCGCCACAAATTCGATTTCCCGCGGATAGGCATGGGCGGCCAGGCGTTTGCGTACGTACTGACGCAGCTCTTCGGCAAGCTCTGGGGTATCACAGTACCGGCTATGAATGACGACGAATGCCTTGATGATTTCGGTGCGCTCTGGATCAGGCTTGCCCACTACGGCCGCCTCGATCACGGCCGGATGCTCGATCAAGGCACTTTCCACATCGAACGGTCCAACGCGATAGCCCGACGTTGTGATCACATCATCGGATCGCCCTACAAAGCTTATACTGCCGTCATCGTTCAGCTCGACCGTATCGCCGCTGAGGTAGTAAGGGCCGACGAAGGACTTGGTAGGCAGCCCCAGATAACCACCAAACCAGCACATGGGCGACTGTGAGAGATCTACTGCCAGGATACCAGGCTGGCCTGCGGGCAACTCCTGCGCCTGGTCATCCACTACCACGACTCGGTGTCCAGGGCTGGCAAAGCCTGCCGAGCCGGGCCGCACCGGATGCTCCAGTGCGTGGTGATTACACAACACCATGCCCAGCTCGGTCTGCCCGTAATGGTCATGGATGGTTGCGCCCAGGTTCTGCGCGAACCAGCGGATTACCTCCGGATTGAGCGGCTCTCCTGCACTGCTGACCGCTCGCAGCCGCCCTTTGAGGCAGTCGATTACGCTGTCACCACCGGCAATCAGCATCCGGTAGGCAGTAGGCGAACCGGCCAGGTTGGTAATGCCATATTTGCGGATGATGCGACAGGTGCTCTCCACCGAGAACGGACCATCATAAAACGTAGTGGGATGTCCCAGCGCCAGAGGGCCTGTCACGGCGTAGTACAGTCCATAGGCCCAGCCGGGATCAGCCACGTTCCAGAAGGCATCTTCCGGGCGCAGGTCGATGGCATCGCTCATGTAACCCATGAACGCGGCGATGGCCTTGAGCGGAACGGCCAGTGGCTTGGCAGGGCCTGTGGTGCCCGAAGTAAACATGAGCAGGAAAGGATCATCCCCTGCACGCATGACCGGCTCGAAATGGGTAGGATGCTTTTCCAGTTCGCTCCAAAAACTGAAGTCGCCCCGCTCAATGCCCAGACCACGTCGGCCACCCAGCGTAACAATGGTGGGGCAATGATCGACGTCGCTCAGCTTGCCTCGGTTGGCCCCATCGGTCACGACTAGTTTCGCCTCTGATGTCGTAAGTCGATGCTCGATGGCCTTGGGGCCAAACGCTGTGAACACGGGCTGGTAGACCGCACCAGCCCGCCACGTGCCAAGGATCGTCACAAGAAGCTCTGGCGTACGCGGCAGCAGGCCCGCCACACGATCACCCGGACCTATCCCCTGGGCCACCAGAAAATGGGCGAACTGGGCCGCGCGCTGCATGAGTTCGATAAACGTCCAGGTTTCGCTGCTACCGTCGCGGCCCTCCCAGAACAGGGCGATACGGCCCGGCAGGGCGTGGCGGTCGCAGCATTCGATACAGGCGTTGAGCGATTCGAGCGTCCCGCTCAGTCGGCTGGCAACAACAGAAGGGAAATCAAAGCTGGAATAGGCAGCCTGATAGTCCTGCATGATCAGTTCCTCGGCTTGTTGTTATTGGAACGTCAGGAGCGTCTTTTTTGACTGTATCGCGCCAGCGCTGGCTTGCAATGGTCAAACCCTTCAATCTGGCTGAGCGGTTTGGACAATCAGGCAGAGTCGACCTGGGCGAGAATCAGGTTGCGGTAGTGACCAGGGTTGGTTCCGGTCCATTTACGAAAGGCCTTGTAGAAGGCGCTGATATCAGCGAAGCCAAGCTGAGTAGCAATGTCCGAATAGGTCATCGAGGGATCGGCCAGCCAGTCGATCGCCTGCTCCTTGCGTACGGTGTCCTTGATCGCCTGGTAGGATTGCGCCTGCTCTGCCAGACGCCGCCGCAGAGTGGCAGGTGACATGCACAGGGTGTGCGCCAGGGCTTCACTGGTCGGCCACTGTTCGCCCGGCAGTTGCCGCAACTGCAATTTGATCCGACTCGCCAAACTGTCCGAATCGCGGTATTTCTCCAGAATGTTGCAGGGCGCCTCAGCCAGAAAACGCTGCAGGTCCGCCTCGCTGCGTCTTACCGGCACATCCAGCACCTCGGCGGCAAAGATGATGCGCGTTCGATTCTGGTTGAAACGCAGGTTGTCTGAGAACATGACCTTGTAATCGGCCGTAAAGGCGGGCTCGGGGCAGCGCAGCTCGATTGCCAAGATCGGGATCCGGCGGCCAGCCAGCCAGCAGGCTACGCCGTGAACGATCATCCAGTAGGTAAAATACGCGAAGGCTCGATTGGGCGCCCCGGCGGGCTCCCGCAATATAATTTCCGCCAGGCTCTGGCTGCGGACCAGCTCACCACGAAGGTGCTCGAAGGTAAGCCCGAGAAAAGCCAGCCCATGAATCAACGCTGCGCCTACCGTAGGTTGGGACAGGCAGGCCCGGCAGAGAAACTCGAAACTACCAGACCGCATGCCACGCGGGTCCATGCCAAAAAACTCATCATCAAAGCGCCGCGCCAGACGCCGCCAGATGCGCCCGTAAAAGGGGACGGGCACCCGGCCGCCCGGCTCCGCCAGACAGTCTGGCGCCAGCCCGATGTCGCACAATAACTCCGCATGGCTCATTCCCCGCGCAGCAAAGGCCTGTAGCGCCTCCTCCACCAGATAGGTCGAGATGGTGCCCTTGGGAACGGCACGGCTGACCACTGATCAGTCCTTCAGGGCGCGCAGCGGATGCTCGTGGGCCGGAAAGGCAGGCTCGAAAAAGGCATCCAGCCAAGCCGGGTCGTCCGTTGCGAGTGGATCTGCATGCCATTTCGGCTGGCGGTCCTTGTGGATCAGCAGGGCGCGTATCCCCTCCTGCAGCTCACCGAGCTGAGTGCAGCGCACCGACAGGTCCAATTCACTGCGCAGCGCCTCGGCCAGCGACCAGCGCTTGCTGCGCCTGAGCTGACGCAGCGTGATGGCCGCCGAAGTCGGTGAGCCCTGGGCCAATGTCTTGGCCGCCTTGGTTAGCCAGGGATTATTGCCGCTGTAGGCCTTGATTTCAGCAAGTACGGTTTTGTCATCATCGAAATCCGTCAGGGCCTGAAGGGTATCGAAGAGCGGTTGCACATTTGGCTCAGGCATCGCGGCCATGCTTGCTTGCTCATGCTGGCGCAGCACCTGAGCAACCGAGGTATGGCTGAGCACCCTGTCGGGCATGGCCTGCAAATCGGCAATAACCTGTTCACGCCGCTCCGCTGCAATGCAGCGATCCCCCAGCCCGACGAAAACCGCATCACGCGCCGTAAGCTGTGCGCCGGTTACGCCTAGGAACAGCCCGCAACGGCCCGGCATGCGGTTGAGAAACCAGCTCGCTCCTACATCGGGATATAACCCGATGCTGACCTCAGGCATGGCAACACGGGTGCTCTCGCATACCACGCGATGAGAGGCACCGGCGAGCAACCCAAGCCCTCCTCCCATGACGTAACCTGCCCCCCAGGCAATAAGCGGCTTGGGGTAATGATGGATGAAGTGATCGAGCCGGTATTCCAGCGTAAAGTACTCACCGGTGGCCTTGCCCGGCCCAGCTTCTCCTTCCCGCATGGCCTTGTAGAGCGCGACGATATCGCCTCCTGCGCAAAAGGCCTTTTCACCAATTCCCTCCAGCCAGACCGCGTCAATATCGTCCCGCTCAGCCCAGTGCCTGAGCTGTTCTTCTAGCTGGACGGCCATGTTGAAGGATAGGGCGTTCAGGCTGCTTGGTGCGTCTAGCGTGACGCGTCCGAGTCGCTTGCCGGAGGCCAGTGGCAGTTCCGTTACCTGGATGCAGCGCTCACTCATGTAGGTGCTCTCGTCTTGTTCTTATCGGTCGCCCTGTCTGCCAGGAGCGACGGGGCCATGAGAAATGCCCTATCAGATAAGCACATTCCACCCAAGGGAGACAATTAATCCTAACGGTGATAAGAAGTTAGCCGCTTGCCGATTAGCGGGGCTTTGTAAATACCTAAAAGTCACCTATAACTAATCAGGTCAGCAACCTACAGGACAAACCTCATGCATTTTCTCATCATGCAGGGCCAGTATGGTCACAAGCTGGTTAGCTATAGCGATGCTGTATTTGATTTGAAAGAAGCACTGACGGAGTTGAAAGGGAAAGACGCTGCCAACTCACCGATGATTCTTGACGACAAGGTGGTGCAAAGTACCTACCTTTGCACCGAAACTGGCATGCCTGTGCAAGAAATCGACGGCTATCTCATCCGGCTGGCTGAGCTGTAACCCGGCCCCACGCTGCTGACCTGAGAGGGTCGTGTTCTTATCGCCGTATTGCAGTGTAAGAACCGCCCTCCCCTACTCCGATTGCTTCCCTGCGTTGCCCGCCCTTGTTGCGGGCGGGCAGTTCTGCCGTCAGACCTTGAACTGATTGACCAGGCGACGCTGCTGCTCGGCCAGCTGCGTCAGCTCGGCACTGGCGTGCGACGACTGCTCTGCACCCTGGGCCACTTCAGATGCAACCGTTCCGATCACGGTAACATTACGGTTGATGTCCTCCGCCACGGCACTTTGCTCTTCGGCCGCTCCCGCGATCTGGATGTTCATTTCCGTGATGACGGAAACCGCCTCGGTGATCGCCGCCAGCGCAGCTGCGGCCTCGGAAGACTGCTGCACGCTGGTCTCGGTCTTCGCCTGACTGGCCTGCATGATCTGCACCACGTCCTGCGTACCGCTTTGCAGCTGCTGGATCATGGTTTGGATTTCTTGGGTCGCCTGCTGAGTCTTGCCCGCCAGATTACGAACCTCATCCGCCACTACGGCAAAGCCGCGGCCCTGCTCACCAGCCCGTGCCGCCTCAATGGCTGCGTTGAGGGCCAGTAGATTAGTCTGTTCGGCAATGCCGCGAATGCTGACCAGGATCGTGGTAATGTTTTCGCTGTCCTTAGCCAGCCCTTCCACGCTGACAACCGCACGGTCGATCTCGGCAGCCAGTGCGGAAATCGCATCGCTGGAGTTCTGCACAATAGTCCGCCCGTGGTTAGCCGACTGATCTGCATTACCTGCCGCCTCGGCCGCTTGGTTGGCACTGCGGGCAACCTCCTGGGCTGTAGCGGACATTTCCTGAATGGCCGTCGCCACTTGATCGATTTCAGATTGTTGCTTCTGTACCCCTTGCTGGGTGTGAATGGCGATCTCTGCCGTATGCTCGGATGCATCGCTCACTTTTTGTACCGAGGATACTACCTGGGTAATCATGGCTTGCAGCTTGGCCAGGAAGCGGTTGAAACCCTTTGCCATGGCACCCAGCTCATCGGGCCGGTTTTCATCCAGCCGACGGGTCAGATCGCCCTCGCCTTGAGCGATGTCGTCCAGCATCAGCACCATTTGCTTCAGTGGTCGCGTGATACTGCGGCTTACCAGCCACAACGCGCCAAGCCCGATAATGGCAATGGCCAGGCCGACCAATCCCATCCCGAAGGTATTTCGATCGCTCTGCGCCTTGATATCGTCGTGAAGTTTCAGAGACTCACCCAGTGCGGCCTGGATGGGCAGCTGGATCATCAGTGTCCACTGAGCGGACGTGTTACCGACCTTGAACGGTAGGAACAGCTCGATATGCCCATGCGTTTCGTCATAGTCGTATAGCGGCTCGGCCGACTTCAGCTGCTTCAGATTATTCAGCTCGCTTTCATCCAGCAGGGCACTGACAGACTTGCCCAGCTGGCCGGCGTCCTTGGTATAGGCAATCAAGGCACCATTACTGGCAATCAGTGCCATTTGACCTGCGCCCTGGTAGAGCGACTGGTTGGCCTTGACCAGAGCATCCTGAATAAAGCCGACGGACAGGTCCGCACCAGCAATACCCTGGAACTTGCCTTTGACCATGATAGGCGCAGTAAACGACGCCATCAGGACAGGCTTGCCAGCGACGTCATAGGTATAGGGGTCAACGGCGCAAAGCTGTTGCGTTTCCTTGGCACACAGATAGTACTCGCCCTCGCGCACGCCCAGGTCGGAGCGTTTCTGGCTTTCCATGAACTGAATGATGTCATGGCCGAGCGTACCATCGGCATTGCGGAACCAGTACGGCAGAAAGCGGCCAGTACTGTCATGACCGGGCTGCCCCATGAACTGATAGTCGTCACCTGCAAAGGCATTGGGCTCCCAGCCCAGATAGGCGCCCAGGAGTTCAGGGTGCTTTTCCATCGCATTCCGAACGATTCGATTCTGCTCATCTCGCGACAGATGGACGCTAGTGCTCGGATCGCTGGCAGACAAGGCACTCAGGTGCGCCAGTGATGCTGCAATGTTCAATGGCTTTTCAAGGTCATGCTGGATATGTATGACGTTGGCATCGGCCAATGAAATCAGCCGCTCACGGATAACCTTTTCAAACAACGCCTCTGTACCCTTGGCCGCCTGATCCTGTGTACGCGCGCCGGTGACCAACGCATACCCCACCAGAGCGATGACGATCGCCAGGATACAGGCACCAGCATACGCCATGATGGTGTACTGAATAGACTTGAATTTCATGGTGCCTTTTCCATGTCTGCTTATCTAAAAGGCTCTATCGGCGCAGATTGGAAAAGCTGAATTGCAGCCTGTCGGCTAAGACAACATCTCGTCACGCCTGCCCGCCGGGTGCTCAACCGACAGGACAGGTGCAGAAGCAAAATCAGTCTGACGAGGAGGAGAAATCGGTCAGGGGACGCGACAGTCGAGTGTCATGCCGGTAAGCCAGCATAAGGGCAAGTCCGACCAGGCCCATGACCGCGCAGTAGCCCACGCACAACCAGGGGCTGACCGGCATTAGGGCAATCAGAATCAACGGCGTGATGCTGCCCCAGATCGAGTACGCAATATTGTAGGTAAAGGAAATACCCGTGACTCGAATATTGGAGGGAAACAGCCCGATCATCACCGATGGCACGACGCCCACAATGCCGCAGGCAAGACCTGCGATCGCGTAGCCCAGCCAGAGCGCTATCGCCTCGCTGACCAGACTCGTATACAGGACGGCAATACCGGGGGCGAGAACGGCGCTGTACAATCCCATCGCTTGCCAGGGACCTATCCGATCAGCGATGCGCCCGGCGATGACGCAGCCAATATTCAGAAACACGATACCGATGCAGCTCATGCGGAACGCGGTACTGGTCGGAATATGAAAGTACTTCTGCATCACGGTAGGCGTCACAACCACCAGGACGACCACTGCCGAAGTCAGAACGCACGTCAGCAGTGCCGCCGGCAGCAAGGCGGTGCGGTGTTCTCGCAGGACCGTCGATAACGGCAGGCGCGCCGATAATACCTTACGAGCCTGCATCTCCATGAAGACAGGCGTCTCGTTCAGCCACCGCCGTAGCCATACCGCCAGGACGCCAAAAAAGCCGCCCAGGATAAAGGGGATACGCCAGGCATAGGCATGGAGTTCTTTCTCGGCATAGATTGATGACAGCAACGTGGCCGTCAGTGCACCCAACAGGTAGCCAAATGTCAGGCCTGCCTGAAGAATACCCAGCGCATAACCTCGGTGATTGGCCGGGGCATGCTCTGCTACAAACACCCAGGCACTGGGCACCTCGCCGCCGACGGCAGCCCCCTGCAATACCCGTAGCGCCAGCAGGATCAGCGGTGCAAAGTAGCCGATCTGCGCATAAGTAGGCATCACGCCAATGAGCAGGCTTGGCAATGCCATAAGCAGGATGCTCAGGTTGAACATGCGCTTGCGCCCCAGGCGGTCGGCATAATGCGCCATGAGAATCCCGCCCAAGGGGCGCGCCAGGTACCCAGTGGCAAAAATGCCGAAGCTTTGCAGCAGCCGCAGCCATTCAGGCATTTCCGGCGGGAAAAATAACTGGCTGAGCACCAGCGCGAAAAAGACGAAAATAATGAAATCGTAGATTTCCAGGGCACCGCCCAGCGCCGCCAGACCCAGGGTCTTATGGTCCTGCCAGGATAATCGCCGGGCAGGCGTATGAATGTCGCTATGCATGTAAACGTGCCCGCTCTCTTCTTGCCTAAACATGAGGCGGCGCAGCATACAGGGAAGTTATGCGCTTGTTACAGCTTAGCACCCCCTCTATTCTCTGTATCCGAACTGGGCGGGCACGCCCAGACCACCCGCACATTAGCTCACTGCCTTTAAAACCAGACTTCCATTTGGGTCCCAAACTGCCATACCCCACCTGATTTGAAATGAGGCTCACCCAGATCATCCGTATGACTAAAATGATCCAGGCCCGCGGACCAGTTCATATACGAGGCGAACAGGCGTAGTTCAGGACGTAGTACGAAATCGCCGGTTTGAGGTTTGAACGTAGGGGCAATGGTTGCCTTCCAGAAGTTACCATCGGCTTGCCTGCGTCCGGCGTAGCCACGGGCATTGATATCCATGGTCTGCCAGCTTAGTTCGTACTGCATTTCAAAGTTCTGGTTGATATCGTTGGCGAGGCGTAGGTTAGCAGTAACGTAACGGTAGTCGTCCCCCGGCACATAGCGATCCTGACTGTGCTCGGCAATGACAACCGGTGCCATACGCCAGAAAGGGCCGAGTCGCGTATACCCATAGAAGGCAAGCCGCAGGGACTGCGCCTGGTCAAGTAGCTCTCCGTCGCCGCCAATCTCGCTCAGTTCGGCGCCCAAGCCTCGTCCGTAGACCAGCGAGGTTTTCAGCGCGCCCTCACGACCAAAAAAGTTCTTTTGCCCATACGTAAAGACGGTATGCACCCCTTTATCCGCCGGGGTATAACCGCTCAGGTTGGTTCGATGATCATCGCCCTTTGCATCAGCGGCCGCCAAACGCCCTCTATTTTCGCCGGAGGTAATGCCGTTGAGCATGAATTGCCATCGATCTTCATCAAAGAACTGATTGAGGGTAGCAATATAGGAGCGTGCATCCTTGCCGTTTTCCAGACCGAAATCACCATAGGAACGTGTCACCAGAGATGCATTCAAACGCCAATCCGGTAGTGGTCTCACATCGTAAATACCGGCCCCTGTGCCCGCCAGGAAAATGACATCACGATCCAGCCAGTGCACATCAAAATTGTCCCGATCAAAGCGTTTGCCAGCCCACAGGGTGGCATCCCTGAACATTGGCGATGAGCTGAAAGCAGCCATATGGTTCAACTCGGCATAAGCCTGCCGCACATTGAGCGAGCTTTCTTCGGCAGCCCAGACGTTGGGAGTTTGTACTCCGTCTGCCAACATCAGCAGGTATTTCCAGCGGGTACCGTTGTCTACCTGCCGCTCCTGAGAGAGCTTGGCTTCCATATACGTATCAGTTTCATTACCAAGCCGGCCAACATGCCCGCCAATAGCGCCGGCGGGTGTCATGCGCACGCCTCCACGCCCTGTCTTGTCGCCATTGGCTAAAAAGCCAGAACGCGCATAAGCACCGAATTTGAATCCTTCATTAGCGGATGAAACAGCCTTAACGGATGCTGGCTTGTCTTCAAGTGCCTGCTGTCGAGCCTCAATCTGAGCAACCCGCTGATCAAGGGACCGCTGGAGCCCCTCTGCAGTTGCGACAGTCGTAGCGGTTTTTTCAGTCTGGCGCAGACGCCTGACTTCGGCCTCGGCCCGGCTGGCTCTGGCTTCGGCATTAGCTACTCGGACCTCAAGCTGTGCCAGACGCTCTTCAATCGTCAAGCCGGTGGCTGCCAGCAATGGAGAAGAAAAAACTACGAGGGACAAGCCTGCCCCGAGGCAATGGACACGATCTTTCATCATTCACCTTTTTGTTCTTGTAGTAAGGCGCACGAGGTAAAGCGCCTGCACTTGACAAACCCTGAATAAAGTAAGTCAATGCAAATGTTAACGTTACCAAAAACAAAAACAAGAGGCTTTTTATGGCTTTTCCCAAACAACGTGAGTATTGGCTCGTTAGTGGTCTGCTATTCTTTTTCTTCTTCGCCTGGTCATCAAGCTACTCGCTTTTTTCCATCTGGCTGCACCGGGTGGTCGGACTAGGCGGTACCGAAACTGGCTTTATCTTTGCCGCTAATGCCGTTGCCGCTCTGCTGATTCAGCCCTTTTACGGTGCATTGCAGGATCGTTTCGGCCTGTCACGCAAACTATTGGTCTGGATTGGTATTTTGCTGGCCCTGGCTGCACCCTTTTCGATTCATATCTATGCCCGGCTCCTACTGGAAAACGCAGTGTTGGGTGCGGTAGTTGGCGCAGGTTTCCTAGGCTTTGCCATGTTGGCAGCAGTAGGCGTGATAGAGTCCTACACGGAACGCTTGTCGCGTTGTGGCGGCTTCGAGTTTGGTACTGCCCGCACCTGGGGCTCTCTAGGATGGGCAGCAGCAACCGCTGTAGTCGGAGTAATCTTTAACATAGACCCGAATATTGCCTTTTATCTGAGCAGTATTTCTGGCGTTATTTTTCTATTGATTCTGGCATGCCTGGACCTGAAGGCCTTTCAGCAAAGCACATCTGCTGTGCCCTACCTGCGTGCTGCGCCGGTTACATCCCATGATCTCCTGACCTTGCTGCGGCTGCCTCGCTTCTGGGCGCTGGGGCTTTACCTGACCGGTGTTTCGGGCGTCTATATGGTCTATGAGCAACAGTTTCAGGTCTACTTCGCCAGCTTTTTTCCAACAGCCGCTGAAGGTACCCGGGCCTATGGTTACTTAAACTCCAGCCAAGTTCTTGTAGAAGCCTTATGTATGCTCTTTGCGCCCTGGCTAGTGGCGCGTATCGGAGCCAAGCAAGGCCTCATTCTGGCCGGGGCAGTCATGTTTACCCGTATCTTGGGGTCTGGACTGGCCGATACCGCCTGGTTGATTGCCGCCTGCAAAATGCTGCACGCATTAGAGGTGCCCATTCTGCTCGTAGCGGTCTTTAAATATATCGCTTTCAACTTCGACTCACGCCTATCCGCGACGCTGTATCTGGTGGGTTACCAATTCGCTCAGCAACTGACTGCCATGCTGCTGGCACCTGTTGTCGGCTACGGTTATGACCACCTCGGTTTTGCCCAGGTTTACATTCTGCTTTCAGGGTTGGTTGGCGTCTGCCTGCTGTTATCCTGGCGACTACTGCGTGCAGACCCTCCAAATGCCTTCACCAAGACAGTACACGCTGACCGTAACGCTGACGGCAGCCCTTCTTCTTCCCCTGCCTGAGAGGCCCTGCTCATGTCCTCATCCGCGCTGCGTGATGCGCAAGATGCCATTCGAGAACGACTACCCGAGCGTTGTGACGACTTTCGCCCTGCCTATCATCTATCGCCACCGATTGGCTGGATGAACGACCCTAACGGACTCATATTTTTCCATGGCGAGTACCATGTGTTCTACCAGTTTCATCCATACTCACCTCAGTGGGGTCCAATGCACTGGGGACATGCCAAAAGTGCCGATCTAGTGCATTGGGAGCATTTACCCGTTGCCCTGGCACCCGATTCGGATCCTGATGGCGATGGCTGCTTCTCGGGCTCGGCGGTGGTTTGGGAGGATACCCTTTATCTGATATATACCGGGCATCGTTGGCTAGGCGAACCCGGCCGTGAAGATCAAGGTATCGAACAGGTACAGTGCCTAGCCAGCAGTCGCGACGGCATAGACTTTACCAAGCACGGCGCAGTTATCCAGCCACCTCAATCTGAAATACAGCACTTCCGCGACCCCAAGGTATGGCGTCACGACGGTGAATGGCGTATGGCGCTGGGCGCACGTGTCGGTGACAACCCACAACTGCTGCTGTACCGCTCCACTGACTTGCTGCATTGGGACCTTCTAAACTGCGCCCTGGCTGGCGAGCGCTCCCTTGATGGCTTCATGTGGGAATGTCCTGATCTTTTCTCCTTTGATGATCAGGACGTTTTACTTTATTCGCCTCAGGGTTTGCAGCCTCAAGGCTATCTCTATCGTAATCTGTACCAGAATGGCTATCGATTGGGACGTCTGGATTCGATGGGGCACTTTACCCCGCACACCAACTTCGTCGAGCTTGATCATGGCCATGACTGTTATGCAGCTCAAACCATGCTTGCACCCGATGGCCGACGCTTGCTGTGGGCATGGATGGACATGTGGGAAAGCCCAATGCCCAGTCAGGCTCACGGCTGGTGTGGCTCTCTTACCCTGCCCCGAGAAGTAACTCTTATAGGTAACCATCTATATCAAAAACCAGCACGCGAGCTGGCTACCTTAAGAAAGCACGAGTATTACCTGGAAATTGGTGAAGTACATGCTGAGCGTCGCCTTTTACCCGTTGCGGGCGAACTACTGGAACTGGATATCATACTGGAGCTTGCTGTCAGTGATGCCGAACGGTACGGCCTTGCCCTGCGCTGTAGCGCAGACTCGTGTGAAGAGACACTTCTTTACGTTGATGCCCAGGCGGGCCGCCTGGTACTGGATAGAGAACGCTCCGGCAAAGGTGTTGCTGGAGTTCGCAGCTTGCCCCTGCCTTCCGGTCAGACGCAGTTAACCTTGAAGATCTATCTGGATCGCTCGTCCATTGAGGTTTTTGTGGACAATGGCCTTCATGTCATGACCAGTCGCCTCTATCCCCAACCTGACAGCCAAGGCATTTATGTTTTCTCCTCTAACGGCCGTGCCGTATTCAGCGCAGCCCGCGCCTGGGCATTACGCGACTTGAAACTTTGACTGTTGCTGCCACGCCGGTTTGTAATACTCGACACACTACGAGTTTCAAGCAGGACGGATGGCAGTATGGCTTCGGTTAAAGATGTAGCACGATTGGCTGGGGTTTCAGCAATGACCGTCTCACGGGCATTCAATAGTCCAGAGAAGCTCAACGCAAAAACCCTGGCGCGTATACATTCTGCCGTTCGCACCCTTGGTTACGTGCCCGATCTTGCTGCACGGCGCATTCGCGGCGGTCAGTCCAGCGGTAAGACAATTGGCGTCTTTGCGCTGGGCACTGCCACGACACCTTTTGCGGTAGACCTTCTACTCGGTCTCGAACGCACCGCCCGCGCGCATCAGTGGAATTTATTCATTCTGAACCTTCTGGATGAGCAACCCAGTCAGCAGGAAGTCGAGCTGATGCTTGCTCATCGTCCAGACGGGATAGTCTTCACCGCCATGCAACTGCGCAGCGTAAACGTTCCTGATGGCCTTGGCGACCGTCCGCTGGTGCTGAGTAATTGTCAGGGTACAGCGCCCAATGTGGCCTGTTATGTCCCTGACGATAGCGCCGGCCAGTATGCAGCTGTACGAGCTGCCTTGGCACGTGGCTACCGACGTCCTCTTTGTATCAACCTGCCTCGGCATAGTTTGCCTTGGATGCTGCGGCAAGAAGGGCTTCTGCGTGCTTGCTATGAGGCGGGTTTGGCGGAAAGCGACCTTGCTCAATACAGTCTCAGCACCGATGATGCCTATGGCGAAACGCTTGAAGAGCTGACTCGACGCTTCGAATCGTCCCGTTCTCCAGCCTATGATTTGTTGATTTGTGGCAATGACCGCATTGCTTTCGTAGCCTATCAGTACCTATTGGGCCGTGGCGTAAACATACCCGGCGAGGTAGCAGTACTGGGCTATGACAACATGGTTGGTGTTTCTGAGCTGTTTCATCCACCGCTAACTACGGTACAGTTGCCTCATTATGAAATGGGTCGCCAGGCAGCGCTGCACTTGATTGAAGGACGTCAGGCTGTCGGTATCCACCCTATCCCTTGCCCTCTGGTAGAGCGAGCATCGCTATAAGCGTCAGGACCAGCTCATTTTGAAGGAATTCAAGGAGCTGAATTGCGTCATTACTTCATTGGCTCTCTCGTTCCGCCATTACCTGTGGCCTTCCATGAAATACTTGTTTGTCCTGGGCGCACGTGACCCGGAAATGATGTTAATCGAAACCCTTGCCCTGCGGACACGGCACCGGGTTGCTTATGCCCTAGTCGACGAGCGTCGGGTCTACGCAGGTAACGCTTACCGCGCGGACCGGGTTTCCACTCGCGCAGGAGAGCCCCATGGCCCTATCGTCTGGGTGGAATGCGGCCTCGCCGATACCTCCCAGCCTCGTGATATTGTGGTAGACCATCATCATGAAGGCGATCCGGGGTATGACATGCCTCCGGCGCGCTACTGGGAAGGCTCCTCGCTGGGGCAGGTCTGCCAGCTGCTGGAGATCGAGCCGACGCCGGAGCTGCAATTGGCTGCCGCCGCCGACCATTGCCTGAGCGCAGCCTACAAGGGTCTCTGCCCTGGGGTCGATCCGGCTGATCTACGCGCGTGGCGTATTGCCTCCCGGTCGAACTGGCAAAAGATCAATCCTGATCAATTACGAGCCACGATCGAGGCGGCAATCGAACAGGTCAAGGCGCTCAAACCAATCTCCATCGCAGGCCATGAATTCTTCGATGCCATGGATCACGACATCCCCGAACTCTCCGAGGCGTCCGCCATCTTGGGGCGCCCCGTCATGTATAGCATGCCGGAGCCACGGAGCGGACGTATCAAGGTCGGTGCCCTGAATGGCTCTCCAGACATGCTTCACGCCTGGATGAACTGCGCCCGGGAGGTATTGGGCCTTGAGGACGTGTACGGTAATCCGATTCGTGGATACGCTGGTGGGTATTTACGTGGGGATATCTTGCAACGTGCATGAGGCTTGGGTCGCAACGTAACGGTTTTCCTGGCAGTCATGCAGTCGTCCCGGCAGGTAAAAGGTCCTATGAACACGTTCCTACGCCAAGACCTGACGCATGCCCAACAAACGAAGCACGCCTGATCCCACCCACGCCTCTCCCTCTACAGCCTCCGGCTTTGTCCGCGTCCGGGGCGCGCGTGAGCACAATCTCAAGAATGTAGATGTCGACATCCCCCGCAACAGCCTGGTTGTTTTTACCGGCGTTTCGGGCTCTGGCAAGTCCTCCCTTGCCTTTGGAACCCTGTACGCCGAGGCCCAGCGTCGTTACTTTGAATCGGTGGCACCCTATGCCCGTCGCCTGATCGATCAGGTGGGCGTACCGGATGTGGACACCATAGAAGGATTGCCTCCGGCTGTTGCTCTCCAGCAGCAACGCGGCACGCCCAGCGCTCGCTCTTCGGTGGGTAGCGTCACTACCCTGTCCAGCCTGATCCGCATGCTGTACTCACGCGTCGGCACCTATCCGCCTGATCAACCCATGCTCTACGCAGAGGACTTTTCGCCCAACACACCCCAAGGCGCCTGTCCTCAATGTCATGGGCTCGGACGAGTCTATGAAGTAACCGAGCAGTCTATGGTACCGGACGACTCGCTGACTATTCGCGAGCGGGCCATTGCCGCCTGGCCTACTGCCTGGCAGGGGCAGAATCTGCGGGACATTCTGGTAACCCTGGGCTACGACGTAGACATACCTTGGCGCGATATCTCCCAAAAGGATCGCGACTGGATTCTCTTTACTGAAGAACAGCCGACCGTTCCGGTCTATGCCGGCCTGACACCAGAGCAGACCCGCGAAGCTCTCAAGCACAAGCGCGAGCCCAGCTACATGGGCACCTTTACCGGTGCGCGCCGCTATGTGTTACATACCTTTGCCCATTCGCAAAGCGCGTTAATGAAAAAACGCGTATCCCAATTCATGGTGGGTAGCCTGTGTCCGCTGTGTGAAGGTAAGCGCCTGAAGCGTGAGTCGCTGTCCGTCACCTTTGCCGGGTATGACATTGGCGAGCTGGCCCGCATGCCTCTGCTGACCCTGGTTGATGTCCTCACACCTATTGCAGCCGGTGCGCTGGCTTCAGGGTCTTCTCCCGTGGAGAAAACCTTCACAAGGGAAGAATCACGCCGCGCACGTGAAGCGCGTGCCCGGGAAGGTGGCGCTTCCCATGAGGCCGCCCCGGACGTGCGCCGTACTCCGACCCTGTCAGACGAAAAGCGCCTGGCGGCCCAACGTATCGCCCAGGATCTGCTGGAACGCCTGACAACCCTGACCGAGCTAGGCCTGGGGTACCTCTCCCTGGAACGCAGTACCCCAACATTGTCTTCGGGAGAGCTGCAACGTCTACGCCTTGCCACTCAGTTGAATTCGCAGCTTTTCGGAGTGATCTATGTGCTCGATGAACCGTCCGCCGGTCTGCATCCTGCTGACGGCGAAGCGTTGTTCACGGCTCTGGATCAACTCAAGGCGGCCGGCAATTCCTTGTTCGTAGTGGAACACGATCTAGAGACGATGCGTCGTGCGGACTGGCTGGTGGATGTAGGCCCTGCAGCAGGCGAACACGGTGGTACGGTTCTCTACAGCGGACCGCCTGCCGGATTGGCTCATGTCGAAGCGTCTCAAACACGGGATTACCTGTTTGCGTCTCGGCGCACAGCAGCCACCTTGAGACGCCCGCACCGCAAGCCGCTTCATTGGCTAAGACTAACCGGCGTAACGCGCAACAACCTCAAGGCCCTTAATGTTGCGTTTCCACTTGGCTGCTTTACCTCCGTTACCGGTATCTCTGGCTCCGGCAAATCGACTCTTGTCAGCCAGGCACTATTGGAGTTGGTCGGTGAACACATAGGCCGGCCACTGGCCGAGCGCGATGAAGACGAATCACTTCTGGACGAGGAAGCTCCTCAGCCACTCTCAGGACAAATCATTGAAGGCATGGAGCATATTCGTCGCCTGGTCCAAGTGGATCAGAAGCCGATCGGTCGCACACCGCGCTCCAACCTTGCCACTTATACAGGCCTTTTTGACGGCATCCGCAAACTGTTTGCCGCGACCCCGGAAGCTCGGAAACGGCGATATGACGCCGATCGCTTTTCATTCAACGTAGCCAAGGGGCGTTGCCCGACCTGTGAGGGCGAAGGCTTCGTCAGTGTCGAACTGCTGTTCATGCCCAGCGTGTATGCGCCCTGCCCGACCTGCCATGGCGCCCGTTACAACGCCGAAACGCTGGAAGTCACCTGGCAAGGAAAAACCATTGCGGAAGTCCTGAACCTGACGGTAGAGGATGCCTGTACCTTTTTCGAGGAGGAAGCTGGCGTACTCCGTCCCTTGCACGTCCTGCGTGATATTGGTCTGGGCTATCTGCGCCTGGGGCAACCAGCCACGGAGCTTTCCGGCGGTGAAGCACAGCGCATCAAGCTGGCAACCGAGCTGCAACGTACCCAGCGCGGCGCTACGCTCTATGTACTTGATGAGCCTACAACGGGTCTACACCCTACTGATACAGACCGCCTGGTGCGCCAGCTCAACGGTCTGGTAGAGGCTGGCAATACAGTCGTTGTGGTTGAACATGACATGCGCGTCGTGGCGCAAAGCGATTGGGTCATCGATATCGGCCCAGGGGCTGGTGATAGAGGTGGACACATTGTCGCGAGCGGTACACCCGAGAGCGTTGCAAAAGAGACCAGCAGCAAGACCGCGCCTTACCTGCGGGCGGTACTGGAGAGCTGATCGGGTTCACATGCCAAGCGGTTCCTGGGAACCACCGGCCCGCTTGGCTGACAAACAGGGGCCGCTTTTTTGAAGGAATCAAAATGCCTCACGCCATCAATAAAGACACCCAGGTTTGCATGTCCCTGGCGGGACGCCCTGGCAACACCGGTACACGGTTTCACAATCATCTGTACGAAGCCCTGAACCTGAATTATCTCTACAAGGCGTTCACAACCACCGACCTGCCTGCTGCCATTGGCGGCATTCGAGCGCTTGGCATACGCGGATGCGCTATTTCCATGCCGTTCAAGGAAGCCTGTATTTCTCTTCTGGATGGCCTCGACCCTTCTGCCGCCGTGATCGATTCGGTCAATACGATTGTGAACGATGACGGTAAACTGACAGGCTATAACACGGACTTTTTGGCTGTCGCCTCGCTGCTTGATAGCCATCAGGTATCTCGTGATCTGACGCTTGCGCTGCGGGGTAGCGGCGGTATGGCCAAAGCCGTGGCGTTTGCCTTGCGGGAGGCCGGCTTCAAGAAGGGACACATCGTGGCTCGCAATCCCACTACCGGCCGAGCCCTGGCTGAATCCTGCGGGTATGAGTGGACCGAATCCCTGGGCGACCTGCGCCCTGAACTCATCATCAATGTGACACCCGTAGGCATGACCGGCGGACCGGAAGCGGACGATCTGTCTTTTGATGACGAAGTGATTCAAAAGGCCAAAGTGGTATTTGATGTCGTGGCAATGCCATCCGAAACCCCACTCATCAAACGCGCCCGCGAGCTGGGCAAGCCTGTCATTACCGGCGCAGAGGTTGTTGCCCTCCAGGCACTGGAGCAGTTTGTCCTGTACACCGGCATCCGCCCAAGTCCTGAGCAGGTTGAAGCCGCCGCGGCATACTCGCGCAATCAATAAAGGTAAATAGGGGCAACCGCACATGACGATTGCCCCGCTCTTGACCGTCAACGTTCGAAGGCACAGTGCTGTCTAACAGATTGTGCCTGAATATCACGCCTCGAACCGGCTTACCTCAAGTCCTGTTCCTACCGGCAGCAATACACTGGTAATGCCCGCCTTGGCTCGAATAGCGCGCCCATAGCGCTTCACATCGTCATTGCCGGGCCGGATCATATTATCCGCAACAATGATCGCACCTGGGTTGAGCTTGGGATAAAACACCTCAAGACACGGTACATAAAGGTCTTTCCACAGATCAAGCAGGACAAAGTCCACTCTACCGGGTAGCGCCTCGATCAGCTGTACGGCATCACCGACCTGAAAGTCGATGTAGTCTGCAAGCCCTGCTTTTTCGGCCATCTCCCGTGCATAGAGTGACTTGTACTCATGCAGCTCCAGAGTGATCAGCCGTCCACCCGTTGCGCGTGCAGCCTCGCCAAGCCAGATGCCGGAATAGCCAAAGGAGGTACCAATTTCCAAAATCGTAGGGGTCTCCAGGCTTTTCGCCAAGATATTGATCAGCTGTCCGGTTTGCGGTCCGACAGCGCGCATGCGTTGATCCTGCCCGCCGTCACGTCCGCCAGGAGGAAGCTCGCGGGGCGCGCTTTGCTCTTTGTGTATCCGCGCGTGATAAGTCTCAAGCACCGTATTGATTTTCTCGTCCATATCCTTTCCTTGCCTGTTCGTTCGATAGCCACACAGGTGCCGCCTTCTCGCGCCACCTTAATGGTTATTGCATGCGGAACGTGTAGGGGCTATAGAAATCCGAGCCGGCCCACGGACGAGTCTCCTCGTTGAAAAGAGGCTTACCCTGCTTATAGCTTTCAGCGTTAGCTGGGTCGCCCTTGCCGTCGTAAGCTGCCACATACGGATAGGGATAGACCGGCCGCGAACGGATCACCTTTTCATCTTTTGCTACCGGCTTTTTCATGAGGTTTGGATCATCCTTCATCTTCTTGAAGTCAGGAGCGCCCTTCATGGGTCTATCTGTCGGTGCGCCAAAGTGGCCCATGACGTTTTGCCCATCGGTCTGGTTTGTAAGGATGGCTTCAGGTGCTTTTCCGCCCTCAACCCAGGAGAGCATGGGTGTCAACAGGTCAAGCTTCGCCGGGCCTTCACCTTGACCACAATGGTAGACGCCTGGCAACAGGTAAAGCCGTTCGAAGGTTGAAGCCTGCTCCTTGCCCATGACGCGCTGAACAGCCTCGTGATACGCAATGGAGTTGATGGGCGAGATATGCGGATCAGCCCAGCCATGCCAGATGATGAGCTTGCCGCCAGCCTTGGCAAAGGCTGATAGATCCGGGTTGGTTGCATCATAAAACGCATGCAGCGGCCTTAGGCGGTCAAAGGTCTTCAAGTCGAATTGCATATCCGAGAGTTTGAAGTCCTTGCCCGGACTCTGCTCAAATGACAGCCATTGCAGTGCGCCCATGGCAATCATTTTGCTGAAGATAGGATCGTCATGGCTTTGCGGAACAAAGACATTCGCCCACGCCAATTCAGATCCCGGCTGCGGTCCACCAGCAATCAGCCGTTGGCCAGTCGCAGGATCTTTGGGGCCTTCGTACAAGCGACGCACCACGTCAACCTCAGCAGGAGACAAGCAGTTGGGATTATCAGCTTTCTGCTCGCTCTTGCATTGCAACGTGCCCGGATCAAAATGGCAGGCACGCGGGTCGGAAATCAGACCATCGACCTGCCCATCCAACGCGTCACACTGATTGAGTACAGCCCTGTGAATCAACGGAAGGCGAGAGGCTATCAGAACAGCCTTACCGTCTGGGCCGGTGTTCGTACGTGCCTGCCAGGCGTGATACATCGCATTCTGGGTCTGGAAGTTCATCGCCGCGGCACCGGCAATGATGCCATTGAAATCGTTCGGATAGCGCTGCGCCTCCATCAACGCTTCGCGTCCGCCATCAGAGCAACCGTTAAAGTAGGAATAGGCCTCACTACGACCATAAAAGGCATGGATCAGCTTTTTGGCGGCCAGGGCCGTAAGATGCACACCGCGAAAGGCAAAGTCTTGACGCTTTCGCGGATCTTCTCCGAACGACTCCTCGCCCTGGTGTCCCATGTCCGTGCTTGCCGTGACAAAGCCGCCTGTATTGAGCGGCGTACACCCTTCGGCCGCACCGACCTCAAGCGAGATACGGCCACATAATCCGCCGCATCCTACCTGCAGATAGCGCTGAGTCCAGCTGTGCAAGGGAAGAACTACCTTGAAGCCAATCGAAGGGGCCAGCGTCCCCTCAACCGCACACACTGCTACACCATTATCAGAGGTTTCAGTGGCTGAAGTGATCGAACTACCCTTACCGCCAATGTCGCTCATGTCGAAACTTTTAAGCGATGAACAAACCTGAACAGGTTGGACGATAGGCAGTGATTGAGACAACGCCAGCGAAGCAGCTGAATTATCTTCCTGGGTAGCAGCGCCCGCCACACTGGTAGCTGATGAACACACCCATAACGTAACGGCCATACAGGCGCGTCTGAAACGTTCGTTGTACATGGGACGATCTCTATGAATGCTTAAAAACAGGCTAGCCTCCAGGCATACCGCTTGTGCAGTAACTACTGCTGCTGCAATCGACTGCCAGTGCCGGTAGTACAGGGCTATCCTGGGCTATCTCATCAGGTATTTGACGCATGGCTGAATCAGTCAGGCTGTCGCTCATGCTTTTTTCAGCCTCAAGTGTGAGTAACAACTGTGCAGGCAATGTGAAGATTGGACTATGTCCTTGAAAACGACAGACACACCCGCCTAAATATAACTAGCAGTACCCTTCAGGCCCGCTCCTTATGAAGCTCAGCATTTCCACAAAAGCCTTTATTGCCATACAAACCCTGTCGGTCCTGGCAGTGCTCAGCATGGGTTTTGCCGCCTACTGGAGCTTTACCCGCAGCTTTGTAGGCTTTCTGAACGAGCAGGCTATTATTCGCATGACCAATGCCATTCCAACATTGGAAGATGCCTATACCCAACATGGAAGCTGGCAGTTTCTGGTAGGAACGCATGTTCAATGGTTCGAACTCTTGAGTACCAGTGTCAGACAGCATGAAGGTGAGCCCCATACCCGACGCGAGCCTCCCATAGCCGATCTGACGGGAGCGCATATGCGCTTCACCCTTCTGGATGCCCAGCACCGCTATATCAATGGTTATCCCAACTACAAGGACATCGCCACCTTCAAACCGGTACAGGCAAACGGTATGGTTGTAGGCTGGGTGGGCATGACGCCCTTCGAGAGCGTTACGGCCATTGGTGATGAGCGCTTTCAACAAGACCAGGTTCGCTCAATCTGGTTGATCGTGGGCGCCAGTTTGATCATCTCCTCCTTCATTGCCTGGCGTATTGCCCGCACGCTGTCGCGTCCGATCAGGCAGGTGGCATTGGCTACCCATCGGCTGGCCCGAGGAGAGTACAGCACACGGGTTGGCGTCCACTCACAGGATGAAGTGGGCCAGCTTGCTCAGGACTTCAATCAGATGGCCAAAGCCCTGGAAAACAACGAGAACATGCGACGCCACTTCATGGCGGATATCTCCCATGAGCTAAGAACGCCACTTGCTGTCCTGAAAGGGGAAATGGAGGCGCTTGAAGATGGCATTCGCCCACTGACCAAGGAAGCAATTGCCTCCCTTCAGGCCGAAGTAGAATCCTTGAGCAAGCTGGTTGACGATATTTTTGCCCTATCCCTTTCTGAGCTGGGTGCTCAGGCCTACCAAAAGCGTCCGGTGCAGTTGGAGTCCGTTCTTTATGGCATTGCCGCTACGTTTGAAAGGCGCTGCTTGGTAAACGCGCTATCGTTAACCCTGGAAATACCCGGCGAACCGCTGTGGATCAGCGGTGATGAAAGTCGGCTTCAACAACTCTTTACTAACTTGCTGGAAAACAGCCTGCGTTATACCGATGCGGGCGGTCATATCCTGATACGCGCTCGACGAGGGCGAGACGGCATCCTCATCAGCTGTGAAGACTCCGCGCCAGGCGTATCCAAAGAGCAACTGGGCCGCCTGTTCGAGCGGTTCTACCGAGTCGAGCAATCACGCAACCGGGCCACCGGCGGCGCTGGGCTTGGGCTGGCGATTTGCCGCGGCATTGTTGAAGCCCATGGTGGGCGAATCGACGCCACATCCTCGCCTTTGGGCGGGCTCTGCGTGACATTGCAGTTTGATCCCCTGCCTGACTTGGCGAGTAACTAAAGATGCCGCACCGCTCCTCTCTCTCAACACCTACCATCCTGATTGTGGAAGACGAACCCAAGCTGGCCGCGCTCCTGGCAGATTACGTCAGAGCGGCTGGCTGGAATGCCCAGCTGGTCATGAACGGTCTTGAGGTGCTGCCTGCTTTTACAGAATACAGCCCAAGCCTGGTCCTGCTTGACCTCATGCTGCCCGGCAAGGACGGGATTGAGGTGTGTCACGAGATTCGCGCAATCAGCCAGACGCCTGTGGTCATGGTAACAGCCAGGGTGGAAGAAGTGGATCGCTTGCAGGGCCTGGAGATTGGCGCGGATGATTACATCTGCAAACCTTTCAGTCCCCGCGAAGTCATTGCCCGGATCAAGGCCGTGCTGCGTCGAACGCAAACACCTGCGCCAGCCCTGCCAGGCGGCTTGAGTATTGATACCGCCCGCTACCAGGCCTTTCTTAACGGAGCCCTGCTTGATCTGACGCCTGTAGAGTTTCGCCTGCTGATGACCTTTGCCGAACACCCTGAGCAAGTCTTCTCACGCGATCAGCTCATGAACAACCTGTATCAGGATCACCGCATCGTATCGGACAGAACGGTAGACAGCCACGTCAGCAATTTGCGTCGCAAACTACAACAACACCTGCCCAATCAAGAGTTCATTCGCTCGGTATATGGCGTAGGTTACAGCTTTAAGTTGGACTAGTCAGAGTCGGCACTGGCCTCTACTTACTCCCTTTCATGTGTCATAGACTTCAGGCGCTTCCGACAAATAGCCTGACTACTGGCTTTCATACGTATGCATTCATTGCGGGTAAAGAGCCGCCACAAAAGAACATTTTATAAAACAAACATAACGTCACTTACTTTAATAAATCCAAAAAGATATCAATTCGATATCAAATAGATATCTAACCCAATAAGGACAATCGGTCTTGCAATATAAAAAATCCCCTCTTTAATAAGACTATCCTTAATCATAAAGAGGAGAATACCAGACTGATGATATCTTTTACCTAAAGCATCCTGGAAGCATGCTTTCCTCGCAAGTCGTTCAGACTGGATTGTTAAAACTATTCATGTATGTAAACTTTTGCGGGAAAACGCATATGAAGTACCTTGGCGAACTTTATTTTATTAAGCGTATATCAAAATTTCAGTTAGCAATAATACTTGCTGGAGCCTTGGGATTTTTAAATGGTAACGTAAAAGCCCAGAGCGCTGGCTTTGAACTTCTAGGCTTGAATATGTCGGGTGCCGGCTTTGCTCCGCAGGTTCTTCCTGGCATTAATGAAAAGAACTATGTATTTCCTACAGAAAATTACTTTAAGTACTGGAGCAGCCAGGGCATCAGACTGATTCGTTTCCCCATTATTTGGGAGAGACTTCAATCAAATCTCGGGGGGCCTCTTGATCAAAACTATATCGCTTTGGTGGATAGAACCTTTGCTTACGCTCAGAAGTATAATATGAAAGTTATTCTGGACCTTCATAATTATGCGCGATACAAGGGGCAGATCATAGGAACCTCCGCTGTACCCTACTCCCGTTACAAGGAAATAATGACCCATATCGCTACCAAGTGGAGTAGCCAACCGGCACTGTTTGCCTATGACATCATGAACGAGCCCAATGGAGCTCTCGCCTATTGGCCAACCGCCGCTCAATATGGGATAGATGGCGTACGTGTCATTGATAAAACAAAGCCAATTATTATCGAGGGCAACGGCTGGGCCAGCGCAACCCGATGGCCGGAATGGAACGACTCTTTGCTCAACCTGAAGGACCCGGCAAATAATATCGTCTATTCGGCTCACTCTTATTTCGACGAAAATGCAGGTGGGAACTACCAGGCGGTAGATGTCGGAAAACTGGACCCCATGTATGGCGTAACGCGAGTAAAACCGTTTGTAGAATGGCTCAAGAAAAATGGCAAGCGAGGCTACATCGGAGAGTTCGGGATTCCAGATAATGACCCCCGCTGGCTAACCATGATGGACAATATGCTGGCGTATCTGAAGCAGAATTGCATTCCAGCTACCTATTGGGCAGCAGGGCCAGGCTGGGGAAATTACTTTATGTCTGTAGAGCCTGTTGGCGGTCGCGAAAGACCGCAATGGGCAACGCTAAAGAAATACGTCAACAACACCAGCTGTTCAACGTTTGGTCCACCTAAATAGCGCTGCGCAGCGGAGGCTCCTAACGTATGCCTGCATGCGTCTTGCCAAGATAGAAGAGGCTTTTGCAAACGTTGTAAAAGCCTCCATGAGCAGTAGCGCTCACCGACCACGCAGCAGACACCCAATACTTATAGGAACGAAAACGGATAATTAATGATCAGCCTGTTCTCATCGATATCCCTGCCATAACTGCTCCGGTAGGTGGCGTTTCGCCAGCGTATCGAAAGCCCTTTCAGGCCCTGCTGAACGACATACGTCACGTCTATATCACGTTCCCACTCATGGCCTCCTCCGACTTTATCCAGATGCGAGCCGTGGATATAACTCGTAAAGAAACTGAGTCCCGGCAGCCCCATCGGGGCAAAATCATAGCCATAGCGCACCTGCCAGCTCCGCTCACCTGCGGTGCCAAAGTCATGGTATTGCACATAATTCGGCAGGTACGGATTGTTGATATAAGGAAAGCCGCTTGAGCCTTCCAGATGTTGATAAACTGCCGTAAAGCTATGGCCTTTCACACTGTACGTCAGGGATCCGCTGTATACATCGCTCTCTATTTCTCCCACCCGCGCCGCACCTGTGTCACGGCTAAAAAAGGTCCTTAGATCGCCCTCTACCGTTCCTTCGCCCCATTTCTGGCGGTGAGTAAGCCCCAGAAAATGCTGCCGGTAGATATCCTGTAATTCGCCGTAGTAATAGCTGGCCGTCAGTGCTGGCGTGACAGTGTAACTGCCACCCCCATAACGGAAATGATCGCCCTCACCTGTCGCGCGGAAGCGACCCTCTTTGGTGGCTATCATAATTTTTTGCAGATCGGTCGAGTCAGGGGTGGTGGTACGGTCGAACTGAGCAACGTTGAGCGAAAGCCCTGTGATTTCATTCGAGCTGATCTGCGTTCCCTGGTAAAACTGAGGAAACATCCGGCTACCGTTGAACTGAAGGACCGGAACCTTTGGCAAGGCAATTCCCTGACGCAGCACCGTCTTGGAATACTTGATTTTGGCCGCGATACCGCCCTTTGAATATTCTTCTGCCGCTTCTCCCGAGTTGGTCTTGGGCAGCAGGCCACTCCCTGTACGATCAGGACTAGAATCAAGCTTGAGTCCCCAAAAGCCCATCGCATCAAGGCCCAGACCTACCGTCCCCTCGGTAAATCCGGACTCGTACTGCAGCAAAAGCCCTTGAGCCCACTCATCCCGCTTCGAAACACCGGCATCTTCCCGAAAGTCACCGTTGTAATAGAAGTTACGGATATCGAGTCGGGCCTTGCTGTCATCCATGAAGCCAGCAGCCCATAACGGTAGAGAGCAAAGCATGCCTAAGGTGAATACGGTATGGCGCAGGATATGAATCATTGTTATTTTCTCCAGGCGCAAGAGAGCACTGCCCGGCATAACCGGACAGGACCAAGATAAACGGCGGGATTTAGTGCTTGTGGTGGAGCTCTTGGGCCAGCTTGTCGCGGTCCAGTTCTTTCTCCCATGAGGACACTACGAGCGTAGCTACGCCGTTGCCGACCAGGTTTGTCATTGCAAGGCCCGTCCCCATGAAGCGGTGAATACCCAGGATCAACACCATGCCGGCCACTGGCACCACTGGAATCACCATCAAGGTACTGGTCAACATCACAAAAGCCGCGCCCGACACACCACTGGCACCTTTGGAGGTCAGCATCGCCACGATGACCAGAGTCAGTTGCTGACTTAAGCTCAAATCAATGTTCAGAGCCTGGGCAATGAAGAGCACCGCCATGGTCAGGTAGATATTAGTGCCGTCCAGGTTGAACGAGTACCCCGTAGGTACAACTAACCCCACAACCGACTTGGAGCAACCCAGGCGCTCCATTTTTTCCATGATCTGCGGTAGCACCACCTCGGATGAGCTCGTGCCCAACACGACCAGCAGCTCATCCTTGATATACGCTATAAAGCGCAGAATGCTGAAACCAGAGAGCCGTGCAACGCCTCCCAGCACCACGACAATAAACAGAACGCAGAGCAGATAGAAGCTGCCGATCAGTTTAAACAGGGGTAGCAGTGAGGCGGCGCCATAAGTACCAACCGTAAATGCAATAGCGCCGAACGCCCCGATGGCTGACAGCTTGGCAATGATATGCACAATGCGAAAGAACACACCCGACAGGCCTTCTATCATGTCGTAGACCGGCTTGCCCTTCTCACCCATGGCCGACAGCGCACATCCAAAGAACACCGAAACCAGAAGAATGCACAGTACATTTCCTTCTGCAAATGCCTGAAAAAAGGTGGTAGGAATAATGCTCATCAGAAAGTCGACCATATGCAGGTGCTTGGCCTTTTCTGCAAAGCCCGTAACCGCCGAGGCATCCAGGGTGCTGGGGTCGATATTGAATCCACCACCGGGATTGAACAAGTGTCCGCCAATCAAGCCAATGATCAGGGAGAGGGTTGAAATGATTTCAAAGTAAAGCAAGGCCTTACCGCCTACTCGCCCTACTTTCTTCAGGTCCTGCATGCCGGCAATACCGATGACCACGGTACAGAATACGACCGGCCCGATAATCATCTTAATGAGCTTGATAAACGCATCACCGAGCGGCTTGAGATCCGCTGCAAAGTCAGGCCAAAAATGCCCGACGACCACGCCGAGCAGAATGCCTATCAGTACCTGAACATACATGGCGCGGTAAAACGGTTGCTTAGTCTTGACGGTGTTTTGGGTTGACGCACCTACGGGGGTGGTCGCCTGCGAGAGGGGATTCATATAGGACTCCACTACCAGTCATTGTTGTTGGATTTGGTGTGGCGAAGGCGCTCTATCAGCGCCCATAAAGCGTCATAGGGTTATCTACCAGGAGTTTCTGGCGAAGCGCCGGATCAGCGCAGAAGCGAAACATCAGGTCTACCAAACCGCCATCGTTGGGCATGTCACGGGTGATATTTGGATGCGGCCAGTCAGTCCCCCAGAGCACGCGATCAGGCGCATGCTCAATGAGCCGTTCGGCAAATGGAATGGCATCCTCGAAGGGTTTGCGTCCTGCTGAAACGCGCTCTGCACCACAGACCTTGACCCAGGCCAGCGGGTTTTCCATAAGCTCCAGCAGGGCTTTGAACGGTGCCTGATCAAGTCCCTCCTGAGCCTTGACACGTCCCATATGGTCAATGATGAAAGGAACCCCGATACGCTCCAACCGATCGGCATAGGTAACGATATCCTGAGCATCCAAATGCAGTACCACATGCCAGCCCAGCGGTTCCAGGCGTTCCAATACCTGATCAAATAGTTCCAGGTCGGGTGCACCACCCAAGTGGGCTACAAAGTTGAAGCGTACGCCGCGAACGCCACCAGCATCCATTTCGGCCAATTGCGCATCGCTTTCATGGCCGTTGACAATGGCCACACCTCGATAGCGTCCCTCACTACGCGCGATAGCGTCGAGCATGGCCCGGTTATCGCTGCCATGGCAGCTCGCCTGTACGATCACAGCCTGACTGAAGCCTAGAAAATCATGAAGATTACGTAAGGTTTCAAAGGGTGCATCCGGTGGCGTGTAGCTACGATCCGTAGCGTACGGGAATCGACTACTTGGGCCGAACACATGGCAATGAGCATCCCATGCACCTTCCGGCAGGGTATGGTGTGGCTTGATAGGTTGGGGATCAGGTGCCAGACAGCTTTTCATCACGTCTCCTCGTTCATTGTGATTATTCGAAGGGATACGTCGATGGTGACGGCTATTTCTTGGAGCAACAATAAAGCCTGGGTTCTAGCAGCTATGCAGGATTTGCATAACGGGTCAGCGGCTATGCACGTGTTCGCGGACCATCGCCAGCGTTTGCTCAGCCAATCGCGTCAGGGGCCGCTGCGCGGCGGTTGTAACAAACAGATGCGTATGAACAACCGGGTCGATAATAGCTGCCGAGCGCAGGCCTTCTGGTACATAAGGCCCGGACAACGCCGTACGGAACAGAATGCCGTAGCCCAACCCCAGGGCCACCAGCTCAAGCAGCGAAGGAATGCCATCCACCTCAAGCGCGACATCCAGCTCGACGGTATGGCGAGCCGCCTCGGACTCAACCAGGCGACGCAAAGAATGGGGTTGGCTCGGAATGATCAAGGGATAGCGGCCCAGTTCCTTGAGCGGGATTTCATCTGGTAGATTCGAGGATTTTGCACCCACCAGCACTAGCGGCTCCGAGTGCAAATGCTCATAACAGAGTTGGGCATTCTGGGCCGGGTTGAACAGCAGTGCAAAATCCAGCCGTCCTAGCAGCAGCCACTCCCGTATCGAGTGCGTCAGCCCTTCCTTAATGCCAAGCGCGCAGTGAGGAAAGCGCTCGCGAAAGGCCGTTACCAGCCCGACGGTATGGCAGCGTGCAATGCTCGGCGGCAAGCCGATAACCACTTTGCCCGACAAGGTATCCCGCTGCTCACGCAACTCCTCCCGAGCCACCTGAACCTGCCGTAAGATGCCTTGCCCATGCTCGAACAACCGCATCCCTGAGGCCGTCAGCGTAACACCACGGCCATTGCGCAGCAGCAGATGCTCCTGCAACTCGACCTCTAACTGACGCACCTGCCGGCTGACCACCGATTGGGACAGACCAAGTACCGCCGCAGCCTTGGTAAAGCTACCGAACTCGGCGACCCGTACAAAGCACTCCAATTGCTTGAGGTCCATGAACACATGATCTCATACGGCAAAAGGGCAGCTTATCGCCTTTCTGCAGATGAGAGTACCCGACGTCTTCAGACCTTGCCGGACCAGACCGATGCCGGTATACACACTACACCGTTAAACAACAACCGCGCGGTACGCAGCAGTCCACATCCGGCCAACTCGCCCTGCCGATGATGGAGCTCGACGGTAAATTCTCCCGTGGGATGTTCAACAGAAAGCCGCAACGAGTCGCCTTGCTCTACCTGGGCTAACCCATCAGTTACCGAGCCCTCGATCAGACAGGCCGAGGCCACGCTTACCGCACCGAAAACGCCAATAGAGGCGTGGCAGCGATGAGGAATAAAAGTTCGGCTACTGATAGCACCACCCGCTTGGGGTTCGGCAATCAAGCACATTTTGGGGACTGTACGGTGGGTAACATCCCCCAGGTTCATACGCGGCCCGGCCTGAAGACGAATCGACTCGATTCTGGTCTTAAGTTCGGTATCGCCATCCAGCTGCTCACGCGTTTCATAGCCGGTACGACCCAGATCGGCCGCTCGAAGCAGCACTACCGGCATGCCATTATCGATACAGGTCACCTCAATCCCATCAAACGTGTCGCACACGTTTCCGGTCGGTAACAGCGCACCACAACTAGAGCCAGCAATATCCTCGAATTCAACAATCAGCGGAGCGGCCGTACCCGGTACGCCATCAATGCGGGCATCGCCTTCATACTGCACTTCACCGTTTGGCGTAAGTACATTCGCAACGGCAATCTGACCGGTGTTTTCCATGAAGATACGAACCTGAGTTGTATCTTCCAGCACAGGAACCAGTCCTTGTTCTATGGCAAACGGGCCAACACCCGCCAGAATATTGCCGCAGTTCTGCCCATAGTCGACTCGCGCTTCCTCTACCAGTACCTGAGCGAACAGGTAGTCCACATCGACATCCGGTCGCTCGGAGCGCTTGATGATCGCAACCTTACTGGTCAGCGAATCTGCGCCGCCGATACCGTCAATCTGGCGCTTGTCAGGCGAGCCCATAACGGCCAGCAGGACTTTTTCCCGCAGTGCTTCATCGGTAGGAAGATCAGTGGCGAGAAAGTACGCTCCCTTGGAAGTACCGCCGCGCATCATCAGGCAAGGAATGCGAGTCTGTCCCATGGTTCAGCCCTCCAGCTCGTCCAGGCTATCAACGTACCGAAGGCCCTTTTCGGCCAGGCGAGGACGCATGTTGTAGATGTCGAGCCCTAATTCGCCATTAGCCAACCGAATCCGCTTCTGCTCTTCGGCATCGGCCCGCTTGCGACTGGCCTCGACCACGGTTTGCACCTCGGCACGCCGAACCACCACAACGCCATCGTCATCAGCCACAATAACGTCGCCGGGGTTGATCAACTGGCCGGCACAAATCACTGGAATGTTGACCGAGCCGAGCGTTTCCTTGACCGTGCCCTGGGCATAGACCGCTTTCGACCACACGGCAAAGCCCATCTCCCGCAACGTGCGGCTATCGCGTACACCTGCATCGACCACCAGCCCACGTACACCGCGTGCTTTGAGCGAGGTCGCCAGCAGATCACCAAAGTAACCATCGTGGCATGGCGAACTGGGTGCTACGACCAGGATATCGCCCGGCTGGCACTGCTCTACCGCAACATGGAACATCCAGTTGTCCCCAGGTGCTACCAGTACAGTTACAGCCGAGCCGCTGATGCCATAATCCTGCTGGATCGGGCGAATATCTGGAGCCAGCAGCCCTTTGCGACCCTGAGCTTCGTGAACGGTTGCTACACCATACTGACCCAGCTCATCAATCAGCCCCGCTTCGGCCCGTGCGATAGTGCGGACTACAACGCCGGTCTTGCCGATCAAGCTGCTCATCCCAGATTCTCCGTCACGCGTGGGAAGATGCTCTGGTAGCCCTCACCGTAGATGATGTTCTTACTGGAGGTAATGCCTACGTTGCGCTTGGCCTGTACGCCGCGTTGTAGCGCTACACGAGTGTAGTACTCCCACAAGTGTTCCTGGCCAGCCATGCACTGAATAGCGGCATACTTCTTGTCCCACACGTCGGTGATGTCCAGCAGTACGTCCGGGCGCCATTCGCACTGCTCAGGCTGGTGCGGCTCGAAGCAATAGACGGGCGGCGCACCGACAATTTTCTCGCCCGGCTTGTAGCCTTCTGCCTGAGCGATGATGCGCGCTTCCTGTGCCAGGTGCGTAGCCAGTGGATGGTCGTAGTTGTAGGGGTCCTTCAGCGAGTGACTAAGCACAAATTCCGGCTGTACGCGGCGGAACACATCGGCCAGACGAAATAGCGTTTCCTTGTCGGCACGCATAGGGTAATCACCAATGTCGAAGAACTCGACAGTGGCTCCCAGTATCTCAGCTGCCGCCTGCGCCTCTTCACGGCGCGCCGCCTTGACCTTCTCTTCGGTCATTTCGCCTTTGCGCCAGAGCTTGGCTGACTCGCCCCGCTCACCAAAAGACAGGCAGACGACATGCACGTCATAACCCTGCCTGGCATGCAGAGCGATAGCGCCACCTGCACGCCAGACGAAATCAGCGGAATGGGCGCTGACAACCAGAGCAGTTTTTTTGTTGGAATCGATCATGTCCAGGCTCCTCATGTTTTCAAGGAGAGTCGCACGGCTGATCCTGAGCGAATATTGCGTTCAGCTAGAGCAGGTATACCTTTTACTTATCAACACGCCGCGCGCATGATGCAGGCATGTGCCCTGCCAAGAGAACACCATGACGGCCGAACTTCCCAATCTGATGCAGATACGCGCGTTTGTCCGGGTGGCGGACCAAGGCAGTGTTTCCAAGGCGTCTGAAGTACTGTACCGCGCGCAATCGGTTGTCACCCGTTCCATTCGCGACCTGGAAGAGCGGCTTACCATTGCATTGTTCGAACGGCATGCCAATGGAATGCGGCTGACCGATTACGGCGCCCGCATCTTGCCTCGTGCACGACAGGCACTGGCTGAGCTGGAGACAGTACCCCGCTTGCTGGGTACCCATCCAGGCGTGATCACCGAACCTCTTTATCTGATGCATACCCGGCGTCTGGAAGTGTTCGTCAAACTGTGCGAAACCCACCATATGCAGACAGTAGCTACCCTCTTCGGTCTGACCCAACCCGCTGTGAGTGCAGCCCTCAAGGTGTTGGAAGGTGGTTGCGGCCATACACTGTTCGAGCGCACTCCCAAAGGCCTTCAGCCTACACGAGCGAGCCTGGATATTGTCCTGCCGATTCGTCGGGCATTGAATGAGCTGCGCCATATCGATGCCGACATTGCCGCCCTACGCGGCTCGCTCCAGGGAGCCGTCATGGTGGGTGCCTTGCCCTTGGGGCGAACCCGGCTGTTGCCTGAAGCTATTGTGCGCCTCGTCTCTGCGTACCCTCAAATTCGTGTGGCGACCAATGAAAGTGCGTTTGACCTGTTGGCTACCGACCTACGGGCCGGTGACATCGACTTTGTACTGGGCGCCCTGCGCCCCTCCGACTATGCCAGCGATCTGTTGGGTGAAACGCTGCTGACTGAAGAGCTGGTGGTACTGGTACGCCGGGGCCATCCATTACTGGATCAAGGGGTAAATACCAATGACCTTATCCATGCTCGCTGGGTGCTGCCCCGTGCAGGCTCGCCGGCCCGCAACCAGCTCGATGCCTTCTTTAGCGAGCTGGGTACGGAAACGCCACTACCGGTAGTTGAAACGGGGGATCTGGCGATTATCCGTGGGCTGCTCGTACGCTCTGATATGTTGGCTGTCGTTTCAGCCCATCAACTTGAATACGAGATCGCCTCAGGCGAGTTGCAACGTCTCCCCTTGCGGCTTCGCCATACCACCCGCGCCATAGGTCTGATCTACCGCACCGGTGGCCTGCACTCACCTGCAGCCAAAGCGTTGATGGAAAAGATCCGTGAAGTAGCCCTGGAGCGCTTGGACGCCTGATTTTACTGGGATGCAGGCGCTTTATAAGCCAGCCTAGACCGCACCCACTTTGCCAATAACGCTGTCAGGGATGGTTTTGATCAGCACCTTGACGCAAAACAGTGGTGAAGGACTGTCTGCGATGGATGCCACTACTGCCTTGTATTTGGCAGGAATCTGGTCAAGGCATCGCTTGGCCGTTCGTGTTACGGCCTCGTTAGAATCGTGTATTTCGGCAGCAAGTGCCAGGGCGAGAAGTGCTTCCAGAAACGTCATGACACCAGACTGCCAATGGACTATCGCCATTTAGTGAATGGACGCAGCGACAGGCACCGCGCCCTGGGTTGGAGTTATTTCTTTCCAGCAACCGAGTACAGCACCTGCTGATTACGCGTTTTCTGGAACTCTTCCAGTGATTGGCCACGCATGGCTGAATAGATGTGCAGGTTGGATACCCCTACCACCGCGCCGAGCTTCTCTAGCAGGAAGAAAATAACACCGTAGTGAATCAACCCACGCCAATCGCGGCGTCGAATCAGGTCGCGCTCTTCGTCAGTCAGGCCGGCTTCCTCGAACATGGCCTCCGGTTCCTCCAGAAAACGCTCACGCCAGGCCGGAGTGATCATGCCATGCAGGAATTTGTTCAGCCGATATCCTTTGGCACTGCGCTCCAGCGTAAACGGGTACGTGCCCTCCAGCTTTTCGACACCAGCCAACTGATGGTTCATGTGTTCGCGGTGGCGGGCTTGTACGTCGATGGGTAATGGCCGCGCCTGGTTTTCCAGGAGCAGCGTCGCGATCCCGGTCATCGAAGGCAGGTAATAATCCTGGTGAATCAGCTTTACATTGGATGAGAGCGCACCACGCATGATCAGCCAAGTGATGACCTCCGACCCCTCAAGTCCACCCAGCGTTGCGTATTCGGCAATGGTCATCTCGGTAAGACGCGCGGGGTCGTTGACAAAGAGATCAACAAACTGGGCGTCCCATTCAGGATTATTGAAGCCACACCGCTCACCATGGACCTGATGGGACACACCACCCGTGGCAGCAATGACCACCTTCAGATCCTCGGGATAGCTCTCGATGGCACGCCGCAAGGCCTGTCCCAGGTTGTAGCAGCGCTTGGCACTCGGGATCGGAAACTGCAACACACCGACCTGCAGAGGCACTACGTCTACCGGCCATTCCGGCTCGAACGGCAGCAGCGCAGACATGGGCGAGAACAGACCATGGTCGATCGGCTTGTCACGAAAGAACGACATGTCGAACTCATCAGCCATGAGACTGGCCCCGATATGCCGGGCCAGCGCCGCATGCCCACCAATGGCAGGCAGTCCACGTACGCCACCGCCCTCGTCTGCCACACCATAGTGATCGTCTACGCCAAGGGCGAAGGCTGAATAGTGATCGAAGAAGAACGAGGTGATGTGATCGTTGAAGATATAAAACAGCACATCAGGCTGCTTATCCTTAAGCCACTCCTTCATCGGCTCGAAGCTCTTGAAGATGGGCGCCCAGGCGGCCTCCTCCTGCTTGTTGTGGTCGACTGCAAAGCCGATCGTAGGCGTGTGCGAGACGGCCAGGCCTCCGATAATACGTGCCATAAAATAATCCTTAATGAATGATCAAGACGCCAAGGCAGGCTGGGCTGCACGCCGTGCAGCATAACCATTGCCCAGTATGGCCAGCGCTGCCACGAAAGCCGGTATCGCCAGCACTGCAAAAATCAACCCGAAGCTCAGCCCAAGGCTCAGCACCGCACCACCGATTACCGAGCCGAAGATCGCACCAAAGCGGCCTATCCCCAACATCCAGCTCACACCTGTGGCGCGGGACTCGGTAGGGTAATAGCCAGGGGCATAGGCATTAAGACCTGTCTGCGCGCCGCTCATGCAAAAGCCCGCCGCGATAACGCCAAGTGTCAGCAGGCTGGATTCCAGGCCAAAGGCACCCAAGAGCAGGATGAATGCACCGCCCAAGGCATAGGAGCCTGCAATAACACGATTGGGATTACGCCTGTCCATGATCCAGCCAACCACGATTGCTCCTACCGTCCCGCCAATCTGAAACAGTCCTGTGATGGTCGCTGCACGCTCGATCGGGATACCGGACTCACGAATCAGCGTAGGCAACCAGCCCATCATCAGGTAGATCACGAGCAGCCCCATGAAATAGGTAACCCAGAGGGAAAACGTTCCTAAACGATAACGCTCTGCAAACAAGGCGCGAACCGGCGCCTTGTGGTGAACCGTAGGCTCAAGCGTGATAAAACGTGTTTGCGCCGTAAACTGGCCACCCAGTCGATTCAGCACTTTGGCGATACGGGCGGCAGGTGCGTCTTTTACGACAAGAAACCGGGCAGACTCAGGCAAAAACAGCCAGAGGAACGGCAGCAAGAGGATAGGTAGAAGGCCACCCACCAGCAGCACAGACTGCCAACCATAATGGGGAATCAGCCAGGCAGCTACAAAGCCGCCGGCACCCGAGCCCAGGTTGAACCCGGTAAACATCACGGTAATCAGCACGGAGCGATAGCGCTCGGGTAAATACTCCGAAAGCAGTGTCGTCGTATTGGGCATCGCCGCTCCGAGCCCTACCCCGGTGAGAAAACGCAGGATGGCCAGCTCATAAGGGTTACGTGCGAAGGCGCATGCCAGGCTCAGCGCACCAAATACAGTCACAGCGCCAAGCAGTACCGTCTTGCGACCGAAGCGGTCGGCATAAGGGCCCGCAACCAATGCACCCACCGCAAGACCAACCATGGCCGCACTCATGACCGGTCCGAAGGCGGTTTTGGATAGATTCCAGTCCTGCATCAGTGACGGCGCAATGAAGCCCATGACGGCGACATCCACACCATCGAACAGGACGATGAAAAAACACAGGACAAGGATCAACCACTGATAGCCCGAGACAGGCCGGTTATCAATCCATTGTTTAACGTCGACAGGCGAGTCGGTGTGCATGACGGCCACCCTTGTTGTTTTTATGGTGATTCGAATGCCCATAGGGCTTATCACGTGATGGCAGAACGAAACTGCCTCACGGTCAGCCCAGACGTTAAAGCCACTCGCCTGGCCCGTCGTCTGGGAAATGCTTAAGGGGGTATCTGATTTTTTTATGAGGGCGTCAGGCACCTGAGCGAAACGATACTCGGGTGCCTGACGCTGAAAGGAAGGCAAGCCCGTGTCATACGAGCCTGAAGGGATACGTCAGATAACAAAGAGATCAACGAACCGATTGACTGGAGTACGCTCGAGGGTCGCCTGATCCTTACACAAAGCAAAAATCTGCTCACAGCGCTGTGCCGGGAAACGGGTAGCCAGGTTGTTCTTGAACTTGGCCTCGAGCAGCGGGATGCCTTCGTCGCGGCGACGGCGATGGCCAATCGGATACTCTACCGTGACCTTGTCGGTACAGGTGCCATCCTTAAAGAATACCTGGATGGCATTGGCTATAGAGCGCTTGTCAGACTCCAGGTACTCCTGGCTGTAGCGCAGGTCTTCGATGATTTCCATTTTCTCGCGCAACTGATCGATCAGCGGATGCGCTGCATGGAAGGCATCTTCGTAGTGCTCGGCCACCAGGTCCCCATACAACAGCGGCACGGCAATCATGTACTGCAAGCAGTGGTCGCGGTCAGCCGCGTTGGCCAGCGGGCCGACCTTGGAAATGATGCGGATGGCAGACTCGTGGGTAGTCACCACGATTTTCTCGACCTGATCGAGCTTCTCACGAACCTGGGGATGCAGAATGACCGCTGCCTCGGCCGCCGTCTGGGCGTGAAACTCTGCAGGGAAACTGATCTTGAACAAGACGTTTTCCATTACGTAACTGCCAAAACCCTGCGGGAAGCTGAACTGGCGCTTGTCCTGCGGCTTGGTCTCTAGATCCTTGTTGGTATGGCTGAACAGCACATCATAAAAGCCCCACTGAGGTGCGCTCAGCACGCCCGGAATACCCATTTCGCCGCGCATGGCAATGTCAGCCAGACGTACACCGCGGCTGGTGGCATCCCCTGCCGCCCAGGATTTACGCGACCCTGCATTCGGTGCATGCCGGTACGTACGCAGTGCCTGTCCGTCTACAAAGGCGTGAGAGATAGCGGCAAGCATCTGCTCGCGATTGGCGCCCATCAACTTGGCCGCAACCGCCGTCGACGCCACCTTGACGAGAATGACATGGTCAAGCCCGACCCGGTTGAAGGAATTCTCCAGCGCAAACACGCCCTGAATCTCGTGCGCCATGATCATGGCTTCAAGCACGGCGCGCATGGTCAGAGGCGCCTCGCCCTGCGCAACGCGCTTTTGCGACAAATGATCGGCTACTGCCAGAATGCCGCCCAGGTTATCCGAAGGATGTCCCCACTCCGCTGCGAGCCAGGTGTCGTTGTAATCCAGCCAACGCACGATACAGCCGATATCCCAGGCAGCCTTTACCGGGTCCAGGCGAAAACTCGTTCCGGGTACGCGCGCGCCATACGGCACCACGGTCCCTTCCACAAACGGACCCAGATGCTTGGTGCATTCTGGGAAACGCAGGGCCAGAAGGCCACACCCCAGCGTATCTATCAGACAATTACGCGCCGTGTTTAGCGCCTCGGTAGAGTCAATCGTATAGTTCAGGACGTAGTCGGCGATGTCCTGCAGGACGTTGTCATAGTCAGGACGATTATTCAGATCGACGTTGGCGCTCATGCTCTCGCTCTCATGGTTCATTGTTATGTGAGGCAGCGGCAGTCACTGCCTTTGGATGTATCTACGCGCTGCGCTCTTCGAGCGGCACATACGGGCGCTGCTCGACGCCGGTGTACTCCGCACTCGGGCGAATGATGCGGTTGTTGGCACGCTGCTCGAACACATGGGACGCCCAGCCTGTAACCCGCGAGCAGACAAAGATCGGGGTAAACAACTTGGTGGGAATTCCCATGAAGTGGTACGCGGACGCGTGGTAGAAATCGGCGTTGGGGAACAGCTTCTTCTGCTCCCACATGGTGTGGTCGATCGCTTCGGATACAGGGAATAGCACCGTATCTCCTACTTCCTCGGCGAGCTTTTTCGACCAGACCTTGATGACTTCATTACGCGGGTCCGCATCCTTATAGACGGCATGGCCAAAGCCCATGATCTTGTCCTTGCGCTCCAGCATGCCAAGCGTGCCCTCAATAGCTTCTTGAGGTGACTTGAAGCGCTGGATCATGTCCATGGCTGCCTCGTTGGCCCCACCATGCAGAGGTCCACGCAATGAACCAATCGCACCGGTGATACAGGAATACATGTCCGAAAGCGTGGATGCACATACGCGCGCGGTAAACGTCGAGGCGTTGAACTCATGCTCGGCGTAAAGGATCAGCGACACGTTCATCACCTTGCGGTGCAGCTCGTTGGGTGCCTTGCCATGCAGAAGCTTGAGGAAGTGCCCGGCAATAGAGGGTTCTTCCGTTACGCACTTGATGCGCACACCCTGATGGCTGAAGCGATACCAGTAGCACATGATGGCCGGTAATGCGGCGAGCAGCCGATCCGATACGGCCTGTTGTTGCTCAAAGCTGCGCTCAGGCTCCAGGTTGCCCAGCATCGAGACGCCGGTCCGCATCACATCCATCGGATGTGCCTGCGCTGGGATGCGCTCAAGCACCTCTTTCAACGCCTGTGGCAGATCACGTAACGTCATGAGTCGATCACGGTAGTCATTCAACTGCTCCGTAGTCGGCAGTTCACCCCGGAACAGCAGATAGGCCACTTCTTCGAACTGGGCATGCTCGGCCAGCTCGCGCACGTCATAACCTCGATAGGTCAGACCGGCGCCTTCTTTACCTACGGTAGACAAGGCTGTCTGGCCGGCGACCTGACCCCGTAGGCCAGCGCCGCTCAATACTTTTGCTTCAGCCATTGCTCTCTCCTTTCTTGGACTTGTTATGGATGGTGCAACTGCATCTGTCAGGTTAGCTGACGGACCTTCGCCGGATCAGCGCTTGTTCTGGGCGAACAGCGCATCCAGCTTTTGCTCGAACTCGTGATAGCCAATGCTTTCGTATAGCTCCATACGCGTTTGCATGGTGTCGACTACATTCTTCTGTGTACCGTCGCGCCGAATCGCGGTGTAGACGTTTTCAGCCGCCTTGTTCATGGCGCGGAAAGCCGACAAGGGATAGAGCACCAACGAGACATCTGCGGAGGCCAGCTCCTCGGTTGTGAACAGTGGCGTCGAGCCAAACTCGGTAATATTTGCCAGTACCGGTACCTTCACCGCGCCAGCGAACTCCCTGTACATCTCAAGCTCGGTCATGGCTTCTGGGAAGATCATGTCCGCGCCCGCCTCTACACAGGCGCAGGCTCGATCGATAGCCGACTGTAAGCCTTCAACCGCCAATGCATCGGTTCGCGCCATGATCACAAAGCTGTCATCAGTCCGGGCATCCACGGCCGCTTTGATGCGATCCACCATTTCCTGCTGCGAGACGATCTCCTTGTTGGGTCGATGACCGCAGCGCTTGGCCCCCACCTGATCCTCGATATGCAGGGCCGCCGCGCCAAACTTGATCATTGATTTGACCGTGCGGGCCACATTGAACGCTGACGAGCCAAACCCGGTATCTACGTCAACCAGCAATGGCAAGTCGCACACATCGGTAATCCGGCGCACATCAGTCAAGACATCATCCAGGTTTGAAATACCCAAATCCGGTAGCCCCAATGAACCGGCTGCAACGCCACCACCGGACAGGTAAATGGCCTTAAAGCCGGCGCGCTGGGCTAGCAAGGCATGATTGGCATTGATAGTGCCAACTACCTGGAGCGGATGTTCGACCGCAACAGCCTCTCGAAAACGCTGGCCGGGACGCATGGAAAGACCCTGACTCATGATTCACCTCTATTCTTGTTGGCAGACGCCGCGCTTACCACGGCATGCTCGGGTTGGTGCTGAGTGTCAAGTTGGCGCTCGATATTGCGCCGTGACGCAGCAATGTGGCGCTTCATCAAGAGTTCGGCCAGCTCACCGTCACGCTCAGCGATGGCGTCGAGAATACGATGGTGCTCGGCAAAGGCCTGGCGCGGCCGGTGGGGTGTGGCGGAAAACTGGATCCGGTACATGCGCACCAGCTGATACAGCTCATCACACAGCATGCGGGTCAGTGTGCGGTTTCGGCTGCCCTGAATGATGCGGTAATGAAAATCATGGTCGCCTTCCTGCTGGTAGTACCCCACCCCTGCTTGAAACGAGGCGTCTTGCTCATGGGTTTCTAGCACCTGCCGCAGTTCGAGAATCTCTGCGTCGGTCATGCGCTCGGCTGCCAGTCGGCACGCCATTCCTTCAAGCGATTCACGGATTTGATAGAGCTCAACCAGCTCCTCAAGGCCCAGAGAGACAACACGAGCGCCCACGTGGGGCACGCGTACGACCAGCTTTTGCCCTTCCAGACGATGAATAGCCTCACGCAATGGACCTCGACTGATTCCATAGGTACGCGCCAGCTCAGGCTCGGAAATTTTGCTGCCCGGTTTGATTTCACCCTTAATGATGGCCGCCTGGATATGGCGAAAGACATGCTCTGAAAGCGTCTCGCTTTCAGGCGTATTGGCAGAAGGTATTTCGCTTAGTTGATTCATACTGTCGACACATTTATTTTTTTAGCGACCTTTGCGTTAGACATTAGGCCCAAAAACAGAAAAGTGTCAACAATCTTAATCTTCTTTGGTTTCAACGCTGGTAATCACTGTAACCCTGGAGACCCGGCATAGCACTACGTACTATCCGTCTGGGCCCTAATAGGTCAGATTGTTTATCAGCCAATATGAACATTCTGGTGCAACGGGCTGGTGCTCCAGCTTTTCAGCCGCCTTTGGGTAGCGCGGAATGCTCCTCATCAACACACAACACCAGCAAATTATTCCTAGCGGGTGCTGGGCATGGGCTGCCCTATTTCTGCTGGGTAAACTCCCGCTGTCTGTTCCGTCCCGGCAAATCGAACATGACTTCGTCATAACCGGCATGCCCTCAAGATGCGCAAACTCAGGTAAACCTAGCCCTTGTTTATCAACAGCACCCATTTACCCCATAGGCCGGTCAAAGCGAATCGGACAGGCTTCATTAGAGTCCCATACCGATAACTGTGGATCCTATAAGGATGGACGGTACGGCTACGGCAGGTTCATGCTTGAGAGTATCCAGAAGAGTTGCGTCTGAACGTGACTCGCAGGTGTTCGGATAGGTTGGATATGAAAAGTACTAGGCCTTGGCTTAAAGCCAGACATGAAATAAGTCGTTATTTACCCGCTTCATGGCTCAAGGCTTACTCTTCAATAACCCGGCTTTTCATCCTGTTTAAACCTGCGCTCGCATAGGTAGGCTATAAACCAGGAAAGAATATCTATTTTGATGAAAGACGTGTAATAGCAGCTGTCAGGTCATGGAGTGAAGCCGGCTTAACCAGATGCACATCAAAACCTGCCGCTTTGGAACGCTCCCGGTCTTTAACTTGCCCATAACCGGTCAAAGCAATCAATCCTAGCGCTGATGAAGGAAAATGCTCACGGAGCATAGAGGCCAACTGAAAACCATCCAGGTCGGGCAGCCCTATGTCAAGCACTGCAACCTCGGGCTTGAACTCACGGACTATATTCAGTACATCGAATGGATTACTGCTTGCCTGGACGGTATGTCCTTGTTGACGCAAGACAGCCTGGGTACTTTCAAGCGCATCAAGGTTGTCATCAACAATCAGGATCCGCGCCGGTTTTACTACCGTATTGCTATCTTCCTCAGGGACCTGCGTTGGTTCGCTGATCGCCAACAAAAGCCGTGGCAACGTAACCGTAAAAGTAGAACCGCAGCCAACACCGCCGCTGCTAGCCGCTACCGTTCCTCCGTGCAGGCTTATGAAACTCTTGACCAAGGCCAGACCAATACCCAATCCGCCTTTCGCCCGATCTATGGTAACCGCACCCTGCTCGAAAATATTGAAAATACGGGGTAATAACTGAGGGCTGATACCAGAGCCATTATCTTTGACCAGAATAGAAACCTGTTCGCCGTCGGCCTTTACCTCGACCTCTATCTGGCCCCCAACATGAGTGTACTTGGCCGCATTGGTCAGTAGATTGGTAAAAACCTGGGTCAGGCGGACGGAGTCCCCTGACACCCAGACCTCTTCATCGGGAAATATATGAGTGATCTGCTGACGCCGGTCACCAACAAGCGCACTTGTATTCTCAAGGGCTTGGAGCACTACTCCTGTTATGCTTGTAGGCTCTTTATTGATTTCGATTTTTCCACGAGTGATGCGCGTAATATCGAGCAGGTCATCCACCAGACGCGACAAATGATCAGCCTGCCGCTCGATGATCTGCAGCTCTCGCGGAAACAGGCCCTGATGCCTTCTTTTGATCAATCCAAGCGCCATGACAATGGGTGCCAGGGGATTACGCAACTCATGCCCCAGCATCGCTAGAAATTCATCTTTGGCTCGACTGGCCTGCTCACGCTCAAAATCTGCCCTTGCGGCTTGTAATCCTGTAGCAGCCAATGAAGCAGCAGCTCGTAAAAGAGCTAATTGGTTGATGCTTGGAAAACCTGGCGCAGAAGAACCAAACCAGATTTTTCCACCATACGTTCCATAGCCCATGCTCAAGTGAACAATGTACATGGACCCCAATGGAGTATCTGACTCATAGGCTCGCCCGTCAGGAACACGCGTGTTTTTCCAGGCTTCGGCTGTAACTTCCCAACGAGATAGCTCTTCGCCCTGGCAATAACGGCCCTCGACTCGCAAAAGACCTTTGAACGATGGATTATCAGCCAATAGCGCCTGAGCATAGCTAAAGCGAAGGGGAACGATACGTTCGGCGGCCTCGATCATGAGGCGAAGAACCGTCTCACCCTCTCGCCCTGCCCACAAGGCGGGTAAGGCGAGAAGACCCATCAGGTCTCGAATACCACGTTCTGAGGAATCGCCTTCCTGGGAGGGAACCGGTAATAATTCAGGGTAACGGTTCATTGTCTTCCAAAAAGGCGAAATGAAAGGGGGAAAATAACATATCAGGTGGTCGAGGCGTCTTCCTTGACCTGACGCTTGGCAAGCTCAGCCAGCATTTCTGATGCTGGGGTATAGAAGGGATTTTCCTGTACTACACCATTGATAAGCGTCAACGGATGGGTACGTAAGAGATCCATCATCATGGAGCCGGACATTTTTGCAATGTCATATACGCATACGGCTGGTTGGCGGTTCTGGGAAAGCACTTCATTTACTTCGGCCTCGTACGCCAGAATGTCTTTAGCACCAGGCACATCATTAAAGACCCAGTCCATATTGCCCATGATACGCACGCGTGGAAATCCAGCTTCCCGCGCGGCTTTGCAGGCACTTTCCAGCGTATTGAGCATGCGGTCCTTATTAAAGGTGCCGGCTTCATCAAGATAGGCACCCTGCCACGATTGAACCTCAAGTTGCCCACAGGCCTCACAGGCATGAGTATCGATTCCCGCCTTGTTAAGGCGTACCCGATGGTCATCCATCTTGGCAGGATTTACGATATGTATATTCTTCTCGCCCTGATCAATCCCCTCCTTGAAAAAAGGAGCCAGGACATCGTACTCCTGCTCACGACTATCGAAAAAAGCGCAGACATGAAAGTGTTCAATTTGTGTGCCTGCCAATGACAATTCGTTCATGTGTAGATGTCCTCTAGAACAACCAGCAGCTGACGTGACGAGCTTGAATTTGAAATCCCATCCAAGATGGCTAATTGCCTCTACCGCTTGGCAATTTAGCTAGCGAAGAAGCTTAGTGCTAAATATCATTTAGCAGAAGATTTTATTTGCTTAATAAACAGATTCTGACCAGCCAGTCATTTGGGCTGAGTCTAGATAACAATTTTCTGTCGTTACCTTATAAGACGCAAGAACCTTGCCACGGCCTAAATGTGCAGGGGTCAAAAATTGCTTTCGTGTGCTCGCTTGTCAAAAACAAGGTCTTTGAATAGGTAATAGTGTACAGGCTCTCTTCAGCTTGCTGGCTGTTTTATGCGTTTACATACAATCAGTTACACTAATCTTATTTAAGAGGCCTATGAATCATGCCGGTAATAAAAGGAGATTTGGTCAAACTTGCTCTAGCGGGCCAGTCCAACGTTATCGTCCATGGATGTAATTACAGTGCCAAATGGGTGTAGGAATCGCTAAGTCTATAAATAGGTATTTCCTGAAGCCTATGAAGCTGATTGCCTAGCTTCGAAAGGAGTACGGGAAAAACGGGCACTTACTCATGCGCCCGAATTAAGCGGGGCAACCTCGAGCTTACAGTAGTAAATGCTTACACTCAGTTTCTCTGGCACGGAAAGGGCGTCAAGGCAGATTATGAGGCTATCCGCGCAGTCATGAGGGCGATTCGGCAAGGACTCTCGGGATGTCGTATCGGCTATCCTTGCATTGGTGCCGGGCTTGCAGGAGGCGACTGGGCAATCATCGGTGCCCTCATCAATGAAGAGCTGGCAGGCCTTGACCCTACCCTGGTGGAGTATCTGCCTTAGCTTTCGTGCGTTTTTGCCTCACTGATGCAACCGCCCCTGACGGCTGTTCAGGTCTTGCTGGCCCAGTATCACCCTAACGGACTGTCGTCCACGTCTGGTCTTTCATCCATGTTAGGCGTGTCTTGGGTATCAGGAACGTCACCGTATTCATCGTATTCGTCAGGCGTCTGGCCTTGATCAGGCATATTTTCCGGGTTGCTCATAAGTCACCTCTGCGTGTTTGTCATCTGATACCTGATCAGGCCATGCGTTCAACAAACGCTTGCAAACCGCAAAGCCTGTTCAGCACGCCTCCTCCCTGCAAGGGATCGCACTGCCTACAGAAACAGGCGTTAATGGTTTCAGGTAGTTGAAAGCGGATAAGCGGTCCATACTCGACTTCGTGCAAGACGTTATTTCCCCAGCATTCACAACAGGATGCACACTTTCAACAAGAGCCTTTATGACCATGAAACCGGATATTGTCGTGTCCTCACTGGACCTTGAGCGGATAGAAGATTTGCTCGAGTCCCTGCCGGCCAACGAACACTCCATGCAAACCGCCTTACAGGAGGAGCTTGGTCGAGCTGATATTGTCGATCCGCATGAGATACCGCCTACGGTCGTCACCATGAACTCAACCGTGCGCTTTCGCATGGACGCAACAGGTGAGGAATTCTGCAAGACACTGGTGTATCCCAAGGATCTTGCAGGCGATTCGGGGCAGGTTTCTATCCTCGCCCCGGTAGGCAGTGCGCTGCTGGGGCTGTCCATCGGGGACTACATTGAGTGGCCGACCCCAGGTAAAGGAATGCTCAAGGTCAGGATCATGGATATCCCCTTTCAGCCTGAACAGGCCGGGCAATATCACCGGTAGGCAGGTCAGGAGGAGCATCAGGCGTGCTCCTCCTGCCGGATCAAGCGCTTAGCAACGCCTGGATATCGTTGTAGAGCGCCTTGGGTATCCAGACTCCTTCACGCAGGCTTTTTTCACGAGCCTGATAACGCCTCTGCGAAGGTAGACGCGCGCCCTGGGCTACCATGGCCTCAAACAGTTTTTCTGCTCTCGCAAGCTCGGCATCGGCCTGCTCACCCAAAAAGCGTTGTGGGTCGATAGCAATAATCAACTCGCCTCCCATGGAAGTAACCCGTGCGCCGTTATCAAATGCCAGCGACTCGGCGCTGGTCATGTCGGCGATTAAAGGGCCAGCTATCAGCTCCACCATCGCAGCCAGGGCTGAGCCTTTATGCCCTCCGAACGTCAGCATGGCGCCCTTGTCGAGCACGGTGGCCGGATCGGTACAAGGTCTGCCTTCGGCGTCTACGCCCCAGCCTTCAGGAATAGGCTTGCCAGCGCGGCGATGCAGCTCAATTTCACCCCGCGCCACCATGCTGGTCGCAAAATCAAAGATAAATGCCGGCTTGTCTGGACAAGGCCAGCCAAAGGCAAAAGGGTTGGTTCCGAAAAGTGGTTTGCTCCCACCGGCAGGCATCACCCAGGCATGGCTGGGCGTACAGGCCAAGGCAACCAGACCGGCATCCGTAAGCGGTTCGATGTCTGCCCATAGGGCTGAGAAATGAGCGCAATGGTTGATGCCCAATGCAGCAATACCCAATGTTTTGGCTTTCTGGATCAGATGTGGCAATGCCACCTGGTAAGCGACTTGCGAAAAGCCACCCTTGGCATCGATGCGTATCAGAGCGGGCGCCATGTCATGCAGTTCTGGCTCGGCATCAGGAGAGACCTTGCCTGCCTTGAAGGTATTGATGCAGGACAACAGCCGATACAGGCCATGGGATGAACATCCATCGCGCTCGCCAGCCACTAACGTTTCGGTAACGTAGCGGACATGAGGTGCGGTAAAGCCATAGTGTTGGAGCACACGCGTCGCCAGTGCCCGTACGTCATCAAGCGTAAGGTGAACCGTGTCTTGCCCAGAAGCATGAGTCTGGGAAGCGCTTGAGGCAGTCATGGATTCTCCTTTTTAGAATTGTCGTGTCAGAGAAGCATTTGAAATGGGTTATGGAAATGGCCAGGCAGGCGGCCAGTCTTGCAGGTTTATTAGCTGGTGGGCCAGCCTGATAGGCCAGCCCACTCACATAACCTTACTGAGGACCGAGCTTGTCCATCAGCGCAGCCAGACGCTCGTACTCGTCAGGCTTGAGATCAGTCAGCGGTGCACGTACCGGACCGGCGTCGTAACCTGCGATCTTCGCACCAGCCTTGACGATGCTTACCGCATAGCCTGCACAGCGGTTACGGATGTCCAGGTACGGCAGGAAGAAATCATCGATCAGCTTGCCCACAGTCTCGTGGTCATCCGCAGCGATGGCTTTGTAGAAGTCCATGGCCGTCTTGGGAACAAAGTTGAACACCGCCGAGGAGTACACCGGTACACCCAGCGCCTTGTAGGCCGCGGCATAGACTTCAGCGGTCGGTAGGCCACCCAGGTAGGTAAAGCGATCACCCAGACGACGGCGGATGGAGACCATCAGCTCGATGTCACCCATGCCATCCTTGAAACCGATCAGGTTTGGGCAGCGCTCAGCCAGCATTTCCAGCTGGTCAGGCTTCAGGCGGCAGACGTTACGGTTGTACACCACCACGCCAAAGTTGACGGACTTGCACACCGCCTCGACGTGCGCGGCCACGCCTTCGGGGCTGGCTTCGGTCAGGTAGTGCGGCAGCAGCAGGATGCCCTGGGCACCCAGACGCTCGGCTTCCTGAGCCTGCTGGATCGCCACGCGGGTTGGGCCACCGGCACCGGCCAGAATCGGGACCATGCCCTTGCAGGTGTCCACGGCCGTTTTGATGATGTCGGAGTATTCCTTCTGGTCCAGCGAGAAGAACTCACCGGTGCCGCCAGCCGCAAACAGGGCGCTAGCACCGTAGGGCGCCAGCCATTCCAGGCGCTTGATGTAGGTATCGCGGCGGAAGTCGCCCTGCGCATCGAAATCGGTTACCGGAAAAGACAGCAATCCGGAGGAAAGGGTGTGCTTGAGTTCTTGTGGAGTCATTTTTGTTGCACCTTGTTTGATGGCATACGTGGCTATAAGGAATAACCGCTACTTGTTGTACGACATCGTATGACTATAGAAAGTAAAGTGCAACCTAGACGAGAGTCTATGCCGGACTGGAAAGGCGCAACCTAGAACAAGTGGCTGAAACAACAGAACAATTTCTTACAATTACAGGACCAATAGGCGTTATGGCTTGGCTGCATGAAGAACCTAACCGTTCTTATTCAAATCGGTAGAGTTGGCTTATTCCCAGTCCTTTTTATGCTTCCAACCGATTGAATATTGCCAAGCATCTTGCCGCACGGCTATATGCGCCCTTCCCTTCAGAGCACCTCCTCAGTCATCGCATTACCTCGCCGTATTGCCTGTGGTGGCATGCCGAAGCCGCGTATAAAGGCCTCTCGCATATGGCGACGATCACGAAAGCCGGTTTCCTTGGCAATCACATCCAACGAGTGACGGCTTTGCTCGATCATGAGTCGAGCCGCTTCCAGGCGAAGACTCTCGATAGCCTTGGCAGGTGATTGGCCAGTTTCCGCAGTAAAGACACGGCTGAACTGACGCGGGCTGAGATGAACGGATTCGGCCAGCTCTTCCACGCTCAAAGGGCGGCTCAGGTGTTGTCGGGCATAGTTCAGGGCGTTCTGGATACGATCAGACTTAGGTGCAAGGTTTAGCATTTCGGAATGCTGACTCTGACCACCGGCACGTCGTTGGTGCATGACCAGCTTGTGTGCTACCGACCGGGCAACCTCATTACCCAAATCCTTTTCCACGATTGCAAGCGTCAGATCAAGCCCTGCCGTCATCCCGGCTGACGTCCACATCGGACCGTCCGTAATATAAATACGGTCTTCCTCGACACGGATCTCAGGATAACGCCGCTGCAACTCCCGTGCATATGCCCAATGGGTGGTCGCACGTCGTCCCGCCAGTAATCCAGCTTCCGCCAGTACAAAGCCACCGGTACAGATTGCGGTCATCCGGCGCGCCTGGGTACTGGCGTCCTGAATAAAACCAAGCACAGCGTCAGGTGATGGTGCAGCCAGTGGATTGTTTACCCCCGCCACGATCCAGGTATCCGCCTGGCTATGGGGTCCGAGCGCATGGGAACCCACCGTCAGGCCAAGCGAGGAGCGGACCTCGCCGCCCTCCAGCGAGAAGTTCTCGACTTCGTAGAAAGGCTCGCCTGCCACCACGTTGGCGTATTCGAAAACCGTTTGCGTCGCCAGTGAAAGGATCTGGAACCCGTTTGACAGTATGTAACCTACCCGGTGCATGATCGTCTCCCTGGCGATGTCCTGAAAACGCACCATAAACGTCATTTAGGCCGCGGTCAATTCACTGCATGATGCCTCCACACCCACCCAAACGGAGCAGCATCATGAACACTCTTCATCAAGGCACTGCACTCATCACTGGCGCCTCTTCCGGTATCGGCGCGGTATATGCCGAGCAATTGGCCCGTCGCGGTTATGACCTGATTCTGGTTGCCCGCAATCGTGAGCGGCTCAATACCCAAGCCGAGCGCATCGCCACGCTGACCGGACGAGCTGTGGAGGTCCTGCCTGCCGATCTCAACGATAAATCATCTTTAGCAGCCGTTGAGGCAAAGCTCAAGGAAGACGCCAGCATCACTCTTCTGGTGAACAACGCGGGAGTCGGTACTCACACCCCATTGCTCGGGAGCGATGTCGAGCAGATGGTGCGAATGATTGACCTGAACGTGACGGCACTCACTCGCCTTACCTACGCTGCCGTTCCGGGATTCGTCCACCGCGGCAAAGGCGCCATTATCAATATCTCCTCCATCGTCAGCCTTGCACCAGAGATCCTCAATGGCGTCTACGGCGGCAGCAAGGCGTACGTGACGGCGTTCTCTCAGTCTCTGAGCCATGAGCTGGCCGACAAAGGCATCCGCGTACAGGCCGTCCTGCCCGGCGCTACGGCCACTGAATTCTGGGATATCGGCGGTCTGCCGCTGGAAAACCTCGACAAACGCATCGTCATGTCACCGGAAGACCTGGTGAAAGCAGCGCTGGCCGGCTTTGACCAGGGCGAGCTGATCACCATTCCTTCCTTGCACGCGATCGAACGCTGGGAAGCCCTCGAGGCGGCCCGCCAGGCCCTAGCTACGCAGCTCTCCAGCAATACGCCTGCTTCCCGCTACGCCTCGTACTAATCACTTCTACATTCAACCAGGAGACTTCACCATGAACACAAGCAGAAACACTATCTTCATCACTGGCGGTACGTCTGGCATTGGTCGTGCACTGGCCGAAGCCTTTCATCAACGTGGGAACAAGGTCATCGTTGCGGGCAGACGCCAAGCACTGCTCGATGAAGTCGCCAGGGCTAATCCCGGTATCGACACCATCGCGCTGGATATCAACGATCCCGAGCAGATCAAAGCCGTCGCTCAAACAGTCATCGAACGCCACCCTACCCTTAACATCATCATCAACAATGCCGGCGTCATGCCGTTCGATAATGCGGCCTCCGGCGCACTGGACGATGAACAGGCGGTGCAGCTGCTCACGACCAACCTCCTGGGTCCGGTCAGGGTCAGTGCTGCATTTGTAGAACATCTAAAGCGGCAGCCCGAAGCGTACATCATCAACAACAGTTCGATTCTGGCCTATGTACCGCTGGCAGTTACCGCACTGTACTCCGCCACCAAGGCGGCGATTCACTCTTATAGCCTGTCGCAGCGCTTCATGCTTCGGGATACGTCAGTAAAGGTGCTGGAAATCGCACCGCCATGGGTCGATACCGATCTCATTCACAAGAGTGGTGATCCACGCGCCATGCCGCTGGATGAATTCATTACAGAGATTCTGGAGAAGCTGCAAAGCGCTGAAACGGAAGTCATTGTCGATCGTGTTGCGGCCTTCCGCGCCAATCCCGGCCCTAGTGAACATGCCTTGGTAGAGCAATTCAACCAGGCCCTGATCGCCAATCCCATTCCTGTCGGCTGACCACGCTAATCAGGCCACTCGTCACGGGTGGCCTGAATGATTCACTGGAGACGCTCATGAAAGGTCTTATCGCCTCACCCACCTTACTTGCGCTGCGGTCCTTGAGTTTTGCGTATTTCGTCCAGGCGGTAGGTGCTCTGTCCGTGGTTGGCTGTCTGCAGCAAATTTCCCAGGAATGGGCGCTGACCGATACCCAAAGCGCTTACCTGATCTCCCTGTTTGGCATCACCTTTGCTCTGGCTGCGCCCCTGCTGCAGGTCGTTCTGGGACATCTACCCAGACGGCGGCAGGTTCTGCTTGGCCTGGGCCTGTTCAGCAGCGCTTCGCTTCTATTCGCACTGGCGCCTAATTACGGCGTGCTGGTGCTGGCTCGCGTTCTTATGGGATTGGGCGCAGGCTTTATCGGTCCGGTATTGGGTGCACTGGGCTCAGCCCTGGTTGACCGGGCCCAGCAAGGCCGCGCCATTGCCATTGTATTGTTGGGATTGAGCGTGGCGGGGATGGCAGGCATTCCCTTGGCCGCCTGGATTGCTCAGCATTGGGGCGTACGCTCGCTTTATCTGATGCTGAGCGTCGCGGGCTTCATGACTGCCCTTCTGATTGCCCGATTCGTTCCCGACCATGTGCAAGGTGAGCGCATTGCGGTTTCAACGGTTGTATCCCTGCTCACACGCCTTGGTTCGCTCAGTACCTTTCTGGTGGTGTTTTTCATCACTTCAGGCGTGTTTTCTACCTATGCGTTTCTGTCCCCCATCATCCGTGATGTGTATCACGGTGGGCCAGAAGACGTGTCTGTTGCCCTGGCCGTGCTGGGCATAGCGGGCGTAGCAGGCAACCTGTTCGTGACACGGGCTGCCGGACGTTACAGTGCAGAGCATATGCTTCTATCCGGAATCAGCCTCCTGGCCTTAACGCTTCTACTCTTGGGATACGGTCCCGCTCGCCTGGGCTGGCTGCTGCCTGTGCTGGTTTTGTGGGCGTTCGCTACGGATGTGGTATGGCCGTCACAGCAACGGCGGGTAGTCGAGCGTATGCCGGAACGACGCGGTATCGCCCTGGCGTTGACAGCATCCTTTATGTTCTGCGGCATCGGATTTGGATCGGCAGTGGCAGGCTGGGTCTATCCTGCCTATGGCTATACAGGCGTGCTAAGCGCCTCATTACTGTTCTTTGTTATGGCAACTGTCTGCCTTGTGGTGTCATACAGTCAGACTAAGGCTGCTATTCCAGTGGCGTAAATCGTATGAAAGGTTAACCACAACGACCCATCGTAGAAGAGCCGTATGGATACGCTGACCCTCAAGCCGATATCAGAAGCAGATGTGTCTTTTCTTCTTGGTTTGAGGAGACGCGTGCTCGTACCTCATGAAGTGGCAGCCGGTATGCAGCGCTCCGAGGAAGAGCATAAGGCCCGGGTATTGGCGCACCTTGAAAGTGGCCAACTGGTAGTGCTTGAGAACACACCCATAGGGATCATCAAGGTAGTGAAATCAGACAGTACGTGGAAACTGCTTCAGCTCCAAATCATCCCGGAGCAACAGGGCAACGGTATTGCCACTACCCTGGTGACAAATCTGTTGCGTGAAGCGCGGTGTGCATCCATACCGGTGGTCTTGACCGTACTCTAGAACAACCCAGCCAAGCGGCCCTACGATCGGCTCAGCATGTCCGTAACCAAGGAGTGGAAGTTTGTATACCAGATGCAGTCGGGATAGTACGGCACCGTAAAAGACGGTCAAAAATGAAAAGCCGCCCCGGAGGGCGGCCTTTGCTGTCACACCTTGAATTGATCCATTAGGGTCTGTTGATGGTTGGCCAGCGCATTCAGCGACTGGCTGACCCGCGCGGATTCTTCCGCCTGCCCTGAAAGCGACTCTGTTACCTCACGGATACCGCTGACATTACGGTTGATTTCTTCTGCCACGGCGCTTTGCTCTTCAGCGGCGCTGGCAATCTGGAGGTTCATTTCGGTAATGACCGAGACGGCGTCACCGATCTGACGCAGGGCCAACACAGCTTTATCTACATGCTCGACGTTACCCTGAGCCTGCCGGTGACCATCGTGCATGGAGTCCACTACGTTCCGTGTGCCCTTTTGCAACCCTTCGATCACCTGACGAATCTCCTCGACCGACTCCTGGGTCCGCTTGGCAAGACCACGCACCTCATCGGCCACGACCGCAAAGCCTCGGCCTGCATCACCAGCCCGTGCCGCTTCGATGGCAGCATTCAGCGCCAACAGGTTGGTCTGTTCGGCGACCCCCCGGATTACCTCCAGAACGCTGCCAATCTGCTCGCTGCTTTCCGCCAGACCCTCGACCTGACTCATGGACGCGCTCATATCAGCTGCCAGCTTTTCGATGCTGCGCGTGGTCTCGGTAATGATGTCCAGACCTTCATGGGTTGCATGGTCAGCGCCACGCGCAGCCTCTGCGGCCTGCGCAGCATTGCGGGCGACATCATGGGCCGTGGCACTCATCTCGTGAGATGCCGTTGCAACCTGCTCCACCTCGTGGAACTGGTGCTGCATGCCCTCACTTGTACGAGTCGCAATGGCCGCAGACTGGTCCGCCGTTGTACGCGCATCCTGAACCGAGCGCTTTACGTCCGCAATAATGGGTTGGAGCTTGTCGAGGAACCGGTTGAACCAGCCCGCCAACTGTCCCAATTCGTCCTGCTTGGCATATCCCAGGCGGCGGGTCAGGTCACCCTCACCACTGGCGATGTCCTTGAGCATGGCGGCAACGGCCAGAATCGGCCGGGTTACGCTGCGGGCAGCGAACCACATCAATACCAGACCGCTCAGCACCGCAATCAGGCCCACCACAACCGAGAACACACTGTCGGAAACGCGCCGCTCGTCCAGCTCATCGGATAGTTGAATGGCACGGGACAGAACCAGCTTCTTGGGCGCCTCAAGCAGGATCCCCCACGGCTTGGCTTCCGGGATGGGCCTGATCGGCTCGATGACACGTACCAGATCATCATGGGACAACATGGCAGACTCTCCTGTCGCCAAAGCCTGCTTCAGCTCACCTGCCTGGCTGGCATAGATCTTGTCCAGGGACTCTCCCAACCGCTTGGCATCCAGGCTGTGACCCGCCAGGAGACCAGCTGGACTGATGATGCTGACCTCGCCCTCCCCCTTGTACAGCTTGTCGCTGGCTTTTTCGGCAATCTGCTGAAGTGTGTTCAGGCTGATATCAATGCCGATAACACCGGTCACCTTGCCGTTTTGCTCAATAGGCAGGGCGATGCTGGTCATCAGGACCTGCTGCTCATTCACCTCATCGAAATAAGGGTCCAGCAGACAGGCCTTCCGCGTATCACGAGGACAGGTGTACCAAGCGTTATAGGCTGCACCACTCGGCCCGGGAGTCGTCTTGGTAAGCTCTTCCTCAGTCATTGATTCGAAATCGAATGTTCCCGGCTCCCCTTGAGACCAGTACAAGGCAAAACGGCCACTTGCGTTGCTGCTTTCCTCTTCCGCATTGATGAACTGTCTGTCCTGTCCGTCTAGTGCGTTGGGTTCGAAGGCAATGTACAGCCCCAACAGGTCAGGGCGTGCCTTGAGTGCGTTGCCCACGACCTCAACCAGCTCCTGACGCAATTCACGGGCACTGATAGCCCCTCTTGCCTGCTGTTCACTCAGCAGTTTGACCTGGCCTGCCAGGCCCAGTCCGTAGTGATAGGCACTCATGAAGTCTCGCTGGATGCGCAGCGCCTGGGCTTCGCCTGAGGTTTGTAAGCGAAGCTCCGCGGACTGCTCAAGCATGCTGAAGCTGGTCTGCTTGACCACCTCACCGCTACGCTTGGCCTGGTAAAGAGACGCACCGACCAGCAGTGTCACAATAGCCAGCAGGCATAAGCCTGCCAGCGCAGTGATCTTCAGCTGGATTGAAAGACGGTTGAACATAGTAAAGGCCTGATTAAATTGATGCCTTTGCTATCGGCCTACTCCCGCTGCGCTTGATTAGATTATCCCTATGAAGAATTTAAACATTCCTATTGCAGGGTTACGGTTTAACCTTGATGGCCCGAAGCTTTCGGCCATCCACCGGCCAATACCTTGTACACTTGAACCAGGTCCGTCGAAACGCGGGTAGCACTGTCTACCAGCGCGCTTTGAGTCTGGATTAGCTCACGCTGGACATTAAGCACGTTGATAAAGTCGATGGCGCCTTCCTTGTATCGGGCCTGGGCTGTTTCCAGCGCGATACGGTTCTGACTTACAGCCTGCTCCAGCGCTGCATGATGGCGTTGCTCGGCACTATAGGAGGTCAAGGCATCATCCACTTCGTGCCAGGCAGCCAATACAGTACGCCGGTAATTCAAGGCCGCTTCCTGCTGCTGACGTTCACGCAGCTCCAACGTACCGGTCAGACGACCGCCCTGAAAGATCGGTAAATAAAGACTAGGACCCATCGAGAACTGACGGGCGCTCCACAAACCGAGATTAGAGCCTTCCAGTGCCTGGAAGCCAAAATTGCCGCCCAGGCTGATGCGTGGGTAGAAATCCGCCTGAGCCACGCCTACGGCTGCTGTAGCCTGATGCAGAGCTGCTTCGGCCTTCTGGATATCCGGACGACGACGGGCAAGCTCCGACGGCAACCCCACCGGTACGGCCGACGGCGGCTCTGGCAAGTCTCGCGGCTGTCCCAACTCCTGGCCGAGCGCATGGGGCTCCTGGCCAAGCAGATAACTCAAGGCATTGATGAGACGGGCCTCCTCTGCCTCTAGCAACGGAATACGGGCTTCGATCGTGGCAACCTGGGCAGCCGAGTTGGCAGTATCCAGGTTGGTTGTTACACCATTCTCAAAACGGGTTTTGGTAAGTGCCTGACTTTGCTTGGCAATATCCAGGTTCTGCTGGGTAACCGCCAACGTTGCCTGAACACCCCGCAGGCGCAGGTAGTCCGCTGCGGTTTCTGTCGCAATGCTCAAGGCGACGCCATTCCGTTCAGCCTCGCTCAAGGCAACGCCTGCGTTGGCAGCCTCCAGGGTACGCCTGACATGGCCCCAAAGATCTACCTCCCAGCTTGCCTTGAGGCCGTACTGCCAAAGATTGAAGTCGGACTTTCCATTATTGCCCGAGGCATCCATAAGGCCTTGCTCGCTGTTGCGTGCACGCTGGTAGCCTCCTGTGGCCGAGACGTCTGGCAGTACATCGGCACCGGCAACCTGCAACAGCGAACGACTCTGCTCGAGGCGGCTGCTGGCAAGGGCCAGGTCCAGGTTGGTGGAGGCGGCCCGCTCAACGAGTGAGGTCAGGAGTGGATCGTTAAACTGTGTCCACCACGCCTTTTCAATGGGATGGCTAACCGTCACGCTGCCAACGGCCTGTGACGGGCCTTGCCAGGCCTCGGGCAGGACCGCCTCAGGTCTATGAAAATCAGGTCCCACGCTGCACCCGGAAAGCACGGCCAACGTGATAGCCAATAGAGAGCGGCGCATCAGTGAACCTCTCCCTGAGTATCAACAGTCGCCACCACCGACAACCCTACACGCAGATTGGCAACGGCTGGCTGATCAGGCTCGAACACGATCTTGACCGGGACCCGCTGGGCGACCTTGGTAAAGTTGCCGGTGGCGTTATCGGGTGCAATCGCTGAAAACGCAAGACCCGTAGCGGGTGCGAGACTGTCGATATGGCCATGCAGGACCTGATCCGGGAAAACATCGACCCGCACATCGACCGGCTGATTGGCCTGCATCCTTCCCAGCTGTGTTTCACGGAAATTCGCAACCACATAGGCTTCACTGACCGGTACCACGGCAAGCAACGGTTTGCCCGGCGCTACGTACGCACCCACCCGAACCGAGCGCTGGGCAATCACGCCATCGCGAGGGGCCACGATGTGCGTATAAGAGACATTCAGGTCGGCTTGTTCGCGTGCAGCTTCGGCCTTTTCCTGGGTGGCTATTGCGACATCGCGCTGCGCCTTGAGTACGGCCAAGTGCTTCTGGGCCGCGACGCGGGCTGCACTGTCCCGGTCCCTGGCGGCCTGCCATTGCAGGAGTTCGGCCTCAGCCTTCTGCTGCTCTTCGACGGTACCGGCCCCTGCCTTGGACAGGTTGCGATAGCGCTTGGCATTGGCTTGGGCAAATGAAAGCGACGCATCGGTGGCACGTACCGTCGCCGCCGCCTGATCGATGATGGCAGCCTGACGATCGATTTCAGCGGTCAGGTTAGCCACCTCGGCCGCAGCAGCCTTCACAGCCGCTTGAGCCGAAGCCTGCGCCGCCACGAAGTCCCGATCATCGATACGGGCCAACAGTTGGCCTGCCTTGACTGGCTGGTTATCCGAGACGAGCACCTCGGACACCATACCTGCGATCTTGGGGGCAACCAGCACCGAATCAGCGGTGATAAAAGCATCGTCTGTGCTTTGCGTTCCATCATTCTGGGCGACATGGACACAGGCATACAGGGCGCCAAGCACAACGGCGACGCCGACAAGAGAAAACGCGGTTTTATGACTCATGGCATTACCGGAGGTTGAGGTGGATAAGCTCGCTTGGGCAGGGTCAGCAGGACCAGCAGCATGAATGCCGCGACGCCGATCAGCGCCAGATAGGCGTCGCTGAACGACAGGACGAACGCCTGCTCGCGAACGCGGTGGCTCAAGGCCGACATCGAATCGTTGGTCAGCAGAGGCGATAGCTGGGCCTGCGCTGACCCGAGCCGGTCAAGCAAGACATTGGAGTGAAAGTGCTCGCGCACCGTGATGAAATGCTCCAGCAGCGCCGCACCGATTACAGAGAAAAGGCCTCGTACGGTATTGACGGTGGCAGAGGCAAAAGGGCCTTCAATAGGCTGCACCACACCCGTGGCGCACATGAGCAGCGGAACCACAATCATCGGCTGCGCCAGGGTCTGCAGGATTTGCAGGGTATAGAAATCGTCCCGAATCCAGTCGCTTGTCAGCTGCGAGCCACCCAGACAGGCCAGTGTCATCAGGCCAAGGCCACAGGCAATGACCCAGCGGGAGTCCACCCAGTTGCGATTGATGACAGTGGCTACCAATGGCGCCATAAGAAGCTGTGGCAAGGCGATCATCAGCGCAATCGGCATGGTTTGCAGAGGACGATAGTCATGCACGTGGGCAAGATACGCGGACGGAATTGCCACACCCGACATGCCCAGGATCAGAAAGCTGGCCAGCGTAATAATGCCGAACGAGAAATTGCGTCGACTGAGCAATTGCAGCTTTACCAGCGGAAGCGGGTGAAACCACTCGTTGATCAGAAACAGAGGAAACAGGATGGCAGCGCCGATGAACAACGTGCGGATCAGTGGCGAAGCCAGCCAGTCCAGCCGCTCCCCTTGCATCAGGGCAATCACAAACATAGCCACACTACCACACCCAAGCAGTGCACCCAGCCAGTCGGCTTGTTTGAAGCGCTCAAGACGCAGCGGGTCCTGCGGCAAGCCATAAGCGATACAGGCGGCGGCGATTAGGCAGGAAGGCACCACCTGCCAGAACACCAGATGCCAGTCCAGATAATCCGTCCAGACGGCAGCCAGCGGTACGGCAAGGTTTGGGCCAAACGTCGCGGTCAGAGCATAGGCTGAAAGACCATACAACTTGATATGCCAGGGCAGGAAGCGTAGCGCCGCCGTCATCAGGAGCGGCGGTAATGCCCCTCCGGCCAATCCCTGGAGGACGCGTAGAAACAGCAGCGATGGCAGATCTGGTGCAAACGGACACAGCAATCCCAGGAAGGCAAACGCCAGTGTTACCCCGATAGCAAATCGGCGCAGCGAGAACGTGACCGCCAGCCACGGTGAAATGAGCATCGCCGACACCTCGGCGGCTCCGTACAATGCGCTGATCCAGGTGCCTTCGTCATGACCGATTCCAAATACGCCCCGTATATCTGCAAGGGCGATTTCCGTTACGCGGTCGTTGAGACCTGAAGTCAACGCTGCAATCAGGACACCGATAAGTCCAATAGCCAAACGCCAGCCAAAGGGTGCTGGAGCTGGCGCCGGTGGCGCAGTAGGAGACATAGAATTTCCAGAAACGAAAAGGGCTCGAAACTGAGCCTATGGTGCAGAAGCAATATGCGGTACAGTGTACCGAACAGTGATACACAGGACAATATCCATGACGACCTCTGAGCCGGAACGTGGTGCCATTCAGGTCATTTCACGGGCCGCAGCCATCCTTCGCTGCCTTGAAAATGAACCCGCAGGGCTAAGCCTTGGCGCTATCGCCAAACGCATCGACCTGCCCCGCTCCACCGTGCAGCGGCTGGTGGATGCACTGGCATTGGAGCAGCTGCTCGAGGTTCATGGCGCTGGCGGCGTGCGGTTAGGACCAGCCCTGATCCGGTTGGCGTCCCGGAGCCATGGCGATATCACCCAGCGGGTGCGCCCCTTTCTGGAAGAGTTGTCCAAGCACACCGGCGAGACGGCTGTACTGGTGCATGCCAATCGCGCTGAATTGATGGTGCTGCACTCGGTTATATCCAGTCAGGAACTACGAGTAGCACCCACCCCCGGTAACTTTCTGGCCATCCATGCTACTTCGGGTGGAAAAATGCTGCTGTCGGGCATGACGGACAGCGTAGTAACCCAGCTGCTTGGACCCGAGCTAAAAGTGCTTACCCACAAGACCCTTTCCACCCTGCCCGCCTTGCTCGATGAGTTGCAGCAGATTCGGGAGGATGGCTTTTCCTATGATCGCGAAGAGCACATGCTGGGTGTCCATGCCATGGCTATCGGCATTGAAACGCCTCAGGGCAGGTATGCCATTTCCCTGGTTGGCCCTGCCTGGCGGATGGAGGCAAATGACGAGGGCCTGCGCCGCGCGTTAACAGATTGCCGTAACGCACTAGCCGACGCGCTGCGTAGCCCTCAGGTCGATCATCCGCCGGCTGGATGAGTCAGGCGAGTTCTGCACCTTCTGCAACCAATGGATCGACTCCAGCATTTTTGTCGGTTAACTGAAGCACCTCGCTGATTGCCTGACTGACAATGCTCGGGTGGTCTTCAGGATTGAAATGTCGCCCGCCGGGAATGGATACCAGAGAGGCGTTCAGCTCAGCTGCCAACTGCTGGCCTGAAGCGAACGTAATGGAGTCCGAATCTCCCCAGACGATCCGCTTGGGCCCACGGATGACGGACAGCTTTCCCGCCAGTGCCTGGGTGTCTTTCGAGTCCAGACAACTGATCTGATGCGCAAAGGCCTTGGGGCCGATGGTTCGCGAGTACGGCTGCCAATGCAGGCTGATCGACTCCTGGCGGCGGGCCTCATTATCGTGTCCCAAGTTGTACACACCGCTTAAAAAGAGTGGCTTGAACAGACTGGGTGGAAGCTGTTCGATGACCGACGCCTTGAGTTTGGCCAGGCGCACCGTAGGAACGGGCCAGTTGTCATACGCGACGCTATCGACTAGCACCAATCCGCTACTGAGCTCAGGATGCCTGACCAGGAGTTCCTGAAGTACGCCCCCGCCGAGATCATGTCCGACGAAGACGGCTTGGGTGATGTTCATGTGCTGCAGCCAGTCGTACAGGTAGTCCGCTTGTTTGGGGAGCGAGATGTCGCGCTCAAGGCCCTCTTCCATCGACCAGCCAAAGCCCACCAGCTCCCAGGCAAGGCAACGCACACCCGGCTTACAGACCTGCGGAATCACATAACGCCACAGACGTGGATGAGTAGGAATACCATGTACCATGATGACGGGTACTGCACCTGGGTCGGAATCACCGTGCTCCTCCCACCGCATAGTGATGCCATTGACGAGGGCTGTACGAATAAGCTCGGGCGCTGCCTGCTCATTCGCATCGATTGACGCCTCATTGGCACTCGGCTTGAGCAACGCACTACCCAGCCCCAACGCCGCTGCAGCCGACACCATACTGCGCAGCCCTCCACGGGGCATGGCCAGTGCACAGGCCGCCGCCACGCTACTCAAGATCAAGCGTTTCTTGTCGAAATTGAAAGATGACTTGTTCATGTGACCTCCAAACCTGTTCAAGGTGTGGGCCACAATATGAGACCGGAGGTTCCGGTCAGAACCAGAGAGACGACAAAGGGCGTGTACTGGCAAGGCAGACAACACCCTCTGAATAATTGGAGCCTAACGCTGAAAGCCGCCGTGTAGGACCTTACTGGTTAGGCGCGTGGCCATATTTCTTGATGAACTGCTTTTCCATTTCCTGGCAGGACTGCTGAATCGAGAGACGCTCCCCTGAGCCAGCGGCGGCAGCATCAGCGCGCTGATGACAGGCTTCGATCGTACTCCGTTCGTTGGCTTCAACCTGAGGCGAAGGCCCGCGGGTAAAGAGATAGATCATGCCGCCAAATAGTGCGAAGGCAAAGGCAATGGCACCGACGGTCATCCAGAGGCAACCGGCCTTACTGGGCGGCGGCTCGGGCTCATCGGTATTGAGATGGGTATGGGGGCTTTTATCTTCTTTCACAACGGGACCTCTAGCCGTGGGAACGCGAATCTAGCACGTCTTTAACGCTTCGATAACTGAAAGGATATGCAGGTTCTCCTTATCCTGTCCTGGTCAGCCCATAAACCAGCGGCTGATGACTGTATGCCTGGGCCTGGAGGCGTTTGCGATGACGAAACCACACCCTGCAGAACGCAACGGCCAGTAGCACCTCTGCCAAATCACCACCGTAGTACATCCATTGAGCGGCAGATTCGATCTCGGTACGCGCATAACCAAGCCCATGGGGATAGCCAAACCCATACATGATCTTGGCCAGCCCTGCGTGGGCGGCCATAGCGATGAACAGCACGACCAGCCGCAGGCGCAGCGTAGGCCGATGAGGCGCGAAATCAGGTCCGGCAATGGCCCAGGTGAACAGATACCCCGACAGGATAAAGTGCAGATGCAGCCAGGTATGAACCCATGGGCTACTCTGGCTTAGCACAAAAAATGAGGTCAGATACAGAACATACATACCGCCTATATCCAGAAGCGCCGCCGTAATCGGATGAGTCAGCACACGCATGAAGCGCGTCGCCAACAGGCGAACCAGTACCCGTGCCGTATCAATGGGTATAGTGCGCAGCACCAGCGTACCCGGTGCGCCAAATACCAGGCCCAGCGGCGCAAACATGCCCAGCAGAAGGTGCTGGAGCATATGTCCGCGAAGGTCCTGATGAGCAAAGCTCGATACCGGTGGCATGAAGGCGACTACGATCAGGGCGATGCCAGCCGCAAAGCTGAGCGTACGCCAGCCGGACCATGTCCGTCTTTGTCGCTGCAAGCAGATTACACCGAAGCAGTAGAACAACCAGACGATGATAGCCAGCAGGATCGGGAATACCGCTACGTGGCCCGGCCCCAGGAAATAGGCATGCATTATCAGCAAGGCTCCTAGGGGTTATGGGCTGACGTAGGTGCGTCGGGCTCTTCTCAGCAATAAAAGGCCAATCAGCAGCAATACGATACCTGCGAGGTTCCAGAGCAGGTCATACAGCATTAGATTGTCGACGTATCGGACCTGATGCAGGCGCAGGACTTTGTGGTCAATCAGGCCATCGAACAGTTGGAATGCCCCCATCCCCATGAAGAAGCCGGCCCAGGCCTGGGGTTTGGCAAAGGCTTTACGCTCCCGCAGTTCGGCCACCATGAAAAACCCGACAATAATCAGAATGAGTTCGGCCGAATGCAGGATGCCATCGGAAAGCAAGGCGAAAGCACCCGTGCCACGATCCACAAAATGATGCCAGGCCAAGACCTGGTGAAAAATGATTTCATCGATGGCGGCCATGAAGCCGATCCCAATAAGCAACGCAGCTGTCAGGGATCGGCGCGCCAGAAGCGTGGCTGATGTTCCGGTAGCCATGGGCATTCCTTCTTGTCTCGGTCACTCACTCGTCTTATCCAGTGGTCTGGACAAGCCTCTGTGAAGTAAGACGCAAGACGAGCGGGATCGTTCGAGGAAAGCCAATGGTTCAGCGCAGGCAGCAATTACCTGTCAGGCAATTTATTACTCTACTCGTATGGCGGAATGTACATCCTTGCTTTCAATCCATCCCTCTACCGGCTGCTGATCATCCGTAGAGATCTGGATCTTTTTCCAGCGCTTGTATTCACGCGTATCCACTACCCGTACGGATGTGCCAGCTGCCAGACGAGTCTGCACATTCCCCCGCCGAGCCGCTGCTGTGTCATACACAACAGGCCATTTACGCACCAACACGTTGTCTGTCTGCACATGCCAGGTTTGCTCGGGACCTGCTTCACGAAACGAAACTTCAGCCGCATGCACTGTGATTGAGGAGAAAGAGGCACCCAAAAAAGCCAGGCTTAACATGAGGGTTTGCGCGGCCTTCAGCCTGTGATTCGGGTGTTTCCTTGGGGTTGCCATTAAGTCGCTCCATGCAATGATGGCGCTATGACAGTGTTCTATGCAGCAGGTTCGATGCAATTAATCATTATTTGAATGAATTAAGAAAGGCGGTACGGATCATAGCCGTAAGAACGCTGGCATCGAGCCTGGCCCTGATCCTGCCAAGCTGCCATGATGAGTCAAAACTACAAGGACGCAGCGGTTACCGTGCTACAGATACTGTCCATCACGACCCCTATCTTCATCCTGATTGGTCTTGGCTTTTTTGCTTCCAAGAGCGGCATTCTGGTGCGAGAGCAGATCCGTGGTTTGGGTAGCTTCGTCATCACATTCGCAATGCCGGCCCTGATCATTCGGGCGTTATCCGAAAGCCCGATCGATCAGGTGTTCAATAAATCCTATCTCATCGCCTACGCGGTAGGATCGCTTCTAGTATTCACCGGCGGCTTCTGTTTTACCCGCTACAAGCTCAAACAGACCCTGGATGTCAGCGCCATTACAGGCATGGGCATGTCGGTGTCTAACAGTGGCTTCATTGGCTATCCAATTGCCGTATTGGTGCTGGGACAACCGGCTGCGGTAGCGTTGGCCCTCAACATGCTGGTGGAAAACATGCTGATGATTCCATTAGCGCTGGCGCTGGCTGAAGCCAGTCGCTCCAGCGAAGGCGGTGTGTTGAAAGTGCTCTTGGACATCGTCAAGCGACTGGGCAAGAACCCGATGATCATTGCGATTCTTGTCGGGCTCCTGCTGTCGGCGCTACAAATCAAACTGCCTATCGCGATCTATACGGTGATCGACATGCTGGCCCACGCCTCGGCGCCCACTGCGCTCTTTGTAATTGGCGCCACGCTGTATGGCCTGAAGGCAAAAGGCATGCTGGTCGACGTCGGCCGGATTGCGGGCAGCAAACTCATTCTGCATCCACTGGCCGTTTTTCTGATGACCCTGATGCTGCCCTCCATTGATCCAACGCTCAAGCTCGCAGCCGTTTTGTTCGCCAGCGCGCCGATGATGAGTATCTACCCAATCCTGGGGCAACGTTACGGGCTGGAAGGCCGTTGTGCCGCGGCGCTTATGGTTGCCACTACCGCTTCATTCTTCACGATCAGCGCCCTGCTTATGTTTATCAGCCCTGCACCGTGACGCGGGGCCGCAGCGGAAAATAAAACGCCTTGGGGATATCCAGGAGCCAATGCAGGTCTCATGTGTAGACTCGATCATTGGAGGACGAGATGAATATCAAAGCACTATCGGCCGTTGTCGCCATCAGCGCATCCCTTGCAAGCGGTGCCCTCTTCGCCCAGCAAGCCGCTGGCGATCACCAGCCTTCCAACAGCAAGTACCAGTCCGAAGTAATGAAAAAGGCACCTAATCAGTCAGAAGATGCCACCGTCAAGGACCCGAACAGCAACAACGAATATAAGGTAGGCAGCGAAGCGCCTGATAAATATCAGCGTGATACCTACCGAATCAAGGATTGGAAAGCCCACGGCCTGAGCGCTCCCGAAGAGAACCAGCATTGGGTCAAGATCGGTAACGATTATGTGCTCCTGAAAGACACCGAAGGCGCGATCATCAAGATCGTCAAAGGGCAGGACTCGAAGAAGTAACAGCGGGCTGATCAAGCCTGTCAGTACTACACATAAGGGCCGGAACAGTTATCGGCCCTTATTGTTTGCACTCTTCATACGTTTGGCCTTTATTGACTTACTCCTTAGCCTGCGCCCTTGTCTATCAGCTAAATCAGGCGAGCACCTACCAGAATGTCCGCCACGGCCTGAAAGGTCGCTTCCGGCACCCCTTCTCCGGCTGTCCGCTGGGCAATGCGCTCAGCCAGTCCTCCGTTAACCGCATAAGGGAGCCGCAGCTGCTGCGCGTCCTGAATCATCTGGTGGGATTGCTCGGGTTCTGCACGGCAGACGATGACCGGCACTGGTGTCTCGCCCCTGACATATCTCAACCCTACGACCCACTGCCCAGGCGCACCAATAATGAGCGAGGCATGCTGCAGGCCACGCTTGGCTGAAAGGCTCTGCATGTCGCGGCGTAACCGCTGGCGCTCACGCTTGACCATCGGGTTGCCGTCAGTGTCCTTGAGTTCGCGCTTCTGTTCGCTCTTGGTCATGCGCATTTCCCGAGCAAAGAGCCAGCGCTGCATCAGCACATCGAAACCGCCTACGATCAAAAAAGCGATGATAGCCGTGATGACCAACGGTTTTAGAAGCCCCAGAAACGTGGCATACAGGCAGGAGGTACCGCAGTAGGCAGACTCCATTAGCCGTTGCAGCCCCAGCCGGTAGACGATGATGAACGCCACCGCCATTGCGCAGAGCTTGATAAGCGCCTTCAGAAATTCGATAACGCTGCGCATGGAAAAAATACGCTTGAAGCCAGCAACCGGATCGATCCGCTCATACGTTGGCTTCACCGGCTCGGCCGAAAAGACCATACCGCGCATGACCACAATATTCGTCAGAATTACGGTGACTACCGTGACAGCAAACAGCGGTAACGTAGCGGCCATCAGGACATCAAGCCCCAGCATTTGCAGCCTTGGCCAGACCTGGGTGAATGGCTCGACGTAGATTCGGCCTGCCTCAAGCAACAGCGCCTCCACACGCGCCTCGATATCGGGCGATATCACGACCACGCACAGGGTGCAGGCCAGGATAACCATACCGGTTACCAGATCCTGGCTTTTGGGCAGCTGCCCTTTCTTGCGCGCATCGCGCAGCTTCTTGGCTGAGGCCGGGAGGGATTTTTCCTCAGTCTGCTGACTCATGACCCCACTACCTGAAAGCGCCTGTTCATTGCCCTAGCCCTCAGAGACGGCCTGTTCCAACCAGTCGAACACCTCATACAGGCTACCCAGCTCCGATAACATGAGCGGCACAAGGAAGGATGCGTAAAGCACCATCAAGAACGAAAACAGCAGATTCTTTACCGGGAGAGACAGATCGAATACATGCAGCTGGGGCGCCATACGGGAGAGATAGGCCAGCATCATGTCAGCCACTAGCAGCGCCACGACAATGGGTGCGATCAGCAACACCCCGATCTGCATCACACGGTCCAGTATCCGCACGATTTCCAGCGCCGTGTTTTCTACCACGATCGGGCTAAAGGTCAGGGTCGGCCAGAGGCCATAGCTGCGGTAATACCCATCCACCATGAGCGTAAAACCCCCAGACATGAAAAACAGTGTGATCAGGGTAACCGTCAGAAGCGTGGAGGAAATACTCGTCTCACCGGCGCCCAGTGGATCTACCAATTGGGCCATGGTAGACCCACGCTGAAGATCGACCAGCTCACCTGCAACCTCTGCGGCCCAGAACGGGATGCCGAAGGCAAGGCCAATCACCAAGCCAATCGCCATTTCCTTGATCAGCAGCCCTGCAATGGCAAAACCAGTCGGTGCGTCTGCCAGCGAAAGCCCGGCATAGATGACTGGCGCCACCGGAATGGCCAGCACGACGGCTACCGCCGAACGGATCATGCCGGTCAGTCCCAGGCGATTGAATGCCGGACTGATGATGACCATGCCCAACGCCCGCGCCACTGCCAGGCCAAAGGCCGCGAGGAAGGGGTAGACATAGTCCAGAAGCGCCTGGGCAACGGCAAAATTCACGTCAGTGCCTTACCGTGTCCAGGCTGCGAAATTATCGAGCATCCGTTCGGCCAACTGCCCCACTTGCCCGGCCAGAAGCGGGCCGACCAGGATCAGCACAAGCAGCACAGCCACCAGCTTGACGGCCTGCGGCAGCGTTTGATCCTGAATCTGTGTAAGAGCCTGCATGAGCCCTACCCCAAAGCCGATCACGATGGCGACGATCAGAGCCGGCGCCGACAGGAGCAACACGGTAAGCAGTGACTCCTTCATCAAGGAAAGAAACAGATCCTGTCCCACCTCAGCCTCCGTAACTCATGATCAATCCGTGCATCAGGCGTGACCATCCTTCAACCGCCACGAACAGGAAAATTTTCAGGGGAATGGAAATCAACGTAGGCGACACCATCATCATGCCCATGGCCATGAGGGCATTGGAGACGATCAGGTCAATCACCAGAAACGGGATATATAAAAGAAAGCCGATCTCAAATGCGCGGGTCAGCTCCGAACTGACAAAGGCGGGAATGAGTACAACCAGATCATCGTCCCGTAAGTCTGCCCGCGCCTCCTCCGACCAGATGCTCTCTGTCGCCTGCATGAAGAATGCGCGCTCATTATCATTGGCGAACCTCGAAAGATGGTTCTGCAATGGCTGGCGAAGCGCTCCAGCGGCTGCTTTGACACCGTCCACGCTCTCCAAACTGATCGGTTGATGCTCCAGCTGCCGGTACATCTCACCTACCAGCGGAGTGGTCACATACACGGTCAGAATCAAAGCAATACCGTACAAGACGAGGTTCGGCGGCGTTTGCTGAATGCCCAAGGCGTTGCGGATCAGAAACAAGACGACAGAGATCTTGAGAAATCCCGTCATCGTGACGACTGCAAGCGGAACCAGCCCGATCGTCGCAACAACAATGATGATCTCAATCAGGTTGGGCTGAAATTCATCCATGCGTTGATAGGCTCGTGATCCGTACGCCTAGCCCTTCGCCAATCCTGACCAGGGTACCGCGGCCGAGTCGGCGGCCGTTCACAGTGATTTCAACGGCCTCATCAGTCGAGTCCGGAAACGCAAGGATGCTTCCTTCCGACAGCGCCTTGACCTCACCTAGCGGCAACTCCAGCCGCCCCGCCTCACATACCAATGTAACAGGCACCTCCCCTAATGGATCATCCTCGGCGGTTGTTTTATGCATGGACGTATCACTCATGTCCCATTCCTTACTGACAGACGTTAAAACTAATCCGGTTTGCAGCTGGTATCCCGAGGCCACTACTGCCAGAGGCGCCCTGAGCCGGTTTTCAACCGATATCCAGGCGCCCTGGTTCGAGCGCAGCATCACTACATCACCAGGCTGCAAACCTTGCAGTTCACTCAGGCGCACCTGCTGGCTGCCGATGCAGAGCGTTACGGGGAGCCGCAGCTGAGAAAGAGGCAAATCACTGGCAGGAAATGTTTGATCGAGGCATGGCAAGAGCGGACCAAGGGTTATGGCTGAAAGATCCAGCATCACGGGATAGGTCTTGTCCCGCAGCGTTACCTGAAACAGGAGCCGTATGGGATGAGGAATGTCCACGGGACCGGCTGCGAACCGAATGGAGAATCCGGCGGATTGCTCAATGGGCTGAATAGAGGTCAGGAGCGCCTGCTCGATCAGCAAGGCCCGGAAGCGCGCCGGAGCGCCGATGCCCTCCAGTAGCGCTCCGCCAAGTGCCTGAGCCAGCGATGATGGCAGCTGCAGACAGGCTGGCTGCTCATCGAACATGAGCGGAAACGATAAGGCGGACTGGATGGGCTGGGAGTTCCATGCAAGCCGAACGCTGACGGGATGACCTGTAATCTTTCCCTGCCAGTCTTCACGCGAGCGATACACACGATTGGCAAGCCTGACGTCTTCGAGTGTGACAAGGGGAAACACCAGAGGGGCAACCTCTTCACTCGTGCAAAACTCATCACCAGCTGATGTATCGGTCATCCACATCACGGGGCCTTCCTGGCTTGCGGGCGATCTTCCGTCTCGATATCAGCCTGCATCTCTTCTGCAAGACGCACGTTTTTATGCTCATTGGCCAGTAAAAGGCTGACGGCCTGCCTCGCTTTCCAGCACTGGTTACGCGTCTGCAGGGCTTCGCTACGCCTGAGCAGCGCCATGGCATGCTGCTCGTCCAGTCGGCGGAGTTCGTCCTCCAGATCCATCCGACGTCCGGTCAATGCCTTGAGCGCCTCGTCCACCTGCTGTACTTCACGATGCCCAAAGGCTCCATGAGCCAGAGTGGCCATCAGCTGCGCCTCCTGCTGATGCTGGTCGACGCAATGGGCGTGATGCTGTTTCCGGACATTTGCAGCAGCCTCCTGCGCCTCGCTGGAGCGCTGTGTAGCAGCTGCCAGTGCTGCCATGGCACGTTCTTCACGCCGTGTGCGCAACGCAATCAACACATTCAGACGGCTTCTGGAATGGGTCATGATGCAAGGCTCGCCAAGCGCCGCACGGTTTCGGCGAACGCCGCGCGTTCCTCGGTAGGCTGCCGTAAAAAGGCTTCGATCGCGCCCTGTTGCGCAATGGCCTGATCTGTCATGGCGTCGCTGCCAGTCGTGTATTCACCCACCTTGAGCAGCAACTCGATGTCGACATAGCGCGCCATCAGTTCACGTACCTGGCCCGCCCATCGGCGGTGCGCCTCGGACGCAACCGTGTCCATCAAACGGCTACGACTACGCAACACATTGATGGCTGGAAAATGATTGCGTTGAGCCAACTCTGCACTCAGCACGATGTGTCCATCCAGAATGGACTTGGTTTCTTCGGCGACGGGATCAAGGGTGCCGTCCCCTTCAGTCAGGACGGTATACAACGCGGTGATCGTTCCGTGCTGCCCGGGGCCGGCCCGTTCGAGCAGCCGTGGCAATGCGGCAAAGAAGGATGGCGGGTAGCCTCGTCGAGTAGGCGGCTCCCCTGCCGCCAGGCCGATCTCCCGCTGCGCACGGGCATACCGGGTAATGCTGTCCATGAGCAGCAATACATTCTTGCCCTGGTCACGGTAATACTCGGCAACGCTGGTCGCCACGTAGGCGGCCTTGACGCGCTCAATGGCAGGCCGATCCGAGGTAGCCACCACCGCTACGGTACGTGCCCGTGCCCGCCTGCCCAATTGAACATCCAGCAGTTCGCGTACTTCGCGGCCACGCTCGCCAATCAATCCCAGAACAATGATGTCCGCCTCGGTGCCTTTGACAATACTGGCCAACAGAGAAGACTTGCCGATACCGGGTTCACCAAAAATCCCGACGCGCTGACCCCGGGCAACCGTCATGAGTCCATCAATGGCGCGAATACCTAATTGCAAGGGCTCCTTGATCAGGCTTCGCTCGAACGGCGCTGGCGGCTCGGCCTGAAGCGGATAGCGGCGCGTATCATGCCCATCAACTGTTCCTTCGACACGATCCAGCCGCTCGCCGGTCGGACTGATAACCGCGCCGAGTAAATGATCACCTACGGTGATTGTCATCGCCTGACCGGTGGAGATGACTTCTGTCCGGGTCGACATACCCTCCAACTCACCCACCGGTGTCAGCAGCGCCTCGTCATGCTCGAAGCCGATGACTTCAGCGGGAATCGTGCGTCCCGTGAGCGGGTCGCGTAGGTAGCAGAGTTCGCCAACCCGCGCCTGGGTCAACATGGCATGCACCATGATCCCGCGAATACACTTCACACGTCCGCGTACCGGACGCGCCTCTGCCCGATCCAGGCGCGCTTTCAAGCTGGGAATGATCGTCTGGAGATCTAACGTTTCCAACACCGACTCCTGCATTACACCGCCTCAGACTCGTCAGGGCTGACCAAGGCGGTACGAAGCGCCTCCAGTTGCATGTCCAGGCTGGCATCCACCACAGCGACAGGACTGGCGATAACGCATTGAGTCGCTGTGAGCTGGGCATCGGGCTCGACGCGAAACGAGGCTGATGGTCCAGCCCTCTCCAGCAGCATTGCTTCCACGTGGGCCACATGCTCTGGCGCTACCCTCACGGTTATTGTGTGCTGACCGCGAAAGGTCGTCAGGGCTTCGCGAGCGAGACGGGCCACCAGCTCGCCGGGCTCAAACTGGCCCAGAACGCGGCGGACCACATCCAGAGCGAGGCCGGTCAAAGCCTCCGGCAGACTGGCCAGATACTGGTCCATCTGGCGGGTAGTATTCACCAGGATCTTGTTTGCCGCCTCGATGCCGGCGCGCTGGCCTTCAGCGTAGCCTTGAGTGCGGGCGGCATCGACTTGCGCCTGTGTACTGGCCAGCAGGGCATCCGCTTCCTGTCGGGCCTGCTCGAGAAACGTGTAGCCATCCATCCATTGGGCGGCCTCAGCTTGCCGAAGAATGGTTTGGGTAGGTTGACGGGGCAGTTCGCTCAAGAAGCCTTCCTCACTGTTGCATAGGCTTGAACGTGCGGCGCTATACGCCTGACGATGGCGGGCCCGCGTTGCAGCAGGTCCGTCGAAAGTGCGCGGCTGTAGACAGGCTCATCCGTCGCCTTCAGTCGCAGCCAGGCGGCGAGCGAGGTAGGTTGAGCAGCCAGCCAGGCGGCGATACAGGCCTCTCCATCCAACTGAACGGCCCGCTCCAGTTCATCGAGATCGGTCAGAACGGTGGAGGTGCTGGCCAGATCGGCATTGGTTACGGCCAAGGCAAATAAGTTCTCACCAAAGCGCGCTTTCAGCGTACGCAAGGCCGACGCTCTGATCTCCTGGGTGAAGGAGCGTCCATGAAGGACCACACCACACGGCACCACCAGTGCAGCAAAGTGTTCCGGGGCCAGTAACGCAATGGCCAAGTCCTCTTCAACGGGCGGCTCTACCTCATTTAATGGCGGCAGCGCGAAGTGATCCTGGAACAAACGCTCAAGTCGAGACTGAAACCGCTGTTCGGCCTGGATAGCAGCCACGATGGAATACTCGCCCCACTCACTGAAGCACTCAGCAACGTGCTTGCCGTGTACGAAGCGCAAAGGGTTGGTCTTGAAGAGGTTCCACCCGTTTTCACCACGAAACAACGGCAGTTCTGCAGACTGTGTCAGGCTCATTTCAATGGCACCAATTCGTAGGGTTGAGCACGCCGGGACTGCCACACCACGTAAACCAGTGAAGTGGCCAGCGCCAGCACGAGGAAAAGCAGCCCGCCCATAATCCAGGCGGCCTTGCCGACGTTCGATTGAAGCATCCAGACCCCCATGAACGAAGCCAGGGGTTCGCCCTCTTGGGAGCCTTCGACCCGCTTGACCGCCTCGACCGGTACGACTGAAACGTTCTGATAAGTCAGGCCCGAAATGCCATTAGCGACCAGAGTCTTGATCTGTGGAATCAGCGGATTGATATCGAGCCCCGGTTCATACCGGATAAAAACCGATGCGGAAGATGGCGTGACATTGCGTTTAAGCAGGTCATTATCGGGCAATACCACATGCACCCGGGCCGACAGCACTCCATCGACCTGCGATACGGTATGAGAGAGTTCTTCGCTCAGGGCATAGAGCATCTGAGCACGTTCCTGAACAGGCGAAGACACCAGCCCATTGCTCTTGAATACATCGCCCAGGTTGGCAAAGGATTGCCCTGGCAAGCCAGCTTCGTCGAGGATATGCATGGCCTCGGCAAAGCGTGCCTCGTCTACCTTGACGGTAAGACGGCCGTCCTTCTGAACGACGCGTTCAGCAGAAATGCCGCGCCGCAACAACTCCGCCACCATGCTGTTCGCATCGCGTTCTGAGAGGTTGGTATACAGGTCCGTTTTACATCCCTGCAGCAACGCCACCAGCGTGAGCAGTACTACCGCTTTTGCAAACCATCCGTTCCAACCGGTCATCTTATTGACCACGCAGCAGGGTGTTGGCCGCCCCGGAAACCTGGGTCGCGCCTCGGACAACCATCTGGGTTTCGATCGAATGATCGAACATGCGGCTCAGTGCGGTGACAACCTTGTCCATCTGGCTGTCCGGAAGCGCCGTGCCTTCGGCCTGGGGGCTATGGAGCACCGGACTGAAGGTCTGCGTCTGATCGACACCGCCGTTGGCCCGTTCAGCGAAGCGATGGGAACGATCCAGAAAGCCATCCAGCCGCTCCATCAATCCCTGGCTCAGTTGAGCCGGGCTTGCTCCCTGAGGAAGGCCCTGGGCATGCATCGCCATGTGCTCGAAGAGATTCTGGGCAGCCTGCGCGGCAGGTTCCGGCATGGGCTGCGGGGCTACAGGAGGAATACTGACAGTCATGAATATCTCCAGACACACGTCGATAATGCACAGGGCCGCCAGACTTACTCGTCCGACATCGCCTCGTTCAGGATTTCGTTCGCACGGGGCATGATGATCATCTGCCCGGCGACGGTCACCGCACCGTCCACCAACTGCTGGGTGAACTCTTCATCGGTCATGCCGGTATCGGACGACTCGAGCGCAGCGTCGAATGTCTGCTCGCTGTTAGTGACGTTGCCGGTACTGCTGTTATCTATGGGTACTGTTGCCATGTCCTTCTCCTTGTCTGTGAGGGCCAAAAGGCCAGATGTTCAACCCTGTCCGCTAAAGACTTCGGTTTCCGCGCCGCCCCGAAAGATACGAATGCCCTGGCTTTTTTCCCTCGAAATAACGGGCCTTTCCAGGCCTTCGAGACTGCGCTGCACATAGCCAATATAGGCAGGCGGCCCGGATACGCTCAGAACCGAGCGGCCGGGGTTGAGCTGTATCGATACGTTCTCGCCTACCAGGCCCAGCTGGTCGAGCACGTCTCTCAAAGCCTTCTGATCGAACCGGCGGGTATCGATGATCTGACTGATCAGCTCGCGGTTGGCGTTCACATGCAGGGCGCTGCCGTCGTAGTACCAGACCAGCCCTTGGGTGGCGCTGATACGCGAGAGAAACTCACCCGCGTGCTCCGCCCGCACATGACCCTGTACCCGGCCCTTGACCTGATCGGACAAGACCACGGGCAATGACAGATTGCGGCCGAACTCCATCAGTACGCCGCGTACATCCTGATCAATCACAACGTAGTGATAGGGCTGGTCCAGCCAGGCAGGTTTCGCTGTCTGTGCCCAGCCATCAAGCGCAACCCCTGCAAGCGCAAGCAGGCAACACAGTGAACGTAAACAGCGAGCGGTAAAAACAGGCAACGGCATGGCTTGCTCGTTCTTCTTCATCTCTTCCATACCCGGCTCGATGCCACATACGACTCGAACCGATGGCAGACAGTGATCCATCCCTGTACGAAGCAAACCAAACGACGACTCCGGCTTATCCTTTATCCGGAACGTTCGGACACTTTCTCGATTCCCCGAGTATGGTGAGGCTTTGTGACAAGCCCGTTGCAAGGCACCCAATGAGTGTTGTCTGTATCACAGAACCAGGGCGGTACAGGACAAGCCTCAAACACAGCCGGGCGCTGTCATCGCGCTGTCATGTTTGTCCGGCCAAATGCGCAGGATGTGGCTCTTTGCAGTCAAAAACATGGAGTGTGATTTTGCCTACCTCCCGCCCTACCCGGCTCGCCCTGGCTGTTTTGTGCTCCTGGCTGGCCGGTTGCAGCTCTGCACCTTCCAATCCCCACTCTGATCTTCAGTTGGACAAACTGGCATCCGACATCGAACGCCGGGGCGACCCTGCCACCGCGTCGGCCCTGTATGCACGCGCGGCTCAACAGCAGCAGGACGCTCCCGCGTTCATTCGTCTGGGTAATGCCCGGCTTGGCAGCGGAGATGCCAACGGTGCCGACCAGGCCTTTCGCGAGGCTTTGATAAAGGAACCCCATAATCCCGACGCGCTGTTGGGATTTGGTAGTGCCCAGCTACGGCTCGGCAATGCCAGCAGTGCGGCAAATGCGCTGAAGGAAGTTGCCCCGCTCAAGAAAACGGCCAGTACCTATAGCAAGCTGGGCACGGCCTACAGTCTGTTGGGCCAGTCAGCCGCAGCGGAAACAGCCTTTTCCAAGGCGCTTGAATTGGCGCCCGGCAATCTGGACATCCAAAGCAATCAGGCCGTCGCCATGGCATTGGGAGGCTCACCGGATCGTGCCGTCACACGGCTGCGTGAAGTCACCCGCTCCCCTCTGGCCATGCCAGGCCATTACCGCAACCTGCTTCTGGCACTGGTACTGGCCGGTCACGAGCAGGAGGCTACGGGCCTGGTCATTCCCCAAACGACACCGGCTCAAAAAGCCCGGCTGCTCGAAGAGGCCCGGCAAATCAAGTCCCTGCGCGACCCGATGCAACGCGCCCAGGCGGTAGGGCTTATCGCCACTCATCCCAATTAAAAATGTTCGCCAGACCTGATCTGACGAACATCATCACATTCCGGCAGCGTTACGGTTTGCCGCTTCCTGCTCGAGCCGTTGCCGCCTGATGTCATCGGCGGTGTGGCCGGTGATATAAGCTTCTGCCGCACGTGCTACCGGAGCGGCCATGGCGGGTCCCATCGGACGACCACGCTGTAGGTCAGTAGGTCGCTCGATCATTCTGGCCAGATTAAGCGCATTGGCGCAGCCCATGGGTAAACGATCGGGCGCTGCCGCCGTTTCGGGACTCAAGCACACACGGGGCACCCATACCGCCTGACCGTTGCGATCAGCCAGACGGACATAATCCGATGCATAGGACACCGGCTCCAGTGAGCACCCCGCCAGCAGCATGACAGCCGCGCCGAGCACAGCAAGGGAGCGTCTCGAATCAATCCACATAAAACCCAAACTCCGAGTAAGGCTTGGTGGGCACGGTAGACGTTCGCGCCAAGTGCTGTGCAGGATTGGACGCGCTCGGATCAAGTGGCGTAGCCAGCGTGTGGTCTGACTCAGGCTCGACAAGGTACGGCGTGATCAGAATGACCAGTTCGGTTTCGTTGCGCTGAAAGCGTTTGGATTGGAACAATGCGCCCAGGATCGGAACGTCACCCAGCATGGGAAGCTTGTCCATGTCCTGCGCGCTGTTGCGCTGGAAAAGACCGGCAATGGCAAATGTCTGACCACTGCCTACCTCAACACGCGTATCAGCCCGCCGGACCTGGAACGTTGGCACACTGGTACCCGCTATCTGCACAGCACTGGTCGTTGAAAGACTGCTGACCTCGGGGCGAACCTGCATAGCAATACGCCCACTGGGAAGCAGCGTAGGCGTAAAGAGCAGCGATACACCAAATGGCTTGTATTCAATACCTACCAAGTCACGACTTACAGGAACCGGTACCGGCACTTCGCCCCCTGCCAGGAAACTGGCCGTTTGCCCCGTTACCGCCGTGATGTTTGGCTCTGCCAGAATTTCGAGAATGCCGTTACTTTGCAGCGCATCGAGTAGCACATCGATATTGGCGCTGCCGGAGCTGTAACCTGCCGAGATCAGATTCGTGGCCCCGGCTACTGCCGACTGTGCCAGCGGACCGCCTGTCACCAGCCCGAACGAAAACGAACCACGGGTAATGAGCGCATTCCAGTTCACCCCATACCGCAGCAACTGCTCGCGTGACACCTCGGCGAAACGTACCCGGATATTGACCTGGGGCGACTCAGGATACGTCGTGGTGTTCAGGGGTGGCGGGCCACCGGCTGGTGTCTGGCTATCGAGTAATGCATTTACATCCAGCGCCGACGCAACGTCCTGGGTGGCTCCCTTGGCTATCAGCCGCTTGCCGGATTGCGCCACCGAAACGCTGCTGCCTGGCTGCAATGCCTGTACGGCCTCCTTGATCGGCCCGACATTGGGCTGGACCTTGAGTTGCCAGGTGCCTTGAATGTCCTCGCTTGCACTCAGGGCAATCAAATTCGTCTCACCACTGGTCTTGCCATAGACATACACCACTCCCGGCGAGACAACGCGTAGATCGGCAATGGCAGGATCAGCGACAAATACCGACTCTACCGGCGCCTTGAATTTCACAATCTGGCCCTCTCCCGTGGCGAGGTAAAGCACACGCCCCTCAGGACTCGCCCCCTCAACAGGTTGCGCAACGGCCCACCCGGGAGCCAGCCAGCCGCCGGACAGTAAAAGACAACCGAAACCGATAATCAGCCATTGTCTTAACGTCGGTCTCGGCACACACCCTGCCTGCCGGTAATCCTCAAACACCCTCACCATCCTTTCTGTTCCCTTACAACGGTTGTGGAACCGTCAACGATTCCGTTACGGTGTGTGGCAAGGCCGCATTGGCCTCCGGTAGCGTGAGCGTCGTCAGCGACTGCACGGTGAATTCACGGGTCAGGTCCTGGTAGCACAGCACGGGAACATCCAGATCATGCCGGGTCAGCAACTGCCGGAGCGGGCGACGGATGTCCGCCGTCACCATGACCACCGGATTCAGATCATGACTGGCAGCGTCATACGCGTGCTGAAGCTGGATCGTAATGGTGCGGGTCAAGTCGGGCGGCAGCACCGTAGGGCGGCCTTTATCACTACGGCGCAGTGGCGCCCGTAATGCCTCCTCCAGGTCCCGGGAAAAGACATAGGCCGAAATGACGCGATGACTGTCGGCGTACGCATAGCAAATCTGCCGGGCTAGCGCAGCACGGACGTGCTCGGTCAGAATGGGCGTATCCAGATTACGCGGTGCCCACTCCACAATCGCCTCAAGAATAGCGCGGCGGTTGCGGATGGAAATATGCTCACTGACCAGCCGCCTCAGCACATCCGCGATTCGCTGCAAGGGCAGCACACGGAGGGCCTCCTTAACGAGCTCGGGATACTGCTCTTCCATCTCGGTCAGGATCTGACGGGCCTCCTGGATACCCAGGAATTCAGCCGCATAACGGCGTAAGGTCTGATCCATGCAGGCATCAAACGTCTGCGCCAGATCCAGATGCCCTACCCCAGCCTCTACCAGCGTGGCGGCCTGTTGTGCATCCACCCACAGGGCAGGCTTACGGCGTAACAACGGAGCCGAGGCTGTATGCTTGATCGCCAGCAGTTCGAGATGAACTTCATCGTCCTGCAGCAGCACCGCATCAGGGCGGATAGCTCCCTCCATGACGGGCACGCCCTCCAGATCAATCCTGAACCGCTCCGCCACGGCGTTGCGGTCAATGCGCAAGCCGATACGGGGAAGCTCGACGCCCAAGTCCTCACTGATCTCGTAACGAGTACTGTCCAATCGCTGCCTGAGCGTATTGAGCGAAACCTGTGCCACATGGGCTTCACTGATCCATAGCGTAATGCGGAAATGACCCGTGTCCTCCACGTCTTGTACTGGCTCAGCTGTAACCTCACGTGGTTCCGGCTCTTCCTGAGCAGCCGGAACTTGTTCCGCGATCTGTTTACGCCGATGCATGTAGAAGGCCGTTCCGCCCAGGACCAGCGAAATGGCGATGAATACAGGCGCCGGGAATCCCGGAATAAACGCAACGCCCAGCAGAATGGCAGACGTCAGTGCCAGAGCCCGCTGGTTGGCGCCTAGTTGACTAATAATTTCCGTGCCGAGATCCGTCTCTGCATCGGTTGTGACGCGCGTGACTACCGTGCCTGCGGCAACCGCAATCAACAGGGCAGGAATCTGGGCGATCAACCCATCGCCTACGGTTAATAGCGAATAGGTATGCACCGCCTCGCCAAAGGGCATGCCCCGCTTGATCATACCGATCAGCAAGCCACCCAGCAGGTTCACGCATAGAATGACTAATCCGGCAATCGCATCTCCTTTCACAAATTTCATGGCACCGTCCATGGCGCCATAGAGCTGGCTTTCCCGCTCCAGGCGTGAGCGACGCCGACGGGCTTCGGCCTGATCGATATCACCATTACGCAGATCATTGTCGATGCTCATCTGCTTGCCTGGCATCGCATCAAGAGTAAAGCGAGCCGCCACCTCGGCCACTCGCTCGGCGCCCTTGGTGATAACGATGAACTGCGCCACGGTAATGATCAGAAAAACCACCAAGCCAATGACCACCTCACCGGCAATCACGAAATTGCCAAATGCCTCGACAATATCCCCCGCCTCTCCGTTGAGCAGGATCAACCGGGTAGTGGTAATGGAAAGCGACAGGCGAAACAGCGTACTGAGCAGAATCACCGGCGGGAGTGCAGAGAAATCCACTGAATGCGACACGTAGAACGCAACGACCAGAACCAGCAGACTGAACGCGATATTGGTGCCGATAAGCACATCGACCATTACTGTGGGTAGCGGGATGATCATCATCACGATGGCCAGCATCATGAACAGTGCAATGACGATATCGGTACGCTGTGAAGCCATTACAGCCAGGCGGTTCAATCTGGCGAGCACGTTACGGCCCTCCGACTATCCAGATATTCACGAAAACAGCGTCGTGCCTCGTCTTTGGCACCCAACGCCCATAATGCGCGGCTACGCAGAAACTTGAGCGGCATGCTTGGCCCTTCAAGCTGCTCCAGCCTTCCGATAGCAGCCAGTGCCCGCTCCCCATCACCAGTGGCAATAAAGCCATTGGTGAGCGTACGCAGCAAAGCGGTATCTGCCGGGTCGATCTGAATAGCCAGAAGCAGATAGATCAGCGCTCGTCGCTGTTGTCCGCTGCGTAGATACAGAGCACCAAGCGAGTGAAGCAGCTGTACTGCCTCGCGATCCTGTACGTTCATAGATCGTCGATCTCGCTCAACCGCATCCCAAGCTCCCGACGTTGCTGGATTTCCTGCTCAAGCAGGCTGGCAGCAAGTGCTTTGATCTCCGGCTCGGCGTCCAGCCGAGGCAACACCGTATCAATGATGTGCTCCAGCACCTGAAGCGAATGGCCAGGGCTGAAGATGCCAGGGTCGTTAACGGGAGGGCCGATCAGCTCCGCCAGCTCGTTACGCAGGGATTTGAACGGAGTCCGGCTGCGCAGCCGCAGCAGCGACTCGAACACCTCACTCTGCCTGGCCCTGGCAACCGAGCCGGTCCGACGCAGGGATTCGCTGGACGCCTCTTCAGGCCGCTGCAGGTCCAGCGGTCGGCTGGTATCGATTCTCATCGAAAAGGCCTCCCACCCAGGGGTTGTGTAAGCAATGGCAGCGTCATAGGGTCAGGGCAAACTCGTGGCCGTTGCGACTCAGGACAATCCGCTGCGGCTCTATCCCCTTGAGCACCCAGCCGTCGTCCAGCGATGCGCCGGGGTAAAGACGTGTACCGGACTCACTAACCACATAAGGATCCTGTCCCAGCCATACCGCCTGGAACCTGACACGGGGAGAAACCGGCGCCTTGCGTAGCGTGACCGAGCTGACCAGTACATGGCTGCTGCCATACTCACCGTCGAACCACCTCTGGATATCGACCCAGGCTGGCTGCTGAGCAGCATCGATTTCACCGAAGAGCATCAGATGACGGCCTTGCGATTCGACATGCACCGAAGAAAGTCCAGCGGATTCAAGTCGGGACAGCAATTGTCGGGTAACCTGATCGTCCCGCACTACGGGCTCCTGATCAGCGCCGCTGTCGAGTGCCGGGCTAGTCGGCGCGTCCGCAACAGGCAATACGCGATCTTCGGCTTCGCTGGTGCCGATCAGCGTATACAGGCCTAGCAATACCGCCGCGCCAAAAAGTGCCATCATACCGGCGTGGGTAATAGGCCATCGCCTGGGAGGCGCAACCAACTTTGTCAGCGGAGCAGATAAGCGGATTCGAGCCTCTCCAACGGATAACTCGACCGGTAATGGCAGGCGCAGCCCCTTGCCCAAAGGAATTCGTTTTTCAGCCGTGAATACATCGCTTCCAATTGCCTCAACGGCGACTGTATTTTTCTCCAGACGCAACACGGCATGGCGAGGCGCAACGCCTGCATCCCTGAGCGCCAGATCCACCTCGTCGGAGGCACCCAGGCAATAGGCAGGTTCATCCAGCGATACCGATACGCCGGTATGCAGTCCCGCAATGACCTCAAGAGTAGGCACTGCAGGTTTTGAGCCGGGAAGAGAAGACATTGCGGACATAATTGTTTTGCCTGACCCGGCACGCATGGCAAGGCCAGCCTGCATGCAGGTCCAATCTGGAAAGCTGTCTGAACAAACAGACGGCGCCATAAGGCGCCGCCCGTCCACACCTTAGTTCTGAGGACGCTGTTTGGTCGCGTCAAGCTCAGTTTTCTTCTCGGTGGTGATCTCAGTGATCTTCGCGGATTTTTCGATGGCGGCATCGAAAGCGGCAGTCATTTTGTCGATAGCAGCGTCGGAAGAACTGGTGCTGGTCGGAGTAACATTACTCATATCAATATCTCCTTATTGAAAGAAATTAGACATGCGCCAACTGCTACTACACGGCTGCAGAGAAGAGCATATTTCCAGCAACGTCCTGATTCTTTCGAACCCCAATCGCTGCCAGACGAGTGAATGTTGCCCCGCAAGGCATGAACATTTAATTACACGAATATTAAGAGTTATAAACAGCTGCAAACCGACCCTTCATATAATGAGCTTTAATGTCTTAACGCCATGATTTCCAAGCAATTAAGAATTCTTTGTCACTTTATCGGCCAAGATTGCAACGCACTAACTATGCGAACAGATTCACCAAACAGCATATTCAAACAGTTAATTGAGTAAATATTTGTAAATAAACGCTAACTAGCAGATGCTTATATATGAACTGAGCGAGTATTGCTTTGTATAAAGCATTACTCGCTTAGCAAACAGCATATGAATAAGATTTGGCAATGCCCCGCATATGAATTGAAAATAGAGCCTTTCAGTCATCGAAACGGAACATATTCCATTCAACCAATGCGTTAGTCTGTTAACCCTTATTTAATCCACCGTATGCGTACATATTGGGAGTGACCGTTTACCACTCAACGCTTTTGATAAGTAGACGAGACTAACGCTCGCGCCACGGCGGTCGAGTCCCCACGGGCCGTCCTGGGGCTGCGCTTACGGTCGGGCGCGGTTTTAAGGTACAGCCCCAGGCGCGGAATGATTTCCTGGCGGGGTACCTTGTCCGAGCGCTCAGCCTGAGCGTTTTCTGCATCAAACTCTTCGAGCGCATCGACCCGCGGCCACGGCTGCTTCTCATCCAGTGAAACAAAAATCGGCAGATTGGCGTGAGGCATGGCGTCATAACGAGGGCTTTTGGAGAAATACAGCATCACGCGCGGATGGGGCGCAATAGGACGGTAGCGATGCAGTTCGGCCTTCGCATCCAGAAACCCCAACGCCTTGAGCTCAAGCCTCAGATTGCGTTCCTTGTCCATATCAGCCTTGGCCACGGCATCAGCCAGCTGCGTTTCGATCTTTTCGATCACATCCTTGACAGGGATGCTTTCCGGGGCCGCCGTTTTACCCGCCCAGGTGAACAGGATACGCCGTGGCACCCCTTCAAACACCTGGATATGGCGCTCGATCTGCTTGATGACGATCGGCAGCTTAAGAATGCTTCGAAGATGCTTTCCCTTGGATAGAGATTTCAGGTTCATGGAGGCCGTTTCCTGAGCCAGAACCTCAAGAAAACGATCACGTGCGGCATTGGCCTCGCGGGCGTACTCCAGCACTGACTGCGAAACGCCGATCCACCCTGGAAGCCGCATAACGGTACTAGGGTGCTGCCCCTCCTCCTGCTCGAATTGCAGGATGGCCTTTTTCGCAGCCTCGATGGCAGGCTCACCCACGAGCTCCATCGGAGTGATTTTAGTCTGGCCTTTGGGCTCCTTGTTGATGGGAAGCAACCAGACTTGTGCATGAACCACCGCCGAAGGCCACGTTGCGTTGAAGGCTCGCTGAGCCTCTACCATTTCCTGCCACGCTTCGCGCACGTCAGTGATCATAAGCACCTCTTTCCTCAATAAATAATACCAACGGTTATTATAGCCGTCTCATCCCAATCTGACCGATTAAACATATTCACAATCAGATAAAGCCATTGTCGATGCGCCTATTAACCTGCACTAAGCTGCAACAGGCTGGAAATTCGGCTCGCTTACTTATTATTAGGCTGGTATTACAAAACAGTGCTCCGTCTACCTCTCTAGTCAGCTTCAACGTATCGTTCGATCGGCTCCGTCATCGTTTTGCAAGGGATAAAAGGTACTCACGTTCGTCGCTTCCAAGGCACTTTTTCTTTTCCAAACTATCGGTCATTAAGCAAGGCATACATTTGTTGACCTTACCCTTTTCACATTCGAATCGGTACGAGCTTATGCTCAGGCCGATGGTGATACGCCGTGACATGAGGAGTCTTGAGATGTGCAGCCCCATTTATTTCAGCCGCTATTCACTGCGGAACCTGCTCATCATCATTGATTGCTTCCCGGCAAGAACTTCCCCTCTGGGCCCTTGATGGAACGGGCCCTTTCGCGGCAGCGAGCTGTTCAAAGCTCGTTTTGGCCCGCTCTGCGGGCCTTCTTTTTTCTACATGTTCAGACGACATTTACAATGCTCACGCCCAGGAGCCCGCGCATGCCGCATGATTGGCTCATGATGCTTTCAGGCACGCTGCGACCTGGGCAAGGCTCGATATACATGGGAGCTGTCCCTTATGTTCAAACTCGCTTACGCCCCTTACAAAACCTGGACGACTATTCCTTCGCTCGGCATTCGCATGCACGCCCGCACCTGGCTAGCCCATGAAGACGATCCACATCAGGTTCCAATCATCCTGATTCATGGCTTGGCGCTTTCAAGCCGCTATATGGTCCCGCTGGGGAGACGTCTCGCATCGATGGGTCATGACGTCATGGCACCCGATTTGCCCGGTTTCGGGCGTTCGCCTGCGCCGCGGATGTCCAAGTGGCCGGCAGGCCCGGATGTCAGAGAGCAGTCGAATCACCTGCTGGCCTGGATGGATGCCAACGGAATCCACAAGGCGGTGCTGTGCGGCAACTCCGTAGGCGTACAAATCGCCGTTGAAATTGCGGCACGCTTTCCGGATAGAGTCGAGCGCCTGATCCTGATCGCACCTACGCCAGACCCGGCCTATCGGACACCGGCGCGGCAGTACGCCCGCCTCGTCTTGAACATGCCGTTCGAGGCACCCTCGATCAACCCGCTGATGCACATGGAGTATCTTTCCAATGGCCTACCGCGCATGGTTCAGCAGCTTCGCAGAACGGTGGACGACCCCATAGAAAACCGTCTGTCCCACGTGCATGTTCCTGCCCTTGTAATCCGTGGCCAATACGACAAGACCCTTACCCAGCAGTGGGCAGAGGAATTCACCAGTCTACTTCCCAACGGCAAACTGGTGGTTGTAGAAGGCGCGGCGCACAACGCGCACTACACCGCCGCGCCGCTCATGTCGCAGCTGGTCCATCGGTTCATCACCGGTCGTTTCGATACCCGGGCAACCGACATGAGTAATGAAATTGTCGTCTCTGGCATGGATCAGGGTCGTGATCGGCTGGCGCCAGCCAAGTTATTATCACCTCGCATGCACGGCCTTCTGGACTATGCCTCTGCAGGCCTCTGTCTAGCGTTGGCAGGTGTCAATGAGTGGGGACCGCGCACCCGCCAACTGTTTGCCGTTGCAGGACTTTCAACCGCAACCTACAGCCTTCTGACCAACTACGAGTATGGTCTGGTGCGCAAGCTGCCCATGACGGTTCATCTCAATATCGATACCTGCAGCGGATTGAAGCTTCTTCTAGCCGCCGCTACCTTGCTTCGCGGCGAGCCCGTAACCGGACGCTGGGCCGTTGCGGCTCAAGGTACGTTCAATCTGCTGGCTGTGGCGGCGACACGAGTTCCAATGGGGCCGGCTCGCCTGGTGCCGGTGCAAAACCTGAGCCTCTGCGCTCCTACGGACTACCACCCGGCTACCGCCGATGAGAACACCTACTCCCAATGACGTAAAACGCAGCTCACAACTTACAGGGAGACATGGCGCCTGCGCCTAGCCACAACAGGCATAGGAGGCGCAACCAGGCGAGCTGAACCATGGAGTTGCCCAACGATAGGCGTTGGGCAACTCGTTACCTTCGAACGTCATGAACTCCATACGGGCCGCAAGGGAGCCATTTACCAGGCGCATCCACAGCTCGGCTGGAAGCGTGTTGAAGTAGCTGTCCATATCCGACTGCGACTGCCATTGGCCATACACCAACCAGCAGTTTTCCTCTTCCGGCGATGGCATGACGGTAAAGGTGAGACACTTCTGCCCTGGATAAGGCAACCCCCTGAGACATGCCCTGAGGGCTGCGGAGCGCCCGGTGCGGGCATGGATCAAGAGCAACGATGTACAAGGCGATGCGGACATGAGTCCTCCTCCGAGATGAAGTGCCACGGGTTGAAACCGGAAGCCCTTAATAAGGGCTCGCGGTCGGCCTGACGATAATCTCGCTTACGTCCACTTCAGCAGGCTGTTCAATTGCAAACGCAATGGCGCGCGCGATGGACTCCGGTGAAATAGCCCCTCGGCGAAACGCGTCCATGGCTGCCTGAGCGGTTGGATCGGTGATGGTGTCAGCCAGCTCAGACTCCGTTACCCCGGGCGAGATCACAGTGACGCGGATATCGGCTCCTACCTCCTGACGCAACCCTTCGGAAATGGCCCTGACGGCAAACTTGGTTGCACAGTAAACCGCGGCAGTAGGACTGACAGCATGCCCGCCAATCGAAGACAGATTGATGAACTGTCCGCTACGCTGCTGTTGCATGACCGGCAAGCCCGCCGCAATCCCGTGGAGCACGCCCCGAATGTTTACATCGATCATGCGATTCCATTCGTCAACCTTGAGCGCTTCAAGCTTGGAAAGCGGCATCACACCCGCATTGTTGACCAGCACATCCAGACGTCCGCCCTGCTGCTGAGCAAACTGCACAAACGACTCCATATCTTCCAATGCGGTAACGTCGAGCCGGCGGTAGTCAGCCTTGCCGCCCTGCTCCCTGATTTCAGCTACCAGGGTCTCAAGCCGCTCTGTACGACGCGCCCCTAGAATGACGAAGCCGCCCTGTGCCGCCAGATACCGTGCGGTTGCTTCGCCAATGCCACTGCTTGCGCCGGTAATTGCGATGACCTTGCCTTCTAGACCTTTCATACGAATCTCCTTGCCTGTCAGTGAGGGCGGCCGGTGTTGCCGCGTTAGTGACAAGGCTAGAGCCGAAAGGCATTCAGACGTTAGACGGATCCTGCTCGCTTCTTGCCTGATCCTGCACGGAGAAGAATGCAATGGGCCAGGGAGCGCCTGTCCAACACGATTATTCGCGCTCTGCAGGCAAGGTTGGACTACGCTGGCTTTCACAATCCTGCGGACCGCGGGCGTACCATGACAGGATCAGGCAAGAAGTCAGCAGAATTGATATAACCCTGCATTGCCACTTTTGGTTATCGTGACGCCTGACTTGATCGGTACGCCTGTGCACGCCGATACAATGGGAACCGCTAGCTTCAGGGGATCAGCATGGACTGTGTAACGCATGAATCCACTCATAGTCGAGACACGCTTCAGCAGCAGGAACTGGCAGCGCTGATCGATCAGCTTACGTTGACGGATGGCGCTCACACCACCCGGATTGACGGTCTCTGCTTGATGCGTGCAAGCCAGCCCTCAGACCCTGTGCATGGGATCAGCAACCCCAGCTTTTGTGTCATCGCACAAGGTCGCAAGCAGGTTACGCTTGGCGATGAATGCTTTACCTATGACCCGCTGTATTACCTGGTGGGCTCCGTCTCGCTTCCTGTGACTGGCCAGATTATCGAGGCTACCCCCGAGCGCCCCTATCTCTGTATTCGGATCAATCTGGACCCGGCAGAAATTACCCGCCTGATAGCCGACGCCGGCCCGACAGGTGTCCCCGTTGTACCAGCTCACCGGGGCCTGTACGTCGAGCGCGTGGATAATGCCATGCTCGATGCCGTGACTCGACTGGTTCGCCTCTTGCACACCCCGCGTGACGCGGCGATGCTGGCCCCTCTGGTGCTACGAGAGATCTATTATCGGTTACTGCGTAGCCCCCAGGGATATCGACTGTACGAAATGGCAATAACGAACAGTCAAACCCACCGCGTGAATCGCGCCATCAACTGGTTGAATCAGAACTACATCGAGCCGTTGAAGATCGATGAGCTGGCCCGGCGCGTCAATCTGAGCCCTTCAACGCTGCATCATCGCTTCAAGGCGGTGACTGCAATGAGTCCACTGCAATATCAAAAGCAGCTACGCCTTCAGGAAGCCAAGCGCCTAATGCTCCATGAGGGCATCGATTGCTCGTCGGCAGCGCACCGGGTGGGTTATGAAAGCCCCTCTCAATTCAGCCGCGAATACAGCCGGTTGTTTGGCGCGCCGCCCATGAAGGATATGGCCCGTTTAAGAGCGAGCGCGTAGTAACACCTGACGTCCTACCGCCCGCACTTAGAACCTTGCGCGCACCTAGCACGGCAGACCACCCCGGCGGGATTAGACCTTTGTCTAACCAACAGCAATGACCTATCGGTCAAACCCAGCATTTCTCTGCTCCGCTCTTATCAATCAGGTCATTCCGCCACTATAGGGCGCTTGTACCCTGGGTTTGAGCTTAATCGACACCCTTAAAAGCTTGTAAGAGAATGTTTCCAGTGAAGGGTTTCCTTACAGGAGTCTTGGCGAAACTCGTAAGATACGACAACTTACCGCCTCCAAGAAAAAGGCGTCGTTGACATCGCAGGTAAGCACTGTTAAAAATTTCGCCATCTAGTCGTATGATGTCTTACGACTCAAAATAATACTAATAACCAGGAAACTGACATGGCGACCAGTTCTGTAGAGAATCAGCGTTTGAACCGTATCCTTCTCACCGGCGCCGCAGGCGGTCTCGGGAAGGTACTCCGCGAAGCCCTCCGCCCTTACGCTGAAGTGATTCGACTTTCCGATATCGCCAACATGGCACCCGCCGAAGGCCCCCATGAAGAAGTCGTTCCGTGCGACCTTTCTGACAAAGCCGCCGTCGATGAGCTCGTCAAAGGTGTAGATGCGATTCTGCATTTTGGCGGGGTTTCGGTTGAGCGTCCTTTCGAGGAAATCCTGGAAGCCAACATCAAAGGCGTCTTCCACATTTACGAAGCGGCACGCCGCCATGGCGTCAAGCGTGTCATCTTCGCCAGCTCGAACCACGTCATCGGCTTTTACAAGCAGACCGAACGTATCGATGCCAGCTCGCCGCGCCGCCCAGACAGCTACTACGGGCTGTCCAAATCCTATGGTGAAGACGTCGCCAGCTTCTACTTTGATCGCTATGGCATCGAAACCGTCAGCATCCGTATCGGCTCCTCCTTCCCCGAGCCGCAGAACCGCCGCATGCTGGCTACCTGGCTGAGCTACAACGATCTGACCAATCTGATCGCCCGCTCCCTGTTCACGCCCAATGTTGGCCACACCGTCGTGTTTGGCGCTTCCAAGAACCGTGACGTGTGGTGGGATAACCGCCTGGCCGCTCACTTGGGCTGGGAGCCACAGGACTCCTCCGAGCAGTTCCGCGAGAAAGTCGAAGCAGAGCCGGCTCCGGCTGCGGATGATCCGTCCATGGTGTATCAGGGCGGCGCTTTCGTCGCCTCGGGTCCGTTTGAATAAGTACGCCGTTGCTTGCGATGGATCAGGACGATCAGACTGAACAAGAGAGATAAGAATGATGCAAGCTGAACTGATTCTGGATGCCCGCAACGGTACGGGAGAAAGCCCGGTCTGGAACCCACGGGAACAGGCGCTCTACTGGGTCGATATCCCTGCTCGTACCCTCAACCGCTGGAGTGCTGCCGATGGCAACACCCGCGCATGGCTGGCTCCGGAAATGATCGCCTGCGTGGCACGCTATGACGGCAGTGACACTGCATGGTTGGCAGGCCTTGAGAGCGGTCTGTTCAAGGTAGAGATCACCGACGGAGACACCTTGCAAGCCACAGCCCTGGCCAACGTGACGCACCCAACCGGAAACATGCGTTTCAATGATGGACGCTGTGACCGCCAGGGTCGCTTCTGGGCGGGAACCATGGTCATGGACATGGCAGCTGCAACACCGGCGGGAAAGCTATACCGCTTCCCTGAGCAACACTCGACCGCAGCCGATGGCCTGACCCCGATTCTGGAAGATCTTATCGTGCCTAATGGCCTGGGCTTCAGCCCGGACGGCCGGACCATGTACCTGTCCGACTCGCATCCCAATGCACAGCTGATCTGGGCATTCGACTACGACACGGATACCGGCACCCCTCACAATCGCCGCCTGTTCGTTGATATGAACAATTATCCTGGTCGCCCTGATGGCGCCGCAGTGGATGAGGACGGTTGCTATTGGATCTGCGGTAATGATGCTGGCCAGATCCATCGCTTTACCCCGGATGGGAAGCTGGATCGTTCGCTGACCGTACCGGTAAAAAAACCGGCCATGTGCGCCTTTGGCGGACCGGGCCTGGATACGCTGTTCGTCACCTCCATCCGACCTGGCGGTGATCTATCTGATCAACCTCTGGCGGGCGGTGTGTTTGCCTTGAGGCCTGGCGTGAAAGGCCTGGAAGAGCCGACGTTCAGAGGATAGAACAACGCCTTCTACTACCGCTGTACTCCTCATAACAAAGACAAGATGTACTAAGGAGTTATCTCATGAATTTCAAACGTAACCTGTTGGCCGCTGCATGCTGTGCGCTTCTGACTCCCGCGATCGCACTGGCTGATATCACCCTGAAGTCTTCGGACGTTCACCCGGCGGGCTACCCGACGGTCGTTGCCGTCGACAACATGGGCAAGAAACTCAAGAAGGAGACCGACGGCGAACTCAGCATTCGCATGTTCCCCGGCGGCGTCCTGGGTAGCGAAAAGGAAGTAGTCGAGCAGGTTCAGCTGGGCGCGATTCAGATGGCCCGCATTTCCATCGGCTCGGTAGGCCCGGTGGTACCGGAAGTCAACGTGTTCAACCTGCCCTTCGTCTTCCGCGACGAAGCGCATATGCGCAAAGTGATTGATGGTGAAGTAGGCCAGGAGTTGCTGGATACCGTAACCAACTCCAACTTCAATCTCGTCGCATTGGGTTGGATGGATGGCGGTACCCGCCATCTGTACACCAAAAAGCCGGTGCGCAAGATAGAAGACCTTGGCGGCATGAAGATTCGTGTAATCGGCAACCCGATCTTCATTGACACCCTGAACGCCATGGGCGGCAGCGGTATTGCGATGGCAACTGGTGAGATCTATAGCGCCTTGCAGACCGGCGTGATCGATGGCGCGGAAAACAACCCGCCTACCATGGTTACGCAGAACCATTTCCAGGTAGCCAAGTATTACACCCAGACAGGCCATCTGATCCTGCCGGAAATGCTGGTCATGTCCAAGGCCACCTGGAACAAGCTGACGCCGGATCAACAGGCGCTGGTCAAGAAAACTGCACGCGAAGCGCAGATGGAAGAGCGTGAGCTGTGGGACAAGTACAACGCGGAAAGTGTAGCCAAGTTGAAAGCTGCCAACGTTGAGTTTATCGAAGTAGAACGTAAGCCTTTCTATGACGCCACCGCGCCGGTACGTGAAAAATATAGCCAGCAGTACGGACCCAAATTCGCCGAGCTGGTCAAGCGTGTTGAAGCGGTGCAATAAGGCCTGACGGCCATTACAACAACAACCTGACATGCCCTGCTCGCTCCGAGGTCTTCTCGCAGCGAGCATGCGGCCGCTCGGAGCTTTTCATGAAACATGCTCTTCTGCGTGTCAACGATGTCATCTATACCCTCTGTGTCTGGATAGCGGGCCTGTCAATTCTTGTCATCTCGCTCATCATTCCGTGGGGTATTTTTACCCGTTACGTAATGGGAACCGGTTCATCCTGGCCGGAGCCTATCGCCATTCTGCTCATGTCCATTTTCACGTTCATTGGCGCAGCGCCCAGCTACCGTGCCGGTGCGCACATGGCTGTGGCAATGTTTACCGATCGTCTTCCGCCACTGCTCAAGAAATACGATGCCGTTCTGGTCAATCTGCTGATGACTGCCATCAGCCTCTTCATGACGATCTGGGGTATCAAGCTGTGCATGGCGACCTGGTACCAATTCACCAGTGACCTGGCCTGGCTCCGGGTAGGGATCGCCTATTCGCCTATCCCAATCGGTGGCGCGCTGACGCTCTGGTTCGTACTCGAGAGAATCATCTTTGGTGATCAAAGCCATCGCCGCGTCGTGCAATACGACACGGTAGAAGAAGCCGCTGAAGGAGCTGCCTGATATGGACGCGTTCGTATTATTAGGCAGTTTCATACTGCTGATTCTGCTGGGCATGCCGGTTGCCTACGCACTGGGCCTAGCGGCGCTCGTCGGTGCCTGGTGGATTGATATTCCGTTCGATGCGCTGATGATTCAGGTGGCTGGGGGTATCAACAAGTTTTCCCTGCTGGCCATTCCCTTCTTCGTACTGGCGGGGGCCATCATGGCCGAAGGAGGTATGTCGCGGCGGCTGGTGGAGTGTGCCAACGTACTGGTAGGCTTCATTCGCGGTGGGCTGTCGCTGGTCAACATCCTGGCCTCGACCTTCTTTGGCGCAATTTCCGGCTCCTCCCTGGCGGATACCGCCTCGGTAGGTTCGGTGCTGATTCCGGAAATGGAAAAGAAGGGCTATCCCCGTGACTATGCCACTGCCGTTACGGTCAGCGGCTCGGTTCAGGCGCTGCTGACTCCACCCAGCCACAACTCCGTCCTGTACTCGCTGGCCGCCGGTGGTACGGTTTCCATCGGCTCGCTGTTCATCGCCGGCATTGGACCGGGGCTTCTGCTCAGCGCCATCATGATGCTGATGTGCCTGTTCTTCGCCAAGAAGCGCAATTATCCCAAAGGTGAAGTCATTCCCATGAAGCAGGCGCTGAAGATCTGCGTCGAAGCGCTCTGGGGCATGATGACCATGGTGATCATTCTCGGTGGCATTATCTCCGGCATCTTTACAGCAACGGAATCTGCTGCGGTTGCCGTGCTGTGGGCATTCTTCGTGACAATGTTCATCTACCGCGATTACAAGTGGAATGAACTGCCCAAGCTCATGCATCGAACCGTACGTACGGTCTCTGTGGTGATGATCCTGATTGCCTTTGCCTCAAGCTTTGGCTACATCATGACGCTCATGCAGATTCCGGCACAGATCACCGGCGCCCTCATGACCATTTCGGAAAACCGTTATGTAATCCTGATGTGCGTAAACATCATGCTGCTGATCCTGGGTACGGTAATGGACATGGCTCCGCTGATCCTGATCCTGACGCCTATCCTGTTACCGGTCATGATCTCCATTGGCGTAGATCCCGTGCATTTCGGCATGATCATGCTGGTCAACCTGGGTATTGGTCTTATCACTCCACCTGTAGGCGGCGTGCTGTTCGTGGGCGCAGCTGTAGGCAAGGTGACTATCGAGCAAACCGTAAAGGCACTGTTGCCATTCTATGTAGCCCTGTTTGCTGCCCTGATGGCCGTAACCTATATCCCCGCAATCTCTCTCTTCCTGCCCAGCCTGATGGGTAACTGATCCATCGCATGACTGCTGGTCTCATCGAGACCAGCAGTCCCTCTCTACTGCCGACTGGCAGCTCATCGGATCATCCCTGCAATTCGCTTCGTTTCCCCGCAATTTTTCCTATAGTGAACGTGCCATTATTGATAGCCTTTCAGTATGTTACTGCCTGCATTAATGGCCTGAGCCTGTTGAACCTATAAGAACGATAAAGCCCCACCTGGAGGATGCCTTGATGCAACATGCCGAACGGCTGCCTGCCGCTCTCATCGATGAGGGGCAGTATCGTCTGCTCGTGGAAGCCGTTTCTGACTACGCGATTTTCATGCTGGATCCGGACGGTTTCGTAGCAAGCTGGAATCCCGGCGCTCGCCGCTTCAAAGGGTACGAGACAGCAGAAATCCTCGGTCATCACTTTTCGTGTTTCTATACCGCTGAGGACTTGCTGACCGGCCTGCCCGGTCGGGCACTTGAGCAGGCCCGCTGTGAAGGCCGGTTCGAGCAGGAAGGCTGGCGTGTACGCAAGGATGGCACACGCTTCTGGGCGCATGTCGTAATCGACCCTATCCGTAACGCACAAGGCACGCTGTTGGGCTTTGCCAAGGTGACGCGGGACCTTACCGAGCGAAAGGCGGCGGAAGACGCCTTGAGAAAAAGTGAAGAGCAGTTCCGCCTGCTGGTTCAAGGCGTCTCCGATTATGCCCTTTACATGCTGGATCCGACCGGTCAGGTGACCAGCTGGAATGCCGGTGCCGAGAAAATCAAGGGCTACACCCCACAGGAAATCATCGGTCAGCATTTCTCACGCTTTTACACCCCTGAAGATCGGGAAGCAGGCCTGCCGCAACAGGGGCTGGAAACGGCTCAACGTGAGGGTCGTTTTGAAAAGGAAGGCTGGCGAATCCGCAAGGACGGTACACGCTTTTGGGCCAATGTTGTCATCGATGCAATAAGGGACGACAACGGCACCCTCCTCGGCTACGCCAAGGTCACCCGTGACATCACCGAGAAACGGGAAACCCAACTGGCTCTGGAGCAAGCCCGAGAGGCCCTTTTCCAGTCACAGAAGATGGAAGCCCTGGGTCAGCTGACCGGTGGGATTGCCCACGACTTCAACAACCTGCTCATGGTGTTCATTGGCTGCCTTGAACTGGTTCGCAAGCGTCTGCCGGATGATCCCAAGGTTACACCGCTGCTTGACAATGCCATCCAGGGAGCACAGCGAGGCGTTTCTCTGACCCAGCGCATGCTGGCCTTCGCACGCCGTCAGGAACTGAATCCGGAGACCATTGAACTGCCTACTCTGGTCCGCGGTATGGCCGAACTGCTTCAGCGCTCCCTGGGCCCGTCGATCAAGATCGAAACCCGCTTTCCGCTGATTCTCAGACCCGCCCACGCCGACACTAATCAATTGGAGCTGGCCCTGCTCAACCTGGCCATGAATGCACGAGACGCCATGCCAGAGGGCGGCTCCATCATCATCTCGGCCCGTGATGAACTGATCTCCCAAGGCCATCCCAGCCACTTGAAACCCGGGGCCTACGTCTGCCTATCGGTACAGGACACCGGCCAGGGAATGGATGAAGACACATTGTCCCGCGCCATGGAGCCTTTCTTTACCACCAAGGGTATCGGCAAGGGAACGGGGCTTGGACTGTCCATGGTGCACGGCCTTACCGAACAATCCGGTGGCAGGCTCATCCTCAAAAGCAGGCTGGGCGAAGGCACTACAGCCGAAATCTGGTTACCCGCCGCGCACGTATCTGCTGCCGGCATGCAGACCACTGACGCCCCCCTACCCGCGCCCTCAACAGACAAACCCGAAAATACCTTTCATATCCTGGTGGTAGACGATGACCCACTTGTTCTGACCAGTACCGCTGCCATGCTGGAAGACCTGGGAAACACCGTTTACAAGGCCTCCAGTGGCGCCCAGGCGCTCGATATATTGAGGAAGGCATACCCTCTTGTGGACTTGGTCATTACCGACCAAGCCATGCCTTACATGAGCGGCACTCAATTGGCAGAGGCCATACGGGCTCATTGGGCGGAGCTTCCCATAGTGCTCGCATCAGGCTATGCCGAATTGCCAGCAACGCTTTCGGTTGATCTGCACAAGCTGGCCAAGCCCTTCCGCCTGGAAGAACTGGCCAAGGCCATTGATCAGGCCATGCGTCCGGACGCCATAGCCTCGGCTTGATGCTCTCACGCCGGGTGGCCATCGCACACCCGGCCTTCCATCGGCTCGATACCTTTCAATAGAAACTCCACACCAGCGAAACAGCTCCTATAAAACGTATCCGAATCAATAACCTGATCTGGATTACCACCCTCTTCTCAGCTCATACCTCATTCGCCTTAACCTGACATGGCAAGTATCGCCTCACATTCAGCAGGAAGCCGCACAGTCGAATAGAGCAGTAAATCTGTCTTGCGGAGTTATCTATGGATGCTCAGTGTGAAGTTTGTTATTCAATTTTCCCTCCCATCGAGAACCCCAACCGAAGCGGGATGCTTCAGGTTGACGACACCCATCAACTCTATTGGGAGGAGTCCGGCAATCCTGAGGGGTTACCCGTCGTCTATCTGCACGGCGGACCTGGCGAAGGGGCCCCGCCCTCCAAGCGCCAATTCTGGGACCCGGACTATTACCGCATCATCCTCTTCGATCAGCGTGGCGCGTTACGCTCCACTCCTCTGGCCGAGATTAAAAACAACACGACCCCGCATCTGATCGATGACATCGAGACCCTGAGGGAGATGCTCGGCATTGACAAATGGCTTGTCTGTGGCGGCTCATGGGGAACCACCCTGGCACTTGCTTATGGCGAAGCCCATCCTGAGCGTTGTCTGGGTTTTGTCCTGCGTGGCATCTTTCTGGGCACAACCGACGAGATCAACTGGTTCGTTTACGGTATGCGCCTGTTTTTCCCAAAGGCCCATGAAGACTTCGTCAAGTGGCTACCGGAGGAGGAACAAGGCGACCTGTTGGAAGCCTATTGCAAGCGAGTGATCTCGGAAGACAAAGATGTCCGGAAGGAGGCCGCCCGTTACTGGGTAAAATATTCCGGCAGCTGTGCGCTGCTGCGCCATGATCCTGAAGGCGTTGAAGAGCAAGCCGCTGACGATACGACCATGATGGGCATGGGTATCCTGGATCCGTATTACTTCAAGCACAGCATGTTTCTGGAAGACGACCAGTTGCTTCGCAACATTGACCGTATCAACCACCTGCCGTGCGCCATTGTGCAAGGTGGGCACGATATGATCGCAACGCCTCATGCTGCCTATCGGCTGCACAAATCCTGGCCTGGCTCCGTGCTGAACATGGTGCCTGATGCAGGCCACTCACCAATGGAACCCGGAACGCTGAGTGGGCTGATCCAGGCGTTTGAAGTCTTCAAGAAGACCGGCGACTTCCACCAGCCTTGATAGCTCTGTCACGACACAGATACCGCTGGAGCGCTTGCAATAGACCACGCCACACAAGACCTGTGGCGTGGTCGAGGCTGCTGGCAGGGTTTGCCGCACTGGCAACCACATGGCAAACCTTTCCAGAGAGCAGTTAGAACATCAATCCATACCCCATCGGGTACAGAGGTTTGCGGTTGCCTTCCTGGCTGGTTGAGTGACGGTTGATTACCTGCTCCATGGAAAGCGGCAGATCAAACGGTAGCTTGCCTTTGAAGCGGGTCGGATTGACTACCGCGTCCAGAAGGATCTCGTCGGATACACCAAAGTTGCCGATCAAGGCGCCTACCTGTCCTTGAAGCTTGGTCAGTACCGCCGGACGATCCAGATACACACTTACAACGGTCGGCACACCCTTTGCGCTGGCAGCCTTGATCTGGATAAGGTCTGGATTGTCCTCCGGGTAGTCCAACGAACCCTCATGCTGCATGCTTCCGAACAGATAATTCGGATGTAACAGCTCGTACGGCGCAGTGGAACGCATGATGGCAACGTCCGCCTTGTCCAGCGAATCCACGACATTCAGGCCGGCCTTTTGCGCCGCAGTGGCATCAACGTTATAAAGATAAACGTTTCGGCCCTGGCCAATAGGCAGCAACTTGCGGTTCTTGAGCAGTACCAGCGAATTCTTTTGTGCGTCATCTGCCAATTGCTGATGCTCTGCACTGCCTACAACCTCGGCGGCCTTGGATTCATCCACATACGGACTCTCGAAGAGTCCCTGCTCGAACTTCTGCTTCATGATGCGGATGACCGCCTCGTCCACACGACGCTCGGACACGAGCCCCTGCTTGACCGCACTTACTACAAGACTGCTGTCATCCACTCCGCCAAGCTGGTCGACCCCGGCGTTGATGGCCTTGGCGGTACGCTCAAGCTCTGTCAGCGACTCGACCCCCCAGGGCATTCCCAGCGAGAACGGCTCACCCGGCTTGCTGCCGTTCTGGCAAGCTTCGTTACAGTCTTTGGTAATCAGCCAGTCGCTCACCACGACGCCCTTGAAGCCATAGCGGTCCCGCAGGAGATCCTGTAGCAGGAAGCGGTTGAATCCCGCCCCCACCTGCTCTTCGATCGGCCGTCCTTGGTGAGAGGCGTTCTGCAGAATCGAATAGGTCGGCATGACGGAGCCTACATTCGCCTCGAATGCCCCTATGAACGGAACAATGTGCTGGCGAATGTCCTTGCCGTAGAAGTCCGCGTATTTGCCATAAGCATTGTGGCTGTCCCAGCCATCCTTCGCCTCTCCATAGCCTACCCAGTGCTTGACCACAGTCACCACACTGCCAGGGTTTAGGAAATTACCATTCTGCATGCCTTGAACATAGGCGCGAACCAGACGCTTGGCCAACTGGGCATCCTGTCCGAAGGTACCACTGCCACGGGGCCAACGCGGCTCGGTATAGAGATCCGCCTGCGGAGATAGCGCCACGTTGATGCCTACCGCGCGATACTCATCGCGTACGACCTCGGCAAAGGTCTTGACGACCTTAGCGTCCCCAATGGCGCCCAACCCCAAGGCTTCTGGCCATTTGGAGAACGAACCGGACTGGTTGCTGGCGCCTGGTGTGTAGAGGAAAGAGTTGCGGGGGTCGGTGCTGATGCTCAGGGGAATCGCCAGCCGCGATTGTTCAGCCAAGACTTGCAGCGCATTATTCTGTTTGGCGAAATTCTCGGGGTCTGTATCCAGGCGCGTGATATAGGTGTTTACCTTCTTGGTTTCGATCGTCTTGGCAATCGCGTCCTGATCATAGACTGCACCGCCACCCAGCCCACCGGCATCCGCTACGGTCGGAAAGGTGCCATGCATCATGGCGCCTGCCTTTTCCTCAAGCGTCATCCAGGTGACCAGATTGCGGGCACGGTCCTCGGCAGGCAGTCGCCAATCCTCGTAACGATCCAGCCGACCGTTACGGTTCATGTCCTTGAACTGCAAGCCGCCCACCGTTAGTACAGGCAGGTCTTTCTGCTCAAGCGTTACACCATGCGAAGAAATACCTTGCGCCGAGACTCCTGTCGCCAGTGTGGCTAAGCTGATTAAAGCAGCGGCCTTTTTCATCGAACCCTCTCTTTTCCTTATTATTGGTTAACGTAGCGCACTAATGATCTAGGGCACTGGAACTATAGAGCAGGTTTTACGAATCCGCTTGCTAACCGCACCGATTTGTCTGGCGCAGGTATTTCAACAAGCTTATCTATGTCTTGGCGCGCCCCAGAATCTGGTCCATTACCCTGTCTGTCTTAACGGCTTCCCGCGCCAGCGCAGCGTAGTCACGCTCACCTCGAATATGCGCATTCATACCCAGCACGTGATACCACTGGATATGCTCAGGGTGCTGGATGTACTCGCTAACGGTTTCTTCAGCGTCCAGCCGGACCGGCTCATCACCAAATACTGAAAAGAGAATACGCCCCCGACTGCCAATGATTTCGACTCGATCTTCATGGCGGTCAGCCACAAAATTCCAGCACCCCATGCCGAGCGCGCCGGATGAGAAACGCCAGCTTGCAACTACTGCATCTTCCGCCGCATAGAGCCCTGCCTGTCTTGCAGTGAAACCGCTTACAGCCACGATATCGCCCAACAGGTATTGGAACAGGTCAAGGCCATGACTGGCCAGATCGGCAAAGTATCCACCCCCTGCGACAGCCGGGTCGGTTCGCCAGTTGGCCTGCTGCTCCAGATCTTTTTGCGAAGGCGGCTTTATCAAGCTCCAGGTCAGCTGCCTGACCTCGCCAATATGGCCCTGCGTCAGCCATTCGCGTATCCGCTGAAACCGGGGCAGTGACCGACGGTAATACGATACGAAAAGATGGCGACCAGCCTTGTCGAATGCCTGCTGCATATCCTCGCTCTGCGTACTGCTGAGCGCCATCGGCTTTTCGACACAGCAATGTTTGCCTGCAGCGGCCACCTGCATGCTGTAGGCATGATGGCTATCGGGAGGCGTTGCGATATAAACAGCGTCCACGTCTGGATCATCGATCAAGACCTGCGCATCGGTGTATACCCGCGCAATGCCATGACGCGCCGCATAATCGGTGACTGCCTCGGCACGGCGGCCCATCACCGCTACCAGCGCAGAGCCAGGCGCCTTGTAAAAGGCTGGCCCGCTTTTCCGCTCCGTCACATCCCCACAGCCAATCATTCCCCAGCGCACAACATCCATGAATTCTCTCCCGTTCAAGGAATCAATAGGTTCGGCACCTTTTTCTCTTGTCTTCGTGCGATACGACCACGCAGACTCAGGACTACCGTATAAAACAGGTGTGTCGGAATAGTAGTCACTGCATCCTATGCTGCGAACTGTTAGTTGGTAACGGCGCGGTGACAAACCGTCTGCCCAGGCATACAGCCCGTTCGGCATAGACAATCCATCCGCAACAAGAAGCGAGCCACGATGACCAGCAGCCAACGCCCGGTAGCGGGCCTCTCCCTACCTAAACCCATTATCGAGCGGGCCGAAGCCCTTTTACAGCAAGGTGGTCGTCGCCTGCTGGGAATCGCTGGCCCACCGGGTGCTGGCAAGTCGACCGTGGCGGATCTGCTGGCGGCTGAGCTGGGCACGCGAGCATTGGTCGTACCCATGGACGGCTTTCATCTGGCCAATCGGGAGTTGGCTCGCCTTGGCCGCGCGGAACGCAAAGGGGCACCGGATACGTTCGATGTGTATGGATACCGGGCCCTGCTGGAGCGTCTCAGGCACCAGCAGGCAGACGAAACGGTCTACGCGCCCTCGTTTCATCGTGACATCGAGGAAGCCATTGCCGGATCGATTCCAGTCTCATCCGAAGTGTCGCTGATCATCAGTGAGGGAAACTATCTGCTACTTGATGAGGGCCCCTGGCAACCCGTGGCCGAACTGTTCGACGAGTGCTGGTACGTTGCTGTCGACCCTGATGAACGCCGTACCCGGCTGATAGAGCGCCATATGCATTTTGGGCGAAGCCGCGAAGCTGCTCAGGCCTGGGTTGAGCAGACCGATGAGCCCAACGCTCTGCGTATCGACCAGTACAAGGATCGAGCCCATCTTCAGATTCCCTGGTCTGATGGACCGGCCCGGTAAGTGAGCTGCGTAATGAATCAAGGACCTGGCTGATGCGTTTCAGACAGGTTCGTGAGGCAGTAGTCACTAGAATAACATCCCCAACAAAGACGCTTTGACCGCCGCCTCCGCCTTATTGGATGCATGAAGTTTCCGCATGGCATTTACCAAGTGAAATTTAACGGTACGCTCGTCGATATTAAGAATCAGTCCAACTTCGATATACGTCTTGCCTACGGCTGTCCATTTGAGAACTTCCCGCTCACGGCAAGTTAGTTCACTCGTACATTCAGGCATGGTTTTCGGAGCCAGAAAACGCACCATTGAAGAATGAACAAGCGTAGTCAGCCATATAAGCTTGGCTTCTTTTTCATCGAGTTCTGTAACGGTAAGTTTTTCCGAAGAACGAACCAGCGACAACAGCCCCATCGTCCCAAACTGCCCTCGCGACGACAGGCACCAGCCATGCCGAATGTCATGCTGCATCGCCTCTTCCCAGAAATCATGCTCCACCGCTGGTTGCTCCGCTGACCAGATCAGAGGGGACTGTTCCCGGATACCGTGCCGTACGGTTGGGTCGATACAGTAATAATTATTAGCTACATACTTACTTTTCCAGGCATCAGGAAATGTTGTAAGAAGTTCTATTTTTGGGCTAGAAACAGGAAGTGGCGCCTGAAGGCCATAAGAACAGAATTGAAACCCCAGACCTGAAATGATCTTTCCAAGCTCACTGAACAATTGATGTTCGGATTTAGCCGCGGAGCATAAAGAGAGATAATCCTCACGCCAGTCTTTCACATTACTTCAACCTTTGTAAAAGATGCCCAAATGGGCAGTGGTTTGTTTCTAACAGGCTCCGTACCATCATCTATTGGTGATGACTTAATTATTGCGAAACAACTTGTAAGGTGATGAATCTTGGTCGATTTAGGTATTCTTTCGTCGCATCCCAAGGGCGCTGCCATGTCTTTATTAGCACCAGATCATTTCATCCGCATGTCTTACAAGGAGTTCAGCGACGTCACCTTTTACCAATACATGGCCTGGATGGACATGGATCTCGTCGAAGAGCTGCACAGCCTTGGAATAGACGCCGCTTCTGCCGGATTTTGCGAATGGGCCAGCACGACACATTCACCCTCCATCAGCATTGGCTGGACCTGGTTTAGACAAAGTTCAATTGGAAGTCCCTACCTTGCTCCCGGTGGAATCAGCACCAATCTGATGCTGCGATGTGCAACCGGTTACGATCTGGGGCCACGAGCAACAGAAGAACTACTAATATCCTGGCTCTCTCGACAAAACTGGCAGTCCGGAATTCCAGTCACCTTATAAGCAGACCTGTCCAGATGGGCAGCTGTCCAAAAAAACGTCGCTCTCTTGTAATGGAGTAAAGACACTTACGGAGATGCGATATGCTTAATATGGTAACAGGGACGGTTAAAGATTTAAAACCGGCCATGGCACAGGCCCTTTCGGTATATCGATACAACATTTTTGTTGAAAAGATGGGTTGGCCTCTCGAGTGTCAGGAAGGTAATGAACAAGATGAGTTCGACCGTGAAGACACCCTTTATGTAGTGGCACATGACAGCAACAACGAAGTCTGTGGCTGCGCCCGCTTACTGCCCACCCATAAACCGTATCTGCTGGGTGAAGTTTTCCCCGAACTAATGGAAGGCGCGGCCTTACCGCACTCTTCCGATATTTGGGAACTGTCTCGCTTTGCCTTGAGCACCCCCAAAAATAAAGTATTAACCGCTGCGCAATCATGGCAAAACAATATCGCCTTGATGTCAAAAGTAGTTGATGCTGCAAGTGCTCGGGGAGCGCGCCGCTTGATCGCTTTTTCCGGCGTGGGCAACGAAAGACTGCTCAAACGTGCCGGCCTGAATATTCACCGTATTTCCAAACCACATCTTATTGATAACAAACCGGTCGTCGCTTTCTGGATAGAAATCGACAACCAGACAAGAAATGCATTAGGTCTTCAATAAAACGACCTGATTGCCATGCGTGCTTAATAAAAAAATGGATAGACCAATCAATAAAAGGACGTTGATAAAAAGGCCCTAGTTTGGCTTTAAAAACACATCAGGTGATCCCTGCCTTTCAACACCTGAAAGCCAGCTTGACCTTGAATATACGCTTCCCAATCATTTAGATGACTTAAACTCATGACTCAGGCAATCAGATCTTATTCCAGCCGTACAGCAGACAAATTTGTCGTCCGTCTTCCTGAAGGAATGCGCGATCATATTGCGGATGTAGCCCGTCACCATCACCGGAGCATGAACTCCGAAATTATCGCTCGCCTTGAGCAGAGCTTGATCCAGAATGGTGAAATGGACGGTAGCGCCAGAATGCGGCTGGATAGCCCTGAGCTGAGCGCCCATGAACGCGAACTGCTGCAGCGCTTCAGGGGCTTGTCAGGACGTCAGCAGAACGCCTTGATTTCATTGATCGCCGATAACGCAGCGACAGCAGCACGCGAATAGGCACTCTTATCCGGGCCTGCCTTCTGCACTAAAGGCGGGTCCGGATCTTTTCAGGTACAGCCCAAGGCTTACCCCTACCTTCCCAGTGCCCCCGTCCCTGGTTCATCCCCTCTAAAAACAAGCGAACCGCAGATGACAACAGAGCCGCATTATCTATAATTGGATTCTGCCTTTGCTCTCCTCTTTGTCATCTTTAACAGGCTGCAATGTTTGCTTGCTTCTTCGCCCTTGCATGCCTGTATGTTCAGAGGCTTTCGCCATGCGCTTCTTTTACTTTCTCTTGATTCTTACCACTGGTCTTGCATTTCTCTGGCTATCCCTCCCTGATATCCCCGGCCTTATCACGTTCTCGTGAATACTTCTGGCGCCTGGGTTTTACCAGGCGCCAGGCTAACCTCACCTCAAGCACCACCTGACCGTAGCGCACGATGTTGCTGATAGCGCCCCAGCAACGTACCTATCGCGACAACGATCAACGCGCCTGTTACACCCGCTGCGTAATGCGTCCATGAAGGCAAGGCAGGCAGGCCGGTATCGGCCACCGCCATTCCACCCGCAATCCAGCCCAACAGCGCCGCGCCCAATTTGATGATGATTGGAAAACGCTCCATCAGGCGCAATACCAGCTTGCTCCCCCAAATAATGATCGGGATGCTGACCACGATTCCAAAAATGACCAGTTCGAGCTGGCCATGGGACGCCCCTGCCACCGCCACAACGTTATCCAGGCTCATAAGCGCATCTGCCACGATAATGGTCCAGATTGCACCCAGCAGTTTCGGGCTTGCCTTCAATTCAGCATGTTCGTCCTCACCCTCGGGCAGCATCAGTTTTACACCGATCCAGGCGAGCAGCAGCGCACCAACTAGCTTGAGATAAGGCAACGTCAGCAATTCAAGAGCGAAAAAGATCAATACGATCCTGAGCAGGATGGCACCGAGCGCGCCACCCAGAATGGCTTTATTTCGCTGCGCCTCGGGCAGTTTTCGACAGGCCAGTGCAATTACCACGGCATTGTCGCCACCCAAGAGGATATCGATCAGGATGATCTGTCCAACAGCAAGCCAAAGATCAGGATTATTCATCAAATCAGTCAACACCATCTCCCTTGAAACCGAGACAGCCACAACGTGCCGAGTTAGAACACGCGAAGTCTGCCGGTGAGGATTTACACCCCTTGTGGAGCCTCAATGTATCCAAAGGTTTCATGAAGAAGTGCAGACGACCGGAAAGAACGCCTGCAGCCGAGGTCATACGCCTATCCCTACAACGCATCGTGGATGACATTACCGCTACAAGGAGCTCTTGTGGAACCGCTGAAAATCGCCACATTCAATGTGAATGGCCTGCAGGCACGACGTGCTCATCTGCTCGAATGGCTACACCGTGAATCCCCTGACATTGTGTGTTTGCAGGAATTGAAAATGGCTGATGCCAGTTTTCCTGTCGATGAGATCCAGCATGCCGGCTACGGTGCGTTATGGCAGGGCCAGAAGTCCTGGAATGGAGTGGCTATCCTGGCAAAGGGCGAAACGCCCCTGGAAAGTCGACGCGGCCTTCCGGGTAATGAAAACGACCCCCAGAGCCGTTATCTGGAAGCGGTTGCTCATGGAGTCGTCGTGGGTTGCCTGTATCTTCCCAATGGCAACCCACAACCAGGTCCTAAATTTGACTACAAGCTGGATTGGTTTAGAAAGCTGAATGCTCATGCTGTCCAGCTGCAGGCAAGTGGTCATCCGGTCGTTCTTGCAGGCGACTACAATGTCATTCCTACAGATGAAGATATCTATAGCACGCGCTCCTGGCAGAAAGATGCGTTATTGCAACCGGAAAGCCGAGCCTGCTTCGAGCAGCTTCTGGAACAAGGCTGGACCGATGCCCTGCGCACCTGCCACCCTAACGAGCACATCTATACATTCTGGGACTATTTCCGCCAGCATTGGCAGAAAAACTCGGGCATGCGTATCGATCATCTCCTGCTCAGTGCATCACTTGCGCCACGCCTGCTGGATGCCGGTGTAGACCGCTGGGTACGTGACCAGTCCCATGCCAGTGATCACGCTCCTACCTGGATTACGCTCAAGGCCCCATAGACGAAGACACGATTCGGTCATGGACACCATGCTACATTCAGGATCTGTCCATCGCCGCAAAACAGACCGTGACTCAGCCTACCCTCCTATCGGACCGCTTGCTATTAAGCCCGCTCCTGCCAAGTGATGCGCCACGCATTCAGTTGCTAGCCAATTCTCCCCTGATTGCCGATGTAACGGCGCACATTCCCCATCCGTATCCCGACGGATTGGCCGAATCCTGGATCGCTACTCACCCCGCTCGCTGGCAAGCCGGCGAGCTGGCTGCCTTTGGCATTCGATTGAAACAGACAGAGCAGCTGATTGGCGTCATTTCGCTGAATCACATCCGTGACCGACGCGCTATCGTTGCCTATTGGATCGGCGTGGATTACTGGAATCAGGGATACGGCTCCGAAGCCTGCAAGGCTATTACAGACTTTGGTTTTCAAACGCTGGACCTGACCGAGGTGCGCGGCAATCACCTTGCGCGCAACCCTGCCTCAGGCAGGGTTTTGGTCAAGAGCGGCTTCGAGTATTTGTTTTCTAAACCCGCTTTACTAGGTTTGAAAACGGAAGATGAAATGATGATGTTCTATCGTCTCACCTGTAGCCCACAAGGTGAGGCAATCAGCGTCTAAACGGATGCCCTCCGGCCCAGACCGGACGGCATCCGTGTTAGAGGTCAATGCGCCACCTCGTCGAGCTCATTGCTTTTGATCTGCGTCAGCCGCCCTTCGAACAGGCGATACACCTGATCGGCCACATCAATCAGTGCAGGCCGGTGCGATACGGCAATTATGGTAATACCAGGGGTCAGCGCTTTCAGGGTATGGCTGATAGCGGCTTCGGACTCAGGGTCTAGCGCACTGGTGGCCTCATCCAGAATCAACAAACGAGGGTTATGCGCCAGGGCACGGGCAATAACGATACGCTGACGCTGCCCACCCGAAAGACGTCCGCCCCGCTCCCCTACGACAGCATTCATACCGCCCGTGAGTTTTTCTACGAACTCCCATGCTCCGGCCTGCTTCAGCGCCCGCTCGGCATCAGCAGCCGTAAGTTCGGGATCACCCAGCGTAACGTTAGCCAGAACAGTGTCATGCAACAGTAAGGTTTCCTGCGGCACATAGCCAATCAGGCGACGCCATTGGCGCTTGTCGAGCTCCTCAATCGGAACACTGTCGATCAGGACACGTCCAGACTGCGCAGCCAGCAGCGCACATATCAGATCCAGAATAGTGGTCTTTCCCGAGCCAGACGGCCCTATAAGGCTGGTGAATGTTCCGACCGGAATAGTAAGGTCCACCTCGCTCAGGATCGGTTTGCTTCCGTAATGAAAGGACACCTGCTCGAACACGATAGCGCTTTTTAGAGACGGTGTGCGGGTGCCGCCATTGGGCTCAGCATCCGCCAGCGCCGCGTTGATGGAATCCTGTAACGCCCAATAGGCGCTCTCCTGTGCGGCCATCCGATGATAGCGCTGCTGTGCCTTGTGAAGCAGACCCAGTACCCGCACCACCAGAAAGATGAGCACCATGACAGACGACAGAGGCAGCTTCCAGACCACCAGCGCCGCATACAGCCCAGCGGCTGCCAGGATGGCAAGCATGGGCTCCTGAAGCGCACGCAACGCTTCACGGCTCATGACCTCACGTTCCATCGCCTTGTTGAGCTCGGCTGCCTGATGCCGAAGCAGCGAATCGGCAATGTCATAACGCGCCATGGCTTTGAGCGGCTTGACCGACCCCAGCGTATCGGTCAGATGAGCCAGCAGCTCGCGCATGAGACTGGTCTGACTCTTGCCGGCGCGCCGGGAAGTCTTTACCAGGCGCTGCAGGGCCATCAGGAGAAAGCCTCCAAGGATGAGCGAAACCAGCGTTGCCTTCCACGAAACGATGAACGCAATGACGGCATACACAACCGCCTGGATTACCAGCGCCAACATGTTGGCCGCATGCTCATACCCTGTCGAGGCACGATAGGCTTCGGTCGCTACAGCATTGGCCAGCGCACCGGCAGGCTGACGCAGGTAGTATTCCCAGCGACTCCCCAGCAACGCACGAATCAGATCGATTCGAAGGTCAGTGGCCACATGGGCTACGGCATAACCGACCTGACGGTTGCCCAAGAGTACCAATGTACTGCTCAGCGTCAGCCCAACAACGATCACGACCAGCATCGTTACCAGCGTAGGCTCAAGACCCACCAGCCCAAGGACATGAATGACCTTGTTGGCCAAGTCAGAATGCGCCTGATCACCCAGGGCAATGGAGAGTAGCGGCAGTAAGGTCGTCAAGCCGACCCCTTCCGCGATACCTGCCAGCAGCAGGCTTATCAACATCAGAAACGTACGCACCGGGTAAGCCCGGCCGTAGGCAAAAAGAATCCGCATGGTATATCCGTTAGCGATGGGCTCGGTTAACTGGATAGGGAGCGCACGGCTCAACCTATCGCCAGACTACAAAGGGGTAATCCAGCTCCGTATCCCTGTGAGCCTATAGCTTGGTTCATAAACTCTCGATCTGCCTTACTCCTGTGAAAGCGGCGTAAGGCAGACACGTCAGCCGACTTGCGCCACGGTCGAAAACACATCACGTAGCGTTGCAAAGGCAGCAATGATCTGGTCGATCTGTTCTGGCGTATGAGCGGCGCTAACACTGCAGCGAACCAGCGCATCCCCGTTGGGGCTGGCCGGAGGCAGCACCAGATTCACATAAACGCCCTGCTCGATCAGCGCTTCCCAGAAGGCCACGCCCTCCTTGGGCGAACCCAGCATGACCGGAATGACAGGACTCGGCCTTGAACTTACCCGATAGCCTAACGCCGACAATCCCTTGTGCAGCTGTCGTGCATTGTCCCAAAGCTGCGTTCTAAGCTCGGGACGGGTACGCAGGCTACGTAACGCCGTACGCACGGAAGCAATCACTGAAGGCGAAGGTGACGCTGTAAAGATATAAGGGCGACTTGCATAACGAAGCAGATCGAACTCAGCGTGCTGGCTTGCTGCAAAGCCGCCAATCGCACCCAGACTCTTGCTGAACGTGCCCAGGATGACATCTACCTCGTCCTCGACGCCCAGCTCCTCGGCCAGACCGCGGCCGTTGGCGCCCAGCACCCCAACAGAATGCGCTTCATCAACCAGCAGATACCCACCCAGACGACGCTTGATCTCGACGATTTCCTTGAGTGGCGCCTGATCACCCATCATGCTGTAGATGCCTTCTACTATGATGATCGCATCACGGGCCTTTTCGCCCAGGCGAAGCATGCGCTTTTCCAGGTCGACGGCATCGTTATGCCGGAAGCGAATAACCTGTGCCCCACCCATGCGGCAGGCATCATAGATACTGGCATGGCAATCGGCATCCAGCAGGACGATGTCGTCCGGCCCCGCCAGGGTGCCGATAATGCCCAGGTTGGCCAGATAGCCTGTCGAGAATACAATGACCGAGCGGCGCTGAAAGAAATCACCTAATTCCTCTTCAAGTGCCATGTGGCTGCCGTAGCTGCCATTGGCCATGCGCGAGCCGGTCGTACCAGTGCCTTCATGTTCCAACGCCTGCTGGGCAGCCTTGATGCATTCAGCATCGAAGGTCAACCCCAGGTAATTGTTGGTTCCCGCAAGCACTACACGCCACTGCCCAATACGTCCTTCAGTAGGCGTATATATTTCGTCGATGCGCGTACCAAAGGGACTGGGCTCCGCCTGGATCAGGGCGGTACGTTCCTGTGCCAGCTTGTTGAACTTATCGAACAGTGCCATCTGCAGGCTCCAGCAAGGCGATGACAGCATGTGCCAGTTGCGCGGGGGTTCGGACGTCGGTCAGGACATTGAGCGGGATGGAAATATCGAACTCGTCCTCCATTTCCATCAGAAGGTCCATGACCTTGATGGAGTCCAGACCAAGTTCCTGAATCAAATCGATATCGGGATGAATAGGCGTACCGGGAGGCGCAAGGCGATTAAGGTAAGCAAAGATCTTTTCTAGTATTTTTTCTTGGGATGTCATGACTAAGTCCCTAAACGGAATGAATGCCCTAGGCCTTTCAGAAACTACGCTCTTGCAAAGCCTTCTCCAGCAGGATATTTGGATGCCATCCCAGTGCCTGCTCAACGGCTGCATTACTGCATGACCAGTCAGGATGTCTCAACTCACCTACCTTGGCAGGTGTCAGCATGGGTGCACGTCGTGTCAGGCGGGAAAGGGACAGATTGACTTGTGCCATTCCCTCAAGCACTGCGGCAGGCACAGTAACCTTACGCACCGGCCCTTGGCGAACTCTTTTAGCAATCTCGGCAATGCTCTGCCAGTCATAGCCGCCAGGATGACCATCACTGAGTTCATAGGTAGCCGAGTGTACCTGTGAGGCACCGACCCAGGCCACCACAGCGCGAACGAGATCTTCCACATGGATGAATGACAAGCGTGCGGATTGCTCACCCAGCGTCAATAGCCAGCCACGCAGCAACCACTGGAATAGCGGCCGCATCTCCTTGTCGCCAGGCCCATAGACCGCGGTAGGTCTGAATACCGTAACCGGAAGGTCGCCGGCCCGTTGCTGGATAGCCTGCTCTGCCTCACGTTTGGAGGCTGCATACCAGGACAACTCTGGATGCCGAGCCGCTAAAGAAGACATCAAAAGAAACCGCCGGCCTGCGCCAATCCGCCGTACAGCCTCCATCAGATGGGCGCTACCGTCGACGTTGATCCGGTTGAACTGATCGGGAGTGCTGCCTCTAACGGCACCGGCAAGGTGGATAACAATACCCGCCCCGTCTACCAGACGCTCAAGTGAGTCAGGCTCCTCAAGCGAACCCTTAATCCAGGTGACGCCGTCGCAGGGGCCGTCTTCGCGTCGGTTTAGAGCGCGTACCGTGAGATTCGCTTCAACCAGACGCTTGCGCAAGATGGTTCCGATGAAGCCTGTCGCCCCCGTGAGGGCGACCACCTGAGCGGTCAAAGGCTTATCCAGCAGCAAGAGAGAGGCCGCAATCAGCCTCGATCTGCTGGATAAACCGCTTGCGTGCCTCGGCTCGCGAGGGCTTGCCGGATGACGTACGCGGTAATGAATGAGGCGGCACCAGCTCCACCCGGCAGGTAAGGCCAAACTCGCTATTGATGAGCTTGGTCAGCGATTGAGCAAAATGCTCACGCTGTTCCGGATCCATGATACGGCACTGAACCTGGACGACGACCTGAGGCTCCTCTTCCCCTGGAATAAGAAAGGCAATGACATCGCCGGGGCGAATATCCGGCTGACATTCGGCCAGGTACTCGATGTCTTGAGGCCAGATATTACGTCCGCGCACAATGATCAGGTCCTTGCGGCGGCCGGTAATATAAAGCTCACCCTTGGAGAGATAGCCCAGATCTCCCGTATCCAGCCAATCACCTTCAGGGCTCATGACTGCCTGGGTAGACTCTTCGTCGCAGAAATAACCCGACATCAGGCTCGGCCCTTTCAGGGTAATACGACCGATTGCACGCTCAGGCAAGGCATGTCCGTTGTCATCACGGATTTCAAGCGTATGTCCGGGCAGGGCCGCACCACAATTGACAAAGCTGCTGGCGTTGCTGTCCGGCCCGTCGAAAGGAATGGCCTGGGAATGGTGCTCAAGCTCCCAGCGATTGATACGGTCCGTCTGGATACCGGTATCACGACGCGCGAAGCTGACGCCCAGGGTGCTCTCCGCCAGTCCATAACAGGGCAAAAACGCCTTGCGATCAAAGCCCGTCCGTTCGAACTGTATGGCGAAACGGTTCAACACCTCTGCTCTGATAGGCTCAGCGCCAATACCTGCGATGCGCCAGCTGGACAAATCAAAACGCTCCATATCGCTTTCGCGAACACGGCGCGTGCAAATGTCGTAACCAAAAGGAGGTGCAAACGAAATCGTACCGCGGTTCTGGCTGATCAGACTCAGCCACTGCCTGGGACGCATGGCAAAGTCCTGAGTCCGCAGATAGTCAACGGACAGTTGGGACGCCATCGGGCCAAGGACAAATCCGACCAACCCCATGTCATGATAGAACGGTAACCACGAGACGCAGCGATCACCCGGCTGAACGCCCAGGCCATCTCGCGTAATGCCTTGCAGATTCGCCATAACAGCCCGCTGCGTTACAACGACACCACGGGGGAAACGGGTACTGCCAGAAGTGTACTGCAGGTACGCGACCTCATCGGCACGGGAAGGCGCCAGCTCGACTGCTAGAAGCGGGCGCAGGGAGAGCTCCTTGGCCGTACCGATGAATCGCATCGGCTGCTCAGCGGCCTCCTCGGCAAACTTGACCAACTCGGCCGGTGCGAATACGGCAGAGGCTTCGCAACTCTTGAGGAGTCCCTTGAGTTTCTTGACGTAGATATCGTGACTGCCTAGCCCCGAGGGAATCGGCAGCGGAACGGGTACAAAGCCACCGTACTGACAGCCGTAGAAAACCTCCATGAACGACAGGTCGGTGTCGGCGATCAGGGCAACCCGATCTCCCCGCTCAAGGCCCAAACCATGAAGCCTTTTAGCGACTTTGAGAGCCTCTCTTCTAAGGGCACCGTACTGTACAACAGCCGTCAGGCGGCAACGGCCATCATAGAAGTTCAGCCCTGTTTCTCCTTCAGCTGCATAATCAAGCGCTTCCGACAACGTCGAGAAGTCAGCCAGGCGCTGAGGTAAACCGTGTTGAGTTAGTGTTGCAGACATGTACAGTTCGGCCATCCCTTTGGTCCTGCTTTCAGCACATCGCATGCAGCGGGCCGATCAGCAAGGCCAGCGGCGCATCAGTTCATCACGTAAATTAACGCTGTCGACCTCCTGAAGCTCAATTGATGAATTCAACTGAGGGGGTCCTGGCCAGGCACTATCACTGAACTCCCGGTCAGCCCAAGTACGGGGACTGTTGTAACGAGGTATTACATGAAAATGGACGTCTGGATCGACCATCATCAGCATTAGATAGTTCAGTTTGTCGTAGTTGAAGATAGTTTTTAAAGTACTTTCAATATCGACAGTAACGGCCTTGAGCTCTGCAAATGCTGCCGGACTCAACTCGGCAAAGGCCGTCACCTGCTCCTTGGCAATCAATACTAGAGAGCCCAACGTTACCTGCTGGGCGCGCAACAGCACCGCCCAATAACGGTAATCGCGAATCACGGTATCAGGAGCGCCAAACTTCTTCATGGTGGCGCTCAACGCATCAGTCGATTCCATCCAGGCCCCATTGATCATCGTATGATTAGGTTCGGCTACGGAAGTTAAATGTTTATGCGCTGCTTTGAAAGCCTATTCGAATCACTAATGCTTGTTATTTTTTGAAACATCCGTAAACCATAAGCGCATAATCGTGCCGTGGGAAGAAGTAATGCGTGTATGTAAGGAAGCATGTTTCTAGTGCAACGCGAAGCATTGTTCAGCTAACCAAGCCAAAGGCCTTCATGTGGACCAACTTACTTCCGGGATCAAAGGAACAATCGAAGTCAAACCGGTTGTCAGCAAGACGGATATGGCGACCTTTATCGGTTTCCCGGGCCGCCTCTACAAGAGCGACCCGAACTGGGTCGAACCTTTGCATTTCGAGCGCCACGAGCACCTCTCCCGAAAAAATCCCGTATTCGAACATTTGAAATGGCGGGCCTGGATCGCCTGGTCAGGCCACGAGCCGGTAGGACGTATCACGGCGCAGGTGGACACGCTCCATCGAGAGCGTCATGGTCAGGACACCGGTCACTTCGGCATGCTCGAAGCCATTGATAATCCGTCCGTCTTTCAGGCACTGATTGATACGGCTGAAGCTTGGCTGCTCGAGCAAGGCGCTCGTCGTATTACAGGCCCTTTCAGCCTGACCATCAATGAGGAGAGTGGCCTTCTCGTCGAAGGCTTCGATACACCGCCAATGTTCATGATGAGCCATGGCCACCCTTACTACAGCCAGCAGCTGGAGAACAATGGCTACCGGCCCGCTGCCGATCTTCTGGCATACTGGATGCGTACGGACGAGCTCAACTTCACGCCGACCATGCGCCGGATGATGGATCGCTACCGTGGGCGGGTTCGCATCCGAACGCTGGACCGTAGCCGTTTCGCCGAAGAAATGCAGACGCTGCGCGATATCTTCAACGATGCCTGGGCCAACAACTGGGGCTTCGTTCCCTTTACCGAAGCCGAGTTCCGGGAGATGGGTAATAACCTCAAGCTGCTGGTGCCCAATGACCTGCTGTACATCGCCGAAGTAGATGGCAAGCCCAGCGCATTCATCATTGCCCTGCCCAACCTGAATGAAGTGATCAGGCCACTCAACGGCAAGCTCCTGCCCTTTGGCTGGCTGCGTCTGCTGTGGCGACTGAAGATTCGCAAGCCAACCACGGCTCGTGTACCGTTGATGGGGGTACGTCAGGAACATCAATTCAGCCGCCTCGGTCCTACGCTGGCGCTGCTCCTGATCGAAGCGCTCAAACCACCCTTCGTCAGGCACGGCCTCGAAGCACTGGAGATGTCCTGGATTTTGGAAAGCAATACCGGCATGCGCACTATTCTCGAGCAGATTGGCACCCACCAGTACAAGCGATACCGCGTTTATGAAAAGCAGCTCTGAATCCAAACCCTTTTCGGCGCTGGTTCTGGCTGCTGATCGACATGACGGGGACGCAGTGGCAACGGCGGCCGGTGTGGACTGCAAGGCATTGGCAACCGTAGGCGGCATTCCAATGGTTCGCCGTGTGACTAGCACCCTGCGCTCAAGCCCTCTGGTGGAGCGCATTACGCTCATAGGTCCTACCCGCGCCCTGTTGCGCCAGGAACCTCAGGTAGAAGCATGGCTGCAAGCCGGTGAAATCAACTGGCTGAGCCATGCTAACTCTCCCAGCGCCAGCGCCGCTCTCGGTCTTGAGGCGGAAGATCCAACGCAACCGGTGTTATTGACGACTGCCGACCATGCACTGTTGACGCCGGACATAGTCGATTACTTCCTGACCGAGGCCCGGCGCAGCGGATGTGACTTTGTGGTGGGCGTTGCTCGCCTGGAAACAGTCAAGGCGCGCTTTCCCGGAAATCGCCGTACGGCGATCAAGCTCAAGGACGGCCCTTTCTGTGGCTGCAACCTGTTTGCGTTTATGACGGAGCGTGGTCATCAGCTGGCTCCCTTCTGGAGACGGATCGAGCAGGAGCGCAAGCGACCATGGCGAGTCATCACGGGTGCTTTGGGCTGGACGACAGTGCTTCGCTACCTGGCGGGAACGTTGACCTTGGAGCAGGCGCTGGAGCGGTTGTCACGCAAACTGAACATGCGAATTGGCGCGGTGGTGCTACCCTTCGCCGAAGCCGCAGTTGATGTGGATACGCCAGCGGACCGTCAACTGGTAGAGACGATCCTGGCGGAAAGAGTCGGGCGTGAAGCGGCTCAGTATTGAGCCGCCGCTGATATCGCCATCTGCCAGGTATGCACCTTGTGCTTGGCAGCTTCGAGATCCTGGGGGAAATCCAGCTCGCCCCAGCTCAGTCCTTCGATGGACTGTACGTAAACCTGGCCGGTCTGCTGAGCGATTTCATCGATAATGCTCAGATACCAGCGTTGCAGGGCTTCAGGCTTGCGCATGTTGTCTTCAAGCGCCTTGCGAAACAGAACGCCCCCCTCCGGCTGGAAGTACATCATGCCGATTGATTCGCCATTGACCGTTGGCAACGGCAACGTCTTGCCCACACGCATCAGCTGATCGCCTTCGAGACAGACCTTCATATCATCGCTGTCATAGGAGGGCTTGCGGTCGATGGCCAGTGTGATAGGCCGTGGCGACGCACCCAAAAGACGCTTGAGTACCGGTAGATCAAACAGCGTATCGCCATTGAGTAGCAGAAAATCATCACGCATGGCTTCACGCGCCATCCAGCAACTGGCCAGGTTATCCGCAACCTCATAAAAGGGATTGAACAGCGTGTGGATGACACCTGCACCATAACGGTCGCTCAATACGCGCTCTACCTGACCCGCCTCATAGCCTACAACAACCGTAATGTCTTCTATTCCAGCGGCCATCAGACCATCGATCTGCCACTCGATGACCGTACGCCCCTCAAGCTCGATAAGGCACTTGGGCTTGTTTTCGGTATAAGGAAGAAGCCGACGTCCTTGCCCCGCACTTAAAATGATCGCCCGACGGGGCTCATTCCGTTCAAGATGATTCAATGCCGTCTCCTAACAGGAAGGAACTTAACCACCTCGAAGCAGCCAAACCCCGGCCAAACATTTAAGGATGGTTATTCAGCCAGTTACGTATGAATAAACGGTATAGTAACCGGCGGGTGTTTTGGAACCACAGAAGGCTCCAGAGTTCATGCGTCTAATTGAGCGTTATGTTATCTCCGAGGTATGCCGTCCTTTACTGGCCATGGTGGGAATTCTCACCTTCATTTTTGCCAGCTACTCCTCGGAACGCTATCTGGCTGAAGCTGCGAATGGCACGTTGGCACTGAGTGTCGTTCTGGATATCGTCTATTACAAGGTACTTATTGCGCTCGAAGTGCTTGTCCCTGTAGCGCTTTATGTCGCGGTCGTCCTGAGCCTGGGACGTTTGTACCACGATACGGAAATGACGGCTATTGCTGCATCAGGTGTCAGCCCGCTGCGCCTGTATAAAGCCATCCTGTTGATTGCGCTGCCCGTTGCGATCGCGGTTGCCTGCCTTTCCCTCTATGGCCGACCCTGGGCATATGACAACGCTTATCGACTCGAACAGCAGTCCAAAACGGATCTGGACGTCAATCATTTGCAGGCCGAACGCTTCAACGTCAATGAAGACAATGGTCGGATGATCCTGGCAAAACACATCGAGCCTGACTCAGGCGCGTTAAAGGATGTGCTGATCTACGACAGCGGCGCAGAAAGAGCCCACCTGTTCAGGGCCCGCCAAGCATTGATTACGGACCCTAACCCGGAAAACCCTGTTCTGTCCTTGGAACAGGGTACTGCCTACTCGCTGGAGCGCCAGGGCAGCCGGGACCAGACCATGCTTTTCAAGGATATGACCCTGCACCTGGCGCCGGTTGCACAAACAGCCGAGTATCGCCGCAAGGCCGCACCTAGCAGTGCACTGGCAGCTTCGTCAGCCTTATCTGATCAGGCAGAGCTGCAATGGCGCCAGACCCGAGGCATCACCACCCTACTGCTGGCACTTTTTGCCATACCACTTAGCTATACCGCTCCCCGCAAGGGCCGTTTTGCGAGAATGTTACCGGTCACGGCAGCATTTGCTCTGGTTTTCTATGCCAGCGACATTTGCCGGAGCATGGTTGGCAATGGCTCGTTGCCCCTCTTTCCCGGCATGTGGCTGATCCCTATTCTCATGATGCTGGCGCTGCTTGTCGCCATTCGGCGGGACGTAGGCAAGAAGCGGATCCGCACGGCATGAAGATCATCGACAAGTACCTGTTGCAGTCCCTCTTCATGGGCTTCATAGCTGCTGCCGCATTGTTACTGCCACTGTTCAGTACCCTGGACCTTGTCGGGGAGCTTGATGACATCGGCGGAGATTACCGGCTTGTCCAGGCCATTGAGGTAGTCACCATGACGCTGCCTCGACGCATGGTAGAACTCGGCCCCTTCATTGCCTTGCTGGGCGGTATCGCTGCACTGGGGCAGCTGGCTCTGACGCAAGAGCTCAACACGCTGCGTGCTGCTGGCATCTCTGCTGCTCGTATCGGACTGAGTACCGTGTTAGCCGGCGCGCTGCTTGCGGTAGCACTGGCGGCAGTCGATGAGTTTGCTGCCTCGCCTCTTCAGCAAAGCGCTATTCAGCTACGTGCACATGCCATTGCCTCAGTCGAAGGGAATGGCAAGGATGGCAGCATCTGGGGGCGTAAGGACCAGCAGTTCGTTCGTGTAGGCGGGCTGCGCCTGGGACGGATTCCTACCCATATCGAAGTGTTCAGCTTTGACGGCGACGAGGTACTCAAGGAGTATCTGTTTGCCAACTATGCCGACATTCAGCCCAAGGGGATATGGCAGCTGCATGATGTGACGGTAAAGCGCTGGGTCGATGGTGACGAGACGGTCGAGCACATGGATCAGATGATTTGGCAATCAGTGCTGCCTGAAACGCGCCTGCAGGAGGTTGCGCTTCCGGCGGAGAGTCTTTCCTCTCGGCAGCTTTACCACTACATCGAATTCCTGAAGGGTACCGCGCAACCAGCGGCCCAGTATGAAGTGGCCTTATGGGAAAAGCTTGGAACACCTCTGCTGACCCTGGCCATGATACTGCTGGCAGTGCCTTTTTCATTTAGCCAGGTACGCTCCACCGGGCTGGGCAGCAAGCTGGCCCTTGGCGCAGTGACGGGACTGCTGGTTTATTTGACCAATCAGATTATTGTAAACCTGGGCATTCTGTTCGGACTTGTTCCTGTTCTGGTGGGAACCGTTCCGGCGCTGTTAATGCTGGTATTCTCGATGAGCCTGATTTTTCGGTTCGACAGAAAACGATAAGGCGGTACGAAAGGCTGCCAAACAGGCGGCGGCCCTCGTCAGACAGGGCTCGCAAGGCTTAATAATTTAAATAACACATCCATTGCGTGGACTAAGGCAGAACTTATGACGATACAGGTCCATCTGGTAGGCCGTTGCGAGGTGATCTTGTGGGGCCTGACCTCACGGGAGCGGCTGCGAAGAATCCTGAAGAAATTTCCCAAGGCGCATCTGGCCAGCCCCGGCGAAGCGCTTCCTGCTGAAGGTGATGTTCTGCTGCTGCGCGAGGATTACCTTTACGATGACCGGGTATTAAGAGGATTGCTGGATACCCAAGACGTTGCCTTGCAGGACCCTCGGGATGGCGCGGTTGTCGCGGCCCGACTCTCCGCCTCGCGCTTGTCTGGCGTGGCCGACCTGAATGCACCTGCTGTCGCTCAGCTACGTCCTGCGCAACCTGACACCGTAGCCTCCGGCCTACAGACCCAGCTGCGCAAGTTCGATCAGCCTTGGGTAGCAAGAATCACCCAAAGCAACCGCCAGCACCTGGAAAAGTCCTTGTTCAATGGTGCGTACAAGGGTGTAACGGACTTTATCACCCGCGGCGTCTGGCCTGTGCCGGCACGCTGGGTGACCCACCTGTGTGTTCGTCTGGGCCTGAGTCCCAACCACGTCACGACCGCCAGTTATGTGCTGGCCATCCTGGCCGGCTGGTGGTTTTGGAACGGGCAGTTCGGCCTGGGCCTGATCGCCGGCTGGATCATGACCTTTCTCGACACCGTGGACGGCAAACTTGCCCGCGTAACGGTAACCTCGACCCGCTTTGGCAATATTTTCGACCACGCCCTCGACATCGTGCACCCCCCGCTCTGGTACATCGCCTGGGGTATGGGCCTTGCTGCAACCTGGAGCTACAGCCTGCCGCTTTCTCTCGTGTTCTGGGCTATCTTTATTGGCTATGTAGCAGGACGCCTGTGCGAAGGCTCGTTCAAGTTTGCCGCCCCTTTTTCGATGTTCCTCTGGAAACCCTTCGACTCGCTGAACCGACTGGTTACGGCCCGCCGCAATCCCAATCTCTTGCTGCTCACGTTGGCATGGGCTGCTGGGGCCAATGATCTGGGACTGCTACTGGTGGCAGCCTGGACAGTCATCTCGACGCTTGTTCTGGCGTGGCGCGTCATATGGGCCATTACGTTGCGGCGACGCGGTGCTGAATTGCAGCCGTGGTTGAGCCAGATCGACCTCAAGGCTGAAGGGCATCGTCCGGTGGTTCGGCTATTTGCTCCCCGCTCCGGGCTGGCCGATGCCTGAATACGAACTTCCCGTACCGAAACGGATCGGGATACTCATGAATCCATTGAGCGGTCGTGTTCGTCGATGTCTGCAGCCTTTACGTGCATCGATTGCCACCCTGCCCGGTGTCATGTTGCATGAGGCTTCAGAGCCAGCGGATATTACCCGCGCGCTGCTTCAATGGCAGGGAAACTCACCAGAACTTGTGGTTGTAATCGGCGGCGACGGCACGTTACAAGCCGTCCTGACGGCTCTGCTGCAAACGTCCTTCACGCCCTTACCTGCTTTGTTGGTGATTGCCGGTGGCACCACAAACATGAGTGCCGCCGATCTGGGCACACGGGCGAAACCTGAGACCGTACTGAAGGCCTTGCACGCCTGGCTGAAGGGCCAGGGAGCGGCGCCGCGCCAGGTGGAGCGCGCCGCGCTAAAAGTCGTGGGCGACGAGACGAACGGGCCACAGTACGGAATGTTTTTCGGCACGGGAGCGATTCTTAGCGGTGTCCGGTATTTTCATCAGCATGTTCGCCCCACGGGTGTACGCGGTGCGCTAGGCCCTGCCCTGGCCTTTATCCGTATGCTGCTGTCGCTGCTGCGCAGCAAACCCCATCCACTTCTCCCAGCCACACCCGCGTCACTGAGAACCGATACGCATGACTGGAGCAGCAGCTGGCTTCTAGTACTCGCGTCAACGCTCGATAATCTGTTGATCGGCTGCCGCCCGTATTGGGGCACCGAAGCGGCCCCCATGCATTTCACAGCCGTCGAGCATCAGCCGCGACGGCTGATACGCGTGCTACCGTTCCTGCTGTGCGGTCGCGGCAAATCGGTTGCGCATGAGCGGGACGGCTATATCAGTCGTAACCTCAGTACGCTCAGTCTTGAGGGCAGCTCACATTTTCTTCTGGACGGCGAACAGTTCGAGGCTACTTGCCCGATTCGTCTTTCAACCACCGCTCCCCTGCGCTTTCTAACCTACTGAGGCCGGCCATGCCTGATCTTGCCCCGCTCCCCCGTCCTTCACCGGCATTGCTTGAGGTGATCGCCAGGCAAAGCGGGCAACCGGTACGCCAAGAACTCGATTGCCTGTGTGAAGCGGTCCAGGCACGGTTTGGCGAGTCCGTCGTGGGCGTGCTGTTTTATGGCTCCTGCCTGCGAAGTGGCAATCCGGCCGAAGGCATCGTTGACCTGTACGCTATCGTCGACAGTTATGCGGGGGCACATGCCAATGCACTGCTCAAAGTCGCCAATATGTGGCTGCCGCCTAACGTTTTCATGTTACAGGTCCGCACGTCTGAGGGAGACGTACTGCAAACCAAATGCGCGGTGCTTTCGCTGAAGGATCTGGAGCGCGGCACGGCTCACTGGTTTCAGAGCTATCTGTGGGGCCGGTTTGCACAACCGTCTCGCCTGGTGTACTGCAGGGATGACACGACGCGACAGCATATTTATCAGGCACTGGGCTACGCCGTTTTGAGGTTGGTGGAACAGACACTGCCCTCGATGCCGGAACGCTTTAGCAGTGAACAGTTATGGCAAACGGGCCTTGCCTTGAGCTACGGCACTGAACTGCGTCCAGAAGCTGCAAGTCGGCCTGCCGAGCTGGTTCATTATGATAAAACCTACTACCGTCAGTTAACGGCAGCCGTTGCCAGTGACTTTTCCGGCATGCATCGAATAGCGTCTGAAGAGAATCTTTATTCGCATATGCCTTCCCGTGAGCGCTTGCTCCAAAGCCGACAGCTGTGGAGCACCCGGCGGCGCCAGGGACGAATGCTGAATATTCTTCGGCTCATGAAGTCCGTTTTCACATTCGAGAATGGAGTGGACTACATCGCTTGGAAGCTAGAACGGCATATGGGCCGGCCAATTGAGGTAACGCCTCGGCTGCGCCGCTACCCGCTGATCTTCGGCTGGCCGTTGCTGTGGCGGTTATTGAGGGAACGTCGTTTACGCTAAATCGAACGCAAGCGGAGCGCTCTTCGCTTGCATCAGGAACCATGCGGCACTGCCTACGAGGTGAAGAGTGGAAAAGACCCAGGACAACGCCACGCTGTCTACTCAGAAACGTAAACGCAAAAAGCACCGCCCCAGTGTGGCGATCGGTCTCTGGATCATCAAGCGCCTGGAAAAAGCGATCAAGCACTACTCCAAGGTAGAAACGACACCCTTTATCGATGCCGGCCAGTTTGCCTGGGTGCCTGAATTGGAAACCCACTGGGAAACGATTCGTGCCGAGCTGAATGAAGTCCTGCAAAACAAGCACAAGATTCCCAATTTTCAGGACATCTCCAAAGACCAGAAAAACATCACTCAGGATGATCGCTGGAAAACCTTCTTCCTGTACGGATACGGCTACAAGATGGATGGCAACTGCCTGCGCTGCCCGGAGACAACTCGCATCATCGAGTCCATCCCAGGCATGTTCACGGCGTTCTTTTCCATTCTGGAGCCTGGAAAGCACATCCCACTGCACCGCGGTCCCTACAACGGACTGCTCCGGGCTCACCTGGGGCTAGTCGTCCCCGAGCCGAAAGAAAAGTGCCGTATTGAGGTGGGCGGCGAGACCCGGCACTGGGAAACCGGTAAGTGCATGATCTTTGACGACACCTACCGGCATCAGGTCTGGAACGAGACCGATGGCGTTCGCGTAGTGCTGTTCCTGGACATTCAACGACCCCTGGCTTGGCCAGGCTCGCTGCTTAACCGGATCATCCTACGATTGATTCGCTGGTCACCCTTCATTCAGGATGCGCGGCGCAACCATCGCGCCTGGGAACGTGGTTTGGAGCCGTAACGATAGAATAACGGCTCGGCGTTTCCTGGCGTCGAGCCGCCACTCAACCGCGGCTATTCATCCAGCAATTTCTGAGCATCGTCCCACGCAGCAAGATTGCGACGTGCTTCCTGAACGAATGGGCTCCGTTTTACTGCGCCTAAAAACAGGTCACCCAAGAGCCGTCCTGGGAGGCGCAGTGGCCGTTTGAACTGGATCAGTAGCACGACCCGGGTCTGATCGGTTTCATTCCAGACCTCATGGGGATAGGTGTCATCGAACACGATACATTTGCCATCGTCCCAATAGACCATTTCATCCCCTACCTGAATGCGGCAGTTTTCACGTGGAGTGGGCGTCAGCAGTCCCAGGTGACACGTCATGATGCGCTTGGTCACTCCGGTATGCCGTGGAATGTGCGCACCCGGCGTCAGGATGGAAAAGAAAGCACTGTTCAGACCAGGCACTACAGACAAGGCCTCGGTGGTCTTTGGACAACGCTGGCAGTTCTCTTCGATCTTGTAGCCATACCCCCACAGAAAATAGGAGCGCCAGCTATTACCCTCGGCGATCCTGCGGTGATCAGGCGAAATATCGCGAAGCGCAGGAATTGAATCCATACCCTGCAAGAGCTGTTGCACCTCCTGCCGTATCTCCTCCCAATGCTGTTCCAACGAGGCCGTCCAGGGAAACAGCTGCTTATCGAATACAGGCGGATCGCCGACCAGAGAATTTTTAGCCAGATAGCTGTTAAGCGCGGGCCGCAGCTTTTTACCGGTCCGGTAGAGGGCGCTGCGTTTGACTTTTGTTTTAGCGGCAACAGGAGGTGCGGCGTTGGTCATTGTACGTGTATCCTGACGGTATTCGATGCGGCCCAGCGGACCGCCTGCATGTATGCCTAGATGCGATTTGCCGACAAGGCCCGCTCGCCTGTAATCACGGCCCGTACAGCCTCGATAGCACGCTGGCGTGAGGTAGCCATAAGCGCTGGCGAAAGACCTGGCACTTGATCAAGTCCCTGCGGCAAAGGCAAAAGCCCCAGCGCTACATGAACTTCCTCGATTCTTCGCTCACGCTTGATGAGCCCTTCCTCTACAAGACTGTCGTAAAGTCGTCCGGTCTTGTTCTGCTGCCGGGGCGTGCCACGGCTACCTGCCACCCGGTCAATCACGCCCAGCTTGCGTTCAAGCGCATGATGCACACGCGCCTTGAAATGGCGCCGTACCGGTAATGGGAAAACTGCAACCGGTTTGCCGGTCAAGGCAGCCTCCGTCAGCATGGAGACACTTTCACCGGTCACGATGAAGGCATCGGCCAACGCCAGCAATGCCCGGTAAGGGTTGTCGCTGCCCTTATCGAAACGGTAGCACCAGTGGGACGTCTCGATGGCCCCCAGAATCGACTGAATGACCGGTTCCGCCGTACGGGGGCTTGTAGAAATCAGAAGCGATCCCCCCTTGGCCCCGACAGCAGCGCTGGCCTGGGCACCCAGTGTTCGCCCCGCTGCCTTGTCCAGTTCGTAAGGAGTACTGCTTCCCCCTACCAACATGGCGACCCAGGGCCGTGGCAGATGCGCAAAACGCTCTTTCCAGACCGTCAGCTCTTGGTCAGACGGTGCCTGATTTTGGATAAAGGGCACGGGTAAATCCACTACGTTGTCCCGCAGTGGCAGGCTGTATTGAGGTGTGGTCAGGACCAGATCAAAGCTGGATAACGGTGCACGTGGGCGCCCAACGACTACCAGACGACTCCGCCCCTCGGAACGGCGCTGGATCCAGTGCGCCACCGGGGCTGTACGCCGGCCCGAACTCAAGACAAGATCCGGCCAGGGCGCGGCAAGACCCGGCGCGGACTGAGCCATCTTGCCCTGCAACAAGGCACCCGGTACATACTTGGCCGGCTTGAACCGCGTTTCCTTGCATTCATATGGCCAGCCAAGCGACTCGGCAATGGCAACCAGCTGTGCATTATCGCCCGCATGTTGGCCCAGCAGTACCCACACTCTGGGCAGCGCCTCTGCCCGTCGGGAACGTAACGGGAAGTCCGCCAGATAACGCTGCAAAGTGCCGTTACCGTCTTCGCAGTCAAGCTGCCAGCAACGATCTGGATAGCGCTGGGACACACGGCGCAGCAGTGCCCGCCATCCCTTGATTGAGCTGATGAGTGACTCATCCGTCCCCATTCCTGCCCGGATGTAGACAAAACTACGACTAAGTCTGAACAGCCGGTCCACGAGCCAGGGCACATCTTCCGGTGGCAGATGCTCAAGACCACTGACCGCCAAAAGGTCATGGCTGGGCAGGTCTGGTTGGCGCAATTGCTCGAAGCGGTAGTGAGTCGTAGCCAGTGAGTCCTTATGAACATCGGTCCAGTGCCCTACGAAGGCGATATCGTTGCCGCTCAGTGCGCTTGCAAAGGACAAGACATCCGATGGCAGAGACGCAGGAGGCGACGCCAGCGTCTGACAGGCTGCGTTGAAGCCCGAGCTCGGACTCGCCATGGTGTAAGGCTCGTAACCTTTAGCATTGGCCGCCTGCTCAAGGCTCAGGAAATACTCGGCATACGGGTTGATCTGATAGGAGTATTGCTCAGGTGTTGGCCGCCAGGGCTGCAAGTGCAGTGTGGTGTAGTGCAGCAATCTGGAACGGCCATGCTCATACTCAAGGTCACGCGCATGCCAGACGGGGTCGAGCTGTCCCCATAGGCCGGGCTTCTCGGCAGCCTGGGCGTGCAAAGCCTTCTTGCTTTCACAACGTGCCTTTTCAAAATTCCAGACCTCGATCATGCGCTCGCAATCGATCAAGGCGACGGCCGTGTCGTTTGGGGTTAACGCCAGATAACCATGCTCACCCATAGGTTGATCAAAGAGGTCCGCCGGATCAGCCGTATAGATCTGATCCACATCGTTATAAATGGCGCGCCCGTGACGTCCGGCCAGATCCGGAATGGCAAATCGATAATTCGTAAACCCGGTACGCCAGCGGCTTTCATCGAAGCCCGGCAGACGGGTCATGCGGTAGACCTCGTAACGCCGATCAGGATTGCGCACCTGTTCCAACGAATACACGAAGATCCGCTCGGCGCGGTATTGTGCAGGCTCGGTTCCCAGGAAAATGCGTACAGCTGGCTGTTCGGGTGCCCCTGCCCTTGCTTCCAGCACAATCGGCACAATATGCGGAACCGCCATGGGCGCATGGGCTGCCTGACTACCGGATGTTCCGGCCGAAGCGGTGGAGGGAGACACTCGTTTTTTTTCCGAACGGGGCAGTTTCCACTTACGTATAGCGCGCGGCGCTTTCCAAGCGAAGAAAGTCATGCGTCCTCTTATGCTTCGATCTGAGGCAGAACAGCTGTACAACCTGCCTTGGTTGCTAACGGAAGAACTATAGTTCCCCTGTTCGGGTTGAACAGGTTTCTGCATACATTAAAAAACTCATGGCTGGCCCTTTGTTGTCACTGCTTTTTCTATACTGCCAGCCCGTGAAGCCAACCCGCGTTCTATCAGCGATTCGTGTTGCAGACAACCGCTTTTGCGCGTTTGCGCGTAGCGCTGGCATGTACCTTGAACATCCGGTCAGGTTTTTCACGCTCACTCTATAAGAGGCTATTCCATCCCATGCTGAAAAAATCCCTCGCAAGTGCGCTAGGACTGGCAGGTCTGCTGGGCGGGCTTACCGCGGCGCCCCAGGTATCCGCAGCGGAGAAACCCATTGCGCCCAAAGTCATGCTGATCGCCATGTTTGGCCCGGAAGCCAAGACCTGGATCGAGCAACTCAAGCTCGATAGAAAGGTGCCGGTCGAAGGGCTGTCTGCCGAGTATCCGGATGTGCTCTGTAATGAAGCGCAGGTGTGTCTGATGACGACCGCAATGGGGCACACCAATGCCGCGGCCTCGACTATGGCATTAGCCTTCTCGCCCAAGTTCGATCTGCGCAAGACCTATTTCCTGGTCGCTGGTATTGCAGGAATCAACCCGCACGAGGGTACCATTGGCACTACGGCATGGGCGCACTATCTCGTGGATTTCGGCATCCAATGGGAGCTGGACGCTCGAGAAGCTCCGGCTGACTGGAAAGGTGGCTATCTGGGTATCAATACGCGTCATCCCACTCAAAAGCCTCCTCTGGACTACAAGACCGAGGTGTTCGAGGTTAACCAGAAGCTGATGGAAAAGGCTTATGCCCTTTCCAAGGACGTCAAGCTCATCGAAAGCCCCGAGTCTACTGCGTGGCGCAAAAAGTATAGCTATGCGCCTGCCAACCAGCCTCCCGTGGTTACCCGCTGTGACACTGTCGCCGGCGACACCTGGTTCTCCGGTACGCTGCTCTCTCAGCGCGCCGAAGAATGGACGCGTACGCTGACGGATGGAAAAGGCCGTTACTGCACTACGCAGCAGGAAGACAACGCTACTTATGAGGCGCTGCTACGGGCCAGCCGTACGGGCCGTGTCGATATCCAGCGCCTAGCCGTAGTGCGTGGCGGCTCTGACTTCGACCGCCCTTATGAGGGGTATTCAGATGTTGAGAACCTGATCGACTACGCCAAGCAAGGCGGCTTCGAACCCGCCCTGGAAAACCTGTTCCGTACAGGCAATCCTCTGGTACAGGACATCGTTAAGAACTGGAGTGCCTGGGAAAAGGGCGTTCCCTCCTCCTGATTAATGAAAGCAGGACCGGGCATAGATGTTCGGTCCTGTCAGTCACCCTAGCCGCACCGTTAACGTGCAGTGTCGCCCGTAAACGGACCATTCCCGTAACCATTCCAGAAATTGGTTCGCGTAGAGACTGAACCAATGCCAGATCATCCCCTACTCCCTGCCTCAACACCTTTGTACCAAAAGCCTGACACGCCTGTAGTCATAGCCTAAGCGCCCGGTCATAACCGTTTCGCCAGTATGAACCAATCGCTATTGGCATCTCGCTTGCAAAACTGCCTGTAACTGTTGCGCCCTACTATCAAGCATATACGAGGCGCACAGACAGACATTCATGTTGGCCTGAGAGAGCATGATGCAAACGTGCGAAACGGAAACTCCTATCGATCAATCAGCCCGGATGGCACTCGATGCCCTTCGCCAGCTGGTGGCACAGCATTCGGCATTTCCGGAACGACCTCTGCCTCCGGAGCGTGATCTGGCTGCTGGCTTTGGCGTTAGCCGTCGCTCGGTTCGCCGCGCCCTTTCAGTGCTTGAAGCAGAAGGACAGGTGTGGCGCCGCCAGGGCAAAGGCACCTTTGTAGGCCCAACCCCACCCAGTGCGTCCCTGAGCTTTACCAGGCTGTCCAGCCGAACCAACTTCATCGAAATCATGGAGGCCCGCCTTTACCTGGAACCTGCTCTTGCCTCACTGGCTGCCATTCGCGCCAGCGGCGAGCAGATGGCAATGCTGCGGAGGCTCGCTGAACGTACCGGCCAACAACTCAATGCCCAGACGCCCGATGCAGAAGCACTGGAACTCTGGGACAGCGCCTTTCATAGAGGCATTGCGGAAGCCGCTGGCAACCGACTGATGCTGGATATCTTCGAAATGTTCGATGCCATTCGCCTGGACTCTGTCTGGCGCGACCTGCGCCAGCGTGCTCGCAACACTGACCGCATGCATGCCTATAGCCATGATCACGACGACATTGTGTCCGCGATCGAACAGCGTGACCCCGGCAAGGCGGCGATGGCCATGCGTGGCCATTTGCGTGCGTTGCAACAGGCGCTCGACACCGTTATCCATCACGATCTGGTGAACAGTTTATGAGCGAATCCCCATGCTCTGTCTTGAGTATCCGTAACCTGACCGTTCGCTTCAAAGGTGCAGCGGCCAATGTAGTAGATGGCTTGTCATTCGACATTGCGCCGGGTCGAACCCTGGCCATTGTTGGTGAGTCCGGCTGCGGCAAGAGCGTGACATCCATGGCGCTGATGGGGCTTCTACCGGATAGCGCCCAAGTGCATGCCGATACCTCGACCTTCCTTGGCGAACCTTTGCTGGCAATGACTGAGCAGCGTCGCCTGGATGTACGCGGTAACCGCCTGGCAATGATCTTTCAGGAACCCATGACGTCACTCAATCCGGCATTCACCATAGGTGATCAGATCACCGAGAGCGTCGCGCGTCACCAAAACCTGTCGCCCCAACAAGCCCGCCGCCGGGCATTGGAGATGCTGGAAAAAGTCCGTATACCCGCAGCGGCTCAACGGCTGGAGGCTTTTCCCCACGAATTGTCAGGGGGTATGCGCCAGCGGGCCATGATTGCCATGGCGCTTGCCAACGACCCAGCCCTCATCATTGCCGATGAACCAACCACTGCACTGGATGTAACCATTCAGGCGCAGATTCTTTCCCTGATCGCAAACCTGCAAGCCGAAACCGGAACAGCCATGATGCTGATTACCCATGATTTGGGCGTCGTTGCAGAAGTAGCTGACGATGTAGCGGTCATGTATGCGGGCCAGGTTGTCGAAAGCGGTCCCGTTACTGCGCTGTTCGATGACCCTCAGCACCCCTACACCATTGGCCTGATGGGCTCGATGCCCTCGATGGGCCCGCGTGAAGATCGCTTGGCCACCATTGCCGGCCGTGTTCCCACGCCTGCAGAAATGCCCAGTGGCTGCCGCTTTGCCAGCCGCTGCCCTTTTGTGATTCAGGCGTGCCGCGCAGATCGTCCCCCGCTACGCGAGATCACACCAGGGCATCTGGCAGCATGCATTCGTACACCGCTGGAGCAGCACTTGGGAGTTAGCGCATGAAAACGCCCGAACGCCCTATTCTTGAAGGCCTTCATCTGACCAAACACTTCACGTCACCTACAGGCTTTCTGCAACGCAAGAAGGCTCCTGTTCAAGCCGTCACGGATGTTTCCCTGTCGATCAGACGAGGCGAGACATTAGCCTTGGTAGGCGAGTCGGGCTCCGGCAAGTCAACCCTGGGGCGATTGCTGCTCAACCTGCTGGCGCCTACCGCTGGCGATGTCATCTACGAAGGCAGAAACCTGGGAAACCTGCCTTCGGATAAGCTCCGGCAGGCAAGGCGGGAATTGCAGATCATCTTTCAGGATCCCTTTGCCTCACTCAACCCCCGGATGACAGTGGCCTCTATCATTGGCGAACCCATCTGGCTGCATACCGATAGCCACCGTGCAGATCGCGCAGCACGAGTAGCAGAGCTCTTGCATACCGTGGGCCTGGCCCCTGAACATGCCAACCGTTATCCCCATGAGTTTTCCGGTGGGCAACGCCAGCGTATCGGCATTGCTCGCGCCTTGGCCTCCAATCCACGCTTGATCCTGGGGGATGAACCGGTTTCGGCATTGGATGTGTCGGTCCAGGCGCAGGTCGTCAATTTGCTGGAAGACCTCAAGCATCAGTTTGGGCTGACGCTGCTTATCGTGGCCCATGGACTGGCCGTGATCCGCCATATGAGCGACAGAGTCGCCGTGATGTATCTCGGGGAGATCGTGGAGCTGGCCGAGGTCGACACGCTGTTCGAAACGCCACTTCACCCGTATACACAAGCGCTTATGGCCGCTGTGCCTGTCAGCCACCCCGGTCTGCGACGGGCTCGCCCCGTATTGGGTGGGGATATGCCAAGCCCGGCCAATCCACCGCCCGGTTGCCGTTTTCACACGCGCTGTCCCCATGCCCGCCCCCTCTGCAGAGAGGCAAAACCTGCCTTTGAATCTGTCGAAGGGGCGCGTCAGGTTGCCTGCCATTTCTGGCGCGAAGTTGCGAATGCCGGAGCAGGCAATTTGATTGTGCCAGCTCCCAGCCCCGCCTTCTCCCAACGCCTTCATCTATTCAAAAGCCATCAGCCCCTTGCCCTGGAGAGCCAGCCTTGAATCCTGTACGCCTGTTGACTGGAGCCTTGTTATTGACGATCGGTACTACGGCATTTGCCGAAACCATCCTGCGCATCGGCATCCAGGACGACCCGGATGTTCTGGATCCGCACCGTTCACGAACCTATTCGGGACGTCTGGTATACACCGCCCTGTGCGACAAACTGGTGGATGTTGCGCCGGACCTAACCTTTGTACCGCAACTGGCCACAGGCTGGAGCTGGAGCGACGACAACCTAACCCTGACCATGACGTTACGTGAAGGTGTGACCTTTCATGATGGCGAAGCCTTTGATGCCGCCGCGGTCAAATTTAATCTGGACCGAGCTCGTACCTTGCCCGATTCACTGCGCAAGAGCGAACTGGCCTCTATCGAACACGTGGATGTAATCGATTCCAAGACCGTAGCGATCAAGGTGAAGCAACCGGACGCTACCCTAATTGCCCAGCTTTCCGACCGGGCCGGCATGATGCTTGCCCCCAACGCCTCACAAGGCGATGTCGGGTCCAAACCTGTCTGCTCCGGACCCTATAAATTCGTGCAGCGCGTACAGCAGGATCGCATCGTGCTGGAGCGCTTCGATCATTACTGGAACAAGCAGGCCTATCACTTTGATAAAGTGATTTTCCTGCCCATACCTGACACGTCGGTTCGTCTCGCAAACTTGCGCTCTGGAGACCTGGACATCGTCGAACGTGTTGCTCCTACGGACATCAAGGCGGTCAAGGATGACCGGAGTCTTACGGTCTACAACACGCCCGGCCTGGGGTATATGCAACTGATGGTCAATGTCGCCAATGGTGACAAAGCCAAAAATCCGTTGGGACGTGACAAGCGTGTCCGCAAGGCCTTCGAGCTGGCAATGGACCGGGACGCTATCAACCAGGTGGTATTCGAAGGGCTCTACGCGCCGGGCAATCAACCCTTTCCACAAAGTAGCCCCTATTTCGATAAGGAGCTACCACTCCCCTCGCGAGACATTGCCAGGAGCCAGGCGCTGCTGGCGGAAGCAGGCGTGAAGCTCCCGGTAAACGTTGAGCTCAAGGTTGGCAATACACCTGTCTCTCAGCAGGTAGGGCAAATTATCCAGGCGATGACGTCCGAAGCGGGCTTCAACGTCAATCTGGTCGCCACCGAGTACGCGACGCTTCTTAACGAGCAGCAATCCGGAAACTTCCAGGTAGGTATGAGCGCCTGGTCCGGTCGTCCTGATCCAGATGGCAACCTCCATCAGTTCGTGACATGCAAGGGAAACCAGAACGATGGCCATTACTGCAATCCAAAGCTGGATGAGCTGCTTAATAAGGCACGTACTGTCAATGACCAGGCCCAGCGTCAGGATCTGTATCGCCAGGCGATGACCATCGTGGCGGACGAAGCGCCGAACATTTACCTCTACTTCGAGCCTCGACTGATTGTGGCGAATCGCAAGGTGACAGGGTATGTCTCCAACCCGGACGGACTGATCCGCCTGGCCAACGTGTCATTCGCGCAATGATCGATACGGCCCGCTGCAGTAAACCGCACGGGCCGGTAATCCACGAGGGTTATGCATGCTGACGTTCATCCTTCGCCGCCTGTTCAGTGCCATCCCAACACTGATTCTGGTCTCGCTCTTTGTCTTCACGCTGCAAAAACTGCTGCCCGGCGATCCGGTGCTGGCCATGGCTGGGGAGGAGCGCGACCCTGCTGTCATCGAATACTTAAGAGACAAGTATCGTCTTAACGATCCCGTACCGGTTCAATACCTGAACTGGGTGGGCAATGTCTTGAAAGGTGATTTCGGCACTTCCTTGCGCACCGAGCAACCGGTGACCGCGCTTATCGTCTCGAAACTGCCGGTCACCCTGGAATTGTCAGTTTTCGCCTTGCTGATTGCGCTGTTGATAGGTATCCCCACCGGTATTCTCTCGGCGGTGCGTAAAGGGAGCGCGGTAGATTACAGTGCGAACATCGTTGCCCTTTCTGGCATCTCCATTCCGCACTTCTGGCTGGGGATACTGCTCATCATGGTGTTTGCGGTAAAGCTGCGCTGGCTGCCTGCCTCCGGTTTCGTACCGTTCAGTGAAAACCCGCTGCAAAACCTTAAAACCTTGTTGTTGCCGGCCTTCGTGTTGGGTGCAGGTCTTTCCGGAACCCTGATGCGTCATACCCGCAGCGCCATGCTTGAAGTGCTGCGCTCAGACTATGTGCGGACAGCGCGCGCGAAAGGGCTGCTTCCCAGAACAGTCATTCTCAAGCACGCCTTTCGTAACGCGCTGATGCCCATCGTGACGCTGACTACACTGCTGTTCGGCGAACTGCTTGGGGGCGCAGTCCTGACTGAGCAGGTGTTCAGTATTCCCGGCTTCGGCAAGATGATCGTCGATGCCGTTTTCAACCGGGACTATGCCGTGGTGCAAGGTGTAGTGCTGTGCGTAGCCATTGGATTCGTGTTGATGAATCTGCTGGCCGATGTGCTCTATCGCCTGATCAACCCGCGCCTGAGGACTGCCGCATGAATGCCATTGCCACCCCTCTTCTCCCTGTCATACAGCCTCGTCTAAAGTCTCGTTTCCTAGCAAAGTTTTTGAAGAACAAGGGTGCTGTCATCGGTGCAGCTATCCTCTTGTTATTTGTCCTGGCAGCTGTTCTGGCACCCTGGATTGCGCCCCATGATCCACTCAAGGCGAACTTTCTGGCCGTTCGCAAGGCACCTTCGGCCCTGTATTGGCTAGGCACGGATGAGCTGGGCCGCGACCTGTTCTCACGCCTGCTCTGGGGTGCGCGCAGCTCGTTGCTGGCGGGTGGAGTATCGGTCGCCATCGCCATGGCCATCGGTGTTCCGCTAGGTCTTATAGCCGGCTATTTTGGGGGCGCGCTGGATGCCCTTATTTCCCGGATCATGGAAGCACTGCTGTCTTGTCCGTTTCTGGTGCTGGCTATCGCGCTGGGGGCATTTCTTGGCCCTAGCCTGACTAATGCCATGATCGCCATTGGCCTGTCTGCCATGCCTATCTTTGCGCGCCTGACGCGCGGACAGGTCCTTTCGGTTAAACATGAGGACTACCTGGAAGGTGCCCGCGCCATTGGCCTGCCGGATCGCTGGATCATTCTGCGCTATGTGTTACCGAATGTCCTTTCGCCGCTGGTAGTCCAGGCAACCCTGACCATTGCCTCAGCCATTCTCGCAGAAGCGAGTCTGTCGTTCCTGGGCCTTGGCCAGCAACCGCCAGCGCCCTCCTGGGGCTCCATGCTCAACACAGCCAAGAATTTCATGGAACAGGCGCCCTGGATGTCTATTGCTCCAGGCGTGGCCATCTATATCACGGTGCTGTGCTTCAACCTGCTGGGCGACGGCTTGCGCGATGCGCTGGATCCCAAAGACTAACCGTCAGACAAGAAGAGAGTGATCCCATGTTCGATCATCTGGATTATAGCCAGCCTTACGCCTCTGCCCGCTCCCCTGTCATGGGACGGAACATGGTAGCGGCCTCCCAACCACTGGCCGCCCAGGCAGGCCTGGACATGCTGCGCCGTGGCGGTAATGCGGTAGATGCGGCAATTGCTGCTGCCATGGTGCTTACGGTAGTAGAGCCAACAGGGTGTGGTATCGGCAGTGATGCCTTTGCCATCGTCTGGGATGGCAAGACATTACAGGGCCTGAATGCCTCTGGACGCGCACCGGCAGCGTGGTCGCCCCAGTATTTTGCAGGGCACAAACACATGCCGGAGCGCGGCTGGAATGCAGTGACCGTGCCCGGTGCGGTTTCCGCCTGGGTCGGGCTTTCCGAGCGTTACGGCAAGCTGCCTTTCACCACGGTGGCTGAACCTGCCATACGCTATGCGCGAGAGGGTTACCAGGTAACGCCTATCATTGCTGAACTCTGGCAGCGAGGCGGTCAGCTCCTGAAAGATCAGCCCGGCTTTGCCGAGTGTTTTCTGCCCGATGGCCGAGCCCCCAAAGCCGGGCAGAAGATTCAACTCAGGGACCATGCCAAAACGCTGGAGCTGATCGCCGAAACCCGCGGCGAAGTGTTCTATCGAGGCGCCCTGGCCGAAGCCATGGTTGCTCATGCCAGAGCCAACAACAGCGTTATGAGCCTGGATGACCTGGGCAATCACTCAATTGACTGGATCGATACCCTATCCACGCCCTTTGCAGGCGCCATAGTCCATGAGTTGCCCCCTAACGGCCAGGGCATCGCTACGCTCAGCGGCCTGGGGATTCTGGAGGCCATCGGTATTGGCGATCATCCTGTCGACAACCCCGAAACCCTGCATGTGGTATTGGAAGCGATGAAGCTGGCCCTGGCGGACCTCAATCATCACATTACAGATCGGGACCATATGCGCGTTCTGGCTCACCATCTGCTTGACCCGGCCTATCTAAAGGAGCGCGCCAGGCTGATCGGCGAGACTGCTGCTGACCCAGGCCATGGCTCGCCCAAGCCCGGCGGTACGGTGTACCTGTCAGCGGCAGATGAAAGCGGCATGATGGTGTCGTTCATTCAATCCAACTACATGGGTTTTGGCTCCGGCGTAGTGGTTCCAGGCACGGGAATCAGCCTGCAAAACCGCGGGGCGGGCTTTTCTCTGGACCCAGAACACGTCAACACCGTCGCTCCCGGTAAGCGCCCCTTCCACACCATCATCCCCGGTTTTGCCATGAATGCCGACGGCACGCCGTTGATGTCGTTCGGCCTTATGGGCGGTCCCATGCAGGCGCAGGGACACTTGCAGATGATGTTGCGTATCCTGCGCTACAAGCAGAACCCGCAGGCGGCGGCCGACGCACCCCGCTGGCGGATCGAGTCAGGTCGGAAGGTTGCCGTTGAGCGACAGTTCGACTCACAGACCGTAGCTGCCCTACGCGCCAAAGGACATGATATCCAGGTTGAGGCGCCAAGCGGCGTGTTTGCATTCGGCGGGGCTCAGATCATTCAGAAAACGGCCGATGGTTATGTCGGTGGCTCTGATCCACGCAAGGACGGCCAGGCCGTCGCGTTCTGACCTTGCCGGAGGGAGGCCGCCCTGGCCTTCCTCCCATCCCTTACACCTGATCGAGCCTTATCTCATTCCAGGTCTTCACGAAGGTGCTAGTCCTGATAGTTTTCTTCTTCTGCATAGGCGAACTGGATGAATCGCTTGGCCTCGTCGAGGCTGCCGACGCGCTTGACGCAGCGTGTGCCCATTCTGATTTCATAACAGCTGCCGCCAGTCGTATCTGCGCATTCGAACACATAGTAACCATTGGAACTGCTGACGACTTTCTCTTGCATGAGTGCGCTCCCTTTCTCAGGACGGTGAATTCGTTATCGTCACGCCCTTAGTACATGCAATTGGGCGCCATTCTAATGGGACCCAAATATTCCTTGGCAATTCGCTTCAGTCACGGCAACGACCTTTTTGTTCATACAACAGGTTTATGCTCAATCTGGTACAGGCAACCGTCGTGCCTTAACCGTCGCTGGAGGACTTTCCTACTAATCACTGGTCTCGGCAGCTCCGCCCGAATCTGGCTGCTGGCCCATGTGAGTAAACTGAAGACGACTGGCCAAGTTAGCGCTGCTGTGTTTGTTTCGCTCCGTCACCGATCAGTTTTTCTAATATCACCGTGCCACAGCACCAAAGGAGCGCACCATTAAGCGAAGTGCATCACACTTCATCACCCGTATTGTGTTAAATGATATTGATTTTCATTCAATACAAGGTCTACTCTGAATGGGCTTTGCGATAGTAATGAACACTTACTTTTAATGCGTTATAACAGCTTTTAAATTATAAAGGCTAAGCCGTTTGATAATGGCATATAGCTAACTATTAATATCAAACTACCGTGAGAGCCCGGCGAGGCATATATCCCGACAACATGTTGGGTTATTGCAGAATTGTTTAATCAATTGCCGAGGTTCCATTCGTGAATAATCCATTGCATTCGTATGCGGCCATTACTGCATACCCTTCCGCTCGCCTACAGGACGATCAGGCGACTTCGCATCTTTTCAACGAAAAGAATGCGCAGGCCTATGAAAGCCTTATGGTTCAAGGGGCTGAATGTATAAAGGAAACATTGCTCGGTATCGATAAGCCTTATACCGGCATATTGCCGCATGAACTAAAGCGGCAGTTCGACGAAGTGAATCTGGATGAAAAACTGGGTAACTTCAACGAGGCACTGGAAGAATTAAAAGCGTTGTACCTGAAAGATGCTGTTTACTTCCATCATCCTCACTATGTTGCTCATCTTAATTGTCCTATTGTTATTCCGGCTATTCTTGCCGAACTGGTACTTTCTTCTATCAATTCCTCACTGGATACATGGGATCAAAGTGCCGGCGGCACGTATATCGAACAAAAATTGATTGACTGGACGGCTGAGCGCATCGGCCTGGGCAGCGAAGCCGATGGGGTGTTCACCAGTGGTGGTACTCAGTCCAACCTGATGGCTATGCTGCTGGCCCGTGATCATGTGTGCAACCGTCAGCCCGGTCACGCCAGCAACAAGACGCAAGGCTTGCCGACCGACTTCAAACGCCTGCGCATCCTGTCATCCGAGGTCAGTCATTTCAGCGTACAGAAATCCGCGGCCATCCTGGGCCTGGGCTATGACGCCGTGATACCGGTACGCAGCGATGCGCGCAAGAAAATGGACTTGAGCGATCTGCGCCGCGTGCTGGAAGAATGCGAAGCCGAAGGGCTGATTCCGATGGCGGTAGTGGCTACTGCCGGTACTACGGATTTCGGCAGCATCGATCCATTGGAAGACATCGCGGCAATCTGTCGCGAAAAAAAAATCTGGATGCATGTCGATGCCGCCTACGGTGGCGGACTGCTGATTTCGCCTAAATACCGTAACCGTCTGACCGGTATCGAACATGCCGACTCGGTCACCATCGATTACCACAAATCATTCTTCCAGCCGGTCAGTTGCAGTGCGTTCCTGGTACGGGATCGTCGAGAGCTGGGCCATGTCACCTGCCATGCCGATTATCTGAACCCCAAGAGCCAGACCCAGGAAGGCACACCCAACCTCGTTAACAAGAGCATTCAGACTACACGCCGCTTTGATGCGCTCAAGCTCTGGATGACGTTGCGCACCATGGGTGCGAATGCCTTGGGTAGCTTGTTCGATCACGTAATCGACTTGACTCGCGCAACCTATCCGCTTATCGAGCGTGACCCACGCTTCGACATTGCTCATGTTCCTGAACTGAGCACCCTGGTCTTCCGCTATATCCCCGAGGAGCCGCTGAGTGCCGAGCAGATCGATGCGACCAATGCAGCCATTCGCAAAGCGCTGTCTCGTAGCGGACGCGCCATCGTCGCGGGCACCAAGGTAGGCGGCCAACAGTACCTCAAGTTCACCCTGCTCAACCCCATGACCACCCTGGACGACCTGCGAGGCATTCTCGACGCCATCAAGCATGAAGGTGCCCGTTACGTTAACCAACAATCTGCCCTGGCCACGTGCTGATCTGGAGAACCACCATGACGGCTTCAACCTACGATTTCATCGCGATTGGTGTTGGCCCCTTCAACCTGGGTCTGGCGTGCCTGACTGCTCCCATCGACGAGCTCAATGGGTTGTTTCTCGACAAGAACGAGTGCTTCGATTGGCATCCCGGCATGATGCTGGAATCTGCAACCCTGCAGACGCCCTTCCTGGCCGATCTGGTCACCCTGGCGGACCCGACCAGCCCATTCAGCTTCCTGAATTATCTTAAATCCACAGGCCGCATCTATGCGTTCTACATCAAGGAAGATTTCTTCCTGATGCGCCGCGAGTACAACCAGTACTGCCAATGGGTCATCGATCGGCTGCCCAATATCGAGTTCAACCGATATGTCGAACGTATCGACCATGATCCGGCAACCGGCCTCTATACGGTGAACTGTACCTGCACCAAAACAGGAGAACGCCTGGTTTATCAGGCGCGCCGTCTGGTCCTGGGAACTGGCACGTCACCCTACATCCCTGACTGCTGCCAGGACGCCAGCAGCCACTTGTCCCACACGTCGACCTACCTGACCGACAAACAAGCTCTACAGGCAAAAAGCACCATTACGCTGATCGGCAGCGGTCAGAGCGCGGCGGAGATCTACTATGACCTCTTGCAGGAAATCGACACGCGCGAGTACACCCTGAACTGGATCACCCGCTCGCCTCGCTTCTTCCCGCTGGAATACAGCAAGCTGACCCTGGAGATGACATCGCCCGAGTACATCGACTACTTCCATCAGTTGCCTACCCACAAGCGTGACGCCTTGATGCGCAGTCAGAAGGGGCTCTACAAGGGGATCAACAGCGCCCTGATCAATGACATCTACGACCTGCTGTACAACAAGAGCCTATGCGGTCCGGTCAGGACCAACCTGCTTACCAACACGGAACTGCAGGACTGCCGCTACGATGAGCGTACCGGCACCTTTACGCTTACCTTGTTTCAGGAGGAACAGGAGAGCCGCTATATGCTTCAGACTAGTGGGCTGGTATTATCTACCGGGTATTGCTACAGGACCCCTCCTTTCCTTCAAGGGTTACGCTCACGCCTGCGCTTCGATGAGCATGGCCGCTTCGCCGTCAATCGAAACTATACGATTGATACCGCCGGCCAGGAGATCTTCGTCCAGAACGCCGAGCTTCATACGCATGGCCTGGTAACGCCCGACCTGGGCATGGCGTGCTACCGCAACGCCTATATCATTCGCGAGATGCTCGGCCGCGAACATTACCCCGTCGAACGCAAGATCGCCTTCCAGCAGTTCACGGCGCCCTCTACGACACTGCTCCAGCCGGAGCCGGCCAAGACATGACGCTGCGTACCGCGTTGATCGCCATGACGGCCCTTGCCGTCATCAGCGACACCATGCTGATTCCGTTCTATCCGCAGTACTTTGCCAGCCGTTTCGGTGAAACGCGGCCGGAGCATGTGGGGGCCTATCTGGCCGCCATCTGCTTTACGGTCATGCTCGCGCTGCCCCTCTGGGCACGCGTGGCGCGGCGGGTACACCCGATCCGGCTGCTGATCTGGACGCAGCTCGCCGCCGGGTTGCTGTGCCTGTACTGCTATTGGGCATCGGCGCTCCTGGAGTTCTGGCTTGTCTCGCTGGGGATGATCGTGTTCAAGGGCAGCTACCTGCTCATGTACCCCTACGTGATGAGCCTGGAGGACTCCAGGAACCATACCCATACCATCGGCATGCTGTCGGTTGTCGTTCACTTCGGCGCCATCCTCGGCGCCGTGGTGGGCGGCCTGGTCCTTCAGGTACTGGAGCCACGGGATGTCTTTGTGGCGATGGCCTTGGGGGATTTTCTGCAAATGGCGATCTGCCTGCGCCTGCTACGGCGGGAACCACCCCATGCCAAGCCGGAACAAGCCATTACGCACCGTACCGGCAAGGCATGGCCTATCTACCGGCTCTGCCTGCTGATGCTGCTGTTCTATTTCAGCGGCTACCTGGTAAAGCCGTTCTTTACGGTGTACTGGGAGCAGGTCGCTCAGCTGGACCACGCCGCCCTGACCGGACTGGTGTACGCCATTCCTGGTGGCATGGCCCTGCTCGGACTCTGGCTGAACCGGCGTACCGGCAGCCGACAACAGGCCCTGAGCGGTGCGCTGCTGCTGGGTGTGTGCGGCCTGCTGCTTCAGGCCGGTGAACAGACCGCCCTGATCCTGACTGGCCGCTGCTTGTATGGCTGGGCCATGTTCCAGGTCACGGTACGGCTGGATGCCCTGCTCTTCGAGCTGAGCACGCCCGATGCGTATGCCGCTGACTTCAGCAAGATCAATTTCTTTCAACAACTCGGCGTAGTGGGCTCGTCCTTTGCGGCGGGGTCCCTGGTCAGCACGTTTGGCCTGACTGTGCCCTTTCTGATCGGCGCGGCGGGCTTTGCCCTGACCGCCCTTGCCTATCCGCTGCTGGTCCGCACGGCCCAGCCCACGACAACACCTGTTATCGACAAGGGGGTCTGATATGACTGCCATTGCCTTGCAAACACCCATCGATACCCGCCCGTGCTTCAGCAAGCCACAGCATGGACTCGGCCACTTCAGCCTGCGTCCACTCAGCCTGCCAGAGGACACGGCGCGACTACATGATTGGCTGACTCGTGACTATGCACGCTTCTGGGGGATGCAGAATGCGACCCAGGCAGAGGTGGAAACATTCTACCGCGACCTCATGGCCTCTCCTCATGCCAACGCCTACCTGGGTTTACATGATGGCGCACCGGCTTTCCTGGTCGAATGCTATATGCCGCTTCATGACCCGGTAGGCCAGCACTACGACGTGAAGCCAGGTGACCGGGGCATGCATTTTCTCGTCGCGCCCTGCGAGAAACCTGTTTCAGGCTTCACCCTGGCCGTGATGCGAACCATCATGGAATTCATTTTCAGCGATCCCTTTGCCCGCCGCGTCGTCGTCGAGCCCGATATCCGTAACGACAAGATCCACGTGCTCAATCAGCGTGTCGGTTTCGAGTACGACCGTGTCATTCAACTGGGCGAAAAAACTGCCCACCTTGCCTTCTGCACTCGCGAACACTATGCCGCCAGCCTTGTAATGGAGAACCGCCCATGAACCAGATGATCACTACTCTGCCCGCCGCCACGCCCGGTCAAGCCGCATTGCACCTGACCCCCGAACGTTGGAGCAAGGTCAATCGCCTGCTCGTGCGCAAAGCCCTGGCGGAATTTGCCCATGAAAAGCTTATCGAGCCGGCCTTGATCGCGTCTGAAAACGGTTGGGAGCATTACCGTCTGGACAATGGCAATCCGGCACTGGAGTACCGCTTCCGAGCTCGCAAGCTGGCGCTCGATCATTGGTTGATCGACACCGCCTCGATCGAAAAGACGCAGGACGGCAACGCTGCGCCGCTGGATGCGCTGGAGTTCATCATCGAGTTCAAGGATCAACTGGGTATTCAGGAAAGCATGATGCCGGTCTATCTGGACGAGATCAGCAGCACGCTGTATGGCAGCGCCTACAAACATGCCAAACCAGGATTGACCGCCGAGGAACTCACCCGCGCTGACTTCCAGTCCGTAGAAACCGGTATGATGGAAGGCCACCCGGGGTTCGTCGCGAACAATGGCCGCATGGGCTTCGACGCGAACGATTACCGCGCCTATGCACCTGAAGCCGCCTCCCCGATCCAGTTGGTCTGGCTGGCTGTACGCAAGACCAAGGCAACGTTCTCATCGTTATCGGACCTGAGCTATGAACGCCTGCTCGAGGAGGAACTAGGCAGCCAGACGGTTGCTGATTTCACTGCTCAGCTGACCGAACAAGGCTTGAATCCGAACGATTACCTCTTCATGCCGGCTCACCCGTGGCAGTGGTTCAACAAGCTTTCCATGGCCTTCTCGGCCGATGTTGCCAACCGCAATATCGTCTGTCTGGGCTTTGGGGAGGATCAGTACCTGGCGCAGCAGTCGATCCGCACCTTCTTCAACGCAAGCCACCCTGAAAAGCGTTATGTGAAAACGGCACTGTCCATTCTGAACATGGGCTTCATGCGCGGTCTGTCGCCTTACTACATGCTGGCGACGCCTGCTATCAACGAGTGGCTGAAAGCATTGATTGAAAGCGATCCGTTTTTGACCGAAAACGGCTTCAGTATCTTGCGTGAAGTAGCCTCGGTGGGCTATCGCAACCACTACTACGAGACGGCACTGGTCAACGATACCCCCTACAAGAAGATGCTCTCCGCCCTGTGGCGCGAAAGTCCGGTTCCACAACTAAAGCCCGGCCAACGCCTGATGACTATGGCCTCGCTGCTGCATCTGGACGCCCAGGGCGACTCGCTCCTCACGGCGCTGATCGCCTCCTCCGGCGTGGATACGGACACCTGGTTGCGCCGCTATCTCAACGCCTACCTGACGCCCCTGCTGCACTGTTTCTATGCTCACGATCTGGTGTATATGCCTCACGGGGAGAACCTGATTCTGGTGCTGGATAACAACGTTCCGTCGCGGGCAATCATGAAAGACATTGCGGAAGAGATCGCCGTGCTGAACCCTGATGCCAAGCTGCCGGAAAAGATCAAGCGACTGGCGGTCTCTGTACCCGAAGAGCTGAAAATCCTGTCGCTCTTCACCGACGTGTTCGACTGTTTCTTCCGCTACATGAGCGCCATTCTGGTGGAAAAAGCCGACTACGCTGAAGACCGTTTCTGGTCGCTGGTAGCCGAGTGCGTCAGCACCTATCAGCAGAGCCATCCTCAATATGCCGAAAAATTTGCCCGATACGACCTGTTTGCGCCCGAGTTCATCCGCTCCTGCCTGAACCGTCTTCAATTGGGCAACAACCAACAGATGGTCAATCTGGCAGATCCGGCTGGAAACCTGAAGCTTGCCGGAACCTTGATCAATCCGATCGCACCATTTAAGCGTTAACGTAAATAAATCCGCTCCGGCTGCCTGCATAGACAGCCGGAGCGGACAGAATGGGAAACCGTAGAAATAGCCAGACGTTGCACCTGTTAATGGCATCTTCACGCGGTGCGCGTAGGATGTAACACCTTCTGCATCACTACTGATGTCGCGTTGTGTTAATTGGATCAAGTAACTTACAGGTGTACGTTCGTCCACCCATAAAGCGAAGCGTCCTGAAATTTGAGAAAATAAGGGATTGCGCATGAAGCGCGTCTGAGCTGGGCTGGCAAAGCTATGAATGGTGTTATCGAAGAGCCTAAAGCTTTGCTTGAAGGCCACTGGCTTGTCTTGATTGAAGATGATCCACTTCTGCAAAGTATCTTATCGGGCTTCGTGGAAGAACTGGGCGGTCGTGTCAGCAGCTTCGAGACGGCTGATGATGCGTTGGTTTATATGCTCAGTGCAGGTGAAAAGCCCTCTCTGGTCGTCACCGATCATCTGGTGCCTGGGCAGATCAAGGGCGCCGAGCTGGCAACCATGATTGGCGCACGCTGGCCAGGTCTTTCAGTCATTGTAACCACCGGACGTGATCTGGAGACCATTCCTGAGCTACCAGACGGCATGCTTTATCTACAGAAGCCGTGGGATTTGGTACAGATGAAAAAAGCCATTATCCAGATGCTAAAGAAAACATCTGTCAGCCTCTAGCAAAGGCGTGAATCCATTCAGACTGCGCCACCATTCCATCCTTTAAAAAGCTATCCACGAGAAGACGGATTTTCCTCAGCTTAACCTGCCACATGGATAGCAAAGCGATTCGATCCATACCTATGCTGTCGGGATAACGCGGATCAAATGGTCGGGATGCCTTTAGGTTTCGTCCAGGATCATACGCACTTGCCTTCCGAATTCTTCAAGGGAGAAAGGTTTGGTAATCAGATGCATGCCCTCTTTGAGCTGCGCTTGTAGCGTGGCGATATCCTTGGCGAAGCCAGTAATGAACAGGACTTTCATCTCTGCTCGCTGATCGTGCATCAGCTTGGCAAGCTCAGAACCACCCATGTCTCCAGGCAGCCCGATATCGGTAATCAACAGATCGATTCGCTCATGCCTTTCCAGCTGTTTGAGAGAAGATTTACTATCGATACTTTCAAGAACGGTATATCCCAGCTCTTCCAGCAGCTCGGTCAGCATCATTCGAATGATTGAATCATCTTCGACCAGTAGAATCGTCTCGCCTGACTTGGCCTCAGGAATGGTATTTTGCTCAAGGGCAATGATTTCCTCAGAGGTTACCTCATGGCTGGGCAAATACAGCGAGACAACAGTACCTTTGTCCGGACTGCTCTGAATAAAGGTTTGCCCACCGGATTGCCGGGCGAACCCATACACCATGGACAGTCCCAGGCCGGTTCCCTCGCCAAGTCCTTTGGTTGTAAAGAACGGATCAAATGCCCGCTCGACCACCTCGGCTGACATACCAATGCCGTCGTCTGTCACTGTACACAACACGTAAGTACCTGGAGCCAAGCCCTGGATAGCGGCCTGCGCCTTATCGACCTCTACGTGTGAGGTCTGAATCTGGATAGTGCCTCCATTGAGCATCGCATCACGGGAATTGATACAAAGATTGAGCAAGGCATTTTCAAGCTGGCTGGGATCACAGAGCACAGCGCCCGTGTCAGGCGCGAATCTGGCTTCGACCGATATCTGCGGTCCTACGGTGCGCTTGATCAGCTCCTCCAGCTCCACCACCAGTCGATCTGGTCGTACCAGCCTGGATTCCAAAGGTTGCTGGCGTGAGAATGCCAACAGGCGATGAGTCAGGGCCGAGGCCTTGTTGGCCGAACTCATGGCTGCGCCAATGTAGCGTGACAGCGCGCCTGATCGGCCTTGCTCGACCCGTTTCTGCAGCAATTCAAGAGCAGCGATAATCCCAGCGAGCATATTGTTGAAGTCGTGGGCGATGCCTCCTGTAAGTTGCCCTATGGCATCCATCTTCTGGCTTTGACGCAGTTTCTTTTCCACCAGCTCACGCTCACGCTCGGACTCACTCAGTGCAAGCGTGCTCTCGGATACCCGCTCCTCCAGAATATCGTTCCAGTCTCGCAACGCTTCTTCCAGCTGCTTGCTTTCGACAATATTCTCGACCGTACCATGCCAGCGGAGGATTTCGCCCTGGGCATTTTTCCAGGGGAACGCGCGAATCCGATGCCAGGCAAACTGTCCGGACGCTGCTCTGATCCGAACCTGAGAATCATAGGGCGAACCGCTGGTCAGGGACCTGAACCAGGCGCTATCGGTGGCTTCTATGTCGTCTGGATGAACAACCTGCTTCCAGGTATCACGCAAGGCCTGTTCATGAGAAAGTCCTGTCAATTCCAGCCAACGTTCGTCAAACCCGGACATCCTTCCATCCGGCGTAGCCGTCCAGGGAATCTGCGGATTCAACTGCGAGGAAATCCGGTACTGCTCTTCACTGAGCCGTAAGGCTGCAGCTGTCTGCTTGGCCTTCTCCAACGTGGTCAGCCGATTGACCGAAGCAGCGATCAGGTTCGCATAGCTTCGCAGGAACTGAATGTCGCTATCGTTGAAACGCCGTGCACTCCGGCTGTCGACCTCAAGAATGCCGTAGGGCTTCTGATCTCGGGAGCCGATAATAATGACGTTGATTAGCGCCTTTACGCCGTGATCCTTGATGAAATCCGCATAAACGAAGCGTTTTTCGGTATTTATGTCATTCGAAATCACGGGCGAGCCGGTCTGCAGCGCATGACCTTCAGAAGAACGCTTGTCAGCCTTGATGGTTTCTTGACCTACGATGCCCGGCCGCCAGCCCACACCTGCCTTTACAAGCAGGGTATGGCCATCAGGCTGAAGCTCCATCACCTTGGCCAGATCTGTACCAAGCGCCTGCCCTACGAGGCGACAAGCCTCGTGAAGTATCTCGTCCAGGCTTTCTGACTGAAGCGCCAACTCACCAAACTGGGCAAGGATAGCTTGCCGTTTCAGTAAATCAGCTTCGCGATTGGTAGCAGACAAAAGACTTGGCTCCCTCGATAGGCTGAATAAGACTCAGACCCCTTACCCAATACCGACGTTCGTTCAGCCAGACGAAACACCAGCTCCGATTTTGGATATGCACGTCAGGCTAAAGCGCAGAGCGCTCTGTAGCGCTTCCGATTTAGCTGGCAGCGTAAAAGGTTCTGCCAACCACATGTCGTCTGCTCAACGATAGGGGTCGTCGGCAGACCACTGTGCCTGGGAAACCGCCTTTACAGTTCAGAACGGTAGCGTTTGATACCACCAGGCCACCTATCCTCACTATCCTAATAATCCGTGCGCCTGCTCTTTCCTGCCCGTTGCGAATCCCTTTCCTCTGGAGCGTGATCATGACCCAGGCAGCACCCGGTTCAGTCGACACCCATACGTTGCGTAAAGTCATTGCCGCCGCCTCGATCGGTAATTTCGTCGAGTGGTTCGACTTTGCCATCTATGGCTTTCTTGCAACGATCATTGCCGAGCAATTCTTTCCCAGCGGCGACGCGAAAGCCGCTTTGCTCAAGACCTTTGCCGTATTCGCCGTCGCCTTTGCCTTCCGGCCATTGGGCGGCATCGTTTTCGGCATGCTGGGTGATCGGATCGGCCGCAAGAAGATACTGGCCCTGACGATTCTGATGATGGCCGGTGCCACGACGCTGATAGGCCTGTTACCTACCTATGCCGCCATAGGCATGGCCGCTCCGCTACTGCTAACCGTTATCCGATGCGTCCAGGGATTCTCGGCCGGAGGCGAATACGCGGGTGCCTGCGCCTATGTCATGGAGCATGCACCACGGGAAAAACGCGCCACGTACGGAAGTTTCGTACCCGTATCGACGTTTTCGGCCTTTGCCTGTGCAGCCGTATTGGCCTACGGTCTGGATGCTACGCTTACCAAAGACGCCATGGCCAGCTGGGGCTGGCGTATACCCTTTCTTATTGCAGCGCCTCTGGGCCTCGTAGGCCTATATTTGAGGTTGCGGCTAGGCGAGACCCCGGCGTTCCAGTCTGTCGAGGCTCAACACGCAGTAGCACATGCGCCACTGCGTGAAACGCTCAAGTCCAATGGCGGAGCTATCTGTCGGCTGGGCGCGTTTATTTCCGTAACGGCCCTGTCCTTCTACATGTTTACAACCTACTTTGCGACTTACCTGCAGGTAGCCGGTGGGCTTGATCGCGCCTCCGCCCTTCTGGTTACCGTCATTGCCCTGGTTTTTGCAGCCATGCTATGCCCATTAGCAGGTCTCTTTTCAGACAGGGTCGGGCGCAAGGCTACAGTATTTACAACCTGTACCTTACTGATCGTTGTGGTCTATCCGTCGTTCTGGATGGCCAGCTCAGGCAACCTGCTGCTGTCGGTTCTGGGCGTACTGCTATTGGCCGTCGGAGCGGTACTGTCCGGTGTCGTCACCGCTGCACTGCTGTCTGAAGTCTTCCCCACCCGGACGCGTTACACCGCCTCAGCCATTACCTACAACATGGCTTATACCGTTTTCGGCGGTACTGCGCCTCTCATGGCAACCTATTTGATTGCACAGAGCGGTAGCAACCTGGCACCAGCGTTCTATCTCATCGCGATATCCGTAATGGCGTTGATCGGAGGTCTGCTGCTACCCGAGACGTCAAAGGTTGAGCTGAGCGAGGTAACCGGGCGTGTGCCCGCTGCGGAGACGGCTTCCTTGACCAGCATAACCACCTGAGACGCTTTCAGCGTCAGGCGGCAAACCTGTCCATCGCCTGAACGTTTGTCAGCCTTTGTAACGACCAGGGAACAGGACGTCTCGCAGTGGAGTCCCCTTTAGATACCGATTGGTTCTATATGGAGATAACACACGATGAAAGCCCTGCATGAACCACTAATGGCCACACGCAAGTCCCAGCAGTCACTCAATGAGCCTAATGTACAGGGAACCGAGCGCACCCTTTCCCTTGTAGGTGGTGGCTTACTCCTGGCAGGCGGCCTGCGCCGTGGCGGTCTTCTGGGGCTGGCACAAATGGCCTTGGGCGCACTGGTAACAGCCCGGGGCGTCACTGGTCGTTGCAAGGCCAAGGCAGCGCTTACGCCTACGCCATACGAATCGCTTCTGCAGGAAGAGTACGGCTGGACCAATGCCGAAGCAATTTCCCGCACGATTACCATTGGCAAACCGCGTGCCGAGGTCTACGACTTCGTACGCAGCATTGAAAATCTCCCCCTCTTCCTGCGTCGCCTCGAACGCGTCCAGCAGATGGACGCCACTCACTATCGCTGGGTTGCGGTAGGCCCACAGAATCGGACAGTAGAGTGGAATGCGTTCCTGGAAGAAGAGATTCCGCAGGAACGTATCGTCTGGAGTACCGAATCCACGGCATACCTCCAGCATAAAGCTACCCTTACCTTCAGAGATGCCCCTAACGGCATGGGAACGGAGTTGCAGGTTGTTCTGGCGTGCGAACCGCCAGCCGGCCGGGTGGGTTATGCCGCAGCCAGTCTGATCAGCCAATTCTCGGGACGTGAGCTTAATCTTGATTTGCGTCGCCTGAAGCAGCTCCTGGAGACCGGCGAGATTACCAACAGCCTCATGAGAACAGGTGCTGTCGGACGGGTCCCGGTGGATGAAGTGTCAGCAACCGTACCGTTGGAAGGCGAAGTGATCAGCGAGCCGCGCACCATCGCGTCACATACCGATGAGACTCGTCAGGGAGGGGCTTACTGATGCGCGCACTAACTTGGCAAGCCCCTAACGTTCTTCAGGTAGAAACCGTACCGGACCCGGAAATCGTTAATCCACGCGATGTCATTCTTCGCGTCACCATGTCATCGGTATGCGGCTCCGACCTTCACCTGCTGGGCGGTTACGTGCCGGCCATGAAGCCGGGAGACATCATCGGCCATGAATTCATGGGTGAGGTAGTTGAAGTTGGCTCCGGCATTAGCCAATTCAAGAAGGGTGATCGCGTTGTTACCATATCCATTATAGGGTGCGGCAACTGCGAACACTGTCAGCGTAGCGATTTTTCCTGCTGCGACAACTCCAACCCGAATCCGGAAACGACAGATCTGGCCTACGGTCAACCGTGCTGCGGCATTATTGGTTACAGCCATGCCTTTGGCGGATATGCGGGAAGCCATGCGACGTATATCCGCGTGCCCTTTGCCGACGTCAATCTGTTCAAGGTGCCCGACGGCGTTACCAATGAGCAGGCAGTCTTTGTGTCGGACGCTGCGCCGACTGGCTATTTTGCTGCCGATAATGCCGATATCCAGCGGGGCGATACTGTCGCCGTCTGGGGCTGTGGCGGTGTTGGCCAGATGGCCATTCGCATCGCCTACCTAATGGGTGCCGAACGGGTTATTGCTATCGACCGCTTCGCCTCTCGCCTTGAACTGGCCGAGAAGAAGGCCGGGGCGATTACCATTAATTACGAAACCACGAATGTCCACGAAGCCTTGCTGGAGTTGACCGGTGGGCGCGGGCCGGACCGCTGCATCGACTGCGTTGGCATGGAAGCACACGGCACCGAGCTGGATTATGTATACGACAAGACTAAACAACTGATGCACCTGCACACTGAACGCGGCACTGTGCTTCGTCAGGCCATTCGGGCCTGTCGCAAAGGCGGTACGGTATCCGTGGTGGGCGTTTACGGCGGCCTCCTGGACAAATTCCCTATGGGCGCCATCGTCAACAAAGCCCTTACGGTTCGCTCCGGCCAGCAGCCAGGTCAGCGGTATGCCAATAAGCTGTTCGAGCACATTCAGAAAGGCGAGCTGGATCCGTCCTACCTGCTGACGCACCCGATGAGTCTGGAAGATTCACCGCGCGGTTATGCCATGTTCAAGGAAAAGACCGAGGACTGCATGCGCGCGGTATTCATGCCGTAAATGGGAGTTGTGCATGGACGACGAGAAGGATCACCCGCCTCCAGAACCCACCAAGCTGACCCAGTCCAAAGAGCGCTGGGTCAGTGAGGGGCGCTATTTGACAGGCCGTATTTCACGGCCCGAAGAGGAGCGTTTACCGCCCGGTCAGCATCTGGTCAAGAACTGGCCCATACTGGATCTGGGCGTCAGGCCAACCGTTACTCGGGAGCGTTGGCAGCTAAACGTAATCGGCGCAGTGAAAAACCCGCAGAATTGGAACTGGGATGCCTTCATGGCGCAACCTCAATCTCGATTAGTCAGCGATATTCACTGCGTAACCACCTGGTCTCGCTACGACAATCAATGGCAGGGTGTAACCACGCAGGACCTGCTGGATCTTGTACAGCCGTACCCGGACGCGCGTTTTGTACTGCTCTACTCCAACGATGGGTATACCACCAACCTGACGCTGGAGGATTTCGCAGTTCAGGGTGCCCTGCTTGCCCACTCCTGGGAAGGCAATCCCCTCTCAACCGAGCACGGCGGGCCGGTACGCCTGATCATACCCCACCTGTACTTCTGGAAAAGTGCCAAGTGGATCAGGCGAATCCAGTTTCGGGTCAGCGATGTGCCCGGCTATTGGGAAGAGCGCGGGTATCACAATCGTGGTGATCCCTGGCAGGAAGAACGTTATTCCGACGATGAGTGATGCCTTCAGGCATCACTCACTCTTGTTTTCATCAAGGGAAGTTGGCCTGTAATGCCCTTTCCAAATCGTCAGGCTTGAACGGCTTGGCCAGAACCGGCCGATTTTTCCACTCTTCCGGCAACCCGTAGGCCCCATAACCAGTAGAGAACATAAAGGGGATGTCGCGCGCGGCCAGCTGCTCGGCAATCGGAAAAATTTCACGCCCACCTACATTCACATCCAGAATGGCCAGATCGAAGGTTTCTGAGCTGGCCAGCCGCATGCCTTCATCAAAATCAGCCGCGCTACCTGCCACGTCGTAGCCAAGCTCATCCAGGATATCTTCAAGCAGCATGGCGATCAGTGTTTCGTCTTCGACAAGCAGGACACGTTTACGGATAGTGGTCAAACGAAGCTTCCTTTGGGCCTGACCTGCAGGCACAACAGCGGGATGGATAAGTGACATTCGAGGCCTTGCGGTACGAATGTGGTTACGACGCGCCCTTTCAGTTCACGCGTAATGCTGCGATCGATCAGGCGAGAGCCAAAGCCTTTGGTCTGGGGAGTCTCGACAGTGGGACCGTCGCGCTCCAGCCAGCTGAGTTCCAGGCAATCATGCCCCGTATGCTCATCTTTACCGACATACCACTCCAGCTGCAAGCGCCCTTCCGGGACGGAGAGTGCACCGTATTTTGCGGCATTGGTGATAAGTTCATGAAAGACCATGGCCAAGGCCAGTGCTTCTCGGGGCTCAAGCGCATAATCACTGCCAAAAAGCGCAATGCGGTCAGACTTTTCCTGCCCAGTATAAGGCGCAATCTCCTGCTCGATTACCGCTCGGAGTTGAGCCCCTTGCCATTGCTCATGGGTCAGCAGGTCGTGGGCCTTGCTCAAAGCCAGCAAACGGGCATCGAATGTTTCGCGGAATCGAGACTCGGCATTTGCGCTACGCAGGCTATAGGTTGCAATGGACTGCACCGTCATCAGCGTGTTTTTCACCCGATGGTTCAACTCATTGATAAGCTCGCGCTGCTGAGCCTCCGCCTTCTTGTGCCGGCTGATATCCACACACATATTGACGGCGCCAGTGATTTCACCTTGCGCGTTACGCAAGGGGGACGGGTACGCCGCGAATGGAACACGCGAGCCATCCTGCCGCAGAATAAATCCCTCTCCGCCCTGTATGGCCTCACCGTTGTTAAGCACTGAGGCCATGAAGCATTCATCATGGCGCAGCTCACGGCCATCCGGCCACTGCATTTTCCACGAGCCACACCACTGGGCCTCGCCCAAGCGGGGACGATAGCCCCAAAGTGCCACTGCGGCTTCGTTATAAAAGGTCAGGTAACCTTTCGCGTCGGTAGTATAGACAGCAACGGCAAGCCCATCGAGCAGCTCACTCAAATGCCGCTCGCTTTCGCGCACGGCTTGCTCGTCTTTTATCCGCTGGGTGATGTTATGGGTCACGGCCAAGTGAACTCTACGACCATCCGGCAAGCGCAGCGGAACCGCATGGGTTTCCATGTTTACTCGAGAGCCAGCCAAGCCAATGATGTCGTAGGTCCAGCTGAGCTGCTCACCATTACACACGCGCAAATGGTTGACGATCCATGTGTCTCGATGCTCGGGCACGATGAGATCGAATACGCAAGCCCCCTGTACCGCTTCAAGACAGTCGGCCTCAATCATGGCAAGGCCGGCCCCGTTCATCTGCATCAGCGAGCCGTCTTCGGTCACGATCTTGATGCACTCGGGCGTTGCGTCAACGATAGCCTGCAAAAAAGCCTGACTTTCCTGCAGTCTCCGCTCGCTTTCCTTGCGCTCGGTGATGTCCTGAAAGCAATTGATGGCCCCCTGGATCTGCCCGACCTCATTGAAAATCGGCGAGATGTTAACCAGCACCCAACGCTTATGCCCCAGCAGGTTCTGAACCTGCAACTCATGGTCGCGCACCGGAGCACCAGAGCGCAGCACACTGGCCATAGGCGACTCTTCCGGTCGCATCACGCGCCCGTCGGCATGGAAAACCCGGTCGATTCCAATGTAGTAGGTTTCACCAGGAACGAGTTCCCGTCCCCACAATTCTGCCGCCTTGCGGTTGTAGCGAACAATGGCTCCCGTCGCGTCACACACAAACGCAGCGGCAGGCAGAAGCTCGAAGACCATGTCGTTCAGGATATCTGACGATAGCGGTGGCATTGAAGCAGGATCAGGGGAAGAGGCTTCCAGCGTGCAGTTCATAATCCAGGAGGTGCTCAACAAGCCGGCCATAAAGCCCATATTTTACAGTTTTGTGCCCTGAGCGCGTCATACCCGTCTCGATAAACGGTCATTAATCGATCAAAGGGTTGTCGCCTCGTCGGAGCAAGCGAACCGATTTGCCATTTTCTGCTTCAAACATGGCGTATTGATGTTGAGGCCGTTATGCAAGCTAAGCAATTTTCCCTGGCAGACTGGCACCGCATACTTTTCGGCGAAACACCTTGGACGTTTCTGATAGAAGTAGTCATTCGGGCTGGGCTGACTTATGTTCTGATCATGATGGCCATGCGACTCCTCGGGCGACGCGTGGCCTCGCAATATACCCTCTTCGAACTTTCCGTGGTCGTTACCCTGGCCGGTGCGATTGGTGTACCACTACAGTCTCAAGAACGCGGAATGTTACCGCCTCTGATCATCATGGCAGGCGTCATTATCTTCCAACGAGTGACTGCGCGCCTGACCATGCGCCATCCCAAGGTAAACCATGCCGTCTCGGGCAGTGTGATGACTGCCATCACCAATGGGCGATTGGAACTGGATGTCTTGCGAAAGACTGTCCTGTCTCGGGAAAAAATCTTTGCACTACTGCGCATGCGCAACATTCAGCACCTGGGCCAGCTCAGCCGTGTCTATATCGAGCCTTCCGGCTCCATTTCCATCGTACTGACTGACCAGCCCTGCCCTGGGCTTTCTATTATTCCGGAAATCGACACCGAGCTGCGGGAAGCAGTAGCAAGCCGGGACCATTTCTCCTGTACGAGCTGCGGGTACACACTCAAGACTCAGCAAGAACCGCAATGTGCCTGCGAATACTGCAAGGCTGAGCGCTGGATGCCAGCCGCTGTAGAGCTGGAGGACTGAATGCTGAACGTTACATCCTGGGATTGGCACCGTATTTTGCTGGGTGACACACAGTGGCCGTTCATGATTGAGGTGGTGCTGCGTACCGGTGTGATCTACCTGCTTCTGCTCATGATGATGCGTATGATGGGCCGCCGTGTCGCCGCTCAGCTCAGCATCTCGGAACTGGCCGTCATGATTACGCTGGGTGCGGCGATTGGTGTGCCCCTGCAGACACCGGAAAAAGGCATCCTGCCTGCTGCGGTCCTCTTGCTGACGGCTCTGATTTTTCAGCGAGGCCTGTCGTTTCTGTCATTCAAGAGACGCTCGGTAGAAGTGGCGACCCAGGGGGACTCAACCATTCTCGTCAAGGATGGCCGTCTGGTCATCGACAACATGGTCAAGGCCCGCCTCTCGCCCGAACGTATTCACTCGGAGCTGCGCGCGCAGAATATCCAGCATCTGGGGGAGGTTCGCCGTGTCTACCTGGAGTCATCCGGCCACTTCAGCCTGATTAAATACCGTACGCCGCACTATGGACTCTGGCTGCTGCCAACGCCAGACGATGAAATGAGTGAGCGTATCCAGGTCAACAGCCACTATGCCTGCTCACGATGCGGTCACGTAACGGAGTGCAACCCTGCGCCTGAAGATCAGGAATGCGACTGCTGCGGCAACAAGGAATGGCTACCTGCTGTGAGGCGTCTAGGGGTAAAGATGCAAGAGAAAGAAGACGATCAGAAAGCGTCGGAGTAACCCTACCGCACGCCAGACAATGATAATTGTGGAGAACTTTCAAACGTGCGCAGCCTTCTATTTCTCATAGGTGGTCGACAGCCCTACTGGGTGTGATCTTAACCATACGCAACAGGGCCTCCCCATCATGAAAGATTATGAGCAGATATTTGACCAACCTGAGTCCATTACGGGTGCCAGTGCAGCCGATGAGCTGGATTGCGTTATCGTGGGCGCAGGGCCAGCGGGCCTTACAGCTGCCATCTACCTGGCACGCTTTCACCGCAAGACGCTGATCGTCGACGACGGTGCCAGTCGTGCCGCCTTGATTCCCCTCTCTCATAACTATCCTGGCTTTCCACCCGGCATTTCGGGCAAAGGTCTGCTGGAGCGTTTGCGGGAGCAGGCAACGACCTATGGTGCCCGTTTCGAAAATGCTCGAGTTGACGACATCCAGCAGCGCCCGGAAGGTTTTGAAGTATTCTTCAACGGCCAAAGCGTGTTGACGCGTCGCGTATTGCTGGCCACCGGTATACAGGATGAATTGCCCGATATGCCTAGCGTGTACGAAGCCATCGCAGCATCCTCTGTACGCTTGTGCTCGATCTGTGATGGTTACGAAATCAACGGTGACAACGTGGCAGTGTATGGCGAGGCGGAATGCGCCATCTCACACGCCGTATTCCTGCGCACGTTTACGAACCGGGTGACTGTCGTCATACATGGAGAGCCGAAGGCCTGTGAAGAAGCGTTTGCTCTGGCCGAGCACTATGACATTCGTTTGATCAGCGACCGTGTAGAAGGCATCCGCCTGCTGGAAGACCAGCAGGTAGAACTCAGGACCTGCAAGGGCGAGATCCATCGGTTCGACATCGTTTACCCGTCTTTGGGTTCTAGAGTCCGTTCCGAGCTGGCCATACGCCTGGGCGCCGAAGCAGACGATACGGGAGCATTAATTGTTGATGAACACCTGCGCACTTCCATTCCAGGCCTGTATGCCGCAGGCGATGTCGTCAAATCACTCAAGCAGATCAGCGTAGCGACCGGCCACGCCGCACTCTGCTCGACGGCCATTCACAACAGTCTTGAGACCAATCCCTGGACAGCGCGGAACGCGGCCCCGACACAGTGAGCAGGCAACAAAAAGGGCCAACCGTATGGTTGGCCCTGGATACAACAGAATGCTTATTTCTTGGCAGTTTCACCGGCTTCGGAGCGCGCCATGAACGCCATGGTGACTTCCGGAAGATGCTCTCTCACCCACTCGGCCATGGCAATTTCCTGCGGCAGGATTTGCTCGCACACTCGCTTGGTTTCAAGATCGCCAGCCGCTTCGGCGGCAGAGATCAGCACGGTGTACATGGCGATCTCGACGTTCTCAAAGACATAACTGGCCATGGACCCCTTGACCACTTCGTCAGTCATGAACATGCCACCCATCGCCTGCCCCATGGCCATGAACTTACCAGTAAAGTCCTTCATGGTGGAGGGGCTGGTACCCAGACGGGTCAGGCAGCCTTCGATCAGCTGAAGCTGGGACTGGGTTTCTTCAATGTGCTGCTGAATACGGGCGGAGAGCTTAGGATAATTCTCAAGACGCTCCAGCTGGCCCTTTAGCATTTTGTCTGCCTGCTGTTCCATGCCGTGGGCATCTTTGAGCCAGTCGATCAGATGTTCTTGACGAGTAGTCATGTCTCTTCACCTTTTGGTCAGGGTAGAAGTTAGTTAAGCGAAGCGAGCTTTCCAATTAAGCGGCAAAACCCGAAATACATAAGCGGTTTTTATTACTTAAACTTTTACAACTCTTGTATTAAGTAAGGCACAACGCCTCAGTTTCTTCGCTATCCACTTCTGTTTAGTCAACTGCCCTTCTCATAAAGTTCTCGCCAACCATCGCATTATGACCAGCTGAAAAATTCATACCCACAGACATAATACCCTCAAATCCCTTTCTAGAGCGTTCCGTCAGTAATGAAGCGCCATATGTCTATAGCGAGACGACTTGAATTTATACAAGATTTATACAACAGATCTAGTAGACTCTTTAGTCATAAATGGACTAATCAAATCTAAAAATAAAGTTTCCTCAAAGTACATTCCACTGGTCAGTTATTTTGTGACGAGAGGAATGCTATGACGCCTCAAGAGTCCATCCTCAGGTGCCACTATTGTGTGCAACCGTGACTATTACTGACGAGGCGATAAAGGGAATTAACCCTCTCCCGAAGCGATTAAACCTGGGGGACAAGATGGATACATTTGCTGGACTTCTGGATATGAAAGGCACGCCGCTGGATAAGCAGCGGTTTACCTGGCGTGAAATGGCCACTCGGCCGATCAGCAAGTTGGATGACGATGCGACGACTCGCATCCGCATCATTCTCATGAACGGCATCGAAACCGAGGCCCTTCGGCTCAAGCATATCGGCGCGCGATTCCACAAGGAGCTGCAACCTCATCTGGCCCATATCCGCCGCGTAGAGCAGCATCAGGCTACCGCCATCAACTGGCTGATCTCGGGTGACCACTCCCCGCTGGAAACGACCATTGCCTACGAGCAGGTGGCTATTGAAGTCACGGCGGCGGTTGCCCAGAACGAGCCTGATCCCTACCAGGCACAGTCATACCGCTTCGGACTTCTGGAAGACTTCGATCACCTGTATCGCTACTCGGCCATGTATGACCGACTGGAGGGGAAGGATCCGAACAATATTCTGCAAGGGTACACGGACATCATTCCGGGTCGTCCGACCAGCCAGCATCACCGGAATCCCAGTGACGATGTACGTGACAGCTATGACAAAACCACCGCGCAGCTGATCACCAAGATTCATGCGGCGATGATTACCAGTTCGGAATACCAGACTCACGACTATTACATGAACGTCGGCAACACATTTGCCGATCCGGTTGCACGTGCGCTGTATGCCGAAATCGCTTCGGTTGAAGAGCAGCATGTGACCCAATACGAGTCCCTCATGGATGCCAGCGAAACCTTTATGGAAAAATGGCTGGTACATGAGGCAATGGAAGTCTATGCCTACGCAAGCTGTGCCGAACAGGAAGAGAACCCGCGCATCAAGGCCTTGTGGGAGCGCTTCCTGGATTACGAACTGGGCCACCTGGAATTTGCCTGTGACCTGTTCAAGAAATACGAGCGTCGTGACCCGGCTGAAGTGCTGGTTGGCGAGCTGCCCAAAATGCGCCCCTTGAAGCGCAACCGCGACTTTGTACGCGAGACCCTTTCGAAAGAAATCGACCTGCGCGCCCACGGCATCCATTACGTACCAAAAGAACAGGAAGACAGGGCTTCTCAGGATTACCGCAACCACCTGAACTCAGAAGGTATCCCTTCGGATATGGCCTCGGCAGGTTATATCTGGACACCCGGTACCGAACTCTTCCGTAAACCTTGAGGACTCGCCATGACTACTTCTGCACCCATGGGGTTGAATCGCACCGGCACACAGATGTCCCCCGAGGACACCAAAAGACAAATTGAGGCTACTGAGCAGTTCCGCCAGGATATCCCCCCAGGCGATGCCTCGCGCATTACTGAAGAGCGCGTCAAGTTCATTCGTGAGCATGAAGCTATTGATGAGCAGGTCGGCTCCGTTCCTCCGCCCGGCTCGATGAAAGGCGTACTGAAAACAGGCTTGGACAAGATGATGGGTAAAAACCCCGAATTGCTCCTCGACAAGCTGGGCGAGCGCCTGGCCTATGAGCGCACCGGGGTTCGTCTGTATGAAGCCTTCATTGCCAAGGTCGCCGCAGCACCGGATGCTCGTCCGGAACTGCTGGAAACGCTCAGGACTATCCAGCAGCAGGAAGCCGAGCACATGCAGCTGCTACGTGAGTCCATCGAAACACTAGGTGCGGACCCTACTGCCATGACGCCTTGCGCCCATGTCTCTGGCACCATGGCTCAAGGAATTATCCAGGTACTGACAGACCCTAGAACCAACATGGCGCAATGCCTCAATGCCATGCTGACCATCGAGCTGACAGACAATGCTGCATGGGAGTTGCTGATCGAGCTGGCTCGCCAGGCGAACCATCCCAATATTGCTTCCAGCTTCGAAGTGCCCATGCGCCATGAGGAAGAGCACCTCATCAAGATCAAGACGATGTTGCGTGACGAACTCAAGGCCCAGCTCAGCTGATTGAGTATTGCCTTGGCAGAAGGCCCGCATGATGCGGGCCTTTTGTTTGGTCTCAGGAATACGGCGTGACAGGTAGGGCTCGCTTGTGATGCGAACCGCTGTAGTATTTGAAAATAACCTGATAGGCATGGTCACTGACCTTCTTGCCTTCAAGGAAATCATCGATTTCGGCGTAGCTAATGCCAAACGCCTCTTCGTCCGGCTTACCGGGCGACAGTGATTCCAGATCCGCCGTGGGCACCTTGTGCACAAGATTGTCAGGCGCACCCAGGTATTCGCAAATCATGCGTACACGGCGCTTGTTCAACCCATGTAGCGGAGTCAGGTCGCAGGCACCGTCGCCAAACTTCGTGTAGAACCCCATCAGTGCTTCAGCACCATGGTCAGTCCCGATGACCAGCCCCTTGCGGGCCCCCGCCACCGCATACTGGGCAATCATACGCTGACGCGCCTTGACATTGCCCATGACGAAATCCTGCTGCCCTTCATCACGAAAGGCCAGTTTGCTGTCCTGCAAGCCCTGCAGCATCCCGTCGGTAGCCGGCTTGATATTCACGGTCAGCACTTCGTCCGCCTGAATGAAGCCCAATGCGCGCTGGGCATCCTCTTCATCCTTCTGCACACCATAGGGCAGCCGCATGGCAATGAAGCGGGCGTTGTGACCTTCACTACGAGCCTGCTCGACGGCCAACTGGGCGAGACGGCCAGCAGTCGAGGAGTCTACCCCTCCGCTAATGCCCAGCACATAGGCCTCCATGCCCGTCTTGATCAGGTAATCCTTGAGAAACTTGATACGCAGCTCGGCCTCACGCTGGGCATCGAATTCGGTGGGTATTTCGAGTGCCTTGATAATGTCACGCTGAATGGATTCGTAATCGTCTGACATGCGTTTAGCCTCTCTCTCCGCGTAATAGTCGTGCATGGAATAATGGAATATTCGTCAAACTGTAGACGGCTGCTGCCAATTGCACGTCCTCTCGGCCACCAAAGAACCGTTCGGTTCGGGAGAAGACAGCCAGCTCGCCCTGATAACGAAAGCCCCAGCCAAAGCATACGGTGCCAGGGGGTATTCCATCTACTCCATCCGGGCCTGCAAGCCCCGTGTTAGAGATGGCGACCGCTGCATCACTGTCATGCAGGGCACCGATGGCCATTTCCCGCGCCACCTCTTCACTCGTCAGGTTGAACGTATCGATCGTGTACGGGTGAACGCCCAGCAAACGCTGCTTGGCAGCAGGAGAATAAACGACATAACCGGCATCAAGACAGGATCCACTGCCTGGAATTTCAGACAGCAGGTGAATGACCCGCCCTGCCGTGCAGGACTCGGCTGTCACCAGCAGCATGTCGTACTCTTTCAAATAATCGAGAACCGGTTGGATATCTGACCTCATGGATGCTCCCACGAAACGAAGTGCGCATTTCCGTTATGAAAGGCAGCCGCCGCGCAAGTTCGATTGGAAGAAGCTTACGTACCGTCAGGTGCGCTTCAAATCGTCAGGCACATCCACGTCACGATAGATGCCGGGATCACTGCACTCTACCCAGCGTAGCTCACCTTGCCCAAACAGCCCTCGCCCGCCACGGTCGCCCGTGAGCGCACACAACGCCTTGAAGTAACGACGGCCAAACGCCACCGGATTGCCGGCCACCGGAGTGCCGGCCACCAGGTTACCAGCCACAGGAGTGCCGTCTGGAGAATTACTGGATGCTTGTGAAACGCTGTTCTTTAGAGGGCAGAACGGCACGGCAATCACGTCCTCTGACACCGCCTTGGCTATCTGGCGGAACGTCTCCGGCTGTACAAACGGCATGTCGCCCAAGGCGATCAACCAGCCCCGATGATTTGGCTCGGCCGCAATCGCCTGCGCCAGTGTTTCGCCCATCCCCTGGGTTTGTACGGCCAGTATGTCAAAACCTTCGCGTCTGGCGAGTGCCGCCACCTCTCCATTATCCGGTCGGGTCACGACCACCCGCCGCTGCCCGATACCCTTGAGATTGCGCAAGGTTTGCTGAAGCACGCGGGTCGACTCGCCTACCCCAGTTTCATACCTGGCCAGCAGCTTGTCAGTCCCGCCCTGGGCGCGAAAGCGACTGCCCTGCCCGGCCGCCATCACGATCACGCATAGCGAATCAGCCACGTCAGGCCACTTGGTCGACAACAGCCTTGGGCTGTTTCTTTTGCGTCAGCGCAACACCATTTTTTACAGCGACCACTTCGGCCAGCAGTGAAACAGCAATCTCGGCCGGTGTATGGCTACCGATATGCAGGCCGATAGGGCCATGCAAGCGATCGATTTCTTCCTCGCTCAAATCAAACAAGGCCAAGCGTTCCCGCCGCTTGCGGCTGTTACCCAACGAGCCCAGCGCGCCGACATAGAAGGCAGAGGACTTGAGCGCAGTCAGAAGCGCCATATCATCCAGACGCGGATCGTGAGTCAGCGCCACGATCGCCGTCCGCTCATCAGGAACAATGGAAAGCACCGCATCGTCTGGCATACCTGGGACGAAACGCGCCTTTGAAGTCTCCCAGCCGTGGTTGAATTCCTGCCGCGGATCGCAGATCAACACGTCGAAATCCAGCATGTGAGCCATTTCGGAAACGTAGCGGGACAGCTGACCTGCGCCAATCAACAGCAATCGCCAACGCGGGCCATAAACGACACGCAAGGTCTGTCCATCCAAATGCAAGGCGTCGTCCGCCTGCGCCGGAAATAACTGAACGGCTCCGGTGCCAAGTTCAAGCTGCCGGGCCACCAGCTCGTGATTGTCACAGCGGCTCAGTAGATCGGCAATCCACTGCGGATCACCTAAAGGCTCCTGCACCAAACGCAGCGTTCCGCCACAGGGAAGCCCGAACCGAGCGGCCTCCTCCTGCGTCACACCGTAGGTGATGAGTTCTATTCCAGTTTCGGGAATCCGGCCATCATGCATGCGTTCAATTAGATCATCTTCGATGCAGCCGCCAGAAACCGAGCCGGCAGCACGACCATCGTCCCGCAGAGCCAACATGGCACCCGGTGGACGCGGGGCGCTTCCCCAGGTCTGAACCACCGTAAACAACACAACGCGATGCCCTTCCCGACGCCACGCCAAGGCGCTGCGCAACACGCTCGAATCCACACTATCCATTCAATTCACTCAATCGGTAAGCCAGGAGGCCATGCGCTGCCAGTGTATAGCAGGCGCGCTTTGCCTCGACAGTCACGGGTAGAGCCTTTGAAACGTATCTGGTTCCCCGTCCGTCATGGCGCTTTGGAACCTCGGACGCAGCGGCCAACTCAAAAGTGGAAAGCACACACCTGGAGGTAACCGGTATGCCACGTTCGATTTGGAAAGGCGCCGTCAGTTTTGGACTGGTCAATATTCCGGTTTCCCTGGTATCCGCCACCTCCAGCCATGGAATCGATTTCGACTGGCTGGACAAGCGCAGCATGGACCCGGTGGGCTACAAGCGCGTCAACAAGAATACGGGCAAAGAGGTCTCCCGGGAAAACATCGTCAAAGGTATCGAGCACGAACAAGGCGAGTATGTCGTGCTTAGCGACGAGGAGATTCACAACGCCCTGCCGGAAGCCACCCAGACGATCGATATTCTGGCATTTGTCGAGGCCAGCGAGATTTCCATCCTGCACTTCGAAAAGCCCTATTTTCTATCTCCTGAGAAACACAGCGAGAAGGTATACATCCTTTTGCGAGAGACGCTCAAACGCACCGGCAAGGTTGGCGTAGCCAACGTCGTAATGCACACCAAGCAGCACCTTGCTGTGATTATGCCCTTGGGCGATACGCTCGTGCTCAACACCTTGCGCTGGGCCAACGAGGTTCGCTCAGCCGAGGACGTGGGTCTTGAAGACCTGGACGCCAAGGTGTCCAAACGCGAGATCGACATGGCCGAGCGCCTGGTTGAAGACATGACCGAGTCGTGGGATCCAGAGCAATACCATGACACCTTCGAAGACAACGTCATGAAGCTGGTTGAGCGCAAGGTACGTGAGGGCAAGCTCGAAACGCTTGAAGCGCCTGAACAGGAAGTACCCAAACGTACGGCCGATGTCATTGACCTTACCGAGCTGCTCAAACGTAGCCTGAGAGGCACACGCACGCCGCCCGAGAACGACGACGAAAAAGCCCAACCCTCCAAGGCAAAGCCAAAGCGCACCAGCACCACCCGACGTTCGTCAGGTACCGCCTCACCCAAAGGCCGTAAAGCAGCCAAATAAGGAACCCGGCCATGGCGAACCCGCTGAGCGAGTACTCCCGTAAGCGAAACTTCAAGGTGACTGCAGAGCCTGAAGGCAATGCGGCCCACGCGCGCACCTCGCCCGAAGCGCTACAGTTCGTGATTCAGAAACATGATGCACGCCGGCTGCATTATGACTTTCGTTTGGAGCTGGACGGCACCTTGAAGAGTTGGGCCATTCCCAAAGGTCCCAGCTATGACCCTAAGGAAAAGCGCCTGGCTGTTCACGTTGAGGATCATCCGATCGAATACGGCACCTTTGAGGGCAACATTCCAGAAGGCGAGTACGGTGGCGGAGACGTCATCGTCTGGGATCGTGGCATTTGGATACCCCATGGCGATGCAGCTACCGATTATGCGGCGGGCAAGCTCAAGTTCGAGCTGCAAGGCGAAAAGCTCAAGGGCAACTGGACGCTGGTGCGTACGCGCCTGCATGGCAACGGCAAAAAAGAGCAGTGGCTGCTGATCAAGGAAAAAGACGATGACGCTAAACCTCATAGCGAATATGACGTAACCGAGGCTCTACCTGACAGCGTACTGAGCGAGAAGACTTTACCGCGACTGGGTAAAACAGCGGCACCTGTTGCCAAGGCAGCAGAGCCAGCAAAACCCAGGCGGGCCCGTACTACGGCGGCAAAGGCAACATCTTCCGCTGCGCCTTCAGCACTGCCTGAAATGGTCGAAGCCCAACTGGCCACGCTGGTCGACGCTCCCCCGGCAGGCGATTGGCTCTATGAGATCAAGTTTGACGGGTATCGCCTGTTGACCCGTATTGATGATGGCAAGGTCAGCTTTATCACACGCAACGGCAAAGACTGGACCCATCGTCTGCCAGAACAGGCAAAGGCTCTCTCAGCACTTGGCCTGGATAATGGTTGGCTTGATGGCGAAATTATCGTACTCGACGACAATGGCGTCTCTGACTTCCAGGCCCTGCAAAACGCTTTCGATACCGGCCGAAACACCACCATCCTCTACTACCTGTTCGATATGCCGTTCTGTAACGGTACGGACCTGCGCAGTTATCCACTCGAAGAACGTCGTCGTGCTCTCAAAGCCGTACTAGATAACACCCATTCGAATGTCATACGTTATTCGGAAGCCTTCGACGTACCCGCCGACAAGAAACTGGAAAGTGCCTGCGCCATTGGCCTGGAAGGTGTCATTGGAAAACGTGCCGGCAGCCTGTATACCTCCAGGCGCAGCAACGACTGGATCAAGCTTAAGTGCAAGCGCCGGCAGGAGTTCGTCATTGGCGGCTATACCCAACCCCAGGGAGCAAGAAGTCATTTTGGCGCGCTGCTGATCGGCCTGCATGACAAGGACGGCTCACTACGCTTTGCAGGAAAGATCGGAACGGGATTTACCCGGGAAAGCCTGGCTGCACTCCATGAGCATATGCAGCCCTACACAACTGACACCTCCCCCTTTAAGAACCCGCCTCGGGGTGCTCAAGCCCGCGGCGTTACGTGGCTCAAGCCGGAATTACTGTGTGAAGTAGCGTTTGCCGCCATCACCAACGACGGAATTGTACGCCAGGGTGTTTTCCATGGGTTGCGGCAAGACAAGCCGGCTCAGGATATTGGGCTTGAACAGGCGCAGGTCGTCCCGCGTAAGGCTTCGTCCCTTGCGCCAAAGAAAGCGTTAGCCTCAACGAAAAAAGAGGGTGCTGAAGTCGCAGGCGTGCGCATCAGCCACCCAGAGCGCGTTATCGATCCGTCTTCAAAAACCACCAAGCTAGGCGTCGCAGAGTACTATGAGCGTATTGCGCCATGGATGTTGCCGCACCTAAAAAACCGGCCGGTTGCCTTGGTACGGACTCCTGAAGGCATCAAAGGCGAACAGATATTCCAGAAGCACAAGCAAACCCTGGCAATCCCGCATATCCGCGAATTGGACCCGGCTCTGGATCCAGGCCATGCACCGCTTATGGTGATTGATAGCCTTGAGGCACTGCTGGGCGCTGCGCAAATGGGCACGGTAGAACTGCACACGTGGAACGCCAGGGCTGACCAGATCGGTAAACCGGATCGCATGATCTTCGATCTTGATCCTGATCCCAAACTGCCCTGGAAACAGATGCTGGAGGCAACGGAGCTGTTGCTGACCCTACTGGATGAGCTGGGCTTCAAAGCCTTTATCAAGACCAGTGGCGGCAAGGGCCTGCACATTGTTGTTCCTCTGGAACGCAGAGATGACTGGGATAGCGTGAAAGACTTTGCACAGGCCATTACTCAGCATATGGCGGCGGTTATTCCAGAGCGCTTCTCCGCCAAGATGGGCGCGCAGAACAGAGTCGGCAAGATCTTTATCGATTACCTGCGCAATCGCGAAGGTGCCACCACGGTATCGGCCTATTCGCTACGGGCACGCCCGGGTCTGGGCGTATCGGTCCCTATAGGCCGTGAGGAGCTGAAAACACTTGAACGAGGCGACCAGTGGACACTGGAAACGCTGTTCGACCATTTGGATCATCGGCAAGATGATCCTTGGGCAGATTACGCAACCGTGCGCCAGAGGATTACCGCTGCGCAGCGAAAAACGTTAGGTATGGAGTAAATGATTCGCCTGTACTGTTGATGTGCCTTAAAAGCGCCCAATATCAGTTCGGCATTATGCGAGGTAGTGGCCTCGCACGAGGAACAGCGATATGACGACGCTCAATACCCGCACCCTGGAGGAAAAAAGCGCCTCTGCGCAGGAGTGGGCCGCCTGGCCCCGATTTGCCGGAATTCCGGAAGTCGATGCCAATCATTTGGTCCCGCCAGGTCGACGGGCCGTAATTATCGCGCCCCATTCGGACGACGAAATTCTGGGCTGTGGCGGCTTGTTGGCCCAGCTTGCCGAGCTGGGGCGCAAAGTTCTTTTAGTCAGCGTAACGCGGGGTGAATACAAGCAAGGGATGGGCAGCCAACCGGTTTTCCATGTACCTACCCTGCCGGAAAGTCGTGAAGCCAGCCGACGGCTGTGCCTGGAGTCCGTCGACATCTGCCGGCTGGACTTTTCCGACGGCATCGCCAGCAATGAAGAACAACGGCTTAGCGAACAACTGGCGGCACTCATCAAGTCGACCGATACAGTGTTCACCGCCTGGCGAGAGGATGGTCATGCCGATCACGAAGCGACAGGCCGTGCCGCCAGCTTTGCCTGTGTAGTCACAGGGGCTCGCTGTATTGAAGTCCCGCTTTGGGCATGGCAATGGCTCCGTCCGGGTGATGACCGCTTTCCCTGGGAGCGAGCCCGACGGCTGCCGTTGGATGAGTCCAGTCTTGCCGCGAAGCGCTATGCTGTCGAGGCGTTCAACACAGCCAACGGCCCGGCGCCGGAGCCTATCCTGCCATCCCATGTATTGTCGCGCCTGTTTCGGCCCTGGGAGATCTTTCTGGTTTGAGCACTACCGGTTACGGTCAAGCAACTGCATGCGAGGCAAGGCGAAATGCCAACGGATCGCGGCAAGCCGGATGAGAAGCACTACCAGCATCGCAACGCCTGTGACCAGCTCTGCCGGCAGCGCCAGGCGGCTCAGCCCGATGTATACCAGCGAGCCGAGAATACAGGGTGTGGCGTAGATCTCCTTATGAAAGATCAGTGGAATGTCATTGCAGATAATGTCTCGGATGACACCCCCGGCCACGCCGGTCATGACGCCCATGATGACGGCTGTGCTCAAAGGCACCTGCTGACGCAGGGCAACTTCCGTTCCGATCACGGTAAACACTGCCAGACCAAATGCATCGGCGATCAGAAGCGCTTTTTCCGGTATCGGTCGCGTTAGACGTACCCACAGCACCGTACCTAAAGTAGCAAAGACAACCACTGCAATGTAGGTGTCGTCCCGTATCCAGCTTACCGGATGCAACCCCAGAATCACGTCCCGTAGGGTTCCGCCACCCAGTGCGGTTACCAGGGCCACTACCAGGACACCAAACAGATCCATTGCTTTGCGCCCGGCCATCAGGGCGCCGGTAATAGCGAAAACGGCAACGCCAAATAGATCGCACAGATAAAACAGCGAAACCATCGAGGGCTCCATCAGAGAGTAAAGAAGTCACCCGGCGTTGTTCCGAACTGCGCTCGAAACGCAGCGATAAAAGCTGACGGCGAATCATAGCCGCAACTCAAGGCTACCGCCGTGACACTGTCGCCCCGCTCAAGCAGGGTCAGTGCGCTTAGCAGACGCAGCTTCTGCCGCCAGGCTCTGAAGGTAAGACCGGTTTCCCGCTGAAAATGTCTACTCAGGGTTTTTTCGGAAGCCCCTAGCAGTAATGCCCACTCCGCCAGGGTACGCTGATCATCCGGCGCTTGCTGCAAGTGTTCACACAATCGGCGCAGTCGAGCATCTGCTGGTAATGGCAGCGATAACGCCATATGAGGCGCGATTGCCAGTTGATCGATCAGCACCTCGACCAGGCGTCCTTCACTACCCTCTTCATCGTACTCGACGGGAAAGGTTGTGAACGTTCGTATCAGTTCGCGCAACAGCAAACTGACGCTCAGTACCCGACACTCGGCCCCCCGGTTCGGCAATAGCTGCGGTCCTAGGTAGAGGCTGCGCATTTCAGCCTCGGCTGAAGAGCGCACCTCATGCTCCAGCCCCGCCGGAATCCACACGGCCCGCTGAGGAGGTGCGACAAAACTACCCGCGCGAGTGTGCACCGAAAGCACCCCCTTGATGGCGTAGGAGAGCTGCGCCCACGGATGACTATGCCAAGGCGTCCAGGAGCCACGTGCCAGCGACTCGGCCCGAGCATAAACCGGGCGAGGCAGCGCTTTGAGAGAAGGAATCTGCCGGCGTAATTCAGCGGATTGTCCGTTAGGCGACATTGAAAGCCTTTTTGACGTTAGTCGGAATAATCACACCACAGTAGACTGCGAAGTCAGACTCAACAACTGTTCGAGAGATGTGAATGGCTCGTCCACGCTTTTTACCCGACAACTTTACGTTGTACCTGATAGCAACCGTCACGTTGGCTAGCATCTTTCCCTGTAGCGGAACCGCTGCCGGGGTACTCAATGTGATCACCAACATCGCCATTGGCCTGTTGTTTTTCCTGCATGGCGCCAAGCTGTCACGCGAGGCCATTGTAGCGGGCGTTACCCACTGGCGCCTTCATCTCCTGATCTTCTGCTGCACCTTCCTGTTATTCCCGCTGCTGGGCTGGGCGCTCAAGCCGCTGCTTTCGCCCCTCGTCACGCCTGAGCTTTACATGGGCGTACTGTATATGTGTGCCCTACCGGCAACCGTACAGTCTTCCATCGCCTTTGTTTCAATGGGCCGTGGCAACGTGCCTGCCGCCGTGTGCAGTGCCTCGGCGTCCAGCCTGATTGGTGTGTTCCTGACGCCGCTACTGGTAAGCCTGCTGCTGGACACGCAAAGCAGTGGAGACACCAATGGCATGTCAACCCTAGATGCCATTACCAAGATTTTCCTTCAGCTTCTGGTTCCCTTTATCGCGGGTCAAATCCTGCGCCGCTGGATTGGCGGATGGGTCGACAAACACAAGTCCAGCCTCAAGTTTGTCGATCAGGGCTCCATTCTGCTTGTTGTCTATACTGCGTTCAGCGCTGCCATTCTTGAAGGCCTCTGGTCATCCATTCCACTGACCGCTTTGCTGGGTCTTGCTGCAGTCTGCTCGGTAATCCTCACCCTGGCGCTGCTGATTACCCGCTATACGTCGCGCCTGTTGGGCTTTAACAAAGAAGACGAGATCGCAGTGGTATTCTGCGGCTCCAAGAAGAGTCTGGCGACTGGCGTGCCGATGGCCAAGGTGTTGTTCGCTGGCAGTAGCATGGGTGCCATTCTGCTACCCATTATGCTGTTCCATCAGATCCAGCTGATGGTGTGTGCGGTATTGGCACAGCGCTACGGGCGGCGTGAAGAGACAACCGCCAGTGAAACCAAGGTAGCCAAGGCGCACTGAATTCTTTTGCTTCACCTATAAAAAAGGCCGGTCACTGCCGGCCTTTTTTATGTATTACGTAAATCAGTCTTCCCTCACTGGGGAACGCATGGTCACCCATTCTTCCGCTGCTGTCGGGTGAATACCGATGGTGTCATCAAAGCAGCTTTTGGTTGCACCGGCCTTGAGAGCCACTGCCAGACACTGGATCTGCTCGGGAGCATCGGGCCCGACCATATGGCAACCCAGCACCTTATCAGTCTCGGCGTCCACGACCAGCTTCATGAGCGTACGCTCCGTCTCATTGGTTAGGCTGAGCTTGGTAGGCTTGAAGGTCGTCTGGAAAATCCTAAGCTTGTAGCCCTTTTCACGGGCTTGCTCTTCACTCAGTCCTACCGTTCCGACGTTAGGCAGGCTGTAAACCGCGCTAGCGATGAGGTTGTAATCAAGTGGTTTGTAACTTTCAGGCTTGTACAGGCTGCGAGCCAGCGTCATGGCCTCTGCCAGGGCAACAGGCGTCAGCTGCACACGGCCAATGATATCCCCAATCGCATACACTGAGGGCTCCGTGGTCTGGAAGGTTTCATCCACCTTCACAAAGCCACGTTCATCGAGCTCGACGCCAACGTTTTCCAGGCCCAGGTTATCCAGCATGGGGCGACGGCCTGTCGCATAGAACACGCAGTCAGTTTCCTGAACACGGCCATCCTTGAGCGTAACCTTCAAACTGCCATCGCTCTGCTTGTCGATACGGGCAATTTCCGCATTGAATTGCAGATCGTGGCCTCGCTTGAGCAACTCATCCCGCAGATGCACCCGTACGCAGTCATCAAACCCGCGCAGGAATAACTCCTTGCGGTACATGAGAGTCGCCTTCACGCCCAAGCCGTGAAAGATCGATGCAAATTCGATCGCGATATAACCGCCACCCACGATGATCATTCGCTCCGGCAGCTTATCCAGATAAAAGGCTTCATTGGACGTAATGATGTGTTCACGACCAGGCAACTCGGGCACTGAGGGCCAACCGCCTGTAGCGATGAGGATTCGCTCGGTGGTGTAGCGCTTGCCCGTCACTTCGACAGTATGCGCATCAATGATTCGCGCATGGTCTTCCAGCAGTGTCACCCCGCTGTTGATGAGCAGTGCACGATAGATGCCGTTCAGTCGACGAATCTCATGGTCTTTGTTGGCTAGCAGATTCTGCCAATCGAACCCCTGCTCCTCGACCTTCCAGCCATAACTGCGCGACTGCCTGAACTCGTCATGGAACGAAGCCCCGTAGACGAAATACTTTTTCGGCATACAGCCGACGTTTACGCAGGTGCCGCCCAGGTAGCGGCTTTCCGCTACGGCCACGCGAGCACCAAAATCGGCGGAAAAACGCGCTGCACGAACACCGCCCGACCCCGCACCGATGATAAAAAGGTCAAAATCGTATGTCATGACGAATCCTGATCGGCTTAACTGCTCACCAGCTTAACGCACCTGCATCGCTGCTGACGAAAATACTGTTGCCTTAAACGACAGAAGCCACCCTAAGGTGGCTTCTGTCAAACACAGGCTAACAAGGAGATCAGAGCTCCTTGTAGACGTTCTCGAAGCAGAAGTTGGTTGCTTCAACGAAGCCTTCCGCACTACCGCAGTCGAAACGCTGACCCTTGAACTTGTAAGCCAGAACACAACCGTCCTGAGCCTGCTTCATCAGGGCATCAGTAATCTGAATTTCACCGCCCTTGCCCGGCTCGGTCTGCTCGATCAGGTCAAAAATATCAGGCGTCAGGATATAACGGCCAATGATCGCCAGGTTGGAAGGTGCATCTTCCGGCTTAGGCTTCTCAACCATGTTGTTCACACGGTAGATATCATCACGGATCATTTCGCCCGAGATCACACCGTACTTGTGTGTTTCGTTCGCAGGTACTTCCTGGATAGCCACGATGGAGCAGCGGAACTGGTTGTACAGCTTGACCATCTGCTTCAGAACGCCATCGCCTTCGAGGTTCAGGCACAGGTCGTCCGCCAGCACAACGGCGAACGGCTCGTCACCGATTAGAGGACGGCCAGTCAAGATGGCATGACCCAGACCTTTCATTTCGATCTGACGGGTATAAGAGAAGGAGCATTCGTCGATCAGGCGGCGAATCCCGGTCAGGTACTTTTCCTTCGCGGTGTTCTTGATCTGGCTTTCCAGCTCGTAGCTGATATCGAAATGGTCTTCCAGAGAGCGCTTGCCACGCCCGGTGACCATAGCAATTTGCTTGAGCCCAGCGTCGAGTGCCTCTTCAACGGCGTACTGGACCAGGGGCTTGTTCACGATGGGCAGCATTTCCTTCGGCATCGCTTTGGTTGCTGGAAGAAAGCGAGTGCCGTAGCCGGCGGCCGGGAACAGACATTTGGTGATCATGGGCGTCCTTTGATCTGTGGGAGCAATACTATGGCAGTCTAAACAGCCGTTCATCGGGTTACAATGCTCAGCATGAGGCTCTCAGTGACCGATTAAATGGACGTCTAAAAGCGCTCGACCCGAGCGTTGGGAGATCCGACCACGAAAGCGCCCAGCGGTTCGATTATAAAGCGCTTTTCCGCAGACGAGATATGATGAGTAGTGAACTCGTTGGCACCACCACCGTCGAAGACAAGCTGCTTCAGATGGCTAGACAAGGGATCAAACGATCTATTATGAAAAAATGGATTCCTCTTTTCGCTACCGCATTGCTGGTAGGCTGCGCCAGTAAATCCCCTCAACTTACTCAGGAAGAACTGCATCTGCTCACCCAGAATGACCTCCTCCAGGCAAAGATGCTTGTAGTATCCGGAGGGGAAGATGAACTCAAACTGGCTGACGCCTTGCTCAACCGCGCCTCGATGCAAACCGACAAAGCTGAAGAAGGCACCGGTGAGATCGAGTTCTACAAGGCGCTGGTAATGATCAAGCAAGGCCCGCAAGCAGATGACGTGCTGTCCCTGCTGGAAACCTCAGCCAAGAAAGAGTATCCGCTGGCCTATGCAATGCTCTATCAGGTCTATTCCAAGCCTTACCTGGTAACTGAAGCAGACCCTATTCGAGCGGAAACCTACAAGGACAGCTACAGCGATCTTGACGTTGCCAAGAGCGGCTATCCTTCTTTCGAGAAGGCATTGGTATTGGTGGAGCGTCTGAGCAGTGACAAGCCTTCCGAAACAGCGGCCATGACTCACTGACCACGTTCAAGCCGGTTGGTTGTAGAGCCCGGCGTCCGTTCAATTTCGATTCCGCCAGGGTATTCCGTGCTCTGGCGAATGGAGCCTCGCTGTTCATACTGTCCGCTGGAATGAGAGCGGTACTCCCGAACCGTTCCACGCGGGACAGCCTGGCCACCGTATAGATTATAGTGCTGGCTACGCTGCTGCGTCTCGATGCTCCCGGACGCTCCGGGGCTTATATAGGTTCGGGGTATCGCACGTCTATCAAACTCGTCTGCAATACCTGTATTGGCGGCCAACACCAATGCCAGTCCAAGCCCACACGTTGCTATTTTAAATACGCTCATTTCGATCTCCCGCTCTTCCTTCACATTAAGACCTCTACGAAAGGGCCTGTTTCCAAACCATTGGTCCCACCACCGCATACCTTTTTAGTTTTCGGCGATGTCAGGTAGGACCTGTAAAGAATTTAGGACGGCGTTCGTAGGCAGAGTATTCTGGCAGGACTCAATAAAGTCCCAACAAAGGCTTTCTACAGACGAAAAAAGAAAGGGATACGGGAAGGAGTGGATCGTGAGATATCGATTGCACGTTCGTGCCTTCGTTAGACGCCACTATAGCCGATACGATTCAGGAGTATCCAATCAAAAGGTAGAGAAATTCTAGCGGCCTACCGAGCGCAGGCCGCTAGTGGGAAAGCACATATCACATGGAGCGTGATGCGCGCTGTGGCTCTTGTTCCTGATGCTTGGAAGACATGTGATCGGCTTCTTCCTTAACACGATTTGTCGCCTGATCAGCCAGATCCTGCCCTACTTCAGCTGCCTTGGCATAACCCTGCTCGGCTTTCATCTTCACTTTGTCAGTGATCCGATCACTGGTCTTGCCCATCAAGCGATTTTCACGCTCGGTTGCAGGTAAGGTCGCTCCAAGTAGCGCACCTACCGCAATCCCAATGGCACCCAGCGCCAACGGCTGCTCTTCCAGCATATACTGGAAACCACTTTTTGCCTTGGCCGTCTGGTTACGCATGGTCTCGGATGCAGTCTGAGCTTTTTCGCTTACAGTCTGACGGGCTGAACTCATGGAGTCAGACGTGCTGCTGCGCATGTCCGCAGCCTTGTCCTTAAAGCCCTGAGTTTGCGTTCTCATACTGTCTGTCTTGTCATGTACCGCGCCGGACATACTGTTGGCCTTGTCGTGTAATGTGTCGCTCAGGCCTGAAGCTTTGTCCCTTAGCGAATCGACGATACCAGTGGAGGACGTGCCTGTAGAGGACATGCCCGCATTGGTATAGGGCTGACTGCGATTCTGACCCATCATCATCCACATGAGCCCAACCGAGGTAAGCAGTGTCGGCACCGGGTTCGCCTTGATGGTCGAGCCCAGATTATTGATAAATTCGCCTCCATTGCCCTTGGCATAGGTCATTGCCTTGTCAAGCAACTCGCCGGGAGAAAGGCGGCTTTCCAGCGCATTCACGATATCGTTGATACTGTCACGCTGCTGATCGATTTCACGCTCAAGAGTCGCAGGATCTTTTTGCGATTCAGCGTCTAGTCGGCTATGGGTATCGGTGCTCATGCTACTTTCCCCTTCACGGCTTCTTTATCTTTCTGCATGCTATTAATGGTTCGCTCTGGCTTGAACGCCGCAGGGTCAAGTTTCTTCTTGCCCGCAGATACCATTACCAGACCCACTATGCACACCACACCGCCCACGATCAGGGCGGCCAACCAGGGCGCCATGACCTGGCTCAGCCCAAGAACGGCTGAAAGCAGCAGCATGATAAAACCGGCCATCAAAACAATACCGCCTGATGCCATGCTGATTGTGGCAGCCTTGGTAGTATTCAAGGCTTCGGTAATCTCAGCCTTGGCTAGTGCTAATTCCTTGGTAAACAGAGAAGGCACTTCGCGTGTCAGCTGACGCACCAGACCTGCAATAGAGGTTGAATTTGAATCGATGCCAGTCTCTTCTTGATAGGTAGCATCACGTAGGTTCGGTTGTTCTTTCATGATTACAGACCTCCGTTAGTGTCCTTCTTGGTATTGCCTAGCGCTGTGGTTGATGCACGATCAGGATCAAGCGCGGGGGAACCATAAGGTGGGGTATCGCCCAAGTCGGATGTAGGCACTGGACGGACAATTGAGGTAGTGGCCGTGGTATCGCCTTTAGGCGACTGGGAGGTACTGTTTTGATAGGTGCTTTCCTGTTCGGCGATAACAGGTGTGCTGGTCTGGGATGCCGGATCTATAGTCCGCGTGCCATCTGAATGCTCAAAGCCCCCCATACCGGCATGGTTAACCGAAGACGTGGTTCCCATGGCCGCACTGGAGCCCATCACACGACAGGATGTTTCCTTGTCGCTCTCGCCCAGCGTTGGCGGCGTGGTCGTGGTTTCACCCGTTGCACCTGCCCGAGCGGTGTAGGACGAGCCGGAGGATAAATCGGAACCTAGTCCGGAGCCGCTGGTGTTCGAAGACGACATCTCCGTGCCGGAGGTATTGGCTTTGCGGCTGCTGGCCTTGGCGAAGCGAGACAGTCCAAAGCCAATAGCGATGCTGCTGGTCAAAAAGAGTGCCGGGTTTTCACGGGCCAGTCGGCCTGCTTCCTGAATCAACTCGTCAGCGCTTTTGCCACGTAGCGTATCAGCTAACCCGGCCATGCTTTGGGCGATATCGGAGACATAGCCTGAAAGACCGGCACGATCCTGGTCGCTCAGCTCCGACGCTGCCGCTTTGAAACTGTTAGCGACGGTTTCGATTTCATTGGCGGCTTTGTCGCTGTAACGATCAATCTGACCTTTACCTTGCACCATTGCATTGTCCGCCACACTCCGGGCCTTATCTTTCATGGCTTCGGCCTGTTCTTGGGCAGACGGCATACTCTGCTGCTGGCTTTCTCGAGTATTACTCTCGTAGGGTGATGTCATAGCTTGGTCCCACCATTTTTACGTTTTTCCGCACAATAGCGGCTGGTAAGCGCAGCGGTGACTCAAAAGACATAAAACTGCGCGTTAATAAGGTGACTTCAGCGGCACGGAGGAGTTCGTTTCGATTTTGTCAAGTAGCGCTATTCACGATAACCGGCATCGGTATACGCCGCCTTTAAAGGTTTTCTGTGAAATGTTGGAAAAACCGATTACCTATGGTTTTCGCATCAATGCGTCATACCCCAGCTGCGCATAGGGCTGGTCAATACTGACCAAGGTGCGGACAATAGTGGCCTTATTCCAAGACAAGGATGTGCTATGCCTATTACTCGCCTAAAAATTGCCGCCGCTTGCCTGCTCAACCCGGCAAACGAATTACTCGTGGTACGTAAACGACATACCCGATTCTTCATGTTGCCTGGCGGCAAACTGGAAGCAGGCGAAAGCGGTCTCGAAGCACTTGCACGAGAGATTCAGGAAGAATTGAATCTGCTGCTGGATACCGAGACCTGCCAGCCGCTCGGCCTCTTTCAGGCGCCCGCTGCCAACGAGCCAGACACCATGATTGAGGCAGAGCTTTTCATGGCTTATGTAGATACACCCTCGCTGGCTGTAGCGGCGGAGCTTGAGGCGCTGGCCTGGATACCGCTGACACCACCTTATGAGGTTGCTCTGGCGCCTCTGCTGTCTGAACACGTTCTACCGCTATTGCAGCGGAATACGGGTTTTTCTCCTACGAACCGACAGGCATAACGAGAGTCAAGAGTCTACGCCTGTCGTTCCTGCAAAGGAGAGTCCTATGAGCACACTGCCTATCCACATCGACGTCTGGAGCGATTACGTTTGCCCATTCTGTTATCTGGAATTGCCGCTGCTCGATCAACTGAAGGCGCATTATGGCGACAGGCTGACTGTTACATGGCATGCCTTCGAATTGAGACCAGACCCCATCCCAACCCTTATCCCGGATAGCCATTACTTACGCAGCACATGGGCGCGAGCGGTATATCCCATGGCGGAAGAACGGGGATTGACATTGCGCCTGCCTCCCGTGCAACCCCGTAGCCGACGAGCACTGGAAGTGGCTGAACATGCCCGGCAATCTGGACAGTTCGATGCCATGCATCGAGGGATATTCAAGGCCTTTTTTGAACAAGGCCGCGACATCGGTCGTGACGACATTCTGCTGGATATTGCGAACCTGCAGGGCATCGATACATTCGAATTAGGTGTGGCGCTTGAAGAAAATCGCCATACCCAGAGCGTGCTCGACGATGAAGCGCTGGCCCAGACACTGGGTATTACAGCGGTACCCACCTTACTAATCCGTCTGGAAGGCCAAGCCTACGAAGAGGCAACCCAGCTTAGCGGCGCGGTGGACTATGAGCGTCTCACACGGGCAATCGAGACGCTCACGACTCAACGCTGAGCCTGCTAGCGTTGAGCTGCCGGTGAGGTTTCCGGAAAGAGGACATCCGTGAATCCGAACCGGGAAAAGTCAGTAATTCGCGACGGGTAGAGCCGCCCGATCAAATGATCGTACTCGTGCTGAACCACGCGCGCATGAAAACCTTCAGCGATCCGATCAATCGTTTCGCCTCTCGCGTCCACTGCCTCGTAACGGATACGGGCATACCGATCAACGACACCGCGCAGGCCGGGGATGGAAAGGCAGCCTTCCCACCCCTCCTCCATCTCTTGTGACAACGGCGTTATCACAGGATTGATAACAACGGTTTGGGGCACTGCCGGTGCATCCGGGTAGCGTTCGCTGCTGTCGAAGCCCATTACGAACAACTGCAGATCCACGCCAATCTGCGGAGCAGCCAAACCCACACCACCAGCTTGTTCCATAGTCTCAAACATATCCGCCACCAGCGCATCCAACTCCTGGCTGCCAATCATGGATGCCGGCACAGGCTTGGCGATGCGCAACAAGCGCTCATCACCCATTCTCACCAGTTCACGAATCATTTCTGCCTCCGTCAATGTTCAGGTGAGGCGGCTATCAATCGTCCGTCTCAGGTAATTCGATCCTGTCGTCGTATATAACGATCAGCCCCTGCTTGTACAAACCGCCAATGGCCTTCTTGAACGTCCCCTTGCTGACGCCGAACAGCTTGCTGATCAGTTCTGGCGAGCTTTTGTCGCTGACTTCGAGAACGCCATTGCGGGCTTTTGCCAGCCCAAGTATCTGCTGACCCAGCGCATCGACAGCCTGACGTCCCAACGGTTGCAGGGAAAGACTGATCTTTCCATCGGGGCGCACTTCCTTGATAAAGCCCTTTTCCTGCATACCGCTGCGCAGAAACTTGAAGACCTCATTTTGATGAATGAGCCCCCAATGCTTCCCTTCGATGATGGCCTTGAAGCCCATGGGCGTTTGTTCGGCCACCAGCAGATCGACTGCCTGACCGCTTGTGTAAGACGCCGGTACGGTATCCAGGTATCGATCCAGGCGCGCCGTTGCGGTAATTCGGTGGGTGCGCTGATCAATATAGACATAGACCACGCAGTAATCCCCAACCTGCAACGGGCGCTTTTCTTCGGAGTGCGGGAGCAACAGGTCCTTGGGTAGGCCCCAATCCAGAAAAATTCCGATACGGTTGACCTCGACCACTTTTAGACTGGCGAACTGCCCTACCTGAACCTTGGGCTTTTGAGTCGTCGCAATGATCCGGTCTTCACTGTCGAGATAAACGAATACATTGATCCAATCACCCGCCTCGGTGGGCTGATCCTTCGGGATATAGCGGTTCGGCAACAGGATTTCACCGTCCTGCTCGGCATCCAGATATAAGCCAAAGTCCGTCCGCTTGATAATTTGCAGACTATTAAAACGCCCGATTAAAGCCATGCTAGTACCTCATTGAGAAGCCACTATCATACCTGACATATTCTGCTCAACCGATAAACCATGAAATGCCCTGGCAAAAGGGCTAGACAAAATCTTCGAAAGCGTTACAGTGCCTGCACTGTGTTGCACGTGTACCGTTTATCGGCGAGGCCATGGCCACGCTTAGCAGTGGTGACTCTTTGCACTCAGTCGCAGCCTGGGCAGTTCCAGCGCTGTCAAAAATCTTTGTTCAGGGAGCAATCCATGTCTACTCGCCAAACCGGTACCGTCAAGTGGTTCAACGATGAAAAAGGCTTCGGCTTCATCACTCCGCAGAGCGGCCCGGACGTTTTCGTACACTACCGTGCCATTCAGAGCACTGGCTTCAAGAGCCTGAAGGAAGGTCAAGCCGTTTCCTTCCTGGTCGTGCAAGGCCAGAAGGGCCTGCAGGCTGATGAGGTTCAGGTAGTTTAACTACTCCGACTTCTCGAAAAAGCCCCGCTGCAAAGCTGGGCTTTTTTTATGCCTGCACGACAGACAACAGGATGATATATGCTTCGTAAACTGGGACTCGTTCTGCTTCTGACCCTATCAGGGTGTGCGGTATTTCCAGGCGATCAGGTCGCCCCTACACCAGCGCCCATCGCTTCGCCGTCTTTCGCCCGTCCTGGACTACACGTGGAATTCAATTTCTACCGTGGCGAACCCGGCGATGGGGATGCCCGATCCATTCCAGTAGCGCGTGAAGGCCTGGAACCGGCCCTCATCCAGGCATTGCAGGCCTCGGAGCTCTTCAGTCATTACAGCCTGGCGCCTGATCGTGCCGAGCCTGGTGATTACGTGCTCAAGTTGAAGCTATACAACCACAGCGCCATGGCAGCTTCTGTTGCCAGCGGCATGCTTACCGGCGCAACGCTATTTATTGTCCCCGGCGTGGCCAAGGACAACTTTACCCTGACAGGCGAATTATTCGACCCTAGTCTGCACCCAGTTGCCCGGCACCGTAACGATGATTCCATCAAGACCTGGATGGGTATCTGGTTTCTTCCCTTCATGGGACATACAACCGGCGAAGCGATTACCGATACCTTTACCCGGCAGGTCAACGAGCTGCTAAAGACATTGATAGCCGAGCAGCTGACGTTTCAGACACTGCAATGACCGTTGGCCGAAAACATTGAACGGGTCTGTATAAGTTCAGTCACACCTTATGAGCCATTCATAACCACGCAATGCGAGGTGAGCCATGACTGAACAAACGCGAAATGCCGAAAACGAAAAAAGAGATCAAGCAGAAAAGCCACGCCGCACAGAACATGCCCAGGTGGATTCGGAGCGTAACCCGCCCTCTCCCAACAGCCCTGATCGCATGAAAGACGGCACGGGTTATAACTGAGAAAGGGCGCGTATGCGCCCTTCTTCATTCAAGCCCTATTTTCAGCACTTCCCCTTCTGACGAATCCGTTAATACATACAGATAACCATCAGGCCCCTGGCGAACGTCCCGGATACGTGCCCCTTTTTCTTCCAGCAACCGCTCCTCATGAACAACCTTGTCGCCCTCCAGCTGCAGCCGGATCAGACTCTCTTGAGCAAGAGCGCCAATGAAGAGGCTGTTTTTCCAGGCGGGAAACTGATCGGCTGAGTAAAAGGCCATGCCGCTGACGCCCGGCGACTTCTCCCATACATACAATGGCTGCTCTGTCCCTGGTACGTCCTTGCCCTTTGCTTCCGGAATGGGTGTATAGGAATAGTTGATCCCGTGGGTAGCCACAGGCCAACCATAGTTTTTGCCTGCCAGCGGAATGTTGACTTCATCTCCTCCACGAGGTCCATGCTCGTTGGTCCAGACCTGTCCGGTCCAGGGATTCAGGGCCGCGCCCTGCTGGTTGCGATGCCCATAGGACCAGATCTCCGGGCGAGCATCTGATTGGCCTACAAACGGGTTATTGTTCGGAACGGTGCCATCGGCCTTGATGCGAACAAGCTTGCCCTGGAGCTTATCGAGCGCCTGCGCCGTGATACGCTGGTTATTCTCACCCAGCGCAATGAATAGATAGCCCTGCTGATCAAACACCAGCCGCGAGCCAAAATGCGCACCGGTAGAAAGTTTGGGCTCTTGCCTGAAAATCACGGTAAAGCCTTCCACACGGGTCATGTCAGCAGAGAGCGTGCCTCGCCCAACCGCCGTACCAGCCTTATCATCCTCGCCTCCCCCTTCGGAGTAACTGAGATAAATAAGACGATCCTCAGCAAAAGAAGGAGACAAAGCCACGTCCATCAAGCCGCCCTGGCTGCGATTGTAGACATCCGGCAAGCCTGCAATAGGGTTAGATACAGAGCCGTCGCTCTTGAGTACACGTAGGCGCCCGGGCCGCTCGGTTACCAGCATTCCCTTTTGATCAGGCAAAAAAGCCAGCCCCCACGGATGGTCCAAGCCTTTCTTAATGACCGTAACGCTAACCTTGCCTTTCTCACTGGGATAGGTAGCGACCTGTCCCTGAGCAATGACTACATTACTTATCAGTAACACGCCCGCTGCCAACGCCCACTTAAACATAGTGTTCCCCCTTTTAACCGGAGAACTGACTGTAGCGCTTTACTTCGGCTAAAAAGGCCCACTCACATAGACAGTTACAATAAGCGAGCGCTTACAGACGTAGTCCGTTTCGGCACCTTTGAACAGGGGTGGTATTACCTTATAGCAGATCAGTGCTGTGAAAGCAGTGTTAGCGATTCAGGTGCAGGAGTTAATCAGGGAAGAGGAGCCGTAATCAGCATCGACTCCTGCATTGGACGTTGCCGTTACCGACTTGACTATACGGGCTACGGCAAAGACAAGCGTTCAATGCATAGAATTTAAGTAGGGGTTAGCGACGACGTGCGCGACGACGCTGCTCTTCTGCCAAACGCTCCCGCTCGCGGCTGCGCACAGGAATAGGCTGAAGACGCGGCTGATCAGCCAGGCCCAGCGCCTCAATCAATTTGGACGCCAGTTCTTGAATACGTTCTTTCATCACCGATCTCCTGAGATCTACTACCTGTAATACAGAGACTGCATGTCTGCCGGAAAATTGCCTGAGCAACGCTTTCAATGGATTATCGGCAGGCTCACCTTAATATTGAGTCAATTTTGCCTTATTCAATTCCAGAACTATTGCCCCAGCCGTAACACTATATTTCGCTCAACCCAAACGGCCTGTGCGCTACGTTGCAAACAGACAAGTATGCAACCAGAACCAGTTTTTGAAGGACTAAACAGTAGTGCTCTGGAAGAGGCAGTATTCATGCGTGTTCCGCTTTCACCCTGGCTGGTCATCTTTGCCATTGCCCTAAGCGTCGGGGCCTGTACCCGTGTCGGATTTGCCTATAAGCACCTCAATACGCTTATACCGTGGTCGATGAACGATTACCTCGACATGAACTCCGAGCAGCGTCGTTGGTTTGACGAACGGTTGGCGAACCATCTGCGTTGGCACTGTAGCCACGAGCTGCCTCGCTATCTAGAGTGGATGGATGGCATCAAGACTATGGTGCGTAACCAGCAGGTATCCCCAGTAACGATCAGGGCCCGCATGGATGAACTCAGACAGGCCGTCGATACCCTGGCGGTTGAAATCACACCGACCAGTACCGATCTGTTAAAACAGCTGACCGATCAGCAGGTCGCAGAGCTGAAGGAAGAGCTGGACCGTGACATCAAGGACCGTCGTAAAAAGTACCTCGCCCCTTCTCGCGGCGAACAGATTCGAGATCGGGCCGCTCGTATGGAGGAACGCATCAGCTTCTGGACAGGCTCGCTCAATCCGGCTCAGAAAGACCGAATCATGCAATGGTCGGTGCAACTTGGTGATCAAAATCAGGCCTGGGTCGGCAATCGGATTCAGTGGCAGCGAGAACTGCTCGAGGCCTTGCAGCATCGCGGCGAGTCAGATTTCCCACAGCGCGTCAAACAGCTGCTGCAGGATCGGGAAAGCCTGTGGACGCCTGCTTACCGGGAAAGCTTTTCGAAAACCCAAGAGGCAGCGATTTCGCTTATTGACGACGTGTACAAAACCACGGATGAAACACAGCGTAATCAGATCGTCAGTCGATTAACGGATATACAGAAAGACCTTGAACCTCAACGGTGCGATAGAACGAAAAATTAGCACGATCAGCGGAACTGTTGAGTAATTACCTGAGGTCTTATTCCTAAGTTTGTAATATTGGTCAAAATTTAACCGACGAATGACCTTTTCCAATTCGGCTAGATCGATATTATTCCCCTGAGCCTGTTTTACGTGCCTGAGTGCCTGGCTCCTCCTGTCATAACAAGAACGTAGCGTGTTCCACGTGGCGGACTTTTTTGAATATTAACTACCTGCTCAACCACGGATGAATGTTGACGTCAGGCATTGCTTTGGCCTCTGGCTGTTTGCCTGCTAGTGCAGGCTGCTGAGCAATCGCCGCTCCTGTTAAACCTAGGGGAGTGAAACCCATGCCAAACCCTTCATGGCTTGTTTTTATTGTGGCGGCTCTTGCCTCCGGTACTGCTACAGCCCAGACGCTCTTGCAGCGTGACCTGGGCGGCTTCGATATGACCCTGGGAACGACCCAGACGCGCACTATGGCCCAGGGGCTCGTCAAGCCTTCTAACGGCGCAGTAAATGGCGGTCTGGATTTCACCCATGACACTGGCTTGTATTTTGGCCAGTGGACGGCGAACAGCGGATCCTCCGCGGATAACCTGTCCATTGAAATGGATACTTATGCGGGCTACAAGCATCGCTTTGCCAGCAGCGGATACGGTTATGAATTCGGCCTGATCAATTACGATCACGTCACGCAGGACGTAGAACCCAGCCGGGAAATCTACTCCGGTATTAGCATCTTCGGCAGCCGCTTTGGCGCGGCGTTCGCCAATGATCCCGACCGTAGCAACACATCTCTTTACGCGGACCTGGGTACTACTCCGATTCTCGGAATGGGCCTTTCCATGCGTTATGGAAATTACATGTTGAACTCGCCGGTGACGCTGGCAAGTGGCGACATGGTTCGCTCGTATAATGATTGGTCGGTAAATCTGACCCGCAAATGGGCTGACACCCAGTTCAACTTCTCTTATACCGGAACCAGTCTTCAGGGACAGGATTGCTCATCCTATTCAGGACACAACGCCTACTGCGATACCGCTTTATTGCTGAAGGCGTCGCACCCTCTGTTTTAAGTCATCCAGCGGTCATAGGACCGCTGGATGCAATAGGTTAAAGACTGGTTTTGAAAACACTACTCAATTGATGGAACTGCTCTGAGAGGCTTTTCAAACGCTGGCTTTCACGCTCAAGCCCTTCCGCTTCTAAAGCATTCTTTTCGGTAACTGTCCGTACAGAGTAGAGGTGCTTACTTACCTCGCCAGTGACTTCAACCTGATGACAGGAGGTAGCTGCTACTTGCGCATTGATATCGTTAATGGCACGGATGTCATCGGAGATCAATTGCAAGGACTGAGCGCTCTTGTGCACATCGCTAGCGCAGCGAACTGCGCGCGCTCGGCTTTCCTGCATGGCTTCTACTGCACTTTTGCTTCCCATCTGCAATGAGCCAATGATGTTTTCGATCTCTGAGGTCGAGGCCGCTGTCTTCTGCGCCAATGCCCTCACCTCATCTGCCACCACCGCAAACCCTCGACCCTGATCTCCAGCCCGGGCCGCCTCGATGGCTGCGTTAAGCGCCAGAAGGTTAGTTTGCTCGGCAATCGCTTTGATGACTTCCAGCACTTTTCCGATCTGTTGAGAGTGAGCGGCCAAAGCGCGCATTTCCTCATCAGTTCCCTCAAGATGCTCAGCCAGAAGGCTGAACTCCTTTTGCATAGCATTCAGATCGATACTGCCTTTATAGGCACGCTTAGTCGCCTGACCGGCTACTTGAGCAGCCTGTTGCGCCTGATCGGCAGCCTCACTAATTGTAGCGCCCATCTGATCAATAGCAGATGAAACCTTAGTAATTTGCTCATACTGTATGCGTGAGCCCTCACGCATGTGAGAAGTGGCTTTAGCCATACCCTCACCTGCAACAGAGAGCCCTTGGCTGTTAGAAACGACACTTCCAACAGTGTGGTCGAGCGAGTCAAGAAATCCATTGAACCGGTCTGTCAGTTCATTTTTCAGTGAAATGCGATAGCTCAGATCGACCGCCTGGCCATGGCGTGTCAGATAGTTTACTGCCAATAACAAGGATTCACTGACAACCGCCTGCTTACGAGTATGAAGCGACAGATAGATAAGAATGGCGCTTTCCAACACTACATAAAACGCATGCAGGAAAATAACGCCCCATGTTTCGCTACGATGGATGACATGCAGATCCCATCCTGACGCTTGGATTGCATAAAATCCAACATGATGAACAGCGATAACGCCTGCCGCTATGAGAATAGGTAACCAGTCACGGTAATACACCAGAAACGCCAACAGTACAAAGACGCCGAAGTGCATTTCTTCCATGCCTTGCAAGAGATGGATCTGCAAGGCAGCAAAACCCATGAATACAACGGCTATGGTACAACGCATCAGGCGTGAGCCGGGTGCAACGCTATAAAGCACTGTAGGCAAAGCAGCCAATGCTCCACCGACAAGCAGGGCCTGCGTAAGACTTCCTTCCCAGTAGGTCAGGCAGAGCGAATAGACGAACATGACCCAAACCACAGCCAACATCAACTTATCGGCCTTGCGGTAGTAGGTAGTTAGGGAATAAACGGATTCGGACACAGGCATGCCCTCTACCAAGAAATAATTGTTTAATAGGTCGACAGAGTCGTGTCGTAGGAGGTATCGACCTGCTGCCTGAATTTATTGAGTAAGCGCCTGATTAAACTTATCTAATCACGACAAATGGCAAAGTAATGAGCACACTATTCATAAACGCTGCTTACGCCTGTCTGTGCCAGGTAGGCGTCACCTCGAATCAGCAGTAGCCGGGCCTTTTGTTCTTCCTCTGGCCCTAAGGCGATCAACGCCTTGAACTTACCGGCCACCCAGGCCGCAATCGGTACGCCATTTCTGAACAGCAGCCGATTCCCCATAACCGCAGGAACCTTGGCTCCAGGTAGCAGTGTACCGGCAAGATTGAGCGGGTCCACGGCGGCAATACGCACATAGCGTTCAGTTGCGGCACGTGTTCGCACGGCGCGTAGTAGCGCAACAGCTTCCGGCAAGGCGAACTGCTCACCGGAAAGACCCGCTATGAAACGCCCACCGCGTATATCTCCACGCGCTTCGAGACGGTGATAGATGCGCAGCAGTTCGCGCCAGGGCGGCAAGGCGTCTGTCTCCCGTGCCAGCAGGTGCCAGCTGATGACGCCATATCGCCTCAGCAACACCCAGGCAATGTGCTCCATGACGTCATCACTCCAGCGTGGGGGTTTGGATACCTGCTGCACGGCTTCTGCTGTAGGCCGCCGAATCAATGCCCAGCGGCCTGCATCGTCCATCCCGCCATACAGAGGCACCCTGCCCCGACGACTCGTGGTACGGCTGCCTCGCTTGGCGGCTGGCAGTAATAACGCCCTTAGTCCGGCAAAGCTGTCTGCATTGACCATCCCTGTATTGACCAACTCGCCCAAGGCATTTTCCAGCTCTGTCCGCAACAAACGGGCTTCGCTCATCAGTTCGTCAAAAAACAGCGCGCCGCGACGGGACAGGACATCCATGACCTTTTGTGCCTTAGGTGAAAGCTCCGGCTCGGCCGAATGAGCAGACAGCGCATTCCAGACAGCCAAGTCGCGTCTGGGCAGTAGCACAACAGGAGAAGCCCGTACAGGTCCGCCAGCAGCCTTGCTCACGAGATCCAGACGCATCCACACCATACGCCCGCTACGACACAGATCATCCAGCCAATGAAAGCCATAATCCGGCAGGCGCGCAGGTAATATCTCACTTTCCCAGCCTGCAGCAGCCACTTGATACCCTTCCAGCTGGGTCAGTACCGCTAACAAGGCTTCGATCCCTCTGGCCTGGGTCTCAGGTGTGACGTGCTGCCAGTCAAACAGGAACTGCATGAAATCCGTACAACTCACCGGCTCGATCTCACGACGTAACCGGTTGACGGTATAGCGGTGAATGCGAGCCAGCAGATGACGCTCACACCATTCCTCTTCAGCAGCGACAGGCGTGAAACGCCCCCGCAAGACATAACCTTCCCGCTCCAGTGCAGCGAGTGCCACCATGAGCTCTGAGGCTGAAAGTCCCATGTGCTGGCTCAGCGTTGTTAACGTCAGCGGACCAAAGCCTGTCAGCCGGGCACGTATGAGCTCTACCAGCGCCTCTTCCCGAGTGCATATCTCATCAAGTTCGACAGGCAGTGAGCCATCAGGATCACGTATCATTCCCGGATAAACCAGTTCCAAAAGGCGTACACGCTCAACCGGGGCCCAAAAGACCTGATGTGGGGTAACGACACGGCATACCCGACCTGCCTTGAGTAACTTGGCCAGAAACGGTTTCCAGCTGTTTTGCGCAGACATCTCTTTTTCAGTCATGCACCCCAGTCCTGTGAGCGCTTCGTGCAGCTCATCGGCATCACGTGCCTGCGGCCAGGCCTGCTCCCGTACTGAGTCAATCGCCTCGGCATCGAGCGCACCCAGGTCATCGCCAGTCGCGGAATCCAACCAACGCCGATTCATCACAGCCAGCGTTCTGCGCTCCTCTAAAGGAGCATCGTCCAGAAAGGCATAGGGACGTGCGGTAAGAATTTCCGCTGCAAGGGGTGACGGTGCAGGCAGATCGCAGACCTTTGTCGCGACCGTACCCGCTTCGATATTCCCGAGCAGCTCCAGCCAGGCGCGGCTATCCATGGATATCTGTAGGCAGTCATGCAGGGTCTGCTTGACCAGCGGATGCTCGGGAACCTCACGCTCGCCAACAATGTTTTCCAGACAAGCCACCTGATCGGGAAAGACGGTTGCCAGCAGATCATCGCTGCGCATCCGCTGGACCTGAGTCGCGACCTTCTGACCTGCCGTGAACCGCGGCAAGGCCAATGCGGTGGTGGCATTCCAGCGCCAGCGAATGCCAAAAAGCGGTGCCTCAAGCAGCGCCTGTATAAGAATGTGCTCCGCACTTGCTGAGTGCAGGTACCGCCACACCTCTTCCAGCGGAAAACTATGGCTCGTAGAGAGCGAAAGGATGAGAGCATCCTCTGTCACCGCCGCTTGCAGCTCCACATTGAAACGGCGGCAGAATCGCTTGCGCAGCGCCAGTCCCCAGGCTCGGTTCACACGGCTTCCATAAATCGAATGGATGACAAGCTGCATGCCGCCTGCCTCATCGAAAAACCGTTCCATTACCAACGTCTGCCGGGTCGGTAACGCACCCAGCATCTGTCGAGCACGTCCCAGATAGTCGACGATCTGCTCAGCCGCCGCCGCTGGAAGCTCTTTTTCCACTTTCAGCCATTCGATGACCGACGCCGTATCGGATAAGCGTAGCTCCAGCTCATGACGCAAGCGCGAAACACCGTGTGAGAGCTCATCTGTTCTCCCAGGTGCTTCGCCGTGCCAAAATGGAATATTGGGCGGCTGACCCTGTGCGTCCTCAACGCGGACACGTCCACTTTCGATCTTGAGAATTCGATAGGACGTATTGCCCAGCTGAAAGATATCGCCAACCAGGCTCTCGACCGCGAAGTCCTCATTGACCGTCCCGATCCCATGCCCCTGCGGCTCCAGCACGACAGAATAATCGCCGGTTTCAGGAATGGTTCCACCGCTCATGACCGCAGTCATCTTGCCACCACGACGACCGCGCAAGAGCCCGTTCACGGCGTCGCGGTGCACATAGGCGGTCCGAACACCTCGCCGATGGCTATAGCCTTCACACAGCATCGTCACTACCGCATTGAAGTCAGTTCGTGACAGTGCCGCATAGGGCTCGGCACATCGGACCAGCGTAAACAAGGCGTCCTCGTCCCATTCATGGCATGCGGTTTCCGCTACGACCTGTTGTGCCAGCACATCCAGCGGCTGCCTAGGAATAACCAACGTATCCATTTCGCCACGTCGGATGCAATCAAGCAGCGCTGCACATTCGATCAGATCATCCCGAGACGTTGGGAACAGTCGCCCTTTCGGAATCCCTTCGACATGGTGACCCGAGCGGCCTACACGCTGAAGAAAAGCGGCAATGGAGCGAGGTGACCCGATCTGGCAGACCAGATCAACCTCACCAATATCGATGCCCAATTCCAGCGATGCGGTGGCTACAAGCACCTTGAGTTCGCCACGCTTGAGGCGCTGTTCGGCGTCGAGGCGCTGCTCCTTGGCCAGACTGCCATGGTGGGCGGCCACTGCCCGACTGCCGAGCCGGTCCGTCAGATGCCTAGCCATGCGCTCGGCCATACGGCGCGTATTGACGAAAATCAGCGTCGTTCGATGGGCCTCAGCCTGCTCAGCCAGACGATCATAAAGCCCTTCCCACGCTTCATTGGACATCACAGGCTGCAGCGGAGCGGGCGGTACTTCAAGAGCAAGATCCCGAACACGATCATGGCCGATATCAACGACCGCACAAGGTCTTTCCTGCCCTACTCTATCGCACCCCACCAGAAAGCGCGCGACGGCGCCGATGGGCTTTTGTGTAGCAGACAATCCAATACGCACCAATGGCCGCTCGCATAAGGCCTCCAGGCGCGCGAGAGAAAGACTCAAATGACTACCCCGCTTTCCGTCGGCGATGGCATGGATCTCATCCACAATGACGCTGCGCACCGTCCGTAGCAGTACGCGTCCAGAATCTGAGCCCAGCAGTACATAAAGCGACTCTGGCGTCGTCACTAGGATGTGTGGCGGCCGTTTACGCATGGCATTACGCTCGCGCTGCGGTGTATCGCCTGTTCTGACGGCTGTTCGGATCGCTACAGGCGGCAAACCACACCGTTCAAGCTCAGCCGTGATATCTGCGAGCGGCTTTTCCAGATTGATTCGAATATCGTTCGATAACGCCTTGAGCGGTGAAACGTAAACAACCCAGGTCTCATCCGGCAAGGCACCGTTGTATTCAACACCCAGGCGTACCAGTTCATCGATTGCCGCCATGAAGGCTGTCAGGGTCTTGCCAGAGCCGGTAGGGGCTGCGACCAGCGTCGACTGTCCTGCCCTAATGGCAGGCCAGGCATGCTGCTGGACTTCGGTTGGATAAGCGAAGGTACGTGAGAACCAGGACTGCACGGCAGGATGAAAACCTGCCAGAGCCTCTTGGGTGGAAGCGGGACGTAAAGGATAAGTCATGACTCCACTATGGGAGCGACTTCGATGACAGACAAGACGGTATAAACGAAGCCGGACGAGTGGATTTCTCCACCTCGCCCGGCTTCGTGGCAGACGATTGCATCACGCTTACTAACTCAACTGTCTACCATCGACAGTGGTCGCGCGACTGACTCGAGTGACTTGCGTTCAGCTGCCGCGCCCCAGATCGACTGCACTATCCCTGCCGCAATCATGAGGCTGGCGCCAATGGCGTAGCCATAGAAGACGTTGACTCGGCTACCACTCTCAATCAGCTGACCAAACAGGGTTGGGCCAATAATTCCACCCAGCCCTGTACCAAAGGCGTAGAACACTGCAATCGCCAAGGCGCGGATTTCCAGCGGGAACGTTTCGGCAACGGTCAGATAAGCCGAGCTGGCTGCGGCTGAGGCAAAGAAGAAGATTACCATCCAGGCAATTGTCTGAGTCGTTGCATCCAGCATACCCTGCTGGAACATATAGCCCGTGATGATGAGCAGGACACCCGAAATAGCGTAGGTAGAGCTGATCATAATCCGGCGGCCAACCACGTCGAACAGTCGCCCCAGGAGCAGTGGACCACAGAAATTACCGAGCGCAAATGGCAGTACATACCAGCCGACATTCTCTGAGGGTACATCGTAGAAATCTGTCAGTACCAACGCATAGGTAAAGAAGATTGCGTTGTAGAAAAAGGCCTGAGCTGTCAGTAGGGTCATGCCTACCAATGCGCGTTGGCGATGCACGACAAACAAGCTCTGGAAGACCTCCTTGAGTGGCGTATGGTCCCGACCGCGCATGCGCAAATGGAATTTGGGATCGACCGGCTCAAGCTTGTAGCCTTCGGCTTCGAAGCGTTTTTCGATGTTATCGACAATGCGCTTGGCCTCTTCCGGCTCATTATGAATCATGAGCCAGCGCGGGCTTTCGGGTATCCACATGCGCATGAATAGAATGATCAACCCGAGCGCCGCCCCAATGCCAAAGCACATTCTCCACCCCAGGTCGCCTGGAAGCAGTTCGGGGTCTAGAAATACAATGGAGCCCATGGCACCCAGGGCTGCACCCACCCAGAACGAGCCATTGATCGTCAGGTCAACCCAGCCGCGATAACGCGCTGGCGTAAATTCCTGAATGGTGGAATTGATGGCCGTGTACTCGCCTCCAATGCCTGCGCCTGTCAGGAAGCGGAACAGCAGAAAGCTCCACAGGTTCCAGGAAAACGCCGTCAGAAACGTTGCACCTACATAGAGAAACAGTGTGATGAAAAAGAGCTTGCGACGCCCTAGCCGGTCCGTCAGCCAGCCAAAAAATAACGCACCCAAAACTGCACCGGCGATGTAAACGCCACCTGCCAATCCAACATCAGCATTGGTCAACTGAAGCGCGGGACTCGCCTTCAAGGCGCCCGCTACCGAACCCGCCAATGTTACTTCAAGACCATCGAGAATCCAGGTAATACCCAAGGCCATGACCAACAAGGTATGAAAGCGCCCCCAGGGCAGCCGGTCGAGCCGGGCCGGAAGATTGGTTTCGTAAATGTGCTCGTGCAGTTTTTTGCCAGAAGGGGAATCCGTCTCTTGGACAGCGGAAACATCTGAGGCCGCCATATTTCTTGTCCTCACTATTTTTATAAAGGGGCCGCACAGCGATGCGACTGGCACTTTTGTACAGCTCGTCTACAAATTGAGAGCTAGGTCATACAAAAGTAGTTCAGCGAGGCGCTACGCAACTCGTCGAGAAACAGCGAGTCCGAGAAAAGCTTTTTTAAAAAAAGAACTATTGCGCTATCGGGATAGAGAAAATAACTAATGAAAACAATGATTCGCGGCACCTCTGCGGCTTTTTTAGCCTGCATCTTTCCGCTCACAGGGCAGGCATTCGAATTTGATGGGTACGGACGTGTTGGTATAGGGGGTGCTGATGCAGGCGGTAAGCAGTCCTGCTTTCAGCTTCCGGGGGCACCTGCCAAATACCGCTTGGGTAACGAGTGCGAGACCTATTGGGAGCTAGAGGGTCACCAGGAACTGTACAAGGGCGCTGACGGGACGCTCTGGAAACTGCACGGCATGGCAAGCCTTTACAATGTCTATGACCAGTCGCCCACGTTTAGCGGCGACAATGGCAATGTCCGCTTGCCGCAAATCTGGACCAGTCTGGCGTTGCCCGAACTGAACGGCGGTGGCCTCTGGTTCGGTCGCCGCTACTACAAGCGTCACGATATTCACATCAATGACTTCTATTACTGGAACCCAAGCGGCACAGGCGCGGGTATCGAGGACTATGGCCTGGGTGACACAGGACTACGCCTGAGCTATGCCTTCTCCCGAGAAGACAATATCGAACAGAAGCACAAGGCCAACCGACACGACATCAACCTGGGCGGCATCAAGGCCAACAAGGACGCCGAGATTGAAATTGGCCTGAGCTACATTCAGAAAGCCGGACATGTTGAAGACTCGCACAGCGGTTGGTCCATCTCGGCCGAACATAAGCAGGTGAATTTCTTTGGCGGCGAAAACCGGTTTACGGTTCAATATGGCGAAGGTCCCGGCATCGGGCTTGGCCAGACCGGTAACGTACAAGCCGACAAGGATGTAAAGAGCATAAGGGTCCTTGAATCGCCCCGCTGGCAGATTACCCCGCGTTTTGGCGGAATGCTGCTGGCATTGGTACAGCGTGACCGCGCGCCTAACAACGCTGGCCAGACCTGGTATTCCTTTGGTGTCCGTCCGTCCTATGCATTCAGCGAGCATTTCAAGCTGTTGGTAGAAGCAGGCCATGATCAGATCGACCCTGAAGAAGGCGGCACACGCAAATTGACCAAGTTCACCGTGGCTCCCACCCTTGCGTTAGGCGGGATGGGCCTGATGGATCGTCCCGAAATCCGATTCTATTGGACTTATGCGCAGTGGAACCGCGCCGCTCAGCTAAGCGCAGCGCAAGACACCGCGCTGTCTGATTCAGGGGCATTCGGCTCTCAGCGTCACGGCTCAAACTTCGGCGTGCAGCTGGAAACCTGGTGGTAAAGCGGTAGCGTTATAGCCGTATCCTGGCATTAGCCCCGATACGGCTATAAGCCTTCTACCATCCAGAAACAATCGATCTTAGCCGCCCATATTCTAGAAAGAACTTTAAGTTTCTCTCCGGGTCCGTTCTACGAAGCCCACCTCCGGCATCTGTCGGAACGACCTGGAGATAATGCCATGAGCCATCTCGCCCGCGAGATGAACACTGTGGATGCCTTCGCTCTCGACACCCCTGGCTGCCTCATCGAACGCTTTAAACGGGTTCGATCCGCTACTGAAAAGCTTTGTGCTCCCCTTCAGACCGAAGACTACCTGATACAAAGCATGCCAGACGTCAGTCCGCCCAAATGGCATCTGGCCCACGTGACCTGGTTTTTCGAAGCGTTCATTCTCAAGCCCTTCCTGCCGGGCTACAAGACACTGGATCCCGCCTACGACTACCTGTTCAACTCCTATTACGAAACCCATGGCACTCCATTCCCACGAGCCAAGCGCGGACTGATCTCCCGTCCAACCGTTGCAGAGATCTATGGCTTTCGCCAATGGGTCGATCAGGCCATGCTCGAACTGCTGAACCACTTGCCGGAACAGCATGCTGAAGAAATCGCCCGTCGCACAGAACTCGGGCTCCACCATGAGCAGCAACATCAGGAGCTGCTGCTCATGGACATCAAGCATATCCTGGCCCAGAACCCTCTCCATCCGGTGTATCGGCACGACCTCAAGCCAGCCACACACGCTGATCCCACTCCGCTGACATGGCATTCATACCCGGCTGGCGTACGCCACATAGGCCATAGCGGCGACGGTTTTGCCTTTGATTGCGAGACACCACGCCACCGCGTCTTTGTCGATGAGTTTCAGCTGGCGAGTCGCCTGGTCACCAATGGTGAGTACATGGCCTTTATCGAAGATCAGGGCTATAGCTGCAGTGATCTCTGGCTGTCCGATGGCTTCAGCCAGGTGCGGCAGGCTGGCTGGCAAGCACCCCTCTACTGGGAGAACGTAGACGGCCGCTGGTACGCCATAGGCTTGGGCGGCCTACAACCTATCGATGAACAGGCACCCGTCTGTCACCTGAGCTTTTACGAGGCGGATGCATACGCCAGTTGGGCCGGCGCCCGCCTGCCAACCGAAGCCGAATGGGAAGTGGCCGCCGCCGGTCTTTCGCGTACAGGCAACTTTGTCGAGCAGGACCATCTCTCGCCTGTGGCCTGTAGGACTCACACACCCGATCAACCCTGCCAGCTATTTGGGGACGTTTGGGAATGGACCGGCAGTGCCTATCGCCCCTACCCCGGCTTCAAGCCGCTGGATGGCAGTCTGGGCGAGTACAACGGCAAATTCATGTCCGGGCAGATGGTCTTGCGGGGCGGCTGTTGCGCTACCCCTACCGATCATATTCGCGCGACCTACCGTAACTTCTTCTACCCAGCCATGCGTTGGCAATTCGCCGGCCTTCGCCTTGCCAAGGAGATCTGATCATGGCTCTAGCGGTTCGCTTCTACGATCAACAACCGGACGTCGCCAGCGACTCCCTACGTGAAGATGTCCTGAATGGTTTGGCAGCCGAACCCAAGGCCATTCCGCCCAAGTACTTCTATGATCAGCGCGGCTCCGAACTGTTCGAAGCCATTACCGGTACACCAGAGTACTACCCGACTCGTACTGAAGAGCGCATCCTGACCGAGGCGGCTGGCGATATCGCTGCTATTGCAGGCTCCGGCATGACGCTCATGGAACTGGGCAGTGGTGCCAGCCGCAAGATTCGGCTCCTGCTGGAAGCCATGCGTCCTCAAAGCTACCTGGGTGTGGACATTTCCCGAGACTTTCTTCTTTACAGCACGCACCGTCTGGCTGCCGATTATCCCTGGCTGGATGTGAGTGCGCTGTGCACGGATTTCACACAGCCGATGGAGCTTCCACAAACGCTGGGAAAAGCGCCTGTACTGGCCTTCTTTCCCGGTTCGAGCATCGGCAACTTCACACCAACTCAGGCACGTGCCTTTCTGCGCAACCTCCATCGACTGCTGCCACTGGGCAGCGGGCTGTTGATCGGTGTGGATCTGGTCAAGAGCAAGGCCCGCCTGGAGGCGGCCTATAATGATGCTGAGGGTATTACCGCGGCGTTCAACCTCAATCTGCTGGAGCGTATCCGTCGCGAGATGGATACCGACCTTGATCCTTCGCGCTTCAGCCACTACGCCTTTTATAATGAACAGCAGTCTCGCATTGAAATGCATCTGGTCAGCCGCCGCGCCCAGACGATTCGTGTCGAAGACCAGCGTTTCATGTTTCGTCAGGGCGAAACGCTGCACACCGAAAACTCTTATAAATACAGTTTGAAAGGATTTGAAACCTTGACCCGGGAAGCTGGCTTTTCCCCAATAGCCGTATGGAAAGATCCCGCGGCCCTCTTTAGCGTGCACTATCTGGGACGATAGCGCTCAAGCAGCGGTCAGCCGCGTCGTTAAGAGCTGACCGTTAGGGTACTCATGATGCCGATGCGCCACTCTGGCGCAGATGCCAAGGCTAAGCTATTCCTATAGTTGTACTAAACCGTTGCGATTACCAACTGTTTAGTAGAAATGAGCTGTAGAGCGCTCATGCGAAAGTATGGGTGTGTTATTTAGCAGACATGTCTGCAGGATTTAGCTTATGAGTAACGGCGCTGCCCTTCCGCCTAATGAAACAGAGCGCTTGGCTGCTTTACGCAGTTCAAACTTGCTGGACAGCCCAGCTGACCCCGCATTTGACCACATAGCCGAAATTGCTACCGAACTCTTCGACGTGCCTATTGCCATCGTTTCGCTGGTGGATGAGCATCGACAATGGTTCAAGTCTATCCGCGGACTCGACGCGCAGGAAACGCCTCGGGATATCTCATTTTGCTCTCATGCCATCCTGGATGAAAACATCATGCAGGTGCGTGATGCCCAGACCGACCCACGGTTCAAGGATAACCCGCTAGTGACCGGCAACCCTGGCATACGCTTCTATGCCGGCATCCCGTTACGGACCCACGAAGGCCTGGCCTTAGGCACCTTATGCCTGATAGATACCAACCCACGGTCTGAGCTCAGTGGTGCCCAGGTACGACTCCTTAGTAAATTGCGCGATATGCTGATGGAGCGCATCGAGACGCTGCGTTCACTCAGCTACGTAGATCCTATTACCCAGCTGCCTAACCGCAGCCGTCTGCTGGAAGATGCCGAATCGATGCTGCGCAGCTCCGAAGAGCTGCTGGCCGTCTCCATGGATGTGTTCGACCCGTTCTATCTCAATGGCCTGCTCAATGCGCTGGGCCAGGACCACTACGAAGGACTGCTCCAGTCCATCAAGGAGCGACTGCTTTCCCTGTTGCCCTCGGGAATAAGGCTGTACTCCATCGGTACGGCCCGCTTTGCATTTCTGATTCACGGCATGACCGATCTGCAAGACAAGGAAGTGCTTGATTGCATCGAGCGCGGCATGACAGGGCTTATCGACTACAACGGCATCCCGATTGAAACCCGTCCCGGTCTTGGGATTCTCAAGCTCAAGCCCGGCGACACCCGTGATTGGCTGAGGGCGCTCATCTCGACGGCCGATATAGCCCGCGAACGTAGAATGGGGAGCCGTTATTACGACTCCGCTCACGACCTTGCCCAGCAACGGGCCTTTGCCCTGTTGAGCAGCCTGCCGGTCGCCCTGCACAGCGAAGGTCAGCTCTCCCTGTTTTATCAGCCTCGCGTAGACCTCAAGTCGGGTACCTGCCGCTGCGTGGAAGCCCTGTTGCGCTGGGCTCATCCCAAGCTGGGCGCCATTGGGCCTACCGAATTCATAGCACTGGCTGAGAAAACGGCCCTGATTCGCTCCATCAGTTACTGGGTCATCGATGCTGTCTTGAGCCAGTATGCGCTTTGGAAAGCAGACGGCCATTGTTTCAATGTGTCGATCAATATTTCATCCCACGACCTGGACGATCCAGACTTTGCCGAACGTGTAGCGGAGAAGATGGCCAAACATGGCGTACCGCCCTCCTGCGTGGAGTTCGAGGTGACGGAAAACTCGCTCATGTGCAATTTTGAGAATGCTCGAACCCAGTTGGACGCACTCAGGCACCTGGGGTCATCCATCTCGATCGATGATTTTGGAACGGGATACAACAATCTGATCTATCTCCGCCAGATACCGACGGATTACATCAAGATCGATCAGAGCTTCATTCGCTGCCTACCGGGCGATGATAAGGACGCGCTGATCGTTCGTACCATGGTGGAGCTCGCGCATGGATTGGGATACGAAGTCACCGCGGAAGGCGTGGAAACGCCGGAAATCCTAGATAGTGTACTGGCGCTAGGCTGTGACGAAGGCCAGGGTTACCATATCGCCAAACCTATGGGCGCGCTTGAGCTTGAGCACTGGCTCAGGCGCCCCGTAACACCTCAACCCTCCGGCCAGGGCGGCTCGCCTTTCTCACCGTCTTACGCAACGAACTAGCTCTGATACGAAATTGGCCCTGTAATCAACAGGGCCAATTCGTTTATTCCGCGTCCGTCTTCTTACGCCGTAGAGGCGCCATGCCATCCTGGCTGACCACCTTGGAAGCGCTGGGGCGCTTGGGCCGTGGCGATGTCTTGGCTTTCGTCACTGGCTTCTTGGTGTCGGTCTTTTTCTTCTTGGTGCTGGCAGCCTTGCCAGACGCCTTGAGCTTCTTCGGCCCTTGATAGGTGCCTTTAAGCGGTTGCACCACGCGCCGCTCGAAACGCAGTTTCAGGTAGCGTTCGATGCTGGACATCAGGTTCCAGTCGGTATGGCAAATCAGCGAAATCGCCGTACCCGCCTCGCCGGCACGTCCGGTACGGCCAATACGGTGGACATACTCATCCCCGCTGCGCGGCATATCAAAGTTAATGACCAGATCCATGCCTTCCACATCCAGGCCACGGGCCGCTACATCCGTAGCAACCAGCACGGACACGGCGCCCTGCTTCAAGCGCTCCATCGCCAGCTTGCGGTCTTTCTGGTCCTTTTCGCCATGCAGAACGAAAACCTTGATGTTGCTGGCGGTCAACACGCCACCCAGGCGGTCGGCCTGTACACGGGTATTGGTAAAGACAATGGCCTTGCGATAGGTCTCGTGGGCCAGCAACCATTGCAGCAGGCGCTCCTTGTGAGCCACGTCATCGGCAGTGATGATCTGCTGGGTGACCGCCTCGTTGAGTTCCCCGGTGCGATCAAGCATGAGCACTTCCGGCTCACGCAGGACATGTTCTATGACAGTACGCAGGGAGCTACCGCCGCTGGTAGCCGAGAACAGCAACGTTTGTCGAGACTCTGAAGTGCACGCGTCGGCCAGTTTAAGCACATCTTCGGAAAAGCCCATGTCAAGCATCCGGTCGGCTTCGTCCAGGACGAGAAAATCGACATCGTCCAACTCAAGGCTACCGCCATTCAAATGCTCAATCAGCCGTCCGGGCGTTCCGATAAGAATCTCGGGATTCTTGCGCATCGCCGCGGCCTGCTCCTTGAATCCCTCACCTCCGGTAATGAGTCCGGCCTTTAGAAACGTGAACTGGGCAAACCGCTCGACTTCCTTGAGCGTCTGCTGGGCCAGCTCGCGGGTAGGCAACAATATCAACACCCGAGCACCCACCTGGGGTTTGGGCTCGGACAACAGACGATGCAGAATCGGCAGGACAAAGGCAGCCGTCTTGCCACTGCCGGTACGGGCAGTCACACGCAGGTCTCGCCCATCCAGTGCCGGGCCGATGGCGGCCTCCTGAACCGGCGTGGGCTTTTTGAATTTCAGCGTGTCCAGTGCCTTGAGCAGACGCTCGTGCAGGTCGAAATCGGAAAACAAGGACGCATACCTCAAAGAAAATCGTAGTTCTGCTGTATAGCCTACCGGTTACGCAACAAAATCGCTGCCTTATTTAGCGCAACGGATGTTTCAGCTTCCCAATGGGTAGCTCATCGACGTGGCAGTAGACGGCTTGTAGATCAGCTGCCAGCTGACGTGCACGTCCAAGACGAACCGGAGCACGCTCGGTATCGATGACAAGGACAGACGCATCAAGACGAGGCAATGAGGTCCAGGCGCGTACCCGGCCATCGGTCATCACAACGACACTTACCGGCTCATTGCCGAGACGACATTGGTGTTGCTTTAGCCACTCATGTGCGTGCTTCAGGGATTCAAGCAAGGGAGTACCGCCCCCTGCACCCAGGTCTGCAAGCCAACCCGGAACCTGCTGACTGGCTCGACGAGCCTGGGCAAGCCAGTGCGGCTGTACACCTGTTGCCCCTAGCACCGCTACGCTTGCCCGCGCGCGGTAAGCCTGCTCGAGAAAACCCAGCAATACGCCCTTGGCTTGAACCAGGGCGCCATGACGTCGCATGGACGCCGAGGCATCGACAATGAACAACCAATGCTCTCGTGGCGACTGAGAGCGAGGCTGGCGTATCAGGTCAGCCTCACGTCGAGGAAGCCCCCTCAGTAAGGTGGGTACCCAGGCAACTGCCCCTGCCTCACCTGTGCGAGAAGCACCGTGCCGACCGCTACTGGCCTTCCCCGGTAAAGGTCGAGCATCCGCCACTTGGGTTACACGCGGGCGAATGCTCAGCGCTTTTTTGGCCAACCCTCACCTGAGCGTTTTTCGCCAATCGCCGTCGCCTGAGGCGGTAGCTCACCCCATTGCCCTTCACTCTTCGAATGGCTTGAAGAGGGTTCGGAGACGGGACGATCAGAAGATGGCGGTGGCGGTAACTCCGAAGGGGGTTGCTGTCGTCGGCGATGACGCAACGCGAACTCTTCCACCGCATCGATATCATCTTCAGTAATCTTTTCGTTACCGCGCCAAGCCGCATGGGCGCGTGCTGCCCTTAGCCATACCAGGTCCGCACGCATGCCATCCACTGCCGCTGCAAAACAGCGCTCGGCAATACGCGACAGCGACAGATCATCCAGTGCGACCCCTGCCAACCGGCTACGTGCAGCCTGGCAACGCTCGACAAGGTCCGCCTGGCTTCCGGCCCAACTGGCAATAAAACTGGGCGGATCAAGGTCGAACGCCAGACGGCGGCGCATGATCTCGGCTCGCTCTGCTGGCGCAGGATGGGCATTCAGCGCCACATTGAAACCAAACCGATCCAGTAATTGAGGACGTAACTCCCCCTCCTCGGGGTTCATGGTGCCAATCAGTACAAAGCGCGCCGGATGCCGATGGGAAATCCCGTCGCGCTCCACGGTGTTTACACCACTGGCGGCTACGTCCAACAACAGGTCAACCAGATGATCCGGCAGCAGATTGACCTCATCCACATACAACACTCCGCCATCCGCCTTGGCCAACACGCCAGGTGAAAATGCAGCGCGCTTTTCACCTAGGGCGGCGTTCAGGTCGAGTGTGCCGGTAATACGCTCTTCGCTGGCTCCCAATGGCAAGGTCACGAATGAACCACCCGGCATCAGGGCGGCTACGCCGCGAGCCAGGGTGGATTTCGCCATACCGCGCGGGCCTTCGATCAATACCCCACCGATACCCGGATCAATGGCATTGAGGCAAAGCGCCAACTTCAAGGAGTCAGCTCCTACAATGGCAGCCAAAGGAAATTGCGGAGTATCAGTCATAGAGGGCTCATTAATGGGCTGGTATTATGAGGAAACATCTACTTAGCTTTCCTCGCTGTCCATCAGAATGTTTTCCAGCGCTTCCCGATAATGCCCCGGCTCCTGCCAGAGCCCGCGTTGTTGGGCCTCCAGCAATCGCTCGGTCATTTCTCGCAAGGCATCAGGATTGTGTTGCTGGATGAATTCGCGGGTGGCCGGATCGAGCACATAGGCATCGGCCAACAGCGCATACTGGTGGTCATCGATCAACGCTGTCGTGGCGTCGAAGGCAAACAGATAGTCCACCGTGGCCGCAAGCTCAAAAGCACCTTTGTATCCATGCCGCTTCACGCCATCGATCCATTTGGGATTAGCAGCCCGGGAACGAATGACTCGGTTGAGCTCTTCCTTGAGTGTACGGATACGAGGCGACTCCGGCTGACTGTGGTCGCCGTGATAAGACGCTACTGCCTCGCCCTGCAATGTCTCTGCGGCGGCCAGCATGCCACCCTGGAATTGATAGTAGTCGTCCGAATCCAGCAGGTCGTGCTCACGGTTATCCTGGTTATGCAAGACAGCCTGTAAATGGCCGAGCCGCTCGACGAAGCGCTCCCGTGCAGGCGTGCCTGGGTCATCTGCGCCATAGGCGTAGCCGCCCCAATTAAGGTATACCTCCGCCAGATCGTCGCGAGATTGCCACTGACGCTCATCGATCGGGCCTTGCAGACCCGCCCCATAGGCGCCGGGCTTGGAACCAAATACCCGCCAGCCAGCTTGGCGCCGCGCCTCGTCAGTCGCCAACCCCTTCGCTTCGAGGACACGCTGCTCATCACGGACCCGGGCGGCCAATGGATTCATATCGTCCGGCTCGTCCAGCGCTGCCACCGCCTGCACCGCAGCATCAAATAGCCTAATCAGGTTGGCGAAGGCATCACGGAAAAAACCCGAAACCCGCAACGTGACGTCTACACGCGGCCGGTCCAGGATTGTCAAAGGCAGGATCTCGAAATCACTGACACGCTGGCTACCCGCCTGCCAGACGGGGCGCACGCCCAGCAATGCCATGGCCTGGGCGATATCGTCGCCACCTGTTCGCATGGTAGCGGTTCCCCAAACGGACAGCCCCAGCTGCCGCAGGTAATCGCCATGATCCTGCAAATGACGCTCCAGCAAGAGGCTGGCTGATTGCCAACCGATTCGCCATGCCGTTTGGGTTGGCAGATTACGAACGTCTACCGAATAGAAGTTGCGGCCCGTAGGCAACACATCCAGACGGCCTCGACTAGGTGCTCCGCTGGCGCCTGCCGGGACGAACCGTCCTGCCAATGCACTGATGATTCCTGCGATTTCCGCCGGACCGCAGGCGTCAAGAAGCGGTGCTATATGGCTTTTGAGCTGGGCCAGCACCTGCCCCGCATAGGGCCACTGCGCCTCATTCAACTCACCGCCCAGTGCCTGCTCAATCAGTCGACCGGCCAGTAATTCCAGGCGTTCACGCGTGTCACCGGCGATACGCCAAGGCTCCGTACTGACTGCCTGTAACGCTTCAGGGTACGGCCCAGGCCAGGGCTCTCCCAACGCAGCATCAAGGGGATCAATATTCAGGTCCAGGTCTTTAGCCAATGCCTGAAGCAGGCTGGCATTACCGCCCTGGCCGTTACCGCGGGGAATACGAACCAACGCCAGCAAGGTATCAAGCCGCAGGCGCTCCTGCGGAGACTCACCAAAGATATGGAGCCCGTCGCGGATTTGCGATTCCTTCAGCTCGCACAGGTAGGCGTCTACCTTGGGTAACCAGTCTTCGGGCGCTTCGGTATCCGAGAGTTTCAGCTCCTGGTCCAGACTGGAGCGGCGTAACAGCTTCGCGATATCGCCTTGCAGCTCGCGGGCGCGACGCGGATCAAGCAGTTGCGCTTCATAGAACTCATCGGCAAGCCGCTCAAGATCGCGCAAAGGTCCATAGCTCTCGGCGCGCGTCAGCGGAGGCATCAGATGATCGATGATAACCGCCTGGGTACGACGCTTGGCCTGCGCCCCTTCGCCCGGATCATTGACAATGAAAGGATAAATATTGGGCGTTGGGCCAAGCACGGCATCTGGCCAACAGGTTTCAGACAGACCAACACCCTTCCCTGGAAGCCACTCAAGGTTGCCATGCTTGCCGACATGCACCAGCGCATGGGCGCGATAGACGTGCCTCAGCCAAAAATAGAACGCCAGATACCCATGCGGCGGTACAAGGTCCGGATCGTGGTAAACCGCACTGGGATCAAGGTGATAGCCCCGCGCCGGCTGGATACCTACAAACGTCAGTCCGAACCGCAGCCCGGCAACCATCATGCGGCCGCGGCGAAACATGGGGTCCTGCTCGGGATCGCCCCAGCGTTCCCGCACTGCGTCCTGATTCATTTGCGGCAATTCGGCGAAAAAGCGCAGGTAGTCCTCCATCCCCAGGCTTTGATGGCATGGCCGTAGATCCAGGCTTCCCAGATCATTCGTCACGCCGCCTAGTAGAGAATGGACCAGGGCCGTTCCGCTCTCGGGCAGGCCTTCGACCGGATACCCTTCGGTCTCCAGCGCTTTGAGAATATTGAGTGCAGCGGCAGGCGTATCCAGCCCTACACCATTACCAATCCGGCCGTCCCGGGTCGGGTAATTGGCCAGGATCAAGGCGGTACGCTTTTCACCATTTGGCAATCGAGCCAACATGATCCAGCGCCGAGCCAGTTCAGCCACAAATGCCATTCGCTCGCAGACCGGCTGGTAACAGACCACATCGCTCTGGCTGCGCTCATCTCGCCAGGCCAGACCTTTAAAACTGACGGGGCGAGTGATGATCCGCCCATCCAGTTCCGGTAAGGCAATGTGCATCGCCAGATCGCGTGGACCAAGCCCTTGGGCGTTCTCCCGCCATCCCGGCTCGTTATCCTGGGCACAAATAGCCTGCAATACCGGCACATCGCGACGGAACGGGCGAAGATGAGGAGAATCCGGATTGGACTGGGCAAAACCTGTCGTATTGATGATCAGCTCGGTCTCTGTCGCCTCCAGCAGTGCCTCGACCTCAGCAAGGCACTCCGGCTCCTTGAGACTGGCTACGGCAACAGGTAACGGATTGATCCCTTGGGCTATCAACGCTTCGCAGAACGTATCGATGAACCCTGTATTGGCCGCTTGTAGATGACTGCGGTAGAACAACAGGGCCGCTACCGGCCCATCCTCCTGCCAACGCCGCTGCCACGAGCCCAGCGCCTTTTCTTTATCACGCTCTGGCGCATACACCGCAACACGCGGTAGCGGCTGAGGCTCGACCCACATCGTCTCACGTCCAAACCATCGCTGGCCGATGAAGCGATACAGCATGCGGGCATTATCCATGCCGCCTTGTCGCAGGTACTGCCAGATCCGCTCGGCATCCTCAACGGAAGAGTTACCCAACGCCATTAGCTCAGGATCGGGTTTGTCATCTCCGGGTACAAGAATCAGCCTGGCACCTTGTGCGGCCAGCTGGGCCAACTGATCTACACCGTAGCGCCAGTACGCCGCGCCGCCCAGCAACGAGACAATGATGACCTTGGCATGCTGAAGCACCTCATCGGTATACAGATCGACCGAGGCGTGATTCATCAGCTGCATGGGGTTGGCCAAGCGCAGGCTTGGAAAGTCCTCAGGCAGCCCGCGCGCCGCTTCGGCCAGCAGCGCTAGATGAGAATCGGCACTGCACAGGATCACCAGGTCACCCGGGGTCTGTGCAAGATGGGCGATTCCGTCGTCGGGAGTAAAGCCGCCGGGCTGAGTCCTGAGGAGATGCATCGTATTAAGCCAGTACGCTGCGGAGTTCAGCGCTGATGGCAGCCTGATCCAGATCCTGGCCAATCACGACCAGACGTGTCTGCCGAACCTCATCCGCCTTCCAGGCACGATCGAAGTGCTTGTCGAAGCGGGTACCTACCCCTTGCACCAGCAGGCGCATCGGCTTGGCCTTGATGGCGACGAAGCCCTTTATACGCAGGATGCCGTGGCGCTGCACCAGCCCGGTCAATGCGTCCAGCAAGACACTCTCCTCTACCTCTGGCAGATCGACCGCAAACGAGTCGAATTCGTCATGATCATGCTCCTCATGAGGCTCATGGTCGTGATGCGTCTTTCGCGCGTCGATATGCAGCTCGGCCTCGGCATTCAGCCCCAGCAGGACAGACAACGGCAGCTGCCCATTGCTCGCTTCGATGATTTTCACGGACGCTGGCAATTCGCTCTCGATCTGGCTACGGACGGGCGCCAGGGCCATTTGCGGCATCTGGTCTACCTTGTTCAGGATGACCAGATCGGCACTTGCCAGTTGATCCTCGAACAGCTCATGCAGTGGGGACTCATGATCCAGATTCGGGTCCAGCTGACGCTGGGCATCGACCTTTTCGGGATAGGCCGCAAACGTACCCAGGGCAACCGCCGGGCTATCCACCACGGTGACAACGGCATCCACGGTGCACGCATTACGGATTTCCGGCCACTGGAAGGCTTGCACGAGTGGCTTGGGCAGCGCCAGACCAGACGTCTCGATCAGGATGTGGTCGATATCGGCACGTCGGGCCACCAGGTCGCGCATCACCGGAAAGAACTCTTCCTGCACGGTACAGCACAGACAGCCGTTAGCCAGCTCGAATACCCGGCCTGCGGCTTCTTCTTCGGTACATCCGATGCTGCACTGCTTCAGGATTTCACCGTCGATACCCAGCTCACCGAATTCATTCACAATGACGGCGATGCGCCGCCCTTGGGCATTTTCCAGAATATGGCGCAGCAATGTGGTTTTGCCGGCGCCGAGAAAGCCGGTAATGATTGTGACAGGAATCTTGGCCAAGGTTTTCATGAGCTGCCTTATGAAAAAGGGACAGGCAGGCATGACGAAGACGCGCTCATACGCAGTCCAGACGCCACACCGGATCACCCCGCCCGGTTGTCGGAAAGAATACGGCTCACACGTGCAGCCGCATTCTGAAATGTGTTCAAGGCAGGTCTCCTGGCTCACGGCAACGCTTCTCGCCTTCCCGCCCAAGAGCAGTGGCTTCCTGAAAAGCATCGATTAAACAACCGTTTACAGTTGCGGGGGCAGCTGCGGTCTCGCACCGCATTCCCTCTTAGCTTTGGTCATGTGCCAAAGCACCCTGAAGGCGCAAAGGCTACGAGCGACACTCTGGAGTGTCAATCGATGAAGTTGACGCTTCGCCCGTGTTCGTGGTCTGCTTGCGCCTGATTTCAGGTGTCGCCACGCGGTTCGTGGCGGTGAAACGGGAAGCCGGTTCAAGTCCGGCACTGCCCCCGCAACGGTACGTGAGTGTAGATCGATATCCACTGTGCTCGGCTGTAGAGTATGGGAAGGCCGATCTTGCAGGCGTTGGAGCCCCTTGCTCCACCCCTTCACAAGTCCGGAGACCGGCCTGATTGACGATTGAGCAACCCGCGGTGGGCGGGCGCAGCTGAATGGCGTGGCGCGCAAGCGACCGCGCTTTCGTGCGTTCCCTCATCCTCGCCACACTCCTAGGAGGGAATCCATGAATAGCCAATCCCTGTCTCATGTGCCTACGGCATCCGGCACCCTGACTCAACGCCTGACTGCCGCCGCCCTGGCGTGCGTGTTGGGAGCAGGCCTAGTCTTTCTAGCCGGCTTCTCACACATCGACGCCATTCATAATGGCGCTCATGACACCCGTCATAGTGAAGGCTTCCCCTGCCATTGAGGCTGTGACATGTACAAACGGATTGCCTTTACAGCCGGCTTTGCCGGACTACTGGCGGCACTGCTCCTGAGTGTGCTGCAGAGTCTTTGGATCACGCCGCTTATCCTGGAAGCCGAAACCTATGAGGTAGCGGGTGAAGCGCACGCGCATGCCGCTGACACGCCTGCTCACCACCATGACGACGAGGCCTGGGCGCCTGAAGACGGCTGGCAACGAACGCTTTCGACACTCGGCGGCAACCTGGTCGTTGCGGTTGGATTCAGCCTGATATTGGCAGGCCTGTTTACGCTAAGAGTCCCACGCCACGCCTGGCATGGCTTGCTTTGGGGCGCTACCGGCTATCTGACCTTTTGTCTTGCGCCCTCCCTGGGGCTGCCACCGGAACTGCCCGGCACCGCAGCGGCTGAACTGACCGCACGGCAAGGCTGGTGGATCGGCACCGCGGCTGCCACAGCCTGCGCCCTGGCCCTGCTATTTTTCACCCGCCATAGGGTGTTGCGTCTGGCCGCATTGGCCCTTTTGGCGCTGCCCCATATAATTGGCGCACCACAACCTGCCGAACAGGCAAGCCTGGCCCCTGAATCCCTGCAGCAACATTTCCAGTTGGCAGCACTTGTTTCCAATGCCGTTTTCTGGATTGTGCTGGGCTGGCTGAGCGCCTGGTTCTACACCCGTGATACAGCTGAGAACACCTGATGACTTTAAGTAACAGCGCACCCGCCATTCTCGTCGTGGGGCATGGCACTCGCAGCAGGCCGGGCGTCGAAGAGTTCTTCCGCCTCGCCGAACACCTCAAGAGCCGCTTTCCAGATCGTCTGTGCACCACAGGCTTTCTCGAATTCGCCCGCCCGACCATTGCTGAAGGCCTTAACAAGCTGATCGCAGAAGGTGCTCGTAACATTACCGCCATTCCTGGCATGCTGATGGCCGCCGGCCATGCCAAGAACGACATTCCCAGCGAACTCAACGAGTTCATGGCCGCGAACCCGGAAATCAAGATCACCTACGGAGTGGAACTGGGCGTCAACGCCAAGATGATGCGCGCGGCACGCGATCGTATCGAGGCGGCCGAAGCGCAGTTTGGCGATGGTTACCGTCGCGATGAAACTCTCCTGGTCGTTGTCGGGCGAGGCGCGTCCGATGCTGACGCCAACTCCAACATCACCAAGATCACGCGCTTCCTGTGGGAAGGCATGGGCTTCGCCTGGGCCGAGACCTGCTATTCCGGCGTAACCAAGCCGCTGGTAGCCGACGCGCTGCCTGTCGTGCATCGCCTGGGCTACCGCAATGTCATCGTATTCCCCTACTTCCTTTTCACAGGACGCCTGATCGATCGCATCTATGCAGACGTAGATGCCTATGCCGAGGCGCATCCCGAGGTACGGGTTGTCAAGGCCGGTTATCTCAACGACCATCCCTTGGTGATCGAGGCGTTGGTGGACAAACTCCATGAAACCGAGGAAGGCACTGGCAACATGAACTGCCAGCTTTGCCATTACCGCGAGCAGATCATCGGCTTCGAAGACCGTGTCGGTGCTCCCCAGTTCGGACACCACCACCATGTGCGCGGTATTGGCACCGATGCCGATCATGACCACCATCATCATCACCATCATGGTCATCACCACCACAATCATGACCATGGCCATAGTCACGATCATGCTCTGTCACCTGCCCAGGCAGCGCCGCTCAAAGGTGTTCAGAAACTGACCCCGGCGGATTGATTGCATGCCCTTCGATTATCAGCGCGACCCGGAGGCCATCGAGCGTCAGTCCTTTGAACAGATCAGGACATTGACCGACCTCAGCCGCTTCGACCCTGACCAGGCGCAGATTGCCATGCGCCTGGTGCACACCTGTGGCGAACCGGAGATTGTGGAAGCGCTGCACTTCAGCCCACATGCCATGGAAGCCGGTCTTGCCGCCGTGGAGGCGCAGGCCTCTATCCTCTGTGATGTCGAAATGGTCAGGCACGGCCTGACCCGACGCCTGTTTGGTGAACGTCCCTTATGCTTTCTGAATGACGAGCGTGTCCCGGCGCTGGCAAAAGCAACGGGTGAAACGCGCAGCATGGCGGCACTGTCGCTGTGGGAGCCCTATCTGCCCGGCAGCATTGTAGTCATTGGCAACGCCCCGACAGCCCTGTTCAGACTGCTTGAGCACTTGGAAACGGGTGGCCCCAGGCCCGCCCTTGTCATCGGGATGCCGGTTGGCTTCATTGGTGCAGCAGAATCCAAGGATGCTCTCATGGCTCATGGGCAAGCACTCGGCATCGAGTGGATAGCGCTCAGTGGCCGACGGGGCGGCAGCGCGTTGGCCGCCGCTACGCTCAATGCACTGGCACGTGTGCAGCAAGGGATACGCTGGTGAGCGAACGAACCTGGAATGGCCCTACGCTGGAAGTCATCGGCCTTGGGCTCGCAGGCGAAGCCCTTTCGGCCGAGGCGCGACAGGCACTGGACTCGGCTGAGCTGGTTATTGGTGCACCGCGTCATTTCGAAGCGCTTGAGCAGCAAGGTCTCGCTGTTCCTCATCGAGCCTATTTTCCAAGCCCGTTTTCAGCGCTCTGGTCGCTTCTGGCAGAGCACTCCGGCCAGCGCATCGTCCTGCTTGCCTCTGGCGACCCGCTTTTTTATGGCCTTGGCGGACATCTGCGCAAGCACCTCACCGCTGAGCAGCTTCGCTTTTATCCGGCAGTGTCCAGTATCCAGGCCGCCTTTGCCCGGATCGGCCAACCCTGGCAAGAGGCTGAAGTGGTCAGCCTGCATGGTCGTCCCCTTTCCAGTCTGCGCGCCGCCCTGAAGGTCAATCGCTGGTTTGCAACGCTCACCGATGCCCACAGCCATCCTGCCGCGATCGCAGACGAGCTGGTTGCCGGAGGCTTTGGTGATTCCACCGTTTGGGTAGCAGAAAACCTGGGTACCCATGAGGAACGTGTGTCCACTCATACGGCCAGCCTTCTCAGTGAGTCGACTGAAGTCTTTTCTCCCTTGAACGTCGTGATCTTCAGGACTCAAGGTGCAGGTGGCGTACTGCCTGAATTCCCGGGCATCACCGACGCCGCGTTCAGCACAGACGGTGACGAGGCCGGCAGAGGTCTGCTGACCAAGCGCGAGGTACGGCTGTGTGTTCTTTCGCTGCTTGAGCCCCGTGCAGGTGATATCGGCTGGGATATTGGTGCAGGGTGTGGTGGCGTAGCGGTGGAATGGGCCCGATGGAACCCCTATGGGCAGGTTCATGCCCTGGAGTATCACGCCGAGCGACTCACCCATCTTGCTACGAACCGTGACCGCTTCGGCGTTATCAAGAACCTGCATATTCATGAAGGCCGTGCGCCTGAGCATATCGCTAAACTGCCATCGCCGACCGTCGTATTTGTAGGCGGTGGCGGCCGTGATCTGGCTGCGATTCTTGAAGCATGCTGGGCTCGACTTCCGTCAGGAGGACGCCTGATCGCCAGTGCCGTCACCGAAGATGCGCGTATGGCCTTGCATGGCTTTTCACAAATTGAGCCTGCCCAGGACGACGAATGGATCCAGTTGGCCGTTTCCAGAGGCGACCGTCTCGCCGGTCAACGCCTCATGCGCCCGCACCTGCCTGTACTTCTTTTCAAGCGAATCAAACCATGACTGGTACACTTTATGGCATCGGTGTCGGCCCCGGCGACCCCGAGCTGCTTACCTTCAAGGCTGCCCGCCTGATCCGGCAGTGTCCGGTAGTAGCCTATATTGCAAATCAGCAAGGTGCCTCCCAGGCGCGGGTCATTGCCCAGGAACACCTGATCGATCAGCTGGAGCTGCCTATTTACATGCCGTTCGAGCGTCAGCGCGATGCGGCGCTATCTGTCTATGATCAAGCTGCTGCTGATATTGCCCATCGGCTTGAGCGTGGGCAGGACGTGGCGGTTCTATGCGAAGGCGATCCTCTACTGTTTGGCAGCTTCATCTATCTACATGACCGGCTGGGCGAACGGTTTCCCTGCCAGATTGTGCCGGGCATCAGTTCGATCATGGCCGCCGCCGCTGCAGCGCGTCACCCGCTGACGCGACTCGAACAAAGCCTGCGCATCCTACCCGCCACTGCCGGCCCGGAGCGGCTGGCCAGCGCCCTGCATGAGCCCGGACCGCTCGTGATCATGAAACCCGGCCGCCAGTACGGTGAAATCATGCGCTTGCTGCGACGTACCGGACGTGACGCTGATAGCGTTTATGTCGAATACGCCAGCCGTGACACACAGCGGATCATTCGATGCCATGAAGCGATGCCTGATGGAGAACAAGGCCCCTACTTTGCCTTATTCCTAATCGGGGCACAGCCATGCTGACCATCGTCAGTCTGACGGATGCCGGCGCTGCGCTCGCTCAACGCTTGCAGTTACTGGATCGAAGTGCCGAGTGGCTGCATCGTCCTCAGCCTTTTATCGAAACCGTACAGCAACGCTTCCAGGCCGGACATCGGTTGGCATTGATCTGTGCCAGCGGTATCGCCGTACGCACCCTGGCGCCGGTGTTGCAAGACAAGTACCGCGACCCGCCGGTGCTGGTGTTGGATGAAGCCGGTCGGTTCATCATTCCCCTGCTGTCCGGCCATGAAGGCGGCGCCAACGCCTGGGCGCAGGAATGGGCGGAGCAGCTGCAGGCTCAATGCGTTATCACCAGTGCCCGGCGCTACACCCGTCCTCTCTACATTGCTGGCCTGGGATGCGAGCGAGGCTGCCCGGAATTAGTACTACATACACTGATGACAGAAACCCTGGCTGCCCATTCGCTGACCGTAGCCGACATCAATGGCTTCGCCAGCATCGCATTGAAACACGACGAAGTCGGCATGCTGGCACTGGCTGAAACATTAAATGTACCTATTCGGTTTTTCGAGTCCGACACGCTCAACCGGTACGAAAACCAGCTCACTCAACGCTCCGCTATCGTTTTTCGCGAAACGGGCTGCTATGGCGTGGCAGAGGCAGCGGCCCTTGCAATGGCCGAGCAGGTAACGGGCGGTCCGGCCGAGCTGATCATTCCCAAACACAAGAACGCCCGTGCGACCTTTGCTCTTGCACGCGCCTATCAGGATCCTTCATGACTGGACGTTTAGTTATCATCGGTACCGGCCCAGGCGGGCTGGAGCACTTGAGCCCCGCTGCCAGCCGCGCGCTGGAAGGCGCTACAGACCTGGTTGCCTACCCGCTCTACGTCGACCTGCTCGGCGAGATCGTGGCCGGCAAGGCACGTCACGATAGCCCGCTGGGTGATGAAATCGGCCGTGCCCGCCGCTCCCTGGAGCTGGCCGCCGAAGGCCGAAGCGTGGCGCTGATTTCCAGCGGAGATGCAGGCATCTATGCCATGGCGACTCTGGTGTTCGAGCTACTGGAGCACGAGGCGCTGCCCGCCTGGCACGAGGTGGAGATTGCCGTAGTGCCCGGCATTTCAGCCCTGCAAGCCTGCGCCAGCCGTGTGGGCGCCCCACTGGCCCACGATTTCTGCACTATCTCGCTTTCAGACTTGCTCACTCCTTGGGAAACCATCGAGACACGCATCCGTGCGGCAGGCCTGGGAGATTTTGTGGTGGCCTTCTACAACCCGGTCTCCCAAAAGCGTACCTGGCAGTTGGCACGTGCCCGTGAGCTGTTACTGGAAAAACGCCCAGCAGACACGCCTGTCATTATCGGTCGCAACGTCACCCGGGCAACAGAGCAGATCACTGTCACTACACTAGGCGAACTGGACCCAGCTCAGGTCGATATGCTGACCATTGTGCTGGTGGGCAACAGCGAAACCCGCCGAGTTGGCCAATGGGTATACACGCCCCGCGGCTATGCTAAAAAACTGGGAGCCGATGCATGACGGTTTATTTCATCGGCGCCGGTCCTGGCGACCCTGAGCTGATCACCATCAAAGGCCAGCGCCTGATTCACAGCTGCCCGGTCATTCTCTATGCAGGCTCTCTGGTCCCCGAGGCTGTTCTCCAAGGCAACACAGCCGAACAAGTCATCAATACTGCCGAGCTTCATCTGGCAGAAATCATGACGCTGATCGAAGCTGCCCATGCCAAGGGCCAGGATGTAGCACGCGTGCATTCAGGCGACCCGTCACTCTATGGCGCAATTGGCGAACAGATTCGCCGTTTACGTGAGCTGGACATTCCTTTCGAAGTGATACCGGGCGTCACAGCCACGTCTGCGTGCGCTGCCTTGCTCGGTACAGAGCTGACGCTTCCGGATATCTCTCAAACCATTATTCTCACGCGCTATGCAGGCAAGACAGCTATGCCCGAAGGTGAACAACTGCCGGACCTTGCTCGGCATGGCGCAACCCTTGCCATACACCTGGGAATCAACCGACTGCACAAGATTGTCGAGGACCTGATCCCGCACTATGGCGCCGATTGCCCGGTGGCTGTGGTGCACCGAGCTACCTGGCCGGATCAGGACTGGGTAATGGGTACGCTGGAAGACATCCTGGCTAAGGTTCGTGCCAAAGGCTTCCACCGCACGGCGCTGATTATTGTCGGGCGTGTGCTGGCACCAGATGATTTTTCCGAATCCTTTCTTTACCGGGAGGACAAGGCTCATGTATATCGTCCGGCATACAAGCGTCGCAAGAAAGCCAGCGAGGAGCCGCCTGCATGAGACCGTTCACCTGCCCGTTCGTCCATTCCAAACCTGACGCATTCATGTCAGTGGTGGGCTGAAGGACGACTCAACGCCCATGCGCGAGGAATCTCCCGAGCGTAAAGGTCCGCTGCGCAGCGGCTTTACAACAGGCAGCTGCGCCACGGCCACAAGCCTGGCAGCGGCACGCCTGCTCTTGCGTGGCGAAACCTGTGACGCCTTGACTATCGACTTGCCCAAGGGCGGGAAAACCCTTCTGCTTCGCATCGAGCATTGCGAGCGTAGTGCTACGGGTGCCACCGCCTCGATCATCAAGGATGCTGGAGATGACCCGGACGTTACCCATGGCGCACGGGTTTTCGCTCAGGTCGAGCTGACGGCCGAGCCCGGTATTATCTTTCTAGCAGGTCCTGGTGTTGGCACAGTAACCCGACCAGGTCTGGTACTGGAGGTTGGTGAGCCCGCTATTAACCCGGTACCCCGGCAGATGATGCGCCACCATCTGGAGCGGCTCGCCCTTGAGGCTGGCTACCCTGGCGGGTTCCAAGTGACTATCAGCATTGAAAACGGTGAGGTATTGGCGCAAAAGACCATGAATGCCCGCCTGGGCATCCTGGGAGGGCTATCGATTCTGGGTACCAGCGGCATCGTTCGTCCCTTTTCCTGCGCAGCCTATATCGCCTCAATTCAGCAGGCTATTGATGTTGCCCGCGCCAACGGGGAGTCTCACCTGGCTGCGTGTACCGGCAATGCCAGCGAGGCGGCCATGCGGACCCACTTCGGTCTGCCTGAAATTGCCTTGATCGAGATGGGAGATTTTGTCGGCGCGGTCTTAAAACATACCAAGCGCGTTCCAGTGCCACGACTGTCTCTCTGTGGCGGTTTTGGCAAGATCAGCAAATTGGCAGCCGGACACATGGATCTCCACAGCCGTAGCTCCAGCATAGACCTGCCCTGGCTAGCTGAGCAGGCGGCAGCTCTCGGCGCAGGCGCCACCTTGCAAGCGGCTATTGCTTCCTGCACTACCAGTCAACAGGCGCTCAAGCTTTCCCATGAGGCCGGTTTCCTCCTGGCTGACCATATCTGCCGACTCGCTCGTAATGTGGCGCTCAGTAAACTGCCCGCTGCCACGGCACTGGACGTTTTTGCCATCGACCGCGCCGGCAATCTGATGGGAAGCGCGTCTTGAAGAAAATTCTGCTGCTGGGCGGCACTCGCGAAGGTCTGCGCCTTGCCTATCAGCTTCCCGCTGATGCCATCTATAGCCTAGCTGGCCTGGGTCAGATACCCGATGACTTACCCTGCCGCTGCCACGTGGGTGGCTTTGGCGGTATCGATGGGCTGGTTCGTTTCATTCATGAACAACGAATTGATTTGCTGCTCGATCTAACCCATCCGTACGCTGAACAGATCAGCCGACATGCTCAGAAAGCCGCTAGACAAACAGGTACCCCATATTGGGTGCTGCATCGTCCGGCCTGGCATCCTTACGCGGGTGATGACTGGCGGGAATGGCATCACTGGCCCGAGCTGACGGCCCAGCTTTATCCCTTTGCCCGCGTCCTGATGGCGCTCGGACGAGAGCCTCTAACCCATATCGATGAGATACCCCGTCACCAGCGCTGGTGGGTTCGCTGCCTGGTCACTTCGGAGCAGACTCGTTCCAACGTTACGCTCCTGAACGCACGAGGGCCATTCCAGATAGAAGACGAATACACCTTGTTGAAAGATCAAGAGATCGAGGTGATTGTATGCAAGAACAGCGGCAGCAGCGCCACCGAGGCTAAACTGATCGCTGCGCGCGACTTGAAAATTCCTGTCCTGATGCGTGCTCGCCCCCCATTGCCACAGGCGGACCAGACATTTACTGCAATCGATTCCCTGATGACGGCGCTAGGCCTAGGCCGGTAGTCAGGACTGAGCAATATCTGCATCGGCAACAGGCGCGTCTTCGCCTCGGGCCCGTACATGAATCGCTGCAAAGGGCTCGTTCTGTACCAATTCGATCAGCGATTCCTTTACCAACTCCAAGATAGCCATGAATGTCACCACCACACCTAAACGGCCTTCTTCGACAGTAAACAAGGCAATAAAGGGTACGAACTGCCCCCCCTTGAGGCGTTCGAGCACATCGCTCATGCGCTCACGAGTCGATAAGACTTCCCGTGATACCTGATGGCTCTCGAAGAGATCCGCCCGCCGCATAACCTCACTCATGGCCAGCATCAGCTCGTTTAGACCGACATCCGGCAGGAGCTTGCGCGCCTTGGCGTCAGGTGCCGGTAAAGTGGGTACGGTAATGTCACGCCCTACCCGAGGCAAAGTATCTATATCCTCAGCAGCTTTTTTGAAGCGCTCGTAATCCTGCAACCGGCGAATCAATTCAGCTCGAGGGTCATCCTCTTCCTCTTCTACCTCCGAAGAGCGAGGCAGCAACATGCGCGACTTAATCTCTGCCAGCATGGCTGCCATGACCAGATACTCTGCAGCAAGCTCCAGACGAACCGATTTCATGAGTTCGACATAACCCATGTACTGCCGCGTGATCTCGGCCACTGGAATATCAAGAATATCGATATTCTGTTTGCGGATCAGATAAAGCAGCAGGTCAAGCGGTCCCTCAAAGGCTTCGAGGAAGACCTCCAGCGCATCTGGCGGGATATACAAGTCCTGTGGCAGCTCGGTAAAAGCCTGCCCGTAAACCAGCGGTACTGCCGCCTCTATGCGTGCCGAAGGCTCGTTCACGTCAGGACTGCCTGGCTCGCTCATGCACGCTCACGCTCAAACGGCTCTGGATCACCAGCGCCAACACGTAGAACTTCCGGCTCGCTGTCGGTCAGGCTGACCACCGTAGAGGGCTCAAGTCCCCCCATTCCACCATCAATGATCAGGTCAACGAGATGGTCCAGCTGGTCTCTCATCTCATAAGGGTCGGATAGCGACTCTTTCTCGCCGGGCATGATAAGGCTGACACTCATCAGCGGCTCCCCCAGCTCTTCCAGAAGCGCCTGAGTAATTGGATGTTCGGGCACTCGCACACCAATGGTACGGCGCTTGGGATGCAGCAGAATGCGTGGCACCTCACGGGTGGCGTTGAGAATAAAGGTATAAGGCCCTGGCGTATGTGCCTTGATCAGTCGAAAGGTGCTCGTGTCGACCTTGGCATACAAACCAAGCTCGGAAAGATCGCGGCATACCAGAGTGAAGTTGTGCTTATCGTCCAGCTGGCGAATTCGCCGGATGCGTTCTACGGCATTTTTCTCACCGATCCGACAGCCCAATGCATAAGACGAGTCGGTGGGATAGGCGATCACGCCGCCGCTTTGAATGATATCCACGGCTTGACGGATCAGCCTCGGCTGGGGATTTTGCGGATGTATCTCGATGTATTGGCTCACGTTGGCTCCTGATTGGCTGGGTAGATGGCATGGCCGAATCGTGCCCACAGCGGAGGCAGGTCTTCAGGGACCGGACGGTACATGCCCAGGTCAGACCAGTCACTCGGTGTATGGAAATCACTTCCGGCACTAACCATCAGACCGAACTCACGCGCCAGAATTGCCAACATGCCAACCTGTTCGGCTGGCTGGACCCCATTGACCACTTCCAGGGCATGCCCGCCGGCCATGATGAAGTCACCGATCAGCTTACGCCGCTTGGTCCGCGTGAAGTCATAAGCCAATGGATGAGCCAGACTAATCCAGGCCTTGGCCGCACGCAGGGTTGTGACTGTTTCCTCCAGGGTCGGCCAGTGCTGCTTGACATCACCGATCTTGCCTCCGCCCAGCCATTTGCGGAATGCTTCGCCCCTGTCCTTAACATAACCTGCCTGCACTAGAAACTCAGCGAAATGAGGGCGGGAAGGCGCATTACGGCTATCACCCAGCGCCTGCTGAATAGCCTGAGCGCCTTCAAGCGCCCCCGGCATGCCCTTGGCAGCCAAACGTCGATCAATTTCTTCGGCCCGCGCCCAACGCCCCGTGTAAAGGGCCTGTAGCGCCTGCTTCAAGTCTGGAGAGTCGCTGTCAAAGCCGTAGCCCAATACATGGATGGTCGCGCCGCCCCAGGTACAGGAGAGCTCAACGCCTGTCAGTAACGTCAATCCCAGCTTATCGGCCGTCTGTCGCGCCTCGGCAAATCCTTCCAAGGTGTCATGATCGGTCAGGGCCAGTAACCGAACGCCCCGCTCATAGGCGCGTGCAACCACCTCGGCCGGGGCCAATGTCCCATCGGAAGCCGTACTGTGGCAGTGCAGATCGACACGCATCCTGGTTCCTCGTCTTGATTCGTCTGTTATTATGCCCGGATGTCTTGGCTCCGGCTGCTTAAATGAAACAACTTATCGACTTCATCCCCCTGCTTCTGTTCTTCATCGTCTTCAAGCTTGAACCTCGAACCGTCGAGTTCGCAGGTCATGCCTTCTCACTGGGCGGCATCTTTAGTGCAACAGCGGTTCTGATCATTGCGTCAGTCATCGTCTATGGCATCCTTTTCATCCAGCAGCGACGTCTGGAGAAAGGCCAATGGCTGACGCTGGTGGCCTGTCTGGTGTTTGGTGGCATGACCCTGGCGTTCCACAGCGAAACTTTCCTGAAATGGAAAGCGCCTGTGGTCAACTGGCTGTTTGCCTTGGCCTTCATCGGCAGTCATTTCATTGGTGACAAACCGCTGATCGAACGGATGCTGGGCCATGCCATGACCCTGCCTCATGCGATCTGGGTACGCCTCAACATTGCCTGGATCATCTTCTTCTTGGTCTGCGGCTTTGCTAATTTGTTCGTCGCCTTTACGTTCGAGAGCATCTGGGTGGACTTCAAGGTGTTTGGCAGCCTGGGCATGACGCTGCTCTTCATGATTGGTCAGGGCATTTACCTGTCTAGGCATCTGCATGACAGCGACTCCAAGAAATCCTAGAACCGCTGAAGTCTTCATACAGCTGCCGGCCTGTCATACGTCGGTAGCCTGCTTCCGGTTCCCGACGAGCCTAACGTAATGAGCCAAATTCTTCTGATCGATGACGATCGTGAGCTTTGCGATCTGCTAAGTGCCTGGTTGCAGCAGGAAGGATTCGAAGTGTGCGCCAGCCACGATGGCGTGACTGCACGCCAGGAACTGGCTGCCCACACCCCTTCTGCAGTAGTACTAGACGTCATGCTGCCTGATGGAAGTGGTCTGGAGCTGCTCAAGCAGCTACGCAGCGACTACCCCGAGCTACCTGTCGTGATGCTGTCCGGCCGTGGCGAACCCCTGGATCGCATCCTGGGCCTGGAGCTGGGCGCGGATGACTATCTGGCCAAACCCTGCGACCCGCGAGAGCTGACTGCGCGCCTGCGCGCCGTTCTACGCCGCAGCCATCCGGCGCAGCCCGCAGCCCGTTTACAGCTGGGTGATCTGTCATTAAGCGTTGCCCGAGGCGTCGCTAACATCGGCGAGCACGAGGTCAACCTGACACTTACCGAGAGCCGCATTCTGGAAGCCCTGCTTCGCCAACCCAGTGACCCTCTGGATAAACAGGCTCTGGCCCAGATTGCCCTGGGACGTAAGCTTACGCTTTACGATCGCAGCCTCGACATGCATGTCAGCAATCTGCGCAAGAAACTGGGTGCCCATGCGGATGGCAGACCCCGCATCATGGCCATTAGAGGCCGCGGCTATTACTACAGTGAATAGCCAGCACGGTACGACACAGTTTACTGACTGCGTATTTACCCAAGCTTTACCTTGATTGACGGCGCCTGACCTTGCCTCCGCTAAAGTGGACTCATCCGGTCGATACCGGCTCTCAAAAAGGAGAACCTTATGCGCAAGATGATTCCCGCCCTGCTGTTCGCTTCCCTGCTGCCTACCTTGTCTTTTGCAGCGCCTGCGCCAGCCGATGACATGCCGCCGCCCCCGCCCGGCATGCATATGGACGGCCCCAAGGGACATCGCGACATGATGGGCGGCCCGTTCCGCGAGCTTGATCTGACGCCTGAGCAGCACCGTACCATCGGTAAGCTGATGGGTCAGGAGATGCACGATCGCCAGGACATCATTCACAAGTACCTGGACAAGCTGCCAGAAAAAGAGCGCCAGGCCATGAAGGATGAGCTCAAGGCCAACCGCGAAAAGACGCACAAGACCATTCGCGATCAGCTCACGCCTGATCAGCGCAAAAAGTTCGATGAACAGACCAAGAAGCAGGAACAGCGCAAAGCGGAATGGGCTGAATTCCAGCAGTGGAAGAAAGAACACAAATCCAATTGACGCTTGAAACTGCCTAGCCCGGCTAGTCCGGCTGGGCAGTTTTCCATCCAAACCAGGGTTCTACATGGTCTTGAGAACATTGTTCTGGCGAATATTCGGTACCTTCTGGCTGGCAATCCTGTCGGCAGTCGGCTTGACCATGCTCCTGGGGCATATTCTCGATCAGGATTCCTGGATCCTCTCCCGCCACCCCGGCCTTCAACAGCTGCCCGCCAAGTGGGTCGAGCGCTACGAGCATGAAGGCGAGGACGCGGCCCAACGATTGCTCGAACACCGTAAGCGCCGCTTTGGCGTCGATATACAGGTACTGGGCGAGAACGGGACGCTACTGGTGCCCGGCACCCTCCCTCCGCACGTTATGGAAATGGAAAAACGCGGCCCCAGAAGACCGCCGCCCTGGCGCCGGATTACTACGGAATATACCAGCAGCGAAAGCGGGCGCAGTTACCTGTTCATTTACCATATCCCACTGCCCGAGCTGAACGCCTGGCGGCGCGATTCAGTGCTCTTCCCTATCAGTGTATTGGTCATTGCCTTTGTGGTTCTGACGCTGTTCAGTCTGCTGTTAACGCTGGCGATTACCCGACCCTTGAACCGCTTGCGCAGCGCTGTGCATGATCTGGGACGTACGGCCTATCAGCAGGACAGCCTTGCCAAGCTTTCTCAGCGAAGAGACGAGTTTGGCGTACTGGCACAGGACTTCAACCGAATGGGCGACCGCCTGCAAAGTCTCATAGTCAGCCAGCGTCAACTGCTTCGAGACGTCTCTCACGAGTTACGCTCGCCTCTTGCCCGACTTCGCATTGCCCTTGCGCTGGCCGAGCGCGCGACCCCTGAAGATCGCGCCGCCATGTGGCCCAGGCTGGAACAGGAATGCAATCGTCTGGAAACGCTGATCGGTGAGATCCTGGCGCTGGCCCGCCTGGACGGCGAATCTGGCGACAGGGCAGACATCCCTCTGAATGCACTCATCGAACACCTGTGCGATGACGCTCAGCTGACCGCACCCGAGCAGCGGATCGAGGTAAGTGTACCCGCTACCCTGATGCTACACGGATGGCCTGACCTGCTCGAACGCGCCATCGATAACCTGATCCGTAATGCACTGCGCTTCAATCCACCTGAAACGCCGCTGGAAATTACAGCCCACCAGACCGGGGGAACACTGACTATCGCAGTGCGTGATCACGGAACAGGGGTGGCGAATGAAGACCTACCACGGTTGGGCGAACCCTTCTATCGTGCGGCCAACCAGACGGGTCAGGGTTACGGCCTGGGCCTGGCCATCGCTCGGCGCGCGGTCGAGCGACATGGGGGAAAGCTCGTGTTCGCCAACCATCCCGAGGGTGGGTTCGTCGCCACACTGGAGCTTCCCGCAAGCCTGATTACGCCGGCCAAGTCTTGACGAATTGCTTCGTTTCCAACGCTACCGGCTTGCGCGGAGTAACTTCCGGCGTCCCCAGGTAAATGAAACCAACGATTTCCTCGTGAGCACCAATGCCCAGCCCTTCGCGTACGACAGGATCATGCGTGAGATCGCCGGAGCGCCATATAGCGCCTAACCCCATGGCATAAGCTGCCAGCTCCAGACCGTGAGCGGCACATCCTGCTGCCAGGATCTGCTCCTGCGCAGGTACTTTAGGGTGCTCTTGAATGCAGGCCACAGCCACCACCAGCAAAGGCGCACGCATAGGCATGTTGCGCGCCTTGGCCAAGGCTTCGGGCGGACTCTCTGGGCGTTGAGCCAGAACCGCCCTTGAAAACAACTCGCCCAGCGCCTGGCGCCCTTCCCCCTGAATCGTCAGGAAGCGCCAGGGGCGCAGCTGCTTATGATCGGGCGCCCTTAACGCGGCAGCAAAGAGGGTTTTCAACTGCTCTGCCGTAGGGGCAGGCTCGGTCAAGCGAGCAACGGAAACGCGGTTAAGCAGCACATCGAGTGCATCCATGAACACCTCTTTTCATCAAAACGATCGTTGTTGTACAGACCGGCTGAATTGTGCCATTACTCCATGCCAAACTTCTGCTCATCGGTAACAAGTAAAGACTTTGGACGAGAATAACGACCTCAGCTAAGATCGCGCTCGCCAGCGACGCTATTCTGGCACAGCTCTTTGCAAGACTTTTGAGGGTTACCATGGCATCACTTTTTCTTCCAGATGGTTCGACTCTATGAAGTTTCTGACCCATCGACACGCCAACAGCCCATCCGAGTACCTAGGCGAATACTATTCTCGCGCATTGGCCTATCTTGCCCTGGCAGCCACCATTGCCGCAGGCGCCTATGCCCACCACTTCGCATACAACATTTTGTGGCTGGTGCCTTACACGCTGCTGTATCCCCATGTGGCTCAACAGGTCAGCATACGCTTCCGCCGCAACCGCAACCAGGAAACCGACCTGATCCTACTGTTCATCGATTCGGTGCATGCGGGTATCAGCATTCTGCTGCTAGGCTTTTCGCTGGTACCCAGCTTCATGGTCCTGCTGCTATTGACGTTTACCTCCCTATTGATGGGAGGGGGCCGCTATGCTGCTATTGCATTGCTGACAGCCTTCAGCGCTCTACTGGCGACCAGTGCGGTCGCGCTGGAGCACATCGAACCGCACACACCGCTTCTGGTTACCTTTGTCAGTATCGTAGGCACCAGTCTGCACCTCTGCATGACAGCGTACTTCATGTATGAACAGCGGCTTCGCCTGCGCCAGGCGCAGGAAGAACTCAAGCTTGAACATGAAAAAGCCGCGAACCTAGCCCATAATCTTTCCAAGTATCTGCCTTCTCAGGTATGGGAGTCGATCTTTACTGGTAAAAAGAACGTCATCCTAGAGACCCAGCGTAAAAAGCTCACCGTGTTCTTTTCCGACATCAAAGGGTTTACGGAGCTGTCCGAAGAGCTTGAAGCCGAAGCGCTGACGGACATGCTCAACAACTACCTCAACGAGATGTCGAAAATTGCCATCAAGTACGGTGGTACGATCGACAAATTCGTAGGGGACTGCGTCATGGTGTTCTTTGGTGATCCCAATACCCAAGGCGCGAAGAAGGACGCGGTTGCAGCGGTATCCATGGCCATTGCCATGCGCAAGCACATGAAAGTTCTCAGGCAGCAGTGGCGTAGCCAGGGCATTACCAAGCCTCTGGAAATCCGCATGGGCCTCAATACGGGTTACTGCACAGTCGGTAACTTCGGTGCCAGCACACGGATGGACTACACGATCATCGGCCGTGAAGTAAACCTTGCCAGCCGGCTTGAAAGTGCGGCCGATGCCGGGGAAATTCTGATCAGCCATGAGACCTACTCGTTGATCAAGGACGTCATCATGTGCCGGGATAAAAGCCAGATTAGCGTGAAGGGCTTCAGCCGCCCGGTTCAGATCTATCAGGTCGTAGATTTCCGCCGTGATCTGGGCGCTTCACCCAGTTACATGGAGCATGAAGCCCCAGGCTTTTCCATGTACCTGGATACCAATAGCATCCAGAACTATGACAAGGAAAAAGTCATCCAGGCCTTGCAGCAGGCTGCTGAAAAGCTGCGAGACAAAGTCATTCTCTGAATCAGGGGCAGCGCATTGCTGCCCCCTTTCCTACCGACTGATTTGGTACACCACCTCATCAAGCCGGATCACCCCCTGCCGGGCGAATTTGGCGTTTTCCGCCAGTACATCATTGCGCTCCAGACAGGTCAGCCCCCAAGCAGAGCCATACAAGGCATGGAGTTCGTGCCCTGACACTGAAAACGGCGGGCCTGCGCGCTTGTCCTGGTCATATTCAAGAGTTACGAGGAGTCCTTTCGCCTTGGCTGGCATAAGCCTGCCCATTTGCTTAACGTAAGAAGGCCTCATATTTTCCGGCAAGGCAATCAAAGCTGCTCGGTCATAGAAGCCAGCGCATGCCGCCACTTGCTGTGCGCCTACCTTGAAGAAATCACCTTGCACAATTTCATAAGGTCCTGCCTTGTAGAGCACCAGATCACCGCGCTTTTCCTGCATCGGGCTTATTCCCTGCTCGGCAAAGAATGACTCGACCGCCACCTGGGAGAGTTCAATGCCCACGACCTGATAGCCCTGCTCTGCCAGCCAGACCATATCCAGTGTTTTTCCACAAAGCGGAACCAGTACGCGCGACCCGGCAGCTAGCTCCAGTGACGCCCAGTTTCGTGTGAGATAAGCACTGACTTCAGGCACGTGAAAACCGATCTCGTTGCGCTCCCACTTGGATATCCAGAATGCTGCTTCCACATGACCTCCTTGCTGATAACTAGACAGTAGGCATCCAACACCTGAAAACAAAAAGCCCCGGCACAAGGCCAGGGCTTTTTGCAAATCACACTGCTTAGTCTTCGCGATAACGACGCAGACGCAGCGGCTTGCCACCTACACGCGTATCTTTCAGACGATTCAGCAGCCCTTCGAGTCCTTCTTCCGGCAACTCGATCAGGCTGAAGGATTCACGGATCTGAATACGACCAATCGCCTCGCGTTGAACGCCACCCTCATTAAGGATAGCACCCAGCAGGTTTTTGGCAGCGATGCCATCACGTGCACCAAGGGCTGTACGGCAACGCACGCGACCCTCCGGCAGTGGCGCCATCGGACGACGATCACGTGGCTCGCCACGCTCACTGCGACCACCACTGCTCTGACGCTCGCCACGATCGGAGCGAGGCGCCGGTGTCAGCGGCTGCTCACGGCGAACCGTGTCGATATCCAGCGCACGGCCAGCAGTCAGCTTGGCCAATACCGCAGCGGCCAATGTTGTCGGATCACACTGCAGACGCTCGCACAGCTCGTCACGCAGCGCACCGCGGTTTTCTTCTGCGTCCGCGAGTAGCGCACCCAGACTGTCCGCCAGGCGGGAAATGCGGGCTTCCAGTACCGCTTCGGCATCAGGCAGGCGAATCTCGCCAACCTTCTGACCTGTTACACGCTCGATGACCTGCAGCATGCGACGCTCACGCGGCGTTACTAGCAGCAGCGCACGACCTTCACGACCGGCACGACCTGTACGACCGATACGGTGTACGTAGGACTCTGGGTCATAGGGCATGTCGATGTTCAGTACGTGCGTGATACGAGACACGTCCAGACCCCGCGCAGCAACGTCTGTTGCAACCACGATATCCAGCGATCCGTCCTTGAGCGACTCGATTACTTTTTCTCGCTGAGCCTGGGGCATGTCGCCGTTCAAGGCACTGACGCGATAGCCTTGACGCTCGAGCATTTCAGCCATGTCCAGCGTGGCTTGCTTGGTACGCACGAAAGCAATCAGGGCATCGAAGTTTTCCACTTCCAGCAGACGCAGCACGGAGGCTGGCTTCTGATCAGCGTGAACCATCAGGTGAGCCTGTTCGATACGGGCAACTGTCTGGGTCTTGGCTGCAATGCGGATGTGCTTGGGCTCTTTCAGATGACGCTCGGCGATCGCACGGATCGACGGCGGCAGCGTAGCGGAGAACAGCACGGTCTGACGCGACTCAGGCATCGCTTCGAAAATGAATTCGAGATCGTCCATGAAGCCCAGCTTGAGCATTTCATCCGCCTCGTCGAGTACAAGACGTCCAACAGTGGACAGTATCTTGTCATCCCGACGAAGGTGATCACACAGACGGCCCGGCGTAGCAACCAGAACCTGAGCGCCCAAACGCAGCGTACGCAGTTGTGGGCCCATGGGCGCGCCACCGTATAAAGCAACGACCTTAACGCCCGGCATTTCTGTTGAGTAGGTTTCGCAGGCTGTTGCCACTTGCAGGGCCAGCTCACGGGTTGGCACCAATATCAGGACTTGTGGCTCACGGCGAGCAGGGTCGATACGGGACAGCAACGGAAGCGCAAAAGCGGCTGTCTTGCCAGTACCCGTTTGAGCCTGGCCGATCATGTCGTGGCCAGCCAGAATGACTGGAATCGACTGGGCCTGAATAGGAGAAGGTTCTTCGTAGCCAACGGACTTGATTGCCGCCAGTACGTTAGGATTAAGATCGAGAGCGGCGAAACCGCCGATTTCCTGGGTCATTGTCTTGCCTCTGTACATCGCAAAGACCCAAGACCTAGTGCTGCTAATTTCCGATAGACCGAAGTCACCCAGGCAGACGAGGTGAGGATTTGCGAATGAGTAAATTACGTGGTGTTACATCTGGAATAGTTCGCACTGCAAGGCTATGGCCGGTGCGAACCGGGAAAATGCAGTTCCTGAACGGAAAGGTCTGAAAAGACCGAGGCGTATCATACCGGAAAACTCAGGATTAGCCCAGCCTTTCTCAAAAATGCTTTCAAGGCTAAGCATTTAGCTCGCCGGACGAATCAGATCGACCAGATGGCCCAGTGAGTAACCAGTCTTCTCCTCCATGGCACCGACACGTACCGACAGTCCGCTCCGGTCCAGGGTTTGCTCGAAGCTGGCCGGCACCAGAATGATGACATTGCCCTCAGGCACCGGGCACTCCCAATAGTGGTGCCTGAACATGCCGCGCAGGAATGCAGATCCCAGGGGCTTGTCGTCGGTACTGCTCCACTGGTTGATGATGAGCCAGCCACCAGGATTGAGGCGGCTCTGGCAGCCTGTCAGAAACCCCCATGCCAAGTGAGCGGCTGAGGGGCCTACATCCGTATAGAGGTCGACGAAAATCAGATCGGCTGGCTCGCAGCTGTCCAGCAGATCCATCGCATCGCCAATGCGGATATGCAGGCGCGGATCGTCACCAAGACCGAAATACTGTCGAGCCAGCGGCGGTACCGCTTCGCGCAGCTCGATTGCCTCGACATCCTGCAATGGCAGATGATCAAGGCAGGCACGCGTCAGTGTTCCGGCACCCAAGCCCATGAATACCGCCCGCCGTGGTTCAGGATGGCAAAGCGCGCCCATCAGCATGGCCCGGCCATACTCATATTCCAACCAGCCGGGATTGCCAGTGGATACGCAACTCTGCTCGATTTCGTCTCCAAACTCGAGAAAGCGGTATTCCCCTGCTTCCACGACTCGAATACGACCATGTTCGTCGTGTACTTCCGCCAGTAACCGCTCCTGAGTATCCATGTCGACTCCTTTATACAGAGCACACCATCTTAGGCAGACTGATATAGCACGTCTATCAGCGCCAAAGGCTGTTAATCGGTTAACATGCCTGCCCAATTGGATAATCCGTAAAGCAAGTAGCCATCATGACTCAACCCTGGAGCCCTGACAGCTGGAGAGCACTGCCCATCCAGCAACAACCCGTCTACCCCGATGCCAAGCGTCTAAGCGACGTCGAGCGCACCCTGGCCAGTTTTCCACCGCTTGTATTTGCAGGCGAAGCCCGTGAATTGCGTCGTCAGTTTGCCGAAGTTACCCATGGCCGGGCGTTTCTGCTTCAGGGCGGTGATTGCGCGGAGAGCTTTGCGGAGTTCTCTGCCGGCAAGATCCGCGATACGTTCAAGGTACTGCTACAGATGGCCGTGGTGATGACCTTTGCCGCCGGGTGCCCTGTGGTCAAGGTGGGTCGCATGGCCGGCCAGTTCGCCAAGCCTCGCTCTTCGGGTGAAGAAACCCAGGATGGCGTCACGTTGCCAGCCTATCGTGGCGACATCGTTAATGGCATCACCTTTGATGAAGCCAACCGCGTACCGGATCCTCAGCGTCTGCTGCAGGCCTATCACCAGGCGACGGCAACCTTGAACCTGTTGCGTGCCTTCGCCCAGGGCGGCTTTGCCGACTTGCATCAGGTACATAAATGGAACCTGGACTTCATTGCGAACTCGGCTTTGGCCGAGCGCTACCATCAACTGGCGGACCGCATTGACGAAACTCTCGCCTTCATGCGTGCCTGCGGACTGGAAAGCGCACCGCAGCTTAAGGAAACCAGCTTCTTTACCGCTCACGAAGCCCTGCTGCTCAATTATGAAGAGGCGTTTGTCCGTCGTGACAGCCTGACGGGTGACTGGTACGACTGCTCTGCGCACATGCTCTGGATTGGCGACCGTACCCGCCAGCCCGACGGCGCGCATGTGGAGTTCCTGCGGGGTGTCAATAACCCGATCGGCGTAAAGGTTGGACCGACGACGTCAACGGAAGACCTGATACGCCTCATCGATACGCTGAACCCGGACAATGATCCCGGCCGTCTGAATTTGATCGTACGGATGGGCGCCAACAAGGTGGGTGATCACCTGCCCCGCCTGATTCAGACTGTACAAAAAGAGGGCCGCCTGGTGCTCTGGAGTTCGGACCCGATGCATGGCAACACGATCAAGGCTTCCAGTGGCTACAAGACGCGTGACTTTGCCAGCGTTCTATCGGAAGTTCGCGAGTTCTTCCAAGTGCATCAAGCTGAAGGCAGTTATGCGGGCGGCATTCACATCGAGATGACCGGCCAGAACGTGACTGAGTGCATCGGGGGTGCGCGACCTATTACCGAGGCCGGCTTATGCGACCGCTACCATACCCACTGTGACCCACGTCTGAATGCCGACCAGTCTCTGGAACTGGCCTTCATGATTGCGGAAACCCTCAAGCAGGTCCGCCGCTGACCTCAGCCAGCGGTGCCTTGAGCACCGCTGCACTGCCATGCAGACTGATCTCCGCCAAGCCAAGCCAGTTGGCCAACTGGCGGAGATTGGTTGCCAGCGAATGACCAGCCTCCTCGCTCAAGTGTCCCTCCTCACCATGCAGGGCATGTACCGTCAGCCGGTCATAGGCGCGCTCAGCCCGCAGGTCTACCCGTGCAACCAAGTGCTCATTGAAGAGAAAAGGCAAGACATAGTAGCCATACACTCGCTTATGAGCAGGCGTATAGAGCTCCAGCCGATACCTGAAATTGAACAATCGCTCCGTACGGGCGCGCTCCCAAATGAGCGAGTCAAAAGGTGATAACAGCGCGCTCACGTGTCGCGCACGCAGGGATTGCTGCGGCTCGCCAAGGCTAAAGGCCGACTTTTTCCAGCCCTCTACAGTCAGCATCAGCAGCTCGCCGGATTCCACCAATTCTGCGATACGCACCTTGGCATCAGCAGGATCGAGCCGGTAATAGTCTCGTAGGTCCTTTTCGGTCGCCACCCCCATAGCTGCTGCGCTTCGGCGGATCAACTCGCGCTGGGCCTCCGCCTCACTCAGTAGCGGTTTTTCTCGTATGGCCTTCGGAATCACCCTTTCAGGCAGATCGTATAGACGTTCAAAGCTACGCCTGCCTGCCACCGTTACTTCTCCAGCCGCAAATAACCATTCGAGTGCCTTTTTTTCGACGCTCCAGTCCCACCAAGGTCCCGCCTTGCCGACTCGGGTCGTCAGGCTTCCTGCGCCAAGCGCGCCCCGCTCCCGTACCGCCTGCAGCACCGCTTCAATCACGGCGCGCTGCTCACGCCCAAGCCGTGCCAGCTCCCGATAGATGCCTTGCCCCTGAGCGGCCCGCTCCATGCGCCAGCGCATTAGCGGATAATCCTCCATCGGCATCAGGGAGGCTTCATGCCCCCAGCACTCGAACAGCTGGTGCGGTTTCTCCAATGACCACGCCATCTCATCCAGAAGCTTTCGGGGATAGAACCCAAGCCGAGAAAATAATGGCAGGTAATGTGACCGCACGAGCGCATTGACCGAGTCGATCTGCAGGATGCACAAACGCTTCATTAACGCTTCGATATGCCGATGCCGGACCTCGCCCCTGGGCTTGAAGCCGTAAAAGCCTTGGGCCATCAGGGCGAGTCGGCGAGCCTCGTTCAACGACAGGGACAAAGGGACGGACATGATGAATTCCAAGGGCCGGGTACGGACACCCTAGTCAACCCTCTGCCAGACATCAACGCGAAAATGGTCCCTCCCAGAACCATTTGGAACCCTCCCGCTCTGCATCCGCCCGGCTCAAGCCCAGATCCTTCAAGGCGTCATCACTTAACATCGCCAAGGTCTGGCGTTGCCTGGCCTGCTCACGCCAAGCCCTGATGACTCCATGTGTTTTCTGCCAGGACAAGAGAGCCGATATTTTGCGGCGCGCACTATCGAAAGCCTGGATAACCTCATGAGCGTTCATGCTGATACCTCCTCTTCATGTAGTGGCATCATTCTTGGCCCGTGTCTAAGATCAATCCAACGAATAGTTCTGATGCCTTGCATTCAGGAGATTGATGCTTTGAGCCTCTTCCCCAGCATTGACAGTGAGCTCTTGCGCACCTTTATCGCCATTGCTGACAGCGGTGGCTTCACGCGTGCGGCCGAGGTCGTCAACCGAACCCAATCTGCCGTTAGCATGCAGATGAAACGTCTCGAGGAGGATATCGTTCAACGTCAGCTGTTCGATCGAGAGGGACGCCAGGTTCGCCTCACGGCTGAGGGTCAGGTGCTGCTGGGATACGCTCGCCGTATCATGGCGTTGCACAGTGAAGTGCTGAATACGCTACGCGAGCCCCATATGGTAGGTACCGTTCGCATCGGGACTCCTGATGATTACGTTATGCGCTTTCTGCCCGGTATTCTGTCACGCTTTGCTCAGGCCTATCCGCTTGTGCAAGTCGAAGTTCAGTGCGAGACATCAGCGCAGCTGTTGCAGCGGCATGACCTTGATCTGAGCATCGTGACCTGCGAGCCAGGCCACGAAATCGGTCAGTTCCTTAGAGAAGAACCCGTTCGCTGGATGCAGGCCATTGGCAGCTCCGCTCTTGAGCGAAGCCCGTTGCCTGTAGCGGTCTTCAATCATGGCTGTTTTTGCCGTCTATGGATGTGCAATGCCCTGGAGACAGCGGGCATCGATTACCGAGTTGCCTATAGCAGCCACAGCCTGTCGGCCATCCTGGCCATGACCGGCACCGGCCTTGCCGTAACAGCGCAATTGCACAGCCTGGCTACGCCAGAACTGGAAATCATCAACGAGGAAGAAGCCGGTCTGCCCCGCCTGCCCTCCGCCCGGATCATGCTGATTCGTAATTCGAACACTGAGTCCCAAGTTACGGAGGCCTTCGCAAACTTCATTGTCGAAGGCTTCCGTCTTGGCTGATCATTTGAGCGCAAGCAATATGGCGCATACCAGAAGAAAACCGCAAAACAGCCCACGCAGCAGACGCTCCGGCAAGGCGTGGGCCATTCTTACACCCCACCCGACACTGAAGAAACCACCGATTGCCAGTGGTATGCCAATAAGCCAGTCGACCTCATGGTGAATCGCATAGGTTGCCAGCGTAATGCTGGTGGCCGGGAGCGCCATGGTTAGCGAGAGCCCCTGCGCTACGACCTGGGACAGGCCGAAGACACTCGTCAACATGGGGGTCGCAATCACCGCGCCGCCTACGCCGAAGAGACCTCCTACCAGACCGGCAAACACGCCCAGTACTGCCAACCAGGCGACTCCAGGTGGATTGATCACCGTATGGCTCTTCATGCGCAGCTGCCAGAGATTGTAGACCACAAGAAACAGCAGGAAGACTACAAAGCCTTTTCTCATCAGGTTTGCATCCAGCCCTACCGCCAGCATCGCCCCTGCAATGGCTGACAGGATACCCGCTCCCGAGAGAATACCTGCACGACGCCAATCGATGCGATTGCGTTGGTTGTACTTGATGATTGACACCAGCACATTAGGAACGACCATGACCAACGCTGTGCCTTGTGCCAACTGCTGATCGAGCCCGAAGAGCAGCCCCAGCACAGGGATCGCAATCAGACCACCCCCAATTCCAAAAAGACCACCCACTACGCCCAGAACACTACCCAGCAGGATATCAAGCACAATCGCCGTTACATCCATACATCATCCTGTCCATCACTGTGCTTTGGGCCAACGAAACACGGCCCACAAAAAAGCCCGGCATCAGCCGGGCTCTTGTGACACTCGCCGATTAAACCTTGGCGCGTGACTTGTACTCGTTGGTACGAGTATCGATTTCGATATGGTCGCCGATATCGCAGAACTCGGAAACTTTCAGCTCGAAACCGGTGTTCAGACGAGCAGTCTTCATCACCTTGCCAGACGTATCACCACGAACAGCCGGCTCGGTGTAAGCGATCTGACGAACGATAGTGGTCGGCATCTCGATGGAGATCACACGATCATTGTAGAAAACAGCTTCGCAGACGTCAGTCATGCCGTCTTCGATGTAGTTAACCGCATCGCCCAGGTCGTCTTTTTCGATCTCGTACTGGTTGTATTCATTGTCCATGAACACGTACAGCGGATCGGCGAAGTAGGAGTAGGTTACTTCCTTGCGATCCAGAATGACTGGTTCCAGCTTGTCGTCAGCACGGAATACCGTTTCGGTACTGCTGCCGGAAAGCAGGCTCTTCAGCTTCATCTTGACCACTGCAGCGTTACGGCCGGACTTGTTGTACTCAGCCTTCTGGATGACCCAGGGAGCGTTGTCGATCATGGCCACTTGGCCGGCACGGAACTCTTGTGCGGTTTTCATGCGGTTATCCGTTTGGAAGAAGATAGAAAATCAAGCGCCGTATAATAGCCGCTCTGTATGGAATTGTACTAGCGTTGACGCCAAGTCATTGAGTTCACTCTGTCGGGCACACCAGTTTTCCGCATGAGCGGTCATTTCGGCTTCATGTTTTGACCATTCACGCCAGGCCTGCCCAAGAGATCCTTCTCCGTTCCATGCGTGCCATAGCGTACGCGTAGCTACCTGCGCAGCCGGGCTTGCTCCGACGAGATACCGGTCCAGGAACGCATCCAGCTTGAGCATATGGGCACGCTCTTCCTGCGGATAGATATGCCAGATAAAGGGTCGGCCAGCCCACTGCGCTCGAATGAATGACTCCTCACCCCGTGCAGCATTGAAGTCGCAGCACCATAAGAGCAGGTCATAATCATCCTGCTGGCGGAACGGAACAATGCAGAGCCGCAATGCGCCTCGGTGATATTCCTCGCCTGCCTTTAACGTTTCAGCCTCCAGCCAATGGGCCACGTTGCTCAATACACGGCCTTCAGGAATGAGCAGCAAGGTGGGCTCAGCGCCCTGAGCCAGTTCATCCAACCACTCCGATAGTGCTGGAATCTCATAGCTGAACAATGAAAGGATGCGCTCGCCAGGCGTCTGGGTAACGCCTAGGGCAGCCAGAAACCGTGCTCGTGCGTCAGTAGACGCCTGAAAGTGCAAACGCTTATCGAGCAGGTCCTGTTCTCTGAGCAGCCCTCCCGTTCCTTGGGTGAAGCCGGGAAAGAAAAAGTATTTCTGCATCCCCTGCTGCGGCGATGGAAGGCGATGGCAGCTCTCTACCCAGGCCTCGGCGCTTAGGTATTCAAGGTTGATCCAGAGGGGATGGGAGGCACGTCGAGCCATTGCGTCGATGTAGGGAGCCGGCAATGGACAGCCAAACGCTTCGACAACGACATCTGCCGGAATGACATCGTCGGGCCAGACGGCTGTCCACCGATGTACTTCGACGCCCAGATGTTGTTGGACAGGATCATCACTGATGCCTGCGGCTGGATGAATACGTGCAAAGGACGACCAATCATCCACCCACAAGCGTACCTGCTGACCATGCTCGGCTACCAGCTGACGCGCAAGGCGCCATGTCACACCAATGTCGCCATAATTATCGACGACACTGCAAAAGATATCCCACGAAGCGTTCATTCACCCTCACTGCTCAGCGGATGACGCACTCAGCGTCACAACCGGACGGCATTTAGCCAGACACAGCGCTCAGGTCAACTAGAAATAAGGGAAACAGACAGATGCCATCAAAACGCCATTCGTCCTGAGAAAAAATCGTTCGGTCAGAAGGCGCCAGATAGACCTTTAAGCAGTGGGAATAGCCGCCGATAATTTGCACTGGCTCACAAAATGAATCGAGTGGATTAAGGAAATCAAATTCAAGGCATGGCTGCGACCGGACAGACTGTACTCAAGACACGGATCGCAGGCGGTAGTGGGGCAACTCTATTATGGCGGCCCTTGATGACGCTTTTATTTCCAAGTGCCTTATCCATTGCACCTTACGCCGCTGGGTGCATCAGAAATAAACGCGGCAAAGCCCAGATGCTTTGCAAACAGGAGCAATACCAGAATGGCTACCTTGCCCGTTACTGAGATCGTTGCCACAGGCAACAGTGGTCGTGAAGACGTTTCCACGCTAATTCGTCATTACGATTTGCAAAATTTCCGCTACGCTGAGATTCAGACTGTACAGAATCTGAATAAAGCGTTGGCCGAATGGCCTCTTCTCCTGGAGACGCTTCAGGTCGTACTACCGACTCAAGAGCAAGCCAAACTGAAGAATGCCTCATAAAATATGCACGTTATAGCCGTCCAGGGAATACGGGGCGGCTGTGGAACCACCTCAGTAGCCGCAGGCCTGGCGGCCAGTCTAGCCACCTTACAGAAGCATGTTCTGCTGATTGATCTTTGCCCCAGCAATCTACTGGGACTGCACTTTGGCTTATCCGTTACAGAGGATGCCGGATGGGCACAGGCTCTCGCCGAAGGCTACCCCTGGCAAAGCACCGCTTTCCTTTATAAGGAGCACATCTGGCTGCTGCCTTTTGGTCGTCCGACCTCGCTTTCCCATCTACATGAGCTGGCTGCAGACTGGTTGCCCACATCCCTGCGCGCACTTGCGATGCCGGACGATACCTATGTGATTTTCGACGTGCCACAGCACTCGAGCTTTCGCGAGGCACTAGGTCAGATTACGGACCTGCAATGGATTCAAATCGTGCAGGCCGATCCTGCCTGCCATGCCCTGATTAATCAGCAATCACTGGTCGGCCAGCTGAATACACCCAACCGCTTCTGGCTGGTGAACCGTTACCAACCCGCTTACAAGCTCTCTCGGGATCTCATACAACTCTGGCGCCTGGTCCTGGGCAGGACACTGATTTCAACCATCATCCACGAGGATGAAGCTGTACGCGAGGCCCTGGCCCTGAAGCGGCCGCTAGCAGATAGCGCTCCGGCCTCTCTGGCCAGCCACAACTTCCTCTCGCTGGCTACATGGAGCGTGGCGCAGGCAGGCGCCACATGATCCTGGCACCGGCTGCCAAATCCTGGCTTTCGCTGTACTACCACAAGAGCCGCGAGCGCCATCGCGCGCCGGTTGCCTTACTGATGACGGCATTGTGGCTACTGGGCTGGACATTCCTGCGATTCGAGCGCCCCACCTGGCAATGGGTCGCCATCAACTGGCGTGCGCTGTACCCTCAGTTATCCACGCGGCGCCTGGGCAATCCTCTCAGAACTGTCATGCAAAGTATCTGGCTGATTCTGGTCAGGCCCGTCAATGGCAAAGGTCCCGATTACCTGGCTGCTCTCTCCAAGGGTTTCCAACGTTTTCCTGCCCTGCTTGAACATCGGCGTCGCCTCTATCGTTCAGCCGCACGTCTGCCGGAACGTTTGCCACTCGCTACGCTGAAAGAAGAGACCTGGTCGTCTCTTTCGGTTAGAACGAAATGTATCTTAGGTGGTGCCTTTGCGCTTATTGCCACGCCGCTTTTGCTGCTTTGCGTAACGCAGCCATTCGAGATCGGCCAGCAGATCGTTTTTATCGCCATGCTATGGGCGCTGGCAATGGTCATTCGCAAGATGCCGGGGCGCTTCCCGACGTTAGCGCTTATTATCCTTTCGCTGCTTGTATCGTGTCGGTATTTCTGGTGGCGCTATACGCAGACGTTAAACTGGGAAAATCCGCTGGATGTCATCTGCGGCCTGCTCCTGTTGCTGGCAGAAACTTATTCCTGGTTGGTACTGATCCTTGGGTACTTCCAGACAATCTGGCCGCTGGATCGCAAGCCCTATCCGCTCCCCCTCAACATTGCCGAATGGCCTTCGGTCGATATTTATATTCCCACCTATAACGAAGACCTGTCTGTCGTTCGGTCGACGGTACTGGCCTCCCTGGGTATCGACTGGCCAAAAGACAAGCTGAACATCTACATTCTTGATGACGGTAAACGGGAGTCATTTCGCCAGTTTGCCGCGGAAGTTGGGGTGCACTATCTGATTCGCTCGGATAATCGCCACGCCAAGGCAGGCAATCTGAATGCGGCCATGAAAGTCACCAAAGGTGATTTCCTGGTGATCTTTGACTGCGACCATATTCCGACCAGCTCTTTTCTGCAGATGACCATGGGCTGGTTCCTGAAAAGCCCAAAGCTGGGCGTTATGCAGACGCCTCACCATTTTCTGTCGCCAGACCCGTTCGAGCGCAACCTGGGTAATTTCCGGCGTACGCCAAACGAGAACACCCTGTTTTACGGTCTGGTCCAGAACGGAAACGACATGTGGGACGCCACGTTCTTCTGCGGCTCCTGCGCCATTTTGCGGCGCACCGCCGTGGAAAGCATTGGTGGTTTCGCCGTGGAAACCGTAACCGAGGATGCTCACACGTCCCTGCGTCTGCACCGCAACGGCTGGACGTCCGCTTATATTCGTATTCCCCAGGCAGCCGGCCTCGCCACCGAAAGCCTCTCAGCCCATATCGGCCAGCGAATTCGCTGGGCACGGGGCATGGTGCAGATCTTCCGCCTGGACAATCCGCTGATGGGCAAAGGCCTCTCGCTTCCGCAGCGACTCTGCTATTGCAACGCAATGCTGCATTTTCTCGCCGGAGTACCCAGGCTCATCTACCTGCTTTCACCATTGGCCTTCCTGATCCTGCATGCGTATATCCTGTATGCCCCGGCGCTGCTGATTCTGCTGTTCGTTCTGCCTCACATCGCCCATGCCAGCATTACCAATTCGCGCATCCAGGGTCGGTACCGTTATTCCTTCTGGAGCGAGATCTACGAAACGGTGCTGTCCTGGTACATCGCCCGGCCTACCACAGTGGCACTGATCAATCCGCACAAGGGTAAATTCAACGTAACGGCTAAAGGGGGACTGGTTGAGGAAAACGTCTTTGACTGGACGATCTCGAAGTCCTTTCTGTTCCTGGCTGGATTGAATGTGGTAGGCCTGCTGTTTGGTGTCTATCGTTACGTTACCGGCCCAGCCGTCGAACAAGGCACTGTCATCATCAGCATGCTCTGGACCGTCTATAACCTGATTATCCTCGGAGGCGCCATTGCAGTTGCCGCAGAAGTTCGTCAGGTTCGTCGCACCCATCGCGTCGACTTGAGACTACCTGCCGCCATACGTCTGACGGGCGGCCACGTTTATGCGTGTACGCTGACGGACTACTCCGACGGCGGTGTGGGCCTGGAGCTGCCGCCAGAGCTGGACCTCAAGTCGGACGAGCAGATCTTTTTGCAACTAAAGCGCGGCCTTGAGGAGTACAGCTTTGCCACTCGCGTTCGGAACCAGCGAGGCCGGGTGGCAGGGCTAGAGCTTGAACCGATGGATGTTCAGACACGCATCAATTTTGTGCAATGTACGTTTGCACGTGCCGACACTTGGGCCCAATGGCAGGAAAGTTTCGTGCAAGACAGTCCGCTACGCAGCATCCTGGCCATTATCCGGGTCGGATTATCAGGTTATAAACGCATGCTGCAGCACTCCCCCAGGCTTTCCCGTCCTCTTATCAAGGGCTCGGTGTGGCTGGTGGAGAAACTCGTGTCGTTCATACCTGTAACCCCTGTCCTACCGCCAAAACGAACATAACAGCAAGGATAAGCATGAAAGGCGTAATCCGCTTTCTCATCGCAGCGGCTCTGCTGGCCTGCGCCCCCTGGACTACCGCGGCGCCTACGGTTGCGCCTGCTCCCGACACCAGACCTGCCGTTCCTCCAGTGCAGGAACGGCAGCTGGGCTTCAATCAGATCTCATCAGCGGGAAACCTGACGACCCGTAATGTCTTGAGAAATCTCTACGCATCGTTCGGGTTACGTAGCGATGAGGTCGTCACAGGCGCTCGACTCCATCTGGTGTATACCCCTTCGCCGGCACTGATACCGGTGCAGTCACACCTGAAAGTCTATCTGAACAATGAGTTGATGGGGGTATTGCCTATCAATCAGGCGGATCTGGGCAAGGAAATCACGCGGGATCTACCGCTCGATGCCCAGTTTATTTCTGATTACAACAACATGCGCTTTGAGCTGGTCGGCCATTACGCCCCTATTTGTGAAGACCCGTTGCACTCCAGTTTGTGGGTTGACTTCAGCGCGAAAAGCCAGTTAATCCTGAGCACTCAGGCACTAAAGATCCAGAATGACTTATCCAAATTACCAGAGCCCTTTTTCGATCAGCGCGACCCGGCGGCCCTGAGCGTTCCATTCATCTTTGCAAATCGTCCCAACAGTGCCCAGCAGACCGCCGGCGCGGTGATAGCCTCCTGGTTTGGAACGCTGAGCGGCTGGCGAGGCGCCAGCTTCCCGACTTCTTTTGGACACCTGCCCATCCAAGGCAATGCCGTTGTGTTTGCAACGAATGCACAGTTGCCTGCGTTGATTGAAGGCCATGCGGAGGTGACAGCACCGACCATTGAGATTGTCGAGAATCCGCAAAATCCTTATGGAAAGCTGTTATTGATCCTTGGACGCGACGACAACGACCTGCTGACCGCAGCGAAAGCCGTCGCCTTGGGCGCTGTTACGCTACGCGGACAATCCACTACCGTGGACTCTCTGCAAACCCTGGCACCTCGTCAACCCTACGATGCCCCAAATTGGGTTTCACTGGATCGCCCTACTCGATTGGGCGAGCTAATGGATTATCCCAATCAGCTGGAAGTCACCGGCATGGTGCCGCGACCGATTACGCTGGCGTTCAATATTCCGCCGGACCTCTTCGTGTGGCGTAATCGCGGTATCCCGCTGGATCTTAAATACCGCTACACGCCCCCGCTCCGTGACGATACAGCCCTGTTGACGGTCAACGCCAACAACCAGTTCATCAAGGCCTTTACGCTGAGCAAGAATGCCAACCAGAGCATGGGCGGTGTTAATCTGCCGATTCTTAACGAAAATCTGCTAGGGACCAGTACCGGCTTTCAAGTGCCGTCACTCAAGCTAGGGGCTCGCAATGAGCTGCGTTTTGATTTTTCTTTCGGCGCCTTCCCGGCCAATGGCGACAATACCAGCTGCACCACGACGCTTCCGCTCAATGTTCAGGCCGCAATCGATCCGGACTCGACCATTGATTTTTCTTCGCTCTATCACTACAAGGCCATGCCCGATCTACGCGCCTTTGTCAGTGCCGGATATCCCTTTACTCGCCTTGCCGATCTATCCCAGACGCAGGTAATGATGCCCTCGCAGCCAACGCCGGAACAGACAGGCCTTTTGTTTACGTTGATGGGACGCATGGGGGCCATTACAGGCTATCCCGCGACACAGGTCTCCATTGGTGATGATTGGTCAGCCGTAAAGAAAGGCGAACGCGACGTTCTGATAATAGGTGAAATTCCCGAGCGGGCTCGGACCGAGTTGGACAAGAATATGACAGCGTTCGTGGATGAGACCCGAACGTCGCTCATGCTGCCCAACCGCAAGACATCCCGCCTTGAGTCACCGCTACAGGACACTGGGTCTGCCATGGCAGACACACAGTTGCAGACGTTGTCGTCGGGGCCGATCTCGGCGCTGGTCGGATTTGAATCCCCATACGCCAGCTCGCGTAGCGTAGTCGCTCTGATGGGTTATGGCGAAAACAGCTATCAGCAGCTGCAAGAGGCCTTGAGCCAGAATACCGGGCTTGAGAATGTCACCGGGTCTGTCAGTCTTTTCCGCGGAGACCGGATCGACAGTCATATCGTAGGGGAGCCTTACTACGTAGGCAGCCTGCCCTGGTGGCTGCTTCTCTGGTATCACCTGTCCGCACATCCACTGCTACTGGCATTCATTGCAATCGTGACCACACTGATATTGGCTGCCCTGCTCTGGAATGTCCTCCGCTGGCTGGCGCGCCGTCGCCTGCAGGAACAGGAGTAACCTTCATGAAAAAAGTGCTTGCCTCCCTCTGTCTGATCAGCCTCGCCAGCCCCGTCTCGGCTGCCTGCCAGTGGCCGGCTTGGGAAAGTTTCAAGCGCGGGTTCATCGAAAATGGCAGGGTGATTGATCGCAGCGACGAGCGCGCAATTACGACATCGGAGGGGCAATCCTACGCGCTCTTTTTCGCCCTGGTGGCAGGTGACCGAACCACGTTTCAGCGTTTGGTCAACTGGACGCAGGGCAACCTAAGCCAGGGAGACTTTTCCAAACACCTGCCCGCCTGGCTCTGGGGGCGTGCGGAAAACGGCAACTTTCAAATACTGGATGACAACGCCGCCTCTGATGCCGACCTCTGGATCGCCTACAGCCTTCAGGAAGCCTCGCGCCTCTGGCGGATTCACAATTACCAGACGTTATCCAATCGGCTTCTGCAGCAGATCGAAAAGCAGGAAGTCGCGCGAATCGACGGGTTTGGTCCCATGCTTCTGCCCGCCCCGGTGGGCTTTACCGACGAGGACAGCTGGACGCTAAATCCCAGCTACACGCCGCTCTTTTTGCTCAGCAGCTTCGCATACAAGCATCCGGAAGGCCCCTGGCAAGGCATGATTTCCCCTACGCTGCGGCTGCTGAACGAAACCGCACCCAAAGGCTTTGCACCCGACTGGATTGATTGGCGCTCAGGTGCCTGGCATGGCTCCGAACGGAGCAACTGGCAAGGCAGTTATAATGCCATTCGCGTCTACCTGTGGGCGGGTATGCAAGCACCTGGGTCAGCCGGCCGAGACAGCCTGCTTTCGCGCTTCCAGCCCATGCAGACTTATGTCTCGCAACGGGGCTACCCGCCCGAAGAGGTCAATGCCGAGACAGGGACTACTCAAAACCGCGGGCCTTTAGGCTTCTCGGCGGCTGTACTTCCGCTTCTGGCAAGCCTTGGTGACAAGGCGGCTCTCGACGCTCAGCTAACCCGTCTGAAGCAGGAGCCGCTCGAGGCAGATGCCTATTATGGCAATGTCCTGTCGCTGTTTGGACGAGGCTGGCAAGAAGGTCGCTTCCGCTTCAACGTTCATGGTGAATTGCAGTTGCCGGATACCGCTGCATGCCCACGCTGATTGTTCTGCTGTCTCTTCTATTGGTTAGCCTGTCGGCCCAGGCCGAGGGGCCCGTTACGCCGGAGGATCGGCTAATGGCGCAAGTCAGGGCTGGCGAGGCGCGTAACAAAGATGACCTGATCGAAGACAGCCTTTACCGCCTCTTCAAAATTGCACCTGATCATCCGGAAGGCTTGGCTGCCCTCGCCCGCCTGAAGTTAAGACAGAACAAGCCGCAGGAAGCACAGGCCGCACTGGAACATCTGGAGAAGGTTGCTCCAGGTTCGCAGGCGTTGAGTCTGGTACGGCTTGATATCGAACTCGACCAGCCACAAAAAAAAGCGCAGCTTCTTCAAGCCAGGCTGCTCGCGCGGGCGGGGCGCTATGACGAAGCCCTGAAGCTATACGATGAGCTATTCAAGCCAGGCCTGCCGTCGCCGGAATACGAGCTGGAATACTGGCAAGCGGTTGCCAATACGCCGCAGGGTCATACCAGAGCCCTACAGGGCATTCAATCACTGGTAAATCGCTATCCGCAAAGTGGCAATTATCGGCTGGCGCTGGTCAGACAGCGACTTGATCTGAATCCGTATGATCCAGAAGCCTACAAGGATCTGGAAAAGCTCAGTCAGGACCCCTATGCCCGCCAGGGCGCCTCTGCAGTATGGCTGGACCAGCTCCAGCGAATGCCAGTTGAAGATCGGGCTGTCACGCTCTGGAAGCGTTACCTTGAGTCCTACCCGGATGCAGCTCCTATCGCCCACGAGGGATTGGCCGCGCAACAACAGCTGCTGGCAAACCCAGCGTTCAGAGCCAAGCAGAGGGCGCAGCAGCTCCTGGAGCAAGACTCGCAGGACCATGCCGCTATCGAGCGCGCCTTGCAGCAGGCCCTCAAGGGCTTCCCCAATGATTCTGACGCTTTAGGCAGCTTGGGAAGACTACGGCAACGGGAAGGCAGGCATCAGGAAGCGTTAGCCTTTTACCAGCGGGCCCTGGCCAACGAGCAGAACATCGACCAGCGAGCCCAATGGCAGAGCCTGATTGCAACAGCCCAGTTCTGGGCAACCCTCAATGACGGGGATGCTGCATTGCGTGCAGGCAATTACACTGCAGCGACAAAAGCCTACCAGAACGCTGCCAGACTGCAGCCACGTGCTGTAGAGCCCTTGACAGGTCTTGCCGACGTTTATGCAGCGCAGGGCGATACGAACAGAGCCGAGCAGACCTACAAGCGGGCGCTGGCCTATGACCGTCGAAACGGTCCAGCACTACGCGGCCTCATCAACCTTTACCTTCAGCAAAACCAGATCGACACGGCCAAATCTCTCATCGCCTCCCTTCCCCAGGATCAGCGTCAACGTTATACACCTGAGCTAAACCGGATTCGGGCGAACATCTTGTCGCGCGAGGCCGATGCCCATGCCGCCAAAGGTCAATGGGCAACCGCTGAACACAAGCTGACAGAAGCCCTTGAGCTGCAGCCGCAGGATCCCTGGCTGGCCTATAACCTTGCCAGAGCGCGCGCAGCACTGGATAATCCAAAGGCAGAAGACGCCTTTGCAAATCAGCTGCGTCAACGCTCCACTGATCCGGTCCTGCGGTACGCCCACGCGCTCTTTCTCGACAGTCAGGACCAGGCGCAACGGGCGCTTGGTAGCCTGCGACAAGTCCCTGCCAACCAGTGGAGTGAGGACATGCACAGCCTTGCCTATCGACTGGATTACGGCCTGACCCTGGCTCAAGCGCGCGATTTAAACAATCAGGGCCGCACCCAGGATGCGACCGCCCTGCTTGAAAAGGCACGTACGCGCTTTCCCAAGGAAGCGGGTATTCCTCTCCTGCTGGGCGAGTGGTCGGTATTAGGTGGACATCCTGACGAGGCCAAACGTTATTACCGTGCAGCTCAGGTACTTGAGCCTGACAATATAGAAGCCGGACTCAGCCTGGCAGAGCTTGCCCATCAGCAGAGCCTTGATATCCAGGCACGGCGCCAGCTGGCCGAGCTGTCCTCCAAAGCAGCCACTGCAGGACAACAACGTCGAATGGCCAATTTGTGGTCGGAACTGGGAGAGCCGGAGAAAGCCGCTGCCTACATGAATGCCGCGCTGGAGGTCGAGACCCGTGATCCGCTCCTATGGCGCGACGCGGCGCGGCTCGCCAGGCGCAATCAACAGCCGGACCTGGCGCTTGATCGCTATCGCCAGGCCATGCGCACAAGCAACATGGGCGATCCGGGCCAAAACGATGCGCAGTTCACCCGGCAAACCCGAGTACAACCTGATGACGACTGGCTCAACCGCAGCATTCGCAGCGATACCGCTGAGCTTTATCAACAGCAGACCGCTACTGCGACACTGCAGTATGACGCATGGGACAGTTCAGGCACACCGGGTATATCGGACCTCAAGGCCCATGATCTACGCTTTGAAGCTGATCATCCCCTCAGGGATGGCAAAGGCTTTTTCCGGGCGGAAACCATTACGATGGATAATGGCAGCCTGGGAAACATTCTTGAGCAGAACAACTTTGGAAGTGTCGCCCTCTGCCAGACCCGTGAGGAATGCAGTCGCGGGCATATCAACCAACGCGCCCAAGGTACCAGCCTGGCTGTTGGCTGGCGTGGGCAAGACACCCAGTGGGACGTAGGTACTACTCCCCTGGGGTTTCCAGTACAGGATATCGTGGGAGGCGTACGCCTGAGCGGCGATCTTGAGCCCCTTGGCTGGACAATGGATATTTCCCGCCGCGCCCTGTCCACGTCCTTATTGGCCTATGCAGGTACTGAAGACCCTCGCACAGGCAAAACCTGGGGCGGCGTCCGCACCAATGGGGTATCGCTTGGTTTGAGCTACGACCAGGGCGGCTTCTATGGCATCTGGTCGAGCCTGCAGGCTCATCGTCTGACTGGTAAAAACGTGGAAAGCAATGATCGCCTGCGCCTGATGAGCGGAATCTACTTTCGCCTGATCGACGAGCCCAATCGACGCCTGCGGGTTGGCAGTAACGTCATGTACTGGCACTTCAAGGAAAACCTGAGCGGTTATACGTTCGGCCAGGGAGGCTATTATAGCCCACAGCAATACCTGTCCTACTCTGTCCCGATCAACTTTGCGCAACGCTGGGATTCTTGGTCGTTTTACGCCGAAGCATCAGCCAGCTACTCGTGGGTGAAAGAGGATGATGCGGATTACTTCCCGACAAAGTCCGCCTGGCAGCGCGAAGCAGGAAATCCTGTACTGACGGGAGGCCGCAGCAAAGGCCTTGGCTATCGAGCCAGCTTTTCGCTGGAGCGTCGTCTTTCGCCCAATTGGTTCATCGGTACGTCTGCCGGAATCGAGCGCTCCGTGGGGAGTGACTACAAACCCAACCAAGCACTCGTGTACCTGCGCTACAGTTTTGCTCCCTGGGAAGGCGATCTCAGGATGCCGCCCGAGCCACTTCAGGAATATGCACAGTTCAATTAAACCCAGGCCAGCCTGAAAGAGATTTTCAGGAACCCTGGGCATCTGGGTCAGTCCCTTCCCTGTAACCAACAGCCCGCCTGCTCTTGTTGAACAGGCACAGCGCTGACCCTGGATGATCCACAGGAGTGAGACATGACCCAATCCCAAAACGAAAATCGCCGCATCGTAATGGCCTCGCGCCCGCAAGGCGCACCGACGCAAGAGAACTTTCGTCTGGAGCGCGAGCCTCGCCCTGAGCCAAAAGACGGTGAAGTATTGCTGCGCACGGTCTACCTGTCTCTCGACCCCTACATGAGGGGCCGGATGAGCGATGCGAAATCTTATGCCGATCCGATGCAAGTGGGCGATGTGATGGTAGGGGGCACGGTTTGCCGCGTGGAAAGCTCCCGACATCCGGATTACAAGGAAGGCGAATGGGTATTAGCTGCTAATGGCTGGCAGGATTACGCCGTCTCCAATGGCGATGATCTCAACAAGCTCGGCGATAACCCGGAGCATCCCTCTTGGTCATTGGGCGTTCTTGGAATGCCTGGTTTTACTGCTTACATGGGGCTGCTTGATATTGGACAGCCCAAGGAGGGTGAAACCGTTGTGGTTGCCGCGGCCACCGGTCCCGTTGGCTCGACGGTGGGACAGATTGCCAAGCTCAAGGGCTGCCGCGTTGTAGGCATCGCGGGCGGAGCCGAAAAATGCCAGCATGCCGTAGAAGCCCTGGGCTTTGATCAATGCATCGACCACCGGAGTGAGCATTTTGCCGAGGCACTGGCCAAGGCCTGCCCTAAGGGTATCGACGTGTATTTTGAAAACGTAGGCGGCAAGGTATTCGATGCGGTTCTGCCTCTCCTGAACACCAAGGCACGCGTACCGGTGTGCGGTCTGATCGCCACTTACAACAAGGATCCAAAGGATCTGCCGGACGGCAAGGATCGCCTCCCGATGCTGGAGGCTACGTTCCTGCACAAGCGCATTCGCATGCAAGGGTTCATCATCACCATGGACTATGGCGACCGTTACGGTGAGTTCCTGGAAAACATGACGCCCTGGGTAAGCGAAGGCAAGATCAAGTACCGCGAACAGATCGTGGACGGCCTGGAGAATGCTCCTGACGCGTTTACGGGCCTCCTGGAAGGCAAGAACTTTGGCAAGCTGGTCGTCCGGGTCGGCAACGACTGAAGCTAGCGCCAGAAAGGCCAGCCGTACATTACGACTGGCCTTTCTCGCTTACTTCCCCCGCTCCGGATACTTGATCCAGCTTTTACCATCCAGCCTCAAATAATGCGTGTTGTTGAAACGCATCATCACACTGCCTTCGTTTTCCGCCACCACATGATCCAGCTGCGGCAGGCTGGTAATGACGGCATTCAGGTCGAAATTCGGATTTTTCCAGGCAGCGCCATCCACCAGGTGATTAATCAATTCCGACAACGCAAAGTAGCTGGCAGGCGTACGGATATGAACAGGCGCCCCGCTCAACGTCGCCTTGGCATTGATGAGTTTGACGCCGGCCGGAATGTGCGTCACGGTAGGGCTTGGAATTTCTCGCATTCCCTTGATCTGCATGAGATCTCCTCGCAATGCGGCGCCATGCTCGGACACGATCACCAGCAGAACCGGCTTTCCAGAAGCCTGGAGGCGATCAATAAATCCGCTCAGGTCATCTAGTACGTTCTGCAGACGCGGCTTGTATTCTGCCGTGACCGTCTTGCCAGACGTTGGATCAATGACCCGATTCCCGTCGTGCAACGAGATCGTGTTATAGAACATCGCCTCGCGCGCTGACGCATTGTCTAGTCGCTGTTGCCACCATTTGGAGAGCACTTGTCCATCACGGTAAATGGGCGAGCCATCAAAGCCCGTCATGACGGGCCTCAAGTCCCCAAACGGGAAAAGAGTCGCCTGCATATCACCGTTGTCTTTAACCTGCCCGATCAGATTATCGAAGCGACCGGTATGGTTCATGACCATGGCCTCGTCAAAACCCAACTGCTTGAGATTTTCGAAGAGAAAGCACTGTTTGCTGGCAGGCTGATACAACCCGGCATTAGGCAACTGGCCGCAGCTCGCTCGAAGCAGCCTCAATACAGCTGGTCCGCTGTAAGTAGCGGCCGAATTGAAGTCATCAAACAGCACGTCCATCTTGTTCCAGAGCGGATGCTGACTGAGTCCGACATCCTCCATGTCGTCCCAGGCCAACGAGCAGATATTCAGGATCAGCACGTCAAAGGGGGCCGCGTCGTTACCTAGAGCTGGAGGGAACTGGCTGACCAGAGTGCTCTGATGGGTATAAAAATCACTGAGTGTTGCATTGAGATTGGCATCGGTTGCCTCTACCGTTCCGCCCGCCACCGGCCTGGGCACAGGCGACGCCTGTCCTCCAGGCTGTACAGCCGTGGTTGGGACGTCTACAAGTGTTGGTCCCGCGGCAGGGTTTGATGAACGCCAGAAGGTTGTCTGGCCAGCAATCAGAATCGCTACCAAGGCTACAACCGTTACCGCCGTGAAACGTATCCACTGACTGAAGAACAGGTACCCCACCAACAGCACGAGACCTGCGGCCAGCCAGGAAGTATTAATGAACCGCCCTACCAGCTCAAGGATATAGTCAAAGCTGAACGCCGATATCTCAGCAGACTGGGCAAAGAGCCGGCTGACAGGGGGTAGCCAAGTGTCATATAGATAAAGCGACACGCCAATGGGAATCGCCACGACATGCCTAAGACGGTGCAGCCATACCGGCGGCAGCGGCACCAACAGAAAAGCCGCAAAGGCCAAATTCTCCAACGCATGAAAATTTAGCAGGCCTTGCCAGAACAGCACGAATTTGGTGAGGAAGTAATAATTCCAGAAGCCCAACCCTCGCCAGTATTGAAGCGCGGTGGGTGGCGGCAGCAGTGGTCTATCGGTCATAAACACATCTTCAATCAAGGCGTCCTGCCCGCTCAAGGCGATAGCGAGGCGTAGTCGAATGGATGACGGAGCATAAACGTCCGTCAGGTTTACTGATTACCCCGCCCTTTTGTCTCGCCATCACGAATCTTGCCCCCTTTAAGCTCTATCGAGGGTTTCAGGTAACGAGGCCTTTGTGTCTTGTGAAATATCCAATCCAGTATGGCCTTCCAAGCCGAGCGCAGCAAAAAACCCGCCAGAAAGGCCAGAATGCCGGTCAGAATAACGGCGTAGTGAAACAGCTCATCGCTCATGGATTGCAGTCCTCTTTACCATAAGCGAAACACGCCTCAATACCGGCTGTGGCTCACCCGATTCGGGAGAGACATCTTTGATGTCAGCCGGCTCGGCAATACCTTTGAGCCGGAAGGCAAGGTCATCCGTATAGTCATGCTGGGCCGGTAGCGCATTCATTCGACTCAGCTCCAGCCCCAACCGCTCGGCGCTGTCATAAATCTCGATACTCGATGCCAGCGTATCGACAGAAACACGAAAAATATTTCGCAAGGCCGGTTCGATATCATTGAGGCGACACGCAAACAGATACAGGTACAAGCTTTGCTCGACCACCGTCACGAAATCGCCACGACGCTTCATGTCGCACTGTGCCAATAGATCCAGAGCGGTCAGACCATGGGCGGGCTTGAGCTTTAATACCATGCCGGGCAGCTCATCCTGTACGATGCGCTCCAGTTCGGCCTGTACACTGCCAATAAAGGTCTCTGCTGCCACATAGCCACGCATGAACTGGGGACGTAATGCCTGCAGGAGCTTATCGAAGTCCGTATCGCCCGTTCGCCGATAAATCTGTCCTTGTACACTTTGCAACTGACTAAAGAAACGGGATACATCGTTCAGGTACGGCACAACGAGGTTGGTACCCGCTGAAAAGAACAGCCGTTCATCCACGTGGCGAAGACACTGACTGATTTCACGAATCACAATCTTGAGCCGATTGCCTCGGGCAGCGCGTAAGCCATGGATCTGTCTTGCGAGTTCCTCTACCTTGCCCGCAGTTGCAATGCCCAGCACTACCGTAGCGGCATGGGCGCCATGGGCTGCATTAAGCAGATCTTCCAGTGAGTCAAACAGCTGCCAATGTCGGGAGGGTGCCTGTCGACCTGCCAGGCATTCTCGCCAGGCCAGAACCACCTCGTCATCACGGTTACTGGTAGATACCTCCACATCAGCGGCATTGGCCAGTCGCAGGCCGGACTCACTCAGCTCAAGTGAGAAGTCAGCATGAAAAACGCCACCCTCCCCGCTACGCCAGTGATCAATATGGTAATGCACATGAAAGGCATGGCGCTCCATTTCACCCAGGCCGGATAACTCATCACTCAGCGGCGCTAGACGTGTCCGCTGCTGGACACCATCTCCCACCCCAATCATGAGCCATGTAACCTTGTGCTTACGGACCCATCCGGCCAGATGAGCCAGCCGCTTTTTCAGCGCAGCCTCGGTCAGACTGTCCAATTGGCGAACATCGTACTGCACCACTATCAGCCGGCCGGCCAACCTGCCGTACCATTCAAGCTCTTCGGTCAACCGCTCCAGCCAGCGCTCATGGTTCTGTTCAGCTAGCGTATAAAACCGGACGTTAGTTTTATGAGCCAGCAGAACGTCGATCCAGCTGTCCTTGGGCCGGTCAGGCAATACGCAAATTGACGATACGTCCGAAGCCTGTTCATAGAGGGTTGACAGCAGCAACGTATCGGCCACCAGAGCCTGGTTGACCAACAACCAGTACAGACCAGGCTGGCGCATATGGCCATATTGTTGAGGTAGGGAATGAATAGCGATGTGCAAACTGTTCGCCTTTGCCTGAAGATAAACACAGCATTGCAGACAACCCAGCGAACATCCAGTTGGCCACACGCTACAATCCCGGTTTTTGACAGTACCCAGGGGAAAAAGTCAGCCTAGCCCTTCAATAGCCAACAACTTGGCAAACAACAGTCGAGCGATTAAGCAGCGACCTCATAACCGCACCTACCACCATCCTTCCCGTACAGCCTTCAGGCCATCAGAAGTTTTGGCCATAAAAGGCAAGTCGCGGCGGACATGTCGCCACGACACGCTGCGGCTTGAGTCAACAGCGTCGGTGAAACAACCTCTTTCTTGATCTAAATCAAGACGTAAGACAGGAAAAAAAGATCTGACAAACGGTCAAGCCGTGCGGGAATGTTTAGGAAATTCCGTATCTAATACTCATCACGGAAAACGCTGCTCTTTGATCATGAAGTCACTTCTTCACCTGTCGGATCTCTCGCTTGGACGCTATCAGGTCAATACAGTGGTCGATTGCGATGGTAGCCTGACCATTACTGCAGCTCCCGTAACGGGGAATTCTCCGCTCACCTGGAAGCTGACCTCAGCGCAAGTCCAGAACCCTTTGCTGATGGACACTGTGCTAACGGATATAGAGCGTGAAGTTCGTAAACCACCGTCTTTCAGCGAACCCTGCCTGCCAGATCTGACACTCGCAACTTACGCCCCAAGCGCTCGGTATCTAAAACGCTGACATCCTGCCCGTATATTCGGCAGAAATTTCACCCAGAATGCACAAAACCCCTGGAGCTTTCGCTCTCAGGGGTTTTGTTAATCTGGCGGTGAGGGTGGGATTCGAACCCACGATACGATTTCTCGTATACACACTTTCCAGGCGTGCTCCTTCAACCGCTCGGACACCTCACCAGAATTTTTCAACGTCTGCGTCGTTGAGGTGCGCTACTATATCCATGTAGTTTTGAAATGGCAAATTTTTTTTAATGTATTCATGCATTTAAATCAGAAAGCCCAGTTCATGCGTGACCAGGCAGTCAACCAAACGGCTTTACGTGACTCGAAACAGTCGTTACGTTCACCGCAATATTAATAACGACAACGGCTCACTCATGAACGCACTTGTTTCTTATCGCTATGAATCCCCTGTTGCAACGCTTACGCTGAATAACGGCAAGGTCAATGCGCTCTCGCCAGCTGTTATCCATGCGCTGAACGAGGCTCTCGATCAGGCCGAAAAGGACAAAGCCATTGTGGTCATTACAGGCCAACCGGGAATCCTCTCCGGGGGCTTCGATCTGAAGGTCATGATGAGCGGCCCGCAGCAGGCGATCGACCTAGTCACAATGGGGTCTCGTCTGTCACGTCGTCTGTTGTCCCACCCCTTCCCCGTGATAGTTGCATGCGGTGGTCATGCCGTTGCCAAAGGTGCCTTCCTGTTACTGTCGGCAGACTACCGGATTGGCGTCAAAGGCGCCTTTACCATAGGGCTGAACGAAGTCGCCATTGGTATGACAATGCATCAGGCGGGTATTGAAATCGCACGCGACCGGTTGCCCCGTCCCGCCTTTCAACGAGCCGTGATTGGTGCTGAAATGTTTTCACCTGAAGCGGCTGTCGAAGCAGGCTTTCTGGATGAAGTCGTAGCGCCAGAAGCGTTGGAAGACGCTGTTCACCGCGCCGCTATGCGCCTGAGCAAGCTCAACATGTCAGCCCATGGGAATACGAAGGTAAAGGCCAGAGCGCCATTACTGTCCGCACTGGATAACGCTATCGCCCTGGACGTCCAACACTTCGGCCGCGCCTGACAATCATCAGACAAACGGCACGCTGTCACGAAACCTCTGTGAAACGTGTCTATAACAGTGAAAAGACGCTGTACAGCGCTCCTTTTAATCGCTAAACACCATTAAGTAAGAGATTTAGAAAAGCTTTAGATCTAAACAGGCTGTAACTTGCGACCTAGTCTCGACTCAATGTGATATGGCCCTTGCGAGGGCCATAATAAATGCCGACAGAGCAATCGAGCTTCTCCCTATAAGAAGAAAGGGCTTGAGTCATGTTAAGAGAACCGACACCCAAGTGGCGGCAAGCGAGCCTTGTGCTGATCATCACCACCATCGTACTTGTACTTCCCAACCTGACCCGCCTGCTGGGAGGCTGATTATCCTGTGGCAGGCAGCCACCATGCCAGCATCAGCGGCAAGAACCCAAACGCCAGTATGGTTGAGCACAATACGAGACTGGCTACTTCCTGGGGAGACCGGTTAGCGCGTAGGGCATAGAGATAGTTGAAAACCGCTACGGGCATGGATGACTGGGTGACGAGGACAGCATGGGCCAGAGGTGGCAGATGTAGCGCCCAACCTACCAGCCAGCCCACAAGAGCACCCAGGCATAACCGGATTCCGCCGAATAGGAAGCCGGACCCCAAGTGTTGTGGCCGTATGCTGGCCAGTGACACGCCCAGCGTAATAAGCATGAGCGGGATGGCGAGGCCGGACATGAGGTCGACGGTATTGGCAATCCAGCGCGGCAGTTGGGCATCGAGCATCATGAGCGATAACGCAATCGCTACGCTAATCATAATGGGATTACCCAACAGCATCTTGAGCGAGCGCTCGCCGGACATCCAGAAGATCCCTAAACTGAAATTACCGATCGACAAGACCAGATAAAATGCCACGGCCAGCGTCATGCCTTGCTCGCCAAACGCATACAGGCACACCGGCAAGCCCATGTTGCCTACATTGGGAAACATGAATGCCGGGGCTAATACCTTCCAGTCTCGCTTGAAGACTCGGGCAAGCCCATAGGCTGCCAACCCCATGATCGCGCAGATAATAACGCAGGCCAGGGCCATTTGCCCAAAGCTGTGCTTGTCGATGTGTGCATGCCCCAGTGTCGCCAAGACCAGACAGGGAGAGGCTACGTTGAAGACCAGGCGGGAGATGAAGTCAGTGGGATATTCATAGCCCCAGCGCTTCCAGAAATAGCCGATACCTGCGCCAATGAGCACAGGCGCCATGACCGCGAATAACTCTGACAGCATGCCTTTCTCCCCTGAATCAAGGGTTCATTATGCCCTCTTGGGCAGGAACGGGGAGTAGTAAATCGGTATCGCAGGACGTGAGATCAAACGGAGCATGTGGCAGAAACTAAAATGAGGCATGACACGAACGGCCATGCCTCGACGTCAGGATCAGGTCCTCCTGATTTCCTGGGTTACGCCCCAGCCATCCAACGTTCCGCCAAGAGGACTGACGACGGCCTCAAGATCAGACTCGAAATCGTCAATTGTCGTATAGGTAGCAAACATGACCTTACTGACTTGTAAGTGCCACCCACCCTCTTCGTGCGGGACTATCTGAGCGTTCAACGACTCTCCCTTGAATTGACATGCGGCCTCTCGGGCCTGTTTTTCATCAGGAAAAATAGCGAAGAAATCGATGGGATGTATGCGTGAGAAGTCGAAACCACCCTCCTTCATCTGCCGGAGCACAGTAAGGCTTACATCATCGGAGATGTTTAAAGGCATAGGGCACCTCCTGCTCATTGAATGGAATTTTTAGTTAATGCGATAGAGCGTGATAGAGGCGTTGCAACGGTGATCGCCGGTATCAGCGAAGCCACCCGCAGAGCCCTTTCAACTAAAAGAACGCCAACACAACCGCCTGACGTATAGCATTGCACACAACTAAAAGAGAGCTTTGAGGCGGCACCGGTTCCTTGGATAGCGACGAGTGGTGCGTGCCCTGCAAATGATCACAGGGCACCTTCCGAAGGTATCAGGCGTTGGAAGTCTTGCCAATGGCGCCTAGTACATATTGAGGCAGCGCAAAGGCACCAATATGGATGTCGGCATTGTAATAGCTCGTAACAATGCCGGAGACTGCGAACCGTTCGCGTAGGGTATCTACCGGCACGAAGCGTTTGCCAGCGTCTCGGCTGCCCCAAGCAAAGGTCATCGCGCCGCCAATGTAGGTCGGTACGGCAGCCTGATAGAAATGCCAGTCTGCAAAGAGCCCGTTGACCCGGCTTGCTGTGGTCTTCACTTCGTCAAGCTGCATGAAGGGCGTGCCGTTCTGCGTGACCAGGATTCCACCTTCACTCAGGCAGCGATGGCAGGCCTGATAAAAGTTTTCCGAGAACAGTACTTCACCCGGGCCGATGGGATCGGTCGAATCGGAAATGATCACGTCGAAACGGTCAGTGGTATTTGCTACGAAGCGCATACCGTCATCGATGACAAGGTTGAGACGCGAGTCGTCAAATGCGCCATTGGAGTGATTGGGCAGATAGGTTTTGCACATGTCGACCACGGCCGCATCAATTTCCACCATGGTGATGTGCTCGACACTCTTGTGCTTGGCCACTTCACGCAGGATGCCGCCGTCACCGCCACCGATGATCAGGACACGCTTGGCCTGACCATGGGCAAACAACGGCACATGGGTAAGCATCTCGTGGTAAATGAACTCATCGGCTTCGGTCGTCTGGATTACGCCGTCCAGCGCCATGACGCGTCCCATGCGGGCATTCTTGAAAATAACGAGTTGCTGATGCTCGGTACGAACCTCATGAAGCAGCTCGTCCATGCGAAAGCGTTGGCCATAGCCGTCATACAAGGTTTCTAGATAATCTTTCATTGAGAGGTCTCCCGTTCCTCGGATGGGCGGAACGGAAAACGCCCGCCCTGGAAAAGGCGGGCATTGTAAGGGCAATACGTGACGGTCTCCAGACGCGTTCTACTACCCTTTATGCGTTGGCGCCGATACGGACGTACTTCCGCGAGGACCCGCAAGCCCCCAGGCAATCAGCCCCACGACTGGCAGAATGATGATAAGCAGTGCCCAGAAGATCTTCTTGTTACTGGTGCTGTCGCTGCGAATGACGCTGACGATAGCCCAGATATCCAGCAAGAAGACGATGAAACCGATGACACCGCCTATAGTTGAGTTAATCATGGGTGCTCTCCAATTCAGTTCCGGTAAAATTGGGACTGCGCACCCGAGGCGGTAGTTCGCCTTAAACGACCGAATGTCGCTGATATCCCTTTTGTCAGAGCGTCAGAGGGTCGATTTCAGCAAAGCTTTTCACGCAAGGGTGACCGGCCAGCTCGCCGCCTTCGCGAACCAGGCCACAGGTTTTCATACCCGCAGACCGGGCAGCATCCAGCTCCTCGACAACATCCGATAAGAAGAGAATTTCATCTGCCTGATGCGTAGTTGCGCTGGCGATACGGCTATAGGAAGCGGCTTCACGCTTGCCTCCGGTCATCGTATCGAAGTAGCCGGAAAACAGCGGCGTCAGGTCTCCAGCCTCGGAACAACCGAAGATAAGCTTTTGCGCCTGCACAGAGCCGGAAGAATAGACGTAAAGCGCAATCCCCAGCGCATGCCAGCGCCGAAGGGCTTCGACGGCATCCGGATAGACGTGCCCTTTCAGCTCGCCGGTCTTGTAGCCCTGTGCCCAGATCATGCCCTGCAAGGCCTTGAGCGGTGTAGCCTTGCGATCCTCAGCGATCCAGCCCAGCAGAATCTCGATGACGCGCTCGGTATCGGCAGTCAGCTCCCCGGCCTCGGCGCGCACCGCATCCAGCTGCTCTGCCACTGCCACCTCCTGAGCATGCTCACGCACATAGCCCGGCAGATGCTTGGCCGCAAAAGGAAACAGGACATCAAAGACAAAGCTGACCGCGCTGGTCGTGCCCTCGATATCGGTCAGGATAGCGCGAATGGTCATGCATCTGCCTCCAGGCGTGGAAAACGGGAAGCAATGTCTTCCCCAGTGAACTGGGCGATCCATCCCTCAGGATTATTGAACAGCCGGATCGCAACGAAGTTGGGCTCTTCGCTCATATCGAACCAGTGCGGTGTACCGGCGGGCACTGAAATCAGGTCATTCTTCTCGCACAGTACGGCATAGATATATTCGCCGATATGCAAGGTAAAGAGGCCACGCCCGGCCACGAAAAAGCGGACCTCATCCTCTGCATGACGATGCTCGTCTAGAAATTTGGCGCGCAGCTCGGCTTTCTGAGGATGATCAGCCTTCATGCTGATCACATCCACGGTCTGATAGCCGCGCTCATGGATAAGACGATCGATCTCGGGACGATATGCGGCAATCACTTCTTCCTGGCTCGCCCCCGGCGCTACAGGCGCCGTGGCCTGCCAGCGTTCGAATCGAACGCCTACTTCGGCCAGCGTTGCCGCGATATGGTCGCTCTGGGTCAGGACCTTGTTGGGCTGCTCGGGATGGGACTCATGGTAGACAGTCAGGCGGCTCATGTCCGGATACTCAATATTTTAAGTTCACATTCGAAAAGAAACTCGAACGCCTCGATCTGGCGCAAGGCATCGCTCATACGAGCCCCCCAAGTATAGAGACCATGACCACGAATCAAATACCCCACGCAGTCTGGATGCGTGTCGAGCCATGTCTGAACATGCGTGGCAAGCCGGGCGATGTCCTGATCGTTTTCAAAGATCGGCACCAGTACCCTGCCCTCGTGGGTCGTGATACCACTAAAGGCCTTCTGCAGCTCATAGTCATGCAGTACCAGCGCCTCGTCGGCAACCATCCGGGACAGAACCGTGGCATTAACCGAATGCGTATGCAGCACCGCGCCAATCTCCGGCTTCCATCGATACAGCTGGGTATGCAGCAGCGTTTCGGCCGACGGCTTCTTGCCAGGCTCCAGGCTATTACCTTCCAGGTCCGTTACGAGCACATCATCCAGGCCCAACTGTCCCTTGTGCTTGCCTGAGACTGTAAGCAACGCGCGGGTCTCGGACAGCCGGGCAGAGTAATTGCTACTGGTTGCTGGAGACCATCCCCGACTGTAGAGAAACTGACCCGCCTCAATGATTTGCTGCGCCAGCAGCTCCCGATGATTCATCATGATGTCGATCTTCCAAACGCGTAATGATCATGCATGCCCCCACCAGCGCTGCCAGGCTGGCGAAGCCGAATGTCCAGGCAGGACCCAACACCTGCCAGCTATAACCGGAGTAAAACGCCCCCAAGGCGCCTCCGGTTCCCGACAGTGCAGCATACAGTGCCTGCCCCTGCCCTTGATGTCTGTTTCCGAAACGGCGCTGGATAAAATGGATCGCCGATGCATGAAAACAACCAAATGTAGCCGCATGAATGACCTGGGCAAAGAGCAGAACCCCCAGGTGATTGGCAAGATGACCCAACAGCAGCCAGCGCAGCGCTGCAAGCAGAAAGCTGGCCGCAAGTACCTGTCTCAGGCTGAACAGGGTCAACAAACGAGGCATGACCAAAAAGATCAGCACCTCCGCCACAACCCCTACTGCCCACAAGAGACCGATCGTGCCGCGAGCATAACCCAGGTTTTCCAGGTGTATCGTTAGAAAGGTGTAATAAGGCCCATGGGAGAGCTGCATGAGGCAGGCCCCCAAATAAAAAGCCATGACGCCCGGCTGACGCAGACAACCCATGAGTCCGCCTTCGCTTCCGCTGTTTTCCAGTTTTACCGCAAGAGGCGACGGAACCCAGATACTGCCTATGACAATACCGGCCATGATGACCAGCAGGCCGGCTGGGTACAGATCAAGACTGAAATGCTCGAACAGCTTGCCCAGCCCTACCACTGCTGCAATAAACCCGACGGATCCCCAGAGGCGAATGCGGCTATACAGAGAAGCCTGTTCACGCAGGTGTGCCAGGGTAATGGCTTCAAACTGTGGCAGCACCGCGTGCCAGAAGAACGCATGGGCCGCCATGACCAGGGCGAGCCAGGCGTAGCTATGACTGAGGTAGATTCCCGCAAAGCAGATGAGCGTGCAGCAGGCGCCGAAACGAACAATGGTCAACCGCTTACCGGTACGGTCGCCCAGCCACCCCCAGAGATTGGGCGCTAGGCAGCGCATCAGCATGGGAATAGCGACCAGTTGACCGATATGCTCGCTGGAAAACCCCAGATGATGAAAGTAGAGCGACAGAAACGGCGCCGTTGCGCCCAGCAAGGCGAAGTAGAAGAAATAGAAGCTGGACAGACGCCAATAAGGAATCGGCATTGACTCACGTGTATTCATGCAGTGCCCGCGTAGGCCGGTATAGCTGATTAGCGGCGTACCTATTCATGCAGCTGCCCTCCACGGGCAGGCTGCAGTTGAACCTGTCTATAGGCCGATAAGCCCGCAATCAGAGCTGACCCAGGACAGGCGTTCCTACGTGTACATCCGCATTCTGGGCACGATGTCGCAGGTAGTGATCCATCAGGACGAGCGCCATCATCGCCTCGGCAATTGGGGTGGCCCGAATACCAACGCAAGGATCGTGGCGGCCCTTGGTTATCACATCAACGGGCTGGCCATTTACATCAATGGAGCGGCCAGACGTGGTAATGCTTGAGGTAGGCTTGAGCGCCAGATGCGCTACGATCGGCTGCCCGGAGGAAATGCCTCCCAGTACACCGCCGGCGTTGTTGCTGAGAAAGCCTTCGGGGGTCAGCTCATCGCGGTGCTCGGTGCCCCGCTGCGCTACACTGGCAAATCCGGCACCAATCTCAACGCCTTTCACGGCGTTGACGCTCATGAGTGCATAAGCCAGCTCGGCATCCAGGCGATCGAAAATCGGCTCACCCAGGCCCGGCGGAACGCCGTCGGCCACGACCGTGACCCGGGCACCTACCGAGTCCTGATCGCGACGCAGCTGATCCATGTAAGCTTCCAGCTCCGGCACCTTGTCTGGATCAGGACAGAAGAACGCATTCTTCTCCACGCTATCCCAAGTCTTGAACGGAATTTCGATAGGACCGAGCTGGCTCATGTAGCCCCGGACACGGATGCCCTTGGTCGCCAGAAACTTCTTGGCAATGGCGCCAGCCGCAACCCGCATGGATGTTTCACGAGCAGAGCTGCGGCCACCGCCACGGTAGTCACGCACCCCGTACTTATGGTGATAGGTATAGTCCGCGTGAGCTGGGCGGAACAGGTCCTTGATGGCAGAGTAGTCCTTTGACTTCTGGTCGGTGTTGCGAATCAGTAAGGCGATAGGCGTACCCGTGGTGACGCCTTCGAACACGCCAGACAAGATCTCGACCTCATCCGGCTCCTGGCGCTGGGTAGTATGCCGACTGGTGCCCGGCTTGCGACGGTCCAGATCATGTTGAAGGTCAGCCAACGCCAACGGCAGCCCCGGTGGGCATCCGTCTACAATCGCGACCAGCCCGGGCCCATGGCTCTCGCCAGCCGTGGTAACAGTGAACAATGTGCCAAAGGTATTGCCGGACATGTCGCAAAGCTCCGCAGAATCGATGGACCGGAGCCTATCCAGCGCCGGCACAGAAAGCGAACGAGTATACCTTCTGGCTTTCCCGAGTTCATCTTTAGAACCCTAATCGTTACGCTGCGTCCAATTACGGGTTACCGGAACCGTCCGGTGCCCTTTGTTCATGGTCATGAGTGCTGTGATGTCCCGTCTGCTTGTTCTGCTGTGTTGCCTTCTGACGCTACCCGCATTCGCGGCCAGGGGGCCGATCCTGTATCACCCTATCAACCTTGAGACGGCCAACGGAACGCTGTATGGCAGCCTGGTCATGCCGGAAAGTCACAAGCCACAGCCGGTAGCTCTTATCATTGCAGGTTCCGGGCCTACAGACCGTGACGGCAATAACCCCATGGCGCGTAACTTTGCCTTGAAACGCCTGGCCGAGGCCCTGGCTGAGAACGGTATTGCCAGCGTTCGCTATGACAAGCGTGGCGTTGCGCAAAGTACGCCTGCTGCGCCACGAGAAGAAGACTTGAGCGTCCCACGCTATGTTGCAGATATCGTCGCGTGGTCGAAAAAGCTCCACTCAGACCCACGTTTTACAAAACTGATCCTGATCGGCCATAGCGAAGGCGCCCTCATGGCCAGCCTCGCTGCCAACGATGCAGGTGCCGATGCCCTGATCACCTTGTCGGGAAGTGGCCGCCCCATCGACGACGTGTTGCGCGAGCAATTGGCAACCAAGCTGTCCCCTGCGCTGCTGGCCAGCGCACAATGGATCATGGATCAGCTGGATAAAGGCCAGATGCAGCTTCAGGTACCGGAGCCCCTGATGGTACTGTTCCGCCCCAGCGTTCAGCCTTACCTGATCACCCTCTTCCGAGAGAATCCCGCCCAGGCCTTCGCTCAGGTCAAGGCTCCGGCATTGATCATCCAGGGCGAGCATGACATTCAGGTAGATATCAAGGATGCCGAGGCGCTTAAACGGGCAAGGCCCGAGGCCGAGCTGGCACTGATTCCCGGTATGAATCATATGCTCAGAATCACGCCAGCCAATGTCGAAGCTCAGCTTTCCACCTACAACAACCCCAATCTTCCATTAGCGGGTGAATTGGTGGAACGAATGACCGTCTTCATTCAGGAAAAAGTCTCTAGTCCACGCTAATTTGGCCGATATAGCGATTTGAATTACCCCATGCGGAGGTAGAAAAGGATCGCGGCCATGACTGAAACCGATATTGAAGAACCCATTACCGCCGAGGAAACCGCCCCCGAGAAGCAGACGCATCCCTGGGCCGAGCTCGGACCGGAACACTTTTACCTGCTGCGTCTGGCACCGTTACCTACGGACCGTATTACCGGGCCACGCCCGCTGCGCTTCGTGCAGTTTGGCAAGGCCGAACGGCATGGAGACGACCTGAGCGTTTTATCGTTGAGCATTCAACTACCCGGACAGCGTGTACACCGTGATCAGAACCTCCTGAATATCTGGGCAGATCACGAGAACAAGGAAATCCGCTTTACTGCTGAACCGGGTGTACTTGAAGGCGGACTGCTGCAAGTCGAACCATCCAATCGTGGCGTGGGACGCTTTCTGTTGGCTCAGGGCATTGCATGGGCCAAGACCAAGTGGGGCCACTACAAGGTGGCCAACCTTGATCTGCCAGCCCGTGATGGATTTGTCGAGGAGATGCGCAAGCGCCGCGACCATGCACTGGAAGCTCAGGGTTTTACCCTTACCTATCTTGAGGGGCAAACCCTCAAGGCCATCTGTAGCGCGCCCAAGGCCAGCGAGCTGAAAAGCGAATGGAATATGGATAAGGTGCAGGTGCTTTCCCTGCTGGATGTAGGCAGCATGCTGGAACAGGCGGACAAGAACCTGCATGAGCGTGACCTCAGCGTGTTCAAGCTGCAGGAGCAGATTGCCGCCTACCGTCGTGACGATGCGGGCCTGAAGTTCACCATGGCATGCCTGATGGCGTTCTGCCTCTTCGAGGCCGGGCTGCTGATCTGGATGGTGTTTCATTGAGTCAAAAGGCTTCAGGCGTTACAGCTACGCCTGAAGCCGATGCTTTATCGGCACTCTTTTGGCACGTGCTTACTTGGGATTGAGAACCCTCCCTCTAGGGCTCCAACCGCTCTGCGGGACACTTTAGCGTCCAAATGTTTTTAAGAACATCAGCGATCACCAACGCTGACCGTTGCGCTGCAACTCCAACCGGCGGATGAACTCCTCCAGAACCAACGCATACAGATCATCCTTCAGGACGGCATCCTCGATTCCTGAGTCGATATTGGGATTGTCGTTGACCTCGATGACCGCCATTCGCTCGCCCGCCTGCTTGAGGTCAACTCCGTACAGGCCGTCGCCGATAAGGTTGGCAGTACGAACTGCCAGCTCGACCACTTCATGAGGCGCCTCCTGAATGGGTACGGTACGAAAGTCGCCACTGCTCTCGACCGCACCGGCGCTGTGATCATAGATCTGCCAATGCCCTTTCGACATGAAGTACTGACAGGCAAAGATAGGCTCTTGGTTGAGCACCCCTATGCGCCAGTCATAGTCGGTATAAAAGAACTCCTGGGCCAGGAGCAGTACGGAGCGCTCGAACAACTCGGCGCTCGCCTTGTTCAACTCCTCCTGATTGGAGACCTTCATAACGCCACGCGAGAACGAGCCATCCGGAATCTTTAGCACCAGCGGAAAGCCCAACCGCTCCCCTACCGTTGCCAACTGGGCGGCATTGTCCTTGTACAGAATTTCCGTCTTGGGCATGTCCAGCTTGTGTGCTTTAAGCAAATCCGCCAGATAGACTTTATTGGTGCATCGCAGGATCGAGCGGGGATCATCCATTACCACCAGCCCCTCGCTTTCCGCTTTTTTGGCGAAACGATACGTGTGGTGATCAATGGCAGTTGTCTCACGGATAAACAGCGCATCGAACTCCGAAAGGCGTGAGTAATCCTTTTTCTCGATCAACTCGACATCAATTCCCAGACGTTTGCCAATCCGGATAAAGCTTTTCAGAGCCTTGGCATCAGAAGGCGGAAACGCTTCTTTCGGGTCATGCAAGATAGCCATTTCGAAGCGATATTTTTCCCGTACGCGCGGCTTGAGCCAGACCTGCCGACTAAAACCATCCAGGGCATTGGCAAAAAGGTCTTCCTGAGCTTCGTGCAGCTTGTGTATGGCTCCCAGCTTGACGCCTCCAATATGCCAGCCCTCACGATTGCGGCGAAAATCCACGAGCAGCAGTGGACTGGGGAAAGCTTCAAACAGCTGGCGGGCCAGATCCTGCAAGGCTTCGATATCGGTTCGCCCAAAGTACAGGGTCAACGTGAACCCATCAGCACTGGCGTAGGGATGGCCCTTCAAGGCCTTGCTCAACAACCTGTCGAGATCTTCCAGAGCCAGGTTATAGATGGATTTACGGGAGAGTTCACTGATGGTGCGAACGGAGGGAATTACCTTGTGGCCACGAGCCTCTGCCAGTAATGAGCAGTAATACCCATGCCCCAGGTACTTCTGGTTACGGCACAGGTTGATGACCTGCACGCGCTTGCCGTTATCTTGCTCATTTGACTGCTCAAGGTATTCCTGGGCAGTGATAACGTCTTCGCTCGGATAATAGGATGACCAATCCTCCTTGCGCTCGACGATGATATACAGCTTGCTCACGACACCTCCTCGGTGCAGATAATCGCCTTGGGAGCCTATTACCAACCTTCCTGTCAAACGACTCAGGTTCGGTCTGTACCAATTGATGGACAGACGAAAACTACGTAACACAGCCTCCATTAACCGCGGCTTAACCGCACTGCTGAGGACCGAGCGACTGTCTCTGAGGCGCTTGACCTGGCTAGGGATTCACACAAATGAATTTCACGCTACGCCCTGCTGTTCACGAGGACCTCAACGCACTGGTTGAGCTGGAGAAACGGTGCTTTGAATACGACCGCCTTTCGCGGCGCAATTTCCAATGGATGCTGACTCGAGCCAATGCCTCTCTCACGCTGGTGGAAGAGACTGGAAATACCCTGGGGTACGCCTTGGTTCTGTTTCACCAAAACACCTCCCTGGCGCGGCTGTATTCCATTGCCATCGACCCGGCAGCTCGAGGGCACAAGCTTGGGCAGCGCCTACTCGAGGCGGCGGAGGCCTGTGCCATTGAGCGGGACTGTGCGTACATGCGTCTGGAGGTGCGCCCGGACAATACTGCAGCCATTGCCCTGTATGAACGCAATGGCTATCTCCCTTTTGCAACCGTCGATGACTACTACGAAGATCACAGTCAGGCGCTGCGCTTCGAGAAACGTATCCGGCAGCCCGGTGAAGGTCGGCTACGCAAGGTACCCTTCTATAGACAGACCACGGATTTCACCTGCGGCCCGGCCTCGCTTCTGATGGCCATGGGCGCGCTGGAGCCTGGACGCCCGCTGGAGCGTTGGGAAGAGTTACGTCTCTGGCGTGAGGCTACCACCATTTACATGACCGCCGGCCACGGTGGCTGCGGGCCACACGGCTTGGCCCTGGCCGCCCGACGCCGCGGCTTTCGTGTGAAGTTACAGGTTAACACCCGCGGCCCTCTTTTCCTGGAAGGCGTACGCAGCGAAGAAAAACGTGACGTGATGCGGCTGGTGCATGAGGACTTCAGCCGGGAACTCAAACAGACTGATATTGAACGCCTGATTCGAACAAAGCTGGATATCCCGCAAATCATTGCCGATGGTGGTCTGCCATTGGTGTTGATCAGCAGCTTTCGCCTTATCCAGACCAAAGGCCCTCACTGGATCGCTGTAACCGGTTGCGACGAAGACTTCATTTACTTCCACGACCCAGACGTAGACCATAGCCAACATCGTCGGGAGCTGGACTGCCAACACATTCCGGTCAGTCATGCCGAGTTCGACAAACTCAGCCGCTTCGGCAAGAGCAAGCTGCGGGCTGCAGTGATCCTGTATCCTCCAGCCCCAGTGAAAAAACCGGTAGCGTAAGGGCAGTAGCGTACCGCTTCAGCGCCATAAGCCGGCTTCAATTTTAAGGTAGAAAAAGACGCTTGGTAACAACATTGACGCTGTTTCTAAAACGGAGCTCCTATGAGCACTTGGGTTCTTCTTGTGGTGACCCTTTTGAATACAACCAGTCCTCATACCGATAAGGGCAGCTCGCCCATGGTCGCCATGCAGGAGTTCAATTCTCAGAAAACCTGCATGGATGCGCGGACCCAGCTGATAAAAATGAATCCCTCCATCAGTGCGTCCTGCGTTCTCAAGTAACCGGCCACTCTGACATAGCCCAAAAGCAGCTAGGACGCCTGTCAGACGAGTTCTGGCAAATGAGTCAGCACACTCGACACCCTTTTCGGGTAATTTCCACCGTTTTGTATGCTGCTGGCGGTGCGCTGCCGGGCACATGCTGCACGAAACGCTCCTTCGCCAACTAGTATTACCCAGGTTGCACTGTCAGGGTAAAAAGCGTCCCGGCCTATCGTATGGTCAGATGCTTGTCATCCAGCGACGTTACCGCGTTGATGGGTCGATCCGACGTCAGAAAGGCACGCATGTCCGCCCCGCTGGGTTGTTGATAGATACGAAGCCCGAATTCCGGCAGGATCGCCAGCAAATGATCGAAAATATCGCTCTGGATATTTTCGTACTGCGCCCAGATCACCGTATTGGTAAAGCAGTACACCTCCAGGGGTAAACCGCTGGAAGTAGGATCGAGCTGGCGAACCAGTAGGGTCATGTCCTGCCGAAGCCCGGGATGACTACGCAGGTAACGCTCCACATATACCCGAAATGTACCCAGGTTGGTAATGCGACGCGTGTTGACAGGCTCCTGACCGCGCTCAGCCAGCTTATCATTCCACTCCTTCAGCTCCTTCTGCTTGTTGTCCAGGTAGTCCGCCAGCAAGCTGAAACGATGCAGATGTCGATACTCATCACCATCGATGAAATGCACGCTCTGCTGATCCAGGAACAGGCTGCGCTTGATGCGGCGACCTCCAGATTCCTGCATACCGCGGTAGTTCTTGAACGCGTCGGAGATGAATCGCTTGGTAGGAATCGTGGTGATCGTCTTGTCGAAGTTCTGCACTTTGACCGTGTGCAAAGCGATATCGATGACATCCCCACTGGCGTTGAGCTGGGGCATCTCTATCCAGTCACCGATGCGCACGATGTCCCCGGATGAGATCTGCACGCTGGCCACCAGTGACAGGAGCGTATCCTGGAAGATCAATAGCAGCACAGCGGCCATCGCGCCCAGTCCGGACAGGAGAATCAATGGCGAGCGATCAATCAGCGTGGCGATGATCAGAATGGATGCCAGGCAGAATATGCCGATCTTGAGGACTTGGATGTACCCCTTGATCGGCCGGAATCGCGCATCGGGACGGCGCTGGTAAACCGCATTGACAATATCGAGCAGATTACTGATCGCCAACACGATAGTAAGGATAATGAACGCGCTACACACGTTCCCAACTACTGTGACCAACGCCTCCGGCAGGCCGGGCACTGCGAGTATACCCGTCGAAAGGATCAAGGCTGGCACGACATTAGCCAGGCGCGCGATCATCGGGGTATTGGTGACCTCGCTTTTAAGACCCAGCGAAGCACTGCTTAATAGCCGGTAAACACCCTTCACTAGAATACGCTTCACAATCCAGTTACATAACCAGGCAGCCAGCAGCAGCAAGGTCACGCAGAACAGCGTGTAGAGCTCGGGATAGTTCCTGAGCCAGTTTAACGAGGCATCTAAATAAGTAGTCATAATCTTTGCTTTTTAGAGTCGCACCATCCTGATCCGGACGGCGGGGAGGCGTTACGGTAGCAAAATGCAACCGGCTTCTGTATGACCGGCGACAAACCGGCGTTACCTGACCCGGCATGGCCGTATCGTTGAGCCGCTAAAGACATTTCAGGGGAAGCAGACTATGCTGCGGTGGCCTTTTCCGTATAACCACAACACCACGGACCCGGCCATGACTCGACCTTTGCGCAAACGCGATCCGTCGTATGAACTGATGGACGATCTTAGCGGCCATTCGGTGATCTACCGCGAGCACGGTTTCCCCTGCCCTCTGGTTCGCTGGCATTTTCACAAGGAATACGAGCTGCATCTGATCATAGCCAGCTCGGGCACAGCCTTCATTGGCGACTATATCGGCAGCTTCTATCCTTACAGCTTGTTCTTGACCGGTCCTAACCTGCCCCATAACTGGATCAGCCAAGTAGCGGAAGGTGAGGTCGTCGACAAGCGCGACATGCTGGTTAACTTTACCGATGAGACGCTTGAAAACGCGGCGACAGTCTTTCCTGAACTCAATGCACTGAACCCGCTGCTTGAGCGCGCCCGTTTCGGCATTCAGTTCCACTGTTCGCGCACCATCAACGAATCGGCAGATCTTCTGCAGCGTATTGCCGAGACGCGGGGTGCCAGCCGTCTGGGTCACTTTTTCGTATTGATGGAACTGCTGGCGACCTGTGAGGATTATCACTTGCTGAGCGGCGCGCCGATTCGTTCGGAAGACGACGAACATACGCTGGACCGTACCAACAAGGCGCTTAACTTTATCTTCGAACGCTACACCAGTGAGCTCACGCTTGAAGAGGCAGCAGAGCACCTGGGCATGACGCCTACCTATTTTTCCCGCTTCTTTCGCAAGGCTACCGGGCGGTGCTTTATTGAATTCGTGAACAGCCTGCGTATCAGCAAATCCTGCGAGCTGTTATCGCAAAGCGAAAAGGCCGTGACAGACGTCTGTTTCGAGTCAGGCTTCAATAACATTTCCAATTTCAATCGCCGCTTCCAACAAATGAAAGGCATGACGCCTACGCATTATCGGCGCCTCACGGTAAAACGCTTGACCGAGCAGAACGTATAAACCAGGTCCGGGCGACTGCTCATTGCCTGCCAATACCTTGCAATTTCTGTCACGCAGGCTCAACGCCAAAAACGCGCCAAGCCCTACTGCAGAGCGTTCTGTTGCCATTTCACACGTAAAGATCACTCGCTAATAAGTGCAAAAAAGTATCAGTCTAAGTGTGTTTTCGCATTTGTCTACCGCTTAACTTAAGGGGTGTAATCACTCGAACACGCTCCTCCTGTTTCGTAGTCTGGGGGTTAAAACAACAATAAGAGCTTCTGTCGCTACGGCGCAGAAGGGAGTGCGACATGAACATGCTATTGAAAGCGCTTTTCGCTACAGCCGGAATTTGTGCCGTCACCTATGCTCAGGCCGCCACGGTCACCATCGCCACCGTTAACAACAGCGATATGATTCGGATGCAACGGCTCTCCAAAACCTTTGAAGAGCAGCATCCGGATATCAAACTTAATTGGGTAGTCCTTGAAGAAAACGTACTTCGCCAACGCCTGACGACTGACATTGCCACGCAGGGTGGTCAATTCGATGTGCTGACCATTGGCATGTACGAAACCGGTCTCTGGGGCGCCAAAGGCTGGCTGGAACCCATGAAAGACCTGCCAGCCGACTATGATGTGAACGATCTGTTTCCTTCGGTACGAGAAGGTTTGTCCGTCAAGGGCACGCTGTATGCCTTGCCGTTCTATGCGGAAAGCTCAATTACCTACTACCGTAAGGACCTCTTCAAGGACGCCGGGCTGACCATGCCCGAGCAGCCAACCTGGGAACAGCTCGGTGAATTTGCCGCCAAACTTCACCATCCCGACAAGGATCAGTATGGCATTTGCCTGCGTGGCAAAGCTGGCTGGGGTGAAAACATGGCGCTGATCGGCACCATGGCCAATGCGTTCGGTGCACGTTGGTTCGATGAAAAGTGGCAGCCGGAATTCACTGGCCCGGAATGGACTAAGGCTGCCAACTTTTATGTCGATACGATGAAGAAGTACGGCCCTCCCGGTGCGTCCAGCAACGGCTTCAACGAAAACCTGGCGCTGTTCAACAGCGGCAAGTGTGCCCTATGGGTGGATGCCAGCGTGGCCGGGTCTTTTACGACCGACAAATCGCAAAGCAAGGTGGCTGACCAGGTGGGCTTTGCCGCCTCCCCAACGCAGGTAACCGATAAAGGTTCGTCTTGGCTTTATGCTTGGTCCCTGGCGATTCCTTCCAGCTCCAAAAACAAGGAAGCTGCACAGTCCTTTGTGACATGGGCGACGTCCAAGCAATACGCCACCTTGGTAGCTGACAAGGAAGGTATTGCCAACGTCCCGCCAGGTACGCGCAAGTCTACATACAGCGAGGCCTATATGCAGGCCGCACCCTTCGCCAAGGTATCCCTGTCCATGCTGGAAAAGGCCGACCCGGCGCATCCCGCTGCCAAGCCTGTTCCTTATGTGGGTATTCAGTACGTAACCATTCCTGAGTTCCAGGCTATCGGCACCTCGGTGGGCAAGTTGTTCTCGGCGGCACTGACCGGACAGATGCCCGTGCAGCAGGCGTTGCAGGCTGCCCAGCAGTCGACCTCTCGCGAAATGAAACGCGCGGGTTATCCCAAATAGCTTAACCGGTTCGGCGTAGCCGTAATGGCTGCGCCGCTTCAGGACAAGCCTGGCCTGACAGCCCCCTGGATGGCCGCCCTGTAGACCTCTCGCTGCAACGGTTCGGAGCGACTGTCATGAGTACAACCACGTTGAAAAGCCCCGTCTCTACCCAGGCACGAGCTCGTGAGCACACCGCCCGCAAGCGCCGGACCAGCCCCGGCTGGTTTCTGGTCAGCCCGTCGGTCCTGCTACTTCTGCTCTGGATGATCGTGCCGCTGGGCATGACCATCTACTTCTCGCTAATTCGCTATAACCTGCTCTACCCCGGTGAGAATGACTTCGTCGGTCTGGAGAATTTCGAATACTTTATCACCGACACCGGCTTCATGCCGGGCATGACCAACACCCTGCTACTAGTGGGCAGTGTCTTGTTGATCAGTGTGGTACTGGGCGTACTGATTTCAGCGCTTCTGGAAGCCACCGAGTTCTGGGGGCGTGGGATTGTACGGGTCTTGCTGATTTCCCCCTTCTTCATCATGCCTACCGTCAGCGCACTGATCTGGAAGAACCTCATCTTCCATCCGGTTTCAGGCATTCTCGCCGCCGTCTGGAAGTTTTTTGGCGCACAGCCAATCGACTGGCTGGCAAATTACCCATTGCTGTCAATCATCTTGATCGTGTCTTGGCAATGGCTGCCCTTCGCCATACTGATCCTGATGACCGCCATGCAGTCGCTTGATCAGGAGCAGAAAGAAGCAGCACGGCTGGACGGTGCCGGCCCGCTTGCCATTTTTTGGCACCTCACCCTGCCCCATCTGGCGCGTCCCATTGCCGTCGTGGTGATGATCGAAACGATCTTTCTGCTTTCGGTCTTCGCTGAAATCTTTACCACCACCAGTGGCGGCCCTGGCTTCGCGTCTACCAACCTTGCGTATCTGATCTATAACCAGGCGCTTCTGCAATTCGATGTAGGCATGGCCTCGGCAGGCGGATTGATTGCCGTCGTGATCGCCAACATTGCCGCCATCATCCTGGTTCGGATGCTTGGCAAGAACCTGACCCAACAGTGAGGATGCGACCATGATGACGCTCAAGCAATCTCGTCGCCTGCACAGTGCCATTCTCGGCACGCTGGCTTGGATCATTGCGCTGGTGCTGTTCTTTCCAATCTTCTGGATGATCCTGACCAGCTTCAAGACTGAAATCGATGCCTTTGCAACCCCTCCGCAGTTCATCTTTATGCCCACGCTGGAGAATTACCTGCACATTCAGGAGCGCAGCGATTACTTTCATTTTGCTTGGAACTCCGTCGCCATCTCCTTTGGCTCTACAGTGCTGGGCTTACTGCTGGCGGTTCCAGCGGCGTACTCCATGGCCTTCCATGAGACGCGCCTGACCAAGCAGACATTGCTCTGGATGCTTTCGACCAAGATGTTACCGGCCGTAGGCGTTCTCATGCCGATCTACCTGATGACCAAGAGCCTGGGCCTGCTCGATACCAAGCTTTCGCTGATCATCATCTATACGCTGATCAACCTGCCCATCATGGTCTGGATGGTCTACACCTACTTTAAGGATATTCCCAAGGACATCCTGGAAGCCGCTCGCCTGGATGGCGCCACCACCTTTCAGGAAATCGTCAGGGTTCTTCTGCCCATCAGCAAAGGGGGCTTGGCGTCGACGGTCCTGCTGTCGCTGATCCTGTGCTGGAACGAAGCGTTCTGGTCACTCAACCTCACCTCGTCCAACGCCGCGCCACTGACTGCCCTGATCGCGTCCTATTCAAGTCCGGAAGGCTTGTTCTGGGCCAAGCTGTCTGCCGTCTCGACACTGGCCTGCGCACCTATCCTGATTTTCGGCTGGATCAGTCAGAAGCAACTCGTACGCGGCCTGTCCTTCGGCGCCGTCAAATAAGAACAAGAGGATTTTCCATGGCTACGTTAAAGATTCGTAACCTGCGTAAAGGCTTTGACTCCATCGAGATCATCAAGGGTGTCGACCTGGATATCAACGACCGTGAATTCGTGGTGTTTGTCGGTCCTTCCGGTTGCGGCAAGTCCACGCTGCTGCGCCTGATTGCCGGCCTTGAAGATGTCACCAGCGGCACCATCGAGCTGGACGGCCGTGACATTACCGAAGTCAGCCCCGCCAAACGGGATCTGGCCATGGTATTCCAGACCTATGCGCTTTACCCCCATATGACGGTGCGCAAGAACATGTCGTTCGCGCTGGATCTGGCGGGAATTGCCAAAAGCGAAATAGAGAAGAAAGTTGACGAGGCGGCACGTATTCTCGAATTGGGTCATTTGCTTGAACGCAAGCCCCGTCAGCTCTCCGGCGGCCAACGCCAGCGTGTCGCTATTGGCCGCGCCATCGTACGCAATCCGAAGGTTTTTCTCTTCGACGAGCCCCTGTCCAACCTGGACGCTGCCTTGCGTGTCCAGATGCGCCTGGAACTGGCCAGGCTGCACCAGGAACTCAAGGCGACCATGATCTATGTCACCCACGATCAGGTCGAAGCCATGACACTGGCAACCAAAGTGGTAGTGCTCAACGGCGGCCGTATCGAACAGGTCGGCTCGCCGCTGGACCTCTACCATCACCCTGCCAATCTCTTCGTCGCAGGTTTTCTGGGCACACCCAAGATGGGCTTCCTGAAAGCCAAGGTCATCCATACCAGCGCTCAGGTAACGGAAATCGAGCTGGCCAGCGGACCTCGACTACGTCTGCCACGTGACGGCAGAGCATTGGCAGGCGGCCACGAAGTCACCCTGGGCATTCGCCCTGAGCATCTCGTCATAGACCCTCAAGGTCAGCTGCCCGTGGTCACGGACGTAACCGAGCGCCTGGGCAGCGATACGTACTGCCATATGACCACGCCGTCTGACGAACCCCTCACCGTACGCGTACCGGGAGACTTTTCGGGTGCCTATGGCGAGCGGCTCAAGCTGGCCGTTGATGTGAGCCACTGTCATCTCTTCGATGAGCATGGGCAGGCCGTAAGCCGTGCCCTTCAACAAGCCGCCTGATCAACTGAATTCGCGTGGCTCAACAGGGCCATGCCTGGAGACACTTGCATGAAACTCAATCGCCAGAATCTTGCACAGCTGACAGACCCGGTCCGCACGCCGAGCTACGTGCCATGTCAGACCCGGCATGGCATTGCTCACATCGGCGTTGGTGGCTTTCATCGAGCCCATCAGGCCATCTATACCGAAGCACTCCTCAATCAGGGCGAGGCGCTGGACTGGTCCATCTGTGGGGTGGGATTGCGCAGTGAAGACCGCGCCATGCGCGACACCCTGGCCGAGCAGGATTACCTCTATACGCTTTTCGAGTTGGGCGACACGCCAGACCTTGAGGTCCGTGTCGTAGGAGCCATCAGCGAGATGCTGCTGGCAGAAGACAGTGCCCAGGCACTGATCAATAAACTGGCCCATCACCATATTCGCATCGTTTCGCTAACCATCACCGAGGGCGGCTACTGCATGGACGATAGCACCGGCGAGTTCAACGATGAACTTCCGCTGGTCCAGCATGACATCGCCCACCCGGAAGATCCTAAAACGGTTTTCGGATTTCTGCTGGCGGCCTTGTGCAAACGCCGTTGCGAAGGCATACCCCCTTTCACCATCATGTCCTGCGACAACATTCCTCATAATGGCGACGTCACCCGGCGAATGCTGCTGTCCTTTACCAAACTGGTAGACAAGGAGCTGGCGGACTGGATCGCCAAAAACGTCTCCTTTCCTAACGCGATGGTCGACCGTATCACCCCTATGACCAGCACCGCGCACAAGCAAAAGCTAAAGGACAGCTACGGCATCGAAGATGCCTGGCCGGTTGCGTGTGAGCCCTTCATGCAATGGGTACTGGAAGACAAATTCGTCAATGGCCGACCGGCTTGGGAAAAGGTAGGTGTTCAGTTCACTGACGACGTTACGCCGTATGAGGAGATGAAAATCAAGCTGCTCAATGGCAGCCATCTTGCCCTTACCTACCTGGGTTTTCTCAAGGGATATCGTTTTGTTCACGAGACCATGAATGACCCGCTATTCGTTCAGTACATTCGTGATTACATGAACAAGGATGTTACCCCGCAGCTCGCCCCTGTTCCCGGTATTGATCTGGAAGCCTACAAGGACAAGCTGATCGAGCGCTTTTCCAACCAGGCGATTGCCGATCAGCTGGAGCGCGTCTGCTCGGATGGATCGTCCAAGTTTCCCAAGTTCACCATTCCCACCATTAATCGCCTGATTGCCAACAAACAGAATCTGGATCGCGCCTCCCTCGTCGTGGCCGCCTGGGCGCTTTATCTCAAAGGCGTAGACGAGCGCGGCGAAACCTATCGTATTCCTGATCCCCGCGCCGACTTCTGCCAGTCCCTGGTCAGAAACGATCAGCGCCTAACCGAGCAGCTGCTGGGGGTTGAAGAAATCTTTGGAACCTCTATTCCAAAGTCCGCCGCTTTTATTGCCTCCTTCGAACGTAACCTCGCTAGCCTGAAAACCTTAGGCGTAGAGAAAACCCTGGAAAATCTTCTGAAGTCAGACAGGTGATCCATAGGCTCTAGAGACAAACGCGTCTGGAGCCTTTCAGTGCGAATAACAGCGAGACTACACATGTTTCTTGGTATTGATTGCGGTACACAAGGCACCAAGGCCGTCATTCTCGACTCAGCTACGGGCCAGATCCTGGGGGAAGGCTCCGCGGCCCACGACATGATCAGCGGGCCCAACGGTCGTCGTGAGCAGTTGCCTGAACAGTGGGTCCAGGCATTTGAAACGGCTACACAGCAAGCACTCGCTCATGCTGGCCTGCCAGGAAACGCTCTCCGGGGTATCGGAATATCAGGTCAACAACATGGGCTGGTATTACTTGACAGTGAAGGCCAAGTGCTCCGCCCTGCCAAGCTGTGGTGCGACACCGAGTCAACACTAGAGAACGAGGAGCTGCTCGATTACCTGGGCGGACCTGCCGGTTCGCTGGAACGTCTTGGTATAGCCATTGCGCCGGGCTATACCGTATCCAAGCTTCGATGGACACAAAAACACTTTCCCGACCTTTTCGCCCGCATCGCTCATATTCTGCTTCCCCATGACTACTTGAATTACTGGCTCACCGGCCGTTGCTGTACCGAGTTTGGCGATGCGTCAGGGACAGGCTACTTCAATGTGCGGTCCCGACAGTGGGATAACAACCTGCTTCTGCATCTTGATCCGACTGGACGCTTGATGAAGGCTCTGCCCGAACTCATCGAGGCCCATCAGCCTGTCGGCACGCTGCTTCCACCGGTTGCCAAGCGGCTGGGTCTGAATGAGCACGTCATCGTGTCCAGTGGCGGTGGGGATAACATGATGGGAGCAATCGGCACCGGAAACAGTCAGGAAGGCCTTATTACCATGAGCCTAGGCACTTCCGGAACGGTATACGCCTACTCTGCTAGCCCCCGCGTTAGCCCGCATGCATCTGTCGCAACGTTTTGCTCTTCGACTGGCGGCTGGCTGCCGCTGATCTGCACCATGAACCTGACAAACGCAAGCGGCGCGCTGCGCGAGCTTTTAGACATCGACCTGCACACCTTCAACCGCCTTGTCGAACAGGCACCCATTGGAGCTGAGGGCATTACGGTTCTACCTTTCCTGAACGGCGAGCGCGTCCCATCCCTGCCTACTGCTACGGCGAGCCTGCTGGGCCTGACCGCCTCCAACCTTACCCGTGCCAACCTGTGCCGTGCGATGATCGAAGGCGTAACCTTTGGCCTGCGCTATGGGCTGGACTTGCTGCGCGACACCGGCATGCACAGCCAGACCATTCGCCTGATTGGCGGAGGAGCCAAAAGCCCTGTCTGGCGGCAGCTGGTGGCAGATATCATGGATACGCCGGTCATCAGCACCCTTCACACCGAAGCGGCGGCCCTTGGCGGTGCCATACAGGCAGCATGGTGCTGGTCTTCTCAGCATGACTCGGCAGACACCCTTGAATCGCTGAGCAAACGCTGCGTGCAGCTGGACGAAGCATCGCACGTCTCTCCTGATCCCGACCGTGCGCGTGCCTATGAAACTGTCTACCAGCGTTATCGGCACCAGCTCCATGCCTTGCATGGCGAAGTACTTGGCATCCATTAGTCTTTAAAAGATGAACCTCCTACTGCCGAGCCCGTCCTATTAAATAGGCACGTCAAAAAACATGAGGATGTGGTATGCAAGTCCAAGTGAACACCAATCAGATCGAAGGCAGTGCCGAGCTGCAAGAATGGGTAGGTTCTGCTGTTGTCGATCGCCTGGAGCGTTTCGAAGATCTCTTGACCCGCGTTGAAATTCACTTGAGCGATGAGAATGCTCAAAAATCCGGAGCGGAAGATAAGCGTTGTCAGATCGAAGCCCGCCCCAAGGGGTACCGCTCGATCTCAGTGACTCATAAAGCCGAAGCGCTAGACCTTGCCGTAGATGGCGCTGCAGAAAAAATGCGACACGCCCTTGAACACCTCACCGGAAAACTTGATGCAAAGGTTACGTCTACCGGCCACATCGACGACCCGATTAATCTGGAAGATTCACAGGAATTTACCGACTCGCTTCTGCAAGACGACTTCTTGGCCAAGCAAGCAGCGCTAGGTAAGGAATAACGTATCTCCCACCTTGCCGCGAGAGAATTGTTTCCTCTCGCGGCTTTCTTATCGATAGTGTCCAGCCTGGCTATACTGCGACTTCATTTCAGTCAGTGTATTAGTTCATCATGGATACGCAGGTTCGAGTTGCTCTCATCGGTTATGGCTTTGTAGGGGAAATCTTTCATGCCCCTCTCATCGAAAGCGTCGATGACCTTCTTCTGACCCATATTGCCTCTCGCCAGCTCGATAAGATTCGCTCCCAACGCCCTCATATCAATGTCATCAGTGATTATCACGCTGCAGTAACGCATCCTGAGGTCGATCTGGTGGTCCTGGCCACGCCCAACGATACCCATGCAACACTGGCTGAAGCGGCCTTGCGAGCGGGTAAGCATGTCGTGGTGGACAAGCCTTTTACACTGACGCTTCGTGAAGCGCGCCAGCTTGCAGACATTGCTCAGGCAGAAAATAGATTTCTGTCCGTTTTTCAGAATCGCCGCTGGGACAGTGACTTCCTGGGCGCTCAGAAGCTGATAAACAGCAATCGTCTGGGTGAAATCGCCGTGTATGAATCGCGTATCGAGCGCTTCCGGCCCGAGGTTAGGCAACGTTGGCGTGAAAGTGATGGACCGGGCAGCGGCCTGTGGTACGACCTGGGGCCGCATTTGGCGGATCAGGCACTCTGCCTGTTTGGTGTACCGCACCGTGTAACTGCCCAGCTTGTAAAGCAGCGGCAAGGCGCACTGGTGGATGACTGGTTTCACGTTGTACTCGACTATGGACGTACTCAGGCGATCCTGCAGGCCGGAATGTTGAGCGCTGGAGGGTCGCCCCGCTTCATGATCCAGGGTACACAGGCCAGCTGGCTGAAGCGTGGCGCTGATCGTCAAGAGGACGCATTACGTCAGGGTATTTTGCCGGGCGGAGAACATTGGGGCCTGGATGAGGATGCCGCACAGCTGTTCCATGCCGATGGCACTCAAGAGCTTGTAGCGGTGCCCACAGGGGATCATCGTCGTTATTACCAAGGCGTGATCAGTGCGTTACGGGGTGAGGCAGAAAACCCGGTTACGCCAGCCCAGGCGTGCTCACTCATGGCTGTCATCGAAGCTGTCCAGCGTTCTGCAAAAGAAGGGATCAGCGTTGTGCCCGACTTTAGCGAAGCCGAGCGCAACGCTTGGCGCTGATCAGCGAGCCCGCGCCTCCAGGGTCTCGGCAATACGCGCCGGGACCGCTTCCAATGCCGTCTTAACCTTGCGGGTCATTCGACGCTCGATGAATTCAAAACTGAGCCATGACAACACGAGAATGATCGGCAAGCACAGCAGCAGGGTTTCATAGGGATTCAACCCCACCTGATGATGTAGCCAGTAGTCGCCCAGCCATAGGACAATAACGTGGATGAGATAGACCGAGTAAGACCAATCACCCAACGCCTTGAGAACCCGATTACCCGCAAACAGTGGCTCCATTGCGATGCAGCTGGCTACAAGCAAGGCGCTGGAAACACCCCAAGTCAGCAAACGCCAGTCATTACCGGCATCAAAATGCAGAATCGTGGCTATCGAAAATCCTGCAACCAGTGGCGCTACCTTCAGACTTTGCGGTATGAACCCCTTTCGGTACAGCACACCGATACCCATGCCCAACAAGAACTCATACATGATGGGATTATGGTAGAAATGGCTGATAAAAGGCTGCTCTGCTGACGCAACGCTGACCCCAACTACCAGAAGCGATACAACCCAGAGTCGCCAGCGTTCCGGCACTTTGAATGACAGTGCAAACAACAGATAGAACAGCATTTCATAATTTAACGTCCATCCTACCGGCAGCGTGGGATACAAACCGAATCCTCCGGGATTCTGGCTCGGAATGAAAAACAGCGATAGCAATAGCTCCTTGCTTGCCACTCCATAAACAGGCATCACATCCGCCGCAAAATAAATGATGGCAGCGGTAATACCGGTATAAAGCCAATAGGCGGGCACTATTCGCGCGATCCTATTCACCATGAACCGGAACGTGGGCATGGCTCGACCTGCTGTCGAGATATAGATCACGAACCCACTGAGCACAAAAAAGATATCGACTCCCACTTGCCCTCGCGTTGAGAGCAGATGGCCGACCAGGGTGTCGGACCGGAAATCAAAGAAGACCTGCATGAAGTGATGAAACACCACGAGCCAGGCTGCCAGAGCCCTTAGCGCTTGAAGCGAAACCAACATTGAAAGCGTTTGCCTCCTTGAAGCCCATTGATGCGGATAGGACTGCTGCAGCATCAGCCGCTCTGACAGCACATTTTCGGTACTGATTAGGCAACGCTGACCTGTTCAGACAAACCTTAGAGGCTATATCCGCCCAGGGTCGACTTTCATCGACCCTCAGGGTTTCAAGTTTTGGCCCGCTTCATGACAGAAGTCACAAGCAAGCGCATCATTAAGCTATTGGCTTAGCCGAAATCCGCCACGCTCTGTGAATCTTGCTGTTCCGTGCAAAATCCGGATCAAGTGTCTCGTGCGTAATCTCTTCTACCTGGTAGCGTGCTGCGAGCGAAGCATCCAGCTCGAACTTTCGGAAGTTGTTCGAAAAATAAAGGAGGCCTCCCCGGGCAAGCCGAGCCATGGCCATATCGATCAGTGAAACGTGATCACGCTGGACATCGAACACGCCCTCCATACGCTTGGAGTTGGAGAAGGTTGGCGGATCGATAAAGATCAGATCGTACTCTCCCCGGTTCTCATCGAGCCACTCCATGACATTGGCTTGTTCCAGACGATGCTTGTCAGAGAAGCCATTGAGCGCCAGATTGCGACGTCCCCAGTCCAGATAGGTCCGTGACATGTCTACGCTGGTGGTGCTGCGGGCACCGCCAACCGCTGCATGTACAGTCGCCGTCGCGGTGTAACAGAACAGGTTCAGGAAACGCTTGCCAGCGGACTCCTGCTGGATACGCAAGCGCAAGGGTCGATGATCCAGGAACAGGCCGGTGTCCAGATAGTCGGTCAGGTTGACCAGAAGCTTCACACCCCCTTCGATCACCTCCATAAAGCGACCCTGCGCAGCCTGACGCTCGTACTGTTTCTTACCGGTCTGGCGTTCGCGACGCTTCACGACCACACGAGCAGGATCAATATTCAGCGCGTGCGGAATGGCTGCCAATGCGTCCAACAACCGCGACTGCGCCTTTTCCGGGTCGATAGTCTTCGGCGGTGCGTATTCCTGCACATGAACCCAGTCACGGTACAGATCGACGGCAACAGCGTACTCGGGCATGTCCGCGTCATACACGCGATAACACTCGATCTCTTCCTTACGCGCCCATTTGGAAAGTTGCTTCAGGTTCTTTTGCAGGCGATTGGCAAACATCTGCCCGCCTTCGCTCAGCTTGGCAGGTTCCGCTGCTACCTGCGCCTCATCACGGGATTTTGACGATGTGGAAGAACGTTCACCAGTCACAAATTGCCGTGGTTCGATCTCGAACATGAGCAGCTTGCAAGGCAGTGCACCGTTCCAGAATGCATATTGCTTGTGGCTGCGGATACCCATGCGCTTGCCCAGTTCCGGTGCTCCCGTAAACACACCGGCACGCCAGTTCAGGCAACTCATGCGCAGACGCTCACCCAGGTTCTGATAGAGATACAGCAGACTTGCCTCATCCCCCAGGCGCTCGCCATAGGGTGGGTTGCAGATGACCAGACCAGTCTGGCTCTTATCTGGTCGCGGTTCAAAATTCGCCACCTCTCCCTGATAGACCTTGATCCAGTCGCCCAGCCCTGCCCGTTCGATATTATTACGGGCGGGTTGAATAAGCCGAGGGTCGGCTTCATACCCGCGAATCCATAGCGGTGGACGCGCAAGCCCGGCGACAGCTCGATCCTCGGCCTCGTCAATCAAGCGATTCCACACCGCCGGAATATGCCCCAACCAGTTCGAGAACCCCCAATGTTCCCGCTTCAGATTGGGCGCGATGTCCGCAGCCATCAGCCCCGCCTCTACAAGGAACGTCCCTACCCCGCACATCGGGTCAGCCAGCGCGCCGCCCTGCGCAGCCAGTTGCGGCCAGCCCGCACGAATCAGAATGGCTGCCGCCAGGTTTTCCTTGAGCGGTGCAGCACCCTGCTGCAGACGGTAACCTCGCTGGTGCAGGCTGTGTCCGGACAAATCCAGCGAGACCGTCGCTTCACCTCGATCCAAATGAACGTGAATGCGAACGTCCGGCCGCACCTTGTCAATCGACGGACGCTGCCCCGATACCCTGCGCAGCCCATCGACAATAGCGTCCTTGACCTTGAGCGCGCCGAAATGTGTGTTATCAATCCCCGAACCCTTTCCGGAAAACTCAACGGCCAATGTCCCGTTGGGCTCAAGGTGTTCGCTCCAATCAATAGCCGCCACCCCATCGTAAAGGGTATCGGCATTGGTTACTGTAAAGCGCGACAGTACCAACAGCACCCGGTTTGCCAAACGTGACCAGAGGCAAAGCCGATAGGCTGTTTCCAGCGTGCCCTGTCCACGTATGGCAGAGACCTGAGCGCGTGCCTGCTCCAGACCAAGCGCTTGTGCCTCGTCCAGTAGCAGCCCGTCCAGCCCTTTAGGGCACGTCAGAAACAATTCGTATTGATTGGTCATGAATCGTCATTACTCATTGATGGCAGGTTTACTGACCGGCCAGAAAACTGAAAACCATAAAAAGCCCTATTACATAAGGCTTTGACTGTTAGGACCGGCTTGGTAAAGGTCTTTCTTAGCCGGTCGTTATGGTTAGATTTGATAAAAACACTATGGTTATGCCAAAACGATCATTCACATAGCTGTAACCATTGGTTAGAACTTAACCAATCCCGATTCGCAATGAGCGGGATGAGAAGCGTCACGCCGGCAACGCTTCCACGAGGCCCAAGGGCCATTGGAAAAACAGTCAACAAACGAGGGCAACACCCTATGAGAAGACTTAAGCGTGATCCGATGGAACGAGCTTTTCAACGTGGTTATCAGCACGGCGTTAGCGGAAAATCCCGCGATCTTTGCCCCTTTAACCATCAAAAAATCCGCCAGGCCTGGATGAACGGCTGGCGCGAAGGCCGCGGCGACCACTGGGATGGCTTCATCGGCACAGCAGGTATTCATCGCTTAAATCAACTCAACGTAGCAGGCTGATACAACCTAATTCGTTTTGGACGGGTGACTTAACGCCCTCAAACAGATCGCACTGGTGAACACCAGATACGCCTCCAACGAGGCACAGGGCTCCTTAAGGAGCCCTTTTGATTGTCGAAGCGATAGCATCTACTGACTCGCGAATGAGTGCCGGTCCCTTGTAAATGAAGCCGGTATAGATTTGAACCAGGCTTGCACCCGCCGCTATCTTCTGCTCTGCGTGGATACCCTCGGTAATGCCGCCTGCCGCAATAATGGGCAGTTTGCCCTTTAGCTCCGACGCCAGCACACGTACCGTATGCGTACTCTTATCACGCACCGGCGCACCGGAAAGACCGCCCGCCTCGGCAGCATAGGGAAGATTCTCCACGCCGTCCCGACTCAGAGTCGTGTTCGTCGCGATGATCGCATCCATGCCTGCCTGATGAATGGCATGGGCTACCAGTACAGTCTCTTCATCCGTCATGTCCGGCGCGATCTTGATGGCAATCGGCACTCGCTTGCCGTAACGCACCGCCAGATCCTCCTGACGAAGCCGAAGCGCTTCCAAAAGCGCTTTGAGCGAGTCACCAAATTGCAGGCTGCGCAGTCCGGGTGTATTGGGTGAGCTGACGTTGACGGTCACGTAGCTGGCATGCTCATAGACCTTGTCTAGGCATAGCAGATAATCGTCAGCGGCACGCTCGACAGGCGTATCGAAATTCTTGCCGATATTGATTCCAAGAATGCCTTTGTACCGGGAGGCCCGAACCCGCTGAATCAGATGGTCAACGCCCAGGTTGTTGAACCCCATGCGATTGATGATGGCCTCAGCCTGGGGAATACGGAACAGTCGTGGCCGAGGGTTACCCGGCTGTGGCCTTGGCGTTACCGTACCCACTTCGACAAAACCGAACCCCAACTGTGAAAAACCGTCGATGGCAGCACCGTTTTTATCCAGTCCAGCCGCCAGGCCTACAGGGTTGGCGAACTCCAGCCCCATGACCGTGACGGGGAACGAAGGCTGGCGATGAAACAGGCCATTGAGACCCAGCCTGCCACCAGCACCAATCAGATCAAGGGTCAGATCGTGGGACGTTTCCGGAGAAAGCTTGAACAGTAGGTTACGAACCGTGGAGTACATGGGCAAGGGCTGTTCGAATGGAAGGACTCGCCATTATACAGTTCAACAAGTCACGAGTCTCGCCATGCCAGCAGCGGGAATAAACCGCACAGCTCTTTTGTAATTGCAAAGCAGTTATCAGTAACGAACTGAACAAGTTATAAAATGTCAGAATAAAAAGAGTATTTTTCAAAACCTGCTCGTATTTATCTGGTGCCTTTCAACTTGTGGTCCACTTCCTCGGGTTAGTCCCAACCGTTCGGAAGAAAAACGCGCAGACTTTTCTGTGCATGCCATAGTTAATTGTTAGTGCAATCAGTGAATCTTTATCAATCGGCAGAGTCCGATGGCCCACCGTTAGCCAGCGGGTCTTTGGATACAAATGGAGCGCCAGTGAATTGCCCCACGGAGGGAAAATGAGCCAGCGGAATGCGTTAAGCCTCAGCGCTCGGTTCATGGCGCTTACCCAGCGCTTGAGACTTGGCCAGTCGGCCAGTCGAGTGCTGCATCGCGCCAGCCGTCTGGATCTTGATTTTCAGCCACTCCCAGAGGATGTCGAAAGCATCTGGTGGGATGAAGGGCTTCCCCTGTATCAATTGATCTCCCTGTCACGTGGAGCACTTTCAGGTCCGGTTCAGGAAGACAAGGCGCCTGCCTATGAGCTTCTCAGCCAGCTCATCAAGACGCGGCAGATCAACTACTCCAGCTTCGACCTGCGCTGGATCAACGGCGTCTATACACGCCATCCCGCCGTCAGCATGGTCTCGGCGAGCAGCTTTGAAGAGCTGGCCGCTACACCCTACTGTCGCCGCCATGTACGCATTATCAGTTATCGCGACTTTAAGGCCACACTGGGCCAGGCCCTGGCAGGAAACCACTTTTCACTGCAGCTTCGTGAAGCAAGCTGGCGCGGCTCACGGTTGTTCTGGTATGGCGATGAGCAGCAGGTTTGCGCTTTTGCAGGCGCAGTAGCCTATGCACGCTTAAGAGGCCTTGAATATCTACTGCCCGCAGAATTGACGACCTATCAGCTCGATCCGGCTGCGGTAGAGACACTCGGTGAAGCCTTCCATGTACTTGCCGTACCCTCGGAGTGCTGGAACGAGCGAGGGTTTGTAAAACTACTGATTGATAACGCCATTCCCTATGCCCGACTTACTCTTCCCGGACACCCGGAGCAGCTAGAATGGCTTCTGCTGCCCCGTCAGTCACCGTTAAGCGATGCGCTAGGTCAGGGACTCAAATTGGCAGGCGCTCCCGATCTGTTGGTTCGCCTACGCCAGATTGGAGCGATTCCTGATGAAAGGACACCCACAGCGCCGTTACCGCCTGAAGAATCAGGCGATGCTTGAGGCGACCGGTTGAAAGCGTTGCCCTGCCTGTAAAAACAAGCCAAAGGCTTGAGATTGACCGGTGAAGAGATCGTCTTCTTTCCAATGTACCGCCCGATGCTCCAGCTCTGCCAGAAAAGCAGGCCATCCGGCCGGCCCGGAGTCAGGAACATGACTCAGATAATGAGTTGCAGCCCGAACCAATGGTTCATCACTACCAGCCACATAACGGGCAATCATCTTGCCGCCGAGCCGTGACCCTTCAAGCACATAAGCATATCCCCAAAGGGTGGCCTCATTACTGCAGGCCTGCAAAGGCTTATATTCAGGTACAGACACACCCAGCACGGCCAAGTCTTCGGCCAACGCAAACCGACGCCGACGCTGCTTCCAGTCAGGCATCATCGCTTCGATGCCGGAGGACTCAAGCATCTCCTCCATGGGAAACAAGGCCCATGCATGGGCAACCAGAAACGTCTGGTAGCCATCCAGATCCGTTAGTCGATAGGACGAAAACAAGGCGTCCACCTGCTGATGTAATTCGCCACCGGCCTGTCGTAAACGCTCACGAATAGAGGACGTACTCATGTCTGCTGTACTACTTTCAAGGGATTGGAGCCTTTCAGGGCTGAATGAACCTTGTTCGCCAGGTCATTCTCTCGGAAGGGCTTGGGTACGATGAAATATTCCTGCTCGTCCAACTCGCCGAGTTCGGCGTATCCGGTAATGAAGACTACCGGAAGATCGGGCTGGCGTTGGCGCAACGTTCGGGCAAGCTCGGCGCCGTTCATGCCCGGCATGGCAAAGTCAGCCAGCAACAGATCAATCTTGGCCGTACGCTCTATCACCGCCAATGCAGCAAAACCGTTTTGCGCCTCGATGACGCTATATCCCAGCTCCTGAAGCAGCGTTGAGGTAACCTCCCGAACGGCACTGTCATCATCAACCAGCAGGATCGTACGTCTGGGTCCATCCATGCGACTTTCGGAGGCTGCCTGGGTATCCGACGCCGCATCATCCAACTCCACCTCGGCGCGAGGTAGAAATACTTTGACTTCGGTGCCTACACCCAATTCGGTTTCGATGCGCACTCCACCACCGGATTGCTTGGCAAAACCAAACACCTGAGCAAGCCCCAGGCCAGACCCCTTGCCTACTTCCTTGGTAGTGAAGAACGGCTCGAATGCCTTGGCCAGCACCTCGTCTGTCATACCCGTGCCAGAATCCCGCACGGACATCATGACGTAATCGCCCGGCTCCGGCTCTTCCGGTCGCGAAGGTGCGGCTGTAATCGTCTGGTTGGCCGTGGTCAGACGCAGCGACCCGCCTACGCTCATGGCATCCCGAGCATTAATTGCCAGATTCAGGATGATCAACTCGATCTGGGTCGGATCGACCAAGGCATGCCAAAGCCCCGGCTCCAGGGAGGTCTCAATCCAGACGCTGCCGCCCATGGTGCTTTGCAACAAGGCCAGCATGCTATTGACCGTCTCGTTCAATTCAACAGGCTTTGGCGCAAGGCGCTGGCGTCGTGAAAACGCCAATAACTGACCAATCAGCTTGGCGCCTCGTTCTCCCGCCTCGCGAACATTCTGCAAACGCGAAGGCAATTTTTCTAAAGTGCCCTTTTCCAGATCGCGCCCCATGAACGCCGCACTGCTGAGAATGACAGTCAATAGATTGTTGAAGTCATGCGCAACACCGGCCGTAAGCTGACCCACGGCTTCCAGGCGCTGCATTTGCTGCAGCGTCGCCTCTACGCGCTCCCGCTCATTGATCTGCTCACGCAACTGCCGGTTGGCTGTCGCCAGTTCTTCCATGGCATCCACTTCGGCGGTGATGTCGCGCCCCGAGCCATACAACTTTCCATCTTCGGGCACAGCCGTCCAGGAAATCCAGCGATAGCTGCCGTCTCGATGCTGAATACGATTAACGAACCGGTTGGTTATCCGGCCGTTACTGACACTGTTCAGCTCAGCTTGGGTAATGCTGCGATCATCACTATGCACCAGCTCAATGAACGGCTTGTCGATCAAGGCCTGGCGATCCCATCCTAGGGTCTCAGCCCAGGCCGGGTTCAATGCCAACAGACGACCTTGTGATCCGGTTACGATCAACAGGTCTCGTGACAGATCCCAGGTACGGTCGCGCTCGCGTGTACGTTCCTGTACACGTTCGCCCAGCAAGGTATTGAGTTGCTCCAGCGCTTCGGTGGCCCGCTTCTGCTGGGTGATATCCATCATTACCCCGAGCAGGCGGGTGCAGATGCCATCCTCGAAGAATGCCTTGCCTCTCGCCTCGATCCAGCGCTGTCCTCCAGTAGGGAGAGAAATCCGGTATTCCGCATGATATTCCTGATCATTGCTGTGCTCGGTAGCACGGCGGACCGCGTCAAACATCTTCTGGACTTCGTCCGGATGCCCCAGTCGAGCAAACAACTCCAAATCGACCTGTGCGTCCGAAGGCAAGTCGAACATGGCCTTGCAGCGCTCGTCCCACAGCAGGCAGTTGGTCTCGGGTTGAAGCTCCCACATGCCCAGGCGCGCCGCATCGATTGCCAGCCGGGAGCGCACTTCAAGCGTTTGCAGAGCCTCCTCGGCCTTGCGGCGCTCCCTTCGTTCATGCACAACAGTCAATGCACGCTCTACAGAAGTAGAAAGCAGCTCCAGACTCTGTTTGAGCACGTAGTCATTCGCGCCCAGGCGCATCATCTCAACGGCATGTGCCTCACCGAAAATACCGGAAACAAAGATGAACGGCGTATCGGGAGCCACTACGCGCGCCACCTTGAGCGCCTCGGCTCCAGAGAAGCCAGGCAGGATGATATCCGACAGGATAAGATCGAACGGCTGGCCGCACAGTGCCGCGTCAAGCCCCGCTCGGTCATACACAACCGTCGGCTCAAGACTAAAGCCGTTGCGCTCCAGTTCGATAAGGATCAGCTCGACGTCGAGCTTGCTATCCTCGACCAACAATATCTTGATGCGTTTCGGTAAGGACATATTGCTTCGCCGAGCAGGTTCCACGAGCATGGAACGTGAAATCAGGCCGTTCGGGTCATCTGCAGTATAGGATTTGATAAGGACCTCTCTATGAGCCAGGGCGACGGGTTAGACGGAACGAACCGGGTGGCGGCTCGTTGAGCACAGCCCAAAAGATGCCTAGGTCGCTGATGGCCGCTACGAAATCACGGAACTCGACAGGTTTTACCACATAAGCATTGACACCGAGCTGATAGGCCCGCTCCAGATCAGGCTCCTCCCGAGAAGAAGTCAGCATTACAACCGGTATGCTGCGCAATGCCGGGGTATCACGCACTTCTTTGAGCACCTCAAGGCCATCGACCTTGGGTAATTTCAAGTCCAGCAGCATTACCGCCGGATTTCCCTCGAGTCGCTCAGCATGAGCACCCCGACGCATGAGATAGTCCAACGCCTCGGCACCGTCGCGCAGAACAATGACCTCGTTGGCCAACTGGCTCCGTTCAAGCGCAACCAACGTCAGCTCGAGATCGTGCGGATTATCCTCGATCAGAAGAATCGGCTTAAGCATAGAAGGAGTCTCAACGTTTCTGTGTGGAAAGGGGGCGTTGTTTCGGTAAAGCAAAATAGAGCGTGGCACCTGCGCCCGGCTCGCCCTTAGCCCAGACCCTGCCATCATGGCGCTCTATGATACGGCGGACGGTGGCGAGGCCGATACCGATGCCTTCGAACTCGTCCATATGATGCAGTCGTTGAAAGACGCCGAACAGCTTGCCCACGTAATCCATGTTGAACCCGACCCCATTATCCCTGACATGGAAAATGTCTTCCTTGTCAGTTGATTCTGCGCCAATCTCAATGACAGCCTGCTCGCGGTTGCGGGTGTACTTGATTGCGTTGGAAATCAGATTGCGGAGCGCTAGATGAATAAAAGCCGCATCTGCAATCACCATTGGCAATGGCTCGACCTTCCACTCGATGTTGCGCCCAGCAAAGTCAGGCGCCATCTCCTGACGAATCGCTTCGATCAAGGCTGCGACATTGACATCGGAATAGCGGATCGCAGCCCTTCCCATCTGGGAAAAGCTCAGCAGGTTGTCAACCAGGGTTCCGGCAAAACGTGCTGAAACGCCGATGTTCTCAAGGAAGCGTGCGCCGCGATCAGAGAGCTTGTCGCCCTCAAAGTCATTGAGTAATTCTGCATAACCGGCAATGTGCCGAAGAGGTGCACGCAAGTCATGTGAGACGCTGTAGGAAAAGGCTTCAAGTTCCTTATTGGTTCGCTTGAGCTCTTCTGCCAGTTCGGCCAACTCTTCAGCCTTGCGCAAGACGATACCGCGAACGGCGTTACGCAGCTCGATGCTGCCCTCGACCTCCAGCGGGTCCCACGGCAACGAGAAGCCTCGGACGGTTTCCTGCCACGTGCTAAAGCTCAGGCGGGGATTGAGCATCCCGTCGTCCTGCACCGCCTTATGCGGCGGCCCGGCCCAGTTGACGACCTGAACCTGCTCTGGCCTGAACCAGATCAGGTAATGGGAGTGAAGCTCGGAAATCGGCACCGCCAGCAAACCGGCAACATAGCCGCCCAATTCCAGTTCGGGAATATCGCGTGTCACATTGTTGGTATGGAAATCATCTTCAACATGTGTCGAGAGCCACATCACCAACGACTCGACGACCGAACGCGGGGGCGTCTGACCAATCAGGTCGCAGCGCTCAGCGGATACGATAGCACCACCCGACGCACTGGCGAACCGGAGGAAAATATCGGGTACTTCAGCGATGCCCTCGATAACACTGTCGCGGTCAGCCATCGCGGCCAGCAACTGCACGATCATCTGCCGAAGCGACAGGCGGCGATCGGATAACTTGTGAGATTCACCAGCCTCGATCTGCAAGGACAGCATACGTCCCAGGAGTTCGCAGCCAGTGCGCTTCTGGAAGTTCACTGACTTTGGCTCGGCATCGTGGCAGGAAATCAGCCCCCAGAGCTCGTTATCCACCAGAATGGAAATGGACATCGAGGCCTGCGTACCCATGTTACGCATGTATTGGACATGCACTGGCGATACGCTGCGTAGCATTGCAAAGCTCAGGTCCAGCGGGCGCCCCGTTTCCGGGTTAACGGAAGGCTCGATGATAGAGGGCTCGTAGTGGGCGTCCTGAATGACGCGAATCCGGTTTTCAAGATAAAGCCGACGCGCCTGAGCCGGAATATCAGACTCGGGAAAAACATGGCCAAGGTAGCGATCGTAGCCCTCGTCTGCCTCTTCGGCAATTACCTGGCCATGGCCGCCGTGATCGAAGCGATATGCCAGTACGCGACCGAACTGTGTAATGCGCTTGACCTCTCGCACCGCCAGCAGGCAAAGCGCCTCAATGGACTCGGCATGCTGCAGCTGCTCGACAAAGGTACGCACCAACGGGTACATCGTCGTGTAGGCCATTGCCGCCGTACCGGCCGCTTCGAACTCGGCGATTAATACATCATCGAAACGATGCACGAACATGGCAAAACGATAGCTGTTGTCGCCAAGCCGCAAGGTCACATCACCTAGATAGAAGGGATTGTGGTCTTCGACTACCAGCTCTTTCAGCCGCTCGGACAGATCCGTTTCTGGCAGAAAATCACTCAGGCACTTCCCTAGCAGATCGGCAGGGCTGGCACACAGATAATCCTGTACGTTTTGGCTAACCTGAGTAATCGTCAGGCTCGGCTCGCTCAGGGCCAGCAGAAATCCATGTGGCTGGATGCTACCGGGAATGTGTATTGGTTCTTTCGCACATTCCGTCAGCGTGCTGGCTGGAAGCGAGGAACTGGAATTGTTGGCGACGGCCAAGCATCCTCTCCTGTCGTTACGTATGGATAATTTGTCTATGCCTATTGTGCCTGCATAGGTACGTTATTGTACAAGTGTGATTGATCGGGATATCGCTAAAAATCTGTGATCCGTCTGCTAGAGCTTTCCTGTTGTACATGTCTTGTCAAACAGTGCTGGTGGACTGCGGAACTATTAGTTGCCTAGGGTAAGTCGAAACGGCTGAATTATCCCAAGGAGCAAGTTATCCATGTTCGCGCGCCTCGCCCCTGCTTTGCTGCTAGCTACCCTGACACATTCGGCATTGGCTGCCGATGCCGCCTATGGTCCACGCCTGGAAGGTTTCGAATACGCTTACCCGGTAAGTGAGTTTGAGTTCACATCCCAAAATCAACGCCTGGAAATGGCTTACATCGATGTAAAGCCTACCGCAACACCTAACGGGCGTACCGTGGTGTTGATGCATGGAAAGAACTTTTGTGCCGGAACCTGGGAAACGACCATAGCCCAACTGAGCGGGGCCGGTTATCGGGTCGTAGCACCGGACCAGATCGGTTTTTGTAAATCCACCAAACCTGAACACTATCAATATACCTTTCAGCAGCTGGCGGTGAATACTCACGCGCTTCTCGAGCATCTGGGTGTAGACAAGGTCACAGTTTTAGGTCATTCCACCGGCGGCATGCTGGCTACCCGCTATGCCCTGCTCTACCCCAGCCAGGTCGAGCAACTGGTCATGGTTAACCCCATTGGACTTGAAGATTGGAAGACCAAAGGTGTGCCTTACCGTAGTGTTGACCAATGGTACGAGCGGGAGCTGAAAACAAGCGCCGAAGGTATCCGCAAGTACGAGCAGAACACCTATTACGCCGGCCAGTGGAAGCCTGAATACGATCGCTGGGTCGATATGCTGGCCGGGCTGTATCGTGGTGAAGGCAAGCAGGTCGTAGCCTGGAACTCGGCCCTGCTGTACGACATGATCTATACCCAGCCTGTGGTCTATGAATTCGATCAGCTGCGCATGCCAACCCTGCTCATGATAGGCACCAAGGACAATACCGCCATTGGCAAGGACGCAGCCACTCCAGAAGCACAAAAGGCACTGGGTGACTATACGATCCTAGGCAAGCAGACAGCCAAGACAATTCCCCATGCCACACTAGTCGAATTTGATGACATGGGACATGCGCCACAAATCCAGGATCCTGAGCGTTTTCACAAGGCACTGCTCAAAGGATTGGCTGAAATTAAATAAGCTTATAAAAAACCCCGCCGAGGCGGGGTTTTTTATCGATGGTGCGACTTACATCGTCGAACTCGTGGCAGAGCCCAGACTAGCCAAATCCATCAGTTCACGGGTTGCCACCGCATACATGGCGAAATCCTTTCCGCTGGCGGCACGCACATCACTGAGCATGCCTCTCCAGCGTTCCACCATGGCACGGTTGTGTTCCATCCACAGGGCCAGTCGCGCAGCACTATCTTCAGGTGCCTCGGGCATCTGCAAAACCGCAATCGTGATGATACGCTGTTGTGCATCCAACTCGTCCCTGAACGCTTCACGCGCCAGTGCTTGCCAGGCGTTTTTAACCGGCAATTCGTTGAGCTGCTGCTGATACCAAGTCAGGTCGAGCGCATTGCCAACAGCGAACCAGGTCGAGGCCACCTGAATTGGGTCATGGCCGGTCACGTCAGCCGCCTGGATGATGGGCAATAGCGTGTAGATATGCGTCGTACCCGCCACCACACGCGCCAGTAGCTCCGGCGTACCTTGATCGATGTAATGCTGATACCGCCCTTCCCACTGGCTGCGTGGCTCGCCCTCGAGCAGTTCGTTCAAACGAACGCCCAGCGCAGCAACACGTGGCCCGAAGTGAGCAACATCACGCGCAGCATCCAGCTCACCGCGACGGCTGCGCAGGAACCAGCGCGTCGCACGACGCCCCAAGCGCATCAACTCATCCATCAGACTCAACTGAACATCTGCCGGAACCTTATAGTCCAGCGCTTCGATCTGACGCCACCAATGAGGTAGATGCAGGACATCACGCATCACGACATAGGCACGCGTGATATCCGCCGCGCTCATGGCAGTAGATTCCTTGAGGCGCTGGATAAAAGTGATACCCATATGGTTGATCAGATCGTTGGCGATCTGAGTACTCACGATCTCGCGCTTCAGACGATGCCGCTGCATCGCCTCGCCAAATTCCTCAGTCAGGCGCTGCGGGAACGCAGTATGCATGTCGCGGCTAAGGTACTCATCGTCCGGCACGCTCGACTTGAGCAACTGCTCCTTTAAATCGATCTTGCTGTAGGAGATCAGCACCGAAAGCTCGGCACGGGTCAGGCCTATGCCCTGGCTCGCGCGCTCTGCCAGAACATCATCAGAAGGCAGGAATTCCAATGCGCGGTCAAGCTTGCCACGGCCTTCCAGGTCCACGATGAGACGCTTGTACTCCATGAGATGCGTCCGTGCACGACGCTCCGCCAGAGACAGCGCTTGGGTTTGCATGTAATTGTTGTTGACGACCAGCTCACCAACCTCATCGGTCATCTCGCCCATGAGCTGATTGCGTTGCTTCAGGGTCATGTCGCCAGAGGACACCATATCGCCCAAGAGAATCTTGATGTTGACCTCATGGTCAGAGCAGTCCACGCCGCCGGCATTATCAATGAAGTCGGTATTGCACGCGCCACCATTGAGACCATACTCGACCCGTGCCAGCTGGCTCATGCCCAGGTTACCGCCCTCACCTACCACCTTGGCGCGAAGCTCGTTGCCGTTCACCCGTAGCGCATCGTTGGCCTTGTCTCCGATATCCGCATGGGATTCGAAGCTGGCCTTGACGTAAGTACCGATACCGCCGTTCCAGATAAGATCGACCGGAGCCTTGAGCAGTGCATGAATCAGCTCGTTAGGCGTCAGCTGATCGGCCTGGATATCGAAGCGTTCCTTCATTTGCGGCGAAATTTCAATTCGCTTGGCACTACGCGAGAAAATGCCGCCACCCTCGGAAATCAGGCTGGCGTCATAGTCCGTCCAGCTGGAGCGTGGCAGGTCAAACAGACGCTGGCGCTCGGCGAAGCTGCGGGCAGCATCGGGGTTTGGGTCGATAAAAATATGTAGATGGTTGAATGCCGCTACCAGCTCAAGGCTTTCCGAGCGCAGCAGGCCGTTACCAAAGACATCGCCGGCCATGTCGCCGATCCCTAGTACAGTGACCGGGTCTTTCTGGACGTCAATGCCCCGCTCACGGAAATGCCGTTGTACGCTGACCCAGGCACCACGCGACGTGATACCCATTTTCTTGTGGTCATAACCTGCCGAACCGCCAGAAGCGAACGCATCACCCAGCCAGAAGCCGTATTCAGCTGCGATACCATTGGCAATGTCCGAAAAGGTCGCCGTGCCTTTATCGGCTGCCACGACCAGATAGGGATCGTCATCGTCCTGACGCACAACACCCACCGGCGGAACGACTTCGCCTTCTTTCAGGTTGTCCGTGATATCCAGCAAACCGGAAATGAAGATGCGGTAGCACGCAATTGCCTCGGCCAGGATCTCATCCCGGCTACCGCCTACAGGCAGACGCCGCGGTACGAATCCACCTTTTGCCCCTACCGGTACGATTACCGAGTTCTTGACCTGCTGCGCCTTTACCAGGCCCAGCACCTCTGTACGGTAATCCTCTTCCCGATCCGACCAACGCAGACCGCCACGAGCAACCTTGCCGCCTCGCAGGTGGACGCCTTCCACACGTGGCGAGTAAACGAAAATCTCAAATCGCGGTACAGGCTTGGGCAGTTCGGGAATTGCACGCGGATTGAACTTGAAGCTGAAATAGCCCTTGGGCTGGCCATTTTCGTCTGGCTGGTAGAAGTTGGTTCGCAGCGTTGCCTTGATCAGATCCAGGTAACGACGCAGGATACGGTCTTCGTTGAGCACTGCCACGTTATCCAGCGCTGCAAGGATTGCCTGCTCCAAACGCTGTTGCTTGTCTTCCAGATCTTCCGGACTCATGCGGCGCGCCAGATAGAAGCGCATACGGAACAGGCGTGTCAGCTCGCGTGCAATGTCCACATGATTGTTCAGCGTACTGGCAATGTAGCCAACGTCGAACCCAATGCGAATCTGCTTGAGGTAACGCGCGTAGGCACGCAGCAGGGCCACATCACGCCAGGGCAGCCCGGCCGTCAGGACCAGCCGGTTAAAGGAGTCATTCTCGGCGCTGCCATTGACGATATGAATGAACGCATCCTGGAACGTGTCGTTGAGCTGCTGCAGGTCTACATGCAACCCTGCCACCGTGGTAAAGGCAAAATCGTGGATCCAGTATTCGCGCCCATCTTTCTTGCGCAGGTGATAAGGAAACTCCCCCAATACGCGCAGACCAAGGTTCTCAAGGATTGGCAGCACATCCGACAAGGCCAGCGGCGTATCCGCATGATAGAGCTTGCAATGCAGGACATTGTCGCCGCCGCTGTAACCGAGCGGCTGATAGAAGCTCATGATCAGTGGGCGGCTTTCCGACAGGTTCAGCAGATGCCGCATGTCCACCACCGCCAGATGCGGCGCGAAACGCTCACGATAACCGGCCGGGAAACCCTGAGGGAAATCGGCCAGTACAGCTGTACCCTGCGCCTCGCCCAAGGTATCGATGATCAGACTCGCATAGTCGTCCTTCCAGGACCGGCACGCCTGCACCATTTCCTTTTCGATACGCGAAGGATCAATTTCCGGCTTCTGGCCCGGATCGATACGCAGGATGAACTGAACACGCGCCAGAACGGATTCGGAGAAATAGGTCCAGAACTCGCAGTCGGTGCCATGCAAGCGCTCCATAAGGATCTGCTGCATACGCTGACGGACCTCGGTGGAATAGATGTCGCGCGGTACATAGGCCAGGCAGTAATAGAAGCGTCCGTAGGGATCGCGGCGCAGGAAGACGCGAACCTTGTTGCGCTCCTGGATCTGCACAATGGACATCGCCGTGGCGAAAAGATCATCTACCGGTGTTTGGAAGAGATCATCACGGGGCAGTGCTTCAAGCACCTGCGCCAGTTCCTTGCCCAAGTGCGCACTGGCACCGAAATCGGCCCGACGTCTGACTTCCGCCGCCTTGCGCCGGATAAAGGGAATGGCTTCGACGCTCTGGTTATAGACATTGGAGGTATATAACCCCATAAACCGGTGTTCACGAATGACATGCCCCTGTTCGTCGCACTGACGGATAGAGACAAAATCGGGATAGGCCGGACGATGTACACGGCTTGGCAACGCAGCTTTGGCAAACGAGAGCAGCAAAGGCTCGCGGAAATACTGCAGCGACTCGGTCTGGATATGAGCGTCTTCGGCAGTAAGGCCTATGCGCAGCTGCCGCGAAAGCCCCAGCAGAGAGGACTCGTCATAGAAAATACGACCACCTTCACCCTCGTTCTCGACGGTAAATTCTTCATATCCCAGGAACGTGAAGTGGTTATCGTTGAGCCAGGCCAGGAAGGTCTTCACCTCGTCCAGCTCTTCTGCTGCCACATTTGGCCCCGCCATGGTATCCAGCTGATCAAGCAGATGCGCTACACGCTGTTTCATGGGGTTGAAATCGTTCACGGCCAGGCGTACCTCGCCCAGCACTTCAAGCAGGGCTGATTCAAGCACCTTCATGTCGCTGGCTGAAGCACAGCGATCGATCTCAAGGAAAATGACTGATTCCTGGCTAACTCCCTCTCCCTGGGTACCTTTGGGCAGTACCTCCAGCAGACGGCCTGTCTCATCACGGCGTACGCTCAGCACACTGTTCTGCAGGGTATGTACGCTGTGTCCGGATCGATTGATCTGCATGCGGACCGAGTCAACCAGGAACGGGATATCGGCATGCAGGACCTCTACCGCCGTGTGGGCAGACTGCCAACCATGCCGCTCGTATTCAGGGTTGAATACATTGACCTGCGGCTGAGCCGGATTGAAACGCTCCAACAAGCGCCAGGCCGAGAGTACACAACCAACAAGGTCCGAAAGACGGCGCTGGGTCAGTTCTTCCAACGCGACAATTCCGAAGAACTGGTCAGCGAAGGGTGTCAGCCTGGAGAGCGTCGGCTCGTCCACATGCTGAGCAAGAGCAAGGTGTAACTGGTGTTGAAAGTCCGCTTTGCTGGCAGCGGTAAAAAACGCCATGGTTGTACTCCATCTGGGCTTTATTCGTTTTTTGCACGCCTGGTGCCTACATACAAGGACGAGGACCCAGGGTGTTCAGCTCGAGTTCAACTTTATTGCAACTGAAGCCCCTGACATTTTTGGCAGCAGCGACTTCAGCCGGGTAAAAGCTTAAAACGAAGCTGCCGCCGCTGCATTCGGTGCCGCGACATCTTCGTTCATACCTGTTGCAGATGGGGTTTGGGAAAGGAATGGCGCAGCGTTTGCCGCTGCGCCAGAACGATTATTTCGAGGAGGGAATCTGGGTCGCCGGCGTCACACCGGTCGTGTTATTCAAAAGGCTGTCGGTTGCGGTTTGCAGGAAGGCATCCAGCTTGTGCTGCATGGCAGAGGCCTTGTCTGAATCATTAAGCACTTCCGCGTGATGGGTAGCACCCAATTCGTATCGGTACAGGCGTGCGTTCAGGTCCTTGGGCTTCACCAGAATGTTGTCACCCGACACGATGGCTACGGTCTGTTCGCCACCTGACGGTTTGATAACCGCAACGCCAGGATCACCTGCGGGCAGGTCCAGCAAATCCCGACCCCAGCATTGATGGCGGGCCGGTTCGCCCAAACGCCCGAGGATGGTGGGCACTATGTCGATCTGGCTACCGACCGTATCGCGGCGGCTGCCAAAGGTTTCCTGTACGCCAGGCCCAATCAGCAGCAGCGGTACGTTGAAGCGGAAAAGATCCATTTCCGTCAACTGTTCCGGTGCACCGAAACCGTGGTCGCCCACAATGACAAACAGGGTGTCCTTGAAATAGGGCTGCTTGCGCGCCTCGGCAAAGAACTGGCCCAGCGACCAGTCCGCGTAGCGCATCGCTGTCAGATGCTCATCCAGCGAACCGTGTCCGGTTACACGTTCAACCGGCAGGTCTTTGGGCAACGCATAAGGGGTGTGATTGGAAAGAGTTTGCAGCAGGGCATAAAACGGCTTGCCCTGCTTTTCGAGGTTGCTGAGTTCTTCAGCCGAGCGGGCAAACATGTCCTGGTCAGAGACACCCCAGGTTGGATCGATAAAGACCGGATTGACAAAGTCGTCACGCCCTACGAAAGAGGTCATGCCCTGGTTGCTAAAGAAGCCAGACTGATTGTCCCAGGCGAAACTTCCGTTGTAGACATAGACATCATTATAGCCGCGCGGGCTGAGCATCTGCGGCAGTCCTGAAAACTTGTTACTGCCCTCTGGCATCCGCATGAGGTATTCGAAAGCCGGCAGGTTCGGGAAGCAGGCCATGGTGGCAAACATCCCCTGGTGGGTGTGAGTGCCGTTGGAAAAGAAACGGGTAAACAGCAGGCCGTCCTTGCTTAGCGCATCGAAATTGGGCGTGATGTTATCCGTACTGCCCAGCGCACCAATGTACCGGCCCGCCATGCTCTCCATCAGTATGACGACAACATTGCGTACACCCGGCAGCCTGGTTTCGGGCGCCGGTGTATAGACGCGACGAATGGCAGCGGTATCGGCATCCACCAGCTGATCAAGAGGTGTGAGCAACAGGCTGCGTACGGTCTTCAGCGCCTCATCCTCAGGCAGGGTCGCTTTCCAGGTGTTGTCCCGATGGTCAGAGAAGGAGTGCTCTGCCGCGTTGATAAGCGTCAGAGTGCCATTGAGCCCTAGATGATTGGCAAACATCGACTCCGTTGTATAGGCATCCCCCCAACGCAGCGGTGGGCCATGGCGCAGCGTGCCACGTACGGCAATGACCGCCACCAGCAGACAGACCACGAATACCGCGCCCCGCGCATACCAGGCAGGTGAAGCAACCGGGCGGGCTTCTGTGCTGTCCGAAGCGACAACCTTCGGCCGCGTCGCCCGCTCGATACGATGAAACATCCATCCCAGCAGCAACGCCGCTACCAACCAGGCCAGTAGAAGGCGCACAACAGGAAAGCCGTACCAGATCATACTAAATACGGTCTTGAGGTCTTCCTGCATATACTGGAACACCAAGCCGTTCAGGCGCTGATGAAATTCCCGATAGAAGTTCAGCTCCACCACACCCAGGAACAGGCAAAGGCTTGCAGCGACCGTGAGCCAGACGCAGTGCAGTCGGCGAGCCGCCATGGCACGCACGCTGAGCAGTGAAAGCAGTAGCGGCACACAGATGTATGCAATCAGGCGCAGGTCGAAGCGAGCACCGTTAATAAACGCCTCGATGAACTCGCCAGCAGGCGTATCGCCAATGGATTCATGATTGTAAGCCAGCAAGGCCAGCCGCAGCAGGGCGAACATGACCAGCAAGGCCAGCGCACTCCCCAGCGTAAAGGCCAGATGACTGGCAATGGATGGCTGTATAGGCCTGTGCCCTGGATTAGCGGGCCGTTTGGCGTCCGGTTGTTGCATTGTCTAAGCGCCTTCTTTGGTGCGTTGGAGTTTCAGGATGCGGTTGCGTCCCTGCTCGGATAGCAGAAAACTGCCGTCAGGTGATGGCAGAAGGGTCTGGGCAGAGCGAAGATGACTCAGGATTACATGCTCCCTGCCCTGCCGATCGAGTAGCAGCAGCCGGGCCATGTGCGTAGCGTCTTCCGTAATCCAAACACCCTCTGTGGTACACACCATGAAGCCAGGCGCATTCAAACCGGTGAGCACTATAGGGTCCTGGCCATCGGCTTGCCATTGGTGGATTTCACCCTTCTGCTTTTCGAGATAGAACAGCGAACCGTCCGGGCAAGGTGCGACGGCTTCTGCCTGATCAAGGCCCTGCCGCAGAATGGTCACCGCCTGGGTGCTTGGGTCATAGCGCAGCAATCGCCCGTTGCCATGCAAATCTTCGATACCGTAGAGGTAGTGTCCGTCGGTTGAGACTTCCTCGACATCGTTTCCCATGAACAGCTCGCGTCTTTGATCGCCCTTTTGCCAGATGACGGGATGTCGGTCAGCCTCCTGGCTATACACCACACCCCCTTGAAAGAACGTCAGGCCATCAGGCTTGGAAAGACCTTCGACATAAGGATTTAGCGTCCCATCGGGAGAAAGCGTCATGACTCTTCCCTTTCCATCCTGGAACTCTTCCGTTACATACAGAGTGCCTGCCTCATCCCTGATCAGCGCACTGACGTTAGGAATATCCTGGCGATAGATTGAGTACTCCCAGCCATTAGCGGCCTGGACAGGGAAGAAGTGTTTCCAAAGTGGAACGCAGGCCGCTGCAATCAGCGCAATACCTGCAATAGCAGCCAGCTTTCCGGCGCGCCTATTCAGCGTCATTGATACGCAGCCTGTTCAAAAAGCGTAAGAATGCCGGATCAGGAATCAAAATTTCGTCAAAATACCGCCTGCAGCCTTTGCAAGACCATTGATCTTCCGTGTACTAGCCAAACGCCGCTAGAGGTTAGGTGTAGTGCATGGGAATGGATTAAAGTAACGCCCTGCCGAGGCTTTCATCCTTGCCATTTTTCCAGGAAGTATTAATGGAACACCGTGAAGCGCTGATCTTGCTACGCAATTACCTATCCAGCCAGATCCTGGGCCAGGAAAAGCTTATCGAGCGTTTGTTGATCGCACTGCTCGCCGACGGGCATCTTCTTGTAGAAGGCGCTCCCGGACTTGCGAAAACCAAGGCAATCAAGGATCTCGCCGACGGACTGGAAGCCGAGTTTCATCGTATCCAATTCACTCCGGACCTATTACCGGCCGACATTACCGGTACTGAGATCTATCGAGCCGACAGCGGTAACTTCGAATTCCAGCGCGGCCCTATCTTTCACCATCTCGTGTTGGCAGACGAGATCAACCGAGCACCGGCCAAGGTACAGTCCGCCCTGCTGGAAGCCATGGCGGAGCGCCAGGTCAGTATTGGCCGCACCACCTATGACCTACCGCCGTTGTTCCTGGTCATGGCTACACAAAATCCTATCGAACAGGAAGGAACCTACCCGCTGCCGGAGGCCCAGCTCGACCGGTTCCTCATGCATGTCAAGATTGGTTACCCGGATGCCAGCGTTGAACGACGGATCCTGGCGCAGGCACGAGGCGAGGCATTACATGGGGAAACGAAGGCGCCTAATCAGGTGACGCAGGAGGCCATCTTTGCGGCCAGACGGGAGGTTGTTTCGCTGTATATGGCCGACGCGGTCGAGGAGTATCTTGTCCAGCTCATAATGGCGACACGGACACCGGCACGCTTCGATACCGAACTGGCACAGTGGCTCAGCTATGGGTCGAGTCCGCGGGGCTCCATCGCGCTGGATCGTTGCTCACGCGCACATGCCTGGCTTGCGGGACGGGATTTCGTCAGTCCGGAAGACATCCAGGCGGTACTGTTTGACGTTCTGCGACACCGCATAATCCTCTCCTTCGAGGCCGAAGCGGCCGGCGTCGACCATGATCGCGTAGTGCAACGTATTCTCGACGTTGTGGCCGTTGCATAGCACCATGGGCACGCCGCGCAGCGTCAGTATCAGCCTGACCGAGCTGATCGACATGAGACACCGCGTTCCAGAGGTCAAACTGTTCGCGGCCGCCGGGCGACGCAGCCCGCTCATTGGCGTTCACCACTCACGCCTGCGGGGTCGCGGCGTGGACTTCGATCAGGTACGAGTCTATCAACCAGGCGACGACGTCCGCACCATCGACTGGCGTGTGACCGCCAGAAGCCGCGAGCCACATACCAAGCTGTTTCACGAGGAGCGTGAGCGCCCTGTCTATCTGCTGATTGAACAGAGCCAGCGCTTGTTCTTTGGCTCGGAGCGCGTGTTCAAATCGGTATTGGTGGCACAGGCAGCTGCCCTAATTGGCTGGTCCGTACTGGGTCACAGCGACCGCATTGGCGGCATGGTTTTTGGTGATGACGGTTTTCACGACGTGCGTCCCCGGCGCAGCAAGCAAAACCTGCTGAGGTTGTTCGATCATCTGATCAAGGCCAATCACAGTCTTATGGACCAGACCGAACCCAAACTTCCGAGCGACGCCTTTTCATTGGTGCTGCGGCGCGCACGTGAAGTACTGCGTCCAGGCAGCATGGCATTGATCCTATGCGATGAGCGTAGCCTGAGCGAGGCCGCGGAGCAGCAACTGGCCCTGGCGTCTCGCCATACAGATCTGGTTCTGTTACCGGTCTCCGATCCGCTGGACCACCGTTTGCCAGCAGCCGGATTTCTTCGCTTCGCCCAGCACGACACCGAGCTTGAAATCGACACACTGAACGGCACGCTGTCGAACGCCTACCTGCAGCAGGCAAAGCAGCGTCGGGAGCGCTGGACACGCCTAAGCCAGCGACTGGGTATCCCGCTGCTTCCGCTTTCTACTTCCCACGACCTGATTGAGCAGCTGCGCAAGCATCTGCACCAGCATCAGCCTGGCTACCAGCAATGAACCCGCTTGATCAATTGGCCCCTCTGGTCAGGCCCGAGCCCGTTTCGCTCTGGCCGTTGGCACCCGGCTGGTGGATAGCGCTGGTCATGTTAGTGGCGTTACCTGCTGTAGCATTCATGGTATGGCGGCATCGGCGCCAGACGACTGTGGAGCAGCCTGTTTCAGAAGAAGAGCAACTGGAGGGGCCTCGCCGGGCGGCACTGCTTGAGCTGGCACAAATGCCCCGTCCCTATGGCGAATCCGCCGGACCCTGGCTGCAAAGTCTCAATGCCCTGCTCAAACGGCTGTGCATGACCCGCTATCCCGACAGCCACTGCCAGACATTGAGCGGGCGCGCCTGGCTGGCCTTTCTCGACACCCGGTGTACGGCAGCTGGCCTGACACGCTGGATGGTCTTGGTAGAAGGCGCTTATCGCCCGGACTGCCGGTTGGACGACAAGACCATCGATGGCCTTTACGCCGCGGTCAGCATATGGATTCGCAAACATGTTTGAATTTGCCTGGCCGTGGATATTTTTCCTGGCACCCTTGCCCTGGGTGGCCAGGCTGATACTGCCGCCTGCGCAAAGCCAGGAGTCAGCACTCAAGGTCAGTTTTCTGAAAGAACTTGAGCACCTTGCAGGACACCGCGCCCATACACGTCTGCCTGCCCTGAAGCGGCAGTTGCCGTTTATATTGATCTGGGTGCTGCTTCTGGCAGCAACAGCTCGTCCTCAATGGGTGGGTTCACCCCTTCCGCTTCCTACCAGTGGCCGAGACATCTTGCTGGCCGTTGACGTGTCTGGCTCCATGGATTATCCCGACATGACCTGGAAGGGAGAAGACATCAGCCGCCTCACCCTGGTAAAGCATCTGATCGGAGATTTTATCGAAGGCCGCACGGGTGATCGCATCGGTCTTATCCTCTTTGGTTCGCAAGCTTATGTGCAGGCGCCGCTCACCTTTGATCGCCGGACGGTCCATGCCCTGCTCGATGAGGCCCTGGTAGGTATTGCAGGCAAGAATACCGCTATCGGTGATGCCATTGGCTTGGCGGTAAAGCATTTGAGGATGCGTCCGGAAAATAGTCGAGTCATGGTCTTGATTACGGATGGCGCCAATAACGGTGGCCGCGTCGATCCACTGATCGCTGCTCGCCTGGCCGCCGAAGAGCATGTACGGATCTATGCCATCGGGATTGGTGCCGACCCACAACAGGCCAGTCTCTCGAGCCTATTCGGTTTCAGCAGCCTGGATCTGGATGAGGACACACTCAAAGCCATTGCCAAGGAAACCGGAGGCCGCTATTTCCGTGCCCGTTCGCAGGAAGAGCTGTCTGCCATCTCGAATGAACTCAACAGCTTCGAGCCGATTGCACAACAGCCCACCCGTGTACGTCCAGCCAAAGCGCTCTTTTACTGGCCACTGAGTCTTGCCGTTCTGACCAGCCTGATCGCCGCTGCCTTGCATATCTGGCCGAAACCCTGGCGGCGTATTCCCCGGCTGCGTGCCTACGCACAGGCGCGCGGGAGGAAACAGACATGATGTCGCTGATTCCACACCTGTCGCGTCCTCTCTGGCTTCTGGCATTCCCTGTGCTGCTCTGGCTACTCTGGAAGCTGTGGCATCGTCCGCGTCGCGTAGGACATTGGCAACGGCTTTTGCCAACGGCATTTCACGAATGGCTGCTGACCACACCGTCCAGGGATACCCAACGCCTGCCGTTGTTACTGTTTGGTCTTGGCGCTGCGCTGGCAATCCTGGCATTGAGCGGCCCCAGCTGGCAGCGCGCAGAGCAGCCGGCTTATACACGTACCGATCCGCTGGTTATCGTGCTCGACATGACGCCGGACATGCTGGCTTCGGACGTTTCCCCTTCTCGCCTGATTCAGGCCCAGCACACCATTCTGGACCTGTTGGCGGCACGTCGGGATGCTGAAACAGCCATTGTCGTCTATGCCGGCAGCAGTCATGTCCTGGTCCCGCTGACCAACGACCTGCATACGGCACAAAGCCTACTGGAAGCCGTGCGTCCGGCGATCATGCCAGAAGCCGGCGAGCGTGCGGATTTAGCGGTACGCCAGGCACTGCAGCTACTCCGGCAAGGCAGCGGTACAGGAGGACGAGTCTTACTGATAACCAGCCAGCTCAGCACCCAGGAACAGAAAGGCATACGTGAAGCGCTGTCCAGCTATCGGGTTCCCTTGCTTATGCTGGGTATGGGGACACTTGAAGGTGCGCCGATGGCGCGGGAAGAAGGCGGCTATCTGACCGACAATCAAGGTAATATCCTGCTGTCACGCCTGGATGAGGCTACCTTGCTCCGCTTCGCTCAATCGGTGGGTGCGCAGTATCAGCGCCAACAGCCTGATGAGCGTGACCTCCGCGCGTTGGGTCTGCTCGACACACCGGACACCGTAGCCGAGCGACAGGAACAGGTACGCCTCGATGCCTGGGTCGACCAAGGCTACTGGCTGCTTATCCCCGTGCTGATTCTGGCTGCATGCGCAGGGCGAAAAGGCTGGCTCTTGTGTATACCGCTTTTGCTGTTTGTCATGCCACCTCCCGCTCACGCGTTTGCGTTCGAAGATCTCTGGTTGCGCAAGGATCAGCAAGGCGCCCGTTTGCTTGAAGCGCAACGTCCTGACGAAGCCGCTCGACGGTTCGAGAATCGTGAATGGCGTGGTGTCGCCCAATACGAAGCAGGTCAATATGAAGAGGCTGCCAAAACCTTTGCCCAGGGCAACAGTGCGGTAGATCACTACAACCGCGCTAACGCCCTGGCCAAAGCCGGTCAATTGACTGGCGCGCTGGACGCTTATGACCAAGCACTCAGGCTGCAAAGCAATTTTCCCGAGGCCCTCCATAACAGAGCCCTGGTAGAAGCCTTGCTCAAACAGCAACAGGAACAGGCAACCGCTCAGGACGCCACGCCCAATGAAGCAGGAAGTGACGACCAGCACAGTCAGTCCGACACCCAAGCCCAACCCTCACCGCAAAACAGTGACGCCACTGATGAGCCAAGGGCTGCGTCGAACCATGACGAATCAGGGCAGCCCGTTGGCCAAACCCCAGGAGAAGCCAGCGATAGCGAGGCCGTCGAGACCGAGGAAGAGAACGACGACCTTCTGTCCCAGCCTCACTCGAACGTACTGAGCGAGGAACGCAGGCAGTCACTGGAACAATGGCTAAGGGAAATACCAGACGATCCCGCAGAGCTGTTACGCCGCAAGTTCTGGTATCAGCAACAAAAACAGGAAAATAGAACACCATGAGCCTAGTCCGTATTGCGCTCACCCTGCTTCTGTTGGTCAGTCTGCCTGGCTGGGGGGCAGACTTTACGGCTCGCGTGGACCATACCCAACTCGTACCTGGCGAGACCTTCGAGCTTGTCCTCGAATCAAGCGATCCGACGCTTTTCGGCAAACCGGATCTGTCTCCTCTGGAGCCCCAGTTCGATATTCTCGGCACACGCCAGATCAACCAGTTAAGTACGGGTCCCGATCAAAGCGAGCCTATCACCCGCTGGATCGTAACGCTTCAACCGCGGCAGCGCGGAATCGTAGTGATTCCCCCGCTGATCCTTAGTGGGGTGCGAAGCCAGCCGATTACGCTGCATGTCAACGAAACTTCGACACTCACCCCCAGTGCCCAAAACCTGGAGCCGGTCTTTATCGATGCTACGGTAGATCAGGAAACCGTTTATGTGCAGGCGCAGCTGGTCCTGACGCTACGCATCCTCCACTCCGTACCGCTTTACGATGACAGTAACCTCAGTACGCTGAGCATGCCATCAGCGCGCGTCGAACCTTTGGGAGAGCCCAGGACGTATGAGCAGACCATTGGCGGCGTGAGACATGGTGTTATCGAGATTCGCTATGCCATTTTTCCGCAGCAAAGCGGTCTATTACGCATCCCCAGCCTGTCGTTCAGTGCCACGGCGGTTGATACCTCAACCAGTGGTCAGCAGTCGTCTCCGTTCAGCTCAAGGCCGGGTCGGGTAATACGCGTGGATACCAGCGAGATTCCCATTCAGGTCAAAGCCAAGCCTGCCGATTATCCTGCTGACGCACCCTGGCTACCGGCACGTCATATCGAGCTGAGCGAAGCGTGGAATCCCCAGCCGGAAGAAGCGCGCCAGGGCGCCGTATTAACACGCCACCTTCTTCTCAAGGCAGAAGGCCTGTCCAGTGCACAGCTGCCGCCTCTGCCGCAGCCGATTGTAGACGGGCTTCGCCGCTATCCAGACCAGGCCAAGCTGACCAACGACATGCAGGATCAAAGCCTGGTCGGCAGTCGCGAGGAGCGGGAGGCGCTCGTACCCAACCGGAGCGGCGACATCACTCTACCTGCTCTGGAAGTTGTCTGGTGGAATACTCGGACCGACCAACTTGAGCGTACACAGCTACCTACCCATACCCTTACCGTCGCTGCCGACCCGGCCCTAATGCCACCGTCCCCAGGGCAGGCCTCTACCAGTGTGAACGGGAAGCGACTACCTCTCTGGCCATGGCAGCTGGCCAGTTTTATTCTGCTTCTGACCACACTGTTGGGTTTCGGGCTATGGTGGCGAGCCCGCCAACTGCCCGCCATTATTAAAATGGCTCCTGCCGGCCCGAGCCCACGCACGCTGCTCGATGATTTGCGACGCGCCTGCCAGGCTAACGATCCGCATGCCACGCGTCAGGCGCTCGATGCCTGGGCTCGACAACAGCCAGAAACCCTGGCAGAAATGGCAGCCCGCTTCGATCCGCTTTCTGTCGCTCTGGATGACCTTAACGGCGCGCTTTACAGCGAAAGTGGACAGCATTGGCAAGGCGAGACACTGTGGCAGGCGTTCCAGGCTTTACCACCCTCTACGCAGCCCGTACAACAGGAGCCTGGCTCACTGCCACCGCTATACCCGCGCTGATGGTCCGGGCGCAACGCCTCGACCACACGCCTGAACAGGAACACCATGCGTATTCTTCATACTTCCGACTGGCATCTTGGCCAGACCCTTCATGGTCAGGATCGCGACTTCGAACACGCCTGTTTTCTCGATTGGCTGTTGGCACAACTCAAGGCACGCCGCCCCGACGCCCTGCTCATCGCTGGCGACGTCTTCGACACGATCAACCCGCCGGTCAAGGCGCAGGAGCGCCTCTATGACTTTATCGTACAGGCACACCTGGCGCTTCCTACGCTAACGGTGGTGATGATTGCAGGCAACCATGACTCCGGAGCCCGGATTGAACTTCCCGCTCCGCTCATGCGCAGCCTGCGGACCCATGCGTTAGGCCGAGTGCTTTGGCTGGATGACGGCTCGCTGGATGCCAGGCGGCTAATGGTTCCGCTTACCGATGCAAACGGCGCGATTAGAGCCTGGTGCCTAGCCCTACCTTTTTTACGACCGGCAGAAGTAACAGGGGGAAGTGACGGTACCTATATGGAGGGTATCGCCAAGGTACACGCAGAGCTGATTGCCCACGCTGAAACACGTCGCACACCAGGCCAGGCTCTTATCGCCATGAGCCACGCACACCTGGCGGGAGGCCAGATATCGGAGGATTCAGAGCGCAACATTATTGTTGGTAATGCCGAAGCTCAACCTGCCTCTCTGTTTCCCCCAAGCATTGCCTATGTGGCATTGGGTCATTTGCATAAGCCGCAAAAGGTAGCCAAGCAGGAGCGTATCCGGTACAGCGGATCTCCCCTTCCCCTCTCGTTCGCGGAAGTGGACTATCCTCACCAGATTCTTGATGTTCAGTTCGAAGGAGAAGCGCTCAAGACTGTCGAGAGCATTCGGATCCCGCGAGCCGTGGACATGGTGCGCCTGGGCCCTGCACCACTGGCAGATATCCTTGAGCATCTCAAAAGCCAATCCGAAATCGACCTCTTCAATACCCCCGAAAGCCACTTGGCTCCCTGGCTCGAAGTCAGAGTCATACTCGACGCACCCCAACCCGATCTACGGCAGCGGCTGGAGTCTGCTCTTGAAAGAAAATCGCTGCGCCTCGTACGGATCGGCGTGCAATACGCGGGAGCCGTCAGTACTTCCAGCGAGTCGCCGGAGCTGGTGGCGCTGGAGCAACTGACGCCACAAGAGCTTTTCAGCCGTGCCTGGCAGGATACCTATGGGCAAGTGCCAGAATCGTCCACACTGGACGATTTTGCCCAGTTGCTTGAAGACATCGCACTGGGAGAACAGGCATGAAGATTCTGGCCGTTCGCCTGAAAAACCTCGCCTCTCTTGCCGGCCCGCATGAGCTGGACTTCACCGCTGAACCCCTTGCCAGCACCGGCCTGTTTGCCATTACCGGCCCAACCGGTTCAGGCAAGAGCACACTGCTGGATGCCCTTTCGCTAGGGCTGTTTGGTGAAGTGCCACGCCTTAGCAATGTGCGCAAGGAAGCCAAGGTGCCAGACGGCGACAACGAAATTGCTACAGGCGATCCACGTACCCTTCTTCGCCGCGGTAGCGGTGCAGGCTATGCTGAAGTGGACTTCCTGGGTATCGACGGTTATCGCTACCGTGCACGCTGGGAAGCCAATCGCGCTCGAGACAGAGCGGATGGAAAACTTCAGCCCAGCCGCCAGAGCCTGCGGAACCTGGACACGCAGCAGCTGTTGGCAGCCGACAAGAAAGCCGAATTCAAAACCCAGCTTGAGCAGCGCCTGGGCCTTACCTTTGAACAGTTCACCCGCGCAGTGCTACTGGCGCAAAGCGAGTTCAGCGCCTTTCTGAAAGCGGACGACAACGGCCGCAGCGAACTCTTGGAAAAACTGACCGATACTGCGATCTATAGCCAGCTTGGCCGACGCGCCTTCGAACGGGCGAAACAGGCTCGGCAATCCCTTGATCAACTGGAACAGCAAGCAGGTGGTGTCCGCCCCCTGGACGACGCTGGCCGCACAGCACTCGAAACCCAATGCCAGAGCACGCTGGAAGCCTTGGCCCGCATTCAGGTCGAGCTTGGTGAGGTGGAACAGCAGCAGCGCTGGTTAAGGGATTTGAAGCGATTGGAGCAGGAACTTGCTCAGGCCCAGACAACGCGTACAACAGTGCAGCAGCAACACGATGAGCATACAGAGGCGCGCCAGACGCTTCATTGGCTAGATCAGTTGCTACCACAGCGTCATCGCTATCAGCAGAAGGCGCAGCTTGAGCATGACATGGGCCAGCTGACGGCCCACCTCATACAGCTTGAACAGCAAAAACAAGCGCTTGAACAACGCCTGGACGAGTTGACAGAACGCCAGCAGCACGCTCAAACCCGTCGCCAAACCGCGGAAGAAGCCCTGCATCAAAGTGCCGATCCACTGCAACAGGCTTTTCAGGAAGAGAACGACCTCAGCCGCCTCAAGATCGACGTCCAGCAGACCCGCGAGGCGTGGCGTCAAGAAGACTCGTTTCAACGCGAGTCCCTGGCAAGGATCAATGCCTTGGCGGCTACCGAGGTGGAGCAACGTCAGGCACTGGAGCAGATAGCCACACAGCTTCAGGCAAGCGAGGCACTGTCAGCATTATGTGATGCCTGGTCAGCCTACCGCCCTCGCCTTCAGCAGAACCTGCAGCTCGGCGAGCGCTTGGCGGGGTCCCGCCTGCGCATTCCCCAGTTACAGGCTGCTGTAAAAAAAGCCCAGGAAGAGGCCGATACTTATCAGACAGCCATCCAGACGCTCCAGCAGGAATCCGGCGCGGAAGGCAACCTGAGCGAGCAAATCCAGGCGCTGACGCAACAGCAACAGGCCAGCCGCCCCCTGCTCAGCTCACTGGAACGACTCATCTATCTCTGGCAACAAGGAGAAGAGCTCGAAGGCTATTGGCTCAGTAATCAGGAAAAGCAGACAGCGCTCTTGCAGGAGCGGGCCCACACCATAGCCGAGGGTAAGCGCGCCGCTGCAGAGCACGCCGAAGCCGAGCGCGACCTCAAGGTCACCCTTGCCATACTTGAGCGGCAACGGCTGATGCGCAGCGTAAGCGTGGAAAAGCTGCGTGCCCAACTCGTAGAAGGCGAGCCCTGCCCTGTGTGCGGCAGCCAGGAGCATCCTTTTCATCAGGAGAGTGTTCTGGCAAAGGCTATAGCCTCCCATGAAGCTCGGGAAGAAGAGCAGGCTCGACTACATGTGCAACAGCTGTACGAACGCCTGATTGGTCTACGAAGCGCTGTTGCCGGTCTGAATGAACGACTCAAGGATCTCAAGCAGCAAGAAGAACAGCTGACCGCACAGCAGTTGGGAATACATGAGCAGCTGCGAGGCCACCCGGAAGGCAAGACACTTCTCGCCCAACCTGAGGAGCATCGCTCTTTCTGGCTGAACGAACAATTGACAGCACTCAGCAAGCGCATCCAGACCGAAGAAACGCGCCTGCAGTTCCTATTGAATCACCAGCAAAAAATCGATGGCTTACAGGAGCGCTGGCAAACCGCCCGCGAGCGTAGCCAGCAGGCCGCATGGGAGTTGGAAGAACACCTGAAAGCCATCCAGCAGGATGAGCTTCGACACGCTCAGGAGCTGGCTGAGCTCACTGCACTACTGCCTGCACCCTGGCTGGAACATTGGCAACAGCAGCCCCAGCCTACGTTTACGCGCTTGGAAGCGCTCATAGAAGCCCGACACCATCACCTGCTACGGAAACAGGAGCTGGAAAAGACGTTGACGACCTGCACGCTCGACCTTGAGCGTGAGCGTTATCAACAGCAGACCAGACTTCAGCAGCACGAAAAGCTTTCCAGTCTGCTGGCAACACTGGAAGAACAATTGACGAGCGGTCAGCTGCGCCTTCAGACAACATTGGGTGAACATGCCAGCCCCCATGCCTGGCAACAGGCATTGAACCAATCCGTTGAACAGGCACGCCAAGCAGAAAGTCAAGCCAGGGAAGCCTGGAATGAGGTCAATCTGAACCATGAGCAATTACGCCATACTGTTGAGCTCAAGCGAGGCGAAGCGCAAAAGCTGGACTCCGCACATCGTCTACTTCTCGTCGAGCTTGACGCCTGGCGGGTCCAGCACAGTACGCTTGACGAGACACTGCTGACTCGACTGCTGGGTATCGATGACCGTGAGCACACTGCCTTGCGCCAGCAGTTGCAGACCCTGGAACGGGCTGTCAATGAGGCTGACGTGGTCGTTCAAGAGCGTGAAAAACGTCTGGCAGCCCACCGGACCGAGCGGGCCGACCTTCCTGAGCCGGAGACGCTGGAGCAGCGCTGGACAGAGCTGAGCCAACTCAACCAGGCCTCTCAGGAACGCCATGCCGAACTACGGGCTGAAATCGCTGAAGACAACCGTCGGCGCACACAAAGCGCTGAGTTGCTGAACGCGATCGAGAGCGCCCGCGCGGAGTATCTTCGCTGGGCCAGGCTGGACGAGCTGATCGGCTCTGCCGATGGTCATACCTTCCGCAAGATTGCTCAAGGCTACAATCTGGATCTGCTGATCCATCATGCCAATGCTCAACTCCAGCAGCTGGTCCGCCGCTATCGGCTCAAGCGAGGCGGCAGTGCGCTAGGGCTCTTGGTTATGGATACCGAAATGGGCGATGAGCTGCGCTCGGTACATTCTCTGTCCGGTGGAGAAACATTTCTCGTTTCACTGGCACTGGCCCTGGGTCTCGCCTCCATGGCGTCGACTAACCTGAAGATCGAGTCGCTGTTTATTGATGAGGGCTTTGGCAGCCTTGACCCTGATTCGCTACAGCTTGCCATGGACGCATTAGACGGACTTCAAGCTCAAGGCCGCAAGGTTGCTGTCATTTCCCATGTCCAGGAAATGCATGAGCGTATTCCTGTCCAGGTGCAGGTATGCAAACAGGGCAACGGATTGAGTACGTTAAAAATCCAGGGGCCGACGCCTCGCTTTATTGACTAAGCCATGCTGCCGGGCATTACCGTCCAGTGGCGCTCACACGAACCGAGCGCCACTCGTGATCATTTTATTTTTTTCAAACGTCTGGCTATCCGCTGGGCGCACATCCGGGAGCAGTGACTGAAGCACGATTCCTTTAGGAAGCGTTTCTTACACGTATGTCCTACAGGTTTTTGCGGTTTCGAACAGATTGCAATCAGCCCCGCTGACGGGTCAGCTGTACGCCGATTGGCGCAAAGGTATCTCATGTCGATACCCAAGCGTTATGGAGCGACACCATGGAAAGTCCGCGCGACCAGAATGCCAGGAAAGAACAAACATCACTCATGACAGAAGCGTGCAAGCGGTAGCGAACTCGCCTGAACTGTCACGGCAAGCTCCCGCCTGCTCATCACTCTATAGGCATCAGCCGGAAGTAGCAGGCCCATCCTTCAGGCCTGCTACCCAAGCATTTACGTTATGCCAAGCTCTTGCTTACCACTTCATACACATCACTCGAGAGCTGACCGCTTGCCATGATCCGCTCCAGTTCCCCACGCATGAGTTGCTGGCGGGTTTCATCGTACTTGCGCCAGCGGGTCAACGGCGTTAGCAGGCGGGATGCAATCTGCGGATTCAAGGCATTGAGCGTAATGATCTGATCAGCCAGGAAGCGATAACCGCTGCCGTCTTTTTGATGGAAATTAATCAGGTTCTGGTTGGCGAAGGCGCCGATAAGTGCACGAACCTTGTTGGGGTTCTTCAAGGTGAAGGCAGGATGCCCCATCAATGCCTTGACACGGTCCAAACCACCCGGACGGTAACTGGCCGCCTGCACACTGAACCAGGAGTCCATGACCAGCGGATCATTCTTATAGCACTCGGCAAAGCGCTCCAGAACCTCGGTCTTCTCTGCCTCGAAGTCGGAGTTTACCAAGGCTGACAGCGCCGCCAGGCGTTCCGTCATGTTGTCACAGTTGTCGAACTGCTCCAGAGCCGCTGCAACCACTTCCGGCTTGCGGCTCAGCATGAGATAGCCTAGTGCGATGTTCTGCAAACTGCGGCGGGCAATATGATCCGCCTGGGCAACATACGGCGTATTGCGTGAGGTTTCGCGGTTCGCCTGATAGCGCTTCCAAAGCGGCTCATACAACGCCTTAACCAACTCATCACGAGCGAAGTCACGGGCAGCATGGATAGCATCGATATCGGCGACCTCAGACAGCTCGACCAGATACGCCTCCGTTGGAAGCGCCAGCATTTCTGCCACCATAGCCTGATCCAGGCGCTCATCTTCCAGTACCGTGCGCAGCGCCTCGACAAGACGCTGGTCGAGTACCATCACCTCACCCTTCTGCTGCTGAATGATCAGCTCCTGCAAGACCTGTACAGCCAGTTGCTGACCAGCATCCCAACGATTGAACCCGTCGGAATCGTGCTGCATGAGGAACATCAGCTGCTCACGTGTATAGGGGAAGCTAAGCTTGACCGGTGCGGAGAATCCGCGCAGCAATGAGGGCAGCGGTTTTTCCGTAATACCTTCGAACGTAAAGGACTGCTCGACCTCGGTTACGGCAATCACGCGATCCGTTACAGCGTCTTCCGTCTCACCAGCAAGGCGTAGCGGCAATTCTTGCCCTTGCCCCCCCAACAGCCCTAACTTGACCGGAATTACGAACGGCTCCTTGGTGGACTGGCCAGGGGTTGGCGGGCAGCTCTGGCGGAAGGTCAGCGTATAGGTTTTGGCCTGTTCATCAAAGGCTTCAGCCACCTCCAGACGCGGTGTACCGGACTGGCTGTACCAGCGCTTGAACTGAGTGAAGTCGGCGTCGTTAGCATCTTCCAAGGCCTTGACGAAATCCTCGACCGTGACCGCCTGGCCATCATGGCGCTCGAAGTACAGATCGGTCCCCTTGCGGAAACCATCTGCACCTAGCAGGGTGTGCAGCATGCGCACCACCTCAGCACCCTTTTCATAGACAGTCAGGGTGTAGAAGTTGGAGATCTCGATAAAGGAATCCGGGCGCACCGGGTGTGCCATCGGACCGGCGTCCTCTGCGAACTGATTGGTCCGCAGAAAAGCCACGTCCTCGATACGCTTGACTGTTTCCGAGTTCATGTCGGAGGAGAATCCGGCATCACGGAATACGGTAAAGCCTTCCTTCAGGGACAGCTGGAACCAGTCACGGCAAGTGACACGGTTACCCGACCAGTTATGGAAGTATTCATGGGCAACGATAGCCTCGACCCGCTGATGCGCGGCGTCTGTGGCAGTGTCCGGGCTCGCCAGAACAGCGCTGGAATTGAAAATGTTCAGCCCTTTGTTTTCCATGGCGCCCATGTTGAAGTCGTTTACCGCAACGATCATGAAAATATCCAGATCGTACTCGCGGCCATAGACTTCCTCATCCCAACGCATGGAGCGCTTGAGGCTGTCCATGGCATGCTGCAGCTTGCCGATGTTTTCCGGCTCCACATAGATCCGCAGGGCTACATCGCGTCCGCTTCCTGTGGTGTATGTATCCTCAATACACCACAGGTCACCGGCTACCAGCGCGAACAGATAAGACGGCTTCTTGAAGGGATCTTCCCAGGTCGCCCAGTGACGTCCGCCCTCTTCCTCACCGCTGGCAATCGGATTGCCATTGGAAAGCAGGATCGGATACTTGACCTTGTCCGCCTTGATGGTTGTGGTAAATACGCTCATCACATCCGGGCGGTCGAGGTAGTAGGTGATCTTGCGGAAACCCTCGGCCTCGCACTGCGTACAGAACATCTTGCCAGAGGTATACAGGCCTTCCAGCGCCGTATTGGTTTCCGGATGGATGCGTACAGTGGTGCTGAGAGTGAAGTTGTTGCCACAGGGCTGGATCGTCAGGTGATCGGACTCGACCTGATACTCATTAGGCGTCTGGGGCTCGGCATTGACCGATAGGCTCAACAGCTCAAGCTCTTCCCCCTGCAAAACAAGGGGTGGCAGACCGGCGCCTCGGTCAGGGTTACGCCGCATATGCAACTCGGCATGAACGAGCGTATGGTCATCGAACAGCTCGAACGTGAGATGCGTCTCGTCAATGAGGTACTCAGGGGCCTGATAGTCCTTGAGATGTATCGTCTTCGGTTGCTCGGTGCGCATGACGTAACCCTTATGCTAATTCACGACGGCGGTTGTACCGCGGCGGCTTAATGATGCACGGCCAGCTGGTAAGCTGTGTATTTGCGAATATTAATGACCCCGGTATCAAACATCAGATATTGACCCTTGATACCAAGCAGTGTGCCTTCTACTACAGGCGTCTTCTCCAGATCGTGGCTAACAATCTTGGTGGGATACACCGTAACCGGATAATGAATCTGAAGCGGCTCCATGTCGACTATTGGTTGGATCGCCTGCAGGCCAAAACGCTCCTGAAGCACGTGCATCCCTTGCGCACAGGCATCCAGAATCTGGTCGCGCAGCGCAGCGAGGTCCGCCTGCTCTGCCTCTCCCTTGAGCATAGCGCGCCAGTTGGTGCGGTCTCCTACCTGGCTACGAAAAAGGTCCTCCACCAGACCCGATTGCTGCCGGGTAGCCACACGCAAGATGGCTAGCGCCTGATGAGCACCCTGGTCGATCCAGCGAGTAGGTATCTGATTGGCACGCGTAATACCGACCTTAAGCCCTGAGGAGTTGGCCAGATAGACGATATGGGGCGTCATGCAAAAAGACTCTCCCCACTCCGGCTCGCGACAGGTGCCATGCTCGAAATGGCACTTTTCAGGACTCATCATGCAGCTATCGCACTGGGCAAGGGAGGTAAAACAGGGATAACAGTAACCCTGACCGAAGCTCTTCTTGGTCTTGCGGCCACAATGGGTGCAATGGATTACACCCAGGTACTCCAGACGGATTCTTTCGCCAATCAGCGGATTGATGGGAACCTCTGTTTCGCCCAGGCGAAACGAATACTGCACGGGCTCGCCGAGACGCACCGTCATCTTGCTTAGCGCGCCGCGCCCTAACTCTGTCATGGTGTTGCACTACCTTTTAAAATGAAAGCGCCACGGTTTAGGCCGCGGCGCTTGGAACTGCGGTGATGCGAGAATCAGTGAATCGCGTCGGACTTGAAGAGAAGATTGGGAATAGGCTCGGACTTTGAGCTGCATTCCTGTGGTCCCATGTAGCCGACTCGCTGGTCCTCCGGGACATGCCTGGCCTCATAGGCAATGACTGCCTGCAAACTGAGCTCGACCTGCTCGCGCGTCAGCTTGCGGCCATCCGGCCATTTACCGATTTCTACGGCGCGTTTTAGGTTCTCGTAGATTTCCGGCGTGATGTTATCGAGCATCTGGGCAAAGGGTGTGGACATGCTCCCGCTCCTGCTAAGTAGAAATACCTGCAAATAAAGGCTTAAGTGTAGCGGGAGGCGAATGCTTGCGCACAGCCATCCGGCAAGGCATGGCCTCTCCTGCAAGAAGCCATGCAAATATTCTAATTGGCGTCGGGTTGCGTTATTTTCAACTGCTGCGGCTGGGCATCTTTCACCGCAATCGGCTTGCCAAGCGCAACCCACTCACCTGACGTCGGATTTCCCTGCCGAGAGATACGCGCAACCAGCTGAACCTGATCAAAACCTGACAGCTTCAGCTGCGGCATCATCGCATCTGCGTCACTCAGCGATACCCTGGCAGGCAGGTCCGCTACTGTCAGACGCTTTACTGCCAATGGCATGGGTGGCCCTGATACAGCGCGGGCAAACACGAACACGGTATCACTCGCCTTGACACGTGAGCTCACGCCTGGATCAAGACTTACCGTGACGCTCAGGGTAACTGATTGAGTAGCACTGACTGAAGATACAGCTTCGCCGCTAGCGCCCATATAGCGCCGGGCCCGCTCGATACCACTTTGAATAGCCTTACGGGACGGATCACCAGTAGGCAGCTGATCGACCAAGGTTTGCCAATGAGTGATTGCACCGGCGTAATCCTTCTGCTCGAACGCCGCTATGCCCAGGAGCCCAAGCGTAGTCATCTCCTTGGGATTGGCCTTGAGCGCTTCGTCAGCCAACGTCTTGACCTCCGGGGTCAAGACTTTACCGTCCGCAAAATACTGCGCCTGCGCCAGCTGCCCTAGCAGCTCAGGTTGACGCCCGGCCTGCTGGACTGCCTGGGTAAACGCATGAGCAGCCTCGCTGAAACGCTCCTGGCTCATATAGGTACGACCCAGCAGATACCAGCCTTCAGAAGACTCAGGCTGGACGGCAACCGCGCGCTCTAGCCGGGAAGTCATTTCATCCATGGAGCGCGGCGGCTGGCTGAACTCGCGAGTGAGCTCGACCCGTTCGCTGGCACCCCAATGCAGGTAGAGTCCAAGTCCAACGAGCGGAACGATTAACGCCACGATCAACGGCGCAGCGCGCCCGCCTTTAGCGCTTGTGGCGTCAGTGTCTGCCTGCTGAGTGTCGGAAAGCAGCTCACGTGCAGCTTCGGAGCGGGCTTCTTCCCACTGCTCAGCAGTCAACAAGCCTGCAGCGTGTTGCTGGGAGAGCTCTGTCAGTCGCTCCTCGTAAAGCTCAACGTTGACGGCGGCACGGTCTTTACCAGAGGCAACGTGCTGACGGCGTATCGCGGGAATCAGGAGGAAGCCCAAGGCAACGAGCAGCAGCAGCCCTATGGCGAGCCAGAAATCGATCATCAGGAATCTTTCTTTTTCAGAAGTGATGCAAGGCGTGCCTGCTCATCGGCAGACAATGGAGCATTGGATGGCAAGGTTTGTTGCTGGCGACGTCGAACAATGATCAGGATGATACAGAACCCTAAGATTAAAAACGCAGCCGGCCCATACCAAAGCAGCCAGGTCCGCTGTTCAACAGGCGGCCTGTACATGACGAACTCACCATATCGCGCCACCAGATAGGTGATGATCTGCTCATCGCTTTTACCTTCGTTCATCAGACGATGAATCTCTCCTCGCAAATCAGCGGCGATGGGTGCATTCGAGTCGGCGAGGTCCTGGTTCTGGCACTTCGGGCAGCGCAATTCACGCGTCAGTGCTTGAAAGCGTTCGCGCTCGGCATCGTTTGTGTACGCGAAGGTTTCGATGGCGGCCTGTGCAACGCCTATCCATACAAACAGCAATAATAGCGATGCTCTTATCCGTCGGATCATGGCGCCTCCATGAGCTGCTGGTAACGCGGCGCCAGCTCATCACGCCACACCTGTTGGCTTACAATGCCTACATGCTTGTAACGGATGACGCCTTTGCTATCGATCAGATAGGTTTCTGGTGCGCCGTATACACCCAAGTCCAGGCCCAGGCTGCCTTTGTCGTCGCGAACGTTGAGCTGATAAGGGTTGTGGAATTCCTTCAGCCACCTCAATGCGCTGGCATTATCGTCCTTGTAATTGATGCCATAGATGGCGATGCCCTGCTCTTTGAGCGTATTCAGAACGGGATGCTCCTCCCGGCATGCGACACACCAGGTGCCCCATACATTGACCAGGGCCGGCCTGCCTTGAAAGTCAACCTGAGTCAGGGTTCGGCCGGGGTCGTCAACAGCAGGCAATGAGAACGCCGGCAGTGGCTTGTCGATCAGTGCGGACGGTAGCTCGGATGGATTCAGATACAGGCCCTTGAACAAAAAGCCAGCCATGACGAGAAAAAGGACGAGTGGAATCAGCAGAACCAGGCGACGCTTCATGCCTGCGCCTCCTTGAGCCCCAGGGACCGACTGGCACGCTGGCGCACCTTGAGTCGATAACGTTTGTCCGACATGGAAAGTAGTCCACCTAGCGCCATCAGCACGCCTCCCAGCCATATCCAGCGTACGAATGGCTTGATATGGATGCGGACTGCCCAGGCCCCGTCTTCCAACGGCTCACCAAGCGCCACGTATAAATCACGCATAAGCCCTGCATCGATGCCTGCCTCGGTCATGACCGAGCGCTGTACTACATAAAGACGCTTTTCCGGATGCAGAACCGCAACATTCTGATTGCCTTTCGAGACCCGCAGAGTGCCATAGTCCGACTTGAAGTTAGGCCCCTCGAAATGCTGAGTGCCATCGAAAATGAAGTGATAACCTGCCAGCTCGACCGACTCCCCTGGCGCCATGCGCAGGTCGCGCTCAGCGGAGAACTGGGTAGAGAGCACTATCCCTAATGCCAACACCGCAAGCCCCAGATGGGCAGCCTGCATCCCCCAGTAACTGCGACCGAGGCTGCGAATACCCTTGAGCCAACCTTTATGGCGCGTCTTGTCCTGCAGATCGCGAAGGCCAGCCAGTACAACCCAGGACGCCAACGAGCACGCCGCCAGCACCGCCCAATGAAAGTCGCCCAGCATGAAGGCTGCCAGCACGCCAAGAACAACGCTGACAATGAGTATCGGCATGAGCATACCCTGCAACCAGCGCACAGGGGTGCTCTTCCAGCGCACCAGTACGCCGATTGCCAGTGCAATCATCAGTATGACCATCAGCGGTACAAACAGGGCATTGAAATAAGGCGGACCAACAGACAGCTTGGCACCGCTTAGCGCATCAATGACCAGCGGATACAGCGTACCCAGCAGGATCATGGACGCCGCTACGACCAGAATGAGGTTATTGATCAGTAGGAGCGTTTCCCGAGACCACAACTCAAATCCAACCTGACTTTTAACGACAGGTGCCCGCAGGGCAAACAGGGTTAACGAGCTGCCTACCACGACCAGAAGGAAGGCAAGGATAAACACCCCACGGGTGGGATCTGAAGCAAACGCATGGACAGAGGTCAGCACGCCTGAGCGAACCAGGAACGTACCCAGAAGACTCAAGGAAAACGCAGCAATTGCCAGCAATACCGTCCAGCTCTTGAAGACCCCACGTTTTTCCGTGACGGACAACGAATGGATAAGCGCTGTCCCGACCAGCCACGGCATGAATGATGCGTTTTCTACCGGGTCCCAGAACCACCAGCCACCCCAACCCAGCTCGTAATAGGACCACCAGGAACCCAGGACAATACCGATACCCAGGAATGTCCAGGCCACCAGCGTCCAGGGCCGGGACCAGCGGGCCCAGGCCGCGTCCAGGCGCCCGCCCAGCAAGGCCGCGATGGCAAAGGCAAAGGCGACGGAAAACCCCACGTAGCCCATATACAACATAGGCGGGTGCACAATCAGCCCAACATCCTGCAACAAGGGATTCAGGTCATTTCCATCCACAGGCGACTGGGGCAGCAGGCGTGAGAATGGATTGGACGTCATGATCAGGAACAATAAGAAGCCTGAGCTGATCATTCCCATGATGGACAGAACCCGCGTCAGCATGTCTTCGGGCAATTGCCGGGAGAAGATGGAAACAGCAAACGTCCAGCCGCCAAGGATCAGAGCCCATAGCAGCAGCGATCCCTCATGCGCACCCCAGACTGCACTGAATTTGTAGTACCAGGGCAATAGACTGTTTGAGTTCTCCGCCACATAGGTCACTGAGAAGTCGTTCGTCAGGAATGACCAGGTCAGGCAGCCAAATGAAAAAAGAAGGAAAGCGAATTGTCCCCAAGCCGCCGGCCGCGCAAGCCCCATCCATTGCCGGTTGCCTCGCCATGTGCCCAGCAAGGGAAACGTCGACTGGACCACAGCCATGCACAGCGCAAGTATCAGAGCCAGGTGGCCTAGTTCAGGAATCATGAATTTCTCGCATTACATTAAAAACAAAAATGCAGAGCCCGGCAGCATCAGCTGCCCTTCTGGTTACTAAACTGCTGGTAGGCGCCACTGTCCTTGAGGGCCTTGGTTACTTCAGGCGGCATGTAATTTTCGTCGTGCTTTGCCAACACTTCGTCGGCATCGAGCACACCGGATGCATCGAGCTTGCCTAACGCGACGATCCCCTGCCCTTCGCGAAACAGATCCGGCAGGATGCCATGGTACCTAATGGAAATGTGTTGAACGCCATCACTCACGATGAAGCGCACATCGAGCGAGTCGGCCGATCGCTGGAGAGAGCCCCGCTCGACCATACCGCCCGCCCTGATACGAGTGCCCACGGGGGCTTCACCCGAAACGATCTGGCTGGGCGTGTAGAACAGGTTGATGTTCTGTTGCAATGCCGACAAAGCCAGGGCCACGGCGACCCCAACGCCAGCCAGAATCGCCAGAATGATCAAAAGACGTTTTTTACGGACAGCATTCACGGGTTCATCTCCCGACGCAGGCGGCGTGCTTCGCTCTGCAGATAACGACGGTGTGCCAGCCGTGGCATCACGATATTGATTATCAGGACCAGTGCAGTGATTCCGTAAGCTGACCACACATAAGGTCCGTGATGACCCATGGCCAGAAACTCGCTTATCGAATGAAACGTCATGTTTTACCCCTTTTACCAAGGCTTTCTTCAACCACTGCCTTGGCCCAAGACGTTCGTGATTCGCGGCGTAAGATTTCAAGACGCATGCGCATCAGGACAACAGCACCGAAGAAACAATAAAAACCAACCACCATTATCAGAAGCGGAAGCCACATCTCGATGGGCATTGCCGGTTTTTCGGTAAGCGTGAACGTGGCAGGCTGATGTAGGGTGTTCCACCATTCAACGCTGTATTTAATGATTGGCAGGTTGATAACACCTACGATGGCGAGTACCGCGCAGGCCTTGGCCGAACTTTCCCGATTGGAAATAGCCTGCCCCAACGCAATGATGCCGAAATACAGGAACAGCAGGATTAACATGGAAGTCAGCCGTGCATCCCACACCCACCAGGCACCCCAGGTTGGCTTGCCCCATATCGACCCGGTTACCAGCGCAACAAAAGTCATCCAGGCGCCTACGGGTGCTGCGCATTTGAGTGCGACATCGGCCAGCTTCATTTTCCAGACCAGGCTTACTACCCCGGCAATTGCCAGAAGCAGATACCCCGACTGCGCCAAAAATGCAGCAGGTACATGGATATAGATGATGCGAAAGCTATTACCCTGCTGATAATCCTGCGGCGCAAAGACCAGGCCCCATACCGTGCCTACCATAACGAAGCATGCCGCCGCCCACGCCAGGATGGGCAACCACCGGCTACTGATCGCATAAAACCATTTGGGCGAGCCCAGTTTATGAAAAAACGTCCACTTCATGACTGTTCCACATTATTCACCCACACTGATCCGTAACCCAGCGCCAATAGCGAACGGAGAGAACGTCAGCGATAAAACCATCAAACTTCCCAGCCACAAAAGCTGTCCTGCGGCGGGCATTCCATGAAGAGAGGCTTGCAATGCACCGCTGCCCAGAATGAGCACCGGAATGTAAAGCGGAAGAATAAGCAGAGCCAGCAGCAACCCGCCCCGCTTGAGCCCTACAGTCAGCGCTGCACCTACAGCACCTAGCAAACTCAGTACAGGCGTACCGAGCAGCAACGATAGCAGCAGCACCCCCAAACACTGGACAGGAAGCCCTAGCATGAGCGCCAGGACAGGCGAGAGTACGATTAGCGCCAGCCCGGTAAACACCCAGTGCGCCATCACCTTGGCCAATACCAGAACAAAGAGTGGATGCGGCGAGAGCACCCATTGCTCAAGTGAGCCGTCCTCAAAATCGCTACGAAACAGGCCATCCAGTGAAAGCAATACCGCCAACAAGGCAGCGACCCAAATCAACCCTGGCGACAGCTCTTTCAACAGCTGGCTTTCAGGTCCCACCGCCAGGGGAAACAGGGCAATCACGATCGCAAAGAACACCAACGGATTGGCCAGCTCCACCGGGCGTCGGCATAGCAGTAGCGCTTCACGTTTAAGCAGAAGCACGAAGAACCCGCTCATGAGACCCCCTGCCCTAGCTCTAGCTGGCGATAGCGCGTCGGCGTTTGCGTCATTTGATGATGCGTAGTAAGCACCACTGCTCCACCCTGTTCACAGTGCTGGCTCAAGTGCTGCTCAAGATGCTCCACCGCTTGGCGATCGAGAGCCGTAAACGGCTCATCAAGTATCCACAAGGCAGGAGGGTCAAGATACAGGCGAGCCAATGCGACACGACGCTGTTGTCCGGCAGAAAGCGTATGGCAGGGAACATCCTCGAAGCCAGACAGCCCTACGTTGTCCAGAGCCTGCCAGATCGCTTCCCGAGTGGCGGGCTTGTTCAAGGCGCACAACCATGTGAGGTTTTCCTCGGCAGTCAGGAGTCCTTTGACTCCAGTCGCATGACCAAGCCAGAGTAACTGGCTGAACGGCTCGTGTCGCTGCCTACCAGCCAGACGCACCTCACCGGCCGTTGGGGCCATAAGCCCTGCCAAAAGACGTAGCAGACTAGTTTTACCGCTGCCATTCGGCCCCATTATCTGCAGCATTTCACCAGATTCGAGCACAAGATCCAGCTGCTCGAACAGCACACGCTCGTCACGCTCACAGGTGAGCGCAACGGCTTCAAGACAAGGGGGTATCACTACACGCAACCATTGGCATCAAGTCGGAACGGAATCGGCCGCTATAGTAGGCTGGAAACAAGACCAAGCCCGTCAATTGGCCAGCATTATACACATCACGCCAGCCTGGACGACCGACTGCATGAAACTATCAGAGTGGCTACATGGCTGACATAGGCACTATCCGCCCCGCTTCTGCCCCAGCTATCCCAACGCGGGCTGCGTTACCCGCCGAGCCGGTCGTGCGGATTACCTTGCCGACAGAAAGCCCTCTGCTGCCCGGCGAAACAGCCCAGGCGCAAGTTGTTGCCCTTAAGCAGAACCTGCAGAGTTTTCAGTTATTGCTGCAGTTGACGCTTGCCAATGGACGTCAACTTACCCTACCTGCGGAAAGCACTTCACCTCTGCCAACCGGTTCGCTACTAAACATCATGGCGTTATCGTCTACCCGCCTGGCTGTACAGATCGAGGCCAAGGCAGAGACGCCTTTGAAAAGCCTGGATACCAAAGCGCTTCCGCCAGGCACCCTGCTGCAGACGCGAGTGGTCAGCAGTCAACCAGCCGACGCCTCTGAGGGGCAGATATCCTTCAAATCCGTTGTGACATTGCTCAACGGTGCCCTTGCAGGCAAACAACTGATAATCGAATCGCTAAATGCCCTTAAGCCCGGCAGCCTGATAACGGTTGCGGTACGCGATGCACAGCAGGTTGCTCTGGTGCCCTCCAGCGGAAGACTCGATCAAATTGAGCTGGGACACCAGTTGACGGCTCAGTTCCAGCGACAAGGCTCGCTGGCCCAATTGTTTCAAGCTCTGCCGCTACTCACGGACTCGCCCGCCACGCGCGGCGTGTTGCGCGATACGCTTGGTCAGCTGCTCGCCTCCGTACCCGAGGTTGAAGAACTCAAGAACCCTAATGTCGTAAAAACCTTGTTCGAGCGAAGCGGCATTTTGCTGGAGCGACACCTTATTTCAGGGGAGACCGAACGGCTGCCGCAGGACTACAAGACGCTCCTGCTCCGCCTGATCGGTCAACTGAGCCAGACCACAACGACCTCCACTTTTCCTCCTCAAGTCGGCGTGCCAAACCTGCCAGGAAGCCTGCGTAATGCTCTAACGGCATTAGGGCAAGGGAACCCCAAACATGCTGCGTTGAGCTTTCCTCTGCCGTCACGGATAGTTAGCTCGCTGCTGCAGGGAGGCATGGAGCTTGAAGAATTGCTCAAGTTGGCAACAGCAGCCCTATCACGCCTGCAAACTCACCAGCTGTCTGGCGTTGAACAGACACAGCACTACTCGGACGGGTCCATGCTGCTTACCTGGCAAGGGGAACTCCCCATGCGTAACGGTGAGCGCATCACCTGCCTGCAATACAAGCTGCAGGAGGAACGCCCTTCCAAAAGCGCTGGCGAACTGCGTGACAGCATCTGGAAGCTCGACCTTGCCTTTGATCTTGAGCCGCTCGGCAATATGCAGGTCGAGGCCAAACTTGCTCGCGGTACGCTTTCGAGCCAGTTCTGGGCCGAGCAGAAGGAAACCGCCGCGCTCATTACCCATGAGCTGGAGCATTTCAAGGAGCGATTGCTGGAGGCTGGGCTTCTGGTAAGCGAGCTGCAATGCACGCTGGGAAAACCGGTGCGTGGACTACGCACGCACATTGAAGAACGCTGGATAGATGAAAACGCATGACTACTTCGAAGCAGGCTATCGCACTGGTCTATGACGGCCAGACCGCTCCCACCCTAACAGCCAAAGGCGATGCAGATCTTGCCGAAGCCATCCTGGCGTTGGCCAGAGAGCACAAAATCCCTATCTATGAGAACGCTGACCTGGTACGCCTGCTGGCACGCCTTGAGCTTGGCGATGCCATTCCTGAAGCGCTGTACCGCACGATTGCCGAGATCATCGCGTTCGCCTGGTACCTGAAAGGCAAGCATCCGCAAAACATGCCCTGCAGGCAGGAAGGCCCCACCCTACCGGCGCTACCCGTCAAATACTAAGCACTTTATCCTGAGCATAAAAAAGCCATCAGTAAATAACTGATGGCTTTTCGGTAAATGAAGAAATGCGAAAGGCCTGTCGGATATAACGCCAGACCTTATGACAGGCGTGCAAAGCACACTCTGTCAGGATTGCTGACGCGCCTTATGCATCTTGCTGATCAGCTCGGCCTCGGCTCGTGAAAGCCCGCAGGACTGGGTCAGATCATCGACGCTGGCACCCAGTCCCACAAGACGGGCAGCCTGACTGAACGACAGGCTTGCCGGATCGCTTTGTTCGATACGAGTCAGCCTGTCAGGCAGGGGTCCAACAATCTCATTGATCTCATGCAATTGCTCCCCCATACGGACCGTGCCGGCCTGATAGGTTTCCAGCCGCTTGGCTAGAGCCCTCAAGCGCTTTTCGGTTGTTTCCTCATGCTGGGCAAGCTTTGACGCCTGCCGTTTAAGCTCCTGCCATAGCAGAAAGCAAGCACCTGCCAGCCCGAGACAAATGAACACCAGCACGATCAACGCTGCCAACATTAGATACTTTCCAACTCAGACCATTCTTCTTCGCTCATCATCTTATCCAATTCGACAAGAATCAGCAGCTCGCCGTTCTTGTTGCAAACGCCCTGGATAAACTTGGCGGATTCATCGTTACCCACGTTTGGCGCGGTTTCGATTTCAGACTGACGCAAATAAACGACTTCAGCCACGCTGTCGACAAGAATACCAACGACTTGCTTGTCGGCCTCGATAATCACGATACGGGTGTTATCCGTGATCTCGGCAGAGTCCAGGCCAAAACGCTGACGTGTATCAATTACCGTCACGACATTACCGCGCAGGTTGATGATACCCAGCACGTAGCTTGGAGCACCTGGCACCGGTGCTATTTCCGTATAGCGCAGCACTTCCTGAACCTGCATGACATTGATACCGTACGTCTCGTTGTCCAGACGGAAGGTTACCCACTGCAGGATTGGATCTTCGGAACCTTGTGCAGACGTTTTCTTCATTTTCCCAGCCTCGTTGATACCGCCTTGGCGGTCTTAGCGGTCTTCCCGCCTTGGTTGATCCAGAATCGACCCCTTAAGCGTAGGCCAACCCTTCTATTGTTTCCTTTGCTTTGCAGCACCGCTTTCAATCAGCGCCGCAAGCGCCGATACATCCAGCAAGGCACACATATGCTCAATTACCGTTCCCGCCAGCCATGGCCGCTGGGATCGTTGCGTTCGCCACTTGACCTCGGCAGGGTCCAGGCGTATCGAACGACTGACCTGATGTACCGCAATTCCCCAGTCATACCCTTCAACCGAGATAACGAACCGAAGGCCTTCCTTGAAGTCTTCGCGGTAGCGCTCAGGCATGACCCAGCGCGCGGCATCCAATACCTTCAAATTACCCTGCGGGCTGGGCAGGATGCCCAGGAACCAATCGGGCTGACCAAACAATGGCGTCAGCTCGCGGCCTTCCAGTGAATGAATCGTTCCCAAACATATCAGCGGCACAGCAAGGGTCAGCCCCGCCACGTCGAACAACAGACATTCAAACGGCTCTTCAGCCCATTCCGGCCTTCCGTCGTCGCTTACCTTGAAAGGCTGCACCTGCTGCTCGACAGCCTGAACAGTTCTTAACGGAATAACGGTATCAACAACTTTTTCCGGCTCTGCCACTACAGGCTTAACAACCGGCACCACAGGCAGGCTGGCGGGCTCGGCAAGCTTCTGGGCAGGCGTTTCCCTGATTTGGGCATCGCGTGCCTTCTCCTCACGTACAGCCGCCTCGAACTCGTCTAAAGACACGCTCTGAACCGTAGGCGCAACAGGATCAGACGCAGACACGGGCGCCGCTTCAACCAACGAGACGACAACCGCCTCATGCTGGAGGACGGCAGGCGTCTCTACCGGCAGCTCGAGTGTCGCCTCCATCAGCAGCGCATCCAAATAGGACTGCAAAGCCAGCTGTGGACGAATTTCAGTGCTAGTAGAACGGCTCATGTCACGTATCACACTTCAAGATTGAAGAAACTATCGGCTGGATACCGCAAAAACTTGAGTACTGCATCACCATGTCTTCACGCGACGTTCATCGAGGCAGGCTGCATATCAAGCAGATGCTTAAGCAACGCCTTATATGCAATGACACCACGACTATTCGCATCGTTCTGCGAGGGGGTCATCCCTGCACGGCTGGCATCCCGCAGCTTGGTATCGATGGGAATGAACGCTTGCCACAGGTGCTCGACATAATTGTCCCGGAGGTACTTAAGCGTCCCCAGCGAAGCCTGGGTACGCCGGTCGAACAGAGTCGGTACGATCGTGTAAGGAAGCGCCTGCTTTCTGGAGCGGTTGATCATGGCCAATGTATTGACCATACGCTCCAATCCCTTGATCGCCAGAAATTCCGTTTGCACGGGAATGACCAACTGCTGGCTTGCCGCCAATGCATTGACCATCAGAATGCCCAACAAGGGCGGACTGTCGATCAGGGCATAATCAAAATCATTCCACAGCTGCGCGAGGCTTTTGGAAATCACCAGCCCCATGCCATTCTGTCCTGGCGATTGCCGCTCCAAGGTCGCCAGCGCCGTACTGGCCGGCAGCATTGAGATGCGCTCATGGCTGGTCGGTAGCAGAAGTTGTTTGGGTAGCCCGTCCGGAACCTGCCCCTGATGCAGGAACAGTTCGAAGGCGCTGCGCTCCAGTCGATCCGGATCCTGTCCAAAATAACTCGTCAAGGAGCCATGGGGGTCAAGATCGACTATCAGGACACGCTTGCCCGAGTCAGCCAGAAGCCCTGCCAGCGAAACAGACGTTGTTGTCTTGCCTACCCCGCCCTTTTGATTGGCTATTGCCCAAACTCTCACGTTTTACCCTCCCCAGGCAGCGTACTGCATTGCCAAGGCCAAGCCGCTGGACATACCAGCGGCGGAGATTTGACAGCGATTGGTTCTACCGCTTACTTGGAGGGAGCAGGTGCACTTTGCGTGCCATTTCTGCCAGAAGCGGAGCGCTCCTGAAAACCACTCACGCCACGGTGAATGTCGACATTTCGTGAAATGAGCAACACCACCCGACGGTTCCGCGCCCTGCCCTCAGGGGTGGAGTTATCTGCTATTGGTTGATAGCTGCCATACCCGACCACGGCGAGCCGTTCGGGTGTAACGCCATCACCAATCAGCAGCCGAGCAATACTGGCGGATCGCGCCGCTGAAAGCTCCCAGTTGGTAGGATATTGGGGCGTACTGATGGGAATATTGTCAGTAAACCCTTCTACCTGAATCGGGTTCTTGTAAGGCGCCAGAATTTTGGCAACCTTCGCCATCAAGCCAAAGGCTGGATCGCCTGGAATGGCATCCCCGCTAGGAAAAAGCAGATTGGAATTCAGCTCGATTTCTAACCAAGTCTCGGTTGCCCTCAGAGTCATCTGATCCGAGTTGATGAGATCGCCAAAGGCGTTCTGCATACTGGTTGCTATCTGCTCAAGCGGATCGACTGCTTGAGTAGTCGCCGGCGCGTTATCCGATGCAGGCGTATTCTGCTCGATGGTAGGCTGAACGCTGCGAGGCACCTGATCCCCAATAGGAATAGGTTTCATGGAGCGATCCGGCTCTGTAAAGATACCGGTCAGCGTCTCGGACAGAATTTTGTACTTGCCCTCATTGATGGATGAGATGGAATACATCACAACAAAGAAAGCAAACAGCAAGGTGATGAAATCCGCGTAGGACACCAGCCAGCGTTCGTGATTTTCATGCTCCTCGTGTCGACGGCGACGCATCGGTTTACTCCATAAAGCCTTGCAGCTTGAGTTCGATAGAACGAGGGTTTTCACCTTCGCCAATAGACAACAAACCTTCCAGAAGCATTTCCCGGTAGCGAGTCTGACGCAGCACCATGCCTTTGAGCTTATAGGCAATCGGAAGTAACAGCAGGTTAGCGAATGCGACCCCATAGATTGTGGCTACGAATGCAACAGCGATCCCGTTACCCAACTGGGACGGATCTGCCAGATTCTGCATGACATGGATAAGCCCCATCACGGCGCCGATGATACCAATAGTAGGCGCATACCCACCCATGGCCTCGAACAGCTTGGCCGCCTGGATATCACGATCTTCCTGGCCATACATATCGACTTCCAGAATGCTGCGAATGGCTTCAGGCTCGGCGCCATCGACCAGTAGCTGCAGACCTTTGCGGGCGAATGGATCACGTTCGGCATCCACGAGCGGCTCAAGCCCCAGCAGACCTTCCTTACGGGCGGACATGCTCCAGCCGATGATGCGATTGATACCGGCTGGCATGTCGACTCTTGGCGGCAGGAAAACCCAACTAAGCATTGTCAGGGAACGCTTGAGAACACGGATAGGCGTCTGCAGCATGGCTGCACCGCATGTGCCGCCCAGTACGATCAGGGCAGCAGGTCCGTTGAGTAGAGCGGCGATGGTGCCGCCCTCAAGAAAATTACCTCCAATGATGGCAATAAAGGCCAACAGGATGCCAATCAGGCTCAAGACATCCACACATCATCTCCCTAAGGCATGGCGGCAAGCCAAAACCTGTCAAATTCAAATCCGGCGCCGCTCTTGCCTGGCAAGAGCGGTACCATTACATGCACGCGTCAGTAATGTGTCGACCGATGTCGTCAAGACTGTAGACGGCATCTGCCAGATTTGCCTTGACCACGGCCATGGGCATGCCATAAATCACGCAGCTGGCCTCGTCCTGCGCCCAGATCTGGCTACCGCCCTGCTTGAGCAGGCGAGCACCTTCACGGCCATCGGAGCCCATGCCGGTCAGCACCACCGCCAATACCTTGTCCGGGAAAACCTTGGCCGCCGAGCCAAAGGTGATATCGACGCAGGGCTTGTAATTCAGTCGCTCATCGCCCGGCAATATCTTCACGCCGCCACGCCCGTCCAGCATCATCTGCTTGCCGCCAGGCGCCAGTAGCGCCAGCCCAGGACGAAGCTGATCGCCATCCTCAGCTTCCTTGACAGAAATCTTGCACAATTTGTCTAGACGCTCTGCAAACGCCTTGGTAAAGGCGGCAGGCATATGCTGAATCAGCACGATTGGCGCTGGAAAATTGGCAGGCAATTGGGTCAATACCCGTTGCAACGCCACAGGACCACCGGTCGACGTACCGATAGCCACCAGCTTGTAATTCTTGCGCCGTGGCGCAGCACTGGTCACCGACGCTGAAGCCGAGGAGCCTGCCGGATGTACCGAAGCAGTCCGCGCCGCCGCGCGAGGGGTTGTCGAGGTGGGTGCAGGCGCATGGGCCGACCCACTTCCAGACGATAACCGGCGGTTGCTGCGCGCAATGGTATGGATCTTCTCGCACAACAAGCGCTTTACGCTCTCGGGATGGCGGGAAATATCCTCAAAATTCTTGGGTAGATAATCTACCGCCCCCGCATCCAGCGCATCGAGCGTAACCCGAGCGCCTTCATGCGTCAGCGACGAAAACATCAGAACAGGCGTCGGGCACTTCTGCATGATGTGCCGAACGGCCGTAATGCCATCCATGAAGGGCATCTCATAATCCATGGTAACAACGTCGGGTTTCAACGCCATCACCTGATCAATCCCTTCACGCCCATTGGTCGCCGTACCGACGACCGTAATATTGGGATCACCCGCCAGGATTTCAGTCAAACGGCGGCGGAAGAAACCCGAATCATCCACCACCAACACTCTTACAGCCATATGACACTCCTAACGGCGGGGCTTCGACTCAAATACCGCGGCGCGCGTAGCGCTTGAGCATGCTCGGTACGTCAAGGATCAATGCGATCCGGCCATCACCTGTAATGGTAGCTCCCGACATACCCGGCGTTCCTTGCAACATCTTGCCTAATGGCTTGATGACTACTTCTTCCTGACCTACCAGTTGATCCACAACAAAACCGATGCGTTGCGTACCGACCGACAGGATAACAACGTGACCTTCCTGCTGTTGCTCATCGTAAGCCGCATCCTTGACCAGCCAGCGCTTGAGGTAGAACAGCGGCAGTGCTTTGTCGCGAACCACGACCACTTCCTGACCGTCGACCACATTGGTGCGCGAGAGGTCCAGGTGGAAGATCTCGTTCACGTTGACTAGTGGGAATGCAAAGGCCTGATCGCCCAGCATTACCATCAGGGTTGGCATAATCGCCAGGGTCAGCGGGACCTTGATCACAATCTTGGAGCCCTGCCCCTTATTGGAGAAGACGTTTACCGTGCCGTTAAGCTGGGTAATCTTGGTCTTCACCACGTCCATGCCCACACCGCGACCGGAAATATCGGAGATTTCGGTCTTGGTTGAAAAGCCTGGTGCAAAGATCAGGTTGTAGCATTCAAGATCGGTCAGACGTTCCGCCGCATCCTTGTCGAGCAGGCCTTTTTCAACAGCCTTGGCGCGCAGAGCGTTGGGGTCCATCCCTTTGCCATCGTCGGAAATGGCCAACAGGATATGATCGCCCTCCTGCTCCGCAGACAGAACGACACGGCCGGCACGGGCTTTGCCATTCTTCTCGCGCTCGGCGGGCTCCTCGATTCCATGGTCAACTGCGTTGCGCACCAAGTGCACCAGCGGGTCAGCCAAGGCCTCTACCAGGTTCTTGTCGAGGTCGGTTTCTTCACCCACAAGCTCAAGGTTGATTTCTTTCTTCAGGTTGCGTGCCAAATCACGAACCAAACGCGGGAAGCGTCCGAATACTTTCTTGATTGGCTGCATGCGCGTCTTCATGACCGAGGTCTGAAGATCCGCTGTCACAACGTCCAAGTTTGATACAGCCTTGGCCATGGCCTCATCGCCGCTGTTCAGCCCAAGACGAACCAGACGATTACGCACCAGCACCAGCTCGCCGACCATGTTCATGATCTCGTCGAGACGGGCGGTGTCCACACGCACGGTTGTTTCAGCTTCGCTGGCAGGCTTCTCGCCTGCCGGGGCAGCCGCCGCACGTGGTTCAGCCTTCGGTGCTGCGCTGACCGCCGGTGCCGGGGCCGCTGCAGGCTGGGGCTTCGCCACAGGAGCAGATACCGCCTTGGCAACCGGAGCGGGTGCAGGTGCTACAGGAGCAGCCGCAACACCACCATCGAAACGGCCTTTTCCATGCAGCTCATCCAGCAGAGATTCGAACTCGTCATCCGTGATTTCATCACCTGACTTGGCTACCGGAGCAGCAGCCTTGACAGGTTCGGACGGCGCTGCAACAGCAGCATCAAACTTACCTTTGCCGTGCAGCTGATCCAGCAGAGATTCGAACTCGTCATCCGTGATCTCGTCACCTGACTTGGCTACCGGAGCAGCAGCCTTGGCAGGCTCGGACGGCGCTGCAACAGCAGCATCGAACTTACCTTTGCCGTGCAGCTGATCCAGCAGGGATTCAAACTCGTCATCGGTGATTTCGTCGCCAGATGCAGGTACGGCCGAGCCAACGGCTGCCACAGGTGCAGGCTCATTCCCGATTGCATCGAGGAGTCGGTCAAACTCATCGTCACTTACATCACTGGCAGCAGGTGCCTGGGCAGCAACCACAGGGGCCTGAACCAGCTCCACAACAGCGGGAACAGGTTCGGCGCCTTCAGGCTCCGCCAGACGTGCCAAGGCAGCCAGCAGCTCAGGAGTAGCCGGTGTCGGCTCAGTACGCTCACGTACCTGGCCGAACATTTCGTTTACCGTATCCAGAGCTTGAAGGACAACGTCCATCAGCTCGGCATCAACGCGGCGCTCACCCTTACGCAGGATATCGAACACGTTTTCGGCAATGTGGCAGCACTCAACAAGGGCGTGCAGCTGGAGGAAGCCTGCCCCTCCCTTTACCGTGTGGAATCCACGGAAGATGGCGTTGAGAAGATTCATATCATCCGGGCGGCTTTCGAGTTCCACCAATTGCTCGGACAACAATTCGAGAATCTCGCCGGCCTCTACCAGGAAATCCTGGAGGATTTCTTCATCGGCGTCGAAGCTCATTCATGCACTCTCCAAAAAGGCCAGGTTTAGAAACCAAGGCTGGACAGAAGGTCATCTACGTCATCCTGGCTGGATACGACGTCTTCTCTTTTATCGGCATGAATCTGCGGACCTTCACCCTTCGAAGACTTTTCTTTTTGAATTTCTTCGATGGCCTTGACGTGGTCGTGGCTAATTCCTGCATAACGATCCACCTGACCGGCCATACGGACCAGCTTGACGAGATCGCGCTCGACTTGTGTGACAAGGTTCGTCACACGCTTGATGACTTGACCGGTAAGATCCTGGTAGTCCTGAGCCAGCAGGATGTCGTTCAGCAGTGAAGACAGCTTGTGTGCGTCCTCATCGCTGCGCCCCAAAAACGCACCGACGCGCTTAGCCAGCTCGCGGAACTCCTCGGCACTGAGCTCGCGCCGCATGAAGCGGCCCCACTCGGCGTGAAGGTCATGAGCGTCCTTACCAAATGATTCGATAAGCGGTGTGCTGGCATCGACCAAGTCCATGGTACGGTTGGCAGCACGCTCCGTCATTTCCACAACGTAGCTTAGGCGATCGGTAGCGTCTGCAATGTTTGTGACTTCATTGGCATAGGACGCCTGGGGATCGATCTGGAAGTTGACGATCGCGTTGTGCAACTCACGCGTCAGCTTGCCGATTTCCTGATACAGACCACGATCTCGCACCTGATTGAGCTCATTGATGAGCTGCACTGCCTGGCTGAAATTGCCATTCTCAAGGCTGGCAACCAGCTCTTGGGCATGCTTTTTCAGGGTCGATTCCAGGTCTTCGAATGATTTACTGCCAAGGTCCATAACATCCTCGAGATGGTTATCAGCCGTTGACCCGCTCAAAGATCTTGTCGATCTTTTCTTTGAGCACCTGGGCAGTAAACGGCTTTACAACGTAACCATTCACACCCGCTTGAGCTGCCTCGACAATTTGTTCGCGCTTGGCTTCGGCCGTTACCATCAGAACAGGCAGGTTCTTCAGGCGTGCATCGGCACGGACTTCCCGTAGCAGGTCGATACCGGTCATGCCGGGCATGTTCCAGTCCGTTACCAGGAAGTCGAAGTTGCCGCTTTGCAGCATCGGCAACGCCGTCAAGCCGTCATCGGCCTCGGTAGTGTTGGTGAACCCCAGATCTCGCAGCAGATTCTTGATGATGCGTCTCATGGTGGAGAAATCGTCCACGATGAGAATTTTCATATCTTTGTCCAAGTCGACCTCCATCCTTACCCCAGACATGCCTCTTCAAAGGCATGCCATACATGCTTAGTGTTTTGCCTTAGCGCGAACGCCATTCAGCCAGACGAGCCCGCAAACGTGCTGCGCACTGACTGTGCAGTTGACAGACTCGGGATTCACTTACCCCAAGCACCTCTCCGATTTCCTTTAGGTTCAACTCCTCGTCGTAATACAGCGACAAGACGAGACGCTCACGCTCTGGAAGATTGGCAATGGCTTCCGCCAGGGCCCGCTTGAAACGCTCATCTTCCAGTCCTCGACCTGGCTCGAAATCATGGGCTCCGCTCTCCTCGAGACCGTGCTCACCCTCTTCCATCAAGTCATCGAAGCTAAACAGACGACTTCCCAATGTGTCATTGAGAATGCCGTAATATTCTTCAAGGCTTACACCAAGTTCGGCAGCAACTTCAGGATCTTTAGCGTCACGACCAGTTCTTGCTTCAACAGCACGAATCGCGTCGGCCACCATACGGCTGTTACGGTGCACCGAACGAGGTGCCCAATCACCTTTGCGAACCTCGTCCAGCATGGCTCCGCGGATACGGATACCGGCATAGGTTTCAAAGCTTGCACCTTTACCAGCATCGTATTTCTTAGAGGCCTCAAGCAGGCCGATCATGCCGGCCTGCATAAGATCCTCCACCTGTACATTGGCAGGCAGACGCGCCAGCAGGTGATAGGCAATGCGCTTGACCAGCGGCGCATACTGATTGATCAGTTGCTCCTGCTGTGAATGGGTCTGAGATTTACTGTACATACGGAGACCGCTGGACGCTGTCATACATTTGGCCCTACAGTGGGTTGCACCAATCGTTCGACGAAAAACTCCAAGTGACCGCGTGGGTTGGCCGGCAAGGGCCAAGCGTCCACCTTCTGGGCAATGGCCCGGAAAGCCAGAGCGGCTTTAGAGCGCGGGTATGCTTCGTATACGGACCGCTGCTTCTGGACGGCTTTCCGTACACATTCATCAAAAGGAACCGCACCCACATACTGCAGAGCCACATCCAAGAAACGATCAGTTACCTTGGTCAGCTTAGCAAAGAGATTGCGACCTTCCTGGGGCGTCAATGCCATATTCGCCAGTACGCGAAACCGCGTGATTCCATGATCGCGGTTGAACATCTTGATAAGCGCATAAGCGTCCGTGATCGAAGTAGGCTCATCACAGACCACCAGAAGCACCTCCTGGGCAGCCCGTACAAAGCTCACAACCGAATCACCGATGCCGGCAGCCGTATCGACAACAAGCACATCGATATCGTTGCTGATGTCACTGAATGCCTGGATCAGACCGGCATGTTGAAGAGACGACAACTGCACCATGGCTTGCGCACCGGAAGCGGCCGGAACGACCCGGATACCGCCAGGGCCTTGCAAAATCACGTCGCGAAGATCACATTTACCTTCGATCACATCGGCGAGTGTCTGCTTCGGAGTCAACCCGAGCAAAACGTCGACGTTTGCCAAGCCCAAGTCGGCATCGAGCAACATGACACGTCGGCCCAGTTCAGCCAACGCTAGCGAAAGGTTTACCGAAACGTTGGTTTTCCCAACGCCTCCCTTGCCGCCTGTCACTGCAATTACCTGTACGGGATGCATACCCATTGCTGTACACCTATGAAAAACCAGCCAGCCCGTAGAGGGCATTTATGGTGTAGCCAGATCGTTGTGCTAACGAGCCAGCTGGCACTAAACCTAAAGCGTGTACTGCTTTCTGACACTACGACGCCTGTAAACCTTCTGTTGCAAAAACCTTACCCAACTTGCAAAAAAGTGTAACTTAACCGACGCGCTTGGCTGGCTTTTGATAGAGCTCGGCAAACATATCCGCCATGGTTTCCTCAGCAGGCTCCTCGGTCAGCTGACGATTGACTGCACGGCTAACCAGCTGATGCTTGCGAGCAATATGCAGGTCGTCAGGGATGCGAGGACCGTCGGAGAGATAGGCTACCGGGATATGATGGCTAATGGCTATACTGAGCGCTTCACCTAACGTCGCGGACTCATCCAGTTTGGTCAGAACACAACCAGCCAGACCGCACCCCTTGTAGTTGTGATAAGCCGCTTTTAGTACTTGGCTCTGGCTGGTTACAGCCATGACCAGATAGTTGCGAATCTTCAGCCGCTCATTAGCCAGCGCTTCCATTTGCAGACGCAGGGCGGGATCATTGGCCGGGATACCTGCCGTATCGATCAGAACCATGCGCTTGCGAGCCAGTGGCTCAAGCGCCTGAGCCAGCGACTGACGTGGATCTACAACGGTAACCGGCACATCAAGAATATGACCCAACGTCTTGATTTGCTCTTGGGCGCCGATGCGATGGCTATCCATGGTGACCAGCGCAAGACTTTGCGCGCCATACTTCAGAACATAGCTCGCTGCCATTTTGGACAGCGTAGTGGTCTTACCCGATCCGGCAGGACCGACGAACGCGACGATACCGCCTTCTTCCAGCAGATCAACCTGAGGCGTATCGATTGCCTGAGTCAGATGGGCTAACAGCATACGCCAGGCCTGACGGGGCTCATTTACACTTGCCACACGCGCCATCAGGTCACGGCACAGATCAGCCGGAAGTCCCATGCGTTGCAGGCGGCGCCAGAAATTTGCTTCGTCCGGACGCTTGTCCTGCATCTGCCCCCAAGCGATGGAGCCCAGCTGCACTTCGATCAGCTCACGCAGTCCGGTAATTTCGGAGCGCATGGCATCCAACGCGCGGCGCTCTTCGGCAGAAGGCGCTGCGGCAACGGCAGGTGCCGGTTGGGCAACTTTGGGCTCGGAGATAACGGGTTCCTGGCGAGCGCTGATCTGTTCATTGCCAAAGAGTTGACTGGCGTTGGCTTGCGGCGCAGCGATGCTCTGGTTAGGCGAGCGAATGGCCAGCTCGGCATGGGCTTCGGCGATACGCACTTGGGTTTTACGCAGCTCGGCTTCCAGCGCAACATTCGGCGCAGTGGGAGTCGGCGCTTGATAATCCAGGGCAGCGGTCAGCTCAATACCACCGGCAACACGGCGATTGCTCAGGATCGCGGCATCTGCACCCAGTTCGTCACGAACCATTTTCATGGCTTGACGCATATCAGCAGCGAAAAAGCGTTTAACTTGCATGGTTCAAACCTCAGCCGTTCTGGCCAACCGTTGCGATAATGGTGACTTGTTTGTTATCCGGAATTTCCTGATAAGCCAGCACAGACATCGTGGGAACTGCCATTCTCGCGAAGCGGGACATCATCCCGCGAATCGCACCAGCTACCAGTAACACGACTGGCTTACCCATCATTTCTTGACGCTGTGCTGCATCTACCAGAGAGCGTTGCAATTTCTCGGCCATTCCCGGCTCCAGGAACATGCCATCTTCAACACCTTGTCCGGCCTTCTGCATACCATTAAGCAACATCTGTTCCAATCTCGGTTCCAGCGTGATAACAGGCAGCTCGGGCTCCAATCCAATGATGTTCTGGACGATTGCACGGGACAGCGCCACACGAACCGAAGAAACCATGACGGCGGGATCTTGACTACGCGGCGCCACATTCGCAATAGCCTCAGCAATCGTACGAACATCACGTACCGAGACCTGCTCCTGCAGCAATTGCTGCAACACCTTAAGAAGCGTAGACAAGGAAATCATGCCTGGCACCAGTTCTTCGGCCAGCTTGGGTGAACTCTTAGCCAGAAGCTGCAGTAATTGCTGCACCTCTTCATGCCCCAACAGCTCGTGGGCATGCTTCTGGAGAACCTGGTTGAGGTGGGTCGCAACGACCGTGCTGGCATCGACCACGGTATAGCCAAGGGACTGCGCCTGATCACGCTGACTAATGTCAATCCAAACCGCATCAAGGCCAAACGCCGGATCTTTGGCAATCACACCATTCAACGTGCCGAATACCTGACCCGGGTTGATAGCCAGTTCGCGGTCCGGATAGATTTCGGCTTCCGCAACATTCACGCCCATCAACGTCAAACGATAAGCATTGGGCATCAGTTCCAGGTTGTCGCGAATATGTACAGCGGGCATAAGAAAGCCAAGATCCTGGGACAGCTTTTTGCGAACACCCTTGATACGCGTTAGCAGCTCACCGCCCTGGTTGCGGTCCACTAGGGGAATCAGGCGATAACCTACTTCCAGGCCAACCATGTCGACAGGCGTTACGTCATCCCACCCTAGCTCCTTGGTTTCAGCGGGGCGCTGTACAGGGGCCAGTTCCTGCTGACGCTTAGACTCCAATTCTACTGCTTGCTTTGCTTTTCTCTGACGATCCCAGATCATATAGGCGGCACCAGCCGCCAGAAAACCCAGGCCCAGAAACGGCACATGTGGCATGCCGGGAACCAGTCCCATGGCGATAATGATACAAGCTGAGACCATAAGCGCTTTGGGCGAGGCGAACATCTGTCGGTTGATCTGCTGACCCATGTCTTCCGAAGAAGAAACACGCGTCACCATAATGGCCGCTGCAACGGACAACAGCAGCGAAGGCACCTGTGCTACCAGACCGTCACCGATAGTCAGCAGCGCATAGATACGGCCAGCGTCAGCAATACTCAAGTTATGCTGCAACATACCGATAGCAATGCCACCAAACAGGTTGATGAACAGAACCAACAAACCGGCAACGGCGTCGCCACGCACGAATTTACTCGCACCATCCATAGAGCCGTAGAAATCAGCCTCCTGCCCTACTTCGGCACGACGCTTCTTGGCTTCGGCCTGATCGATCACACCAGCATTGAGGTCAGCGTCGATGGCCATCTGCTTACCGGGCATGGCATCCAGGGTAAAGCGTGCTGATACTTCAGAAATACGACCGGCACCCTTGGTCACTACAACAAAGTTGATGATCATGAGGATGGCGAACACAACTGCACCGACGATGTAATTGCCGCCAACAACAACGTCACCAAAGGCCTGAATCACCTTACCGGCAGCGGCATGGCCATCATGACCATGCAAAAGAACGACACGTGTAGACGCTACGTTCAACGCTAGGCGCAGCAACGTGGCCACGAGCAGAATCGTCGGAAACACCGCAAAGTCTAAGGGCCGTAGCGCATAAACGCTTACCAGCAATACCACGATCGACAGCGCAATATTAAAGGTAAACAGCACGTCCAGCAGAAACGGCGGAATCGGCAATGTCATCATGCCGAGCATGGCCAGAACCAATATCGGTACAGCCAGGTTACCGCGGCTCAGGCTGCGAACATTGGTCAACATTTGCCCGTGATTAACTTTCACAGTCGTTCCTCTTGAATGCCTTGCATATCAATCTTTTGACGTCAGAGCGTCTTGATACAAGCTATTCAGCAAGCAACGGGCCAAGTTCCTTATTTGTTTGAATTTGTTGCGTTTGCGCCTGTTATATCGGCCTGCCAGGCTGCTTTCTTGAGGCCGGCCTTTAGCCACTGTTGATACGAGCACCGTAATAAGGAAACCTGAACACGCATATGAGGTCCCTTCACAAGACGCGCATAAAGTGGATAACAGGAGAACCCGATGAAAAAATGGATTGCCGTAACGCTGATGTCAGCAGGACTCGCTGGTATAGCCCAGGCGGATGACGCCGTGACTGTTCCATTAAATATCGCAACAGAGAAAGGTCCGGGCGAAAGTGTAGGCAGCGTCACCATCGTAAAGACTGACTACGGCTTGGTATTTACACCTGAGTTAAAAGGTCTGGAGCCAGGGACACATGGATTCCATATTCATGCCAAACCCAGCTGTGACGCTGCAGAAGTCGATGGCAAGAATACACCGGCAGGCGCCGCAGGCGGTCACTGGGACCCTGAGAATACCGGCAAGCATGACGCTCCCTGGGGCGACGGCCATAAAGGTGATCTGCCCGCCCTTTATGTCACAAGCGACGGAACAGCCTTACAGCCTGTGCTGGCGCCGCGCCTCAAGGACTTGAATGAAATCAAAGGTCACGCCCTCATGGTTCACGTAGGTGGCGATAACCACTCGGATCATCCCAAGCCGCTAGGCGGTGGTGGAGCCCGGATGGCGTGCGGGGTTATCAAGTAACAAGAAGGCCCCGTTCAGCGGGGCCCTCTTTATCTACTCGTCACGCCGTAAATCCGGCGGAATAGGTGGCTCATGCGGCTGCTCTGGACGCCGGCCCTGACCAGCCTTGTACTGTTTGAGCTGATAAACGTAGGCCAGCACTTGCGCCACAGCGATGTAAAGCCCTGCCGGAATCTCTCTATCGATATCAGTGGAATAGTACACTGCTCGCGCCAGGGCGGGTGATTCAAGCGTCGTAACGGCGTGCTCCTGGGCAAGCTCACGAATCTTCAATGCCACAAAGTCGCTACCCTTGGCTACCAGGATCGGCGCCCCACCGGTTGCAGCGTCATACTTTAGCGCCACAGCATAATGTGTTGGGTTGGTGATAATGACGTCGGCCTCTGGCACGGCAGTCATCATGCGACGTTGCGCCATTTCGCGCTGCATCTGGCGCATCCGCCCTTTTACTTCGGGCTTGCCTTCGCTGTCCTTGTATTCATCCTTGATTTGCTGCTTGGTCATCATCAGCTTTTTCTTGTTGCTATACCATTGGAACGGTACGTCAATAGCTGCGATAAGTAATAGCCCTAAAGACACCATCAACGCTGCATGCCCCGCCACTTTTATACTGTGGATAATGGCACTGCCCAAAGGCTCCTTTGCAATGGACAGCAAAGCATCACGCTCGGACAAGAGAACCATGATCGCAATGGTGAGCAGCAGAACGAACTTGGCCAGCGCCTTGCCCAACTCCATCAGCGCATGGGTCGAAAACATGCGCTTGAGTCCTGAAAGAGGGTTCATTCGACTGAACTTGGGCTGAAGGGATTTGCTGGAAAACAAAAAGCCTCCCAGTGCAATTGGACCAATAACGGCAGCTAGCACAAGGACGAGAAAAACCGGCATCATGCCCAGCATGGCGGTCTTGCCTGACATCAGCAGCATGATTCCCATGTTCCGCTCATCCAGAACGGCTTCGCGGTTCAGTGAAAAACTGCCACGCATCAGATCCAGTAATGCATCTCCCAGGATCGACCCAAACGCCAGAAGCGCTATGAGCCCTCCCATTACAACCGTCAGCGTGCCAAGCTCACGGGATCGGGGTAATTGCCCTTCCTCGCGCGCCTCTCGCTTACGTTTGTCGGTAGGTTCCTCTGTACGGTCTTCACTACTGGATTCGTCCGACATGACGACCTCCTGCCTATCGCGCCCGCACCAGCTCTCGGAGCCATTGCAGCGCTTCAGTGACTAATGATTCGTAGTGCGAAAAGATATCCGCTGTACCAATCCAGATAATGACCAAACCCAGCGACACGGTTAGGGGCATGCCAATGGAAAAAATGTTGAGTTGAGGCGCTGCGCGGGTCATTACGCCAAAAGCAAGGTTCACGACCAGCAATGCTGTAATGGCAGGCAAGACCAGTAATACGCCGGCACCAAGCACCCAACTCAATTTACCGGCCAGCTCCCAGAAATGGTCAACAGACAGCAACTGACCAACCGGTAGCGTGGTAAAGCTTTCCGCCAGGATTTCCATGACGATCAGGTGTCCGTTCATGGACAGGAACAATAGCGTCACCAGTACGTTGAAGAACTGCCCCAGCACAGGCACCGAAATCCCATTGGCCGGATCGACCATTGATGCAAAGCTAAGTCCTGCCTGGGTGGAGAGCAGTTGCCCAGCAATCACGAAGACGTGAAAGAACAGCTGGAGGCTAAAACCCATCAGAGCGCCAATCAGGATCTGCTCTGCAATCAGCGGCAAGGCCTGTACGCTCACGGCATCGACCTGCGGCATGGGGGGCAGCGTAGGCACCAGCAGAGCGGTAAAGGCCAGTGCCATATAGAGCTTTACGCGCGCGGGAACCATGTTGGTCCCGATGATAGGCATCGTCATAAAGACGGCAGCAATACGGAACAGAGGCAGCAGGAACGTACCGACCCAGCCGCCAATCTGCGCATCACTCAGCTCAAGCATGATTTAACCAATCAACATCGGAACATTGGTGATCATGTTGCGCATGAACTCCATCAGCTCACGGGTGAGCCAAGGCCCTAGGACAATCAGCGTCAACAACGTGACAATCAGTCGAGGTAGAAAACTCAAGGTCTGCTCGTTGATCTGTGTAGCGGCCTGGAACATTGAAACCACCAGGCCCACCAGCAAGCTCGGCACGATCAGAATGCCTACAAGCAATGCAGTCAACCAGAGCGCTTGCCGAAACAGATCTACGGCTACTTCAGGCGTCATGGGGTATCTCCTCTTAGACAGTACCGAAGCTGCCAGCCAGCGTACCCATGATCAACGACCAACCGTCAACCAGCACGAACAGCATCAGCTTGAACGGTAACGAGATGATCATCGGTGAAAGCATCATCATGCCCATCCCCATCAGCACGCTGGCCACCACTAGGTCAATCACCAGGAATGGAATAAAGATCATGAAGCCGATCTGGAAGGCTGTTTTCAATTCGGATGTCACAAAGGCCGGAACCACGATCGTCAGCGGCGCCTGATCAGGTGTGGCGATGTCCGTACGCTTGGATAGCCGCATGAACATGTCCAGATCGGATTGCCGGGTCTGCGCCAACATGAAGTCCTTGATTGGCCCCTCTGCCCGCGCAATTGCATCCTGGGCCGTCAGTTGCTCATTCATGTAGGGCTGCAAGGCATCGTTGTTGATGCGGTCAAAGACCGGCGCCATGATGAACAATGTCAGAAACAGTGCCAGTCCGATCAACACCTGGTTTGACGGCGTTGTCTGCAAGCCCAGGGCTTGGCGGAGAATGGCGAATACAATGATGATCCGTGTAAAGCTGGTCATCAGCATGACAAACGCTGGAATGAAACTCAGCGCCGTCATGATCAGCAGGATCTGCAGGCTTACGGAGTACTCCTGCTGGCCGTTGGCGTTTGTACTCATGGTAATAGCGGAAATGGACAACGGATTGTTAGCCCCATTTTCCTGCCCAAACGCCAAAGGTGCCGCCAGTGCTACCAGCACAAGCAGGCAATTACGAAGCAAACGAAGATTGGATTTCAACAACGTCGTAAACACACCGCTTGTACCAGTCAGCACCAGTTCATTCTCCGCACCACTCGCGCGAAAGACTTCAATGAGTCGAATCTCATGACTTATCCTTTGGGTCGCGGCTGATCAGCTCGAAAAGCCGTTGAGCAAACTCAGGCGAAGCCGGTTGCTCATCGGCTAGACGAACCGGTTCCTTCATCACATGCAAGGGAGTAATGCGCCCAGCCGTGAGCCCTACGAGTATTTGCTCCTGCCCTACCTGCACCAGCACCAGCCTCTCTCGCGGCCCCAGATGCTGGGTGGCTACCAATTTGATAGCGTTATTGCCACGCGGCCCCACCTGCTGTACCCGACGGATAAGCCAGGCCAGCCCGAAGATCAGGCCAATAATCAGCAGCAGACCCAACACAAGCTGAGTCAGCTGCGATCCCATATTGGTTGACGGTGCAGCTGTTTCAGCCGCTTGGGAGACAAGCGGCAAGGTAGCCAGTAGAGCAATAAGCATTCGCATAAGGTCAGCGTAGTTTCTTGATACGTTCACTGGGGCTGATGACATCGGTCAGCCGGATACCGAACTTCTCGTTAACCACCACCACCTCGCCGTGAGCAATCAAGGTACCGTTGACCAGTACATCGAGCGGCTCTCCCGCCAGGCGATCAAGCTCGATAACCGAGCCCTGATTCAGTTGTAGCAGGTTCCGGATGGAAATGTCGGTATGGCCGACTTCCATCGAAATCATGACAGGAATGTCCAGAATCACATCCAGGTTCGGACCTTCCATACCTGTAATCTGCTGATTGTTACCTTGGATTCCGGCAAATTCCTCTACAGGCGCGCGAGAAGCCGGGTTCGAACCCTGAGCCATCATCGCATCGATTTCATCCTGATTGGAGTCGCCTGCCTCTGCCATCGCCGCGGCCCACTCATCAGCCAGAGCCTGTTCTTCGCTGTTGGTGTTTTGATCTGCCATCTTAACCTCAATCTAAAACGGTGAGCCTACGGCTCGAAAGAAATAAAAGCATTCAGTCAAAATCGCGTCAGCGAGAGTTCTTGACCGGTTCAATGATTTGCAAGGCCAGGTTTCCTTTACGAGCCCCCATCTTTACTTTGAAAGTTGGCATACCATTGGCGCGCATCAGCATTTCCTCCGGCATTTCGACCGGAATTACATCGCCAGGCTGCATATGCAGAATGTCACGTAGTCTGAGCTGACGACGCACCACTGTTGCCTCCAGCGGTACACGGATATCCAGCAGATCTTCGCGCATGGCCTTGACCCAGCGCTCGTCCTGATCATCCACATCCGACTGGAAGCCGGCGTCCAGCATTTCGCGGATAGGCTCGATCATTGAGTATGGCATGGCGATATGCAGCTCACCGCCACCGCCATCCAGCTCGATGCTGAACGAGCTGACCACTACCACCTCGTTCGGACTGACAATGTTTGCCATGGCCGGGTTGACTTCGGAGTTGATGTACTCGAACTGACACGCCAACATTGCGCCCCAGGCCTCTTTAAGGTCAACGAAGCACTGATCAAGCACCATGCGTACAACACGCAGCTCGGTCGGCGTAAACTCACGACCTTCAATCTTGGCGTGACGGCCATCGCCACCAAAGAAGTTGTCTACCAGCTTGAACACCAACTTGGCATCCAGAATAAACAGTGCCGTACCACGCAAAGGCTTGATCTTCACCATGTTCAAGCTGGTCGGTACATACAGCGAGCGAACATACTCACCGAATTTCAAGACCTGCACACCCCCTACGGACACGTCAGCCGAGCGACGAAGCAGGTTGAACATGCTGACCCGGGTATAGCGGGCAAAGCGCTCGTTGATCATCTCCAATGTCGGCATCCGCCCACGGACGATACGATCCTGGCTGGTCAGGTCATATCCCCTGACCGAGCCTGTGGGCGCTATAGGATCCGTTTCGACAAGACCATCATCGACTCCGTGAAGAAGCGCGTCGATTTCATCCTGAGACAGTAAATCTTGTACAGACATGGCAATCCCTATTGCAGGACGAAGTTAGTGAACAAAACCTGCTCGACCGTAGGTTGACCCACCTGCTTCTGAGCAAGCTCCTGAATCTTGGAAGTTGCCTGTTGACGTAGCAACTCCTTGCCAACCGGCGTCAATAAGGCGTCATAACTCTGGGCAGAAAGCAGCATGACCAGTTGATTGCGTACCTGGGGCAAATGAGCCTTGAGTTCATCCATCTTTGCCTGATCGCGTCCCATCAGCGCCACACCCACCTGCATATAACGCTGCCTGCCGTTCACATTGAAGTTGACCACAAAAGACGGCGTTAATTTTTCGTAGATGGCAGGCAGTCGGACAGGAGTGGTGGGCTCTGCCTTTGCGGCCTCGGCATCATGAACCTTCTTGTTCATGATGAACCATGTTGCACCTACCGAAGCCCCTATCGTCAACAACAATGCGACCACGATAATGATGATGAGCTTGAGCTTGCCTTTGCCAGCGGGTTTGGCCGCGTCATCAGCCGCTTGTTCTTTCTTGGCCATGCTTACATCCGTAATTGAGTGAACCGCCTACAGCCCTAAAACGCAGAGGGAATAACAGCAGTTTTGTTGATACATTCATCTTTAGCCAATCGCTTGAGGCGTAGCCGTCAGATTCGCCTTTGGTAAGACGGACCTCATCACCTGCGGGAGGCGTCCCGGTCAAGCGTAGAAGTCCACCACTCCATCATTTCTCTTTATTGCGCGCGCTACCGTCTCACTTGAGGTACCTGCCACTTCATCAATCGCACGATCTTCGCTACCTGACCCAGTATTCGAAGACCGTCGCCCTCCGGTTCCCGTGTCCTGCTGTGCTGCCTGCCAGTTACGATGCGCTGATTGATCCGAGACGTTTACATCAAGCGTCATCCCCTGCTGCACGAACATGTCTCGTAAGCGATGAGACTGGCTGTCGAGTGCATCACGAACATCCGCATGCGGACTAGCAAAAGTGACCTGAGCCTGGTCGTTAGTCATATCGATACGAACTTCAAGACGCCCCAACCCGGCCGGTTCGAGCCGAATGTCAGCACTCCTGAGGTTCTGACTCGACATCCACATGACTCGATCAATTACACCTTCATGCCAGTCGGACTGATTCATTGCCAGCGGTTGACCCGGCACTGTAGGCGCAACGGGACGAGCCGTCTGCACAGGCGTTCCCATTGTCTGGGACAAGCTATTCAGCTTGTCTGCAAAGGTCTCGTTTCGACCGTCAGGCAAGGCCCTATCATCGATATCTTTTAACCCCTGCAATGCTTCAAGGGCGGCCTCACCCTCAGTAGGCTGACTTTCAGTGGCCGCAGCCAGAAGAGCACTTACAACCTCGGCCTGTTTAGATGAGCCTTGACTTGTATTGGCCTGAGCAGTGCCAGATGCTGTATCGGTAGTCTGAAGTAGCTTACTACCGGCCTGGGCCAGCAGCTGGCCAGCAGTATCATCAGAAGAGGCAGCCTGGCCATTCGAGGAAGCCACCTGATCCAGCCCCTGTGGAAGCGCTGACGCAATACCCGATGTCAGCGTATCTTCCGTCAGGGACGTCAAAGAGCTGACAGCGTTTGAAACTGGCAAAGGCGCCACTTCCGCAGGCAGGGTTCCAGTCATGCCAAGCAGCAATAACGGGTCCAGCTGCGCGTCTGGAACAGATGCGTGCTCATCGGCTACCGGCAAGGCCTTGCCGCTATCGGCAGATCCAGAGGTCTCTTTCTGCTTTACGTCTGAAGAAACGGACTCGCCAGTCTGGCTGTCGTTAACCTTGCTATCGTGACGCGATGCGGAAGCCTCGCGCTTCACGGACTTTGTATCCGCATCGCGAGTACGCACCTCATTACGAGCAGGCTGCTGCTCTTTGGCATAAACATCCGAGAAACGTGGGGTATCGCTGCGAGTTGACTCAGCGGGCTTGAACGGCGCTTTGAACGCGGTCTTGGCCGAGCTGATATCAGGCGTCGACGACAAAATGAAGTCAGAGGCGACAGCCATAAAATTGCTCCAGTTAAGGTATCTGGAGCTAGAGAAGCAAACGCTGGGCCAGCTTTAAGAAAAACGGCTGAAAATCACGCGTGCCGTTGCCGTTCCGACTTGAACAGAATGCGCACAATGGCAAACTCGCGCTGAACGCTTTCGATCTTTTCATCTATAACGGCCAAGGGAGCGTTTCGACGGGCAGCTTCCTCCAAATCCCGGCAAAGATTTGTCAGAACGACGGCGCCCATGTTACTGGAGCTTCCCTTGAAGCTGTGAGCCACATGCCGAAGCTGTACCAGCTCCTGTTCGGCATAGGCCTCCTTCAACGCACGGATACGCTCTTCCGAGTCGGAAATATAGGTGTCGAGCAGATTACCGTACTCGTCCTCCATAATTTCCTGCAGGGCAAGCAGAGTATCGGTATCTAAATGTGGCAATGACATGGTAGGACTCACTCATCAGGCCGAAGGTGCCAGACGAAATGGCAAAGTAACATGAGGATGAAACGTAAGAGCTCTGCTACACAACGCTGACATATCAAGCCCTCCGTTAGGAGTTAGGTTAAACAAACCTTCTGTCGGTGCGATTTTGGCAAAGCTGGCACTCTAATGGCACCCCTGGAACACAATAATTTGTCCTAAAGCGCTCATTACTACCGTTTATATCAGTGGACTTACGCTGGAAGGCGCTCTGGTAATTGCTCTTTTACCAGACTTTGGAAGGTAAACATAAGCCTGACGTCAAAATTCCAACGAATGAGCAACAGAGGATCTATGTTGCTGGAAATTTGGCTGCTAACCGTCAGGATCTTTTTTAGAAGGTTTGGCAAGAAATAAAAAGGGCCAGCAAAACGGCCGGCCCTTTTTCCTTACATCCGAACCCGTTGCAAAAGCCGTTGGGAAAACTCATCCATCTGCTTCTGCTCTCGCTTATCTTCAACCAGCCGCTGTTCCTGGCGATATTTCTCTACCAGCTTTTTCAAACCTTCCAAGCGTGCGTATCGTTGCTGCCAGGATTGGCGTGCCTTTTCGACAACATCGCGGTGCCAGTTAGTGCTCCGCTCCTGCTGCGCAATGGCATCCTCCAACTGACTGAGGAAACGCTGATAACCGATCATCCACTGGCCTGACACACCCTGACTTCCCGCATTCAGCCATTGCTTGTGGTAATCGTCCCGGTAGCGCTGCAGGTCAGCAAGTTTTTGCTCTGCCTGCATCAGTTGTGTCTGACACTTACCTAATTGCCGAGCAGCGTCCCGCTCCTCCTGCTCACTCATATCTATCACTGGGGTCAACCGCTCAGCACGACCTTTCATGATTCATCAGCTCTCCAGCAATACGCCTAGATTTTGCCCGCTCTGCTCGAGCGACTCGCTTTCATTCAGTCCTTGGCGCAAGTACTGCTGCATCGCAGGGTAGCGTTTGATTGCCTGGTCAGTTTCAGGATCGCCGCCTGGTACATAGGCGCCCACACTGATCAAATCGCGGCTTTGCTGGAAGCGAGACCACAACTGTTTCATACGCTGGGCATTACGCAAATGCTCAGGACTTACGACCTGTGGCATCACTCGGCTGATCGACGCTTCAATGTCAATGGCAGGATAATGGCCTTCTTCCGCCAGACGGCGGGACAAAACAAAGTGACCATCCAACACCCCTCGCGCCGCATCAGCGATCGGGTCCTGCTGATCATCACCCTCTGAGAGTACAGTGTAGAACGCCGTGATCGAACCACCACCCTTTTCAGCATTACCCGCGCGCTCCACCAAGCTGGGCAGCTTGGCAAACACGGATGGCGGATAACCCTTTGTCGCTGGCGGCTCACCAATAGCCAGTGCGATTTCACGCTGAGCCTGTGCATACCGGGTCAGAGAGTCCATCAGCAACAGAACGTTTTTACCCTTGTCACGAAAATACTCTGCAATACGTGTGCAATACATGGCTGCACGCAGACGCAGCAGAGGCGCATCATCCGCTGGCGAGGCAACAACGACGGAACGCTTGATGCCCTCTTCGCCCAAGATGTGCTCGATAAATTCCTTAACCTCACGACCCCGCTCACCGATCAGTCCGACAACGATGATGTCCGCCTTGGTAAAGCGGGTCATCATGCCGAGCAGCACGCTCTTACCAACACCAGTACCGGCAAACAGTCCAAGACGCTGGCCGCGTCCTACCGTCAACAAACCATTGATACTGCGCACACCAACATCAAGCGGCTCATGAATAGGCTCACGCTTGAGCGGGTTGATGGTCGGACCGTCGATCGGCACCCAATCCTCGGCGCGCATCCGCCCTTTGCCATCAAGGGCATTACCCAACCCATCGAGCACACGCCCTAACATCGACATTCCCATCGGCAGGCGTCCGGTATCAGGCAGGGGCACGACACGCGCCCCAGGGGCAATACCTGCCAGACTGCCAATCGGCATCAAAAAGGTTCTATCACCTGAAAACCCCATGACCTCGGCTTCTACCTGAGCATGTTGGTAGGTACCGCCATTGATGACCCGGCAGCGACTTCCGACTGCAGCACGCAAGCCTTCTGCCTCAAGCGTCAAACCTACCATGCGCAGCAGACGCCCTTCGATTACGGGCTCACCCGGGAGGCTTACCGCGTCAATATAACCACCCAGTCGACGTTGGAAACTCAGGCGATCAAGATGCATCAGCAGCATCCTCCAAAGGAATATGCAGGTCGGGGTCGGCAGGCTGTGTAGCCTGATGGCGTTGCTGTTCCATAATCTGCGTCAGTGCCTGGGCCAGTCGCGTTTCAATACTTGCATCGATTACGCTGTTCTCGCTTTCGATACGGCAACCACCCGGCAGCAGATTTTCATCTTCCAGCAACTTCCAACGCTCATCGTGCCGATCACGCAGGGCCTTCACCAAATCGAAGTCCTGCGGGTTGAGATGAATGCGGATATTCTCAGCCCCCATGGGCAGAAGCTTCAGCGCCTCACGCAGAATACGTTGCAGCTGCGTAGAATCGTCTTTTAACTCACGCTGGATCACTTGTTTGGTGACATGCTCAACCAGACGAACCAACGCCTGCTCCAACTCGCGATCCTGCTGGGCGATTGGCTCGAGCAGCTGCTCCATAACGATTTCCAGACTTCGCAGCTTGGCTGTCAATGCTACTTCAGCCTCTTGCCGAGCTCTCACCTGCCCGGAGTGAAAACCATCGCGCTCACCGGCGGCGAAGCCTTCGTTATAAGCCTCTTGCCGAATGGCCTCCAGCTCTTCCAGCGTCAACGGCTTGACTTCCTCTACCGGAACGTCTTCAACGGCGACGGTTTCCTCTTCCGCTACTTCCGGCTCTGGATCAGGCTCAACGGCCACGTCTTCAACATGGTTGCTATCCAGATCAGGCAAAAGCCATCGCTCGAAGATACTGACTTCCTTCGCGCGAATCAGATCGCTAGCGCCCTCTTTGTTCATGACTCACCTGACAGAAAAGCTATGGTATGCCAGGTAGATAGCAAAGCTTGGGCCAACTCAGAATAAAAAAGCCCGACCACTGCAAATACAGTGACCGGGCTCGAAACCCACTTGGTGATTTACACCATTTCTTCGCCGCCCTTGGCACCCAGGACGATCTCGCCAGCCTCAGCCATACGGCGGGCCACTGCGATAACCTCCTTCTGCGCGCCCTCCACTTCGGAGATACGAACCGGGCCACGGGACTCCAAGTCATCACGCAGCAACTCGCCTGCACGCTTGGACATGTTACGGAAGAACTTGTCCTTGATCCCGTCATCTGCGCCCTTGAGCGCCAGGACCAGGATATCGGACGAGACTTCACGCAGCAGCGCCTGAATACCCCGATCATCCACATCGACCAAGTTGCCGAAGACAAACATAAGGTCTTCGATCTGAGCAGACAGCGCATCGTCCACTTCGCGAATAGCGTCCATGAGCGGAGCCTCAACCGCGCTATCCAGATAGTTCATGATGTCGGCTGCACGCTTCACGCCACCCAGCGTCGTACGGGCGGAGCTTGCACTACCCGAGAACTGCTTCTCCAGAATCATATTCAATTCTTTCAGCGCTGCTGGCTGGACCGTATTCAGCGAAGACACCCGCAGGATAATGTCCAACCGAATCTTCTGATCAAAGTGCGCCAGAACTTCGGCAGCCTGATCCGCATCCAGGTAAGCCACCACAATCGCCTGGATTTGTGGGTGCTCGTAACGGATGACATCCGCGACCGCACGAGGCTCCATCCATTTGAGGCTATCTAGGCCGCTCGTATTGCCGCCCAGCAGGATTCGGTCGATCAGGCCGTTAGCCTTGTCTTCGCCCAGGGCCTGGGTCAGCATCTTGCGGATATAACCGTCAGTGCCTACACCCAGGCTGGTCTGCTCACCTACCACCTCGATAAAGTTGCCCAGTACATGCTCGGCCTGGTCACGACTAATGTTACGCACTTGAGCCATCGCAGTACCGACGCGCTGTACTTCTTTAGGGCCCAGGTGACGCAGGATCTGGGCAGCGTCTGCCTCACCCAGGGAGAGCAGCAGAACAGCGGCTTTATCGACATTGCTCATGCTGTTGAATTCACTCGTCGGCATTGATCCAGTCCCTCACAACTTGGGCAACCAGGCCCGGGTCTTCAGTCACCAATTGCTTGATGGCATTGAGTTGTACTTCGTAGTTTTCGCTAGGTCCAGGCAACATCAGCGCTGCAGGACTTGCCAGACTTACCTTGTCATCGGCCAGATCACCACCACCCAGGCCACCCGCTCCACTACCCGCCAAATCTCCAGCACCACCCATACCATCAGCCAGTGCCAAGTCCTTGCTCTTGTTGGTACCTGCCAGGTTGTTCAGAACAGGGCGCAGGACACCAAACACCAGGACCAGGATAAACAACACACCCAGACCTTGCTTAACGACATCCCAGAACCAGGGCTGCGAGTAGAAGGGAATACTTTCCACATCATCAGCAGCGATCGGAGCAAAGGGAGCGTTGATCACGCTAACACTATCACCACGACTTGCATCGAAACCTACCGCGTCTTGCACCAGGCGAGTAAAGCGAGCCAGGTCATCCGCACTCCAGGGCGTATGACTTACCTGCCCTGTCGCTGCATCCACTTTCACTTGATCATCTAACACTACCGCTACAGAGAGACGACGTACTCGACCTTGCTGCTGGCGGGTGTAGCTGATACTGCGATCCAATTCATAATTACGTGTGCTTTGGTCACGCTTGTCTGTCGGATAAGGCACTGTCGCCGGCAGACCTGTCTTCGGATCAGTAATGAACTGATCATTAGGGTCACGAATCAGCTGACCCGGCGCCGTGAAGTTGGCACCCGCTGCCGCTGTTGCGTTCTCAGGTGCAGTGGCTGGTCCAGGCGGCTGGTTCGACAAGGCTCCCGGCACACCCTGCGGCCCACCGCCGGCAGTTTGACGTTGTTCGGTATTGATCTGCTCGCTGCGCAGTGCGGGCTGATCAGGGTTAAACTGCTCGGACGTTGACTCAACCGCATTGAAATCTATATCTGCCGATACTTCTGCCTTGAAACGACCGCTTCCTACGACTGGCTGCATCATGTTTTGCACACGTTGAGTCAATGTGCTTTCGATGCGGTTCGTATAATCCAGCTGCTTACCTGCAACACTGAACTCAGACTGGTTCAGCTGATCCGACAGGAGCTGTCCTTTCTGATCGACTACCGTTACCTGAGACTTCGTCAACTCTGGAACACTGGTAGCAACCAGATTAACGATCGCCATTACTTGCCCAGTTTCTAAGGTACGGCCTGGATACAACTCGACCAGAACCGAAGCCGTCGGCTTGCGCTCATCCCGTACGAATACAGAACTCTTCGGAATCGCCAAGTGAACACGTGCACTTTTAATGCCATTCAAGCTGGCAATCGTACGAGACAGTTCACCCTCAAGGCCGCGACGGTAATTTGCCGCTTCCATGAATTGGCTGGTTCCCAGAGGCTGCTCCTTGTCCAATAGCTCGAAACCAACGATACCGTCAGTAGGCGCTACGCCAGCGCTAGCCATTTTCAAACGAGCACGGCCCAGATCGTCTGCCTTTACCAACAAGGCACCGGTATTAGGGTCAACCTTGTAATTGATATCGGCTGAAGTCAGCGCTTCAACTACCTGATTGGCATCCAGGCCTGACATGCTGCCATACAAGGGGCGGTAATCAGGCTGCTGTGACCACAGCACTACTGCAAACCCTAAGGCAACGCTGGCAGCCAAGCCAACCATAAGGCCTACTTGACGCAAGATCGGCATTTCAGACAGGTTGTCTAGAAAGCCCAGGCCCGGAAAAGGCTTCTTGGATGCGCCAGAGGCGTCTACCTTAGCGGGAACCTGATTATTGAGGGCGGTGTCGGCCATTCAATCTATCCTCAGATAGGCATCTGCATAATGTCTTGGTAGGCCTGGACCATCTTGTTACGGACTTGGGTCATGGCCTGGAAGGAAACGCTAGCTTTCTGCGAGGCAATCATGACTTCCGTCAGATCAACGCCGCCTTGACCAAGCTCGAACGCTGTGGCCATCTCATTGGAAACCTTTTGCGTCTCGTTGACTTTACGGACAGCCTGTCCAAGTAAATCCGGAAAGCTGGGAACATTTGCAGCACCCTCAACACCGACAGGGCTCGCAACGGGCTTTCGCGCCATTGCCTCTGTCTGCATGGAGCGCATCTCCAGCATTAAACGATTGAACTCAACACCTTGAACCATTTCACCCTCCAACCAGCGCGGATTTTTGACGCCGCGCTTTTAGCTATACCTTGATGTAGCAATGGCGATGCCAAGTTTTGTCTGTCAACTGAAATTGGCTGACAAAACCGGCTTGGCGCCAGGTTTCAATCACTAACAAGGCTAGAGCAATTAACAGGCCAGAAAGGCTTTTGGGCGAGGGCAGCCTAGCCTTGGATTGAGGCCAGGCGCCTAGGAGAGGAGATGGTTTGGACACCTTGCAAAAAACGCAATCAATAAGACGCGGCGAGATAACTATCTTGTGCCAAAAGAATAGCTACAGTCCATTAGCTATCAGCACGGCTTTGTCAATTGATTGTCAGGACATCAGCATTCTTTTCCAGAATTGCGGGGCCGATACCCTTTACCTCTATCAACTCGTCAATAGCCTGGAACGGGCCGTGCGTATTACGGTAATCAACGATAGCTTTCGCCTTGGCAGCTCCAATACCTTTAAGTCCCTTGTCCAGCGTAGCGGCATCTGCCGTGTTGATATTAACCTTACTGGAGGAAACAGACCCAAAAGATCTGGACACCTCTGGAGAGGTTCGCGCGATAGGCATGGGTTTAGGTAACTGGTAATGCAGCGGATCACCGTACGTCTCAGCATAGGCAACAGAAGTGAGCGTAAAATGAGTAAAACAGACGGCAATACGAAATAATAGAAGTGCGCGCATAAATAGACATCCTTTTCCAAGCGCATAATTGACGTTCAACTACAGAAGAGTTTAAGCCTGTATCCTTGGCCTCGCTCCAAATTAAATGCATATGCTACCAACCACTCACGCCTTATCAAAAAGGCTAACTACTGGCAGCATTACATATTACTGTTACGCACTTACCTGATTGGGCGCATTTTTCGCGCGAACAGCACTCGCAGCTATCAATGCATTAAGGGAGTCATTAACCCCTGCCTTCCAATCGCTTGGATCAATACCAAACCGTTTCTTAAGCAACGTGCTGTCCAGCACCGAATAGGAGGGACGACGCGCTGGTGTAGGAAAGTCAGCAGTCGTAATTCCATTCACCTTGGGAAGCTTATTGATAAGCCCTTTCTCAAGCGCAACATCAAGAATATACCGCGCGAACCCACACCAGGTAACAGCATCGCTACCCCCATAATGGTAGAGACCAAATAACCTGGAATCATCAATAGTGGAGATACGATTAGCCACTAAAAGCAAGGCATCTGCAATATGTCCCGCATAAGTTGGCGTCCCCTGCTGGTCATCTACTACCTGTAGCTTGTCTCGCTCCGAGGCCAGACGGAGCATGGTTTTCATAAAGTTATTTCCATGCTCGCTAAACACCCAAGCCGTTCTCATGATGACATGATTTGGACAGGCATCCTGAATACGATACTCGCCTTCCAGCTTGGTCGCCCCGTATACACCTGATGGCCCTACGGGATCATCAGGTGTATACGGAACGGAAGCATCGCCCGAAAATACATAATCGGTAGAGATATGTAGTATCGAACAGCCATGCTCACGGCAAAGCTTGGCTAGCGTAGCAGGACCCTTGATATTGGCGCGTGCCGCCACATCAGGCTCCATTTCCGCCTTGTCAACTGAAGTATAGGCTGCAGCGTTTATAAGCACAGATGGCTTGAAACGCTGCAGGTGCTCGGCCACAGAGCGCTCGTCTGCAATGTCCAACGTGGCACGACCATGCGCCTCCCACGCCAAGTCACTGCGCTTCAAGCGATCAATCAGGCATTGTCCTACCTGACCATTTCCCCCTGCGACCATGACTCTCATTTATAAAGCTCCACCAAGCGTAGGCCTTGAGCATCCTTGGCTGACAACTGAGGATCAGAGATCTTCCAGTCAATACCCAAATCAGGATCATTCCAGATCAAGCATCCTTCAGCGGAAGGATCATAATAGTCAGTACATTTATATTCAAAATCCGCTGTCTCAGAAAGAACAACGAAACCATGAGCAAGCCCTGGCGGAATCCAAAGCTGCCGCTTGTTATCTTCAGAAAGAATTTCCGCAACCCAGCGACCAAACGTAGGCGAATCCTGGCGGATATCAACAGCCACATCCAACACTTCGCCTTTCACGCAACGAACGAGCTTTCCTTGCGGACGGCTTCGCTGAAAATGCAGGCCACGCAACACACCTCTCGTTGAGCGTGAATGATTGTCCTGCACAAAAGGCAACGTTATGCCTGCCAGCTCCGCATAGCGATCGGCTTGAAACGTTTCTAAAAAGAACCCCCGCGAGTCGCCAAAGACTCGCGGTTGAATGATCTTTACGTCTGCAATGATCGTATCGATCACTTCCATCATCGATCTCCTGCAATCAAGCGGGCCAGATATTGACCATAGCCTGTCTTGCTCAGGGCCTCGGCCTGCAGCGCTACCTGCTCGCGAGTAACCCACCCTTTCTGAAAGGCGATCTCTTCAAGGCAGGCAACCTTTAGGCCCTGACGCTTTTCGATGGTCTGGACAAAATGCCCAGCCTCCAGTAACGCATCATGAGTCCCGGTATCAAGCCAAGCGAAGCCGCGGCCAAGAACGGAAACGTTCAGATCGCCACGACGCAAGTACTCATTATTGACATCGGTAATTTCAAGCTCACCACGCGGTGACGGCTTGATATTGGCTGCAATTTCAAGTACGTCGTTATCGTAGAAGTAAAGACCAGTCACTGCATAATTGGACTTAGGCTTTTTAGGCTTCTCTTCGATGCTGATGGCTTTGCCATTTTCATCGAATTCAACGACACCGAAACGCTCTGGATCAGCCGTGTAATAACCAAATACCGTTGCGCCCTTTTCACGTGTCGAGGCACTTACCAATGTTTGAGTAAAGCTTTGACCATAGAAAATGTTATCGCCGAGGACCAGACAAACATTATCGTCACCCACAAAATCAGCGCCGATAATGAACGCCTGAGCCAATCCATCAGGGCTTGGCTGCTCGACGTAACTCAGCTTGATGCCAAACTGACTGCCATCGCCAAGCATACGCTGAAAACCTGGCAAGTCCGTTGGTGTAGAAATAATTAGTATTTCCTGAATACCTGCCAGCATCAGTACAGACAATGGGTAGTAAATCATCGGCTTGTCATAGACAGGCAGAGACTGTTTAGAAACACCTAGTGTGATGGGATGCAAACGGGTACCCGAACCGCCCGCCAATAATATCCCTTTATACTTTTTCATTACGCGTCCCTCTCAATCGATAGGCTTAAGGATCTAAATACAAATTAACCCTGGCTGAAATTAAACAGCTTCACCCAATCGCTCGAGACGGTAAGCACCAGAAAGAACGCGCTGCCACCAGGAACGGTTGTGGAGGTACCACTGGACTGTCTTGCGAAGCCCTGTTTCAAAGCTTTCCTGCGGAACCCAACCAAGCTCCGACTCAATCTTGCTGGCATCAATTGCATAGCGCAGGTCATGGCCTGGGCGATCTTTCACGAAGGTAATCAAATCTCGGTATGCTGTGATACCAGCTGGCTTCTCAGGCGCCAGCTCTTCGAGCAAATCACAAATAGCTTCTACCACTTCCAGGTTACGCTTTTCGTTATGTCCGCCAATATTATAGGTCTCACCTACAACACCTTTGGTTACAACGGTGTAGAGCGCACGGGCATGGTCTTCAACGAATAGCCAATCGCGGATCTGCGAGCCGTCACCATATACGGGTAACTGCTTGCCATGCATGGCGTTCAGAATAACGTGGGGAATCAACTTCTCCGGGAAGTGGAACGGTCCATAGTTATTCGAGCAATTAGTAATCAGCACCGGCAATCCATAGGTGCGTCCCCATGCGCGTACCAGATGATCACTGCCCGCCTTGCTGGCTGAATAGGGAGAGCTTGGCGCATAAGGTGTCGTTTCGGTAAACAAGTCATCCGTACCGTGCAGGTCACCAAATACCTCATCGGTAGAGATATGATGGAAACGAAATGCTTGCTTGGCTCCGCCCTCAAGACCAGACCAATAGGCACGAGCTACCTCAAGCAATGTGCCCGTACCAAGTACATTGGTACGAATGAACTCAGCTGGCCCCTCAATGGAGCGATCAACGTGAGATTCAGCAGCCAAATGCATGACTGCATCTGGTTTAAAAGAGGTAAATACTTTTTCTAGAGCAGTCTTATCGCAGATGTCGACCTGATGAAATTCGTACCGATCGGACGTTGAGACTTCGCTCAAAGACTCCACATTGCCTGCATAAGTCAGCTTATCAATGTTAGCAACGTGACAATCGGTTTCATTGATTAGAAAGCGGACCACTGCAGACCCAATGAATCCCGCACCACCTGTTACCAGAACTTTCATCCTGAACCTGCCTGATAGTTAAACTTCCCGCACGATAGATCCCATAGAGAACTAGCTGCAGAAAAACACATGGAAAACTTACCGACCCGAGCTTTTCGCAGCCTGCAAGCGGCATCATTACACAGCAACAACGTACTGCATGACTCGTCACTGCTTTGTGTTGCGACGAAGACTCGAGTTAAACAGCTTTCCCTTTGAAAAGTTCAACCGTACACAGGACCGTCGAGATTTTGTGTGGAGAAGATCAAATTACAGCGATCAAGATCTCTTGGGGCGATTTTATGAAAAGCTTTTAGCGTCTCTGGATCAGGCATCACGACGACGCTGCAGGTGAAGCCAATCGACAATTTCCCCTTCTGGAGCGTAACCGTCCACCGTCTCCCGTAGAAGCTGTCGCAGCCGGGAATAGTCCTCGCTATGAATGCAGGCCATCAATTCCATAAGTACTTTGCTGTAACGATCCCACGGCAGATATTTTTCATTGGCACGCATAATCATGGCATGCTCGGTTGGGCTTACGTTATCGCCGATCAAAAGCTCCTCATAGAGTTTTTCACCGGGCCTTAAACCAGTAAAAATGATCTCTATGTCACCATAAGGATTACTTTCCGAACGTACCGTCATTCCAGAGAGGTTGATCATTTTTTCTGCCAGTTCAACAATTTTGACCGGCTCCCCCATATCCAGAACGAATACATCGCCCCCTTCCCCCATTGAGCCGGCCTGTATAACAAGCTGTGCCGCCTCAGGTATCGTCATGAAGAAACGAGTTATGTTGGGATGAGTCACTGTAACAGGACCGCCCTGTTTGATCTGACTTCTAAACAGCGGAATGACCGAGCCAGACGATCCCAGTACGTTTCCAAACCTCACCATTGTAAAGCGAGTTTTGTTAACATGATGAACTGCGTTTTTATCACCGATAAAGACAGGCGCCTGCTCACGACTCAAGGCTTGCAGGATCATTTCCGATAGACGTTTCGTGCTACCCATAATATTAGTAGGACGAACGGCCTTGTCGGTAGAAATGAGGACAAAGTTCTGCACCCCTGCCTGAATACTGGCCTGCGCGGCATACAAGGTACCGATGACATTATTAAGGAAGCCCTCGGCAATATTATGCTCCACCATAGGCACATGCTTATAGGCTGCAGCATGATAGATCGTATTGACATCCCACGTACCTAACACATGCAGCATATGCTCGGCATTACGCACTGTCCCCAATATAGGGATTAAAATAATCGGCAATGATTCTCGCTGTATACGCTGCTCTAACTCGGAATGAATCGTATAAAGGTTGAACTCTGACTGCTCAAACAGAAGAAGTGTTTGCGGTAATGTTTTAATAATTTGTCGGCAAAGTTCGGAGCCGATCGACCCGCCTGCACCTGTTACCAGAACAACTTGCCCTCTAATGCATCGATCGAATAATTCTTGTCTGGGCGCTACGGAATCACGTCCGAGTAGATCAGCAATATCTACTTCCTGAATATCCTCGACCTTTACCCTTCCATTAGCCAGGTCAGCAACACTGGGTACGCTACGAACATGTAATGGAAAAGCTTTTAATAATTCCAGAATTTCTTTCCGTCGCCCTCGGCTAGCGGAGGGGATAGCCAGTAGGATTTCCTCGGCACCAGTATCATCGATCATTTGTTGAATATGTTTAGGCGAGTAAACCTGGATACCTGCAATAACCCGATTGGCAATCGTTTTATCGTCGTCAACAAAGGCCACCGGGCGCATCACGCGCCCCATACGCAGCGCAGCTACTAATTGATTTCCAGCAGAACCTGCGCCATAGATGGCTACGCGAACGAGGCTGTCCTGCTGTTTAATAAACGGCACGGCAGCATACCAATCTCCCAAGAAATACTGACGCAGAGCTAGGCGTAGTCCGCCCACGAATAAAAGACTCAATATCCAATAGTTGAAGATCATGGAACGCGGCACTATCTCGGGAAGGTCGCGATACCAATAAATCACCAGTGAAAGAATCAAGACTGAAAGCGTAACAGCCTTGGTAATCGCTAATAGTGCGTCATTACCCAAATACCGCATGACCGCTCGGTACATACCAAAGCGAATAAATAAAGGAATAGAGATAATAGGCGTCACAACAAAGAGCCAAGCGTGCCCGCCAAAAGGCTCTATCATTCCGGCCGACCCAAGCCGAATATAAAAAGCTAACCAAAGCGCAAGCCAGATAAGCAGCAGATCTACGCTGACCTGTATCAGACGCTTCGTACGGCGATTCAGCTTAACCAGTCGCTCACGCATGCCTACCTCTATTTTAACTACAATCGCAAACGATCAGCTACGATCGCGCTTCTTTTTCGCCGGCTCTAAAGCGTATAGCCAAAACCAGCAAGGGGGCGTAAGCAATAACAAGCCCCCAAAAACCTGTTATGTATTCAAAGGTTACCAATAGCGCACATGGTAATAACCATAAGGCGTTGATGACCATGACACTCAACGTTACCACTTTATGGCTGGCAAAGTGACGTGAAGCCCATTGATAAGCATGACTTCTATGAGCTTCATAGACCTTATCTCCCCGAAACAGACGTCGAAGCAAGGTCCAAGTAGCATCAACGACAAAGACACCAAGCAAAATCAACCAAGCCCATAGCAGCTCGGACTTAAACCATCCAGCTTGAATTGACATCAGTCCAAGTATAATGCCTAGGAACCCGCTGCCTGCATCCCCCATAAATATACGAGCAGGGGGCATATTCCAGAATAAGAACCCTAGCACCGCACAACAAAGCAATCCGGGTAACCAGGCTGCATCCATGTGGCCCGTCAAGATATATAAAAGCACACCACCCAAGGTGACACATATCGCCTCAGCACTAGCAATGCCATCAATACCGTCCATAAAGTTGTACAAGTTAAGCAACCAGACTAGGTAAAACACTGCAATAGCTTGAGTCATGATACCCGCTGCTAAATACAGTGATCCCAGCTCCAGGGGAGACAGACCGTTAAGCCAGAAAGCACCCCAGCATCCAGCAGCAAAATGTCCTAAAAGCCTCCATCGGGCAGGAATGTGCCGGTGGTCATCGATAAAACCAAGTAACGCAACCAGAAAGCCACTGCCAAAAAAACCAATAAGTTCATCGGTAGAAATTAGACCTTGCTTTGCAAGTAAGGGGAGCGCGAACAGAAATACCAGAACGATAGCGACCCCTCCCCCACGTGGAGTAGGCGTAGTATGAGAACTTCGTGCATTGGGTATATCTATTACTTGACGAGCTAATGCATAGCGGCGCAATGCGGCCGTTCCCAACAAGGCAACTATGATAGCAGCCGGAAAAATCCACAAAACCATCTTAGTTCTTTGATTCCAGATAAGCTTTTGCAACTTTAATTAAAGCATCACGGGTCCTATATCGTGGCACCCAGTTTAATATTTCAGACGTTTTAGAAATATCAACCTGCAACGAACCACATAACCGGACAACCAGATCCCTACGACCAATACAACGCGCAACGCCACTTAACCAACTTGAAGGAATAGGAATGAGCCTTGGAGAGCGAGACATGCCCTGAGCCAAAATACGAAGCAGTTCCGCTGTAGAGATATCCTCGCCATCGCTAACAAGGAAAACCTTACCCGCTGCGGCAGGATGCTTTATACACAGAAAAATCAGGTCAGTTAAATTATCGAGCGATACAAGGCTGCGCTGATTGTGTATAGCACCAAGAGGTAAAGGCACCCCAGAGGCGGTCCACTTCAGCATGCTTCTGAAATTTGCCTTGACACCAGGCCCATAAATCAATGGAGGACGAATGATGACAACTTCCAGACCGGTACACCCCCCTAATTGCAGGAGCTCTTTCTCCGCCTGTAGTTTAGTACGCGCATAAGCATCAGAAGGGCTGGGAATATCGTTCGCCTTGAATGGCACTCCTGGATGCGTAAAGTCGCCGTTTACCTTGATACTACTTAAGAAAATGAAGCGCCTGACACCGCCACTATGTGCCTGTCGAGCTAAATTTAGCGTACCTGCCACATTGATACGATAAAACTCATCATCAGACTTACCTGCTGACTCTCGCATAATATGGACACGTGCGGCAGCATGAATAACAGTATCGATTCCTTCGAAGGCATCAGCCCAACAGGTATCGCCATCAATGATGCGGACTAGCTCATTCGGGTATGAATCCCTTCGAGATTGGCGTACAACAGTGCGAACGAAAACACCTTGCTCCCTTAGCTGCTGGGCAATTGCACGCCCAACAAATCCATTCGCCCCTGTAACGAGTACCCCAGAACGCTCTATTATCGTCGCACTATCTTGCACTGCCCGCTTCTCTTGACTGTTTTCCCCTACAGCCATCTTACACGAGTCACAAAAATATCAGTCAGCATGTTTACCAGCGCTCATGGCCTGCCACCTACAATACTTGTATAACAGGCACAAAAAAGCCCAACCTTAGGCTGGGCTTTTTTTAGAATACGTATTTAGGCGCTTTTAATGTTGGATGTAATGGATGATTCAACTTTAATCAAGGCATCACTCATATACATAGATGAAAACGTATCACGCTGAACAGAAGGTTTAACAAACAGCGCCACCACCCAGCTAACCATAAGACTCAATACGGCAAGCATCGCGTGGTCAATTTGTATAAAGGCAAAACAGGCAGCGATACCGAGCCAAATAAACAGGTAATGACGCATGATGACATCCTCACTAGCGTGGACTTCGAGGCCATGAGCGACCAGACGTGAGGATTCTTGCTTAAAGCGAGAGATATGTCCAATAAAAAAATAAAAAAATACTTGATTTTTTTAAAAGTGCCAATTTTATGATTCAGCACAGGAAAAAGTCAAAATACAGGCAGACATCTTTCCCAAACAAACTCTGATATTGCTGTATCAATTACGAGCTTTTCAAAAACGAGCATAAAAGCCGCTCGCTAATACATCAGCAATAAACCATGCCTTAAACCTAGAAACCGAATAATGCCAAGCTTTACCTAAAGCTCATTAACCCTGTCTCTAAGCTCTTTACCCGGCTTAAAATGCGGAACGTATTTTCCATCCAACGTTACAGATTCCCCTGTTTTAGGGTTTCGACCTGTACGAGGTGAACGATAATGCAAAGAGAAGCTGCCGAAGCCTCGTATTTCAATACGATCTCCGGTTGAAAGCGCTTGAGCCATTTGCTCAAGCATTGTCTTGATAGCCAGCTCAACATCGCGAGATGACAGCTGCCCCTGCTCCGAAACGATACGTTCGATCAACTCCGACTTGGTCATGGAATTTTCCTTCTTTTTCAAGCGGCTAGATCATTTTTAACTCTTTTAGCATGACCGCTTGGCTTTGAAAAGCATGTAGCCAACAAAAGGCTGTAAATTTATTTGACGCTAGACATACAACCCTTTAGATCTGAGAAGCTTTTTTCAGGCAATAAAAAAGGGTGGCCTAAGCCACCCTTTTCTTAGAAAACCTAAGGTGATTAACCCTGGTTTTCCATCTGCGCCTTGATCAGGTCACCGATAGTAGTCGGGCCTGCGCTCGGCTCCTGCTTGTTACGCAGGGAAGTCATCGCTTCCTTCTCATCGTCAACATCCTTAGATTTGACGGAAAGGCTGATCACGCGGCTCTTACGATCGATACTGATGATCTTGGCTTCAACTTCGTCGCCTTCCTTCAGAACGTTACGCGCATCTTCAACGCGGTCACGGCTGATTTCGGAAGCCTTCAGAACGCCTTCGATCTCATGGCCTAGAGTGATGATGGCGCCCTTGGCGTCAACTTCCTTCACAGTACCACGAACGATGGTGCCCTTCTCGTTCAAAGCAGCGTAGCTGGAGAACGGATCGTCTTCCAACTGCTTGATGCCCAGAGAAATGCGCTCACGCTCAGGATCAACGGACAGGATAACGGTATCCAGCTCATCACCCTTCTTGAAGCGGCGTACGGCTTCTTCGCCCGGCTCGTTCCAAGAAATATCGGACAGGTGAACCAGACCGTCTATGCCACCATCCAGACCAATGAAGATACCGAAGTCAGTGATGGACTTGATAGTACCGGAGATACGATCGCCCTTGTTGAACTGACCGGAGAACTCTTCCCATGGGTTCGGACGGCACTGCTTGATACCCAAAGAGATACGACGACGTTCTTCGTCGATATCCAGAACCATAACTTCCACTTCGTCGCCAACCTGTACGACTTTGGACGGGTGGATGTTTTTGTTGGTCCAATCCATTTCGGATACGTGTACCAGACCTTCAACGCCTTCTTCTAGCTCAGCGAAGCAGCCGTAATCAGTCAGGTTGGTAACACGAGCCTGAACACGTGTACCTTCTGGGTAACGCGCCTTGATAGCAACCCATGGGTCTTCGCCCAGCTGCTTCAGGCCCAAGGATACGCGGTTACGCTCGCGATCAAACTTCAGAACCTTAACGTCGATCTCGTCACCAACATTAACAATCTCGGAAGGATGCTTGATACGCTTCCATGCCATGTCAGTGATGTGGAGCAGGCCATCTACGCCGCCCAGATCAACGAACGCACCGTAGTCGGTGAGGTTCTTGACGATACCACGAACCTGCTGACCTTCCTGCAAGGACTCCAACAGCGCTTCACGCTCGGCACTGTTCTCAGCCTCAAGAACGCTACGGCGAGAAACAACAACGTTGTTGCGCTTCTGGTCAAGCTTGATGACCTTGAACTCCAGCTCTTTGCCTTCCAGGTGGGCAGTGTCGCGCACAGGACGGACATCAACCAGGGAGCCTGGCAGGAAAGCACGGATGCCGCTAACGTCAACAGTGAAACCACCCTTGACCTTACCGTTGATAACACCCTTGACCACTTCGTCAGCGTTGAACGCAGCTTCCAGGACCAGCCAGGACTCAGCGCGCTTGGCTTTCTCGCGAGACACTTTGGTTTCGCCGAAACCGTCTTCCACGGCATCGAGAGCTACATGGACTTCATCGCCCACGTTGATGGTCAGCTCGCCTTGTTCGTTGTAGAACTGCTCGAGCGGAACAAGACCCTCAGATTTCAGGCCAGTGTCGACAACTACCCAGTCACCATCGATGGAAACCACAGTACCTGTGATGATGGCACCCGGTTGCATGTCGAGGGATTTCAGACTTTCTTCAAAGAGTTCTGCGAAGCTTTCGCTCATGTTTATACCTGTAATGTTGGGTACACGATGCACCCGATCTACCGCATCACCAGCCAATGCGGGGTTCGTTATCAATATCCAGCAGACAGGTTGAGACTGGTTCCTGCCTGCCTTCACCAAATATCCCAGGATAGGATAATCTGGCTGTCATCCTGCCAGGTCACGCTCGGCGGCCAATGCGAGGATGTGGTCGAGCACTTGTTCAATCGAGAGATTCGTCGAATCCAGGACAATGGCATCATCTGCCGGCTTGAGTGGAGCGACGGTGCGCTGAGTATCACGCTCGTCGCGCTCACGAATCTCTTCGAGGAGACCCGGCAAAGTAACACTTTCGCCCTTTTTCTTCAACTGAAGATAGCGCCGTCTGGCGCGTTCTTCGGCGCTAGCGGTCAGAAATATCTTTAATTCCGCATCTGGGAAAACCACGGTTCCCATATCCCGACCATCCGCAATAAGGCCAGGCGCCTCGCGAAAGGCTTTCTGTCGCTGCAACAACGCTTCACGTACAGCCGGCAGGATCGCCACCTGTGAAGCGCCTGCCCCGATATCTTCGGTTCGAATGAAGTCGGTAACATCCTCCCCCTCTAGGACAATGCGCTGACCATGCTCATGCCCAGCCTGGAATTGCACGTCCAGATACGCTGCCAACGCCTTGAGTGATTCCTCATTCGTCAGGTCAACGCCATGGTTGCGCGCTGCGAAGGCCAGCAGGCGATAAAGCGCTCCGGAGTCCAGCAGATTCCAGCCCAGACGGCGGGAAAGAAGTGCCGCGATAGTGCCCTTCCCAGAGCCTCCAGGCCCATCGACTGTAATAACCGGAGCGGTACTCATCATACGGAAGCCTCTTCTTTCACACGAATCCCAGCTTTAGCTGCCAGTTCAAGAAAGCCGGGAAAGGAAGTTGCAACATTTGCACAATCACGGATTCGTATCGGTGCGCTCGCTCGCAGCGAGGCCACACTAAACGCCATTGCGATGCGATGATCACCATGACTTTCCACTTCTCCGCCACCCATGGAGCCGCCCTCGATCACGATTCCATCAGGCGTAGGAGTAGCACTTACACCCAGTACTTTCAAACCATCAGCCATGACCTGAATACGATCAGATTCCTTGACACGCAACTCTTCCGCACCTCGCAGAACGGTACGCCCCTGAGCACAACTGGCGGCAACAAACAGAACCGGGAACTCATCAATTGCCAGCGGCACCAACGCTTCCGGTATTTCGATTCCCTTCAACGTAGCTGAACGGACGCGCAGATCAGCTACAGGTTCTCCCCCTACCTCACGCTGATTCTCAAGCGTAATGTCGCCACCCATCAGGCGCAGGATATCGATGACCCCGGTACGAGTAGGATTGATACCCACGTGCTCAAGAACCAACTCGGAGTTTTCCGCAATGCTTCCGGCCACCAGGAAAAAAGCTGCCGAGGAAATATCTGCAGGTACTTCGATACGATTGGCAGTGAGCCTGGAGCCCGAGCGCACTCTTGCCACATTACCTTCTACCGTCACCGGATAACCAAACCCCTGCAACATTCGCTCGGTGTGATCACGCGTCGGAGCAGGCTCAGTAACCGATGTCTCCCCTTCGGCATACAGGCCTGCCAGCAATAGGCAGGACTTAACCTGGGCGCTGGCCATGGGCATGTCGTAATGGATACCTTTGAGCTTCTGTCCGCCGCGAATGGTCATCGGTGGCCGTCCCTGCTCTGCTGTTTCGATAACAGCCCCCATCTCCCGCAATGGATCGGCAACCCGGTTCATGGGGCGCTTGGAGAGCGAGGCATCACCGGTCAGGGTGGTATCAAATGCCTGAGCGGAAAGAATCCCGGACAACAGTCGCATTGAGGTGCCTGAGTTTCCTAAGTATAGCGGACCTGCAGGCGCCTTGAGGCCATGCAATCCCACACCATGAATGGTTACACGACCATTGGTGGGCCCCTCGATGACGACCCCCATATCACGGAACGCCTGCAGCGTAGCGAGGGCATCCTCACCCTCAAGGAACCCTTCCACCTCTGTCGTTCCATCCGCCAGGGAGCCCAGCATGATTGATCGATGCGAAATGGACTTATCTCCGGGCACTCGAACGCGTCCGGACAACGAGCCGCCAGGATTGGCGATATAGGTAAGATCTTTAGTTTGCATAGCGTCCACATAGGCCCGGCGGGCCAGTATTTTGCCGAAATGCTCGCGGGCAACCCGGGCGCGGGTAAAGACACCCAGCAGCTGATGCCCATCCTGTGTAATGACAGCCTGACGCAATGCATCCAGGTCGTCACGAAATGTATCCAGTGTCCGCAGTACGGCTTCCCGGTTGGCTAGAAAAATATCGTGCCACATGACCGGATCACTGCCAGCGATACGGGTGAAGTCTCGAAAGCCACCAGCGGCATAACGAAATATCTCAAGGTTCTCACTACGCTGGGCAAGCGAATCAACCAGGGTAAAAGCCAGCAGATGCGGCAAGTGACTGGTTGCAGCCAACACCTCATCATGGTGGTCAACCGTCATGTATTCAACGTCAGCACCCAGTGCCCGCCAAAGTAGATCAATATTTGCAAGCGCCTCAGCATCCGCCTCATCAAGGGGTGTAAGAATGACTTTGTGCCGCTTGAATAGCTGACCATTAGCCGCCGTAACACCACTCTTTTCAGAACCAGCGATTGGATGCCCTGGGACGAAGCGGAACGCTTTGCCGGCAAAGGCCTTTCTGGCTGCCCGGGCAACGCTGCCTTTTGCACTCCCAACATCGGTTAGCACAGCCTGGCCGATGTCGAGAGCCGCAAGCTCTGCAAGGACTCGTTCCATGGCAAGAATGGGAACCGCCAACTGGATAACGTCTGCATTCTGACAAGCAACGGCCAGCTCTGCCTCAGCGCTATCAACAACCTCTAACTCAACCGCTAGACGCCGTGTTTCTCTATCCCGATCTACGCCGACCACTTCATGAAACAGGCCGCTCTCCTTCATGCCCTTGGCAAACGAGCCGCCAATCAGTCCAAGTCCTACTACGACGAGACGACCAAACAGGGGGACTTTTTGCGATTCAACCACGAGCCAGCACCTTGGCAAGCGCCTCAAGAAAACGACTGTTTTCCTCTTTCGTACCAATAGAAACACGAAGGAATGTTGGCATGCCGTATCCAGCGACCGGACGGACAATCACACCCTCTTGCAGCAATGCCTGATAAACAGGCGCGGCCGGCTGCCCGAGATCAACGGCGATAAAGTTTCCCTTGGAAGGAATCCAGGAAAGTCCCAGCTGCTGAAAACTCTGTTCAAACTGAGCCATTCCCTCGTCATTGACCTGACGACTTTTAGCCAAGTAATCAGCGTCATCCATAGCCGCGCATGCTGCAACCAAGGCAAGGCTGTTGACATTGAATGGCTGTCGTACGCGATTCAATACATCCGCAATCTGCACTGAAGAAATGGCATACCCCACCCGTAACGAGGCCAAGCCATAAGCCTTGGAGAATGTACGTGAAACCATGAGATTGGGGTGGTCCGCCAGATAGCTCAAACCATCCGGCAACTCGTCTCCCTCGGCATACTCTATATAGGCTTCATCAAGCACCACCAACACATTCTCGGGTACTGCCTTCAGAAAGGCCGCCAAAGCGCGTGGACCAAACCAGGTACCTGTTGGGTTATTGGGATTAGCCAAAAAGACGATTCGCGTATGCTCGTCGATAGCCTTGAGCATTGCATCCAGATCATGCCCCCAATTCACGGCGGGAACTGCACGACCTTCGGCACCAATTGCCTGCGTCACCAGAGGATATACGGCAAATGCATGCTCGCTAAATACCGCATTAAGACCAGGAGCTAGGTAAGCGCGTGCAACCAGCTCGAGAATATCGTTAGAACCGTTGCCCAAGGTTATTTGATCGATATTGACGCCGCATCGACTGGCAATTTTCTGCTTGAGCTCAAACCCATTGCCATCCGGGTAACGTGTCAGCTCAGCCAGCTCGGCTCTTATCGCCTCAGTTGCCTTGGGACTCGGGCCTAATGGATTTTCATTGCTCGCCAACTTGACGATACGCTGAGGATCCAGTCCCAATTCGCGCGCCAACTCATCGACTGGCTTGCCTGGAACATAAGGTGAAAGTTTCTGCACGCCTGGCAGGGCTTGCGCTAGAAAATCGCAGCTCATTGTAACCTCATAATGGCCGGACTCCCGGCACCCATTAAACGAATGGGCGCCATGGTAGACCATGCAGCCGCGGGAACCCAGCCCAAGGCGCTGGATTACTCAACAACAACCGATCTACATGAGTAATGCTCATCACCTTGATGCAAGGTAATCAGCCACTTCAAAAGGCCAGAAAAAAGGGCGCCGTAATTGCTCACGTCGCCCTTTTCTATTACCCCAAGGTAGCCAGGAGCTTTTCCCATTCCTTGTTTTCTTTCTTGGATACCCCCCCGAGCAGCTCTATGGCCTGACGCAAGCGGAAGCGTGTGAGGTCGGGACCAAGAATCTCCATAGCATCAAGGACCGAGACGGAGCTGGCCTGCCCAGTGATAGCTGCAAACATCAATGGCATCACGTCTCGCAGCTTGAGCTCAAGTCCCTCGGCTACACCTTGAATACATGCTGTAATATTATCCTTGGTCCACTGCCGTAGCGATTCCAATTTCCAGAGAATCAGCTGCATTACCTGCCGCACCTGATCTGGAGAAAGCTTCTTGTGAGCAAACAATCCCGCATCTAGTGGCAAAGCGCCGGCAAAAAAGAAACTGGCCAGCGGTGCAATCTGACTGAAGGTTTCAACACGCCCCTGTACGTGAGGCGCGATCTTCATCAAGTAGTCAGGATTGAGCGCCCATTTCTGCACCTCGGCAGCAAACGCTTCGACGCTCAGCTCACGGACCCACTGTCCGTTTAGCCAAGATAGTTTTTCAATGTCGAAAATGGGGCCGCCAAGCGAGATACGATTGATATCGAAGTGCTCGATCATTTCAGCCAACGTGAACTTTTCACGCTCGTCCGGCATTGACCAACCCATCCGGCCCAAGTAGTTCAGCATGGCCTGGGGCAAATATCCCATACGCTCATAGAACGTTACGGACGTCGGGTTCTTGCGCTTGGAAAGTTTGCTCTTATCTGGATTACGCAGCAACGGCATATAACACAGTGCAGGTTGCTCCCAGCCAAAGTATTCGTACAGCTTGATGAGCTTGGGCGCGGAAGGCAGCCACTCTTCGCCACGCAAAACGTGAGTAATGCCCATCAGGTGGTCATCGACCACGTTAGCCAGGAAGTATGTCGGCAAGCCGTCTGCCTTCATTAGAACCTGCATGTCCATGCGGTCCCACGGAATTTCGACATTGCCGCGCAGCATATCCGGCACGACGCAGATGCCTTCTGTTGGCACCTTCATTCGTATGACATGAGACTTACCCTCAGCAATACGACGCTGCGCCTCGGCAGGATCGATATGCATGCAGTGTCCGTCATAACGGGGCGTTTCCTTGCGGGCCGTCTGCTCGGCACGCACCTGATCCAGACGCTCGGCCGAGCAGAAGCATGGGAACGCATGTCCCTTGGAGACAAGCTCGTCGGAGTACTTCTTATAAATCTCACCCCGCTCACTCTGGCGATAAGGCCCATGTGGACCTCCTACGTCAGGACCCTCGTCCCATTCGATACCCAGCCAACGTAGCGCATCATAGATCTGCTGTTCAGACTCACGCGTAGAGCGAAGCTGATCGGTATCCTCGATACGCAGGATGAACTGACCGCCATGCTGACGAGCAAAGCAGAGATTGAACAAGGCGATGTAAGCGGTACCGACATGGGGATCGCCAGTAGGCGACGGTGCGATACGCGTGCGAACAGTGGTCATGGGAGGTCTCGACACAGAACAATACAAAAGGAGATGGTAGCAGCGGGCAAGCCTTGGCTTCCAGCGCCGAAAACACAAAGGCCCGGCTTTAGGACCGGGCCTTTGTGTTTGACACTCACTCAAGCCGTCATGAGGCGCTCACGCAGTTGCTGGATTTCATCACGCAGTTTGGCTGCGGCTTCAAATTCCAGATCACGCGCCAACTTGAGCATACGCTCTTCAAGCTGAGCGATCCGCTTGGTGATATCCGCCGGCGAACGCAGCTCGGCCTCATAACGACCGCTGCCCTCGGCTGCCTTGGCGGCACGACGCTTACCGCGGGCACCCGGAACAGCCGCACCCTCCATGATATCGCGAATATCCTTCTTGATTCCCTTGGGCACAATACCGTTAGCCTCGTTAAAGGCCAATTGCTTGGCTCGGCGCCGCTCTGTTTCATCAATGGCACGCTGCATGGAGCCTGTCATCGAATCGGCATAGAGAATCGCCTTGCCGCTCAGGTTACGTGCTGCACGACCAATCGTCTGGATAAGAGAACGCTCTGAACGCAAGAAGCCTTCCTTGTCAGCATCCAAGATGGCAACCAACGAAACCTCCGGCATATCCAGTCCCTCACGGAGCAGGTTGATACCGACGAGCACATCGAACGTTCCCATTCGGAGATCGCGAATGATTTCGACCCGCTCTACCGTATCGATGTCAGAATGCAGATAGCGAACCCGAACATCATGATCGGCCAGATAGTCCGTCAGGTCTTCAGCCATGCGCTTGGTAAGGGTTGTCACCAGGACACGCTCATCCTTGGCTACTCGCAAGCGGATTTCAGAAAGCAGATCATCTACCTGCGTCGTTGCCGGGCGGATTTCAATCTCCGGATCGACCAGGCCTGTCGGGCGCACCACCTGCTCAATAACACGGCCGGCATGCTCTGCTTCATAAGGCCCTGGCGTTGCTGATACAAATATGGTTTGCGGACTCCCCGCTTCCCACTCCTCGAATCGCAGCGGGCGATTATCCAGAGCCGAAGGCAGTCGGAAGCCATACTCGACCAGCGTCTCTTTGCGTGAGCGATCGCCTTTGAACATCGCCCCTATCTGCGGCACGGTTACGTGAGATTCGTCGATCACCAGCAGCGCATCAGGAGGTAGATAGTCATACAGGGTTGGCGGCGGCTCACCAGGAGCACGCCCGGACAGATACCGTGAGTAGTTTTCGATGCCATTGCAGTAACCCAACTCCATGATCATTTCCAGATCAAAGCGGGTTCGCTGTTCAAGTCGCTGCGCCTCAAGCAGGCGGTTTTGCGTACGCAGGAATTCCAGCCGATCCTTGAGCTCCGCCTTGATATGCTCAATGGCCTCAAGCAGCGTATCGCGTGGCGTGGCGTAATGCGTCTTGGGATAGAAGGTAAAACGCGGCAGCTTTCTGATGACCTCCCCCGTCAAGGGATCGAAGGCAGAAAGATTTTCCACCTCGTCATCAAATAGCTCTACGCGAATAGCCTCAAGGTCAGACTCAGCCGGGTAAATATCGATCACATCACCGCGCACCCGAAACGTTGCACGGGAGAACTCCATATCGTTGCGCGAATATTGCAATTCAGTCAGACGCCGTAGCAGCGTGCGCTGGTCGATACGGTCTCCGCGATCCAGATGCAGCACCATCTTGAGGTAAGCCTTGGGATCGCCCAGGCCGTAGATGGAGGATACTGACGCTACGATGATTGCATCACGGCGCTCCAATAATGCCTTGGTTGCCGACAGTCGCATCTGCTCGATGTGATCATTGATTGACGAATCCTTCTCGATAAAGGTATCCGAGGAAGGCACATAGGCTTCTGGCTGATAGTAGTCATAGTAAGAGACGAAGTACTCGACGGCATTATCAGGAAAAAAGGCCTTGAATTCGCCGTACAGCTGAGCCGCCAATGTTTTATTGGGTGCCAGCACGATCGTGGGTCGCTGAATCTGAGCGATGACGTTGGCGATACTGAAGGTTTTGCCCGAACCGGTCACACCCAGCAAGGTTTGATGTGACAGGCCAGCATTGATCCCTTCGACCATCTGGCGAATCGCCTCCGGCTGGTCACCAGCCGGGGTATAACGTGTAGACAATTGAAATGCAGACATGAGCTTCCTCAAGAGGAGGTGCAGAGAGCCATCCTGCCCGAGATGCACCCCAAATAACCAACACGAACCCAGCGTTTCGTTGTCTGTACTCCTGGAATGACATTGCTATCCAGACTCTTTTAGATGCGTCCTGACAGCATATTTTTCAAGCATTGAACATTAGTCTAGTTACTGCCAGGCGGGACCTGTTTTTTGTCGCCCCGACAGACGATGCCCGCTATACTGTCTCCCCGCTTGCGCACAACGGCAATCGGGTCTTGTGCGTGTTTTCATTCTTCTAAATCGAGCTTGCGCACAATGAGTTTGTTCTCTGCCGTCGAAATGGCTGCCCGCGATCCAATCTTGGGCCTAAACGAAGCCTTCAATGCCGATGCCCGCCCTACCAAGGTCAACCTGGGCGTTGGTGTCTATTACGACGAGCAGGGCCGCATCCCCCTGCTACGCGCCGTGGAAGAAGCGGAAAAGAAACGCGTTGTAGCCCGCGCGCCGCGTGGATACCTGCCCATTGACGGTATTGCCGCTTATGACGAAGCAGTGCAAACCCTGCTGTTCGGTCAGGGCTCTTCACTGATCAGTGAAGGCCGTGTTGCTACCATTCAGGCATTGGGTGGAACCGGTGCATTAAAGGTTGGCGCTGATTTTCTCAAGCGTCTCCTGCCTGATGCCACGGTAGCCATCAGTGATCCGAGCTGGGAGAACCATCGCGCCCTGTTCGAAGCGGCAGGCTTTCCCGTACAAAACTATCGCTACTACCATGCCGCCACGAATGGTCTGAACCGCGGCGGCCTGCTGGAAGACCTTAACGCCCTTCCTCCGCATTCCATTGTGGTATTGCATGCATGCTGCCATAACCCGACCGGTGTCGATCTGCAGTTGGACGACTGGAAGGAAGTGCTGGAAGTCATCAAGACGCGCGAGCACGTGCCCTTCCTGGATATCGCTTATCAGGGATTTGGCGATGGCATCGAGGAAGATGCTGCAGCTGTCCGCCTGTTTGCCGAATCAGGTCTGACCTTTTTCGTTTCTAGCTCGTTCTCAAAATCATTTTCTCTCTATGGCGAGCGCGTCGGCGCACTTTCGATCGTAACGGCCGATCGCGAGGAAACCGCTCGAGTGCTGTCGCAAGTCAAGCGTGTGGTACGCACCAATTACTCCAATCCGCCGACGCACGGTGCCACGATCGTTGCGACTGTTCTGCGCGATCCAGAGCTACGCGCAATGTGGGAGGCCGAGCTGGCAGAAATGCGTGATCGCATTCGTAGCATGCGCCACGCCCTGGTGGAAGGACTCAGTGCAACCGGTGCCAAACGCGATTTCAGCTTCGTCAATGAACAGCGCGGCATGTTCTCTTATTCAGGGCTGACGACCGACCAAGTTGATCGCCTGAAAGCTGAGTTTGGTATCTACGCGGTAGGAACTGGCAGAATCTGTGTAGCGGCACTGAACAGGAACAATCTGGACGCGGTTATCAAGGCTATCGCCGAAGTTCTCTAAGCGTGTTTTTTGTCTAAGGAGAAGTGTTGACTTCTCCTTAGCAATCAGTAAGATACGTTTCGTTGTTCCGCGATAGCTCAGTCGGTAGAGCAAATGACTGTTAATCATTGGGTCCCTGGTTCGAGTCCAGGTCGCGGAGCCAAATTCAAAACCCAGCCAGTGGCTGGGTTTTTTTATGGGCGCATCCAGGCCTCATACGGTAGCGTTCATGCAGAAATTCAATGGCGATCAAGCGCCCCGTGTTTTCCTTTTACTGTACACTCCCGCCCTTTTTGCAAACTCTGCTTTGCAATCAGGTGCTGCCATAGCCAGTCGCCTGCACTGTAAAACCCTTCACTGGCAATACCGGTGAGCACTATCCGAGTCTGGAACCTATCACCAGACCCTTGCTGCCCTAGTTGGACCTTTTGTTTATGACTGCCGTCTCCCTCCCTCCGGAACAACCGACCGCCTCGCAGGGGCAATTTACAGCAGAGCAAGCCACCACGGCGGAAAAGCCCCACCTGAACCGGGTACTAAAACCCAGGCATCTGAACATGATTGCCATTGGGGGCTCTATCGGCACAGGACTTTTCGTTGCGTCAGGCGCGACTATCGCCTCAGCAGGTCCTGGTGGTGCCCTGCTCGCCTATGCCCTGATTGGTCTGATGGTGTATTTCCTCATGACGAGCCTCGGCGAGATGGCGGCCTATATGCCCGTCTCAGGTTCCTTTAGCACCTATGGAAGCCGCTTCGTTGAAGATGGTTTTGGCTTCGCCCTGGGTTGGAACTATTGGTATAACTGGGCGGTGACGATTGCAGCCGAGCTTGTCGCTGCGCAGCTGATCATGAGCTTCTGGTTTCCGGATGTTCCCGGAATCATCTGGAGCGCGGGCTTTCTTGCCTTGATGTTCCTGCTCAATGTCTTTTCAGCGCGCGGATTTGGAGAAAGCGAATTCTGGTTTGCCCTGATCAAGGTCCTGACAGTAGTCATCTTTATTGGCATTGGTCTAGCCAGCATCTTTGGCATCATGCACGGCGTTGAAGCCCCAGGTTTCTCCAATTTCACGCTTGGTGAAGCGCCTTTCGTGGGTGGTCTTCAGGCCATGGTAGGCGTGGCCATGATTGCGGGCTTCTCTTTCCAGGGAACCGAGCTGATTGGCGTGGCAGCAGGTGAGTCCGAAAATCCGAAAAAGAACATTCCGATCGCTATCCGCCAGGTTTTCTGGCGCATCCTGATGTTCTACATTCTGGCGATTTTTGTAATTGCCATGCTAATCCCTTATACCGACCCACGCTTGCTGCAAAACGAAGCCAGTGACATTAGCGTTTCCCCGTTTACGCTGCTGTTTGAACGTGCAGGCTTCGCTGCTGCAGCTGGCGTCATGAATGCTGTCATTCTTTCTGCCATTCTTTCTGCCGGAACTTCTGGCATGTACGCCTCGACGCGCATGCTGTTTAGCCTGGCCGAGCAGGGTAAAGCCCCCCGCCTGTTTGCCAAGGTCTCGCGAAACGGCATTCCACGTAATGCTCTGTACGCGACTACACTGGTAGGCGCCCTGTGCTTTTTGACTTCGATTGTTGGCGATAAGGTGCTTTATACCTGGCTTCTGAATACCTCAGGCATGTGTGGCTTCATTGCCTGGCTGGGTATTGCCATTTCCCATTATCGATTCCGCAAAGGCTATGTCGCTCAGGGTGGAAGACTCGAAGACCTGCCCTACCGGGCCAAACTCTTCCCCTTCGGGCCGCTTCTTGCGTTCGCTCTGTGCCTATTCATTACCATGGGGCAGAACTACACGGCGCTTATTGGCGAGCAGATCGACTGGGCAGGTCTGGCAGCAACCTACATCAGCATTCCTCTGTTCCTGCTGATCTGGCTGGGCTACCGCTTCAAGCACCGCAGCCGACTGGTTCGGTACAAAGAGATGGACCTGAGCTCTGGCGATTAACACCTTTGACCCCGGCTCACGGCCGGGGTCTAGCTGGCATAGAGATAGGCTTCGATATCAATACCGGCTTCACGCATCTGTGCAAGCTTGTAACGTAGGGTGCGTGCACTGATACCCAACCGATCAGCCGCTTCCTTACGCCTTCCTCGCTCAGCACGTAACGTTTCCATGATGACCTCGAATTCACGACGACGCAGGTCATCCCCCAACGCTCCCGCAGTTAGTGATTCATCAAGAGCGGTAGAACTTAAAGGCGCTTTGACTGCAGCCACTGGCGGAGCGATATCACGCGCAAAAAATCCGGGAGCACCGTCAAGGCATAGGTCTTCAGGCTCAATGGTACCCGCCTGCTGCAGAATCAAGGCTCGCTGAACCGCATTATCCAATTCGCGAACATTTCCCGGCCAACCGTAGTGCTGAAGCAGCCTTGCAGCTCCTTCCGAAAACACAATACCGCTCTGCCCTGTCCTGGCGGCATGCTTTTTCAAAAGCCGATCTGCAAGCGGCAGAATATCCGCAGGGCGCTCACGAAGCGGTCGCCATGCCAAGGGAAAAACAGACAGTCGATAATACAAGTCTTCTCGAAAGCGCCCGGCGGCTACTTCAGAGGAAAGGTCCCGGTTGGTGGTTGCCAATACTCGAATATCCACTTGCTTGGGTTTGCGCGCACCAACACGCTCTACTTCTCGCTCTTGAAGCACCCGCAGAAGTTTGGCCTGTAACCCTAGTGGCATCTCGGATACTTCATCCAGCAGGATGGTGCCTCCATCAGCCAATTCGAACTTGCCTGGCTGTGAGGCGATGGCACCGGTAAAAGCGCCCTTCTCATGACCAAACAAGGTGGCTTCAAGCATGTTATCTGGGATGGCTGCGCAGTTAATGGCTACAAAAGGTCCAGCTGCACGCGTTGATTGCAGATGGACATAACGAGCCAATACTTCTTTCCCTGTACCGGATTCGCCAGAAATCAGCACGGTTGAGTCACTTTTTGCAACCCGGGCCGCCAAGGCCAGGAGCTGACGACTTGCCGGCTCCTGGGCAACAGGGCTGTCTTGTTCATCAGCGGCTGAATGGCTTACATAGCGCTCGACTCGCTCCAGCAGCACCCGAGGGTCGAATGGCTTGACCAGATAATCCACAGCGCCTTGCCGCATAGCGTCCACAGCACGCTGAATGGAGCCAAACGCGGTCATCAGCAGGACCGGTATATGCCATTGTCTCTGCTGAATACATGCCATGAGCTGATGACCATCCATGCCGCCCATGTTCACATCACTGATGACCAGCCCATAAGCGCTCTGACCCAGTGCTACCAGTGCAGACTCTGCACTGTCGACCGAGTCGAAATCGAAGCCACCGACCTCTAGCGTATCCTCCAGTGCTTCGCGCAGGGCCGCATCGTCTTCTACCAGCAGAATACGAGCGCTCATAGGGGATTCTCCATCAGCACCAGTCGCGGTCCATGAAGCGGCAAGACAAATGTCATACAGGTTCCCCTGCCTGGCCTGGAGCGAATCAACAGGTCACCGTAGTGAGCCTTGGCTATGGTCCTGGCTACAGTCATGCCAAGGCCGGTTCCCATGGGTTTGGTGGTGAAAAATGGCTCGCCAAGTCGCCTTACCGTTTCAACGGTCATACCGGGGCCGCTGTCACTGATGGACAACCTCAGGGTGTCCTGCCTGGCGTACGCGTGAATCTTGTACCGCGCGGTCTTGCCTGCGGCCTGCACAGCGTTATGGACAACATTCATGACGGCACCTACAAAGGTGTCCCGGTTACAAAGCACTTCTCCTACAAATGCGTCGCATTGCCATCGCAATTGCAGATCTTCCAGGTAGGGATTGGCAATTGATTGGATGGCAGCGAACAACTGAACGGGAGAAACTCGATCATTGAGCGGCAGCTCACCGCGCGCAAAGATCAACATATCCTGAACCTGATTCTCAAGCTCATGGAGGCGATCTTTGAGTCGGCCGGCAAATCGTTGCTGCTGCTCGAATGGTAGGGATCGCTCAGACAGGTGACCTGCATACAACATGGCGGCAGATAAGGGTGTACGAATCTGATGTGCAAGCGAAGCAACCATGCGCCCCATGGAGGATAAGCGCTCATGGCGAGCCAACTGCTCCTGAAGGCGGCGTGTTTCAGTCATATCGCTCAGCATGATGAGCTGACCGGGTTCACCGTCCAGCGAGCGTGTCGCCAATGACACCCGACGACCACTTTTGAGTGATACCTCATGCCCATCATCTTTGCGAGGCGCGAAGCAGCGACCGATAACGTCCCGCCAAAGCGTTCCTACCAGCGGCTCGCCTAGTAGATCGACTGCAATAGGATTGGCCTCGCAGACAACGCCCTGCCCATCCAGAACGATGATGCCGGCCGGAAGAATATCGAGAAGACTTTGCAGTCGGTTAGCCAGCCGCTCCTTCTCTGCCAACTCCTGAACACGTTGGGCGGTTTCGCGTGCAAGCTCACCTTTCAGATCCGATAGACGATCTTCAAGCCAGCCATACGGCTCATTGAACAGATCGGAGATGGGCTCAAACAGAACACTAGCCTGCTCAAGTGTTCGTCTGACGTCATCCGTAGAAGGCGTATTAGAAGGAACCGGCGTTACAGATGAACTCATGCGGTACTCTCTGTTTAATGACAGGAAGTCGTCACCAAACAGAGAGTGTGCAAGCTGCGTGCCGTTAGTAGAGGCGCCTCAGAGGCAAGCGTTATTCCTCATCCGCCAGTTCGTCCTCACGGCGACCCATACCATACTTGCGCATCTTTTCGACCAGGGTAGTACGCCTGATACGCAAGCGCTCGGCCGCCCGAGCGACCACACCGCCAGCATCATCAAGGGCTTGCTGGATAAGGCTTTGCTCAAGATTCGCCAGATAATCCTTGAGATCCAGCCCTTCTGACGGCAGTAGTGCAGAGGATGCTGCCGGACCCGGGAGACTGGCTAGCGCTACCGCTTCACGCTCTTCAAGTTCTTCACGCAAGGATGTGGTCATTGCGTCGTTTTCATCTTCTACGTAACGGAATTTCTGTGGCAGCTCAGCTACACCGATAACACCATAGGGATGCATGATCGCCAGTCGCTCAACCAGGTTGGCAAGCTCACGCACGTTACCCGGCCAGCTGTGCCGGCACAGCGACATAATAGCCGCCGAGTTAAAGCGGATGGAGCCGCGCTTTTCATGCTCCATACGGGAAATCAACTCATTGATGAGCAGCGGAATATCTTCTGCACGATCCCGCAGGGGCGGCATATCGATTGGAAAAACGTTAAGACGATAGAACAAGTCCTCACGGAAGGACCCCTCCTCGATCATCTTCTCGAGGTTCTTGTGAGTCGCTGCAATGATGCGCACATCGACTGTTTGAGTCTTGTTACTGCCCACACGCTCGTAGGTACGCTCCTGCAACACACGTAACAGCTTGACCTGCATGTTGAGTGGCATATCGCCGATCTCGTCCAGGAAAAGCGTACCGGTGTTGGCCAGCTCGAACCGCCCGGCGCGGTTGGTAATGGCCCCAGTAAACGCACCCTTCTCATGACCGAACAGCTCACTTTCCAGCAGTTCAGCCGGAATAGCGCCGCAGTTCACTGGAACAAAAGGGCCGTCTTTACGTTTTGAGTGAAAATGCAGGTTGCGCGCGACAACCTCCTTGCCTGTACCTGACTCACCGAGAATCAAGACACTGGCTTCGGTATCCGCGACCTGCTGCATCATCTTCCGCACACCCTGAATGGCACGGCTGGTGCCGACCAGACTGCGGAAAAGATTGGGCTCACGCTGGCGCCCCCGGTCTCGCGCCTGATCATACATATCTCGATAGATCTGAGCGCGATGGAGCGAGTCGAGCAGCTGGTTGTATTTAACCGGAACCTCTAAGGTCGCCAGGATGCGCCGCCGGACATTATCCGGCCAGTCGCTATACGTGACGGCACCCAGCAATAGAATAGGGAGGACCTCGTCAAACGCTGCAAGCTTTTTTAGCAGCTCGACGCTCCCCCCCTGCGCGTCGACCTGGCCCAGCAAAACACACAGTACCGCTCGACTACTTTCAAACGACTCGACAGCCTGCTCCCAATCAGCGCTCGTACAGGCGACATGCTCTTCGCCTAGAAAGGCCAGAATGACGGCAAGATCGTGGCGACGCTTCGCGTCATCTTCTATCAGGAGGATTTTAGTTTCACGCCACATCTTCAATTATTCCCTTTCCGCCAAAGACCACTAACAGGCATAGCCCTAGTAAAGTCAAAAGTGGGAACAGAGTCAATTTTATGACGTGTTTTTCTTACTTTAAATTTATTCCGCTGGTCGTATTCTTAGCCAAATAACTTATAAACATTGGCCGCTTTTTGAGAACGCTTCGCTTTAGAAGCTTCCTTAGCAATTTCATTACGCTGCATACGGCTTGCGTATATTAACTTTCCGTAAAAAGCCAATAGCTGCTCCAAGCTTAAACGCAAATCGTAATCATTACGCGGCTGCTCTCTCATCGCTTCATCTATATAAATACGGCAAGCAAAATCCAAGGGCCCAATCGCATCCCAATCTTGACTATCCAGCGCGGCTGACAACGCTTCCCGCGTTTCGTCTATTTTTTGAATTGCCAATGACATGACTGTTCCTCCAAGGATACCTAGACCGGCGCAATGGCGTCCCAACCCTCTTTTACTTTACGTAGAAGGCCGGCTACCTCATCTAACAGCTCCGCTTGATTATTTCTATTAGCCTCAGTCAGCTTTTGAGCCATGTACACGTAAAGAGCGTTAAGATTACGGGCGTAATCACCACCTTTTTCATAATCAAGTGCCTCTTGCAAGCCGCTGAGAATAGCTAATGCTTTTGAAATAGCCATACCCTTGGCTGCGTATTGCTCACGCCCCATCGCCCCCTTCGCCTGCGCAATTCTACTTAAGCCACTTTCCATCAAAAGCTGGATCAAACGGTGCGGAGACGCATCTTCTACTTGTGTTCGAGCACCTACACTCTGGTATTGCATCAATGCGGATGACATGTTCATTTATGAATCCTCATGACGAACATTACTGATGTTGAGGGTATCGGCTGAGCTGCCAAGTTCTTTAACACTTCACCAGAAACACGGCTCACAAAGCTGAATTAAAGCTGACAGCACAGAAAGCAGGCATTTGCCTGCTTTCTGTGCTGCAAGTCCTAGGAGTGCTAACGCCTCTTATGAATCGTCAGAGGAGCTATTATTTAGTGCATTAAGTGTAGTCAGCACGCTGCTCCTTGTTGCAGTAAGTTGATTTACCAATGTGTTCATCGAATTGTACTTGTTGTACATTATCGTTTCATACTTTGCGATGCGACTATCCAGTTTGGTTTGCTGGTCCGCCAGGTCACTTAGTGTATCGTTAAGGGAAGCCGTACGCTGATCAAGCAAGCCGTTAGTCTTCGTATAGTTATCCAAACTTGAAGACATACGGGTGAGCAAACCACCACTGCCGGTAAAAAAACCTTGCACTGATGAAAAATTATTTGTTAAGGCATCACTCAGCTTTGTTGAGTCAACGCTTAATGTCCCATCATCCTTATTAGTAGTAACACCCAACTGAGAGAGCATTGAAATTGCTCCACCATTGGTTGAAGAGCCAACCAGTTGGTCTCTTAATTTATTCAATATTTCACGAGTTGTTGAGTCGCTCGTTAATGCTGCAGCGCTTGATGTCGAATTACCATCGCTATCGGTTGTAGATGAGACGCTTGTTAATGAAGTAATTGTATTAACAAGCGCATTATAAGCAGACACAAAACTATTGATCGAAGTAGTAAGACCGTCCTTGTTCGGCGCTACAGTAATAGTAGCTGTATCGGCTTTTACCAACGTGAAATCAACGCCTGTGATAGCATTACTGACCTTATTGGTAGAGCTAGTCATTGAAAGGCCATCAATGGTATAGCTAGCGTCAACCGCAAGGGCGGAAACATAGCCGCCTTGACTACTGCTAGCCTTCAACGTGGTGCTTATATTCAAGCTACTGAGACTAGATTGACCGTCGCCTGTACTTGCATCAGTTGACGTAACTCCAATGTCTGTACCCGCACCTGTTTTGGTAGAACTCAAGACTAGGCGCTGACCTGAAGAGTCAGTAATAATGTTAGCAGTAATGCCTGCAGACTTTAACGAAGAGTTATTATTGATATTGTCACGGACAGCAGAAAGGCTCGACCCACTGGCCACGTCAATATTATAACTCGTGCCAGCCTGAGAAATTGTTAGGCTACCTGAACCGAACGTTGAACTTGAAGCTACATATGCGGTGGCTACTTTTGAGCTAGTAGCCAAGTTAGTAACTTTTATTTCATACGTACCCGCAGTCGCATTTGCACCCAATGATGCTGTGGCGATCTTTTCATCATTAGATGAGACTTTCAAAGGAGCAAAGTTACTATTTGAAGTCGAAGTCGAAGTCGAAGTCGAAGTCGAATTTAAATTTTTTAGCGCCGTTTGGAAGGTATCAAGCGCGCTGCTCAAGCTGCCAATAGCAGAAAGCTTCGTAGTCGCAGCTGTTTTTTGCTCGGTTATTTGACTTTGTTTTGGTGTTTTTTGTGCGGTGACTAAAGACGACACGATTGAATCAATGTCGAGCCCTGTACCAATACCGTTGACTGATGTTCCCATTTTAGCCTCCGAAGCCAAATATCCGTCAGGTCTAATCGATTAGACCTGACGCATCAATATCTATGCCAACTCAAATCTTTTCATTGAGCAGCAAGCTGTTCGACTCTTTAAAACTCTCGGCCAATCGAAGAGCCACTTCGGAAGGTATTTGTCTGATCACTTCACCGCTCTCGGTTGCGATCACCTTAACAACCGTCTCCCCTGTAGCATCATCGATAGAAAAATCCAGATTTCGCCGAGAGGATTGAGCCGCTTCATTGATATTTTTTACAGCCTCTTCCAATTCTTTCCGAGAAAGAGCCTTTGGGCTTACCGCATCCGTAGCGCCCTGCGGAGCAGCGACTTTAGGAGCTGCCAGGCTGGCTGTTGATAAAGCGACTGGAGAGGTAGAACTTTGTGCTATACCTGAGATAACGTTCGTATCCATCTCTTATCCTCAATTACGCAACGCAAGAAAGGGCACACTTGGCGCCCTCTCCTGCTTAGTTCAAGCGCTCACTTGATTAGCCGAGCAGCTTCATCACAGCAGATGGCAGCTGGTTGGCCTGAGCCAGAATGGCGGTTGCAGCCTGCTGCAGCGTCTGCTGCTTGGTCATTTCGGCCGTTTCAGCCGCAAAGTCCACATCCTGGATGGTGCTGCGCGCCGCGGTGGCGTTCTCAGACACGTTTTGCAGGTTGGAGATGGTGCTGTCCAGACGGTTTTGTACCGCACCCAGCGCTGAACGCTGTGTATCGATCATCTTCAGTGCAGCGTCGATCACCTGAGTCGCTGCCTGGGCATTCTTGGCCGTGGTAACGTCCAGATCCTGCACAGTCGAAGAGGAGGCAGTTGTGCTGGCAGTAGCAGCTGCCGCTGTACCTACAGCCGAAGTAAAGTCACTGCCAGAGTTCAGGGCAATCTTACCTGCGCTACCGCTCACTACAGCAGTTACACCGCTGACGTTGGTGTTGATTGCGCTGATGATATCCTTCATAGAGGCGCCTTTGGCATAGTCAACCTTGGTACCGTTGACTGTGACAGAGCCGGCAGTGGCAGCAACTGCACCTGCTGAAGCTACGATAGCGCTCAGATCTAGGTTAGCGGAGGCCAGCTTGGATTCGCCTTTCAGTGCAGCGGCGCTCATGTCGCCCAGGCTGAAGCTTACGGTTTCGTTGGCGTTGGCGCCGACCTGGAAGGTCATGGTGCCGTTGTTGCCAGCGGTACCGTCGAGTAGCTTGATGCCCGAGTTGCCGCCACCAAAGCTCGTGGTCTTGGAGATACGAGTCAGTTCTGCAGTCAGCGACTTGAATTCCTGGTTGATCGAGCTGCGGTCGTCGCTGCTGTTGCTACCGTTAGCAGCCTGCAGAGACAGTTCACGCATACGCTGCAGAATGTTGGTGGACTCTTGCAGAGCGCCTTCAGCAGCCTGAGCGATGTTGTTGGCATCCTGAGCGTTCTTGGTTGCAACGTTCAGACCGTTAACCTGGCTGGTCAGACGGTTGGAGATCTGGGAACCGGCGGCGTCGTCTTTGGCGCTGTTAATACGCAGGCCAGTGGACAGGCGGCTCATGGAGGTGCTGAGTGAGTCGGAGGCCTTGGTCAGGTTCTTCTGAACAGACAAGGAGGCAATGTTAGTGTTAACTGTAAGGGCCATGATGATACCTTCACTAATACAACTGGAGTTAGTGGTTCCTGGCCCGGCTACCGCCCGGTGTGGCCTACAGAACCTTCGTTATAGTTATCGTCCCGCCCTGCCAATGCTTTAGCCCTCTTCTCTAAATTTTTAGTTTTTTGTTGTTTGAGAACTTGCGTATTAACTCTAGCCGCTTGCCGGTTTGCTTACGCTAAAGCAAAAGGGGCGCCGAAGCGCCCCTTTTGGTGTTGCGTTGAAACGTATCGGGGATTAGCCGAGCAGCTTCATCACAGCAGATGGCAGCTGGTTGGCCTGAGCCAGAATGGCGGTTGCAGCCTGCTGCAGCGTCTGCTGCTTGGTCATTTCGGCCGTTTCAGCCGCAAAGTCCACATCCTGGATGGTGCTGCGCGCCGCGGTGGCGTTCTCAGACACGTTTTGCAGGTTGGAGATGGTGCTGTCCAGACGGTTTTGTACCGCACCCAGCGCTGAACGCTGTGTATCGATCATCTTCAGTGCAGCGTCGATCACCTGAGTCGCTGCCTGGGCATTCTTGGCCGTGGTAACGTCCAAATCCTGCACAGTCGAAGAGGAAGCAGTTGCAGTAGCAGTACTTGCTGAAGCTGCACCTATAGCCGAAGTAAAGTCATTACCGGAAGAAAGGCTGATCACGCTACCGGCACTGCCAGAACTACCGGCAATTGCAGTCACACCACTTACGTTGGTGTTGATCGCAGCAACCACATCCTTCAAAGAAGAACCTTTGGCATAGTCAACCTTGGTGCCGTTAACTGTGATGGAGCCAGCAGTAGTAGTAGTACCAGCGCTATTAAACATGCTAGCAGACATAGTCAGGCTAGCAGAGGCCAGCTTGGACTCGCCCTTCAGTGCAGAGGCGCTCATGTCGCCCAGGCTGAAGCTTACGGTTTCGTTGGCGTTGGCGCCGACCTGGAAGGTCATGGTGCCGTTGTTGCCAGCGGTACCGTCGAGTAGCTTGATGCCCGAGTTGCCGCCACCAAAGCTCGTGGTCTTGGAGATACGAGTCAGTTCTGCAGTCAGCGACTTGAATTCCTGGTTGATCGAGCTGCGGTCGTCGCTGCTGTTGCTACCGTTAGCAGCCTGCAGAGACAGTTCACGCATACGCTGCAGAATGTTGGTGGACTCTTGCAGAGCGCCTTCAGCAGCCTGAGCGATGTTGTTGGCATCCTGAGCGTTCTTGGTTGCAACGTTCAGACCGTTAACCTGGCTGGTCAGACGGTTGGAGATCTGGGAACCGGCGGCGTCGTCTTTGGCGCTGTTAATACGCAGGCCAGTGGACAGGCGGCTCATGGAGGTGCTGAGTGAGTCGGAGGCCTTGGTCAGGTTCTTCTGAACAGACAAGGAGGCAATGTTAGTGTTAACTGTAAGGGCCATGATGATACCTTCACTAATACAACTGGAGTTAGTGGTTCCTGGCCCGGCTACCGCCCGGTGTGGCCTACAGAACCTTCGTTATGGTTATCGTCCCGCCCTGCCAATGCTTTAGCCCTCTTCTCTAAATTTTTAGTTTTTTTGTTGTTTGAGAACTTGCGTATTAGCTCTAGCCACTAGCCGGTTTGCTTACGCTAAAGCAAAAGGGGCGCCGAAGCGCCCCTTTTGGTGTTGCGTTGAAACGTATCGGGGATTAGCCGAGCAGCTTCATCACAGCAGATGGCAGCTGGTTGGCCTGAGCCAGAATGGCGGTTGCAGCCTGCTGCAGCGTCTGCTGCTTGGTCATTTCGGCCGTTTCAGCCGCAAAGTCCACATCCTGGATGGTGCTGCGCGCCGCGGTGGCGTTCTCAGACACGTTTTGCAGGTTGGAGATGGTGCTGTCCAGACGGTTTTGTACCGCACCCAGCGCTGAACGCTGTGTATCGATCATCTTCAGTGCAGCGTCGATCACCTGAGTCGCTGCCTGAGCATTCTTGGATGTGGTAACGTCCAGATCCTGCACAGTCGAGGCTGAAGTGGTTGCAGTAGCAGTAGCAGCTGCCGCTGTACCCACAGCTGAAGTGAAGTCACTACCAGAGGAAAGGGTAATAACATTACCTGCGCTGCTGGTACCAGCTACAGCGGTTACACCGCTAACGTTGGTGTTGATCGCAGAGACAATATCTTTAAGTGAAGAGCCCTTGGCATAGTCAACCTTGGTACCGTTGACGGTAACAGAGCCGGCAGTGGCAGCAACACCTGAGCTATTGATCACGCCAGTTAAGGTCATGTCAGCAGAGGCCAGCTTGGATTCGCCCTTCAGTGCAGCGGCGCTCATGTCGCCCAGGCTGAAGCTTACGGTTTCGTTGGCGTTGGCGCCGACCTGGAAGGTCATGGTGCCGTTGTTGCCAGCGGTACCGTCGAGTAGCTTGATGCCCGAGTTGCCGCCACCAAAGCTCGTGGTCTTGGAGATACGAGTCAGTTCTGCAGTCAGCGACTTGAATTCCTGGTTGATCGAGCTGCGGTCGTCGCTGCTGTTGCTACCGTTAGCAGCCTGCAGAGACAGTTCACGCATACGCTGCAGAATGTTGGTGGACTCTTGCAGAGCGCCTTCAGCAGCCTGAGCGATGTTGTTGGCATCCTGAGCGTTCTTGGTTGCAACGTTCAGACCGTTAACCTGGCTGGTCAGACGGTTGGAGATCTGGGAACCGGCGGCGTCGTCTTTGGCGCTGTTAATACGCAGGCCAGTGGACAGGCGGCTCATGGAGGTGCTGAGTGAGTCGGAGGCCTTGGTCAGGTTCTTCTGAACAGACAAGGAGGCAATGTTAGTGTTAACTGTAAGGGCCATGATGATACCTTCACTAATACAACTGGAGTTAGTGGTTCCTGGCCCGGCTACCGCCCGGTGTGGCCTACAGAACCTTCGTTATAGTTATCGTCCCGCCCTGCCAATGCTTTAGCCCTCTTCTCTAAATTTTTAGTTTTTTGTTGTTTGAGAACTTGCGTATTAACTCTAGCCGCTTGCCGGTTTGCTTACGCTAAAGCAAAAGGGGCGCCGAAGCGCCCCTTTTGGTGTTGCGTTGAAACGTATCGGGGATTAGCCGAGCAGCTTCATCACAGCAGATGGCAGCTGGTTGGCCTGAGCCAGAATGGCGGTTGCAGCCTGCTGCAGCGTCTGCTGCTTGGTCATTTCGGCCGTTTCAGCCGCAAAGTCCACATCCTGGATGGTGCTGCGCGCCGCGGTGGCGTTCTCAGACACGTTTTGCAGGTTGGAGATGGTGCTGTCCAGACGGTTTTGTACCGCACCCAGCGCTGAACGCTGTGTATCGATCATCTTCAGTGCAGCGTCGATCACCTGAGTCGCTGCCTGAGCATTCTTGGCCGTGGTAACGTCCAGATCCTGCACAGTCGAAGAGGAGGCAGTTGTGCTGGCAGTAGCAGCTGCCGCTGTACCTACAGCCGAAGTAAAGTCACTGCCAGAGTTCAGGGCAATCTTACCTGCGCTACCGCTCACTACAGCAGTTACACCGCTGACGTTGGTGTTGATTGCGCTGATGATATCCTTCATAGAGGCGCCTTTGGCATAGTCAACCTTGGTACCGTTGACTGTGACAGAGCCGGCAGTGGCAGCAACTGCACCTGCTGAAGCTACGATAGCGCTCAGATCTAGGTTAGCGGAGGCCAGCTTGGATTCGCCTTTCAGTGCAGCGGCGCTCATGTCGCCCAGGCTGAAGCTTACGGTTTCGTTGGCGTTGGCGCCGACCTGGAAGGTCATGGTGCCGTTGTTGCCAGCGGTACCGTCGAGTAGCTTGATGCCCGAGTTGCCGCCACCAAAGCTCGTGGTCTTGGAGATACGAGTCAGTTCTGCAGTCAGCGACTTGAATTCCTGGTTGATCGAGCTGCGGTCGTCGCTGCTGTTGCTACCGTTAGCAGCCTGCAGAGACAGTTCACGCATACGCTGCAGAATGTTGGTGGACTCTTGCAGAGCGCCTTCAGCAGCCTGAGCGATGTTGTTGGCATCCTGAGCGTTCTTGGTTGCAACGTTCAGACCGTTAACCTGGCTGGTCAGACGGTTGGAGATCTGGGAACCGGCGGCGTCGTCTTTGGCGCTGTTAATACGCAGGCCAGTGGACAGGCGGCTCATGGAGGTGCTGAGTGAGTCGGAGGCCTTGGTCAGGTTCTTCTGAACAGACAAGGAGGCAATGTTAGTGTTAACTGTAAGGGCCATGATGATACCTTCACTAATACAACTGGAGTTAGTGGTTCCTGGCCCGGCTACCGCCCGGTGTGGCCTACAGAACCTTCGTTATGGTTATCGTCCCGCCCTGCCAATGCTTTAGCCCCACTGATTTTTTTTTCAGCATCCATTCATCGGCTACACTTTTAAATTGTATCTTATTTAAATCTACGGCAATTTCATCAAACATCCACAGGCGAGCAGTCTTTCATGTCTCAGAAATCAAACCAAGCTAATGAAATAAAACGCATAGAAAGCGCACTGAAGGAAGCAGAGCGTAGAAAAGATAAAACAGTCCAAGTTCGTCTACATCAAAAACTTTTAAAAATCATCCCTGACTCACCTCTCGCATACGCAAAACTTGCCAAACTACTATTAGATTCAGATGACAAATCAGCTGCTATTCCTTACATAGAAAAGGCTCTTTCTTATGAACCGAGCGAGGCCGTTGATAGCTTGTTATTTGAAAAAATTCATAAGTTGGAGTTTTTTACAAAAGATTTAGATAGAGTTCGAGCGTGGTATCAGCAATCGCCGAACCTTTATCGGTTCAAACTTTTCCATGAAGCATTATTAAAGACAGAAAGTTATGATGAAGCCGAAAATCTTATATTAAATACGCTTGAAAGCCCGCTTGACACCACACAACAAGCACAAATACTTTCACTTTTAGCACAGATCTACTACAACACCGCAAGGTTTTACGACAGCATTGCCTGTAGCCAGTTAGGACTTGAAAAAAGTCCTAACAATAAACAATTACATTTTAATTTGGCCATTGCTCTTGAAAGCGTAGGGCGATACGAAGAAGCTTTTAAAAATTATGCCAGAATACTAGAACAAGATCCCGACCACATAGAAACTCATAATAATTTAGCTTATATAATGTTGCGATTAGGTCAGTTTGAAGAAGGCTGGAAGCATTATGAATGGCGGTGGGCCAAAGTCTTAAAAGACCATGAACAACATTTCAATATTCCTCGCTGGAGCGGTGAGCCTTTAGAAGGGAAAACGCTTCTTGTCTGGGCAGAGCAAGGCGTTGGAGACCACATTATGTTCGCCAGCATGCTAGATGACCTGAAAAAAATGGGCGGCACCATTTACTTTGAGACGTATGAAAGGCTAGACCCTTTATTCAAACGAAGCTTTCCTGACATTAATTTCATCCGGCGTACACAAGAAGGAACCTCACATGACGGTCAGCAAATTTTACATAGGCAGAGTTGGCCAAAGAGCGATTACCATATTCCAATGGGAAGTCTAGGATCTTTTTTTAGACCAAATTTAGAAAGCTTTCCCGTCAAGAACCATTACCTATATGCTGATGAACAACGTATAAAAGCCTTTAAAGAAAAATACCAAAAGCTCTTTCCAGACAAAAAGCTAATAGGAATCTCCTGGAAAGGTGGCTTCACTATTTCAAATGACAAGCAGAGCCGCAAGATCCCCATGCATGATCTTAAAGTTCTCGCAAACCAAAAAAACGTACAACTGATTAGTCTTCAATATGGAGATACTAGCTCTGACAGAGATGAGGCTTTCCGACACGGCATCCATATATTTCATGACGAAGAAGTCAATCCACTTAAAGACATCGATACTCAAGCCGCTCAAATTTCCGCACTTGATGCAGTTGTTAGCATTGATAACACCAGTGTTCACATAGCAGGCGCTTTAGGCACCCCTACTTATGTATTACTACAACTGTCACCCAACTGGCGCTGGGGCCTTAATGGCGGAAGAAGTTATTGGTATGGTAGCGTCCAAACATTTAGGAACAATACCATCAGAGGATGGGAAAGCCTACTTGAAACTATCGTTAAACAGATGAAATCCGATTCAGTCATATAACATTATTAACAAGATATTTGGTACTCCATCATGAAATGTACAGTAATTATTCCTATTGGCCCTGGTCATCAATCACTTGTTCAAAGAGCTAAAAACTCGGTTAATTCGGCTATACAAAACGGGATAGGCGCTTTTGACGAAGTTGAAATACTTGAGTTCGATGACACCCAAGGTTTTTTTGGACGCTCCCATGCGCGTAACGAGGCCGTAAAATTAGCGTCAGAAAGCTCTTCAGATTGGCTCTTCTTTCTAGATGCCGATGATTTAATGGTTGAATCAGCTTTTCAAGCTGTAGCGGCGCTTTTGGATGATTACGATGCTATTTGGGGCGAAATTTATGTAGCCGATTTAGCAACCCAGCAAGCGACTAGACGTGAGCATCAAGTCTCTCCGGTTACCACTTTAGAGCAGGTATTAACTAACGATCCCTATTTAACTTTACAAATGGGGCATTTCGTAAGAACAGAGGTAGCGCGTCAATACCCCTTTGACACTGAATTGAACTCAGGCGAAGATTTTGATTATTACCTAAGAGTATGGAAAGAGAACCGCTGTATAAAAATCAATCAACCTTTATTCTTAAATGTTCGAGGTGAACACTCTACAGGCCCCCGCTCTGCTACTGGAGCAGACTGGCGCAAGTCCATTAATTATGTATTTTCTAGATTTTGTAAAGAAAATGAGGTTATATCCAGCGTAACCTTCAATGGCAACGTTGTAAAATTCAATATAAGCAATCCTTTAGACCTTATTCAGAATCAATTGGCTAAAGAGCGCTTCTTCGAAGCGCAAGAACTTTCTGAAATGCTGCTCTGCATGCCCAAAGGGGCTAGAGTTCTAGATATAGGTAGTAATATCGGAAATCACGGCCTTTTTTTAACAATTATAGGCTCAGCCAGTTATATCGAATGCTTTGAACCTATAGAAGAAACAGCCAACATCCTAGAAAACAATTTCAAATTAAATAATATTGATATCAATAAATACAAAATTAGAAGAATGGGTGTAGGCTCCCAAAAAGGGCTCGCTAACATTAACAGGTTCGATGAAGGCAACCTAGGCGCATCAAGCATTCAAGTAAGTACACTAGGAAATATCGAAGTCAACTCACTTGACGACCTATACCCCAAAGAATCTTATGACATCTTGAAGATAGATATTGAGGGAATGGAATTAGAAGCATTAAGAGGAGGCAGCAATCTTATCGAGCGATGCAAACCTATAATTTTTATAGAGGTTGCCAATGAAAATAAAGGCTTCTTCTTCGCATGGATGAAAAAAAGCGGTTATCGAGTCCATCGGGCCTTTGAGCTTGTTAACGCATCAAACTACATTATTCTACCTAACAAAATAAGGCCTGAATTTTATTCTAATGGATTAGCCGCCGCCATTCCTTGGACGCCCAGAGTCCCCTTAGGTCCACAGCAAGCACCTTGTGGCTGGTCTATAGCTGATTTTTTCCAAGGCTACTTCGATAAGCAGCGAGCCATTGAAATAGTTAAAGAAGAAAAAGAGGAGTTGGTTCTATTTAATCCGGCAAATCGGCAAACCGTCACCCTACGGGGAGGCGTCAAAGAGCTACCAAAAAAATATCCTGGCAATATTATTTTGTTAGGTGAAATTTTAGGCTCACTTTCAGACAGTGAGCTAATAAAGCTTCTCGACTCTCTTGTTAGCAGCGGGGTCCGCGAAATTGTTCTCTTCGATATTATGGATGCCCGCTGGAACAATGCTTTTGACCTACCCAGCAGATTCCGTGACTCTGAATATTATTTAATCCAAGCCAACCAGCGTGGTTACAAACTGAAGAACTATTTAAAGCTGCCTCATAAAGCTGCCTTTAGAGTACATGATCAGCTGAGCAACCGAATTACCCTTCTTCACTTCTCTCGGTAAAAAAAGCCGGGCATTAAGCCCGGCTTTTTTATTAAAGCTTATTAAACAAACTCAACTGCGCTACTGCTACAAATGCTTGCTGGGCTGCCTCTAGCTTTGTCTTTTGTAGAGTCAATTGCGATACGGCAGCAGCCATATCCGTATCATTAATAGTCGATTGCGTTGATTTGTTAACTAGCATCAAACTTTGGTTTTCTTCTTTTAACGTATCGATTGTATTCAGGCGCGCACCTACCGAGGATTGAGTCTTTTGGATTTGGGTCATCCCATTGTCCAGGTTACTAATCGCTGAGGCAACACTGTTGCGCAGAGTCAACTGGGATTGAGGATCCTCACTTGAACTTGCCTCTAAGGCAGAGCGAAGCTGGCCAATCGTATCCAAAATATTCTGTTTTTCAGAAGACTTTGCCGTAATGGAGAACTGATCCCCGCTCGCTGGCGCAGCGCTAATGCTCATATCTACGCCTTTTACCGAGATCGTTTGGGGATAAGTCGATCCGCCCAGGCTACCATTACCGATAGGAGTTGCTGTGGAGCTGGTTGGTAATGAGTAGACTGCATAATCCGTATTACTGGTAAATTTAAGTGTAACTCCACCCGCCGGAAATGTAGTGCTATAAGCACTCTGGTCAGTCAGCGACACAGAACTGATCTGAGCAGAGGATGTATTGGTTGCCGAGCGTACAGTAGAAAAACTTGTATTCGCAGAGCCCAGCGAGAACTTATAGCCAGCAGTTAGGCTGCTGATGTCGCCACCATCATCTCCCTTCGCAAGGGATACATCGAGCTGGAAGGTAGCTCCGCGGAAAGTAACACTGTTACTAGTAGACGAATTGGCGTCATAAACACCGTTTGTACCCGCCTCGCTGGTGATGTCATTTCCATCCTTATCGTAAAGCTTGTATTGCTTATCGTTTACAACTTCGAGTGTGTAAGGCGTGTCATCGCGGTATGCCTTGTTATAACTGGTATCGTTGCTAACAGTACCTTGTGAAACGAAAACACGTTGGGTACCGTCAGTTGCAGGATTAGCCGTTACACTGGCTGTAGTACGACTGGCATTCGTTGATGCCTCGAAGATACTCCAACCGTTGTCGTTAGTAGGCAGGGTTGAAGAATCCGATACTTGCAAAGATAGTGTATTCTGATCCCCCTGGTAACTGTATGTGCCGTCAGAGTTTTTTACGAACGGAACCGTACCGGTTTTGCTCCCGGCAAAAATATAGTTACCGCTAGCATCCTTACTGTTCATTAGAGTCAGAAGCTGCTCTTGAATCTGTCCAAGTTCATCACTAACCGCTTTGCGATCATCGTCAGTCAACGACCCATCGCCCGCTTGGAGTGTTAATTCACGGGCGCGCTGCAGCACATTACCCATAGAGCTCAGTACGCTCTCTTCCTGATTCAGGCTATTAGCAGCCGTTGTCATATTCGCTGAGTATTGCCCCAACAGTGCCTCTTGCTGCTTAAGCTGCAGTAACTGTGCTGAGCCCACCGGATCATCTGCAGGGGTCTGGATACGGCTACCTGAGGAGATCTGCTGCTGAGTCTTAGTAATATCAGCATACCCTTTGTTGTAGCCAGAGATGCTGGATGAATAATATTGCGAAGTAGAAATGCGCATGGTTCAGCACCTTACAAGCTACTAATTAGGGTATCGAAAGTTTGTTGGGCAGCCTTGATGATTTGTGCCGAGGCTGAATAATACTGTTGGAATTTCACCAAGTTCGCCGCCTCTTCATCCAGGTTTACACCTGAAAGAGAGTCGCGACTGTTAGTTGCTTGGGTCAGAACGGCTGTAGTGGCTTTAGCATCAAGGTCCGCCTGGTTAGTTTTGGCGCCTACAGTTTCCGTAAGGCTACTATAAGCTCCCGTTATGCTCATGCCACCCCCCGCGTTCTTACCAACTGTTTTAGCAGTCTGCAGGTTGACAATATTCTGAGCGTTACGGTTGTCCGCAGCGCCATTTTGGTTAAACGAGAACGTGAAGCTATCTCCAGCACCCGGCGAGCCGTTTACCGTTGTAGTAAACGAGAGGCTGGGCGAGCCCACGGATAGACTGAGATTGTTAGCCTGTCCAGGAATAATGCTACCAGTGCTTAGGTTGTTTCCGGCCGCATCGTAAACGGTATAACTTTGCGTGCCGCCCGAAGCTGCGCTAAAAACCATCTTAACTGGCAAGTTCGCCTGAAGACTGGTCTTAAGCGCAGCACTATCACTTCCACTCAGGTCTGTTGTCAGCACCGGCGCGGTGATCGTGGCACTACCGTAATTTGACGTTGTAGTAGTACCAGAAATCGGCGTTGCTAAAGCCAAATCATTTGCGTTGGTCATTTCCACCGCTATGTTGCTGCCACCGGTACGCGTTGGGATCACGGTGAACGTGTCGCCATTAGCCATGGTACCAATGCTTTGCTTGCTCAGTGAGAAACCGTCAAAAGACTTAGGCGGATCGTCGTTCAGGTCGCCACTGCCCAGCTGCTTGCCATCAGACAGGCGTGACACGGTATAACCTGTCTCGCTGCTAAAGGTAACCCGGTAGTCGCTGGTCGTCAGCGCGCCGCTATCTTCAATAGTTACATTGAGGTTAGAGGTACCTGTATTAAGACCACTCGCCAAGCTACGCTGGCTCACTACACTAGGATCATTAATATCTTTGAATAGGCCTGTACCAAAGTCGCCGTCGAGATCAATACCCTGCTCTAGCTGATTATTGACGCTGTCTGCCAGAACAATTGCCATCCGACCCACATCGTTCATGGTCGGTTGAAGAATGTCCGCACGGTAACGCAGCAGGCCGCCCATCTGCCCCCCGGTTACGACCGAAGTAATATCTACTGATGAATTATTTGACGCCAGTTTCAGGATGTCCTGAGACGGGTTGTTCGGATCTGGAACAGCCTGCAGCGTGGCTACATTGTTACCAGTAACAAGCGGCTGGCCCGTACCGAGAAACAAATTATAGTTGTTGTCCTGCTGGACTACAGTGACGCCAATCAGATTGGACAGTTCAGTCACTGCCTGGTCGCGCTTGTCCAAGAGATCATTGGGTACAGAACCGCCACCTGAAGCGTTGGTTATCGCCTGGTTGTAACCCGCAACGGTCGATGCAAGAGAATTAACTTGCTCGGCAATGCTCTCCATCTGCGTGTTAACGTAGTCGTTTTGCGCACTCAGCTGGCTAGATACAGAATTAAACCGCTGGGTTAAGTTAGCGGCCTGAGTTAGTACCAATTGACGAGACGCAGCATCAGTCGGCGAAGACGACGCCGTCTGTACAGAAGCAAAAAAATTCTGTAGAACTTTAGACAGCCCTGTAGTGCTATCAGCCAGAAGAGAGTTGACCTGATTGGTCTGAGCAAGATATGTCTGCGCATCAGCATCCAACGCGGTACTAGTTTGCATCTGTGTAGTCAGATAGGCGCTATATACACGTCGCACATCAGCAATCGTTGTACCAGTACCTACAAAATAGGTGCCAGTCTTCATACCGGCGTTGTTAGTTTGAACAGTTAACTGCCGAGAATAGCCTGCGGTATCCGCATTAGTAATGTTTTGACCAACTGTATTTAGGGCTGTTTGGCTGGCCGATAGCCCTGAAACGCCAATAGAAAGTAAGTTCGACATAGTCAGGCCTTATGAGCGGATAGATGTTGTGCTATTCGCGGCAATATTCTGGTAAGTACCAATGCCTTGAGCAATTTGCGTTACCTTGCGTGCATAGTTCGGGTCAGTGGCATAGCCGGCTTGCTGGAGTCCTTTCATGAACTTCTCTGAATCGCCTCCGCTGTTGAGCGCCTTCTGATACCGATCATTGTCCTGCAGAAAGCTCACATAGTCATGGAAGCTGTCTGCGTACGAGTCATATGCACGGAACTTGGCTACCTCTTTAACGGGCTGCCCGTTCACATATTCGGTAGTCAGTGCACGCGCCGAACCACCCTGCCAGCCATGAGCCTTGATGCCAAACAGGTTGTGGCTACTGGAGCCGTCCTGCTGCTGGATGATGGATTTGCCCCAGCCGGTCTCCAGTGCAGCCTGGGCTACCAGGAAACGCGGGTCGACGCCGATCCGCTCAGCAGCTTCCTTCGCCATTGGCAGCATCGTATTAACGAAGTCCTCACGGCTACTGAAGGATGATTTACTGGCCAGAGGCGGTTGTGCATACCGACGTCCACTAATGTCCTGGGACACACCCGTACTCAGACCTTTATCGGCCGAAACGGCCAGGGCTTGAGCAGGCTTCCAATCATTTTTTGACAGTGCAGTGTTAGCCGTGCCGGCAACGTGATTGGTCGGATTTTGTACATCCGGCACAATACCGGCCATGACGCGATCAACCAGTTTTCCAGGCAACGCTAGGCGGCGTTGATTGAGAAACTTGGAGTCATCACGCGCAGGATCTACAGTGGCCAGTTTGTGATCGGAGCGAAGCGTTGAGGGCTGGGCAGCCGCTGAAGCCTCACTTTTCGGCGCCGCCGCTGCCTGCCCTACCTGCGCGAATGGATTCGGACGATGGCTGGCCTGCCCCGTCTTCGAGAGCTGACGCTCAAGCACTGCTGCCAATCCAAGGCCACCGCCCTCTCGCGAGAGCGACACGGCCATTTGCTGGTCATACATGCTCTGGTATTGCTTGGTCGTTTCGCTCTGAAACGGGCTGTCTTTATCGGCCAGTACTTCATTAGCCGAGCGCATGGACTTCATCATCTGGTTCAGGAAGAGCGACTCAAACTCCTGAGCCACTTTCTTGATGTTTTCCTCACTGTCCCGGTTCTTGCCCTTCATCTGGGCAAGGCGGTTCAGGTCGGTATATGCGCCGGAATCGACGTTACTGCTGTAGGTTCCGCCCAAACGAGAGTCCATGACTACTGCTCCGTTAAATTACAATCAGATCGGCCTGCAAGGCGCCAGCCTGTTTAAGCGCCTCGAGGATCGCCATCAAATCACTGGGTGCTGCGCCAACTTGGTTGACGGCCCGTACAATCTCATCAAGAGTCGTGCCAGGACCAAACCTGAACATCGGCTTGGCTTCCTGTTTGGCCTTGACCGTCGAGTTGGGTACCACTGCTGTCTGGCCGTCCGAGAGCGGATTGGGCTGACTGACAATAGGATCTTCACTGATGGTGACCGTCAGGCTGCCGTGCGTAACAGCTGCAGGCGCAACTTTTACGTTCTGCCCGACGACGATAGTGCCGGTACGCGAGTTGATAATGACCTTGGCAACTGCTTCGCCTGGGCTGACTTCCAGGTTTTCCAGCACAGAGATGTAGTCCACACGCTGGTTGGGATCGAGCGGAGCCGTCACACGAACCGAGCCACCATCTACTGCCGTTGCTACACCCGGACCTAGCAGGTCGTTGATCTTGTCAACGATATGTTTGGCGGTCGTGAAGTCCGAACGGTTGAGGTTCAGCGTTAGCGAGTTGCCTTGATCGAAGCCGCTCGGAACCGGACGCTCGACGGTGGCCCCGCCAGGGATACGCCCTGCTGACGGAACGTTGACAGTGATACGCGAGCCGTCCTTACCTTCTGCGTCAAAACCACCTACAACCAAGTTGCCTTGCGCGACGGCATACACATTACCGTCGATACCCTTTAGCGGAGCCATCAACAGACTACCGCCACGCAGGCTCTTGGCATTACCGATCGACGAAATGGTAACGTCAATAGTCTGGCCTGGCTTGGCAAACGCTGGCAGGTCCGCATGAATGGATACAGCTGCCACGTTCTTGAGCTGGACGTTTCCGCCGCTGGGTACCTTGATACCGAACTGCGCCATCATGTTATTGAAGGTCTGGACAGTAAACGGCGTTTGCGTCGTCTGGTCACCTGTACCATTCAAGCCCACAACCAGGCCGTAACCAATCAGCTGGTTAGTCCGCACGCCTTGAATGGTAGCGATGTCCTTGAGGCGTTCTGCCTGGGCTGCCGTTGCCGACAGTACCAGTGCGAAAGCAACGCATAGATGTTTCAACATGATTTCACGCCTCAGAACGGAAATAGCGGACTAGTGAAGAAGCGGCTCAACCAACCCGGCTGACTCGCATCGGCAAATGCCCCTGTACCAGAATAGGTAATCCGTGCATCCGCTACCCGAGTGGAAGACACAGTGTTATTGGTGCTGATATCGTCTGCACGAATCAGTCCAGCAATACGCATCAGCTCATTGCCTGTGTTGAGCGTCAGCCATTTTTCACCCCTGACAGCTAACACACCGTTGGGCATCACGTCAGCTACTGTCACAGTCAAAGAACCCGTCAGGCTGTTGCTCTGTGCGGCTTTGGCATCTCCAGAGGATTCACGTGTCCCCTCGAATTGAGCGCCCAGGTTCAGGTTGCCACTTGAAAGCGGGTTGCCAATCTGTGCCTTGGTGCCAAACAGTGAGCTGACGCCTAGATCGGCCGAGCTGTCCTTAGAAATATCCGAACTCGCGTTCTTGCTCGCCTGAGTCCTTTCTTCCAGCGTAATGGTAATGATGTCACCCACGCGGAACGCCTTACGGTCGGTATACAGGTTCTGGTCGAACCCAGGCTGGTAAATGGAGCCATTGTTCTGCGCAGCCGGCATCGGCGTACGCGGCAGCACCGGCGCGTAATACGGATCGTTGGGCTGAGCAGCAGGTGCTACGCAGCCAACCAGCAATACAGCGCCAAGCGCGGGAACAAGAGCAAGAAGGCGGTTCATACAAACAACGACCTCGCGAATAAAAGCGGTTACAGATTCTGAGTAACGAAGCCAAGCATCTGGTCAGCCGTGGAGATGACCTTAGAGTTCATCTCGTAAGCGCGCTGAGTCGTAATCATGTTCACCAACTCTTCCACGGTGCTTACGTTAGAGTTTTCCAATGTCTGCTGCATGACTGTGCCAAGACCATTCAGGCCAGGGGTACCGTTCTGCGGAGCACCACTGGCAGCGGTTTCCATGAACAGATTGTTGCCTACGGCCTGCAGGCCACCCGGGTTGATAAAGTCAGCCGTCTGAAGGTTGCCGATCACCTGCGGCGTTGCATTGTTAGCCGTGGTTACCGACACCGTACCGTCTTCACCCACAGTAAAGGTTCTGGTCTCAGCAGGAACAACAATCGCCGGCTCCAGAGCGAAACCATTAGCGGTAACGACCTGACCATCAGAGTTCAGGTGGAAAGTACCGTCACGGGTATAGGCAATCGTGCCGTCCGGCATGGAAACCTGGAAGAAACCACGACCGTTGATGGCCATGTCCAACGGCTGATCCGTGGTTTGCAGGCTACCCTCGGTAAAGTTTTTCTGAGTACCCACAATACGTACACCGGTACCCAGTTGCAGGCCTGACGGCAGCTGGCTGTCCTGAGTGGACTGGGCGCCTGGCTGGCGACGTACCTGATACAGCAAATCCTGGAACTCGGCACGGTCGCGCTTGAAGCCCGTCGTGGAGACGTTGGCCAGGTTGTTGGAAATAGTGGTCAGGTTCATGTCCTGAGCGGACAGACCTGTTTTACTGACCCACAATGCAGACATCATAATTGCGTTCTCCTCAAGCGCCGGCTTTACGGCATTTCATGCAAACTGGTAATTAGGATTGCAAAACCTTTGCCATCGCAGCCGAGTTGTCTTCAGCCGAACGCATCATCTTGATGTGCAGCTCGAACTGACGGGCCAGGGCAAGAACAGAGGTCATTTCTTCAGCAGCATTCACATTGCTGCTTTCTACGAACCCCGAAGCCACACGGACATTGGCATCCGGCGCTGCAGGCTGGTTGTTCTTGGTGTGGATTAGGCCATCAAGACCTTTTTCCATTTGCTTGGTATCAGGGTTAACCAGCTTGATGCGGTCAACCTCAGCCAGTACGCGGGGACTCTCGCCTAGCGCCTGGATACTGATTGTGCCGTCCTGACCGATTTCCACCTTGGCTTGCGGAGGCACTGCAATCGGTCCGCCATTGCCGATGACCGGAAAACCACCGCTAGTACGCAGCTGACCCAATGCATCAATCTGAAGACTGGCGGTACGCACATACGCTTCGCTACCATCCGGCGCCTGGACAGCAATCATGCCGTTACCCTCGATAGCGATATCCAGGTTCCGTCCGGTCTCTTGAAGCGAGCCAGGCGTAAAGTCCGTTGCCGGACGCTCGCTCATGGCATAGACGCGTGAAGGATGAGTATCACCAAATACCTGCATCGAGCGTGCTTGCTCAAGATCCTTACGAAATCCTGAAGTGGAAACGTTCGCCAGGTTGTTGGCGTGGGCACGCTGTGCCATTTCATTCTGGCTGGCACCGCTCATAGCGACGTAAAGCAACTTGTCCATAGAATCCTCTAGCGACGGTTTTTTGCAGCGAATTGCTTCGATGCAGGATCTATAGCAAGGCCTGTGCCATATTATTTAAATTAGTTAAGCACTTGATCTAAAAAGAAAAGGCCTCGAATGAGGCCTTTTTGTCAGAGCGCCGGAATATTGTTGCCTCAACCGGCAACGCTTCCCTTATGTCATTTGAATGATGGTCTGAGAGACTGTGTTTTCAGTCTCAATAGTTTTAGCGTTAGCCTGATAGTTGCGCTGAGCAACGATCAGGTCTACCAACTGAGCCGTCAAATCCACGTTGGACTCCTCCAGCGCGCCGGAAGCCAGCACACCCAGGGTACCAGAGCCAGGTGTACCAATCACTGGCTCGCCTGACGCAGGCGACTGGATCCAGTCGGTGTTGCCGATCGGGGTAAGACCCTGCATATTGGCAAAAGTCGCCAGGATCACTTGACCGATGGCTTTGTTCTGGCCGTTGCTGTAGGCGGCGAATAAGGTGCCATCGTCACCTACTGACAAGCCCGAAAGCTGGCCGGTGGTGTAGCCGTCCTGGTTGACGGCCGTCACTGCAAAGCTGCTATTGGTCTGTGTGATATCAGTGATGTCCATAGCTATGCCCGTACCGCTGGCCTGCGCACCGTTTGCACCCCATGTCACTGGGTTGGTGGTGCTGTTGGTGATGGTAGCTGGCACCCAGTTAGACATAGTCATAACGTTGTTTTCATCGACGCTGAAGTCGTCTGAAGCCAGCGACGCCAAGGTGCCTGACGGCGTAAAGCTCATCGTGGCAGAGGCTGGGGTCGTGGAAGTCGGGTCGCTTGGGTTGCGACCATCGATGGTCACGTACATGCTCCAGCTGTTCGTGTCGTTTTTCACGAAGTACTGGGTCATAGTGTGCTCGTTGCCTTGGGTATCATACAGACTGGCCGAAGTGGACCAATTATAGCTCTGGGAGTTATCTGGATCGAACGTTGTAGCCGTCGGAATCGTGGCGGTAGAATTCAGAGTCAACGTTTGCTCGACCTTAGTTGTTGCCTTAGGCAGCTGATTCTGGGTTTCCACGACCAGGTTGGTCACGATGCCAGTCTTGATGTTACCGTCAGTGTCGGCACCATAGCCCTGTAACTTATTGCCGGCATTATCGACCACGTTGCCGTTCTTGTCAGTCTTAAAGGTACCGTTACGGGAATAGATCGTCGAGCCGTTGTCGCTCAGCACGAAGAAGCCGTTGCCGTTGATAGCCATGTCCAGGCTGTTACCAGTGTTGTTGATCGTGCCCTGAGTGAACTGCTGGGACACGGCGGCCGTCTGCACACCGCTGCCAGTAGTATTGTTACCCACTCCAAACATGGACGTAGCGTAGATATCGGCGAACTCTGCGCGGGAGGCCTTGAAACCAGTGCTGCCCACGTTAGCAATGTTATTGCCGGTGACGTTAAGGTGCTTGCTTGCTGCGTTGAGACCGCTAAGACCGATATTGAAAGACATTACTATTCTCCTATGCCGGGCTGCCGGCTTATTGACCGATCATCTGAACTTGTGACAGCGACACACTGCCCAGCCCAGCTAGATTAAGTTGCATTTCATTACCGTCCTGGCCCAGCGTCACGCTGTTAACCGTAGCCGGTAGATAAGTACTCAAAGCTGTCTGCGTATCTTCTATTGTCGCAGTGGCTTTGAAAGTGTAGGTACCCGAGGGGGCTTCAATGCCGTTATCGGTACTACCATCCCAAATAAAATCAGCGTTGCCAGTCTGCTGGGTGCCCATCGAAATAGTCTTTATTAGCTCACCACTACTGTTATAGATACCTACTTTTACATCATCAGCAGTAGCTGGCATGACTACTGCCCCACTCATACTCTTGGTAGTATCTACAAGCGTAGAATTCGTTTGGGCAATTACTGAGCGCCCTACAAGCGAAGATGCCTGCAGCGCCTGAGAAGACTGATAGTTAGTAGCCAGGCCACTTACAGTGGAGTTCAGATTCTGCAAGCTTTCTACACTACTGAACTGGGCTAATTGCGCAACGAAAGCACTATTGTCCTGAGGATCAAGCGGATTCTGATTATTGAGCTGCGTTACTAGCAGCTTTAGAAAATCATCCTTTCCTAACGCGCTAGTTGAAGAGTCCGAGCTAGTTGTGCTGCTGGTAGAAGAACCGCTACTGGTCAGACTCGTCAATGCCGATGCTGCAACGCCTGCGTTATTGGTATTCGTATTGATAGTGGACATGCGTGATCTCCGCTTACTGACCTAACGTCAAGACTTTCTGCATCATCTGCTTGGCAGTGTTCATGATGTCAGCGTTGGTCTGAAATGCGCGGCTTGCCGAAATCATGTCCGCCATCTCTTCCACGACATTGACATTCGGGTAGTACACATAGCCGTCTTTATCAGCAGCCGGATGATTAGGCTCGTAACGGGCCTCAAGATTGCTTTGGTCTTCAACGATGCCCAGTACCTGCACACCCGTTCCGGCCTCGCCCTGTTCATCGAACAGAGAAGCGCTGCCACCGCTCTGCGCCTGGTTCAACATGGTTGCAAACACAGGATGACGGGCACGGTAGGTCTCATCCACGCTGGACGAAACGGTCTCGGCGTTAGCAATGTTACTGGCGATGGTATTCAGGCGCGTGGTCTGTGCGCTCATACCTGTACCAGCAATGTTGAATACATTACTCAGGGACATGGTTACTCTCCACGAAGGGCAGACATGAGCCCTTTGAATTTGTTGTTAAGCAACGTGAAGCTGGCCTGGAACTGCACAGAGTTTTCTGCGTAATTGGCTTGCTCTACCTGCTCATCCACAGTGTTCTGATCCAGCGAAGGCTGAGTGGGTATGCGATAGCGCATCGCAGCATCCGCTGACAGATCACCGAAACCTTCAGCCTCGATATGACGAGTGTTGGTCGTATCAAGGTTGAACTTGCTATGCGACGACTTGTTGGCTTGCTCTGCCAGAACGGCCGAGAAATCCAGATCGCGCGCCTTGTATCCAGGCGTGTCGGCGTTAGCAATGTTGTTGCCCAACACTTCGGCGCGTTGAGAACGGAAATTCAACGCCTGCTGATGGATACCCAATGCTTTATCGAAACTGATACTCATGGTCATGAACCTATTGCCAGAAGGGCTATCTCCCTTTAGCAATGCACATGCCAACTATTAAAAACTTTAAATATCAATGAGTTAGTAAAACAAGGCGCGCTACAGCGCCAAAAGCGGCAAGGTTTTTCCGTATTTGAAGAGGCAAGCGGCAAGGATGACGGCAAAACTTTGACAGGAAGGATGGCAAGGCAGGAAAAGAAAAGGCCCAACATGTCGGGCCTTTGGCTTATTTCGCTTTGTAAATGATGCCAGGATTACACTGGACCATCTGATAGAGTTCCGGCAGCCCGTTCAAGGCTTCCGACGCCCCTAGGAACAGGTAGCCTCCCGGTTTGAGCGTGCCGTGAATACGCGTCAGGATATCTTTCTTCACATCAGCCGAGAAATAAATCAGCACGTTGCGGCAAAAGACCATGTCGAACTTGCCCAAGCTGGCATAACTGTCCAACAGGTTAAGCGCTCTGAATTCAACGCGGCTTTTAATAGCGGGCTTTACTGACCACCGATTCGGCGGAACCACGTCAAAATTACGTTGCAGTCTTTCCTGGGAAAGGCCACGCCCGATTGCCAGTGAGTCATACTCACCCGATTTAGCCGCTGTCAAAATTACACCGGACAAATCTGTTGCCACGATCTGGACACCGCTGCGTAGTTGGCCTGGGCTGCCACGCTCAAACTCGTCTATGGTCATTGATAGCGAGTAAGGCTCCTGACCCGACGAACAGGCTGCCGACCAGATACGCAGCCGCTGTCCCGGGCTGGCTTTGGTCAGCTCCGGCAACAGGCGATTCTTTAGAACCTCAAACGGATAGGTATCACGAAACCATAGGGTTTCATTGGTCGTCATCGCATCGACGACCTTCTCCTTGAGTCCGCTGCGTGGCTGGGTCTGGATACGCTGCACCAGCTCTCCCAACGACTTGATTCCTTCCGCCTCCATCAGTTTGTTGAGGCGGCTGGAAACCAGATACTGTTTATTATCACCAAGCAGGATTCCACACGTCTTTTCAAGAAAGACACGGAACTGCATAAAATCTGCATTAACTGCTGACACTTCCGTTCTGCTCCTGAATCAGAAAAGAAGAGCGTTAATCATTTCAGCCTTCATCAGCTGCCTTGATACGCTCAATGACCCGGGATGCTAGATCGTCGGGACGGAATTTAGCGAGGAAATCATTAGCTCCCACCTTCTTAACCATAGCTTGGTTAAATACACCAGACAGTGAGGTATGAAGAAGGATATGGAGTTTACTCATCCGGGGATCGTTACGGATTTCTGCTGTCAGAGTATAGCCGTCCATCTCGGGCATCTCGATATCCGAAATCAGCATGAGCAACTCTTGCTCCGGCTTTTCGCCGTTATCGACCATATCTTTTAGAAAATTCAGCGCCTGACGCCCATCGTTGAGCGCAGTTACCTCCACGCCAACGGTTTCAAGGCAGCGGCTTACCTGCTTACGCGCCACAGACGAGTCATCGACAATCAATACATGCTTGGTAACTGCCTTAGCTTGTACAGCCGTATCGATAATACCTTCCGAAATGGTTTCGACCGAAGGCGCCACTTCTGAAAGGATTTTTTCCACATCGATAATTTCAACCAGCTGATTATCGACACGCGTGACAGCCGTCAGGTAATGGTCACGACCGGTTCCCTTGGGTGGCGGCTGAATCATATCCCAGTTCATGTTGATGATTCGCTCGACAGAGCGCACCAGAAAGCCCTGAACCTTGGTGTTGTATTCGGTAATGATGACGAAGCTATTCGTCAGATCATCCAGACCACGGCGACCCGTTGCCAACGCCAAATCCATGATCGGGAAGGTGCCCCCACGAAGACTTGCAACGCCACGCACAACAGCACTGGATTTTGGCATCACGGTAAGTTTGGGGCACTGCAGCACCTCCCGTACCTTGAAGACGTTGATTCCATAAAGCTGCGGGCCGTCCAAACGGAACAACAGCAGTTCCAGCCGATTCTGCCCGACCAACTGAGTACGCTGGTTGACTGCATCTAATACGCCAGCCATTTGTGAACTCCTGAAAAGGCCGGCCTATCGGATGACAGAAGACGGCACAGGGATTGCTTAGGTAGATTCATGAACCGCCGAAGACAGTTTCTCGACGCATGAACAGACGCCACATCTCATTACTGATAACTCTTGTAGGGTTCTGCTCTGCAAGCCAGACCTATGCAGCTGCCGAGCTAACCCTGCCTGAGGAACTTATCGGCGCAGCTCAAGGATTTCTTGAGGAGCGCGTTCAGGAATATTTGATCGAGAGTCATGCTGAGGGTCGGCATGAAGTTCAGGTGAAAGACTTGGACCCACGTTTACGGCTGGCGGCTTGCGATCGACCATTAACCGTTGCACAGCAGGGCCTTGAAGCACCGCTAGGCCGTGTTTCGGTACGTGTTCGATGCGAAGGAAGTACCCCCTGGACCGTCTACATCCCTGCGGAGGTTCGCCTGTATCGAAATGTCGTAGTCACCACCCGACCATTGCTGCGCGATACGATTATAGATCCGCAGAATGTAGCTCTACTGGAGCGAGACGTCGGAAAATTGCCTCAAGGTTATCTAACAGATATCGATCTAGTGATGGGTCAGAAACTCAAGCGGCAGGTAGTGGCAGATCAAATATTGGCTCCCTCCTTTCTCCAGGCAGCCGAAGTGGTGCGCAAGGGCGATCAGGTTGTTATTAGTGCGGGATCGGGAGGCTTCACTGTACGGATGCAGGGAGAGGCGTTGATTGATGGTGCCCAGGGAGAGCAGATTCGTGTCAAGAATCTGAATTCCAAGCGCGTCATTAAAGCGCGCGTGACTGGCCCGGGAATGGTTGAGGTCGCCATGTAAGCCAAACAGCCACCATGGCCTCTAACAGATGGTTTATACTGACCCATTAGCTTTTTGCCAAACGGAGCACAAAATTTAGCCTAAAGTTTTTTTGGGCTAAGCCGAAAAGCTGGGCATGCGACCGAAACTGTCCGAGGTTCTCCATCATGGTTATTGATTTCAATAGAACGAACAGCACTTCCAGCACCGCCAGCACTAGCCGGACTACTGGACCTGCAGCGACCAATGCAACTAACAAAACCAGTGAAGTTGCCAAGGCAGCTGCCGTATCCCCAACCCAGCCAGCAGGCGAAAATGTAAAGCTGAGTGATGAAGCCCAAACGCTTCAGAAGGCTGTCGAAAAGATTCGCCAAGAGCCGGTGGTTGATAGCGAGCGTGTTAATCGCCTGAAGCAGGCCATTGCTGATGGCAGCTATAAAGTCGATAGCCAGCGCGTAGCTTCCAAACTGCTTGATTTTGAATCCCAGCGCTAAGCGACGCAGCGTTGGAAATATGACGCACGAGTGTAGATCGTATGCACAACGCCAGCTTGCTTGAGCTAACCCTTAGCGATTTGAACATCGCTAAAAGGTTGCTGGAACTGATCGAGTTAGAACACGAAGCCCTGGTAAATCGCAAGTTCGATTTGCTTGGCCTGCTGCTGGATGAAAAGCAGCCACTCCTGGTTCAACTGGATCAGCATAATCACTTGCGCTCCGCACAATTGCAGCGCCTGGGGTTACCCTTGAGCCGTGAAGGCCTGTTAGCCTATGCCGAACGTTTCGAGCAGGACGATCAGTTGATCGAGGCGGCAGACCAGCTCACGACCGTTATTGAGCAGTGCAAGGAAGCCAACAACCGGAATGGCCAGATCATCAAGGCCAACCAGTATACTGTGGCCAGCATGCTCGAAATTTTGCAGGGCCCTCCTGTGCCCAGTCTGTACAACAGACGCGGCCATCTGCCCCGCTCGAGTTACCAACGCCCGTTAAGTCAGGTATGAATTGTTGAAACAATGGCTGGGATTACATCATCCCAGCCATTCTTTATTTATTTGTCAAGAAATGGAGACAGGGCGTGTCCAACGCATTTAATGATGTGCAGGGTCCTCAGCCACCCAAGCTGCTCAAGACACCTATTGAGATAGCTGCATACCTAAAACCGTTGGTGGAAACCCGTAGTCCACTCCGCGTAACCTTTCTGGAACGTAACAGACAGTTCCAGAGCTTTCTGATCGACATCAATACCGAACAAGGCTTGATCGCGCTGGATGAGCTCATCCCTACCGAAGGGGAACGGCTACTGCTTCAGGGAGAGCGTTTTCGCATCGACAGCTCCCATGAAGGCGTGCAAATTACCTGGGAATACGACGTTCCAGGCAGCTTGAGCGAGCTGAACGACAGCCGCTGCTACTGGTTTCCACTCCCGAAGGAAGTAAGCTATCACCAGCGCCGAAATGCTTTTCGGGTCCGCCTTCAGCTTAATCGCCAGCCAACAGCCGAGCTCTCAGACCTTCCCAGTAAAAAATTCCTGAAAGGTTCGCTCCTGGACATCTCGGCGACCGGCTGCAAAATCCGTATCGCCAAGAATGCAACGTCCATGGTGTCTCCTGGTGAGCTACTGGAAAAATTCTCCGTAGCCCTCCCTGGCAGCGCTCTTAGCTCAACAGTAGAAGTCCGCCACGTTTCTTATAACGAAAGGCTAGATTGTACCGAGGTAGGCCTGCGCTTCTATCGCATGTCGGGCCTAACTCAACGTCAGGTCGAACGCTTCGTCTATCAACTTCAACGCGAAACACGGCGGATAGACTAACGCTTGGGCTCATCCTCAAGTATAGGATTGCTCTCTTCAGCCATAGCCTCCATTGCAGATGAGGAAGTCTCTTCATCTGCAGCCTCCGCTGGAGTTGCCACCGCCTCTGCATTCTGCATCTGATCATGGACTACCTGCTCATCTACTCGCGGGTCCAGTGCCGCAACCAAAGGTGAGCTGGCCAGGCTATCCGGCATAGGCACGTGTTGCAGCGGGGCCTCGTCGACACGGTGCAAGCCTTTTACATCCTGCGGCCTGATACGCCATACCAGAATCAACCCGCACACACCAATGGACGCGTACAACATGTTGGCGCCGAACCAATTCATCAAGGCACCTACCAATAGCGGACCGATACAGGCCCCCACGCCAAAGGTGGCCAGGAGCATGGCGGTAAGGGATACCCGTCGCTCCCCTTCCACATGGTCATTGGAAAGCGCAACGGCTAGAGGATAAAGCACAAAAAGCAACATGCTGACTGCAAAGCCAAGAGCAAGCAGCAGTAATAAGGGGACCTTGGGCAATAACGCCAGCGGTAGTGCAGCCACCACCAGAACAAGCGCAACCTTATTGATCAGCCAACTACGATCATGGCGGTCGGAAAGCCAACCAATAGGCCATTGAGCCAGCAGCCCTGCGAAAATACAAACCCCCATGAATAAGCCGACTCGCTCGGTTGGCAGCCCTTGGGCCGCGGCGTAAACAGGCGCAAGACCATAAAACGAACCGATAGCGAGGCCACTCACTACAGTTGTTGTTAACGATTGAGGGATTCGTTTGAAGAAAAATCCAGGATCAAGAGGAGCCGGACTCATCGGGGCCGGGTGGATCTTTGCAGTGATCGCAACAGGCACCAGACAGAGCGCAAAACAGAGCGCAACCAGCATAAGCTTTTCGCTACCGAGCTCAGGCCAGGCAATCAGTACACCTTGCCCTAGCACCAGACCAAAGTAGGAAGCCGTCATATACCCCGAGAATACCTTGCCTCTCTGGTTGGGCTCAGCTTGCTCATTCAACCAGCTTTCCAACACCATGTACTGGCACATCATGCCCATCCCTACCAGCATACGCAGCAGCAGCCATACGGGCAGAAAGGGCAATATACCAGTTCCCAACACTGCAGCAGTTACGATTCCCGCACAAGCAACGTAAGCCCTTATATGCCCTACACGCGCAATAAGACGATGCCCTACCTTGCCCCCCAACACCAGACCCAGGTATTGAGCACCTGTCAATGCACCGATCCAGGCCCCCGGAACTTCCTCGGACGCAAGCCTTAGTGCCATATAGGTGCTAAGCAGACCTGAGCCGATCAGCATGAGCAACGTAGCAGCATAAAGCGCTCGGAAGGCAGATAACGTACGTCCCATTACAGCTCCTTACGAAGGCAGCACAATGCGCTTCGAAGACAGATTCTTATGCGTTTGATACGAAGGCCTGTTGCCTTGACGTTGATGTACCCCTTCGATGGGCAGCAAGCCCAAGAGTTCGGTCGAGTCAGGAGGGATTTTTAGCCGAAATAAACACGGCGGCCTAAGCCGCCGTGTTTATAGTCCCTCAAGGGTTGTACTGTCCCGTACACGCCTTGAAGAGAACTTGAAGAACAGAGAGATTTCCTCTCACGCTACTGATCTTGGTGGGCACTTCACCTTTAGGGTAGCGGCGGATGGTAGGCAGCTCTACACAACGATAACCCAGCTTGGGCACTCGATAGGACAGGTAAGCCAACAGCTCATAGGTCATGAACACATCACGGAATGGAGCGACGCGCGGATCCAACAACATTTTGCGGCTATAGGCCCGGAACCCCTGGGTCGTATCGGTCCAATGAAAGCCTGACGCCATGCTCAGCATAGGCGCATGAATGAAGCGAATAGCGAAATCACGGGACTTTGGCGTGTTTTCAGCAACACCGCCTTGCAGGAAGCGCGACGCCTGAACGAAGTCTGCCCCCTCCTCCAACGCCTTGATGAACCGCGGGATAGCCTCAGGGTCGTCCTTGTCGTTACCGTCAATCGTCACAATGCCCTCGTAGCCCTGCTCCAATGCAAAGGCATAGGCACAACGCAACTGAGCACTTAGCTTACCAGGTCCCTTTTTGAGCAACAGGCCTCTAACACCCTTGGACTTGAGGCGCTCCAGCTCCAATGAGCCGTCTGTGCTGCCGCCATCGATAATGATTACATCCGACGCTTGATCAACGTTCAGATCCTTCATCCGAGTCAGCAAACTGACAATACGGCTTCCTTCATTGATCACAGGAATGATGATGCATGTGGCGTGCTGCTTGCCCAACCACATCGTTTTTTCATACGCAGGCACTTGCCAGGAAGTGCGTATGTGTTCGGAAATATCTGCTGTCATAGTCATGTCTACGTTATGAGCTTACACGGGCCGTAATCAGCGCAACACCGGCGATTACCATGATGATCCCGGTAATGGTCGTCCATGGGAAAGGTTCTTTGAATATCGCTGCCGACATGATCGCCACGGTTGCTATGGCACCAGCGGTCAAAACGGGATGCGCCACATTCAGCGGCAAACGTGCAAGCGCAGCGGCATACAGCAGAAACGCCAATCCATAAAGAAACAGCCCAAGCCAGAATGGCCAGTTGCTTAACGCTCCCATAGGATCGGAAAGACTTGGAAACTTTCTTGGTGGCATCATGGCCATCTTTACAAGGACACTAGCAGATGCATTGGACAGGATGCCCAGTATGAGGATCATCCACTTCATGCCGTTACCCCTGCTTGCACACCATTTCGATAGAGCCGTGTAGCAACGCCCAATGCTCTTTCGATAGATGCCATGTTCGACTCTCCCTTGGCAGGGAGCATCTCGATAGTCACGACATGATCGGGAAGGTGTTTTGCCAATGCCTGGGCAACCTGCGCATGCTTCGAACTGCCATCACCCAACGTAATCAGATTGGGTTCACTGGCATGTACATGCCCAATGAAAGGTGCAAAGCGGGCAATGATCTCTTCAGGACTTTCGTCATTGATCGCCAAGGCACCGGTATCGAGTTGCATCCGGATAGAGTCATGATCAACTGCCTCAACTACACGAGCAGTCTCTACACTATTGATCATGAAGTTAGCCCCATAACAGGTGGGATTTGGCTCCAGGCATATCAGCACACCATGACGAGCAGCAATATCACCCAAGCGGCGGAAGAAAGGGATAGCTACGCTATCTACCTGTTCATCCGCAATTGCAGAGCGATCACGGTTCTTGGGAGAGCCAAATACCAAACGCGTAGAGCCCAGGCCTGCCGCAATACGGCAGACGGCATCCAAGTGATCCAGCATTGCCTGCTGTGACTCAGCGGAGCCAAAAACATTTAATCCAGTAGTTCCGAATAACAGGGATTGCATACCTGTTAGCGAAACACCACGGGACTGCCACCACTGCTTGACCGCCTGGATTTCTGCGTACGACGCATCCTTGGGTTGCGGGAAATACTTACCGGGGGCTATATCGATTGCATCTACATCGTAACGAGAAAGCAGCTGCGCTACTTCTTCGTCATTGGAAACATCCCAAGCGATATTGGAAATGGCGACTCGCATCAATGAGCCTCCGAAGCAGTCTTCGCTTTCAACGGCTCGGACTGTGCATATGCTCTTACTGCCTGAAGCGTCTCACGTTTGCTGTACTGGTAGCCAGCACGACCGCCAAACTCCTCAGCATAAAGGGATTGAAAATCATACGAAGCTGGAGTGTTGCTTAACTCATTGGCGAACTCGAAACCAAAGCCATAGCAGGCAATATCAGCAACGCTGACAGGCTCCGAGGTGAAATGCACCAGTTTGAGATTGGCTTTTAGGGCAGTCTGGATGTCGTACCAGAGATTGACCATGGGATAGAACTGGAATACCCCACGGCTATCGATGACCGAAAGATTATTATCGTTCAGGAAGTCAAAAATAACGTTCTTGCGAAGTCCTGGTCCGACTAGACCTGGCAAACGAACAATCAGGTAATTGGGGAAATGACTTTCTACGAATTTCTCAAGGCGTCTGCGATTCAAGCCATACGCATGCAGGCCCTCTTCAACAACAGGCGTTTCTTCATTGACTCCAACGGGCGAGCCGAATACATCAACAGTGCTGATAAGAACAAATGTCTCGCATTTAACCTGCTTCAAGTGATCGATCAAACCGTTGATCTTCTCACGGTCAGCCTCGGGATCCTTGTTAGCGATCCATTTCTGAGCGGGGGCACCGGCGCATACAAGCGTGTGATAAGCCTTTTCGCCTACTTCAGAGATGTTGGTCGAGCGAAACTGGCCCTCAAAGTCTTTTTGCTTGAGCAATGTCGAACCGACAAAGCCGCTATATCCTATAAGCGCGTCTGGCAAACTCATTCCTATCACCCCTGAGTATTTTTAAAACGAAGACAATATTCCGACTCGCACTTTTCGTACGGATACTTTTCATCCAGATACTTTTTGAGTTCAGGAAATTTGTCGTGCATTGATATGTCGTTGATATTGAACGACCAGAACGTTGTGGAGTAGACCACGACAGAGGGGTCTGACTTTTTCAGATCCGAAATCATGTCTTGCTCATACACGCGCGTTGCATACACCGGATAAATGTATTTCGTACACGCGGGCAAACCTGTCACGCCATTGATAATTCCGTTATTGGAAAGATCAAACACACACTGCGATCCTGACCCCTTGATCTGGCTGGCCGCCCAACGCGCACCGTCAGAGACCAGCAGAGAGTTATCAGGGGGCGACGCCATATTGGGTAGCCACTTGTAGCCGTTTACAAGAACATTGGGGACTGGCGATTTGTAAAGTGTAAAGGCAGCCAGCAACCCCGAGAGACCTACCAGGGCTACATACCCCAAGGGCTTGCGGTTGCTGCTAATGAGTACCAAACCCAGCAGAACTGCAAAAAAGGGCATCGGGTTCTTACCAATCAGCCCTAGAAGCAGCATGGACCCAACCACCGCCACGGCTACGGGCTTTTTCAGCAGCACAAATTCCTGCTTTCGGCCCGTCTTACGCAGCTGGTCATAAGCAAAGAGGAAACTGAGCAAAGGCGCCCACATACCCATCGGAACATGGATGAAATCTGCACGGTTGGTCGCGATCTTGTACAAAACCAACATCAGGACAGCCAGCATTCCAGCAATGGCAAACGCAGAGCCGAAATGGAACGGCTTAGGCAGCGCTTTGAACAGTGCATAATAGGCCAGCACTGTCGGTACGGTCAGTAGCGCGCTCTGAATGATGAAGCGTGGACTGTGATACGTCCATTGCGAGGATGTACTGAGTAGAAAGTCGAAGTTCCGTAGATAATCGCTAAGGGAAAACACCTCAGTCATCAGGGACAGTACAAGAAACGTCCCAACAAAGATGGCCATGGCATAGATGAAACGGCGATCATAAAAGCTGGCCAGAAGCACGCCCAACCCTATCGCCCCAAACCCGGTAATGCCCCGGTCATAAGACCAAAACATGTTGAATGCTGCAGCAATACCCAAGAGAGTCGCTTTAACAAAAAAATCGGAGGAGCGATTGGCTCGCAAACACAGCAGGAATAAATAGATCGAAAGCAGCAAGCACAGGTCACGGTAACCAACCAGTTGACTGGCTACCACCGCCACTGCAACGAGTGTCAGCAACTCATATCTAGCGCCACGCTCAATGAATAAAGACGCTATCAAGTAAAACAGCCAAGCCGCACCTAGGTTGCACAGTGCGTAGGCAACCTGGGTATAGAGAAAGTTATTATCCGGCCCGCTGAAGTGAGTGGCGATCCAGGCAGGCAAATAATCGAGCGCACCATGAATAGTAAAAGCATGCTCACCTGCCTGGCCATGCAACATGTTAGGCAAAGTGGCAAAAAACTCTCCTTGATGGAAAGGATCGACAATATTGCCTGGACCTAGCGTGAAATGACTGACGAAAGCAAACGCGAGTAGAGCAATAATTCCCAGCCAGCGGGCCGTCCGAGCCGGGGTAACATCCGCAAAACTTGTTGCATCAGTGGATGGGTTCGGCATCTAGCTTCTCCAGAACATCAAAAATGTTATCGATTTTTCCGCCTAGAACCGAGTAACAATTGGGCAGTTGAGCGTGTTGCTCAAAAAGGATGGGACGACCATCATCGCCTTCGTTTTTAACGAGAATGGTCTTGACTTCAAAAAGCGAGTCCCTGTACTGAACATTGGCCACAGGCGCCATGTAGCGCGTTACATCTCGAATCATGCGATCAACGCGTGTGTCACGATGATAATGCTCAAGGCGATGATAAGGATCGAGATCCGGTGAATCATTCCACTGCATATGCGGCGTGTATCGTACATGGGATAGCGTATGTAGCCCTCTCGCAGGGAAAGGCATCATGGAAAAGAAAGGCCCATCCATCACCGTAACACCTAGGCCCTTAAGCGCATCCGGCATCTCAACCAAGGCCATTTCTGTTAACTCATGCTTCAACTTGGTTTGAGTGCCAGGAAAGTCGCCAGAAAACTGATTCAGGCCACTATAGGTGCAGTTAAAAATGAACCGCGTGGAGCGCTCTACCGATTTTCCATCCTGCTCATAAGTGACCGAAAGTGTATCACTGCCCTGCCGATGAATAGATTTCACCCTAGTATTAAGTAATACCTCGACTCCAACTTCATTGAGTTCGCGCCTCGCCTCCCCTGCCAATTCTCTAGAATTGAACGCGTACTCTTCCGTTAGATAAACAGCCTCAATAAGCCGTGGCTCAAAGAGCTTTTCCATTGACGCAGGTACAGGCTCAAGCTTTGCACCAATTTCATGGCAAAACCGCTCGAACTGCTTGGCAGTAACTTTCGAGTTATTACGGGCTATGGCGTAGAGCTTTGTGAAGTTTGTGACTACAGCGTCAGGATAATCTTTTATAAAGCGGGGTAAGTTGACGCGACTTCTGAAGGCAGTCGTGAAACTACGCGGATAATGATAGCCGTTATGCACACGGGCCTGATTGTTATAAGACGCACGATTGAGCAGAGTCGCCTCTCGCTCAATCAACGTCACAGCCTTGAAACCTCGTACCTTCATCAAATACAAGGCAATCATGGATCCGTAGAAACCGCCACCAATGACAATAGCATCCTGCATGATGTATGTATGCCTTAAGCCATATTAGAGGCAGCAGCAGTCACGGTAGACGGCTGTGGGTCACTAACGACCTCGATGTTGAGTTTCTCGCGTCGCGTCATGATGGCGCTCGTAAACTCCTGAGCAACATGGTATGCCGGCCCTTCATTGGTACGGGTAGCCACTTGCAAGATGTACTCGCCCAATACCAGCAGCACGAGGGACAAAAGGAAGAACATGCCTGACTGTTGCAGGGATAGCGTTACCCAACCTGGCGCAACATCCGACTTGAGAAGTCCAACCGCGATGACGTATGCCGAGTAGATAAGGTTCGCTGCAGCACCAAACATGCAAAGCATGTTGACCAGTCGCATAGGGGCACGCGTTGTGGAGATCAGAAGACGGATTCCCCGCTCGATACTGTCTCCCAGACGCTTGTTCTGAGGCGCTTTGGGCGTAGAGCTATAGGTCAACTTGGTCTGAGCAAAGCCCGCTGTTGCCGGCAAATGACGATAGGTCAAAGCAGGAACAGGGTGTTGCAGAATAAAATTAACTACGCGCTTGCTCAACAGGCGATACTGAGGGGCATCGTTTGCAAGGTCGATGCCGCCTAGACGCTTGTACAAAGAGTTAAAGCTGGAGAAACAGGCCTTGTAGGCTAAGGTACGCTTAGGCTTTTGAGAATTGGCCGCAAATACGACATCACTTCCTTCCGCTGCCTTTTCCAGCATTGCAGGCAAGAACCCGACATCGTCCGTCAGTGGATCAATGACGGCTACATAATCGCCAAGTGCATTTTCCAAACCCACCCAGCAAGCGGTGTCCGTATCGACCTCTTTGGTCAGAGCATACACCTGAAGATTCGGCAAACCCTTCTCGCTGGTTAACCCTTTCAACATGGCTACACTGTCATCGGTAGAGGCGTTGTCAACAATGATCAACTCATAGTCACTCACTAGTGAGGCGATAATACTCGCCGCATTAGTCAGTGACTCTGCAAGCTCCCTAGACTGATTACGGACAACAAAGACGATTGATAACAGAACGGGATAATAAGACATTCACGCTTCCTCTCAGAGAGCCCAAGTGGGTTGATCCATATTCAGCAAAGCTGTCTAGATAAACTTTAATATTGCGGCTTCATTAAGAATGGGCGCGACATAACGAACAAACCATCACAGCCAACTCAATTGGCCGTGCCTGTAAAACAAGTTCATTGCTGGGCTCTGCTTGTTCGAATCGTTATCGAGGCCAACACGCTCAGCCCAATGAGCACCGGAATAACATAACTATAATTAAGGAATCTTGTTACCCCTTAATACTAGCGCCAGCGATAGATTCTCATGCCCACCAAAGGTTCCCCTTCAGCCTGCCAACCCCATCACATATTTATATATCGGTTATAGGACGACTAACTATTAATATCACTTTACGGTAAAAGTCATATTAATAGTTGACATAAAAATGAAAGGACAACCGTTAACGCGCAATAATATAAAAGACCATAAAGCCCAGTTTATGCGTTAGTCAAGGATGCGAAGAGTAGAAGTGCGTGAGGTATTGCAAGTTTTATGGTGTCCCAGGCGAGGTTCGAACTCACAACCTTCCCCTTAGGAGGGGGATGCTCTATCCAATTGAGCTACTGGGACCAAATGACGTCGTGCGAGAGCAGAATGTTAACGACAAGAGCGCGCTTTGTCATGCGTTATGTAAAACCTAGCGTTAAAGACCGCTATTCCCAGAAATCATTGCTAAGCTTCTCATTAGCATTGATTTAGAGAGAAGCCACTTTGCTTTTTTTGAAAATTGTCACTAAATTGACGCCAATAAGCTCACGCAAGTAATGGCGTTGAGAGCAAATAACAAATGCTGTCCCAAGCTTCATGAAAGCCTTGTTGGCATCGTCCTTGACCACTTAGATGAATGTACTCATGACTCAGGCAATTAGATCGTACTCCAGTCGCACAGCTGACAAATTCGTCGTCCGTCTTCCCGAAGGAATGCGCGAACGTATCGCCGAAGTTGCACGCAACCATCATCGCAGCATGAATTCTGAAATCATTGCTCGACTGGAGCAGAGTCTCATTCAAGAAGGCGCTATCGATACAGATCCGAGCATGCGTATGGATAGTCCAGAGCTAAGCGCTCATGAACGGGAACTGCTACAGCGCTTCAGGCAACTTTCTGGACGCCAGCAAAACGCTCTCCTCTCTCTGATTGCCAATGACGTCGAGTCATCACAGGAATAAAGTATTTGTTAAAGGATCAGGGATACGCCCTGATCCTTTCGCTTGAAGTTACAGAAGGAACATAGTGGCAAGACCAAGGAAGATGAAAAAGCCGCCGCTGTCTGTCATTGCTGTAATCAGCACGCTGGACCCCATTGCGGGATCTCGCCCAAACCGTTGTAACGTCATGGGAATCAATACTCCCATGAACGCGGCTAGCAAGAGATTCAATGTCATGGCAGCCGTCATGACGACCCCTAACGACCAACTGTTATAAAGGTAATAGGCAATCAGGCCAATTACCCCACCCCAAATCAATCCATTGAAGAGCGCAACACCTAGCTCTTTCCTCAACAATCTCATGGTGCTGCTGGCATTGAGCTGACCCAGCGCGATAGCACGCACAATCATAGTGATCGTCTGATTGCCCGAATTACCGCCAATACCTGCAACGATAGGCATCAAGGCGGCCAGCGCTACTAACTTTTCAATGCTGCCTTCAAAAAGCCCGATTACACGAGATGCAACAAACGCTGTTACTAGATTCGTAGCAAGCCAAGTCCAACGATTGCCGACCGACTTCCAAACAGAAGCAAAAACATCTTCGTCTTCACGAAGACCCGCCATGTTGAGGACCTCAGATTCACTTTCCTCGCGAATCAAGTCCACCATTTCATCGATAGTGAGACGACCTATCAATTTGCCATTCTTGTCAACGACAGGCGCAGAAATTAGATCGTAACGTTCAAACGCTTGAGCGGCCTCGTAGGCATCCTTATCAGGATGAAACGCTACCGGGTCGTTAGCCATTACCTCAGCGACTTGCTTTTCCGGGTCATTGACCAAAAGCCGCTTCACAGGAAGCACGCCCTTCAATATGCCGTCATAATCGACAACAAACAGCTTATCCGTATGGCCTGGCAGCTCCTTCAAGCGACGCAAATACCGCAGAACAACCTCAAGCGTGACATCGTCGCGGATAGTCACCATCTCGAAGTCCATCAGTGCGCCAACCTGATCCTCTTCATATGAGAGCGCTGAGCGCACCCGCTCACGCTGCTGGGCGTCCAAAGCCTCCATAAGCTCATGCACAACATCCCGAGGCAGGTCGGGCGCCAGGTCGGCCAGCTCATCAGCATCCAGCTGTCCTGCCACTGCAAGGATTTCCTGATCATCCATGTCGGCGATCAGTGTTTCACGAACAGAGTCGGAGACCTCAAGAAGGATGTCGCCGTCACGCTCGGTCTTAACCAAGCTCCAGACGGTCAGACGCTCATGAAGTGGAAGCGCCTCAAGGATAAAGGCAATATCGGCCGGATGCAGTTCATCCAGACGGCGACGAAGTTCGGACAGCCCCTCTTCATGCAGCGCCTCATCAGGCTGCACAACCTGCTCGTCGTGAGCGGGACCTTCAACGAAACGATACTGATGGAGCAGCTCAACGACTTGAGCCAGTCGCTCCTGCAGACTTTCCTGTGGCTTTCTTGCTTCCACTTCACTCATAAGCGCACTCCATCCCCGGCAACGGAGCGCGCTGCGGGAATCAAATCTTTAATAAACGAAACAGCGATCGAAGTTTGTTAGATCGGGGTATGTCCATGGAAAGGGTCCACGAGCCCCGGCGGGGCTGACAAGCGGAATCATAGCACTGCATGCGCTGAATCGGCGATGTAAAACAGTTAAAAACAATCATTTGGCAGCTAATGCTCATGCCTGACCGAGCCTGGCCGTTGATCTGCGGAGCCAATCACAGCGGCACGGCGCATCTCGCACTACGCTATGAACAGATGTCATGGAGGACAGCTATGTACCGTAATCCCGTTACACTTCTATGTTTGGCAACGTTGTTTTTTTCAAATACGGCTACTGCCACAACCGTCTTTCGGTGTGTAAGCGAAGACGGCCATATCAGCTTTTCCGCAAATGGTTGCCTTAAAGGCGATACGATCAGCCACCAAACCGCTGATAACCCCAAGCCTGGCGGCAACGGACCCAAAACACCGATATCGACACAACCGTTATCCCTGCCTTCCCCCTCAAAGGATCAATTGCCTACCTACCATGAGTTAGCAGTTGTGGGAGCCAAGGAAGGAGCCTGCCCAAACGTGCTTTCAGGCTCGGAAAGAAGAACGGCGGTCATCCACAAAAAGGTTATAGCGGGCATGACGAAAGAGGATGTCGAAAGCGCCCTGGGAAAGCCAGACAGGATCATCGAGAACAATAATCGCGCCCGCTACTACTATGTAACGCAGCGCAAGAAGCATTCACGCGTCATTAGTTTTGATAATGCGGGATGCGTTACAGACACAGGAAGCAAATATAAAAAAGCCACACCTTAACGGTGTGGCTTTCGAGCGTTACAACACTGCTTTAGGATACGACCCTAAAACTTTCAAGGCGACCGTATCGCCATTGATTTTTTCCAGCACATCCTTGATGAGAGGATCATGCTGATGACCGACGAAGTCTATAAAGAAAACATAGGTCCACTTACCACTGCGGGATGGACGTGTTTCGATGCGCGTCAGGTCAATGTTGTTGGCATGAAACGGCATTAACAAATCATGCAAGGCGCCCGGCTTATTGCGAGTCGACACGATCACAGACGTCTTGTCATCGCCGCTAGGCGGGACCTCCTGATTTCCGATAATCAAAAACCGCGTAGAGTTATCTGGACGATCTTCGATTTTCTCATGCAGCTTTGACAAACCATACAGGGAAGCGGCCATATCCCCTGCTATCGCCGCGCTATTCCATTCACTTTTAACCCGCTTCGCAGCCTCGGCATTGCTCGAAACTGCGATTCGTTCGATGTTAGGGAAATACGCGTCTAGCCATTTACGACACTGAGCTAGGGACTGCGCGTGTGAGTAAACACGCGAAATGCTATCTGTCTTGGTCGTTTCACCCACAAGCAGATGATGGTGGATACGCAATTCCACCTCGCCGCAGATAACCAGATCATGCTCTAGAAAACTATCAAGCGTATGGTTGACGGCACCTTCAGTTGAGTTCTCAACAGGAACCACACCAAAATTTACGGCCCCAGCCGCCACCTCACGAAAGACTTCGTCGATAGCGGCCATTGGCCGTGTCTTTACCGCCATACCAAAATGCTTAAGCGTAGCCGCCTGCGAAAACGTACCTTCCGGCCCCAAATAGGCAACCTTCAATGGCTCTTCAAGCGCAAGGCACGACGACATGATCTCTCGAAACAAACGAGCCATGTCCTCGTTACCCAACGGGCCCTGGTTACGCTCCATTACCCGCTTGAGCACCTGCGCTTCGCGCTCCGGTCGATAGAAAACCGGACTTTCACCCTCACCTAGCGACTGCATTTTCACGCGAGCCACATCCTGAGCGCAGCGGGCGCGCTCACTGATGAGTTCCTGAATCCGTTCATCCAAGCTATCGATACGGAGGCGCAGGGCCTTGAGCTCTTGTTCCGCCATGGTTTAACCGTGCTCCTTTTCAAACTCTGTCATATAGGCGACCAGTGCTTGCACAGCCTCAAGACTGACAGCGTTGTAGATGGATGCGCGCATGCCACCTACCGAGCGATGCCCCTGAAGATATAGAAGGCCTCGCTCTTCGGCACCCGACAGGAAAGTCTTGTCCAGACGCTCATCTGCCAGGCGGAAAGGCACGTTCATCCAGGAGCGATCATTTACCGCAATCGGATTCATATACATTTCACTACTATCGATGAAGCCATACAGAAGCTCCTGCTTCTGACGGTTGATCCGCTCGATGGCAGGTAGTCCACCCTGATCTTTCAGCCACTGGAATACTAGGCCAGACAGATACCAGGAAAACGTGGCGGGCGTGTTGTACATCGAACCGTTGTCTGCCTCGACCTTATAATCGAGGAGCTTGGGACAAGAGGAACGTGCCCGCCCCAGCAACTCCTCCTGAACGATCACCACTACAAGCCCACTGGGTCCGATGTTTTTCTGCGCGCCCGCATAAATCAACCCAAACCGTGACACGTCCAAAGGACGTGACAGCAGGTTCGAGGACGCATCAGCAACTAGAGGAACATCGTCTGTCTCAGGAATCCAGTTGTACTCAAGGCCGCCAATGGTTTCGTTCGGAGTGTAATGAACATAGGCCGCGTCCTTGGAAAGCTGCCACTCATTCTGCCCAGGGATAGCCAGGTAATCGTATTTCTTGGCGCTGGCGGCAATATTCACTGCGCCATAGTTTTGCGCCTGTTCGATAGCCTTGCGTGACCAGATCCCTGTATCGATGTAATCAGCCTTTCCACCTTCAGGTAGCAGGTTCAGTGCAATCTGAGCGAACTGCAAGCTTGCCCCACCCTGCAGGAAAAGCACTTTGTAATCAGCGGGGATTACAAGCAGATCCCGCAAGTCCTGCTCGGCTTTCGAGCTGATTGCAGTGAAGTCGTCGCCACGGTGACTCATCTCCATGACAGACAAGCCGCGCCCCTGCCAGTCGAGCAGATCGGCCTGAGCTTGTTTCAGTACCGCCTCCGGCAGCGCAGCCGGGCCAGCGCAGAAGTTATACGCTCGCTTGCTCATCACTCATCGTCCTCATTGGGCATGTCATCAGAGGGAACATCGTTGGCGCCCGGCAGGACATCCTCATCGCTTGGCTCTTCGCTAATGACAGGAAGCTCCTTTTCAAGCAACTCGTCATCAAGCTCGCCCTCATGCTCGATCAATTCGTCGTCAACTGAGGGCTCCTGCACACGCTCAAGGCCTACGAGCTTCTCGCCCTTGCCAAGCTTGATCAGTGTCACACCCTGCGTGTTGCGGCCTTGCAGGGAAACTTCATCAACTCGTGTACGCACCAGCGTACCCTGATCGGAAATCAACATGATTTCCTCACCTTCAAGGACTTGAATAGCGCCAATCAGCGGGCCATTACGCTCATTGGTTACCATGGCTATCACGCCCTGACCACCACGACCACGCTGCGGATACTCAGCAATAGCAGTACGCTTGCCATAACCATTCAGACTGGCTGTCAGTATCTGCGCCTGCTCTTCTGGAATCAGCATGGAAATCAGATGCTGCCCATCACCCAGACGCATACCGCGGACACCACGGGCCGTACGTCCCATCGTGCGGACATGACGCTCCTTGAAGCGAATGACCTTACCGTTGTCAGAGAACAGCATGACCTCCTGGGCGCCATCGGTAATGGCCGCTGCAATCAGGCTATCGCCCTCTTCCAGCTTCAGCGCAATCAGGCCATTGCTACGAGGACGACTGAACTGCACCAGCGGGGTTTTCTTGACCGTGCCGTAAGCAGTAGCCATGAAGATATAGGATCCGGTAGGCTCATCCTTGCCGCTATCTTCAACCCCTTCTGCGCTCTCATCGACCTCAACATCATCTTCAAGCACCACGTCTTCAACGACATCGTCCTGATCACCCAGGTCTTCATCTTCAGGTGCCTGTTGACGCACGGCCTCCAGATCTACTGGCAACATCGCAGTGATACGCTCGCCTTCAGCCAATGGCAGCAGATTTACAAGCGGACGACCACGTGCAGCACGAGAAGCCTCAGGAATTTCGTAGGTCTTTTTCCAGTACACCTTACCCAGGCTGGAGAACAACAGCAGTGTGGTATGGCTATTGGCGACGAGAAGATGCTCGATGTAATCGTCTTCCTTTACGCCCGAGGCAGAACGGCCGCGACCACCACGGCGCTGAGCCTGGTAGGCATGCAAGGGCTGGGACTTGGCGTAGCCGCCATGGGAAATGGTGACGACACGATCTTCTTCTGTGATCAGGTCAGCAATGGTCAGGTCGACTTGAGACGCGACGATTTCAGTACGACGTGCATCACCGAACTCTGCCTTGATCTTTTCAAGCTCCTCACGGATGACTTCCATGAGACGCTCAGGGCTGTTGAGTATTCGGATCAGCTCTGCAATCTGTTTCAGGATCTCCTGATATTCAGCCAGCAGCTTTTCATGCTCCAGGCCGGTCAGGCGATGCAGTCGCAAATCAAGGATGGCCTGCGCCTGTTCAGGAGACAGCCAGTATTTGCCATCACGAAGACCATACTGCGGATCCAGGTTCTCCGGCCGGCAAGAATCCGCACCAGCGCGTTCCACCATCGCCTCGACAGCACTGGACTCCCAGCCGGTCGCAATGAGACGCTCTTTGGCTTCAGCTGGGGTTGGAGAGGACCTGATCAGCTCAATAACCGGGTCGATATTGGACAGCGCTACCGCTTGGCCTTCGAGAATATGACCACGCTCACGCGCTTTACGCAGCTCATAAATGGTTCGGCGGGTAACCACTTCGCGACGGTGACGGATGAATGCCTCAAGCATGTCCTTTAGGTTAAGGACCTTGGGCTGGCCATCCACCAGCGCAACGATATTGATACCAAACACTGTTTGCAGCTGGGTTTGTGCATACAGATTGTTCAGCACGACCTCAGCCACTTCACCGCGGCGCAACTCAATTACGACACGCATGCCATCCTTGTCGGACTCATCACGCAGTTCGGTGATACCTTCGATCTTGCGTTCTTTCACCAGCTCGGCAATCTTTTCGATCAGACGAGCCTTGTTCAGCTGATAAGGCAGCTCGGTGATGACGATCTGCTGGCGAGTGCCTGACTTGTCGATATCTTCGACGTCAGCGCGTGCACGTACATAGATACGGCCACGTCCTGTGCGATAAGCCTCGATGATACCTGCCCGGCCGTTGATGATGCCTGCCGTCGGGAAATCAGGTCCCGGGATATACTGCATCAGTTGGTCGACAGTCAGCTCACTGTTTTCGATCAGCGCCAGGCAGCCATCAATCACTTCGGTCAGGTTGTGAGGCGGAATGTTAGTAGCCATCCCCACCGCGATACCACTGGAGCCATTGACCAGAAGGTTCGGAACCTTTGTAGGCATGACTGCCGGGATCTTCAGGGACCCGTCATAGTTGTCTACCCAGTCAACGGTTTCCTTATCCAGGTCCGCCAGGATTTCGTGGGTCAATTTGAACATGCGCACTTCGGTGTATCGCATAGCGGCTGCGGAGTCACCGTCAACCGAACCGAAGTTACCCTGACCATTCACCAGCATGTAGCGAAGGGAGAACGGCTGCGCCATACGTACAATCGTGTCGTATACCGCAGAGTCGCCGTGAGGGTGGTATTTACCGATTACGTCGCCCACGACACGGGCGGATTTCAGATAAGGCTTGTTCCAATCGTTACCCAGCTCGCTCATGGCATAAAGCACACGGCGATGCACAGGTTTCAAGCCGTCGCGCACATCCGGCAATGCGCGTCCGACGATTACGCTCATCGCATAATCGAGGTAAGACTGTCTGAGTTCGTCTTCAATATTGACCGGGAGGATTTCTTTGGCCAGTTCGCCCATGAGAAGCCTGGTTCCTTAGTTTCAACACCCTGCGGGAAAGCAGTAAATACTACCACAAACCAAGGGTTGCCTGCGGTTTCCCGCAGGCGATGAGTGAGTCGTGTTAAGCGGAAAAATCAGTGCAAGCGCTTGCGGTTCATAAGTGCAGCCATTTTCTCTGCAGTGGGCCGCTCCACGACGCCTCGCTCCGTGACAATCGCATCAATCAGATCAGCTGGCGTTACATCGAAAACAGGATTTACAGTATCGACTTCTGCCGCAATCCGAACACCGCCTATTTCAAGCAGTTCGCGTCCCTCACGCTGCTCGATGGGGATGTCCTCACCGGACGTCAGATTCATGTCGATGGTCGAGCTGGGTGCCACAACCATAAAGCGTACCCCATGGTGCATTGCATTGACGGCCAGCTGATAGGTCCCGATCTTGTTGGCAACGTCACCGTTGGCTGTGATTCGGTCAGCCCCTACGATGACCCAGGAGATATTGCCGGTTTTCATCAGATGGGCCGCTGCCGCATCGGCATTCAAAGTGACAGGAATGCCTTCGCCAGCCAACTCCCAGGCAGTAAGGCGGGCACCTTGTAGCCACGGGCGCGTCTCATCGGCAAATACCTTGTCCACAAGTCCTTCCAGGTGAGCCGCACGAATAACCCCCAGGGCGGTTCCAAACCCTCCGGTCGCCAACGCACCGGTATTACAATGGGTCAGAAGCGTCTGAACGCCATCGCCATGCTTGCGAATCAACTCGACCCCGAGCTGCGCCATGGTCAGATTGGCTTCGCGATCGCTCTCATGGATGGCAACGGCCTCCGCTTCAAGGGCCGCTAGTGCCTCCTCGCCCGGCTTGAGTCGCTTCAGGCGCTCTCGCATACGGTTAAGCGCCCAGAACAGGTTGACCGCTGTAGGACGGGACTCTGCGAGCATCTGCATATCCTCATCCAGCGTTTGCAACCAGTCCTCTCCTGCCTGCTGGCGCGCTCGAGCGCCTAGCACAACGCCGTAGGCTGCACTAATACCGATTGCCGGTGCTCCTCGCACGACCATCTGCCTGATTGCCTCGGCCACACCACTGGCCGAGTCATACGTGAGCCAGACTTCCTGCATGGGCAATAAACGCTGATCCAGCAGATGCAGTACGCCCTCTTTCCACTCGATAGCCTTGACCTTCTCTGCGGCCAGAAGTCGCTCGCGCATGATCACCCTCATCGCCTGAAACAAAAAAGTCGATTATACAGGGCTGATACAAGCCGCTGTGACAGGACATCGCGAATACATGGGTTTATAAACGCTTTTATCGATAATGTGGCCCGACTGAGTCCCGCCATTGGGCTGACGCCAGTTATACTTTCATTTATTTACTTTCAGGAAGCCCTTCCATGCCCGGTGTCGTGCCCCTTGACCTGCTTCTTTTCCCCACCTGGATCGTTCCGGTGGAACCGGCCGGGGTGGTACTGACTGACTACGCTATCGGCATCAAGGATGGGCAAATCGCCGTATTGGCACCCCGCTCTGATCTGCGACGCTATCAGGCGGCCGAGTCAGTCGAACTTCCCGGCATGCTACTGAGTCCGGGCCTCATCAATATGCACGGCCATGCTGCGATGACACTGTTTCGTGGCCTTGCGGATGACCTTCCGCTCATGACTTGGCTACAGGAGCATATCTGGCCCGCTGAAGCCAAATGGGTAAGCGAGGATTTTGTCCGCGACGGCACCCGATTGGCCATCGCAGAGCAAATCAAAGGCGGCATAACCTGCTTTTCGGATATGTACTTTTTTCCGCAGGTAGCGTGTGAGGCCATCCACGAGTCAGGTATGCGGGCGCAAGTCACCCTGCCGATCATGAACTTTCCTGTACCAGGGGCAAGGACTGCAGATGAGGCGATACGCCGGGGACTTGAGCTTTTTGATGACCTGAAGCTCCATGAGCGCATCAAGGTCGCTTTTGGGCCTCACGCCCCCTACACCGTCAGCGATGACAAGCTGGCCAATGTCCTGATGTTGGCCGATCAACTTGACGCATGCATCCACATGCATGTGCATGAAACGGCTGGCGAGGTGCAGGAGGCAATCGAAAAGACAGGGGAACGTCCGCTTGCTCGCCTGCGCAGGCTAGGACTTTTAGGCCCCCGCTTCCAGTCTGTCCACATGACCCAGATCGACGAGGAAGACCTGGAAAATCTGGTTGAGACCAACACTCATGTAATCCACTGCCCTGAGTCTAATCTCAAGCTAGCCAGCGGTTTCTGCCCGGTAGAAACGCTTTGGCAGGCAGGCGTGAACGTCGCGATAGGTACGGACGGGGCAGCCAGCAACAATGACCTGGATCTGTTGGGCGAAACCCGTACCGCCGCTCTCCTGGCCAAGGCCGTAGCCGGCTCCGCAACAGCACTGGATGCACACAGAGCCTTGCGTATGGCCACGCTCAATGGGGCACGCGCCCTGGGCCTTGAGCGCTGCCTGGGCTCCCTTGAGGTGGGTAAGGCCGCTGACATGGTCGCTTTCGATATGAGCGGATTGGCTCAGCAACCCATTTATGACCCAGTGTCTCAACTGATTTATGCCAGCAACCGTGATTGTGTGAAGCATGTCTGGGTGGGTGGTCGCCCCCTGTTAAAGGACGGCAAGCTGACCCGCCTGGATGAACAAGAACTTATCGAGAACGCTCGCACCTGGGGCCAAAAGATAGCCGCTCGCTAACGACTGGCTGCGCCAGTGGTGCGTTCATCTAGCAAATGCCAAATCACAAGCGCATTTGCACAACGAATTTAGAGAATGGAGTGTAAGGGATGTCCAACGTCGATAATGCCGAGATTGCCAAATTCGAAGCCCTGGCCTCGCGGTGGTGGGACAGAGAGAGTGAATTCAAGCCGCTTCATGATATCAATCCGTTGCGCGTCAATTGGATTGACCAACACGCCAACCTCGCCGGCAAAAAAGTACTCGACGTAGGCTGCGGCGGCGGCATCCTGAGCGAAGCCATGGCAGTACGGGGCGCGGACGTCACAGGAATCGACATGGGCGAAGCGCCGCTTTCAGTTGCACAGCTTCACCAACTGGAATCAGGTGTGCCCGTCAGCTACCGCCGCATTACCGCTGAGGAGCTGGCAGCTGAAGCGCCCGGCGCTTACGATGTCGTCACATGCATGGAAATGCTTGAGCATGTCCCAGATCCGGCATCTGTGATTCAAGCATGCTGGACACTAGTCAAACCTGGCGGCCATGTCTTTTTCTCTACGATTAACCGCAACCCCAAATCCTATCTATTTGCCATTGTGGGCGCCGAATATGTCTTGCGTCTGCTGCCGCGCGGCACTCATGACTTCCGCAAGTTTATTCGTCCATCCGAATTAGGCGCTTGGTGCCGAAACGCCGGCCTACACGTACGCGATGTCATCGGTATGACTTACAACCCGATTACCAAGGTCTACAAGTTGGGCAATGATGTCGACGTAAACTACATGCTGCGCACCATCCGCGAGGAGTAATAGGATGCGAATAAAAGCAGTACTGTTCGATATGGACGGCACATTGCTCGACACGGCACCTGACTTTATCGCCGTGATCCAGTCCATGCGCGCTGATCGAGGCTTGCCAGCCGTCGATGAGAAAACTGTCCGGGACGTCGTATCGGGTGGCGCGCGAGCCATGGTAGCCAGCGCGTTCGAAGTAGATCCCTTGAGCGATGAGTTTGACCCACTACGATTGGACTTTCTTGACCGCTATCAGGATCACTGCGCCATCCACTCTCACCTATTCGAGGGCATGGAAGAATTGTTGGCGGACCTGGAACGGGCTCGTCTGACTTGGGGCGTAGTCACCAACAAGCCCGTCCGTTATGCAGAGCCCATCATGCAGGCACTTGGCCTTGCTAAACGTTCAGCCGTTCTGGTCTGCCCTGACCATGTCACCTACAGCAAACCTGATCCAGAGCCCGTGTTGTTAGCGTGTAAACAAATCAATGTCGAGCCGCAAGCCGTCATTTTTGTCGGTGACGATCGTCGAGATATCGAATCGGGGCGCGCAGCGGGCACCAAAACAGCGGCCGTGCGATATGGCTATATCCATCCAGAGGACAATCCTGCTCACTGGGGCGCCGATCTGGTAGTAGATCACCCGCTTGAGCTGCGTGACGCCTTGGACCGCGCCATTTGCGGCTGTTAAAACAGTAGGGCCGCTCAAGCGAGCGGCTGGGAGTCAAGATGTTTGAATACAAGGCCCGCCCAGACCTTCTCAAAAATCGAATCATCCTTGTAACAGGTGCCGGACGAGGCATTGGCCGGGCAGCGGCAAAAACCTATGCTGCCCATGGCGCAACCATCCTGCTCTTGGGTAAGACAGAAGAGAACCTCAACGAGGTCTACGATGAAATCGAAGCTGCTGGCCATCCACAAGCGGTAGTCGTTCCTTTTGACCTTGAAGCCGCACGGCCTGAGCAGTTCGAAGAGCTGGCTGCCATGGTAGAGACGGAGTTTGGTCGACTTGATGGTCTTTTGCACAATGCAGGCATTCTAGGCCCTCGCGCCTCCGTTGAGCAGACCAGCGGAGAAGCCTTCATGCAGGTTATGCAAGTCAACGTCAACGCAGTCTTCATGCTAACGCGTGCGCTACTGCCATTACTCAGACAATCGAACGATGCCTCGATCATTTTCACCTCCAGCAGTGTGGGGCGAAAAGGACGTGCCTATTGGGGAGCATACGCCGTTTCTAAATTTGCCAACGAAGGCCTTATGCAGGTGGTTGCCGATGAAATGGATGGCACTGCGGCCGTACGGGCAAACAGTATCAATCCCGGCGGAACCCGAACCGACATGCGTGCTCTCGCTTACCCTGCTGAAAACCCTGCACGCAACCCAACACCCCAGGAGATCATGCCTGTCTACCTCTATTTGATGGGACCAGACAGCGCACACGTCAATGGGCAAGCGTTCAACGCTCAAGGCTAGATAGAGGAAAGGGAAGCTAGAAAGGATGAACATGTGAGATGTTCATCCTTGGATCAATCAACGACCAGCGCGTGATTCGCGAATATAGAAGCGCGCCTTTTGAGCATTCTGAACGCAGCCGTTATAGGCCTCTACCTGCTGCTGAGTCTTGGCGGTTGAAATCAAGCCCAGCGCCTTGGAATAGCTGACCGTACCTGCAAACCCTTCGGTTTTAGCTATATCCAGTTCTTTCCATGCAGCGTTCACCTCTGCCGCACAACTGTCTCGGTTGACCGTTTTGGCCGCACATCCAGCAAGTACCAGCGCCGCGACAGGCATCATTGCAAGCCAGCGATTCATGATTTGACTCCTTCAATGGATAAGTAAATCCGGCGCATTAAAGACCTCGTTTTAACTAGCCTGTTCAACGGCTTGCCTTGAGATAACTCACGACCGACTGCTGATCTCCAGCAAAGAGGATGCGCCCTGACTTATTCTCGCGTTGATAGGCATACATAGGGTCGTAATATTCACTTAGCAACGCTCGAATCCATTCACGATGCTGCCCTATATCGCCACTGACCTTCTGCACCGCGAGTGCTTCATTCATGATCTCCGCTAGCCGTTGATAGCGCTCGCCGCCCAGTCTTTTGGCAATATTGGAAAGACTCTTACAAAGCTGTTCAGCAAACAAATCGAATCCGCTGTCGCCATGCTCACGATTGAACTCGGCTGCCAGATCAGTCACGTAGTCCTTTAGTATTCGCTCAACACGCCCCTCCAGGGTGTCTTCCAGCCATACCATGGGAAAATGCTGCATGGCCTGGTGCAACTCAAAAGGCAAGGAGCACCGCCCAATCAACCGAGACTCATCTTCCAGCACAAAACGATCCTGCCCCTTTGCACGACGCCTCAACAGGTCAATGGCCAAACTGTTTTCAAAATCGATTTGTGATGGCTGTACGGTAGCGCGCTTACCAAAACTTGAGCCGCGATGATTGGCATGCCCTTCCAGATCAACACTATCGTCGAGCTGAGCGATGACTTCTGTTTTGCCAGTTCCAGTCATACCGCCCACCAATACAAAGCGGCATTCCTCAACAGACTGAAGCAGTGTTTCCATGAGAAACGTACGCATGGCCTTATAGCCGCCGGCTACACGTGGATAGGCAATACCTGCCTCACTAAGCAGCCATTGCTGAGTAATTTGCGACCGCAGGCCACCCCTGAAGCAGTACAGATAGCCCTCCGGATTGGCCTCGGCAAACTCGGCCCACGCCTGTACCCGCGCTTCCTTCAACTTGCCGGAAACCAGGGAGTGTCCAAGCTCCAGAGCAGCCTGCTGCCCCTTCAGCTTGTAACAGGTACCCACCTTTTGCCGCTCGATGTCATTCATCAACGGCCGGTTGGTTGCGCCCGGAAAAGCGCCCTTGGAAAACTCGACGGGTGCGCGCACATCCATTAGCGGCACACCAGAAAGAAAGAGGGAGCGGTAGTCCCGAGCGTCATCGCGCATCAATACACCTCAACCGCATGCCGCTGTCGATCAACCATTTCGCCAATAGGCTGAAGTGACAGGCCTAACTCTCGAGCGACCGACATGAATTCTGACTCGCCCTGCGGCTCGACCGCGATTAACAGCCCGCCACTGGTCTGGGGATCGCACAAAAGCAATTTCTGCTGCTCGGATAGCGATGCAATACGGTCACCGTAGCTATCGAAGTTGCGTAAGGTGCCACCAGGCACACACCCCCACTCCAGATACTGCTCAACCATAGGCAAACGTGGAACTGCGTTATATTCGACCCGGGCAGTCAAGCCGCTGCCGTCAGCCATTTCCACTAGATGTCCCAGTAACCCAAAGCCCGTTACATCTGTCATTGCGGTGACGGCAGCCAACTTGCCAAAGCGACTACCCGGCTTGTTCAGTTGACACATCCAATCGCGTGCGACACCCATGTCTCCCACACGCAATTTTGATTTTTTTTCAGCGGTAGTCAGAATGCCGATGCCCAGAGGCTTGGTGAGGAACAACTTGCAGCCTAACGAAGCCGTGTCGTTTCGCTTCATGTTTCGCTTTTCGACGACACCTGTTACTGCCAGACCAAAAATAGGTTCAGGCGCATCGATAGAGTGCCCACCAGCCAACGGGATGCCCGCCTCGTCACAAACCTTACGGCCACCTGCCACCACTTCCCGTGCAACCTCAGGCGGAAGCACGTTGACAGGCCAGCCCAGAATTGCAATTGCCATCAAAGGATCGCCACCCATGGCATAGATATCGCTAATGGCGTTGGTCGCCGCGATACGACCGAAATCAAAGGGATCATCCACAATGGGCATGAAAAAGTCAGTTGTGGAAACCACACCTCGCTCAGCATCAAGGGCATATACCGCTGCATCATCCCTCGAGGCATTTCCCACCCAAAGATTCGGGTCCAGATGCTGGGCACCACTGCCGGCCAGAATGATTTCCAATACCTTAGGCGAAATCTTGCAACCACAGCCGGCTCCATGGCTGTATTGGGTAAGGCGAATCGGCTCGGACATAAGTACTCCGCTGAAGGCTAAGAATTTCATACGCGCGAGGCGCGCTTATAGGTCCGTATTCTAACAAAGCCTGGATAAGGTTAGGCTTGCTTGGTGAGTGAACCAGACTAAATAGCCAGCATACGCCTGCTATATGCCTGATTCGAGGCTCGTATGGAGCCACGGATGGAACTTGCCAGCTATTTACAAGGACAAAATGTCGCGAAAAAACATTGTATAAACGCCTTAAAGTACCTGGCATGAACGTTTTTAATCCACAAAAGCTGTGGATAAGTTCGTGGAAAAGATGGTGGAAATCACCGCAACGCCAGTAGCCACGCCACCTTTAACTAAACTGTCGTTTTTTTAGGCAATCCATAAATTCTGTGCCTTTTCAGTCATTTATAATTTTAGAGTATAGCTTTACTACGCATTACAACCCCTTGACATTACGCCCAATGGCGTTTTAGTCGGGTGTGTATATCTCGCTACCCCAACTACAAAAATGTCCTGCCGATTGTTTGAGGTAGGATGAGCATGTTTATACATTTGGATTACTTAATGTCTGCCCCATCAACCCACACCTCATCTGTACCCGCACGTGCGTGGTTACTCCTGCTGGGACTCTTTCTTGTCGCACTTAATTTAAGGCCCGCCTTATCAAGTCTTTCCCCTCTGCTTCGTCAGATCGAGGCCTCGACCGGGTTGTCCAGCTCAGCAGCTGGGCTACTGACTACAGCACCCGTCCTGTGCCTGGGACTTTTTGCGCCATTGGCGCCTCGCCTCTCCCGATGGCTGGGCAGCGAAAGAACCGTGCTGGTGATACTGCTTACACTGGCAGGCGGTATTGTCTTACGTAGTCTGTTACCCCCTGCCGGCCTGTTTATAGGCAGTCTTGTTGCAGGTGCCAGCATTGGAGTCATAGGCGTTCTATTACCCGGCATTATCAAGCGGGACTTTCCAAAGCAGGCAGGCATGCTCATGGGCGCCTATACCATGGCGCTATGCCTGGGTGCCGCCCTCGCCGCCGGTGCAACAGCCCCACTGGAGCATATGTTCAACGACCGCTGGCAACCGGCCTTGGCTTTCTGGGCAACGCCAGCGATCCTGGCAGCAATCGCCTGGTTGCCGCAAACCCGCGCTAATCATCATGCGAACAGCCAGAAATGGCAGGTGGTAGGCTTATGGCAGGATAAGCTGGCCTGGCAGGTTACCCTTTATATGGGGCTTCAATCATCGCTCGCCTATATTGTTTTTGGATGGCTACCCTCCATCCTGATTGATCGAGGTCTCAGCGCTGTAGAGGCAGGACTCATGCTGTCCATTTCAGTCCTACTTCAATTACTAACCGCGCTTATCACGCCCTGGCTGGCTACTCGAGGCAAGGACCAGCGCCTGGCCATCATCCTGGTGCTGAGCATGACGCTAACCGGTCTTCTTGGCTGCCTGTACGGATCCCTTGGCAGTCTATGGTTCTGGGCTTGCATTCTAGGCCTGGGCCAAGGCGGAACCTTCAGTATAGCCTTGGCCTTGATCGTACTTCGTTCGCCTGATGCGCATATTGCAGCTCGCCTGTCAGGAATGTCCCAAGGCGTAGGCTATACATTGGCAGCCATGGGTCCCCTGCTGGTAGGCGTGATCCATGACATGAGCAGCGGCTGGAGCAGTGTGGGCATCCTGTTTATAGGAATCGCCATTTCAGCCGCGTTATTTGGCCTGCTTGCAGGACGCAACCTGCATGTAAACGCCAAGAGCCTTCCGCTATAACTGGCTTGAGTGGGGTAAAACGTCTTGTTTGCCCCACTCGTTTGGTTATGGCTTTGGGACCTGATCTGCAGCGCCTGCCATCCAGTCACGAATCAGATTGTAGGCAACGGCCAAAAGAATAGGTCCCAGAAACAATCCCATAAAACCAAACGCCAGCAGGCCGCCAAAGACACCAAGCAATACGACTACTAATGGCAGGTCCCCTCCCCGACTAATCAAATACGGCTTGAGAATATTATCTACACCGCTAATGACAAAGAGCCCCCAAAGTCCCATGAATATGGCGTATCCATATTCCTGCTGGAGCACCAGCCAGATCGTTGAAGGTATCCAGACCAGCGGAGGCCCCACAGGGATCAAGCTCAATGCAAAGGTCAACAACGCCAATCCTAACGCGCCGGGCACCCCAGCGATCATTAGGCCTATCATCGCCAAGACACCTTGAGCCGCCGCCGTTCCTAGAATTCCATTAACGACCCGATGCACTGTGCCGCCGACCAGTTGCATATAATGGCCGGCTTGAGCACCAATCAGCCTGACGAGCAGCTTTTCAACCAAGGTAGCCAGCCGAGGTCCGTCACGGTAGAAGAAAAACACTAGGACAAGACTTAGCGCCAGCTCTAAAAAGCCGCCACCTACGCGCGCACTTCGCGCCAGAAGCCAATTCCCCATCTGCCCCAGATAGGGCTTCAAGCTGTCAAAATAGGCAGTACCTCGCGCATCCAGGGTTTGCCATAGACTGGCCAGCCGGTCGCCAACAAAAGGCAACCGCACTACCCACTCTGGCACAGGCGGCAAACCGCCCACTTGGATGCTGCGAACTAACTCCATCGTTCCACGCACATGATCAGCAAGTCCGATACCGACCCATACAAGCGGCAATGCCACCAACAATATCCAACCGATCGTAAGAATCGCAGCGGCCACCGTATTACGGCCGTTCAGCCTGCGGGTCAAGCCCCGCATCAGAGGCCAACTGGCGTAAGCCAGTACCGCAGCCCAAAATAGGGCCGACATGAATGGCAGCAACACCCATAGACAGGCACCAAGGAGTGACAGGAGAAGTATGCGGACGAGCAGGCGATCGTGCTCATACATGGGCGGAGGTAATTGGGGAGACTGACCAGCAGGAAGCCGCATATAAATTCCTAAGATGACAATCGAATCACTGTCCTGCTTAAGCGGCTCCATCCGCCGGATAGGCAAGCGATAGTGTCAGAGCTTAACGCCCCGGCAGATACCTGTCGTTACCGCTAGATGGATTATGGCTGCAGATAGAGCCCAGGCTCACGATTCGGGTCAGCCTCAAGCCGGGCCGCTCGTATACGCTTGGCCAGCAACGCTTTCTCCCACTTGCCCGCTTGCGGCCCACCAATGATCACTCGGGTACCTGTGTCCAGATTAAGGCACTGCCCTACCAGGTCCAGCCAAATATCGTCTGGTGGATCGGCTAACGCAGGAAGATGTAACTCACCATCTTGCCGCAATTGACGAAGCAATGTTGCAGGACTTGCTACCAGCTTGCCCAAAGGTGTGGAAGCCTCGAGCTGTTCCACGTGCAGATAACCCCTTCGATTACCCCGAGTGATCGCGTAAAGCGCCAGCAATGTCTCGTCTTGTGGTGGAGCGAGACGCAATAGAAGATACGACTGCTGCTCGTCCGGCCCATACAACTGCGATTTGCCAAAAATAGCATTGGCAAACACATTACTGGAGCCACAATCGCGCCCTTCACACCACGATAACGGTATCGCAGACTGCTTCTGCAATGTACTTCTAGCCTCATTGAGTGCCGCAATAGGGTCATGTCCACGGGGCAACTCATAAGTCAGCGTGACGAGCTTACCCTCTGCTTGGACGTCTCCCTCCAGGCGCAACTTGCCCCCTATACGACTTACAGCGCCCTGTGGGTACATTTTCTCGACAGACCCAGCCTCACGATAATCAATAATTTCGGCATGGGCAGGTCGCGCCAGCACTGGAAGATCGACACTGCCTGGCATATCTGCCGCAACAGCAGCACACGTCATGAATCCCAGACCAAGCGCAAAAAAAAGTCGCATATATATTAGTGAATCACCCTGAATTAATTTAAAGACCCATAAATAATAGCGGGGACATGTTTACCTGGAGTGGCGTGTTATACCGGCACGCGCTTTTTCCTGCCTGAGGACTGACAGGCGAATCTGACAGAGCGAATACACGTTCAAAAACCACCCAAAGGCTGCATCCTTTAGAGGCATGGCTCCCTGTGACTTGATCGCTATTGATCCTTTATGCATAACAAGCCTTATCAATACCCGTATTCGAGTCAAGCTGCAGAGAAAAAGCGATTGAAACAATCTGCTACTGCCCTTGCGCCAATCTCATTATCCAGATGCAAGTGATGCCCCCCAGCCAAACGGGTAACTTCATAGCAAGCAAGCTCCTGTAGAAGTCCATCGATACCGGGAATATTGACGAGCAGCCCCTTGTCAGCCACAACGAGACTCGCGGGGCACTGCACTTTTTTAATGAACGCCAAGGCCTGCTCATGCGTCAGCCTTAATGTGGTCGGCAAGGTTAAACGAGCATCGGAGCGCCAGGTATACCCTCTTGGAATAGGCATCAACCCTCGCTCTGCCAGTAGTTCCGCAGCCTCCATACTGACCGATCCCACACCTTTGAGCCTGGCTTGAGCGGCCTGCTGAACAGTCTCATAAACCGGCTTGCGCTTATTGGGCAAATTAAGCTGAGCACGCAAGGCATTACCTAGTTTTTCAGGCGCCTCATCCGGCTCTGTCGTGTACGGTAGCAGCCCGTCGATTAACGCCAGACGCTCGACACGTTCCGGCAATGCCGCTGCGAAAAGCACTGAAATAATGGCCCCGAGTGAGTGCCCCAGTAACGAGAAGCGCTCCCACCCTAGCTGCTCTGCTGCCATCAAGACGTCCTGCACGTAGTCTTGCAACAGGTAGCCAACACCAGCCGGGCGATGAGCGGATAAACCATGCCCCGGCAGGTCGACTGCAACAATGCGCAACCCCTCCAGATAAGGGGCCAATCGCGAGAACGTCATGGCATTATCTAACCAGCCATGCAAAGCCAGCACTGGCCGCCCATCTTCAGGGCCGAATAAACGAGCCGCAAGCTCAAGGTGGGGTAAGTTAAGGCGCAACTCCTGTACATGGGCAGTCATGTCTAGTTCTCATAATTGATTTTCAGATCAGACAATAAAGCAAGCAGAAGGGCTTCGTAGAGCAATGGCGTTCATGCTCGGTGAACCAGTAAATGCTCTAGATATAAAGAGGCGCAAGACCAACACCTAATAACCGGAAGGGCTGGTCCAGGCGCGGCATCAGGACGAAATGCGGTTTTTGGGGATGACAGCTACCGTTAAACGCGAAATACAGGTTGCACGCCCCGCTTCATCTGACAATCGGATATCCCATACATGAGTACTTCGACCTAGATGGACAGGCTTTGCCACAGCGGTCACCCGTCCACGTCTAACAGCGCGCAAATGATTGGCATTGACCTCAAGCCCCACGCAGGTGTACTGGCTCCTGTCGATACAGAGCAGACTGGCAATGGAGCCGACGGTTTCTGCCAAGACAACAGAAGCCCCTCCATGAAGCAACCCAAACGGCTGGTGGGTACGCTCATCTACCGCCATGCTTGCAGTGAGCGAATCTTCATCATAAGCCTCAAAATGAATATCCACGCGCTCGCAAATAGTGTTTTGCAAACTCTCATCCAGCGCAGCGAGGTCCGGCTCGGTGAACCAGATACTCATACCAGGTACTCCGCATAGACCCGTAAAGACACACCTAATGCATCAATTAACATAACGACCTCTTTTTTGTTAGAAATTATGGAATCGTCGAATCAGTCAAGGATGGAAAAGCTCAACCAGCTCCATGGCACCTGCAATGCGCATTTCCCCTTCAAGCGTAGCCAGTGAGCCTGTAGCCATACTCAGTGGCTGCTGTAGGTTTCCATGAACCAGAAGACCAGCCAGGTAGCTGACAAAGGGATTATGGGTGGCTAACAGGATATTACTGCCGGAAAGATCATCCAGAAGATCAATAGCCTTGATCACGTCATCATCAGGCGTTATCCAGGGCAAAGTGACAATGGACTCTTTGTGCCCTAGAACACCCCTGACCAGCTCGGCTGTCTGCTGGGCTCGGACGTATGGACTGGCATAAATCACATCGATTCTTTGCCCTAATAGCCGCTCTGCACTGCGCCTGACCTCAGTACGCCCTCTATCCGTCAACGGCCTGAACTCATCGCCCTCTGAACGCGGCTCCGCCTCACCATGCCTTAACAACCAGAGCGTCATGGCTGCTTCTCTTGCATAGAGGAAGCGGTATCGGGCCAGTCAGCAAGAGGCCATGGCTTTTCTTCTGTAGCAAAGGTTCCGAAACGAACAATCTGCGCCAGATAGCAGGACAAACTCGAACCAAATTCACTTAGGGCGCCACTTGGTGTGCCTTTGACGAGGCGATAGCCCAGCTGAGCAATTACCACGCCTGCAAAAATGTACTGCGACACTAACCATACAAGCAGGAAAATCACCATCCAGATAAGACGCAACGCGAGGCTTTCGCGTTCATGAGTGTCTGCTGACATATTCTCTCCTAAGTTTCGGAGCCTATCGGCAAATAGAAATCGACATCGGTTTTCGGCTCCCCACGCATCAACGCAGCAATAACCTGATCCAGCGTGCGGGACTCGAACAGTACCGCATACAGGCCTTGCACCAGCGGCATATAGACGCCGAGTTCATCGGCTTTTTCCTTGAGAACACGCAAGGTGTTAACTCCTTCCGCCGTCTCCCCCATTCGAACAACTGCCGCTTCAAGCGTAAGGCCCTCACCCAGCGCGTGCCCTACCTGATAGTTGCGGCTCTTGGGCGAAGAACAGGTGACGATAAGATCGCCTACTCCGGCCAAACCCATGAATGTAATGGGATTGGCACCCTGCTGTACGGCGAAACGAGTCATCTCGGCAAGCGCGCGGGTAATCAGCATGCTGCGAGTGTTTTCACCCATATTCAGCGCAGCTGCCAGCCCCGCCATGATGGCATATACGTTCTTCAAGGCTCCGGCCAGCTCTACTCCCAGCCGGTCACGGCTGGCATAGACCCTGAAGGTACGCCCATGAAGAACAGCCTGCACCTGCTGGCAGAGCGCATCATCTTCACTGGCAATAACGGTAGCCGTCAGTGCGTGCTCTGCAATCTCTCGCGCCAGGTTAGGTCCTGAAATCACACCAATTCTCGCTTTCGGGGCGATCTCCTCAAGAATCTGGCTCATCAGCTTGAAGGTATGCGCTTCAATTCCTTTGGTGAGGCTGACCAACGCCTTACCAGCCAGGCGATCGGCTACCGGGGCAAGCACATTACGTAACGCACTGGAGGGCAGCGCGACAAAGACAATGTCACACCCTGCCAGAGAGGCATCAAGATCACATCCCGGCTCGACAGATTGATAAACCTTTATGCCCTTTAGATACCGCGGATTCTCACGAACTTGACGAATAGCTTCAGCCTGCTCAGGATCGCGCATCCAGAGCTTTACAGGATGACCATTCTCCGCCAGCAGATTGGCCAGGGCTGTTCCGAAACTGCCTCCGCCCAAGACTGCTATAGGTTGCTTTACACTCATCGGGTTATCCATTTATGCCGCAATGTGCGACGGTATCCACATTATACGAAGCCCCTATTTAACATTTCGCTCTCTTTTATTGAACCATGTGTAATTACCGTATCCTTCTTCCTAAAGGTGGACGCTAACACCATAACGGCCAGAATGGCCTATTGTAGTAAGAGCATCGAGCTCAAGGCTCACGGAGAACGCTCTATTGGACAAGCGACGCGGCTGGGGCATACGTACCCGTACTTTAGCCATCAGCCTGGGACCTGCCCTGATTATTACACTGGTACTGACGGGCTATTTCACATACGCCCGCCTTCAGGATCTGCATCACGAACTCAGTCACACAGGTCAGCTGATTGCAATTCAGTTGGCATCTGCCAGTGAATACGGGGTCTCGACCGACAACCTGCCGATGCTACGCAACCTCCTGGAGGCCACACTGGCGACCCGCTACGTTCGCTTTATCGAAATCCGCGATCGTCAGGAGCGCATCATCATGTATGCGCATAATCCGCCCCCCAATGCGCAATCGGCTTCACAGGTAGAGATATTTCACGCAAGCATCAGCCGCTCGGGCACACCCAATTCGAATGGGTCCCTTGGCCGTGTTGCCGTTGGCGTGACCAACGAAGCCTTCCATGAGCGCCAACAGGCTATTTTGACCAAGGCAGGCGCACTGGCCTTACTGGCACTTGGGCTTACCTTCTTGCTGGCCTGGCGCCTGGCCAAGCGCCTTTCCGCGCCGCTAAGCGACATGGGTCGTACCGTGAATGCCATTCGCGCAGGCGACTACCACAGCCGTCTTCCGGTACCAGACAACTCCGAAATGGGCGTATTGGCGCATCTGATCAATGATCTTGCCCAAGCCCTGCAGCGGGCCAGTGAAGAGCAACAGCGCAGCATTGATCAGCTGGTTGCGGCACGTGAAGAGGCCGAGCAGGCCAACCGCGCCAAATCAGACTTCCTCGCCATGATGAGTCATGAGCTTCGTACACCACTCAATGGCGTACTGGGCATGTTGCAGCTCCTTGAAACCACAGAGCAATCCCGCGAGCAAAGTGAATACACCAGCCTTGCTACCGAATCCACAGAGCATTTGCTGAAAGTCATCAACGATGTTTTGGATTTCTCACGCATCGAGCGTGGTGCGCTGGAGCTGGAAAGCATTCCATTCAATCTGGCCGACCTGATTACAGCTTCGGTGCAGGTTTTTCAGCACAGTGCAACACAACGTGGTCTGCAGCTGACGCTTGAAGGCGCCGAAAGTCTGGAGCGACTGGAGGTTACCGGAGACCCGACGCGCCTGAGACAGATCCTGGTGAATCTAGTGGGCAATGCACTCAAATTTACCGAGAGCGGCTCAATCGAGGTTAAATGCTACTGCCAACCTCTGGATGAGCGCCTGCTCTGGCTCACCTGCTCGGTACACGATAGCGGCATAGGTATTTCGGCAGAACGTCTAGAGCGCATGTTTGATGCCTTCCAGCAGGCTGACCCAACCATCAGCCGCCGTTACGGAGGTACCGGGCTTGGCCTGTCCATCGCACGTACACTGGCGGAACGGATGGGTGGATCGCTTCATGCCATAAGCCAGGAAAGCCAGGGATCAACCTTTACGCTCGAATTGCCGCTTCCCTTCCGACACGTCCAGCAGACAGAGCGCAACCAGTCTCCTCTTCAGGAGGTTCAGGTCAATGGACTGAACGTCTTGCTGGTTGAGGATAACCCGGTCAATCAGACAGTTATCGAAGCCATGTTACGCAGCCTGGGGTATCATATTACTATCGCAGGGGATGGAGCCCAGGCGGTAAGTCTGGCCGAGCAGCAGTCTTTCAGTGCAATTCTCATGGACTGTCGCTTACCGGTGCTGGATGGCTATCAGGCTACTCGCCTGATCCGCCAACAGCCTGGACCTATGGTTCCCATCATTGCACTGACGGCCAATGCGCTGCAGGGGGACCGGGAAAATTGTCTGGCTGCCGGAATGAATGATTATCTGGCAAAACCCTTCAAGCGAGCTGATCTTCAGCAGATGCTGCAACGCTGGATTAGCCAGCCCGAGCGGTCTCGAGGAGCAACGTCCTTGTAATCGGATATGCATCACTATTGGAGTATTTGATCTCCAACGTGCACAATTCGTCTTTCGCGAGGTTTTACCGCCTCGCTGTGACTTTCAAAATGGCTTGGCTGTCTATGTGGTGGCTGTCCAATAGCGAGAGCGACACTATAATCGCCGACATTGATCACCAGGCCAGCTACAGGAGCTTGCATGACCAAACAACACGCCTTCACCCACGAAGACTTGCTGCGCTGCAGCCGTGGCGAGCTATTCGGCCCGGGTAATGCGCAACTGCCCGCCCCGAACATGCTGATGATCGATCGGATCAGTCATATCAGCGATGTAGGCGGCAAGTACGGTAAGGGTGAACTGGTCGCCGAGCTGGATATCAATCCAGATCTCTGGTTCTTTAAATGCCATTTCGAAGGTGACCCGGTAATGCCAGGCTGCCTGGGCTTGGATGCCATGTGGCAATTGGTAGGTTTCTATCTTGGCTGGCAGGGAAATCCTGGCCGCGGCCGTGCGCTGGGCTCAGGAGAGGTCAAGTTTTTTGGCCAGGTACTGCCCACTGCCAAGAAAGTAACCTACAACATACATATCAAGCGCACCATTACACGTTCGCTAATTCTAGCCATTGCAGATGGTACGGTTAGCGTTGATGGTCGCGAGATTTACTCGGCCGAAGGTCTTCGTGTCGGCCTATTCACTTCAACAGAAAGTTTCTAAGGGTCCTTCCGCATGCGTCGCGTCGTGATCACCGGCTTGGGCATTGTTTCTTGCCTCGGCAATGACAAAGACACCGTTTCCGCCAACCTGCGCGCAGGTCGTCCCGGCATTCGTTTCAATCCGGAATATGCCGAAATGGGGCTTCGCAGCCAAGTGTCCGGGTCCATCGACCTGAACCTGGAAGAGCTGATCGACCGCAAGGTCAAGCGCTTCGTGGGTGATGCAGCCGCCTATGCCTACCTGGCAATGGAACAGGCTGTCAAAGACTCAGGCTTGACCGAAGAGCAGGTTTCAAACCCACGTACCGGCCTGATTGCCGGCTCTGGGGGCGCCTCTACGTTCAACCAGATGGAAGCGCTGGATATCCTGCGCGAAAAAGGCGTCAAGCGTGTCGGCCCCTACCGGGTTACTCGTACTATGAGCAGCACGGTATCGGCTTGCCTTGCAACGCCTTTCAAAATTAAAGGCCTGAACTATTCCGTGGCATCGGCCTGCGCAACCAGTGCGCACTGCATTGGCCTGGCGATGGAGCAGATTCAACTGGGCAAGCAGGACGTCGTGTTTGCCGGTGGCGGTGAAGAGGAACATTGGTCCCAGTCCTTCCTGTTCGACGCCATGGGCGCCCTTTCTAGCCAGTACAACGAAACCCCTGAAAAAGCTTCCCGCGCGTACGATGCCAATCGTGATGGCTTTGTCATCGCTGGCGGCGGCGGTATGGTCGTAGTCGAGGAACTCGAGCATGCCCTTGCTCGTGGTGCCAAGATTTATGCAGAAATCGTAGGCTACGGTGCAACATCCGATGGCTATGACATGGTTGCGCCGAGCGGTGAAGGCGCTGCGCGCTGCATGCGCCAGGCGATGTCTACAGTGGACGCCCCGATTGACTACCTGAATACCCACGGCACCTCCACCCCGGTGGGTGATGTTGCGGAGATCAAGGCGGTACGGGAAGTCTTTGGTGACAAGGCCCCGGCCATCAGCTCTACAAAGAGCCTGTCAGGTCACTCCTTGGGCGCCGCTGGTGTTCATGAGGCGATCTACTGCATGTTGATGATGGAGGGTAACTTCATCGCTGGCTCAGCCAATATCGATGAGCTCGACTCTCAGGTAGCAGACTTGCCCATTCTTCGTGAGACTCAGGAGAATGCCAAGCTCGACGTCGTCATGAGCAACAGCTTTGGCTTTGGTGGAACCAACGCCACGCTGATTCTCAAGCGCTGGAATAGCTGATCCAGCGCCGCGTGCAACATCCTAAAACCCGCACACCGTGCGGGTTTTTTTACAACCAAAACATGACTTTAGACGAACTTTTTAAAAATTTAACCTCTCGCTGAATCGATTTCTGCACGGTTCATAACTATTATTCCGCGCGGATTGAACCGAAACGGATTGGATCAATCATATGCGAGCTTTAAACGGGCGTTTATTTGAGTCGCCTACCCCTTTGGAGAGAAGATGAATAATTCCAACGAAGTTCCAAATTACAGAGGCCCCCTGTCGGTACTGACAGTACTGTTCTTCATGTGGGGATTGATTACCTCGCTGAATGATATTCTGGTTCCTCACCTCAAGGCTGTCTTCACGCTGAGCTACGTTCAAGCCTCGCTGATTCAGTTCTGTTTCTTTACTGCCTACTTCATCGTCTCGTTCCCGGCAGGTCGCCTGGTTGAGGGGCTTGGCTACAAGAAGGGAATTATCTTCGGTTTATGTACAGCTGCTGTTGGCTGTTTGCTGTTTTATCCAGCTGCCGGAGCGCACTCCTACGCCTTCTTCCTACTGGCCTTATTCGTACTAGCGGGCGGTATCACTGTCCTACAGGTGGCAGCCAACCCCTACGTTACTGTTCTTGGTAAGCCGGAAACCGCTGCAAGCCGTCTGACGCTGACTCAGGCCTTCAATTCCCTGGGCACAACCGTAGGCCCGCTGATTGGCGCCGTAACCATTCTGGCACTGGTCGAGCACAGCACAGATGCCTCTTCGGTACAGATGCCCTACCTGATTCTGGCCGGTATGCTTCTGGCAATTGCCGTGATCATTGGCTTTATCAAATTGCCGCAAATCAAGGGCGGTAATGACGAAGTTCAGACCCAGCAGAACAGCGCTCCTCAGCACGAAGCCAAAAGCATCTGGCAGTACAAGCACCTTCTTCTCGGTGTTATCGGTATTTTCATGTATGTAGGCTCCGAGGTATCGATCGGCACCTACCTGATCAGCCTGATGGAAAGCCCTGACGTGGCAGGCCTCTCGAGTGATGTAGCTGGACGCTACCTGGCTCTGTACTGGGGTGGCGCGATGGTAGGCCGCTTTGTCGGTGGTGTGATCATGGCACGCGTCAGACCTAACTATGTGCTGGCCTTCAACAGCGTTGCAAACGTCGTATTGCTTGCGATTGCCATGGCAGTCAGTGGTAAGGCAGCAATGTGGGCTCTGCTTTGCATTGGTCTGTTCAACTCCATTATGTTCCCCACCATCTTCTCCCTGGCTCTAGACGGCCTAGGCAAGTTCACCAGTAAGGGCTCTGGCCTGCTGTGCATGGGCATCGTTGGCGGCGCACTGGTTCCGTTTATCCAGGCTATGTTTGCTGACTCTATCGGCCTGCTAATGTCGTTCTTTGTTCCGATGCTGGGCTATGTCTACATTCTCTTCTACGGTTTGAAAGGCTATCGCACCAAACCTGTAGTTGCTCACTAAACACAAAAGGCTGGCTTTTTAGCCAGCCTTTTTCTAATCCCTGAAAATAAAGCAAAAAAAAGGCGACCGAAGTCGCCCAAGTGCCTTGCGTGCCCTTTGTACAGAAGGTCAGCGTTTATGCATATCCTTCCAGACAATGAAACCTACAACCGCAACAAACAGCGAAATCGAAGCCAACGCGCCGATACCCATTGTGATGACATCATCGATAAACATGGTGATGATCTCTGCGGCCAAGCAATGGGTATACGTTAAACGAGAGACAGCTTCGGATTATTGACCTCAGTCAATGGTTGGGTAGGTAGGTAACTGACACTCAACGTTTCTTGGGCTTTGACTTGCCTTTCTTTTTGGGCTTCGCCAATGGCAGAGCCTGTTCGAACGCCTGCCGCATCTCATTCAGCCGTTTTTCATTCAAATCATGGACGCGCTTGCTTCGCTCGGAAGTAAAATCAATCAGGTTGTTATCGCTCACGTTCGTATCCAACGAAAAGTAAGATTGAGTCGAGAAGACATGGACCGTTTTGTACGGGCAATTTGATGCTGCCAATAATGCTGGGTAGCACCTCGCATAACCAGAAGCGAGCCGTGCGTTAGCTCTATGGAATGCTCGATACGTTGCACACCGCGACGACGCAGATCAAAACGTCGCGCCTCTCCCAGGCTTAACGAAGCAATTGTAGGGTTTCGGCCCAGCACAGCCTCGTTATCACTATGCCAACCCATGGCATCTTGGCCGTTACGATAATAGTTGATCAACACCCCATTGAATGGGTGTTCACAAAACCGACTCACTCGACCACGAATATCGCCAAGAAGCTCCGTCCAAGGCAAAGAAGGATGCGCAAGACTGGAATATCCATAACTGATTCCAGGATCACCATACCAAGCAACGAGCCTGGGGGTTGGATAGCTCTTGCCGTAAACCTGCACCTGCGGCTGCTCCCATGGCGTTTGTTTAATCAGCTCCGCCATCCAGTCGTCAGCTTCCTGAGAAACAACCCAAGACTCATAGAGCGTCACATCGGCATTCGCCAAACCTGTCTGAGTCATGGCCTCCCTTCTCCTTCCCGAGAGGGCTTGCGGCCGACCCTCTCTTGGCATTGACTTATACAGAGCGCTATATATGGCTTGATAGAACCCAGCCGCCGCCTAAACTTTGATATCAACACACTGCCCTTTTTCGGAAGGTTCCATCAATGCTTCGGCACGCTCATCCGGCAGTAAAACCTGCAGTCCCCGCTTACGCTTGCGACGTTTTTCGCTTTCCTGCTCCAACTTTTGTTCATCCAGAACGGATTGAAAGCCTGCTTCCTTTGCATGAGCGACAGCTGTTACTGGAGCGATGTCCGGTCGAGGCTTTACGGAATCGTGCTGCGTAGTGATCGGAATCAAGGCTTGCGGTATGGGCGGTAACATCAACTTGTCCTCTCGCGATATACCTATTTAAAGATTTTATGCCATCAGGCTTTGGCCTCGGCGGGCGCATTCGTTAACATAACCGGCTTTTTGAATGGGCGGGAGAAGCTACTACATGGCGCAGTATCAACCTGGGCAACGTTGGATCAGTGACAGTGAAGCCGAGCTGGGGCTCGGTACCATCCTGGCACAGGATGGACGCCTTCTGACCGTACTGTATCCGGCTACCGGAGAAACACGCCAGTATGCTCAACGCAACGCACCCTTGACCCGCGTACGCTTCGCACCAGGTGATGAAATCACCCACTTCGAAGGCTGGAAACTCACCGTTCGTGAGGTGGAAGAAAATGAAGGCCTGCTCACCTATCACGGTTTGAATGCCAAAAACGAACCTCGCACGATGACCGAGGCTGAACTGTCCAACTTTATTCAGTTCCGTCTGGCAAGTGATCGTCTTTTCGCAGGTCAAATCGACCCGCTTTCCTGGTTCAGCCTGCGTTACCACACACTTGAACACAGCAGTCGTCTCTTACAATCGCCGCTCTGGGGGCTGGCAGGCGCTCGAGCCCAACCTATCCCACACCAGCTGCATATTGCCCGTAGTGTAGCCGACCGTATTGCTCCGCGTGTCCTTTTGGCCGACGAAGTGGGCCTTGGCAAGACGATCGAAGCAGGTCTTGTTATCCATCGCCAGCTGCTCAGTGGTCGTGCGCGCCGCATTCTGATTCTTGTGCCTGAAAACCTCCAGCATCAGTGGCTGGTAGAGATGCGCCGGCGCTTCAATCTGGAAGTCGCCCTGTTCGATTCAGAGCGCTTCCGCGCCAGTGACGCGACCAATCCTTTTGAAGATAATCAAATTGCTTTGGTCTCTTTGGACTGGCTAAAGCGTGATGAGCGCGCCCAGGACGCCGCGTTTGCAGCCGGCTGGGACCTTATGGTTGTGGATGAAGCCCATCACCTTGTATGGCACCCGGAACAGGTGAGCCCCGAATATGCTCTGGTCGAGCAGCTGGCTGAAGTCATCCCTGGCGTCCTGCTTCTGACCGCTACGCCCGAACAGCTTGGCCAAGACAGCCACTTTGCCCGCCTGCGCCTGCTGGACCCTAATCGCTTCCACGATCTTGAAGCATTCCGTAATGAAAGTGCCAATTACCGCCCGGTTGCCGAAGCTGTTCAAGAGCTGCTGGACCACGGCACGATGAGCGATGCTTCACGTGCTGCCATTCATGGCTTCCTGGGCGAGGAAGGCGACACGCTGCTTACATCCGCTGCGGCTGGTGATGAAGAGGCTCGCTCACGTCTTATTCGTGAGCTGCTGGACCGTCACGGGACAGGTCGGGTTCTTTTCCGTAATACTCGCGCTGCAGTGCTGGGCTTTCCAGAGCGAAACCTGGATGCATCAGCCTTGCCCTTCCCGGATCAGTACATGGATGCCAGCGCCTCGCTGTATCCTGAAACACTGTATGTTCCAGAGGATGAAAACGATCGCTGGTGGCGCCATGACTCACGTGTAGAGTGGCTGATTGAAACCCTCAAAGGCTTGAAAAAATTCAAGGTTCTAGTCATCTGCGCACATGCAGAGACTGCACTGGATTTGGAAGACGCCTTGCGACTGCGCTCGGGTATTCCGGCCACGGTTTTCCATGAGCGGATGAGCATTCTTGAGCGTGACCGGGCTGCCGCCTACTTCGCTGACGAAGAATTTGGGGCGCAGGTACTGATCTGCTCTGAAATTGGTAGTGAAGGACGCAACTTCCAGTTTGCCCATCATCTCGTGTTGTTCGATCTACCCGCGCACCCTGACTTGCTGGAGCAGCGAATCGGCCGTTTGGACCGGATCGGTCAGCGCCACACTATTCAGCTGCATGTTCCCTACCTCGAAGGTAGCGCACAGGAGCGCAAGTTCCAGTGGTACCACCATGCCCTGAATGCGTTTCTGTCAACCTGCCCTACCGGCAATACGCTAGAGCAGCGCTTCGGTGAACAGCTCAACACGCTGCTCCCTGGTGGAGATGAAGACAGCTGGCAAGCTCTGCTTGAAGAGGGTCGCCGCACACGTGAAGCACTTGAAGCCGAGCTGCATACAGGCCGCGATCGGTTACTTGAGCTTAACTCCAGTGGCTCCGGCGCAGGTGAAGAGCTTCAGGAGGCGATCCTGGAACAGGATGACGAGTTTGCACTGCCGATCTATATGGAGAAGCTATTGGATGCCTTTGGTGTTGACAGTGAAGACCACTCCGATAATGCGCTCATCCTCAAGCCCAGCGAAAAAATGCTCGATGCAGGCTTCCCGCTGGGTAACGATGAAGGCGTGACGATTACCTATGATCGGGATCTGGCCTTGGCACGTGAAGACATGCAGTTTCTAACCTGGGAGCACCCTATGGTCCAGGGCGGCATGGACCTTGTGCTATCAGGCTCGATGGGCAACACGGCAGTAGCGCTAATCAAGAACAAGGCACTCAAGCCTGGCACAGTACTGCTTGAACTGCTTTACGTCAGCGAGGCGGTAGCCCCACGTTCACTTCAGTTGACTCGCTTCCTGCCCCCTATTGCCCTTCGTTGCCTGCTGGATGCAAACGGCAATGATCTGGCTGCACGCGTTTCGTTCGAGACGCTTAATGATCAGCTGGAAAGCGTACCACGCGGAAGCGCCAACAAGTTTGTTCAAGCCCAGCGTGACGCCTTGAGCAAACTCGTGGCGGCTGGCGAAGGCAAGGTATTGCCTCGTCATAACGAGCGCGTCGAACTGGCACGTCAGCGTTTCGTTGCCAATATGGACGAGGAACTGGCTCGCTTGACGGCATTGCAAGCCGTCAACCCAAGTGTTCGTGATACTGAAATCGACACCCTGCGTCAGCAGCGTGAAGAAGGTATTGCCCATTTGGACAAAGCATCGCTACGCCTCGAATCCATACGAGTTCTAGTAGCTGGTTGATGACAAAGGCCCTTCTCAGAAGGGCCTTTTCATTTCCACTGCGCTATGCCAGCACCTCAACAGGCATGCCGATATTCACTGCGCCTGGATTAAGCTGGATCAGATTCTGCCCAAAGTAAACGGCGCCCTCACGCTCTCTATAAGTTTTCAGTGTTGCTAAAGGCTCCCGGTCATGACTGCGTAAGCTGGTAACCGGATCAACAGTAATCAGTACACACCGAGAGCAAGGCTTCACAATACGAAATTCAACCTCACCTATTCGTATATGCGCCCAGTCATCCTCCGCGTAAGCCTTACTACCTTCAACGACCAGATTAGGTCTGAACCGCCTCATATCCAAAGGCCGGCCCACGCGCTGAGCCAGATCATTTAGAGAGGCCTGGCCAATCAGTAGCAATGGAAAACCATCTGCGAAATTAACGTAATCACCAGGACTGGCATAAGCAGTATCAACCTGACGCGCCCGACTTTCGGGCATGTGCACCAAGCGACAAGGCCTGTCCAGAAAGGTGCTTAACCAGGCATTGGCTTCCTCTCCTGCCTCTGGAACCTGGAACGTGTCTCGCCAGAGTGTGACGCCCTGCAGGGCCTCATCTGGCAGAGGAACGGAAACTTCAAGCGCTGGCATTCCAGGGGCATTAAGCGAGAGGCAAACGTTACTGATCCAACGGGCTACAATCTGCCCCATGTTGGGTAACAATCGCTGGGTCAGGAAACGTCCTGTCGAAGCCTCTACCACCATCCATCGCCGATCTCCCGCCACGCCTAGGCAATCAATATCGGCACGTTCAAGAGGCTCAGGCGCAGTAGATTTGACGGGATAACGATAGAGTCCGCTGAGATGAAGCATGGCACGGCTTCCTGTCGACCAAAGAAGCCGTGAGTCTAGAAAAGATCAGTGCCTGTGTGCAGACTTGACGGTCAAAATTATCGTCAGGACCTACACTTATTGGTCTAGCAGGCTCAATCGGGTTCGTACCGCCTCAACCAACAAATCAGGCTGGAACTTGGACAGAAATGCGTTGCAGCCTACTTTCTTGACCATCGCCTCGTTGAAACTACCGGACAGCGAGGTATGAAGTACAACGTAAAGGCTACTGAGCTGAGGATCCTGACGGATCTCCGTCGTTAGACGATAGCCATCCATCTCCGGCATTTCAGCGTCTGTAATAAGCATTAACAGCTTTTCAGAGACATTGACCCCGTCCTTGGCCCATTGCTTGAGCTTTTGCAACGCCTTAAGACCATCCGTAGCGATATGGAACGTCAAACCGAGCTGCGTCAACGTGTCGTGCATCTGATTGAGCGCGGTGCTGGAGTCATCCACCAACATAATCTCACGTGACTTCGCTTTGGTTAGCAACGAGTCGTCCAAGCGCTCGCGGGAGACCTTGACGTTATAAGGCACGATTTCAGCTAGTACTTTTTCTACATCGATGACTTCGATCAGCTTGTCCTCAAACTTGGTAATAGCCGTTAGATAATGTTGACGACCGGCTCCACCCGGAGGGGGTTGGATGCTGTCCCAGTTAAGGTTGATGATGCGATCCACGCTTCCTACCAGGAACGCCTGGACGGTTCGGTTGTACTCAGTGACGATAATCGTGCTGTTTTGATCAGGCACAATCGGCCTCATGCCAATGGCACATGCCAGGTCAATAACCGGCAGTGTTTGTCCGCGCAGATGAATGACACCGCAGACCATCGGATTACGCTTGGGCATTAAAGTCAGTTTGGGCAGGTGCAGCACTTCCTGCACCTTAAACACGTTGATGGCAAACATCTGCCGACTGGACAGACGAAACATCAGAATTTCCAGACGGTTCTCGCCTACCAGCTGCGTGCGCTGGTCGACAGAGTCAAGAATGCTAGCCATGCCAAATCTCCTAAGAATAGCGTTTCCTAGATATCGGCCAATTTGCAAGGACCTTGAAGCGAAACTCTGTAAAAGCCCGTCCGCTCAGCCACGATAGATGGCTGTATGGCTCTTACTGTATCGGCATGCGGTAGGGTCTACTTAAAGCGTTTATTATGCCTCCGTCTAACCGGCCTCTTAATACGGTTGAGCAGACTGGTTAGATCAACAGGCATGAAAAAGCCGGGACACGCCCGGCTTCGGCCACTATTGTCAATCAGGCTTTCGGCAGTGTTACGCCGCGTTGCCCCTGATACTTTCCACCACGGTCCTTGTAGGACACCTCGCAAGGCTCGTCAGATTCCAGGAACAGCATTTGAGCCACGCCTTCGTTAGCGTAGATCTTAGCTGGCAGGTTTGTAGTATTGGAGAACTCCAGTGTTACGTGCCCTTCCCACTCCGGCTCAAGCGGCGTGACATTCACGATAATGCCACAGCGGGCATAAGTGCTTTTGCCAAGGCAGATGGTCAATACGTTACGAGGAATACGGAAGTACTCGACGGTACGCGCCAGCGCAAAGGAGTTTGGCGGAATAACGCAAACATCTCCCTTGATATCGACGAAGCTTTTTTCATCGAAATTCTTCGGGTCGACGGTAGCTGAATGGATGTTGGTGAATACTTTGAACTCATCAGCGCAGCGCACATCGTAACCGTAGCTGGACACGCCAAAAGAGATCAGCCGGTCGGCTCCCTCCCCACGCATCTGCCGCTCAACGAACGGCTCGATCATGCCGTGTTCCTGGGCCATGCGGCGAATCCACTTATCTGCTTTGATGCTCATGGCACTGTCCTGTCAGGGGTAAAAACATAACCGCACATCTTACCGGTACGGCGGCACTCATCAAAGACCTAAACCATGAGAAAGCGAAGGACCAACGCTATTCAGTCCCTCGTTCGTCAATGGTATCAGTCGTCCGAAACCGTGATGGTGGGCATGATGGCAGCCTTTTTCCCACTCTGGGCAATGCGTGCGCCAACATGACGCGCCATATCCTGATAAATCATGGCGATCTGGCTGTCTGGATCAGCAATGGCCGTAGGACGTCCTTGGTCCGCCTGCTCGCGAATAGCCATGGATAGCGGCAGAGAGGCTAGAAGATCAACCCCATACTGACTGGCAAGCTTGTTGCCGCCGCCCTCGCCAAACAAATGCTCGGCATGACCACAATTCGAGCAGATGTGCACAGCCATATTCTCGACTACGCCCAACACTGGAATATTGACCTTACGGAACATCTCAACGCCCTTCTTGGCATCAAGAAGGGCCAGATCCTGCGGAGTCGTTACGATGACAGAACCAGCTACAGGAACCTTCTGGGCCAGCGTAAGCTGGATGTCACCCGTGCCTGGCGGCATATCGATGACGAGGTAATCCAGATTATTCCAGGCGGTCTGAGTAATCAGCTGCAGCAGCGCGCCCGACACCATCGGACCACGCCACACCACAGGTGTGCGCTCATCGGTCAGGAAAGCCATGGACATGACTTCGACCCCATGTGCCACCAGCGGAATGAACCACTTCTCATCCTGGATCTTGGGACGTGTACCTTCAGGCAAACCAAACATGATGCCCTGGCTGGGGCCGTAGATGTCGGCATCCAGGATACCTACTCGAGCCCCTTCACGTGCCAGGGCCAGCGCGAGGTTGGCAGAAGTCGTGGACTTGCCGACCCCACCCTTACCAGACGCGACCGCAATAATATTCTTTACGTTCGACATCGCCTCAACCTGAGGCTGAGCCGCATGGGGCTTGATGACACACTGGATCTGGACATCCGCCTGGGTCACACCTGGCAGGTTTTCCAGCGAATTCTTGAGCACCTGTGCCATGCCATTCTTGAACAGTCCCGCCGCATAACCCAGTTCGATGCTAACGACGATGTGTCCGCCGTTAAGGGTGACATCGCGCAGGCAACCTGCGGTGACCAGGTCCTGATTGAGGTAGGGATCGGTGTACTGGCGCAGAGTGGCTTCTACCACTTCGCGGGTAAGTGCGCTCATAACAGCTCCAAACAAGGGTACGGTGTAATCGTAGTCACTATGCTACCGGTCAGACAGGATAAAACCTACCCGAATACTCAGCTATTGGACCAGGCGTGAAAAAAAACGGTTCGGCCTTTATAGTGTTCAATTATTTTTAGCCTTAATTGACAGTCGAGCCCTATGTCCGAACCCCGGAAGATTCTTGTCACTAGCGCCCTCCCCTATGCCAACGGTTCGATTCACCTTGGCCATATGTTGGAGTACATCCAGACTGACATCTGGGTGCGCTATCAAAAACTGCGCGGCAACCAGTGCATCTATGTCTGTGCCGATGATGCCCATGGCTCCGCCATCATGCTGCGCGCCGAACGTGAAGGCGTTACGCCGCAACAGCTTATTGATGGCGTTCGTACCGAGCACATGGCGGATTTCGCCGATTTTCTTATTGATTTCGACAATTACTATTCGACGCACTCGGAAGAGAACCGTGCGCTGGCAAGCCAGATCTATCTGAAGCTACGGGATGCTGGCCACATTGCTACACGTGCAGTGACCCAGTACTTCGACCCGGACAAGAACATGTTCCTGGCTGACCGCTTCATCAAGGGCACCTGCCCTAAATGCGGCACCGAGGATCAATATGGTGATAACTGCGAAAAGTGTGGCGCTACCTATGAGCCAACGGATCTGATCAATCCAAAGTCAGCCATCTCCGGCGCGACACCTGTTCTCAAGGAATCGCAACACTTCTTCTTCAAGCTACCTGACTTCGACGCCATGCTCAAAGGCTGGACGCGAGGCGGCGCCTTGCAGGAATCAGTAGCCAACAAAATTGCCGAATGGCTCGATGCTGGTCTGCAGGAGTGGGACATTAGCCGTGACGCGCCTTACTTTGGCTTCGAAATCCCTGATGCGCCTGGCAAGTATTTTTATGTCTGGCTGGACGCTCCAATTGGCTACATGGCCAGCTTCCAGAACCTGATCACTCATCGCCCGGAACTAGGCCTTGAGTTCGATGCATTCTGGGGCAAGGACTCAACCGCAGAGCTCTATCACTTTATTGGCAAGGACATCGTCAACTTCCATGCCTTGTTCTGGCCTGCCATGTTGGAAGGCGCAGGCTACCGAAAGCCTACCGCTGTCAACGTCCACGGGTACGTTACAGTCAACGGCCAAAAGATGTCCAAGTCGCGTGGCACTTTCGTTAAAGCGCGCACTTACCTTGAGCATCTCTCGCCTGAATACCTGCGTTACTACTATGCCGCCAAGCTGGGTCGCGGTGTAGATGATCTGGACCTGAACCTTGAAGATTTTGTCCAGAAAGTCAATTCCGATCTGGTGGGCAAGGTTGTCAATATCGCCAGCCGCTGTGCCGGCTTCATTCACAAGGGTAATAACGGGCTCTTGATCGAGGCAAACCCGGCACCTGAACTCTGGCAGGCATTTCAGGCCGCTGCGCCCAGCATCGCCGAAGCCTATGAAGGTCGGGAGTTTGGGCGTGCCATGCGTGAAATCATGGCGCTGGCCGACCAGGCTAACGCTTGGATTGCTGAAAAAGCGCCTTGGGCACTGGCCAAGCAGGAAGGCAAACAGGATGAAGTCCAGGCAATCTGCGCATTGGGCATCAATCTCTTCCGTCAACTGGTCATCTTCCTCAAGCCCGTACTCCCCAGGCTCGCAGAGGCCGCCGAAACGTTCCTGAATATAGCTCCGCTGCGCTGGGAAGATCTTTCAACGGCATTGGCGAATCATCAGCTAAACCCGTTTGCACCCCTCATGACACGAATCGAATCTGCAAAAGTGACCGAGATGATCGAAGCATCAAAAGAAGACCTGACTGCCAGCACTACAGCGCCTCAGGCCTCCAATAATGGTGAACTGGCTAAGGAGCCTATTGCAGGAACCATCGACTTCGATGCCTTTTCCGCTGTAGATCTGCGAGTAGCACGTATCGTCAAGGCTGAAGCGGTAGCGGGAGCCGACAAGCTTCTGCAACTCACGTTGGATATTGGCGACGAACTGCGCAATGTGTTCTCTGGGATCAAGAGCGCCTATGACCCCGCTACGCTGGAAGGTCGCCTTACTCTGTACGTTGCCAATCTGGCTCCCCGTAAGATGCGCTTTGGTGTTTCCGAAGGCATGGTGTTGGCAGCCGGTCCTGGTGGGAAGGATATTTTTCTGTTAAGTCCAGACGCGGGTGCCTTGCCAGGGCAGCGAGTGAAGTAATCAAAACGGCCGCTATAAGCGGCCGTTTTTCTTATAAGTGGTTGAACAATAACGGCTAAATATTGCAAAGAGACTTGAAAACATAAGCTGTTAGTCGCCTAATAATAAAGCATCTCATTTGCAGGGAAGAGTAATGTTTAATTCCATATTGTCTGGCAAGCGCTGGCTTGGCCTTCTATCAGGCTTTTCTCTGGCTGCCATGATGTCGAGCGGTCTTCATGCTGAGACTATTACTGATATCGCTGGCCGCCAGGTAGAAATTCCTGCCAAGGTTGACCGTATCCTTCTGGGCGAAGGACGGATGCTTTATGCACTGGCTCTACTGGAAGGCGACAAGCCACTCGACCGTATTGTTGGCTGGCAAGGTGAACTCAGTACCGTAGACAAGCAGGGCTACGCGGCCTATCAGGCCAAGTATCCTCAAATCGACAAGATCCCGACTATTGGCAAAACGTCTGAAGCCAGTGTCAACGATGAAAAAGCAATCTCTCTGAAGCCTGATATTGCAATCTTTGGGATTGCTGGCCACGGCCCGGGCGTCAAGAATGAGCTGGTAGAGCAGCTAAAGGCTGCAGGTGTGCCGGTTGTTTTCATTGATTTCCGTCAGCACCCCATGCAAAACACCATTCCCAGCATGCGTGTACTTGGCAAGGCTGTGCATCGAGAAAAGCAGGCTGAAGATTACATCGCGTTCTATCAACGTCATCTAGATAGAATTCAGAAAACCGTATCAACCATCCCTAGCGACAAACGTCCCAATGTCTTCATCGAAATGCTGGCAGGTATCTGGCCTGGCTCAGCGTGCTGCCATACGGCCGGTAAAGGCAACTTTGGCGAATTTATCGAAGCGGCTGGAGGCAACAACCTGGCCGCCCCCCTACTGCCTGGGGTAATCGGCGACATCAATGCCGAGACCCTTCTGAGTGTTAATCCAGATATCTACATTGCAAGTGGTACTCGGGACATGAGCTCCACTGACAACGGCCTGAAGTCAGGCACAGGCGTTACGGATGATGCCGCGACCGCCAGCCTGCAAGGTCTGCTCAAGCGTCAGGAAATCGCGCCGCTCAGAGCTGTTCATGAAGGCCGTACGTACGGCATCTGGCATAATTTCTATAACTCGCCCTACAACATTTTGGCCATCGAGGCATTTGCCAAATGGTTCTACCCGGACGCGTTCAAGGACGTCGACCCCAAGCAAACGCTGGATGAGCTGAACAATCAGTTCCTTCCTGTCGATATCCGTGGCGCCTACTGGACGCAAGCCAAGAGTAATCCATGAACGCCAAGCAATCGATTGAGCATCCTGCCCTGGATGCCTCTCTCTTTAACGATTACCGCTCGCTCCTGAGTAAGCGACTCCTTATTCTGGCGATCTTCGTAATCGCGATTGGTTGTTCGTTATTACTGGACTTTACGCTCGGGCCGGCCGGCCTGAGCGTCAGCGATCTCTGGCAAACCCTGGTGCACCGCGAGTCGGTCAGTCCCAGCCAGGCGGTTATTGTCTGGAATATTCGGCTCCCGCAAGCGCTCATGGCCGTTTGTGTCGGCGCAGCGTTAGGCCTTGCCGGCGCCGAAATGCAGACAATACTGAATAACCCACTGGCCAGTCCTTTCACGCTAGGGCTTTCACACGCCGCCGCGTTCGGAGCGGCCCTGGCCATTGTGTTGAATCTGGGCATTCCGGGTGTACCCAGCGAGTGGCTTATCTCGATCAACGCCTTTGTGTTTGTTCTGGCAGCAACCCTTCTACTCGACGTTGTCGCACGGCTTCGTCAAGCCACAACCAGCGCCATTGTGCTGTTCGGTATTGCCTTGGGCTTTACTTTTCAGGCACTAGTATCGCTGGTTCAATTTGTTGCCAGTGAAGATACGCTTTCAGGACTGGTCTTTTGGACCATGGGAAGCCTTGCCCGAGCCACCTGGCTCAAGCTCGGCATTCTGGCGCTAGCACTTGCCATCGCACTTCCCTTGTCGCTCCGTCGGGCATGGCAGTTGACAGCGTTACGACTCGGTGAGGATCGTGCAGCCAGCTTTGGAATCAATGTCAAGCGCCTAAGGCTAGGGACCCTGCTGAGAGTTAGTATTCTTACCGCCCTAGCTGTGGCGTTTGTAGGCACCATCGGCTTCATTGGCTTGGTAGGCCCGCACATTTCTCGCCTGATGTTTGGCGAAGACCATCGGTTCTATCTACCTGCCAGCGCCTTGGCCGGTGCGTTGATTCTTTCACTTGCATCTGTTGCATCCAAGAACCTGCTCCCCGGCGTGCTGATACCGGTTGGAATCGTAACGGCTCTTGTGGGTATTCCCTTTTTCCTCACGGTTGTCCTGCGTAACAAGGGAGGCCTGTAATGCACGCGTTATCTATGCAGGGGCTGAATGTTAGCTATGGCAAAAAAACGATTATTCAGGACCTTACTCTTAATGGCATTACGCATGGCAAGGTAACCGCCTTGCTCGGCCCCAACGGAAGCGGCAAGTCAACTTTACTCAAGGCCATCGCTGGCCTGACGCCAGCCAAAGGCACCATCACGCTGGACGAAGAGGCGCTTACCAGCCTGAGCTTTGCCAAACGCGCGGAAAAAGTGGTCTATCTTCCCCAGACATTGCCCGCTAGTGTCCATCTGCGTGTTTTCGAGTCGCTTCTGGTTGCACGCCGCGCCTCCGGGCAGCCACATGCCAAAGACACTGAGGACGCGCTTACCCTGCTTAGGCGCCTTGAGATCGAACACCTGGGTATGCACTACCTTGACCAGCTCTCTGGTGGACAAAAACAGTTGGTAGGCTTGGCACAGGCCCTGATCCGCAGACCGACACTGCTTTTACTTGATGAGCCCCTGAGCGCACTCGATCTGAACTTCCAGTTTCATGTGATGGACGTGATAGCCCAGGAAACACGTCAGCGCGATATGGTTACCCTTATCGTGTTGCACGATATCAACATCGCCTTGAGACAAACCGACCATATTGTCATGCTCAAGAATGGACGCTTGGCGGCTCACGGCACTCCGCAGAGCGTGATCGATGCAGATAGTCTGGCAGAAGTTTATGGAGTTCGCGCACGGATTGAGTCTTGCTCCAAAGGGCGACCGCAAGTCCTGATCGATGGCCTCCATAGTGCCTCGTTGATCTAGCAACCTGCCGCTGGCCAGCGGCAGGTGTTCATTCGTGGCCATATCCCGGATAATACGCCCCTGTCTGGCTATCCGCTTTATCTGCTGACCATGCTTGAATTTGTTTTTGGCGCCATGCGCACGTCACTGGATGTATGTGCATGAGCCTGATACATGCAATCGACGCGCTTCTACCGCAAACCCAGTGCGGTAAATGTGGCCATCCTGGCTGTCTCCCTTATGCCACTTCCATTGCGGCGGGCGAAGCCATTAACAAATGTCCTCCCGGTGGGGATGAAACCATTCATGATCTAGCCGTGCTGCTGGGCGTCGAGGCCACGCCTTTGGACTCACCCTACCCGCCCACACCTGCTCAGGTAGCGTTCATTCGTGAGGCAGAGTGCATTGGCTGTACCAAATGCTTAAAGGCGTGCCCGGTAGATGCCATCGTAGGCGCAGCAAAGCTGATGCACACGGTCATGGCGGCTGAATGTACCGGATGTGAACTGTGCATTGCGCCTTGCCCTGTCGACTGCATCGACCTGAACCCGCTACCTGTACAACCTTCTCACGAACAGCAACGGCAGCAAGCGGCTCATTACCGCTTACGCTATGACGCACACAACGCACGTCTGGCGCGTGAAGAGCAGCGTAAACAGGCCGAGCGAGATGCACGTCTGGCACGCTCTCAATTGTCGACAGAGGCGGTTCAAACTGCCACGTCAGTCGATCCTGTCCAGGCAGCAATATCGCGCATTAAAGCTCAGAAAGATCCATCCACTGATGCGGACGTAATACTTAAAAAACTCAAGATCAATGCCTCTACAGCCCAAATGGCGCTCAAGAAGGCTGAAAAGCAGCTGGCTCAGCGTGCTACACAACAATTGGAAGATCAGGTTAAATGGCTCAAGCAGGCCGCTGAAGCCGCTCAGCAAGCGCTGGATGAAGCGCTGAGTGGTAGCCGCCCTTCAAGCCAAGCCCAACCGATTGATGTTTCTGTTGAAATAAAGCGAGCCAAAATCAACGCTGCCATGGCACGAGCGCAACTCAGTAAAGCTGAGAAAGCATTCGGGCAACAGCCAACCCCGGAACAGCAAGAGCAGCTGAGCATGCTTCACGGTTCAGCTGCCGCTGCTGCACAAGCCCTGGCAAATCTTGAAGATCAGACGCCCTCCAAGACGCCGGACGCATTGAAACAGGCAAAGTTGGGTCTAGTAAGTGCCCGTGCCGCGTTTCTCTCGGCAGAGCGTAACGGTGCGCCTCAAGAGGAGCTTTCGCAACTACGCCAAATGCTTCATCAGGCTGAGAACGCTTTGGACATGGCTGAAAAGGCTTCAGACAGACCTCTGCCGGAGCATACTCGGATACAGAAAAGCCCTGTCGACCCTCTAACGCGGACCCTTAAGACGCAGATCGCTTATGCCAAGGCAGAAGTAAAACGCCTTGAACGCGACAGGGACACTTCCGAGAATGTCTTGTTGGAAGTGCGTGGCCGATTGACTGAGCTTGAAAATAAACTGTCAGAGCATTTGGCATCGTAATGATACGTTAGCCCTTATACCGCGAAAGCCGAGCCACTATTCCCATGAATGCCGCCAAACGCCTGGAAATTTTTCGTCGTCTCCACGAGGACAACCCTGATCCCAAGACCGAGCTGTCCTACACGACGCCTTTCGAATTACTGATTGCCGTAATGCTATCGGCACAAGCCACCGATAAAGGGGTCAATAAGGCAACCGCAAAGTTGTTCCCAGTGGCCAACACTCCGGAAACCCTGTATGCCCTTGGTGTAGATGGGCTTTCTGCATACATCAATACAATCAATTTCTATAACACAAAAGCCAAGAACGTTATCGAGACCTGCCGTATTTTGATCGAGCAGCACAACGGTGAAGTCCCACAGACACGTGAGGCACTGGAAGCCCTTCCTGGCGTAGGTCGTAAAACTGCAAATGTCATTTTAAATACAGCGTTTCGGCAGTTTGCAATGGCCGTTGATACGCATATTTTCCGTGTCAGCAACCGGACCAATCTTGCTCCAGGAAAAAATGTAGTTGAGGTGGAGCAAAAGCTTCTCAAGGTGGTTCCGAAGGAATATTTGCTGGATGCACACCACTGGTTGATTCTGCATGGGCGCTACGTGTGTCAGGCGCGAAAACCCCGCTGTGGGAGCTGTCGCATTGAGGACCTGTGCGAATACAAAGCCAAGACATCGGATAATTGATAAGTACCGTAACTTTCAAGCTGATCGATTAAAAAAATCTTTTTTACGACTCATCACTTTGTCGCTATAAGGTGCGCCAAAAGGGCTGTGTAGTCCTCTCAAACTGCACCCGCTCCTTGACCACCTCATGCTAGGAGTTTTTTCATGGCGAGCGAGAAAAGTGATATCGAACTTGATGATGACTTCGTAGAAACCGAGGGTGACGTTGAGGCTGCTGATGTGCCTGTCAGCAAAACCAACCTTACCAAGCGCCGCTTGATAGACAATATGCTTGAAGAGCGTCGCTTGAAGCGTCAGATCTCGGAATACGATTTCGATCTGTAAATAAAAAAAGCCCGGTTGGGCTTTTTTTATTAGCGTTTAAGAGCGAGAGCCCCTCCAGACGGAAGGGCTGCCCAGGTATTGATCCGGGGCAAGATCACTCAAAACAATTTGCGGCCGCTATTAGCGGCGATACGCATACGCAGTGCATTGAGCTTGATGAAACCTGCTGCATCAGCCTGGTTGTAAGCACCACCGTCCTCTTCAAACGTAGCGATATTCGCATCAAACAGGGAGTCGTCAGATTTACGACCAACGACAATTACGTTGCCTTTATACAACTTCAGACGTACGACCCCGTTTACGTTGGACTGGGAAGCATCGATCATCTGCTGCAGCATCAGGCGTTCGGGACTCCACCAATAGCCAGTATAGATCAGGCTCGCATAGCGAGGCATGAGCTCATCCTTGAGGTGGGCGACTTCACGATCCAGGGTAATGGACTCGATAGCCCGGTGGGCCTTGAGCATGATGGTGCCGCCAGGCGTTTCATAGCAGCCACGCGACTTCATTCCCACGTAACGGTTCTCAACGATATCCAGACGGCCAATACCGTTTTCGCCACCGATGCGATTGAGTTCAGCCAGCACATGGGCAGGCGTCATGTCCTTGCCATCGATAGCCACGATATCACCAGCACGGTAAGTCAATTCGATATACGTCGGCTGATCCGGAGCAGCCTCTGGCGACTTGGTCCAGCGCCACATGTCCTCCTCATGCTCAGTCCATGTGTCTTCCAGCACACCACCTTCATAAGAGATGTGTAGGAGGTTAGCATCCATGGAATAAGGCGATTTTTTCTTGCCGTGACGCTCGATCGGGATATTGTGCTTTTCTGCATAATCCATGAGCTTTTCGCGGGACAACAAATCCCACTCACGCCAGGGTGCAATAACCTTTACGCCAGGCTTGAGCGCATAGGCTCCCAGTTCGAAGCGTACCTGATCATTGCCCTTGCCGGTTGCACCGTGGGAGATGGCATCAGCGCCCGTTTCGTTGGCAATTTCGATCAATCGCTTGGCGATAAGCGGACGAGCAATGGAAGTACCCAGCAGATATTCGCCTTCGTATACCGTATTCGCCCGGAACATCGGATAAACGAAATCACGAACGAATTCTTCACGCAGGTCTTCGATGAAGATTTCCTTGACGCCTAAAGCCTTGGCTTTAGCGCGAGCGGGCTCCACTTCTTCCCCTTGGCCAAGGTCCGCTGTAAATGTTACGACTTCACAGTTATAGGTATCCTGCAGCCACTTGAGGATCACCGAAGTATCCAGGCCGCCCGAATACGCCAGGACTACCTTCTTGACGTCCGTCATGCCACTCGCTCCCACGCATTGCTTAGAAAGAAGATGATTCTACTTGCCAAGCGGAGCTATTTATAGAGGCGCGACACAAGAAGTTGCCTAGGCGACACCCGGTGCGCTATTAACTGCTTGGCTTACCACCTTGCGAAGCTGTAGCTGGAACGGCCGCCGGCGCGTTGGCTGGCGCTGCCGTAGAAGACTCTGGCTTGGAGTCAGAGGCTACAGGCTCACGGGTAAACACCATCGACACCCTTCTGTTCTTGGCTCGATTTGCCTTGCTGTTATTGGCGACCAAAGGATACTGCTCTCCAAAAAAGCGAATTTCCATTTGCTCCTCAGGAACGCCGCTGGCTTTCAGGTACTGCATGACAGCCATTGCACGCAGCCGCGATTCCTGGCGGTTATCGAGTCGATTACCAGAATTATCGGTAAAGCCAGAAATCACTACATGGTTTACAGTGGGATCGGCTTTGAGATACTGAAGAATGATGTCCAGCTTGTTACGTGCCACTTCATCCAGATCACTTCCCCCCTTGGGAAAGCCAACCAGGGAGTGACGAATTTGATCAAAGTTGACTGGCAGAAGCTTGGCAGCACACAGCTGGAAATCCTGATACGCCGACTCAAACCTCGCGGGTAAAATACGAACCTCAAGCGGGTCGCCATTACGGCTACGCGACTTGATCAATGGACTGCGACCTTCCATCAATCCGGTCAGCAGGCGCCGCCCCTGACTCTCGCTCGTATTGAGCGGAGTATTGCCACTTTGAATTCTGATTGAACCCAGCGACTCATCACCTCGTCCCGGCTGCCATGGCGTAGCGGCAGCCAGCAGCGTCGCAGAGCCTTGGGAAAGCCAGTTTTCAGATGTTTTGAGCCTGAAGGTAGGTTGCTCTCCGGCACGACGAACAAACTCACCCGTACCAAAGCGGGGAACATCCTGAGAAAGCCGGCATTCAAACTGATCGCCCTCCACTTTCCATCCCGCTTTTTCAATGCGGTCCTGGAATGTGATGCCCATTGCCGGCAGGCTGGCCAGGAGCGGTAGAAGGGTCAAGTAACGAAGGCGCACGGGGAGGCTCCGAATCCAATAGAAGAATCTTACCCTTGTGATATCGGTTCATTACCCAGAAAACTTGAATACAATCAGCACCTGGATAGTACGCCAACGCTACGCAGGCGGCATTGCTTTAGAACAACTCTGCCTGTTTCACCCAATGGATCAGCTATTCTGAAATACTTCTAGGCTGGGCGGCGTGCCCGAGTCCGCCTTTTCCGGTAGCATTCTCTCCACATTTGTTCGCCTGGAAATCAGCATGTCCGACCGGATAACGCTTCGCCGTCCCGATGACTGGCATATACACCTCCGTGATGGTGCGGCCTTGAGCCAAACCGTAGCCGATGTTGCTCGCACCTTTGCCCGTGCCATCATCATGCCCAACCTGGTACCACCTGTACGCAATGCGGAACAAGCCGCGGCTTATCGCGAGCGTATTCTGGCTGCCCGCCCCGCCGCCAACCGCTTCGAACCGCTGATGGTATTGTACCTGACTGACCGCACCACACCAGACGAAATCCGTGCTGCCAAGGCGAGCGGCTTCGTACATGCCGTCAAGCTCTACCCTGCTGGCGCCACAACAAATTCCGACTCAGGGGTCACCTCGCTGGACAATATCTTTCCGGTATTGGAAACGATGGCCGAGGTAGGACTGCCGCTGCTGGTACATGGCGAAGTTACACGCTCAGAAGTCGACATTTTCGACCGTGAAAAGCGCTTTATCGACGAGCAGCTTAGCGTCATCGTCAGACGCTTCCCCGCGCTTCGGGTCGTGCTTGAACACATCACGACAGGCGATGCAGCACAATTTGTATGTGATGCGTCGGCGAACGTAGCCGCCACCATCACCGCGCATCATCTGCTCTATAATCGTAATCACATGCTGGTTGGCGGCATCCGTCCGCACTTTTTTTGTCTACCTATCCTTAAACGCAATACGCATCAGGAAGCGTTACTGGATGCCGCTGTCAGCGGAAGTCCAAAGTTCTTTCTGGGTACGGACTCAGCACCACACCCCAAACACGCCAAGGAGTCTGCATGCGGCTGCGCTGGCTGCTATACCGCCTATGCAGCACTTGAGCTGTATGCCGAAGCCTTCGAAAGCCGTGACGCGCTGGATAAATTAGAGGGCTTCGCCAGCCTGTTTGGCGCCGACTTTTATGGCCTTCCGCATAATACCGATACCGTAACGCTGGTGCGTGAAGAGTGGAAAGCACCTAGCTCCCTGCCTTTTGGCGATTTTGAAGTTGTGCCGCTGCGTGCCGGAGAAACGTTGCGTTGGCGTCTGGAGACCTCTGCATGAGTGATGATGAAGAACTGTTCGCGGAAGAAATGGAAAACACCGCGCCAATGTCCGACTCGCGTATTCCAATGGCCCGACGCTTTCGTGGCTATCTACCTGTAGTCGTGGACGTGGAAACCGGTGGCTTCAATGCGTCCACCGATGCGCTATTGGAAATAGCCGCTACTGTCATTGGGATGGATGAGAAAGGTTTTCTCTTCCCTGAGCACACCCATTTCTTTCGGGTCGAGCCGTTCGAAGGGGCCAATGTAGAACCTGCCGCGCTCGAGTTTACTGGCATCAAGCTTGATCACCCGCTGAGAATGGCCGTCAAGGAAGAACATGCCCTTACGGAGATCTTCCGTGGGGTGCGGAAATCTTTGAAGGCCAACGGTTGCAAGCGAGCCATTTTGGTAGGTCATAACAGTAGCTTTGATCTTGCGTTTCTCAACGCTGCGGTCTTGCGCTGTGGTATCAAACGAAACCCCTTTCACCCCTTCTCAAGCTTTGACACGGCTACATTAGCCGGACTGGCTTATGGGCAAACGGTACTAGCCAAAGCCTGCCAAAGCGCTGGAATCGAGTTTGATAATCGGGAAGCGCACTCTGCCCGTTATGACACGGAAAAAACGGCCGATCTGTTCTGCGGTATCGTCAATCGCTGGCGTGAGCTGGGCGGCTGGATGGACCCTGAATAAACCTTTTGCCGAGCGGCCATCGTGCCGCTCGGCAGGTTAATAACATTCCCTCCTATAACGCTTTGACAATCATTCTCACTACGATTAGTCTGCCGATATCTCTTTTCAGCCATAGACGAATCGCCATGTACGTATGTTTGTGCCGAGGTGTCACCGATAAGCAAATCCGTGAAGCTATCTACGAAGGATGCTGCAGCTATCGGGAAGTAAGGGAATGCACAGGAGTAGGTACTCAATGCGGTAAATGTGCCTGCCTGGCTAAAACGGTTGTCAGAGAAACCCTTGGCGAGCTTCAGGCGGCTCAAAGTCTGGCCTACCCTGTCGGATTATCCCAAGCTTGATAAACAGATTTTTAAGAACCGGGCATTTGGCCCGGTTTTTTTTATGTCTAAAATCAGTAGGTTATGAATCAGTTGCGAAAGCGTGTTATTCACAGATGTTTTTCATAATCAATTCAATAACTTACGTTTGACAAGCCCTCGCTTCGCGCCCAGACTTGTATTACATAATCCTTGGGCGGAGCCGTTATGAAAGGCGACATTAAAGTCATTCAGCATCTCAACAAGATACTTGGAAACGAGCTTGTTGCCATCAATCAGTACTTCCTCCATTCGCGCATGTATAACGACTGGGGCCTGAAAAAACTTGGCCACCATGAATACCATGAGTCAATCGACGAGATGAAGCATGCGGATCGTCTGATTGAGCGAATTCTGTTTCTTGAAGGCCTTCCAAACCTTCAGGATCTTGGCAAGTTGATGATTGGTGAAAATACCAAGGAAATGCTTGAATGTGACCTTCGCCTGGAAATCGCAGCGGTTGCCGACCTACGAGATGCAATTGTGTACTGTGAAAGTGTTCGAGACTATGTAAGTCGCGATATGCTCAAAGACATCCTGGAGTCTGAAGAGGAGCATATCGATTGGCTCGAAACTCAGTTGGGGCTGATCGACAAGGTAGGGATTGAGAACTACCTGCAATCCAATATGCATGACGACGATTAAATTTTACAGGTCATAAAAAGCCCGCCTATTGGCGGGCTTTTCTTAGACCAGGCACTGCTGTGGGTCTTCGCATACTAGCGCGACATGACCTCATCAAACAGATTGTGCATAGCCAGGAAGGCGCGTTTGGCAACAACCGGATTGTATTGCTGCTTGCCTGGATTATTGGCCTCCGGATCAGTAAAGGAATGGACAGCATTACCGTAACTGACAACTTGCCAATCGACATTGGCTGCGGTCATTTCTGCCTCGAAAGCAGAAATCTGTTCGCTAGGCACTAACGGATCAGCAGCCCCGTGCAGCACTAGAACGGGTGCTTTGATATTACGGGCATCTTCAGGATTTGGCGTATCCAGATTGGCATGGAAAGTGACAACAGCAGCCAATTCTGCACCTTCACGCGCCAACTCAAGCGCAGCACAGCCACCAAAGCAAAAGCCAATGGCAGCAATTTGTTTCGTGTCTATTGCAACAGTGCCTGCTTGAGCAACAAGCGCCTGATAAGCAGACTGCAGGCGCTTGCGTAGTAAAGCCCTATCATTACGAATCGGCATCATGGCTGCCAGCGCCTCATCTGCATTAGCAGGACGCACCTTCTGACCATAAAAATCCACGATGAAATAAACCAGCCCATCTTCGCTGGCAAGGCGCTTGGCTAAATCAATAGCACCTTGCGATACGCCCATCCAGTTAGGCGAAAGCAGAACTGCTGGCCGCGTCTGGGGCTGATCAGCATCGTAGACCAGCTGCCCTTCGAACGGCTGTCCATCGATCTCATACTGGATTGCCTTAACCGTCATTTCGGCCATGGGTTACCTCTTCGTCGTTGGGTGTTAAAAGAAAGCCCGCCAGAAGCGGGCTTTATCAGCGCATCAGGCAGAAAGCTCTACCAGAAGCTTGTTGAGACGGCGTACGTACGCAGCCGGATCCTTGAGACTATCACCTGCAGCGAGAGCTGCCTGATCGAACAAGACATGAGCCAAGTCTACGAAGCGGTCTTCATCCTGCTCCATGTCCAGCTTTTCAATCAAAGGATGCTGTGGATTGATTTCAAAAATCGGCTTGGATTCAGGGGCCTTCTGGCCGCTCGCCTCAAGGATGCGACGCATCTGCAGACCCAGGTCCTGTTCGCCGATTGCCAGAATAGCCGGTGAGTCTGTCAGGCGATGAGAAACCCGCACTTCGCTGACCTCGTTATCCAGTGCCTTCTTGATGCGACCAACAAGATCTTCTTTGGCCTTGGCTATCTCTTCCTGAGCTTTCTTGTCTTCTTCTGAGTCAAGCTTGCCCAAGTCCAGATCGCCACGAGCGACGTCAACGAATGCCTTACTATCGAACTCAGTCAGGTAGCTCATCAGCCACTCATCGATGCGATCCGTTAGCAGAAGGACTTCGATACCCTTCTTACGGAACACTTCCAAGTGTGGACTGCTCTTCACCTGATTGTAGCTTTCGCCCGTCAGGTAATAGATCTTGTCTTGTCCTTCCTTCATGCGACCAATGTAGTCAGCGAGCGCGACGTCCTGCTCACCCGCATCTCCATGAGTCGATGCAAAACGCAGCAAGCCGGCAATCTTCTCACGGTTGGCAAAGTCCTCCGCCGGCCCTTCTTTCAGAACCTGTCCAAAAGCACTCCAGAACTGCTTGTATTGCTCCGGCTCGTTTTTGGCCAGCTTTTCCAGCATATCCAGGACCCGCTTGGTCAACGCCGACTTCATGGAGTCGATGACCGGATCCTTCTGAAGAATCTCACGAGAGACGTTAAGCGAGAGATCGTTGGAATCCACCACACCCTTGATGAAGCGCAGGTAAAGGGGCAGGAACTCGTCAGCCTGATCCATAATGAATACACGCTGCACATAAAGCTTCAATCCACGCGGCGCTTCACGCTGGTACAGATCAAAGGGCGCGCGTGCAGGTACATAAAGCAGCGAGGTGTATTCAAGTTTGCCCTCTACCTTATTGTGACTCCAGGTCAGAGGGTTCTCGAAATCATGGGAGACGTGCTTGTAAAACTCCTGGTATTCCTCATCCTTGACTTCAGTACGCGGCCGTGTCCACAACGCGCTGGCCCGGTTGACCGTTTCCCACTCCTGCTCTGAGGGTGCGTCCTCTCCGTGATGCTCTTTTGGCAACTCGATCGGCAGTGCAATGTGATCAGAATACTTCTTGATGATATTACGCAGACGCCAGCCGTCAGCGAACTCTTCTTCGCCTGTTTTTAGATGCAGAACGATGCGAGTACCACGCTCAGGTTTTTCGATGGTTTCAACATCGAACTCGCCCTCGCCTTTCGAACTCCAATGGACCCCTTCCGCAGCAGGCTGCCCAGCACGGCGGGTAAAGACATCCACTTTGTCCGCTACGATAAAGGCACTATAAAAACCGACCCCAAACTGGCCGATCAAGTGGGAATCCTTGCGCTGGTCGCCCGACAGATTCTTGAGGAAATCAGCGGTGCCTGATTTGGCAATAGTTCCCAGATGCGTAACGACATCCTCACGGCTCATGCCGATGCCGTTGTCCTCTATCGTGACAGTGCGTGCATCCTTGTCGTAGCTGATACGGATCTTGAGCGCGTCGCCGCCCTCAAGCAGCTCCGGCTTGGCCAGGGCCTCAAAGCGGAGCTTGTCCGCCGCATCGGATGCGTTGGAAACCAACTCCCGAAGAAAAATTTCCTTGTTGGAATACAGAGAATGAATCATGAGATGAAGCAGCTGCTTCACTTCAGTCTGAAAACCTAATGTTTCTTTCTGAGTCTCCACACTCATGGTTACGAACTCCACAGATGACGGTTGAGCCGCGATAGCGGTGATGGACGCAAAATGGGGGCAAGTCCTTATTTTTCAACCCAAAACGGATTGTAGGTCTCATATCCGGGCCATTTAAGCAAATGTCAGGAACTACCTGGCCATGATTGCTGCCAATAGGTCTGGCAGCCGTACCTGTTAGGCTCGCATACCGCCATAGACGCTAAGAAGGTCTACGCGGAACTTCGCTGTATACGTATGCTCGAAGTGCTGCCGTGAATTAAACAAGGAGAAGACCATGCAAAAACCTTTCGCTTACGCCCTGCTGCTTGCTGCAGCCCTTGGCTTAGCTGCCTGTGACAAGCCTTCCGAAGAAAAGGCACAAGACGCACAGCAATCCGAGCAGAAAGCTCAAGAACACATGAATGAAGCAGCCAAGGAAAGCAATCAGGCTGCTCAAGAGCGTACTGAAGCCGCCCAAGAGCAAGTTAAAGAAGCTCAGGATACCGGCACCAATACTTCTCCTCAGGGAAATCCGGACAAGCCTTTGCAAGGTGGTGATCCGAATACCAAGCAGCAGTAAGCTTGTAATAAAAAAGCCCGCAATAGCGGGCTTTTTTATTACCGGGAAAAAGCTCTTATGAAGCTCGCACGGCCTGTGGCTGGCCTTGCTGTCTATCCCAGAGCGTAGCCAATACACCCACTACAACCGATGGAATGAGCCACGCCAGCCCTTGATCTACCAACGGTAGCTTGGCTTCCAGCCATATAATCCAGCTGGCATCAAAACCTGCCGCCTTTATGCCATCTACAATGCCGAAGAGAAACGCAATCAGCATAACCGGGGCTACAACGCGTGAGGATGAATGCCACAGCCTGGAGCAGAAGCTAAGCACAACCAAGACAATGCACGGCGGATAAATGGCTGTTAGCACAGGTACGGATATTTGAATCAGGTGAGTCAAACCCAGATTCGAAACGAGTAGAGAAAAAAGCGCCAGTGCAACAACCAAAACTTTGTAAGGCAGATGCAGGGCTTCACTAAAATATTCCGCACAAGCGCAGGTCAATCCAACCGCAGTGACCAGACAGGCAAGCGAAATCAGACAGGCAAGGAAGATACTGCCAGGCTCACCAAACGTATACTGTACATAGGCATGGAGCACCTCTGCCCCATTAGTGGCCGCTGGTACCAGGGAATGACTGGTAGAGCCCAACTGGAATAGGCTGACGTAAACCAGAGCTAACCCGACACCTGCAATCAGTCCCGCAATAACAGCGTACCGCGTAATCAGTGTTGCTGATTCTATGCCGCGCGCCTTGATCGCATTTACGATGACGATGCCAAACACCAGAGCGCCCAAGGTATCCATGGTTAGGTAACCGTTGATGAAGCCCTGGGAAAACGCCTGTGCCTGGTAAGCTCTGACGGACTCGCCCGTCCCGCCGGCAGGCCATAGGAATGCCGCTGCTCCCAGAATGGCAAGCGCCAGGATTTTCAACGGCGCCAGGAAACGGCCCACCGTATCCAACAACCGACCTGGATAAAGCGATACCAGCAATACAACACAGAAATAGACAAGGCTGTAGAGAAACAGCGGTAGCGCCCCACCACCTGTAAGGGGCGCAAGCCCAACCTCGAATGAGACAGTTGCAGTACGTGGGGTGGCAAACAGCGGACCGACTGATAAATAGCAGACCGCTGCCAACAAGCCACCGGCTACCCGTCCGATTGGTGAACTCAGCGCATTCATGGCGCCGCCTACACGAGCTAAGGCAACCACTGTTAGTACAGGCAAGCCTACCGCTGTAATAAGGAAGCCAATAGCCGCAGCCCAAACGTGGGGACCGGCTTGCAAGCCTACAATCGGAGGGAAAATGATGTTACCCGCGCCTACAAAGAGAGCGAAGGTCATAAAGCCAAGCGCCAGGATATCCTGGCCTTTCAGAGATTTCATTTAAGGGAATACCGGATTCAGACAGATTGATCGCGAAGGGTTCCCGTTGCTTATTAGGAACGACGCCCGCTTGGCTAAAGCGGACCACTAATGGCTACCCTACTCTTTTGGAGACGGTGGCTGTGAAGGGTGCACATCCTAACGAAATCTGCAGGCAAAGGCAGCAAAAACGTCTTACACCCCGACTAAACGGGCCGAAATCAGGCCCTCGTGTAGCAGTATTGTCGATCGATCAGCGATTTACAGAACTAAAAATTTATCAGCCCTATAAAAACAAAGGCCACCTTAAAGGTGGCCTTTGCATCAAGGTAAGGCTTACGCCTTCTTGACTTCCCAACCAGTCAGCTCGGCCAGGGCCTTGCCGATATCAGCCAGGGAACGTACGGTCTTGACGCCTGCGTCTTGCAGCGCAGCGAACTTCTCGTCAGCAGTACCTTTACCGCCAGAGATGATTGCGCCCGCATGACCCATACGCTTGCCAGGAGGTGCAGTAACACCGGCAATGTAGGACACAACAGGCTTGGTCACATTGGCCTTGATGAAGGCTGCAGCCTCTTCCTCGGCAGAACCACCGATCTCACCAATCATGACGATCGCTTCGGTCTGGGGATCTTCCTGGAACAGCTTCAGAATATCGATGAAGTTGGAACCCGGAATCGGGTCACCGCCGATACCCACACATGTGGATTGGCCGAAACCTGCGTCAGTGGTTTGCTTAACCGCTTCGTACGTCAGCGTGCCGGAGCGAGAAACGATACCAACCTTACCTGGCAAATGAATGTGACCAGGCATGATGCCGATCTTGCATTCGCCGGGTGTGATTACGCCTGGGCAGTTTGGACCAATCAGGCGTACGCCCAACTCATCGCACTTGACCTTGGCATCCAGCATATCCAGCGTAGGAATGCCTTCGGTGATGCAAACGATCAGTTTGATACCACCAAACGCGGCTTCAAGAATGGAGTCCTTACAGAAAGGAGCCGGAACATAGATGACCGAAGCCTCGGCGCCGGTCGCTTCTACTGCTTCCTTGACCGTATTGAATACGGGCAGTCCCAGGTGAGTAGTACCACCTTTGCCTGGTGTTACACCGCCAACCATCTTGGTGCCGTAGGCAATAGCTTGCTCGGAGTGGAAAGTACCTTGGCTACCGGTAAAGCCCTGGCAGATAACTTTTGTGTCTTTGTTAATCAGGACGCTCATTACTTACCCTCCGCGGCCTTGACGACCTGCTGGGCAGCGTCGGTCAGGCTAGTTGCCGCGATGATGTTCAGACCGCTTTCGGCCAGGACCTTGGCACCCAACTCAGCATTGTTGCCTTCCAGGCGCACAACGACGGGAACCTTCACGCCGACTTCTTTCACTGCGCCGATGATGCCTTCAGCAATCATGTCGCAACGAACGATACCGCCGAAGATATTAACCAGTACGGCTTTAACATTGCTGTCGGACAGAATGATCTTGAACGCTTCGGTTACGCGCTCTTTGGTCGCGCCACCGCCTACGTCCAGGAAGTTGGCCGGCTTGCCGCCATGCAGGTTAACGATGTCCATGGTACCCATGGCCAGACCTGCACCATTGACCATGCAGCCAATGTTACCTTCAAGTGCAACGTAGTTCAGTTCCCACTTCTGCGCATGGGCTTCACGAGCATCATCCTGGGATGGATCATGCATTGCACGCAGCTTGGGCTGACGATACATGGCGTTGCTGTCGATATTGATCTTGGCATCCAGGCAGTGAAGGTCGCCATCTTTCTTGATGACCAGCGGGTTCACTTCCAGCAGAGCCAGGTCATAGTCCTGGAACAGCTTGGCCAGACCAACAAAAATTTGGGTGAACTGCTTGATCTGGTTACCGGTCAGGCCTAGCTGAAAAGCCAGCTCACGGCCTTGATAAGGCTGAGCACCTACCAGAGGATCAACGGTTGCCTTCAGAATTTTCTCAGGCGTGTCGTGCGCAACTTTTTCGATGTCCACGCCACCTTCGGTGGAGGCCATGAAAACGATACGGCGGCTGGAACGGTCAACGACCGCACCGAGGTACAGTTCCTTGTCGATGTCCGTGCAGGACTCAACCAAGATCTTGCTAACCGGCTGACCATTAGCATCAGTCTGGTAGGTCACCAAATTTTTGCCTAGCCAGTTTTGAGCAAACGCCTTGGCGTCTTCACGGCTCTTGACCAGCTTCACACCGCCGGCTTTACCACGGCCACCCGCATGAACTTGTGCTTTAACGACCCACTCGCTGCCGCCGATTTTGTCGCAGGCTTCCGCCGCTTCTTCCGGGGTGTCTACAGCGAAGCCCTTGGATACAGGCAGGCCGTACTCAGCGAACAGCTGCTTACCCTGATACTCGTGGAGATTCATGCTTATCTACCGTCTTCGTTAGGTATTGCGCATTTTCGGCGCTGCGCTCACTGGCGCCGCGCCACCTGTAACTGCCCTCTGGCAGTCCGGTGAGCGTTCCTGCGGCCCTCCCCTGGAGTAGCGGCGGGCTGCTCACCGTTGGTCTACCGTCTTAACGCTTCTTGCGGTTGGCAATATGAATGGCGTGGCCATTCACTGCCAGGGCCGCTTCATGCAGCGCTTCAGACAGTGTTGGGTGCGAGAACACCATCATGCCCAGGTCTTCGGCACTGGTGCCGAATTCCATGGCGATGGCGCCTTGCTGAACCAGATCCGCTGCACTTGGGCCAATAATATGAACACCTAGAACGCGATCGGTCTTGGCGTCGGCAATTACCTTGACCAGGCCAGCCGTATCGTTGGCCGCCATGGCTCGGCCACTTGCAGCAAACGGGAAGGTGCCGACATTTACTTCAACGCCTTCAGCCTTCAAAGCCTGCTCGGTTTTGCCGACCCATGCCATTTCCGGATGGGTATAGATAACCGAAGGAATCAGATCATAGTTCATCTGAGCCTTGTGACCTGCGATACGCTCGGCCACCATGACACCTTCTTCGGAAGCTTTGTGAGCCAGCATCAGGCCGCGTACACAGTCACCGATTGCGTAAACGCCGGGTACGCTGGTAGCGCAATAGTCATCAACATAGATGTATCCGCGCTCATCGCTCTCCACGCCGCAATCAGAAGCCAGCAGATCGGTCGTCACGGGACGACGGCCTACGGCTACGATCAGCTTGTCGAACGTCTGCTTCTGCTCACCGGTAGAGTCGGTAAAGGTCACGGTCACTTCGTTTCCGTTGACTTCCGAACCGGTTACACGTGTACCCAGACGAACGTTCAGACCTTGCTTGGTTAGAATCTTCAGGCCTTCCTTCGCAATTTGCTCATCGGCAGCCGGCAGGAATTTGTCCAGCGCTTCCAGAACAGTTACTTCGGCACCCAGACGAGCCCATACCGAGCCCAGTTCCAGACCAATAACGCCTGCACCAATAACGCCCAGACGCTTCGGAACTTCAGTGAAGTCAAGAGCACCCGTGGAGTCAACAACAATGCCTTCAACGAGCGGAGCCGGCGGAATTTCGATCGGACGCGAGCCCGAAGCCAGGATGACATTTGTCGCTTCGACAACTTGAGTCTGACCGTCCAGACCTGTCACTTCAACCTGCTTGTTGGCTAGCAGCTTGCCATGTCCTTCCAACAGCGTTACACCGTTGGCCTTGAATAGCGTGCCGATACCACCTGTCAGGTTCTTAACGATCTGATCCTTACGACCGATCATGGCAGGTACATCGATAGTCACGTTGGGTGCATCGATGCCGTGAACCTTGAAGCCTTCATGCGCTTCATGAAACTTGTAAGAGCTATCCAGTAGCGCCTTAGAAGGAATGCAACCTACGTTTAAGCAGGTACCACCCAGGGAGACCTTGCCTTCCTTACCCTTGTATCGCTCGATACAGGCAGTTTTCAGGCCGAGCTGCGCAGCACGGATGGCAGCCACATAGCCGCCAGGGCCGGCACCGATCACGACTACGTCGAATTTTTCGCTCATAAGTTTCATCCTATTTCGATAAACCGGACGGCTTCTTACGAAGCCGTCTCTATATATGGACCAGATTAGATATCCAGCAGCAGACGGGCCGGGTCTTCCAGCAGATCCTTCATGGTGACCAGGAAGGTTACGGCTTCCTTACCGTCGATCAGACGGTGATCATAGGACAGAGCAAGGTACATCATCGGCAGAATGACAACCTGACCATTCACTGCCATAGGCCGTTCCTGGATTTTGTGCATGCCAAGGATGGCAGTCTGCGGCGGGTTAACGATCGGAGTGGATAGCAACGAGCCAAAAACACCACCGTTGGAGATGGTAAAAGTACCGCCCTGCATGTCTTCCATGGTCAACTTGCCGGCTTTCGCCTTCTTGCCAAAATCAGCAATGGTACCCTCGACTTCAGCCAGGCTCATGAGTTCGGCATTGCGCAGCACCGGAACAACCAGGCCACGATCACTGGAAACCGCAACACCAATGTCCTGATAACCGTGGTAAACGATGTCGCTACCATCGATAGAGGCGTTGACGCCTGGCTGACGCTTGAGAGCCTCGGTCGCCGCCTTAACAAAGAAAGACATGAAGCCAAGGCGTACGCCATTGTGCTTCTTCTCAAACATGTCCTTGTACTTGGCGCGTAGCTCCATGATCGGCTTCATGTTGACTTCATTGAATGTAGTCAACATGGCCATGCTTGACTGAGCCTCGACCAAACGCTCGGCGACCTTGGCACGCAGACGTGTCATCGGTACACGCTTCTCGACGCGATCGCCTGCAGCAAAGGTCTGTGCCGGCGCAGCCGCTGCAGTCGGCTTGGCTGCCGGAGCGGAAGGCGCAGCTTTCTTGGCTTCGATAGCGGCTACAACGTCTTCCTTGGTTACGCGACCGCCTTTTCCGGTGCCCTTGATGCTGGCTGGATCCAGACCATTTTCTTCTGCCAGCTTACGAGCGGCTGGCGCCAGAATCGGATCCTCTTCATCCTGAGCTGCAGCAGCAGGCGCAGCAGACGGCGCTACGGCCGGAGCACTAGCGGCTGGCGCAGCAGCTGCAGCACCCTCCTCCACGCGTGCAATGACTTCTTCGCTCAGCACGGTGTCGCCTTCGTTTTTCAAGACTTCGGCCAACACACCGTCAGCGGGAGCCACAACTTCCAGGACAACCTTGTCAGTTTCGATATCGACCAGCAGTTCGTCCCGCTTTACGGCTTCACCAGGCTTCTTGTGCCAAGTAGCGACGGTGCCATCTGCAACCGACTCTGGAAATGTTGGGGCTTTGATCTCGATAGCCATTCTATTGGATTCCTTAATTCGTTTTATGCGCGCGCGTTAACCATTAAAAGCATCGTTCAGCAGTTTTTCCTGCTGCTCGGCATGCATCGAAGCGTAACCAACTGCCGGCGCAGCGGAGGCATCACGTCCTGCGTACTTAAGGCCAATCTCAGGCTTGAGCGCTGAAATGACGCGACGCATATGATGCTGACTGCAATACCAGGCACCCTGGTTCATAGGCTCTTCCTGACACCAAACAATATCCGTCAGATTGCTGTAGGCAGACATGACTTCTGTCAGGTCATCCTCAGGGAACGGATAAAGCTGTTCGATGCGTACGATCGCTGTATCTTCACGACCTTCGGTACGGCGCTTCTCAAGTAGGTCGTAATAGACCTTGCCGCTACACATGACCAGACGGGTTACCTTTTGCGGATCGATCGCATCGATTTCCGGTATAACAGTTTGGAACGAGCCTTCAGCCAAATCTTCCAGTGTGGAAATGGCAAGCTTGTGACGCAGAAGCGACTTGGGTGTTAGAACCACAAGTGGCTTACGCAGCGGACGAATAACCTGGCGACGCAACAGATGGTAGATCTGAGCGGGCGTGGTCGGTACGCATACCTGGATGTTCTGCTCGGCACACAGTTGCAGGTAGCGCTCCAGACGAGCAGAGGAATGCTCGGGGCCCTGTCCTTCATAACCATGAGGCAGCAGCATGGTCAGGCCACACAAGCGGCCCCACTTGATTTCGCCACTGGTAATAAACTGATCGATGACAACCTGCGCGCCGTTGGCGAAATCACCAAACTGCGCTTCCCAGATCACCAGTGCATTTGGTGTCGTCGTGGCGTAGCCGTACTCAAACGCCAGTACAGCTTCCTCGGACAGCAAGGAATCGTAGATCTCGAAACTTGGCTGATCTTCGCTCAGATGTTGCAGCGGAACATAAGGCACACCATCCTTCTGGTTATGAAGCACAGCATGGCGATGCGAGAACGTACCACGGCCAACATCCTGACCGGTAATACGAACCGGATGGCCCTCATGCAGCAACGTGGCATAGGCCATGGTTTCCGCGTAGCCCCAGTTGATCGGGAGTCCACCAGCACTCATCTTCTGGCGATCTTCGAGGATTTTGCCAACCTGACGCTGTACAACCAGGCCTTCCGGCAGCTGCAGCAACTTGTTGGATAGTTCCTGCAAAGTCTTCAGGTCAAATCGAGTGTCGTGACGTGCGGTCCAGGCATGTCCCAGGTAGGGGCGCCAGTCAACGAACAGACCTTTGTTCGGCTCCTTGACCAGGCTCGCCACCACATGGCGCCCTTCGTCCAAGGCACTACGATAGTTTTCGAATTGAGCCTGTACCTGCTCGGCGCTCATCACACCGGCCTGTACCAACGCATCCGCATAAAGGTCACGTGTGGTGCGCTGCTTGGTGATTTGCTGATACATCAGCGGCTGAGTACCACTGGGTTCGTCAGCTTCGTTATGGCCACGACGACGATAGCAAACGAGGTCAATGACTACGTCACGTTTGAAATGCATGCGGTAGTCGACCGCCAGCTGTGTCACGAAGAGAACCGCTTCCGGATCATCACCATTCACGTGGAAGATAGGCGCCTGCACCATTTTGGCAACATCAGTTGCATACTCGGTAGAACGGGCATCTTCCTGGCGGTTTGTGGTAAAGCCGACCTGGTTGTTGATGATGATATGCAGCGTGCCACCGGTTTTGTAAGCCCGGGTCTGGGACATCTGCAGGGTTTCCATCACTACACCCTGCCCTGCAAAGGCCGCATCACCATGAATGGAAATCGGAACAACCTTGTCGCCGGATTTGTCGCTACGACGATCCTGACGTGCGCGTACCGATCCTTCCACCACTGGAGAAACGATTTCCAGGTGTGACGGGTTAAAGGCGAGCGCCAGGTGAACCTCTCCACCTTCAGTCATTACGTTAGAGGAGAAACCCTGGTGGTACTTCACATCACCGGAGCCCAACTCAACGATTTTCTTGCCCTCGAACTCATCGAAAAGATCGCGAGGATTCTTGCCTAGCGTGTTAACCAGTACGTTCAAGCGGCCGCGGTGGGCCATACCGATTACGATCTCCTGGGCGCCATAGGAGCCGGAGCGCTGAATGATTTCGTCAATCAGCGGAATGAGGCTTTCTCCACCCTCCAGGCCAAAGCGCTTGGTGCCCGGATACTTGGTACCCAGATACTTTTCCAAACCCTCTGCGGCCGTTAAGCGCTCGAGCAGATGTGTCTTGGCTTCGGCGGAATATTGAGGACGCCCACGGACACTTTCCAGACGCTGCAGGAACCAGCGGCGCTCCTCAGAATCGACAATATGCATGAACTCCGCACCGACAGTGCGGCAATATGTCTCTTGCAGAGCATCCCGTATTTCCCGCAGAGTTGCCTCTTCTTTGCCGAAGTACAACTCGCCGGTGCGGAAGGTCGTATCGAGATCTGCGTCAGTCAACCCATAGTGATTGAGTGACAGGTCGGCAGGCGCTTGACGCTGCCACAACCCCAGCGGATCCAGACTCGCAGCCTGATGGCCGCGCATACGATAAGCCTGAATAAGGCGCAGAACTTCGACCTGCTTTTTCTCATGCTCACTGCTAACTGTACCTGCTGAGACAGGCTGGGCACGGCGTTGATTTTTTGCCAGGAGAACGAAGTGATCACGGATCGCTGAGTGCGATACGTCAGGGGAGAAATTTCCATCTGCAGGAAGCTTCTGGAAATAGGAGCGCCATTCCTCAGGAACAGCATTGGGATCGTGCAGATAGAGCTCATAGAGCTCTTCGACATAGGAGGCATTCCCACCTGATAGGTGAGCGCTTTCCCACATCCGCTGCATAACGCTTTCGTGCATTTAAGTCACCCCTCGGTCAGGGACAACACCATCGAGTCATACTGCGCGCCAGAAAGCTATACAGCATTCATTGATGTCCGGGCACCAGCCCGGTTGCCCCTAATATGTATTCAATCAACCGGCAGAGCCTACGCCTTGCAGGTCGCTTTAGAGCACCGACAAAGGATTCTGTTCCTTTGTCGGTGCAAATCACTAATTAAGTACCGCTTTGAAGCAGCATGCTACGCACATGACCAATTGCTTTCGTTGGGTTCAACCCCTTCGGACATACCGTCACGCAGTTCATGATCGAACGGCAACGGAAGACACTGAAGGGATCGTCCATGGCAGCAAGACGCTCCTGAGTATGCGTATCACGGCTGTCAGCCAGGAAACGATAGGCTTGCAGCAGCGCAGCAGGGCCCAGGAACTTGTCAGGGTTCCACCAGAACGACGGGCAAGACGTAGAGCAGCAGGCGCACAGGATGCACTCGTACAAGCCATCAAGCTTTTCGCGCTCTTCAGGTGTTTGCAGCCGCTCGATAGCTGGCGCAGGCGTCTCGTTTTGCAGATAGGGCTGCACCTTCTCGTACTGCTTATAGAAGATGCTCATATCGACCACGAGGTCACGGATGACAGGCAGACCCGGTAAAGGACGAACAACCAGCTTGTTACCTTTTACAACGCTTGAAAGCGGTGTAATACATGCCAAGCCATTCTGGCCATTGATGTTCATACCATCGGAGCCGCAAACACCCTCGCGGCAAGAGCGACGGTAAGAGAACGTAACATCCTGCTCTTTGATCAAGGCTAGGATGTCAAGAACCATCAGATCCTTACCACCGGTCTCGATCTGAAATTCCTGCATGAAAGGAAGTTCATCCTTTTCAGGGTTGTAGCGGTAAACACTGACTTGCAACATAACGGCAAACCTCAGTATGTACGAACTTTAGGTTCGAACGTAGGAACTGTCTTCGGAGAGAAATTGACAGCGCGCTTGGTAACACGCTTGTCTTCTGGGAAGTACAAGGTATGGCAGAGCCAGTTCTCGTCGTCCCGCTCTTCAAAATCTTCGCGAGCATGCGCTCCACGACTTTCCTTGCGGGTTTCCGCTGCAATAGCAGTGGCTTCAGCAACTTCCAAAAGGTTCTGTAGCTCGAGTGCCTCGATACGGGCCGTGTTGAATGCCTGGCTCTTGTCTGCAATCTTCACGTTGGCGATTCGCTCGCGCAGCTCGGAAAGCTGTGCGATACCCTTCTGCATGTACTCGCCCGTACGGAATACACCGAAGTAGTTCTGCATGCAGCTCTGAAGCTCTTTGCGCAGAGGCGCTACGTCCTCTCCAGTGCTGCGTTCGTTGACACCAGAAATGCGAGCCAGGGAGTGCTCGATATCACTGGCGCTGGCGTCGCGATGCTCAACACCTTCCTTCAATGCTTTTTCCAAATGCAGACCCGCTGCGCGACCAAAGACAACAAGGTCCAGCAGAGAGTTACCACCCAGACGGTTTGCACCATGAACCGACACACAGGCTACCTCGCCCACGGCGAAAAGCCCTTCAATGATCTTATCATTGCCGTCGGCATCCTGAGTGATCGCTTGTCCATGAATATTGGTAGCGATACCACCCATCATGTAATGGCAGGTCGGAATAACAGGAATAGGCGCCTTGACCGGATCAACATGCGCGAATGTTTTGGACAGCTCGCAAATGCCTGGCAAACGACCGTGAAGTACTTCTTCACCCAGGTGATCCAGCTTCAACAATACATGATCAGCGTCTGGACCACAGCCGTTGCCTGCAATGATCTCTTTGATCATGGACCGAGCAACAACGTCTCGTCCAGCCAAGTCTTTGGCATTAGGCGCATAACGCTCCATGAAGCGCTCGCCATGCTTGTTGATGAGGTAACCACCCTCACCACGGCAACCTTCGGTTACCAGCACGCCCGCACCGGCAATACCGGTTGGGTGGAACTGCCACATTTCAATGTCTTGAACAGGCACACCTGCACGCAATGCCATACCGATACCATCGCCGGTGTTGATCAGCGCGTTGGTAGTAGAAGCGTAAATACGTCCAGCACCGCCGGTGGCCAGAACAGTGGCTTTCGAACGAATGTAAACGGTCTCACCCGTTTCGATGCAGACCGCAATGATCCCAACAATAGAGCCATCCTGGTTTTTTACCAGATCGACTGCATACCACTCATTCAAGAAGACTGTATTGTTTTTCAGGTTGTTTTGATAAAGGGTATGCAACAGCGCATGACCGGTACGGTCAGCCGCAGCACACGTACGCGCCGCCTGGCCGCCCTTACCATAGTCCTTGGACTGCCCACCGAACGGGCGCTGATAGATACGGCCTGTTTCAGTACGGGAGAACGGGAGGCCCATGTGCTCCAGTTCGAAAACCGCTTCGGGACCCACAGAGCACATGTACTCGATGGCATCCTGGTCGCCAATGTAGTCCGACCCCTTTACAGTGTCGTACATGTGCCAGCGCCAATCGTCATTCGGGTCAGCCGATGCGATGGCACAGGTAATACCGCCCTGAGCGGATACGGTATGGGAACGAGTAGGGAAAACCTTAGTAACAACAGCCGTCTTGTGACCTGACTGGGCCAACTGCAGCGCTGCACGCATGCCTGCGCCGCCGCCACCTACGATGATGGCGTCAAAAGAAAGAGTACGAATACTGGACATGACTCACACACCCCAAAGAATCTGTACGCCCCACACAAAGAAGGCGAACATGGCAACACCACACACAGCCTGGAACAGGAAACGCACCGTCGTGGCGCCCTTACCCAAGGCCATAGGGGTCAGATAATCGGTAGAGATGGTCCACATGCCTACCCAGGCATGAACCCCAACCGAAACTAAGGCGAGCAAGCTGAAGATTCGCATCCAGCCGTTGCTATACAGCCCATGCCATTGCTCAAACGACATATCGGGGTGAAGCACGACATATCCAAGTAAGAAAAGCGTATAAATCGCAAGAATTACTGCGGATACGCGCTGAGCCATCCAGTCATAGAGACCTGAGCGCGAGAAGTTAGTGACGCTAGTTACCATATCCAGACCCCCACCAGAACGATCAGCACCGCAGATACAATCAATACGATCTGAGAGCCCAACTTGCCGCCTTGCAATGTTTCACCGGCACCCATGTCCATAATTAAATGGCGCACGCCTGCTACTAGGTGGTACAGCAATGCGGACAACACGGCCCAGATCACGAGCTTGACCAACGGATACGCCAAGAACGCTTTCACACGAGCAAATCCATCCTCAGAACTCAGCGACAGGTCGAGCCCATAAAGCAGCGCAGCAAGGCCGATGAAGAGGATAACGCCGGAAATTCGGTGAAGGATCGAGGTGTAAGCTGTGATAGGGAGTTTTATGGTCCTGAGGTCTAGATTTACAGGTCGTTTACTATTCACGGCTTCTTTCACACTGAGAGCCCAAAGTTGCCGGGCTAGTTATTGGGAATTGCTTTAATAGACATCCATTACTGGATTGACAACCGCGCTGGAGAGGCACACAGCCTGAGGCGGTCGGCCATGAAGTATAGACAGTTAGGCTGCTCATGACAACGCACCAATTCCATACAAATAGACTAATGTCGCTGCCCTAAACGGCGCTCAATAGTGTAAGTTATGAGCACGTTTGAAACCTAAGTAATAATTGGCGCAATATGTTCGTAAATTGACTTTCAAATGATTGCCTCTATAGTGGCCCTGGCCCTGCGTGGGGGTTGTATAAATGATTTCAAGCATAAATAAGGAGGCCTTAATGGCTGACAAGAAAGCGCAGCTAATCATTGAGGGCGCAGACCCGGTACAGCTGCCCATAATGTCTGGAACCCTCGGACCTGATGTAGTCGATGTTCGTAATCTTACGAATGCTGGCGTTTTCACGTTCGATCCAGGCTTTATGTCGACGGCCTCCTGTGAATCGAAAATCACCTACATCGACGGTGATAATGGGATCCTCTTGCACCGCGGCTATCCCATCGAACAACTGGCAGAAAAGTCCGATTACCTTGAGACTTGTTACCTTTTACTAAAAGGTGAATTGCCTAACGAAGAACAAAAGCAGAACTTTGTAAGCATCATCAAGAACCACACCATGGTTCATGAACAGCTCAAGACGTTCTTCAATGGCTTTCGTCGTGACGCTCACCCAATGGCCATCATGTGTGGCGTAGTGGGCGCACTTTCCGCCTTCTATCATGACTCCCTGGACATCCAGGACCCGCATCATCGTGAAATTTCGGCCATGCGCCTGATTGCCAAGATGCCAACCCTAGCCGCCATGGTTTACAAGTACTCCATGGGTCAGCCAATGATGTATCCCGATAATCGCCTGGGATACGCAGAAAACTTCCTTCACATGATGTTCAATACACCTTGCGAAATTAAGCCGGTCAGCCCGGTTCTCGCAAAGGCAATGGACAAAATCTTTATTCTGCATGCCGACCACGAGCAAAACGCCTCCACCTCGACAGTTCGGCTGGCAGGCTCCTCGGGTGCAAACCCATTCGCCTGCATCGCAGCCGGTATTGCAGCGCTTTGGGGCCCCGCTCACGGCGGAGCAAACGAAGCAGTATTGCGAATGCTGGATGAGATTGGCGATGTCAGCAATATTGATAAATTCGTCGCCAAGGCCAAGGATAAGAACGATCCATTCAAGCTAATGGGCTTTGGCCATCGTGTTTACAAGAACTTTGACCCTCGCGCCAAAGTTATGAAACAGACATGCGATGAAGTTCTTGCTGAACTTGGCATTAATGATCCTCAGCTTGAACTTGCCATGCAGTTGGAAGAACTTGCGCGCAAAGATCCTTACTTCATTGAAAGAAATCTTTACCCCAACGTTGACTTCTATTCAGGCATTATCCTAAAAGCAATCGGCATACCCACCAGTATGTTTACTGTGATCTTCGCCCTAGCCAGAACAGTAGGCTGGATCTCTCACTGGCAAGAAATGCTTTCCGGCCCCTATAAGATTGGTCGTCCTCGCCAACTTTATACCGGCCCAACCAAGCGCGATATTAATCCGATTAATAATCGTTAATAAAAAAGCCCCGAAAGGGGCTTTTTTATTGCCTTAATAAGCCTAAATTAAAAAGCCCGCATCTTACGATGCGGGCTTTTTACTAGACAGTAACTAATTACTGCTTAGCTTGAGCTTCAACTTCAGCTTCTACGCGACGGTTAACGGCACGGCCAGCTTCAGTGGAGTTGTCAGCTACAGGACGGCTCTCGCCGTAACCTACAGCGTTCACACGATTGCCAGAAACACCGTACTGGTTAACCAGAACGTTACGAACTGCGTTTGCGCGACGCTCGGACAGACGCTGGTTGTAGGCATCAGTACCGACAGAGTCAGTGTGACCTTCTACTGTAGTAGAAGTCTGCGGATACTGCTGCATGAAGTCAGCCAGGTTCTTGATATCGCCATAGCTCTCAGGCTTCACAACAGCCTTATCGAAGTCGAACTTCACGTCCAGCTCAACGCGAACAACTTCTGCAACAGCCGGGCAACCGTTGGCATCAACAGTTACGTTAGCCGGAGTGTTCGGGCACTGATCGACGTTATCGCAAACGCCATCGTTGTCAGAATCGGTGCACACATCAGCAACCGGCTCCGGTGCTGGTGCAGCTTCCTGACGACGGGAAGAACCACCGAAGTTCACACCCACACCTACGACAGCAGACCATTCACCCTGGTCATCATCGATGTTGTAGTTGCCTTCCAGGCCACCGCGAGCGTACAGGTTCTCGGTGAAGTAGTACTTCAGGCCCGCACCTACGTTTGCGAACGTAGTGTGGTTGCGGCCATGATGGTCAGCATGCGCATCAGTCAGGGACTGGTGAGCGAAACCGCCAGAAACGTAAGGACGCAGACCTACACCAGGAGTACCCCAGTGGTAGTAGGCATCAAGGGCAGCCAGGCTACCGTGAATCTTTTTGTGACCTTCATCGTGGTCGCCACGTACGTCGTGGTACTCACCATAGGACAGCGCCAGCTCGACGTCGTCAGTCAGGAAGTAACCCACCGAACCGCCATACAGGTTGGCATTGCTCATGTCACGCTGGCTGTCGGTGAAGTAGCGCTTGCCAAACAGCTCGCCCTCTACTGCGCCTTGACCCTGAGCCATGGCGCTCAGAGAAGAAGCGGCGACCAGGGAGCCAATGACGACGCCTAAGGTGCTCTTCAATTTCATCCTATGTATCCCCATCTTAATGATATTAGTGTTCCGGCAATCTCCGGAGGCTTTGACAACAAGTTATTCAGAAGTTCATAAAAAACAGTAGACTATGGTGTTACCTAGCCCTCAACTTCTGCTGCGAACTTGTCACGCAGCTTATCCAGTGCCCGCTTATAACGCATCTTGGTCGCACTGAGCCCCATGTGCATGATGTCTGCAATTTCCTGGAACTCAAGCTCCGCCACAAAGCGTAACACCAGAATTTCTCGATCAATCTGATTCACATGGGCTAGCCAGCGATCCAGACCACCCCGCTCTTCCAACTTTGGCGCTTTTTCATCCGAAGCTTCTTCTATCGGCTCTAGACTCAAAGCATCTACCAGACGACGCTTACGACGCTCCTTCCGGTATTGGGTAATGCACTCATTGTACGTAATGCTATAGAGCCAGGTCTTAAACTTTGACTTGCCCTCAAAGTTCTTAAGTCCATACAGCACCTTCAGCATGACCTCCTGACAGACATCATCTGCATCTCGGTCGTTCCCCAGATAGCGTGCGCATACATTGAACAGCGTACGTTGATACCGCCGCATCAGTTCTTCGTAGGCACGCGTCACATGGAACAACTCGGTATGTGCGCGCTGCACCAGCTCCTCATCAGTGAGCTGGCGGGGGTCATAGGCTGTAGACAAGGTTTCGTTCAAAGCGGACGGTGCCGGACTGCCGTTCAGTGGGCGGCATGATATCCGTCTCACAGCTCGCTGTCGGCAACTTTTTCACTTGTTAGCGAGCCTTTACACGCTGATCAAGAAGGCGCTTGTTTGAAACCGATATCAATTCATCGTCCGCGGTAAGCAGCAACGTTTTAACCGTACCGATCTCTTCGATAACGCCTTCAACCTCATCGATTTGTACGACTTGCCCGACCTCGAAAATTTCTCGCACATAGATTCCAGCCAGGATCTGAGCGACCAGGTCGCGACTGCCCAACCCCAACGCCAATGCGGCTGCCAGACCAAGTGATGCCAACACGATTGCAATAACGGTATTGAGTAACTCAGTCTTTATTTCAAGCTGCCCGATGGCTACAGAAATGCTAATGATAATGACCAGCGCCTGGGCAACGCGCCCAAGGCCTGCGGAATAATCCAGCCCAACACCTTCAGCCGCGCCATGCACGATTCCATTGACCAGCTGCGCCAGCAGCACGCCTATGACTAGAACCAGAGCAGCGCCAAACACTTTGGGCAAGTACAAGGCCATGACATCAAGCGTAGACGAAACGCGCTGCAGGCCAAGCGACTCTGCAGCCGATACCAGAAAAACCAGCAGAATGAACCAGTAGACGATGCGACCGATCAATGTACTGACAGGAATCTTGATCCCAACCCGGGCCAACATCTTGGTAAGACCAGTCCCGGTCATCAACCTGTCCAGGCCTAGCTTGGCCAAGAGCTTGGAAAGAAGATGATCAAGCAGCTTCGCAAAAAAGAATCCGAGAATAACAACCAGCAAAGCACCCAGAAGATTGGGAATGAAGCCTGCCACCTTGCTCCATAGGGTTGTCATCGCGGACAGGAGGCTTTGCGTCCAGATATCAAATTCCATGATTACTCGGCTTGTTTGTTAGAAGAACGAGAGCTACGAGAAGAGCCACGCACAGGCTTGACGTGCCCCGAGCCATTATTGATAGCCATGAGGACAGCGGATCCCCAACGCCCCATCAGCCCGAACAGATCACCTGCACCCACCTGCCGATTGGCAGTCTTCAGGACGCGATCCAGTCTGTCGTAATCCGTCGGAGCCTCGGCTCCCGACTTGAGCATATCTTTTAATGATTCTTCGAAAGGATCTGGCATAGCGCACCCCTCGCCACTTTCATGCTAGACGGCCGTCCAAAACAGCAAGTCACACTTACAACCACCGCAACCGCCTGAAGAGCCACCACTGAAAGGCAGCAATAACCAGGATGGCACCGCATGCCACAACAAAGCCCATCGAGAATGTCGACCCGGGAATGCCGCCTACATTCATGCCAAGCAGACCCGTCACAAAGCTCATGGGCAGGAAGAATCCGGTAATGATGGCAAGCAGATACATGGTCCGATTGGTCCGCTCAGCCACACTGCGCTGCTCGACCTCCTGCAGGAAGCTGACTCGCTCTCGCATAAGCTCAAGCTCCTCCAGATTCCGCGTCAGGCTATTATGAAGCTCACTCCAGTACTCGGCCTCTCCTCCGGCCACCAGCCAGGCTGGTTTCTGGCGCGACAGATCGAAGTAAATGTCGCGCTGAGGAGCCAGATAACGCTTGAGGCTGGCGACGCGCTTGCGCAGACCTAGGATCAGGCTGTGCTCGGGCAGGTTTGTTTCATCTTCTTCTACCCGTTCCTCCATTTCATCGAGCTGTTCAGCAAGCTCAACGACCAGCGTATCGACCCGGCTTGTCATGTAAGTAGCCAGTTGAAGGATAAGCGACCGCGTGTTTTCAGCCCCTATTCCCTCCTCGAGATCCTCTTGGATTTCAGCTGCCGCCTTGAGGGGACGCAAGCGAAGAGAAATAACGCGCTGGGCATCCACATAAACACGCAGCGATACCATATCCTCGGGAACAGCGTTGGGGTTCAGGTTCACGCCGCGTAGAAACAGGAGAAGGCTCTCGCCGATCAAGGGAACGATACGAGGACGGGTGGCCTCTTCCAGAAGAAGATCACAGGCAAACTCATTGAGTCCGCTGGACTGACGAAGCCACTGCTGGGCCTCAGGTACACTTCGGTCCCAATGCAACCACAGGGTTTCGTCGGGCTGCAGGTCAAGAATATCGAGCTCGTTGCGCTGAATCCGGCGGGCACCACCTCGTCCATTCAATACATAGCCATATACGAGGCCGCGTTCGTTACCGCTTTCGTAATCCTGCATTCCAGATTCTCGTTACTCTTTCATTCGCCTGGCATCTCAAGCCGCTGCGAGGAGACGATAATGCCGTTGTTATCAGCATATAGATAATGGCCAACTTCAAAAGTGACTCCGCCAAACACAAGGGGTATATCGCGCTGCCCTACTCCACGCTTTTCGGATTTTCTGGGATGCGAAGCCAGTGCCTGGATACCTAGGTTGGTCTCAGCCAGTACATCCACATCCCGAACGCATCCGTAAATCACGATACCAGCCCATCCATTGGCTGCTGCTTTTTCAGCCAGCATATCGCCCAGAAGCGCACAGCGCATGGACCCACCGCCATCCACGACCATGACCTTTCCCGAACCGTCTTCCTCGACCCGCTCCTTTACATACGAATTATCTTCAAAACATTTGATGGTGACAATTTGCCCACCAAACGAGTCGCAGCCACCAAAATTACTAAACAATGGCTCTACCACTTGTATCAGGTCGGGATAGGCATCACAGAGATCAGGTGTGACGTAGCGCATATGAGGCCTCTCTCGAGACGTTAAAGGTCGATACCGATACGATCCCGCTCATAGGCAGGATTGAGCAATTTCAACTCAGGACAGTTGGCGTTGACTGCCTTGCCTGTGTGCACATCGAACTCAAAGCCATGCCTGGGACATCGTATCGAGTCCGAGGTTAAGGCGCCCTGAAACAGTGAAGCGCCCTGATGGGGACACCTGTCTTCAAAAAGGATATGTTTGCCCTCGATGACCATCAGTACGATTGGCAACCCTTTGATCAGGAAGCGCTGACGATATCCTTCCTCAAGATTCAATAACCTTTCAAGCGGCACGAACATGGGCTCTCCTAACGATATCGCCCGCTGCGCATTGGGCTCCTGAGTGAATCCAGGGCTACTATTCAGTCAGTTCGATACTAGGTGCAACATCCTGCTTTTGTGAAGCTTTTTCGATACTGGTCAGCCATTCTGAAATTAGCCCGCTAAAGTGCCGATGTGCTTCCCGTGCCATGAAAGGCGAGGCATGACTCATACCGTTTTCGCGGGAAAGAAGCTGACCTAGAGAGATGAAATCCTTATACTGCCCTCCGAAACGGTCAAACAGCATTCGGCACGCCTCAGCGCTCACCAGTGGGTCATTGGCAGCTGCCAGTCCCAGCACAGGTATTGAGAGCGAAGACAATCGCGTTAGCAGCCGGTCCCGCTCGGAGCGACTACTGCCCAGTGCACGCTCATCCTGAAGTGCCTTTAACAGCACCTTTGGCTCATCTTCAGGACCAACGCCTACTCCATGGCCGGAAATAGTCGAGCGCATTTTTTCCCGCCACGATAGCAGCCCCCACAGACGGTCGGACGTGGCAACGCCCAACAAGCCCAGCGACTTGACTGAGCGCTCGGTCAGCCATTCGTTGAGCACGCCCAAAATAACCGCAAGCCCGCCCTGCCCGTGCCCTATCCAGTGACCCGGCAACCCCGATTGCTCCTCTACAAAGGCTGCAATTGCTGGAAGGTCATAGCGTGCATAGTCAGATAATTGATTGCTCACATACTCCAGGTTGCGTGGTGAGCAGCCATGACCGCGCATCTCGGCAATCCAGACGTCGAATCCGGCATCGAAAAGTTCGACACCCAGCCCAGTACCGCTCGCGGAATACCACGTAAAACGATTACCAAAGGCACCATGAACGAGGATAACGGGAGGTCTGTAGGGCGCTTGCCGGTTCAGCCGCCCAAGGCGTGTCAGAGACAGTTCAACACTAAGGTCTGAGCTATTGTTGGGCTTGAGAAGGTACACATCTTCGGTTAAGTCCCCGTATAACTCGGCGCGCACGAGCGCAACAGGGAAAAGCTGGCTACTGCTTTGCATAATTACCGTTACATAAAAAGGCGGGGTTACCCCCGCCTGTGAATGACGCGCTATTTTAAGCCTGTCCCTCGGCCAAGAAGAACCATGTATCGAGCACGGAGTCCGGATTGAGCGATACGCTTTCGATTCCCTGATCCATCAGCCACTTGGCCAGGTCGGGATGATCGGACGGGCCCTGACCGCAAATACCAATGTATTTACCGGCCTTGTTACAAGCCGCGATGGCCTGAGCCAGGAGCTTCTTGACGGCTGGATTACGCTCATCGAAAAGATGAGCAATGATGCCAGAATCACGATCCAGGCCCAGCGTCAGCTGAGTCATGTCATTAGAGCCGATGGAGAAACCATCGAAATACTCAAGGAACTCTTCAGCCAGAAGCGCATTGGAAGGCAGCTCGCACATCATGATCACGCGCAGGCCATTTTCGCCACGCTTGAGCCCGTAGGTCCCCAACAGATCAACTACTTGGGAGGCCTCTTCAAGAGTACGAACGAAAGGAACCATAAGCTCGACATTGGTCAGACCCATTTCGTTACGCACTTTTTTCATGGCACGGCATTCAAGCTCGAAGCAGTCGCGGAAAGACTCGCTGATATAGCGAGAAGCACCACGGAACCCGAGCATCGGGTTTTCTTCTTCAGGCTCGTACAGTTTGCCACCAATGAGGTTGGCGTACTCATTGGATTTGAAGTCGGACAGGCGGACAATGACCTTTTTGGGCCAGAACGCTGCAGCCAGCGTGCTAACGCCCTCGACCAGCTTTTCGACGTAAAAGCCTACCGGATCGCTATAGCCAGCCGTACGCTTGTCGACGTTTTCCTTGATATCCAGCGGCAGACTTTCGTAATTGAGTAGCGCCTTGGGATGCACGCCGATCATGCGATTGATGATGAACTCAAGGCGCGCCAGTCCAACGCCTGCATTGGGCAATTGGGCGAAGTCGAATGCTCGATCTGGATTTCCTACGTTCATCATGATTTTGAATGGCAGATCAGGCATGGCATCTACCGAGCTTTGACGGACATCGAAGCTCAATTCACCTTCGTAGATCAGGCCCGCGTCACCCTCTGCGCATGAGACGGTTACGACCTGCCCATCATTAAGGCGCTCGGTTGCATTGCCACACCCCACTACAGCAGGAATACCCAGCTCACGAGCGATGATTGCTGCGTGACACGTCCGGCCGCCGCGGTTGGTGACGATAGCGCTGGCGCGCTTCATGACCGGCTCCCAGTCGGGATCGGTCATATCGGAAACCAAGACATCGCCCGGCATGACGCGATCCATTTCGGAAACATCACGGATGACCTTGACCGGGCCTGCACCGATACGCTGGCCGATCGCACGCCCTTCAACAATGACCTGCCCCTTTTCCTTGAGCAGATAGCGCTCCATTACTGTTGCACTGGCACGGCTCTTGACGGTCTCGGGACGCGCCTGAACGATATAGAGCTTGCCATCATCTCCATCCTTGGCCCACTCGATATCCATCGGGCGACCATAATGCTTTTCAATGATGAGTGCCTGCTTGGCAAGCTCGGTGACCTCATCATCAGTAATGCTGAAGCGTGCACGCTCGGCAGCCTCAACATCGACGGTTTTGACAGAGCGCCCCGCCTTGGCTTCCTCGCCATAGATCATCTTGATAGCCTTGCTACCCAGATTACGGCGAAGGATTGCAGGCCGCCCCGCCTCTAGTGTGGACTTGTGTACATAGAACTCATCAGGGTTGACGGCACCCTGGACGACGGTTTCACCCAGGCCATAAGCACCTGTGATAAAGACCACATCCCGGAAACCCGACTCGGTGTCCAGTGTAAACATCACGCCTGCCGCCCCTGTTTCGGAGCGAACCATGCGCTGCACCCCAGCCGATAGCGCGACGAGCTTGTGATCGAAGCCCTGGTGTACGCGGTAAGCAATGGCCCGGTCGTTGAACAGCGATGCAAAGACCTCTTTGGCCGCTCGGATGACGTTGTCTACACCGCGTATATTCAGGAACGTTTCCTGCTGACCGGCAAAGGAGGCATCCGGCAGGTCTTCTGCCGTAGCGGAAGACCGCACGGCAACCGCCAGATTGTCATTTCCTGCCGACAGCTGTGCGAAGGCCGTTCTGATTTCAGTATCCAGGCGAGCCGGAAATTCGGCGTCCATGATCCACTGCCGGATTTCGGCGCCTGTTTTAGCCAACGCGTTAACATCGTCGACATCTAGCGCGTCCAGAGCGGCATGGATACGGTCATTAAGCCCGCTTTGCTCAAGGAAGTCCCGATAGGCCTGTGCAGTAGTAGCAAAACCGCCAGGAACCGAAACACCTGCGCCCGCCAGGTTGCTGATCATTTCGCCAAGGGATGCGTTTTTGCCGCCCACTTGCTCAACATCGTGCACCCCGAGTTTATCCAGGGAAACTACGTACTCGTCCAAGGTGATCTCTCCATATTTGTATTTGTGGGAAAGCTCGTACGCAACTGGCACGTTCACACTGGGTCTTTATTCCAGAATCAGTAGGATTCGTTTTATCGACTGGCTACAGGCGCCAAGTACTTTTAAAAAAGTGCCAATCTTCCAGCAGCCTTTACGAAGCACCTTACGATAAAATCAAAAACCACTGTCTCGGGAGTTTCACCCTGATGAAACGAACCGCCTTCTTTATTTCCGACGGCACCGGCATTACTGCCGAAACCCTCGGCCAAAGCTTACTCGCTCAATTCGAGAACATCAGCTTTACAAAACTGACCCGGCCCTATATCGACACCGTGGAAAAAGCCCGGGCCATGGTACAGCAAATCAACAACGCCGCCGTGTCAGACGGTGCGCGCCCCATTATTTTCGACACCATCGTCAATCGGGAAATACGCGCGATTCTCGACCAGTCGAATGGGTTCATGATTGACATCTTTTCCACTTTTTTATCCCCGCTTGAGCAGGAGTTGTGTGCTGAATCGTCATATTCGGTCGGTAAATCACACTCCATGATGCACAACGCCAATTATATGCAACGTATCGAGGCCGTGAATTTTGCTCTGGAAAACGACGACGGCGCGCGTACGCAACACTACGACAAGGCTGATTTGATTTTGGTCGGTGTCTCCCGGTGCGGCAAAACGCCCACCTGCCTTTATATGGCGCTCCAGTTTGGAATTCGAGCAGCGAACTATCCTTTAACCGAGGAGGACATGGAGCGCTTGCAACTGCCTGCCTCGCTCAAGGCACAAAAAAACAAACTGTTTGGTCTGACAATCGACCCTGACCGCCTATCGGCGATTCGGCACGAGCGCCGGCCCAATAGCCGATATGCCAGTTTTGCCCAGTGCGAGTTTGAGGTCCGGGAAGTAGAAAGCCTGTTCCGACGTGAAAATCTTCCGTCTATCAATTCAACCCATTTCTCTGTTGAAGAGATCGCCGCCAAGATTCTGGTAGAGAAAGGTGTTGAGCGCCGCCTGAAGTGATACGTCGCGGCAGGCTTCACTGGTTTAGAAAGGGGCCCATGCTAGAATGCGCCCTTTTAACTGACGCACTGTGCCGGAAGCCATCCTCAGCTGGCACATGCCAGGCCTGCACTAGCTTGATGAAATCTTTAATTTATCTACTGTTTAGCGTGCCCCTGCTATGGAGCCCCCTGTGCTTTTCAAGCGAGAAGCGAACGTATGGCCTGCATGAAAATGTGTATCTGCCGGAGCTGAATTTACACCTTAAAGCAAAGCTTGATACGGGTGCAGAAACCGCCTCCTTGAGTGCACACCGCATCCATCTATTTACCCGTAGCGGGGAGCGCTGGGTGCGCTTTTCTCTGGCTATTGATCAGGCCCATGACCTTACGCTGGAGCGCCCTCTGCTTCGTGTAAGCCATATCAAGCGGCGGCATGCAGACCACACACCAGGGGTCGAACCCAAGATGCATACCAGTCGTCCCGTTATTCCAATGGTTATCTGTATGGGAAATGAGAGGCATACGATTGAGGTTAATCTTACGAACCGTAGCCACTTTGACTTTCCCTTGCTGATTGGCAGCAAGGCACTCAGGCGCTATGACGCCTTGATTGACGTCTCCCGCTCTTATCTGGCCGGTACTCCGGCATGCCCTATTTGAAAGTCGAGTAACCTGCATGCGCTCCATTAATTTGCATCTGAAGATTCTTATCACTGTTCTGGTTCTACTTGGCGTATCCATTACCGCCTACCAGATCTTTGGGCTAGGCATTCCGATCACTCAGGATGAAACGGATGAGTTATGGAGCATTGATGCCAAGGTTACGTTTACTGCCACACCCCACGTGCCCGTCAAAGTACAACTGTTCGTTCCACCCTTGACGCAAGGCTACGTCAGCCTTAACGAGAGCTTTGTCTCTAATAACTACGGCGTTAACGTCAGCCGCATAGAGGGTAACCGACAGCTGACCTGGTCTGCGCGACGCGCCAAAGGCGACCAGACCCTGTATTACCGTCTGGTTATGACCAAGCGTTTTGGAAGTGACAAGCCACGTGAAGAAAAAGGCCCGGTTACTCGAGACCCTATTGTTCTGCCGGAAGGTCCTGAGCGTCTGGCTGCTGAAGCCTTGATCGCGCCTATCCGCCAACATTCAGCCGATGTGGAAACATTCATCAGCGAAGCCATCAGGCGCGTCAATAACGTCAATGACGACAACGTAAAGTTGTTACTCAATGGCGATACCAGCATCACCAAGCGGGCACAGACCATCGATCTGCTGGTGTCGCTGGCACGTGTCCCCCTGGAAAAGGTTCACACCCTGCGCCTTGCCGCCCACATTCAGCAAAATCCGGAACTTTGGCTGCGCAGCTATAACGGCAAGGACTGGATCTATTTCAATCCTGAAACAGGCGAGCGCGGCCTACCGTCCGATCGCATGATCTGGTGGAGCGGTGACGGTCAACTGCTGAACCTCGATGGCGGTCGTAAAGCGAATGTGACGTTCACGCTGGACAGCAGCCAGATGAATGCCATTCGTCTGGCTCAGCTCACCAATTCGAGTGTGGAGACGGCCTTCATGGATTATTCCCTGTACGGCCTGCCCCTCCAGACTCAGCAGACCTACCAGACGATGATCATGATCCCGCTTGGCGTGCTCGTGATTCTCATACTGAGAAATCTTATAGGTCTGCAGACATTGGGAACCTTTACACCGGTTCTGATTGCACTGGCTTTCCGGGAAACCGGCCTGCAGTGGGGCATCGGGCTTTTTACCGTGATCACTGCACTGGGCCTTTCCCTGCGTTCCTACCTGGAACACCTCCGCCTGCAGATGCTGCCTCGACTGTCGGTTGTACTGACGTTCGTCGTAGTCATGATTGCCGCCATCAGCCTGTTCAGTCACAAACTGGGATTTGAAAACGGCCTTTCGGTTGCGCTCTTCCCAATGGTTATTCTGACCATGACCATTGAGCGACTCTCGATAACCTGGGAGGAGCGTGGCGCCAACCATGCTCTCAAGGTCGCCATCGGCACGTTGTTCGCCGGCTCGCTGGCTTATCTTCTGATGAAAATCCCACAGCTGGTGTATTTCGTGTTTACGTTCCCGGCCGTCCTGTTGATTCTGGTGGGCTTCATGCTGGCAATGGGTCGTTATCGCGGTTATCGCCTGACGGAACTGGTTCGCTTCAAGGCCCTGCTGAAGGAAGACTGACATGTTCGGTTTGATCAAAACATGGAAGGCCCTTTCGGCTCGCGGGATCATGGGTATCAACCGGCGTAATGCCGATTATGTACTCAAGTACAACAAGCGCAGCCTGTACCCGGTCGTAGATGACAAGATCCTGACCAAGCAGCGAGCAATCGAGGCAGGCATCCATGTGCCGGATTTATACGGGATCATCTCGACAGAGCACGACATCGGGAAGATCGATACGATTATTGAGAACCATCAGGATTTCGTTGTTAAACCTGCACAGGGGGCTGGTGGCGACGGCATTCTGGTCATTGCCGACCGCTTTGAGGGGCGATTGAAAACAGTCTCCGGCAAGATGGTTAGCCGTTCGGACATGGAATATCACATCTCCAGCATCCTCTCGGGTCTCTATTCACTCGGTGGCCATAGAGATCGAGTACTCATCGAGTACCGGGTCATCCCTGATGAGCTGTTTCGCAATATCAGCTATGAAGGTGTTCCGGACATTCGAATTATCGTCTTGATGGGCTATCCCGTAATGGCCATGTTACGTCTACCTACACGCCAGTCCGGCGGCAAGGCCAACCTGCACCAGGGTGCCATTGGTGTCGGAGTGGACCTGGCAACCGGACTTACGCTGCGTGGTACCTGGCTTAACGCCAAGATCGAAAAGCACCCGGATACCGCCCATCCTGTAGACGGCGTACAGCTGCCGGACTGGGACGGATTCATGCGCTTGGCGGCTTCCTGTTATGAATTGTCCGGGCTGGGTTACATTGGTGTTGACATGGTGCTCGACAAGGATAAAGGACCTCTGATTCTTGAGCTCAATGCACGGCCTGGCCTGAATATTCAGATTGCCAATGACAGCGGACTTACCTTAAGAGCTCAGGCAGTAGAGACTCGTCTCGCCGAAATGCAGGCCCAGGGTATCGTTGAAACAGCGGAAGAGCGTGTAACCTTTTCTCAACGGTTATTCGGTCATGTCTCCTCATCTACCGTAACGCGCTGAACACATGCTCACCTGCATACTTTATCCGCTTGACTACCAAGCAGATCCCGGTGATTTCTTCGAGCGCATCCGTAATGCGGAGGGTGCTATTCTGCTGGACTCTGGCAGACCAACGGCCACACGTGGACGATATGACCTGCTTAGTGCCTGGCCGCTGGAGCAGCTCACCCCTTTAGCGGAGGAATCAGGGCATTCGTTTTTCGCTCGGCTTCGCCACGCACTCGGCAGGCTCGGAGCGGCGCAGCTTCCCACCGAAGTAGATCTGCCCTTTGCAGGTGGCGTGATGGGCTATCTGAGCTATGATTTTGGTCGCCAGCTGGAGCGTCTACCGGCTCAGGCCCAAGATGATCTGATGTTGCCTGAGGCCAGACTGGGTCTGTATGGCTGGGCATTGATTAGCGATCATGAAAGACAGACCAGCCAGTTAGTATTTCATCCGGTACTGAATGCCGCTGAACGCTCGCGCCTGATTGATCTCTTCACGAGCCCGGTTACTCCAAGCCAGGATCAAATTTTTTGCCTGAAAACCCCATTCCAGGCGAATCTGACTAAAGAGCGCTATCGCGAACAAATCGAGCGAACCCAGGCTTATATAAACGCCGGGGACTGTTATCAGATCAACTTCACACAGCGCTTTCAGGCGCCCTGCTCTGGATCGGACTGGCAAGCCTACCGCACCTTGCGAGCCGCCTGCCCTACGCCTTTTTCCGGTTATCTGCCCATCCAGGGCGGTGCCATCCTCAGCCACTCACCTGAACGTTTCATTCAGGTGCATGACGGTCGGGTAGAAACACGCCCCATTAAAGGGACGCGACCACGCAGCCTGGACCCCGTACGAGACGCCGCCCTGGCAGATGAACTGCTGGCCAGTCCAAAAGATCGTGCCGAAAATGTAATGATCGTTGATCTTTTGCGTAATGACCTGGGACGCAGCTGCCGAATAGGCTCGGTCAAAGTCCCTGAGCTATTTACATTGGAGAGCTATCCAAACGTGCATCACTTGGTGAGCAGTGTAACGGGTGAGCTTGCATCCGGTTGCGATGTATTCGATCTGCTGGCCGGAAGCTTTCCAGGCGGCTCAATCACCGGAGCCCCTAAGATTCGGGCAATGGAAATCATCGATGAGCTGGAGCCGACTCGCCGCTCCATCTACTGTGGCTCCCTGCTCTATATCGACGTGCGGGGCGAGATGGACAGCTCCATCGCTATTCGCAGTGTATTGATCAAAGACGGGATGGCCAGCTGCTGGGGCGGCGGTGCAATCGTCAGGGACTCAGAATGGCAAGACGAGTATGAGGAATCCATTGCCAAGGTACGAGTGTTATTGAATACCCTTGAGATGCATAGCCTGAGGGATGCCGCTACGTCGTGCAGCCCAGACGGGGCTTTGTTACCATGCTCGTCTTGACTTATTAGCGTTGGAGCCTTGCCATGTCACTTGATCTGGACCGCATCAATGCCGAATTCGCCAATCAGCCTGAGCAGCTTGTTGCCTGGGCATTGGGTCTTGGCAAGCCGGCTATCTGCACGACCAATTTTCGTCCGTTTGAAGCGGTCATTCTTCACATGGTAACGCGCGTAAAGCCCGACATCCCTGTGGTATGGATGGACAATGGCTATAATACCGAGGCGACTTATCGCTTCGCCGATGAGGTCGCCCGCGCACTTAATCTCAACTTGATCACTTATCTACCCAAGCGCTCGCGGGCCCATCGCGAAGCTATTGAAGGTCCTGTGCCTGGATTAGATGATCCACGCCATGAGGCCTTTACCGAAGAAGTCAAACTTGAGCCGTTTACCCGCGCGCTGCGGGAAATGGCACCCAGCGTATGGTTTACCGCATTGCGTGCAAGCGATACTGCAGTACGTGCCCAAATGCAGCCGGTCAGCATCAACCAGGATGGCCTGATCAAGGTTGCCCCCCTGCTGAACTGGACCTCTAAAGACCTGTATCAATATCTGGTGGAGCACAATCTGCCAAACAACTTCGATTACTTCGACCCCACCAAGGGCGAAGAAAACCGTGAGTGCGGCTTGCATATCCAGCACTGATAAAGCAAAAAGCCACTCATCAAGAGTGGCTTTTTTATGCAGCCTGCCGCTCAGGAAGATGGGGCAGTCTTGAGCGAAAGGCGCCGCTCCAGCTGGTTATACACGACCCATGTCATCAAAAGACCTATGCAAAGTACTCCTGCCAGGAAGTACAAACCGGACGATAATGTCCCGGTATAGGTTTTAAGTGCGCCAATACCAAATGGCCCGATATAACCTCCCAGGTTCCCCACCGAATTGATCAGCGCAATGGCAGCGGCGGCACTGGCACCCGAGAAAAAACGACCTGGTAGCGCCCAGAAGATTGCAGTGCAGGAAAACAGGCTGAAGGCAGCCAGACACAAAGCCCCCAATTGCAGTGCTGGTGCACTTAGGTAAGCACTGAAGAAGAAGCCTATGGCACCTAGCGCATACAGGACCGCCAGATGACCATAACGATCATTCAGGCGATCTGAACTGCGAGGAATAAGCAAAAGACCAATAATGCCAAAGAGATAAGGAACGGACGAGACAAAGCCGGTCATGATGTCACTTCCGCCAAACTGATGAATCAGCGTCGGCAGCCACAAGCCCAGGCCGTAAATACTCAAGGTCACCGGCAGATAGAAGAGTGCCAGTAGCAGGACGCGCTTGTCCCTGAGTGCATGCAGTGGATTGCCATGACGTGTCTGACCATACTCCTGCAAATCCTTTTCAAGTTCGTTTGCCAACCAGCGTTTCTCATCAGCTGATAGCCATTTCACCTTTGCCGGACCATCTGGCAGAAAACGCAAGGTTGGCCATGCGAGCAATACTGCAGGCGTACCGATAAGAATGAACAGCCACTGCCAGCCATGCAGACCCATTATGCCTTCCATGCCTAGCAAGGCGCCCGAGAGCGGACCAGTCACCATCATGGCAATGGGTTGCGACAGGATGAAAAATCCCAGGATCTTGCCGCGGTGACGTATGGGATACCACTGCGTGATGTAGTACAGCACCCCAGGAAAGAATCCCGCCTCCGCAATACCAAGTAGAAACCGCATTACATAGAAGCTGGTTGGCCCCTGGATGAAGGCCATGCCAATCGTAATGGCACCCCAGGTAATGAGGATCCGTGCAAACCAGCGGCGCGCTCCAAAGCGAGTCAGGAACAAATTGCTTGGCACTTCGAACAGGAAATATCCGATAAAGAACAGTCCTGCCCCCATCCCATAAGCCGCATCGCTGATGCCGATATCTGCCCCCATATGCAACTTGGCAAACCCGACAGCGGAACGGTCCACGTAGGCTACAAGGTACAGCAGGATAAGGAAGGGAATAAGTTTGAGTGTGATGAGGCGGATCAGCCGCATTTCTGGGCTCATAGCCAAGTCTCCGATTGTTTTTGTTATGTACGGCTTGAGCATAGCAGCCGCACTGGTGATATGGACTATAAAGTAATACTTTTTACTCAACAACACTTCACATGAAAGCTTATTAAGTCTAAATTCGGATCAATACTTCCGTTTAGTATGACAAATAAGAGTTAACAACATGTCTGAGAAAAAAACCCAGTTGCGCTCGGCCCAGTGGTTTGGCAATGCCGACAAGAACGGCTTCATGTATCGCAGCTGGATGAAGAACCAAGGCATCCCGGACCATGAGTTCCAGGGCAAGCCCATCATCGGGATCTGCAACACTTGGTCCGAACTTACCCCCTGCAACGCCCACTTCCGCAAGATTGCCGAGCATGTCAAGCGCGGCGTCTACGAAGCCGGCGGCTTTCCCGTCGAGTTTCCCGTCTTCTCCAATGGCGAGTCCAACTTGCGCCCCACCGCCATGCTGACCCGTAACCTGGCCAGCATGGACGTGGAGGAAGCCATCCGCGGCAACCCGGTCGATGCCGTGGTGCTGCTGACCGGCTGCGACAAGACCACCCCTGCGCTATTGATGGGCGCTGCCAGCTGCGACGTACCCGCCATCGTGGTAACCGGCGGGCCGATGCTTAACGGCAAGCACCACGGTCGCGACATCGGTGCCGGTACCATCGTCTGGCAGATGCACGAGGCCTATAAGGGTGGGCTGATCGACCTGAACGAGTTCCTCTCTGCTGAAGCCGGCATGTCCCGCTCGGCCGGTACCTGTAACACCATGGGTACTGCCTCCACCATGGCCTGCATGGCTGAAGCCCTGGGCACCTCGCTCCCGCATAACGCTGCGATCCCAGCCGTGGATTCGCGTCGCTATGTACTGGCGCACCTCTCTGGCATGCGCATCGTGGACATGGTGCATGAGGACCTTCGCCTGTCGAAAATCCTGACCAAGGAAGCCTTCGAGAATGCCATCCGCGTCAATGCTGCCATCGGCGGTTCGACCAATGCCGTGATTCACCTCAAGGCCATCGCTGGCCGTATGGGCGTAGACCTTGAGCTGGACGACTGGACGCGGGTCGGTCGCGGTACGCCCACCATCGTCGACCTGCAGCCGTCCGGTCGCTTCCTGATGGAAGAGTTCTACTACTCTGGTGGCCTGCCGGCAGTGATTCGCCGGATGGGCGAAGCCAACCTGCTGCCGCACCCTGATGCCCTGACTGCCAATGGCCAATCGATCTGGCAGAACTGTGCCGAGGCGCCGATCTACGCGCAGGACGAAGTGATCCGTACGCTGGACAACCCCATCCGCAAGGACGGCGGCATCTGTGTACTGCGTGGTAATCTGGCACCCAAGGGCGCGGTGCTCAAACCCTCTGCTGCCACACCGGAGCTGATGCAGCACCGGGGCCGTGCGGTGGTGTTCGAGAACCTGGAGCATTACAAGGAGCGTGTGCTCGACCCGGACCTGGATATCGACGAGACCTGCGTCATGGTGCTCAAGAATTGCGGACCAAAAGGGTATCCGGGCATGGCTGAGGTGGGCAACATGGGTCTGCCGCCCAAGCTGCTGGCCAAGGGCATTACCGACATGGTGCGTATTTCCGATGCGCGCATGAGTGGGACGGCCTATGGGACGGTGGTGCTGCACGTAGCGCCGGAGGCTTCGGCAGGGGGTCCGCTGGCGGTTGTGCGTGACGGTGACATGATCGAGCTGGACTGCGAGAACGGCCGCCTGCATCTGGATATCAGCGATGAAGAGCTGCAGGCCCGCCTAGCGGACTGGCAGGACCCGAACGCCAACCTGCTCGGTGGCGGTTACCGCAAGCTGTACGTGGATCACGTGCTGCAGGCCGATGAGGGCTGCGATTTCGACTTCCTCGTTGGCTGCCGTGGCTCCGAGGTGCCGAGACATTCACATTGAGTGAGTTCTCAACGCCCCTTTCCGCATTGGCGAGGGGCGAATGTTATGATGCGCGGCCTCGAAACAGGATCGCCACGTCGCGCCTCATGGAATATCGCAAACCTTCACTTCGCAAAAGCATGCATGCCCGAATCGTTCAGGAGTTGGGCCGGCATATCGTTTCTGGTCACTTTCCAGCAGACTCCAAGCTTCCGCCTGAAGCGTTACTGTGCGAGGAGTATGTTGTCAGCCGCCCGGTGCTGCGCGAAGCAACCCGAGTCTTGGTAGCCAAAGGGCTTGTCTACTCCAAACCCAAGGTGGGCACGGTTGTCAGGCCTCGTCGCGAATGGCATATGCTTGATCCCGATGTACTGCACTGGTTGATGGAAACGACGCCACAAAACGATTTCTTCAACATGCTTTCAAGCGTGCGCTGCATTATAGAGCCTGCAGCCGCCGCGCTTGCTGCTACGCATGCCACACCTGATGACGTAGCGGCCATTGAGAACGCTTATCAGCGCATGGAAGCAGCCAAGACGCCGGAAGAGTGGTTACAACCGGACTTGGATTTCCACAGTCAGATTGCCGAAGCCACTCACAATGACCTCTTGGCTAACCTCTGCAACATGCTATCGCTGGCATTGCGCGAATCGCTCAAGCAGTCAAACAGGCGTCCCAACCTTCATGAGTTCGCCCTTCCCCGCCATAAAGCGATCCTGACGGCTATTCAACATGGCGATGCCCTGGGCGCCAAACATGCCACCCTGGTACAACTGGAAGACGCACGTAAGGCTCTTACACTGGTATTAGAGGGCGAATAGCCATAAAAAAGCCCCGGCACGCCGGGGCTTTTTCATTAACGGAGCGATCAGCTCAGCGCATCACGTGTCGTAACGCCGTTAACCAGACGGGCAATACCCAGCGGGTTAGCGTTCTTGAGTGGCTCAGGCAGCAGTGCATCCGGGTAATTCTGGTAGCAGACCGGGCGCAGGAAGCGATCGATAGCCAACGTACCTACGGAGGTTCCGCGAGCATCGGACGTTGCCGGGTAAGGACCACCATGAACCATGGAGTCACAGACCTCTACGCCGGTTGGATAACCATTGATCAATAGGCGCCCTGCTTTTTGCTCAAGCACAGCTGTCAGCTCAGCACCGTAGGTTTCCAAGTCACCCGGCTCGGCAATCAGCGTCGCGGTCAGCTGGCCATGCAGGCCATGCAATGCGCGAATCAGCTCGGCCTTATCGGCAACTTCTACCACAATGCTAGTTGGGCCAAAAACCTCTTCCTGTAACAACTCATCACCTTCCAGCAGCAAGCTGACATCAGCCTTGAACAACTGTGGCTGAGCCTGATTGTTATTTTGCTGGGTTGCACCGGCAAGATGAGTAATACCGGAGTGAGCATTCAAATGCTCGAGACCTTTGACATAGCTCTTCAGGGTGCCTGCATTGAGCATGGTCTGCGCCGGCTGGTCATTCATGGTCGCGGCGAAACGCTCCAGGAATGCAGAGAACTCTGGCGAACGAATGCCAATGATCAGGCCCGGGTTGGTACAGAACTGACCACATCCCAACACGACCGAAGCGGCCAGCTCATTAGCCACATTATCGCCGCGCTGCTTGATCGCTTCAGGCATCAGCAGAACCGGGTTGATACTGGACATTTCAGCAAAAACCGGGATCGGCTGAGGACGTGCAGCAGCCATATCACACAGTGCGCGGCCACCTCGCAGCGAGCCCGTGAAACCGACCGCCTGAATGGCTGGGTGCTTGACGAGCTGCTCGCCGACGCCAGCGCCGTAGATCATATTGAAGACGCCAGCCGGCATGCCAGTACGCTCAGCCGCACGAACAATGGCTTCAGCCACATATTCAGCTGTTCCCATGTGACCACTATGGGCCTTGAACACAACCGGGCAACCGGCAGCCAGCGCCGAAGCGGTGTCGCCGCCTGCGGTAGAGAATGCCAGCGGGAAGTTGCTTGCACCGAATACGGCTACTGGACCAAGACCGATACGGTATTGGCGCAGGTCTGGACGAGGCAGCGGCTTGCGGTCAGGCAAGGCACGGTCGATGCGCGCCCCGTAGAAATCACCACGACGCAGGACCTGAGCGAATAGGCGCATCTGTCCACTGGTACGTCCACGCTCGCCTTGGATACGGCCAGCAGGCAATGCGGTTTCGCGGCAAACCAGCTGCACGAAATCGTCACCCAATGCGTCTAGTTCGTCTGCAATGGCTTCCAAAAAGCTGGCACGCTTTTCAGCGCTCAGGCTGCGATAGATGGGATAAGCCTCTTGCGCAGCACGTGCAGCAGCATCAACTTCTTCAGGCGTAGCCTGATAGAACTTATACGATAACTGTTCTCCAGAGGTCGCATCCACGCTATAGACGATAGTTTCGCCTTTAGCACTACGCGCTCCGCCAACATAGTTATGCCCTGTGATCTGCATGCTTAACTCCTTGACCGTAAAGGGTTTCAGGACACTGCGCGAGCCAATGCTCACGCAGATAAAATGAGAAGAACATCGGTGTCAGGCACTAAAGGTACATCCTGTCGGACTTTAAGTCATCATACAACATAGCAATTTAGTGATTTAACCGGCCTCTTATGAAGGCAGATTTAGCTGACAACCCACGTTTAAAGCACTTGATGTTCAGAAAGTTATAGCGCTTTGATGTTGCCTATTACGAAATCCGGCTTATGGGAAGCGATGCCATTGATCAGAGGTTTACCGAATTCAGGCATGCTGATTTCGAACCGATCTCCCGGCTGCGCCTTGATACCGTCAGCGAAGGACAGTGTAGCCGTTCCGAAAAAATGTACATGTACGTCGCCCGGACGCAAAAACTGGTTGTACTTGAAATGGTGGTATTCAAGATTCGCCAGGCTGTGACACATGTTCTCTTCGCCTGAAAGAAATTCCTTTTCCCAAAGGACCTCACCGTTACGGCGAATCCGGCTCATACCTGAAAGGTGGCGAGGCAGCTCACCTACTCGTAATTCAGGCCCAAATGCGCAACAGCGCAGTTTGGAGTGCGCCAGATAAAGGTAGTTTTTCCGTTCCATGACATGATCGGAAAACTCATTTCCCAGCGCAAAACCTACCCGATAAGGTTGCCCGTCATCACCGATGACATACAGGCCGGTCAATTCAGGCTCTTCACCGGCATCTTCGGCAAACTCGGGAAGGGAAAAATCCTCGCCCGGACGGACAACAATGCTGCCGTCACCCTTGTAGAACCATTCTGGCTGCGCCCCCACTTCACCAGCAGAAGGCCGTCCGCCTTCAAGTCCCCAGTTGAACATACGCATACTGTCAGTCAGCTTGGCTTCGTCCTGGTTGTTGTGCTGATGCATCTTGTCTCGCGTAGAAGCACTGCCCAGATGCGTAAGCCCCGTTCCGGTAACCAGGCAGTGGGCCGTATCGTCATGATCCAGCGGAGGCAATACGCGACGGGCTTCAAGCACACTGTCATAACTCGGCCCTGGCTCAGTATCCTGCGCCTGGACCTCAGCAACCAGATCACGTCCGTTTCGTATTGCATTCAGTGCCAGCTCACGTGTCGTGCGAACATTACGTACAATCTGGAGATTCTCGCCTTCAACCACTCCTACATGTCGCTGGCCTTCTGAAGTCTCAAATTGAATCAGTCTCATGGGATTTGCTCTTATCGTTATGGGCTGAATGGATAGCGCATACTTTACGGCGCGCGCAGAACGCTGCCTAATGAGAGGTACTGATTAAGTGATAACCTTTGGTTATTCCCATGATTCCATCTTTGAATTCCATTTCATCGCGCCTACGCGTACGTCAACTCAAGCTTCTCATTGCCCTTGAGGAGCATGGCTCACTGCACAAGGCTGCCGAGCAGGTTGCTATTACTCAACCGGGTGCAACAAAAGCCCTCCATGAAATTGAAGCGACACTAGGCGCCACTCTTTTTACACGTACCAGTCAGGGACTGGTGCCTAACGATCTGGGACGCTGCGTGATTCGGTATGCGCGCCTTATTCAGTCCGACATTGCCCACCTCAGGGAAGAAATGATTGGCATCCTGCATGGTCAGGGTGGCCGGTTGTCCATTGGCGTTATCATGGGTGCGGTGCCGCTGCTCATGCAGTCGCTCAATCGGCTTCGCCAGAAACAGCCGGAACTGTCGATTCATATCGCGGAGGACACCAGCGCGCGACTGCTTGCTCTTCTCGACCAGGGGCGGGTAGACGTAGTGATCTGCCGAACCAGCGTAAGCACCCGGCCTGATGCGTATGAAAAGCTGATCGAACATCCAGAAAGCCTGGCGCTGGTGGCTCATCCCAACCATCCGCTGGCCAACGCATCACTTTCCAGTCTGGACGAGCTGATAGGCTATCGCTGGGTTGTCTATCCCTCCAACATGCCCATGCGCCTCGCGCTCGAACAGCAGTTTCGCCTTGCAGGGCTCGACTTTCCGCGCTATCCCATCGAAACGGCCTCTACGTTCACGATGCTTAGCCTGTTGCAGGAAGATCCGCATCTTCTGGCTGTGATGCCTAGCGATGTAGCGCTCTTCAGTGAACGCTTTGGCCTGCTCAAGCGCTTTTCCATTGACCTGCAAATCAACAGCGAGCCCTATAGCGTTGTCATTCGCCAAGGCATGGACGTCACCGCACCGGCCAAAATGCTGATTGAAGAATTAAGGCAGGATATGGGGCTGACGGTGCAGCCCCATAGGCAGGAGATTACTGCTTGAGGGTCGAGAATTTGTAGATAGTAGTCTGCTTGTATGTCTCGCCGGGATTCAAGCGAGTGCTGGCAAAGTTGGGCTGGTTTGGTGCATCGGGGAAGTGCTGAGCCTCCAGCGTAAACGCTCCCCAGTGCGGATAAACTTTGCCCTGCTTGCCTTTGATAGTGCCATCCAGAAAGTTGCTGGTATAAAACTGCACACCCGGCTCGGTTGTATACATCTCTAGACGCCGCCCGGATGATGGATCAAAAGCCGTAACCGCTACGGCATCGAGCTGCCCCGGCTTATCAAATGCCCAGTTGAAATCAAAACCACCCTGTTTGGGCTCGGCATATTTCAGCTGTTGGTCGTTGTCACGAATGTGCGCACCGATAGCAGTCGGATGGACAAAGTCCATGGGCGTACCCTTCACCTCAGCCAGTTCTCCGGTCGGAATCAGCGTTGAATCAATCGGGGTGAACTTGGACGCATGGATAGTCACCTTCTGGTCGAGAATGGTCCCGTTGCCAGCGCCCGCCAGATTGAAATAACTGTGATTGGTCAGGTTGACTACCGTAGGCTTATCCGTCGTTGCGGTATATTCGATCTGCAACTCGTTATGCTCGTTGAGGGTATAACGCACAGTAGTAGTGAGCGTGCCTGGAAAGCCCATCTCACCATCAGACGAAACATAGCTAAGCGATACGCCCTTCCAATCCTTGCCCTCGATAGGCTTGGCCTGCCATACCTTGGTATTAAAGCCTTCCGGTCCGCCATGCAGGGCATTTGGATCATTATTGATCGGCACCTGATACGTCTTGCCATCAAGCTCGAACCTGCCTTTGGCCAGGCGATTGCCGAATCGGCCGATCAGCGCACCAAAGTAAACGGTTCCGTTATCCAGATAGCCTTTCACATCATCAAAACCTAGAACGACATCTTCCATATGCCCTTTTGCATCGGGCACCTCAATGGATTGGACGATACCGCCATAGGTAATGATGCCAACTCGCATCCCGTTGCTGTTTTGTAGCGTATAGCGCTCGATGGCACGGCCATCAGGAAGTGACCCGAACGGGGCACGATCAACATGCAACGAGCTGGCTTGGGAGAGTCCGGACATAAGAGCGAAACCTATACCTAGCAGAACAGCAGACTTTCGGGACACTTTCATCGTATGAACCTCGTATTGTTTTTCTTGTAAGGGACACCTGTGAGCCGCTGGAAAGCTCACCCCGTCACTCTGACACAAAATGAGACGAAGTGACTCCCTTTCTTTCATACGATGATTAAGCGAATCTAGTAGGTCGGCAATGTGACATCAGCAAACAGGTCTTCAACTTCCTGGCGGCTATGGCACTGCATCGCCTGCACCAGGACTTCACGCGTCAGATGCGGGGCGAAACGACTGATGAAGTCACACATATATCCCCGCAGGAAGGTCCCCCGACGCAAGCCGATCTTGGTAATGCTGGCCTCGAACAATTCACTGGCGTCCAGCGCAACAAGGTCACTGTCGAGCTTATGGTCAACCGCCATATCCGCCACGATTCCCACCCCCAGACCGAGCCTTACATAGGTCTTGATAACGTCGGCATCGGCTGCGGTGAAAACGACTTTTGGCTCCAATCCTCGCCGGCTAAAGGCCTCATCTAGCTTGGAACGTCCTGTAAAACCGAAAACGTAGGTGACGATGGGATGCTCAGCCAGGGCTTCCAGGGTGAGCTTGGGCACTTTGGCCAAGGGGTGACCATGGGGCACGATGACACATCGATTCCATCGATAGCAGGGCAGCATGATCAGATCACCAAAATGCTCAAGGCCTTCCGTTGCAATGGCAAAATCAACTGTGCCATCTGCTGCCATTTCAGCAATCTGCATAGGTGTACCCTGCTGCATGTGCAGAGCGACATCCGGATATTGCTTCATGAAATCACTGATCACATCCGGCAAGGCATAGCGGGCCTGGGTGTGCGTCGTGGAGATTGAAAGCGTGCCTTTCTTCTCGTTGGAGAACTCTTGGGCGATCTGCTTGATGCTTTCGCACTTACGCAGGATCTCACCAGCGGTCTGGATAATCCGCTCACCCGCTGGCGTAATGCGTGTCAGGTGCTTGCCGCTTCGAGCAAACACCTCTACCCCCAACTCATCCTCAAGCAACCGGATCTGCTTACTGATGCCTGGCTGGGAGGTATACAGGCTTTGCGCTGTCGCAGAAACATTGAGATCGTGATGCGCCACTTCCCATATGTACCTCAATTGCTGAAGCTTCATGATGGCTCCTTGCTATAGCTAACAGCACCGTTGTTATAACCTATATTAACGTACTACGAAAATATTTATAGCCATTGGTAATTATCAATGGCTGCGATGCTGCAACATGGGTACAAGATAGACAGGCACATCCGCCATTTGCAGAACTTTGCCTGCAGTACGTCCCAGCGGTGTATCCCAAGTACTGCCATGACTATGACTGCCCAACACAATCAAATCGACAGCCAGATCATGGGACTGATCAAGAATGACCTGAGCGGGATCTCCCTGAACGACCCGCACCAAACGGATACGGTCAAACTCCTGCGCAGTCTCCCCCATTTCATCGCGCAGACACTCGATCACGCGCTGCTCAATATTGGCTAAAACGGTATTGAAACCCTGCTTGTTCAATTGTGCCAACGTGGAGGCATCCATATAGGTTTGCAAAATCGAGTCAGCGAACAACCCCAAGGGTTCAACCGCATGTACGACATACAACTTAGCATCATGCGCTCGCGCCAAGGAAAGCGCATGCTGCAAGACAGAGGATGAGTAGATGCCCAGATCAGTTGCATAAAGAATCGATTGGATCAATTGGCCCCCTCAACTACTGACGTGGATGGCCGTCATACGACATGCCGAATGCTTATTCATCATAGGAAAGCGTAGCAGCGTACTGCCACTTCGCCGTGCAAAATGCTGGTAAATGCCTTAATTTGCGACTTGGTTAGTTAACACCACACTTCTCTCATCAAGGTAAATCATCAGCATCACGGCTCAGACAAGCCAGAATTCCCTGATTCAATTCAGACTCGGTCATCCGCGTTTTCAGCCCACCATAAAATAGCCCTTGACGTACTACGAACAGAGCAGGCAAGTGAAATACCTCATAGCGCTGCACCATTCCTCCGTTTCGCTCCGCATCGACCCAGGCGATTCGATCGCATGGCAAGTTCATCTCCGGCAAGCGCTCTCGCGCCCACCGGCAACTTGAGCACCCTTCACTGGTGAAGATAAGCAACGTTACTCCCGAAAGCGCCAACAACGCCTGATCCGCATCAAGATCACTTAATTCCACAAAGCCTCGCTATTTCGTACTGGTCAAGACATTCAAGGACGCAACAGGCCGCTTCGTCTCTCGAACCGGAAAAGGCCATTGTCGCCTCCTATGAAGACACGTTATGGTTAGCCTCTTGTCCACCTTTTACCGCGTAACGCCAGCCGGTTATGCCCAAGCAGGCACCGTGGCCTCCGAGAACACTATGGCCGATTTACCTATAAATGACCTAAACGTCGTATCAAACGACCCCCTGATAACGCCTGAGCAACTCAAGCTAGAGATTCCTTTGACCGAGAGCGCCTCCAAGACAGTTGCTCAGGGTCGCCAGGTGGTGCGTGATATCCTTGATGGCAAGGATCATCGGATTTTTGTCGTGATTGGCCCCTGCTCCATTCATGACATCAAGGCAGCCCACGAGTACGCCGACCGCCTGAAGGTTCTGGCCGAAAAAGTTTCCGATACCCTATTCCTTGTCATGCGGGTGTATTTTGAGAAGCCGCGGACGACAGTCGGCTGGAAAGGGCTTATCAACGATCCCTACCTCGACGACTCCTTCAAGATTCAGGATGGTTTGCACATTGGTCGCCAATTGCTGCTGGAGCTGGCCGAGAAAGGCTTGCCTACTGCCACCGAAGCACTAGATCCCATCTCACCACAGTATCTTCAGGACCTGATCAGCTGGTCTGCAATTGGCGCCCGGACCACGGAGTCCCAAACGCACCGTGAAATGGCTTCCGGCCTTTCATCGGCCGTTGGCTTCAAGAACGGCACCGATGGCAGCCTGACCGTTGCTATCAACGCCTTGCAATCGGTCTCAAACCCACATCGTTTCCTCGGCATCAATCAGCAGGGACAGGTCTCGATCGTGCAGACCAAAGGTAACCCCTACGGTCATGTGGTTCTGCGCGGCGGTAACGGCAAACCGAACTACGACTCGGTCAGCGTTGCGGTATGCGAACGTGAATTAAGCAAAGCCAAGGTCAAGGCTAATATCATGGTGGATTGCAGCCATGCAAACTCTAACAAGGATGCCTCACTGCAGCCGCTGGTAATGGATAACGTTGCCAACCAGATTATCGAAGGCAACCAGTCCATTATCGGATTGATGGTGGAGAGCCATCTGGGCTATGGCAACCAGCCGATTCCTAAGGATCTCAACGAACTGAAATACGGCGTTTCGGTTACAGATGCCTGCATCGATTGGGAAATGACAGAACAGAGCATCATGAGCATGCATAACAAGCTCAAGGACGTACTGCCCAAGCGCAAGCGCGATTGATTGCTAGTCTTCTTATAGCCGGGTTCTTTACCCGGCTTTTTTATGCCTGTCGATTAGTGAGGAGCCGTTAGCTTCTGCTGACGCCGCTCGATATAACGCTCGACATAGGAGCAGGATGGAATGACGCTGTAGCCACGTGACTCCGCGTACGTCAGTGCGTGTTCGGCTAACGCTGCGGCTATTCCCCTGCCCCGCAGATTATCGGGCACAAAGGTTCTGTAAAAATCCATGGTCTGCTTACCAAGATCCATATAGGCAAGATACGCGCGCTGCCCATCGACGTGGATGACAAACTGGTGAGATGAGAGGTCGTGGTCGATTGAAAACGACTCGTTCATATCTGCTCCTTGGCGGAAAACCGATTACCCGCCTTATCTCTCTTATTGGGAAGCGACATTGCTGCCGAGCCTATTTTCAGACTACAGAAATGGCTGCCCCGTTCGGGCCGGCCATCGCATAACAATCATGACCTTAGGCTTAATACAACGAGCATCTGGCGCAAGACTCAGAGCTTAATAGTGCGTTGAAGTTTGCATTAATACAACCCATTAGCCTTGTAACTGTTTACCTTAGTCGCGCTCCTTATACCGTCAGAAAACCCGTCATCAGTCACCCTTGGACACTTTTTAAGCAACGCAATGTCAATTTATCGAGCTTATGAAAGGGAAAGTGAAAAAAACTCGCGAACCTTGCATTCGCTCAGTTTACTTACTACACGTTATGAGTAGTATGTAGCGCGCAATTTTCCGCTGGGAAATTTGCACTCTATATGGAAGTCCACCTCAAGGGGATAATGATGAACAACGCTCTGAAATTTGCCGCTCTGGCTCTGGCAGCTGCCCTGGCTACTGGTTGCAGCCACGCTTCCAAAGAAAGCGAAGCCCGTCTGACCGCTACTGAAGACGCTGCTGCTCGCGCTCAGGCTCGTGCAGACGAAGCTTATCGTCATGCTGACGACGCTCTGGCTGCTGCTCAGAAAGCTCAGCAGACTGCTGACGAAGCTAACGAGCGCGCTCTGCGTATGCTGGAAAAAGCCAGCCGCAAATAATAGGTCTCTGACCTGTTAAGCCGACTCTCGGGTCGGCTTTTGCGAGCAACAAAAAGCCCGCCATTTTGGCGGGCTTTTTGTTGCCACACTGTTTTATAGCGCTGCAGCAGGCTGATCAGCGGCAGTCACAGCCGTTTGCGAAGCCTGATTGATGGTAGGAGCCACCTCTACGGGCAGACCATCCTGCGCTGTGACGATATCCTTTACCAATTCCCAGTTCAGCTCAGCGTGACCACTCAAGTCCTCGCGACGGATCATGGCATTCACCACAGCCGTGTGCTGGTCGATCATGGCCGGCTTGCCATTTTCGCTCGAGAGCGGCTCATGCGCCTCCAGATATAGCTTGCCTTGGCTGATACCAAACTTGTAAGGCTCGTTGATGATGCGTACAGGGGTGTTCACCGGAATCATTCCAACGAACTCCTTGAGATCCTCATTCAGCATCCGGAAACAGCCGTGGCTGACCTGCATGCCGATACCAAATTTCTTGTTGGAACCGTGGATCAGATAACCTGGTAGCGCAAGGTTCAACTTGTAGGGTCCAAGCGGATTGTCCGGCCCAGGCGGAACCACGGCTGGAAGCGGATCACCGTCGGCGGCGTGCTCGGCACGAATCGATGCAGGCGGATACCAGCTGGGGTCCTTGGTCTTGGCGGTGATTCGGGTAGTCCCAACAGGCGACCCCCATCCTTCACGTCCAATTCCCAATGGGTAGGTGAAAACCGTATTACCCCCTTTGGGGTAGTAGTACATACGGTACTCAGCCAGATTAATGACAACCCCTTCACGCGGCCCAGGCGGCAGGATGAACCGTGTAGGCAAAACCACTTCGGTGCCCGCCCCTGGCAACCAGGCATCAACGCCCGGGTTCGCTGCCACCATCTCCGAATAGCCAAGATCGTATTTCTCACCCAGGTCTGCAAACGTGTCTTCGTAAGCAGCCTTGATGACCTGCACCTCGCCCACGATATCTTCACCAGGCGGTGGAAGCGGCAATTCCAGGGCGCAAGCCGTACCGGCAGTTAGGCTAACGGCAAGCGATAAACAGGCGATAGATGATGCGCGAGACAACATCGAAAAATCCTTTGAAAAGAATGCTGTAAATAGTGTCAGTGTAACACTGCGCCTATAAGGTCGTGAGACCTCAGAGGAACGAAACAGTACCCACTTCACCCCGTTTATCTGCTTCCAGACGTTCCATGCATTGGGGGCATAACTGCGAGTGTCTCAGCCAATGCCGAGCTAATGGCTGAAACTTGGGCTCGGCCGGGAGAAGGCTGCCGCACAATGTACGATCAGCATGTCCGCCTAGCTCAAGCTGGCGTGCAACGATGTGCAGCCGTGTTGTCCGGCAGGCGAACAGATCGAGCTGTGAATCAGGCACGATAAGTTGAAAGCCAAACAAGGACCAGGCGTGACGCGACATTTGAGGCTCCAGAAGGGGGGCGCAACCTTAACGGAAAGGCGTTGACCTGAAAAGCAGGTGAACCGGATTTAACCGCCCCAAACTGTAAAATCTTACAAAATGTCAGTGCTTTGCATTCTGCGGCCGCTCAAGCAAGGGCTGTAAGGCTTGCCAGGCATTTTCCAGTAGTCTTGGCTGTCCGGCTGCATTGGGATGAATTTCGTCTGGCTGCATGTACTGCTCTATTCCTCCAACCCCCTCCAGAAAGAAGGGCACCAGTGCGACCTTTTTTTCTTCAGCCAGACTAGAATAAACCGCAGCGAAACGCTCGGTATACTGAATGCCATAGTTGGGCGGCAACCGCATTCCTAGAAGCAGTACCTTGGCACCTGCCTGCTTGGACTGGTCAATCATTGATGCAAGATTCTGTTGCAATTGCGCAGGGGGCTGGCCTCGCAAACCATCATTGCCGCCCAGCTCAATCAGCACAACATCAGGCTTATGCTCATTAAGTAACGGCGATAGCCGGGAAAGCCCGCCGGCACTGGTGTCACCGCTGATCGAGGCATTGATGACCTTGTAGCTGCCCTTCTGTTCGTCCAGCCGTTTTTCAAGCAGCGAAGCCCATCCTTGGCCCGTTTCTATCCCCAAACCGGCACTGATACTATCTCCAACGATCAAAAGTGTCTGTGCTGCGGCGTGTTGCGCGATTAGAAACAGCGCGAGACAGCCGCCCGATAACCATTTACGCATGCGGAATCCTCATGAGCGCCAGCATTCTAGTTGCCCAGAACCTTAGCAAGGTTGTACCCAGCGCGGAAGGTGAACTCACCATCCTTCATGGCCTCGACCTTGAATTGGCAAAGGGCGACAGCCTGGCCATCGTAGGCAGCTCAGGCTCCGGCAAATCCACTCTGCTAGGCCTGTTGGCCGGGTTAGATCAGCCGAGTGAGGGGGATGTTGTTTTGGCGGGGCATGCTTTGGCCGCATTGTCAGAGGATGAGCGTGCGCGAATACGTGCCGAGCATGTCGGATTCGTTTTTCAGTCGTTTCAACTGCTCGACAGCCTGACCGCTTTAGAAAATGTCATGCTCCCCATGGAGCTTGAAGGTTACAAAAATGCGCGTGATCGCGCCGAGTCTCTTCTGGAACGAGTCAATCTGGGGCATCGCCTGAGTCATTATCCGCGCCAGCTTTCTGGAGGTGAGCAGCAACGAGTCGCCATCGCACGGGCGTTCGCTGCTAACCCCAAAGTGTTGTTTGCCGACGAGCCTACCGGGAACCTGGATACCACTACTGGCGCCCGTATCAGTGACCTGCTGTTCGAACTGAACACAGAGCTTGGAACCACCCTGGTGCTGGTGACCCATGATGAGCGACTCGCGCAGCGATGCAATCGTCTGATACGTCTGGAAAGCGGCCGCCTAGTCACATTGGAGGCCTGAATGACTCGCCTCCCCTTCTTCCGATTATTGCGTCAAGCCAGCCGGCAGCTTATGCGAGAAGTTCGAGCCGGAGAGCTGCGAGTGCTCTTCTTTGCACTGGTGATTGCGGTTGCCTCAAGCTGTGCGATCGGTTATTTCACGGCTCGCCTGAATGAAGCCATGGTGTTGAGGGCCACGGAGTTTCTAGGCGGTGACCTGGCACTGCGAGGTACCTCGGCAGCTCGTCAGGAGCAGATCGACGTCGGCCTTGCCCAAGGGCTGAAACATGCTCAAACCATAGAGTTTTCCAGCGTCATTGCCGGCGAACAGGCCATTCAACTGTCCAGCGTCAAAGCCGTCAGCGGCTCCTATCCGCTCAGGGGACAGCTCAAGAGCACGCTCACTCCACAAGGTCAGGAAACTGTTGGAGGCCTTCCAGATCCTGGGGAGGCCTGGGTCGAGGCTCGTCTGTTACCGGCACTTGAACTGAAGATAGGTGACACGATCGATGTTGGTCGTAAAACACTACGTATCTCTCGCATCCTGACCTACGAACCCGATCGCGCTGGGGACTTTTACAGTTTGACGCCACGTGTCCTGATGAACAGTGCAGACCTGCCGGCCACTGAAGTCATCCAGCCGGGCAGCCGGGTTCGCTACCGAGACCTCTGGAGTGGAGCGACCGATCAGCTGGAGCGTTACCGGGCAACGCTCGAACGTAGTCTCGATGTCAATCAGCGAATCGAGGACCCACGCGACGGTAATCGTCAGCTCGGCAGCGCCCTGGACCGAGCTCAACGCTACCTGGGATTAGCGAGCCTCGCCGCCGTATTATTGGCTGGCGTAGCAGTTGCCATGTCGGCCAATCGCTTCGCAGTCAGGCGCTTCGATGCGAGCGCTCTGCTCCGCTGCCTTGGGCTTTCGCGCCGGGAAGCCTTGATTCTGTATAGCGTGCAACTGGCCATGCTCGGACTGGCGGCCAGCGTACTGGGTGCTGTACTGGGCTGGCTTGCCCAATTTCTGCTCTTCCACCTGATGGCAGGATTGCTGCCCGCAACGATTCCCAGCGCAGGTCTATTCCCGGCATTTGCGGGTATGGGGACGGGCCTGATCGCGCTTGCTGGTTTCGCGTTGCCGCCCTTGGCTGCACTGGGCCGAGTCCCGCCCCTGCGCGTTCTGCGCAGCGACCTTCTTCCTGTCCCTCCTAGAAGCTGGATCGTCTATGGTACGGCCCTGCTGGCCTTAGGGCTGATTATGTGGCGGTTATCGCTGGACCTCAGGCTAACCCTGGCACTGCTAGGTGGCGGACTGATTGCCACAGTGGTGCTTGGCGGACTAATGCTGCTGGGCTTGAAAGGATTACGCCGCCTGCTGGTCTCGGCACCGCTTGCCTGGCGTTTGGGGCTGGGCCAATTGCTTCGTCATCCAGTCGCTGCTGCCGGACAGGCCCTGGCATTTGGCCTGATTTTGTTGGCGATGGCGCTTATTGCCTTGTTGCGCGGAGAAATACTGGACCGCTGGCAGGACCAGCTGCCAGCGGACTCCCCCAATTACTTTGCACTCAATATCCTCCCTGCTGAGAAGGACGCCTTTGCGGCACAGATCGGCCAGCTGTCGCCCAATCCGAAACCGTTATATCCCATCGTGCAGGGTCGTTTAGTGTTGATCAATGGCGAGCCTGCCAGCGAGGTCGTAGAAAGCGAGTCACGCGGAGACCGCGCCACGCGTCGCGACCTTAGTCTTACCTGGGCTGACACGCTGCCCTCAGGCAATGTCATCACTGCCGGACGGTGGTGGGACGCCACACCACCAACACGTGATCTGCCGGGCGTATCCGTAGAGGCAGAACTAGCCAAGAGCCTCAAGGTAGGGATAGGCGATCATCTCAGCTTCAATATTGCCGGCAAGATCATAGAGGCGCAGGTGAGTAGTCTGCGAACCGTGGACTGGAATAATTTTCAGCCCAATTTCTTCATGATCTTTCAGACGGGAACGTTTACCAATGTTCCCGTCACCTATCTCACCAGCTTTTACATTCCGCCTGGCCATGACCGGGCCATGGTTGAGTTGGCACGTCAGTTTCCAGCCGCGACGTTATTGCCTATCGATGCGATCCTTGCGCAACTACGCAGCATCCTAGGCCAAGTAACCATTGCGGTAGAATTCGTCTTGCTCTTTGTATTGGCCGCTGGAATGACGGTCTTGTTTGCCGGTCTTCAATCCACACTAGATGAGCGCATACGCCAGGGTGCACTTTTGCGGGCACTGGGATCGGAGCGACGACTCCTGATACGCACCCGCCGGGTTGAATTTGCCTTGCTTGGCGCAACCAGTGGAGTTTTGGCAGCATTAGGGTGTGAGATCATTACAGCTTTGCTGTATCGCCTTGTGTTCGATATGCCATGGCAACCGCACCCATGGCTTTTGCTGCTTCCCCTGATAGGCGCAGCAATGATTGCTGCAGCCGGTCTTTTGGGAACGAGACGGGCATTGACGGTCAGTCCGCTACGCATTCTGCGGGAAGGTTAATCAGGTTTTTATATGGAATGGATGTATGAGTCGATACCGACCGCCTCGTAGTGCAGGCACCCCTTTGATTACGCCCGAAGGCGAAGCGCGCCTGCGTGCCGAGCTGCATGAGCTCTGGAATGTCCGTCGACCACAAGTCACGCAGTCCGTGAGCGAAGCGGCGGCCCAGGGTGATCGTTCAGAGAATGCCGAGTACACCTATGGCAAGAAAATGCTGCGTGAAATCGATAGCCGTGTACGTTTTTTGCGTAAGCGATTGGAGAACCTCAAGGTTATCAGCGAGCGGCCGGCAGATCCCAACAAGGTGTATTTTGGCGCCTGGGTAACCCTGGAAGATGACGAGGGTGAACAGGCTCGCTATCGAATCGTAGGACCGGATGAGTTCGACATAAAACTCAACCAGATCAGCATCGACGCCCCGCTGGCTCGCGCCATGGTCGGTAAACCGCTGGATGCGGAAATTACCGTGCAGACACCAACCGGCGAGAAGCGCTGGTACATCGTAGAAATTGATTATCCCTGACGCCGGGTAATCACGCCTTGCCGGGCGATCCGTGTCAATTCATGCACGACCGCAGCCACCTGCTCCCTGGAAGGCGCTTCGATGACGGCGAAGTCAAACATGTCCTTGGCAAATTGGCTCAACTCCTGCGGTTGCTGGGCAAAACGGATCTGGAAGGAGCGAGAAGCAGGCCAACGCCTTGGCCAGCCTTCCAGATACCGGAGCAGTGTGGGCTGATGCAGTCCGCCAAGTAAAATAGAAGGATGCGAGCTGAGCGATCCGTGAGTAATGGGGGTCAGGCGCAATTGGCAGTGAGAAATGGTCATGGTGATGGTATCCGCCTCATAAGTCCCGCTGGTCAGCGGTGAGGCAATCACCGGCCAGCGCTTTAGCGGTATTTTTTGAGTCTCGATAGACTCGCGCCCCGCAAGTTGCTGTTTAAATCGGCGCATTCGAATGCTAGGCAAGCGGTACTCATGCTGTCAAGCACGGCGGTTTGCCAACCGGATTAACGACTGGTAATACGGATGCTGCGCTTGCCCTCTTCCAGCCGGTCACGCTCGCGGGCATACGCCAGATAGTATTTATTGACGCTGCTGACGTAATTGACAACGCCCATCCCATATTTTTCAGAGGCAATTCGCTCGACCTGAAAGAACCACTTGTTAGGGTTAAGCCCCTGTCGCTTCGCTTCGGTCCGCAGCCGCTGAACCCGCTCTGGTCCCAAGTTGTAAGCTGCGAGAACAAAAGCCCGACGCTCACGCTCATCCAGCGTGCGGCTTGAAAAGAATTGGCGGCGCAGCTTTGCCATGTAGCGAGCAGCAGCCTGCACATTGCCGTCAACCGTGCGAATATCCTTGACCCCAACGCTTCGGGCCGCCGATGGTGTGATCTGCATCAGCCCTGTTGCGCCACCGCTACCCTTGGCAGCGCCATCCAGACCTGATTCCTTGTAAGCCATAGCCGCCAGGGTTAGCCAATCCAGATTGTAAGTGTTCGCGTATCGCTTCAGGACCGGACGAACTTCGGTAAGCCGCTGGTGATCGTCTGCACCTAACGGATTCCGGACCTTGGAACTGCCTTTGTAGGCCTTTTGAAACGCCACATCGCTGCCGGTCGGCATACGATGTTCAGCCAGAAAGCCATTCACCGCTTTACGCAGTTCAGGGGTATCGCGCCGGACAAACCAAGTCATGTCCTGCTGCTTGGCCACTACTAGCCGCCGCTCTACATGAAGCTTGGGCAAGACCTTGGCCCAGCGGTCTGCAATAGGCTGTTCAACGACCGTAAGGGAGAAGATTCCAGCGGAAACCATTTCTAGTACATCCTCAACACCCAGGCTGGAATCAACCCGCTCAAGCTCGATGGGCTTGAGCTTACGCTTAGCCAGTTGCGCATTCAGCTCGCGCAACGCGGGTTCGGCTGCGCTACCGGCTGGCAGAGTGAGCTGGCGCCCCGACAGCTGATCCAGACGAGTATAGCGACGCTGCCCTGATCGGCTGACGACTACAAGTGGCGTATTGGTCATCAGTGGATTGCTGCGTACGATCTTGTTCCCGATAGGCCCCGAAAACAGCTCACCCGGAGCAGCAATATCACCCTCACCCCGCTCTAGCGCAGCCAGTAATTCCTCTTTAGGCTTTGGGATGAAAACAACCTTGAGCGGCTGAGCCTTTTTGCCCTTGGCGTTGAGATACTGCTCGAAGGCATCAAGACGACGGTACTCTATGCCGATGGGCTTGCCGTCCAGTTCGCCGGAGCTGTTACGGTTCTGATTGACCAGGACACGCAGCACGCCTGCCGTTCGAATCGCAGACAGGTCACGTACGGTCTTCTCCTGCTTCCAATGCTCTGTACTTCCGACCCGTGCCTGGGCAGGAAAAGGTGACAACAATAGCAGACAACACACAACAATAAGATGACGCGCCATCCGGTTCTCCATGGTTGGCCAAGCGCAAGACAAGGCGCAACGATGCCCTCCCTTTCCAGGAGGCAATGGAAGCCGAACTACCCATGAACACCGACATAATCCTGTTCATGATCGACTTTTTTATTAAATGGACAGACTGATACTCAGCTGGCCACCGTTTATTAGGTATTTCTCATGCAACTGATCGACATCGGCGTCAATCTGACTCATCCCAGCCTAGTGCGAGAAGCCGAAGCCGTTATTGAGCGAGCGCACACAGCGGGTGTCGTTCAAATGGTACTGACCGGCACAAGCCTTGCTGAAAGCGAGGCTGCGCTCGAACTTTGCCGCACGCTGGATGACTCGAACACGCTGTTTACAACAGCCGGCATTCATCCACACGAAGCAGCAAGCTGGACCGCCACAACAGGTAACAGCCTCAAGGCGCTGGCAAAAGAGCAGAAAGTACGTGCTCTTGGCGAATGCGGACTGGACTTCAACCGCGACATTGCTCCCCGCTCCGTGCAAGAGAAAGCGCTTGAAGAACAACTGGCCATAGCCGTTGAACTACAACTTCCGGTCTTCCTGCATGAACGAGACGCCAGCGAACGTCTGCTGGCCATTATACGCGATTTTCGCGACAAGCTTCCCGCGGCTGTCGTGCACTGCTTTACCGGCGAAAAACAGGCCCTCTATCAATACTTGGATCTGGACCTGCACATCGGTATTACCGGCTGGATTTGTGACGAGCGTCGCGGTACCCACCTTCATCCGCTGATGAATGACATTCCCATGGGCCGCCTGATGCTGGAAAGCGACGCGCCTTATCTGCTACCGCGCACGCTACGCCCCAAACCCAAGAGTGGGCATAACGAACCAGCATTCCTGACTGAAGTACTGCATGAAGTGGCTCGCCATCGTCACGAGTCGCCTCGGGCCCTCGCCGCACATACCACAGTCACAGCCCGGCAGTTTTTCAACCTGCCGGTGATTGAAGCGAGTTTTGAAGATCCGGCCTAAAGCTGCTTTTTATTGTGCCGTTAACCTGAGTGGAAAGAAGCGGTCGCTTCTATAGACCGCTTCGACATTTTGTTCCGGCTCTATGCTGGAAAAACTCCCGTTACGGACACAACATTCCATGAGTGGTTGGATTCGAGACATTTCCCTGAAGTACAAATTCTGGGCCGTCAACGCCGTTGCTTTCTTTACGACGTTGTTACTGGTCTTGTTTGCCATGCATCTTGAGCAGAATGCCCGCCTTGATGCCGGTCAGAACGCTGCCAGACTGGAAGCCAGCCATCTATCGACGTTAGCGGCTGCTCAATTCCCGGTTACAGACACAGCGGTGAAACTCAACGATACCGCTGCGCTAGCGCGTCTTGGAGTCGATGCAGTCTCGCTGAGTGGAAAGCGGGACTGGGTGGAATTGGAGCGCAGCGAAGCGCTGGCAGGAGCCTGGGTTGCCCAGACCTCCGATGGTCAGCCGTTTGCCATAACCGTGGAGCGGGTGAGCTTTGGCGAGGTCTTTATGCATCGCGCCTTCGAATACGGTGTGGCCGTTTTCGTGCTAATGCTGGTACTACTGTGCGCCTCTCAGCTTCTGATCCGTTTCATCCTGACCAACCTGCATACACTCAAGGATGTCATGCTGCACGTAGAGCGCAGTGGTGACCTGTCGGCACGAGTACCGCTCAACAGCCGTGACGAAGTCGGCCAGATGGCCAACGCGTTCAATGCAATGCAGGGGGGCTATCAACGTATTGTCATGACGGTGACCGAGACCGCCACTCGACTGGATGAGGGCGCAGCACGTCTGGCCAGCACGATGCGGGAAGTACAGCGCGGCATGTTGAATCAGCAGAGCGAAACGGACCAGACGGCAACAGCCATCAATGAGATGTCTGCAACGGTCCATCACATCGCCCAGCACACCGCCGACACTCGAGATCAATCCAAGGAAGCCGATCGTTTAGCCGGTGCCGGACAGGCCATAGTCGAGCGCGTCAGCCAGTCGATCTCCGGACTTTCCCAGGGCGTTCAGCAGACGGCTGAAATGATCCAGCATCTGGCTGACAACAGCCAGAAAATCAGCAGCGTCGTCAGCGTCATTCATGGTATTGCCGAACAGACAAACCTGCTGGCACTCAATGCCGCCATTGAAGCAGCTCGCGCGGGCGAAATGGGTCGCGGGTTTGCCGTCGTGGCTGACGAGGTCCGTAATCTGGCACAGCGTGTACAGGATTCAACCAACGAAATCACTCAGATGATTGCAACGCTTCAGGCAGGAACGCGCGATGCGGTTGAATTCATGAACGAAAGTTCGATCAAAGCAGATGGATGTGTTGAAGAAGCTGCCGAAGCCGGACAGGCCTTGGCGGCGATTGCTGGAGCCGTGGCGCAGATGCGCGACAGCAACACGCAGATTGCGGTTGCCGCCGAGCAGCAGTCTCACGTAGCAGAGGAAATGAGCCGCTCAGTGGTCGGTATACGAGACGTTACCGAGCATACCGTACGGCAGACATCCGATGCATCGGCAACCAGTCAGGAGCTGGCCGCATTGGCGGGCGACCTGAACAGGGCCATCCAACAGCTCAAGCTTTAAGCACAAGCAATCTATGGCTTTGATAGTGAGGAACGATTCGCGACCACATTATCAAAGCCCTTACAGTAAGTGTATCAATTAACAGGAGTGCAATCATGCGCCATATGATGAATCGGGCCTCCTCACGCGATACGGCACTGATGCTGTCGGTCCCGCTTGTCAGCCTGTCTGCGCTGACTGTTACCAGCGGCCTGCTGTGCCATAGTCTTACCAGTGTTGCAGTGGGCGTCGTAGGTATCGTAGCGGCAATGGCGATCCAGTCTCACGAGCCGAGCAAGAAGTCCCACTCGCTTTTTGTCAGCTGATCGAGCGCTCTATCTAGGCCTGATTAGCGCTTTTTGAAGCTCTTAGAGCGTTTTTCAAAGCCTTTAGCTGCGCTTTAAGAAGATGTTCATCCACAGTTTCGCGGCTGTAGCGCTGGCGTTCGAAGGTCAGGCAGAACGCTTCAATTTCGCCTTGCTGGTGAGGGAGTCGTTGAATAGTACGCTGCATGAAATGACGGACGGTTTCAGCTTTCTCACGAGTCAGTCCGTAGCGCCTTACCACTCGTTCGAACTGATTGAATAGCCGTGTTTGTGGGTCAGTTGCCTGTTTCCAGGGTTTGAGCAGCCATACCGCCAATAGCCCCATCAACAGTCCCCCACCGCCAACAAGCGTCGCAACAAACGTGGCACTATCGACCTTGCCAAACCAATTCCGCAGCAGGTCGCCTTGCGTCTCAGCCTGATAATTTAGAACCCAGCGTTGCCAGCCATAGTTGAGCCTGTCCCACGCCATCCGGGCTTCGTTAAGCCAAGCGAGTTGTCGATAGCGCATCGGTGAGAAGGGTGACGACTCTAGAAAAGCACCTTCACCTCGTGCACTTGACAACGCATCCTCAAGGCCACGCTCTACCCGCTCGGGCGCGACTTGGGCCGTAGGGTCGGCGCTTACCCAGCCTTTTCCGGAAACCCAGTACTCTACCCAGGCGTGTGCATCAAATTGATGGACCGTCAAGTAATTGCCTGCCTGGTTGTATTCTCCTCCCTGATAACCCGCCACCATACGTGCAGGGATACCGGCGACACGCAGGAGAAATGTCATCGCACCAGCATAATGGGCGCAAAAGCCACGACGATGCTCAAAGAGAAAGGCATCGATAGCATTCGTCCCTCCGACTGGCGGTTTGAGGGTGTAAATAAAAGGCTCCTCACGAAAATAGCGCAGTATCGCCTCTGCCAATGCCTGAGGCTCGGGATAGCGCTGCTGCAGATCTTTAATCCAGGCACGCGCTTGCAGGTCGTTGTTGGAAGGTAGTTGTAGTGCGCGCCGTGAGTTGGCCGGATTTATAGCCTCCTCGCGTATCACCTGCGGCCATGATGTCGCTTCGTACATCAAAGGTGTATCAACGGGTCTTCGGCGTTGCAGGTGGAAATCTCCGACCAGCCTGACGTCACTCTGATTGGTTTGCGGCACGTCTAGCGCAAACAGCCAAGGCTTCTGGCTTGGCTCCATAACTACCGTGTAGTGAATAGCAACGCCAGCCGGTTGCCATTGTGGGACGGTGCTGTAGGCAGTTTCCTGGCTGACCGACCAGCGCTGGCCATCGAAGCGCTCGAAAGTTACTGCTCTCCAGTAAAGCGTATTGCGTAGCGGAGGCGTCCCTTCGAAGCTGACTCGAAATGCCCGCTCGGCAGATTGGGAAAGTTCGGCAATCTCGCCGGGAGCGATATTGTCCGAAAGCCCCGTTACGGCCTTGTCACCCGATTGTGGCATTGACCACAACGGTCCCATGCGTGGAAAAAAGAGAAACAACACGAGCATGAGTGGCAGTGCCTGAAGCACCAGGCTTCCGGCCAACCTGTAGGTAGGCCATGGCCGATGCGCCATGCCGCTCTGTTGGAGGCCAATGAGCGCCGCCAGCAGCGTAGAGATGGGCAACAGGCTATACAAGGCGGCAAGAAAGCTGTCATCAAACAGGTAAGCAATGACAACCGCAAAAAAGCCCAGAAAGATCACTACCAAGGCATCCCGCCTTGTGTTCATTTCGACCAGTTTGAGCACAAACATTGAGATGAGCAGCGCGGTTCCGCCGTCCAGCCCGATCACAGTACCCTGAGCGAACCAGACACTAGCGGCAGCTACAATCAGCAAGCCGGCTTTTTCAATCCGGGTAGGCGCCCGAGCCCTCATCCTGAACTGCTGAACACGCCAGAACGCGCACCCCAGCCACAGCCCGACGATCCAGAACGGCAGATGAAACAAGTGGGGCGCAATGACTAATGCCTGGGCAACCAGCAACCAGGTCAGCGCGATACGGGGGATAGGTTGAACGGCTGTCATGAGGGCTGTCCGAACAGAGCCAGTGCCTTGAGCGATGCCGACTGATGTGCCTCACCGATATCAGGGTCCAGCACGGTTCCTGGTAAGCGCAGTCCAAACCGTTGCTGCTTGGCGGAGCAAACCAGAACCCAATGGCACAGTTGGGATAGTCGTGCTTCGACATCTCCGTCCAATACAGAAAAGTCGAGCCATAAATCACTGCCTGTCAGCATGGCGAAATCCCGGACCAATAGGCCCTGCCCACGCGAGTACGCTTTCCAGTCCAGCCGGCGACGTGAGTCCCCTGGTTGGTAAGGTCTGAGCCCCAGAAAATCATCAGCACCCTGCCCTTGAGTGCGGGCACCTTCGTCAGCGTCTGCGTCAAGACCCGCCGGCAACAGCAAATCACCCGGTATCGGTTTTGGGTAGATCAAGGCTTTCTGCTCCAGATCAAGCCAGCTCCATGCCACCATCAGCCCCAGCGGAAATCGGCTTTCTACCCGCAGCCTGCCGGGCCTCAACCATCCCCGACTCACGGGTGTCAGGAAGAGGTCCAACTCACTGGCGCTACCTGCCTCGACATCGGTGTATTGAAGTGTGTCCTTACCCCACCCTATTGCAATGGCCTGGTGGGCGCGCCCCTCATCGTCCAGACGCACCCGAAATCGCACGGGTTCGTCGACGAACGCTGGCGCTGACCCAGCTGCCGTCAACCGCAGCCCCGCCAGATTTCGATAGGTATGCAGGATGGTGACGATCCCAACCGAAAACAGCAGAAACGTCAGGCCGTACGCCAAGCTGTTCTGGTAGTTGATGGCTGCAAGCAGCATCAAAATCAACGCAACGCCAAACGCTGTGCCCTGGCGGGTGGGAAGGATAAAAATGCGCTTCTGGTGCAATACCATGGATGGCGCAGCGGGTATGCGTCGATCGAGCCAGGCGCCCCACTGACGACGGAAAGAACCTGCCTTCATAAGCGTCAGAGTGCCGGGACTTCACGGAGTAGCCACTGGACCAGCGCCCCTCCCCCATGACCGGCAGGATCAGCCTGATCCCGCAGACGATGCCCGGCTACGGCAGGCAGTACAACCTGAACATCCTCAGGGATGACATAGTCACGACCGTCCAACAGCGCCCAGGCGCGGGCGGCACCCAGTAGCGCCAGACTGCCTCTTGGCGAGAGACCAAGGGCAAAGTTAGGTTGCGTACGGGTTGCTTCGACCAGACGCAGCACATAGTCCACCACCGCATCGCTGGCATGGATATTAGGCACTTCGTTCTGGATAGCGGCCAGCTGCCGATGATCCAGCAGGGGTTCCAGCTTGGGAAGCTGGTCTCTACCCGACCCACCCAACAGCAATGCTCGCTCGGCTGCCCGGCCTGGATAGCCCAGCGAAAGCCGCATCAAAAAGCGATCAAGCTGGGACTCGGGCAGTGCAAACGTTCCCCCCTGGGAAACAGGATTCTGGGTAGCGATGACAAAGAACGGCTCCGGTAGTGGGCGAGTCGCACCCTCAATAGTGACCTGCCCCTCCTCCATCGCCTCCAGTAGTGCACTCTGGCTTTTTGGCGTTGCCCGGTTTATTTCGTCGGCCAATAGCAACTCGGTAAAAACCGGGCCTTGGTGAAAGACGAACTGCCCAGTGTCCTTGTCAAAGACAGAGGTACCCAAAATATCGCCAGGCAACAAATCGGAGGTGAACTGGATACGTTGAAACGAAAGGCCGAGTACCTTGGCCAGGGCATGGCTCAGCGTGGTCTTGCCCATACCGGGCAAGTCTTCAATCAGTAAGTGACCTTTGGCGAGCAGGCAGGTCATGGCCAGGCGGACTTGCTTGTCCTTGCCGAGCAGGACCCTGTCGACTGCTTGGAGACAGGTTTCCAGTTGCGCGTGCATTACGTTCTCCTTTTGAACAGCCCGATGCTACTTGAACCGTACAAGCGAAGAACAGGGCTTGAAATCTTTTGTGACGCTCGCAGGCAACGCTCATGCTAGAGCGAGCCATGCGAGCTTCTCCTGATTTCAGCGTAGATCAGCCAGGATAGCCGTCAATGCCGCCGCGGGTTCACTGGCGCGGCTGATGGGGCGGCCGATCACTAAATAATCGGATCCGGCGTCCAGCGCCTCACGAGGCGTAAGAATACGACGCTGATCATCCAACGCACTGCCTGCTGGGCGAATACCCGGAGTGACCAGCTGCAGGCTGGGGTGAGCAGCCTTGAGCGAAGAGGCTTCCTGAGCCGAACATACCAGCCCGTCCATGCCAGCGCGCTCAGCCAATCCGGCCAGACGCAGGACTTGCTCCTTGGGGTCGATGTCCAGACCGATACCTGCCAGGTCTTCGCGCTCCATGCTGGTCAGTACCGTCACGCCAATAAGCAGTGGCTTGGGACCGGAAAGGGTGTCGAGCGTCTCCCGGCAGGCTGTCATCATACGCAAACCACCCGAGCAATGGACGTTCACCATCCAGACGCCCTGCTCGGCAGCAGCCTTGACGGCCATGGCTGTGGTATTGGGAATGTCATGAAATTTGAGATCCAGAAAGACCTCGAAGCCCTTGGCATGCAGCGCTTCGATGACAGGTCTGCCGTGGGAAGTAAACAGCTCTTTGCCCACTTTGACGCGGCACTGCGCCGGATCGAGTTGATCCGCCAACGCCAGGGCGCCCTCGGCAGTAGGAAAATCCAGGGCGACAATAATCGGTGTCTGGCAAGCAGGCATGGCACTCTCACATATGAATCCAGGGAAGCCCTATTGTCGCAGAAAGCCATTTCCCGGCAAAAGGATTGCTTGTCTGCTACACCCATGCACCAAAACAAAGAGTCACTTTTTGGCTGGCGCCCTACGTTTGGGCAGCTATGGTGTTAGAAAGCCGCCAAAAAGCCAATAACAGGCTGGCATGCTCGCTGCAATGGTTACCCGTGAACCCACTCGGTGAGAAGACAAGATGACTACACAATTAAAACCCGCCTTGGGCACCTTGCATCTCTGGGGTATCGCTGTAGGCCTGGTCATTTCGGGGGAGTATTTCGGCTGGAGTTACGGCTGGGGCGTAGCCGGAACGCTCGGCTTTCTGGTAACGGCGCTTATTATCGCCGCCATGTATACCGCATTTATTTTCAGCTTTACCGAACTCACCACAGCCATTCCCCATGCAGGAGGCCCTTTTGCCTACAGCAGCCGTGCCTTTGGCGAGAAAGGCGGTCTGATTGCCGGTCTTGCCACGCTGATCGAGTTTGTCTTTGCACCGCCTGCCATCGCCATGGCCATCGGTGCCTACCTGAATGTTCAGTACCCTGCGCTTGATCCCAAACTTGCAGCCGTAGGCGCCTACATCACGTTCATGACACTCAATATTCTGGGCGTAAAGCTGGCAGCCACCTTTGAGCTGGTCGTGACCGTACTGGCCGTTCTGGAGCTGCTGGTCTTCATGGGCGTAGTAGCACCCGGTTTCAGCTTCAGCAATTTTGCCCTTAATGGCTGGGCAGGCTCGGATACCTTTGGTATGCCCGCCATTACTGGAATTTTCGCTGCCATCCCTTTCGCAATCTGGTTCTTTCTTGCCATCGAAGGCGCTGCAATGGCGGCCGAAGAAGCCAAGGATCCCAAGCGCACCATTCCCAAAGCCTACACGACGGGCATTCTGACACTGGTGGTACTGGCCATTGGCGTCATGCTTTTCGCAGGCGGCGTGGGAGACTGGCGTACGCTTTCCAACATCAATGATCCCTTACCGCAGGCCATGAAGATGGTGGTAGGCGAAAATTCCGGTTGGCTACACATGCTCGTATGGATCGGCCTGTTTGGTCTGGTAGCCAGCTTCCACGGAATCATTCTGGGATACTCCCGCCAGTTCTTTGCCTTAGCGCGAGCAGGCTACCTGCCCGTCGGGCTCGCCAAACTGTCACGCTTCCAGACGCCCCATCGCGCCATCATTGCAGGTGGGGTCGTGGGCGTTGCGGCTATCTATAGCGACGGGTTCATCAACCTCCAAGGCATGTCGTTGACTGCCGCCATGATTACCATGTCGGTATTTGGTGCCATCGTCATGTACATCATGAGTATGCTGAGCCTGTTCAGGCTGCGCCGCACCGAACCTAACCTGCTGCGCAGTTACCGTGCGCCCGGCTACCCTTTCGTACCCGCGCTGGCATTGGTGATTGCACTGGTCTGCCTGGTCGCCATGGCATGGTTCAACCCCGTCATAGGCCTCGTCTTCCTAACCTTCATGGGCGTCGGCTTCGTCTACTTTCTTTTTACCGCACGCCAGCGTGCCCAGGCACCCACGGATAGCCTGCTGAAGATCAACGCCATATGAGCCTGATAGCACCTGTCCTCGGGATGGTCCTCTGAGACAGTCACAGAACCGGAGTGTGTATGATCTACCAGACCATCATCGGCCATCAGGCCTATCGCTTCGAAGACCTTAGAACACTTCTGGCCAAGGCCAGTCCGGCGCGCTCGGGTGACGCACTGGCCGGGCTTGCGGCCGGCTCGGCAGAGGAGCGTATGGCTGCCAGGATCGCGTTGGCGGATGTCCCGCTCAAACGCTTTCTTGAGGAGGCCTTGATTCCCTACGAGCAAGACGACGTAACACGCCTGATCATCGACAGTCACGACGCGTTTGCATTTGCCCCTATCAGCCATCTCACCGTAGGCGATTTTCGTGACTGGCTCCTACTCGACAGTACGGACAGCAAAACCCTGACAGCGGTCTCGCCAGGCATCACGCCTGAAATGGCTGCCGCTGTCAGCAAACTGATGCGCAATCAAGATCTGATCCTGGTAGCCAAAAAATGCCAAGTCATAACCCGCTTCCGCAATACGATAGGCTTACCTGGCCATCTTTCGGTGCGCCTGCAGCCCAATCACCCTACTGACGATTTGCAAGGCATTGCGGCCAGCATGCTGGATGGCTTGCTCTACGGTGCAGGCGATGCCGTTGTCGGTATCAATCCGGCCAGTGACTCGCTTTCAACGTTGACGCCGCTGTGGGAGATGATGGATGAGCTGCGTCAACACTTTGATATTCCCATGCAGACGTGTGTACTGACCCACGTCACCACCCAAATCAAGGCGATCGAAAAAGGCGCTCCGGTTGATCTGGTCTTTCAATCCATTGCCGGCACGCAAAAGACCAACGATAGCTTTGGTGTAACGCTGAGCCTGTTACAGGAAGCCCATGATGCGGCCCGTTCACTCAAGCGGGGCACACTGGGCGATAACGTCATGTATTTCGAGACAGGTCAAGGCAGCGCCCTTTCCGCCAGCGCACACCATGGTGTTGACCAGCAGACCTGCGAAGCACGTGCTTACGCGGTCGCGCGGACGTTCAAACCGCTGCTGACCAATACGGTGGTTGGCTTTATCGGTCCCGAGTACCTCTACGATGGAAAGCAGATCATCCGGGCCGGCCTTGAAGACCATTTCTGCGCCAAGCTGCTGGGCGTCCCGATGGGCTGCGACGTGTGCTACACCAACCATGCCGAAGCGGATCAGGATGACATGGACACACTCATGACGCTTTTGGGCGTCGCCGGGTTGACCTACATAATGGGCATTCCAGGCGCTGACGACATTATGCTCAACTACCAGAGCACCTCCTTTCATGACGGACTTTATCTGCGCAGCGTACTGGATTTAAGGCGTGCCCCCGAATTTGAAGCCTGGCTGACTCGCATGTCCATTACAGAGCCCTCCGGACAGCTACGAGACATCAACCGCGAGCACCAGCTGCTACGTGCCCTGCCCCACCTGCCGGGAGCCGCATGATGACGACCGCCAAACCTACGCTGGTCCAGACAAACCCCTGGGACGAACTGCGCACCCATACGTCGGCACGTATAGCATTGGGCCGTGTTGGCTCAAGCCTCCCCACGGCGGAAGTACTTCGATTCGGCTTGGCTCATGCGCAGGCAAGAGATGCCGTACACCATCCGCTGGATGTCCACATGCTGAGCGAGCAACTCCAGTCAAAAGGTTTTCGCACGATTCATGTACACAGCCAGGCTGCGGATCGGCAGCAGTATCTATTACGCCCGGATCATGGCCGAATGCTGGATATCGCCAGCCGTGAGCAGTTAATGGCTGAAGCGCCTGCCCCGGACATCGCTATCGTCATTGCCGATGGGCTGTCGTCCTTTGCGGCCAGTAGCCATGCAGTTCCCATACTTGAGCTACTAAAGGAGCGTTTCGATACCGACTGGTCCCAAATACCCGTGGTCATTGCCGAGCAAGCCCGCGTGGCCTTGGGTGACGAGATTGGAGAGCGGCTCAATGCCCAGCTGGTAATCGTGATGATCGGAGAGCGACCTGGTCTTACATCACCTGACAGCCTCGGATTATACGTTACCTACCAGCCCCGCCGCGGACGTATGGATAGCGAGCGTAACTGTATTTCCAATGTACGGCCCGAGGGGCTCCCGTACCGCTTGGCGGTTCATAAACTCGACTATCTGATCAAGCAGGCCCTAAAGCTAAAACTGACCGGGGTCAACTTGAAAGACGATAGTGTTTTACCCTTGCTTAAAAGCACTCCTACTGCCTAGGCGGGTCTAAGCAGCATAGACTGTGTCATTTGCACGGAGGACTGCACCATGCCTTGGTATGCCTGGCTTTTCTTGATTATTGCGGTGGGCTCGATTGTAGGTAGCCTGTTGATGCTTCGCGGCTCGGCCAACAAGGTAGAGCTCACCGAGGAGCAGCGCCAGCGAATCCGCCAGCGAAACGCGGAAATGGACGCCAAGGATGTCCGGAATCGCTAAGTATCTGCGTTATGACCTAACGCCTGAACTCAAACTGCAACTCAGCACCTTCGAAATCATCTGAGCGTTCGCGATTTAGTATTCGACCGCTCAGGTTGAATCGATCATTCTCCTCATGCTTGTCGAACAGCGGAGGAAGCATGCCCGTCGGCTCCTTTTGCTCTGCTGTAACAGGCACTGCGCTCTCGATAAGTTCTTTGGGGATACTCAGGTCAACCTTGAGTGGCTCCTCCGGTTCGGGAAGCTTCTGTTTTACAGTCTTGGGCACCGGTTTGGGCTTTGTTTTTTCAATAACCAGCTCAGGCCTTTTGTCCGGCTGAGGAGCCGGCACAGGCTCCTCATCAAAGCTTTCAGGGACACGGGAGGTGAGGATGGGTTCCTGCCGGGCCGAAGTGTCCGGTACTGGCTTGGCATGGGAAGCTGATGGCGATACTGGTTTTGTCGCGGTCTGCTCTACAGAGGCCGCCTGCGGTTCGGCTGGCTTTTTGGGCGGTTCCTTTTCCGGCTTATCACACCCACTGAGTATCAACACCAGCGCCAGCCAGCACAGCTTATGACCACTCACCATCCAACGTAGAGTCCCCATAAGAAAGCCTCAGGCAGAACGTCGTGAACTCCTTCCTGTGAAGATGGCCCACAGCAATAGCGCATAGCACACTGCGGTGACCAAGTTGCCGACGGCGTTGAGTAACGCATACGCCCACCCTGGCGCCAGTGGGATCTGCCAGAGCGGCAGTAAAACGGGCAATGCCAGCGTAAGCGCGCTATAGGCTGCAAGCCAGACAAGCAGGATGACCATACTCAACAGGCATAACAGGCTCGCCTTGCGGTGCGTTCGCCATTTCAGGCAAGCCACCAGCAGCCCTGTCAGCCAGACAAGCACCAGCGGTACATTGCCTAGCACTCCAATCATCGGCAGCCAGCTTGCGGCCTCGGTCGAGCCCATCGACACCTTTACCTCTTCACGCCTAATGTAAACAGACTCACAAAATGGCGAACGAGTTCACACCGTTAAGCAGCTACCTGAGCCTCTTGGCAGAGCTGATTGGCCAGTATTCCGATCGTCATCAAAGCGCGCTCGGTTTGTCGATTCCACGCCATCCCGCAATTGAGCCGAATACAATTGTTAAATTGATCCGTATTGCTGAAAATGATGCCTGGCGCAATGCTGATGCCCTCCTGCAACGCCCGGAGGTGGAGATCCTTCGTATTGACCCTGGCTGGAAGGCTCACCCAGAGAATGAAGCCGCCGATAGGTCGACTCATTTGGGTTCCCTCTGGGAAGTACTGTTGAACGGCCAGCTGCCAGGCCGTCATATTCTTGCGGTATTCCTGCCTGATGGAGCGTAGATGACGGTCATATCCACCATTTTCAAGATAAGCCGCTACCCCCATTTGCGTGAGACTACAGGCAGAGTGGGTGGTAAAGGTCTGTAAGCGCTGAATGTCCGACTGGTATTGATTGGCAATGACCCAACCGATACGCACACCAGGTGAGATCGTCTTGGAAAAACTTGAACAATAGATAACCCTGCCGTTCCGATCATGGGCTTTCAACGCCTTCGTCGCACCGACCTCATAGAACAACTCACCGTATATATCGTCCTCAATGATCATGAAGTTACGCTCATTGGCAAGCCTTAGCAGCTGCTTTTGACGCGCCTCAGGCATTGTACTGCCCAGGGGATTGCTCAGCCGGGAGGTCATGACCAGCGCCTTTACAGGCCACTGCCGCGCGGCCAGCTGCAATGCCTCTACGCTTAGACCGGTCTGTGGGTCACAGGGAATCTCGACGACCTTGAGACCTAGCACATCAGCCAATTGCAGCAAGCCGTAATAGGTAGGCGATTCGGTAGCGATCAGATCACCCGGTTTGGTCAGCACACGCAGGGACATCTGCAAGGCATCCACACAGCCATGGGTAATAACAACCTCAGAAGGCGCCACCGAGACCCCGGCATCCCGCATACGGATCGCAACCTGGCGGCGCAAGGGCTCGTAACCCGGGCTGTACATATAACTGAACGCACGCTGACTATGAAAGCGCGTCACCTTGCTAATCTGCTGATGCAGGGCCCGGATAGGTAGAAAATCCACATTAGGAATGGCAGCCCCGAAAGGAACCACGTCATCTCGTCGGGACTCCAGAAGCACTTGATTGATAATGTCACCGCGAGTGACCAGGGTCGGCCGCTCTACCCTGCCGATTTCAGGTGTAGGCGCTGTCAAGGCAGGCGTCTGGTGTACGTAAAACCCTGACTGGGGACGAGCCCGGATAAGCCCTTGGTCTTCCAGTGTGGCATAAGCTTGCAAAACACTTGCGTGACTGACGCCCAGCTGTTGACTCATCTTGCGAACAGAGGGAACGCGCTCGCCTGGTTGGTAGACACCCCGGCGAATATCTTCAGCCAACTGATGAGCGATACGTTGATAGAGCAACAGATTCGTCATGGCACGCATTCCCTTGGTCACTGAACCGAAACAGTAGCATCGTCTTACCAGATTGCACCGGTACAGCTTGGTAAATTTAGGACAATACAGCCAGTGCTAACAGATAATCAGTCGGCAATGAAACAAGGGATGCCGCTTTTAAGCATGAGCGCGACAGGCAGGCCGTTTAAACCTGCCGTTTACGCTCAACGTGCCGGTATGAAATTACCGTTTTCGTCAGAAAACACCACTTCGACTCGGCGATTTTTGGCGCGGCCCTCGGCCGTCCCGTTGGATGTCACCGGATAATCCTCGCCATATCCAATGACCTGAAGGCGGCCTGCCTCTACACCTAATGCACTCAAGGCCCTGGCGACGGCATGGGCACGCTGTTTGGAGAGGGAAAGATTGCGATCCTCATCACCGGAGTTATCCGTGTAGCCTTCGATTCGGATCTCCCGCTTGGGGTTGATTTGAAGAAACTGGGCAAGCTTGAGAACCGTTTCATTAGCCGTTGGATTGAGTTGTGATCGCCCCGGAGCAAACAACACATCGCCCAGCGTCATGACGAGACCGCGCTCTGTCTGAGTCGTACCCAGGTTAAACAGCTGATCGGTAAGCCATACGTTACGCTCTCGTGCAGAACGGAGTTCTTTTTCCCGCAACTGCAATTGCAGGCGTTCGATCTGCAGTTGTAACTGGGTCGCCTTGTCCTGGCTCAAGCGAAGGCTTGCATGCTCTCGGGCGATATCGCTGTAGCGTTGGCTCAGGTAGGCAAAGTGGCGTACATCTTTGCTGCTTCCCCAATAGCCAGCCAGCTGCTCCGCCTTGTCCAGGGTTTCCTCGGCTCTTTTTACATCCTTGGGTGCGCTACGCAGCACGTCGGAATCAGTCTTAACCGTGGCATACCTGGATTTGGCGTCCTGTAACGCCTGCCGAGTAGTGGTGCTGCTGCTCGTACACCCTGTGATCATTGAAAACGCCAGCGCAAGTCCAGCCACCGACAGTACCGAACGTATCATGGCGTGCTCTCCAAACGCTTTTGTAATCGGGCGATCTGCTTGTTGAGTTCATCTACATGTGTCTGGCTCTTGCTATTGAGCACCTTGGCCTCGGCCAGGCGAGCGTCGAGTTCAGCCTGTTCCGCCAATACACGAGCTTTTTTGTAATCTTCAACCCGCATGGCTTTTCGGGCCCGTTCAAGCTTGTCGTTGGCGAGGCTGTATTCAGGAATGGAGTCATCCGCCCCAATGTCATGGGCTTGGTCGAATGCCTGGGTGGTTAGTTTCATTTGCTCGGATGGTGCGGGATCATTGGCGCACCCGGCAAGCAACAGGGCCAAAACAGAAGCTGCCCAACAATAAGATTTTTTCACTATCTGGTTTCCTGCAGAGTCAGGCGACAGCTCTATGACGCTGCCTAAAACCAGAATTTTGTCATGTTGAAAGGCATTTGTCCGTCAACAAAAATCTACCCAATAAAAAACCCGCTCGATCGAGCGGGTTTTTTAGGAGGCTATTGCTTATATCGACTTTTCAAGCTCAGGGATTAACTCGAACAGGTCACCTACCAGTCCATAATCAGCCACCTGGAAGATTGGCGCCTCTTCATCCTTGTTGATGGCCACAATGACTTTCGAGTCTTTCATACCGGCCAGGTGCTGAATCGCACCGGAGATGCCTACCGCAATGTACAACTGCGGCGCAACGATCTTGCCCGTTTGACCAACCTGCATGTCGTTGGGTACGAAGCCTGCGTCCACCGCTGCGCGAGAAGCGCCTACGGCAGCACCCAGCTTGTCTGCCAGGGAGTACAGAATTTTGAAATTATCACCGTTCTGCAAACCACGACCGCCCGATACCACCACTTTCGCAGCGCCCAAGTCCGGGCGACCTGTCGTGGCCAATTCTTCGTTCACGAAGCGGGAAATACCTGCATCCTGTACGGAAGAAACCGCTTCGATAGCGGCAGAACCACCTTCGGCAGCAACCGGATCAAAACCAGTAGCGCGCACGGTAATAACTTTTACCGGAGCGGATGACTGCACGGTTGCGATCGCATTACCGGCATAGATGGGCCGCTTGAAGGTATCCGGACTTTCTACCGAAATGATCTCGGAAATCTGATCCACGTCTAGTAGCGCAGCAATACGTGGCATGAAATTCTTGCCGTTCGAACCGGCTGGCGATAGTACGTGGGTGTACCCATTGCCTTTAACCAGCTCAACAACCAACGGAGCCACGTTTTCTGGCAACTGGTAGGCGTAAGCAGCATTATCGGCAACCAGCACCTTGGAAACGCCCTCGGCTTTGGCAGCAGCTTCAGCCGCACCACCACAGCTCTGACCGGCGATCAGAACATGAATATCACCACCAATGGCTTTGGCTGCAGCCACGGTATTGAGCGTTGCGCCATTGAGCGCAGCATTACTGTGTTCGGCAATGACCAGAATAGCCATCAGATCACCTTCGCTTCGTTCTTGAGTTTTTCGACCAGTTCAGCAACCGACTTCACCTTGATACCTGCCTGACGGCTAGCCGGTGCTTCCACCTTCAGCGTCTTGACAGTCGAAGCCGTGCTAACACCCAGAGCGTCCGGCGTTAAAACATCCAGCGGCTTTTTCTTGGCCTTCATGATGTTTGGCAGCGAGGCATAACGCGGTTCGTTCAAGCGCAGGTCAGTGGTCACGATAGCAGGCAGGTTCAGAGCAACGATCTGCAGCCCTCCATCGATTTCGCGGGTCACGTTCAATACGTCACCGTCACGCTCGACCTTGGAAGCGAAAGTCCCTTGGGCAAAGCCGGTCAGTGCACCCAGCATCTGACCCGTCTGGTTGTTATCACTGTCAATAGCCTGCTTGCCCATGATAACCAGCTGGGGTTGTTCCTTGTCGACAACCGCCTTGAGCAGCTTCGCAATCGCCAGCGAGCTCAACTCTTCATTGGTCTCGACCAGAACGGCACGGTCCGCTCCCAGAGCCAACGCCGTACGCAATTGCTCCTGTGCAGCAGTCGGACCTACAGACACGGCCACGATTTCGGTAGCGATACCTTTTTCCTTCAGGCGCACCGCTTCTTCAACGGCGATCTCACAGAAGGGGTTCATGGACATCTTGACGTTGGCCAGGTCAACACCGGAGTTATCGGGTTTGACGCGGACCTTGACGTTGTAGTCCACCACTCTTTTTACAGCTACAAGAACCTTCATGAGTTCCTCATTATTCTGTAGTGAATAAATACGGTAGCCAGGCAGGCCTAGCCGATCGAATCGACCAAATAACGGCTCTCGGCTTACAAATAACCATTAACCGCCGTATGTTGACTGCATCAGTCGAGAGGGTCAACGCTCCAAGGCAAGTCGGCGTGCTGCCAGAAGGAAATGCGATAGGCTAAAGGCATCACAGTTAAAGGGTACTTGCCTTTAGCAAAGGCCGTCCGAACGCTTTTTTAACCAAGCCATAATGCAAACAGGCAGTTACCCGACATAACCCTAGCCGCTTCTGGAGGCAGCACAAGCAGAATGTACCAGTCCGAGAGAAAATTCAAACAAACGTTTGTATTGGACCTCTGGAAAGACCCCTATATAATGTTTTTCTTTATTACAGCCGCCAAAATATAACTAGCATCAATGCCTTGAGGAGACTGTCCGTGGAACGCGAATTTATGGAGTTCGACGTTGTTATTGTCGGCGCCGGCCCGGCAGGCCTTTCCGCTGCCTGCCGATTGAAGCAAAAGGCGGCTGAGACCGGTCAGGAAATCAGCGTCTGCGTTGTAGAGAAAGGCTCCGAGGTCGGTGCTCATATTCTCTCTGGCGCCGTGTTCGAGCCGCGCGCACTCGATGAACTGTTCCCCAACTGGAAGGAACTGGGTGCCCCGCTGAATACGCCAGTCAAGCGCGACGATATCTACCTGCTCAAGGACGCCGAACGTGCCAGGAAGCTGCCCGACTTTCTTGTCCCCAAGACCATGCACAACCAAGGCAACTACATCATTTCCCTTGGGAACCTGTGCCGCTGGCTAGCCCAGCAGGCTGAAGGACTGGGTGTAGAAATCTATCCAGGCTTCGCTGCGCAGGAGGCCCTGATTGATGAGAACGGCATCGTGCGAGGTATCGTAACCGGCGACCTGGGCGTAGACCGCGGAGGAAACCCCAAGGAAGGCTACTATACGCCCGGCATGGAACTACGTGCCAAATACACGCTATTCGCCGAAGGTAGCCGTGGGCATATTGGCAAGCAATTAAGTCAGCGTTTCAACCTGGGCGCCCATGCCGATGTGCAGCACTACGCGATAGGCATCAAGGAAATCTGGGATGTCGACCCTGCCAAGCATGAGCAGGGCCTTGTTGTGCATACAGCAGGCTGGCCGCTAGACGATGATAACCCAGGTGGCTCATTCCTTTATCACCTGGAAAACAACCAGGTCGTAGTGGGCCTGATCGTGGATCTTTCCTACAGCAACCCTTACCTCTCGCCCTTTGATGAATTTCAGCGCTACAAGCATCACCCGATAATCAAGCAATATCTGGAGGGCGGCAAGCGTGTATCTTATGGCGCTCGCGCCATTACTAAGGGCGGCCTGAACTCACTTCCCAAACTGACGTTCCCAGGCGGTGCATTGATCGGTTGTGACGGCGGTACGCTCAACTTCTCGAAGATCAAGGGCAGCCACACAGCGATGAAAACCGGCATGCTGGCCGCTGAAGCCATTGCCGAAGCCCTGGTAGCCGGACGTGAAGCCGATGAGCTGACCCGTTATCTGGATACGTTTAAGAACAGTTGGGTATACGAGGAACTCTACAAGAGCCGCAACTTCGGCGCCGCCATCCATAAATATGGAGCAATAAAGGGCAACGCCTTTAATTTTATCGAGCAGAACCTGTTTGGCGGCAAGTTACCCGTTACGCTGCATGACACAACGCCTGATTATGCCTGCCTGAAAAAGGCGTCTGAATCCAAACAGATCGATTATCCCAAGCCTGATGGCAAAATCAGCTTCGACAAACTGTCTTCGGTGTTTCTCTCCAATACCAACCATGAAGAGGACCAACCTGTTCACCTGAAGCTCAAGGACCCGTCCATTCCGATCGACCGCAACCTTCCGCTCTACGACGAGCCTGCGCAGCGTTATTGCCCCGCTGGTGTATACGAAGTTGTGACGCAGGAAGACGGCGAGAAACGCTTCCAGATCAATGCCCAAAACTGTGTGCATTGTAAGACGTGTGATATCAAGGATCCTTCCCAAAACATCACCTGGGTACCGCCAGAAGGCACTGGCGGCCCCAACTACCCCAACATGTAACAAAAAGGGCTCCCCAGGGAGCCCTTTCTTATTTCAGTCCTGCCGAGCCACCGGGAAAAACGCCCCGCCACTCCATAGGCCCTGCCACATCGCCCCCTCATAATGTTCCAGCGACATACATTCGACGAGCCGATAGAAGACATTACGATGAATCAAGGCTTCGAGGCGATCCCTTACAAGCACGTATGGCGAAGGCTCTTGCGTACTAGGATCAATGACCACGCGCAGGGGATGATCAGCATTGGCTTCCACCGTATCGCCTACTTGGGTTGTAAAGCACAAAACCTGATTTTGCCTTTGACCTTGTACATCACAATCAATGGCCACAAAGGGAGCATCCTCAACCTGAATACCTACCTTCTCAACAGGCGTCACTAACACATAGCCTTGCTCATCCTTACGCAGGATGGTTGAAAATAGCCGGACCATGGCAGGTCGATTTATAGCAGAGCCTTGGTAAAACCAAGTGCCATCGCGCGCGATACGCATGTCGATATCGCCGCAGAAGGGGGGATTCCATGAATGAACCGGCGGCAATGCCTTACCTTCCCCGTTCGGTAACTGGGCGATCAGGTCATCAACCTTATGCGACTCACTCATGAACACTCCTTATCGCGTCAAACCCAACAGATGCTGAGCATACTCCGCAAGCGGAGGCGCTAGCAGGTCTTCGGGTTTCTCATTGTAAAATGTCAGGAAACCGCCCCGGCTGCGAATACGGGCCGTATCGACCAGATAATAAGTTGCCGTTTCGATCAGCATGACCTGAACCACACTGCGGTCCCGACCTACTCGATCCAACGCTTCCTGATCTTCCCACTCCTGCCAGTTGCCAATGGCATCATCAGCGGCTGCAAAGCGGGTATACAGCAGATAGTGAGCCCCCAGGTTACGTGCCTCGAGTATGGCTTCGTCCAATCCAATGGGCCCTTTGGCACGACGTACCCGTGGAAAATATTCCACGAAACCATTGAAGGCCTGTTCCGCTACGACATTGGGCCTGGCATATGGATGCCCTGGCGGCACGAACGCACCTTGTGCGATATAGATATAAGAGTCCGGCTGCAACCGGAAGTTGTTCAATCGCTGTGTATGGCTGTAGTCGAGAAACCCAGCATCCCGTAGGTGATAAGTAGTACCAGCAGCCATATCGCTGACATTCATACAACCGGACAACAATACAATCGCACAAATGGCGAGGAAACGACGCATCTCTTTCTCCTGAACCGGCGACGAAAAACCGGCGCTGACACGCGTCTAGCAGTTTCCAGGCCAATCTATACGCTAGCCCCCGATGATCTTCATCACCGTTACACCACCAGAGAACGCAACGTCCTGCTTATCGCCCAAAGCCTTGACCAGCAACCGCTGTAGCGCCGGAAGCGCTAGATGACGGGGCTTGTCCAGCAAATCACCAACAAAGTGGCGATTACTGGATGACAAGCAGCCATGCAGCCAACCTGTTGAAGACAAGCGTAGACGCGAACAGCTACGGCAGAAAGGTACGCTTTCATTCGCAATAACGCCGAAGTAGCCCCCACCCTCTACCTGATAACGCAAGGCAGTGGCGTCTACAGGCGCATCAGCCTGTACAAAAGGATGGACCGCACCGATGATCTCTAAAAGCTCTGCCAACCGTACGAACTGCTGCTGGAAGCCGTTGGGATCACGCGCGAGATGCCCCATCCTCATCAGCTCGATAAATCGCAACTCGAAGCCGCGCTCGAGACAGTATTCGAGCAGCGGCAATACCTGATCAAGATTCTGGCCACGCAATGGGACCATATTGACCTTGATTTTAAGTCCTGCCTGACGGGCTTCTTCAAGACCTGCAAGCACCGTCTTCAGATCGCCTCCCCGCGCGAGTACAGGGAAGGCTTCCGCATCGAGCGTATCCAGAGAGACGTTCAGACGGCGAACCCCGCTGTCGATGATGATGGGCAGCTTTTTAGCCAGCAGCTGGCCGTTAGTGGTAAGACTAATGTCTTTGAGCTTTAAGGCGGAAACCGCCTGCAAGAAAGGCTCGAACTTGGGAGTGACCAGTGGCTCACCACCAGTAATACGCAGACGCTCGATGCCTGCAGCCTCAATAAGGTATTCAACACCACGAGCCATGGCATCAGCCGATAACTCATCTTGAGCCGCTACGAGGCGTTTCCCATTGGGAACACAATATGTACATGCATAATTGCATGCAGCGGTTAAGCTGATCCGTAGGTTGCGAAAGGCTCGACCCTGACGGTCAACGATCATGCTTGAACTCCAACTGCTTAACAGAGAAAAAAGATATCTGGGTCGAGAACGATTTATTCAAGCTCAGACTGTCGGACTCACCGGGAAGCCGGTATTTCCGTGTCTCGCTTACGGCGGTTACCCATACGCACGCCGATGTCCATGAGAAACTGAAAAAATCCGTCCTGATCTTCAATGACATCTCGCCAGAAGGGAGAGTGGTACAAGGCTACCGCCCCATGCACCAGCGCCCAGGCAGCGCAATAGTGAAAATAAGGAGGAACATCTTCCAGCTTCCCTTCAGCGATTCGCCCCTTGATCAGCTGAGTCAAACGATCGAAGTTTGACGCTCTGATCTTATGCAATTGTTCGACCAACTCAGGAACCTGATTAGCTTTAACCACCTTTTCTTCCAGCCGGTCAAAAAGCCTGTAGCGCTGAGGGTCGCGCATACGAAACTCAAAGTAGTCGCGGGACAGCGCTTCCCGATCACGTGCCACGTCTTCCGAATGAAACAGCGAAGCCAGGTCTCGCTCGTAATCCAGCATCAGGCGAAGATAGATCTCGGCTTTCGATCGGAAATGTTTATAAATCGTTCCTTTTCCAATCCCGACCGCGTCAGCGATCATCTCTACAGTAACACTGTCCTCCCCTTCTTCCAGGAAAAGCTTGAGGGCTGTGTCTAGAATCTCCTGCTCACGGCGACGAAATTCACGGACCTTTCGAGGTTCTTTCTGCATAGAAATAAGTTTCTTTTTAGAGTCTGAATGCGGAAGGTATCGGTAGGGGAAGCTATTACCATCGGCTGGCACAACGCGAGATGGACGATACGCATCTGACAGGCGATGTCACATTGATTACGGCATTATGCCTAAAAATACATATTTTTGTATGGATGAGCCTCTTATGAACACCTGGATGAACGAGTTTCCGCATCATGAAACCCTGCGCTACCTCAACCATGCCGCGGTAGCTCCCTGGCCGAAGCGTGCATCGCAGGCCGTAACGGCGTTTGCACAGGAAAACGTTATCCAGGGAGCCAAGGATTACCCCGCCTGGCTTGAAATCGAGCAGCAATTGAGAGCGCTTCTGATGAAGCTGCTTAACGCACCCAGCACGGCAGATATAGCCTTGGTCAAGAATACGTCAGAGGCTCTGTCATTTGTTGCGTTTGGTCTGGACTGGCGGGCCGGCGATCAAGTGGTCATCAGCAATGAAGAATTCCCATCGAACCGAATCGTTTGGGAGGCACTGTCCCGCTTTGGAGTCGAAGTCATTGAGGTCAATCTGGCTGGGACAAATCCTGAACAGGCGCTGCTAGAGGCCTGTACGTCCCGGACACGCCTGCTGGCGATCAGCGCAGTGCAATACGCAAGCGGCCTACGCCTGGACTTGGTCAAATTAGGCCAGGGCTGTCGCCAGAAAGGCGTACTGTTGTGTGTTGATGCAATTCAACAGCTAGGCGCACTTCCTCTGGACGTACAAGCCTGCGAGTGCGCCTTTGCCATGGCAGACGGGCATAAATGGATGCTAGGCCCAGAGGGGCTTGGCGTTTTTTATTGTCGGAGTGATCTTAGAGAGCAGCTGACGCTAAATGAATATGGCTGGCATATGCTCGATAATGCTGGTGATTATAATAGTCGGGAATGGAAACCTGCACGCACCGCCCGCCGCTTCGAATGCGGTAGCCCCAACATGCTCGGCGCTGTCGCCTTGAAGGCCAGTCTCTCATTGCTCGATGAGGTAGGCATGGTGCAAGTTGCGCAGGAATTACATACCAGAATGCACATGTTGATTGAAGGACTGAAAGCACTTCCCGGCGCTCATGTCCACAGTGCGACAGATCCCAATCGCAGAGCTGGTATTCTAACGTTTACGCTGGATGGCAAAGACAATACGACTCTTTTTGAAGGCCTGAAGCGCGAGAACATTATCTGCGCTCAACGCGGTGCTGGCATCCGTCTTTCGCCACACTTTTACACACCGCAACAGGTACTGGATGAGACGCTGGACATCATCCGGAAGTTGTCGCGATAAGTGCTCAATGAAAGGTTGCCTATTCCAAATCTGTTTAAAAAATGATCAATCCCGACTGGATGTTCCCCATGACTGATCAATACTTCTACTTACCGGCAGCGCCACTCCCCCGAGGCGTTATCGGTGGGATACATCGCTATTGGTGCATCCCGTTAAACTCCTAATGGTCTTGGCCCGGTTAGCAAAAACCGGGTTTTTTTTGACTATTGGTTTTATACAGCTTTTGCCAGAGGAAAGAGCCGGTAGAAATTTTCTGTAGTTTGCTCGGCCAGTGCTTCCAGCTCGACACCACGAACCGAAGCTAAAAACTCAGCCACCTCACGCACATATTGAGGGAGGTTCGGTTTGCCACGATAAGGAATAGGCGCCAGATAAGGCGAATCGGTTTCTACAAGAAGCCGATCGGCTGGCACCTGACGAGCCACTTCACGCAATGCCTCGGCATTTCGGAACGTCACGATTCCTGAAAGAGAGATATAAAAACCCAGGTCCAGGGCAGCCTTGGCCATTTCCCAGTCCTCGGTAAAACAGTGCAATACCCCTGCAGCAGTCAGATCAGCCTCTCTGAGCAAGGCCAACGTGTCAGCTCTGGCTTCACGGGTATGCACAATGACAGGTTTACCGGTAATCCGCCCCGCCTCAAGATGCAACCGAAAGGACTGCTTCTGCAGCTCAGCGCTTTCAGGCTCGTAATGATAGTCCAGCCCGGTTTCTCCGATGGCGACCACACGAGGATGATTCAGCTCGCGCAACAGCCACTCCAGCGCAGGCTCCTTTTCAGCAGAAACATCCAATGGATGAATTCCAACAGAGCAATGCACGTCCGGGTAACGCTCGGCAACAGTCTTCACATCGGCAGCATTTTCGGCGCTTACACCAATGCATAGAAAGTGCCCTACGCCTCTCTCCCTTGCCGCCTCAAGCGCCGCGTCCAGTGATCCATTGTGAGCAGTTAGATCAAGGCGATCTAGATGACAATGGGAGTCGATCAGTTTCATGGGTTTTCCTGGTAAAAACGTGCGCTTTCAGCAAGGCCATGCTTGCACGAAAGAAAGAATTACATGGTATGCGTAGGGCGGTCCGACTTGAGCGTACCCGCCAGATAGGTCTCGATCTTGTTTCGAGCCGTGTTATCGCCGTCATTGAATTGAACGCCAACCCCAGCAGCACGATTTCCCTGTGCGCCCCGGGGCGTTATCCAGACGACCTTTCCGGCAACAGGGATTTTTTCAGGCTCATCCATCAGGTTGAGCAGCATGAATACTTCATCCCCTAGCTTGTATGACTTGTTTGTTGGAATAAACAGGCCACCATTACGGATGAAAGGCATATAGGCGGCATACAGTACTGATTTGTCCTTGATCGTAAGGGACAGAATTCCGTTTCGAGGACCCAGATTCGGAGGCAAACTCATACGACAGCACTCAACCATTATTAAGTGAATTCTAGCCCTGCTGCGGTAGGCTTGCCCACCGTATCAACAGCGCTTCAAGTAGCAGCACGCGGTTCAGATTAGCCTTACCCATTACTTTCTGCCGCTGCTCGAGCAGCCAGTTCTGCAGGTTTATGACCTGAGTGGAATCGGCCTTGTCACCCAGATACTGGATTACTTTGCTCATATCGGCCAAACCGGTCACCGCTTGATCCCGAGTCATTTGATAGCGCAGGATCAACAATGCCCACTCACAGAACCAGTCCATCAATAGCAGTAATGGAATATTGTTCCAGCCTTCGGCTAATGGACTCGGAGCAATCTGCCGCTTCAAGAGCTTTTTCAAGCCATCTACAACATGTGATCGGTAAGCCTGAACGCCCATCGCATGCAAACGAGCAGCCGTTAAAGGCGAACCACCAGCCAGCGTCAGCACATCATTGAGATCCTCCGAGGAGAGATCAGGCAAGGCCTGCCTTAACCAAGCCAGGCTTTCTTCTGGACGAGGCACGGGGCAGGCCTGCTGCACACAACGACTTTTGATGGTAGGCAATAGTCGACTCGGCTGATGACTGATCAGCACCAGGACCGTGTCACCGGAAGGCTCTTCCAGGCTTTTCAGTAAAGCATTTGAGGCATTGAGGTTCATTGCCTCAGCTGGTTCCAGCAGAATGACCTTGCGGCCGCCCAACTGTGCGGTTTGGGCAACGAAGTCGACCAGGCTCCTGATTTGATCAACGCGGATAGACTTTTCCACCTCTTCCGGCTCTACAAGAAAATAGTCAGGATGCGTTCCAGCCCTTAACAAAAGACAAGCCTTACACTGGCCGCATGCCTCCCCTGCTGCTACGTTCTGGCAAAGCAAACGCCCTACAAGCCGCTCGGCCAGTGCCCGCTTGCCAATACCCGCTGGCCCATGAAATAGATAAGCATGGGCATGCCGTTCACGATGAGTCAGCCGCTCCCATAGTTCCGATTGCCACGGGTACCGCTCAACCACGGGCGCGCTCCAACAACTCAGGCACAAGCTGATCAAGTTGTTGCTGTACATCGGCAAGCGACTGGGCTGCGTCAATCACCCGATAGCGGTCGGTACCAGCCGCGGCGCGGGAGAGATAAGTCTGCCTTACGGCCTCGAAAAAGCTGTGTTGTTCCCGCTCAAACCGGTCGAGGCGACCTCGTTTGGCTGCTCTTTCAAGACCTATTTCGATAGGTAAATCGAACACCAAGGTAAGATCAGGCTGCAGGCCTGACTGAACAAAGTGCTCCAGGGTGGCAATGCGTGCTTCCGAAAGCCCACGCCCCCCGCCCTGATACGCGTAGGTCGCATCAGTGAATCGATCACACAGGACAACCGCACCACGATCAAGGGCAGGCTTAATTACAGCGTTTAAATGCTGTGCACGTGCAGCAAACACAAGCAGCAGCTCAGTATCTGCATGCATGCCCTCATCGCAGGGGTCGAGCAGAAGTCCGCGGATGCGCTCGGCCAATGGAGTTCCACCAGGCTCACGTGTCAGCACCACTTCAAGGCCATGCGATTGTAATTGCCTTGCCAGATAATCACGGTTAGTGCTTTTACCTGCCCCTTCCGGCCCCTCCAGCGTAATAAACAACCCGCTCACTCAGACTCCTTGGTAATAGGTGCCGGACTCGAACGGTAATCGGCTCGGCGTTTAAGTTGATACTCACGAACAGCGCGGTTATGGGCATCGATATCATCGGAGAACACATGCGTTCCGTCTCCGCGCGCTACGAAGTAAAGACTTTTACCTGGCTCAGGATGCAGCGCAGCATGAATCGCTTCCCGCCCTACCATGGAGATAGGCGTAGGAGGTAAACCAGGGTTCACGTAGGTATTATAAGGCGTAGGTTGGCGGAGATATTCTCGGGTCAACTTGCCCTTGTAGTTGTCACCCAGCCCGTAGATAACCGTAGGATCTGTCTGCAGGAGCATGTTCAATGCCAGCCGGCGTACAAAAACGCCTGCTATCTGAGGTCGCTCTTGCGGAACCCCGGTTTCCTTCTCCACTAAAGAGGCCATGATCAGAGCCTGATACGGCTCCTGATAGGGCACATCCGGGGCGCGCGCTTCCCACTCCTCGGCAAGAACCTGCTCCAAACGTTGACTGGCCTGCTTCAGAATTTCGACGTCGCGCATTCCTTTTACATAACGATAGGTGTCGGGAAAGAAACGTCCCTCGGGATGCATACCAGGCTTGCCTAAACGTACCATGGCGTCTTCGTCACTCAGTCCAGCCAATGTTTGCTCCAGCTTTTCCTGACGAGCCAAGGCATCCCGAACCTGATGGAAGTTCCAGCCTTCAACGAGCGTAACGTTGTATTGGACCACCTCGCCTTTTTGCCAGAGGGCAAGTAATTCACGAACACTCATCCCTGGTGTTACTCGGTACTCACCGCTGTGCAGAGCCTGTCCGGAAAGATTGAAACGCCAATACAAACGCAACCAGAAGGATCCGCTTAGTAACTTCTCCTCCTCAAGATGCCGGAGCATACCGCCCGGCGTAGCGCCCTTGGGTATTTCGACAAGCTGTTCCTGGCCAACCGCCACAGGCTGCTCGAGTGCCTTGTGTTGCAACCAGCCCATTCCGGCTAGCGCCAGCCCCATCAAGAGCAAGCCGCCCTCGAGCAGAACCAATAATTTTCGCATTACGAATCCAGAGCCTTCGAAGCAATCTGTTGAAGTTGACGTGTCAACGGGCCTATTGGCCATTCATGCTCAGCATACGTACATACTGGCCAAACACCATACTGACTGTTGCACATAAATACCTCATCAGCGGCCATGAACTCACTCAACGTCACCGGCCTGATTTCGGTCATGACGCCAAGCCCATCCGCGCAGCGAAGAAGATAGGAGCGCATCACACCAGCAACACCACATTTATCAAGCACAGGCGTTATCAATGTGTTCCTGGACACGATAAAAAGGTTACTGAAAACACCTTCCACAACGTGCCCAAACACATCACACATGAGGCCTTCAGCATAGTTTGTTCCCTGCCACTCTCCCCGCGCCAATACCTGTTCAAGGCGGTTTAGGTGCTTGAGTCCTGCCAATAGCGGTTGGCAAGCCAGACGTGTCTGGCAGGGAAACAGACGGATCCCCTGCTCAGCATTCTCAGATGGATAGCGAGGCACAGGAGAGGCCAGCAGAAGACGTTGCGGAAGTGGATTCGACGGAGCCGCATAACCCCGTTCACCGAGGCCGGCCGTAATGATCAGCTTGGCTACACCGTTGCGTAACAACGCAGCATACTCAAGAATTTCAAGCCTGACTGCATCAAGCTCCAAGGGAATTGCCAGACGACGACATCCATCAAGCAGCCGCATCAGGTGATCATCAAGGAATCGTGGTTGGCCGTTATGGACGCCTATCGTTTCGAAAAGCCCATGGCCATATGCCAAACCACGATCCCGGAAGGAAAGGCCAGCCTCATCCGGCTGACCATTAACCCAGTCTTTCATCACTCAGAAAAGCGACGGAAGATCAAACTACCATTAGTACCACCGAAGCCGAAGGAGTTAGACAGGCTAATCTCGATAGGCATTGCCTTTGGCTTATGCGGCACAAAGTCCAGATCACAGCCATCATCCGGATCATCCAGGTTGATGGTAGGTGGCGCCAGTTGATCACGAATGGCCAGGATGCTAAAAATGGCTTCAACAGCCCCGGCAGCCCCTAACAGATGCCCAGTCATTGACTTGGTAGAGCTCACCGACAATTTGTAGGCATGCTCACCAAAGATCCGCTTGACCGCAGAAGCCTCTGCCATATCACCAGCAGGCGTGGACGTACCGTGCGCATTGATATAATCAACCTGGGATGGATCGATTCGCGCATCTTTCAGTGCATTGCTCATGCACTGTGCTGCGCCAGCGCCATCTTCAGGGGGGGCCGTCATATGAAACGCATCAGCGCTCATGCCAAACCCAATAAGCTCAGCATAAATATGGGCGCCACGCGCTTGAGCATGCTCTAGCTCTTCCAGAATCAATGCACCCGCGCCATCAGACAGCACAAAGCCGTCTCGCTGACGATCCCAAGGTCTGCTGGCCTCAGTAGGCTCTTCATTTCGGGTAGAAAGGGCCCGTGCAGCACCAAAACCACCCAACCCTAGCCCACAGGTAGCCATTTCGGCACCGCCAGCCACCATGACATCAGCATCACCATAGGCAATGTTACGTGCAGCCATACCTACGCAATGCGTGGAGGTTGTACATGCTGTAGCGATTGCATAATTAGGCCCTTTCAATCCCAAGTGGATGGAAAGGAAGCCGGAGACCATGTTAATGATCGAGCCAGGGACAAAAAATGGCGAAATACGGCGGGGACCTTGATCAAACAAGGCCTTGCAGTTGTTCTCGATGTTGGAGAGACCACCAATACCAGACCCCATGGCGACACCAATTCGATCCCGATTGGCATCTGTCACTTCAAGTCCGGAATCATGCATAGCCTGGAAGCTAGCCGCCAGGCCATATTGAATAAAGAGGTCGAGTTTCCGAGCTTCTTTCGCAGAGAGATAATCTTCTACGTTGAATCCTTTGACTGATCCCCCAAAGCGGGTAGCAAAGGCAGAAACGTCCATGTGTTCAATCGGGGCAATACCGCTGCGACCAGCAAGAATGCCTTCCCAGCTGCTTTGCACGTCCCCGCCCAGCGGCGATACCATGCCCATGCCCGTGATCACGACGCGTCTACGTGACACAACGATTTCCTCATAGCTCGTTTGTTCGATCATCTAAAGTTATTACATTGATGACCGTTATATAGAAAAGCCGCACGCCTGGACAGGCGTGCGGCTTTCGTGTTCTACAGAAGAACCGACTTATTGCTGGTGAGCAACGATGTAGTCGATAGCTTCCTGAACAGTGGTGATCTTTTCGGCTTGTTCGTCCGGGATTTCAGTTTCGAATTCCTCTTCCAGAGCCATCACCAGCTCAACGGTGTCAAGGGAGTCGGCGCCCAGATCCTCGACGAAGGAAGCGCTGTTGGTTACTTCCTCTTCTTTCACGCCGAGTTGTTCAGCGACGATCTTCTTAACGCGTTCTTCGATGGTGCTCATACCGTGTTTTCACTCCTATGGAATAATCCGTGCAGCCGGACTGCGCGTAAGTGTATAGAAAGGGTTTTCAATATTTCAAGCTGACGCGACATCCTGACCTCTGAACTGACTTTTTGCTAGTCTTGAAAATTCACAAAAAGTCGTTCAACCCGTCAAAAATCGCTTAACTCATATACATTCCGCCGTTAACTGGAACAGTAGCACCTGTAACGTACGCAGCACTGTCCGTTGCTAAAAAGGCGACAACTTTTGCAATTTCTTCAGCTTGCCCTAATCGACCCAGTGGAATTTGAGTCAGAAGCGCCTCACGCTGAGCGTCTGGCAGCTCACGCGTCATATCAGTATCAATAAACCCTGGAGCCACGGCATTTACCGTGATCGCTCTGGAACCTACTTCACGAGCCAACGCCCGAGTAAACCCCTCAAGACCGGCCTTGGCGGCAGCATAATTGGCTTGGCCAACATTACCCATGGCCCCGACAACAGAGCCTATGCTGATGATGCGCCCCCAACGAGCTTTGGTCATCCCACGCAATACGGCTTTCGACAAACGGAACAGGCTGTTCAGGTTGGTATCGATTACATCGAACCATTCGTCGTCTTTCATGCGCAGCATCAGATTATCTCGCGTGATGCCAGCATTATTGACCAGAATAGCAGGCGCGCCATATAGCTGCTGAATCTGTTCCAACGCTGCCGTCACCGAAGCGTTGTCTGCAACGTTCAGCACCAGTCCGGTGCCCTCTATACCATTGGCCTTCAGGCTTTCGCTGATACGGGAGGCACCGCTTTCGCTGGTAGCCGTACCGATCACGGTAGCCCCGAGGCGTCCGAGCTCAAGAGCAATGGCCTGTCCGATGCCACGTGTTGCACCGGTTACCAATGCGACTTTACCTTGGAGGCTCATGTTTTCTCCTTAAATCAAGCCAATGCTGCTTGGGTAGCAGCAAAAGCATCAGGCGCGTCAAGACTATAGGTCTCTATACCTTTGACACACCGCTTGTTCAAACCTGCCAGGACTTTTCCGGGCCCGCACTCTACCAGTTGAGCAACCCCTTTGTCCGCAAGCAGTTGAACGGACTCAACCCAGCGCACCGGACTGTACAGTTGCGCCAGCAGGTTCTGCTTCAGCGCTGTCAGATCTGCACTGACTCCGGCGTTTACATTCTGAACAACCGGAATGGAGGGCTGCTGCCACTGGATCGCGTTAACAGCCTCGGCAAAGCGCTCCGCTGCCGGGCGCATCAACTCACAATGGGAGGGCACACTTACCGGAAGCGGAACCGCACGTTTTGCGCCACGCGCCTTGCATAGCTCGACAGCTCGCATCACTGCAGCTGCGTTACCTGCAATAACCACCTGCCCAGGTGCATTATAATTCACTGCGCTCACAACATCACCCTGGGCCGCTTCAGCACAGGCGTTAACGATATCTGCATCTTCTAGCCCCAGGATAGCGGCCATTGCGCCTTCGCCCGCCGGCACAGCTTCCTGCATCAGCTGTCCACGGCGCTCAACGAGCTTTACAGCGTCAGTAAAGGCCAGAGCACCTGCAGCAACCAGAGCGGAATATTCGCCAAGACTATGACCTGCCACATAAGAAGGACGTACGCCTCCCCTTGCCTCCCACAGTCGCCACAGGGCAATAGACGCCGTCAGAATGGCGGGCTGAGTCTTGTCCGTTTGATTCAACTGCTCTTCCGGACCTTGCTGAACCAGTGACCAGATATCGTAGCCAAGCGCATTAGAAGCCTCGGCAAACGTATCGCGTATCTGCGAATGTTGAGCTCCAATATCGGCCAGCATACCCAAGGACTGTGAGCCTTGGCCTGGAAATACGAAAGCGAAAGAAGCAGACATAGTCGATCTCTTTTTAGTCTCATCAAAAGCCACAGCCTAACAGCATGCCGTAGCAGGTTCTTGGTTTGATGTCAGGCAACCGAGGTCAGTCACACTTAGGCACTGAATCCTCATAAAGGTCTAGAAAATTCGCCTTTATCAAAGCATCCAGGCGAAGCTCTACTGCCTGCACTGCTTGCTCTATCGCACGCTGAAAGCCGAACTCATCAGCACTGCCATGACTTTTAATAACCAGACCACGCAACCCGAGAAAACCGGCACCATTATGGCGGGCAGGCATCATGTCTTTTCTCAGACGATATAACAGGGGAGCAGCCAGGAGCCTTAGAAAAACAGGCGCCCCTTCCAACTGCTTGAAAAGCATGGAAACAAGCCCCTCGCTTCCTTTAAGCAGGACATTGCCGGCAAAGCCGTCACACACCACCACATCCGCTTCAGAACGGAACAGTGCGTTCGCCTCGATGAAGCCGATATAGTTAAGGCGCCTGCACTTCTCCAGCAGTATTGATGCTTGCTGGACGACACTATTACCCTTGGTCGGCTCAACACCTACATTCAAAAGAGCGACTCGGGGCTTATGTATCCCTTTTGCTTTAGCAGCAGCGGCCCCCAGGCATGCAAACTGGTAAAGATTGAGAGCAGAACAGTCCAGATTAGCGCCAAGATCCACCAATACACATTGACGACCCATCACAGGCAGATGGGTATAGATGGCCGGCCTCTCTATCCAAGGAAGCGTATCCAGCGTCTGTCGAGCAAAGGCCATCAGGGCGCCAGTATTACCTGCACTAACGCATGCGTCAGCCTCGCCACTGGCAACCAGCCCCAGCGCAACCTTCATGGAAGAGTCAGGCTTGTTACGAAGAGCATAAGAAGGCTTTTCCGCCATATCAACGGCCTGAGTGGCTACATGGATACGCAGACGAGAATCATCAAATGAGGACTGACCGACATGGCCTTGGATGACATCAGGATCACCAACAAGGATCAACGTAACGGCAGGATGACTAGCGAGGAAAGAAATACAGGCAGGCACAATGCAGCGGGGACCGAAGTCCCCGCCCATTGCATCGATAGCGATGACAGGTGACGACAAGGATTACTCGTCGGAACCCTTGTCGATCACTTTACGACCACGGTAAAAACCGTCCGGAGACACGTGGTGACGCAGGTGAACTTCACCGGTGCTCTTTTCTACAGACAATGCATTCGGCTCGAGCGCATCGTGGGAGCGACGCATATCACGGGCGGAACGGGATTTTTTGTTCTGCTGAACAGCCATAACTCATTAACTCCTAAACGTTTGGGTCACGCTTCAACTGCGCCAGTACGCTGAACGGGTTGGCTCGCTTTTCCTCGTCCGCGCTTTCTTCGGGCGCTTCAGGCGCTTCGAATCCTGCTGGATGATGGCAGATGCCGGGCTCATGAGTTGGAATGATTGGCAAGGCAAGCAAAAGCTCATCCTCAATCAAACCAATCAGATCCAAAGGCTCTTCACCGATTTCCAGTGCGTCATAACCTTTTGGCAACGCATCCGCCGACTGCCCTTCCCATAGCACTGCGTAATCATACTCGCCGTGTACAGGAAACGCGCCCGGCTCCAGGCATCGCTGACATACCATTTGCACTTCAGTATCCAGTGCGCCATGAATGACGACAAGCCTTTGCTCATCACGGAAGAACTCGAGGACGGCCTTCACCGTTCCCTCAGTGCTCGACAGCTGCTCGCAAAGACGTGGCAAACTAGATACCGGCAGTTCACCCCGAAGCGTGACACCGCGATCAGCCAGTTTGCGTGGATCTACGTGAGGTGGAAGTGGCCCATTCAACATAAGCGCGCCATTATAGAGACGACCTCAGGCCTGTCAAAGGAAATTAGGCAAAGGATAGTATCCTTTGCTGACTTTTGGTCGGTTAGACCGACGATTCTGCGTTCACAGAGACTCATTATAATGCTTCCGTTACTGCTCGCTTCAAGCTCACCCTATCGACGCGAACTACTGGCTCGCCTGAAATTAAACTTTACATACGCTTCACCTAATATAGACGAAAGCCCTCATCCAGGCGAAAGCGCTTGTTACTTGGCTATGCGACTGGCTGAAGCCAAGGCCCGCGCGCTGGCGCCTAATTACCCCAACCATTTGATTATTGGCTCCGATCAAACCGCCTCGCTTGACGGCCAGATACTTGGCAAGTCTCTGACATACGAGCGCGCCCATAAGCAACTGTCGAATGCCAGCGGAAAAAGCGTGACGTTCATGACCGGGCTCGCGCTGCTCAATACCCAAACCGGAACCTGCCAGCTGGATTGCGTACCGTTTACCGTTCATTTTCGTACGCTGGAAAGCGATCAAATCGAGCGTTACCTCAATATTGAACAACCCTATGACTGCGCTGGAAGCTTTAAAGTCGAGGGACTGGGAATTACCCTTTTTCGCTCTACCGAAGGAGAGGACGTGACCAGCTTGATCGGCCTGCCGCTTATTCGGCTGACCGATCTATTACTCAATGAGGGCGTAGCAGTACCCTAGCATCAGCCTCTCAACTTATCGCAACACAGGCCCCTGCCACCCCACCAGCAATGCCAGGCGCTCCGCCACACTGGTCCCCAGGCGCTTGGCAAAGCGGTCGAATGGGCTTTCCTGAACGGTGTAATCCACAATCTTTTCTTCACCAACCACCTCCCGAGCCACAAAGCTGGCACTACCCAGGCCATCGATTAGCCCCAGCCCAAGCGCTTGCTCTCCAGACCACACGAGCCCGGAAAACAACTCAGGATGACCCTCGACCTTCAAGCGATCACCACGCCCCTTTTTCACGCTGTCGATAAACTGCTGATGTGTAGTATCGAGCACCTGTTGCCAGAAGCGGGTCTCCTCTTCTTTAGCAGGCTGGAAGGGGTCCAAAAAGGCCTTGTGCTCACCGGATGTGTAAACGCGACGCTCAACGCCTAGCTTATCCATGGTTCCGACAAAGCCAAAGGATGCTGCCGTTACGCCGATTGAGCCTACAAGACTGGCCTTGTCAGCATAGATGGCATCGGCAGCACTGGCGATGTAATAGGCGCCCGAAGCTCCCAGATCAGAAATCACGGCATAAAGCTTGATGTCAGGATGCAATCCACGCAGACGCTTGATCTCGTCATAGACATAACCTGACTGCACAGGACTGCCACCCGGGCTATTGATACGAAGGATAACGGCTTTGGTACCTTCGTCTTTAAAGGCATCGCGCAGTGCTCCAACAATATTGTCGGCACTCGCCTTCTCATCAGCCGCAATGGTTCCCTTCACCTCAATAAGCGCCGTATGGGAGCCCTCACGCGAGGCTTCTCCCTTGAGCCCGGAAAAAGGAACAAAGAGCGCCAGCATGATAAAAAGATAAGTAAACGTTAGGAATTTAAAAAAGATTCCCCAACGACGTGCCCTTCTTTGCTCATGCACGCTGGCCAGCATCGCCTTTTCGATGAGCTTCCAGCTTTTTTCATCCGCCGGGCGATCCGACGCTTTCCAATCATCTGCCATTGGTAGTCCTGCTTGGTTCAATTAATCGTTACGCATCCAACCAGACACGCAACTCCTCAAAACGATCAACCACAAGCGTTGGCTCGTAATTACGCAGCACCTCAACTGGCTGAGCACCGTAACTGACTGCAACCGAGGCCATTTGCGCTCTGCGAGCCATTTCAAGGTCAAATGGTGCATCCCCGATCATCAGTGCCTTTGACGGATGCACCTGACAATGCGCCAAGATCTCGTTAAGCATTAACGGATCCGGCTTACTGGCCGTTTCATCAGCGCAACGCGTTACGTCAAAGAAGTCAGCCAGCCCCTTGGCTGCAAGCACCCTATCCAGCCCTCTTCGGCTTTTACCGGTAGCAACAGCCAAACGATAGCCTTTGCGCCGAAACGCTGCCAAGCCTTCAGCCACACCCTCGAAAAACGGAGAAGGCTCTCGCTCAAGCATGACAAAATGATCGCTATAGCATTGACGAAAACGCTCTACAGATTCTGGTGACATCTCTGGATAAAGCGTCTGGATGGCCTCTGGCAAGCCCAGCCCGATAATGGACTTAATCGATCGATCGCTTCGAACAGGGAGCCGAAGGTCGGCGGCAGCCGCCTGCATAACTTCCACGATACGACCAACGGAGTCAGAGAGCGTCCCGTCCCAGTCAAATACCAGCAAGTCGTAATTAGGCATCCAATCGACTCAATGTAGCCGCCCAGGTCTCATCAACAGGAGCAGTCAGTTGCAATGTTTCCCCATTGGGGAGCGGTACATTAAGACTGGCAGCATGAAGAAACAGCCGTTTACCGCCCAAATCCCGAATCTCCCTGGAAAACGCCTCATCACCGTACTTAGGATCCCCTGCAATGGAATGACCTGCGTGCTTGGCATGAACACGAATCTGGTGAGTACGTCCTGTGACCGGCTTTGCCTCTACTAAAGTAGCGAAATCACCGTAGCGTCTGAGCACCCGAAATTCCGTGAGAGCGTCCTTACCCTCTACATTGACTTCAACCATCCGCTCACCGGAACGCAAGTTGTTTTTCATCAAAGGCGCTCGAATCTGTTTTTTTGCTGCAGGCCAGTGACCACGAACCAGCGCATGGTAGCGTTTGTCGACTCCATCTCCACGCAAGGCCTCATGCAAATGACGCAGCATGCTGCGCCTCTTGGCAATCATGAGCAGACCCGAGGTATCCCGATCCAGGCGATGAACCAGCTCAAGGTCTTTGGCATCTGGACGAATCTGACGAAAGACTTCTATAACGCCTAGGCTGACGCCACTCCCTCCGTGAACGGCAATACCTGCAGGCTTATTGATAACGATCAGTGTCTTGTCTTCATAGACAATCGCAGCCTCCATCAACTCGGCAAGCGCCTGGGAGACAGGTGCAGGTTCATCTTTTTCAGGCAAACGCATAGGAGGGACACGAATGATATCGCCGGCTTGCAGCCGATAATCCGGCTTTATACGCCCCTTATTAACACGTACTTCACCTTTGCGAAGTATTCTATAAATGAAGGTTTTCGGCGCACCTTTGAGCAAAGTACGCAGATAGTTATCGATACGCTGGCCAGCCAGCTCTGAAGAAACTTCGAAGAGCTGTACACCATTGTTGGAAGAAGTAGGATTAGTCATTGCTACATAATAGCAATTTCCACTTAATTGAAGCACTTAATGGTTGCTGTTATAGTCCCGGAAGCCAATAACCCTGGCATGACACAGCGCTTGTAAATAAGCTCCCTGTCATAAACATGTTCAGTGGACGTCAGGCCGTCCTTCGAGTGGTTCGTATGGCTATAAGCAGTACACGTGCCACTTAAAACAAAAGCCTTATAAAAACACCGTGCCCACTGTTGAAGGTGAGTACAAAAAACAACCGCTCCGGATTCTGCGAGCGGCACCAGGATTCCTGAAGGATACGTGAAGGGTGGAGATGTACCGCTGTTGAACTGTGTAGCCGGTAATGCCTGGCTTAGACGCTTATTCGTCCGCTTTTGACAGCTTATTCCTCCTCCTGACTGTTTGACGTTGCTGCTGTTACGACAGCAAGCAGGAGACGTAGTCGCGGCTCGGCATACAACCGAGTACTGCTGGACACGAAGGCGGATGGCTCCGCCTTTGATACGACCCCAAGCACCGACCCTCGGCGAGTCGTGTGTGCCGAACGCCGTTTCCGGTAGCCCGGAAACCGACGGTATTACATGAAAAGAATGCTCATCAATGCCACGCAGCCTGAAGAGCTACGTGTTGCGTTAGTAGATGGCCAAAAACTATTTGATCTGGATATCGAGTCAGGGGCTCGTGAACAGAAAAAGGCCAATATCTATAAAGGCCGCATCACTCGTATCGAGCCCAGCCTCGAGGCCGCATTTGTCGACTTCGGTTCAGAGCGTCACGGCTTTCTCCCTCTCAAAGAAATCTCTCGCGAATACTTCAAGAAAGCGCCAGAAGGTCGCATCAACATCAAGGAAGTTCTGTCCGAAGGGCAGGAAGTCATTGTTCAGGTTGAAAAGGAAGAGCGTGGCAACAAGGGCGCTGCGTTAACTACCTTTATCAGCCTGGCTGGTCGCTATCTGGTTCTGATGCCGAACAACCCACGTGCAGGTGGCATTTCCCGCCGCATCGAGGGTGAAGAGCGCAACGAGCTGCGCGAAGCCCTGAATGGACTGGATGCCCCAGCCGACATGGGGCTGATTGTCCGCACAGCGGGCCTTGGCCGCAGCACCGAAGAGCTGCAGTGGGATCTGGACTACCTACTGCAGCTCTGGTCCGCTATCAAGGAAGCCTCTGTCGAGCGTAGTGCGCCTTTCCTGATCTATCAGGAAAGCAACGTCATCATTCGAGCCATTCGTGATTATCTTCGCCAGGATATCGGCGAAGTGCTTATTGATAGCGTAGAGGCTCAGGAAGAAGCACTAAGCTTCATTCGTCAGGTCATGCCTCAGTACCAGAGCAAGATCAAGCTCTATCAGGACAGCGTACCGCTGTTCAATCGATTCCAGATCGAAAGTCAGATCGAAACTGCCTTTCAACGTGAAGTAAAGCTGCCTTCTGGCGGCTCGATTGTTATCGACCCTACTGAAGCGCTTGTTTCGATCGATATCAACTCTGCACGCGCTACCAAAGGTGGCGATATTGAAGAGACAGCCCTGCAAACGAACCTGGAAGCGGCCGAGGAAATCGCTCGCCAGTTGCGTTTACGGGATATCGGCGGCTTGATCGTTATTGATTTCATCGACATGACACCGGTGAAAAACCAGCGCGCTGTTGAAGATCGCATGCGGGAGGCACTTGAGGCTGATCGCGCTCGAGTACAGATTGGTCGCATTTCTCGATTTGGCCTTCTGGAAATGTCCCGCCAGCGGCTACGCCCCTCTTTACGCGAGACGAGCGGCATCGTCTGCCCACGTTGTAACGGTCAGGGCATTATCCGAGACGTCGAGTCCTTGTCGCTTGCCATTCTGCGTCTGATTGAAGAGGAAGCACTCAAGGATCGGACAGCAGAGGTTCGAGCACGCGTACCCTTACAGGTCGCCTCGTTCCTATTGAATGAAAAGCGCAACAGCATCACCAAGATTGAACTACGCACACGGGTTCGCATCATCATTCTGCCGGATGATCACATCGAAACCCCGCATTTTGAAGTAATACGCCTGCGTGATGACAACCCGGATCTTTTGAACGGCCAGTCCAGCTATGAAATGACGCACAGCGAGGCTGAAGAGATCCAGCCCGCAAGCGCTACACGAACCCTTGTTCGCCAAGAAGCTGCAGTCAAGGTCGCACCCGAGCGCACTCCGGCACCGCAGGTCGAAGCACCTAGCAAACCTGCTCATCAGCCCGAGCCAAGCCTCTTTAAGGGCTTGGTGCGTTCCCTGGTTAGTCTGTTTGCCGGCAAGACGGAAGAGCCTGCTGCTGTAGCCGAAACTACCCAGCCCAATGGCGAAGCACGTCGTACTGATGAGCGCCGCAATGGTCGTCAGCAGAATCGTCGCCGTGACAACCGTCGCGATGAAGAGCGCAAGCCTCGCGAAGAACGTCAGTCGCAGGCCCGTGACAATCGCGAAGAACGTCCGACTCGCGAAGAACGCCAACCTCGTACCGAACGCCCTGCACGCGAAGAGCGCCAAGCCGCTCGAGAAGAGCGTCCTGCCCGCGAAGAACGCCAACCACGTGAAGAGCGTCAGCCGCGAGCGGAGCGCCAGAGCCGTGAAGAACGTCCTGCACGTGAGGAACGTCAGCCACGCGAAGAGCGTCCCATCCGCGAAGAACGCCCGGCACGTGAAGAGCGCCTTGTCCATGAAGAGCGCGCAAACAAGGACGAGCGTCCTGCCCGTGAGGAACAGCCCAACCGCAGCGAACGCCCTTCCCGTGCCGAACGACGTCAGGCCAGAGAAGAGGCCGAAACACGCCAGGATGCGACAGTTGACGCCGAGCAACTGAACGATGAAGAGCTGAATGATCAGACTGACGATCAAGACAGCGATGAGCGCCCACGTCGCCGCTCTCGCGGTCAGCGTCGCCGCAGCAATCGCCGCGAACGTCAGCGCGATACTCATGGCGAGTCAAACGACAACGAATCAGTTGCCTTGACGGAAGAGTCAAACACTGACTCTCTTGCCAATGCCGCTGTGGTTGCCGAAGTGGTCAATGCCCAGGCAGCTGAAGTTACAACCGTAACGGAAAGAAACGAGCCCAAGCAGGCAAGCCAGACCGAAGCGAAAGCAGAAGCAGTCGCCCAGCACGCCCCTGCGCCTAGCCGCACTGAAGAGCAGCCTATTGTTGAAGTTGTCTCACACGAAACCACTGTGGAAACTCGTCAGACGGTAGCGGTAGTAGAGGTTGAAGCTCCTCAAGCCGAGGAGCCTACCCAGGCAGCTATTGAAACGGCACCCGTGCAGAAAGAAAAAGCCGTATCACCGGTGGAAGCTTCTTCCGAGGCTCAGCCACTCGCTCAGGCAAGCGAAAGCACACCTGATACTGAGGCGCAGCCTAAATTAACGCCACCGGCCGTTGGTCGTGCGCCTAACGATCCTCGTGAGCGTCGCCGTCGTCAGCGTGAGGCCGAGCGCTTGGCGCGCGAGCAGGAGGAAGCTGCAGTGGCACAGGCTGCAACATCTGTCAGCCCGGCGGCTCCGGCTACCTCCTCGCCTGCTGAAACTCCAGCGATCGAAGAACATGCTTCCCCAGTCCTGGCGGCCGATTCAGAACCTGTTGTTGAAGTCGCTCCCACCTCTGGCATTACTCAGGCACAAGAACGCCTGGAGAATGTACATGTGGAAAAACCACTGGATGAGCCCTCGAAAGAAAGCCAGCCTGCCATGACGGCCGAGATTGTTATGCCAAGCCCGGAAAGCTTGAATCAACTACCAGCACAAAGGGTTGAGTCTGCCGAAATTCCTGCAGAGCTTGCCCTGCCAAAGCCAACAGTAGAGCAGCAACAACCTCAGCAGGATGCTGTGGAAGAGCAAAAGCCATCTGAAAGCGAAGAGGAAAAGCAGGCGCCTAAACCGCAGCCCTGATACCTCAACAAATAAAAAGGGATGCATATGCATCCCTTTTTATTATGCCGTTACCGCTAATTCAGCGCTCCGGGCTCCATCTCCAACAGGACAGAAAACCGACTCTCGATATCAGTGCGAATTTGCTGAGCAAGATCAAGAATATCCTTACCCGACGCTGCACCGTAATTAACCAGTACAAGCGCCTGCTGCGCATGAACGCCTGCGTCCCCTTCCCGAAAGCCCTTCCAGCCAGCCTTATCAATTAACCAACCCGCTGCAAGCTTTACCTGGTCATCCGTGACAGGGTAAACGACCAGATCGCTATAGCGCTCCTTAAGTCTTGTAGCCAATTGATTTGAAACCACAGGATTTTTGAAGAAACTGCCCGCATTGCCCAACATGGCAGGGTCAGGCAGTTTTTCCCGTCGAATACTAATAATGGCCTTGCTTACTGCCTGGGGAGACGGTTCATCAACGCCCTGTTCTACCAAGCGCTGGCGAACAGGACCGTAATCCAGGCGCAAAGTACCGTGTCGATTTAGATTGAAACGAACCCGCAATATGACCCAACGGCCAGGCTCCTGCTTGAATCGGCTTTCTCGATACCCAAAACAGCACTCTTCAAGGGTAAACTCGCAAGTCTGGCCAGTTTTGCGATCCAATGCCGTTAAGCCATGAAACACATCCTTTAGCTCAACACCATAGGCACCGATATTCTGCATGGGAGAGGCGCCCACAGTACCCGGTATGAGACTCAGGTTCTCCAGCCCGCTCAGCCCCATACTTAATGAGGCCTCGACCAGCCCATGCCATGACTCACCTGCCTCAGCTTCAACGATCACACGGCCTGAGGAGCCCTCCTCAAGAAGTCGGATCCCCTGACTACGCATGTGCAGCACCAGAGCCTGAACATCTTCCGTAAGCACCAGATTGCTGCCTCCGCCCAAGATATAGAGCGGCACATCCTGCTTGTCGGCAAACGCCATAGCCTCACGAACATCATTATCCGTGTAAGCCTCTGCATAAAAGCGTGCCCGCACATCGAAACCAAATGTATTAAAAGGTTTAAGACAAACCCACTCACGTACAGTAAGGCTCAAGTGGCCCCCTTACCTCATGCACAAGCGCTTCACATGCCTTTTCAAGCAAGTCAATAACATGCTTGAAGCCAGCAACTCCGCCAAAATAGGGATCCGGCACTTCATCCTGCTCAAGACCATAACGGCGAAGCAAAAGATCTACTTCAGCTGAAGCGTTGGAAGGACGAAGCCTGGACAAAAAGGCCATGTTCTCATGGTCCATCGTCAAGATAAGGTCAAATGAGCGAAAATCTTCAGTCGTAATCTGTCGAGCCCGCAGGCCTGAAAGATCATATCCTCGCTTAGCACCTTCTTGGATCGAGCGAGGATCGGGGGCTTTACCGACATGCCAGTCGCCTGTTCCCGCCGAGTCGACAACAATACGGTCAAGTAGGCCAGCCTTGACAAGCTTGTCGCGAAAGATGGCCTCGGCCGTAGGGGAGCGGCAAATGTTGCCCATGCAGACAAACAGAACACGCATTATTCGCCTCCCAAGACTCGGCGAACCCGCTCCAGATCTTCAGCTGTATCTACTCCGGCCTCTGGTGACTCAATGGCATCTGCTACATGGATACGCACGCCATGCCAAAGTGCACGTAGCTGCTCCAAGGCTTCAGTATTTTCAAGCCAGCATGCACCCCAGCGCACAAAGTCCTTCAGAAATGCTACTCGATAGGCATAGATACCGATATGACGTCGGTACGGCACGCTTGAGGGCAAGATATCGCGGCTTGTGACAAACGCATCACGCGCCCAAGGCATAGGCGCTCGACTAAATGACAAGGCCAGACCATTCTTGTCGCTGACAACCTTAACAACATTCGGGTTGAATAACGCGGCGATATCATGAATGGGCTCAGCCAATGTGGCTATGCCCGCCTCGGAATGAGCGGCAAGATTCTGAGCAACCTGATCGATAATGGCAGGCGGAACAAGCGGCTCATCCCCTTGAACATTCACGATAATGGCATCGTCCGGGAGACCAATAAGTTCGGCTACCTCTGCCAGCCTGTCCGTGCCTGAAGCGTGATCAGTACGCGTCAGCAGCGCATGTGCACCGAAACGCTCGCAGGCTGCCATGATGTCGGAATGATCTGTAGCCACAACCACCTGACCGGCTGCGCTCTTACTCGCCTGTTCCCATACATGCTGAATCATGGGCTTGCCTGCAATATCCTGCAACGGCTTGCCGGGCAAACGGCTCGAAGCAAAACGCGCAGGAATGACTACGGTATAGGAGACAGTCATTTATCCAGACGCTCATCAACGCTGAGGACACGGGCTTCGCTTTCCAGCATGACCGGGATGCCATCCCGGATAGGATACGCAAGCCCTGCGGCCTTGCTAATCAACTCAGTCTTGTCTTCGCTTAGCTTGAGCGGACCTTTGGTAATAGGACAAGCCAGGATGTCGAGAAGCTTGAGATCCATAAGGAATCCTTGTTGGGTAAATAAGTTATTGAGCCTGTAACAGGTCTAGCCGTCTGTCCAGCCACGAAACAAAAGCTGCTGAAGGCTGAGCATCAACCGCAAGATACCACCAATCAGGAGCGGCAAAGGCTCTGCATTTGACGGCATCTTTCTCAGTCATTATCAATGGCAAAGCCGGCTGAAAGCGTAGTCGCTCAGAGGTATAAACTGCATGGTCGGCGAATGGGTGGGCAATGGGTCGCCACTGCAATGCTTCGAGCGTCTTGAAGAAGCGATCAGGATTACCAATCCCAGCCAGTGCGTGAACCTCCTGGCCAGGAGAAAAATAATTGAGAGGCCGGCGCTCACCTGATACTAGATTGATCAAGGCCGTTGGTTTCAATTGAACCGAGTAGCCATCTTCCGTATCGCTGGTGCCACCATTATAAAGAATGGCGTCAACGCTTAGCAGTCGCTCAATAGGCTCTCTAAGTGGCCCCGCCGGAAGACAGCGCTTGTTGCCAAAGCCCCTTGCCGCGTCAACCATGACAAGCTCAAGGTCACGTGCAAGCGCATAGTGTTGTAGACCGTCATCACTGAGGATGAGATCCAGCGACTCGGTTCGCAGCAACTCCTGAACCGCAGCAGGACGATTCGGAGCGATGACAAGCGGAACCCGGGTCCGTTGAACAATAAGCAAAGGCTCATCACCCGTTACCGCAGGCAGCTGGTCCGGCATTACCCGCCAGGGAAAATGTGGAGGTTTTGCACCATAGCCCCGGCTTACCACACCGACTCGCAATCCACGACCGCGGCAGTGCTCGATGAGCCAAAGGATCATCGGAGTTTTGCCCGTTCCACCTATTGTGAGGTTTCCCACGACCAGCACAGGAACAGGTGAAACGAAAACACCCTTGTCGCTCTCCAGAAAGCGCCTACGCTTTCGTCGAGCAACGTGACAATACAGGGCCTCTAAGGGTTTCAGTACATTCAGGGCCGGATGACCACGATACCAAGCCCTGAGAAGCCGTGAGGAAATACTCACTGTTTGTCTGCCTGAGCCTCAACCGTTGTGATGCGGATTCGTGAAAAGCCCAGCTTTCCAGCGGCATCCATTGCCGTCACCACTGATTGATGAGGCGTGCGGCCATCAGCAGAGATGATCAGTGGCACGCTGTTATCCCCACCCGACTCACGCTGCAATGCAGTCATGAGCGAAGTCAGATCACCTTTAGCCAACGTTTGATCGTTCAGTGAAAAGACGCCGTCTGCTGAAATGCTGATTTCCAAGTCCTTGGCAGCTGCTTCGGCAGGTTCTGCACTTTGCGCCTCAGGCAGCTCCAGTTTCAACTGGCTCGGCTTGTTGAAGGTGGTAGTTACGACAAAGAACAGCAGCAACACGAATACAACATCAATCAGTGATGTCAGGTTGACGTAGGCCTCGTCTCTAGCTGCCCCGCCTGATCTACGCCGAAACTTCACGCTTTGGTACCTTCCGTGACGAAGTCTACTTCACGATCACCCTGAACGACTTCAACCAGCTTGATGGACTCTTGTTCCATAGAGACAATCAGTTCATCGACACGACGCAGCAGGAAGCGATGGAAGAATACGGCAGGAATAGCCACGATCAGACCAGCCGCCGTGGTCAGCAAGGCCTTGGAAATACCGCCAGCCAGAACCGGAGCGTTGGCCAGACCGCTTTCCATGAAAGAGCTGAAGATCTCGATCATGCCAAACACCGTGCCTAGCAGTCCCATCAAGGGTGCCATGGCAGCAATCGTACCCAGGGTATTCAGATAGCGCTCCAGATCATGCACGATGCGGCTACCAGCCTCTTCAATGGCCTCTTTCATGACTTCACGGCCATGACGGGAATTGGCAAGCCCTGCAGCCATTACCTCACCCAAAGGCGAATTGGCGCGCAACTCCTTAAGCTTCTCGCTTGTGAGCGAATTATCTTGCAGCCACTTCCATACCTGAGCCAACAGTTGCGGCGGAACGACACGTGCACGGCGCAGTGTCCATAACCGCTCGGCTACGATAGCCATGCCTACAATAGAACTCAGAATAATTGGCAGCATCATCCAGCCGCCTGCTTTGACCAGTTCGAACACGCCCTGAACCCTTTCCTTAAAAGTGCGCAACTCTATCATGAAGCGCCAATTATTTTTCTTGCCAAAAATAACGCTTCTGACGAGCGCCTTGCGGCAAATCATGCTTACCGAGGGTAAATGATATTGCACCGCTCAAGGCTGTATCGTAAATCCGGACGCCATGACGTTCATAACGACTGATCACTTGTGCATGTGGATGGCCAAAGTTGTTGTGAATTCCCCTCGAGATCAAGGCATATTCAGGTTTTACCAGACTGACGAAACGCTCGCTCGACGCCGTTCGGCTGCCATGATGAGGTGCCAATAACCATTGAGCCCGTATATCCCGCCCAGATTCAACGAGGCGACGCTCGGCCTTTTCGTCTATATCACCGGTTAGCAAAAGGTGCTCACCTGCTGCTTCTACCATCAGCACGCACGATGCAGCGTTTCCCTTCATCAAGGGGCTAGGCTGCCAGACAGTAAATAAGACTCCCTCCCACACCCAGCGCTGATTATCTTCGCAGGGTGTCGGATGCAAGCCCGCAGGAAGCCGCTTCACTTCCCCGCTCACCACCTTGTCCACTTTCAAGGCACTGAAAACAGCAGCGGCGCCTCCTGCATGATCTGCGTCCCCATGACTGACCAACATCATGTCTAGATGACTGACGCCTGTAGCTTTCAGGTTGGGGACTACCACCCTTTCGCCAGCATCATAGCTTCCGCTAAGCGGCCCGGCGTCGTATAGCATGGCGTGGCCTTTGGTCTGTATGAATACAGACAACCCCTGTCCGACGTCGAGCACGGTTACCTTTGCCAGTCCTGACGCTGGTCGGGTCACTGGCGGCCAGAACAACGGAATCAGCAGAAATACTGCCAAAGGCCTGACCGGCACCCCATCGGGAGCCAGCCATAGCAACACACCCAGCATGCCTAAAGCGACAGCCCACGCAGGCACCCATGCTCCCTGCCACGCAGGAACCAGTGCCGACACGTACCCGAGAAATGCGAATAAACCATCAAGGGTCGCGCCTGAACACCACAGTAGCAACTCGCCTAGGGGAGGAATAATCAGAAGAGACACGGTACCCAGCAAGGCGGCTGGCACCACTAAAAAGTCTACCCAAGGCACGGCAACAAGGTTAGCGATCGGCCCCGACAGACTGACAGGCAGATCCAGAGCCAGTAAAACCGGCGCTAGCCCGACTGCCATCATCCATTGGGCCCGCCCCCAACTGCGCCAAGGACTCCATTGACCCAAACGGCCGCCAAAGATCCATATCAAGAGACCTACAGCGATAAAAGACAACCAAAAGCCTGCCGTAAGGCTTGCCAGCGGCTCAGCCACCAGCACAGCCGCCAAGGCAATACCTACCGGTACCCATGCCCCCAGGTGACGAAACCGTAATCGCCATAGTGTAATCAGCGCGATCATGATGCAGGCTCGTCTTACAGGAACGTCAAAGCCTGCCAGAAATCCGTATCCTATCGCCGATACAAGCGCAGACAGGCAAGCAACAGGAAACCACGGTATCCGGACAGGCCAGTAGCCCAGACGCGCCAATCCGGCGATCAGCGCAAATACAAATCCCGAAAGCAGCGTAATGTGCTGACCGGAAATAACCATCAGATGCGTAGTGCCTGTAGCCTGTAAAAGCTGCCAATCCTGAGTCGAAACGCCTGAGCCATCGCCCAGAACCAATGCAGCCAGCCCACCGTTTCGCTGAAAGGCGTCAAGATGCAATAACCGCTGCCTTAATGCGTCTCGCCAGGCATCCAAGGTGGCCTGACGGGAAAGTCGTTGCCCTGCCTTAACGACACCGCTTGCACCGATTCGATGAGCCAGCATCCAGGCTTCGCCATCCATTCCCCGGAGATTGTGGAGCCCGCCCGGCTTTTGCAATTCTACAGCGAGACGCCATTGCTCACCTGATCGTACGGCTGGCGCATTTGACCAGGAGACCCGGATACGGCTTGGTAAAGCCCCTCGACGGCTCTGCGCATTTTCCAAAAGAAAACGCGTCGAACCTTCGCGCAACTCAGGAAGCCCTACAACTGTTCCCTCAAGCCAGACTATTCGTCCGTCCAGACCATCATCCAGTCGCTCATCCAGCGCCCAATGAGCCGACAGGCAGGCCCAGCCAAAGCCTATCAAGAAGGCACCTGCCACGTAGACACGGGGCAGGAACATCAGACCGAATGCCACTATCAAGCAGGCAACAAGAACCTCTCGATCAGGCAATTCGGGTAGAAAGCGCAGCACCAATAGGCCTGCAATAAACGCAACGATCCCTGTGCGCATGACTCCGCTCCATCGAAGCCCAAGAACAACAACCCGGCATCCTGCCGGGTTCAACCTTATACGTCAGCCAATTGTCCGTCAGCTAATTTCAAACACCGATCCATCTGCGCTGCGAGCGCCAAATCATGCGTCACTATGAGGAAGGCTGTGCTCAGCGAGTCACTCAACTCAAGCATCAACTCTTGGATACTGTGTGCAGTATGCTGATCCAGATTGCCTGTAGGCTCGTCCAGCAAAACAACCTTGGGCTGATTGATAAGGGCCCTGGCTATCGCGACCCGCTGCCTTTCACCACCCGATAATTCAGCAGGCTTGTGACTCAATCGATGTCCCAGCCCCACCCGCTTAAGCAGCTGAGCGGCACGCTCCCGCGCCTCCGAGATCGGCGTAGCCCCAATAAGCAGCGGCATGCAGACGTTTTCCAATGCACTGAATTCCGGGAGCAAGTGATGAAACTGATAGACGAAGCCCATGGCACGATTGCGCAATAGACCGCGCGCTTTCTCACCCAGTCGGGAAAGTTCTTCGCCTGCCAACCAAACACCGCCCTGAGACGGTGTATCCAGGCCACCCAATAGGTTCAGTAATGTGGTTTTGCCTGAACCAGAACTGCCTACAATGGAAATGCGCTCACCTGGCTGAAGGTCCAGATTGACCCCTGAAAGAACCTCGACGGTCTCAGGACCTTCGACATAGCGTTTGCCCAGATCAACGCAACGCAGCACGGCCTCGTTAATCATATCGCAATGCCTCGGCAGGCTCTGTGCGCGACGCACGCCAGGCAGGGTAAAGCGTAGCCAAAAAACTCATGCACAACGCGGCGCAACAGATTAGCGCTACATCTTCTAGCTGGAGCTCAGACGGGAGGTTACTGATGAAGTACATGTCAGAGCCAAATATCTTATGCCCGACAATACGTTCAAGGGCTGAAATCCACTGGCTTACATTAAGCGCAGCAATAACACCCAAAACACCACCGACAAGCGTGCCGATAACTCCAATCACGGTCCCTTGCACCATGAAAACAAACATGATCTGGCGAGGCGTAGCGCCCAATGTACGCAAGATCGCAATATCTGCCTTCTTGTCAGCAACAACCATGATCAGCGTGGCGATGATGTTAAAGGCCGCTACCGCTACGATCAGTAGAAGCAGCAGACCAATCATGGTCTTTTCCATGTTCATTGCCTGGAACAGACTTCCCTGGGTACTGGTCCAGTCCTGCGCCTGATAACCCGGCCCCATGGCATTAGCTACTTGACGGGAATACTGTGGCGCCTTGAACAGATCATCGAATGCCAGACGAACGCTCTGAATGAGCCCTGGCTCCCATCCTTTCAATGGAGCGGCGTCCGCTACATTGATAATCCCTAGGGAACCATCAAGCTCTGCACCGACCTTGAAGATACCTACCACAGTAAAGCGACGCATCCGTGGCGTGATGTTGCCTGCCGCAGAGGTTACCTCAGGGACGATAACGGTGACCTTGTCACCCATACCCAGCTGGAAGCGATGAGCCGTGATCTCGCCAATAACGATGCCAAACTCACCCGCTCTCAGGTTATCCAGCTGCCCTTGAACCATGCGATCACCGATGATCGAGACCTTGGGCTCCAGCTCAGGATCAACGCCATCCACCAACAGCGGCTGCATGCGTCCGCGCTGGGATAGCATGCCCTGCAGCTGGGTATAGGGAACCGCAGCCAATACATGAGGCTGCTGCACCGCCTTGTCCGCTACGCTTTTCCAGTCCGAGAATGGCTGCTCTGCATTAATGGTTGCGTGAGGCACCATTCCCAGGATTCGGGTACGCATCTCCCGCTGAAAGCCGTTCATGACTGATAGCACCAGAATCATGGCCAATACGCCCAGCGTCAGCCCGATCATGGAGACCAGCGAGAAGAATGAGATAAACGATTTACGGCGCTTTGCCCGTGTATATCGCAATCCAATGAAAAGAGATAAAGGTCTGAACATTTCGCCTTACACTGTTTCAGGAGAAGAATGGCCGTCAGGCCGGAACCAGGCGGCCATCTTCCAGGCGCAGCGTACGATCCATCTGAGCGGCCAGCGACTGGTCGTGGGTTACTACAAGAAAGGACGTACGCAAGGACGTTGAAAGCTCAAGCATCATTTGCTGAATTCCATGGGCCGTGTGCTGATCCAGATTGCCTGTAGGCTCATCCAGCAAAACCAGCTTGGGCTCATTGACCAATGCACGTGCGATGGCTACCCGCTGGCGCTCGCCTCCGGATAACTCAGCCGGCTTATGGCTTAGTCGATGTCCCAGCCCCACCCGCTCCAGCAATGCAGAAGCTTTCCTGCGGGCTTCAGCTATCGACGTTCGACCGATAAGCAATGGCATGCAGACGTTTTCCAGTGCGCTGAACTCAGGGAGCAAGTGATGAAATTGATAAACGAAGCCCATGGCACGGTTACGCAACAGACCGCGTGCCTTCTCATTGAGCGCCGAAAGCTCCTCCCCATCCAACCACACACTGCCCTGACTTGGGGTGTCCAGTCCGCCCAACAGGTTCAGCAACGTAGTTTTTCCTGAACCGGAACTGCCTACGATCGAAACACGCTCGCCTGGAAGCAGCTCCAACTCTACGCCGGTCAGGACGTCGACCGTTTGCGGTCCCTCTTCGTAGCGCTTGCCCAGGTTCTGGCAACGCAGTACGGCTTTATCACTCATAACGCAACGCCTCGGCAGGCTGGGTGCGAGCAGCACTCCAGGAAGGGTACAGGGTGGCAAGGAAACTCAGCAGCAGCGAGGCACCACACACCCACAAGACATCATTGAGCTGCAACTGGGACGGCAGATAATTGATGAAATACACCTGAGCGTTCAGGAACTGATGTCCTGTCGTACGCTCCAGCCAAGCAATGAAGCCGCTGACATTAAGCGCAGCGACAACTCCCAAGGCGCAGCCAAGCAGGGTTCCGATTACGCCGATGAAAGTACCCTGAACCATGAAAACAAACATGATCTGGCGAGGCGTGGCACCCAACGTCCGTAAAATGGCAATGTCGGACGTCTTGTCAGTTACCACCATGACCAATGTCGAGATGATATTGAAGGCAGCTACCGCCACGATCAGAAGAAGGAGAAGGCCAATCATGGTCTTCTCCATCCCGATGGCTTGATACAGGTTGCCATGGGTGCGAGTCCAATCACGCGCATAGAAGTCTTCGTTGTCACTTGCCAGCGACCGGACAATATCCCATGAGACCTGGGGTGCCTTGAACAGATCGTGCAGTTTCAGGCGGATGCCCTGGACCTGACTGGGCTGCCACCGCTGCAGGCGCGCCGCATCTTCAACATGGATCAGACCCACCGAACCATCCAGCTCCCCGGCCCCGACACTAAAAATACCTACGACGGTAAGCCGCTTCATCCGGGGAAACATACCGGCAGGCGTTACAGCTACTTCCGGGGCGATATAGGTAACCTTATCGCCCACTTTAACGCCCAGTTTCTGCGCAGCCAGCGTTCCGATAATAACGCCGAAACCGCCTGGTTTGAGATCCGTCAGCTTACCTTCACGCATGAAGTCACTGATGATCGAAACCTTCGGCTCCTCATCCGGATCAATGGCGTTGAGAAGTACGGTCTGAACGGCCTTGTCCTGGGTTAGCATGCCTTGCAGCTGGGTAAACGGCGCAACCGCGGCCACTTGAGGATTTTTTCTGGCCTGATCGGCAATAGCCCGCCAATCATTGATCGGCTGGTAGGACTCTACAGTGGCATGGGGAATCATCCCCAGGACGCGGTCGCGCATTTCACGGTCGAATCCATTCATGACCGAAAGCACTACGATCATGACCAGCACACCCAGCGCCAGCCCAACCATGGAGGTCAGGGAAATAAATGAAACGAAGTGATTTCTTCGCTTGGCACGCACATAACGCATGCCGATGTAGATAGGTAGTGGTCTAAACATATCCAGGCTTAAGCAGGAATGGGACGCAAGCGAGTCCTTATGGACAAGGGAAACGGCAAACAATACAGAACTGGCCGTTATAGTCCCAAGCTCGACTACACTCATATATGCAGCGTTCGCCACTTCAGGCGGAGCGAATCCCTGTTGCTTCACAGCCCTGACGAAGCGCCAGCTTACAGACTGGCAAGCCCCCATCAGCAGGCATTACACTCAACGCTTCGATCATCGCCGTGGGTTTACCATGACCGCACCAGACGCGGATGAACGCCGCGAATACTATCGCATCACAGACTCGATCGCACTGGAAATCACCCCACTTGCCGGGACAGAACAATCCGCCACGCCTAATGCGTCACCTTTGTTCGATCTGTTAAGTGAAATGCATCTTCTGGAGTTCGAATCACAGCACCTTCTGCGTAGCGTCAATGAGCGCGACCGCCCAATTGCCGCCTGTATAAAGCTGCTCAACAAGCGAATCGATTTACTGGGTCAGGCACTGACCTGGAATTTGATTCATGAAGTCGGAGAACCCAGACCTGTCGTACTGTCCGAGGGTGGCATCAGCTTTCAGCATTTGGAGGCGTTTTCACTGGGTAGCCAGCTAAGCCTGCGCATGATACTGATGCCTCAAGCACTAGGCCTGGAATTGAAAGCTGAAGTGATTCACTGCCAGCTGGCTACGCCAGACAGTTATGAGATAGGCACCAGCTTCGTAGACATCAGCGATGCACAACGCCAGCTGCTTGCTCGGCATATCTTCAAGAAGCAGGCCCATGAGCGCCGTACGCTCAGAGCACAGCCCAAGGGTGAGCAATAGTGAACTACTGGCTGAGTTTTTTACTGTTGCTCGGCCCAACAGCTGTTTTCGCCGATACGCTCTCGATCCCTATTAGTCGTCAAGGTGACACCCACACGGCCCTGCCCCAACCTGGGCAACTTCGCACCGAGGTGCTGAATCGCTTTGGTTTGCCGGACGAAGAACATCCAGCCGTAGGTAAGCCGCCCATTACTCGCTGGGACTATCGCGACTTCAGCGTCTATTTTGAGAATGACCGTGTCATCGATGCGGTTCGTGACCATCAGCCACTTAATCGCAGGGAAACGCCATGACAGTCATCTACGGCCATCGAGGAGCCAAAGGCGAGGCCCCGGAAAACACGCTAGCCAGTTTTGAGCAGTGCCTGCAGGTGGGCGTAACCCGCTGCGAGCTGGACCTCCACCTGTCCAGTGATGGAGAATTAATGGTCATTCACGACCCTACCCTCAAGCGTACTACGGGACGTCGAGGTAAGGTTGCCGAGTTGCCTGCCGATACGCTGGTTACCTATGACGCACGCTTGGCAGGTCCCTCATGGCCTCGACCCTGCCCTATTCCACGCCTTGAGGATCTTTTCGAGCAAGTGGATTTCGAGCATTGGCAGCTTGAAGTCAAAAGCGCTTCACGCGTCCGGGCTGCACGCACCATCAAAGCCATTGATGAGCTAGCGAAACGCTTCAATCTCAGCGATCACATTACGGTAACATCCAGCTCACGGGAAGTATTAAGGGCGCTTAACCGTGACACTCCCTGGCTTCAACGTGGGCTAGTGGCAGAATACGCCTGGCTGGATCCGCTGAAAGTGGCTGCTAACTACGGCTGCCATTTACTTGCGCTCAATTGGACGCTGTGCACCCCTGAGCGACTCTTGAAGGCCCAGCGCCAAGGCCTGCATGTATCGGTATGGACGGTAAATGAGCCTTCCTTGATGCGACGCCTAATCGACTTCGGTGCAGACAGTTTAATTACGGATTATCCAGCACTGGCTAGAACCGTGCTGGATGATCACAAACCACAGGCTAAGCCGGCTTAGAAAAGCCGGTTCAACCCATCAAAGGCAGCTACGCGGTACGCCTCAGCCATGGTGGGATAATTAAACGTCGTATTGATGAAGTACTTGATGTTATTGCCAGGACCTTTCTGGTTCATGATGGCTTGTCCGATGTGAAGAATCTCGGACGCCTGATCGCCAAAGCAGTGAACACCAAGGACTTCCAGAGTCTCACGATGGAACAGGATTTTGAGCATGCCTACCGGCTCGCCTGAAATCTGCGCTCGCGCCATGCTTTTGAAGAAGGCTTTGCCAACTTCATAGGGTACCCTGGCCTGCGTCAAATCGCGCTCGTTTTTACCCAAAGAACTGATTTCGGGAATGGTATAAATTCCAGTAGGAATATCATCGACATAGCGCGCTGAATCATCATCCAGAATATTACCGGCAGCTGAACGACCTTGGTCAAACGCTGCACTGGCGAGGCTAGGCCAACCAATGACATCTCCAGCCGCCAGGATATTGGGGCAACTGGTGCGGTAATTCTCATCCACGTTAATTTGGCCGCGGCTGTTCACCTCAATACCAACATTCTCCAACGCCAGCTGGTCGGTATTGCCGGTGCGCCCGTTACACCACAGAAGCGCGTCAGCTCGCAGCTTCTTGCCTGACTTAAGGTGAAGAACGACCCCATGCTCCAGGCCTTCAATACGCTCATACTCTTCATTGTGACGAATGAGCACATTATTGGTGCGCAGGTGGTAGCTAAGCGCATCGGAGATTTCATCATCCAAGAAGCTCAGCAGCTGATCGCGCGTATCGATCAGATCGACGAGCACACCCAGGCCACTGAAGATGGAGGCGTATTCACACCCAATGACACCTGCTCCATAAATGATCAGGCGCCGTGGTGTATGGCTCAAGGTCAGGATGGTATCGCTGTCATAGACTCGCGGGTGGGAGAAATCAACATCAGCCGGGCGATAAGGACGCGAGCCCGTTGCAATAACCACCTGCTTGCCAACCAGTTGTTCGGTACCGCCATTGGGATTTATGACGTTGATCGTGTGCTCGTCGATAAAGCTTGCGGTTCCGAAGTACACATCGACCCGGTTACGAGCAAAATAGGATGTGTGTGAATTAACCTGCTTTCCAATGACGCGCTCAGCACTCTTGAGCACGTCAGGAAAGGAAAACCAGCGAGGCTCGCCAATCGTGCGGAACATCGGATTATTGTTGAAATGGATGATCTGCTTGACTGAGTTACGCAGAGCCTTTGACGGAATGGTGCCAAGGTGAATGCAATTTCCACCGATGACCTGGCGACTGTCCACGACCGCCACCTTGCGTCCGTGCTTGGCTGCATTGATTGCAGCCCCCTCGCCTGCCGGGCCCGATCCCAGCACCACTACGTCATAGTTATAGACAGCCATGATTACTCCTCGAAAAAACGAACCGATCGCTCATGAGCGTCGAGCACATCATCACCGGCTCTACGGCAACCCGATTTAAGCGATGATCTCTATATAGGTTACACCTATCCTCTCGTTGCGACCTTTCGTCACACTAGAAAATCTTTTCAATTTAAAGCGATAAATAAAAACGGGAGCCTAAGCTCCCGTCTTCATATGAACAATGCTTAAACCGCTGGATAAGCCGGTGGGTTTACACCAGCCATTTCCTCAAGCACACGAACGACCTGGCAGCTATAGCCGAACTCGTTGTCGTACCACACATAGAGAACGACACGGTTATCGCTGCAAATGGTAGCACCTGCGTCTACTATGCCAGCATGACGAGAGCCAACGAAGTCGCTGGATACCACTTCAGGCGAGTTGACGAAATCGATCTGCTTGTGAAGATCAGAGTGCAGCGCCATATAACGCAGATAATCGTTGATCTCTTCCTTGCTGGTGCCTTTTTCAAGGTTCAGGTTCAGGATGGCCATCGACACGTTGGGCGTTGGAACGCGAATGGCGTTACCTGTCAGCTTGCCGGCCAGCTCTGGCAGCGCCTTGGCAACCGCCTTGGCAGCACCCGTCTCGGTAATCACCATGTTCAACGGCGCGCTACGACCGCGACGATCACCTTTGTGGAAGTTATCGATCAGGTTCTGGTCATTGGTAAAAGAGTGAACCGTTTCGACATGACCGTTGATAATGCCGTACTTGTCATTGACAGCCTTCAGCACCGGTACAATGGCATTGGTGGTGCAAGAAGCAGCCGTAACAATAGTGTCTTCCGGGCTGATGGTGTTGTGGTTGATACCGTGAACGATATTCTTGAGCGACCCCTTGCCAGGCGCCGTCAGCACAACACGTGCAGCACCCGGGCACTTCAGGTGTTGCGACAGGCCTTCTGCATCACGCCATTTACCGGTGTTATCAACAATGATCGCATTATTGATACCGTACTGGGTGTAGTCGACCGTGGTCGGATCGTTGGAATAAATCACCTGAATCAGGGTGCCATTTGCACAAATTGTGTTGTTGGTCTCATCGACAGTAATGGTGCCTTCGAAGGAACCATGTACCGAGTCGCGACGCAACAGGCTGGCACGCTTGACCAGATCGTTTTCAGCGCCCTTGCGTACCACAATGGCACGCAGGCGCAGGCCATCGCCGCTTCCAGAGTGCTCGATAAGGATACGTGCAAGCAAACGTCCGATACGGCCAAAGCCATACAGAACCACATCGGTTCCCTGGCGCTTTTCGGTGCCCTGCTTACCTACAACGGCAGCCAGTTCTTCGCGTAGGAACTCTTTTAGATCACGCCCTGCCCCCGCCTGCTTGAATTTCAAGCTCAGACGCGCCAAATCAATGGAAGCGGCACCTAGCTCAAGTTCACTAATAGCCTTAAGCAGCGGATAGGTATCGTGTACAGACAATGCGACATCATCGACCTGACGTGCAAAGCGATGCGCCTTGAGAATGGCGATCACTGAACGATTAACCAAACCACGCCCATATATAGAGGTCACAACATTATTATTACGGTAGAGCTGACCGATCAGCGGAATCATTGCCTCCGCAATCGCCTCACGATCGATCCATTCACCAAGACACTGGTCGGAGTTCTGACTCACGGTGATACCTTCCATATGTAGGGGCTAACAAAAGGAACTACATTATGACCGCACCTGCCTGAACCGGCAATCTTCGCGCGTCGATGCACTGACAGCGAGACGAGACCGTCGTTACAATCCCAACTCAGATTTTTTTTCAACGGAGCCTAACCAGCGTGCCCGTTTTGCGTATTCCATCAATTCCTGATACCGCCGGACGACAGCATTGGGGAAATCTCCCCGGAGCCGCGCTAAGTCTGGCTATTGCCGAGGCTGCAAGCGCTGCCAGCCAACGCTTCACCCTACTTTTAACGCCGGACAGCCAGAGCGCCGAACGCCTGGAGCAAGAACTGCGCTTCTTTGCCCCGAGGCTTCCCGTACTGCATTTCCCTGACTGGGAAACGTTGCCTTACGATATTTTCTCGCCGCATCAAGACATTATTTCCCAACGTGTAGCGGCGCTCTATCGTCTACCAGAGCTTGATCACGGCATTTTGGTAGTGCCTATCGCAACAGCCCTACATCGCATGGCACCTACACGCTTCCTGTTAGGCAGCAGTCTTGTGCTGGATGTGGGACAACGTCTGGATGTAGAAGGTATGCGGGCTCGCCTGGAAGCAGCCGGATACCGCTATGTTGATACCGTTTACGAGCATGGCGAATTTACAGTCCGTGGAGCACTGATCGATCTCTTCCCGATGGGCAGTAGCCTCCCGTACCGAATCGACTTATTCGATGACGAAATTGAGACATTACGCACATTCGATCCAGAGACGCAGCGATCAATCGACAAGGTGGACTCGATCCGACTGCTTCCTGCTCGAGAATTTCCGCTGCATAAAGAAGCCGTCACAGGATTCAGGGCGCGCTTTCGAGAGCGTTTTGATGTGGATTATCGCCGCAGCCCTCTTTATCAGGATCTGGCCAGTGGCCTGACGCCCGCAGGCATCGAGTATTACCTGCCGCTGTTCTTTGATGAGACGTCAACGCTGTTTGACTACCTGCCTCAGAGCGCACAGGTTTTTTCGTTACCAGGCATCGAGCAGGCATCTGAACAGTTCTGGACGGACGTACGGACCCGTTACGAGGACCGTCGCGTTGACCCGGAGCGTCCTCTATTACCACCGGCTGAAGTTTTCCTCCCGGTAGAAGAGTGCTTCGCTCGTCTCAAGCAATGGCCACGCATTGTTATCAGTGGCGATGATATCGAGCCGGGTGTGGGTCGTGAGCGTTTTTCAGCGCGGCCTCTGCCCAATCTTGCCATTGAGGCCAAGGCTAATCAGCCATTGGCGGCCTTGCAAAATTTCCTGGCTGAGTTTGATGGGCGCATCCTGTTTACAGCAGAATCCGCCGGCCGTCGGGAGGTGCTGCTTGAGTTGCTGGCACGTATCAACCTGCGTCCTACATGGGTCGAGGGATGGGAAGATTTTCAGGAAACTGACGAGCGCCTGTCGATTACAGTCGCGCCGCTCGACGAAGGCTTGCTACTCGAAAAACCCGATGTAGCCCTCATTGCCGAAAGTCCGTTGTTTGGTCAGCGCATCATGCAGCGTCGTCGCCGAGAAAAGCGCAACGAGCATGGTGACAACGTCGTCAAGAACCTGACCGAGCTACGCGAGGGCGCGCCGGTCGTGCATATTGACCACGGCGTTGGGCGTTATATGGGTCTGGTAACGCTTGAGTTGGAGGGCCAAGCGCAAGAATTTCTACTATTGGAATATGCAGACGAAGCGAAGCTCTATGTTCCGGTTGCCAACCTGCACCTGATTGCCCGTTATTCAGGCGCTGACGACGCGCTTGCTCCACTGCACAAACTAGGTTCTGAAACCTGGCAGAAAGCCAAACGCAAGGCAGCTGAGCAGGTGCGCGATGTTGCAGCCGAGCTGCTGGATGTATATGCCCGTCGAGCCGCTCGGGAAGGATTTGCGTTTACTGATCCCAAGGTGGATTACGAAACCTTCGCAGCAGGCTTTCCGTTTGAAGAAACACCTGACCAGCAAGTTACTATCGATGCTGTACTCAAGGATATGCTGTCAGGCAAGCCCATGGATCGCCTGGTCTGCGGCGATGTAGGCTTTGGCAAGACCGAAGTCGCCATGCGGGCGGCGTTTGTAGCGGTACACAGCGGCAAACAGGTGGCCGTTCTGGTCCCTACAACCCTATTGGCGCAGCAGCATTACAACAGCTTTCGCGACCGCTTTGCCGACTGGCCTGTGCGCGTCGAGGTGATGTCTCGCTTCAAGTCTGCCAAGGATGTTGAAAAGGCCGTACAGGAATTAGCTGACGGTAATATCGACATTATTATCGGCACACACAAACTGCTGCAGGACGACGTGAAGCTCAAGAATCTGGGACTCGTCATCATTGATGAGGAGCACCGATTTGGCGTGCGTCAGAAGGAGCAATTCAAAGCGCTACGTAGCGAAGTCGATATTCTGACCCTTACGGCCACACCGATTCCGCGCACGCTCAACATGGCTGTTGCAGGTATGCGTGATCTGTCCATCATTGCCACTCCTCCGGCTCGACGCTTGTCGGTCCGGACGTTCGTCATGGAGCAGCAGAACGCGGTTATCAAGGAAGCCCTTCTTCGCGAGCTGCTACGCGGCGGACAGGTCTACTACCTTCACAACGAAGTAAAGACTATTGAAAAGTGCGCCCGGGACCTAGCGGAGCTGGTGCCGGAGGCCCGTATTGGCATTGGTCACGGACAGATGCGCGAACGGGACCTAGAACAGGTCATGAGCGACTTCTACCACAAGCGCTTCAACGTGCTGGTAGCGTCAACTATTATCGAGACCGGTATTGACGTGCCCAGCGCCAATACCATCATTATCGAGCGTGCAGACAAGTTCGGCCTGGCGCAGCTGCATCAGCTGCGTGGACGCGTGGGACGAAGTCACCACCAGGCGTATGCCTACCTGCTGACACCGCCACGAAAAAGCATGACGCCTGATGCTGAAAAACGTCTTGAGGCGATTGCTGGTGCGCAGGACTTGGGCGCAGGCTTCATTCTGGCCACTCATGACCTTGAAATACGGGGCGCTGGCGAACTCCTGGGCGAAGGTCAAAGCGGCCAGATCCAGGCTGTAGGCTTTACGCTGTACATGGAAATGCTGGAACGGGCGGTCAAGGCTATTCGCAAAGGTGAACAACCGAATCTGGAACAGCCCCTTGGCGGTGGTCCGGACATCAACCTGCGGGTACCTGCGCTCATTCCAGAGGACTATCTACCAGACGTCCATACTCGTCTGATTCTGTACAAGCGTATTGCCTCTGCAGCCGATGAAGATGCACTCAAGGAGCTACAGGTCGAGATGATTGACCGCTTTGGTCTTTTGCCCAATGCCGTCAAAAACCTGGTCCGCCTGACACTTATGAAGATCAAGGCAGAAGCCCTAGGTGTTGTGAAAGTTGATGCCGGCCCGCAAGGCGGTCGCATCGAGTTCACTCATGATACGAAGGTTGATCCGTTGGTACTGGTCAAAATGATACAAAGCCAGCCCAACAAGTATCGCCTTGAGGGTGCAACCATCTTTAAATTCCAGGTACCGATGGAGCGTCCTGAAGAGCGTTTCAATATCATTGAGGCACTTTTCGAGCGCTTGGCCCCGGAAAACGCCTAGTCTAGGTAACCGGCCGGGCACTCAGGAGGTGCCCGGCCAGTCGGGCTTAACCTGCCAGTACTGTTGCCAGTACAGCTTTAACCCTGCCTATACCCTCATGCAGCGCCTGCTCTATTTCAGCCATGGTGATAACGCCAGTTACCTTACCTGCAGCTGGATTAACGACCAACGCAAGACAGGCATAAGCCAAATCCTGCTCCCGAGCCAGTGCGGCTTCTGGCATGGCTGTCATCCCCACGATGTCACATCCATCACGCTCCAGGCGAACGATCTCTCCTGCCGTTTCCAGGCGCGGCCCTTGTGTACAGGCATAGACGCCCTGATCGCTGTGGGCATAGCCGTGTTGACGCAGCGCACTGATCAATTGCTGGCGAAGCGCCTCATCATAGGGGTAGCTGAAATCGATATGGGTTACCGCTTCCAGAGACCCTTCAAAAAAGGTGTGTTCACGCCCCCATGTATAGTCGACGATCTGGTGAGGCACACATAGATGCCCGCTACCCATTGCTGAATGGATACCGCCTACTGCATTAACGGCCAGGATTGCTTCTGCACCGGCATGCTTGAGCGCCCATATATTGGCCCGATAATTGACCTGATGAGGCGGGATACGATGCGGATGACCATGGCGCGCCAGGAACAATACTTCACGCCCTGCATAATGGCCTTTGAGGATGTCCGCCGAAGGCGCGCCATAGGGCGTGTTTATTCTGAGGGACTCATCCAGCGTCAGACCTTCCAGCTGCGTCAGGCCAGTCCCGCCAATAATGGCGTAAACGGTCATATAAACTCCTTAATCAATCAAACCTGCTTGGCGCAGAGTAGATAAAGCCGCAAGCCAGCGAGGATGCTGACGGTATTCAATGGACGGAAATGCTTTTGCACTCATGCTTTTCAACCGCTGCGAAGGCTTGGCTTTCAAGCGCTGCAGCGCGGTTAGCGCCAACTCAGCCGCGGCACGGTCATTACAAACGAGTCCCATGTCACAGCCAGCACTCAAGGCAGCCTCTATGCGTCCTGCAGCATCACCAGCAACATGCGCACCGGCCATGGATAGATCGTCGCTAAAAATAACACCCCTGAAACCCAACTCGCTGCGAAGCACGTCCTGCAGCCATCGCCGCGAAAACCCGGCTGGCTGCTCATCTAAGCAGGGATAGATCACATGAGCAGGCATGATCGCCTCCAACTGCCCACTCAAGCGCTTGAAAGGTACGAGGTCGACGGCCTTGATGTCTTCCAGGCTGCGCTCATCACGGGGAATGGCCACATGCGAGTCGGCTTCTGCCCACCCATGTCCCGGAAAATGCTTGCCAGTTGCAGCCATGCCGGCAGCATGCATGCCGCGAATGAAAGCACCCGCCAGATCGGTTGCGCTGCCCGGCGCTCCTTCAAAGGCTCGCTGACCGATTACTGCGCTACGGCCATGATCAAGATCCAGAACCGGAGCAAAGCTGAAGTCGAGCCCGACGGCCAGCACTTCGGTTGCCATTATCCACCCGCATGCCTCGGCAAGGCGGTCGGCCTCTGGATGATTGGCAAATCGCCGCATGGCAGGCAGACGTACAAAGCCCTGTCGAAGTCGCTGGACGCGGCCGCCCTCTTGGTCGACAGCCAATAGCAACTCCGGCCGCTCGGCGCGTATGGCTTCACATAGCTCACGCACCTGGCGAGGATGCTCGATATTGCGAGCAAAAAGAATGAGCCCACCCACTTCGGGCTGGCGCAGGAGATGTCGGTCTTCAGCGGTCAGCCATGTGCCGCCAATGTCCACCATTAATGAGCCTTGCATAGGCATTCCTGAGGCACAGAAAACAAGTGAGGCATGGTGCCCTTTCAACTCGTTTCAATCAATGTGTCAGTAATGCCTTTGCTGAAAGCGCTGGCATATCCTCACTCAGAAGCGCTGAGCATCCTGACTAACAGGCTTGCGGGGCTTGAATTGCGCAGATGCCAGAGTCTGATCCGTCATCGCACTCTCCGCCAGCATGCCACTGGCCATGAAAGGCACCATCAAACGCAATACCTGCTCCGTTGACGTATGTACACCAAAATCATTATCAGCCATGGCCTTCAAAGCCTTGATACCTGACATGCTGAATGCAGCCACCCCTATCATGAAGTGAGCGCGCCAGAACAGCTCCAGCGGAGGAATGTCAGGCGCGGCCACAGCAACCAGCTCCATGTAGCGACGAAAAACGCGTCCGTATGCCTCTTCGAGGTATTTCTTCAGATGCCCCTGGCTCTCACTGAATGCCAGCCCTAAAAGTCGCATGAAAATGGAAAGATCATTACCGTTGCGCGGCTTGATGGCTAACGCCTGGTCTACCAGCAGATAAAGAAGCTCCTCAAGATCCGCCTTGGTCCCGGACTTGCCGTACCGTCGGTCCAGCTCATTTTCCAGACACGCGCAATAAGGGTCCAGAAAACGAGAGAATACCGCCTGGATAAGGGACTTCTTCGAGCCGAAGTGATAATTCACTGCTGCAAGGTTTACATTCGCCTTGCTGGTTATCAGGCGGAGCGATGTTTCAGCAAAGCCACGCTCAGCAAAAAGTTGTTCAGCGGCATCCAATATCCGCTCGACCGTTTCAGATTGGGCCATCGCTTAACTACCTGATCGTAAAATGTTTTAAACATATGTTTAAAACATTCCTGAGTCAATGCCTGGAATAGCTAAGTGCCGTAATGGCATTTGGCTGATAAAAAGTCGGTTGCCCTCAAACCAATACTGTATATAATCCCAGGAACTGTATATAAAGCCAGACACCTATTATGCTAAAACTAACTCCGAGACAGTCTGAAATCCTGAGCTTCATCAAGCGCTGCCTTGAGGAAAATGGATTCCCGCCCACCCGTGCGGAAATCGCTCAGGAGCTTGGCTTCAAATCCCCGAATGCGGCAGAGGAGCACCTCAAGGCGCTTGCACGTAAAGGCGCTATTGAAATGACGCCTGGTGCCTCTCGCGGAATCCGCATTCCCGGTCTGGAAACACAGAAACCCTCTGACAGTGAGCTCCCTGTCATCGGCCGTGTCGCTGCAGGCGCGCCAATCCTGGCCCAGCAGCACGTGGAAGAAAATTGCAATATTAACCCTGACTTCTTCCAACCACGTGCGGATTACCTTCTCAAGGTAGAAGGCATGAGCATGAAGAACATTGGTATTCTTGATGGTGACCTTCTGGCGGTTCACGTCACTCGTGAGGCGCGCAACGGGCAAGTCGTGGTTGCTCGTGTCGGAGAAGAAGTTACGGTCAAGCGGTTCAAACGTGAGGGCAATAAGGTTTGGCTGATTGCTGAAAACCCTGATTTCCAGCCTATTGAGGTGGACCTCAATAAGCAGGATCTAGTAATCGAAGGCCTGAGCGTAGGTGTCATCAGGCGTTAACGAGTCAACGTATCTATAAGGAGGTGTTCAGTGCAATCTTTATTGCCGCCGGATCATGGACAGTTGCCGTTGTTTCACGACGCACTGGTTCAACCGTCGCTCAATCCTTTTTTGGCTGGACCTATTCAGGCGGCGACTCTGCCTGATTGCTTTAGTGAAGTGACTCTAAACGGCGCTCAAGACCATTGCCTGCATTTGCTAGCACCCATGCTGCGGGAGTTGAGTGACGAACAGGATCCCCGGTGGCTGACACTGATAGCACCTCCGACGCTGCTGACAACAAAGTGGCTGCGCTCAAGGGATTTGAATCTGAATAGAATCCTGCTACTGCAACCGCGTCAGAGCATGCAGACACTAGAGCTTGCTTGTGAAGCCTTACGCTCAGGAAGAAGCCATACCGTGGTGAGCTGGCTCCACGGCATGAAGACTTCCGATAAGAAAAAGCTGGCTTTGGCCGCTCAGACAGGCAACGCCCAAAGCCTTAACATTCGCTTGGGCTGATCAATGAAGAACGCGGGGAGTATCTTCGCGTTCTATCATATCTCCTTCGGCTAGACGCCCCGCCATCTGCACACCCAAATTGAACATGGCTTTAGCCACCTCAACTTGCTGGCCATGCAGAAAGTCCTTCGCATCGGAAGAAAATTCCAATGTCACCAGTGCCTCTTCACCATCGGCACGGCGCAGAACGATACGGCCATCAGCCAGTTCGACAATTTCAAGATAAGACGTAGACATATGTGCATCTCCAGCAGGCGCTGGCATTGTAGCAGTCGCACCTGCCCTTCCCTAGGCTCTATCGATTAACGTAATGCAATAAAGACTAAAATGTTGCAAGACAGCTCTTCAATCAAGAAGATCTACACATTTTTGGCGTCTGTGCCTCACCATTCGGTCAATGAACCACGAAAGCGCAGCGCCAACTCCTTGATGTTTTTTCTCCAGGCTTCGAGCTCAGTATGGCTCAGCAGCCTCTTCTCTTCATCAAGCGTAACCGACTCAATCAGCGGCAGACCAGGGTCAACCTTAGCCTGCTTGATAGGCTGCGGTGGTTTTTGCAATGCGGAGAACCCATCCAGCAATTGAGCCAGCCATGTTTGCTGATGACTTGCCAATTCAAACAATTCAGCCAACTCAGGACTTGGCGAATCTTTCAAAGCTTGTGGATTTAAAAACTGCTCGATTGAGGCAGCCTGGGCGTTAGGCAGGCGGTAATAACCTGCCACTTCATGACACAACCCCAAAACAGCACCATACAAATGAAACAACGTCGCCTCTCGCTCGGCCTGAATCTGCCCCTGGGCATTCATGCTCTGCTCGTGCTCCGCCCTGCGCCACGATTCAAGGCTTAAACCGGCGAAGTACAACTTCTGGTTGGTACGAGTATAGATCTCATGAGACATGCCTGAATCCTCCTAAGGCAAAGCGGTGCCAGCTGCCCCGCTACACAGACACCAATTGCCAGGCTTGCAGGCCTGGCAACCAGAACAGCGCATCAGCTACGCTTGTCTTCTACCTTCCACTTCCCATTATCGAAATAGGCTTTCCAACCGGTCGGCTTACCATTCTCTTCTGTCTGTACGTATTGCTCCTTCGTCTTGCGACTGAAGCGAATAACAGCAGAACGGCCGTCTGGGTCTTTGGCTGGTGCACTTAATAGATAATGGTATTTCGGATCGATTTCATCCTTGTGCGGCAACAGCTCGCTGACCAACGGTGCGCGAGTCTCGCGATTCTTTGGAAACTGGCTGGCCGCCAAGAATAGACCTGAAGCTCCATCTCGCAATACATACGTATCGTTGACTTTCTCGCACTTGAGCTCAGGCATTGCAATGGCATCCATCTTGGGCGGAGCCGGCTCGCCGTTCTTAAGCAGCTTGCGCGTATTCTTGCACTCAGGATTGGTACATCCAAAGAATTTGCCGAAACGACCCGTCTTGAGCTGCATTTCACTGCCGCACTTGTCACACTCCAGTGAGGGCCCTTCATAGCCCTTGATGCGATAGTTACCGGTTTCAACTTCATAACCCGAGCAATCGGGGTTATTGCCACAGATGTGGAGCTTGCGATGCTCGTCAATCAGGTAAGCATCCATCGCAGTTCCGCAAATATCGCAGCGGTGCTTGCCGCGCAGCACACGCGACTCCGACTCGCCTTCGTCGTCCTCAGCAATTTCATCACCAGGAACAAGGTTGATCGTTCCCTTGCAACGCTCTTTGGGCGGCAGGCTATAACCCGAGCACCCAAGGAATACACCCGTTGAAGCGGTACGAATCATCATCGGCCGGCTACACGTCGGACAAGGGATATCCGTAAGAGTCGGCACATTTGCACGCATCCCCCCTTCAGCGCTCTCGGCGGCTTCCAGCTTTTTCTTGAAGTCGCTGTAGAACTCATCCAGCAGATTTTTCCAGTCGAGCTCGCCCTGCGCTACGGTATCGAGATCACCCTCCATGCTGGCGGTAAAACCATAATCCATGAGGTCAGAGAAGCTCTCGCCCAGCCGGTCAGTAACAATGTCACCCATCTTTTCCGCGTAGAAACGGCGATTATGCACGGTGGCATAGCCGCGATCCTGAATCGTGGAAATGATGGCTGCATAGGTCGACGGACGACCAATACCGCGCTTTTCCAGCTCCTTGACCAAACTGGCCTCGGAGAAACGTGCCGGCGGCTTAGTGAAGTGCTGAGTGGGATCCAGCTTCAGCAGCTTCATGGCATCGCCCTGGTTCATTTCGGGCAGTACGTCGTCTTCGCCAGGCTTGCTCTGTTGCGACAGAACTCGGGTAAAGCCATCGAACTTGAGGATTCGCCCTTTGGCGCGCAACTCAAACTCACCGGCCTTTGCCGTAACGGTCGTAGAAAGATATTCCGCAGGAGGCATCTGACAGGCAATGAACTGACGCCAGATCAAATCGTACAAGCGTTCGGCGTCTCGCTCCATGCCAGACAGCTGGTCAGGACGCGTGTTTACGTCAGACGGACGAATTGCTTCGTGAGCCTCCTGCGCACCTTCCTTGCTGCTGTAGAAATTAGGCTTGGCCGGCAAGTATTTTTCGCCAAATTCATTTTCAATAAACGCCCGAGCCATGGTAATGGCATCGCTGGACAGGTTCGTCGAATCGGTACGCATGTAAGTGATATAACCCGCCTCGTAAAGACGCTGGGCCATCATCATGGTTTTCTTTACACCAAAGCCCAGCCTATTGCTGGCAGCCTGTTGTAAAGTCGATGTAATGAACGGAGCGGAAGGTCGGCTGCTGGTAGGCTTGTCTTCACGCTTGCTAATGCTGTAGCTGGAAGCCTTTAACTTCTCGACGGCAGCACTTGCCTGCGCCTCGTTCAACGGCTTGAATGCTTCGCCGCTTTGTCGGACGACCTCAAAACGCGCCTTGGCATTCTTGGGGTTCGCCAAATCGGCATGAACCTCCCAGTACTCTTCAGGAACGAAGGCACGAATTTCCCGCTCACGCTCCACAAGCAGCTTGACCGCAACGGACTGAACACGTCCGGCCGAAAGCCCTCGTGCGATCTTCTGCCATAGCAGAGGCGAGACCATGTAGCCCACTACACGGTCCAGAAAGCGCCTGGCCTGCTGGGCATTGACTCGATTGATATCCAGCTCGCCCGGCTTGGAGAACGCATCCTGAATCGCTTTTTTAGTGATTTCGTTGAAGACGACCCGCTTGAATCGGCTTTCGTCTCCGCCGATGGCCTCACGAAGATGCCAGGCAATGGCTTCCCCTTCGCGGTCCAAGTCGGTTGCGAGATAAACGGTGTCAGCTTCCTTAGCCAGACGCTTGAGCTCTTCGATCACCTTTTCCTTTCCAGGCAGGATCTCGTAGTGCGCCTTCCAGCCATGCTCGGGGTCGACCCCCATGCGAGCGATAAGCTGGCGCTTGGCCTTTTCCTTTGGAGAAAGGGCTGGAGCTTCGGCAGCAGACTTGCGTCCTTTCGTGGCGGACTCTTTTGACGCGCCTGCCGACCCACTGGTAGGCAGGTCACGGATATGGCCGATACTCGACTTCACCACGTACTGGTTGCCCAAATACTTGTTGATGGTCTTGGCCTTGGCCGGGGATTCCACGATGACCAGCGATTTGCCCATGTATCGGTTGATTCCTGCGTTATTAAAAGATGTAAAGAGAAAGGCGAGACAGTCTGACAGACATTTGGCAGTGAGGCAGTGACTGACGAACCATGACAGCGTGGCTGTACGGCCCCGCTATATATAGTGGCTATTGGAGCAAGGTCAAGGCTGCGCGTTATCGGCAAGCCCTAACGGATTCTCCTCAACCTTTACTAAAGCAAAGCGGGGAACACGCTCGCTGTCCACCTCGACGCTTTCCAGAAACATACTGAGCGGACGCGCCCAAAGGCCGTATTCACCATACAACGCCTGGTAAAAAACAAGCTCCTCTTCCGTTTCAGAATGTTTGGCTACGCCCAGGACACGGTACTCCTGCCCCTTGTAATGCCGATAGAGCCCAGGTTGTAAGGACATGTTCCCTCCAGAAAGAAAAACCGGGGCCAGGCCCCGGTTTCGGTAGCATAAACGCCATTCTCAGACGCGTTCGAACACCGTCGTAATGCCTTGACCCAGGCCGATACACATGGTTGCTACGCCCAGTGCACCACCCTTTTGTTTCATGACATTTAATAGCGTGCCGGAAATACGAGCTCCAGAGCAACCAAAGGGATGACCTAACGCGATGGCCCCACCATGAAGATTGACCTTTTCGTCCATCTTGTCGAGGAGCTTGAGGTCTTTCAGCACCGGTAATGCTTGGGCTGCGAAAGCCTCATTGAGTTCGACATAGTCAATGTCGCCCATCGACAGCCCTGCACGCTTGAGGGCCTTCTGGGTAGCCGGAACAGGACCATAGCCCATGATCGCAGGGTCTACGCCAGCAACCGCCATGGCCCGAATACGCGCCAGTGGCTGCAGGCCAAGGTCCATTGCCCGCTGACCGGACATCACAATCATACAGGAGGCGCCGTCGGTGATCTGGGATGACGTACCTGCAGTTACTGTACCATCCTTTGGATTAAACGCAGGTCTGAGTTCGGCCAGGCCTTCCACCGTTGTATCAGGACGGATAGTCTCGTCATAGTCAAACATCTTCAGGAAGCCATTTTCATCATGTCCTTCCATAGGGATGATTTCGTCCTTGAACGCACCTTCCTGAGTGGCCTTCCAAGCCAACTGGTGCGAACGATAGCCGAATTTATCCTGTGATTCCCGGGTAATGCCGTGCATCTTGCCCAGCAGCTCTGCTGTGAGCCCCATCATGCCAGAGGCCTTTGCAGCATAAAGCGACAGATGCGGGTTAGGGTCAACGCCATGCATCATGCTGACGTGTCCCATATGCTCGACGCCACCTACCACGAACACATCCCCATTACCGGTCATGATGGCCTGCGCCGCTGTATGCAGTGCGCTCATCGAAGACCCGCAGAGCCGGCTTACGGTCTGCCCTGCGCTAGTATGAGGGATGGGCGTCATCAAGGACGCCATTCGCGCAATGTTCCAGCCTTGCTCGAGCGTCTGGTTTACGCACCCCCAGATCACATCTTCCACTTCTGCCGGATTGATTTGCGGATTGCGTGCCAGAAGCTGGGTAATCAAATGGGCAGACATGTTTTCTGCCCGGGTATTACGATGCATGCCACCCTTGGAGCGACCCATCGGTGTGCGGCCAAAGTCGACGATAACAACGTCTCTTGGATTCAGGCTCATAAGAATTCTCGCTCTGTACTGTCTGCGTTAACCAAAGAAGGACTGGCCGTTACGGGCCATTTCGCGCAGCTTTTCAGTCGGGTGATACAGCGGCCCCAGGTCAGCATACTGGTCGGCCAGTGCCACGAACTCGGCAACGCCCAGGGAATCGATATAACGCAGCGCACCGCCTCGGAAGGGAGGGAAGCCAATGCCATAGATCAATCCCATGTCCGCCTCTGCAGCCGACTCGACAATGCCATCTTCCAAGCAACGAACCGTTTCCAGGCACAGCGGAATCATCATGCGCTGAACGATTTCATCATCCGTGAAATCGCGCTGCTCATACACGACAGGCTTGAGCAAGGCGTAGGTTTCTGCATCAGCGACTTTCTTTGGCTTGCCCTTTTTATCGGTCTCGTACACATAGAACCCTTTGCCGTTCTTCTGTCCAAGACGTTTAGCCTCGTACAGCGCATCAACAGCGGTCTTGCGGGACTCTTTCATCCGGTCAGGGAAGCCTTCCGCCATCACATCACGGGCGTGATGCGCCGTATCCATCCCTACAACATCCATCAAGTAAGCCGGCCCCATAGGCCAGCCAAACTTTTCCATGAGCTTGTCGATACGCTGGAAGTCAGCGCCCTGCCCAATCAGGCCGGCAAAACCACCGAAATAAGGGAACAGCACCCGATTGACCAGAAAGCCCGGACAATCATTGACCACGATAGGGTTCTTACCCATTTTCTTGGCATAGGCCACAGTGGTCGCAATCGTTTTTTCGCTGGTCTTTTCGCCGCGGATTACTTCAACCAGAGGCATCATGTGCACCGGATTGAAGAAGTGCATACCGCAGAAATTTTCAGGACGCTTCAGGGCTTGTGCAAGCAAGCTGATCGAGATGGTTGAGGTATTGGACGCCAGAATGGCTTCTTCACCAACCTGATCTTCGACCTCTGCCAGCACAGCCTGCTTGATCTTGGGATTCTCAACGACAGCCTCAACCACGATATCCACCGACTTGAAGTCACCATAGGACAAAGTGGGGCGAATACGATTGAGCGCTTCAGCCATTTTCACCGGCTCGAGACGGCCCTTCTCGACGCGCTTGTTGAGAAGCTTGCTCGCTTCATCAAGACCGAGCTGAATGGCTTCCTCACGGATATCCTTCATGAGAATCGGCGTGCCTTTGAGCGCAGACTGATAGGCGATACCACCGCCCATGATACCTGCCCCCAAGACGCTGGCCTGTTTGATCTCACCCGCCTGCTGATCGTAAACCTTAGCCTTTTTCTTGAGCAGCTGATCATTCAGGAACAGACCGATCAGGCTTTGCGAAACAGTTGTCTTGGCGAGCTTCACGAAGCCTTTGGCTTCGACCTCAAGCGCCTTCTCTCGTCCGAAATTAGCGGCCTTCTGGATGGTCTTGATCGCTTCTACTGGCGCGGGATAATTCGGACCCGCCTGACCTGCAACGTAGCCTTTGGCCGACTCGAATGCCATCATGGCTTCAATGGGGTTTAGCTTGAGCTTTTCAAGCTTGGGCTGACGACGGGCCTTGTGGTCAAGCTCGCCAGAAATGGCTCGACGTGCCAGATCCAACGCCGCGGCCTGCAACTTGTCGGGTGCAACAACTGCATCCACGACACCGACCTTGAGCGCCTCGGCAGCAGAGTTCTCCTTGCCCGAAGCAATCCACTCGATGGCATTGTCGCTACCGATCAGGCGAGGCAACCGAACAGTCCCGCCAAAACCGGGATAAATGCCCAGTTTTACTTCTGGCAGACCAACCTTTGCGGTCTCGCTCATGACCCGGAAGTCGGCAGCCATGGCGATTTCAAGGCCACCGCCAAGCGCGATGCCGTTAATTGCCGCTACAGTAGGGACATCGAGGTCCTCAAAGTCATTGAAGATCTGATTGATCTCCAGGTTCCCTGCCAGCAGATCCTCGTCTGGCATACGGAAACTTTCGACAAACTCGGTGATGTCTGCCCCTACGAGGAAAACATCCTTTCCGCTACTGAGAATGACGGCCTTGACCGAAGCGTCGGCCTTGAGGGCATCGACAGCCTGGCGCAGCTCGTTCAAGGTCAGGCGATTAAATTTATTGACCGACTCGCCAGTAAGATCAAGCTTTAACTCGGCGATACCGTTTTCTAGAGCCTTAACCGTGATGGCTTTACCTTCGTAAATCATCAACTGATCTCCATACGTGGAAGCGGAACACTCACATCCAAGCCTTGTTGCCCATTCAGGCAGGCAGCCAACTGCATGGCGTGATACTAGGATTCGTTAAGCCCGGGCGGAACGCGAAAGCTATACCTTGCGGCAACCTTCTCTTCTCTGCCCGAGCACTACAGGGCCCGCAAGACAAACATCTGATTCATACAAGTGTTTGACAGCCCCTACACGATCATTCAAAACCTGCGTTATGTCAATTCGACCCATGCGTTAACGTGGCATAACAACCCATTGAGCCCGGACGGCATGGGACTGAAAAATCGTCAATCTCTACAAAGGATAGGTGCAATTGGCGCAGCGATCTGTTAACAACAGCGAGGCGCAACACCCGCAGCAAGGAGCAAGTACCGCGAAATGCGGTCCAAACGGTATCTGGATAGCAGGTGCGAGCCGCACCAGACAGGCCATACTTGAAATGTTCGCCATCCTTAAGGAGGAGAAATAAAATGTCTTATAAACACATTCTGGTAGCCATCGACCTGACTGATGAATGCCATGCCGTAATCCGTCGTGCTGTCGACTTGGCTACCGGCCTCCAAAGCAAAGTTTCCCTGGTCCATGTGGTCGAACCAATGGCTATGGCGTTCGGCGGTGACGTGCCCATGGACCTTTCTTCCCTTCAACAACAGCAGATCGAACAGTCCCGTGAGCGCTTGGACAGCTTTGTTGCGCAATACAGTCTTCTGGAGGGCCAGTGTCAGTTAGCCTATGGGCAGCCTCGCCAGGAAATCCACCGCTTTGCTCGCGAAAATGCCTGTGATCTGATCGTTGTAGGCAGCCACGGCCGCCATGGCCTTGCCCTTCTTCTGGGCTCGACCGCCAATGACTTGTTACATGGTGCCCCGTGTGACACCTTAGCGGTCTCCCTGACCCGGAAGTAATACTAAAAAGGGCTCCCTCAGGAGCCCTTTTTTTCATTCTTCCAGTTCAGCCCATCGCTCCAGCAGCTGATCGAGCTCACGCTGTAAAGCCTCGAAGCGCTCAACAACGACACGCGTCGTTTCAAGCGGCTGCTGGTAGAACGCCGGATCGGAAATCTGGCTTTGCAGTCTCGCCAGCTCGTTTTCTGTCGCCTCGATCTGTGTCGGCAAGGCATCCAGCTCGCGTTGATCCTTATAACTGAGCTTTTTACGGGCCGGCGCCTGCTGCGCTGCTACCTTGGATGCTTCTACGGGTGTCTCTTGAGTGGCCGCCGCATCCGACTTGGCCTCCATTTTCGATCCTGTCGCACCTAACAAGCGAGGCGATCCGCCTTGACGTAGCCAATCCTGATAGCCTCCGACGTACTCGCGCACGAGGCCCTCGCCTTCAAATACCAGGGTGCTGGTCACGACGTTATCGAGAAACGCCCGGTCGTGGCTGACCATCAACACGGTGCCCTCAAAACTCAGAAGCACTTCCTCCAGCAGTTCGAGCGTTTCCACATCCAGATCGTTGGTAGGCTCGTCGAGTACCAACAGATTGGCCGGCTTGCTGAACAGCTTCGCCAGCAACAACCGGGCACGCTCGCCCCCCGACAGCGCTTTCACTGGCGTCCGGGCACGCTGTGGGCTAAACAGGAAGTCCCCCAGATAACTGAGGACATGACGATCCTGACCGTTGATTGTGATAATTTCACGCCCTTCAGCCATGTTGTCGATGACGGTTTTTTCAGGCTCAAGCGCATGTCGCAGCTGATCGAAATAGGCCACTTCAAGCTTGGTGCCATGCACGATTTTTCCTGCCGTCGGCTCAAGGTCACCCAGCAGCAGTTTGAGCAGCGTTGTCTTTCCAGAGCCGTTAGGGCCTAACAAGCCCATCCGGTCGCCTCGCTGCACCACCAGGGAAAAATCACGGATAATGGGTTCGCTGCCTGGATGGGCGTAATCCACGTGCTCGACAACAATGACCTGTTTTCCAGACTTGTCGGCGGTTTCCAGCTGCAGATTTGCCTTACCCTGGCGTTCGCGTCGTTCGCTGCGTTCAAAGCGCATGGCCTTCAATGCACGCACTCGCCCTTCGTTGCGGGTACGTCGAGCCTTGATGCCTTGACGAATCCAGACCTCTTCCTGAGCCAGACGCTTATCGAACAGTGCGTTGGCGGTCTCTTCCGCTGCAAGCTGCTGCTCTTTATGCACCAGAAAACTGGCGTAATCGCCCTGCCAATCGATCAGATGGCCTCGATCCAACTCAAGAATGCGTGTCGCCAGGGCTTGCAAGAAAGCTCGATCGTGGGTGATGAACAGAATCGCACCCGGATATTGACTCAAGGCCTCTTCCAACCAGGCAATAGCCCCGATATCCAGATGGTTGGTTGGCTCATCGAGCAATAGCAAGTCAGGTTCAGCCACCAGGGCCTGCGCCAATAGCACACGCCGACGCCAGCCTCCGGAAAGCTCTGCAAGGGTCTTTTCTGCAGGCAACTGAAGGCGACTCAGCGTGCTCTCGACCAGCTGCTGCAGTCGCCAGCCATCCTTGGCTTCCAAATCCTGCTGAACGCGCATCAGACGCGTCAGGTCTTCGTCAGTGTGAATGTTCTGGGACAGTCGATGATACTCCGCCAGCAACTCCCCTACGCCAGTCAGTCCCTCGGCCACAACATCGAATACGGTACGATCATCTGCCCGAGGCAGCTCCTGGGGCAACTCTCCAATCTTCAGCGCCGGAGCACGCCAGATCTCGCCATCGTCTGGCATCTGCTCGCCCTTAACCAGGCGCAGCATGCTGGACTTGCCAGTACCGTTGCGCCCGATCACGCAGACTCTCTCACCCCGAGCGATCTGCCAGGACACTCCGTCCAGCAATGGCATGGCACCGAAAGCCAGGGATACGCCGGTGAATTTGAGCAAGGTCATAGGCATCTCCAAGAAAAAGGACGTGCATTCTAGTGCCCATCCGCACGAACTGCATGTTTTCCTACCGACGGCACTCAATGTTTTCGTACATATGACGACAAGATTATTAGCCTGACCGTTGGTAGCTCATACGCTTTCGTCGTAATGGCCGACAAGCTAAAGTAATCGCCTTTGTGCGGCCGAGCCGCATGTACCAGCAGTCTTCTCCGGGAATCTCATGCGCGGCCGTCTGTTCAAGCTGTTGACCTGTGTCTTTGCTTCTCTCATTGGATTGGAAACCGCTCACGCGGCCCCCATTGAGCAACAACGTCTCCTATACGACCAAGCCAAGGCAGCGCTGGCCAAGGGAGATGCCAGTCTCTATTTGCAGTCACGCAATGCGTTGCAAGGGTATCCCCTGGAGCCCTACCTGCAATATGACGAGCTGACCGCACGCCTCAAGAACGCCAGCAATACAGAAATAGAAGCCTTTCTTGCCGAGCATGGCGATCTCCCGCAGGCAAACTGGATGAAGCTGCGCTGGCTGCGCTGGCTCTCCGAGCGCGGCGATTGGAGTACCTTTGACCGCCACTATGACTCCAAGCTCAACTTTACCGAACTGGATTGCCTGAATGCCCAGCACCAGATTCAGGAAGGCCAGACAACACAACCCTTCAAGACAGCGGAAAAGCTCTGGCTGGTAGGCAAGTCACAACCAGCCGCCTGTGATGGCCTTTTCAGTGCCTGGGCTGCTCGCGGCCAGATGCCTGAAAGCATGGTTTGGAAACGTGCCAAGCTGGCGGCCGAAGCGCGTAATTACGGGCTAGTCACCCATTTGGGACAGCAGATGCCCACCCTGGGCTCACTTGCCAACCTGATGAGCGATATCGCTCAGAAACCCCAACAGCTAGCCGATGTGCAGCGCTTCACACCTGCCAGCGAGCCCATGGCCGATGTGGTTGGTCTGGGTTTGCGACGCCTTGCCAAACAGGATCCCGAGAAAGCATTGGGCCTACTCGATACCTACAGTCAGCGCCTACCCTTTTCGCGCGACGAAAAAGTATCTATTGCGCGTGAGATTGGGCTGACCCTGGCCAAGAACTTTGACCCACGAGCCCTTCCGCTCATGGAGCGTTACGATCCAGAACTCCGTGATGACACGGTCAGCGAATGGCGTGCGCGCCTTCTACTGCGCCTGGCCCGCTGGAAAGAGGCTTACCAATTAATCCAGCGGTTTCCCCCATCGCTTCTGGAAACCAACCGCTGGCAATACTGGCGCGCCCGTACCCTGGAGCTGTCTCAGCCGCAAAGCTCAAGCGTACTGGCCGATTACCAGCCAGTTTCGCGTGAGCGCGATTTCTACGGCTTTCTAGCAGCCGACCGCATCAAGGCACCTTATCAGCTGAACAATCGTCCGCTCGTACTGAGCAATAGCCTCCGCAACCGAGTACGCACCACGCCTGGTATTCAGCGCGCGCTCGAGTTCTATGCACGTGGTGAGTTTGTAAATGCGCGGCGCGAGTGGTTTCATGTCAGCCGCAGCTTTAACCGGGACGAATTGGTTGCCCAGGCCCGCATGGCCTACGACATGCAATGGTATTTCCCGGCTATTCGCTCAATTAGCCAAGCCAAGTACTGGGACGATCTGGACATCCGCTTCCCTATCGCCTACCGCGACAGTTTCGTTCGTGAAGCGCGCCAGCGAGGCTTGCATAGCAGCTGGGTCTTCGCTATTACCCGGCAAGAGAGCGGCTTCATGGCCGATGCCCGTTCAGGCGTGGGAGCCATGGGCTTGATGCAGTTGATGCCTGCGACGGCAAAACATACTGCCAGCAAGTTTTCTATTCCATTGGCCAGCCCTCAATCAGCCCTGCAACCGGACACGAACATCCAGCTGGGCACCGCTTACCTGAGCATGGTTCATGCGCAATTCAACGGTAACCGCGTTCTAGCCTCAGCGGCTTATAACGCCGGTCCCGGACGTGTAAAAAGATGGCTAAAGGACGCCCGGCACTTGGCGTTCGATGTCTGGGTAGAAACCATTCCGTTTGATGAAACCCGTCAATATGTCCAAAATGTGCTGGCGTATGCTGTCATCTACGGCCAAAAACTCAATACGCCTCAGCCACTGGTAGAGTGGCATGAACGCTTCTTTGACGAAACTTGATGACTTAAGCAGGAGCTGCAATAGCTTTGTAGCTCCTGCCTTGTTACACGTCACCACACCAGGGTGCCATTAAGCGGCTGTGAAATTTCGTCAATCTCCGTATACTTCGCGGCTCTATTTTTTCCGCTATTGAACCGGAGAAACTCATGTTGAAGCGTTCCCTGGCCCTCGTGGCCGGTCTTACCCTGTGCGCCACTTCCCTTCTTACCCAGGCAGCAGATGCACTACGCGTCTCGGCTATCCCGGATGAAGCACCTACCGAATTGCTTCGCAAGTTCAAACCGCTGGGAGAGTACCTGGAAAAGCAGATTGGCATGCCTGTTACCTTCGTGCCGGTCTCCGATTATGCAGGCGTGGTCGAAGCGCTGGCCTCTGACAGACTGGACATGGCATGGTTGGGTGGCTTTACCTTTGTCCAGGCCCAACTCAAAGCGCCTATGAATCCGCTGGTACAACGGGAAGAGGATCAGAAGTTCACCAGCAAATTCATTACAGCTGATCCAAACGTCAAATCGGTTCAAGACCTGAAAGGCAAAACGTTCGCCTTTGGCTCGATCTCTTCGACCTCCGGCAGCCTGATGCCCCGTTACTTCATGCAGCAGGAAGGGGTAGTACCGGAGCAGTTTTTCTCACGTGTAGCCTATTCTGGAGCCCATGATGCAACTGCCGCCTGGGTACAGGCTGGAAAAGTGGATGGAGGCGTTTTGAACGCTTCGGTCTGGCAGAAGCTGGTTGATGCCAAGAAAGTAGACACAAGCAAGGTCAAGGTCTTCGCGACCACTCCGCCCTATTACGATTACAACTGGACCGTCAGAGGCAATCTGGATCCGCAACTGGCGGCCAAAATCAAGGCGGCCTTTCTTGCACTGGATCCTTCGAAGCCTGAAGACAAAGCCATTCTGGATCTACAGGCAGCCAGTCGTTTTGTAGAAACTTCTCCTGAAAACTATAAGGGCATCGAAGGCTCTGCACGTGCGGCCGGTCTGTTGAAGTGAGCGTCCAGTTAGCTGGCGTGGAGCTTCTTCACGCCAATGGGCATCGTGCGCTTTCAAAGCTTGACCTGAAGATCACCAAAGGTGAACGCGTAGCACTGATTGGCCCTTCTGGAGCAGGCAAGACCAGCTTGCTCCGCCTGATGGCGACAAGCCATAAGCCAACGGCAGGACAACTCACCGTATTGCAGATCGATCCGTGGTCATTGAGCGTGTCCCGATTGAAGTCGCTTCGTGCACATATCGGTCTGATTCACCAGGCACCTCCCCTCCCGGCGCGGCAACGCGTCGTAACGGCGGTACTGGCTGGGCGCCTGGGCCAATGGCCTTTATGGAAGAGCCTGGTCAGCCTTGTCTATCCACTGGATCGTCCGGGCGCCCAACAGGCTCTGGCAAAGCTGGACCTGTCAGAAAAGCTGTATCAGCGTTGCGATCAGCTCTCGGGGGGCCAGCTCCAGCGCGTCGGCATTGCCCGCGTGCTATACCAGGCGCCTGAGCTGATACTGGCGGATGAGCCTGTCTCCGCCATGGATCCTGTACTTGCCAGCCATACACTAACCATTCTCGCTCGTGAGGCCGAAACACGAAGCGCAACGCTGATCGCCAGCCTGCACAGCATAGAGCTGGCGCTCAAACACTTCCCGCGAATCATTGGGCTACGCCAAGGCGTTATTGTATTCGACAAAGCAACGCAAGCCGTTACCTCCTATGATCTGGAGCAGTTGTATGCCAATGAGCAATTGGCACCAGAGAACTCATCCAGTGTTTATTTCATGCCTGCCACACCACCGCGATGCTGATTGCCCCCTCGCGTGATCCTGCCGCCCTGCCTCGTCTAGGCATCAGCCTGCTGGCGCTCTTACTGCTCTGGCCTGGGCTTCACCTGTCCGAGCTGGATATTCCTGGTTTGCTCACCGGCGAGAACGCCAGAATCATGGGTAGCTTTCTGGCAGGATTCTGGCCGCTAGCCTACGATTCGGAGTTTCTCTCGATAGTTGGCAAAGCCACGCTGGAAACCCTAGCCATTGCCACGGCCGGCATGACGCTCGCCTGGGTGATCGCCTTTCCAGCAGCCCTGCTGGCAACCCGCTCGCTTTCCATCTCCGCGCTTCATCGGCAAGGACGCCCTTCGTGGCTGGGTCAGACGACTCGCAATACGGTACGTATCGTTCTTGTAATTCTGCGCAGCATTCCCGAAATTGTCTGGGCCTTGTTATTTGTACGAGCGGTAGGCCTGGGTCCAACTGCGGGCGTCCTGGCCATTGCCATCACGTATGGTGGCATGCTGGGTAAGGTGTACGCCGAGATTTTTGAATCCGTACCTGCTGACGCGACGCGAGCATTGCTCTTGGGTGGCAGCTCGCGACTTCAGGCATTCGCATATGGACTGCTACCGGCCGCCAGCGGCGAAATGATCTCCTATACAATCTACCGCTGGGAGTGTGCTATCCGTGCATCGGTCGTCATGGGATTTGTCGGCGCTGGCGGGCTGGGGCAACAGGTCGATCTGTCTCTGCGAATGTTTGCTGGCGGAGAAGTTGCCAGCCTGATGCTGACCTTTCTGATACTAGTCATGCTGGCCGACCTGATCAGCCGCTTGCTGCGAGAGCCGTAACGATGAAAATCAAGGGTCTTGCCGCCGTTATCGTAGTACTAGCCGCCATTGCCTCGTCCTTTGCTTACCTTGAGACGAATTTTATCGAGCTGTTTTCGCGGACCTCTCTTGCGCAAATGGCGAAGTTTGCCAACGGATTTCTTACCCCGGACTTCTCCCGCGGTCACCTATACGCCATCGCTTGGGCCTGCCTGGAAACACTGGCCATGTCAGCCATGGGAACCTTATTGGCAGCCCTGCTTGGCATAATACTGGCCCTGCCTGCGGCAGGCCGACTCGGTACTTTATTCAAAGCAGTTGCGCGGTTATTGCTAAATGCCCTCCGCGCCGTCCCGGAACTGGTGTGGGCGGCACTGATGGTACTGGCTGCAGGGCTAGGACCCAATGCCGGCACACTTGCATTAGCACTGCATACGGCGGGTGTACTGGGTCGCCTGTTTGCCGAGGCGCTGGAAAACACTCCGTCCGCCCCCAGCGATGCGATCAGACTGGCTGGCGGCGGACGCCTTGCCGCCTTCGCCTATGGCATTCTGCCAAGCGTCTGGCCTCAGCTGCTTGCCTATATTCTCTATCGCTGGGAAAACAATATCCGCATGGCGACGATATTGGGATTCGTGGGCGCTGGCGGCCTAGGACAAATGCTTCAAATCAGCCTCAGCCTGTTTCAACTCGCTCAGGCTGCAACCATTATCCTGGCCATGTTGATCCTGGTACTGCTGGTAGACGCTTTCAGTGCCTGGATTCGGCAGCGGTGGATCAGTCATTGATTCACCCTGGCGGTCTCATGCCTCGCCGCTGTTACCGTTTCTAGCCTGTATAAGCACCCAGGGCGCAACGACCACCGCCCAAAAGGTTGGATCGCTTAACAGAAAACCACGTGCTTCATCCTCGGTCACCTTGGCCATTTGCCCGGACGTCAGCCAGGCAGAAACCTTGCCTGTATTGTCCTGAACAATGGCTTCTGCCGCCTCTATCAAGTCTATCTTGGCATCTACCCGAAGCAACGAACCCTTGGCAAAGTGCGGCTGTAACTCTTGCCATGTGATTTCAGCGGTCTGGCCCAACAGCGTAGCGTACAGAGTGCTGGTTTCGGACATCACGTCACCCCTAAAAATAAAGCGACATGATAGCGGCTGCCGCTTATTGTCGACAGGATTGACATGTCTTCAGCCCGGTTTCGGCTCGTATCCGATACATGATGCGACAAAGTGTATCGATACAGTCGATGTGCCACTTTTCAATTCCGTGATCGGCACTCTACACTCCGCACGTTGCGATGCCGATTTATCGTCATAACAAGAAAGCCAGCAATAAGAATAAATACTGCAATAAACGTTTGTGATCTGCCAAAACCAATAAGCATTTCGAGTGGAGCACTATGAATAAGGCAACTCAGCGTCTTTCCCGACTATTCGCCGCCATGGCCCTGGCTGGACTCACCAGCTACAGCGTCGCTGCCGATACAATAAAAATCGCTTTGGCCGGCCCGGTTACCGGTCCTGTAGCGCAATATGGGGAAATGGAATTTGTCGGCGCCAAAATGGCTATCGAGCAAATCAATAAGGCTGGCGGCGTCAATGGCCAGCAGCTCGAAGGCGTAGTCTATGACGATGCGTGTGACCCCAAGCAAGCGGTTGCCGTTGCCAACAAGATCGTCAACGACGAAGTGAAATTCGTGGTTGGCCACCTGTGCTCCAGCTCCACCCAGCCGGCGTCCGATATCTACGAGGACGAAGGCATCCTGATGATCACCCCAGCATCAACCAGCCCTGATCTCACGGCACGCGGACATAAACTGATCTTCCGCACCATTGGTCTTGACAACATGCAAGGCCCTACTGCCGGCAAATATATAGCCGAGCATATCAAGCCCAAGACAGTCGCCATCATCCACGACAAGCAGCAGTACGGTGAAGGCATTGCCACGGCCGTCAAGCAGACACTTGAAGGCGCCAATGTCAAAGTTGCCGTATTCGAAGGTATCAATGCCGGCGACAAGGACTTTTCTTCTCTGATCTCCAAGCTGAAGCAGGCGGGTGTGGATTTCGTCTATTACGGCGGCTACCACCCGGAGCTCGGCCTTCTGATGCGCCAGTCACAGGAAAAAGGCTTGAAAGTTCGCTTCATGGGACCGGAAGGTGTGGGTAACTCTGAAATTTCCGCCATTGCAGGCAAATCCTCAGAGGGCATGCTTGTAACCCTTCCCCGCTCTTTCGATCAGGATCCGAAAAACAAAGCCCTGGTTGAAGCATTCAAAGCCAAGAAGCAGGATCCGAGCGGCCCGTTCGTCTTCCCCTCCTACGCAGCCGTGCAAGTTATTGCTGATGGCATCAAGAAGGCAGGCAACACTGAAACCGATGCTGTAGCAGAGGCCCTGCGCAGCAATACGTTCAGCACACCTACAGGCGACCTGGCGTTTGACGAAAAAGGCGACCTGAAGAACTTCGAATTTGTCGTCTATGAGTGGCACGCCGACGGCACCAAGACCGAAGCCAAGTAACCGTTAAGCAGGAACTTGCCAGCACGTTGTCTGGCAAACGTCCTCAAAAGCCCACGGTATCCTCCGTGGGCTTTGTTCATTCCAAATGAGTAGGCGTGCCAAGACGCCAAAAGCACTGTGGCCGCTATTCAGGAGAAAGTAATGCCTGAGCTCTACCACTATCTTCAACAGCTGGTAAACGGTTTGACCGTTGGCAGCACCTACGCCTTGATAGCCATTGGTTACACCATGGTCTACGGCATTATTGGCATGATCAACTTCGCCCATGGCGAGGTATACATGATTGGCTCCTATGTAGCCTTCATTGTCATCGCCGGATTGGCACTCATGGGCATTCATAGTCTGCCGATCATCATGATTGCGGCCTTTGCTGCCAGCATTATTGTTGCCAGTGCCTATGGCTACAGTATTGAGCGTATTGCCTACCGTCCGCTACGTGGCAGTAATCGCCTGATTCCGCTGATCTCAGCCATCGGCATGTCCATCTTCCTGCAAAACGAAGTGCTATTGGCACAGGACTCCAAGGACAAGGCCATTCCCAGCCTGCTGCCTGGCAACATCATATTTGGCAATGATGCCATGAGTGGAGTCGTCATTTCGTACATGCAGGTTCTGATCTTCGTGGTCACGTTTCTGGCCATGCTCGGATTGACACTGTTCATCTCACGTTCGCGTCTCGGCCGCGCCTGCCGAGCCTGCGCCGAAGACATCAAAATGGCCAACCTGCTTGGCATCAACACCAACAACATTATCGCCCTGACCTTTGTTATCGGCGCATCCCTGGCAGCCATCGCGGCTGTTCTGCTCGGTATGCAATACGGCGTCATTAATCCGAGTCTGGGCTTTCTGGCAGGTATCAAGGCGTTTACTGCCGCAGTACTGGGCGGGATCGGCAGTATTCCAGGCGCCATGCTGGGCGGACTGGTGCTAGGGGTAGCCGAAGCGTTCGGGGCCGATATTTTTGGTGATCAGTACAAGGATGTCGTGGCGTTCACACTTCTTGTCCTCGTTTTGTTGTTCCGGCCGACCGGCATTCTGGGCCGTCCGGAGGTAGAAAAAGTATGAGCAGTACCCCTTTCAACAAACAGCTTAAAACGGCTTTTTTCAGTGCGCTTCTCGTACTCGCAGTGGCCTACCCTGTTTTGGGGCTAAAACTGACCACAGTGGGTATCGGGCTCGAAGTCCATGGCGCCAGCCCAACCACCCTGACGATCATTTTTGGGGCGGCCGCCCTTATGTTCATATGGCAGTTGGTACGTGATCGCATTCCCATGCCGCGCCGAACCAGGGGCACCCACACCTCACCACTGACCAAACTAGGCACCCAGCTCACCGAGCCATCTGTTCAACGTTGGGTCATCCTCGGACTAATTCTTGTCGCGCTAGTCTGGCCATTCTTCGGCTCACGGGGAGCCGTGGATATCGCTACGCTGATTCTCATCTATGTAATGCTGGGGCTTGGTCTGAATATTGTGGTCGGCCTGGCGGGTCTTCTTGATCTGGGCTACGTCGGCTTTTATGCCGTAGGGGCATACAGTTACGCCCTGCTCTCCCACTATTACGGCCTTGGATTCTGGATCTGCCTGCCCATTGCCGGTTTGATGGCTGCGCTATTCGGCTTTTTGCTGGGCTTTCCCGTGCTGCGCCTGCGAGGTGACTATCTCGCCATCGTAACGCTCGGCTTCGGCGAAATCATCCGCATTCTGCTACGCAACCTTACCAGTATCACCGGCGGCCCCAACGGCATTAGCGGAATCGACAAGCCTACGCTATTCAACCTGACGTTTGAGCGGCGTGCCCCTGAAGGCATGCAGACATTCCATGAGTTTTTTGGCATCGCCTACAACTCGAACTACAAGGTGATCTTTCTTTACCTGGTTGCGTTACTGCTCGTCCTGCTTACGCTTTTCGTGATCAATCGATTACTGCGCATGCCCATCGGTCGCGCTTGGGAAGCCTTACGTGAAGATGAGATCGCCTGCCGTGCATTAGGCTTGAATCCGACCCTTATCAAACTCTCCGCTTTTACGCTGGGTGCCTGCTTTGCAGGTTTCGCGGGCAGCTTCTTTGCGGCTCGCCAAGGGCTGGTGTCGCCGGAATCGTTCACCTTCATTGAGTCAGCCATCATCTTGGCGATCGTTGTTCTGGGTGGAATGGGCTCACAATTGGGCGTCATTCTGGCAGCCATTGTCATGATTCTGCTTCCAGAGCTGATGCGTGAGTTCAGTGAATATCGCATGTTGATGTTTGGCGCCATGATGGTCCTGATGATGATCTGGCGGCCGCAAGGCCTGCTCCCGATGCAGCGCCCCCATTTGGAGCTGCGCAAATGAGCCAACCTATTCTTCAAGCTAAAGATCTGACCATGCGTTTTGGCGGCCTCTTGGCAGTCAATGGCGTCAATATCAGCGTCGAGGAAAAGCAGGTCGTTTCCCTGATAGGACCGAACGGCGCCGGCAAGACGACCGTGTTCAACTGCCTGACCGGTTTCTATCAACCAACAGGAGGCGAAATTCTACTTAGAGGTACGCCCATTCATGGCTTGCCGGGTCACCAGATCGCTCGACGCGGCATCGTACGCACCTTCCAGAATGTTCGGTTGTTCAAGGAAATGACGGCGGTTGAAAACCTGCTGGTTGCTCAACACCGCCATCTGAATACGAATTTTCTAGCCGGCCTCTTCAAAACTCCCGACTTTCGCCGCGCAGAATCTGAAGCCATGGACTTTGCCCGCCACTGGCTTGAGCAGGTCAACCTCACCGAGGCCGCCAACCGACCTGCCGGCAATCTGGCCTATGGCCAACAGCGCCGTCTTGAGATTGCTCGCTGCATGATGACACGTCCTCAACTCCTCATGCTTGATGAACCTGCCGCCGGCCTTAATCCTCGCGAGACGGAAGACCTGAAAGCGCTGATTTCCCTACTGCGAGACGAGCACGGCGTAACTGTTCTGCTCATTGAGCACGACATGCACCTGGTCATGAGCATCTCGGATCATATTGTCGTTATCAATCAGGGCACCCCCCTGGCTGATGGTAAGCCGGAGCAAATCCGTAATAACCCTGACGTGATCAAAGCCTATTTGGGAGAAGCGTGATGCTGCAGTTCGAAAACGTTTCGACTTTCTATGGCAAGATCCAGGCGCTGCATGGGGTCAGCCTGTCCGTCAACAAAGGGGAGATCGTGACACTCATCGGCGCCAATGGCGCTGGCAAGTCTACCCTCCTGATGACGCTATGCGGTTCTCCTAAGGCAGCTGGCGGTAGTATTCGTTACGAAGGTGAAGAGCTGGTCGGAAAAGACTCCTCCGAAATCATGCGCAAGGGTATCGCCGTGGTTCCTGAGGGTCGCCGCGTCTTTGCTCGCCTGACTGTCGAGGAAAACCTCGCCATGGGCGGTTTTTTTACCGACAAGCATGACTATGATCGTCAGCTTGAAAAGGTTCTTGGCCTGTTTCCTCGCTTGAAGGAGCGCTATCACCAGCGCGGAGGCACGATGTCCGGTGGGGAGCAACAGATGCTGGCCATCGGTCGTGCGATGATGAGTCATCCGCGTCTCCTGCTGCTTGACGAGCCCTCATTGGGTTTAGCCCCCATCATCATTCAGCAGATTTTCGATATCATCGAACAACTGCGCGAGGATGGCGTAACGGTATTTCTGGTCGAGCAGAACGCCAACCAGGCGCTCAGACTGGCAGACCGCGGCTACGTTCTAGAAAATGGTCATATCGTCATGCAGGATACCGGCGAAGCCCTATTGGCCAACCCTGACGTACGCAAGGCCTACCTGGGAGGCTAAAGGATCGCTTGTGCGCTCCGTTCAAAAAGAGCGCACAAGTTCATTTCAGCCTTGTCCTAACGGATATAGCTCAGTAACGTTGCCACCCTTGTTTCAATGGAGAGCTCTAGATGTTAGCGCCACGCTTGCTGCTGCCCCTGACCTTGCTGGCCACGTTGCTGGCAGGCTGCCATAGCACCCCGAGCGATAGCATCGCTTCGTCCAAGGCGTCTCAAGGCGTACGCCTGCAAGGTGATTTGCGGTTAGCGAATGACCAGTTACTCTTTCGCCCCTGTCAGGAGCATCGCTACTTTCAAATAGACGATGCGGCCAACACGTCTATTATCAACGATGCTCATGAGTTGACGGCCGATAGCGGTGCCAGCAGCCTATTCGCAGATTTACGCGGAAAGATGAAATCTGGAGGGCCGGCTGGAAGCGATGGTGTATTTGCCGTTTCCGAAGTGTATCGCATGCAGTACACCGGGCCCGGCTGTTCAGACCCTAATTTCAAGCGCCTGACGCTTCGCGCAGCCGGTCATACTCCAGAATGGAATGTGGTAGTAAGTGGCCAGGGCATGGTTATAGCCTCGACCGATCGCAGCCAGCAGGCTCTTCCATATTTGCAGGAGCAACTACCCGACGGTAGTCGTAGCCTGTCTACCGAAGCCAACGGCGAGCGTGTCGAGCTATGGGTCAGTCCGCAGCGCTGTGTTGATGAAAGCACTGGTACGGTTCAATCCCTTCAGGCGGAGCTGCGTGTCAATGGCAAGAGCATGTCAGGCTGCGCGCACTATGGCGGTGCTACTGACACCCATTAAAGAAATCCAGTCCTGCGTGCTGTTACTAAGGCTCAAACAGCACGCATTGGCAATGAAAGCCTCTTATCCAAGGTTCTTCGTTTACTGCCTCATGGGCGCCCGCCTTACATCAGACGAATATCTATTTCGCCAAGCTCACTAGGCCTGCTAGTTTAATATCTGTTTTAGCTGAATTATTTCACACATCAGTCGACATCTTATAGGATGCCTCCCTCCCTAAGAGTGGCCATCTGCCATCAATGCCTATATTTCAAGACCACTCTGCGCCGCCTTTGCCTACTATGCTCAGTACTACTTTTACCCGTCGCGTATTCCCTCTGGTTACAGTATTGCTGTTCCTGATGTTTTCGCTCGCATGTGGGCTGTTGATCCACAACGCTCGTAGCCAGGATCAACAGGCTCAGGCAGACACCTTATACGCTGCTCAAAAAGCCCTTGAAGACCTGAATACAAGCATAAAAAAGGATATATCTGACTATTCCAAATGGGGTGAGCTTTACAAGAACATGCACCTTAAGCTCAACATCAGCTGGGCGTATGACGGAGAAAACCTGGGCGAGTCGATTTATGAGCTCTATGGCTTTCAGGGATTACTTGTTCTAAATGCGCAGGACAAAACCGTCTATTCACTGTTTGAGGGTGAGCAAACACCTCTTGATGCCCGGCAATGGTTACAAGGCGATGTTGACGCTCTACTGAACAAGGCACGCGCGCCTGAAAATAAGGAAGAGGTAGTCAGTGAACTCCTGAAAGTCGACTCAGTACCTGCCATCGTTGCGGCTGGATCTATCACGCCAGGAAAAGACCCAACCGTTAAGGAGCGGCCCGGTACCCGCTCAGTACTTCTCTTCGTCAATATCCTTACACCAGACAAGCTCAAGGCGCTGGGTACGCAATATGGATTAGTCAATCTGCGGACTACACAGACGCCTCAGATTGAAGGCTCGTCCACGCTTCGTCTAGCACCTGGCGCTGATAGCTACTTGGCCTGGGACCCGCCACGTCATGGGCAGACGCTGCTTGACTCGATTCTTCCCTACTTCGGTATCGCGGGTCTCATGCTGATCGCGTCAACCTGGCTAGTCCTGCGTAATGCACTTTCTACGGCACGACTCATGGAAGCTCATTACGTTGAATTGACTCAGAGCAAGGAAGCTTTGGCGGTTAGCGAGGAGCGCTTTAGAGACGTAGCAGAGGCCGCGTCGGACTGGCTGTGGGAAATCGATGCTCAGTACCGCCTGACCTATCTTTCAGGGCGCTTCGAGGAAGTTACAGGCACTACACCTGAGCAGTGGCTTGGCAAAAACCTTGATGAACTGCTGACAGCAGACCATGAGTCATTGACAACATGGCTGAACCATCGAAGGAACGCCTCTACATCTACTCCACTCGTCTGTCATTATCATGACCGACAAGGTAAGCAGCGGACCTGCCGTGTCTCGGCGCGACCGATAAAAGACGGCACGCAAGGGTTTCGCGGCACGGCCAGCGATATTACCGACGAGGTCAAGGCGCTAGCTCAGGTAAGGCACCTGTCTCTGCATGATCCCTTAACCGATCTGCCCAATCGCAACCGTTTGAACGAGTTTCTAAAAAAGCATGTAAGCCCATCAACACGCGTTGCCCCTGTGGCCTTGTTAAGTGTGGATCTGGATCGCTTCAAACCGGTCAACGATGCGCTGGGTCATGCAGCGGGCGACAGAGTGCTCAGGGAAGTGGCCAAGCGCCTGCGTAATTGCATTCGAGAAGCCGATCTAGTCGCGCGGGTCGGTGGTGATGAGTTTATTGTCGTGATGACCCGCCTTCAGAACCATGAAGAAATCTCTGCACTGAGCTCACGAATCATTGATCAGCTCCATCAGCCTATCAAAGTGGATGACCAGACCGTGTTTATTGGAGGAAGCATAGGCGTTGCACTAGCGCCCTCTGATACAAATAACGCAGAGGAGCTTCTGCGGCTCGCCGATATTGCGCTTTATCAGTCCAAGGCTGCGGGCCGTAATACATGGCGTTTCTACTCCCACGAAATGAACGAGCTGATTACCAGCCGTCGACGCTTGGAGAACGATCTCCGTCAGGCGTTGGAAAGAGAAGAATTGAGCCTCCATTTTCAGCCACGTTATTCGCTTACGGGAAATCGGCTGACCGGGTTCGAAGCGCTATTACGCTGGCAGCATCCTGAGCATGGCATGCTGCTACCCGATAGTTTCATTGCGCTGGCAGAAGACACCGGCCTTATCGTTCCCATCGGAAATTGGGTACTGAAACGCGCCTGCCACGTAGCTGTCAAATGGCCACAACCGGTAGGTATTTCTGTGAATCTCTCGCCCCGACAGTTTGGTCGCCATGACCTGATCAGTCAGGTACAAAATGCGCTGACCGAGAGTAGGCTGGACCCTTCCAGACTTGAACTGGAAATTACCGAGCGCGTCATGCTGGACAATGCTGACGGAGCGCTGGAGACACTCAACAGCCTAAAGGCGCTCGGGATACGTCTCCACATGGACGATTTTGGTACAGGCTTTTCTTCTTTGGGATACCTGCGCAGCTACCCCTTTGATGGCATCAAGATAGACCGCAGCTTTGTCGCCGGTATCGGTACAAACCCAGACGATCGCGCTATCGTCCAGGCCATCATTACGTTGGGCCAATCCCTTGGCATGACGGTTACGGCTGAAGGCGTAGAAACAGCAGAGCAACTTGAGCACCTACGTGGCGATGCCTGCGACGAGGTACAGGGCTTTCATTTCAGCAAGGCATTACCTGCGCATGAACTGTCTCTACTGTTTGACTGAGCAAGCCCAAGCCCCGGTTCAACGTTCGGTAACAACCGCGACATCCGGTCCTGCACCACGCCGCTGATTACGATCATCACGCGGCGTCACACCAAAGAAATTTCGATAGGCGCTGGAGAAATGAGGCCCCGACGAAAAACCGCACGACAGCCCAATTTGAATAATGGATTTGCTGGTCTGCATCAGCATCTTGCGTGCCCGATTCAGCCGAAGCTCCAGATAGTATTGGCTTGGCACACGTGACAGGTACTGCTTGAAAATGCGCTCGAGCTGACGACGTGACACGCAGACATGCTGCGCAATTTCATCAGTGGTAAGCGGCTCTTCAATATTGGCCTCCATGAGCATGACTGCCTGGGTCAGCTTTGGATGACTGGAGCCCAGCCGGTTCTTTAGCGGGATTCGCTGGCGTTCATTGCCCTCGCGGATTCGCTCGACAACCAGCTCTTCCGAGACAACACCAGCCAGGTCCGCCCCATGGTCATGGCTCAGCATGGCCAAGACCATGTCCAGGATAGCCAGACCGCCACAAGCAGAGAGCCGGTCACGGTCCCACTCAAACAGATGATTAGTTGCGATAACCTTGGGATACTGCTCTGTGAAATCATCCAGCCAGCGCCAGTGCACCGCAGCGCGGTACCCGTCAAGCAGACCTGACTGCGCCAGCGGAAATACGCCTGCTGAAATGGCCCCTACCTGCACTCCGGATCGAGCGCACTGCTTTAGCGCCGTACTCAGCGGGACCGAGAGTGATTGCGGAATCTCATCCGCCAACAAAAACACTCTTTGGAAGTGCTCCAGCTGAGCGGGCCAGGAGATATGCGTCAAGCGCTGCTCGGCCTGATCGATGCGTATCAATTCAAGCACGTATTCAGCGCTGGCCTGCTGCCGTCTAGCCACTCGAAAGGCTTCTTCGGCCAGGGCTACCGTCAAAGGGCGGGTTTCGGGCCAAATCAAAAAGCCTATACGAATGGCCATATGTTATTTCAAGCTGCCAGACAGGAATTGTTGTAGTCGCACACTGCTCGGATTAGCCAAAACTTCACGAGGATTGCCAGACTCCTCGACGCGCCCCTGATGCAGAAAGATAACCTGATTGGAGACCTCTCTGGCAAAGCCCATCTCATGGGTTACCACCACCATGGTACGCCCTTCAAGCGCCAGATCACGCATCACCTTGAGCACCTCCCCTACCAGCTCAGGATCCAGCGCAGAGGTAGGTTCATCAAACAGCATAACTTCAGGCTCCATGGCCAGCGCGCGAGCTATTGCTACACGTTGCTGCTCGCCTCCCGACATATGGGCAGGGTATGCATCCTTACGATGAGATACCCCGACCTTGGCCAGATAACGCTCAGCTCGCTCGATGGCTTTAGCCTTGGGAACACCCAATACATGAATTGGCGCCTCGATCACGTTCTGCATCACCGTCATATGTGACCATAGATTGAAATGCTGAAACACCATCGCCAAGCGCGAGCGCATCTTCTGCAGCTGCTTGGGATCTGCCGCCTTGAGCGCACCCTGCTTGGTAGACTGCAGCTTGAGCTCTTCACCATTAAGCAGGATTTTGCCCGCATGGGGCTGTTCCAGCATATTGATGCAACGTAGCAACGTCGATTTACCCGAACCGCTGGAGCCGATGATACTGATGACATCGCCGGCCTTGGCCGCAAGCGAAACCCCCTTGATCACCTCATGATCACCGTAACGCTTGTGTAGATCCTGTATTTCAAGTTTGAACATGGTTTCAAAGCCTTGATTAGTCTAGCCAGTGCACAGGCCCCGGCTCGTACTCGATATTTAATGTTTACGAGGCGCCAGATAGGCGAGCCAGTGCCGCTCGGCCAGTTTGAATAGCCGGACCAGAATAAACGTCAGCGCAAGGTAGAACACGCCGGCGGTGACATAGGCCTCGAAAGGCAGATAAAACTGGGAATTGACTGTACGGGCTGCGCCGGTAATGTCGACCAGGGTTACGATCGAGGCCAGACTAGTCGTCTGCAGCATCATGATGACCTCATTGCTGTACTGAGGCAGTGCGCGACGCAATGCAGAAGGTAATACGATCCGCCGATACATGAGCGAACGGGACATTCCCATCGCCTGGGCCGCCTCGATCTCACCGTGCGGCGTTGCCTTCAAGCTACCCGCAATGATCTCGGCGGTATAAGCGCTCGTGTTGATGGCAAAGGCCAGGCATGCACAAAACGTGGCGTTCGAGAGCCAAGGCCAGAGCCAGCTTTCCCTTATCACCTCGAATTGAGCCAAGCCGTAATAGATCAGGAAAAGCTGCACCAAGCCTGGTGTTCCTCGAATTACATACGTGTAAAGCCAGGCAGGGAAATTGATCAGAATACGCTTAGATACCCGCATAAACGCCAGCGGGATGGCAGCGGCCAGCCCAATGACCAGAGAAACAGCCAGCAACTTCAAGGTAACCAGAAGCCCGTTAAAATAAAGCGGCAAATTTTCCCAGATGACGTTGTAGTCAAAGATCATAGGTCAGCCACCTTAACGCCTGCGGAATAACGTCTTTCAACAAGCCTCAACAACAGAAGCGACACGCTGGTGATAATCAGATAAAGAGCCGCAACAGCCACGTAAAAAGTGAAGGGCTCGCGGGTAGCATCGGCCGCCTGCTTGGCCTTGAACATCATGTCCTGCAGTCCCACTAGAGAGATCAGCGCGGTTGCCTTGGTCAGTACCAACCAATTATTGGTAAATCCAGGGATGGCTAGTCGAATCATTTGCGGGACAAGAATTCGGAAAAATACTTGGATGCCGCTCATGCCATAGGCAACACCCGCTTCAGCCTGCCCTTTTGGAATACCCAAAAAAGCGCCTCGAAAGGTTTCGGACAAATATGCGCCGAAGATGAAACCCAGGGTAAAAACACCTGCTGCAAACGGATTGATATCTATGTAATCGTCATACCCCACCATAGGAGCCAGACGATTGATCAAATCCTGACCACCGTAGAAGATCAGCAGAATCAATACCAGGTCGGGAATTCCCCGGATGACTGTCGAATACAGATCGCCCAGCCAAGCCAGCCAGCGTATCGGTGAAAGGCGAAAGGCAGCGCCAGCCAGACCCAGGCCGCAGGCCAACACCATGGATATCAGGGCCAGCTGTATGGTAAGCCAGGCACCATCGACAATATTCGCCCCGTAGCCGTTGAGCATAGTGGACAACTCCTCAGCGCAACAAAATCAAGCGCCCAGATACAAAACAGGCGCGATGGCAGTGAAGCCACCACGCCTCATCAGGATTCGTTAATTTCCGTAAATATTGAAATTAAAGTATTTGTCCTGAATTTTCTTATACGTACCGTTCTCGCGAATGGTGCTGATTGCAGTGTTCAGCTTTTCTTTCAGCTCACCGTCGTTCTTGCGTACAGCGATACCGATACCTTCGCCAAAATACTTGGAATCATTGAAGTCAGGCCCGGTAAAGGCAAACCCTTTGCCTGCATCGGTTTTCAGGAAGCCGTCGTCCAATAAGGTAGCATCGGCCAATGTGCCGTCGAGACGGCCCGCGGTCAGATCAAGATAGATTTCATTCTGAGAGCTATAGCGGGTGATGCTCACGCCGGCAGGCTCCAGTACCTCGGTAGCAAAGCGGTCATGAATACTGCCACGCTGTACACCTAGCTTCTTACCCTTCAGGTCAGTCTTGATATCGTTGACCTGAGCGCCTTCCTTCATCACCAGCTTGGCTGGCGAATTGTAATACTTATTGGTGAAGTCAACGGAACGCTTACGTTCATCGGTGATGGACATCGATGACAGGATCATGTCGATCTTGCGTACTTTGAGTGCAGGGATAAGACCATCAAACTCCTGCTCAACCCACTGGCACTTGACCTTCATTTCAGCACACAGCGCGTTACCGATGTCATAGTCAAAACCCACGATGCTGCCGTCGGCTGCTTTCGAGGCAAAGGGCGGATACGCTGCTTCAATTCCGATGCGAACCGGCTTGCCATCGGCCGCTACAGATACGTTGGTGAGGACAGACAGCGCGAGAGCGCCAAGCAATGCCAGCTTTTTCATGCAAGCTCCTACGAAGGAATGGGCTGCGGACGTTAGTTAATAGCCCAGGCTACCAATACGCATGGCAATACTCTATGCACATGCATGGCACCAGCAATGCAGCAGCGTGGGTAGCGGCATTCTAGCGGCAGCCTAGTAAGGGTTATTTCGTCTATGCGACAAGTAATTACAGAAGGGTTTTAGACAGACCTAAACAGTCTTGACAGGCTATACGATAGCATGCTTGAAAAAAATTAAAAATAGATATACGAAGCAATAAGCGCGCCCAAGGACAATATTTCCTTATGAAACCGCTGCTTAGCTCAATTCGTGTAGAGCCAGGGAAGAGAGAATGCGCCGAAATGAAGCCTAGATGTTACTCATGGCCTCATTTCGGCGCATCCGTTGTTACGTACTCATGCTACAGCCTGAGTCATGCCACGATGGGTATCAACAAGCTGCTGAACAACACCTGGATCGGCTAAGGTTGAAATGTCGCCCAACGCGTCATATTCACCTACAGCAATCTTGCGCAGGATCCGACGCATGATTTTTCCGGAGCGTGTTTTGGGCAGCCCCGGCGCCCACTGAATGATGTCAGGCGTTGCAATAGGCCCTATATCCTTACGCACCCACTGCTTGAGCTCTTGACGTAACGCTTCCGAAGGCTCTTCACCTGAGTTGAGGGTAACGTAAACATAGATCCCCTGCCCTTTGAGATCGTGAGGCATTCCTACCACAGCAGCTTCGGCCACCTTGGGATGTGCAACCATTGAGCTTTCAATCTCTGCCGTACCCATGCGGTGTCCCGAAACATTAAGGACATCATCAACACGACCGGTAATCCAATAATAACCATCCTCGTCACGACGGGCGCCGTCCCCGGTGAAATACATACCCTTGAATGTCTTGAAATAGGTATCCACGAAACGATCGTGGTCACCGTAGATCGTGCGCGCCTGTCCCGGCCAGGAATCCAGAATAACCAGATTGCCCTCCGCAGCCCCTTCAATGATATTGCCTTCATTATCGACAAGTGCTGGCTGAACACCAAAGAAAGGCCGTGTAGCGGAGCCAGGCTTCAAGGCCGTAGCGCCAGGCAATGGACTGATCAGAATTCCGCCTGTCTCGGTCTGCCACCAGGTATCAACAACCGGACAACGTTCTTGTCCTACGGTTTTGTAGTACCAGTGCCACGCCTCAGGGTTGATCGGCTCACCTACTGACCCCAGCAGGCGCAGACTTTTACCATCGGCCCCTCGAACAGCCGCATCCCCCTGGGCCATCATCGCTCGGATAGCCGTCGGAGCGGTATACAGAATATTTACCTGATGCTTGTCGATAATCTGGGCGACACGGGTTACGTCCGGGTAGTTGGGGACCCCTTCGAACAATAATGTGGTAGCCCCATTGGCTAAAGGCCCGTAGACAATGTAGCTATGACCGGTAATCCAGCCTACATCAGCCGTACACCAATAAACCTCGCCTGGCTTATAGTCGAACACCCGCTCATGCGTAAGTGACGCATAAACCATATAGCCGCCAGTAGTATGCATGACGCCCTTGGGTTTACCGGTAGAGCCTGAGGTATACAGGATGAACAGTGGCGCCTCGGCATCCATCTCCTTGGGCTCGCAGTGCGCGGAGGCAACCTGAGTTACGTCGTGATACCAGACGTCGCGGTGCGCATGCCAGGCAATGGGAGCACGCGTGCGCTTGCATACAATGACTTTACGAACACAGCATGTATCCGGATTGGTCAAGGCCTCGTCAACGTTGGCTTTCAGAGGTGTTTTCTTGCCGCCTCGGATACCCTCGTCCGCAGTGATGATGACTTTAGAGCGACAGTCACTGATACGACCCGCTAATGACTCGGGAGAAAAGCCGCCAAAGACGACAGAGTGCACCGCACCGATGCGAGCGCACGCCAACATGGCCACCACTGCTTCTGGAATCATCGGCATATAGATCGTGACTACGTCACCACGGTGTACATCCTGGCCACGCAGTGCGTTGGCAAACTTAGAGACCTCTTCGTGCAATTCACGATAGGTAATGTGACGATGCTCGGAAGGATCATCGCCCTCCCAGATAATAGCCACCTGATCACCCCGCGTTTCGAGATGGCGATCAAGGCAATTGTAAGACGCGTTCAACATTCCATCGGCAAACCACTTGATATCGACAAGGTGATCGTCAAATGAAGTTTGTTTGACGCGAGTAAATGGCTTTGTCCAGCTGATCCGCTGGGCCTGCTCCCGCCAGAATCCGTCTGGATTAATCACGGACTTCTGATATAGAGCCTTATAGCTAGCGTCATCAGTCAGCGTCAGGGCGGCCACTTCAGGACGTACGGGATAGAGGGATGCGGCACTCATGGCGGTTACCTCAACGGAGAAGTTTGTTGTTTTTGTAGTTCCGTTTTACTGGCTGAGCGCCTTGGTAACTATTCGACAAAGGTCTTAACGGCTATCTCAGTACTGATGCCACTTGATCATGGACAGGAACGCAAATCGCTGATGTCCCGGTGAAAGACAGCCGAGGCGCCAGATAATCTGATTACCATCAAAAAGGCAGGCTTACATCAAAAGAAGGGAGTCATGCTCAGGAAACACTGCAGACAAATCAAATGTCCGTACAAACTCCTCTATGAAAAATCAACCCGGCCACGCCCTGCCTTGACTGCACTGCGCTTGGTCTTTCCTTCGAGTCGTCTCTTTTTGGACGCCAGCGTTGGCTTGGTTGGACGACGTGTTTTTTGAACGCGGGTAACACTCTGAATAAGCTCAGCAAGACGCGTTAATGCATCTTCACGGTTCTGCTCCTGCGTTCTGTATTGCTGCGCCTTGAGTACCACAACACCTTCACGCGTAATACGCGTGTCCTGCAGAGCCAGCAGCCTTTCTTTATAAAAATCCGGGAGCGACGAAGCCCGAATATCGAAACGCAAATGAATGGCGCTGGATACCTTGTTTACATTTTGGCCGCCCGCCCCCTGAGCACGCACCGCCGTCAATTCCACTTCAGTATCTGGCAGGGAAACAGTATTGGATATACTAATCATTGATATGCAGCCATAGGCAAGGACGTACCTTGATAGACCTCAAGGGATCATGAGGGTTTAAAGACAATAGGCGGACTAGAACTCAGTACCGCGCACCAACCACATGCCCAAAAGCTCGGAGAGGTTATCGAGGGGCTGATAACCATTGGTGACAAGCGCTAGCTGACCCTCACGCTCCGCCAGCAAGGTTGGGAAGCCTGCAATGCCTAAATTGAGAGCCCAGTCAAAGTCCGCCTGGGTTGCGGCTCTTGTTTCTGGGGCATCGAAAGCCGGAGCAAACTCAATGCGAGGCAGTCCTGCCTTCTCTGCCAGCTCAACAAGAACAGCCGGCTGGGTAACATCGCTGTTTTCCACATAAAAAGCACGCTGGATAAGCTTTGCCAGCGGCCATACCGCCTGCTCATCCAATCCTCTGGCTACAACCAGCGCACGACAGGCTGGCTCTGTATCGTAGACAAAGCCTTCAGGCAGTGCATTGTCAATTGTGAAGGGTTGACCTGTAGCTTCTTCGACTGCCTGCCAATAGGACAGGGTACGTACACGAGCGGCGGCGTCCATGGCGACTCGCTCTCTACGCAGCCCACCTACGACAAGATGCATAGGCACGCCATAGAGACGTGCCTGCTCAGCCAGTGCTTCCATGACAGGCGCGAACCCCCAGCACCAGGAACACATAGGATCCATCACATAGAGCAATCGCGCCTTCATAGGTCAAGCCTCCTGCGATAGCTTGGAAACCTGTCGGGGATCCCGACCAATGGGATGCGGCTGATTCCGCTGCCTGGCCAGTTCAATCTGCTTCTGACGCTCACGTGCGCTGATACGTGTTTTTTCTGGCAATGAGTCCCAGCAATGAGAGCAGCTAATGCCAGGCACGTAGTGCTCAGATTCCCGATCTGCAGCTGATATGGGCGTCCGGCAAGCATGACACTGATCATACTCCCCTTCACTCAGATCGTGCCTGACCGTTACACGGTTATCGAACACAAAACAGTCGCCCTGCCAAAGACTGTCTTCCTGCGGCACCTCTTCCAGATATTTCAGAATACCACCCTTAAGATGATAGACCTCTTCAAAGCCCTCATTGAGCATGAAGCTCGATGCTTTCTCGCAGCGGATACCACCAGTGCAGAACATGGCCACTTTTTTATGACGGGAAGGATCAAAATTCTGCCTGACATACTGAGGAAACTCGCGGAAGGATTTGGTCTTGGGATCCACCGCATTGGTAAAGGTCCCGATACCGACCTCGTAATCATTGCGCGTATCAATCAATACAACATCAGGGTCTGAAATAAGCGCATTCCAGTCTTTCGGATCTACGTAGGTTCCAACCTTCTTGTTGGGATCGACGCCCGGCACGCCCAAGGTAACAATTTCCTTCTTGAGCTTGACCTTAGTCCGATAGAACGGCTGCTCATCGCAATAGGATTCCTTGTGCTCAAGATCAACAAGACGCGAGTCTGCCTTCAAAAAAGCCAGAACCGCATCAATTCCGGCCCGAGAGCCGGCAATGGTGCCATTGATACCCTCTTCCGCCAGTAGCAGGGTGCCCTTTACCTCATTGTCCAACATGACAGTAAGCAAGGGCTCACGGCGCTCGACGTAATCTTCAAGGGTGACAAATTTATACAGTGCAGCTACAACAATAGAACCAGACATGTCGACTTCTCCAGTGGTCGTCCTCGTAAGGGACGGACCGGTTAATGCACAACGCCGGCAATGGCCGGCGCTGGAGCGACAAGTCTAAGGAAGCGCGACGGGCTTGAACAGAGCCCTCAAGCGGATCACAGCCATTTCTAACCGTGCAGTCCGTCATGCTTGCTGCCACCGCGACATGTCGGCGACTCAGGTGCCATTCCTTGTCTGGCCCACTCTTCAGGTGTGTAGGTATGAAGCGCCAGGGCATGAAACTCACCCATCAGCCCACCCAGCGCCCCGTAGACCTTCTGATGCCGCTTAACGGCATTCAACCCTTCAAATTGTTCACTGACCACTACAGCCTTGTAATGGGTTTCCTGACCACGGCTGTGCATGTGGCTTTCGTCAACAACATCAAGATGCTGCGGCTGCAGCATGCTTAACGTTGAAAGAATACGGTCGCGCATACTCATGGATAGGTCTCGCTTATTTCTTGGAACCGCTACCTTCAGGAGCAGCCTGTGGCTTAACACCCAGCTCCTTATCCATATCACTCAGCAGCTTGTTGACCTGGGGAACTGCCTGCTCGAGCTTGCCCTGGGTCAGCTGGGCAGACTGCATGGAGATCTGCGGTAGCGTGTTCATCATTTTCTTACCCAGTGGAGACTGGTAGAAGTCGATCAAGTCTTTCAGCTCGGCTTCACTGAAGTTCTGAGTATAGAGTTTGACCAGATCAGGCTTAACCTTGTCCCAACCAATCGACTTGTCCAGTGTTGCATTAGCACGCGCAACGTAGCTTTCAAGAACAGCCTTCTTGCTCGGAGCCTTGGCCTGGGCGAAATGCTGATCAAACAATTCATGCACTTGGGCATAAACCGGTGTAGTAAGCTTGTCGGCGTTGGCCAGCTTTAGAAACCGCTCGGCTTGGGCAGCATGGCTAGCCGCATCAGCCAGGGCCAGGCCACTGACACCAGAGAGCATCACAGCGGTGCAGACAGCACGAAAAGTCTTCATCGGACATCCTTTAAACATGAATAGCGATAGCTAAAAGATCCGTATTCTGCCCACGTGTTTCCCGATGACTCAAGTCGTATTCCGGCTCCGTTCAGGCAAGCTTCAGCATCTTCAATGGTAAGTCCAGCTGAAATCTGACCCGCCTGATGTTTTCGGAACCCACCCCACATCTGAATAGACTAATCACCGATAAGCGCTAGCCTTGGCTCTATTGGTTTCCCATCACTGCTTGAAAGCCTTTCATTGGCCAGCGCGCCGACCACCCAAATCTGCATGCAGGAGAGCATCATGAGCCGTACCGAAACCGACAGCCTAGGTCCTGTAGAAGTCGACGAAAATGCCTATTGGGGAGCTCAGACACAGCGCTCCATGGAAAACTTCGCCATTGGTGGCCAGAAAATGCCGCTGGCGATCGTGCATGCACTTACGCTGATCAAGAAAGCAGCGGCTCGGGTGAATGCAGGGCTAGGCGAATTGCCGCAAGAGATAGCGGACCTTATCGAGCAATCAAGCAATGAGGTGCTTGAAGGGCGTCATGATGATCAGTTTCCCTTGGTTGTCTGGCAAACCGGCAGCGGCACCCAAAGCAATATGAACGTCAATGAAGTGATTGCGGGGCGCGCCAATGAACTTGCAGGCCAGGGCAAGGGCGGCAAGAAGCCTGTGCACCCTAACGACCATGTCAACCGCGGCCAAAGCTCCAACGACTGCTTCCCGACTGCAATGCACATCGCAACCGCACAAGCCGTACTGGGAGATCTGCTGCCTGCTATCGATGAGCTTTCCGGAGGTCTGGCCCAGCAGGCCGCACGCCATATGAGTCTGGTCAAAACTGGCCGTACCCATATGATGGACGCAACACCTATTACTTTCGGTCAGGAAGTGTCGGCCTACGTCGCTCAGCTCGACATTGCCCAGAGCGCCATTCGTGCAGCCCTTCCAGCCATTTATGAACTTGCTCAGGGCGGAACGGCAGTAGGAACCGGCCTCAACTCTCCCAAAGGCTTCGACGAGGCGATTGCAAAAGAAATTGCATCACTTACCGGCCTACCCTTTGTTACTGCACCCAACAAGTTTGCTGCCCTGGCAGGTCACGAACCACTTACCGCACTGTCAGGCTCACTGAAAACGCTAGCTGTAGCCCTCATGAAGATTGGTAACGACCTGCGCCTGCTGGGCTCCGGCCCTAGGGCAGGCTTTGCCGAGGTCAAGCTACCAGCCAATGAGCCTGGCAGTTCCATTATGCCCGGCAAGGTTAACCCAACCCAGGCGGAAGCCTTGACCATGCTGGCCTGCCAGGTAATGGGGAACGATACCACCATCACTTTCGCTGCCAGCCAGGGGCATCTGCAGCTGAACGTCTTCAAGCCTGTCATTGCCTATAACATTCTTGAATCCATTCGCTTACTGGCCGACGGCTGCCGCAATTTCAACAAACATTGCGTAGCCGGCATGGAGCCTGACGCCGAGAAAATGGCAGCTCACCTTGAGCAAGGTCTGATGCTTGTAACAGCCTTGAACCCCCACATTGGTTATGACAAGGCCGCTGAAATTGCGAAGAAGGCTTATGCCGAAAATAAGACCCTCAGAACAGCGGCCCTTGAGCTTGGTCATCTGAACGAGGCGCAGTTCGATGAGTGGGTAAGGCCTGAAACCATGCTGGAAGCAGGCAGCCATGGCTGAGCCAAGAACGGGCGCAACACCTCTAGAGGGCGATGGCAAACGAGTCCTGGTTATCCAGGGCTCGCCCAAGAGCGAAAGCTTCTGTCATGCGCTGAGCGCAGCCTATATACAAGGGGCTCGCCAACATAATCATGTGGTACGTGAACTACGACTGGGAGAGCTTAGTTTCGACCCGGTACTTCGAGAAGGCTACGATAAGAGCCAGATTCTTGAAGAAGATTTGCTGGAAGCTCAACGACTGATTCATTGGGCAGAACATCTTCTATTTGTTTACCCCATCTGGTGGGGTGGTCTACCTGCCCTTTTAAGCGGCTTTATCGAGCGTGTTTTCTTGCCAGGCTTTGCATTCGCTTATCGCGATCAGATCTGGGGAGGTGAACAACTTCTATCAGGCCGAAGCGCTGACCTTATCGTCACTGCTGACAGCCTGCCTACTCCCTGGAAGCGCCTGAGAGGACTTTCTCCGCATCGCCTCATGATGCGAGAGGCCTTGGATGTGTGTGGCATACAGATTCGTGAACATCTGGAATTCGCACCAATAAGAGCAAGTAGCGAGGAACAACGATTGAGATGGCTTCAAGATGTGCAAAGAATGGGGTCATACTTGAACTAGAAACCTTTATTAAAAGGTATGCTGCTAAATTAATTACCTGAACTTAATAAATAGTCTTTTAAATAAGAAAGCCCCAATATGCATAACAGAACTGACTTCGTAGAAACCAAACCTTATTTGAGTTGCGCTGGCGTATGCTTGTCAGCGCACTTTCATGACAAAACATAATTTCATAATATGTAACAATCTTTATTTTTAGCACTCTCGCTTCGACTCCTTTTCCGCTTCTTTTTGTAGTGCTTGCCTGCTGTCAATTCCCTACAATCAACAATCTCTCAACCAAGGTGCGACATATTGAAGCAGGTATTGAAAAATCAAGGACTTAGCTAGCTCCTTGTATCGCCTAAAAGCGACTCAATGATAGACGTGAACCCTAGATGAACTTAAACTGCGCACGGCCCAATAAGGCGTGCCTTGAAGCGCTCTTGAGAGAGAGAAAAAACACCTGATTGATAGCAATATGCCTACATAAGGCAGGGTGAATTTTCAACTTGCAACAATATGCTCGCTCGCAAGCAGATGGCTTCAAGTCCACCGGGTTGGTAAGCAAGCGAGATTGGTCCGGATGCTGCCCATTAGCGCGTCCGCATAGGCCTCGTGCTTATTGGTACAGCTTACGCTACCCAAGTTGCAGCGTTATTTTTTGGTACACGGCACTGACGTGAATAAGATTCATGGCACGGCCAAGCCTTAAATGTATCCCCTGCTATGCTTGGTAATACCACGAGCGCGTAGCCTGTCTGGGAGAGTCCTGTTTTCCAGTTGCGATCGATTTCAACATTAAGGCCCGAACAAGCCCGCACTCTACGCAGGCTAGGTAAGGAGGACTGGTGAAACGTGCAATCCAGACGTAGGCCCAAGACTGGCTCAGCTTGGCTCAAATGGATTTCGGTCGTAACATATCCTTACATGTGACTCAATGACGCACGACGTCATCGACACGTTTGTAATGACCGCGACACCCAAAGCTTCATCAGCCTGACCTATTTCTGCGCCGCACTTAAATAAGTGATGGTACCGATTACTGGCTATCCCCCTGAAACGAAGAGTGCCCCTCAACCGAGGTCGTGAGATGAGAAAAAAGAAACATAGTATTTTTTCTAGCCTATTGGCTTTAGGTGCCACTGGTTTACTCAGTGGTTGTAACATGACGCTTTTAGACCCTAAAGGCCCAGTAGGTCTAGAATCAAAACACCTTATATTGACTGCCACTGGCCTGATGTTGATTGTCGTTATCCCAGTCATCGTCATGGCGATCCTTTTCTCAATCAAATATCGCGCCTCCAATAAGGATGCCGATTACGCACCCAATTGGGCGCACTCGACCAAGATTGAAGTGGTGGTGTGGGGTGTTCCGCTGGTGATCGTGGCTATTCTGGCCGTGCTCATCTGGAAGACCAGCCACTCTCTTGACCCTTTCAGGCCACTCGACTCTGACGTCAAGCCGATTACCATCGAAGCTATTGCTACCGATTGGAAGTGGGTTTTCGTTTATCCGGAACAGGGCATCGCTACGGTCAACGAGATTGCATTCCCGGCCAACACGCCGGTTAACTTTCGCATCACCTCCGATACCGTCATGAACACTCTGTTTATTCCGGCCTTGGGCAGCATGGTCTACGCCATGGGTGGCATGCAGACCCAACTGCATTTGATGGCTCATGAAACTGGCCAGTATGGCGGTGGCTCGGCCAACTACAGCGGCGCTGGCTTCTCGGATATGAAGTTCATCGCACACGCTACGACACCTGAAGAGTTCAACGCGTGGGTCGACAAGGTCAAGGCTTCTCCTAAGACACTGAGCTCTGAGGTCTATGCAGACTTGGCCATGCCCAGCGAGAAGCACCCGATCGAGTATTACTCATCCGTGGCTCCTCACCTTTTCCAGGACATCATCGATAAATACTTGAAAGGCGATTACAGCAAGCGTGTAGATCAGGTAATGGATCAGGCAATGAATAAGAGTGCGCACGAAGGTGCGGCGGAGTAAATCATGTTCGGAAAATTAAGTCTCGCAGACATTCCTTATCATGAACCGATCATCGTAGGTGCGGTCGGTGCCATGATTCTGGGTGTGATAGCCGTATTTATCGGCCTCACCTATTTCAAGAAATGGGGTTACCTGTGGTCCGAATGGATCACGACAGTTGACCACAAGAAAATCGGGGTGATGTACATCCTGGTGGCGCTCATCATGCTGCTCCGCGGCTTCTCCGACGCCATTATGATGCGTGCACAGCAGGCTATCGCAGCCGGCGGTGCAGAAGGCTATCTGCCTCCACATCACTACGACCAGATCTTTACCGCACACGGCACGATCATGATCTTCTTCGTGGCCATGCCGATGGTGACTGGCCTGATGAACCTTGTCGTGCCGCTACAAATCGGTGCGCGGGACGTTGCCTTCCCCTTCCTGAACTCCTTCAGCTTCTGGGTGTTCGCGGTAGGTGCGATCCTCATCAACCTGTCTCTAGCCATAGGTGAATTCGCAGCAACCGGCTGGGTAGCCTATCCACCACTATCGGGTATTCAATATAGCCCGGGCGTAGGGGTAGATTACTACATCTGGGCATTGCAGCTTTCGGGCCTGGGTACGTTGTTAACAGGTGTGAACTTTGTGGTAACCATTTTAAAAATGCGTACCACTGGCATGACTCTAATGAGAATGCCGATCTTCACCTGGAACGCCCTGTGCACCAGTATTCTGATCGTTGCAGCCTTCCCGATTCTGACCGCCACATTGGCTATGCTCTCGCTTGACCGTTATCTGGGCATGCACTTCTTCACCAATGAGCTTGGTGGCAACCCCATGATGTACGTCAACCTGATTTGGGCGTGGGGTCACCCGGAAGTATATATCCTCATTCTGCCCGCCTTTGGCGTGTTCTCTGAGGTAGCGTCTACATTCAGTGGCAAGCGCATGTTCGGCTACGTGTCCATGGTATGGGCAACGCTGGCCATTACTGTACTGTCCTTCATTGTATGGCTGCACCACTTCTTTACCATGGGCTCCGGCGCTAACGTCAATGCGTTCTTCGGTATCGCTACGACAATTATTGCCATCCCAACCGGTGTGAAGATCTTTACCTGGCTCTTCACCATGTATAAAGGCCGTATCCGCTTCACTACTCCCATGTTGTGGACGATTGGCTTTATTGTCACTTTCAGTATCGGTGGTATGACCGGCGTTCTGCTGGCTGTTCCAGGTGCCGACTTCGTTCTGCACAACAGCCTGTTCCTGATCGCTCACTTCCACAACGTGATCATTGGTGGCGCTGTATTCGGTTACTTTGCAGGTGTTGCCTACTGGTTCCCGAAAGCCTTCGGTTTCACGCTTAATGAAAGACTGGGTAAATACGCCTTCTGGTGCTGGTTGGTGGGCTTCTATGTAGCTTTCATGCCGCTGTATGTACTGGGCTTCATGGGTATGACTCGTCGTCTGAACCACTATGACAACCCGGACTGGCATCCTTGGCTAATCGTGGCAGCTATTGGTACAGCTATCATCCTGTGCGGCGTCCTATGCCAGTTGCTTCAGTACTATGTCAGCATCCGTGACCGTAAACTGAACCAGGATGTAACCGGTGATCCATGGGGTGGCCGTACACTGGAATGGTCTACTTCTTCTCCGCCACCTTTCTATAACTTCGCAGAACAGCCGGTTGTTGATGATATCGACGCGTACTGGGGAGCTAAGGAAAAAGGTCTGGCTGAGCGTAAAGCTGCTGACTACAAAGACATTCACATGCCGCGCAACACAGGCGTTGGATTCATCATGGGTATGTTCAGCTTAGCCCTCGGCTTTGCTCTTATCTGGCACATCTGGTGGCTAGCTGCTGTTGGATTCGTCGGCATGATCGCTACCTTTATCGTTCGCAGCTTCGACGATGACATCGACTACTACGTACCTGCCGCTGAAGTGGCACGTATCGAGAATGAACATCTCCAGAAACTAGCAGCGAGTCAGGCTTAAACTTATGTCTAGTCAAGTTCTTCACAACCAAGTTGCCCATGCTGAGGAGCATGGGCACCACGATGCCGGATCCATGACTGTATTCGGTTTCTGGCTGTACCTGATGACGGACTGCATTCTGTTTGCGACTATCTTCGCATCCTATGCTGTCCTGAGCGGTAGCTTTGCCGGCGGTCCTACCGGTAAAGAAATTTTTGAACTGCCTTATGTTCTGGTAGAAACCTTCCTGCTGCTGTTCAGTAGTATCACGTATGGCTTTGCCATGATCGCTGCACACAAGGAGCAAAAGAGCAAGGCGCTGGGCTGGCTGGCTGTTACCTTCCTGCTCGGCCTTGGCTTCATCGTGATGGAAATCAACGAATTCCATCATCTGATTGCTGAAGGCTTTGGCCCTCAGCGTAGCGCGTTTCTATCTGCGTTCTTTACCCTGGTCGGTACTCACGGTCTGCACGTCACATCCGGTCTGATCTGGATGGCAATCCTGATGATTCAGGTTAGCCAGAAAGGTCTGACTGCGACCAACCAGACCCGCCTGATGTGCCTGAGCCTCTTCTGGCACTTCCTGGACATCGTCTGGATCTGCGTGTTTACCGTTGTATATCTGATGGGGGTTATGTAATGGCTCACGAACACGGACATATCGTCCATGCGGGCTCTAGCCACGGCACTGTGAAGTCTTACATTATCGGCTTCGTTCTGTCTGTCATCCTGACCGTGATCCCATTCGGCATTGTCATGAACCCTGTGTTGTCACAGTCGGCTACGCTGATCGTGATCTGGGTGATGGCACTTGTGCAGATCTTTGTACACTTAGTGTTCTTCCTGCACATGAACACGTCCTCCGAGCAGCGTTGGAATGTGATCGCTTTTGCTTTCACTATTCTGATTACTGTTATCGTGGTCGCGGGCTCGCTGTGGATCATTCACGGCATGCATAGCAACATGCTGGCCCACTAAGAGTCGCTTCGATGATCAAGAAATACCTACTTATAACGAAGCCAGGCATTATCTTCGGCAACCTGATCTCGGTTGCCGGAGGTTTTTTCCTTGCTTCGAAAGGAAGCATCGACTTAGCACTTTTCTTAGCTACCGCAGTAGGGGTGTCTCTGGTCATCGCTTCCGGCTGCGTCTTCAATAACTATATTGACCGTGACATTGATAAGGTCATGGAACGGACGAAAAATCGTGTCCTCGTCCAAGGACTTATCTCTCCAAGTGTCACATTGTCCTATGCCACGCTCTTGGGCATTGCAGGTATCGCGCTTCTTTACTTCAAAGTAAATGCGCTATCCGCAGCCTTTGGGCTCATGGGATTCGTTGTGTATGTGGGTCTATACAGCCTGTGCCTGAAGCGTAAATCTGTGTATGGCACCTTAGTGGGTAGCCTGTCGGGTGCGGCACCTCCTGTAATCGGCTATTGCGCCGTTAGCAATGAGTTCGATATGGGTGCCGCTATCCTTCTGCTGATTTTCTGCCTCTGGCAAATGCCGCACTCCTACGCCATTGCAATCTTCAGACTGAACGACTATCGGGCAGCTTCAATTCCGGTATTGCCAGTCATGAAGGGTATCCCTGTAACCAAGCGCCATATTACGGTCTATATCCTGGCCTTTCTGGCCGCTACGCTAGCGCTCACGATTGGGGGCTACGCCGGTTATAAGTACTTGGTGGTTGCAGCAGCCATGGGCGTTTATTGGTTGCGCATGGCTCTAATGGGCTACAAGACCAACGATGACAATGCCTGGGCAAGAAAATTGTTCGTCTTCTCCATCGTTACGATCACTGCGCTGAGCGTGATGATGTCGGTAGACTTCAATGTTCCTGCCTCTGAAGTACTGGTAGCGATGGCTCGCTAACAGTGCCTCACCTCAGGGCCTGGACCACTCGTTCAGGTCCTGAGTCCCCTCCCCTACTACCGCCTCTTCAGCCTACGCTTTTTCCTTCAGACTTATTTCCGGTTAACGCTGTAAGGCCATCGAAAGGTCTGCGCCCTCCACCATTCAGGCAATAACCGTCTGACCTTGGACTGAGCAAAACGGTCATCAATCAGGTACAGCACACCACGATCAGAGGTTGTCCTTATGACCCGACCTGCTGCCTGAATGACCTTATGCATACCTGGATAAAAGTAAGCATAGTCATAACCGGTACCAAATTGTCGGTCGAGCTTCGTCCTGATTTGTTCATTGGCAGGATTGATCTGAGGAAGGCCAAGTGTTGCGATAAAAGCTCCTATCAGCCGCTGCCCTGGCAAATCGACACCCTCGCCAAAACTCCCCCCTAGTACTACGAAACCAACACCGCTGCTGGTGTTTGTAAACCGTTGCAGAAACTGGACCCTGTCTGCCTCATTCATCCGCCGTGCCTGGAGCCAAAGCGGAATGTCCGGGAAAAGATTGGAAAATAACGATGCAGTCTTTTCGAGATAGTCGAAGCTACTAAAGAAAGCTAGATAATTTCCTGGCTCCTGTCTGTACTGCCAAGCCATTAACTCAGCAATGGGCCGCAGGGATTGCTCTCGGTGTTGATAACGCGTCGAAATGTTGTCTACGAGGCGAACCGATAATTGTTCCGCCGCAAACGGGGACTTTACGTTAACCCAAGGTGTACCCGCTGCAAGCCCAAGCGTATCCCGCAAGAAGTGAGGCGGACTTAAGGTCGCGGAAAAAAGAATAGCGGCATGGGTTGCGTTGAAGCGCGGGCCGATAAAAGGTGCCGGGACCACATTCCGTATGGTTACAACGGACTGTTGCACGGCTGGCTTACGTGCCAGCTCATTTTTTTTCAGTAATTCGAACAGTGAGTGCTCACCAAAACTTTCAGCCATCCGAACGAATTGAATTGCATCAAAATAGAAACGCTGAAGCGTGGCATCCAGTGGAGCCAGCGTCTCGTTAAGCAGGTCGTTTATAGCTGAAATCGCTTTTTGCAGCGCGGATAACAACTTCGCGGGAATTTCGTCGTATGCCTGATAGGTTGAAGGTTGTTCCTTGATTAAGGTATTCCAGCAACGATTGATCCGATCCAGTGGCTGCTTCAGCACTGGATGTCTCTCTTTGCGAAGTGACGCTACCACAGCATGATCCAGAGAGGCGGTATACATCCCCCGCGCACGCTCCAATAGATTATGAGCTTCATCAACGAGGATTCCGATCCGCCATTGGCTCTGCTCCTTTAAGGCAAAAAGCATAGCGCTGCTGTCAAAGTAGTAGTTGTAATCCCCTACGATGACATCGCACCAGCGCGCCATCTCCTGACTCAGGTAGTAAGGACAAACCTGCCATCCAAGCGCTATGGTACGTAGCGAGTCATAATCCAGTACCTTTTCCCTCAAGGCGGCTTGCCGGGCTTGGGGCAAACGGTCATAGAACCCCTTGGCCAGAGGGCAGGATTCCCCATGGCATGCTTTATCCGTGTGTTCACATGCCTTGTCGCGTGCCCTCAGTTCCAGAATACGCAGCGAAAGCTTTGGTGCGGCCTGAGTGATAGCGCCCATCGCATTGAAAGCCAACTGCCGACCAGAATTCTTTGCGGTAAGAAAAAAGACCTTGTCCAGATTTTGCCGTGGCATAGCCTTGAGCAATGGAAACAAGGTGCCAATGGTTTTGCCTATCCCCGTGGGCGCCTGGATCATGAGGCTACAGCCTACATGGGCCGCTTTATAGACAGCCTCGGCAAGATCACGCTGCCCCGTACGAAAGGAGGCATGTGGAAAGGGTAACGCCTCCAGGTAACGCTGGCGGTGCTCACGATGAGTCAGTTCCTGCTCAGCCCAGTCCAGAAACAGGCTGCACTGCCGTTCGAAGTACTCTTTAAGCACTCCAGATGTAAACTGCTCAAGCAGAGTAGTTTCCTTCTGACTGCCTACGTCAAAATACACCAACGCCAGCTCGAGCTCATGAAGCGACAATTTTTGGCAGAACAGCCATCCATATATTTTCGCTTGTGCCCAATGCAGGTGACGATGATTGGGCGGCATGTGAGTCAGGTCGCCCCGGTAAGTTTTTATTTCCTCGAGCCGGTTCAGCTCCGGGTCGTATCCATCGGCCCGCCCTTTGATGCGAAGATGCCTGTACTCACCCTCCAGCGCTACCTCCCGCTGGTAAGACTGCTTTCGACGCGCGGTAACGATGCCATGTCCTTGAATGCCCTCAAGGGCTGTCGGTGATGGCGTGAAACGCAGATCAAGGTCTCCCTGCTTAGCAACAAACTCACACAGAGCCCTTACAGCAACGCTGTACTGCACGCAACAGACTCCTTCCATTGCACATAACACACACATACCGGCATTTCATGAGCCATACAGTAATCCAACCAGCGAACCTGATTATCTTGGAGACGATCGCCCGGTCCCTTCACCTCGATCATGCGGTACCGTCGCTCGTGGGGCCAGAACTGGATCAAGTCTGGAAATCCTGTCCGGTTGACCTTTACATCTTGAAGTATTCGCTCGAACCACACGCGTAAATGCTGGGGAGGCAAGCACTGCAATGCTAGCTCCAATACTTCTGCCGTTACGGCTCCCCATGCAATAAAAGGGGCCTGGATACCCTGCTTTTCCAGGAAGTTGCGTTTGATGGTTTCCTTATAACAACCATTTTCGAGCTGAGACAGGCATGCTTCAAATTGCTGTGCACGCCTGGTTGCGAATTGCGGCATATGAATGTCGGCAGGAGCGCGATGAAAAGGATGAAAGAAGGCTCCAGGCAACGGAACAAAAATTGCGTCCCAGCATAAAAGACCAAGTAGCGCATTGATCAGGATATTTTCAACATAAAAGACCGGCGCATCAGGTCCCGACAGATACTCTTGAACACATAACTCAACAGGACGACAAGCATCCAGACGATGTAACGTCAGGTTGATACGCTCAACGCAGCGTTCGATGCGCTTGGGCAACTTGGGCATACTCAACTTACGCCGCAGTCGGGGTAACATGCGGGCCAATAGCTGGGCTTCACTGTCACTTTCTGGAGCTCGCTCTGCCTGGCAGGCCAGTTCGAAAGCGGCTTTATACTGCTCGGTTTTTTCTAGTACACGGATAGCGCGAATTCTTGCGCCAGGATGCCGGCAACTTTGATAAAGCTCCAGGGCGGCAGTAAAGTTGCCCTGCTGTTCACAGCAGTAGGCAACCTCATAAGTCAGTTTACCTCTGCGTGCCTCCAGCCAATCATTATCTAACGGTAATCTGGGGAGCACATCTAGAATGTCGTCCAATGCAGTTCCGTCACGAAAGCGCTCACGACAGTCATACAGTGCTACGTAATCATCGATGTCTTTGCGGACACGGAAGCCCCGTGATGAATCAGAAAATTCCACCTTTTCATAACGGAAAATTCCGAGATCCGATAAGACGAACTCGCTCCAGTCCTGATGTAAATTACCGAAAAACATAAGCCTTAATCGGTCACATATGTTTGTGACGGTAATTTCATAGACGCGGTCATCTAGCGAGCTGCACCATTCCGTCAGCAGCCTCGGATCATTAAAGTCAGCCTTGAGCGCTTCAAGCTGCTCTGACTTCTTTAAAGATGAGCGAGATAACTGCTCAGGAAAGACCTGAGCCAATTCTGCCTTTTTCAGCAAACCGAACAGTTGCTCTAGAGAAAGTACCGGCCTATCCGATACCCAGCCCAGCTCAACCAGTGGCAACACTGCTTGATGGGGGCAGCCAATCTCCTGGTAGCACAGCTTGCTGCCTCGGAACAGCGCCCCTTTGCGCATGACCATTCTAACCAACAGGGCCTGCGAGGCTTTAGGAAGCGAAGGAAAAACCTGGAGAAACACCCTCTCCGTCTCATTCAGAAGATCACTGTAACGCTCGCCGGTCCAGGCCAGTACCGTGTGGAAATTATTCAGGTAATAAAACGGATCTTCCAGAATTCGAGTAGCGTGCATGGAGGGTCACAGTACCGCTACGGACCTTAACAAAAGAAGCCCGTTTTTGCGTAGTTGAATGAAGAAGGTCTTTCGAACACAGGGTGGATGTATATACAGATAACAGCGAGGCGACTACCAATCAACCGTGTCTGGATGAATGGACGCAACAGATACCTAAAAACTGAACTCTAATGTTCAGCGGTTATATCTCAAGCTTTTCAGGTAGCGAATTATCACCTACACCTTTAGTGATACGACTTGCGCTGTAACTCTGCCATTCTGGAAACGCTTGGCAATATATCCATAGCCAAAATAGTTGACGGTAAAGCAAACCAACGCTGTTTTGCGCGGTCAGAAAGTAAATCGGTTCGGAGATCAGTCATGTTTGGTAAGCGCACTGAAGATAGTAATTCAGCCACTCACTTTCGCAGCGAGCGCATTAGCTGGGTTAATGGCAATTATTTCTTCACAACGCGAGAAGGTACGCTCGAAGGGCCTTTTTTTACCCGTGAAGAGGCCGAGCACCAGATCGGACGGTATATCTCCAGAATGACCCAGGCCGCTGAAATTCAAAAGCGAGCTGGCTAATTCCTCTAAAATCTCGCGTTCGGATCGGCTAGACTTGCGCTTTGCTTGGCCCAAATAAGCAGTGCAGTCGATGTCAGATACCTTTCACGCCGAGTTGGACTGGGACGATCAGGGTCAACCGATCTCCCGCTCCTTTGGCGATGTCTATTTTTCCAAGGCGAGTGGCCTTGAAGAAACCCGTTACGTTTTTCTGGCTCAAAATGAGCTCCCACGTCGTTTCGCCGCGCTTCATGCAGGTGAGGCCTTCACGATTGGTGAGACAGGGTTTGGAACGGGACTCAATTTTCTTTGTGTCTGGCAGCTCTTTACACAGACAGCACCCGCTGAGGCCCGGCTGCACTTCGTTAGTGTTGAAAAATTCCCGCTGAGTGCTTCGGACCTGAAAAAAGCTCTGGCCCTTTGGCCTGAATTAGTGGATTACGCCGACGCGCTGTTGGCTCAATATATTGCCGTACATGCTGGCTTTCAGCGTTTCTCCCTAGATGATGGCCGAGTTACGCTAACGCTTTTGGTAGGGGATGTACTCAATTGTCTGCCGGAGCTGGATGCTCGGTGCAATGCCTGGTTTCTTGACGGATTTGCTCCAGCCAAGAATCCGGACATGTGGACAAGCGCTCTGTTTGGGCAACTAGCCCGGCTGTCGGCTGATGATGCAACACTCGCTACGTTTACCTGTGCCGGATTTGTTCGCCGCGGCCTGATAGAGGCCGGCTTTGCAATGAAGAAAGTGCAAGGCTTTGGACATAAGCGGGAAATGCTCAAAGGCAGTCTTGTGTCGCCGGTACCTAGCTCTGTCAAGCCATGGTTTGAGCGGCCGCTGCTCCATATCGGCCCTAGAACAGCCATAGTAATAGGTGCAGGGCTGGCAGGCGCTTCGACAGCGGCCAGTCTCGCAATGCGCGGTTGGCAGGTAACGGTTCTGGAGCGCCATGCAACTTCTGCAGCAGAGGCGTCTGGCAATCTGCAAGGCGTTCTATACCTTAAACTCTCCCCTCACTTCACACCGCTTACCCGCTTAGCCTTAAGCGGTTTTGGCTATACCCGTCGTCTGCTGGAGGGTCTGGACAAAACATTGAACTGGGATGGGTGCGGTACGATACAACTGGCTACTGACCCTGCCGAGGACAAACGTCAGCAGCAACTAGCAGAACGGTTGCCATCAGCTTTACTGCGCCGAGTCAGTGCTGATGAAGCCTCAAAACTTTCTGGGGTTGAGCTTTCCCAAGGGGGAGTTCACTTTCCGGAGTCGGGCTGGGTTCATCCACCTGCGCTCTGTCGATTTTTACTGCAGCATCCCAATATCACGCTAATGACCCATCAGGAGGCTATTCGGCTCGGGCGTCACCACGCCCAATGGAAGGTGTACGGCAACGAAGCACTTTTAGCTCAAGCGTCTGTTGTTGTGGTGGCCAGCGCGACCGAGACGGCAACACTGATAGAGAACGCCCAACTACCACTCAAACGTATTCGTGGACAGATAACTCATTTGCCAGCGACACGCGCAAGCCAGGCGCTGCAATGCGTAGTTTGCGGTGAAGGGTACATTGCTCCTCCACGGAATCATCTCCATACACTGGGAGCCAGCTTCGACTTCAAGCGTGACGATCTTGAGCTGTGCACTGAAGAACATAAAGGTAATCTTGCATTACTTAATGCCCTCTCACCCGTGCTGGCCAAGGCACTTGGCGCCGAACAACTGGATCCAGCAATACTGGAAGGACGGGCTGCGTTTCGCTGTACGACCCCTGACTATCTTCCAGTCGTGGGCCCGATAGCTGATGCTGCCGCCTTTGCGCATACTTATTCCATTCTCGGCAAAGATGCTCGGCAAGTACCAGAGAGTCCGGTACCTTGGCTGAATAACCTGTTTGTCAATGCAGGCCACGGTTCTCGCGGCCTGATCACCGCGCCACTTTCCGGCGAGCTGTTGGCGGCTTGGTTGAACAATGAGCCACTGCCATTACCTCGTGCCGTAGCAGAGGCCTGTCACCCTAACCGGTTTCCTCTGAGAGCCGTTATCAGGGGCCAAACCTGACGACATACTCATACCATCGCTAACCGCTGCTTTCGCCGGGGCGGAGGAAACGCCGCGTCAAGTAATGCCAGATCGTGCTCCGACAGTTGAAGCGTCGCAGATTTGGCATTTTGCTCGATATGATCAAGCCCGACGGCCTTGGGTATGGCGATCACCCCAGGCTGTCGAAGCACCCAAGCCAACGCTACCTGAGCCGGTGTAACCTCAAGTCGCTCCGCGACGGCCAGAAGAGCTGGATGCTGGAGCATGCCGCCACCCTGCCCTACCGGACAATAAGCCATAAGAGGCATTTGCTGCCGTTGGCACCAAGGCAGGAGGTCAAACTCAATGCCTCGCTCCTCCAGGTTATACAGAACCTGATTCGCGGCACAGCGATCGTCCGCAAGGTCAAGCATATCGTCCACGTCAAAATTCGACACGCCCCAATGCAGAATCTTGCCTTGTCCTCGCAGCGTCTCGAATGCCTCTACCGTTTCGCTCAGCGGTGTTCTTCCCCGCCAATGCAGAAGATAGAAGTCGATACGATCTGTACGCAGACGACTGAGGCTGCGATCGCATGCCTGCAAAACACCCTCGCGATTCGCATTGTGGGGATAGATTTTGCTGACCAGAAAAATACTGTCACGCTGACCTTGAATGGCTTCGCCAACGACATGTTCAGCACCTCCTTCGGCATACATTTCAGCCGTGTCGATCAAGGTCATACCCAGCTCGATCCCACGGCGTAGAGCGTGTATTTCTCTTTCACGTGCTGATGCCTGCTCACCCATATGCCAAGTACCCTGGCCAAGCGCAGGGACAGTTGTGCCGTCAGGTAAACGAACCGTTTTCATGACGTGTACCCTTCGGTGGCATACCCGTTACCCGATGTTTTGGCAGGCTCATCCTTCCACGGATTAAAACTGCCAAAGCTCCAGAGATGCCCTTCACGGTCCCGGCAAGTAAAGGAACGGCCTCCATAAGGCGCCTCACGGATATCAATGATCACATCGGCACCCGATGCCTTGGCACGCTCGCATAAGACATCAGGTTCATCGGTTACCAGATACACTCCTTGAGTCACCCCTCTAGCCTGTTCCGGTTGGACCATATAGGCATCCACATCGTTATGCAGCACGGACGTTACGATGAGCATTCCCTGTCCATAAACAAGCTGTGCATATTCGATACTGCCGTCTTCATTCGAGATCAGGCTTTTTACCTCGAACCCAAACGTCAGGCGTAACCAGTCAATGGCAGCGGGAGCGTCGTGGTAGCGAAGGTAGGGAATGGCAAAGCCATGTGCCGCCGAAGGGGTAGAAGTCATGAACGATCCTCCTGAAGTCTATTGAACTTAGACGCCGTGTTTGTCTTGCGTTCTGTCAAAAGGTCGGAATGACCATACGTCGCCTGCCTGTCGGCACTCGATTGAGACGGATCTCACTGATAAAGTGGCGCCCCCGCCAAACCTGGAACTGGCAATTACTTGATGCGCCTCAAGGACTTCTACATGTACCGCTCTCTTTCCAAACTCCTGGTATGCACGCTCACCATGCTTTCTCCTGTAATAAGCATGGCAGCCGACCCTATCGTTATCCGTTTCTCGCATGTTGCCGCGCCAGATACGCCTAAAGGCCAGGGTGCGCTACTGTTTCAGAAGAAGGTAGAGGAACAGCTGGGAGGGACCGTCAAGGTAGAGGTATACCCCAACTCATCCTTGTATGGCGATAAGGAAGAAATTCAGGCGCTTCAAGATGGCAAGGTAGAAATGCTGGCAGTGGCATTGGCCAAACTGGGTACTTATTCACCCAAACTGAAGCTGTTTGACCTACCCTTCCTGTTTGACAGCCAGGCCGCACTGGACCGGTTCCAAAGCAAGCCAACCGGACAACAGCTGCTCCTGTCCATGGAAAAGCAGAACATCGCAGGGCTGGCTTACTGGCATAACGGAATGAAGCAGCTTTCCGCTCAGAAGCCGCTGCGTGAGCCGGAAGATATGCGAGGCCTAAAGGTTCGCATTCAGGATTCGGACGTCCTTGAGTCTCAATTCCAGTCGTTGGGTGCTACGCCCGTCAAGCTGTCGTTCAGCAAGGTAAACCAGGCACTTGCTGACGGGACCATCAACGCAGCAGAAAACCCTTGGACCAACCTTTATAGCAAGCATCTTTACGAGCAGCAGCGCTATATCACCGAGAGCAACCATGGCTCTCTGGATTACATGCTTATTACCAACGCCAGCTTCTGGCGCCAGATTCCTTTTAATGTTCGCATCAAGCTGGAAACTATTCTTGGCGAAGTGACCTATGAGGTGAATCGACAGGCAGACGCACTCAATCAGAAAGACAAGGCCAAGATCGTGAGTGCTGGTAACAATGAAGTCATCACGTTAACCAATGATCAGCGTCAGCGCTGGAGAGCAGCCATGCTACCTGTATGGCAGCACTTCGAGAAACAGATCGGGCAGGACTTGATCAAGGCCGCCCTGTACACCAACGAGACGCCTTGACCTGATAAATACTGCTTCCTCAGGACCGTGGGGAAGCAGTTACCCTGTCCCATCGCTGTAACGGCTTCTCTCCAGACTGCTGACAGCCGATATCTCGAAACGGCCCTGCCAGTCGTTCCCATCCATCGCCGGGTGATGTCCTCTGACATACCACCTGCCCGTTGAACTTGCTACGCCATTTGAAGAAAGGTGCAGGCGCTGCGGCTACGCTTAGGCTCGCAATCAGCAACAAGCCTATTGTCCAGCGGCTATGTCGAAAGAGCCATGGCATGATTATCCTCCGAACACTATTGGATAAATACTTGACCGATAACCATCGGCTGAGCAAATGACGTACCAGGTTTGACGCTACAAAGCAGCGATAAAAAAGCCGGAGCAATTGCTCCGGCTTTTTTAGGGGCGGCCATGCCCTTGTTCAAATCCTGGCCCTGGCCCACCGGGACCTCCATGGTGACCTCCATGAGGCCCCCACCATCCACAGCAGCCGCTCAGCAGCAAACTGACCGCTAAAGTAGTCGCTAGCAAAGCACGATGACGCATGGTTTACCTCGCAGGTCGATCAGCTTATTTAAAAGCTCCTCCTCAAAGGAGCCTGTAAAGCCAACACTACCCGGCACATCGTTCTTTCTCGAACGACTTTACCCCCAGCTCACCATTCTTTACGCTTAGCTGACATTCCTCTCAGCTATTGCGGTATTCCTGCTCCGCGACCTCGAAGCGCTGCTTCATTGATGCGCTCGGAGCGCTACCCAGTCGGCTGAATACAACAATAGCTAGGCTCGCAAGAATAAAGCCAGGCACAATTTCATACAGGCCAAGCCATCCCAGCTGCTTCCAGACCACCACAGTCACAGCACCAACGATCATACCGGCCAATGCACCGTTACGTGTCATCCCCTTCCATAGGAGCGAGAAGAGGACAACCGGACCAAAGGCTGCACCAAAACCTGCCCAGGCGTAGGAGACCAGTCCCAATACGCGGTTTTCAGGATTGGAAGCGATTGCGATCGCAATGACTGCAATCAGAAGAACCATGAGACGTCCTACCCACACCAACTCTTTCTGGGATGCGTGCTTGCGAAGGAAAGCCTTATAGAAATCTTCAGTCAGCGCACTTGAGCAGACCAGAAGCTGGCAGCTTAGTGTACTCATGACAGCTGCCAGAATGGCTGACAGCAGAACACCGGCCACCCATGGATTGAACAGCAGCTTCGCCAGCTCGATGAAAACCCGCTCAGGGTTTTCTGTCACTGCGCCAGCCTGCTCAGGATGCGCGGCAAAATAAGCAATTCCAAAGAAGCCTACACCCACCGCACCCGCCAGGCACAGAATCATCCAGGTCATACCGATTCGACGTGCTGAGCGCATTGACTTGACCGAATCTGCAGCCATGAAGCGTGCCAGGATATGAGGCTGGCCAAAATAACCCAGTCCCCAGGCCAGTAATGAAATAACGCCAACGAAGGTAGCCCCTTTAAAAAGGTCGAAATGGGCGGGGTTTACGCTTTCGATGGCAGCAAATGCTGGCTCAAGACCACCTGTGGCATTGAGTATCATGACTGGCGCCAGAATCAAGGCGAAGATCATGAGCGTAGCTTGCACAGTATCCGTCCAGCTTACTGCCAGAAAGCCGCCTACAAAGGTATAGAGAATGGTTGCCAGTGCACCCGCCCACAAGGCTGTTCCATACGAAAGGCCAAAGGTGCTTTCAAACAGACGAGCCCCAGCCACAATACCGGAAGCACAGTAGATGGTGAAAAAAACCAGGATGATGATTGCCGAGAATATACGCAGGACACGACTGTGATCCTCAAAGCGATGCGTAAAATAGTCTGGCAGTGTCAGAGCATTATTGTTGTGCTCGGTATGGACACGTAGCCGACCTGCAACCAGAAGCCAATTCAGCCAGGCACCTGCTATCAGGCCAATGGCAATCCAGCTTTCAGAAATACCGGCGAGAAAAATAGCGCCTGGCAGCCCCATCAACAGCCAGCCGCTCATGTCCGAAGCACCGGCGGACAACGCTGTCACCACACTACCGAGGCTTCTTCCCCCCAAGATGTAATCGTCGAAGTTTTTTGTAGATCGCCATGCCAGAAAGCCGATCAGGACCATGGCAGCGATATAGATCAGGAAAGTGATCAACGTTGGAGTATTGACGCTCATTATTCCCTCATTATTTGTTGTTGTGGGATCAATTACTCATCGCTCCCACGTTGGCAGAGGGCGACGCACGTGCCGTCACCGTTGGGCAACCCATCAGGTATGCACCAGACAGAGTTCCATTCTGTCTTCTGGAACTACCAGTTTCCTGGCGTGTTTGGATCAAATTAGGTATTACCTTGGGCTACCAGACGACAAAAGCGTCATCAGACGAAGTGCAACCGTAGCCGGATGAACATTCTACGGAATTGGCAAACAAGTTGGGATAGCCACTGACAATCAAAAACGCTTCCTGAAACAAGGTCTTAACCTTCTATGTCAGCAGGATTGATTGAGCGACGAAAGAGACAGGTGCAACCGATTGGTTGCGCCTCACACGCTTATCATTGATGAATAATGTCTTTGCGTATAGGCGCAAGACGCGCAAACAATCTGTTTTGCGTCGGAACAAGGTGGCCAGCAGACGCCCATCATCCGCCCAAGCGGGTCGGAAGCTCATGACAAGAAGTATCGCGACCGCGGCGATCCATGAGCGCGTCACAGTGCTAGCGCCTCAACAGGTGTCTGAACACCGCGGTCACTCATCCAATGCTTAAACGCCTGCGCCGGCAGCGGACGACTGATCAGGTAACCCTGCACCATGTCGCAGCCCCATAGCGTCAACAACTCCAGCGCCTGAGCATATTCCACACCTTCGGCAACAACCTTCATATCAAGGTTATGTCCCATGTCGATAGTGGAGCGAACAATCACAGCGTCTTCGCTGTTATCACTCAGGTCGCGAATAAACGACTGATCGATCTTCAACTCGCTTACCGGCAGGCGTTTCAAATGAGCCAATGAAGCATAGCCGGTACCATAGTCATCTACGGACAGACTGATACCCTGATCCCGGAGACGTTGCAGAATGCTTACTGCTCGCTCAGGATCCTGCATGATGGCACTTTCCGTTACCTCCAGAACAAGCTGGTCTGCTCGTACAGTCGAACCTTTAAGTAGTCGCTCCAAACGATTGGGGAGATCGCCATCAACCAAGTCGGCAGCGGATATATTAAGAGACACTCGCGCAGTCAGGCTTTGCTCGTTCCACTCTTCCAACTGCCGAAACACTTCCTCGACTACCCAAATCGTCAATAGGGTGATGCTGCCGGTACGCTCAGCCAACGGGATAAATTCCCCCGGCGATACCATACCGAACTGAGTATGCTGCCAACGTAGAAGCGCCTCAGCCATGAAAGGCCCCCGTCCATTCAGACTCAGCTTGGGCTGATAATGCAAGAGCAGCTCACCCCTTGAGCCTGCATGCTGAAGATCTCTGATAAGACTGATCTGACGGTAATAAGCGTCGTCCCGACCATTCTCGTAAAGCTGCAGACGCCCGGCCTGACTGCCTGCGTCCCGCATTGCAATACTGGCCCGCAGGAGCAACTCATGGGCCTCATGACCATCCTGAGGGTAGCAAGCCACCCCCACGCGGCAGCTCATCTTGAATTCGTTCAGCCCTACAGCAATAGGCAAAGCAATTGCCTGCTGAATTTCTTCAGCGGCTGCCAGAGCAGTATCAGGCGTACCTGGATTGAGCAGCAGCAGGAACTCGTCGCCAACCAGACGAGAAACACAATCTCCATTTCCTACACGACGTTTAAGTCGATCTGCAATGGTTTGCAGAACCACATCTCCACCTGCAGTGCCACTGCTCTGATTGACCTCTCGAAAACGCTCAAGCCCCAGATACATGACCGCAACAGACTGTTCCCCCGCAATGGCGTGAGACAGTCGCTCCATGGCCAACGCCCGATTGGGAAGCCCTGTAAGCGCATCATGAAGTGCGTTATGGCTCAATTGCCGCTCTCGTTCGGCGATTCCGATCCGCATGGTGTCAAGTGTGCTGGCTAACCGGCCAAACTCATCACTTCGCGCCAGGGCAATTGGCGTGGTGTAATCGCCGTTACCGATCCGCTGGGTAGCAGCCGCCAATCGTCGAACAGGCTCAGCAACCCCTCTTGCAATAAGTAAAGCCAGACCCAGCGCCAGGACAAGCGTCAGTACGGCTATCCAGAACAACTGATGCATGAGAGGAGAAAACGCTTTCATGGCTTCGTCAAGCGGACGATGCAGAAAAGCGGATACCTTGAAGGTATCGGCATCAGTTAACGTCAGCCGCTCCGTCAGATAGTTACGACCATCCAATCTGAGCGGCAACGGTTTGCCTAGCCTGATTTCATTGGCCGGATGGCTTAGCAGCTCGTCAGCGGCTTGATCCGAAAGGGTACTGATCGGCTCACCTGGAACGCCCCCCTCTTGCGCAATAAAAGACACATCCAGGCCGCTTAGCGAGCGCAATTCGCTCGCCAGGCTCTGATCCATGGCAAAGCCCATTACTACGCGCGCAACCGGTAGAGGGGCAAGTACAGGAGCCTCGACCATCAGATGCGGAACACGTTGCAGGGAAACGATACGCATCGTTTGATCAGTTGCACCGTCTACCTGGACCTTGTTGCCCTCGTGAAATATCGACCCAACTGTATAGAGCGAAACGGTACTACTGATTACCCTTCCCGTTAGGTCAAGCAGCAACACCTCATCCGCCTTGATCCGAGCGCCATAATTAGCTAGCGCTGAAGTTATCGTTAGCCCATCTCCAGAAGCGACAGCTCCTTTGAAAGCAAAATCGGATGTCAAAACCTGTACCGTGTCATGCAGTTGCCGTCCGCGCATCTCCACAAGACGCTCGAATACCCGAGCGCCGGTATTGAGCTGTGAAAGCGACTCAGCCCGTACAGATGATTGGGTAGCAGCCTTTACGGCAAAATAAACCGTTCCGATGGTTAGCAACGCCAGGATGAACATGGCGCTAGCGATGCGCGCCTGAAAGCTATTTCGCAGCGTCATCGGCAGCGCTCCGAAAGGCTTGCTCCAACGCACTCGGCGCCGGCTCTGAGGGTCCATTACCAGGCGTTATCTCAATAGCGTATCGAGTTGTGCCCACCGCAGTGGCCGATACAATCAGATCCCCTCCATGAGTCAGCTGTCTGGCCTTTGCAAAGGGGTGCCATAAAGAGACATCGTATTTGCCGGGTGGCAAATCGAACGTTATTTCACCTTTTTCGTTACTGACAGCAAACCATGGGTCATCGGTAATAACGATATAACCCACCATCCAATCATGAATATTGCAGTCCAATACGACAACGCCTGGTCTGTCGAATGTTACTGGATCAGCTGGAATGCCGTGATAAAGAGGCAAGTCGAATCGCTTGGCAGGTGAAAAGGAATACACCTGATGACGAACATTATCACTATTAGGGAAACTGACCTGCGTTCCGGTATGAGCCGCCAGTACATGCGGCACATAACGACGTTCCCGTTGATCCATGACCGCAGGCTGGAGCACAGCAAGATTAGTGCCTCCGCTTAACGCAACAACCGCATCCGCTAACGGATTATCCTGTCCATCGATAACTGCGATATGCACTTGAGTGGCCCATACCGGAACAGAGAGTGCCATAAGCCCACCGGTTAGCCACCGCGCTATACGCATCATAGATGAAGACATGAGGTTATCCTTCGAACACGGCTTGGCAATTACCTACTCGTCCTTATCGGCACAGTGTCGGGATAGTTGAGGCGCTATGATGTTTGTAAAGGAATCTAGCGCTCTCTAGCCAAGGCGAAGCCCAATAGCCTTACGTATTCTGGCAGAAAACGCCGCATCTGGCCGCTACTCGCCTAAAGGGTATCTCCGTCTCGCGCAGCAGATGGAGCGTCTAACCCAGGCGAGCCTTCAACAGCTATCAATGCGGCGTCATGCCTGTAACGTCCTAAACTGGATATGGAAATAACTAGGGCTTGGCGGGACTTGCCAAGTTAATTCCGCCACCGTGATTCGGCGATCAAGGTGAGCACTGACATAGTACTCAATCGCCTCAAAATCCAACGCCCCGGCTAATGGAAATGATCACTTATCGATCTAAAGGGCATAAAGCGCCTGAAGCAGGCCCGTCAACAGAGCTTTGGACAGAGGCTGGTCATTGCCGTAACGAGAACAGTTCTTCACAGGCGTAATACAACATGTGTTGAAAACTGGGTCCGGCGCAGGATAACGCGCTAAAACACGCAACCTTTCCATGACATTAGAAACGTTTTCCGTCATGTCATCTTCATCAAGATAGACAATCAACGTCTGGTTATCGCCTAACCTTGTAAAAGCATAAACACGTTCGCCAAGAGCAGTGCAGGCTTGCAGGCGGCACGCTCTCTACCTCGCCCTTCCAGGGATAATAGCCAAGCAAACAACATAGGACGGAGCCAGTTTGTTTATGTGCACTTACTCAAATGAAGCGCACTTGCCTATTTATCTGCGGTCAAGCCTAGAGCAGCCATCGACCACATTGAAAAGCTTCAAAGCCCTCCCCATGTTGGTCGCAAATAGTCATTCTAAGGTAAGTCAATGAGCGATCAGGAACATACTCCCGAAATCATCAGTGGCGACGGTTCAAAGACCGGCCTTGCACTGCCTGGACAAAATCTTCCCGACAAGCTTTACATCATCCCCATCCATAACCGGCCTTTTTTCCCAGCGCAGGTATTGCCTGTTATTGTGAATGAAGAGCCTTGGGCCGAAACGTTGGAGCTGGTGGCCAAAACCGATCATCACTGTCTGGCATTGTTCTATATGGACAATCCTCCCGAGGATGGAAACAGCTTCGACCCTGATAACCTGCCAGAGCACGGCACACTGGTTCGTATCCATCATGCCAGTCGGGAAAACGGCAAGCTGCAATTTGTAGCGCAGGGTCTTTCCCGCGTCAGGATCAGCGGCTGGCTGAGACGCAAGCATCCTTATCTTGTTGAAGTCGAGCATGCCAAGACCCCGACTGACCCAAGCGATGAGGTCAAGGCATATGGCATGGCATTGATTAATGCCATCAAGGAGCTACTTCCACTCAATCCACTCTACAGCGAAGAGCTGAAGAACTATCTCAACCGCTTCAGCCCCAACGACCCCTCGCCTTTAACAGATTTCGCTGCCGCCCTGACAACCGCACCTGGTCAAGAATTGCAGCAGGTTTTGGATACCGTCCCGATCCTTAAGCGCATGGAAAAGGTTTTGCCATTGCTGCGTAAAGAGGTTGAGGTCGGACGCTTGCAGAAAGAACTGTCTGCTGAGGTCAACCGAAAAATCAATGAGCGGCAACGAGAGTTCTTCCTTCGAGAACAGCTCAAACTGATTCAGCAGGAGCTGGGTATAACGAAAGATGACCGCAGCAGCGACCTCGAAAGCTTCAGGCAGCGCCTGGAAGGCAAAGTCCTGCCGGAACCGGTACGTAAACGCATCGACGACGAACTTAATAAGCTATCTATCCTTGAAACCGGCTCGCCTGAATATGGTGTCACACGTAACTATCTGGATTGGGCCACCGATTTACCCTGGGGTATACAGGGCAAGGACAACCTTGATCTAAAACGTGCGCGTAAGGTATTGGACCGTCACCACGCCGGCCTTGATGACATCAAAAGCCGCATTCTTGAGTTTCTGGCTGTTGGCGCGTTCAAAGGGGAAGTATCTGGCTCCATCGTACTTTTGGTAGGCCCTCCAGGCGTAGGTAAAACCAGTATCGGCAAATCGATTGCCGAATCACTGGGCCGCCCCTTCTATCGCTTCAGCGTAGGCGGTATGCGAGACGAAGCAGAGATCAAGGGGCATCGTCGTACCTATATCGGAGCCATGCCGGGCAAGCTTGTTCAAGCTTTACGTGATGTGAAAGTAATGAACCCAGTCATTATGCTGGATGAAATAGACAAGATGGGAGCCAGCTATCAAGGTGACCCTGCGTCTGCCTTGCTGGAAACGCTGGACCCTGAACAGAATGTAGATTTCCTGGATCACTATCTGGATCTGCGACTAGACCTATCTAATGTATTGTTCGTATGCACCGCAAACACCATGGACTCCATTCCTGGGCCTCTTCTGGACCGTATGGAAGTCATTCGCCTCTCAGGTTATATCTCGGAAGAAAAGCAAGCGATTGCTAAACGCCACTTGTGGCCTAAGCAATTGGAAAAAGCCGGTGTGTCTAAAGAGCGCCTGACCATCAGCGACAGCGCGTTGAAAAGTATCGTTGAAGGCTATGCTCGAGAGGCTGGCGTACGCCAACTTGAAAAACAGTTGGGTAAGCTGGTACGTAAGGCTGTTCTAAGGCTCATTGAAGAACCTGAGCTCCGGATCAAGGTAGGTGCGAGTGACATCGAAAGTTATCTAGGGAAGCCTGTTTTCCGTAAGGAACAGGTTCTAAACGGCGTAGGCATTATCACCGGCTTGGCCTGGACCAGCATGGGAGGCGCTACCTTACCTGTAGAAGCTACGCGCATTCATACCTTAAACCGTGGATTCAAACTGACCGGTCAATTGGGCGAGGTCATGAAAGAGTCTGCTGAAATTGCGTACAGCTACGTTACCTCCCACCTGAAGGAGTTCAAGGGAGATCCTACGTTCTTCGACCAAGCCTTTGTACACCTGCATGTTCCAGAAGGTGCTACTCCTAAAGACGGACCAAGTGCCGGTATTACCATGGCCAGCGCCTTGTTATCTTTGGCACGAAATCAGGCACCCAAGAAAAATGTAGCCATGACAGGCGAGCTGACTTTAACCGGCCAGGTTTTGCCCATTGGTGGCGTCAGGGAAAAAGTTATCGCAGCACGTCGGCAGAAAATATTTGAGCTTATTTTGCCAGACGCTAACAAAGGAGACTTCGAAGAGCTTCCTGAGTACTTGAAGGAGGAGCTGACTGTCCACTTTGCAAAGCGTTTTGCAGATGTAGCCAAAATCCTTTTTTAATCCATTAGCAAGGGCAGTTTGTGTACGAGCTTGCCCTTGCCTATCTTAACTTCGTTATCCTTGCAGCCGGTTGAAGAGTTTGGTTGGAGATACGAATGTTAAAATCAGCTACGCTTTGCGCTTTATTGACAACGCTGCTAATGACCGGCTGTGCAAGCAGCCCCGAGCATACCGTCGCAATCAACGAGCGCACGCGCTGTAAACCTCTTTTACTAACACAAGGTCAAGAGCTACACCTCTCACTTCCCAGTGCCCCTACAACAGGCTATAGATGGAAGCTCGAAAACACGATTCCTTCCGTGCTGAAAAGCCTAGGGCCTGAGGTATTTTCATCCTCTGACGAGAGCGAAGATGGAATAGGCTCGGCAGGAATATCTTCCTGGCGCTTCCAAGCGATTCAATCAGGAGCGACTGAGCTTAAGCTGCAATATCAGCAGCCCTGGGACGCAGATAGCACTCCCGAAAAGGCCTTTACTTGTCGTATCGAAGTAAAATAGCTACTCACCGCTCAGCTACACCATTTACATTTTCTAGTGGTACCTCTTAATGAGTGAGCAGGACCGTTTATTTGCCAAGCCACAGGCTACTGTTGCCGACTTCGCGTTTAACGAAGATGTCGTTCGGGTCTTCCCCGACATGATCAAGCGTTCAGTACCAGGCTATCCCACTATCGTCGAAAATATAGGCGTTATTGCTGCACAATTCGCTCAGCCTAACACGATTCTCTATGATCTAGGCTGCTCTCTAGGCGCGGTGTCCCAGTCGCTGAGACGGCACGTTCAGAGTGAATCAACAAAGGTTGTTGCGGTTGATAATTCAGCGGCCATGATTGAGCGTTGCCGTGAATACATGTCTGCGCAAAGCTCAATGTATGAGCAACTGCTACCTATTGATATTGTTGAAACGGATATCCTTTCGCTGGATTTTCAGCCTGCATCAGTGGTGGCTTTGAATTTCACTTTGCAGTTTATCGCTCCTGAAAAACGCCTAGGCCTGTTGCGTAAAATTCACAGTACCCTTCACCCAAAGGGCGCTTTGCTTCTATCGGAAAAGATCAGATTTGAATCTCGAGAAGAGCAAGTACTGCTTAACGACCTTCACATCGCATTCAAGCGAGCTAACGGCTACAGCGAGATGGAAATCGCTCAAAAGCGTAGCGCTTTGGAGAATGTCATGATGATTGACTCCATTGAAGTACATCGTGCGCGCTTGAAAGAGGCTGGCTTTAGTTCAGTTATACCTTGGTTTCAATGCTTCAACTTCGCTTCGTTTGTAGCTCTTCCATGATCAACACACTAAATATTGAAGGCCTTGCCAATCGCTTGGGTGAAGGCCCCTTAGAAAAGTGGTTAGCCAGTCTGCCACCTGCGATTGCAGCAAAGCTTGAAAAAGGTCATGGCGACCTTGCGAGATGGCAAACAGCTCTCAAGACCCTACCTGACTTAAAGCCCGATTCGATTGTTTTAAAGGATAGGTTTTGTCTAGAAAAGCCTTTAGACGTTGAGGCTCAACAAACCTTAAAAAACGCGCTACTTCAATTATCACCCTGGCGCAAAGGCCCTTTCGATATCTTCGGTATTCACATCGACACAGAATGGCGTTCCGACTGGAAATGGGAGCGCGTGTCCAAACACTTGGATCTGAACAATAAGGTTGTCTTGGATGTAGGTTGCGGGAACGGCTATTACGCATGGCGCATGGTAGGTGCCGGCGCTCATACAGTAATCGGGATTGATCCTAACTGGCTCTTTTTATGTCAGTTTATGGCCATGAAAAAGTATTTGCCCGATATTCCAGTTTGGAGTCTTCCTCTAACGCTTGAAGAGCTTCCCCCCTCTCTCAACGGGTTCGATACCGTCTTCTCGATGGGCGTGCTTTACCATAGACGCTCGCCCATTGATCATCTTCTAGCACTTAAAGAATGTCTGCGCTCATCAGGTGAATTAGTACTCGAGACATTAGTTGTAGAAGGAAACGAGCAGACTGTACTGGTACCAGAAGATCGTTATGCTCAAATGAGGAATGTCTGGTTTCTGCCCTCGCCTGCAGCATTAGAACTATGGCTGCGTCGGGCGGGATTCAAAAATATAAGACTGGCGGATATCAGCAGAACCTCTATTCAGGAGCAGCGCTCTACTGAATGGATGAAATTTCAATCTTTGCCTGACTTTCTTGACACTACTGATATGAGCCGCACTATAGAAGGTCTTCCGGCCCCACTGCGTGCCACATTCATAGCCGAAAAGCCATAGAAAGCCTTTGCATAGCAGCTGTCTATACGGCTGCTATATCGCCTTACAAGATTAGCCAGCAGGCCACGCAGGAAAGAGCAGCCTATCTCTTTTATTTCTGCCACAAAAGCAAAACCCCCGGGCGGTTAGGCCTGGGGGTTTTGGGTATAGGTGCTTGACGATGACCTACTCTCACATGGGGAAACCCCACACTACCATCGGCGATGCATCGTTTCACTTCTGAGTTCGGAAAGGGATCAGGTGGTTCCAACGCTCTATGGTCGTCAAGCAATTCGGGTGGGGAACCGGTGTCTAGTCGTTTCCCCGAATGGGTATGTGATCGGTATTTGCGGTTCAACCAAGCTTTCGGCTGGTCTTTACCAAACAACAGATTGTTTGGGTGTTATATGGTCAAGCCTCACGGGCAATTAGTATCGGTTAGCTCAACGCCTCACAGCGCTTACACACCCGACCTATCAACGTTGTAGTCTTCAACGGCCCTTTAGGAAGCTCAAGGCTCCAGTGAGATCTCATCTTGAGGCAAGTTTCCCGCTTAGATGCTTTCAGCGGTTATCTTTTCCGAACATAGCTACCCGGCAATGCCACTGGCGTGACAACCGGAACACCAGAGGTTCGTCCACTCCGGTCCTCTCGTACTAGGAGCAGCCCCTCTCAAATCTCAAACGTCCACGGCAGATAGGGACCGAACTGTCTCACGACGTTCTAAACCCAGCTCGCGTACCACTTTAAATGGCGAACAGCCATACCCTTGGGACCGGCTTCAGCCCCAGGATGTGATGAGCCGACATCGAGGTGCCAAACACCGCCGTCGATATGAACTCTTGGGCGGTATCAGCCTGTTATCCCCGGAGTACCTTTTATCCGTTGAGCGATGGCCCTTCCATACAGAACCACCGGATCACTAAGACCTACTTTCGTACCTGCTCGACGTGTCTGTCTCGCAGTCAAGCGCGCTTTTGCCTTTATACTCTGCGACCGATTTCCGACCGGTCTGAGCGCACCTTCGTACTCCTCCGTTACTCTTTAGGAGGAGACCGCCCCAGTCAAACTGCCCACCATACACTGTCCTCGATCCGGATAACGGACCAGAGTTAGAACCTCAAGCATGCCAGGGTGGTATTTCAAGGATGGCTCCACGAGAACTGGCGTCCTCGCTTCAAAGCCTCCCACCTATCCTACACAAGCAGGCTCAAAGTCCAGTGCAAAGCTACAGTAAAGGTTCACGGGGTCTTTCCGTCTAGCCGCGGATACACTGCATCTTCACAGCGATTTCAATTTCACTGAGTCTCGGGTGGAGACAGCGCCGCCATCGTTACGCCATTCGTGCAGGTCGGAACTTACCCGACAAGGAATTTCGCTACCTTAGGACCGTTATAGTTACGGCCGCCGTTTACCGGGGCTTCGATCAAGAGCTTCGCTTGCGCTAACCCCATCAATTAACCTTCCGGCACCGGGCAGGCGTCACACCCTATACGTCCACTTTCGTGTTTGCAGAGTGCTGTGTTTTTAATAAACAGTCGCAGCGGCCTGGTATCTTCGACCGGCATGGGCTTACGGAGCAAGTCCTTCACCCTCACCGGCGCACCTTCTCCCGAAGTTACGGTGCCATTTTGCCTAGTTCCTTCACCCGAGTTCTCTCAAGCGCCTTGGTATTCTCTACCCGACCACCTGTGTCGGTTTGGGGTACGATTTCTAATTACCTGAAGCTTAGAGGCTTTTCCTGGAAGCATGGCATCAACCACTTCCTCTTCATAAGAAGAGTCGTCATCAGCTCTCGGCCTTAACTGTCCGGATTTACCTAAACAGTCAGCCTACCGCCTTAAACTTGGACAACCAACGCCAAGCTGGCCTAGCCTTCTCCGTCCCCCCATCGCAGTAATTAGAAGTACAGGAATATTAACCTGTTTCCCATCGACTACGCCTTTCAGCCTCGCCTTAGGGGTCGACTCACCCTGCGTCGATTAACGTTGCGCAGGAACCCTTGGTCTTTCGGCGTGCGAGTTTTTCACTCGCATTGTCGTTACTCATGTCAGCATTCGCACTTCTGATACCTCCAGCAAGCTTCTCAACTCACCTTCACAGGCTTACAGAACGCTCCTCTACCGCTCATCTTGCGATGAACCCGTAGCTTCGGTGTGTAGTTTGAGCCCCGTTACATCTTCCGCGCAGGCCGACTCGACTAGTGAGCTATTACGCTTTCTTTAAAGGGTGGCTGCTTCTAAGCCAACCTCCTAGCTGTCTAAGCCTTCCCACATCGTTTACCACTTAACTACAACTTTGGGACCTTAGCTGACGGTCTGGGTTGTTTCCCTTTTCACGACGGACGTTAGCACCCGCCGTGTGTCTCCCATGCTTGCACTTCTGGGTATTCGGAGTTTGCATCGGTTTGGTAAGTCGGGATGACCCCCTAGCCGAAACAGTGCTCTACCCCCCAGAGTGATACATGAGGCGCTACCTAAATAGCTTTCGAGGAGAACCAGCTATCTCCGAGCTTGATTAGCCTTTCACTCCGATCCACAAGTCATCCCCTGCCTTTTCAACGGAAGTGGGTTCGGTCCTCCAGTCAGTGTTACCTAACCTTCAACCTGCTCATGGATAGATCGCCCGGTTTCGGGTCTATACCCAGCGACTAAAACGCCCTATTAAGACTCGCTTTCGCTACGCCTTCCCTATACGGTTAAGCTTGCCACTGAATATAAGTCGCTGACCCATTATACAAAAGGTACGCAGTCACCCAACAAAGTGGGCTCCCACTGCTTGTACGCATACGGTTTCAGGTTCTATTTCACTCCCCTCTCCGGGGTTCTTTTCGCCTTTCCCTCACGGTACTGGTTCACTATCGGTCAGTCAGTAGTATTTAGCCTTGGAGGATGGTCCCCCCATATTCAGACAACGTTTCACGTGCGCCGTCCTACTCGATTTCACTCAAAAGATCCTTTCACCTACGGGGCTATCACCCACTATGGCCGCACTTTCCAGAGCGTTCGGTTAAAATCAATTGAGCTTAAGGGCTAGTCCCCGTTCGCTCGCCACTACTTAGGGAATCTCGGTTGATTTCTTTTCCTCAGGGTACTTAGATGTTTCAGTTCCCCTGGTTCGCCTCTCACACCTATGGATTCAGTGTGAGATACCTGACTTATGTCAGGTGGGTTCCCCCATTCAGAGATCTCCGGATCACAGTCTATTTGCCGACTCCCCGAAGCTTATCGCAGGCTATCACGTCTTTCATCGCCTCTGACTGCCAAGGCATCCACCGTATGCGCTTATTCACTTGACCATATAACCCCAAAGAATCTGAAGTTATGTTTGGTTTGGAACACGACATTCGCCGAAAACTTGCGCTTGAACTCGCAAATTTACCTTGACCACATAGTCTGCAGTGAAACAGCCTATGTGTTCGTACTTCTATCACATACCCAAATTTTTAAAGAACAGTCTGAAAACAAAGTTCAGAAGTCAATGCTCCGACCCAACCCTTAGGGGGGGGGGGGTAAGCACTCAGTTCTGAGCTTTAACGCGGTGTTAGATGGTGGAGCCAAGGAGGATCGAACTCCTGACCTCCTGCGTGCAAAGCAGGCGCTCTCCCAGCTGAGCTATGGCCCCATCGATTGGTGGGTCTGGGCAGATTCGAACTGCCGACCTCACCCTTATCAGGGGTGCGCTCTAACCAACTGAGCTACAGACCCAATCGTCTAACGCTTGAGTCTTGACTCATCTCGCGTCTTTATTTCAGTGAATCAAGCAATTCGTGTGGGAGCTTATGCCAAAGCTGGGATCTATCGATTAAGGAGGTGATCCAGCCGCAGGTTCCCCTACGGCTACCTTGTTACGACTTCACCCCAGTCATGAATCACACCGTGGTAACCGTCCTCCCGAAGGTTAGACTAGCTACTTCTGGTGCAACCCACTCCCATGGTGTGACGGGCGGTGTGTACAAGGCCCGGGAACGTATTCACCGTGACGTTCTGATTCACGATTACTAGCGATTCCGACTTCACGCAGTCGAGTTGCAGACTGCGATCCGGACTACGATCGGTTTTATGGGATTAGCTCCACCTCGCGGTTTGGCAACCCTTTGTACCGACCATTGTAGCACGTGTGTAGCCCAGGCCGTAAGGGCCATGATGACTTGACGTCATCCCCACCTTCCTCCGGTTTGTCACCGGCAGTCTCCTTAGAGTGCCCACCATGATGTGCTGGTAACTAAGGACAAGGGTTGCGCTCGTTACGGGACTTAACCCAACATCTCACGACACGAGCTGACGACAGCCATGCAGCACCTGTGTCAGAGTTCCCGAAGGCACCAATCCATCTCTGGAAAGTTCTCTGCATGTCAAGGCCTGGTAAGGTTCTTCGCGTTGCTTCGAATTAAACCACATGCTCCACCGCTTGTGCGGGCCCCCGTCAATTCATTTGAGTTTTAACCTTGCGGCCGTACTCCCCAGGCGGTCAACTTATTGCGTTAGCTGCGCCACTAAAGTCTCAAGGACCCCAACGGCTAGTTGACATCGTTTACGGCGTGGACTACCAGGGTATCTAATCCTGTTTGCTCCCCACGCTTTCGCACCTCAGTGTCAGTATCAGTCCAGGTGGTCGCCTTCGCCACTGGTGTTCCTTCCTATATCTACGCATTTCACCGCTACACAGGAAATTCCACCACCCTCTACCGTACTCTAGCCAGGCAGTTTTGGATGCAGTTCCCAGGTTGAGCCCGGGGATTTCACATTCAACTTACCAAGCCACCTACGCGCGCTTTACGCCCAGTAATTCCGATTAACGCTTGCACCCTCTGTATTACCGCGGCTGCTGGCACAGAGTTAGCCGGTGCTTATTCTGCTGGTAACGTCAAAGCTGCAACGTATTAGGTTACAACCCTTCCTCCCAGCTTAAAGTGCTTTACGACCCGAGGGCCTTCTTCACACACGCGGCATGGCTGGATCAGGCTTTCGCCCATTGTCCAATATTCCCCACTGCTGCCTCCCGTAGGAGTCTGGACCGTGTCTCAGTTCCAGTGTGACTGATCATCCTCTCAGACCAGTTACGGATCGTCGCCTTGGTGAGCCGTTACCCCACCAACTAGCTAATCCGACCTAGGCTCATCTGATAGCGTGAGGTCCGAAGATCCCCCACTTTCTCCCGTAGGACGTATGCGGTATTAGCGTTCCTTTCGAAACGTTGTCCCCCACTACCAGGCAGATTCCTAGGCATTACTCACCCGTCCGCCGCTGAATCAGAGAGCAAGCTCTCCTCATCCGCTCGACTTGCATGTGTTAGGCCTGCCGCCAGCGTTCAATCTGAGCCATGATCAAACTCTTCAGTTCAAACATATCCGGGTTTTGAGAAAACCCTAAACTTGGCTCAGCAATCGCAAATAAACTCTCGAATTCACGAGTGTTACTTGTCTTGCTGATAATCTTGTCGATCCATCAGTCTTACAGCACAAGCACCCACACGAATTGCTTGATTCAACTTGTTAAAGAGCGGTTGGTTAAGACCTTGTCTCAACCGAGGCGCGCATTCTACGCTAACCTCTTGTCCTGTCAAGCTTTTTGTTCAACCGGTCTAACCAGCCGAACCGCTTGCCGGACCTGCCGGATCAGAAAACCTGTTCTGGCAGCGGGAGGCGTATTCTACACAAGCCCAGGGGCTTGTCAACTACCGCTTCCCTCTTTCCACTTCTGCCAGACCGGAGGCCTGACCTTGACTAAACAGCTAAGCCATTGATCTACAAGGCTTTTACTGTTCCGTTGCAGCGGAAGTGGGGCGCATTATAGGCCCCTCCGCTCACAGGTCAAGCTTTATTTTTGAGCCAAGCCGAATACATTAACGCTTTCATTTCTATTACTGCTTGCTTAAAGCCAACGAATACAGCATGGGCCACAATGGCGTGACCTATATTCAACTCATTAATACCTGGGATTGACGCTATTGGCTCTACATTATGGTAATGAAGGCCATGACCTGCATTCACTATTAACCCGTTAGATAAACCCGCCTCAACACCGTCTTTAATACGCTCAAGTTCAAGGGTTTGAATTTTTTCGCTCGCTGCATCCGCATACTTTCCTGTATGAAGTTCAACGGCAGGAGCGCCAGCTCTCGCGGCGGCCTCTATTTGCTGCTGATCGGGATCGATAAAAAGTGATACCTGACAACCTGCCGACGCAAGCCTAGCAATAGCTTCCCTTATCCTATGTTCTTGTCCTAGAACATCCAAGCCACCCTCCGTTGTCAATTCTTCCCTTTTTTCAGGTACAAGACAGACATGCTCCGGCCTGACATCGCAGGCCAAATCCAGCATCGCCGGAGTTATTGCAATCTCAAGATTCATGCGCGTCTGAAGGGCTGCCTTGAAGAGGCGAACGTCTCGCTCCTGAATATGCCTACGGTCTTCACGTAAATGCAGTGTAATTCCATCTGCACCGGCCTCCTCTGCATCAAGCGCTGCCTTAAGAGGATCGGGATAACGTGTACCGCGCGCCTGGCGCAAAGTTGCCACATGATCAATGTTGACGCCTAATAAAAGTCGGCTAGCAAACATCGCATTCAACTCTCACTTAAGAAACAATTCACGGCTAATAAGTGGCTTGCCATTAAGCAGCGGAGCATAAGCCTGGCGCATGAGTCGTTTAGCTGATTTAAGGACACCCGCGTCATTCCAGTCAGCACCAGACAAAGCCAGCAGCTCACTTCCTTGGAATGCACCAGGCTGATACACAGGTATACATTCAAGGCCTTCATCTGGAACAAAACGATAGATATTTTTGGGATCTATAGCGTTGCCGCGACTATCTACTTCTAATGAAAAGCCATAACCCAGCTCATCGAGAAACGTCCACTCGAAGTTCCTTAGCGGAGGTTCCACGTCTGCATGATTACTTAATGCACGTAAAGTATTTGCATACTGATGGAAGATCGCCGGGTGCGGCTCTTCTGGCAAAAGAAGACGTACGATGAGCTCATTGAGATAAAGGCCACTAAACAGAGCATCTCCGCTCAGAAGAAAGGGAGGAGCCAAAGGCTCCATGCGGTGAACTGTTTTTAATTCAGTACGTCCCCGGAACTGCCCTTCAAATAGCTGAAACAGCCGAACAACACTGCCAGACTTTCCACGAGCGCCTCGATAGACTGCTCGAAACCTCCCACGCAGTGAAAAAAAGTCTACGAGCGTGCTACTTTCCCTAAAGGGCCGCGCATGAAGAACGAAGACTTTCTCAGGTTCCTGCATCAAAGATCTGCGTATCCCAAAGAGCGGAGTGCGCGCTCATCGTCTGACCAGCCGCTTTTTACCTTCACCCAAAGGTTCAACATGACCTTCGAATCGAAGAGGGTCTCCATATCTTTCCGAGCATCCTGACCAATCCGCTTGATTCGCTCACCTGCATTTCCGATGAGTATCTTTTTCTGTCCATCACGCTCTACCAGAATCAGCGCATGGATGTGCAACACATTCCCTTGCTGTTTGAACTCCTCAATTTCAACCGTGACCTGATAGGGAAGTTCAGCACCCAGCTGACGCATAATTTTTTCACGTACGAGCTCTGCAGCCAGAAAACGGCTACTACGATCAGTAAGCTGATCCTCAGGAAAGAAGTGGTCCCCTTCAGGCAGCCGATCCGCTACAAGCTTCTCGAGGGAATCCAGATTCACACCATTTTGCGCAGAGATAGGGATAACCTCTGCTTCAGGCAACTGCTCGGATAGCCACTTCAACTGAGGTAGAAGCTCTGCTTTATCTTCCATGCGGTCCGTTTTGTTAACCGCCACAATCACCGGACATTTGACATGGCGGACTCGTTCTAGAGCGAACGCATCCTCTTCAGTCCAGCGCATGCGATCCACCACAAAGATAACTACATCTACATCTTTGAGGGCTGCGGATGCGGTCTTATTCATATAGCGATTGAGAGCTTTTTGATTCTCTTTGTGGATACCAGGCGTATCGACATAAACAGCCTGAACATCCCCTTCTGTCTTAATACCCAACAACGTATGACGTGTCGTTTGGGGCTTTCGAGAGGTGATAGCAAGCTTCTGCCCTAAGATATGATTCAGCAGAGTAGATTTGCCCACGTTAGGACGCCCAACGATAGCTACGTATCCACAACGGGATACCGGGTCAGTCATGGCCATTCTCTACTCCTAAAGCAATCAACGCGGCTGTTGCAGCTATTTGTTCTGCGATGCGGCGACTGGGCCCTTGGCCACTGGTTTTTTCGCTTAGCATCGATATGTCGCACTCGACGAAAAAGACGCGACAATGTGGCTCGCCTTCGATCGCGACCACTTCATACTTTGGCAACTCACAGCCCCGCGCCTGCAGATGCTCCTGAAGGCGTGTTTTGGGATCCTTGTTCGTATCGACTGGCGTAAGCTCACGAAGTTGCGGCCCTAGCCAAGCCATGATCCGATCTTTGGCGGCTTCCATCCCAGCATCCAGATAGATAGCGCCAATCAGAGCCTCCATCGCATCTGCCAGAATAGACTCGCGGCGAAAGCCGCCACTTTTCAACTCGCCCGAGCCTAGCCGGAGATAGTCTCCAATCTCAAAACTACGGGCCAGGACAGCCAAGGTCTCTCCTTTTACCAATCTTGCGCGCAGGCGAGAAAGCTGGCCTTCACGGGCCTGAGGGAAATGTTGATAGAGCGCTTCGCCAATCACAAAGTTAAGAATAGCGTCTCCTAGAAACTCAAGACGCTCATTATTCTTACTGGCAAAACTGCGATGAGTGAGAGCCAGGACCATTTGGCCCTGGTCTTTGAAGGTGTAACCGAGCCGGCGCTCGAGACGATCTAAGGGTGGGTTCACGGGATACTTATACGGAAGTCGCGTTCAAAATGAACCACTAAATCAATATTACGGATTAGAGGTTCACGCTTTTCATAATTCAGATGGATAAGGAATCTATTGTCCTCAGTCTTCACCTGCATGGCTTTATCAAGGTCAATATCATTAATGCTATTAACCTGCATGCCCTTGCTTACATACGAATACACATCGGGCACGCTATGAATATTTATCGCTTTCTCACTTTCTATAGAGGTGATGACTTTGGTCATCGCCTGATAATCCAGATAATGAGGAATAAGCTTAAAGGCTGTGCTTGCCAAGAAAGCAATAATGCACAGCATTAGCAGCCAGCCTATGAAGGAAAGTCCCTTTTGCCTGTGCGACATAGACATGACGCATTTCCTATTTAATGAATGATCCCTACACGGGAAAAGTTAGGTAAATTTTTGACCTTTGGGTCAGGCCAGCTCATCCAGACAGCGAAGGCTTTGCCAACAATATTTTTATCGGGAACCATGCCAAGCAATTCGTGTGGAATACCAGGGTCGCTCCAGTAACGACTGTCATTGGAGTTATCCCGGTTGTCCCCCATCATGAAATAATGACCAGCCGGTATAACCCACTGACTATCCGCCGGCAGGTTATAACGAGTCATCTCCTCACGAATGACATGCTCTACTTCGCCTAATTTCTCTTTGTATAGCTTTGCACTACCCAAAGAGCCAGGCTCCTCTCCGATCAGTTGCTTTGAGACCAATTGACCGTTCACAAAAAGCTGCTTCTCTGGAGTATAGCGAATGGTGTCGCCAGGCAAGCCTACAACACGCTTGATGTAATTAACGGAGGGGTCGCTGGGGTAGCGAAATACCATGACATCACCACGCTGCGGGTCTCCAACCGGGATGATCTTAGTATCGATAACCGGCAAACGGATTCCATAGGCGAACTTGTTTACCAAGATGAAATCGCCTACTTCCAATGTGGGCTTCATTGAGCCCGAAGGAATCTGGAAAGGCTCCACCAGAAACGACCGCAGAACCAAAACGATGGCGAGCACAGGAAAGAATGACTTCCCATACTCAACCAAGAGTGGCTCCTTCCTCAAATTATCCAAAGCAACTGGATCGGGCTCGGTAACCTGCCCTTCGTATGTCGCAATTCTTGTACGCCGGCGTGGCGCCAGAAAGACCAAATCAAACAGTGCCAAACCGCCACACACTGCGACAGCGATAACCAAAAGCAAAGGAAAATTGAATGACATATTCTCAGCTATCCACTTTGAGTACAGCCAGGAAGGCTTCTTGTGGAATTTCCACACTACCAACCTGCTTCATCCGCTTCTTACCCGCTTTCTGCTTCTCTAGCAGCTTACGCTTACGGGATACGTCTCCACCGTAACACTTGGCCAATACGTTCTTACGTAATGCCTTTACGGTTGTCCGCGCTACGATCTGCCCACCAATAGCTGCCTGGATCGCCACATCAAACATCTGACGTGGAATCAGCTCCTTCATTTTCTCTGTCAGAGCGCGACCTTTGTGGTGAGCCTTGTCTCGGTGAACGATCAATGCCAGCGCATCGACTTTCTCACCATTAATAAGGACATCAAGCTTGACCAGATTAGAAGCCTCGAAGCGATCAAAACTGTAATCCAGCGAAGCATACCCACGACTAACGGACTTGAGTCGATCGAAAAAGTCCAGAACAACTTCATTCATAGGCAGATCATAACTAACCTGAACCTGGCTGCTAAGGAACTGCATGTCCCGCTGCACACCACGCTTCTCAATACACAGGGTTATGACGTTGCCCAAGTGCTCTTGAGGCACAAGAATATTGGCCCGCACGATCGGTTCGCGCATTTCCGCAATCGACGCAAGATCAGGCAGCTTTGAGGGGTTGTCTACGTATACGATTTCGCCATTCTTATGCACGACTTCAAACACTACAGTCGGTGCAGTCGTGATCAGATCCAGATCGTATTCGCGCTCCAAACGCTCCTGGATAATCTCCATATGGAGCATACCGAGGAAACCGCAGCGAAAGCCAAAGCCCAGTGCCTCTGAGCTTTCAGGCTCGTACTGCAAAGACGCATCGTTCAAGGTCAGCTTCTGCAGCGCTTCGCGGAAGTCTTCAAAATCATCCGAGCTGACCGGAAAGAGGCCTGCATAGACCTGAGGCTTGACCTTTTGGAAGCCCGGCAGCATGGCTACGTCTGGCGTGCTGGAAAGCGTCAGCGTATCACCTACTGGCGCCCCCAGGATCTCCTTGATACCAGCGATAATGAAACCTACCTCACCGGCCTTGAGATCCTGCATTTCGGTATGCTTAGGCGTAAAGACGCCAACACTATCCACCTGATGTACTTTGCCGGTGGACTTCACCAGAATCTTGTCGCCTTTTTTCACACGTCCATGCTTGACGCGTACCAAGGACACAACACCTAGATAATTGTCGAACCAGGAATCAATGATCAATGCTTGTAGAGGCGCCTCGATATTGCCTTCAGGAGCAGGGATTACCTTGACCAGTCGCTCCAGGACATCGACAACACCCATGCCACTCTTGGCTGAGCAGGGAACCGCGTCAGTGGCATCGATACCAATGATGTGCTCGATCTCTGCCTTAACGCGTTCTGGCTCGGACTGGGGCAGGTCCATCTTGTTGAGCACAGGCATGACTTCAAGACCTTGCTCAATCGCTGTATAGCAGTTGGCTACGGACTGAGCCTCAACGCCCTGAGCAGCATCAACAACGAGCAAAGCGCCCTCACAGGCAGCCAGAGAGCGGCTTACTTCATAGGTGAAGTCGACATGCCCAGGGGTATCGATAAAGTTGAGCTGGTATGTTTTACCATCCTGCGCCTTGTAGTGCAGCGTCACGCTGTGAGCTTTAATGGTAATTCCGCGCTCGCGCTCGAGGTCCATGGAGTCCAGCACCTGGGCTTCCATTTCGCGGTCGGACAGGCCGCCACACATTTGAATAAAGCGGTCGGCTAGCGTCGACTTGCCATGGTCAATGTGGGCAATGATGGAAAAGTTACGGATATGACTTAGGTCACTCACGGATCAACACTCGAAAGGCCAGCAGCGGAATGCCCGCTGGAAAAAATAGCCTGGGAGTTTACCCGATACTATGGAAACCCGTCACGCACGGACTTACATAAGGTAAAAAGGCGAGGTGTTTCCACCTCGCCTCATAGGCCTTACTTGGGCAGCCTGAAGGTAATAAAGCTGGCTCGGCCATCACGCATGACGCGCATGGAAATGGACTTGTCGGCAGGAAGCTTCTTCATTGTGTCCTGGAATTGGCGCGCCGAGGAAACCGGCTGATTATTCAAATGAGTAATCACATCGCCCGGACGCAAGCCAATCATGGCAGCCGGTCCGTCCGTTACCTGCTTGATTACCACGCCACTTTGCAACTGAAGGCTTTTCTTCTGCTCATCAGTCAGATCCGCAACAGCAATCCCCATTCGATTACTGCTACGCTCAGCGCCGGGCTGACCTGAGGCTGCAATGGAATCATCATCGGGCATATCACCGACCTTAACGGATACGGTCTTGCGTGCGCCTTCACGCACAATATTCATTTCCGCGGTGGCATCAGGCTTCAGGTTACCGATCAGATGAGGCAGATCTGCTGACTCAACAATCTGTTGCCCATTAACCGACAGGATGACATCTCCCACTTTCAAGCCACTCTTGGCTGCAGGTCCGTTTTCCAAAACCTGTGCGATCAAAGCGCCGGCTGGCTTCTCTAAGCCAAAGGACTCTGCCAGGTCTTTGTCTACTTCTTGAATGACAACTCCCAACCAACCGCGTGTCACCTTACCCTCGGTACGCAACTGATTGGCCACATTCATAGCGACATCGATTGGGATAGCAAAGGAAAGCCCCATAAAGCCGCCCGAACGCGTAAATATCTGAGAGTTGATACCTACCACTTCCCCACTCAGATTGAACAGCGGGCCACCAGAATTGCCAGGATTGATCGCAACATCCGTCTGGATGAATGGAACATAGTTCTCGTTTGGCAAGCTACGCCCCTTGGCGCTTACGATACCGGCTGTCACGGAGTGGTCGAACCCGAAGGGTGAACCAATAGCCAGCACCCACTCACCGACCTTGAGCTTGTCAGAATTACCTAACTTAACGGTCGGAAGATTCTTGGCGTCAATCTTGAGGAGCGCCACATCTGTACGCGGATCAGCACCAATTAGTTTGGCAGTATGATCGCTTCGGTCAGAAAGGCGCACGATGATTTCGTCCGCATCGGCTACCACATGGTTGTTGGTCAGGACATAACCATCAGCCGAGATAATAAAACCGGACCCCAACGACTGGGCTTCTCGCCGACGACTGTCCGGCCCTTGCGGCATTTGAGGAATGCTTCGCTCGAAGAATTCACGAATACCTGGCGGCAGCCCTTCGAGATCAGGCATGGACATGGCACCGCCACGGCTAGCCGGCAGGTTTTGGCGAGTACTGATATTAACAACGGCAGGGCTTGCCGACTCTACCAGCGGAGTAAAGTCTGGAAGATCCGCATGGGCCAATAGCGATACGCCTAGCGCCCATGTTGCCATCAAGGCTGCCAGGTAATGTTTAAACATTCGCATGAAATACAGCTCCCGTTCTTTCAGGGGACAGACAGTGCTAACAGTTAGCTTTTACCAAGCGATGGTGCAGTACCCACCGCATCACTACTTCAGGCAGCAGACGAACCGCCTTAAAAGAGTCACCTGACGAAATACCATAGAAAAGCTGAATGTTTCCTGATACTCCCTATGAGTATCAAGAAACATGTACTTATTAGCGGCACAGACTTAGTCGGGCCGTACGGATAACGCTATGCGCTCGGCCGTACCGGCAGGAACTTCGCCTACGACAGTAATCAACACATCCTTGTCAGATGGATTGATGCGCTTGGATACGACACTGGTAGGACCAAACTGGTTTCGACTATCGGTCATCGCTGTATGACTATCAGAGTCAACAAATACAGAAAAACTACTCAGACCATCGCTGTATAGAAGGTACTGTACAGGTCGTTCGTCCCCACCTGCCTGCCAGCTCTTCAATGATCGCACCTGCTCGAAGCCGGAGGGAAGCCAGGAAGCCGCCCATGTAGCCTGGTCTGCATGGCTCGCCTCTTCCGCTTCCGCGCCAGGAGCACAGTCACCTTTAGGATCAAGCTCAGCTGCACTTGGCGCAAGCGACGAGTAAGTAATGAACTGTAGTCTTTCCAGTGCATTACCCTTTTGATCGAATGTGGTCGACTTGAGGACCTGTCCAGTCGACTTGCTTAGTTGCATTTCATAAGCGTATCGATAGGAATCTCTGGGAATAAACGCTATGACATCCGTGGGATTGTCTGCAACGCGCGACTCTCCGAGATGCTTGAGGGTATACCCTTTATCGATTTGATCAGGCCTCAATTTGGGAGCAAGGCTTTTTGCCACATCAACCTGATCATCTGCTGAAGTACTGCAGATAATGCGATTATTATTACGCACTACTTCATAAGGAGTGCCATCAAGCCGGTAGAGACGCTCTTTAACATCCCCATTGGCATCGACTTTTCTGGCGATATGATGTGAAGTTAGATTCCCATTGCTCTCGTAGATAAAAGAACCTTGGGAATTAACCTTGTCACTGGTTGATAGCTTGTTCAACCAATCCGTTGACTCGGCGGCTTGTACTGATTGAGCCATCAGTAACAAACCGCCTATTCCATATATAACTGGAGCAAACCGCATGCTCTTCCTTATCAGGGATTAACGAGTTTCTGCGTTAGCACCACGTGCATAAGGAAGCGCTGAACCTTCAACACTGTTGAAAGTAGCCTGCTGTGCATGCTGACGAATGTAACCAGGCAGCTGTGGGTTGGCCATTGCAGCCGGGTTAGCCGCCTTGGACTCAGCATTCTGAGCACTTTCTTCGCTGTAATTAGCCAATACAGCAGGACTCTGTACCTGCGGTACGCTGATAAGTGCTGGAGACTGTTGGGCCATCTGCTCAGATACGCCTTCCTGGTTATACAGGCGCACACCTGCCAATACAGCCACTGTTACAGAGGCCGCGACTGCCACTCGGCTGATCGCACTCCAGCGGCTTGCCTTGGGCTTAGCCACTGCAGCAGGTGTAGTCACCACAGGCGCCTCTTCGTTAGCCAGCGCAGCTGACACTGCAGATGCGATATCAAGCTTTGGCATGATAGGTTCGTTGCGAATGACTGCACGAGCCATTGCATAACGGGACCAAGTAGCACGGAGTTCAGGGTCCTCGCTTGTCGCCGCGAGTACACGTCTGACTTCCAGTTCGTCCGCTTCGTTATCCATAACAGCGGACAGTGATTCCAGCAGAGCTTCACGATTCATATCAACCTCTCTCATAGCTGTCGCCGCTGTCTCATGCTTCCCGCAACAAAGGCTGCAGGGCTTTATCGATGGCTTCCCGCGCACGGAATATGCGCGAGCGTACTGTACCTACTGGACACTGCATCACATTTGCAATGTCCTCGTAACTAAGACCTTCAAATTCACGCAAAGTTAGCGCGGTCCTTAAATCTTCTGGCAATTGCTGAATAGTGCGATGAACGGTACTTTCAATTTCGTCCCGCAACAACGACCGCTCAGGCGACTCGATATCCTTTAAAGCATGGTCGCCTTCATAGAACTCAGCATCTTCTGCGCTTACGTCGCTGTCCGGTGGACGACGACCACGAGCAACCAGATGATTTTTTGCTGTGTTTATCGCAATGCGGTATAGCCAGGTATAGAACGCACTATCACCACGAAAATTCCCTAGCGCGCGATAGGCTTTGATAAAAGCTTCTTGCGCTACGTCTTGCGCTTCCTGGGTGTCGTGCACGAAGCGCACGATCAACCCTAAAATCTTGTGCTGGTATTTCAGCACCAGGAGATCAAATGCACGCTTATCGCCTCGCTGCACGCGCTCGACAAGCTGCTGATCCTGTTCCTGGGTTTGCATGGGAACTCCTTGTTGATTCCGAAGGAGACCCGCTTCACCCTTCTCATCCTGTTGTTTGGATAGACCAGGGTGCTGCGTAAAAGTTCTCCCCACGGCAGATATCGGGCGAACCTTGTCTTCGATTCGCTGATCGGTAAGCCGGTCTTCCGCCGACATCCGCTGATAGCTATTAGCAGTCATTCCACTATTCATTCTCTCGGCCACTTTTTACTGTCCGTGTGGAAAATTATCCTCACATGGACGGCTCCGGGCCCTATAAAGTTCCTTCCTCCATAGAATGACATCGCCATTACGCTAGTTAATCGTATAGCTAAACCAACAAAAAGAGACGATATATGGGCCAACACATCGATCATGATGTTCTGATCATCGGCAGCGGCGCTGCTGGCCTCACTCTGGCACTAACCTTACCCTCGCACCTTCGGATCGCAGTTCTCAGCAAAGGCAACCTTTCCAATGGTTCAACCTACTGGGCACAGGGTGGCGTAGCCGCTGTGCTGGATGAGGACGACACCATAGACTCCCACGTCAAGGATACATTGATAGCGGGTGCTGGATTATGCAACGAACAGGCTGTTCGTTTCACGGTGGAAAGAAGCCGTGAGGCCATGGAATGGCTAATCGACTTAGGCGTTCCTTTTACTCGAAGCGAAGGAGACGCGCAGAAAAGGTTTCCTCTTCATCTTACCCGTGAAGGTGGCCACAGCCATAGACGGATCATCCACGCTGCCGACGCAACTGGCGCTGCAATATTCGATACTCTACTGGCTGCCGCTAAGGAACGGCCTAATATTCATCTGCTTTCACAACAGGTTGCGGTCGATCTGATTACAGGCATCAAGATCGGACTAAAAAACAACCGCTGCCTAGGTGCATACGTACTTGACCGAAACACCGGTGAAGTTGATACATACGGTGCACGCTTTACAGTCTTAGCGACCGGTGGAGCAAGCAAGGTGTACCTGTACAGCAGCAACCAAGAAAGCGCCTGCGGTGACGGCATTGCCATGGCATGGCGAGTCGGCTGCCGTATAGGCAATATGGAATTCAATCAATTCCACCCTACCTGCCTTTATCATCCGCAGGCCCGCAACTTTTTGATTACGGAAGCATTGCGAGGCGAAGGGGCTCTTTTGAAGCTGCCAAACGGTGAGCGGTTCATGCCGCGCTTTGACGAGAGAGCCGAACTGGCGCCACGCGATATCGTAGCCCGGGCGATCGACCATGAGATGAAGCGACTTGGCATTCCTTATGTCCATCTCGATATTAGCCATAAGCCGGCCGACTTCATTACTGCACACTTTCCTACGGTCTATGAGCGATGCCTGAGCCTGGGCTTCGATATTCGCCACGAGCCAATCCCTGTCGTACCAGCTGCTCACTATACCTGCGGCGGGGTATGCGTAGATGAAAACGGAAGTACTGACCTGCCGGGGCTCTATGCCGTCGGAGAAACCAGCTTTACGGGATTGCATGGTGCCAATCGAATGGCCAGCAACTCACTACTCGAATGCTTCGTTTATGCGCGCTCAGCGGCCAGGCATATCGAGAGTCAACTCGACAAGACAGAGCACCCTCCCCACCTTCCCAACTGGGATGCCAGCCAGGTAACCGATTCGGATGAGGATGTCATTATTACGCACAACTGGGAGGAGCTGCGCCGCTTCATGTGGAACTATGTAGGCATCGTCCGAACCGACAAACGATTGCAACGCGCCTACAACCGCATACAGCTTTTAATGAAAGAAATAGATGACTTCTACAGCAATTACAAAGTAAGCCGTGATCTGATTGAGCTTAGAAATCTTGCCCAAGTAGCAGAGTTGATTGTCCGCTCCGCCATGGCGCGCAAGGAAAGCCGTGGCCTGCACTACACACTGGATTATCCCAGGCCGTGCAATCAGGTACAGGATACTATTCTGGTGCCGCCCAACGTCGCTGCGCAAACCTGAGCCTGACCCGCAGACGCCGGTGAGCATCCGGCGTCATGGCATCGGGCGGGATACAAACTGCCCGGGTCCACTTTTCATCTACACGCCGATATCGCAACACGATAATAAGCGGCAGCGCCATGCTATCCCTGCATAGCTGAACAGGGTGCCACCCCTGCCCTGGAGACCAGAGTTGCCATCCGCTCTCATCATGTTTCAGGCGGCGCGGCTCATTTGGCCGATGCAATAATATGGCGCCCGGAATTACCCAGGCAGCATGGGCGACACACATGAGAGCGCCCATGATGGCCGCCCATGTCGGAATGTTGGCCATAAATAACGAGACGAAGGCCAACAGCAAGGTCGCACAATAGACACAAAATAATTGTCGAGAGTGCTGCCAGTGGCATTCAAACGGCTCAATCCGGTTGGACACGATCCAGAATCATCCGAACGATATACTTTAGGTCTGGATCTTCAGGCTCTCCCCGCTGCATAAACCAGACGAACATGTCCTGATCTTCACAGTCGAGGAGTTTTTTGTAGCGGTCTTGATCCTGCAGGCTCAGTGAAGGGTAAACTTCCTGAACGAAAGGTACCAGCAACACGTCCAGTTCAAGCATGCCGCGACGGCTGTGCCAGAAAAGTCGCTTGAGTTCAGTTTCGTCTGTCATGGTGGCTCCTCAAAGTTGGGCGCATTATAGGCGAGTTCATCAGATTGCTCAGCTCTACCTGCAGCAAAGCATCTTGTTGTTATCGCAACTGACAAGAACACGCCTGCGTTCTATGATGAGCGTTCATTCTCTTGCCGTTGATGCTCTATGGCTGACTCCTTATATTTTTGCGCACTGTCTCATGAAGGCATCCTGGCGATTCGCGGAGCGGACGCGGGAAAATTCCTGCAAGGCCAAGTGACTTGCAACATCAATTATCTCAATGCAGAAACATCCAGCCTGGGTGCTCGCTGTACGCCTAAGGGAAGAATGGTTTCGAGCTTTCGCATCGTGCAAATCCAGGAAGGATACCTGCTGGCGATGGCGAAGGAATTAGTAGAGCCGCAGTTGACGGACCTAAAGAAATACGCAGTGTTTTCCAAGTCGACGCTGGCAGACGAAAGTGCTGAATGGGTGCGATTCGGCGCCAGTGTTGAGACGGCGCAGAAAGCACTGCCGTCATTGACTCTTCCCGAACAGGTTAATGGTGTTGCTCATTTTGACGGCATGTTAGCGATACGTCTGAGTGGACAGCGTATCGAAATCTGGACTCCTAGCGCGCTTGCTGAGTCCTTCCATCAGCAATTAAGCAGCATAGCGCCTGAGGTCGTCCTAGAGCACTGGCTGCTGGGCCAGATACGCGAGGGAATCGGACAGGTGTTCGGCCCCACCCGCGAGCTGTTCATTCCTCAAATGATCAACCTGCAGGCTGTGGATGGCGTCAGCTTCAAGAAAGGCTGCTATACCGGTCAGGAAATCGTCGCACGCATGCAATACCTTGGGCGACTGAAGCGCCGACTCTATCGCCTAAAGGTAGACGCTGATGCACCAGCGCCTGGCACCGAGCTGTTTTCTCCGGTGCATAATAGCAGCGTGGGAGAAGTGGTATTGGCTGCGCGGGATGACGGTAGAACAGAGTTTCTGGCTGTTTTACAAATCGATGCGAAAGAGGATGGCCGCATTCATCTCGCGTCTAACGAGGGCCCCGTGTGCGAGCTCTTGGATCTGCCTTATGTAATCGATACGGATCGCGAAATTCAACGCTGACGTATCAGACGAATGCTTTTCGAGGGATAAAGAATGATCATGCTTGCCGAACAGGTAGCTCAAGAGCTCAACGAGGCCATTGAAAACGATCAGCTGGTTCTGCCAACGTTACCTGAAGTGGCCCTGCGTGTTCGCGAGGCAGCCGAGGACCCGGATGTCACAAGCGCTGACATGGGCAAGCTCATCGGCAACGATACGGCATTGACGGCGCGAATCATTAAGGTAGTAAACAGTCCGCTGCTCAGAATTAGCAACGAGATCACGGATCTTCACACCGCTATCAATCGGCTAGGTATCAACTACACCTGCAATCTTGCAATCGGACTTGCAATGGAGCAGATGTTCCAAGCTACTACCGACGCGGTTGATCACAAGATGCGTGAGGTATGGGCTAAAAGCACGGAAATCGCGGGCATCAGCTATGTTCTGTGCAAGCACTTCACTCGCCTTTCTCCCGATCAGGCTGCACTGGCGGGCCTGGTGCATCAGATCGGTGTGCTACCCATCCTGACGTATGCCGAAGAGCACAGTTCACTGCTGGCCAACTCGCTGACACTGGATCGTGTAATCGAGGAAATCCATCCCAAGATAGGGAAGCGGATTCTGAAAGCCTGGGATTTCCAGGAGTCCATTGTCAACGTGCCTCAGGATTATCTGGACTTCGAGCGCAATACGCCCAAGGTGGATTACGCCGACATTGTTCAGGTTGCTTACCTGCAGAGCCTTAGCGGCACGGAGCATCCCTTGACTAAAATGGACTGGACGCCTATCGCTTCCTTCAGAAAGCTGGGGCTGGATCCTTCTACCGACATCAAGGCCGATGAGGATCTAGGGGAAGCACTGGAACAGTCCAAGCACTTCCTTCAATAGGCCGTCCAATCGATATTGGGGATCACGCGCTCGTCAGGGAATACAACCCTTACACGCAGCCCTCCCGCCGCGCCATCATGCAAGGTTATAGCAGCCTGATGGGCGCGGCAGATCTCTCCTACGATAGCCAATCCCAACCCGGCACCGCCCCGCTGGGGATCTAGCCGGTGGAAGCGCTCGAAAACGTGCGCTCGCGCATCGGCAGGAATACCCGGGCCATCATCCTCGACCTCAAGAATACAGGGTGTGAGCACCCGGATAATGACCGTACCATTTTCAGGCGTGTGAGCCAGTGCGTTATCGATAAGGTTGGATAACAACTCATTGAGCAAGGTTGGCTCGCCCTTTACCCATACCTCAGCTTCCGCTTCCAGCTCCAGCGAGACACCTCGCTTATAGGCCAGCGGCGCAAGCGCAAGACCAAGATCTCTGGCCAAGGCTCCCAACTCGATGCGCTCTGCTCCACCTTCGGCAATGGCTTGTGCCCCGCTTTCGATCCTTGCCAGGGACAGGAGCTGATTGGCGAGATGAGCCAAGCGGTCTGTATTGCGCTGGGCATCAAGCAGGGTTGCATGCCATTGCTGCGGGCTCTGCTCACGAACACCCAGCTCAAGGCGAGCCTTTAGCGCGGCCAGTGGTGTACGTAATTCATGGGCAGCGTCGGCAATGAACTGAGCCTGACGCTCGAAGAGCCCTCTCAGCCTGACCGTAAACTGGTTCAATGCGCTTACCAAGGGAAACAGCTCCCGCTGAATCACCACCCTAGGCAGCGGACGCAAATCGTCCGCCTGACGCTCCTCAACCGCAGCCCTTAATCGCTCAAGCGGCTGAAGCGCTACGCTTACAACCCACCAAACCAGCAGCAAAGCTCCCACGGAAAGAAGGCAGAGCCGCAACAAGGTATCAACCAGCAGGCTACGCGCCATGTTTTCACGAGCCTGCTCTGTCTCCGCTACCCGTATTTCAGCCATGCCGTTCATATTGGTTTCACTGACCGGCTGCATCAAACTGACAACCCGTACACCTTGCCCCCGGTACTGTCCGTCATAGAAACGCGCCAAGGCAGGATAGTCCTGAGTCAGCGGCGTATCCGGAGGAGGTGGCGGAAGATTTTCGTACCCGGAGGTCAGATGCCCTTCAATGTCAAGCACCTGATAATAGATTCGGCCGGCACTGTCATAAGCAAAGGTATCTAGCGCGACATAGGGCACATCGGCCCTCAGGGTACCGTCCTCTGCGGACAGCCCGGCTGCGATGGTTCGGGCTGATGCCAAAAGCGTCCTGTCATAGGCGGTGTCGGCAACCTGGCGACCATTGATATAGGCGCTAAGGCTGCTCACGATCAATAACAAGGCCAGCAAGACAGCCAGACGGCCAAGCAATCGACCTCGCAGACTGCCCTCGATGACAACACTGCTATTGGCTTCAGAACTTTCCGGGCTTACCCTCACGCCTTCCCTGCGTTCAAGCACCTGAAAACTCCAGCAGGTAGCCCAGCCCTCTAAAGGTCACGATACGAACAGCACTGGCCTCAAGCTTCTTGCGCAAACGATGTATGTAGATTTCGATGGCCTCAGGGCTGGCTTCTTCATCCAGACCAAAGACCTGGGAAGCCAGTTGTTCCTTACTCATCACCCGACCGGGTCGGGCAATCAGAATGCCAAGCACTGCCTGCTCGCGCGAGGTCAGGGTCAAGGGCTCATTATCAAGCGTGAAGCGTCGGGTGTTGAGGTCATAAACGAGCGGGCCGCAGCGCTGTTGGCGCTCGCCGCCCAACACACTGCGTCGAAGCAGTGCCTTGACTCGAGCTTCGAGCTCGGTAAGTTCGAAGGGTTTAGCCAGGTAATCGTCAGCCCCTAGGTTAAGCCCCTGAACCCGATCCTTCACTTCCCCGCGCGCCGTCAGCATCAATACCGGCAAACGGTTACCCCGCTCACGAAGACGGGCCAGGATTTCGAAGCCATCCATTCGCGGCAACCCAATATCTAGAATGGCCAATGCATATTCCTCACTTGCCAGTGCCAGGTCAGCAGCGACACCGTCATTGATGACGTCGACAGTCCAACCTTCTCCCTTCAGCGCCTGCGCCACACTTTCAGCCAGTGACAGATGATCTTCGACGAGCAAGATACGCACTCGATTCTCCGAAATCGTGTTAGATCGTCTCAGTGTACCCAGAGCGACTGATAAATGGTCTAGATCCTTTCAGATTGAAAGCTTCGTGAAAGCTTGTGCCACTACGATCAGGTTAATAAGCCTTATACGCACCAAAGACCCTACAAAAACAACAATACGGAATCCCATTATGCAGACCCGTCGCATACTCGCCTCGTCGGAAACTCTTCCGCCCTACCCTACTTACGCACTTCGCCAGCCGTCAGGCTCGCTACCTGTTTACGTATCAGTTTTTAACTGACGCAAGATTGCCTCAGCAATAGAATCACGCTGCTCCGTTGCCGTTCCGCACTATAAAAACAAAAGGAGATAACCATGGCCCTATCCCTACGCCCCCTGGCAATCGCTGCTGTTGCAGCAATGCTCTCCACACAGCTGCAAGCTGAACCCAAACGCCCTGAATGTATTGCACCAGCCTCTCCAGGCGGTGGTTTCGACCTGACCTGCAAACTTGCCCAGAGCGCGCTGGTAAACGCCAAGCTGCTAGAAAAACCTATGCGGGTTACCTACATGCCAGGAGGTGTAGGCGCAGTGGCTTACAATACCGTCGTGGCACAACGCCCCAAGGACGGTGGAACAATCGTTGCGTTTTCAAGCGGCTCCCTGCTCAACCTGGCACAAGGCAAGTTTGGCCGCTTCGATGAAAAGGCCGTTAAATGGCTGGCAGCAGTAGGAACCAGTTACGGTGCCATCGCCGTAAAGAATGATTCTCCCTACAAGACCCTTGGCGATCTGGTCGAAGCGCTTAAAATGGATCCAGGCAAAGTGGTCATTGGCTCTGGCGGAACCGTCGGTAGCCAGGACTGGATGCAGACCGCGCTCGTTGCCAAGGCCGCGGGTATCAATCCGCGTGACCTCCGCTATGTCTCATTGGAAGGCGGTGGCGAGATCGCAACGGCTCTGCTGGGTGGGCATATTCAGGTGGGCAGTACGGATATTTCCGACTCTATGCCTCACATCGAGAGCGGTGATATGAGAATCCTGGCGGTCTTTTCTGAAAACCGTCTGGAGGAGCCTGCCATGGCCAACATCCCAACCGCTCGCGAACAGGGATACGACATCGTATGGCCTGTAGTGCGTGGCTATTACCTTGGCCCGAAAGTCAGTGATGAAGACTACAACTGGTGGAAAGCCTCCTTCGACAAACTGCTGGCTTCGGATGACTTTGCCAAACTACGCGACCAGCGTGAGCTTTTCCCCTTTGCCATGACTGGCAGTGAGCTGGATGCCTATGTACAGAAGGAAGTTGCCAAGTACCGGAGTATGGCTAAAGAGTTTGGCCTGATCCAATAACACTACCTGCCGCTCCGCGCAGGCGGAGCGTTCGAGGGAAATGCCATGCTTTTTCAACGTCTCTTTCTGGGCGTCTGGCTAATTGCCGGCCTGGTCATGATGTACCTTGCCCTGGATTATCAGGCACCGTTCTCTTACGAGCCGGTCGGCCCCCGCGCCTACCCCATGTTGATGCTGGGACTGATGTCAGCAGGGCTGGCTTACCTTCTGATCAAGCCTACGCCAATTGATCACGCCCATGACGAACAACCCATGGATGCACCAACTGCGCGCAAGGTAGTCAGCTGCGTTCTGCTGCTACTGGCTTACGCCCTGCTGTTCGAGCCATTCGGCTTTGTTCCCAGCAGCATCGTTGCAGGCTTTCTGTTTGCTCGACTCTATGGCGGGCGCTGGTTGCCCAGCCTCGTGACCAGCATTGTCATGTCCATCTGCCTATACATCCTGTTCGATCGCATTCTGGACGTTCCACTGCCCTTGGGCATCCTAGACGGCCTGGAGATCTAAGATGGAAACCCTGAATTTTCTTGCCCAAGGCTTTGGTGTTGCCTTAACGCCTACCAACCTTATTATCGCCCTGATCGGTACGCTGATCGGAACCGTGGTTGGCCTGCTCCCAGGCTTAGGCCCTATCAACGGGGTGGCCCTGTTGATCCCGGTAGCGTTTGCGCTAGGCCTGCCGCCTGAATCCGCTTTGATTCTTTTGGCAGCGGTTTACCTTGGCTGTGAATATGGCGGACGTATTTCGTCGATTCTACTGAACATCCCGGGCGAAGCATCAACGCTCATGACCACCCTGGACGGCTATCCACTGGCCCGTAAAGGATTGGCCGGCGTAGCCCTGTCCTTGTCGGCCTGGAGCTCCTTTATTGGCGCCTTCGTGGCGACATGCGGCATGGTACTGTTTGCCCCGCTGCTGGCTAAATGGGCAATTGCCTTTGGCCCAGCTGAATACTTCGTGCTGATGGTCTTTGCCATTGTCTGTCTGGCAGGCATGGCGGGTGACAAACCCGTCAAAACGCTGGTCGCCTCGTTGCTAGGGCTTTTCCTGGCGGCCATCGGTATTGATGCCAACAGTGGTGTTTATCGCTTCACCTTTGACAGCATCCATCTGGCAGACGGCATCCAGTTTGTTGTGCTGGTCCTGGGCCTGTTTTCGGTAAGCGAGGTGTTATTGCTGCTTGAGAAAACCCACCATGGCCAGGAAGCTGTCAAGGCAACAGGTCGCATGCTGTTCAACTTCAAGGAAGCCAAGTCGGTATTTCTGACCAACCTTCGCTGTGCTGTTGGCGGTTTTGTCATGGGTGTATTGCCCGGTGCGGGTGCGACATTGGCCAGTGCCTTGGCCTACATGACTGAAAAGCGCATGGCTGGTGAAAAGGGTGAGTTTGGCAAAGGAGACCTTCGCGGCCTTGCTGCGCCAGAAACCGCGATCGGTGCGTCCTGCTGTGGCGCCATGATTCCTATGCTGACGCTGGGTGTTCCAGGGTCGGGAACGACAGCAGTCATGATTGGTGCCCTTACGCTGTACAACATCACTCCTGGCCCGCTTCTGTTTCAGAACGAACCTACGCTGGTCTGGGGTCTGATCGCTTCGCTGTTCATTGCCAACGTGATGCTGCTCATCCTGAACGTACCCATGATCAAGGTCTTCACCAAGATCCTGGCAGTACCGAACTGGGCATTGGTCCCTATCATTGCCATCATCACGTCAATTGGCGTCTATGCCGTGCATGCGACAACGTTTGACCTGATCCTAATGGTGATCATCGGAATCATTGGATACATCCTGCGCAAGCTGGACTTCCCATTGTCGCCGCTGCTGTTGGGCTTCATTCTGGGAGGCCTCATGGAGCAGAACCTGCGCCGGGCGCTTTCGATCTCCAATGGCAGCATGGACATTCTATGGTCCAGTGGCATCAGCCAAATCGTATGGCTGCTGGTCATCGTCATGTTGATCCTGCCGATAGTTCGCATCTGGCGTCGTCGCTCTCTTCGCCGTAAAGCCAACTTGGCCAACGCGTGATAAAGGCAAAAACCAAACAGTGAAGCGTTTCTGTCAAACGTTGATCGTCTCGCTCCGGCCCTGGTGGATGACTCCCCTAGCCGGAGCAGCCGGAGGATACTTGGCCAGTCTAGCGCACTGGCCCCTTCCCTGGATGATCGGCTCACTGCTTGGAGTTATCGCTATCCGCTGCTGTGGCTGGCTGACTCAGGAAATGCCTCACGCGCGCAAAGGAGGCCAATGGGTGATCGCCACAGGCATTGGCCTACACTTCAACCAGACCATTGTTGAACAGATTGCAGCGCACGCGCTGATCATTGTGCTTGGCACGGTGCTGACCGTCACCGCTAGTGTGATAGGCATCGTGTTATTGCGACGCAGCGGCGAGGACCATGCAACTGCTTTTTTTGCCAGCATGCCTGGGGGCGCCAATGAAATGGTCAATCTGGCCAAACGCAATGACGCCGTACTGGCTCGAGTGGCCGCTGCTCAGAGCTTGAGAATGGTGTTTGTGCTGTTAAGCGTTCCGGCAGCTTACAAGTATTTATTTGGTGGCGAGCATGCTCTTGTTTCGCACACTATTGAAGTCAGTTTTTATTGGTTATTGCCCATCATGGTGGCCGGTGCCGGTCTGGCATTCATCTTTCAAAAGCTGCGACTGCCAAACGCCTGGCAATTGGGCGCTCTCCTGACCAGCATTACAGCCAGCGTGACATTCAATTTGAATATCGGCTTACCTGCAGGAGCGGGGGACATCGGCCAGTGGCTCATTGGCAGCTCACTAGGATGCTATTTCGATCGCCCCTTCTTTCGCCAGGCGCCCGCCTTCATGGCACGCACGGTGTTGGCTACCTGCGTGGCCATCCTCATTGCCACCCCTATTGCAATGGGACTGGGCTGGTTGACCGGACTCGATGCCCGCTCGCTTTTGCTGGGGATGGTACCTGGAGGTATCGCCGAGATGAGCCTGACCGCCGAAGCATTGCATTTGCTGGTACCGCTGGTCACCGCCATGCAGGTGCTTCGGCTGCTGCTGGTTCTTTTCCTGGCACAACCGGTCTACCGGCTCTGGATGCGCCGAGCGACTGACTAGCGATTAGCCCTTGCCCAACGCCTTTTTGGGATAAATATCGTAGCGACTGGATTTGCCATCCAGACTATAACTGGGCTTCGCCCCCTCGATAGGAGGCGCCTTGCGTGGACGCTTCACCACCACGCGATGACTGGCCAACCCGAGGGCAGCCTCAAGCAAGGCTGGTGCGTCAGGATCATCACCTACCAAGGGACGAAAAATGCGCATTTCCTTTTTTACCAGCGCCGACTTATCACGATGGGGAAACATGGGATCGAGGTAGATCACTTGAGGTGCCTCATCCATCTTCCGCATCAACTCAATGGCATTTCCCTTGAGAAGGGTCATGCGCGCCACGATAGCGCCGACTTCCTCGTCGCCTGTTGCACGCCTTAGACCGTCCTCAAGCAGAGCAGCAATCAAGGGCTGGCGCTCGATTAATGTGACCGCGCAGCCCAGCGTCGCCAGAACGAAGGCATCACGGCCAAGGCCGGCCGTGGCGTCGAGTACACTCGGACGTATGCCTGTGCCAACACCGACAGCCTTGGCAATCATCTGCCCACTGCCGCCTCCAAACCGTCGCCGATGCGCTGCTGCACCTTCCAAAAGATCAACCCGCACCGGTCCTGGCGCATCTGGGCCACGCTGAACCAGTTGAAGACCCGACGCCCCCAACTGAAGCACAAAATCCGTCTCAGGCGCTTGGGTGACAGGCAGGCCTAGCTGCAAGCCCAAGGCATCTGCCTGTCCCTGCCATGCGGCATCAAGCGGTTGGATGGAAACGGCGACAGCACTTGGATCAGTAATCATGACAAGGTCAATCAAGAAACAAAGCCCGCATTCTGCCAGAGCGCTGCCGGATAGGCACGCTTAACGGCACACATGGAAGCCCCCCATGTCGAGATGAAAGTGGTCATGGTGCGCCGCGTTGTAATTTGGAGACAGCGTCGTGTTAAAGGATTTACAGGCTCCTTCTCGAAGCAAATGTAAGAACCGTGTCTTGCTATCGTCCCCTTTCCAATCACGCGCTACGGTAATGCGCTGTCCGTTCTCCAGGCGAAAGCCAGCCAAGTCCAACGCATTGGCGGTAGCATGCTCACTACGACGGGCATTGGCACGATGATAGATATTGCGGCAGGCGAAACTTCCAAAATGCTCGACACTGACGACACGCTGCCCGAAAACGGCCTCTGCTGCTGGTTGTAACGTGTGCAGTTCAAACAAGGCGTAGGCTGTTGCTAAAGGACATGTCGCAAGGAAACTGCCGCTGAAGGCTACATTGGAGCGTTGCACCCTAACGACATTCTCCAGCGGGCACTGCTTGGTCCCGGCATTAGCAGGCATCTGGGCGTAGCGCAGCGGTGACGTCTGCAACGCCTGTGCGCATAGCTCAGGATCGTGTTGCAGCCTCATCAGCTTGTATCGGGTCAGAAAATTGGGTGGCTGTCGCACATCAAGCGGCTTAAATGGATTCCATTGAGGCGGAACACGGATCCAGTCATAGGCCAGACCGACCCCGGCCACCAGAATGATCAAGCACATTAGAGCAAAGACGTAACGCATACCTGTCCTGACGGTGAGCGGTCATGACTGGCGTATATGATCTGGCTTACAGCAAGCCTAGCTGCTCGACAGGCTCAGCCATGACTGGCAATGGCGGTAGTTCCGGCAAGCGCTCCTGCAGTTGCGCATGAAAACGCATGGCAAGTTCAGGAGCATGACGGTTGTCAGGTGTATGCAGAAATATGTAAGGGGTACGCCCTTCCTTGATCCATTCTGCAAATTTATTCACCCAAGGTTCTAGATAGATATCATTGGCCTCAAGTTCCAACCGACCAATGAAGCGGATCTGTGGTGATTGGGTAAAAGCAGGAACACGGACAGGCACGCGAGGCTTTTTGGCTTGCGCGTCACGAATGACATCGGAGACCGGTTCGCTACTGAACAAGGCACGGGAATCCAGCCCGATACGCTCGACATTTCTGGCCATCAGCAAATTGTTGAGCTCACGCTCAGCCATACCCTTGCTGAAAAAATCGTCATGTCGCACCTCTACTGCTATTCGCCCTGAGGAAGGCAGTGCATCCAGAAAATCAGCCAGCTCGGCCAGTCGATTCGGACCAAAGCTTGAAGAAAACTGAAGCCAGTATGGGCTGACACGCCTCCCTAACGGGACCAGCAACTGCATGAAGGAATGCGCATGGGATAAGCAGGCTCTTAGATCACCGTCATGGCTGATCTCGCGAGGAAACTTGGCGCAGAAGCGAAAGTGATCCGGCATCAACTCAGCCCATCTCGATACCGTCTCGACAGAGGGCTCGGCATAGAACGTGGTGTTTCCCTCTACCGCGTTAAACACTTGAGCATAGCGCGGAAGAAACTCCGAGGATCGTGTAGATGCTGGATAGAGTGAACCTCGCCAGTGAGGATCACTCCATGATGGGCAACCAATATAATAAGGCAGCATCAAGCTTCAGACATAAAAGTCCAGGCCTACTACCTGAGCGGCCCCGGTATCTCGTGGCAGCATGGCAATACTGTCGTAACTGGCAATGGCACGTGCGCTACGGGCGCTGATCGGCTGTTCATAGAGAACATATTCCCGCGCTGTCAGCAGCTGAGCATCACTGGTCACTTCATCATCTGGCTGGGTTGACTCGACTCTGCGAATCAGTGGCGCAGTACCCAACCCCTGCGAGGAAACATTACCCGTAGCGGGCTGCTCACGACGGACTTCTTCCTCATTCTGTATCTCATGATACGAGCTGTCCGCCCGATTACGACCAGGACGATCTAATGAGTAAGAGGAAGTGTAGCTATCGATACGCATGATTAATGCCCTTTTGCCAGTATCGCCACTGTATGAGATCGCCTGCGCTTAGCAAACTATCTCAAATACCATACGGTCGATGAAATCAGCAGTTCATCTATTGAACTCAGTAATACACACAGGGTTTTACCGCCTGTCGCCTGTTGCTGTCGAGGCCGGATCAGCGTGGCTGCTTAGGCGTGGCAACTTGATCACGCAAATAGACAGGCTGCGCTTCTTCTGCTGATACGGCGCCTCCCTGACTCCATGCATACGTCGCCAGGGTCAGGATATCCTTGGCATGGGGCAGAAGATTACCATCCGTTTCGGCAACAGAAGCGGCTATGCGGCCAACATACCCCCATCCTGTACCGGCCCCAAACCATTCTCCTGCACTGCCTGCTGGAAGCTGCGCCTGCTCGGGAGGAAGCACCGCTTCAACTCCAACCAGTTGCATCACCTCTTGCTCCAAGCGATAACAACCCCAGTAGACCTCATCCATACGTGCATCGATAGCGGCGGCTACCTGATTAACGCCTCGCTCACGATAAGCCCGCTGCGCCAGTGCAGCCAGATTGGACACCGGCAGCACTGGCCGGTCCAGACCGAAAGCCAGGCCTTGAACAACACCAATCGCAATACGCACGCCGGTAAATGCGCCAGGACCGCGACCGAATGCGATGGCGTCTATGGCCGTTAGCGCAAGTTCTGATTCAGCCATGAGTTCTTGAACCATGGGCAGCACTTTCTGTGCATGCATACGGGGAATCACTTCATAGCGGCACATGACGCTTCCTTCATGGAGGAGCGCAACAGAACAAGCTTCGGTAGCAGTATCAATGGCCAACAGCGTAGGCATCGGTGGTATCCAGACAAAACAGCAAAGTCTGCCAGTATAAGTTCCAGAAACGACAACGGCCATCCGAAGATGGCCGTTGATCGAATCTCTAATGCTTACAGGTTGCCGGCTTTCTTGACGCCATCTTTGACATCGCCAACCACTTTCTGGCCTTTACCCTTGATCTCTTGGGTATCGCCTTCATTCTTGAGGCTCTGATTATCGGTGGCCTCACCTACACCTTGCTTGGCTTTACCCGCTACTTCGTTCGCAGTGCCTTTGATCTTATCTGTTGTGCTGCTCATAGCGTTCTCCTAATTTCGTTGTGTGCCTTATTAGGACTGAGCGCAAGACAAAGGAGTTCAACTATTCTTATTTGAGAGGCTGGCTTTTGGTTTTTTGCATTTTCCCTTCAGATACTAAAAACGGCCCTGAAAGGACCGTTTGGCAACAGATAGAAACGCCTTTACTTGAGCGCTTCGAGTACCTTGGCCGTAATCGATTCGACGGACCCGACACCTTCAACCCGGCTGCACTTCGGCGTGCCTTCAGCGTCTGCTAGCTTCTGGTAGAAGTCTACCAGCGGCTTGGTCTGGGAATGGTACAGATCGAGACGCTTACGTACGGTTTCTTCTTTGTCATCTTCACGCTGAACGAGATCCTCTCCGGTTTCGTCGTCCTTACCTTCGACTTTCGGCGGATTGTAGAGCGTATGGTACACACGACCTGAAGCCGGGTGTACGCGACGACCCGACATACGCTTGACGATCTCTTCATCATCCACGGCAATTTCAAGCACGTGATCGATGGTGACGCCAGCATTCTTCAGCGCTTCGGCCTGTGGAATGGTGCGAGGGAAACCATCAAAGAGGAAGCCGTTGGAGCAATCGGCTTCCAGAATACGCTCGGAAATCAGGGCAATAATGATCTCGTCGGAAACCAGGCCACCACTGTCCATGACGCCTTTGACCTGCTGACCTAGCGGAGTCCCGGCTTTGACGGCAGCACGCAGCATGTCCCCAGTGGAAATTTGCGGAATGCCAAACTTCTCGGTAATGAACCGAGCCTGAGTACCTTTACCGGCACCGGGCGCCCCTAGCAGTATCACGCGCATGCACGTCGCTCCTTAAATGATGGTATCCAGGACTTGCCTTGAAGTGGCCCGCTCAACAGAGCCATTGCGATCCTCAGGCTGTCTCGATGTTTTATTTGGCCGTTTGACGGTCAAGGGGATTCAAAATACACAGCATCACGAGGGGGCACAAGCCACTAAAAGTCGCAGGGATTTATTCGTGCTTTCCAGATGAAATGGAAGGATTGCCTGGCTGACCGTCCTGCTGCTCCCTCATGAGGAGCAGACAGGACGTTTTCAAACAACAGGACCGGCCCTCAACCCGTATTGCGAAGGCCTGCCGCAATGCCTGCAACGCTGACCAGCAGGGCCTGATCCAGGGGGCTTGCCGTGCCCTCTCCAGCCTGCCGAGAACGTTCCAGCAGCTCGATTTGAAGCAGGTGTAGCGGATCAAGGTAGATGTTACGTACGGCAATAAACGCCCGCGTTTGAGGGTTGTGAGCCAGCAGCTCGCCCTGACCGGTCAGACGCAATACAGAGCGCTCCGCCTGCGACAACAGGTCGCGGAGCTCTTGCCCTAGCGCACGCCACTGCTCCGGCACCAACTGCTCGTCATAGAGCCGGGCAATGTCTCCGTCAGCCTTGGCTAAAACCATTTCCAGCATATCGATGCGAGTACGAAAGAACGGCCAGCACTCACGCATCTGCTGTAACCGCTGCTCATCACCCCGCTCCAGGGCCCTAGCCAACGCTGTTTCCCAGCCTAGCCAGGCAGGCAGCATCAGGCGGGTCTGTGTCCAGGCAAAAATCCAAGGGATGGCACGCAGGCTTTCCACCCCGCCCTCACGACGCTTCGCCGGGCGGCTGCCCAAGGGCAGACGGCCCAGTTCCTGCTCAGGCGTAGCCCTGCGGAAGTAGTCAACGAATTGGGGATGCTCCCGTACCACGCCACGATAAGCCTTCAGGCTGTCTGCAGCCAGACGATCCATGTCAGCCCGCCACTCCGGCTCAGGGACTGGAGGCGGCTGTAATGTAGCCTCCAAGACAGCAGCTAGGTAAAGGTTGAGATTCTGCCGCGCGATATCGGGCTGACCAAACTTGAAGCGTATCATCTCGCCCTGCTCCGTTACCCGGAAACGGCCGCAGACCGAACCTGGCGGCTGCGAAAGGATCGCCTCATGGGCAGGACCGCCACCACGTCCCACCGTGCCTCCGCGCCCATGGAAAAGGATGAGTTCAACACCCTGCCGACTGCAGATGTCTACCAAGGCTTCCTGGGCACGGTACTGCGCCCAGGCCGCAGCCAGGGTTCCTGCATCCTTGGCCGAGTCGGAATAGCCAATCATGACCTCCTGGGGTCCCTGAAGCCGTTCGCGATAGCCTGGCAGCGCCAGCAGGCTTTCAATGACCTCGCCTGCATGATCAAGATCATCCAGTGTCTCGAATAAAGGTACCACCCGCATGGGTCGACGTACGCCTGCTTCCTTGAGCAAGAGTTGCACGGCCAGGATATCTGACGCTGAGCCCGCCATCGATATCACATAGGACCCCAGCGCTGCTGCAGGTGACTCGGCAATTACACGGCAGGTTGCAAGCACTTCGGCAGTGTCTGCCGAGGGCGTGTAATCCGGTGCCAGCAAGGGTCTGCGATTGGAAAGCTCGGTCTCCAGAAACGTCAGCCGACGCGCTTCATCCCATTCGGCATAGCTGCCAAGCCCCAGATATTCTGTAATTTCGTTCATGGCTGACGCATGGCGGGTCGAATCCTGACGGATATCCAGCCGCACCAGGAAAAGTCCGAAGGTAGTAGCGCGACGCAACGCATCCAACAACGGCCCGTCAGCGATAACGCCCATTCCGCAGGCATGGAGCGACTCATAGCAGAGCTTGAGAGGTCCCAGGAGCTCTTCATTGTGCTCAAGCACCCCTGTGCTGGGGATATGAGGCTCATGAACGGCTCTGGCAGCCCAGTCGCGCGTGGCTTTGAGTCGCTCGCGTAGTTGCTTGAGCAGGGCGCGGTACGGCTCAGGTGTATCACCTACCTCTGCCATGAGTTCAGCCGAGGCACGCTGCATGGAAAGCTCCGATGCAAGGCGGTCTACATCACGCATGTACAAGTCTGCCGCCATCCAGCGTGCCAACAGCAGTACTTCGCGCGTTATCGTAGCCGTTACATTCGGATTCCCATCACGATCGCCGCCCATCCAGGAAGCGAATCGAACAGGCGTTGCCAGCAACGGCAGACGTTCTCCAGTAGCCTCCTGTAAGGTTTCGTCTACTTGTCGCAGCAGTCTGGGTATTGCATGCCAAAGCGAGTTTTCAATAACTGCGAATCCCCATTTGGCCTCATCGACAGGCGTGGGCCGCTGTCGGCGAATCTCTTCAGTATGCCAGGCTTCCGCAATAAGGCGGCGCAGTCGCTGGTGCACCTCGTGCCACTCGGCAGCCGTCAAATCATCGTGATCCTGGGCTGCCAGCTGCTCGGTAATCTCCTCGTACTTCTGAATCAACGTTCTGCGAGCAACCTCCGTTGGATGCGCCGTGAGAACTAACTCGACACTCAGCTGAGACAGCTGCTCGGCAAGCTTTGGCCCAGTGTGCCCCGCCTGTTTAAGCCGGGACAGAACTTCCTGGAGCACCCGGTCTTCCAGCGGTGCCGGCTCGTCAGCACCACGCCGACGGATACGGTGATACTCCTCGGCGATATTGGCCAGGTTCAGGAAATGGTTGAAGGCTCTGGCAACTGGTAGCAGCTCGGACTCATCCAGCGAATTGAGCGTCTCAGACAGCTGTCTTTCGCCACGGAGCGACCCGCCACGCGAAGCTTTCGCGCCCTTTCGGATACGCTCGATCTTTTCCAGAAAGGCAGGACCATACTGATCGGAAATGGTCTGCCCTAACAGCTCTCCCAGTCGGTGAACATCTTCCCGCAGACGAACATCAATCTCGACGACCATGTTTATCCCTCTTTCGTTGTTCTCTTTGTTGTTCTAGCACACCTGCGCCAGGGACCTCGTACGACACTCTGCTGTCTAGCTTTTGTAGAACTGCAACGAAACGGTCAGGCGAAGGAGATTCTCATGAAGATCAGCGAGCTCGTACAGGAATGGGAGCAGAACGCTACAGGCCGTATGGCCCACGCACACTACAACTTGGTTCTGGACCTTGAATCCGCGGCCCGGTTGCATGCCCTCCACGAAATGTATCCAAAGCGTAGCGTAGAAGAACTCTTGGCTGAGCTGGTAGGCGCGGCGCTAGAGGAACTTGAAGCCAGTTTTCCCTATGTCAAGGGACAGCGAGTCGTAGCAACGGACGAGCTGGGTGATCCACTTTATGAAGATGTTGGCCCTACGCCACGCTTTCTGGAACTGTCGAAGAAGTACCTTGCTGAGCTCAACAAAAACGATTCGTCCACATGATCGGCAGACGCACAATAACTCTAGCCAGAACAAGCCATTAGCTAGATTGAAATGCTGTTTTACCGCTTAGCGTGCTATGGATTTTTAGACAAAGGATGAACATTTCGTGACTTGAAGCGGTCCATACGTTAGTCAGTAAATAAGAGGCTTTTTTGTCAATAACCTTCGATCCGATAAATAGCGAAGGTAATAAAAGGCCTCGGCCACCCTGTCAGCCAGGGAACAATTTAGCTGTTTGGACTATTAATGGAGCTGAGCCCTATGAATACATTGACTGCCAAGAAATCGATACAAAAGGCCTGTGGTCTGAAATTCGCTGCACTGGCGCTAGGCAGTGCACTGATCCTAACCGGCTGCGCAGGTGATCCGCCTAGTGAGCAGATGGCCGTTACTCAATCCGCAGTCAATGAAGCGGTAAGTGGTGGCGGTAACCAGTACGCTCCGCTGGAAACTAAATCCGCCCAGGACAAGTGGACACAGGCTCAAACAGCACTGAACGAAAAGAACTACGAAAAGGCCAAGCAATTGGCTGAGCAGGCCGAGTGGGACGCACGTCTTGCAACTCGCAAGACCCAGGCTGCCAAGGCTGATGCAGCCCTCCAGGACGCTCAGAAGAGCATTCAGCAGATCCGCGAGGAAGGGATGATCAACGGCGAGCTGCAGCAAAAGCAGAACCAACGCCAGCAATAAGCTGACCCATCCCCTATTCCCGTCTTATGCCTAAAGGATGAATGTTATGCGTAAACAGTTTCTTATCCCTGCCGTATCTGCCCTGAGCATCGCCCTGGCTGCCTGTTCGACTCCACCAAACCCGAACCTTGAGAAGGCCCAGGCTGACTATGCTGCCTTGCAGGCACAGCCCCAAGCTTCTCAATTAGCGGCATTGGAAACCAAAGATGCAGGCGATTGGGTAGATAAAGCCAGCCGTGCTTACCGTGAAGGCGAGAATGAAAAGAAAGTCGACCAGCTAGCGTACTTGGCCAACCAGCGCATTCAACTGGCCATGCAAACTGTCAAACTGCGCATGACCGAGCAGCAACTGCAAGGCGTTGACGCACAGCGTACCCAGGCTCGTCTGGATGCCCGTACTGCGCAGCTCAAGCAGCTGCAAAGCCAGCTTAACGCCAAGCAGACGGATCGTGGTACTGTCGTAACCTTTGGCAACGTACTATTCGATCTGAACCAGGCCACACTTAAGCCCGCAGGCATGACCAACGTTCAGCAGCTAGCCAGCTTCCTGCAGCAGAACCCAGAACGTCAGGTCATTGTTGAAGGCTACACTGATAGCACTGGCTCCGACTCATACAACCAGCAGCTGTCCGAGCGCCGTGCGAATGCTATCAAGACCGCGCTGGTCAGCATGGGCATATCGCCTAATCGCATCGTAACCCGAGGCTATGGCAAGGCATTCCCGGTAGCTAGCAACTCTACCGCAGCTGATCGCGCCATGAATCGTCGCGTAGAGGTTACTATTTCCAACGACGCGAATCCGGTTGCACCACGCATGTAATAGGTGACCGTCCTAAAAGCCCGGCTAATGTCGGGCTTTTTTATGGGCGGGTGATCAATCAATGAGCGTAGCGTTAGTTAATACCTCTGCCATTTCAGTGGAGAACGCTACGAGGATGACTTCACGAACCGAGCTGCCTTCCGGTCTGGGCTCTTGGAGAACGGATACCGCAACGCGTGCCGCTTGCTCCGCAGGATATCCATAGACACCACAGCTGATCGCAGGAAAGGCCAGGGTACGGGCATCGATACTTTCAGCCAGCGCCAACGTGTTTCGGTAACACCGCGCTAACTGCTCGGGTTCACCTGAATTGCCTCCGCTCCAAACCGGCCCGACGGTATGAATGATGAAGCGGGCCTGAAGATTGAAACCAGGCGTAAGCTTGGCCTCTCCAACCGGGCATCCGCCCAGTCGTCGGCAATACTCCAAGAGCTCAGGACCCGCTGCCCGGTGAATCGCGCCATCAACGCCACTCCCGCCTAGCAGACGCTCATTCGCCGCATTGACGATGACATCAACATCCAACGCGGTAATATCCCCTTGCCATACCCGAATTTTCATTCAAACCTCTACGAGCAATGAATGGCTATTCACTGCCTTTCTCGCCTTGCGCCTTGGTCGTTGCTTCATAGACGCGCTCAGCGAGACGTGAAAAAGGGAGCGTTTGGACCCATACGGAGCCGTGTCCTTTTAAGGTTGCCAACACCAAGCCCTCACCGCCAAACAGCATGCTGCGTAGGCCGCCTGCCAAGCCAATGCTGTAATCGATACCTTCGGTAAAACCAACCAGACACCCGGTATCAAGCCGGAGCGTTTCCCCATTGAGCTCTTTGCGAATGACCGTACCGCCCGCATGCATGAAGGCCAGACCATCGCCTTCCAGCTTTTCCAGGATGAAACCCTCACCACCAAAGAAGCCGGCCCCCAGGCGGCGGTTAAACGCTACGCCTACACGCGTACCTAGCGCAGCACAGAGGAAGGCATCGCGCTGACAGAAAAGCGTACCGCCAATAGCTGAGAGGTCAACCGGCACAACGTGTCCTGGATAAGGCGCAGCGAAGGCTACATGACGCTTGCGCTTTCCCTCATTAGTGAAGTGCGTCATGAATAGCGATTCGCCGCCCATCATGCGTTTACCAGCGCTCCACAGCTTGCCCAGCACTCCGCCGGATCCGTCCCCCATGCGGGCAGTGAAATCGATGTCTTCTTCCATATAGGTCATGGCACCTGCCTCGGCGATAACGGTCTCGCCGGGATCAAGTCCGATTTCCACCGCCTGCATGGACTCGCCAATGATGCGGTAATCGATCTCATGACTGGGCATGGCTTACTCCTGTAAGCCGACACAAGGCGTCGGCGTGGTCAAATGATATTGGCGTAATCCGCTTCGATTCGATCCAGGCTGAGATGGTTCAGGAAGTTGGAAAAACACATCCAGGCCGATAAGGCATTGAGATCCTGGAATTGGGGCGGCAGGTATTTGGGCGGCGCGACTAGACCCTCTTCAACCAGCTGGCTCAGGATGCGCATGTCTTCCAGGGTGGTCTTGCCACAAAACAACAGGGGAATCTGCTCTACCTTGCCCTTACGAACGGCCAGCTGAATGTAGTTGTAGATGAGAATGAAGCCCTTGAGATAGGAGAGGTCTTTGGTAAACGGTAACTCGGAAGGCGTAGAACCGCGGAATACGCGACTGGCATTCTGGTAACCATCCTCCAGGCTGTAACCCTGCTCCTCATAGAATCGGAAGACATCCAGAAAATCAGCACCCTCCTCTGCCATGTGAATAGCACGGGTACGATTGGTTAGCTTGCGCAGGCGTGAAGGGTAAGAAGTAAAGGCAATGACCTCCATGAGGATAGCCAAGCCTTCCTGCGTAACGGTGGACGATGGCGGTCCTTTCGAGAGAAAGGTGCAGATCGGCTGATTCTGACCGTTCAGTGTTGTCCCGACATGGACCAACCCCTCATGAACCTCCAACGCACGAATATCGCGCTCGTTGAACATGGCGTCCGCCCGAATCTTGATGTAATCCGCACCTGCGGCAGCGTCGGCAACGATTCCATCTGATTCGAACACACGGATAGTGCCTTCGTCTTCTCCAAACACTGCATTCAGACGCTGCTGCAGCATCGGTGCAGCTTCCTTGGCGGTGAGTGTCTTGGGCTCGTCTTTGAGATCGCTGCGCTTATCGATGTTGTTCAGATAGTCCGACATCATCATGCCTAGATCAGCCAGGGTCGGGTCACCGGCATGAAAGGCATCGGACGCCGCCCCATAGAGCTCCTGCGAGATCAGGCCAAAATCTCGCGTCCCTCGCGCCTGAAGCATCCGCACGACCATGCGGTACTCACGGCACATACGCCGCATGATTTGCCCCACCGGGCTGAATTGCCCCAGGTGCCGGGTCACTTCCCGCTCGATGCTTTGAAACTCGCCCTTGACCTCATCCGGGTCGAACCCCAACGGCCGCTGTTCATAGTAGGCGCGATCCACCGGGGGTAGCATCTTGCCCTTGCCATCGAGAAAGCGCTGTTTGACCTCATCATCCCACTTCACCGCATCGAGAATCCGGATGGGGGCCTGGGCCGCCACGATACGATCGGAAAGCGTGCGAATCGTCTCTTGGTACTGGTTTTTCACCTTGCGTGAATTCATGCCCACCTCATTACAGGGAAGACAAACCCTGACGTATGCAGGATAGCGTATCGACTGTCTGGGTAGACGGCGGTTCGACAGATCTCGGTACGCCAGAAATAAAAGAACCGCCATAAAGGCGGTTCTTTGTTTACAGCAACTGCTTACAGCGGGCGCATATGCGGGAACAGAATTACGTCACGGATCGACGGAGAGTCGGTCAACAGCATGACCAGACGGTCGATACCGATGCCCTCACCTGCCGTTGGCGGCATGCCGTATTCCAGCGCCGCCACGAAGTCGGCATCGAAATGCATGGCTTCGTCATCACCGGCGTCCTTATCGGCCACCTGAGCGTGGAAGCGCTCAGCCTGGTCTTCCGCATCGTTAAGTTCGGAATAGGCGTTGGCGATTTCACGGCCACCGATGAACAGCTCGAAGCGGTCAGTCACACTTGGATCGTCGTCGTTACGACGGGCCAGCGGAGAGACTTCGAACGGATACTGAGTAATGAACGTAGGCTGCTCCAGTTTGTGCTCGACCAGCTCTTCGAAAATCATGGTTTGTAGCTTGCCGAGCCCTTCGAAGCCCTTGACGTCCGCACCGGACTTCTTGGCAATCGCACGTGCTTTCTCGATGTCACGCAGATCATCAGCGCTGATCTCGGGGTTGTACTTCAGGATCGAGTCGAACACGGACAAGCGTGCAAACGGCTCACCGAAGTGAAAGACCTTGCCTTGGTATGGCACATCGGTGGTACCCAGAACCGCCATGGCCAGCTCGCGGAACAATTCCTCGGTCAGGTCCATGTTGTCTTCGTAATCGGCATACGCCTGGTAGAACTCAAGCATAGTGAATTCGGGGTTATGCCGAGTCGATACGCCTTCGTTACGGAAGTTGCGGTTGATCTCGAACACGCGCTCGAAGCCACCTACTACGAGGCGCTTCAGATAAAGCTCTGGAGCGATACGCAGGAACATATCGATATCCAGCGCATTGTGATGCGTCTCGAAGGGCTTGGCCGCCGCACCGCCTGGGATGGTCTGCAGCATGGGCGTTTCGACTTCGAGGAAGTCACGATCCCGCAGGAACTGGCGAATGTGAGCGATCACCTGCGAGCGTACACGGAACGTATGGCGGACGTCGTCGTTGACGATCAAGTCGACGTAGCGCTGACGGTAGCGCATCTCGGTATCGGTCAGGCCGTGATGCTTGTCAGGCAGAGGACGCAGAGACTTGGTCAGCAGACGAACATTGTCCATGTCTACATACAGGTCGCCCTTGCCGGAGCGGGCCAGTGTGCCCTCGGCCGCGATGATATCGCCCAAATCCCAGGTCTTGATGGCTTCCAGCGTTTCCGCTGGCAGCTTCTTGCGGTCTACATAAACCTGAAGCCGGCCGGTCATGTCCTGAAGAACCATGAACGCACCGCGGTTGAGCATGATGCGGCCAGCAATCTTGACCTTGATGCCCGCTTCGGCCAGCTCTTCCTTGCTTTTGCCTTCATAGGCTTTCTGCAGGTCCGCACAGTAGCTGTCGCGGCGGAAGTCATTCGGGAACGCGATGCGCTGCTCGGCGCGCAGGGCTGCAAGCTTTTCCTTGCGCTGGGCAATCAGCTTGTTGTGTTCCTGCTCTTGGGCATGTTGGTCTAAAGGTTGTTCGCTCATGGTCTGGGTATTTCCATCACGGGATCAGCCCTCTCCTGTCGGAGAGGGCGTTTAAGGTAGTGTTACAGGCCCTGCTTGAGGCTGGCCTCGATAAACTCGTCCAGGTCGCCGTCCAGTACCGCATCGCAGTTGCTGTTCTCGATGCCGGTACGCAGATCCTTGATCCGAGACTGGTCGAGTACATAGGAGCGGATCTGGTGGCCCCAGCCGATATCGGACTTGGAGTCTTCCAACGCCTGGGAAGCGGCCGTACGTTTCTGCATTTCCTGCTCATACAACTTGGCCCGCAGCATTTTCATGGCGGTGTCCTTGTTGGCGTGCTGGGAACGCTCGTTCTGGCAGCTGACCACCGTGTTGGTGGGCACGTGGGTGATACGCACCGCCGAGTCCGTGGTGTTAACGTGCTGACCACCCGCGCCGGAGGAACGGTAGGTATCGATTCGCAGGTCGGCTGGGTTGATCTCGATTTCGATGTTGTCATCGATCTCCGGCGAAACGAAGACGGCTGTAAACGACGTGTGGCGGCGGTTGCCCGAATCGAATGGACTCTTGCGAACCAGCCGATGTACGCCGATTTCAGTCTTGAGCCAGCCGAACGCATACTCACCCTTCACATGAACGGTTGCGCCCTTGATCCCTGCCACTTCACCTTCGGAGAGCTCCATGATGGTCGTCTCGAAGCCGTGTTTGTCTGCCCAGCGCAGGTACATGCGCAGCAGCATATTGGCCCAATCCTGAGCCTCAGTGCCGCCGGAGCCAGCCTGGATGTCGAGGTAGGCATTGTTCGGATCCATCTCGCCACTGAACATGCGACGGAACTCGAGCTTCTCGAGAATCTCGCGCAAACGCTCGACCTCGGTGGCCACATCATTGACAGCGCCTTCGTCATTTTCCTCGGCAGCCATTTCCAGCAGGTCGTTTGCATCGGCCAGACCACCGGAAAGCTCATCAAGGGTTTCGACTACCTGAGCCAGCTGGGCGCGCTCCTTGCCAAGGCTCTGAGCGTACTCAGGCTTGTTCCAGACGCTTGGATCTTCGAGCTCGCGCTCAACTTCGGTCAAACGATCTTTTTTATGATCGTAGTCAAAGATACCCCCGAATGGTCTGGGTACGTCCGGTGAGGTCTTTGATACTGTTCAGAATCGGGTTGATTTCCATGGCTGGCAATCACTCGCGGAAAACGTGGAAAAGCCTGCGAGTATACTGCAACCGGCTCCGATCCGGCAGCCTTTGCGGGTATTTGTTCGTCCCTCCGTTATTCAGCCCCTCCGAATGGCCTACAGCAGCATAGAAAAGCACTGCTGCAGGCTCCGGTCGACTCATGCCGCTTGGCGTTTACCGTCACAGCACGTCCGATTCAGGTAGCGCAACGTATATAGTGCAGCTTACGCAGCCGACCTGAACTTCGCAGCGCGCTCAATCTGCATGGATATCGACGTGGCGGGTCTCACGTAGGAAGAGCAGGCCTACCACCAGACTGCCCCCGGCAAACATCAATATGTCTTGATGTGCCAGACCGCCGAGCAAGACGGCCCGGACGCATGATCAGCCCTTGGCCTTGCTATCCAGCTCAGCCCGGAGGGCGGGATCCAGGTTTAGATGACGCGCCAGCTCGTCGAGATAGGCCTTTTCCATCACTTGCTGATCATCGGCCATCAACAGACTTGCCAGGTAAATCTCGGCAGCCATTTCCGGCGTCTTGGCGCTGGCAGCAATTTCGGCAGGGTCCAGTGGCTTATTGATTTCCTGACGCAGCCAATTCTGAAGCTCAGGATCATCTGCATGTCGATTCATTTCGTCATCAATGAGCTTACGCTCCTGATCATCGATATGCCCGTCTGCCTTGGCTGCCGCAATAAGTGCCTTCAGAATGGCCTGACTGTGCTGCTCCACCTTTCCTTCCGGCGCACGATCCACTGTCTGAGGCTCGGTCTGAGGCGCATTGGCCTGGCTTTTCTGCCAGTTTGTATAAGCCTGGTAGGCCAGCGTACCCAGCGCGACCAGCCCACCATACTTGGCCATCCGGCCACCTCCCATACGGCTGGCGCCCTTGCCGCGCAAAAGCATCCCCAACACACTAGCGGCCAGCGCTCCGCCGCCCGCACTCGACAGCATGCCGCCCAGAGGGTCTTTCGACGAAGGGGTTTGAGACTTCGTATTACCTTGATTCAACTTTCCAAGTGCACCGGACAGGCCGCCCTGCTTGGCGAGCATGTCCTGCCCTGTCTTGAGTAATTGATCCAGCAGGCCACGTGTTTGCATCATTGCTCTCCAGATAATGGCAGATACCTATTAGGGCAAGACACACCGGCAGATGGTTCATGCAGCGGAGCGCTCTTCTGCTGCGAGATATTGCAGGGACGCTTGGAGGGAGGATTAAACAGGGCGAACCTACTGGAAGCTCGCCCTGACAGGGTCAATCGAACGATAGCGGCTTGCGAAGGGGCGTATCCCGGTGTGCCGCGCGAACGTACTGTGCGGGCCAGGAAACCTTGTCGCGCAATGCTTCAGCGGCCTGCAGCGGCCAGTGCGGATCACGCAGCAGTTCGCGTGCCAGCAGTACCACATCGGCCTGACCGGTACGAATGATGTGCTCAGCCTGGGCTGCATCGGTAATCATGCCAACGGCGCCACTGGCAATATCAGCCTCCTTGCGAACCCGCTCTGCAAATTGCGTTTGATAACCTGGGCCTACCGGGATTTCGGCGTTTGCCGCAGTACCTCCCGAGGAGACATCAATCAGATCGACACCCAAGGGTTTCAAGCGCTTGGCCAGCTCTACCGTCTCGTCCACATTCCAGCCATCTTCGACCCAATCGGTTGCTGATAACCGAACAAAGACAGGCAGCTCATCAGGCCAGACTGCCCGAATGGCTTGTGTAACCTCCAACAGGAAACGTATACGGTTATCGAAGCTGCCACCGTATTGATCACTACGCTGGTTTGAAATCGGTGAAAGAAACTGATGTAGCAGATAACCGTGGGCCGCGTGGATTTCCGCAACCTTGAACCCGGCAGCCAGTGCGCGCTCGGCTGTTGCGACAAAGGCTTTGGTGAGACCGGCAATACCCTCAGCATCCAGCTCGGTAGGACGTGTGTGCTGGGGGTCAAAGGCTATCGCTGACGGAGCTACGGGAACCCAGCCACCTTCAGCGATAGGAACGCTGCCGTGCTTGCCTTCCCAAGGACGCCACGTACTGGCTTTACGCCCGGCATGGGCAATCTGGATACCTGGTACCGCGCCCTGTGACTGAATGAATTGAGTGATGCGGCGCAGCGGCTCGATCTGCTCGTCCTTCCATAGACCCAGATCCTGCGGAGTAATACGACCTTCTGGCGTAACGGCAACAGCTTCACTGATGACCAGACCCGCGCCACCAACGGCACGGCTGCCCAGGTGGACCAAGTGCCAATCATTGGCGAAACCGTCTTCGCTCGAATATTGGCACATGGGGGAAACCACAACGCGATTCGGAAGCGTCAGTTGGCGAAGGGTAAAAGGCTCAAAAAGTTTGCTCATGATCGCTCTCGGCACAATGACTTGAATCTATTAGAGCCTTACTTTGCCGGAATGATCATTTCGATAGCAATGCAACTATTTTTATGAGGCCTATTACTTCACTTTGGCGTCAGGTGAACCACAATCAGCTGCACGCTTTCCTGACCACGAAATTCGTTCACATCCAGGCGGTAGGCAGCTTCGACCCAGCGAATTTGCGGATTCGGCCAGACCTCGCGATTGATGTTGAACGCAATGCCGTCCAGCTGGATGCTTCCGCACTCACTCTTCAAGACCAGCTTCAAATGCCGCTCACCTACAATACGCTGCTGCACGACCTCAAACACACCGTGAAACATCGGCTCGGGGAAATGCTGCCCCCAGGGGCCAGCATGCTTGAGTGCACGTGCAATCTCCAGTTGAAAATCGCAGGTTTCCAGCGAACCATCCGACTGCAAACGCCCTGTCAGATCATCCTCGATTAGATGCCGTCTGACTTCCGCATCGAAAGCCGCAGCAAACGCACCGAAATTCTCTTGAGGCAGTGATAGCCCCGCTGCCATGGCGTGCCCGCCGAACTTAGTGATCAGCCCAGGATGACGCGCCGCAACAGCATCCAGCGCATCACGGATATGAAACCCTGGAACCGAACGCGCCGAGCCCTTGAGCATGCCGTCACCGGCATCGGCAAAGGCCAGCGTGGGCCGGTGGTAACGTTCCTTGAGACGAGACGCCAGAATACCAATGACGCCCTGATGCCATTCGGGATCAAACAGACATAATCCGAACGGCATATCGTCCCTGGGTAACTCCTTGAGCTGCGCCAAGGCCTCACGCTGCATGCCCTGCTCGATCAGCTTTCGATCCTTATTGAGCTGGTCCAGCTGGACGGCCATGTCTCGTGCAAGGGCTTCGTCCTCGCACAGCAGGCACTCGATTCCAAGCGACATATCATCCAGCCGCCCCGCCGCATTGAGGCGCGGCCCCAGAATGAATCCCAGGTCAGTAGAAGTAATCTTACCCGGCTGCCGCCCAGCTACCTCCAGCAATGCTCTAAGCCCCGGACGAGCGCGACCGGCACGTATACGCGCTAATCCCTGATGGACCAGAATCCGGTTATTGGCGTCCAGCGGGACCACGTCGGCAACACTGCCCAGCGCAACCAGATCCAGCAGCTCAGCCAGATTAGGTTCTTTTATGTTCAGCGCATCGAACCAGCCCTCTTCACGCAGCCGCGTCCGCAGTGCAAGCATCACGTAGAAGATAACGCCCACGCCAGCAATGCACTTGCTGGGAAACTCACAGGCAGGCTGGTTGGGGTTAACGATCGCATGAGCAGCAGGTAACTCATGGCCCGGCAAATGGTGATCGGTCACCAGCACGCGCATTCCTGCGGCTTTGGCGGCTTCGACACCGTCTATGCTGGAAATTCCGTTATCCACGGTCACCAGTAGATCAGGCTGGCGCTCCCGGGCAACCGCGACGATTTCAGGCGTTAGCCCATACCCGTATTCAAAGCGATTGGGAACAAGGTAATCGACCCAAGCGGCGCCCAGGCTGCGTAAGGTAAGAACAGCCACACTGGTAGCGGTTGCGCCATCAGCGTCAAAATCACCCACGACCAGAATGCGTTGACGCTTGGCCAGCGCATCGACCAGCAATTCGATGGCGTCATCCATCCCCTTGAACAACCGATAGGGATGTAACCGCGCCAGCCCTTTTTCAAGCTCATCAGCACTCTTCACGCCACGCGCGGCATAAAGACGGGTCAGTAGCGGCGGAAGATCACCCAGATCGGGCAATTCATCCGGCAGGGAACGAAGTTCGATACGCATCGATTACTCAAGTATTACAACAGAAATAGAGAACAGGCCGAACAGACGGCTCAAGCCATGGATAGATTCAAGATGCGTCTGCTTCCATGGCTTTTAAAGTGTTTTCCGATGAATCAACGCTCACCCATCAACCAGTCGAGATGAAGCTCGTGTTGACCACGCTCGTCCGTCACGAACACAGTCCCCTCACTGATCATTACGCTCCAACTGATCGAGCGTGGCAGGTCAGTAGCCAATGCAGCCAGCGGCTCAACAGGCACCGCTGCAATGTTCAGGTTCTTCAACATCTTCACCGAATCGACTACCTTGCTCTGCCAGACCCGCAAATTGCCATAGGCAAGCAAGCTGACCCGCTCCGCACGCCGAGAACACCAGACCAGGCGCTCAGCATCAGGCTGCCCAACTTCAATCCAATGCAGTACACGATCATCGAGACTCTTTTCCCAAAGGGCAGGCTCATCTACATCGGAAAGTCCCCGACCAAACCCAAGCTGCTCGCCGTACCACAAGGCGTACCCCAGGATGCGCACAGCCAGACGCTCTTCGGTTTCGGAGGGATGACGAGCAACGGTAAAACGCAGGTTCTCGTAGACGCTGCGGTCCAGATCCGTCAGGTTAAGTTCAACTTTATAAGGCGTGGCTTGCAGGGCCATGAATGTCCGCTCGAAAGTAAAGCTGACCAGTGTACCGTGAAAACGCCTGAAAAGTGGCTTGCTCAGACAGGCTGGCTAATGACACTTCGATTCTTGCCGAGCCCCTTGGCTTCATATAATCCCTTATCAGCCAGGGCAATCAGCGAATCAAGCACATAACCCGCCTCCGCCGAACTGGCTACACCAATGCTGATACTCAAGGAAACCCCTGCTACCCGTGAGCATGAAGCAAATTCCTTCCGCATCCGCTCAGCCATTTGATACGCCGCTTCAGTAGTGGTGTCTGGTAGCAGGCACGCAAACTCTTCGCCGCCCAAACGACCAAAAACATCACGTTTTCGAAGCCGCATCCTGGCCACCTCACAAAAGGCTACCAATGCTTGGTCTCCAGCCTGATGACCATGCCTGTCATTGAGCTGTTTGAAATTATCCATATCACACAGTAGCAATGTCACAGGGCTATGCTGAACCTGGCAGTGACGCAGCATGTTTTCGCTGTCTTCGACGAAGAACCGTCGATTGCCAATACCTGTCAGCGAGTCCGTCAACGAGGCTTGCCGGTAACGCCTCTCCGTTCGTTGCTGCACCATGGCTGTCGCCGCAAACGTCAGACCAATGCTGTACAACAAGGTCTCGAGCAGCAGAAACGCCGCAAAGTCGATTCCATGACTTTCCCCGGCGAACGGCAGTGAGCGATCCAGAAAGAAACGACCGACATAAAAAGCACTGTGCAATCCAAACAGACTGAACAAGGCCGCCAGCGATACCTGATTTTCGTTCCGGGAGCGCCAGAGTTCATAACCTGCCAACACGGTATAGCTGACAATTACCAGCGAGCTCAGTTGAATTCGCGCGGCCAGCGAGCCATAAAATGCGGGAATTAGACAGGCAAGCAACCATAGGACACTTCCAGCCCACACTCCGGACCAGAGTACTCGTCGCCCGGAAAAAGCCCGCATGGCAGTCCACCCCATGGCATAACAGACATGAACAAGCACGTTCCCCAGCATGATAGGCAACGCATCCATTCCTCGTCCACGCAGGCTACCTATTACCAGCCCCAGCGCGCCCGACCATAGCATCACGCACAGAAAGCCCAGAGTTGCCTCGCGGCTCCCTCTTGCCCATGCAAATAGCATCAGCACGCCAAGCAGAACGAGTACATACACATTGGTCACAAGTAGCGTAGGCATGCTCAAAGTCACGGCAGCCCTCCTGGCAGCACGCGTGTCAATCAAACGAGCAAGGGGAAGCTGGTCAGGAGCGAATGCCAGAACAGCATCCGCCCCTGAACGCTATTTAGAGCGGCCTGCCGCGATTACCATGTTGAGCGACAAAAGCCTGTACCGCCTCAATGGCGTTAGGCAGCACAGTGCAGCGCTCCTCGCGTTGGAATAGATCGCTCAGGTGAGCCGGAAGCTCCAGCGCCTTACCAATACCGGCCTTCTCGACCGCGTCAGGAAACTTGACGGGGTGTGCTGTTCCTAGCACTACCATCGGCGTAGACAGGTTACGACGACACTCTCGCGCCGCCTTGACACCAATTGCCGTATGCGGATCAAGCACCTCGCCGGTACGCTTGAAGACATCAGCGATGGTAGCGCACGTGTCTTCATCACTTACCGCCAATGAGTCAAACAGCTTACGTGCTTCAACCCAACGATCCTCTTCAACGGAGAGCTTGCCCGTGGCCTTGAACGTGCTCATCAGCTCGGCCAACGCCACACCGTTACGTCCGTGCAGGTCGAACAATAAACGTTCGAAGTTGGACGACACCATGATATCCATGGAGGGCGATAGCGAGGCGTGCAACGTTTCCTTGAAATACTGGTTGCCGCTCATGAAGCGATGCAGGATATCGTTGCGATTGGTTGCTACAACAAGCTGACTTACAGGCAGCCCCATGTTACGCGCCAAGTATCCTGCGAATATATCGCCAAAGTTACCGGTCGGAACCGAGAATGCTACGGAGCGCGCCGGGGCACCCAACTGCAGCGCTGCATGGAAGTAGTAAACGATCTGGGCCATGATGCGCGCCCAGTTGATCGAGTTTACGGCAACCAGACGCGTGCCCTTGAGGAAGCTCTGATCGGCAAAACTCGCCTTCACCATCTCCTGACAATCATCAAAATTGCCTTCGATGGCGATGTTATGGATATTTTCGCCAAGGATGGTCGTCATCTGACGGCGCTGGACCTCAGATACACGCTGGTGAGGATGCAGAATGAAAATGTCTACATTCTCGCAACGACGGCAGCCCTCAATAGCAGCAGACCCCGTATCGCCCGAAGTAGCGCCGATGATCACGACGCGCTCATCCCGCTTGAGCAGAATATGATCCAGCAGACGGCCCAGCAGCTGTAATGCGAAATCCTTGAACGCCAGGGTTGGGCCATGAAAAAGTTCCATCACCCATTCATTGGCATTAAGCTGACGCAGCGGCGCAACCGCACTGTGAGCGAATGCGCCATACGTTTCCTCAAGAATCTGTTTGAAGTCGGTATCGCTGATACTGCCCTCAACGAACGGGCGCATGACGCGGAACGCCAACTCGTGATAAGGCAGCCCAGCCCAGGAAGCAATCTCTTCCTGAGTAAACCGCGGCAGATTTTCCGGCACATACAGACCTCCGTCACTGGCCAGGCCAGCCAACAGAACGTCTTCGAAATTCAACGCTGGCGCATTGCCGCGGGTGCTGATGTAACGCATCGATTTAACCTTCAATTAGAGCAGCTGATAGCCGGATCCATTATCCGGCCGGCCTGGATCAGTTCAGATGTTCGACTCGGATACGAACAACAGCCCCTACCACATCCTCAAGTGACTCAAGCGCCTTGATGGCTTCATTCATATGCTGTTCATGTACCCGGTGGGTCAGCAGAATCATGGGAATCAAGCCGTCATGTTCCTCGGCTTCCTTCTGCATGATCGACTCTATATTAATGCCACGCTCCGACAGGATACTTGCCACCTGGGCCAACACACCTGGATGGTCCTTGGCTTGGATACGCAGGTAGTAGGCGCTCTCACAGGCTTCGATAGGCAATACCGGATGATCGGACAAAGCGTCAGGCTGGAAGGCCAGGTGCGGAACGCGATTTTCCGGATCTGACGTCATGGCACGTACCACATCGACAAGATCAGCCACTACGGAAGAAGCCGTTGGCTCCATACCAGCGCCTGCGCCATAAAACAGTGTCGAACCCACCGCATCACCGTTGACCATGACGGCGTTCATTACCCCATTTACGTTGGCAATCAGGCGATCGGCTGGAATCAGGGTGGGATGAACACGTAGCTCAATACCCTTCTCGGTGCTGCGCGCAACGCCCAGGTGCTTGATGCGGTAACCCAGCGCCTCGGCATAACCAACGTCGGCCGTGGTCAGCGTGGTAATGCCTTCGGTGTAGGCCTTATCGAACTGAAGCGGAATACCAAAGGCAATGGATGCCAGAATGGTAAGTTTATGCGCCGCATCGATACCTTCAACATCAAAGGTTGGATCCGCCTCGGCATAACCGAGCGCCTGGGCTTCCTTGAGTACGTCTTCGAACGTACGGCCCTTTTCGCGCATTTCGGTCAGGATAAAGTTGCCAGTACCGTTGATGATTCCCGCCACCCAATTGATGCGGTTAGCCGCAAGGCCCTCACGCACAGCTTTGATAACAGGAATGCCTCCAGCAACCGACGCTTCGAAGGCTACGATGACGCCTTTTTCACGCGCCTTGGCAAAAATCTCGTTGCCATGCACCGCGATCAACGCCTTGTTTGCGGTAACCACATGCTTGCCGTTGTTGATTGCACGCATGACCAATTCACGGGCCACTGTGTAACCACCAATTAGCTCGACCACCACGTCGATTTCCGGGTTATCCACCACAGCGAACACATCGTCGGTAATCGGGGTAATACCGGTATCACACTTGGGATTAGGACGACGCTGAGCAATCTGTGCTACTTCAATACCACGGCCGGCACGACGTGCAATCTCTTCAGCGTTTCGTTTGAGCACATTGAAAGTACCGCCACCCACGGTACCCAGTCCGCAAATACCCACTTTTACCGGTTTCACGCTTTATTCCCCTGTTGTAGGCCTCGGTAGAACACCCGGGCTGATAAAAACTTGGAAACGGAGTTTACCTCAAGCACGCCGCTTGGCTGCCACGTATCGCTCAGGCTTATCATCAAGACCAAACGGCCGAGCTTAGCTCGGCCGTCATGACTGCACTATACCTATTTACCGGCTGCCAGCGCGTCATTTACCAATTCTGACGCTGGCTGGTAACCAGGGATCATATGTCCATTGGCAAGAATAATGGCAGGCGTGCCCTGAATGCCAATCTGTTGCCCCAGAGTGAACTGCTTCGCAACCGGATCATCACAGGAGGCAGCCTTGATTTCCTTACCCTCGAACATGCGCTCCATCGCCTCGGCCCGATCCTTAGAGCACCATACTGCCTCAAGCTGCTTATACCCCGCCGAATTTAAACCCTGACGCGGGAATGCCAGATAACGCACCTCGATACCCTGCTTGTTCAACTTGGGAACTTCGCCGTGTAGTTTCTGGCAATAAGGGCATGTGGTATCCGTAAAAACGGTAATGTGAGCTTTCGTCTCGCCCACGGCCGGAAAGACGACCATTTGCTGCTTGTCCAAGCCATTGATCTGCTTGGCCACTGCTGCATTTTCAGCCTGTTCCGTCAGGTTAACGGCGTGACCGTCCTTATACTGGTACAGGTATCCTTGAACGATGTATTGCCCATCAGCACTGGCATACAGGATACGCCCGCCCTTGAGCTGAACCTCATAAAGGCCTTCAAAAGGGCTTTTCCCAATCGACTCGATACCCAGATCAGGCTGTAATGCACTCAAGGTCTTACGGATAGCCTGCTCGGATTCAGCCATTGCAAAAGTACTTGCGAGCCCCAGGCAAACCGCCAGCACCAAACGAGTAATGCGCATGAATAACTCCTGTGAACAATAGCTGCCAGCCTACCACAGAGGCCGACCCTACAATTTAACCGCGAGGATGATGTTCCGCATGCAGAGCCTGCAAACGAGCCCGGGCGATATGTGTGTAAATCTGGGTTGTCGAAAGGCTTGAATGGCCTAAAAGCATTTGTACGGTACGCAAGTCAGCACCATGGTTGAGCAGATGGGTTGCAAAGGCATGGCGCAGCGTATGGGGTGAAAGCGGCTTATCGATACAGGCCACCTGGGCGTGCAGCTTGATGCGGTGCCAAAAGGTCTGCCGCGTCATTTCAGTCCCACGCAGGCTCGGAAACAGCACATCAGATGCCAACCCGTTCTGTAACAGGCCGCGCGCTTCCTTCACATACCGCTCCAGCCAATTGATAGCCTCCTCCCCCAGAGGAATCAGACGCTCCTTGTTTCCCTTGCCAAACACCCGCATTGAGCCCTGTCGCAGATTTACCTGCTGAAGCGTCAACCCAACCAGCTCGCTGACTCGAAGACCCGTTGCATACAGTACCTCCAGCATGGTTCGATCACGCAAGCCCAGCGGGTCATCAGTATCCGGTGCGGCAAGCAATGCCTCGACATCTGCCTCGGACAAGCTTTTGGGTAGAGGAGCGCCAAGGCGAGGCATATCGACCTGTAGCGTAGGATCAACATCGATCAGTCCTTCACGAACCGCATATCGATAAAAACCACGAACGCTCGATAGAAAACGCGCCGTTGAGCGTGCCTTGTAACCCTTGTCCAGCCGCCAGGCCAAGTGATCAAGAATCATCTCTCGACCAGCCTTTTCAAGCGAAACGCCCTGCTCCGTCAACCAGGCGTTGAACTGCCCTAAATCATTGGAATAGGCGTCACGCGTGTGTTCGGATAAGCCTTTCTCAAGCCATAAGGCATCCAAAAATCGATTGATGTACGGATGATCTCGCATCGGCAGTGTTACAACTCAAGAGTGTTGAGGGAAGTCCGGCAGAACAGCGATAGGACGCTTATCCTCATCGATTGCAACAAAGCTAAACGCACCACTGATCGCCAGTTCACGTCCTTCGTTATACATACTCTCGAGGTAAACCTCGACACCCACCTTGATGCTGGTATTACCCACTTTTATCACTCGACCAATCAGCTCAACGATAGAGCCACCTGGAATGGCGTGATTAAAATCGATACGGTCGGTCGATACCGTTACCAGCGGCAAACGGCAAAACCGTGTCGCCGTAATGAAAGAGACTTCATCCATCCACGCCATCGCCTGCCCGCCAAATAACGTGTGATGATGATTGGTATTAGGAGGAAATACCGCTTTGGCCACGCGCGTTTCAGACAGCTCTGTTCGGCGTGCGATTTCTTGCTCTCTAGGGGTCATGGACATCCGGGAACTCGCTTAGCTAACTCACCATACTGACTTTTCATCCACGCAACAAAAAAGCAGCCCTAGGGCTGCTTTTTTGTGGAATCGCTGAATTAAGCCAGCTTTTCCTTGATACGTGCTGCCTTGCCAGACAGTTCGCGCAGGTAGTACAGCTTGGCTTTACGAACATCACCGCGACGCTTGACGCTGATGCTGTCGATCATGGGGCTGTAAGTTTGGAAGGTACGCTCTACACCTACACCGTTGGAAATCTTGCGAACGGTGAAAGCACTGTTCAGGCCGCGGTTACGCTTGCCAATTACAACGCCTTCAAAGGCCTGCAGACGCTGACGGTCGCCTTCCTTTACTTTTACTTGAACGATTACGGTATCACCGGGCGCGAAAGCCGGGATTTCCTTGTTCATTTGTTCAGCTTCAAGCTGTGCAATAATCTTGTTGGTCATGCTAGTGTGCTCCTAAGACAAGCCGTCAGACCTGCCATCGATACGTTAACTATCGTCCTGTTGACGAAGGAATTCCGCCAACAGCTTCTGCTCTTCTCCAGAAAGCGAGCGTCTTTCCAGAAGATCAGCGCGCCGTTTATAGGTCCTTCCAAGGGACTGCTGTAAACGCCAACGCCGGATATGCTCGTGATTACCACTGAGCAGCACATCAGGTACCCGCCGTCCCTCATACACCTCAGGTCGAGTGTAATGAGGACAATCGAGCAGACCGTCCGTAAACGAGTCCTGCTCGGCGGAATCTACATGCCCCAACGCTCCAGGCAGTAGCCTCGTCACCGCATCGATCAGGACCATTGCTGGCAGCTCGCCGCCAGACAGCACATAGTCACCAATCGACCATTCTTCATCAACGTGCGCTTCAATAAAGCGCTCGTCGATACCTTCGTAACGACCAGCGATCAGAATGAGGTGTTCTTCTTTCGCCAGCTCCTTTACCCCTTGCTGCGACAGCTGTCGCCCTTGAGGGGAAAGGTAAATTACTTTTACCGAGCCCTCAGCCTTGCTGCGTGCATCATTCAATGCCCGCTCCAATGGCTGAATTTTCATCACCATGCCGGGACCACCCCCAAAAGGACGATCATCAACAGTCTGATGCCGGTCTTCGGTATAGTCCCGCGGACTCAGGCAATTGAGTTGAAGTAACCCCTGCTTGACCGCACGACCGGTAATTCCGAAATCACGGACGGCTGTGAATACTTCAGGAAAGATACTGATGACGTCGACACGCATGATTTAAAAATCCGCGTCCCAGTCAACCCGCATCTCACCTGCCACTAGATCAATCGACTTGACGAATTGCTCCAGAACATAGGGCAACAAGCGTTCGCGATCGTCCAGACTGCCGACACATGGCTTTACCACCATGACATCGTTGGAACCAGTCTCAAGCAAATGATCCACCACGCCGAGCATCTGCCCTTCCTGGTTGATCACTTTCAGCCCTTCGAGCTGATACCAGTAGTAATCACCTTCGTTCAGGCCTGGAAGCTCATGGCGAGGCACACAAATTTCGAACCCTGAAAGGGCTCGCGCCTCTTCGCGATCATCCAGACCTTTAAGCTTGGCCGTCAGGACTTTGCCGTGAAGGCTGCCCTTTACCAAACTTATCTTGCGGATTTCGCCATCACGACGCAGGGTCCAATGACGATACTCCAGCAGATTGTCCAAGGGGTCGGTGAAGGAATAGACCTTCACTTCGCCACGCACGCCATACACCGAGACAATCTTACCGAGGACAACCAGGTCCTCTTCAGGCGCAGGCGTCTGACTCATAAATTTCAGGCAGTTGCCTTAGCAGAGTCCTTGAGCAGCTGAGCAACGCGCTCAGACGGCTGTGCACCGTGGCTCAGCCAGTAGCTAGCGCGCTCGGAGTCAACAGACAAACGGATTTCATTACCGGAAGCAACCGGATTGAAGAAGCCGATGCGCTCAACGAAACGACCATCACGGGCGTTACGGCTGTTAGTCACGGTCAGGTGATAGAAGGGGCGCTTCTTGGAGCCACCACGGGCAAGACGGATGGTTAACATGTGAACTTTGTTCCTGTAGTCGGTGCTTTACAAATGTTACGCACGCTGGGCCTCAGGCCCGAAAGGCCGCATATTCTAAGGATAATCCGAGCGATTGCAAACTCTTTTTCCCTATCGTATGCAGGGCTGATCGCCCAACGGCAGCAACCTGGGGATTTACAGCTTGGGCATTCCTCCTGGGAACATGCCACCCATGCCACGCATAAGCTTTGACAAGCCGCCTTTGGAGGTCACCTTTTTCATCATTTTCTGCATCTGCTTATGCTGTTTGATAAGGCGTCCTACATCTTGTACCTGGGTTCCGGAACCCATGGCGATTCGACGCTTGCGCGAGCCGCTGATTGTTTCAGGATCACGCCGCTCGGCAGGCGTCATGGAGTCGATAATGGCCTCCATTTGCTTAAACTGTTTTTCGGCTGCTCCCTGAGCATTTCCCATCTGGGATAAATTGACACCACCCATCATGGTAGGAAGCTTGTCCATAAGCGAGCCAAGGCCGCCCATACTCTTCATCTGGCGAAGCTGGTCACGGAAGTCTTCCAGATCGAACCCTTTGCCCTTCTTGAGCTTCTTGGCCAGCTTTTCGGCTTTTTCCTTATCCAGGTTCTGCTCGGCCTGCTCGATAAGGCTGAGCACATCGCCCATACCCAGAATACGGGAAGCAATACGATCAGGATGGAAAGGATCCAGCGCCTCGCTCTTTTCTCCCATACCCAGGAATTTGATCGGCTTGCCTGTAATGGCTCGCACGGACAATGCCGCACCGCCCCGGGCGTCACCGTCGACCTTGGTCAGCACGACGCCTGTCAAGGGAAGCGCGTCATTGAAGGCCTTGGCGGTATTAGCCGCGTCCTGACCCGTCATGGCATCCACAACAAACAGCGTTTCGGCAGGCTTGATTGCGGCATGAACCTGCTGGATTTCAGCCATCATTTCTGCATCGACATGCAAACGACCAGCGGTATCCACGATTACGACATCAATAAACTTGAGCTTGGCTTCACGCACAGCAGCTTCGGCGATCGCAACAGGCTTTTGGCTGATATCGGAGGGATAGAACGTAACGCCGACCTCATGAGCCAGGGTTTCCAACTGCTTGATCGCGGCAGGACGATAGACGTCAGCAGAGACAACAAGAACGCTTTTCTTCTTGCGTTCTTTCAGGAAGCGCGCCAGCTTGCCTGCTGTAGTGGTCTTACCTGCACCCTGCAGACCGGCCATGAGAATAACGGCCGGTGGAGAGACATTGAGAGCCAGATCTTCGTTTGCAGCCCCCATCAGCTCTTCGAGCTCGGCTCGAACGATTTTCACGAAGGCCTGGCCAGGAGTGAGGCTCTTAGAGACTTCAGTGCCTACGGCACGGTCCCTGACCTTATTGACGAAATCCTTGACGACCGGCAACGCCACGTCCGCCTCAAGGAGCGCCATGCGCACTTCACGCAGCGTGTCCTTGATGTTGTCTTCGGTCAATTTTGCCTTGCCAGTGATATGGCGAAGGCTCTGTGAAAGTCTATCTGTCAGGTTTTCAAACATGCAAATGCGTCCAAAACTGGCGGCAGGTTGTGAAGTATAACGAAGAGGACGTCGGCTGGCATCGTCTACAGTCTTCCTTGAACACTGGCATCTGTGCCAAACTCATCTGCTTTCGGCTCAGTGATTCAAGGATTTATGTCATCCCTGTTGCCCAGCCTGACGGCTGCCCTTCTCTATAGTGTCGCCACGGCCTATCAAAGTGTGTGTCTGACCACGCGCAAGCGTCCCAACAATACCCTTTTGGTCTCGTTGGGCGTAGTAGCGTTGCTCGCCCATGGCGCGGCCTTGTTCATTCAGCTGATTCTACCCAGCAGTCTTTCACTGGACTTTTTTGATGCGTCCAGCCTGATCGCGGCGGTAGCCATACTCCTGATTCTGCTCGGCTGCATCCGCATGCCGTTACAGACATTACTGGTACTGATTTATCCCTTAGGAGCCATTACGACGCTCCTAGCTGACGTGTTACCGTCGGGCACTGTTCAACCGATTGATATCACGCCGGGCATATTAACCCATGTCCTGCTCTCGATTGTTGCCTACGGTCTGTTAACACTGGCTGTTTTTCAATCGTTGCTGCTATTGATTCAGGACAGGCAGCTCAAGAACAAGCACCCATCGGGGCTGATCCGGAGCTTCCCCCCTCTGCAAACCATGGAAAGCCTGCTGTTTGGTTTTCTGTGGGCAGGTTGGGCTGTATTGTCCTTGTCCCTGATTTCCGGCTGGCTGTTTCTCGAAGACATGCTTGCCCAGCACCTAGTGCACAAGACGGTTCTGTCCTGTGTGGCGTGGGTCCTGTTTGGCGTCCTGCTGTGGGGGCGTCATCGCATGGGCTGGCGTGGACACAAGGCCATCCGTTGGACACTGGCCGGCTTCTGCCTGTTGATGCTCGCGTATTTCGGCAGCAAGCTGGTACGTGAATTCATCCTGCATATCTGAAGATCGCCTCATAGGCCCTTTGCCCTTCGCAAGCCTTGCCGTTTCCGGCAAGGCTTGTCCATAATCCAAAGGCTTACCCAGCTAAACGTCTCTCTCTGCGGTTACCCCCTCGCCGATAGAGCCGCGTCATAACAGGCTAACGATTCACATCCGCACCGGATGATTACGCACCTGTGCCCTACCCGGGCAAGCGTACGAGTCAGGCCATAAAAAACGACAGCGCCTGGGACATCCAATGACTGCTACTGCAACCTACGAGGCGGAACCTGTTTCGCCTGCCGCGCCTGCAAACTCTACAGCCCGTATCGCAACGGCAAGCTTTATCGGCACGGCTATCGAGTTTTACGATTTTTATGTCTACGCTACCGCCGCTGCACTCGTCATCGGCCCGGTGTTCTTTCCACAAACATCTGCGATTGCGCAAACACTCAGCGCATTCATCACCTTTGGCATCGCTTTCCTGGCCCGTCCTCTCGGCTCTGCACTGTTTGGCCATTTCGGCGATCGGATTGGTCGAAAATCCACTCTAGTGGCTTCGCTCCTCTTGATGGGTGTTTCGACCACGCTGATCGGCCTGCTCCCTGGCTATGCCAGCATAGGTGGCTGGGCCCCCGTGCTGTTGTGCGTTCTCAGATTCGCCCAAGGGCTTGGACTGGGCGGAGAATGGGGTGGCGCCGCGCTGCTGGCAACGGAAAATGCGCCGAAGAACAAGCGAGCCTGGTTTGGCATGTTCCCCCAACTGGGCCCGTCTATCGGCTTCCTTGCGGCTAACGGCTTGTTTCTCGCGCTGGCCGTGCTGCTATCGGACGAGCAATTCAAGGCCTGGGGCTGGCGAATTCCTTTCATCCTGAGCGCCGCCTTGGTAATGGTTGGCCTTTATGTCCGCCTCAAATTAAGTGAAACACCAGTATTTGCTAAAGCGATGGAGCGACACGAAAAGCTGCGTCTTCCATTAACCGAAGCAATTACCAAGCACTGGCATCCCATGCTGCTGGGCGCCTTATCCATGGTGGTGTGCTATGCGCTGTTCTATATCTCAACGGTGTTTTCGCTGAGCTATGGCGTTAAAACACTAGGGTTCAGCCGAGAGGGCTTTCTAGGGCTCCTGTGCTTTGCCGTTCTGTTCATGACTCTGGCTACACCTCTGTCGGCTTGGCTTGCCGACCGTTATGGCCGCAAACCAGTTCTAGCAATCAGTGCAGCAGCCGCCCTGCTGTCAGGCTTTGCCATGGAGCCGCTGCTTACCCATGGCTCAACAGGTAGCATTGCGCTTTTCCTAGCGCTGGAGCTGTTTCTCATGGGTATGACGTTCGCACCGATGGGCGCGCTGTTACCGGAGATTTTCCCCACCCACGTCAGGTATACCGGCGCCTCGGCCGCGTATAACCTTGGCGGCATCCTGGGTGCCTCGGTAGCGCCTTATATTGCGCAGAAGCTGGCCGATACCGGAGGCTTGAGCTGGGTAGGAGGTTATGTTTCCGCAGCGGCGCTAATCAGCTTGATTGCCGTACTGTGCCTTAAGGAAACACGAGATCGGGAATTGTAATCAAGCGGCAGCCCTGTGCAGGCAGGGCTGTCGTCCTGAAGGATTAAGGCGTTACGCTGATGGCTTGCGACGCCTTGGTCGCCTTTTCACGGGCCGCTTCCACCGACTCATCTCGAGCCAGTGCCACGCCCATTCGGCGCTGCCCTGCCACTTCAGGCTTGCCAAACAGGCGCAGGGCCGTATCCGGATCACTTAGCGCTGCACCTAGATTGCCGAAACTTGTCTGGGTAGATTGTCCTTCAACCAGCAGTACGGCAGAGGCTGATGGACCAAACTGGCGAATGACCGGTATCGGTAATCCCAGAATGGCACGGGCATGAAGGGCAAACTCAGAGAGATCCTGAGAAATCAGCGTTACTAAGCCTGTATCATGGGGACGTGGAGAGACTTCGCTGAACCACACCTGATCGCCTTTTACAAACAGCTCAACGCCAAACAGACCACGCCCGCCCAGCGCCTCGGTGACCGCCCTGGCAACACGCTCGGACTCAGCAAGTGCCTTGGGACTCATCGCTTGCGGCTGCCAGGACTCATGGTAATCACCTTTTACCTGACGATGACCAATAGGTTCGCAGAAGGATGTACCATTGACATGACGAACTGTCAGCAAGGTAATTTCATAATCAAAGTCGATAAAGCCTTCAACAATGACGCGTCCCTTACCCGCTCGTCCGCCCTCCTGAGCATAATCCCAGGCGGCCTGAATGTCTTCGCTGCACTTGATAACACTCTGCCCCTTGCCGGAGGAGCTCATGATCGGCTTCACGACACAAGGCATGCCTACAGATTCGACGGCAGCGGCATACTCTTCAAAGGTGTCCGCGAAGTGATACGGTGAAGTGGGCAAACCCAACTCCTCCGCAGCCAGACGGCGAATACCTTCGCGGTTCATGGTCAGCTGCGCAGCGCGTGCAGTAGGCACGACGGTATACCCTTCGCCCTCCAGCTCAACGAGGGTTGCCGTGGCAATTGCCTCGATCTCGGGCACGATGTAATGAGGTTTTTCCTGCTCGATGATCGCGCGAAGCGCGGCGCCATCCAGCATATTGATGACATGACTACGATGGGCTACCTGCATGGCCGGTGCATTGGCATAACGATCGACGGCAATGACCTCCACACCCAAACGCTGTAGCTCGATGACAACTTCTTTACCAAGCTCACCAGAGCCACATAACAGAACGCGAGTGGCGGTAGGTGACAATGGAGTTCCTATCTGGGTCATGCAGCATCCTCTGGTGTATACAGTCATGGGTTTAACCGGGCTGCCCCATAGCGACAACGCACTCGATCGCTATCTGAGGTGCCCTTAGAAATAGTGGCCAGCGGCGCAGGCACGTTCCTCACACAGCTGCAAGACCCTACGCCGCTCGGTGTTGGTCATGCGTCCCCATTGAGATATTTCTTGAGCGGTGCGCTGGCATCCTGTGCACATATCGGCCTCATCCAGCACACAGACTTGCACGCAGGGAGAGCGAACAGGCTTTTCGTTTTCATTCATGTCCAAGGCTGTCATCTCGTACAGGCAGCGGCCTGATAACGTATCGTTGGCATGAATTCTACTTGGCCTGATGGCAGAAGTGCATCAAAAGGCATCATTTCTCAACTGAATGAGGCGGCTCATGGAGCGAAATGCCGGCATCATAGAGCAGGTTGACCAGCTCCACGATAATGGCAGCCGTCAGGCCCCAGATCCGATACTCACCGTACTGATAACTTGGGATATAGGAACGTCGCCCTTGCTCATCGATCCTCAGCGTGACTTCTGGAGGCACTTCGCACAGAAAGCTGAGCGGAACCGTAAATACGGCTGCGATTTCAGCGTCGTTGGGCGTGTACTCCACGTAATCGGGAATAATGCCGACATAAGGCGTTACTTTGATCCCGTAATAAGAAATCAAGGGGCTCAACGGCCCTACTACTTCAACCAGCCCCGGCGGCAGACCAATCTCCTCATACGCCTCACGCAGCGCTGTATGAATAAGGTCCGGATCTTCCGGATCACGTCGCCCACCTGGTAATGCGACCTCTCCCCCATGCGTCGACAGATTGCTGGCGCGCAGCGTCAGAACCAGCTCAGGATCATCACCTCGAATAATAGGCAACAATACGGCGGCTTCGGGGTGTGTACGATCTGTCTCCAGGTGACGCGGTCGATAATGCCGCAATCGATGGAGCAACTCATCCACGATGCTTTCTCCACACGCTTACTCTTGAGGCATCATGGCATGGAATATCCAGCTTGCCCAACCCCTTGCTTGCAGCCTTAGCTCCTCGCAAGATGGCAGGACGACGAGGAGGCATCATGAAATTCTGTAACTATTGCGGCGGCACGCTAGTTCAGCGCGTTCCCGAGGGGGATACGCGCCCTCGCTACATCTGCACACAGTGCCACACGGTGCACTACCAGAACCCTCGCATTGTGGCGGGATGCCTGCCCGTCTGGGGAGATAAAGTACTTTTATGTCGCCGCGCCATTGAGCCTCGCCGCGGCTACTGGACACTCCCGGCCGGCTTCATGGAAAACGGCGAAACGATCGAACAGGCCGCCGCCCGTGAGACCTGGGAGGAAGCCTGCGCTAACGTCGGCAACCTCAAGCTCTATACCTTATTCGACCTGCCCCATATCAATCAGGTCTATATGCTTTTCCGCGGCGAGCTTGTCGGCGGGTCGTTTGGCATCGGTGAAGAAAGCCTGGAAACAGCCCTGTTTGACGAAGCAGATATCCCTTGGTCGTCACTCGCTTTTCCGACCATTGCGCGTACCCTAGAATGCTTTTTTGCTGATCGCCGAACCGGTCACTATTCAGTGCATCATGAAGGCATCGCACCCATGCTGGAACGCTAGCTCCAGCTGATATATACAGAGTGAACAGCAGCACGCCTTGGCTGCTTTCTGCAGTCGCTTAGCTAGGGATTATTTTTCAAATGCGCCGGATGTATTGGCTTACTGCTTTCTGTTGCCTGTTTTTCTCTACCCTCTGCCTTGCCAGCACGACAACAACACTTGATGGCCGGACAATCGACAAGGTGCTGGTCATAAAGTCGATAAACAAGCTTGAGCTGCTCAGCAAGGGCGAAACCATCAAGTCTTACCGGGTATCACTGGGCAAATTCCCCAAGGGGCCCAAGTTTCGCGAAGGGGATCAGCGCACGCCAGAAGGCTTCTACTGGATAGACTGGCGAAAGACGAGCGACAAGTTCAATCTGTCGATGCACATCTCATATCCCAATGCACAGGACCTGGCACGCGCAAAAGCAGCAGGCGTGCCACCGGGCAGCATGATCATGATTCACGGCACACCTATCGATGAAGAATACCCGGAGTGGTATTTTTCTTCGCTGAACTGGACGAATGGATGCATTGCGCTAACCAATGCAGATATGCGTGAAATCTGGACACTCGTCAAGGACGGTACGTTGATCGAGATACGCCCCTGAAGCTCCAGTACACACCTGAAGCACAGGAGTCACAACGTTCGGCCTTGACCTAGAATGACGCCAGCTGCCACACCTCATAGGCTGGCGTCTCATAGGGGTGGGCTTTGCGTAACGCCTCGACAGCCTGCTTTACATAGTCATCGGTCACGACCAGCTCTACTTTCCATTCTGCCACGCGCTCCAGCTCGCCAATCTTCCCTAGAAAAGGGTTGCTTCCAGCACAGGGGCGAAACTGCCCCTCTCCCAAGACCTGCCAGCAGCACGCCTCGTAATTACCGATGCGACCACCTCCTGCAGCAAATACCGCGTCCTTGACGGACTCCAGATGGCTGCCTGGCACATAGAAGCATAACTTGTACATAAATCCTCCAGATGCAAAAAGGCCGGTCATACCTGAAACAGTATGACCGGCCTTCTCGGACTTATCAGTCTACCCAGACACGCGCATTACGGAACATGCGCATCCAGCCGCCGTCCTCGCCCTGCCAATCACGTGGGATCCAGGAATTTTGAACTGCGCGGAAAACGCGTTCAGGGTGCGGCATCATGATGGTGACGCGACCATCACGGCTGGTCAGGCCCGTAATACCCAGCGGCGAGCCGTTGGGGTTGGCCGGATACGTCTCGGTGACACGCCCATGGTTGTCAACGAAGCGCAGCGAGACGGTGCCAGAGGCATCTGCTGCCTGCAGGGCCGCAGCGTCCCTAAACTCGGCATGGCCTTCACCGTGCGCAATAGCAATCGGCATGCGCGAGCCTGCCATGCCGGCAAAGAACAGGGATGGCGACTCCTGTACCTGTAGCATGGCAATACGCGCTTCGAACTGCTCTGAGCGGTTACGCACGAAGCGTGGCCAGAATTCACTGCCCGGAACAAGCTCGCGCAGGTTCGAGACCATCTGACAGCCGTTGCAGACGCCCAGCGTAAAGCTATCCGTACGCTCGAAGAATTGCTGGAACGCATCACGTGCACGGGCGTTGAACAGAATCGACTTGGCCCATCCCTCACCGGCACCCAAAACATCACCGTAGGAGAAACCGCCGCACGCAACGACACCCTTGAAGTCGTTCAAATCGACACGACCAGCAAGAATATCGCTCATGTGCACGTCTACCGAGGCAAAGCCGGCACGGTCAAACGCTGCAGCCATTTCGACCTGACCGTTAACGCCCTGCTCACGCAGAACCGCGACCTGAGGCCGTATACCTGTCTTGATATAAGGTGCAGCGATGTTTTCGTTCGGATCAAAGCTCAGCTTGGCAGACAGGCCCGGATTGTTCTCTTCGAGCAATGCGTCGTATTCCTGCTGAGCACAGTCAGCGTTGTCACGCAGTCGCTGGATCTGATAGCTGGTTTCGCTCCAGATACGCTGCAACGAGCGGCGCTCGGCCTTGAAGACGTTCTGCTCGTTATAGGTGATATTGACCTCGTAACCGTTTACCGGCTGGCCAATGACCGCCACGCAATCCTCAAGACCTGCAGCAGTGAACTGAGCCAGCACTTCGGATGTGAAATCCTGAGGCACCTGGATCACAGCACCCAATTCCTCGGCAAACAAGGCGCGGGTCAGTTCATCACGGGTAGCGGCCAAGGCATCCAGTTTCAGAGACAGGCCACAGTGACCGGCAAATGCCATCTCCGCGAGCGTCGTGATCAAGCCACCATCGGAACGGTCATGATAGGACAGGATGAGCCCGTCCTTATTGAGCCCCTGGATGACTGCAAAGAAGGCCTTGAGGTCCTCTGCATCATCCACATCAGGTGCCTTGTGGCCGATCTTGTTGTGAACCTGCGCCAGAATTGAACCACCCAGGCGGTTCTGGCCTCGGCCAAGGTCGATCAGGATCAAGTCCGTTTCGCCTTTATCCATGCGCAGCTCAGGCGTCAGGGTCTGACGAATATCCTGCACTGGAGCAAAGCCCGTCACGATCAACGACAGAGGCGACGTCACGCTTTTGTCTTGACCGTTTTCTTCCCAGCGGGTCTTCATGGACATGGAGTCCTTGCCCACGGGGATGGTAATACCCAAAGCCGGGCACAGCTCCATGCCCACTGCCTTTACCGTATCGTACAGGCGAGCGTCCTCACCCGGATGTCCGGCAGCTGCCATCCAGTTGGCGGAAAGCTTGATATCGCTGATTTTCTCGATACGCGCCGACGCCAGGTTGGTCAGTGTTTCACCTACCGCCATGCGGCCAGACGCTGCCGCATCCAGCAATGCCAAGGGCGTACGCTCGCCCATGGCCATTGCCTCGCCGGTATAGACGGTGTAGCTGGTCGCTGTAACTGCGCAGTCAGCCACTGGAACCTGCCAGGGACCAACCATTTGATCACGCGCAACCAGGCCGGTGATGGTCCGGTCACCGATGGTGATCAGAAAGCTCTTGCTGGCAACGGCTGGATGGCGAAGAACGAGCTCTACCGCCTCCTTGAGCTCCAAGCCGGCACCGTCAAAGTCATCACCCAGCGCTTCCTCGCGAGTAGCGGAGCGATGCATGCGCGGAGGCTTGCCCAGAAGAACTTCCAGTGGCATGTCGACCGCATTATTTTCAAAATGGCTGTCTGCCACCGTAAGACGGCGCTCCTCGGTAGCCTCGCCAACTACCGCGAACGGGCAGCGCTCGCGTTCGCAGATAGCCTTGAAGGTTTCAAAGTTCTCGGCGTCCACGGACAGCACATAGCGTTCTTGGGATTCGTTGCACCATATCTCGAGCGGGCTCATGCCGGGCTCGTCATTGGGTACGTTGCGCAGCTCAAAGCGACCGCCACGACCGGCATCGTTGACAAGCTCAGGGAAGGCATTGGATAGACCGCCTGCGCCTACGTCATGGATGAAGGTGATAGGATTCTTGTCCCCCATCTGCCAGCAGCGGTCGATCACTTCCTGGCAGCGGCGCTCCATCTCGGGGTTTTCACGCTGCACGGAAGCGAAGTCCAGGTCTGCCGAGCTGGAGCCAGTGGACATCGACGAGGCAGCGCCTCCACCCAGGCCGATCAACATGGCCGGGCCACCCAGGACAATCAGCTTGCCACCTATGGAGATATCACCTTTCTGGACATGGTCGGCACGGATGTTACCCATACCGCCCGCCAGCATGATCGGCTTGTGATAGCCCCGGACCTCTTCGCCACGTGGGGTTTCAACCGCCTGCTCGAAGGTACGGAAGTAACCTGCCAGTGCCGGGCGACCAAATTCGTTGTTGAACGCCGCACCGCCCAATGGCCCTTCGATCATGATATCGAGTGGTGTCACGATGCGTTCGGGCTTGCCGTATGGCTTTTCCCAAGGTTGCTCGAAACCTGGGATATTCAGGTTGGAAACCGTGAAACCGGTCAGACCTGCCTTGGGTTTTGCACCACGACCGGTCGCCCCCTCGTCTCGGATTTCGCCACCTGAGCCGGTAGAGGCGCCAGGGAATGGGGCAATTGCCGTCGGGTGGTTATGGGTTTCCACCTTCATCAGGATATGAATGGGCTCCTGATTGGCGCTGTACTGACGAGTCTGCGGGTCAGGATAGAAACGACCGGCAGTAAATCCCTCGATCACCGCAGCGTTATCCTTGTAGGCAGACAGGACGCCCTCACGGTGCATTTCATAGGTGTTCTTGATCATACCGAACAGGGATTTTTCCTGGCCTTCGCCATCGATATCCCAGCTGGCATTAAAGATCTTGTGACGGCAGTGCTCGGAGTTTGCCTGAGCAAACATCATAAGCTCGATGTCATGGGGGTTGCGACCCAGTCCCTGGAAACTTTTGACCAGGTAATCGATCTCGTCATCCGCCAGGGCAAGACCTAGTACGCTGTTGGCCTTTTCCAGCGCGGCACGGCCGCCATTCAGGATATCGATGACCGTCAGCGGCTTGGGCGTCGCATGACTGAACAGGGCTTCAGCCTCATCCAGACCTCCCAGTACGAGCTGGGTCATACGATCATGCAGGGTGGCAGCCACAGCCTGAACATCGGCATCGGACAGATCGCCAGCAATATAATAGGCGACACCCCGCTCGATGCGCTCGATCTTGGCCAGACCGCAATTATGGGCGATGTCAGTGGCCTTGCTGGACCACGGCGAAATCGTGCCAAAGCGCGGGACTACCAGGAACAGCCGGCCTACAGGCTCTTGTACCGGAACACTGGGTCCGTATTTGAGCAAGCGCTCAAGCACGTGCTCCTCTTCAGCGGTAAGCGTGCCGACCACCTCGGCAAAATGAGCGAACTCGGCATAAAGTCCGGAAACACCCGGCACTTTACGGGTCAGTTGGTCGAGCAGTTTGCCGTGACGAAACGAAGAAAGAGCGGGAGCGCCGCGCAAGATCAGCATCGTAGGACAGCCTCGGGGCTAGAGGAATTTCAGGGGCCGGTATTCTACCGCAAAGGACCCGGCGAGACACCTTTAGGCGACAAAGGTTTCGCTAATGCTGCGTCAAACCGACTCATCCAGCCGTCCTGAGAAACGCTTCGCTCCAGAAATAACGACCTCTCGACGGCTTGAAGATGCCTCTTGGAAACCCTGGAATCATCGCGACTGATCCCATTTCACTCGGATATTTTGGCCTTGCTTAGCAAAAATTGGTTACGAGTGGAATCCAGGCAATAGAAAATTCTGTGGCGCTCCCCTGGTATGGCACTTGGATAGCTTTGCGTATACTGAGTGGATGTTTGCACACCATGCGCTTTGCCTGAAACGAATCGCCTGCATCATGGCGACTGCGATCTTTCTGTTGCTCCAGGGGTGCGAAGAGCCTGACGAAGCTCCTCCCAAACAACCCACTACCCTGGAACGGATACAGAAGGAGGGCGTTCTACGCGTTATTACCCGCAACAGCCCGGCGACCTATTTCCAGGACCGTAACGGTGATACCGGCTTCGAATACGAGCTGGTGAAAAGCTTCGCCGACAGCATGGGGCTCAAACTGCAGATCGAAACTGCAGATAACCTGGATGATCTTTTCAACCGTCTCGACAGTGCTGAAGGACCAGTCCTGGCAGCGGCAGGCCTGACGCCCAGCCCGGCACGGCAGGAGAAGTTCCACTTCTCACATCCCTATCTTGACGTTGTTCCGCAGGTCATCTACCGCAATGGTTCACGGCGCCCTGCACAGGTAAGCGATCTGGTAGGCAAGCGCATCATGGTGCTCAAGGGAAGCAGCCAGGCGGAACAATTGGCTGCGCTCAAACCCCAGCAGCCGGATCTTACCTACGAAGAGTCCGATCAGGTTGAGGTGGCTGACCTGCTGAAGATGGTCGATGAGGGCCAGATCGATCTTACGCTGGTCGACTCCAACGAGCTGGCCATGAATCAGGTCTACTTTCCCAACGTGCGCGTCGCCTTTGATCTCGGAGATGGACAAAGCCTCGCCTGGGTAACAGCCGAGCGCGAAGACGGCACCTTGATGAAAGCCATCAACACTTTTATCGACAAGGCCAAGCAGGACAATACGCTTCAGCACCTCAAGGAGCGTTACTACGGTCATGTGGATGTTCTGGGGTATGTAGGCGCCTACACCTTTGCCCAGCACCTGCAACAACGCCTGCCTGTTTATGAGAAGCACTTCCGCAAGGCTGCACAGCAACGGGAGGTCGATTGGCGGCTTCTGGCTGCCATCGGGTATCAGGAATCGATGTGGCAGGCTGATGCGACCTCAAAAACCGGGGTACGCGGCCTCATGATGCTGACCAACAACACAGCCCAGGCCATGGGCGTGTCCAACCGGCTTGACCCTTTCCAGAGCATCGAGGGCGGCGCCCGGTACTTCAATCAGATTCGCGGCGAGCTTCCCGAGTCGATCAAGGAGCCGGATCGGACCTGGTTCGCCCTGGCAACCTACAACATTGGCAGTGCGCATATTGCAGATGCGCGAAAGATGGCGCAGGACGAAGGGTTGGATCCTAATCGCTGGCTGGACGTCAAACGCATGTTGCCACGACTCAGTCAGAAGCAATGGTATAGCAAGACCCGTTACGGCTATGCCCGAGGCGGCGAAACGGTGCACTTCGTGCAGAATATTCGCCGCTACTACGACATTCTGACCTGGGTGACCCAGCCGCAGATGGAAGGCTCACAGCTGGCCAAAAGCGGCATGCACCTGCCCGGTATCGCTGAAAAGGAACCCGAGCAGGAAATGTAGCCGACGGGCCTAGACCGTCTTTAGCTTTGAAGGCTTGGCGATCAGTTTATCTACCGCCTTGGCTGCGGCCACCATGCCAAAGGTTGCGGTCACCATCATGACCGCACCAAAACCGCCAGAGCAATCCAGTCGTACCCCTTCCCCTACAAAGCTTTTCTGCTGGCACACGCTGCCATCCGGCTTGGGATAACGCAGCTGCTCGGTCGAGAACACGCACGGCACGCTGTAGTGCCGGCTGGGGTTACGTGAAAACCCATAGTCGCGGCGCAGCAGTGAACGTACGCGGGACGCCAGCGGATCGTTATAGGTCCGGTTCAAATCGACGACCTGAATCTGGGTCGGGTCGATCTGACCACCCGCTCCACCGGTTGTGATGATGTTGATCTTGCGGCGCTTGCACCATGAGATCAGAGCAGCCTTGGACGCGACGCTATCGATACAGTCCAGCACCAGATCCATCTCCGGCGTGATGTAATCCGCCATGGTCTCCCGCGTGACGAAATCCGCCACGGCATGGACGGCGCACGCCGGGTTGATTGCCCGGATGCGCTCAGCCATCACATCGACCTTGGCCCGTCCCACTTGTCCTTCCAGCGCATGGATTTGTCGGTTGGTATTGCTGATGCAGACATCGTCCAGATCGAACAGACTGATACGGCCAACGCCACTCCGCGCCAGGGCCTCGGCCGCCCAGGACCCTACGCCACCAATACCGACTACCGCGACATGACTGGCAGCCAGACGCTCGAGCGCATCGTTACCATACAAGCGGGCAATGCCACCAAAGCGTTGTTGATCAATATTCATAACGGCTCTCACTCAGCGAGCTAACAGTATAAAGACATGCCACGGCATTGTTGATCACCGAAGAGCGACGCTCCTTATGGCGTTTTGCTTTACCATGGACAACTTTTCGTGCCCTTGCTGCTTCAGGATTCATCCATGACGACCCTTACCCCGACGCTCGAGCTTGCCTGCGAGCTCATCCGCCGCCCCTCCGTCACACCGGTCGACGAGGGTTGCCAAGCCCTGATGATGACGCGGCTTGAAGCAGCAGGTTTTGCGCTCGAGCCCATGCGTATCGAAAACGTCGATAATTTTTGGGCACGCCGGGGAGGCGAAGGTCCGGTGTTGTGCTTCGCCGGGCATACCGACGTCGTGCCGACCGGGCCGGTCGAGGCCTGGCAACAAGGCCCCTTCGATGCTCAGGTCGATGCAGACGGCATGCTCCTGGGGCGTGGCGCAGCGGACATGAAAGGCAGCCTGGCCAGCATGATCATCGCGGTCGAACGCTTCGTAGCCGATCACCCCAACCATCGAGGCGCCATTGCCTTTCTGATTACCAGTGATGAAGAAGGGCCTGCCCTGCACGGGACACGCGCGGTTGTCGAACGTCTGCGTGCACGCAATGAACGCCTGGACTGGTGCATTGTAGGCGAGCCTTCCAGTACGACGCTTCTAGGCGACGTCGTCAAGAACGGTCGCCGCGGTTCGCTCAACGGCAAGTTGACGATTCGTGGCAAGCAAGGCCACGTGGCCTACCCTCATCTGGCCCGCAATCCCATTCATCTGGCCGCAGCCGCGCTGGCAGAACTTGCCGCTGAGCAGTGGGATGCCGGTAATGACTTTTTCCCGCCCACCACGTTCCAGATCTCCAACCTGAACTCGGGCACAGGCGCAAATAACGTAATCCCGGGCGAGCTGAATGCCCTGTTCAACTTCCGTTTTTCGACCGAGTCGACCGAAGAGGGACTCAAGGCGCGCGTTGAGGCTATCCTGAACAAGCATAACCTTGACTGGCACATTGACTGGTCTCTTTCGGGCCTGCCCTTCATCACCGAGCCTGGCGAATTGCTGGACGCTATCGCCTCGAGCATCCAGGCGGTTACCGGTCTTACAACAGAAGCCTCTACCAGCGGCGGGACCTCGGATGGTCGCTTTATTGCCACGCTTGGCACACAGGTGGTTGAAGTCGGGCCTGTTAACGCCACGATTCATCAGGTCAATGAGCGAGTATTGGCTAGTGACCTGGATTTGTTGACCGAGGTGTACTACCAGACCCTGGTAAGGCTGCTGGCATGATATTGATCTGCCCCCTCTGCTCGGCTCAGCTGACCGAGGCACAACAAGGTGTTGTCTGTGAGCAAGGCCACCGTTTTGACCGTGCACGCCAGGGCTATTTGAACCTGCTGCCTGTACAGCACAAGAAAAGCCGTGACCCTGGCGACAATGCCGAGATGGTTGAGGCGCGTCGCCGCTTTCTCGATGCTGGCCACTATGCTCCGCTGGCGCAGCGTCTGGCGGAACTGGCACAGGAAAAAGCACCGGCTCGCTGGGTCGATATTGGTTGCGGCGAAGGTTTTTATACCATGCGTCTGGCAGAAGCACTGCCACAGAGCGATGGTTACGCGCTGGACATCTCCCGTGAGGCGGTACGCCGGGCGAGTCGCCGGGCGCCGCAGGTGAACTGGCTGGTTGCCAGCATGGCCCGTATTCCCTTGCCCAACACAAGCTGCCAGCTCCTCACCAGCGTATTCAGCCCGATTGACTGGGCTGAAGCCGTACGCTTGCTGACGCCCGGCGGCGGCGTACTGCGCCTTGGCCCGGCGCGTGATCATCTGATCGAACTGCGCCAGCGGCTGTACGATGATGTGCGTGATTACGACGAGGCCAAGCACCTACAGGGCTTACCTTCGGCGCTGACATTGGCCAACAGTGAAACCTTGAATTTTCGCCTCAGCCTGGAAACTCGCGAAGCCCGAGCCGATCTGCTATCCATGACACCCCATGGTTGGCGTGTTAATGCCGAGCGTCGCGAACGTGTACTGGCTGAACCCTTCGAGGTTACCGTTGCCGTACGCTACGATTGGATTACCCGGACCTGAAAGCCCTATCGAGATTAACCATGCGCCAGCCAGACATTGAAATCTACCTCAAGGATGCCGACCAGCCTGCTATTACCGAGTGGCTGAGCCAGGCGCTGGGTACCTGCAGCGAGTGGCGCCAGCAGGGACAAACCTACAAGTGTACGGTCGACTACCAGGGCACTGTGATTCCAGTAACTTGGCTACCCAAAGCTGTCGGCAAATGGAACAGCCTTCTACTGGAAAGCGATGCAACCCCCTGGGAAGACGATCTGGCCTGCGCCAAGGCAGCCGCTGCCGCACTGGATATCCAGGTACGGTGCGCCCCTGGGAGCTGGGAAGAGGAACAGGGCGAGGATGATGCCGATCGCTGGATAAAAGTCACCTCAGCCGGCATAGAAGAAATCATCTGGCGAACCTGAAGATTTGCCAGTAATAAAAAAGCCCGTCAGTTGAACTAACGGGCTTTTTTTCAGGATTCAAAGCTTGGAGACGTCTTCGGCCTGTAGACCTTTCTGGCCCTGAATCACAGAAAACTCCACCTTTTGGCCTTCAATCAGCGAGCGATGCCCCTCGCCACGGATGGCGCGGTAATGAACAAACACATCCGGGCCACTCTCACGTTGAATGAATCCATAACCTTTGGCGTCATTGAACCACTTGACGGTTCCGGTCTCACGTTCAGCCATTACCACTCTCCAAGCTTCGCAATTATTATCTGTGCCCTTGAGGACAGCTCCCCAGCCGATCCGAGTCATCCTCATGGCCTTCCAGGCCAAACAACTGATGCTCGTTTCCGCCGTACCGGCGTATAAAGCAAAAGTTTCCAGGCAATTGCAACAGGTTTTATCACTAAAATGCTTTATGCTCTTCTTTGGTGCTAATTACGTATTAATCGTAGCTGAAAGCACAAAATTCGTGCTTTATAACAACAAATTGCGTAATCGAAATGTCAAAAAAAGAGCGCCAATCAAGCAGTGCCTGAGCCTCTTTAGTTTTGCTGACGAGTGTTTCAGTCTGATGATCGTGGGCTTTGCGCCATCGGGCCATTACGGCACACTGCTCGCTTGAATTTCAGGTACATGTCATGAATCGCTCCCCTTTTCGCCGCATGCTGTTTGCTGCCTTCAAACGCCTGCTGTATACCTGGGTTCGCTCGCAGACCATCAATCAGTCAGCAGTAACCCTCAAGCTCGACCGCAGCAAGCCGGTGATCTATGTTCTGCAGGAGCATTCGCTAAGCGATCTGGCCGTCCTGGATGCCGAATGCATCAAAAATGGCCTGCCCCGCCCGGTAACACCCGTAACCATTGGGGATGTGGTCGAACCGAATGCCTATATCTATACAACACACTCACCTGACTGGCTGGGTCGTCCTACCAGGCGTAACGTTCCGCCTTGCCTTACCCGACTGCTTGAAGCTGTTGGCCAAAGCACAGTTGAAGATGCCCAGATCGTACCTGTCAGCGTGTTCTGGGGGCAGTCGCCTGACCGTGAAACAAGCCTTTGGAAGTTGCTTTGGACAGATAACTGGGTCATTGCAGGCCGACTACGCAAACTGGCACGTATCCTTTTCCTGGGCCGCATGACGCGAGTGTTGTTTTCTGATCCTATCCATCTGAGTCGCCTCGTTGCCCAGAACAAAGGACAGGAGCGTACGCAGCGCATGGTGCTGCGTATTCTGAGGGTGCACTTTCGCAACCTGAAAACGGCAGTTATCGGCCCTGATATTTCCCACCGGCGAAACCTGGTAAAAAGCCTGATCCAGGCTCCTCAGGTACGCGAAGCGATCCAGCACGAAGCGAAGCATGGAAAGACCTCTCAGGCGCAGGCCGAGCAGCAAGCCTTAGAATATGCCCAGGAAATAGCCTCGGACTTCTCGTATCCGGTAGTGCGCTGCCTTGAAGTCATCTTGACCTGGTTCTGGAACAAGCTCTATGAAGGGCTACGGGTCAACCATATCGAGCGCGTCCAGAATGTGGCGCAGGGCAACGAGATCGTTTATGTGCCCTGCCACCGCAGCCACATGGACTATCTGCTTCTGTCCTACCTGTTATTTCACAATGGACTGACGCCTCCACACATCGCAGCAGGTATCAACCTGAACATGCCCGTCGTGGGAAATATTTTGCGCCGTGGCGGTGCCTTCTTCATGCGCCGCAGCTTCAAGGGCAATGCGCTCTACACCGCTGTCTTTAATGAATACATGCACACCTTGTTTTCCCGGGGCTTCTCGACCGAATACTTTGTAGAGGGCGGGCGGTCGCGAACAGGACGGATGCTGCAGCCGCGTACCGGCATGCTGGCCATTACCCTGCGCAGCTTTTTGCGGGACTCCCGTCGTCCGCTGGTGTTCGTGCCAGTGTACATTGGCTACGAGCGGGTCTTTGAAGGCCGCACTTACCTGGGCGAGTTGCGGGGAGCGGCCAAGAAGAAGGAATCCATCTTTGATGTGTTTAAGGCCGTAGGGGCCTTGCGCAAGCGCTTCGGTCAGGTGTGGGTCAATTTTGGCGAGCCCCTGAGCCTGCCGCAGTTTCTGGACCAGCGCCAGGAAGGCTGGCGTAATCTCTCCTTTGATCATGATGCCCGCCCTGAGTGGTTCAGCACGCTGACTCACTGCCTGGGTGAGGTGGTGGCTCGCAGGATCAACGATGCGGCAGCCATCAACCCCGTTAATCTGGTGGCATTGATCATGCTATCCACCCATCGACAGGCGATGGATGAGCGCGCTTTGGTTGGCGTACTAGACCTTTACCTAGGGCTTTTGCGAAAGGTTCCCTACTCGCCCTCTGCAACCCTGCCCGAGGGTGACGGACAAGCGCAGGTGGACTACGTGAAGAGTCTGAACCTGCTGGCCGAGCAACAGGATGCGCTGGGCCGTATCCTCTATCTCGATGAGCAGAATGCCATCCTGATGACCTACTACCGCAACAACATCCTGCACATTTTTGCATTACCGGCGTTACTGGCCAGCTTCTTCCAGAACACGCCTCGCATGAGCCGAGAGCAGATTCACCGATTTACCCTGGCGCTATACCCTTATTTACAAGCCGAACTGTTCATCCGCTGGGACCGCGACGAGCTGCCCGCCATGATTGATCAGTGGCTGGCAGCGCTGGTGGAGTATGACCTGCTTCAACAAGAGGACGAGACCTTCAAACGCCCGCCTCCCAGCTCACGGCAGTTTGTACGTCTGGCACTGCTGGCCCGCAGCATTCAGCAAACGCTACAGCGTTATTACATGGCCATTGCCCTACTGCTCAACCAGGGCCAGGGTAGACTAACCGCCAGCGAGCTGGAGGAATTGTGTACCGTCATGGCACGGCGACTTTCCATCCTGCATGGCTTGAACGCACCGGAATTCTTTGACAAGAGCCTGTTCCGGCATTTTATCGAAACACTATTGAAAGAAGGCGTGCTGCACAAGAACGCCGAAGGCAAGCTTGGCCACCATGAACTGCTGGGCGAGCTGGCCGAAGAGGCTGGCAAGCGAATGCTGCCAGCCGAAATACGCTTGTCGATTCGACACGTGGCATTGGAACGGCCCGATGAACCCAGCATTCCGCCCTCAGTTCCGACGCCCGATTGACCCATTCAGAAGAGACCTTATGTCATGCGCAAGATTGTTCTGTTAAGTCTGACCAGCCTGTTGCTTACGGCCTGTAGCGGCGGGCTGCGCCCAGTTTCCGAACCTGGCCCTACCCCTACGACTCCCAGCACGAGCAAACCTCCAGTCATCATGCCGCAACCCGGTACGCCTTCACCGGCCAAACGTAGCCTGGAAGGTGATGCCTATTTCGAACAGTCCGAACCCTTGCCGCCTACCGCCAAACTGACTGTCAGTCTGCACAATGCGGCCACGGGCGATACGCCCTCAGGACGCCTCGCACAACGTACCGTTTTCGTGAAACAGGAAACGCCTATCCCTTTCCGTCTGGACTACGATCCATCAAAGGTCAAGGCTGGTCAGCGCTATGCCATCAGCGCTCGCGTATTGCTTGGTGGCCGCCCGCTGTTCCTGACGCCAAAGGCAATACCGGTGCAACTCAATGGCACCAACGACCAGCCGGTTGAAATCAAGCTGACCCCCGTCCGTTGATACAAGGGATATAGATGAAACGTTTCGCGCTTACGCTTGCGGCCTTAACCCTCTCGGTCAACGCCTTTGCCTTGAGTCTGTCTGACTTTTCCCAACAAGATTCCGCCAGCGCCATGAAGGACGCACTGACTCAGGGCGCGCAAATCGCGGTTCAACAACTGGGTAAACCGGGAGGATTTACCAACAACCCGGAAGTCCGTATTGAGCTGCCTGGAAAACTGGGCAAAGCATCCGCCCTGCTCAAGCAGTTCGGTATGGGTGCGCAGGTAGAACAGCTGGAAACCAGCATGAACCAGGCTGCCGAAGCCGCTGTGCCAAAGGCGCAGGCCCTGCTGATCGATGCGGTCAAACGTATGACGGTTCAGGATGCCAAGGGTATTCTGACCGGCGGGGATAATGCGGCCACGCAGTATCTGGACCGCTCCAGCCGAGACCAGCTTCGCGCTCAATTGATGCCCATCATCAAGCAGGCAACGGACAAGGTAGGCTTGGCTCAGCAGTACAACGCCCTGGCTGGCAAAGCTGCTGCCTTCGGCGCGGTGGATGCCAAGAGTGCAAACGTTGAAAGCTACGTCACGGACCAGGCGCTTAATGGGTTATTCACCGTAATCGCTGACCAGGAACGCGCACTCCGGGAAAACCCGGCCGCCGCCGCTACCAACATTGCCAAAAAAGTGTTCAGTACGCTTTGAGGATATAACGGGCCGAGTAATCGAATAACCCGGCCCGAAGCCTTACAAAGGCGGCAACGCCCAATCGATGGGCGTAAGGCCTGACTGCTCCAGAAACTTGTTCGTCCGGCTGAAATGGCCGTTGCCGATAAAGCCTCGATGAGCAGAGAGCGGTGACGGATGGGGTGAGCGCAGGATCAAATGCTTTTGTGTGTCGATCAGCTTTTCCTTGCTCTGTGCGTGAGCACCCCACAGCAGAAAGACCAGATGGTTACGTTGCTCGCTGACCACCTGAATCACACGATCAGTGAAACGCTGCCAGCCGGCATTGGCATGGGAGCCGGCCTTGGCCTGCTCTACCGTCAGCGAGGTATTGAGCAACAGTACGCCCTGCTCGGCCCAATGCTGTAGATAGCCATGATTAGGAATGGGCAGATTCAGGTCCCGCTTCAATTCCTTGTAAATATTCTGCAAGGATGGCGGTGCAGGGATACCGGGCTGTACGGAGAAGCACAAGCCATGGGCCTGCCCTGGGCCGTGATAGGGATCCTGCCCCAAGATGACGACCTTTACCTGATCGAGCGGCGTACTGTTCAACGCATTGAAGATCAAGGGGCCTGGCGGATAGATCACCTTGCCGGCCGCTTTTTCGCTGCGCAGGAACTCACCCAATTGCTTCATATAAGGAGCATCGAATTCATCACGCAGTGCGGCTTTCCACTGCGGTTCCAGTTTGATGCGGTCGTCGTCCACGTTATGTCCTCATGTCAATCGAGCGCACCGTAGGAAAGGTGGTCTGCTCTGTCAACCATTCATCCCATTTCCTGCCAGCAGGCTCCCGCCCCACAAACGTGCGAAGCACAGAGCAATGCCCCAAGGTTGCGCACGATGCCTCTTTCCAAATGCCCCAATATATAACGCAACCCATGTGCTATCAGGGTTTGGAGAAGTTGGCATGGTGCTAGCTATACGACCTATGTGCAGGAGCAGCCGGCATGCCGGAACCGCAGCACCACAACTTGGCGAAATAGATGACTAGGGTTCCGGCTTACGAAAGTAAGTGACTGGTCCGAGAGTCATCGACCTCCGACGAGGTTACACGGCGGGACAAAAGCCCGGGAGAAGACGCGCATTGCGCTGTTCTGCTCTTGCTTGCCCACCACTCATTCGGAGGTTCCATGCGTAAATGCTTGCTTGCCACCCTCGCTCTCAGCCTGACTGCATGGGTCAGCCTACCCTCTTTGGCAGCACCTCGCGACGACTTCAAGGTCTGCTGGACTATTTATGCCGGCTGGATGCCATGGGGTGAAGCCAAGACCCAGGGAATCATCGACAAATGGGCCAAGAAGTACGGCATTACGATCGATGTGGTACAGCTCAATGACTATGTCGAATCCATCAATCAATATACCGCCGGCCAGTTCGATGGCTGCGCCATGACTAATATGGACGCCTTGACCATTCCAGCGGCCGGCGGAGTGGATACGACCGCTCTGATCGTCAGTGACTTTTCCAACGGCAACGATGGCATCGTCATGAAGGGCAAGAGTAAAACCGTTGCGGACCTCAAGGACCAGACCGTCAATCTCGTACAGTTTTCCGTTTCCCATTACCTGCTCGCCCGGGCGCTGGAAACAGTCGGCCTAAGCGAGAAGGACCTGTCTACAATCAATACCTCGGATGCTGACATGGTAGCCGCGTTCAACACGCAGGACGTACAGAACGTAGCGACCTGGAATCCATTGCTCGCTGAAATCAAAACTTCGCCAGACACCACAGAAGTATTCAACTCCAGCCAGATTCCCGGCGAGATCATGGACATGATGGTGGTGAATACCGAAACGTTGAAGGAAAACCCCAATCTCGGCAAGGCCCTGACCGGCGCCTGGTATGAAATGACTGCCCTGATGACAGCCGGAACGCCTGAAGGCCAGGCAGCACTCACGGCCATGGCGAATGCATCGGGTACCGACCTTGCGGGTTTCAAGGCGCAGCTGGCCAATACAAGGCTCTTCTATGCCCCTCAGGACTCCCTGAGCTTCGTACTCAGCCCAGAGCTACCAAAGACGATGGAAAAGATTGCCCGGTTCTCCTTTGATCATGGGCTGCTGGGCGAAGGTGCGCCGGATGCGAATGCCATTGGCATGGCATTCGCCGGCGGTGTAACGGTGGGCGACACCAGCAATATGAAGCTGCGCTTCGACCCGACGTACGTGCAAATGGCTGCTGACGGCACGCTTTGACTAAGGCCTGGGCCGTCTCTTGGGCCGGCCCATATCCGCTACACAGGTAATCCACCATGCGCCTGATCAATCGCCAGCCTGATCGCGGAAGTCGTCTGCTTCTCGTCCTGCTGCCTTTCGCCCTGCTGCTGTTTGCTTACTTCAGCGGCTCGGCTACTCGCCTAGCGGAAAACCCCAACGACAAGCTCCTGCCCAGCGCGACTCAAATGGCCGCAGCGATAGATCGTCTGGCGTTCAAGGAAGACAAGCGCACCGGTGACTATGTGTTCTGGCAGGACACAATGTCCAGCCTCTCCCGCCTGGCTACCGGACTGGTCATCAGTGCTTCGATCGCACTGGTGGTCGGTATCGCCACAGGTGCCATTCCGCTATTTAGCGCGCCGCTTTCTCCGCTGGTAACCGTACTCTCCATGGTGCCGCCGCTGGCGATCCTCCCTATCCTCTTTATCGTGTTCGGCTTGGGTGAGCTGTCGAAGGTCATGCTGATCGTCATCGGTATTACACCGGTGCTTATTCGCGACATGGAGCAGCGGGTCCGCGAGATTCCACAGGAACTCTTGATCAAGGCACAAACCCTTGGCGCCAACAGCTGGACACTGATTCTGCGTGTAGTACTGCCTCAAGTCCTGCCTCGTCTTCTGATCGCGCTGCGCCTGGCGCTCGGCTCGGCTTGGTTATTTCTGATTGCCGCCGAGGCTATTGCCAGCACTGACGGACTCGGCTACCGCATCTTTCTGGTCCGCCGCTACATGGCGATGGATGTGATCGTGCCGTATGTCGTCTGGATCACGGCGCTGGCCTGGGCCATGGACGTTGGCCTGCGACAGCTAACGCGCTGGGCTTTCCCCTGGTACGACACAGGAGCCCGTTCATGATCCAGGTTAAGAATGTCTGGAAGCAGTACGGTGATCAGGTCGTATTGGAACACCTGAACCTGAGCATTCAAGAGGGTGAGTTCTGTGCCCTGGTAGGGGCTTCCGGCTGCGGTAAATCAACCTTTCTACGGATGCTCTTAGGCCAGGAAAGCCCCACCCGCGGGCACATCCTGTTGGATGGGCAACCGCTTTGTGCCGAGCCCGATCCCAGCCGTGGAGTAGTCTTTCAGCGCTACTCCGTATTTCCGCATCTTTCCGTGCTGGATAACGTGGTAATCGGCATGGAGCTCCCCCATTCACGTCTTCTGGGTCGCCTGTTCGGCGCCGACAAGCGACGCCTTCGCGAGACGGCAGCGGCCATGCTGAACAGGGTCGGTCTGGGCCATGCGCTCGACAAATACCCCAGCCAGCTTTCCGGTGGCATGCAGCAGCGTCTGGCCATCGCCCAGGCGCTGATTGTGAAGCCACGTATTTTGCTGCTGGATGAGCCTTTTGGTGCGCTCGACCCTGGCATCCGCAAGGACATGCATGTGTTGCTGACCGAGCTGTGGAAGGAGCACAAGCTGACCGTCTTCATGGTCACCCATGATCTTTCCGAAGGCTTCACCCTCGCCAGCCGCGTGTTGGTATTCGACAAGATGCGTATCGATCCCCATGCGCCCAACGCCTATGGCGCACGCATTACTTACAACATCCCGGTAAACCGCAGAAAAACCTCCGGCACCTTGACGTCGGTGGAAACTCTGCTGGGCCAACCCGCCGTCAACTGAGGACCCTGTTATGAACGAAACACGCCCTGTTGCTTCCCTGTTGCTCGAAGAACACGTTCCCGGTGGTGGCCATACCTCGCTCATCGTCAAACGTGGCCAGTTGCTGCGGATCACCGACGAACTGGGTGGTGCCAATGTCAGCCTGATGCTGTTCAACGCGCAGGAGAAGAGCGAGCGCCTGAACCTGCCGGATACACTCAAATGCCAGCACACTGCCAAGCTCACCAAAGGGCATTGCCTGTATTCAGACATGGGCCGCGTGCTGGCCGCCATTGTCGAAGATACCTGCGGCTGGCACGACAGTTTTGGTGGCGTGGCAAATGCCGAAGAAGTCACTGAAAAGTACGGCCCCGGCCGATATCAGGAGCTGCGCAACGGCTTTCACCGCAACGGTACTGACAACCTCTTGGTGGAGATGGGCAAGTGGGGGCTGGGGCAGGAAGACCTGCTCATGACGCTGAATCTGTTTAGTCGGGTGGACGTGGACGCCGAAGGCGCCTTCCATTTCATCGAAGGCAATTCCAAAGCGGGCGATTACATCGAGTTGTATGCGCCCATGAATACCCTGGTCGTCCTTACCGCCTTGCAGCATCCATTGGACCCAACGCCCGAATACGCACCGAAACCCGTCACGCTGACGTTGAAGAGCGCCGACCCAGGCGTGGCCAACGTCTGCCGTACATCCCGTGAAGAGAATATTCGCGGCTTTATCAACACCGAACGCTTCTTTCTGTGAGGACGACTGCCATGACCATGACTGCTAGCGAAAAACGTCCTGAGGATGCTCTCTACCGTGAAGTCATCCCGGCGGGTGCGCCTTACCTGAAAGAGATCAAGGCCGGCCAGACGATTCGCATTCATGACCTCGAAGGCAATCAAGCCGTTGATACCTTGTTCTATAGCGCGACGAACCCGCGCGAGCGATATGACGCCCAGCGTACGCTGCGCCGACAAGGCAAGGTCTACCTCACCACCGGGACGGTGTTGTATTCCAACCTGGGCAATCCACTCCTGACCCTCGTTGCCGACACCTGTGGCCGCCACGACACGCTCGGCGGCGCCTGTGCCCAGGAGAGCAATACCGTGCGCTACGCGCTGGAAAAGCGCTACATGCATAGCTGCCGCGATAACTTTCTCTGCGCCTGCCACCATGACGGCAAACTGAGCAAGCGCGACATCGCCGCCAACATCAACTTTTTCATGAATGTTCCGGTGACGCCTGAAGGGGCGCTTAGCTTCGAAGATGGCATCTCCGGTGCGGGCAAGTACGTGGAACTGCGCGCCGAGACGGATGTAATTGTGATGATTTCGAACTGTCCGCAGCTCAATAACCCATGCAACGGCTGGAATCCAACTCCGGCAGAGGTGCTGATATGGAGCTGAAACAGCGACTACGCACCTGGTTGCATACTCTTTGCCAGAGCCGCTCCGGGCAGTGTTTGAATACACGACGCTCTGAGTGCAAAAGGGACTGAGCGACGCCGAAAACGACAGGTATCGCCCCGCTATACCCCCTCCAGCTATGCATGACAACGACTTGGCTCCCGGGACGACCCTGGAGCGTGAAATTACGGCGGGACGGCCCGCCTCCCTTTCGAGGGTGCGACATGTTCACCAAACTCCTGATCGCTAACCGTGGTGCCATTGCCTGCCGTATTCTGCGTACTTTGTGCGACCTCCAGGTAAAAGGCGTAGCCGTTTACAGCGAGGCCGATCGCGCCAGCCTGCATGTGAGCCACGCTGACGAGGCCGTAAGCCTGGGTGAAGGCGCAGCCGCGGCTACTTATCTGGATGTGCCCAAGCTCCTGGCTATCGCTACATCAACCGGCGTACAGGCTATCCATCCAGGCTATGGTTTTCTTTCCGAAAATGCCGCATTCGCCGAAGCCTGCGAGGCCGCCGGCATCGCCTTCGTTGGCCCCACTCCTGAACAGCTGCGTGTCTTTGGCCTCAAGCATACGGCCCGCGCGCTGGCCAAGGCCCAAGGCGTACCGATGCTCGAAGGCACAGAGCTTCTGGAGGATCTGGAGGCTGCGTTAAAGGCTGGCGAGACCGTGGGTTATCCGGTCATGTTGAAAAGCACCGCTGGCGGTGGCGGTATCGGCATGCGGGTGTGCCGCTCGGCCAGTGAACTCGCTGAAGCATTCGACGCCGTCAAACGTCTGGGTCAGAACAATTTCAGCGACGCGGGCGTATTCATTGAAAAATACATCCAGCGCGCCCGCCATCTGGAAGTCCAGATTTTTGGCAACGGCCAGGGCGACGTGATTGCCCTAGGTGTCCGCGACTGCTCCGTACAGCGCCGCAACCAGAAAGTGCTGGAAGAGACCCCAGCGCCTAACCTGCCTGACGGCATGGCGGAAGCCCTGTGCGCAGCAGCAATCACGCTGGGCAAGGCGGTCAATTACCGGAGCGCCGGCACCGTCGAGTTCGTGTATGACAGCGAAGCCCAGCACTTCTACTTTTTGGAAGTAAACACACGCCTGCAGGTCGAGCACGGAGTAACCGAACAGGTTTGGGGTGTGGACCTGGTGCGCTGGATGATCGAGCTGGCCGCAGGCGATCTGCCCCCACTGGCCGAACTTGCCAGACATTTAAAGCCACATGGCCATGCCATCCAGGCGCGGCTGTATGCCGAAGATCCAGGCCGCGACTTCCAGCCCAGCCCTGGCCTGCTGACCGCTGTCGAGTTTCCGCCCTCGGAGGGCCGCGCCCTGCGTATCGATACCTGGGTAGAAGCGGGTTGTGAAATCCCGCCCTACTTCGATCCGATGATCGCCAAGGTCATTACCTGGGCCGACTCCCGAGACGCCGCGCGCAGTGCACTGAACCTTGCCTTGCAACGCACCCGCCTCTACGGGGTAGAAAGTAACCGCGACTACCTGCGTCAGATCCTCACCGATACCCCCTTCGCCTCAGGCAACCCCTGGACCCGCTGCCTGGAGAACCTGACTTATCAAGCTACTACCTTTGAGGTCATCAGCGCGGGCACTCAGACGACCGTACAAGATTACCCAGGCCGCCAGGGGTATTGGGCGGTGGGTATTCCGCCGTCAGGCCCCATGGATGATCGCGCCTTGCGCCTGGGCAATCGCCTGCTGGGCAACCCTGAGGGCACTGCGGGGCTCGAGATCACCATGACCGGGCCGGCCTTGCGCTTCAACACGCCTGCGGTGGTAGCCGTGACAGGGGCAGCCCTGCCTGTACAGCTTGATGGCGTGTCGCAACTTATGAATACCACGCTGTTCATCCCCGCCGGGGCAACCTTGACGCTGGGTACGGTCAGCGGTGCCGGCGCGCGCAGTTATCTCTGCCTGAGAGGCGGCCTGGATCTACCAGATTACCTCGGCAGCAAGAGCACCTTTACTCTTGGTCAGTTCGGCGGGCATGGCGGTCGTGCCCTGCGGGCAGGCGATGTGCTGCACCTGTACCCGTCGCAGGACTACCATGCAGGTGCCAACCTTTCGCCCGAATTGTGCACCTCGCTGACGGATACCCGCACCCTGCGCGTGATCTACGGTCCGCACGGCGCGCCGGAATATTTCAGCGAGGCCTATATCCAGCGCTTCCTGGATACCGAGTGGGAAGTGCATTTCAACTCCAGCCGCACCGGTGTACGCTTGATCGGACCGAAGCCGGAGTGGACACGAGAAGACGGCGGCGAGGCAGGTCTGCACCCCTCCAATATTCACGATAATCCCTACGCCATCGGTGCCGTTGACTTTACGGGCGACATGCCTGTCATCCTCGGACCAGACGGCCCAAGCCTAGGCGGCTTCGTTTGCCCGGTCACAATCATTGAGGCAGACTTGTGGCAGATGGGTCAGCTCAAGGCCGGTGACAAGGTGCGCTTTGTGCCGGTCAGCATCGAGACGGCACGTTTACTGGTCAAGGCGCGTTATGCCGAGACTGAATCGCTGACACCAAATGTCGACTATGACGTGCTGCCGTTGGCCGGTACTGACTCTAAGCTGATCAGCCCCATCGTATTGGACATCGGCCACGACGACGAGCGTCTGGTAGCGCGGCTCTCTGGTGATACCCATTTGCTTCTAGAGATCGGGCCGGCTGAGCTGGATCTGGTCCTGCGCTTCCGGGGGCATGCGCTGATGCAGTCCCTAGAAGCCCTCGACCTGCCGGGTATCATCGACCTCACCCCCGGCATCCGTTCGCTACAGATTCACTATCGCCCCGAGCAGTTGTCACTCAATGACCTGCTGATCCTGGTCGAGCGAACCTGGCGGGAACTACGCAACGCCAACGATTTGCGCGTACCCTCTCGTATCGTCCATATTCCGCTTTCCTGGGACGACCCGGCGTGTAAGCTGGCAATCGAGAAATATGCAACGACTGTCCGCAAGGACGCCCCCTGGTGCCCGAGCAATCTGGAATTCATCCGCCGCATCAATGACCTCGATTCCATTGAAGCGGTGAAGCGAATCGTCTTTGACGCCAGCTACCTTGTGATGGGTCTGGGAGACGTCTACCTCGGCGCCCCGGTAGCCACACCGCTGGACCCTCGCCATCGTCTGGTAACAACCAAGTACAACCCGGCCCGTACCTGGACGGCGGAAAATTCTGTCGGCATCGGCGGCGCTTACCTGTGCGTGTATGGCATGGAAGGCCCGGGGGGCTACCAGTTCGTGGGCCGCACACTGCAAATGTGGAACCGTTACAAGCAGGTCGATGCCTTCTGCGGCCAGCCTTATCTGCTGCGCTTCTTCGACCAGGTTCGCTTTCATGAGGTGTCAGCAGAAGAACTGCTCACGATACGCGCCGACTTTCCGCTGGGTCGTTATCCCTTGCAGATCGAAGAGACCGAGCTGTCCCTGGCGGACTATCAGGCATTTCTTGCCAAAGAGGCGGACTCTATTCAAACCTTCCGCACCCACCAGCAGGCAGCCTTCAATGCCGAGCGCCAGCGCTGGCTCGAGTCCGGTCAGGCGCACTTCGAAAGCGAAGACGTCACGCCAGAGCCCGATGAGGATGCCCCCTTGACTGCCGGGCAGACCGCTGTGGAAAGCCATATTGCCGGCAATCTCTGGCAGGTACAGGTGGAACCGGGCACGGAGGTCAAAGCCGGCGATGTGCTGGTGATTCTGGAATCCATGAAAATGGAGATTCCGCTCTTCTCGCCTTGCGATGGACTCGTAAAGGACGTTCGCGTGCAGCCCGGCTCTCCTGTACGCGCCGGGCAAAGAATGATGGTAATCGAGCACGCCTGATCCAACTTAACTTAACCAGAGGCGGGTCGAGCAAGGCGATACCCGGCTCAGAACGCTATTGCTGGGTATTGCCAATGGCTTTATCCAGACTACCAGGGACTATTTTATGACTGACCTGCGCCTCGATACCCTCCGCGCCGCCTACCGTGAAGGCCGCACCACGCCACGCACGCTTATTACCGAACTTCGCAACAAGGCCGAGCAGTTGAATCCCGACTTTCACCTGTTCATCCATCTGCTCTCCCTGGCGGAGCTGGAACCCTATCTGGCGGCACTGGAAAGCAGGTCCCCCGCGGACCTTCCGCTGTATGGCGTCCCCTTTGCCATCAAGGACAACATCGATCTGGCGGGCATTCCTACTACAGCCGCCTGCCCAGCCTTTGCCTATACACCGGAGCGCTCGGCCACCGTTGTCGAGCAGCTGATCGCCTTAGGTGCGATTCCCTTGGGCAAGGCCAATCTGGATCAGTTTGCCACCGGCCTCAACGGTACACGTTCGCCCTATGGCGCCTGCCGCAACAGTGTTCATCCAGACTACCCTTCCGGCGGTTCCAGCGCGGGGTCATCCCTAGCCGTAGCGCTAGGCGTGGCTACCTTTGCACTGGGTACCGATACGGCCGGCTCGGGTCGAGTACCTGCTGCGCTGAACAACCTGGTCGGTCTCAAGGCCACCAAAGGGCTGATCTCGACGGCGGGTGTCGTTCCGGCATGCCGTACATTGGATTGCGTCACCTATTTCACCGCTACGGCCAAGGAGGCCAGCGAACTGCTTGCCCTGACCGCTGTATACGATCCACGCGACGCGTACAGTCGCGCCAATCCGCTCTGGAACGATGCCTCGGCCTTCGGTACTCCACGCCCGTTCCGCTTTGGTGTACCCAGGCAGCTTGAATTTCTCGGCTGTCCGGAAAGTCCCGCGTTGTTCGAGCACACGGTAAGACAGCTGGAAGCGCTCGGGGGCGAGGCAGTCGAATTGGATTTCGCCCCATTCCTCGAAGCGGCCAAGCTGCTCTACGAAGGTCCGTGGGTAGCCGAGCGCTACAGCGTGGCGGGTGAGCTGATCGAAGAACAACCGGACGCGGTACTGCCCGTCATCAAGGCAGTACTGGCCAAGGCGCCCGGCACGACGGCCGTAGACGCCTTCCGGGCGCAGTACCGCCTGCAAGCACTCAAGGCTGTCTGTGACCAGGCGCTGGCCGAGCTGGATTGCGTACTGACGCCTGCCTACCCCCGCCCCGTCACCCTGGATGAATTGCAGGCCGAGCCTGTCGCCCGCAACTCCGATCTGGGTTACTACACCAACTTCATGAACATGCTGGATTATGCTGCCGTGGCGATGCCAGCCGGCTTTATGCAAAACGGCCTCCCATGGGGCGTGACGCTGTTCGGACGCGCCTTCACCGACCAGTACCTCTTGAGCTTGGCCGATGCCTTCCAGCGTGTGCAGCAATTACCTCTGGTAAACGGTGCACATATGCCCGCCTCTGCACCTACTACGGTAGCGCGCCATGATCATGCTCGTGTGGTCGTCTGCGGTGCGCATCTGGAAGGGTTGCCGCTCAACTGGCAACTGATGAAGCGGGGCGGCAAACTGGTTTCACGTACAGAAAGCAGCCCCGACTACAAACTGTACGCCTTGGCTGGCGCCCCCCCCTTCCGCCCAGGCATGGTCCGTGTAGCCGAAGGCGGCAGAGCCATTGCCGTGGAAATCTGGGAACTGCCCAGCCGCGAGCTGGGCTCGTTTCTGATGGGTATTCCCGCTCCGCTCGGCCTAGGCAAGGTTCAGCTGGCTGATGGCAGTTGGGAAACCGGGTTTATCTGTGAGCCCTATGGGTTGGAAGGCGCCAAGGACATCACCCACTTCGGTAGCTGGCGGGCTTATATGGCCAGCCAGCGATAGGAGGGGCTTGCTAATCGCCTGCCGGGGCTTACCACCGTCTCGGTGGTGGCCCCCAGTACGGTCTCGGTCCATGACGCCAATAGCCTGGGCCGGGACCGGGGCCCCAACCAGGGCGAAACCGCGGCGGAGGCGGTGGTGGACCATAATAGAAATTCGAGCGCCAACGTGTCACGGGCCGGTCATAGATAATGACAGAAGGTGGCGGCGCAACAGGAACAGCCGGTGTCACATAAACGGGGGTATATGAACGGTAGTAGGTCGTGGTGGTATGACGGTAAGGGTTATCGTCGTAGACCACACACCCGCTTAACGGTAGAGCAAACGCTAACGCCAAGAATAGACGCCGCAAAACAGTATCCTCCACGCCCTAAAAAACGGTGCGTAATGGCATATTACCGCTCTGCGAAACCCTGTCCTTTGTAATCACCCAGGCATTCAGCTGGCATTAAGCAACGTAACCAGATATTTCATCTCAAGATATCTGCTCAAGGTAGTCGCGCAGCCGTGTTTGCAGATAAGGTACTGCGTCCGGCAAGGACAGGAACTCCGCTATTGGCATCATCTGCCAATACTGGCCCTCATCACCAAAGCGTATGGATTCGATCTCTTCAGCGGTTAGTTCGCCGACGAAGAAATAGGCGTCAAGAGGCTTACGGGTATAACTCGTGTAGCGCCTTTCCCAAATGATCCGATCTTTGGTCAGCTGCAGGGAAAACTCTTCATCTAACTCTCGCAACGCGCACTCGACTGGGCTTTCATTCCCCTCTCGACCACCGCCAGCAAAATCCCAGCAGCCCGGGAAGGGAATCGAGTCTTTATCGTCTCGCTTGTAGGTCAGGAGTTGATCACCACACAACAAGGCAAGTTTAGCCCCGGAAAAGTCATTCACTACCGCTCTCCTGTTGGCAGACTCTTTTTCAGACCCACCCTGCCAATTTATCCATGTTGTGATCGAATTGCGGTGAGCGCATAGGCGGTTGTACGGATAAGGGGGGAGGCGACATGACGGGTATCGCTGCGCTCCCCCCTCCTACGTCCAAGCCGGTCTCTTCTAGAGTGGGGTGGAGCAACGCGGTACCCATCATAAAGCTAAAGGGCGTTTATCAATAACCGTGGCGCTTCAGTATCGTGTCGATGCCGTCCTTTGCAGGGCGGTTGTAAAACTTCAACAGCTCGGCAGTGCGGTTGGTAAAGAAGCCATCTACGCCCGCATCGCTGATTTTCTTGAAGTCCACGGCCTCGTCCACCGTGTATGGATGCACGATCAGCCCTTTTTCGTGAGCCATCTGATTCATCCAGGGCTTCACCAGATCCGCATAACTCTGATCACCGCCATTTGTCAGTGCCGAGGAAGGCCCTATTCCCAGTGCGCCATGCGCTTTCGCCCAATTCAGCCAGCGTTCGTACTCAGCCTTGGATTTGACTTCCTGCTTGGCATAATAGGCTGCCTTGTCCTTTTCGCCGGACTCGGCAAAGGTCACGTTCGATTTGGGTTCGATACTGCCATCGCCCAGCCATAGCAGAAGCACTTTGGGCACCTGCGGCATTTCCTGCTGCAACAGTTCCATACTGCTCTTTTCGAACGTCTGCAGGACTACGCGACCTGGCATCGAGGCCACATGCACCTGCGGGGTATCCGATGTTTTTGCCGCAGGTTTGCCTAGCCAACCACGTGCCTGGAGCTTGTCCTTCAGGTCTTTTTCGATACCTGGGAACAGTTTGGGCTGCTTTGTCTCGATATATAGGCCCGGCTTGTTCTGGCCACCCTCGGCGATATCGATCACCTCGTCCAGGGTCAGAATTTTCTGGCCAGCAAAGCTGGGCCGCGCACGGTCCGGGTGAGCCGTATTGAACCAGGTTCCGGCATCCAGGCTTTTAAGCTCCTCCAGCGTAAAGCTACTGACAGGTTGATCCGCCCGGTCCGGAAAGCGCTGCGCAACGTTAGTGGTGCGCTTGAGGTTGTCGTCATGCAGGGCGATCAGGACGCCATCACGGGTACGCTGCAGGTCCAGTTCCAGATAGTCGGCGCCCAAGTCACGGGCCAGCATATACGCGGGCGCGGTGGACTCTGGTGCATCATAGGACGCCCCCCGGTGTGCAATCACGGCCGGATACGGAATGCCCGCCTTCTCGCTCAGCGCCTTGCCTGCCGGCTCGCTCGCGGCACCAGCCGACTGCCCCATCATCCCCATGGCCGCCATTAGCGCTCCTGCCAATAATCCCTTGCATAAACCTCTATCCATCGGTGTCTCCCGTTGTTGTGACTTTTTGGATTTTGAATACACAACGCCCATGCTGCGGCATGAACACGACGTTAACGTGACGATACCGCTTATCCCCACACTTGCGGGCCATCAGTCAAAGGACGTAAGCAAGCGTAGCCCATACGGCTGGTCTTCATAGCCGTACTGCCTCACACGGGGTACGATTACGGTCTACCCCTATTTACATTGAATTTCCGTACGCCCTTACAGGCGCACGAGGCGACAGACATGAACACAGCCTATCCACCCCACCTCTGCCCACGCTGCGGGCAACCCAATGGCTGTGCTCAGCTCGGTTGCAGCCAACCGGTGACTGACTGCTGGTGCTTCCACACTCGTATCGCTCCCGAAGCACTCGAGACCTTGCCGGAAGACGCTCGCAACGTGGCTTGTCTGTGCGCCCGCTGCGCCAGTGCTACCTTAGAACATGAAACGGATACTAACGGCTGATGCGCCTGGATCGTTTCATCAGTAACCGACCGACCCTCAACCGCCTGGACGCACGCATGCATTTAGCGCATGGACACGTACGGATCAATGGCGTGCCTGTGCGTGATGGTCGCTACGAGGTGCGCTTCTTCGATCGGGTCGAGTTGCTGGACGAGCTGCTTCAACCTGGCAAGGCTGCTCGTTACTTCATGCTGCACAAACCCGTTGGGTATGTGAGCGCAACGCAGCATCCGGATCACCCCACGGTAATCGATCTGCTGAACGAACAGGACAAGGATGATCTCCACCTGAGCGGCCGTCTGGACCTGAACACATCAGGCCTCATGCTCATCACCAACGATGGTCTCTGGTCTCGTCGTCTGACCCTGCCCGGCAGCAAGCTGCCCAAGGTGTATTACGTCGAGACGGCCAACCCGATCCTGCCGGAATACGTCTCCACATTCGCCGCCGGGCTGTACTTCAAGTTTGAAGACCTTACTACCTTGCCCGCCCATCTGGATATCCTGAGCGAGCGCAGCGCGCGGCTTACTCTCATCGAAGGCCGCTATCATCAGGTCAAGCGCATGTTCGGGCACTTTAGAAATCAGGTCTTGCACCTGCACCGGGAGCGGATCGGTCCCATTGTGCTTGACCCCGCCCTGGCACCCGGTGAATATCGCCCTCTTACCGCTACAGAAATCGCATGCGGCGTTCCTGCCTAGACCACTGAGGAACATTCGTCGTGCACTCCGGTCGGCATAAGAATCATTCATCAGCCAGGAGAGCCGTATGCGCATTCACGTTCCCCGCCTCGGTTTTGGCGGTGCCCCGCTGGGCAACATGTTTCATGAGCTCACCGAAGAACAAGCCTCCGCCACGCTTGAAGCGGCTTGGGAGGCCGGTATTCGCCTGTACGATACGTCACCCCATTATGGTGCCGGCCTGTCGGAAATTCGCTTTGCCGAGGTGCTCAGTCAAAAACCCCGGGATGAATACACCCTCTGCACCAAGGTGGGCCGTCTGCTGCAAAAGGCCGACCAGCCTGAGAATGCGACCCCGTTCGTCAACGAGCGCCCCTACCGCCGCATTCTGGACTACAGCGCAGACGGTGCCCGTCGTTCCATTGAAGACAGCCTCGAACGCCTCAAAACCGACCGGATTGATATCGTCTGGATCCATGATGTATCCGAAGACCAGTTCGGCCCCACATGGCGAGAGTATTTTGACCAGGCCATGAAAGGCGCAGCGGTTGCACTGACCCGGATGCGCGAAGAAGGCCTCATCAAAGGCTGGGGGCTGGGTGTGAACATGGTCGAGCCCTGCCGTCTTGCCTTGGAACAGGCTGACCCGGATGCCTTTCTGCTGGCGGGTCGATACTCACTGCTGGACCATCGCGAGGCGTTGGATACTTTGTTCCCGCAATGCCTGGAGCGCGGTGTAGGTATTGTCGTAGGAGGTCCGTACAACTCGGGTATTTTGGCGGGCGGCGAGAACTACAACTATGCTGAGGCTGATTCCTCCATTAAGGAAAAAGCCAAGCACCTCAAATGGGTCTGCGAACAGTTCGATGTCGATGTACGCGCTGCAGCCCTGCAGTTCTGCATCGCACACCCCACTGTAGCCGCCACGATCCCGGGCACCAGCAAGCCTGAGCGGGTCAGGGAAAACGTTGAACTGATGCAGGTACCAATCCCGCAGGAACTCTGGACAACACTACGGGAGCAGGGCGTCCTGCCCCCTGATGCGCCGGTGCCAGGCGAGACGGCTAGACACTAGGCGTGAAGTGGGATCAGGGCACCTTGGCGTCGCCCTTATCCCACAGCCTTACCAGCTCGTTGGGTGCACGGTCTTCCGGAACGGTAATTGTGATCTCGTCGGGCTTGTCCTTGAAGCGCAACTCGATCTTGTAATACCGCTGATCGCCACGCCCTACGCTTTCCGCCGAGGCTGGCAGCGAACGCTCGAGCACGGAACAGATTCGTCCACGCTCATCCTCATTGCAACTGGAAAAATCGATCTCCCGTGGGCGCGCCAGTGCATGGATCGCTGCAAAGCCGCCCTGTCGAGAAAGCCTTAACAAGGCATCCGGCCCCAGTTTCGGTAGCTCTTTCATAATGACCTCCTCAGGTCAGCTCTACCCCAACGTCTTCCCAGGCCTTGTTAATTGCCTGGGTCTCGCGCGCTTCTGCGCCGAAGCGGCGACCGGCATTCGAAACGGTGAGTCGAGCGAAGGCCGCAAAATCAGCATCGTTGGTCAAGCGGCTGTCGCATAAGGTGTCATACCAGACGCGGCCCGCTGTCTCCCATGCGTATCCGCCGATCCCGGTTGCCGCCAGATAGAATGCCCGATTTGGAATGCCCGAGTTGAGGTGCACACCGCCATTGTCATCCCGCGTTTCAATGAAGTCACGCATATGACCAGGCTGCGGGTCCTTGCCCAGCATCGGATCATCATACGCCGTACCCGGCTCAGCCATCGAGCGCAGACCACGACCATTGATCTTCTCGGTTAACAGCCCTTCCCCGATCAGCCAGTTGGCCTCCTCGGCTCGCTGCTTCAGGCTGTATTGCTTAACCAAGACCCCAAAGACATCGGACACAGACTCATTAAGCGCGCCAGACTGGTTGTAATACACCAGCCCCGCCTCACTTTCCGTGACACCGTGGGTAAGCTCATGGGCAACGACATCCAGCGAAATGGTAAAGCGGTTGAAGATCTCGCCGTCCCCATCGCCGAATACCATCTGCTCGCCATTCCAGAAGGCGTTCTGATAGTCCTGACCGTAATGCACCGTGCCCGAGAGCGGCAGGCCCCGGTTATCGATGGAGTTGCGGCCCAGCACCTGATAGAAGAAATCGAAGGTGGCGCCGAGATGGTCATAAGCCTCATCTACAGCAATGTCACTTACGGCAGGCTGGCCCTCTTTGCGAACCAGCACACCCGGCAACTGGTTACCATTTTTTGCATCATAGATGCTGCGCTGTGCACGCTCATCATCGGTACGCTCCAGCTCACTTACCGGTGCCTGACGCACCCCAGGCGGGCCTGGATTATGCAAAAGCGTACGTACATGACTCAGCGTACCCAACGCGCAGGAGCGCTGGCGTTCATCACCATGATCAACGATACGGCTGAGGATGTACGGGGGGATAAAACCTTGAACAGAACCCAAGCGAGGCATACGAACGCCCTCCCTAAGCAGCCAGCGTTGGAGCAGCACAACACTACCCCTCTCACGCCACTCTACGTGGCACAGGGTTAGACCGCAAAACCCGCCCTAGACTCCCTCGCACAAAAACCTTATCAAGAGGCTTCACCCAAGGCTCGGCTTCTGGTACAAAGGACGCCTCCCGAAGCGGGCGTCGTATAATGGCATTACCTGAGCTTCCCAAGCTCATGACGAGGGTTCGATTCCCTTCGCCCGCTCCAATTCGCTTCCTCATGATTCAAGCGGGGCTGACATCCTGGCTTGCCTTCCCAGTAGCAGCACTCGCCAATCCCCCTTCGCCCGAATCATTGCTATCACTACGTAAGGCAGCGTAAACAAGGCGCCCGCCATGAGTGCCAGCAAGCCCCATAGCAGACCAACCTGCCAGGAGCGGGCTCGATAGAGAAGCCAGAGGGCAATCAGGAAAACGTTCAGGCTCAGGTCTGAGTGGAACTGCGCTCGCCACGGATGAGCAAAGTCGCCTACAAAGGTGTACAGGCCCGCCACTAAGCCCATCTCGACAGTACCGCGAAGCGTAATGGCGACCAGCACCAGCCATCCCACTCCAAGCAGCAGCGTTAGCACCGTTACCTTCCGCATATCACCCCTCAAAAATACATACCTGCTGTAAGGATTGTAGGCAGAAGACATGAGTTTGCCCGTGCGCTGCCATTGAGCAACGCACAGGCAACCGGTATGAATGCGCTTAGATATCGCTTTGTGCTAGTGCGGACTTGGTATTCGAGTTAATTGCCTGGTATTTCTTAACCGTACCGTCTTCATCGACCAGGACGCGCAGGCCCTTGGATTGTTCAGAGGCAGCGAGAAAGCCCGAATTAAAATAGGACCAGTACAGCATTTCATAACCCGACTTGCGGATTTTGGATTGAGGCTCGCCAAACATGGCGATGAGCTGCGAGCGGGTCGTCTGGCCCTCGACGATCTGCCCTACCTGCTTTTCGTCGATGTTGCGCCCGCTCATGACGCAGCCGGTTGTCAGTAACGTGATCAGACTTACTACTACTAAACCACGCATGGTTTCCATCCCCCGTTGTACAGATGACTTTCTTGTTATGTTTTGTCCATCCTATCTATCCCATATGACAGTTCGGTTGGCTAGATAGCTTCATCAAATTTATTTGTGCAGAACGGGCGGGCCAGTGGAGGGGATCAGAGGTATCCAGGCAGGCGCCCGAATCAGTTATTCAGGCGCCTGCTGCTATCAGGTAGCGCTCTACTCTTGAACGTTGCTCTTGTTCATGCGGCGCAGAATGCCTTCGGGCACGCCTTCTTTAACATCAGGCTGGGAAGCGTAGTCTTCTGAAACGGGCTCCAGATCATGGTCGTGCAGCCAGATAAGGGCATATTGGCTGACCTGAGTAGCCTCATAGGCTTCCCAAGCCTTTTGGGCCTTTGGGAAGTTCTTGAGTTCGTAGTCAAAGGTGCGTAGCGGCTTGCGGTCGGTCAAGGCGCGGGAGAGCACCGGATGTGCATGGGGGTCATGAAGGTCGAACAGGAAGGCTTCGCGCATGGCTACGCGCTCGGCGATGCCCAGTGGTTCGATGGGCACGTAGCGGTCTTTCTGGGTTTCGATGGCGTGCAATTCTTCGGCTTCAAAGTCATCCTCGGTCAGATTCAGGAGCTTGCCGGTTTCCAGATCGAGTACGTGGTCGTGTCGGGCCTCACTGGTGAGGACTGATTTGAGCGCTTCGAGGTTTATCGTGATCGGTCGCATGGCTGCACTGACTTACTGTGGCTTATCGATACAGGTATGACCCAGGGATGGCCGGAGGGTGCCCAACATAGGACAAGCAGATACCGCGGCTTTTCACGGTTACGGCGGGAAGCATTTCTCGGTAAGGCGCACCTGTGCCCTGAGTGGGCATTCCAAGGCATTAGCGCCTGCGGCTGACATGGTAGTTACCGCTACGTATCCAGGCGGGACGCTGGCATGTACCGGATGCCAGGGAGGCGTTGATTATGCTGCTCGGTATGGTAATTCCAGGCGCCCAGCGCCGCGCCGCTCTAGGTGCAGCCCCTCATCTACCTCAGAGGAACTGGACGGGCTTGTCGACCATGCCGTGCAGCTCTTCCTGCACGGCGCCAAGGTCAGGCCCGCCTGACCCGTGAAGCAGGCTGGACGCCTTGCCCATAAGGCATGACATTGTTACGGCCAGCGCCCTTGGCTTTATACAGTGCCTGATCCGCACATTTGATGACCTCTTCAGGGGTGCGCGCTGCCACGCCCCGCTCTGCGACGCCCATGCTGACTGTGATAAAGACAATCTTGGCCTCACCGGAGCCACGTTGCTCCCTGCCCCGCTCGTCATCCTGGGGGCGGCTCTGCTTGTCCCGGATACGCAAAGGGTACTCTTCGATGCTACGCCGCACAGCTTCCAGATGCGGCAGGCATTCTTCCAGCGTCTTGCCTGGAAAAAGCAGCGTAAACTCCTCGCCGCCATACCGATACGCACTGCCGCCACCGCCGACCTTGCGCATCTTGCTGGCGACCAGCTTGAGTACCTGATCGCCGACGTCATGGCCGTGGGTGTCGTTGAATTTCTTGAAGTGATCCACGTCGGCCATGGCAATGACGTACTGGTTACCCAGGCGACTCAAGCGCTCATTGAGCGCGCGGCGCCCCGGAATACCGGTCAACTCGTCACGGAAGGCCATGTAGAAGGTTTCATGGATGACCGAGCCGATGATGATGAGCTGAACAAAGCTGATCATTACATCCAGGATCTGGGGCTCGATAAAGACCTTGGACCACATCCACATCAGACAACCAATAGCCACAATAGGCGCCGCCGTCTGCGGCCTTGGCAAGAGAACATATCGCGTGATGACAAGCCCCAACCCCACGATAAAAGTGAAGTAGGCCAGCTGCGCCAGCTTCATCCAGTCGCCGTGCAGCATGGGCCAATAGATGGTATCGACCGCGTGCAGCATCGCCTCGGGATAGACACGGCCCAGTGCCAGCGGGACGACTGTTGCCACAATCAGTAGCGTCAGCCGGGCAATGCTGTCCTGCAGCAGATGCGCCTTGACCTGCCAGACGCAGTAGACGCCAATCAGCAGTGGAGTCATGACGGTGGCAAGGTGAAAGACCAAGGGCGTTTCAGGGTTGAGCGTATGGGTCTGCTGATAATGGCTGACCTGAAGCGACAATGAAAAATGTGCAATGTAAAGCGTGACCAGAGAAAACAGTTGGCTCTGCCGCTGATAGACCACACATAAGGCTCCTCCCAACAACACCAGAAGCGTTGGGAGTACACTGAACAGCGATGCCATGAAAGCCGTGCCCGGCCAATACAGGCTAAGCAGCCACGCCACCGTTGCCAGAAACAAGGGCGGCGCAAAATGAATCGGGCTTTGAGAGAAGCGGTTCCGCACAAGAAAATCCTGATAACTACGTTCACCGCCACGCGATGAAACAAATCGGATAATGAATGGTTACTGGCCTACCCTGGCAGCCTGACCTGCACGATCCTGTCTGCACCTTGCACAGCCAACAGCTGCTTCACCACGCGGAGCGATGGCCATTCGATATCAAGCATGCGTGCGGAGCATACACCTTGACGCCAATAATCTGTAATCGTCTTTACTGTAACGGCCGTCTCGCTGAGAACCTTAACGCTAAATTGAATCCTCATTAAGAAAACACGTTAATTGCTTGATTTATAAATAAAATTTACTAACCGAATCAATCAGTACCGCTCATGAACTGTTGCCTTCAATATCAAATCGACAGCACTCAGAGGTCTACCAGCGGCCTGATCCGACAGAAGGATAAACACGGAAAGGTTAGTGGCCCTGTGTTGCAAAGCGTGCAGCGCAGCGAGTCTCTTCTGCCTTGAGTAAACCGCTGTGCTCATGTGCCGCGACCCGATTGATGTCATTCAGGCCACCTTGGTACGGATACCCCGTAAACCGCAGTAAACACGCCTCACCGCTTCATGAAGAGCACAGCCCCTCACCTCGATTGATTCAAGTCAATCGAGAGCGAATTAGTCCGCTGCCTAGGCAAGGGCTACCGGCATCACCTGCTAGGCTACATCGGACATACCCTTGCGAGGCTCCAGCCACTGTAGCGTCAGCTCTCATGGGCCTGGGCTAGTAGTCTGCGCCCTTCCATCTGGATGCCATTCGGAAGCCCTGCTGCTTATCAGCCGCTTTGGCGCCTCCTTTATTAATGGATAAGACGTGTCTTTAAGCAGTAGCCATGATCTTGATTACGTTTTTCCGCCTCGCCCTATGGCATAACAGCTTTCAAAGAGCGTGGCCTCGTTATGTTTACTGAGCGCTTCATGAAATCGAATCTTTCCGCGAATGATGATCTACTCGAACACCCCACCGCGCAGCAGGTGATGCTCAAGCGGCTGGCCCGCATCGAAGGCCAGATTCGGGGCCTTCAGGCCATGATCCGGCGCGGAGAGCGCTTCGAATCGGTGGCCCAGCAGTTTTCTGCCTCACGCAGTGCGTTGGAAAAAGCGTATCGCCTGATGCTGACAGCATTGATTGAAGAAGCCATGAGCGATCCGGATCAGGACAGTGCCGAGGCGCTGGCCAAGGTTCGCGAGGTTTTCATCCGCTACACCTGACCCCTGCGGCAAACTGCCATCCCTTGAGGGATGCTTCTACTCTGATTTCATTGCGCCAGATCAATAGATAGCACCCTGCCATCGTCTCTAATGCCGATACTCCACGGAGTATCGATTATGAACTCGCCCTTCAGCTTTCTTAAACACCGCTTGGCCAAGGAGATCGCCGTGATTCTCCTGATCAAGCTGACCCTGCTCATGGGCATCAAGGCCCTCTGGTTCGACGCGCCCACCGTTCCCAAGGACGGCACCGTGGAAATGAGCCAACGCCTTTTGGGTGCCACTCCCGCTTCGCTTAAAATTGAGGAGACACCGAGATGATCTCGGAACAAGTCGTCGACCTGTCGCGTCTGCAGTTTGCCATGACGGCGATGTATCACTTTATCTTCATTCCCCTGACGCTGGGCATGGCCTTCCTGCTGGCCATCATGGAAACGGTCTACGTCATGACCGGCCAGCAGGTCTACAAGGATATGACCAAGTTCTGGGGCAAGCTCTTCGGGATCAATTTCGCCCTGGGGGTCACTACCGGCCTGACGATGGAATTTCAGTTCGGCACCAACTGGGCGTACTACTCACACTATGTGGGCGATATCTTCGGTGCACCGCTGGCTATCGAAGGCCTTATGGCATTCTTCCTCGAATCGACCTTTATCGGCCTGTTCTTCTTTGGCTGGGAGCGGTTATCCAGGAAACAGCACCTGGCGGTAACCTGGCTGGTAGCCCTGGGCTCCAACCTCTCGGCCTTATGGATTCTGATCGCCAACGGCTGGATGCAGAACCCGGTGGGCGCCGAGTTCAATTTCGAGACCATGCGCATGGAGCTGACCGACTTTGGCGCCCTGCTACTGAACCCGGTCGCGCAGGTCAAGTTCGTGCATACCGTGGCGGCAGGCTATGTGACCGGCTCGGTATTCGTGCTGGCCATCTCCAGTTACTACCTGCTGAAGAAGCATGACGTAGGCTTTGCGCGTCGCTCCTTTGCAATCGCCTCTGCCTTCGGCCTGGCCTCGGTGCTGTCTGTGATCGTGCTGGGTGACGAGTCCGGCTACGAAGTGGGTGACGTGCAGAAGGCCAAGCTGGCCGCCATCGAAGCCGAATGGCATACCGAAGAAGCTCCGGCCTCCTTCACCCTGTTCGGCTTCCCGAATCAGGAAACCATGCGCACCGACTATGCGGTGAAGATTCCCTATGTCATGGGCATTATCGCCACCCGCTCGCTGGACAAGCAGGTAACCGGTATTCATGAGCTCATCGACCAGCATGAAGACCGCATCCGTAATGGGATGGTGGCTTATAGCCTGCTGGAAAAACTGCGTGGCGGTGAGAAGACCTCTGAAAACATCGCAGCCTTCAACGATGTAAAAAAAGACCTGGGGTACGGCCTGCTGCTGAAGAAATACACCCCTGATGTGGTATCGGCTACCGATGCCCAGATCAAGGAAGCGGCCAAGAGCACCATCCCGCACGTATCTGGCATCTTCTGGAGCTTCCGCATCATGGTCGCCTCGGGTTTCCTGATGCTGATCCTGTTCGCCTGCGCCTTCTACGCCGTGGCACGCCGCAACGAGGCCACCAAGACCTGGCTGCTCAAGTTTGCCCTGTTCAGCCTGCCGCTGCCCTGGATTGCCGGCCAGACGGGCTGGTTTGTCGCCGAGAACGGTCGTCAGCCCTGGTCCATTGGCGAACTGCTCCCTACTCACCTGTCGGCTTCCAGCGTCTCTACAGGTGATGTCTGGGGCTCGCTGATCGCCTTGATCGTCTTCTACAGCGGCCTGCTGGTGATCGAAATGTACCTGATGATCCGCTTCGCTCGCCTCGGTCCGTCCAGCCTGCACACCGGTCGCTACCACTTTGAGAAAGGCGCAAAGACCGAACTGCCGCAGGCGCCGGAAGCGGCTGCGACTCCAACCATCATTGCCTGAGAACACCCTTATGTTTGATTACGAGAGTCTTAAACTGATCTGGTGGGTACTGGTGGGGGTATTGCTCATTGGCTTTGCCCTGACCGATGGCTTCGACCTGGGTGCGGCGATTCTGATGCCCATCGTTGGCCGTACGGACAACGAGCGGCGCGTGGTGATCAACACCATTGCGCCCCACTGGGACGGCAACCAGGTGTGGCTGATCACTGCAGGCGGTGCGATGTTCGCCGCCTGGCCGATGGTCTATGCCGCCGCGTTTTCAGGTTTCTACTGGGCCATGTTGGTAGTGCTGTTTGCACTTTTTGTACGCCCGGTGGGATTCGACTACCGCAGCAAGCTGGAAAACACCCAATGGCGTCAGGCCTGGGATTGGGGGCTGTTCGCCGGTGCAGTTGTGCCCTCGGTCGTGTTTGGTGTGGCCTTTGGCAACCTTCTGCAAGGCGTACCGCTGGAGCTGGACAACACGTTGCGTGCCTCTTATCACGGTAGCTTCTGGCAACTGCTGAACCCCTTCGGCCTGCTGGCCGGTATCGTCAGCTTTACCATGCTGGCCCTGCATGGCGGTACCTGGCTGATGATGCGCACCGAAGGTGCCATCAGCCAACGAGCCCGCCACGCCTCGCAGATTCTGGCGCTGGCGTTCCTTGCTACCTTTATCGGGGCGGGTGTCTGGCTGTGGATGGGTGGCATCAACGGTTTCGCCCTGCTGTCCAGCTTTGACGCCAACGCCGCACTGAATCCGCTAGCCAAGGAAGTCGCCCAGACCAACGTCGGCTGGATGGCCAATTACGCTCAATATCCAATGACCAAGCTGGCCCCGGTCATCGGTATCGTGGGTGGGCTGATGGCCCTGCTCTCCTCGACTTCCGGCCGCAGTTGGGTAGCCTTTCTCGGCTCCAGCCTGGCCATTGTGGGTACGTTGTGCACCGCAGGCTTTGCACTGTTCCCCTTCATCATGCCGTCGAGCTTTGATCCCGCGGCGAGCCTGACCATGTGGGATGCCGTCTCCAGTCACAAGACCCTAGGGATCATGCTGGTTGCAGCCTGCATCTTCGTCCCGATCATCCTGACCTATACCCTGTGGGGTTACGTGAAGATGTGGGGCAAGGTGACTACCGCGCATATCAACGACAACCCCCACGGCCTTTATTGATTCATTCGTCTGCTCATTCGGCCGACCCTGCGGAGGCTCAGAACAGTCCCAGGGATCAGCCGGACAGGCCCTAAATATCTTCAGGAGTCATCATCATGTGGTATTTCACCTGGGTTCTCGGTATCGCTCTGGCGTGCGGCTTCGGCATCATGAATGCATTGTGGCTCGAAGCGACTGTAAATCTCGACGAGGAGATCCAGCTGTGATCACTCACGCCCGCCCGGTACTGCTGCGAGGAGGGTTCAGGGTACTCTCCCTGCTCCTCGCCTCGCCGCTGTGCCTGTTGCTGCTCATCTATCCCACTGCGTTTCTGAATGCCGAAGGCCATTACAGCCATAGCATGCTTATGCTGGTGATGTGGGGCGTGGCGGGCGGCTTTGTGCACGGCGTAGGGTTCGACCCTCGGGCGAAAGTCTGGAAGTGGGCCTTTGGCCCTTTGTTAGCCTGGATGCTGATGGCGCTGGGCTACGCCCTGCTGATACAGGCCCGAATGGGTTGACGTATGAGATGCCAGCCTGATTGATGGCTGGCATCCTGTGGTCAGGTGGTCATAAGCGAGTCGGTTGGATGCCGTGATGCAATCTCCAACCGCTCTGCTGGATACCTTACTGATGCGGTTCTTGCGCTCCAGTTGGGTATCGTGTTGCTCAACCCATCCTAATTGCCCTCTCCGTTACTCCGCTCAGCAGGTTGGGTACAGCCCAGCGATACCCAACAGCTATCTTGGACGGGTAATGCTTAATGCCTATTCAGGCGGCAGAGCGGTCGAGTTCATCTCTCAGGGTTTGCGCCAGGGTCTTCAAATCGTAGGGTTTGGAAAGGACCTTGAAGCCATAATCCTTTACCGCGTGCTCGGTATAACCGGTGGCCAATACAATCGGCAAACCTGGATCGCGCTCGCGTAGCGCCAACGCCAGTCCGACGCCGTCCAGACGGCCAGGCATAATGATGTCGGAAAAGATGATGTTGGGTCGTACGCTGGGCGAGCCGGACAGCATCGTCTCGTACCGCTGCAAGGCCTCGTCGGCATTGGCGGCTGTGGTTACTTCAAACCCTAATTCCTCCAGCATCGGTCCGACCACTTCCCTCACCTGCTCGTCATCATCCACCAGCAACACCCGGGCAGACGCAGCAGGCAACGCGCTGTCGGAAGCGGCCTCCTGGTGCTCGATCAATACGGCTTCCCCCAGAGGCAGCATGATTGTAAGGGTCGTGCCTACGCCTACAGCGCTTTCGATCAGCACAGTCCCCCGCGCTTGCCTGGCAAACCCATAGACCTGGGCAAGCCCAAGCCCGGTGCCTTGCCCCACCTCCTTGGTCGTGAAGAACGGCTCCATGGCCCTGGCCTGCACATCTTCATTCATGCCATGGCCATTATCCTTCACGCACAACGCCACGTATTCTCCCCCTGCCAACCCCTCTACTTCACCGGTCTGGATTACCTTGCGCACCAGCGAGACGGTGATTTCGCCGCCATCAGGCATGGCATCGCGGGAGTTGAATACCATGTTCAAGACGGCCAACTCACATTGAAGCGGATCGAGGAATACCGACCAAGACTGGTCAGGTATTTCCAGCGTGAGCCTTATACGGCTGGGCAAGGCGCCGTCCAGCAGATCGCTCATGCCCATCAGGACCGTACGCAGGTCCATTGTACGAGCCTCGTCAACCCGGCTGCGACTGAATGCCATTAGCTGGCGAGTCAACTTGGTGCCCCGCTCGACAGACCGGCTGCAGGCTTCGATCGCTTTTTGGGCGCGGGGCGTCGTGGCTGACTTCTCAGCCAGCGCCAACCCCATGGTTAGCGTTTGCAGCAGGTTATTGAAGTCGTGAGCAATACCGCCGGTGAGGCGCCCCAGAGATTCCAGTTTCTGCCCTTGCAGCAACGCCTTCTGCGAGCGCTCGGCCTGAGCAACCGCCTCATCCACCCGCTGGTTCATCTTGGCGTTGGCGCTCTGTATTTCCTCGCTGGCCTTTGCCAGTACGCTGGCAGTGCGGTCCGTTTCAACCATGCCTGTTGTAATGGGCTTGATCGCCTCGCCCCGGCCCAGCGCCTGGGCCGTCTGATCCAGCAGGCGAAGCGGCTGCGCGATTCTGCGCCCCATCCAGAAAGCAAGAAGAATGGCGCACCCCAACAGAATTAGTGACCCTACGATGACAGCAATCGAGGCATGAATAGCCGTACGCTGAATTTCCGCGCGTGGGAGGCCAATAACCACTGACCACCCCGACAAGGGTGCCTTGCTGAAGAAAGAGCGCATGGGCATGCCTTCCAGCGAGACCGAATCGAGAAACCCTTCACTATCGACCATCAGTCGATCCATCAAAGGGCCTGAAGCCTGTCTTCCTACAAAGTCCTGCGGACGGCTACTTCTGGTTACGACTTGAGCCTTGGAATCCATGATGACGCCCAGCCAAGACTGGGGCAGCTGCTGCTCTTTAAGCACCGTATCCATCTGCGAGGCAAACGAGCCCATTGCAATAAAGTAGGCGACCTGCCCATCACGAAAAACAGGCCGCCGGACCGCAAAGCTGTACTCTTTCCCCACAGGCGCGACATACAGTCCGCTCACCAGTAATGGCTTGTTGAAGTCAGTGGCATTGATTTCAGCGTTAATGCTATGGGGAAGGTCTGCACCAAAAGGTCTACGGGTATTGATTAGCTGTTGCCCGTCCAGGTCGAACAGGATGATGGAGTTTTCCCAGGTCTGGGTAATCCGTCGCGCATGCCTGTAGAAGGCCTCAAGGTCGTTGCGCTCAAGGGAAGGTGAAATGGCCAAAGTCGAGATAATGGCATCACGCCTGAGCAGGTCACGGTCAACGGCCAGCGAAAGCGCCCGGGTGGTGGCCCGCATGCTCTCTTCCACCTTGCTTCGCTGATCCTGGTAGACGTAGTAGATGGCGAATGTAGAAGCCAACAGTGTCGGAGCCAAGATGGCTATTACCAGCGTAATAAGCTTGGCGCGGATCGACATACTGCTGCGACCTTATTCAAAGGTGAATATGCTTGAAATTCTAGGCCCCTTTAGGGAGTTTGACTATTACTAGCCAAGGGCCTTCTAGCGCCTCCTGTATCAAGACGCACCGCCCGCCGCCCTGCTGCGCCTTTCTTAAAAAATGAAGTCTTATGCCAGGCGGTGTTGTCGACTGGACAGTACTAGCAGCCAGGCATCTCTTCATGTGTGGACGATTTGCGCAATACCGGACCGCCATAGACTATATCGAGGCGCTCAAGACATCGGTCGACTTTGCAGGCGGACTCGACCCCATGCCCATTGGCCGTTACAACGTGGCACCTGGCACCCGGGTGCAATTGCTGCATGAAGAGACCGAAGGCATCCGCTTCGATCCAGTGCCGTGGGGATATGCACCCTTTTGGGCGCGTGATCCCGAGTCACACAAGCCCAAGCGGCCTCCTGTCATCAATGCCCGTGTAGAAACAGCGGCCACCAGTAAAATGTTTCGCAGCCTGTGGAAGCATGGAAAATCACTGGTAGCAGCTGATGGCTGGTATGAATGGAAAAAGGATGCCGATGACCCCAAACGCAAGCAGCCTTACTTCATCAAGCTGAAGTCAGACGAGCCGATGTTCTTTGCCGCCATTGGACAGTTTCATCGTACCGACCAACACGAACATGAAGATGATGGCTTCGTCATCATCACGGCGGCTGCCGATGAAGGCATGATCGACATTCATGACCGACGGCCGCTGGTATTGACGCCTGAAGCGGCCCGGGAATGGATAGAGCCAGACCTCTCACCCGAACGCGCCGAGGAAATCGCCCAGGACGGCGCGATCTCTGTCGACCAGTTCGAGTGGTATCCGGTGAACAAGGCTGTCGGCAGTGTTCGTAACGACAGCCCTGCCCTGCTTGAGCGAGAACCCAAACCGTTGGTGTAAGCCAATCAGTAGCCCGACAGCGCCGGGCTTTCGTATTCAGAAGATGTCGAGTGGGTAATCCGCGATCAAGCGGAACTCGTTAACCGACCCGCCCGTCGAGGCAGCGCCACGGTGCCACGCCTGACGAACGCGCAGGGACAGATCCTTTGCCGGCCCCTCCTGAACGACATACTTGGCCTCCAGGTTGGTTTCACGCTCTTTGTCATTATGATCGTAGGCATAACCTGTTACCGCACCCGCCTCGTCTCGGGATACGTAGGCACCGCCAGCGTCCGCATGAGTACCGTCGATGTCATAGCCATAGATGTAGCGGGCCATGAAGCTCAGACCTGGCACGCCATAGGACGTCATGTCCAGGTCGTAACGCGCCTGCCAGGACTTTTCATTCGGTGCGTTGAAGTCAGACCACTGGATCGAGTTGGCCAGGAAGATCGAATCACCGCCGCCGCCTGCGCCATTGTTGCCGAAGCCTACGTAATCAAAGGGCGTATCGCCGTGAATGCGCTGGTGCGCCAGCGTAAAAGTATGCGCGCCTAGGTTATAGGCCGCTGCCAGAGACCAGGCCGTGTTACTGATAGAGCCCGCCTCGGCACGCCCTTCATCATTGGTACGGTAGATGTTAAAGTCGAAGGTTAGCGACTGATCATCCTGCAAGGGCAGCGCATAGTTGACGTTACCGTAGTATTGACGCCAGAGGTCCTGGAATTCCGAGCCATACAGCGAGACACTGAGGTTGTCATTAACCTGATAGGCGCCACCCAGGTAGTCGACCTTGCGGGTTTCGACGCCGGCATAGGTCGCCCACAATCCGCCATCGGTGCTGGTAGAGGTTGGTTCGGTACCCGCCGTGAAATGCCCCAGGTCCAGGGTCAGACCATCGATTTCCTTGCTAATGATGTTCAGACCACGTGCAGTCTGCGGCAATAGTCGGCTGCCACCTGCCGCGAACACCGGGGCCGTCGGCTGCATTTCGCCATACTTCAGAATAGTGTTGGAAATTCGCAGCTTTACCGCGCCGCCAGCCTTTGAATATTCATCCTGGGTTTCGCCACTCGAGTTAACCTGGACATTGCCACTGCCAGCATGGCCATTACCGCCGTCGAGTTTAAGCGCAAGATACCCGAAGGCGTCTACCCCGAAACCTACCGTTCCCTGGGTGAACCCCGATTCATAATTGGCGAGAAGACCATAGGACCAGTCGCGAGGATCACGCTGGTTATGCGCGTTTTCGTGGTGGCCATCGCCTTTGACCTGGCGATTGAAGTACATGCTGCGATTCAGGAGTTGAAGATGGCTGTCTTCGATAAACCCATTGGAATCCGCTTGACCGGCGAAGGCCATTGTACTGCTGCAAGCCATTAACGAGAGGGTTAGCGTGCTCAGTCTAAAGGTCTTCATCAGGGGTGGCTCTCCTTAAAAATGGTGCACCGTAAAAATCGAGAGGTGCAAGATCTCATTGGCAGTCGAGATTCAATTCATTTGTCGTTTGTCTTTATGGTACGCATCGCTTTCCACGGCTCGGCATTTCAGCCAAAGGCCCGGTGCAGACAACGCGTTGCCTGCCCAGTGTGCCATTAAATTGCTTAGCAAACTAACCTCATAGGCATACCTGTGCCGGTCGAGATGAGCTGTCTTAGCAAAGATGAAAGGGACAGTTAAAGCCGAACCAGCTGAATGAGCAGGTTGGATCCTCACTTCGCCCAAACGGTCACATTTTGCAAAAGCGAAACTGATGAGACACAAACAGCTGTCGGCCAAGCGCTTTTGTAAGCGTCAAGCCTTGCTGGAATGCGGACCCACGTCCGTCTGGCGTTTCGAGCCAGAGCCTTCCCCTCTTGCTTTTCCAAAATAGTGATGCCAGACACCCATAACTGGAAATGCGCATGCTGACAAGCCTTGCCGTAAGGTAGCAATTACACATATGGTTACAAGCGCGTGACTCAAAAGAGCCTGATATTTGTAACCAGATACGTCAGGGCCGATTATTCCAACATCGAGTGTGTACCCATGGCGAACAACTCCAAAGGCAAAGCCATCTTCCGGGTTGTCAGCGGCAACTTCCTGGAAATGTACGATTTCATGGTGTATGGCTTCTATGCCACCGCCATTGCCAAAACCTTCTTCCCCGGCGACAACCCCCTCGCTTCGCTCATGCTGTCCCTGGCAACCTTCGGAGCGGGCTTTCTGATGCGTCCTCTAGGCGCCATCTTTCTAGGGGCCTATATCGACCGTCATGGCCGTCGCAAGGGATTGGTCATCACATTGGCCCTGATGGCCACCGGAACCTTGCTGATTGCACTGGTGCCCGGCTATGCCACGCTGGGCGTGCTTGCGCCCATCCTGGTATTGCTGGGCCGTCTTCTGCAGGGTTTCTCGGCGGGTGTCGAACTGGGTGGTGTATCCGTTTATCTGGCCGAGATCGCAACGCCCGGCCGCCGCGGCTTCTTTGTCAGCTGGCAGTCAGCCAGCCAGCAGGTAGCGGTGGTCTTTGCCGGCCTGCTGGGCGTCATGCTCAATCGTCTCCTGTCTCCAGAAGACATGGGTGACTGGGGCTGGCGTATTCCCTTCCTGATTGGCTGCCTGATCGTACCCGTGCTGTTCATCATTCGCCGCTCGCTGGAGGAGTCGCCCGAGTTCCAGGCGCGTCACCACCGTCCAACTCTGGGCGAGGTAATCCGCTCCATTGGCAGCAACTTCGGCCTGATCATCGCCGGGATGGCCATGGTCTCGATGACCACAGCATCCTTCTATTTGATCACCGCCTATACCCCGACCTTTGGCAAGACCGAACTGCACCTGAGCGACATCGACAGTTTGCTGGTCACCATGTGTGTAGGAGTTTCGAACTTCATCTGGTTGCCTGTGATGGGTTCGCTATCGGACCGGATCGGACGTCGCCCCTTGCTGATCGCAGCAACGGTTCTGGCTATTTTTACGGCCTACCCTGCACTGATCTGGTTAACGAACGAGCCCTCGTTCACCCGTCTGCTGCTAGTCGAGCTATGGCTGTCTTTCCTGTATGGCAGCTATAACGGCGCGATGGTCGTGGCCCTGGCTGAGGTCATGCCGGCTGACGTACGGACTACAGGCTTTTCGTTGGCCTACAGTCTGGCCACGGCGACCTTTGGCGGCTTCACCCCGGTCATCTGTACCTGGCTGATCCATACGCTGGACAATCGTGCCGCACCGGGCATCTGGCTGACGTTGGCGGCCGTACTTGGCCTGACGGCTACGCTGGTTCTGTTCCGCCGCAAGGATCTGCAGGGCGCGGGTCAGCAGGCACTGAGCTCGCAGTAACCCTCCCTGGCAGGGCATGAAACGCCATACCGCTTCATGCCCTGCACGCTCTACCCTCCGCTTGTCTGCCACTGAAATTCTTTGATTCAGTGTGTGCACCATCCCTTGAATCGCGGGTCGAAGGCCACATTAAAAGGCTGATTATTCAGCATCAATGACCCGACGCCACGATTCCATCATGCCAGCCCGCAAAATACTGCATGATGGACACTCAGGTTGAATCTGATGTCCATGAGGTACGCGTCTGGCGACCTCGCTTTTCTTACGAGGATAAGCAATGCCTGCATCTGTTATTGCCGAGCTTTTACAACAGCATGAACGCGAGTTGTTAGAGGAATGGGTCACTGCGCAACGCTCAGCAGGTATTCGTACCGATCTGATTGATGAGGAGACGGTCAAGAGCAATTCTAAAGAAATGCTCAAGCTATTGACCGTTGCGGCTGCCGAAGGCCTGGATGATCTTCATCATGACCAGTGGAGCCCGGTTAAGGCCATGCTGGATCGTCTGTCTCGCAGCCAGAGCCGACAAGGATTTTCACCGTCTGAAACGGCAACTTTTGTCTTCTCGCTAAAAGAGCCTCTTTTTGCACGGATTCAGGCGCAGTGCGCCAATCCGGTAGAGGTGGTATGGATTGCCAGCAAATTACTGGACAAGCTCGGCCTGTATTGTGTTGAAAGCCACATGGAAAGCCGTGAGGCGATTATCCGCGAGCAGCAGGAAAGCATGCTGGAGCTCTCGACCCCTGTCGTTGAACTCTGGAAAGGCATCCTGGCCATCCCCCTGATCGGCTCGCTCGACAGCAACCGTACCCAGATCGTGATGGAAGCCCTACTGGAAAAGATCGTCCAGACCGAGTCCGACCTTGCCATTATCGATATTACCGGCGTGCCTACTGTGGACACCATGGTCGCCCAGCATTTGCTCAAGACAGTGACCGCCGCCAAGCTGATGGGCGCCAAGTGCATCATCAGTGGTATTCGTCCGCAAATCGCCGCCACCATCGTCCATCTGGGCGTAGAGCTCGGTGACGTCGTGACCAAAGCCTCGCTGGCCGATGCATTCCAGATGGCTCTGAAAGAGCTCAACGTTCGTCTCGTTTCTGCTACGGCACGCTAAGGAGCCGCCATGGTAGACAAGATCCCTATTCTCAAAATGGGCAAATACCTGCTCTTGTCCATCCAGGTCGACATGCACGACCAACTGGCCCTGGACCTGCAGGAAGATTTGACCAATCAAATCGTCAAGCACCGAGCCAAGGGCGTGCTGATCGATATCTCTTCCCTGGAGATCGTCGACTCGTTCATTGGCCGCATGCTGTCCCACATTGCCAATGTCTCTCGCATCCTTGACGCCAAGGTCATCGTCGTGGGCATGCAACCTGCCGTCGCAATCACGCTCGTCGAATTAGGCCTGTCACTCGACGGCATTGCCACGGCATTGAATGTAGAAAAAGGGATGGCCCGTCTGGAACAGATGGTCGCGGATGATGAACTCCTGGAGCTAGAGCGTGGCGAAGAAAGACATACTTCCGCTGAAGCAGGAGACTGACATTGTCCTCATCCGGCAGCGTGTACGCCAATCTGCCGAGACAGCCAAGCTGGGGCTTGTCTCACAGACCAAGATCGTTACGGCCGCAAGCGAGATTGCCCGTAATGCTCTGATTTACGGCGGCGGCGGCGAATGCGTGATCGAGGATACGATGCGTAACGGCCGCAGCGCCGTTCACCTGGTCATCACCGACCAGGGTAAGGGAATCGATGACATCAGCAAGGCCATGGTGGACGGCTATACCTCAGGCAATGGTCTGGGCCTGGGCCTGAGCGGTGCCAAGCGGCTGGTGGATGAATTCGCAATCGAAAGTGCACCCGGCCAGGGTACACGTGTGGAGTTGTGGAAGTGGCGTTGACCCCATTGTATTGCAGCCAGACATTCTCGGTTTCCGATGTTGCTCACGTGGATGCTGCGCGCCGGGCGGTCATCCGTCATGCCCGCGAACTGACCGATGACGAAGAAGTACTGGGCAAGCTGACCCTTGTTGTCCAGGAGCTGGCACGCAATCTGGTCAACCATGCCGGCGAAGGCGAGTTGTACCTGAGCCATAATAACCATGAGCTGGACCTGATCGCAGTCGATAGCGGTCCAGGCATGGTCAACGTGGCGCAGTGCCTGAGCGACAACTATTCCACCAAGGGTACGATGGGAGCCGGACTGGGGGCGATCCGGCGTATGTCTGATCGCTTCGACATCTACTCGCAGCCGGGCAAGGGCACTATTGTATTTTCCCGAACGCAATTGGCGCCCTCGCCTCTAGGCAAGCAGTTTGAAGACGGTGTGTTGTGCACCCCGCATCCGCGGGAGGAAGTGTGTGGCGACAGCTGGGCTGTGCTGAACAACCGGATTATGGTGTGTGACGGGCTTGGGCATGGCATACAGGCCAGAGAAGCCAGTGCTAAGGCTCGGGATATATTTCTCAACCACCCCACCGGCCTTCCCCTGACCGAGCTGATGGAGCGCATGCACCGTGCCCTGACCAGTACACGTGGTGCAGCCCTGGCCTTTGCTGAAATTCTACCGGAACAAGGCACCGTCAATTTCTGTGGTGTTGGCAACATTGCCGGCACCCTGATGGCAGATCGGCCGCGAAGCATGGTCTCGGCCAACGGTACTGTTGGCTACAAGATAGGCCGCGTACAATCCTTTTCCTATCCCTGGGATGAATCTACCGTGCTGGTCATGAATTCGGATGGTATCAATTCCCGGGTCAACCTTGCAGGGTATACCGGCCTGCTAGGCAAGCATCCCGCCATTATCGCCGCCCTGATTCATCGTGATTTCAAGCGCTCAACGGATGACGCCACGGCGCTGGTAGTACGTCATGTCTAATGACCGCCTGATTTCTAGCCTGCGCATCGAAAGCGAACAGGACATCGTCTGGTGTCGCCAACGTGCCAAGCAGCTTGCCGATTGGATTGGGCTAACCAGGCTTGACCAAATTCGCGTTGCCACTACGGTTTCTGAGTTGGCACGCAATATCTACCAGTACGCCAGGCAGGGTCGATTCAGCTTTTACATGATGAGCTCTAGTGAAGGACGCCTGAGCGGCCTGTGCTTTGAAGCGCAGGACAACGGTGCAGGCATCCAGAATCTGGACGATATCCTTAATGGCAGCTACGTCTCTCAGACCGGTATGGGTGTAGGTCTGCGGGGCGCTCAGCGCCTGATGGACGATTTCCAGATCGACACCTCTTCGAGCGGTACCCGAATCCGCGCCGCCAAATACCTGTCCGTACCCAAGCCCTTTCCCAGCGAGGCGGAGCTGAGTCGGCTGCTGCATCAGCTCACCGACAAGAGTGCGCTGGACCCTTACAAGGAAATGCAGCTCCAGAGCGAAGACCTGCTGGTGACCACCTCGGAACTGCGCGCCAAGCAGCAGGAACTGGAGGACACCAACAAGGAACTGGAGGAAACCAACAAGGGGGTTGTGGCCCTGTACTCCGAGCTGGAAAAGACCGCTCAGGAGCTGCAGGATGCCAGCGAAGCTAAGAGTCGCTTCTTCTCCAACATGACCCATGAGTTCCGGACGCCGATCAACATTATCGAGAACATCTCGAAGCTCCTGATCTCCGGTCAGGACGGACCACTGAATGGAGAACAGTACCGTCAGGTCAAATTCATCAGTGATGCTGCTGCCGAACTCTCAACCTTGGTCAATGAGCTACTGGATCTGGCTGAAGTGCAGTCCGGTCGAATGAAAGTCATGGCTGAACCGTTCAGCCTGAATGAACTTCTGGAGCGAATCGAAGCCTTTGCCGCCGCGCTTTCGTTCCGCTACGAGAATGTCAGCTACCGGCTCGACCGCCTGCCGGAAGACATCATTCTGAATACGGACCGGGAGCGTCTGTTCCAGATCCTGCGCAACCTGATTTCCAATGCTTTCAAGTACACGCCCAAGGGTAGCGTGACGATTCGCTGTTTCCGTCCGGACGACCAGCAGATCGAATTCATGGTGGCCGACACCGGGATCGGCATTTCCGAAGAAAACCAGAAAAAGGTATTCGACGAGTTCTACCGGATCAAATCACCGGGCCGGAAGAACATTGAAGGGACGGGGCTGGGCTTGTCCCTGGCGCAGAAGGTGGCCACCCTGCTCAAAGGCGAAATTGATCTGACCAGCCAGGAGGGCGTGGGCAGCAAGTTCTACCTGCGCATCCCGATAGCGCTGGAGGAAAACGCCTCCACACTCGAGCAGAACGCCCTCGCCGGCATGACGATTCTGCTGATCGACGACAGCGAAGCCGATCGCTATATCGTTACCCGCGCCCTGGAAAGCTACGCCCCGATCATGATTGAGGCTGATAGCGCCAAGGCCAGCATGGACAAGCTCAATGCCGTGCGACCGGATATCATCTTCCTTGACCTCGATCTGCCGGATACCAGCGGTGAAGAGCTGCTGGAGAGCATGGACTGGTCCATGCACCGTCGCGTCCTGGTCAACACGGCCAAGGCTCTTAATGATGAAGAGCTGGCCCGTCTCAGACCCTATTGCCATGCCATTCTGCAAAAATCCCAACCTGGGTATCTTGAGCAGTTGCTCTGTCAGGTACAGAGTTTGTCCAGGAGCTTGAGAAATGAGTGACCGTAAGCGCATCGTCATCATTGATGATACGGATGCGAACCGTTATGTGCTGCGGAAGATTCTGCTGTCCCAGCCTGACTTCGATATTCTCGAGGCCGGAAGCGGCAGTGCTGGCCTCGAGCTGATCAACGATCAGACCAGCCTGGTGATCATTGATATCAACCTGCCGGACATGAGCGGCTTCGAACTGATTCAGGCCATTGAAAAGAAGCTGGATCAGAACAAGATGCCGGCCATTATCAATATTTCGGCCACGTTCGTCAGCGGCAAGGACAAGGCTATGGGGCTCAACCAGGGCGCCCAAGCCTATCTGACCCACCCGATCAACCGGGACGAAGTCCTGGCTACCATTTCGTCCCTGCTCAAATCGAGCACTCGTCTGGCGAGCATCGAAAACCAGCGCAACGTCGCCATTGCCCGCAGTGAAAACCTGGAGGCCGAAAAGATCATGCTGGAGCGCTTCATGCGTTCGCTGAACCATGACCTTCGCTCCCCGCTGACCGCCGCGACCATGGTAGCCAGCCTTATGCGTCGCACACCTGCCCGACGCACCGATGACATGCTGAAGCTGCTCGAGGAAAACCTGCAGCGTATGAATCAGATGATCACGAACGTACTGGATATTTCCCATACCAGCCTGGGCGGTGGGATCAAGCTGCACGGTGAAAAGCTGAGCCTTGGTACGCTGCTTGGCGAGGCGATCAGTAACCTGCGGATTCAAGTACAGAACGAGATCACGCTCACCCTTGAGTCACCTGAACAGCACGTCTATTGGGACAAGCACGCCCTGCTGCGCATCATCGACAATCTGATCATCAATGCTGCCAAGCATGGAACAGCTGATACGCGAATCGACGTCAGCCAGACGATGTCTGCCGAGCGCATTGTCTTGTGCGTTCGCAACCAGGGCCGGATGCCTGACGAGGTATTGGTCAACCTGGCAACGCCTTATTTCATTTCCACCCGCAGCGATGATCGCGGCTGGGGATTGGGCCTTCCCATCGTCAAGGCGCTGTGTGAAAGCTTTGGCGGCCATGCCGAATTCAAGAATATTGACGACCACGTCGTGGTAGAAGTCCACCTCCCCTCTACGGTGCCATCCACCTGATTGCTGCCCTGCCCACTCAAGGAGCCCCACCGGAGGGCTCCGCAGCATCAGGCGATCACGTCCAAAGCTCGCTCAAGATGCTCATGCAGATAGGGACTGTGCTCGATGCATTTGTCGATAAGAAACTCCGAGCACAGGTCCTGTAGCGACTGCTTGGATGCTGCATATTCTTCCAGCGCCCGCGCGGTACTCCAGTCCTGACCGGCATAGACCAGCGCCAGCAGTTCAACCAGTTGTTCGTGGGTCAGACCGGATATCGCCTCCCGCAAACGCTGTTCAGCCAGTGTTTCACCAATCAGTGAGCCTGTGGCGGATTCGCCTCCCAATCCCAAGCCTCCCCCTAGCCCGGTACCAAACCCGTCATGGGTAAGTTGGGTACAGGTTGCCAATGCCGCGATAGCTTTTATCTGCTCGCGGCTGAGATATTCGAGTCGCTGCGTCATATCCTTTCTCCTGCTCGATGCACTATTGGACCTCTTCGGATACCCATGGTGCAGCGGCGCTTGAACCCAAAACCTGATCTGGATCAGGTTAGCTACATCACTTGATCCCCAATCGCTTGGCCAGGCGGCTCAGGTTGGCGCGGTCAACGGCCAGTTCACGGGCTACATCCGCCCACCGATGGTGATGCCGCTCGAGCGATGCTTCAATCAATTGCTTCTGATAGGTATCTACCGCTTCGCGCAAGGGAAGACTAACAGGCAGGTCGGGCCTTTCAACAGCAGGCGTTATGTCTGCAATGAGTGCTGCAGTGGGCAGATCCAGCGAGTGGCTGTCGATACTCAGGATACGGGGACGCTCGCCGTAGCTCGACAGCGCCTTGAGTGCGGCGCGACTGATCAGGTGCTCCAGCTCGCGCACATTCCCAGGCCAGTCATAGGTCAATAATGACTTCTGCGCCTCAGGACTCAGACGCAGGCTACGCAATCCTAATCGCGCCCTGTTCTCCTCAAGAAAGTAGCCGGCCAGAAGCAGTACATCACGTCCACGCTCGCGCAAGGCGGGCACCTTCAGCGGGTACACACTCAAACGATGGTAGAGATCCGCCCTGAAACGGCCAGCTTTTACCTCTTCGGCCAGATCGCGGTTGGTGGCCGCAATGACCCGAACATCGACATGATGCTCACGATCCGAGCCTACCCGCTGTAGCTGACCACTCTGTAGAACCCGGAGCAATTTGGCTTGAGCCGCCAAAGGCATTTCACCCACTTCATCCAGAAACAGCGTCCCGCCATTGGCCAGATCGAACTTGCCGCTGCGCTCGCTGATCGCTCCGGAAAAGGCGCCACGCACATGCCCGAACAACTCGCTTTCGACCAGGGTTTCCGGCAACGCCGCACAATTGATGCTGATCAAGGGCCGGCGTGCACGGGCAGACTGCGCGTGAATGGCTTCGGCCACCAGCTCCTTGCCAACACCGGTCTCTCCCGTCACCAATACGGTCAGATCGCTATCCCCTACAAGAGCGATCTGCTGCAGGAGCTGCTTGTGTGCAGCACTCTGCCCGATCAGCTCACGGGTTCGCACCTGCCCTGCTGCCTGCTTGTAGAGTTCGGCCAACTGGCTTTCATCGGCCACGCGTCGCGTCAAAGCATTGATCCGCTCGGCTGCTGTTACGGTGGCCGAAGCCAGACTGGCAAAGGCTTGCAGCATATCCAGATCCACAGTGCCGAAACGCGCTTCTTCCAGAGCATCGAGTGTCAGCAATCCCCAGACCTGATCCTGCACATACAGAGGGCAGCCCAGGCAGTCATGGACTTCAAGGGCTTCATGGCCCTCAACCAGACCGTCATAGGGATCGGGTAAGTCGCAGTCTGCTGCAAAGCGGGTCGGCCCTCGATGTTCGATCAGCGCCTTGAGCCGCGGGTGCTCACTGATGCGAAAGCGCCGCCCCAACGTATCAGGGCTGAGCCCCTGTACGGCTAGTGGTATTAGTTGATCGCCATCCAGCCTGAGCAAGGCAACGGCATCGCAGGGCAGCAACTCCCGAAGTGCCAGTAATAATTTGCGATAGCGCTCTTGCTCCGGCAGCTCTCGGGACAGGTCGGCGACCAGGGGAATCAGTGCAGACAACAACGGAGCCGTGGTCATTATGACCTCTCATAGAGTCATTTTGACAAACACATTAAGCAGTCAAAATGACTCGAATCTAGATAACCTATTGATTTTAAAAGCTCTCGCTATTGGCATGCCTCGTGTATTACTCAGGTAAAGCCAACGCAGGAGCTGAACCATGTTAACCACTCAACAACGCACAATCATCAAGTCCACCGTTCCGCTGCTGGAAACCGGAGGTGAGATACTGACGACTCACTTCTACAAGATGATGCTCAACGAGTACCCGCAGGTCCGCCCCTTGTTCAACCAGGCGCATCAGGCCAGTGGCGCCCAGCCTCGTGCCCTGGCCAATGGCGTACTCATGTATGCTCGTCATATCGACCAGCTGGAGGCGCTCGGCCCGCTGGTGGCTCAGATCGTCAACAAGCATGTCGCCTTGCAGATTCTGCCGGAACATTATCCCATCGTAGGGACCTGCCTGCTGCGGGCTATTCGCGAGGTATTGGGCCAGGAAATCGCTACCGACGAAGTGATCGATGCCTGGGCCGCAGCCTACGGTCAGCTGGCCGATATCCTGATTGGCGCCGAGGAAGATCTGTACGCCACTCATGAGGCAGCCACCGGCGGCTGGCGTGGCGGTCGCTGGTTTCGTGTTGCCCGCAAGGTGGCAGAGAGTGACGAGATCACGTCCTTTTACCTGATACCCGAGGACGGCGGTGCCCTGCTGGACTTTCAACCGGGCCAATACATTGGCATGCGCCTGATTCTGGAGGGTGAAGAGGTACGCCGTAATTATTCGTTATCGGCACGCGCCAACGGTCGCGAATACCGCATCAGCGTTAAGCGCGAGGCCGAGGGACGTGTTTCCAATTACCTGCACGATCAGGTAAACGAAGGGGATCGTCTTGAGCTTTTCCCACCGGCAGGCGAGTTTACGCTCAGGCCATCTGACAAGCCTCTAGTCTTCATTACTGCTGGTGTCGGCATCACTCCGGCACTCACCATGCTGGAAGCGGCACTCGAACCCCGTCGCCCTATTACCTTTATCCACTGCGCCCGCGACGCAGGCGTCCAAGCCTTCCGCCCGTGGCTCGAAGCGCAGAAGGCAAAGCATCCTCAGCTACGCTGCTACTTCTGCTACAGCCATCCGCGTCCCGAGGATCGGGGCGATGCAAACGGACTTTTAACACATGCACTACTGGAGCAGTGGCTACCCGAGAATCGTGACCTGGATGCCTACTTCCTGGGTCCAAAGCCCTTCATGGCCCTGATCAAGCGTGAGCTGAAAGCACTGGGTGTACCTGAAGCGCAAAGTCGCTATGAATTCTTTGGGCCAGCAGCATCGTTGGAAGCCTGAGTAAAGAGGCGGGTCTCAACGGCCCGCCTTTTAATTCACTTTTATTGAGCAAAAGGCTCATTATTATTTATTAGATCGATCCCAATAGGCTCGCTAGGATAAAGAGGCTATTACCTGCGTGCCTATAAAAGCCTCTAATAATCGTGAAAAAAAGACTGCGTTCCTTGCTGCCCTGGTTCAAGCGTTTCAAACCTGCTGCCGTCAAAGCCCCACCCCGTGAATTGGTCCGTGCCACGCTTGGCGCCTGCCTGGGTATGGTAGCCAGCGTTCTGGCGTGTACTCACTTTTACGGACTCGAGATTGCGCTGCGAATTGCAGCCCCTATCGGTGCATCAGCCCTGCTGCTGTTTGCTGTCTCGTCCAGTCCTCTGGCGCAACCCTGGTCGATTATTGGCGGTAACGTAGTGGCTGCCGGAATTGGTGCGCTGGTTGGCCAGTGGATCGACCATACCCTGCTGGCCGCCGCGGTGGCGATGGGGCTGACCATCGTGACCATGTTCAGCCTGCGTTGCCTCCATCCACCGGGCATTGCAGTGGTCGTGGCGGTCAGCCTAGGCGGGCCGGCTTTTCAGCAGCTCGGTCTGCACATCATGCTGCCGGTGGCGCTCTGTTCGCTAATCGTCCTGGCAGCTGCCCTGATCTACAACAACCTGACTCGCTTGCCTTACCCGAAAGCTCCGGCGCCAGCCGCCAATCCGCATAACACTCGGGACCCGCTCCCTTCGCAGCGCGCGGGATTTACGACGGCAGACCTCGAGCTGGCCATGAAGGAGTTTGGTGGCGTTGTCGACATCACTCGAGACGACCTTGAGTCCCTGGTCCGTCAGACCGAGCGCCACGCCTTGAGTCGTAGCATGGGCGCCATTACCGCCGCTCAGATCATGTCGCGGGACCTACAGATCGCCCATCCTGACACGCGGCTACAGGATGCCTGGAATCTGCTGGAATCTCATCACCTGAAAGCGCTGCCGATTCTTGATGAGGCAAAGCATCTGGTGGGCATCGTGACCCTGGCCGACCTGTTCAAGGCCATCGAGCCGGGCTCGCCAAACGCGCAGGGTAATCCAGGCGATATCCCGCTTGAGCGCTTTATGACACGCCATGTGCAATGTGTGCGGGATACCACCCATATCGTGGAGCTGGTGTCACTGCTTTCAGACAAGGGCCTGCATTACCTGCCTGTCCTGGATGAGCCGGGCAACCTGGTCGGCATCATCAGCCAGACCGACCTGATCGCTGCGCTCTACCAACGCTGGTTGAAGAACGTACTTACTCACCGTGAGGCGGCCAATCAGCGCGCCTCCAAGGAAAGCGCCGCCTGATTCAGAGGGCGCATGGTTAAGGCCATGCGTCCTCCTGGATTCATCCCTCCCAACGCTGGGACCAGTCTGCGTCCTCACCGATCACGTCTCGCAGCAACTGGATCGCATCCTGAAGCACGGGCGTTTCCTTGTCCCGTGAGTACACCAGATACGTGGGATAAGTAAATTCCGGTGCCCGTTCTACCCGCTGCAATATGCCGTTATCCAGATAGCTCTGGACGACGCGCGTCCTGAAATATCCTGCACCTCCATTCTGTACAAGGTACTGCAAGGCCAGAGGCCCCAGACTGAAAGAAAGTGCTGCCTTCGCCTTTTCGGGCATGGCTGCGTCGTGCTGCTTGCGAAAGGCCTCGCCCCAATCAATGTAGATATAGGGCTCAGGTTGAGCTACCGAGCAGACCTGAATCAACTTTTCCTCCAGCACCTGCTCGACCTGCATTCCTGGCCAGTATTCCGGCTGATAGACCAGTGCCGCATCCAACACACCTTGCTCTACCTGCTGTTGTAGACGACTGCTGTCGGCAATTTCAGCCCGTACCGCGTAGCCAGGCAATGCCTCCCGCAAACGCTTTACCCAATTGAGGATCAATGGATTGCTCAGGCTGACCTCCCCGCCTACCGTGAGCAGATTGCGAAACCCCTCCGGCAGCGGCAGGTCACGCCGCGCAGCGTCCCATGTCTGTACCAGCTGACTGGCATATCCGGCAAACACCTGACCATCTGCCGTCAGCCTCGCACCCGCCCGGTTACGCACGAACAGCCGGCACTGAAGCTGCGCTTCCAGATTCTGTACCCGCGCCGTGACCGCGGTTTGCGTCACATGCAGCCGTTCCGCCGCAGCCAGAAAGCTTCCAGTCCGGGCAATTTCAAGAAAGGTACGGGCCAGTTCAAGATCCATGGGTATCCGATTATCGATAAGCGAGCCGTCAGTGTAGCCATGAACTCAGGCTGTATGCAGTTCTGCTTCGCGCGAGGAGGACTCCTGACGGAACACCGAGGGCGACACCCCGGCCAGCCGCTTGAAGAACCGCGTGAAATACGCCGGTTCGGAAAAGCCCAGCAGATCCGCAATCTGGTTGACCGTAAGGCCCGTGTAGATCAGGTTTCGCTTGGCCTCAAGCAACAGCCGTTGATGGATGACGCCCAGTGAGGTCTGTCCGCGCAGCCGCCTGCAAAGCCCATTGAGATAGGCCGGTGTGATACCCAACGCCTTGGCATACGCCTCGATAGGCCAGTGATTGCTGTAATTCGCCTCTACCAGCTGGGAAAACGCAGTCAGGTAGGACTGACCCCGCTCGGGCCGCTCCTGGGCGTCGCGCACCATCACCTGCCGCCCCAACCATACCGCCAACACCCCAACCAGCGATTGCAGGAGCAGGTCCCGCGCCGGCGCCGAGGAGCTGTACTCATTATTGATCGCGGCAAACAGCGTGTGGATGTAACGCCGCTCTCGTCCGACCTGATAAAGCGCAGGCTGGCTGAAGGTCTGGGTCTGCCCGCCCAGATGCTCCTGCAGCCGGGAAACCAGGGGCATCGCCAGAGTGAGAATAAAACCGTCGATGTCCTCCGAGAACCGAAATCCGTGGATGCAAAAGGCAGGCACCACCTGGATGGCGGCATCATCGATACGGGTCTGCTGCCCATCCACATTAAGCTCGGCCCATCCCTTTCGCACATAGAGCAGTTGCACCAGATCGGCATGCCGGTGCAACTGAATCTCCCAATCGTGCAGGCTGCTGCGCTTGGGGATGGACTCGCAGTGCAGCAGGTCCGGTGTAGGCCATTCCAATGGGTCGCCATAGAGCATGAACACCGGAATATTCGGCACGGGCGGTTTCATGGTGGACCTCATTCTTATGCAAGGGTGTTTATAAAAGTCCAGAACTTCCTACGTAAAGTGCCTTCTCGCTCGGCAATGATCAACCAAAAATACAGGCGACGCAGATAAGAACGCACGCTGGCCATCCCTTCGCCGGACGTGACGACACAATAAGCGAGAGACCATAACAATGAAGACACAAGTCGCCATCATCGGCGCCGGTCCATCCGGCCTTCTCCTGGGTCAGCTGCTGCACAATGCTGGCATCGACACCGTTATCCTCGAACGTCAGAGTCCTGATTACGTGCTGGGCCGCATTCGTGCTGGCGTCCTCGAACAAGGCATGGTCGACCTCCTGCGTGAGGCTGGCGTCAGCGAGCGTATGGATCGGGAAGGCTTGGTCCACGATGGATTCGAGCTGGCGTTCGAAGGTCGCCAAGAGCGCATCGACCTCAAGACGCTTTCCGGTGGCAAGACGGTCATGATCTACGGCCAGACCGAAGTCACCCGAGATCTGATGGAGGCACGTAAGGCCAGTGGTGCGCTTAGTGTCTACGAAGCCAGCAACGTACAGCTTCACGAGCTGAAAGGCGAAAAGCCCTATGTGACCTTTGAAAAGAATGGCGAAACCGTACGCCTGGACTGTAACCATATCGCCGGGTGCGATGGCTATCATGGCATCTCGCGCCAGTCGATTCCGGCAGACGCGCTCAAGACGTTCGAACGGGTGTATCCCTTCGGCTGGCTGGGCGTCCTGGCCGACACCCCACCGGTGAACGAAGAGCTGATCTATGCCAACCATGAGCGCGGCTTTGCCCTATGCAGCATGCGCTCCAAGACGCGTACCCGCTATTACGTGCAGGTTTCCGCTGACGAGAAGGTCGAGGACTGGTCCGACGAACGCTTTTGGGATGAACTCAAACAGCGCCTGCCGGCCGAAACCGCTGCCAGACTTGTTACCGGCCCCTCTATCGAGAAAAGCATCGCGCCTCTGCGCAGCTTTGTGGTCGAGCCCATGCAGTATGGTCATCTCTTCCTTGTCGGCGATGCGGCGCATATCGTTCCACCCACAGGGGCCAAGGGGCTGAACCTGGCGGCCAGCGATGTCTGCACCCTGTACCGGATTTTGAACAAGGTCTATCACGAAGGCCGTACGGACCTCCTACAACGCTATTCGGAGGTCTGTTTGCGCCGCGTCTGGAAAGCCGAGCGTTTTTCCTGGTGGATGACTTCCCTGCTCCATCGCTTTCCTGATACCGATGACTTTGGCCGCCGCATCCAGCAGACCGAGCTGGATTATTTCCTGGGTTCTGAAGCCGGTAGAAAAACCATTGCCGAAAACTATGTCGGTCTGCCTTATGAGCCGATCGAGTAAGGCGACGGCAGCCAAGCTCTGGTAATCTGGCCGTCTTGACCCACGCCCCGTAAAGCGCATCCACTCGGCTGCGTTTTACGCTGCACGCCAGGACTGTCCATGCCCAGCACCTACCTAGAACAATTACCTCAGGAAATTCAGGCCAACGTCCGCACTGCGCTGGCTGAAGATGTAGGAACCGGCGACATCACCGCCCAGCTCATCCCTGCCGACCGCACCGCCAGGGCTACTGTCATTACTCGTGAAGACGCCACCCTCTGCGGCACCGCCTGGGTCGATGAGGTGTTCCGCCAGATCGATTCCACCGTAAAGGTTGAATGGCAGGTTCGGGACGGGGAACGGGTCATGGCCGACAAGATTCTTTTTACTCTGTCAGGCCCCGCCCGCTCCCTGCTGACGGGCGAGCGGACAGCGCTCAACTTCCTGCAACTGCTGTCAGGCACAGCGACTCGCTGCAGTTATTACGCAGACTTGGTCAGCGGTACTCAGGTCCGCCTGCTGGATACGCGCAAGACCCTACCCGGCCTGCGGCTGGCACAAAAGTATGCCGTCACCTGTGGCGGCTGTCATAATCACCGCATTGGTCTGTACGATGCCTTTCTTATCAAGGAAAACCATATTGCGGCCTGCGGCGGTATTGCCCAGGCAGTCGAGACGGCGCGTCGTATCGCCCCCGGCAAGCCGGTTGAAGTAGAGGTTGAGAACCTCGCTGAGTTGGAGCAGGTCCTGGCCACAGGCGCTGAAATCGTCATGCTCGACAATTTCTCGCTTGAGAATATGCGCGAGGCCGTAAGAATCAATGCGGGCCGCACCAGGCTGGAGGCGTCGGGCGGCATCAATGACACGACCATTCGCCCAATCGCTGAAACCGGTGTCGACTATATTTCAATAGGCACGCTGACCAAAGACGTCAAGGCACTGGATCTTTCCATGCGCCTGGCGCTTTGATCATATGCCTCCTGTTGTTCACTGCAGGCCGGTTCGCTGGCCCGCAGGCTTTATCAAGGAACCTTTGTGAGCCATCGCTACCTTGTCATCGATAGCAGCGCCTTCACCAGCCCACAGCTGGAAGCCTACCTGTCTGCACGTCCCAAGAACCGTGTCATCATTTCCGACAGCACGGCCGTACAGCTCTTTCAACCCGAGCAATGGGTAACGGCCCGCAACGGATTGTTCAAGCAGTACAAGGATCGCATCTTCTTTTCAGATTCCAGCGGGCCAATTCTTCAGGCCGAGCTGGAAGGACGCAAACCCAGCATCCTCGCCGCACCGTTGACGCGAGCCTTTAACGCGACGATTGCCGCCGAAGGCGAAGAAGAAGCCCGGCAATTGGCATACATCCACAAGAACCTGCTGGATATCGAAGACGAATATCTGGCCAACCGCAAGGTATTTCTCAACACACTTATTACCCATATGAGCAAGGCGCTGCAGGATAATCCTGCCGTTACTCAGGACCGTGAGGCAGCCATTCACCTGGCAGCCGCTACGGCTCAACGTGGTCTCGCCAAAGGGTTCTCTCCAAGCCTGCTTGACGCGCCCTACAGTGTGTTTCTCAAGGCCTACCCTCTGGCAGCCCGCTATGTTGCCCTGCTTGCCTCGCTGCTGGTCGAGCATATCCAGGCAACCGGTACGGCTGGCAAGGTGAACGCAACGGCCATTATCGAAACGTTTACGCAGCGGGATAACGTGCTGATTGCCAGCCTGTTCGACGGCCTGTTGAGTACGGATGAGAGTGCCAACACTGCCTTCGCCGCACTCAAGCAGACCCTTGCAGTGCTCAGCAAGATGGGCGCCCAATCCGTGCATTAACGTCTGGAATGCCCTTGGAATCGGTGGCTTCTGCAGCAGCGGCAGAGGCCACCGATATATTGATCAAGCTCACACTTTAGAACTTTAGCTGTTAACGCTTCAAATCCTCTTCGCTGGTCCGCCTCGCGCTTCCTGTGCGTTTTTCGTCCACGAAAATATCTGTCCCGAACATCATTCATAGCTCCGGTTAATCGTTGACTCATCGTCACTTAGCCGCGCCAATTATTTTTATAAGCGCCTTCGCCATATTTTTGACATACCTAAATTAATCATTCCAAATAGCCATTATTGCGACTAATCGCCGCTCTATGACGGCCTTTTCACTACCATTTCGTTCCTCAAGCCAAACGCTAAGCCGTCGATACGCCAAGCACAACGACAGCATGCGCTGCAGAAATCACCTCGGTGCTTAAACGACTGTCACGGCTTATCCAGCGCAACACAGCAGCTGGTAATTGATTTATTCAATATTGGGGAAACTTTCATGAACCGCTTTGAATCCATCGCACGACTCAGACGCCTCTTCCGTGGTGCAGTACAGGGGCTGCTGCTCTCTGCTTCTGTGGCTACGCTATCAGCTACAGCCCAAGCGGATGATTTAAGCGTCGGTCTGGTTGGCTTGAACATGTCGGGCGCAGGGTTTGCGGCCCACGTTCTACCCGGCCTCAACAACCGCAACTACATTTTTCCTACGGAAACCCATTTCAAGGATTGGAGCGAGAGAGGTGTTCGCCTGATTCGCTTCCCTATTATCTGGGAGCGCCTACAGCCCAAGCTCTACAACATGCTCGACCCAGACTATGTAGGGCTGATCCAGCAGACCATGAACTATGCACAGAAATACAATGTGCGCGTCATTCTGGACCTGCATAACTATGCGCGTTATCGCGGTGAGCTGATTGGTACAAAGAACGTGCCGTATGCGGCCTACCACGACGTGATGTACCGCATCGCCTTTCGTTGGGCCAAGCACCCTGCCCTCTACGCCTACGACATCATGAATGAACCCAACGGTGCGCTCGATTACTGGCCGACCGCAGCACAGCACGGCATCAATGGCGTGCGTACGGTGGACAAGGTCAAGCCCATCATTGTCGAAGGCAATGGTTGGGCGGAGGCAACCCGCTGGGCGCAATGGAACGATTCGCTGCTCAATCTGAAAGACCCGTCCGACAATCTGATTTTCTCGGCGCACACCTATTTCGATAACAACTCCGGCGGCACCTACGAGACCGTGGACGTCAGCACATTGGACCCCATGTATGGTGTGGCGCGTGTGAAGCCTTTTGTAGAGTGGCTGAAAAAGCATGGCAAGAAGGGTTATATCGGCGAGTTTGGCGTCCCGGACAATGATCCTCGCTGGCTGGTACTGATGGACAACATGTTGGCCTATCTCAGACAGAACTGTATCCCGGCAACCTATTGGGCGGCAGGTCCTGGCTGGGGTAATTACAACCTGGCGGTTGAGCCCGTGAATGGACAGGAACGCCCGCAATGGCCGACGCTCAAGAAATACCTGAGCACACCTAGTCAGTGCATACAAATAGGCCCGAATTAATCGGGCCTATGGAAATGGGGCCTGCTTGAGGCCCCATTGGCTTACTTGGGCATCGTTTTTGAGGTCACGTACTTGCTCAGGACTTCATTGTCATCCAGCGCATGAACGTCGGAGGCGACCCACAATTTACGCTCGATCCCCTGGGCAATCAGATGCGCGACAGCCGCCTCGATAGCCGACAGCACACAAAGCTGAGCCGGCTCGTTGGTGGTATAGCCAGACTCTGCCTCTAGTAGCTTCTTGAACTCGATGAACTTGTAGACATCCGCCGAGCGACCAATCGAGAAGATGGTCTTGGATGTCATCACGTTCGCCAATACCTGTCCGCCACGTACATCGATGGCGCGCAGATTGACCGTCACCTGATCGACCCGGTACTCCTGGGACGCACCGATTCCCAGGTAGCGAGCGCCTTCGCCGCCACTTCGAATATTAGTGTCATACGCAACGATGCCACCCTCCAGCAGAATGTTGGCTGCCTGCAGTGAAGGGAGCGGCTGCTGAATGTTTTGTGGCGTGTTGGGCTTGCTCTGGGTCGCCCGGATGATCTTGCGCTCGGTCAGAATGTTCTGCAGCCCCTCACGTTCCAGCACCACGAACCAGCCGCTGGCCTGGAGTGCATCGACCAACATGCTGGCGCCACCCTGGGTGACGGCGGTAGAGAACGAGCTGGCCGGGCTGGGCTTGTACTGGCCGGTCTGGTCACGGAACCCATAGACGGCCGCAACAAGCTTGCCTCGCGGTGCCGGCAGATTCAGCAGATCGTAATAGGTGGAGGCCCGTGGGGTCAGTGTAGGTTGGGCATTTTGTTCGGCGGGCATGGGGTCACGCACAGAACATCCCTGCATCAGCATCGCGCACAGCAACGCTGACGACATCATGAGTCGTTTCATAATGGCTATTCCTGATTTAGCGTGCTGCTTAGTAAGTCGTTCCGGCCAATCCGTTTACGGCAATCTCAGAGACCTCGCCTGTCACCCGATCTGTAATATGGATGACTAGCTGCCCTGTTTCGTCATTGAGAATATTGACGATGAAATCATCCGTTGTAACGCTGCCTGCCTTGCCGTTACGGGCATTAGTCAATACCTGCGAAAGCAAACTCGATTGAAGCTGGCTGGTGAAACGCTGAATAGCGGACATACTGCTGGATGACGTGGCATCGGGATCATCATAGTCATTCTGGGCCTGCGCGTTACCGAGCAGATACGAGCCGTTCAACGGGCTGCCGCCAAAAGCAGGGTTCTTGGGGGTATAGACCAGTTCAGTGGCCTGGAGCGACGAGACGGAACCTAGCAATAGCAGCCCTAGCATCGTTGCTGAATGTACGTTCTTATTCTTCATAGCTCGTCTCTGTCCATGTCGAAGGTGTCATATAAAAGATTTTCCAGTTTTTGTTTAGCGACTGTGTCCTTGACCATGTCCGCCGCTGCATAGGCCGTGCCTTTGAGCTCCGAGACATTAGGTTGGACAAACTGCCGGTAAACCACTCGCTGGTCATGCTCCACCCAGACCAAACTTCCCCAACGCGCAGAAGGCCTCTCGCGTACTACCAAGTTGAAATCCAGTTGGCTGGTATCGACCAACCGATCGCTGAAATAACGATAAAAGTCATGACCGAAGCGGGAGATCGTGTTGTCGACGATAAAGCCCTGGATATTCTCCTCATCATTGGCAGCCTGTGCCGACATCAGCATCATCATCCCCAGCAGTCCGACTCCCCAGCGCTTCATTGCGTTAATGTCCTTTACTCTTTTCGTAGAACTTCAGCGCGGCCTCTGCACGATTGGAGGCGCCAATCTTACGAAGCAGGTTATGAATATGACTCTTGATGGTATGTGTACTCAGGCAGAGCTGATGAGCAATCTCCGCGTTTGAATAACCCTTGCCAACCAGGCTCAGGATCTCACGCTCGCGCCCGGTCAGGTCCACCGCCTCCTCTTCCAGTGTCTGCATCCGCCGATAGCGCTCGATCAGACGCTCCATGACATCACGTGGCAACCAGTCCCGTCCCATCAGCAGGGCCTGTATGCCATTGAGCAAAAGCTCTCGGGAGGTATGGGTGTAGAAGATTCCCTTGATCTCGGGATGCTTTTCGATGAGCTGCTGCGCCTGCTCATCCGAGGTATTGACCAGCGCAACCGGTGCCTGACCAATCAACTGATCCAGCACAGCCGAGCACTGCTCGAATGCGACACTACCGACATCAAGCAGCCAGAGAGATGCCTTGGCCTTTTCCAATCCATTGAAGTCCCCCACGCATAACTCGAATTCCGTCTGCTGATTGAGAAAGTGCTGGAATAACTGCCCCAACAACTGATTCTTGGTCAGTAGTTTGACGGTAAGTGGCGGGCGGCCTGTTGCCATAATGGCGTCTGCTGAACTCAACTTTAAGCCTCGATTATTCTTAATGTCGGTAGGCTATCCAACGATCTTGCGATCACAAACAAAAAAGCCCCTGAAACCATTTCGCCTCAAACAAATGAGAAATTAAACACAGCGATATATTGAGATTCTTTTGGCATCACTCCCTGATGACGGTTGAATATTCAGCAGGCTGTATTGAAATAACAGAATTCTCAAGAACCAACGTGAACACTTTATGAAACAGGACTGTATTCACGTAACGAGATACATCAGGAAAAGACTTCTCTTTCCAACTTAGGTAATAGATCACCTGCTGCACCAATCAACGTCCAGTCATCGGAATGTACTCCTGAAACCGGCTGCGGATTGATATGAACGACCGCGGTATTGGCATTACGCGCAATATGAGGCATCTGAGCGGCCGGGTAGACCACACCGGATGTACCAATGGAAAGCAGGACATCACATTGCGCTGCCGCATCAAATGCCTGTTGCAAGGCCTGTACCGGTAACGACTCGCCAAACCAGACGACGCCTGGCCTTATAAAACCATTACACCTGGAACAGCGTGGCGGTTCGACACGACGACCTTGATCTGGTTCAACCGATATTTCACGCTCGAACGAATAGCCGGTGCCGCAGGCAAAACAGCGCGGCTGATGCAGGCTGCCATGCAGGTGCAGTACATCGGCACTCCCAGCACGCTCGTGCAGATCATCGACGTTCTGGGTAACGACGGTAGCGCGTGGAAAGTGCTGGGCCAGACGGGCAATAGCAAGATGGGCCGGATTGGGCTGAGCCTTCAGCACCTTCATACGACGCCATTCGTACCATCCCCAGACGAGGGCCGGATCCGCCTCAAAGGCTTCGGGGGTTGCCAGTTCGGTGGCATCGAACGTTGCCCAGAGTCCGGTCTGTGCATCTCGAAAGGTGGGAATGCCGCTTTCGGCCGATACGCCTGCACCGGTAAAGAACACCACGTGCTGTGCATCGCGAATACAGTGTTTCAGCGCTTCATCTATCGCCAGCGACGTAGAGGATGGGGTTTGGCTCATAACATCTGTTCCAATCTTTCCATGAGTGGGCCGATCCTGCTTTTATAAAGAGGCCTTTCCGGTCTTTTTTCACCAAAGGTCCTATTGGTGAATAAAACGTTCTTGTCTAAATATGAAATGCTTATCCAGTTGTAGCCAATTAATATGAATTTGCCAGTTGAAACGTAACCAGTTTTTGCGGCAGGCGCTACCTTTTTAATGGGAAGTGCATGCCAGAGCACTTGTGTAAATACGCTACACAATTGCTCAAAGTTCTCATTTTTCTTTTACCAACAGATACCTTATCGTTTTCAAACTCGACCGACGGTGCCGCCACTCATCGTATTTCGACAAGAGCGGGTTCACTCGCTGCGCTACATGCCGATAATCCGGAAGTTCCCTTCGAGCGAGAGTATTTTTCTCTTGCTGACGTTTCGCCTCACCGGAATCGCCATGAAGAAATCCTTTTTTAGCAAGCATCGTTTCACTGTTATTCCCGCGCTGGCCTTGGCTGCAGTACTTGCTGGCAGTATCGGTTATTGGAGCCTGACGTCTGGTCAGGCAACTGTCAGCACAGCAGCCCCCGGCTCGGTTCAAGCGATGCTTGATACGGTCCGCACGGCACCACAACCGTGGACAGACCATCCGCAGGACTTGTCCGTTCTGGTCAACGACATGCGCAGCAACGCCATTGCAGGTGCTGTGATTGGCGAAAAAGCGGTGTATATCACTACCACGGCCAATGCTCACTACACGGTAGCCGATCCTTCTGGCCGGGTCGGCGATCTGGTTTTGCGTGACTACTCGAACCGTGGCGAGACCTTGTTCCCGGTTGCGACCTTTGCCGAATCGGCTGAGCGCAGTCCGGTCATGGAAAGCCTGTTGGCCAACCTGCCCACCTATCTGCTGCTGCTTCTGCTGGCCGTACCGCTGGCGTTCCGCGCTATGAGCCCGTTCAAGATCCAGCGCAAGGGCACGAATGTTTCTTTCGAAGATGTCGTTGGGGCCCATGAAGCCAAGCGTGCACTGGAGGACATCACTACCTGCCTGCGTAACCCTGCCGCCTTCTCGGCACTGGGCGCACGCCCGCCAAAGGGTGTCTTGCTGACTGGTGAGCCGGGCACAGGAAAAACCCAGCTGGCCAAAGCACTGGCTACGGAATGCAACGCGCATTTCATCCAGGTGACGGGCAGTGATTTCTCCTCGATGTTCTTCGGAGTGGGCATTCAGAAAGTGAAGTCCCTGTTCCGTACAGCGCGCAAGAAGGCACCGTGCATCATCTTCATCGACGAGATCGACGGTATTGGCAAGCGTGCCGAGCAGTCCCGCTCAAGCGACGCGGAAGCTAACCGCATCATCAACCAGTTCCTGACCGAGATGGACGGCTTCGATGGCTCTAGCGGCGTGCTTGTCCTGGGTGCGACCAACTTTGCCAACTCGCTAGACCCGGCACTGGTGCGTGAAGGCCGCTTCGACCGGACCATTGCGGTCGGTCTGCCAACCCTGGAAGACCGTATCGAGCTGTTCCGCCTGTACGCCAAGAAAATTCAGGTGCAGGGTGACCTGGATCTCGAGGCCCTCTCCCGTAACACCGTTGGCCTGACACCTGCTGCCATTGCTTACATTGCCAACCATGCGGCGCTGCTAGCGGCACGTGAGAACTGCACTCAGGTCAGCATGAGCCACTTTGTGGATGCGATCGAGACCTGCCGTATCGGTGAGCAGCCTACTGCTGTCACGCCGCTGAGCGATACCGAGCGGACCCGTATTGCCGTACACGAAGCCGGCCATGCCCTGGTAGCAGCGGCGCTCAACACTGGGCGTGTTGAGAAGGTGACCATCCTGCCCCGAGGTCAGGCCCTGGGCGTGACACTGGTAACACCGGTGGAAGACAAGCGTCTGCATCTGGAGTCTGAACTTAAGGCTCGTATCCAGATGCTGCTCGCCGGCCGCTGTGCCGAACAGATCTACTTCCATGAAGTATCTTCGGGCGCGGCCCAAGACCTGCAGGAAGCCTCCAAGCTGGCCCTGTCGATGGTGGGTTCATTGGGCATGGGACCGAAAGGCTCGCTGATCAGCATTCAGGCACTGCGTGATGCCGGCATTGAATACGATGCAAATACGTCCATCGAGGCCGCAGATGAGCTTCTGCATCGCCTGAACGATCAATGCATGGCCCTGTTGCAGCGTCTGCGTCCTGCTCTGGACAGCATTACCCAAGGCCTGCTCGAGCATGAGACGATTCCAGGTGAGGACGTCATGCATGCGCTGGCTGCCCATGGCGGTAGCGAGGCAGTCAAGGCCCTCAATCGCGCCATCAAGGCCGATCCCGAGCGTGCCCAGAACGCAGCCATGAGCGGTTGGACGCTGGATTAATTTCCGCCGCAGCTCTTGCTGATCCCCAAAGCCCGTGGTGAACACCGCGGGCTTTTTTATTGGGAAAAATCTGCAATTTCTTACCGTAGAAAGCAAAACCGTCTGCCTTTCGCCGATAGTCTGAATTGACAAAGTAACAAAGGAACGTTACATAATATTTCCAGTTGTATGACGACGTATGACACAACAATCATAACAAATGGATATGTAGCGCTATGGCCCTCGCAGCGATTACACCTATTCGAAACCGTGTGGCACGGACTACTTATCGTGCAGAGGTAAACCCGTCTACTAGCGCGGTTGTAAGCCTGTTGACAGGCCTACATCTGTCACGCTTGCTTGGCATCACCTGCAGGTCCGGCGTCAAATCAAAGTCATCATACATCGACCTCTCGAAGCCATCGTGCCTCATGCATGTTTCCTCCGATCCGCATCATTTCGTTTTCCGTTGGTCAGGTTTAAGCCCCTTTATGGCGATATCACGCCGAACGCTTCGCGCCCGTTACTCGCCTTGTGTGTCCTGTTTCGAACGCAGCATTTGATTACGCATTGCGGCGTTTCAACGCTTTAGCCCTGCCCTGCAGCACAGCTCAACCATTAAGAACAATTAAAGGTGTGTCATGAAAATAAAAGGAATCCGCTGGTGGATGGTCGCCCTTGTCACGGGCGGTCTGATCGTCAACTACCTGGCCCGTAATACCTTGTCGGTGGCAGCGCCCACCATGATGAAAGAGCTCGATTTTGGCGCCGAAGAGTATTCTCACATCGTAATCGCCTGGCAGCTCTGCTATGCCTTCATGCAGCCTATTGCAGGCTACTTGCTGGATGCCATTGGTACCAAGTTGGGCTTTGCGATTTTCGCCATTGCCTGGTCGGTGGCGTGCGCAGCAGCAGCCATGGCCAACGGTTGGCAAGGGCTTGCGTTTTTCCGGGGCCTACTGGGGCTGACAGAAGCGGCCGGTATCCCCGCAGGGGTGAAGGCTACCTCCGAGTGGTTCCCAGCCAAGGAGCGTTCGGTCGCCATTGGCTGGTTCAACATCGGCTCATCGGTAGGCGCCCTGCTGGCACCGCCGCTGGTGGTCTGGGCCATCCTGCAGAGCGGCTGGGAGCTGGCGTTCCTGATCGTGGGCGTGCTCGGCATTATATGGAGCGCCCTGTGGCTGGTGTTCTACAAACATCCGCGTCAGCAGCAACTGCTGTCCGACACCGAGCGGGACTACATTCTTTCGGGCCAGGAAGCCCAGCACAAGGATGAGACGCCTGCCAAAGCCAATTGGAAAAAGATTCTGACCAGCCGTAACTTCTTCGCCATTGGAGCGGCGCGCGTTCTGTCCGAGCCGGCCTGGCAGACCTTCAACGCCTGGATTCCGCTGTACATGATGACCGAACGTCACATGAACATTAAGGAAGTGGCTCTGTTTGCCTGGCTTCCCTTCCTGGCAGCAGACATCGGTTGCGTGCTGGGCGGTTACATGAGTCCCTTCTTCCACAAGCACCTCAAGGTCTCGCTGTTCACCTCGCGCAAGATCGTACTGATGCTGGGTGCCTTCTGCATGATCGCACCAGCCTGTACTGGCCTTGTGGCTAGCCCGTACACCGCGATTGCCCTGCTCTGCATCGGTGGCTTTGCCCATCAGACGCTTTCAGGGGCGCTGTACTCGGTGACCGCTGACGCATTCGGCAAGAGTGAAGTGGCGACAGCTACCGGCATGGGTGGCATGTTCGGTTACCTGGGCGCCGCGGCGTTCACGTTTGTCTTCGGCGTGCTGGTGACCAAGGTAGGCTATAGCCCACTGTTTATCGTGCTGGCCATTTTCGACATCGTGGCGGCGTTGATCGTCTGGAACGTGGCAACCGACCGCTCTCACCTGACCGACACGCAGCCGGTTAATGCGAACGAGTCACTTACCGGTGCCGAGCCTGCCAAGAGCTGAGCCTGCTCCTGAATGAAAAAGCGCGGCCTGTGCCGCGCTTTTTTATACCTCACGCTCCTGAAACACCGACTCTCCCTCAAGGGAAATCAGGTTCAGTTCAAGGTCCGCCCGCTCTGCCCACTGCTCATCGATCTCGGCTTTGACGGACACGCCCAACGCGCGGAAATCGTTGACCTGCTTGACCAGGTTGCCCTGCCCGCTAACGAGCTGCCCGCAGGCCTTGTGATAAGCCTCCTGGGCTTTCTCCAGGCTCTTGCCAATACCGTCCATGCTTCCCAGAAAGGTCCGTAGCTTGTCGTATACCCTGCTGGCACGGTCGGCCAGTTCGGCGGTGTGCCGGCTCTGGTCTTCGAAGCGCCAGAGCTGCCGGACAATATTGAGGCTGGTCAGCAGGGTGGTCGGAGTTGCGACCAGCACATTCTGTTCGATGGCCCGCTGGAACAAGGTCTCGTCTGCCTTGAGGGCTTCGACAAAGGCTGACTCGATGGGCACGAACATAAAAACCATTTCCGGTGCATTAAGGCCCGGCAGCTTGAAATATTCACGGTCCGACAGCTCACGTATGCGCTCTCCTACCGCGCGCACGTGTTCTGCCAGAGCGATCCGGCGCTCGGCCTCATCTTCACAATTGATGTAGCGGGTATAGGCGTTGAGCGAGACCTTGGCATCAATGATGAGGTGCTTGTTCTGGGGCAGATACACCAGGACGTCCGGCCGACGACGACCTGTCTCAGTGGCAAAGCTGACCTCACGCATGAAATCGGTGCCCTGACGCAAACCGGAGCGCTCCAGCACGTTTTCAAGAATCAGCTCACCCCAGTTGCCCTGAGCTTTCTTCTGGCCTTTCAGAGCGGTCGCCAGCTCATGGGCCTCCTGCGTGATCTGCCGATTAAGCTCTTTCAGATCGAACAGCTGCTGTGCCAGAGCGGCCTGCTGCTGGGTGTCCTTGTGGTGGATATCTTCAACCTTGTGGCGGAACGCTTCGATCTGCTCGCGAAACGGCTTGAGCAATGCATCCAGCGACTGCTGGCTGTGCTGGGAAAAGGTCTGCCCCTTCGCCTCGAAGATCTGGCTGGCCAGTTGCTCGAATTCAGCCTTGAGTTGCTCGCGGCTTTCCTTCAGGAGCTGAGTCTGCTCAAGGAAATGCTGTTCTTTTTGCTCAAGCGTGGTCCGCAAGGTGGCATGTTCTTCCACCAACTGGGCGTGCCGTGTCTGTATTTCACGGAGTATCTGCTGCTCGCGGACCTGCTGGGTGCGCTGCTCGGCAAGCTGCTGCTGCAGGCCGTCCAGCTGCGCGCGCGCCGCTTCAGCCGCGGCACGGTGATCCGACATCTCCAGCTGCGCCTGACGCGTCTGAGCTCGCAGCTCCGTCTCGCTTTGCCGAAGCATTTCGATCTGCTCTTTCAGCTGCTTTATGCGGTCACGCTCGGCATTCAGCTCAACCGCCTGCCGACTGTTGGCCACTTCCAACCGCTGGGCCTCGCTGCGTTCCGCTTCAATCAGCTCCTGGGTTTCCTGAAGGCGCGCCTGCAAACCTTGCTGCTGTCTGACCAGCAACGCTGCCGTGACGCCCCACCCCAGCAGAGCCGCCAGCGGCAACACCAGGGAGATCAGGTTCAGCGAATTCATAGCCAGCCTCACAACGGATACATCAAAGCTCGCACCTTATGTGGGCCGGATGAGCCCGTCCAGTGGCTACGGCACGCTTTTGGCGCGAAAAGGTGAAATGACGAACAGGTTTAGGGTTGAATGCCAGGGTTGCCAGATACGTATTTGATCCTGTTGGATCTTTCTACGCTTTATCCAACCTACGAGGCCTGTAGGTTGGATGGAAGGTTCTGCGACGATGCCCAACTCGGTTCACGTACGAGTCGGGCTTACATCAACATTAACCCGCTTAGACGCCTGACACGGCGGGACACGGCCTCTTCAAAAACGCCTGTTTTGGATTCGATCAAGCTGAACCAGTCCCGGGCCCGGGTAATGCCGGTGTAGATCAGCTCCTTGGTCAGCACTGGGCTGATCGTATCCGGCAGGATCAGTGCCGTGTGAGCAAACTCGGAGCCCTGGGATTTGTGCACCGTCATGGCAAACACGGTTTCAACAGCGGACAGTCGGCTCGGCAGGATAAAGCGCAGGCCACCGGTGCCGTCGTTACGCGGAAAGGCCACACGAATTGCCTTGCCGGAGCGATTGGCCGGTTCAGGCATACACAGAGCAATGCCAATATCCCCGTTCATGAGGCTCAGGCTGTAGTCATTCTTGGTCACGAGTACCGGGCGGCCCTCGTACCAGCCCTGGTCCTGACTAATAAGCTCTGCATTAAGCAATGCTTTGGCAATCCGCTGGTTAAGGCCCTCTACTCCCCACGGCCCTTTACGGACCGCACAGAGCAGCTGGAACTCATCGAAGGCATCCAGTACAGCCTTGGCCCAGGCTTCCCAGACAGGATCATCCATAGGCAGGTCGTAACTGGGCCGAAGCGCCTGCATCACATGCAGGTAATGCCGGTAGCCGTGAGGCCCCTTGGGTGAGTGACCATCCAGCACTAGCTTTTCCAGTGCCTTGTCTTCGGCATCACGCAGCCGCAGGCAGAACAGGTCATCGTAGGTCTTTTTGACCAGCAGCTCACGTGCACTGCTGGCCTCCTGAAGATTTACCCGGCGAGCCAGCTGGCCGATACCGCTGCTGGAATTGAACCGGCGGGAATGACGCAGCATGACGACCTGCTGTGCCAGGGCATGATGCTCCTCGTGACCGTCTTCCAACGATTCGTCGCTCAGGCATTCCCCGCAGATTTCCTCCAGCCACGCGCGAGTTTCCGGCGTGTAATAGCCCAGCTCGGCATCACGGCACAGATCGCCCAGAACGGCGCCTGCCTCGACCGAGGCCAGCTGATCCTTATCGCCCAGCAGGATCAGCCGCGCGTGCTGCGGAAGCGCGTCGAGCAGGCAGGCCATCATCTCCAGATCGATCATGGACGCCTCATCCACGACCAGCACATCCAGCGGCAGCGGGTTGCTGACGTGATGGCGGAAATGACGGGTATCCGGGCGGCTACCAAGCAGCCGGTGCACCGTAGTAACGTCTACGGGAATATGCGGACGCACGGCCTCGCTTACACCCAATGACTGCACCTGTCGCCCAATGGATTCGGTCAGCCGGGCGGCAGCCTTGCCTGTTGGCGCCGCCAGGCGGATACGCATGGGCGTTCCCTTCTCGACAGCCGGAGCCTGAAGCAGCGCAAGAAGCCGGACAACTGTAGTGGTCTTGCCGGTACCCGGACCGCCGGTGATGATGCTGAACGCGCCTCGCGCCGCCAGGGCACAGGCCAGCTTCTGCCAGTCGGTCACGTTCTTGCCATCGATCAATGGACGCTCGGGAAACAGCGCAGCCAAGCGTGTGCAAAGGTCATCCGGCACAGACCCCAGGCCGGAGAGACGCAGCCGCAGGCATTCGCTGACACGGCGCTCATAACTCCAGTAACGGCGCAGATATAACCGCTGGCCATCGAGCACCAGCGGACAGTCATCCACTTGGCCAATGGCCACAATCGGGCTTTTCTCCAGCGCACTCAGCCAGTGCGCTACGTTGAGAGCTGTCAGTACCTCGGAAGGCAGCAGCACCGGTTGCCTGTCTTCATCGCCCTCCGGTGGCAGCGATAATGCCATGTCCGGGTTGCCCAAGGTTTCGGCCAGATCCAGACACACATGCCCATGGCCCAGCTGATGGCTGGTCAATGCCGCGGCCAGCATCACGCTCGGGTGGCTCTGCCCGTCGAGCTCATAAAGAAAGGATACAAAGGCGCGGTCCAGCGGCCTAAGCCACCCCCTCTCAACCCAGCGGTCCAGCAGCAAAAACAGATCCGCCATGTGTTCAAGCGGCCGGAAGTCAGGTGTATGGGCCGTCGGTGCAGTGGCTGTCCTGGCCGGCGCAGCGGCTGCAGCATCGGCTGACGCAGGCTCGTCGGCAAAAGCCATATCGAATAAGGAAAGCTGTTCTTGAGTCATGCGTGTTCCCCGGTCAGTTGAGGACTTCCCTGAAAGCACAGGTCGAGTTCTTCGATCAGCTCACGTGGTGGCCGAGTAAAGAACACGCCCTTGCTGGCAGCACGACTGCCCCGCAGGAAAAGATAAAGAGCACCGCCCATGTGACGGTCGTAATCGTAGTCTGGAAGACGCGCCTTGAGCTGGCGATGCAGCGCCAGCAAATAAATGACGTACTGAAGGTCATAGCGATGCTCTAGCACAGCGCCCGCCATGGCCTCCTGGGTATAAGCGGTATCCTCGGCGCCTAGCCAGTTGGACTTGTAGTCGGCTACGTAATAGCGACCCTCATGCTCGAACGTCAGGTCAACGAACCCTTTAAACATGCCGTTAAGCAGGCTTCGCTCAACCGAGGGCCGTGGCTTGCCTGGCATGACATAGCGACGAACCCGCTGATCGAGGGCCTCCGCCTCCAGCCGATGGGTGGAGAACCAGAACTCCATTTCGATCTGGTAGTGCGTGAGCTGGGCCAGCGCGACGGACGAGTTTGTGGAGCCGAGTGGCAGACGCCTCGTCAGTAGCTCTTTTAACCAATCACTCAAAGTAGCGATCCACCCCTCCCACCCACGCCGGTTACAACGGCGGGCTACAGTGTCTTCAATCAGCGCGGGCTGCTCAGCAATACTCGCAAAGCCTTCGTTACCTGCCCACTCCAACAGGCCGTGCAAAAACGTACCCGGCCCCGGACCGCGGGGAAAGCGGTGCAAGTCGACTCCGCTGCTAGCTGTGGCGGGCTGGGCGTCATCGTCCAGGCGGTCATCGTCGAACAGTTTTTGTGCTTCCGGGCTTTCGGGTGACAGGTCGGTATGCAGAACGGCGGTCTCTGCCTCGTCAGTCAGCTCGCCGATGCGCAACGCACTATAAGAGGCAATCCACCAGTGTTCCGCGACTACGCGCCGTGGCTGGCAGGCCTTGAGTTCAGGCCGCACCTCTTCGCGAGGCGCGAAGCGTGCAGTGGTGATTTCCGGCAGCGGCCCCACCGAGATGGCCGGCAGTTTACCTGTCATCTCTTCCAACATGCCCGCCAACACACCCGAGGACGACAGTACCTCTCCTCCGGTCGTGAGATATCCCAGGGCGCAGCGGTGGAAAGCCGACTCCTTGCTCTGCCCGCGCTTAAGGTCAGCCACGCCCATCCAGCAGGCGTGTTGTGCACGCGTCAAGGCAACGTACAGCAGGCGCAGATCCTCGGCCAGACGCTCTTCATCTGCGGCTATGATCACCTCGGCATCCGGCGTCAGGGTCATCTTGGGTGTGCCGTCGAGGTCGTGATAACGCACCGGAATACGGCTGCCGTCCACTGGACGGAACGAGCAGATAAAGGGCAGGAAGACCAGTGGATACTCCAGGCCTTTGGACTTGTGAATGGTAACAACCTTGACCAGTGCCTCATCGCTTTCCAGGCGCAGGATCTGCTCCTCAGCGGTGTGCCCTTCGGTAAGGTGCTCCGCCAGATAGCGAATCAACGCCTGTTCGCCATCCAGCTCGGTCGCCACTTGTTGCAGAAGCTCCGCCAGATGCAGGAGGTTGGTCAGTACACGCTCACCGTCAACCCGTGCCATCAGTGTTTGCGGCAACTGAAAGTCATGCAGAAAACGGCGCAACATGGGTAGCACGCCCTGGGTACGCCAGAGGGTCCGGTAGTGGCGGAACTGCATGACCCGTGATTCCCAGGCGCGCTCATCGTGGTTGAGCCTATCAAGCTCGGCCAGCGGCAGGTCCAATGTGATACTGGCTAGCCCGGCACGGAGCACACGATCGACATCCGGCTCGGCGCACGCACGCAGCCAGGAGAGTAGGCAGTGTGCTTCCTGAGAGTTGAAGACCGAGTCTTTGTCCGACAAATAAACGCTACGTACCCCACGGGCCGCCAGCTGACTGCGAATGGCCTGGGCCTCGATGCCGTCCCGCACCAGCACGGCGATATCCGCCGGGCGTAATCCACGCAAGCCTTTTTCCGGATGCTCGAAACCGGCCTTGTCCTGCTGCCCCAGATTGAGCAGGCGCACGATCTCGCTGGCCGCCACCTGCGCCAGTTGTGCAAGGTAAGCGGTTTTGGAAACCGGCTCGGTCTCGCTGGGGTGCCAGAGGGTTAGCGCCGGGATCCCCTGCCCCTCGGCCACCAAGCGCTCCTTGCGACCTTGCGCCCTGACGGGATGGAACGGCAATGGATTTTCATCGTCCTTGCGGAACAGGAAGGCACCGCGCCCTTCCTCATGCTGCTCGGCCTGCTCGAATACTTGGTTGACGGCAGCCACCATGGCCTCGCTGGAGCGATAGTTGGTATCCAGTGTATGCAGGCGTCCTTCGGTGGAATAGCGTGCCTTCAGGTAGGTGTAGATGTCCGCACCACGGAACGCATAAATGGCCTGTTTTGGATCGCCAATCAGGAACAGACCGATATCCTGGCGGTTCTCCCCAATACGATAAATTGTCTCGAAGATGCGGTACTGCACCGGATCGGTGTCCTGGAATTCGTCGATCAAGGCCACCGGGAACTGTTCGCGGATCAGTTCGGCCAGACGCTCTCCTGCCCCGTCACTTTGCAGGGCAACGTCCAGACGGGCCAGGAGGTCATCGAAGCCCATTTCCGCACGGCGGCGCTTTTCCAGAATGAAGCGCTGCTTGATCCAGTGCGCGGCGTGTTGCAGGAGTTCAACGTCCGGTTTGGGTAGGCTGTCCAATGCGGCCTTGAGCCGGCTCATTTCTGCCAGCGCCGGATGATCGGGCGCAGAAGCCTTGGTCCAGACCTCGGCAAAGCCCTCGGGTGTGAAACGCTCGAAGCCTTTGCCAATATCAAGTAGCTCAGCGGATTCATCCTGCGCCCAGGCGGTGATCTTTTCGCACCAGGGGACATACCACTGCGCCTTGAGCTTGCGCCCATCCACCACCTTGCGGGCACAGGCGTCGTCACACAACAGGCGCAGCTCTTCAGCCCAGGCCGCCCAGGGTGCCTTTAGCGCCTTGAGCAGTCCTCGCTTGCGCGTCAGGCACTCATCGATCAGCGTGCCCGGCTCCTGGTCGGCAATACCTTGCGTCTCGCCCACGATCAGCTCGCGTACGGATTCTGCCAACTGGTCAGGGCTGACCCAATGCTCGCGCACCCAGGCCAGTGATTCACCGTCCAGGGTGTAGCAGAACCGCCGCCAGTAATCCCGAACGACCTCAGCCAATAGCTCGCTGTGGTCTGTCTCCAGGGTCTGATTGAACAGGCTGCCGCTGTCGAACGCATGCTCGCGTAGCATGCGCTGACACCAACTGTGAATGGTGGAAACGGCAGATTCGTCCATCCATTGTGCGGCCATTTCCAGCTTGCGTGCGCAGCCAGGCCACTGCTCTTCAGAAAAATCAGCCCGTAGCGCTTCGATCAACGCGTCGGGCGCATTAATCTCGCCACGAAAATAGCGGGCGGCCTCGAACAGGCGCGCACGGATTCGATCGCGCAGTTCACGAGTGGCTGCGTCGGTAAAGGTCACGACCAGAATTTGCGGTGGCAGCAGCTCGCGGCTAAAGCGGGTGTCTTCGTCGCCGTGCCCGAGAACCAGGCGCACATACAGCGCGGAGATGGTGAACGTCTTGCCGGTGCCTGCGCTCGCCTCGATCAGTTGGCTACCGCGCAAGGGGAAGCGCAACGCAAGCGGCCGGTCCTGTTGTGCAGTCATACGGCGGCTCCTTGTGCTGGCTGCTCAGACCAACCTGCCTCGAACATGGGACGATACAAGGCATTACACCAACCCTCGAACTCCTCGCTGGCGGTCAGCCTAGCGAAGTCCGGGTATTGACGCATCAAGGCTGGGCTTTCAGCTCGCTCGCCCAGGCTGTTTACACCATCACCTTCATAGGATTTACGAGCCGCCATTTGGGCCTTGGCGGGGTCCTGCTCGGCATTGAGCCAGGCAAACGCCGTTTTTACCGCGACCGGCAGTGGACAACACATGCCACGCCGCCAAGCGAGCAAAAGATCACGTAGCGCAGCGGCGGCCTGAGCGGTTTCCAGCGGAGCGAGCATCAGGGTCTCATCGGTAGCCACCAAGGCTGTCGTAAGCGGCACGCCACAGGCGGAGGCTGTCAGATGCACGATCCACGGTCGGATCAGGCGATACCACTTACGTGTCTTGGCCGAACCGATTTCATTCGGAACAGGTGTAATTGCAATCAGGCTGCCATCCGAGCGGCGACGTAACCGCTCAAGCCAACCCTCCAGGCGTAGACCCTTGTGTTCGAAGCTGAGCGGCTGTGCACCTGCCACCTCTTCCGGCCACGCCACCAGCAGGCCGGTATGGCGTTCAAGCAAGTCAGGCAGTGGCTGGATCAGCTCCTGCTGCATCAGCTCACCAAAGCCTGCCAGTGGCAAGAGACCGCTGCGCTGCAACCGCTGCCCCTGGGCACGCAGCGCCTCTTCGGCGCGTTCCGGTGCCTTCAAGGCGGCATCAAGCAGGCTTTCGCTCAAGGCATACCGGGTCAGGCCGTCGAGTACAAAGGGTTCCTTGTCCTGGGTCGGAATGGCAATTTCTTCGAAATGCACCTTGAGCCGCTGGGAGAAGAAATGCCGCACCGGATGGCGCAGAAAATCCTGTAGCTGATTCAGGCTCAGCGGCTCGTCCTGCTCATGGGGCGGAAGTATGGGTTCCTGGCCTCGCGACGGCTGCTTGTCGTGCACGGCAAGCCACTCGCGGGCATAGCTGAAAAAGCCCGGCTCGCCCTGAAAATAGCGGATGCTAAAGGGCTGTAGCGGATGCTCCTGAGTCAACGCCTCAAGCAAGCGCTCGCCCTCCTTACCCTTTTCCTTATCAGGCCCCTCATCTATCAACGTCCAACCTGCGGCCAAATGATCACGCAACTGGCCTAGCAGAACGGAGGCCGGTCGCTCACTGTTGTCGCGAATGCTACGGCCAATCCAGCTGATATAGAGCTGATCACGGGCAGACAGCAGTGCTTCCAATAGCAGGTAGCGGTCGTCTTCACGGCGGGAGCGATCGCCGGGGCGATAGTCCTTGCCCATCAGGTCAAAGTCAAACGGCGGCTGGGCGCGTGGATAATCGCCATCGTTCATACCCAGGAGGCACACCACCCGGAATGGAATGGCACGCATGGGCATAAGGGTACAGAAATTCACTGCGCCTGCCAGAAAACGCTGGGACAGCTTGCCCTCATCTAACCCGGCGAGCCATGCCTCACGCACCACCGTAAGCGGCAACGTTTCGTCCAACTGGACCGCCTCGCAGGTGTCCAGCCAGTCTTCACGCAGCTGCTCCAGCTGGCCAAGCAAGTACTCGTCACGTTCGCTGGAAGACACGAAGAACGTGCGCAGCACCATTTGCAGACGCTCGCCCCATACTGCAGGAGTGGCAGGCTCGGCCAGCTCATCATGGGCCTTGTCCAGCGCATCCATCAAGGTAACCAGCGGGCCGACCAGGGCAGCATCCAAGCCACCAATCTCGTCGAACGGCTCGATTTCATCCCGTGCCACGCCCTGCCCCACGGCATACCCCAGCAACATGCGCCGCAGACCGAAACGCCATGTGTTTTGGGTGAGATCATCCGGCAGGTCCAGCCGTGCCCGCTGCCGGGCATCCAAACCCCAGCGGATACCGGCACCCTCGATCCAGCGATGCAGGGTCGTCAGGTCGGTGTCATTCAAGCCGAAGCGCTTGCACAGGGCCGGGACGTCCAGCAAGTCAAGAATCTCGCTCACCGAAAAGCGGCTCTCCGGTAAACGCAGGAGATGCTCAAGCGCAATGAGGAGCGGGTCACGTCCGCGTTGCCCTTGGTCTGCCAGGGTAAACGGGATAAACCGCGGATCATGGCTATCCACCTGCCCAAACACGGCGCGAATGTGCGGCGCATAGCTGTCGATGTCCGGCACCATGACGATGACATCTCGCGGGCGCAACGTGGGATCTTCCGAAAAGCGCGCCAAGAGCTGGTCGTGAAGGATCTCAACTTCGCGCTGCGGGCTGTGGGCAATGTGGAAGCGAATAGATTGATCTTTGGCTGGATCGACCGCAGGCCAGCGCTCACGGGTTTCATTCAAAGGGCGCAGGTCTAAAATGTCATCCTGCAACTGGGCCAGCATGTGCTGGGGCTCCATGTCCTCAAACAGGTCAATACGCCCACCGTTTACGTCATGGAACAGGCGACGATAGCCATCCGGCTCATCAAAGCTGTCTAACAGATTTATGTAGTCACGCCCCTGCTTGCCCCAGCTGGCCAGTAACGGATGGCCGTGCTGGTGCAATTCGTCCGGGTCGAGCACGGTAGGCATGCCGGGCTTGCGCAGCTGCCGCTTGTACTCATGGCGCAGCAAATCTTTGTCCGCCACGATGTCGCCCCAGTGGTGGCGGCACGGGTTGTGAACACAGAGCAATACCTGGCTAAACCGCGCCAGGGCAGCCAATGCCTCCAAAAGCTGGGCGGGCACCGAGGAAATACCAAATACAACGACCCGCCGCGGCAGGTGCGAAGGGGCTTGTTCCAGCGCCTTCATGGTGCTGATGAAACGTTGATGCACCCCCGCCCGGCTTTCCGCCATGCCGTCATCGCCCACATCCGCCAGCAAGGCACGCCACAGCTCTGCCTGCCATTGGCATATCGGCGGCAGCGGTACGGCGCCATCACGCAGCTTATTCAGTTGATCCTTGCCGTTGGCCCAGTCCTCCAGCCAGTCGGCGCGGTACACCTGATACTGATCATAGAGATCGCCTAGACGCTCTGCCAATTGGTAGCGCTTGCGCATGTCGCTGTCTTCATCAAGGAAGCGGCGCAGTGAGGCAAAGCTTGGACGTTCAAGCAGGCTGGGCAGCAGCCGCACCAGACGCCACGTCAGCGGCGTACGATCCAGCGGGGAAGACGCCGGAACGGTATCGCGACCCAAGACCTGTCGGTACACCCGCCATAAGAAAGCCGACGGCAGCTGTACATCGATAGCCGCCGCAATACCGCAGCCGCCTTCGCCATCCTCCGTCGGGTCTTCGGCCAGGGCCAACTTGAGCCATTGGGCGATGCCGTTGCTCTGCACGAGCACCTGCTCGTTTTCCAAAGGCGCGAGGGGATGATGGCGCATCCAGGCAACAGTCAGATTGCGCAGGTCCTCCAGACGATTGCCGTGAACGACCATAAAACCGGGCGTCAGATGAGCCGCGTCCTGCATGAATAAGCCTCTGGGTAGATCTGGAACTGCAAAAAAGGCGAAGCGTACGGAGATCACGGCTCAAGAGCCAGACCTGTTCAAAGCCACCGGTAAGGTTTTCGTGCTGAATAACGCTTTCTTGACCTCAGCAATACCACGGCAGACGGGCGTCTTACCGCTCGTCTGTTGAGCAGGCAGGGCCAGCCGGGCCAGCCCTGCCATCGACTCAAAGACGTATATCAACCCGGACCGGCTGAGGCCCGTACTGAGCGTCTACAAACGCGACCACACGCTCGCCGAGCCGCTGGAAGGTCAGGTCTATTTCCTGCTCGCCCAGGCGTAGCCGTTTCAGCTGAATACGGTCGATGCCAAACGGCAAGCGGGGTTGAGTGATCGTGACGCTTGCGGTGTGCCCATCAATCTCCACGCCCAGGCAAGCCTGTAGCAGCATAAATACCGAGCCGGCGGCCCACGCCTGGGGTAGACAGGCCACCGGATAGGCAATCGGCGCTTCGCCCGGCGCACGTTCGAAACCGCAGAAGAGCTCTGGCAAACGCATACCGAAATGGGCCGCGGCTTCAAACATGTTTCCGAGCAGACGTACCACCCCTTCCCGCTCACCGTAGCGCGCCATACCGGCGGCGCACAGGGCCACATCATGTGGCCAGACCGAGCCATTGTGATAGGACATGGGGTTGAACCGTACAGCGTCTGGTACCAGGGTCCGTACGCCCCATCCGGAATTGAAAGCGCGGGACAAGAGCTGTTGCGAAACGGCCTGACCACGCGCCAGTTGAGGCAGCCCCGTAAACAAGAGGTGGCCCGCATTGGAGGCTCGAACCGCACATGCCTCGCCATGGCCATCTAGGGCCAGGGCATAGAACTGCCGACCCTCCAGCCAAAAATGCTTTTCCACCGCTGCCCGCAGATGCTTGGCCCGTGTGCGCCAGTGCGCGGCCTTGTCCTGCTCACCGAGCCATTCCGACAGTTCAGCCATGCTCAGATACGCCTTATAAGCATACCCTTGCACTTCAATCAGTGAGATCGGACCATCCGGTGTACGGCCATCGGCATGGAAAATCGAGTCATGGCTGTCCTTCCATCCCTGGTTGGCCAGACCACTTTCTTCTGCACGGGCATAACTGATGAACCCCTGTGCGTTACGCTCGGCATTACCCTCAACCCAGCGAATAGCCTCTTGCAGTGAGGGCCAAATTTCCTGAATGAAAGCCCGGTCGCCCGTACGCCGGGCATAGGCTCCGGCCAGCATGACGAACAGCGGTGTGGTATCCACCCCGCCGTAATAGCGACCGAACGGCAGCTCGTTTAGCGCCGACATTTCGCCCTTGCGCGTCTCATGCATGATCTTGCCAGGCTCGGCATCCCGGAAGCTCGACGTTTCATGAGCCTGATGTTGCGCAAGATAAGACAGCACCCCACGGGCCAGCTCAGGATTCAACCAGAGCACCTGATGCGCCGTGATGATGGCATCACGGCCGAACGGTGTTGAGTACCAGGGTACACCGGCGTAGGGATACGGCCCGCTAGGCAGCTCCGCTGTGAGCAGCGCCAGATCCGCACGGGACTTCTCCAGCCACGCCTGGAACAGACGGCCAGATGCCTTGACCTGAGCACCCCGCCGCTGTCGCCTGCGCATACTGCGCCGCGCTTGTGCAGCGGCCTGCCGATAACGTGCCCGCGAAGGCTGAGCCGGTTCTGGTCCAATGTCGATATACAGCTCCCAGCTTCCACGTCCCTCCAGAGCCACCCTGAACTGCGCGCCTTGCTCGCTTAACTCAACAGGCTGTTCGGAAAAACTGATGGCAGCACGGCGCGGCTGCTCATCAAGCCCAAGATACCGTAGCGTGACACTGCGCTCGGCCATCTGGGTATGCTCCTGCTCGCCCCGATGGCTACGCTGTTGTCCACGCACTTCAAACATGTCTCGGAAGTCCGCGCCAAACTCAAGCTCCAGCGGCACCTCAGTAGACAAATCACTGTAGTTGGCCAGCAGGATGCGCTCATGCACATACCCCTTCCAGACAAAGCGCTTGCGTTCGATGTGAATCACGCCTTCGGGCGTCGTGCTTTCACCCAGCCGCGGCAACGGCTGGTTGGTCTGATGGGAGGTAAAGTAGACATTATCCTGACTGACCGACGCTGACAGCAGCGAAGGTCGCCTCCCCGCCACGGTCAATCGGTAACGGGACACGATGCGGGTATCGTTATGGAACAAGCCATCGTCCCGCCCACCCATGTCGCCATAGGCATCTGCCACCACAAAGGTATCGCCCTCCATGAGCACGAACAGGCGTTCGGGATGACGCGCCTGTTCGACTTCGCTTCCTTGCTGTGCTGACTGATCAGACATAAGGATTTCACCCATGGTCGTTACGCCGTTTGTTTGAAGTTGACTTCAGTGTTCCGATTGCCCGGCAGCTGCCGGTACAGTTCCAGATAGTGTCTGGCCATGGCCGTGGCGGAGAAGCGCTGCTCGAACACCTCCCGAACCCGACGCCGATCCAGAGTCAGGACCTGTCGCGCCGCCTCCACGGCCTGCTCCTCACTCGTTACGATATACCCGGTCACGCCCGGTTCCACGACTTCTGGCACTGAGCCACAGTGCCAGGCAATCACCGGCGTTCCGCAGGCCATAGCCTCGATCATCACCAGCCCGAACGGCTCAGGCCAGTCGATGGGAAAGAGCAGCGCCCGCGCGTTACCCAGAAATTCAGATTTTTCACTGTCACCAATTTCGCCAATGAACTCCACCAGTGGATCATCCAGAAGCGGCTTGATCTCCTGTTCGAAGTACTTGCGATCGGCGTTGTCCACCTTGGCCGCCAACTTGATGGGAACACCTGCCTGTCGTGCAATGGCAATCGCCCGATCAGGCCGCTTCTCTGGAGAAATGCGGCCCAGAAATGCCAAGTACCCTTCGCCCATCTGCTCATGGAACCGGTACGTGGACGCATTCAGACCGTGGTGCACCGTGCCGTGCCAGTTGGCAAAAGCCAGCGGCGTGCGTTGGTGATGAGAAATGGATACCAGCGGGAACCGGTGCCAACGCCGGTAGGCTTCCGGCAATCCCTTGAGGTCGAGCCGCCCGTGGAGAGTGGTCAGTGTCCGCTCAGCCAAGGGCTCGAACAAGGGGAAATGCAGTAGATCCACATGAAAATGCAGGACATCAAACTCATCGGCCCGCTCCTGCAACGTGTGCAGCATACTCAAGTGACTGGCAATATCAGACTTGAGCGGTGCAGGGTCCAGTCGTAGCGCCCGCTCGCAACCGGGCACAAGTTGGGCTGATGTGCGGGAGTCAGCGGATGCAAACAGAGTGACTTCATGACCCAACTCGACCAGCGCATCGGTCAGGTGAGCCACCACTCTTTCCGTTCCGCCGTAGAGACTTGGCGGAACGGCCTCGTACAAGGGGGCAATCTGCGCGATCTTCATCAATTAATCTCCTTGAAAAAAGGATGAACAAGGCCAGAAAGGTGCGAATGTTCGCTGGCAAAAATGCCGCGGAAAAATGTAAGGATCAGACAATAAATTTCAAGCGCTGCCGAGTAGCAAAGGCCGCTCTGCTGACCCATGTCTGGAACCTCCCTACGTTCAGGCACTCCCTCGTAAACCAGTCGATTCAGGTAACAGCCATGAGCAATATAAAAGGCAAGGTCATTGTCATTACCGGCGCCAGCAGTGGCATTGGCGAAGCCACCGCACGGCTATTGAGTTCAGAGGGCGCAGCTGTCGTCTTGGGCGCCCGTCGGCTGGATAAACTGAACGCCATTGCCGAGGAGCTGCGAGCCGCTGGCGGTCGCGTTGAGGTGGCGCAAATGGATGTGGCCAAGCGGGATGACGTCGAGGCGCTTATCCAGGCAGCCATTACGGCCTTTGGGCGGGTCGATGTGATGATCAATAATGCGGGCATCATGCCCAACTCGCGACTCGATCAGCGTAAGGTCGAAGATTGGGAGCGCATGATCGATATCAACCTCAAGGGCACGCTTTACGGGATTGCCGCGGTCCTACCGATCATGCAGCAGCAGAAGAGCGGACACATCATCAATGTCTCGTCCCTGTCCGGCCATCGGGTACGCCCGACCAGCGCCGTGTATTCGGCAACCAAATTCGGTGTACGCGCGATTGCCGAAGGGCTGCGCATGGAGATGACGCCCTACAACATCCGCAGCACGATCATTTCACCCGGCCCGGTCGACACGGAGCTGCCCAATAGCGTGACGGACGAAGACGTTGCCAAAAGCGTGCGGCACATTCATGACATGGCTATCCCTGCCCTGTCGGTCGCCCAGTCCATTGCCTTTGCCATCGGTCAACCGGCAGCAGTCGATATCAACGAGATCCTGCTCAGGCCGACAGCCATGGAATAAAGGCGATTACTCCGCTTCCTGACCGCGAGAAAAGATCCGAATCACCTCATCCAGGTGCGCCCGCATGGCGGAGCGTGCCTCTTGCGCATTGCGGGCCTGCAACGCTTTCAGTACACGCAGATGCTCGTCCTCAGAGCGATGAGGCATGTCCTCAGGGGTATAGTGTGCCTGCAAGCGCTGAAACATCGAGCCATAGCGGTGCCCCAGCAGATGCTGGATCATCAGGGCATAGGCCGGATTACCGCTGGCCTGGGCGATGCGGATATGAAACAAGCGATCGCCGGGATGGGTCGTCGAGCCCTCGCGGTTGTCCTGCACATTGCGCTCATAAGCCGCATGAATACCGGCCAACTCTTCCTCGCTGGCATTGATTGCAGCCAGGGCCGCCGCTTCCGGCTCGATCAGCTGCCGCGCCTGAAGCAGCGAGAACGGCGGGATCTCAGCATTGAAATCCACCTGCACATCCAGCTCGGGATCAGGCCCTACCCACTGGCCGCGCGCCGCCAGCTCCATCACCGGCGCATCGTCCGCCGGGCGCTGGTCATTGGCGCAGACCAGAACGCCATTACCGACCCGCACATCCACCAGGCCAATGACCTCCAGCGCGATAAGTGCCTCACGTACCGAGGCCCGGCTTACGCCCATTTGCTTGGCCAGCTCCCGCTCGGCCGGCAGGCGACTCCCAGGAGGAAATTCGCCACTGTCGATCAGGCTGCGCAGCTGATCGGCGATCTGACGATAAAGCCTTGGATTTTCAATTGTTTGTATTGGCATCACGTATCCCGCTGGCATACATCGCGTCGCTTGCGCTACAGAAAAAACTTGCGCAGCCGCTGACTCACTGCTAAACCAGAGGACCAATGGCCTGACCATTAGCCGCTCGATATGCCCCCAGCATAGCAGCGGTTAACGCAAGCGGGTCATCCATACGAATAATAAAAACAGGAGGCTCTCATGTCCGTTGCTGGAAAACGTGTCCTCGTCACCGCCGCTGCTCAAGGAATTGGCCGGGCCAGCGTTCTGGCCTTTGCCGAAGCGGGCGCTGACGTCATTGCGGTCGATATCAACGCTACCGCCCTCGCCGAGCTTCCCAATGTTCGTACCCATGTTCTTGATGTCACTCAGCCCGATGCTATCCAGGCACTTGCCAGTGAGTTAGGCGCTATTGATGTGCTATTCAACTGCGCCGGTTACGTGCACAGCGGCACCATTCTCGACTGTGATGAAGAGGCCTGGAAGTTCTCCTTCGATCTGAACGTTACCGCCATGTACCGGATGATTCGTGCCTTTTTACCGGCCATGATCGAAAACGGCGGCGGCTCGATTATCAATATGTCGTCAGTGGCCTCCAGCGTGAAAGGCGTACCGAATCGCTTCGCCTATTGCGCCAGCAAGGCCGCTGTTCTCGGCCTGACTAAATCCGTAGCGGCTGATTTCGTGGCCAAGGGTATTCGCTGCAATGCGATCTGCCCCGGGACGGTCGACTCGCCTTCCCTCCGCCAGCGTATTGCGGCGCAAGCCCAGCAGGAAGGCCGAGCCGAAGACGAGGTCTATGCTGCGTTTGTGTCCCGCCAACCCATGGGCCGAATCGGCAAGCCGGAGGAGATCGCCGCATTGGCGCTCTACCTTGGCTCAGATGCCTCAGGCTTCACAACGGGCACTATCAACGTTATCGATGGCGGATGGGTCGCTTAAGGCCACCGCACACCCTCTTATTGCATAAGGAAACCGCTCATGAAATTGCTGCGTTACGGGGAAAAAGGTCAGGAGAAGCCGGGCCTGCTGGATGCTCAGGGTCAGATTCGTGACCTCTCTGGCCATATTGATGACATCGCCGGTCAGGCCATCACTGCTGAAGGACTCGCCACGCTCAGGAACATTGATCCGAGTAGCCTGCCCGTTGTGAACGGTTCCCCTCGCCTCGGCCCCTGCGTCGGCCGTGTCGGCAAGTTTATCTGTATCGGTCTTAACTACGCCGACCATGCGGCCGAGTCCGGTCTTGACGTCCCTAAGGAGCCGGTGGTCTTCAACAAGTGGACCAGCGCCATCTGTGGCCCGAACGACGACGTAGAGATCCCGCGTGGCTCCACCAAGACCGATTGGGAAGTTGAGCTGGGCGTGGTGATTGGCAAGGCCGGGCGCTACATCGACGAAGCCAACGCCATGGATTATGTAGCGGGCTATTGCGTAATCAATGATGTATCCGAGCGTGAGTGGCAGATCGAGCGTGGCGGCACCTGGGATAAGGGCAAGGGATTCGACACCTTCGGCCCGCTCGGCCCCTGGCTGGTTACCAAGGATGAAATAGCCGATCCGCACGCGCTCGACCTCTGGCTGGAAGTGGATGGCAAGCGTTACCAGAACGGCAATACCCGCACCATGGTGTTCAAGGTGCCAGAGCTGATCGCCTACCTGAGCCGCTGCATGAGTTTGCAACCGGGGGATGTCATTTCCACGGGTACCCCGCCTGGAGTGGGCCTGGGCATCAAGCCCGAGCCGGTCTACTTGAAGCCCGGCCAGGAAATGCGCCTGGGCATCGCGGGCCTGGGCGAGCAGAAGCAGCGCACGGTTCAGGCTGACTGAAACCATGCCCCTCGGGTGATTGGGACGCTTAACCGCGTCGCAGGCCCGGAGAAGCGCCCGCTCAATGTGTTCCCTTACATGAAGAGCTTTTGAGCGGGCCTCCAATACAGTGTTGACAAGCCCGGTATCAAGGGCTTCCGGAGAACCGATATGACAATAACAATCACCGGTCTTCGCGTAGAGGACATTCGTTTTCCTACGTCCCAGGCATTGGACGGGTCGGACGCCATGAACCCCGATCCCGACTATTCCGCTGCCTATGTGATTCTTGAAACAAACCAGCCGGGTCTTGAAGGTCACGGCATGACATTTACCATCGGCCGGGGTAATGAGATCTGCTGCGCTGCCATTCAGGCATTGGAAGGCCAGGTTAAAGGGCTTGAGCTTGAGTGGATCACAGCGGATATGGGCCGCTTCTGGCGTCACGTGACCAGCGACAGCCAACTGCGCTGGATCGGCCCAGACAAAGGGGCTATCCATCTGGCGACCGGTGCTGTTGTAAATGCCGTCTGGGATCTCTGGGCCAAGCAGGCTAGAAAGCCGGTCTGGCAGCTGGTCGCCGACATGTCGCCGGAAGAATTCGTACGGTGCGTCGACTTTCGTTACATCACCGACTGCATCACACCGCAAGAAGCGATACAACTGCTCACGGAGCGCGCCAAAGGCAAGGAAGAACGCATCGGCCTGCTCAAGGCCCATGGCTACCCCTGCTACACCACCTCTGCCGGCTGGCTTGGCTATCCGGATGACAAACTCCGCCGCCTCTGTCAGGAAGCCATCGATGCCGGCTTCTCTCATGTAAAGCTCAAGGTCGGCCGTGACCTTGAAGACGATATCCGCCGCGTCACCATTGCCCGTGAAGTGATAGGCCCTAACCGACACTTGATGATCGATGCCAACCAGGTTTGGGAAGTCAACGAGGCCATCGACTGGGTCAATAAGCTGTCGTTTGCCAAGCCCTGGTTCATCGAGGAACCCACCAGCCCGGACGACGTAGAAGGTCATCGCGCGATCAAGGAGGGTATTACCCCGGTAAAGGTGGCTACCGGCGAGATGTGCCAGAACCGTATTCTGTTCAAGCAATTCATCATGCGTGGCGCCATCGACGTGGTACAGCTCGATGCCTGCCGCCTGGGTGGTTTGAACGAAGTGCTTGCTGTGCTGCTCATGGCCGCCAAGTACGAGCTACCTGTCTGCCCCCATGCCGGCGGCGTTGGGCTGTGCGAATACGTGCAACATATCTCAATGATCGATTACCTGTGCGTGGCGGGCACGCATGAAGGGCGCGTTGTGGAGTATGTCGATCATCTTCATGAGCATTTCGAAGACCCCTGCGTCATGAAGGGCCCCGCCTACCTGCCGCCCCAGGCACCAGGATTTTCGATCACCATGAAACCGGCCTCGCGCCAGCAGTATCGATTTCCCCGTAACGTCTAGTGGCAGGTTGAGTAGAGGGCCTACCCTTTTACCCAACGAGCATATCGGAGGGACCAGCCTCACCGATCCCGCCGCCCACTGCTTTCAGGAGACAATAACAATGACACGCCCTGAAGTACCCCGAATCGACGCACATCAACACTTCTGGCATTACGAGCCGGAACAGTACCGCTGGATCGACAACAGCATGTCAGTGTTAAAGCGCGACTATCTGCCCTCGGATCTCGAGCCGCTTCTTAAAGAACACCAGATGGCGGGATGCATTGCCGTTCAGGCCCGGCAATGCGAGGAGGAGACTGACGCACTGCTGGCGCTGGCTGTGAAACATCCGTGGATTGCCGGCGTTATTGGTTGGGTAGATCTACAAGCGCCCAACCTGCTTGAGTCGCTCGATCGCTGGCAAGGCCAGCCGCGCCTGCGTGGCTTTCGCCACCAGATCCAGGACGAAGCGGACCCGGATGCCTTTCTCGCCGACACCGCATTCAACAAGGGTGTGGCCATTATTCAGGCCCGTGGCTACCTCTATGAAATCCTTATCAAGTCCCCCTCGCTCAAGGCCGCGTACACCTTTGCCCGAAGGCATGATCGCCAACCTTTGGTGCTTGATCATCTGGGCAAACCCGATATTGCACACGGCAACCTGCAAACCTGGGCTGAGCAGCTCGCGCCACTGGCCGCCCTGCCCCATGTGTACTGCAAATTGTCCGGCCTGATTACCGAAGCTGGCTGGAAGACTTGGCGACCGGACTATCTGGTCGCCTACATGAACCAGGCGCTGGAGCTGTTCGGCCCGGAGCGCGTGCTGTTCGGATCGGACTGGCCGGTGTGCCGGCTGGCGGGCGAGTACGACCATGTCCATGCCCTGGCTCAGCTGGCCATCGCGCCCCTCTCATCCGCCGAGCAGTCCGCCATCATGGGCGGCAATGCAACTCGCCTGTATGGCCTCACGGTCAAGGCACAGGAGCACGCCGCATGAACCTGCATCTGGATGGAAAAGTTTTTATCGTAACCGGCGGCGGCTCAGGGATCGGCGGCGCCATTTCCCTCGGTCTGGCTGACGAAGGCGCTATCCCAGTGATTGTCAGCCGCACACCGTTGGAAGATGACTTCGCAGCCAAGCTGGACGCGCTTCAGCCACAGACACTCTTTATCCAGACCGAACTGTGCGATGAAATCTCTTGCCGCGCAGCCGTCGAGCAAACCTTGACCCGATTCGGCCGCCTGGACGGACTGGTCAACAACGCCGGGGTCAACGACGGGGTCAGCCTTGAGGCTGGACGCGAGGCGTTTATCCAGTCGTTGGAAAAGAACCTCATTCATTACTATGTGATGACCCATCTCTGCCTCGACGCCCTTCGGGACAGCCAGGGCAGCATCGTTAATATCAGCTCCAAGACCGCGCTCACCGGCCAGGGCAACACCAGTGGTTACACCGCCGCCAAAGGCGCACAACTGTCCCTTACCCGAGAATGGGCCGCCTCGCTGCTGGCTGATGGCATCCGGGTGAATGCAGTCATCCCGGCCGAGGTCATGACGCCTTTGTACGAGAACTGGCTGAACACCTTTGATGACCCTAAAGACAAATTGGACAAGATCGTCAGCAAGATTCCGCTGGGCAAGCGCATGACCACTCCCGAGGAGATTGCGGACACGGTCGTCTTCCTGCTGTCACCTCGCGCTGCCCATACCACCGGGCAATGGCTCACGGTCGATGGCGGCTATATGCATCTGGACAGGGCACTCACATGAACGCTCGCTACTGCATGGCGCTGGACCTCAAAGATGACCCTGCGCTCATTGCCGAATACGAGCAGCTGCACGCGCGTATCTGGCCCGAGATCACCACCCATTTGCGCAACGCCGGTGTGCAGGACATGCAGATCTACCGCCTCGGCACGCGCCTGTTCATGATCATGGATGTCGGTGCCGACTTCAGTGTAGATGCCTTCGAAGCCGCCGCCGCGGCCAATCCCAAGGTGCAGGAGTGGGAAACGTTGATGTGGCAATACCAGGCACCGACGCCCTGGACGCCGGAGGGCCGCAAGTGGATTCCGATGCAAAGAATCTTCGCGCTGGCCGAGCAACTTGCCCCGGCGTAGACAGTGCATGCCTGATGTATGAGCACTCTGGAAAACAACAATAACTGGAGTCATTCATGTCTACGCTTACCGCCCCGCTCGACAGTGCCCTGACCAAGAGCCGTCGCCGAATTATTCCATTCGTGGCCCTGATGTTTGCCATGGCCATCATCGACCGCTCCAATGTTGGATATGCCAAACTGGCGCTGCAAGCCGATACCGGGATTGGCGATGCCGCGTTCGCCCTGGGCGCAGGCATCTTCTTTATCGGCTATGCCCTTTTCGAAGTCCCGAGCAACCTTATCCTCCACCGTATCGGTGCGCGGATCTGGTTGAGCCGAATCATGGTGACCTGGGGCCTCGTCTCGGCTGCCATGATGTTCGCTCAGAGCGAGACGTCCTTCTATATCCTCCGCTTTCTGCTCGGTGTAGCCGAGGCAGGCCTCTCGCCAGGTGTCGTCCTGTATCTCACCTACTGGTTTCCCCACCGTCACCGCGGTGCGGCGTATGGGCTCTATTACTTCGGAGTGCCGGCCTCGCTGCTACTGGGCGGCCCCGTATCCGGCTGGCTGCTGGAAATGCACGGCGTATTCGGCCTGCGCAACTGGCAATGGATGTTCGTGGTGGAAGGACTGCTTGCCTCGGTCATTGGCGTGATTGCGTTTTTCTACCTGCCGAACCGCCCGCGAGATGCACGGTGGCTGACCCGGGACGAGAAAACGGCACTGCACAAGGCTATCGAACAGGAAGAGACAGACAAGAAGGAACATAGCCCTTCCTCCTGGAAGGCTGCCCTCATCAACCCAAAGGTCATGTACTTCGTACTGATCTATTTCACTATCCAGGTAAGCGTTTACGGCGTCCTGTTTTATCTTCCGGCGCGCATCGCTCAGCTGCTTGGCACCAAGATCGGCTTTGAAGTCGGAATGCTGACCGCCATCCCTTGGCTATTCACCTTAGGCGCGCTGTTCATGGTGACTCGCTATGCAGACCGCACCGGCAAACACCGCCAACTAGCAGTAGCCATGCTGCTGCTCGCCGCAGTGGGCATAGCAGGATCGACGGTTATCGAAAGCATCGTGCCCGTTCTGTTTGCCTTCTGCCTCGCGGCTGCCGGCTTTATCACGGTTCAACCCCTCTTCTGGACATTACCCACCCGCTATCTGAGCGGCATTGCTGCTGCCAGCGCCATTGCCTTGATTGGAGCGCTAGGCAATCTGGGCGGCTTTCTTGCGCCCACCCTTAAAACCTATATGGAACAGACGTTCGCCAATCCCCACGCCGGCATGTACACCCTGGCAACTGTCGCCCTGCTTGGCGCAGGCCTGCTGGCCCTTGGGGGAACGACCGTTCAACGACAGGACGCCGGTTTTGCTGTACCCACCAAATGACCTCAACGCTGCACAACGATAAGAACCACGGAGAGCTGTCATGTTAGTCAACCAAACCAGAACGGCCACACCCGTTGCCAGCCAGGAACGCTCGGGCTATCAATGGGCATTCATCCTTGTCACCAGCCTATTCTTCATGTGGGGCCTGTCGTATGGCCTGCTGGACGTACTCAACAAACACTTCCAGGAAACGCTGCACGTCACCAAGGCGCAGTCCGGCCTGCTTCAGGCGGCGTACTTCGGCGCCTATTTTATCGTTGCCCTGCCCGCCGGGATCTTCATGGGCAAGCGCGGCTACAAGGCCGGCATCCTGGTCGGGTTGTGCCTGTATGCCCTGGGTGCCTTGCTGTTCGTTCCGGCAGCGTCTTCAGCCAGCTTTGCCATGTTTCTTTTTGCCCTGTTCGTAATCGCCTGCGGTCTGGGCTGCCTGGAAACGGCAGCCAATCCCTATGCCACGGTTCTGGGCGATCCGAACGGAGCCGAGCGCCGCCTCAATTTCGCCCAGTCCTTTAACGGCCTCGGTCAGTTCACCGGCCCGATCCTGGGCGGCACCCTGTTCTTTTCGGCCACCAATAGTGCAGGTACTGCCTCCTCCGACAGCCTGGGCTCGGTCAGCATGATCTATGTGGGTATCGCAGCGCTGGTTCTGATGATTGCCGTGCTCTTTGCCAAGACCTCCCTGCCCGACCTTCGCAATCAGGAAGAAGCCGTTGCCCGGCAGGACAGCCGCACACTCTGGCAGCACAAGCATTTCGTCGGCGGCGTCATCACCCAGTTTTTCTACGTGGCGGCGCAGGTAGGTGTGGGTGCCTTCTTTATCAACTACGTAACCGAGCACTGGTCCGACACTTCCAGCCAGTCCGCGTCGTTCATGCTGTCCATTGCCATGCTGTGCTTCATGCTGGGCCGTTTCTTCAGCACCTGGCTGATGGGATTCATCGCGCCGGCTCGTCTGATGATGATCTATGGCGTGATCAACTTTTTCCTGTGCGGTCTGGTGGTGGCCGGATTCGACGGCATTGCCGTGGTGGGTTTGATCGCCGTGTTCTTTTTCATGTCGATCATGTTTCCCACCATCTTTGCGCTGGGGGTGAAGAATCTCGGCCCACACACCAAGCGCGCCAGCTCCTTCATGATCATGGCTATCGTGGGTGGCGCGATCATGCCCTATTTCATGGGACTCATCGCTGATATCAGCAGCACAGCGTATGCCTACTCGCTGCCCATGCTCTGCTTTGCCCTAGTGATCTGGTACGGCGCCTCGCAGCAGCGCAGCGCCTGACCACCGAGCGGGCCAGGTACGCCTGGTCCGCTTCATCGCCTCCTTACTGCCTTTTATCTCTGCTCAATCGGTTGAACGGCTCAAGCACGGTCCGCCTGCTGGATTTATCCGCCCGGTCTGGATACCCTTATGTAACGTGAAATTCATCACGCATCTTCAACGTCAGTACCGTCGTTTCGAGTCCTGCAAGGAAGCATCATGGGCACACACGACCGCGGTCAACAGCAAGACGATGGGCACAAGCCCATGCTTGTGCATGAACCAAATCCTGTCACCCGACCACTCAAGCGCCGCCGTACATTAACCCTGGCTCAACTTTTGTGGCTGGCGTTGCTGCTGTTTGCCAGCCTGCTGGCCTGGAATGCGCTGGAGGACATTGAACAGCTGCAGGCCCCTGTCACGCTGCTTGAGCCCGCTGACGGTATCGATACTTCCCCTTCGGCCCAGGGGCCTGTCGATCTTTGGCTGGATCAGACCGAAATTGCTTCTTCTGCTGACCTGACCTGTATGCGAAGCGACGGCGAGATCGATGACTCGATCATTCGCTGCCATCTGGGAAAGCCACCATACCCTCATCGAGGAGCGGCCCCCAGAGCCTACCGTGCCCACCACGATCACTTGCCACGAGCGCTCATCTATCCGGCCGACCCGGTACGGGAAAGCGAGCAGCACTGGGTTGAGGCATGGGGCAGCAGTGAAAGCTATCTGGCGGCCTGGGAAATTGTTAACAACCGCATCGACGACACCAGCGTATGCGGCAACTACCGCAAGGATTCGATCGGCTATAGCGAATGCCGCAAGGGCGCCAAGGAGTACTTCAGACAAAAGTGCCAGGACTGGCGCGTCCGCCACGATAAGGATGAGCAGAACAAAAGCAAGTGGATGGAAGAACGGTACTGCTCGGCCAAAAGCCATTTCGATCCGATGGGCTAACACCGCCTAGGGTCTGTCTGGAAAATACTAAATTGCCATCATGAAAGGTCTGGAGCACCGCTCTAATGTATTGACTTTTCGTAACGGCAAGACGCTGAAAAGAAGCTATAGGGCCGGTAACAAGACTTTTCAGACAAACCCTAGTGGCTTTTGATAAAGAGTTATTGTTAAGCATCCGCTTGTGGCCAATCCTTGGTATGGTCACTATGTAGTCGCTGAGGTATACCTTAGTGACTACATTAAAATAGCTATTACTAATGATTAACTGAGGATGGGGTTTGAGTCTGAGAAATACCTATGGCTGAGTTGGTGTTGAGAACCAGGGTATTTGCGATAAAGCTGAGACCATGTAGGAGGCCTCAGCTTCCTGCCTTACTGTTGGATAATGGAGGCTATATTACCCATGCCTGCTTGTGTAACAGCTGCCGTATTTGCAGGGCTAAATGAGCTCATTGGGTTATTCGGGTTGTAGTCCTGAGTCTGAGTGATGCTAACTTTATTATCGGTACCGTTTTGACTAACGGTGGCGGAATGACCTGCTGTGTCAAGCGCCTCATGACCGCTTTGTAAAAGAACGGTCTCATTTGCAGTGCCTGTTTGCCCAATGTCCGCATAATTATTCTTTTCTGACTGATTAATGGAAAGCAGGTTGTCGTCACCTACTTGGGAAAATCCAACAGTTGAAAAGATAGCATCCTGTGTTATATCTACAGCGTTACTATTGCCCATAGAGAGCCCAAGGAGGTTACTATTCAGCGCGCCTTGTGTAATGACTGCGTCATTATGGTTGCCTTGCTGGTTGAGCACGAGTGAGCTAAATCCGCCCCTTTGTTCAATGGAAGCTGCGTTGTAATTACCTTCTTGATGAAGACTGATACTGGTCAATCCGTAACGGCCCCTACCATGACTCACATCGGCCAGGTTATTATTGCCGTTCTGGCTGATCGTACTGCTTACTCCCCCCTGAGCCCCAAAGCTTTGACCTAGAGTTATCTGATTGCCGTCGCCTACCTGCTCTATTTGGGCTGTTACGTCGTCAGTTTGGAAAACCTTCAGGCGATTTTCGCTCCCATTTGTAGTAGCAGTCAGACTGCTACCACCATTTAAACTTCCCTGATGAATATCATAGGTATTGTTGTTTCCTTCCTGATACAACGTAGCGTTATTAGCCCAATAGCTTCCTTGCTGCTCAAGCGCCACGTTATTAGTGTCGCCCGCTTGAGTTACTGATGCGCTATGACTGGCTTGTGGCTCAATATAGTCAGGATGTTGATAAATAGAGGCAAGGTTTCCATTACCGCTTTGATTAACACTGACCTCGCTGCCGTAGCCTTCCTGTAGAGTTTCTACGGAATTTTTATTGCCGATTTGCACAATGGCAGACCGATGCACATCGCCCGTCTGGGTTTGTGTTGCCGTATTGCCCTCTCCGCTCTGTTCGAGCGTGACCTCATTGTTGTTTCCATTCTGTGTCTGGGTTGCGGTGTGGCCAGCAGCCAGCGTGGTACCCGAGATAGCAAAAAGGCTAGCAAGTGCTAGAGGCTTTAACATGAACATGAGGTACTTTCCTTGTGAGACCAATGATTAGCTAAGTCGAAAGACAAAGCTAGGAATCTATAGACCATCCTTACAAGGTCAGCAAACGAGAAAGTTCTAAGTTGACTAATAGATGCTGGCAAATAATTATCACACTGAAGTCAGCAGTCTTTATATATCCTCCTTACAGCGATAGGAGCTCTTGTAATCGCTGGGATATATCCTAATTAAGAAAGTTTGAAAGTCAGAATCAGGTCGCCTCGATTGACAATACAATCGCAGACTGGGCCTCCCAATTACAGAAGGCTAATCATGGGCATGCTAGGTTCTGTCTGAAAAATCGATTTTGCTAGGTTGTCCTGTCTTTTCCGAACGGAGAGCAGAGATGACCGGCCGTTACGAGTTAGACGATCAATCATGGGCGCTGATTCGCGATCTGGTTTCTCACAAGCAGCAGCGGGGACGGCACCGCAAGGATGATCGCCTGATGCTTAACGGCATCTTTTGGGTGTTGTGTTCAGAGGCGAAGTGGCGTGACCTACCTGATCACTTCGGAGCCTGGCAAACGGTCTATCACCGTTTCCGTATCTGGCGAGACCGCTTGCTGTTTAAGACTCTGCTCAAACGGCTTCATCTGGAGCTGAGGCAGGACGGTCGTATTGATCTAGGCACCTGGATAGTTGATTCAACCTCTATCCGTGCAACGCGTGCCGCTTCAGGTGCTCCTAAAAAAAAGGGTAACCAAACGCTGGGACGTAGCTGTGGCGGACTGACAAGCAAGCTCCATCTCGCCTGCGATACAAAAGGCATTCCCTTAAGCTTTACTGTCTCGCCTGGGCATCATGCTGATAGCCGTTATTTTACAAGCGTACTTAAATAAGGTTTGTCTGCCCTCTCCGCCAGGTCGACCTATCAAGCGGTGCCGTAGGGTTCTAGCAGATAAAGGATATGACTGCCAGGCGCTACGCAAGTACTGCGATCGCTTCAGAATCAAGCCCATCATCCCGTTACGTCAGATGCATCGTCGTCCCAGAACAGGTCTGCCTAGACTTTTTGACCGACCGGCCTATTGCAAACGCAATGCTATTGAAAGGCTCTTTAGCTGGCTTAAGGAGAATCGCCGGATAGCCACCCGTTTCGAGAAACTTACCAGTAGCTTCGAGGCCATGATTTCTCTGGCCTGTGTACGGATTTGCTTAAGGAAATCTTTTTCAGACAGACCCTAACACGTCAAGTCCGTCCCATAAGCAGAACTCGTTCACCAATTCGGCTGATCCCGCTCGCCACGCTTTCCAATCCCCTATATACGGTGCGCCGGCTGACCTCTGGTTGCAGGTCGGCTCTACTCCATTTGAGCTTATAGGGAGATCTCATGCTCAAGCGTAACCCCGCGGTTGCCCTGTTTTTCACCCTGATATGCGCCTGCCTGCTGTCCGCCTGCTCCAACGAAGAGGCGCAGCGCAAGGCATTCATTGAATTCCTGCAAACCCGCATCATCGATAAGCCCGGCGTACACGTTCCGGCTCTTCGGGACGAAGACAAGAACCTCTTTGGCGAATACAGCGCCCAGTATGCGGCGATGCAGCGCTTTCACGAGTCCCTCAACAAGCGAACCGAAGATTCGCTGACCACGGCGATGAAGCAGATGAACATCAGCTCGATGGGACAGGCTATTCAGCGCCGCGAGGATATTCAATCTGCCCAAAAAACACTGAACGAGCTGCCGGCGCTGATCAGCGAAGAACAGGCGAAGGCGGATGAAGCGCGTAAATCCTTCAAGCAGCCGGAAGATCTGAAGGCTGCCTATGACAAGGCCTATGATCGAGTTGTCACCCAGCCGGCCGAAGCCATGAAAAACATGATGCCGGTTGCCAGCGAGACCCTGACGGCAACGCTCGAAGCGCTTGATTACATCAATGCCCATCAGGACGTGATCAAGGTCAACGGTGCCATGATCGAAGTATCCGACCCCGCTATCCAGAAAGAACTGAACACCCGTCTCCAGGCCCTGAACACCAAGGCCCAGGCGACCATGCAGGCTCAACGCAAGATGGTAGCGGTCGTTTACGGTCGCGGGTAGGAAAGTCGATGAAGGAAAGGCTGGACAGCGGCTCTCTGCCCAGCCTTTTCATGGGTCAACTGGGGACAAGCGGAGTATCCGGGTCAATCACGTCAGGGTTATCGGTCACGTCATCCGAGTGATCAATGATCCCATCCGGCCCCACTGGCTCATCGGGCCAGGGCGACTCCTGGCCACCACCTGGGTTGATCGGACTTGGATCCATTGCATGAATGGGTGCCAACAGTTCATCACTCATGGTGCACCTCGCGTTCTCATCTGTTAGTGGCTCTCCCTATGTTGGATAGCCATTCATGGCAAATGTTCGAGCCAGACGCCTGTCATAAAAAATTACTAATCTATCAAGCCGATAGAACAGTTATCACATTAAGTTTTTCGCTATTTCACCGACACAGTGACGAGTACCTCTTTCTCTCGAGACACTGTGATGCTTAACCGTTCCCTGCGTGCTCAAGTTCTTGCCCTGCTCTGTGGCAGCCTCTTGCTGCTCATGGCTATTTCAATCGTTTCCTTCAAATTTCTTTCCGGGAGCGTTCAACGCTATCAAGGCCTTCTGTCCAATGAGATTCGTAGTGTTTTGCTGATCGACGAAGCCAACCTGAACTTTAAAACCCAAGTTCAGGAATGGAAAAACGCCCTCTTGCGTGGCAAGGATGACGCCAAGCGCGAAAAACATTGGAATGCCTTCCAGGCAGAAGAGCAAAAGGTTCAGGCATTCCTGTCTGACCTGAGCAAGCAACCTTGGTCAGACAGCTCTATCGCACAAGCCATTCAAAGCCTGCAGACCGAGCACAAGACGCTGGGTACAGCCTATCGCACAGGTTTCGAGCGTTTTAAGGCTGCCGGTTTTGACCCGGAGGCAGGTGACAAGGCTGTTGAAGGTATCGACCGTAGCGCCACCGCCCAGATGGCCGATCTTGTCACCAAACTGCACAAGCACAGTGACGAACTGTCCGCCCAAATTAGCGCGCAGGCTGACACCACCTTCCTGACAGGCCTGATCGCCTTGATTGGGGGCGGTATCGCCATCCTCGTTATCAGCCTGTGGCTGGTCAATCGCCGCCTGGTCGTACCGATCAGTGAGCTCATCGGCCATATCAATCAGCTCAGTCATGGCAACTTCAGCGTAAATATCCAATCCAGCCGCCAGGATGAACTCGGCCGCCTGGCGGGAGCCGCCAGCATTCTGCGTAACTTCCTGTCCGATACATTCACGCGCCTCAAGCAGAGCACCCAGGACCTGGACTCTGCCAACCGTGACCTGAACGCCATTGCCAGCCAGATGGCTCAGGGCAGCAACGAGCAGTTCTCCCGTACCGATCAGGTGGCGACCGCCATGCATGAAATGTCGGCTACTGCCCAGGAAGTCGCACGTCACGCAAGCGAAGCCTCCCTTGCTACTACCGAAACCGATCAGGCTGTTCAGCGCGGTAGCGTCGTCATGCAGGGCACCATCAAGACCATTGTCGACATGAGCGACGAGATTGCCGGTACGGCCTCTGTCATCAATCAGCTCGAAGAAGACAGCGTGCGTATCGGCAAGGTAATGGAAGTCATCCACGGCATTGCTGAACAGACCAACCTTCTGGCGCTTAACGCGGCCATCGAAGCCGCCCGCGCCGGTGAGGCCGGTCGCGGATTTGCGGTTGTGGCCGATGAGGTCCGTAACCTGGCGCGTCGCACAGCCGACTCGACCAACGAGATCAACCAGATCATTGCCAACGTTCAGACCGGCACTGCCAACGCGGCCAAGGCCATTCAGAACGGTCAGAACATCAGTGAGCGCAGCGTCACACAGGTGAAGGAAGCTGGCGCGATTCTGGACACCATCTCGGTCTCGGTCGACTCGATGCGCGCCAAGAACATCCAGATTGCGGCAGCAGCGGAGGAACAGACATCAGTCAGTGAAGACATTGCCCGTAACCTGACTGAAATTACGGCCATTGCCAGCGCCAACCAGGCCCAGGTTGAAAAGACCCAGGACGCTGCGGTGCACTTGCAAAACCTGTCCCAGGGACTGGCCGAGCTGACCAAGCGCTTGGGCGCAGCCTGATTGACCTACAGCCATCCGCCCCCTGCAGGCGGATGGCTGGTTTCAGGTAAAAGCCAAACGTGCCATTCGTCCCTACCGCGAACGGCTTTCCCGTGGACTACTCTAAATTGTCTTTAGCGGGAGCCCTGGCATGAAAAATCTCCGGCATACCGACAGCGCACACGTTACGCCTAGCAAAACCACGCCTTTACCCTCCCGCTCCGGCCCGCTTGTGTGGGGCTCCCTGGCCGTCGCGGCATCAGCCATGCTGGTCCGCCATTACAGCCGTCAGGCGGAAAAGCAGCACCCACCGGCAGGCACCTTTATCGAGGTGGATGGTATCCGGCTCCATTACGTCGAATACGGCGAGGGACAGCCCCTTGTGCTTCTGCATGGCAACACGACCATGGGTACTGACTTCGAGTTGAGCGGGCTTGTCGAGCGCGCAGCTCGCACCTATCGGGTCATCATCTTTGACCGCCCTGGGTATGGCTATAGCGAGCGCCCGTCGTCTACCGTCTGGGGTCCGCTCGAACAGGCTCACTTATTCAATCGAGTATTCGCTGCGATGGGTATCGACCGCCCTATCGTTCTCGGTCACTCCTGGGGCGCATTGGTGGCCATGGCGCTGGGGCTCGACTTCCCGCAGTCTGTCCGAGGCCTTGTGCTGCTGTCCGGCTATTATTACCCGACCGTTCGCCCTGATATTCCCATGGCGGCTTTGCCGGCCATCCCCGGCGTGGGTGACCTCATGTGCCACTCCGTTTCACCGCTGCTGTATCGCAGCATATGGCCACTCATGATGAAGCGGATGTTTGCACCCGCCAAAGTGCCCGCCCGCTTCAAGCGATTTCCGGCCTGGATGGCCTTTCGTCCTGTGCAGCTTCATGCCAGCGCCGCCGAAATAGCCCTGATCATTCCCGCAACGCTACAACTCAAGGAGCGTTACAAGACGCTGACAGTACCTTCCATCATCATGGCGGGACGCGAGGATCGGCTGGTTCATACCCATGTGCACTCGGGCAGGCTGCATACCGAGTTGCCGGAGATGGATTTCCGTGTCATCGAGGGCGCCGGGCATATGCTGCATCACTTGGCACCGCAGGCAGTACTCGACGCTATTCATACCCTGGCCGAACAGACACCGTCGGGTTGAACCTGTCTGGACAGTATTCATGAACAGGCGCCGGGCTCAGGTAATATAGGCGCCTTTTCCTGTAACGCGACGCTCAATGAACTCGATACCAGCCCGCATCATCTTCTCCAGCGCCCTGCTGCTGCTGGCTTATACCGCCTTGAGCCATACCCGCCTGGGCACGCTGCTCATCCCTATTCGTGACGCACAAACGCCCGACAATCAGGTGGTGCTGACCGTTGCTGTTGCGACCTTCGTATTGGTAGTCATGCAAATTGCCGCCTGCGTTCCCCTGGGCTTTCTGAGGGATCGCTTCTGGGCCAGCGCAATGGCGTGTGTCCTGCGAGTGCCGTCGTGGCTATTCACTTCTATCAGTGCGGTCATGTGCCTGAACGAAGCGCTGGCTAATCCTGCCTATTGGGCACCCTGCCTTGCGTACGCCGCCGCAGCGGCCGTGATCCTGTGGCAGGACTATCGGTTGCTCAAAAGCGCCCGTGTCAGTCCTCGCGCCTGAAACCGTCGGGTCCTACCTGCTAGTTATGCTTTTAACGTCAGTCTGAACGGATAATCACGCAACGTAAGGCTTTGCTGATCTTTTGAAACAACTCCGCCTCGCAGGCAGTTGTCAGAACGGGGCACTCTCGCGTTCCATCCCTCGGACAGACCTACACGTGAAGTGTCAGAGATAAACAAGTCATAGGGGATCTCAGACGCAATGACCGCTACCGAAACCCGCCGCGCCCTTCTGCTGATCAATAAACGCGCCCGCCGTGGGAGTGAATCCTACACACCTATCGTTGAAAAGCTCAGCCAGGGCGGAATAACCGTAGTCGAACCTACCGGAGGGGAAAACCTTTCCATCAGCGAGAAGATCAGACAGGCTAAAGGATGCGACCTGATCATCGTCGGCGGCGGCGACGGCACGTTGAACGCCGCAGCTCCCGCCCTGATTGAGGCCGGCCTGCCCGTCGGCCTCCTGCCGCTCGGCACTGCCAACGACCTGGCCAAGACACTGAATATTCCTCAGGACCCGCTCGAGGCCGTCGACATCATTGTGCGGGGGCAGCTGCGAGCCATCGATGTAGGTGTCGTCAACGATCATGTCTTTCTCAACGTCGCCAGCATTGGCTTCAGTGCCGATCTGGCTGATCAGCTGACCGCGGATATCAAGAAGAAATGGGGCAGTCTCGGCTATGGCCTGACCGCCTTTCGGCTACTGCGCCGCTTTCGCCGTTTCACCCTGTATATCGAACATGACGGACAGGTGGAAAAGGTCCGAACGGTCCAGGCATCCGTGGGCAATGGCCGTCACTATGGCGGTGGCATGACGGTGGAAGAGTCAGCAACCGCCGATGATGGGCGCCTGGATTTCTATAGCCTTGAGGTCAGGCATTGGTGGGAACTGATCGCATTGCTGCCCAGCCTGCGTAAGGGCACCCATGGCAAGGCGGATAAAGTCAGGGCGTTTCAGACAACCGCTATCCGGCTGAATACCCACAAACCCATGCCCATCAATACTGATGGTGAGCTGACCACCTACACGCCCGCTCTTTTTTCTATCAAACCCAAAGCGCTCAGGATCTATCGTCCATAGAGCGCACCTATCGAACCATGGGTGAAAGAATCGGAAACACTCGCACCTGCCTTATTCAGCTTCAGTTAAGCCCAACCCCCGTAGGCTATACGCCCAGAATTTTGAACCTGACCTAACATGCAGAACGCTCTCTCCTCCAAAACGATGGCAACGGCCTTGGCCTGCTTGCTAGTGGCAGCCGCGATAACCGCAGGTGCCCACCAGCGCCTGTTTGAGCAGGTCTGGTTCCGTCTGGAACAGCGCTTCAGCTCCGAGGAGGCCCAAGGGCAAGCCCTGTGGTTGCCTGACTACCATGTCACAATCGATGCCAAGCCACTGGGTAATGACGAAGACATGTCAGCGCTGACCTTCGACGCCAGCCGCCAGACGCTTTTTACAGTAACCAACAAAGACTCGCACCTTATCGAGCTTTCGCTCTCCGGTGATGTGCTGCGTCGTATTCCGCTCCGGGGTTTCGGTGATCCGGAAGCGATCGAATACATTCGTCCCGGCGTCCTCCTGATTACAGAGGAACGTAACCATCGTCTGATCGAAGTGCATGTCAATGATCAGACCCAGGTGATCGATATTGCCGACCCAGCTAATGCCAAACAGTTTTCGCTCAGCGCAGCGGATAACAGCAACAAAGGCTTCGAGGGCCTGGCCTACGACCCCAAGGAACAGCGCCTTTTTGTTGCCAAGGAAAAGGACCCGGTCCGCATCTTCGAGATCAACGGCTTTTTGACCGCCTCGCCCGACCAGCCGATCGACATCGACGTGCATGTCAACGCACAGCGCGACCGGGATTTGTTTGTGACCGACCTGTCCAGCCTTCACTATGATACGAGTACAGGCCATCTGCTGGCCTTGTCTGATGAATCCAAGATGATCGTGGAAATGGACGCCAACGGTAAGCCGGTCAGCTCCTTCAGCTTGAGGGGTGGTAATCAGGGGCTTGCCAAGGATGTTCCCCAGGCTGAGGGGATGACAATGGATGATCAGGGCAACCTGTATGTAATCAGCGAGCCCAATCTATTCTACGCCTTCAAGAAGAAGTCATAGGCCTTGTCGAGCCCTTTATCCGCAAGGCTCTGGTGAGCCTTGCGCTGCCGGGTTACGCTGTACGGCGTTTCCATCCTGCCCGTGCCCTGAATGAAAGTCACCCTCGTTACGTATCTGGTTCGCTACCCGTCTGCAAGCCTGTTACTTATCCAGCTATTGGGCATCGTGCTCTATCCCTTCATGGAGAACATGCCGGGTGGGCGAGCCGTCTTTGGCGCGTTTGGCGTCATCGTGCTGGTTGCTGCCCTGCGAATGGTCCGTCGCAGTCCAATGCTCCACTCGATCGCTTTCATTTTGGCCGCGCTCATCCTGTGCTTGGCTATCGTCAGCGAGATCTGGCCCAACCAGGCCGTTACGGTTGCCTCCGCCCTGCTGGAAGGCGCCTTTTACTTTTACGCAGCCGCCAGCCTGATTGCCTACATGATGGAAGATCAGCGCGCATCGACCGATGAGCTGTTTGCCGTAGGCGCAACCTTTACTCTGCTGGCCTGGGGGTTTGCCTATGCCTTTACCGTTTGCCAGTTGCTTCTGCCAGGCAGCTTTACCGCCATGCAGAACCCTGAGGCACCACGGACCTGGATGGAACTGCTGTTCCTGAGCTTTACCACGCTTTCCGGCGTAGGGCTGGGTGATGTTCTGCCTATTTCACCGCTTGCCCGCGGTCTGGTAATGCTCGAGGAGTTTGCAGGCGTCATGTACATCACCCTAGTAGTGGCTCGCCTGATCAGCCTGACGGTCATCAAACGCTAGAACCAACCGGTCGACCCTTACAAATGACAGTCCGGCTTTCAGCACCTGACACACCGATAGCCCATCGATATCATCCCGCCTACATACCTGTTACCCAGACAGGCCGACGGTTGGGCAGCCGGCGTGATAGACAGTCTCTCAAGTGCTGGATAGACTGGGCCGTTCACTAATCCCCTACCTTGCCAACCTCATTCATTCGTGACCTGATCGTGAGCGAAGCTGTGCCTGTGCGCTGCTGGATTCATGGCAAGGCATTGGCCCCTACCGCTAGGTACCTGGCGTACCGCGCCCTTCTTTTTATACCGGCATGACTACCATCGAAAACGAACATCTGCGTCTGCGTATCGCCGAACTCGAAGCCGAAAATACGGCGCTCAAGGCCGTTGCCGAAACGACTCACCAACAGAACCAGCGCCATCGGGATATTCTGAACAGTGCTGTCGATTTTGCGATCATCACAACCGACCAGTGCGGTCGCATTACTCACTGGAACTCTGGTGCAGAGCAGGTCTTTGGCTGGACAGCCGAAAGTATACTAGGGACCTCTATCAATCGCCTTTTCACCGTAGAGGACCAACTCCAGCAGCGCGCCGAATGCGAGATGCAACGCGCCCTGGAAAAAGGTCGTGCCAGTGATGAGCGTTGGCACCAGAAAAAGGACGGCGCCCTGTTCTGGGCCAATGGCGAGATGATGCCGCTCCGATCAGCCGATGGAACCCACCTGGGTTTTCTGAAAATCCTGCGCGATCAGACCCGGCAGCAAAAAGTAATTGAAGCTCAGCAGGCCGATGCCGAGTTCCTGCGCAGCGTGTTGGCCTCCTCTGACGACTGCATCAAGGTGCTCGACCTTGACGGCAAACTGCTTTACATGAGCCCAAACGGCCAGGACGCTATGGAAGTCAGCGACTTCAATGCCATTGCGGGTTGCCCCTGGCCAGCCTTCTGGCAAGACAAGGGGAGCCAGGAAGCGAAAGAGGCCATGACGCTGGCCCGCGCGGGTCAGGTTGGCCGGTTCATCGGGCAGGCCAATACCCTGGCAGGAACCCCTAAGTGGTGGGATGTACAGGTCACGCCTATCCTCGGCTCTCATGGGAGGCCTGAAAAGCTGCTCTCCATTTCGCGGGACATTACTGCGAATCACTCTATCGAGAATGCGCTACGCATCTCTCGCCAGATGAACAGCCTGATTCTCAACTCGAGCCAGGATTGCATCGTGATCATGGATCTTGAGGGGCATACTCAGTTTGTGAGCCCCGGCGGCATAGAGTCCATGGAGATTACGGACCTCTCTTGCGTACTGGGCAAGCCGTGGCTCCGGGTATGGAAAGACGCAGATCTGGAAGCGGCACGCAACGCCATCGCAAGTGCTCGTGCCGGAGGGACAGGACGTTTCCAGGGCTACTGCCCTACCCACACAGGCAAACCCAAGTGGTGGGATATTGCCATTTCCTGCATACCAGGCGCAGACGGCACGCCTGAAAAACTGCTCTCCATTGGCCGCGACATCACCGAACGCACCCGCGCTGAGTTGGCGCTGAAGGAAAGCGAAACCCGCCTGGCTTCTATTTTCGACGAAGCCTCGGTAGGCCTGTCCGAGATCAGCCTCGACGGCCGCTTTCTACGGGTCAATGATGAGCTCTGCCGCCTGTTGGGTCGCTCTCGCACAGAGATGTTAAGCACAACTGCAAAGACCGTTACCCTGGCTGAAGACCAGCCCAGGACGCTCGAGGCGCTTCAACATGTCCTGGCCACCCGACAGCCGACTCGTCTCGACAAGCGCTACCTCCGCCCCGATGGCACTATCGTCTGGGCCAATAGCAATCTGACCTGTCTGAACGATGATGAAGGCAATCCCCGCTCTATTATTGCCGTAACCATTGATTTCTCGGCTCGCAAGGTAGCCGAAGACCGGCTCAAGGCCAGCAAGAGCCAGTTGAGGGAGCTGAACGAGACCCTTGAGCAACGTGTCGAGGAGCGTACCCGTGAGCGCGACCAGATCTGGCGCACCACGCCAGATCTGGTCTGCACCGCCAGTCCGGAAGGCTACTTTCTCAACCTCAACCCTGCCTGGAGCGAAACCCTGGGCTGGTCGGAGCAAGAGCTGAAAGCACGCCCCTATAAGGACTTTCTCCATCCAGACGACCTGGAACATACTGTGCAAACCAAGCGGCTACTCGCCAACGGCCAGGTCTTGTCAAACTTCGAGAACCGCTACAGGCACAAAGATGGCAGCTATCGCTGGTTATCCTGGAACTCCCAGCGTCGTGATGGGCTGTTCCACAGCATTGCACGCGATATCACCACGATAAAGGCGCAGGCCGAAGTCCTGCATCAGACGGAAGAACGGTTGCGCCATAGCCAGAAAATGGAAGCTGTGGGCCAGCTCACCGGCGGACTGGCCCATGACTTCAACAACCTGCTCACCGGGATTTCCGGTAGCCTGGACCTGCTCAAAACGCGCCTGAACCAGGGACGCCTGAGCGATGTAAACAAATACATCACCGCCGCTCAGGACTCTGCCAATCGAGCCGCGGCCCTGACTCACCGATTGCTGGCCTTCTCCCGTCGCCAAACGCTCGACCCCAAACCGACCCAGGCCAACCAGCTGATCGAAGGCATGCGTGAATTGATCACACGTACCGTAGGACCAGCCGTGTGTATCACGACCGATCTCAGCGAAACACTCTGGCCCACGCTCTGTGATCCCCATCAGCTTGAAAACGCCCTGCTGAATCTGTGCATCAATGCGAGAGATGCCATGCCGGATGGTGGCCGATTGCTCATTCGAACCGAAAATCGCTACCTGGATGAGACCAGCGCCCATGAGCGCGACATGAATCCGGGTCAGTACATCGTGACGGAAGTATCCGACACGGGCACAGGCATGTCGCCGGAAATCATAGAGCGTATCTTCGACCCGTTCTTTACAACCAAGCCTATCGGCAGGGGTACCGGGCTGGGTCTGTCCATGATCTATGGATTTGCCAAGCAGTCAGGCGGTCAAGTACGTGTCCTCTCGGAGCCGGGCAAGGGCACCACCATGAAAATCTACCTGCCCCGCTATGCAGGCTCGTTCGAGGCCGGTGCGGAGCAGGTCAGATCAGGGGAGGCACCGCGCACGGAAAAAGGTGAAACCGTACTTATCGTCGATGATGAGCCCACTGTACGCATGCTCATCAAAGAGGTACTCGAGGAGCTGGGCTACAGGGCAATCGAAGCGGCTGATGGCACGGCAGGGCTTGCCATCCTTTCCTCCGCTGCACATATCGATCTGCTGATTTCGGACGTAGGATTGCCAGGGGGCATGAACGGCCGCCAGATGGCCGATGCCGCCCGCCATCAACGTCCGGATCTGAAGGTTCTGTTTATTACCGGCTATGCGGAAAATGCGGTGGTAGGCAATGGCAATCTGGAGAATGGCATGCATCTCATGACCAAACCTTTTTCTATGGAGTTGCTGGCAACCCGCCTGGAAACTATCCTCAAGAGTTGTTGAACAGCTGCGTCCGGCATGAACAATGTTGAACGCGGCCTCAAGAAAAGGGAGCGCCAACCGCTATATACCTAATGCTTAACCATTTTGCAGTTTGGATAGGGCGTTCTGTCACTTGTCAGAAATAAGCTAAGGTATGCACCTGAACGAGTCGGGACCTTATCGCAATCGGTGTGTCCAACACGAGTGACTGCGGATCATTTACGAGCGTGCCCTCACACGCCGTAACATCCGTTCTATATCCTTAGCGTGGCAAGCCCGAGCCATAGACTTGAGCTTGAAGCCGTTATCAGGTACCGGAACCTTGCAGCAAAAGAAAGAAACCCTCTTCGATCGCCTGCAACAGTGGGTGTTACGCCATGAATGGCCTACCCCCCTACGCTATGCTGTTGCAGGGGCGGCTGTCATTGTCAGTGCTGGCATTCGTCTGGCCCTGCCTGTCCTGGGCCTGCCGTACCTGCTGTTCATTCCGCTTCTGATGATTATCGGCTTCACGCTGGGCCTGGGGCCTGGTCTGTTCGCCACCGTTGTTGCTGCCCTTGCAGCGGCCTACCTGTTTGTCTCTACCCCCTTCACGTTCGATCTCGATCTGCTTCAGTGGGCAGCCAACGCCCTGTTCATTCTGGTTAACTTTGGCATCGTGGCGGTGTGCGCTGCACTCAGAAAGAACCTGATTCGGCTGAACGATCTGATGGACACATTAGAGCGTCGCGTAGAGGAACGTACCCGTGAGCGCGACCAGATCTGGCAAACAACGCCTGACCTGGTATGTACAACTAACGCTGCAGGCTACTTTGTAAGCCTTAACCCGGCCTGGACCAAAACGCTTGGCTGGTCCGACCAGGAGATGCATTCCAAGCCCTTCAGTGAATTTGTCCACCCGGACGATGTAGAGCGCACCGCCCAAGCCCTGCACATGCTGCAACGGGGCGACACGGTCTTTCGCTTTGAGAACCGCTACCGGCACAAGAATGGCACCTATCACTGGTTGTCTTGGAATGCCGTGGCCCGAGGGGATCAGATTTATGCCACCGTGCGCGATATTTCATCCGAAAAAGAGCAAAGCGAAGCACTCAACCGCGCCGAAGAATTATTGCGACACAGCCAAAAAATGGAAGCCGTAGGTCAGCTTACTGGCGGTATCGCTCATGACTTCAATAATCTGCTAACAGGCATCTCCGGTAGCCTCGAGATGATCCAGATGCGTGTGGCCCAGGGTCGCGCTACGGATATCGATCGGTATATTACCGCCGCCCAAACGGCCGCCAACCGCGCGGCCTCCCTGACCCACCGGCTGCTGGCCTTCTCCCGTCGCCAGACGCTCGATCCCAAACCGACCCAGGCCAACACACTGATCGAAAGCATGCAGGACTTGATCGACAGGACGGTAGGCCCGGAGATTACGGTAACCACTAGCCTTTCCTCTGATCTCTGGTCAACGCTGTGCGATCCGAACCAACTGGAAAGTGCCCTGCTCAATCTATGTATCAATGCACGGGATGCCATGCCCGACGGCGGCCAGCTGACAATCCGTACCGCCAATATCTGGGTCGATGAGCGTGATGCCCATGAACAGGACATGCTGTCTGGGCAATACGTTGCCATAGCAGTCATGGACACTGGCATTGGCATGACCCCAGAAATCGTAGCGCGGGCATTCGACCCGTTCTTTACGACCAAGCCCATCGGCATGGGGACCGGCTTGGGCCTGTCCATGATTTACGGATTTGCCAAGCAGTCCGGCGGGCAAGCACGCATCTATTCCGAAGCTGGCAAAGGCACCACGGTCTGGATCTATCTGCCGCGCCATCTGGAAGAGAGCAAACCAGAGCCTCAGCAGACTGAACTGATGCGCGCCCCACGTGCAAGCACCGGCGAGACCGTTCTGGTTGTTGACGATGAGCCGATGGTGCGCTTGCTTATCACCGAAGTGCTCGAAGAGTTGGGCTATGCCGCCATCGAAGCGGCCGATGGCGCCTCGGGGCTGAAGATACTGCTCTCCGATATGCACCTGGACCTGCTGATTTCGGACGTGGGCCTGCCCGGCGGCATGAACGGGCGGCAGATGGCCGATGCGGCCCGCCAGGCGCGCCCTGATCTCAAGATACTGTTTATTACCGGCTATGCGGAAAATGCTGTAGTAGGCAATGGCAACCTTGAGGCAGGCATGCACGTCATGACCAAACCATTCCCAATGGAGTTGCTGGCCAGCCGGATCAAGGAAATCATTCTGGAAGATTGATTATGGCTTGCGCTCTGCCAGCGGAGGCGCTAATGTTTCTTAATCATTTGCCAGCTGTTGGCTGACGCTACCATGAATCATCTGCATACAGGCCAGTTTTCCTCCTCGTCCGCACCGGACGTGGCGTGCCTGCATGCGCGTTTCTCCCTCGCACCACCTGTCGTATCCCCTCCGGTTGTTGTGGCAGTAGTCGCTGCCTGATGACGCTCGGCTGATTACAGCCGTTTTCTTTCTCCAGTCTTGATCGGAACTGCCTACCACAGGCCGTTGGCTGGAGCCTGCTTTTCGTACTGACAGGTGAAATGACAATGTTAGGTTCATTAAGAACCCTGCTTGTGGCCAATAGCGCCACAGGGTTGTTCGTGCTGCTCTGGAGCAGCGGCGCGTTATTCGCTCACGTAGGCGTTACCCACGCCCCCGCATTCACGTTCCTGCTGTTACGCTTCATCATTGCGTTTACAGTGCTCTTGCTAATGGGGCTCTGGCGGCGACGCTGGTTGCCATCGCCGGGCTCTCGCAGCCGGGTAGCCCTCACCGGAGCGCTGCTTATCGGCGGCTACAGCATTTGTTATCTGTTGGCTCTGGATAAAGGCGTTACGCCGGGAGTCCTGGCTACCCTTCTGGGTGTACAACCCATTCTCACCCTGGTGCTGGTTGAAAGACGATTATCACCCCGTCGGCTGGCGGGCCTGCTGTTGGCCCTGGGTGGACTGTCTCTGCTCGTCTACCGCAGCCTGGCGATGGCGCATCTGTCCTTGAGTGGGATTCTGTATGCGCTGGCAGCGCTCTTGTGCATGTCGATTGGTGCCATTCTGCAGAAAGGCCTGAGTCAGCCCCCAGCGGACGTTTTGCCGTTGCAGGTCGGTATTAGCCTAGTGCTCTGCCTGCTTTTCGTCCCCTTCCAGCCCATCAGGTTTGAGCTGTCCTCGGAGCTTGTGACATCCGTTCTCTGGATGGCCGTCGTCATCTCCGTTCTTGCACAACTCCTGTTTTATCGACTCGTACAAACCGGCAATCTGGTAAACGTAACCAGTCTGTTTTATCTGGTGCCACTTGTGACAACGCTGTTGGATTACCTGATTCTTGGTCACCGGGTCGACGCACAAGGTGGGATGGGAATGGTGGCCATCCTTATAGGGCTGGTATTAGTATTCCGTCAAAATAAGCCTGCCGATAGTTGACGCAGCCGTGCCAGAAGGACGGTTTCTACCGCCCTTCTGGCACGAACCTATTCATTGAGATTTTGTAATAAACAAGTCTGATACGTGATTTCCATCCCTCTTTATAGGCTATGGATGCGACGCATCAGATTCAGTAACGGCAAGACGGCCTGGCATTAGTTGGGCATTGCGATCGTGACAACCAACAAGATACCAAACAGGGTAGAAAGTGTGGCAAACCAAGCCGTAGAGCTGGGTCTTTTACGAGGATATCCGCGGTTTGTTTTTGAAACAGCTGGATATGCAGATTCTGAGTTCATGTCTCTCAAACTGAATAATAGAGTTGCCCGTCAACGACTTCACGGGTAGATGAAGCCAAACGGCGAGCCATAGCGTTCATACAAGGATGGCTCTACAAGCAAGCGCCACGGTTCAGGACGCCTGTCTCCTTGCACGGCGCATAGATATATCAAACTTTTCAGAGCAGAGAGAGCGAGAGATGTTTGCAAGTTTTTGCATGAAGCGAGGGTTTTGAAAGAGCCGGCCCTGGCAGGCAGGACCGAAACAGGAGGGTATACAAGCGGCGCATGCTCCTTTGCCCCCCCTTCTCTCACTGAGACATCTATTTCCAGACGTGTTCAGGTCAATAGCCCAACAGCCCCTGCGCAGCATCCAGACTGCTTATCTCCACGCCGGTAGACAGCGCTGCGAAGAGCACTACCATGTAGCGCGCCATTTCCAAAGCGTCCGCCTCCTCGCAATCCAAGGTAAGGTCCTCTACATCCCACAGGGGACAACTGACGCACATGGTTTTCTCGTGGGGGTTGTAGGACAGGTGAATCCCCAGGCGTATCTGAAGTCGACGTGACTCACCATCGTCGATATGGGGCAGCCACTGGAAGCTCTCGCCGTTTTCATCCCTGACGATGGGTATGTCCTGCGCCCAATCGATTACCTTCCAACCTAGGGCTTCGGCCGCCAGAGTCAATTGCTGGCGTTGATCAAACGGATCACTGTTGGTTTCTAAAGCCATACTGTTACTCCATCAGGGCAATGTACTACTTAAAGCATAGCTGGCTGCTTCAAGCAGGCTGAACCTGACAGATAGGCTGTCGGCTTCGCCTGCGATGCAGACATCTGGCAACGTCAATCCCTCAAGTAGATCCAGTGTTCTCGTGAGCCAAGAAGACGAGCAAGTCGCCGTATCTAACTCGCACTGCCTGCAGGCCCTATTCATGTACGCGCCTCCCTGTACAACCAATTATCGGCCATTACCACCTGGACGAGCATAGCGCTCCAGATTTATCGAACCGGGCCGATAGCCTCCTATCAGTCTGCGGCAATTGCCTGCCGTGTCGTATTTGTCTCTGTCGGCTTGATGTCTTTATGAAATGGTCTTTGCGTAAAAAGATTGCTCTATCCTCCAGCACTGCGGTGCTGCTGGTGGGCGCCAGCCTGACCGGTATGAACTTCTGGAACAGTCAGAAAAGCCTGGAGACCCACATTGCGGAACAGGTCAGTAATGCCAGCAGGACGTTCAGCGCCAACGTGCGTTACTGGCTACAAAGCAAGGAGGTGGTGCTCCAGGCCGTGAAGGCCACTGACGACCCGTCTGCCATGCTGTCGATTCTTAATCAGGCCAAGATTTCCGGCGGTTTCGACAACGTCTTTTTTGCTCGGGCCGATGGCAGCCAGGTGAACGCCAACGGTGTAACCCTGCCGCCAGACAATAATGACCCTCGCAAATGGAAGTGGTACCAGCAGGCGCTGGTCGCACCAAACAAGGTCTACATCTCGACGCCGACTATTGCAGCGGCTACTGGCAGCCACGTGCTGTCCCTGGGCCGCGCTCTGCAGCAGAGCGGAAACACGCTTGGGGTGGTGGGCGCTGACGTCAGCATGGCCGAGATTCTTGAGCAGCTGAAACAGATCAAGCTTCCTGGCAATGGCTCGGCCTTCTTTGTAGACAAGGACGGCACCATTCTGGGCCACACGGACACGGCCCTGCTCGACAAGAAGGTCAGCGACCTGATGACGGAGCTCACCCCAGCCACCCTGGCGTCACTGGCTGCCAGCAAGGGTACGCAGCACTTGCTGGACCATAACGGTGAGCGTTTGTACGCTGTCCCGATCGATCATGATGGAGAGATTCTCATCATGACGCTGGACGATGCTGTTCTGACCGCCCCGCTCTATCAGCAGTTGTGGGTGAGTCTGGGCGCATTCGGCGCTATCCTCGTTCTGTCGCTGATCGCCATCAACATGCTGTGCGCCTGGCTGCTACGCCCGCTGGGTGTGGTCTCCCAGGGACTTCAGGTAATCGCCCATGGCAATGGCGACCTGACCAAGCGCATCCCTCAACAGAGCCAGGACGAGGTGGGCCATCTGGCCCTGCACTTCAACCAGTTCGTGGCCAGTCTGCATGAACTGGTTACGCATATTCGCCATCAGGCGGTGGAAATCGGCCAGGAGTCCACGACGGTGTTAAACAACAGCACACTGTCGGTCGCTGACTTGGGTCGTCTCCAACAGGAGCTGACGCTGGTCGCAACAGCAGTCACCGAAATGGCTTCGGCTACCCAGGAAATTGCGGGCAATGCCGAACGTACGGCGCAATCGGCGCAGCAGTCTACCGAAAGCAGTCAGCAAGGCCTGGAGCTGGTTCGCAAGACCCAGACCTCCATTACCGATCTGGCCCAGGAAGTGGCGGAAGCGACTCAGGTCATCACTGAACTCAGCCAGCACTCCCAGTCCATTTCCAATGTCTTGACCAGCATCCAGAGTATCGCCGAGCAGACCAACCTTCTGGCCCTGAACGCAGCGATTGAGGCGGCGCGGGCGGGCGAGCAGGGTCGCGGTTTTGCGGTGGTGGCTGACGAGGTGCGGACTCTGTCGCAACGCACCCAGGCGTCTACCCAGGAAATCCAGACGACAATCAGCAATCTGTTGCGTGTAACACAGGATGCAGTCAGCCGGATGGACAACAGCCGTCATCTGGCTGAACGCAGCGTGGCGGATGCCGATCAGGCGTACGTGGCGCTGGAGCAGATCACCCAGTCGGCCTCACTGATCTCGGACATGTCGATGCAGATTGCAGCGGCAGCTGAGGAGCAGACCTCCGTGACGGAAGAAATTACCCGTAACGTGGTAACCATTAAATCTTTGGGTGATACCCTGGCTGAAAGCTCAGTGCAGGCGGAGCATCAATCCCGCTCACTGCAAAGCCACGCCGGTGATTTGAACGAACGCGTCTCCCGTTTCATTCTGTAACCCTGCCTTGCTGTCCACTCCCTTGCCCAGGGAGTGGACCCTCTTCTCAACCCATCCTTCTAACACGGTCGTGAATGACCTTCAGAGCTTCCCGAAAGACCCAGTGCCACTGGGACGATGCGGCTCGACCAAGTGGGTACCAGAAAAAGCGAAACTCCAATCCGCCTCCATCGGTGGTGCGATGGGCCCAGCCCTCAGGTAACTCGTACGCGCTTTCGCACAGGTGCATCGACCATACCTGCTCCTGATAGCCAGAGACCCATGTTCCTAGATCCACAGGCCACTCGGGCACTTGGATACCTGATTCTTCCCATAGCTCCCGCAACGCAGCCTCAGCAGGTAGTTCACCCGGCTCGATAGACCCTTTGATTAACTGAAGCCCTGCCAAGGGGTGCTCGAACGCCAGTATCTGCAGTTCGCTTTTATGACGCAGTACGACCGGACATGCCTTAACCGGACTTGCTGAAGCATCGTTATTTGCCAAGGGCAGCCTTGTCATCGCACGTCGACCTGGTTCAGCTGACGCCTCAGCCGATCGTTTTCCCTCTGTAACGCTGTGATGTGGTAGCGCAAATCCTTGATGACACTCAGGTGATAGCGGTGCTCAAGCTCCAGCGCTCGGTAGCGCTGCATCAGTGTGCCTGAGTCTGCCATAGCCAGGGATTGGGAAAGATCGTCTGCTGGAGACATCGGTACGCCCTCCTCTTATTTACTGTTTATTTATACAGTAGTCAGCGGAGCGCAAAATGACAACCTTTTCTGACGTCAAAAGACTGGTCGTACAGGAAATTTCATTGATGTGTCATAAAAAAGGGCGGAGCCCGTCCGCCCTTTTCAAGATATCGACTGTTTTTAGACGCGCTTGCGGATCAACCCTTCCTGGGCAACCGAGGCGACAAGCTGACCCGCTCGGTTGTATATGCTGCCACGGCACAATCCACGCGCCCCCCCGGCCCACGGGCTATCCATGGAATACAGCAGCCACTCGTCCACCCGTAGCGGCTGATGGAACCAGATCGCGTGATCAAGGCTGGCAACCTGCATCTCCTTATTCCAGTAGCTGATGCCATGAGGCAACAAGGACGTCGGGAGCAGGTTGAAGTCCGAGGCATAGGCCAGCAGGTATCGATGCAGCGCAGGGTTGTCCGGCAGCTGCCCGTTGGCCCTGAACCAGACATGGCGTGCGGGCGCTGTTGGCTCTGGATCAAACGGATGGGTCACCTTGACCGGACGAATCTCGATGGGCTTAGGTGCCAGCAGCTTTTCCCGCGTAGGCTCCGGGATGAACTGGGCAAACTGTTGGATGTAGTCCAGCTCGGACGCCAGCGAGTCTGGATCGGGCACGTCCGGCATTTCGCTCTGGTGTTCAAAACCGGGTTCCAGACCCTGGAACGAGGCACTGCAGAAGAAAATCGGTTTGCCTTTCTGGATGGCCGTGACGCGACGGGTCGTAAAGCTGCCGCCATCCCGGACGCGATCCACCTCATACACCACCGGAATCGTCACGTCGCCAGGCCGCAAGAAGTAGCCATGCAGCGAGTGCACCTGACGCGACGCATCCACCGTCTGGCTCGCCGCTGACAGGGCCTGACCGAGCACATGCCCACCGAATAATTGTGGAAAGCCCAGGTCCTGACTACGACCGCGGTAGAGGTTTTCCTCGATGGACTCAAGGCTTAACAAGGCAACAAGATCATCCAGCACTGTGCTCATCACGTTTTCCGTGGTCGTTTTGATAATGGCCAAATCATACGCAAGTCAGTCGTGAAGCCGTAGCCCCATGATGAGGAAACGGCAGCGGCAGGATGTCCCTCCAGGACTCCGCCACCCATCAGGCAAAGTCGTTCTCAGGCGCGGGATAAGCTGGCAGCGAGGTCAGGCGCATGTCCACGGTCGCGCGTCCCATGGTGAAGTGATAAAGGCTTTGCCAGGTTGTATCCGCAAGCCCTATCAAGTCATGCACCAGCGGGTCAAAATAGCAACCGATACCGGTGCCTGAAAGCCCTGCCGCTTCTGCCTCCAGGTAAAGCACCTGTCCAATCTGTCCGGTCTCCCAGAATAGCTGCGGATAGCACCAGGCCCCCTGGGCAAGGGCATCATCGAAACGAGCCATCATTGCGATACTAATACAACCGTCAGACGCAATGTCCTGGCCGCAGGAAAGCAAGCCAGCCAGCTCACTGGCATCCCCTTTGAGCAACCGGAACAACCTGAGCCCCTCCGCCTCCTCTACCCGCTCCCAGAGTAAGTCCGCTCGGGCGGTGATATTGAGCTCTCCTTCACTGCGCGCCAGCCAATATAACCCCGGTTCCAGCCCCACTACGCGATTTACAAAGATCAGAAGATCGACTTGGGCAGGCTTGCCCAACGTCAGGAAAGGCACCGGTGCCTGCTCCGGCAATGTGCGCCTTAGCCAGGCAAAGAAAAGATCAGACAGAATGCCCGTCCGACCATCCATGGACTGCGCGCTACGCCGTTGATGCAGCAATGGCCGCAGCAGTAGCTGGTCGTTTTCCTGGGTAACTACGCCCCGGGAAATAGGCATGTCGTAAGGCAAGCGCTTGGGCGCACGGCATGCGGCAGCGATCCGCCCAACCTCAGGCCACTCTACGTACTCTCGCGAAAGTCGATTAGGCGTGCCGGCGAGCTGCAACTGACTCAGCAGCTTGAACAGACTATCGGGCAAGGAAGGCTCGGCCGATTGCGGCGGACCGATCCAGAGCAGCGCCTCCATTTGCTCCTGCTCACCAAAGCCGTCTCGATCAACTCCAAACGCCGCGTCGAGCGTTTCATCCGCCACGTCGTGAATCAGTCGTGTTTCCCAACCTTGCGCGGCGGCAGCAATGGCAATGGCGGCCAAGGCGTGGCCTATATCATGCTGACAGTAGCGCCAGGCTCGCTCGCCATATTTCCAGGCCTCACGCCAATAGATACTGGACAGTGCGACCAAAAAGCTTCCCGGCGGCAAGGCGCCAACGATGTCTTCATCCAGCACTTCGGGAAGCTCGGTGCGTACTTCCAGGGCATGCAGATCGGCCGTGTAATGTGTCATCAAGGCACGATCGTTCAGTACACCCGGTGGCAGCAAGGCATAGGCTTCGGTGGGATGCAGATTACCGGAGGAGGGATTCACTCGCAGCGCCCAGCGGCTGCTGCCCGACTCTTTCCAGGCAGAAATGGCCAAACTGTCATAAAACAGCCGAGAGATATTGGCAGGATCCAGCGGGGCCGGCTCGCCTACAGGGCCTGCAAAAACCTCATCGTACAGAGGCGAATCCTCTAGCATGCGGCGCAGTAACGGAATGACTTCGCATCCCCGATACCGGCGGAATGGCGCAGGTTGGTTAGCCCAATCGAGCGCATCGGGTCCGCGGGCATAGCCCTCACGACGGTGCATGCTGAGCGAATGATAGGCTCTGACGATGTCTTCTGGGGTCATGCAGTCCTCTTTGTCATTAACAGGCATTCATGCTGTCGCCAGTTTCCAGTCTACTAATCCATTGATGGCGGCTGAGTCGATACAGAACATGGTGGCGCAAGGGGTGGCCTTCCGGCAGGTTTGGATGTTCAAAGTCGTCGGCCGGATCGTACTGCATACCCAATCGTGCCATCAGGCCGCGGGAGCGTTCGTTTTCAGGCACGGTAAACGCCACGATCTCTTCCAGGCCTACCTGCTCGAAGCCAAAGGCAAGCGCGGCTTCGGCAGCTTCATGGGCATAGCCTTCGTCCCAATATTCGGCACCCAGCCGCCAGCCGATCTCGACCGCTGGCGTAAAAGGTGCGTCGAAATTGGAATGCTCAAGCCCGACATACCCAATGAAAGGCGGACCGTTCCTGACCTCCACGGCCCACCAGCCATAGCCATGATCGTGGAAATGCGCCTGGATACGCTCGGTCAGCGCCTGCGTTTCAGCCTCACTCAGGCATTTGGGGAAAAATTCCATTACCCGTGGATCAGCGCTTTGTGCAGCGAAAGGCGTATAGTCTTCATTGCGCCAAGGGCGCAAAATCAAACGTTCGGTACGTAACACCTTGGGATAGGCCTGGCTCATCTCCACCCTCTTTTAAGGTCCTTTGATGTTGGGACTGTTGTGAAGCCAGAGTATTCCGTAAAGCCGGTTCGGTTTTTTGATAATGGCTACCGCTTGGCGAGATCGGCAGGAATCGTCATCATGAGCGCCAGTCGGCAGCATCGCCTGTATCTGCCGAAACTTGGCATTTAGCCGCATCCTAACAACTACATCTCTAAATTCGACCAATGTATTGACCTTCACTGAGCAATATGGCCGGCGAATGGTCCTACATCATTAATGCGTTCTTTTCAGGCTGCTGCACACACATGACTTCCAAGAATTCGGACAACTTCACCACTAATGACCACAATAAAGTGGCAAAAGGTATGCCAGATGAAGTCCGTAGCCAGCACGGCGATATCTTTTTCGCTGCGGTTAAAATGACTCGCATGCCTATGGTCGTGACCGACCCACGGCAGGACGATAATCCCATTATTTTTGCCAACGACGCCTTCCTGAAAACGACCGGCTATGAAGAGCATGAAGTATTGGGACGCAACTGCCGTTTTCTTCAAGGCCCGGAAACGGACCGGGAGACCATCCGGCAGATCCGCGAAAGCGTCGAGTCCCGTCATGAATGCAATACCGAGTTGTTGAATTACCGCAAAGATGGCTCGACCTTCTGGAATGCCTTGTATATTTCTCCGGTCTACAACCAAGCAGGCGAGCTGGTGTATTTCTTTGCCTCGCAACTGGATGTCAGCCGCCGCCATGACGCCGAAGAGGCCTTGCGGCAATCCCAGAAAATGGAGGCATTGGGTCAGCTCACCGGCGGCATTGCCCATGATTTCAACAATCTGTTGCAAGTCATGGTGGGTTATCTGGACATTCTCCGGATCAACCTGGATCGTCCGGAAATGGACAGGGAAAAGGCCAAGCGCCATGTCGACAACACCCGAGAAGCGGTCAATCGCGCGGCCACACTGACGCAACAACTTTTGGCGTTTGCCCGCAAGCAGCGCCTGACCGGTCGAACGTTGAACATCAACGAGCTGATTGAAGAGCGACTCGACCTGCTGTATCGAACGCTAGGAGAGCCCTATCAACTAACGACTCGGCTGGCGCCTGAGCTCTGGAATTGCAAGATAGACCCGACCCAGGCCGAAATGGCGCTCATCAATATCCTGGCGAACGCACGTGATGCCATGGAATCGCGGGGTGAAGGTCGTGTCACGATCGAAACCCGCAACATTGAAGTAACGCCAGAGGATATGGCCTACGGAGGCCTGACTCCTGGCCGCTATGCCTGCATCGCCATTACCGATACCGGAGAGGGCATTCCAACAGAAGTGCTTGGACGGGTCCTCGATCCGTTCTTCACAACCAAGGAAGAAGGCAAAGGGACCGGTCTTGGTCTATCCATGGTGTATGGCTTCATGAAGCAGTCCGGCGGCGCGGTTCGTGTGTACTCCGAGGCCGGTATGGGTACGACGGTCCGCCTGTATTTCCCGACGACACAAAGTGAAATCATCCAGCAGCCTGCCGAATCCAATGGCACCAGCGAGGAGCCCGGTAACGAGACTATCCTGGTTGTGGATGATCGAGAAGAAGTGGCAGCGCTGGCGCAGGCGATTCTTGAGGAGTTCGGCTATTCGGTTCGGGTCGCCTACAATGGCAAGGAAGCGCTGGCTACCCTGGAGCAGCATGGCGATATCCAGATGCTCTTTAGCGACCTGATCATGCCCGGCGGCATGAATGGCGTAATGCTCGCCCAGGAAGCCCGCCGACGCTGGCCTCATATTCGCGTCCTGCTCACGACCGGCTATGCCGATACCACGCTGGAACGTGGGCAGACGGATACCTCTGAATTCGAAGTGCTGAGCAAGCCCTACGGCCGCCTGGAACTCGCGCGTCGAGTCAGGAAGATACTGGACGGAGCAGGATGAATGACAATGAGGGTGTGATGGAGGAAGACGACCACTACGAGTGCAGCGCCGCAAGTGACTCACCAGCCAGTCTGGAAGCCTTTCTCAGTTGCCTCGAAGAGGTCGGGCGCAGCCCGGAAAAGGTTTCCGTGGGCCACTTGATCGATGCCATCGGGAGTCGCTCCTACGGTCCACTTCTTCTGCTTGCAGGCATCATTGCCCTGTCTCCCCTGACGGGCATTCCTGGCGTTGCCACCGTCATCTCGATCTATGTCGTTCTGGTTAGCGTACAACTGCTCATCGGCCGCAAGCATTTCTGGCTGCCGCGCTGGGCACTGAAACGTCAGGTTCCGCGTGGCAAACTACGAAAATCACTGCGCATGCTGCACCCTACCGCACGTTTCGTGGATCGCTTTTTGAAACCACGTCTGACCTTCCTGACCAAGGGTATCTTCCAGCACATCACGGCGCTGCTCTGCATTGGGGTCGCGGTATGCATGCCGGTTCTGGATCTGGTGCCCTTCGCCAATACCACGGCCGGAGCCGCCATGACGGCGTTCGCTATTTCGTTGATCGCCCGTGATGGACTTATATTCCTGCTGGCCAGCGGATTCTGTTGCGGTATTGTCTGGCTGCTCATCAGTCTCCTGCTCTAGCCATCAGCCTTTTCATGACAGCACTTCCTCTGGTTTACCACGACGATTACAGCCCACCCTTTCCACCCGAGCATCGGTTTCCGATGGAGAAGTTTCGCCTGCTCTATGAGCACTTGAGCGAAAGCGGACTGGTGACGGCTGACAACCTGTACCGCCCGGAATTACCTGTGCCAGAAGTGCTGGCCCTGGCTCACGATCCGGTCTATGTCGAGCGCTACATGGGCGGCGAGCTGTCCCATGCCGAGCAGCGCCAGCTGGGTCTGCCCTGGAGCGAGGCGCTGGCACGACGAACCATTCGCGCTGTGGGCGGCTCGCTATTGACGCTGGAGCTGGCGTTGCAACACGGGTTGGCCTGCCATATGGCTGGGGGCACGCACCATGCACATCATGATTACCCAGCTGGGTTTTGTATCTTCAACGACTTGGCCATCATGGCGCTGTATCTCTTGGAAAGCGGCAAGGCGGGACGCGTTCTGATCTTTGACTGCGATGTTCACCAGGGGGACGGCACTGCCCGAATTCTTGAACATGTTCCCGATGCCGTCACGGTGTCGCTGCATTGCCAGACCAACTACCCGGCGCGTAAGGCACAGAGCGATTGGGACATTCCATTACCCAAGGGCATGGGTGATGCAGGGTATTTGCATACCGTTGAGGAAGCACTGAATTACCTGTTACCTCTCTACCAGCCTGACATTGTGCTCTATGACGCCGGTGTCGACGTGCATGCCAGCGATGCCCTGGGCTATCTCATGCTGACGGACGAAGGCATCGCTGCACGGGACGAATACGTCATCCGCCATTGCCTGAGCCGGGACATCCCGGTCGTCGGCGTGATTGGCGGCGGCTACGACCGGGACCGAGCTCTGCTAGCCAGACGGCACGGCATCCTGCATCACAGCGCCGCCAAGGTCTGGGCCAGTGGGCTTGCGCCGGGCTAGAGCTTCATGGGTCTGGGCTTGGAGCCATCGGAAAAGCGGGTAAACCGGAACTCATAAGGGTCAACGATCGGCCTGGCGCCTGTTACCAGGTCTGCTGCCAGCTGCCCAACCGCAGGCCCCACGCCAAACCCATGACCGGAAAGCCCTGTCGCCACAACCAATCCAGGCACTGCATCAATCTCGGAGATAACAGGAACGGCATCCGGGGTTACGTCGATCAGCCCCGCCCATTGCTGGGCGATCTGTGCCTTGGCAAACACTGGAAACTGACGAACCAGTTGATTCATGGCGTTCAGGTTCTGCTGAGGGTCCGGGTAAGGATCCAGCACGCGCATGTATTCGTAGGGAGACGGGCGATCCAGCAGGACAGGTTTGCCTTCATGCCATTCCTGGCGGAAGCGCTCGTCAAACCGGATCCGCAGGCTCGACCATTCCGATTTCAAGGTCGGTAAAAAGTCCAGAAAGAAGCGGAAGCTGTCGGGTACCAGCGAAGCGATATTCACGCTGCCATTGGCAATGGTATAGCCACCGTCCAGGCGTTTGCGAAATGCCACGTCGCGCGTCCAGAGCGTACAGTCAGGCCCCTCCTCCAGTGGCGCCGTCCGCAGTACGCTGTTGCGTACCTTGAGTTGTGGCAGCCGCACGCCAAGGTCCTTCAGAAAACGGCTCGACCAGGCCCCACCTGCCAGAATCACGGACTCGCAGGCAATTCGGCCTCGTTCGGTAATGGCTGCACTGACCCGCCCCGCCGACAGCTCCAGCCCCCGCACGGCGCAGTCGGTCAGAATGACAGCCCCGAACCGCTGGGCCGCCGTTGCGATCGCAGGTGCTGCTTTCTGGGGCTCGGCGCGCCCATCGGTAGGGCAATAGATACCGCTTTTCCAGCTGACTTCGCCGGCTGGCAGCAACTGCTTGAGCTCGCTGCCAGATACCATGCGCACGTCTATATCATGCTGACGCGCCACACTGATCCATTTTTCGTAGTCGGCCTCCTCCTGCTCGGATTCGGACGAAAACAGAATGCCGGAGCGGCGAAAACCGGTTTCGCCCTGTACAACCTCATTGAGACCCTCCCAGAGCCTCAGGCTTTCAACTGCCAGCGGAATCTCGCGGGGGTCACGGTACAGCTTGCGCACCCACCCCCAGTTGCGGCTGGACTGTTCTCCAGCGATATAACCCTTCTCGCAGAGCACCACGGAAATGCCTTCCCGCGCCAGCGCCAATGCCGCGCTGGTCCCGGCAATGCCTCCGCCGATCACAACGACCTGAACCTTGGCTGGTAGCGCCTTATCCGCCTTGACTAGATCAACCTCGGGTCCCATCCACCACGCTCCGTTCATCGATAATCAGTTAGTCACGCAAGAGCCATGCCCTGTTCAATCGTACACCAGCGGGATTCTGCTGGTACTTCGCGGTAAACTGGCGGGCTTTCTCTACCTGCGATGGCTGTCATGTCCCCACACGTGCCTACTCATTCCCGTACCGCCGCCATTATCGGCGGTGGGCCTGCCGGCCTTATGGCTGCCGAAGTTCTGGCCGGTACTGGTGTAACAGTAGACGTATATGACGGTATGCCCTCAGTCGGACGCAAGTTTCTTCTGGCCGGGGTAGGCGGCATGAACATTACCCACGCCGAAGACCAACCCGCCTTTCGCTCCCGTTACCGCGAGCGTGAAACTGCCCTTTCCCGCTGCCTCGACGGATTCGACAGTCTTGCCTTGCGAGCCTGGATTCATGGGCTGGGCATCGAGACGTTTGTCGGCAGCTCAGGCCGCGTCTTTCCCACAGACATGAAGGCCGCTCCTCTGCTCCGAGCCTGGCTGCATCGCTTACGGGAAGCAGGCGTTCGCATTCATACGCGGCACCGCTGGTTGGGCTGGGACGAGCATGGCGCCCTGCGTTTTTCCACTCCGGCTGGGGAAACCTGCCTGCGCGCCGAAGCGACAGTCTTGGCCCTGGGTGGAGCTAGCTGGCCGCGACTGGGCTCCGATGGGGTGTGGACAGGATATCTTGAGGAACAGGGTATTGCCCTTGCCCCGCTACAACCAGCCAACTGCGGTTTTGAGGTCGCTCAGTGGAGCGATCATTTACGCAGCAAGTTTGCCGGCTCGCCTATCAAGCCTGTAGTCATGATGCTTAAAGACGGTACTCGCCGCCAAGGCGAATTCGTGCTGACTGAGACAGGCATTGAGGGCAGTCTGATCTATGCCCTGTCGGCTGAAATTCGCGCCGAACTGCTTCGTACCGGCTCCGCCACCCTATACCTGGACCTTGCGCCTACCAAGGAACAGAGCGCGCTTGCCGCGGCGCTAAGCAAGCCGCGCAAAGGCAAGTCCATGGCCAATCACCTGCGTGCCCATGCCGGGCTGGAAGGCGCTCGTTCTGCCTTGCTGCGGGAGCTGGCTCCCGCCAAGGCGTTTGATGACATGCAGCATCTGGCAGCCGCGATCAAATCGTTACCCCTGACTGTAACCCGCCCCCGTCCTATCGAGGAAGCCATCAGTTCGGCTGGCGGCGTACCGTTCGAAGCGCTGAACGAGCAGCTCATGCTCAATGCCCTGCCGGGCGTGTTCTGTGCCGGTGAAATGCTGGATTGGGAAGCGCCTACGGGAGGCTATCTGCTGACGGCCTGCTTTGCTACTGGCCGTACCGCCGGCCTGGGTGCTGCAGCCTGGCTGCAGCAGTAAACCGCTTATTGTGCAGCCTTGATCACAGCCCTCCTGTCGGATACCCCGAACCGCCTCGTCATGCCCATGGTCAGCTCTCATAGAGCCCGTGACGAGGCTTACTACCGTGCTTATCCTTATGATGAGAGAGCCTGACCATGAATGCTATCGACCTCCTGAAAAACGATCATAAAACCATTCTCGATATTCTTGAGCAGCTGAGCAGCACCTCCGAGCGCGCTGTTAAAAAGCGTCAGGATCTGGTGCAAAAGCTTGAACACGAGCTGACATTGCATACGCATATCGAGGAAGAGATTTTCTATCCGGCGTTCAAGGCGGCGGGCAAGAAAGAAGAAGCAAAGATGTATTACGAAGCGATTGAAGAGCATCGGGCAGTCGACTCGCTGGTGCTGCCGCATATCAAAGCCACAGCGCCTGATAGCCTGGAGTTTTCTGGTCGCGTGAAAGTGGCCAAGGAACTGCTTGAGCATCACATCGAAGAGGAAGAAGAAGAGATGTTCAAGGATGCTCAGGAATTGCTGGCGTCCCAACTGGACGAGCTAGGCACACAAATGCAGGAGCGCAAAAAGTCGCTCAAGCAAGAGCTCAACGCACGCAAAGCGGCCTGAGCCCTGACAGTCTCTGTAACGCCGGACGGTGTTACAGAGACTGCACGATCATCTATTTCTTCTTGCCGAACCCAGGCATCTTGCGAACCGGCTTTACCGACGGCTTGTCGTTCTCGATCCAGCGCCCCAGAGGCTTCCCGCTTTTAGCGTCGCTTACTGAGCCTACCTTGGGTTTCTTCGGCTTCTTCGGCTTTTTCATCACAACGCCACCAGGACCGGTTTGCGGCACCTTGTGATCAGGGATGAAATCCGGCTCGTCCCGTCGCGCAATGGTTTGTCCAATCAGCGTCTCAATGGCTGCCAAGTGGTCGACCTCATCGGCAGCTACCAGAGAAACGGCCGCCCCGGTCGCACCGGCACGTCCTGTACGTCCAATGCGGTGGACGTAATCTTCCGCCACGATGGGTAGATCCAGATTGACCACGAGCGGCAAGTCCTGAATATCCAGACCTCGTGCGGCCACGTCAGTCGCCACCAGAACATCCGCTTCACCCGCCTTGAACCGAGCCAGCGCACGCAGACGAGCCGGTTGAGGCTTGTCGCCATGAATCGACTCGGCACGGATACCTTCCTGCGTCAGCGTTTCCACCAGTTGGTCGACACCCTTACGGGTCTTGGCAAATACCAGTACTTGCCCCCAGCGCTTTTGCGCATAGAGGTGGCAGAACAGTTCCGCCTTACGCTTTTTGTCCACGGGAATCAGCCACTGCTTGACGCTCTTGGTGGTCGTGTTGCGCGGACTGATATCGATGGTCAACGGATCGCGCAGCAGTGGCTTGGCCAGATCACGAATGGCTTCAGAGAACGTGGCGGAAAAAAGAAGTGTCTGCCGACGCTGGGGCACCATGACAAAAATCTCGCCCAGCTCGCGGGAAAAGCCCAGATCCAGCATTCGATCAGCTTCGTCGAGGATCAGCGTCTGTACCTGATCAAAGCGCACAGCGTTCTGGTTGAACAAATCCAGCAAACGACCTGGCGTGGCGACCAGCACATCCACCCCTTTACGCAACTTCATCATCTGCGGATTGATGCTGACGCCGCCATACACCACCGCCGTACGCAGCGGCAAATGCTGCGCGTAATCACGTACGCTGGTGTGAACCTGCTCAGCGAGTTCGCGGGTTGGCACAAGAATCAATGCACGGACTCGATTCGCCGTGACTGCCGGGCCCTCCTGAACGAGGCGCTGCAGTGTCGGCAAAGCAAAGCCAGCTGTCTTGCCTGTACCCGTCTGGGCCGCGGCAAGCAGATCGCGGCCTTTGAGTACCGCAGGAATGGCCTGAGCCTGGATCGGAGTCGGGGTGGTGTGTTCCAGCGCGTCGAGCACACGCAACAAAGGCTCGATCAGGCCGAGTTCGGCAAAAGTCATGACGCTAACCGCAATGAAGAAAAGGACGAAATTGTAGGCGCCAAGCAACGTAGCGTCGAGCGCGGCCATCGGAGCGGTAGACAAACGCCGACCCCTGCCCTGCCGAATGAACGCTTTTGCACTCCGTTTTGAGGGATACGCCGCTTTAATGGATCTTTTCTTGAACGCTCAGCTATTCGTGTAGACCAATTCTTAAAGGATGCCCTGGACGTCTCAGGCGGTAACCCTCATGTATGGCCTTACCGATCAAGGATCTGATGAATTCGACTGGCACAGCCAGATATCGAACAATCCAGCAAGGAGACTCCATGAAAGCTGTCGTTTATAACGGCCCTCGTGATGTCAGCATCAAGAATGTCACCGATGCCAAGATCGAAAAACCTACAGATGCTCTGGTGCGTATCACTACTACCAACATCTGCGGCTCTGACCTTCACATGTATGAAGGCCGTACCAGTTTTGAACAAGGCCGCATCCTGGGCCACGAAAATCTGGGTCAGGTAGTCGAAATCGGCTCGGGTGTTGATCGCGTCAAGGTCGGTGATTATGTATGCCTGCCCTTCAACATCGGCTGCGGCTTTTGCGAGAACTGCGAAAAAGGCCTGACCGGATTCTGTCTAACCGCCAACCCCGGTAGTGCGGGTGCTGCATATGGCTTTGCGGAAATGGGCCCTTATGAAGGCGGCCAGGCTGAGCTGCTGCGCGTTCCCTACGCCGACTTCAACTGCCTGGTACTGCCCGAAGATGCCCAAGAGAAAGAGGACGATTACGTCATGCTCTCCGACATCTTTCCCACCGGCTGGCATGCGACCGAACTGGCAGGCCTTTTACCGGGCGAATCAGTCGCCATCTACGGGGCCGGTCCTGTAGGGCTGATGGCCGCTCACTCGGCCATGATCAAAGGGGCTTCGCAGGTCTTCGTGGTCGACACGCACCCTGACCGGCTCGCATTGGCCGAGCGCCTGGGAGCAATTGCCATCAACGGTGCAGAAGGCGAGGCGGTCGAACAGATTCTCAATAAGACCAATGGCCGAGGTACGGACCGCGGCTGCGAGTGTGTGGGCTATCAATGCTGCGACCGCCATGGTCATGAAGCCAATCACCTCACCATGAATAATCTGGTTGCCTCGACCAAGGCGACTGGAGGCATCGGCGTAGTGGGTGTTTTCATACCGCAGGACCCAGGCGCACAGAATGAACTGGCAAAGGAAGGCAAAATGGCCTTTGACTTCGGTCAGTTCTGGTTCAAGGGTCAGCAGATTCGGACAGGTCAGGCCAACGTAAAGGCCTACAACCGTCGCCTGAGCGCCCTGATTCATGCTGGACGCGCCACCCCCTCGAAGATCATCTCCCATAGTCTCAAGCTGGACCAGGCCCCGGACGCCTATAAGCATTTCGATGCCCGGGACGATGGCTGGACCAAAGTGGTGCTCAAGCCTGCGGCTTGACTTCCGCCTCGGCAAGGTTCGCTTTGCGAGCCTTGCCTCTCGCCCGCCACTGTGGAAGCCCGACCAGTATCACGGCCGCCACGATTACTATCATGGCCATCCATTCCGCCTGACCTATCCTTTCCCCAGCAAACACAATCCCCAGTAGCACCGCCACGACCGGATTGACATAGGCGTAACTGGTCGCTGCGGCCGGTCGTACATGTTTTAGCAGATACATGTAGGAGCTGAACGCGATGATCGAGCCAAACACGATGAGATACCCCAACGCCAACCAGCCATCCAGGGTCGACGGTGTGGTCAACGGCTCACCGCTGAGACGGCTGCCAATGAATAGAATGCCTCCGCCCACAATCATCTCGACGGCACTGGCCATTGGCCCTGCCGGCAGTGGCAGATGACGACTCCACACTGAACCGAAAGCCCAGCTGGCAGCTGCAAATAGGGTAATCACCGCCCCCAGGGGGTCGTCTGCATGTTCTCGCCCAGGTTCAGCAGCAGAATGCCAATGAACCCCAAGCCAATCCCAGCCCATTCGAGCCGGGTGTTGTGCTGTCCCCAGAACAGGCCAAAGCACAAGGTGAAGAGCGGTACCGTAGCCACGGCCAGCGCGGCCACTCCAGAGGCAACCCCCGAGTGTTCGGCCAGGGTCACACCGCCATTTCCGCAACTGAGCAGCAGAAACCCGACCAAGCCGCCACCTACCCACTCACGCCGTGTCGGCATGGGGGCTCCTCGGGAAAGTTGCCAGACAAACAACAGGCTGCCAGCAATCAGAAAACGTAAACCGGCCATCAACAAGGGCGGCCACGACTCAACACCGATGCGAATGACCAGATAGGTCGAGCCCCAAATAACGTAGAGCGCGAAAAAAGCACACAACAAAAGCAACAGCGAACGGCTATCCCGGGCAGGCATGGTGGCAACTCTTATGGTTGAAATCCTGGTAGCTGAGTCGTACAGGTGATCAAGAACCGGAAAACGTATTCAAGCAGCAGGCTCCTTGCTATAGGAAGCGGCCCTCTCGGCCAGGCGCAGCGTGCAATCCTGAATACGGTCAGAGTCAATCAGCAGCTTACGAACCAGACTATTAGTTTAGAAAGAGCAAGCAAGCGCGTTAATGCGATAAGCTTGTTTTTTCTGCCCCCCCGCCTTCGTTTCAAAGGTCTTTTGATAAAACAGGCGCGGTTTCCAAACCGTCACAGGAGGACATATGGATCACTATGACCGACAGATCATCAATGCCTTACTGGAAAATGGCAGAGCCTCGTTTGCCGACCTGGCGCGGCGAGTTAATCTGTCGGCTCCTGCGGTAGCAGAACGTGTCGCAAAACTGGAAGCCAGCGGTGTCATTACCGGCTATCACGCGTCGGTCAATCTCAAAGCCCTTGGCCAACCAATCGAATGTCTGATTTCAGTAACACTGACCAAAACCAGCAGCGACAAACTGTTCGATGAGCTGGCCGCGATTCCGCAGCTTATCGCCTGCCATCGCGTAACGGGTGAGTCCTGTATCGTGCTGCGGGCAGCCGTGGCAGACATGGCCGAACTGGAGGCGCTCATCGATCGGCTGATGCGCTACGGCATGAGCAAGACGTCGATCATTCTATCGACGCCTTTCGAAAGACAGACTCCAGCCAAACTGTATCCGGCAGTCGAGGACGCTCGATCCATCCGCCGCGCCTGATGTTCAGCGCAACAGCAAACCGTCCTCGATGACGACGTATTCGTCCGCTGCCCGGATCAAGGCATGCGCCGTGAGACCAGGAGCCCCATAGACGCGGGTATGAACGCCGTAACATTCACGGACCTTCTCCAGCAGGAGGTCAAAGTCACCGTCTCCTGAAGCCAGGACGATTTCATCGACCTTGGGCGCAGCATCGAGCACATCGATCGTAATACCTACGTCCCAATCGCCTTTGGCGGAGCCGTCACTGCGCTGAATATAGGGTTTGAGCTTTACCGTAAAACCCAGATTACGCAGGATCTGCTGGAACTGTTGTTGCCGGCTGTCTCCTCGCTCGATAGCGTAGGCTGACGCAAACACCAGTTCGCCCCGTTGCGAAATTTCCTTTAGGAAGTTCGCGTAATTGAAGTGGCAGCCATGCGTATGGCGAACCGTGTAATAGATATTCTGAACATCGACGAACACAGCAATCTTCTTCACAACACTCCCATCGACTAACGTCGCGTACATCAAGGTCATTTCTGCCCGGGTCACTCCGCCCCGATACGCTCCTCTACCACCGGCCTGAAGCCATTTTTACAGAATAGGTCACTTGAAACGACAAAGGCAGCCAATTGGGCTGCCTTTGCTTTCGAACGGTCGATTAGATGAACTGATCGTCATCCCCACCATTGTCAAAAAAGCCACTGTCGTCGCTTCCGTAGTCGGCTTGCTGGAAGCCGCCGCCACCGTAGCCATCATCATAGCCGCCAGCGTCGCTGGCCGGCGTCAAACCACTGTCCTGGCCCCCAGTATCGCTGGCCAAGTCTGCCGCAGGTTCTTCATTGATGATGTTGACGATTTCCTGCGGCTGGGAATCGTGAAACATGCTGGAAATAGTTTCCGCCAGCAATACACCGCCAGCCACCCCCACCGCAGTCTGCATTGCTCCCCCTAAAAAGCTACCCGCTCGAGAGGGCGCAGCCGGTGCGGCATTGTAGCCATACCCTGGATTAGGCTGACCATACCCAGGCGCCTGGCCATAGGAAGGCGCCTGACGCGAGCCCGGGTCGGTCCAGCCACCACGAGGTGCCTGAGCTTGTGCCTGACTCTGCGATCGCGATTGCTCCTGCTGGGAGCCGCCACCAAACAGGTTGGACAGAAAGCCACCGCTGCTCGGCTTGTTCTGCTGCATCTGTGTGACCTGCGCTTCCAGATCGCGTACCCGCTGATCCAGACGCTTGAGTGCCGCCTCCTGAACCAGGATGACCTGAGCCATATAGTACGGTGCGGCGGGCTGTTGATGCAGGCGTTCCTGAATATAAGCTTCAGCCTGAGCGTCGCGGCTGGCGGTTTGAGACTCCGCATCCTTAAGGCGCGTAAACAGGCCTTCGATCAGTTGTTTCTCTTCAGATTGCATGTGACCTCCCGAAGACGGCCAAGAAACGAAAACCCAGGCGCCGTAGACCTGCACAGGTGTTCGTGAATATCGAGTTATGGTCCGCTGGCAGGTCGGTTTCTACCAGCGGACCGGCCTTCTATAAATGCCGATCAGTCCCGGACATTTCAATCCTGTCCCTGCAGCCATTCAGATTCGGTTCAGCTCGACACCTCCTTGCTAGGCGGCGTGCCGCGGAAGGCATCTTTCTGCTTGACCTCATCCAGCTTTATAGGCCGACCGGTTCGCGCCGATTCATACAAGGCTTCCATGATGCGCTGATCCTGTAGCCCCTCCTCACCTGGGGTGTAAGGCTTCTTGCCGGTTACGACGCATTCGGCGAAATGGTCCATCTCGATAGCAAACTGGTTCTTGTCCGGAGCATTGATCTGTTCCACCACCGGCGCGACGAACTCCGTCGTGCTCTGCGACTCCTGACTGCGCTTGAGCTGAAGGCTCCGGTAGGAAAACGCAGGGTCCATTTCTACCCATCCCTTGTCTCCTACGACCCGATAGCGTTTGGAATTGAATGTGGAGTAGCTGGTCATGCACTGCACGTGTACACCACTAGGGAATCGCATCTGCCAGAGCATGGCCTCCTCGACTTCCTTGAAGCGCGGGTCATCCGGCGTGCTGTACTGCGTGGCGAACACCTCGACCGGCTCTTCGCCCAACAGAAAGCGCGCGGTGTTCAGGCAATACAGGCCTATATCCGGCAAGGCCCCACCACCGGCCAAGGCTTTCTTGTGCCGCCATTGGTTCACATTTTCCTTGGACTGATTCTGACAGTTCGCCATCTCCAGCAGCTTCACAGTACCAAGCCCGGTTCCGTTGCGTAGCCACTCCATTACCTGGCGGTTACGCGGCTCATACTGAATGCGATAAGCCACCATCAATAACCGATTGGCCTGAGCGCAGGCCTCGATCATTTCCTGGCATTCCTTTACGGAATTGGCCATGGGCTTCTCGCACAGGACATGTTTGCCCGCCTTGGCGGCTCGCAGCGTAAACTCATGGTGCATGCTGTTGGGCAATACGATATAGACGACATGCACGTCCGGGTTATCACGGATCTGATCAAAGCTCTGGTAGTTGTAGAGACCGCTTTCGGGCACGTTGTACATCTGGGCGACACGCATTGCCTTTTCGCGATCTCCGCTGACCAGCGCGGTCACCTTGCATCGCTTGGAGGATGCAAAGGCTGGCAGGATCTCCTCAAGCGACAGCCTTCCCAGGCCCACAACTGCAACCCCGACACGCTGGTCACGTCCCAATTGAACCGGCATGTCCGTCTTGTCGCTTTTGCCTTCCTGCATATGCGGCAGTGTAATGGGCTTGGGCAACTGCTCCGCCGGCTGGCCCGCCCCGCCCGTAGGCACCGCCTGGGCAGTGCCAGCCGTATTCTGGGCCCAGGCACTGTTGCTGGCCAGACCAAGCACACCGGCTGCTACCGCACCCTGTCCGGCATACATGAGAAATTTACGACGTCCGCCCAGACCATCTGACGCATTGCTCATAAGGCTCTCCTGAAAGTAGGCTTTGTGTTCAGAAGGCCTGCGAAACGCGCAAGTTCCTCGCGTTTGTTACAAGACATGGACAACCGACCAAGGGCGTGTACAGTCTCCCGTTCCCCATCCTAGAGCACTTTCATGACCACAGAGCCCGCCGCCCTACTGATCATTGACCAGCAACAAGGTATCCAGTCACCCGTGCTGGGACCACGTAACCACCCCCAAGCTGAGCAGCGGATCGCGGCCCTGCTCACGGTCTGGCGTGAACAACACTGGCCGATCGTTCATGTGCGTCATATCTCACGTGATCCGCAATCTGTTTTCGCACCGGGCCAGCTAGGGGCAGCGTTTCAGCCGCGCTTGTGCCCGTTGCCCCAGGAAATGGTCTTTGAGAAGAACGTTACCGATGCCTTTATCCATAGCGGCCTTGAGCGCTGGCTACATACCCGCGGCATCAAGCAGGTTGTGATTACCGGCGTAGCCAGCGAGAATTCGGTGGAAGCAACTGCCCGGACGGCCAGCAACCTGGGGTTTGCCACGCGTGTAGTGGAGGATGCCTGCTACACCTTTGCCAAGACGGACTTTTATGGCACTCCCCGAAGCGCCGAAGAGGTTCACGCCATGGCCATGTCCAACCTGCAACAAGAATATGCCGACGTCATGACGACAGCCCAGCTGCTGTCAGGCCTCGGTTTTACCCTGTCAGAAAACGGCAGATAAAAGCCGTTCCGTTCTTATCGGACAAGCGAGTCATGACGCCTTTTAATATCCTGCGCGATGCACTGTATTTTTTCTCCCGCCACCTGGTTTCGCTGCTGATCCTTTGCCTGCCCTGGCTGGTCATAGAAAGCGTGGCACGCTGGCAGGTGGTTCAGCACTTCGGCACTGAAGGAGGCCTTTGGGAGCTGCTGGTTGGTGTGATGTTCTATCCGATCTACACCGGCTCACTCATCCTGTTCTTGAATGCCCGTAGCCATGGCCATATGCCTCCAATTACCGAGCTGTGGGGTCATGCCCTTCGTCTATGGCCCCGCTTCGCCATCATGGCGGGTCTGGTTGCCTCGCTGGTCGTATTTGGCTTTTCGCTGATGATCGTGCCGGGTTTTCTGGTCATGGTGAAGTTTGCCTTTGCCGAGCCCATGCTGGTCCTGCGTGGCATGGCCCCGCTGGAGGCCATGAGCGCAAGCTTCCAGAAGACTCGCGGACATTTCCTGACCCTGCTGCCGCTGATCCTAATCACGCTTCTACCCGCCTGGCTGCTGGATGCCTGGATCAGCAGTCAATTTAGCGATACGTCAGCTCTGCAAATCATTTTGCAGAGCCTGTCTGGTCTGCTCCAACTCATCTCTTCGATCGCCATATTTCGCCTGTTCATGATGGCTGACCGTTCGTCTTGAGCCGATCAAAGCTCAAGCCAGACGGCCGCTATCTTAACGCAGGTCTTTCCATACAGATGAGGCTTGGCCTCGCGCGCACGTAGAGTATGTCGCGGCGAGCAGCTTCCTGGAGCAATGTTCACATGCATAACGGCATGCTGCTCTTGAGCGAAGGTAAGGCGCTGACACTGCCTTCGAATGATAGGCTGATCGCGTTCGAGGAAATCGAGGGACGCTATACGGTATTTGTCTGCCTAGCGTAAAAAGTTATCCGGCCGCCTATGCGGCCGGACTCAAGCATTACCACATCAGATCGTCAGGAATCTGATACGCCGCGTATGGATCGTCCGCATCTGGCGCTTCATTCTGCACATTGAGCAGCACGACCCGACGCGGGTCACGCTCCTGGATGCGCTCAGCCGTTGCGCGGGGTACTACATCATAACGGCCTTCGTGTCGCACGATCCCCAGGCTACCCTTGCTCAACTTCTCACGCATCAAGGCATTGACCGGGACGCGCTTGACCTTCTTCTCATCAACGAAATTATAGTAATCGTCGCTTTCAAGCTTTGGCAGACGACTCCCTTCGATCAACTGCTTGATCTGAGCCTGCTCAGCCTTGCGCCGCTTCTTTTCTTCCTGTTGACGATTAAGCTCCTGATCCCGGGCAAGCTTTTCAGCCTGGGCCTGTTGGGCAGCCAGTCTCTGGGACTCATCCTTCTCAGCCTGCCCGCGGTGCTCCATACGGGTTTGCTTCTGCTTTTGCTTGGTAGCCTGCTTGGCTTGTTTCTCGTTGACCAAACCCGCCTTCAGGAGCTGGTCGCGCAAAGACATACTCATGGGTGCAACTCGTTCTAAAGCCCGTCGGGCGGGCATGTTACGTTAAAAGACGCATAGTACCCGGACGGTCGGCCCCTAGGCCAGCCGACAATCGGAATCGTCAATGTTCGCCAACCATCCTGTGCATTGATTTTGCGCAGTGCAAGCATGGGTATAGAGTGAAATAATCACCACCATACAGTCAGCGCGTTAATATTGGCACACTACGCCGCTGAAATGCTTAGCCTGCTAACCAGCTCAACCTGAAAAGCCGAGCCCCATGATTACCTTTATTATTCTTGCCCTATTCGTTGCCAGCGTACTGTTCGTACATCTGCGCGGCCGCTCACGCCTGCCATTCCTGCGTCAGCTGGTCAATCATTCTGCGGTCTTCGCGCCCTACAATTCCCTGATGTATCTGTTCTCTAGCGTACCCTCCAAGCCTTACCTTGATCGTGAGCGTTTCCCGGAACTGGATGTGCTCAAGGACAACTGGGAGGTCATTCGTGAAGAGGCCATGCACCTGTTCGACGAAGGCTATATTCGCGCCGCCGAGAAAAACAACGATGCGGGCTTTGGCTCTTTCTTCAAGAAGGGTTGGAAGCGTTTTTACCTGACCTGGTATGGCGAGCCGCTGCCTTCAGCCCAGACGCTCTGCCCCAAGACCGTTGAGCTGGTCAGTCGCATCCCTAATGTAAAAGGTGCCATGTTTGCGCTGCTGCCCGGCGGCAGCCATCTGAACCCGCACCGTGATCCCTTCGCTGGCTCCCTACGCTACCATCTGGGACTTTCGACTCCCAATTCGGATGCCTGCCGGATCTACGTAGATGGCGAGCCTTACGCCTGGCGGGATGGTGAGGACGTCATGTTCGACGAGACCTTCGTGCATTGGGTCAAGAACGAAACGGAGCAGACTCGGGTCATCCTGTTCTGCGATATCGAACGTCCGCTCCGCTCGCGCCTGCTGACCTCCATCAACCGTCGCGTCAGCCATTTCCTGGGCAGCGCCACTGCGCCTCAGAACGTTGATGGAGAACGCGTAGGCGGTATCAACCAGGCCTATGCCTTCAGCAAGCGCTTCGGTGACGCCTTTGGTGGCATGGTTCGCAGCTTCAAGCGTCGCCACCCCAAGGCATATAAGGTCCTCAAGCCTGTACTGGCCATCCTGGTCTTTGCCCTGCTGTTGAAGTGGATCTTCGGCTGATCTATCTTGTGCCAAAGCGCTTAACGGGGCGCTTTGGCCGCTCGCTCCTTCGCCTTGGCAGCATCCCATAACGCATCAAGCTCTTCCAGCTCACATGCTTCCGGACGCTTACCCTGCTCGCGCAACGCCTGCTCGATAAAGCGGAAGCGCCGCTCGAACTTGCTGTTGGCACCGCGCAAGGCATTTTCCGGATCGACTTTGAGATGGCGGGCCAGGTTGGTCACCACAAAGAGCAGATCACCAACCTCTTCAGTAATGTGCTCATGATCCTGCTCGGCCATGGCCTCGATAACTTCGTTCAGCTCTTCGTGCAGCTTGTCGATGATGGGCTCTGCGGCCGGCCAGTCAAAACCTACTCCAGCTGCACGCTTCTGTAGCTTGGCCGCACGAGACAGCGCTGGCAGCACAGCAGGAACGTCATCCAGCAGAGAGAGCTGCTCTGGCGCCTCGGCCTTTTCGGCACGCTCTTGCGCCTTGATTTCCTCCCAGCGCTGCTTGATGGCTTCTTCACTCAGACGGGGCTGATCCAGAGGGCCATAGAGATCGCCGTCGGGGAATATATGCGGGTGGCGCCGCACGAGCTTGCGGGTAATGCTGTCCACGACGTCTGCAAACAGGAACCGGTGCTCTTCCTTGGCTAGCTGACTGTAGTAGACGATCTGAAACAGCAAATCCCCCAACTCATCACGCAGCTGCGCATAGTCGCCCTGCTCGATGGCATCGGCCACCTCGTAAGCCTCCTCGAGCGTGTGCGGGATGATGCTGGCGTAGGTCTGTTTGAGATCCCAAGGGCACCCATGCTGCGGATCACGCAGTCGGGCCATGAGATGAAGCAGATCGTCGAGGCTATACATAGGTCGTCCTTACAATCGAAATACGGTCAATAAAAAGGGCGAGCTTACGCTCACCCTTTCATGGTCATACACGGCTCCGGCGGGGCTCAGGTGGCACGATTACGGCGGGCCTCTATGATGTTGGGCAGCTGGGAGACACGCCCCAGGAGCCTTCCCAACGCGTCCAATCCAGGAATCTCGATGGTAAGCAGCATGTTGGCCGTGTTCTCTTCCTTGTTGGAACGCGTGTTGACTGCCAAGACGTTGATGCGCTCGTTGAGCAGCACTTGCGAGACGTCACGCAGCAGCCCCGGGCGGTCGTAGGCCTTGACCAGGATATCCACCGGATAGGTTTGGACAGGCACCGGCCCCCAGCTGACCTGAATGATACGCTCGGGCTCACGGCTGGAAAGCTGCAGCGCATTCTGGCAATCCTGACGGTGAATGGTGACGCCACGGCCCAGCGTGATGTAGCCGACAATAGGATCACCCGGCACCGGTTGGCAGCAGCCGGCAATCTGAGTCAGCAGATTGCCCACACCATTGATCTGTACATCGCCCCGCTTGCCCGACTTGTGCGGAGACGGCTTGCGCTGCAGGAGATCAAGTGGATCGGTCTCCTTCTCTGGCTCGACCAGCTGCTGAGCCGCATGCATGACATGGGCAAGACGCAGGTCACCTGCTCCCAGGGCAGCCTGCATATCCTCTGCATTCTTGTAATTGACCTTTTCGGCGAGCGTGTTGTAGTCCACCGGCGGTAGCGCCAGACGAAGCAACTCTCGATCGATCATGGCCTTCCCGGCAGCCACATTCTGATCACGGGCCTGGAACTTGAACCAGTGAACGATCTTGGCCCGGGCACGCGAGGTCATTACATAGCCCAAGTTCGGGTTGAGCCAGTCACGACTGGGTGAACCCTGCTTGCCGGTAATGATTTCTACCTGCTCACCTGTCTGCAGCGTGTAATTGAGTGGCACGATGCGGCCATTAATCTTGGCGCCCCGACAGTTATGCCCGATTTCAGTGTGCACACGATAGGCGAAATCGAGTGGAGTAGCGCCCTTGGGCAAATCGATAGCATGCCCATCCGGTGTAAACACATAGACCCGGTCAGGTTCGATATCTACCCGCAGCTGCTCGGCCAGGCCACCGATATCACCCAGCTCCTCGTGCCATTCCAGCACCTGCCGGAGCCAGGAGATTTTCTCTTCGTAATGGCTGGATGCCGATTTGACATCCGTCCCCTTGTAACGCCAATGAGCGCACACCCCTAGCTCCGCCTCCTCATGCATGGCATGAGTACGGATCTGCACCTCAAGCACCTTGCCTTCAGGGCCGATCACCGCCGTATGCAACGAGCGGTAGCCGTTTTCCTTGGGGTTGGCAATATAGTCGTCAAATTCCTTGGGAATATGGCGCCACAAGGTGTGGACGATCCCCAGGGCGGTATAACAGTCGCGGATTTCAGGAACAAGCACACGAACCGCACGAACGTCGTAGATCTGGCTGAAATCCAGACCTTTTTTCTGCATTTTTCGCCAGATCGAGTAGATATGCTTCGCACGACCGCTGATATCCGCCTTGACGCCCGTTGCAGCCAACTCCTGCTTGAGCTGCTGCATGACATCGGCAATGTACTGCTCGCGATCGAGCCGGCGCTCGTGCAACAACGTGGCAATCTGCTTGTACTGAATCGGCTCCAGGTAGCGGAAGGACAAATCCTCCAGCTCCCATTTGATGTGGCCGATTCCGAGGCGATGCGCCAACGGTGCATAAATATCGAACACTTCACGCGCGACGCGGTTGCGGCGTTCATCCGTGGCGTTCTTGACCGCCCGGATCGCACAGGTACGCTCGGAAAGCTTGATCAAAGCCACGCGGACATCGTCCACCATGGCTACCAGCATGCGGCGCAAGTTATCCACCTGGGCCTGGGTGCCCAGCACCATTGATTGCCGCGGATTGAGACTGGCACTGATCGCCGCCATGCGCAGCACGCCTTCAATCAGCTTGGCCACAACCGGGCCGAAACGCTTGCCAGCTTCTTCCAGGCTCGCCTTGCCCTCGCGTACGGCGCGGTAGATCAGCGCGGCGACAAGGGAGTCCTGATCCAGTTTGAGATCTGCCAGGATCTCCGCCATCTCCAGCCCCGTCTGAAAACTGGAGGTACCCGGAGCCCACAAGTGTTCGGAGGGTGCGGCCTCTGCTTCGGCCGCACGAGCGAATTCGCATGCTTCCAGCAAGGCCTGACGCTCGAAGTTCGGGTCCATGCTCTGGACGTGATCGAGCCATGCCTCGATGTTGATGCTGCCATCATTATTGACGGGTTGATGCGCTCTGACCTGTACCATCTTACGTTCCTCGGCGCTATTTATTGCGCCGTTTAAGTCCAGCCATCAACTGGCCGATTACGCGAGGTTCAGGCTAAACGAAAAAACACGTATTCAGGTGATCTGCGAGTGCTCGGAATGTAAAAGGCCATTACAGTCCCGAATACAGTCACACCGGACTCACCCTCATTCATTACTTTTCGCTAGACCTGCCCCTACCTCGCTACAAACAAAACCATCGCCTCGACATGCGCCGTCTGCGGGAACATGTCCAGGATTCCAGCCCGCACAGGAACATACCCCTGACGAACCAGTTCGCCTGCATCCCGTGCCAATGTAGCGGGATTACAGGACACATAGAGCACACGCTGTGCACCCAGTTGCTTCATCTGCTGCACTACGGCCAACGCGCCATCACGTGGCGGGTCCAGCAATACGGATGAAAAGGTCTGGCCAAACCATGGCGCATCGATAAGCGGCTTCGACAGGTCTGCCTGGAAAAAGTGCGCGTTATCCAGGCCATTGGCCCGGGCATTTTCACTCGCGCGCTCCGCCATGACGGAAACGCCTTCTACGCCAACCACGGCATGCACATGCTGCGCCAATGGCAGGGCGAAATTGCCAAGTCCGCAAAACAGATCGAGCACCCGCTCATTCGGCTCCGGCGCAAGCCAGTCGAGCGCCTGTGCAATCATCGCTTCGTTAACTGATGCATTGACCTGTACGAAATCACCCGGACGGTAAGCAATCGTCAGGTTCCATGGCTCCAGTTGGTAGCTAAGTGCTGCCTCGGGCTCGTCGGGGTACGGCTCACCTTCGGCCTGCCACCAGAGCTGAACCGAGTGCTCCATGCAGAAATGGCGCAGATGATCGCTGTCACGCGGCGAGAGCGGACGCGTGGCACGCACCAGCATGGCGCAGGCCGTCCCTTGAAACAGCTCGACGTGACCAATGGCTTGTGGCTGCTCCAACCCGACAAGTAAAGCCGGTAGCGCTCTGGCGATAGGCTGCAATGGCTCGACCAGCACACCACAGGCCTCCAGCGGAACGATATCCTGGCTGGCAAGCGCCCGAAATCCAACATCCAGGCGGCGAGCCTTGGCATCCCAGCGCACCGCGATGCGTGCACGACGCCGATAGCCCAGCTCTGGGCCATGCAGTGGCGCAGCCCATTCATTGGGCGTCACGCCGGCAAATCGCTGTAGTTGCTCGGCCAGCGTACGCTGCTTGAGGGCCAGTTGAGCCTCATGCGGAATATGCTGCAAGGTGCAGCCACCGCAACGACCGGCCATGGCACACGAAGGCAGGCGTCGTTCGCCACTAGGCTCAAGCACCCGCTCCACACGCGCCTCAACCACCTGGCTTTTGGCAGACAACACACGTGCCTCAACCATTTCCGATGACAAGGCACCCGAAACGAACCAGGTCCGACCTTCGAGATAGGCGATACCCCGGCCATCATTGGCCATCTTCTCAATGGTCAGGCGCTGTTTCTTGCCGACCGGAACCGACGAGGCCCGGCTACCGCCGCTCGGCTGAAAACGCAGCCCTTTTGCACGCATACTGTTCTCTTGAATCAAACCCGCGTTTAACGCGGATCATAAACACCAGTAGAAAGATAACGGTCACCACGATCACAAATGATCGCCACGATGACTGCATTCTCAACTTCTTTGGAAATACGCAGCGCAGCCGCTACGGAACCACCCGACGATACGCCGCAGAAAATACCCTCTTCCCGGGCCAGACGGCGCATCACGTCTTCCGCCTCCTCCTGGCTCATGTCGACGATACGATCCACACGCGTGGCATCGAAAATCTTTGGCAGGTACTCCTGCGGCCACCGGCGGATACCGGGAATGGCGGCACCTTCGCTCGGCTGCAGTCCGATGATCTGCACCTCAGGATTCTGCTCCTTCAGGTAGCGCGACACGCCCATGATGGTACCGGTCGTACCCATGGAACTGACGAAGTGCGTGATGCTACCGCCGGTCTGCTGCCAGATTTCAGGGCCGGTCGAGCTGTAGTGGGCAGAAGGGTTGTCCCCATTGCCGAACTGATCCAGTACCTTGCCCTTGCCCTCGGCCTGCATACGGGTCGCCAGATCACGCGCACCCTCCATGCCTTCTTCGCGACTGACCAGGATCAACTCGGCGCCATAAGCCGTCATGGCCGCCTTGCGCTCGGCGCTGGAGTTATCCGGCATGATCAGAACCATGCGATAACCCTTGATGGCTGCGGCCATCGCCAGGGCAATGCCCGTATTGCCCGAGGTCGCCTCGATCAGTGTATCGCCCGGCTGGATGTCACCGCGCAACTCGGCACGCGTGATCATCGACAAGGCTGGCCGATCCTTTACCGATCCGGCCGGATTGTTGCCTTCCAGCTTGACCAGCAGGGTATTGGATGTCTCACCGGGCAGGCGCTGCAAACGCACCAGCGGTGTATTGCCGACGCAGTCGGCAATGGTCGGATACTGCACGCTCATGGAATTCGCTCGGTTCCGCTGCCTTTGAATAGGCCTCTATGATACCGGCAAATGAGGGGCGTTCCCTAATCCCATGATGCGCGGGATGAATAAAGGCGATATCAGGTCGTCTTTTCCGCAGCCTCTGGCCGTGAGCTGACACCACGACTCCAGCATTTTCGGCCTGTTTGCTCCCGCGGAGAACCGTTTAGCGACCATCCGCCACAAAATCGTCCCGGCAATCGAAACAAGTGTTTTACACTTCCCCCATTGTTGCTCTGGAGACGGGTAAGTGCTGAACGAGTTGGGAATCAAGGGCCGCATCCTGCTGCTGAGCCTGCTACCGACGTGTGTCATGGCGATGGTGTTGGGCGGTTACTTCAGCTGGGTTCAGCTATCCGACATGCGGACGGTGCTGGAAGAGCGCGGCCAACTGATCGCCGAACAGCTTGGACCGCTGGCCGCGCCTGCCCTGCTCCGGGATGACCGGGTCCTGCTCCAGCGCATTGCCCAAGATGTACTTGATCAGGCCGATGTACGGGCTGTTGAGTTCATCAGTGCCGACCAGAAAATCCTGGCCCATGCTGGCCCTCGTATGACAATCGCCATTCGTAACGACGATGGCGAGACCGCCAGCCTGCGCAGCGGCCTGGATGTCACACACTTCCATCTACCCGTTCAGGCCCGGCATCTCAAGCTCATTACCGGTGAGGTCAACATGCCCAGCTCGCACCTGCTGGGCTGGATCGATATCGAGCTGTCTCACCACGCCACCCTCCTGCGCGGCTACCGCAATTTGGTGATCAGCCTCCTTTTGATCATCTTCGGTCTCTGCCTGACAGCCGTGGTAGCTGTCCGTATCGGTCGCAGCATCAATCATCCCCTGCGCATCATCAGCGATGGCGTAGGTCATCTCAAGGACGGTCAGCTGGAGACCCGCCTGCCCAAAGACCTTGGCAGTTACGAGCTGGATACCCTGGCGGACGGGATCAACCGTATGGCCGAAGCCATGCAGAACGCCCAGGAGGAAATGCAGAACAACATCGACCAAGCCACGGAAGATGTACGGCAAAACCTGGAAACCATCGAAATTCAGAACATCGAGCTGGATCTCGCCCGCAAGGAAGCCCTGGAAGCCAGCCGGATCAAGTCCGAATTCCTGGCCAATATGAGTCATGAGATCAGAACGCCCCTCAATGGCATCATTGGCTTTACCAATCTGCTGCAAAAAAGCGAGCTGACGCCCCGGCAGCAAGATTATCTCGGCACTATTCAGAACTCTGCTGAAAGCCTGCTGGGCATCATCAATGAGATCCTGGACTTCTCCAAGATCGAAGCCGGCAAGCTGGTTCTGGAAAGTATTCCCTTCAATCTGCGCGACATGATTCAGGACACCATGACCATTCTGGCGCCAGCTGCGCATGAAAAGCAGCTGGAACTGGTCAGCCTGATCTACCGTGACACTCCGGTCCATCTGGTAGGTGATCCCCAGCGCCTGCGGCAGGTGTTGACCAACCTGGTCAGCAACGCCATCAAGTTCACTCACGAAGGCACTATTGCTGTCCGCGCCATGGTGGAAGATGAAGATGATGACCATGCCCAGCTACGGATCAGTGTTCAGGACTCAGGCATTGGTCTCTCCGAGCAAGATCGAGACATGCTTTTTCAGGCCTTTACCCAGGCAGACAATTCACTCTCCCGACAGGCGGGGGGCACCGGCCTGGGTCTGGTCATCTCCAAACGTCTCGTCGAGCAAATGGGCGGCGAAATTGGACTGGAGAGCGAGCCCGAGGAAGGATCTGAGTTCTGGATCACCATCAACCTACCCAAATCGCGCAATCCGTTGGAAACCCATCGCCGACTGGCCTTTGCCGGCCGCCGCGTAGGCCTTGTGGAACCACACGAGCTGACACGCCAATCGCTACGCCATCAGCTGGAGGATTGCGGTTTGGATGTGGTCGAGTTCGAGACGCTTGAGCAGCTGACGGAAGCCGTTTCCAGGCAGCGGAAAAGCGAGGCCGCCATCACGCTGGCCGTGCTAGGGGTAAGCTCCAGCACCCTGCCACCTGATCTACTGACTGAGCGCGTCTGGCAGCTGGAGCGGCTGGACTGTAACTCGTTGATCTTCTGCCCCACGACCGATCAGTCCGTGTTCCATGCAGCCTTACCAGATGTGCATTGCCAATTGCAGGCCAAGCCTGCCTGCAGCCGTAAACTGGAACGCGCCGTCGGTGAGTTGCTCAATCAGCGGCCGACTCGTCCTGAAAATACTGCCCATACCCGAATTGACCGCGCACCTCGCCTGCTCTGTGTTGACGATAACCCCGCCAACCTGCTGCTGGTCGAAACGCTTCTTACCGACCTTGGCGCTGAGGTCACGGGTGTCGACAGTGGTTATGCCGCTGTCGAAGCGGCGCAGAGGGAGCGCTACGACCTTATCTTCATGGACGTACAGATGCCTGGCATGAATGGACGACAGGCCACTGAAGCGATTCGCGCCTGGGAGGTGGAAAGCGAACATCCGCCGGTACCTATCGTGGCATTGACTGCCCACGCCATGTCCAACGAGAAGCGGGCCCTGCTTCAGGCAGGCATGGATGATTACTTAACCAAGCCCATCAGTGATCGGCAGCTCGCCCAGGTGGTGCTCAAATGGACTGGTCTGCGCCTTCAGCAAAACGATACTCAGGAGATGAGCCCGCTGTCCTCTTCCGGGGCAGACATTGCCAATCTGGCCATATTGGATGAAGACGAAGGGCTGCGGCTGGCCGCAGGCAAGGCCGATCTGGCCAGTGACTTGTTGACCATGCTGCTCGCCTCGCTGGCAGCTGACCGGCAAGCCATCCGCTCGGCCCGAGAGAATGGTGACCGCATCGGTCTGATCGAGCGGATCCACCGCCTGCATGGCGCAACCCGCTACTGTGGAGTTCCTCAGTTACGAGCCGCGTGCTACCAGAGCGAGACACTGCTCAAACAAGGCGCCCCTACTTCATCGCCCATTTTGGATGAACTTGATGCCGCTATCGTGCAGCTTTCGACCATGTCCAAAACACCTATTTAACGGAGTGGTGCCAATAGGCCAACTCAGTGTTCAAGGTTTCACTCCTTTGTAAACACTATATAGTAGGCAGCTATCTTTTCGATAAACGGCGTCCATTCCGTGGCGCCATTATCGTGACACCTTAAATCCGGTATGCGATATTCGCCGCCGCTTAACTGTCAGACAGGCTATCTATAGTGATTCATCGGCTCCGACGTTTTTTATTGTTGGATGAATCCAGACAAACCCCAACACCTGACTTTATCTGGAAAACCAGCACGCTGCGTGTACTGGCGCTCAGCAGTATCGTGCTGGTTGCCCTTATTTTCATTCACTGTACTTATCAGGCACTAGAGGCCGGTCGCCCTTACGTCCTGATAATGGAAGCCGTCTTTCTTGGCGCCTTCTTCAGCCTCTTCGCTTTCAGATCACGCTCCTATCGGCTTAGCGGTACGGTCTTGATCTTCGTCCTATACGCACTCGGTCTGTGTAGCCTGTTCTTCGTCGACTACAAGCAGGCCAAGGCTGGCATCCTCATCATTTATGCCACACCGCTGCTGGCGCTGATCTTTTTCAACTGGCGCGTCTATCTGGTGCTGTGCGTCGCCAATCTGCTGCCTCTTTACCTCTTGTTGAGCGACACCCCCATACCTCATCTGTTTGGCATCAACCTGTCGTTGAGCTACACGCGCAACTACCTGCATTTGCTTCTGTTCATGCTGTTCAACGTGTGTATTCCGCTTGCCATTGCTCGTCTCATAACCACCTTGGCCAATGCACAGCGACACCAGCATCAGCTCAATCAGGCGCTTCAATACAGCCAGCAACTCTACAACGAGGTGTTTTCCCACCTCGGCGCATTTCTGCTCTGCCGAAGCGATGGACTGATCCTCAAACTCAATGACGAAGCGGCTGCCTTGCTGGGGCTGCCAGTGCGGGTAATCGAGAGTCAGGTTTATTTGGGCAATCTAGTACGCAATGAACAAGGTGAGCCGGTCAAGCTGGTTCCAGACGACTCCCTGCAGGAATGGCAGGTCCAGGGTAGAACTAAACCTCGCTGGCTCAATCTTCGTATCAGTCAGCCGACATCCAATCAGAATGTACTGGTAAAACTGCGTGACATTACCCATCTGCATACTTTGCAAAGCGAGCTGCGTAACTCCGAGCGCCTGAGCATTCTGGACCCGCTGGTAGGCGTACTGAACCGCAGCGGCGCCATCAAGCGACTGGAGCAGGCAACTGGCCAGGCGGGCTCGAAGCCACTGGCCGCGCTGACCATTCGCCTTCCTCACCTGACCTACATCAATACCAAGTATGGCCTGGACGTCGGCGATCAGTACCTGCAGGCCTTTGCGCACCACTTGAGTCGCTTGCCACGAAAGAATCTAGTAGCTCGCCTCAAGGGCGCCACGTTTCTGGTGGTTCTCACCGAGCTAGACAGCATCGAAATCGGCCTTGATCGGCTACATGAACTCAAGAGCAGCCTACCTCCGCATTTGCAGATCGACCGACATCTTATTGATGTGGCGCCTGATCTTGGAACCGCGTTCTATCCTCAGGATGCGACCAATGCGCTGCAATTGATCGAGCGTAGCAGTCATGCGCTCAAGAATCCCCATGGCGATACGCTGCTACCCACCTATGACTCCACCCTGGCGCAGCGCACGTTCGAGCGAACCGAGCTGTTGCTGGAGCTGAGAAAAGCCATCGAAACCCGCGCCCTTTTTCTTCACTATCAACCTCGGGTCGATGCTCAAGGCAACCTTCACAGTGTGGAAGCACTGGTACGCTGGACGGACCCCAACGGCCGTCCCGTTCCACCCGATCAGTTTGTCGCCATAGCCGAGGAAAGTGGACTGATCCATACGCTGGACGCCTATGTTCGCGATATGGCATGTGCCCAGATTGCACGCTGGAAACGCGACCTGGGTACCGCACCACTGGTGGCAGTCAATCTTTCCGCTCAGGAAGTCGCAACAGAAGGTCTGGCCGAAAAGTTTTCCGGCTGCCTGCAACGATACGGGCTGACCCCTCATGACCTGGAAATCGAAATCACTGAAAGCAGCCTGCTTCATGAAAACGAAACCACGCTGACCAACCTCAAGACCCTCGAAACCAGCGGCTATCGACTCACCATGGATGACTTTGGCACTGGCTATTCGTCACTCAGCCGCCTGACCCACTTGCCTATTTCGAGCCTGAAGATTGATCGATCCTTCCTGGCCGACGTTCCTGGCAGCGAGCGCCAGGAAACGCTGATCAAGACCTTGATCGCCCTGGCGCGCCTGATGGATCTAAAAGTCGTTGCCGAAGGGGTGGAAACCAATGAACAACTGGCGCTCCTGGATAGCCTGGGATGCGATCTCTACCAGGGTTACCTGTTCTCCCGTCCGGTCGATGCGTCCACGTTGACCGAGCGGTATTTGGCGCCCGGGTTACTCTTCAAAGAGTGACAATTGCCGAGCGCCCTCCCGCAGATCGATCAGTCTTACCCCTACGCCCAACAGGCGAACCGGCTTGCCTCCCCGCATGAAAGCCTGGGTCAAAAGCCGTCGATAACTATCGATATCCCGCCCAGCCCCGGCCTGCTCAAGGGTGGTTTGGGTAAAGTCGTGAAACTTGACCTTGACGAAAGGTTTTTCCGGCCGGTAATGGGTATCCAGTCGGCCAAGCCGCCCGGCCAGCTCTTCAAGCAAAGCGGGCAGCTGGGCCGTACAGGCCGCCAGATCAGGCAGGTCATGCTCGAAGGTGTTTTCAACACTGACCGACTGACGTCGGCTATCCACCTGGACCGATCGTTCGTCAATTCCCTGAGCCAGATTCCACAGCCGCTCGCCAAACAGACCAAACTCCTTGATCAATGCAAGGCGTCCCCACTCGAGCAACTGCTCGCACCGCTCGATCCCCAGGCGCGTCAGCTTTTCAGCCGTCACCTTGCCTACGCCATGCAACCGGGCAACAGGCAGAGTAGCCACAAACGCGGCCACTTCCGGTGGGGTAATAACAAACAGCCCGTTCGGCTTGCGCCAGTCGCTCGCAATCTTGGCCAGAAACTTGTTTGGCGCCACACCAGCTGAAACAGTGATATGAAGCTCTTCCCACACACGTCGGCGAATCTCCTGCGCAATTCGGGTTGCGCTGCCGGAAAAATGCGGACTGTCCGAAACGTCGAGATAGGCCTCATCCAGGGAAAGCGGTTCGATCAAGTCGGTAAAATCACGAAATATCGTATGGATCTGACGCGATACCGCCTTGTAGACATCAAAGCGCGGGCGCACAAAGATGATGTCGGGGCACAGCCGCTGGGCTTGATGGGAGGCCATTGCCGAACGCACCCCGTATGCGCGCGCCTCATAATTGCAGGTTGCGACCACGCCTCGCCGATCGGGAGTACCACCCACGGCGATTGGCCGGCCTACCAGGCGAGGGTCGTCACGCATCTCGACAGCGGCATAAAAACAGTCGCAATCGATATGGATGATTTTTCTCTGCGTCATACCCTCATGCTCGACAGGTTCGCTAACACCGCTGCGCCTGTATTATGCGCTATACGCCCTTACCCACCCAGCAGTTCTCCGAAACTTTAGCGGCCTCGCGACACTCGGAATTCTAGAACATTACGATAACCAGGAGCCGCCATGACTGATCGTACGGATAAACTCGACAAGTCCCATGACCATGATCAGGTCGCTAAACGCGACGAAGCTCATGCACAGCGCAAGCTACCCGAAGAGGCGGTAAGCGATCTGGAAAGTCCTGAGCCTGGCACTCATACCATCGATAAGGTCATCACTCCGGTATCGAACAAGGAGCTGGACAGCCAGGTCGGTGAGTTGAACCGTAAGCTGGACGAGGTCGAGAAAAAGCTGGATAAATAAACTTTACAATAGGCTGATAGTGTGGGCCCTGACCACCACCGTCTCCTGACGAAACCGGGTCTCGAGCGAGGCCCGGTACTGCTGCCACCACACCTGCTCCAGCGCGTCGGCCATCACCTCATAAATGATCAATTCATCCCGTACCGTATGGCTTTCGTCCTCCTGCCATAGTCCTTTCGCCGGTGCCTGGCTGAATGCCGTCAACCCGCCAAACTTTTCAACAAGCTCATTGCGCACCTCACTAAATAGCGTTTTAGGGAGATCGCGGCCATCGTTGTCATAAAGGGGCAGCAGCAATTGGATCAGGTACATGGTCAGCCTCTCGAATAGATGAATGTAGCGGCATAGAGCGTCTTGAAAGCTAAGACCATGAACGGTTTGAATCGGCACATATAAATAGCAGCGCCTCAATAGTCGAGGCGTCGCAATAACGATCAGAGACAGGCAAGGAAACCTGCCCGCTTCTCTATCGTTAGATTCTGAAGCTTGAAACGAGTTGATCGAGGCGATTGGCCTGTTGCTCCAGGGCATGGCAAGCGCCCAGGGTCGCGTTCAGGTTTTCCACGCCCTGCTGGTTGAGCGAGTTGATCTCGGTAATGTCGACATTAAGCGACTCCACCACCGCGCTTTGCTCTTCCGTAGCGGCCGCCACCGACTGGGTCATGCCATCGATATCGGTAATGCGCTCGGCTACCGAGCCCAACCGCTCGTTGGCCTTTTGCGCGATGGTCATGCTGTCCTCGCTGAAGCGCTGACTTTCGGTCATGGTGGAAACCGCTTCGCTCGCCCCGGTTTGCAGCTCCTGAATCATGCTCTGGATCTCTCGGGCCGAACTCTGGGTACGATGTGCCAGACCACGCACCTCGTCCGCTACCACCGCAAAACCACGCCCAGCATCGCCTGCCCGTGCAGCTTCGATCGCAGCGTTGAGCGCCAGCAGGTTGGTCTGCTCGGAAATGCCCTGGATCACTTCCAGGATATGTCCGATGCGGGTGGTCTTCTGGTTCAGCTCATCGATACGGCCGCAGGAGGCGCTGATGTTGGCGGACAGGGTTTCCATTGCCGTCAGGGTCTGGCCCAGTACGCGGCGACCCTCCTCGGCCTGCTGCCGGGCACTGGTAGCCTGTACGGACGCATCGGCAGCGTTGCGGGCGATCTCCTGTGTGGCGGCCCCCAGCTGGTTGATAGCTGCCGCCACGCTTCCAGTACGTCCGGCCTGATTGTCCGAGTTGTGCAGCGAGGAGTTGGAGGCCGCCAGCACCTGACGGGAGACCTCGTTGAGCTGGCGGGTACTGGCCGATACTTCGCTGATCGAGCCATGGATACGCTCGACAAAGCGGTTGAAGGCAGCGGCCAGCACACCAAACTCGTCTTGGCTATTGATGGCCAGACGCCGGGTCAGGTCGCCCTCTCCTTGTGCAATATCCTGCATCGCCTGGCTCATAGTCGTGAGCGGACGCATCAGTACACGAATCAGCACGCCCAGGAGCAGCATGATCAGCACAACGCCAATCACCATGGCGAGCACGGCCGAGGTTCTGAACTCCTTGAGCGGGGCGTAGGCTTTCTCTTCATCAACCATCAGGCCCAGGTACCAGTTGACCGATGGCAGACCGGTGACCGGCTTGAAGACCATAAGCTGAGGCTTGCCGTCCAGCTCGACCCGCTTGAGCGCGCCATCCAGTGCAGGCGCACCGGCGGGAAACAGCTCAGCGAGGCTTTTCATCACCTCCTCTTTTCTGGGGCTGACCAGTACCTTGCCTTCGCTATTCACCAGAATTGCATGACCGATACCGCCCAGGTCGAGCGAATTGACGATACCCACCATCGTCTGCAGACTCAGATCGCCTCCCAGAACACCCGCCAAGGCGCCGTTCTTCATGACAGGCGTAGCCAGCGTCATGACCAGCTTTCCATTACCTACATCAACATAAGGCTCCGTCAACAAGGAGCGGCCCTGCGACTGAGCGGCAACATACCAATCACGGGTACGGGGATCGTAACCGGCAGGCATTTCATCGTAAGGACGGATGGAAAACTGACCATCGGTATGTCCCAGATAGGTGAACTCGAAGCTGGAGAGATAGGCCTTCTGCTCAAGGATGGAAAACACTCCTTCAGGAGAGGTATTGCTCTGGATAGCCTGGGCTTCACCTTCAAGCAGAGTGATTCGCCCATTGAGCCAGTTAACGATATTTGCTGATGCACTGGTGCCCAGCTCGTCCAGGCGGGACGACAGGTCCTGCGTAATCGTCTTTCGCTGCAGGTAATCGTTATAGCTCATGAATAATGAGAAGGCGACGATCAGCATAATAGAGGCCGTCGCCAATATCTTATGGCTAAATTTCAAACGTTGGAGCATAGCGCAGCCTCTGGACAACAATTTCGGCAAGCCGTTGAAATGGCATGAAGGTCCAGATCTTATCGACCGTTATCGTGATAACTTTAATGGTAAAAAGGTTACCAAATGCGCCTATGCTTTAGAGCAGAGGTAAGCCCTGGCGGCCGACAGCGACGTTGAAACCGCCAGGGAGACACTGGAATAACCAGAGCCTATTCAAATGACCACCTTAGCAATGCAAAAAATCCTTTTTTGGCCGCCGTTCATCGCGCTCGTCCAGGCAACGGGATACAGGCCTCATTTCAGTTGTTCAGCGGCTGCTTGCGATCAAGCTCCATATCGCTGTCGATTTTTTGCCGTTCTCGAGCGAGCGGATCGCTTCGAGTAGCTCCTTGATTGACCCTGTTTTCCGGCAGCTCAACGCCCCGCTGGTTTTGCTCGGCCTCCTGCGCATCTGGTGAAATAACTTCGACATGCTGTGGATCATGCTCGGTGTCCTGAGGGGTACGGCCTGATTCAGCCGTTTGGGCCATGGCTAGCGGTGACAGTAAAGCCAGTGCCATAGAGGTATTTATCAGCCATTGCGGTTTCATTTCGGCACTCCGATGAAGGGATACCCTCTTTAGGCAATGCGCTACCTATAAAGGTGCATTCATAAGTCCTCGTGATAAGGCTTTCAGCAAATCATTGTCAGCATTGAATTTTTTGTTGACATCATTTTTTAAACCCGTATACTGGCCACATCAGAAGCGGGGTGGAGCAGTCTGGTAGCTCGTCGGGCTCATAACCCGAAGGTCGTAGGTTCAAATCCTGCCCCCGCAACCAAATTTAAAAAGCCACTCAATCGAGTGGCTTTTTTGTTTGTGTCGAATTTTTATTCCTTTTAGCCTTCAATATTCAAAGAGTTTCCATTTTTTTGATACATGGGGCTTGGCAAAAGTCTGTATGTGACTAATCTGACGCGCAGTTTCCCTGAGGGGCTTTCATGAGCGCCAACGATCCTGTAAACAAATCTGCTGTTTCTTCATCCGATTCTTCGTCTTCATCTTCACCTTCTTCTCCTCCGCAAGCATTGCCTTGGCGCCTGCTAGAGCGCATTACGGCCTATAAAGAACCTCTTGAGCTGGGCCTAACACTGTTCCTGTTTGGCGTCGCCCTGCTTGTGTGCTGGCATCTGGTCAGCAGTATTGATCTACCCTCTCTCCACACTGCACTGCTGGGTATCCCCTCGCACGCTATTATGGGGGCCGTCACGGCAACGGCTGTGGGCTTTCTCATTCTGCTTGGCTACGAATGGTCTGCCAGTCGCTTCGCCGGCGTTCATCTACCAGGCAAGACCCTGGCGCTGGGTGGACTTACCGCCTTCGCCATTGGTAATGCAGTTGGCCTGTCCATGCTGTCTGGCGGCTCGGTTCGTTATCGTCTCTATGCCCGCCAAGGCCTGAGCGCCATTGAAGTGGCCCAGATGACTTTTTTTGCCAGCCTGTCGCTGGGAACGGCACTGCCCCCTCTGGCTGCGGTTGCAGCATTAAGTGATTTGCCTTCGGCCTCCACAGCCCTGCGTCTTTCACCTACTCTGGTAGCTGGCATTGCGATTGCCATTCTCTCGATCTATGCCATAGGCATTGTATTCCTTCGCAAGCGAGCCCTGGACGAGCAGCCTTCGCCTGATAGTCGCCTGTTCCGCCTGGGCCGTAAGACCCTGCGCTTACCCACCTTCAAGCTAAGCGCCCTGCAGTTGGTGATCACAGCCCTGGACGTCATGGCTGCCGCCACAGTGCTGTATCTATTACTGCCCGAGGCACCACCGCTGGGTGCATTCATGCTGGTGTACCTGCTGGCACTCGCAGCAGGCGTCCTTAGTCATGTTCCGGGCGGCGTTGGGGTATTTGAAGCCGTTCTGCTAGCCGCTTTTTCGGACAAGATCGGGACAGCTCCCCTGGCAGCGGCCCTGCTGCTGTACCGGATCATTTATGTATTGCTTCCCCTGGTCATCGCTTGCCTTGTCCTGCTGCTGACCGAGGGAAAGCGCTTTCTATCTGGCAGCTCGGCCATCCGCGTTGCCTCTGGCCTTGCAGCCCCCGTTCTGTCAGTCCTGGTATTTTTCTCAGGGGTCGTACTGCTCTTTTCAGGCGTTACGCCAGAGATCGATACGCGTCTGAAGGGTATCGGATTCCTGCTGCCACAGCGTCTTATTGAAGCCTCGCATCTGGGAGCCAGTCTGATCGGAGTGGTCTGCCTACTCTTGGCTCAAGGCCTGCGGCGGCGGCTCTCGGCCGCCTGGGTACTGACCCTGGTGCTGCTGCTGGTAGGCTCCCTGCTTTCTCTACTGAAGGGCTTTGACTGGGAGGAAGCATCGATTCTGGCGATTACGGCTGCCCTCCTGGCTACGTTCCGCCGCTCCTTCTACCGCCGGAGCCGCCTGCTAGAGCTGCCCTTTTCACCCCTGTACGTCGTTGCAAGCCTGTGCGTCGTGGCGGCATCTATCTGGTTGCTCCTGTTTGTTTACCAGGATGCGTCCTACGACAACCAGCTCTGGTGGCAATTTACGCTGGAGGAAGGCGCCCCGCGAGGTGCACGAGCAGCCATGGGCAGCGTGGTGCTACTACTGGCCCTGTCACTCGGCTGGCTCTTGCGGGCTGCACCGCCAGAAATTACGCTGCCTACCACAGAAGATCTGCAAAAGGCATTGGACGCCGTCAAAGCATCTGAGCAGCCTGATGGCGGCTTGGCCATGACAGGCGACAAGGCCTTGCTGTTTCATGAAACGGAAAATGCTTTCCTGATGTATGGCCGTCGTGGCCGTAGCATGATCGCCCTGTTTGATCCCATCGGCTCCGCTCAGACACGAGCCGAGTTGATCTGGAAATTCCGCGATCTGTGCGACATGCACCATGCACGACCTGTGTTCTATCAGGTTCGTGCCGAGAACCTGCCTTTCTACATGGACATCGGTCTCACCGCGCTGAAGTTGGGTGAGGAAGCCCGCGTCAATCTCAAGACATTCGATCTGGACAGCAAGGGTAAGAAAGACCTGCGCTACACCTGGAACCGAGGCCAGCGGGATGGGCTGCTCATCGAGTTCCATGAGCCGGGTCAGGCACCTCTCGAAGAGCTAAAAGTTATCTCCGATATCTGGCTGGAGAGTAAACATGTCCGCGAGAAGGGCTTTTCGCTTGGCCGTTTTGACCCGGAGTACTTGCAGCACTTCCGCATTGCCGTCGTCCGGTTTCAGGGGAAGGCGGTAGCGTTTGCTAATCTTCTGGAAACCGATCGGCCTGAGTTGGCCAGTATCGACCTGATGCGAGTTACAGCTGATGCGCCCAAACTGACCATGGAATTCCTCATGCTCGGCCTTATCCTGCACTTCAAGGAGCGAGGCCTGGAACGCTTCAGCTTGGGGATGGTGCCATTGGCGGGACTGCATCCACGCCGTGGTGCTCCTCTGACCCAGCGTCTAGGGGCTATGGTGTTCCGACGTGGTGAGCAGTTCTATAACTTTCAGGGCCTGAGACGGTTCAAAGATAAGTTCGATCCGGAATGGGAGCCTCGCTATCTGGCCGTTCCAGCAGGACTTGATCCCTTGGTCGCCTTGGCTGACACCGCTGCGTTGATCGCGGGCGGTATTACAGGACTGGTAAAACGTTGATGACTAGACGTAAACGCGGGTTGCTTTTTCTTCTGTTGATCATTGTCATTGCCGCAGCGGCACTGTGGTGGTGGTTTCATCGCTGGCCCAGTACCGCCAGCCTTGAGGTGCGCGTACAAGCCGATCAGAATGTCGTAACCGTCGCAAGGCCTGCCGGCAAGCCACTGGCCCGAGTCGTTGTTGCGAACCCTGCTGAACAGCAGCTATCCGATGCTGACCTGCTAACCCTGGCCAAAAACACCAAGGCCATGCTGGTCCAGTATGAGCTGCCCGAGAGCAAGGCATGTGCCGCGCAACGCGCCAGCCTGGAAGACGCCATCAGCCATCTTGGCGGAGCACCCACCATGGTGGCAGGCATCGATGCGGGTGGATCATTGGCCTGGCGCTGGCTGGCCGGGCAACAGGATGACAAGGTCAGCGCCCTGTCGGTCGGTACAAAGCTCGACGAGCCCGACTGCTCTGATCCGCTGCCGCAGAAAGCCGAACACGGTAAATGGCATCTGGCCTGGAACGATAACCCAGGCGATGAAACTGCTCGTTTTGTTCGCGGCCAGGATAATGCCGATACCACTATCAGTGATTACGGCACACCGCTGGTTACGCTTTTACGTACTCAGCTTCAACGTCAGCTGCTCGGCCAGGGTGGCGATGTCCCTGTTGTAGAAGTCCCGGCTGAAGAGCCGGCTGCGCACAAGGATACAGTGACGTTTTTTTATTCTGGCGATGGTGGCTGGCGTGATCTTGACCGTGATTCGGCACAGACCATGGCAGAAAACGGGTGGCCAGTTGTAGGTATCGATACCTTGCGCTATTTCTGGGAACACAAAAGCCCGGAACAGGTAGCGACAGACTTGTCCCATCTGATGCAGACATACCGTGAGCGTTGGGGCGCGAAACGCTTCGTCCTGGCCGGCTACTCATTTGGCGCGGATCTGCTTCCGGCGGTCTATAACCGTTTACCTGCAACAGATCAGGAACAAGTATCGGCCATGGTGCTGCTGGCCTTTGCCCGTAGCGGTGATTTTGAAATCCAGGTTGAGGGCTGGCTGGGCAAGGCTGGTGACGAGATGCAAACCGGACCGGAGATGGTCAAGGTGCCTGCCAGCAAGATCTACTGCATTTACGGTGCGGAAGAAAAGGACGAGAGCGGTTGCACGCAGCCTGGAGCCAATTTCGAAAAGCTTGAGTTACCCGGTGGTCACCATTTCGATAATGACTACGACAAGCTTGCACGCCACATGATAAACGCCATCGAGGCTCGTACACGCACACCGTAACCAGGACGCCCAGCCGATGGATAACCTCCGCGGCTGGAGACGAATGGCTGGAAAGAACGCGTGCGATCAATAGTCTACCGGCTCTCAACCTTTGAACGAGGACGCCCATGACCACTCCCCTTTCGCTAGATGCTGCTGAAAAACTGGTTGTAGATGCTTTTACTCCGCTGGGCTGTGTTATTTCAGCCAACCCCCAGGCTGACAGCTTTGGCTTCAGCGTAATCGGGCAAGAAGGAGAGGAGGTCTTGGCAGTCCCTGAGGTGACTGCTGCACAGTACAGCGATCCGCTGCAGCTTAAAGGCTTTATCGAGAATGTTCGGCAAGAGCTTTCCCAGCAGGGTCAATCGCTGGACCCATGGGAGATGCCGTTCATTACCGACCCGGATGCCCTGCCTCCACCTGTATTCAACTGATCCCAATAAAAAAGCCGCCCCAAGGCGGCTTTTTTACATCTGCAGACTTGGCCGCTAGATCTCGATCTGAGTACCCAGCTCGATTACCCGGTTAACCGGCAGATTGAAGAAACGCAGGCTGCCGCTGGCATTCTTCATAAGGAAGGCAAATAGATTCTCTCGCCAGCGAGCCATTCCCAAACGATTATTCGAGGCAATGACCGTTTCACGGCTAAGGAAGTACGTCGTCCGCATGGGCGTGAAGTCGAGGTCCTCCAGGTGACACAGTGCGAGCGCAGCCGGCACGTCGGGCTCGTCCATAAAGCCGTAATGCAAGAGAACACGGTAGAACCCATCCCCGTAGCTGTCCACCTCAAAACGGCGACTGACGGGAACCCGCGGCGTATCTTCATAGATAACAGTCAGTAGCACTACCTGCTCATGCAGTACCTGATTGTGCAGCATGTTATGAAGCAAAGCGTGTGGAACGGCATCCTGTCGAGCCGTTAGAAAGACAGCTGTCCCCTTGGCACGGAAAGGCGGATTGGAACGGATGCTGCCGATAAAGATCGGTAGCGGTAGTGCCCCTTCATCCAGCCGTTCAGCCAGAATCTGCCGACCACGCTTCCATGTGGTCATCAACGTGAACAGGATGATGCCCGCAATGACAGGAAATGCACCGCCTGCCACGATTTTTGGAACATTGGCTGCAAAATACAGCGAGTCGACAATGAAGAATCCAATGAGCATCGGAATGGCAAACCAGCGAGGCCATTTCCATAGCAGCAGCGCTACCGAGGACACCAGGCAGGTCGTGATCAGCATCGTTCCCGTGACGGCGATGCCGTAGGCCTCGGCCAGGTTGCCAGAAGATTCGAACCCGATAATCAACAGGATAACGCCTGTCAAAAGGGCCCAGTTCATGGCAGGAATATAAATCTGGCCCTGTTCATGACTTGAGGTATGCAGGATTTGCATACGCGGTACATACCCCAGCTGGATTGCCTGACGGGTAATGGAGAACGCACCTGAGATGACTGCCTGTGAGGCAATGACCGTGGCAAAAGTCGCCAGGACAACCATTGGGATTAACGCCCATTCAGGTGCGAGCAGGTAGAAAGGATTGCGTACGGACTCTGGGTCGATCAGAACCAGGGCACCTTGTCCGTAGTAATTGAGCACCAATCCGGGCAGCACCAGGAAGAGCCAGGCGCGCGCGACAGGTTTGCGGCCGAAGTGGCCCATGTCGGCATACAGCGCCTCAGCCCCTGTCAGCGCCAGCACAACAGCGCCTAGAATAGCGATGCCAAGTCCGGGGTGTACGATGAAAAAGTTAAATGCCCACCATGGGTTCAAAGCCTTGAGGACTTCAGGCGCCTGCAGAATGCCATAAATACCCAATGCGCCTAGCACGGTGAACCAGAGGACCATAACCGGACCGAACAGCTTGCCAATCTTGGCAGTACCGCCCCGCTGTAACATGAAGAGTCCGACCAGGATAACGATTGCCGCTGGCACCACAATATGATCAAGCCCAGAAAAGGCTACTTCCAGGCCTTCTACAGCAGACAGTACCGAAATGGCCGGTGTAATCATGCTTTCGCCGTAAAACAGCGAGGCACCAAATAACCCCAGCAGCACCAACACCATTTGCAATTTTGGAAACGGTGCGGACGCCCGCCTTGCCAATGCAGTCAAGGCCATGATGCCGCCCTCGCCCTGGTTATCCGCCCTCAGAACAAAAAAGACATACTTGATCGTCACGACCCAGATCAACGACCAGAAGATCAGGGACAGGATACCCAGAACGCTATCGTGGGTAGGCACCAGGCCATACGTAGGAGAAAATACCTCCTTGAGGGTATATAGCGGGCTGGTACCAATATCGCCATAGACGATACCCGCGGCCGCGATGGCCATACCTATGGCCGAGGCTCCCTTTTCACCATGGGCCTGGGAAGCAGCTTGACTCATGCAAGACTCCGGGTTTATCGAAACGGGCGCATCCTGCTCCGATGTGGCGGCAGGATCAAGTACGGATTGCCAAGAATATGTGTGCACAACGCAACCAAGGCATGGTTATTACCCTACTCGGCGTATTGAATCCTGCTTAAAAGTGTCCAGCGATTACCTAACACTTTACTGGAAATATTCCGCGATGCGCTTGCGCATGGACTCATCGGGCAGCTCACCAGTTCCAGCCAGTGCATTTTCCGCCATATGGGCCGGGTTTGAAGTAGCCGGAATAATGCAGGTAACTGCAGGATGCGAAATTGAGTACTTGATCATCAGCTGCGCCCAGGAAGCACAGCCGATATCGGACGCGAATGCTGGAAGCTGCTTGCCTGCTACCTGGTTGAACAGACGGCCGTCCAGGAACGGGCGATTGATCATGACCGCCACCCCCTTGTCCTGACACAGAGGCAAGAGCCTTTCTTCGGCTTTGGTATCTTGGGGATTGAGGTTGATCTGAATGAAGTCCATCGGCTCCGAAGCGACCAGGTCCATCATCTGATCCTGAGCCATTTCTGAGTGATGGGTAATCCCTACATATCGAATCATTTTCTGCTGCTTCATCTCTCGTAGCAACGGGAGCAGCGTCTTGTAATTGATCATGCTATGCACTTGCAGCAGATCAATAGGAGCGCCCTTGAGGTCCGCCATTTCCTGCTGGATCTCTTCGATACTGCTCTCGCGCCCTTCTACCTTGGTAGCCAGAAACGCCTTTTCAGCACGTCCCTGCTGCGCCAGCAACGTACCAATGACACCCTGGGATTTCTCGTAACTCGGCGCCGTATCGATAACAGTGCCTCCCGCCTGAAATAGACGGTCAAGCACGTCAGCCAACGGCTTTAAGGCTTGTGGAGTGCTTTCGACATTGAAGGAATCGGCGGTTCCAAGGCCAATGACAGGGAGTTGCTCGCCGGTAGAGGGAATCTGCCGCCTCAGCATGCCAGCCTGTGCAAGCACAAGACGAGGCAAAATGGCTTCCATGAGCAGCGCCGACGAGGCGCACAGAGAATATTGCATGAAGCGGCGGCGAGTCGTCATTGTTTTCTCCGGATTCAAGCAAGAGCCGTCCTAAAGGGACGGCTCTTGTGATTCAGGAGTTCCATCTGCCACGCCTTGTTACGTGGCTGAATGAAACGAAGCCCGTTACTCACCTTTCATGGCTGCAACCATCTTATTGACGTTGTAACGGAACATCTTCAGGTAGGTAGGCGCAGGCCCGTCCGCCTTGGACAGCGACTCGACATATAACTCGCCACCGGCACGAGCCCCGGTTGCCTGGGCAATCTGCTGCACCAGACGCGGATCGTTCGAGTTCTCGATGAAATAAGCCGTGATGTGCTCCTCCTTGATCTGACGGATCAGATTGGCCACTTTTTGGGCAGACGCCTCAGATTCGGTAGAAAGATCCAGGGGAGACAGGAATGTCACACCGTATTCATCACCGAAATAGCCAAACGCGTTATGGGAGGTAAGCACCTTACGCTGCGCCTTCGGCACGGCTTCGATCTGCTGCTTGGTATACGCATCCAGCGCCTTTAGCTGATCGATGTAGCGTTGACCATTGGCTTCGTATTGATCAGCGCCTTCGGGGTCTATGCGCTTGAGGGCCTTGATGATGTTTTGAACATAAACAATACCGTTGGCAGCGCTGTTCCAGCTGTGGGGATCTACTACAGTCTTGCCGTTCTTCTGCCGCATACGGGTCTTGATACCGTCCGACAGCTCGACAGAGGTACCGTTATACCCTGATGCCTGGATCAGACGATCCATCCAGCCTTCTAGATGAAGTCCATTGATAAATACCACATCGGCGGCCTTGAGCGCTTTGGCATCGTCAGGCGTCGGCTCATACGCATGAGGATCGCCGTTGGGCCCGATCAATGAAATGACATGAACCCGCTCGCCTCCTACCTGGTGAACCATATCGGCCAGGATCGTGAATGACGCAACGGCTTCTACCGGCTTGGCTTGGGCAAAAGTGGAAAGCGCTGACAACAGCAAGGCAGCAGCCCCGCTCCACAACGTGAGACGCATGACATGACTCCTTTCAACGGGATAGGTGGGGTTTAGGGAAGAAACGGCGAACGACGCCCAGAGGGCTGAAAATTAACGAGAAGATGTAAAGCGTACTGGCCGTCAGAACAATGGACGGACCCGAGGCCACGCCCAGGTGGTACGAAACAACCAAGCCGATAAAGCCGGACAGTATGGCAACCAGACTCGCTACCAGCATCAGTCCAGGCAACGAGCGAGCCCAGAAGCGCGCTACGGTGGCGGGCAACATCATCAGGCCGACCGCCATAAGTGTTCCAAGCGCCTGAAAGCCTGCGACCAGGTTGAGCACGACCAGCAGCAGAAACAGGAAGTGATAAAGCGAGCCCTTGCCACCTACGGCCCGCAGGAATCCAGGATCGAAACACTCAAGCACCAGCGGACGATAGATAATGGCCAGCAGGAGAAGCGTCACAGAGGCGATGCCGCCCACGAGATAGAGCGCTGCATCATCAATTGCCAGGATCGTACCGAACAGGACGTGCAAGAGGTCGATATTCGAGCCTCTTAGCGAGACGATCAAGACACCCGCGGCGAGAGAAGTCAGGTAGAAACTCGCAAAACTGGCATCTTCACGCTGCGAAGTAAAACGACTGACCAACCCAGACAACAGGGCTACGGCCAAGCCGGCTACCAACCCACCCAGGCCCATGGCTGGCAAGGAAAGCCCAGCGACCAGAAAACCGATAGCAGCCCCCGGCAGGACCGCATGACTCATGGCGTCCCCTACCAGACTCATGCGCCTGAGCATGAGCAATACACCGACCGGACCTGAGCCCAGCCCTAGCGCCATGCAGGCGACCAAGGCGCGACGCATGAATCCGAACTCGATAAACGGCTCGAACAAGGCGTGATACAACATCATGCGCGGCGCCTCTCATCACAGACGTCGGCCTGTTCATCCCAGTCCTCAGCCATATTCCGGGCACGCCGCAGGTTCTCCTGGGTCAGCACAGTACGGGTGTCACCCCAGGCAATGGCTTCACGAGCCAACAGTAAGGTGCGGGGAAAATGCTGCTTTACCTGCTCAAGATCATGCAGAACAGCGATGACGGTGCGCCCCTCACCATGCCAGCGCCGGACCAGATCAAGCAGATCGCGGGTCGTGCGTGCATCGATGGCATTGAACGGCTCATCCAGAAGGATGACTGACGCATCCTGCAGTAGGAGCCGTGCGAACAGTACGCGCTGGAACTGGCCTGCCGACAGGGAACCGATCAGGCGGTGCCCAAAACCTTCCAGCCCGACGGCAATCAGCGCCTCATGGGCTTGCTGCAGCTGGCCCCGGCTCATTCCACCTAATATGCCGATACGTCTCCAGGCGCCCATGGCAACCGTGTCGAGAACCGTCAGCGGAAAGGTTCGGTCAATTTCAGCCGCTTGGGGCAGATAGCCGATGGCCGAGGCAGACAAGGCCTTTCGGTCGACGCCGCCCCCTACTGGTCGCAGCATGCCGACCATGGCCTTAATCAGAGTCGACTTGCCTGCGCCGTTAGGGCCCACAATAGCGGTGAGGCTGCCCGCTTCAAAGCAACCCGACACATGATGTACGGCGGGATGACGCTCGTAGGCAACCGTTAAGTCATTTAATGAAATACAGGCACTCATGGGATGGATACCGCCCAGTGGATAGCAGCCCATAGCAGTAGAAGCAGCACGATCGACACCCCTAAACGGGCCCAGGCAGACTGGGTCAGAAAGGACGTCTTAAACGTAAGGGAAGAATTCGATGACATATAAACCACCTCGTTATTGTTACTTTATAACATAATAAACGCCCTATCACTAGTTATGCCTGTCTAGCGGTTCAGCCTCGGGCAAGCCAAACCCGATAACTGACGAAGCGCAGGTTAATCCGAGTAAAAGCGCCAAATGCCTCTTCTCAGTCCGGGCGCGCACCGCTAAAATCGCGCGTTTTTTGATCATCAGCGCGTTCTGCGCACCTCCTGAGGTTAGCCATGTCCACCCCCGCCACGCCCAAAGTCGGCTTTGTCAGCCTCGGCTGCCCTAAAGCTCTGGTCGACTCCGAACGCATCCTGACCCAGCTTCGCATGGAAGGTTACGAGGTTGTTCCCACGTACGAGGACGCCGACGTGGTGGTGGTCAATACCTGTGGTTTCATTGACAGCGCCAAGGCCGAGTCTCTGGAAGTGATCGGCGAAGCCCTGGCTGAAAATGGCCGGGTCATCGTGACCGGCTGCATGGGGGTGGAAGAATCTGCGATTCGTGATGTACATCCGAGCGTACTGGCGGTAACGGGTCCGCAGCAGTATGAGCAAGTGGTGACCGCAGTCCATGAGGTAGTGCCGCCAAAGCGCGAGCATAATCCGTTGGTCGACCTGGTACCGCCGCAGGGCATCAAGCTCACCCCCCGCCACTACGCCTATCTCAAGATTTCCGAAGGCTGCAACCATCGCTGCAGCTTTTGCATCATCCCGTCCATGCGTGGCGATTTGGTCAGCCGCCCGATCGGCGATGTGCTCGATGAGGCTCAGCGTTTGGTCAAGGCCGGAGTCAAGGAGCTGTTGGTCATCTCCCAGGACACCAGTGCATATGGCGTCGACCTCAAGTACCGTACCGGCTTTTGGAATGGCCAGCCGGTCAAGACTCGCATGCTGGAACTATGCGAGGCGTTGAGCAGCATGGGCGTCTGGGTACGTATGCACTACGTCTACCCCTACCCGAACGTGGACGACATCATTCCGCTGATGGCCGAGGGCAAGATCCTGCCCTACCTGGATATCCCCTTCCAGCATGCCAGCCCCAAAGTTCTCAAGGCCATGAAGCGTCCTGCCTTCGAGGACCGCACCCTGGCCCGTATCAAGAAGTGGCGTGAGATCTGTCCGGAACTGACCATTCGCTCCACATTCATTGTGGGCTTCCCTGGTGAGACGGAGGAAGATTTCCAGTACCTGCTGAACTGGCTGACCGAAGCTCAGTTGGATCGTGTGGGCTGCTTCCAGTATTCCCCTGTGGAAGGCGCACCGGCCAATGAGTTGGAAGGTGCCGTACCGGATGACGTGAAGCAGGATCGCTGGGAGCGCTTCATGGCGCATCAGCAGGCCATTTCTGCGGCTCGCCTGCAATTGAAGGTTGGAAAGGATATTGAAGTATTGATCGACGAAGTCGACGAACAAGGCGCCATTGGCCGCTCATATGCCGATGCCCCGGAGATCGACGGCAATGTGTATGTCAATAGCGAACACGACCTGAAGCCAGGCGACAAGGTATGGGTACGCGTAACCGACGCAGACGAATACGACCTGTGGGCCGAGACGCTGTAACGCAGCCATAACCCCGAAAAGCCCTGCGATTGCAGGGCTTTTTTTATGGGTGCCCTATGCCGACCGGCCTACCCTATCGTCTGTGCACTCCTGGCACATGGTCATGCCCCGCATGGCTACAGGCCTCCTCGATCGCTGAAGGTCCGGCGGGTTGTTGCAGCTCCCGAATGATGCCGCATACATCGCTGGATACCTTGCCTGAGCATTGCTGACGCAACGCCATGAGCTGTCTGCGCAGTTCGGTCAACTCTCGAATGCGTACCTCCACATGATGAATATGGTCCTCGATCAGATCATTGACCCGACAGCAGTCCGGCTCAGGCTGATCCCGCAATTGTAACAGGGAACGGATCTCGTCCTGTGTCATGTCCAAAGAGCGGCAATGCCGAACAAAGGTCAATCGCTCCAGATGGGCCTCGCTGTATTGACGGTAGTTTCCCGCGCTGCGAACAGGCGCTGGCAGCAGTCCCTCACGCTCGTAATACCGAATGGTTTCCACGGAACATCCCGTTCGGCTGGCCAATTCACCTATTTTCATAACGCCTCCTTGACCCTGTAGTAGCTACAGGGTGTGCAATGACAACCCTAACGTCAATGGAGGTTGTCATGGCGCATGATTCATCCTGTTGCGGACCCAAACCATCGTCCTGCTATAAGCCTCAGGCAAAGACCTGCTGCAGCAGCCACTCAAAGACTTTGCTTGAGTCCGACCTTCTACCGGATATTACCGAGCCCGAGGTGCTTGATCACTCCAAGTGGACAAGCCTGCGTATCGATGCCATGGATTGTCCGACTGAAGAGAAGCTGATCCGTGATGCATTCGCCAAGCTGAAGGCGGTCGAGGCATTGGAATTCAACCTGATTCAGCGCAGCCTACGTGTTCGCCACCGCTACCCCGATGCTGAACCGCTAAAGACCCAGATCAATCGGCTGGGCATGCAGGCTGTTGAACTGAAAGGTGATGAGCAAGCCCCTGCAGTACCAGCGGCAAAACCCTGGTGGCCGCTGGGCCTGGGCTTGGCTACCGCCCTGGCAGCCGAAGTTTGTGAGTGGCTGGGTATTGTGCCTGAGTTCGTCATAGCATTCCTGGCATTGGCCGCCATTGCCCTAGCTGGTCTACCGGCGTATCGCAAAGGTTGGATCGCTATCAGGCAGCGCACTCTTAACATCAATGCATTGATGAGCATTGCGGTGACCGGCGCCCTGTTAATTGGCCACTGGCCTGAAGCGGCCATGGTCAGCGTACTGTTTGCCATCGCTGAAGTGATCGAGGCACGCTCATTGGACCGTGCCCGCAATGCCATCCAGGGATTACTGGCACTGACACCAGAAAACGCAACCGTACGACAGGCAGATGGTACTTGGGCAACACTGCCAGCCAAACAGGTCCAACCCGGCGCGCTCATCCGGGTAAGACCGGGTGAGCGAATTGCATTGGATGGAGAGGTGGAATCCGGTCAGTCAGGTGTCAACCAGGCGCCTATTACAGGCGAAAGCCTGCCAGTCGACAAGACTCCCGGCGATACCGTGTTTGCCGGCACCATCAATGGTGAGGGCAGCCTGGAGTATCGTGTTACCCATCGAGCCAACGAAAGTACCCTGGCTCGCATTATCCACGCCGTAGAGCAGGCTCAAAGCGCCCGTGCACCTACTCAACGATTTGTAGATCACTTTTCTCGCTTGTATACGCCAGCGGTTGTTCTCATTGCCGTTGCGGTTGCCCTGTTGCCTCCCCTGCTGGGTTGGGGAGGTTGGCTGGAGTGGCTATATAAAGGGCTGGTATTGCTTGTTATTGCCTGCCCATGCGCCTTGGTCATCTCAACACCGGTCACAATTGTCAGCGGGCTTTCGGCTGCCGCACGACGTGGCATCTTGGTGAAAGGTGGGACATTTCTTGAGCAAGGCCGCCAGCTTGAGTGGATTGCCCTCGACAAGACCGGCACGCTTACTGAGGGTAAGCCGCAGTTGGTCGACCGCATCGTACTCACCGGACTGAAGAGTCAGGCATTGGAATGGGCGGCCAGTTTGTCCTCGCGCTCAGACCATCCCGCTTCACAGGCTCTGAGCCATGCTCTTTTGCAAGAAGGTACTGCCTTAAAGGACGTACAGGATTTCTCGGCCTGGGCAGGACAAGGCGTGCAAGGCCGTATAGAGGATCAGCTCTACTTTCTGGGTAATCGCCGCCTGCTGGAGCGCGAAGGGCTGGCCTCCGAGAATCTACGGCACCGTATCGAATCGCTTGAGCAGACAGGTCAAAGTGTGGTGGCGCTTGCCCATCAACAGGAGGTACTGGCGCTATTCATCATTGCTGATCAAGTAAAGGAAACCAGCCAGAGCGCTGTCGCAGCACTTCATGCGTTAGGCATAAAAACCCTGGTGCTCAGTGGCGATAATCCTCACAGCGTAGACCGTATTGCCGGTCAGGTAGGCATCGATGAAGCGCATGGCTCGTTACTGCCCGAAGACAAGCTTTCGATTTTGGAGCAAAAACAACGGAGCGGTGCTGTGATCGGTATGGTTGGCGATGGCATCAACGACGCCCCTGCTCTGGCTCGGGCTAACATTGGTTTTGCCATGGGCGCCGCCGGTACCGATACGGCTATCGAAACGGCAGACGTGGCACTGATGGATGACGATTTGCGCAAACTACCGGACTTCATTCGCCTCTCCCGTAGCACGCACCGCATTCTCATGCAGAATATTGCACTAGCCTTGGGAATCAAGGCGATATTCTTGGCGTTGACGATCATGGGCGAGGCCACGCTCTGGATGGCTGTCTTCGCCGACATGGGTACCAGCCTGCTTGTGGTTGCAAACGGCCTGCGACTGATTCGACATCATTGATGGATGACCGCCGACACGCTGTTGGAACTCACCTGCCGAAGAGCGCTCTGCATAAGGTCTATCAGCAGGAATGTTTCATGGATTACATCGATTTATTGCAATGGCCAGCCATGGCCGTGACCCTGATCGCGGCGTGGCTGGTTGCTTCCCAACGTGAAAACCGCCGAAACCTTGGATTCTGGTGCTTTCTTGCCAGCAATGGATTATGGATCACCTGGGGCCTGCATACACAGGCGTATGCCTTGATCGTTTTGCAACTGGGGCTGGCATTCATGAATATCCGTGGTGTTCGCCGTAACCAGCTTAATACTTCAAAGGCTATGCGTGAGAGTCATACTTGAGGCAGACAGGCTAAAATAGCCAGCCTGTCTCCCTTATGACGCTCCCCATGACTTATAGCGTTTCCCCTATCGGCTATATCCGCTCTTGTTTCAAGGAGAAGTTCGCCATCCCTCGCCAGCCCCATTTGGCTCCGGCTGCCCGAGGTGTATTGGAGTTTGTGCCGCCGTTCGACCACCCGGATGCTGTACAGGGGCTGGAATACGTCAGTCATGTCTGGCTGCTGTTCCTCTTTCACCAGACATTGGAAGAGAAACCGCGTCTTAAAGTACGTCCTCCCCGCCTGGGCGGGAACCGTTCCCTGGGTGTCTTTGCGACGCGTGCCACTCACCGTCCCAATGGTATTGGGCAATCTGTGGTAACACTGGACGCTATCGAGCCGGGCCGGCTCATGCTGTCAGGTATCGATCTACTGGACGGTACCCCGGTGCTGGACATCAAGCCTTACGTGCCCTACGCCGATGCAATTCCAACTGCCTTTAATACCATAGCCAGTGCACCTCCCGATGGGATTCCGGTCCTCTGGACACACGAAGCCCGCGTGCAGGCGGAGCAGCATGGAAAGCGTCTGAACGAGCCATTGGCCGCTCTGATTGAGCAATGCCTGACTCAGGACCCTCGCCCGGCTTATCAAATCCCGCCGCCTGACCGCCGTTATGGTGTTCGCCTATGGGATGTAGACGTCCATTGGCATTATCCGGAGCCCAATGTCATCCGTATTCTGGATATCGAGCGTGCAGATAATGACTGAGTCTGGGTCAAACAGCTTTTCTGCGCCTGATCAGCCCTTACCGTAGACACAAAAAACCCGCCTCCAGGGCGGGTTTCGATAACGCGGGTAACGCTTACTTCTCGACGAACGCGCGCTCGATCAGGTAGTCACCCGGATCACCCATACGTGGAGAGATGGTCAGACCAAACTCGTTCAGTACTTCGCTGGTTTCGTCCAGCATGCTAGGGCTGCCGCAAATCATCGCACGGTCGTCCTGAGGATTGATCGGAGGCAGGCCGATATCTTCAAATAACTTGCCGCTGCGCATCAGGTCGGTCTGACGGCCCATGTTGCGGAATTCTTCACGCGTCACCAGCGGATAATAGATCAGCTTTTCGCGAACCATATCGCCAAAGTATTCATGCTCAGGCAGTACGTTGGTGATGAAGTCGGCATAGGCCAGTTCATTTACATAACGTACACCGTGAACCAGAATCACCTTATCGAAACGCTCATAGGTTTCCGGATCCTGAATGGTGCTCAGGAACGGCGCCATGCCGGTGCCGGTGGATAGCAGATAAAGGTGCTTGCCAGGCTTCAGGTCGCTCAGAATCAGCGTACCGGTAGGCTTGCGGCTAACCATGAGGTTATCGCCTTCCTTCAGGTGCTGCAGGCGGGAGGTCAGCGGACCATCCGGAACCTTGATGCTGAAAAATTCCAGGTGCTCTTCATAGTTGGGGCTGGCGATACTGTAGGCGCGCATCAGCGGACGGCCGCCTTCGGTTTCCAGTCCGATCATGACGAACTGGCCATTCTCGAAACGCAGCCCCGGATTACGGGTCGTCTTGAAGCTGAACAGTGTATCGTTCCAGTGGTGAACGCTCAGGACGCGCTCGGTGTACAGATTACTCATGAAAAACTCCTAATCACCTGCCCAAAGACGCTGATGCCCGGCTCTGTCTCGCGGAGGCGGGACTACCTGCACGTGTGACCGCTCTGGATCGGGTTTGACAAAAGGACGCGACCAAGCGCATTTGCGCGGCATTTTATATAACGCAAGAATATCCGTAAAATGAATAATTCGGATATCGGTTATCCAGTGAGCAGATATGAGATTCACGTTGCGTCAACTCGAAGTCTTCGTCGGCGTCGCCCGCCTGGAAAGTGTTTCCCGCGCGGCAGAGACGCTTGCGCTCTCACAATCGGCAACCAGCACGGCCTTGGGAGAGCTAGAGCGTCAGTTCGACTGCAAACTCTTTGACCGTGCAGGCAAACGGCTGACCCTCAATGCCTTGGGCCGCCAGTTATTGCCCAAGGCAGTTGCCTTGCTCGACCGCAGCGATGAAATCGAGAACCTGCTACGGGGCAAGACCGGATTCGGCTCACTGGAGGTTGGCGCCACGCTCACCATTGGTAACTATCTGGCTACGCTTCTGCTGGGTGATTTCATGCAACGTCATCCCGATTGCCGGGTGCGCCTGCATGTTCACAACACGGCGCATATCGTACAGCGCGTGGCTAACCATGATATTGATCTAGGGCTGATTGAGGGGGATTGCCAGGACGCGGATATTGAAGTCCACCCTTGGATTGAAGATGAGCTGGTAATCTTTTGTGCTCCGCAACATTCTTTAGCCAACCATCCAACGGTAGGTCTGGAAGAGCTGATTGATCAGGCCTGGATTCTTCGGGAGCAAGGCTCCGGTACCCGCCTGACGTTTGATCAGGCCATGCGTCATCATGCGGCGCCCCTGAATATTCGCCTGGAACTGGAGCATACAGAGGCCATTATTCGGGCAGTGGAATCAGGTCTAGGTATTGGTTGCATCTCGAGGCTTGCCCTGCGCGATGCCTTCGAGCGCGGCAGTCTTGTCCCAATCGAAACTCCCAGCCTGGATTTGCGTCGTCAGTTCTGTTTTATCTGGCACCGCCAGAAATACCAGACGGCAGCCATGACCGAATTCCTGGCACTGTGTCGCAAGCTTACCGAGGGTATTGCACGTAGCGACCAGATCTTGCTGGCCCCCTTCAAGGAGCGTGCTACCCCAGCAGAATGATCGACCAGACGGCTGCAATCATCCACATTGCCACGAATTGAGCCGCACTGCCCAAGTCCTTGGCGTTCTTGGACAACTCATGCCACTCCAGCGAGACGCGGTCCACCACGGCTTCGATAGCAGCATTGAACAGCTCGACAATCAGCGAAAGCAGGCAGACCCCCACCATGATCGCCCGCTCGCCTCGCGATACATCCAACCAAAAGGCCAGCGGGATCAGGATGCAGCTCATCAGCACCAGCGAGCGGAAGGCAGCCTCCCCTTTGAAAGCCACCTTCAGACCGGCCAGGGAATAGCCTGTAGCCTTGATGACACGTTTAAGGCCGGTCTTGCCTTTATAGGGAGAAATCACACCAGGCTCCATGCAGTGACTCGATAGAAGACTAGCCTGTAGCGTGTCGAAAAAGCGTGAAAACTCATCAGCCTGGAGTTGATTCGAGCTGTTGCAGCAACAGGGCAGCCTGCGTTCGGGTTCTCACACCCAATTTACGGAAGATCGCCGTTACATGCGCTTTTACTGTGGCTTCCGACACGCTGAGTTCATAGGCAATCTGCTTGTTCAACAGGCCATCGCATACCATGGTCAGCACCCTGAACTGCTGGGGCGTCAGGCTGGATAATCCGGCCTTCGCAGCCTTGGCTTCTTCGCTGAGGTTCGCAGCACCCTCTCCTTGGGCCGGCCACCAGGTATCACCATCCAGCACAAGGCGTACGGCTTGCTGGATCGTTTCCAGATCGCTGGATTTAGGTATGAAACCACTGGCACCGAACTCCCGTGCGCGCTGCACTACAGCGGCGTCTTCCTGAGCAGAGACCATGACCACCGGAATCTGTGGGTATTGCCCGCGCAGCAGCACCAGTCCGGAAAAACCATAGGCGCCCGGCATGTTGAGGTCGAGCAGGACCAGATCCCAGTCAGTCTTGTGCGCCAGCTGAGCCTCGAGTTCGGCGATACTTGCCGCTTCCACCAGCTGTGCCTGCTGCCCCAAGCCAAGCGTCAAGGCTTGCTGCAGGGCGCTACGGAACAGCGGATGATCATCCGCGATGAGGATCTGATAGGCGGCCATCGGTAAATTGGTCCTTATTATGATTCTGTAATTTCAGCGGCTCAGAATGCCGAGCGTCCGACGACGGGTCAAGGCACTTTGCGACCATAATCACAGGGTTCCCAAAGTCACAGCCATCCGGCAGAGTGGCGGCTTTTGCCAAGCGAGCCTGTCATGCGTACCCAAGCCCTGCGTGCCGATGTTCTCATGCTGATCACAGCCATGATTTGGGGGAGCGCCTTTATTGCACAGCGCGCCGGCATGGACTCCATCGGTCCGTTCCTCTTTACGGGACTTCGCTTTGCATTGGGTGCACTGACTCTGATTCCAGTCCTGCTGGTGCTGCATCGCCGCGCCAGAACACCGATTAGCCTCGACCGTCGCGTAGTGGTCGGCGGCTGCCTGATGGGTCTGCTGCTTTCCATTGGCATCAACTTCCAACAAGTGGGCCTGCTATTCACATCCGTGACCAACTCCGGTTTCATCACCGGACTCTATGTGATTGTAGTCCCCATTCTGGGTTTGCTGTTTGGCGAACGCACCGGCAGAGGCACCTGGCTAGGCGCCTGCCTGGCTGTGGCAGGCATGTGCCTGCTTAGCATAGGCGAGAATTTTAAGGTAGCTTCCGGCGATTGGCTGCAACTGGCCGGCGCCTTTGCCTGGGGAGCGCATGTGCTGGTCGTAGGGCATTTTGCGAGCCGCCATGATCCGATGCTACTGTCTATCCTTCAGTTCGCATTCTGTGCAGCGGTCAGCCTGACGCTGGCATTGCTGTTCGAGCCGATTCAGACCCAGGGTATTCTTCAGGCTGCTCCCACGCTGCTGTATGGTGGCATCATAGCTGCCGGCATCGGTTATACGCTGCAGGTTGTTGCACAGCGCGACGCCATTGCCTCCCATGCGGCTATCATTTTCTCACTTGAAGCCGTCTTTGCGGCCTTTTTTGGCGCCTGGCTGCTGGACGAGTCGCTTACCGTCCGCGGCTATCTGGGCTGTGCGCTCATGTTTGCCGGCATGCTGGTTGCGCAGCTCTGGCCCAGAAAGGCCGTGGTCGAGCCCAAGGTGACCAACTGATCAGAAGAATGCGGCAACGAAGGGCTGCAGCCGTTGATGAGCCAGGCTGAGCGGATCCGTCTGGCGATTCTGTTTGGCATTGAGATAACGCTCGCTGAATACATCCAGATACGCATCAAGCGCCGCCGCCGCCCTATTCTCACCCGCCAGCTCCAGACAAAGCGCAGCCACTTCTGCCGTACAGAGGTGCTCGCCTCGTGTGGAGCGTCGCAGCCGATACCGGGAAAGCTCTTCAGGGCTTAGGCTGAGTACTGGCAGGCTATCCAAATAAGGACTTTTGCGAAACATCTTTCGTGCCTCCGTCCAGGTAGCATCCAGCAGGACGAATAAAGGTCGCTTGCCCTGAATGGGCTCCACTGTTTGCACGACTCGCTCAGGCGTCGAATACTCGGCCGGAAATACGAGATAAGGTTGCCATTGAGGATCGCCCAGTACGGCCAGTAGTGCGTCATCTACATCCGTTCTCGACCAGCCAAAGGCACAGCTGTCACTGACCACATCGGCAATCAGCCATCCGGTATTGCTTGGCTTGAGTGGCTCTACATCATGCATGATCAGGCACATGCCTGCCGCGCATTCGACCGCAGGTCGCCACTCGCAGAAACAGTGAGGCAACGCAAGGCGACAACCCTCACAGCGTTGAACGCGGGATCCACGGGCAACAAAAGGTTTGCTGCTGCGCGCCAGACGATCATGACGCAGCCGGGCAACGGCATTCAGCGGATGGGAAGAGGAATTGGCAGAGCGGATATAAGGCATGAGAAGTACTGCGTGATTTACGCGGGCAAGTTTAACAAAGGCTGTCCAGAACACATCTGGCATTTTGAAAGCGCCGACCACAGGAGTACCCTTTGCGCACCGCAATTAGCCTTTGCTTGCGAACATCACGGCTGCCCTGCGGTCGAAGCGAGCCTGATCTACGTTGGAGAGTTCAATGCTGCGTTATACTGCCCTCGCCCTTTGCTTCATCCTTCCTGCAGCGGCCCAGGCGGCCTCACTGAAAGAACAAGAACTGTCGCAGATGCTGCAAAAGGTCGCGAAAGAAAGCAGCGTGGGGACTCCGCGCGCTATCAATGAAGACATTCTTGACCGTGGTTATACCGTTGAAGGGCGCCAGCTCATCAATCATTTGAGTGTACGTGCCAGCCATGCGCATCAGATGGAAGCCAACCCGGCGACGGTACGCACCCAGCTGGCCGCCAGTGTCTGCCGCAACACCGGCTACCGCCAGTTGTTAGCCCGTGGCGCCATGTTGGTGTACAGCTTTACCGAATACCAGAGCAATCGCCCGGTTGCGAACGAGCGCTTCGAAGCAGCCGATTGCGGTCTGAGCAAGTAAGCTTCCTTTGCCATGCCGCGTCTGGCATGGCCATTCAAGACAGGCATTTGCCTTTCTTACTCCGCGCCACGACTATGCTAAAGGCAAGGTAATCGCTGCCTGGAATGGCAGCTTGATTACACAGCAGTGGCTACCAGGAGTATGCAGATGAACCCAGACGCACAAGACGACTATCTGTCTCGTCATGTACAGGTCAGTGCCGAAGACCTTTCCCAAAAGATTGATGAGCTGCTGGCTCATACCGTTCCGGCCAACAGTCCCAATCTGTCTCTGTATCGCGACATGCTGTTGACCGTGGTTCGCATGGCTCAGGCAGACCGCAACCGCTGGGATGCCAAGATCATGATGCAAACCATGCGGGAGATGGAAAATGCCTTTCGTTATCTTGAGCAATACAAGCGGCGGCGCAAGGTAACGGTTTTCGGATCAGCCCGTACGGCCGTGGATCATGAACTCTATGTGTTGGCCCGCACACTCGGCTCAGCCCTCGCTCAGCGCGACATGATGGTCATCACTGGAGCAGGTGGCGGTATCATGGCCGCAGCACACGAAGGTGCCGGCCTGGACAACAGCCTGGGCTTCAACATTACCCTGCCTTTTGAACAACGGGCCAACCAAACCATGGACGGCACCGATCACCTGCTGTCCTTTCACTTCTTCTACGTACGCAAGCTGTTTTTTCTCAAGGAAGCCGATGCACTTGTGCTCTGCCCTGGCGGATTTGGCACTCTGGACGAAACCTTTGAAGTCCTTACGCTGATACAAACCGGTAAAAGCCCTCTCGTACCCGTCGTGCTACTGGATACACCTGAGGGTACGTTCTGGAAGGATGCGGTCAGTTTTCTGAAAAAGAACCTGGCGGATGAGCGCTATATCCTGCCCAAAGACCTGAAACTAGCAACGCTGGTGCATACTGCGGAAGAGGCAGCAGAGATCATCAGCCGGTTCTACAGCAACTTTCATTCGACACGCTGGCTGAACGGTCAATTCGTGATGCGTCTGAACCATGCCCTAACATCCGAGGCGCTGGCGCATATCGATACGCACTTTGCGGACCTGTGCAAGAGCGGGCACTTCACTCAGCAAGCCTCGAGCAAAACCAACATCGACGAACCGGAATTTGCTCACCTGAGCCAGCTTTCCTTCAACTTCAACGGCCGCGATTATGGGCGCCTGCGCGAGTTGGTGGATTCACTGAACGATCCACAACATTGGCTACGCTGATCGAGAGGCGTTAGCCGGGCCCGCCCTATCAGTCATCTGGCGCGCCACGCAGCAATCGACTGACGCTGTCGATGGAGAAACCGCGGTAGCTCAAGAAACGTCCCTGCTGTGCGCGTTCCTTAGCGTCAGCGGGGCGCTTGCCTTTAAATTTGCGTTGCCAGACATCACGTAAATGGGCTGACCAGTCTTCCTCACACTCCGATAGCGCCTGTTCGATATCAGCACGGGCAAGACCGCGCTGGGCCAATTCCTCACGGATACGAACAGGTCCATAACCCGCCCGGGCACGACTTGCGATATAGCTGCCCAGATAACGTGTCTCGCTCAGCAGCCCCTCTTCGGCCAGGCGATCCAGGGCTGCGTTGATCAGCTCATCCGGCGCCCCCCGCTTGCGCAACTTGCGAACCAGCTCTTGTCGTCCATGCTCTCGGCGGGCCAGTAGATCCATGGCTGCCAGGCGAACAGCCGCTGGGGTATCGAGTTCAATAGGCATTCAAACGCCCCGTAAAAATATCAGGCTGAAATAAAAAAGCCCTCGCACGGCGAGGGCTTTTATCAGGCAGAGCCTTAGAAGTCAGCGTCAGCGCCCGCTTCGGCTTCTTCAGTGGCTGCCCCTTTAACCGGGGCCTGGCTTAGAAGCTTTTCGCGAATGCTCTTGTCGAGCGCATTACGTACTTCAAGGTTCTCTTCCAGGAACTTGGCCGCGTTAGCCTTACCCTGGCCAATCTTGGTTCCTTGGTAGCTATACCAGGCACCTGACTTTTCAACCAGACCCAGCTGTACGCCCAGATCAATGATCTCGCCGTTACGGTAAATGCCCTTGCCGTACAGAATCTGGAACTCGGCCTGACGGAACGGCGGAGCTACCTTGTTCTTCACGACCTTGACGCGGGTCTCGCTACCTACCACCTCGTCCCCTTCCTTCACCGCACCGGTACGGCGGATATCTAGACGGACCGAGGAGTAGAACTTCAACGCGTTACCACCAGTTGTAGTTTCCGGGTTGCCAAACATCACCCCGATCTTCATACGGATCTGGTTGATGAAAATAACCAGGCAGTTGGCGGTCTTGATATTGCCGGTGATCTTGCGCAGCGCCTGAGACATCAGACGCGCCTGCAGACCTACGTGCATATCACCCATTTCGCCTTCGATTTCCGCCTTGGGCACCAGGGCGGCTACGGAGTCGACAATGATCACGTCTACAGCATTGGAGCGCACCAGCATGTCGGTGATTTCCAGCGCCTGTTCACCGGTATCCGGCTGGGAAACCAGCAGGTCGTCAACATTGACGCCCAGCTTGCTGGCATAATCCGGATCCAGCGCATGCTCTGCATCAACGAAGGCACAGGTTGCGCCCTGCTTTTGCGCTTCAGCAATGACGGACAGGGTCAAGGTAGTTTTACCCGACGATTCCGGACCGTAGATTTCTACGATACGGCCCTTGGGCAGACCGCCGATTCCCAGGGCGATATCGAGGCCGAGCGAACCGGTGGAAATGGCCGGAATTGCCTGACGCTCATGATCACCCATGCGCATAACTGCGCCTTTGCCAAACTGACGCTCAATTTGACCCAAGGCCGCGGCCAGGGCGCGCTTTTTGTTGTCGTCCATTAAAATCCTCTCGCAAGAAGGTAGGCCAGACGGCCGTGGAAAGCACTGTATATGTGAACAGTATTAAAGCACAAGAAGGGCTCGCTGGCTACCTTTCGATGCGATTTTCTCATGCCGAAATTCGCAATAATCCATCCAGTGCAGCCGCAACGGTTTGAGCCCTGATAGCCGCTCTGTCGCCAGGAAAAAGACGTTTCTCGCTGTAGATGCCAGAGCCGTTTCCCCACGCCAGCCAGACCGTCCCTACAGGCTTTTCCGGGGAGCCGCCACCCGGACCTGCGATACCGCTGACCGCAACGGCGAACCGGGCCCCGCTGCGTGCCTGTGCACCTCGGACCATGGCCTCGACAACCGCCTGACTGACAGCGCCTACCTCCATGAACAAGTGATCCGGCACATCCAGCTGGGCCGTCTTCTGGGCATTGGAATACGTCACAAATCCCGCTTCGAACCAGGCAGAGCTGCCCGCTACGCGGGTAATGGCTTCGGCAATACCGCCGCCGGTGCAGGACTCGGCAGTTACGACCTGTGCCTTCAATGCCGATAACCGTTTGCCCAGCTCAGCTGATAACTCATCGATAGTCATTGTGTGGCCCTGAGAAGATGGCGAGGCGAAACCTTTATTGTACAAGGTTATGAGCTTTCTATATGAGGACTGCCGCTCGTCGGTTCAAGCCAGGCGTACTCTTGCCAAGCCAAAGGACAAATGGTTTTCTGAAACCGGTTTCAAAGCCTGTCGTTCCATAGACAAGAACTCCACAATATTAGGGAGCAGGCCCATTGGATATACCTCTTCAAAGCATGCGTCCGCCGCGTGCCACTATCAATCAGGTCGCTCAGGAAGCAGGCGTTTCCAAGGCGAGCGTTTCTCGCTACATCAGCGGGGACAGGCAGCTCCTATCAGATGCGCTGGCGTTGCGCATCGAGCGGGCGATCGAAAAGCTTGGCTTTCAGCCTAATCAAATGGCGCGAGGTCTCAAGCGCGGTCGCAGCCGGCTTATCGGTATGCTGGTAGCCGACATGCTCAATCCCTATTCCGTTGCCGTCATGCATGGCGTCGAGACGGCCTGCCGTCGGCATGGCTATTCTCTCATCGTATGTAACACTGATCGAGATGACCTCCAAGAAGAGCGCCACCTGAATGCGCTTCAGTCCTATAACGTGGAAGGCTTGATCGTCAACACGCTGGGTCACCATCCTCGAGAGCTTCAGCAACTGCATCGAGAACTGCCCATGGTATTGCTTGATCGCAAGCTGGATGGTCTGGATGCTGATCTCGTTGGGCTGGACAACACACAGGCCATTCGGTTGGGTCTTGAGCATTTGCTTGAGCGCGGCTACCGCGACCTGCTCATGGTAACCGAAGATCTGGACGGAACCAGTTCACGAGAAGAGCGCGCCCGAACCTTTATTCACTACCTGTCACCCCGCGCGGGTGTGCGAGGGCGCGTCAGCTCCTCCGCCGGCTTCAGCGCAGCGCTACTTGAGCAGCTCGCGCATTTTCTCTCCGATACCAATCATGGCCCCAAAGCCATCATGGCCGCGAACGGCATTGCCGCGCTCGCTGTGACAAAAGGTCTCAGGGAATTAGGTTACAGAACGTTTGAATCGGTTGGACTAATCGCCCTGGACGATCTTGACTGGTATCCATTGGTAGGCGACGGCATTACCGCCATTGCTCAACCAACCCATGCGCTGGGCGTAGCCGCATTGGAGTATCTGCTAGAACGCCTGCGAGGCGATGTGTCGAGCTCACGGACGCTGGCATTACCGGCCGAACTGGTGGTACGCGGCTCTACCTCGGCGCGACGTTAAAACAACAATGTGGGGGCGGCACACTGTGCTCGACCTTCAATGAAACCGGTTTCAGGAGGCGTTATGAAACCTGATGTCGTAGTGACTACTTCTGCCTTTGGTGCTGATGCCGTACGCGCTCGCGGTCAGGAAAATTTCCTTCCGCTGATAGCAGGAGCCGGCGCCAGTACCGTCGAGATACGTGACGAACTGTTCGATGACATGCGACCTGAGCTATCCGCCCTGGGTAACAGCATAGCTGCACAGGGACTGGAATGCGTCTACTCGGTACCCATCGAGCTATGGTCACAAGGCGAGCATCAACCCACCCGTGAGTTACAGCCTGCGATGGTACGCGCCGCCCGCCTTGGAGCGCATACGCTCAAGATCTCCCTTGGCCACTTCACACCTTACTGTGACATGGAAGCATTGGGTCACATGCTGGACGCCAGCTCAGTGCGCCTGCTGATTGAAAATGACCAGACTCCGCAAGGGGGTCGACTCAAGGCCTTACAAACGTTTTTTGATGTTGTGCAGCGAATGAAACTGCCTATCGGCATGACCTTCGATGTCGGCAACTGGCACTGGCAGAACGAGCAACCAGAAACGGCCGCACAATTACTAGGGTGCTACGTGGAGTACATCCACTGCAAGGCTGTTCGCGAGCGCAACGGCCGTCTTCATGCGATGCCCCCTGAAGCCGAGGATCTGAAACGCTGGGCGCGGCTATTTACTCATTTCAAGACAGGACTGCCACGCGCCATCGAATTTCCCCTGCAGGGCGACGTGGTTCGCGAGACCCAGCGTCATGTCGAGGCATTGGGCCGTCTTGGTACCACTCAGCAGGAGATGCACCATGCCTGATTACGACGTGCTGGCCTTTGGCGAGACGATGACAATGTTCGTGGCTGAAGAGCCCGGTGACCTGGCCGACGTCGAGCACTTCGGCAAGCGTATCGCCGGGGCTGACAGCAATGTCGCCATTGGCCTGACCCGTCTGGGTTTGAAAGTAAGATGGTTGTCACGGGTAGGCGATGACTCCCTGGGCCGTTTCATTCGTGCAACGCTTGAACGCGAGGGGGTCGATTGCAGCCGGGTTGCCATCGACCCCAAGCACACTACGGGCTTTCAGTTCAAATCGCGGGAAATTGATGGCCGTGATCCTATCGTGGAGTACTTTCGCAAGGGGTCAGCTGCCAGTCACCTATCGATAGAGCATGACTTCGATGACGCCCTACTGGATGTTCGCCATGTACATGCGACGGGTATTCCACCCGCGCTCTCAGATTCGCTTCGCGAACTGGCCTACCACTTGATGAACAGTGCCCGTCAGAAGGGCCGTAGTGTGTCCTTTGATCCCAACCTGCGTCCCTCCCTCTGGCCTAGCGAAGCCCGCATGCGTGAGGAGATCAACCGCCTCGCCAGCCTGGCCCACTGGGTACTGCCGGGCTTGGCCGAAGGCAGGTTACTTACCGGCTATGACACTCCCGAAGATATTGCTGCCTTCTATCTGGACCAGGGCGCCCAGGTGGTTGCCATCAAGTTGGGACCGGAGGGTTCCTACTACCGCACCCATGAAAATGAGGGTCACGTTCCTGGCTATCCGGTGGAGAACGTCGTCGATACCGTCGGCGCTGGCGATGGCTTCGCAACCGGTTTTGTCAGTGCCTGCCTCGAGGGCCTGGATGTTTCCGCTGCCGTGGCCCGGGGTAACTGGATCGGCGCCAAGGCCGTACAGGTTATCGGAGATATGGAAGGTCTGCCCTACCGCCACGAGCTGCCATAACACTTGGACACCCCATGGACAACAACAATAAGCCCACAGGTATATCGTCATGAATGCAACCTCCTCCATTGCCACCCGCCGCTGGTGGTACATCATGCCCATCGTGTTCATCACCTACAGCCTGGCCTATCTGGACCGGGCCAACTATGGATTCGCGGCCGCCTCCGGCATGGCTGATGACCTGGCCATTACCCCAGCCATGTCGTCGCTGCTGGGTGCCCTATTCTTTCTTGGCTATTTCTTCTTTCAGGTGCCTGGCGCGATATACGCTGAAAAGCGCAGCGTAAAAAAGCTGATCTTCTGGAGCCTGATCCTGTGGGGCGGCTGTGCCACATTGACCGGCGTAATTCCAAACGTACAAGCCCTGATTGCGATTCGCTTCCTCTTGGGCGTGGTTGAGGCAGCGGTCATGCCAGCCATGCTGGTTTATCTCTGTCACTGGTTTACCCGTGCGGAGCGCTCCCGGGCCAATACCTTTTTGATCCTGGGTAATCCCGCAACCATTCTCTGGATGTCGGTCGTCTCGGGCTACTTGGTGCATACCCTCAACTGGCGTTGGATGTTTATCATCGAGGGCTTTCCCGCCATTATCTGGGCCTTTATCTGGTGGCGCCTGGCCGATGACCGTCCCGCACAAGCCAAATGGCTGAGCACTCAGGAAAAGCAGGACCTCGAGAGCGCGCTTCAGGCTGAACAGGTGGGTATGAAACCCGTCAAGAATTACCGGGAGGCCTTTCGCTCGCCCAAAGTCATTCTGCTGTCTGCCCAGTATTTCTGCTGGAGTATTGGCGTATATGGTTTCGTGATCTGGCTACCCTCCATCCTAAAACAGGCCGCTCAGCTGGATATTGTCGAGGCTGGCTGGCTATCCGCTCTGCCTTATCTGATGGCGGTCCTTGCCATGCTGGCGGTCTCCTGGATGTCCGACAAAACCCTCAACCGCAAAAGCTTTGTGTGGCCTCCCCTGCTAATCGCTTCCCTCGCTTTTGCAGGGTCGTTCATGCTGGGCACTCAGCATTTCTGGTGGTCCTACACCTTGCTGGTTATCGCAGGTGCCTGCATGTACGCGCCTTACGGTCCGTTCTTCGCCATCGTGCCCGAGATCCTGCCCAGCAACGTGGCGGGTGGAGCTATGGCGCTTATCAACAGCATGGGAGCACTGGGTTCCTTTGTTGGCTCCTACATCGTGGGTTATCTGAACGGTGTTACCGGTACCCCTGCTGCGTCCTATGTCTTCATGGGCAGTGCACTTCTCGTCTCTGCCGTGCTGACCATGCTTCTGCGTTCCGCTCCTACTGCCAGCCAGGAAACAGCCAAGAACGCACAGCCGATGCGTACGGTCACCTCTCACTGAACAGGACTGCTCATGAAAAAGCGTGTCATTGCCTACAAGAAACTCTCACCTGCGCTGACTGCCCGCCTACAGGAAGCAGCTGAGCTGATCTATGTCGACGTAACCGGTACGCATGGTCTGGCACCGCTGGAAGACGCCTTGCCAGACGCGCACGGCCTGATTGGTTCCAGCGTCAAACTCAACGCTGAACTGCTGGACAAGGCACCTCACCTGGAAGCCATTGCTAGCGTATCGGTAGGCTACGACAACTATGACCTCGATTACCTTACCCGCCGCGGCATTCTCTTGTGCAACACCCCGGATGTACTGACGGAAACTGTCGCTGATACAGCTTTCGCCTTGATCCTGTCGACCGCCAGACGTGTGGTTGAGCTTGCGAACTATGTCAAGGCGGGAGACTGGCAGGCCAGCCTGGGGGAACCCCTCTTCGGCAGTGATGTTCATGGCAAGACGCTGGGAATAGTGGGAATGGGCCGGATCGGATCGGCGATTGCCCGTCGCGGTCACTTCGGCTTTGGCATGCCTATCCTCTACAACAGCCATTCACCCAAGTCGGATATCGAACGGGAGTTCGCCGCACAGTACCGCTCTCTGGACCAACTGCTGAGCGAGGCGGACTTTATTTGTGTCACCGTACCGCTAAGCTCCGAAACAACGCGCCTCATCGGGGCGCGGGAGTTGGCGTTATTAAAACCGGAAAGCTTTTTCATCAATATCTCCCGTGGCAAGGTGGTTGATGAAAAGGCCCTGATCGACGCGCTTCAAAAGCAGCAGCTCAAGGGTGCCGGTCTGGATGTCTTCGAAAAGGAGCCGCTTCCAGCAGATTCCCCTCTGCTGAGCCTGCCCAATGTGGTCGCTACACCCCATATCGGTTCAGCAACCCATGGCACGCGCGAAGGCATGGCACGCTGCGCGGTCGACAATCTGCTGGCTGCCCTGTCAGGTAAGCGCCCGCCTGATCTGGTCAATCGGGAGGCGTGGGAACGACGTAGCCAGTAAATAAAGGTGAATCCACCTCGCGAGCGGCTGTCCAATATCTGTCGATTACATGAGGGAAACCACCATGGCTGCAAATAAAGAAGAAATTGCCGAACTGCTCCAGCAAGCCCGTATGCAGGCTGGCAAAGCGGCCGATCAAGATCAGCCTGCTTATTACCGTGATGCCTTCGAGGCACTTGCCCAGGCGATTGAAAAGCTGGCAGAGGCTGCAGGCGAGTCCCACCATGACAAAGTGGTTCGCGCCGTTGAAGAGTTTCAGGGAGATGAAGGGATCTGAATACCTTGTCAGAACCTTCAAACGCCCGGATGATCCGGGCGTTTCTACATTCGAAACGCACCTTTCATCACGCAACCGTCATCCTACTTTCACAGCATGGCAACCTCTGCGACCTCTCGTCGCACCCATGAAACATAGCGAAGCCTCTCCCTGTCGGACCTTGAGTAGGCACCTTGAATGGGCCTAAGCGAGTTGCTTGAGGGCAACTCACCCTTTCACGTCCCAACAGGAGAATGAAATGGTTGATGTAAACAGCATTAAAGAGCACGCTGAAATTGTAGGGTCCGATGGCCAGCACGTTGGCACAGTCGATCACCTGGAAGGCACTGATCGTATCAAGCTGACCAAGCAGGATCAGGATGCCAATGGCCAGCACCACTATATTCCGCTGTCCTGGGTGAAGTCTGTCGAAGGCGGCAAGATTCAACTGGTCAAGACGCGTGACGAAGCAGAGCGCTCCTGGCAGGCAGCCTGACCGGGTCATTACCGGTATGAGCGATTGCCGCTCATACCGGCCCCTCGATATTTCTTCCCAAACATGATGATAGGCCGCCTCTAGAGCGGCGAATGGCATACACTTCGGACCGCCACCGACGGACGATCATCATGAATCACAACACCACCCTTGTTTTCATCATTCTGTTTTCAGCCATGCTTATCACAGGCTTCGCCAGAAATCAGCATCCTGTCGGCTTGGCCCTGCTGTGGGCAGGCACATTGGGCATGCTGGGCCTGATCATCGCCATCATTACCCGCGCCCTTTCCATTTGTAGCCCCCTTGAAGCTTTTTTCCGCCTCTGTTGAAACGCCCAGCTATCAGGCCACACGCTCAGGCGACTGATGAGGCTGCAACGGTGGCGTCAATGGAGGCAGCCCGTAGGCCGCACGCGCAGCATCGCACCGCTCGTTATGCTCACCATTGATCCATGAGGCTTCGAACTCACGGCAAGGGCTCGGTCGGCTTTCATACATAGTGCAACGCGTACCGCAGCCTACGTCGCCCAGTAGGCTGACGCAGCGTGCAGGTTTGGTATCAGTACCTACCATCGCAACGTGGTGAGGAGTAACTCCCACCGTCAACTCATCCGGCACTAGACCACCGGCGGACCGGCATTCACCCCAGTAGAACGACACACGAAAAAACGCGCAGCAGGCACCGCAGTTAAGGCAAGGATTATCGGTCGACATGTTTGGCAGAACACCAGAAAAAACCGGACGAATGCCGGCGAGAGAAGCGTCATTTTATTCACGGCAAAGCCGTTGTGAAGGGGGTTGAGAGAAAATTTAGTGTCCCCTCGACGATAGGCTGATAGCGCCTTTACCCATCAATCACCCGCTTCCGGCTACCGCTTGGGTTTAGCGCCTCAACAGCCTCCTACCCAGTGCTTTTTATCCGACGATACCGACAAATCCGGTAGAATTACCGACCCTGTAAAACGACCCCGCGAGTGAATGACCTGTATGGAAAGCCTTTCCAACCATACGCCGATGATGCAGCAATACTTGAAGATCAAGCATCAGCACCCTGAGCAGCTGCTCTTCTATCGCATGGGTGATTTTTACGAGCTTTTTTATGATGATGCCAAAAAGGCGTCCAAGCTGCTCGACATCACACTGACTGCCCGTGGCGCATCGGCAGGCAAGCCTATCCCCATGGCGGGCATCCCCTTTCACTCAGCCGAAGGGTATCTGGCCAAACTGGTCAAACTGGGTGAGTCCGTAGTCATCTGCGAGCAGATCGGCGATCCGGCTACCAGCAAAGGCCCCGTGGAACGTCAGGTCGTCAGGATTCTTACGCCTGGCACAGTCAGTGATGAAGCCCTGCTGGATGAGCGACGCGATAACCTCCTCGCCGCCATTCTAGGCGATCACAAACTGTTCGGTCTTGCGGTCCTGGACATCACCAGTGGACGCTTTGTTGTTCAGGAACTATCCGGCTGGGAGCCGCTCATGGCCGAGATCGAGCGACTCAACCCGGCCGAGCTGCTTATTCCTGATGACTGGCCACAGGGTCTACCTATCGAAAAGCGCCGAGGACTTCGCCGTAGGGCACCCTGGGACTTCGACTGCGACACGGCCGTCAAGAGTTTGTGCCAGCAATTCGGTACGCAGGACCTCAAAGGCTTTGGCTGTGACAAGCTCAAACTGGGCATCGGTGCGGCTGGTAGCCTGCTGGCCTATGCCAAAGAGACGCAGCGTACTGCGCTTCATCACCTGCGCAGCCTGCATCACGAGCGCCTGGACGACACGGTCATTCTGGATGGCGCTAGCCGCCGCAACCTGGAACTGGATACCAATCTCTCCGGCGGCCGTGAGAATACACTGCAATCGGTGGTAGATCGTTGCCAAACGGCCATGGGTAGCCGCCTTCTGACTCGCTGGCTCAACCGCCCCCTGCGCAACCGCAGCGTCATCCAGGCGCGCCAAGACGCCATTACCTGCCTGTTGGAGCAATACCGCTTCGAACAGCTGCAACCTCAACTGAAAGAGATCGGCGACATAGAGCGTATTCTTGCCCGAATCGGACTGCGTACGGCTCGCCCGCGGGATTTGGCCCGTCTGCGCGACGCGCTCTCGGCGCTCCCCGAATTACAGCGCGGCATGCAGGATCTGGTAGCGCCTCATCTCAACGACTTGGCCAAAAGCATCCAGACCTATCCCGAACTGGCGGATACGCTTTCTCGCGCTGTTGTCGACACTCCGCCAGCAGTCATCCGCGATGGCGGCGTCATCAAGCGCGGCTACGATGCCGAGCTGGACGAGCTACAGACCTTGAGCGAGAACGCCGGGCAGTTTCTGATGGATCTCGAAGCTCGGGAAAAAGCTCGCACCGGCCTTTCCGGCTTGAAAGTTGGCTACAACCGCGTCCATGGTTACTTCATTGAGTTACCCCGGATGCAGGCTGAGCAGGCACCAGCTGACTACATTCGCCGACAGACGCTCAAAGGGGCCGAGCGCTTCATTACGCCTGAATTGAAAGCGTTCGAAGACAAGGCCTTGTCAGCCCAGAGCCGTGCACTGGCCCGTGAAAAGGTCCTGTATGAAGCCTTGATCGATAGCCTCATCGAACAGCTTGCCCCCCTCCAAGACACCGCGGCGGCCTTGGCCGAGCTTGATGTACTGAGCAACCTAGCCGAACGTGCACTGAACCTCGACCTCAATCGACCGAGTTTTGTCGATGAACCCTGCCTGGAAATATCACAGGGCCGTCACCCCGTTGTGGAGCAGGTGCTGGATACACCATTTGTAGCCAACGACCTGAACCTGAATAACGATACGCGGATGCTGATCATTACCGGCCCGAACATGGGCGGTAAATCCACCTATATGCGTCAGACCGCCCTGATTGTTCTCCTGGCACATATCGGTAGCTTCGTACCGGCAGCGGCGTGCCGCCTGTCCCTGGTAGACCGCATCTTTACCCGAATTGGCTCAAGTGATGACCTGGCAGGCGGGCGCTCGACCTTTATGGTCGAAATGAGTGAAACCGCCAACATCCTGCACAATGCCAGCGAGCATAGCCTGGTCCTTATGGATGAAGTCGGGCGAGGTACCAGTACCTTCGACGGCCTGTCATTGGCCTGGGCCGCGGCCGAACAGCTGGCCAAGCTGCGTGCCTACACTCTGTTCGCAACACACTACTTCGAGCTTACGGTTCTGCCAGACAACGAGCCAGTAGTAGCCAACGTGCATCTCAACGCCACTGAGCACAACGACCGGATTGTCTTCCTGCACCATGTTCTGCCCGGCCCGGCCAGCCAGAGCTACGGCCTTGCGGTCGCTCAACTGGCAGGCGTACCTAGTCAGGTCATCCAGCGGGCCCGTGAGCATCTGGCGCATCTGGAAAAGACCAGTCTGTCCCACGAAGCCCCGAAAACGATCAGCCAGGCACCTCAACCCATGCAGGCCGATCTGTTTGCAGCGGCTACACATCCGCTGTTGGAGGAGATGGAAAAACTGAATCCCGACGAGCTGACGCCACTTAAAGCGCTGCAGCTTATCTATGAATGGAAAAAGCGTATCTGACAACCCGATGACGGAGATTGGCCTAATACTGCTAAAATCCCGCGCCTAGCCGCCTGAGGAGTTCTAATAATGACTTTTGTTGTCACCGACAACTGCATCAAATGCAAATATACCGACTGTGTAGAAGTATGCCCGGTGGACTGCTTTTACGAAGGCCCCAACTTTCTGGTCATTCATCCAGATGAGTGTATCGACTGCGCCCTATGCGAGCCGGAATGCCCTGCACAGGCTATCTTCTCTGAAGATGAGGTACCGGAAAACCAGCAGGAATTCATAGAGTTGAACCGTGATCTCTGTGAAGTCTGGCCGAACATCACCGAAAAGAAAGAAGCGCTGGCCGATGCGGAAGAGTGGGACGGCAAGCCTAACAAGTTGCAGTACCTGGAGCGCTGATCAGGGCTTGAACCCAGCTGTTCAGGCGCTGCATTTGTTGCACGCATCTAAAAGGGCGAGTTAACTCGCCCTTTGTCTTTGTTTATTCATCTGCCGAACCACGTTGCAACCCGCTTTCTTTCTCCGCTGCCTAGAGCATTAGAGAACCTCCCGTGACTCACCTCTGCCACCTCGTTATCACGTTGCCGATGGCTTTCGCGCGTTTATAAAAAAAGCCCAACTCAACGTCGGGCTTTAGTGCCAATTAGAAGGCTTATTGAAACAACGAGTCGCTCGACAAGCCGTTACGCTCAAAAATCTCGCGCAACCGCTTTAGGGCCTCGACCTGTATCTGCCGTACCCGCTCGCGGGTCAGGTTGATCTCCTGTCCTACTTCTTCAAGCGTACAGCTTTCATGCCCGCGCAAGCCAAAACGCCGGACAACCACCTCACGCTGCTTGTCCGTCAACTCCGACAGCCATTGGTCAATGCTCTGGCTGAGGTCGTCATCCTGCAATAGTTCGCACGGATCGCTTGGCCTATCGTCGGTAAGCGTATCGAGAAGCGTCTTGTCTGAATCAGGCCCCAAAGACACATCAACAGAGCTGATCCGCTCATTAAGTCCCATCATCCGCTTCACCTCTTCCACTGGCTTTTCCAGCAGACAGGCGATCTCTTCCGGCGACGGCTCATGATCAAGCTTTTGCGCCAGCTCACGGGCAGCCCGCAAATACAGATTAAGCTCCTTGACCACATGAATGGGCAGACGAATCGTCCTCGTCTGGTTCATGATGGCACGCTCGATGGTCTGTCGGATCCACCAGGTCGCGTAGGTTGAGAAGCGGAAGCCACGCTCAGGATCGAATTTTTCTACCGCGCGAATCAGCCCCAGGTTGCCTTCCTCGATCAGATCGAGCAGGGACAGCCCCCGATTCACATAACGGCGAGCAATCTTCACCACAAGACGAAGGTTGCTCTCAATCATACGGCAGCGGCCAGCGGGATCTCCCTTTTGCGCTAATCGCGCAAAATGAACCTCTTCCTCAGGAGAAAGCAGTGGAGAGAAACCGATTTCATTGAGATACAACTGAGTCGCATCAAGCGCCCGGTTGTAATCGATATGCTTGGTTTGCTTGGACGTACGTGATTGAAGTGCTTTAGGCGCATCACCCAGTAGCTGTGATGCATCAAATGACCCTTCTTCGAATGAGACGGAAGTTTCCAGCAGGAGCACTTCGTCACTCATGTCAAACTCGGGTTCTTTTTTATTAAGCGCCATGATCAATGTCCCTTGCTTGAGTTCGACAACAAGCCCGGGCGTGATCAATCCCCCTGATTACGCCTGAACCCGTCCCCCTAGCGCTGGAACGGGTCAGACAACGAGTCAACGATTTGGCAAATATTGCAGAGGATCTACGGGTTTACCCTGCCGGCGAATCTCAAAATGCAGCTTCACCCGGTCGGTTCCTGTAGAACCCATCTCGGCGATTGTTTGCCCGACCTTGACCTGTTGCCCCTCCCGAACCAGAAGCCTGCGATTATGACCGTACGCACTGACGTAGGTTTCGTTGTGCTTGATGATGATCAGCTCACCGTAACCCCTTAACCCATTGCCTGCATACACGACGGTTCCACCAGAAGCCGCCAGAACAGGCTGTCCCAAATCTCCGGCTATATCAATGCCTTTATTCAAACTGCCGTTCGAGGAGTACCGGGAAATCAGTGTGCCCTTAGTGGGCCAGGCCCAGCCTGCAGAAGTCTTGGCAACCTCGACAGTTGGTGTAGTCGCCGGAGGCGCCGTTACCGGCGGAGGCGCAGCTGGAACGCTCTGCGCTACGGGTGGAGAGGCGGGTGCAGGCGTAGCCACAGGCGTGTTCGTACTAGCCGGAGCGGTGGAAACAGGCGCAGACGACACGGTTTGTACGGGTCTTCGAGAGGTAGTTGCGACCGTACTGGAGCTGCTGCCGCCAAAGTTGATTTTTTGGCCAACATGGATGACATACGGTGGAGAAATACCGTTATGAGCAGCAAGGCTTCGCCAATCCCATCCATTACGGGAGGCTATAGCGTAGAGGGTATCCCCCCGCCGAACGGTATATTGTCCTTTTGTAACACGGTATGTATTTGCCGAACCACCGGAGCGATCAACGACCTGCACGCCTCGGGATGAGGAGCTGGAGCATCCTGACAAGACGAGACTTAGCATCAGAGCCACTACCAAGCTGATCCCACTACCGTTGCGAATCCCTCGCAGCCGGGCCTTAAGAAGCCTCACTCCTTCCCCCTTAGAAAGCTTGTACGTCAACGCAAGCCGAATTGGCCGCTGTATTGACCATTGCCAATGCTATCGTTCCCTGACGAAGGGGTCAGGCCAACGGTCCATTCAGAAGTGGAACAAAGCGCACAGAATCGAGCACTTGACGTGAAAAACCTTCTTCCTGGCGTTCGATCAACAATAATTGCTGCTCTTCGCCCTCACCTACCGGAATCACGAGACGTCCACCCGGTGCCAGCTGATCCAGCAAGGCTTGAGGCACTTCACGAGCCGCCGCTGTTACGATGATGCCGTTATAGGGAGCCAGGGCTGGCCAGCCCCCCCACCCATCTCCCCAGCGAAATACGACGTTGCGCACATTAAGTTCGACCAGGCGCTCTTTGGCTCGGTCCTGCAGCGACTGAATACGCTCAACAGAGAACACACGCTCAACCAGTTGGGCCAGCACCGCAGTCTGGTAGCCGGATCCCGTACCGATCTCCATGACCTTATCCAGCGGACCGGCTGCCAGCAGCAGCTCGGTCATGCGAGCCACCATGTACGGTTGAGAAATGGTCTGGTTATGACCAATGGGCAGTGCCGTATCTTCGTAAGCGCGGTGCGCCAGGGCTTCGTCGACAAACAGATGACGGGGCGTGCGGCGAATCACTTCCAGCACCTGCGCATTGGACAGGCCTTCCTCATAAAGCCTTTGAATGAGCCGTTCGCGAGTCCGCTGCGAAGTCATGCCGATCCCATGACGCTGCATATGCTCTTGCCCCTGATTCATCGAAACATCTCCTCTAGAACAGCCAGCCCGGCAAACCCTTCATGGAAGGTCCGATCCAACTGTAGCGGCGTAATCGATACGTAACCTTGCATCACCGCATGAAAATCCGTGTCCGGGCCACTGTCTTCAGCATCACCCGCGACTGCGATCCAGTACCCTTCCTTACCCCTGGGATTAACGTCCCTGACCGGAGGCTTGGCACGTGCACGATGGCCCAACCGGGTCAGCCGAACCCCTTTAATGTGCTCAAGCGGCAAGTTGGGTATGTTGACATTCAGCACCGTACGCGGCGGTAGATCGAACTGCGTATGAGCTTCGACCAGCTGCCGGGCGATTTGCGCGGCCGCCGAAAGATTATCCGGAAGCCGTGACAAGAGCGAGAAGGCAAAAGCCGGACGATCAAGAAAGCGACCTTCCAGCGCCGCTGCCACCGTTCCCGAGTATAGAACGTCATCGCCCAGGTTGGCGCCCAGGTTAATACCTGATACGACCATGTCAGGCGTATGCTCCAGCAGACCATTGATGCCCAGATGCACACAATCGGTAGGCGTACCGTTTATACCGATATAACCATTAGGCAACCGCTGTGGATGCAACGGACGATCCAGCGTCAAGGCGCTGCTGATTCCACTCATATCCGTCAATGGCGCTACCACGGTGCACTCGGCATAGTCGTCCAGCGCCGCATGCAAGGCAGCAATGCCGGGTGAAAGAACGCCGTCATCGTTGGCAATCAAAAGTCGCATGGAGTATCCGTCTGTCCTGCCGTGGCCAGCGAGACGAGCTCACGCACTACAACGGTAGCAAAGCAGCCAGCCGGCAAGACGAAATCAAGTTGCAGAATGTCAGGCTCGGGATAATGCCATGACAAACCGTTAATAGGGAGGCGAAGAATGCGCCGTTCATGCCGAAGCCCCGCATCAGCAAGCCAGGCGGGCAATCCGGCCGCATCGGCGGCTACACCCTGTTCTTCCTGTTGGACTGCGCCACCGGCAGGTGAGTCACCTTCTCCCCAGAGCGGGCCGGTAGGGTGAAGGTCAAGGGCCGCCAGCCGGGGGTCGGAGCACTCTGCCTCTCCCGCAGGGAAAAAGCTGCGGCTGTCAGTGAAGGCCAACAGATCGCCAACCCTGGCCACATTCCAGCTTCCGGCGGCAACACGTTGCGCCAATACCTGATTGAACAGGTAGCTACGCGCTGCGGACAGTATGCGGGAACGGCGATTACGCTGTTCGGGCAGCGTGCCCTGCTGTGCGAAATGCTGCGCCTCGTCCAGGTTGCCACCCTCGTACCCGAAGCGTTGCAGTCCGAAGTAGTTCGGTACGCCTTCAGCGGCTATCTTGCTCAGCCGCTCCTCCAGCTTATCTCTGTCAGCCGCCAGCTCGGTCAGCCTGAGCGTGAATCCATTGGCTGCGTGAGCGCCGCGCTGAAGCTTACGGCGGTGCCTGGCCCGCTTCAGGATGCGCAGGGCATCGCCTTCAGCAGCGCTGAGCTCAGGGTTGGTCTTTCCTGGAAGATGCAGGCTGAACCATTGACGCGTGAGCGCCTGTCGATCCTTGAGCCCTGCATAACTGATGGCCCGTAGTGGAACACCAGCCGCGCGCGCCAAACGACGTGCAGCCTCCTCTGTGTTGAGGCCTCGCTTCTCGACCCAAAGCCAGAGATGTTCACCCTCGCCTTCCAAGGGAATATCGAGCACCTCGTTCACCTGAAAGTCTTCGGCAGTCGCCTTCAATACAGCGGTACCACAGGCCGGTCCATGAGCCGTCGGGCCTAGCAGTTCGATTTCAGTCATACCGGAAGCAACAACGCTACTGCATGCACGGCAATGCCTTCCTCACGCCCGACAAATCCCAAGCGTTCTGTGGTGGTTGCCTTTACATTGACCTGATCAAGCTCAACCTGCAGATCTTCCGCAATCACACGACGCATGGCATCGATGTGAGGGGCCATCTTGGGAGCCTGAGCGATAATCGTGGCGTCGACGTTACCAACCTTGAAGCCCTTTTGCTGGACCAGACCCAACACATGACGTAGCAATGCTCGGCTATCGGCACCCTTGAACTGCGGATCGGTATCTGGGAAGTGCTTACCGATATCGCCCAATGCAACCGCTCCCAGCAGGGCATCTGCCAAGGCATGCAGAACGACGTCGCCATCCGAGTGAGCAACCAGTCCAGAAGTGTGGGGAATTTGTACACCGCCCAGCGTGATGAAGTTACCTTCACCGAAACGATGGACATCATAGCCGTGGCCAATTCGCATAAATAAAAACGCCCTGAAGGATCAGGGCGTCAATTCTACCGGGGTAATCCGTAAACGTCGCCGTTACCGAACACGCAAGTTCGATCAATCGATCAGCGCGCGGGCATGATGACCCAAATGATCCTCGATAAAGGTGGCAACGAAATAGTAACTATGGTCATAACCTGGCTGCAGACGCAGGGTCAAGGGATGACCGACACGGGTAGCTACCTGCTCCAATGCCTCTGGTTTGAGCTGCTCGGAAAGAAAGCTGTCCTGCTCCCCTTGATCCACAAGAACAGGTAGTCGCTCCTGCGCCTTTTCCATTAATGCACAGGCATCCCACTCAGCCCAGGTGGAACGGTCTTCACCTAGGTAATTAGAAAACGCCTTTTGCCCCCAAGGACAATTCATCGGATTTACGATAGGTGAAAAAGCCGAAACCGAACGATAGAAACCGGGATTACGCAAGGCGCAGACCAAAGCACCATGGCCTCCCATCGAGTGACCGCTTACCCCACGCTTCTCCGACACCGGGAAGTTTGCCTCGATGACAGCGGGCAGCTCCCTCACAACATAATCATGCATCCGATAGTGTTTGGCCCAGGGCTCGCGAGTAGCATTTAGATAAAAGCCCGCTCCCAGTCCAAAGTCCCAGGCACCTTCAGCATCATCGGGCACGTCCGGACCACGAGGGCTGGTATCCGGTGCTACGAGTACCAGTCCTAACTCAGCAGCTACTCGATGCGCGCCAGCCTTCTGCATAAAGTTCTCATCGGTGCAGGTCAATCCTGACAACCAGTACAGGGCTGGCAGCTGTGTTTTCTGCTCGGCTTGAGGAGGCAGATAGACAGCAAAGGTCATCTCACAGCCCAGAACCGTCGACCGATGCTTGTAGCGCTTGTGCCAGCCGCCAAAAGACTTCTGGCATGAGACCAATTCCAGCGTATTGCTCATGGATAGCTCCTTATGGGCATAGACAGGCCCGACGTTGCAAGACGCCGGACCCATGCATGATCAATAGTGGATAACCGTACGAATGCTCTTACCTTCATGCATCAGATCAAAGGCATCGTTGATCTTGTCCAGCCCCATGGTGTGGGTAATAAAGGTATCCAGAGGAATTTCGCCCTTCTGGGCCTTATCGACGTAGCCCGGTAGCTCGGTGCGACCTTTGACGCCTCCGAACGCACTGCCCCGCCATACACGCCCCGTAACCAGCTGGAACGGACGTGTACTAATTTCCTGACCAGCGCCAGCGACACCAATAATGACCGACTCACCCCATCCCTTGTGGCAGCATTCCAGTGCAGCACGCATAAGCTTCACGTTACCCACACACTCGAACGAGTAATCCACGCCGCCATCCGTCAGCTCGACTATCACTTCCTGGATAGGCTTGTCGTAGTCGTTGGGGTTGACGAAATCCGTAGCCCCGAGCTGCTTGGCAATTTCAGCCTTGGTAGGGTTGATGTCGATGGCGATGATACGTCCCGCCTTGGCCATGGTCGCACCGATTACCGCTGACAGGCCAATACCACCCAAACCAAAGATGGCTACCGTAGCGCCCTCTTCCACCTTGGCAGTGTTCAGTACTGCACCGATCCCAGTAGTAACACCACAGCCGAGCAGGCAGACTTTTTCCAGAGGCGCTTCCTTGGGAATCTTGGCCAGCGAGATTTCCGGCAATACCGTGTACTCAGAGAACGTGGAAGTCCCCATATAGTGATAGATCGGCTGGCCTTTATAAGAGAAACGGGACGTGCCGTCCGGCATGAGCCCCTTGCCCTGGGTAGCACGAATGGCTTGGCACAGGTTGGTCTTGCCGGACAGGCAAAACTTGCACTTGCCACATTCCGGGGTATACAGCGGAATGACATGATCACCTACGGCAACGGACGTCACTCCTGGACCAACCGCCTCGACGATACCGCCGCCCTCATGCCCAAGGATCGCAGGAAAAATACCTTCCGGATCAGCGCCGGACAGTGTGTAGGCATCGGTATGGCAGACACCTGTCGCCACGATACGAACCAGCACCTCGCCCTCTTTAGGCGGGGCAACATCTACTTCAACGATTTCAAGGGGCTTGTTAGCCTCAAAAGCAACAGCAGCGCGTGATTTAATCATGGAGATCGTCATCCATCTGGTGATACGGTACGTCTAGTGTATGAGCTTTGATTCAGTTAATAATCCAACGTACTGCAAAATATTATTGCCATACAGGGATAATCATGAGCGCCTGGGAAGGCTTGGATGAGTTCGTTGCGGTTGCTGAAGCAGGTCATTTCAGCTTGGCCGCCGAACGGCTTGGTGTTTCCTCATCCCATGTCAGCCGACAAATCGCCCGACTGGAAGAACGTCTGCAGACACGCCTGTTCTATCGGAGCACGCGCAGTGTCGTGCTGACCGAAGCCGGACAGACCTTTCTTCAGCATTGCCAACGCCTGCAGGATGCCCGCGAGGAAGCACTTCGGGCCGTCAGTGATCTGTCCAGCGAGCCCAAGGGATTGCTGCGCATGACATGTGCAGTGACCTACGGGGAGCGTTTTATCATCCCCCTGGTAAACAGCTTCATGGCACTGCACCCGCAATTACGTCTGGAAATAGAGCTTTCCAACCGCACGCTGGACCTGGTGCAGGAAGGATTCGATCTGGCAATCCGCCTGGGTCGGCTAAATGACTCTCAACTTATAGCAACCAAGCTTGCGCCTCGCATCATGTACCTTTGCGCTGCGCCACGCTATCTCGAGCGCTTCGGCGCTCCACATGCCCTGTCAGAACTGGCACGGCATAACTGTCTGATCGGTAATAGCGATGTTTGGACCTTTCAGGAAGATGGACGGGAAATCCCCATCAAGGTTGCAGGAAACTGGCGCTGCAACAGCGGCCAGGCCGTTCTGGATGCGGCACTAAGAGGCTTTGGTCTGTGCCAGCTGCCGGATTACTACGTAGCTCCTCACCTGACACGAGGGGAGCTGGTCTCCCTGCTGGAAAACCGGCAACCGCCCAACACAGGCGTATGGGCGCTGTATCCACAGCGGCGCCACTTGTCCCCAAAGGTCAGGCAACTGGTGGACTACCTCAAAAGCAATCTGGTCACCTATTTTCAGAGCTGACGCGAGAGTTGCCAGCGGAGACGCCATACGTCCAACGGTTGGAACCCGCCGTTGCCGGGCTCGTCGTACCTATATGGAACATGAAAGGGTCATGCTCCAAACAGTCGAATCCCAGAGGTCAGAACGGCACCGCATTCTTGAGCATTCTGCATCGATACTTTCAAAGCGATGTGAAACCGAAAGCGGATACGTTCTGCCTTGCCGGATTCAGCGAGGAGCCGGCTCTGCCTGGTCGATACCAGGTGCCACGCTCATTCGTAGTTGACGAACCCTCCATAACCATAGCGAGGAAGCCGCCATGTACGGACCCATCACCAAAGCAACATTGGCTGAACTAATGGAAAAGCATGAGCCGCCATGCCTATCGATTTACATGCCTACCCATCGAAGCTTTCCAGAGCGCACACAGGACCCGATCCGCTTCAAGAATCTAGTCCGCGACCTGAGAGCCTCTCTGGAACAGCAATTCCCCGACGTTCCCAGCGATACGCTACTCAAGCCATTCGATGAATTGGTTGATAACCGCGACTTCTGGAATCACACCCGTGATGGTGTCGCCGTCTTTGGTGGAAAAGACTATTTCATGGTTTATCCGCTGCAGCGCAAGGTGCCCGAAGTGGCCCTCGTCAATTCTCAGCATTATTTGAAGCCCATTCTTCGTATTGCTCAGTCAGCAGATCGTTACCAGATTCTGTGCTTGTCTCGTAATCAGGTACGCCTCTTTGAAGGCAACCGGGACGTATTGGATGAAGTTGAGCTGGCGCCTGAAGTACCCCGCAATCAAGATGAGGCATTAGGTTCAGAACTAACGCCCAAGGATCAGATTGGTAACACCAACGGCTTTGGTGGAGCGAGCGAGCGTGGCGACCCCATGATTCACGGCTCTGGTGGAAGTGGTAAGCAAGAGCAGATCGATATCGACTGTGAGCGCTTTTTTAGAGCTGTCGACCGAGCCATTACTGAACATCACTCCAAACCTTCCGGACTGCCCCTTATTTTGGCTGCGCTCCCGGAAAATCAGACCGTTTTCCGTCATGTCAGTCACAACCAGCAGCTTTTGGAAAAAGGTATTTCTATCGGCCAGGGTGCCTTGGATACAGAAATGCTGCGCCAGGAAAGCTGGAAGCTCATGGAGCCTATGTACTTGAAGCGCCTGAATGGCATTCTTGACCAATACGGCGAATCCCGTGGCCAAGGCTTGGCCTCCGATCAACTGGAAGAAATTGGAAAAGCTACTGCTGAAAGCCGTGTAGCCATGCTGCTGGTAGAGGCTGATCGCCAAATACCTGGGCTGCTTGATCGGGAAAGTGGCGAGTTGCATCCCTCCAAACCCGCTGGAGCTGAAACAGCTGATGTGCTGGATGAGCTGATCACCTACGTCATGGAACATGGCGGCGATGTGGTCGTCGTACCCCGTGAGCGTATGCCGTCCAAGACGGGGGCAGCGGCAGTGTATCGCTTCTAAAGGGTCAGGTCGTGGGCGTCGGTTCGTGCCGGCGCTCATGCCAAAGTTGCGTCAGCCAAACCAGATCCTCAGGCCGCGTAATCTTGATGTTATCACTTCGCCCTTCTATCACGCGGGGTCTATAGCCCGCCCACTCCATAGCGGAGGCTTCGTCCGTGATCATGACGCCAGCAGCCAATGCATCACTAAGCGCTTGTCTCAGATGGCCCAATCGAAACATCTGAGGTGTATAGGCCTGCCAGATGACACTGCGATCTACTGTCACCTCAACCCGGCCATAAGGGTCGACACGCTTTAACGTATCCTTGACTGGAATAGCCAGTAATCCCCCAACCTCATCATCAGCCAGCTCCTGCAATAGCCGATCAATGTCGCTCTGAGCCAGATTAGGTCTTGCTGCATCATGCACCAATACCCAGTCAAGATCAGATGCGCCGCAGGCTTCCAGACGCATAAGGCCGCTCAGTACAGAGTCGGCACGTTCCTTCCCACCAGTAGCCCGGGTAATCCGATTATCCGTAGCGCAGGCAAGACCAGGCCACCATCTGTCATCAGCCGCCAGGCTAACGACTATGCCCTGCAGGGAAGCATGATCCAATAACGCAGAAAGCGTGTGCTCAATGACCGTTCGGCCCGCCAGATCCAGATATTGCTTGGGGCGATCCGCTCGCATGCGCGAACCGATACCCGCTGCCGGAATAACGGCCCAGAAAAGAGGTAATGAGGTGTTTATCATTTGGACTGCAGGTAAAGGGTCTCACCCTCTCTAACCATACCGAGCTCATGGCGAGCCCGCTCTTCAACCGTCTCCATGCCCTTTTTCAACTCAGCAACTTCCGCCTCGAGGATCCGGTTGCGTTCAAGCAGCTGCTTATTTTCCTCATCCTGACTGGAAATCTGCTCACGCAGCTCTTTTACCTGCGCCAAACTGCCATCACCTACCCACAGGCGATACTGCAGGCCGGCTAATGCAATGATTAGGACAGGAAACAACCAGTAAGGGCTACGCATTGGCTTTACGGTTCAAAGCAACAAGTTAAGTGAGCTAATGAGAACATACTTAAAACAAGAGCAGGAAGGAAATGATGCCTATATCGATAAGCGACACTTCAATCCTGCTCTTTTAACACATCATTTCGCAACAGCGGAGCGGCCTGCACCGCTCACTGTGAACTCAGCTACGAAATTCGGCACGTCCACGGTACGGTGCTTTTGCACCAAGCTGCTCTTCGATACGAAGCAGCTGATTGTACTTGGAGACCCGGTCTGAACGGCACAGTGAGCCGGTCTTGATCTGCCCTGCCGCAGTACCCACGGCAAGATCAGCAATCGTTGCGTCTTCGGTCTCACCCGAGCGGTGAGAAATAACTGCTGTATAACCAGCAGCCTTGGCCATCTGGATGGCTTCCAGCGTCTCGGTCAGAGAGCCGATCTGGTTGAACTTGATGAGGATGGAGTTACCGATACCTTTCTCGATCCCTTCCTTTAGAATCTTGGTATTGGTCACGAACAGATCGTCACCTACCAGTTGCACCTTGTTGCCGATCTTATCAGTCAACGCCTTCCAGCCAGCCCAGTCGGACTCATCCATACCATCTTCGATAGAGATAATCGGGAAACGCTCCCTCAGACCCGCAAGATAATCGGCAAAACCAGGAGCATCGAATGTCTTGCCTTCGCCAGACAAGCTGTACTGACCGTTTTCATAGAACTCGCTGGAGGCGCAGTCCAAGGCCAGAGTTACATCCGTGCCCAGCTTGTATCCGGCCTTTTCAACCGCTTCGGCAATAGCGCCTAGGGCATCTTCGTTGGAGGACAGGTTCGGGGCAAAGCCACCTTCATCGCCCACGGCAGTATTCAGGCCACGCGCCTTGAGAACCGCCTTCAGGTGATGGAATATCTCAGCACCCATGCGCAGGGCATCAGCGAAGCTTTTTGCGCCAACCGGCTGAACCATGAATTCCTGGATGTCGACATTGTTATCGGCATGCTCGCCGCCGTTGATGATATTCATCATCGGAACCGGCATAGAGTACTGCCCGGGCGTGCCGTTCAGCTCTGCGATATGGGCATACAAGGGCAGATCTTTATCCTCGGCGGCCGCCTTGGCAGCTGCCAGGGATACCGCCAGAATGGCATTGGCGCCCAGCTTGGACTTGTTCTCGGTACCATCAAGCTCGATCATCGCTTTGTCGAGCGCTTTCTGATCCGATGGGTCCTTGCCAAGAAGAAGATCGCGGATCGGGCCGTTTACATTACCAACGGCTGTCAGAACCCCCTTGCCCAGGTAACGGCTCTTGTCGCCATCACGCAGTTCCAATGCCTCGCGGGATCCTGTGGATGCACCAGAGGGCGCACAAGCCCTGCCGACGATACCGTTATCAAGAATCACCTCGGCTTCCACGGTAGGGTTACCGCGGGAATCCAGAATTTCCCGGCCTTTTATGTCGACGATCTTTGCCATTGTTATACGCTCTCCATGGTTCTGGTCAGGTGCAAACTGCACCTTCGGCTTCTTATTTGGAACTAAGTTCAGCGGAGCATTAAGCGGTTTCGATTGGAGTGAACGACTTCACCAGTTCATCCAGTGCCTTTAGCTGAGCCAGGAAGGGCTCCAGCTTGTTCAATCGAAGTGCGCAAGGGCCATCGCACTTGGCACTGTCAGGATCAGGGTGTGCTTCCAGGAACAGACCTGCGAGTCCCTGACTCAAACCGGCCTTGGCCAGATCGGTAACCTGTGCACGACGACCACCAGCAGAATCGCTGCGACCGCCAGGCATCTGCAGGGCATGGGTCACGTCAAAAATGATCGGGTAGTCGAACTGCTTCATGATGCCGAAGCCCAGCATGTCGACTACCAGATTGTTATAACCAAAGGACGTGCCACGCTCGCACAGGATCAACTGATCATTACCCACTTCCTCACATTTCTGCAGGATATGCTTCATTTCCTGAGGCGCGAGGAACTGGGCCTTCTTGATATTTATAACGGCATTGGTCTTAGCCATGGCAACTACCAGATCCGTCTGCCGGGACAGGAAAGCCGGCAGCTGGATGATGTCGCATACTTCTGCAACCGGTGCCGCCTGATAGGGCTCATGGACGTCCGTGATAACCGGTACATTGAAGGTCTTCTTGATCTCTTCAAAGATCTTCATGCCCTCTTCCAGGCCTGGGCCACGGAAAGAGTTGACCGAAGAACGGTTGGCCTTGTCGAAGCTGGCCTTGAAGATATAAGGGATACCCAGCTTCTGCGTTACCTTCACGTACTCTTCGCAGATCTGCATCGCCAGATCGCGAGACTCAAGCACGTTCATTCCGCCAAACAGCACGAACGGCTTGTCGTTAGCCACTTCGATAGTACCGACACGAATCGTTTTCTGAGCCATAGTCATCAAGCCTTATTAGCGTATTTCAAAGCCGCATTCACGAAACCGCTGAAGAGCGGATGACCATCACGCGGGGTAGAGGTGAATTCCGGATGGAACTGGCACGCCACAAACCAGGGATGATCCGGCGCCTCGACGACTTCCACCAATGCACCGTCGCCGGAACGGCCAGTGACCTTCAGGCCCGCCGCCATGATTTCGGGCAGCAGGTTGTTGTTCACTTCGTAACGGTGACGATGACGCTCAACGATTACGTCTTGCTGGTAGCAATCATGTACCAGTGTACCTGAAGACAATTGGCACTCCTGAGCTCCCAGGCGCATGGTGCCCCCCAGATCCGAAGCTTCTGTACGGATCTCGGTAGCGCCGGACGCATCCTGCCACTCGGTAATCAAACCAACCACCGGGTGCTGACCAGACTTGTCAAATTCGGTGGAGTTAGCATCGCTCCAGCCTACTACGTTACGGGCAAACTCGATTACCGCTACCTGCATGCCCAGGCAGATACCCAGGTAAGGAATCTTGTTCTCACGTGCATACTGAACCGTGCGAATCTTGCCTTCTACACCGCGTAGACCAAAACCACCCGGCACAAGGATCGCATCAACGCCCTTGAGCAGATGGGTACCCTGCTGCTCGATATCTTCCGAATCGATATAGCGCAGGTTGACCTTTGTACGGCTCTGGATACCGGCATGCGTCATCGCCTCGATAAGCGACTTGTATGCATCCAGAAGCTCCATGTACTTGCCAACCATGGCAATGGTTACTTCACGCTCTGGGTTGAGCTTGGCATCGACCACACGATCCCACTCGCTCAGGTCAGCCTGACCGCATTCGAGGCCAAAGCGCTCTACCACGAAATCATCGAGACCCTGCGCATGCAGAACGGAAGGAATACGGTAAATCGTATCCACGTCCTCCAGAGAGATGACGGCACGCTCTTCCACGTTAGTGAACAGCGCAATCTTACGGCGGGAAGAACTGTCTACCGGATGATCGGAGCGGCAAATCAAAACATCAGGCTGCAGGCCGATGGAGCGCAATTCCTTTACCGAGTGCTGAGTCGGCTTGGTCTTGGTTTCACCCGCGGTTGCAATATAGGGCACCAACGTCAGATGCATCAACATGGCACGGCGAGCGCCGATTTCCACGCGCAACTGGCGTATGGCTTCCAGAAAAGGTTGGGACTCGATGTCACCTACGGTACCGCCGATTTCGACCAGCGCCACATCCGCATCACCTGCGCCCTTGATAATACGGCGCTTGATTTCATCGGTAATGTGAGGGATTACCTGAACGGTTGCGCCCAGGTAATCGCCGCGACGCTCCTTGCGCAGCACATCCATGTAGATGCGGCCGGTCGTGAAGTTGTTGTCCTGAGTCACTGTAGTGCGAATAAAACGCTCGTAGTGACCCAGGTCGAGATCGGTCTCGGCACCGTCATGGGTGACAAACACTTCGCCGTGCTGGAATGGGCTCATGGTACCTGGATCGACGTTGATATAGGGATCCAGCTTGAGCATGGTGACCTTCAAGCCCCTCGCTTCCAGAATGGCGCCCAAGGAAGCCGAGGCAATGCCTTTCCCCAATGAAGAAACAACACCGCCCGTGACGAAGATGTAGCGCGTCATGAATTTTCCTAGAAATCTGTAGTTAGGCGGAAAGCCGCCGGGAAGCGAGGGAGGCCTAGAGGCCTCGGTTGAGCACGGTAATACTTCATGCCCAACGCACACCGGTTGTTACGTAAACAACAAGTGCGGTACAAGACGGGAGCGTAGTCTACAACAAAGTGCCTTTCAGCTCAAACGCTGGCCGCTCGTCGCAGGAACCCACTCGAACCGCCAGTGCTGATCGGCTGGACCACTGAGTCCAGACAGATTCGCAATGGCTATCAACTGCCCGTTACAAAACAGCAGCGGCAATCTGCCGCGCAAGAATGTCGGCACATGATGCTCATTCAGGAGCCGTTTGAGATCTCTGTGCCCACGCCCAGGGACAGCCATGATTTCTCCTCCCTGACGATAGCGGACTTCAAGTGATCCCGAGGGCCGCTGACCAACGATATACACTTGTCCATTGCCACCCAACGCTACCTCCGACTCCTTTTCAGGCCACTGACAAGGCACACAGGCGGCGCCCAACCACTGATGCGGTAACCACCAGAGCCGTCCCGCCCCCCGATGTATCTCACCGCTTTCCAGTACCCAGACGGGACTGGCCGAGGGACCGGCATCCCGCAATGCAGCCCAGCCCACCCAATGATCAGTATCTGGCATACGGCTATATCGATCTAACCAGTGGCGAAGTGCGTTGCGCTGACGGTGCTCGCTCAGCTGCCTGATAATCTCAAGTTCGAGGCTTGGAAGCGGCAACCAAGGAAATGCAGTAGCTGTCTGTGCGGCAGACAAGTCCATGGCAGCGCACTCTTCAAGAATAGCCAGCGCCTCGGCCATATGCCCTGCACTGCGGGCAACGCTAGCTGAAGCCTGCGGCCATCGTAAGCGCAGTCGAGTGAGAATCTCATGGCGCAGGAAGTTACGATCCTGAACAACCTGTATGTTACTAGGATCTTCCACCCACTCCAGCTTTTCCGCTAAGGCATAACGTGACAGTTCAGCCCGAGGAACAGACAGGAAGGGTCTTACCAGGCGCCCCTCAGCCATTGCACGCGAGGTCGCCATGGCAGACAAACCTTTTACCCCAGCTCCACGTAGCAGTCTTAGCAGCAGAGTCTCCGCCTGATCGTCCTGATGCTGAGCCACTAGCAGAACTTCATGCTCTCTAACGTGCCGCGCAAAGGCGGCATAGCGTGCATCCCGGGCCGCTCGCTCCAGGCTTGAATTCTGATCCACTTGTACATGCTCGACGCTCAAGGGAACCTGGAGCAGGTCACACATCTGCCGACAATGCTCCACCCACTCGTCAGCCTCTTTAAGAAGGCCATGGTGCACATGAATCGCATGTAGCGACGGCACCTGCCTACAGAAGGACAGCCGCGATAAAACATGCAGAAGAACCGAAGAATCCATGCCGCCTGAAAATGCGATATGCCATCGCTTGGCATGCAGATAGGGCGTCAAGACCTTCAGGACGTTGTCAGCCAGAGGGGGAAGCGAGACATCAGAAAGGGACATGGCTGCCCATCAATGAATACACATTATTCATGTAAACAGCTTAGGCGTATGTCCGGCATAGGCCGGACATACATGGAGACAGATCAGGAAATACCGTAGCTCATCAGACGCTCGTAACGACGCGTCAACAACTCTTCGCTGGAGAATTTCTTGAGCATATCAAGCTGATCTACCAGAGCTTCACGAATGGAAGCAGACATTACAGCGGGATCACGATGGGCACCGCCCAGTGGCTCATCGATAACGGTATCTACAATACCCAGCCCCTTTAAACGCTCTGCAGTAATGCCCATGGCTTCAGCCGCATCAGGCGCCTTCTCGGCAGTTTTCCAGAGAATCGAGGCGCAGCCTTCAGGCGAAATCACAGAGTAAGTCGAATGTTGAAGCATGTTCAGCTGGTCGCACACACCAATTGCCAGGGCGCCACCAGAACCACCCTCGCCGATCACGGTTGCGATGATAGGCGTTTTCAAACGCGACATGACACGCAGATTCCAGGCAATCGCCTCACTTTGTCCACGCTCTTCGGCATCGATCCCCGGATAAGCACCGGGAGTATCGATAAACGTCAGAATCGGCATCTTGAAACGCTCGGCCATTTCCATCAGACGGCAGGCTTTACGGTAACCTTCCGGGCGAGGCATACCAAAATTACGACGTACCTTTTCACGTACCTCACGCCCCTTCTGATGACCAATGACCATGACGGGTTGATCATCCAGACGAGCGATACCGCCAACAATGGCTGGATCATCAGCGAAATGACGGTCGCCATGAAGCTCTTCGAAATCAACGAAAAGATGGCTGATATAGTCCAGCGTGTAGGGCCGCAAGGGGTGACGCGCCAGACGAGCCACCTGCCAGCTGCTCAGACTACCGAAAATACTTTTGGTCAGTGCCTGGCTCTTTTCCTGCAGCCGGGCAATCTCGTCACTGATGTTCAGCGAATTGTCATTACCAACCAAGCGAAGCTCTTCAATCTTGGCCTGGAGGTCAGCGATCGGCTGTTCGAAATCGAGATAGTTCGGGTTCATGAGTATCCGTCTTGCAATCTTGAGCCAGCGGCCGGGTCGCCTACCTTAAAAGATCAGGCGGATCAGGTCGAGGCCGGCAGATCAATTATCGAGATCGCCGCCTCAACCCTTGAGGCCATTGGCATGGTTTGGTCGAATGAGCGGCACTTGCGCCGCTCGGATCAACGGTAGTTCAGGAAGACGTTTTCTCTTCCAAACTGGTCACGTAGTGCCTGTATCAGGCCATCACCAGGATCGATTCTCCACTGCTCGCCAAATTGCAGCAGGGCCCTGGCATCCTGGCTTCGATAATCCAGCGTAACCGGGCAAGCGCCCCGATGCTTGGTACAGAGGTCGGCCAACCACCGAAGACGGTCGCCTTTCAATGCATCGCTTGCAACCGAGATGCGCAGACTTTCAGCCAATGCGGTGCGAGCCTCTTCCAGGCCCAGCACGCGCTTGGCGCGCAGTCTCAAGCCGCCCGAGAAATCATCCTGGCTGACTTCGCCCTCAACAATGACCAAGGCGTCAGTCTGCAGCAAGGACTGAGCAGCATGAAATGCTTCGGCAAACAGCGAAGCCTCAATCCGGCCCGAGCGATCATCGAGTGTAACAAACCCCATCTTATCGCCGCGCTTGTTTTTCATCACACGCAGATTGACGATAAGGCCGGCAACCGTCTGGGTTTCACGAGAGGGCTTGAGGTCCACAATGCGCTGGCGCGCCAGTCGCCGTACTTCCCCCTCATACTCATCGATCGGATGCCCCGTCAGGTACAGGCCGAGGGTTTCCTTTTCTCCCCTCAGACGCTCCTTGAGCGTCAGCGCTCGTGCCTTGTAATGATTAACGTAGACATCGGCTTCCGGCTCGGCAAATACACCCCCGAATAAATCCATATGCCCACTGTTATTGCTCCGTGCCGTTTGCTCGGCTGCCGCAATCGCCTCTTCCATTGCGGCCAACAGCACTGAGCGATTCTGATCGATAGTCGCCTGGTAGGCCTTGAGCTCGTCATGATAATGCGGCCCCAGGCGATCCAGCGCTCCCGAGCGAATAAGCGCTTCAAGGGTACGTTTGTTGATGCGCTTGAGATCGACACGGTCGCAGAAATCGAACAGATCCTTGAAAGGCCCCTCCTGGCGCGCTTCTACAATCGCCTCTACTGGACCCTCACCAACCCCCTTGATAGCACCAAGACCGTAAACGATGCGTCCACCTTCATTTACAGTGAACTTGAAGTCAGAGATGTTCACATCCGGCGCATCGATCCGCAGCTTCATATGGCGGCATTCCTCAATGAGGATTACCACCTTGTCGGTGTTGTGCATATCCGCTGACAACACTGCAGCCATGAACGGCGCAGGGAAATGCGCTTTCAGCCAGGCAGTTTGATAGGACACCAGACCATAGGCAGCCGAGTGGGACTTGTTGAAGCCATAACCCGCAAATTTCTCTACCAGATCAAAGATGTTACCGGCAAGCTCAGCATCGATACCATTATTGGCACAACCTTCAATGAAGCCGCCCCGCTGCTTGGCCATTTCCTCCGGCTTTTTCTTACCCATGGCGCGACGCAGCATATCGGCCTGACCCAGGGTATAGCCCCCCATAACCTGGGCAATCTGCATAACCTGCTCTTGATACAGGATGATGCCATAGGTGGGAGCCAGGACAGGCTTGAGCCCTTCATACTGATAATCGGGATGGGGATAGGCCAGCTCGGCACGGCCGTGCTTTCGGTTGATGAAGTCATCTACCATGCCTGACTGCAGCGGCCCCGGACGGAACAAGGCCACCAATGCAATCAGGTCTTCCAGACAGTCGGGCTTGAGCTTTTTGATCAGCTCTTTCATGCCGCGGGATTCCAGCTGGAACACGGCCGTCGTCTCCGCCTTCTGCAAGAGATCGTAGGTCTTTTTGTCATCCAGCGGGATAAAGTCGATGTTAACCGGATCGAGCCCTTTTACAGCGTGCTCCCGATTGATTGTTTCCATTGCCCATTTGATGATGGTCAATGTTCGCAAACCCAGGAAGTCGAACTTCACCAGGCCCGCCTGCTCTACATCGTCCTTATCGAACTGGGTAACCAGTCCGTTACCGTCCTCATCGCAAGAAACGGGAGAGAAGTCTGTCAGTTTGGTAGGTGCGATTACCACACCACCCGCATGCTTACCGGTTCCCCGAGTAATACCCTCCAGTTTGAGCGCCATGTCCCAGATTTCCTGGGCCTCTTCGTCGACCTTGAGGAAGTCACGAAGCATCTCCTCCTGCTCATAGGCTTTCTGAAGCGTCATACCTACTTCGAAGGGGATCATCTTGGACAATCTATCGGCCAGACCGTAAGACTTACCCTGCACACGGGCAACGTCACGAACCACCGCCTTTGCGGCCATGGTGCCAAAGGTGATGATCTGACTGACCGCGTTACGCCCATAGGCGCCTGCAACATAATCAATTACGCGGTCACGACCGTCCATGCAGAAATCGACATCGAAGTCAGGCATGGAAATACGTTCAGGGTTAAGGAAGCGCTCGAACAGCAGATCATAGGCTAGTGGATCCAGATCCGTAATTTTCAGCACATACGCTACCAGCGAGCCAGCACCCGACCCACGACCCGGCCCCACCGGGACGCCATTGTTCTTCGCCCACTGAATGAAGTCCATTACGATGAGGAAGTAGCCGGGAAACCCCATCTGAATAATGATATTCAGCTCGAAGTTCAAGCGATCCACATAGACCTGCCGCTTGGCCTCGTAATCCGGCGTTTCCTTAGGCAGGAGTACCGCTAGGCGCTCTTCCAATCCGTCAAACGATACCTTTCGCAGGTAATCGTCAATGGTCATGCCTTCGGGAATAGGGAAATTAGGCAAGAAATATTTGCCAAGCTGCACTTCAATGTTGCAGCGCTTGGCGATTTCGACCGTATTTTCCAAGGCCTCTGGCAGATCACTAAACAGCTCCCACATCTCATCAGGAGACTTGAGGTACTGTTGATCGCTATAGGTACGAGGACGCAACGGATCATCAAGTACACGCCCCTCACCAATGCAGACCCGCGTTTCATGGGCCTCGAAGTCTTCCTGCTTGATAAAACGAACATCATTGGTTGCTACAAGCGGTACGTTGCAACGATCCGCCAAGGCAACCGCGGCGTGAAGATGCTCTTCATCATTGACGCGCTGGGTACGCTGCACCTCCAGGTAAAAACGATCACCAAAGACGTCCAGCCATTCACCTAACAACCGCTCGGCGCGTAGATTGTCACCAGCCAGCAAGGCCAGCCCCACCTCACCCTCTTTAGAGCCGGAAAGCGCAATCAAGCCGTCGGCAGCCGCCTTGACCCACTCACGTTGGACAATGATCTGGCCTTCGTGCTGTCCTTCCTGATAACCGCGCGAAACCAGCTCAGTCAGGTTTCTATAGCCTTGTTTATTCATGACCAGCAAGGTCAGGCGGGTAAGCGGCCCCTCCTCGTCAGGATTGGCCAGCCACAGGTCGGCGCCACAGATGGGCTTGATACCGGCACCCATAGCAGCCTTGTAAAATTTTACCAGCGAGCACAAATTATTCTGGTCTGTCACAGCTACAGCAGGCATGCCTGCCCCCGCTACCGACTTGACCAAGGGCTTTACCCTGACCAGACCATCAACCAGCGAATATTCAGTATGCAAACGCAAGTGAACAAAGGATACGGTCATGGAAACCCCGACAATCATGCAAAAACGAACCGGAATTGTACTAACCGGGAGGACAAGCTAGAAGCTTGATAGGAATGAGCAGATATGCATGCTCAGGCAAATGAATGCGCCAACACTGTTCAGCCTAGAAAATACAGGCGTCGCCGTCCGTCGGTTCGTTTTTTCTTAATCTTCGATTAGAGCGCCATAGCCCCTGTAACTTGCCTCACTCTGACTTCCAACGCAGCAAAAGCATCCCGCACGGGCGCGAATGAGCGTCGATGTATAGGCGTAGGGCCAAGCCGTTTAAGTGCATCAAGATGCTCAGCTGTGGGATACCCCTTGTGACCTGCCAAGCCATATCCTGGATAAAGCAGATCCATTTCTGCCATTTCCCGATCTCGAGAGACCTTAGCCAATATAGACGCTGCTGCGATAGCAGGCACCTGACTGTCACCCTTGATCACCGCAGCACTTGGAACCGACAGTACCGGGCAACGATTACCATCGATCAAGGCCAGCTTGGGTAAAACAGCCAGCCCTTCAACCGCTCGCTTCATTGCCAGCATGGTTGCATGAAGGATATTGATCTCATCAATTTCATGAACATCGGCGCGAGCGATACAGCATGCCAATGCCTTTTCATGAATTTCTTCAAACAACGCCTCGCGGCGTGCCTTGGTAAGCTTTTTAGAGTCGTTGAGCCCATGGATAGGACGTGCTGGGTCCAGGATCACAGCAGCGGTAACGACAGGCCCACATAGGGGACCTCGTCCTACTTCATCGACACCTGCGACCAGTTCCTGCACCAATGTGAAATCCAACCCCAATTGCATCAATCACCCCCAATAAGCGTCAGTACTGCATCTGCGGCTTGTCGTGACGCGTCCTGACGTAATGCGTGATGAATAGCTTCAAATCCTTCTGTTTGCATAGAGGGATCATCCAAAAGAGGCAATATCGCGTTTACCAATCTTTCTGCCGTAGCATCGTCCTGAATCAACTCGGGAACAAGAGGCTTGCCTGCCAGCAAGTTCGGTAAAGAGATATAAGGACTCCTTACCATCCGTTTCAAGATGCAGTACGTCAATGGGGCGACCTTATAGGCAACCACCATCGGACGTTTAAATAACATTGCTTCCAACGTGGCCGTTCCTGAAGCAATAAGCACAGCATTACAGCTGGCCAGCACTTCATGTGACTGCCCCTGAGTCAACATCACACGAACAGAGCGGCCTTCAAGTAAAGACTCTATCTGCTTACGCCGATGCTCATTGGCACAAGGCAATACAAATTGAATATCAGGCCTTAACGCACTCAACCGTTCTGCGGCATCGAAAAAAAGAGCACCCAGCCGTGAAACTTCACCACCACGACTTCCTGGGAGCAAAGCAACGACTGGCCCATCTGGCGGTAAGCCCAAAACTTTGCGGGCAAGCGTGCGATCAGGATCAAGCGGAATGGTATCGGCCAGCGGGTGCCCAACGAAACGCACGGGAACCTGCTTTTCCTCATAGAAGCGGGCTTCAAAAGGAAACAACGTCAACATGAGATCGCAGGCCTCACGAATCTTAAGAACACGCTTTTGCCGCCATGCCCAGACAGAGGGACTGACATAATGAACAGTCGGTATCCCTGCGGCACGAAGCTGCTGCTCCATTTCAAGTACGAAATCTGGCGCATCAATGCCAATAAAAACATCGGGGCGGGCCTGTATGAGTGTCTGGATAAGCTCTTTTCGACGCCGCAAAAGCTCTCGAAGCCGGCCTAGCACCTCTACCAGCCCCATGACGGAGAGTCGCTCCATGGGAAAGGCCGAGCTCATGCCTTCTGCCTCCATGCGCGGACCGCCAACACCAATGAACTCGACAGCCGAATGCCGTGCTTTAAGCGCTCTCATAAGGCCTGAGCCTAAAATATCCCCAGAAGCCTCACCGGCAACGAGAGCGATTCGCAAGGGTCGATTCAAGGCAGACATACCCAGCTCTTTAATAGCGCCAATATAAACTGAAGGCCGCATCTGCGGCCTTGAAAGGATTAACGTGTTATGCCACGTGTGGAGCTGACTATAGAGTCCCTAAAGACTGCAACTTCGGGAAACTCAAGAGCAACCTGCTCCAATTCCTTCAATGCTTCGTCAACCGTCAAACCTTGGCGGTAGACAACCTTGTAAGCACGACGGAGGGCATGAATCGCTTCACTGGAAAAACCACGGCGGCGCAAGCCTTCAAAATTCATACTGCGCGCTTCGGCCGGGTTGCCAAAGACCGTTACGTAGGCAGGCACATCCTTACCAATGGCAGTGCCCATACCTGAAAAGCTGTGTGCACCGATACGGCAGAATTGATGTACCAGTGTGTAACCGGACAAAATTGCCCAATCATCCACATGGACATGCCCTGCCAACGCCGTGTTATTGACCAGAATGCAGTTATTGCCTATCACACTGTCATGCCCGATGTGGACATATGCCATCAGCAGGTTATGGTCACCTATAGTGGTTTCGCTACGGTCCTGAACGGTCCCCCGATGGATCGTGACACCCTCGCGAATGACATTATGGTCACCAATAACAAGGCGCGTAGGTTCACCCTTGTACTTGAGGTCTGGGGTGTCCTCTCCAATCGTAGAAAACTGGTAGATGCGGTTGTGCTTACCGATGAACGTTGGTCCATGCAGTATAACGTGCGGGCCTATGACCGTGCCCTCACCCACTTCAACATCGGCGCCTACGATAGACCAAGGCCCAACCTTGACGTCGTCAGCCAGTTTGGCGCCTGGCTCAATGATCGCCCTAGGGTCGATCAAACTCATAGTTTGCGTTCCGCACAGATAATTTCAGCAGAGCATACTGCTTTCTCGTCAACTGTTGCCTGGCATTCGAACTTCCAAATGCCGCGCTTGCAACTAATGAAACGAGCTTCCAGCTGCAACTGATCGCCCGGCAAAACAGGCTGACGAAAGCGCATGTTATCCGAGCCGACAAAGTAATACAGGGTTCCCTCTGCCGGAGAAGAATTCATCATCTTGAAACCAAGAATCCCTGCCGCTTGCGCCATTGCTTCGATAATCAAAACACCCGGCATAATGGGATGCTGAGGGAAATGACCATTAAAAAAGGGTTCGTTGATGCTGACATTTTTGTAGGCACGAATACGCTTGCCTTCAATGTCCAGCTCCACTACCCGGTCCACCAACAGGAACGGGTAGCGGTGAGGCAAGTATTCGCGAATCTCGTTAATGTCCATCATATCTGGAGAGGCCTGTTCAAAAAAAAGGAAACGCCCGATGCGTTACTCTGCATCAGAAGCAGCGTCATCCTGTAAGGTCACGGCAGCTACTGTTTTTTCGAGAAGCTGCAGACGCCGAGCCATATCATCCAGGTGACGGATACGAGCCGCACTTTTTCTCCATTCGGCAGCAGGCTGCATTGCCGTGCCGGAAGAATAAGCGCCTGGCTCGGTAATCGAGCGGGTAACCATGGTCATGCCAGTAACGAAAACGTTATCGCAGACCTCAATATGTCCAACCATGCCGACACCGCCGGCAATTGTGCAATGGCGTCCGATCTTGGTACTGCCCGAGATACCTACACAAGCCGCCATCGCTGTGTGCTCACCAATTTGTACGTTGTGAGCAATCATTATCTGGTTGTCGAGCTTAACGCCATTACTGATGATCGTGTCGGCCAGCGCGCCTCGATCGATAGTAGTATTGGCGCCGATCTCGACATCATCGCCAATACTGACACCACCCAGCTGAGCAATTTTTTTCCATTGCCCCTGATGGTTCGCAAAGCCAAACCCCTCACCGCCGATAACGGCGCCAGACTGGATAACCACTCGCTTCCCAACTCGAACGTCGTGATACAGCGTAACTCGCGGTGCAAGCCATCCGTTTTCGCCGATCTGACTACGAGCACCGATGAAGCAATGCGCTCCAATGACAACACCTGCACCTATCGATACACCTGACTCGATAACTGCATACGCACCGACACTTGCCGTAGGATCTACAAAAGCATCCTCAGCGACCAGGGCGGAAGGATGAATACCAGCTTTCGGCAGAGGTTTTCGATCAAACAGATGGGAAAGCTGCGCATAGGCAAGGTAAGGATTGGCGATTACCAGGCAATTGCCTGAAAATCCCTCCACCTCAGTCGGATGCAGGATCACAGCACCCGCTTTGGTGTCAGCCAAGTATTTCTTGTACTGGGCATTGGCAAGGAAACTCAACTGCTCGGGCTGAGCATCCTGCAATGTCGCAAGACCAGAAATGAGAAGCTCCGGGTTTCCCCGGAGCTCAGCTCCAAGGCGCTCTGCCAGCTGCCTTAGAGTGTAAGTGGTAGAGATCATCATTAGCGGTTCTGGTTCATCCGCTCGATAACATCACGTGTAATATCATATTGAGGCTTGGCATCAACCACAGCGCCACGCTCGATGACGATGTCGTAGTTGCCCTTCTTCAATACTTCTTCCACCGCTTTATCCAGCTTCGGTTTGAGCTGCTTCAACATATCGCGATCAGCTGCGGCCTTGGCTTCGTTCAGCTCTTTTGACTGAAACTGGAAGTCACGCGCTTTCTGCTTGAAGTCCGACTCAAGACGGTCACGTTCAGAATCCTTCATTTTATCGCCCCCGGCAGCAAGGCGACTTTGAATATTCTTTGCATCACCTTCTAGTGCCTTCAGCTTGTTAAGCTGTGGGCCGAACTTTTTCTCAGCGTCTACAGCGTATTTTTTTGCCGCATCCGACTCCAGGAGTGCCATTTGATAATTGAGCACCGCAATCTTCATCTCGGCAAAAGCCGGGGTGGCAACAACAGCGGCAGCGATCAAGGCGAAACGGAAGAACTTACGCACAATGCACTCCTGCGTTTAAACGCGATATAGAGTTGGATCAATTAGAACGTTTGGCCCAGCGAGAACTGGAATACCTGCGTATCGGCATTATCAGGCTTCTTGACGGGCATACCCAGACTGAAGCTTAACGGACCCAACGCAGTTACCCAAGTCAAGCCAACACCCACAGAGCTTGCCATATTGGAAAAGCTGACCTTGTTACAGCTGGCGCTATCCTTGTCGACCAAGCGGCACTTGGTGTCGAAGACACTACCCACATCCCAGAACAGCACTGTTCGCAGCTGACGCTGATCTTTCACGAAGGGCAAGGGGAACAGATATTCGGCCCCGCCTGTGATCAACACGTTACCGCCAAATGGTTCAGGATCTTGATCGGTATCGGTATCTTGACCCTTATACTTTCCAGAAGCAGGAGTACTCCGCGGACCAAGGCTGCTATCTTCAAAACCACGTACTGAATTAAAACCACCAGCATAGTAGTTTTCATAAAATGGCAAGCCGCTGGTTGAACCATAACCATCGCCATATCCCAGTTCGGTATGGAAGCGAAGTGCAGTATTCTGTGTCAACCCAGCAAAAATCTGACCGCGATAGTCAACCTTGTAATAACTCAGATCGCTTCCCGGAATTGTTGTTTCCAGAGAAAGGCTTTGCGAGTGCCCTCGAGTAGCCAGCACGCCTTTATTTAAGGTTGACTCTGACCAGCCGATCGAAGCTTTAAAGTTAGTGAAACTATCCCCTTCCTGTTCAATGAATTTATAAACTTCATCAACAGTGTAATTATTGGGGTCAAGCTCATCACGCTGAACACCAAGTCCAAAGTTCAGTCGAGACGTTTCACTGATCGGATAGCCAAAATTTACCCCAAAGCCGAGGCTATTGATGGAGTAACTGGAAATATCAACATCCAGATCATCATAGTCAGTTGAGCGGTAGAAAGCGTTATAACCAAGGCTTACGCCATCATCGGTCCAGTATGGATCAGTAAAGCTGAAATTGTAGCGAGTCTGATACTGACTTCTCGTCAGGCCTACGCTTACTCTATTACCAGTACCCAAGAAGTTGCTCTGGCTGATAGATCCACCCAGGATCAAACCCGCACTTTGAGCAAAGCCAACACTTGCGGTAATAGAACCAGACGGTTGTTCTTCCACAGAGTAATTCACGTCGACCTGATCGTCAGTGCCAGGAACCTGCGGCGTCTCGACATTGACTTCCTTGAAATAGCCCAGACGTTCCAAACGGGTTTTGGACTGATCAATCAAGTAAGTGGACGCCCAGCCGCCTTCCATCTGGCGCATTTCGCGGCGAAGGACCTCATCTTCCGTCTTGGTATTGCCACGGAAATTGATACGATTTACGTAGGCACGCTTGCCAGGATCGACTACAAAGGTCAACGAAACCGTATGGTCATCATCATGTGGTTCCGGTACACCGTTCACATTAGCGAACGTATAGCCTTCATTCCCGAGGCGGCGGGTGATCAGATCTGAGGTGCCAGTCATCACCTTTCGAGAGAACACCTGTCCGGGCTGTACCAACATCAGCTTGCGAATTTCTTCTTCCGGCACTTTCAGGTCACCTGAAAGTTTTACATCTCGAACGGTGTATTTTTCACCTTCGTTGACGTTGACCGTAATATAGACGTGTTTCTTATCAGGCGTAATCGATACCTGAGTCGAGGTGATATCCATATTGATATAACCACGATCAAGGTAATAGGAGCGCAAGCGCTCAAGATCGCCAGAAAGTTTTTCACGGGAATATTTATCGTCGTTTTTGAAGAAAGAAAGCAGATGGCTTTTCTTCAATTCGAACAGATCAATTAGATCCTGCTCTGGAAACACATGATTTCCGACAATATTGACCTGAGAAATCGTTGCCACTTCACCTTCGTTGATTTTGATTTTCAACTGAACGCGGTTACGTGGCTGCGGAATAACCTCGGTTTCGATATTGGCAGAATAGCGGCCTTGAGCAACATACTGACGAAGCAGCTCATTGCGCACACCTTCCAGCGTTGCCTGCTGGAAAATTTCACCTTCAGCCAAACCCGATTGTTGAAGACCTTTTTTCAGGTCGTCTTCTGAGATCGCCTTGTTGCCCTCAATAGTGATGCTTGAAATCGAGGGGCGCTCAACTACGCTCACAACCAGGACGTTACCGTCACGCCCTAATTGAATATCTTGGAAAAAACCCGTACGGAACAGGGAGCGAGTCGCATCGGAAAGGCGACGATCATCTACAGCATCGCCTACGTTAAGGGGTAATGCACCGAAAACGCTTCCGGCAGAAACCCTCTGCAAACCGTTTACACGAATATCGGAGATGGTGAAGGACTCGGCGTGAACCTCGCCGATCATCAGCGCGGCTATTACCGCAGGTAGCAGCAAGCGTTTCATGAGTCCCTTTTTTATTCCAACTGACAAATAAATAGCCTACCGCTTATACGGCAGACTAAGCGTTCAGCGGCGAGTTACAGACGCCCAAGGTCATTGACCAGAGCCAGTAACATGACACCAACAATTAGGCTTATACCAATCTGCATACCCCACGCCTGAATGCGCTCGGATACAGGTTTCCCTCTTGCCCACTCGACGAAGTAGAACAACAAATGTCCACCGTCCAGTACCGGCACAGGAAGCAGGTTTAAAACCCCAAGGCTTATGCTCAGGTAGGCCAGGAAGTTTAAGAAGTCACTGACACCTGACTGGGCAGAAGCGCCCGCCACTTTAGCAATGGTTATCGGCCCACTCAAGTTTTTTACCGAGAGTTCCCCAAGCAACATTTTCTTAAGCGAGTCGAGCGTCAGCAAACTCATGGTCCAAGTGCGCAAAAGTCCCTGACCTACGGCCTCCAGCGGGCCATAGCTGACTTCCCGAAGCATTTCAGAGGGCCATTCCACGCCCTTGACACCAGCGCCCAAGTAGCCAGAGGCACTTTTTGCATCACCTTTACTAGAAAGCATAACTGGGACAGAGCGCTCAATTCCGGAACGATTAAGCACTAGGTTTACTGTTTGATTCGGGTGGGCACGAACATAATCGACCACTTCTTGCCAGTCGTTAACCGATGAACCCTCAACCGAAACAATACGATCACCAGACTGAATACCTGCTCTGGAGGCAGGCCCTTCAGGATCTAGTTCAGCCACAACAGGTGGCAGTGCCGGACGCCATGGATGTATGCCGAGAGATCCAATAGGGTCCGGGCTATCAGAGTCCTTGAGCCAACCATCAAGCCGAATAGAATGTACTTCTTGCTGACTGTTACCAGACTCGCGAGTTTCCACGACCAACGTACCCGTTTCACCGAGACGGCGAACCAGCTTGAAGTTGACCTCACCCCATCCGGAAACGGCCTTCCCATCAACCGAGACAATTTCATCGTTTGCCTGCAAGCCTGCTTGTGCAGCAAGACTACCTTCATCAACTTTTCCGACGACAGGCTTGACCTGCTGAGTTCCAAGCATGGCCAGAGCCCAAAAGAACACGATAGCCAATAAGAAATTGGCCACCGGACCCGCCGCTACGATAGCGATACGCTGATATACAGACTTACGATTGAACGTTTGGTCGAGCTGGTCAGCAGAAACCTCCCCTTCTCGCTCATCCAGCATTTTTACATAACCGCCAAGCGGTATTGCTGCTACTACGAACTCAGTTCCCTGCCTGTCATGCCAACGAAATAGCGCCTTACCAAATCCAACAGAGAAACGCAGGACCTTGACACCACATCGACGAGCAACCCAAAAGTGCCCAAACTCATGGAAAGTAACCAACACCCCTAATGCAATCAGGGTTCCAAGAATCATATACAGTGCACTCATGGCGTTCCTCCGCGCTTAGCGCCTGTGGCGCTCAAGCCAGACATTGGCTGAGTCCCTGGCATGGCGATCCGCTTGCATGACACATTCAAGATCGGTTACGGCAGAGATTGTTTCCTGCTGGAGCACAGCCTCGATGATCTGCGGTATCTCATCAAAGCGTGCCCTGCCGTTTAGAAAGGCATCTACTGCCACTTCGTTCGCAGCGTTCAAGGTGGCAGGCGCGGTACCACCTGCGCTAATAGCTTCTCTCGCCAATCTGAGGCAAGGAAAGCGCTGCTCATCAGGCTTTTGAAAATCAAGGCGTGCTACTGCAAACAGGTCAAGAGGGCTAACCCCGGACTCTATTCGCTCAGGCCATGCCAATGCATGAGCAATTGGCGTACGCATATCGGGATTGCCCAACTGCGCAAGAACCGAACCGTCAATGTAGTCCACTAACGAATGGATAACACTTTGAGGATGAACAACAACTTCAACCTGATCAGGCCTTGCATTGAACAACCAGCAGGCCTCAATGAACTCCAACCCCTTGTTCATCATGGTGGCAGAGTCTACTGAAATTTTACGTCCCATCGACCAGTTAGGATGCGCGCACGCCTGATCAGGCGTAACGTCACGCAATACGTCCAATGAGGTTTCACGGAAAGGCCCGCCTGAAGCCGTCAGCAAAATTCGCCGCACCCCTTTTGCCACCAGTCCCTCTTCATAGCCTACTGGCAGGCACTGAAAAATGGCATTGTGCTCACTATCAATTGGTAACAGCTTTGCGTTGTACGTTTTGACAGCCTGCATAAACAGGGAGCCGCTCATGACAAGCGCCTCTTTATTGGCAAGGAGAACCTTTTTTCCTGCCTTGACGGCTGCAAGGGTAGGCTTAAGACCTGCCGCGCCAACGATAGCAGCCATAACAGCATCAACATCAGGATGAGCTGATACTTCACTTAGCCCTGCCTCACCGACCAGCACTTGCGTCGAGAGTCCAGCCGCCTTGATTCTATGTTCCAGCGCTTCGGCCTGCGCGCCGCCCGGCACTACAGCAAACCTCGGCTCATGAGTAATACAAAGCGCTCCGAGCTCATCGAGCCTGGTATAGCCAGTTAACGCAAATGCCCTGTAACGATCAGGATGACGTGCAATGACATCTAAAGTACTGAGACCTATCGATCCGGTAGCACCCAGTACGGTGATGTTTTGAGGACTAGTCACATAACACCCCAGCCCGACCACCAGAGAAGCGCTGTGTAAAGAGGCACTGCAGCAGTCAGACTATCAATACGATCCATGATGCCGCCATGCCCAGGTAGAAGCTGGCTACTGTCCTTAAGCCCCATCTGTCGCTTGAACATGCTTTCCGTAAGATCACCTACAACCGAAACAACGACAACCAGCGAAGCACCGATCAGAGCCTTAATCAGAGTATTGGCATCCCATCCGCGATAGAGACCTACACCCAATGTCAGCACAAGACTGGCTATCAGGCCGCCAATCATGCCCTCCCAGCTTTTACCTGGACTTACCTTGGGAGCAAGCTTGCGCTTGCCAAATGCCTTGCCGGAAAAATAAGCACCAATGTCAGCCACCCATACCAGCAGCATGACACCAAGAATAAGCCAATTATTGAGAGGCCACTGTTTCAGCAGGATCAACCCCTGCCAGGCAGGAACCAGGATAGCCACACCAATCAAAAGGCGTCGCCAAGTTGACTTCCAGTAATGAGCGCTTTCTGGATAGGTCATAACGAGCACGGAAGCAAAAATCCACCAAGCCACTGCCATCGGCAGGATAGCCAACGCCAGCTGAGGCATCTGCCAGCAGAGCAGAAGAAGGAAAGCAATTACAGCTGCATAACCTACACGAGCCGCCTGAGAGACGAGTCCGGAAAGCCGAGCCCACTCCCAAGCACCCAGGGAAACCACTGCTCCGATAAAGGCAGCGAATATCCCACCTTCTAGCAAAAAGAAGCCCCCAATCGCTATGGGCAGCAACACCAGAGCGGTAAGGACCCTTTGCTTTAGCATGATGCTCTCACTTCTGCCTCAATCTGTTCACTGGTCTTTCCAAAGCGTCTTTGCCGAGTCGCATAATCCGCCAACGCCTTCCGCATAGCCTCATGCTTGAAGTCAGGCCAGAACAGGTCGGAAAAATATAGCTCCGCATAAGCCAATTGCCAGAGCAGGAAATTGCTGATGCGATGCTCTCCACCCGTACGGATACATAGATCAGGTAAAGGCATGCCTGCGGTGGTCAAGCAGTTCTGAAGCAACTCAGGCGTTATCCGCTCAGGCTCAAGCGTACCCTCCTTGACTGCCTGCGCCAGCCGCTGGGCCGCCTGGGCGATGTCCCACTGACCACCATAATTGGCAGCCACCTGGAGTACCAGTCTTGTATGACCAGCAGTCAAGGCTTCTGCCTGCTCCATCTCACGCTGCAGTTCAGGATGAAACCTGGAACGATCTCCAATGATGCGAAGACGTATGCCGTTCTGATCGAGCTTTTTGGCTTCCCGTCGAAGCGCTGATAGAAACAGCTCCATCAATGCACTGACTTCATCAGTCGGGCGCCGCCAGTTTTCACTGGAAAACGCAAACAACGTGAGCACTTCGACACCGGCGTCCGCACAGACTTCTATAGCCGCACGAACAGCGTCGACACCAGCTCTATGTCCTGCCACTCCAGGCAGTAACCGCCGGCGAGCCCAGCGGTTATTACCATCCATGATAATGGCGACATGACGCGGTACTACAGAACTAGGGTCGCTATTGCCCATCTTGCATCCCTGCCGTCAAACGGCCATCAAATCAGTTTCCTTAGCCTCCAAGGCCTTATCGACCTCAGCGACATATTTATCAGTCAATTTCTGGATCTCATCCTGCGCACGACGCTCTTCGTCCTCGCTGATTTCCTTTTCCTTGAGCAGATCCTTCAGCTGAGCCAGCGCATCACGGCGAATATTCCTGACGGAAACCCGAGCCTGCTCAGCCTCCTGGCGCGCCTGCTTAGTGAAACCCTTTCGGGTTTCCTCAGTTAGAGCCGGCATCGGGACGCGAATAGTAGTCCCAGCTGTCGCTGGGTTCAGTCCCAGATCCGAAGTCATAATGGCTTTTTCGACTGCCTGAATCATGCTTTTATCAAAAACAGTCAGCGCCAACGTACGGGAATCTTCCACGTTCACATTGGCCACCTGGCGCAGCGGCGTGTCACTACCGTAATAGGACACCATAACGCTATCAAGAATGCTTGGATGAGCGCGTCCAGTACGGATCTTGGCGAAAGCGTGACCAAGCGCTTCAATGGTCTTGGTCATTCGGCTTTGAGCTTCTTGCTTTATTTCATTGATCATACTGTGCCCTCTTCGATCAAAGTACCTTCTCCGCCGCCTACAACAATATTCAGCAAGGCGCCGGATTTATTCATATTGAACACCCGAAGCGGCATCTTATGATCACGACACAGACAGATTGCTGTCAGGTCCATCACGCCCAGCTTACGGTCGAGCACTTCGTCATACGTCAAGCGATCGAACCTTTCCGCATTCGGGTCCTTGAAAGGATCTGCAGTGTACACGCCATCAACCTTGGTTGCCTTAAGCACCAGATCAGCCTCGACTTCGATAGCACGCAAGCAGGCAGCCGAATCAGTGGTAAAGAATGGGTTACCCGTACCGGCCGAGAAAATAACCACCTCGCCGTTCTGCAACTGACGCATAGCCTTACGACGATCATACTGATCGGTCACACCCACCATGGAGATGGCTGACATAACAGTTGCCGGGATATTGGAGCGCTCCAGGGAATCACGCATAGCCAGCGCATTCATAACGGTAGCCAGCATACCCATATGGTCACCCGTAACACGGTCCATACCTGCGGCTGACAACGCAGCCCCACGGAACAGGTTACCACCACCAATCACCAGCCCGACCTGAACACCAATACCAACAAGCTGACCGATTTCCAAGGACATACGATCAAGCACTTTTGGGTCAATCCCGAAATCTTCGGATCCCATTAGGGCTTCGCCGCTGAGTTTAAGCAGAATACGTTTGTAACGGGGTTGGCGACCACTCATCTGCTGAGCCATTCAGTCTCTCCTGCGACGATTTGAAATAATAAAAAACAAATCATTTTCCCATTACCGAACCGGAACGTCAGCGTTGACGCATCGATAGTGGGATCGTTACCAAATAAAAAAGAAAACCCATACCTTCGCTACTTGAAAAAAGAGGCCGCACGCGGTGGCGGGCAGCCTCTTTTTCAGCATCGATAGCGTCTTACTGCTTGCTGGCTGCGACCTGAGCGGCCACCTCAGCTGCGAAGTCCACTTCGGCTTTCTCGATACCTTCACCTACTTCGTAACGGACGAAGGAAACGATTTCAGCGCCAGCCTTCTTGGCCAGATCGCCAACCTTGACTTCTGGATCCTTTACAAAAGGCTGCTCAACCAGGCTTGCCTCAGCCAAGAACTTGTTGATACGGCCTTTGACCATGTTTTCAACAATATTTTCCGGCTTGCCAGCAATCTTGTCTGCGTTCAGTGCCAGGAAGATTTCTTTTTCCTTGGCAATCGCTTCTTCAGAAACCTGGGAAGGATTCAGGAACTGGGGGTTGCTTGCAGCAATGTGCATCGCGATATCACGAGCCAGCTCAGGCGTACCACCGTTCAGAGCAACAACAACACCGATGCGGTGGCCGTGCAGGTAGGCACCTATCACATCACCTTCCACACGAGTCAGGCGACGAATAGTGACGTTTTCGCCTGTCTTGGAAACCAGCGCCAGACGCGCCTCTTCCTGGGACTCTACCAGCGGAGCAGCATCAGTCAGCTTCTGATCGAACGCCTTATTCAAGCTATCTGCAACGAAAGCCTTGAAGTCATCCTGCAGAGCCAGAAAGTCAGTCTGGGAGTTGACTTCGATGATCAGAGCAGCCTTGTTGTCGTCGGAAACCTTGACAGCAATCGCACCTTCAGCAGCGATGTTACCAGCCTTCTTGGCCGCCTTGATGGCGCCAGCTGCACGCATATCATCGATGGCTTTCTCGATGTCGCCGCCGGCAGCAGTCAACGCCTTCTTGCAATCCATCATGCCAAGGCCGGTACGCTCACGCAGTTCTTTGACCAGGGCCGCAGTAATCTCTGCCATGCTCGAATCCTCTTGAATCAGTGTCTAAACCAATGCCCTAGGGCAGTAATTCTCTGAGTGGCAAAAAGGGGGCCTAGCCCCCTTCCTGCTCACTGAATGTCCAAGTCTTTACGACAGGGTCAATCAGCCTTCAGCAGCTTCGCTCGCTGCTTCTTGAACGAACTCTTCAGGTGTTGCACCTGCGTTCTGCTTACCACGCAGTACCGCATCAGCCGTGGCGCTCAGGTACAGCTGGACAGCGCGGAAGGCGTCATCGTTACCCGGGATGATGTAATCAACGCCTTCAGGGCTGCTGTTGGTATCAACAACACCGATAACCGGGATACCAAGCTTGTTCGCTTCGGTAATCGCGATGCGCTCGTGATCAACGTCGATAACGAACAGAGCGTCCGGCAGACCGCCCATCTCCTTGATACCACCTAAGCTGCGCTCGAGCTTCTCGAGATCGCGAGTGCGCATCAGCGCTTCTTTCTTGGTCAGCTTGGTGAAGGTGCCATCTTCAGCCTGAACTTCAAGCTCACGCAGACGCTTGATGGACTGACGAATAGTCTTATAGTTCGTCAGCATACCGCCCAACCAGCGGTGATCCACGAAAGGCATGCCACAACGAGCAGCTTCTTCGCGAACGATCTTGCCAGCGGAACGCTTGGTACCAACGAACAGGATCTTGTTCTTGCCAGAAGCCAGGCGCTCAACAAAGCTCAGCGCTTCGTTAAACATTGGCAGAGTCTTTTCGAGGTTGATGATGTGAATCTTGTTACGCGCGCCGAAAATGTACTTACCCATTTTCGGGTTCCAGTAACGGGTCTGGTGGCCGAAGTGCACACCGGCCTTCAGCATGTCGCGCATGTTGACTTGGGACATTGATATTTCCTCAATAAGTCGGGTTGGGCCTCCACGCATCCCAATGACCAACTCCTTGCAGAGCACCCAGGCCATCGTGCCGATACGTGTGTGGGGTTTAGGGCGTTTTAGGGCTATTGCCCGAAAAGCGCCGCGCTTTATACCACAGAAGTCAGCCGAGTTAAACCATGGCAGACTAATGCGATTGGGATGGTGACGAAGGACAGGTTTGTTAGAATCCTGTCCAACCCTCTTATTTTAGTTCATATGCAGGCTGCCTGCGCAGCGCTTAGAGATTCTAATGACCGTTATTATCAAGACTCCCGAAGACATCGAGAAAATGCGTATCGCCGGCCAACTGGCGGCTGATGTACTGGAAATGCTGGATGAGCATGTTAAGCCGGGCGTTACGACCGAAGAGCTGAATAAGCTTTGCCACGACTATATCGTCAATGTGCAACAGGCTATTCCGGCGCCACTCAATTACAAGGGCTACCCCAAGTCCATTTGTACTTCGCTTAATCATGTCGTCTGTCATGGCATCCCCAACGACAAGCCACTCAAGAAAGGCGACATCCTTAACGTGGATATCACGGTTATCAAAGACGGCTACCACGGCGATACCAGCAAGATGTACTGCGTCGGCGAAGTGGCCGAGTGGGCAAAGCGACTCTGTGAGGTAACTCAGGAGTGCCTATATAAAGGTATTTCGGTTGTTCGCCCCGGCGCCCGGCTGGGTGATATTGGCGAAATCATTCAGAAGCATGCTGAAAAACAGGGTTTTTCCGTGGTGCGCGAGTATTGTGGTCATGGTATCGGCAAGGGCTTTCATGAGGAGCCGCAGGTTGTTCATTATGGGCGTGCTGGAACAGGCCTTGAACTCAAGGAAGGCATGATCTTCACCATTGAGCCGATGATCAACCAGGGCCGCGCCGAAACCAAGCTGCTTGGTGACGGTTGGACGGCCATCACCAAGGACCGCAAGCTGTCTGCTCAGTGGGAACACACCGTACTGGTTACCGCCAATGGCTATGAAATTCTGACACTGCGCAAAGACGAAACCATTTCCCGCACCCCCGCATGAGGTAATACGGGTATGCCCCAGGTAGATCCCGAACTGTTCGACCGCGGACAGTTCCAGGCTGAACTCGCATTAAAGACCAGCCCCATCGCCGCATTCAAAAAGGCGATCCGCAAGGCAAATGAGGTATTGGACGAGCGATTTTCAGCCGGGCGCAGTACGCGTCGCCTGGTTGAGGATCGAGCCTGGTTCGTTGACCAGATACTGTGCGAAGCCTGGCAACGACTGAACTGGGGTAATGCACAGATTGCCTTGCTCGCCGTAGGGGGGTATGGCCGCGGCGAGCTGCATCCGCAATCGGACATCGATTTGCTCATTTTATTGGGCTCAGAAGATCAGGAAGCGCATCGGGAAGCCATTGAGGGCTTCCTGACGTTGCTGTGGGACATCGGCCTTGCTGTCGGACAGAGTGTGCGCTCAGTTCAAGAGTGCGCGGATGAGGCCAGGGCCGACCTGACCGTCATCACCAATCTGATGGAGTGCCGTACCATTGCCGGCCCGGAAGCCCTTCGTCTGAGGATGCTGGATGTAACCAGCCCCAAGCGAATGTGGCCCAGCCGTGATTTCTTTCTGGCAAAGCGGGATGAGCAGAAAGCCCGGCATGCCAAGTACAACGACACGGAATACAACCTTGAGCCCAACGTCAAAGGCTCACCGGGTGGATTACGTGATATCCAGGCACTCTTGTGGGTTGCACGCCGCCATTTCGGGACGCTGAACCTGCATGCGCTGGTTGGTCAGGGTTTTCTGACTGAAAGCGAATGTTCGCTGCTGGCTTCCAGTCAGGAGTTCCTGTGGAAGGTGCGTTACGCCCTGCATATGCTGGCAGGCCGACCTGAGGATCGCCTTCTGTTTGATCATCAGCGCCGCATCGCCGGCCTCCTGGGTTATGAAGACAGCGATGCGAAACTGGCCGTTGAGCGCTTCATGCAGAAGTATTATCGCGTGGTCATGGACATTGCCCAGCTCAACGATGTTGTCATGCAGCACTTTGAGGAAGCCATCCTGCGGGATGACGAAAGCGAGCCAACGCAGCCTCTGAACAGCCGTTTCCAGCTACGGGACGGCTATATTGAGGTTACGCATCCGGAGGTATTCAAGCGCACCCCCTTTGCACTGCTGGAAATTTTCGTGCTGATGGCTCAGTACCCGGAAATCAAGGGTGTTTCTGCAGGTACGATCCGGTTGCTTCGCGACCACCGTCATCTGATCAATGACGAATTCCGACATGACATCCGCAACACCAGCTTATTTATCGAGTTGTTCAAGAGCCGCGAAGGCATTCATCGCAACCTTCGCCGTATGAACCGCTACGGTATTCTTGGCCTGTACTTGCCAGAGTTCGGCCAAATCATCGGTCAGATGCAGCATGACCTGTTCCATATCTATACGGTCGATGCGCATACACTCAATCTGATCAAGCATCTGCGCAAACTGAACCGACCGGAGATGACGGAAAAGTATCCTCTGGCCACACGGGTGATGAACAAGCTGCCTAAACCGGAGTTGATCTATATTGCCGGTCTTTACCATGACATTGGCAAGGGCCGAGGCGGTGATCATTCGGAGCTGGGCGCCGTAGATGCCGAAGCGTTCTGCCGCCGCCATCAGCTACCCGAATGGGACAGCAACCTAATCTGTTGGCTGGTACGCAATCACTTGGCGATGTCGACCACAGCGCAGCGCAAGGATTTGTCTGACCCCCTGGTGATTCATGACTTTGCACAGACGGTAGGCGACCAGGTCCATCTGGATTACCTCTATGCGCTCACTGTGGCAGATATCAACGCGACCAACCCCAACCTCTGGAACTCCTGGCGCGCCAGCCTCCTACGGCAGCTGTATACCGAGACCAAGCGTGCCTTGCGCCGCGGACTTGAGAATCCGGTAGAACGTGAAGAGCAAATTCGCCAGACACAGAGTTCAGCCATCGATATTCTGGTACGTAATGGTATCGATCAGGATGATGCCGAACACCTGTGGGGGCAGCTCGGTGACGACTATTTTCTGCGTCACACTGCCAGCGATGTAGCGTGGCACACCGAAGCTATTTTGAGTCATCCCAATGACGGTAATCCGCTGATCCTGATCAAGGAGACTACCCAACGCGAGTTTGAAGGCGGCACCCAGATCTTCATTTATGCGCAGGACCAGCACGACTTTTTTGCTGTGACCGTAGCGGCAATGGACCAGCTGAACCTGAGCATCCAGGACGCGCGTATTATTACGTCCACCAGCCAGTTTACCCTGGATACCTATGTTGTACTCGACGCGGACGGAGGCTCTATCGGCAATAATCCGGCCCGTATCCAGCAGATCAGAAGCGGCTTGATCCAGGCCCTGAAGACGCCTGAAGAGTACCCCAACATCATCAACCGACGTGTCCCTCGTCAGCTCAAGCATTTTGCGTTCGCGCCACACGTGAATATCTATACGGATGCTCAGCGCGCCGTGAGCCTGATTGAGCTGACTGCCCCTGATCGCCCGGGCCTGTTGGCTCGCGTGGGCGGTATATTCCTGGATTTCGACCTGTCGGTTCAGAATGCCAAAATTGCCACGTTGGGCGAGCGTGTTGAAGACGTCTTTTATGTTACGGATGCTCAAGGGCAGCCCCTGTCGGATCCGAAGCTGTGCGAGCAACTTCAACAAGCGCTGATCAAAAACCTAAGCGGGGCCAATGGCTCAGAAACGCCGTTGCTACGCATCAGTATCTAATGGACAACTCAGCCTAAGGCCAGGCTGCACTCGCGAGACCTGTATATGAACGATGCCTTGAACCTGCTCCAGCCCTACCCTTTCGAAAAACTGCGCGCGCTGCTGGCAGGTGTCCAGCCACCGGCAGATAAAAAGGCCATCGCGTTATCAATCGGTGAACCTAAACACCCCTCCCCAGCGTTTGTCGCAAAAGCGCTGACCGAGCACCTTGATCAACTGGCGGTCTATCCAACAACAGCCGGACTGCCTGCTTTGCGCGAAGCGATTGTGACATGGTGCGAGCAGCGCTTTCGTGTACCGACCGGCTGGATGGATGCGGCTCAGCATGCCTTACCGGTAACCGGCACGCGCGAAGCGCTTTTTTCTTTTACACAGGCGGTGGTGAGTCGCCAGGAAGGCGCGCTGGTAGTAAGCCCCAACCCTTTCTATCAGATCTATGAAGGCGCCACGCTGCTGGCTGGTGCGCAGCCGCACTACCTGCCCTGCCTGACCGAGAAAGGTTTTAATCCTGACTTCGATGCCGTTCCAGCCGAAATATGGGATCGCTGCCAGTTGCTGTTCCTGTGCTCTCCTGGCAATCCAACCGGAGCATTGTTGCCTGTCGAGACCTTGAAACGTTTGATCGAGCTGGCCGACCACCATGACTTCGTGATTGCAGCGGATGAGTGCTATAGCGAGCTGTATTTCGATGAAGACAACCCACCTGCAGGTCTTTTGACGGCTTGTGCGGAGCTGGGTCGCAAGGACTTCAGCCGTTGCGTGGTCTTTCACAGCCTGTCCAAGCGCTCGAATTTGCCTGGTTTGCGCTCAGGCTTCGTTGCAGGGGACGCCGAGATTCTCAAACGCTTCCTGCTGTATCGGACCTACCACGGCTGCGCCATGCCGATCCAGGTACAGCGCGCCAGCATTGCCGCATGGAGCGATGAGATCCACGTACGCGAGAACCGCGTGCTTTACCGGGAAAAATTCGACGCTGTGCTGGCAATACTAAAAGATGTGTTGGACATCGAGCGTCCGGACGGCGGTTTTTACCTCTGGGCTAAGACACCGTTAGATGACGAGTCCTTCGCCCGTGAGCTATACGCAAAGGAACATGTTACCGTTGTGCCAGGCTCCTACCTTTCCCGGACGGTGGACGGCGTGAATCCTGGCGCCAATCGGGTTCGCATGGCCTTGGTAGCACCTCTGAACGAGTGTATCGAAGCAGCCGAGCGTATCCGCGCATTCTGCAGCCGCTGACGCCTGCTCAGCCTGCCGCTGAAGCTGGCAGGCTGCGCATCAGTGTCGCCTCGCTGAAGTCCAGATCACTCAGGACTTCAGCGACGATTTCATCGTCGATTACGCCAGACAAACGCATACGATAGAGCTCCCGACGCTGAGCCCGGATAGCCAGCAAACGCAGCTGCGTTTCAATAAACAGACTGGTTCGGGCACGCGCCTGAACCTCCTCCGTGTCCTGGTAGATATCAAGCTGTTCGCGAAACTCGGCCATGAGCTGCGTCTTGATTTCCGCCTTCAATCCCGCACGCGCAGGATCTTCGTCATCAATGCTTTCCGCCTCAAGGGCGCGAAGAGCCGCTTCTGCCGTATTACGCCGAATCTCTCGGCGCTCACGGTCGGCAGCCTCATTGGTACCCACACTTAGTCCACGCAGCAGCAGGGGTAATCCAATGCTGGCCGCCAGCAGGGACAGCAGGATCACGCCTGCAGCAATAAAGATCAGGACATCGCGCTGGGGGAATGGCTGTCCATTCGCGAGAACAATGGGTAGAGACAGTACACCTGCCAGCGTCACGGCCCCGCGTACACCTGCAATTGACGCAATAATTGCGGTACGTTGGAAATCATTGCCCGGCATAGCCTCATGATGTCGGGAGATGCGCCAATACAGGTTCATGACCAGGTAACGCAGCAGGATCAGCGCCAGGAAGATCAGAGTCACCTCCCCCATCAGCCACCCTAGCGTCTTGTAGACATGCTCGGAAGGCTTGAGCACGGCAGCAATGATGTCGGGCAGCTGCAGGCCCAAGAGCAGGAACACCAGTCCATTGAAGGTGAACTCCAGCATCGACCAGATACTGTGGTTGAGCAATCGAGTACGCGACTGCCTGGGCAGCATGTCGATACGGCTTTGCACAAGCCCGGCGGCAACCGCAGAGAGAATGCCTGAGAAGCCCAGGTGTTCGGCAATGACATAAGCGGCAAATGGCAATAGAAGCAAGAAGACGACATAGGGTGCAGGATCCGTCCACCCATGCTCGACCAGCCAGTTACGGGCCTGCCCTGTCAGCCAGCTGAGCGCCGCCCCTATAAAGAGACCGCCAATGGCAACCATGAGAAACGTCAGACTCGCATCTGCCAGCGAAAACATGCCCGTCATGGCAGCCGCTACGGCAAAGCGAAAGGTGACAAGACCGGACGCATCATTGAAAAGTGCTTCACCCTGCAGGATATGCATCAGCCGCTTGGGCAGTTTCCCACGTGCAATTCCGGACACCGCAACGGCATCGGTCGGCGACAGAACCGCGGCCAGTGCAAAGGCTACCGGCCAGGACAAGCCAGGCACCAGCCAGTGAATAAAGGCGCCAGCGGCCAAAACGGTGATGAATACCAGACCAAACGCCAGCGTCAGGATAGGCGCCCGAAGCCGCCAGAGTTCGCGCTTCGGCATGCGCCACCCATCGGAGAACAGAAGTGGCGGAATGAATAAGAGCATGAACAGTTCAGGATCAAGCGCGACATGCAAGCCCAGGGATGGCAATGCCAGTAACGCCCCGACAACGACCTGGATCAGTGGAAGCGGCACGGGAAGAAACTGAGCACTCAAGCGGGTCGCGCCCACCACAAGCAGCATGATCAAGATGGTATAAACGAGTGTCACCGCTTCTCTCCGCTGGCTACCGAGCCGATCCGCCCGATCTGTACGACACGATCCCTATCGACAAGCCCTGCAAAGACACGTTCGGCAATGCCGCGCCCAAACGGTAGGCATGAGGTGTCATGAGGTCATACACCTCACCCAAGGCTCGCCAGTACGTCGTGCTGGCGCCAACTGGACGCCCTCAACTAAGAGGGCGTCACGTTGAAAGACTGTTTCAGGCAGGGCGGGTAACGGTCAGGGTTACAGCCGCGATGCGGTCGGCCTGTGCATAAACACCGGATTCCAGTTCTTCACCGAAGACATCCGGATCCATCTCACGATAACGCCAGACCAAATCTGTTTTGGCTAACCGCTCCTGGACAGCCTCTAGGAACGGATCCTGGCCGTCTACCATGGCCACGCCGGTATACAGCAGCAAGGTTCCCGCTGGTGCCAAGCGCTCCAGTGCGGCGTCCAGAATGGAAAGAGAGAGTCCGGCTCCCAGCGGCCCGCCCCCGTGGCGATAGGCGCGTTCGGTAGGATCAACCAGGTAAGGCGGATTGGAAACAATAAGATCGAACTCGCCTTCAACATCATTTAGCAGGTTGCTATGCCGAGCTACCACATTGGTCGCTTCAGCCATGTCCGCATTGATTTCAGTAAAGCGGAGCGCGCGATCGTTGATATCAACAGCCAAGACCTCGGCGTCTGGCCTCGCCAGTGCGACAAGTATCGCACCCGGGCCTGCACCACTGCCGATATCGACTGCCCGCCGGATCTGCCCAGTTTCGAAGCGCAGCTGGGCTTCGATAGCGTTGGCGTAGCGATAGGTATCTGGACCAAAGAACACTGCATCCGCCTCGTCCGTAGGATAAGCGGAGTGGACGAACAGCTGATCGCCCAGAGTCGACACACGAACCTTGCTGCGCCAACCATCCTGGTAGGATTCCAGGATGTCGGCGGCCTGCATGGCTTCGAAAAGCTCGGGTGAAATGAGCCCCTGTTTGAAAGGCCGACTCCAGCCAAAAATACCTTGCAAGTCCTTCGCCCACTCGTTGCCGGGGCGACTATTGACGCGGGCATGTGAGGCCGGCGTTATTGTGATGAATTGGTAATGAGCGTCGTGTAATGCTTCGATCAGGAGACGAAAAGGTTGGACCGAGTGTTTGGAGATTGCAGGCTGTTCGCGCATCTGTGTATCCGTCACGCAGTTTGATCCTTTAGAAACAGGACAGGGCCCTCGTTGGGCCCTGTCGTTGGATGGTCAGTTGAAAAGCTTGTTGAAGAGGCGTGTGGCCAACAGTCCAGAGGCGGTATGGTGATTGGCTGGCGACATCATCTCGATCAGAAGCGCCATACCCGCTTCGCGAGTCGGCTGGCACGCCAAGCGTTGCTCCAGGGCCGCGGCTTCGCTGTCAAAGTCATTCACCTCTCCAATGGAGGCATTTGAGGATGTATGGTCGCCTGCGCTTTGACAAAGCGCTTCCTGCTGGCGCTGCTTGGCGCGAAAGCTCAGCTCCCGCTTAGGCAAGATAGCGACTCGGTCCTGCCCTGCCTGGTCCTTGGCTATTACCTTGGCACCGGTGTGCACCAGATCACCCGCAATCCAGTCATGGATAAGCTGCTGCTCATAGGCAGTAAACACACCAAACATTTCGGCACGCTCACCTTGTATGAGCTTCCAGAAACGGCTGTTTTGTGGGTCTTCATGGCGCTTGATCCAGCCTTGAGCCTCCATGGCTTCAAGAAAGGCCGGTATCTGAGCTGGATCGGCCAGCCACTCACTTACATTGCGCCCACCGATTCGGCAGTAATCAGAATGCACGTATTTGCCGACGGTGCTTTTCTCTGCCAGTAGCGAAATAACTTCCTGTTCAAGATCGAACGAGCCAATGACAGACGTTGTGCCTGCGCCCAGGTTATTGAGCAGATAACCCTGAGCTACACGTCGATAGAATGCTTCGCGACCTTCTACCGGCATGGCGTCATGAACGGCCTGCAGGGCCTTCTTTGCATGACCGGTACCGGCGTTATCGACCGTCACGTGCAACGTAAAGTAATAAGGATCGATCCCAAGCTCATTCAATTCGTAAGAGGTAATGAGCAGATGAAGCGGCAACTGTTCATAGCCGAGGTTGAAGCCAATGATCTCAGGCAGGAAATGCTCGGCGTTATAGGCCAGCGCCAGCTGGATCGCGCCCTGAACATAATGATCATCGCTCAGGCCATCCCAGTCTTCACAACCGTTACTGGCCAGCAATTTCTTATACAGGACGACATGATTCTTGTCTGGCAAACCCTCGCCCAACTCTTCCAGATAGATCTGGATAGGTGCAGTGAAGCGGGTGTCATTCCAGCGCTGCAAAATACCGTACAGCCAGGCGCCGTCTACCAGTTTGGTCGGGGCAACCCCTCTCAAAAAGTAGAGCGCATGGGATTTACTCGTGAAATAACGACGAGGGGCGCCTGCCTTTCGCGACTTGAGATAGGCTCGGTACTCCTGACCTACCTGCTCGGTACTTTGTAGCATCCAGCGCTCTAGCCCTTGCGGATTCTCCGGCAAATCGGATGGCATAGGTCCAGTCGCACTCAGCTGCTCGTCAAGATAGTGCCGAGCCTTTTCGAGCGCGTCAGCCGCGGGTTTCTGTTCAAGCAGAGAAAAATAAAGATGACGGGATGGCTCAAGGGCGTACGGCGTTAACACAGCCTGTCGGCTCGTCGTGGCTCGTGTAGTGGTCTGCATACGTCAGCACATCTGGCAGTTAATAATTGTACAGGTTGTACAATTTGGCCCCTGCCTGGCGGGTGAGTTCCTTACCTTGTGTCCGCTTGGCAGAAAACGATTGCAGCTCAAGAGGCCAACGTCTTGAGCTGCAAGGCGTTAAGCCATCAAAGCCGTATGTCGGCCAATGTGTGAAGCTCAGCCTCAATCCGTGTCCCTGTCATGGCCTCCTCGTTGGAAAAACCGTCGTAACGGGAGAGTGGGCCAAAATTGATACCTGTCAGCTGTTCGATACGACGAACACTGCGCTGATAGGTTCGGAAGCGTCCGAACGCGGCATCCAGCTGTCCCAGCTCGCTAGATTGATCGATCATGTAGGCGGTTGCAGATGGTTTTCCGTCATCGGATAAAAAGGCGACTACCTTCCAAAAAGCAGACGGGATCAGCACACCTCGATAGCGCCGGTCATCGTCCCGGAAAACCGGCCCGGTAAATACCGTTGCCCGCTCCTTCCAGCGCCGGGTGTTTTCCAGCAGGTAGTTTTCCAGATCCAGCCAGTTCTTCTGATTGAAGCCAGCCATCTGCGGAGAGCAGTTGGTGAAATGAAAGGTGTCACGGTTGGCAACTTCCGCCTCATTCCCCCAGTTAGGGTCCTCACGACGAACAAGGTGTCCGCGATCCAGCAGGTTATTGGCGTACAGGTCTTCGCCAATCTGGGCTTCCAGCGGGATACGTCCGTCATAGGACCAGCGATCTTTGCCCCGCTCGACCGAAACGGACTGAGCACCATCGATATTGACGCCAACGTAGAACGCCAGCCGGCGTGACGCCGACATGGTGATGGAGAAATGCATATAGTCGAGTCGATTTTCGGCGGAACCTGAAACAGGCAGCACGTCCCCGGCACGCTCATCGCTCATGGTAGGCCAGGGTACGCTGAATTCACCAAGAAAGTCGGCGGCATATCCTGGGCGCCCGGACAGCGACTCGGCATCAGTGATACGAGGGCCCTGCTGCCTGGCCTCAAGATCAACCGCAGGCGCTGCCTCCTGCGGTGCGAGTCGGCGCATATCGCTCAGTCTGGGTCTGTGGTTCAGGTCGATCGCCATTTCTTCATATTCCTATCGTATAGAGTGCGTAGAGAGCTTAGGCAATGCCTTAGCGCCTTGTTATAGATTGCGTCGATAGGCGCACAGCCCACCTCTACATGGCATACTCTGACATTCCTATTTGGCGATTACTTTACAAGGGTGGGAGGCCAGGAATGCCCGACACGAACGGCACATTGAGCTTGTATGGCATAAAGGCCTGCGACACCATGAAAAAGGCGCGCACATGGCTCGACGAACATGGCGTGACCTATCATTTTCACGACTACAAGGTCAGCGGCATCGACCGGGAAACGCTTTCAACCTGGTGCCGTGAGCTTGGTTGGGAAAAGGTGCTGAACCGCGCCGGCACTACGTTCAGAAAACTGCCTGACGAACAAAAGGCAGATATTGATGAGGCCCGTGCCATTGAGCTCATGTTGGCGCAGCCCTCCATGATCAAGCGTCCTGTACTGGACCTAGGAGAGCGTCGCGTACTAGGCTTCAAGCCGGAACTCTACTCGGCTGAACTGGACCGCTGACATGTCGATTGCCTGGGCACTATTCATACCTTCCTGTTTCGCATTGAACATGGCGCCTGGGCCGAACAATCTGCTGTCCGTCAATAATGCTGCCCGCTTCGGCTTTGCAGCGGCCTGTATCGGCACCTTGGGCCGACTGATTGCCTTTGCCGGCATGATCGCGCTGGCGGGCTCAGGCCTGGCGCTCGTATTGTTGACGTCGGCCTGGCTCTTTACTGCGATCAAGCTTGTAGGTGCGGTGTACCTCATCTGGACTGCCATCCGCTTATGGACCGCCAACACCTCGACGGACGCTCCATCTCCTGACGAAGTCATCAAGGCAGACCTCTGGAAGTTGATGCGTCAGGAGTTTCTGATCGCTGCAGGCAACCCCAAAGCTATTTTGCTGTTTACCGCGTTTCTTCCGCAGTTTGTAGTGGTGGGTGAGCCGCTTGGGCAGCAGTTTACTCAATTGGGCGCAGCGTTTCTGATCATGGAATGCTTCGCCATTGCGATTTACGCCTTCGCCGGAGCACGTCTCGGCCGCCTGTTGGCTGGTGAGCGTGCCAAGCGTCTGTTCAACCGTGGTTGTGCCGCCCTTCTGGGTAGTGCCGGTGTGGGATTACTTCTCAGCCGGCGTCCGGCCTGACCTTATTTGTTTAGAAGGAAAGTTTCATGTCTCAGAATGTGTTCAGCCTGGCCTTTGGTGTCGGCACGCAAAATCGCGACGGCGCCTGGCTCGAAGTCTTCTATGCCCAGCCCCTGCTGAACCCCTCGGCAGAACTGATTGCGGCCATCACGCCGGTTCTCAATTATGCAGGCGGGAACCAAACCATCGCCTTTACGCCGTCTCAGGCGCGCTCTCTGGCCGATGCCTTGCGTGGTGTAGAGAACGCTCAGACTCAGATGGCGCTGCTAACCCGTCTGGCTGAAAGCGCCAAGCCGCTAGTTGCCACGATTCTGGCGGAAGACGCTACGCCCTCCTCAACGCCTGAGGCGTACCTGAAGCTGCATTTGCTGTCGCATCGCCTGGTCAAGCCGCACGGCGTCAACCTGAGCGGCATCTTTGCCCTGCTGCCGAATGTTGCCTGGACCAATCAGGGTGCCATCGACCTGGCAGAACTGCCTTCCGAGCAACTGGAAGCCCGTCTGCGCGGCAAATTGCTGGAAGTGTTCTCCGTCGATAAATTCCCGAAGATGACCGACTATGTCGTTCCCAGTGGCGTGCGCATCGCCGATACCGCCCGTGTTCGTCTGGGCGCTTATATCGGTGAAGGCACAACCGTCATGCATGAGGGCTTCGTAAACTTCAATGCCGGTACGGCGGGCCCGAACATGGTCGAAGGCCGCGTCTCGGCGGGTGTATTCGTCGGCAAGGGTTCGGATCTGGGCGGCGGCTGCTCCACCATGGGTACTTTGTCTGGCGGTGGCAATATCGTGATCAGCGTTGGCGAGGGGTGCCTGATCGGTGCCAACGCGGGCATCGGCATTCCGCTGGGTGATCGCTGCACAGTGGAGTCCGGCCTGTATGTAACAGCGGGCACCAAGGTGATTGTGCTGGATGATCAGAACCAGCAGGTACAGGTGGTCAAGGCGCGCGATCTGGCAGGCCAGAATGATCTTCTGTTCCGCCGCAACTCCCAGACCGGCGCGGTCGAGTGCAAAACCAACAAGAGTGCAATCGAGCTGAACGAAGCCCTGCACGCGCATAACTGAGTCATGGAACCCGGTACCTTGGTACCGGGTCCAGACCTGTAAGTAGGCCGCCCGCCGGCTCACGGCCGGGCGGCTTTTTTTCATCCGTTTCCAAAAGTTGAAGCCATGACATTGCCCTCCCCCTGGCGCACCGACTTTCCGGCCCTTGCTGCCTTTGAAGAAGACGGCATCACCTATCTGGACACTGCGGCCACAGCGCAAAAGCCCAAGGCTGTAGTGGATGCGCTCACAGCGTACTATGCCCGCGGCGCCGCCAATGTTCATCGCGCTCAGCACCGCCCTGGCGAGCGCGCCACCCAGGCCTATGAGTCCGTACGCGACAAGGTGGCCCGCTGGCTAGGCGCTTCCAGCTCAAGGGAAGTCGTATTTACTCGCGGCACGACGGAAGGGCTCAACCTGATAGCCTACGGGCTTGAGCATCACTTCAAGCCCGGCGATGAAATTGTGGTCAGTGCCCTGGAGCATCATGCCAACCTGCTGCCCTGGCAGCAGTTGGCTCGGCGTCAGGGGGTAGAGTTGATCGTATTGCCGCTTACAGACTCGGGCCATATCGACCTCAATCGAGCCAGTGAACTGATCGGCCCACGCACGCGTCTGGTTGCCATCAGCCAGCTGTCGAACGTATTGGGAACCTGGCAGCCGCTGGCCGAGCTCTCCCGTCTGGCCCACGATCAAGGCGCCTGGTTCGTTGTGGATGGCGCTCAAGGCGTGGTTCATGGCCGCCACAGTCCCAAGGACCTGGGCGCGGATTTCTATGTATTTTCCGGCCATAAGCTCTACGCACCAGAGGCCATAGGGGTACTCTGGGGACATGCCGAGGCCCTGGCAGCTCTTGCGCCCTGGCAGTTTGGTGGCGAGATGGTGCGTAACGCCGATTATCAACACGCTGAGTTTCATTCTGCTCCCATGGGGCTGGAGGCCGGGACACCGCCTGTTGGTGCAGCCATTGGCTTGGGGGCAGCATTGGATTGGCTCAGCGCACAAGACGAGTCATCCATTTTTGGTCATGAGCAGGCGTTGTGCGTGAAGCTACAGGCCGGACTGGCTGCTCGCGAGGGCGTTCGTGTATTGGGCGAGCCGCAGATTGCCCTGGCCAGCGTAGTGGTTGATGGCATACATGTGGCTGATCTTTCCCATATGTTGGGCGAGCAAGGCATTGCCGTGCGGGCGGGCAATCATTGCGCCATGCCGCTGTTCAAGCGCCTGGGCGAGGCAGGCTCGCTGCGGATTTCTCTCGGTCTGTATAGTGACTCAGCGGATCTGGAGCGCTTCTTCATGGCGCTGGATAATGCCTTGGAGCTACTACGATGACAGGTTTGACGACTGAGGCGCAGGCTGCGCTAGATGCCTTCTCTTCCGCCAACGGGTGGGAAGCCCGTTCACGCCTCTTGCTGCAGTGGGCGACACGCTTGCCCGATGTTGAAACCCGACGAGACGAAGATCGGGTCTATGGCTGTGAAAGTCAGGTCTGGGTCACTCACAAGCAGGATGGAGAGCAGCACTTCTTTCGGGCAGGCAGCGATTCTCGCATTCTCCGTGGCCTGCTGGCTGTACTCTTGGTCCGAGCCAATGGACTGATCCGAGAAGAATTGGCCGTGCTGGATATTCATGACTGGTTGGGCCAACTAGGGCTGGAGCGGCAACTCTCCGCCTCTCGTGGCAATGGCCTACGCGCGGTAGTTGAGCGCATGCGAACGCTGGCTGAAGCCTAGCCGAACCCTACTCCCCTCCGCGCAGTCCGAAGAAGAGACGAGTTGAGGAGTTCTCTATGGCTGCGCAGATTCGTATTGGTATTTCCGGCTGGCGCTACGTGCCTTGGCGGGGTGTTTTCTATCCTGAAGGGCTGACTCAAAACAAGGAGCTGCGCTTTGCCTCACGGGCGCTGTCTACAATCGAGATCAATGGCTCCTTCTATTCGCTTCAGCGCCCTCAGAGCTACGCCAGCTGGTATGCAGAAACCGGTGAAAACTTTCTTTTCAGCGTCAAAGGTCCGCGCTACATCACGCATATCCTGCGCCTAAAAGATATCGAAAAAGCGATGGCCAATTTTCTGGCCTCCGGCATCTTTGAGCTCAAGGAGAAACTGGGACCTATCCTCTGGCAGTTTCCAGCTAATTTGAAGTTCGAGCCTGAGCGGTTTGAGGCCTTTCTAAAGCTCCTGCCTCAGGACACCCAGACCGCCCAGGCGCTCGCCCTGCATTGTGAGGCGCGCATGGAGGGCCGCTGCAGCCTGAGTATCGATGCCAATCGCCCCTTGCGCCATGCCGTCGAGATCCGGCATGAGAGCTTTATCGATCCCGCTTTTGTCGAGCTACTGCGGCGCTATAACGTGGCGCTGGTAATTGCCGACACAGCGGGCAAATGGCTGTACCGGGAGGATGTCACGGCAGACTTTCTTTATATACGCCTGCACGGTCACGAGCAGCTCTATTCAAGCCGTTACTCGGATGAAGCGCTGCACTATTGGACGTCTCGCATTCAGGCTTGGGCGCAAGGTGGAGAGCCGGACGATGCCCAGCTGATTGACCAGGCACATCGGTTGCCGACACAGGAGAGCCGAGACATCTACTGCTATTTTGATAATGATGCCAATGTCCACGCGCCGTTCGATGCCGACCGGCTCACAGTGGCGCTAGGCCTGAAGGAAAGCCTGGGCAAATGGGATCTAAGCCTGATTGGCGAGGAGGCCAAGCCGAAGCGAAAGAAAAAGGCTAATGCGCCTTAGGATTTACTCCGACGCGCCCGGAAGAAGTCGGTCAGCAAGGCGCCACACTCTTCAGCCAGAAGGCCGCCCTCAACGATAACGCGATGGTTCAGAAAATCCTGCTTGAAGAACTGCCCACGGCTTTCTACCGCACCGGCACGCGGCTCACATGCACCATATACCAGACGCTGGATCCGGGCGTGCACCAGAAGCCCTGAACACATGCTGCACGGCTCAAGGGTTACATACAAGGTAGTGTCCGGTAGACGATAGTTCTCCAGCGCCAGGGCCGCTGCACGAATGGCCTGCATTTCTGCATGGGCGCTGGGGTCATGGCCGGTAATGGGCTGATTGAAGCCGCGTCCGATGATCCGTCCGTCATGAACTAATACCGCACCGACAGGCACCTCACCCAAGGAAGCTCCCTCAGCCGCCAGCGCCAGCGCCTCTCGCATGAAAAGCTCATCCTGGGTACGGTCAATAATGGGAGGGAAACGGCGCATACGATTCATGACAAGCTCAAACGTCAGCTGACCTCAATGGTCCCCATGAGGCCGGTTTCCATGTGGTCGATCACATGGCAGTGAAGCATCCATTGTCCCGGATTATCGGCCACCAGCGCTACCCGAGCTGTCTCGTTCTTGCCAAGCAGGTAGGTATCGGTGTAGTACGGCGTCACGGGATGCCGGTCCGAGCTCAAGACCTTGAAGGTCAGCCCATGCAGATGCACAGGATGGAAATACTGGGCCATGTTACGAAACTCAAGGATGTAACTCTGCCCCAGCTTGAACTTCGCCAACGCTGGATGCGGGTCCCCTTCCTTATGCTCGCCACCGGCCTGGCCGTTGATTTGCCAGTACATCGCCTTGCCGCAGTATGCCGGGTCGCTGGCCAGGGTCGCTACCCATTCGAAGCGAAAGCTTACGGTTTCCGCCCGTTCAAGGTCCGGCTCGCTGACAGGGTTGGGCGGCAATGGCCGCGGCCATTCTCCAGGCTGGGCGCCCTGATCGGTAGACCCCAGTGTAGCCAGTCGCAACGGGCCGTTACGCAGGGACACCGTTGTCCCGGCTGCCGGTACCCTATATGCCAGATCGATGCGCATACCAGGGCCTAGCAGGTACTCATCGCCAAACGCCCGAGGCTCGATAGGATGGCCGTCCAGCGCGTAAATACGCGCCTCGACATCCGTCAGGTTCAATCGGTAGGTTGCCGTGTTATCCACATTCAGAATGCGCAAACGCACCACTGCGCCCGCGGGCAGATCAATGGTGGGAACGTGCTTTCCATTTACCGTGGTCAGCCGACCCAGCGTGCCTACGCGAGCCGCCTCTCGAGGAATGCTGAACGCTGTAAAGGCTCCTTGATCATCCACATGCCAGTTCTTCAGGCACAACGTCATGTCGTGCGCAAAGCCGGTCGGCTCACGCTCTTCGACAATAAGCGGTCCTTCCAGGCCTCGCCCTAGTTGTTCACTACTGGCGACATGCGGGTGATACCAATAGGTTCCAGCGTCTGGTGTCTTGAACTGGTAAACGAAACTCTCGCCCGGTAGCACCGGTGCCTGCGAGATATACGGTACGCCATCCATCTCGATGGGCAGACGAATGCCATGCCAGTGAATCGTGGTGGGCTGATCAAGATGATTAGTGAAGCGGACACGCAGCCACTCGCCTTGCCGCGCTCGGATTTCCTTGCCTGGAAATTGGCCGCCATAGGCCAGCGCAGGCGTGACATGCCCCGGCACCAACTCGACATCTAGCGGTGCCGCGATCAGCTCGTAGTCATACGCTTTGGCCACTTGTGGCCGCCCCAGCCACCAGCGAGCACCGCCAGCGCCTACCCCTACCACAACCAGACCGGTCAAACCGCCGAGCACCTGGCGCCGCGTGAAAGACATGAAATGCAGTCCCTCGGGAAATTGGAGGAGCGCACAATACACCCGATTTCACCCAAAGATAAGAAGCACTCTCAATTAAGTAAGCGGAGACGCACGCTTTCAGACTGATGGGAGATGAGCGACCTAGGCCCTGGGATCAAGCCGTGTCGTTTCGCGGTGAACGATTTCAAATCCCAGGTCTACATGACGCTCCGGCCTGTCCTGCCCCGCCAGATGAGCGACAAGCAGCTCTGCGGCCTCACAACCGATGCGATAGCGTGGTGTTGCCACAGTCGTGAGCGGCGGAGACGTCCAGGCCGACCCGTTTAGGTCATGGAAGCCCATGATGGCCATGCGGTCGGGAACGGCAATACCCAGGCGGCCGCATTTGAAAACAGCGCCCTGCGCCAAGTCATCATTGCAAAAGAACAGCGCCTCACAATCGGGATGTGCACGGTGCATCCGCTCAAACAGCTCTGCCCCCAGCGCCAGGGAAGAGTTGCTGGTAACAAACAATTCCCGCTGTGGATCATATAACCCGGCCTCCTCAAGCGCCTGGCGGCACCCATCTCGACGCCGCAGCGTGCGTGGATCGCCCTGCGCGCCAATGATGCCGATACGTCGATAGCCGCACTCGATCAGATGACGGGCCGCGGCATACCCAGCGGCAAACTGGGAAAACCCTACGCTCCAACAATCGTCCCGCGTCAGGGTTTCGATGGTATGCACCGTTGGAATCTGCTGTTGTTCCAGCAATGCCCATAGCCCGGGCGTATGGTCGATACCCGTCAGGATCACCCCATCCGGGGAATGCTGCAGATAGGTACGCAGCAGGTGTTCCTCTTGTTCGAGCGAGTAGCCGGTTATGCCGATGAGCAGGTTATATCCATGCCGGTCGAGCCGCTCCTTGATGCCGACCAGGATGTCGACGAATACGCTATTGGTAAGCGAGGGGATCAACACGACAATATTCTGGGAACGTGCCGACGCCAGGGCCATAGCAGCTTGGTTGGGGACGTAGCCCAGTTGGCTGCATGCTTCGAGGATCTTGTCACGCACCGGCACGGCAACCTTTTCCGGCGTCTTGAGCGCTCGGGAAACCGTAATCGAACTCACGCCGACGTGTTCCGCTATGTCCTGCATCGTGACTCGTCTACGAGCCGGTTTCCGGTTTCTCATCATCCATACCGTTATAAGCACAGCTGATTTTAGCGTCAAAAGAGGTCTTTACAAACAAAATGTAGGCGCTAACATCGAAATGTAGGCGCTAACATTCGCTTAATAAAAACAATAGTGGTGAACGCATCATGTCCTTGCCCCTCACACGTTCTTTTCCAGCACAGCGTCTGATACCTGTCATCGCTCCGGAGCGCTCGATGCGCCCCTTCACCTCTGATCTGAAGAACAACAAAGCATGAGTGAACCCACACAACGCCGACTACGCAGCCAGCAATGGTTTGATGATCCTGCCCATGCCGACATGACCGCGCTTTATGTCGAGCGCTATATGAACTACGGACTGACCCGTGATGAATTGCAATCGGGCCGACCTATTATCGGGATCGCCCAGACAGGTAGCGACTTGGCCCCCTGCAACCGCCACCATTTGGAACTTGCCCAACGCGTCAAGGCCGGCATTCGTGACGCAGGCGGAATTCCCATGGAGTTTCCGGTGCACCCGCTCGCTGAGCAGAGCCGGCGGCCTACCGCTGCGCTGGATCGAAACCTGGCTTATCTGGGGCTTGTGGAGATTCTGCACGGCTATCCGCTCGATGGCGTGGTGTTGACTACAGGCTGCGACAAAACCACCCCGGCCTGTCTGATGGCAGCCGCCACGACAGATCTTCCTGCCATCGTGCTTTCCGGCGGTCCCATGCTGGACGGCTGGCATAACGGCAAGCGTATCGGCTCCGGAACCGTGCTTTGGCATGCACGTAACCTATTGTCTGCCGGGACGATCGACTACGAAGGCTTCATGGAAATGACCACGGCGGCCTCCCCGTCCATCGGCCACTGCAACACCATGGGCACGGCCCTCTCCATGAACTCACTGGCCGAGGCGCTCGGCATGTCGCTACCGGGGTGCGCCAGCATTCCGGCTGCCTACCGCGAGCGTGGCCAGATGGCCTATGTCACAGGCAAGCGCATTGTCGACTTGGTGAAAAAAGAGATCCGCCCTTCGCAGATCATGACGCGAGAGGCATTCGAAAATGCCATCGTGCTGGCTTCGGCCCTAGGGGCTTCCAGCAACTGCCCTCCACATCTGATCGCGATTGCCCGCCACATGGGTATCGATCTGAGCCTGGAAGATTGGCAGCGCCTGGGCGAGGACGTCCCGCTGCTGGTCAATTGCATGCCGGCAGGTGAATACCTGGGTGAAAGCTTTCACCGCGCGGGCGGTGTACCGGCCGTGCTTCACGAACTGGATAAGGCCGGTTTGATCCATCGGCACTGCAACACCGTCTCCGGCAAAACCATTGGCGAGATCATCACGCAGCATCAGACGCTGGATAACGATGTGATTCGCCCCTGCGAATCGCCCCTCAAGCATCGCGCCGGGTTTATTGTCCTGAGCGGCAATTTTTTCGATAGCGCAATCATGAAGGTCTCGGTTATTGGTGAAGCGTTCCGTCAGACCTATCTGGCCGAGCCAGGCAAGGAGAACACCTTCGAGACGCGTGCAATTGTCTTCGAGGGGCCTGAGGATTATCACGCCCGTATCAACGATCCCAGCCTGGAAATCGATGAGCACTGCATCCTGGTCATTCGCGGTTGCGGCACAGTGGGATACCCCGGCAGCGCCGAGGTGGTCAACATGGCGCCACCTTCAGAACTGATCCGTCGAGGCATCGATTCACTGCCCTGCATGGGTGACGGACGCCAGAGCGGCACCTCAGCCAGCCCGTCTATTCTCAACATGTCACCCGAGGCAGCTATAGGCGGCGGACTTGCCCTGCTCAGGACAGGGGACCGCCTGAGGGTCGACCTTAATGCACGACGGGTCGAACTGCTGATCGACGAGGATGAACTGGAGCGTCGGCGCGGTGAGGCCTTGCCCAGCATTCCGCCCTCTCAGACTCCCTGGCAAGAGCTCTACCGCAAACTGGTCGGGCAGTTATCGACTGGCGGCTGCCTGGAGCCAGCCACCCTGTATATGCGAGTGATCACCGAAAACGGTGCCCCTCGCCACTCCCATTGAGCAAGGAGAACCGCATGTCTTCCTATACGCCTTCACATCCCCTGACGGCGGCCTATCAAGCGCCTGACGACATGGCCGCTGGTACCTGGGTCGGCCGTGTCTGGCTACCCGGCTCCACCGCCGGCCCTGCCGTGGTGCTCGTCAAAGAGCAGGCGGTGTATGACATCAGCACCTCTGTTTCGACCGTATCCGCGCTGATGGAACTGGACAACCCTGCTGCCTATCTTCGTGAGCTGCCATTGCCAGCCCCCCTAATAGACCTGCCAGGTCTGCTCGCCAATAGCGACAGCCGCGAGCGTGATGAGAGCAAGCCCTGGCTTCTTGCACCGATCGATCTACAGGCTATCAAGGCAGCCGGTGTCACCTTCGCGGCCAGCCTGCTGGAGCGCGTCGTCGAAGAACAGGCCAAGGGCGATCCAGGCAAGGCGGCTGACATCCGCGCCTCATTGACTGAGCGCATCGGTGTAGATCTGTCCGACATCGTGCCAGGATCAGATCAGGCAGAAGCGCTACGAAAGGTACTCATCGAGCAGGGCTTATGGTCTCAGTACCTGGAGGTAGGTATAGGGCCGGACGCCGAGGTGTTTACTAAGGCCCAGCCTCTTTCAGCGGTAGGTTACGGCTCGGACATTGGTATTCACCCCAAATCCACTTGGAACAACCCAGAGCCTGAGATTGTGCTGGTGGTCTCCAGTACGGGCAAAGTTCAGGGCGCAACCTTGGGCAACGATGTAAACCTCAGGGATTTTGAAGGTCGTAGCGCTCTGCTGCTGTCCAAAGCCAAGGACAATAATGCTTCAACAGCCATCGGCCCCTTCATTCGTCTTTTCGATGAAAGTTACGGCATCGACGATGTGCGCTCGGCAGAGGTTGACTTGCGCATTCACGGCGAAGACGGCTATCTGTTGGAAGGCCACAGCTCCATGCGCCAGATCAGCCGAGACCCACTCGATCTGGTCGCGCAGACGCTTAATGCCAACCACCAGTACCCGGATGGGTTTGTCCTATTTCTCGGTACCCTATTCGCTCCACGCCAGGATCGCGATCAACCCGGCGGAGGCTTCACTCACAAGCTGGGCGATGTGGTCACGATCAGCACATCGCGTTTGGGCACGCTGAGCAACCGGGTCACCACCAGCGACCAAGCTGCCCCGTGGTCCTTCGGCATTCGCTCACTGATGGACAATCTTCAGCGCCGCGGCCTGCCCTTGAGCGCTGTTCCTCTACAGTGACCCATCAGCCGCCCTGTATTTACCTGAACTGTTCAGCCTGACTACTCCAGGCTGAACCTGCCTCACTACTCAGCACAGTTTTTTGATCCGCAAGGAGGCGGATCGTTGTACTCCAGGGAATCGCTAACAAATACAAAAACCGGCTGCCTCCACAGCCTAGGAGACAACATGAACCGTGCCAAATCCTCTGGATTCTTGGTATTCGTCACTATTGCCGCAGCATTCGGCGGCTTGCTGTTCGGCTACGACACTGCCGTGATTTCCGGTGCTGTAGAACCGATACGGATGCACTTTATTGACCCGTTGTTTCAAGACCCTATGCAGGCCAGTCGGGTCGTCATTGAGTTTAAAAACACGCTTTTGCTCAGCACCCTGCTTGTGCTTGCCTTAAGTATCTATTACTTCATGCGGCTTTACGGACGCATTCGTGGCTTAGTGTTTGCTGCGATTGTTTCCGCTATTACGGGCTGGCTGTTCTACAGGCAAGTTTTCATTCTTCCTGATGAAATCACGCCTAATCTCGCCAACTCTATTACTGGATTTACCATTGCATCAGCCTTGCTAGGCTGCGTAATCGGAGGCTTTTTTGCGGGCTATATCAGCCAGCGTCTAGGCCGTCGCAACGGGCTGATTCTAGCCGCCTTGCTTTTTATCGTCTCGGCTATCGGCTCCGCCTTGCCTGAAGTCGTTAACGTATTTGGTATTGAGCACATCAGCGCCTTTAACCTATATAGGATCATAGGCGGAATAGGGGTTGGTATTGCCTCTATGCTTTCGCCTATGTACATCGCTGAAATTGCACCCAGTCACATGCGTGGTCGGCTGGTGTCGTGCAACCAGTTCTGCATCATCTTTGGCATGTTATTGGTGTATTTCGTCAATTACTTCATTGCCCGCGGCCAAACTACGGAATGGCTGAGCCAATACGGCTGGCGATGGATGCTGGGCTCAGAGATCGTACCGGCTTTCGCCTTTATGGCGCTTCTTCTCAAGACGCCTGAAACACCCCGTTATCTCGTCATGAAAGGCCAACCGGGCCGTGCCCTGGAGGTACTTGAACAAATCAACGGCTCTGCCGCAGCACAAACCATTCTTAATGAGATTCGTCTGTCCTTCCAGCAGAGCCACCGTGAAGCGCCCTGGCTCTCTTATGGCGGCGCCCTCATCCTGATTGCCATGCTGCTGTCCATCTTCCAACAGTTTGTGGGCATCAATGTGGTGCTGTACTACGCGCCGGAAATCTTCAAGAACATGGGTAGCCAAGCAGACGTCTCGTTGATCCAGACCATCATTGTTGGTGCAGTGAATCTAATCTTCACGGTTGTTGCCATCGTTTTGGTAGATCGTGTTGGGCGTAAACCCCTGATGATCATCGGCGCGCTTGGAATGGCCGTTAGCATGCTGGGGCTGGGTACAGCGTTCTACCTGCAAAGCCTAGGCATTACTGCCCTGTTGATGATGCTGGTGTACGTAGCCGCCTTTGCAGTTTCCTGGGGGCCTGTGGTGTGGGTTCTGCTTTCGGAGATCTTTCCTAACAGTATTCGAGGCGCTCTTTCCATTGCTGTCGCTACTCAATGGTTAGCCAATCTACTGGTGTCCTGGACGTTCCCCATGATGAACAGCAATGCCTGGTTGAACGACCTTTTCAACCACGGCTTCGCCTATTGGGTATATGGCGCTATGGGCCTGCTGGCCGCTGTATTTGTCTGGCGTTGGGTCCCAGAGACAAAAAACAAAACCCTGGAAGAAATGAATGCTGCCTGGTCACCTCGGACGCCTTCAGCATCCGACCTGGTCGCCGAGCGCGCCTAATTCTTGTCCATACAGAGAAATCTAAATGACTCAAGCAACTGCACAGTACCCTAGCCTCAAGGACCGCACCGTTTTCATTACGGGTGGCGGCAGCGGCATCGGTGGTGCCCTGACTCGCGCCTTTCACACACAAGGCGCACACGTCGCCTTTATCGATATCAACGAGCAGGCCAGTCAGCGCCTGATAACTGAGCTGGAGACCGAAACCGGCCAAGCCCCCTGGTTTCGCCGCTGTGATATCCGAGACATCGATAGTCTTCAGGAAGCCATAAGGGACGCAGGACAAGCGTTGGGGCCTATCCGTGTCTTGGTTAACAACGCTGCCAATGATGATCGTCACGATTGGCGCCAAGTGGATACCCAATACTGGGACGACCGCATGGCCATCAACCTGCGCCCCCTATTTTTTGCTATTCAGGCCGCTGCGCCACAGATGATCCAAGCTGGCGGCGGATCGATCATCAACTTTGGCTCCATCAGCGTCCAGCTTGCGCTTGGCGGGCTGGCAGCCTATGTCAGTGCCAAAGCAGCGGTACATGGGCTGACACGAACCTTTGCGCGGGATCTGGGTGTCGATGCCATTCGTGTCAATACGGTTGTGCCAGGCTGCATCATGACCGAGCGTCAGCTGGAAAAATGGATCACGCCGGAAGACGAAGCCCGTATTCAGGAACACCAGTGCCTCAAACTGCGCCTGCTTCCTGAGCACGTTGCCCCTACTGTGCTGTTCCTAGCGGCGGATGACAGTGCCCAACTGACAGGGCACGAGTTTCCTGTCGACGGTGGCTGGGGCTAAAACGGATCGGCTAAAAGCACAAAGGCCGCCTAGAAAGGCGGCCTTTGTGCTTAATGCGTCAGATCATTCCCACTCGATCGTTGCCGGCGGCTTGCTCGACACGTCGTAGGTCACGCGGGAAATGCCGTCGATCTCGTTGATGATGCGGTTGGAAACCTTTTCCAAGAGCTCATAAGGCAAGTGAGCCCAACGCGCGGTCATGAAGTCGATCGTTTCTACAGCACGCAGGGCTACGACCCAGGCGTAACGGCGGCCATCGCCAACCACACCAACCGACTTGACCGGCTGGAATACTACGAAAGCCTGGCTGACTTTGTGATACCAATCAGCCTTGCGCAGTTCGGTGATGAAAATGTCATCCGCGCGACGCAGCAGGTCGGCGTATTCCTTTTTTACTTCACCCAGGATACGCACGCCCAGACCCGGGCCGGGGAAAGGATGGCGGTACACCATGTCATAGGGCAGGCCCAGCTCCAGACCAATCTTGCGGACCTCATCCTTGAACAGCTCACGCAGCGGCTCGACGAGCTTCAGGTTCATCTCTTCCGGCAGGCCACCCACGTTGTGGTGGGACTTGATCACGTGCGCCTTGCCCGTCTTGGCGCCAGCAGACTCGATCACGTCCGGATAGATAGTGCCCTGTGCCAGAAACTTGATGTTTGGCAGCTTGCTGGCTTCTGCATCGAACACGTCGATAAAGGTGCGGCCAATGATCTTGCGCTTCTTCTCTGGATCGGCTTCGCCTTCCAGATTGGTCAGGAAGCGGTGCTCGGCATCGGCACGAATGACCTTCACGCCCATGTTCTCGGCAAACATGGCCATGACCTGATCGCCCTCATGCAGACGCAGCAGACCGTTATCGACGAAGACACAGGTCAGCTGATCACCGATGGCCTTGTGCAACAGCGCAGCGACCACGGAAGAGTCCACACCACCGGACAGCCCGAGCAGCACGTTGGCGCTACCAACCTGGGCACGAACCTGGGCAATGGCGTCTTCAACGATATTGGAGGGTGTCCACAGTGCCTTGCACTGGCAGATATCCAACAGGAAGCGCGACAGGATACGGCCGCCCTGCTTGGTATGAGTCACTTCCGGATGGAACTGCACGCCATACCAGCCGCGTTTTTCGTCACCCATGGCTGCAATGGCGCAGCTTGGAGTGCTGGCAACGATATGGAAACCTTCCGGCAGGTTGGATACCTTGTCGCCGTGGCTCATCCAGACATCCAGACCAAGGACGCCATCGTCGTCGATATGGTCTTCGATACCGTCAAGCAAGCGGCTCTTGCCGACTACATCGACTTTAGCATAACCAAACTCGCGAACGTTGGAGCCTTCGACTCTGCCGCCCAGCTGCTCGGCCATGGTTTGCATGCCATAGCAAATGCCTAGCAGCGGAACACCCAGCTCAAATACGGCCTTGGGTGCGCGAGGGCTATTGGCTTCGTGTACCGATTCCGGTCCGCCGGCAAGGATGATACCGCGAGGGGCAAAGGCACGGATGTCGGCGTCATCCATGTCGAAGGGATGGAGTTCGCAGTAAACACCGAGCTCACGCACACGGCGTGCGATCAACTGGGTGTACTGGGAACCGAAGTCGAGAATCAGAATACGGTGAGCGTGGATGTCTTGGGACATGGCCATTTCTCATGAGCGGTAAGAACAGACGATTCGGGGCCGTCTAAGACAGCCCCGAATCTCAACATAAAACACCCAGCGAACCTATCGTCGCGGCAATCAGCCTACGCGGTAGTTGGGCGCTTCTTTCGTAATTTGCACATCGTGTACATGGGATTCCGCCATGCCGGCGCCGGTGATGCGAACGAATTGAGGCTTGGTACGCATCTCCTCGATCGTGGCGCAGCCGGTGTAACCCATGGAGGCACGCAGGCCACCCATCAATTGATGAATGATAGCGGCTAACGGACCTTTGTACGGTACGCGACCTTCAATGCCTTCCGGTACCAGCTTTTCAGCACCGGACGCGGAGTCCTGGAAATAACGGTCGCTGGAGCCCTGGCTCTGCGACATCGCACCCAGCGAGCCCATGCCACGGTAGGACTTGTAGGAGCGACCCTGGAACAGCTCGACCTCGCCTGGCGCCTCTTCGGTACCGGCAAACATCGAGCCCATCATTACACAGTAACCGCCCGCCACGATGGCCTTGGACAGGTCACCGGAGAAACGGATACCACCATCAGCGATCAACGGAACACCTGTACCTTCCAGCGCAGCGGCAACGTTGGCAATGGCGGAGATCTGCGGAACACCTACACCGGCTACGATACGCGTGGTGCAGATGGAGCCCGGGCCGATACCGACCTTGACGGCATCGGCGCCTGCATCAGCCAGTGCCTTGGCCGCTTCGCCGGTCGCGATGTTGCCACCGATGACCTGAACCTGCGGATAGGTTTCCTTGACCCAGCGTACACGCTCGATCACACCCTTGGAGTGACCGTGAGCGGTATCGACCACAATAACGTCAACACCGGCAGCAACCAGCGCAGACACACGCTCAGGCGTCTCGGCGCCGGTACCGACGGCAGCGCCGACACGCAGGCTGCCCGCTTCGTCCTTGCTGGCGTTCGGATAGGCCTTGGCTTTTTCGATGTCCTTGACGGTCATCATGCCTTTCAGGTTGAAGGCCTCATCGACGATCAGGACCTTTTCCAGACGGTGCTTGTGCAAGAGCTCGCGCACTTCCTGCTTGTTGGCACCTTCGCGAACGGTAACGAGACGCTCCTTGGGCGTCATTACATCGCGTACCGGAATATCGAGGCGGTTTTCAAAGCGCACATCACGGGAGGTGACGATACCGACCAGATCACCGTTGGCCAGGACCGGTACACCCGAGATGTTGTGCTGACGCGTTAGGTCGAACAGGTCGCGGACGGTTGCGCTGGCATCGATCGTGATCGGGTCCTTTACAACGCCGGCCTCGAAGCGCTTGACCTTGCGGACTTCAGCAGCTTGCTGCTCGACCGTCATATTCTTGTGGATGATTCCGATACCGCCTTCCTGGGCCATGGCAATGGCGAGACGGGACTCGGTTACGGTATCCATCGCAGCGGATACCAGGGGAATGTTCAACTCGATACCGCGCGTGAGGCGGGTCTTCAGGCTGACGTCTTTTGGCAAGACATCGGAATAACCGGGAATCAGGAGAACGTCGTCGAAAGTCAGGGCTTCTTGGCTGATGCGCAGCATGGCAGGGGCTCCCGGGCGGGAAAAATAAGAAGCGCGACATTATACCTGTCCTAGAGGAAAGCCTCAACGTAGGCATGAAAGTTGCCGCTCCGTTTACATGGGAAACAATATCAAATTAGAATAATTATCATTACCAAATCATGAGCACCTATCTTGAAAGCCTCGCCACGCCCCTTTGGCCATGTCCGGCAAATACCTTTTCTTCTTTCCCTGCTTGCCGGTTGCATCGCTGCGTACACCCTACCGGCCCAGGCGGAAGACCGCGTCGACCTGTCTACCATGGAAATCCAGGCAGATATGCCTCAGGCAGAAGACGGCTATACAGCCAAGCGCACCAGCACGGCGAGCAAAAGTGATGTGCCCATTAAGGAAGAGGCACAATCGATCAATGTAGTAACACCGCAGACAATCCAGGACTATCACGTGCGTTCCCTGGATGATGCATTGAAATTTGTTAGTGGAGTCAGTCAGGGTAATACGCTGGGCAATACCAAAGATTCGGTAGTCAAACGCGGATTTGGTACTAATGATGATGGATCTATTTTGCGCGACGGGATTCGCTCGGTGGTATCTCATAACATGAGTGCGACGACTGACCGTATCGAGATACTCAAGGGGCCCGCCTCCCTGCTTTATGGCGCCCTGGAGCCTGGAGGGTTGATCAATGTGATCAGTAAGCAGCCCGAATACATGCAGAGCACAACACTTAGCGGCTCGGCCTATAGCGAGGGCGGAGGTAGCTTGGCGCTTGATACAACTGGTCCGATAGGCGACACAGGGTTAGCCTACCGTCTGATTGCCGAGCGGCAAAGCGAGGATTACTGGCGTAACTATGGTATCGACCAGCATACACTCATAGCTCCCTCGCTGAGTTGGACCGGTGAACGCGCCAGTGTAACGCTGGCCTATGAATACAACGACTATACGAGCCCGTTTGACCGCGGTACCGTGTTTGTTGACGGTCATCCAGCAGATGTGAGCTATAGCAAACGTCTAGACGAAAAGTGGGCCAAAACTACAGGTATCAGCGAAACCGTTACTGCACGCTTTGAATATCAACTTAGCGACGACTGGAAAACGCGCCTGACATACGGTTGGAATAATGATCGCTATAGCCTGGCTATTGCGCAACCTAGCTCCCTCTCAAGCACAGGAACTTTACGCCGCCAGGCCAATGGTGGCCATTACGATTATGAGAGCCGCTATAGCAGTTTGGATTTTATCGGCCATCAAGATGTTCTGGGGCAACGTCATGATCTGTTGATTGGCGCAGAGCAGGAAAACTCCGATAAATACCGAGGTAAATCCTACCGCAACACGGCGCAGAGTGGATTCAATATCTACAACCCTACCTATGGCAGCCTGGCGGAGCCCAGCGTAGTCAGTACATCCACCAGCAACCTATCCAATGAGCTGACGTCCACATCGTTCTATTTCAAGGACAACTGGCATCTGAACGAGCATTGGATACTGGTACTGGGCGGACGCTATCAGCATTATGATCAATATAGTGCCCAGGGTCTTGGAGCCAGTCGCACGGTCAACCGTGACGATAACGGTGATACCTTTCTGCCCTTTGCAGGCGTGGTATTCAACGTCAATGAAGCGCTATCACTGTACGGCAACTATAGTCGCTCTTTTGTCCCTAACGACACGGTAGACGATACTGGGCGGACCTTTGATCCCGAAGAAGGCCGTAGTTATGAGGTGGGGGCAAAATACGATATTGTGCCAGGTCTTTATGCCAATCTAGCGCTATTCGATATTGAAAAGAAAAATGTCGTTACTACCACGACTGTTAGCGGCGAGAGTGTTTCTGATGCTGCCGGCAAAGTAGGCTCACAAGGAATTGAACTGGATATAACGGGGCGGATCGCTGAGCGCTGGGATATGATCGCCACTTACGCCTACACCCATACTGAAATCCTTGATGATCCTGATAACGAAGGAAATCGCCTAAGCCAAGCGCCTAAGCATACGGCAAGCCTATATTTAACCCACCATCTGAACGTGCCCTCTAGCCTTGGTAGCTGGCATGCTGGTGCAGGTCTGCGTTACATCGGTGAGCGCGCTGGTGACAATGCCAACAGTTACTGGATGAGTAGCTACACTATATCCGATGCCTTCCTACGCTGGGACTTGCCTGTGCATGGCTATAAAGCCAAGCTGCAACTCAACGTCGACAACCTGTTTGACAAGCATTACTACCCCTCCAGCACCGGTAGCGCATTGCAGGTCAATGTGGGCGAGCCTCGTACGGCGCGCCTGAGTGCCAGCGTGACCTTTTGAGGGCATCAGATTATCCGTCTGGGCACCCTGCCCAGACGGCCCATCCCACCTAGGCGGCTCTCTATTCTTATGCTCAACTGTCGGCACAAGAACACAACGGAGCGCCGCCATGCACATCGTCATCCCGGACGACTATCAACACGTTGTCGAAACCCTGGACTGCTTTACCCTGCTCGAACGTGCCGGGCATACCGTCACGGTCTATCATGATGCCGAGCGTGACCCAGCCGTTCTGATCGAGCGCTTTCGAGAAGCCGATGCGCTGGTGCTGACCCGTGAGCGAACACATGTCGACGAGGCGCTGCTGTCCCATCTACCCCGCCTCAAGCTGATCAGCCAGACCGGCAAGGCGACCGGTCATCTGGATGTCGCAGCCTGTACTCATCGCGGAATTGCGGTGGTGGAAGGCACCGGCTCGCCCATCGCCGCTGCCGAACTGACCTGGGCGCTGATTCTCATGGCGCGGCGCAAGCTCAAACCAGCCATCGATGCCTTTTATGCCGGTGGCTGGCAGGTCAATCTGGGCGAACGCGTGAACGGCCAAATTTTGGGTATCTGGGGCTACGGCAAGATTGGCAAGCTGCTCGCCCGATATGGTCAGGCCTTTGGCATGCCTGTTCTGGTGTGGGGCAGTGAGACTTCAAGGCAGGCTGCACTGGCGGACGGTCATCGCGCCGCCGACAGCCAGGAAACCTTCTTTGCCGAGTCGGATGTACTGAGCCTGAACCTGCGATTTTCAGACAAGACCCGTCATATCGTCCGTCGTGAGGACTTGGCGTTGATGAAGAGGTCAGCCCTTTTGGTGAATGCTGCCCGTGCAGGTCTGATCGAGCCGGGCGCACTGTTTGAAGCTGTCGAGGCAGGTCGCCCAGGCTATGCCGCGGTAGACGTATATGAAGAGGAGCCTGTACCGGCCGGCCATCCCCTGCTTTCCCACCCCAACATCCTGTGCACGCCTCATCTGGGTTACGTAGAGAAACACAGCTACGAACTCTACTTTGGCGAAGCGTTTGCCAATCTGATCGCCTTCTTTGCGGGCGAGCCGGAAAATGTCGCGAACCCAGACGTGCTGGGTCGCTAGCATCCAGCCGACGGCGGGCTTATGATGCCCGCCATGCTTAACGATCCTTTTCAACGTCTCGGCCTCGACCGTGAGGTCCTAACCGTCAGCCAGCTCAACGGCCGTGCCCGTGTTCTGCTGGAAGACGTCTTTTCTCAGGTCTGGGTGGAAGGCGAGATATCCAATCTTGCCCGCCCCGCCTCCGGCCATATCTACTTTACCTTGAAGGATAAGGACGCCCAGGTACGGTGCGCCCTCTTCCGGCAGAACGCCGTGCGTGTCAGAAACCTGCTCAAGGATGGCATGGCAGTGAAGGTTCGCGGCAAGGTCTCGCTGTTTGAAGGCCGTGGTGATTATCAGCTGATTCTGGAAACCCTGGAGCCAGCAGGTGACGGGCTCTTGCGACAGGCATTCGAAGCCTTGAAGCAGAAACTGCTGGACGAAGGCTTGTTCGCGCAAGAGCGAAAGAAACCGCTGCCGGGCCATCCGTGCCGTATCGGAATCGTGACCTCACCGACCGGGGCGGTCATCCGCGATATCGTCAGCGTTTTCAAGCGCCGTGCGCCACAGGTCGAGCTGGTCCTGATACCTACGGCAGTACAAGGGCGTGAGGCCACCGGACAGATCGTTCGTGCGTTGCAAACGGCAGACGTGCAGGGTTTCGATGCGATCATTCTGGCCCGGGGCGGTGGCTCTCTTGAGGATCTATGGTGCTTTAACGAAGAGCAGGTTGCCCGCGCTGTTGCAGCCGTTCAAACGCCTATCGTGAGCGCGGTCGGGCATGAGACGGATGTGTCGATTGCCGACTTCGTGGCCGACGTACGCGCCCCTACCCCCTCAGCTGCAGCCGAACTTCTGGCCCCTCACAGCGGGGACCTTAAAAACCGCCTGGACGCGCTGTATCGGCGCCTGGTTGTCCGCATGGGTGAGCGGCTCAGCCGTGAGCAGTTGCGCTTGGAAAACATGACGCGTCGGCTCAAGCATCCGGGCGAGCGGCTGCGCCAGCAGGCTCAGCGTATCGATGATCTGGACATGCGCCTGCGCCGCGCCTTTGTCATCGACATGAACCGACGGCGGGACCGCCTTGCCCATATCGAGACGCGACTGGCTGGCCAGCATCCGGGCCGTCAACTTGCTCTGCTACGTCAGCGGCTGGATCAACTGGCCCAGCAGCTTCCGCGCTGCATGGAACGCCAGCTCAAGGAGCGTCGTCAGCGCCTGGCCGCCCAGGTTCAAACGCTGCATATCGTCAGCCCGCTTGCCACTCTGGGTCGTGGTTACAGCATTCTGCTCGACGAACGCGGCCACGCCATCCGGTCCACCGATCAAACGCGTAATGGCCAGCGCCTCAAAGCCCGCCTGGCTGAAGGCGAGCTGGATGTTCGGGTGGAAGACAATCATCGGGAACCAACGACGCTCTCCCTGCTGGACTGACCATTAGCAGGCGCGACTGAAAAACGTTTCTACCTGAACACGTGCGCTCAGCTCGTCGACATAGCGGCGCACCGAGTCTGGCCACTCCAGCCCAGCCGTGACGCTCAAGCCGCGCAGGATCGGAAACAGGTTGAAGTCATCCAGCAGGAGCTGCGGACGCGCCGGATCAAGGCTGTACATCTCGACCAGTAATGTCAGGCGGTGATTGATGTCATCAATTGCCTGCTGGCTGTTTGACAGGGCCGCATTGAAATCTCCGATGATCTGGCTTTTCTTCTCGACAAACAGCGCGTGCGCCTCACGCGAGCCCATCTCCTTGAGGCCGATCTGTGCCCAGCGCGGATAGCCCAGCTGCTGAAACGACGGCAGGGCAGATTCAATCCAGGCGGTTACAGCTTGTGAATGGGCCTGCTCGATCATTGGTCTGTCATCGAGATGATCAAGATAGTGAACAATCGCCAGACTTTCCGTCATGGCGGTCCCGTCGTCCTTTACCAGGATCGGGACAGTCTTCTTGCCTACCAAACGCTCAGGGGTGGCTGCATCGTCATACAACAGCACCTGAAGCGTTGCATCGAGTTGCTTGAGGCCCAGCGCCATACGCGCCTTGGTGCTGAAGGGACAGTGTTCGTAGTAGTAGAGCTTCATGAGGCTTTCCTTGATGTCCTCATGCAGTGACCGGTGTGAACTCGCCCGGGTTCAGCCACGAGCGATTTGCCAGAAGCCAAGACATGAACGAGGATGACTGGATCACATCGCCTTGATTGTTTTCCTATGCCTCGCTTTCTTCTGCTACTGATTACCTTATGTTTTACCTTTTGCGCCCATGCTGAAGGCTTCATCACCCGCCTGTTGGATAAACCTGTTCCAGGGGGTGTAGCGGTTGTTCCATTGGGCAACGGCCCGACGGCTCCCAAAGCGACCTATCAAGGGAAGCCGGTCATGGTGGTCCATGAAGAGGGCCAGCGCTGGATCGCTATCGTCGGTATTCCACTCACGATCAAACCCGGTCAGCAGACATTGACGGTCAATGGTAGCCGCACGGAAACCTTTGCCGTGCGCAGTCGCCACTATAAGGAACAGCACATCACGCTGAAAAATGATCGGCAGGTAAACCCTAATCCGGCGGATCTCAAGCGAATCGAGCATGAGCTGGCTGAGCAGACCAAGGCCTATCAGATCTTTTCCCCCGGTACGCCCAGTAACCTGCTGCTGGACCGCCCCGTCGATGGACGCCTTTCCAGCCCGTTCGGCTTGCGGCGCTTTTTCAATGGCCAGGAGCGCAACCCACATTCAGGCCTCGATTTTGCCGTTCCAGCCGGTACACCGATTAAGGCGCCAGCCGCAGGCAAGGTCATTCTGATTGGCGATTATTTCTTTAATGGCCGTACGGTATTTGTCGACCACGGACAGGGCTTTATCAGCATGTTCTGCCATATGTCCAAAGTAAATGTAAAGCTGGGGCAGGATGTGCCCAGAGGTGGCGTGGTAGGCTTCGTGGGGTCGACGGGTAGAGCCACCGGGCCGCATATGCACTGGAATGTCAGCCTGAACGATGCCCGGGTCGATCCCGCCATCTTCATCAACGCCTATATACCCTGACGGGGTCAATGAAAGCCCGTAAGCCCGCAAGGCTTACGGTTATAACAATCCTACCGCTTGCAAAGCGCCTCGCAGGGCACCCCGTCGTGATTTCCATCGATCTGAGTGTTGCCACATTGCTGCAGTTGAAATTTCGCCTCGGCGCAGCTGGACATGGCATTACAGCGTTTGAGCGTCGAGCAGTTGAACTCGCCGCCTTCCTCGCTTGCCGGCTTGACCGGCGGCATGTAGGTGGCTGATCCCTGCCGCTTATCCTGACGCTTATCACGGTCGGCCTTGCGCCACTCCCACGGTGGCATGCGTTCCGACTCCGGTAGCGCCCAAAGACCGCGCTTGGCAGCCTTGGCTTCGGCCTCAAGATCCAGCAGCGACTTGTCTTTCAAATACTGCCGGTACACCCAGGCCGAGCCGGACTTGACCTGCTCGGCATTCACATCTGTCCTGTCCTGGTAAACGCGCGCCACCTTGCGGCCGTAGCGGTCGGTATCCTGTACCTCAAGCCGCACATCCTTACCAAAAACCATGCTGGAGAGGGACTGCTGCGCACGAGTCCCATAGGGCTGCTTGGACTCAGGCGTATCGATCTCGGCCAATCGAACCTTGAGCTGCTTTTTCTGTGGCGTCAGGCAGGTCAGCGTATCGCCATCGTGCACACCTACCACACGGCAGTTGGTGGTCTCGGCCTGGGCCAGCAACGGAAAAAGGAAAAAAGCGGCAAACGGAATCAGACGCCTCACGCGAAAACTCCTTGGGAGAAAATGGGCAGAGCTGCTTTTCAAAGTACCACTCCTACGGTGCAGCGATCAGCGGTCCAGGGGAATCAGCTTGTACAGCTCACCAATGGTACACCGCTCCGCATCACCGGCTGGCGCATTGGAAATGATCAGATCTCCAGGCCGCAAGCCGGCCGCTCTTGAGCTGTAGCCGATACGGTTACCTGCCTGCAGGTTGCCGCAAGGCTGCGCAAACTCAACCAGATAGGCCCGCCCCAGGCCAGTTCCCAGCGCAATGTGGCTGCGATCCAGATAATTCCATCCAGACAAGTCGAACCCAAGGATTGTACGGATTGGCTCGCCTTGGCTATAGCCCAGTCGCCTGAGTTTGCCGTCCAGCGTGGCCGGCGGTCCGAACGGTGTCGCACAGGCAGCCAGCAATGAAATCAGCCCCAGCAGTCCCAGCGTTCTAAACACGCGCATTCAAGAATCCTTAACCTGTTGTCTCTATCATGGCGCTTTGAGTGCATGCGCCTTTGCCATGGCAGCACCCTATCGAATGTACTGTTTCAGAGGGTTAGGAAAGCGTGGCGCCTTATAGTTTCAATCCAGGCCTAATCGCGTCCGTTCAATGTTTCGCTGACTTCGATCAGGCGTGAAAGACCTGCCTTCAGAGCCGCCACCGTGTCGGCATCCAGAGGAAGCGTCTGTTTCATCGTACCGGGAATGCCACGTGCGGCCTCCTGCAGGGCTCGCCCATCCTGAGTCAGCGTTACCGCCACACAACGCTCGTCCTCAACTAGGCGAGACCGTTGGACCAGACCGGCGACTTCGAGGCGTTTGACCAGCGGGGTAAGGGTTCCGGTATCCAGATGCAGGCGCCTGCCGATCTCAGTGACCTTGAGCCCGTCCCGCTCCCAGAGCACAAGCATGACCAGATATTGCGGATACGTAAGGCCCAGAGGGTCAAGTAATGGCCGATAGGCGCGAATGGTGGCATTTGCCGCTGCGTAGAGCGGAAAACACAACTGTTCGTCGAGTGAAAGCTCGCACACGGAGCGATTTGGCGTCTCTTTTATCGAATCAGACATGACGACCTCGTCGAGACCAAAGCGAACATCCTGCGACGCCGAGCCTCTTGCTTGTTTACATTTCACGCAATTATATTGAACACAATATATCGGTAAGCCTCTAACTGCCAGATGCTACCTACTCTTGGAGAACATGCCCAATGGCTGATCTGTTTAGCGAACTGAAAATCAAAGACGTCACCCTGCGTAACCGTATTGCCGTCTCCCCCATGTGCCAGTACATGGCAAAAGACGGCATGCCCAACGAATGGCATTTCCAGAATTATGCCTCGCGTGCGGCAGGCGGTGCAGGTCTTATTGTTGTAGAGGCGAGCGCCGTCTCCCCTGAAGGCCGTATCACCCCTGCTGACCTGGGGATCTGGAACGATGAGCAGGCCGAAGCCTACAAGCCTATCGTCAACTTCATCAAATCCACCGGTGCCGTAGCCGGTATCCAGATTGCTCACGCCGGCCGCAAAGCCAGCGCCAACCGTCCCTGGGAAGGCGATGATCATCTGCCGGAAGATCACCCGCTGGCCTGGGAAACCATTGGCCCCTCCGATAATGCCTTTGGTGCCCACCTGCCCCGTGCCCCCAAGCAGATGACGATCGAGGACATCCATCGCGTTACAGCTGATTTCGTAGCTGCTGCCAAGCGCGCTCTTGCGGCGGGCTTCGAGTTGCTTGAACTGCACTTCGCCCATGGTTACCTGGCGCAGAGCTTCTTCTCGCCGCTGGCCAACAAGCGTACCGATGAATACGGTGGCGACTTCGAAGGCCGTGCACGCTTCCTGCTGGAAACCTTCCATGCCGTACGCGAGGTATGGCCCCAGAACCTACCATTGATCGTACGCCTGGGCGTGACCGACTTCGTTGAAGGCGACCAGGGTATGGAAGAGTCCATCGAGCTGATTCGCCGCTTCAAGGAAGGCGGTATGGACCTGATCGACGTCAGCATGGGCTTCAACACGCCTGATGTGTCCAATGTTCCATGGGGCAAGCCAGGCTTCATGGGCGACAAGGCAAAGCAGATCACCGATGCGGTCGATGTGTTGACCTCCATCAGCTGGTCCATTCGCGAACCCAAGGATGCCAATGAACTCATCGAAAGCGGCCAGACCGATCTGATCATGCTGGGCAAGGCTGTACTGGGTGATCCCTTCTGGCCTTACCATGCCGCTATCGAATTGGGTCGCGAGAACCCTCAGGATCTGCTGCCACCGCCCTATGCGGCCTGGCTGAAGCGTCGCTGAGTTTTCGCTGTCCAAAAAGGCGCCCGTTACACGGCGCCTTTTTATTTGGTTCCGCTTATTGCTTGGCGAGACGCACAGTACGCTAGGCTATGTATCTACTCAGCCTATGGAGCGCTCATGATCACGGTTCATCACCTCAACAACTCCCGCTCGCAACGTGTCCTCTGGCTGCTTGAGGAGTTGGGGCTCGAGTATCAGCTCAAACGTTATGAGCGTGATCCGCAGACGTTGCTGGCGCCAAAGGAGCTGCGTGATGTTCACCCATTGGGCAAGTCGCCGGTTATTACCGATGACTCGATGACCTTGGCGGAGTCAGGCGCCATCATCGATTATCTGGCCCACCGCTACGGGCAGTCACTCGTTCCCCCCGCCGACGCCCCCGAGCGTGCACGCTATACCTACTGGCTGCACTATGCCGAAGGCTCAGCCATGCCACCCCTGCTTCTCAAGCTGGTGTTCGACCGTGTCCGCACCGGTCCGATGCCTTTTTTCGCCCGCCCTATCGCGCGCGCTATCAGTGATCAGGTCACCCGAGTCTTCATTCAGCCGCAGCTGAACCTGCACTTCGATTATCTGGAAAGTGAGTTGAGCAAGCACGAATGGTTTGCCGGTGACGTCTTTACAGCAGCCGATATACAGATGAGTTTTCCGCTGGAAGCGGCTGCCTGTCGCGCAGGCTTGACGCAGGGCCGCCCCAAGCTGAAGGCCTTTCTGGAGCGTATCCATGCGCGACCGGCGTATCAACGCGCCCTGGAAAAAGGTGGCCCCTATGACTATGCCGCCCAGGGTTAATGCTGGCGCATGGGCATCTTGTCAATGGTAGCAAAGATCGCAGCAGGATCAATCTGGCCTTGTTGCACGATTTTCTTCCCGCCGTCCTTGCCAACCAAGATGACCGTTGCGTTGCCGCTCGGCTGCTCATCAAGCGCACTGACCAGCGCCTGGGTCTGATGTTCGCTCAGCGGCTCACCGTTACGCTGGCCACGATCACCGACTACGGTATAAAGCACCATATTCCGCTCGATAAAAGCCTCACGGTTGCGTGGCTCTTCAAGGGAGGTGGTCAACTGTTTGAGCACCGGATCATCCGCCGAAGTCGCCAGGACAACAAGGGGACGCGTCTTCCAACGCTCCTGGGTCAAAGGATTGTCCGCGTCAGCGGCCATCACGCCTCCCGCAATCGCCATGAGCCCGCTCAAGGTACCGGCTTTCAGCATGCGTAAAATAGACATCGTTATGACTCCCATCAAGAAAAGGGTCTTTGCATAACGACCACATACGCATCGAAAATTCAGTGGCTACACACCTGTAGCATTACAAAGCGTGTAGCCCCTGGCCTATCGCTCGATAGCCAGCGCGACACCCTGGCCACCACCAATACACAAGGTCGCCAGCCCCTTGTGCGCGTCACGCCGAATCATCTCGTACAAGAGATTGATCACGACCCGTCCGCCCGACGCGCCAATCGGATGACCCAGCGCGATAGCCCCTCCATTTACATTGACCTTGTCCCAGTCCCATCCCAGCTCCTGCCCTACCGACAATGCCTGGGCAGCAAAGGCTTCGTTGGCTTCGATCAGGTCCAGCTCGCCCAGATCCCATCCTGCCTTGTCCAGACAACGGCGCGTCGCTGACACGGGTCCGATTCCCATGATGGAAGGATCAACCCCTGCATTGGCATAGGCCTTGATGCGGGCCAGCACCGGCAGGCCCAGCTCGTCGGCCTTTTCCGCACTCATGAGAATGAGCGCAGCGGCCCCATCATTGATGCTGGAAGCATTACCGGCCGTGACCGTACCGTCGGGCTTGAATGCTGGCTTGAGCTTGGCCAAGGCTTCGGCTGTCGTGCCTGCACGCGGCTGCTCATCGGTATCGAACACCACCGGATCACCCTTGCGCTGAGGGATCACGATAGGGGTAATCTGGTCCTTGAAGCGGCCCGCCTCGATAGCCGCGAGAGCCTTCTGCTGGGAGGCCGCGGCATACTCGTCCTGCGCCTGGCGGCTGATGCCATATTTCTCGACCAGATTCTCGGCAGTAATCCCCATGTGGTAATCGTTAAACGCGTCCCACAAACCGTCCTGAATCATCGAATCAACCAGCTCGGCATTTCCCATTCGTAGACCGGTACGCGCCTTGGGCAGAACGTAAGGCGCAAGGCTCATGCTTTCCATGCCACCGGCCACGATGATGTCGGCATCACCACAGCGAATGGCCTGGGTGGCCAGATGCAGCGCCTTGAGGCCCGAGCCGCACACCTTGTTAAGCGCCATCGCTGGCACCGTAGGCGGCAATCCCGCCTTGATGGAGGCCTGACGCGCCGTGTTCTGTCCAAGACCTGCCGTCAATACGTGGCCCATGATGACTTCATCGACCTGTTCCGGTGCGATACCGGTTTTTTCGATCACGGCCTTGATGACTGCAGCCCCCAGCTCCACGGCCGACACATTGGCCAGCGCACCCTGAAAGCTGCCAATGGCCGTCCGCGTAGCGGCCACGATAACAACGTCTCGCATTACTGTTCTCCTGAAATAAGGTGGCCATGCGCCCGGCATCAGCACAAGGCGGTTCGCCTGCGGCATTCTTCTGGATCCCGTCGCGTACGTCCTGCGCTGATCAACAGGCCACCATGCCTATGCCATTACTGAACAGCCGGTGGCTTCCTGTAACGCTTCGAGGGTGACGCCTTCAGCCAGCTCGACCAGCCTCAATCCTTCTGGGGTCACATCCAGCACCCCCAGGTCGGTAATGATCCGGTTGACCACCCCTACTCCGGTCAGTGGCAGGTCACAGACCGGCAGGATCTTGTGAGCGCCTTTGGCGGTGTGCTCCATCAGTACTACCACGCGTTTTACACCGGCAACAAGGTCCATCGCCCCGCCCATGCCCTTTACCATCTTGCCGGGAATCATCCAGTTGGCGAGGTCACCCTTTTCCGACACTTGCATAGCGCCCAGAATGGCGAGGTTGATATGACCGCCCCGGATCATGGCAAAACTCAAGGCACTGTCGAAGTAACTGCTGCCCGGCAGGGCAGTAACAGTTTGCTTGCCGGCGTTGATCAGGTCCGGGTCAATGGTCTCTTCTGTCGGAAACGGGCCGATACCCAGGAGTCCGTTTTCAGATTGCAGCCACACATCCATTCCTTCAGGGATATAGTTGGCGACCAGAGTGGGCAGGCCAATGCCCAGGTTGACATAGAAGCCGTCCTGCAATTCCTTGGCGGCGCGCTGCGCCATTTGTTCACGAGTCCAGGCCATGTTAGTTGCCCTCCGACAGGGTGCGTTTCTCGATGCGCTTCTCGGGATTGGCATTCACAACGATGCGCTGCACAAAGATGCCCGGCAGATGGACCTCATCAGGGTCTAGCTCACCCGTTTCCACCAGCTGTTCCACCTCGGCAATACATAGCTTGCCCGCCATTGCTGCCAGAGGGTTGAAGTTACGCGCAGTCTTGTTGAAGACCAGATTGCCTGCCTTGTCAGCCTTGATCGCTTTGACCAGCGCCACATCCGCCACCAGCGACCGCTCCATCACATACTGCTCACCATCGAACTCGCGTGTTTCCTTGCCTTTGGCCACCAGCGTGCCATAGCCGGTACGCGTAAAGAACGCCGGGATGCCTGAACCACCGGCACGCAATTTTTCCGCAAGCGTGCCTTGGGGGGTGAATTCCAATTCCAGCTCACCGGAAAGGTACTGCCGCTCGAACTCCTTGTTCTCGCCTACGTAGGAGGAAATCATTTTCTTGATTTGCCGGGACTCGAGCAGTACGCCCAGGCCAAACCCGTCTACTCCGGCGTTATTACTGATCACGGTCAGCTCGCGCTTGCCGGTCTCGCGCAATGCCAGGATCAGCGCTTCGGGGATCCCGCACAGACCGAAACCGCCGACCGCCAGCGTCATGCCGTCTTCCACGACCCCTTCCAGGGCATGGGCGGCACTGGGATAAAGCTTGTTCATGGTTTACCTCGTGTCGTTATTGTTGTTAACGGGCCAACCAGCCCCCATCGACATTCCACGCGGCGCCCCGTACCTGGGCGGCCGCATCGCTGCAAAGAAACAGTGTCAGCTCGCCCAGTTGGGCAGGCGTGACGAATTCAAGTGACGGCTGCTTCTCTTCCAGAAGCTCCCGCCGTGCGCGCTCTGCATCGCCATCTGTGGCGGCGCGTGCATCGATCTGCTGCTGCACCAGAGGTGTTAGCACCCAGCCCGGGCAGAGCGCATTACAGGTCACATTACAATCGGCCGTTTCCAGTGCAACCACCTTGGTCAGTCCGACCACGCCATGCTTGGCAGCCACATAAGCGGATTTCTGTGCCGACCCTACCAGTCCATGCACGGAAGCGATGTTCACAATCCTTCCCCAGCCGCGCTGCCTCATGCCCGGCAATGCCAGACGAGTCGCGTGAAATACCGAGGACAGATTGATTGCAATGATCGCGTCCCACTTCTCGATTGGAAACGTCTCAACCGATGCCACATGCTGGATGCCGGCATTGTTGACCAGAATATCCACACCACCGAACTCATGATCAGCATAGGCGAAAAGATCAGCAATCTGCTCAGGCCGGGACAAGTCCGCCCCGTGATAGCCCACCCGCCCACCCAAACGGCTTAGGTCGGCTTTAGTCTTCTCGCTGTCACCAAAGCCATTGAGGATCACATCGGCACCCGCTTCGGCCAGTCGCGTGGCGATACCCAGGCCGATTCCACTGGTCGAACCGGTTACCAGGGCGGTTTTGCCTTTCAAGTCCATAACGTTCTCCTCTACACGATGCCAGTGGCATAGAACACGCCGATGACCACGAACACTGCCAACGTCTTGATTAGCGTGATACCAAATACGTCTTTGTAAGCTTCCCGGTGCGTCAGTCCAGTTACTGCCAGCAAGGTGATGACGGCGCCATTGTGCGGCAGGGTATCCATGCCACCGCTGGCCATGGCCGCCACCCGGTGCAGCACCTCAAGGGGGATCTGTGCGGCATTGGCTGCGGCGATAAAGCTGTCCGACATGGCGGCCAGCGCAATACTCATGCCGCCTGAAGCCGAGCCAGTGATACCGGCCAGAAGCGTTACGGTAATGGCTTCGTTGATGAGTGGGTTGGGAATGGTCTTGAGCGCGTCTGCCAAGACCAGAAAACCCGGCAGCGAAGCGATTACTGCACCAAACCCATATTCAGACGCAGTATTCATGGCGGCCAGCAAAGCCCCGCCTACTGCGGTTTTAGTGCCCTCGGCCAAGCGGGTACGGATGGTTTTAAACGCAGCCACAAGCACCAGCAAAATGCCGATTAACAAGGCAGCCTCGACGGCCCAGATTGCCGTCAGCTTGCTGACTTCGCTGGTAACAGGCGTTGCCAGACCCGGTAGCGCTAGCGTGTGCGTCTTGCCGTACCACTGAGGAATCCAGTGGGTAAACAGCAGGTTCATGACGCCGACCAGGATAAGTGGCGACAGCGCCAGAAGCGGGTTCGGCAAGTTGATGTTGTCCGGTGTTTCCGGCTCGTTGCGTAACTCGATGCCGTACCCTTCTCCACGCGCCATCGCTTTACGACGCTGCCGCCCCAGATAGGTCAACCCGACCGCGATGACAAACAACGAGCCGATCAACCCCAGCCACGGGGCGGCCCAGGCCGTCGTGTTGAAGAATGTCGTAGGAATGATGTTCTGGATTTGAGGCGTACCCGGCAGGGCATCCATGGTGAATGAAAACGCACCCAGTGCAATGGTGGCTGGAATCAAACGTTTGGGAATGTTGCTCTGGCGAAACATCTCGGCTGCGAATGGGTACACCGCAAACACGACAACGAACAGCGAGACGCCACCATAGGTCAGCAAGGCGCAAACCAGCACGATGACCAGCATGGCCTGCCGTGTGCCCAGCAGACGAATCGCAGCAGCCACAATGGAACGAGAAAAACCGGAAAGCTCGATCAGCTTGCCGAAGACTGCACCCAGCAGAAAGACAGGAAAGTACAGCTTGATGAAGCCGACCATCTTGTCCATGAACACACCGGTAAAGGCTGGAGCCACAGCGGAAGGATCGGTCAGCAGCACCGCTGCAAGGGCTGCAATCGGTGCAAACAGGATAACGCTATAACCACGGTACGCCGCCAGCATCAGCAGACCCAGCGCCGCTAGAGCAATTAATACGCTCATGTTTTCTCCTCGCTGGCCGATCAGTACCGAGCGCAGCGGCTAGTTATTGTTGTAGCTGTGGAGACAGCAAGGCTTTGTTAGCGAGATCCATGCCAGACGCTAACACCTTGAATTACTTAATTAACTGCTTCTTTAATTCATCGATTTCTCTAACTGGAGACAATTTCGAATCAATTTTGTCTCCAACTTGAGAATAGTCTCTATTTCAAGACAAGAGCCCTAGGGCAGCCATTTTCTTATAAAGGGTGGAGCGTCCGAGGCCCAAGCGTTTGGCAGCCTCCTCGACCCTGCCTGAGCACGATGACAAGGCCTGGGTAATGAGCTCATGCTCGAATTGGCGCTTCGCCTCTTCATACGTCATGTTGTTACTGGGCGTCCTGGTAGTGCTAATAGACACCAGCTCGATCGCTTTGGGCGGCAAGGGTTTTCCTAATGCCGAGCCAATGCTGAACGCGCCAATAACGGCCTCATCACTCAACAGCGATGCGCGCTCCAGAACATTGCGCAACTCACGCACATTACCAGGCCAATCGTAGCGGGCGAGTAACGCCAGTGCTTCCTCATCCAGCTCCCGAGGCGCATGTCCTTCTGCCAGCAAACTGTCCAGGATGGCTTCGCATAACGCCGGCAGGTCTTCTCGCCGTTCACGCAGCGGCGGAACCACAATGGGCAGTACGTTCAAGCGGTAATATAGATCCGCCCGAAATGAGCCTTCAGCTACCAGCGCATCCAGATTGCGTGAGGTTGCCGCAATCAGCCGAACGTCGCAGCGCAGCACCTCGTTGGACCCCAGCGGCTCGAATTCCTTTTCCTGAAGCACCCTCAAAAGTTTTGCCTGTAAGCTCAGGGGCATATCGCCGATTTCGTCCAGAAATAGCGTTCCGCCCTGCGCAATCTGCAGTTTTCCTGCCCGCGCCTTGCGGTCCGCGCCTGTAAAGGCACCAGGCGCCGTGCCGAAGAACTCAGCTTCCAACAGATTTTCAGGGATGGCAGCCGCATTCACACTGACAAACGACTTATTGGCCCGAGGGGATGCCGCATGAATGGCATGCGCCAACAACTCCTTTCCTGTGCCGGTCTCGCCCAACAGCAAGACAGAGGTCTCTACCGTAGCCGCACGTCTCGCACGTCGCTTGACTTCCTGACTGGCCGGGCCGCTGCCTACGAAGTGGGCAAAACTGTATTTGGCCTGCCGGGCGTTCTGCAGCGACCGCCGCGTCGAAGCCAATTCCTCCTGAATCCGTAAGAACCGCGTCACTAAGGGGGCCAACGTCCGTAACTCGTCGAACAGGGCAAAGCCAATGGCACCGATTACCTGACCGGTATCGTCATGGATGGGCAAACGCATCACCACCATTGGTCCTTTGGGTGTATCAAGCAGATCCAGCAGGATGGGCTGGCCTGTATTGACTACTTCCCGCAACAAGCTTCCCGGAATCACCTGCTCACACACCTGCCCGATCGCCGACTTTGCGCTGGGCAAGCCAAAGCGCCGGGCATAACGCTCATTCATCCAAACGATACGGAGGTCACGGTCCACAATTACAGTGCCTTCGCTGCTCTGCTCGATGCTTTCAAATAGCGAGCGAATCGCCCGCAGACTAATCTGCTGATAGTCGCTCAGGTCATTGGCGGTCGCCATATCGACACCTGTATAGCGATTCATGGCCGCAAGGCATGCTGTAGCTGATGGGCACGCCGCTCGGCTATCCGCGCCTTGCGCTCCTCGCTCCACTCATAAAACCCATTGCCGCTGCGTAGGCCTGTTCTTCCCTGCCCGACGCGTTCACGCAAAACCTCTAGCACCTCCTCATCCTTGGCCAAGGTCGGCATCAGGTGGCTGGCGATGTCCAGAAAGGTATCGAGACCACCCATGTCTGCCGCTTCCAGCGGTCCCACCATGCCGTAGCGCCTACCCAGAGAGGCCCGCATGACCCGGTCCACATCTTCAGGTGACGCTACACCGCTTTGTATGATATGCAGGGCCTCACGCAGCACGGCAAACTGCAGGCGGTTGCCAATAAAGCCCGGAATAGCCCGCATGAGCAGAACAACTTCCAAGTCCATGACTTGCAATACATCCCGCACCTTCTGCAAACAGGCTGGGTTGGTCTTTTCTCCCGGCACCAGTTCGACCAGTGGAATCAGATGAGGCGGGTTCCAGAAATGAGCAATGAGCAACCGTTCGGGATATGCCATTCCCTGAGCCAGTTGATCGGGAGGAAAGCCGCTTGTGTTACTGGCAATGATGGCCTCTGGCGAAACGACTGACTCAAGCTCCGCATACAACGCATGCTTGAGCGCCAGCCGCTCAGGTACAGCCTCGATCAATAGCGTGGCATCAGCTAAATCGGCCAGCGCATCGGTTGTCGTGATCCTGCTCAGCACTGCATGGGTCTGACCGGATTCAAACAGCGCAGCCGCTGATAGCTCTTCCAGAACGCTTCTGGCAATGGCGGGCACATCGCTCAAACCCTCGGCGGAAACGTCTCGCAGCAGAACCGAATGTCCGTGACGAGCAAAATGAGTGGCAATCCCGACACCCATGAGGCCGGCGCCAATAATTGCGATTCGAGGCGTTTGCATTGTTGTTGTCCTGAATAGCCTGTCGAAGGGCCAGTCTGCAATCGTCCCAAGGCAAAGGGCAAGCGCCGGAAACAACAACGCCCCATCGCCAGCATGGCAGACGGGGCGTTAGGGAAGAGTAGCGAGCGATCAAAGCAGTTCGAAGTCGTCCACATCCCGATACGCGGGGAACGCATCGCGGTAGCGCGACAGCGTGTCGGCAGACAGCGACACCGTAAACACTCCTGCGCTGTCCTTGGCGTCCAGGAGCGGCTCGCCCTGGTAGTCCAATACCTGGCTGTCGCCGCTATAGGCGATTCCTTTTCCGTCTTCGCCAATACGATTCACGGCCGCGACATAACACAGGTTTTCAATGGCCCGAGCGGGAAGCAGCCGATTCCAGTGGTTACGCCGTGCGGCTGGCCAGTTGGCGGTATAGAGCAACAGATCAGTCTTGACTGGATCACGGCTCCACACCGGAAACCGCAAGTCGTAACAGATCAAGGGACGAATGCGCCAGCCGTTAAGCTCGAACACCGCTTGCGCTTCACCTGCAGTGTAATGTTCGTGCTCTCCGGCCATGCGAAACAGGTGACGTTTGTCATAATGGGACATCGTGCCGTCAGGCCGCGCCCACAGGAGTCGATTGCGGTACTGCCCCCGGGCATCACGAACGATCAGACTGCCCGTTACCACAGCATTGAGCGATGCCGCCTGCTCGCGTATCCACGCATGGGTACGTCCGCCTTCATCCTCAGCCAGCAGGGCTGATTCCATCGAAAAGCCGGTAGTGAACATCTCAGGCAGTACAACCAGATCCGCGCCTTTCGCCTGTTGCAGCAAGGCAGTAAACCGGTCGCGGTTGGCCGAAGCATCATGCCAGAACAGTTCAGTCTGGATGAGTGCCAGTTTCAAATCAGGTCTCAGGCTTAGATCGCGCACAGTTTTTCCGCTGCTAGCCGCAGCGTCTCCTCTCGTTTAGCGAAGCAGAAACGTACCAGACGCAAGTCCTTTGGAGCTTCCTGATAAAACACAGAGATCGGAATGGCAGCCACACCGTGCTCACGCGTCAACCACTCAGCCATTTCGACATCGCTTACGTCATCCCGAATAGCGGAATAGTCCGCCAGCTGGAAATAGGTCCCTGCTGCACGTGTAAACGCCAATTTAGACGAACCCAACAAATCACAGAACAGATCTCGTTTGGCCTGATAAAACGCTGGGAGTTCGGTTACATGCTCGGGATGCGCTTCCATGAAATCTGCCAATGCCCATTGCAGAGGCGTCACCCCGCAAAAGCTTACATACTGGTGAATCTTGCGCAGTTCGCTTGAAAGCTCGCGCGGGGCGATCACATACCCGGTCTTCCAACCTGTCACATGATATGTTTTGCCAAAGGAGCTGATAACAAACGCACGGGCGTAGAGTTCATCATGGGTGAGTACACTGGCATGCTCTGCTCCGTCGAAAACCAAGTGCTCATATACCTCATCACTGATCAGGTAGATATCCCGATCGCGAATCAATGCGGCGAGACGGTCCAGCGCGTCGCGACCAACCAGCGAGCCGCTCGGGTTATGGGGCGTGTTCAGCACGATAGCCCGTGTGCGCGACGTCAGGGCTGCCTGCAAACGATCCCAGTCGATCCCAAAATCCGGCAGTGCCAAGGGTAGGTGGATGCAGCGCCCACCGGCCAGTTCAACCGAGGGTGCGTAAGAGTCATAGCAGGGATCAAATACAATCACTTCGTCACCGCTGCGAACTACAGACTGAATGGCGCAGAAGATGGCCTGCGTCGCACCGGGCGTAATGGTGACTTCCTGTTCGGCATCAACCGTGCGCCCATAGAGCGTAGCCACTTTGCGGGCCACTTGCTCACGCAAGGCGGGCAACCCTGTCATGGGCGCATACTGGTTATGACCGGCCATGACGTGCCGACTTACCGCCTCGCGCAAGGCATCCGGGCCGTCGAAATCCGGGAAACCCTGAGACAGGTTGATTGCACCCGTTTCCATGGCCAGTTGGGACATGCGGGTAAAGATAGTCACACCAAGGGAAGGCAACTTGCTCTGGATCATCGAACGCTCCGACAACAAGGCGGTCGGCTTCGATGCCGTCGACGGCTCAGCGAAGCACTATGCACCGCTATCATGACTTAAGACTGGCCACACGGAACATGCCCGAGCAGCCTGGTATTCAAACGGGCCAGACAGCGCCAGCCCGTTACAATAAAGAAGCGACTAGCGACGCTTATCCTTGCGCTTCTTCTCCGCTTTCTTGTGATGGCTCATCAAGCGGCGCTTTTTGTTCACCTGCCGCTCGGTCAGCGTGTTCTTCTTGTCCGCAAAGGGGTTTTCACCCGACTTGAATTCAATGCGAATAGGCGTACCTATCAGCTTCAATACTCGGCGATAAGTGTTTTCCAGGTAGCGGACATAGGCACGCGGGACTGCATCCACCTGGTTGCCATGGATAACCAACAGCGGGGGGTTGGCTCCGCCCATGTGCGCATAACGCAATTTGATTCGACGGCCATTCACCAGCGGCGGCTGGTGCTCCTGCACCGCATCCTCAAGGATCTTGGTCAAACGACTGGTAGGCCAGCGGGTAACGGCCGAAGCAAATGCCTGTTGCACCGACTTGTACAGATGCCCTACGCCGGTGCCATGCAATGCGGAAATGAAATGAATATCCGCAAAATTGGCAAACATCAGGCGGCGTTCGAGTTCGGTCTTCACGTAATCGCGCTCACTGGACTCCATGCCGTCCCACTTGTTGAGCGCAATCACCAGGGCGCGACCGGTTTCCAGGACAAAACCCAACAGGTTCAGATCATGCTCGACTACCCCTTCACGGGCGTCCATCACAAAGATAACGACGTTGGCGTCCTGAATGGCCTGAAGCGTCTTCACAACAGAAAACTTTTCTACCGCTTCGAAGATCTTGCCGCGGCGGCGCACGCCGGCGGTATCGATCAGCGTGTATTTCTCTTCGTTGCGCTCGAAGGGAATGTAGATACTGTCGCGAGTGGTGCCAGCTTGGTCATACACGATGACCCGTTCTTCGCCAAGCATGCGATTGACCAGCGTAGACTTACCCACGTTGGGACGGCCAATAATGGCGATCTTGATCCCGGCTTTTTCATCTGGACCCGGAATACGCTTCTCGATGACATTCTCATCCGAAGCCTGATCGCGCTCTCCGTCCTCTGCATCAACAATGAACTCTTCTTCCTCATCCTTAGGGAAGGAGCCCAGCACCTGCTCAAGCATGCCGTTGATACCGCGGCCATGCGCAGCCGCAATGGTCAGCGCATCACCCAAACCCATTGGGCTGAATTCAGCCCGGGCAATGTCTGGATCAACCGCGTCAACCTTGTTGGCGATCAAAAAGCAGCGCTTGTTACGCGTACGCAGGTGCTCGGCGATCATCTGATCGCCGGCCGTCATCCCGGCACGGGAATCCACCATGAACAGAACGGCGTCGGCTTCTTCAATGGCCTGAAGCGACTGCTCGGCCATTTTCATATCGATGCCTTCTTCGTCGCCGGAGATACCTCCGGTGTCGACAACGATGTACGTCCGCCCCTGCCAACGCGCCTCGCCATACTTGCGGTCGCGGGTCAGGCCCGCGATATCGGCCACAATGGCATCACGGGTTTTGGTAAGTCGATTAAACAAGGTGGACTTGCCTACATTAGGGCGTCCTACCAGAGCAATAACGGGAACCATACGGCTCTCCACAGGAATACAGAAAACACAAAGGCCGCTACCGTGAGAGCGATAGCGGCCATACACATACAGGACAGCTTAGCGAATGGTGTAGGCAGCCAGCTTACCGCCGTTGCCGTACACATACATCCAGTCGCCATCCACTAACGGGCGAACCCGAACGCCGCCGTTACCCAGCTTCTGACGACCGGCCATATGACCATCCGTCTGGCTTAGCAGGTGAATATAGCCTTCATAATCACCTACTGCGACGTAGTTCGACAGCACAGCCGGGGCGGACAACATACGACGCGCCAGGGAATCATTGCTCCACAGCGCTGAAGCCGAATTTTGATCTACTGCTTCAACGGTGCCATTTTCCAGGCTTACATATACGTTACCGAAACCTTCAGCGACCCCGGTATAGCTGGATGCATCACGTTGCCAGAGCACACGACCGCTCTCCAGATCCAGTCCGGCAACCCGACCGTGGTACGTGGCCACATATAGCGTAGTGCCTGAAAGCAGCAGTCCGCCGTTGATATCAACCATACGATCCAGCTCGGAGCGCCCCTGCGGGATGGCAACCTGTTGCTCCCAGATCGGCAAGCCACGCTGTTCATCCAGCGCAATCACCTTGCCGCTGGCCAAGCCGGCGACAACATAGCGATTGGTTACGATCGGAGCACCTGTGCCACGCAGGGTCAGAACAGGCATGCTCTCCTCATACAGCCAGCGACGGTCCCCCGTCTCGGCATCAAGGGCATAAAGCTTGTCGTCCTGAGTCTGGACAGCCACGATGTCACCGTTGCTGACCGGCGGAGCCAGTACTTCACTGGAAACCCTAGAGCGCCATTTTTCATCGCCCGAGGTTGCGTCCAGGGCAACGACATCTCCTCTCAACGTGCCAACCAGAACCAGCCCGTAGGCAGCGCCAACGCCACCTGAAACAGGCAGGTCCAACTCTTTCTTCCAAATGATGTCACCGTTTTCACGGTTCAACGCCATGACCAGGCCTTCGTTATCAGTCACGTACAGGGACTGACCGTCAATGGCAGGCGTCAACAGGTTGTAGGTATCACCCTGCCCTTCCCCTACCGAGCGGCTCCATTGCTCCTGCAACTGAACATCGGCCTTGAAGTCCTGCAATTCAGCAGGCGGCAGCTCTTTTTTGCTGTTACTGCTGCACCCGACAGCAGTCAGGGCCAAGGCCAGTAGCGCAACATGTTTCCAACGCAGCATCAGGCATCTCCTTTTGCCAGGTCATCCAGCTTCATCTGCAGCGTGCCTTCGGCGGCATCGGCAGGCAATTCGGACTTGGCTTTTTCATAAGCGGCACGGGCATCGTCGACACGGCCCAGACTGACCAACAGATCACCACGTAACTCTTCGCGGTTGGCGACATAAGGCTCTGCAACCTTGCCTTCCAGTAGTTTCAGGCCATCTTCAGCCTTGCCCTGCGCAGCCAGCACACGCGCCAGACGCTGGCGTGCCAGTTCGCCCACAGTATCATCCGCCGGCTTATCGACAATCGCCTTCAGCTCGTTGGCTGCGTCATCCAGCTTGCCACTCTCAACAGCAACCTTGGCCACGAAAAGACTACCGTATTGGGAATAGGTAGTACCTGAATACTCCTGCTTGAGCTGGTTGGACAGGTCCGTTACCCGAGCGGTATCCGGTTTGCCGCTGGGATCCAGCGCTGCCTGAACCAGCTCCTGATATACGATGGACGCAGCCTGAGACTGATTGGTCTGATTACGCTCCCACCATTGCCAGCCCAGCACGGCCACCAGGGCCACAACGCCACCGGTGAGCAGCGGCTTGCCGTTACGCTGCCACCAATCCTGAAGGTGGGCGACATTTGGATCTTCATTCTGCGAACTCACCGGTCACTCCTATTCGCTTTCGCTGTGTGCGGACGTCTGCTGCTGCAAGCTATCGTGCAGGCGTGCGGACAACTGATCCCAGGCGACCATCTCCTGGGCACTATCATTACGTAAGGGCTTGAGGCCAACCTGGCGCTGCGCCAGCTCATCCTCACCCAGAATCAGAGCAAACCATGCACCGCTCTTGTCTGCCTTCTTGAACTGACTCTTGAAACTTCCGCCGCCAGCATTAACCGCCAGACGCAAGGACGGCAAGACCGTACGCAGCTGCTCGGCCAAGGCCAGACCGGCTAGTTCTGCCGCTTCACCAAAGGTGCATAGGTAGATGTCCATCGGACGGCTAAGCTCGGCGGGAATCTTGTTCAGCGTCTCAAGCATCAGCACCAGACGCTCGACACCCATGGCAAAACCAACGCCTGGCGTAGGCTTTCCACCAAACTGAGTGATCAGACCATCGTAGCGTCCACCAGCGCACACCGTACCTTGTGCGCCCAGCTTATCGGTTACCCACTCGAATACGGTACGACCGTAGTAGTCCAGACCCCGCACAAGCTTCGGATTGATCGTGTACTCGATGCCTGCTGCCTCAAGGCGTGCCTTCAAGCCTTCAAAATGGGCACGAGACTCTTCGTCTAGATAATCCGACAACGTGGGAGCATCGGTCAGCAGGGCCTGTGTCTGGGCATTCTTGCTGTCCAGAATACGCAGGGGATTAGTCGTCAAACGACGCTGACTGTCTTCATCCAGCTGATCGAAATGCTGCTTGAGGTAATCAACCAAGGCATCCCGATAGGCTGCACGCGCTTCGCTTGAACCCAAGCTGTTCAGCTGCAGTGTAACGGCATCATCAATACCCAGCTGCCTCCACAGGCGCGCCGTCATGATGATCAGCTCAGCATCGATATCCGGCCCAGGCAAGTTAAAGACCTCTACGCCAATCTGATGGAACTGGCGATAGCGTCCTTTTTGCGGCTTCTCGTAGCGGAACATGGGTCCCGTATACCAGAGTTTCTGAACCTGGCCACCGCCCGTAAGGCCGTGCTCCAGCACGGCGCGAACACACCCTGCTGTGCCTTCCGGACGAAGCGTCAGCGACTCACCGTTACGGTCGAGAAAAGTATACATTTCCTTGTCGACCACATCGGTGCCCTCGCCGATACCCCGAGCGAACAGCTCGGTGAATTCGAGGATAGGCAGTCGGATTTCCTTGTAGCCGTACCCATCCAGCAAGGTAGCGAAGGTTGTTTCCAGATAGCGCCAGGCTGGCGTCTGCTCTGGCAGTATGTCGTTCATGCCACGAATGGCTTGCAAAGACTTGCTCACGAGGAGTCCTTAATTCAATTCTCTAACGGCATTCAGCTACGGACAATAACAGCCGCATCCGCTTCCATTTTTTCAGCCGCTTTGCGGCGAATCAGCTGCTCCAGCTCATCCACCAGATTCTCATTGGTCAGCTTTTGTGCAGGCTTGCCATCGATATACACCAGGTTATTAGGCGTGCCGCCAGTCAACCCTACGTGAGCCTCTTTGGCCTCTCCTGGCCCATTGACCACACAGCCGATAACGGCCACATCTAAGGGAACCAGAAGATCTTCCAGGCGCCCTTCCAGATCATTCATGGTCTTGACCACATCAAAGTTCTGGCGAGAGCAGCTTGGACAGGCAATGAAGTTGATGCCGCGTGACCGTAAGCGCAACGACTTCAGGATATCGAAACCCACCTTGATCTCTTCGACCGGATCCGCCGCCAGGGAGATACGAATGGTATCGCCAATACCTTCGGCCAGCAGCATGCCCAGGCCAACCGCAGATTTTACGGTGCCGGAACGCAAACCACCTGCCTCGGTGATGCCCAGGTGTAGCGGCTGCTCGATCTGCTTCGCCAGCAAGCGATAAGCCGATACGGCCATGAAGACGTCACTCGCCTTCACACTAACCTTGAAGTTCTGGAAATCCAGTTTGTCGAGGTAATCGACATGACGCATGGCTGATTCCAGTAGCGCTTCAGGGGTAGGCTCACCATATTTTTTCTGCAGATCCTTTTCCAGAGAGCCCGCATTCACGCCGATACGAATCGGAATGTTCTTGTCACGCGCCGCATCGACTACCGCCCTGACCCGGTCTTCACGCCCGATGTTGCCAGGGTTGATACGCAGACAATCCACACCGAGTTCAGCTACCCGAAGGGCAATTCTGTAGTCAAAATGAATGTCTGCAACCAGGGGAACATTCACCTGCTGCTTGATTTGACCGAATGCTTCTGCAGCATCCATGTCGGGAACTGAAACCCGAACGATATCAGCGCCTGCATCTTCCAGACGACGGATTTGCGCAACTGTTGCGGCAACATCACAGGTTTCGGTGTTCGTCATGCTCTGTACCGCGATAGGAGCATCGCCTCCTACCGGCACGGAGCCTACCCAGATCTTTCGAGAAGGGCGACGTTTGATCGGCGATTCGCTATGCATGACAGGACTCTTCTTCCTGATAAATACCAGATCCTTACGGAGACTGGTTAAAACCAGAGAACTATAAAATATGATCCGATAATAAAATCAAAGCGGCAGAATGATGCCGCTTTGATCGTACTGCAATTCTGGTTACTGAGACGCCTGTCCTACTTTGAAGCGAGCAGTTTCCCCACGTACATAGGGTTTGATGTCTACAGGCTGGCCGTTATAGGTAATTTGCGCACCCCGTGCGTAGCCTAAACGAATCTCCACAGGAGCTTTTACCGTTTCAAACTGCAGGGTATCACCCTTTCGTTTGAGGCCACTGTAAATAACTTTCCCCGACGCATCTGTGATCTGCATCCAGCAGTCCGCTACCAGCTGAATGCTCAAGCCTCCCTGCCCTGCCGCTGGCGCAGTTTCGCCGGCTGGCGGCGTGGTAGGCGCAAGCGCAGCATCGGTCGATACAACCGGAGTAGTCGGTGTAGCGGCCGTAGCAGGAGCAGCATTCGCAGCTCCATTGGCTGCCGCACCGGAAGCGGTATTCGCTGCAGGCACAGGCGTTTGCGCAACAGCATTGGCAGCGGGAGCAGTCGGTGTAGCGGGCACACCTGGCTCTGATGCAGCGGGCACCTCAGCCTTTTGAGCTTCCGCCACAGCCTGATCTTCAGGCTCATCAAGCGTATGAATTTCAGTAGTGCCGTCTGCGCTTTCTACTTCGACATGCTCAAGGCTAAGGCCATTACCGCCCATACCAAGCCCGGAGCGCTCCTGCCACCAGAACAGGCCAAGCCCAATGATAACAACGACCAGAATAAAGCTGACGATACGCAGGACGTTACGCGACAAGCGCACCGGTTCTTCAACACGGTTTATGGTGTGAACCGTACTGCCTTTGGCATCGGTCCCTGTGTACTGATCGAAGACCTTTACAAGCTCAGCCTGATCAAGCCCCAGCAGCTTCCCATAGGAGCGGACATAACCGCGGGCAAACGTATGCCCTGGCAGCTTTTGATAGTCCCCAGCTTCCAGCAACTCGATGACATGCCCACTCAGATTCATCTGAGCAGCCACTTGAGCGATGCTCCACCCATTGGAAATGCGAGCCTGGCGCAGTATGTCGCCTGGATTACCACGAGCTGACATTACAGCCTCAGGTTGCACATTACTCATCGTTGCTCCGACTGAAGTTGTTTATATTCTTCAGAAGCGGGATAAAGCCGCTTCAATTGCAAGGTATAACTGGCAGCCGTATCGCGATCGTTGAATACTTCGGCCAGACGGATGCCCAGTAAAAGGCTACGCGCATCCTGGGGCGAAATGCGGCTAAATGCTTCGTAATACCCACGTGCAGGTACATACTCACGAGCCGCATAAGAGAGCTGCGCCATTTCCAGCAAAGCCTTGGGTTGGTTGCTGTTCAGTCTCAGCGACTTCTCCAAATACTGGCGTGCCAATTCGGGCTTATTCAACCTTAACGCAGTTAAACCGAGGTTTTCAAAGACTCGCGAGCGTTCAGGGTACAAAGGATCCTGCGAGGCCTCTATGAAACGATCGTAGGCTTCGCTGTATCGCTTCTGCTCAAAAAGAAAGCTTCCGTAATTATTGAGAATACGGGAATCGTTACGGCGTGCTGACATGGCCTTGCGGTATTCTTCGTCAGCCAGTTTGGGCTCCATCTCGGTCTGGAACACCAATGCCAGCGCGGCATGGGCATCGGCGCTCGAGGAGTCAAGCTGCAGGGCCTGTTTCAGCGGGATCTTGGCCTGCTCGGTGTTTCCTTCCTGCAGATAGCCCAGACCCAACTGAATGTAGGCGTCCCGGGCATGATCACGACCTTTTCCCGTACTCAGAGGGTCAGTAGAGCCAGTAGTGACGCAGCCGGTTAAAAGTCCTGCAACTGCCAAAGCCAATACTGCACGCAACATCACTAACCCTCTCCTTTTAATTAATTCTGGCGAACACCCAAAGCCGCATCGTTCTCATTATTCAACTGGCGTACAGCAATGTACCGCTCGCTTCGCCGAGTACGGTCCATAACCTTTCCTACCAGCTGCCCACAGGCTGCATCGATATCATCGCCACGCGTAGTACGCACGGTGACATTGAAACCGGCCTGCTGCAGGAGTTCCTGGAAGCGACGCACCGCATTCTTGCTGGGGCGCTCGTAACCGGAATGAGGGAAAGGATTAAAAGGAATCAGATTGATCTTGCAGGGCACGTTGCGCAGCAATTCAATCATCTGCACAGCATGCTCGGGCTGGTCGTTGACGTCCTTGAGTAGAGTGTACTCAATGGTCAGAACACGTTTTTCACCCAACTGACTAATGTACCGCTGACAGGCATCCAGCAGCATGGCCAGAGGATACTTGCGATTGATCGGTACCAGCTCGTTGCGCAAGGCGTCGTTGGGCGCATGCAGCGACAGCGCCAGAGACACATCGACGTGCTTGGCCAGCTCCTCAATCATGGGCACAACCCCTGACGTGGATAGCGTTACCTTGCGCTTGGATATCCCATAGCCCAAATCATCCATCATGATTTGCATGGCAGCTACGACATTGTCGAAATTGAGCAGCGGCTCACCCATGCCCATCATCACGACGTTCGTAATGGCACGGTCGATCTTGGCCGGCACAGTACCAAATGACTTGTTGGCAACCCACACTTGGCCGATGACTTCGGCAGCCGTGAGATTGCTATTGAAACCTTGCTTTCCGGTCGAACAGAAACTGCAGTCAAGTGCACAGCCTGCCTGTGACGAAACACACAGCGTGCCACGCTTGTCCTGAGGAATGTAAACCGTCTCAACGCAGCTACCGGAAGCCACACGAATGACCCACTTGCGGGTGCCATCCGCCGAAATATCTTCACTTACTACTTCGGGGCCACGAACCTCGGCGCAGGCCTTGAGCTTTTCGCGCAAGGCCTTGCCGAGATTACTCATGGCGTCAAAATCATCAACGCCAAAGTGGTGAATCCATTTCATCACTTGGCCGGCACGAAAGCGCTTCTCTCCGATGGACTCGAAGAACTGCTCCATTTGTGGCTGGGTAAGCCCCAGCAGGTTAGTCTTGCCGACTGTATTGCTCATGGATTCACCTGTGGATCAGCGAGTGCGCTCGCAAACTTCAGTTGCAGCGAAGAAGTAAGCGATTTCACGGGCAGCCGATGCTTCGGAATCAGAACCGTGAACAGCGTTTTCATCGATGGAAACAGCGAAATCAGCGCGGATGGTACCGGCGTCTGCTTTCTTGGGATCGGTAGCGCCCATCAGCTCACGGTTCTTGGCAATGGCGTTTTCGCCTTCCAGAACCTGAACAACGACCGGACCGGAAGTCATGAAGGACACCAGATCCTTGAAGAAAGGACGCTCTTTGTGCTCAGCATAGAAGCCACCGGCTTCGCGCTCGGAGAGCTGAACCATCTTCGCGGCCACAACGCGCAGGCCAGCCTTTTCGAAGCGAGTGATGATTTCACCAACGACGTTCTTGGCTACAGCGTCCGGCTTGATGATAGAAAGGGTGCGTTGAACAGACATGACAACTCCAAAGTTGGGCATTTAGCAAAAACGAAACCCGCGGATTATACGCGGGCTTCGGTCAAAAGCGTAGGCTAACGAAGAATAGGTTAGTCCGCTTCTTCAATCCACGCAGCCTGGATGGCTTCGAGTACCTTCTCGCCACCCCGCTGGGGGTCATCGTCAAACCCGGGCAGTGCGGTGACCCAGTTACGCAAATTCACGAAATTTACATAGCGGGGATCCACATCCGGGTGAGCTTCGGAAAGAGCGATTGCGATATCCAGCACATCGACCCATTTCATCGCCATGATGATCTTCCTTAGTGACGTTCCGATACCTGATTGATGGTGTAGCGGGGAATTTCAACGACCAAGTCGGCAGTGCCAACCTTTGCCTGACAGGACAGCCGGGACTCCGGCTCCAGTCCCCATGCCTTGTCCAGCATGTCATCTTCAAGCTCGTCAGACGGCTCCATGGAGCCGAAGCCTTCACGAACGACGACATGGCAGGTCGTACAGGCACAAGACATCTCACAGGCATGCTCGACTTCAATACCGTTGCGCAACGCTGCATCGATAATGATTTCACCTTCTTCGGCCTGGATCACCGCGCCCTCGGGGCAATGCTCTGGGTGGGGCAGAAAAACGATCTGCGGCATGGTGAACTTACTCCTGGATTTCGTTAAGACGACGACCCGCCAGGGCCGCCTTGATCGATGCATCCATCCGGCGAGCCGCGAATGCATCGGTCACTTGGGAAAGACGCTTGGTTTGTACTTCAATAGCAGAGGCATCTGAATGGTCGACAAGACTCTTTAGCTTGTCGATCTCGGCCTCTATAACTTCACGCTCTTCAGCGTCCAGCAAACGATCGCCGTCCTCAGCGACAGCCGCCTGGACCGCCTCTAGAAGACGTTGCGCCTCGACTTGCTGCTCACGTAGCACGCGAGCGTTCATGTCATCGCCAGCATTCTGGAAAGAATCCTGCAGCATACGCGCGATTTCACCATCCGTCAGACCATAGGATGGCTTGACCTGGATACTGGCTTCCACACCACTGGAGAGCTCTCGCGCCGAGACGCTCAGCAAGCCGTCCGCATCTACCTGAAAAGTCACACGGATCTTGGCAGCGCCAGCCACCATAGGCGGAATGCCGCGCAGCTCGAAACGAGCCAGCGAACGAGCATCTTTCACCAGCTCTCGCTCACCCTGCAGCACATGAATCATCATGGCTGACTGGCCATCTTTATACGTTGTGAAATCCTGGGCACGTGCCACAGGTATGGTCGTGTTACGCGGGATAATCTTTTCCATCAAACCGCCCATGGTTTCAAGCCCAAGGGAGAGCGGAATGACATCTAGCAGCAAGAGCTCTTCGCCACCACGGTTACCCGCCAAGGTATCAGCCTGAATGGCCGCACCGATGGCAACAACCTTATCCGGATCAATGTCCGTCAGTGGCTCGCGACCGAACAGCCTGGCCACTGCGGATCGGACTTGCGGCACGCGAGTGGAGCCACCCACCATGACTACCGCCTTGACTTCCTCAAGCTCGCAACCAGAGTCACGCACTGCGCGACGGCAAGCTTTCAGGCTTCGCGCGATCAACGGCTCGATCAGTGTTTCAAAGTGCTCGCGAGTAAGCTCGCCCTGCCAGGCACCGTAACTGAGCGTAACAGTAGGTTGCCCCGACAATTGCTCTTTGGCCATGCAGCCTAATTGCAGTAACTGACGTTGCTCCGAGGGCGACAGATTAGTAGACAGCCCCGCCTGTTCAATTACCCAGGTCGCAATGGCATGGTCAAAATCATCACCACCCAAGGCACTATCACCTCCGGTAGCCAGGACTTCGAAAACCCCTTTGCTCAAACGCAGGATGGAAATATCAAATGTGCCGCCGCCCAGGTCATAGATCGCAATGAGGCCCTCCGCACCACGATCCAACCCATAGGCCACTGCCGCTGCGGTGGGCTCGTTAAGCAGCCGCAACACATTCAAACCGGCCAGCTTGGCAGCGTCCTTGGTCGCTTGGCGCTGCGCGTCATCAAAGTAAGCCGGAACGGTTATTACCGCGCCAACCAATTCGCCACCCAGGGTCTTTTCTGCACGCGAACGCAGTACACGAAGGATTTCGGCTGAGACCTCAACAGGACTCTTGAGTCCCTGTATCGTCTCAATGAAAGGCATGTGGGACTCGCCTTCAGCGAATCGATAGGGTAACTGCTCGCCCAACTGCTTGATGTCAGCCAGACCGCGACCCATGAAGCGCTTTACGGAAAGAATCGTATTGAAAGGGTCTTGTGCAGCACTTTGCTTGGCTACATTCCCTACTTCAATATCCTTTTCCAGATAGCGAACGGCTGAGGGAAGAATGACACCGCCCTGCTCATCAGGAAGCGGCTCAGAGACGCCGCTGCGCACGGCAGCGACAAGAGAATTCGTAGTGCCCAGATCAATCCCTACCGCCAACTTGCGTTGATGCGGCTTGGGAGCCATTCCAGGTTCGGCAATTTGCAATAAAGCCATTGCTATTCAGCTTGTGCTAGGGGCGCCTTTAAGCAGGCGCCAGATTAATCGTCGAGGCGCTCTTCCAACTGACGCACTTCGCTGCTCAGCTTGTCGAGAAACTGCATGCGGCGAACAAGCCGTTCTGCAGTTTCCTGTTTCGAAGCGTTCTCCCAACACGAATCGAACTCATGCTCGAGTTCAGCCTGGGATTTCTTCAAACGCTGCTTGAAGGGCGCGATACCATCAACGTCCCCCTCATCCTGCAATTCTTCCAACTCTTCACGCCACTGCATCTGCTGAAGGAGAAAGTCGGGATCCTGGATAGTCGCCTCAACAGGCATTTCATGCCCTTGAAGCGACAGCAGGTAACGGGCTCGCCGCGAGGGAGTCTTGAGAACGTGATACGCCTCGTTCAACTGCGCCGCACGCTCCAGCGCCTGTCGCCGCTCCCGCTCGGGGGCATCGGCAAAGCGATCAGGATGCACTGTACGCGCAAGCTCACGATAGCGACTCGAAAGCTGCTCGAGATCAAGCGCAAAAGACGGCTTGAGATCGAACAAGGCAAAGTGACAAGGCGTTCCCACGGGCGACCTCAAACGTTGAAGCTTTCGCCGCAGCCACACTCACCGCGCACGTTAGGGTTATTGAACTTGAATCCCTCGTTGAGTCCTTCCTTGACGAAGTCCAGCTCGGTACCGTCAAGGTAGACCAGGCTCTTCGGATCAATGATGACCTTGACGCCATAGCTTTCGAACACCTGATCTTCTTCAGCCAGCGTATCAACGAATTCCAGCACATAGGCCAAGCCCGAACATCCGGTGGTACGTACGCCCAGACGGATACCCTCGCCTTTGCCGCGTCCTTCCAGAGAACGCTGCACGTGACGTGCAGCAGATTCAGTCATGCTAATGGCCATCAGTGCCTCCTCAAGCCAAACCTTTCTTCTGCTTATAGTCCTGCACCGCCGCCTTGATGGCATCTTCGGCCAGAACCGAGCAATGAATCTTGACCGGAGGCAGAGCTAGCTCTTCAGCAATCATGGAGTTCTTGATCGCCTCTGCCTCATCGATAGTCTTGCCCTTCATCCACTCGGTAGCGAGCGAGCTGGAAGCAATGGCAGAGCCACAACCATAGGTCTTGAAGCGTGCATCTTCGATGATGCCCTGATCGTTGACCTTGATCTGCAGACGCATGACATCACCACACGCCGGCGCACCAACCATGCCTGTTCCGACGTCAGGATCTTCGGCATCGAATTTGCCAACGTTACGCGGGTTTTCGTAGTGATCGATTACTTTATCGCTGTAAGCCATTTCTCAATCCTCACTCATCAGGAGCGGTTTAGTGTGCCTGCCATTCAACTGTGGTCAGGTCAACGCCCTCTTTGTACATATCCCACAACGGAGAAAGTTCACGCAGTTTGGTTACTGCGTCACGTACTTTCTCGGCGGCGTAATCAATTTCTTCTTCGGTCGTGAAACGGCCAAAGGTGAAACGAATGGAGCTATGAGCCAGTTCATCGTTACGGCCTAACGCACGCAGCACATAGGAAGGCTCAAGCGAGGCCGAAGTACAGGCCGAACCCGACGATACCGCCAGATCCTTGAGCGCCATGATCAGGGATTCACCCTCTACATAATTGAAGCTCAAGTTCAGGTTATGCGGTACGCGTGAAACCAGACTGCCATTTACATACAGCTCTTCCATATCCTGAAGCTTGCTGTAGAAACGATCGCTCAGCGCCTTGATACGAACGTTTTCCTGCGCCATCTCTTCCTTGGCAATTCGAAAGGCCTCGCCCATCCCGACGATCTGGTGAGTCGCCAGCGTACCGGAACGCATACCACGCTCGTGACCGCCGCCATGGGTCTGCGCCTCAAGACGAACGCGCGGCTTACGACGAACATAAAGCGCACCGATGCCTTTCGGACCATAGGTCTTGTGTGCCGAGAAGGACATGAGGTCAACTTTCAGCGTCTCAAGATCGATCTCAACCTTACCAGTTGACTGGGCAGCATCTACATGGAACAAGATGCCACGGGCACGCGTAAGCTCACCCAGCGCTGCGATGTCATTGACGGTGCCGATTTCGTTGTTAACGTGCATCAGGGAAACCAAAATGGTGTCCTCGCGCAGCGCTGCTTCAACCATATCCGGCGTGATCAGCCCATCTTCACCCGGCTCTAGATAAGTTACCTCGAAACCTTCGCGCTCGAGCTGGCGAGTCGTATCCAATACGGCCTTGTGCTCGATCTTCGACGTAATGATGTGCTTGCCCTTGCTCTGATAGAAGTGAGCCACACCTTTGATCGCCAGGTTATCCGATTCGGTCGCACCGGATGTCCAAACGATTTCACGTGGATCGGCATTCACTAGCTCGGCAACCTGACGGCGAGCATTCTCAACCGCTTCTTCAGCCTTCCAGCCAAACATGTGCGAGCGTGAGGCTGGATTACCAAAGTTACCATCTACCAAGAGACACTCGCTCATTTTCTGAGCGACACGTGGATCGACTGGAGTAGTTGCAGAGTAATCAAGATAAATCGGTAATTTCATCGGTAACTCCTATATCAGGCTGGCGGCCGGCTCACTCAATAGCGGACGCTTCAATCTTTTCAATGTCCGAGGCACGAGTTCGGCTATTGCACACTCGCTTGTCCTGACGGTTCGCTACAGCTTGTATCTCATTACGCGCGACTAGATCCGCTAGCGTGATACCGCTGAGAAACGTATGAATCTGCTCGCTCAGATCGCACCACAAGTGATGCGTCAGGCATATGTCACCGGAATGGCAATCGCCCTGCCCCTGACAGCGGGTAGCATCGACAGACTCGTTTACGGCATCGATGACCTGAGCGACATGAATGTCCTGCATATCGCGCGACAGTTGATAACCACCGCCCGGTCCACGCACACTGGTTACCAAAGTGCCACGGCGCAACTTGGCAAACAGCTGCTCAAGATAGGAAAGCGATATACCTTGGCGCTCAGAGATGTCAGCCAGGGAGACCGGTCCACGCTGCGCATGCAGCGCCAGATCAAGCATGGCGGTGACGGCGTATCGTCCTTTGGTTGTCAGTCTCATGGCAAAACCAGGATGTACTTTAGATAGGTCAAGTATGCAATTCCTGACTATTTAAGTCAACTATAAGCCCTATCGATTCAGTCAACCATTAAAGCCGACCAGAGGCGTTGGCGCACTCGGCTAAAACTGGCCTTCAGACATCATCAGTTTTGCATTTTTCGCCACGAACAACCTTTTGCGTCTCGGTCAGAACACCACGAAGGATATTCATCTCCAGCTTGGTGATTGCACTGCGCCCATAAAGCCTGCGTAGGCGAGACATGAGATGGCGAGGCTTCTCGGGATCGAGAAAACGAATATCGATAAGCGTTTCCTCGAGATGGCGATAGAACAGCTCCAACTCCTCAACAGTGACCAGCTGGGTATTGAGCATGGCTGTACTTTCGACCTTGTTCATCTTGGTGGGCTGCCCTTGAAGGGCCAACCATGCCATGCGTACCTCGTAGACGAGCACCTGTACCGCAGCCGCAAGATTCAGAGAGCCAAATTCCGGGTCAGAAGGAATATGAACATGAAAATTGCAGCGCTGAAGCTCTTCATTCGTCAGGCCTGCATACTCGCGACCAAATACCAGCGCCACCTCCCCACCCACCTCAGCATGCTGCAGCGACGTTTGTGCGCACTCACGGGGATCGAGCAGCGGCCAGGGGATACGGCGATCCCTTGCGCTGGTTCCCAGAACAACGCTGCACCCTGTCAGCGCATCTTCCAGCGTTTCGACAACACAAGCATTATCCAGCACATCCGTGGCACCGGATGCGCGCGCTACGGCATCGCCATGGGGGAATTGCTCAGGCTGCACCAGATACAGCCGCTTCAATCCCATGTTCTTCATGGCGCGAGCCGCACCGCCAATATTGCCAGGATGGCTTGTGTTAACTAGGACAACGCGTATGTTCTCGAGCAAGTAGCACCCCCTCTTTAAAGGTGCGAATCTTACCGGACCCCTGTGCGCAAAACCATTCATGCCGACAAGGCAACCGCTCTCTGCATTCTTTTCTGCTAGAATAACCGGCTTTCTTTTACAACCAGGTGGTTTCTCATGCAGCCCATGCTGAACATTGCGCTGCGCGCAGCTCGTAGTGCCGGTGAATTGATCTTTCGCTCAATCGAGCGCCTGGACCTCATCGCTATCGACGAAAAAGGCGCCAACGATTTCGTGACCGAGGTCGACCGGGCCGCCGAACAAGCTATTTTCAACGTTTTACGCAAGGCTTACCCCAACCACGGCTTCCTAGGCGAGGAGTCCGGGCTCATCGAAGGTCAGGGTGATGGCGCTGATTATCTGTGGGTCGTCGATCCGCTGGATGGAACCACCAACTTCATTCATGGCGTCCCGCACTTCTCTGTCAGCATCGCGTGCAAGTATCGCGGCCGCATCGAGCATGCCGTTGTATTGGACCCGGTTCGTCAGGAAGAATTTACCGCCAGTCGCGGACGTGGCGCCGCTCTCAATGGCCGACGCTTGCGTGTCAGCACTCGCAAAAGCCTTGAGGGTGCCTTGATCGGCACTGGCTTCCCGTATCGCTCCAGCAATATGGATTACCTGGATAATTATCTAGGCATGTTCCGCACCCTGAGCACCCAAACCGCAGGTATTCGCCGCGCGGGATCTGCTGCATTGGATCTAGCTTATGTGGCCGCTGGTCGATTCGATGCCTTTTGGGAAATGGGGCTATCCGAGTGGGATATGGCAGCAGGTGCGCTACTGATTCAGGAAGCTGGTGGTCTGGTCAGCGACTTCAATGGCGGCCATGACTACCTTGAAAAAGGCCATGTAGTAGCAGGCAACACCAAGTGCTTCAAGGCACTGTTGACTACGCTGCAACCTCACCTACCCGCCTCACTGAAGCGCTGAATGAAAACCGCCCACTGATGTGGGCGGTTTCGTTTTACTTGACTACTTTCAGGCTAGGCCGCCCTTGCGGCTTGCTTGGCGCCGACTTAGGCGCAGAACCTTCCGACTTACCCTTGGGATCATCATCTGGAGAAGAAGGCTCCAGATCAAACACCATCCCCTGCCCATTTTCGCGCGCATAGATAGCCAGAACAGCTTGGGTGGGCACATAGAGACTATGGGCTACACCACCAAACCGCCCATCGAAACTCACGGCTTCGTTATCCATGTGCAATTGGCGAATAGCTCCCGGCGCAACGTTGAGAACAATCTGACCGTCACTGGCATAGCCCGGCGGAACCAGCACATTCGGATAGTCCGCATTGACCAGGATATGCGGCGTGCAATCGTTATCCACGATCCACTCATACAGCGCCCGAATCAAATAGGGACGGCTTGAGTTCATTATGTTCCTCCTATCAGCGCATCTCGCGCTCAACTGGCGACAAGCTCGCCTGAAAGGTATCGCGGACGAAATGTCGATCCATATAATCAAAAATCGGCTTGGCTTGTCGCGGCAACTCAACACCCAGGCCAGGCAAACGCCAGAGCAAAGGCAATAAATAGCAGTCAACCAGACTCATTTCTTCATTTAAGAAGAATTTTTTGTCTGCAAAAAGAGGAGCAACCGAAGAAAGACTGCTGCCGAGCTGCCGGCGAACCTGCTGAACATCACCACCTCCTTTTTGCTGACTCATGATGACATCAGCGCTGTCGCACCAATCCTTCTGGATGCGATGCATGAGCAATCGCATCTGTGCTCGAGCGACAGGGTAAGCCGGCAATAGCGGAGGGTGGGGATAGCGCTCCTCCAAATACTCCAGCACGATGGTCGAGTCATATAACACAAGATCACGATCCTGTAGAACAGGTAGCGTCCTGTAGGGATTCGCATCAGCCAGTGCTGCCGGATACTTGGCAGGATCGATATCTTTAACCTCCACATCGACCTGCTTCTCGGCAAGCACAAGGCGAACACGATGCGAGTACGGATCCCTAGAGTCAGAAAAACAGGTGAGACGCGTTACATTAGCCATACACTTCTTCGCTGTGCAGCCCCAAACAGGGCAAACGATCGCACCTCACGGCACAGATCCCACTAAAAACAGACATCATTGGACGTCTTTCCAATATTCTCGCTTGAGCAGGTAGGCAAATACAAAAAGAATTGCCAGATACGCTAGAACATAAACGCCAATCCGCTCAGCCTTTTCTTTATTCGGGTCCGCTGAATACGCTAGAAAAGCCACAAGATGGCGAATCGTTTGGTCAAACTGCTCAGCGGTTTGCGATCCTGTCCCTGAAATGACAACAAGCTCCCTGCAACTGCCTGCGCTATTCTCTTCTACCGACAGACAAGCCTGACGGCCCTGCAAAGCGCCCAGGACATTTGGCATGGCTACATTAGGGTATACGAGGTTGTTCACGCCCCAGGGCCTGGAGGGATCTTCATAAAATCCTTTGAGATAGTGATACAGCCAGTCTTCCCCTCGAACGCGAGCCACCAGCGTCAAATCAGGAGGTACGGTGCCAAACCAGCCCATTGCATCCTCAGCACGCATACTTGAAGTCATGTGATCGCCTGGCTTGGCCTCAGTAAAAATTAGTGTTTTTTGTAGAACATCCTCAGGAATGGAAAGGTCCCTAGCTACACGCTCATAACGCTGATACTGGGTGCCATGACACCCCATACAAAAATTAACAAAGGTGCGCGCCCCTTCCTGAAGGGCGGCCTTGTCAGAAAGGTCAACGCGAACCTTCTCAAACGGAACATTTTCCGCCCCCTTCAGGGCTAATGGCATACACGTGAGCACCAGCAATGCCATTAGTCTGAACAGCATCACCTTACCACCCTCTCAGGTACCAGACCTACCCGCTCGACACGGGTGTAAAACGGCATGAACACGAAATAGCCAAAGTACAGCACAGTAGCCAAGCGAGATAGAAAAATCCGTTCAGACGTAGGCGGAAGAACCCCTAGTACGCCAAGCGCTACAAAGGCCATACAAAAGAGCGACAGGGCCAATCGGCTCATCCATCCTTTGAAGCGCATCGACTTAACAGGACTGCGATCTAGCCAGGGCACCACGAATAGGACGGCAATAGCTGCTCCCATGATCATGATGCCGGCCAGCTTGTCAGGCACAGCTCGAAGCATCGCGTAAAAAGGCGTGAAATACCAAACTGGAGCGATATGTTCAGGCGTCTTCAGCGGATCAGCAATTTCAAAATTCGATCTCTCCAGAAAATAACCACCACCTTCAGGAAAGAAGAAAACCACGCTACAGAAGATAAAGAGAAAGACCGCCACACCCATTAGGTCTTTGACGGTGTAATACGGATGGAAGGGAATACCATCAAGCGGCTTACCCGTTTCATCAAGGCTTTTCCTGATATCCACCCCCAGCGGATTATTGGAACCCACTTCGTGCAGGGCAAGAATATGCAGCACCACCAACCCGACCAGCAGTAGTGGCAGCGCGATAACATGCAGCGCAAAGAAGCGATTGAGCGTAATACCTGAAATTAGGTAATCGCCGCGTATCCATTGCGCCAGGTCTTCGCCCACTACAGGAATGGCGCCAAACAGAGCGATGATTACCTGAGCCCCCCAATAAGACATCTGCCCCCAAGGCAGCAGGTATCCCATGAACGCCTCGGCCATGAGCACAAGGTATAGCAACATGCCAAAGACCCAGACTAACTCGCGCGGCTTTTGGTAAGACCCATAGAGCAGGCTTCGAAACATATGCAGGTAGACAACAATAAAAACAGCTGAGGCGCCTGTTGAATGCAGATAGCGAATGAGCCAGCCGTAATCGACATCGCGCATGATGTATTCAATTGAAGCAAAGGCACCTGCTGCCGTAGGGGTATAGCTCATCGCCAACCAAATGCCTGTTACCAATTGGTTGACCAGGACAAGCAAGGCCAGGGATCCAAAAAAATAAAGGACATTAAAGTTCTTGGGTGCGTAATAGTGGCTTAGGTGCTCGCTCCATAGACGCGAAGCAGGAAAACGAGCATTTAGCCAAGCCTTCAACCTGCTCATCCCACCTCCTCTTGACTCATGCCTATCACAATAATATGTTCAGACTCGTAAGCGTAAGGCGGAACCACTAGATTGAGCGGCGCAGGCTGCGCCTTGTACACCCTTCCAGCCAGATCATAGCGTGAGCCATGACATGGGCAGAAATATCCTCCCAACCACTCCGTTCCTAGGTCAGCAGGGGCAACTTCCGGCCTAAAGATCGGGGAGCAGCCCAAATGAGTGCAAACACCTACCACGACCAGCACATCCGGCCTGATTGAACGCAAGCGACTGTTTACATAATCGGGCTGTATTGAGTCATGAGAATCAGGGTCAGCCAGCTGATTTTCCAACCTCGACAGGCGCTCCAATGCATCTGCGCCACGCCTGAGTACAAAAACAGGCTGACCACGCCATTCAATAACAATTTGCCGCCCCGGCTCCAACTTGGAAATATTGACCCTTATCGGAGCGCCAGCGGCTTTCGCCTTGGCACTTGGAGACCATGACTTAATAAACGGGATAGCGGCGCCAGCGACCCCCACTGCGCCTATTACCGAGGTTGCCGCCACCAATAGTCGGCGACGCCCCTGATTGACACCTCCATCACTCATTCAAAGCCCCTTCGGCCACCACCCAAGCCATGTCACGCGAAGGCAGAGGATACTTAAATTCAACGAGAGAACCTATTCATCTGCTTTAGCCAAACCTGCCCAAACATACCTAGGCAACAGACGCAGGGCAAAAAAAAACCCAGTCTCGAAAGAGACTGGGTTTTGCAAGCGAAGCTGCTGGAGCTTAACGCTTGGAGTACTGCGGACGCTTACGCGCTTTACGCAGGCCGACTTTCTTACGCTCAACTTCACGCGCGTCACGGGTAACATAACCCGCCTTGCGCAGAGAGCTGCGGTAGGTTTCGTCGTATTCGATCAGAGCACGAGTGATACCGTGACGAATAGCACCGGCCTGGCCGCTAACACCGCCACCCGCAACAGTTACGTACACGTCGAACTTCTCGAGGGTTTCAGTCAGCTCAAGCGGCTGACGAACCACCATGCGAGCTGTTTCACGACCGAAGAATACGTCGATGTTACGATTATTGATGGAAATTTGGCCAGTGCCCGGACGCAGGAAAACGCGAGCGGTAGCTGTCTTACGACGGCCAGTACCGTAATTTTGAGTCGCCGACATTATGTACTATCCCGTTTAAATCTTCAGTTCTTGAGGCTGCTGAGCGGTATGCGGATGAACGCTACCTTTGTAAACCTTCAGCTTACGATACATGTCGCGACCCAGCGGGTTCTTCGGCAACATACCTTTGACTGCGGTTTCGATAACGCGCTCAGGAGCACGAGCGATCAGCTTTTCGAAGTTGATCGACTTGATACCACCCGGGAAGCCGGAATGGTGGTAGTACATCTTGTCGGTAGTTTTGGCGCCAGTTACACGAACCTGCTCGGCATTGATAACAACGATATAGTCGCCAGTATCAACATGAGGAGTGTATTCCGGCTTATGCTTGCCACGCAGACGGCTAGCAATTTCAGTAGCCAGACGACCCAGGGTCTGGCCGGCAGCGTCGACGACATACCAGTCGCGCTTAACAGTTTCCGGTTTTGCTGTGAAGGTTTTCATTCGTTATGGCCTCAGGGCCGCCTGAAAAAAGACGGCAAATCTTACAGAACAGTACGATCCTTGACAAGTCAAGGGCAGCCGGAAACAGACGCTAATCGGGGGCTCGGGTCAGCGCGTCCGCTACGGCGAAAATCGACAGGCTAGGCATCCCCTGTCAATAAAGCTGCGGAATTATGACGATTACTGTGAAAATATCAACTGTTATCACATCAAGAAAGGAAATTAAATGAAGTATCGTAGTCTTGGACGAACCACTATCAGCGTCAGCGAACTCTGCCTGGGCACCATGACCTGGGGAGAGCAGAACACCCAGGATGAAGCTTTCGCTCAAATAGACCGGGCAGCAGAACATGGCCTCAATTTCATGGATGCCGCCGAGATGTACCCTGTCCCGCCGCGACCAGAGACCTATGGCCAGACAGAGCGCATTATCGGAAATTACTTCAAGAAGCGAGGCAACCGTGACCAATGGATCCTGACCAGCAAGGTTGCAGGGCCGGGCAATAACATTTCCCACATCCGTGACGGCAACCTCAAGCACAACCGGCAGCATATTGTTGCGGCGTTGGAAGGTAGCCTTGAGCGCCTGCAAACGGATTACATCGACCTTTATCAATTGCATTGGCCGGACCGAGAAACCAATTTTTTCGGCAAGCTGGGTTATGTCCATAACGACAAGACGTTTACACCGCTTGAGGAAACGCTTGAAGTCTTGAATGAGCAGGTCCAGGCGGGAAAGATTCGCCATATAGGGCTTTCCAATGAGACACCATGGGGCACGATGCGCTTTCTTCAGCTGGCGGAAGAGCGCGGCTGGCCACGGGCAGTCACGATTCAGAACCCCTACAACCTCCTGAACCGATCCTTTGAAGTAGGTTTGGCGGAAATCGCTATCCGCGAGCAATGCGGGCTGCTGGCCTATTCGCCACTGGCGTTTGGTATGCTGACCGGAAAGTACGCCAATGGCGCAAGGCCAAAACACGCACGCCTGACACTGTTCAGCCGCTTCACTCGCTACAACAATCCTGAAACGATGCGAGCTACCGAACAATACGTTCAGCTAGCCAAGCAGCACGGCCTTGATCCTGCACAAATGGCACTGGCTTACGTTACCAGCCGTCCATTTGTTACCAGCAATATCATTGGAGCGACCTCTCTGGAGCAGCTTCAAAGCAATCTCGACAGCATAAATCTGACGCTATCGGAGGAAGTGGTCGCAGGCATTGAGGCCATTCATAAAATCCAACCCAATCCAGCGCCCTAACGGAAAAGCGCTTTCCCTCAAGAAAGCGCTTACGCTACGAGAATAAATCACCCTGATCCTCAAGCTGACCTGATGTCTGAGAAGACTTGTCTCGCCGAGAAGCCAGTCGATCAGCCAATCGGGTCGGCTCGGGCAGGCGGTGTTTACGCACGCACGCCATAACCAGTTCCGGTGCTGTTTTCAAACTGACCCGATTACCGGGCGACACGATTAGAGGCTTTACCTTGTCCTTGCTGCGTAAAACAGTGCCAATCAACTCTCCCTTGGCAAGCAGGTCCACTTGAGAGCCCCGTGTTTCTGCCAAAGGTTCATGGCTTCCCGTCAGGATTTTTTTCGCAACCCCTATCGTTGGCAGTCCTGTAACGACCCCCAAGTGGGCAGCAATACCCAAGCGCCTTGGGTGAGCAATCCCGTGACCATCGCAAAAGATCAGGTCCGGGGTTTCAGGCAGCTCCGATAAGGCCTGCAGAACCGCAGGCAGCTCCCGAAAGGAAAGCAACCCAGGAATGTAGGGCATATTGGTGGGGATACGAGCTACCGCCTGAGCAATGGGATCCAATGTTTCAGCATTGAGCAGGATGGCCGCAGCACGGGTCACGGTACCCTCCTCCTCAAAGCCTACATCCACGCCAGCAATCAGACGCAGCGAAGGAAAGTCATCCTCCAGTCTGACCTGCTCGGCCAGCTCAATCTGCTGTTTGCGCGCAGCGGCGGGCGTGCCGTCCCACTCATTGAAAGGTGAAGTAGCCACATTGACTCCTGTCGTTACCATTACGGTATTCGAACCGGATTGAATGCAGCCAGTTCCAGATAGCAGCAGGGCCACACTTGCGGCCCCTGAATCTTATGGCTTATGCGCTCTCGACAGATATTCGTGGGATTGCATTTCCAGCAAACGGCTCAGCGTACGCTGAAATTCAAACTCGAGCCGTCCACCTGCATACAGATCCTTAAGCTCAACTTCTGCCGACAGGATCAATTTAACGTTACGGTCGTAGAACTCATCGACCAGGTTGATGAAACGACGCGCCATATCGTCTTTTGTTGCATTCATCTGCTCGACGTTGGAAACCAGTACCGCCTGGAAGATCTTACCCAGCTCAATGTAGTCGTTCTGGCTACGAGGACCGTCACAGAGCTCTCGAAACTCGAACCAGGCTACATCGTCGCACGTCTTGCGTGGTTTGATCTCCCGGTTCTCGATAACCAACGGCTCACCAGTTGATGCACTACCGCACTCCACCGTAAGCGCCTTGAAGCTTTTGGCCATTTCCGTCTCGGCCTGCTCCGTTAACGGCCAGTGATAAAGCTCAGCCTGCTCCAGCGCACGCAAACGATAATCCACACCGCTGTCGACATTGACGATTTCGGTGTGCTGCTTCAGCAATTCAATCGCAGGCAAGAAGCGGGCGCGCTGCAATCCATCCTTGTAAAGCCCATCAGGGACGATATTGGAAGTTGCCACTAGCGATACGCCGTTTTTGAACAGCTCATCCAGCAGCGTTGCCAGAATCATGGCGTCGGTAATGTCCGATACGAAAAACTCGTCAAAGCAGATGACACGAGCTTCGTCCGCAAAGCGCCGACCAATAATGGTCAATGGGTTCTTCTCACCTTTTAGCGTCTTCAACTCCTCATGCACCCTCTTCATGAACCGATGAAAGTGGGTACGCATCTTCTTGTCGAAGGGAAGTGAGTCATAAAAGGTGTCAACCAGATAGGTCTTGCCGCGCCCTACTCCGCCCCAGAAATAAAGCCCCTTTACAGGGCCGGCGGGCTTTTTACCCAAAAGACGGCCTAGCAACCCAGGCTTGCTGTCTGCCTGGCTAACCAGGTCATCATAAAGCCGCTGAAGATGCTTTACCGCCTGCTCCTGAGCAGGGTCATGAAAAAAGTCGGGACGTTCCAGATCGGCCTTGTAGCGCTCTAAGGGTGTCATGACAGGCTGCATAGATTCGAAGGGGAGCTCACTTTAGCGGCGAGCTTCCAAGTTGACAATTAACGAGGCAAGCGGCTTAAGCTGCCCGCCTCGGCGATAGGCGCCATTACTCGGCAGTCATTTCCACCAGTGCTTCACGCAAGGCATCAACAGCGTGTTGACGCTCATCGGCATTAGCGAAGTCCGGGCTTTCCGCCACAGGCTCGCCAGCCAGCCATACCGTGAAGCGTAGCTCTTCTGCCTTGACTTCCAGCTGCCCAACCTCGCTCTGGAGGCGCTGCGTCATCTGCCCAGCGGTTTTTGGATCCGCAAAGGCGCGAGAAAGCAGCAGTTGAGAGCCATCGGCGGCCAGCAGTCTGAAGCGGAAAGTACCATCATGTTCGCGGAAGCTAACGAAACGCGCCCGCTTCGCGGCCTTTTTCTTGGTCTTTTCAGTCTTGACCTGGGCATTCAGGGAACGAAGCCCCACAGCCTCGCGCAACTCACCCAGGAACGGTGTAGCTATCTTGCGCGCCTTGGTAGCACCGGCTAGAAGAACGTCTTCAATGTCGTCTGGCTTGGCAATCAATGCATTGTAATGCTCTCTTGCCTCGCCCAGCTCTGCCTCCACAAGCTGGAACAGACGCTGCTTGGCCTCTCCCCAAGCCAGACCACCCTGCAGATCATGACGGAACTCGGCCGTCTGCTCGGCTGTAGCAAATGCCTGATAAAGCGTAAACAAATGAGCGCTGTCCGGATCTTTGGGTTCGCCCGGCTCTCGCGAATCAGTGACGATACGGGCAATCGCCTCCTTGAGCTGCTTGGCGGTCCCAAAAAGCGGGATCGTGTTATCGTAGCTTTTGGACATCTTGCGACCATCCAGCCCCGGCAGAGTGGCAACCGTCTCCTCGATAAGCGCTTCAGGCAGCTCAAAGAAATCCTTGCCGGCACCAAACAGATGATTGAAGCGTTGAGCGATGTCACGTGCCATTTCAACGTGCTGGATTTGGTCCCGACCTACCGGTACTTGATGAGCGTTAAACATCAGGATGTCTGCTGCCATCAGGACCGGATAGCTGTATAGCCCCATCGTGACGCCAGCATCCGGGTCTTCGCCAGCAGCGACGTTCTTGTCAACGGAGGCCTTGTAAGCATGAGCGCGGTTGAGCAAGCCTTTGGCGGTGACGCAGGTTAACAGCCATGTCAACTCCGGTATTTCTGGAATATCGGATTGGCGATAGAACGTGACCCTTTCAGGATCAAGACCACACGCCAGCCATGTAGCAGCAATTTCAAGGCGAGAGCGTTGAATACGCAACGGATCATCGCACTTGATCAAGGCGTGATAATCCGCCAGGAAATAAAACGAGTCGGTATCGGCCGAGCGACTGGCTACAATGGCAGGACGGATAGCGCCTGCATAATTACCAAGGTGAGGAGTACCGGTTGTGGTAATACCGGTCAGAATACGTGTGGTCATGGCGTATGGTGCATTCTCATCTAGGGCGGCCAGTATCAGGCATGGCCGCCAATTACGGCGTCTTCGGACGCAACGGCTTAATCAGTCCAGTCGAGGCTGGACCAGCGCTTTGAGGTCGGTCAGTTTGCCATGAAAGAAATGGCTGCACTCAGGGACTTTGATCAACTCATGGCGCTGCTGCAACGCTTCAGACCAGGCATAGACCTTTTCCGGCGTGACGACTTCATCGGCCTCGGGCTGAATGACCGTCAAAGGACAGCGCAGCGGTAGCTTACCTTCAATATCGAAGCGTTCGACAGAAGGAGCTAGCATGAACAGACGAGTCAATGCCTGCCCGTCTCCTTCCAGACGCCCTGCCAGGCATCCCGCCACACAGGCACCGAATGAAAACCCCATGACGGTTAAAGGTACCCCTGGGTGCTGCCTTATCAACCACTGTGCAGCCGCATAGGCATCATCAATCTCACCTGCTCCCTCACCGTAGCTTCCAGCGCTTTGTCCTACGCCTCGAAAGTTGAAACGTAGCGTGGAAAAGCCTGCATCCCTTACAGTACGTTGCAGCGTAGAAATGACCTTATTGTGCATAGTCCCGTCAAACAGGGGATGCGGATGGCAGATGATCGCTACGCCACGGGCGTCAGGCTGATCAAGATGCAAGGCTTCGAGTGGCCCTGAAGGCCCTTCGATCGAAACTGGATTTTCTCGTGTAGACACACCTGAACTCCGTGACCCCCTATCGGGTCGACTCGTCTAGCTCGTTGACTGCGCTCACTATTTAACATGGGACAGTGTACAAGCGCAGCAAGAAGCCGTTACCGTAATGCAAAAGACGTTCAGAGAGGAAGATTCGTGGACCAGTCCCTGACTATTTGGCTAATGCCTGTTATTGCCCTGCTCGTTGGTATAGGCATCGGCTTTCTGATTGCGCGCCTGATGCCTGGCACCGCGCCCAACCGAGTACAACGCCAGCTTGACGAGCTTCAGCAGCGCTTTGACAGTTATCAACATGAGGTCACTAGCCACTTCAGCACAACGGCAGGACTTGTGAAAAAACTCACCCAGAATTACCAGGATGTGCAGCGTCACCTTTCCGAAGGTGCGGATCGCCTGGCTCTGGACGAGTTGACACGCCAGCGCCTACAAGCGGCCCTGCATAGCCATGACAACTACCCATCACCACGCGACCGTCTGGACGGTCCTGCAGAGGCGCCCAAGGACTACGCGCCAAAGGGCGATACTGACAGCGGGCTGGATGAGGCCTACGGCCTTAAGAATCATCGTTGAAAAGATTAATAAAAAGCCCGGCAATAGCCGGGCTTTTTATTAACACCTAGATATGACCTCTGGCCCGCAGCAAGGCGATTACCTGCCTGGCTCCTTCCTCAATAGAAAGGCTTTGCGTATCGATTATCAGGTCGGCGTTTAGCGGCACATCGTAGGGGAAGGACTCACCCGGGATGTTGTCACCCTCAGCCGCATACAGCCCCTGAGGATCGCGTTCACGACATGCCTGCGGAGAGGCCTGAACGTACACTGTAATGACCCGCTCAGGACCGATCAGCGTCTTGGCCTGCTCACGCCCTTCGGCGTCCGGCGCTACGAATGCGGCAAGGGTCAATAGGCCGGCCTCATTGAACTGACGGGCCACATGGGCCGCCCGAAGCCAATTTTCACGGCGCCCTGCACGATCCTGCGGAAGCCCCTTGTTAAGGTCATGACGCAGGTTCTGCCCATCCAGTACATACACCGCACGTCCGGCATCGAACAGCTTGCGCTCGACTGCGTACGCCAGCGTGCTCTTGCCTGCGCCGGAAAGACCTGTAAAGAGCACCGTAGCAGGCTGCTGACCGAACCGAGCCGCGCGCTCCTCAGTGGAGACATGTAGCTGATGGCCATGCTGATCGGCAGTACCGCCCACCTTGGGATCCGCGATGATCATGCCTGCGCCGACCGTACCATTGGTAAGCCGATCGATAACGATGAAGGCACCCGTGGTACGGTTGCGCTCGTAACTGTCTAGAGCGATAGGGGCATCCAGGCTGACCTTGACCCGCGCAATCTCGTTCAGCTTGAGCTGGCTGGCCTGACCTTTTTCCAGCGTGTTCACATCAACCGTATGCACGATGCTGGGCAGAGAGCCAGGGACATAGCTGGTTGCACGCTTGATATCGTATTTCTTGCCGGGCAGCATGGGCTCTTCAGCCATCCAAACCAGCATGGCTTCGAAGCTGTCCGCCACTTGGGGGCGATTATCTGGATGAACCAATAGATCTCCACGGGAGATATCGATTTCATCTTCAAGCGTCAGCGTAACGGCCTGACCAGGAATAGCCTGCTCCAGCTCACCTTCGAACGTGACGATGGATTTCACGCGGCTACCCTTGCCTGACGGCAGCACAACAACCTCATCACCCTTATGCACCACACCAGAGGCCAGAGTACCGGCAAATCCGCGAAAGTTCAGGTTTGGACGGTTTACGTACTGGACCGGAAAGCGCATGTCGGTGACATTGCGATCGGCTGCGATCTCGACGGTTTCCAGAATCTCCATCAGCGGCTTGCCGGTATACCAGGGCGTTTGCTCGCTGCGATTGACCACGTTATCGCCCTTGAGCGCTGACATCGGGACAAAGTGAATGTCCTTGGCGCCCAGATTGATGCGCTCGGCAAAGCTCAGGTAGTCCTCGCGGATCCGGTTGAAAACCGCTTCGTCAAAGCCCAGCAGATCCATCTTGTTCACTGCAACCACAACATGCTTGATGCCGAGCAGCGATGCAATAAAACTGTGGCGACGTGTCTGGGTTTGCACACCGTAACGTGCGTCGATCAGGATGATCGCAAGGTCACAGGTGGACGCACCGGTCGCCATATTGCGAGTGTACTGCTCATGACCAGGGGTATCGGCGATGATGAACTTGCGCTTGGCCGTAGAAAAATAACGATACGCCACATCAATAGTGATGCCCTGCTCACGCTCGGCCTGCAAGCCATCCACCAGCAGCGCCAGATCCACTTCCTCGCCTGTGGTACCGACTTTCTTGGAGTCGCGAGTAATTGCCTCAAGATGATCTTCATAGATCATCTTGGAATCATGCAGCAGGCGACCGATCAGGGTGCTCTTGCCATCATCTACGTTGCCGCACGTCAGGAAGCGAAGTAGCTCCTTGCGCTCGTGCTGGGCCAGGTATGCCAGGATGTCCTGACTAATCAGTTCGGATTGATGCGACATATTAGAAATACCCCTGACGTTTCTTCTCTTCCATTGACCCCGCCGCATCATGGTCAATGACTCGACCCTGACGCTCGGAGGTCCGAGTCAGCAGCATTTCCTGAATGATATCGGGTAGCGTAGCCGCAGAAGACTCGACCGCCCCGGTAAGTGGATAGCAACCCAGGGTACGGAAGCGGACCTGCTGCTTCTGAATACGTGCTTTTTCCTCGTCGGAAAGGTGTTCGAGAATACGCTCGTCGTCAATCATGATGAGCGTGCCATTCTTCTCGATGACGTCCCGCTCTGCCGCAAAGTACAGCGGAACGATCGGGATACTTTCCAGATAGATGTATTGCCAGATATCCAGCTCGGTCCAGTTCGAAAGTGGGAAGACCCGAATCGATTCGCCCTTATTGATGTTGCCGTTGTAGATGTTCCACAACTCCGGGCGCTGGTTCTTTGGATCCCAGCGGTGTTTAGTGTCACGGAACGAATAGACGCGCTCCTTGGCACGAGACTTTTCTTCATCGCGACGGGCGCCGCCAAAGGCAGCATCGAAGCCGTATTTGTCCAGTGCCTGTTTGAGGCCTTGAGTCTTCATCACATCGGTATGCTTGGCGCTACCATGTGTAAAGGGATTGATTCCCTGAGCGATGCCTTCTGGGTTTTGGTGAATCAGAAGATCCAGCCCCATTTCCTTAACCATGCGATCACGAAACTCGTACATGGCTTTGAATTTCCAGCCTGTATCGACGTGCAGAACAGGAAACGGCAACTTGCCGGGAAAAAAGGCTTTACGCGCCAGATGCAGCATTACCGCGGAATCTTTACCGATGGAATACAGCATCACAGGGTTGTCGAATTCGGCGGCCACCTCACGAATGATGTGGATGCTTTCCGCCTCGAGCTGTTTCAAATGAGTCAGTTTATCGAGCATGGCTACTCACGGAATTGCGGAGGGACGGCCAGCGGGCCGTGGACGAACACTCACGATACCACAGCATAACTCTTCTATTCAGGAGCCTGCTTAGAACCAAATGTTCTATATATATATTCAAGCCGGATTCGAACTGTCGATGAAGACATGCTCTATGCCAAAACGTCCTGCAAGATACTCTCCCAAAGCCTGAACGCCGTAACGCTCGGTCGCATGATGGCCAGCCGCAAAAAAACTGATGCCATTTTCACGCGCACTGTGAACGGTCTGCTCCGATACTTCACCTGTAAGATAGGCATCAACACCAGCGGCGATAGCCTGATCGATATAACCCTGGGCTCCCCCTGTACACCAGGCGATCCGCTTGATGGGGCGATCACCCTCGATTACGAGAGGTTCGCGCCCTAGAACATGCTTGATATGAGCTGCAAACTCGGCAGCGGTACGCGGTTCACTTAGTGTCCCTTGCAAAACGATAGAGCGTGGATTACCTGGCTCGATCCCTCCCTCAACCGTGATACCCAAGCGCTCGGCCAGCTGAACGTTATTACCCACCACAGGATGCAAATCGAGCGGCAGGTGATAAGCCACCAGGCTCACGTCATTAATGATCAAGGTCTTGAGTCGACGCTGCTTCATTCCGATGACACGCGGATCCTCACTTTTCCAGAAGTAGCCGTGGTGCACAAGCACCATGTCGGCCCCTGCCTCTATCGCGGCATCCAACAACGCCTGGCTTGCGGTCACACCGCTAACGATACGACCCACCGTAGCGCGACCTTCCACTTGCAGGCCATTGGGGCAGTAATCCTTGATTGCAGCAGCATCAAGATAGCGGTTCGCCTCATCCAGCAGTGTCGTCAAGGCTATGGTCATGGTTATATTCTCCATTAAACAGGCTCTACCAATCGGTTCGCATGTCTTTATAGACAAAGGCAGCTCCGTATAATGGCCGCACCTTATCGGCCGTACACAGGCCTCGCAACAAGGATTGGTAATAATGTTAAAGGCCTTGCGCTCCTACGGCTGGCCCATCGTGGTAGGCATCCTGCTGGCAGCGGTGGTAGTCATTCGATTTCCTGAATGGGTAGGCTTGCCCAAGCAGCAGGTACACTTCGAGCAGACGACTGAGACCTCCCCTCGCACTCAAGGCCCGGTCTCTTATGCTGATGCCGCCAGCAAGGCAGCTCCGGCCGTAGTTTCACTACGTTCGACCAAGCATCCCAAGAAGCCCAGCGCGCCAATTCAGGATGACCCCTTATTCAAACCCTACTTTGATAAGAATCCACCGAAGAGTAACGAAGAGCTGAGCCTGGGTTCGGCAGTGATCATGAGCCATGAAGGCTATCTGCTGACCAACAACCATGTCACCTCTGACGCCGATACCATTGTCGTGGCGTTGCAGGATGGCCGGCAGACAGTGGCGCATCTGATAGGAAGCGATCCCGATACAGATCTGGCTGTTCTCAAGATTGATCTGGATAGTCTTCCGGCCATTTCCATCGGCCATTCGGAAGCCATTCGCATCGGGGATGTGGCACTGGCTATTGGCAACCCGTTCGGCGTAGGTCAGACGGTGACCATGGGCATTATCAGTGCCACAGGTCGTAACCAGCTGGGGCTAAATACCTATGAGGATTTCATCCAGACAGATGCAGCCATCAACCTGGGTAACTCTGGTGGGGCACTGGTAGATGCCAACGGCAATCTGATTGGTATCAACACAGCGATTTTATCCGGTGGCTCGCAGGGTATCGGCTTCGCCATTCCCATCAAGCTGGCCATGGACGTCATGCAATCAATCATTGCCCACGGCCAGGTAATCCGCGGCTGGCTAGGAGTTGAGGTAGAACGTATTTCTCCAGAGCTTGCCGCCTCGTTCAACCTGCCTAATCAGGACGGCATTGTCGTTTCTGGGGTTTACCCCAACGGTCCGGCACAACGTGCCGGCCTGCAGCCAGGCGACATTCTGCTTAAGCTGGACAACGAACCTGCGATCGATGGTCGCCAGTCCATGAATCAGGTCGCACGCAGCAGACCCGGAGACAAGATCTCGATAGAAGTGCTTCGCAATGGAAAGCCGCTTAAACTGACCGGAATCATAGGTTTAAGGCCACCTATTGATACCAGCACGTCATCCGAGCCCTCTTCTGATGAGTCAACACAAAAAAACGGCGCCCCATAGCCATAGGCGCCGTTTCTTCTTCCATCAGGCGAGTCCGTAGTCCTTCAACGCCTCGATCAAAACAGCATTTTGTTCTGGCGTACCAATAGTGACACGCAAGAACTTATCGATTCGAGGCTTATTGAAATGACGCACAATGACGCGTCTTTCACGCAGTGCAGCCGCCAATTCAGCCCCCTCATACGAAGGGTGCTGAGCGAACACGAAATTTGCAGCAGAGGGCAGCACATGGAAACCCAGCGCTTCCAATTCGGCTACCAGCACCGTTCGGCTTTCAATCACTGCTCCGCACGTTTGACTGAAATAATCCCTGTCTTCAAACGCTGCGACGGCGCCTGCCAGCGCCAATCGATCAAGCGGGTATGAATTGAAACTGTTCTTGACCCGCTCCAATGCTTCGATGAGATCGGGATGACCTACTGCCAGCCCAACCCTCAAGCCTGCCAGAGAGCGAGACTTGGAGAGCGTTTGAGTCACTAGCAGATTTGGATAACGACCCACCAGTGAAATAGCAGTCTCGCCACCAAAATCCACATAGGCCTCATCAACCACCACAACCGAGTCCGTGTTCTTTTGCAGAAGCGACTCGATGTGCTCCAACCCTACCAGACACCCTGTCGGCGCGTTGGGATTGGGGAAAATAATACCGGCGTTAGGCCGGATATAGTCGCCCAGACTGATCTGATAGTGCTCATCCAATGGCAACGCTTCGAATGGAATTTCATACAACCCACAGTACACCGGGTAGAAGCTGTAGGAAATATCCGGGAACAGTAGAGGTGCCTCGTGCTGAAACAGACCATAAAAGATATGGGCAAGCACTTCATCCGAACCATTGCCTACAAATACCTGCTCCGGTTTGATCGAATAATAATCAGCTACCGCCTGCTTCAACCGATCCCCATTGGGATCAGGGTACAGCCGTAAGCCCTCGCCTAGCTCAGCCCGTATCGCATCAATAACCTTGGGCGAAGGACCGTAAGGATTTTCGTTGGTGTTGAGCTTTACCAGATTGGTAATCCTGGGCTGCTCGCCAGGTACATACGGCACCAGCTTCTCGACAAAGGGGCTCCAGAATCGACTCATGACATCACTCCTTGATCCGGTATTCAGCGCTGCGCGCATGAGCTGTCAGAGACTCCCCACGCGCAAGCACCGAGGCGGTACGCCCTAGCACTGAAGCGCCATCCGCGGAACAAAAGATCAAGGACGAGCGCTTCTGGAAGTCATACACGCCCAAAGGAGAAGAGAAACGTGCAGTGCCGGACGTGGGTAGAACATGGTTGGGCCCTGCACAATAATCCCCCAGTGCCTCGGCGGTATAACGCCCCATGAAGATCGCGCCCGCGTGGCGAATGCCCGGCAACCAGGCTTCAGGATCAGCTACAGAGAGCTCCAAATGCTCAGGCGCAATGCGATTGACGACCTCGCAGGCCCGAGCCTGATCGGCAACATGAATCAGAGCACCTCGTCCTTCCAAGGACGTTCGGATGATTTCAGCACGCTCCATTGTAGGCAGAAGACGAGCGATACTTTCAGCAACCCTGTCCAGAAACTCGGCATCAGGGCTGACAAGTATCGACTGGGCATCTTCATCATGCTCAGCCTGAGAAAACAGATCCATGGCGATCCAGTCTGGATCAGTCTGGCCATCACAGACCACTAGAATCTCGGAGGGCCCGGCAATCATGTCGATACCCACCTGTCCGAAGACATGACGCTTGGCCGTTGCAACATAGATATTGCCTGGCCCTACAATCTTGTCCACACGAGGGACGCTTTGCGTACCGTAAGCCAGTGCCGCTACTGCTTGCGCACCACCCACAGTAAAAACACGGTCCACGCCTGCAATGCACGCGGCAGCGAGCACCAGCTCGTTGATTTCACCGCGAGGCGTTGGCACGACCATTACAACTTCAGCAACACCGGCAACCTTGGCAGGAATAGCATTCATCAACACCGAAGAGGGATAGGAAGCCTTGCCGCCAGGTACATATAACCCAGCCCGATCAAGCGGCGTCACTTGCTGCCCAAGAACGGTGCCATCCGCTTCCGTATAACGCCAGGAGTCCTGCTTTTGCTTTTCGTGATAGCTGCGAACACGATCTGCTGCATGCTCAAGAGCATTTCGCTGCTCATAGGTAATGCGCGTAAGAGCCAACTCAAGTCTTTCGCGAGGCAGAATCAGATCAGCCATTGAGCTAGCCTGGACGCCATCGAAGCGCTGTGTGAACTCCACCAGAGCTTCATCCCCTCGGGTGCGAACAGCCTCGATAATCTCCAGGACTCGCTGATTGACGCCAGTGTCAGAAACACTTTCCCAGCTCAGCAGATGATCCAGATGACGCGCGAAATCAGGATCGGCAGCGTCGAGTCGGCGAAGCGTAATCGGTGCGGTCATAGCGAAGCCTCTTATCAATGGCTAGTCTCAGGCACCGCTAGAGTATCAGCCCTGCCGTGCGGGTACCTGAGAAAATTGGCTATGACACGGATAGGCAGGCACGGCATCAGCCGTGCGAAAGGTCAGGCCTGGTGTCGCTCTTCGACCGTAGCACGCAGCACATCGATCAGCGCCTGGATACGCGCGTGCTGCATCTTCATCGAAGCCTTGTTGATGATCAATCGAGAGCTAACATAGGCAATCAGCTCCTGTGGCTCAAGCCCATTGGCGCGCAAGGTGTTACCTGTATCGACCACGTCAATGATCTTGTCAGCCAGCCCTACTAGCGGTGCAAGCTCCATGGAGCCATAGAGCTTGATGATATCGACCTGACGTCCCTGCTCGGCATAGTAACGTTTGGCGATATTGACAAACTTGGTCGCTACCTTGAGGCGGCCACGTGGCTCTGGAGCATTTACTGCACCCGCTGTCATCAGCCGGCATTTGGCGATCTGCAGATCCAGCGGCTCGTAGAGTCCTTGGCCAGAGTGCTCCATAAGCACATCCTTTCCCGCAACACCCAAGTCAGCTGCGCCTTGCTCAACGTAGGTCGGCACGTCGGTCGCACGTACGATCAACAAACGCACATCATCCAGACTTGTGGGGATGATCAGCTTGCGGCTTTTATCGGGGTCTTCAGTTGGGACGATACCCGCCGCCGCAAGAAGCGGCAGCGTATCGTTCAGGATTCGGCCTTTTGAAAGCGCGATAGTCAGCATGAGCCCTTAACCCGGAACACGGCGAATTTTAGCACCCAGAAGTTGTAGCTTTTCCTCGATGCACTCATAACCCCGATCGATATGGTAGATGCGGTCGATCAGGGTATCGCCTTCCGCTACCAGCGCAGCGATTACCAGGCTGGCCGATGCACGCAAGTCAGTAGCCATTACGGGGGCAGCCTTCAGGTGAGGAATGCCGGTTACGATGGCAGCATTACCTTCCACAGCGATCTGAGCGCCCATGCGAGTCATTTCATAGACGTGCATGAAGCGGTTTTCAAAGATCGTTTCAACTACCGTTCCTGTGCCTTCTGCCACAGCGTTCATGGAGATGAACTGCGCCTGCATATCTGTTGGGAATGCAGGGTACGGTGCAGTACGCACATTGACTGCCTTGGGTCGATTCCCTTTCATGTCCAGCTCGATCCAGTTGGATCCAGTGGAAACGTGGGCACCTGCCTCTTCCAGCTTGAGCAGAACGGCTTCGAGAATGGAAGGATCAGTATCCTTGAGCTTGACGCGACCACGGGTAGCCGCCGCCGCAACCAGATAACTACCCGTCTCGATACGGTCGGGCAGTACGGAATAACGGGCGCCACCCAGACGCTCGACACCTTCTACCGTAATAGTATCGGTACCGGCACCTTCAATATGGGCTCCCATGGCGATCAGACAATTGGCCAGATCCACGACTTCCGGCTCACGTGCAGCATTCTGGATGACGCTACGTCCTTTGGCCAGCGTTGCCGCCATCAAAACGTTTTCAGTACCGGTTACACTGACGGTATCAAAGAAGTAATGTGCGCCACGCAGGCCGCCCGCTGGAGCCTTGGCTTTGATATAGCCTGCCTCGACTTCAATCTGGGCACCCATCGCCTCAAGGCCGCGCAGGTGCAAATCGACCGGACGCGAGCCAATGGCACATCCGCCGGGCAATGCGACTTCAGCTTCACCGAAACGAGCCAGCATCGGACCCAGCACCAGAATAGAGGCGCGCATGGTCTTGACCAGCTCATAGGGCGCTACAAGCGTCTTGATAGTCGAAGCATTTACTTCAACGTTGAGCTTTTCGTCGATAACCGGCTGCACCCCCATACGACCGAACAATTCGATCATGGTAGTGATGTCATGCAGATGCGGCAGATTGCAAACAGTTACAGGCGTATCCGCAAGCAAGGTGGCAGCCAGGATCGGCAGGGCAGAGTTTTTTGCGCCTGAAATACGGATCTCTCCGTTTAGGCTGGCGCCACCGGTAATAATCAATTTATCCATAGGTATCTCGGCGGCGCCGAACTCAAGCTCGTTCAGCCCAAGCGGCGCGCGTATAGAATTTCATAGTGACTGCATGGATACTGCCATCAGCGATCAATGCATTGAGATGGGAATAGACTTGCTGCTGGCGCTTTACTGGACTCATAGCAGCCAATTCATCGCCAATCAGGTTCAATTGGAAGTTGCAGCCCTCGCCTTCTACCTCAACCTGAGTTTCCAGCAGTTGCGCTTCCAATAAGCGTTTAACTTCTTCAGCCTGCATGTTCAACCTCCTGACAGCCTATTCCGCAGCCAGACATAATACAAAAAAGCCCTCCAACTGCGAACCCCAAGGTTGCAGACAGAGGGCGATGGGATATTCAACGAGAGAGAGGAAGAATGTCCAGCAAACCGGACACACTTGCGATCTGCTTCATATCTGCAGGCAAATTCCAAACCTCAAGTTTTTTGCCAGCCTGCAACACATCACGTTGAAAGGACAGCAACAAGGAAAGCCCTGCGCTGTTGGAGCGCTCGACACCAGCACAGTCGATTACGATCACATCGGTACTGCTCTGCTGTATATAGCGCTGCCCTTCCTGACGCAGCGCTACCGTCGTCTGATGATCAAGAAGACCAGACAGCGTCATGACGCCCGGCACTTTCTCTGCTAGATGTGCCTGCGTACTCATGAGTCAGCCTGGGCCTTTTGAGCTTCAGGAGAATTTTTGGCACGCGCCACAGTATTGGCCCAGCTATCGATAACTTTGTCCAGGTTATTGCCATTAGCCTGCATAGATTGGGCAAACTGATCACGGAACAGCTTACCAATATTAATGCCGTTGATGATTACGTTACGCACTCTCCAACTGCCATTGATATTTACCATGGTATAGGAGACCGGATAGACAGTTCCGCGACTATCGCGCACTTCCATGCCTACGCTAGTACGTTCGGGATCATTGTCAGTTGCCGGCAGAACCTTGATACCCTGATTATTGTACTCCAACAGTGCGTTGCCATAGAACTGCATCAGGCTTCGCTTAAAGTTCTCCTGGAAGCGAGCCATTTGCTCAGGCGATGCCTGACGACTGTACCTTACGGTCATGATGCTGCGGGAAATACCTTCGGCATCAACGACCGGACCAAGGATCTCGTTCAAAGAGTTATAGAAAGCATCTGGATTGCTCCGGTATGTTTCCTTATTAGTTTGCAGATCAGACAGCAACTTATCTGTAGTCTGTTGAATGACATCGTGAGCCGAAGGCGCTGCAGAGGCCAGCAATGGCACTACGGCCAGCAAGGCCAGAACGCTGTTTCGCAATAATTTGAGCATGTCGTGTCCTTCTTACTTATCGCCAGACGAATCTTTGTTGACGGTGTTGAGCAGGAATTTGCCGATCAGATCTTCCAATACCAGCGACGACTGGGTATCACGAATAGTTCCGCCATCTTTGACAACCTCCTCATCCCCTCCCACGCTAATACCAATATATTTTTCACCCAACAGACCTGCTGTCAGGATGGAGGCGGTAGAGTCGACCGGAATGTTATCGACCTGCTGGTCGATCTGCATGGTCACTCGACCACGGTAGCTATCACGATCCAGATCGATTGCGGTGACTCGGCCAATCGTGACGCCTGACATTGTAACTTTTGCACGTACGGTCAGACCGGCGATATTGTCGAAATAGGCATACGCTTTATAGGTGTCATTGTGCTCGCCAACGCTCAAGCCACTCACTCGCAAAGCCAACAGCAAGAGAGCCAGCAAGCCAGCGAGCAGAAACAGGCCGACACCAATTTCCTGGGTGCGGGTTTGCATCAGATATCTCCAAACATCAAAGCAGTCAAAAGAAAATCGAGACCCAGCACTGCCAGAGAGGCATAGACAACTGTTCGGGTCGTCGCGCGGCTGATCCCTTCGGAAGTGGCGTCGCAGTCGTACCCCTGGAACACGGCGATCCAGGTCACCACAAAGGCAAAGACAAGGCTTTTAATCATGCCGTTGATGACATCCGCCATCTGGACGCTGTTCTGCATGTTGCTCCAGAACGAGCCGTCATAGACGCCGAGCCAGTCAACCGCAACCATTGCACCACCCCAGATACCCACAACGCTGAAGATGGCTGAGAGCAGAGGCAAGGAAATAAAGCCCGCCCACAAGCGCGGAGCCACTATATATTTGAGCGGATCAACACCGATCATTTCGAGGCTGGACAACTGCTCTGTCGACTTCATATTGCCAATTTCAGCCGTTAATGCAGAACCTGCGCGACCTGCGAACAGAAGCGCACTAACTACAGGACCCAACTCTCTCAACAGGGTAAGAGCCACCATCTGCCCAACCGCCTGTTCCGAACCATAGGTAACCAGAATGTTATAGCCCTGAAGTGCTATAACCATACCGATGAAAAGACCGGAAACCAGGATGATGGGTAGCGATAAAACCCCCACCGAATAGAGCTGCTTGATCAGCAACTGTCCACCCTTGCCTGCACCGGAGTGACCAAACAATGATTGCAGTAGCAAAAGAACAGAACGACCAGCTGCAGCCAATACATCCAGGCCTGTGCGCCCCAATAAGCGGATGCGCTCAAGCAATGAAATGTGACGCATTAGCGTCTCCCCAAAAGATCTTCGCTATAGTTAGGCGCTGCGAAATGAAACGGTACCGGGCCATCCGGGGTACCTTTTATGAACTGAAGCACTCGTGGATCAGACGACTCCTTGAGCTCTGCGGGGGTTCCCTGACCCAGCACCTGTGTATCCCCGACAATATAAAGATAGTCAGCGATACTCGCCGTCTCGGCCAGATCATGTGACACAACGATACTAGTCAACCCCAGCGCATCGTTGAGCAGACGAATCAGGCGCACCAGCACGCCCATGGCGATGGGATCCTGTCCCACGAAAGGCTCGTCATACATTAGGATCTGAGGATCCAGTGCAATCGCCCGAGCCAGAGCCACTCGGCGCTTCATGCCTCCGGACAGCTCATCGGGCATCAGCTCGATAGCGCCCCGCAGACCGACCGCCTGAAGTTTCATCAGGACGATATCCCGGATCATCTCCTCAGGCAGCTTGGTATGGACCCTGAGAGGAAAGGCCACGTTTTCGAAAACATCAAGGTCTGTAAACAGTGCACCGCTCTGAAACAGAACGCCCATCTGCTTACGCACATTGAACAGGTCACTTCGTGACAGCGTGGGAAGATTGAGATTGTTAACCCATACCTCACCCTTTTCAGGGCGCAACTGGGCTGCAATCAAGCGTAGCAGCGTTGTCTTGCCGCTCCCTGAAGGTCCCATAATACCGGTCACCTTGCCACGCGGGATGCGGATATCAACATTCTCGTAGATGGTACGCTCGCCTCGCTTGAAGGTAACGCCTTTAAGCTCGACCGCATACTCGCTATCGGTGTTCATCTAAACTCCTAGCTTACAGCCCTCCTGGCAGACGCATCGAATGGCATCCAAGGCACTTTTAAGGGCCTATTCGACAAGGACATAGCATAACATTTCAGCGCTACCTCCCCAACATGAACATAATTCAATCGTTTTCATAGGAGGGGGGATTGATTGTCGTTATAATTCTGCGTTTTCAATCAATCTGCTGCCCAGCAAACTGGTAGACAAATGACCCACGCTGCAAATTTCATCGAATCCGCAAATCGTACCATCAGCTATGAAGTGGAAGCCGTGAACGCATTGCGTGGGCGTATAGATGATCGCTTTGTCAAAGCCTGTGAACTGATGCTGGACTGCAAGGGCCGCATCGTTGTACTGGGCATGGGAAAGTCCGGACATATCGGCAACAAAATTGCGGCCACGCTGGCAAGCACAGGCACACCCGCGTTTTTCGTCCATCCCGCCGAGGCAAGCCATGGCGACATGGGGATGATTACCCAGGCGGACATTGTGCTGGCCCTGTCCAACTCCGGCTCTACCCCTGAAATAGTGACGCTCTTGCCACTTATTAAGCGACTGGGAATCACGTTGATCAGTATGACAGGCAATCCCCTGTCACCTCTGGCTCAGGCAGCCACTGTCAACCTGGACGCAGGCGTTGCCAAGGAAGCCTGCCCGCTGAATCTTGCACCGACCTCCTCCACCACTGCCAGCCTGGTTCTGGGGGATGCCCTTGCCATTGCCTTGCTCGATGCACGAGGCTTCACGGCTGAAGATTTTGCCTTTTCTCACCCCGGCGGCGCTCTGGGCCGACGCCTGCTTCTCAAGGTCGAGCATGTCATGCATAGCGGGAAGGAATTACCTCAAGTGCCACGAGGCACTTCGCTTAGCGGTGCATTACTTGAGATGTCCCAAAAAGGACTTGGCATGACCATCGTCACGGAGCCTGATGGCCGACTGGCAGGTATTTTTACTGATGGGGACCTTCGGCGTGCGCTTGACCGTGGAATTGACGTACGCTCAATAACCATAGACCACGTCATGACGGAGCATGGTCGTACCGCACGTCCACAAATGCTGGCAGCCGAGGCATTGAAAGTCATGGAAGATCACAAGATTAGCGCCTTGGTTGTGGTCGACGAAAACGATTACCCTCTGGGGGCACTGAATATGCACGACCTGCTTCGCGCAGGCGTCATGTGAATGGAGCTCACATCGAGAGACAGCCCATCCTTGCTGGTGCATGGCAGTGATGGCACTCATAAATGCTTTACGTCTCAAATGGTACAGAGCCTTTGCCGTGCTTTATGCCGCCGTTTGACTACAATGCTTTTGCAGGCCTTTTGTCATGTTCCGTACACTGCGTAAACCTGTACTTTATGTCCTGATTGCCCTGGCGCTGGTCGCTATCGGTTACTGGAACCTCTTGCCGCAACGGTTTATCGATGACCCGGCAGGCAATGCCCAGACCGATAATGCCATTGATGCCTATGCAACAAATGTCAAAACGATCCAGTACCGTGCCGATGGAAAGGTACAATATGAGATGACAGCCGAACGGCTTGATCACGTTCAGGCCACCGATGTCACACTGGTTTCGAAACCCGATATGCTGGCATACCGCGGTACTGACCTGCCCTGGCATGTTCGCAGCGCAAGGGCCGAGGTGGCGCCAAAAGGTACACAGGCCGAGTTGATCGATGATGTAAGGGTCGAGCGTACAGACGAAAAGGGCCGCCCTATCGTGATGACGACGACGCGAATGACTGTTTTTCCTGACAAAAATTATGCGCAGACTGAGCAAGCCGTTAAGATTGAGGCCGCTAATAGCGTGACCACAGCAAAAGGCATGAAAGCGTACCTGAATGACGGCAGAATGCTCCTGCTGTCCAATGTAAGAGGCCAGCATGAGGTTCGTTAAATCTCTACCCCTTCTTTTAACCCTGGGCGCTACGTTCGGAAGCATTAACGCCTGGGCTCTGCCTTCTGACCGCAACCAGCCCATCCGGGTACAGGCCGACAGCGCCGAACTCGATGACAAGCAGAACGTAGCGGTTTATCGAGGCGACGTCATCATTACGCAAGGCACGATGAAGATCACGGGTAACACCGTGACCATCACCCAGGACAACAACGGCAATATCAAGGTCGCCACTGCCGTTGGCAAGCCGGCTCACTATGAGCAGAAGCCATCGGCGGACAAAGATACGGTGAAGGCTTACGGCCTGACTATCCAGTACTATGCGGATGAAAACCGAATCGTTCTGATCGACCAGGCACGCGTTGAACAGCAAGGCAATACGTTCGAAGGCGAAAAGATCGTTTACGACACCCAGCGCCAGATCGTGAATGCTGGCCGTGCAAACGGTAACAAGATCACCACGCCAAGACCACGTATCGACATGGTCATCCAGCCCAAGAACAAAGACCAGCAGCCGGGGCAAGCTCAATGACAGTACTGCTCAAAGCCCAGCATCTGGCCAAGAGCTATAAGGGTCGCCAAGTGGTCCGGGATGTCAGCCTGACCATCGAAAGCGGCCAGATCGTGGGACTGCTCGGACCTAACGGTGCAGGCAAGACGACATGCTTTTATATGATCGTAGGGTTGATCAACGCCGATCATGGCCGTGTCCTGATCGATAACCAGGATGTCACCAATCTGCCTATGCACGGCAGAGCGCAGGCAGGTATCGGTTATCTCCCCCAGGAAGCATCGATATTCCGCAAGCTGACCGTGGCCAACAACATCATGGCCATCCTTGAAACACGCAAGGACCTGGACCGAAACGGACGCACCCAAGCGCTCGAGTCGCTGCTTCAGGAATTTCACATCACCCATATTCGTGACAACCTGGGCATGAGCCTGTCGGGTGGGGAACGTCGTCGCGTCGAGATTGCTCGCGCCCTAGCCACGGCGCCCAAGTTCATTCTGCTGGATGAGCCCTTTGCCGGTGTCGACCCTATTTCAGTGGGTGATATCAAACAAATCATTCGCCACTTGAAAGCCAAAGGCATTGGCGTTTTGATCACGGATCACAATGTTCGGGAAACCCTCACAATCTGTGAGATGGCTTATATTGTGAATGACGGACAGCTGATTGCTGAAGGCGATGCCGAAAGCGTGCTGGCCAACGACCTGGTTAAGGAAGTTTATCTGGGGCACGAATTCCGCCTCTAGGCAAAAGGGTAAAAACCAGGCATATAATTTGCTCATCCCTACCAAATTATCTGGTGGGCTCCGTGGCGCAGTTCGCGTCTGTAGATTAAGGTGCTAAGCCCGCAGCCATGAAACCATCGTTAGTTTTAAAGATGGGCCAGCAGCTGACCATGACTCCTCAGCTGCAACAGGCCATTCGATTGCTTCAACTTTCGACGCTTGATCTCCAGCAGGAAATTCAGGAAGCCCTGGAATCCAACCCCATGCTCGAGCGGCAAGAAGAAGGCGATGATTTTGATCACAGCGACCCGCTTGCAGATGGCGAGGAGTTATCGAATCCTGGTAGCCAGGAGGTTACGTTCAAGGATACGGCTCCCTCGATAGAGACCTCTGAGTCCGACGAATCTGAATGGAGTGACCGCATCCCCAATGAGCTTCCCGTCGATACCGCCTGGGAAGATATCTATCAGACAAGCGCGAGCAGCCTTCCGAGCTCTGACGACGATGAATGGGATTTCACCTCTAGAACATCGACAGGAGAAAGTCTGCAGAGCCATCTTCTCTGGCAACTGAATCTGGCCCCGATGTCGGACGTGGATCGCATGGTCGCCATGTCGATCATCGATGGCATTAATAATGATGGCTACCTTGAAGAATCACTCGAAGACATACACGCCTCGCTAGATCCTGAGCTTGAGGTAGAGATTGATGAAGTCGAAGTGGTTTTACGCCGTGTTCAACAGTTCGAACCGGCAGGCGTAGGCGCACGTAATCTCAAGGAATGCCTGCTGCTGCAACTCAATCAGCTTCCAGGCAAAACACCACGGCTGGCGGAAGCCAAGCGCTTGGTCACAGATTATCTGGACGTCCTAGGCAGCCGTGATTACAGCCAGCTCATGCGCCGCATGAAGATCAAGGAAGATGAGTTACGCGACGTAATCGAGCTGATTCAAAGCCTGCACCCCCGACCAGGTTCCCAGATCGAATCAGGTGAAGCCGAGTACGTGGTTCCTGATGTCATCGTGCGCAAACACAATGACCGTTGGCTGGTTGAGCTGAATCAGGAGGCGGTGCCGCGGCTACGCGTAAACTCACAATATGCCGGTTTCGTGAAACGTGCCGACAGCAGTGCAGATAACACTTTCATGCGTAACCAGTTGCAGGAAGCTCGCTGGTTCATCAAGAGTCTGCAGAGCCGTAACGAGACCCTGATGAAGGTTGCGACGCAAATCGTCGAGCATCAGCGTGGCTTTCTAGAGTATGGAGAAGAAGCCATGAAGCCACTCGTACTTCACGATATTGCCGAGGCGGTTGGCATGCACGAGTCTACAATTTCTCGTGTGACCACCCAAAAGTATATGCACACGCCTCGTGGCATATACGAATTGAAATACTTCTTCTCCAGTCATGTAAGCACAGCCGAGGGCGGTGAATGCTCGTCAACCGCCATTCGCGCCATCATCAAAAAACTTGTTGCCGCCGAAAATGCAAAAAAGCCATTGAGCGACAGCAAGATCGCTGGTTTACTGGAGTCACAAGGCATACAGGTCGCGCGTCGGACTGTAGCCAAATACCGTGAGTCGCTGGGCATTGCTCCATCGAGTGAACGGAAAAGGCTGGTCTAGACTTAGGCGGCTCGCCACGAGCGGACTGCGAGCGCGGGGGAAAGAGGCGCTTATCGCTCAACAGTGTTTCTTCGGCAGGCCTAATGCCTGCCTGTTACACCACGGCAATAAGGAGAACGCGGTATGCAAGTCAACATCAGTGGGCATCAACTGGATGTTACCGACTCCCTTCGCAGCTACGTTGGAGAAAAGCTCGCCCGACTTGAACGCCACTTCGATCGCATTACCAGTGCTCAGGTAATCATGCAGGTCGATAAACTGAAACAGAAAGTTGAAGCCACCTTGCATGTTGCAGGTGCGTCTGTCGTTGCAAATGCCGAACATGAAGACATGTACGCTGCCATCGACCTTCTCACCGATAAACTCGACCGCCAGTTGATCAAACACAAAGAGAAACAGCTCGAGAGGCAGCAAGGGTTGGGCGTCCGTTGAGACTTAACATCACCCTATGATTCGATTAGAAACCATTCTGACCCCTGGCCGCTCACACGTGAGCGTGCCAGGGGTCAGTAAAGAAAGCGTGCTTCAGCAGATTTCTGAAATTGCTGCGACTGACTTGCCAGGGCAAGACGCTCACTCAATATTCGAAAGCCTCATGGCCCGAGAAAAGTTAGGGTCGACCGGTTTCGGCAACGGAATAGCTATTCCTCATTGCCGCCTGAGTGGCTCCAAGGAACCTATTAGTGTGCTGTGCCACCTGCAAACACCGGTGGACTTCGACTCACTCGACGGAGCGCCAGTAGACCTTATTTTCGTCCTGCTGGTACCCGAAGCCGCTACCGAGCAGCATCTGGAGTTGTTGCGCCAGATTGCAGCCATGCTGGATAAGGCTGAAATCCGTGATCGACTGCGCCATGCAACTACTAGCAATGGGCTCTATCAAATAGTTATCGACGCCCAAAGCGGTCATTAACATGCATCTGATTATCGTCAGTGGACGCTCCGGATCTGGCAAAAGCACAGCACTAGATGTGCTGGAAGACAACGGCTTTTATTGCATCGATAATCTACCTGCCGGTCTTTTACCAGACCTGTCCGAGCGTGCTCTGACTGAATCCGAAGGGGCTCAGTCTCAGGTAGCCCTGTCTATCGACGCCCGCAACTTGCCCAGCCAGCTACAACGCTTTCCCGAGCTGCTTGAGCAAGTCAGATCACGCCATATCCGTTGCGATGTGCTGTATCTGGATGCAGATGATCAGACACTGCTCAAACGATTCTCGGAAACCCGCCGTCGTCATCCGCTTACAAGCGAGTATCGTTCTCTGGCTGAAGCCATCGAGGATGAACGTCAGCTGCTGATGCCTATTGCCGATCTGGCTGACCTGAAGATCGACACCACTCATCTGAATCTTTATCAGCTCAAGGATATGATCAAGCTACGCTTGCTCAATGCACCTGAGCCTGGCACTGCGTTTCTGATCGAGTCGTTCGGTTTCAAACGGGGCTTGCCGGTTGATGCAGATATGGTCTTCGACATCCGCTTCCTGCCCAATCCCTATTGGAAAGCAGAGCTCAGGGAGCTTTCAGGTCTGGATCAACCCGTGATCGAGTATCTGGAGGAGCAAACCGAGGTCGAAGAGCTCTACCAAGACATCTATAATTACCTTTCTAAATGGCTGCCCAATTTTGCCGCCAACAATCGCTCTTATGTAACGATTGCGATTGGCTGTACGGGAGGTCACCACCGCTCGGTTTACATTGCCCAGCGACTGGGAACAGCTCTCAAATCAAAACTGAAAAAAGTCCAGATTCGCCACCGCGACCTACCTGGACAATAGCGATTAAGGACACTCAACGTAATGCCCGCCCAAGAAATCACCATCATCAATAAGCTAGGGCTGCATGCACGCGCAGCGGCCAAGTTCGTCGGTGTGGCTGGGCGCTTTCCGTGCGAAGTCAGAGTCGGTAGAAGCCCTGAAAGCACAATCGATGGGAAAAGCATCATGTCTGTCATGATGCTGGCTGCTGGCAAAGGCACGATGCTTCACTTGGCAACAGAAGGCGAACAGAGCGAAGAAGCCTTGCAAGCATTGATTGAACTGATCAACAACCGGTTCGACGAAGGCGAATGATCGCCTACGCTCCTCTACCCTAACGCGGTATCCATTACCATCATCAGACAAAAACCAATGCCGAGCCCTACGGTGGCAGCACTGCGGTGACCCTTTTTAAGGTGCGCCTCAGGAATGACTTCGTGGGTTACGGCAAACAGCATGGCACCTGCTGCCAGCGACAGCCCCCAGGGCAGCATCATCTGACTGAAATTAACCAGCCAGGCACTAATGACTGCGAAAAGCGGCTCAACCAGCCCTGAGGCTGCGCCAATGCCCACCGCTTTATACCGGTTTACACCCGCTCCAGCTAACACCAGCGCAATCACCATCCCTTCCGGAAAGTCCTGCAGGGCGATTCCAAGCGCCAGGCTCTCTGCCCCTTCAACAGCACCACCTGCGGCTACACCGACAGCCATGCCTTCGGGAATGTTATGAAGAATAATGGCTGCAACGAACAGTAGGATTCGCGGCTCTACGGCGGAAATAGAATCACGCTGCTCTAACTCCTGCTCCGGCATGACACGTTCCAACCCTAGCATGCCAAGAACGCCTAGCATGATTCCACAGCTGACTACCGCTCCACTGCCCCACTTGGAATACCCTAGCGAGCCCCCTGCATCCAATGCAGGCAATAAAAGAGAAAAGGCAGTAGCCGCAAGCATGACGCCTGCACCAAAGCCCAACATGATATTGGACAGACGCTCAGAAATACGAGAAACGGCAAGTACGGGGAGCGCACCGAGCGCAGTGCCTAGCGCACAGAGCATGCCGTCTTTCACTGCGCTTTGCATGGAAGGTCTTTGAAATAGCGCCTGTAAGGCTTCGAACTGAAGAAGAGTGCCCCCAATAAACAGCAAGACGATACACAACGCCAATCCGAGATAACTTGATAAAAACGTCTGTATCGAACGCATAGGCCTACTGAGGCGAAAAAAAAGATCAGAGGACGCGGTGCAAGAACCTCTTACACCGCGAAGATCACGACGCTTGTACCCCGTTAGGCCATTGCTGCCTGATAGCGACGAGCAACTTCAGACCAATTGACTACATTGTAAAAGGCACCAATGTATTCCGGACGACGGTTCTGATAACGCAGGTAGTATGCGTGCTCCCATACGTCCAGGCCCAGAATAGGCGTATTGCCATTCATGATGGGGCTGTCCTGGTTAAGTGTACTTTCAACAACCAGTTTCTTTTCAGGCGTCACGCTCAACCATGCCCAGCCACTGCCAAAGCGAGACACCGCAGCCTTGGTAAAGGCTTCTTTGAATGCGTCCATACCGCCCAGCTGGGAATCGATAGCCTGAGCCAATTCACCTTCCGGGTTACCACCGCCTTGCGGAGTCATAACGGTCCAGAACAGAGAGTGGTTGGCATGTCCGCCGCCGTTGTTTACTACCACACCACGCTTATCTTGAGGCAGCTTGTCCAGTTGAGTCAGCAGTTCTTCTACCGGCAAGGACTCAAGGCCAGTCCCCTCGAGCGCAGCATTCAGATTATTGATGTAGGTCTGATGATGCTTGGTATGGTGAATTTCCATTGTCTGCGCATCGATGTGAGGCTCCAGTGCATCGTAGGCATAGGGTAAAGCTGGAAGCGTATGAGGCATGATGTCGTCTCCTGATGTGAGGATAACTATCGTCTGCCTAAGGGCAGACCCGTGTTGCTCGAACGTTCACGTGTTTACTGCTGAGTGAAGCGCGCCAATGAGGCTTGACGCTGGAAGTTATTAGCTATGGGTTAACTGGACAGAATTAAAGACCTGTCACCCCATAAAACCAGACCTCATAAGAAATGAGATTCTTTATCAATAACATATCTAACAGATTCGACAAACGAAAGCGACGTTTTACGCCTGCCTACAGTAGTTTGATTGGCAGGCGCAAAAGTTTGAATCAACGTCCGGCCAGAGTCATGGACTCAATCAGCACCGATCCGGTTCGAATACCACCGCGACGATCTACATCCGAACCGATCGCAACGATGTTACGAAACATATCCTGAAGACGCCCCGCAATAGTGACTTCCTGCACCGGAAACTGTATTTCGCCGTTTTCGACCCAATAACCGGCAGCGCCCCGTGAATAGTCGCCCGTTACCAGATTGACCCCCTGCCCCATGAGTTCGGTTACGAGAAGTCCTTTGCCCATGCGACGGATCAGGGCCGCCTGGTCATCACTGCCGTGACTGACAAACAGGTTATGCACGCCTCCGGCATTGGCTGTACTTTGCATCCCCAGTTTGCGGGCGGAATAGGTGCCCAGCAAATAGGAAACCAACTCACCCTTATCGATAAAGGGCTTGGCATAGGTCGCCAGTCCTTCATTGTCGAACGATGCACTGCCCAATGCCCTGGGGATTAATGGACGCTCATCGACAGATAACCACTCGGGGAAGAGTTGCTGCCCCATTGCGCCTTCCAGGAAGGTCGTCTTGCGATAGAGGTTGCTGCCAGAAATGGCAGCCAGAAAATTACTGAACAATCCTGAGGCCAGTTCAGGCGCAAACAGCACAGGAACCTGGGCCGTCGGAACCGGACGAGCCCCCAAGCGACTCACCGCCCGTTCTGCTGCGCGCTGACCGATATAGACAGGGTCCATCAACTCTTCAGCCACACGATTGACGTCGTAAAAGTAATCGCGCTGCATATGGCCATTACTTTCCGCAATCATGACGCAGCTCAGGCTGTGGCGACTGCTGGCGTACCCACCGATAAAGCCGTGGCTGTTGCCATAGATACGACAGCCCTGATGAGTGTTGAGGCTTGTCCCATCAGCATTGGTGATTTTGGGATTGGCGGCGAAGGCCGCTGACTCGCAAATAAGCGCTTTCTCGATCGCCTCGTCAGGCGTAATGCTCCAGGGATGGAACAGGTCCAGGTCAGGTAGGCTCTTGGCCATTTTTTCCGGATCGGCCAAGCCTGAATATTCGTCTTCGGAAGCGTGCTGAGCAATGGCAAGAGCCGCGGCTACTGTCTCACGGATAGCATTTTCGCCCGTTGCGGACGTACTGGCCGAGCCCTTGCGGTGCCCTACGTACAAGGTAATACCGAAGCCCTCATCACGATTGAACTCAACCGTTTCAACCTCGCCCTTGCGAACGGTTGTAGATAACCCCTGCTCAACAGATACCGAGACCTCACAAGCAGTGGCACCCTGCTGACGCGCCTCTGCCAAAATGCGCTCGACCTGTTCACGCAAGGCAGGTAAGGCAGCCGGGCCGACAGCTTCCACGGATTGATTCATGCTTCTCTCCTATACAGCGTTGGCAGCCCGGCGGACCGGACAACCGACCTTCAACTCGTTATGATGGCGACCTTTAGTTATGGACCACCCTCATGTCTGATTTTCTTGACGACGACTCCTTCTCCGGAGAGAAGAGCAAATCGCAGATCAAGCGCGAATTGCATGCCCTGCAGGACCTTGGCGCGCGCCTCGCCGGGATGAGCCCTGACCTGCTTGACCGCCTCCCCTTGACCGAGCCTTTGCGCCGCGCTTTGGCCGAGGCTCCCAAGCACAAAGCCAACGTCGCCCGGAAGCGACATACCCAGTACCTGGGCAAACTGATGCGCGATCAGGATCTTGATGCGATCATGGCCATGCTCGAACAAGTCGATTCCTCGACCCGCCAGTACAACGAGCGCTTTCACGCCCTTGAACGCTGGCGGGATCGTCTGCTGGGTGGTAGCGACGAGGTCCTGCAGGCCTTTGTCGAAGACTACCCGGACGCTGATCGCCAGCACCTGCGCCAGTTGATCCGTCACGCCCAACACGAGCAGGCGCATAACAAGCCGCCGTCAGCGGCACGTAAACTGTTCAAGTACATCCGTGAACTGGATGATACCAAGCGGGGCCTGCGTTAATACGCGGCCCTTGCCTGCCCGTCAGGCACCCGTTCCTCCTACCGTGATGGCATCAATTTTCAGAGTTGGCTGGCCTACGCCAACCGGAACTGACTGGCCTTCCTTCCCGCACGTGCCAACACCGTTGTCCAGCGACAGGTCATTACCGACCATCGATACCTGAGTCATGACTTCCGGACCGTTTCCTATCAGCGTGGCGCCCTTCACCGGCCGGGTCACCTTGCCGTTCTCGATCAGGTAAGCCTCATTGGTCGTAAAGACGAATTTACCGCTGGTGATATCGACCTGACCGCCCCCCAGGCTGGCGCAATACAGGCCATGCTCGACAGAGGCGATGATTTCTGCCGGGTCGCTTTCACCCGCCAACATATAGGTGTTAGTCATGCGAGGCATGGGCAGATGTGCATAGGATTCACGGCGCCCGTTGCCGGTACGTGCCACTCCCATAAGCCGGGCATTGAGCTTGTCCTGCATGTATCCCTTGAGGATTCCATTCTCGATAAGCACGTTGTAGGCACCTGGCGTGCCTTCATCATCGACCGATACCGAACCACGGCGATCAGGGAGAGTGCCATCATCGACAATGGTGCATAGCGATGAAGCTACACGCTCGTTCATACGTCCGCTATAAGCCGAACTGCCCTTGCGGTTGAAATCACCTTCCAGGCCATGCCCTACAGCTTCGTGCAACAGGACGCCAGACCATCCCGAGCCCAACACAACCGGTAGCGTACCCGCTGGAGCGGCAACAGCCTCCAGATTTACCAAGGCCTGCCGCACCGCTTCGCGCGCGTAGCTCATGGCACGGTCTTCACGCAGGAAGTAACGATAATCCGTGCGTCCGCCACCACCGTTGTTGCCACGTTCCCGGCGACCATTCTGCTCGACGACCACATTGACATTGAAGCGCACCAGAGGGCGTACATCCGCCGCCAGCGTTCCATCGTTGGCGGCGACAAGCACTTGCTCCCAGACACCGGAAAGGCTGACCGTAACCTGTTGGATACGGGGATCCAGAGCCCGCGTGGCTACGTCAATATTTTTGAGCAGCTCGACTTTCTCTGCACGGCTCAAGACATCCAGTGGGTTTTCTTCGGGGTAAAGCCGTACCGGCTCGATGTGGCTGAATACCTGAACCTTGCCGTTATCCCCACTGCGTGAGATGGAACGTGCAGCCTGGGCAGCCTGGCTCAAGGCATCCAGTGTGATGGCGTTACTATAGGCAAACCCGGTCTTTTCACCTGATTGAGCACGGACACCAACGCCTTGGTCCATATGAAAGCCGCCTTCCTTGACGATGCCGTCCTCAAGCAGCCAAGACTCGGAAATCATGCTTTGGAAATACAGATCGGCGGCGTCGATTCCTGGTCCCGCCAGTTGATGAAGAACCACTGGCAGGCTGTCGATTTCAAGCCCACCTGGATTGAGAAGATGTTGACTGACAGAAGTCAGGTATTGGCTCATGCTTACTCCAATAGCCGAAAGGTCTTATGCAAGGCGTGCACAACACGTTGAAACAACACAGATCTTCTTTATTGACCTTAGCGCGTCTTGCGCGTTGTGCTTAATGGAAATGCCCAATCAAGTCGATTGTGGTCATTCGTGGCTTGGCAAGGGCGATGTTGCAAAACCAAAGCGACGATGCTGAGCAATCGGCATCTGTTCGCGTAATGCTTGTTGCTGGACAATATCACGCCGTCCAATCATGACAGCTTCCCCTGTAGGCGACTCTTCAAGGACGCGCCCCCAAGGATCGATAATAGCGGAGTGGCCCCAGGTTTCCCGACCTCGTGGATGCAGACCTCCTTGCGCAGCAGCCAGAATATAACATTGCGTTTCGATAGCCCGGGCACGTATCAAGATATCCCAATGAGCCTTTCCCGTAACAGCCGTGAATGCCGAAGGCGCAGCAATCAACTCGGCACCGGCCTCACGTAGAGAGGTGTACAACTCAGGGAAACGCAAGTCATAGCAAACCGTCAAACCAAGCCGCCCTACAGGGGTATCCGCCACGACGATATCCTGGCCTTCCGCATAGTGATCACCCTCTCTATAGCTACCCTGCCGATCATCTACACGGGCATTGAAGAGATGCAGCTTGTCATAACGAGCTACTCGCTCCCCTTGATCATTGATCAACAGGCAGCACGCCCTTGGCTTGGCATATGGCTGATCATCTGGAGGAAGCGGTAATGTCCCGGCGACAATCCAGAGCCCCAATGTACGAGCAGAACAGCTTAACCAAGGCAGAATGGGCCCTGCTCCTAGCGCCTCCGCCTGGCCGATCATGGAAGGATTGGAGTGACCGATCGCAACGAAATTCTCGGGCAGGACTGCCAGCTGTGCTCCAGCCTTGGCCGCCTGCTCAAGCAGACGGTATGCCGTAGCAAGATTGGCCTCTATGTCGTCTTGGCTGACCATCTGGATTACCGCAAACGTCATAGCCCACCTCGTATTGACTTGTCTATGCTACGCAGAGGATCCGCTTACGCTCAACCGACTTCTTCTGTCATGGCAGAACAGTCGCATTTCTTTGCGCAGGGTTCACTTCTTGCCCAGTGTCATCTGTGGATTTTGCCAGGGCCCATGGATGTGATAGTTCACACTGGCCATGCGGGTTACCCTGTCACCAATCAAGCGATCCACAATGAACAGGGCTCCGCCTATGGCAGGTGCTCCTGCAATCAATGCCGCGATAGGCAGCGAGTTGGTCAAGGGCAATCCAACCTGCAAATGGGCATCGACCTGATCATGAGCCAGGTCCAGCGTACCCTGCATCTGCATATCGGTAGAAGGGCCATCCAGAATGATGGGTTTCCGGGTTAGAAAAACACCGTTTTGCGCCTCCAGTAACCCGCTGATCGTGTCGTAACTCAGGCCGCGGCCAAAAATATCGGAAAAGTCCAGCCGCAGCCGCCGCCGTATGGCCTCAAAATTGAGCAGGCCAAACACCCGGAGCGCTGATGCAGAGCCTTCAACCTGACGCAACTGTCCGTTACGCAGGCTGGCATCCAGTGTGCCGGACAGACGATTCAGCCCCGCCCAGGCTGGCGATCCAGGCCAGCTGACGTTGGCATCAAGACGAAACTCGCGACTGGTCACACTGGATGCAAACTTCCAGGCCAGCAATACATCGGCAACGTTGTCACCCGAGAGACGACCGCTATACCGTGTACGCGTAGTGCCCGGCAACCCCTCCCAATTCATCGTACCTTCGACCTTCAGCCCCTTCAGATAGAGGTTCAGGTCTGAAAAGCGCACTCCTGCCGTCGTTGGCCGGATCCTGAGTCGCTGTGCGCCAACAGGCTCACCGCCCAGCGAAAGGGTATCAATCGATACGTCCATTGCTGGCAGGCCATGCGGGTCGATATTCGCCAGGGGATCAGGACTTTCGACGGGCTTGGCGCCCCCTGCCGGAGCAGCATGACTGGGAAAGTCCAAGTGTTTGAGCGCAAGCGTAATGGGTACCTTGCGGTCTTCCGGCAACCGTACCTGGCCGGCAATGACCGAGCTATCGAGCGTAAGCACCCAGACATTACTTTGTGGTTCCAGCTGAACAGCGAGGTTTTCGACGGTCTGACCGAAACCTTCGAAATGCACTACCTTGAGCTGCCCGCCCGCAAGTATTGAGAGCATGGAGTCGGGCGAGGCAGGCCCACCACCGGAGCGCGTAGCCGGTTCCTTACCAGGCGTAACGTACTTTTCGATAGCGACCTGCCATTCACTCAGCACGAGACGATCCAGGACGCCACGAACACGGATTCCCTGACCGCTCGGGAGATTGGCTGTGCCATTTCCCAGAACAACCTCACCACGGGCCTTGGTCAAGCGATCCGGCGGTGCGACGATAACGGCATCCGCCAAGCCTTGATATGTCGCCTCATAACGACGCTCGGGCCCATTGAGTGTCATACTGAAAAAACCGTCATGGGCGGTCTGCGGATCCTTGCCAAACGGTGCTGGCAGATCAATAGTTACCCCTTGAAGATTCGAGGCTACTACGATTTCGCTGGCCTCGTTTGCCAGGGTCAGGCTCATGCGATACGGAATATCGCCTGACACTGGCAAGGGCCGGCCTCCAACACCCAGCCATTGGGTAAGCTGACTGAGCGCTACCTTGCCCTCAGCCACGAGGCGGGTCTTGGGATCGGTCTGGTTCCCTTCGGCGAACGCCTTGCCGTGGGCCTGACTGCCCAATACCTGCGCCTTGATATCCGGTGCGCTCAAGCCTCGTGTCGTGTCATAGCGAAACGCACCGCGGATATTGGTGACATCGAGCATGGGATTTGCCAGCTGTAACCGGGCCCCATTAGCCACGAAATCCACAATCACCTTGGGCGGTAGCCCATGATCAAAAGGCAAATCCAGGTCAAGCTTACCCTTTAGAGCCCCTTCCCCCCGCCATCCCTTAAATGTCTCGGCTGTCGGTAACGGCGTCTCCTGCAAGATCGTGAGCCCGTCCTTTACACTACTGTCCAAGTCACTTTTCAGATACAGATGGACCGTACTGCCATCATGTCGCAGCGGGATGGTGACATTTGCCTTGCTGACCTGGGTATCCAGGATTCGCCCCTCCGGTACCTGAATGCGAACGGCATCATCTTCAATGACTATATCGCCGCTGGCCTCACGCAACTCTGGCCAACCCGGCTGGTAGGCAAGCAACGCGTCGTGGACGCGAAAAAAAAGACTCATGGTACGTGCACCCGGCGGTGCATCGTGCATCAGGGAACCCTGATACTGGTAAATACCTTCATCGATATGGCCACCCTTGATCGCAGTCTTGAGCCAGTCAGCCAGAGGGCCACTCATCGCAGGTGTCCGGGTAGGCAGATACTTGGCGGTATAGCGCGCATCACCATTGCGCAGCCCAACACGCAGGTCCATGTAGCTTTCAATGCCTGGCTTGCGCGCCAGCCGAATGAACATGTCACCGGCGGCATCACCCTCTTCACCCGAGACGCGCATCAACGGACTCGACAAGGTAAAGCTTTCATCGCTTAAAGACCAATTCAAGCGCGCTTTGGCTGTACGGTACTGCCACGGTTCAGGAAACAGGGTGGCCAGATGCAGCGAGAAGTTGGTGGTATCCAGCCGCAATTCGCCATGCTGCAGTCCGCCGGTTGCACTTCCACTGGCATTCTCGACAGCCGGCGCACCGTGATAGGCCGAGAACCCTACCTTCTCCAGATTGGCTGCAAACGCCAGACGATCAGCAAGACTTTTCTGGGGTTGGTAGTCCAGCGAGATGTTACGTAGCGCACCATGCGGACTAAGTGCCGATAACGCTGACGCCACATTTTCAGGTAAAGGCGCAAGTGCCTGGACGGCGGCCGTCAATGGTGCCAGATCGAGCCGGTCGGCACGTACCTGCCAGCGACCCGCTGCATCATCGCGCTGAACTGCTAATGTCACACCACTCCAGCGCTTCTCCCCAAGACTTACCGCCAGATCGGAACCGATGGCTCGCCAGCCGTTTTTCTCGCGGGTAAATGCAAGGTTCAGGGCGAGGTCATCAAGACCAGCAGGCGCACGGGTACCATACGAAGCCACCAGCCGAGCCGCATTGAGTCGCAAGGCTGCGTCTTGAGGCACTCCATGAGCCCAGTCAAGCCAGACCTCTCCTCCTGCATGTAACTCATGCAGCTGCCACTGCCGCGTCAGAGTACGCGGCACCCACTGTGCCCAGTCCGTCTGGGGCAGGCTCAAATAGCTCTTGAATCGGCTGTCCTGCCAATGCGCCGAATCGACCTGCCCCTGGACGTCCAACGCCAAGGGCTGCCCGTCAGGTAGATTCAAACGCGCATCGAGACGGACATCGCCGTTACGTCTCGTAGACAGCGTTGCCTCGACATAGCGCAGCGTAAACACTTTTCCTTCGTGGGATAAAACGCTGAGCTGTCCATTGAGTACTGATAGTCGCCCAAGCGAGGGCAGCCACTTGAGAAGCGGCGCGGGATCAAAAGGCTTTTGCTCATCATCACGCTGGGGCAGTCCTGCGATACGCCAGCGCCCATCCGCATCTTCTAGCAACTCGAGTCGCACACCGTCGAGGCTGGCATAACTCAGTATGGGCTGCCAGTGCAGGAGGCTCTGGAACATATTCGGCACAACCCTGATTCGCTCCAGATGCAGAGGTTGGCTGCCCTCACCCAGTTCCAGGTCCTGCAGGTCAATGACAGGATTGAGTCCTTGCCAGCCTCCCTTTAAGGCGCCCAGGCGCACAGGTTGCTTCAAGGCACTGCTCAAGCGCACCTCAACGTCGGCTCTATACTCGGCAACGCCCGGCATGAGTTGGCGCCCTACGCTGACATAAAGCGCCAGCAAGATCAGGATCAGAGCACACAGACCGAAACCAAGGCGCAGGAGTGTTCCGATGAAGCGGCCCAACCCTGCCATCAGCCTAAGCTCAGCGGCTTACAGCAGTACAACATCATATTGCTCCTGGGAGTACATAGGTTCGACTTGAAACTTGATCGTTCGACCGATAAAAGCTTCCAGGTCCGCTACATTGCCTGACTCCTCATCAAGAAGACGGTCTACCACCTTCTGATTGGCCAACACGAGATAGGAGTTTGCCTGGTAAGCGCGTGCTTCGCGCAAAATTTCACGGAAGATTTCGTAGCAGATAGTTTCAGCCGTCCGCAGCATGCCGCGTCCCTGGCACGCCGGACAAGGCTCACACAGGACCTGCGACAGGCTCTCACGTGTGCGCTTGCGCGTCATCTGGACGAGACCAAGCTCAGTAATGCCAATGATGTTGGTTTTGGCGTGATCGCGCTCCAGCTGCTTCTCCAGATTGCGAAGCACTTGGCGCTGATGCTCTTCATCTTCCATATCGATGAAATCGATAATGATGATGCCGCCCAGGTTTCGCAGCCGTAATTGCCGGGCAATTGCCGTAGCTGCCTCAAGATTGGTTTTGAAGATCGTCTCTTCCAGGTTACGGTGCCCTACGAATGCACCTGTATTCACGTCTATCGTAGTCATCGCCTCGGTCTGATCGATGATCAGATACCCGCCCGATTTGAGCATGACCTTTCGCTCAAGCGCCTTCTGGATTTCATCCTCGACGCCATACAAATCGAAAATCGGACGCTCGCCAGGATAATGCTCCAGGCGATCGGATACTTCAGGCATCAGCTCGGACACGAATTGGCCAATTCGCTGGAAGTTTTCCCGCGAGTCCACACGAATCTTTTCACTGCGCGGACTGACCAGATCCCGCAAGGTACGCAATGGAAGGTCAAGGTCTTCATAGATGGTCGTAGGCGCAGGCACCTTGTTCATCTGAGAATGAATCTGAGCCCATAGCCGCCGCAAGTAGCGGATATCCGCCTTGATTTCATCTTCACGCGCGCCCTCCGCCGCCGTACGAAGAATAAAGCCACCGGCTTCCTCGATACACTCGTTGGCGATGCACTTTTCAACAATATTCTTGAGCCGTTCACGCTCGGCTTCGTCTTCAATTTTCAGCGAGATGCCCACATGATTGGTCTTGGGCATGTACACCAGATAGCGCGAGGGAATTGAAAGGTGCGTCGTCAGGCGCGCCCCCTTGGTTCCGATCGGATCCTTCGTGACCTGAACGACCAGACTTTGCCCCTCATGAACCAGGGCACTGATGCTTTCGACAGCACTGCCCTCACGGGTAGAAATCTCGGCAGCATGAATAAAGGCGGCCCTGGCCAGCCCAATATCCACAAAGGCCGCCTGCATCCCAGGCAGGACTCTGACAACCTTGCCTTGATACAGATTGCCTACAATGCCCCGGCGCATCGTGCGTTCGATATGAACCTCTTGCAGAACGCCGTTTTCAACAACCGCCACCCGAGACTCCATCGGGGTGATGTTGATCAAGATTTCTTCGCTCATAGACTTATCCATTATTCGAGGTGTCTTGCAGCTTATCGGTATCGGCGCTATCTAGGGTATTAACCTTTTCAACGAGGTACATTGGGCTGCCAGCATGGTATGCCAAACGTTGATAACAGCTCCGCTGTTTCACAAAGGGGGAGTCCGACGATGCTGCTATAGCTTCCCGCTATATGTTGAACAAAGACAGCGCCCAGCCCCTGGATTCCGTAACCGCCTGCCTTGTCGGCCGGCTCACCGCTTGCCCAATAGGCTTGACGCTCGTCTTCACTGATAGGCCTGAACGTTACTTCGCTCAACACGACGCGTGCCAGGCACAGATCTTTACTGGCTACGGCAACTGCGGTCAGAACGGTATGCGTCTTGCCGCTCAAGCGAACCAACACGGCCATGCCATGCTCGCGGCTTTCCGGCTTGCCCAGAATATGCCCATCCAGCACGACGCTAGTGTCAGCTCCCAGGACGCAATCAACCGTATCACCAGACAAAAGTGCCAGACCTGCCTGTGCCTTGCTTCTGGCAAGACGTTCGACATAGGCATCTGCCGTCTCGCCAGGCAGCACGGCCTCATCAATTTCGGCCGAAAGACGTTCGAACGGCACACCGATTTGCTCAAGCAACTCACGACGGCGTGGAGATCCGGAAGCAAGATACAGACGTGGCATAGAAGGCTCCTTGAAACGCTCACGTCAGCAGATCAGCCGCCGACGCCACGTCAACTTACATTGAAACGCGTTCGTAAATCACGTAGCACCAGATATACCCAAGGCCAGAGCAAGGCGCTGACCAAGGAGGGTGCAAGAAATACCAGTGTGGGTGGACGATTACCCGTCAACGTATTCAGCCAGAGCTGAACCAGCTGCGAGATGCCATAGACGACCAGCAGCACAAAGCCCTGCTGCCAAATGGGAAAGACGCGAAGCCGCTGTTGTAATGATTGCACCAGAAAAACTACCAGGCTCAGAATCAGGGCATTCTGGCCAAGCAGATTTCCGTACAGTACGTCCTCTGCCAATCCGAAAACCCAGGCCGTACTCAAGCCTACCCGGTGAGGCAGCGCCAACGTCCAGAACGTCAAGAACATGGACAGCCATAAGGGCCGCCCGATTTCCATGAAGTCCGGCATTGGCGCAACGGAAAGCAACAGCCCCACCAACAATGTCAGCCAGATAACCCAGCCGTTATGGCCGATCCGAAAGGCCATTAACGGGCCTCCTGGGCGCGTTGTGTCGAGGCAGCCGGGGCCTGGCTGGCCTGCGGCTTGGCGGCAGGCTTCGCGGGCTGAGCCTGGGGTTTAGCCGGCTGAGCAGCCGGAGCCGCCGCATTGGTCGCCGGTGTCTTGTTATTGCCATTGGCTGGCTGAGCGGAATTATTAACCTGGGCGGGCGGGGTTGCCGCTGGGGTTGTTCCCTGCTGCTCCTGGGACACTTTGCGATCCGCTTCTTCCTGGGCCCGGGCAGCATCGTAGGCCCGTTCCTCAGGTGTACGTGGATCACTGAAGACCAATAGCACATAGCGACTGCGGTTCAGCTTGGCAGTGGGTACAGCTCGCACGATGGCAAACGGTTGCCCTGAGTCATGCACTACTTCGGTCACGGTTGCGACCGGGTACCCCGCAGGAAACCGCTGCCCCAAGCCAGAGCTGACCAGTAGATCGCCTTCCTTGATATCCGCGGTATCCGCCACATGGCGCAGTTCAAGACGCTCAGGGTTACCAGTTCCCATGGCAATGGCACGCAAACCATTGCGGTTGACCTGAACAGGAATGCTATGAGTGACGTCCGTCAACAGCAGGACACGGGCGGCATAGGGCATGACTTCGACCACCTGCCCCATCAACCCACTGGCGTCTAACACCGGCTGGCCGATAAAGACCCCATCCTTCGCGCCTTTGTCGATCAGGATACGGTGAGTAAATGGATTCGGATCGACGCCAATCAGCTCGCTGACCAGCACTTTGTCGTCTACCAGGGCGGCAGAGTTGAGCAATTCTCTAAGTCGTACGTTTTGCTCGGTCAAAGCCGCCAGCTTTTGCAGGCGACGCTGCATAAGCAGTGCTTCAGCCTTGAGGCGCTCGTTTTCAGCCATGATCTCAGTACGGCTGGAAAACTGATCGCGCACGGCTTGCCAGGCACGAACCGGGAGATCGGCTGCCCAATAGAATGGTGTAAGCACCAGGCCCATTTCGCTGCGCACCGGCTTCAGATAATCGAAGCGGGCATCTACCACCATCAGGCTGACAGACAGAACAGCCAGAGCCAGCAGACGGACGCCAAGCGAAGGACCCTTGGAAAATATACGCTTGATGGTCTCGTCCTCGAAGCGTCAATCATGACAACATCAAGGCCCGCCATGCAGGCCCTGATATTCATGCATGCGACTTATTCGGTGGAAAGAAGATCCATAGCGTGACGGTCCATCATCTCCAACGCCTTGCCGCCACCGCGGGCAACACACGTCAGAGGATCTTCCGCCACGATCACCGGCAGGCCGGTTTCCTGCGCCAGGAGCTTGTCCAGATCACGTAGCAGAGCACCACCACCGGTCAGGACCAGACCGCGCTCGGCAATATCCGAAGCCAACTCCGGCGGGGACTGCTCCAGGCAGCTCTTGACCGCCTGGACGATGGTCGCCAGCGATTCCTGCAGGGCTTCCAGCACTTCGTTGGAGTTCAACGTAAAGCTGCGCGGTACGCCTTCAGCCAGATTGCGGCCGCGGACGTCGATTTCACGCAGGTCACCGCCCGGGTAGGCCGTACCGATTTCCTGCTTGATGCGCTCAGCGGTAGATTCACCGATCAGGCTGCCGTAGTTGCGGCGGACATAGGTCACGATCGCTTCATCGAAGCGGTCACCGCCTACGCGTACGGACTCGGCATAGACAACACCGTTCAGGGAGATCAAGGCGATCTCGCTGGTGCCGCCACCGATGTCCACTACCATCGAACCACGCGCTTCTTCAACCGGAAGACCTGCGCCAATGGCAGCTGCCATCGGCTCTTCGATCAGGAAGACTTCACGGGCGCCAGCGCCCAGAGCCGATTCGCGAATGGCACGGCGCTCGACTTGGGTGGACTTGCACGGTACGCAGATAAGTACACGGGGACTTGGCTGGAGAAAGCTGTTCTCGTGAACTTTGTTGATGAAGTACTGCAACATTTTTTCACAAACGCTGAAGTCTGCAATCACACCATCCTTCATCGGTCGGATCGCAGAAATATTGCCAGGCGTACGACCCAGCATGCGTTTGGCGTCGGTACCGACGGCAACTACACTCTTCTGATTGCCATGCGTACGAATGGCAACAACGGATGGCTCGTCAAGGACAATACCGCGATCCCGGACATAAATGAGGGTATTGGCTGTACCCAGGTCGATCGACAGATCGCTGGAAAACATGCCACGCAACTTTTTGAACATGAAGTGACCCTAGGCGGTGGCGTCAGGCACGCAGATGAAACGCGTGGGAAAAATTGCGGCAGACTCTAACAACGGCAGGGATTTTGAGCAAGGCGGTGATGTGCTAGATTGCTCGTTTCTGCGGCCCTCTTAGGCCTTTCTTAACGCGGTGCTTGACCGCCTACCGTGCAAATCTCTCGATTTATGACTTTCGCCATGGTCAAGCCCCGATATTGCTGGAGAATCCGATGGCGCTCGAACGCTCCGACGTCGAAAAGATCGCTCACCTGGCCAGACTAGGCCTTAACGATGCCGATATTGAACGGACCACCGGGACGTTGAATGACATCCTCGGCCTGATTGATCGCATGCAGGCCGTCAATACCGATAACGTCGAACCCTTGGCGCACCCGCTGGAAGCCGTACAGCGCCTGCGACCGGACGAAGTCACCGAAACCAATCAGCGTGACGCCTACCAGACTATCGCCCCGGCGGTCGAGAACGGCCTGTTCCTGGTACCCAAGGTGATTGAGTAATGAAGGACACCCCTATGCATACGTTGACCCTGGCCGAGATCAGCCGTGCGCTATCGGCAAAGGAAGTTTCTGCCGAGGAATTGACTCGCGCCCTGCTGGACCGCATCGCCCGGGTTGATCCACAGCTCAACAGCTTTATCACCGTGACGGAAACACAGGCCATTGAGCAGGCCAAAATCGCCGATCAGCGCCGATCAGCGGGCGAAACCGGCGCGCTCCTAGGGGCACCGATCGCACATAAAGACCTCTTCTGCACTCAGGGCATTCGCACCAGTTGCGGCTCGAAAATGCTTGATAACTTCATCGCGCCCTACAACGCCACTGTGGTTCAGAAGCTAGCAGATGCAGGCGTTGTAAGCCTGGGCAAACTGAATATGGACGAGTTCGCGATGGGCTCGGCCAACGAATCCAGCCACTACGGCCCGGTCAAAAATCCCTGGGATATCTCTCGTATTCCAGGCGGCTCTTCAGGTGGCTCATCGGCGGCAGTAGCGGCTCGCCTCGTCCCGGCTGCAACCGGTACCGATACCGGCGGCTCGATCCGTCAGCCTGCGGCACTAACCAACCTGACTGGCCTCAAGCCTACCTATGGACGCGTTTCCCGCTGGGGCATGATTGCGTATGCCTCCAGTCTCGATCAAGGCGGCATGCTGGCTCGCAACGCCGAAGACTGCGCCCTACTCTTGCAGGCAATGGCAGGCTTCGACCCCAAGGACTCCACCAGCGTAGACCAACCGGTCGATGACTATCTGGCCTGCCTGGACAAGCCGCTCGCCGGCCTGCGCATTGGCCTGCCGAAAGAGTATTTCGGTGAGGGCTTGGACAGCCGTATCGCAGATCTTACGTTCAAGGCTGTAGAAGAGTTGAAGGCGCTGGGCGCAACCGTCAAAGACATCAGCCTGCCAAACATGCAGCACGCGATTCCTGCCTATTACGTGATCGCACCGGCGGAAGCGTCTTCCAACCTGTCGCGCTATGACGGCGTACGTTTCGGTTATCGCTGTGAAGACCCGGCAGATCTGACCGACCTATACAAACGCTCTCGCGCAGAAGGCTTTGGTGATGAGGTTCGCCGCCGGATCATGGTGGGCACCTATGCACTTTCTGCCGGTTACTATGATGCCTACTACCTGAAGGCACAACGTATCCGCCGCCTGATTAAGAACGACTTCATGACCGCCTTCAATGATGTGGACGTCATTCTTGGCCCGACGACGCCCAGCGTGGCGTGGAAACTCGGCGAGAAAAACAACGATCCCGTGGCTGAATACCTGATGGATATCTATACCATCACTGCCAACCTTGCCGGCGTTCCTGGCCTTTCCATGCCGGCCGGCTTTGTCGACGGCCTGCCCGTTGGCGTACAGCTGCTGGCCCCCTACTTCCAGGAAGGCCGCCTGCTCAACATCGCCCATCAGTACCAGAAGGCAACTGATTGGCATACGAAAGCCCCGACTGGGTTCCTGGAATAGAAGGCAGAGGACGACTCACATGCAATGGGAAACCGTGATCGGGCTGGAAATTCACGCACAGCTCTCCACGAAATCGAAGATATTTTCTGGCAGCTCCACCACCTTTGGTGCCGAACCCAATACCCAGGCCAGCCTGATCGACCTGGGCATGCCCGGCGTACTGCCGGTAGTCAACCAGGAAGCAGTGCGCATGGCCGTCAAGTTTGGCCTGGCCATCGACGCACACATTGGCCAGCGTAACGTTTTTGCGCGCAAGAACTACTTCTATCCTGACCTGCCCAAGGGCTATCAGATCAGCCAGATGGAATTGCCTATCGTAGGCAAGGGCCACCTAGACATTACGTTGGACGACGGTACCGTCAAGCGCATCGGCATCACCCGTGCGCACCTGGAAGAAGACGCCGGCAAGAGCCTGCATGAGGACTTCCAGGGCATGACCGGTATCGATCTGAACCGTGCCGGCACGCCGCTTCTGGAGATTGTTTCCGAGCCGGATATCCGCAGCGCCAAGGAAGCCGTTGCCTACGTAAAGGCCATTCATGCACTCGTGCGTTACCTGGGCATCTGTGATGGCAACATGAACGAGGGCTCGCTGCGTTGCGACTGCAACGTCTCGGTTCGTCCGAAAGGTCAGGCCGAGTTCGGGACGCGCGCCGAGATCAAGAACGTCAACTCCTTCCGCTTCATCGAGAAGGCGATCAACTACGAGGTCCAGCGCCAGATCGAGCTCATCGAGGATGGTGGCAAGGTTGTTCAGGAAACCCGCCTTTATGACCCGAATAAAGACCAGACTCGCTCCATGCGCAGCAAGGAAGAGGCAAATGACTACCGCTACTTCCCTGATCCCGACCTGCTGCCCGTGGTGATCGAAGAAAGCTTCCTTGAAGAGACCCGCAGCCTGCTGCCAGAGCTGCCGCAGCAGAAGCGTGAGCGCTTCGAGCGTGACTTTGGCCTATCTACGTATGACGCGACGGTCCTCTCCTCCAGCCGTGAAATGGCCGATTATTTCGAGCAGGTCCAACAGGTCAGCGGCGACGCCAAATTGGCCGCTAACTGGGTCATGGGCGAGCTTTCCAGCCTGCTCAACAAGCAGGACCTGGATATCGCCGACTCGCCGGTTTCCGCTGAGCATTTGGGCGGTATGATCCTGCGTATCAAGGACAACACCATTTCCGGCAAGATCGCCAAGATGGTATTCGAAGCCATGGCCGCTGGCGAAGGTTCTGCCGATGAGATCATTGAAAAGAAGGGGCTCAAGCAGGTAACCGACACTGGCGCTATTGAGTCCATGCTGGATGAAGTCCTGGCAGCCAACGCCGCCCAGGTCGAGCAGTACCGCGCCAGTGATGAGGCCAAGCGCGGAAAGATGTTTGGCTTCTTCGTAGGCCAGGCGATGAAGGCCTCCAAAGGCAAGGCCAATCCTCAGCAAGTCAACGAATTGCTGAAGAAAAAGCTGGAAGGTTAACCTCCTCCGATAGCCATGACGCAACCTTGCGTCATGGCTATGCCACTCACGAATCTACTTCTTCTTTCTTCATTTTTCTTTTTCAGCCGATGCGAAGCAGTCGAGCTTTCTGAGCGATGGACTTGGCCTGCGCCTGTAGATTACGCACGCTTATACAATCTTCAGGGCTGAATGTCGGACTAGTCCTGGAATGTGTTTCAGCACGTAATTACAGCGAAACGGCTTGAACTCAAGAGAGTCATATAGCCAATCTGATATCAAATCGCCAGGAAGCTTTCGATATGTCATGGAGCCTACGCATTGCTCTTCTATCGCTCACCATACTGTTTGCCGGGTGTGCCAACCGAGAGCCTTATTCTTCACCCATGTCACCTGCTGCTGTTCATGGTTACCAGGACTCCGGCCTTGCCTCCTATTACGCCAAACGCCATGCCGGACGCCGAACTGCCAGCGGAGAACCCTACAATCCTTCGGAAATGACAGCAGCTCATCGTACGCTGCCCTTCGGCACGCGAGTCGAGGTGACCAACCTGAGCAACGGAAAGCGTGCGGTCGTACGAATCAATGACCGTGGCCCTCACGTACGTGGACGGATCATTGATCTGTCACGCAATGCGGCCAGTTCAATCGGCTTGATTTCTGATGGCGTTGCGAAAGTCCAGATCAGGGCCTTGGACTGATTTGACTAGACGGGGCTAATAATGCGTTGGAGCAGAGAGGTCAGCTTGCCTTATACCTAGCTAGTGTCCTGGCATGAGGGACGCCCTTTCAATTCGCTGTCCCGAACCAGGCGCTTATCCTGATAGGCAAAAAACAGCGGAGCACAAAGCTCCGCTGTTTTGTACTTCACTTAGCCATCAGGTCACTGGAGCCGGATTGAACAGTGTCAGATCGTTATGCAGCTTGTGGTGTTCAGCCCATGTCTTTTTGCGGCCACTGGCAACATCCAGGTAGAGATGGAAAATCTCCCAACCCAACTCTTCCAGTGTCATTCGGCCCGATGTCACCCGACCGGCGTCTACGTCGATCAGATCCGGCCAGCGCTCGGCCAGCTGGGTGCGTGTTGCTACCTTGATGACAGGCACCATGGCCAGACCATAAGGCGTTCCGCGACCTGTAGTAAAAATGTGCAGGTTCATACCGGCAGCCAGTTGAAGCGTACCGCAGATAAAGTCACTGGCAGGTGTTGCGCAGTAATAAAGGCCTTTGCCCTTAACGCGCTCGCCGGGTGATACGACGCCTGCAATGGCACTGGAGCCCGACTTGGCAATCGAGCCCATGGCCTTTTCCACGATGTTGTTCAGGCCACCCTTCTTGTTACCGGGCGTCGTATTTGCACTGCGATCCGCCATGCCGCGATCCAGATAGCGGTCGTACCAATCCATTTCACGAACCAAGGCCTTGGCGACTTCAGGTGTAGCCGCCCGCGAGGTCAGCAGATGGATACCGTCGCGCACCTCGGTGTTTTCCGAGAACATCACGGTAGCCCCTGCGCGCACCAACAGGTCAGCCGCAACACCTAATGCCGGATTGGCTGTTACCCCGGAAAAAGCATCACTGCCGCCGCACTGCATACCGACCACCAGATCGGAAGCCGGACATGGCTCACGACGGCGCTCGTTCAGTACCTTCAGGCGATCCTCGATCATGCCAAGAATCTGCTCGACCATACCGCTGAAACCGGTATTGGAATCCTGGAGGCGGAACAGCCATTCCTCTTCATCGATACCAGAGGGCAATTCATCGTCCGGCATGATCTGGCTGGCCTGAAGCTTTTCACATCCCAGGCTGATCACCAGCGCCTGGCCACCGAGGTTGGGATTACGACTGATGTTACGCAGCGTACGAATGGGTACGACAGCATCGGGGGCGTTGATCGCTACACCGCAACCATAGCTGTGAGTCAATGCGATGACATCATCCACATACGGATACTTGGGCAGCAGCTCCTTGCGGGCACGCTCGATGCAATGATCAAGCACACCGGTCACACATTGAACCGTCGTGGTCACGCCAAGGATATTACGCGTCCCTACGCTACCGTCCGGGTTTCTGAAACCCTCAAAGGTAAAACCTTCCAGCGGAGGCTGGGTAGGCGGTACATCAGTTGCCAGCGGCAGGTTGTCCAGCGGGGGCGGCGAAGGCAGGCTGAGCAGCTCTTCCTTCACCCAGGAGCCACGTAGAATGGGCTTCAGGGCATATCCGATCACTGTGCCATAGCGCAGAACAGCGCCGCCTTCGGGGATATCAACCAGCGTTACCTTGTGACTTTGCGGAACGGCCTCAATGGTCACGAGACCGTCTGGAAACTGGCCACCGGCTGCAACACCTTGCTCGTTTACAACGATTGCGACGTTATCGTCAGCATGAAGTCGGATGTAACGAGGCGAGTCCTGGTGTTCAATCAACTGCATGACTCACTCCTTCTTATACTCACTCAGGCTAAGGCATGCGAACAGAGCGATGCTCTGCCCGCGTTCTGTTATTCAACGTAAACCGACGGTCAACTCATCCATCTCCATACCTGCGCGGTGAGTCACCGATACACACGCGGACGCCTCTCCACGCTTCGCCACTGGTTGCAATAAAGAGCACCTGATCGACTCACCACTGGACAAATGACAGGTTCTGGCAACCCTCAGCGTTCCGATAAGGGAGCCGACCATGGCAAGCGGGATGACTAAAGATAAGCGCTCAGAAAAGCTGATCGCGCGCAGAATGCGGGGTCTGCGAATGCCAAGAGCACCGAGCAATGAAGTGCCTGACAAGGCAAGCGATGTCACACTGACTCGGTTGATATTCACTCTGCCCCCACTCGTTATTCTTGTCGCGGGTAGTCTTTTATAGCGAGGCGAGAACATCGCCTTTGCTTACACAACCAAATGATAGCGCAATCATTTCAGAACACAATAAAACAAAAATGGCTGACTGGTCTACTAAAACCAGTCAGCCATTTACACACTTACTGCGGACCGAGTTTGTCCATCAGCGCAGCCAGACGCTCGTACTCGTCAGGCTTGAGGTCGGTCAGCGGTGCACGCACCGGACCGGCATCATAACCTGCGATCTTCGCACCGGCCTTGACGATGCTTACCGCATAGCCTGCACAGCGGTTACGGATGTCCAGGTACGGCAGGAAGAAGTCATCGATCAGCTTGCCCACGGTCTCGTGGTCATCCCCAGCAATGGCTTTGTAGAAGTCCATGGCCGTCTTGGGAACAAAGTTGAACACCGCCGAGGAGTACACCGGTACACCCAGCGCCTTGTAGGCCGCGGCATAGACTTCAGCGGTCGGTAGGCCACCCAGGTAGGTAAAGCGATCACCCAGACGACGGCGGATGGAGACCATCAGCTCGATGTCACCCATGCCATCCTTGAAACCGATCAGGTTTGGGCAGCGCTCAGCCAGCATTTCCAGCTGGTCAGGCTTCAGGCGGCAGACGTTACGGTTGTACACCACCACGCCAAAGTTGACGGACTTGCACACCGCCTCGACGTGCGCGGCCACGCCTTCGGGGCTGGCTTCGGTCAGGTAGTGCGGCAGCAGCAGGATGCCCTGGGCACCCAGACGCTCGGCTTCCTGAGCCTGCTGGATCGCCACGCGGGTTGGGCCACCGGCACCGGCCAGAATCGGGACCATGCCCTTGCAGGTGTCCACGGCCGTTTTGATGATGTCGGAGTATTCCTTCTGGTCCAGCGAGAAGAACTCACCGGTGCCGCCAGCCGCAAACAGGGCGCTAGCACCGTAGGGCGCCAGCCATTCCAGGCGCTTGATGTAGGTATCGCGGCGGAAGTCGCCCTGCGCATCGAAATCGGTTACCGGAAAGGACAGCAATCCGGATGAAAGGGTGTGCTTGAGTTCTTGTGGAGTCATTTTTGTTGCACCCTGGCCTGACGGCATACAGAAGTTGATGAGACGGGATATCGCCCGTTGTCAGTCATCGTACAACTATAGATTCCAGGGTACAACTCCCCTTACGCAGATTTTTTAATCAGCGTGAATTCTGGCCTGTTCCTACCTCTTCATTGGCTCGACGTAGTCGCTCGCGACTGTTGGTCAGATGCAGGCGCATCGCTGCACGTGCCGCATCAGTGTCCTGCCGAGCGATAGCGTTGTAGATGTCTTCATGCTCGCCATCCAGGCGCAGCTGATAGCGCTGCTGATCATCGTGAGCCAGATAAGCCGAGTTGAGACGGGTGCGGGGGATCAGAACGCTACTGAGGTAGGTCATGATGTCGCTGAAATAGCGATTGCCCGTGGACATGGCGATCTGCAAATGAAACTGCAGATCGAAACTGACAGCCTCGGCAGGCTGCTCGGTGCGCGCCTTCATTTGATCCAGCAGACGACGCATCTCCTGAAGCTGCTCGTCATTTCGGCGCTGCGCCGCCAGACCGGCAGCCTCAACCTCCAGACTGATTCGCAACTCAAGCATTGCCAACACATCACGCAAGGTTGTGATGGTAGCCGGATCGATGAACAGTGGCCCTTCAGCAGGCCGCTCCAGCACAAACGTACCGATCCCGTGGCGCGTTTCGACATGCCCTGCAGCCTGCAGGCGCGAGATCGCCTCACGAACCACCGTTCGGCTGACGCCCTGCTCCTGCATGATGGCCGACTCGGTCGGCAGCTTGTCGCCGGGTTTCAGGTCGCCGTCACGAATACGAGCCTTCATGACCTCGACAACGTTTTCGGCCAGACTGCGAGACTTTTTACGTGGGCGAGGAGTCACGTTACTGTTTTGCATAAGGGTTCATTCAGGGCGTCTTGGAAATATGAACCATAATAGCGTAACCGCGTTGTAGGATGACCCTATTAATCTAAAGTTGGGCACTTTCATAAACAGTAACGTCCTTGAGGATGCCCTCCTCCAGGCGCAAGATCCGCTGATGGAAGCGTTGCAGACTGCTTCGATGCCCTACACTCACCAGTGTCGTATCGGGTAAGTGTTCTCGTAACAAGGTGTACATGGCGGTTTGATCACGCTCATCCAGAGCAGAGGTCGCTTCATCCAGAAACAGCCAGTGCGGTTGGTACAGGATAGCCCGAGCAATGGCCAGGCGCTGTTGCTCTCCAGGAGAGAGGCGCCGTTCCCAATGGTTAGCCTCGTCCATGACAGAAACCAGATGTGCCAGACGGCATTGCCTTAGCACGCTCTCGAGGCGCTCTGGCGCATGCTGAACTTCCCCAGGATAATTCAACGCAGCCCTTAATGTTCCAATAGGCAGATAAGGTCGTTGCGGCAGAAATAGGCATCGACCAATCGGAAGACTTACTGTCCCGCTACCATAGGGCCACAGCCCTGCGATAACCCGTAGCAGGGTGCTTTTGCCACCCCCTGAGGGACCGCTGATAAGCACATGCTCGCCTGACTCAATGCGGCCGCTGATAGGGTCGATCAGTGAGTGCGTCTGGTTGGCCAGCGAAACCTGGAGCCGGTCGAATACCAATGCATCCTCGCCGCGCTCCAGCGTAATGGCGGAAGCCTGAGCCTCATGCCTGTGCATGGTGTCGCGAAAACTCAGGATACGATCAGTTACAGCACGCCAGTTCGCCAGTTGCAGGTATGCATCAATGAACCAGCTCAAGCTGCCTTGAACGTTACTGAACGAGTCGCTGATCTGCATCATGTCGCCAAGCTGGATCTTGCCACTGAAATAGCGCGGTGCCGAAAGTACGGCGCCAATGATGACGGCAATCTGGGAGTAGCCAGAGGTAAAGAAGGTCAGACGCTTCTGATAGCGCATCAGCATCCAAAAGTTGTCCCAGACGTGCCCGAATCGTTCCTGGAGCCGTTGCTGCTCGTTCTGCTCCCCGTTATAGAGTGCAATGCTCTCGGCATTCTCCCGGACACGGATCAACCCAAAACGCAGATCCGCCTCATAGCGCTGCTGCTGATTGCTAAGGCCAATCAACCGTCGACCAATGTAATGCGTCAGCACGGTGCCAATGGCGGCATACAGTACTGCAGCCCAGAACATGTAATGAGGAATGGTGATGCCAAACAGCTCGATACTGCCTGACATAGTGATCAGGATGACAGAAAAGGAAATCAGGCTGACGATGGTACGGATGAATCCTAACCCCAGAGAGAGCGTCATGTCCGTAAAGCTGTTCAGATCTTCGGCAATACGCTGGTCCGGGTTGTCTGCGCCCCCCTTCTGCTCCAAGTGGTAATAGTTGCGGTGCCTAAGCCATAGCGAGAAATGCTGCTCAGTCAGCCAGCGTCGCCACCGGATGGTAAGCATCTGGGTCAGGTAAAGCCTGTATACGGCCAGCAGAATGAACAGGGCCGCCAAGCCGCAAAAATACAAAATAAGACGCGTAAAGGACTTCAGATCATGATTTTGCAGGGCATCGTAGAAGTACCGGTTCCAGGTATTGAATACCACTGACAAGCCGACACCTGCCAGCGAAAGAGCTATCACAGCAACCAGCAACAGCCAGGCTTTCTTTCTTTCTTCACTGCGCCAATAGGGTATCGTCAATGCCCAAACGCGGGACAGGAAATGGCCCTTGGTCGAACCATACACAGGCGGTACGGGAGTCTCTTTTTCTCTCATCGCTCCAGCTCGGCAAGCACGTAATAACGTAACCAAAGGCCATCATAGGGCAGCCAAGCTGAATGGTTTCTGTCACGACAAACGTAACAAAAGATTTCTGTCCATTTTTTATCAATCTCCTTCCAGCCGGAAGGGGATCAGCTGATCAGCGGCGAACCGGACGCTTCTGCAACTTGCGCTGCAAAGTACGACGGTGCATTCCAAGTGCACGTGCCGTTGCCGAAATATTGCCGTCGTGCTCATTCAATACTCGCTGGATATGCTCCCACTGCAACCGATCAACCGACATCGGGTTTTCCGGCACCAGACTGTCCACATCGGCATGCTGGGAAAGTAGCGCGGTCAACACATCATCTGCGTCGGCAGGCTTGCACAGATAATTCGTAGCACCACGCTTGATTGCTTCGACCGCCGTGGCAATGCTGGAATAACCGGTAAGAATCACGACGCGCATGTCGGGATGCAGCTCAAGCAGCTTGGGTAACAGGACAAGGCCGGAATCGCCTTCCATTTTCAGATCCAGCACGGCGTAATCCGGCAGATCCTGCTTGGCCAGCTCGTAGCCCTCCTCTGCCGAGCCCGCAACCGATACGCGCAGCCCGCGACGATCCATGGCCCGTGCCAGGACGCGGGTAAAAGTGGCATCGTCGTCGACCAGCAGCAGATGGGGCTGCTCATCGTCATGTTGAATGTTTTCGCTCATTGTAATCCTCGCGACAGCAGTTCAGACCAATGGATACTGACGTGGCAGACGCAGCTCGGTCAGCGTGCCGCCTTCTTCATGGTTATACAGCTTCACTGTACCACCGACACGGGTCACACTCGCCTGACTCAAGAATAACCCTAGACCAAAGCCTTTACCCTTGGTCGTAAAGAACGGTTTACCGATCTGCTCGGCAATGGCCAGCGGTACACCCGGGCCACGGTCTCTGATGGACAGGCAAATTTCCGAGGCATTCCATGACAGGGTTACCAGCAGATTATCCGGACAGGCATCGGCAGCATTGTTCAGCAGGTTAAGAAGCGCCTGAGTCAGATCCGTGGGTGGAATCAAACGAGGCGCTGCGCCTACGCTTGGACATTCAAAGCGGTAACTGACCTCGGGCCTCATCAGATGCCAGCGGCTCAGTACGGCTTCCAGCCACTCCAGTGCCGTTTGCTCATGAATGGTCTGACGGCGATCCGCTTCAGCGGCGCGCACCAGTTGCTGCAGGGTTTCCTTACAGAGCTGAACCTGATCCTGTAGAAGCGACAGGTCTTCCTGCAGCTCAGCCTTATCGGTGTACTCCTGGCGGAGCTCCTTGAGCAGTACGCTCATGGTCGACAATGGTGTGCCCAGCTCATGGGCAGCGCCAGCGGCCTGCGTGGCCACCGCCAGCAGTTGCTGATCGCGCATCCCCTGCTCACGGCGCTGGGCCTGCAGCAGCTCTTGGTGGCGGAGCGCTTCAGCCATCTTGGCGACGAAAAAGGTGATCAGTGATGCCGATAGCGCAAAGCTCAGCCACATGCCGTAACTCAGAATCTCGCCACCTGGGTTGATCAGAAGTTGCAGTGGCCGGAACCAGATCAGCATGAACGTGAAGCTGACCAAAGCAAGGCCCGCCAGCAGCAACGTGTAGAGCCAAGGCAAGGTTGCCGCCGCAATGGTCAGCGGCACCAGGTAGTAGGACACGAAGGGATTGGTTGCCCCTCCGGCATAGTAGAGCAGCACGCTGTGGATAAGCAGGTCGAAGGCAAGATGCGCCGCATACTCCTGCTCGGTTACAGGCCAGTCTCGACTCAGGCGCAGCGCAGTGATGCCACAGAGTAGCGCGGACAGACCTAATGTGGCGCTGATAGCCAGCCATGGTAGCTCGACGATATCGGAGAGCCAGGCAGCCCCTACCGAACCGGCTTGGGCAGCCAGCACCAGTACGCGAATGAGAACAAGACGACCCAGGTTTTGACGACTAGCGGATAACCACTGCACAGGAGATTCAAACATGTATTTATCCAGGGGCGGCGAGTATAACGGTGGCTCTGGCCTATTTCTGTCTGCAAGGCGCGACATAGCGCCGCACAAACCCATAGGATAGAACGGAAGTCACTGTTAATGAACGAAAGGAGTCCATGATGCCTGTCTTTTCCCGTCTCGCCATTTCACCTGCCTTGACTAAACATTTAGCCAGGGGGGCCGCGTCGATCATGGCAGCCGGTGCACTGGTCAGTGTTTCCCATGCAGCGCAGGCCGAGGAGCCTCGTTACAACCAGATCAGCCTGCGCGCCGAAGTCAGCCAGGATGTTCCGCGAGACCGCATGCAGGTAACGCTTTACACCGAACAGCAAGGTAACGATCCTGCAAAACTGGCGGCGGACATCACCAAGGCGCTCAACGAAGGGGTTGAGGCTGCGCGCAAGGTCAATGGCGTTGAGATCAGTCAGGGAGGACGCAACAGCTTTCCGCTGTATGACGATAAACGCCAAACCATTACCGCCTGGCGCGAGCGTGGTGAACTTCATTTGCAGAGCAGTGACTTCGCCAGCCTTTCCCGCCTGACAGCCGACCTGCTGGGCACTCTCAAAATGGGCGGCATGACCTTTACTGTTGCTGACGAGACGCGCAAGAAAAGTGAAGATGCCCTGCTCAAGGAGGCCGTCAACGCCTTCAAGGCACGTGCTCAACTAGCAACCGATGCCCTGGGCGGTTCCGGTTACAAGCTTGTGAATCTCAACTTGATAACCAACAACGCTACTGGCCCTATGCCCATGATGAGAATGAAGACCATGGCTTACGCTGAAAGCGCACCCAGCCAGGATATCGAAGCAGGCACCAGCGCAGTGTCTATCACGGCCGATGGTGTCATTGAAGTGCAGACGCCCTAAATTAAAGCAAAGACCCCGCGTGCATCGCTCCAATTTGGTGCAAAACACACCTGCGGTAACACAATTTGGTGCTGTTACCGTAGGAACAGTTTCATTTTTCAGCTCTAGCACGCCTGTTTTTATATTTTTGCGACACAAACATTCAGCGTTACTCTACAACCTGCCGCTGACTCGTCAGTCATCCTATTACAGGCATATCTCCTGCATAGCGTCCGCCTAATGACCCAAAAAGTCTCAACTGTTTCTGTATGACTCAGACGTATCCATCGTCTGAGTCGACATCAGCCAACCGAGGTCTGCATGCATAAGAAGTTACTTTCATCTCTCATTGCGGCTGGTTTATTGGCCGGAACCTCATTTGCTCAGGCAGCCAGTAACCTGGTTTTCTGCTCTGAAGGCAGCCCGGCAGGCTTCGATCCTGCGCAGTACACCACCGGAACGGACTTCGACGCCTCTGCTGAAACCATGTTCAATGGCCTGAGCGAGTTCGAACGCGGCGGCACCAAAGTGCAGCCCGGGCTTGCAAGCAGCTGGGATGTCAGCGAAGACGGCAGGACCTACACCTTTCATTTGCGCAAGGGCGTGAAATTCCATACTACGGAATACTTCAAGCCGACCCGCGAATTCAACGCAGACGATGTAGTATTCACTTTCGAGCGCATGCTGGACAAGAACAGTGCGTTCCGTAAGGCCTACCCCACCGAGTTCCCCTATTTCACTGACATGGGCCTTGATGAAAACATCACTAAACTTGAAAAGGTGGACGACTACACGGTACGCATGACCCTGAAAGAGGTCGACGCGGCGTTCATTCAGAACCTGGCCATGCCATTCGCTGTGATCCAGTCTTCGGAGTACGCCAACCAGCTCCTCAAGTCCGGTCGGCCCAGTGACATTAACCAGAAACCTGTCGGAACAGGCCCATTTGTCTTCAGCCGCTACCAAAAAGATGCGGTCATTCGTTTCAAGGCCAACAAGGATTATTGGGATCCGGAAGAAGGTGCCAAGGTGGACAACCTGATCTTCTCGATTAGTTCCGACGCCTCGGTCCGCATGCAAAAGCTCAAGGCCGGCGAATGCCAGATTACCGTTTACCCACGCCCGGCCGACCTGGAAGGACTCAAGAACGATCCCAACCTGAAGGTGCCTTCACAGCCCGGCTTCAACGATGGCTATCTGGCGTACAACGTTCAGCATCCGCCACTGGACAAGCTGGAGGTCCGCCAGGCGTTGGACATGGCTATCAATAAGAAGGCCATCATCGACGCGATCTACCAGGGCGCTGGCCAGATGGCGGTCAACGGTATGCCGCCGACCCAGTGGTCCTATGACAACAGCCTCAAGGATGCACCCTTCGACCCGGAAAAAGCCAAGGCGCTCCTCAAGCAGGCTGGCGTGAAGGAAGGAACGGAAATCACTCTCTGGGCCATGCCTGTTCAGCGTCCCTACAACCCGAATGCACGTCAGATGGCCGAAATGATCCAGCAGGACTGGGCCAAGGTGGGCATCAAGGCCAAGATCGTCAGCTATGAATGGGGCGAGTACAACAAGCGCGCCAAGGCCGGTGAACATGACACTCTGCTGATTGGCTGGTCCGGCGACAATGGTGACCCGGACAACTGGCTGGGTACCCTGTACGGCTGCGATGCCATCGGCGGTAACAACTACTCTCGCTGGTGCCAGCCGGAGTACGACAAGCTGATCAAGGCTGCCAAGCGCACCACCGATATGGACGAGCGGACCAAGCTGTATATGCAGGCTCAGCAGATCCTGAAACAACAGGTTCCGATTACGCCGATCGCGCACTCGACAGTTTTCCAGCCGATGCGCAAGGAAGTCCAGGACTTCAAGATCAGTCCCTTTGGATTGAACGAGTTCTATGGCGTAAGCGTCAGCAAGTGATTGGCGGCGGAGCGTTCGTAGGGTAAAACCCCGAACGCTCCGCTTTACTTGACTGACGGGAATTCATCCATGCGTACGTCCTTCGCCCTCTCCTTTCTTACTGCAAGCCTGCTTGCAGCCGCTCCGCTCGCCCAGGCGGCGAGTAATCTGGTGTATTGCTCCGAAGCCAGCCCGGCTGGTTTCGACCCCGCTCAGTACACCTCCGGAACCGAGTTCGATGCGTCTGCCGAGACGGTATTCAATCGCCTGGTTCAATTCGAGCGTGGCGGCACTACCCTGACACCGGGGCTGGCCGAAAAGTGGGGGATTTCTCCAGACGGCAAGGTTTATACCTTTCATCTGCGCAAGGGCGTGAAGTTTCATACGACCGACTACTTCAAGCCGACACGTGAATTCAATGCCGACGATGTCGTGTTCACGTTTCAGCGTATGCTCCATAAGGAGCACCCGTTCCGTAAGGCCTACCCGAGTGAATTCCCCTACTTCAGCGATATGGGCCTGGACAAGAATATCGCCAAGATCGAAAAGCGAGACGATTACACAGTTGTCTTTACGCTGAATCAGACCGATGCCGCCTTTGCCTCGGACCTGGCCATGAGCTTTGCCTCCATCCAGTCAGCCGAATATGCCGACCATTTGCTCAAGCAGGGCAAAGCGGCCAATATCAACCAATACCCGATTGGTACCGGACCTTTTGTATTCAGTCGCTACCAAAAGGACGCGGTCATTCGTTACAAGGGCAACAAGGATTACTGGAAGCCCGAGGACGTCAAGCTTGACAACCTGATCTTTGCCATTACGACGGACGCCGCTACTCGCCTGCAAAAACTCAAGGCGGGTGAGTGCCAGATCAGTGGTTATCCACGTCCGGCAGATATTGCTGAGGTCAGGAAAGATCCCAGCCTGAAGGTGCTCCAACAACCCGGTTTCAACCTGGGCTATTTCGCCTATAACGTTCAGCATCCGCCGTTGGACAAGCTTGAAGTCCGTCAGGCATTGGACATGGCCATCAACAAGAAGGCCATTATCGATGCCGTCTACCAGGGTAATGGAAAGCTCGCCACCAACCCCATGCCACCGGCGCAGTGGTCCTACGACGACACGCTCAAGGATGCCCCCTACGATCCGGAAAAGGCCAAGGCGCTGCTCAAGAAAGCAGGCATCAAGCAAGGCACACAGCTCAACCTGTGGGCCATGCCGGTCGTTCGCGCCTCCAACCCCAACGCCCGCCTGTCTGCGCAGATGGTACAGGCGGACTGGGCCAGGATCGGCATCAAGGCCAACATCGTCACGTATGAATGGGGCGAGTACATCAAGCGTGCCCGTCAGGGCGAACATGATGTAATGATCTACGGCTGGACCGGAGACAATGGTGATCCAGACAACTGGCTGGGCGTTTTATACAGCTGCGATGCCGTCAATGGCAGCAACTACTCCAAATGGTGCGATCCGGCCTATGACAAGCTGATCAAACAGGCCAAGATCAGCAATGATCGTGAGGAACGTATTCGCTTGTACAAGCAGGCGCAGCATGTACTGAAGGACGCCGTGCCGATCACACCGATCGCCCATTCCATCGTTTATCAACCCATGCGCAAGGAAGTCCAGGACTTCAAGATCAGCCCCTTCGGGCTTAGCGCATTCTATGGCGTCAGCCTTGCCCGATGAGAGGCAGGCTGTCCTGTATTGCCGCCGGCGACGTGCTCGATCAGCACGCAGGCAGCCGGTTTGCCGGATTTCCTCTGGTGCGACGCTTTACCCGAGCGATACCAGCGGACCCCGGCAGGGACACCTTCCGCCGATACCCATCGACGGGATTGCAAGCGGTTACAGTCGCAACCCGGCTGTTACTGCCTCACCATGGAGCCTAACGAAAGATGAAAGCTGCATTCAGGCTGAACACCTGTCTGTTGGCGGTTGCGTTGGCAACGGCTGTACAGGCACAAGCCAAAACGTTGGTGGCATGTACCGAGGCAAGTCCGGAGACATTCGACCCGGCGGTTCACTCCTCGCGTTATACAGCTGATGCGGCAGATGAGCCTCTTTATAACCGGCTGGTGGAGTTCAAACCTGGCACGACGGAGCTTCAGCCGTCACTGGCCGAGCGGTGGGACATCAGCCCGGATGGTCTCCAGTACACGTTTTACCTGCGCAAAGGTGTGAAATTTCATAGCACCAGCTACTTCAAGCCTACCCGTGAGCTGACGGCCGATGATGTAATCTGGAGCTTCGAGCGTCAGATCGATCCCAAGCACCCCTGGCACGAATTAGCCAGCAAAGGCTTCCCCTTCTCCGACTCGATGGAGATGAGCAAGATCATCGACCATATTGAAAAGGTCGACGGCCATACGGTGCGCTTTGTTCTTCAACATGAAGAGTCGCCCTTCCTGGCTGATCTGGCCATGGGTTTTACCTCAATTCTCTCAGCTGAATATGCTGATCAGCTGCTCAAGAGCGGAAAAACTGATGACCTGGGGTTCAAACCGGTAGGTACGGGACCTTTTGTTTTCGAGCGCTACAGCCGCGACTCGCAGGTGCGCTACAAGGCCAACTCTAACTATTGGGACGGTGCGCCAGCAGTCGATCTGGTACAAGCCATCACACTGGACTCCAGCGTGCGCCTGCAACGTCTGAAGCGAGGCGAATGCCAGATTTCACTGACCCCCAAGCCGTCAGACGTTCCGGCGTTAAAAAAAGACCCCAATCTGAAAGTGCTGAGCGTCGAGGAGCTGACCATAGGCTTCAATGCACTGAACGTAACGCACAAGCCACTCAGTGATGTGCGCGTCCGTCAGGCCATTGCCATGGCAACCGATCAGGAGGGTACGATCAAGGCCCTGTACGGTGAAGGCGCAGCCAAGCCGGTCTGGGGTCCCTATCCCCCTGCCATGCTGGGCTATAACACCGATATCAAACCCTGGCCGTATGACCTGGAAAAGGCTAGGCAGCTCTTGGCCGAAGCGGGCTACCCCAACGGGCTGGAGCTGACCTATATGAGTTCTACCGGGTCAGGCCCCTCGGGAAATACTTTGCGAGTCGCCCAGCTGTTTCAAGGAGACATGGCCAAGATCGGCATCAAGGTCAATATTCGCCAGTATGAATGGGGTGAATTTGTTCGTCGTGGCAAGCAGGGCGAACACGATATCCTCAGCATGAGCTGGGTCAGCGACAATGCCGATCCGGACAATTTCCTGTCACCCAACCTCACCTGCTCGGCAGCCAAAAACGGCGAGAACCGTGCACGCTGGTGCAATGCCGAGTTCGACTCGCTGGTAGAGCAGGCTCGCCGTACCAGTAATCTGGACAAGCGCGCTGAGCTCTACCGCAAGGCCCAGGAGATATTTCACAACGAAATCCCCTGGATTCCCACCTCACAGCCTGTGAGGAACGTTGTGACACGCAGCAACGTCAGCGGCTTTGTCATGAGCCCTCTGGGTAAAAACGATTTTTCAACTGTGCGCCTGGATTAAGCGCTTTTCCCAAAAAGAAGACGAGTCCGATCAGGCTGATCGAGGCTCGCTCTATGCCGTAGACCGGTTACAGACCTAGGAGCATCCCTATGCATGCATTAACACGAATCGCGCTTGCCGTGAGTCTGCTTGGCGCCGCCACTCTGGCTCAAGCCAAACCTCTGGTGGTATGTACGGAGGCCAGTCCCGAAGGCTTCGACATCGCTCAGTACACTGCAGCCACGACGGCTGACGCCTCAGCTGAGACGCTATTCGACCGCCTCGTAGACTTCAAGCCCGGCACTACCGACATCGAGCCTGGTTTGGCAGAGCGTTGGGACGTCAGCGAAGACGGCATGACCTATACCTTCCACCTGCGTAAAGGGGTGAAGTTTCAGATAACCGATTACTTCAAGCCCACACGTGAATTCAATGCCGACGACGTGATGTGGAGCTTCATGCGCCAATACGATGCCAAGCACACCTGGCACGACAAGGCGCAGCATGGCTTCCCCTATTTTGAGGCCATGGGACTGCAAAATCTGATCAAGTCGATCGATAAGGTCGACGACTACACGATCCGCTTCGTGCTCAATCGTCCGGGAGCACCTTTCCTACGGGACATGGCGATGGGCTTTGCATCGATCTATTCGGCTGAATATGCCGCTCAACTGGAAAAAGCCGGACAGTTTGATCAGCTCAACTTCAAGCCGGTCGGTACCGGTCCGTTCATTTTCTCGCGCTATACCAAGGATGCTCAGGTACGTTTCAAGGCCAACCCCGAGTATTTCGAAGGCAAACCTCCAGCTGATGGCCTGGTCCTTGCCATCACCCTCGATAGCAATGTACGCCTGCAGCGTGTGAGAGCTGGTGAATGTCAGGTAGGCGTTTATCCTAAACCGGACGATATTCCAGCCATCCGCAAGGACCCGAACCTTAAGCTTGCTGAAGGCGAAGCACTGCTAATTGCCTATGTTGCCATGAACACCGAGCATAAACCGCTGAACGATGTGCGTATCCGTCAGGCCCTGAATCTGGCCTTTGACAAGAGCGCCTACATCAAGGCCTTGTTTGGTGAAGGCAACGCTGTGCCTGCCGTCAATCCGTATCCCTCTACCCTTCTAGGGTATAACCGTGATATTCAGGACTGGCCCTACGACCCTGAAAAGGCGCGGGCACTGTTGAAAGAGGCCGGCATGGAGAAAGGCCTCAAGCTGACCGTGTTTACACGTTCAGGCGGCGGCCCGACCAACCCCAACCCTGCGCTGGGTGCTCAAATGCTTCAGGCCGACCTGGCCAAGGTCGGCGTACAACTGGACATCCGCAATCTGGAGTGGGGTGAGCTGATTCGCCGGGCCAAGCAAGGCGAGCACGATCTGCTCTTCTTTGGCTGGGCAGGTGACAACGGCGATCCGGATAACTTCCTGACGCCTAACTTGTCATGTGATGCCGCAAAGTCAGGCGAAAACAGTGCACGCTGGTGCAACAAGGAGTTTAACGCCCTGTTGGACAAGGCTCGTACCAGCCAGGATGAAAATGAGCGAGCCGAGCTCTACAAGCAGGCTCAAGTGATCTTCCACAATGATGCGCCCTGGATCCCCCTGGCTTATCCCAAGCTGTTCAACGTCATGCGCAGCAACGTCGAGGGTTATCACCTGAGTCCCTTGGCCAACAACAACTTCGCTACAACGTACGCAAAATAAAAAGACGGAAACAGGCAGGGCACGCTTCCCTGCCTCCGATGAGGAGTATTCAACCCCATGTTCAGTTTTATTGCCCGCCGCCTGGGCTTGCTGATACCGACGTTTTTCGGTGTCACGCTACTGACTTTTTCCCTGATTCGCCTGATTCCTGGCGATCCGGTAGAGGTCATGATGGGCGAGCGCCGCGTCGATCCGCAGATGCATGCCGAAGCACTGCATCGCCTCGGGCTCGACAAGCCGCTCTACCAGCAATATTTCGACTATCTCAGCAACCTTGCCCACGGCAACCTGGGAGAGTCACTGATTACCCGTGACAACGTATGGCACGAGTTCACCACCCTCTTTCCTGCCACCTTGGAACTGGCTCTCTGCGCCATGATCTTTGCTACCGTGCTGGGCCTTCTGGCCGGAGTGATCGCAGCGCTTCGCCGCGGTTCATTGTTTGACCACGGTGTGATGGGCATTTCCCTGACGGGCTTTTCCATGCCGATCTTCTGGTGGGGCCTTATCCTTATCATGTTCTTTTCGGTACAGCTCGGCTGGACCCCGGTATCAGGTCGGATCGACCTGCTTTACGACATCGAGCCCAAAACCGGCTTTATGCTGATCGACAGCCTGTTGTCCGATGAAGAAGGCGCGTTCATGGACGCCCTCCACCACCTGATTCTGCCCTCTATCGTGCTGGGCACGATTCCCCTGGCAGTTATCGCACGGATGACGCGCTCCGCCATGCTGGAAGTGCTGCGAGAAGATTACGTGCGTACGGCTCGTGCCAAAGGCCTGTCGCCAGCCCGTGTCGTCCTTATCCATGCGCTGCGTAACGCGCTGGTCCCGGTTCTGACCGTACTGGGTCTTCAAGTAGGCAGCCTGCTCGCCGGTGCCGTACTGACCGAAACGATCTTTTCCTGGCCTGGTGTAGGCAAATGGTTGATCGATGCGATCTCCCGTCGCGACTATCCCGTCGTGCAGAACGGCATCCTGCTGATCGCCACCCTTGTCATCATGGTGAACTTTGTCGTGGACGTTCTCTACGGCTTTGCCAACCCCCGTATCCGCCATCAGCGCTAAGGAGGCCCTATGGAACGTACTTTGCCACAAGGCGCTCAGGTCGAAGATCAGGTTGTCCTGTATCCGTCTCCGTACAAGGAGTTCTGGAAAGCGTTTTCCCACAACAAGGGCGCCTTGGGCGGCCTGCTGTTCATGACTATCATCGTGATCTGCGCCCTGTTCGCCCCTTGGGTTGCACCCCACGATCCCAGCGAGCAGTTCCGTGAATTCCTGCTGACGCCTCCCTCCTGGCTGGAAGGCGGCACGACGCAGTTCCTGCTGGGCACCGATGAACTGGGACGCGACCTGTTGTCCCGCCTGATTCACGGCGCGCGGTTGTCGCTGATGATTGGTTTGGCCTCGGTGATCTGTTCACTCATCCCCGGCATCCTGCTCGGGCTGATTGCAGGCTTTTCGCCCACGCGAGCCGGCCCTTTCATCATGCGCCTGATGGACATTATGCTGGCCCTACCATCGCTGCTGCTGGCCGTAGCCATCGTGGCGATTCTTGGCCCTGGCCTGTCCAATACCGTTATTGCCATTGCTATTGTCTCGCTGCCCTCTTACGTACGTCTGACCCGCGCCGCCGTCATGGGTGAAGTGAATCGCGACTATGTAACGGCTGCTCGACTGGCAGGTGCCGGACGCCTGCGCCTGATGTTCGTCACTGTACTGCCTAACTGCATGGCACCTCTGATCGTTCAGGCTACCTTGAGCTTTTCCTCGGCCATTCTGGATGCGGCGGCCCTGGGCTTCCTTGGCCTCGGCGTACAGCCGCCCACCCCTGAGTGGGGCACCATGCTGGCATCGGCCCGTGACTATATCGAGCGCGCCTGGTGGGTGGTTACCCTGCCCGGTCTGACCATTCTTTTGAGCGTACTGGCTATCAACCTGATGGGTGATGGCCTGCGTGACGCCCTCGACCCTCGCCTGAAGGTGCAGTCATGACCCGCTTGCCAATCGTTCTTTCGTTGTCTCGATGCGGCAACCCGTTGCCGCTCGATACCTGTTTATTGATCAAGGAGCAGCCATGAGCCTCCTGGAAATCCAGAATCTGAATGTCCGCTTTGGCGGTGAAGATGCCATCCCGGTCGTCGAAGGTCTCGACCTGACCATCGACCAGGGCGAAGTGCTGGCCATTGTAGGTGAGTCCGGCTCCGGCAAGTCCGTGACCATGATGTCTGTGATGGGCCTGATCGATGCGCCCGGTAAGGTCACGGCCAATCGGCTGAGCTTTGCAGGCCAGGATCTGCTCAAGCTCAAAGGTCGTGCCCGACGCCAGCTGATCGGCAAGGACTTATCGATGGTCTTCCAGGACCCGATGACCGCCCTGAACCCCAGCTACACGGTGGGTTATCAGATCGAAGAGGTCATTCGCCAGCACCTGGGTCTGCGAGGCCGAGAGGCCCGCCAGCGGGCGCTTCAACTGCTTGAGCGGGTGGAGATTCCAGCCGCAGCGAGCCGCCTTTCCGCCTACCCGCATCAGCTGTCCGGCGGCATGAGCCAGCGTGTGGCAATTGCCATGGCGATTGCAGCAGAACCCAAGCTGCTGATTGCCGACGAACCGACCACAGCGCTGGACGTTACCATTCAGGCGCAGATCATGGACCTGCTACTCAACCTTCAGCGTGATGAGGGCATGGCCCTGATCCTGATCACCCATGACCTTGCCGTAGTAGCTGAAACAGCCCAGCGAGTCTGCGTGATGTATGCCGGCCAGGCCGTGGAAACCGGCGTTGTGCCGGATATCTTTCAGGCACCCAAACATCCCTACACGGAAGCGCTGCTGGCCGCCATCCCCGAGCATAGCCTTGGCGAACGGCTCTCCACGCTGCCGGGTATTGTTCCCGGCCGTTACGATCGACCCAAGGGCTGTCTGCTGTCGCCGCGCTGCCCTTACGCACAGCCACGCTGTCTAGAGCGCCCTGCCCTCGAGCCCTATACTCACGATGGTGTCAGCGGCTCGGTCCGCTGCTTCTTCCCGCGCAACCTGAACCCTGCGCAGTGGCCGGAAGTCTTGCCGGAGTCCCAGCGTCCTAGTCATCTACCTGGAGAAGCCCATGGCCGCGCCTGATTTGAATACCAACGCTGCCAAACCAGCGGATAGCGTACTCACCGCCCGAGCGTTGACACGTCATTACCATGTTTCCCGAGGTCTGTTCAAAGGCCAAGCTACCGTACGCGCCCTGAACGGTGTCTCGTTTGACCTCGTACCCGGCAAGACACTGGCGGTCGTTGGTGAGTCGGGCTGTGGCAAATCTACTCTGGCCCGTGCCTTGACGCTGATCGAGGAGCCGTCCTCCGGCTCGCTCAACATTGGCGGTCATGAGGTCAGTGGTGCCAGTGCAGAAGTCCGCAAGCAGTTGCGCCGCGATGTGCAGATGGTGTTCCAGAACCCTTACGCTTCGCTCAATCCACGGCAGAAGATCGGGGATCAACTGGCGGAGCCGCTGGTTATCAATACAAACCTGTCCCGTAGCGAGCGTCGGGACAAGGTACAGGCCATGATGCAGCAGGTAGGCCTGCGTCCCGAGCATTATCAGCGCTATCCTCACATGTTCTCTGGCGGCCAGCGCCAGCGGATTGCCGTGGCCCGCGCGATGATGCTCAACCCCAAGGTGCTGGTAGCGGACGAGCCAACGTCGGCACTGGACGTTTCCATCCAGGCGCAAGTGCTTAACCTTTTCATGGATCTGCAGCAGGAGTTTCATACTGCATACGTCTTCATCTCACACAACCTGTCGGTGGTGCGCCATATCGCCGATGACGTGATGGTGATGTATCTGGGCTGTACGGCAGAAAAGGGGCCTCGCGATGCACTCTTTGAAAAACCCTTGCATCCCTATACTCAGATGCTGCTTTCAGCCACGCCAAGCCTGCAACCAGACGCCAGCAAGCCACGCATCAAGATCCAGGGCGAGCTGCCGAATCCACTGGATCCGCCACCTGGCTGCGTGTTCCACCGCCGTTGCCCCTACGCAACTGAGCGCTGCAAGACAGAAGTTCCTGCCCTTCGTGATGTAGACAACCGTCAGGTTGCCTGCCATTACGCCGAAAACTTTCTTTGATCCAGGACAGCGCCAGACTTTTCAGTCTGGCGTCTACTCTCTCCTACGCTAATGGCCACTGGCATTTTTGTCGGTTGGCCTGCGTTTGCCTCAATTTCACTGAACTGCTAATCAATAAAAACAATCAAGTCAATTAGCGCTTAGTTTAATTAAACGATTGAGCCGTCTCATTCAGGCGCTAAGATCGCAAACTCTTTAAAGCATGGGAGTTAAAATGAAATCGCTGGCCAAGTTGATGGCGCCATTGATCGTGGCGATCGTCATTGCAGCCTTGCCGGTTCCCGAGGGGCTGGCACCGCACGCATGGCATTTCTTCGCAATATTTCTGGGCTGTGTGATCGGTCTGATCTTTGAACCCTTACCGGGCGCTGTTATAGGCCTGATTGGTGTGGTGGTTGCTGCGGTCCTGGCGCCCTGGGCTCTCTTCTCGCCCGAGCAACTGGCACAGCCGGGCTTCAAGGTGGCCGACAAGGCCTTTACCTGGGCCGTTTCCGGCTTCACCAACTCTACAGTCTGGCTGATCTTTGGCGCGTTCATGTTTGCCCTGGGTTACGAGAAGACCGGCCTGGGCCGCCGTATTGCCTTATGGCTGGTTAAAACCATGGGCAAGCGTACCCTGACGCTGGGCTACGCCATCATGCTGGCGGATACCGTTCTGGCCCCCTTTACGCCCTCTAATACCGCACGCAGCGCCGGTACGCTCTACCCTATTCTGCGTAACCTGCCACCGCTGTATGACTCGCACCCCAACGATCCCAGCATGCGTCGCATCGGCACCTACCTCATGTGGGTGGCGATTGCCTCGGCCTGTGTGACCAGCACACTGTTTCTGACAGGTATCGCCCCCAACCTGCTCGCCGTTGCCCTGGTGGAAAGCTCCACCGGCATTCGCATTACCTGGGGTGAATGGTTCATGGCCACCGCGCCGGTCGGCATCCTGCTGCTCGCCCTGTTGCCACTGTTGAGCTACTGGCTGTGCCCGCCCGAGCTGAAGTCCGGTGACGTAGTGCCCAAATGGGCTGCCGAGGAGCTGGCCAAGATGGGCAGCCTGACGCGCAACGAAGTCATTCTGCTGATTCTGGTCGTCCTGGCGCTGGCCATGTGGATCTTTGGTACTGCCGTTATTTCACCCGCGCTGGTTGGTATGCTCGTGATCAGTCTCATGCTGATTATCGGCATCGTGACCTGGAACGATATCCTTAGTAATAAAGCCGCCTGGAACACCTTTGCTTGGTTCGCCACGCTAGTTGCCCTGGCAGACGGCTTGAACATGGTCGGCTTTGTGAAATGGTTCGGTATGCTGATGGCCAACTACCTAGGCCACTTCGATCCCACCGTGGCGATGGTCCTGCTCACAATTGCCTTCTACCTGCTGCACTACTTCTTCGCCAGTGCTACCGCGCACACCACGGCTCTGCTACCGGTTATGGTGGCCGCTGCCGCCAGTATTCCTGGCATCGATATGCATACCTTCGTATTGCTGCTTTTGCCCACCATCGGCATCATGGGCATCATTACGCCCTACGGTACCGGCCCTAGCCCGGTTTACTACGGCAGCGGTTATCTGCCTGGACCGATGTGGTGGCGCCTGGGTGCTATCTTTGGCTTCCTGTTCCTGGCTGCATGGCTGGGGATCGGCACGCCCTGGCTGCTGATGACGCGCTAAGCCGCTACGCTTTCGCGTCAGTCCATGGAAAAATGCGGCGCTTAACAAGCGCCGCATAGCTATCCACTAGCCATGCGGCCATCAGGAGCCCCGCATGGACCTTTCCGAACTTACTGCCCGCCTGCACGCCATTCGCGATGCTAATCAATGGCGCCGCTATCACAGCCCGAAAAACCTAGTTATGGCTGCCGGCGTTGAGATGGCCGAGTTGGCTGAAATCTTCCAGTGGAAGACCGAAGAGGAATCCCGCCATTTAACGGCTGATCACCTTGAGCATGCTGGCCAGGAGATTGCAGACGTCGTGCTCTATCTGCTGCAACTCTGCGCAGAACTCGGACTCGACATGGAGACAATCACTCGCGCCAAGCTGGCCGATAATGAGCGGCGCTTCCTGCCATGACCGATACATTTTTCGATGACCGCGCCATCCGTTTTGCCGAAAAGATTTATGGCAATGCCAAAGGTGCTATCCGGCTGGCCGTACTCCAGGCCGACCTGAAGGAAGCCCTGCCTGAACGCTCGCTGCGGGTTCTGGATATTGGAGCAGGACTGGGCCATATGGCGCTCTGGCTGGCTGAGCAGGGTCACTCCGTCACACTGGCAGAACCTTCAGCCCCGATGCTGGAGGGTGCTCGCCAACGCTTCGCCGAGGCTGGCCTTGAGGCAACGTTTATCGAGGCGCCCTGGCAGGAACTGAGCGAGCAGCTCACGACTCGCTTTGACTTGGTCATCTGCCACGCCGTACTGGAATGGCTGGCCGAGCCACATACGATTCTGCCAGTCCTCTCGCGCCTCACGGCTCCGGATGGTCTACTTTCACTGGCATTCTACAACCGGGACGCGCTGATCTACCGGAACCTGCTCAAAGGCCATTTCAAAAAGCTCAAGCGCCAGGAATATGCGGGCGAAGGCAAGGGCCTGACACCTCAACAGCCACTTGATCCGCGGGAGCTGGAACGCGCCATGAGCAGTCGCTGGCAGATCGTGATCCGAAGTGGCGTTCGTGTTTTTCATGACTACATGCCAGTCGAATTTCAGGGTAAGGTCAACGAAGCCGATCTGATCGAAATGGAATTGGCCCATCGACGGCACCCTACATTTGCCGGGCTTGGTCGTTATCTGCACTGGATCTGCCAACCCGGCGCGTTAGAGGAGTGATCTATGCGTCGCCTGTTTGCCTGCGTGGTTATCAGCCTGGGGCTGACCGCCTGTCAGAGCCAGAATCCCTATATAGCCAGCGCTCTGCCTGAGCTTGCTGCGCCAGCACCTGCTGTTCCGGCACGCATCGACCGGGGCAGCTATCCAGCAGCCCCGGTCGACTATGGCCGCTACCGGAGCTGGGCCTGGTCACCCGAGGGCATTCGTGCCACCGGTGATTCCTCTCAATCAATGGATACCAGCACTCTTCAGGAGGCCATCAGCGCCCAGCTCGATCAGCGCGGGCTCCGACCTGCGCCAACCGGTACGCGTCCTGATCTCTACGTGAGCGCAACGGTCAGACAGGAGCAACGTGTCGTATACGATACCGATTACTACGGAGGTGGTGTCGGCTATGGCGGCGGCTATCCGTATGGCTACGATCGTTGGGGCACGTACGGCGGAACAGGCTACAGCCAGACTCGCCCTCGGTATTATCAGGTTCAGGTGCTGAGCATTGAGCTGATCGATTCGCAGAGCCGCAAGAGAATATGGAGTGGCAGTGCCGAGGAACGGGGCGGCAATGATCAGAGCGCCCGGGCCCAGGCGATCCGCGAAGCCGCTCGTCGCGCGCTGGAGCAGTATCCACCGCATTAAAGATAAAGCGCATACGGCTTGGTCCCATGAGTAGTTATTGTTTCTTTTAAGCGTCCCTGGTCGGAGAATGATCATGATCCGTCGTTTGCTTGCTATCGCGTTTACGCTTGCCCTTGCCGCGTGCGAGACCAATACCGTCAACCGGGACTATGATCCCTCCCGTGACTATGCGGCCTACCGAAACTGGACCTGGGCCCAGCCTGCCGTCTCGTACAAGCCTGAAGATCCGCGGCTGAAAAGTGACTTGACCGAGCAGCGCATCAAGGATGCCGTAAGCGGCCAGCTTGATCAGCGCGGCTTACGCCCTGCCGCAGCGAACGGACAGGCAGACCTGAGGGTTCGGGCCTATCTGTTCACGGATGAGCGCCAAGGGCAAACCATGCGCACCGATCCTTACTGGGGTGGTCCCTGGGGATACTGGGGCCCTTGGGGTGGCGGTTATACCCAGACCCAGACCTTTACCTATCAGGTAACTACGCTGCAGATCGACCTGCTCGATGGCCGGGACGGAAAACTGGTATGGCGTGGCAGCACCGAGGTGTCATCTGACCAGACAGCTGATACCCCTGCGCAGCGTACTGCAACCATCCAGACAGCCGTTGGCAAGATCCTGTCGCAGTACCCACCTCACTGATGAATACCAAACTGACACATCGCGCGGCCACCCTTGATGATTTGCAGGCCGTGTGTCACTTTCCGCAAAGTCGTGAAGAGCTGTTTTACAGCTATCCCACAGCTCAGTGGCCACTAACAAGAGACCAACTGGCAGAGGTATACGCCAACCGCCAGGGCAGCACGGTTGTATTGCTGAACAATCGTCTGGCTGCATTTGCAAACTTCTTTCGCTGCCAACCAGGCGAACGGTGCGACTTGGGCAATTTAATGGTGGCACCCTGGGCACGACGCATGGGCGTAGCGCAACACCTGATCGGAGTGATGGAGCAGCAAGCCTGCCAGCAGCATGGCGTGCGTTTTCTGCATGCTGCCTGTTTCAGCAGCAATACGCCGGGCCTGTTGCTCTATACACATTTGGGCTATTTGCCGGTATCCATTGATGAGCGACGCGATTCCTCCGGACATCGAACAGCCCTGATACACCTGCGAAAACGTCTCTGAATGCGTTACCCGCTACATGCGGGCCAGCATGGCAAAGTCGCCGCCTACCTGCATAGGCGCTGCGCAACCGTAGGGCTCATATCCATACATACAGTCTGTCGAAGCGGCTGTAGAGGCTTCAATCGATGGAGTCGAAGCTGGGTCAAGGCCAAACCCACCCAGCAACACCGCTAACAAGGTCAGAAAAAGAAAGGCCGCGCCGGCTCTCGTCTTCATACGTCACCTCCACTGCATAGGCTGACAGCCTGGCGCCAGCAGAACAGGAGGCGTCACGCGCTGCCTTGTCCTATCCAGTATAGATAAGATTCAGAAAAGCAAAGTCAGGCCAGGATATTCGGTCTAAAAGAAATGGCGGAAGGCAGTGAGAGTCGAACTCACCCGGGAACGGCTGCCGTCCCCAACCGGGTTTGAAGCCCGGCCGCGCCACCGGGCACGATTGCCTTCCATCAATCAACTCGCCTGTTCGACCTGAGCAGCCAGTGCGCTGTCTGGGCGGATCTTGCGTTCATCACCCATACGGCGAGTCAAACCGATCCGATCGAAGAATTCGAGTATCTGGATTGTGCGCTTACGTCCGATCCCCAGACCATCCCTAAACGCGGCTGCACGAATGATCCCCTCTTCGCGCTCAAGACGCAACGTCAATTGTACCAAATGGTTTATCGTATTTTCAGGATAGAAGAGATCCTTGACGATCTGCTGCAGCTGCCCCAGGCGTGCCAGCTTGCGTAGCAGATGACGAACCCCTGCTTCGTCCTCACCAATTTCCCGGGCCAGATCACGTACCCAGGGGGGATCAAAGCGGCCTGCTTCGAGAAGAGGCCAGAGCTTTTCTTTCAGCGCCTCTTCGGCCTCGGTCAGACGAACACGATGGCCCGGCAGGTGCAGCCACGGCCCGCTCGCCTCGATCTGGCTGGACGCCATCAGGCTTTCCAACAACGCAATGAACACAGGCCGCTCCAGTTGCGGCAAGGCAAAACGACGTAATCGATCACGATCAGGCCCTAGCTCATCGGGCTGTTCGACATGAAAGGCTCCGAGCCGCTCCAACAGCGTAGACTGCAAGTGCTGCCAGCGGGTCGCATCGAACAGACGGATACCCTGTCGGGTAGCAACTTCCATGACATGTTCAGGCAGTTGCCAGCGCGCCCTCGGTCGATTGAATTGGCGCTCCAGTACGGCAGGCGCTACGCCATTGTCCGCCTGTTTGAGCAACTCCGGCAGTGCGTCCTCAAAGGAGCCCTGACGCAATGTCTCAAGCTGTGCCAGACGTGTGGGAGTACGCCGATTGCGGGCAGGCCCGAAAGGATCCAGCACACGTCCACCGCCAATGGTTCGCTGCGCGGATTGATCCCGCAGCACCAGATGGTCACCATGAGCAGCCTGTAGCGGCGAGTTGAGCACCAGCTGCGCCAGTGTGCGCCCACCAGGCGTCAATACACCCTCATCCTCCAACAGCGCCACCCGACCGGTCAGATTCTGGGCGCCCAGATGCACATGGACAGGGGTCCAGTGGGCCAGCGCCTTACCTTCGCTGCCAAGCAGGTGCAAATCAATATCGACACGGGTAGACGGCGCGTGGAGGGCTTCATCGAGCAGCCAATCGCCTCGCCGGATCTGTTCGACATTGAGCCGTTCACCCGCCAGGTTTACTGCCACACGCTGCCCTGCGTGGGCAATCTGGGCCTCTCGATTTTGCGCATGCAGGCCGCGCACACGCACGCGACGCCCCAGCGCGCCCAATAACAACTCATCTCCGACGGCAACACGACCGTCGAAAGCCGTTCCCGTGACCACCACCCCGGCACCCGAGACGCTGAAGACACGGTCGACTGCAAGCCTGAAATACCCTTGGTCGCTGCGGGCCAGTGCCTGTTCAGCCTGATCCAGAAGCGCTGCACGCAGTGCCTCGATACCCACTCCCGTCTGGCTGGAGACCGGAAATACCGGAGCCCCGGCAAGCGGGCCGTCTGCCAACAGTGCATCAATTTCTTCCCGTACCGCGTCGACACGCGCAGCCTCGACCCGATCCGTCTTGGTCATGGCGACCAAGGCGCGGCGTATGCCCAGCAATTCAACAATGGCCAGATGTTCGCGTGTTTGTGGCATCACACCGTCATCGGCAGCCACGACCAGTAACACCAGATCAATTCCGCTGGCCCCGGCCAGCATGTTATGAACAAACCGCTCGTGGCCGGGAACATCGATAAACCCGGTCAGCTCTCCATTTCCCAGATCCGAGTAAACGTACCCCAGGTCAATGGTGATGCCTCGCTCCTTTTCCTCACGGCGACGATCGCCCTCCACCCCCGTCAGGGCTCGGATGAGGGACGTCTTGCCGTGGTCGATATGGCCCGCTGTTCCAACGATCATGCGTCCCACTCCCCAACCGATAGCGCTCCCAGCTGCGCCATAAAGCCAGCCTCGTCATCGAGCTGACGCAGATCAAGCCAAAGCGCATCGTCATCGATACGTCCGATCACGGGGATAGGCAGCTGTCGCAAGGCCTCTTCAAGCAGACGCAGCGCACGGCCTCGCAGGCGCTTGGAGCTATTCGGCCGCATGCACAACGCTGCGCTGGGCAGACGAGCCACCGGCTGGGTACCACTGCCAATCATGCCGAGCGTGAGCTCACTCGTTACCTGCCAACGCTCGCCCAGTGCCTGAGATAAAGGACGCATTACCCGCTGAACCTGACTATTAATGTCCCCCTGGCCACGGGAGAGTAATCTGAGGCTGGTCAGCTTTTCACCCAAACGATCCGGGTCTCGATAAAGCGCCAACACCGCCTCAAGTGCAGCCAAGGTGATCTTGTCGACTCGCAAAGCACGTTTGAGGGGGTTTTTCTTGATGCGGGCGATCAGGTCCTTATGCCCGACGATAATTCCACACTGCGGACCACCGAGCAGCTTATCGCCGCTAAAGGTCACGATATCAGCGCCGTCGCGTAGCGCTTCCTGGACGGTTGGCTCCTTGGGCAATCCCCAACGGGTGAGGTCTACCAGAGAGCCGCTCCCCAAATCCTCCAGCAAGGGGACTTCATGGGCGCGAGCAATAGAGGACAGTTCGGGAGTTGCCACACTGCTGGTAAACCCCTGCACAGTGTAGTTACTCGTGTGAACACGCATGAGCAGCCCGGTACGCTCGGTAATGGCGCTCTCGTAATCCTTAGCGTGGGTACGGTTGGTCGTACCGACCTCGACCAGCCTTACATTGGCGCGCGCCATGATATCCGGAATACGAAAAGCGCCACCGATCTCGATCAGCTCGCCACGCGAAATGATGCCTTCCTTGCGAGCGCCAAGACTGTTAAGGGCAAGCAATACGGCGGCGGCATTGTTGTTGACCACCGTCACCGCTTCGGCGCCGGTCAGCTCACGGATCAATCCCGCAATCAGGTCGTCGCGGTCACCGCGCTTGCCGGTATTGAGGTCAAACTCAAGATTGAGCGGGTAGCGAGCAGCTAGGGTCATCGCATCGATGGCCTCTTCAGGCAGCAGCGCACGCCCTAGATTGGTATGGAGAACAGTTCCAGTCAGGTTGAATACGCGTCGGACCTGACGCTGGTTTCGGACAGCCAATCGCTCCCCGGCCCGGCCTGTCAGAACGGCCTCATCGACATCCGCCTCGCTGATCTGTCCCTGTCGAAAAGGCTCACGCAGCTCATCGAGCAGCTCGCGAAAGGTCTTGAGCAATGCTTCACGACCATAGCGGTCCAGGAGCGATGTCGCAGCGGGATGACGTAACAGACGATCAACAGAAGGCAAACGGACGGCTGTCATGCAGGCCTCATAACAAGAACATGAGCCTGGAGTTTACAACCGGATGCAGCATCGCGCATGCGCACGTAGTAAGACCAACACTTCAGCCCTGTAAAAGAAAGGCTGGCAGAGCCCGCCGCTATGAGCGAAGCGGACTCTGTTTATCAGGAATCAGCCGCCGGGAGCCAGCAGCAGATTAGGGGCCTGACGGTGATAACCTTCCTCATCGAGCCGCATGTCTAGCGCCAAGCTGGCCAAATCGGCTGACACGGCCTCCGCCTCGGTATCATGCTCCAGATACAGCAGCTTGAGGTAGGTTTCGCAGCTGGGACAAGCTTCCGCTCGCAGCGGTGCCTTTTCGGCCAGAACCGCATCGTTTTCCAGCGAAAAGTAACCCAACTCCTTGCTGTTTTCGCACTGGGTGCACTTTACCCGTACGTAGTGCCACTCACAGGAGCACAGCGAGCAGCTCAGGTAGCGAAGACCATTGAGCTTGCCGCGGTGGCGAATCACACCGGCTACCGGAAGCGAGCCACAGGCTGGGCAATGGGTCTGGCTTTTGGATTCACGAAACTTGTCCGTCTCGATCTGAAACAGCCAATTTGTCCAGGCAACCTGTAGCGCTGCGCCCAGGAAAGGCACCAGTGCTGCTGGAACCTGGTCGTACTGCCCGCTGACCAAGGCAATTGCCCACACCTTGCGCTGTCCGGCGTCCGCTGTACGAATCTGCTCAAGCGCTTCCTGCACGGCAGTATTGCCTTCAGGTACCTGATACACCTTCAGTACGGCGTCCAGTACACCCAGCCATGCCTCCTCGCGAACCAGCGTATCGCAGCTCAGCGGGGGCAGGCCGTGATGCTGGCTCTGCTCAATCCGCTTAGCCTCCAGCGGAAGGTTTTCCAGGTTGTCGAAAACCTGCTGCTGAGCACGGCAGATACCACTGATAAGCAGCAGATAATCACGGAGCGGGTTACCGTCCGCCAACTTTTCCAAACGCTCGGCACGGTAGCTGAACGCATTTTTCGGCGGCAGGTTGATGAAGGGAGGCGTTACGGCTGAGGCTTCGATCTGCCCCGGTTCGAGAATCTGACCTGACACGCAGGAAACCTCTTCGGTAATGGGAGCCGCCACAGACCTCCTGGTCCGTGGCGGCGACAACCATGCCAGGCATGGCTACACGTTTGACGCCTGTTCATGGCCTGCCGAAACAGGCCATGAAGGGGCTTTTACTTCTTGTCTCGCGTGATGTCCTTGTACCAGAGCGAGTGATGCTTCTTGGCCCACAGGAGGCTGACCTTACCGTGCAGCATGGCACCAATCGAACCCTTGATCCAGATACCGGCATAGATATGCACGATGATCGACAGAATCAACAGGAACGCTGCAGCCGCATGGACCAGTGCCGCCAGACGGATGCCACCAATCGGGAAGAAATGGCTGAAGTACTCACGCCAGATCACGATCCCGCTGAGCATCAGTACCAACATGGAAGCCAGCAGCACCCAGAACAACACTTTCTGCCCCGGATTGTACTTGCCGATTTCGGGCAACTTGTCTTCCCGGTTGTTCAGCACGTCACCGATCTGCTTGACCCACTGCATATCCCGCTTTTCCAGGATATTGTGATGCCAGAAGCGGATCACGAGTCCCATGAAGAACAGGAACATCGCCACACCCATGAAGGGGTGAAGAATCCGTGTCCACGGTCCGCCGCCGAACAGGTTGGTCAGCCAGAACAGCGCTGGATGGAACAGCGCCAGCCCCGACAGGCCTGCCATGAAGAACAGTATAGCCACCGCCCAGTGATTGGTGCGCTCACTGGCACCGTAACGAACGATCTCTTTTTTCATTTGAAGGCTCCTGGAGCGTCTCCCCCGCCTGCGAGGGAGACGTTATCTCAGCGTTTGGTCGGATCGAACGTCTTCACCGACGTGTCCTGGGACTTTTTCTCCACCTGCTCGGCGGCAGCATCGTGATGAGCCTCATCCTCTTCGTCCGCACGGTTCGGTCCGATACGTACGTAGTGGAAGAAGCCCGCCAGCACCGCAGCGCCCATGGCAAGCAGCGACAACGGCTTGGTGATGCCTTTCCACAGGCTTACCATCGGGCTGATGGCCGGATCGTTCGGCAGGTTGTTGTACAACGCAGGCTGATCGGCGTGGTGCAACACGTACATGACGTGCGTACCGCCTACACCCGCCGGGTCGTACAGACCGGCGTTCTCGTAACCACGGCTCTTCAGATCGACAATGCGCTCTTCGGCATGGTGCTTCATGTCTTCCTTGGTGCCGAACGTAATGGCACCCGTCGGACAGGTCTTCACGCACGCAGGCTCAAGCCCTACGGACACACGGTCGGAACACAGGGTGCACTTGTACGCCTTGTGATCCTTCTGCGAGATCCGCGGAATGTTGAACGGACAACCCGTAATGCAATAGCCACAGCCAATGCAATGGTCCTGATTGAAGTCAACGATACCGTTGGCGTGCTTGATGATCGCACCCGGGCTCGGACATGCCGTGAGGCAGCCCGGCTCGGCGCAATGCATGCAGCCATCCTTGCGGATCAGCCATTCCAGATCGCCGGCCTGGTTCTCATGCTCGGTAAAGCGCATGAGCGTCCAGGTATCGGAGGTCAGGTCGGCCGGGTTGTCGTACGTACCATGGTTGTGCCCCACCTCATCACGCAGCTCGTTCCACTCTGAACACGCCACCTGGCAGGCCTTGCAGCCAATGCACTTGGAGACGTCGATCAGCTTGGCGACCTCCTCCACCTGACGGATGGAGGAAGGCGTGGTCGTCGTCGCGGATTGGGCAACGATTTCTTGAAGTGCCATTTATGCCTTCTCCACGTTGACGAGGAACGATTTCGATTCGGGCGTTTGCGAGTTGCCATCGCCGACGAATGGAACCAGTGTGTTGGTCAGGTAACCGTGACGCGTCAGACCCGAGAAGCCCCAGTGCAACGGAATACCAATCTGGTGCACGGTCTGGCCGTTCACTTCCAATGGCTTGATCCGCTTGGTTACCACCGCGACGGCCACGATGTAACCGCGTTTGGAGCTCACCCGAACCTTGTCGCCCGCCGCAATGCCCTTCTCCTTCGCCAGCGCTTCGCCGATTTCGACGAACTGCTCGGGCTGGACGATCGCATTCAAACGGCAATGCTTGGTCCAGAAGTGGAAGTGCTCGGTCAGACGGTACGTGGTCGCCGCATACGGGAACTTGTCGGCCTTGCCGAACGACTCCCATACGGAGGGCAGAACACGAGCGGCGGGGTTGCTGATCACCTTGTCGTTCTTCGGATGCATCGGGTTAACCCCGATCGGCGTCTCGAAGGGCTCGTAGTGCTCAGGGAACGGACCTTCGGCCATCTTGTCGACGGCGAAGAAACGCGCCACACCTTCCGGGTTCATGATGAACGGATTCATACCGGCTTCCGGTGCGCTGTCCGGCTTGAAGTCCGGAACGTCAGCGCCGCCCCAGTTCTTGCCGTTCCACCAGACCAGTTTCTTGTCCGGTCCCCATGGCTTACCGCTTGGGTCAGCCGAGGCACGGTTGTACAGAATCCGGCGGTTCATCGGCCACGCCCATGCCCAGCCCAGACTCTGACCGACACCATAGGGATCGCTATTGTCACGGCGCGCCATCTGGTTGCCTTGCTCGGTCCAGCTGCCACAGAAGATCCAGCAGCCCGATGCAGTCGTACCGTCGTCCTTGAGCTGAGCGAAGCCCGACAGCTGTTGGCCAGCCTTGGCCACTACCGCGCCAGTGGCATCGGTAACGTCTTTGACGGCATAACCGTTGAATTCCTTGGCCAACTCCTCGGGAGACGGCTCGTGCGGAATCTTGTACGGCCAGTACAGGTTCAGGATCGGATCCGGATAGGCACCGCCCTCTGTGCGATACATCTCGCGCAGCTTCAGGAACATTTCCGACATGATGGTCACGTCAGTACGCGCCTCACCGGGTGCTTCAGCGCCCTTCCAGTGCCACTGCAGCCAACGGCTACTGTTGACCAGAGAGCCATCTTCTTCAGCGAAGCAGGTCGTGGGCAAACGGAACACCGCGGTCTTGATGCTGGCGGTATCAACGTTGTTGTACTCGCCGGCATTACGCCAGAACTCGGAGGTTTCGGTTGCCAGCGGGTCCATGATGACCAGCCACTTCAACTTGGCAAGCGCAGCTACTACGCGATTCTTGTCCGGCAACGATGCGATCGGGTTGAAGCCTTGGCAGAAATAGCCACGGACTTCGCCACGAGACATCATGTCGAACATCTTCATCACGTCATAACCGGCACCCGGTACGTCCAGCTTGGGCAGATAGTCGTAGCACCAGTTGTTTTCAGCTGTCGCTGCATCGCCATACCAGGCCTTCATCAGGCTGACATGGAATTTGCCGTAATTCTGCCAATAGGACATTTGCCCAGGACGAAGCGGTTTGAGCGCACGCTTGGTGATGTAAGCGTTAAAGTCCTGCTCACCATCATTGCCCAGCGTCATGTAGCCCGGCAGAAGGTTCGACAGCAGGCCCAGGTCGGTCAGACCCTGGATGTTGGAGTGACCGCGCAGTGCGTTCACACCGCCACCCGGCAGACCCACGTTACCCAGCAGTAGCTGAACCATTGCCGCTGTACGGATGATCTGGGCGCCCACAGAGTGCTGCGTCCAACCCAGGGCGTACAGAATGGTCATGGTCTTGCCAGGCTGCGAGGTCTCGGCGATTTCCGCCCAGATCTTCATCATGCGATCCTGCGGCATACCGCAGATATTGCTGGCAACTTCCGGTGTGTAACGGCTGTAGTGCTTCTTCATCAGCTGGAAGACGCAACGCGGGTGTTCCAGGGTCGGATCGACCTTGGCAAAACCATCCGCGCCCTTCTCATAGCTCCAGGTGGACTTGTCGCTATAGGTGCGCTTCTCGGCGTTGTAACCGCTGAACAGACCGTCCTCGAACGTGAAACCTTCGTTCACGATGAAGGAGACGTCAGTGTAGTTACGAACGTATTCGTGCTGAATCTTATCGTTTGTGATCAGGTAATTGATCAGGCCGCCCAGGAACGCAATGTCCGAGCCGGTACGAATCGGCGCGTAATAATCCGATACGGAAGCCGTACGGGTATAACGCGGATCGACCACGATCAGGCGTGCCTTGTTATGGGCCTTCGCTTCAGTCACCCACTTGAAGCCGCACGGATGCGCTTCAGCGGCGTTTCCGCCCATCACCAGAATCAGGTTGGCATTACGAATATCCGTCCAGGTATTCGTCATGGCGCCACGGCCATATGTCGGGGCAAGACTTGCCACCGTCGGGCCGTGTCAAACGCGAGCTTGGTTATCGAAACCGACTAGACCAAGGTTACGAACGACTTTCTGAGTCAGATAACCGGCTTCGTTGGAAGCAGCGGACGCAGCCAGGAAGCCAACGGACGTCCAACGGTTAACCGTCTGGCCCTGAGCATTCTTGGTGATAAAATTGGCGTCACGCTCTTCCTTGACCAGTTTGACGATGCGATCCATCGCCTCTTCCCAGGAGATGCGCTTCCACTCGTTGGAGCCTGCTTCGCGGACCTCGGGATACTTCAGTCGATTCGGGCTGTGGATGAAGTCCAACAGACCGGCACCTTTCGGGCACAGCGTACCGCGGTTCACCGGATGATCCGCATCGCCTTCGATGTGAATGATGTTTTGCGCAACGTTCTTGGCCTTATCGCCATGGCTGTACATAACCAAGCCACAACCCACAGAGCAATAAGGGCAGGTGTTACGCGTTTCGATGGTGCGCGCCAGTTTGAAATGGCGCACCTGTTCGGCAAAAGCTGGCGTCGGTGCCATGCCTAGTGCCGCCAGGCTAGATCCTGCAAGGCCGATACCCGCGACCTTGAAGAATTGCCGACGGTTCATATCCACGTCTTGACTCCTCATCAGAAGTGAAGTGCGATTCTTCGCCGCACCCCTGAGCAAAATATAACCAATCGAAGCGGTGGCAACTAGCCAGTTATCCGATTATTTTGCTCTTTTGGGAACTTTCGCAGAGCACTTCTGTCAGAGGCGCGCTCCGAAACTTCTGATTTTGTTATCGGCCTAATACAGCAAGTCTTTAATGCTGTCTGCACCTTTTTACATTTTGTGTTAAGGTCGCTCCCTCGTTTATTTCGAAGGCTGAAGACAGGTCTAATGACACTGCTTAACCCTCTTTGCTGGCTGCCTACGCCGCCATAGCGCTTTCCCCTCCTCGCCTGTACCGCTGACGCAGGAAGCACCCGTCAGTGCGGTATTTGCTGCGCGCCTTTCAGGCCCAGCACTTGTCTTTTTTCAACGTGTCATAACCCATGGGCTTCGCATGCCGTCTGCTCGGCGTGCGGGTTTTGGCTTTTGCTTTGGTACCTGCAATGCTGCATACCCTCAAGAATCACTGGTTCTACAATCTGCGCGGCGACATTCTTGCCGGCCTGGTCGTTGCTCTTGCGCTCATCCCAGAGGCCATCGCCTTTTCCATCATTGCTGGCGTCGATCCGAAAGTCGGCCTGTATGCGTCCTTCTGTATCGCGGTGACCATCGCCTTCGCAGGGGGTCGTCCCGGCATGATCTCGGCAGCGACAGGCGCGACTGCCCTGCTCATGACCACCCTCGTGCGCGATCATGGCCTCCAATACCTGCTTGCCGCTACGCTGCTGACTGGCGTTATCCAGATCATCATCGGCTTTCTGAGGCTGGACTCGCTGATGCGCTTTGTCTCGCGCTCCGTAGTGACCGGCTTCGTTAATGCACTGGCTATCCTGATTTTCATGGCGCAACTGCCTGAACTGACCCATGTCACCTGGCATGTCTATGCCCTGACGGCGGCTGGCTTGGGCATCATTTATCTGTTTCCCTACGTACCCACACTAGGCAAGTTCATTCCCTCGCCACTGGTCTGCATCCTGCTGCTGACGGCCCTCTCGATGTATCTGGGTCTTGATGTACGCACCGTAGGTGACATGGGTGAACTGCCTGACAGCCTGCCGGTATTTCTCCTGCCTGACGTGCCGCTCAACCTGGATACCCTGCTGATCATCCTCCCCTACTCGGTTGCCATTGCCGTGGTAGGCCTGCTGGAGTCCATGATGACTGCCACTATCGTGGATGACCTGACCGATACGTCCAGCGATAAGAACCGTGAATGCAAGGGCCAAGGGCTGGCCAATATTGTTTCGGGCCTTCTGGGCGGAATGGCAGGCTGCGCGATGATCGGCCAGTCAGTTATTAACGTGAAGTCTGGCGGCCGCTCCCGTCTATCCACTCTCGTAGCCGGAGTATTCCTGCTGATTCTGGTGGTTTTCATTGGGGATTGGGTCTCGCGCATTCCCATGGCTGCACTGGTTGCCGTCATGATCATGGTCTCTATCGGCACCTTTAGCTGGGACTCCATCCGTAACCTGAAAAAATACCCCCTATCCACCAATATAGTGATGCTAGTCACCGTGGCTGTGGTGGTTTTCACGCATAACCTCGCCTTTGGTGTGCTCACCGGTGTACTGCTGGCTTCGCTGTTTTTTGCCAACAAGGTGGCGTTCTACCTGACGGTAGAGAGTCGACTGGAAAATGGGCAAAAACGGATCTACGACGTAAAAGGGCAGGTTTTCTTCGCATCGACTACTCGTTTCAACGCAGCATTCGACCTGAAGGAAGCGGTTTCCCATGTAGTGATCGACCTGACCCATGCCCACTTCTGGGACATCACAGCGGTTTCGGCACTGGACAACGTCGTTCTCAAGTTCCGTCGGGAAGGTGCGCACGTGGAGGTCATTGGCCTGAACCAGGCCAGCGCTACGCTGGTCGACCGCTTTGGCATCCATGACAAACCGGACGCGGCCAACAAAGTGATAGGCCACTAGATATCGCGTTTTGAATGCTACTGATCGAGGAACAGTAATGAACAGGATCATTGCCTGTATCGATGGCTCCCCTGCAACACGAGGTGTTTGCGATTATGCTGCCTGGGCCAGCCTGAAGCTGGGCACCCCCATACATCTGCTGCATGTGCTTGACCGCAAACATTATCCTGCCGATTCTGACCTGAGTGGCACTATCGGGCTGGGCAGCCGGGAGCACCTGTTGGACGAGTTGGCCAGACTGGATGAGAAACGCAGGGGGCTAGGTCTCAAGCAAGGGCAGCTTCTACTGGAAGCGGCTCAGGAGCATGTTACCAAGCTGGGCGCTCAGGAAACCGATACGCTGCAGCGGCACGGAGACTTTCTCGATACGCTGCGGGATATGCAGGCGCAAAGCGCTCTTTTCGTCATGGGTCGACTGGGCGAGGAAACCCCACCGGCGCGGCTGATCGGTAGCCATTTAGAAAGCGCAATCCGCACCCTGACCCGTCCGATTCTTGTGACACCGGTAGCGTTTGAGATCCCTCAGCGCGTTATGCTGGGCTTCGATAACAGTAACAGTGCGCGAAAGGCACTCGAGCTTATGGCCGAAAGCCCGCTATTTCGGGGTTTGGAGTGCCATATCGTGACCGTCGGAAAGGATAACGCCGAAAATCGTCAGCCTCTTGAAGATGCAGCCACTATCCTGCGCTCTGTGGGTCTGAGCGCTGTGACCGCCATCGTCGAAGGCGATGTAGAGCTTGCGCTTGAGAAGTACCGCAAACAGCAGGAAATTGGCCTGACGGTCATGGGCGCCTACGGACATTCCCGATTACGACACTTCTTCATGGGTAGCAATACCGGCAATATGCTGCGTACGGCCGGCGGCGCCTTACTGGTGGTGCGCTAACGGCAGCCCTTCGGCATGAACAAAGCATAACTTGTTGCCCTCAGGGTCGCGGCAGTACGCGCCATAGTAATCTGGCGCGTACTGTGGCCTTAGCCCCGGAGCGCCTTCATCGGAGCCGCCATGCAACAGCGCCTGACGCCATGCGGCATCCACTTTGGTCTGTGAGGGAGCCGCAAAACTTACCTGCGTTCCGTTACCCACCGAAGCGGGTTTTCCATCAAAGGGAAACTGGATAAAGAACTGCGGCCATCGCTGCCCGGGATACTGCCAGCACCCTCGGGACCACCGTCTTGCTCGTTGGGCATACGAATCATGCCAAGCTCGCTCAAAACAGCGTTGTAAAAGGCCGTCATGCGTGACAGATCGTGAATGCCAAGCTGGATGTGACTGAACATGGGCGCCTCCGTAATCAGGACTTCTTTCAGCCTAGCAGCAGGTTGACCTCAGCGGTTTACCACCTTGGCCGGCAGCGCCAGTACAAGCAGGCAGCTGAGCAGCAGCGAACCAGCAAAGCACCAGAGCGCTACGGCGCTGCTATGCGTCAGATCCAGCACAAACCCCATCAGCGAGTTGCTGACCAGACCCGCAATGTTGGCTAGCGAACAGGCCAGGGCAAAGCCGGTCGCAGCCGCCGTCCCCTTGAGAAAGGTGGCCGGCAGGCTGAAAAAGACCGGGACGGCGCCAATGATCGCAGCCGAGGCGATTCCGAACAGCAGCACCAGCATCATGACGTCCTGGGAGAAGAAGGTGCTCATGGACAGCGCCGCAGCCCCTACGATGAACGGCACGATGATATGCCAGCGGCGCTCCCGAAAACGGTCCGAGCTTGCGCCAATGGCCAGCATGCCGATCAGCCCCATGAGGCTAGGAATGGCGGTAAGCCATCCGATATGCACGGTATCGGTTACCCCAGCGCCCTTGATGAAGGTTGGCAGCCAGAACCCCATGGCATAGGCACAAAGCAGAATTGAAAAATCGATTCCGCCCAGCATCCAGACCTTGATGTCCCAGAATCCGTCGCGAAAACGATAGGGCGTGTCGGGTCGATCGGATTCATCTTCCTCAAGCTTCTGCAACAGCACCTGTTTCTGCTCTGCGCTCAGCCAGGCGGCTTCGCTGATGGTGTTGGGCAGCACCCAGAAAGTCAAAATACCCAGAACCACTGTAGGCACGGCCTCCAGCAGAAAGAGCCATTGCCAGCCCTGCAAGCCGTTGACCTGATGGAAATGGCTCATGATCCAACCCGAAATCGGCCCGCCAATCAGGCTCGACAGCGGCAGACCAATCATGAACAGTGCAATGACGCGGCTTCGTCGATAAGTAGGGAACCACTGGGTCAGGTAAAACAGAACACCAGGCAAAAAGCCCGCTTCGGCCGCCCCTAGAAGAAAACGTAAGAGGTAGAACTGCCACGCCTCGGTCACAAACATCGTGGCGCCCGACAATAACCCCCAGGTGATCATGATTCGGGCAATCCAGATACGGGCGCCGACACGCTCCAACACTAGGTTACTGGGCACCTCGAACAGGATATAGCCGACGAAGAAGAGCCCTGCTCCCAACCCGTAAGCCGTCTCGGAAAGATGCAGCTGATCAAGCATTTGCAACTTTGCAAATCCGATGTTGATACGGTCCAGGTAGGCAGCCAGGTAACAGAAACAGAGAAACGGAATGAGTCGCCAGATAACAAGACGGTAAGTCCCCGCCTCGTCAGCAGCGCAATGTTGGGTAGAACCGTGGCGTACGTCCGACATACACATCCCTTCTAAGCGAATGCCAGGGTCCGAACCATGGCAGACAGAGTGGAAAGCTGCTTTTCAAGGGACATCACCGCTGCTATGCATGTGCTCTCCCGAGTGGCCGGAGAGCTTATCGGTTTACAAATAAAGCGCAACTGGCCATCTCCTCCCTGCAAATGGAAATGGCCAGCGGCTATCCGTCAATAAACGTCCCGCTTGTAGCGCTCTTCCTCCTGCAGCCGCTCCAGGCCCGATTCGCCCAGGATCTCAACCAGGGCGGCATGTACACCTCGCGCCATACCCTGCAAGCTGCCACAGACGTAAATGACCGCACCTTGCTCGACCCAGGCTCGGACGTCTTCTGGAGATTCCAGCAAGCGATCCTGAACATATACCTTGTCTTCCTGATCACGGGAAAAAGCCAGATCAAGCCGGGCAAGCTGCCGATGCGCCAGCCAGTGCTCCAATTCGTCCTGGTAGAAGAAATCATGCTCACGATTCCGCTCACCGAAGAGCAGCCAGTTCCGGCTGTGGCCTGCGTCGATGCGTGCCTTGAGCAGTGCCCGTAAGCCGGCTATCCCCGTGCCGTTGCCAATAAAGAGCGCAGGCCGATCATCATGGGGCATATGGAACGCGAGGTTAGGTCTTAGGCGTGCCATCAGGTGCCCACCCTCTGGAGCATAGGTGGTCAGCCAGCCAGACGCGATACCCAACTGCCCACTTCGTTTGCGCTCCTGGCGAATGATCAGTGACATAGTCCCCTCAACGGGAAGGGATGCAATTGAATACTGTCTGACCGCCAAAGGCAGCAGCGCCTCAACCAATCCCTGTGCATGCATGCCTACCATCTGGTGCACGTCCTCAGGCAGAAAACGTGTTGTCAATGCCTGATCCAACGGCAACTCGATCCCGTCCAGCCATACAAGGGAATCTGGAGAAAGTCCCAATGGACTTAGCCATTCCTGTACGAATGACACAGGATAACGCGGCAGTATTTCGATAAGGTCGCCGGCTGCCCACGAGCAATTTACAGGCATTTGGAGATCGACTCTGAAGACTGGCCATCCCTGACCTCTAGGATTCAGGCACTGACGGGCCAACAGGTGATAATCCTGAAACGGTGCAGTAGCTGGTTGGATATGCGCCACGGCACCCAACTCGCTTAGGCGAGACTGCCATAGGCCCAAGGCGACCTCATCGTCCCGATTTACCTCAACCGTATCGAACAGGCTATGAGCGCCCTGCCCGCTCAGCCAACGCTGCAGACGTCGTCCAAACGCACAGAAATCCGGATATTGCCGATCCCCTAGCGCCAGCACACCGTAGGACAGTTGCTTGAGGGACACCGCCTGCCGTAATACGGCGCGCTCGAATTTGCGGGCGTTATCTGGCGCCTCGCCATCGCCAAAGGTACTGACGATAAACAACGCCTTGCGAGCCGCCGTCAAAGCATCGGAATTGAGCTGAGCCAACGGCTTTACCGTTGCCGGCTGGCCTACAGCCTGTAACTGGCCGGCGGTTTGCCAGGCCAGTTGCTCCGCCAAACCGCTCTGACTGGCAAAGCCGATCAACCAGGGCTCACCTCCTGCTACCCCAAGTGTCACTTCGCGACGGGCCTGGCGAACCCCCTTTTTCTTGCGGCGGCGATCCAGATAGAGCAACCAGCCCGTAATAAAGAACAGAGGCATGGCGAGGCTGGCCAGAAACATCAGCAGTCGCCCCGGCAACCCGAAATATTCGCCTGTGTGCAGTGCATAGATGCTGCCCAGCAACTGTCCGCCAATGCTCTTGTCAGCATAACGCTCATGACTGCGAACCGCGCCGGTTTGCGGGTCCAGGTCCAGCTTGTTGAGCGCTCGTAGATGATCGGCATTCTGAAGGCGATAAAACACCGTTGCCGGCTGACCGGCTGCTGAAGGCAGGCGTAAGGTATAACCTTCCAGCGTCGGTCCGGCCGCTTGCTGCACGCTTGCCCAGAGGGCTTCATGGTTGATGACGGGCGGTGCCCCATTTGGCTGAGGACGCTCCGGCCTGCCACCCTTGCGCTCGCCTCGCTGCTCGGCAGGCGCATCATCCAACAACCGGATCAGGCCGTTGCGGTACCACTCGTAGGACCAGAAGAGCCCCGTGAGTGCCGCCAGCAGATAGAGCATAAGGCACCAGGTGCCTGCGACAGCATGCAGGTCCCAATTGAAGCTGCGCCCTTTACGGGCCCAATCCAGGGTCAACCAGGCGCGCCAGCTGGCAACCTGTTTAGGCCAGCGAAGATAGAGACCGGACAGACAGAAAAACACGAGCATCAGGGTACAGGCGCCCACTATCGCCTTGCCAGTTTCACCCACAGCAAGAAAGCGATGCAGACGCAGCATAAGCCCGAAGAAGTCGGCGCCAACCGGTTCACTCAATACCTCACCGGTATAGGCATCGACAAAGCGCATAGGCCCGCGCCGCTCTCCCGGCGGGGGCTCGAGAAACACGCGAACATTACTATTGAGCACAAGATCAGCCCATAGCCCGGTTACCTTTTTACCCTCGTACGCCTCGACGCGCTTGATAAGCTCATAAGGTGCCAGCGCATTTCCAGCCATTCGCTCCTCTACCGCTGCAGAACGATTGATCAGGTTCGATATCTCCGGCTCGAACGAATACGCAGCGCCGGTCACGCCTATGATGACCAGCACCAGTCCTGCCGTGATGCCCATAAACCAATGCAGCTGGAAGAGAAGCTTTTTCATTTAAATCACTCGATCCACGAGCCATTCAAAACCAGAGCGCGTGTGCCATATGCGCCTGACAAGTAAGAGATATCCATACAAAAAGCCCGGCTCACAGGAGCCGGGCCATGCACTTTTCCATCAGAAATGGAAGTTGGCACTCAGGAGCGCTGTACGTCCGGGCGCTACGTGCGCCATATGGGTTGAGTACACTTGGTCGAAATAACGTTTGTCCGTCAGGTTCTGCACATTCAACTGCAGATCCAGATTCTTCGTCACGCGGTAAGCCGCCATCGCGTCATAGCGCGTGTAGGAGGGAATGTAGGTCGAGTTGGCCGTATTGCCGAACTGACGATCCACATATGTGGCACCGCCACCCACCGTGAAGTCTTGAGTAACATCATAGGTGGTCCACAGGGTAAAGTTGTTTTCCGGCGTCTGAGGCATCTTGTTGCCCTCATCAGAAGCGGTGGTCGACTTACGAATCTCGCTATCCAAGTAGGTGTAACCGCCGAACACTTTCCAGTGAGGCGTCAGCTTGCCACTGAAGCCCAACTCAACACCCTGAACACGCTGCTCGCCATCCAGTACTTGCGATATGTTGGCGTCTGCGCTGGCAACGCGAGCATTGGTCTTGTCTGTACGGAACAAGGCCGCATTAAGCGAAAGCGCTTCGTTGAAGAAGTCCCACTTCGTCCCTACTTCATAATTGCGATTACGCTCTGGATCCAACCCGTTATTGGCAGCCGCCAGATCGGACAAACCTTCTCCTCCCGTCTCGCCCGATGGGTTACTCGATGTCGACCACGCTATATAGATACTGCCGTTGGATGCGGGCTTATAAACGACACCAACCTGATAGTTCCAGAAGTGCGAATTGTTTTCATTGGAGAAATTGGTGTTAGCTGCACCACGAACACCATTATTGCCGAAGCCGCTGCTCTTGACCTGGTAATCGTCGTAGCGCAGACCAAGGTTTACAGACCACTGATCGTTAAGCTTCAGTGTATCGAATACATAGGCGGCGCTGGTCTTGGTGTCGGTATCCGTATAAGACGCACCCTCGGTAATCGTGCCTGCCCATCCATCCTTGTAGGTGGGGCTATACAGGCTGGTGCAATCACCACTGGCCAGCAAGGACGCATTGCATGTTGTACCAGACGCCGTCGATGTAAAGGTATAGGGGCGACTATGCACATCTTCGTAACTAAATTCCAAGCCCGTTACCAGAGTATGTTCAATCGTCCCCGTATTAAACAGCGCCTTCAAGTCGGTCTGGTTGACCCAGCCTTCTGATGTTGAATTGCGGCTCTTAGGTGAGCGATAGACGTAACCGTTTGCAACGTTGCCTTTGCTGTCGTCCGGGTTAGTAGCCACGTAGTCCAGTGTGGTCCGCACCATGCGAAAACTGTTAGACAGCGTGAGGCTGTCATTCAAATCGTGCTCGATTCGAAGCGTACCGCTGTCGGTCGTGCTTTCACGGTAATCACGGCTAGACCCGTACCAGTTGTCCTTATCTACATGAGCCGGCCCGCTCGGGTTGGCCTTGCTGCGGTTCACATTGGTCAGCGGAATACCATAGTCGGGCGTGTCATCTGTTTCCAAGTGGTAGTAGGAAAACGTGGCACGTGTGGGTGTACCCAGACCGAAACTAATCGAAGGTGCTACACCCCAGCGGCTGACATCTGGACCATCACGACCGGCCACATTGGCATCGTGCTTCATCAGATTCAGGCGGAAGGCAGCCGAGTCGGTCAATACATGGTTGACATCCAGGGTTGTACGGCGAGTCTGATCAGAGCCATAGGTAAAGCCGCCATTGACGAAATCATGCATCTTGGGCGTTTTGGAAATCAGGTTGAGGCTACCCCCAGTCGAACCTGCGCCTGTATAAGCCGAGCCTGGCCCCTTGCTGACTTCAACGCTTTCGAGATTGAATACTTCACGTGTCTGCGAAGCGATATCTCTCAAACCGTCAACAAAAGTGTCACTTTCAGCACTGAAACCGCGAATGAAGGGACGATCGCCTTGAGGGTTTCCCCCCTCCCCTGCTCCAAACGTGATACCTGGAACAGTCCTTAGCGCGTCAGTTAATGAAAGCGCACCGGTGTCTTGGATTACCTGAGCCGGTATTACCGTCACTGACTTGGGTGTGTCACGCAGCGGAGCCGTGTACTTGGACGATGCTGACTCCTGAACGTTATAACTGCCCTCTTCATCCCCCAGGACGGTGGTGCTGTTCAGATCCAGTACGCTCGAGCCTTGGTTAGCACTTTGCTTAGTAGGCGCTTGTTGAGCAAGCGTAGTACCGGAAAAAGCCGTTATGGCTACCCCTACCGCTGAAACTAACAGCCTAGGCGTAACACCCAACTCGGTTTGACGTGTCATTTCTAATTATTCCCCACGAACGAAGCCGCGGAAAATATACGCAAATACGAATTAGTATCAATAGTAATTTAAAGTATTCTGAATTATCAAAGACAGCTTGCAGTTCTACGCTGTACTTTTTGCAAAAATCCTGAGAATGACTATCATTAATAGCTTTTTTTATGCTCGTCGGAGCGCGTCATGCTGCTAGCCATACCCCAGGTCTTTACTGCTGAAGAAACGGCTCGTATCCGAGAGGCGCTTGAACAGACCCAGTGGAGTGATGGAAAAATCACTGCCGGACATCAATCCTCCAAGGCCAAGCATAATCTTCAACTTCCCGAAGACCATCCGTTAACGCGTGAAATCGGCGAAGCGATTGTCCATCGACTCTGGCAGCATCCCCTGTTCATGTCTGCGGCACTGCCCCACAAGATCTTCCCGCCCTTGATCAACTGCTACACCGCCGGCGGCTCATTCGACTTCCATATAGACAACGCCGTACGCAACGTGAAAAACAGCGTCGAGCGTGTCAGAACCGATATCTCGACCACAGTGTTTTTCAGTGGTCCCGACAGCTATGACGGTGGAGAACTGGTGATTCAGGACACCTATGGCACACAGCGCGTAAAGCTAAAGGCAGGCGACGCCGTGCTCTATCCGGCTACCAGCCTGCACAAGGTAGAGCCGGTGACTCGAGGCACTCGATATGCCTCGTTTTTCTGGACTCAAAGTCTTGTTCGCGAAGATAGCCAGCGGGCCCTGCTGTTCGAAATGGACACAGCCATTCAAAACCTGACCCGCGACGTCCCTGATCATCCCTCACTGGTTCAGTTGACCGGGACCTATCACAACCTGCTACGCCGCTGGGTAGACGTATAACCATGGTCTACGTCTTGAGGCGACAGGAAGTTCTCGAAAACCAGGCGCTGGAACAGGCACTGGCATCGGATAATCCCAGGGAGGCGGCCCGTGTCATCCTGACGGCTGCCAAGGCCGGCTCGCCAGATGCCCAGGCCATGCTAGGCCAGATCCTGCTGGAGGGCCGCGGCATTGCACAGGACGCTAGCCTCGCATTGACCTGGTTTACTATCGCTGCCGATCAAGGCCACACGATGGCGCTCAACATGGTAGGACGTTGCCGCGAACATGGCTGGGGCTGCGAGCAAGATGCCCACGCAGCAGCCGAGGCCTATCGTCAGGCCGCTGAACAGGGCCTAGACTGGGGCATGTACAACTATGCCAATCTGCTGGCGACAGGACGCGGTGTCTCCCGTAACGAGCACAGCGCCTTTTTATTCTACCGACGCGCAGCTGAGCTGGGCCATGCCAAGTCCATGAATCTTGTTGGACGCTTCTACGAAGAGGGTCTTGTCGTTACACGGGATACAAAGGTTGCACATGACTGGTACAAGCGATCGGCAGAGGCAGGCGATTTTCGCGGTCAATATAGCTATGCGGCGGTACTGGCAACAACGGGTCGCCTTGAGGAAGCCCAGCACTGGTTGAAGGAAGCCTTGAAGACCGGCAACCTCAATTTTTTCAGGGCCAGCCGGCAAGGACTGTTGGACTCCGACCATGAAGCGCTGCGCCTGATCGGGCTGAGCTATTTCGAGCGCGCCGCCGAATTGGGCGACGAGACGGACCAAGCGGCTCTTACCAGAGCCCAGAGCAAGCGCTACGATTCGCCCCTTGCCGTCTGAATGATAAAAAACCCGCCGAAGCGGGTTTTTAATGGGCGCTATTTAGAGGTAATAGGCCTTGAGTGGAGGGAAGCCATTGAACTCCACCGCACTGTAGCTGGTGGTGTACGCCCCGGTAGACAACCAATACAGACGGTCACCGCTGGCAAGGTTCAGGGGCAAACCATACTTGTAGTGTTCATACATGATGTCGGCACTGTCACAGGTAGGGCCGGCAATCACGACCTCTTCCATCTCACCCTTCTTCTCGACCCAGATCGGAAACTTGATGGACTCGTCCATGGTTTCGATCAGACCGGAAAATTTGCCTACGTCGGTGTATACCCAGCGCTCGACGGCGGTGCGCGATTTGCGCGACACCAGTACCACTTCGCTCACCAGAATACCGGCGTTGGCAATCAACGAACGACCGGGCTCCAGAATGATTTCCGGAAGTTCATCGCCAAAGTCTTCCTTCAGGAAGCGGATGATCTCTTCAGCATAGGTTTCGAGGTTGTTGGTCTTGGCAATATAGTTTGCCGGGAAACCGCCACCCATGTTGATCATCTTCAGGACGATACCGTCTTCTTCACGCAGGCGCTCGAATATTACCTTGACCTTGGCAATAGCCGCATCCCAGACGTCGATATCACGCTGCTGCGAGCCAACATGGAAGGAGACGCCGTAAGGCACAAGGCCTAGCTGGCGGGCCAGGATCAGGAGGTCCAGCGCCAGATCGGTCTGGCAGCCAAACTTACGTGAAAGCGGCCAGTCAGCGGTATTAGAGCCTTCGGTCAGAATCCGCACATAGATCTTCGAGCCCGGCGCAGCTTTGGCAATATTACGCAGGTCAGCCTCGGAGTCGGTGGCGAACATCCGCACACCCTTCTCGTAGAAATAGCGAATGTCCTTGGCTTTCTTGATCGTATTGCCGTAGCTGATGCGATCAGGACTGACGCCCGTGCTCAATACCTTGTCCAGTTCATAGATGGACGCGATGTCGAAATTCGAGCCCTTGTCGCGCAGGAGCTCAGTAATCTCGATGGCTGGGTTTGCCTTAACGGCGTAATAAATTTTGGCAAACGGGAAATTGTTCACCAGATCATCGTAGGCTCTGGAAATGGTGGCTTTATCGATTACGACAAAAGGCGTTTCATGCTGGTCAGCGAAGGACTTCATTCGCTGGAAGGTCTCGCGCGAGTAGTAATCTTCGACCTGGATGGACATGCGTCGGACTCCCAATGGCAGAACAAATGGATTCGTAGGGGTATTGCTGAACGCCTAATCCGTTTCCCCACTTTGGTTCGCCTACTTCCCAAGGCACGTCGCCGAAAGCAAAAAGGTCAACATGTCCAGAGCGTTGACCTTGCTGTCTCGTCGTCAGTACTTGAGCCGGATGGATCGTTTCCAGCATGGACGTTCGGGCGCGAACTTTAGGACTACACGCCCGCAAGATCAATCAAAAATCCCATACGACTGTCTGATTGACCTCGATCCGGTACGAACCCTCCTCGTAAAACCGACCGGCCAGGCGAACCGATGTTCCAAAATCCGTCAGGATTCCTCTGCAATTGAGAGAACCCGTTCAAGCCAGATAGGCATTTTCAACAAAGATTGATTTTTGCGAGGGAGTGCTAACCAGATTTGGATACTGCCGCTCACCAAAAAGATGAAAGAAATATGGCAAGGCGTAAACTTTATTAAGACGCACAGGTCTTCGTGTGTCGCCATGCAGTGCCTTACATCACGGAAGGATATGGCCAAACTCCAACAATATGTTTTGCTTCATTTCATAGGGAAATCAAAATGTTTGGCATCGAAGTCGACGGCTCGGTAGAGCCTCCATCATTCATCAACTCGTTGCAGGTTGCCTTGAAGGAAACCTGGGCGGTGCTCTACGCCCATGGCGGAGTTATTGCCGAGTTCGATAACGAGCAGGATGCACGTGAGGAGGCTGAGCGCTGGACAGGAGTCTGCTTCCGTCTGGATGCCTGCTAAGCGCCAGGCTTGAAAGCCTGTGTCCTGAGTCCGGCTCAGGCTTTCAGCTTAATGGCTTTTTAACGCTTATCGAGTTTACTTCCCGCTCCTATCGCTGTACGTATTTTCAATAAAGCCATAGGCAATCACATTTTTACGTCAAACCCCGCCGGCCCCCCTTGTCAATCGACCTGCTCAAAGAGCACGTTTGACGGGTTTTGCTATCAGGCTATCCATGTTAACCCTGCAGGTACAGTTCTGGCCTGCCCATTACGCTTATGGCACTTATTTCGATGAATAGAACCGGGCGAATCAAACGCAACCTCAAGCGATATGCCTTTCTAGCATTCGCTCCCCTGCTCATGAGCCATACCGCCTCGGCGGCCGATTACCCAGCCGAGATGATCGGCCTGAATTTCTCGGGTGCCGGCTTTGCGGCGCAGGTGCTTCCGGGTGTGAACGGTACCAACTACTTCTTTCCTGACGACTCCTACTTCAGGCGCTGGGGCTATCGCGGGATTCGCGTCGTACGTTTCCCGATCACCTGGGAGCGCCTGCAACCCAAGCTCAACGGTGAGCTGGACACTCAGTACGCTGACCTGATCAGCCAGACGCTAGACTCGGCCAAGCGCTACAAGATGCAAGTCATTCTGGACCTGCACAACTACGGGCGTTACCGCGACCAGATTATTGGTTCGGAGAGCGTACCCTACGAGGCTTACCAGGACGTCATGGAGCGGATCGCCAAAACCTGGAGCAAGCACCCTGCCCTGCTGGGCTACGACATCATGAACGAGCCGCATGATGTGGAAGACCACTGGGACACCGCGGCCCAGTACGGCATCGATGGCATCCGCTCCGTCGATAAGAGCCGTCCGATCGTGATCGAGGGCAACTTCTGGTCAAGCAGCGCGCGCTGGCCTGATGTAAACAAAGGCCTGCTGAACCTCAAGGATCCGGCGGACAATCTGATTTTCTCGGCTCATGTGTATTTCGACGCTGATGCCGGTGGTCGCTACGAATCCAAAGACACCAGTCAGCTTGATCCCATGATTGGCGTCAAACGTGTTCAACCTTTTATTGACTGGCTCAAGGCCAATAACAAGAAAGGCCACATTGGTGAGTTTGGTGCACCAGGGGATGATCCCCGCTGGATGAAGGTCATGGATAACATGCTCTCGCATCTTCAGAAGGAATGTATCCCAGCTACATACTGGGCAGCAGGTCCGGGCTGGGGCGACTATTCCCTCTCCATCGAACCCCGGGATAACAAGGAGCGTCCGCAGTGGGCAATTCTCAAGAAGTATGTGAAACACTCGGGCTGCTCGGAAATAGGGCCTAAATAAACCGCTGGCAGGGTGGCCCAGTGCATCAGAGCCACTCTGCTGAACAAGACTCGTCTGAAAAGCCAAAAGGCCTGAACCTACAGGCCTTTTGGCTTGCTATAATCGCCGGTTTAAGTATCCACCGGACATCAGCCTCCATGACCAAGCAGGCCGCCGAAGTCGCCAAGCGGCGCACTTTCGCCATCATTTCCCACCCGGACGCCGGTAAGACCACCATCACCGAGAAGCTCCTCCTGATGGGGCAAGCCATTGCCGTGGCCGGAACCGTTAAATCACGTAAATCCGACCGCCATGCCACCTCCGACTGGATGGAGATGGAAAAGCAGCGTGGTATCTCCATTACCACGTCGGTCATGCAGTTCCCCTATCGCGAGCACATGATCAACCTGCTCGACACGCCCGGTCACGAAGACTTCTCGGAAGACACCTACCGCACCCTGACGGCGGTTGACTCTGCCCTGATGGTGCTCGATGGCGGTAAAGGTGTTGAGCCTCGTACGATTGCCCTGATGGATGTCTGCCGTCTGCGCGATACGCCCATCGTCAGCTTTGTGAACAAGCTGGACCGTGATATTCGCGATCCGATCGAGCTGCTCGACGAGATCGAAGCCGTCCTGAAAATCAAGGCGGCCCCGATTACCTGGCCGATTGGCTCTTACCGTGATTTCAAAGGGGTGTATCACCTCTCCGAAGACAAGATCTTTGTCTATACCCCTGGCCACGGCCATGAGCGTATCGCAACCCGCGTTATTGAAAAGCTAGACTCGGACGAAGCCCGTACTCACCTGGGCGACCTGTACGATGATTTCGTTGAGCAACTCGAACTGGTCCAGGGCGCGTGCCATGAATTCAATACTGATGAATTTTTAAAGGGCCAGATGACACCGGTCTTCTTTGGTACAGCCCTGGGCAACTTCGGTGTCGATCATGTCTTGGACGCGGTCGTGGACTGGGCGCCACAGCCGCTCTCCCGCGCGACCAACGAGCGTGACGTACAGCCGGTCGAAGAGAAATTCAGCGGTTTCGTATTCAAGATCCAGGCAAACATGGATCCCAAGCACCGTGACCGGATTGCCTTTATGCGGATCTGCTCCGGCAAGTATGAAAAAGGCATGAAACTGCGCCATGTGCGGATCGGCAAGGACATCAAGATTGCTGACGCCCTGACGTTCTTCTCTTCCGAGCGTGAGCAACTGGAAGAAGCCTTTGCAGGCGACATCATCGGCTTGCACAACCATGGCACCATCCAGATCGGCGATACCTTTACCGAAGGTGAGAGCCTCGGCTTTACCGGTATTCCGCACTTTGCGCCTGAACTGTTCCGCCGCGTACGCCTGAAGGACCCACTCAAGTCCAAGCAGCTCCGCCAGGGCCTGCAGGAGCTGGCAGAGGAAGGCGCGACCCAGGTGTTCTTCCCCGAGCGCAACAACGACATCATTCTGGGCGCCGTCGGTGTGCTGCAGTTTGACGTTGTCGCCAGCCGACTGAAAGAAGAATACAAGGTCGAATGCGTCTACGAGCCGATCAACGTCTGGTCTGCCCGCTGGATCGAGTGCAGTGACAAGAAGAAGCTTGAGGAGTTCAAGAACAAGGCCATGGAGAACCTGTCCGTGGATGGCGGCGGTCACCTGACCTACCTTGCGCCGACTCGTGTCAACCTGAGCCTGATGGAAGAGCGCTGGCCTGACATAAAATTCCGCGCGACGCGGGAGCATCACTAAGCATGAGGCAAAGGGCTGATCATTCAGCCCTTTGTTTTACAGCCTGATTAAACAGCCTGAAGCGTCTTTTCGAATACAGCCTTTCCATCCAGGTCTCGCAGGGTCACGGTCAGATCACCGCTGTGCCCTTCGATATTGACCTCGCCAAAGAATTGGAAGCCCGACAGCGGCGAGCTGTTGGCTACCGGTGGCGCCTTCACAAACACGGCCTCCGGTCCGAAAGTGTTGTCCAGCTTGTTGGGCCCGAATGCACCGGCATTGAGGGGGCCTGCCACGAACTCCCAAAAGGGCTCGAAATCCTGGAAGGCTGCCCGGTTGGGGTGGTAGTGGTGAGCCGCGCAGTAGTGCACATCTGCAGTCAGCCAGACCGTATTGTTGATATTCCACCGGCGGATGTAACGCAAGAGCTCTGCAATTTCCAGTTCGCGACCCAAGGGTGCACCGCCGTCGCCATTGGCAATGGCTTCCCAACGAGGCATTCCTGCTGCATCTACCCCATCAGGGACTTCCAGGCCAATGGGCATGTCTGCCGCAATGACCTTCCAGGTAGCCGTAGACTCCGTGAGCCCCTGCTTGAGCCACTCGAGTTGCGTACGTCCCATGAAAGCAGTGTCTGGTCCTTCATTGGGTTGCAGGTTGGCGCTGTTCCCGCCCCGATAGGTCCGCATGTCCAGCACGAAGATATCCAGCCGAGGACCGTAGCTGATCTTGCGATAGATGCGTCCGGCATCATCACGCTGTTGCAGCCGCATGGGGGCATACTCCAGGTACGCCTGACGTGACCGCTTGGCCAGTACGTTGATGTCCTTTACGATGTAACGGTCATCCAGCACTTTGGTAGAAGACCAGTTATTGGTGGTCTCGTGGTCATCCCACTGCCAGATCTGCGGGACTTCAGCATTGAACCGACGGACATTTTCGTCCATCAGGTTGTAGCGATAATTGCCACGATATTCATCGACCGTCTCGGCAACCTTGCTCTTGGCCTCTGTGGTGATGTTGCGCCAGACCTTGCCTTCTACCGTCGTGGTCTTGGCTTCTAGCGGGCCGTCTGCATAGATGGTATCGCCACTGTGCAGGAAGAAGTCCGGCTGTCGGCGACGCATGGCCTCATAGATGCGCATGCCACCGATATCGGGGTTGATACCAAATCCCTGCCCGACCGTGTCGCCGCTCCAGACGAAGCGGATATCGGTACGATGCGTCGGTGCGCTACGCAAATGTCCAAAGACAGGCTCGCTCTGCGCACCGCTGTAAATATCTTCGAAACGAACCCGATAAAAGATGGATTGATCCGCAGGGAGGCCGCGCAAGTCCATGCGCATGGTGTAGTCCGTTTCAGCCGTTACCACAGGCGAAACCATTCGGCGCAGATGGCGGAAACTCTCTTTGGTATCCCACTCAACGATCATGCGTGCCGGCCGGTCGCAACGGCTCCAGACAATCGCCCGGTTGCCCTGCACATCACCTGACTGAACTCCCTCAAGCATCAGCGGACGTTGCTTGGCGCTAGCGATCACGGCAGGTGCCACTCCCGGCAGCAGCAGTCCAACGCCCAGCCCCTGGATCAGGCGCCGTCTTCCATTATCGAACGTGCTCATCATGCGCTCCCACGATTATTGGAGCGAATGGGTTTAGCGAAAACGCCTGACAACCCTGTGACAGTCTGAAGAACAGCTGTTACGGCGTGATCTCAATCACACTTGGTAGGCTTCGACGCTTCAGGCTCCACCGCATGCAGAATCTGTTGAGCCAACGCATGATAAAGCGAGGTGGGCGAAAGCCAGCCGGACACACCATTCGCCAGCAGACACGTCGCCAGCACAGGGATCGCCATGTCGGGGCTGTGGGCCAGCTCCAAGGTAATGACAGTCGAGGTGAGCGGTGTTCGGGTAACGCCCGTGAGGTAGGCCGCCATGCCCAGAAGCGCACCGGTCTGCAGGGTGACATCAGGCAGCCAATCGACCAGCCAGGGCGCAAAGCTGGCGCCTACCGTGAGCGAAGGCGAAAAGAGCCCGCCGGGAATGCCTGCCAAATAAGAAACCACGTTGGCCAGAAATTTCCAGATGAGAAAGCCCTGATCGGTTATAGGGTGCCCTTCCAGAATGGCACGTGTTTCCTCGTAGCCGGTACCAAAGACATGCTGGCCGGACAGTGCCCCTAGACAGGCGACCAGTAATCCACAGAAGGCGGCAAACCGAACCGGGAAGCGTGAGCGGATGGCGCCCAACCTTCTAAGCCAGCCGTGGGATGTTGGAATGACCAACCGAGCATAACCGCCGCCCAACAGGCCGCCTGCCAGCCCGCATATGACCACCGCTATCCAGGCATCGCCCCATGGCAGACTGGCACTGATAACGCCAAAATAGGTATACGGTCCGACCAGGCCCAGCGTGACCATACCGCCAATCACCACAGCCGTCAGTACCAGACCGCTGAAGCGCTGTTCAAAGGTATGACTCAACTCCTCAATGGCAAATACTACGCCTGCAAGCGGCGTGTTGAACGCGGCAGCAATGCCTGCGGCACCACCGGCGAGGATCAGGCCGGAAACCGTCTTTCGCTCATACAGGCCCAGCCGCCGACCAAAGCCATACAGCACCGAGGCGCCCAAATGTACAGTCGGCCCCTCGCGACCAACCGAGGCCCCCACTAGCAGGGCAAGCAATGTCAGCATCATCTTCGCGAGTGCGATCGGCCAGGCCAACACTGCCGCCCTGAACTGACCAGAGGGCTTTTCCAGCGCTGCAATCACTTGTGGAATGCCGCTTCCCCTGGCATTGCGCAGCCACCCCTGTGTCAGCCAGACTAACAGGGCAAATCCTGCGGGTGTCACCAACCACGGCCATAAGTGGCTGTGATTCAACAGACGCTGAAAGAGCTGAAAGGCATGATCAGCCAGCCACGCAAAAGCCAGTGCCAGTAAACCCACCAGCAGCGCGCCGACCCAGAACGCCAGGCGTTGCCGAATGGAGCGAAACCGTTGATGGCGCTGTTGGGGTGCTTGAGATGCCGCAGCGCGGCGTGTAGATGCTTCCCTGTGGTCAGGGGCAGCAGGATCGCTCGAGTCGCTCATAAGCACATAAAATAGGTTGGCGCAGCAATTGTAACAAAGTATTGAAATATCAAATGGTGTTATGACCTCACGAATACCGGTTGGTTTGAGCAATTCCTAACCTCGGCTGTCCTTCTTACTGTTTACGTGCTTCCGCTGTTGCCTGCGCTCGCCCTCCTTATGGTCGGCATACCGCTGCCCGAGCGGCTTAACTCCGCCAGTCGTTTGTTTGCAATTGTCGTGTGAGTGGATACCTATTGTTTGTCTAGTAGGCAATCCAGAGAAGCCATACAAACCTGATCATGCTCCCTGCGCCACTGCTTTTTCCTGCTCCTTCCGCTGCTCTTTACTCATATTCCTTTCCTGTAAGGGTTTTACGAGCCATCACTAACCCCCATAAAGGAGAAAATATACCCCCTTGAAAGGAGACTCTCATGCTGGATGTACACGCCTGGACCTGGCGCCACGGTAACGAGCCTACGGATCTGGTACTGGAAACCCATGCCATTAGCGAGGAGCTAGCGCCTAATGAAATCCTGATCGCCAACAAGGTCATCGGCATCAACCCAGTCGACTGGAAATTCATTGCGCAGGCCGAAAAGGTCTGGAAGCCGGGCCATATTCCAGGCGTGGACGGCATGGGCGTCGTAATCGCGGCCGGTCGCGACGTGCACCTGCGTATCGGAACGCGGGTCGCCTATCACCAGAACCTCTACCACGCCGGCAGCTATGCCACGCATATCAAGATCGCCGCCGCCCACATGGTGATGCCGGTGCCGGACGGCCTTAGTGACACTGCTGCCGCCGCCTTCCCCTGCCCTACCCTGACAGCCTGGCAGTCGGTCATGAAGGTACCGGATGCAACCAACAAGGATGTACTCGTGACCGGCGCCGGGGGCTCGGTCGGATCGCTGGTGGCACAACTGGCGTTGCAAAAAGGCTGGCGCGTCTGGGTAACCGCAGGGGAGCAGCACCGCGAAAAGCTGCTGTCACGTGGCGTGACCGAGGTCGTGGATTACCACCAGGAAAACTGGCGGGATCTGTTACTCGAAAAGCTGCAAGGTCGTAAATTCTACGCCGCCTTTGACACAATCTCCGGCCAGCACGCCGCCTCGCTGGCTGGTCTTCTGGGCCTTAATGGCCATCTGGTCTGCATTCAGGACCGGATTGAGCAGCCGCCCTTGCCTGCCTTCACAACGGCGATCTCTTACCATGAGGAAGCCCTCGCCTCGATCCACCAGCATGGCACCGTCCTGGACTGGATGGAGCTGACCACCGCCGGAGCCGAGCTGATGGATCAGATCAAGAACAATCGATTGGCCATGCCTACTCTTGAGGTTGTTCCCTTCGAACAGCTGCCCAACGCGTTAAAGGATCTGAAAGCTGCCGTGCGGACACGCAAATATGTCGTCCAGGTGGACTGATCCGGCAGTATCAGACAAGTCGCCAACGCATTAAAAAGGGCTCCTGAGAGCCCTTTTTTATCATGCCGCAGGTACCAGCTCTTCCTGTACCTCCCCCCGCTTGATCACAGCGTACACCACACCGGTCAAGATACTGCCCGCCGCAATGGCGGCCAGGTATAGCCAGGCGTGATTGATGGCGTTGGGAATCAGGAGTACGAAAAGACCGCCATGGGGCGCCATCAGCTTGCAGTTGAACAGCATGACGAGCGCACCGGTCAATGCGCCGCCCGCGATGCTCGCGGGAATCACACGCAGCGGGTCTTTCGCTGCAAAGGGAATTGCCCCTTCGGAAATGAAGCACAACCCCAGGACAAAGGCCGCCTTGCCCGCTTCACGCTCGCTCTGGGCAAACTTGCGGCGCGCCAGAACGGTAGCAAGCCCCATACCGATCGCAGGCACCATACCGGCCGCCATCGTAGCCGCCATCGGACCATAGGTCTTGGATGCCAATAACCCTACGGTAAAGGCATACGCCGCCTTGTTGATCGGCCCACCCAGATCCACACACATCATGGCGCCCAGAATGACACCCAGCAGAACGGCATTAGACGTGCCCATGTTTTCCAGAAAGCCCGTCAGCGCGGTCAATGCCTGAGCAACCGGCGTTCCCACAACATAGATCATCACGAGGCCGGTAATCAGGCTCGCCAATAGCGGAATGATCAGAATAGGCTTGAGGGCCTCCACGCTGGCCGGCAGCTTCACCCAGCGAGCGATCGCCTTCGCCACATAACCGGCCAGAAAGCCTGCCACGATACCGCCGATAAAGCCCGCGCCCAGATTACTGGCCAGCAACCCACCGATCATTCCCGGCGCAAGGCCCGGCCGGTCGGCAATGGAGTATGCAATGTAACCGGCCAGCACCGGCACCATGAGCTTAAACGCGGCTTCGCCACCGATCTGCATCAATGCAGCCGCCAGCGTGCCCTGCTCCTTGAACGCCTCGATCCCAAAGACAAACGACAGGGCAATCAACAGGCCTCCGGCGACTACCATAGGCAGCATGTAGGACACGCCCGTCAGCAGGTGCTTGTAGACTCCGGTCTTTTCCTTTTTCGCACCGGCCTTGGCTTGTCCGGAAGACGAAGCAGCCGCCGCACCTCCCAGGATCTCACCCTCAGCTAATGCACGCTTGAGCGTAGCTTCAGGCTGCTTGAGGGCAACACCAGTACCGCAACGGAAAACCTTCTTACCCACGAAGCGATCCGTATTGACCTCGATGTCAGTTGCCAGCAGAACCGCATCGGCCTCCGCGATCGCCTCGGCACTGAGAGGGTTGCGTGCGCCCACTGACCCCTGGGTTTCCAGATCCAGCTTATAGCCCAGCTTCTTGGCGGTCTGAATCAATGCCTCAGCTGCCATGAACGTATGTGCAACGCCGGTTGGGCAGGCCGTGATCGCCACCAGACGGGGCTGCTTGGTGGGTGCAGCGGCTGCGCTGACAGCTTCAGGCTCGGCGTTGGCTTCGTACACCTTGGCCTCACGCTCGGCACGCTGCAAAAAAGCATCGACGTCCCGCAGGGCTTCCGCCGGTGTTGCACGGTAAACGCGCTTGCCCGCGAAGCGGCGAAGGTCTACCGCACCGGTATGCACAACGACAATCAATTCAGACCGAGCGATCTGATCATCCGTCAGCAGCGTAGCTTCGGGGCCGTCGTGGATTTCAACGCTGGTCTGCCAGCCACGGCGCTGTGCGGCAGCATCCAGCAATCGTGCACTGAGCACACTGGTAACCATGCCCGTCGGGCAGGTCGTAACGATTGCGATATTCATGAGTTATCCCTGCTTATTGTTCTGTCATGACGTGAACACTGACGCCGTTCGCCAACTCTGCCAAACGGGCAGGATCATCAATGCCAAAGCCGATTTGAGTGACGGCCATGGCAGCAATGGCTGTGGCATTGCGTAATGCGTCCTGCGGCTCAAGTCCGGTGAGCAACCCGTGCGCCATACCGGCCAGAAGCGAGTCGCCGGCCCCTACGGTGCTGGCCACCTGCACCCTGGGCGGAACGGCCTGCAGTACGCGACCTGGCGCAAACCACCGAACACCCTCGCTGCCCTGAGAGATCACTATGTGCTCAACACCTTGAGCGGCCAGCTGAGCGGCCAGCTGGGCCTGCTGCTCGGCAGTATCGGCAGGTGCCGAGCAGGCGTCGGACAGCTCCTCGGTATTGGGCTTGACCAGCCAAGGCCCAGCCTTGAGCCCGGCACGCAGCGCGGCGCCACTGGTATCCAGTGCCACCCGCAAGCCTAGGGCTTTCAGCCGTTGAACCAGCTCGGCAAGCCAGTCGGCACCGATGCCGCGTGGCAGACTGCCAGCCACAACGGCCAGATCGTGTCCCGGCGCTACGTCGTCCAGGGTGCGCAGCAACTGAGCCTGGGCAGTCTCGGTAACATGCGGCCCCGGCCCGTTGATGTCCGTAATGCGGCCTGAGGTTTCGGCCAGTTTGATATTACTGCGGGTCTCGCCCTCCACCCGCACAAAGGCATCCTTGAAGCCACGCTCGGCAAACAAGGCCTCGAACGGCTTGGCGTTATCAGCGCCCAGAAAGCCGGTTACGGTCAGCGAATGCCCCAGGTCTGCCAGGACCTGGGCCACATTCAGTCCCTTGCCTGCCGCGTGCATGACAACCGCTTCACTACGGTTTACTTCTCCCGGATGCAGTTCGGGCAGTCGTACAGTCAGATCCAGCGCGGGATTCAAGGTAACGGTCAAAACACGGCTCATTGCATGGCCTCCACGCTGGCGCGCACTTCATCTGCTGTCGCCAGCGCCAGTGCTCGCTGGGCACAGGCTTGTGCAGCCACGAAATTCAGTTCACGCACCCGCGCCTTGACCAGCGGAATGCTGCGCGCTGAAACGCTGAGTTCATCCACACCCAGCCCCATCAAAAGCGGAACCGCCAGCGGATCGGCGGCCAACTCTCCGCATACGCCTACCCACTTGCCATGTGCATGGGCGGCCTGGACCGTCATATCGATCAGGCGCAGCACGCTGGGATGCAAGCCATCAGCCTCGCCGGACAATAAAGGATGACCACGGTCGATCGCCAAGGCGTATTGGGTCAGGTCATTCGTTCCGACGCTGAAGAAATCCACTTCCTGCGCTAGCACCGGTGCCAACAGGGCTGCCGAAGGTACTTCGATCATGATGCCTACCTGCAAATTGACCGCCGGAATCTCCTGCCGCAGACGATTGAGGATATCTCGCGCCTGACGCCACTCCTCAACCCGTCCCACCATCGGAAACATGATTCTAAGCGGACGCCCCTCGGCCGCACGAAGCAAGGCGCGCAACTGGGTTTCCAGCACCTCCGGGCAACGTAGGGTCAGGCGTATACCGCGAATGCCCAGGAACGGGTTCTCTTCGGCCGGAATTGGCATATAAGGCAACGGCTTGTCGCCTCCCACATCCAGCGTACGTACCACCAGCGGTCGTCCATCCAACGCATCCAGTACGCGTCGGTAATCCTTCTCCTGCGCCTGCTCGTCAGGTGCCGAATCATGGCTCATGAATACCAGCTCGGTACGCAGCAAGCCAACTGCCTCTGCGCCCTGTTCGACTACCGACGGGGCATCCGCAGTGTTGCCCAGGTTCGCAGCCACCTCAATACGGTGCCCGTCGCGGGTGACCGCAGGCTCAAACCGCTTGGCTTCGGCCTCCTGTCGACGATGCTCCCGCACCTCGCGTTCTATACGAACCTGCTCGATGCGTGCGGCATCCGGCCCGACCTCGACAAGGCCATGATCGCCATCCAGCAGTAGAATGGTCTGAGGTGCAAGGTTCAGTACACGCGGGCCAGCACCTACAATCGCAGGAATACCCAAGGCGCGGGAAACAATGGCGCTGTGAGAGCTGGCACCCCCACGTGCCGTCAGGATACCGGCGACCCTGTCACGGTCCAGACGCGCCACGTCACCAGGCCCGACCTCATCCATGACCAGCACATAGGGCTCGCTTGGCTCACTGGCAGACCCAACCCCACACAGATGCCCCAGAACACGGCGGCCTACATCACGCAGATCAGCCGCACGCTCGGCCAGGAGCGCATCCTTCAATGACTCCTGCTGAGCGGCCGCCTCCTCGATCTGTGCGTTCCAGGCCGCTGCGGCGCTGGCATTGCGCTTGAGGCGCATCTGTACGCCCTCACGCAGATCCGGATCATCAAGCATCTCCAGATGGGTCAGAAAGATGTCGCGAATGGCGCCGGCCTCGCTACGGCTGATCAGGGCATCGATTTCCGTTCTGACTGCCGCCAGTGCCGCTTCGAGGCGCTCGGTTTCAGCGGCAGCCCCCTCACCCTCGGCAGGAAAGTCGAAATGCTGCTGAGCCACGACATAGGCTGGCCCAACGGCTAGCCCCGGTGCCGCAGCAATGGCCTTGAAGGTATCGCCTGAGGCTAGCGGCGCAGCGTCCTCTGCCCGCGCCAGAATATTGGTTTCAACCGGCACGGCCGCGTGCGCCGGTTGAGTATTGGCGCTAATGGGCTCAACCTCTTCACCTAACCCGGCCTCGACCGCCGCGACAAGATCTCCCAGCAGCGCTTCGGCATTGGTTCCCGGCTCAGCCAGAAACTCAAGCACTTGACCACGGCGCGCACCCAACGCCAGCAGGCGAGACAAGCTCTTGGCCGAAACGGCCGTTCCGCCATCCACCCTGACCCGAACCTCACCGGTTGAAGTCTTCGCCACACGCGCCAGCTCCTTGGCCGGACGCGCATGCAAGCCATGGGCATTAGCCAGCACCACACTCGCACTGGGCCAGTTCGGTGCTACCTCACCGCCCAGCGCTTCGAGCACCGCCCGGCTGGAGGTTGCCTGGCTAAGCTCCTGGGCACGGCCAGCGATCAGCAAGTCACACAGGCGCTCCAGCAAATCACGGTGAGCCTCACCAAGGCTGGCCAAACAGAACAAGCCCTTGACTGGCTGCCCCTCCAACGTCACCGGCGCTGCGGGTGTCACAAACGCAAGACCAGGACGGCTTACGGCATGGTCGCTGTGCAGCCACCAAAGCCCTTCTCCTAGTGGCAGAGGGACGCCCGTTTGTAGCGCACCGGCAAATCCCGCCTCAACGCATTGTGTCTTCTTCAGAAGACGTGCCCCTTCCCACGCTAAGTCTTCAAGATCATCAGCCTCCACGTGCAGACGCACCAGCTGGTCATCCAGCTCAAGCTCTTGCGGGGCGCCATGCAGCAATTGAACAATCGCCTCGGCGCTTTCGGCACGGCGAATCGCCTCGTCCAGCGACTTTTCACCCAGTGCACGCGTCAATAACTGGAGAATTCGAAGGTGTTCATCAGATTTGGCGGCAATTGCAATGGCCAGATAAGCGGTCTGCCCTTCCCCCCAACTTACACCATCGGGGAATTGCATGATTCGTACGCCCGTTGTAAACACATGGTCACGGGTCTGAGGAGTACCATGGGGAATGGCAATACCCTGTCCAAGGTAGGTAGAACCCTGGGCTTCGCGAGCACGCAAACCATCGATATAGCCGGGAGCCACAAGCCCATCCGCGACAAGGGCCTCACCCAGCAGGGCAAGCGCGCTATCCTTGTCAGCGGCCTGTTGTCCCATGCGAATATGCTGCGCATCGAGTTCGAACATTCAAATCCTCCATGGCACTACGAGCGACCGAAGAGCACCGTGCCTTTCTTGTAATGATTGTTTTAGCCTAATCGCATGTTGAATCATCGACATCGGGCGATACAGACATAACAGCGATAAGACACTATTGTGCTGAAACGTTTCACCAAAACAGAGTGGCACGTTACTCGATAATCGTTGATCCTTGAAGCACTACACACAATAAAGGCCAGCCCATTGCGTTAGATACCGGACCGTCTGTTTTCGAAAATGGATTATCGTCAATGAAAGGCAAGGTATTGCGGTCATATAAGCAAGAAAGGCGTTCCAGACCGCACGGCCACAAGAGGAATCGTTTTGAAGCTCAGTGATATAGCTCGACTGGCAGGCGTCTCCGTGACCACGGCCAGCTACGTCATTAACGGAAAAGCCGACCAGCGGCGCATCAGTCCAGCCACCGTCACGCGCGTACAGCAAGTGGTCGAACAATACGGCTACCAGCCGGACCAGCGCGCCGCTGGCTTGCGTCGCGGCCAGACCCTGACGCTTGGGTTCATCCTGCCTGACCTGGAAAACCCCAGCTATGCACGGCTGGCCAAGCAGCTGGAAATCAGAGCCCGGCTGCGGGGCTATCAACTGCTCATTGCCTGTACTGACGATGAGCCCGATACCGAACGGCAATTGCTCTCGCTGTTTCGCGCACGCCGCTGCGATGGCCTTATCACCGCCAGCTGTCTGGCCGATGACGATACGCCCTATCGCCGCCTGCAGGCAGAGGGATTGCCTGTGGTAGCCGTGGACCGTCAGCTCGATCCCAGCCAATTCTGCTCTGTCGTCAGTGACGACCGGACCGCCAGCTCCCTTCTGACGAAGACCCTGCTGGATACGCCGCCTCGAGAAATCGCCCTGATCGCGGCCCGTCCGGACCTCGTCATCAGCCGTGAGCGCGCCGCGGGTTTCGAATCGGCCTTACAGGACTTCAACGGCAAGAAGCTGATTCGCTATGGCGAGCAGTTCAGCCGTACCTGCGGACGCGACCTGATGCTGGACCTGATGAGCGAGCTGGGCCATATGCCTGATGCGATCATCACGACGGCATACGTGCTGCTGGAAGGCGTTTTCGATGTTTTCCAACAGCAGGCTGAAGGCTGGCCTTCCCATCTGCGTCTCGCCACCTTTGGCGACGCCCAGCTGCTCGACTTCGTTCCCATCAAGGTCAACGGACTCTATCAGCAGCACGAACTCATTGCAGAGCAGGCCCTGAACCTCATGCTGGACGCCATCGAATCCCATCATTACGAGCCCGGTGTTCATGCCATCCCCCGACAGCTTAAGACTCGTCACAAAGACTAGCTGGCCCCTACCATGTTGATCGATACCCATAATCACCTGGATTTTCCCGGCTTCGACGATGATCGGGAGGTACTTCTGCACCAGTGCGCGTCGCTAGGCGTACGGCGTCAGGTGCTGATTGGTGTCGAAGAATCCCTATGGTCGCAGTTATGGTCCACCGCGCTGGCCCATGAGCCGCTCTACGCGGCCCTGGCCCTGCATCCCTGCTATCTGGACGTGCACAAGGAGAGCGACATCGACACGCTCAGGGCATGGCTGGATCAATGGGCTAGTCATCCCAAGCTTTGCGCACTGGGTGAATTCGGACTGGATTACTATATCGAGCAGCCCGACAAGGCACGCCAACAGACGCTTTTCGAATCACACCTCGAACTGGCTATCGAATACGAACTGCCGAGCCTGCTGCACGTCAGAAAAGCCCATGCCGATGTCATCGCCACGCTAAAACGCTACAAGCCGCCCAGAGCGGGCGTTGTCCACGCTTTTGCGGGCAGCTACGAAGAAGCGCGGGAGTATCTGAAGCTAGGATTCAAGCTGGGCTTGGGTGGCGCGCCGACATGGCCGCAAGCCAATCGACTGAGAAAGGTCGTGCCGCGGCTGCCGCTGGACGGCATCGTTTTGGAAACCGACGCCCCTGACATGGCCCCTGCCATGTACCCAGGCATCCGTAACAGCCCTACCCATCTACCTGATATCTGCGCGGCACTGGCCGAGCTGTTCGGCGTGACCTCCGAAGCACTTGCCCAGGCCAGTACAACCAATGCGTGTGCCGTCTTCGGGTGGGACCCTGACGCGCTTTAGAAGACTAGCGTCCCACCACCGTCCAGAGCGCTAACAAGACGTACCAGAGCACAGCAGCCCTGACGAGTAACTGCCACAACGTATCAAGACTGTGAACACCCGCCTCGGCATCCAGAGCCACAGGCAAATCAGCCGCAGCGCGACCGGCATCAGCCAGCAGCTTGGGAGTGGGAATATCCCAGTTCAACCACTCGGATAACGTTGCGCGGCTGGCGCAAAGAAAATCACCAACCAGCGCAAAGCTGGCAGTGAGTAAGCGTGCCGGCAGCCAATCAAAGGCATGGCACAGCTGTTCTGCATGGGCGCGCAAGGCAGGGCTACGCGCATGGGCAGCCGTCAGCGCAACCAGTCGATAAGCCAACGCCATGAGCGGTCCCAGCACAACGTACCAGAAAATCACGGCAAAGAAGCCCTCGTGGCCTCGCCATAGCAGCTGCTCTTGCACACGCGCCAAGAGCCCATCCGGCGTTTCCGCTTGAAGACCTAGATCCTGCTCTGCACGCAAGGCTGCGGCCTCTAGATCACCCCGCCGCCAGGAATCTCTGAAACCTGCCAATGCCTGCCTGGGGTCATGCCGGCCCAGGCTATACAACAGCACGAGCACATGTACGGGCAACAGCAGCCAGCCATAGGCAACCGGCTTTAATACTGCCAGCATCAGAGCCAATATCAGCAGGGGTACACCTACCACAACGATTAGCGCGATTGAGCTATGACGCCCTACATGCAGCTCCACCTCAGCCAACAGCGCGCGCCACCAGCCATCACGCTGCAGCCGCAACCGCCAGTGGGTTGTCCATACAACGCCCAACACAAGCAATAAGCTCAGAAAGGTCATTTACCCTCCCCTGTCAAAAATGCCCGATACCGGTGCCAATCAAAGGCAGGCCCAGGATCGGTCTTGCGGTCTGGTGCAATATCACTATGTCCGCAAATACGGTCAGGTGTTATGGCTGGATAATGCCGAAGCACATCGCGCGTCAGTTGCTCAAGCACATGGTATTGCGCCTGCGTATAAAGCTCGGTATCGGTACCTTCCAGTTCAATCCCTATCGAAAAATCATTACAACCTTCCCTGCCCGCAAAACAGGATACGCCAGCGTGCCAGGCACGATCATCACAGGACACAAACTGCGTCACAGCGCCTGTACGTTCAATCAGAAAATGGGCTGACACCCTTAACGAGGCTATTTCCTGAAAAAAGGGATGTTCACTGCAGTCCAGCGTGTTTTGAAAGAAAGGCTGGACCTTTCCCGTCCCAAACTGGCCGGGCGGCAAACTAATGTTGTGGATAACCAGCAGCGAGACCTGCTCTCCCACGGGACGCTCATTGTAGTTGGGTGACGGGCAACGCTGAGCGTGAGCCCACCATCCCGCCTGAAAATCTGGGGACATAAGAACTCCTGTGAGCGCTTAATGTAAACCAGAGCGGCAGAAGGACCAAGAACACCGATCCGAGTGGCCCCATGATCGGTGTTTTGAATAAGCGGAAGAAATCAGGTGCGTTTGAGCGTGCGGAGATTTCCGATGACGGATTCCAGCGCTCGATCAAACAACAGGGCATCGTCCAGAATACGCAGCTTTCCATGACTCAAGTCGACAGCCAGGCTTTCACGTGACTTTTCCATCACCTTCATGCCTGCGCGATTTACAAAAATATAACGTCCAGCAGACTTGATAACCGCCGCCAGCTTGCAGCGGACCTTGTGATCATCGGCTTCGGTCAGCTCAATCCAGCTACCCACATGAATAGCGTCAATCGTTCTGAGCGACTCCTCATCCGGCTTGAACGCCGTCTCGGCAGGCTTGGCCTGAACCGGCTGAAGCACAATCTCATCAGCCACCTCAACCATCGCTGCCAGTGGCTCATGGGCTACCGCCGCTGCACCGTGCTCGACACGCTTGGCCTGCTGGAATGTCTGTACATGCAAGGCTTCAAGCTGGGTGAAAAACTCACTGGTAGAGAAGGGATCGAAGGCCGCGCTGGCAAGCCCTTCGCGCAGGGCCTTGAGCAGCCCCGGCACCATACCCAGCAACTTCTGCCGCGAGCCGGCATCTTCATGCGGCTCAACACTCCAGATCAGATCATCCATCGTCTGCAGCGCGGCGAGCCATTCGGCAGAGCCATAGCCCTGCTTGAGACACGTCAACAGGAGCACCTGACTCCACGCTTCGCGAATGACCCGAACCACTACTTCCGGCAGCGTACGCCCAACCAAACGCTCATTCAGCGCGGCCTCTACCTGCTGGCGAGCTTGCTCAGCCCGCGCACGCCCCTCTTCCGCATCCCGTGTGCGCTGCTCAAGCAACTCACTCCGGCGACGCTCATCACTCATATAGGCCAGAAAGTCATTCAACAGCTCGCTGAAGATATCCGGGTCATCCACAAAATCACTGAGCAGCCGCTGAACGATCTGCTCGATCTTCAGATAAAGCCCATCGCGCTGCAGCTCATTCTGCTCTTCCCAACCAAGCGAGGCCGCCGCAATCTCATTCAAGAGCTTACGGGCCGGATGATTGGGTCGGCTGAAAAAGGCCTTATCCAGCACCGCCACCTTGAGCATGGGAATCTGCAGACGGGCAATCAGCGCTTTCAGGGAATCAGGCAGCGTCAGGTCATCAAGGATGAACTCGAACAGCATGGACACCAGATTGATAACATCATCATCAACCTGCCCCACTACCCGCTTTCGACCGCTACGCGCACTGATACGCCCCAGCGCGTCATCCAGCATCCCGCGCAAGTCGTAACTGTTCTCGACATGCGAAGGCACATGCTGCTGCAAGTGGGACAACAGCCGCATCAGATCGTAACTGGTAATAGGATGAAGCTCAGCCGCGCCTGCTGGCTCACCGCCAGACATACCCATTGAGCCGCTGCCACTGCGACGTACCTGCGCCAGCAGCCCCTGCAGCGCGCTGAATACTTCCTGATCCTGTTCGCTATCCGGTGTGGTGGATGCCGTGCGGCCGGTATAACCCGATGCACTGCGACCCGTATTACGCGGCGGCGCCAGCTTGAGATGAGGGAGAATTCCCGCATCGATCAACTGCTGATTTGCCTCGGCATACACGCGGTCCAAACCATTCAGCACAAAGCGCTCGAACAGCTTGAGAATGATCAGCTTGACCTTGATCTCAACACCCAAACCACGGCACGCATCCAGAAACGCTTCGCACAAGGGGCGAGGCGCCAACGGGTTGGAGTTTTCGTCCAGCGTTCGGCTTAACTGGGTATTGAAACGAATACTTAGATGGCCCAGGGCCAGCGCATTACGGGTGACAGCTTTGGTCACCATTGTATCGAGCGCGACAGACTCTTCGAGCTGGTCATTCTGGACCAGACTCAGATCCTCGAACGAAATGGCGTCGAGCTGAGCAGTATTTTTTGCCATGTCTGCCTGATTCAGGCCCGCGAAACGCTCAAAGTAGCGCTGCAAAAAATTACGCTCGATCGTCTTGCGCTTCAGGCGCAAGTCACGCATCGCTTCGAAGAACAGATTCTGCTCATTGTTACTGGTGGCGCGGTCAGCCATCTCGAACAGCGCATCGTCCGCGTTATCGAACAATTGCTGGAGCGCTGCATTGAGCCGCTGGGCAGCTTTGTCGCGTACCGGAACGAGGGCAGCAGGAATCCGCAACGCCGCATCACTGAGCGTTTTGAAATGAACCACATTAGCGTCGTTCTGCATTGCCCGCCTCCTGCAGCGTACCGTTATGACCAGCCTGCCTGCATACCACGTTACGAGCCTTGAACAACGTTGATCCCATAGCGTTGATAAGTGAACGTTGCGTTGATCATCATTACAGAGTAGCTGTACCAGCTAACCGAGATCACCGCATAGGTATGACCTTGATCATGTTTATGGTTGAGCTACGGCGACTCCCATCTCTAGTGAGGGAATCTGAACAGCGTTCATCCATAAAGTTGCCTTTACCCCCTAATCGTACCCTGAGAAGCGTGAGCTAACCATCAAGATTTCGACCAATCGCCAGCCAAACGCTGATACGTCCAGGGACATCACAGAAAAAACCTAAGCTGCATGTTGCAGCAAGCAGCACTTCATAAAAGAAAGGGCATGGTGCAACAATTGCATGAAAATCCCTTCGCCTTGATTCTCATACAGGGCCGCCCTGCCACTACCTCTTTGCAAGCCCCCAAGGCTGAAAACTGGCAATGTTTTTTTGACGCCCTCGTACATAGAGTCAATCCGCCTTAGCGCGAACCTCAGCTCTCATTAAAGCCTTATCACTCAAAGCGTTAAGTGGATCACGTTGGCATATCGGTTGCTTAAATACACCCACGAGTCAAGCCGAGCTTTATGATTAGAGTTTTTTGCCATGCACGAAGTATGCAATACCTCTCCAGAGCAACCCACCATAGCTATTTTATTGTGCACCTATAATGGAGAGCGGTTTTTGGCCGAGCAGCTTGACTCAATTATCAAGCAAACCCATAGAAACTGGGTGCTTTACGCCTCAGATGATGGTTCAAAAGATAGAACCATAGAGATACTTTCTAAGTACCAAACAGAACTGGGTGAGCAGAAAATCGTGATATTGGAAGGCCCTAAACAGGGCTTTTCCAAAAACTTTATGTCGCTTATACGCAATAAATTGATTGAGGCTGATTACTTCGCCTTTAGCGATCAAGATGACATTTGGCATGAAGATAAATTGGAGCGCAGCGTAATTAGCTTATCCGCTATAGGAAAAAGCACTCCAGGGTTATATTGTACACGGACCCATCTGATTGACGAAAACGGAAATTCAATCGGCTATTCCCCTCTCTTTCGAAGAAGACCCAGCTTTAACAATGCACTTGTACAAAGCTTAGCAGGGGGAAACACCATGCTAATCAACCAAAAAACAAGAGAATTGTTAGAAGAAACTCCATTCGACAGCCACATCGTCTCACACGATTGGCTAACCTACCTGATTGTAAGTGGCTGCAATGGCACTGTAATTTACGACAGCAAGCCAAGCCTTGAATATCGCCAGCATACGTATAACGTTGTAGGTTGCCACATCTCCTTAAAAGACAGAGTCACCCGATTTGCCAGAAACTTGGGAGGCACTCTAAGGGAGTACAATGAACATAATCTGAAGATACTCAAGAGCTACGAGCACCTCTTGAGCAGCAAAAGCAAAATATCGCTCACTAATTATCGTACAGCCATAAGCTCAAAAGCTGTTAAAAAGATCTTCTTCCTTAAAAAGGCAAACGTATACAGGCAGCATGTTATTGGAAACATAAGCTTATATATGACAGCTATATTAGGAAAGATGTAGCGCCTGAATGAACGCCCTACCAAACTTCAGACGGCACGAAATAGCTAAAGATTTAGAGAAATTTAAGCCCATCGAGATGGTGCCGGTGATAGGAGTCGAACCTACGACCTTCGCATTACGAATGCGCTGCTCTACCAACTGAGCTACACCGGCATTCCTTTAAGATAAGCAAGGCAACCCTACTAGTCAAGATTTAGAGCCTTGACTCCGGAATAGCAATTATTCCTTGTGACCAAAAGCGTGGTTGAAAATAGCCCCATTCATTTTTCTGCCCACCTTCCTTCATCCAATCCAAATGATTGATATCTCTAAATACAATAAACACTAGAAATAGCGATGAGCTTAAAAGTACTATTTTCAACGTATTAGCGCAGCGTTTATCGATCTCTGCATAACTAGAAGCACAAGAGCCATTCAACCACCCTGCAAATATCATTAACCATAACTGGCTATAAGGCATAACAATTACCCCATCAACCATTGACTGGACTAACGCAGCCCACAAACCAGCAATAAGGGATACTTGAAGAACAGAGTCTCTTTTCTTTAAATCAGCAGAGCGAGCAACTAAAAAACTAAACTTAAAAAACTTAACAAGCAAGACAATTAGAATAATTAAGGCAGGAATACCCCATTCACAAGCAATCTGCAAGAAGGCCTGATGAGGATGAGCGGCAACAGGATTATACGTATCGGCAAAATGCATTGGCCCAACACCTAGAAAAGGGTGAGCCATAATCATCCCTATAGCTTTTTCCCAGATAATATCCCTGGAAGATAACGATGTAGTAATGCGATTGGCTGCCGACTGCAGAATAGTTATATGCAGCGCGTCGGTAATTATATGAAACAAACAAAAATACACCAACAAAGCTATGCATGCTGCGCCAGCTTGAATCAGAAACCAGAAACGACCCACGCTTGAAATTAAAAAAATAAGGGCACCCGCGCAAGCTATTCCAAGCCAAGTCCCCCGGGTGCCACAGGCAATAACTATTACCCAAAATAAAACTAACAGCACGAAAGCAGCAATGCTGTAAAATCTCTTCCCATCAATAGGGAAAGTCAAAAAAACTAATATAGACAGCATAAACGTTTGAAACTGCCCGTAATGCCTTATATTAGAAAATCCATCCGCCAGCAGCCAGACATCAAGAGCTTCATCACCACTAAAGCAGGCAGCAATATAGGAAGAAAAGAACTGAACAGCTTTAACTACTACAATTAAAAGTATTAAAACAAGAAAAGCCCAATCCGCTTTCTCACCCAAAGCGTTTCTCATCGAAGAAATGTAGAGATAGAAACCAAAACACCCTAAAAATAAGGCCAACTCTACTAATGCCCAGACGGGCTGATTTGAGAAGAGACTCGAAAACAAACCAATAAAAAAAAATGCAGATAAAAAAAAAGTGATTTTTGTATCTACAAAAAAATCTCGCTTATCAAAGAAAAGAATCGCTAACGAAGCAACCCAAAAGAAACTTATCTCCGCAATTCTCTGGGAGTCATGCCAAGCAATATCATGCATCCTAAAAAATAGGCTCCCTCCAATAAACGCTAACAAATAAATAAAGCAATAACTCCTACTAAAAACCACTAACACTTTTCCTCCTCAAAAAAAAGCCCTGCAAACGCAGGGCTTTTCTAAACCAATATTAGCTACCGTTCTTACATGCGCTAGGTAGATATTTTTGATCTGCGCTGGAAGTACAGGTCCAGATGCTTGACCCTTTATCAGCATTACTCAAAGTCATTGTAAGAGTTTGCTTTTGAATAGGAGTAGAAATCCCACTAGCCGCCATTGTCGCAGTGATAGTGCATCCACCATCAGCAGCTGCAGTACCACCTGTAGCAACTTGAGCTACATACTTTCCTTTAATATCCGTAGCTGCAGGAATACCATCATTTCCATTGGTCGGGCACGTTCCATTCTGAGTAAAGACTTCAGTTACACTTGTCTTTACACCGTCAGTCAAACTCACAGCCTCAGCCATTTGAGAGCGAGCGATGTAATCCTGATACGCAGGAATTGCGATCGCAGCCAAAATACCAATGATCGCTACAACGATCATCAATTCAATCAACGTAAAACCTTTTTGAGCTTTCATGCTTGTCTCCAATAGAAGAAGTAGGCTCAACATGCCTGATTCTCCTTAAGCATTCAGCGTGCCAACCGCTTAGATCACAGTATTTGTGTGAAATAGATTTCCTGCCGCTTCGCCTGCATGGCAAGTACTGACAATAATTGTCAGGCCAAAGAGCGTATTTGATAGGACTGCTTTCGACTGCTATAAGGCAGGCATCGCTTATCCTTATCGGCCAGTCTTATGAATGATTTAGCGCCTCTCTCTGGTCTTGCCCGTCAGCTTGTTTTAGCCGAGCTACTCGATGAAAAAACGGCTCAAAGCGCAGTTGCGCAGAGCAAGATCAGTAAAGTCCCACTGGTGACACACCTAGTTCAAAATCGCCTCGTTAAAAGCCGTGCGATTGCGGAGCTGTCTGCAGAACAATTCGGCTTGGCGTTTTTAGACCTCAGCGCAGTAGATAAGGAGTCCTTGCCTAAAGAGGTCGTGAGCGAGAAGTTGATGCAACAGCATCACTTTCTGCCGCTTGCCAAACGGGGTAACAAGCTTTTTATCGGCATATCCGACCCAACCAACCAGCAGGCCATTAATGACATTCAGTTCAGTACCGGCCTTACGGCTGAGCCTATTCTGGTTGAGGATGACAAGCTTCATAACGCCATTGATCAGTACCTGGATAACGGCACCGGTGGGCTGGATCTTGGTGATATTGATCTTGATATCGAGATCAATACAGAAGAAGAAAAAAAGTCTGAAGTAGATGCGGACGATGCCCCGGTTGTACGCTTCGTCAACAAGATGCTGCTCGACGCTATCAAGCGCGGCTCGTCTGACCTGCACTTTGAGCCTTACGAGAAAATGTATCGAGTGCGTTTTCGTACCGATGGCGTCATGCATGAAATGGCACGCCCGCCTATTCAGCTGGCCCCACGCATTTCGGCCCGTCTGAAGGTAATGGCGAGTATGGATATTTCCGAGCGCCGCAAGCCGCAGGATGGTCGCGTGAAGCTCAAGGTTTCCAAAAACAAGTCCATCGATTTTCGTGTCAACACGCTTCCGACCCTCTGGGGCGAGAAGATTGTGATGCGAATTCTCGATCCCTCCACTGCGCAGATGGGTATTGATGCGTTGGGCTATGAAGAGCGCCAGAAAGAGCTTTATATGGAGGCGCTTAGCCAACCACAGGGCATGATTCTGGTAACCGGCCCCACTGGCTCTGGCAAAACCGTATCGCTGTACACAGGCTTGAACATCCTTAATACAGTCGACATCAATATCTCGACGGCAGAAGATCCGGTAGAGATCAACCTGGAGGGTATTAACCAGGTTAACGTTAACCCGCGTCAAGGAATAGACTTCGCCCAAGCGCTTAGAGCGTTTCTCCGTCAAGATCCTGACGTGATCATGGTGGGCGAGATCCGCGATCTGGAAACAGCAGAGATTGCCATAAAGGCTGCACAAACGGGTCACATGGTTATGTCGACGCTGCATACCAACAGCGCGGCAGAAACACTGACGCGCCTGCGGAACATGGGCGTACCTGCTTTTAACATCGCCACATCGGTCAACCTGATCATTGCTCAACGATTGGCACGCAAGCTGTGCCCTAAATGTAAAAAGCCACATGATGTACCAAGAGAAACCTTGTTGAGTGAAGGTTTCCCCGAAAGCCAGATCGGCAAGTTTACGCTGTACTCACCTATTGGTTGCGAGGATTGCAATAACGGCTACCGTGGCCGTGTGGGTATTTATGAAGTCGTGAAGATCACATCTGCCATGCAGAACCTGATCATGGAAGAAGGCAACTCGATCGAGATTGCCCGCAAGGCGCGTGAAGAGGGCTTTAATGACCTACGGACATCTGGCCTGCTCAAGGCCATGCAAGGCGTAACCAGCCTGGAAGAAGTAAACCGCGTCACCAAGGACTGATTGGCGCGAACTTTGCGTGTCCACTCGATGCCCATGAAGGGCTGGTCAGTCACATGAACAAGAGTGGACGTCGTCAAACAGCAAGGCTGCACATTGACAAGACGCACTCCAGCACCTGAAGAGCGGATTGCATGGCCGACAAAGCATTAAAAATGAGCGCTTTTACCTGGGAGGGAACGGACCGTAAAGGCGTCAAGATCAAGGGCGAAATGACCGGGCTGAACCCTGCCCTGGTCAAGGCCCAACTGCGCAAGCAAGGGATCAACCCCACGCGCGTACGCAAAAAATCAGTCTCGATCTTCAGCCGCGGCAAAAAGATCAAGCCGATGGACATCGCCCTGTTCACTCGTCAGCTAGCCACTATGCTGGGGGCTGGCGTTCCTTTGCTGCAGTCGTTCGACATTATCAGCGAAGGCTTTGATAACCCGAACATGCGCAAGCTGGTCGATGACGTCAAGCAGGACGTGGCAGCGGGTAACAGCCTGTCTAGCTCGCTGCGTAAAAAGCCTCAATACTTCGATGATCTCTACTGCAACCTAGTCGATGCGGGTGAGCAGTCTGGTGCGCTGGAAACGCTGCTGGATCGCGTAGCGACCTACAAAGAAAAAACCGAGCAGCTCAAGAAAAAAATCAAAAAGGCTATGACCTACCCTGCCGCGGTTGTAGTGGTAGCGATTGTGGTTTCAGCCATTCTATTGATCAAGGTTGTACCTCAGTTCCAATCCGTATTCGAGGGCTTTGGTGCAGAGCTACCTGCGTTTACATTAATGGTGATTGGCCTTTCAGAAACCCTGCAAGAATGGTGGTTTATCGTTCTGCTGGCTCTTTTCGCTTTAGGTTTCGGCTTTCAGATGGCACACAAACGGTCTGAAAAATTCCGCGATGCCGTTGACCGTTTTGTACTCAAAATACCAGTCGTGGGCGCCATTCTTTATAAGTCTGCGATTGCACGCTATGCGCGCACCTTATCCACCACCTTTGCTGCAGGCGTACCGCTGGTGGATGCATTGGATTCGGTTTCAGGCGCTACGGGTAACGTTGTCTTCCGCAACGCGGTCGACAAGATCAAGCAAGATGTCTCGACCGGCATGCAGCTGAACTTCTCCATGCGAACCACTGCCGTATTTACCTCTATGGCAGTGCAAATGACGGCCATTGGTGAAGAGTCGGGTGCACTGGACGAAATGCTGGATAAAGTGGCCACGTTTTATGAAGAAGAAGTGGACAACATGGTCGATAGCCTTACCGCTCTGATGGAGCCCATGATCATGGCGGTTCTGGGCGTACTGGTGGGCGGTTTGATCATCGCCATGTACCTGCCTATCTTCCAGTTGGGCTCGGTTGTTTAATGGAGGCTATCGAGCTTTTGGCAACCTACCCCGCCGCGTACTTGAGCTGTGCGTTGGTACTGGGCTTATTGGTTGGCAGCTTTCTCAATGTGGTCGTACACCGGCTCCCCAAGATGCTTGAGCGGGACTGGATAGCCCAGTCCCGCCAAATGCTGGAACTACCCAGCGAAGGCGAAGCGGAACCCTATAACCTTGCCAAGCCTCACTCCCATTGCCCTCACTGCCAACATCGCATTCGGCCGTGGGAAAACATTCCTGTTATCAGCTATATCATGCTGCGCGGCAAGTGCTCCAGCTGCAAGACCCCTATCAGCGCTCGCTATCCGCTGGTTGAATTGGCGTGCGGCCTGCTTTCCCTGTTTGTTGTCTGGCATTTTGGCTTTACCTGGCAGGCTGGCAGCGCCTTGTTACTGACCTGGGGGCTGCTCGCCGCCAGCCTGATCGATGCTGATCACCAAATTCTTCCAGACGTCATTGTTCTTCCGCTGCTATGGGTTGGCTTGCTGGTTAACCAGTTTGAGTTGTTCTCTAGTCTCTCCGATGCAGTCTGGGGCGCAGCAGCGGGTTATATGAGCTTGTGGGTGGTTTTCCAGCTTTTCAGGCTGATCACAGGCAAGGAAGGCATGGGCTTTGGTGACTTCAAGCTGCTGGCCATGCTGGGCGCCTGGGGCGGCTGGCAAATCCTGCCGCTTACGATATTGCTGTCCTCTTTAGTGGGTGCGATTCTCGGCATCATTCTGCTTCGCCTCAAGAATGCCGAAAACAGCACCCCGATACCGTTTGGGCCTTATCTAGCCATTGCGGGGTGGATTGCTTTGCTTTGGGGTGATCAAATAACAGGCATGTACCTTCACTTTGCCGGTTTTTGATGAGCACCCCTTGGATTCTCGGCCTTACGGGCGGGATTGGCAGCGGTAAAAGCGCCGCTGCCGAACATTTCGGCTCGCTGGGCATTCACACAGTAGATGCTGATCACGCGGCCCGCTGGGTGGTAGAGCCTGGTCAGCCCGCTCTTGAGCAGATCGCTCTCCATTTTGGCGGCGATATTCTGCTCGCTGATGGTCGTCTGAATCGCCCAGGGCTACGTGCTCGCATATTCGCCATCCCCGAAGAAAGGCGCTGGCTTGAGTCGTTGTTACACCCTTTGATCCGCCAGGAAATCATTCGGGCATTAAACGAAGCCACATCGCCCTATGCCGTTCTGGTTTCCCCTTTGCTTATCGAATCAGGCCAGACGCAGCTTACTCAACGGGTACTCGTGATAGATGTGCCGGAAGCCTTGCAGCTCGAACGTGCCATGCGGCGCGATCAGGCTGACGAGACACAGATCAAGGCCATCCTTCAGGCGCAAATGAAGCGAGCCGAGCGCTTGAAACACGCGGATGATGTCCTCATTAATGACGGGACGCTCGCGCAGCTCCATGAGCATGTCGAACGCCTGCATCACTTTTATCTCACCCTACAAGGAGGCAAGCATGCCTAAGCCACCTTTAACCGTAGATTGCCCTACGTGCGGCGCTCCCGTGGAGTGGAGCGAGGCCAGCCCCAACCGCCCCTTCTGTTCAGACCGCTGCAAACTAATAGACCTGGGCGCCTGGGCAGCAGAGGAGCACGCCATTCCCGGCAATGATCTGGAAGACGATTTGTTTTCAGAAGACATGCCACGCCGGGACCATTAAACCACTGCTCCATGGCGTCCCATACTGACCATTTTCGCCACACTTGGCTTTAAGCCGAAGCGCTCAATAACGTTTCGGCTAGCGCCTCCCTTATTTGGCCTTTGCCTTTAACGCATCTTTCAGCCCTTCGGCAGAGTCGAACTCTCGCTGCCCTACGAAACGGCCATGATCCAGCATGAGCCAAAGAACCTTTTCCTTGTCACCAGGGTAACGGGGCGCCACCCGCCCTTCGTGATCCAATAGCACGCGGTAGTTATAGTCACGCATGGCAGGAATGGCGAACAACGTCGATATCACCTTGGGCATCTGACTGATATCAGCCAGGAAGGCTACCTTGTTAGCCTCTAGATAGCCCTTGGGCTGATCCTTCAAAGCCGCCTTCACGAGATTTGCACCAGTCATGCTGCGTGCAACCAGCAGAACCTGCAGATTATCGTCCAGCGTATAAGGCTGGTCGTTCTGATCCAACAGCGTCCAGGGTGCAAGGCGCTCTCCTGGCGCCAGTGCCCAGGTCAATCCGGGCAGTAAAGCAATCAGCAATAGCACAGAGCGCAAGACGCGCATGGAGCCTCCAGTTACTGGTTCAAAGAGTGAAAACTGTATCAGCGAGCAGCGCCAGGGTGACTGGCATTTCGCTGTCATCGCTGTAAAAATATTCACGCCTGTCATTTTTCAATGTAAGCAGAACATCTACCGCAGATCCGCAAGCCTCCTCTAGAGCAAGGGCGTTGTACGCCGCCACCCTACTATCGTAATAGGCCCACCTGATGATACCGCTAAAAGAGCTTTTGGCAGCTGTGCCTCAAACGGGAATCGTACAGTGGATGGGTGTCCGCCCCGCCGCTCGAGCAGAGATGATCATTGTTGATGCTGTTGAGGCTCGCCGCGAGGCTGGCTTGACGGGCGACCATACCCGCCCCAGCCCACGCAATGCACGTCAGGTCACGCTTATCCAGTGGGAGCATCTGGCAGTTGTCAGCGCGCTCATCGGACGATCGCTTGAACCTCAGGATTTGCGCCGCAATATAGCAGTCACAGGTATTAACCTTTTCAGCCTTAAAAATCGCCGCTTTCAGATCGGTCAGGCCATTTTCGAAACAACCGGCTGGTGCCAGCCATGCGCTCGCCTGGAAGAGCGCCTAGGGCCGGGCACGTTTCAAGCAATGCGTGGCCACGGTGGAATTACTGCCCGCATCTTGAGCGGCGGAATTATTAGAGTCGGCGATACCGTAAGCGTCATCGACGACTAACCCAACGAATTACTTCATACGAGCCGCCTCATCAGCGGCTCGTATCACCGCAGGCACCTTGGCTGTCCGCGCCAAAGAATTCCAACACTATGAGTATTAAACACCATGACACATCGAATCGTAATCGTCGGCGGCGGCGCTGGGGGCTTAGAGCTGGCTACCCGCCTGGGCAGAAAGTTCGGTAAGCGCAACCAGGCACATGTCACGTTGGTCGATGCCAACCTGACCCATATCTGGAAGCCGCTCATGCATGAAATCGCCGCAGGCTCCCTGAATTCCTCAGCCGACGAACTCAACTATGTCGCCCAGGCCAAATGGAATCACTTTGAGTTTCAGCTAGGTCGCCTGACTGGCCTGGACAGAGCAAATAAGCGCATTCGTCTTGCACCTATCACCGACGAGCAAGGCAAGGAAGTTCTTGCTGAGCGAACCATGCCCTATGACACGCTCGTTATTTCCATCGGCAGTAAAACAAATGACTTCGGCACGCCTGGCGCTGCAGAGCACTGCCTGTTTCTGGATACCCGCGCCCAGGCCGAGCGCTTTCATCAACAGCTGCTCAATCAATATCTGCATGCTCAGGCAAGCAGTGAAACGGCAGCGCCCATTGATATCGCGATTGTTGGCGCTGGCGCCACGGGCGTGGAGCTGGCGGCAGAACTTCGCAATACCGCTCAGCAGTTGGTCTCCTACGGCTTGAATCGTATTCGCCCGGAAGACCTCCGTATCACGATCATCGAGGCAGGCCCGCGTGTACTACCAGCACTGCCCGAACGCATCGGAGAGCCGGTCGCTCAGCAGCTGCAGAAACTAGGTGTCCGCCTTATGACAGGCGCAGCCGTAAGCTCTATCACCGAAGATGGTCTAACCACCAAGAGCGGCGAATTCATCCCTGCCAAGCTTAAGGTATGGGCAGCTGGCATTCGTGCACCGGAGTTTCTGGCTAATATGGACGGGCTGGAAAGCAATCGAATCAATCAATTAGTGGTACGCCCCACGCTTCAAACCACGCAGGATGATGACATCTTTTCCTTTGGCGATTGCGCGGCGTGTCCGATGTCTGGAGAGGACAATCGTAATGTCCCGCCCCGGGCGCAGGCCGCGCACCAACAGGCCTCTTTACTGGTGAAATCCATAACGGCTCGTCTGAAGGGCGAAGCGCTGCCTGAATACCATTACAAGGATTATGGCTCACTGATCTCGCTTTCGCGTTATTCAGCCGTGGGCAACCTGATGGGTAATCTGACCGGGAACATCATGCTGGAAGGCTGGCTGGCACGCATGTTTTACGTGTCACTCTATCGGCTGCACCAGAGAGCGCTTTATGGAAACTTCAGAACGTTGCTGCTGATCATTAGCGATCACCTGGGCCATACACTCAAGCCAAGGCTAAAGCTGCATTAAATGATAGATGCCCTGCTTGCAAGGTGCAGGCAGGGCACAAAATCCAGACATGACAAATTTGCACAAAGCAAATAGCGCTGCGCCAAACAAACATGTGCTTAAAAGAGGAAGACTTTAAACGAGACACAGCGAAGAACTCGCTGCTTAGCGGAAATGCTTAAGAGGTTAACGCTTGGAGAAGAAAGTGGTGGGTCGTGTAGGATTCGAACCTACGACCAATTGGTTAAAAGCCAACTGCTCTACCGACTGAGCTAACGACCCACTTAATGGTCGGGGTAGGGGGATTCGAACTCCCGACATCCTGCTCCCAAAGCAGGCGCGCTACCGGGCTGCGCTATACCCCGACAAGGAAGTTGGCTCCGCGACCTGGACTCGAACCAGGGACCCAATGATTAACAGTCATTTGCTCTACCGACTGAGCTATCGCGGAACTTCTAAGCTTCCAATCTCAACCTTTGCTCTTCAGCGTTAAGCTGCGCTGCATCAGCTGAGGTGCGCCATTTTACGGGTATTGATTCCTGTGTCAACACCCTTTAGCAAATTTTATTGCAAAAAATTCATGCACTTAAGATACGCCTCGTCTGGAAACGCAAAGGGCGCCTTAAGGCGCCCTTTAGCAGACTAAGCAAATACGATGTCGTCGCCCTCTACCCTCGCCTCTATCTTGCTGCCTGGAACAAATTGCCCAGACAGAATCTGTTGGGCAAGAGGGTTCTCGATCCAGCGCTGTATGGCACGCTTCAAGGGACGCGCCCCATAGACAGGGTCGTAACCTACTGCAACCAGCTTGTTCATTGCCTCTGCCGAAAGCGCCAGATCCAGCTCACGCTCAGCCAGACGCTGACGCAGGCGGCTCAGTTGAATATCAGCGATACCGGCGATCTGATCACGACCGAGCGGTTCGAACACAACAACTTCGTCGATCCGGTTGATGAACTCCGGCCGGAAGTGGGCCGAGACCGCATCCATGACAGCAGCACGCTGAGCTTCCGGGTCGCCAACCAACTCCTGTATTTGCGCTGACCCCAGGTTCGAAGTCATGACAATAACCGCATTACGAAAGTCGACAGTACGCCCCTGGCTATCGGTCAGCCGACCATCGTCCAGCACTTGCAGCAGGATATTGAAGACATCCGGATGCGCCTTTTCCACTTCATCCAGCAGAACCACGGAGTATGGCTTACGCCGCACCGCCTCGGTGAGATAGCCACCTTCCTCATAACCGACATATCCCGGAGGCGCACCAATCAGACGGGCAACGGAATGCTTCTCCATGAACTCAGACATGTCGATACGAATCATGGCGTCTTCTGTATCGAACAGGAACTCAGCCAACGCTTTGCAAAGCTCGGTCTTACCCACCCCGGTTGGGCCCAGGAACAGGAACGACCCGCTCGGCCGGTTCGGATCAGCCAATCCTGCACGCGAGCGTCTGACGGCGTTCGCTACCGCCGTCACCGCCTCATTCTGCCCAATGACACGCTGATGAAGCGCATCTTCCATGCGCAGCAGCTTGTCACGCTCGCCTTCGAGCATTTTGCTGACCGGAATGCCCGTCCACTTGGAGACCACTTCAGCAATTTCGTCCTCGGTCACCTTGTTGCGCAGCAGCTGGTTGGCCGGCTTTTCATGCTGGTCCACCATCTGCAGGCTACGCTCAAGGTCAGGAATGACGCCGTATTGCAATTCTGCCATACGGTTGAGATCACCCTTGCGGCGCGCCAACTCAAGCTCCTGTTTGGCTTGCTCAATCTTCTGCTGCAGTTGTGCAGAACCTTGAACCTCCGCTTTCTCCGCCTTCCAGACCTCTTCCAGATCGGCATACTCCTGCTCAAGCCGGGCGATGTCTTCACGGAGCTTGCCAAGGCGCTTCAGGGCACCTTCGTCACTTTCTTTCTTGAGCGCTTCCTGCTCAACCTTCAGCTGGATCAAACGACGCTCCAGGCGGTCAAGCGCTTCGGGCTTGGAGTCGATTTCCATCCGAATACGACTTGCGGCCTCGTCGATCAGGTCAATTGCTTTGTCGGGCAGTTGCCGATCCGTAATGTAGCGATGCGACAGCTTGGCGGCCGCAATGATGGCCCCATCAGTAATCGCGACCTTGTGGTGCACTTCATACCGCTCTTTCAAGCCGCGCAGGATCGCAATGGTATCCTCCTCGCTCGGCTCATCGACCAGGACTTTCTGGAAACGACGCTCCAAGGCGGCGTCCTTTTCAATGTACTGACGATACTCGTCAAGCGTGGTAGCGCCCACACAATGCAGCTCGCCGCGGGCCAATGCAGGCTTGAGCATGTTACCTGCGTCCATGGCGCCTTCCGCCTTACCGGCACCTACCATGGTATGGAGCTCATCGATAAAGAGGATGACACGCCCTTCCTGTTTGGAAAGCTCATTCAACACCCCCTTGAGGCGCTCCTCGAACTCTCCTCGGAATTTGGCACCCGCAATCAACGATCCCATGTCCAGGGCCAACAGGCGCTTATCCTTCAGGCCATCGGGCACTTCACCATTGACTATCCGCTGAGCCAGCCCTTCAACAATGGCTGTTTTACCAACGCCCGGCTCACCGATCAGCACCGGGTTATTCTTGGTACGGCGCTGCAGAACCTGGATAGTGCGGCGAATCTCGTCGTCACGACCGATCACAGGGTCAAGCTTGCCCTCCTCCGCGCGCTTGGTAAGGTCAACCGTAAACTTATCCAATGCCTGACGAGACTCCTCAGCATTAGGATCGTTGACAGCATCACCGCCGCGCAGGTTGTTGACGGCATTTTCCAGAGCCTTGCGGGAAACACCCTGCGCCAGCAGTATCTTGCCAAGCTTGGTGTTCTCGTCCATAGCAGACAGCAGCACCAGTTCGCTTGAAATGAATTGGTCTCCCTTCTGCTGAGCCAGCCGATCGGCCTGATTCAACAGACGCGCCAGATCCTGAGACAGGCTGACATCCCCGGTAGGGTTCTGAATCTTTGGCAGACTGTCCAACTCCTCGGTCAGGGCCTGGCGAAGCGTCTGGATATCAAAGCCGACCTGGCGAAGCAGCGGTAGAATCGAACCGCCCTGCTGATCCAGCAAGGCAGAAAAAAGATGCACGGGCTCGATGGCCGGATGGTCATGTCCCACCGCGAGGGACTGGGCGTCGGCCAACGCAAGTTGCAATTTACTGGTTAAACGGTCAATTCGCATGACTATGTCCTTTATATGAGCGCGGGTCAGGGACGCACCATAAAAAGCGTCACAACGATTACCCGCCGAGATGCCTCTTACATAAGGACAATTCTGCTCGATTCAAGCGCTGGCCATTTGACCTGGATCAGTCGGATCACGCCTCATCCAGAGGCTGGGTCAGCCAGATCAGGCTGGCTAGGCGTCCTGTCTGCGGGGAGCGCCTAAAGGAATAAAATCGCGCAGTGTCGGTATACGTGCACCATCCGCCACCGTAGATGGCATCAATGCCGATGGATTCCAGCCGCAACCGCGCCAGCTGGTAGATATTCGCCATGAAGCGCCCGTTATTGACGCTGGGTTTGAAGGCTGTTTTTGCCCGGGAATGCTCTGATACGAACGCCTCGCGCACTTCAGCCCCAACTTCAAAGGCGTCAGGACCGATTGCAGGCCCAAACCACACCAGGATATCTCGAGGGCTCGACTCAAGCGACGCAGCCGTTGCTTCGAGCACACCACTTACCAGCCCTCGCCATCCGGCATGAGCAGCCGCGACACGCGTCCCTTGCCGATTACAAAAAAAGACAGGCAGGCAGTCTGCCGTCATGATCGTTGCAGCAATGCCAGGCGTCGACGTCCAGGAGGCATCAGCCTCAAGCACTTGGGCGGGATCAGCCTCAACGACAGAAATCCCATGCACCTGCTTTAGCCAGGCGGGTCGACACCCTAGCGAGTCGACTAACCGTTGCCGGTTTTCCGCCACGGCGGCCGGATCATCCTGCACATGATCGCCCAGATTAAGATTCTGATAAGGTCCATGACTGACGCCCCCTGACCGAGTCGTAACGCAGCCTCTCACGTTGGCAGGCGCAGGCCAGTCGGGAGTCAGCCAGTCATTCATCCGGTAAACGCCTCACGATCCTGACGCAAAAGGCTAAGCAGCCAGACGATATCCTCAGGCAGAGGAGACTCCCAGCTCATACGCTCCCCCGTCACCGGATGATCGAGTTCCAGGAAGCGGGCGTGCAGCGCTTGCCTAGGAAACTCTCGAAGCGTCTTGACCAGCGTTGGGTTGGTAGCAGGCGGAATTCGGAAACGCCCGCTGTATACCGGGTCCCCTACCAGCGGAAAGCCGATGTGAGTCATATGGACCCGTATCTGGTGAGTCCTGCCAGTCTCCAGCTTGACGCGCACATGCGTATAGGCCCGGAATCGATCCAGGACACGATAATGGCTGACCGCCGGCTTTCCACCGGTAACCACAGCCATTTGCTGGCGCCGTTGGGAGTGACGGCCTATAGGCGCATCTACCGTACCTCCGGAAACCACCACGCCCGCCACAACCGCCTCATAAATACGACTGACGGAGCGTGCCTGAAGCTGGGCCACCAGATTGGTTTGTGCTTCCAGGGTCTTGGCGACAACCATCAGGCCGGTCGTATCCTTGTCCAGACGATGGACAATACCGGCACGGGGCACGTTTGCCAGCGACGGTACATGATGGAGCAACGCATTGAGGAGCGTACCATCGGTATGGCCTGCCGCAGGATGGACGACCAGCCCGGCAGGCTTGTCCAGCACGAGCAAATGGTCGTCCTCATAGACAATATTGAGCTCGATATCCTGCGCCACCCAATCGCCCTGCGCTTCTCGCTCCGCGCGCAAGGACAGTACGGCGCCGCCATGCACCAGATCACGTGGACGCAGGACCGCGCCATCAACAGTTAGGCTGCCTTCCTTGATCCAGGAAGACAGGCGAGAACGGGAATATTCAGAGAACAGCTGAGCCGCTACCTGGTCGAGACGCTGACCGCCGAGTTCTGTAGGCACTTCGGCGTTGAGTTGGATAATATCGGACATAGCAGCCAACAAAGGCGTGTAGCTTTTGGTTTCAGCCACACGCTGTGGTTAAATACGAAAACTTTTTGCCCTGGCATGATGTTCATGCCGGGTTGTTCATCATAACAGGACGGTTCCGGCTCCGTCAGCCGACCGTTTCAGGGAACGCAAAGCCGCCATGCAATTGAAGCACCTGCTGCTGATCGCCAGCCTCGCCCTCACCGCTGCCTGTTCCTCCAAAGCACCTGAAGTGGCAGAAAACCTGAGCGAAACCGAGCTCTACAAGCAAGCTCAGGAAGATTTGAACAACAACAACTACAACCAGGCTGTCAGCAAACTCAAGGCTCTTGAGTCCCGCTATCCGTTTGGCCGTTATGCAGATCAGTCTCAGCTTGAGCTTATCTATGCCAACTACAAGAACGGAGAGCCTGAAGCTGCCCGTACATCGGCAGACCGCTTCATTCGTCTGCACCCGCAGCATCCAAATGTCGACTACGCCTACTACATGAAAGGTGTAGCATCCTTTGAACAGGACCGCAGTCTTCTGGCGCGCTTCCTGCCATTGGATATGACCAAGCGTGACCCGGGTGCTGCCCGTGACTCATTCAATGACTTTGCCCAGTTCACCAGCCGTTTTCCAAACAGCCGGTACGCACCTGACGCCAAGGCGCGCATGACCTATCTGCGCAACCTGCTGGCAGCGTATGAAGTCCATGTGGCCGATTACTACCTGCGCCGCAAGGCTTATGTCGCTGCGGCCAACCGTGGTCGTTATGTTGTCGAAAACTTCCAGGGCACCCCATCGGTAGGGGATGGCTTGGCAGTCATGACAGAGGCCTATCAGCACCTGGGGCTCAACGACCTGGCAGCCACCAGCCTGGAAACTCTGAAAATGAACTATCCGGACAACCCGAGCCTGGATAACGGGGAGTTCAAACCCAAGCAGCGTAGCGAAGATGATCGCTCGTGGCTGGCACGCGCAACCCTGGGTCTGGTTGATCGTCCCAGCGAGCCGCTCCCGCCAGGCGAGACACGAGCTGCTCAGGATGTACAGCGCCAATACGAAGATGCGAAGCGTGAAATTCCACAGGAGCTGCTTCCAGAGAATCAACCTGCAGCTGGAGAGTCCGAAAACCCTGATACTCCGCGTCGCTCATGGTTCAGCCGTCTGACGTTTGGTCTTTTCGACTGATGCGAACCTGAACAAAAAAGGAGGCTTTAAGCCTCCTTTTTATTTACTCCTGAAGGTCCGCAAAATAAGACACCTCATTCATAAGAAGATCATGATGAGGTATAACGCTCCAACGGCCATCACACGCTGCAATGGGGCTTCCTTTTGCAGTCTTCTAATGTGCCGTAACACCTGAAACGGGTTTAGTAACGGTCGCACTACTATTTAGAGAACACTATGGGTTTGTTTCGCCTGCTTTTCTGGCTAGCTCTGATTATCGCTGTTGTATGGCTGTGCCGCCGCCTGCTACAGGCGAAACCACAGAAGTCACAGAAAACACGCTTGGCCAAACCACAGCCAATGATTCGCTGCGGTCACTGCGGGGTACACATTCCTCGCGATAAAGCCCTACCACACGGAGAGCGCTGGTTCTGCTGCCAAGATCACTTACAAAAAAGCCTGAGCAGTGAGCGCTGATTTTTTTCATTACAACCTGCAGGACAGTCGTATCCTGAGGTTGTATCACTACTACCGGGTCATTGTCGGGCTGGTTTTTATCCTTCTGGTTTCCACCAATCTGGACGACAACCTTCTGAAGGTAACCGAGGGTAAAAACTTTGTGGTCGGCAGCTGGATTTACCTAGCGGGTAATATCCTGGCGATTTTTCTGCCACCACTGCGCAAGCAAAAACAGATCTTTGCCCTGGCTCTAGTGGATATCGGGCTGCTGACCTATCTCATGTACAGTGCTGGCGGTACACCGAGTGGTATTGGCAACCTCATCATCATTACCGTATCGATCGCCAACATTCTTCTCGTTGGGCGTATTGGAATTCTGCTGGCGGCCTTGGCTACCCTTGCCCTTATTTATGCAACCGCCTATAGAACGCTTAGCCTTCCCGCAGAGGCCAATCAGTATGTTCAGGCGGGAGGCCTGGGCGCGCTGTGCTTTGCCGCCGCATTTCTGGTGCAAAGTCTCGTCAGCCGATTGTCCAAAAGCCAGACCCTGGCAGAAGAGCGGGCGCACGTCGTTGCCGATCTGGAAAATCTGAATGCGCTGATCCTCGATCGTATGCGCACCGGCATTCTGGTTCTGGACTCAAGAATGGCGCCTATCCTGGCCAATCCTGCCGCTCGAGAGCTGCTCGGTCATCCAGACCTGGATACCGAGGATCTGAATGATCAATGCCCGGAATTGATGGACCGGCTACTACAGTGGGAAAGGAATCGGACGCTTCGCCCTGCACCCATGCAGGCGTTTAGCGAAGGCCCACTGATCCAGCCCAGCTTCGTCCCTATTCAGCGGAGCGGCAATCAGCATACTCTGATTTTTTTGGAAAACATCTCTCGTATTGCTCAGCAGGCACAGCAGCTGAAGCTTGCATCACTGGGACGCCTCACGGCGGGCATCGCCCATGAAATTCGCAATCCTCTAGGAGCCATAAGCCACGCGGCACAGCTTCTTCAGGAATCAGAAGTGCTCGATCAGCATGATCTTCGCCTGGCCCAGATCATTCAGGATCACTCCCGGCGCATGAACATCATCATCGAGAATGTCCTGCAACTTTCTAGACGCCGCCAGGCAGAGCCCCAGCTGCTGGACCTCAAATACTGGGTGCACCGCTTTGCAGGTGAATTCAGAACCACTCTACGTGAGCAACAGTTTGTCTATGTGCAAACGACATCGGGTACGATACAGACCCGCATGGACCCTAGCCAGCTGACTCAGGTGCTAACCAACCTCGTTCAAAATGGCCTACGCCATAGCAGCAAGCTGCACGGCAAGGGACAAGTGTGGCTGGATCTCTTCCGTGACCCCGACTCAGACCTTCCCATATTGGATGTCATTGATGATGGGCCAGGTGTACCTGAAGACCAGATCACCAACCTTTTCGAACCCTTCTTTACCACCGAAAGCAAAGGAACCGGGCTCGGCCTCTATATTTCCCGCGAATTATGCGAGAGTAATCAGGCCCGCCTCGACTACCGCCAGCAGGAACAAGGCGGCTGCTTCCGCATTACCTTTGCCCATCCGCGCAAGTTGAGCTGAACATGAATCGACAGAAAGTCCTGATCGTTGATGACGAACCCGATATCCGAGAGCTGTTAGAGATCACATTGGGTCGCATGAAGCTCGACACCTTTAGCGCAAAGAACGTAAAAGACGCAAAGGATCTGTTGGCTCGGGAATCCTTTGACTTGTGTCTGACCGACATGCGCCTTCCAGATGGCTCCGGTCTTGATCTCGTGCAATACATCCAGCAGAAATATCCAAACCTTCCCGTAGCCATGATTACCGCTTTTGGAAGTCTGGATACGGCCATCCAGGCATTGAAAGCCGGCGCCTTCGATTACCTGACCAAACCTGTTGATCTTCCTCGGCTCCGGGAGCTTGTAAGCACCGCCTTACGCCTGAGCAGCTCAGCGCCTACCCCTATCAAAGTGGCAGATCACAGGCTGCTGGGTGACTCACCGCCCATGCGTACGCTACGGGCTCAGATCGGCAAACTCGCTCGCAGCCAGGCGCCCGTCTATATCAGCGGTGAGTCCGGCAGCGGTAAAGAGTTGGTCGCCCGACTGATTCACGAGCAAGGCCCTCGTGCGGATCGCCCCTTTATTCCGGTCAACTGTGGCGCCATTCCATCAGAGCTGATGGAAAGCGAGTTTTTTGGTCACAAAAAAGGCAGCTTTACGGGTGCCATTGAAGACAAGCAGGGCCTATTCCAGGCCGCCCAGGGCGGTACTTTATTTCTGGATGAGGTCGCCGATCTGCCGCTAGCCATGCAGGTAAAACTGCTTCGTGCCATTCAGGAAAAGGCTGTACGCCCCGTCGGTGGGCAACAGGAAGTAGCGCTGGATGTACGGATACTAAGTGCCACACATAAAGATCTGGCCGCCGAAGTAGCCGCTGATCGCTTCCGGCAAGACTTATTTTATCGCCTCAACGTCATTGAGCTTCGCGTACCCCCGCTACGTGAACGACGCGAAGACATTGCGGAACTGTGCTCGACTATCCTGAAACGTCTCGCCAAGGAATCACAACAGGATCTGGCCCAGCTGACAGATGACGCTCTCGCCAAACTCAAGAGCTATCGCTTTCCGGGTAATGTTCGCGAGTTGGAGAACATGCTTGAGCGAGCCTATACCCTTTGTGAAGACAACCTGATCAAACCAAGCGATTTGCGCCTTGCAGATACTCCTCAGTCCTCCAGCGCTGGCGAAACCAGTCTGGCCAACATCAGTAATCTTGAGGATTACCTGGAAGAGATCGAGCGAAAGCTGATCATGCAAGCGCTTGAGGAGACGCGCTGGAACCGTACAGCCGCCGCTGAACGGCTCGGGCTTTCCTTCCGCTCGATGCGGTATCGCCTGAAAAAGTTGGGCATCGATTGATTACACGTAGCTGATCTCCAGCCTTGAGTCCGGCAGATAAGGTGCCGGATCGATGATAGGCGCCTCCCCTGTGATCAGATTGGTCAACAGCTGGCAGGAGGCAGGCGCCAAAACCAAACCGTTACGATAATGACCGCAGTTGAGCCACAAGCCAGGCCGCGCGGATACTGGGCCAATATAGGGAATACCTTCAGGCGATCCTGGTCGTAGCCCAGCCCAATGAGCAACCATTGGGCTACCTTCCAGTGCAGGCAACAGCTCGATGGCTGAACGCAAAAGACTTTCGTGCGCTGCCTGGGTAGGCTTCTTGTCAAAGCCTGCATGCTCCAATGTACTGCCTACCAGAATATGCCCATCTCGCCGCGGGATGGCATAGCGCCCTTTAGCCAGCACCATACTGGGCAGAAAATCATCTGCGCATTTGAATAGCATCATCTGGCCCTTAACCGGCTCGACAGGCAAGCTGATGCCAATGCTCTTCAATAACGAGCCGCTCCATGCTCCCGCTGAAACAACAACATGCCTAGACTGGACGACAATGCCATCCACATAAACACCGGTGACAGCGTCCCCTTCCTGAAGAAATGCCTGCACTTCGCTTCCAGTCTTTATGGTTACGTTGGGCATAGCAGCCAGAGCGGCTTGAAGGGACTTAACCAGCCGCGGGTTTCTGACATTAGCCACATCCGCCATGTAAATAGCCTTCTTGAAGCCCTCCCCTAATACCGGAACGTGGGAATAGACCTCTTGAATAGGTATCGAGGCCAGAGGCCGTTGTTTGTCTTTGGCCCAGGCAAGCGCCTCAGCCTCATCATCAAGATCCAGCCAATACAGCCCTGTTACATGGACCTCAGGATCTACACCTGTCCTTTCTAAAAGCTGAGCACCAAGTTCCGGGTAGAAATCTTGAGACCAGTGCGCCAACGCGGTGACGGGAGCGCTGTAGCGCCAGGGATAAAGCGGAGAAACGATACCTCCGCCGGCCCAGGAGGCCTCACTACCAACCTGAGCCCGCTCAAAAAGTACGATTCGTTGGCCAGATAAGGCCAACCTTAGGGAGGTAAGCAGACCTATGACCCCACCACCAATTACAACCACATCGTAAAACATGTCACATCCTTCTGTAGTGGCTTCTTGACATGAATCTGCTCAACTGGCAAAAACCGCCATGACCAGGACGGTCTGATGTAATGTTACACGCAAAGGATATGTTTCATATGGATACCAGGAAGCAAGCTGGCTTCAACTTGTTAGAGCTCATAATCGTACTGGCTTTAACAGTAGTTATTACCTTAATCGCCTTACCCTCTTATAAACTTTTTCTCGATAAAAATAATCGAACCATTTTGGGTGATACCCTAAACCAGCATATCGGCTACGCAAGATCAATGAGTATCTTACAAGGCAGAGCGATAGAAGTATGCGGTTCAAGTGATGCTACCCACTGTGACGCTACATGGGAAAAAGGCTGGCTAATACAGTCTCCATCTACACGCGAAGTCTTTCTTTCACACACTATAGAATCCTCAGACAAGCTCTTTTGGCGAGGAAACAGGGATAGCATACGCTTCCAAGGGAACGGCACATTAATATTCGGAAACGGAACTTTCTTTCTATGCAACGCCAAAAATACGGTCCTTTGGAAGTATGTACTAAGCAGACAAGGCCGGATACGTGAAGCAAGAAACAAAGAGATTACTGAACTATGCATGTAATAAACTATTAAAAACAAGACATTTATTAGGCTTGTTGATCACCGACATACAGAGCATTGAACCTTTATGGCAGCCACTCTAAAGCCATATGAAGTCGAAAAGCACAACTTATGAGCAATCTCAATAGCAGGTTGACCGGTTATCGACGGATGGAATCCGGCCATCCCTTCAGTGGCGACAGAAACAGGTTCTGACGTCACTCTATAGCCATAAAATTGACTTGGGATTCAGCATGCTACGTTACAGAGGCTCTCTTGGATTCACCTTAATAGAGCTTATGGTGGTTGTAGCGCTGGTAGCTGTCGTTGCAACCATAGCCATGCCACAGTTCTCTCTTCTGATCCAATCCAATCAAGTGCAATCAACCAGCAATGAGCTGTACGGGGCGCTTATGTATACCCGTGGTGAAGCTGTTGCGCGTGGAGTACCTGTGACGATAACAGCACCCTCGGCAGATGGATGGACTCAGGGCCTTAAGATTACTAGTGGCTCAGAAACCCTTCGAGACTACAGCGACACAGGCTTGAATCAACAAAGCGTAAACGCAACGGGCACTAAAGTATCGATCACTTTTGGCCCACTAGGAATCGTTACAAAAGCAAATGGTGCTGTCTGCACTCAAGGGAATTGCGAGTCAATTATTTTGATCTGCTCTAAGGGCGGAACCGGTGCGAAAGGTAAAAAAATCACAATAGAGCAAAACGGAAATATCTCTAGCCCTACAGATGCCGCAGCTACGGCAGGCGTTACGGGGTGTAAAGCATGAGTCGGCGCATGAGTTCAAAAAACCACTCCACTGGCTTCAGCATGATTGAGGTCTTGGTCAGTCTGCTAATACTTTGTATTGGAATATTAGGCATGGCTGCGCTTCAAACGCGAAGCATTAAGCTTACTCAGGACTCTGTACAACTTAATAACGCCACCATGCTGGCAGGCGACTTGCTGGAAATGATGAGAAGCAACCCTGGAAATAACAGTGCGCTTTTTACAACGTCATCGAACTATTACAAGCCGCTAAATAGTGACTTTCAGACGACACCGCTAGCAAGCGGAGAGTCATGCGCAAGCTTAGATCGTAGCTTGGGCGGAGAGGCTGTGGCTAGAAAAGACTTAACCTGTTGGTTAATGCAAGTTAAAGCTCAACTTCCGGTTAACGACGATTTAATAAAAAGCAATTTTGCCGTATGCCCTCAAAGCACTCCAGACAATACTTGCACCTCCGGCAGCAATAGCTCTGTCGTTATGATTCAAATAGCGTGGCAAGACAACTCAGGGAGCTGCGCCAATAATGTTTGCTACTATCGCTTGCGTACTGAACTTTAAAATGAACCAAATAAACTCTCATTATAAGCAAGCAGGGCTATCACTTATAGAGATAATGGTTGCCCTTACCATTAGCTGCTTTTTGATACTAGGCGTATCCCAAATATATATCACCAACAAACGCAGCTACGCATTTCAACAGAGCCAAGCGAATAATCAAGACAATAGTCGATTTGCTCTTATGGTTCTCGAACAGCAACTAGCCAGAACCGGATATAGAGCTGATCCACTAAAAAACAATATGATACAAAGCTTTCCTGAAGCTAAAAGCATAGACAGTTGCCCTTCATTTCAAGCAGGACAAACCTATCAAATAGCCAAGTTAAAAAATGATCGTGACAGCATCTGCTTTCGCTATCAAGGGGCAGAGGCCCCTAATGATGCCGATTGGGATTTGGACTGCTTAGGCAACTCGATCCCTTCAGGCAAAGTCATTGTCAGCCGAATAACTTACAGCTCGACTGACAGCAAAATAACTTGTACTGCACAAGGTAAAACCGCAACTCTAGTTACAGGCTTGACCGACTTCAAATGGTTTGTTTTGCCTAACACTAATGACTCTGCTGTGCAGTCCATCCGCTATGCAGCATTGTTTTCCTCGCAAAACAATGTTCAGGATGGCATATCGAGTGACGCGATAAATCGCTGGAACACTCTTACTGGCTCTAACTTAGATAACAACGGAAAGAAACTTTATCAAATTTCTCAAAGCACCGTTGCCTTAAGGAATTTAATGCCATGAAACTCTCTTCACGCCAGGAAGGAGCCGTTCTTTTAGTCGCTCTAGTAATGCTATTACTCATTACCCTGATCGCAACTGCGAGTATTCGAGAAACAGCGTTACAAAGTCGAATAAGCGGAAGCGTGTCTGAACGTAAGCAAGCATCTAATGCGGCAGAGGCAGCATTACGAGAAGGCGAAAGAAGACTATTGAATCATCCAACAGCAAGCGAAGGCTATGCAGATTGCGGAGTTAGCACTGAAAATCTTAATACTAACTTATGCATATTAGGCACAGACCGCTTCAAAACAAATTCGGTTGCGGGCTCAAACTGGTGGGCAATTGGATCTAAATATGCAATCGATTACAAAGGTTCCTCTGACACCTATCCAGCCTCATTTTCTAGCGGGCCTCGCTGGAACGCGGCGTATATGGGACAAGAGTCCATAGATGCGAGTGGCTACTCTTACGACAATACATCGCCAGTAACGTATTACTATCGCGTAACGTCTATGGCCTACCCGAACGAACAAAAACGTTTCCCCGTTATTCTACAATCTGTAATCAGCGTAGAGCGCTAAAAGAGAGCCGTGATGAAATTCCTTACCTCTCCCAGCCGGTTATTAATTGGCACGTTACTACCGGTAGCCGTATTGTTTTCCGTTAGAGCTGAAGCAGCTAACCTCTCATTACCGCAGGCACCTCTTTTCCTCACAACAGGCGTAGCACCAAATATTATTGTTACGCTTGACAACTCAAACAGCATGAAATGGGGGTTTGTCCCCGACTCACTGGGTTATGCCAATAATAACCTTAGGGCTACTCGTAGGGTTAAATCTTCTACATTCAACCCGATGTACTATAACCCAAATTTAAAGTACGAAGTCCCAAAAAAAGTTACCATCAACTCCGGCACGGTCACTATCACCGAATATCCTGTAAGTAATAGCACAACTTTTGACTTCAAAAAAGTTTATGTCAATGGCTATAATCCATCACTTGGAACTTTAGACCTTAGCTCTGACTATCGAGTTGCCTGGGAGTATGATACCTCTAGAGGCCAGGACAAGGTGTTTGCTGACAACCGTTATGCGACTAACTACGGCGGAAGCACAGGAGTTATTTATTATCTAGCTGAAAATCCTGCCAGCGACTTTAGAAGCTGGTATACAGACAACACCAGACAGGGTGTACCTGCGTATTATTACATTTATAATCAAGCCTCCAACTGTACTATTACAAACGATAATTGTTATAGCAAAGTCGACGTTAGCAGCACATCAGGTCCTGGGCGTATAGATGAAAGACAAAACTTCGCCATCTGGTATGCTTTCTATCGTAACCGAGCGTTAGCAACACAAACTGCAACAAATATTGCGTTCGCTAATTTCTCTGAGTCCATTCGACTAACTTGGCAGGACTTGAGTAACTGCACAACATTAAACTCTACGACTTGCAGAGGCATCAGTTACAACGGCAGCAATAAACTGCGTACCTTTACAGGTCAGGCCAAGGCAAACTTCTTCACTTGGCTTGGAGATATCAACTACAATACGGGTACACCGTTACGCTCAGCATTAGACCGCGCAGGTAGATTCTTACAAACCACCGGTTCTGATGCCCCCTATGCTTACGATCCCGGAAGAACCCAATCGCCTGAATATGCTTGTCGTCCCAGTTACCACATCATGATGACAGACGGGAAATGGAACTCAGACAATTTCTCCGTAGGAAACGTAGATAGTAATAGCACCACCCTTCCTGACGGAACTGTCTACACACCAAGGGCACCTTTCATAGATAGCGCCGCCAATACACTGGCTGACCTTGCATTTAAATACTGGGCCACGGATGCGCAACCCAATATATCTAACAATCTCTCCCCCTATATCAGAGAGTCTAGTAGTGATGCCAAAGCTCAGTATTGGAACCCTAAAAATGATCCTGCTAATTGGCAGCACTTGGTTAATTACACGCTAGGCCTTGGCTTAAGTGAATCGTTAATAAATCCAAAGTGGGACGGAGACACCTTTTCGGGAGGATATAGCGGTTTATTAGCTGGCAATGTGCAGTGGCCAGCAGCGGCGAGCGACAGCGACAATAATGTCTATGACTTGTGGCATACGGCAATTAACTCCAGAGGAGAGTTCTTTAGCGTAGAGAGCCCTGATGCACTCGTCACGGCAATGCAAAATATTGTCAGCAGAATTAGCGAAGCGGAAACCGCGTCTGCAGGACAAGCACTCAGCTCTCCTTTTCAAGAGAGCAATTCTACTTCTCTCTACACATATACGCCCTCTTTTTCGAGCCAAGATTGGAGTGGAGACCTTATTAAGTCGAGTCGCTCAAATACTAAAAGCTCTAAAGTATGGAGCGCACAGGCCCTCTTGAATACAACCTATGGGTTAGGAAATACAAATTACGCAAAGCGTAAGGTTTATATTGCCAGCTCAAACACTACTAATAAACTGCAAGATTTCTCATGGAATAACCTTAGCAGCATTCAGCAAACCAGCTTAAATATGACGCTAAGTGGTAAAGACTCCAATGGCCAGTTGAGGGTTAATTATTTACGTGGCGATAGAACCTATGAGAGCCCTACAAAAGCACCTAGCTTTAGGGTTCGGAAGCATATTTTAGGGGATATCATCAACTCAACGCCGGTACTTGTTGGAGCGCCCAGCGGCTCTACGGCTCTGATGAATGCTACCGTCGTCAATAGCGATGGCTCCGCGTCAGCTAGCTATACCGCGTATAAAACCAAATGGGCATCACGCGCAGCAAGGATCTATGTGGGTGCCAATGATGGCATGCTGCATGCTTTTGATGACAGCGGTAATGAACAATTCGCTTTTATACCAAGCGCAGTTATTGGAAATCTCTACAAACTCTCAGACCCCAGTTATAACAACTCTGCTCATCAATACTATGTCGATGGGTCTCCTACAGCTTCGGATGTTTACTTTGATGGTGCTTGGCATACCGTATTGGTGGGCAGCCTACGTGGCGGCGGAAGGTCATTGTTTGCCTTAGATATAACGGACCCTAACAATCCCGTGCTGTTGTGGGAAAAAAGCTCCAGCGATATCGATTATGCAGATCTTGGCTTTACCTATTCCAAGCCTCAAATTGCTCGCCTGCACGATGGGAACTGGGCAGTTATAGTGGCTAACGGATATAACAGTGTTAATGACAAAGCCGTTCTTTATCTAATGAACATTAAAGATGGCAGCAAGTTAGCAGCACTAACTGCGTCCGGCAGTAATGCTACAAATGGACTTTCATCTCCTTTCGTTGCAGACGTCAATGGGGACTTGATCGCTGATTATGTATACGCAGGTGATCTGCAAGGCAATATGTGGCGTTTCGATTTGATTGGAGCACAAGGTCTACTAGGTACAGCGACTGCAAGCGACTTTAAAGTAGCATTTGGAAACGCGCCACTTTTCAAAGCCACTGCTGGTACCTATGCTACTGGAGCAACAAATTTAACTCAGCCCATTACTGCTAGCCCTTATTTAGTTAAGCATCCTAGCGGGACAGGGCATATTGTTATATTTGGCACAGGAAAATATATTGAAGATATCGATTCCAGCGCCAATGCAACCAAAGCCATGAGTATTTATGGAATTTGGGACCGGCAGACTTCAGGCGTAGCCTCTAGCACTCCCACAGTTTCAAGAAGCAATCTTCAGGCTCAGAACTTTAGCCAGAGCGTAAAAATAACTTACATAAGCGCTAGCGGTGATAGCGTTGAATCACAGGCGTCAACGCTAAGCAATAACACCGTCAAATGGTATGACCCAACTACTAATAAAACTGGCCTTTATGGTTACTATATTGATTTTCCGTTGACTGGCGAGATGGTAGTTAACAGACCAAGTCTTGCAGGCGGAACAGCTATAGTGACTTCGCTTGTCCCAAATGCAGACCCTTGCAGCCAAGGCGTTACTACGTGGTTGAATACATTTGATCCCTACACGGGTGGGGCGTCAAATACGTTGGAGCTCGGAACATCCACTAAGTATTCACGAATTTTCTTAGAGGGTTTAATTAGCGGTCCCTCTACCAGTACATTAGGAACACTGATCAACATTAGCGGAACGACCACCGACGATAGCGGAGTGAAAAAATCCGTTAGCCTTACAAGCAAGAATAATCGTCGTCAGAGCTGGCGCTCGATCCCTGTCGAGGAATAAGAATGAAGCGAAGATTAAGAGGTTTTACGCTAATAGAAATGATGGTTACGGTTGCAATAATAGCCATCATTGCAGCTATAGCCATACCTAGTTATAGCCGGTACGTAACGCGTGCTCATCGCTCGGAAGGCCAAGCGCTGCTTAACGAGGCTGCTGCCCGCATGGAGCGCTATTATGCGCAAAACAATAAATACACAGCTTCGCCGGCCGATTTGGGCCTAGGCAACCCTACAGTTGTATCTGACAACGGATACTACGAACTTGATATAGCCTCTTATGATAGAAGCAAAAACGAAGAAAAAGAGAATTATGCAAAACATGGCCCTTACTTGCTGACAGCAAAAGCCGCCGGACCACAAAAGAACGATAAAGAGTGCCAAAATTTAACCTTGAATGCTCAAGGCAAAAAAGGTACCTCGGGAACCAGCAGCGCTACAGAGTGCTGGCGCTAAATAAAAAGGCCCGACTAACCAGTCGGGCCTTTTTATTTAAACAGCCTTTAATCTCAACTCCTTCGGCAGCGAGAACGTAATATTCTCCGGCTGGCCTTCAAGCTCCAGCCCCTCGCTCGCGCCCCAAGCTTTCAACTGGTCAATAACGCCTTTGACCAGAATCTCAGGAGCTGACGCGCCTGCTGTAATACCAATTCGCCCTACCCCGCTGAACCACTCCTGTTTGAGATCCTCTGCACCATCGATAAGGTAGGCTGGGGTTCCCATACGCTCGGATAGCTCACGCAGGCGGTTGGAATTGGAGCTATTGGGGCTTCCTACAACCAGAACGATGTCAGACTCAGTTGCTAGTGTTTTAACCGCGTCCTGGCGGTTCTGAGTTGCGTAGCAGATGTCGTCTTTGCGTGGGCCTCCAATATTTGGAAACTTGCCACGCAAGGCATCGATGACCTTGCTTGTGTCGTCCATAGACAGCGTAGTTTGAGTAACGAAAGCTAGCGAGTCAGGGTTACGGACCTGAAGCGCTGCAACGTCTTCCTCATCTTCCACAAGATAGATCGATCCGCCATTACGCGTATCGTACTGGCCCATAGTGCCCTCTACTTCCGGATGACCTTCATGGCCAATCAGAATGCATTCGCGGCCGTCACGGCTGTATTTGGCTACTTCCATGTGAACTTTGGTCACCAGCGGACACGTAGCATCGAAGACTTTGAGCCCTCTGCTTTCAGCTTCCTTGCGTACCGCCTGGGAAACGCCATGGGCGCTGAAGATCACGATAACATCATCAGGCACCTGATCCAGCTCTTCGACAAAAACAGCGCCACGGTTGCGCAGGTTTTCTACGACGAACTTGTTATGCACCACTTCATGTCGGACATAGATCGGCGGGCCGAACACATCAAGCGCGCGATTGACGATATCGATTGCGCGATCAACCCCTGCGCAAAATCCGCGAGGGTTGGCTAATTTGATTTGCATGTTGAATTCCTTTCGCTCAGCGTCTGCTACTGAGCAGGCCTCAATGGGCAACAACCGGCTCAATGGCGATAATTTCGACTTCGAACGTCAACGTGCGCCCAGCAAGCGGGTGGTTGAAGTCTATAATCACCGCATGATCATCGAAGGATTTAACGATGCCGGGCATTTCGCCTCCTGCCGCATCGGTAAAGATAATCAGCAACCCTTCGGACAAGTCCATATTCTCGAAATCATCTCGAGGCATTTGCTGTAGATTTTGCGGGTTTGGCTGACCAAACCCCTGCTCAGGCAGAATCGTCAGGCTACTACGCGCGCCCTCAGGCAAGCCGAACAACGCTTGCTCGAAGCCAGGCAGGAGATTACCGTCCCCTACCCTGAACGTTGCGGGCGCCTTGTCGAAGGTTGTGTCAACAATATCGCCGTTTTCCAGCTTGATCGCGAAATTGAGCGTTACGCGCGTTTCCGGACCAACCGTTATCTCAGACATGGGCTTCTCCCGTCTTTTTGGTACGGAACATATCCAGGGCAAGCATGATGGCACCTACGGTAATGGCGCTGTCTGCCAGGTTGAAAGCGGGAAACAGATGTTCCCGCCAATGTACAAGGACGAAATCAATAACGTGCCCCAACACGATACGGTCGTACAGGTTACCGATAGCGCCGCCCAGGATCAGCGCCAGGGCAATAGCAATCCAGGTATCGTTGCGTCCCAATCGCTTGAGCCAGACTACCAGGGTAATGCTGACTGCAATGGCAATCGCAGCAAAAAGCCAACGCTGCCAACCGGAGTGATCTGCCAAAAAGCTGAACGCTGCGCCTGTGTTATAGGCGAGCGTCCAGCTGAACAGATCAGGGATCACCTCGATGCGCTGATACAGACTGAGCTGCCCTTCAAAATAAGCCTTGCTCAGTTGATCCAACACAACGACGACCACACTCAACCATAACCAGGCCAGACGGCCAAAACGGCCTGCCTCAGGCATAGCGGCGCACCTCACCATTGCCAAAGACGTTACTGACGCAACGGCCACAGATTTCAGGGTGGTTGGGATCAATTCCTACGTCATCACGATGGTGCCAGCAACGGGCACACTTGGTGCTGCCTGATTTGCGAACCAGAAGTTTGAGACCTGCCACCTCGCTCTCTACCGCTTCGTCAGGCGCCTCGTCAAACGTTGCAACCTCGACCCGAGAAGTGATCAGGATAAAGCGCAGGTCTTCACCCAGTTTCTTCAGTACCGCACTCAGCGGGCCGTCAACGAACAGCGTGATTTCTGCCTGAAGGTTGCCGCCGATTGTCTTGGCGTTACGCTGGTTTTCCAGCTCTTTGTTGACAGCAGCCTTGACCGCCATCACCTGATCCCAGAATGCGCGATCAAGCTCTGTGTCAGCTGGCAGCTCGGTCAACTGGTCATACCAGGTATTAAGCATGACAGACTCGTTGCGCTTGCCTGGTAGGTATTGCCATATTTCCTCGGCAGTGAAGGCCAGGATGGGCGCGATCCAACGAACCAGTGCTTCCGCAATATGGAACATGGCTGTTTGGCAGGAACGGCGAGCGCGGCTGTCAGTGCCCGTGGTGTACTGGCGATCCTTGATGATGTCGAGATAGAAGCCACCCAGTTCATGCACACAGAAGTTGTGCACTTTCTGGTACACGTTCCAGAAACGATACTCGTTGTAGGCTTCCTCAAGCTCATGTTGCAACAGGAGCGCGCGATCCACAGCCCAGCGATCAATAGCGATCATGTCTTCCGATGCCACCAGATGCTGCTCAGGATCGAAGCCGTTCAGGTTGGAAAGGAGGAAACGTGCAGTATTGCGGATACGGCGATAAGAGTCAGCCGAACGCTGCAGGATCTGTTGGGAAACCGCCATTTCACCCGAGTAGTCAGTCGCCGAAACCCATAGGCGCAGAATGTCAGCGCCCAGCGTATCCGTCACCTGCTGCGGTGCAATCACGTTGCCCAGCGACTTGGACATCTTGCGGCCATTCTCATCTACGGTAAACCCGTGCGTGAGCAATGCTTTGTAGGGTGGGTGGTCGTCGATGGCACAACCGGTCAGTAGCGATGAGTGGAACCAACCACGATGCTGGTCGGAGCCTTCCAGATACAGGTCAGCAACCGGCCCTTGATCATGGCCCAGCTGATGCGAGCCACGCAGCACATGCCAATGGGTAGTGCCCGAGTCAAACCAGACGTCCAACGTATCAGCGATTTTTTCATACTGGGCGGCTTCATCACCCAGCAACTCCGCAGCATCCAGCTTGAACCATGCCTCGATACCGGCCTGCTCAACGCGCTGAGCAACCTCTTCCATCAACTCTACCGTGCGAGGATGCAGCTCTCCGCTTTCCTTATGCAGGAAGAATGGAATCGGGACACCCCAGGTACGCTGACGCGAGATACACCAGTCAGGCCGACCGGCAATCATGCCATGCAAACGGGCCTGTCCCCAGGCGGGCACAAACTGGGTCTGCTCGATGCCTGCCAAGGCACGCTCACGAAGGGTGCCGCCCTCTACTGGCTGCTTGTCCATGCCCACAAACCACTGCGCGGTCGCACGGTAGATCAGTGGGGTTTTGTGACGCCAGCAATGCATGTAGCTGTGAGTAATATTCTCGCTGGCCATCAGGCAGCCGACTTCGCGTAGCTTCTCGACAATGGCGGGATTGGCTTTCCAGATAAACTGGCCACCAAAGAAGGGCAACGACTCGACATAAACGCCGTTGCTCTGCACAGGGCTCAGGATGTCATCGTTAGTCATGCCATAGCGCTTGCAGGACCGGAAGTCATCCTCACCGTAAGCAGGCGCACTGTGCACAATACCTGTACCAGCACCCAGCTCAACATAGTCAGCAAGATAAATGGGCGAACGGCGATCGTAAAAAGGATGATTGAAGGCGATCAGCTCCAGCGCTTCACCCTTGGCCGTCGCGATGACCTTTCCTTCCAGCGAGTACCGCTTCAGGCAGCTCTCGACCAGTTCCTCAGCCAGCAGAAGCAGCTTGTCACCCACGTCCACCAGTGCATAGTCAAACTCGGGATGCACATTAAGCGCCTGGTTGGCCGGGATGGTCCAGGGTGTGGTAGTCCAGATGACGATATAGGCTTTCTTGGGCAGCGCTTCCAGGCCGAAGGCAGCAGCAAGCTTGTCATCTTCGGCGCTGGGAAAGGCCACATCGATCGTCATGGACTGCTTGTCCGCGTACTCCACTTCAGCTTCGGCCAATGCAGAACCGCAATCGAAGCACCAGTTGACCGGCTTCAGACCCTTGAATACAAAGCCCTTACGAACCATTTCAGCCAACGCACGGATTTCTCCCGCCTCGTTGGCATAATCCATGGTTTTGTAGGGATTATCCCACTCACCCAACACACCCAAGCGGATGAAGTCGGCTTTCTGCCCTTCTACCTGCTCAGCCGCATAGGCACGGCAGAGTTCGCGGGTTTTGTCGGCTGGCAGATTCTTGCCGTGGGTGATCTCAACCTTGTGTTCGATAGGCAGGCCATGGCAATCCCAGCCGGGAACATAGGGTGCGTCATAACCCGACAGGGTTTTGGAGCGGACAATAATGTCCTTGATGATCTTGTTGACCGCATGACCAATATGAATATTGCCGTTGGCATAGGGCGGGCCATCATGAAGGATGAAGGTAGGACGCCCTTTGCCAATTTCGCGCAGCTTTTGGTAGAGACCAATACCATTCCAGTACTTAAGGGTTTCAGGCTCGCGTTGCGGCAAGCCGGCTTTCATGGGGAAATCGGTAGCTGGAAGGTTAAGCGTGGCTTTGTAATCGGTCATTTCGGGCTCTTCAGATCTCATCAAGCGGTTGGCCCAGCCAATAAGCTCGGGCGGCGGCGACATCGGCATCAATAGCCGCCTTCAATGCCTCCAGAGAGGCGAAACGCTGCTCGTCTCGCAGCTTGCGGTGAAAAACAACAGTCAGATGCTGACCATACAGATCGCCAGCATATTCGAGAAGATGTACTTCAAGATGGGGACGGCCATCGCCTTTTACAGTAGGACGAAGACCAATATTTGCAACGCCTCCCCGGATCTGGCCATGAATATCCATGTTGACCAGATAAACCCCTTTCATGGGTGGCAGACGGCGCTTCAGCTGAACATTAGCAGTAGGCCAGCCTAATTGGCGGGCAAGCTTCTGTCCATGCAGTACACGCCCGGATAAGGTATAGGGGCGTCCCAGCATTCGACTTGCAAGAGACAGATCCCCCGAAGCCAACGCTTCTCGAATGCGCGTACTGCTTATTCTCATGCCATCCAGCTCGACCGTTGTAGCAGCCTCGACCGTAAACCCGTTGATCCGCCCTGCATCGACCAGAGAATCAAAGTCGCCGGCACGGTCACAGCCAAAGCGGAAGTCATCCCCGACCTCAAGGTGCTTGATGCCCAATCCCTGGATAAGCACCTGATCGATAAAGGCTCGTGCTGAAAGCTCGCGCAGTCGACGGTTGAAGGCCAGACACACAACACGGTCTACGCCTGCCTTGGATAGCAACTCCAGCTTCTCGCGAAGGCGCGTCAACCGCACTGGAGCTTGTTCAGGCGCAAAGTACTCACGCGGCTGTGGCTCGAATATAACTACACAACTAGGCACTCTGAGCTCTATTGCTCGTTCATGCAGACGAGCCAGAATCGCCTGATGTCCCAGGTGTACTCCGTCGAAATTGCCTATGGTGGCAACACAGCCCTGCGGCAGGGGACTAAGATTATGAAGGCCTCGAACCAGCTGCATAGCACGCGTTCTATTTGCAAATTCTACGATTATACGCACGCTTGTCCACAGACAACAGGCAGTCACTGACAAGCTTGCCCATAAACATCAAACCATTGGTCATGCCAGCGCTTTTTTCGTGAAGTCCTTGATACGAAATCCAAATGCCGCCAGCACGCCAAAATAAGCGATCACTCCAGCAGCAACCACCAGTCCAAGCCGTGAAAAGCGCGCCAGCATATTGCCCTGATCCCATGCGGGCATGACATAAAGCAGCCCTAGAAGTACGGTCGACATGACCACAACCGCAACCACTAGCTTGATCAGGAACAAGGTCCATCCGGGCTGCGGCTCGAAAAGCTTGTGCTTTCTCAACTGCCAATAGAGAAGACCTGCGTTGATACAGGCGGCCAGCCCGATCGCCAAGGCCAGACCTACATGCTGAAGCGGACCAATAAAGGCTAGGTTCATGAGCTGGGTTATTACCAATGTGAAAATAGCGATCCGAACAGGCGTCTTGATGTTCTGTCGAGCATAAAACCCGGGGGCCAGCACCTTGACCAAAATGATTCCGACCAAACCTACCGAATAGGCGATCAAGGCATGCTGGGTCATTTGTGCATCATGAGCCGTAAAACGACCGTACTGGAACAGGGAAATAGTCAGCGGCTCGGACAGAATCGCTAGCGCCAACGAGCACGGCAGAACCAAAAGAAAGCAAAGCCTAAGTCCCCAATCCAAAAGACGGGAGTATTCGTGCCGATCATCCTTGGCATAAGTTTTGGCTAGCGCCGGCAAAAGGATAGTACCGAGCGCAACACCCAGAACACCGGAAGGCAGCTCCATCAAGCGGTCGGCGTAATACATCCATGAAACCGAACCGGCAGCCAGAAAAGAGGCAAAGATGGTGTTGATGATCAGGGAAATCTGGCTAACCGACACTCCGATAATGGCCGGGATCATTTGCCTCAATACCCGCCAGACTCCGCTGTCCCGTAGATTGAGGCGAGGCAGCACAAGCATGCCAATTTTTTTCAAGTGTGGCAGCTGGTACACCAGCTGTAGAAAACCGCCCGCCAGTACAGCCCATCCAAGCACCATGACCGGTGGATCAAAGTATGGCGTCAGGAAGACAGCAAAAAAGATCATGCTGACGTTTAGGAGCGTGGGCACAAACGCCGGGACGGAGAACCGGTTCCACGTGTTGAGCACTGCACCGGCAAGCGATGACAGGGAAATCAACAGAATATACGGAAAGGTTACGCGAAGAAGTGAAGTGGTCAGCGCAAACTTTTCAGGCGTATCGCTAAAGCCAGGGGCGGTAATCCAGATAACCCAGGGCGCAGCTACCATGCCCACCAGGGTCACAATCGCCAGGACCAGCGTCAGCAGGCCTGATACGTAGGCGATAAAGGTTCGGGTCGCCTCTTCTCCGCGCTGGCTCTTGTATTCTGCCAGAATCGGGACAAACGCCTGGGAGAATGCGCCCTCTGCAAAGATGCGCCGCAACAGATTCGGCAGCTTGAACGCTACGAAGAAAGCATCAGTGGCGATCCCTGCGCCAAAAATACGTGCTACGATGGTATCGCGAATAAAGCCCAACACCCGAGAAACAAGCGTCATTGAGCTAACCGCAGCTAGCGATTTAAGAAGGTTCATGCGTTTGGATTCTATACATACTGATGACAGGGCCTGTGTATCTCCAAGCCTCAAGAAGATGCCTCATAGGCAAGCCCGCGAGTGTAGGACGATCAAACAGATAAAGCACGTACAGATGCAGTTGTTGCTAACCACTCGTCCAGCCGTCTTTATAACCTTGACAATCGATTAACACATCGGCATGATTCGCGGCCTTATTTGCGTGGTACCCCCCCAGTTTTTCGAGGAGCTCGACGGTGGCAAACACACCTTCCGCCAAAAAACGCGCCAAACAGGCTGAGAAGCGTCGCAGCCACAATGCTAGCCTGCGTTCAATGGTTCGTACTTACATCAAGAACGTAGTTAAAGCGATCGACGCTAAAGATCTGGAAAAAGCACAAGCTGCCTACGCCGCTGCAGTACCTGTGATTGATCGCATGGCCGACAAGGGCATCATTCACAAGAACAAGGCTGCTCGTCACAAAGGCCGCCTGAATGCCCATATCAAGGCTATGAGCCAAGCTGCTGCCGCTTAAGGCTTAGCTTGCAATAAAAAACCGGCGAAAGCCGGTTTTTTATTGCCTGCGTTTTCAGGCATAAAAAAACGGCGCCCATCGGCGCCGTGCTGCATCTGGTTGACGTTACACCAGCACCATATTGTCTCGATGAACAAGTTCAGGCTCATAGACATACCCAAGCGCCTGACCAATGAACTCCGAGGACTGCCCCATGATCTTCTGTGCCTCGGCAGCACTGTAATTTACCAGCCCGCGCGCCACTTCATTTCCATCAGGCCCCACACACGCCACCATCTCACCACGACGGAAGCTGCCTTCTATCGCTTTAACACCCACAGGCAAGAGACTCTTATGGTCTTCAGTGAGGGCCTTTACCGCCCCCGCGTCCAGCACCAATGTGCCACGCATTTGAAGATGACCTGCCAGCCATTGCTTGCGAGCCGCCACCAAGCCCCGCTCAGGGGAAAGCAATGTACCCAGCCGCTCACCCTCACGCAACCGGCTCAGTACGCGCTCAATGCGCCCACCCACGATAACCGTACAGGCACCAGAGCGAGCCGCCAGACGAGCCGCACGCAGCTTTGTCTGCATACCACCACGCCCCAACGCCCCTGCAGAGCCACCAGCCACCGTATCCAGCGCAGGATCGTCTGCACGAGCCTCGCTGATTAGCGCGGCTTCAGGATTATGTCGCGGGTCGGCATCGAACATACCGTCACGATCCGTCAAGATAACCAACAAATCCGCTTCAACCAGGTTTGCCACCAGAGCAGCCAATGTATCGTTGTCACCAAAACGGATCTCATCCGTAACGACCGTATCGTTTTCATTGATGACAGGCACCACCCCCAACTCCACCAGAGTTCGAAGGGTGCTTCGAGCATTCAGATAACGCTTTCGGTCGGACAAGTCATCATGGGTAAGCAGCACCTGTGCCGTTTGCACATCATGCTCGGCAAAACTGGACTCCCATGCCTGAACCAAGCCCATCTGACCAACAGCCGCAGCAGCCTGCAACTCGTGAATAGCACTGGGCCGTGAAGTCCAGCCCAATCGACTCATGCCTGCCGCCACTGCGCCAGAGGATACGAGGACAAGCTCAACACCCGCACGATGGAGAGCAACCATCTGCTCGACCCAACCCGACATGGCACGGCTATCAAGGCAGCGCCCATCATCCGTCAGCAAGGCACTGCCAATCTTTACCACCCAACGCTCGGAGCGAGTCACCCGATCGCGTATCGAAAGCTCTTTATCTGACATAGATGATCTCTGGTCCTTCACCATCGTCTTCGTCATCATCATCGAAGTCATCGTCGAGATTTTCATCATCGACGCTCTTTATGCCAGCACGACGCAGCGCACGCGCATCGTCCAACGCCTGCAGACGAGCACGGGCCTCATCCTCGATCTGCTGATCCAGTTCCTGCGCCGCTTCAGCAAAGGCTGGATCTTCAGCGATACGCTCGGCACGCTCATCCAGATAGCGCATGATAGCCTGACACAACGCTTCGGTGCCGTTACGCTCCAGGGCCGAGATCACAAAGACAGGCCCTTCCCAGTTCAGACGCTCAACGACAGCCTTGACCCGAGCATCACGCTCGTCCTCATCCAGGATCTGGTCAGCCTTGTTCAGAACCAGCCAGCGGTCACGCTCCATCAGTGCCGGACTGAATTTGTTCAACTCATTGAGAATCGTCTCAGCCGCATCAGCCGGATCGCTTTCATCCAGCGGCGCCATATCGACCAGATGCAATAACAGGCGTGTACGCGCCAAGTGCTTGAGGAAGCGAATCCCTAGCCCTGCACCTTCGGAAGCGCCTTCGATCAGACCGGGAATATCCGCCACAACAAAGCTCTTGAGGCGCCCCACACTCACAACACCCAGATTAGGCACTAACGTTGTAAAGGGGTAATCCGCTACTTTGGGCTTGGCTGCCGACACCGCCCGGATAAATGTACTCTTGCCAGCATTTGGCAGACCAAGCAGACCTACGTCTGCCAAGACCTTTAACTCAAGCTTGAGATCACGCGCCTCACCAGGCTTGCCTTTGGTAGTCTGGCGGGGAGCACGGTTGGTACTGGACTTGAAGCGCGTGTTACCCAACCCGTGCCAGCCGCCTTGCGCTACACGCAGACGCTGTCCTGGCTGAGTCAGATCGCCAATCACTTCCTGGGTGCCCGCATCGATAACAGTCGTACCTACAGGCACCTGGAGAACCAGGTCCTCGCCCTTGGCACCCGTACAATCCGTACTGCCACCGTTTTCGCCACGCTGCGCCTGGAAACGGCGGGTGTACCGATAATCCACCAGGGTATTGAGGTTGACGTTGGCCTCCAACCATACAGAGCCACCGTCACCACCATCACCACCGTTCGGCCCACCTTTCTCGATGAACTTTTCCCGGCGGAAACTCATCATGCCATTACCGCCATCGCCGGCTTGCACGTGAATGGAAACTTCGTCGACAAATTTCATTAAAACCTCCCGCCGGAGCGGGCCGACTGAAAATAACTGGAAAAGAATAGAATACAGAAACAAAAAAGCCCCGTCGTTAAGACAGGGCTTTTTCGGTGAATCTGCGCTTAGGCAGCAACGACGCTTACATAGCGACGGCCGAAGGCGCCCTTCACTTCGAACTTGATCACGCCGTCGACTTTAGCGAACAGAGTGTGATCCTTGCCCAGACCAACGCCGTAACCGGGGTGGAACTGAGTACCGCGCTGACGCACGATGATGTTACCTGCTTTAACAACCTGGCCGCCGAACAGCTTCACGCCAAGGCGTTTAGATTCTGAATCGCGACCGTTGCGGGTGGAACCGCCAGCTTTTTTGTGTGCCATGTGTCAATTCTCCGAAAAGGCAATCAGGCCTGAATGCCGGTGATTTTGATTTCAGTGAACCACTGACGGTGGCCCTGACGCTTCATGTGATGCTTACGACGACGGAATTTGATGATGCTGACCTTGTCGTGACGACCCTGAGCAACTACTTCAGCAGTTACTTTGGCGCCATCAACTACCGGCAGACCGATCTTGACGTCATCGCCGTTGCCAACCAGCAGAACGCGATCAAAAGTCACGGTTTCGCCAGTTGCGATGTCGAGCTTCTCGACCTTCAGGAATTCACCTTCGGTGACTTTGTGCTGCTTGCCACCGGTAACGATTACTGCGTACATGGAATATCTCCGTTTAACCTGCTCACCCGGTGCTTTATAAAAAGAGTGATTGACCGGCATGGCTGCATGGGGTGGATAGACGCCCAGGCAATTGCGTAAGACAGGGGGTTAACCCTTGGGATTTCAGGGCCAGCAATTCTACGCAAGAAGGGATAATGTAGCAAGGGCTGCACTACTCTGCCTTGACAGTGCCACCCCTCCCCCCTAGCATGCCGCGCAACCCTATTGGAGCCCCGGCAGGTTACGCGCCCAGCGCTCCGCCCCGGCGCGCACTGTGCTGTAACAACGCACCGCACTTGGATACGCCCTACATGACGCAACCCCAGGCCTTTTATCGCGTGGTGGCTGATGATTTCGCCGCAGTCGATGGCATCATTCGCCGACAACTCACCTCCCGCGTGCCCCTGGTCGAAAAAATCGGAGACTACATCGTCTCCGCTGGCGGGAAACGCCTACGTCCCCTCCTGGTCCTGCTGACTGGAAATGCATTGGGCCATAGCGATTACCCGATTCGGCTACTTGCAGCCACCATCGAGTTCCTGCACACCTCAACCCTGCTGCACGATGACGTTGTCGATGCCTCAGGTCTACGTCGCGGACGCTCAACGGCCAATGCCCTTTGGGGTAATGCCCCTAGCGTGCTGGTGGGTGATTTTCTCTATGCCCGTTCCTTCGAGATGATGGTCGAGCTGGGCTCCATGGAGGTCATGCGCATTATCTCCCAGGCAACACGCGTTATTGCCGAAGGTGAAGTGCTACAGCTTTCCAAGGTCCGTGACGCCAGCACAACCGAAGAGATCTATATGGAGGTCATTCGCGGCAAGACCGCCATGCTGTTCGAAGCGTCAACACATAGTGCTGCGGCCCTGTGTGGCGCCTCAAGTGCGCAGGCAGAGTGTCTTCGGCAGTTTGGGGACTATCTTGGCATCGCCTTCCAGCTGGTCGATGACCTGCTGGATTACCGCGGCGACGCTACGACGCTAGGCAAGAATGTGGGTGATGACTTGGCAGAGGGTAAGCCTACCCTTCCCCTGATCGTAACCATGCGAGAAGGCACCGAGGAACAGGCGACCCTGGTTCGCAAGGCCATCCAGCAAGGTGGCAGCAAGGACCTGGAAGGTATTCGCAATGCAGTCGAAGCCGCCGGCGCGCTTGATTACACCGCCAATCTAGCACGTGACTATGCCGAGCGGGCTATTGCCTGCCTGGAGAGCCTGCCTGACAGCGTCCACCGTGATGCGCTCATCGAGCTAAGCCAGTTTGCAGTAGCGCGTACGCACTGATATACCACACTAAGAAGAACGCCACCTGCCATCAGGCACGTGGCGTTTTTTTATGTCGATTTTGTGCTGTTGGTCGCCTTAGGCAGAAAAATTCGAATCAATGCTTGATTAATCAATAACAAGAATTATTCTCATTCATACACCCGCTATGGAGGGATATGTCATGACTTATTTGATCGATGCCTGGCTGGACCGCCCACACCCCTACCTTCGCATACTCAATCGCGAGACTGGACAGGTATGCGTTGTACTGGATGAAGACGCACTGGATGAATTATGGGAGATGGGCGAGCTTGATGTGCAAAGTTTGAGCAGCAGCGAACCTGCTCGCCAAAAGGAACAGGTCCGCCAACTCTTTCTGTTCTGCTATGCACGCGCCTTGCGGCCGGAGGACAGCAGCCAGCAGAGCTTTGGCTAAGCTGGTCTTGCGGTCAGCTCTAAGACTCAGAGAATCTCGAGCAGCTCTACGTCGAAGACCAGTACGCTATGGGGTGGGATACTGCCAACACCTTGAGCGCCATAAGCCAGCTCACTCGGCACGGTCAGGCGCCATTTGCTGCCTACATTCATCAGCTGTAACGCTTCGGTCCAGCCTGCAATGACGCCACCGACGGGAAATTCGGCAGGCTGGCCACGCTCATAAGAGCTGTCAAAGACGCTGCCGTCGATCAGGGTGCCATGGTAGTGAGTACGCACATGACTCTGGCGGCTAGGCTTGTCGCCCTGCCCTTCAACCAGCACTTCGTACTGAAGGCCAGAAGGCAACAGCACAACACCGTCGCGCTTGGCGTTTTCCAGTAGGTAGGCGGCACCGGTTTCTGCGGCTGCAGCAGCCTTAGCCTGCGCTTCAGCCTGCATACGCTCGCGAATGTGTTTGAAGCTGTCATTCAGATCATCAACCGACACACGACTGTCTTGCTCGGTGTAGGCATCCGACAGACCCGCCAGCACAGCCTCAAGAGACATGCCAGGTACCGGATTCTGACGAAGCTGATCGCCCAGTTGACGGCCAATGCCGTAGCTCACACGACTTTCATGCGTGTCCAGATTGAGTTCGCTCATTAGTTACCTCGGCTACAAAACGCCCAGACTACCACAGACAACTGCCAGGCTCGGCGTGCAAACACTGGGTAAATGATGGGCGATACTGCCTTTCCTAGAGCTACCGCTAAGGCTCAAACGCTTGCTTCACCGTCACGCTTGAAGCTAAGGCGCGTCTTCAGAGGCGCCTCACTACGCGGCGCAGCGCCCACCATTTCGTCATAGGGAGAATACTGCACAAGGTAGAAGGGAAGCTCCGGTATCTCCCTGAGCACATGCTGGGCATGGCCGGGCGAGCGCAGATGCATGGTCTTGCCATCACTTTCCTGCAGACGGCTACGAGTCTCCACGCCGAGTATGTCGAGGATATAGAACCCCCCTTCCAGCGATAGAAGGTTGAGTTCCTGAATGCGACCTGCCTGGGCTAATGCGTTCAACTCTTCGAGTCTCATAGCGCCTCCGGGAAAGTGGTTGCCAGCACGGCTAACAACTGTCTTGACCTCTTACGGCCCGTTAATGGTCATGCTTGGTGAGTTTGTCCAGATAACCCATGGCAAATGCCGAGAGCACAAAAGTCAGGTGAATGATCACGTACCATTTCAGATAGGTGGTATCGACATTTTTTGCATCCATGAAGATTCGCAGCAGGTGAATCGACGAAATCGCAACAATGGAAGCGGCGACCTTGTTCTTCAATGAACTGGAGTCCATTTTGCCGAGCCAACTGAGTTTTTCCTTGTCATCTCCCAACTCAAGTTGAGACACAAAATTCTCGTAGCCTGACAGCATGACCATGACTAGCAAACCGCCCACCAGAGCCATATCGATCAGCGACAGGACCAACAGGATCAGATCTGCTTCAGTTTGTTCGAATATATGCGGGAGTAAATGAAAGATTTCCTGGAAAAACTTGATGGCCAGCATGACCAGGGCTAGCGAAAGGCCAAAATAGATAGGTGCCAGCAGCCAGCGGGCAGCATACATAGCATTTTCGAAAAATCGTTCCATGTAACTCGCTCATGACAAGTGATCCGGCGAGTATACCGGCGCATACCGCCCCGACAAACGCCTGGAACGGTACAAATCATGGCAAATCATGAGGCCCGACCCTTTTAGGCCGATTTGCTCACAGCTCGGGTCGAGCTTGGTACTTCATAACAGGTTGTGCACGTTCTCCGTTCATTCGACGGAGTTCACCTTGAATGTGTAGGCGCCAGATCTGTGGATCAGACGCAGGAACATAGCCTTGTTCCTGCAGATTCTCGGCAATCGCTGCCATGACTGCCTCAGCGACAACCGGTCCGTGAAAAGGCCCTTGCGCTTTGATCGCCGTTGGATGCTGACCCGTTAGGCCAGCAGCACACAGTAGAGTCCACATTCCTGGCTGATGAGCCAGTGGTTTGACTTCACATTCGATACGGGTAACAAGACCCAGGCAAGGACGAATTAGAGTGATGCTGCGCGGCATGGCATCTTCCTCGATCTGTTTTTTCTAATAAGCCTGTCGTGCCCGAGGAGTTATCGAGGAGCGATAACGAACTTCAGCAGCGCAAGCCAGCTGCGGTGTGCCATGACCCGCAAGCCATGGCACATCTCTCATTCTTCCGACCTGACCGCTATGTACTCAGTTCTCGTCGTGCGTGTCCTTTTTGCTCTTATCTTTCAATTTGTCGGCCAGTTCATCTTCTATCTCGAGTTCAGCGATGTCTTTAAGCCGCTCGACAACCCGAGCATTCACGCTGCCCTCAGGAAAACGCCCTTGTGCGTCTGGTGCACCTGCCGGCTCACCGACCAGAAGGCTTAGTGCTTCGTCTGCCTGACGAACGGCATAGATGTGAAAGTGCCCCTCTCTAACCGCCTCTACCACGCGCTCATCAAGCATGAGGTTGATTACATTGGCCCTAGGAATGATCACACCTTGCTCGCCGGTGAGGCCGCGTGCAGCACATAGGCGGAAGAAACCCTCGATTTTTTCGTTGACGCCACCAACAGGCTGCACCTCACCAAACTGATTAATGGAGCCGGTTATGGCAAAACACTGCTTCAACGGCGTACGTGAAAGCGCGGAAATCAAGGTGCAGGCTTCTCCCAGAGAGGCGCTATCACCATCCACATAGCCATAGGACTGCTCAAGGGCAATACTGGCAGAAATGGCCAAAGGGAATTCCTGGGCGTAGCGACTTCCCAGATAGCCTGTCAGGATCATCACACCCTTGGAATGGATCGGCTGCCCAAGACTGACCTCTCGCTCGATATCGAGAATGCCACTGGCGCCGGGATAGACCGTAGCGGAGATACGCGCTGGCATACCAAAGGCCGAGTCTGCTACCTCAAGGACGGTTAGGCCGTTGCATTTACCGACTGCGGCGCCTTCTGTATCAATCAGTATTTGACCCGCCATGATGTCGTCCAGCACACGGGCCGAGACACGACCTGTACGGGTTTCCTTGGCTTTCAACGCACGCTCTACGTGGCCTCGATCGGTCACTTCGTCGCCTGCCAGCTGACGAATGAAATCCGCCTCGCTGACCAGTTGGAATAGATCACCGATTCGAGCCGACAATCGACCTTGATGTTCGGCCAGGCGAGCGCTGTAAGTGGCAAGACGCGCAACTGCCGTTGCGGTCAGGGGCGCCATGCCCTCTTCGGAGGTCCGTGTTTTGAGGAGCTGTGCAAACTGCTCAAGGCTGTCGTCACGCAGCGGAATCTCTTCATCAAAGTCCACCAGCACACGAAACATCTCCTGGAACTCCGAGTCGAGCTCCTGAAGGGTGTAATAGAGCTGCCGCGAGCCAATAATGATGACTTTGATGTTTAGCGGAATAACCTGGGGGGTCAGGCTGACGGTCGCAAAGCGACCAAGATCAGCCAGCGGCGACTCCATCTTGAGCTGACGTGAATGCAGGGCACGCTTCAGGGCATCCCAGACAAAGGGTTCGGTAAGCAGTTTTTCCGCCTCGACGATCAGAAAGCCGCCGTTGGCCCGGTGCAGTGCCCCTGGACGCAACTGTCGGTAGCTGGTGTAGAGCGCGCCTTGATCAGAGCTGTACTCGATGCGACCGAACAGGTTGTCGTAGGTGGGATGAGGCTCGAAAATGACCGGCGCACCACTGGTCGCATGGTGCCCAATAACCAGATTGGGCAGGTATTGCTCTTTTAGATCCTTACGGCGCTGTGTGTCCGTTTTGGCATCGTCGATCAGCAGATCGACCACCGTTTTGAGCAAGTCGACCTGCATGGCCTGCAAATAGGCACATACACCCGGGTTGTCATTGTATTTCTCAACCAGCGGAGCCAGCAGCGGCTGGAGAGCCAACGTGATGGTTTCTTCATTCAGGCGGCGCAACTCATTGCTGGACTCGCGACGCCATTGCGGCAGACTGGCCAGCTCCTCATTGAGCCGCTCCTCTAGTGAGGATATATCGGCATGGAACTGTTCGCGCTCCGCTTCAGGCAACTGGGCGAATTCAGCCTCATCCAGGGCCTTGCCCTCCTTCATGGGCGTAAAGGCAATATTGGTACTGTCGCGGTAGAGCGCTACGCTTTTTTCCAACGCTGCACGTTCTACCGCATCCAGCGCCTGGTCGTAGCGCTGGTTGAAGGCTCGATCGATGGCGCTCTTTTTCTGCTGATAGGCAGGATGCTCGAACACGGCTGGAAATGTGGAGAGCAGGTTATCGATCAGCTGCTCGATATCAGCGATGAAGTCATCTCCATTGCCTGGGGTCAGCTCGACAGCACGAGGCTCGCGCAGCTCTTCGAAATTGTTCAGGTAGGCCCAGTCCGAGGGCGTAGGCAAGCGCTTGCCTTCCGCTTTCAGGAACCGTTGCACGAAGGAAAACCGTCCCGTTCCCGGCTCTCCCATGACATATACGTTATAGCCTGGACGTGGCATCGCCACACCAAACTGCAGGGCCTCTACAGCGCGCTCCTGCCCGAGAATACCCCGGAATGGGTCTAGCTCATCGGTAGTACTAAAGGACAGCTGGGCGGGATCAAAGGGACTGGTCAATTCGTCAGGTGCCAGGCGCAGGCCGGCAGCTACAGGATCATGCATCGGAAATCCTTGTGTCGTTCGGACATATCTGTCCGCATTCTGGCGTTGCGAGCCGGATAAGAGCAAGGCATGGCACTGCCTACCCGGTCATCATGGCACACGAAGCGGTCACACCGTTTTGACGAATTTGTGACATGGAAGTGCCTAACTTCAGAAATAACACCGACTCGCCAGTCCGGGGCTACGCTTAAGGGAAGGGAGCAGGAAAAGAAACAGGTTATGCGCAGTCAATCCAAGGGTCTTCGTACTGCGCCAGCGACGAAGTTTGCGCAGGAGTAAGACCATGTGGATGAGAATGTTATTGGCTGTAACGCTACTTACCGGGCTGAGCGGCTGTGAGAGCTACCATGACCAGTTGGTTGCAAAGGGTTATCCACCTCCTTATGCCGATGGCTATCACGACGGGTGTCTGACAGGTAAACAGGCGTTAAATGGCATTGGGGCCCTCCATAAGAACGTCCCCCGCTATGACCAGGAGCGTTATTACGCGCAGGGTTGGGAGGACGGCTACCGCCAGTGTGCCAGCACGGCTCAGAACGAACAGACCCGTCGCTACTATGAAGAACATTGGAGTGAGCACGAGGAGGACTGGGAACGCAGCAAACGCCGTGGAATGGCCCGGGCCCTGCGCGGCGACAGCAAGGAACAGAAAGACAGCAATTGAACGCACATCAGAAACATCCGACGTTCTGGCGTGACGCGACTAAGTAGTGCTCGCTTTGGCTTTCCCATTCTGCTATTGCTCAATCAAAACGGATAAGCACTAGCAGAATGTCTCAACTAAACGCTCGGCCCCTGGCTACTCTCATACCGGTCTGCCTGTTACTGGTGGCAATGATCTCTCTTCAAAGCAGCGCCAGCTTGGCCAAAAGTCTTTTCCCTGTCCTGGATCCGATTGGTGTAACCGCGCTGCGCCTTCTCTTTTCCGCCATGCTGCTTGTAGCTGTTCTTCGACCGTGGAAAGTGCTTGGCAAAGGGAAGCCATGGAAATCTCTGGTCGTATATGGCATTGCCCTAGGCATCATGAATGTTTCGATTTATCTGGCCATGCAGCGGATTCCCATTGGAATCGCAGTCGCCCTTGAGTTCACAGGCCCCCTGGCTGTCGCCATAATTGCCTCTCGCCGGCTGATCGATTTTGTCTGGATCATCCTGGCTATCTTAGGGCTGGTATTGCTTTTACCGGTCGGGCATGCTGCCAGCGGTGTAGATCTACTGGGCGCGTTTTTCGCCTTGCTGGCAGGTGCCTGCTGGGCCCTCTACATTGTGTTCGGCAAAAAAGCCGGGGCGGCCTATGGTGCGAGCACCGTTGCGCTGGGCTCAAGCATCGCAGCACTGGGAGTTCTGCCACTTGGACTTTATGAGACAGGTCCCGGTCTGTTTGCGGTGGAAACATTGCCAGTCATTCTGGCAATTGCCGTCATGTCCTCCGCGCTCCCCTACGTTCTAGAAATGATGGCGCTGACAAAGTTGCCTACCCAGACCTTTGGCACCTTGATGAGCCTGTCACCGGCCTTGGGTGCCCTGTCAGGCTTTATCTTTCTCGGCGAAACATTGACCCTCGGCCAATGGACGGCGCTGGCCTGTATTGTAGCTGCCTCTATCGGGACGACACTTACCATCGGGAAATCTTCTGATGCACCTCCCCCTGAATCCGGGGAGGCGCTTGCGGGTGAAGGGACTACCCTTAAAGGATCGAAACCCAATCGTGGAGGATGAATGATTTATCTGATCATGGGTGTATCTGGCAGTGGAAAAACCACTATAGGGGAACGCCTGGCCCAGCGCTTGGGCTGCCAGTTTTCCGATGCCGACGAGTTCCACAGCGACGCCAACCGGCAAAAGATGGCCAAGGGCATTCCTCTTGATGATGAGGACCGCTGGCCGTGGCTGGATGCTATTCGCACTGCGATGCAGGATGCCCATCGCCATCAGCGAACCCAGATATTTGCCTGCTCGGCCCTGAAGAAGCAGTACCGGGAACGGCTGCAAGCCGCCACCGACGGAATCGTTCTGGTCTTTTTGAATGGACCGGCCGAAGTACTCAGCGAGCGCATCCTTAATCGGCGCGGGCACTTTTTCGATCCACGGCTACTACAAAGTCAGATCGACACACTTGAGCCGCCCGGTGAGCAGGAGGCGCTACTGGTTGATATTCGCCAGTCTCCGGATGAAATCATAGACAGCATTCTCCGGGCCACTCAGCACAAGAAATAAAAAAGGCCGCAGCATTACGCGGCGGCCTTTGGGTACAAAAGGGCTGATCAGCTCAGCTTTTTGTACTTCACCCGCTTGGGCTGCGTGGCAGCATCGCCAAGACGCTTCTTGCGATCCGCTTCGTACTCAGTGTAGTTCCCTTCGAAGAACACCACCTGAGAGTTGTCTTCGTAGGAAAGGATATGAGTGGCGATACGGTCGAGGAACCAGCGATCGTGTGAGATCACGATGGCGGTGCCTGGGAAGTCCAGCAATGCCTCTTCCAGTGCGCGCAGGGTTTCGATGTCGAGGTCGTTGGACGGTTCGTCCAACAGCAGTACGTTACCGCCCTGCTTCAGCGTCAGCGCCATATGCAAGCGGCCACGCTCACCACCGGACAGGTCCTTGACGAACTTCTGCTGATCGGCACCCTTGAAATTGAAGCGACCGACATAGCCGCGGGAAGGTACTTCATAGTTACCCACGCGAATCATATCCAGACCATCGGAGACCTGCTCCCATACAGTCTTGTTGCCTTCCAGGCTATCGCGACTCTGATCGACACTGGCAATCTGTACGGTTTCACCGATCTCGATAGTGCCCGAATCTGGCTGCTCTTTGCCGGTGATCATGCGGAACAGTGTGGATTTGCCGGCACCGTTACCCCCGATCACACCAACAATCGCGCCCTTGGGCACACTGAAGCTCAGATTATCGATCAGAACGCGATCACCGTAGCCCTTGGTGACGTTATGGAACTCGATAACCTTGTCACCCAGGCGCGGGCCAGCCGGGATGTAGATTTCATTGGTCTCGCTGCGCTTCTGGAATTCCTGAGATTGCAATTCCTCGAAACGCTGCAGACGAGCCTTGGACTTGGACTGACGGGCCTTGGCACCGGAGCGCACCCACTCCAGTTCCGCTTTCATGGCCTTCTGGTGAGCCGCTTCCTGCTTGGCTTCCTGCGCCAGACGGTTGGCTTTGGATTCCAGCCAGCCGGAGTAGTTACCTTCGAACGGGATACCATGGCCACGGTCCAGTTCGAGAATCCAGCCAGCCACGTTGTCCAGGAAGTAGCGGTCATGCGTAATGGCTACGACAGTACCAGCGAAGTCGTGCAGGAAGTGCTCGAGCCAGGCAACGGAATCGGCGTCCAGGTGGTTGGTAGGCTCGTCGAGCAACAGCATGTCAGGTGCAGACAGCAGCAGACGGCACAGCGCTACGCGACGCTTTTCACCACCGGACAGGTGCTCGATCTTCGCATCCCAGGGCGGCAGGCGCAGGGCATCGGCGGCCACTTCCAGCTGCCGCTCGAGATTGTGGCCGTCAGAGGCCTGGATGATGGCTTCCAGACGCGCCTGCTCAGCAGCCAGCGCATCAAAGTCGGCATCCGGCTCGGCATAGGCGGCGTATACTTCGTTCAGGCGATCCTGAGCGTCCTTGATCGCACCAACGGCCTCTTCGACAATGTCCCGAACCGTCCTGCTCGGATCGAGCTGCGGCTCCTGCGGAAGATAACCTACGTTGATACCGGGCATCGGGCGAGCTTCGCCGTCGATCTCCGTATCGACCCCGGCCATGATGCGCAACAGGGTAGACTTACCCGCACCATTCAAGCCCAGCACGCCGATCTTGGCGCCAGGAAAGAAGGACAGGGAGATGTCTTTCAAAATCTCTCGCTTCGGGGGCACGATCTTGCTGACCCGATGCATGGAGTAAACGTATTGAGCCATGGATGAACCTTGGTACTGATGCAAAAGTAGGCGAATAGTATGGCGGGACTGAGCCAAGCTGTCGAAGTTCCTCACACACTATTTGATGGATTGCAGGTTATCGCTTCAGACGACAGCCAAACAATCATTTAAGAATCTGCACCCCGCGGGCGATAACGCAAAGGATATCCCAAATTCTCTTTTGTAATGGTGGACAGGATGATGACGATACCTTCCATGAGCGCCTCACCCAGTGACAGGACTGTCTATAGCGTGTGCGGTTGCCGCTTGTAACTGCATTCTTTTGGAAAACCGATGTGAAAGCTTCTGCCGGCCTACCCTTACAAAACCTGCTGACTCGCTCTCCTGCACTCCGTATGTTGAAGTGGGTGCTGGCTGGGCTGATTCTGTTATTGCTGGGTGTATTGTCCTGGCAACTCCATAAGGAGCTGAATCAGCGAAGTGCCATGCTGGGCAGCTTCGCTCAGGAGCAGAGCCTGCAAAAGGCCGAATATATCGAGCAAGCCCTTGCGTTTCTTGCTCACCAGGCGGCGGCAGAGCTTGATGACGTAACGCCGGAGACAGGCATCGAGGCGCTACCGGCACAGTTGCAGACTATCTATCCCAAGGCCAACCACTTCTATTGGGTTCCAGCCGGCGCGCTTGAAGACCCGTCCTTATTTCCGTCAGCAGTCGACCCAAACTACCTGAGCCCTGCCCTACGACGTTTGGAGGCGAGACCGTTTTATTACGGCTATACGCCTCACGACGGTAGCTATGTGCTCCTCCGGCAGAAAAGCCAGAGCGATCAGGGCTGGTGGCTGATCACGGGCGAAGCCGGGTTGGGGCTGGAAAGGCTGAAAAACCACACCCATGAACTGATCTGGACTATTACAGACAAGGCAAGCGGCGCCACGTTGGCCAGGGATATGCCTGAGGAGCCTGCCGTTTCGGACAGCCAGACCTTTGCTCTTACATTGGATGGCACCAACTGGCAGCTCCGTAGCCATTTGAGCCCTTCGGTCCTGTCTTGGAAAACGCTGTTTTTGTGGCGGGTTGCCACGTTTGTGCTGCTGACCCTATGCGCGTCCCTTCTGGTGTACTGCCTGCAGCGGGAGCAATCCGGCTTTCATCTTTCCTCACGCTCGTCACGGCAGAGCCTGCGTCTGATGATGCAAGCCCTGAATGCGGTAGATGAGTGCGTACTGGTCACCTATGAAGAGGGCCGCCTGCTTTACCTCAACCGGAAAGCCTCCCTTCTTTTGGGCATCGAACAGACAGATGCGGGGCAGCACACCTTGAGGGGTCTGCTCCCTGCACTGGATCTATCGACTCCGCAAGAGGCCGACAAGGATTGGATCGTCGAGCTATCCCAACCTGACGGCCAGCGCAGACTGTTTGCCGTCAGCCGCTACGGCGTAGGCTCGAATCGTTCCTTGGAGGAACTGGAAGATCATACGTCAGCCTTTACCGGGTGCGCCTGGATACTGCGGGACGTCACCGAGCAGCAGCAGGCGCTCCGGACGATAGAAAGTACACGCCAGCGCTACCAGAGCATTTTCGAAGGCATCAACACCGGCATTTGTGTATTGGATTTCTCCCGCCTGCAGCAGGTCCTGCTAGCACATCACATCACAAGTGCCCGGACGTTCTATCAATGGCTTGAGATCAATCCTTCACGGGGCCACGAGTTGCTCAGCCTGATTCGCATCACTGAAATGAATCAGATGGCGCTGACCCTGCTAGGCATTACGACCGTTGATCAAGCACTGGCCAACCTGATCGGCGATAGCAAACCCAACGCCCATGGCAAGCGCATGAAGATGATTGCCGCGCTGGCTGAAGGACAGCAGACCCTGGATGTGGAAGGCCGTCTCATAACACCGCAAGGTGATCGCCATCTCTGGTTCTCGGTCCATCTTCCCCCGGCAGAAATGGGATACGAGGCCGTACCGCTGAGCATCACGGACGTATCACGGCGCAAACGCACCGAACTCTCGCTGATCGAGCGAGAGCGCTTCTGGTCCGACCTGGTCAAAGCGGCGCCGGACACGCTTTACACCTATGACCTCAAGACCCAGACCATTGTTTATCAAAACCATCCCCTGGGACTCAAGCTCGGCTATAGCGAAGCCGAACTGGACGCGTTGGGCCCGGACTACCTGACCACGCTCCTGCATCCGGATGACCATGAGTTGTACGAGCGCCTGCGCACCATGCGGCAGATCATTCAGGAAGGCCAGGTGAACGACTGCCTGGTTCGCTGGCATCACAAGAATGGCCACTGGTGCTGGTTCGATCTGCGCGAGCAGGCGTTCCAACGTGACAGCCAGGGTCAGATGCGCCAGATCATCGGCCTTGCGCTGGATGTTACCGAGATGGTCAACGCCAATGATCTGCTGCGTGACCAGGAGCGGCGCTATCGCCTGCTGGCGGAAAGTATCAGCGACATCATTTTCAGCACGGACCAGCAGCTGGCTATCAACTACATAAGTCCTTCGGCTGAAAACCTTCTGGGCTACAAACTCGAAACGCTCTACCAGCTCAACCCCTATGATCTGGCGACGCACTCCCAGCAACTCAAGAAACTGCGGGACTGGATAAAAAAGCTGCGTCGATCGCTTAGGTCAGCCCAGTTAATGGCGGAGGTAGATCAGGAAGCCAGTCAGGTCATTATCTTGGACTGCCTCCACGCCGACGGGCACAAGTTAAGCCTGGAAATGCGTCTGGAAACGCTATGGGACAAGCATGGTCGTTTCGAAGGGCTGCTGGGCATCTGCCGGGACATCACGGCCCAGCGACGCGCGGAAAAAGACATGCGGATGGCCGCTACCGTTTTCGATCACTCGGCAGCCGCCATTCTGGTCACTGATCCGGCCGGTTACATCGTACGCGTCAACCAGATGTTCACCCGTATGACCGGTTACGAGCCAGAGGAAGTCATCGACCAGCAACCGCGCATGCTATGTGCAGACCGTCAGGAAGCCAATCAGCTCTCTCATATCATGAACCATATGGCGGTACAGGGCAGCTGGGAAGGTGAACTGTGGCAAAAGCGCAAGGATGGTGAGCCGTACCCGTCCTGGATCGGCATTACCGGCGTACGCGACGATGAAGGTGATCTGGTCAGCTTCGTGTGTTTCTTCGTGGATATCAGTGAGCGCAAGGCCAGTGAGCGACATATTCACCGTCTGGCCTATTACGATGCCCTGACGCTCCTGCCAAACCGCACGCTGTTCCAGGATCGCCTCCACACTGCATTGGAGCAGGCGGTTCACCATGCCAACTGGGTTGTGCTGATGTTCCTAGATTTGGATCGTTTCAAGCCGATCAACGATTCGCTGGGGCATGCTGCTGGCGACCGAATGCTCAAGGAGGTAGCTGTACGCCTAACCGCCTGTGTAGGAACGGAGGATAGCGTGGCTCGCATGGGTGGCGATGAGTTCACCTTGCTGCTGGCCAACCTAGGTAGTCGGGAGGAAGCCATGTCCTGTGCTATCCGCGTGGCCGAAAATATCCTGGAAAGCCTGTCCGAAGCATTTATTCTGGAAAATCGTGAGTTTTTCGTCAGCGCCAGTATCGGGATCGCGCTATCGCCTCAGGATGGCAGTGAACTCAGTCAGCTAATGAAAAACGCGGACACGGCGATGTACCACGCTAAGGAGATGGGCAAGAACAATTTCCAGTTTTACCAGGCGGAAATGAACGCCCGTGCGCTGGAGCGCATCGAGCTTGAAGCCGATCTGCGACACGCCTTGCTGCAAAATGAATTTACCCTGCATTACCAGCCCCAGTACCGGTGCTCCAATGGTCAGCTGACCGGCCTTGAGGCCCTGCTCCGCTGGAGCAACCCGCGCCGTGGCAACGTCTCGCCTGTCGATTTCATTCCAGTGCTCGAAGAAACCGGTTTGATCATTCAGGTTGGGGATTGGGTCATCAAGGAAGCCTGCCGCCAGCTGCGCGTCTGGCATGATGAAAAGGTTCGCATTCCAAAGGTGTCCGTCAACCTCTCGGCCCGACAGTTCGCCGACAATCGCTTGGGCGAACATATTGCCCAGATCCTGCAGGAAGTGGGCTTACCCCCCGCCTGTCTTGAGCTTGAACTCACGGAAAGCATCCTCATGCAGAACGTGGATGATGCGCTGATGACACTCAAAAGCTTGAAAGAGCTGGGTGTATGCATTTCGGTAGATGACTTTGGAACCGGCTACTCCTCGCTCAACTACCTGAAGCAGCTTCCCATCGACATTCTCAAGATCGACCGCAGCTTTGTGGATGGCTTGCCCCATGGAGAGCAGGATGCCCAGATTGCGCGCGCCATCATTGCCATGGCCCACAGCCTCAACCTGTCGGTCATTGCCGAAGGGGTGGAAAATGAAGAGCAGCTCAAATTCCTGCGTGACCATGAATGCGACGAAGTTCAGGGGTATCTGTTCGACAAACCGCTGTCACCCGAGCTGATCGAGGCCCGATTGCGGCTAATGTAGCCGCCATGAATGCTGTTCGACCGCTGCATGACGGGTGCTCATACCCAGTCCACTGTGGATTGGGATAGAATGCGGCCTCTTTTAGCCCAGTCGCTTTTCAGGGGAACCCCATGTTCAGCCGTGACTTAACCCTCGCCCGCTTCGACGCCGATCTGTATGCCGCCATGGAGCAGGAAGCCCAGCGTCAGGAAGATCACATCGAACTGATCGCTTCGGAAAACTACACCAGCCCGGCTGTCATGGAAGCCCAGGGCTCTGTCCTGACCAATAAATACGCCGAAGGCTATCCACACAAGCGCTACTACGGTGGTTGCGAGTTCGTCGACAAGGTCGAGCAATTGGCAATTGACCGTGCCAAGCAGCTCTTTGGTGCCGACTACGCCAACGTTCAGCCCCACGCAGGCTCGCAGGCCAACTCTGCTGTTTACCTGGCGCTGCTGCAGCCTGGTGATACGATCCTCGGCATGAGCCTGGCCCATGGTGGTCACCTGACTCACGGTGCCAGCGTCAGCTCTTCCGGCAAGATTTATAACGCAGTTCAGTACGGTATCAATGAAAACGGCCTGATCGACTATGATGAAGTCGAGCGTCTGGCGGTTGAGCACAAGCCGAAGATGATCGTGGCCGGTTACTCGGCATACTCGCAGGTACTGGATTTCGCCCGCTTCCGTGAAATCGCGGACAAGGTGGGCGCTTACCTGTTCGTCGACATGGCTCACTTTGCCGGTCTGGTTGCCGCAGGTATCTACCCGAATCCGGTTCCGTTCGCCGATGTCGTGACCACGACGACCCACAAGACCCTGCGTGGTCCTCGTGGCGGCCTGATCCTGGCCAAAGCCAATGAAGAAATCGAGAAGAAGCTGAACTCGGCTGTCTTCCCGGGCGCCCAGGGTGGTCCGCTAATGCATGTGATCGCCGCCAAGGCCGTATGCTTCAAGGAAGCGCTGGCGCCTGAGTTCAAGCAGTACCAGCAGCAGGTCATCAAGAATGCCCAGGCCATGGCCGAGGTGTTTATCCAGCGTGGCTTCGATGTGGTTTCCGGCGGTACTCAGAACCACTTGTTCCTGCTGTCCCTGATCAAGCAGGACATCACCGGTAAGGATGCCGATGCGGCTCTGGGCCGTGCATTCATCACGGTAAACAAGAACTCCGTTCCGAACGACCCCCGCTCCCCCTTCGTAACCTCGGGCCTGCGTATCGGTACTCCGGCCGTTACCACCCGCGGCTTCAAGGAAGCTGAATGCCGTGAGCTGGCCGGCTGGATCTGCGACATCCTCGATAACATGGGTGATGAGTCCGTGATCGATGGCGTACGCGAAAAAGTCCAGGCTATCTGCGCCAAGCTGCCGGTTTACGGTCAGTAAGCTCAAGCCTTACGAAAAGCCCGGCTTATGCCGGGCTTTTTCATATGCCTCAGACTTGTGCCGCCTCGAGACCTTCGCGCAGCTCGGCCTCCGGCAATTCCATGCCAATGAAGACGATCACGCTTTCCCGCACTTCGCCCTCCTCCCACTCCCGGTCCCAGTCAGCGCCGTACAGCCGCTGAACACCCTGAAACAAGAGCTTTCGAGGCTCTCCGGCAATATCCAGAATACCCTTGTAACGCAGCAGATTACTGCCGTGCCGCTCAAGTACCCCTTCCATGAAGCGACTGACGCGGTCGATATCGAGCGGACGTTCGGTCTTGAGCGCCAGCGAAGTGATGTTGTCCGGCTTCTGGGTACGCACCGGCGTTAGCGGGCGGAAAAGCATCTGACGATCCAACTGATCGTTCAGATTGAACCCCCTGATATCCAACAGGACGCTCAGGTCAACCTGACCATGATCCACCACATGAACCGGCGCCCTTCGATTGATGCGCTGCAAACGCTCGCTCAAAGCCGTGAAGGCAGCCTCATCCACCAGATCGCGCTTGCTAACCAACAGGCGATCCGCAAAGCCCACCTGGGCTTGGGCAATGGGTCTGGATAGCTGCTCCTGGGCATGAACAGCATCCACCAGCGTAATGATGCCATCCAGCAGATAGCGTTCGCGCAGATCCTCATCCATGAAGAAGGTCTGAGCAACCGGGCCTGGATCGGCCAGGCCGGTACACTCGATCACCAGTCGGTCGAACTCGATCTCGCCCTGGTCGAGCTGCTCCAGCAATACCGTCAGCGCGTAGGACAGGTCTTTACTACCGGTACAGCAGACGCAACCATTGGCTACCTTTACGATGCGTACAGCCTTATCGCCCAGCAAGGCGCCGTCAATGTCGGCCTCACTGAACTCATTTTCGATGACAGCGATCTTGAGGCCATGATCACCTTCAAGCAGGTAACGCAGCAGGGTTGTCTTGCCAGCACCGAGAAAGCCGGTCAAAACCGTTACAGGGATGGGGGTTGTAGACATATAAGCGGCCTTAAATGAAACGGGCCAAGCTAAAAGGCCTGGCCCGGTTGAATCACACCTTGACGTGCTTAGCAGCAGCGGAAGGTCTTGCCTTTACCACCACCATAACGCGCTTCCTGCCGCTCACGAAAGAACTCTTCGTAGGTCATGACAGGCAGGTCCGGATGCTTGCCGCGCATGTGCTCGACGTAGGTGTCGTAATCCGGCATTCCGACCATGAGCCGAGCCGCCTGCCCCAGGTACTTTCCAAGATTGGCGAGGTCATTGAACATGCACAGCTCCCATCAGACATTTGTCAGCGGTTGGAAAGGCGTTTCCTTGTCCGTACGCTGAGGCTTGGACAAGGCGGCATAACCCACCTTCACGGTATAGAACAGTACGCTGGCGACTACGATCAGGAACAGTACGGTCAGAGTCGCATTGGTATAACTGTTGATCATGATCTGCTGCATCTGCTCAACCGACTTGGCTGGCGCCAGAATCTGATCAGCCGCCAGCGCATCGCGGTATTTGTGCGCTTGAGCCAGGAAGCCAACCGCCGGGTTGCTGTCAAACAGCTTGATCAGACTGGCCGTGGTTGTGCAGATCAGCAGCCACACGGCCGGCAATGCAGTTACCCAGGCGTAACGCTGGCGCTTCATCTTGATCAGCACGACCGTACCCAACATCAAGGCAACACCGGCCAGCATCTGGTTGGAGATACCGAACAGCGGCCAGAGCGTATTGATGCCGCCCAGCGGATCGACAACGCCTTGGTACAGCAGATATCCCCAGAGCGCAACGCAGCCACCTGTGCCAATCATATTGGCGATCCAGGAGTCGGTACGCTTGAGTGCCGGTACGAAATTGCCCAGCAAATCCTGCAGCATGAAGCGACCCGCACGGGTTCCGGCATCAACAGCCGTCAGGATAAAAAGCGCCTCGAACAGGATCGCGAAGTGGTACCAGAAGGCCATGGTGTTTTCACCCGGCAGCACCTGATGCAGGATCTGCGCGATACCGACCGCAAGTGTTGGAGCACCGCCGGCCCGCGCCAGGATGGTGGTTTCGCCAATGTCCTGTGCGGTCTGGGTCAGGATCTCGGGTGTTACCGCAAAGCCCCAGGAGCTGATCGTGGCAGCAACGCTTGCGGCATCGGCGCCCACAATGGCCGCCGGACTGTTCATGGCAAAGTAGACGCCCGGCTCGATGACCGATGCTGCCACCATGGCCATGATCGCCACAAAGGATTCCATCAACATGGCGCCATACCCAATGTAACGGGCATCTGTCTCACGGCTGAGCAGCTTGGGCGTGGTGCCTGACGAGATCAGCGCGTGGAAACCGGAAACAGCGCCACAGGCGATGGTGATAAAGAGGAACGGGAACAGGCTACCCTTCCAGACCGGGCCGGTACCATCCACAAACTGGGTAACAGCCGGCATCTTCAGCTCAGGTGCAATGAAGAGAATACCGATAGCCAGCGCGATGATGGTGCCGATCTTGAGGAAGGTCGACAGATAATCACGGGGCGCCAACAGCAGCCAGACGGGCAGCACGGAAGCCACGAAGCCATAGCCGATCAGCATCCAGGTGATCTGTTCACCCGTAAAGGTGAGCCGCGGTCCCCATACCGGATCAGCCGCAATCACGCCACCAAACCAGATGGCGGCCAGAAGCAATACCAGGCCGACCACAGAAATCTCACCGATATGGCCCGGGCGGATATAACGCATGTAAACGCCCATGAATACCGCGATGGGCAGCGTTGCCAGAACGGTAAACATCCCCCATGGGCTGTGGGCCAGCGCTTTCACCACAATCAAGGCCAGCACCGCCAGGATAATGATCATGATCAGGAAGCAGCCAAACAAGGCAATGGTTCCCGGTATCTGCCCCATCTCCTCACGAACCATCTCGCCCAGCGAGCGGCCGTTACGGCGGGTAGAGATGAACAGCACCATGAAGTCCTGGACCGCACCGGCAAAGACCACGCCGGCAATCAGCCAGAGTGTGCCGGGTAAGTAGCCCATTTGCGCGGCAAGTACCGGGCCGACCAGCGGGCCTGCACCTGCAATGGCAGCGAAATGGTGACCGAACAGGATGTGCTTGTTGGTCGGTACGTAGTCCAGACCATCGTTATTGAGAACAGCCGGTGTTGCCCGGTTCGGGTCCAGCTGCATGACTTTGGTAGCGATGAACAGGCTGTAATAGCGATAGGCAACGAGATAGAGCGCGACGGCTGCAACGACGATCCATAACGCATTGATCGTCTCTCCACGGCGCAAGGCCACCACTCCCAAGGCGCAAGCCCCTACAGCCGCGACCACGGCCCAGGGCACGTGGCGGAATACACTCTTGTTATTATTCATAAAGGCTCCATGACAAACGGACAAAGAAGCTGCCGCTCAAGCTTAGTTCAAGCTGGCAATTCCGCCATCAGACCTTGGTCTAGAGCGTTTGGTTTGTAGTGGCCATTTGAATATTCATACCGCAGAAGGCAGATGCCGGATAGTCATGCCGACACCCGCTTGCATCAGCAGACCAAGCCCGGACCTTTTGTCGAACAACCTGCCGTTCGTTGACTAAGCTGTAACGCTAAGCGGCAATACTTTAGACGCCGCGCCTTGGGCCGATAGAATGAGGTGAAGTCACCTCTATCGCATTCAGGAGTAGCGACATGACTGATTCAACCGAACGTCGGCGTTTCAAGCGCTTCGCGTTTGACGCCACGGCGCGGATTCAACAGGGCGAACAGCACTGGACAGCGCTGGTCAACGACATTTCCCTGAAGGGATTACTGACACAAAAGCCTGACGACTGGAGCGGCCGTCAGGAGGTGCCCTTCCAGATCGTCATTACACTGGACGCGGAAACACAGGTCGAGATGAGCGCCGAACTGGTACGGCTAGAAGCCGAACAGCTGGGCTTTGCCTGCCAGCAGATAGATCTCGACTCCATCAGCCACCTGCGCCGTCTGGTCGAACTCAACCTGGGCGACCAGTCCCTGCTTGAGCGCGAACTGGCGGCCCTTGGCAAGGACTGACCCAGGCGGCTTACTCGAATAAGGCATCCAGCGCCTGGTCAAGACGGGTCACTGCGACCACTTCAAGACCAGCGGGTGCCTCCTTAGGGGCATTGCCTTTAGGTACGATGGCGCGCTTGAAGCCATGCTTGGCGGCTTCCTTCAAGCGCTCCTGTCCACTGGGCACTGGACGAATCTCACCCGAAAGACCGATCTCGCCAAAGACCAGCAGGTCGTGCGGCAAGGGGCGGTCACGTAGGCTGGAGATAACCGCTGCCATCAAGGCCAGGTCCACAGCTGTTTCCAACACCTTCACACCGCCAACGACGTTTATAAACACGTCCTGGTCATAGGTGGGAATACCGCCATGGCGGTGCAATACGGCCAACAGCATGGCCAGACGGTTCTGATCGAGACCGACCGTCACCCGACGCGGGTTGGCCAAGTGACTGGTATCGACCAGGGCCTGTACCTCAACCAGCATTGGTCGGGAGCCTTCCCAGGTAGCCATGACCACACTGCCTGGCACGGCCTCTTGTGCACGGGTCAGAAAAATGGCCGACGGGTTGGATACTTCCTTCAGGCCTTTATCGGTCATTCCGAAAACACCCAGCTCATTTACAGCACCGAAGCGGTTTTTCACTGCCCGAAGCAAACGCAGACGGCCATCCGACTCGCCCTCGAAATACAGAACAGTGTCCACCATGTGCTCAAGCACGCGCGGACCCGCCAGGGCACCCTCCTTCGTCACATGCCCAACCAAAAACACAGCCGTTCCGGTCTGTTTGGCAAAACGCACCAGAAGTGCCGCGCTTTCACGCACCTGGGCAACGCCACCCGGTGCGGATTGAAGATGCTCAGTAAAAATGGTCTGGATGGAGTCCACTACCATGACCCGCGGCTTTTCCTGACGTGCCGTGGCGATGATGCTCTCGATGCTCGTCTCGGTCATGACCTTGAGTTTGTCTTCCGGCAGCCCAAGGCGCCGGGCCCGCATGGCCACCTGTTGCTGGGACTCTTCGCCTGTCACATAAAGTGCTGGCATACGCTCGGCAATGCGGCAAAGCGTCTGTAGCAAAATGGTGGATTTACCAATGCCTGGATCACCGCCGATCAGCACAACCGACCCATCGACCAAGCCACCACCCAGTACGCGGTCCAGCTCTGTGGAGTCTGTAGTGAAGCGTGGAGTTTCCTCAACGCTGACCTCGGCCAATGTCTTGAGCACGGCCTGCTGGCCCGCCCAGCCGCCACGGCCGGAGGCACCGGCCGCTGACTCAACAACCGTTTCGACAAGCGTGTTCCAGGCGCCGCACTCGCCACACTGCCCTGCCCATTTGGGAAACGTTGCGCCGCACTCTGTGCAGCCGTACATGCGCTTGGCTTTGGCCATTCCAGGCTCCTGAAAACAAAGCCTGATTATACACCACTGTATGAATTTACAGTTAACTCGATTCGCATTTCCAGCCCAAGGTCTGTTGCAGCGCTAGGGTCAACGCGTCGGGGGTTGGCTGAATTCACCGCGCTTGAGCTTTTCGACATCGTTGCCCATCGCATCCTTGGCATTAAGGTCTGCGCCCTTGGCCGCCAGATCGTCCAGCACACTCTTGCGTTGAAAAAGCGCAGCGTACATGGCGGCCGTCTGGCCGGCATTGTTACGCTGGTCAGGGTTGCACGTGGCCTGAACCAGGCGGTGGGCAATAGTAATCTCCCCTTTGAAGATGGCGCCCATCAATGCAGTATTGCCTCGGTTGTCCTGTATGCAGGGGTCTGCGCCTGCAGCCAGCAGCTGCTCGACGGCTTCCTTGTGGCCATGGTAGGCCGCCAGGATCAAGGCGGTGTAGCCTTTTTCATCCTGGGTATTGAGGTCATAATGAGCCTTGATGAACTCCTCCAGCATCTCCTGACGGCCATCACGGGCCGCATCGAAGAAATAGCTTTTGAGCTGTGCCTTTACCGCGTCGGGTGAGGGCTGACCAGGTGTTTTCGCCTCGACTGCAGCCGGCTCGGCTACCGACGCCTCAGGTGGCGGATCAGCCAATACCAATGTGCTGGTGAGGGAAAGCATCGTAATGCCAAGAAAAAATAAGCGCATAGCGTGTTCTCTCGCGGTCAGGGCTGCCCGTGCGCGAGCGGCATTGGGCATGATCTGGCTTGTGCACTGTCTATGGTTACCCGGCTGGCATAAACACTCGCCAGGCAATTTGTCGGGCTTGCCTATCCAGGCAGGCAAGCCCGACAAGGGAGCACGGGCAGGACTAGCCTGCCCGGAGGACATCAGTCCTTGAGGGTCGCGGCCACTTCCTTGACGCGCTTGAGGTCGCCTTTGGCTACCTTGGTCAAGCCTTCGCCATATTCCGCGTCAGCCTTGTAGAAGTACGCCAGCATCATGTTTTTGCTTTCGTCATCCACAACACGCAGATCACCGCCCAGGCTTTCGATCAGGTCCTGACGCTCCTTCTTGCTGTAGGAGCGATACAGATCGCCCGCCTGCTTGAAGTTCTGCTCGCGCTGGATCTTGGCCTGCTGGGTCGTACCGGACAGCGGCAACTGGCTGTAACGTGCGGAAGTGTCTTCCTCACGCGGCTGCAGGCGGCTCGGCTGGTAGTTCACGGAGGTCGCCGTGTGGCCGATGTTCATCGCCCCGTCCTGGTTGCCGTTGTTCACCTCTACGTGAGGCTTGTTGATCGGCAGCTGCAGACCATTGGTACCAACGCGATAGAGCTGCGTATCGGCATAGGAGAACACACGACCCTGAAGCAGACGATCCTCGGAGGGCTCGATACCAGGCACAACATTGGCAGGCGCCATGGCAACCTGCTCGGTTTCCTGGAAGAAGTTGTCTGGGTTCTTGTTCAGGACCATCTGACCAATCTTGCGCTCGGGCACGCCCGGCCAGATCTTGGTGGCATCCAGCGGGTCAAAGTCGAACTTGGGCAGATCTTCTGGGTTGAGCACCTGAACGTACAGGTCCCACTTCGGGTAGTCGCCCTTGTCGATGGCGTTGGCCAGATCGCGGGTCAGATGGCTGTAGTCCTTGCTCTGAACTTCGGCCACTTCCTTCGGATCCAGATTCTTCTTGCCAGACTGCAAGCTCTTCCAGTGGAACTTCACATAGTGAACTTCACCCTTGGCATTGACGAACTTGTAGGCATGTACGCCATTGCCATCCATGGTGCGGTAGCTGGCCGGTGTACCTTCATTGGAGTACAGCTCGGTCAGGGTACGGGTCGCTTCCGGAATGTGAGAGAAGAAGTCGAACGTACGACGCGGGTCATCCAGGTTGGTACGTGGGTCAGGCTTGAACGCATGAACCATGTCCGGGAACTTGATGGCGTCACGGATGAAGAACGTTGGGAAGTTGTTGCCTACCAGATCCCAGTTGCCGTCAGCAGTGTAGAACTTGGTGGCAAAGCCGCGCGGGTCGCGCAGGGTTTCCGGTGAGTGATTACCATGGATCACCGCAGAGAAACGTACGAAGACCGGCGTTTTCTCGCCTGGGCGGAAAACCTTGGCCTTGGTCAGGTCAGAAACGTCGGCCGAGGCGACGAACTCTCCGTGGGCACCCGCGCCACGCGCATGAACGACACGCTCTGGAATACGCTCACGGTCAAAGCGCTGAAGCTTTTGTACCAGTTGCACGTCCTGCAGGAGCGTCGGGCCTGTGGCTCCAGCGGTCTGGGAGTTCTGGTTGTCTCCGACTGGCGCACCGTTGTCACGCGTCAGGGTACCTGCATAGGCCGCCGAAGCGACTGTGGCAGACAGGATGCCCGCTGCAAGCAGATTCAGGGCATATCCGGAAAAGGTCCGAATGGACATTGTTGGGTTCCTCTCTTTTTTAAGTGCTCTGTTCCAAGCACGTAAAGAGTAAGGAACCCGAACCGCTTCGCTAAATTGAATACCTTTTGTTCCGCTATTGGCAGAATCAATAATCAAGCCAAGCGTTTTAGGCTATGGCCGCTACGCAGGGGCAGCGGCCCAGAACCGGTCAGCTACCCTGCAACTCGCGTGCGATCTTGTCCTTGATCACGACGCGTTCTCGTCGGCATCGATTCAGTTCCTCATCGCCACTGTTCTCGACCATCCCTTCGATTTCCAGGATCTCCTGATCCAGCGCATCGTATTGCTCGATCAGCTTGGCAAATTCTGGATTGTTCTGGCGCAGCTCTTCAAACTTCTGAACCTTGTCTGGAAAATCCTTGTGCAAGTTGTGCTCGGCAACCATGTGTGACCTCCTGAGGCAGGTTGAATATCTTGAGCCTTTCAGCCCATCCATATGGTGGACCGCAGCCGTTCGGCAAAGTGCAGCAACGAGAGGCAGCACACTTTTTCAGGAAGCATTTCGAAACAACCAGACGTTTTTGCGGTTCAAAGTGCCCGAGACGTTAGCGATGGCGTCACTACCATTCCACCGCAAAAGGAGTGCTTATGAGCTTTTTCAGCGAATTCAAATCGTTCGCCATGAGAGGCAACGTCGTCGATCTGGCTGTTGGTATCATCATTGGCGGCGCTTTCGGCAAGATCGTGTCGTCATTCGTTGCCGATGTGATCACCCCGCCTCTCGGGATTCTTTTGGGTGGCGTGGACTTTTCGCACCTCGCCATTACGCTGCAGGCTGCCCAAGGCGATAAACCGGCAGTGCTGCTATCTTACGGCAAGTTCCTGCAATCGATCTTCGACTTCATCATCATTGCATTCGCCATTTTCAGCGCCATCAAGGTTCTGAATCGACTGCGCCTGCATGAGGAAAAGAAGGCAGCGGCCGGCCCTACCAAGGATCAAGTACTGCTGACTGAAATTCGCGACCTGCTCAAGGAACAAAGCCAGAAGCCTGAGGCCACCGTCACACGTAATGACCCTCCGACCTCTTCGTGACTGTTTGCTACAAATAGGGCCCTTGCGGGCCCCATCCGCATCTTTTACCAGTAATTTTCTACCGCGATCTGTCCAGGCCGGCGCGTCAGGGCCAGCTGGAAATCACGTGCCTTGAGCACGGCTCGCGTGTCATCCACCATTTCAGGATTACCACAGATCAGGATGCGGGAGTGCTCTGTTGAAAGCTCAAGCCCTGCGGCCTTCTCCAGCTCACCGTTTTCGATCAGGGTCGTGATTCGCCCCCTCAGCGCGCCGGGATGATCCTCACGGGTTACAACAGGAATATAGATCAGCTTCTGTGCAACCCCTTCCAGGTACTCCAACTCCGCCAGCCCCTTAATCATTTCCTGATAGGCCAGGTCCTTTGCTTCCCGGACGCTATACACCAGCACGATACGCTCATACCGCTGCCAGACATCCGGCTCCTGAAGCATGGACAGAAACGGTGCTAATCCCGTACCGGTGGATAACAGCCATAAATCGCGTCCGCCGGTAAAGCGCTCCAGGGTGAGATACCCATAGGGCTGCTTTTCCACCAGCAACGTATCACCCGGCTTGAGGCGACTCAGCTCGCTGGTAAAGGCTCCGCCAGGCACGACGATAGAAAAGAACTCCAGAAATTCGTCATGAGGCGCTGAGACCATTGAATAAGCGCGCCAGACGATTTCGCCGTCTGCCTTTTCGACACCCAGGCGGGCAAACTGGCCGGCACTGAAGCGAAAGCGCGGATCACGCGTCGTACGCAGGCTGAACAGGTTATCGGCCCAGGGCCACACCTCCGTAATGGTCTGCCGGGTGTATTTCTCGTCACTGGCGGTCATGCTGGGCTACCTCGTTTTCCGGGCCGATATCAGGCCGTCATGAAAACAAGCCCGGCACTGGTTTTCAACGGACAAACTGTAGGTGTAACCGGCCGGACTAACGCGCCAGCCAACCACCGTCCACGGCCAAAGTATGACCGTGGACATAATCCGAGGCAGACGACGCCAGAAACACCACAGGCCCAGCCAGGTCGATTGGCTCGCCCCAGCGACCTGCCGGAATACGTCCCAGGATTTCTGCGTTGCGCTGCTCATCGGCACGCAAGGCTGCCGTGTTGTTCGTTGCCATATAGCCGGGCGCAATGCCATTGACGTTGATACCGTGCTTGGCCCACTCGTTGGCCAGCGCCTTGGTCAGCCCCATCAAGCCACTCTTGGAGGCTGTGTAGGATGGGACACGGATGCCGCCCTGGAAAGACAGCATCGAAGCGATATTGATGATTTTGCCGCCATCCTGCTGCGCTATGAATTGACGCGCCACGGCTTGAGAAAGAAAGAACACCGTCTTGAGGTTGACGCCCATGACATCATCCCAATCTTTTTCGGTGAAATTCAGTGCATCCTCACGCCGGATCGTTCCGGCATTGTTGACCAGGATATCGATACGACCAAAAGCCTGTAGCGCCTCATCCACAATAAAGGGCACCGCATCCGTGGCGCTGAGATCTGCCCGGATGCTCACGAATCGTCGGCCCTTGGCCTCTACCTCACCCTGGGTGTCATGGGGTTCGCGCCGGCTGATCCCAACAATATCGCAACCGGCACTGGCCAGAGCTACACACATGCTCCTTCCCAATCCGGCATCACACCCGGTGATGATCGCGACCTTGCCTGACAAATCGAATGGGTTAGCCACCATGATGCCTCCTGAGGGGTGGTAAACGCGGGCTGACCTGTCATCCTGAGCCCGCAAAACGTCTGTTCGACCCGCCAGACGCCCGGCGCGTTCAGCCGGCATCCAGAGAAAAGAGCAGCATAAGCAATGCCGCTCCCCTACACTGACGCCTTTGTCGTCAGCTCCGATCTTCTGCCATGGTTCTACTATCCACACCCTTTGCCCAACTTGACCTGCACCGCCAGCCACCCCGCCGGGACGATCCGTTACAGGCTTTCGATGCGGCGGATGAATACCTGCTTAATCATCTGGCCGAACAGGGCCTGCCAGACAACACCCGAATTCTGGTGTTAAACGATAGTTTCGGCGCCCTGGCGGCAAGCCTGGCTGATCAGGGTCACGTTGTTTCCAGTGGAGATTCCCATCTTGCAGCCCTCGCGCTTAACGATAACCTGCAGCGCAACGGGCGTGATGGTCGGGTGCTATTCGTGCCATCCAGCGAGCCGGTTAAAGGCCCCTTTGACCTGGTGCTGATCCGTATTCCAAAAACCCTGGCCTTGCTGGAGGAACAGCTGATTCGCCTGCATGATCAGCTGGCACCGGGTGCGCGAGTCATCGCAGCAGCCATGATCAAGCATCTGCCGCGCGCAGCAGGAGATCTACTTGAGCGTTATATCGGCAGTGTCCAGGCATCGCTGGCAGTCAAGAAGGCGCGCCTGCTGTTTGCCACACCCGAACCCAGGGAGCAGATAGGCTCACCCTACCCGACCCATTACCGCCTGGACGACCCAGCGCTGACACTGATCAATCACGCCAACGTGTTCTGCCGAGAAGGGCTCGATATCGGGACACGCGCCTTTCTTCCACATCTGCCTACTGACTTGGGCAATGCACGCGTGGCCGACCTGGGCTGCGGCAATGGCGTATTGGCCATCACCAGTGCACTGACCAATCTCCAAGCGCAGTACACGCTAGTAGATGAGTCCTATATGGCGATCCAGTCGGCACATGAAAACTGGCGTGCCGCCCTAGGTGATCGTCCCGTCACGTTGCGCGCCGATGATGGGCTGGCCAGCCAACCGGCTCGCTCGTTGGATGTAGTGCTGTGCAACCCACCGTTTCACCAGCAACAGGTAGTGGGGGACTTTCTGGCCTGGCGGATGTTTCAACAGGCGCGTGCTGCTCTCGACCGCCAGGGTGAACTCTGGATCGTCGGCAATCGCCACCTCGGTTATCACCTCAAGCTCAAGCGGCTGTTCAAGCGCGTCGAACAGGTTGCTGCCACCCCGAAATTCGTGGTGCTGCGTGCGGTCGAAGCTAACTGAGCGTGATGCTGTGCCCTATGCCAGACCTTATTCAAGCGGGCTGGCATAGCGGGTAACGTGCCTCAGCGCAGTATCCAGACTGGATGATTCCGCCTAGGCTGGGTCGCCACCGTTTTAAGATAGGCGCCAGGTGATGCCTTTTGCCTACTGACAGGACGAACATACGCACCGGATGGGATCTTACGTGCCAGGGTTACCTTTTGATCTTCACATCTTTGCCATTTTGATAGAGGTCTGCGGCGTTTTGGCGGCGATCCATGCCGTCATTACCGTTCGTACGGCTCAGGGCGCCATGGCTTGGGCCATTGCATTGGTTTTTATGCCGTTTCTGAGCCTGTTGCCTTATCTGGTTTTTGGTCGGCGTCGTTTCGATGGTTATGTAAAGGCGCGCCGACAGGCCGATGAAGAGATGGCCCGCGTTGCTGCCGAGCTGAACTGGCGCCCGTGGATCGCTGAGGCCCTGGCTGCGCAGCAATGCAGCGCGGCAAACCGCAAGCTCAAAGCCATGACGGCGCTGACCCGCACCCCCTGTGTAGCCAGCAACAAGGTGCGTCTTCTCGTCAACGGATCGGAAACCTTCAGCGCCATTCTGGGCGCTATTCGGGAAGCCCGGCAGGTTGTGCTGGTGCAGTTTTTCATCATTCATGACGACGCTCTTGGCCGGGCACTGCAAAACACGCTGATCGAGCGGGCCAGGGAGGGTGTCGAGGTGTTTCTCCTTTACGATGCCATTGGCAGCCATGCCCTGCCGCGGAGCTACGTGTCAAAGCTTCGTGAGGCAGGCGTGCAGGTCAAGGCATTCAGCAACCGCCGAGGGCTGATCAACCGCTTTCAGGTCAACTTTCGCAATCACCGCAAGATCGTGGTGGTGGATGGTGAAGTAGGATTTGTCGGCGGACACAACGTGGGTGAGGAATACCTGGGGCACAAGCCACCGTTGGCTCCCTGGCGCGACACCCATATCGAAATTCGTGGGCCCGCTCTGGCGACTCTGCAGGAAACCTTTGCCCAGGACTGGTTCTGGGTGACCAAAAAGCTTCCAACCCTGGTGCTGCCTGAACGTTATGAGGATGGCGGCATGCTGTGCCAGGTGGTTGCCAGCGGTCCGGCGGACGATCAGGAGACCTGCTCGCTGTTTTTTGTCGAGGCGATTCACTCGGCGCAGCGGCGAATCTGGATCACAACGCCCTACTTCATCCCTGATGAGGCCGTCTCAGCCGCACTGCACTTGGCCGCTCTACGCGGCGTCGATGTGCGCATCCTTCTGCCGTCACGCCCGGATCACAAGGTGGTATACGCCGCATCCTACCTGTATGCCTTCAAGGCGGTGGATGCGGGCATTCGAGTCTTCAGCTATCAACCAGGCTTTCTGCATCAGAAGGTGGTGCTGATCGATGAGGAGGTTTCCGCCATCGGTAGCGCCAATCTGGATAATCGCTCGTTCCGGCTGAATTTCGAGATCATGGTCATGACCGTGGATACTGACTTCGCCTGGGAAGTGCGCTCGATGTTGGAAGTCGACTTCTCCAAGTCGGTCGAGCTGACGCCCAAGGACAATGCCAATGTTCGGCGCCTGCACAAGGCAGCCATGCGGGTAGCCCGACTGTTCTCGCCGGTCCTTTAGCCCAGTGGAGCGACACCCAGGCCATCCACGAGTCGCTCCAGGGCACGCAGACCGGCAACGGAATTGCCGTAGCTGTCCAGGCGGGGCGACCAGACGCAAATGCTCATGCGGCCGGGAACGATGGCCACAATACCGCCACCCACTCCGCTCTTGCCGGGCAGCCCGACGCGCCAGGCAAAATCCCCCGCGGCGTCATACAGGCCGCACGTCAACAGTAATGCGTTGAGCTGCCGCGTCTGCTGAGGCGACAATACCTCGCTCCCATCGTGGGGATTGATGCCCCGGTGAGCCAGAAAGGCGAACGCGCGGGCCACATCCATGCAGCTCATGGACAGCGCACAGCCATGGAAATAGGTTTCCAGCACCTCATCCACTTCGCCATGCAAGTTTCCATAAGCCTTCATGAGGTAAGCCAGTGCAGCGTTACGCGCCTTGTGATCCATCTCTGAACGCGCCACCCGCGTATCGAAGTTGATAGTCGGATTGGCACTTAACCGCCGCGCCTGTTCGCGCATCAGGTATTGGATGGACATGATGCGCGAAACCAGGATATCGGTTACCAGCAACGCACCGGCATTGATGAAAGGATTGCGCGGGACGCCCCGCTCCACTTCCAGCTGTACGATGGAGTTGAACGCCTGACCGGAGGGCTCCCGGCCTACACGCGTCCAGATGTCCTCTTCCGGCAGCCGCTGCATGGCAATGACCAGGTTGAGCACCTTGGAAATGGACTGGATGGAAAACGGTGTATCCCCTGCCCCCGCCTGGAAGACTCGACCCTCTACATCGCATAGAGCAATCCCGAATTGATCGGGTTCTACCTGGGCCAGTGCCGGGATATAGTCAGCAACCTTGCCTTCGCCCATGTCTTGCCGTGCCTCCTGGGCAACACGATCAAGCAGGGTTTGCAGGACTTCAGGGGAGCATGTTTCGGGCATGGGCGGCTTCGCTGCTTACAAAGGAGTGCCAGTGTAAGAAAGCGCAGCCGCAACGCCTAGTGATTCGTCGTTATAGTCCCAGCTCGCTCAGCCCGGGATGATCATCCGGTCGACGTCCCTGCGGCCAGCGGAACAGGCGCTCGGCCTCGGTGATCGGCAGATCGTTGATGCTGGCATGCCGCTCCACCATGAGCCCCTGCTCATTGAACGCCCAGTTCTCATTGCCATAGGCGCGAAACCAGTTGCCGGAATCGTCATGCCACTCATAGGCGAAGCGTACGGCGATCCGGTTGCCATCATGGGCCCATAGCTCCTTGATCAGCCGGTAGTCGAGCTCGCGTTGCCACTTGCGCGTAAGAAAACCTACGATGGCTTCGCGTCCCTTGATGAACTCGGCCCGGTTACGCCAGATGCTGTCGTTACTATAGGCCAGTGCAACCTTGTGGGGATCGCGGCCATTCCAGCCATCTTCCGCTGCGCGGACCTTTTGGCGTGCAGTTTCCTGCGTAAAGGGTGGCAATGGGGGTCTGCTTTCCATGGGCGTGTCTCCAAGACGGTAAGACAGATAGCGTAGATGAAAGCCTACCGTGCAAGCGGACAATCTGCCTGGAGAAACGGACAAAAGAAGACCCCGGCGAGTGCCGGGGTCTGATGTATCAGGATTTAAGGCCGGCGGCAGTCATGACCAGCCGCAGCCCATAGGACACAATGCCCAGGGCCACGATACTGCAGGCCCAGATCAGGACCATCCAGCCGAGACGCTTGATCAGCGGTTGGTTGTCAGCTGGATTGGGTTCACGCTCTTTGCCGGCCATGATCAATGATACCCCTCGCCTGTACGAACCTTACCGCGGAACACGTAGTAGCCCCACGCCGTGTACATCAATGTGATCGGGATGATGAACAGCGTACCGATGAGCAGGAACAGCTGGCTCTGCGGTGGCGACGAGGCTTCCCAGATCGAAATCGCCGGCGGGATGATGTTGGGCCACAGGCTGATGCCCAGGCCGCTATAGCCCAGGAAGATCAGGATCAGCGTTAGTACGAAGGGAGATACATGAGCCTCTTCCTTCAGGATCGCGCGCAGCAGGAACACGACTGTTACCAGCACGAGAATCGGCACAGGCAGGAACCAGAACAGGTTCGGCATGGTGAACCAGCGCTGGGAGATGGCGTCATGGGACAGCGGCGTCCACAGGCTGACGGCTGCAATGAACAGCAGCAGCAACAGTACCAGCGGCTTGGTCATGCGACGCATAGAAGCCTGTAGCGGGCCTTCGGTTTTCATGATCAGCCAAGTACTGCCCAGCAGTGCGTAGGCAGCGATCAGACCAAAACCACAGAACACCGAAAAAGGCGTCAGCCAGTCCAGCGAGCCACCGGCATACTGACGATTCTCCACATGGAAGCCGTCGATGAAGGCACCCAGCGCGACCCCCTGACAGAAGGTTGCCAAGAGCGAGCCGAAGATAAAGGACTTGTCCCAGAGCCCTTCCTTGCCTTCCTGCACCTTGAAGCGGAACTCAAAGGCTACGCCACGGAAGATCAGGCCGATCAACATGAAGATCAGCGGCAGGTAGAGGGCCGGCAGAATGACGCCATATGCCAGCGGGAAGGCGCCGTACAACCCGGCCCCTCCCAACACCAGCCAGGTTTCGTTACCGTCCCAGATCGGAGCCACGGTGTTCATCATGACATCGCGCTCTTCCTTGCCCTTCACGAAGGGGAAGAGAATGCCAATCCCCAGATCGAAGCCGTCCATGACTACGTACATCATCAGGCTGAAAATGATGACCACCGCCCAGATCAGCGCGAGGTCAATACCAACAATTCCAGAAGCCATGTTCAGTGCCCCGTCAGTTGATCATGGGAATGAGCCTTTTCGGTACCTTCATCAGTAGCCGAAAGGGGGCGCTTCGGATGACGATCGTGTCCCGGTCCACCCTGGGTAGGAAGGTCGCCTTCACCGGTATGTGGTCCTTTGCCAATCATGCGCAGCGCATAGACCGTACCGATACCAAAGACCGCGAAATACACAATTACGAAGCTGACCAAGGTAATGCTCAGTTGCGTCACGCTGTGGTTGGCTACACCATCCTTGGTACGCAAGAGGCCATATACGATCCAGGGCTGACGCCCCACTTCGGTGGTAAACCAGCCTGCCAGCAGAGCGATGAGACCGGCCGGCCCCATGCACATGATCAGGCGCAGGAAGGCCTTGGTTTCATACAGCTTATGTCTCCAGCGCAGGAACAGGCTCCACACACCGGCAGCAATCATGAGCAGCCCCAGGGCCACCATGATGCGGAATGACCAGAACACCACATACGCCGGCGGACGATCCTCTTTCGGGAAGTCCTTGAGTGCGGGAATCTGCTCGGTAAAGCTGTGCGTGAGGATCAAGCTGCCCAGCACAGGGATCTCGACCTTGAAGCGGGTTTCCTCACGCTCCATATCCGGCAGACCGAACAGAATCAGCGGCGTTGCCTCACCGGGCGGATTCTCCCAATGGCCTTCGATCGCCGCGATCTTGGCTGGCTGGTGCTCCAGCGTGTTCAAGCCGTGGGCATCCCCCACGAACGCCTGGATCGGCGCCACGAACAGGGCCATCCACATGGCCATGGAGAACATCTTGCGAATGGCCGGGTTATTGTTCCCACGCAACAGGTGCCAGGCCGCCGATGCGCCGACCAGGAAGGCCACCGACAGGTAGGCCGCAATAGTCATGTGCGCCCAGCGGAAGGGGAACGACGGGTTGAAGATTACTTCCAGCCAATGGACTGGCACTACGCGGCCATCGACAATCTCGTACCCAGCCGGGGTATGCATCCAGCTGTTCGAGGACAAAATCCAGAACGTGGACATCAGGGTGCCAATCGCCACCATGATGGTGGACAAAAAGTGCAACCCACGTCCTACGCGGTTCCAGCCAAACAGCATGACCCCGAGGAAACCCGCTTCGATAAAGAAGGCGGTCAGCACCTCGTAAGTCAAGAGCGGACCCGTTACGGCACCGGCGAAGTCGACAAAGCCGCTCCAGTTGGTACCGAACTCATACGCCATGACCAGTCCGGACACTACACCCATTCCAAAGAAGACCGCGAAGATCTTCAACCAGAAGTGGTACAGGTCCTTATAGGTAGAGTCGTTGGTTTTGAGCCATAGTCCTTCGAGAACGGCTAGAAAGCTCGCCATTCCGATAGACAAGGCAGGGAAGATAATGTGGAACGAGACGGTGAATGCAAACTGGATCCTCGCAAGATCCAGAGCCTCCAAGCCGAACATAGGCGGTCCTCTTCAGGCAGCCGGTGCGTTTATCACGCAGGCGGTCAATAACGTTAAGCAAATCACAAGGCAATGTTTCGAGCGCTTGCGTGCTCAATTCGTTCTAACGGAACGCTTGAAAGGTGGTCCGACTATCGCATTTTAAGCCGCAAGGCTCTGACGTAGGTCAACGTCTGGATTCATTCTAGACCTCTAAAACGCAGTGGGGTCCGTGGTCAGATGTCGCGCGTCAAGGTGGCGCACACAACTTGTTACCCACCAAGTGTTTCAGAATATATATCGATCAGTGCACAAAAAACGCTTGCCGAGGCTATGATGAGAGACCTCTCGAAGAGCCCCATCATGACCTCAGACCCTTTATATTTGCGTCATCACCGACCCTTTCTGGCGTTCTGGTTTGCCCGCGTCTGTACCGCCAGTAGCTTTCAGATGCTCACCGTAGCCATTGGCTGGCACATCTATTCACTGACACATAATGTGCTCGACCTGGGCCTGGTCGGCCTGGTGGAGTTCCTGCCGCGCCTGTTCTTCATGTTGTATACAGGGCATGTGGCGGACCGCTACGACCGACGTAAGGTAGCCGCACTCTGCCAGACAGGTCAGGCCCTTACCGCACTGGTGCTGGTCTACGGCAGCCTGACCGACAACGTGACCCGTGAACTAATCTTTATCCTGGCCTTCATGCTGGGCACCTGCCGGGCCTTCGAAATGCCGGCGACCCAGGCGCTTCTGCCCAACATCGTCCCCGCCTCGCTATTTCCCCGGGCCGTTGCGGCCTCGGCCTCCGCCATGCAGGGTGCGACAATCGTGGCGCCAGCGTTGGGTGGTTTTCTGTACGCCTTGGGTGCCTTCTGGGTCTATGCACCGGCAACGGCCCTGTATGGTGTGGCAATTCTCCTCGTGCTGAGCCTGCCTGCGCGTGAACAGCAACCGCGTAAGGAAAAGGCCAGTCTGGATTCGCTGCTGGCCGGGATTCGCTTCATTCGCAGCCGCCGCGATATTTTCGGTGCGATCTCCCTGGACCTTTTTGCCGTTCTGCTGGGCGGCGCAACGGCACTGTTACCGGTGTTTGCTCGGGACATTCTGATGACCGGCCCATGGGGGCTGGGCCTGTTGCGCTCAGCACCCGCCGTGGGCGCCCTGCTGATGTCGTTTTGGCTCGCGCGCTTTCCCATCGAGCGAAACGTCGGACGCATCATGTTTATCTCGGTAGGTGTGTTTGGCGTGGCAACCATCGCCTTTGGTCTTTCTACCTCGTTCTGGTTCAGCCTGGCCGTGCTGGCGGTTCTGGGAGCGGCTGACATGATCAGCATGGTCATTCGCGGCGCCTTTGTGCAACTGGAGACGCCGGATGAAATGCGCGGCCGCGTCAGTGCCGTCAACGGCCTGTTCATCGGTGCCTCAAACCAACTGGGCGAGTTCGAGTCCGGTGTAACGGCAGCCTGGCTGGGCACAGTGCAAGCGGTAGTGCTGGGCGGCGCAGGAACGCTGATCGTGACAGGCCTTTGGATCAAGCTCTTCCCTACCCTCGCCAAACGCGACCACTTGCATACCCTCAAACCCAGCTGACTCACTGGAAGGCTGCCTGCGAGTCGGCAGGCAGCCCTTTACCCCTCTGAACTCTCGCAAGCTGCCAACGGTCAGGTGACAAGGACTTTTCACCCAATTGCTTGAGGGTTTGCCATGAAAATTTCACTCGATGGCCAGGTTGCGCTGGTCACCGGCGGTAGTTCAGGGATCGGCGCCGCGTCAGCCAAGGCCTTGGCTCAGGTAGGCGCAGCCGTTGTCATCAACTACCACACCAATGCCGAGCCTGCTGAAGAGCTTGTCGACGAAATCAAGGCGGCCGGTGGTCAGGCCATTGCCGTGGGCGCTGATGTCGGTGATGAGCAGGCCGTCGAACAGCTCTTTGCCAAGACGATCGAAACCTTTGGCCGTCTGGACATCCTGGTCGCCAATTCCGGGCTTCAGCGCGATGCACCCTCCCACGAGATGACCCTCAAGGATTGGAACATGGTCATCCAGACCAACCTGACCGGCCAATTCCTGTGCGCACGCGCCGCCATCCAGCAATTCCTGAAACAGGGCGTCAATACCGACCTGTCACGCGCGGCGGGCAAGATCATTCACATGAGCTCGGTACATGAGGTCATTCCGTGGGCAGGCCATGTCAATTACGCGGCCTCCAAGGGTGGGGTCAGCCTGATGATGAAAACCCTGGCTCAGGAAGTGGCTGAAAAGCGCATCCGCATCAACAGCATTGCGCCCGGCGCCATCGCCACGGCCATCAATGAAGAGGTGACTGGCAACGAGGAAGGCCGCCGCGAATTGCTCAAACTGATCCCCTACAAGCGTGTCGGGGATGTGGAAGACATCGGCAATGCAGTCGTCTGGCTGGCATCCGACCTGTCCGACTATGTAGTAGGTACTACTCTCTTTGTCGATGGTGGCATGTGTCTGTATCCAGGATTCCAGGACAATGGTTGATCGCAACGCCGGGATTCGGTCCATCGATGCCCATGGAGTCATCGGCGACATGCGCACCTGCGCGCTAGTCGCCGATGACGGCAGCATCGACTATTTCTGCTGGCCTGACCTAGATAGCCCCTCGGTTTTTACCGCCTTGCTCAATGGTGACGAGGCCGGACTGTTCACGATTGCACCCAACCGTCCCAACGCCAGACGCCAACAGATCTACCTCCCCGACAGTAACGTCTTGCAGACCCGCTGGCTTGATGACGACGGCGCCGTCGAGTTGACCGACTGGATGCCCATCCTGACGGAAGAGAACACCATGCCCCGTCTGGTGCGGAGGGTTTATGCCGTCAAAGGCGACTCGCGCATTTGTCTGAAGTGTTCACCGCGGCTTGATTACGCCCGGGCTGAAACCAGGGCTATGGTAGAGCATGGCAGCATTGTGTTTCAGGCCGAGGGCCAGCGCAGTATGCGCTTGGCCGGTTCCGAGACGCTTACGCTCGACGGGAATACGGCCGTAGCGGACTTCACCCTCAAGGAAGGAGAAAGCGCGACATTCGTCTTTGGCTGCGCCGAAGATCGACAAGTCCTGGAAGAAGATCTTGATCTCTGCCTGAAGCACACCCTCAGGTTCTGGCAGCGATGGGCTCGTCAAAGCAACTATACTGGCCGCTGGCAGGAAATGGTCTCGCGCTCGGCTCTCGTGCTCAAGCTTCTGGTCTCGCAGCAACACGGTTCCATTGCTGCTGCGGCAACCTTCAGCCTGCCGGAAACACCGGGTGGCGAGCGTAACTGGGACTACCGGGCTACCTGGATACGAGACGCGTCCTTTACCGTCTACGCCTTCATGCGCCTGGGATATACCGACGAAGCCAACCACTTCATGAGCTGGGTGGGCGACTGTATCGAGCGCAGCAGCGATCTGCCGCAAAAGTTACAGATCATGTACCGCCTCGATGGCGGTCGGGAGCTACATGAAGAGGAATTGGATCACCTGAGCGGCCATGGTGGTGCTAAACCTGTACGTATTGGCAATGATGCGTTTGGTCAGGTCCAGCTAGATATCTATGGCGAATTGATGGATGCCGTTTATTTATCTAACAAATATGGTCAAGCCATTTCGCGCCGAGGTTGGATGCATGTTGTCAGCATCATTGATTATGTTTGCGGGCACTGGCAATTCAGAGATGCCGGTATCTGGGAAATTCGTGACGAACCCCAGCACTTTCTACATTCGCGACTGATGTGCTGGGTGGCTATCGATCGTGCCATCCGATTGGCACAAAAGCGTTCCCTCTCTATGCCTTATGAGCGCTGGCTCAAAACGCGCGGGGATATACAGGAAGATATCTGGACTAATTTCTGGAACAAGGAAAAAGGTCACTTTACTGCGATTCAGGGGAAGGACACATTAGATGCCTCTCTGCTCCTGATGCCGTTGTTCAGATTTGTCAGCGCAACAGACCCGGCGTGGCTGGCAACTCTAGATGCCATCAAGGAGCGTCTGGTCTGCGATGGTATGGTCAAGCGCTACGATCAGTCTGAAATGTCCGATGGACTCTCAGGTGAAGAAGGCTCGTTCGCGGCCTGCTCATTCTGGTATGTAGAGTGCCTTGCGCGGGCTGGCAGGATAGACGAGGCGCATATGGAGTTTGAAAAACTCATGAAATACGCAAGCCCTGTAGGACTCTTTGCCGAGGAGCTTGACGCCCGTGGACGTCACCTGGGTAATACTCCTCAGGCCCTGACCCATCTGGCCCTGATCAGCGCCGCCTACTTCCTGAACCGCAAACTCTCCGGCAGTGATACCCAATGGCAACCGTAGCAGGCCTGCTTCCGCTCTGACTCAGGCCCTTCGGTTTCGCCCCTCCTCGACGGACTATAGCAAAATGACATATGGAGGCGATTCAAGCTCCGCTTGACGCCTTTTCGTGTTATCTTTTTATATTGAACGATCAATTAATAAAAATGACTACAAACGACGGGCAAGGAATGTCCCTTTTTCGAATCACCTTGAGCTACTAGCCCGACAGCATCGCGAGTGACCGGAAACCCGCGACTCGACTGTACGGACTCTTTGGCACCTGCCCTATAGGAGAACATGCTCCATGAGCAGCACGACCCCATCCGGTAACGTACGACTCAATCCGCCCGCCTTTTACAGCGCGGCCACAGCGATCCTGGTCTTTGCTTTGGTGGTAATCGCCTTCCCCGAGCGCGCCGGAGCCTGGCTGCTGGAAGCCCAGACATGGGCCTCACAGACGGTAGGCTGGTACTACTTACTGGCCATGACGCTTTATCTGGTCTTTGTCATCGTCACGGCCCTTTCAGGGTACGGCAAGATCAAGCTTGGCGCAGATCACGATCAGCCTGAGTTCAGTTACCTTTCATGGGCCGGCATGCTATTCGCAGCCGGTATCAGTATTACCCTGTTCTTTTTCTGCGTGTCAGAACCCCTGACGCATTTCATGCATCCCCCTCAAGGCGAAGGCGGCACGCAGGCTGCTGCGCGTCAGGCCATGCAACTGCTCTTTCTGCACTGGGGATTGCATGGTTGGGGGGTCTTTGCACTCGTTGCCATGGCATTGGCCTATTTCGCCTATCGCCATAACCTGCCCTTGGCCTTACGTTCAGCGCTATACCCTCTGATCGGCAAGCGCATCAACGGCCCTATTGGCCATGCGGTAGATTGCTTCGGCATCATTGCCACCGTTTTCGGCCTGGGCGCCGATATGGGCTTTGGTGTGCTTCAGCTCAACTCGGGCCTGGACTATCTGTTCGGTGTACCCCATACCCAATGGGTACAAGCCCTGCTGATTGCCGTGATGATGGGAGCCGCCATTCTTGTTGCCGTATCAGGTGTGGACAAGGGTGTGCGCGTCATGTCCGATATCAACATGCTCCTGGCGGTCGGTCTGCTGTTGTTTGTCCTATTTGCCGGGCCGACCCAGCACCTGCTCAATACGCTGATCCAGAACATCGGCGATTATCTGGGCGCTGTTCCCACCAAGAGCTTTGACCTCTATGCCTATGACAAACCGTCCGACTGGCTGGGCGGCTGGACCGTATTCTATTGGGCCTGGTGGATCGCATGGGCACCCTTTGTAGGCCTGTTCATCGCGCGAATTTCCCGTGGTCGTACCATTCGTGAATTTGTCTTTGGCGTACTGTTCATTCCGCTTGGCTTTACCCTCGCGTGGTTGTCCATCTTTGGTAATAGCGCGCTGGATCAGGTGCTAAACCACAACCTGACCAGCCTGGCCGAAACGGCTATTCGCGAGCCATCCATGGCGCTCTATCACCTCCTGGAAACGTATCCTGCCAGCCGTATTGTCATTGCGGTGGCGGTATTCGTAAGCTTTGTGTTCTTCGTGACATCGGCGGACTCGGGCACTGTGGTGCTGTCGACCCTGTCCTCGACAGGCGGCGAAGCGGACGAAGACGGTCCCAAGTGGCTGCGCGTCTTCTGGGGAACGGCTACTGCCCTTGTCACGGGCGGGCTGCTGGTCGCCGGTAGCATGGATGCACTGAAGTCTGCGGTGGTCCTGACCTCTCTGCCCTTCTCGCTGGTAACCCTGCTGATGATGTGGGGCTTGCACAAGGCGTTCTACACCGAATCGCAGCGGCAACGGGCACGATCACATTCCCTGGCCCCGGTGTCTCAGGCCAACCCACGCCGCAGCGGCGGCTGGCGTCAGCGCCTTGCCAAGGCTGTTCACTTCCCGTCGCGCGATGAGGTCTATCGGGTAATGGATACCATTGTTCGCCCGGCAATTGAGGAAGTGGCCGGGGTATTCCGGGAAAAAGGACTGGCCGTACAGACCGAGCTTGATCCTACCAATGCCAACCTGAGCCTTGAGGTTGGTCATGGCGAACAGCATCCTTTTATCTATCGAGTCATCATGCAGGGGTATTTCACACCCAGCTTTGCCCGAGCGGGCATGGGCGGGCTGCACCTGAAAAACCGTCGCTACTACCGTGCAGAGGTCTATCTGGCTGAGGGCAGCCAGGATTATGACTTGGTGGGCTACACCAAGGAGCAGATCATCAACGACATGCTCGACCAGTACGAGCGGCACCTGCAGTTCCTGCATCTAGTCCGCTGATCTCATCTTACCCGGGACGTCACTCGGCGGCCTGGGTGGATACCGGTGTTGCCCTTCTAGGCATAGCAGTGGTGAAATGCTTCTTGCCCCGAATGCTGCGACTCTAACAGCCGGGGCATAGCGATCCAGGAAAATGCTTTCGAAATCCCGATATCCAACATCCAGCCCACCCGATTAAACAAAGCCAAGATCAGGCTGACCCTCTAAGACTCGGAACTTAACGAAGCATCATTATCAGGATGCCTTGTTTCGCGGTCTTAACGCCTTGCTACAAGGAATACCGCAAACACATCCGACAATGCCTGCGATTGCTTCAGGACCGCCATTACGATTCGTGATCGTTTCGTTAGTTATCTTGCTATCAAATGTTAGCCGGAAAGCGCGTATAATAAGGCTCTAGCGCGGCTACGCCGTCTGTGGCTGCCACCTCTTGAGGAGGACGTCATTGCCTCACGCCCCTGTTTCATCTGCAGCACCGCCATCACGACATCCTGCCCTGCAGTGGGCTGCCCTGATTGTTGTATCCAGTCTGGCTTCCTTTTGCCTTGATCGTGCCGGTATCCCTGCGGCCATGTTCCTAGGGCCCATGCTGGTCGCCATCTGCTTTGGCGTCAAAGGGGCCACGATCCGTCTACCCAAACCACTGTTCCAGCTAAGCCAGGGCGTGGTGGGCTGTTTGATCGCCCACTCCATGACAGCGGCCGTTCTGCTTATGGTCGCTACGCACTGGCCGGTCATGCTGCTGGCCACTGCCATTACCGTTCTGCTCAGCGTACTGGTGGGTATCATCCTGGTTCGCTTCGGCGGTTTACCCGGCTCCACCGCCGCCTGGGGTACTACGCCCGGCGCGGCCTCCGCCATGGTTGCCATGGCGGAGGAATACGGGGCGGACTCCCGCATCGTGGCAACCATGCAGTATGTACGTGTTGTTTGTGTAGTCGTGATCAGTGCCCTAGTTGGCCGCTTTTTAGGGGCTGAAGGTACAGGAGCAGCCTCTCACTCGGCCGCGATCACCTTTGACTGGAACACCCTGCAGTCATTTGGAATTACGCTGGCCGTCGTGGTAGTAGGCGTCTGGTTAGGCAAGCGCCTGCCGGCCGGCGCCCTAATGGTGCCTATTGCGTTGGGCACCATATTGCAGCTCAACGGTTGGGTAACCATTACCCTTCCCCACTGGTTACTGGCCATCGCGTTTGGCTCGATGGGTTGCTATGTAGGCTTGCGGTTCGATAAAACCACGGTGCGCTATGTCACCCGAGCCCTGCCCAAGATGATCATGGCCTCGCTGATGTTGATCGCCATGTGCGCTCTTTCGGCCCTGTTCCTGGCTCATCTGATGAACAAGGACTTTTTGTCCGCCTACCTTGCGACCAGTCCTGGCGGCCTGGACTCGATGGCGATCATCGCTGTGGACAGCCATGCGGACGTCGGGCTGGTACTGGCCATGCAGGCCTTGCGCTTGATTGGCGTGATCGCATCCGGGCCGTTCCTGGCCAAACAGATCGCCCGCGTGGCGCGAGTCTGATCTATACAGCCTCGGCACTAACGCCGAGGCTTGGCCCGTGCAGTCGCCTCCGCAACGAGCGGGTCATCCGGCCAATAGTGCTTTGGATAGCGGCCTTTCAGGTCTTTCTTTACTTCGGCATAGGTGCTGCGCCAGAAGTTAGCCAGATCCTGGGTAACCTGCACCGGGCGCTGCGCAGGGGACAGCAGGTGCAGCTTTACAGCAAGCCGTCCGCCGGCGATCCGAGGGGTGTCGGCCAAGCCGAACATCTCCTGCAATCTGACGGCCAGCACGGGCGGCTCCTCGGTGTAGTCCAGCCGGATACGGGAGCCTGAAGGTACCTCTATCGAGCGGGGCGCCAGCTCGTCCAGGCGGCTTGGTAGCGGCCAGGGTAACAAGCCCTGCAGGATGGCGCCCAGATCGAGCTGAGCGAAATGGGACAGGCGAGTCACCCGTCCCAGATACGGTAGCAGCCAATTCTCCAGCATTGCCAGCAGTGCCGTGTCGGTCACGTCAGGCCACTCGCTGAGACCGCCCTGCTCCAGGTCCAGCCGCCGCAGAAGCATGACTCGTGCCTGCCACTGGCGCAGCTCCGGTGTCCAGGGCAAGAGTTCAAGCCCTTTACGCCTGACTAGCCCCAGTAATGCCCGGCTGCGCGCGTCATCATCCAGCGAACTCAAGGGTTCGCGGGAAAGGACCAGTTCACCGATCCGCACCTGCCGCTCGGCGCGCAGTACGCCCTCTCGCTCGTCCCAGTCCACCTCCTCATGGGTCGATACCTGCTCGGCCAGAGGCCCTTCAAACAAGGCAGGATCAAGCTCGGCAGCCAGATAGATACGCTCTTCACGCTGCCCTTGTCGGCTCCCAAGATCGGCAATCACCAACCACGGTGATTTCATCAGCGAATCGACATCGGCAAACAGTGCCGCACGGCCATTGGCCAGCCGATATTCTGCACCGCCGGATCGGCGCTGGTGTGCGACCCGCTCCGGGTAAGCAAAAGCCAGCAGACACCCTACCCAGCGTGGATGATCCGGATCGCTCACAGGCATTTCGGAAGCGCCACGCAGCAAGCCCTTGAATTGTCTTGCCAGCTGGCGAATTCGCGCGATACCACCTCGTGGCCCTTTCCCTTCGCCTGCCAGCAGCGCAAGGCGAGTCTGTATATCCGCACCCTCGCCACGCACGATATCCCGCTCAGATAAAATAGCCGCCAGATCACACGCCAATGGCGCCAACCCCAGGGCCTGTCCCCGAAGCAGAAGATGAGCCAGTCGCGGATGAGCCGGCAGGATGCTCATGGCCTGTCCATGGGCTGTCAGGGCCGTTCGGTCAGCATTGAGCGCACCCAGACGCACAAGCAGATCCTGTGCCTGTGCCTGGGCCGCAGCAGGAGGTTTGTCCAACCAGACCAGCTCATCTGCATCAGCGCCCCAGCGCGCCAGCTGAAGCGCAAGCCCAGCCAGATCAGCCTGCAGCATTTCCGGTGAATCATAGGCGGGTAGCTGGTCATGCTGCGTCTCCGACCACAAGCGATAGCACACTCCTGGCTCCAGACGCCCCGCCCGTCCCGCTCGCTGGGTGGCCGAGGCGCGAGAGATGCGTCGCGTCGCTAGCCGCGTCATGCCACTGCCGGGATCGAAGGCGGTCTCCCGGGCAAGTCCGGCATCTATCACCACCCGAACGCCTTCGATGGTAAGACTGGTTTCGGCGATATTGGTCGCCAGCACAATCTTGCGAATACCGGCCGGTGCCGGCTCAATCGCTGCTCGCTGGGCAGCCAGATCAAGCTCACCGTAGAGCGGCGCGATCCGGATATCCACCCTGCCAGCCAGCGCCTCATCCAGCAATTCATGAACCCGCCGGATTTCAGCCTGCCCCGGCAAAAAGACGAGCAGGCTTCCGTCCTGCTCATCCAGTGCCTGCTGGATGGTTTGAACAACCCTGGGCTCCAGGCGCTCGTCCGTCGAAGTGGGCCGCCCCCATTTGATCTCCACCGGAAACATGCGCCCCTCGCTGCGCACCACCGGAGCCCCTTGCAGCAAGGCCGAAAGCCGCTCACCCTCAAGGGTTGCGGACATGACCAGGACCTTGAGCGGAGTGTCACGCAAGAGCTCACGCCCATTCAGAGTGAGTGCCAGCGCCAAATCGGCATCCAGGCTTCGCTCGTGAAATTCGTCGAAAATGACCAAACCAACGCCTTCAAGGGCAGGATCATCCTGCAAGCGACGCGCAAGAATACCTTCCGTAACGACCTCGATCCGCGTCCTGGGCCCTACCTTGCTCTCCAGGCGAATGCGGTATCCCACCGTCTCGCCCACCGGTTCGCCATACTCGGCCGCTAGCCGCTCCGCCGCTGCCCGAGCGGCCAAGCGCCGCGGTTCCAGCATGAGAATCCGCTGACCCGCCAGCCAGGACTCATTCAGCAGCGCCAGCGGTACACGTGTGGTCTTGCCTGCACCTGGAGGTGCCTCCAGCACAGCTTCGTCGCGCTCGACCAGGGCGGCGCGCAGGGTGGGCAATACGGTATCGATGGGTAATGGCGTCATTCTGCTGTGCACGTGGTCATATACGGTGGCTGCTGATTATAACGACTCCAGCGGCCCGCTTCCGGCCTCTCGCAACGCCGGTTATAGTGCGGTTTCCTGACCTATGGAGGTGTTTATGCCAATGCGCACTCGCCTGATCTGTGGCGCCCTTGCTGCAGCAGTGCTGACCCAGATTTCGGCCTGCGGTACGCTGTTTTACCCTGAGCGTCGCGGCCAAATTACTGGCCAGATCGACCCGGGCATTGCCATCCTGGATGCGGTAGGCCTGCTGTTCTACATCATTCCCGGCCTGATTGCGTTCGGTGTTGATTTTACGTCCGGAGCCATCTACCTGCCCAACGACCAGCACGCCTCGGTCGATCCGCAAAAGCTAAAAGACGCTATCGATGTGGATGGCAAGGTGAACAAGGCGCGCCTCAAAGCCATCATCGAACAGGAAACCGGCCGCTCCCTGCCGCTGACCGATCCACGCCTGATTCAGCACAGCGGCAGCCCTGAGCAATTGGCCGCCTTCGGGTTGCGCCCTGCGGCATAACACCTGATGAAGAGCCGTACCGAACACGCCAGGCTGTTGCGCCTGGCCACCACTGCTTCACTCGCAGTGGCTGGCCTGCTCATTACCGTGAAGGCCATCGCCTGGTGGTTCAGCGGATCGGTCAGTCTGCTCGCTGGGCTGACCGATTCCATGCTTGATGGCGCGGCCTCCCTGTTCAACCTGCTGGCGGTGCGCTATTCCCTAAAGCCCGCCGACGACGACCACCGTTACGGCCATGGCAAAGCGGAATCGTTGGCGGGTATTACCCAGGCCCTGTTCATTGGCGCCAGCGGAATCCTGATCGGTATGCAGGCCATCGGACGCCTGAAAGAACCTGAACCCTTGGGAACGCCTTTGCTAGGCATTGCAGTCATGATCTTTTCATTGATTGTGACTGCGGGCCTGCTGATGCTACAGCGGCACGTCATTCAGATTACAGGGTCCGCAGTGATTCGCGCCGATTCTCTGCATTACCGCTCTGATCTTCTGCTCAACACCAGCATCCTGATTGCCCTGATTGCTGCCAGCTACGGCTGGGATCAGCTGGATGCCATCTTTGGCCTGGGTATTGCGCTGTATATCCTTTGGAGTGCCATTGGAATCGCACGCGACTCGCTAAGTGTGCTGATGGATCAGGAGTTGCCCTATGAAGTCAGCGAGCACATGTTGACGCTGGCGTGCAGCGTGCCCCAAGTCTTGGGGGCTCATGATTTGCGCACGCGTATTTCGGGAAGCCATTGGTTCGTCCAACTGCATCTGGAGCTACCGGGAGAAATGACCCTATCCGAAGCCCATCGCCTGTGCGACGAGGCCGAGGCGGCGATCATGGCGGAGTATCCGCAGGCCGAAGTGCTGGTGCATGCCGACCCGCTGGATGCACCCGATGTCCCCCATCGGCATCCGCTGCCTCCGAACTGAGGGCTCAAGGGCGTCTGACCTTTTCAAATTACAATCAGACGATTCTACTTAATAGGTCACGTTATATCCCCTACCACTTAGGCAGGCGCCCAGCGAACGTCGATAACGATCCGCCACATCAGCCGGTGGCGCAGTGGTTGCTCGGGATGGATCAAAACCTGACTCGCTGACCGCCCAACGCTGGCAGTCATAACGATCCTGCTCCATCTGGGCCTGTGTCTGACCATAGGCAGGGCTTATGGCGACATCAAAAGCATTGCTGCTAATGGCATAGCCACCGTTTTGCACAGGCGGCTCCACGACAATGTAACGATTGTATTCCGGTTGCGGCTGGTAATAGGTGCCAGCCGCAAAGTAATAGGTCAGCCCGCCGATCACCAGAGTTTGCGCATAGTTAGGCAAGTTGCTGACATACACGCCGCGCGGCGGTGTCACGATGACATAACTCGACCCTTGTGGGCGGTACCAGTAGCCGTCGGAGTAATAATACTCATAGCGTTGATGCCAGATACGGGTGTACCGGGGCGGCGGGCGGCGTAGCACATAGCCGGGACGCCAATCAGGGTTTGGTCCCCAGCCACGACGATCAAAGTCGTTGTGCCTGCGCGGGCGATTCCAGTTGCCGTACGGCCCATAATCAGGATGATCAATGACACGGGGCTGATTTTCCCAGCCTCGATTCAGATCATTCGGCCCGGATTGCTCCCAGCGAGCACGCTCATCGCCACGCCGAACGGCATCGGGTCGATTCCAGCCGTCTTCCCGAGAGTGGTTCGCCTGCCCTGTGACCTCTCGCGGAGGCGCGGTAATAAACCGTACACCGTTTTCATCGACCCGCTCGACAGGCCGCCGGGGAAAATCATAGCGTTGATGGGGAAGATCCTGACCACTGCCGGTCTGCCAGCGCGAGCCATCCTGCCCGATAGGGCGACCCGCTCCCGGACGAGGCCCGGCATTAGGATCCATTCCCCGAGAGGGCGAGTAGTCCGGGTGATCTCCAACGCGACCCTGCCCCGCCTGAGGCTGAGGCGCAGCGCCGCCGGACGGATTGCCGAACTGCGTCTGTCCGGCCTCAAAAGGCCCTGCCAGCACGTGGCCTGCGCTCAATGCGACTATCAGACCGATACCTGTCAAACGCCCGCGGCGCTTCATGACCCTATCTCCTGCTTACCGCCGGTCGCTCCGAAAATGGCGAGGCGGCGGTCGAATCCTCAATCTAAGCCAGGAGTATGCGCGAGGCGAGCATTGACGGATAGGCGGAGCACAGGCGTACACTTTTATCAGGCGCACAAAAAAGGAGGCTTTCGCCCCCTTCCGGAATTCTGTCCTCTGAGTCGCTTTTGGCGACTGCTGCGATCACACAGCCTTTTGGGCGGTGAGTGGCCCGGGAGCGGCACGACCTGATAGGTCGGCGGCATTATCGGCTTGCCCTCCTGGAGCTCACCGTTGGACTGTTCGTCCGGGCCATCGAAGTAATGAGTTCAGCTTAGCCCTGTTGCACCGACCAAAGTTTGCGTTTTTTGCTATATCCTCTACCGTTTAAGCAACAGAACACTAAAAAAACCTTTTAAACGCAATTTTCCAAAGGATTGGTTTCAAAATGGACAAACTAGACCGCTACGACTTACGTATTCTTGCCGAACTCCAGCGTGATGCACGCATCTCGAACCAAGAACTGGCAGAGCGAATCGGCCTGTCTCCTTCGCCCTGCTCACGACGAGTCAAGCAGCTGGAAGATGATGGTTACATTAATCGTCAGGTTGCCCTGCTCGACCGCAAGAAACTGGGCCTTAGCCTGACAGTTTTCGTACTGATCGGCATGGACCGACATACCCCTGAACGCTTCGAGCATTTCCAGTCGATCATTCGGCAGTGCCCGGAGGTACTGGAATGCAGCCTGGTGACCGGCATGGATGCGGACTATCAGCTCAAGGTGGTCGTTCCGGATATGGACCACTATCAGAAACTGCTGCTGGGTACCCTGACCCGTATAGAAGGCGTTTCGAGCGTGCGCTCAAGCTTCGTTCTCAACCAGGTCATCTCCAGTACCGAGCTGCCGCTTGAGCACCTGCGTGGCTGAGTATCGTCGCGATTTATATGGACCTGTCTAAGGCCACGGATTTGCACGAATCCGATACTGATGCTGGTGTTTCTTGCCAGAAGATGGATAAATCAGATTTATTTATCTAAATTTTTCCAAGGACACGGAATGAAGCACCGCTCATTCTGTCCTGAATAAACCAACGATCTACTCGCAGCCCTTCCCGTCGGCATGACCTTGCCTGACGGCGTTCCGGCATGACGAGTCGACTGTCCTACCGTGCTGATGAGGTTGCAATGCTTACGCTCAACATCAACGGGGCCGACCATCAGGTCGACGTCCCCGACGACATGCCCCTGCTTTGGGTTCTACGTGATGTGCTGGGAATGACCGGCACCAAGTACGGCTGCGGGATCGCACAGTGTGGCGCTTGCACGGTTCATCTGGACGGTACGGCTGTTCGTGCCTGCGTCTTGCCTGTGAGCAACATTGCACAAGGTCAGAAGATCGTGACCATCGAAGCCGTGGGCGAGTCCGACCTGGGCAAGAAAGTACAGGATGCCTGGCTTGAGCATGAAGTCGTGCAGTGCGGCTATTGCCAGTCCGGCCAGATCATGTCGGCCGTGGCGCTTCTGACCCAGCACCCAGACGCAGGCGATGCTGAAATCGATGCGGGCATGTCCGGCAATATTTGCCGCTGCTGTACCTATACCCGTATCCGCGGCGCGATCAAAAGCGTTTCCCAGGCCTGAGCGGAGCATATCCCATGACCAAGAATGTATCGGCGCAGGCAGTAATCCTGTCGCGCCGCAAGCTGCTTCAGGCCAGTGGTATCGCCGCAGGTGGTTTGCTGTTGGTAACCGCACTGCCTTTTTCCCGCCGCAGCTATGCCGAACAGTATGTCAACAAAGGGCCAGAAGACGCACCGCTGGACACCCCTACGGCATTGGGAGCGTTTCTTCGGATAGGCCACGATGGGCGGATCACGCTGATCTCGCCCAAGATCGAAATGGGTCAGGGTGTACAGACCGGCTTTGCCATGATGATAGCCGAAGAGCTGAACGTTACCCTGGATCAGGTCAGGGTGCAGGAAGCACCGCCAGACGAAAAACTTTATGGGGACAAGCTTCTGGGCTTTCAGGCCACCGGCGGTTCCTCATCGACTCGCAGCAACTGGCAACCCCTGCGGGAAGCCGCTGCGGCGGCCCGCGTAATGCTGATCCAGGCCGCGGCCAACCAATGGGATGTATCACCTGAAGAGTGCCGGGCCGAAAACGGCAAGGTCATCGGCCCAGATAACCGTGAGCTGCCATACGGCGCACTGGTAGACGCTGCGGCCAAGCTGCCGGTCCCCGAAAATGTCCCGCTTAAAAAGCCGGAAGACTACAAAGTCATCGGCCAACCGCTTCGCCGTCTTGATACTCCCGGCAAGGTAAACGGCTCCGCCAAGTTCACCATTGATCTGCAACTGCCTGGTATGAAGATTGCCACTGTCAACGCCTGCCCGGTCGTAGGTGGCACGCTTGTCTCAGTGGATGATAGCCGCGCCCGGGCCGTACCGGGTGTCAGGGACGTAGTAAAGCTGGAAAATGCCGTTGCCGTGATCGGCGACCACATGTGGGCAGCCCTTAAAGGCTTGAAGGCACTGGAGATCCAATGGGATCTGGGCCCGAACGCCGGTATCGACTCCGCCCAGATCGAACGCGCCCTGCATGCAGCCTTTGATCGCGAAGGCGCCATTGCCGCCGAGGTTGGCGACATCAACAAGGCCATTGCCGGTGCGTCCAGCAAGATCGAGGCGGAATACGAGATGCCTTTCCTGGCTCACGCCACGCTGGAGCCCATGACCTGTGTGGCCCAGGTCCGCGAGGATGCCTGTGAACTATGGGTCGGCACCCAAGTGCCGGTTATGGCCCAACAGGCGGCCGCCAAGGCAACCGGCCTGCCGCCGGAAAAGATCATCGTCAACAACCAGCTCATCGGCGGGGGCTTTGGCCGTCGCCTGGAAGCGGACTTCATCGGTCAGGCCGCAGCCATAGCCAAGCAGGTCGACTACCCCATCAAGCTGGTCTGGACGCGTGAAGAAGACACCGCCCATGACCTGTACCGTCCTCATTATATCGATCGCTTCAGCGCAGGCCTGGATGCCAACGGCATGCCGGTGGGCTGGTCGCATACCATTGTCGGGGCCTCGGTCATGGCGCGGTTTGCGCCAGCCGCCGTACCTCCCAATGGGCTGGATGCCGACGCAGTAGAGGTTTCCAACAAACCCGTCTACTCGCTTCCAAACCTCAGGGTCCGTTACGTCCCTGAAGCGCCCAAGGCCATTCTCAATTCCTGGTGGCGTGGGGTAGGCCCGCTGCATGGCGCCTATGTGATGGAAAGCTTTATCGATGAGCTGGCCTACGCAGCCAAGCAGGACCCGGTCGATTATCGGATGAAGCTGCTCGGCGAGCATCCCCGTGCGCAGGCGGTACTCAAGCTTGCCGCCGAAAAAGCCAACTGGAGCCAGAAACTGCCAGCGGGCCATGGCCGTGGAATCGCTGTACAGGAAGTTTTTGGCAGCTATATGGCTACCGTAGTGGAAATGCAGGTCGATGCGCAGAACGGCATCCACATCACCCGCCTGATCTGTATTGCAGATTGCGGCGAGGTAACCAATCCGACCTCTGTTCACTCTCAGCTGGAGGGCGGCACGCTGTTTGGCCTGTCTGCTGCGCTCTATAACGAGATCACCGTCAAGGATGGACATGTGGAACAGAGCAACTTCCACGACTACCGGCAGTTGCGCATGAGCGATGCCCCACCGGTCGAGACGCACATCATTCCAAGCCATGAAACACCTGGCGGGATTGGAGAGGCCGGTACCGCCATGATTGCACCGGCTCTGGTCAATGCTCTGTATGCGGCAACCGGCAAGCGCCTTCGTCGTCTGCCGGTAGTTCGCGCCGGTTACCACGTGGCTTAAGGAGCTCCTATGAATCGTTTCACTTCTATCTGGGGCACCATGACGCGTACGGTGTTGAGCAGCGGGGCGCCTGTAGCGCTGGCCCTCACAACGCTGTCTGCCCAGGCTGCTGATGAGGCCACGGTCCAGCGCGGCGAATACCTGGCCCGTGCAGCTGACTGCGTAGCCTGTCACCTTGACGAGAACGGCGGTAAACCGTTCGCTGGCGGTCGTGGTTTCAAGCTGCCGTTCGGTATGCTGTATTCCCCCAACATCACGCCGGACAAGGAAACCGGAATCGGCACCTGGAGCGATGACGACTTTGTCAACGCCATGCAAAAAGGCGTCGGCAAGGACGGCAAGCATTACTATCCGGCCTTTCCCTATACGTCTTACACACTGATGTCGCGGGAAGATATTCTGGCAATCAAGGCGTATCTGTTCAGCCTGGAGCCCATCAGACAGCCGAACAAGGAAAACGACATCAGCTTCCCCTTCAATCAACGCTGGGGAATGATGTTCTGGAACATGATGTTCAACCCGAACGAGCGCTTCGAGCCGGACCCGAGCCAGTCGGCTGAATGGAACCGCGGTGCGTATCTGGTGGAAGGTGCGGGGCACTGTGGCGAATGTCATACCCCCCGTAATATCTTCCAAGCGCGTGACAGCTCGCGAAACCTGGGTGGCGCGGTGATCCAGGGCTGGAAGGCCTACAACATTAGCGGTGACCAGAAGACCGGCATCGGTGCCTGGCCGGACGAGGCCCTGGCTTCTTACCTGTCTACAGGCCATGCCGAAGGGTATGGCGTTGCGGCTGGCCCCATGGCCGAAGCCGTCAATCACAGCCTGCGCTTCCTGACGCCTGAGGATATCCGCGCCATGGTGGTGTACTTGAAATCGGTCCCCAGTCAGCCGTATGGATTGATGCGACCGGAGCCCAAGGCACTGTCATCTGACGCACCGGCCAAAGGGAACAACCCGCTGGGCCAGAAGGTGTTTGCCGACGCCTGCGTCAGCTGTCACCTGTGGGATGGTTCGGGCCGGCAGAGCACCTTTGCCGCGCTCAGTGGCCTGCGCACGGTGAACGATCCAGAGGCAACCAATCTGGTGCAGGTCTTGCTGGGAGGAGACAAGCTGGAGAATCCCCACGGCGATCACTTCATGCCGGGCTTTGCCCGCGGATACTCCAACCAGGAGCTGGCGGCGGTCACCAATTTTGTCTTGGAGCATTTCGGCCATGCCCAGGGCGAGATGACGGCTGACGAGATCGAGAAGCGTCGTCACCCCGAATAAGCCATTCACCTGCCGGCCGTGCCTCATACAGAGGCGCGGCCAATAACCCTCCATATCAAAAGGCCTTTAAGACTATTGTCTTAACCTGATAGGCTTGCCACCCGTTTACACTTCGCACCCCATCCGCTGTACCCACAAACGTGGACGAAACACTCGCAAGGACTTGCCATGAAACCCGCCGACCAGGTGATGCAGAGCTACGGCCGCTGCTGCGCCAGCGCTGACTTTTTCGATGACTTTTATACCCGCTTTCTTGCCAGCTCGCCGCTGATCCGCGAGAAGTTCGTCAATACCAACATGCAGGCCCAAAAGCAGCTCTTGCGACAGGGCATCATGAACCTGGTCATGGTGGCGCGCGGAATGCCGGATACCAAGTTGCGCGCGCTGGGCGAAACCCATTGCCGCCATCAGATGGATATTCGTCCGGAACTCTACGGCATCTGGGTCGATACCTTGCTTGCCACCATTTCAAGCCACGACCCGCAGTGCACGGACGAGACGCTCAAAGCCTGGCGGGACGTGTTGAACGAAGGCATCTCGGTTATCACGTCACATTACTGATCGCTACAGCTGATCCGCTGGCGCGGCTACAGCCGCGCCGGCACCTCGCGCCATTCACCCGGCGCCATACCCTCCAACGCCCAAGGGCCGATGCGTACTCGCACCAGGCGCAATGTAGGCAGGCCGACGGCTGCCGTCATGCGACGTACCTGCCGATTGCGGCCTTCACGAATCACAAGCTCCAGCCAGGCTGTGGGAACACTCTTGCGAAAGCGCACGGGAGGGTTTCTCTCCCACAGTTCCGGCTCCTCCAACAGGCGCACCTCTGCGGGAAGCGTCGGTCCGTCATTCAGCTCGACGCCTGTTCGCAGCGTTTGTATCTGCTCATCCGTAGGGGTGCCTTCCACTTGAACCCAGTAGGTTTTGGGAAGCTTGTGCCTGGGGTCAGCAATGCGCGACTGCAAGCGCCCGTCATTGGTCAGCAGGAGTAGCCCTTCGCTGTCCCGGTCCAGCCGCCCGGCCGGATAAATACCTGGAATCGGAACAAAGTCCTTGAGCGTAGCCCGCCCGTCCCTATCGGAAAACTGGGTCAGCACATCAAATGGCTTGTTCAACAAGATCAGCCGCGGCTCGGCCGGCGGGGCCTTGGCAACACGACGAGGACGCGGGGTTTGAGGGGAGCGGTAGGAACGAGGCATGATGAAGACTGGCACTTGAGGCACGGGCACGTTAAAAACGCGGTGCAACGATAAAAGATACCCGCGAGTGTACCGAAAAACCGGCACTCGATTTTCACTTACCGGCAACGTGAGTCCTTCATGAGAATCTTTCGCTCCCTCTGGCTGGTCAACCTTCTCGCTCTTGCAGGCTGTGGCGGCCCGGAATACAAAGGCCCGCCTTCGGATCACTTCGACGGGCAGCAGTTTTACAACCAGGAGCCCTTTACCAAAAAGAGTTTCTGGACCCTGATCAAATGGCAGCTGACCCGCGAGCGCCCCGAGTGGGTCTGGCAGGCGCTTCCGCCGCGCCAGGAGGAGCTGCCCGAGCGCGTGACAGGCGATGACCTGCGCGTCACCTATATCAACCATGCCACCTTGCTCATTCAGTACCATGGCTTGAATATCCTGACCGACCCGGTCTGGTCCGAGCGGGTTAGCCCGTTCAGCTTCATAGGTCCCAAGCGCTACCATGACCCAGGCGTAGCATTGGAAAAGCTTCCACCTCTTGACCTGATCTTTGTCAGCCACAGCCATTACGATCATATGGACTTGGCGACGCTTCGCCGTCTCGCCGAGATCAACCCGCTCACGCCCGTCGTCACGCTGCTGGGAAACGCCGAACTCATCCGCAAGGAGGCCGGCTTTGGCACTGTAACGGAGATGGACTGGTGGCAGAGTCAGCCCCTGAACCAGCAGGTAACCTTGCATATCGTGCCTTCACAGCACTGGTCGGCCCGCACCCGCTTCGATACCAACCGTACCTTATGGGGCGGCTTTGTACTGGAGTCCGCCAGCGGTCCTGTCTACTTCCCCGGCGATACCGCATGGGGCGGGCACTTCCAACGGATTCACGACCGTTTCGGTCCCATGCGCTTCTCGGCTTTGTCCATCGGGGCTTATGAGCCACGCTGGTTCATGATGTCGAGCCACATGAATCCGCAGGAGGCAGTAGCCGCACACAAGATTCTTCATTCCAACACCAGCATGGGAATTCACTTCGGTACCTTCCCGCTCAGTGACGAAGCCCAGTTTGCGCCTCCCCACGACCTCGCCAAGGAGCGCGAAGCCCAAGGACTGCCGGAAGAGGCCTTCCGCGCACCGCTGCCTGGCGAGAGCTGGGCAGTGCCCGTCATCACGGCTGGACCCTGATAGTCCAGGGCGCGGCGGTAACTCCTCCGCGCCTTTCATCCAGCGATAGACGCTGATGCCAACAGCGTTGATTCAGGACAATAGCGCGCCCTCCCAAACGCTCCATAGTCAGGCTAATCCACTTCAGAGGAGCCTGCCCCATGCTCACGACGGCGATTTTCCCTTCCCGCTATGTTCAAGGTAACGGAGCCTTTAACCACCTGGGTGAGGAGCTTGCACGCTTCGGTAAACGTACCCTGGCCCTTCTTGACCCCTTTGCCGACGACCATCTGGGGGCAGCGCTCGACAAGGCCTGTCAGCATCAGCTCGAATGCCAGCGTATCCGCTTCAACGGCGAGTGCAGCGACGAGGAAGTCGCACGGCTGGCTGGGGTGGCGCGTCAACACCTGCCTGACTCCATCGTCGGGATCGGTGGTGGCAAATCACTCGACACCGCCAAGGCGCTGGCCCACGAACTGAACATACCTGTGGCCGTTGTGCCTACCCTGGCCTCTACCGATGCTCCATGCAGTGCGCTTTCAGTAATCTATACCGCAGAAGGTGCTTTCAAGCGCTACCTGTTTCTGCCGCGAAACCCGGATCTTGTACTGGTAGACACCGGTATCATTGCCCAGGCCCCTGCGCGCTTTCTGGTATCAGGAATGGGCGACGCCATGGCGACCTGGTTTGAGGCAGAAGACTGCCGTATCCGCGGCGCTGGCAACATGACAGGAAGACCCGGCCCTCTCACCGCCTATGCCCTGGCACGCCTGTGCTATGACACGCTTCTGGAATATGGTCCACTCGCACTGCATGCCTGTCAGCAAAAGGTCGTCACGCCAGCCCTGGAGCATATCGTCGAGGCCAATACCCTGCTTTCCGGACTAGGCTTCGAAAGCGGCGGTCTGGCAGCTGCTCACGCGATTCACAATGGCTTCACCGCCCTGCCCCAGACCCACAGCTACTGGCACGGCGAGAAGGTTGCGTTTGGCGTATTGACCATGTTGATCCTGAGTGGCCGCAAGCCTGCCATCATTGAGGAAGCCTTCACATTCAGTCAGCGAATCGGCTTGCCGCTTACTCTGGCAGATATCGGTCTGGCCAATGCGTCTGATGCAGACCTGCTCAAGGCTGCGGACCTGGCCTGCGCGGAAGGGGAAACCATTCACAACGAGCCCTTCAGGGTCGATCCGCTTTCGGTAGTTGCCGCCATGAAGACAGTCGACGCCGAGGGGCGTTTTCGCAAGCAGGCCTGATGATTAACTGGCAGACGCCATAACGATCATGGCAGCATTCCTGATGGATTTCCCCGCCAGGAATGCACCCAATACCCCATGACAGCCATACCCCCTGCGCCGCGCCAGCCTTGGCGACACCGGGCGCTCAGCCTTTTTCAGTACAGCTCACGGGCATTGGGCCTCGTGTGGTCGACCTCTCCTGCCCTGACCCTGGGACTTGCCCTGGCTACCGTGGTAGCAGGTGTGTTGCCAGCGCTGGCCGCCTGGCTCGGCAAGCAGATCGTGGATTCGGTCGTGGCGGCCATGCAGTTGCATCAGACACAGGGGAACGCCCCGCTGTCGCCCGTGCTCTGGCTGTTGGCCATGGAAGCCGGCGTGGTCGCCCTGATCGCAGCAGCGCAGCGGGGCCTCTCCGTCCAGCAGTCCTTGCTGCGCGTCCTGCTGGGGCAAAAGGTCAACCTGATGATCCTGGAAAAGGCCCAGCAACTATCACTGGTCCAATTTGAAGACTCGGAATTTTACGACAAGCTCACCCGCGCCCGCCGCGAGGCCTCGATCCGCCCGCTCTCCCTGGTCAACAAGCTGTTCAGCCTGATGCAGAACGGTCTTTCACTAATCAGCTTTGCCATCCTGCTGATTCATTTTTCACCCTGGGCGCTGCTTATCCTAGTGGTCGGGGCATTGCCTGTCTTTTTTGCCGAAGCCAAGTTTTCGGGTGATGCCTTTCGCCTGTTTCGGCGGCGCTCCCCTGAAGCACGCATGCAGGGTTATCTTGAAGCGGTCCTGGCGAGGGAGGACCACATCAAGGAGGTCAAACTTTTTGGTCTTGCGCCACGCCTGCTCCAGCGCTACCGCGATATCTTCACTCAGCTCTATGCCGAAGACCGGGCCCTGACGATCCGCCGGGATACCTGGGGCTTTCTGCTCGGTCTGCTCGGAACACTGGCGTTTTATGCCGCGTATGTCTGGATCGTGGTGGACACCATACAGGGGCGCATCAGCCTGGGTGAAATGACCATGTATCTGCTGCTGTTCAGACAGGGCCAGGCGGCAGTGAGCAGCAGCCTGACCGCCATTAGCGGCATGTATGAAGACAACCTTTATCTTTCCAACCTGTATGAATACCTCGAACAGCCTGTGGCCGCTGAGCATGGCAGCTTGAAACAAGGCAAAACCCCAGGCGATGGCATCCGCTTCGAACAGGTCAGCTTTCATTACCCAGGCGCCTCCCGGGCCGCCCTCGAGGGGATTACGATGCACCTTCGGCCTGGCGAAAGCCTGGCGCTGGTGGGCGAGAACGGCTCAGGCAAGACCACACTGATCAAACTGCTCACCCGGCTCTACACACCTAGCGAGGGCCGTATACTGCTGGACGGCAGCGACCTTCAGGAGTGGAGCACAGAAGCCTTGCGGCAACGTATCGGTGTGATTTTTCAGGACTTCATTCGCTATCAGTTCAGCGCTGGCGAAAACCTGGGCGTGGGCGATGTCGAAGCCTTTGGCGACGAGCAGCGCTGGCAGGAAGCAGCCGAACGTGGACGCTCCAGCGACTTCATCGAGCGACTCGACCAAGGCTATCAGACACAACTGGGTCGCTGGTTCAAAGGCGGGCAGGAACTGTCAGGCGGACAATGGCAAAAAATCGCACTGTCACGCTCTTACATGCGTACCCAGGCCGACATTCTCGTACTCGACGAACCTACGGCTGCCATGGATGCTGCCGCTGAGGCAGAGGTTTTCGAGCAGTTTCGTCAGCATGCCCAAGGCAAGATGACGATCCTGATCTCTCACCGATTCTCTACGGTTCGCTCGGCTGATCAGATTGTGGTCCTGGAGCATGGCCGTATCATCGAACAGGGACGCCACGACGCGCTGGTCGCCCAGGGTGGCCGGTACGCTCATCTATTCCAGCTGCAGGCCCAGGGGTATCGATAGGCCGTTTGACGACCCGAGAAGCAATCCTTTTTGTGCCTTTTTCTTCATTTTTTGAAACATATAAGGCATCCTCGGCGCCCTCCCTGTAATGATTGGAAAAGGTTTCGACCTGACTCCCTGCCCTGGAAAGCCGCTCATGTATGTCTTCATGGCCTTAACCTTCGTGCTCGGATACCTCTGTATCGCCTGCGAGCACACGCTGAAAATCGATAAAGCCGCCTCGGCGCTGCTGACAGCCGTTGTCAGTTGGACGCTGCTGGTGTTGGGCGCAGATCAAATCCTGCCGCACCTGCAGCCCGGCAGCGACAACACCCATTTCGTGGTCGAGGAGCTGCGCCACCACCTGGGCGAAGTCTCGGAGATCCTGTTTTTCCTGATGGGCGCCATGACCATCGTCGAACTGATCGATGCCCACGAAGGCTTCACGGTCATTACCGACCGTATTCGTACCAACAAGCGCGTCAGCCTGCTCTGGCTGGTCGGCCTGATCACGTTCTTCCTGTCTGCCGCGCTAGACAACCTGACGACTACCATCGTCATGGTTTCCCTGCTGCGCAAACTCATTGCCGATGCCAAGGAGCGCTGGTTCTACGCCGGGATTGTGGTCATTGCCGCGAATGCGGGTGGCGCCTGGTCACCTATTGGCGATGTAACGACTACCATGCTGTGGATTGGAAACCAGATCTCGGCCAGCGGTATCGTCATGAGTCTGTTCCTGCCCAGCCTGGTCTGTCTGCTCGTTCCCCTGGTGCTGCTCAGCTTCAGGCTCAAGGGCGAAGCCGAGCGACCGGCACTGGATGAGCATGAGAACAATGCGAATCCAACTACTCCGTTCGAGCGCAACCTTGTCTTTGCGCTGGGCATTGGCGCCCTGCTCTTTGTGCCGATCTTCAAGACCGTGACACACCTGCCGCCTTACATGGGTGTCCTGCTGGGCCTTGGCGTACTGTGGGTCGTGACTGAAATCATCCATCGCGGCAAGAACGATGAAGACAAGCACCCGCTATCCGTGATTGGCGTACTGCGCCGGATCGATATGCCAAGCGTATTGTTTTTCCTGGGCATTCTGCTGGCAGTCTCCAGCCTGGCGACGGCGGGCCACCTGGTGCAGGTCGCCACTTGGCTGAAAGACGGCTTAGGCGATGTCTATGCCATCAATATCGCGATCGGTCTCCTGTCATCGGTGGTCGATAACGTACCGCTCGTAGCAGGCGCTATGAAAATGTATCCGCTGGTCTCTCCTGAAGCGCTGACGGCTGCCAGCTCAGCTGACGCTGGCTGGCTCACCCATTTCCTGGCCGATGGGCGATTCTGGGAAATGCTGGCCTATTGCGCCGGTACAGGCGGCAGCTGTCTGATCATCGGTTCGGCAGCTGGCGTAGCAGCAATGGGCATGGAGAAGATCGACTTCATGTGGTACCTGAAACGCATCAGCCTGCTGGCGCTATTGGGTTACCTAGGCGGTGCCGCCACTTACATCGGCCTAGCCAGTCTAGGCGTATAAGAAAAAAGGCCAGCTTTACGCTGGCCTTTTTGTTTTCAGGTATCAACGGAAAGGCGGTTCGTCAAAGCTGCGCAGCTTGCGCGAGTGCAGCGAGTCCAGTTGCGCCCGGAGCAGGTCCAATGCCGCGATACCGATTGCCAGGTGCTGACTGACGGCTCGCTCGTAGAACGCGTTGGCCGAGCCCGGCAGCTTGATCTCGCTGTGCAGGGGTTTGTCTGACACACACAGCAAAGTGCCGTACGGGACGCGCAGTCGATATCCTTGAGCCGCAATAGTGCCGCTCTCCATATCCACCGCAATGGCGCGGGCCAGATTGATGACAGGCCGCTCCTGCGCCCATCTCAGCTCCCAGTTACGGTCGTCATAGGTCAGCACTGTGCCGGTTCGCAGCCGGCGCTTGAGCGCCTCGCCACGGTCGCCCGTCACCTGAGCTGCCGCTTCTGCCAAGGCCACCTGCACTTCGGCCAGGGCCGGGATTGGTATGTGAGGCGGCAGTACACGGTCCAGAATGCCGTCACGACGCATATAGGCATGCGCGAGTACGTAATCGCCGATGTTCTGTGACTGCCGCAGCCCGCCACAGTGTCCGATCATCAGCCAGCAGTGCGGGCGTAAGACGGCCAGATGATCCGTAATGTTCTTGGCATTGGATGGCCCCACCCCGATGTTTACGAGGGTAACGCCATGACCATCCGCGGCGATCAGGTGATAGGCCGGCATCTGAAAGCGATGCCAGGCGATACCGCCAATGATGGACTGGGCCTCGCCATCATCAAGGCCGCGCTCGATGGTGACATTACCCGGCAGCACCATACGCACGAACCGAGGATCGTCCCGCAGCTGCTGTAAGCCATGACGAATGAATTGATCGACATAGCGGTGGTAATTGGTCAGGAGAATCCAGGGCTGCACATGGCGCCAGTCACTGCCGGTATAGTGCACGATACGACGCAGGGAAAAGTCCGTCCGGGCGGCATCGAACAGCGATAGGGGAAGAATGGTCTCCTGCGCCCAGTCATACAGGCCATCGGCGATATCGTCGTGGGCGGCGGACAGGTCGGTACTGGGAAAGACGCGCGCCAGCTCGGCGGCCGTCACGCCCGACCCGGCCAGTTCATCCCCCTGTTCCACCACATAGGGATAGGGGATGTCCTGCTCGCTCGGTCCCACCTCGACCAGAATGTCGTATTCCGCCATGAGCGGTTCGAGCTGCTCAAGCAGGTATTTGCGAAAGGCAGCCGGGTGCGTAACGGTGGCCCGGTAAGTACCCGGAAGCTGCACCTTGGCATAGGCCCGCGTGGTAGTCGGCACCGCCTGGGAGGAGCGGTAGCACAGACGGATCTCGGGATACCGGAACAGCTGTCGCTCGGCCTCGGTCGGCTCGATACGATCCTTGAGGTAGCGCTTGAGCGCACTGCTCAAGGCTTGGGTTGCCTGCTGATGCAGCGCAGCCAGCCGATCCACCGCCTCGCTAGCCGAATGGGCTGCAACAAAACCATCTTCGAACGTCTGAGGCATGCACGATTTCCTTACTCAAGAATGAACGAGGCAATCTGGCTCCTGCGTCGACTCATCAGCAGGCCAGACAGCCCCTTTGCCAGCATTTAGTCAGAGAGTAGCTGAGTTGGATCACGGTTATCTGACAATTGCTCAGAATCCCGGCGCTGATTCCACAAGTGATGATAATGCCCTTCTGGATTGGCCAGCAGCTGTGTGTGATTCCCCTCCTCCACCAGCCGTCCCTGCCGAAGCACAATGATGCGATCAGCATCACGGATCGTCGACAGCCGGTGCGCCACTACAATCATCGTCACCTTACCGCGCAAGTCATGCAGCGCTTCCTGCAAGAGCGTTTCGGTTTCACTGTCAATACTGGCCGTCGCCTCATCCAGCAGCAACACCTTGGGCTGGCGCAGCAGGGCTCGCGCCAGCGCCAGCAATTGCCGCTCACCCGTGGAAAGCGTAAAGCCACGTTCACCCAGCCGGGTTTCCAGCCCCTCGGGCAATCGTGCAATCAGGGGAGATAGGTGAGCATCATCAAGCGCCTCCTGAAGACGCCACGGCTCTGCCTCACTACCCAGCAGCAGGTTATCGCGCAGGGTGCTGGAACGGATGAATGGCTCCTGCGGTACGGTAGCAATGGCGGCTCCTAGTGCTTCAGGCGTCAGATTTGACAGCTCACGGCCATCCAGTAGGAGCTGGCCACCCGTTACCGGCTGCAAGCCGGCCAGAAGGTCAAGCAGGGTCGACTTCCCGCTGCCGGTCGGCCCGACGATCGCCAGGAACGTGCCAGGGGCAATCTCCAGATTGATATCGCTCAACGTGTCGTGATCTGCACCTTCATGGCGGAAGCGAACCTGTTTGAGCTCAAAGCAGGCCTTGTCCACCGGCTGGCTATCAGTACCCTGTAGTGCCTGGGCCTGATCGAGCAGATTAAGTAGTCGCGTACCGGCAACGCTCGCCTGCTGATAGAGATTGAACCGCTGAGTGATTTCCATCAGTGGCTCGGTCACTCGCCCCAGGTAAGTCACAAAGGCGTACATCACCCCGATCTCGGCTCCTCCACCCAGGTGATTCAGACCATAGGTCAGGAGCAATACCGCCAGCACAATCACGCTCACCAGATCGAGCGCCGAACGCAAGAGCAGGCCCGAGAAACGTACCGTACTGATTCGTGCCTCGTACTGTTGCTGGTTGAGATCATGGAAGTGCTTGCGGAACGGCGCGGTCTGGTTGAAGGCCTGGATAATAGCCATTCCGCCAATCGCCTCATTGAGACGCGCGCTCTGCTCGGAGCGCAGCGCCCTCACCCGCATGGCAGCCGGCCCGCTCAAGCGCTGATACAGCCAGACGATAAAGGCGGCCGCCGGGATAAGCAGCATGGCGATCATCATGAGATGGACATTCATCAGTGCCATGGCCACCAGAATGCCGATCAGTAGCACAATATTGCCAACAATAGTGCCCAAAAACGCGACATAGAGTTCACGCAGGGCATCTGTGTCATTGGTTACCCGCGCGACCAGCTCCCCGGTTGCCGTACGGTCATGAAAGCTCTGCGGCAAGTGCAGAACATGGCGGAACAGCCGCCGACGCAACAGCAGTACCGTATCCATGGCGATGCCAGCAAACCGCAGGCTTTGCAGGTAACGCCCGAGTGCGGCGAGCGCCTGAGTTACTACATAGATCAGGAACAGTACGATCAGGGGCTCAGCCCGCAGATCGCCAGGCACCAGGTAGGTATCCAGATAATGTTTAGTTAGCCAGGGGCCCATCACGTCCATGACAGTTGCCCCAATCAGGATAGCCACAGCCGCCATCAGCCGGCGCGGATTGGCCAGCACCGGCCCCAGCAGCAATTTGATAACACGATGCTTAGGCATGTTCGCCTCCTGCCTGTTGCAGCTGCCAGAGTCGGGCGTAGACACCACCCTGCGCCAGCAACTGTTCATGCGAGCCTCGCTCGGCGATACGGCCCTCCTCCAACACAATCAGCTGATCAGCCTCCCGTACGGCAGACAGACGGTGGCTCACAATGATGCGCGTCCGATTGCCCAGGCGAGCCAGCGTCTCGAGCAGACGTGTTTCGGTCGCGGTATCAACGGCCGACAGCGTGTCATCCAGCAGCAGGATAGGCGCATCGGATAACAGTGCACGTGCCAGGGCTACTCGCTGTCGCTGGCCTCCAGACAATGTCACACCGCGCTCACCTACCGGCGTTTCAAGCCCTTCGGGGAGCTGATTGAGGTCCGTGGCAAAGGCCGCGTCGGTCAGAGCGCCCCGGATCTGCTCGGGTGTAGCCTCAGGTCGTCCAAGTGCAACGTTTTCAGCCAGACTGCGGGCAAACAGGAAAGGGTCCTGAGGAACGTATGCAAACTGAGCCCGTAACGCTTCCAGTGAATACGCCTCAAGAGGATGATCGCCCAGGCGAATCTCGCCGTCCGTCAAAGGGTACTGACGGAGCAGCAGCCGCAGCAAGGTACTCTTCCCGCTGCCTGTGGCGCCCACAATGCCTAGCGTACTTCCTGCCGGAAGCTCGAAGTGAATATCCTGCAACGCAGGCGTCTGGCCTTGAGGATAGACAAAGGAAGGAATATGCACGCTCAACGTCGATCCGGGCTCGGGCGTCAGTGTCCCCTCGTCTCGGATGCTTTCTACGGAGGCAAAAAACTCCCGCAGGCGACGCCCTCCCGCCTCTCCGCGCTGGAGGATATTGAGGCACCAGCCAATGGCAAACATTGGCCAGATCAGTTGTACAAGGTAAAGGCTGAAGCTGGTCAGCTGTCCTAGCGTAATGGCGCCCTGCATGTAGCGTCCGGTGCCCACGATCAATGTCAGCAGCGTAGCGCAGCTTAGCGCTACGAAGATGATGGGCTCGTACTTGGCTTCGGTTCGCTGAACAGCGTAATCAGCCTTAGCCGCCGCACGGGCGCGCTCGTCAAAATCATCCAGCTCCGCTTCGATCAGCGCGTTCTGTCGCAGCATACGCAGCCCGCTCAAAGCCTCCTGAGTGCGATCATTGAGGTCTGAGAAGCGCTGCAAGGTCTGCCCGAAGCGTTGCTGAACCCGCTTCGCCACATGGTAGAACCCCCAGGCCATGAACGGAAACGGCAGCAGGGCCATGAGCGCCAACGGCGCATCGATACCGACCAGCATGACTGCCAGTACAAGCACCAGGGTCATAGCCCCGTCAAAACTGGACAGCACGCCCTCACCGGCAGCCATCTCTACTGCATCGATATCCTGGGTAGCCCGTGCCAGTAGATCGCCCGTACGACTCGCCTGAAAAAAGCCGGGATCCAGTCGGGTAAGCTTGGCGTAAAACGCATCGCGCAGCTCCACGCCTACCTTGTACGCGGTTCCGAACAACCGTACCCGCCAGTGATAACGAAGCACATAGAGCCCAAGACCAACCACCGCCAGCAGGGCGACACGCCCTAGCAGCTCCGTTTGCCCAAGCTCACCGGCCCGTAGTGCATCAATGGTTTTGCCTACCCACCAGGGCAGCGTCAGATTCAAGAGGCCTACGCCCAACAGGCAGGTGATTGCCCCGCAATAGGCCAGTCGATGGCGAAAGAGAAAATCGCGCAGTAACGTCCAAAGCGCCATGTAAAGAAATACCTGAACATAAGTAGCTGCCCAGTATAGCCCTCTATGACGTCTGAACCGGAGCCTGACAGAGCAGCCAATCCTGTAGAAGAGTCTGCAGCTCGCCCAGCCTGACCGGCTTGGCCAGGTAATCGCTCATCCCGGCCGCCAGGCAACGCTCCCGATCACCATGGTGTGGATGGGATGACAACGCCAGCACCGGCAGCTCCTCGCAATCGGGCAATGCCCGAATGGCCCGACAGATGGCAAACCCATCCATGACCGGCATCTGGCAATCGAGCAGGACGGCATCCACCGTTACCTGATCCAGAAGTTCGAGCGCCTGAGAGCCGGAATCGGCAGTCCGCACCTGATAGCCCAGCCGGAGCAACATGCCACGCAGGATCATCTCGTCATGAGCATTGCTCTCCACGATTAGAACAGTGCAATTGCCGGGCTGCCGTGTCGTCAGCACACAGGCGCGGCGCGCAGGTGCCGGCAGCGCCACACGCCCCGGTAGCGGCAAGGTAATAGCCATGCGAAAGCGACTTCCAGTCCCCACCTGCGAGGAATGGCTGAGCGTTCCCCCCAGGAGATGGATCAGCTTGCGACACAGGGCCAGGCCAATTCCCAATCCGCCATAGCGGCGCGTCAGGGAACCATCGAGCTGATGGAAGCGCTGATAGAGCTGCTCGCTCTGCTCCGGTGTAAACCCGATACCCGTATCGACCACCTCAATCAGCAGCGGCTGGCGATAAGCATCTGCCTGCGCATCCGGATGCGCCTGTACGCGCACCGTTACCGATCCTTCATGCGTGAACTTAATGGCGTTTTCGATCAGATGCCCCAAGGCTCTGGCCAGCTTTGGTGCGTCACCTTCCAGGGTGTCGGGCAATGCCGGGTCGATCTCCACCTGGAACGCCAGACGCTTGGCCTCGGCACTCGGGGTATAGCGCGTACGCAAACTGTCAAAGAGTCCATGCAGACTGAACGGCACCCGTCGAGCCACCTGCTTGCCGGCACGCAGTTCGGTGAGGGTCAGGATGTCATCCACCATGCGCATCATTGCGCGCGCGGACTCGCTGGCGGACTGGTGGTACTGCTCCAGCTCCACCGTCATGGGCTGCGTCTGGATCAGTTCCAGCGAGCCGATAACTCCATTCATGGGCGTTCGCAACTCATGGGTCACGGTAGCCAGAAACTCATCCTTCAAGCGATTACTGTTGGCCAGCTCTTCGTTCAACCGCTCCAGTGCACGGCGAGACTCTTCGAGAATCCGCGCCCGTTCCTCGCGCATGGCATTGATCCGGTCAGCCAGAGCCAACGAAAGCAAGGCTACTTCAAGCGCCGAGCCAATCTGGCTCGCATAGACCGTGAGGAAGTTATAAGGCAACAGACCGGCTACCATCAGAATATTGGCCAGCCCGCCAAGCAGGAAAATCGACCATGCGATGATGAAGTAACGCGCGGTACGCATACCATCGAACCAGGCCCGGATACCGGCCGTGAACACGACAAAGATAAAGATCAGTGCCAGGAGCGTGGCCAACCGCATCGCCGTCGCGTAGTCACAGGTCAGTGACGTCAGGACGCACAGGCAGGCCAGCAGGATCAGGCCCTTCATGCAGAGGTCGATTCGACGACTGTACTGGCGGGTCTGCAGGAAATGTCGGGTGAACTGGCTACCAAAGATACCTGCCATGCCGACAAAGAATGGCGTTGCGATGTTGGCCCAGCGAGGACTGTCCGGCCACAGGTACTCGGAGCCGGTCCCGTTGATCGACAGCAGATAGCAGCCGAACGAGCCGACATAAAAGATGTGATACAGATAACTGGGATCGCGAACGCTGAGGAAAATGAGCAGGTTGTAGAGCATCATCACCAGCAGAACACCGTAGATGATACCTAGCAGATAAACACGTGCCGGCTCGGCCTCGATAAACGCCCTGGTGGTCCAGAGCACCAGCGGGGCCTGAACGGACCCCTGACTTTCAACCCGCAGATACAGCCGCTTGGTCTCTCCCGGTGCAAACGACAGCGGATACAGATAGCTGCTGTGCCGAATCAGACGACTGCTGAACGGCAGTGTATCCCCCATGCGCTGGGCCAATCGGTACACACCTTGCGCATCGGGTGCGTAGATATCATAGCGGTCGAGTGGTGGGTAGGAGAGTTCGAGCAGCCAGCTCTTAGGCCCAATGCCGGTCTTGGGTCGATACGCAAGGTCCAGGCGAATCCAGTAGGCCGAGCGTGAATAGCCGGCCCCAAAAACATCTTCGCCATGCCGGATAAAGCTGCCACTTAATGCCGGTGATGTGATGTCTTCGATAGTCGATGTGCCACGAACATCCTCGAATACCTCAAGTGACTGTCCGAGGGACAATCGTTCGATCGACTCATCGAACTCAATGGCCTGTACCCACCAGGGCCATGCGAGCAGAATGAAAAAGAACCAGTTGCGCATATAAAAGGCTTCGCCAGAAAAGCCCGCAGGCAGCATCATGCACAAACTGCCCTCTCGTGCGACGCATCCCTTCAAGCATTGAGTTAGGTGCGGCACTCTATCACAGGCCGGCCCAGCAGCTACACTGCCGACCGGAGCCTTTGTTCAGCCTGTTTAGTGATAAGCTTTTTGCCATGAATACACACAATGCTCGTCCCGTCGTCCTTTGCCTTTCCGGTCATGACCCCAGCGGCGGCGCTGGTCTGCAGGCAGACATCGAAGCCCTGATCGCCCAGGGCTGTCATGCGGCACCCGCCGTCACCGCGCTGACCGTTCAGGATACGATCAACGTGTCCGACTTTCGTGTACTGGACCGTGCCTGGGTGATGGCCCAGGCCAACGCCGTGCTGACGGATCTTCCTGTCGCAGCCGTCAAGCTGGGCATGCTTGGTTCTATCGAAATGGTTGAAACAGTACTGGATATCCTCGCGGATCATCCACAGTTGCCACTGGTGTGCGACCCGGTGCTACGCGCCGGTGGTGGTGGAGCCCTTGGCAAGGATGAGGTGGGTTATGCCATCCGCGAGCGGCTGTTACCGCGCGCCACGATTGTCACGCCTAACCTCCCCGAGGCCCGCATCCTGGCCGAGCTGCCGGAAGGGACGGCAGACGCGTGTGCCGACAAACTTCTCCCCTACTGCGAGCATTTGCTCATCACCGGCGGTCATGGTGACGAGCAGGAAGTGCACAATCGCCTGTACACCCGTGACGGGCATCAGGAAACCTTTATCTGCCAGCGTCTTCCCGGTAGCTATCACGGTTCGGGCTGCACGCTGGCCAGCGCACTGGCCGGTCGGCTGGCTTTGGGAGAAGCCCTGCCCAGCGCAGTTCGCTCAGCTCTGGACTACACCTGGCGCACCCTGCGTGATGCCGAGCGTCCCGGCCGCGGCCAGTATATTCCCCGTCGCCTGCCACTGGACTTCTGCTCATGACTCCACTGCGTGGTCTGTACGCCATTACTGACAGCCAGCTCCTGGCCGACGACAAGCTTCTCCCCTATGTGGAAGCCGCATTGAAGGGCGGTGCCCGCTTGATTCAATACCGGGATAAATCCAGCGACCAGGTCCGCCGTCGGGACGAAGCTCAGGCACTGTCCGAGCTGTGTAGACGCCACGGCGCAGACCTCATCATCAATGACGACCTTGAGCTTGCACTCCAATTGGGTGTGGGCCTGCATCTGGGGCAGGAAGATGGTTCCCTCGCCGAAGCACGCCAACAGTTAGGTCAGGCGGCAATTCTGGGAGGTACCTGCCATGCCCAACTGGCCCTGGCGGAACGCGCTGTCCTGGAAGGCGCCAGCTACATCGCCTTTGGTCGCTTCTTCAACTCAAACACAAAACCCGGCGCACCGGCGGCCACGCCTGAACTGCTGATCGAGGCGCAACACCGCTTCACCGTGCCGGTGTGCGCCATTGGAGGCGTTACCCTCGACAATGCCCCCTCACTGATCGAGCGTGGAGCCAGTCTGATTGCCGTCATTCATGCATTGTTTTCCGCGCCCTCTGCCGAAGAGGTAGAGCGCCGCGCCCGGGCATTCAGTGCACTGTTCAACCCCATTTCGTAGAGAATTCGCTATGTCACGCTCCGAAACACTGTTCGCCGATGCCCAGAAGCATATTCCAGGTGGCGTCAACTCCCCGGTTCGCGCCTTCAAAAGCGTGGGCGGCACGCCCCTTTTCTTCAAGCATGCCGCAGGCGCCTATGTCATCGACGAAGACGACAAGCGTTACGTTGACTATGTAGGCTCCTGGGGCCCGATGATTCTCGGGCATAGTCATCCCGACGTACTGGATGCCGTGCGCCGCCAGCTTGAACATGGTTTGTCCTATGGCGCACCAACTGCCATGGAAACCGAAATGGCCAATCTGATCTGCCAGCTGGTGCCCTCCATGGAAATGGTGCGCATGGTCAGCTCAGGCACCGAAGCCACCATGAGCGCTATTCGCCTAGCACGTGGATATACCGGTCGCGACACCATCATCAAGTTTGAAGGGTGCTATCACGGCCATTCGGACAGTCTTCTGGTAAAAGCGGGCTCTGGTGCTCTCACCTTGGGCGTTCCCAGCTCTCCTGGCGTACCCGCTGCGTTTGCCCAGCACACCCTGACCCTGCCCTACAACGACCTGGACGCCGTCAAGGAAACCCTGCAGAAAGTAGGCGCGGATATCGCCTGTATCATTGTCGAGCCCGTGGCCGGCAACATGAACTGCGTACCGCCTGCCCCCGGCTTCCTGCAAGGCTTGCGTACCCTGTGCGATGAACATGGCGTGGTGCTGATTTTTGACGAGGTCATGACTGGCTTCCGCGTTGCCTTGGGTGGTGCCCAGGCTCATTACGAAATCACACCGGATCTCACCACCTTTGGCAAGATCGTGGGTGGAGGCATGCCTGTCGGGTGCTTTGGCGGTAAGCGCGCCATCATGGAAAAGATTGCACCGCTTGGCCCGGTCTATCAGGCCGGCACGCTGTCCGGTAACCCACTCGCCATGGCAGCTGGCCTGACGACGCTTAAGCTCATCAGCCGTCCCGGCTTCCACGACGAGCTGACCGCCCTGACAACCCGTCTGCTGGACGGGTTGCGCGAACGTGCCCAGGCAGCAGGCGTTCCGTTCGTCACCACCCAGGCAGGCGGCATGTTCGGCCTTTATTTCAGCACGGCAGACGACATCGTGACCTTCGATGACGTCATGGCCAGCAACGTCGAGCGCTTCAAGCGCTTCTTTCACCTGATGCTGGAAGGTGGCGTCTATCTCGCACCCAGCGCTTTCGAAGCCGGCTTCACCTCCATTGCTCATGGCGAAGCGGAACTCGACATCACGTTCAAGGCAGCCGAACGTGCCTTTGCCGCGCTGAAAAACTGAGTACCGCCTATCGATGGTTTCGCTTGTAGGCAAACGGAGCGGAACCATCGTTTGCAATGAGCCTCTCAGTTTGAAACAGCCGATATCAGGCAATTACAAAAAAAGTTCATCGTAACTGCGTAAATTTTTTGTAAGGTGGTATCGGCTTCACTCATAATGTGCGAGCCGGCGCGTTTCGCCGGTCGGGTTTCCAGAAAAACCTGCCTCGATCCTGGAGGCGTTCCATGCACCGCGCCGGCCGTTTCATCATTACCAGCTTGCTCCTGTTCCCGCTGCTCGCCTTTGCGGGCGGTAATTCCCTGCTCATTCCCAGCACCAGCCGCTGTAACCTCAATGCAGCCCCGGAAGAGCTTCCGCAAGCCCTCTCCAAGTGCCAGCAGACTGCCCGCGCCGGTGATGCGCAGGCGCAATATGAGCTAGGCAGCTTTTACTACGATGGCAAACAGACCCCAAAGGATTTGAATCAGGCTCGTATCTGGTTCGAGCAGGCTTCGCTGAAGGGCCATGCTGATGCGCAGTACCGATTGGGCACCATGTTTTTCCGTGGCGAAGGTGTTCAGGCCAATACCGTGCAGGCCTATATCGTACTCAAGATGGCTGCCATCAACGGCTCGGAAGACGCCATGGACACCGCGGATCTGGTAGCTGAGCAGATGAGAAGGGATGAGCTGGAAATTGCAACCCAGGTGCTGGGTCAGATTTTCAGGGACTACCTGCAGGATTTGCAGACGGCAGGCACCGGAAATCCTTTTGCGCCACTTCCCTGACAAACCGGTAGACGCAGCCGCATGGTATGACGGCTGCGTTTTGCGGCATTATTTCTCCGGCATTGGTACCGGAAATGGCATGACGTTCGTTCCGCCCTTGGCTTCGCTGATCTTGGCTTGGCCAAGACGCTCCACTTCGTCGATCCGGATGACCGAGTGCAAGGGAACGAAGCTGCGGATAACGCCTTCGAACTGGGACTTCAGTTTTTCTTCACTGGGGTCTACGACGACTTGTGTACGCTCGCCAAAGACGAATTCCTCGACTTCGAGAAAGCCCCACAGATCACTTTGATAGATCTGCTTGGCATACATCTCGTAAACCTGTCCCTGGTTATGAAAAATCACCTTATAGATCGCTGGTTTGCTCATGATGATGGGTAACAGGAATGAAAACGGGGACGGATAATAGCAGTGAGGAGACGATCAGTGCTAGGAAGCAAGGACTCTCATCCTTATAATATGCGGTCCTCAATTTTTTCCCCGACGAAGCGCGCATGACCAAGAAGCTTTTCATCGAAACTCACGGCTGCCAGATGAACGAGTATGACTCGTCCCGCATGGTCGACCTCCTCGGTGAGCATCAGGCGCTGGAGCTGACCGCAAATCCGGCCGAAGCCGATGTGATCCTGCTCAATACCTGCTCCATTCGTGAAAAGGCTCAGGAAAAGGTCTTTTCACAACTGGGCCGCTGGCGCGAACTGAAGTTACAGAACCCCGAGCTGGTGATCGGCGTGGGCGGCTGCGTGGCCAGCCAGGAAGGCGCCGCGATTCGTGATCGTGCGCCCTACGTGGACGTAGTGTTCGGCCCTCAGACGCTGCATCGCCTGCCCGAAATGATCGACGCGGCCCGTGCTACTCGCGCGCCACAGATCGACATTTCCTTCCCGGAAATCGAGAAATTCGATCGCCTGCCCGAACCTCGTGTCGATGGTCCCAGCGCATTCGTCTCGATCATGGAAGGCTGCAGCAAGTACTGCACGTTCTGCGTCGTGCCCTATACCCGAGGTGAAGAGGTCAGTCGACCCTTTGATGACGTCCTGGCCGAAGTGATTCACCTGGCCGAGAACGGCGTTCGCGAAGTCACTCTGCTCGGACAGAACGTCAATGGCTATCGCGGCCTGACCCATGATGGCCGGATCGCCGACTTTGCCGAGCTGCTGCGCGTGGTGGCGGCCGTTGATGGTATCGACCGGATTCGCTACACCACCTCGCATCCGCTGGAGTTTTCCGACGCCCTGATCCAGGCACACGCCGAGATCCCGGAGCTGGCCAAATTCGTGCATCTGCCGGTGCAGTCGGGTTCTGACCGAATCCTGGCAGCCATGAAGCGCAACCACATGGCCATCGAGTACAAATCACGTATTCGCAAACTCAAGGCGGCGGTTCCTGATATCTGCATCAGCTCTGACTTCATTGTTGGCTTTCCGGGCGAAACCGAGAAAGACTTCGAGCAGACCATGAAGCTGATCGAGGATGTCGGCTTCGACTTCTCCTATTCCTTCGTCTACAGCGCACGCCCCGGCACACCGGCAGCGGATCTGGTGGACGATACCCCGGAAGAGGTCAAGAAACAGCGTCTGCAGATCCTGCAAGCCCGCATCAACCAGCAGGGCTTCGAGATCAGTCGTCGCATGGTTGGCACGGTCCAGACCATCCTGGTCAGCGACTTTTCCAAGAAGGACCCAGGCATGCTCCAGGGTCGTACGGAAAACAACCGCATCGTCAATTTCCGCTCCAGTAATGCCTTGCTGATTGGCCAGTTCGTCCAGGTTCATATCGATGACGCACTGCCCCACTCCTTGCGAGGCACCCTTCTGGCAGAAATTGCACAGCCGCATGCAACTTCCACTGCCATAGTCACTGTCTGACTATTGGTAGAGTGCGCACTTTGCGAAGTGCGCACAACCGATTACTCTTCAAGTAAACATCATCAGCTATAGGGCGATTATTCCTTCCTTGAATACACCTCAAGAACCTCGGCGCTTTACTCTCGAACCGTTTGATGCTCAACGCTTTGCCAAGCTTTGCGGCCAGCTCGACGAAAACCTTCGGCAGATCGAAAAACGGCTCGATATCGAAATCCGCAACCGCGGCAACCAGTTCGAACTGGTCGGCACGCCGGAGCGTATCCAGTCGGCTGAAAATCTGCTGCGACGTTTGTATCGCGAGACCAAGACCGAAGATGACCTGACGCCTGACATGGTTCATCTGTTTCTGCAGGAGTCCGGCCTTGAGGGGCTTTCCGAGCCTCAGAGCGATCTGAATGTCTCGCTGCGCACCCGCAAAGGCATGATTCGTCCTCGCGGCGCCAATCAGCAGCGGTATGTCAAGTCGATCCTCGATCATGACATCAACTTCGGCATTGGCCCGGCGGGCACCGGCAAGACCTACCTCGCCGTAGCCTGTGCCGTCGATGCTCTCGAACGAGAGCAGATCCGCCGTATCCTGCTGGTTCGCCCCGCGGTTGAAGCGGGCGAGAAGCTCGGTTTCCTACCGGGTGATCTGGCTCAGAAGATCGACCCGTACCTGCGTCCTTTGTATGACGCCCTGTACGAGATGCTTGGCTTTGAGACCGTAGCCAAACTGATCGAACGGCAGGTCATCGAAGTGGCTCCACTGGCTTATATGCGGGGTCGAACGCTCAACAACAGCTTCATCATTCTTGACGAGAGCCAGAACACTACCGTCGAGCAGATGAAAATGTTCCTAACACGTATCGGCTTTGGCTCTACAGCCGTCATCACCGGTGATATCACCCAGGTCGACCTACCCCGCGGCACGCGCTCGGGCCTGGCCCATGTCATCAACGTCCTGAAAGACGTGCCGGGCATTGGATTTACGCACTTTCTGGCAAAGGACGTGGTACGTCATCCTCTGGTACAGCGCATTGTCGAAGCTTATGATCGCTTCGAACAACAGCAGACTGACAAACGTCAGTCGCGGGAAAACACGAATGACGATTGAGCTTGATGTACAAATCGCCAGCGAAGCGCCCGATCTACCTGAGGAACCTGAGTTACGTCGCTGGTGTGAGGTCGCCCTCCGCCAGCGCACCGCTGATTCAGAACTGACCATCCGCCTGGTGGATGAGCCGGAAGGTCGCGAACTCAATCGCACCTACCGGCACAAGGACTATGCCACCAACGTACTTACTTTCCCGGCCGATGTACCCGACGAGCTGCTGGATATTCCGCTGCTGGGTGACGTCATCATCTGCGCACCAGTCATCGCGCGTGAGGCTGCCGAGCAGGGTAAGCTTCTCAAGGCCCATTGGGCTCATATGGTTATTCATGGCTGCCTGCACCTGCTTGGCTATGACCATATCGAAGACGAAGAAGCGGAAGAAATGGAAAGCTTGGAACGAGAATTGCTGGCAGAACTAGGTCATCCCGACCCATATGGCGACGAACAAAACTGACATGAACGAAGATCGATCGAGTAACGGGCACAGGTCCTGGCTGGAACGGATTGTCCAGGCTTTTGCCCACGAACCCAAGAGCCGCCAGGAACTTCTGGAGTTGCTCCGTGAGGCTCACGAAAACAAGGTGCTCGACAGTGAAGCCTTATCCATTGTCGAGGGCGCTATCTCTGTTGCCGACCTGCAAGTACGCGACATCATGGTGCCGCGCTCACAGATCATTAGCGTTAAGGCCCACCAGACGCCCCAGGAGTTTCTGCCGGCCGTTATCGAGGCCGCTCACTCCCGGTATCCAGTCATTGGCGAGACGCCTGACGATATCCTTGGCGTCCTGCTCGCCAAGGATCTGCTGCCCTTGATCATTCACGGGGACCAGGCCTTCGATCTTAAGACTATTCTGCGCCCGGCCACTTTTGTTCCAGAATCCAAGCGGCTTAATGTGCTTCTGCGTGAGTTTCGTACCACGCACAACCATATGGCCATTGTGGTGGATGAGTATGGTGGTGTGGCAGGTCTTGTCACCATTGAGGACGTGCTTGAGCAGATCGTGGGTGACATTGAAGACGAGCACGATGTCGAGGAAGAGAGCTTCATCAAACCGCTTCCCAGCGGGGACTTCATCGTCAAGGCGCTGACACCTGTCCAGGCCATCAATGATTTCTTCGACACAGAGTACCCCGATCAGGATGTAGATACAGTGGGCGGTCTTGTCATGAGCGCCTTCGGTCATCTTCCTCGCCGAAACGAGGAAGTGGTCATCGACGACTTCCGCTTTCGTGTACTCAACGCAGACGGTCGTCGCATCCATCTGCTGCGCATGACTCCGCTCACCGAGCGATAAACTGCAGCGGCCTGTCTGCTCGCCTGAGCAGGCAAGCCGCTGAATAGCCCCGTATATACCTCTCTTAGTAGCTAGCAGCACCTGGCATCCATTAAGCTTGCGCACCGCTGCATAGACCAAGGATTTCCGATGCGCTGGATGGTTACTCCCGGCTGGAAAGGCAATTTGCTGGCACTGGTTGCCGGCGCACTAACGCCCCTCGCACTGGCGCCGTTCAACTTCTGGCCGCTGGAAATAGTATCGATTGCTCTCTTCTATCTTTCATTGCGCGAATTGCGCGCCGGATGGGCCTTTCTGCGAGGCTGGTGCTATGGCCTGGGGGCCTTTCTGGCGGGTACGAGCTGGGTATATGTCAGCATCCACGACTACGGTGCGGCATCCATGCCGTTGGCAGCGGGCCTCACGTTTGGGTTCTGCGCCGGTATTGCCCTGTTTTTTGCGCTGCCAGCCTGGTTATGGGTGCTTTGTTTGCGCCGCAATCATGCACCCGCCAGTGACGCCCTGGCCTTTGCAGCGCTTTGGTTTGGCCTGGAACTGTTCCGCAGCTGGTTCCTGACCGGCTTTCCCTGGCTGTTTGCAGGCTACAGCCAGATGGATGGCCCGCTGGCCAGCCTTGCTCCAGTAGGAGGTGTCTGGCTTCTGTCATTCAGCGTGGCGTTGATCGCCGCTCTGCTCGTCAATATTCCCTGGCTGATTCGCAGACCCGTCAGCCTGGTTGCAGGTATCGTCCTGCTGATTGCACCCTGGTTCGGCGCCATTGCCTTCAAAGGACAAGTCTGGACTCAGCCAGCCGGCGAGCCGCTCAAGGTAGCCGCCATGCAAGGCAATATTGCCCAGGAACTCAAGTGGGATCCGGGCCATGTGCAGGATACGCTGGCCCTGTATCGCCAGATGACTATTCGGGAAGGCAAGACCGACCTGATTGTCTGGCCGGAAAATGCCATTCCAGTGCTCAAGGAATATGCTGACGGCTATTTACAAGACGTTACGGCTATCGCCAACCAGCGCGGCGCAACGCTTATCACGGGCATTCCGGTACGTGAGCGTGACGACAAGGGCCAGGATCGTTTTTATAACGCGCTAACGGTCAATGGCGACAATACAAACACGTATTACAAACAGAAGCTGGTGCCGTTTGGCGAGTATGTTCCCTTGCAGGAGCAGCTGCGCGGACTGATCACCTTCTTCAACCTACCGATGTCCGATTTCGTCCCGGGCCCAGAAGGGCAGCCGTTATTAACAGCCAAGGGATACCAGATCGCCCCGTTCATCTGCTATGAAGTGGTCTATCCGGAATTCGTGGCAGACATGGCCACCCGTAGCGATCTTCTGCTGACGGTAAGTAACGACACATGGTTCGGTAAATCATTCGGTCCTCAGCAGCATCTGCAAATGGCCCGGATGCGTGCATTGGAAAGTGGTCGCTGGATGATCCGGGGCACCAACAATGGTGTCACGGCCCTGATTGACCCCTTTGGCCGCATCACCACCCAGATCCCATCATTCCAGTTGGCTACGCTGCACGGGTCGGTCGTACCGATGAAGGGAGCTACACCCTACCTGACCTGGCGCCTCTGGCCGCTGGCCATTCTGTGTGGCCTGCTGACGCTTTGGGCGCTGGCTCGTAGAGGCCTTGAGCGCTCCCGTCCTATCGTCTAATGGAAGACAGTGGCAGGCCAGATATGACTGGCCTGCCCTTCTTCAGCGGTAGGCCAGCGGATAGGCTATGAGCCCTATCGCTTCGTTCATCAGAATCATGCTCTGGGCAATTGCCTTGGCCTCGGGCATCCATCCTCCCAGCGGCTTGCCGTTAGGAGTGCTCATGAATCCCATTGGCGCAGCGATCACCTCGAACCCCTGGCGCTCGAAGCACCACCGGGCACGCGCCATATGAAACGCCTGTGTAACCAGCACGATTCGCTTAACACCTGCTGGTTTGAGAATAGCCGCGCTGAGCGTCGCATTTTCCCACGTAGTACGGCTGTCTTTCTCCTGCCACCGCACCGATACGCCCAGGTCTTTTTCCATGACCTCGGTCATCAATTCCGCTTCGCTGGGAGGCGAAGACAAGGGTGAGCCTCCGGAAATAAGAATTGGCAGCTGAGAGACCTTGGCGATACGTGCCGCATAGCGAACACGCTCAATGCCCATCGCGCTGGAGACATCGCCTTCCCACGCCGGATCGTTACGCTCCCGGGAAGCGCCCAGAATAACAATGGCATCTGCCTGCTGCGCCAGAGACGACCAATCAGCCTGAGCCAGAGGCGGATCACGCTCGATCAGGCGCGCCTCCCATTCAACCGCAATCGGCAGACTGATCAGCCAGAAACCACCTGCGCCCATGATCAGGCAGGCAACCGAAATTCGGGGCCAACGCTTGCGAAGCACGATACCGGCCCATAACAGCAGCAAAAACAGGCCTGGCGGCATCAACAGCTGCTTGCAAACGTAGCGAATCAACATCGAGACATCCATGACGTCAGGCACATCCCTGGTCTAGCTGGAAAAACGAGACGTGATAATAACGCGTAGGAAGCGGATTACCGAGGTGCAGGCATCCGAAGCGGAGTCAGATGGCGCAAGTATCCGTGCTGCAGACCTTGTGAGTCATGCACAGGGGGCACCGCTCGATTTGTTGTCCAGCGTTAACTTGCAGCCCGCAACGCAGGCAGCGCACTGCCACTAACGACTTTCCCAGACGGGAAGGCCCCGGATAAATCAGCTCCTGACAGGCATGAACCCATTGATCATTTCTGACCAGCCACGCCCTGATGATGTCCAGATCCTCCTGATGAAGGCCGGAAATTTCTATCTCCTGCTGCGCCTTGCGGTGCAAACGCTCCGCCGTGGCAGCCTCGTCCAGAGCACGCTCCAGACGCCGTTGCAAACGCTCCAGCGGAAGTCTCGCCAGGCGCTGCGCTGTGTCATGACTCATAGATAGCCTCCGGAAAGTCCTATCCTGCTGTTACCCAAGCGTAGTGCGCGATTGGCGAAACCGCGAGCCTATAAAATGACGAATTTCACTTTTATGAAATAAAACGCTTTCTGGCTAAAGGTTCCTTGCGTGGAGACGGTTCATGTATGCTTACCGGCTTATCTAATTGCTTTTCGTAGCCGCAGATCACGCCATGCACGAACATTACCAACCCCGTGAGATAGAAGCCGCCGCCCAATCCTGGTGGGAACAGAACAATGCCTTCTCTGTGACGGAGCAGCCGGGAAAGGAGAAGTACTACTGCTTGTCCATGTTCCCCTACCCAAGCGGCAAGCTGCACATGGGGCACGTCCGCAACTACACCATCGGTGATGTGATTGCCCGCTATCACCGCATGCAGGGCAAGAATGTCCTGCAACCCATGGGTTGGGATGCCTTCGGTATGCCGGCGGAAAACGCCGCGATGAAAAATAACGTCGCCCCTGCCAAGTGGACGTACGAAAACATCGAATACATGAAGAACCAGCTCAAGAGCCTGGGCCTTGCCATCGACTGGTCGCGCGAAGTCACAACGTGCAAGCCCGACTACTATCGCTGGGAGCAGTGGCTGTTCACCCGCCTGTTCGAGAAAGGCATCATCTACCGCAAGAACGGCACCGTGAACTGGGATCCGGTCGATCAGACCGTACTGGCCAACGAGCAGGTCATCGACGGCCGCGGCTGGCGCTCCGGCGCGCTGATCGAAAAGCGTGAGATCCCGATGTACTACTTCCGCATCACCGACTATGCGGAAGAGCTGCTGGCGTCTCTGGATGATCTGCCCGGCTGGCCCGAGCAGGTCAAGACCATGCAGCGCAACTGGATCGGCAAGTCCCGTGGCATGGAAGTTCAGTTCCCCTATGACCAGACCTCCATTGGTCATGCCGGCGCACTCAAGGTCTTCACAACGCGCGCCGACACCCTGATGGGTGCCACTTATGTCGCTGTCGCGGCCGAGCATCCGCTGGCTACCCAGGCAGCGCAGAACAATCCCGAGCTGCAGGCTTTCATTGACGAATGCAAGCGTGGCGGCGTGGCAGAAGCCGACATCGCCACCCAGGAAAAGAAAGGCATGCCGACGCCCTTGTTCGTCGAGCATCCGTTAACGGGTGAAAAATTGCCGGTATGGGTCGCCAACTACGTCCTGATGCATTACGGCGAAGGTGCGGTCATGGCCGTTCCGGCACACGATGAGCGCGATTTTGAATTCGCGACCAAATATAATCTGCCCGTCAAGCCGGTCGTACGTACCAGCGCTGGTGACGAGACCCCTGCTCCCTGGCAGGCTGCCTATGGCGAGCACGGCACGCTGATCAACTCCGGCGAATATGACGGCCTTGATTTCAATGCGGCGTTTGAAGCCATTGCTACGACCCTGCAGACCAAAGGTCTGGGCGAGCCGCGCACTCAATTCCGCCTGCGTGACTGGGGCATCAGCCGTCAGCGTTACTGGGGCTGCCCGATCCCGATCATCCACTGCGATAGCTGTGGTGATGTTCCCGTTCCGGAAGATCAACTGCCGGTCGTTCTGCCAGAAGATGTGATTCCAGATGGTGCAGGCTCTCCTCTGGCCAAAATGCCGGAGTTCTACGAGTGCTCCTGCCCCAAATGCGGCAGCGCTGCCAAGCGCGAAACCGACACCATGGACACGTTTGTCGAGTCGTCCTGGTACTTCGCCCGCTACGCATCGCCCAAGTTTGAAGGTGGTATGGTCGATAAGGATGCTGCCAACTACTGGCTGTCCGTCGACCAGTATATTGGCGGTATCGAGCACGCCATTCTTCACCTGCTCTATGCACGCTTCTTCCATAAATTGATGCGTGACGAGGGGCTTCTCTCCTCCGATGAGCCGTTCAAGAACCTGCTGACCCAAGGCATGGTAGTCGCTGAAACCTATTACCGCATGGATGAAAAAGGCGGTAAGGACTGGTTCAACCCGGCTGACGTGGAGGTCGAGCGTGACGCCAAGGCCAAGGTCATTGGTGCCAAGCTGAAGACGGACGGTCTGCCGGTAGAAATCGGCGGCACTGAAAAGATGTCCAAATCCAAGAACAACGGAGTGGACCCCCAGGCCATGATCGATCAGTACGGCGCCGACACATGCCGACTGTTCATGATGTTTGCCTCCCCTCCGGACATGAGCCTCGAGTGGTCCGACTCCGGCGTCGAGGGCGGTAGCCGCTTCCTGCGTCGCGTCTGGCGTCTCGCCCAGGCGCATATCAGCCAGGGCCTTACCTCTGCTCTGGATGTGGCAACGCTGACAAACGAGCAGAAGGAAGTCCGTCGCGCCATTCACCTTGCGATCAAGCAGGCCAGCCAGGATATTGGACAGAACCACAAGTTCAACACGGCCATTGCAGCTGTGATGACATTGATGAATGTGCTGGAAAAAGCGCCGCAGACCACCGAGCAGGACCGCGCGTTGATGCAGGAAGGTCTGGAAACCGTCGCGTTGCTACTGGCACCGATTACGCCCCATATCTGCCATGCATTGTGGAATGAGTTGGGGCATGCCGATGCCGTTATCGATGCCCGCTGGCCAAGCGTGGATGAAAGCGCCCTGGTACAGGACACCCTGCAGATCGTGATTCAGGTAAACGGTAAGTTGCGTGGCCACATTGAGGTCGCAGCCCAAGCCAGCCGTGAAGACATTGAGGCTGCTGCCCGTACGAACGAAAATGTTCTGCGCTTTACTGAGGGACTGACAATCCGCAAAGTGATTGTTGTTCCTGGCAAGCTGGTCAATATCGTCGCCAATTGAGGCTGAACGGAGTGAAAAAGATCATGATGAAACGGAGCTTTCCCTGCCTTGCGGCGATTGGAATGACCGTGTTGTTAAGTGCTTGTGGTTTTCAGCTGCGAGGTACAGGCGACACCGAACTGTCGCTGCGTGAGCTGAGTCTTTCCGCCCGTGACAGCTACGGCGAAACGGTCAAGCAGGTAAGAACCATGCTTGAGAGCAATCATGTAAACGTTAACCCAGGCGCGACCTATACGTTATACCTGGCAGACGAGCAGCAGACGCAACGCACCGCGAGCTATACCGCGGGCGCACGTAGTGCTGAAATCGAGCTGACAACCAAGCTGCCCTATGAAATTCGTGGCCGCAACGATGCCGTGCTGCTGCATGATGATCTGGAAACGCAGCGTTACTACGTGACGGATGAAAACAACATCATCGGCTCTGAGCAACAGGCTCAGCAGCTGCGTCGGGAAATGCGTGCAGAACTGGTCCGCCAGCTGGCTTCGCGCCTGCAGACCATTACACCCCAGCGGCTCGACAAGTTGCAAAGCGAGGCTGATGCACGAGCGCGTGCCGAGGCCGAGGCCGCACGCGCAGCGCAGCAGAACATGCCGCCACAACAATCTCCGATCGAAATACCCACCCGCTAACGACTACGGGGCCTTACGGCCCCGTATTTTTATCCTATGAAACTGAACCCTGCTCAACTCGCCAAGCACCTGCAAGGAAAGCTGGCGCCAATTTATATAGTCAGCGGCGACGAACCCCTGCTTAGCCAGGAGGCAACCGATGCCATTCGAGCCTCGGCGAAAAGCCAGGGGTTTGATGAGCGTCAGGTGTTCAACGTAGAAAATAACTTTGACTGGAGCCTGCTTTACGAAGCAGGGGCAAGCCTGTCTCTGTTTGCCCAGAAGCGTCTGATCGAATTACGCATTCCAAACGGCAAGCCTGGTGATAAAGGTGCCGAAGCGCTACTACGCTACCTATCGCGCCCTGCTGAAGATACATTGCTGCTCATCAGCCTGCCCAAGCTGGATGGCAGTGCCCAAAAGACCAAATGGGCCAAAGCCTTGATTGAACATGCTGACGTTCAGTTCATTCAGATCTGGCCCATCGATGTCCATCAACTGCCCCAATGGATCCGCCAACGCCTTTCCCAGGCAGGTCTGGCTGCCTCGCAGGAAGCGATCGAACTGATTGCCGTCCGGGTGGAAGGTAACCTGCTTGCAGCCGCCCAGGAAATCGAAAAACTCAAGCTCTTGGCCGAAAACAACCAAATTGATGTCGCCACTGTACAGGCAAGCGTTGGTGATAGTGCCCGCTTCGACGTTTTTGGTCTTATCGATGCGGTTCTGGCAGGGGAAGCCAATCACGCGTTACGTATTCTGGAGGGTCTTCGCGGCGAGGGTGTCGAGCCGCCAGTGATTCTATGGGCGCTGGCCCGAGAGCTGCGGCAACTGGCCAACCTTGCGCAACAGCAGGAACAGGGTATACCACTTGACCGCGCGTTTGCGCAGGCAAAGCCCCCGGTCTGGGAGAAAAGACGTCCACTCATAAGCCGCGCCCTGCAACGACACTCTACGGCCAAACTGAGTCGCCTATTGCTGGATGCCCAGCTTGTGGATGCGCAGATCAAGGGCCAGGCCCCGGGTGATACTTGGACAACCCTGCGCCAGTTGACCTTACTGTTGGCGGGTCAACGCTTCTCCTTGCCTTTTGCCGCTCTGGATACATTCTCACGATAATCGTAAGATGCCGGTCTTCGCGCAACCGCGCATTCAGACCGAGTACTCTCATGACCAAAAAACAGCGAAGGCCCAACAAGGCCAAATCCACCATTGCCCAGCCCCTGTTTCGCTGTCGACAGGAAAAGCCCAAGAAAGGCAAAGGCAGTTATCGCCGTGAAGCCTTCCCAACTGATGATGGGAAGGCTTTTTTATTGGTAGCCGCATAATTCCATCCGTACTCCCTTCTCCAAACGAAGACGCCTCGATTCAGGCATGTTATGGTGACGAGTCTGTTGACGCACCCGGTGGAGATTCATGCAACACGGGAAAAAACGCAGGCTGAAACACGGCAGCCTTATCGCAGGCACTCTGGCGACATTGATCACAGGGGTCATTGCTGCCTGTGCACAAACACAGACGCAGAGCGAAACGGCCACGCCAGCCGCCACGAACGCACCTACCTCTGCCTCACAAAGCCGCTCCGCCAATACGACGCCTGAGCCTGCTCCTCAGGAAAGCTTCGAGCAATGGCGAGACCGCTTCCGGCAGGACGCTCAAGCGGCCGGTATTACTACCGCAACCTTTAATCAGGCTTTCGCAGGCTTGACTCCTGACGATGCCGTGATTACAGCGGACCGCAGCCAACCCGAATTTACGCGTCCTGTATGGGAATACCTGTCGTCTGCAGTTTCCCAGCAGCGCATTGCAAACGGCCAGAAGCTACTAACCCAATATTCGAGCCTTCTGGCGCAACTCGAGGCACGTTACGGCATCGAGCCAGAACGCCTTGTGGCCTTCTGGGGTATCGAAAGCAACTATGGCAACAACATGGGCACCAAGAGCGTTATTCGTTCTTTGGCAACCCTGGCTTATGAGGGACGGCGCCCCGCCTTCGCGCAGGCGCAACTGCTGGCCGCACTGACCATCATTCAAAATGGCGATATTACGCCTGAGCGCATGATTGGCTCCTGGGCTGGTGCCATGGGTCAAACACAGTTCATCCCAACGACCTACAATGAACATGCCGTCGACTTTGATGGTGATGGTCGTCGGGATATCTGGGGCTCCAATGCTGATGCATTGGCCTCAACGGCCAACTATCTGAAAGCCTCCGGTTGGCAGGACGGAAAGCCATGGGGTTTTGAAGTTCGCCTGCCGCAGGGCTTCGATTATGCTCAAGCAGACATGGACATCCGCAAGCCCTTGTCAGATTGGCAGGCCATGGGTGTTCAAGGCGCAACGACGCCCCTCTCCCCTGCGTACTCCATGGAGCAGGCTTCTCTACTGCTTCCAGCGGGACATCGAGGGCCAGCCTTTTTGGTCTTCAACAATTTCCGGACCATTCTTCGATATAACAACTCATCATCCTATGCGCTAGCCGTGGGACTTCTATCGGATAGCTATAAGGGCGCCGGGAAAGTCAGCGCAGCTTGGCCGCTTGAGGACGTTCCACTCAGCCGCAGCGAGCGAGTCGAACTTCAGCAGCGCCTGGCAGACCGAGGTTTTACGCCTGGTGCTGCTGATGGCATCATAGGTGCCAATACCCGCAAAGCCATACGAGCGTTCCAGCAGACGCTGGGCTGGCCAGCAGACGGCTACCCTACCCCATCCCTGCTGGCTCGTTTACGTTCCTGACAGGCAATAAAAAAGGCGCTTTAAGCGCCTTTTTTATTGCCGTTCGATCAGGAGATCTTGCTGCCATGCGCCTGCTGGTCGGCATGATAGGAGGAGCGAACCAGCGGGCCGGATGCCACATTCTTGAAGCCCATCTTTTCGCCTTCCTCGGCAAACCAGGCGAAGGTATCCGGATGAACAAAGCGCTGTACCGGCAAGTGATTACGAGAAGGCTGTAAATACTGGCCCAGGGTCAGCATGTCGATGTCATGCTCGCGCATGCGCTTCATGACTTCCATGACCTCATCGTCTGTCTCGCCAAGCCCCAGCATCAGGCCTGACTTGGTGGGGACGTGTGGTACACGTTGCTTGAACTTCTGCAGCAGATCCAGCGACCACTCGAAATCGGAGCCCGGACGAGATGACTTGTACAGGCGCGGCACCGTTTCCAGGTTGTGGTTGAAGACATCCGGCGGCTCGGTAGCGGTGATATCCAGCGCGATATCCATACGGCCACGGTAGTCAGGTACCAATGTTTCCAGCTGGATGCCAGGAGACAGCTGGCGGATCTCTCGCAGACAGTCAGCAAAATGCTGAGCGCCACCGTCTCGCAGGTCATCACGGTCTACTGATGTAATAACGACATACTTCAGACGAAGGTCGGCAATCGCGACAGCCAGATTTCGTGGCTCATCGACATCCAGAGGCTTCGGACGGCCATGCCCCACGTCACAGAAGGGGCAACGACGTGTACAGATGTCGCCCATGATCATGAACGTGGCTGTACCGCCAGAGAAGCATTCACCCAGGTTGGGGCAAGAGGCCTCTTCACAGACGCTATGCAGCTTATGCTTGCGAAGCAGCTGCTTGATGCGCTCCACTTCTGGCGTCACTGGAATTCGTACGCGAATCCAGTCAGGTTTACGTGGCAGCTCTTCGGTCGGAATGATTTTGACCGGGATGCGGGCAACCTTTTCTGCACCACGCAGTTTGACGCCCATTTCAACTTTCTTGCGCGCAGGCGCTTCAGCGATGGGCGTCTCGACGTTCACACTGTCTTGCACTGTTGTCATGTCAGCTCTTTTCCAGGGTGATCTGGTCAGCATAGCCAAGCTGTGACACGAGCTGCTCACGCAGCCGCTGGGTCACCTCGGCAAATTCGATCGGCCCGGCATGATCGCGTAGCTGGGTCATGGCCAGGCCGGCATAACCGCAGGGATTGATTCGACGGAACGGCGCCAAGTCCATGTCGACATTCAAGGCCAGACCATGGAAGGAGCGTCCGTTACGGATACGCAAGCCAAGGGATGCGATCTTTGCACCCTTGACATAAACACCAGGGGCATCAGGCTTTGCATACGACTCGACCCCGTAGCTGGCCAGCACGCCAACCAGGCTTTGCTCGATTCGGGATACAAGCTCACGAACCCCCAACCCCAATCGCCTGACATCCAGAAGCAGATAGGCAATCAGTTGTCCCGGCCCATGGTACGTTACTTGGCCGCCTCTATCGACCTGTATGACAGGAATTTCACCGGCATTAAGCAGATGCTCGGCCTTGCCTGCCTGCCCCTGGGTGAATACGCCGGGGTGCTGCAGCAACCAGACCTCGTCCAGCGCTGAAGGATTGCGCTCGTCAGTAAAGCGCCGCATGGCCTGCCAGGTCGGCTCATAGGAGACCAGGCCCAGCTCTCGGAAGCCGAGCGTCTTATCCATTACAGCACCATATGGACGCGGCCGGTGGTGCGCAGGTCCGAATGGATCGATTGCAACTGCTCGACACCGGTAGCACGGATCAGGACCTGTACTGACAGAAAGCGGCCGTTACGGCTATCACGCGTTACCAGCGTCGTAACGTCCAGATCCGGTGCGTGGCGCTGAATGATTTCAACTACCAGATCAGTAAAACCGTCTCCGGCATCACCGATCACCTTGATCGGATAGTTATCGCAAGGAAATTCAATTTTTGGAGCTTGAGTGTCGGTATCAGTCATGGCATTCGCGGGTCTGGGGCCCGAAGGTAGAGACGCCCGCTAAAGCGGGCGTCTTGAGATCAGTTGAACAATCCGTAGAAGAATAGACGAATGCTATCCCACAACTTACGGAAGAAACCACCCTCTTCGACCGGCTGCAAGGCTACTAGGTCAGCTGTGTGCATGACCTTGTCATCCAGCTTCACTTCCACCTTACCAATAGGCTGACCCTTGGCAATCGGTGCAGTGATCTGCGGGTTCATAACAATTTCGGCTTTCAGCTTTTTTAGCTGACCGCGGGGCAGCGTCATAGTCAGGTCGTCTGCCAGACCAGCAGAAACCTCATGCTCGGTGCCTTTCCAGACCGGCGCACGCGCAAGCTCTACACCCTTCTTGTAGAAAGACTGGGTTTCGAAGAAGCGGAAACCATAGGTTAGAAGCTTCTGGGTTTCGGCTGCACGGGCCTGCTCACTGTTCGTACCGAATACCACCGCGATCAAGCGCATACCGTCACGGACAGCAGAGGCGGCCAGGCAATAGCCTGCTTCATCAGTGTGGCCGGTCTTCAGACCGTCAACGGTCTTGTCACGCCACAGCAGGAGATTGCGGTTAGGCTGCTTGATGTTATTCCAGAAGAATTCCTTCTGGGAGTAAATGGCATAGTGAGTCGGCTCTTCATAGATGATTGCACGAGACAGCTTGGCAATGTCATGGGCAGAAGAGTAATGGTCCGGGTTAGGCAGACCTGTAGCATTCATATAGTGGGTATTGCTCATGCCCAGGCGCTGTGCCGTGGTATTCATCATGTCAGCAAACGCATCTTCACTTCCGGCGATATGCTCGGCCATGGCCACGCTCGCGTCGTTGCCTGATTGAATGATGATGCCGTGGAGCAAGTCGCTAACCGAAACCTGGTTGCCCACCTGAATGAACATCCGGGAACCACCGGTACGCCAGGCATGCTCGCTCACGTTGACCATATCGCCTTCCTTGATACGGCCACGCTGAATTTCTAAGGTCGCTATATAGGCGGTCATCAATTTAGTCAGACTGGCCGGAGGCAGGCGCTGATCGGAATTATATTCCGTGATGATCTGGCCACTGCTCGCATCCATGAGAACCCAGGACTTGGCGGCAAGCTGCGGGGGCGAAGGAATCATCGGCTCGGCCGCCCAGGCGGCTGGCGCAGCGATGAGCAGAACGAGCAAAAAGACGCGTTGAGCTAAAGTGGTGATGTTCATCCGACTCTCTAATGGTTAAGCAGACTAATTAAACAAGCCCAGAGGGCACATACACAGAGCGTCCTTGCTCCTAATCCGGACGTACCAGCGAGGCTTGCCCCAGATTGGCAAGACGCACGGTATTTTGCAGCTGACTGGCCTCACCCTGCGTGCCGATCGGCCCGAGTCTCACGCGGTGCAGAGTCTGCTGGTTGCGCACGACCGAGCTGATAAAGACCGGGGCAGCCGTCAGCTCGCTGAGTTTGTCCTTCAGGAGCTCCGCAGCGTCCGGGTTGGCGAAGGCGCCCACCTGGAGATACAGCCCACCGGCTTGTGCAGAAGCGTTTTTTTTTGAGTCGATCTCAAGCGGCACAACCGGCGCGGCATGCTGTTGCGGAGGCGGATTATAGGTTTCAACCGTAGCCACTGTCTGTGGTTTTACAGGTGTCGGAGCGGTAGGCGCACGTTGCGGCTGCGCCAGCACCATTGGCATCGGGCGGCCTTGCTGAGCCCACCATTGTGCCGGATCGATACCCTCGACACGCACATGGGCCGTTCCTGTCTCGGCGTAACCAAGCTTTTTGGCAGCCGCAAAAGACAGGTCAATCACGCGATCTGAATAGAACGGACCACGATCATTGACCCGAACGATGACGCTTTTGCCATTATCCAGGTTGGTTACACGAACGTAGCTGGGTAGCGGCAGGGTCTTGTGAGCGGCAGTCATGCCATAGAGGTCATAGGTCTCGCCGTTCGCCGTAGCCTGACCATGAAACTTGGTGCCATACCAGGAGGCAGTCCCGGTGACACGATAGCTCGTAGCATCGTTCAGCGGGAAATAGGTCTTGCCCAGCACCGTGTAGGGGTTGTTCTTGATGGGCCCGTAGTTGGGCATCGGAACGGCATCAGGAATACGTGAAACATCCACATCCCACCAAGGAGCACCGTCCTTATGCGGGCGTGAGTAACTACCAGCACTTGCATTGGACCCATAGGTGGTCGGACTTTTTGGGGGTGGGCTTGAGCAACTTGCTACTAGCCCTGCCAGGGCAAGGCAGGTCGCGGCGGTCAAACCCCGATTAAAATAATTCATTGCGACGCCCCATGCGTATGACGCTCAGCAATAGCCTCCGCCAGCTGATTTACAGCCATGGCATACATGACGCTACGGTTGTAGCGTGTGATTGCATAGAAATTGGGCAGTCCCATCCAGTATTCAGGACCTGCATCACCGTCCAGCCGGAATGAGGTGACACGCAGGTCATCCCTTAACGGCTCGGCTGGATTCCAGCCCAGCGCACGCAACTCTGCCACGCTTTTTACCGGCTCGATACCCTGAACGACACCCTGTTCCACTTTATCGCCACGCACCTGAGCGCGCACCGCCACGCTGCCACCTGCAGTCCAGCCGTGGCGCTTGAAATAGCTGGCGACGCTGCCAATGGCGTCGGCCTTGTCGTTCCAGATATCGATATGGCCACTGTTATCGAAATCTACAGCGTAGGCACGGAAACTGCCTGGCATGAACTGCGGAAGGCCCATGGCACCGGCATAGGAGCCGGTCAAGCTGAGCGGATCGAACTGTTGCTCACGACTCAAAAGCAGGAATTCACGCAGCTGATCTCTGAAGAATGGCGCTCGCTGAGGGTAATCAAAGGCCAGCGTCGACAGCGCATCCAGCACCCGGTAGTTGCCCTTGTTTCGACCATAGAAGGTTTCGACGCCAATGATGGCAACGATGAATTGAGGCGGAACGCCATATTCCCGCTCAGCCTTCGCCAGCGACTCGGCATTTTCGTTCCAGAACGTGACGCCCTGATCGATTCGCTTGTCGGTTACGAAGATAGGGCGGTACTCGCTCCAGGGCTTTACTCGCTCCGCAGGACGAGAAATGGCATCGAGAATGCTCTGCTTGCGCTCGACTTCACCGAACAGCTCCTTTAACTGCTGTCCGGCAAAGCCATAGTTGCGCGTCATCTCGTTGATGAAGCTGGCAACCTGAGGCGAATCATCATAGTCGCCGGCCGTTGCGGCGCCCGTAATCCCTATCGCTCCCAGCAGACCGAAGCACTGAAGGCAGCGGCCCATCCATCCAAACGGTGTCAGCATTGCGTCCTTCACTTAAATCACGATTGGGCGATCCACTTCCGATGTGTGTGGATCGCCATCAAAACTCCAAAACCGCACAGCAACGTCACAACGGACGTACCGCCATAGCTGATAAACGGTAACGGCACTCCAACCACGGGCAGCAAACCGCTGACCATGCCAATATTAACGAAGACATAAACGAAAAATGTCATCGTCACGCTACCAGCCAATAGCTTGCCAAACAATGTTTGCGCCTGGATGGTAATCGTCAGCCCTCGCCCTATCAGCAGCAAATACAAGCACAGCAGCAGACATACGCCGACCATGCCGAACTCTTCTCCGAGGACGGCAATGATAAAGTCCGTATGGCTTTCGGGCAAAAAATCCAGATGAGATTGCGTTCCCAGAAGCCAACCTTTGCCAAATACGCCACCTGATCCAATGGCCGCTTTCGACTGAATGATGTTCCATCCAGACCCTAGGGGGTCCATTTCAGGATCCAAAAACGTTAGTACTCGCCGCTTCTGATAATCGTGCATGACGAAAAACCACATGGCTACCGCAACCGGTGCCGCCGCCGCCACTGCACCGATAAGCCAGCGCCACTGCATACCTCCGACGAACAGGACGAAGCCACCCGAAGCGAGAATGAGCATGGCGGTCCCAAGGTCCGGTTGATCAAGGATCAACACAAAGGGGATGCCGATTGTGATCAGGCTGACAACAATATGCTTGAAGCTGGGAGGAAGGCTGCGCTTGGACAGATACCAGGCCACCATCATGGGCATGAGCAGCTTCATGAATTCGGATGGCTGAAAACGTATGACTCCCGGAATATTGATCCAGCGGGTAGCCCCCATGGCGTTATGGCCCATGACATCCACGACCACCAGCAGTGCCACCCCAATGAGATAACCCAGCGGCACCCAGCGAGCCATAAAGCGGGGCTCGAATTGTGCAATCACGATCATGGCCACCAGACCCAGCCCGAACGATGTGCCCTGTTTGATCACCAAGTCCCAGCTTTTACCGCTTGCTGAGTAGAGTACAAACAGGCCGACAGCCCCGAGCATGAGCAATATCAACAGCAATGGGCCATCAATGTGCATCCGCTGCAGCAGGGTGGAGCGGCGGCGCATGACGTCGCCTTCGGGTATCGTCCGGTCGAAGTTAGTGTTCATGGCTTGGTTGACTCCGCAACAACCGGTCTGGCGTATTCAGCCTTGAGCTTACCGTTTTCATCCAGCAGCCAGGCATCAGCCACTTCCTTAAGCACTGGAGCAGCAATCCCGCTGCCCGATTCTCCGTTTTCAACCATGACGGAGATGGCTATCTGAGGGTTGTCAGCTGGCGCAAACCCTACGAACAGCGCATGGTCACGGTGGCGTTCCTTGAGCGCGGCGGAGTTGTAACGCTCGTTCTGGCGAATCGCGACCACCTGTGCAGTACCGCTCTTGCCTGCAATTCTGTAAGCGGCAGTAGCGCCCATCTTGTGCGCCGTACCACGTGCGGCATGAACTACCGCCTCCATGCCCTGAGTGACGCGCTCCCAATTCGCAGGATCCTTGAGCAGGATATCCGGCATCGGGTTTGGATCAACGGGCTTTTGATTCTCAATGGTCTTGGCCAAATGCGGGCGAATCCACTTACCATGGGTGGCAATGAGGCTGGTGACCTGAGCCAATTGCAAAGGCGTTGTCTGCATATAACCCTGGCCAATTCCCAGGATCAGCGTCTCCCCGGGGAACCACACCTGACGGCGCGTGACACGTTTCCACTCTCGAGAGGGCATCAGGCCCGAGGCCTCCTCGAACATATCCAGCGAGACCCGCTGCCCAACGCCAAAACGGCTCAGGTAATCATGCAGCCGATCAATGCCGATCTTGTGGGCAAGATCATAGAAATAGGTGTCATTGGAACGCATGATGGCGGTTTCCAGATCCACCCATCCATCACCACTGTGGTTCCAGTTGCGATATTTGTGATCGTAATTGGGCAGCTGGTAATAGCCCGGGTCAAATACTCGGGTACTGGGTGTCACCACACCGGCATCCAACCCAGACAGTGCTACAGCAGGCTTGATGGTGGAGCCTGGCGGGTATAAACCGCGCAAGACACGGTTATACAGTGGACGGTCAATGGAGTCGCGAAGCTCTGCATAGTCCTTGAAACTGATGCCGGCCACGAACAGATTGGGGTCATAGCTGGGCTGACTGACCATGGCCAGCACTTCCCCAGTACGTGGCTGGATAGCGACAATGGCTCCACGTCGTCCTCCCAGAGCCTTCTCCGCAGCGGCCTGCAAGTTGGCATCCAACGTCAGAACGATATCCTTTCCAGGCTTTGGATCGGTACGATTCAGAACACGCAGCACCCGCCCCCGCGCATTGGTTTCGACTTCTTCATACCCTACCTGTCCATGAAGCTCGCTTTCATAGAACCGTTCGATGCCGGTCTTGCCGATATGGTGGGTACCGCTGTAGTTGACCGGATCCAGCTTTTTCAGCTCTTGCTCGTTGATACGGCCGACGTATCCAACCGAATGCGCAAAGTGCTCACCCAGAGGATAATGCCGTACCAATTGGGCAGCGACATCGACGCCCGGTAATCTGAACTGGTTGACTGCAATACGGGCAATCTGGTCTTCAGTCAGCTCAAACAGGATGGGAACCGGCTCGAAAGGCCGCCGCCCCTGCTTCATTCGCTTTTCGAAAAGCTCCTTGTCCTCGGGTTGCAGCCCCAGCACCTCAACAACCGTGTCGAGGGTCTTCTTCCAGTCACCTGCCCGCTCACGTGTCACGGTCAGGCTAAAGCTGGGCCTGTTATCCGCCAGAATGACCCCGTTTCGGTCATAGATCAGCCCCCGCGTCGGCGGAATCGGCTGTACGTGTACGCGGTTGTTTTCAGAAAGCGTAGAGTGATAGTCGTACTGCATAACCTGCAGGTAGTACATACGCGCTACCAGCAGGCACGACAAAAACGCAATCACGGCCATGCCGATGAACACGCGCGAACGGACCTGGCGAGCGTCTTTTTCGTGGTCCTTGAGACGAATCGGTTGCGGCATCGACGAGTGGAAACGAGATTACTTGTGGTAAGGGTGCCCAGCCAAAAGCGTCCAGGCTCGATAAATCTGCTCGCCGACCAGAATACGTACAAGCGGGTGAGGCAAGGTCAAGGGTGACAATGACCAACGCTGCTCACTGCGCGCCATGACCTCCGGCGCGAGCCCTTCCGGGCCACCGACCATGAGATTGACGTTACGGGCATCAAGTCGCCAGCGGGAAAGTGTTTCGGCCAGTTGCTCCGTGCTCCACGGTCGACCGCCCACCTCCAGCGTTACTATACGCTCTCCAGGCTGAACCTTTGCCAACATGGCTTCACCTTCCTGACGGATAAGTCTGGCCACATCAGCATTCTTGCCTCGGGTATTAAGTGGAATTTCCACCAGTTCCAGAGGCAGTTCAGGCGGGAGACGTTTGACGTACTCTTGCCAGCCTTCTTCGACCCAACGCGGCATGCGCGAGCCGACAGCAATCAATCGCACACGCACGGTATCACTTACTCGCCATGGGCTGCGCGACTTTGCTCTGCACCGCGCCAGAGGCGCTCCAGATCATAAAATTCACGGGTAGCCGGCAACATGACGTGCACCACAACGTCACCCAAATCCAGCAGTGCCCATTCACCTGCTTCCAACCCTTCACTACCTAAGGGCTGGACGCCGTTCTTCTTGACCTTTTCCACAACGTTATCCGCCAGTGATTTCACATGACGGCTCGAGGTGCCGCTGGCAATAACCATGACATCTGTGACGCTGGTCTTGTCGCGCACATCCAGCACGGTAATGTCTTGGGCTTTCATGTCTTCCAGCGCGTCAACCGCGAGCTGAACGAGTTGTTCACTTTGCATAACTACGTATAAACCTCATATTCAAGTCGTAGCACGGTACAGGCCGTACGTTTCGATATAGTTCATTACCGCGTCTGGCACGAGGAAACGTACCGACTTTCCTGCAGCAAGCAGGCCCCGTATTTGAGTGGCAGATACCGCCAGGGGCGTCTGCCAGATGTAGGTGATCTGCCCCGCTGGACCAGAAAGCGCCTGCGGGTCGGACTGCGTACGCGCAGCGATCAGATCACAGAGTGCCTGGGGTGGCTCGCTGTCCGCATCGGGACGCTGCAGGACCAGAATGTGGCAATGATCCAGGAGTTCAGTCCATCGATGCCATCCTGGCAATCCACAGAAGGCGTCCCAGCCCAACATCAGTAAAAGCTGCACATGTGGCCCCATATCCCGGCGCAGCGCTTCAAGCGTTTCGATCGTATAGGAGGGGCGCTCACGTCGAAACTCAATATCATCCACACGCAAATACTCGACACCTTCAACGGCCAACCTGACCATTTCCAACCGCTGCTGAGCCGAAACCTGCGGAGCGTTACGATGAGGTGGACGCGCCCCGGGAATCAGCCGCAACTCATCAAGCCCGAGCTGTTCGGCCACTTCCAGCGCACTGCGCAAATGGCCGATGTGAATCGGATCGAAAGTGCCGCCGAACAATCCGATACGTGTGACCATCAAGAACGAACTTGCCCGTCACCAAGGACGATATACTTTTCGCTGGTAAGACCTTCCAGCCCTACCGGTCCGCGGGCATGCAGCTTGTCGGTCGAAATTCCGATTTCTGCGCCGAGTCCATATTCAAACCCGTCGGCAAAGCATGTGGGCGCATTGACCATCACGGAACTTGAATCCACTTCCGCCAGGAACTGCCGCGAACGACCCAAGTGCTCCGTTACAATGGCATCGGTGTGATGCGAGCCATAATGGTTAATATGTGTAATAGCCTCTTCGATGTCGGCCACTACCTTGATTGACAGCACAGGAGCCAGATATTCAGTACTCCAGTCCGCATCATGGGCAGGAACGGCATCGATGATATCACGCGTGCGCTCACATCCCCTGAGTTCCACCCCCTTTTCCCGCAACGAGGCAGCCATGTTCGGCAAAAAGGCATTGGCAACTGCGGCTTGCACCAGAAGAGTTTCCATCGCCCCGCAGATACCATAGCGATAGCACTTGGCATTGAGTGCAATGCGATGCGCCTTTTCCAGATCGGCATGCTCGTCCACATAAACATGGCAAATGCCATCCAGGTGCTTGATCACAGGAACCCGAGCATCCTGACTGATTCGCTCGATCAGCCCTTTACCGCCCCGGGGAACGATCACATCTACATATTCGGGCATGGTGATCAGGGCACCAACCGCAGCACGATCCGTTGTTTCGACAACCTGAACCGCTGCTGCCGGCAGTCCTGCCGAAGCAAGCCCTTCCTGGATGCACAGCGCAATGGCCCGATTGGAGTGAATGGCTTCGGAGCCACCTCGCAGAATTGTGGCGTTACCGGACTTCAGACACAGGCTGGCCGCATCGATGGTCACATTGGGACGTGACTCGTAAATGATGCCAATGACACCCAACGGGACACGCATCTTACCGATCTGGATACCTGAAGGGCGATAGCTCATATCACGGATAGCACCCACAGGATCCGGCAAGGCGGCGACCTGACGTAATCCAGCGATCATGCCATCGATACGCGCTGGGGTCAGCGCCAGACGATCCAGCAGTGCTGAGTCGAGTCCTGCTACGCGACCTGCAGCCAGATCTCTCTCATTGGCCTCAACCAGTAACGGTCGCGCACGATCCAGCGCATCTGCAACAGATAGAAGCGCATTGTTCTTCTGTGCAGTCGAAGCTCTGGCCAAAAGGCGCGAAGCTTCACGGGCCGCACGGCCCAAGCGGGTCATATAGTCGTGCACGGACTCGGTCATGGCAAAAATGAGTTTGGCTGAAAATTAAACAATTATACCGGGGTAAACCCAAGACGGACAGTCATGACATGCAGCCGTCATAGATTGAAAAGCTTTAACGCTTCAGCCCTGGACCCGAAACGGAAGCGCCTGGGTATTATCGAGACGGCGAACCGGTTCCTATTCCACATAACGCCTACTGAACCGCTCATCGCCAGATTAGTCGAAAACGCGTTATAGCAAAGGACCTACCCTCTCTCTCATGACAGCCTTTCTTGCCGACCTGAATGCCTGGTTAAGTGCGCATCCCCATTGGTTGGGAGCTGCCGTATTCATCACGGCCTTTCTCGAGTGCCTCGCACTGGCAGGCCTACTGGTGCCTGGCACCTTTGCCCTGTTTGGCATCAGCGTACTGGCAGGCAGCGGTGTGCTGGGTCTTAGCGAGACTCTTATCCTGGGCTACCTGGGTGGTCTGCTGGGGGATGCCGCCTCGTATTATCTGGGCAGACGATTCCATCAGAATATCCGGAGCCTTCCAGGGCTGCGCACCCATCCAGAATGGATTTCGTCAGCGGAGACCTTTTTCCAGCGCAACGGCATTACCAGCTTGTTGATAGGCCGCTTCATTGGGCCGCTGAGGCCCATGCTGCCCATGATTGCCGGAATGCTGGACATGCCTGTCATCCGCTTTACGGTCGTCAGCCTCATCGCCGCGGCAGGCTGGTCGGTTGTATACCTGCTCCCGGGCTGGATGACCGGTGCGGCCTTTCGCCTTCCTCTGCCGCCTGACTTCTGGCCCCAAGCCGGAATCATAGCCGGCAGTGCAGCCGTTTTGCTTGTATTCATCATGCATGCCACCTTGCGCGAGCGCAGCGGCTCGACCCTCATGATTGCTGTGCTGACCTTTGTGCTTCTGCTTGCCTTGTTACTGGGCTGGCAGCATTTGCGTTCGCTGGATGAAGGCATCATGACCCTCGTTCAGGAGCACCGGCAGCCCTACCTGAACAGTGTTGCGGTCATCATTACCCGCCTGGGCGACTTCCGAACCCAATTGGTCGTGGCAATCATTCTGATCGTGCTGCTGGGAGCGATGCGCCAGTGGCGCGGTATGTTCTTTTCCCTGGGCTCATTGCTGGGAACGGCGGTAGCCAACGGCACACTGAAAAACCTGCTGGCGCGAGCGCGTCCAGACATCCTGGCCGAACCACTGACAACCTATAGTTTGCCTAGCGGACATAGCTCGGCATCGTTTGCCTTCTTCCTGACCCTGGGTATTCTTGTCTCGCGCGGCCAATCCCCGCGAGTGAGACTGACATGGCTAGCCGTAGCCGCCCTGCCCGCTCTCACGATTGCCACAACGCGTGTCTACCTGGGCGTGCATTGGCCCACCGATGTCCTGGCAGGAGCACTGTTGGCGGGCAGTTTCTGCGCCCTGAGTCTGGCTGTCATGCAACGGCAGGCAAGGCTTCAGCCGCTGACGCTTCGCTTCTGGTGGATATTCATTCCAATCATACTCGCGGTCTTCACCTTTGCAGCCGCCTGGGCCTTGCCGGTTGCCATAGAACGCTATATGCCTGCTACGTAATAGCCCACCTCACTCCTGCAGGCTGGACAGCAGTTCATGAAGGCGATCCAGGCGCTCACCTGGATCGTCGAGCGAAAGCAGCTCATTTTTCTGATCAGGCGTAAAAGGCAGCAGGTATCCTAGCCGGTAACCCAATTCGCACTGCCCTCTGGCCGTCCCATCCAGATCCAGCGCAGCCACCATAGGATGCTCGGCCAATGCCTGCAACAGGGCCGCCAAGTCATCATGCTGATCGCTCAAAGGGCGCTCGACCGGCTCGTCCAGCCACTCAACCGTACCCATAGTCAGCTGATCATCCTGAACTTCGGTATCCAACAGTCGAAACCGCCGTACACCCTCGACCCTGACGCCCAGCAACCCATTGGACTGCTGCTGCCAGTCCCTGACCACCGCTTCACAACCGAAGCCTCCAAGACGAGTTGGTGCAGCACCCACTTCCTCTCCTTCAAGGATAGTCACCACACCAAAACCGATGTTCTGCTTGAGACAGCGACTGATCATGTCGAGGTAGCGAGGCTCGAACAGCTGCAGATCCAAGGGGCAGCCTGGAAAAAGCGTGGTCGACAGGGGAAACAAGGGAAGCTTCATAAGGCATCTCGATCTATCGTCAGGATTGCCTATTGACGACTTTAAGTCCGCCACGTGCAATGGCGGACCCGAAAAACGTCACATTTAGAAGCGATAAACTTCCGCACCCGTACGAATGGGAATGATCTTGGGAAGCTTTGCAGGTGCCTCAACTTCTTGAGCCACTTGTGTCCTGGACTGCCTGGAAGATGACTTGGCGGCTTTCCTGGAAGCCTGCTCAGCCGCAGTGACCGCGCCGGATAGCTGCTTGGCCAGCTGCTGCAGCAGAAGGCTCTGGGCTCTGACCTGATCTGCTTCGGTTCCGTTGTGATTTTCCTCAAGGTGAACCATCCGACTGCCCCTGAGCTTTTCATTACTATCCAGCAGATACCAGCGTGCATCGAGCACAGCAGACTGCTTCGGGCCGGAGTCCAGGCGAGAAATCTCCAGTTCAACCATGATCTCAGGTTTGTACCCTTCGGGGGCATCTCCTATCACGACCCTGTTACTGTTGAGACGCCATGCCATCTGACGGAGCAGTACATGCTGCATATCATCAGTGAGAGAGCCTGCCCAGCGCGCCTTGCTGTCCGATAAGGAACCATCGGGGTGCCGCTGCAGCAGGGTGTCGTGCTGCAGATAATTGGCAATGTTCAGGCTGCGAATTTGCACGGCGGTGCCGGCCCTGGTCTTGGGAACCGAAGCCGTCCCGCTGTCCAGCTGATAATAATGAGCCGGATATAGGCTAGCGCAGCCGCCCAGACCCAAGGTCATGGTAGCTGCAAGCAATGCCATCAAACACGTTCGCTTCATTGAGTACCTACTGTCGAGCCACGTCCTGGCTGAAACCGATTACGTCGGACGAAAACAGACGGCGAATCATCCTAGAATTTTACGCCATCTTCCAGCCAATCCGATCAAATCTCGATATCCAAGGCATCAACACGCTGGAAACCGCGTGGCAGTTTGTTGCCGCGACGCCCGCGCTCACCTCTGTAATGCTCAAGGTCATCGCCCTTGAGGGACAGGGTCCGCTTGCCTGCCTGCAACACCAGCTGACCACCTGGCGGTACGATGGCAAAGCCCACCATGTACTCTTCACGACTGGCGACCTTATCACCGGGAATCCCAATGATCTTGTTGCCTTTACCCTTGGCCAGCTGAGGCAGATCAGACACATTGAAGACCAGCAGACGCCCTTCAGTCGTAACTGCTGCAAGCAGATCCTGCTCAGCATTGCGAACCACCTTAGGCACCATGACCTGCGCCCCCGCCGGCAAGTTAATCAAGGCCTTGCCCGCCTTGTTCTTTGCCTGCAGATCTTCACCTTTGACAACGAACCCATATCCTGCATCGGATGCCATGACATACAGCTGCCCGTCATCCGGCAGAAGTACCGTTTCGAACGTAGCGCCCGGCGGCGGCGTAAGACGCCCCGTCAAGGGCTCACCTTGTCCCCGCGCAGAAGGCAGCGAATGTGCAGCCAGTGAATAGCTTCGCCCCGTGGAGTCGATAAAGACGGCAAACTGATTGGATCGCCCTGGCGCCGCGGCCTTGAATCCATCTCCCGCCTTGTAGGAAAGGCCGGTGGCATCGATGTCGTGCCCTTTGGCGCTGCGAACCCATCCCTTTTCAGACAGGACAACCGTTACCGGCTCAGTAGGCATAAGTTCGGTTTCAGACAACGCGCGCGCTTCCGCACGCTCGACAATTGGCGAACGCCGCTCATCGCCATACGCCTCGGCATCCTGGATCAGCTCATCGCGCACCAGCTTGCGTAGCTTCTTGTCGCTGCCCAATAGCCCTTGAAGTCGCTTCTGCTCTTTGAGGAGTTCGTCCTGCTCGCTCTTGATCTTCATTTCTTCCAGGCGCGCCAGCTGACGCAGCCGGGTATCGAGGATGTAGTCAGCCTGGGTCTCGCTCAACCCGAAACGAGCCATCAGCACAGCCTTGGGCTGCTCCTCGGTACGGATGATATGAATCACTTCGTCCAGATTGAGGAAGGCGATCATCAAACCTTCGAGCAGATGCAAGCGGCGCTCGACCTTGTCCAGACGGAACTGCAGGCGACGGCGTACAGTGCCGATACGGTACGTCAGCCACTCACCCAATACCTGCCGAAGGTTCTTGACCTGCGGCTTGCCATCCAACCCGATCACGTTGAGGTTTACGCGATAGCTGGACTCCAGATCGGTTGTGGCAAACAGATGCTGCATCAGCTCGTCGAGGTCGACCCGATTGGAGCGTGGTACGACAACAATACGGGTCGGGTTTTCATGGTCGGATTCGTCACGCAGGTCAGCGACCATCGGCAACTTTTTGGCTTGCATCTGGGCAGCGATCTGCTCCAGCACCTTGGCGCCCGACACCTGATGCGGCAGCGCTGTGATGACAACCTCGCCATCTTCCTTGCGGTATACGGCACGCATGCGTACGGAGCCGCGACCTGTCTCGTAAAGCTTCAGAAGATCCGCACGTGGGGTGACGATCTCTGCCTCGGTCGGAAAATCCGGACCTGGCACATGCTCGGTCAACTGAGTAACCGTTGACTGCGGCTCATCCAGCAGACGGATACACGCGGCGGCGACCTCCCGAAGGTTATGGGGAGGAATATCGGTAGCCATCCCTACGGCGATACCGGTCGTGCCGTTGAGCAACAGATTGGGCAGCCGAGCAGGCAATACCGCGGGCTCATCCATGGTGCCGTCGAAATTGGGCACCCAATCCACAGTACCCTGCCCCAGCTCAGTTAACAGGACTTCGGAATAGCGGGACAGCCGCGCCTCGGTATAACGCATGGCGGCAAACGATTTGGGATCGTCAGGGGCGCCCCAGTTGCCTTGGCCATCAACCAGTGGATACCGGTAGGAGAATGGCTGCGCCATGAGCACCATGGCCTCGTAGCAGGCACTATCGCCATGCGGATGGTACTTACCCAGCACATCGCCTACGGTACGGGCTGACTTTTTGTGCTTGGCATCGGCGCTCAGGCCAAGCTCGCTCATCGCATAAATGATGCGCCGCTGCACAGGCTTCAAACCGTCGCCGATATGAGGAAGGGCTCGGTCCATAATGACGTACATGGAATAATTCAGGTACGCCTGCTCGGTAAAATCGGCCAGCGAACGGCGTTCTACACCGTCCATACTCAGATCGAGAGAGTCGCTCATGCGGTTTACTCTTGTTTCGTATACTGGCGCAGCAGCAAGGTGCCGCCGCGCTGGGTGAATTCAAGTTGGCGCAGGGCGCTCATACCAAGCAGCACCTGATCACCATCGATATTGGGCGCAACCAGCGCACGTACGTCGTGCAGCACGATATCGCCCAATCGAAGCTCATTGATACGGGTACGCCAGCCTTGGGCCCGACCATTGGCTGTGCTCAACAGAACAGGGCCGCCATGGGGCAGTTTCAGCGTGGCCGCCAGCTCAGCTGACAGGGCAACATCAGTTGCGCCCGTATCGACTACAAAGGTGACGTCCTTGCCATTCAGCGATCCGTTGGCCAGAAAGTGTCCTGCACCATTACCGGCCAGACTAACCTCGATATAGCCATCGCCGTGCTGGGAAACAGGCACCTGATTAGGGTTTTGCCGCTGCAGCTCAAGGCCGCCAAACCAGTGCGCCAAGAGCCATAGCCCTGCCCCCCACGCAAGAAAGAGCATGACGCGTCCGGCACGCTGGCCTGCCGTCTGATGACTCACGGTGCGTCCCAGCCCGCGGCGGGTGCAGCGTACTGCAGAACGTAAGGCCGCTTGTCACCATCCTCGCGCGCCAGATCACCGGTATCCAGGCCAATCCAGGCGCCTCGCTCGTCTATCCATAGCGCCTCGGCCAATCCCCAGTTCTGCCGGTAATGCCGAACAGGGGCCAGCAGTGTTTTAGCGAATGACCAACAGCGTTCGGCAATACCCGACTCAGCGCTACGACGACAGAGTTGATGAGCCGCACGTTCCAGGGTAAAGAGCTTTCCGTGGTAATAGACCATGTCGGAAAAGTCGACAGGTAGCGGGCCGCGTTTACCCAGCGCAGGCGGAATCGGTGTGGTCCCGCCCTCGGCAAACATGACGCAGCTACCATGACAGACCCACTTATCGCCATGCTTGAACAGCGTCAGGATTCCGCGGCGCTGCCGCTCTGCTGCCAGCCAGATCTGCTGGCCATCCGGGCTTACAGAGATACCTTCATAAATGGAATTGAAGTGTGTAAGAAGACCATGACGGTTTGCCTGTGACATCAGGTTCCAAGGCAGCTTCAACCAGGACTGACCACCCTGCACAGGATCGAGCAATACTGCCGCGTATCCTTCGCTGACCAGATAACGGTTACCCGCCTCATCACAGGTGATGCCCTCAAGATCGACCGTCCCGCCTCGCTTGTACTCTGCAAGGCGGACAAACAGGCGAAGGTTCCAAGGCAGCCCTGCTGAAGGCGGAGGGCCTGCCGAAATCGGATGAGCTTCGGCCTTCCAGATCTCGCCGCTCGAGTCCAGACGATAATATTGATCATCATCGCGATCCGATACCGTCCAGAACTCACCCTTGCACAGTGCCAGGCCGGATAGATTGCCGCCTCGCATCCCTTCCACAGGGTATTCTGCTTCCAAGCGCAGCTCTTCCGCTGCCCTGGCCTGCTGCAGACCGATACCTAGCAGTATTAACAGAGCCCACAGGCGCCAGTGCTTACTCAAACAAGCACCTCAGCCAGGTTCCCCTTGCTCTCCAGCCAGCTTTTGCGATCCCCAGAGCGTTTTTTTGCCAACAGCATATCCATGATTTCGAGCGTCCCAGGGGTGTCCTCCAGGGTAAGCTGCACCAGCCGTCGTGTATTGGGATCCATCGTGGTCTCACGCAACTGAAGCGGGTTCATCTCACCCAGCCCTTTGAATCGGGTCACCTGTGGCTTGCCACGCTTCTTCTCGGCCGCAAAGCGATCAAGGATACCGTCTCGCTCGGCCTCATCCAGCGCATAGTAGATCTCCTTACCCAGGTCAATCCGATACAGGGGAGGCATGGCGACATAGACATGCCCGGCCTCCACCAACGGTCGGAAGTGGCGCACAAACAGTGCACACAGCAGCGTGGCGATATGCAGACCGTCAGAGTCGGCATCCGCCAGGATGCATATTTTGCCGTACCGTAGCTGGGAAAGGTCCGCTGCACCGGGGTCCACGCCAATCGCAACCGCGATGTCATGAACCTCCTGGCTACCCAGAACCTCACCACCGTCGACTTCCCAGGTGTTCAGGATCTTGCCGCGCAACGGCATGATCGCCTGAAACTCCTTATTGCGAGCCTGCTTGGCGCTACCGCCTGCTGAGTCCCCTTCAACCAGGAACAGCTCACAGCGCAGCGGCTCCTGCCCTACGCAGTCCGCGAGCTTACCGGGCAGCGCGGGGCCTTGAGTGATCTTCTTACGCTCAACCTTCTTGCCAGCCTTCAGGCGACGCCCGGCATTATTGATGGCCAGTTCTGCCACTTGCAGCCCCAGCTCTGGGTTGGCATTAAGCCAAAGGCTGAAGGCATCCTTAACGACACCCGAGACGAACGCTGAAGCCTCACGCGAGGAGAGACGCTCCTTGGTCTGGCCAGAGAACTGAGGCTCCTGCATCTTCATCGACAGGACGAAGGCGATGCGCTCCCAGATATCCTCGGGCGCAAGCTTGAGACCACGAGGCAAGAGATTGCGAAACTCGCAGAACTCACGAATGGCATCGAGTAACCCCTGGCGCAGACCATTGACGTGCGTTCCGCCCTGGGCAGTAGGAATCAGGTTGACGTAGCTTTCCTGAACCGACTCGCCGCCTTCAGGCAGCCACAAGAGTGCCCAGTCGACGGCTTCCTTGTCTGACGCCAGGCTGCCGAAGAACGGAGCCTCCGGCAGGCGTAAGGCGTCACCTACCGCATCAACCAGATAGGAGCGCAGGCCATCTTCATAATGCCACTCGATGCGCTCACCGCTGGCCTTGTCCTCGAAACTGACCGCAAGGCCAGGGCAGAGAACGGCCTTTGCCTTGAGAATATGCTTCAACCGGCTGACAGAAAACTTTGGCGAGTCGAAGTATTTAGGGTCCGGCCAGAAATGAACACTCGTGCCGGTGTTGCGCTTGCCGACACTGCCCACTACGGCCAACTCACTCGCCTTGAAACCATCGGCAAATGCCATGGCATATTCGCTGCCATCACGCTTGACCTTGATCTCGACACGGGTAGACAGCGCATTCACTACAGAAATACCCACCCCGTGCAAGCCACCGGAGAACTGGTAGTTCTTGTTGGAAAACTTACCGCCGGCGTGCAGCTTGGTCAGGATCAATTCGACGCCTGATACGCCTTCTTCCGGATGGATGTCGACCGGCATACCACGGCCGTCGTCGAGCACTTCCAGAGAGTTATCCTCATGAAGGATGACCTGCACACTACGGGCATGACCGGCCAGCGCCTCGTCGACACTGTTATCAATCACTTCCTGCGCCAGGTGATTGGGACGAGTCGTGTCGGTGTACATGCCCGGGCGCTTGCGCACCGGATCCAGTCCGGACAGGACCTCGATAGCTTCTGCGGTATAGGCGTTTTGCTGGGCCATAATCTCTATTTGAAAGTCGAAAAATCGATGCCATGCCACAAGACAGGCGAGAAACCGGCAAAGGACAATAGCGAAGGCAGCTTTTCAGCGAAGTTCTGGAAACCATGGTCTCCACCCGCTTCGATGCGCAATGCACATCCTTGATAAAGCGCCTGGGCGTCGCGATAGTCGAGCGTCTCGTCAGCCGTCTGCAGCCACACCTGGTAGCGGGAAGGATCCTGAGGCGCGCCCACATCGAGCGCCGCCAGCGCGTCAACGTGAGCGTCCGTTAATACCCACTCCTCACCGCTGTAGTAGTTTTTCTGCGGCCCCCTATAAGCATCGATCAAACGCCAGGGGCGCACTGCCGGATTAACCAGTAGGGCCTTCAGGCCATAACGCTCGGCAAGAACGGTGGCATAGTAGCCGCCTAATGAACTGCCGACCAGTAAAGGCTGGCCCAAAGCAGCCAAAGATGTCTCAAGCTGAGACATGGCAATGACAGGGTCATAATGAAGATCAGGCACGCGAACGCACCCCTGCAGGCCGAGCCGCTGCATGCAGGCATGGAGCTGGCGGGCTTTGAGGGAAGCCGACGAGCTATTAAAGCCGTGGATATACAGTACAGAAGGCACCGGTTAATCCTGTATAAATAACCAGTGCTATATTAACCTTTTTTTGGCTCTTCTTGAAGGCCTATCGGCTAATAACCACTGCCCTGAAAATCCACATTGAAATCCACCCCTTCTACCCGCGAGATACCGGTTTCGATCGCACCGTCCGGTAATAGCCTGAGCCAGCGGTAGCCTGGGGCTTGCATGCCCACTTTGAAATCAACGCTGTTCGGCTCGAACTGCAGCCCTGTTGACGGTGATGCCAACAGGCGTACGCCGTTACGTATCTGATCGAATTCCTGATGGATATGGCCCCAGAGAATGACGCGCACCTGCGAATACCGATCCAGCACTTCAAAAAGCGCCTCAGGATTGAGAATCCCTAACGGCTCCATCCACTGGCAGCCCACCTGAACAGGGTGGTGATGGAAAGACACCAGCACGTGTCGATCCGGTGCTTCGCTCAATGCCTTTTCGAGCAGCTCCAGCTGCTCCTGGTCGAACCGCCCGGGCACAGCACCATTAATGGTCGAATCCAGCATGATCAGCCGCCACTGCCCCATATCGAGCACGGGGTCCATGAGGTCTGTTCCGGCACAGAAGGTCTGCATCACCTTGACCTTGTCATGGTTGCCCGGCAACCAGCGGGCAGGCGCATCAAGGCAGGCCGTAAGCTCCTTGAAGGACTGGTAGGCCTCGGGCGTACTTTCCTGTGCCAGGTCTCCGCTGGCCAGTATCAGGTCTATCGTCGGCTGCTCGGCTCGTACGCGCTCTACAACCTGTTCCAGGCTATAGCGGGTATCCAACCCCAACAGGCGCCCCTCGGGAGAGGAAAACAGGTGACTATCGGTAAGCTGGACCACAAGCGGTGCAGCGAGGAAATCTGGCGACGTAGCCAAAGCCATCTCCTTGAATCGCGGCGTCTACAACAAATCAAAGTGTAGAGAGTGCATGTAAGCGCACCTAACAGATGGTGCACAGTTCACACTTGTAACCGATGAACTGTATGCCGACCCCTGTTTGACAAGCTATTACATCACGCAGCGACAAAAGGTCGTTTTACGGCAGCAGGCGACGGTAGCAGCATCAAATTAAATGCTAGCACAAAGCCATTATTCGCGTATCGATCCGTGGCTGGGAGTTTCTATGGCGGCGAGACACGCGCGCCGGAGGACAAAGCGGTAATCAGCGCTGCAGGACAGGTTCAGACTCGTGTCCGCATGCCATGCAGTGGCTCAACCATTCGCCTAGAAACAGGTTCAGCTGCGTCTTTTCGTCAGGATGGTTCATCAGCTCGTTCGGATACGGATAGATTGCTTGTAGCCGGCGGGTCGGCCCCGCGCTGATGACCTCTGCCATGCGTGCATCATGGTAAACACGCACTTCAAGCCTGGGCACAGGCAACCAGGGAAGCCCAAGCTCCTGGCTGACCTGCAGTGTTGTTGTATATGGACACGCCTCGGTCACTTCCAAGGCCAGTATGCCCAACAGCTTTTCTCCCTGCGAAAGCGCCACACGACGGGAAATCAGTGCCTCGCGCATCTTGGGAAGAAGCTGCATCAGTCGCAGATAGTTGGACTCGCACGTGGCCTGCAGCCCCGGCAAGTCAACTCGGTAGCGATCCCGCCCTTTCAAACCCATAAACCACGTACCTCGGCGCGATTGAGCGCCAGCCATTGCAAGGCAATCATTGCCGCTGCGTTATTGATTTTTCCATTCTTGACGGCGTCCAGCGCATCCTCGAAAGGCATGACGTGAACACGAATATCTTCCCCTTCTTCAGGCAAGCCGTGCACACCGCCAGCCTCGTCGCTGTCCACACGGGCCAGGAAGAGATGCACCAGCTCGTCACTGCCACCTGGAGAGGGGAAGTAAGTGGAGATGGGCCATAGCGATTGCAAGGCCAGACCAGCCTCTTCTTGCGCTTCGCGATGAGCGACCTCTTCGGGCACCTCATGGCTCTTGTCGATCAGCCCGGCTATCGGCTCAAGCAGCCACGGATTATCACTTTTATCGATGGCCCCAACCCTGAACTGCTCTACCAGCACTACCTTATCCCGCTTGGGATCGTAGGGCAGTACGCAGACCGCATCGTGCCGAACAAAAAGCTCCCGATCCAACCGGCGACCCATTTCGCCGGAAAACAACCGATGCCGTAAATATAGACGGTCTACGCGATAAAACCCTTTGAAACACTCTTCGCGGCGCTCAATTTCGAAGTCGCCTGGGGCTGACTTTACGTTTTCGCTCATCTAAGCCTCTCCGGACTTCAGTCGTGACAATCGCGCCATCCTAGCGTGACCGCTTGAAGGATGCAGCCCCTTGGCAGTACCGCCCGGAAGACAGGAAGATATGCGGATGACTGAACGGTTTGATGCCGAACTCATTGCACCGGATGCACTCGAAGCACATCCTGAGCACAGCCCCTCTACCTACCAAGGAGCCCCATGCGACTGTCCAAACTACTTGTTATCGCCAGCACGGCCGTTTTATTGAGTGCCTGCCAAAGCTTTTTCAAGCCTGACCTGAACGAACCGCTCAAGCCTAAGCGTGTGGCGTGGGAGCACCGTCCGGCGGGCTGCGCTAATGCTGACTGCCCCTTCGTCAATGTCGATACGCTGAAGTTCGACGATGAACACCTTAATGCGATCATCGAGCAAGCCTTGCTTGAGGAAACCCGACCGGAACCGGGAGCCCCGGTAGCACAGTCGCTGGACGCTTACGAGCAGGACTTCCTGCGCAATGCGCAGCCGCGCTGGAGCAGTTACCTGCAGGCCAACATACGCGAGCAGCATGACGGGCTGGTGATTGTCGAGCTGTCATCCTATCTGGACACAGGCGGTGCCCACGGCCAGCCGGGCCGCAGCATCATCAATTATGATCGTCAGCAAAAGAAAGTCCTGACGCTTCAGGACATCCTGGTGCCAGGACAGGAACAGGCTTTCTGGGATGTAGCCAAAACCGCCCACCAGGCATGGCTGATAGCCAACGGACTCAAGGACGACGGTGCCTTCGAGAAAGAATGGCCCTTCGTCAAGACATCCAACATTGCACTGGATTTCGGTGCCGTCACGCTGAAGTATGATGTCACCAGCATTGCGCCCTACTCCATGGGCCATCCGCTTATCAAGATTCCCTATCCCAAGCTGAACGGCATCGTGCGCCCTGAATACTTTCCAGGCCGCCGCGCGCTGTAAGCCTGCTAGCCTGGCGATGCGAATCGCCAGACTACCGACTCCTACCGTGCAATCAGTCTCCCCAGCACTAACTGAAGTAGACCCGCCAGGATCAGCGCCGGCAGGGTTGCCCCCATTACGGGCCAGAAAGCAGCAAGCAGATGATAGATCGCTACACCGCAGCCCCAGGCGATGAGGGTGTCCCAGCGCAGCGTCGTCATGGCTACATGATCGGCGTGCTGGGTACGAAGGATAAAATGGTCGACCAGTACCACGCCAAAGAGCGGAGCGAATACCGACCCGATGAGCAGTAGAAAGTGCTCGTATTCAGCCAGGGCAACCTGCCACGCGATGAGTGTACACAGCACGCCGAAAGCCAGTGACAGATGCTCGACCTTGAGCCGAACCAAAATGCCAGAAGACACGGCAGCTGAATGAATAGCCGCAAATGTATTTTCCGACTCATCCAGCAGGATCAGCAGCAGGGGTATGCCTACGCCTGCGCCCGCCAGGGCCAGTAACAGAGCATTGGTCTGGCTTGCATCAGCGAAAGCCAGGGTATAGGCCACGCCCAGTCCCATCAGCCAGAAGTTGCCCAGGCAGTAACCAATGGCCGTGCCGCCAAACACGCCAGCCTGCCCGCGCCCAAACCGAGCATAGTCGGCAATCAGTGGTAACCAGGACAGCGGCATGGCGATAGCAATATCGAATCCGGCTGCAAAATTCAGTGATCCATCACCAGGACGCGCCCACAGCGCAGCCAGATCTGCCTTGGAGAAGAAATTCCAGGTCAGCCAAATGCAGGCGGCCAGGAGCAGCCAAATACCCCAGCGACGCAGAATGCGGCGAACGAAGGTAAGCGGACCGGCGACCGCCAGAATCGTGACCAGTACGCCGAATGTCAGCGTCCAGAAGACCGGATTGGCCAGCCAGCCACCCGCCCCCAGGTAACGGTCCGTTAGGAGAAGGGCTGCATCTCTCATAACCACCAGCTCGAAGCTGCCCCATCCTACCAGCTGCAGGATGTTCAGTACGGCAGGAACTACCGCACCGTAGCGCCCAAGGTTCAGCTTGAGCGCCGACATGGCTGAAAGGCCGGTGCGGCTCCCGATGGTCCCAACAACGGCCAGGAGCAGTGAGCCGGCAACCGACCCACATAGAATCGTAAGCCAGCCCTGGGCAAGGCCAAGTCCGGGAGCCAGAAGCGCCCCGGTCTGAACCACCATGAGTCCGACACTAAGCGAGAACCACAGGGAAAAGAAATCACGTCCGCCTAATACACGGCGTGCGTCAGGCACTACGATGTCGGGTGAATAGGTGCTGGTCGTACTCACGATAAACGATATCTCGGGTAGTCAACGGGGACAGGCGCGCTTTTGAGTCGCCCGGAACATAACAAGAAGCCGCGCCCAGGGACGCGGCTTGGCACTACACAACGACCCGCGCGTTAAACCTGCTTGTAAATCACACTGCCCTCTTCCTTGAACCGTGCTGCCTGCTCCTGAAACCCGGCTTCGATGGCTCTTTGCTCATCGGTCAATCCATTCTCCTTGGCGTAATCACGCACTTCCTGAGTGATCTTCATGGAGCAGAACTTGGGCCCGCACATCGAGCAGAAGTGCGCCACCTTGGCAGAGTCCTTGGGCAGGGTCTCGTCGTGGAAAGCACGCGCTGTGTCCGGGTCCAGGCCCAGGTTGAACTGGTCTTCCCAGCGAAATTCGAAGCGTGCCTTGCTTAGTGCGTTATCGCGGATCTGGGCGCCAGGATGACCCTTGGCGAGGTCAGCGGCGTGGGCAGCGATCTTATAAGTGATGATGCCGGTTTTGACGTCGTCTTTGTTGGGCAAGCCCAGGTGTTCCTTGGGCGTGACATAGCACAGCATGGCACAGCCGAACCAACCGATCATGGCGGCGCCGATACCAGAGGTAATGTGGTCATAGCCGGGGGCGATGTCCGTGGTCAGGGGGCCAAGCGTGTAGAACGGCGCCTCGTCGCAGCATTCGAGCTGCTTGTCCATGTTTTCCTTGATCAGCTGCATCGGCACATGGCCCGGACCTTCGATCATGCACTGGACATCATGCTTCCAGGCCAGCTTGGTCAGCTCTCCCAACGTTTCCAGTTCACCAAACTGGGCGGCATCATTGGCATCCGCAATAGAGCCAGGCCGCAGGCCATCCCCCAGGGAGAAGCTGACGTCATAGGCCTTCATGATTTCGCAGATTTCTTCGAAATGCGTATACAGGAAGTTCTCCTGGTGATGCGCCAGACACCACTTGGCCATGATTGAACCGCCGCGCGAAACGATACCGGTCACGCGCTTGGCCGTCAGCGGCACGTAGCGCAACAGTACCCCTGCGTGAATGGTGAAGTAGTCCACGCCCTGCTCGGCCTGCTCGATAAGCGTGTCGCGGAAGATCTCCCAAGTCAGGTCCTCAGCTACACCACCGACCTTTTCCAGCGCTTGATAGATTGGAACCGTCCCGATCGGGACCGGACTGTTACGCAGGATCCACTCACGCGTCTCGTGAATATGCTTACCGGTAGACAGGTCCATCACCGTATCAGCGCCCCAGCGGATGCCCCAGGTCAGTTTTTCCACCTCTTCCTCGATTGAGGACCCCAGCGCACTGTTACCGATATTGCCGTTGATCTTCACCAGGAAGTTGCGGCCGATGATCATCGGCTCCAGCTCAATATGGTTGATGTTTGCAGGGATAATGGCGCGGCCACGGGCCACTTCGTCCCGGACGAACTCTGCGGTAATTTCTTTCGGGATGGCAGCACCAAAGCTTTGCCCGCCATGTTGCTGCGTCAAAAGACCCGCCTCCCGAGCCTCCTGAAGCTTCATGTTCTCGCGAATGGCAATGTATTCCATTTCCGGCGTGATGATGCCTTTCCTGGCGTAATGCATCTGACTGACGTTGTGCCCTGCCTTGGCCCGGCGCGGGGTCCGGACATGGGCGAACCGCAGGGCGTCAAGCGCAGGGTCATCCAGGCGAGCACGCCCGAACTCGGAGGAAAGCCCCGGTAGAATCTCGGTATCACCACGCTCATCGATCCAGCGCGAGCGAACATCCGGCAGTCCCTTGCGCAGATCAATGCGTACATCAGGGTCGGTATAGGGGCCTGAGGTATCGTAGACAAACACCGGCGCATTCTTCTCTCCGCCAAAGGCGGTCGGTGTGTCAGCCAGACTGATCTCACGAACGGGTACTCGAAGATCCGGCCGAGAGCCGGTCAGGTAAATCTTTCGGGAATTGGGAAACGGCTGGGTGGACTGGCGATCGACCTGAGTGAAATCGGTGACATTGTTCTGCTTGTTCATCGAGGCTCTCCTGGTAGGCACGGTGCCGGGGAAGAACCTGATACACAGGAACAGGCGGATGCCTGCAAGGTGGTCTGTTCGAGCGAACAGACCTCTTGTTCCCTACGCGGGTTGGCACGTCGCACGCGACGAGTCTAGCCCGATCAGGTTCAACGGGATCCGGGACTACCCGATCTCAGCGCTTCGTATGACGCACCCCGACAAGAACGTCTGCAGTGTAAACACAGAATGCGTTACCCGCCAGGAAACTTCACAGCATATTTTCTCTCGTATGGCCGATACGGCTACACTCGCCTACAACATGGAAAGCTATGCCAGGACCTCACATGCTGCGTATCGTTCTCTTTTCAACCCTGAGCTTTGCCTGCAGTCTGGTCATGGCTCAATCAGCAGAGTCGGCTACTACACAGAACGGACTGGTCGCGGTTTACCAGGAAGCCCTCAGCAACAACTCCGATCTGGCAGCCGAGCGTGCCGGCCTTGCCGCGCAGCGCGAGGCCATTCCGCAAGCCCGCGCAGGCCTGCTGCCGCAGCTCATCTTGGGCGCTCAAGTCAATGACACCCATATGAGTCTGGGGCTGAAACAGAACGACACCTTAGGGATTGCGGAGGGGCGATATAAGAGTGATCGCAGCAGTCAGATGATCCAGGCCAACCTTAGCCAGCCCCTCTTCCGGGCGGATCGCTGGTTTCAACTCCAGGCAGCCAAGGCCGGTACGGAACAGGCCGAGTACCAGTTTTCAGCCGCCCAGCAGAACCTGATCCTGCAAACGGCGGAGGGCTACTTCAGCGCCTTGCGTGCCCAGGATGCCCTGGCGACTGCCAGGGCTGAGGAGGCAGCCCTCTTCCGCCAGCTCGACCAGACCCGGGAGCGGTTCAAGGTAGGGCTGACGGACGAAACTGATGTACTCCAGGCCCAGGCCAGTTATGACACAGCCAAGGCCAACAGCTCTTTGGCTTCGCGTAATGTCCAGGATGCCTTTCAGGGGCTGGTCCGTCTGACCAACCGGGAGTACAACGCGCTCGAAGGTATTCGCCACGATCTGCCGATCCTGCCACCCATGCCCAACGATGCCAAGGCCTGGGTCGATCGCGCCGTGGCGCAGAACCTCCAGCTGCTGGCCTCCAACTCAGCCGTAGACACGGCGCAGGAAACCTTGCGCCAGCGCAAGGCCGGACACCTACCCACCGTGGATGCGGTGGCACGCTACCAGCGCGGCGACAATGACGCTTTCAACCTGCCCAATCCGGGTGTCGATATTTTCGACAGCCCTGTCAGCCAGCGCAGCGTGGGCGTGCAGATCAATGTTCCCCTTTATACCGGCGGGCTGACCAGCTCCCAGGTACGCGAAGCCTATCAGCGACTGGACCAGAGCGAGCAGCAGCGCGAGAGCATGCGCCGTGAGGTGGTACAAAATACACGCAACTACCATCGCGCCATTAACACCGATGTTGAGCAGATTGCTGCACGCAAGCAAAACATTGCGTCCAGCCAGCGCGCCCTCGAAGCGACCCAGATCGCTTATCAAGTAGGCACACGCAGTATCGTTGATGTACTCGACATACAGCGCCAGCTCTATAACGCTGTTCGTGAATACAATAATGCCCGCTATGACTATGTTCTGGACAATCTGCGGCTAAAGCAGTCAGCCGGCATTCTGAGCCCGAACGACCTGCTTGCGCTGTCGCGCTATTTGAAACCTGACTACGATCCGGACCGTGACTTCCTGCCTCCGGATCTGGCCAAACCCATCAGTATGACGCAGCGGCCCTCGTTAAGACCCTGACGAATGCCTGATCAACCGATCCAGCCCATCCAGCAGGCGCTGCAAGGCGCCCTGGTTGGCTTTGAGTACAGCCAGTCCGCCCTGCCGCATCTGGTCGGCTGCATGCTCATCCGTCAGCAGCAGCTGGAGCGCCTCAGCAATATCCTCGGCGCTCCTTACATCACGCAAGGCCTGCGCATCGCGCAGTTGCGCCGCGATGTCCAGAAAGTTAAATACATGCGGTCCGGAAAGAACCGGCTTACCCAGGGCTGCCGGCTCCAGAAGATTATGCCCGCCCCGCTCGATCAGGCTACCTCCTACAAAAGCGACATCCGCTGCGGCATATAAGAAGAGCAAATCGCCCATCGTATCGCCTAGGTAAACGGCCGTGTCGTGAGCAACCGGCTCGTCCTTCGAGCGGCGCGCAGTGCTCAACTGGCTTTGCTGACAATGCTTGTAAACATCATCGAAACGCTCAGGATGACGCGGCACCAGTATCATCAGCGCGTCAGGCAAATGCTGGCGTAACCGCGTATGGGCCGCCAGAAGAATCTCGTCCTCGCCGGCATGGGTACTGGCTGCAATCCAGACAGGGCGATGTCCCCAGGCTTCTCGCAACACCTCTGCATGACTAATCAGCGCCGAATCGATACTCAGGTCGAATTTGATGGATCCTGTCACAGTGACACACTCAGGCCGGGCCCCAAGCGAGGTAAAACGCTCGGCCTCTGCCGGTGTCTGGACCGCGATCCAGTCCATGGATGACAGCATGGGGCGCGTGACACCCTCCAGACGCCCATATCCTTTTGCCGATCGTGCAGACAGGCGGGCATTGGCCAGTGCTACCGGAATCCCTCGACGGGAGCACTGATGGATATAGTTGGGCCAGAGCTCGGTCTCCATAATGACAGCTAGCGTCGGTCGTACATGATCCAGAAATCGTGCGACTGCACAGGGCACATCATAAGGTAGATAACAATGCTGGACCTGGTCACCAAACAGCGCCCGAATTCGCTCTGAGCCGGTAGGCGTCATACAAGTTACCGTGACGGGCAAATCGGGGTGCCGTTCGATCAGAGCCCGTACCATTGGCGCAGCAGCAATACTTTCTCCCACTGAAACCGCATGTACCCAAAGACCACCAGGACGCATGGGTGGAAGGCCAAGGGAAAACCGCTCCCCCATGCGCTGACGATAGAGCGGCGCCTTGCGCGAGCGGAGCACTAAGCGCACGGCAATGAAAGGAAGGGCAATATAGAAAAGCAGGCTATAGAGAATTCTGTTCATGGCGGCGGAGCTTAGCCCGCTTTGCATGGAAAGGCGATGGCAAAGCCCTCTGTTGATCCTAGGACGGCCTTAACCAATGGCTTGCAGCTGCTCGGCAAAGTGCTCACCCAGCCAGCGCGCTGCTGGCCCCTGGGGCTCGTCACGCCGCCAGACCAGCTCAACCACCAGCGGGGGCGGCGTCCAGTCGCTGGCCAACTCCACCAGATGATTAAGATAAGTAGGGTAGCGGGCCACATGACGAGGCAGCCAGGCCCAACCGATGTCACGCATGACCAACTCTGCTGTCACATAGAAACTGTCGGCTCGCCAGACATGCGGACTGATCGGCTCCCCGCCCGGGTAACCGCTCTGATAAGGCGCAATGAGAATCTGTCGGTGCTGAGCCAGCTGCTGACGCGTGATGCGAGCATGGCGAGCCAAAGGATGACCTGCCCCACATACCGTGACCATCTCCACCAGACTAAGCCGCCTGCGCTCCAAGGCATCAGGCATGTGCTCATGATGAAACATGAGCCCAAGGTCAGCTCGGCGATCAAGCAGCTTTCGCGCAACCTCTCCTTGGGCGCCACTGGCAAGCTGCACATCCAGAAAAGGATAGGCCGCTGCCAAGGTCTCAAGGCTGTTGACAATAGGCTGATACGGCATCGCTTCGTCATGGGCCAAGCGCAAGCGAGTTTCCTCGCCTTGGGTCAGCCCCAGCGCCCGACTTTCGAGGCGCTCACAATGCCTCAGAATTTCCCGCGCCTCATCAAGCAGCGCCCGTCCCGACTCGGTCAGGCGAGGCTGTCGTCCGCTACTGCGCTCGAACAGCAGGACGCCAAGGTCTGCTTCCAGCAAGGCAATTGAGCTACTGATAGCTGACTGGGCGCGCCCCAACCGACGAGCCGCTGCAGAGAACGAACACGTCTCGGCCACACTCACAAACAGACGAACCTGATCAAGGCTCCACTGCATAACCTATCTCCATTACAGATAGGTAATCACTTTATCCCATCACAAGAAAAACTAGACTGGCGTTTTCAATCAGGATGCTTCTTATGATCGGCTACATTTATCTGGCTATTGCCATCGCGGCTGAAATCGTTGCGACAACCGCAATGAAGGCTTTGGATGGCTTCAACAAACCGCTCCCGCTGGTGCTGGTTATCGTTGGCTACGCCGTTGCCATTGGGCTTCTTTCTCAGGTAGTCAAGATTATTCCGGTCGGTATTGCCTATGCCATCTGGTCAGGCATGGGAATCGTGTTGGTCAGCATAGCGGCTGCCGTCATCTACAAGCAGACACTTGATCTGGCCGCCATACTGGGCATGAGCCTTATCATCCTGGGCGTTATCGTCATTCAATTGTTTTCAAAGAGTACAGGACATTGACCTGAGACCTACGTCTGCAATCGCCTCACGTTATACTGCACGCCTGTTTTTGAAAGAGTCCTGCACATGAGCCCAGCACTGAGCACCGATATTCTGATCGTCGGCGGAGGCATTGCCGGCCTGTGGCTGAACGCCCGTCTACGCCGAGCGGGTTTTGCCACAATCCTGATCGAGTCGGGCACCCTGGGGGGCGGGCAAAGCATGAAGTCCCAGGGCATTATCCATGGCGGTGCCAAATATGCCTTGCACGGCGCGCTGACAGGTGCCTCGGAGGCCATTGCCGAAATGCCTCTCCGCTGGCGCGACAGCCTGGCCGGGACGGGCGAACTGGATCTGCAGGGTGTCCGCATCCTTTCGGAAGCACATTATCTCTGGTCTCCCGGCACGCTCGCCGGCAACCTCACCAGCTTTTTTGCAAGCAAGGCCGTTCGCGGTCGAGTCGAGCCCGTCAAGGGATCGGACCTGCCTCCTGCCCTGCAGGATCGTGCCTTCAAGGGCAAGGCCTATCGCTTGGCAGAGCTGGTATTGGATGTGCCGAGCCTCATTGCGCGTCTGGCAGAGCTGGCAGGTGACAGCGTGATGAAAGGACAACGCCTTGACCCCATCCTTGAGGATGGGCAACTGGTGGGGCTGATCGTGGACGGCCAGCCTATCCGCGCTCAGCGAGTAGTACTGAGCTCAGGCGGAGGCACCGAAGCCCTGCTACGTGACCTGGGCCTTGAGCAACCGGCCATGCAGCGCCGCCCATTGCATATGGTGCTGGTCAAGGCGCCTACACTCAAACCACTCTATGCCCACTGCCTGGGCGGCGGTTCGAAGCCCCGTATTACAGTGACCACACACCCCTCAGCTGACGGGCAATGGGTCTGGTACTTGGGAGGTGAGCTGGCTGAAGCCGAAGGTGTAGCACGTTCAGAAGACGAGCAGATTGCAGTGGCTCGTCATGAGCTGGAAAAGCTGCTGCCCTGGATAGACCTCTCCCAGGCGCGTTGGGCCACCTTGCGGGTAGACCGTGCAGAGCCGGCGCAATCCAGCATGGTCCGTCCAGATAATGCCTTTGTGGCGGAACACGGCAATTTACTGGTCGGCTGGCCAACCAAATTGGCCCTGGCGCCCGATTTTTCTGATCGAGTCTTTGCGGTCCTTGAGCGAGAAGGTATTCGCCCCGGTACGCACCCCGCCCTTCCTCCGCACCCTATACCACCGATGGGTATCCCAGTTTGGGAGACGCTGTTGCCATGAAAACCTTGCACGATTACTACCGCCCCCTGGGCGCGACCGGACTCATAGTTTCACCACTGGGGCTTGGTACCGTGAAGCTGGGCCGTGATCAGGGTGTGAAATATCCCAATGGCTTTACGATTCCTGATGACCGTGAAGCTGCTGACCTACTGACCCTTGCCCATGAGCTGGGTATCAACCTCATCGATACTGCTCCCGCCTATGGTCATAGCGAAGAACGCCTGGGCAAGCTGCTCAAGGGGCAGCGCGACAATTGGGTTATCGTCAGCAAAGTGGGAGAAGAGTTCGAGTCCGGCCAATCACGACACGACTTTAGTGCTCAGCACACTCGGTTTTCCGTCGAGCGCAGCCTGAGGCGATTGGGGACCGACTGCATTGACTTGGTACTCGTACACTCCAACGGACACGACCTCGATATTCTGGAACACTCAGATGTCTACGCGACCCTGGAGACGCTCAAGCGCGAGGGCTCCATTCGCGCTTTCGGCCTTTCCGGCAAGACAGTAGAGGGTGGCCTGCTGGCGCTCGACAAAGGCGATTGCGCCATGGTGACGTACAACCTCAACGAGCAGAGCGAGCGGCCGGTCATCGACCATGCGACCGCTATTGGCAAGGCGATTCTCATCAAAAAGGCGCTGGCCAGCGGACATGTCTGTCTTGAGAGTGGCGTGGATCCCGTCCAGGCCAGTTTTGAACTGGTACTTGGTCATCCAGGAGTGGCCAGCGCTATCATCGGAACCATCAATCCGTTGCACCTGTCGCATAATGTCCGTGTCGCTGCTAGCGTGATCGAGTCCAGACGTTAACGCGCACGGGGTATCCATGATAACAATTTCAGGAGTCTGCCATGCCTCAACTCATTGCGCGTCAGAATCCCAAGGCATTCAAGACCCTGCCGCTGCTGGTTGAAGGCAGCCCGGAAAAGCTGGTTTACCAGGCCTTGGGCCAACCCTTGAGTTTCAACGAGGTGCTGGAGCGCCGCCGTCCGATTGCCGTCGAAGATGAACAACGCTTTTCACTTGAGCTGGCAAACTTGGGCGTTTCGGTCAGAATCACGCTGAACTGGCAAGGGCATGATCATTGGCTGCTGGTCCGTCAGAAACGGGTCGATCGTGGCGATACCGTACTGAAACTGATATCTGGTTACGTACCTGCCCATGAGCTTAACCTTCCACTGCTTACGGCCGTTCAAGAAGTGGCTGAAGAATGCCTATTTGAAACCCCCGACGGCTGGCTACAGGGCCGTTTTACCGAAACTTGGTTGCCTACGCCTTACGAGGGAGCACTGAAGTACCGGGAAAACGGCCATTTCACCCTCACCCCTCGTACCGGGGCCGCACGTCCTGTCCAGTGCGGCAGTCTGGCGCTGATCGAGCGACCACGCGCTTACGTGCATACGCCTACCGCATCGCTGCAGCTGGTCTATGACATGCAGATGGAGCTACCCAAGGATATCCGCACGCCCAGTCTTTTCCATGTGGATGACAAGGTGGAGGATGGACAGCTCATCGCACGCCTGGACAGGCGCCGCCCGGATATTTATCTGCTGGCAGTGGATCAGGGTCGCCCTACCGGCGAGCTGTTTACCTTGCATGAGGGGCAACGCCAGCCTGTAAGCACCCGAGGCCTATGGCTCTCGGAAAGCTTTGCCGAACAGCGCGGCTGGCTCGTGCATGAAGAACGGGTACGCTGGCAGGATTGGCTGAGCCGCCTGGGCACAGTCAAGGAGAAGGCGTCCTGACGGACGCCGTTTCTATCAGGAGCTTCCGCGAATTCGCTCGACAATTGCGGTGGTTGAACTGTTTTCGACGACGCCCAGTACCTTTACTTCACCACCATAGGCTTGAACCAGGGGTGCTCCTACTACCTCATCGACGCTCTTGTAATCTCCGCCCTTTACCAGTACATCGGGCTTTACCTGCTTGAGCAGCTCCTCGGGTGTGCTTTCGCTGAAAGGAATGACCCAATCCACTGCGCCCAGGCCAGCCAACACCGCCATTCGACGATCGACGGTATTGATAGGGCGGCCCGGCCCCTTCAGGCGGGTGACGGATGTATCATCGTTCACCGCTACAATCAGACGATCACCCAATGCACGTGCCTGCTCAAGATAAGCTACATGACCAGCATGGAGGATATCGAAGCAGCCATTGGTGAAAACGATTTTCTCGCCATGGGCACGTGCATCCTCAATAGCAACCTGCAACTGCTCCAGAGCCAATACCCCTCGCTCCGAGCCTTCCTCTCGTTGCACAGCACGGCGAAGCTCCGGAGCGCTGATTGCAGCAGTGCCCAGCTTGCCCACTACAATACCTGCAGCAAGGTTCGCCAGAGCGACCGCATTGTGCAGCTCCTCGCCCGCAGCCAGCGCGGCCGCCAGAGTCGAAATAACGGTATCGCCCGCGCCGGTTACATCGAAGACCTCCCGTGCACGAGCGGGCAGATGGAACGGCTGCTGGTCAGGCCGCAGCAGCGTCATCCCGTTTTCGCCACGGGTTACCAGCAGTGCACCCAGCTCCAGGTCAGCGATCAGTTTGCAGCCTTTGGCGACCAGATCAGCTTCGTCGGTGCAAGGTCCTACAATCGCCTCGAACTCGCTCAAATTGGGCGTAATCAGGCTGGCGCCCCGGTAAATCGAAAAATCCTTGCCCTTGGGATCTGCCAGTACCGGAATGTTACGAGCACGGGCCAACTGGATCAGGTCCTGATGGTTTCTGAGCGCGCCTTTACCGTAGTCGGAAAGAACCAGCACCTTTACACCTGCCAGCATAGAGCGTGTATCTGCTGCCAACGCCTGGGTATCGGTCTTGAATGATTCTTCAAAATCGACACGCAGTAGTTGCTGGTGACGGCTCATGATCCGCAGCTTGACGATGGTCGGCTGTCCGGCGATACGCTGAAAACGTGCCTCGACCTTGGCGGCCTTCAGGCTGTCAGCCAAGGCGTCGGCGGCCTCGTCCTGGCCTGTTACACCGACCAGATAAGCCGGTGCCCCCAAGGCAGCAATATTGAGCGCCACGTTGGCAGCACCACCGGGGCGATCTTCATTCTGATCAACCCGTACGACAGGCACAGGCGCCTCGGGCGAAATTCGCGACGTTGCACCATGCCAATAACGATCGAGCATGACATCGCCGACCACGAGCACGGGGGCTTGATCAAAACGGGGCATGGTCAGCTTCATGGAAAACTCCAAACGTCAAAACGGCGGCGATGATACCACAGGGTTAAATCAGTCCCCGAGCGGCCCATGCCTCAGATCTTTTACGAAAAATAGCTCATGCCGGCGAACGGCTTTACGAAAGAATTCGTCCTCTCCCGTCACTGGCCATCGACGCCCTGTCAAAACAAACTGAAGCAGTCGGCGCAAACGTTTCTTGAGCGGTGGCGGAACAAGCAGATCATGCTGCATGCCCAGCGCCATGGCCTTATCGAGCTGAGTCTGCGCACTCAACAGCGGACTCCATACAGGTAGCGCCGGCAAAGGCTCGATAGCCGGCGGCAAGGCGATACCGTTACCTGACGGCCCCATCGGCCAACGGTCGTTGTCGTGCAGATGGTTCGCATAAAGCAACGCCGTATCTGGCTTCCAGTTACTTTTCTGGATGGCTTCCTCTACCGCCTGGGCTGCCTGAACATGGTCCGCATGAGGGTCCAGCTGGGGATGGGGAAACACCATCACTTCCGGCTGAAAATGTTCGATGAGCGCAACCAGGTCGGCAACCAGATTATTCCAGGAAGGTTGTCCGTCCGTGTCACCCGGAAGACGCAACGGATTAAAGCGCCGTACCGGACGAATATCTACATCACCGGAATCGCGTGAGCCAAACGCCTGTTCTGGCGCAGCATGCATGGCCGGTAGCTGAAGGCAAAAATAGCCCAGCTGAACGCAGCGCGTCATGGGTACACCGCCCCATAGCGGTACAGCCAGGCTGTCCCATGTCCGCAAGCGTCCTTTAAGCCTGGCTGCTTCAGCAGTACTGAGGCCAAGTCGCTCATAGTACTCGGCCTCAATCTCTCCTTGCGTCAAGGTAACAATCGAAGCCTCGGCGCAACGACTGTAGAGGCCGAACGCGGCCAACTCCGCATCGTCCGCATGGGGCGCAATTACCATTACACGTTTGGAGGCATAATCTGGATTGGAAAACCCATGCAGTGTCACAGAACCAACGACCCGGCAAAAACGGCCCCGGACAGATACTCGCCCTTCACGCAAGGCCTCGGAAAAGCCTGACAGATTAAGGTAGCGGCGACCTTGTACGCCCCGCTCGAAATCCTGACGATCCTCCTGGCTACCAGCGCAAATCACAACATAAGGGTCGAACAAGCGGCCTAAAAAGCCTGCCTTGATCTCGCATTCCAGTACCAGGGATTGCAACCCACCTGAAAGCTCATGTCCCTTCAGGGTCAATACGCTGCCTGTGATCTCGATCGGCAGACGTACACTGCTCTCAGGAAAGTCATACCGGTAATCATCATGTGGCGCATAGAACAGATGATCCGCGAACCAGGCCTCATGAACAATCCAGACAGCCACTATCGCAAGGGGTACCAGCCACCAAGGCAGCACATGCACAAACGCAGCACCGAGCAAAGCAAGCAGAAACAAGGCAATGATACCTAGTGCGACCCGCTTATGGCGCCGGTGTCGCTTGAGTAACCTCTGTTTACGCGCACTCATCACTTCACCTCATGGACCGGCACTCGGTTGCACCAGCGATCCTTGTACTCACGATCCGCACGGCCAAATGAAAAGCGCAGGTCCTTACCTAGTGCACGCGCCTCCTCCCAAGCCGCCTGGGTATTGAGAAAGCTCAGTACACTGCCCGGACTGAAATCCCGGCTCTCCGGCGCCACACCACCATTGACGTATTCAACACTGATCCACCGAGGGGATTCGACACGGTAAAGCACCTGAATGGCAGCTGGAGCATCGTCCAGAAAGATGACGGACCCCATCATGAATTCGCGTAACAGCGAAAAAACGTCAGCCAGATGAGCTTTGGCAGGTACCTCGAAGGCCCAGCGGCGCTCGAACAGATCGGCATAGAACGCTGCCAGTTCTGCTGGTGTAAAGTCACTGACAGGCCGAACCTGCCCACCCGCCTCTTCCAGCAGACGCAATTCACGGCGCTGGTTGTAACGAAACTTCCTTGAAAGCGCCTCCGGCGCACGTGCAATTGCCAGACATTCTTTTTGCTGACGTGCAGTCGAGACATGCGCGGCACTTAGCGAAGATAAATACCGAGCCTTCTGGCGCAGCGGAGCCTGAGCATTCTCCTGAGCTGGCAGAATGATTTCTGCATTCCCCAGGTCGAAGTAGTCACGTTTACCCTTGCGCTTGAGCACATCGCGAGACAATGCAACGTGCCCATCCCAACATGCTACCGCCATCTGCAGCCCACCGCTGGCTGGCCATCCCAGATAGCGAACCGGAAGCCCAACCAGATCAGACAGGCGTGCAACGATTTCTGGATGGGTGGCAACACTGCCTCCCCATGTTTGCCACGCCCGGGCATAGGCTGGCGCATCAATCTCAACCCAGCCCCGCTCACGCCACGCCCTAAACAACCCCATCATGAAACGTGTGTGCCTTCTTCATCGAGTGTCGTTGCGCCTTTTTCGACCTGACTATTATGCAGGCGGGCGTAATAGCCATTTTGTGCCAACAGCTCGGCATGCGTACCGCGCTCGACGATACGCCCCTGATCCATCACCAGAATCAGATCGGCCTTTTCAATGGTGCTAAGCCGGTGCGCAATCACCAATGTGGTTCGGCCAGTCATAACCCTGTCCAGCGCCGCCTGGATGTGCCGCTCGGATTCGGTATCCAATGCGGAGGTGGCTTCATCTAGGATCAGCAGCGGTGCATTCTTCAAAAGCGCCCGTGCTATGGCCAGACGCTGACGCTGCCCACCCGAAAGCAGTACACCGTTCTCACCGACCAATGTTTCGTAGCCTTCAGGCAAACGCTGGATGAATTCGTCGGCATAGGCAGCCTTGGCAGCTTCGAGCACCTGCTCGAATGGCGCACCAGCCAGATCACCATAAGCGATATTATTGGTGACCGTGTCGTTGAACAGCGTGACCTGCTGTGTCACTAAAGCAATGTGCCGACGCAAATTGGGCAACCGATAACGCTGGATATCCAGATCATCCAGCAAAATCTGGCCCTGCGTGTGCTGATAGAAACGGGGAATCAGGTTGGCCAGTGTCGACTTTCCGCTGCCCGAACGCCCTACCAACGCCACCATTTGTCCAGGTTCCGCTACAAACGAGATATTGTCCAAAACCGGCCTTTCGGTACCGGGATAGGTGAAGTTCAGATTCCGAACCTCTAAACGCCCTTGCGCTCGAGCCCGCTCTTCAGTCCCTTCGTCCACTTCCGGGGCTTCATCCAACTGCTCGAAAATGCTTTCAGCACCTGCCAGACCTTTTTGGATAGTGGCGCTGACTTCGGAGAGCTGGCGAATAGGCTTAGGCAGCAAACCAGCGGCGGTAATATAGGCGATTAGCTCCCCGGGCGTAGAGTCGCCGCGTAAGTAAAGAACCATATACATCAGTAGCGCCATCCCAATGTATATTACCAGCTGCAGAAGAGGTGTATAAACTGACTGAGTACGCGTCATATTCAGGCTGCGGTTCATGTTGTCAGCGCTGGCTTTGTGGAAACGATGGCGCTCGTAAGCCTCTCCATTAAAACTGCGTACAACTCGGAAACCCTGAATGGTTTCAGAGGCCACATGAGTTACATCGCCCATGGCTACCTGAATTTTCTTGCTCTGCTTGCGGAATTTTTTGCTCGCAGCGGTCACCATAATCGCTATGACTGGTAAAATGGCAACCAAAACCATCGTTAATTGCCAGTTGGTAAAAAGCAAATAACCGAATAGGAAGACCACGGTAAAGCCCTCACGGATTACCACTTTAATTGCATCCGTGGCAGCTCCGGTTACCATCGTCACGTTATAAGTGATGCGTGAGATCAGATGCCCACTGTTGTGATTATCAAAGTAGCGATTAGGCAATGTCAGCAAGTTATCAAACAGCGCACAACGTAGGTCATGCACTACCCCTCGGGCTACCTTGGCCAAGAAGTAATTACCCAAGTATGAACCTATACCTTGGTACAGTGCGATGAACACAATCATAAGCGGAACGCCTAGTACCAGCGGAACACCAAAAAACTCTGTTTCATCGGGCCTTTGCAGGCCGTCCAAAAAATACTTCAGAATGTCAGCAAGCATAGGTTGGCTAGATGCGAAGAGCAGAAAGCCTATGATGCTGATAGCAAAAGCGGTCCAATAAGGCAAAACGTATTTTAGAAGCCTGAGATAAATTTTCAGACTTGATTGGTCACTAGCAGCCATATGACAAACTCACACATTGGCAAGAAAGAAATGCGAAGTATATCAGCGCAAGACTTAGAGGTCTGGGTCAAAAATGGCAAAATATTGGAGCGGGATACTCGAGGCCCAAAAGTTATAGCACTGTCTAGCGGTTTGTTTTTGAAGGTGTTTCATGTCAGAAAAAAAACCATCTTAACAAACCTCTACCCTCCGGCGATCAGCTTTTTTCAGAACACCCAAAGATTAACTGCGCTTGGACTAGCTACGCCAAATGTTACAGATGTTTTTTGGACTGATCGGACCACAGGCACTAGCGCATGTCTTTATGAACCGTTATCAGGCGAGTCGCTAGAAACCATTTTTAAGCGATGCCCCGAGGAAATAAATAGAAACTTATATAATATTGCTGCCTTTATTTTAGAGCTTCATCAAAAAGGAATTTATTTTAGATCTCTTCACCTAGGCAATATAATTCAGACTAATGAGAAATGCTTCGGCCTCATTGACGTATTGGATCTCAAATTTAAGAGTGGCCCGTTGAAACCTAGACATATCAGAAGAAACTTCAACCATCTAATGAATTATCTTGAAAGAAGAAATTTAAATTCATTTCCTACAGAAATATTGCTCCAAGCCTATAAGGACTTGAAAAAAACAGAATAATTCTTCAGTTATTATTTTTTTTGCATAATAATTTTTATCTTGTAGATATTAAGAAAGACAAAAGCCTCCAACTGGTTCGGCAATTTTCGAAGTTTCCTATAAACCTTGCTCGCCAAACTCTTTTTGTTTTTAGGTGCTCGCCAGCTACCAGCATAAAGATGGCGTGCGATGGGCCTGACCTTAGGAGCTTGATTTCTCGAGCTAGCGAAAACACCGATTTCAAAGACCCGCTCGTTACCAATCTGCTCGCTCCCACCCTCTCCTGAAAATCCTTTTTCAAGCAGTAGCCGACTGACCTCATTGACATTAACCAATGCAGGAAGGTTATTTAGATCAAATGAATGAAGATTGTAATAGTGAAGCATAGCCTGAGGCAGCCAATGACCAGTACAAGCACCAATAACCGAAGTTGCGAATCGCCTATAATCTTCCAAACCGATAAATAGGCTATAAGATAAACAGCTATCGAAGCGCGCCTTTACCTCCACGTCTATATCTAAATAAATTCCACCATGCTCCTTCAATACATGCATACGCACGTAATCGGACACAAACGCATAACGCCCGGACGCATAGGCGGCAGCCGTGAAAGGATGTTGCGTCACATCAAAATTTTCTTCGCTCCAACAAACCTGTTCGTAATCCGGCATATGGTAACGCCATGAAGCCAAGCAGCGCTTTATTTCTAAAGAGTGCTTGCCACGTCCGAACCAGCAATAATGAAGCTTTTTAGGAATCATGAACACGCTTAACCGAGTTAATTGGTCTTATTAGAGTAGGACAACATTTTATCCAAGCTTGCGATATTAATCTTGGGCACAATCGTGCCAGGAATTCGGCTAGACGCCGATAGATTGAAGACACTAAATGATTTATTAATAACTTTGCGGGACATTAAATCAAAGCTTGGAAGTATATACTTAGGAAAATCTTCAAGGATCCGGCTCCGCCCCATGGAGCCCGCCGCCTCGCAAAAATAGAACTGCTCGGCTTTCCCGCCCATATCGACGCCGACCAGAAAGATTTTATCGAAGCCTAGATGATAGGCCAACTGAACGGCACTATAGGCAATAGTTCGCCCGTTAAAATAGCCTTTGCATAAATTACGACTAAATCCAATTCTGTTTTTCTTTTGGTTAAATAACGACCACTCCACTTCGAAATCGGGATTGCTGCGAGCGCACCAGGCAAAGCGGCGGTCGGATACAGCCTTTCCCCCCAGAAAGCGATTCACACGCTGCATCATGTAGATCTTACGACCATCAAAAATTCCAGGTATCTGCTGTTGAGCGTTAAAGATGACCCTATCACCCAGACAGCAATATTTGGCGTTTTCAACACCTAATCTGAAAGCTTCTTTGTGCGCCGCAACCACACCGATATCATCGCACAGATAAAACAAAGGCTGCACATTGTTTTCTTGCAAGCAGCAGATCGACCCATTCATAGCGATCATCGGATAATTCCTATATTTTTCGATAGGAAAATCTAGGACCGAAGGGCCAGAGGCAATGATAAATACAGGACCACTATATTTTCGGTGGCAGTTTTCAAAGCTTTCTAAAGGAAGTGCTGTATCGTTCAAGAGCAATTGCTCCTTCCCGGTATCCCCCTTAATCCAGGTAATCCCTTCCTGCATATCGACCTGCTACTAGCTAAAGCCAAAGGAAACCAAACCCATTGCCATACCAAATTTGGAGTATGAATAAAACCGTGCAACTCGAAGAACATTACTCCCGTACTACTGATAAGCAGACATAAGCCTAAAGCGGCTAGTGGGCTCCTATGGATATTCTGGCTCAGCAGTCCGATCGAACAAAAAGTCAACAGAATCCACAACACTAATCCGATCAAGCCATACTGGAACAGGACCTCCAGATGCAGACCATGAGTATTCGAAACAACTTGTCCGCTAGGAATCGCAATCGGTAGGATACTCTCACCCGCACCATGCCCAACAAGCCAATACCCTTGCATTTGCTTCAAGACGCCTTGCCAGATTACATCTCTATATGTTATCCCGCGCGACTGTTCTATAAGAAACACGTCGGGATGATATAGCGCTAAGAAAACCATACCAACCACGGCGCTCAATATCCCCAATGAAAACAGAAAGAAACGGCGCTTCGAACATAGCACTAATACTAGGCAGCTGATCCCTAATGCCAGCCATGCGCTGCGCGAATAGGTCAGAACAACATAGGCTGAGATAACTGAAAAACACAGCAGCCAAAATGATACTTCTCTCTTACGAGAAGCATTCAAGCTGATCCAGAACGCCACGACGGCAGAGAACGCAAAATGCATCCCAGAAATGATTGAATTACCAAAGTCAGCAAAACCTGCCAGACCGGATTTTGTTAGCGGTGACGCTCTATAGCGGATGTCAAGCCCGCAAATTGCGTAGAAATTAAAGAGACTTAGTAATGCAGCCACTACCGCTAGTAGCACAGAGCACTTAAGAATTAGGCACAAATATCGCTCCCCCTGCTGGCTAGCAAGCGACACGGATAGAATGAACACAACTAATACAATAACTCGCCGCAAACTATCCGGGTTTTCTGCAATCGCTAAACTACTCAGCGCCACCCAAGCGAATAATAAGCTGGTCAGAAACAAAACAGATCGATTTAAATGAATACCACGCCATTTGCCATACAGTAACGCCATGAGCAAAAACAGGCCGAGCGCTGCTCTCACGCTACCCGACCATGAGGAACTACCACCCGGCCAACCATAGCCCCCCAATAGAACAACAGCGAGCGGCAATAAGGCGCTAAATAAGAAGAACACTTGAAGTAGGGCGACATGCCGCCTACATAAGAGTTTTAGCCTACCGATAGGGATACTAAGAGAGCGCATAGATTCAGCTCACTTATAGCAACAAAAGGAAATCATCTAAAAAAGCCTCGCTCCTCTAACATTTCTCCTTCTAAGACTTCTCCTTTCTGCAAGGCTAGCAACATTCCCAAGGTCCGATTCAGCCCGTCGACACCTTGACTCAGATGGTAATCGGCAAACATCCGCGATTCGCATACATGGCTTGCGTATTCGCTCTCGATATCGGCGATCCGTTCATTGAGCAGCTCGATTGTATTAGCACAGCCACCGAAAAAATGGGCCTGCTCAAAAATATCCCGGTCCCGACTAAGGTTAACGTGAATGACAGGCCGCCCCGCCAGAGCAGCTTCTATGACAGCATTAGAAATAATACTGATAACAAGAGAGCTAATCCGTAGTGCATCTGCGAGGGATTCTGTATGCGGCAGCACTCGCATGTTATCCCCAATACTTTCCTGCCAGAACGTTCCCTTACTTCGCGGGTGGAGCTTAATCAGCACAGTATATTCAGGATGCCGCGCGGCCCACTGCCGTACAAGCTCGTAGCTCTTCTGATAGCCCGGCTCCTTTTCCTTGTCAGGTCCCACTCCTAATAACAGGATTGTTCTCAATGTCGGATCGGCAGCCGGTATATCGTATGACATATCCACCATATGAGAGCCTGAAAGCACTGCGCAGGATGTGCCAAACATTAGCTTGCGACGCCGTAGTGCTTCTAATGAACTCTTTCCAAACAGAAAGTAATAGTCGTAGTCGTTCATACTCAACCGCTTGGAGCTTTCTACAGTCGTCGCATGAGCTAAATGCACAAGAAGAGAATTCCTACGGTTTAGCGATAACCGTAAAAAGGGAGAAAACAGGCTTCCATTCCTGTCGTTTAGAAGAATCTTTGGATTGAACACAGCGACTAACCATTCAGCATGGGCCGCATAACCATAGTAACGAAGAGGAACAGCCTGTGGCGGATCTATAAGAAGTCTTTTGGTTAGAATAGTATTGACTTCTTCGAGTGCCGTTTCTATAAAATGCCCACCACATGCAGACAGTTTTTCTAGAAAAGCTTTTTTTCTTTGAAAACCGATAACTTTAGGGGCTGACTGCAGCAACACGAAATCCTGCTCTATCACGTTGATCGCTTTCGCTAGACGACCACGTGCTCGAAAACCAAAAATACAGTCCCTTAGGTAATCTCGAGCATATCGGATCAACGCTCCTAAATAGCTATATTGCTCCCGCAGAAGGGCCCAGCGGTAATGGTCTAGCGCTTGAGCCTTATCTTTCCAAGCGCGTGCCGATATGTTAGCCATATAACACTTCCTAAAGTTTCAGGCAGCACTTTGCTTAAGCCGAATGACCTGTGGCAAGCTCCAGAACCGCTTGCAAGCGGCCTCATCTGAGAACAATGTCTCTAAGCGCTCTGCCATAGCTGCACTGCAGGCATGCCGTTGCCGCTTATCCAACTGAGCTAAGCTAACAAGACCTTCAGCAAGCGCTTGGCCATCCCCTAATGGAAACAGCACGCCTACGCCTTCGACAATTTCCCGCGCACCGCCACAACCAGTAGCAATTAAAGGTACTTCGGCAACCATGGCTTCTAAAAGCACCATGCCGAACGGCTCGTGATCCGAACTCAACGCAAAAGCATCGAAAGCTTGAAAATACAGACGTGCATTGGGTATTTGACCAATAAAAAGAACCTGATGAGCTATTCCTAACTCACGCGCTTCCTCCTTGAGCTCGCCCTCTAGACGACCGCTGCCTATGATGACGAGTAATGCATCTTGAGTGAAATGCGGGAGTGCTTTAGCAAAACCCTTTAGCAAAGTAGACTGGTCTTTATCTGGATGTAAACGACCAACGTTACCTAAAATCCAGGCCTCTTGCGGAAGACGCAACTGCTCACGAGCAGCATAACGAGTCAACTGCTGAGAACGAAGTGCTTCTACATCGACCCGGTTGTACAGCGTTTCAATACACTCATGCGGCCAGTCAGGCAGCTTGGCACGTAGTTCATCGCGTACTGCATTAGAGACGGCCAGAAGCGTCAGCCGCCTGCGGAACGCTTTAGCAAACACACGCCGACTAAAGCGTTGATAGTCACCATAGGCATGACTCACCCCGATAACCGGGATTTTCGTAGCCAAACAGGCGATCCAGGTAGGCTTGAAGCGATGGGCAATGATGAACCGTATGCCTCTGGAGCGAACAATCTCTCGCAGTGCACGGATAGCACCAAACTTCAATCCACGAATATCTTTGGAGCTGTACTCCATGAACAGCACTTCATCCGAGGCGCACTGGGTGGCAACCTCGGCATCGGCAGTGCCGGTCAGAAAAACTGTCGTGACCCGATAGCCTGTTCCTTTGAACAGGCTTGCGTATTGCCGGGCACAGTCCAGGAAAGGTCCATCATAGCCATGGCAAAATTGTAAAACCCTTGGTTCAGCTGATCGAGTCATAGGCATCCGCACCGTCTTTGACTACGAGGATGTCTTCCATGATCAGGTATTGCAAATCCGATCCGTAGAACATATTGAGTGCATCAGTCGGTGAGCAGATCATCGGCTCACCACGACGATTCAATGAGGTGTTCAACGAAACGCCGTTGCCAGTCAGGCTTTCCAGCTCCTTCATCAGGTCATACCAGCGTGGATTGTGTCGACGTTCCAGCACCTGGGCGCGGGAAGTACCGTCCTCATGGACAACCTCGCCTACACGGTTTTTCCACTCTTCATTGACCTCAAAGGTAAACGTCATGAAGGGTGAAGGATGGTCAACTTTGAGCATCTCATGTGCCACGGTGTCGAGCATCGAAGGGCAGAAAGGCCTCCACCGTTCGCGAAACTTAATCTGCTCATTGATACGGTCGGCCACACCCGGAACGCTCGGGCAGCCAATGATGGAACGGCCGCCCAGCGCACGCGGGCCGAACTCCATGCGGCCCTGGAACCAGGCCACGGGATTGCCGTCCACCATGATTTTAGCGATACGCTGGGGGACGTCGTCGAGCTTGCGCCACTTGGGTGCATTAGGGTGACGGGCACAGGCGGCAATTACGTCCTCGTTACTATAGGACGGTCCGAGGTAGACGTGTTCCATCTTCTCGACCGGCACACCGCGCTGGTGCGATACGTAGGCTGCCGCACCGACTGCCGTTCCTGCATCACCAGACGCCGGCTGAACGAACAGCTCCTTGACCTCTGGACGCGCAATAATCTTCTGGTTGAGCTTGACGTTCAAGGCGCAGCCGCCAGCAAAGGCAATTTTGCCGGTTTCCTTGATGATATCGCCCAGGTAGTAATCCATCATCTCCAGCGCCAGCTTTTCGAAGAGTGCTTGCATGCTGGCTGCATAATGAATATAGGGATCATCGGCGATATCCCCTTCCCGCTTCGGGCCAAGCCACTCGATCAGCTTGGGCGAGAAGTAGTAGCCCTTGCCCTTTTCCTTATAGCGACGGAAGCCGATGACGTTAGCGTAATCGGTATTGATGATCAGCTCGCCGTTTTCGAATTTCGCCAGCCTAGAGAAATCATACTTGCTTGCGTCGCCGTAGGGTGCCATCCCCATGACCTTGAATTCGCCATCAAGCATTTCAAAGCCGAGGAATTCGGTAATCGCACCGTAGAGCCCACCCAGGGAGTCCGGATCATAGAACTCCTTGATTTTGTGGATCCTGCCGTTCTCGCCATAGCCAAAAAAGGTAGTCGCGTACTCACCCTTGCCGTCAATACCTAGAATGGCGGTCTTTTCAGTAAAACCGGAGCAATGGTAGGCACTGGAGGCATGGGCCAGGTGATGCTCGACAGGCTCGATCTTGATATTCTTAAGATCAAAGCCCAACTGCTGCAGGCACCACTGGATACGCTTGTGGTAGCGCTTATAGCGGCGATTACCAAAGAAAATGGCATCCAGCGCGCGGTCAGGGGCATAGGCATAGCGCTTGGCATAATGCCAGCGAGCCTCGCCAAACAGGCTGATCGGCGCAAATGGAATAGCTACGACATCTACATCCTTTGGCTTGATACCGGCCTGCTCCAGGCAGAATTTGGCCGACTCATAGGGCATGCGGTTCTTGGCATGCTTGTCACGCACGAAGCGCTCTTCTTCAGCCGCCGCGATCAACTTGCCGTCGATATAAAGTGCAGCGGAAGGATCATGGCTCAGGGCGCCGGACAGGCCCAGAATCGTCAATGCCACAGGTTCAACCTCTAGAGTAATCATCCCCGCGCCCAGGCAGGGATGGAATGCGTTCATCAAGCAGCCGGTACAGGGCACTGTTCTTGGGCCAGTTCCGCAGAAAGCGCTCACGGTCTCGTGCAAAGGCTTTCTCAAATTGCTGCTGGCTCGTGTGCTGAGTCATGGCATCCAGGTCGATCAACGACCAGTGATTGCCATTCCAGAGCACATTATTCCCTTTTAAATCGCCATGACTGATTCGTTCGCGAACCAGTCCCTTAAACAGAACATCCAACGCGGCCAAGTCTTGCTCAGGTGGGGCGCTATCCCGGTACGGCTCGAAGCGCGCCAGTATATCCTGCCCTGACGCATAATCGGTAATCAGGTAGGCACGCCGGCGTAAACCTAGCCAGCGCTTTTCCATTACGCCCAAGGGTTTAGGCGTGTCGATACCCAGAAAGCGCAGGCGATTCCCCTGGATCCAGCTATGCCAGGCGCGGCTGGGTCGCCAAAAGCGCGTTAACCAGTGCCCAAAGCCTTTGATGTTGTAGCGCTTCAGAATATAGGTATTTCCAGCATGCTCCACACGCGCCACCGTGGCGGCGCCGCCATCCTTGTAGCGGTGCCCCTGGGCAATAAAACGGTCTGGATCGGCCAACAGCGGTTCCACCACCGCCTCGCTGTCCCGGCGCATGGCCTGAATGCCTTCACTGGATCGGCTCACTTTGAACAGGCTGCAATCTCGTCCGGCTTTCTCCAGAAAGTCTTTTAGGCGCCACGTGCGAATACGGACCGCTTCCTGCTGGATCGCTTCCGGTCTCAGGGCATGCTCGCCATTCACCAGCAGGTAATGCACCAGCAACTCTTCGATATAGGCGTCAAACCGGGCAGGCAGCTGTCCGAAAAAGACGCCTAGGTTTTGCATAACCTGCTTTTGAGAAAGGGGCTTTCCCTGGGACTCGGCGTGGATGTCAGCCCCATCTATAACGTAGATGTTCCCGTCCTGTTGAAGAAGGTTGTCCAGATGCAAGTCGTCCTGCCAGAGACCCTTGGCATGTAACTCGCCAATGGCAGCCAGCGACATCCTCAAGACGTCCTGCTGACTATCAGAAAGAGGAGGCTCCTGGTCGATCCTTCGCCACAAGGCATCCAGGCTCACTGCGTTCTCCAGAAACTCAAACAGCAACCAGCCGCCCTTGTCGGCCTCGAAGCCTTCAGCCACAACAGCGGGCGTTGTCAGCTGGTTGTCGATCAGTAAACGGCAACCTTCACGCTCACGCGTATAGTGTCGCTCCGAGCGAGCGCCTACAAACAGCTTGGCCAGCACCGAGCGGCCCTGCCATCGAGCCTCACCTACATAGCGTTGTCCAGGTAACACGCGCAGGAGGGATACCAGTGTCAGCGAGCCCTCAGGCAATTCAATCTGAACAGGCAGCGCTGGGGCTCGCCCAGACCGGGCTAGCTCATCCAGTTTCATGGTCGCGTTTCCTTGCTGCAACGACGCACGCTGAGCTTGCGTAACCAGGTATCGACTTCACGGCTATCAGGCGCCATCTGTAGATAAGCCGCCAGGAACAGCCGGACTTCCGCCTCGCTCCAGACCGGTGCGCGCCTTAATAGCGGCTCCAGATCCTTAACCCTGTCCTTACGCCCTAATAGCAACAGGCGTGTTTTTTCAAGGTCAATCAGGCGCGTTAGAAACCCGCCTTCCTGCTCCTGAAGAAAGATGTGCTTGGGATAAAAACAGCCATGAATACGCCCCGCTGCATGCAGGGTTCTGGCAAGTACGCCTATAGCCGCCAGGAGCGTATGACGTGTCCGCTCGGGTAGTTCGGGCCATTCGGCCAGCCAGCTATCCAGATCCCGCCATCCATCCAATGCTCGCGTCAGCAGAATGGCCTGGCGTTCATTCCCTACCTTGCGCTCGCCAAAGAACGAAGCTTCCAGTGCGGGAATACCGAGCGTGCTGTAACGCTGGATGTTACGAAACTCCCGAGCAAAGGTGGGCTCTCCCAGGGGATGAAGCAGGTCATGCGTCAGGTAATTGCTTTGACGCTTGAGGAAATAGGACGCCTCGTCGAGATCGAGCCGGTAGACTGTGCTCCAGCCGCCACGCCTGGCGTTAGGCTCGTCGACCGCCTCCAGCTGAAGCGACCAGAGCGCTTCGAACGTTGAGAGCCCGTGCCGCTCTAGTATGGCGGCATCTTTGGCAGACAGGAAATCGCTCATTCGCGCCCCTTGAAGTAATTCAATACATGTACGATTCGCTCCTTGTCGGAGTCTCTTAGCCGCTGCCGCCCCTTGTAACGCAAGTAGAATCGCAGCCGCTGCGTACGTGAAAGCTTGTATTTAGCGACCTTATCCAGGCAGGCCAAATCCTTGATGATGCGTCGCCTGAGCCAGGAACCAAACCAGAAGGCCCCTGCCGGACAATCGATGAGGTACAGCGTACCGGCTTGATCAACCAGCAGATTGCGCCACTTCAAATCATTATGAGCGAAGTGATGGTCATGCATGGTGCGAGTAGCACGTGCTAACTGCAGGCTCAACTGATCGACCCAGGCCGGATCACTCAAGCGCGGATCATCGTGATGGGCCATGACAGCCAGGTCATCGGTCTGGGGAATTTCACGAGTTATCATGGCGCCGCGGGTAAATTGTCCGCCTGAGCGCTCAAGTCCCCAGGCCACGACAGGCGCAGTCGGAATACCCCATCTGGCAAAGCGTTTAAGATTTTGCCACTCAGACTTGACGCGAGGACGGCCCATATACCGGCGCAGACCCTTGCCTGCGCCGGTATAGCGCTTGACGTAATAACGAATCCCCTCATAAGTGACACGTATCACTTCAGACAGAGGGTCATTGGTCAAATGCTCGCCTTGCAAGGTGAATACCCGATCAAGACTGGCAAACTCCGCTATATGCTCCACAGAGGGATCAATACGCCACTGGGCCATCAGAGCCTGTCTCCGTAACGCTGCTTGCGTTCGTAGAGCCGTTCGGCCTTGCGCTGCAATCGCTGCAGGAGCGCGGCCTCTTCACGCAGAATCTGCCGCAATGGTCGCTGAAAGTACGTGCGGAGAAACCTCAGGAAATCCCGCTGAGTCAGCCCGATACCCAGTGCAGAGAAATACAGACCAGCCAGGTCCTTGTCGCGCCAGCGTCTGGGCACCTGGTCTCGCGTATGAGCGCGATGCAGGTCGATGAGTGACAACCTTAATGTACCCGGCTCAACGGGCCGATCGGTATACAATAGAAAGTGACAGATGTAGCAGTCTCGATGGTTGACCCCTGCACGGTGCATCGTGCCTGTCATCCTGGCCACCTCATCGATCAGAGCCCATTTGGTACTCGCCTTGGGAGGCTGAACAGGCCAAGCCAGCGTGAAGTCTTCCAGGCTGACGGTAGGTGCCAATTCCTCCGTGATAATGAAAGAGTGCTGCTCGGCCGGGTTACTGCCTCGCTCACCAAAAGCCACGGCGTTCATGGTAGGCACACCAGCCTCATGCAGGCGCTGCAAAGCCTGCCACTCCTGCCCCGCACCCAGTACCGGCTGTTTCAACTGCAACAAGTTTTTGGCAATCTCGCCCCATCCGATCCCTCGATGGATTTTGACGAAATATCCCTTGCCATTGACTTCGGTACGCAGGGTACGTCGCCCTTCCAACTCCCGAAAAACTTCTCCCTGAAGCGCTTCTACCGCTTCAAAGGCATCGCGACCCGCCCACAGGGAGCGGAAAGGCTCTTCAAGCACAAGCTTCACAAGCGCGGCTCCAGGATAACATCAGCCGCCCGCTCGGGCATGCTGTACAGATCGGCAGTCTTGGCATAAGCGAGGGCATTACGGGACCATGCAGTGCGCTGCGAATCATCGCTGAGCATGTCGGCCAATAGGGTATTGAGCTGCTCCTGCTCAAATGGGCTAGGCACTACCCGGCCGCAGTCGGCGTCCGTGATGTAATGAGCATAGCCACAGACATCGGTCACCAGCACAGGCAAACCGGCCACCAAAGCCTCCAGCAGTACCGTTCCCGTGTTCTCGTTATAAGCTGGGTGAATCAACAGATCCGCCCCAAGAAGAAAACGCGGGATATCGCTCCGTCCCTTGAGAATATCCACTTGATCGGAAATGCCCAGCGCCTTGGTCTGCAACAGAAACGGCTTGGGATCGTCCTGCCCGATAACAATCAGGCGCACCCGTTTCTTGAGTGCCTTGGGGAGCGAAGCGACTGCTCGCAGAGAGCGATCCAGCCCCTTGGTCTTAAAGCCCGAACCGATCTGCACAACCAGCAGTGACGTATCGTCCAGACCGAACTCCTGGCGAAACGCCTTGCGTATTTCTTCGGCATTGGCCGGTGCGCGGCGGTCTGCTGCGATACCAGGCGGAAGCAGATGAAAACGCTCGGCCGGCGTCCCGTAGTGCTTGACGAAGAACGGCTGCTGGACCTCCGAGATCATCAAGACCTGGGTCTTGGACTCGGGCTCAAACACGGCCCGCTCGTACTCGGCAAAATGACGATAGCGGCTCCACTTTCGGTACAGCGGGTTACGCAGTGTCTGCGCCTTTTCTTCAAAGCAGGGATCGGCCGCGTAATACACGTCCAGGCCAGGCATCTTGTTGAAGCCAATGATGCGATCCACTGGATCATTGGCCAGATCGCGCTGGAACCAGGCCGTAAACTTTTCGTTGCGCTTGTGATTGAACAACGCTTTGGCTGACCCAACGCGCACGTCGAATCCTTCAGGTACTGGGCCTTCCCAGATCAGCGTATAGACACGAATAGAGTGGCCACGACGCTGGCACTCCTGGGCAATGCGCATGAAGTCACGCTGTAGCCCCCCGAAGGGAAAGTACTTGTAGAGAACAAAAGCCAGACGCATCAGCATATGCCCATAAAAAATAGCGGATCACCGTAGCAGGTGATGACGTTCAAACCTGTCGAACCATGATAACTCAGCACAAACGCTGTCCTTTGCTGGACAGCATCGCTTCCAGTGAGGCGAAAACCCGTGCCGGATTGACACGCGAGAAGCACAAGGGCTGCTCTTGGGAAACATCAAACAGTCTCCGGTCCTCCTCAGAGGGAGCGTAGGTACACTGCTTCTGCAGACAGGGCGCACAGACCCAATCGCTGGTGAGATGTACCTGGGAACGGCCATAGGCACCTGTCAGTCTGGCATCGGTCGGCCCGAACAATGACAATGTCGGCACATCCAGCGCAGCCGCCAGATGCCCCAGGCCTGTATCAACTGCCACGCAGGCGCTGGCGCCAGCCAGTACGCGGGACACCCCAGCCAATGACATCTTGGGGAGAACCGACACATGTTCAAGTCCTGAAGCGATACGTTCTGCTCTTTCGCGCTCGGGGTCATTGCCCCATGGTAAGCGCACCAGCACCCCAAGCCGCCGGGCCGCTTCAGCCAGCTCGCGCCAATAGCGCTCCGGCCAGTGCTTGGTCGCCCAGGTCGTACCATGCAGAAACAATACATAAGGTCCGCTTGCCTGGGGCTCGGCAAGACGTGTGCGATCCAGTCCGTAATCGCCAGTGGACTCTGGCAAGGGATAGCTCAGGGCTTGAGCAAACAGTTGCCTGAGTCGTTCGACGGCATGCTGCCCCCAAGCAACCTGGCAGGTTCGGTCATAAAACCGGCTTGCCAGTGGCTCGCGGATCGACTCGCGCGAAAGCCCTACTACCGGCGCCTTGACGTACCGAGTCAACCATGCACTTTTCAGAAGCCCCTGGGCATCAATCACCACATCGTAGTGAGTATCTCGCAGACGCTCCTTGAAGCGCGACCACTCCCCGTTTTTCAGCGTCTGGAAAAGGTTTTTACGCCACCGGCGAATCGCTACAGGAATGACTTGGGACACTGCTGGGTGCCAGGATGGAATCTCGGCAAAGCCTTCTTCAACAACCCAGTCGAAGCGAATTCCTGGAAACGCACGACTGGCATCCGTCAGGGCCGGCAATGTATGAATCACATCGCCCAATGACGATGTCTTGATCAAAAGCACCCGCACTTATTCCACCTCGACCGGATCAGCAACCAGTTGATCCAGTGCACGCAGCACAGCAGCAGGCTCCAGAAGACGCATGCAGTTGTAGTGTCCGAATCGACAGGTCCGATCAAAACACGGGCTGCACTCAATACCCAACCGTACGACCTCAACCTCTTCGGCCAGAGGTGGCGTAAAGCCTGGGGACGTCGATCCATAGACCGCAACCAACGGGCGATCCAGTGCGGCGGCGACATGCATGAGGCCAGAATCGTTGCTGACTACTGCCGACGCGCAGGACATAAGGTCAATAGCCTCGGCCAGTGCCGTCTGACCCGCCAGGTTCGTGACCTCTTCGCGCAGGCCTGGAATCAACCGCTCGCGGATTTCCTCGCAGCCCGCATTATCCTTTTGCGAACCGAACAGCCAGACCTGCCACCCTGCCCTGATCTTTACATTGGCCACTTCGGCGTAGTGAGCTGCGGGCCAACGCTTGGATTCACCAAACTCGGCACCTGGACATAACGCCAACACCGGCCTGTCCAACTCCAGGCCAAACTTGCCAAGTGCCGCGTCGCGGCTGGCAGACTCGATTCGCAGTTGGGGACGTGGATAAGGCTTGGGCAACTCAGCCCCAGGCGGATAGGCCAGTGCGATAAAGCGCTCAATCATCAGCGGGTAGCGCGCCTTATCCAGTATTCTTATGTCATTGAGCAGGCCGAAACGCATCTCGCCGCGCCAGCCGGTGCGCTTGGGAATACCCGCAAAATAGGGAACCAGGGCCGACTTGAGCGAATTTGGCAGCAGAATGGCCTGATCGTACTGACCACGCAGACTACGACCGATACGCCGACGCGTTGCCAGCTCAAAAGCACCATGCCCAAGCGGAAAACTCAGCGCCGAGCGTATTTCGGGCATCCGCTCAAGCAGAGGACGGCTCCAATCAGGCGCCAGCACATCAATGGCACAACCGGGATGAAGCGCCTGCAGACTCTTGAACAGCGTCTGCGCCATCACCATGTCGCCAACCCAGGAAGGACCGATTATCAGAATTCTCATAGGCTCACGCTACAACATACAAGGCTCATAGTATCTACCATGAGCCTTGTACGTGCGGCTTATTTCACTGCAGTACGCCACTCGGCATGGCTATCAGTCTTGCCGGTAACCAGATCGAAGTAGGCCTTTTGCAGCGTTTCGGTCACCGGACCGCGGCGGCCGGCGCCGATGGTGCGTCCATCGACTTCACGGATAGGGGTCACTTCAGCGGCAGTACCAGTAAAGAATGCTTCATCCGCAATATAGACTTCGTCACGCGTAATACGCTTTTCAACCAACGCGTAGCCATGCTCCTTGGCCAATGTCAGCACGGTGTTACGGGTGATGCCGTTGAGGCACGCCGTTACTTCAGGCGTGTAGATGACATTGTCCTTGATGATGAAGATATTCTCACCGGAGCCTTCAGCCACATAACCTTCCGGATCCAGCAGCAGGGCCTCGTCTGCACCGCCGGAAATGGCTTCCTGCAGTGCTAGCATCGAGTTGATGTAGTGTCCGTTGGCCTTTGCACGGGTCATGGAGATGTTCACGTGGTGACGGGTATAGGAGCTGGTACGTACCTTGATGCCCTGTTCCAGCGCCTCCTCACCCATGTAGGCACCCCAGTGCCAGGCAGCCACGATCACATGCACCTTCAGACCGGTCGCACGCAGTCCCATGCCTTCCGATCCGTAGAACACCATCGGACGCAGATAGGCGCTTTCAAGGTTATTATCACGAATCACCGCGCGGTGCGCTTCGTTGATCTCGTCTTTGGTGAAAGGCATCTTCATGCCCATGATGTGGGCGGAGTCGAACAGACGATCCGTGTGCGCCTGTAGACGGAAGATTGCTGTGCCCTGAGGGGTGTTGTAAGCGCGAACGCCTTCGAACACACCCATTCCATAATGCAGCGTATGGGTCAGAACATGGGTGGTCGCATCGCGCCACGGCACCATTTCACCGTCATACCAGATCACACCGTCACGATCGGACATCGACATAATTTGCAGCTCCTCAAGAATTCGATTCGTACTGCTGCGCAGCGAGTGGGTCGAGCGCAAGCGACTTCCAGATCCGCATGACGCCGTGTCGCTCGTCATGGAAGAGGCTGCCGTCCACTACGCCTGCCTGCTTCTGCAGGGCTTGGCGGTGTGCGGCAGCACGGTAGGCTTTGTAAGCCTCTTGCAACAGATGGACATCTGGACTCGAGATCAATCCAGCCCGCTCCAGTTCTTCCAGAATGCGGATATTGTCGGTGAAGCGCAGCAGATCAGGATGCTGCCAGGACCAGACAAGAACCGCATATTGCACCATAAATTCAATATCGACGATACCGCCTGCATCCTGCTTGAGGTCAAATGCCCTGCCCGCCTCGAAGGCAATCGGCGACGATCCACCGGAGGTAGCCTTGGTTCCCAAGTTTTCCCGCATCTTCATCCGCATCTCGCCGACCTCACGACGCAGCTTGGCCTCATCACGATGCCGGCTCAGGACCGTAGCCCGTACAGCCTCGAACCGTGCCGTGACGACGGGGCAGCCGGCCAGCACCCGCGCCCGCACCAATGCTTGGTGCTCCCAGGTCCAGGCCTCGTTCTGCTGGTACTGCTCGAACGCCTTGATCGTACTGACCAGAAGCCCGGCAGCACCAGAAGGCCTTAGGCGCATGTCGACTTCATACAGCGTTCCGGCGGTGGTCGACGTGGTCAGGAAGTGGATGATGCGCTGACCGAGACGTGTATAGAACTGAGCACCATCAATAGGCTTGCCGCCATCCGTCTCGGCTAACGGATCACCATCGTGAATAAAGACCAGATCAAGGTCGGAACCGTGCCCTAACTCAATACCGCCGACCTTGCCGTAGCCTACGATCACGAAGTCCGGATCACATGGCGACCCATCGGCACGTTGCGGACGGCCATGTCGCTGAACCATCTGTCGCCAGGCCAGCTCAAGCACTTGATCAAGAATCGCCTCCGCCATCCAGGTCAGGTAATCACTGACCTTCATCAAGGCCAGCGTGCCTGCAATCTCGGACGCTGCCACTCGCAGTCCATGAGCGCGCTTGAAATGCCGGAGCATTTCCATCTGCTGCTCCAGATCATCTTCAGGGATGCGTGCCATCCGCTCCCGCAGCTCCGCGACCAGCTCAGGCTTTTGAGGTGGGCGATACAAGCGGCCCTCGTTAAGTAACTCATCCAGCAAGGCGGGGAAACGCGTGATTTGCTCTGCAATCCACACACTTGCACTGCAGAGCTGGAGCAGACGCTCCAGTGCTCCGGGGTTTTCGGTGAGCAGCACTAAGTATGCCGAGCGTCTGGCGACGGCCTCGATCAATGGTAGAACGCGATCCAGGGCTTGGTCGGGCTCGTCATGAGAAACAATCTGAGTCAACAGCCGAGGCATAAAGGCATCCAACCGTTCTCGCCCCATTCTCTGCATGGTCCGAACCTGACTGCTGCTTCGTAGCGCACACAACCGTGACCAGGCTGACTCGGGACTGCTCAAGCCTGCCTCCTTCAACTGCTGGATAGCTGCTGCATCCTCAAGACTGCCTTCCCAGAGGGGTAGCCATTCCTGCCCAATTTCTGACTGACTGTCCGCTCCCTCGTCCGGGTCTGCAATAACCTGCTGAAAATGCCAGTTGATACGGGTGCGCCAGTGAGTCAGCCGACTCAAAAAAGCAGTCCAGCTATCGAAGCCCATCATGAAAGCTACCCGCTCACGATCCAGCTCGCTGTCAGGCAATTTCTGTGTTTGTCGGTCTCCAATCGCCTGTAGCGCATGCTCCACGTAGCGGAGAAAGCAGTATGCCTCTCGCATCTCCTCGGCTGCCTCGGCGGGAAGATAGCCCAGATCCTTCAGGACGCTCAGGATTACCAGCAATGGGCGCTGCTGCAGGCTTAGCTCCCGTCCGCCATGAATCAGCTGATAGGCCTGTGCAATAAATTCCACCTCTCGAATGCCGCCTGCGCCCAGCTTGATGTTGTCATCCATCTCACGGCGCCTGACCTCCTGCTGGATCAGCTGCTTCATGTTGCGCAGCGCTTCAATCGCCGAAAAGTCCAGGTAACGCCGGTAGACGAAGGGGCGCAACATGCTGAGCAGTTGTGCTCCGGCCTGCTGATCGCCTCCCACAACACGCGCCTTGATCATGGCGTAACGTTCCCAGTCCCGACCCTGGTCCTGGTAATACTGCTCCATGGCCGAAAAGCTCAGCGCCAGCGCGCCTGACGAGCCATAGGGGCGCAAGCGCATATCAACCCTGAAGACAAAGCCATCTACGGTAATCGTATCAAGGGCCTTGATAAGCCGTTGGCCTAGGCGAATGAAGAACTGTTGATTGTCCAGTGCACGACGCGCCCCTACTGTCTCGCCACCCTCGGGGTAGACAAAAATGAGATCGATATCGGACGAAAGGTTGAGCTCGCCCGCTCCCAGCTTGCCCATTCCCAAGATAACCATATGCTGCGGCTCTCCAGTCCGATGCCCCGTCGGGACCCCGGATTGACGGCATTGGTCCTTGTACAGCCATTGGTAGGCCTCATCGATACAGGCATCGGCCAGTTCGGTCAGGTCACGGCACGTCTCGAGCAGGTCGGCCTGACGTGTCAGATCGCGCCAGATAATGCGAACCTGGTGCCGCAGCCGAAAGCGGCGTAAGCGCTGTCCGAGTTGGTTTTCATCCGAACATCCGGCTAGACAGTCGGTCAGTTGTTGGTGAATAGTGCCGGCTGGCAGCGATCGCTCGAATAGGCCCTCGCCTGCCAGATCCAGCATTAATGCCGGATCGCGCTGAATCTGCTCAGCGACAAACTCGCTGGCCGCTATCACCCGTGACAGGTCGCTGCGCCGCGCTGGCGGCCATGCTGAAAAATATTGCAAACGTTCAGGCTGTGCGTTCAGTGCCTCCATGAGGCGTGCCTGCGCACACCCTACAGGTTCGGCAAGTGAATCAGGAATAGCAGTGAGGGAAGGCAGGCTCATGGTCTATCCTGTGGAGTCAACGGCTGAGGAGAAGGTCAAACCGTGCGACAATTTGTCGTTGTTTTATAACGGACATTGACCTGAGCAGCTGAAACGACCGCCGTTTTGTAGTAAAACTACACGCCGGCCGGGAACCACCCGGTCATAATCCAAGAATTCACGCTGCCCCCAAGAGGATGGCGGCGATACCGAGGCAACCGATTCTGGAAGCCTTTCCGCCCTGGAGCAAGCCATGCAAGACCTTGATCCCGTCGAAACCCAGGAATGGCTGGACGCCCTGGAGTCCGTATTAGACTGCGAAGGTGAAGACCGAGCTCATTATCTGCTGACCCGTATGGGTGAGCTGGCCACTCGGACAGGTACACAGCTTCCCTACGCGATCACCACCCCGTATCGCAACACGATCCCGGTTACCAAAGAAGTCCAGATGCCGGGCGACCTCTTCATGGAGCGGCGGATTCGCTCGCTGGTACGCTGGAATGCGTTGGCCATGGTGGTTCGTACCAACCTCCGCGACCCGGACCTTGGCGGCCATATTTCTACCTTTGCTTCGTCCGCTACGCTATACGACATTGGTTTTAACTACTTCTTCAAAGCGCCAACCGAAGAGCATGGCGGCGACCTGGTGTATTACCAGGGCCATGCCTCTCCTGGCGTTTACGCACGTGCCTTCCTTGAGGGCCGCCTGACCGAAGACCAGATGAACAACTTCCGCCAGGAAGTAGATGGCAACGGTCTGTCGAGCTATCCGCACCCGCACCTGATGCCCGATTTCTGGCAGTTCCCGACCGTATCCATGGGTCTGGGTCCGATCACGGCGATCTATCAGGCACGCTTCATGAAGTACCTGGAAGACCGCGGCTTCATCCCGGCCGGCAAGCAGAAGGTCTGGTGCTTTATCGGTGACGGCGAGACTGACGAGCCGGAAACCCTGGGCGCCATCTCTCTGGCAGGTCGCGAGAAGCTGGACAACCTGATCTTCGTGATCAACTGCAACCTGCAGCGTCTGGACGGTCCGGTTCGTGGTAACGCGAAGATCATCCAGGAACTGGAAGGCGTCTTCCGCGGCGCCCAGTGGAACGTGAACAAGGTTATCTGGGGTCGCCTCTGGGATCCCCTGTTCGCCCGTGACGAAAACGGCCTCATGCAGCAGCGCATGGATGAAGCCATCGACGGTGAATACCAGAATTACAAGGCTAAGGACGGCGCGTTCGTTCGTAAGCACTTCTTCGGCGCCAACCCTGAGCTGCTGAAGATGGTTGAGGACATGTCCGATGAGGACATCTGGAAGCTCAACCGCGGCGGTCATGATCCGTACAAGGTGTATGCAGCGTACCATCAGGCGGTCAACCATAAGGGTCAGCCGACGGTCATTCTTGCCAAGACCATCAAGGGTTACGGCACCGGTGCGGGTGAAGCGAAGAACATCGCCCACAACACCAAGAAGATCGATGTGGAGAGCCTGAAGAAATTCCGCGACCGCTTCGACATTCCGCTGAACGATGATCAGCTGGCCGACCTGCCCTTCTTCCGTCCTGCCGAAGACAGCCCGGAAATGAAGTATCTGCGCAAGCGTCGCGAAGCGCTAGGCGGCTCGGTACCGCAGCGTCGCACTACCAGCATCAGTATTCCGACACCACCGCTGGAAACGTTGAAAGCTATCCTGGACGGCTCTGGCGATCGTGAGATCTCCACCACCATGGCCTTCGTTCGCATCCTGTCCCAACTGGTCAAAGACAAGGACCTGGGTAGCCGCATCGTCCCGATTATTCCGGACGAAGCCCGTACCTTTGGTATGGAAGGCATGTTCCGTCAGCTTGGCATCTACTCCTCCGTCGGTCAGCTCTACGAGCCTGTCGACAAGGATCAGGTGATGTTCTACCGCGAGGACAAGAAAGGCCAGATCCTCGAAGAAGGCATCAACGAAGCAGGCGCCATGAGCTCCTTTATTGCGGCGGGTACGTCTTACAGCACGTACAACCAGCCCATGCTGCCGTTCTACATCTACTATTCGATGTTCGGTTTCCAGCGTATCGGCGACTTAGCCTGGGCCGCTGGCGATAGTCAGGTGCGTGGTTTCCTGATTGGCGGTACTGCCGGTCGTACTACGCTGAACGGTGAAGGTCTGCAGCACGAAGACGGTCACAGCCATATCCTGGCAGCAACCATTCCGAACTGCCGCACGTACGACCCCACCTATGCCTACGAGCTGGCGGTCATCATTCGCGAAGGCATTCGCCAGATGACCGAAGAGCAGAAGAACGTGTTCTTCTACATCACGGTCATGAACGAGAACTACCAGCAGCCCGCGCTGCCTGAAGGTGCCGAGGAAGGCATCATCAAGGGTATGTATCTCCTGGAAGAAGAAACCGGCGATTTCAAGCATCGCGTTCAGCTCCTGGGCTCGGGCACTATCCTGCGCGAAGTTCGCGAAGCGAAGGCCCTTCTGCGCGAACTGGGTATCGGTGCAGACATCTGGAGCGTCACCAGCTTCAACGAGCTGCGCCGTGATGGCCTGGCAGTTGACCACTGGAACCGCTTGCATCCGCTGGAAGAGCCCCGCAAGGCCTATATCCAGCAGTGCCTGGAAGGTCGTGAAGGCCCGGTCATTGCTTCTACCGACTACATGAAGCTGTTCGCCGACCAGGTTCGCCAGTGGGTTCCATCCAAGGAATACCAGGTGCTGGGCACTGACGGTTTCGGCCGCAGCGACTCGCGCAAGAAACTGCGTCACTTCTTTGAAGTGGATCGCCACTGGGTCGCCCTGGCTGCTCTGCAAGCCTTGGCCGATCGTGGCGCTATCGAGCGTCAGGTCGTAGCGGATGCCATCACCAAGTTCGGTATCGATCCGCTCAAGCGCAACCCGCTTGATTGCTGATGCCGACGGTGAAAAGGAGAAATTATTGTGAGTGAAACCATTCGCGTACCTGATATCGGCAGTGGCGAAGGCGAGATCATCGAAATTCTGGTCAAGGTGGGCGACACCGTCGAGGCTGAGCAAAGCCTCGTCGTGCTTGAGTCCGACAAGGCCAGCATGGAGATTCCCGCGCCCAAGGCCGGCAAGATCGCTGCGCTGCACGTCAAGCTGGGCGATACGCTGAAAACCGGCGACCTGCTGCTGGACATGGAAGATGGCGCATCGGGTGAAACCGATGCAGCCGAGCCCATGGCTGTTGCTGCAGGCGCTGCTGACGATGAAGTCGAAATGCCAACGCCTCCAGGTGACGAGGATCCATCCGCGTCCGCCAAGGAAGACGATCAGGCAGGTACCGGCGCCGCCCAGGAAATCCATGTGCCGGATATCGGCACCAGTGGCAAAGCCAACATCATCGAACTTCCAGTCAAGGTTGGCGACCGGATCGAAGCCGAACAAACCTTGATTACGCTGGAATCCGACAAGGCCAGCATGGAGATCCCTTCCCCTGCAGCCGGCGTAATTGAAAGTATCGCCGTCAAGGTGGGTGATGAAGTAGGTACAGGTGACCTGATTCTGGTGCTTAAGGGAAGCGGCAACGCCTCCTCCGTGCCGGCTCAATCCACCAGTGACAAGCCTGCCGTACAGGCAGCCGAGCCTGAGTTGCACGAGACGGCCGACGAAGAGCCTGCTGGCGAGAGCACTGAAGAGATCAAGGTGCCTGACATCGGCTCGACCGGTAGCGCCAATGTGATCGAAGTGATGGTCAAAGCGGGTGACTCGGTAGAAGCGGACCAGTCGCTGATTACCCTGGAGTCCGACAAGGCCAGCATGGAAATCCCGGCGCCCAAGGCGGGCGTGGTGGAAAGCGTTTCCATCAAGGTAGGTGATCAGGCCAAAACTGGCGATCTGATTCTGACCTTGAAGGTTCAAGGCGCAGCACCGAAGAAAAAGGCTGAGAAGCCTGCACCGGCTCAGCAAAATGCAGCTCCTGCACAAAAGCAGGCGAGCCCAAGCCCAGCGCCGGCCAAGGCACCGCAAGCGCCCACGCCCACCGGCCAGCCTGGCAAGAAAGTGCATGCTGGCCCGGCTGTACGGATGCTGGCACGCGAGTTTGGCGTCGAGCTGAGCGAAGTGACGCCAACTGGTCCGAAAGGACGTATTCTCAAGGAAGACGTCCAGTCGTACGTAAAGGATCAGCTGCAAAAGAGCAAATCTGCTCCGGCCGCAGCGGCAGCTACCGGTGGCGCCGGAATTCCTCCGGTTCCGACCGTGGACTTCAGCAAGTTTGGCGAAATCGAAGAAGTTCCGATGACACGCCTGATGCAGGTAGGTGCTGCCAATCTGCATCGCAGCTGGCTGAACGTGCCTCACGTAACGCAGTTCGATCAGTCTGATGTCACTGATCTTGTAGCCTTCCGTGTGGGTCAGAAGGCTGTGGCAGAAAAAGCGGGCGTCAAGCTGACCATCCTGCCGTTCCTGCTCAAGGCCTGCGCCCATGTGCTCAAGGAATTGCCGGACTTCAATGCCTCGCTCGCACCGAGTGGCAAGGCCATTATCCGCAAGAAATACGTGCACATTGGCTTTGCCGTGGACACGCCGGATGGGCTGCTGGTACCTGTCATTCGCAACGTCGATCAGAAGAGTCTTCTGCAGCTGGCTGCCGAAGCCGCTCAACTGGCTGAGAAAGCACGCAACAAGAAGCTTTCCGGCGACGACATGCAAGGGGCCTGCTTCACGATCTCCAGCCTCGGCCATATTGGCGGCACCGGCTTCACGCCGATCGTCAACGCACCGGAAGTGGCAATCCTGGGAGTATCCAAGGCCACCATGCAACCAGTATGGGACGGCAAGGCCTTCCAGCCGCGCCTGATGCTGCCGCTTTCGCTCTCCTATGATCACCGTGTGATCAATGGCGCTGCGGCGGCCCGCTTCACCAAGCGACTGGGCGACCTACTGGCCGAAATTCGCGGCCTGCTGCTGTAAAGAGACGATGCCGGCATCTGCCGGCAACCGTCTGGCCGATGAAATGCTCGGTCATCTGGAACCCTGCCACCCCGGCAGGGTTTTTTTTAAAGAATTTGACTTGCTGGATCGATAAAGCTTCTTAATACCAAGCTGCTGTCTGTTTTATCGAGACGCTTGTCAGTGTGGTTGGCTTGATGCACCCTTGCTCCCTGAAAGGACTTATGGGTGCCTCGTTCTGGCGGAATCCAGAAGACAGTCACTGCAAATAAAACCGGATTGGCTTACTGTACGCCCTTTCGTTAAGTCGACTTGGCATAACCCATAAGTACGCGCCCCTTATCAAGGGCCGTTGGAAGCGAACCGCCGCATGAAGATTCATCCTGATGCTGCCAGTCTCTCAGTGGCCGAGGTTGCTATGCAGCCGCCTGTGCCCGCACAGCTGGGGATGTTGCGCTTCGAGCGGCTCAATGAGCCCAGCTGGGCGCTGCTGGATCTAGACCAGGCATGTGAAAAAAGTCTGGGGCTGCCTGCCTATGAGCTTTGCTCGCTTCTCGAGTCGCCTTACGCCAGCCTCATGGAGCCTGCGGCACGCTATCACCTGCACGATGCCATACAGCAGCAATTGCTCAAGCGCCGCCATTACGTCATTCGCTATACCCTGCACGCACCGGCAGGCGCGACGTCAATGGTTGAAATTGGCGAGGCAATCTCCCGCCATGGTCGTGAAATCCTGCACGGCTACCTGATTCCTGTAGAGCTGGCTTCAGAGGCCGAGCGACTGACTACTACGCTGATGGCGCAAAACAGGGATCTTAAAGCCTCGCTGGATCTTCTTGAGCAGTCCTGCGTACAGGAACAAGCTCGTGTTGAACGGGTAAGAGCACACCGCAATCTTTTGCTTGAATTGACACAACACGCCTACAGCTCCAGCGACCCGCTTCAGGAAGCGGCCCAACTGATCACTCGTGCAGCCAGTGAAACCTGTAGCGTGAAACGAGCCAGTGTGTGGCAGGTGGGCGAAAACCATTTACGCCCTGTCTACACCCATGGCGAATCTCCTAATACGTCGTCTGTCTCCTCTTGGTCATTGGATGATTTTCCGGCGTATGTGGAGGCGCTTCATAAGGCCCGATCAATCGATGCGCAGGATGCTCAACACGATCTTCGTACACGCGAATGGACCAAGCCGTATCTGCTCGCCCATGACATTCGCTCGCTTCTGGATATCTGCATACGTGTAGATGGCCGGGTATTAGGCATCCTTCGCCTTGAGCAAACCGACCAGCCCAGAATCTGGCAGAACGATGAAATTGCGTTTGCCTGCGAATTGGCCGATCAGTACGCCAAAGTGCTTGATAGCCAGGAGCGCCGCAGTGCCACCCATGCCCTGCATCTGTTCCAACGGGCGGTTGAGCAGAGCGCCAATGCTTTTCTGCTGGTCAATCGCAAAGGGGAGATCGAATACATCAACCCCAGCTTTACAACCATTACCCAGTACACTGCCGAAGAAGTCTGCGGTCAGCCCATCAGTGAGCTACCGGCATTGACCAACTGGTCGGAACTTCTACCCGACGCCTATGCGGCCCTGGAAAAACAGAACAGCTGGCAAGGCGAGCTTCGCTGCCAGCGCAAGGACCAGATCTCCTACTGGGGCCATCTTTCGCTTTCCAAAGTCTACTCAGACAACGGTGAGCTGACCCACTACATTGGTATCTTCGAGGACATCACCCAGGCCAAGCTGACCCAGCAAAATATGGAAAAGCTGGCTTATCGTGACAGCCTGACAGGGCTGGCCAATCGTCACTACTTCATTGATCGCCTGGAAAAACGCCTGGCAGGACGGGAGGATATCCATAACTGCCTGATGCTGATCGACATTGATCACTTCAAACGAATCAATGACAGCCTGGGTCATGAAGCTGGCGATAACCTGCTGGTCAGCCTGGCCAGACGCCTGCAAAGCTCACTGGGGCAAAGTACGCTGATCGCACGGATCGCCAGTAATGAGTTTGCCGTGCTGCTTGAGCAGATGGATGCCCAGGAAGGTCTGGATGTCGCGAGCGCGCTGCTAAGCATGCTCGAAAAGCCCATCTATGTTGAAAGCCAACCGACGCTGGTCAGTTGTTCGATTGGCCTGACCGTTACCCCTGATCACGGTAAAGACTCGCAAACGCTCATGAAGCATGCAGGCCTGGCGCTGCACAAGGCCAAGGCCAGCGGCGGAAACCGGGTACAGGTCTATACACAATCGCTGGTGACCGAAGCCAGTCACAAGCTGTTCATGCAGAATAACCTTCGTCGAGCCCTCGAACTCAACGAGCTGGAGGTTCATTACCAGCCAAAGATCTGCCTCAAAAGCGCCCAACTGCTGGGGCTTGAAGCGCTGTTGCGCTGGAATCACCCCGAACGGGGCATGATACGACCCGATCAGTTCATCAGCGTGGCGGAAGAGACCGGTCTGATCATCCCGATTGGTAAATGGGTCATTCGGGAAGCCTGCAGGCAAATCAAGGCGCTGGATGCCGCTGGCCTGGGCCATTTACAGATGGCCATCAACCTTTCTCCCAAACAGTTCACTGATCAGGAGCTTGTCAGCTCAATCAGAAGCATTCTAATTGAAGAACGCCTCCCTCCTCATCGCCTTGAGCTTGAACTGACCGAAAGCCTGCTTCTGGATGCAACCGATGAGACACGCCAGCAGCTAGAGGAGATGAAGCAAATCGGGCTCAGCTTGGCCATGGACGATTTTGGTACGGGCTATTCGTCGCTCAGCTACCTCAAGAAATTCCCGATCGATGTCATCAAGATCGACCGAAGCTTTATCAAGGACATTCCGGCCAATCAGGACGATATGGAGATCACGTCGGCCGTAGTGGCCATGGCCCATAACCTGCGACTCAAGGTTGTGGCTGAAGGTATCGAAACGACACAACAGCTGAGCTTTCTACGTCGCCATCATTGCGACGTAGGCCAGGGTTATCTGTTTGACCGTCCCATTCCTGGTAACGAGCTGCTTGATAGCCTTCGTCGCTATCTGAACCTTAACAAGATCTAGTCGCGCCGCCTGTTGTAAGGCCTTGGAATCGAGGAAGGTAGCCAACCCCGGCTACATCAGGTGCTTTTTTCCTCGATCAGCCAGTCCAGCTTCCAGCTAGGCTGGCTTTGTCCCAGTTGTTTGGCAAGCCAGGGCAAAACGCTTCTGAGTTCGTCTTCCAGACCCCACGGGGGGTTGGAAATCACCATACCAGAGCCATTGAGCCCCACAGGATTGTCGGCGGGATGTATCCAGAGTTCGGCACGTAGAAGTTTGGGTGCATTACTCTTTTGCAGATCCTGATAAAACCGCTTGAGCTGACGCTGATCCTTGATGGGATACCAGATAGCGGTCACGATCTGCCGCATACGGGCAATGCTTTCCTTTAATGCCATTGAACACCGCTCAAACTCGTCCACCTTTTCAAAAGGAGGATCGATCAAGAGCACAGCGCGTTTCTCCTGCACGGGCAGCAGTGCTTTGGGTAACAGCCAGCCGTCCCGATGATGAACAGCGATCCGTCTTTCTTGCCCCATGTTTTCCTTGAGCAGCAGAGCATCTTCAGGATGCAGCTCATTCAAGTGCAAACGATCCTGGGGACGGGAAAAGCGCCGAGCGATTTCGGGTGACCCCGGGTAGAAGCGCAACGCCCCATCACTATTAAGAGCAGCGACAGCCTCCTTGTAAGCGACAAGCGGATCAGGGAGGTCTTTCGCCTCCCAGAGTCGGCCTATTCCATCTTGCCATTCACCGGTACGGCTAGCCTGATCTCCCAGCAGATCGTAAAGCCCTATGCCCGAATGTGTGTCCAGATAGGCGTAGGGTGTTTCCTTGCGCCCCAGCAACATCAATACGCGAGACAGTACAAAGTGCTTCAGCACATCGGCATGGTTTCCGGCATGGAAGGCGTGTCGGTAATTCATGATTCGCTCCTGTGAAGGCGCGCAGTGTACTGGAAGTCCCCTGTTCGTCGCATGGCTCAAAAGAATCTGGCATTAATTTTGACAGCTTGCCGAATCAACAGGTTAAATCAAGAATCCAGCGCATCGCGCCTACCCACTATGCAGGAGTTTCGATTTGGATGCCGTCACAATCAATAGCCTATTTTTGATTGGCGCGGTCCTGGTCGGTCTCTCCATTCTGGTCAGCTCGCTTTCCTCGCGCCTGGGCATTCCCATTCTTGTGATTTTTCTTGCAGTCGGGATGCTGGCAGGCGTAGACGGCCCTGGTCATATCAATTTCAATAACTACCCCCTCGCCTACCTGGTAGGCAATCTTGCCCTGGCGATCATTCTGCTGGACGGCGGTATGCGTACACGCGTATCCAGTTTCCGAGTGGCGCTCTGGCCAGCACTGTCCCTGGCAACCGTGGGCGTAATGATTACCGCCGGGTTAACAGGCGCTATGGCGGCATGGCTTTTCGACCTGAATATCCTGCAAGGACTGCTGATCGGCGCCATTGTCGGCTCGACCGATGCTGCTGCAGTATTTTCACTGCTTGGCGGGCGCGGGCTCAATGAGCGTGTTACCGCAACCCTTGAAATCGAGTCAGGCAGCAATGACCCTATGGCGGTCTTTCTTACCGTCACGCTGATCGAGCTTCTGGCCAGCGGCCAGACAGGCTTCAGCTGGGGGCTCGTCTGGAACTTCGTACGTGAATTCGCCATTGGCAGCCTGCTTGGCCTGGGGGGTGGTTGGTTACTGCTGCAGCTTATCAACCGTATGCAACTGGCCGATGGTCTCTATCCGCTACTGGCAGTCAGTGGAGGCTTGTTCATTTTTGCCATTACCAACGCAGCTCATGGTAGTGGCATCTTGGCGGTGTATTTGGCGGGTCTGGTTATGGGCAACCGACCAATTCGGAGCCGCCACGGCATGCTACATATGCTGGACGGCATGGCTTGGTTGGCACAGATCGGCATGTTCCTGGTGCTGGGGCTCTTGGTAGAGCCGCACAATCTGCTCCCCATTGCCCTGCCCGCTCTGGGCCTGGCCCTTTGGATGATCGCGATCGCGCGCCCCCTGTCAGTCTTTGTAGGCCTGCTTCCCTTTAAAGCGTTCCATGGTCGCGAAAAACTCTTCATCTCATGGGTAGGGCTACGCGGAGCGGTACCGATCATCCTGGCTGTTTTCCCTATGATGGCAGGCCTGCCCCAGGCCCAGCTGTTCTTTAACGTAGCCTTCTTTATCGTTCTGGTTTCACTGCTGTTACAAGGTTCAAGCCTGCCGCTCGCGGCAAAGTGGCTGCGCGTTACCGTACCGCCAGAGCCTGTCCCTTTCTCGCGCTCCGGCCTGCAGGTGCATCCCACCAGTGAATGGGAGCTTTTCGTCTACCGCCTGGGCAAGGAGAAATGGTGTATTGGCGCAGCGCTTCGCGAGTTGAAAATGCCGCCCAATACTCGTATCGCGGCGCTCTTCCGCGGGGAACAGCTCCTACACCCTTCCGGCAGTACCAAGCTGGAAGCAGGCGACATCCTGTGTGTCATTGGTCATGAGTATGATCTCTCAGCCCTGGGCAAGTTGTTCAGTCAAGCACCAGAGCGAGGCCAGCGCTTCTTTGGTGATTTCGTACTGGAAGCCAACGCAGAGCTTAAGGCGGTGGCCTCGCTGTATGGTCTTAACCTTGGCGAGCTGGATGGGGAGCAGACGTTGGGAAGCTTTATTACCCAGCGCATTGGCGGTGAGCCGGTCATTGGTGACCAGATCGAATGGAGCGGCCTGACCTGGACAGTCGCTTCGCTTGAAGGCAATCGTGTGAGAAAAATTGGGGTCAAGTTCCCAGAAGGCCGTTCAGGACCTGCTCTTTTCCTCTGATTCGTGCGGTAGTCGGCTCGACCGACAAGAGCAGTTGCGTCAGCAAAGGCGGGGATTTAACCTCCTCGCCTTTCCTGCTGCCAAGATGTGATCATGCTCGCCTTGCGTATTCTGCTCAAGATCGTGTTGTTGGGCTTTTGTCTCAACTTTCCGCTCGCTTATTCACAAGAATCCAACCTGCCTGATGCCAAGCAGATTCAGCATAGCCTGGACACGTTGGCTGACCGGAAGCTTTCTGCCTCCGATCAGCAGACCGTTCAGGACATTCTGAAAAATACGCTGCAGCTGCTAGACCAGAAGGATCAGCATGAGCAGGACCTAGCGGATGTAAAACGCAAGATCACACAAGCACCGCAGCTGATCAAAGATGCCCAGAAGGACCTGGCCAAACTCCAAACCGAGCAGGATAAGCCGCCAGTTACCCAACGCTATGCCAACGCCAGTCCCCAGGAGTTGGAGAATCTTCAAAGCCAGCGCAACTCACAGCTCAACGACTGGCAGAACGCCCTGAATGATGCCAATACACTAGTCATCACATCGCAAACACGACCCGAGCGTGCCCAGGTCGAAATCAGCAATGCGCAAATGCGGGTACAGACCATTGCCGACATTCTCAAGAGTGGCAAGGAAAGTGGTAAGCCCATTACGCCTGAACGTCGCAATCAGCTATTAGCCGAACAGGCGGAACGCAACGCACTGATTCAACTGCGTAAGCAGGAACTTTCGGGCAACAGCACGCTGCAAGATCTTGGCACCATTCAACGTGAACTCTACACGGAGCGTGTCAAACTGATCGAGAAAGAAAGTCTCGATCTGCAAGCCCTCATCAGCAGCAAACGTCGCCAGCAGTCAGAGGAAACCTTTGCCGCCCTGTCTCGTGAATCGCAGAAGACAGCAGGTAGTAACGATGTCCTGACCAGCGAAACAAATCTTAACCTCAAGCTTTCCGACTACCTCTTGCGTGCGACGGATCGCCTGAATGAGCTCACTCGAAACAATCTTGAAATCAAGCAGCGACTTGATCAGCTCAAGCAGACCGGCGAGACCATGCAGCAGCAGATCAATGTCCTGAAAGGCAGCCTGCTGCTTTCCAAACTGCTCTATCAACAGCGGGCCTCCCTGCCAACGGTCGAAGCAACCAAGGGACTGACGGACGAGATTGCCGATATACGTCTATACCAGTTCGACTTGAACCAGCAGCGCACGCAAATCGCCAACCCTTGGGATTACCTGGACAAGGTCATGGCTCAGATGCCACCCGAGCAGACGACGCCTGAGCTTCGCAAGAAACTACTGGAACTGATCAGAACCCGAGCGGACCTGCAGGATCGCCTAAGTACCGAACTAAGCGCGTTGTTAAGTGAGTCAATTACGCTTCAGCTGAACCAGCAGCAACTGTTAGCGACCAGCGAAAGCCTCCGCTCAACGCTTGATGAGCAGATGTTCTGGATTCCCAGCAATCGTCCACTGGATTGGGGCTGGCTCAAGGATGCGCCCAAGTCGTTGGTCGAACAGATTGCAAATGTGCCTTGGCGCGCCAGCGTAGGTGAGCTGTCAGCTGGCCTGGCCGAACGCCCCTGGCTGTTTCTGCCTCTCATCCTTGCTATTGCAACGCTACTGTGGAAGCGCCGGTATCTTTACGAAAAACTTAATGCCCTGAACAAGGACATCGGGCATTTTCAGCGTGACAGCCAGCTACACACGCCGCTCGCGATCGTTCTGACCGTGCTGCTGACTCTTCCTGTCAGCCTGTCGCTAGGTTTGATCGGCGTTGCCCTTGAGGGCGACAAGCGGGGCGTGAACGCATCCATTGGCGCAGCGCTTATGGAGATGGCTGCCGGCTGGCTGGTGTTCTATACCGTTTACCGCCTACTGGAAGGTGGAGGTGTTGCAGAGACCCATTTCCGCTGGTCACGCGCACAAGTAGATTCCATGCGCCGCCTGGTCAGGCGTCTGGGCCTATTGGCCTTGGCATTAATGGCCGTAGCAGCTATTGCCCAACGTCAGCTGACAAGCCTGTCTGAAGACGTACTGGGTATTCTTATTGTTCTGATCTGCTATGCCAGCATGTCCTGGATGCTGGGTCGCTCCTTGCTTAACACGGCGGCTCGAGAACGTCTGCCCTTCTTCCGGCTGATGTTTGGACTGATCATTACCGCCATTCCGGCCGGACTGTTCCTGGCTGTTTGCCTAGGCTACTACTACACCTCACTGAAACTGACCGACCGGCTTATCGATACGCTGTATCTGCTGCTCTGCTGGGTCATTCTCGAAGCCGCCTTCTCGCGGGGCTTAAGCGTGGCCGCAAGACGCCTCGCCTATCATCGCGCCCTGGCCAAGCGACAGAGCATGCAGGAGGCGGGTGAAACCGGTGAAGCCATAGAAGAGCCTGCGCTGGATATGGAGCAGGTCAATCAGCAGTCCTTACGTCTAATCCGCCTTGCCCTATGGTTAGGCTTCCTAGGAGTACTGTATTGGGTCTGGGTGGACGTGGTGGCAGTCTTCTCATACCTGGATAACGTCACGCTTTACCAGTACACGAGCGGTACGGGTGAGTCGGCAACCATGATGCCGATTACCCTGCGAGACGTCATCAAAGCGGTCATCTTTGCAGGCCTCACCTTTGCACTGGCACGCAACCTGCCCGGCCTGCTTGAGGTTGTGGTACTTTCCCGCCTGAGCCTGGCGCAAGGGACCGCGTATGCAACCACGACGCTATTGTCCTATGTAATCATTAGCGTGGGTGTTATCAGTTCGCTCTCCACGCTGGGCGTTAGCTGGGACAAACTCCAGTGGCTGGCAGCGGCCCTCTCGGTTGGTTTGGGTTTTGGCCTTCAGGAGATATTCGGTAACTTCATTTCCGGCCTGATCATCCTGTTCGAACGCCCTGTTCGAATCGGCGACCTGATTACCATCGGTAATGTTACAGGCACAGTCAAACGCATTCAGATTCGGGCGACCCATATCACCGATGCTGACAACAAATCCGTCATTGTGCCTAACAAGACGTTCGTGACGAGTCAGCTCATCAACTGGACGCTGACAGACACCATGACGCGTATCACGCTGCTGGTTAATGTGGCCAACGGCTCCGATCTGGAAAAAGTACGCGAGCTGCTCTATAAGGCCGCCTACGACAATCCCAGGGTTTTGCATGATCCAGAACCAATGGTCCTGCTACAGGCGTTTGGTGAGAACACACTGAATCATGAGTTACGCGTTCACGTGCGGGAGTTGGGCGATCGCGGCTTTGCTACTGATGAAATCAACCGCAGCATCGAGCGACTGTTCAGGGAGAACAATATAGAGATCGCCTTTCGCCAGCTGGAAGTGTCTGTAAAGAATAGGGAAGGATCTGAGCGCACCTTGAGCAAGGATGAAGTGCCTTCTCCGACCTACTCTGGACAGAAGGAATGATCAGGGCACGTTTTACGCTGTCTAGATAAATACATTTGCAGTCCGGAGAGTGCCGTGAAAACCCTTGAAGCGCTTGAGTTCGATAACCGCTTTGCCCGTCTGGGCGATGATTTTTCGACGGCCATCCAACCCAAGCCTATTGAAAATCCAAAGTTGGTGGTCGTCTCGGAGGCCGCCATGGCACTGCTGGATCTGGATGTTGCCGAGGCGCAACGACCGGAATTCACGGAAATCTTTTCCGGGCACAAGCTCTGGGATACAGCCGACTCACGCGCCATGGTTTATTCAGGCCATCAGTTCGGCTCCTACAATCCTCGCCTGGGTGATGGCCGCGGCCTTTTGCTTGGCGAGGTCATAAACGACAAGGGAGAGCACTGGGATCTTCACCTCAAGGGTGCCGGCATGACACCCTACTCAAGAATGGGAGACGGACGTGCAGTCTTACGCTCGTCCATTCGAGAGTTTCTGGCCTCAGAAGCACTTTATGCACTGGGTATCCCTTCAAGCCGCGCGCTGTGTGTGACCGGCTCCACTACAGAGGTCATACGCGAACGAGTCGAAACCGGCGCCATGCTGCTACGGCTTGCCCAAAGCCATATACGCTTCGGGCATTTCGAATACTTTTACTATACGCAGCGCAATGATTTGTTGGAAAAGCTTGGCCAGCATGTGCTTGAGGCGCACTACCCACAATGCCTGGAGCAACCTGATCCTTATGCGGCTTTTTTCCGTGAAGTCGTCGAGCGCAACGCCGAGCTGATCGCCTACTGGCAGGCTTACGGCTTTTGCCACGGCGTGATGAACACAGACAACATGTCTATTCTCGGCATTACATTCGATTTTGGCCCTTATGCCTTCCTGGATGACTTTGACGCGCATTTTATCTGTAACCACTCTGACTACAGTGGCCGATACTCCTACAGCAATCAGGTCCCCATTGCGCACTGGAACCTGGCGGCACTGGCGCAGGCGTTGACGCCGAGGGTGCCTGTCGAAACGCTGAAAGGAATACTCGAATTATTTTTGCCGCTTTATGAGGCGCATTACCAGGCATTGATGCGACGTCGACTCGGCCTTATGACAGAGCAAGCGGCGGATAAGGAGCTGATCGAGCGGCTGCTCAGCCTGATGCAAGGCAGTGCCGTTGACTACTCACTCTTCTTCCGACGTCTGGGCGATGAGGTTCCGGAGCAGGCGATTGCGGCTCTTCGAAACGACTTTGTTGATTTGGCTGGATTTGATGAGTGGAGTCGCCAATACCTGAACCGCACCGAGCAGGAAGGCGGCGATCAACCCGCACGCCAGGAGCGCATGCACGCAGTCAATCCACTCTATGTACTGCGTAACTATCTGGCCCAACAGGCGATCGAGCAGGCTGAGGCGGGTAATTATGAAGAAGTTCGCCAGCTTCATAAGGTTCTGACCCGACCCTTTGAAGAGCAACCGGGCAACGACCGATTCGCTCAACGCCCACCGGATTGGGGCAAACACCTGGAAATCAGCTGCTCTTCATAATACCGGCGCCTTGCGTCAACAACTCAATGAACGCACGTGCAAGTGATGAGCGCTCGTCACGACGATGAATAAGCCACAATGCGGAGGTGGCGCCCTCGTCCACCAGGGTTCTGTAGACAACACCTTCGATATGCATTCGCCGGTAGGTTGCTGGCAAAACCGAAACACCCAATCCGGCCGCCACCAGTCCAATAATGATCGTAGTTTCTCGAGCTTCCTGAACGATTCGCGGGCTGAATCCAGCTTGTTGAGACAAGCTGATCAATTGGTCATATAGACCTGTACCGTAGGTACGAGGAAAGTAAACAAAGGGTTCCTCGGCCAACTGTTTGATAGCAATGCTTTCGTGGGTTTGTAGGGCCAAGGGATGGTCCGCCCGCATCACAGCGACGAGGGGCTCCCGAAACAGCTCTATCGAGACCAGCGCATCCGACATGGTAATAGGCCGGATCAGTCCTACCTGGAGCTTGCGATCCATCAGCGCCTCGGTCTGCTCTCGGCTGCTCATTTCCTGCAAAGCCAGGTGTACCGCTGGAAAGCGCTGACGGAAGTTGAAAATAGAGCGTGGCACAGTAGCAATAAAGGGCGCGGAGACCGTAAAACCCACTTGTAACTCACCCAGCTCTCCCCGTTGCGCTCGCCGTGCAATGTCGGTGGCCTTATCTACCTGCGCCAACACCTGCCGAGCCTCATCCAGAAAGAGCCGGCCAGCCTCAGTCAATGCAACACGACGATTCGTGCGCTCAAACAGGCGTGCCCCCAGCTCCTCTTCCAAAGCTTGTATCTGCTGACTCAGTGGTGGCTGTGAAATACCCAGGAGTTCAGCCGCTCGACCAAAATGCAACTCATCTGCGACGGCTACAAAGTACCGTAAATGTCTTAATTCCATAGCGCCTCTATTGATATTTAATACATATCAAATCGGTCGAATAATATATTGGAAAGAATAAACATCAGCTCTTATTCTTTCAGTAACCAATAATAAATTTCAGATTGTGCAGCGCTTTCGCTGCGCCGTCCTTTCGTTCGTCCAGATTTTGAGGTTTAACGTGAGTAAGTCTGCTTTACCTGCTCGTCACGAGCATGCCCAACCTGAAGAAGAACCTGCGCCTATTCAGGCAGCACGTGAAGCTGCCAACCAAGCAGTAGAAGATGCCGATTTGTACATTGAGAAAGGCACTCGCCAGTTCATCCATACAGCCCTTGCACTTTTCTGTGGCGGCTTCGCCACGTTTGCCCTGCTGTACTGTGTACAGCCCATGATGCCCATTTTTTCCGAAGCCTTTGGTATAACGGCGGCCAAAAGCAGCCTCGTGCTCTCCGTATCAACTGGGCTCATGGCGGTCGGGCTACTGGTTACAGGTCCTATTTCAGATGCCATCGGCCGCAAGCCGGTCATGGTGGTCTCACTCTTCGCCGCCGCTTTCTTTACGCTGCTTAGCGCCATCATGCCCACCTGGGAAGGTGTTCTCGTCACGCGGGCATTGGTTGGTCTATCGCTATCCGGTCTGGCCGCCGTTGCCATGACCTATCTGTCTGAGGAAATCCATCCCCAGCACATCGGCCTGTCCATGGGGCTGTATATCAGCGGCAACGCGCTGGGTGGGATGAGTGGGCGCGTCATCAGCGGCGTTTTGGTGGACTTTGTCTCTTGGCGGATTGCTCTAGCAATCCTGGGCAGTCTGGCGCTGATTGCCGCTATCGTATTCTGGCGGCGTTTGCCGGAGTCACGTCACTTCCGCCCGACTCCCCTGAAGCCTCGCACACTGGTCAATGGCTTTACCCAACACTTTCGAGACGCTGGGCTACCTTGGCTCTTTCTCGAGGGCTTTCTGTTAATGGGCGCCTTTGTCACGTTGTTTAATTATATTGGCTATCGCCTGTTAGGTGAGCCTTATCATCTCAGTCAAGCCGTTGTGGGCGTCTTGTCGGTCGTCTACCTGTCGGGTATCTACAGCTCGGCCCAAGTAGGCTCATTAGCGGATAAACTTGGTCGCCGCCGCGTCTTTTGGGCGGTGATTCTTCTGATGCTGGGTGGCGTGGTGCTGACGCTATTCACCCCCTTGCCGTTGGTCCTGGTGGGCATGCTGCTGTTTACCTTTGGCTTTTTCGGGGCTCATTCGGTCGCCAGCAGTTGGATCGGTCGCCGCGCTCGGCAAGCAAAGGGACAAGCTTCGTCGCTTTACCTGTTCTGCTACTATGTGGGCTCAAGCATCGCAGGAACATTAGGCGGCGTGTTCTGGCACGAAGCGGGATGGAATGGTGTCGGACTGTTCATCGCCACACTCCTGGTCGGAGCACTGGCTGTTGCGTTACACCTGGCTCGCCTGCCAGCCCTCCCCTTGAATGTTAAAGCCGCTCGATGAGCGGCTTTGCCTTTTTAATGGATCGGGTGCATGACCCGGTCTTTGTCGACCGCCTTATGCCTCGTGATAAGGCGCCGAGAGCTCATGAACAGCCTCGATGAAGGCACCTGCATGTGCAGGGTCTACCTCCGGCGTGATTCCGTGCCCCAGATTGAAAACATGCCCGGAGCCTTTACCGTAGCGAGCCAGAATCCGCGCCACTTCTGAACGGATCGCGTCAGGTTTGGCATACAGTACCGCCGGGTCCATATTGCCTTGCAGCGCCACCTTGTCACCCACACGGCTACGGGCGTCGCCAATGTCGCATGTCCAATCCAGTCCCAATGCGTCTGCGCCAGAGGCCGCCATGCTCTCCAACCAAAGACCACCATTCTTGGTAAACAGGATGACAGGAATCTTGCGGCCTTCACGCTCACGAATCAGGCCATCAACAATCCTGCGCATGTATGCGAGAGAAAACTCCTGATAAGCCGCCGAAGACAGATTGCCTCCCCATGTATCAAAGATCTGTACCGCCTGGGCACCTGCCTGAATCTGACCATTCAGATAGGCGGTTACCGAGCGGGCCAGCTTATCGAGCAGGTTGTGCATGGCTTGCGGATTGTCATAAAGCATCGCCTTGCTACGCCGAAAGTCCTTGGATGAGCCTCCTTCGACCATGTAAGTCGCCAACGTCCAAGGGCTTCCCGAGAATCCGATCAGAGGCACACGCCCATTGAGCTCACGGCGAATGGTGCGGACCGCATTCATGACATAGCCCAGATCCGCTTCCGGGTCCGGTACCGGTAAGGCTTCGATATCCGCAGCGGACTCAATACGCTTCTTGAAGCGGGGCCCCTCACCTGTCTCGAAATAGAGGCCTAATCCCATAGCGTCCGGGATGGTCAGAATGTCTGAAAAGAGGATGGCGGCATCCAGCGGATAACGCTCGAGCGGCTGCAGTGTGACTTCGCAGGCCAACTCAGGGTTCATGCACAGACTCATGAAGTCACCGGCACGGCCACGCGTAGCGCGATACTCCGGGAGATAACGACCGGCCTGCCGCATCATCCAGACGGGCGTCACATCGACGGGTTGCTTGAGCAAGGCACGGAGAAAACGGTCGTTCTTCAAAGCAGTCATGGAAAATATCCGTCAAGAAAGTACTGTCATTTTCTCAGACACAAAAATAAAAGGCACGGAGAGATCCGTGCCTTTTATCTATCGAGCCCTTAACCGCTTTGCCCTTGAACTGCAAAGCAGCTTATGGCTGGTGCTTCAAACGCCCAGGTAATCCAGAATACCTTCAGCTGCAGTACGACCTTCGAATACTGCAGTCACCACCAGGTCCGAACCTCGCACCATATCGCCGCCTGCAAAAATCTTGGGGTTGCTGGTTTGATGCTTGAACTGACCGACAGAGGGAGCGACTACACGGCCCTGATTATCCATTGCAATCGCATGTTGCTCGAACCACTCTGCGGGGCTTGGGCGGAAACCGAAAGCGATGACTACCGCATCTGCCGGCAGGATCTCTTCGGATCCCGGAATCGGTTCAGGGCTGCGACGGCCTCGGGCATCCGGCTCGCCCAGACGCGTTTCGACAACCTTAACGCCTTCCACCTTGTCTTCACCAATGATCGCAATCGGCTGGCGATTGAAGAGAAACTTAACACCCTCCTCCTTGGCATTCTTCACCTCACGACGCGAGCCCGGCATGTTCTCGGCATCGCGACGGTAAGCACAGGTTACGCTCTTGGCACCCTGGCGAATCGAGGTGCGGTTGCAATCCATCGCGGTATCACCGCCGCCCAGAACCACAACGCGCTTGCCTTTCATATCGACAAACTCGTCAGCAGACTTCTCGAAGCCCAGGTTACGGTTGACGTTAGCCACCAGAAAATCCAGGGCATCGTGCACACCTGGCAAATCTTCGCCAGGGAAACCGCCTTTCATGTAGGTATAAGTTCCCATCCCCATGAAGAGCGCATCGTATTCCTCAAGCAGCTGCTCCACTGTGATGTCCTTGCCTATCTCGGTATTGAGGCGGAACTCTATCCCCATACCGGTAAAGACCTCGCGGCGGCGCGCCATCACGCTTTTCTCAAGCTTGAATTCGGGAATGCCAAACGTTACCAGACCGCCAATTTCCGGATTCTTGTCGAATACAACAGGCGTAACGCCGTTGCGGACGAGAATATCGGCGCAGCCAAGACCTGCAGGACCTGCACCAATGATGGCAACCCGCTTGCCGGTTGGCACCACCTTGGACATATCCGGCCGCCACCCCATGGCAAAAGCGGTGTCAGCAATATATTTCTCTACCGAACCGATGGTAACGGCACCGAAACCATCGTTCAGGGTACACGCGCCCTCACACAAGCGGTCCTGCGGACACACACGACCACAAACTTCGGGCAGCGTATTGGTCTGATGGACCAGCTCGGCTGCAGCCAGGATATTGCCTTCCGAAACCAGCTTCAGCCAGTTTGGTATGTAGTTGTGAACCGGGCACTTCCACTCGCAGTAAGGGTTGCCGCATCCCAGGCAGCGGTGCGCCTGCTCAGATGCCTGCTGCGGCTTAAACGGATCGTAAATCTCAACGAATTCTTTCTTGCGCTGACGCAGGAGTTTCTTCTTCGGGTCCTTGCGGACGACCTCTATGAACTGGAAGTCGTTATTCAGACGTTCAGCCATTACCTAAACCTCATCACGGCAGCGTTCATGTCTCGCTGCTGCAGGAAAACTCACGGTCGCAACCAGTGCCTGACAACGTGTCAGGCGCTGGTTGCCTATAGCATTACTGCGGATTTGCCCGAGTAGTGGATAGCAGTGAGGCCAGGCTGGCAGCCTTGGGCTTCACCAACCAGAACTTGCGGAAATAATCATCCAGGTTTTCGAGCAGATAGTGTCCCCACTCACTGCCCGTTTCCTCGGCGTACTCTGTCAGCACGCGGCTCAGGTGACTGCGATAAGCCTCCATTGCCTCGTTGCTGATACGCTGAATTTCCACGAGTTCATGGTTAACACGGTCAACAAAGCTGTTATCCATGTCCAGCACGTAGGCGAAGCCGCCTGTCATACCGGAGCCGAAGTTGTAACCCGTCTTGCCCAGAACGCAGATGAAGCCACCGGTCATATATTCACAGCAGTGATCACCGGTTCCCTCGACGACCGCATGGGCGCCAGAGTTACGAACACCAAATCGCTCGCCCGCGGTACCCGCCGCAAACAGTTTGCCACCCGTGGCACCGTACAAGCAGGTGTTACCAATGATGGCCGACTCCTGACTCTTGAAGGCGCTACCCTTGGGCGGAGTGATGACCAGCTTGCCGCCTGTCATACCCTTGCCCACATAATCGTTGGCGTCACCCTCAAGATAGAGGTTCAGGCCACCGGCATTCCATACGCCAAAGCTCTGCCCTGCCGTTCCTGTAAAGCGGAACGTGATAGGCGCCGACGTCATACCCTGGTTGCCATGCTGACGAGCAATCTCACCGGATACACGTGCGCCAATGGAGCGGTCACAGTTGCTTACCTTCAGACTGAACTCACCGCCCGTCTTACCTTCGATAGCTGACTGGGCCAGGCGGACCATTTCCTCAGCCAGGAGACCCTGGTCAAATGGCGGGTTTTTCTCAACAAGGCAGTGCTGAGGCTTGTCTGCCGGAATATGGTCGCTACCCAGGAGTGGCGTCAAATCCAGGTTGTGCTGCTTGGCCGTTTCGCCAGGCAGGATCTCCAACAGATCGGTACGGCCAATCAATTCACCCAAGCTTCTTACACCCAGGCGCGCCAGCCACTCGCGTGTTTCTTCTGCTACAAAGGTGAAGAAGTTGGTCACCATTTCAACAGTACCGATGAAATGGTTCTTGCGCAGCTTATCGTTCTGGGTCGCCACGCCGGTAGCGCAGTTGTTCAGATGACAAATACGCAGGTACTTACAACCCAATGCAATCATCGGCGCGGTACCAAAGCCAAAGCTTTCTGCACCTAGAATCGCCGCCTTGATCACGTCGAGGCCGGTTTTGAGACCGCCATCGGTCTGTACGCGAACCTTTCCACGCAGGTCGTTGCCACGCAATGTCTGATGCGCCTCAGCCAGTCCCAACTCCCAAGGACTGCCCGCGTACTTGATGGACGTTACTGGTGATGCACCTGTACCACCGTCATAGCCGGAGATGGTAATCAGATCGGCATAAGCCTTAGCGACACCGGCCGCTACCGTACCAACGCCAGGCTCCGATACCAGTTTAACGGACACCAGCGCCTTTGGATTGACCTGCTTGAGATCAAAGATCAGCTGGGCCAAGTCCTCAATCGAGTAGATATCGTGATGGGGCGGAGGGGAAATCAGGGTTACGCCCGGTACGGCATAGCGCAACTGAGCAATCAGGCCATTCACCTTGCCGCCCGGCAGCTGGCCGCCTTCGCCCGGCTTGGCGCCCTGAGCCACCTTGATTTGCAGGACTTCGGCATTGACCAGGTATTCTGGCGTTACACCGAAACGTCCCGTAGCTACTTGCTTAATCTTGGAGCTTTTCAGCGTGCCGTAACGCGCCGGGTCTTCACCGCCCTCACCCGAGTTAGAGCGGCCGCCCAAGCGGTTCATTGCCTCGGCCAGCGCCTCATGCGCCTCTGGAGACAGGGCACCGAGCGAGATACCGGCGGCATCGAAACGCTTGAAAATGCTTTCCAGCGGCTCGACTTCTTCAAGCGCCAGCGGCGTGTCGCTGACCTTAACCTTGAGCAGGTCACGGATCATAGCTACGGGACGCTGGTCAACCAGGGCGGAATACTCACGGAACCGTGCATAGTCGCCTTGCTGAACAGCTGCCTGGAGCAGATTGACGACATCCGGGTTATACGCGTGATATTCACCACCGTAGACATACTTCAGCAAGCCGCCCTGCTGGATCGGCTTACGGTTGCTCCAGGCTTCGTTTGCCAGCAGCTTCTGCTCGACTTCGATGTCGGCAAAGCGGGCGCCCTGTATGCGGCTGGTGACGCCTGGGAAGCATAGATCCGTCACCTCACTGGACAGACCAACCGCCTCAAACAACTGGGCGCCACGGTAGGAAGCCACAGTGGAAATGCCCATCTTGGACAGGATCTTCAGCAGCCCTTTGGTGATTCCCTTGCGGTAGTACTTGAAGACCTCATAAAGATCACCCAGGACTTCGCCTGTACGGATCAGGTCGCCCAATACCTCATAGGCCAGGAAGGGATAAACCGCTGTCGCGCCAAAACCAATCAGCACCGCAAAGTGATGAGGATCGCGGGCAGTTGCGGTTTCAACCAAGATGTTGCAGTCGGTGCGCAGTCCGGTATGCACCAGGCGATGATGAACAGCACCTACTGCCAGGGACGCATGCACAGGCAGCTTGCCCGGCTCGATTGCACGGTCCGACAGTACAATCAGGACTTTTCCTGCACGAACCGCTTCCTCGGCCTGATCGGCAATATTTCGTACCGCCGCTTCCAGCCCCACGCTTTCATCATAGTTGAGATCAATGACGAAACGATCAAACCCGGGACGCTCCAGCGTCATCAGGGTACGCCACTTGGCGGGCGATATAACCGGCGAACTCAGGATTGCGCGGTTGGCATGTTCGGCCGTCTCCTCGAACACGTTGCGCTCGGCACCTAGACAAGTCTCGAGCGACATGACAATGGCTTCACGCAGCGGGTCGATAGGCGGGTTGGTCACCTGTGCAAACTGCTGCCGGAAGTAGTCATAGTTCGAACGGATACGCTTGGACAGCACGGCCATCGGTGTATCGTCACCCATGGAACCGACGGCTTCCTGCCCCTGCTCGGCCAATGGACGCAGCACTTGATCGCGTTCTTCGAACGTGACCTGGAACATTTTCATGTACTGACGCAGACGATCCGAATCGTAGAAAGGCGATCCATGATCCTTATCGTCCAATGTAGCCTGAATACGCAGGGCATTCTTGCGCAGCCACTGCTTATAAGGATGGCGTGATTTCAGACGGTTATCGATATCATCTGCCTCAAGCACCTGTCCGGTTTCGGTATCGACCGCGAGGATCTGACCCGGACCGACACGCCCCTTAGCAATCACGTCACTGGGTTCGTAATCCCAGACACCCACTTCCGAGGCCAGGGTGATATAGCCATTCTTGGTTGTTACCCAGCGGGCAGGACGCAAGCCGTTGCGATCAAGCAGGCAGACGGCATAGCGCCCGTCTGTCAAGACAACTCCAGCCGGACCATCCCATGGCTCCATGTGCATGGAGTTGAATTCATAGAATGCGCGAAGCCCTGAGTCCATCGTTTCGACGTTCTGCCAGGCTGGCGGAATGATCATGCGCACGGCACGGAACAGGTCCATTCCGCCGGTCACCAGCAATTCGAGCATGTTATCCATGCTTGAGGAGTCGGACCCTACGGTATTGACCAAATCACCCAGGCTATCCAGATCAGGAAGCAGCTCATTGACGAACTTGGTACGCCGCGCTCGGGCCCAGTTACGGTTGCCCGTGATGGTATTGATCTCGCCATTGTGCGCCAGGTAGCGGAACGGCTGCGCCAACGGCCACTTGGGCAGCGTGTTGGTCGAGAAGCGCTGATGGAACACGCAAATGGCAGTTTGCAGACGTTCATCGCCGAGGTCCGGGAAAAACGCAGCCAGATCTGCTGGCATCATCAAGCCTTTATAGATGATGACCTTACTGGACAAACTGCAGACATAATGCTCCGCATCGTTCTTGTTCAATACCGAAGAACGGCGGCGGGAAGTGAATAACTTTACGGCGAACTGCTGATCATCGAGACCTTCGCCGCTAATGAATACCTGCTCGATCTTAGGTAGGCGCTCAAGCGCCAAAGGTCCTAATACAGAGGTATCCACGGGAACCTTGCGCCACCCGACCACGGTAAGGCCAGCAGCAGCAAATTCGGAATTCATGTGGTTTCTGGCCACATCGGCCTTTTGGTCGTCCTGATTGAGGAAAACCATGCCAACGGCGTATTGGGCGGGTAGCTCAACGCCGAATGTTTCTAAAGCGACAGCGCGAAGGAACGCGTCGGGCTTTTGTATCAACAGACCGCAACCGTCGCCGGTTTTGCCGTCTGCATTGATACCGCCGCGATGCGTCATGCAGGTCAGGGCCTCGATGGCCGTTTGCAGCAAATGGTGACTCGCCTGGCCCTGCATATGGGCAATCAGGCCGAAGCCGCAGTTATCCTTGAACGTTTCAGGATTGTACAGGCCTGCTTTCATGGGAACTCTCACCGGCAATCTATTTCTAGTCAATCCACTTGTCACTGCCAGGCGCTTGGGCACGCTACTTTTACGGCAGGCAAAGGGATGACATTGTATACCGGATATCAGAGCAAGACAAAGTTTTTGTCGCGATCCTGAATCTTAGAGTCCTAAAAATGAAATACGCCCATGTCGCAAAATGATATATGCAACATGGGCGCTGTTTAAAGAATTATCGCGTTGAAGCGATATCCTGCTGGATGCTGGCAAACGTGCGAGGCCATGGCTTGGCCGACTGAACCTTGGCAGGCAATTGTTTCACAGCTGCCTCAGCTGCCGCACGGTTAGCGAAACTACCATAGGTCACAACATAAAGCGCCTTACCTTGGTACTGCTTTTTGAAATAACGATAATTGGCGCTATCGCTTTGCTGCTGAATAAAGGCTTGCGCACTGCTTTCAGAGCTGGTTCCTAACACCTGAAGCGCATAGTGCGTTCCACCCTGAGTGCTGTACCAGCCACCGCCATTGCCCTGAGCTGTCTTGGGTGTTTCCTGAGCTGCAGGCTTTGCCGGCGCAGGCTTGGGCTCAACCTTGACTTCAGGCTTGACCGGCGCAGAAGCAACCTGTCTGGGTGTTGTATGTACAGGCTCGGCTGGAGCAGGCGTTGCGGCCGGCGCCAGGGGACGCGTTGGAGCCGTTACACTGACAGGCGCCTGGGCAGAAGGCATCTCAGGTGGCGTTGAGGAAAAATCGTCTTCGCCAGACTGAATAGAGCCGCTCACGCCATTGCCTTCAGACTCCTCCTGCCCTGCTGCCTGAGCCAGCGGCTCACGGATGACGGGCTGGGCCTCACCGACCAAAGGCAACGGCAAAGGCTGGGAAGAACCATCGAAATTAATTGCCGTTCCCGACTTGCCATCCCCTTGGGATTGTTCGGTCCCGTCAGTCGAGGCCATCTTGGGCGATGAATCATTACCCTTCATGAGCAACGCCGCCAAGACACCGACAGCGATGACTGCCACAATGATCAGGTGCTTGCGAGGCAGGTTAGCCAATAGCTGTTGACCACCCTTGAATTTGCTACCACCACCGCCACGCTGACTCAGCATGCCGCTGATCAACACGTCTCGCGCAGCTTCGTTGATCTCCCCCGGCCATCCACCGGAGGTCTGGTGAATGGTCTCGATCTGCTCTGGCGTAAAAATATCAATACTTTGGCCAGCACCTTCCAGGCGCTGCGCCAGATACCCTTGAGTTTCCTCTTCGGTATAAGGCAAAAGCTCGATGGCGTGGTAGCGCTCCTCGCCTTGCGCAAGGCTTTCCAGCTTACCTGTCAGCTCGGCATCCCCAAACAGGAATACATGAGGGCGATTCTTCTCATCACCTTCTGCCAATGCCAACAGGGCTTCCAGTGCGTCATCATCCAACTCATGGGCATCGTCGACCAGAAAATAGACTTCCTGGCCAGTCAATGTCACTTGACCAACCTGAGATAGCACCGCTTCGATGCTCGCTTGAGGCGTGCCCAATCCCTGACTTAACTTGCGCAATAGTGTGTTCTTGTCCTGCACCTCACGTGCCGACACGACAACATTATGGACCGCATCCTTTTTGGTACTGGCAACAAGCGCCTGTCTCAGCAAGGTTTTCCCGCTTCCGGCAGGCCCTGTTACCGCAAGCAGAAGATGGCTATAGCGAGCAAGATGATGTAACTGCCCGAGAACCGTTTTGCGCTGGGCAGGATAAAACTTGAATCCTGGCACGCGTGGCGCAAAAGGATCGTGAGTAAATTCGTAATGGCCGAGGAAGGCCTCGTCGGCATGCAGACTGGACATAAGACTTCTTTCAATCTCCGAGCTGTTCCGCCAAAGCCTGATAATCGGCACTTAGCGTCTGCTTGAGGGTGTCATAAGGGAAATCACTGGTTACCACGGCCTCGCCCAACCGCTTGAGCAGCACAAGGCGCAACTGGCCATCCAGAACCTTTTTATCAACCGCCATGTATTTCATGAAATCGTCAGGCGACATGCTAGCAGGAGGAACGACAGGAAGCCCCGCACGCTTGAATAACCGTAGGGCTCGAATCTGATCATCACGGCTCAGCCAACCCAGACGACAAGACATTTCCAGCGCCATCGCCGTACCGGCAGCAACCGCCTCACCATGCAGCCATGAGCCATACCCTTGGTGCGCCTCGATTGCATGCCCAAACGTATGCCCCAAGTTCAGCGTGGCTCGAATGCCGGACTCCCGCTCATCCGCGCCAACCACATCAGCCTTCGCTGCACAGGAGCGCTCTATAGCCTCGCTCAGCTTGGATTGATCCAGCAAGCGTAATTGATCGATGCTTTCTTCCAGCCATACCAGGAAAGGCTCATCGCAGATCAGTCCATACTTGATAACCTCAGCAAGCCCAGCTGACAGCTCACGTTCAGGTAACGTAAGAAGGCTGGAGGTATCGATCACTACAGCCTTGGGTTGATAGAACGCGCCTACCATGTTCTTGCCAAGCGGATGATTGATTCCGGTTTTACCCCCCACGGAGGAATCCACCTGTGACAACAGAGTGGTTGGAACCTGAATGAAATCAATGCCCCGTTGATAACATGCGGCTGCAAACCCTGCCATGTCACCGATCACACCCCCGCCCAGGGCAATGATAGTGGTGGCACGGTCATGTTTGTCTTCAAGCAAGGCATCGAAGATTTTTTGTAGAACTTCCCATGTTTTATAGCGCTCTCCATCAGGCAGCACGACTGCGGTTACTTCTTTACCCTGCAGTGTGGCTTTGAGCTTTTCCAGATAAAGAGGCGCTACCGTCTCGTTGGTAACGACGGCGACCTTTCGGCCTTTTATGTAAGGCAGAATGTACTGCTGCTGGGACAGCACGTCCTGACCTATGAAGATGGGATAACTACGCTCGCCCAAATTGACGTTTAGTGTTCGCATAAATCCCCCCAATGAAAGGCCGCTAGGATAACGCAGAACGCCAGCGCCTTTAACGAGGGATGAGTGCTTTTAAACGCTCAAGTATTTGCTGAACGACCAGTCGAGGGGGCCGCTCGTCCGTTTCTATGATGGTAGTCGCTATCTCACGATAGAGCGGATCGCGAACAGCCATCAGATTACGCAAGACCTGCGCAGGATCAGGCGCCTGCAAAAGGGGGCGGTTCCGATCACGGGCCGTTCTTTCGATCTGCTGCTCGACGGAGGCATGTAAATAGATCACATGCCCGCTTGCTTTCAGGATGCGCCTGTTATCTTCATGCAGTACCGAGCCGCCTCCGGTAGCAAGCACCAGCCCTGATGATTTACAAAGGTCCTCCAGAACCAGGCGCTCCCGCTCACGGAAACCTTGCTCTCCCTCGACGTCAAAAATCCAGGGAATATTGGCCCCAGTCCGCTGCTCGATTTCCTTGTCAGCGTCCTTGAACGGCAAATGAAGCTCTTTGGCGAGTAGGCGCCCGATGGTGCTTTTACCAGCCCCCATCGGGCCCACGAGAAACACATTCAGCACTTCGATCAACGACCAACGGCAATAGCTTGGTTGTTCATGATACGCGGAGTGAGGAAGACAAGCAGCTCTACTTTTTCATCAGTAATTTCATCACGACGGAAAAGGCGGCCTACGTAAGGAACGTCACCTAGTAAAGGGACCTTGCTTGTCGACTTGCTTTGCGTATTTGAAAATACGCCACCAATAACAATGGTTTCTCCATCAGCTATTAGAACTTTGGCGTTTACCTCGTTTTTTGTAATTGGAGGTACGCCATTAACCTCATTGGTGTAATCAGGCGCATCCTTATTAACTTTAACTTCCATGATAATTCTATTATCAGGCGTAATTTGAGGTGTTACCTCTAATGACAGAGCTGCCTCTTTAAAAGAAACACTTGTTGCACCACTAGAGCTAGCTTCCTGATAAGGAATTTCTGTACCACGTAGAATCTTTGCTGTTTCCTTATCAGAAGTCACTACCTTGGGCTGCGAAACAATTTCTCCATTACCGCTTGCTTCCATAGCAGAAAGTTCAAGATCTAATGTGGTGTTGCTCGTCAGGAAACCGATACCCAATGTTGAGGTTGGGCTGCTTGCACCTAAATCGACAAAAGGAGTACTTGTACTAGTACCAGAGGCAGCAGCACCGCTAAGTGTAAAATTTCCATTCCCTGTACGTGATCCCGACCAATTAACACCTAACTGCTTATTATAATTCACATTAGCCTCGACAATCCTCGCTTGGATCATCACTTGACGAACCGGGATGTCGAGCTGGGAGACAATCCGTCTTAGTTCATCTAGGCGTTCCTGGGTTTGATAGGCAATGATGCTGTTTGTCCGATCGTCAACGGTAATGGAGCCACGCTCGCTTTGCCCCGCATCAGCCTTAGTGACCGACTGGAAGAGCTTAGCCATATCGGCGGCCTTAGCGTAGTTAACCTGGATCAGCTCTCTGCGTAGCGGCGCCAGCTCCTGAATCTGCTTTTGTGACTCCAATTCTTGGCGTTCACGCGCCGCAATCTCATCCGCTGGTGCAATCAACAGCACGTTGCCTATTTGTCGCTTGTCGAGTCCCTTGGTTTTCAGAACAAGGTCAAGCGCCTGATCCCACGGCACGTTTTGCAGGCGCAGCGTGATGTTGCCTTGTACAGTGTCACTGGCCACCAGGTTCAAACCGGTGAAGTCAGCAATTAACTGAAGGACCGAGCGAACATCGATATCCTGGAAATTCAGAGACAGTTTTTCACCGGTATAGGTGAAACGCTCAGCGGCACGTTGTTCCTTTTCCTTGGCAGTCAGCGGCTTGACGCTAATGGTCAGCTTGTTATCCGTCTGATAAGCCAAGTAGTCATATACGCCTGTAGGCTCAATTGTAATGACCGTGTCACCAGCCTGACTTGAGGCGTTTACAAACTGTACTGGCGTAGCAAAGTCTTTGACGTCAAGCCGAACACGTAGAGCATCAGGGAGCTGCGTCTTGCCGAAGTTAAGGCGAATCTTTCCACCCTGCTCCTGTATGTCAGGGCTGATGCCTGTTTCTGAAAGGTCAATGATAACGTTACCTTCTCCGTCATCACCTCGCTTGAAGTCAATATTCCTGATGGCCTTCCCAGCCAATCTCGGCACGCTGGAAAAGACACGGCCGGCAGGATTGGTTGCAGGCGCTGGGGCTTGCGCAGCACCGGAGCGCGGCAAGGATGGTGCCGGGACAGAAGCACTAGTCGTGCGAGCAGCCTGGTCGCCGCCAATGACAACGAACAGGTCGTTACCCTGAACGCGGGTCGAGTAAGGCGCCAATGCAGTCAGATTCACGATAAGACGCGTGCGGTCACCCGCCTCGACTACGGTAACGCTTCTGGCATTCCCCGACCCCAACTCCTTGTTGCGAACGCCTAGCTTGTTATTAACGCCAGGCAGATCCAAAGCGATGCGCGCAGGTTGCTCAATGGTATAGCCTTTGGGGGCTGTTACTGGCTGATCGAACGATAGTTTGAGTTCGACTCTGTCGCCCGGCAAAGAGGCCACATTCATGGCCTTGAGATCTGCCGCCAGCAGCAAAGAGGGACAGATTCCGCTCAAGAGTATGGCCAGCGTGAGGGCACTCTTCCCTGAGACCCTTTGTAGAATAGTTTTGTGCAACATCATGCCCCGTCCTTAAGAACTCTCTATTAGCGAAAGAGTACGGGGTCTTTCGAGCCAGCCGCCCTCTCCATCAGGAACGATCTCAATCACATCAATCTGACTTTCAGTAATGGAAACGATACGCCCATCGTTTCTACCTAGATAATCACCCACCTTAACGCGGTGAACCCCTCCAGCTCCTTTGATCAAGGCAAAACGACCTGATGCATTGGAAAGCGTGCCCACCATCTGGAAGGTTTCGATATTAAAGCCTTCCAGAAATTGTTTCGGCCTGGTTTCATCAGGCTTGATGTTCTTTGACCCTCTTTGCTTCGCCGTTAAATCAATTTTTATAGGTGGCTGGAATGGGCTGCGCATATCAGCCGCGCCATAAGCAAATGGCTCATAAGGCTGAAACTGGGGCAATGGCTCTATGCTCCCCTTCGGCCTTGCCCGAACTTCATCCATATAACTTTGAAGATCGGACACATCATCCCCGCCACCGCACCCTGACAGCGCAGCAAGCAAAAGCCCACATATCAGAATTCGGGCTCTCATTGGTGCAATCCCTTGTCGTTATAGCGATACGTCTTGGCCAGAATGTTCATTCGCAGCTGCGCTCCGCTGTCAGGCGATACACGGCTGATATCGAAATCATGCAACGTCACGATACGCGGCAGGCTTGAGGCACTGCTGACAAACGTCGCCAGATCGTGATAGCTCCCCACCACCGTGATCTGGATGGGCAACTCAACGTAGAACTGCTGTACGTTTTCAGGCAGCAAACGAATCTGCTCGAACTCAAGACCGCTTTTCAACCCGGTACGCGTAATATCTTCGAGCAGTGCAGGTACCTCTGTATCGCTGGGCAACTGACGCAGCATGGCACCAAATGACTCCTCCATTTCAGTCATTTGAACCTTGTACGCATCCAGGTTAGCGGCCTGAAATGCCTTGCTCCCAAATTGCTGTTTGAGGGTTTCTTCTTGAGCCTGCTTGTTTTCCAGCTCTGTCTGCATGTCCTTCAGATAGAAGTTATAGCCTAGCGCCAGCACCACAGCGACAATCAGAATGCAGGTAATCACCTTGGCTGCCGGGGGCCATGCACCCAGGTTATCCATATCAAGATCATTCAGATCGATCTTGCGAAGGCTTGCCAGAGTATCGGCCAAACTCATGACTTACCTCCTTGTGCGGGCACCGCAGGCGTTGGCACAGCCGGCTTTGTCTGTTTTACCGTCATTTGGAAGGTATTGTTCTGGTCAACTGCACCTGACGTCAGCGCCTTGACCTCTGTCAGATTAGGCGAAGCCAGCCATTCGGAATTTTCGAAGTTACGCATAAGGTTGGAAACGCGGTTGTTGGACTCCGCTTCACCAACAATGGAAATGGTATCGCCCTGCATCTTAAGGCCAGTGAAGTACACGCCATCCGGCAACGTGCGCACCAATTGATCAAACACATGGCCAATGACAGGCCTGTTACCCTGCAAATCCTGAATGATCTTCATTCGTTCAAGGAGCTGTTGTCTGCGTGTTTTCAGCTCACTGATTTCCTTGATACGAGAGTCCAGAACGGCAATTTCGCCTTGTATATAGGCATTACGGGCGTCCTGGTTCTCAATTGCAGAGGTAAAGTACTTATCACCTAGAAAGATGATTGCGGCCGACAGGACAAACATCCCGCCAATAACCACCAGAAAGCGCTTCTTACGCTCTTCCCTTAGCTGTTCACGCCAAGGTAACAAGTTGATATGGGCCATCAGTCGAAGCTCCTCATAGCCAGACCGCAGGCAATCATGAGCGCCGGAGCGTCACTGGCCAGAGCACTTGCATTGACTTTGCTATTTAGCGTCATATCAGCAAACGGATTAGCAACTAGGGTCGGAGTGCCAATTTTCTGTTGGATCAGCCGATCCAGGCCGGAAATTGACGCGGTTCCTCCCGCAAGCAAGATATAGTCCACATCATTGTATTGTCCGGCTGCAAAGAAGAATTGCAGTGAGCGGGCAACCTGCTGGACAACCGCATCCCGGAAGGGGGTCAATACTTCGACCTGATAATCATCAGGCAGTCCACCCTGCTTTTTGGCAAGACCGGCTTCCTCAATGGACAGTCCGTAACGGCGTTGGATTTCCTCGGTCAGCTGCCGTCCGCCAAAGAGCTGCTCGCGCGTATAAATGGTACGGCCATTATGCAGAACGCTAAGGGTAGTCATCGTGGCGCCAATATCAACAATCGCAACCGTCAATTCATCGACATTACCGCCTAGCTGCCCGGCCATTAGCGTATAAGCACGCTCAAGAGCATAAGCTTCTACATCAATAACCTTGGCAGAAAGCCCGGCCAACGCTAACGCGGCCTCACGAACTTCAACGTTTTCCTTACGACATGCCGCAAGGAGTACTTCAACACGGCCTGGATTACGCGCCGACTGCCCTTGAACCTCGAAGTCAATCGCCACTTCCTCAAGGGGATAAGGAATATACTGATCCGCCTCAAGCTTGATCTGGTTTTCAAGCTCGTCATCCGAAAGACCCGCATCCATTTCGATGGTCTTTGCAATAACAGCCGAACCCGCTACCGCCACTGCTGCATTTCGAGCATTCGTTCGAGCCTTGGCCAGAACCCGACCCAGCGCTTGCCCTACGCCTTCAAGCTCGGCAATGTTCTTTTCCACCACGGCGTTTGGCGGCAACGGCTCAACGGCATAGGCTTCGACCCTATACCGTCCACCAGCACGACTCAGCTCAAGCAACTTGACAGACGTTGAGCTGATATCGATTCCCAGTAGCGTATTCGTCTTCTTTTTGAATAGCCCTAGCACAACAGTTTCCCTATCTGTATTCGCCACGCATTGGGCGATTCGTATTCATCGGCATTAGCTGGCAGACTTGACATACGCGCAAATAGCGATCTGTCCCAAAAACTGCCTATAATGCGCCTACTTCTTGGCTCGCAAAATTGTTGCCAGATTCACTTCTTTATAGCTGAAAAAGCCATATCCAATGCGTTTGTTAAAATTTATCTGGTGGTCTTGCCTTGGCATCGTCTGCAGCGTCTTTCTTGGGCTTAGCGGCGCCTTCCTCTACCTTAGCCCGAGCCTACCCTCGGTAGATGCCCTGCGGAACGTGCAGTTGCAGATCCCCCTTCGCATTTACAGCGCAGATGGAAAGCTGATTGCCGAATTTGGAGAAATGCGGCGCTCGCCTTTACGTTTCTCCGAAATCCCCCCGGATTTCATCCATGCGCTTCTTTCGGCTGAGGACGACAATTTTGCCAACCACTACGGTGTAGACGTTAAAAGTCTGATGCGTGCCGTAGCACAATTGGTCAAAACAGGTCACATTCAGACCGGCGGCAGCACCATCACTATGCAGGTGGCCAAGAACTATTTCCTGACCAGCGAACGCAGTTTTTCACGTAAATTCACCGAGATACTGTTGGCCTTGCAAATTGAGCGCCAGCTTACAAAGGATGAAATTCTGCAGCTCTATGTCAACAAGATTTATCTAGGCAACCGCGCCTATGGAATCGAGGCAGCTGCACAGGTGTACTACGGCAAATCAATCAATGAGCTGACGCTAGCGCAGAAAGCGATGATTGCCGGCCTGCCAAAAGCACCGTCACGCTATAACCCGATCGTAAACCCCGAGCGCAGCAAGGAGAGACGAAACTGGATTCTCGAGCGGATGCTAAAGCTGGGTTATATCGATCAACGCGCCTACGAAACGGCCGTGGCTGAAGCTATCGACGCCTACCATCACGTCGCCGTACCGGAGCTCGCAGCGCCCTATGTCGCTGAGATGGCTCGAGCGGAAATGGTGGGACGGTATGGTAGCGATGCCTATACAGAGGGTTATAAGGTTACGACGACTATCGATAGCCACCTGCAGAACGTTGCCAATGCCGCCGTGCGCAACGGCTTGATCGACTATGACCAGCGCCACGGCTATCGTGGAGCTGAAGCGCATTATCCGAACAAGTCGCGCAGTGAATGGTTAAGCCTGCTGCAATCCCATCGTACTGTTGGAGGGTTGGAGCCAGCCATTGTCACCCAGACCGAAAAAAGCGGCATATTGGTTCTGACAGCAAACGACAAGGAAGAAGCTATCGCTTGGGAAAACATGAAATGGGCTCGCCCTTATATCAGCGCCAATAGCATGGGACCCAAGCCGAATACGCCCAGCGATGTCGTAAAGGTGGGTGATCTGATCCGTATCCTGCGTCAAGAAGATGGCAGCTTACGGTTTGTTCAAGTTCCCAAGGCCCAAAGCGCGCTGGTATCGCTTGATCCACAAGACGGTGCCACTCAGGCCTTGGTTGGCGGATTCTCGTTCGAGCAGAGTAATTACAATCGCGCCATTCAGGCCCGCCGCCAGCCGGGCTCGAGCTTCAAACCGTTCATTTACAGTGCTGCACTGGAGAAAGGCTATACCGCCGCCTCCCTCGTTAATGATGCACCTATCGTGTTCATGGATAGCAGCATGGACGAAGCTTGGCGTCCAAAAAACGATACAAATACTTTTCTGGGCCCTATCCGGCTGCGCGAGGCACTGTATCGCTCGCGCAACCTGGTCTCCATTCGCCTTCTGCAGGCCATTGGTATCGATTATGCGATTAACTATGTAACCCGCTTCGGCTTTGAAAAGGATCTTCTGCCACGCAACCTTTCACTGGCGTTAGGTACACCCGGCCTTACGCCAATGGAAATTGCAAATGGTTGGACAGCTTTTGCAAACGGCGGCTACAAGGTCAACTCTTACATTATCTCGAAGGTTGAAAGTCGCGACGGACAACTGCTTTATCAGGCTAATCCGCCACGTGTTCCGCAGAACGCAAATACTGCGGCAGCTGCTCCGGAGAATGTTCAGGTAACACCTGCCAGCGTAACCAATGCTAACGGCACAATGAGCCAGACACCCGCCATTGCACCGCAAATTATTGATCCGCGTAACGCCTATATCATGACCAGCATGCTGCAGGATGTGATCAAGCGCGGCACGGGTCGTCGAGCGCTTGAACTGAAGCGCGGGGACTTAGCAGGTAAAACCGGAACGACAAACGACTCAAAAGACACGTGGTTCTCAGGATATAACGCTGATTACGTTACTACGGTATGGGTAGGTTTTGATCAGCCCGACACCCTGGGTCGTCATGAGTTTGGCGGTAATGTGGCACTTCCCATCTGGATGCAGTACATGGGCAGTGCTTTGGAAGGCAAACCCGACCACCTGCCAGCGGAACCACCGGGAATTGCCACCCTGCGCATTGATCCTGTCAGTGGCCGAGCGGCTCCGCCTGGTACCCCTGACGCGTACTTCGAGCTGTTCAAGAATGAAGACACACCGCCGCCCATGGATGAGCTAGGCCCAGGCAGCTCGCCTGGCACGCCACTTCCGTCCGATGAGTCCGCCCCAATGGACCTGTTCTAAGGACAATAAAAAACCCCGCCTAGGCGGGGTTTTTTATTGTCCTGATTAGTGACTAAAAACGTCACTAACCGACTTGAGCGGATAGTGTGCCGGGTATGCACGGGTCGCTACGCCCGACTCAATAGCCGCTTTGGCGACTGCATCGGAGACCACTGTGATCAGACGAGGATCCATGGGCTTTGGAATGATATATCCACGGCCAAAGCTCAACTCATCAACACCATAGGCCTCACATACCTCCTTCGGCACTGGAAGCTTGGCAAGATCCCGTAGCGCATGAGCCGCTGCAATCTTCATTTCTTCATTGATAACCGTAGCCCGCACATCCAGTGCGCCTCGGAAAATGAAGGGGAAACCCAACACGTTGTTCACCTGGTTCGGATAGTCGGAACGGCCAGTGGCCATAATGACATCTGAACGGGTTTCATGAGCCAATTCCGGCTTGATCTCCGGATCCGGGTTAGAGCAGGCGAATACGATGGGATTCGGCGCCATGCGCTGCAAATCCTCAGCGCTCAGCAGGTTCGCACCAGACAGACCAACGAAGACATCAGCGCCATCCAGCGCGTCAGATAAGGTACGCTTGTCAGTCTCGGTCGCAAAGATAGCCTTGTACTGGTTGAGATCGGTACGACCAGAATGGATCACACCCTGACGATCCAGCATGAAAATATTTTCGACCTTGGCTCCCATGCTAATTAGCAGCTTCATGCAGGAAATGGCTGCCGCACCTGCCCCCAGGCAAACGATCTTGGCATCTTCTAAATTCTTGCCAGCAATCTCCAACGCGTTCAGCATGCCGGCCGCGGTCACGATAGCCGTACCGTGCTGATCATCATGAAAAACCGGAATATTGCACTGGTCGATCAGAGCCTTTTCGATCTCGAAGCACTCAGGCGCTTTGATGTCTTCCAGGTTGATACCGCCAAAGGTAATGGAAATACGCTTTACGGTATCAATGAACGCCTGTGGACTTTCGGCATCGACTTCGATATCGAACACGTCGATACCGGCAAAGCGCTTGAACAGGACACCCTTGCCTTCCATAACCGGCTTTGACGCCAATGGTCCCAGATTACCCAGACCAAGGATGGCTGTACCGTCAGAGATCACAGCAACCAGGTTACCTTTACCGGTGTACTGGTAGGCGAGCTCGGCATCACGAGCGATTTCGCGGACAGGCTCTGCTACACCCGGGCTGTAAGCCAGAGATAGATCACGAGCGGTAGCGGTAGGCTTGGTCAGTTCAACGCTCAACTTACCTGGACGGGGTTGAGCATGGTATTCGAGAGCGGCTGTTTTCAAGTCAGACATTATAAGTATCCGCTATGGCGTGTTGGGTCAAAAGTGGATGGAGGATACGCAAGAAGATTACGCCCCACAAGCAATGGCCCCAATAGTCAATAGCTGTTGTATACGACTTTAGGCCAATCCTGTGTAGCCTTCATCCACATGTAACGAGACGAACCGCCTTGAGGCTAAACGTGCCTTGCAAGACAGGCTCAGGTAGATCGGAACATCGATAACAGGCGTGAACGGTTTGTTCTGCCAGCAGCGCATTGCAAGGGTAACAGCCAGCATTTCAAACCTGACTGCGACAATGCCCTATCGCGTACATGTTCTCATTGTGTGAGGTTGCAGAGCGGCTACGGGATGGGTGAGCCAAGCTCGTGAACTGATTATGCGTCATCAATGCGGATTTGACACCTGCCCCAATGTCACAGCCGACCTTGACAATACAATTCGTCTTTTGCAAGGCAATAAAAAAGGCGTCCATATGGACGCCTTTTGGTCGATCGCTCAGGTACGACATGAGCGATCAAACGTATTACTTCTGAGCAGTACCGAAAACACCGAAGCGCTGCTTGAAGCGATCGATACGACCACCTGCATCCAGCACCTTCTGCTTACCTGTATAGAACGGGTGGCATTCAGAGCACACGTCCAGGTTGATGTTCTTAGCCAGTGTGGAGCGCGTCTTGATGACATTGCCACAGCTGCAGCTTGCTTCGATATTAGTATACGTAGGATGAATATCGGCTTTCATTACGAAATCCTCGAGTTCGTGCCGTGCCGCCACCCGGCGTCATTGCCGAATACCGCACGGATAATAGGCCGCGCATCATAACAGAGGCTTACGACGATGCAAGCCGTTACGTCTACCAATGGTCTGCTAATATCTGCCTCTTTTTGCCTCCGAGTCCAGACGTGTCTGAAGTCCTGCTGCGCCTTGCGCTGCCCTCTCCTTTACGCCGGCTATTCGACTACCGAGCGCCAGCCGGTGTCGACGCCTCGGAACTGATCCCAGGTGTTCGGCTACGCGTACCCTTTGGGCGCAGGGAGATCGTGGGCATTCTGGTGCAGATCGTGTCCGAAACCGATGTTCCGCGAGATAAACTAAAGCCCGCCATTGCGCTGTTGGATACCACCCCCCCAATGCCGGCCAGCCTGATCGAGCTTTGCAAGTGGGCAGCCCAGTATTACCAGCACAGCCTGGGCGATACCTTTACGTGTGCCCTGCCAGGACTCCTGCGACAGGGCGACCCTGCCGAGCGGCGGGTCCAGCGGTTCTGGATAGCCAGGCCTGAAGCTGATGTATCGGACCCACGCCTGGTACGAGCGCCACGCCAGCGCGAAGCCTTGAAAGTCGTCAAACAGCACCCACATGGCGTTGCCCATGAATTGCTCAGCCAGCTCGGCCTTGCCAAGGATGCACTCGATACCTTGCAGGCAAAGGGACTGGTCGATGTCGAGTCCCGCCAAATCATGCCAGCCAAACATCACGGCGCCTGGCTGGCACAAGCAGAACTCCCATTCAACCACGAGCAGCGTATTGCCTACGAAGCGGTCAAAGCGAGACTTGGTAGCTTTCACTGCTTTTTATTGGATGGTGTGACGGGAAGCGGCAAAACCGAGGTTTATCTTCAGCTCATACGCCGGACACTCGAAACAGGACGGCAGGCCTTGGTCCTGATCCCGGAAATCAACCTGGGACCACAAACACTGTCCCGCTTCGAGAAACGCTTCAATGCCCGTATCGTGCTGATCCACTCGGCGCTTACCGACCGGGAGCGCACGGACGCCTGGTTGGCTGCACGCGACGGCGATGTCGATATCGTCATAGGAACACGCTCCGCCCTTTTCACTCCGCTGAAAAACCCAGGCCTTATCATTGTCGATGAAGAGCACGATGCGTCTTATAAACAGCAGGAAGGCTTGCGCTACCATGCCCGCGACCTAGCTGTCGTCAGGGCTCGGCTTGAAAGAGTCCCGCTGCTTCTAGGCTCCGCTACTCCTTCCTTGGAAAGTCTTCATAACGCTGAAATCGGTCGCTATGGCCTGCTTCGCCTCACTCAGCGTGCCGGCAGTGCTACTGCCCCAAAGTTTCAGCGCCTGGATGTCAGGAGCCGCCCTCTTGATTCAGGTCTCTCACAGCCATTGGCGCAAGCGATTGGCGACACGCTGAGCAAGGGCCAACAGGTCCTGGTCTTTTTAAATCGCCGTGGCTTTGCGCCTACGCTGCTGTGTCATGACTGCGGCTGGATCGCCCAGTGTCCACGCTGCGATGCCCGTATGACCATTCACCAGCGGTCAGGCGAGCTGCGTTGTCACCATTGCGATCATCGTCAACGCCCGTCACAACACTGTCCTGCCTGCGGCAAGCTGGATCTACGCCCATTGGGTGCAGGTACGGAGCGTGCGGAAGAGCGGCTTCGGATTCTCTTCCCGCAATTTCCAGTGTTGCGTATCGATCGGGATAGCACCATGCGCAAGGATGCCATGGCCAATATCTTCTCCATCATTCAGCGCGGCGAGCCCTGCATCCTGGTAGGAACACAAATGCTGGCCAAGGGGCATCATTTCCCCCGCGTCACGCTGGTAGCTATCCTGGATGCCGATGGGGGCCTCTTTTCAGCAGATTTTCGTGCCAGCGAGCGCATGGCCCAACAAGTGGTTCAGGTAGCCGGTCGCTCAGGCCGTGCCGAAGTACAGGGTCAAGTGTTGATTCAGACTCATCTGGCGGATCATCCCCTGCTGGTACAGCTAACCGAGCAAGGGTACGTCGCCTTCGCCCAGCAAGCCCTGGCAGAACGTCGTGCAGCCGGTCTTCCCCCGTTTACTCACCTGGCGCTGTTACGTGCCGAAGCCTACAAGCCTGGACAGGCAGAAGAGTTCCTGGAGCTGGCCTATGCTGAAGCTGATCAGCTGGCAGCAGAGCTGGACTTGCCCCATATTGAGCTTCTCGGTCCTATCCCCGCGCCCATGGAACGTCGGGCGGGCCGCTTTCGTGCACAGCTTTTATTACAAGCATCACTCCGGGCCCCGCTTCACCGGTTACTGACCAGCTGGGTCTTACGTCTGGAAAATCTGCCAGCCGGAAGGCAGGTGCGTTGGTCACTGGACGTTGATCCCATAGATCTTTATTAGGACTTTTTTCACCTTAATTTCGGGCTCCGCAGGCCTCAATGACGTCTACACGTTGGCAAGTGATCCTAGCCTGCGGATAATGCAGGGTTTTCATTACGCGCCCAGGCGCGAGCCAAAGGCCAGACGATCATGAAAGACACTATTCGACAGCTTATTCAGAACGCCTTGGAGCGCCTTACTGCCGAAGGCATCTTGCCAGATGGTCTGACGCCGACCATCCAGGTCGAAAATACCAAGGACAAAAGTCATGGCGACTTTGCGAGCAATATCGCCATGATGCTGGCAAAACCTGCCGGCATGAAACCCCGCGATCTTGCAGAAAAACTGATTGCAGCCCTGCCTGCCGACCCGAGCGTCAGCCAGGTGCAGATTGCAGGCCCGGGTTTTCTGAACTTCTTCCAGAATCACGAGCAACTGGCCCAGCGCCTGGATGATGCGCTGGCTGATACGCATCTGGCCATTCAGAAGGCCGCGCCCAAACAGCGGGTTGTTGTAGACCTCTCCTCTCCCAACCTGGCCAAGGAAATGCACGTGGGCCACCTGCGCTCCACCATTATTGGTGACGCTGTTGCACGTGTACTCGAATTTCTAGGGGATGATGTTATCCGGCAAAATCATGTCGGCGACTGGGGAACCCAGTTCGGCATGCTCCTCGCCTATCTTGAAGAACAGCCTGCGGCAGCTGAAAGCGAGCTTTCCGACCTAGAAACATTTTATCGAGCCGCCAAGAAGCGCTTCGATGAGTCTCCTGAATTTGCCGATCGCGCTCGCGAGCTGGTCGTCAAGCTGCAAGCGGGCGATGAAGCCTGCCTGAAACTATGGCACCGCTTCAATGAGATCTCCCTGAGCCACTGCCAGAAGGTCTATGACCGCCTGAACGTCAAACTCACGCCTGCGGACGTAAAAGGAGAGAGCGCCTACAACAGCGAGCTACCTGGTATCGTGACCGAACTCGATGCCAAGGGCCTGCTTACCGAAAGCGATGGCGCCCGCTGCGTTTTCCTTGAAGAGTTCAAGAATGCGGAAGGCAATCCACTTCCGGTGATCGTGCAGAAGGCAGGAGGCGGCTACCTGTACGCCACGACCGATCTGGCAGCCATGCGCTACCGTAGCCAGGCTCTGAATGCCGATCGAGTCCTTTACTTTGTCGACCAGCGCCAAGCATTGCACTTCCAGATGGCCTTTGAAGTTGCTCGTCTGGCTGGTTTCGTTGCCCCATCCATGAGTCTTGAACATATGGGGTTCGGGACCATGAATGGCGCAGATGGCCGCCCTTTCAAGACGCGCGACGGCGGCACGGTCAAGCTGATCGACCTGCTTGATGAGGCAGAAGAGCGCGCCTACACCTTGGTCAAGGAAAAAAACCCCTCCCTGGAAGAAACCGAGCTGCGTGAAATTGCTCGCGCAGTGGGTATCGGCGCCGTCAAATACGCAGATCTGTCCAAGCACAGAACAAGTGACTACAGCTTCAATTTCGAGCTGATGCTCAGCTTTGAAGGCAATACGGCACCCTATCTGCTCTACGCCTATACCCGCGTCGCCAGTATCTTCCGCAAGCTTGGCCAGGGGTACGATGAGGTCGAAGGCCAGATTCGCCTGGAAGCTCCTCAGGAGCAAGATCTGGGTGCTCGTCTGGCCCAGTTTGGCGAAACCCTGAATTCGGTAGCGGAGAAAGGGGTGCCGCATCTTCTATGCGCCTATCTCTACGACATTGCCGGTCTCTTCTCCAGCTTTTACGAAAACTGCCCCATTCTCAGCGCAGAAGATCCTGCTCAACGGCAAAGCCGCCTACGCCTGGCCGCCTTGACCGGGCGCACCCTTAAACAAGGTCTCGAACTGCTAGGCCTGAATACACTGGAACGTATGTAAACGGACGTATATGGCAAAGAAAGCAGCACCTAAACGAGGCGCAAGCCGAAATCAGCCAGCCGCCAAGAAGCAGCCTATTCCCGGTTGGGTATGGCTGGCTTCAGGTCTTGCCATTGGTGGCTTCGTGGTCTTTCTGATGAAGCTTGAGCCGGGCAACGATGCCGTTCGTCGCTCCAAGGGTGAGGAGGCACAAGTTGCGTCCAAGACCAAACAGGAGGCTCCTACTACGCCAACCCCGGTCAAGCCCAAGTATGACTTCTATACACTGCTACCGGAGTCCGAAGTAATCGTGCCTCCGGACGCCGTGCCGCAGACGAGTCCAACCCCTACTCCACCCAAGCCTGAAACGCCGCCTGCGACGACAGCTCAGCTGTCTGCAGGCTCGCCACAGCAACCTCAGACACCTGCCCAGACTGCTGCGCAGACACCTGCTCAACAGCCCAAGACAGCAGCACAGCCACCCGTGACGCTGTTCTTCCTCCAGGCAGGCTCGTTTAGAACACAGGCTGACGCTGATCGGGTGCGAGCGCAGATCATCCTGATCGGTCAGGATGTGCGGGTAGAATCAGGCAAGGTCAAGGATGACACATGGTATCGTGTCCTGGTCGGTCCCTTCAGAGATCGCAACCAACTGACCCAAGCCCAGAGCCAGCTGGCCAGCAACGGTTTCAAGAACCTGCTGCTCCAGCAACGCCAAGGTCGATAACACATGGCGGCCGGAAAAGGCTTGAAGCCTTAGAAGGCCGTCCCCATATCTCCGGCAATCGCTTAAGGCATAGCAGGAGAACACCCTTGACCACTATCGTTTCAGTGCGTCGCAACGGCAAAGTCGTCATTGGCGGCGATGGCCAGGTATCCCTGGGTAATACCGTCATGAAGGGTAACGCACGTAAAGTCCGTCGCCTTTACCACGGCCAGGTGCTGGCAGGTTTCGCCGGCGGCACCGCGGATGCGTTCACTCTGTTCGAGCGCTTCGAGCAGCAACTCGACAAACATCAGGGCCATCTGGTCCGTGCCGCGGTAGAACTGGCCAAAGACTGGCGTACCGATCGTGCACTTCGCCGCCTGGAAGCCATGCTGGCAGTAGCCAACAAGGATGCCTCGCTAATCATCACCGGTAACGGCGATGTCGTCGAGCCAGAAGAAGGCCTGATTGCCATGGGCTCCGGTGGCCCCTATGCACAAGCGGCCGCTCGTGCCCTGCTCACGCATACCGAGCTGAGTGCTCGAGAAATTGCCGAGACTGCGTTGAACATTGCGGGAGACATTTGTGTCTTCACTAACCGTAACCTGACTATTGAGGAGCTGGACGCTTCCTGAGTCCGGCCGGAATAACGACATGTCTATGACTCCGCGTGAAATCGTTCACGAACTTAACCGCCATATTATCGGCCAGGATGACGCAAAGCGCGCCGTAGCCATTGCCCTGCGCAATCGCTGGCGTCGTATGCAGCTTCCATTGGAACTGCGTGCCGAAGTCACGCCAAAAAACATTCTGATGATTGGCCCGACAGGTGTAGGTAAAACCGAGATCGCCCGCCGACTGGCCAAACTGGCGAATGCACCCTTCCTGAAAGTAGAAGCCACCAAGTTCACTGAAGTGGGCTATGTAGGCCGTGACGTTGAGTCCATCATCCGCGATCTGGCTGATGCTGCCGTTAAAATGCTGCGTGAGCAGGAAATCGTCAAAGTGCGTCATCGTGCAGAAGATGCTGCCGAAGAACGGATTCTTGATGCACTGCTACCGCCTGCACGTGCAGTAGGTTTTAGTGAAGAACCGACTCGCAGCGAAGACTCCAACACGCGTCAACTCTTCCGCAAGCGCCTGCGTGAAGGCCAGCTGGATGACAAGGAGATTGATATCGAAGTGGCTGAAGCGCCAGCAGGTATCGAGATCATGACTCCGCCCGGCATGGAGGAAATGACCAGCCAGTTGCAAAACCTCTTCTCCGGCCTGAACAAAGGCAAGATGAAGGCTCGCAAGCTCAAGGTTAAAGAAGCCTTCAAGCTGATCCGTGACGAGGAAGCTGCTCGTCTGGTCAACGAGGAAGAGCTCAAGGCTCGTGCCCTGGAAGCGGTCGAGCAGAACGGTATCGTCTTCATCGACGAGATCGACAAGGTTGCCAAGCGTGGCAACACCAGTGGCGCTGACGTATCCCGCGAGGGCGTACAGCGCGATCTGCTGCCACTGATCGAAGGTTGCACGGTAAATACCAAGCTGGGTATGGTCAAAACCGACCACATCCTGTTTATCGCCTCGGGCGCGTTCCACTTGTCCAAGCCCAGCGATCTGGTACCTGAGCTTCAGGGACGTCTGCCAATCCGTGTAGAACTCAAGGCCCTAACACCTCAGGACTTCGAGCGCATTCTCACTGAACCGCACGCTTCACTGACAGAGCAATACCGTGAGCTGCTCAAGACTGAAGGCTTGGGTGTTGAGTTCACGCCTGAAGGGATCAGCCGCATTGCGGAAATTGCCTGGCAGGTCAACGAGAAGACGGAAAATATTGGTGCGCGCCGCCTGCATACGCTACTGGAGCGACTGCTGGAGGAAGTCTCGTTCAGCGCTGCTGATCTGGCAGGCCAGCAGAATGGCGAGCCTATTCGGATCGATGCTGCCTATGTCAACGGCCACCTGGGCGAGTTGGCACAGGACGAGGATCTGTCGCGCTATATTCTGTAAGGACGTCGACAACCTATCGCTCGCAGCCTCAAGGCTGCGAGCTTATCAGCGAGACCTATTGCCATGCGTTTGCCCACGGCCATCCAGCTGCACAAAGCATCCAAAACCCTCACCGTTCAATACGATACCGAGTCCTTTACGCTGCCTGCTGAATTTCTGCGCGTTCACTCGCCTTCTGCAGAAGTACAGGGTCACGGCAACCCCGTCCTGCAATTTGGCAAGAAGAACGTAGGCATCAGCCAAATCGAGGCAGCCGGTCAGTACGCATTGAAAATTACGTTCGATGACGGTCACGACAGTGGCTTGTTCACTTGGGAATACCTGTATGAACTCGGTCGCAATCAGGAGCAGATGTGGGCCGAGTACCTGTTTGCACTGGCCCGGGAAAGCAAGTCCAGAGATCCGGATGTATCCGTCGTCAAACTGATGCTATAACGCTCAAGCCTGTAGCGCTTTATCCAGCTTCTTCTCGATTTCATGCTCAATCTGTGAGCTCAGGGCCGAGAAGAAGAACCCCAAAGTTGCGTCGACACGCACCTTGTCTTCGCCCACCTCGATACGCCCATCAACACCTGTACGGGAAAATTGCAGCGTATCACCCTCCCAACGGCACTCCACACCGTAATCACGCGTTAGCTTTTCGGCCAGCGCCCCCGCCTTGGCACGCGCATTTTCAAGGCCTAGTGAATGGGAACGTTCGACACTGATTTGGGACATAGGAAGTACTCCAGCGAATTCGCCTGCGACTATAGCGGGGGCTGTCATGCACGAAAAGCACGAGAACTACCAAGTCAGGATGACCCATCTCATGGAATACCTATTTTCTAATGACTTTATCCGGCAAGAATGGACATCTCAGCGCATCAGCACTGCTAGAATGGTCGCTTATTCAAATGCAGGTGAAGCGTCATGAGCGATCAGCGCAAGGGCCCGGAGGCCGATCCCGTCACTCATTTCGGCTACCAGAGTGTGCCGGAAAGTCAGAAAGCTCAAAAAGTAGCCGAAGTGTTCCACTCGGTTGCAGCCAAATATGACGTGATGAATGACTTGATGTCTGCAGGCGTTCATCGCTTGTGGAAACGTTTCACGATCGAACTGTCCGGGGTTCGAAGTGGTAACCGCGTGCTGGATATTGCTGGCGGCACAGGCGACCTGACTAAACAGTTTTCCCGCCTGGTGGGCCCACGTGGTGAGGTCGTGCTGGCAGATATCAACGACTCGATGCTAAAGGTCGGTCGTGATCGCCTGATGGACGAAGGTATTGCCAACAATGTCAGCTTCGTACAGGCAGACGCTGAAAAGCTGCCCTTCCCAAACAATCACTTTGATTGTGTGACCATTGCCTTTGGATTGCGTAACGTGACCCACAAGGAAGCCGCTATCGCATCTATGCTACGCGTACTCAAGCCGGGCGGACGTCTTCTGGTACTAGAGTTCTCCAAGCCGACCAGCCAGCTCCTGTCCAAGGCCTACGATGCTTACTCCTTCAGCCTTCTGCCGTTCATGGGCAAGCTGATCGCCAATGATTCGGCCAGTTACCGTTACTTGGCGGAGTCGATTCGCATGCATCCTGATCAGGACACGCTTAAAGCCATGATGGAAACCGCTGGATTTGAGCGCGTGACCTACCACAATATGACAGGTGGCATTGTTGCCCTGCACCGTGGCATAAAACCCTGATGATCCTACTGACCCAGGCCGTACTGGCTGCGCTGGAGCGCGGCCTGAATCCCTTACTGGCAATGGACGCTGTGGCGGGCCGCCGTCTTGCACGCCTGCAAGGCAAGGTCATTGCCATAGATTGTGCGGCTCCACGTTTCACGCTGTTCATCCTTCCGGCCTATGATGGTCTGCATTTTGCCGCCCACCATGAAGCAGAAGTCGACTGCACGCTGAAGGCACCTGCGTCTCGATTGGCTCAGCTGGCCTTGAGTCAGAACAAAACAGCGATCTTGCACAGCACCGATGTAACGCTTGAGGGGGATAGTGCAGCACTGATAGAGCTATCCGATATCTTGCAGAGCCTGGAGCTGGACTGGGAGTACGAACTCTCTCGCTGGCTGGGTCCAGTGCCTGCTGCACTGCTTGGACAATTCGTCCGAAAAGGGCGCGGGTGGACGGATCAAAGTCATGAGAGTTTGCGTCAAAGCCTGTCTGACTGGCTAGCTGAAGAAAGTCGCACGCTGGTTGGACGTCGGGAAGGTGATGCTCGCTTTGCGGAAATCGATGCCTTGCGTCTAACTGTAGATCGTCTCGAGGCGCGTATCGACCGCCTTGCTCAACGCAGACATAAATAACCAATGAAGCTGTTTGCTGCCCTTCGACGCCTGCTGCGTATTTTCCTGGTTGTTGTTCGCTACCGCCTGGATGATCTGGTTTATGCGCTTCCACTGCCCTGGTATTTACGCCTGACAGGTTACTTTCTGCCATGGCGTTGGTTGCCTCGCCCTCGCAAGTCGCTGTCCCGAGGTGCTCGGTTGCGCCTTGCGCTAGAAGGTCTGGGCCCTGTGTTCATCAAGTTTGGCCAGATCCTTTCTACGCGCCGCGATCTTTTGCCGGAAGACGTGGCCAATGAGCTTATGTTTCTCCAGGACAAGGTTCCTCCCTTTCCTGGGGAGAAAGCCATTGCGCTGATCGAGTCTCAACTGGGCGCGCCCATTGCCCAGGTTTTCAGCCGCTTCGATATCACGCCGCTGGCCTCCGCTTCCGTCGCTCAGGTACATGCAGCACAGCTCCGAACAGGTGAAGAGGTAGTCGTCAAGGTCGTGCGACCAGGCCTGAAGCCTGTCATTTCTCAAGACCTGGCCTGGCTGTTTCTGCTGGCACGTATGGCAGAACGCGTTTCGGCCGAAGCGCGCCGTCTGCACCCCGTCGAAGTCGTCACGGATTATGAGAAGACCATCTACGATGAGCTCGATCTCTTACGTGAAGCAGCCAACTCCAGTCAGCTCAAAAGAAACTTCGAAGACTCTTCTCTGCTTTACGTTCCGCAGGTTTACTGGGACTGGTGCCGCCCTCGGGTACTGGTCATGGAGCGCATCTATGGCATCCCTGTGACTGACCTGAATGCCCTGCGAGACCAAGGCACAGATTTCAAGCTCCTGGCCGAGCGAGGGGTCGAGATCTTTTTTACCCAGGTGTTTCGCGACAGCTTTTTCCACGCGGACATGCATCCTGGCAATATCTTTGTCAGTACGGCGCACCCCTGGGATCCGAAATACATCGCGGTAGACTGCGGCATCATCGGGAGCCTTACACCCGAGGATCAGAATTATCTGGCCAGAAACCTGATGGCATTCTTTCAGCGCGACTACCGCAAGGTAGCCCAGCTCCATATCGATTCAGGCTGGGTGCCGGCAACTACGCAGGTCAACGAGTTCGAAGCAGCGATTCGAACCGTGTGCGAGCCGATTTTTGAAAAACCACTGAAAGATATTTCGTTTGGCCAATTGCTACTGCGTCTGTTCCAAGTGGCACGCCGGTTCAACATGGAGATTCAGCCTCAGCTGGTACTGCTTCAAAAAACGCTGCTGAATATTGAAGGGCTTGGACGCCAGCTTTATCCTGACCTGGACCTGTGGGCGACAGCCAAACCCTATCTTGAGCGCTGGATGCGCCAACGCATGGGACCTACCCAGGTACTGCGCAATATCCAGCAGCAGATCGAGCAGATCCCGCACTTGGCCCAGATGACCCGTGACACACTGGAGCGCATCACCCAACCCCACCGCAATGATCCACCCAACCCGTGGGGAAGACGAGACAACGCCTGGTTGCCCCGGCTATTTGGTGTCCTGCTGATTGGCGGTGCCTTCCAGACTGGATTTCAGTCCACACCTGAAGGCTGGCCCGCCTGGATCATGCTGGTAACAGGCATCTATCTGGTCATTCGTGGCTAGGCAGGTCGTGCCAGCGCTGTCAGACTAATAATGTGTGTAATTTGCCGGGTAGACCATGAAAGACTGGCTTGAAGAAATCAACTGGAACAGTGACGGACTCGTACCGGCAATCGCTCAGGATTATCAGAGCGGGCGCGTCTTGATGATGGCCTGGATGAACCGTGAGTCCCTCGCTTTGACTGTAACTGAGAATCGTGCCATCTATTGGTCACGTTCAAGGCGTAAGCTATGGCGTAAGGGGGAGGACTCGGGGCATGTACAGAAGCTGCATGAGCTGCGTCTGGACTGCGATGCTGATGTCGTCATCCTCATAGTTGAGCAGTTAGGTGGTATTGCCTGTCACACAGGACGTGAAAGTTGTTTTTATCGTCGGTTTGAAGAGGGAGCCTGGAAAACGATTGACCCGGTTCTGAAAGATCCCGACGCGATATACACGCCAGGTCATAGCCATGAGTGATACGCTAAACAAAATTGCAGAGGTGCTTGAATCCCGCAAGGGCGCAGCGCCTGAAAGCTCCTATGTCGCCAGCCTTTACCACAAGGGGCTGAACAAGATCCTTGAAAAGGTAGGAGAAGAATCCATAGAAACCATCCTGGCGGCCAAAGATGCGGCCAGCAATGGAGACTCGACGGACCTTATCTATGAAACGGCAGATCTCTGGTTTCATAGCATGGTCATGCTGGCTGCGCTAGGCCAACATCCGCAGGCAGTGCTTGATGAATTGGATCGCCGCTTTGGGCTATCTGGACACGCTGAAAAAGCTGCTCGATCCGAATCCTGATTCTTGATGAGGTAATGTTATGGGTATTTTTGATTGGAAACACTGGATCGTCATCCTGATCGTTGTGGTACTGGTATTTGGTACCAAACGCCTTAAAACCCTGGGCACCGATGTAGGCGAGTCGATCAAGGGCTTCCGTAAGGCGATGAATACGGAAGAAGAGGAGAAGCCTGCGCAAGATCAGCAGAAGCCTCCACTCAATCAGCCCCATACGATTGACGCTCAACACCACAAGGTTGAAGAGCCCGTCCGTAAGGATTGAGTACCTATTATGTTTGGCATCAGCTTCAGTGAGTTAGCCCTGATAAGCCTGGTCGCCTTGCTGGTTTTAGGCCCAGAGCGCCTGCCAGGCGCTGCACGCACTGCAGGCCTATGGATCGGTCGTCTCAAGCGTAGCTTCAATAACATACGGCAAGAGGTGGAACGTGAAATTGGTGCCGACGAAATACGGCGCCAGCTTCACACTGAGAATCTCTTGTCCTGGGAGCAACGCGACAAGGCCCGGCAGGAGACAGGTAATCCAGCCCCGTCGGCTGAAACACCTACGCCGCCTAGCGATGACTCATCTGTCGTCAAGGATGACTTACCTGTCATCAAATCGGCTCCGCCCAGTAACGTGACTCCGCCCCCCAGCGAGTCAAAGGATCAGCCTTCTCCACCGCGAGCCCCATGAGCGAAAAAAAACCTGAATATGAAGACCAAGAAATGCCTCTGGTCTCTCACCTGACTGAACTGCGGTCACGCTTGCTGCGCTGTGTGCTGGCGACGTTCCTGATTTTCGCCTGTCTGTTCTACTTCGCCCAGAAGATCTACGCTTTCGCGTCGGAACCTATCCGCAGGTTTCTGCCCGAAGGCGCCACGATGATCTCGACAGACGTCACGTCGCCGTTCCTTGCGCCCTTCAAGTTGACGCTTATTGTTTCCCTGTTTCTGGCAATGCCCGTCATCCTTTATCAGGTCTGGGGATTCATTGCGCCAGGTCTTTACAAGCATGAAAAGCGTGTCGCGCTTCCCTTGCTGATTTCAAGTATTTTGCTGTTTTACGCTGGAATGGCGTTTGCCTATTTCCTGGTCTTCCCACTGATTTTCCACTTTTTCTCAAGCATCACGCCGGAAGGCGCCATGATGATGCCGGACCTGAACAGCTATTTGGATTTCATCCTGACGCTATTCTTTGCATTTGGCGCTGCCTTTGAAATCCCTGTCGCAACCGTTCTGCTGATCTGGATCGGTATCGTCGATGTGGCCTACCTCAAGAAGGTACGTCCGTACGTCATTATCGGATGCTTCGTAGTAGGCATGATCCTGACGCCACCGGATGTGCTTTCCCAGACCATGCTGGCGATTCCCATGTGGCTCCTGTTTGAAATTGGCCTCCTGTTTGGACGCTTCGTTCGAAAACGTGAGCCACACGAAGAAAAGACCTCGCACGAGGATCAGCCCCCAGCGACTCATTCGTGAATCTGCTGCTGCTAGAACAGGAGGACTTTGTTGGAGACAATGAAGTCCTCCTTAAAGACCGGCGCTTTGCCCACCTGAAAGACATTCACCAAGCTGAGCGTGGTGATTCACTGAGGGTCGGCATGTTGAATGGTTTGATGGGCGAAGGCGAAATTCTTGACCTCACGCCTGATTCAGCACGCATCAAACTCCAGCTGCACCAACCTGCCCCGCCTAAACTGCCAATAACACTCATTTTGGCGCTGCCGCGACCCAAGATGCTGCGTCGAGTATTGCAAGGCATCTCTTCGATGGGTGTAGCCCGGTTGGTTCTTATCAACAGCTATCGGGTTGAAAAGAGCTTCTGGCAAACCCCCTTTCTTGACCCCTCCGCTATTCGAGAGCAGCTGATTCTTGGCTTGGAGCAAGCACGAGATACCGTTTTACCTGAAGTCATCATCGAGAAACGGTTCAAGCCCTTTGTCGAAGATCGTCTTCCATCATTGGCAAAAGGGACGATTGGGCTGACTGGCCATCCTGGTTATTACCCACCCTGCCCTCGTGAAGTAAAAGGCCCCGTAACGCTGGCAATCGGCCCGGAAGGCGGCTGGATCCCTTATGAGGTAGATAAGCTGCAAGAGGCAGGGCTTGACCCTGTTCAACTGGGTGAACGTATCCTGCGTGTAGAAACAGCCGTTACAGCGCTCCTGGCCCGCCTGTTCTAACATCTGTCGCCAATAAAAAAGCCCCAGCCATATTCTGACTGGGGCTTTCATATGCCTTCTCAACCTTAGCGAGCAGGATTTACTGCAAGCGAAGCACTGTTTTTATCAGGAAGCGCACTTGTTTCGGCAGATGCAGGTACGGGCAGAATGCGTCGGTACGCCTCCACCCAACGATCATGTGCTTCACCTGATTGCCACACCTGCAGATGCAGACGCGACATTCCAACAGGATCGCTCAAGATAGCCCACTGTGCATCCGAGTGCTTCTCGGGACCGTCTGCTAGTACTTTTTCTAAGCGCTGCTGACGTAGTGCTTCGGCCTGAGGCACAACCTTGGCATGTCTTGCCTTGGCCATTCCACATGCCAGTGCGTTAATCAGCGGATCGACTACGGCCTGCAGGAAACCATGACGAAGAACGGTTTGGTTGTTCTGCTGCAAGTACTCGTCGGTCGCCACCAGCTCACGAGGCGGATTGTATTCTTCCGGAATCAGGAAGAAGCTGGAACGACGCGCCGCCATGCCGTAATTGGTACGGCTTGAAATGACTGACACCGGAGCGGAAAGCATCAGTGACACCACGATAGGCGATAGCCACCAGAGGAAACGTGGGTCCAACCAGGCTACACCGGCCGTCCAGATAATACCTAGCAGCATTTGTGAGCCATGACGCTTGAAGGCCTCGCTCCAAGGCGTGGCGTCATCGTCACGCTGAGGCGAGTTCCACTGCACTGACCAGCCCAGGAAGGCAGCAGTCACGAATACCGTATGGAACAGCATGCGTACAGGCGCCAGCAGAACCGAGAACAGCATTTCCAAGAGCATCGAACACAGCAACTTGAAACCGCCGCCGAATTCTTTTGCCCCCTTGGCCCAGATCAGGATGACACTGAGCAGCTTTGGCAGGAATAACAGAATCAACGTGGTCGAGAATAAGGCAATTGCCTGCTCGGGATGCCACTGTGGCCAGACTGGGAACAACTGCCTTGGCTGCAGGAAGTACTGCGGCTCCATGAGCTTGTGTACGGCCAGAAGTGCAGTGGATAGCACCAAGAACAGGAACCAGAGCGGTGCCGACAAATAAGACATCACACCGGTCAGGAACACGGCCCGGTGTACCGGGTGCATACCCTTTACCAGGAACAGCCGGAAATTCATCAAGTTGCCATGGCACCAACGGCGGTCACGCTTGAGCTCATCCAGCAGGTTAGGCGGAAGCTCTTCGTAGCTACCGGGCATGTCGTATGCAATCCAGACTCCCCACCCTGCACGACGCATCAATGCAGCCTCAACAAAGTCGTGGGAAAGGATGGCACCTGCAAACGAGCCTTTACCGGGTAGAGGCGCCAATGCGCAATGCTCGATAAACGGCTTCACGCGAATGATTGCGTTATGTCCCCAATAGTGGGATTCACCCAGCTGCCAGAAATGCAGGCCCGCCGTGAAGAGCGGCCCGTACACCCGGGTAGCAAACTGCTGGAGACGCGCATAGAGCGTATCCATACCTGAGGCTTTGGGTGCGGACTGGATGATACCTGCTCGCGGATTAGCTTCCATCAGGCGCACAAGGCCCGTGAGACATTCACCGCTCATGACGCTATCAGCATCCAGCACGACCATATAGCGGTACTGGCTGCCCCAACGGCGGCAGAAGTCATCAATATTACCGCTCTTGCGCTTCACACGGCGGCGACGACGGCGATAGAAAATCTTGCCGTAACCTTTTACCGCATGGCAGAGCTCAAGCCAAGACTTCTGCTCGGCAACACATTTGTCCGGATTGTTACTGTCACTCAGGATAAAGAAGTCGAAATGCTCAAGCTGCCCGGTCGCCGCTACAGACTCATAGGTCGCGCGCAAACCGGCAAACACCCGGGCGACGTCTTCGTTGGCGATCGGCATGACAATGGCGGTACGCGCCTCGGGCGCAATCACTTCATCCCCGACAGTACTGGCGGAAATACTGTACTTATCCCGTCCGGTCAGTAGCTGCCAGAATCCCATCAGGGCTGTCCAAAAACCGGCAGAAACCCAGCAGAACAAGGTTGCAAACAGCAGAAGAATACTGGTCTGCAACACATAGGGAAGCACTTGCCTGGCAGACTCCAGAAGCCCTTGGTCCCAGACCTCTCCAAGATCGACCAGTGACCACCCCTGATAAGGCAGAACAGCCTTCATGTACCAGGTAGCGATACCTGTTTGAAGGAGCATGAGCACCAGCAGGATGAAACGACGGAAAGCCCCTACTTTGCGCCAGTGTGCGTGTGCGTCCGCCTCCTCATCAGGTACCTGACGAGCCTCCTGTTTGCGACCCAGCAGACGATGCCATATACGTACTACGGGATTGGTACGCCATGGCTCCGGCAACATCTGGGACCGCGTGATGGCAGGCATGGTACGGATATTGGCCCGCCCCTGAGCATCAACGGTAAGCAGGTCACCTTCGGAGAGGGCATCGCCCCAACCCATTTTCAAGCGTGCTTCTACAGAACTCAGTGCAGGATCATTTCCAACAGACTCAGTGGACGCAAGCTTTCCATGCAGGGAAGCCAGGCCCTCAGCGTCGGTACTGCCTACACCGCTCGCGAGTTGCTGCCGCTCGGCCTCCCCGAGCGGTAAGCGCTCGAGGTAGTCCTGAACGGGTGTTGTTTCTTTACGGTTATTCATTGGCAGGCAACTGATAGCTCCAGGTTTCGGTCAGCGTCTTATCGCCTTCCGCCAACGCAGCACGTATTTCTACGGGCTTGGTAGCGTCCTTGACCTTCAGACGCAGCGTCAAACGCCAGCCTTTGGTGACAGGGTTATAACGAACATTGTTTTCAATCAGATCACCATTGTCGTTAAGGCTGACCTGCGAGGCCACCTGTGCACTTTCCGGCAGGTTCTTGAGAACCGGGCCTTCAAAGTCAATGATGAAGGCGGTGCTTCCATCTGCCTGGCGAACCAGATTGGGCTGCTTGACGTCGCCGGTCGAGAGGCGAGTTTGCTGAACCCAGGCCACATCAGGCGAGTGCAGAGCAGGCTCGTCCATGGTGAAATGCAGACGATAGCTCAGATCAATCGGCTCACCGGCCTGAGGTATGGTGTCTGGTGTCCAGAAGGCAACGATGTTGTCGTTGGTTTCGTCTGGTGTCGGTATCTCGACCAGTTCGACCTTGCCCTTGCCCCAGTCACCCTTGGTTTCAACCCAACCGCTTGGCCGCAGATCGTAACGATCATCCAGATCTTCGTAACGGCTGAACTCACGGCCGCGCTGTAGAAGACCGAAGCCCTTGGGGTTTTCGACTGTATAGGTGCTGATGGAAAGACGCTTGGGATTATTCAGCGGACGCCAGATCCACTCGTCATTACCCGCATGAATGGCCAAGCCATTGGAGTCGTGCAGGGCTGGACGATAGTTGACCTGTGGGCTTGGCTGATTAGGCCCGAACAGGTACATGCTGGTGAGTGGCGCAATGCCCAGCTTGCCTACATTATCGCGCAGGTAAACGCGCGCCTGCACATCAACTGTGCTGTCGCTACCAGGGGTAACGACCATCTTGTAGGCACCCGTAGCACGGGGAGAATCCAGCAGGGCGTAAATCACCAGGTTACGGCGGTCCGGCTGTGGGTGCTCGACCCAGAACTCACGGAAGCGAGGGAATTCTTCGCCGGACGGCAGGGCGGTATCGATCGCCAGGCCACGCGCAGACAGGCCATACACCTGATCCTTGCCTACTACACGGAAATAGCTGGCGCCCAACATGGTCACAAACTCATCCTGCTTGTCGGGCTTGTTCAGCGGATAGGTTATGCGGAAACCGGCAAATCCCAAATCCTTGAGGGCAGCCTGATCCAGCTGCAGATTGCCGAAATCGAAATAGGATGGATCGTACTTGACCTCGTTGACACCCGTTGCCGTGACTTCATTGATCTTCACTGGCACGTCGAAATGCATGCCCTGATGATAGAGGTTCAGCTGGAACGGTGTTTTCTCTCCAGACCAGAGCGCCTTGTCCTGGCGGAAACGGATCTGCTGGTAATCAGCGAACTTCATGTCACGGAGAACGGCAGGCAGATTGCTCTTGGGCGCAGCGAATTTTTGTTCGGCAAGGCTTTTGGCCTGCACTGATACGTCATCGAGGCTAAACGCCCAGGCCTTGGCCCCAAACATTGCCATGATGGCCGTAAAACTCAGCACGATGGCCTTAGCCTTACCTGGCTTGGAATTAGTATTCAAATACAACGCAGCCCCCTTAATCAGCGTACGAATCGTTGAACGACGCATGGCCATTCACGGATAAGCAGTCGTCGGACTGACAAGATCGCGAATGATTCCGCACAAAGCGTGTCGGTCGTTCCAAACTGCGCAATCATAGACACTTCCAGAAAACCTGTAAGAGTCTGTTGCTCAAATAGATAATAAAAATGTTACCGGACCATCATTGGTCAGTGAAACTTGCATATCGGCCCCAAAACGACCTGTTGCCACATGGGCATGGCGGTAACGTGCAAGCCCTACCAGATGCGAGAACACCGCTGCGCCCTGTGCAGACGGCGCTGCGGTCGAGAAGCTCGGACGCAAACCACTTTGCGTATCCGCCACCAGCGTAAACTGCGAAACCAGTAGCAACCCACCTCCTGCATCCGTAAGCGAGCGATTCATTCGCCCTTCCGCGTCCGAAAAAACCCGGTAATTAAGAACCTTGTGCAGCATTTTTTCGCAAGTTACTTCATTGTCAGTCGGCTCTATACCCACCAAGGCCAGAAGCCCCTGGTTGATCTCACCGACTATCTCACCATCTACCTCTACACGCGCCTGCGTGACGCGCTGTATAAGGACTTTCATTCAGCCTCCGGGGGAACATCGAGCAACTGTCGTGCCATAGCATCGGTTGCGCGTACCAAGGCATCACAGATGCCCGGTTCGCCACCGGCATGACCAGCGTCGCGCACGATTTGCAGCTCACTATTAGGCCAGGCCTTGTGCAAGGCCCAGGCATTATCCAGCGGACAGACCACGTCATATCGCCCATGAACGATAACACTGGGAATATGGGCGATCTTGGGCATATCCCTGATCAATTGGTTGGGCTCAAGAAATGCATTGTTGACAAAGTAGTGGCACTCTATACGCGCAATGGACAATGCGTGTTCTGAAAATCGCTCGACCACGTCAGGATTTGGTCGAAGCGTCGCCGTACGCCCCTCCCAACAGGACCAAGCTCTGGCAGCGCCCATCTGGGCAATTTCATCAGGGCAACTGAGCCGCTTGTAATAGGCCTGCATCAGGTTGCCTCGCTCCTGTTCAGGAATCGGTGCGAGATAGTCCTGCCAATAGTCGGGGAACAGACGGCTCGCCCCATCCTGATAGAACCAGTGGAAGTCCTCAGGCCGACATAGAAAGATGCCTCGAAGGATCAGGGCATGTACACGATCCGGGTGCGTCTGCGCATAGGCCAGCGCCAGAGTCGACCCCCAGGAGCCGCCAAAAAGCACCCATTTTTCAATTCCCAGATGCTCACGGATACGCTCCATGTCAGCAACCAGGTCCCAGGTTGTATTGCGCTCCAGACTGGCATAAGGGGTTGAACGCCCGCACCCGCGCTGATCGAATGTGACAATCCGGTAAAGGCCTGGATCAAAGAACCGCCGGCTCAACGCGTCGCAGCCTGCACCGGGTCCTCCATGAATGAACAGCACAGGCAGGCCATCCGGTGAACCGCTTTCGTCCAGATAAAGGACATGAGGATCATCTACAGCAAGTGTGTGGCGGGCGTATGGCTTGATTTCCGGATAGAGGCTGTGCATGTTACTCCCCTTCGGGCTTGTCAGTGGCGATAAAGCATCGTCATATTTGTCCGTGCTATAGCCATCATAGCGCTAACCTAACCAGGAAAAGGAATTCTCGTGATGCGTTTGACCACCTGTCTGCTCATTTCTTCACTTCCGTTATTTATCGTGGGCTGCAAAAGCGATCCTCAGCAAGCACTCGACAAGGCAGCTGATCAATTGCAAGCCAACCTGGAAGCCAAGAAAACCGGAGCGGTATATGAACAACTGCACCCACAGTTTCTGGCCCAGCAACAGAACGATCGTGCGTGGGCCCGCCAAACCATGGCAGGTATGTTTCTAAAATATCGCAATATCCATATCGTTACCTTCCGCAAACACAGCCAGATCGACGCCACTTACCAGAACAAAGGCTATACGGATGCCGAGGTAGGCATGACAGGGGCTGAAGGCCTTCTGCCTGATGCGGCCCGCCACTACAGTGTAAGGCTGGAGTGGTGGAAAGAAGGCGACGACTGGAAGCTGGCGCGAGCGGATTGGCAGTAAATGATTGTTATACCCCACGTGTACACTCACGTACGAGACACACTCATTCTCTGATCGGAACGTTTCCATGTCTTCAGCCGACTCTGTACACCTGCTGATTATCGATCCACAAAATGACTTTTGTGATATTGAGGATGCTGCGCTTCCTGTCCCAGAGGCAAGTGCTGATCTCCGAAAGGTTGCCAGCTTAGTCCACATGTGGGGACACAGACTGGACGCCATTCACGTCACGCTGGATTCTCACCAAACTTTGCACATAGCGCATCCGTCCTGGTGGCAGGATGCCGAAGGGCACACCCCTCCTCCGTTCACGGTTATTTCTGTAGATGATATCGAGCAGGGCCGCTGGACAGCCTGCGTGTCGGAAAAGCAGAGCTATAGCCTTGAATATGTGAAAGCTCTGGCCAAGCGTGGGCGATATCAGTTGACCATATGGCCGGAGCACTGCCTGGTCGGAAGTTGGGGTCATAATGTCTATACGCCCCTGCTCGAAGCACTCAACGAATGGGGCAGGACGCGCTTGAAGACGGTCCATTACATTCCGAAGGGCAGCAATCCCAACACAGAGCATTACTCCGCCATTGCCGCTGAAGTGCCAGATCCTGACGATCCAGGTACACGATCCAATACCCATCTGTTGAATCAACTGGAACAGGCTCAGACTGTACTGATCGCTGGCGAAGCCCTCTCTCACTGCGTCGCAGGAACCGTTAGAGATATCGCGGATCACTTGGGCGAGACCAACCTTCACCGCCTCGTGCTGCTCACCGACTGCTCACATGCAGTACCCGGCTTCGAACATCTGGCGGAATGCTTTATTGAAGAAATGAAGAGCAAGGGCGTCAGATGCCTGACTAGCAAAGAGGCTGAGCCCCTACTCGCCGCGTCATAAAGCGTACATAACGATCGGCCATCGCTTCGTGCAATGGCCGACACGCTTTATTTCAACTCATACAGACCGGTATAAGTTGCGGAAGCGATCTGGTTCAGATGCGTCATGAACCGTGCTACTGCATTGGTAGCATCTGCCGGCACAGGCAGGCTTTCGACTGCCAGCGCATGGATTTGAAAGATATACCGGTGCGCTTTATCGCCTTTTGGCGGCGCGGCACCACCAAATCCAACGGTTCCATAGTCATTGCGCAGCTGTAGAGCCCCTTTTGGCAGCAGGCTTCCATCCGCGTGGCCTGCGCCTTCCGGCAAGTTTGTGACATCGGCAGGTATGTTCACCACAACCCAGTGCCAGAACCCGCTGCCGGTTGGAGCGTCGGGATCGTACACCGTCAAGGCGAAACTCTTGGTTCCCGGCGGAGGATTCTCCCACATGAGCACAGGTGAAATATTTTCACCCGATACGCCAAAGGCCTCGACATCAAATTCCTGGCGCTTTGACATCAAACCATTATCAGCGAACGCATCGGTCCACAGGCGAAACTCCGAATCGGCCATGCTTGCCCCCTTTAGTTGGATGACTGGCCTCGCCAGACCAGCCTGGATGTATCAAATCCTTTGGCTTTAGCGATGCCAAGAAAGGTATCGCGCTGCTGCTGGGTGATCTCGGCTGAGCGAGATAGGAACCAGAGATACTTGCGATCAGGGCTCCCTACCACGGCATTATGGTATTCAGGGTCAATATAAAAGACCCAATAAGGGCCCTTGGCTATATTGGGAAATACGCCGCTGAACCAAGTATCGAAGCGCACTTCCAGTCGGTCCGTTACACCAGGCTTTATTGGCGAGGCAACACCGGTCGCCTGATCCCAGTCGCCAGAGTTCGTCAGACAGCGATTGAGCACCGCAACATTCCCATCGTCACGCAGATGGTAATGCGCCTCGGACTGAACGCAGCTGCGCTGGAAAAACATGGGCAGGCGCGCCTGCTCATACCATGTCCCCTGATAGCGCTTCAGATCAAGCGAACCGACGGTTTCAGGCGGTGGTGTCTTGGTCGAACTGGCACAGGCGACCAACAATCCTGCAGCGCCAGCCAGTAGTAAAAGCTTGGTAGATGTTTTCATCGCAACCCCTGTCCTGCATACATGACAACCTTGTCGTTGACATACTGCACGCTGATGAACGCGGAAGACTGATCACCCCATGTGCAGCTTGATAACCCCAACGCACCGGAACACTCTGTAGGCTTGCCCAATAGCTCTTCGACCTCGGCCTTGTTTTGGCCAGCCTTGAGCCGATTGTAATTTTCTTGATTGATCTTGCTGCAGCTGATCAGCCACAAGCAACTCAGCATCACTGCGAACACGCGAAACTTCATTCTGACTCCTAACCTGGACCGGAGGGCTGACACCATCCTCACTCTCTGATGAACTCCTGACCGAGCCCTTTCAAATGCCCGTTATCATCTATGGTCCAGACTTCAGAAGTAGGCGGCATATCGACGCGCAGCCCCTCATCGACCAGGGTGGCACCATAGGTTTGCGGGGAAAGCGCATCGCCCGTGACCGTCACACGCCATGCGACTTCCTCCGGCGCGATTTGCAACTTGACCTGACCTGCATTGAGACTTTTCCACTTGCCTTCAAAATCGTCATGACTGCCACAACCGGCGAGAAGAACCGATGTAAAAAGCATCAGTAAAAATGATTTCATAGCAGTCCCCATCTCCCTCAGCAGCATTTAGAACCTAACCTTATACAAGGGGTTCGGTATTTCCGGGCAATAAAAAACCCCGCTTGAGGCGGGGTTCGCTTTTGAATCAACCCTTAGGCAGCGATCTTGCCCTTGAGCTTGTTCATTGCATTTTTTTCAAGCTGACGAATACGCTCAGCCGATACGTTGTACTTGGCAGCCAACTCGTGCAGTGTAGCCTTGTCTTCAGCCAGCCAGCGCTGGTAAAGGATGTCACGGCTACGCTCATCTAGGCCTTCCAACGCCTCATGCAGATTGGCCGAAGAGTTATCGCTCCAGTCAGACTCCTCCAGCTGACGAGCCGGATCGTAGCGATTGTCTTCAAGATACTGCGCGGGCGATTGGAACGCCGTATCGTCGTCTGCATCGGAAGCTGGATCAAAAGCCATATCCTGGCCCGTCAGACGACTTTCCATTTCGCGCACTTCACGCGGCTCGACGCCCAGCGTGCTGGCAACCGCCTGAACCTCGTCATTGTTCAGCCAGGCAAGACGCTTCTTCTGGCTGCGCAGGTTGAAGAACAACTTGCGCTGGGCCTTGGTGGTAGCCACTTTCACGATGCGCCAGTTACGCAGGATGAACTCGTGTATCTCAGCCTTGATCCAGTGGACAGCAAACGATACGAGACGAACACCCATTTCAGGGTTGAAACGCTTTACAGCCTTCATCAGGCCGACGTTACCTTCCTGGATCAGATCTGACTGGGCCAAACCATAGCCCGAATAACTTTTGGCAATATGTACGACAAAACGCAGGTGCGCGAGCACCATTTGCCGTGCCGCCTCTAAATCCTGGTTATAGAAGAGGCGTTCGGCCAGTTCGCGCTCCCGCTCCGGCGTCAGCATGGGAATGCTGTTCACAGAGTTGACATAGGCCTCCAGGCTGGCGCCAGGAACCAATGTTGGAACAGGTTGCAGAGAATTGGTCATGCGAATCCTCCGATTCACTTATGCACAGGGCAGTGTATCACTGAAGAATCAGACAGAAAACAAGACTAACAGTTCCCTAAAAAAGAACCTATAGCCTTTAAAATCAATCACTTAAATAGTCACTATCAATCAAATCGATAGCTTTACATCATAATTTGAGACAGTTGTTTGATTCATGCATCGGCGCCCTTATCGGGGCGCCAACTCTCTCAGATGGCGAGCCACCGCCAGCCAGGCACCAATGTAACCCAGCAGTATTGCACCAATAAGTAACTGGATGCCTTCGTCCATGGACACGCTGGCCAGCGCAAAATCGCTGCCGTAAAGACCGGCCAGCTCGATAACAGCCTCGTTAAGCCAGTTCAAGCCAAAAGCCAGCAGTGCCCAGGCGGCAATACCGGCGCCTATCCCGTACATGGCGCCCATGTACAGGAAAGGTCGCCGCACATAACCGTCAGTACCGCCTACCAACTTTATGACCTCGATTTCGGTCCTGCGGTTTTCGATGGCCAGACGAATTGTATTCCCGATGACGAGTAGCAGGGCTACGATCAGAACGACTGTAAGCCCAAACACGAACCGCTCACCCAGCTTCAGAATGGCGGTCAGTCGCTCGACCCATTGCATATCGAGCTGTACCTGCTGTACGCCAGATAGCTCAGCCAGGCGACTGCGCAACATGTCCAGACGACCTTTATCAATCTCTTGTGGCGTCACGGAGATCACCGAAGGCAACGGATTTTCCGGCAGTTCCTTCAAGGCTTCGCCCAGACCAGCCTGCTGTTGAAGCTCTTGCAGAGCCTCGTCACGTCCGATCCAGTGCACCTCACTGACATCGGGTAGTGCTGCAATCTGTTCCTGTAATTGCTTGCCTTGAGCTTCGTCCAGATTAAGGTCAAGAAAGACAGAAATTTGGGCCGCGCGCTGCCATGAGCCGCCGAGCCGCTCCACATTGTTCAGCAGCAGCGATACACCCATCGGCAACGCAAGGGCAATTCCCATAACCAGGCAGGTCAGAAAGCTTCCGATCGGCTGTCGGCCCATCCGCCACAGACTGTCACGCAAGCCAATGAGATGCGCTTCGAAATAGGCATGTAACGGGCTGCGCCAATCCTGCTTCGGCTTGGCTGTCTTGCGACGTTTGGGCTTTTCTGGTTTTTCACCCTGTACGTCGCCGCGTGGAAGTTCCTTGGCACTCATGTAGGACTCTCCTCATCCCCGATCAGACGGCCACGCTGCAGCGTCAGCATACGATGACGCAGGCGTGCAATCAGGGCATGGTCGTGGCTGGCAATCAGTACAGTGGTGCCAAGGCTGTTGATGTCCTCGAACACACCCATGATTTCGGAGGCAAGCCGCGGATCGAGGTTACCGGTTGGCTCATCCGCCAGCAGCAAGGCTGGTCGATGTACGACAGCCCGCGCGATCCCGACGCGCTGTTGCTGACCGGTAGACAGGTCCGACGGATAGTCTTCGAGCTTGTCCTTCAGGCTGACCCGCTCCAGCGCCATGGTCACACGTTTGGCAATCTCGGCCTTGGACAACCCCAGGATCTGTAGAGGCAAGGCTACATTGTCGAACACGGTACGGTCGAACAGGAGCTGGTGGTTCTGAAACACCACACCGATCTGACGACGCAGGAATGGAATCTGCGCATTGCTGATCCGCGAAATATCCTGTCCAGCCAGCGAAAGCTTGCCACTGGTGGGTCGCTCCATCGCCAGGATGAGGCGCATCAGGGTGCTCTTGCCGGCACCGGAGTGACCGGTAATGAACAGGATCTCCCCGCGCTCCGCACGGAACGATAATTCATGCAAACCGATATGCCCGTTCGGGTAACGTTTACTGACCCGATCGAAATGAATCATGTCGTCTCCCGCTCAGCGAACAACGCTCGAACGAAGGGCTTGGCTTCGAACTCACGCAGATCGTCAATGCCTTCACCGACACCGATGTAACGGATAGGCAGGCTCATCTGCTTGGCCAGCGCGAAAATGACGCCACCCTTGGCAGTACCGTCGAGCTTGGTCAGCGCAAGGCCGGAGAGCGGAACGGCAGCATGGAATTGCTTGGCCTGATTCATGGCGTTCTGGCCGGTACCTGCATCCAGCACCAATAAAGTCTCATGCGGGGCGGATTCGTCCAGCTTGCCAATGACGCGGCGCACCTTACGCAGCTCTTCCATCAGGTTGTCCTTGGTGTGCAGACGACCGGCCGTATCGGCAATCAGAACATCGATGCCACGCGCCTTCGCAGCCTGCACGGCATCATAGATAACCGAGGCAGAGTCAGCGCCGGTATGCTGTGCAATCACTGGAATGCGGTTACGCTCCCCCCAGACCTGTAACTGCTCGACCGCTGCGGCACGGAACGTATCGCCAGCGGCCAGCATGACCTTCTTGCCCTCAAGCTGGAGCTTTTTAGCCAGCTTGCCGATGGTCGTGGTTTTGCCAACACCGTTCACGCCAACAACCAGAATGACGAAGGGTTGAGTAGCCTTATCGATAACCAACGGTTGCTCAACAGGCGTCAACAAGCCAGTTAACTCTTCCTGCAATGCCTGATAAAGCGCCTCGCTGTCAGCAAGCTGTTTACGCGCTACCCGCTGGGTGAGGTTTTTCATGATGGTGGTCGTCGCCTCGACACCCACATCCGCCGTCAATAGCCGGGTCTCTAGCTCATCGAGCAAATCATCGTCGATAGCTTTCTTGCCCAGAAACAGGCTGGCCATCCCTTCGCCAATGCTGGCGCTGGTCTTGCTCAGCCCTTGCTTGAGGCGAGCAAAGAAGCCCAGTTTTGTCGGTGTCGCGGGCTGTGGTGCCTGCTCCGGCTCCGGTTCCGGTTCTGCGTCTACTCCTGGTTCTGGCTCAGGCTCCGGCTCTGCAATCGACACGACAGGCTCGGCTACTGGCTCAGGCTCAGGCTCAGCAACAGGCTGGAGCTCGGCTGTCCTCGATTCGTCCAGCCGCTCGGGCTCAATGAATACAGGCTCAACAGGCGCCAGCATAGCAGGCTCAGGCTCTGGCTCTGGCTCAACTGCAGGCGCTTGCAAAGAAGGCTGCACCGTTTCAGGCTGGCGTGGCGGCTCAACCGGCTGCGCCTGAATCGGCTCCGGCTGAAAGGTTTTTACGCTTTCGTCCTGCTCGGCTACCGGTGCGGGCGCTTCGGCCTCCTCAGCAGGCGGCAGCTGGGTTGAAGGAATAGCGTCAGCCGGCTCGGGGACCGGCTCCGGGTGTACTACCGGCTCGACAGCCGTTTCCGGCTTGGCCTCGGTTGTCTCCTGCGGCTTCTTGCGAAACCAGCTGAAGAACCCTTTCTTTTCCCCTGCGGGAGGGGACTTTTTATCGTCGGAACCAAACATGCAAAGGTCTATCTCAAGGGGCGGGCACGCTGTGGCAAATCCATAAAGATGTGCTGCCAGGCGTGGCCGGCATGAAAAGGGATGCGTATCCTAGCACCTCATCGCTTGCTGGCGCTAAAGACCGGCAAGCCCTGGAATGAGTTCATAGATTGATGACAGTCTTCTCTCGACGTACTACTGGTCTGCTGTTCAGCCTGCTCTGCGCGCCGCTTACCGTCCTGGCCGCCGAGACCCAACCCACGCACGAATACACACTCGACAATGGTTTGAAAGTCGTTGTTCGGGAAGATCATCGTGCTCCTGTCGTGGTTTCACAACTCTGGTACAAGATCGGCTCAAGCTACGAGACGCCCGGATCGACCGGCCTTTCCCATGCCTTGGAACACATGATGTTCAAGGGCAGCAGCAAGATGGGTCCTGGAGAGGCCTCCCTGGTTCTGCGTGATCTCGGAGCAACCGAGAATGCCTTCACCACGGACGATTACACGGCCTATTACCAGGTGATGGCCAAGGATCGTTTGCCTGTGGCGCTTGAGCTCGAAGCCGATCGCATGGCCACCTTACGCCTACCTGCCGATGAATTCAGCCGCGAGATAGAAGTCATCAAGGAGGAGCGTCGCCTGCGCACTGACGATCAGCCAATGGCACTGGCCTACGAGCGTTTCAGCGCGGCGGCCTACCCGGCCAGTGGCTACCGCACGCCAACCATTGGCTGGCCTGCTGATCTTAAACGCATGAACATCGACGATCTGCGGCACTGGTATCAATCCTGGTACGCGCCCAACAATGCGACCCTGGTTGTAGTGGGCGATGTGACCGGAGAAGACGTAAGACAGATGGCTCAACAGTACTTTGGCCAGATTCCCAAGCGAGACCTACCACCGGCCAAGCGCCCGCTTGAACTCCAGGCACCAGGTGAACGCCGTCTGATCCTTCCCGTTCGTACGCAAATCCCCAGCCTCATGATGGGATTCAATGTGCCCGGTTTTGCCAGTGCAGAGAATCAACGGGATGTGCATGCCTTGCGCCTGATCTCAGCGCTGCTCGATGGTGGCTACAGTGCCCGTCTCTCCACTCAACTGGAGCGTGAGCAGGAGCTGGTTACCGGCGCCTCGGCCTCGTATGAGTCCTACACTCGCGGCGACAGTCTGTTCATGCTCAGCGCCATGCCCAACCTGCAAAAGGGCAAGACCCTGGCAGATGTCGAAGCCGGCCTTTGGGCGCAACTGAATGCGCTCAAGCAAACGCCACCGAGCACTGCCGAACTGGAGCGCGTCAGAGCGCAGGTGATCGCCAGCCTTGTCTATGAGCGCGACTCGATTACAGCCCAGGCCAGCAATATTGGTCAATTGGAAAGCATCGGCGTGTCCTGGCACGAGATGGATAACGAGCTTGCAGATTTGCAATCTGTCACTCCGGCTGATCTACAGCGTGTTGCACACACTTACTTCACTCGCGATCGCCTGACAGTCGCCCACGTGATTCCCGAGACCCAGACACAGCAGGAGGCTCGCCCATGAACGTCCGCTTTTCTTATGCATGGGGCACCTTGCTCAGCCTGACGCTGCTTGGCGGCTGCCAGAACACTTCCCCCGTGGCGGACAGTGCAGCGGCCCATCCAAAACTGGAATCACTGCAGGCGCTGAGCAAGACAGCTCCGGTTACCCGCAAGCTCGATATCCAAAGCTGGAGAACTCCAGAAGGCGCGCGCGTCATGTTTGTGGAAGCCAATGAGCTGCCCATGTATGACCTCCGCCTGACATTTGCAGCCGGTAGCAGCCAGGACGGCAACACACCAGGTATCGCCACGATGACCAATGGCATGCTCAACGAAGGCATTGCCGGCATGGACACCACCGCGATAGCCATCGGCTTCGAAAACCTGGGTGCCAATTTCTCAAACGGTGCCTATCGCGACATGGCCGTTGCCGGGCTGCGTACCTTGTCCGACCCGACTAAAAGTGACCCGGCGCTCGATCTCTTCACCAAGGTGGTAGGTCATCCTACGTTTCCTGCCGCCCCGCTGGAGCGTATTCGAAATCAATTGTTGACCAGCATCGAATACAAGAAACAGGACCCCGGCGCTCAGGCAGGTGATGCGCTGATGAAACAGCTCTACGGCAGTCACCCCTATGCGCACCCCAGCATGGGTACGGCTGAATCGCTGAGGTCGATCACACCTGCTCAGCTACGCGCCTTTCATCAGCGTGCGTATACAGCAGGCAATGTGGTCATCGCGTTGACAGGTAATCTGACCCGCCCCCAGGCCGAAGCCATTGCCGCCAAGGTATCCCGCGCTCTACCCAAGGGCCCTGCCCTGCCGTCGGTAGCCAAGCCGCAACCACCTAAACCGGGCGTTACGCATATCGAGTTTCCCTCACAGCAGACGCACCTCATGCTGGCCGAGCAGGGTATCGACCGCCGGGACCCTGATTACGCCGCGCTATATCTGGGCAACCAGATCCTGGGAGGGGGCGGGTTCGGCACTCGTCTGATGACAGAAGTCCGCGAAAAGCGCGGATTGACCTATGGTGTTTATTCCGGCTTTACGCCGATGCAGGTCGCGGGCCCCTTCACGATCGGCCTGCAAACCCGAGCCGAGATGAGCCAGAACACATTGGGGCTTGTGCAAAACATCGTCCGCCAATACCTCAAGGAAGGGCCGACACAGAAGGAGCTGGATGATGCCAAGCGTGAAATATCAGGCAGCTTCCCGCTCTCGACCGCCAGTAACAGTGCGATCGTCGCCCAGCTCGGCATGATTGGTTTCTACGACCTGCCACTCGACTTTCTGGACACCTTCATGAAGCAGACGCAAGCCGTGACTACGGATCAGGTGCGCGAAGCCATGGCCCGGCATTTGAATCCTGATGGCTTTGTCATCGTGACGGCAGGCCCAACCGTTGCCCAGCAACCTTTGCCAGCGCCGGTTGAGCGCGGCAATACACCGCCTCCCAGCGTACCGGAGCATTGAGCATGGCGCAGAGTAAAGGCAGCAGCCAGCTGCGTATCATTGGAGGCGACTGGCGCAGCCGACGCTTCAGCTTTCCAGAAGCACCAGGGCTCAGACCTACGCCTGACCGGGTCCGCGAGACGCTGTTCAACTGGCTGATGCCCCATGTGCCCGGTGCACGGGTACTGGATCCGTTCCTGGGCAGTGGTGCGCTATTGCTTGAAGCGCTGTCCCGGGGTGCCAGTCAGGCGCTGGGGCTGGACTTGAATCCCGCAGCGGTAGGCTCGCTGCGCGGTCATCTGGCGTCACTCGGATGCACCAATGTCCAGGTCGTACAGAACGATGCCCTGCACTACCTTCAGCACAATGAGGCCACGCCTTTTGACGTAGTGTTCCTTGACCCGCCCTTCCAGAAAGGTCTGCTTGAGCCCGCCTGCCAACTGCTCGAGGAGCAAGGCTGGCTAGCCAGGGATGCATGGATTTACACTGAAAGCGAAAGTCAGCCCTCATCGCTTCCCATGCCCGCCAACTGGCACCTGCACAGGGAAAAGAAGGCGGGAAGTGTGCATTACGCGCTCTGGCATCGAACCGCGTAACGGGATGCCCATGCACCCTATCGTGGAGGACCTATCAGCTCAGGCAGATGCTTTCCGGCCCGCTTGGTGGCTGCCAGGTCCTCACTTGCAGACCTTATGGGGATCGCTCTGGCGTCGTCTTCCCCTGATGACGCGCCCACGCGAGCGTATCTGGCTAGACGACGGTGATTTTCTCGACCTTGACTGGTACGGACCGGAAGATCCTTATGCGCCGCTGGTACTGGCTATCCACGGACTGACAGGCAGCTCTTCGTCACACTATATTCTGGGTTTGCAACTGGCCCTTGCCGAGCATGGCTGGGCCAGCGTTGGATTGAACTGGCGAGGGTGCTCAGGCGAGCCGAACCTGTTACCGCGGGGCTACCACTCAGGCGTCACCGAAGACCTTGCCGCCGTTATCGCCCACCTTCAGGCCAAGCGCCCTTTGGCACCGCTCTATGCTGTTGGCTACTCGCTTGGCGGTAACGTGCTGCTCAAGTACCTGGGCGAAGCAGGCTTGAATTGCCCGCTCCAGGCGGCTGCCTCCGTGTCGGTTCCTTTCCGGCTCGACCTTTGCGCAGACCGTATCGCCATTGGGTTTTCCCGTGTGTATCAGGCGCACTTCATGCGAGAGCTGGTGAGTTATGTAAAGCGCAAGCGAGAGGCTTTGCAGCAGCGCCAGCAACACGACCATGTAGCCTCGCTGGATGCCTTGGGTAACCTGGAGGACATGAAGAGCTTTTGGGATTTTGACGGACGCATCACCGCCCCGCTCCACGGATTCAAGGATGCTCACGATTACTACCAGCAGGCATCAAGCCGTTATTACCTGAAAGACGTCCGAATACCAACCCTTATGATTCAAGCGGAAGATGATCCTTTCATTGGACGTGAAAGCCTGCCAACACTAGGAGAGCTATCTAATACGATATGCTTCGAGCGCCATGCTCATGGAGGGCATGTAGGCTTTGTCGCAGGTACATGGCGAAACCCTGATTACTACCTGGAGCGCCGCATACCGCAGTGGCTCTTGTGGCAGCAGGAGAGACTGACATAGACGTGGCGGCTATAGCCGATCAGCGAACGCTATCCGCGTCAGATGAAAACAGGCAACCCGAGAAGGCTGCGTTTTTCGACAATTTTTTCTACACTCCTCAACGCTTAAAGCTCACCTTTGATGAATACCAGGCCGCTTATCCACCTTTCGACTTGGACATCTGATCTGGCTGAGCTACCATCCAAGCCCCCACGGACCGTAAGGACGCCGCGATGAATCGAGTGCTGTACCCGGGAACCTTCGACCCGATCACCAGGGGTCATGGTGATCTCGTCGAACGCGCCTCACGTTTGTTTGAGCATGTCGTCGTCGCCGTAGCAGCCAGTCCGAAGAAAAATCCGCTGTTTCCGCTGGAAAGGCGGGTAGAGTTGGCTCGAGCGGTTACGGCACACCTGCCTAATGTCGAGGTCATTGGCTTTTCTTGCCTGCTGGCCAATCTCGTCAAGGAGCAGAAAGCCACGATCCTCCTGCGAGGATTGCGTGCTGTTTCGGATTTCGAATTCGAGTTTCAGTTGGCCAACATGAACCGTGTGCTGGCGCCTGACGCAGAAAGCATGTTTCTTACTCCGTCGGAAAATTACTCCTACATCTCTTCAACGCTGGTACGTGAAATTGCAGCACTGGGTGGCGACGTTACCAAGTTCGTGCACCCGCTTGTCAAGGAAGCGCTGGCCGAACGTTTCAAGCCAGCCCCTTGAAATTTTGCCGTTAGGGCACATATATCGGCGCAGACGTGCACCACGCGCGCCGATAAGGCACAATTCGCGTTTACCTTTTCTGTATCGCCGTCATCCGTGAGCGGCGGGAGCAATTCATGTCCCTCAAGATTACTGAAGACTGCATCAATTGCGATGTATGTGAGCCTGAGTGCCCTAATGGTGCCATCTCTCAGGGCGAAGAGATTTATGTGATCGACCCGAACCTCTGTACCGAGTGTGTAGGCCATTACGACGAGCCGCAGTGTCAGCAGGTTTGCCCGGTGGATTGCATCCCGCTCGACCCGGAAAACGTCGAGAGCAAGGAAAAACTGCACGAAAAGTATCTGAAAATCAGCGGTCAGGCCTGATCTAGGCTGTTTGGCAGCGCGACACTATCAGGTATTTACAGGCGCCATAAAAAAGCCGGTCAATTGACCGGCTTTTTTATGGGATTCAGTCCGACTGGCCATATCCTGTGCGGGTACAGCCCAGGCAACGAACAAAAGCAGCTTTACCCGGCTCGACGACCAAGGCCCTGCCTGCCTCGCCTACATTACCGCCTGCAGCGGTAAAGGGCAGACTGACCACAAAGGCACCCGCGCCAATAGCCGTTGCCACAATCAGGAGCGGGCGGGCAATTAGCAGATCACCAATCATCGAAAAGGCTTTTGGCGCGCCTACCTCGTAATTCGGATCACCACTGGCATTATTAACGGTTTCTGTCTCATAACCCGAATCGGCTAGCGCCGGTGCGGCAGCACTCCATAAAGCCATGGAGAAGGCCAACGTGGTGGCCAATGCGCGGAACGGGCTCATACTTCTGTCCTTTAAGTGAGAGGCGATTAACCATTAACTATAAGCACCACCTCTCGACTTGTCAGTGACCTTTCACCTGAAGATCAGGTCATTCCGTCAGAGTTCTGGTCTTTCCCTGATGCCGATAGGCCAGAACCATCAGGAAGGCCCCGCCCAGAATCATCGGTACGCACAAGACCTGCCCCATTGTGAGCCAGCCCCAGGCCAGATAACCCAGCTGCGCATCCGGCATACGGACGAATTCCACCAGGAAACGGAAAATGCCATAACACAGAACGAAAAGCCCTGATACCGCCATTGTTGGACGTGGCTTGCGTGAGAAGAACCAGAGAATAACGAACAAGGCGACTCCTTCCAGCGCAAACTGATAGAGCTGGGAAGGATGGCGCGGCAGCTGGGCCGGATCGCTGAAGGGCGGAAAAATCATTGCCCACGGCACATCGCTCGGCTTGCCCCACAGTTCGGCATTGATGAAGTTACCAATCCGCCCGGCGCCCAGGCCGATTGGAACCAGCGGGGCGATGAAATCCATCAGCTCGAAAAAGCTCTTGTTGTTGCGGCGACCAAACCACCACACCGCCAGAATTACGCCCAGCAGGCCGCCATGAAAGGCCATGCCGCCCTTCCAGACCTCAAAGATCAGCGTGGGATTGGCAAGGTACTCATCCAGGTTATAGAAAAGGACATACCCCAACCGCCCCCCAATGATGACGCCGCACGCCACCCAGAAGACCAGATCCGAAAGTTTGTCTTTATTCCAGGTGCGATCGAATCGGCTCAAGCGACGTGAGGCCAGCAGCCAAGCCCCGCCAATACCAATGAGGTACATCAGACCGTACCAATGAATCTTGAGTGGACCGATCGCGACCGCTACCGGGTCGATCTGTGGATAAGGCAGCATTACGACTCCTTGATAAAAGGGTTCTCAGACTAGAAAGCTGAGCCCTACACTGAACAACAACAACGCAAATAGCCGCTTGAGCAGCCGTGGAGAAAGCGTGTGCGCCAAACGCGCACCAAAACGGGCAAAGAACATGCTGGTCAGCGCAATACCTACCAGGGCCGGCAGGTAGACATATCCCAGACTCCACTCAGGCAAGCCAGGCTCACTCCAGCCCACCACCATGAACGAAAGGGTTCCGGAGAGCGCGATCGGCAACCCACACGCAGATGAGGTTGCCACCGCCCTTTGCATACTGACGCCTCGCCAGGTCAGGAAAGGCACAGTCAGCGAGCCGCCTCCGATGCCGAAGATGGCAGATGCCCAGCCAATGACCACACCGGCGAGCGTCAGAACCGGCTTGCCCGGTAACGGTCTGCTGCTTTTGGGACGAAGGTCAAGCACCATCTGTAGCGACACGAGGATGGCAAAGGTACCGATTATTTTCTGCAGAATTGGCCCCTGAATATAAGATGCCGTAACCCCGCCGACAAAGCTGCCCAGGATGATGCCAACCGTCATCCACACCACGAGTGGCCACTGGACCGCTCTCTGGCGATGATGCGCCAGAACGGAATTGATTGACGTAAAGACGATTGTTGCCAGTGAGGTACCGACGGCCAGATGCGTCAGCACATCGGTATCCATTCCATGGGCAGTGAAGCTGAACACCAGAACCGGTACGATGATCAATCCGCCCCCGACGCCGAACAGACCCGCCAGAACGCCTGCACATGCGCCAAGAATCAGATAGAGCACGAATTCCATATCGAATCCTGCCGAACAAAACGGCAATGGTAGCCCAATCGGCCAATGCAAACGAGCGAACCCTCAATGATCAAGGCCTTACGGAGCCCAACTGATGTGTCTGATTGTCTTTGCGTGGCGCCCTGAAGATAACGAGTCACTTATCCTGGCCGCCAACCGTGACGAGTTCTATGCACGCCCCAGCGCTCCTTTGGATACATGGGACGATCAACCAGACATTATTGGAGGAAGAGACCTGACCGCAGGCGGGACCTGGCTCGCGGTAGGAAGGGATGGTCGCTTTGCCACCGTGACCAACATCAGGGATCCTGGTCAGCCGATATCCAACCGCTCACGGGGCGAACTGCCTGTACGCTTTCTGGAACATGATATCTCGGCCGAAGAGTACGTACATAAAGTGGCTCAACGTAGCGATGAATACACAGGGTTCAACCTGCTTTTAGGCGATCGCCAATCGTTATGGCACTTGAATGCTCGCAGCCGGAAGCCGCATCGACTGCCGCCGGGCGTTTACGGCGTATCCAATGCCGATTTGAACACGCCATGGCCCAAGTTGCTCAGAGCCAGAGCAAGTCTCGAACAGGCCCTGGAAACCCCTTCGGACGAGGCTTTATTTACACTGTTGGCCGACACCTGGCGACCTGATCCCGCAACGCTTCCGCATACCGGCATCAGCCATGAACTGGAAACGCTCTTGTCCAGCGTTTTCATCTCCAGCGAACACTACGGCACACGGGCCAGCACTGTGCTGCGGCAACAGGTAGACGGACAGACCGTTATTACGGAACGTCGCTTTGGAGCCTATGGCAAGTCGCTTGGAGAAAGCCGCCGGACGCTGTAGTCCGGCGTGCTGTCAGCTCTGGACGGTGGAAGCCGGGTTGATGACGCGCCCTAGCCCCAGGTTACGCAAGGCCAGATGCAGCGCACTGTGCACCACTTGCGGATTGTCAATCTTGAGCAACTGATCCAAGAGCTCCTTTGCCTTGGACAGGCTCATCTGACGCAGCAACCACTTCACCTTGGGGAGGTTGGTTGCATTCATGGAAAGGGAGTCATATCCCATGGCCATGAGCAATACCGCTGCGGCCGGATCGCCAGCCATCTCGCCACAGATACTCACCGGAACGTTTTCCGCATGAGCATCCTCCACCACGCTCTTGAGTGCTTGCAGCACGGCTGGATGGAAGTAGTCATACAGGTCAGCCACGCGTGGGTTATTACGATCTACCGCCAGTAGATACTGGGTCAGATCGTTGGAGCCCACCGAGATAAAGTCCACCTCACGGGCCAGATCCCGGGCCTGATAGACCGCCGAAGGCACCTCTACCATCACACCGACAGGCGGCATGGGGATACTGACCCCTTCATCACGCACCTCGCACCAGGCGCGATGCAGGAGATGCTGAGCCTCGTCCAGCTCGTGTACCCCCGAGATCATGGGTAGCATGATTCGCAGGTTATCCAGACCTTCACTGGCCTTGAGCATGGCTCGCGCCTGTACCAGGAAGATTTCCGGATGGTCCAGCGTGACACGAATCCCGCGCCATCCCAGGAAGGGGTTGTCTTCCTTGATGGGGAAATAGGACAGGGATTTATCTCCGCCGATATCCAGCATGCGCATGGTGACCGGCTGGGGATGGAACGCCGCCAGTTGCTCCCGGTAGATGGACAGCTGCTCCTTCTCACTGGGGAAGCGGTCATTGATCATGAACGGGACCTCAGTCCGATACAGCCCCACCCCTTCCGCGCCACGCTGCTGCGCCCGGGCAACATCGGCCAGCAGCCCCGTGTTCACCCAAAGCGGCATACGATGGCCATCCAGGGTTTCGCACGGCAGGCTGCGCAGGGCTTCCAGCCCCTGGGTCAGCTGACGTTCCTCCTCGACCACAGCGCTGTACTGCTTGAGCAGCTGAGGCGAAGGGTTGGTAAAGACTTCGCCGTGATAGCCGTCGACAATCAACGAAATACCGTCGACTTTTGAATAAGGCAGGTCCACCGCGCCCATGACGGTGGGAATACCCATCGCGCGCGCCAGGATGGCAACGTGGGAGTTGCCAGAGCCGAGCACGGAAATCATGCCGGCCAGCTTGCCTTCAGGCACCTCGCCCAGCATGGCGGGTGACAGCTCTTCACTGACCAGGATGGTCTGGTCGGGATAGACCAGACATTGTTGCCGTGCCTGCTGCAGATAAGCCAGCAATCGACGGCCAAGGTCCTTCACATCAGCGGCACGTTCGCTCAGATAGGCATCGTCCATCATCTCGAAACGACGAACATGCTCGGTCACGACCTGACGCAGTGCCCCCTGTGCCCACTGCCCTTTCTTGATGATTTGAGTAACCTCGTTACCCAATGCCGCGTCGTCGAGCATCATCAAATAGACGTCGAACAGGGCGCGCTCTTCCTTGCGCAGCTGGGTCGAAAGACGTTCTGACAGCTGGCGCATGTCCTCACGTACAGACTCCAGCGCATGCTGGAACAAGGCCAGTTCTGCCTCGATGTCCGTAACGGTCTTGTCAGGAACGACTTCCAGATCAGCTGGAGGTAGCACGACCACAGCCGTACCCACGCCAACACCGGGAGCACCGGGAATACCTACGAAGCGAGCCTCCTGGATACCCTTGCCCTGCCGTCCGAGCCCACGAATGGTACCCGTGGCTTCAGCATGTGCGATAACGCCTGCCAACTGGGCGCTCATGGTCACAAGAAAGGCTTCTTCACCTTCATCGAACTGGCGCCGCTCCTTTTGCTGAACGACCAGAACACCCATCACACGACGATGGTGAATGATTGGCGCCCCCAGGAAAGAGGCATAGCGCTCCTCGCCCGTTTCGGCGAAATAGCGGAAGCGCGGATGACTGGAGGCATCCTCAAGGTTGAGCGGCTCTTCACGCGTGCCGACCAGGCCGACCAGGCCTTCATTGGGAGCCATGCTGACACGCCCGATGGAGCGCTTGTTCAGGCCCTCTGTCGACATGAGGACAAATCGATTGGTTTCAGGGTCCAGCAGATAGACCGAGCACACCTGAGTGCCCATGGCCGCCCGAACGCGCTGAACGATGATCGATAACGCTGTCTTGAGATCCTTGGCGCCGTTTACTTCTTGAACGACCTTACGCAGCGTATTCAGCATGCTAGAAGCCCTGGGCTCTGGTGACGTTGGACGACATCCTGGTAAAGGATTTCGAGGCGCGAGCAAATTGAGTTCCGGCCACCGACCTGATAGCCACGATCGATGAAGGTGGACAGCAACGCCTATCTGACAGCGTATTGCCATTCAACGTCACAAATCGTTCATCCAGCATGGCCACAGCATTTCCTCCGTCCACGGCAGGCCTGGCATAACCGGGCGGGCCGGTGAGGCAATGCAAACGGTGCCTCTTCCGTCTTCCATACGTACACGTATGGTACAGGCTTAACATATCGATCAGGCGAGCAGGCGCGGGGCCAACTCCTTGAGGGCTCGACGATACACTTCCCGCTTGAACGTCACCACCTGCCCTAATGGGTACCAGTAGCTGACCCAGCGCCAACCGTCGAACTCCGGCTTGCCTGTCACATCCATGCGTACCCTCTGATCCTCAGACATCAGCCGGAGCAGAAACCATTTCTGCTTTTGACCGATGCACAGGGGCCTACTATGCGTACGCACCATGCGTTGGGGCAAGCGATAACGCAACCAACCCCGCGTACAGGCCAAAATCCGGACATCATCCGGACTCAGACCCACTTCTTCGTTCAATTCGCGATAAAGCGCTTCTTCCGGCGTTTCACGATCATCGATACCTCCCTGTGGAAACTGCCAGGCGTCCTGGTTGATGCGCCGAGCCCACAGCACTTGGCCAGCGTCATTCGCGAGGATGATGCCGACATTCGGGCGAAAACCATCAGAATCGATCACGGCTGACACCCCTGGAAAGTCAATAGACTTGCATTGTTCCATAAAGCTTGTTGGAGCGGCAACGCAGCTCCCTGCCTGTATTTTTGCCGTCTGTGGCAATACGCTGGCAAGTGCCACTCCTGCCTGCTTGTCCATATGGACATTACATTGGGGTAATCCCGCCGGAGCGCCTGAAAATCCGCGAGCAGTATCCTCAGCCCTTGCTGAACAAAAGCTTACATAGCCAAGCAATCAATGGATTCTGACGGGTAAAGCATGACCCGTTTCCCACTCCTATCAGCGAAAGTGCCGCTGCAGAAGCATGTAGATAGCCAGAATCACGCCTACCCAGCCGATCAGGTAGAAATAGTCCAGGAAGCCCAGGATCGCAGCCTGACGATTGACCAGCGAGGCCATCTGGCTCATGGAGGCATGCCCCATCGCCTCGTTCAGCTGTTCCCTATACTGCTGATAGAGTGGATTGAATGAGGTGATGTGACTGCGCAGGACATTGGCGTGGAACGCATCGCGCCATTGCAGAAAGACGTTGGCCATGACGATTCCCAGCGGCATGACGATCTGCTGCGTCATGTTCTTGACCTGATATGCCTGGCTGAAATAACGCGGAGGAATAGTCATGAAGGTGTACATGATGATCACGGCAAAGGTCGAGATCAGGAACACACCATGCATCATGAGCGCAGGCTGAAGCTGCTGCACAAGCGGCACCTCGCCATTCTGGCTGGACATCCAGAAGCCATAGCCGGCCAGCAGCGAATAGCCGAGCACCAGAAACTTCTTGAAGCCACCCCACGGGAAATACCGCTTGAGCGTGCCAGAGGTAATGGCCATGAGCGGCACTATCCCACACAGCCAGCCGATAGCCATGACCGTTCCAGCGGTGTAGATTGGCACCTGCAGGGCGTTCAGGACATATTGGGGAATGACGTAGTTGTAGGCACCGAGCATGAAGTAGTTCAGCATCATGAACAGCATGCCGAGCAGAAAGGCCGGATTGATGGCGTTACGAAAGTCGAGGGTTGGCCGCTCCCGCTGCCGCTCACAATAAATGAAGACGGCCATGAGGCAGATACCTAGCAGAAAGAGTCCGAGCAGCTCCCAGGTATCGCTATAGAAATCAAAACTCATCCGCTGGATAGTGGTTTCGACAATGATGCTTCCAACCAGCAGGATAGCCATGGGCAGCAGTGCTGGTCTGGCCGATAACTTTTCGGGTATGACGCGCGAGGGAATGGCCATCCAGATGCACACGGCCATGACCAGACAGACCACCAGCGGCACGGCAAAGATACCGCGCCACTCCTCATGCGCCAGCAGTTGCGCCGTACAAAAAGAAGCCATCGCCGCGCCAAGCGGCACGCCGCTGGCAAAGGCTCGTATGCCTGTGGGGGTTTGCGGCCCCGGGAAGAACATGAGCACCAGCACCCGCGCACCGGCGAAAAAGGTCGCGGCGGCCGCCCCCATGAAGACTCTGCCCGTGGCAAAGACCCACAGGTGGTCGCCGGCCAGGCAGAGCAGCTGGCCTATGGTATGGACAACTGTCGCCGCCATCATCAGGTGCCGGTACCCCAGATGCTGTACAAACCACTGGTGAGGCGCCGTGAAGACGATGACCGCGACGCTATAGGCTGCCGTGGCATAGACATAGCTGCGCTGATCAGCACCCAGGCCGCCGGATACATAGCGGTTGGCCAGCGCGATGGAGAGGCTGTCGAGAAAATAAACGGTGACCATCAGCGTAATGCTGAGCATCAGCAGGCCACGGTGATGTGGAAACGTAGGTGAAGACATTCCGACTCGGTTCGATGACTGGTATCAGCTGGCCAGTAAACGTGGCCAGCCTTTCATCGAACACGGCCCGGGCGCTTGGTTCCCTACCAGACGCCCGCCGCCACCCTAAGCGTTAACTCAGAAACAGTTTGTACGCCGGGTTATTGGTCTCATCCCAATAGCGATAACCGATCTCCGCCAGCGCTTCGGGCACACGGTGCCGCTCTTCTTCCGGAACCTCGAGCGCCGCCAGTACGCGACCATCAGCCGAGCCGTGATTGCGATAGTGGAACATGGTGATATTCCACCGCCCACCCAGGCGATTGAGGAAGTTGAACAATGCGCCAGGCCGCTCGGGAAACTCGAAACGGAAGACCTGCTCGGTATCCACATGGGCCGCATGTCCACCTACGGTATGCCGTATGTGCAGTTTGGCCAACTCGTTATCGGTCAGGTCCAGTACGGGAAAGCCTTGCTCTCGCAGGCTTTCGACAAGTTTGCCGCGTGGATCGGTTTCTGGATGGGTCTGCACACCAACAAAGATATGGGCTTCCTTGTCAGTGTTATAGCGATAGTTGAATTCGGTGATCTGACGCTTGCCCAGCGCCTCGCAGAACGCCTTGAAACTGCCGGGGCGCTCGGGAATGGTCACAGCGATGATAGCCTCGCGCTGTTCACCCAGCTCGGCACGCTCTGCCACGTGACGCAGGCGGTCGAAGTTAACGTTGGCACCCGAGTCGATGGCAACCAGGGTCTCACCTTTCACGCCGCGGGTGGAAACATACTTCTTGATCCCCGCCACGCCAAGGGCACCAGCCGGTTCGGTGATAGAGCGCGTATCGTCGTAGATATCCTTGATAGCTGCGCAGATCTCATCGGAGCTGACGGTAATCACGTCATCCACATAGTGTCGGCAGATCTCGAAGGTGTGATGACCGATCTGCCCGACCGCCACGCCATCGGCAAAGATACCTACTTGACTCAGTACCACCCGGTCGCCTGCCTGCATGGCGGCCTGGAGGCAATTGGAGTCGTCTGGTTCAACACCAATAATCTTAATGTCAGGACGCAGGTACTTGACGTAGGCGGCGATCCCCGCGATCAGCCCTCCACCGCCTACCGGCACGAAAATGGCGTCCAGCTGACCTGGTTGCTGGCGCAGGATTTCCATGGCGACAGTACCCTGCCCGGCAATCGTATCCGGATCATCGTACGGGTGAATAAAGGTGTATCCCTTTTCCTCTACCAGTTTCAGCGCATGAGCCAGCGCCTCAGGAAAGGCATCGCCGTGCAGGACAGCCTTGGCACCGCGGGCACGTACCGCCTTGATCTTGATTTCTGGCGTCGTCTTGGGCATGACGATAACGGCCTTGATACCCAGCTTCTGAGCAGCTAAGGCCAGGCCTTGGGCATGGTTGCCGGCGGATGCCGCGATCACGCCGCGAGCCTTTTCCTCGTCGGTGAGCTGGGCCACCTTGTTGTAGGCGCCCCGGATCTTGAACGAGAAGACGGGCTGCAGGTCTTCGCGCTTGAGCAGAATCCGGTTACCCAGACGCTCCGACAGGCTGTGTGCGGGATGCAGGGGTGTTTCGACGGCCACGTCGTAGACGGGCGAGGTCAGCATTTTCTTGACGTACTGTTCGAGCATCGACTTTTCTCGGCAGGGCTTTTGCGGGGAACAGTCAGTCTACTGCGCAAGCAGCACGACAAGCCACCCACAATGCGTCAACCACCCTGTTCACCGCTGATAGGGTCAGCCCGGCTATAATCGAACCTCTACTTCTCCTTTGCCGGAATCGATCATGAACCAGGATCAGCTCAAGCAAGCCGTGGCGCAGGCCGCGGTGGACTATATTCTCCCGCACCTCTCGCGTGACAGCGTCATTGGGGTCGGCACCGGCTCCACCGCCAACTTCTTCATCGACCTGCTGGCCCAACACAAAATGGAATTCGACGGCGCAGTAGCCAGCTCCGAGGCAACGGCCGAGCGACTCAAGAAACATGGCATTCCGGTGTATGACCTCAATGGCGTCAACTATCTTGAGTTCTACATCGATGGCGCCGACGAGGCCAACGAGCACCTGCAACTGATCAAAGGGGGCGGTGCAGCATTGACGCGTGAAAAAATCGTAGCGGCCGTGGCACAGACCTTTATCTGCATTGCCGACGGCAGTAAACGCGTGGATGTGCTGGGCGAGTTTCCGCTCCCCGTCGAGGTCATCCCCATGGCACGCAGCTACGTAGCCCGCGAGTTGGTCAAGCTGGGCGGCGATCCGGTCTACCGTGAAGGTGTTAAAACCGACAACGGCAACGTGATCCTGGACGTGCATAACATGCATATCCTTGACCCGGTCGATCTGGAGTCCAAGATCAATAACATCGTCGGCGTAGTCACGGTTGGCCTGTTCGCGGCTCGCTCGGCGGATGTCCTGCTGCTGGGAACCGCCGAAGGCGTTCAGACGCTCAAGCGTTAAATACCTACGTCCCACGACGAGACACGCACTTCAGGCGGTGCACGAACACAGTGCACAGCCTGCCCCGCATTTTTTCCATCCCTATCTATAGTTACGCCCAGGCAGCGCTGTCAGTCTGCCAGGCGTCGCCTGCCTGTCCGACTTTCAAGCCGGCACGCTATCTGCTCCATGCAGCCCCGCACTACCCATAACTACAACACAACAAACCATAACAATGAGGATCGCTTGTGCATTCCTTTTCCAAACTAGCGCTTGCAATCGGCTGCATCTTGATGGGGGGCACCGCGGGTGCCTATGACTTTGGTGAATACGCCGACGAGACACTGGACGTTCTGATCAATGAGTATCCGGGTCGTTATCGAGGCACTACGAGTTTTGAGGGCGCCTCGGCCTGGATGCAGCAGCGTATAGGTAACAACGCCACTCTCCAGCCTTTCACCTGGAACGGAAATCGGAACTCACAGAACATAGTGGCTCAGCTGGCAGGTACCAGCGGCAACACCCTTGTACTAGGGGCACACTTTGATACCTACTTTGGCCGCCCGACACTCCAAGGCCTGGATGACAACGGTTCCGGTGCCGCCGTCCTTACGGAGATCACGCGCAACCTCAGCGGGATCGCGCTGGAAAATGGTATCAATGTGGTTGCCTTCGGAGCTGAAGAGGAGGGCCTGCGCGGCTCACGCGCCTATGTAGCCGGCTTGAGCGATAGCGAGCGGGCCAGCCTGCTGGGCATGATCAACCTCGACAGCCTGATCACGGGCGACATGATGTATGCCCATGCCGGTGCCAACAGCGTCGATAATCCCGCCCTGGCGTCCATACGCGAGCAGACGCTTCGTATCGCACAGGAACTGGGGATCGATCTGCGCACGAATCCTGGGCTCAATCCAGAATACCCTGCCGGCACCGGCTGTTGCAGTGATGCTGCAAGCTTCGAGGCGCTAGGCATTCCGGTGCTGTTCGTCGAGGCGACCAACTGGGAAATTGGCGATCTGGATGGCTACGAGCAAACCACCAACCCGGCGATCCCCGGCGGTGCTACTTGGCATACGCCTTCGCTGGATAACGAGGCAGTGCTAACCGGCGCCTTTGGTGAAGAGCGCATTCAGCAGCGCCTGCGTGATTATTCACGCCTGCTGACGCGTCTCCTGCTGGAGCTGACAAATGCCGACCTGCTCGCTTCTACCGCCTCCAGCGGTGCGCTGGCACGGGCGATGGAAGACAACCTGCGCAGCCAGCATGAAACCCTGACCCGCCTGCATGACCGCCGTTGGCTGGGCCTTCAGCTTGCTCCACTTGCACTCAACCAATTCACTGGCAGCGTGGGAATCGAGGGCGAGTATCAACCTGAGCATGGATTTGATGTGGACCCGAGCCAGCGCTCCAAGCGGGCCACTGCCTATGCCATTGGCGATTACCGGGCCAGTGAATGGCTGACCGTAGGCGGTAGCCTGAGCATTCAGCGCGGCAAGGATGACCTGGAGCATTCCGGCAAGGTCCGTAGCGAGACATGGCAGGCCGGGCTGTATGGTCTGGTCAGCAACGGCGGGCCGCTTTGGGCTGCAGGTGAGCTGAGCGCGGGTCACACCCGCTTCGATACGGATCGCTCCGTGTTCCTTCAGGCCAGTGGCGGGCCGGTTCTCCTGAACCAGACGTTATCTGGCGATACCAGGGCCCGCTTCTTCGGTGCTCGCCTGACCGGAGGCTACGACATGACGGTCGGTCAGCTGCGAACCGGCCCTCAGCTGGGACTGGACTATACCCGTTACCACATCGATAGCTTCGATGAAGACGACAGCCGCCGGACCGCCATGTCATTTGATGATCAGACCTATGACTCCATTCAGGCAAGCCTGGGTTGGAGGGTCTATGGCGATCTCCCCATGAGCCGTGGCATGGCCCTACAACCCTATGCTCATGTCGCCTGGGTCGAAGAACTGAGTGATGGCCGCGAGAGTCGGCTGGATGTTATCAGCCGTGGAGATGGTCGGCTGCGTACGGCAGCGCTGGATTCGGTAGACAAGCACTTTGCCCGCGCTCAGATTGGGGCTCAGTGGGCGATCACACCAGAGATTGGCGTCTATGCCGAGATCAACAGTCGCCTGGGCCATTCCGAGGGCAGCCAGACCGGATACAGCCTGGGTGCCCAGTGGCGGTTCTGATCCGTATAACGCAGTTTAGTTACGCTTGAATCGATAAAAGAGATTCGGTTCGCTCACGATATACAGCGTGCCCTGGTCGTCCATGGCCAGGCCCTCGGCCTGCGGCACGCTTTTCGTCAGACCCTGCCGCCCGGCATCGAGCGGCAGGGTGCTCAAGGGCTTCCCTTCGCTATCCAGCTCAATGACCAGCCTCGACTCATCCGAGAGCGCCAGTAGGTGGTTTGTGCTGGCACTGAAGTAGAGGCTCGAAAGATCGTCGACAAACAGGCCCCTGTCACGCAGCACATTGGACCTGATTGTAATGTTGGCCGGTGCGCCGGGCTCAGGGTCGGCAAAACCATCGATCTCGTAGATCTGCACAGGGTCCTTTTCTTTAGCTACATAGAGCCGCTTGTGTCGACTGTCATAGGCGAGCCCTTCGAAACCCCGATTGTCGAACGCAGCCAATTCCAGAGAGAGACGCGTCTGATTGCGAGGGTCATTCGCATCGATGACGCTCGTTGTGTCATCAACATGAATCTGAACCAACCGTTGCCGGCCCTCTTCTGCCACGACGAAAATGCCCGGGCGAATGTACTCAATCGCCTCGGGGTCATCGAATCCCTGCATAGGGATTTGCCGAAGAATTTCACCGTCGAGTGATAGCTCGATGAAATGGGATGACTTGTTGGTTAGGCTCGCAAGCGTGCCCCGGCTCGGGTCATAGGTCAGTGCCGACAAATCCGCGTGCCCTGGCACAGGCTTGGCCTCGATATCGACATGATAATCAGGAAGCCAAACCGAGACCTCACGGCGCTCATCGGCATGCCAGTGCTGCTGAACGCCATACCAGAGACGCGCCAGGAGCGGGCTCTGCTGGCTGGCTATGGTTGCGATGAGCACTGCCATCAGCAGGCCAGCCAGAGGAATGCGGTAAGGATAGATACGCTGCATGGGTAGGCCCGTTGCCGTCGAGGGGTCAATCATCCGGGCGACCTGCATGCCCGCGCTCGACGACAAGCCTACGGATATTTTATGTCAGTCAGATTTCCGGAAGACATAGAACAGGTTAGGCTCGCTCACGATGTAAACAGTTCCTTCTTCATCAATCGCAACACCTTCGGCCTGAGGGATGTTTTTACTGAGTCCATTAAGCCCCCCGATCAGGCTGATGAAACTGACCGGCCTTCCGCTTTCGTCCAGCTCAAGCAACAGGTGCGACTCATCCGAGAGCACCAGCGTATGGCCGGTACGGGGATCGACGCTTAGCGCAGAATAATCATTCATTAGGTCGGGCTGATCGGGAAGATCTCTCATCTCACCCAGGATCTGATCACCATCGCTGGACAGGCTGAACAGTGCTGCAGGGTCTCGCTCCTTGCTGAGCAGGAGACGTTGCTGTCGTGCATCCCAGGCAACGCCTTCGAACCCCTTGTTGCCAGCATCGGCAAAGCCCAGGTCGAAAAACTGGAAATCTGCGGGCTGCAACTGGCGGGTCTCGGGAGTCAGATTGAACAGGGCCAGCGTACGCTGACGCTCATCGACAATACCCATGCGGTTTCCATCCAAGACCACTAGGCCCTCAGGGTTGGAAAGCCCGGTTATGGGAATCTGCCTGAGAATGTCACCGCTCAGGTTGGTTTCCACCAGCAAAGGCTCCTTGCCCATGACAATGAACAGGGTGCCGGTCGCCGGGTTATAGGCGATGTCCGATGCCTCGGCCTTTTCCATGCCGGGCAAGGGCTTGGCCTGAATGACCGCGGTATAGCCTGGAAGCCAGATATTGTCCGCATGCTGGTTGGCAGGCGTGTTACGTTCCTGCCACCAGAGCCAGGCGCGCTGGTCCCAGTGAAACAGGTATGTGAGCGTGGCGGCGACGACCAGCACAAAGCCGGCCAGCCACCATCTGAGGGATCGACGTTGTAATACTTTTGGCATGACGACGGTTTCGACTGCTTAGCGGTTTGGATCCGTCGCCTGATGCTTCCGGATTACTCAAGGGTGGATGTTAGAGAACACGACTCGTAAAGCGGCTTTTGCCAGGCAACTCCAGGACCAGTTCCTCACTCTTGTTCAACGCGCCGACTCCCTTGGGCGTACCGGTCAGTACCACATCGCCGGGTTGCAGGGAGAAGTGTGTGCACAGGTGCTGGATCAACGGGATGATCGGGTTGAGCATGTCACGGCTGTTACCGTCCTGGCGTACCTCGCCATTGATGGTGAGGCGAACATCGATATCAGCCAGATCGCTGTAGGCATCACCCGGCACGAAAGGCGCCAGGACACAGGCGCCGTCGAACCCCTTGGCGATTTCCCAGGGATAACCCTTTTCCTTCAAGCGGGCTTGCACATCACGCAAGGTCAGGTCCAGCGCCGGCGCGAAACCCGAAATGGCATCCCGGACCTCTTCTTCGCTTGGCGTGCGTGACAGGGGCTTGCCGATCAATACGGCGATTTCCGCCTCGTAATGCACCGAACCACGGTCTTCAGGAATACTGAAGCCACCTTCAATCGGCACGACCGAACTGGCCGGTTTGATAAAGATGAGCGGCTCGGTGGGTACAGGGTTGTTCAGTTCCTTGGCATGCTCAGCATAGTTGCGGCCAATACAGACCACCTTGCCCAGCGGGAAGTGGATCTTCGTACCATCGACGTACTGGTGTTGGTAGCTCATGGTGAACCGACTCCGAAAGAGGAAAAGTCCCGTTTAATCCTTTATAACCAAAAGCTTGGCCGCATTACCAAGGCAGGCGGCCAAGCATAACGACACGAACCTGAACGTTAGCGGAACGGTCGGTTTATCGCCTGATCCTCAAGGGCTATCAGGCGATGACCTTGCCCGGATTCATGATGTTATTGGGGTCGAAGACTGCCTTGACAGCCTTCATGTAGGCGATTTCGGCTTCTGAACGGGAATAGGTCAGGTAATCCCGCTTGGTCATGCCCACGCCATGCTCGGCCGAAATGGAGCCGTTGTATTTCGCAACGGTCTCGAATACCCACTTGTTCACGACCTTGCACTTGTCAAAGAACTCATCCTTGGAAAGATCATCAGGCTTGAGAATGTTCAGGTGCAGGTTGCCGTCACCGATGTGACCGAACCAGATGATCTCGAAATCCGGATAGTGCTCACCCACGATGCCATCAATCTCACGCAGGAAGGACGGCACGTGCGAAACCGTTACAGAGATGTCGTTTTTGTACGGTGTCCAGTGGGAAATCGTCTCGGAGATGTCTTCTCGCAGACGCCACAGGTTTTGCAACTGCTGATCGCTCTGGCTCATGACGCCATCGAGCACCCAGCCTTCATTGACACAATGCTCGAAGGTAGCCAGGGCCTGATCGGCGCGCTCGTCCGTTGTTGCTTCAAACTCCAGCAGTGCATAGAACGGGCAGCGGGTATCGAACGGTGCAGGCACGTCACCACGGGCCAGGACCTTGTCCATGGCCTTGTCGGAAAAGAACTCGAAGGCCGTCAGGTCCAGCTTGTCCTGGAAGGCATGCAGTACCGGCATGATCGAATCAAAATCCGGCGTACCCAGTACCAAGGCGGTCAGATTAGTTGGCTGACGCTCCAGGCGCATCGTAGCCTCGACCACGAAACCCAGCGTGCCTTCGGCACCGATGAAAAGATGACGGAAATCATAGCCGGTCGCGTTTTTCATCAGCCCCTTGTTCAGCTCGAGCAGCTCGCCCGTACCGGTCACGACCTTGAGGCCGGCTACCCAGTTACGGGTCATGCCGTAGCGGATCACCTTGATGCCACCCGCATTGGTACCGATGTTGCCACCCAGCTGACTGGAACCGGCCGAGGCAAAGTCGACGGGGTAATAGAGACCTTTGTCTTCAGCAAAGGCCTGCAACTGCTCGGTGATCACGCCCGGCTGGCAGACCACGGTACGATCGAACGTGTTGAAGTCGAGAATCCGGTTCATGTAATCGAATGCCACGACGACTTCGCCATTAGCTGCGACCGCTGCCGCCGAAAGACCGGTACGGCCACCAGAAGGCACCAGGGCCACCCGATGTTCATTGGCCCAGCGCACGATGGCCTGCACCTCCTCTATCGTCTTGGGAAAGACAATGGCAGACGGTGCCGGGGCAAAGTGCTTGGTCCAGTCCTTGCCGTAAGACTCCAGCGAGGCCGCATCCGTGAGCACCTTTCCGGGCTCGACCAGGGTTTTCAGCGATTCGATCAAAGCAGCGTCAATCATGTTGAAACTCTCGTGGCATTCATGGTCGTCCTGAGAACCGCTCAGGTCGTATCCGGGCAAGGAAAAGGGAGAACATGCTAGCATATGCCTACCCTTCGGCGACGCCAGCCGGCAGCCGATTCACACTTCCTCGGGACTACGGGTTCAACGCAGATGAGCAAGACCTCACTCGACAAGAGCAAGATCAGATTTCTTCTTCTCGAAGGCGTACACCAATCGGCAGTAGACACGCTGAAAGCGGCTGGCTACTCCAACATCGAGTACATCTCCAAAGCGCTGCCCGAGGCTGAGCTCAAAGAGAAGATCGCCGATGCGCACTTTGTGGGCATTCGCTCCCGTACTCAACTGACCGAAGAAGTGTTCGACTGCGCCAAGAAGCTGATCGCCGTTGGCTGCTTCTGCATCGGTACCAACCAGGTGGACCTGAACGCCGCCCGTGAACGCGGTATCGTCGTGTTCAATGCGCCCTACTCCAATACCCGTTCGGTCGCTGAACTGGTATTGGCTGAAGCCATTCTGCTGCTGCGTGGCATTCCTGCCAAGAACGCTTCCTGCCACCGTGGCGGCTGGCTCAAGAGCGCCAACAACTCCTTTGAGATTCGCGGTAAGAAGCTGGGCATCATCGGCTACGGTTCCATCGGTACGCAGCTGTCCGTCCTGGCCGAAGGCCTGGGTATGCAGGTCTACTTCTACGATGTAGTTACCAAGCTGCCGCTGGGTAATGCACAACAGGTTGCTTCCATCACCGAGCTGCTCGGCATGGCCGACATCGTAACGCTTCACGTACCGGAAACGCCCTCGACCAAACTGATGATTGGCGAACGTGAAATCCGCGCCATGAAAAAAGGCAGCATCCTGCTTAACGCTGCACGTGGCACTGTAGTTGATCTTGAAGCGCTGGCCGCAGCCATCAAAGACGAACATCTGCTGGGTGCTGCCATCGACGTGTTCCCAGTCGAGCCGCGCTCCAACAATGACGAGTTCGTCAGTCCGCTACGCGGCCTGGACAATGTCATCCTGACCCCGCATGTAGGCGGCTCCACCATGGAAGCCCAGGCCAACATCGGTCTGGAAGTGGCCGAGAAGCTGGTGAAGTACAGCGACAACGGTACGTCCGTGTCTTCCGTCAACTTCCCGGAAGTGGCGTTGCCCTCCCATCCGGGCAAGCATCGCCTGCTGCACATCCACCAGAACGTGCCGGGTGTGCTGAGCGAAATCAACCGTGTGCTGTCTGAAAACGGCATCAACATTTCCGGTCAGTACCTGCAGACCGACGAAAAGGTCGGTTACGTGGTAGTCGACGTAGATGCCGCCTACTCCGACATGGCTCAGGAGAAGCTGCAGAACGTCAAGAGCACCATTCGCTGCCGCGTGTTGTTCTAAGCGTTCATCCAGCAAAAAGGAGGCTTTGGCCTCCTTTTTGTTTTGTATATATGAAAACTATTTCGCTTCGAGCGCCTGCAGGTAGGCTACAGCCTCGTTCAGCTCGCTTTCATTGAAGACCTTTACACCGGCACGCCGCAAGGCTGCAGCCGTTACGCCCTCGCCTGAGACTCTACGTCCGGAAAAGGTGCCATCGTAATTCTCATGATTGCCGCACGAGGGGCTACGCGCCTTGAGCACTGCCATCTGAATACGATGCTGCCTGACCAGCTCAACAGCCTGACAGGCTCCAGCCAGAAATTCCGCACTGACGTCCTCACCGGTATCGGTCATCACGGGCTGCTGGCCGTCCAGTACGGCAGCGCCTTGTCCGCCAGGGATTTCAGCCGGCGGCCGAGGTGTAGACAGGCCACCGGCAACCTCTGGACACACGTCGACGACACGTCCTTCCGCCAGCCAGGAACTCAACTGATCATAGGGGCCATGAGCGCCCCCGTCATAGCGGACCCGGTGGCCCAGCAGGCAGCGGCTGATCAGTATCTTTTCCATTTACAAAACGTTTTCCAGTACGTTTTCACCCCGCCGGCGAAACCAGCCTGTTAATGACATACGCTCACGCGTCGCAGGCAGGACTTCATGGGGCAAATCGCCAGACATGAAGCAGACCAGGCTGCCACCAGCAGGCAATACATCGCGGGTCTGTCCGTCAGGCAGGTGCATGCGCAGTGCGCCCCCATGCTCGGGCAGCCACGCCTCATTCAGGTACAACACCAGAGACACCATACGCCTGTCGTCGTCCTTGAAGCGATCCAGGTGAGTGGCATAAAAAGCCCCTGGCGGATACATTGCAAAATGGCTTTCATAGTCTTCGAGACCCATGAAGAGGCTCTGATTGAAGGCCAGCCGGAGCGCATCCATAAGCGCCAGATAGCGGGCAATAGCAGGCGAAGACTCATCGCCCTCTAACCAGGCAATTTGATCACCACGGACACCTTCGCGAATGACCTGGCTGTCGCCACGCCCGATAGCGGCTGGAGCCAACAGTCCGTGCTGCGCACGTTTGTGGCACTCTTGTGCCAGCGCACGGGTCAGATCATCGGGTAGAAACACAGTCTGATGGGACCAGCCGACATCGGCCAGATCATCGACGATACGCTGCAACAAGGGATGATCAGGGCGAATGGGCATATCGAATTCCTGCGAGACATCGCAACGAGATAACCAGCATAGACAAGAGCGGCTGGCGGCGTCGGCATTGTAATAAGTCGTCAACGCTTCTGCTCAAATTTATACGCTCCGACGAATCAGCCCTTTCCAACCTCGACAGCAACGTGATACCTACCCAGAATACTGTCTTTTTTCTGGCATGCTGCAGCTCAAGGCATGCCCTTGCAGGAGAGTTCATGCGCGTTTTTATTGCTGGTCTGCTACTCGCCATCGGTCTTCCCGCGCTGGCCGATAATTATCAAACCCTTTACCAGACCGCGGGCTGGCCCGAACAGCGCAGCCACTTCCGCGATGCGCTGCAAGCGGCACAGCAGCGCTACCAGAACAGCCTGCCGCCAGCGTTGTACCAGACGCTGGTGGATAACAGTAACCGCCGCTTCTCGGCCGATGCCATCGACCAGCGTGCCATTGGTCAACTGCGCCAGTCGCTGCCGGAGACCAATCCTGCCTTGCAGTTTTTCCAATCGCCTGTAGGCCAGAAGGTCGTCGCGGCGGAGGTCAGCGCCACCCGTAGCGATCAGATCGCCCGCAACTCGGGTGGCCTGCCCACGATCCAGGCCAGCGCCGCCCGTCAGACACAGATCAAACGAATCGCCGCCGTGATTCCGGCTCGTGAAGCCGGCGCGGAAGTCAGCATGGCGTTGGCAGGTCTGGCGGCTGACAGCCTGAGCCAGATGCTCCCTGGCCTGATGGGTCAGGCTCAGGGCATGATCGGCCAGCAACGCGAGCGCATCATGCAGCAGATGAACAATGGCGACTTGGAAAACACGCTGCTCTACGTTTATCGCACCCTTTCCGACAACGAGCTGACACAGTTTGCCGACTTTGCCAGCTCGCCTGAGGGCCATCGCTATTACCAGGCCGCCCTGGCCGCGCTGCGAGCAGGCCTTGGCTCAGGCAGCAACTAAACCCTTCCTCTACGCCAGCCGCTCCCTTAGAAAATCGAAGTAGCGCTGGCGTAACGCTTCGGTTTCGTTGACCAGATGGTGCCGCGCTTCAGGCAGGCGCAGCACCTCTGGCTTGTCGAACTTCTGTTCCAGCACCTGCAGATTGTGTCGCCAATCCACGGTGAAGTCCTGCTCACCCTGGATGATGATGGGCCGATGCAGACTGGGCGAAGCCTTTTCAATACGTGGAATCCAGCGGGCTAGCGCTCCTACCCAGCGACTGGGCAGCTCGCGCGGTTGCAGCAGGTCATGATGCTGTAGAAAGGTAAGAAACGCTTCGTCACCGGAGTTGGCCGAAAACCGTCTGGGCAATGCCCGGACAAAGGGGCCAACCAGCCGGTAGGTCAGATGAGACATCTTCCAGCTGCAGGGGCGAACCAGCGGCGCCAGCAGAATTGCTTCGCCTATCTCCGCACCGGGCTGCCCGTTCAACAGATGGTCCAGTACGATCGCACCTCCCGTGCTCTGCCCCAGCAGATGCCAGGGTTGCGGCAGGTCAAGGCGTCTGGCCTGATCGAGCAGAGCCTTTAATACCGCTTGATACTCGGCAAAATCATCAATACTTGCGCGCGGACCGCTGGATAACCCGTGCCCCGGCAGGTCGCAAGACAGCACGGCGAAATTCATCGACAGCGCCCAGTCGATCGCATGGCGATACAACCCCATGTGGTCGTAATAGCCATGGAGCACCAGAAGCGTGGCCCGCGGCTGGTCATGCCACCACCCTTGCACGGCGATCTCGTAATCAGCCACGCGCATGCGGCCCAGGCGAGCCTGGACGCCTGGGTGCTGCTGGCTCATGTCGAGTCCATAAAAGGACTGATACGCCAGGATGGCCGGGCCAGACTCGCCAGGATCGAGGGACAGCTCCGCCAATAGCGGTCGCAGTTGTTCTGGATGAAACGGCGTGGTCATGGTCGTCACACTAAAAAGAGAGGCCTGCCCATGTAAAGCTTGGACACTTAATCATGTTCTGCTTCATGCCCTGGCGTGGCAAGCTATGTCTTCTTTTGCATTAACAGTCATGCCATGCCCTCTCGTCGATTCACTATTCTGCTCTGCCTGTTCACCATCCTTGTCATTGCTGGTTCGGGTGCTGCCTACTGGTGGTTCGAGCTGCGCTATTTACGGTCGTTTGCCGAGCAGACCGCCTTTTTTGATGGCAGTCATCTACAACTCCCGCCCGAGCTTGCGGGCCCGGGACCGATCCGGCTGGTGCACTTCTGGGACCCGGACTGCCCATGCAACGAAGGCAACCAGGCGCACCTGCGTAACCTGACTGCGCGCTTTGGTGATCGGGGCGTCGAGTTCTACAGCGTGCAGAAACCAGGGAGCGAAGGAAAGCTGCCGTCCATGCTGGATGGACGTCTGAAGGCCCTATCGACGATTCCTGGAGCCGATACGCTGCCCGCCAGCCCAGCCGTGGCCATCTGGGATAATGCTGGCAAGCTGGCTTATGTCGGCCCCTATAGCGAGGGCATGATCTGTACGGCTGGTAACAGCTTTATCGAGCCTATTCTCGAAGCGCTCGTGTCAGGGCGCAGCGTACGGTCGACCAATACCTTGTCGGTAGGCTGCTACTGCAACTGGCAGGGCTGACCCCTTTTCTAGTAACGCCAAAGGCCGGGCATCGCATCGACTGCCCGGCCTTTTCGTTTTCACTGTTCTTCCTCTCAGGCACTTCTAATCATTGTTGCGCTCTTAGCAACAGAGACTTTTGCAAGATGTTGCTAAACAGATAGCTGCCTAGGCAGTATTCTACTCGGACTTAGCTGCCTGGGCAGATACTGCCATGACACGTTTCAAACCAGATAATTTTTCGCTGCGTTACTCGCTCGGCCATCTGATCCACTTGGTCAATTCGCTCAAGGATCGCCTGCTGGACAAGCACCTTGTCGCTTATGACATCACGGCTGCCCAGTTCAAGGTGTTGCTGATGCTGGCACGCAATACGGCGGATACGCCTGCAGAGCTGTGCCGTTGCCTGTCCCTCGACAGTGGCGCCATGACCCGCATGATCGACCGGCTGGAAAGCAAGGACCTGATTGCTCGGGTGCGCAGCACCACCGATAGACGGCAGGTTCGCCTCGAGCTCACCGAGCAAGGCCACAGCTTGAGCAAACAGATCCCGCAGATTGCAGCTGACGCCATGAACGACCTGACCGGCGAGCTGACCCATTCCGAGATCGATGAGCTGGAGCGCCTGCTCAAGAAGATATTGGTTCCGGCCGGCCTGGTCCCGGCCAATGAAGGAGAACAATAACGCCATGTGCCTTAAATACCCTCTCTCAGCCCTGGCCATTGCCCTGGTGCTGTCGGGTTGCGCGTCACCCATAGGCCTGCATACAGAAGGCCGGGCGCTTGACGCAGCGAGCCTGCACAGCGAGCAGACCGTTGCGGGTTCTACCCTGTCACCGGCTGCCTGGCCGAAAAGCGACTGGTGGAACACCTTGGGAGATCGCCAACTCGACAGCCTCATCCGTGAAGCGCTGCAATCGAGCCCGGACCTCCAGGTGGCCGATGCCCGCTCCCGTCAGGCCAATGCAGCGGTGATTGCTGCAAACGCCGATCGCCAGCCGACGCTCGATGGCAACGCCTCGATAACCCGCTCCCGGCTGTCACGTCGCGATGATCCGACCGGCCAGGGCGGGCGCTATAGCACGCTGCGCGAGCTATCCGTTAATGGCAGTTATACCTTCGACCTCTGGGGTGGCCAACGTGCTGCCTGGGAAGCCGCTTTGGGCCGCGCCCGTGCCAGCGAGGTAGACCGCAAGGCCGCTGAGCTGACCGTGGCCGCCAACGTTACACGCGCCTACAACCAATTGGGCCAGGCTTACGTCATGCTCGACCTGGCCGAGCAAGACCTCAAGCGTACCCGCGGCATGCTCGATCTTGCCCAGCGGCGTGTTTCGGCGGGCCTGGACAGTGAGTTCCAGCTGCAACAGACCCAGAGCCTGGAGGCCGCCTCGGAGTCGCAGCTCACCGCTGCCAAGCAGTCTGTAGAAAGTGCGCAGATCCGTCTGGCCGTCCTGTTGGGTAAAGGCCCTGACCGGGGCGCCAGCATTGGTCGTCCACAACTGATTGCACCCAAGACAATCGCACTGCCCAGCCAACTGCCTGCCGAGCTGATTGGCCGTCGTCCCGACCTAGTAGCCGCACGCTGGCGTGTGGAGGCCGCTTCGCAGGACATTGATTCAAGCCGGACAAATTTCTATCCAAACCTCAACCTTGTCGCCGCAGCCGGCACCGATGCCCTGTTGGGTGATGCCCTGTTCGGAGCACCCAGCCGCTTCTTCAATATCGGTCCGGCCCTGTCGCTGCCGATCTTTGACGGGGGTCGTCGCCGGGCTGACCTGGCCAGCCGCAACGCCGATTACGATCTGGCCGTCGCCCAGTACAACCAGACGCTGGTCAATGCCCTTGGTGATATCGGCGACAGCATTTCCCGGCTGCGCTCGCTGAATCAGCAGATTCAGGAACAGCAGCGTGCCCGCGATATTGCTCAGGCGTCTTTCGACATTGCGATGCAGCGTTACGGCGCCGGCATCGGAAGCTACCTCGACGCGCTGAGCGTCGAGCAACAACTGCTTCAGGCAGACCGCCAGCTGGCCAGCCTCGCGACGGAGCGTATTGATACCTCCGTCCTGCTGATGCAGGCGCTGGGTGGTGGCTTTGAACCCTCTTCTGACACACCGGCTCTGCAACCGGGCCCACGTGTAACTTCGGATCGCTGAGACGTAAGACATGGCTGAATCAAACGCACAAACCGCCACTAACGAGAACGGCAAGCCCAAATCCGGCAAGCGCAAGTTCTTCCTTTTGCTCCTGCTTCTGCTCGTCATCCTGGGGGCAGTGGGCGCTTACTTCTATCACACGCTCTATGGCCGCTTTCATGAGGGTACCGATGATGCCTATGTGAGCGGCAACGTTGTCCAGATCATGCCGCAGGTGACCGGTACGGTTGTCAGCATTACCGCTGACGATGGTGACTTGGTGCATGAAGGTCAGGTTCTGGTGAAGTTTGACCCGAGCGACACCGAAGTCGCGTTGCAGAGCGCTGAGGCCAATCTGGCCAAGACGGTTCGTCAGGTCCGCGGCCTGTACAGCAACGTGGACAGCTACAAGGCTCAGGTAGCTTCACGCAAGGTCGAACTGGAACGTGCACGATCTGACTACAAGCGTCGTCAGGACCTGGCACGCGGCGGTGCGATATCGCAGGAAGAACTGTCCCACGCCCGTGATACGCTGAACGCAGCCGAAAATGCACTGACCAGCGCCGAACAACAACTCAGTACCAGCCGTGCACTGGTAGACGATACGGTGATCGCGTCCCATCCCGATGTGAAAGCCGCCGCCGCCCAGCTGCGTCAGGCCTATCTGAACAATGCCCGTAGCACCATCATCGCACCGGTGACAGGCTATGTAGCCCAGCGCTCGGTACAGGTTGGCAGCCGCGTACAGCCGGGTACAGCGCTGATGGCCGTGGTGCCACTGGATCAGATCTGGATCGACGCCAACTTCAAGGAAACCCAGCTCAGCGACATGCGCATCGGTCAGCCGGTTGAAATTCATTCCGACCTGTACGGTGAAGATGTGAAGTATCACGGTACGGTAGAGAGCCTGGGGGTCGGCACCGGCAGCGCGTTCTCCCTGCTGCCCGCCCAGAATGCCAGCGGCAACTGGATCAAGATCGTGCAGCGCCTACCTGTGCGGATTCGCCTGGATCAGGATGCGCTGGAAAAGCACCCGCTGCGCATTGGCCTGTCGATGAACGTCGATGTCGACCTGCATGATCTGGACGGCCCGGTACTGGCGCAAAAGCCGCTGGCCCAGCCCCGTTATGCTACCGACGTCTATACCCGCCAGCTGGAGGATGCCGATCGCCTGATCGAGCGTCTGATCCACGAGAACGGCCCGGCCTCCCGTGATGTAGCCAAGCGCTAATCGGAGATCACATGAGCGATTCTGCATTCCGCCCGGCGAGCCTGGTGCTCGCCACGGTCGGCCTGTCGCTGGCCACCTTCATGCAGGTGCTGGATACCACCATTGCCAACGTGGCCCTGACCACGATTTCAGGCAATCTGGGCGTAAGCTCCGAGCAGGGTACATGGGTAATCACATCGTTTGCTGTCAGCAACGCGATTGCCCTGCCCCTGACCGGCTGGATGGCACGTCGCTTCGGTGAGGTAAAGCTGTTCCTTGCTGCGGTGGTGCTATTCGTCATCACTTCGTTCCTGTGTGGCATCGCGCAATCGATGCCACAACTGGTATTTTTCCGGGCGCTGCAAGGGTTCGTGGCCGGGCCGCTATATCCCATGGCCCAGACGCTGCTGCTATCAATCTTTCCGGCCGCCAAGCGAGGGATGGCCCTAGCGCTCCTGGCCATGGTCACGGTAGTGGCTCCCATCATTGGCCCGATTGCCGGTGGATGGATCACGGATAACTACACCTGGCCCTGGATTTTCTTTATCAACGTTCCCATCGGTATCTTTGCCACCCTGGTGGTTTGGGCACAGCTGGGCAAAAAGCCGGAGCAGATCATTCGGCAGCCGATCGACTATGTGGGCCTGACGCTTCTGGTAATCGGTGTCGGTGCGCTGCAGGTTGTACTGGATAAAGGCAATGACCTGGACTGGTTCGAATCAAACTTCATTGTCATTGGTAGCTTGATTGCCGTTATCGCGTTGATAGCCTGTGTCATCTGGGAGCTGACCGACAAGCATCCCATCGTGAACCTGCGGCTGTTCAAATACCGTAACTTCACGTTCGGGACGCTGGCCCTGGTACTGGGCTATTCAGGCTTCTTTGGCATCAATCTGCTTCTGCCCCAGTGGCTGCAAACTCAGTTGGGTTATACGCCGGTCTGGGCGGGTCTTGCCGCTGCGCCAATGGGATTTTTGCCTGTGTTCCTATCGCCGCTGGTTGGCCGGTTCGCCCATAAGACAGACCTGCGCCTGCTTGCCGGTGGCTCTTTCCTGGTGATCGGTGCCTCGTGCTTCATGCGTGCCACGTTCAATACCGAGGTTGATTATCGCCATATCGCTGAAGTGCAAATGTTCATGGGGCTGGGAATTGCGCTGTTTTTCATGCCTACAACCAGCATTCTGTTGTCCAGCCTGCCGCCTAAAGACATTGCGGACGGCTCCGGGCTTGCGACATTTTTACGGGTACTGGGCGGTAGTTTCGCGTCGTCACTGACGACCTGGATCTGGGCACGCCGCGCCACGTTCCACCATGCTCAGCTGACCGAGCAGGTAACGGTGTATGACCCAGCGACACGGGACTACATTTCGATGCTGGGGGGTCCTTCTCACGCCACGTACGCCCAGCTCGATCGCGTGGTCGAAAGTCAGGCCTATATGCTGTCCACCATTGATTATTTCACGTTGCTCGGCTGGATGTTCATGGGCCTGTTCCTGATCATCTGGCTGGCCAAGCCACCTTTCGGCGCCAAGGGCCCCGCTCCTGCAGGCGGCGATCACTGACCAAAAGGCCGGCATGGAAACATGCCGGCCTTTTGTTTTGGCGATTGATCAGTCGACGCAAATCAGACCGCAGCGAAGAAAAGAAAAACAATACACAGCATGCCGAGGGCCCATACCTTGGAGCGCTGGGTTGCACGGTCCTTGATATACAGCCAGGTATAAATGATACGGCTGACCACGAACAGGAGCGCCAGGAAATTGATCGTTCCCTGAGCCGCACCTTCGGTGACATGCGCCACGATCACGGCAGCGGCAAACAGCGGTGTAATTTCAAACGCATTCTGCTGCGCTGCGTTGGCACGCGCCTGGGGCCCTTCCAGCTTGGCAAGGAAATCACGTGGATGCCGGTTGTTGTCCGGCGTAAAGCCACTGCCGGTAAACTTTGCGTACGCCGCGGCGCCATAGGGAATGAGGTAGGCGAATAGGATGCACCAGTAGCCGAACGTCATGGGAATTCCTTGAATTGGCAGACCTGATAGTGACCTGTTTATAAGCCAAAGGTTAGGGCTTTTCCAGACTCTGCACGCTTGATATCCGCTTTCCAGCGAGACGGACATATCAACAAGATGATCCAGGCACCCTCATGGCCTTGGCTACCGTTGTGACTTCTGTCCGCAGCCGTTGCCCTAAAAAACTGTAACTTTCCGCGTCTATAGGTGTTCTTAATGAGAATTACCTAATGGCCATCATGGCCTCAACTTTCTATCCGCTGTATTGAAAGGATGTTCAATGCTTGAACTCGCCGCTGCCTTTATCTGTTTTACTGCGCTGCTCACTTATGTGAACTACCGGTTCGTCGGTCTGCCGCCCACGATCGGCGTCATGGTGATTGCACTGGTGTTCAGTGTGCTGCTGCAAATTGCGTCGGCGCTGGGGTTTCCCATGCTGGAGGAAACCATTGAACAGCTGATCCAGAGAATCGACTTCAACGAACTATTGATGAACTGGATGTTGTCATTCCTGTTGTTTGCCGGTGCCTTGCACGTCAATGTTCAGGATCTTCGCAGCTACCGCTGGCCGATCGGCCTTCTGGCTACCCTAGGCGTTCTCGTTTCTACCGCCCTGATCGGCGGAACGGCCTATTACGTCTTTCCCTTGCTGGGCTGGCATGTAGACCTGGTGTATTGCCTGCTGTTTGGCGCGCTGATTTCTCCAACCGACCCGATTGCTGTTCTTGGAATACTGCGTTCAGCCAAGGCGCCAAAATCACTGGAAATCACCATCGTGGGTGAGTCCCTGTTCAATGACGGCGTTGCCGTTGTGGTATTTACCGTGCTGCTCGGCATTCTCGCCTCCGGCGAGACACCCTCCGCCGGGCACGCTGTCATGCTGTTTGTCGAGGAAGCCTTGGGCGGCATCCTGTTCGGCTCGGTGATCGGCTATGTCACCTACCGGATGCTCAAAAGCATCGATCAGTACCAAATTGAGGTGCTCCTGACGCTTGCGCTGGTTATTGGCGGCGCTGCCGTGGCTCCCCACCTGCATGTATCCGGTCCGATTGCGATGGTCGTGGCCGGCCTGTTCATCGGCAATCGTGGCCGTGAAAAAGCGATGTCCGATACCACACGCCGCTATGTGGACGGCTTCTGGGAGCTGATCGACGAGATCCTCAATGCCATGCTGTTCGTGCTCATCGGCATGGAGCTTTTGCTACTGCCTGTGACAGGACTGCACCTGGCCGCCGCTGTGGCCTTTACCCTAGCCATCCTGCTTATCCGCTGGATCAGCGTGACACCGGTCGTGATGCTGACGCCGCACTGGCGACACATGGCCAAAGGCACCATGGGCATTCTGACCTGGGGCGCACTGCGGGGTGGGATTTCAGTGGCGCTGGCCCTATCGCTACCGGCAGGGCCGGAACGGGATCTGATCCTGACCATTACCTATATACTGGTGTTGTTCTCCATCCTCATGCAGGGCCTGACCATCGGTCGGGTCGTACGTCGCGTGACGGGTAACGCTCCCTCGGAGCCTGATCAGCACGGGCACTAAGCGTCACCGGTGCTACGGCCGTCCTGACCGTAGCACCGCCCGGGTGGCCTTTCGTCGGTCACCCAGCCATTCCTCCCGCCTATTGAGCCAGGTCAGTATGCACTGACGGCTACCTGTCTACCCTTGCGCTAATCAAGGCGTACTCCGCGCCCGCACTGACTGTCAGGGAGGTGTTATGACAGACCTCAGCGCCCGCGTGACCATCAACGGCCACAGTATTGAGACTTCAACCAGCCGCTCGCTTCTAGAGGCGGTGATCGACTCTGGACAGCCGCTCACCGATGGTGTCGGCTGCATGGGACAGGGTGTATGCGGCTCCTGCCGCGTGCTGCTGCGCCGCAAGGATTCGCGTGAAGTCACGACGGCCCTGGCTTGTGAAACCGCCGTGGAGGACGGCATGCAGGTCAGCTTTCTGGATCACCTGCCGATGAACCGCCATCACACCTACACCACCAACGACTGGGACGATACCTGGAACCTGCTGGACCGCATCAACAGCGCCTTTCCCGAAGCCAGCCACTGTCGGCACTGCGGTGGATGCGACCGTGCCTGTCCCAAGCATCTTGAAGTCCAGAAAGGCGTAAACCTGGCCGCGTCGGGCGATTTGAGCGCAGCCAAGGTGTTCGATGAATGCATCATGTGCAACCTCTGCACCATTGCCTGCCCGGAACACATCTCGCCCAACCACCTGGGGCTGTACATTCGCCGGATGACGGCATCCGTGATGTTGCGTCCTTCCGACCTGCTGCTGCGACTACGTCAGATCGACCTGGGCGTCATGCCGGTCGATCCAAACGTCGAGCTCACCTGAGGATTTGGCCATGAGCGGAATTGCCTACGAACTTGCCCTGGCGAACCTGAGCCGGTGCGACGGCATGGCGCCCCCGGCAGTGGACAAAACACCATTGTTGCAACGCTATCACCCGGATTACCAGGAGGGTACTCGTACTCGCCTGAGCATCGGGGCCAACCGCGGTGATGAATGCCCCTCCCGGCTGGCCGCCCTACTGCAGAGCAATGCGCAGATCAGTGATGCCGATCTGGCAGGTGCACCGGTCATCAATACCGAAGTACTGGTCATCGGAGGCGGCGGTGCGGGCTGTGCGGCCGCGCTGACAGCCGCCGAACAGGGGCGACGCGTCATCCTGGCGACCAAGCTACGCCTGGGTGACAGCAATACCGTCATGGCGGAGGGCGGGATCCAGGCCGCTGTCGGTGAAGAGGACAGCCTGCAGCGTCACTTCGAGGACACCCTGCGCGCCGGCCACCTGTGTGCAGACCGTACGCTGGTGGCTCGCCTGGCAGAGTCGGGACCTGATTGCATTCGTTGGCTGATTAGCCGCGGCATGCTGTTCGACCTGGCCGAAGGCAGCCCAGTGGGAGGCAAACTCTTACGCAAGAAACCCGGCGGTGCAACATGCGCCCGCATCCTTTCCTACCGCGACTATACCGGCCTTGAGCTGATGCGCGTCCTGCGTGAGGCCGTGGAGCTGGATGACCGTATCTCGCTGTGGAATCGCTGCCCGCTGGTAGAGCTGCTCTCCGACGAGAGCGGCCAATGCGTAGGAGCCGTGCTGTACAACCTCGACTGGCATGGGTTCATTCTGGTACGCGCCAGCCGGGTAATCCTGGCGACAGGCGGCGCGGGACGGCTGCACCTGAACGACTTCCCAACATCCAACCACTACGGTGCAACCGCAGACGGACTGGTGCTCGCGTATCGGATGGGTGCTCGACTGCGGGAGCTGGATTCGTTCCAGTACCACCCGACCGGCCTGGCCTGGCCTTCGCACTTGGTTGGCGGCTTGATTTCCGAGGCGGCGCGCTCTGCTGGCGCCTGGCTGATCAATGGTGAAGGCAGGCGCTTTGTTGATGAGCTGCAACCACGCGATGTAGTGGCCGCTGCCATTCTCAAGGAGTGCGCAGAGGGCCGTGGGGTGGAGCGTGACGGTAATCTGGGCGTCTTCCTGGATACCCCCGGTCTTGAGCGCAGGCATCCGGGCATCCTGGAAGAGCGACTGGTCAGTCTGGGGCATCTGGCCCATCGCTGCGGAATCGATCCCAAGGTCGAGCCCATGATGGTACGGCCTACCCTGCACTACCAGAACGGCGGTGTGGAAATCGACGAACACGGCGCGACAGCCATACCCGGCTTGTATTGCGCAGGCGAAATCAGCGGTGGCATCCACGGCCGTAACCGCATGATGGGCAATGCCTTGCTGGAAATCATCGCGTTCGGCCGCCGGGCGGGGCAGCATGCAGGCGCGACAGCCAGTCCGAAACCCGCCCCCAAGGTAGGTTTGTATCACCTGTACGACTGGCAGCGACAAATCACATTGGCAGGGCTGCCCACCCATGTCTGCGGCCCCTGTCTGTTTCCTGATTACGGCAATTTTGATCTGCGCCGCGATGTGGCCCTGCGTGCCAGCGCACCCGGTGCCGTTCAGGCCATGCTGGCCGGCATGACGCCGTCCAGAGGAGTACCGTCATGAGTTTCACACCTGTTCTGCTCTCACCTTCAGCCCAGGTCGGAGCCAATCTGCAAGCCTGGTTCGCTCAGGGCGGCGGCCAGGGATTACGTCAGGCACTGGCCGCGCCGCACGCCATCATCCCCCTTCTGGAAGAAGCTGGCCTAAGGGGTATGGGAGGCGCCGGCTTTCCTACCCATCGCAAATGGGCACCTGCGTCTGCGCAACCGTCATACCTGGATAAATACATCGTCTGCAACGGCAATGAAGATGAACCCGGCACCTTCAAGGATCGCGTACTGCTGGAAAAATCCCCACATCAGGTCATCGAAGGTGCACTGATTGCCGCCACGGCCATTGGGGCCAACCATGTACTGCTCTATGTGAACCCCCATCAGCACGCGTCCGTCGTGTCATTGAGACAGGCCGTACAGCAATGGCAGACAGAGCCGCTCTTTCAGGAGCTGGCAGCTCTGCAGGGTCGACCAATTGACCTGCGCGTAGTGGAAAGCTCGGGGCTGTACATTGGGGGCGAAGAAACAGCCGTTATTGCCACCCTCGACGGAGGCTTTCCCTTCCCCCATCGCAAGCCGCCTTACCCGGCCGAGTGCGGGGTGGATAACAAGCCTACCCTTATCAACAACACCGAGACGCTGGCCAACGTCTCGCATATCCTGCGGCACGGTGCAGACTGGTATCGCCATCTGGGTATGGGCAGCGCTGCAGGTACCAAGCTCTACTCGCTTTCCGGCGATGTGCTCAAGCCGGGGCTGTACGAACTGCCGATGGGTACGTCGCTGCGCGCGCTCATTTTCGAGCACGGCGGCGGCATGCTGCAGGGCCGCGCCTTCAAGGCCGTCTTTACCGGCGGTCCATCTAATACACTGTTAACCGAACAGCACCTTGATGTAGCGCTGGATTTCGATTCTGTGAAGGCACGCGGATCCAGCCTGGGGACCGGGGCCATGATTGTGATCTCTGAAGGCACCAGCATCGTACGCAAGGTGGCCGAGTATGTGGACTTCTTTGCTGCAGGTTCCTGCGGGCAATGTCCACCTTGTAAAACAGGCACTTATCAGCTGTCTCGCCTGCTGCGACGGATCGATACCGGTGGCGGCCTGCACAGTGATCTGCGTGCCCTGGAAAGCTTGTGCGAGTTACTGCCCAGCAGCGGGCGCTGCGGCTTGATCGACGGCGCAGTAACAGTCGTGCGTAGCTCACTAATGCAGTTCAGGGAAGATTATCAGCGGCAACTGATCGACTAATCTGCGACAATTGGCCGCTCTAGCGCGCTTATCAATGGGGCAGAATACGACCTATTGATTAGGGCGCTAACGTTAGTTTTGGTCTACGGTGCCCGCAGCTCCGCCCCGTCATGACAATGATAAGACTGGAAAGCGGGCATGCTTCTATCCTTGCTGTGAGGTTCCACTGATGAGTGATCGCATCCGCCACCCCGCGTTCGCTGCCCTACGCATGTCTGCCGAGCAGGCAGCTCGCCATATTCGCCATGGCATGACCGTTGGCATGAGCGGTTTTACCGGCGCAGGTTACCCCAAGGCCGTTCCTGGTGCCTTGGCCCAGCACATCACCGAAGCCCATGGCCGAGGCGAGCCGTTTCGTATTCGTGTCCTGACGGGCGCATCCACTGCACCTGAACTGGACGGTGCGCTGGCCCGCGTCGACGGTATCGAGTTGCGTGTACCGTTCCAGTCCGACCCCGAGCTGCGCAGCCGCATCAATGCCGGCCAGCTGGATTACATGGATATTCATCTGGGGCAACTGGCCGAAAAGGTTCGCTACGGCTTTTTCGGCAAGGTTGACATTGCCGTGGTGGAAGTAACCGCCATTCGTGAAGACGGCAGCCTGGTGCCCTCCTCCTCGGTCGGCAACAACAAGACCTGGCTGGACATGGCCGATGCCGTGATTCTGGAGGTGAACCGCTGGCAGCCGGATGCGCTCGACGGTATGCACGACATCTTCTATGACACCGCCCTGCCGCCCAACCGTACCCCTATCCCACTGACCCATCCGGGTGAGCGTGTAGGTGAGCCTTATTTGCAGGTGCCGTTGGAGAAAGTAGTGGCCGTGGTCGAGACCGACGCGCCAGACCGCAACAGCCCGTTCAAGGCACCGGATGCTGCCTCCAAGGCCATTGCCGAGCATATGATCGATTTCCTGCGCTTCGAAGTGCGTCAGGGTCGTATTCCGGCCAACCTGCTACCGATCCAGTCCGGGGTCGGCAACATCGCCAATGCCTTCATGCAGGGGCTGGGCGAAAGCGAATTCGCGGGCCTGACCGCCTTTACCGAAGTGATCCAGGACGGCATGCTCGAACTCCTGATCAGCGGCAAGATGGACCTGGCGGCCGCTACCTCGTTCTCCCTGAGCCCCGCCGGTATCGACCGCTTCCTTGAACACTCGGAGATGCTGCGCAAGAAAATCATCCTGCGCCAGCAAGGCGTGAGCAACCACCCTGAGTTGGTGCGTCGCCTGGGCTGTATCGCACTCAACGGAATGATCGAGGCCGACATTTACGGCAACGTGAACTCCACGCACCTCATGGGCACCCAGATGATGAACGGCATCGGTGGCTCAGGCGACTTTGCCCGTAATGCCTACCTGTCAGTCTTTATGGCGCCGAGCACGGCAAAAAATGGCCTGATCTCCACGATTGTGCCGATGGTGAGTCACGTCGATCACACCGAGCACGATGTCAGTGTCATCGTGACCGATCAGGGTCTGGCTGACCTGCGCATGCTCAGTCCTAAGCAGCGTGCCAAGGTCATCCTGGAAAAATGCGTTCACCCCAGCTACCGCGACATGCTGGCGGACTACATCGATCGGGCCAACAATGGTAGCTACGGCAAACATACGCCTCACCTGTTGCCGGAAGCCCTCTCCTGGCATGAACGCTATCTGGTGACGGGCAGCATGTTCCGTCCGGAAGCCAATCAGGCACAGGATTGATCCTGCCCTGACGAAAAAGCCCCAGCGCCTGATAGGCGCTGGGGCTTTTTTATACGCTCAAGGTGGGGCAGGGTCACCTAATGCGCCAGCTGCGCCCGCACAGACCACATACCCACGGTATGCAGAAGAGGTCTGTGTAACTCGAAATCGGGTTGATCAGCTCAGGGCCTTGATCAACTCGTCTTTCTTCATACGCGAGCGACCGGTAACGCCTTGCTCTGCGGCTTTCTTCATTAGTTCATCACGTGTCATGTCGCTCAGCGATGTACTGCCGCGACGCCCGCGCGTCGACGCGCTACGACTGGTTGAGCGTCCTGAATTCGGCGAATGCCCATGCTTGGTTGCAACCGCACGGCGAGCAGAGTCCTTACGATCGGCGCGCTTGGCCGTCTCGCTTTTCTGTGTGCCGGAGCCACTCTTGTTGCCGCCACCAGACTGCTTGTTGACAGTAGCCCAGGCACGCGCCTCCGCCTGATCTTCCGACATGCCCTTGGCTTCGTAGCTTTCCTCGATGTGCTCGGCCTTGCGCTTTTGTTTATCGCTGTAGGTTGACTTGTCGCCGCGTGGCATAGGTGCCTCCTGTTCAGACGGATCAGTCTTCGGCTTTGATCGTTGCTACGTCATCAGCCCGGACGCGAATCTGGCGGCCGGAAACGTCTTTGAATTCATAGAAACCATCGGCAGTTTTAGTGTTGGGTTTGTCTTGGGTGATGTACTCGGTACCATCCTGCAGGGTCACAACCGTGGCGGTGGAACAACCGCCCAAAACAACAGCGCTCAGCAGCAGTAATACACCCGCAAAACTCTGTGTCAGGTTTTCCCTGAATGCGCGAATCATTGCGCTACTCCATCATCCAGTCGGTGGATCGAAACATCACTGATACCCACGATAGGCAAGCCCGGTTCGAGATCGAACAGCAGGTACTGTGCATCGTTTACGGCAATCAGATGCTTGACGGCCAGCTCACGAACCACATCGGTGACCGGTACGTTCAGGTCGGCAATGCGGTCGGTGTGGGGCTCGCCCAGCAATTTGTAGTGAATTTCATACTCCTGGCCCATATCGCTCATGGCTTCGGTCTCCCTGAGTGAGATACACCTGTTTTGAGAGGTATAACCCTTCACTTGTTCTGTCACGCCCGCTGAACGGTCGCTTCGTTGCGGCCTGACAGATAAACGGTAAAGCCTGATTAGTTTCCTCTTCTCATCTGTTGAAGCAGGGCCTTGCACTGGTTGTCCTGACTGTTATTGCTCGGGGCCACAAGTGCCAGCAGGCCCGCAGCCGGGGCAGCAAATGTAGCAAGCAGTGCGGCAGCGGCGCCCCGTGCAGCCAAGGGCAAGGGTTTGACGCCTGGCGAAGGACTCTTCAATGTTCCCCTCACATATAAAGGCGAGCGGAGCGAGAAGATGCGATAGCCCTTGCTGTGCGGCTCAATGGACAGGTCAATCTGCTCGTTGGCAAAGTTGACGGTGCCGTCGATGTTGATCAAAGCGTTTTCCGTATCGAATACGAAGATACGCGTCTTCATCAGTCCATTCGTGACCTGCAGATCCGACGCAGCGCAATTGATCGCCACCTCATCGTCACCAAACAGGCGGCTGACCAGATAGTTGCCCACATTGAGGCCAGCGATTTCCATCAGACTACGACTGATGGAGCCATCATTCATCAGCACCTTGAGTTCACCATTGCTGCTGCCCAGCAGTGCTGCGACCGAGTTACCCGTTCCCGTCAGGGTGGCATCACCGTTGAGTTCGCCAAAGCTGTCACGCATGGCTTCAACCGTAGGGAACAGCTGCTTGAGTTTGACGCCCCGTATGTGCAGATCCATCCGGGCGGGCATGGGGCTCTTGTCTCCCTCCAGGCGAACCGTGCTATTCAGCGCACCGCCTGCGGCGCCAAAGCGCAGTGGATCGATGAGCAGGACGCCATCGGTCAGCTTCAGATGCAGATACAGATTAGACAGCGGCAATGAGGCGTTCTGAACGATGCGCTGGCCGGTAAACTTCACGTCGGCATCCATGGCGCGCCACCGTTCGGTACGAAACTCGGAAACAGGTAGCGCTTTGTTCGCGGGCTGCTTGTTCTCTTCACCGCGGGCCTGCTTCTGCTCGGCAGAGTCGGCGCCGATAAGAGGCGCCAGATCAGCAAAAAGCAGCTGATTGGAGGTCAACTCGCCGGTCAGTTTTGGCCGTGGCTTGCCCCCTGTATATTGCAGATCTCCATGAAGATCGCTCTGCCCTACCTTTCCAGAAAAGTCCTCGTATTGGAAACGTGGCCCGGCCGGGTCGTTGAGGACAACGGTAAGGTGTCCATCAGTCGAGTACGGCGCCGTTTCCGGGAGCGTTACGCCCGTCAGGCGATAGAGCTGCCCCAGGCTCTGCCCGGACAGCTTGAGCCGCAGATCCAGAGCCCCCAGCTTGAGCGGTTCGGTCAGCGTTCCGAAGACATTCAGGTGCGTGGCACCCGCGCGGACATCGGCCTGAATGGGAAAGGGTGCGTCCGGATCATGCAATGCCAGCAGCCCACCGATCTTGCCGCTGCCCTCCACGGCTTGCTCCTTGTACCGGCCCTTCACGGTCCAGCCAAATTGCAGTGCCTGGGTCTGTTTGACATTGGCCCGCTGCCGCTGAGTCCCGGCCTGCCCAACGATATCGGCATAGGCAATGGGTGCATCCAGTGAGGTGATCGTGGTTTTGACGTGGGCCTGTACGATGTCATCGTCATAGGCGACCTGGCCTGCATCAAAACCAATGGTGCCGATGTCCACGGTCCAGGCTGAGGATGCTTCGTTTGGATTCTTTTCCTGTTTGTCGCCCTGGTCAAAGGTCCAGGTATTACGGCCATCGGCCAGGCGTTGCAGGTTGGCTTCCGGCTTGGTCACGTCGATACGTGGGATATAGACCTGCTTGCTCAAAAGCGCCAGAGGCGAGATCCGCAACTGTACTCGGTCCAGGTGCACGAAGCGTGGGTTGCTTGCCCAGGAAGGATTGCCGATCTCGATGTTTTCCGCCGAGATGTGCGGCCACGGGACCCAGGCCCGCCAGCCGCCCTGATCCGTTTCGCGGCGCCAGTCCACACCCAGGTTGCCGTTGATGGCAAACGGACGGTTGAGCGCGGCTGACGCCTTGTCATTGAGGGTAGGCTTGAGCCGGTTCCAGTCGAACGTCGAGACAAAGACGATCATCACGACAATTAACGCCACCAGGATGCCTAGCGTCCAGACAATGATTTTCCGGGTCCGTGTCACGCCTTTTCTCCGTTTCGCCAGCCATCAGAAGGTCACGGCGTTATGCCATGTACCTACTACGTCAACGACGAACGGCAGTGGTTCAACCGCTCGCTCAGCGACCTCCAGAAATGTCGAGTATCGCACCGCTGGCATAAGAGGCCTCATCCGACAGCAACCAGATGATTCCGGCTGCAATCTCTTGCGGCTCACCTGCCCGGCCCATGGGCGTCGTGACACCAAGCCGCAAACCGCGATCAGGATCGCCGCCACTGGCATGAATCTCGGTCAGGGTCAGACCAGGACGTACCGCGTTGACGCGCACGCCCTGCGGTCCCAGCTCTTTGGAAAGCCCTAGCGTCATGGTGTCGATTGCGCCTTTGGACGCGGCATAGTCGATGTATTCATTGGGCGAACCCAGCCGCGAGGCAACCGAAGACACATTCACGATCACCCCGCCCCGGCCGCCTCGCTCGGTAGACATGCGCCGTGCAGCCTCACGCGCACACAGGAAGGCACCCAGGATGTTCACCTCGAACATGCGCCGCATACGGTCGATGGGCATATCGGCGAGCTGCAGGGACTGCCCCGTGATACCGGCGTTGTTGACCAATCCGTCCAGCCCGCCGAACTTGTGCTGAATGGTATCGAACATGGCCAGAACGTCCGCCTCAACGGACACATCGCCACGAATGGCAATCGCCTCGCCACCAGCCTGCTCTACCAGCGCCACACATTCATTAGCCGCCGTCTCGTCAGCCGTGTAGTTCACACCCACACGCCAGCCGCGTGCACCGGCCAGTCGCGCTGCTTCACGACCAATACCCCGGCTGGCGCCGGTAATCAGAATAATCTTGCTCATGGAGGCCTCTCTTGTTCGGAAAGTCCGCTCAGCTTAGGCAGGAATTGATGAGGGTGCGAGCGGGAAGGCGGATAGGACAGGTGCTGTTACATATCGCGAATGACCTTGAGCCCCTCGTGATCGATGTGCGGGGAGCCAAACAGATCGGCATAGCGCATCGTCGCATTAGCATGTTCACGCATCAGAGCTTCTGCACGCGCGCCCTGTCTGTTTACCAGGGCATCGACGATGGCATGGTGCTGCATGTGCGCAAAGTTGAAGCGCCGATATTCTCGGGCCATGTCGTTGCGATCCACTGCCAGCGAGCTGACCGAGGCAAACGGCAAGTGATCGTTACGCGCCAGGGCATGACTGATCGCAGGATTACCGCTGGCCTCAATAATGACCTGATGAAAGCGCCGGTTGAAATCATGGTAAACCTCCATGTCTTCCTCGGTGACATAACCTTTTGCAAACAGGACATCTCCCGTGGCAAGGCACTGCTGCAAGGCTTCCTGAGTCGTTGGATCCAAACCGCGTTCTGCCGCCTGTCGCGCCGCCAGCCCCTCCAATACACCCCGGACTTCCACCGCACCTGCAATCTCTTCGCCAGTCACCGTCCGCACGGTATAACCACGGCCTTCGTTCTTGGACAGCAATCCTTCCTGCTCCAGCGTCCGAAAGGCCATACGCACCGGCATGCGCGAAACCCCCAGCCGCTCGGCGGTAGGAATTTCCACCAGCCGCTCACCGGCCGGTAATTCACCGGACACGATCATTTTCCGTAATGTGACCAACACTCGTTGTCCTGGCTTGCTCATGAGGTCCTCTCGGCGCTGTAATCAATTCATCTTAGCGCAGGCAGCTTCCGGCTGGGCACGACACCTGCGGCAGCTATCGTCAGGGAGCAACCCGACGTTCGTCGGACCCAATGGCCGTTAATCGCACCAAAAATGGATCCAATAGTGACTTATAGATTGACTCAGCATCTGTATAGCGCGAAGTATTGGATCCAATAAAAACAAAACAGCCCTGCGAGGAGCCCACCATGTTCCCGAAAAATACGTGGTATGTAGCCTGTACGCCTGACGAGATCGCCGATAAACCGCTCGGTCGTCAGATTTGTGGTGAAAAGATCGTTTTCTACCGTGGTCCGGAAGGCAAGGTCGCGGCCCTGGAGGATTTCTGCCCTCACCGTGGCGCCCCGCTCTCGCTGGGCTTTGTACGTGACGGTGTCCTTGTATGCGGCTATCACGGCCTGGAGATGGGCTGCGATGGCAAGACCGTTGCCATGCCAGGCCAGCGCGTTCGTGGTTTCCCCTGTATCCGTCAATATCCGGTCGAAGAGCGCTACGGCTTCATCTGGGTCTGGACCGGCGAGGCCGAAAAAGCCGATCCTGCCCTGATTCATCATCTGGAATGGGCCGACAACCCCGAGTGGGCATATGGCGGCGGCCTGTATCACATCAACTGTGACTATCGCCTGATGATCGACAACCTCATGGACCTGACCCATGAGACCTATGTCCATGCCAGCAGCATCGGGCAGAAGGAGATCGATGAAGCCGCACCCATCACGAAAGTGGAAGGCGATACCGTCATCACCAGCCGCCATATGGAAAACATCATGGCCCCGCCCTTCTGGCGCATGGCCTTGCGCGGCAACAACCTGGCGGATGACGTCCCCGTGGATCGCTGGCAGATCTGCCGCTTCACGCCACCAAGCCATGTTCTAATTGAAGTCGGTGTGGCCCATGCCGGGCATGGCGGTTACGAGGCCGATCCCAAATACAAGGCCTCCAGCATTGTGGTCGACTTCATTACACCGGAGACCGAGACCTCTATCTGGTACTTCTGGGGCATGGCGCGCAATTTCAGACCTGAAGACGAGGCGCTGACGGCGACCATCCGTGAAGGCCAGGGCAAGATCTTCTCCGAAGACCTGGAAATGCTGGAACGTCAGCAACAGAACCTGCTGGCCTATCCCGAACGGCAACTGCTGAAGCTGAACATCGACGCGGGCGGCGTACAGTCGCGCCGGATTCTGGATCGCCTCATCGAAAGCGAGCGTAGCGCAGCTGCCCCGCTGGGCATGATTGCTACCGCCTGATGCCCCTGGCGCCGCCTTCGTACAGAGGCGCCTGCTATTGAGGTGGCTTGCATGGCAGGTCACTCAGCCGAGGACTTTATCGTGATCGACGTTCTGATCGTTTCGAAGAAAACCGAAGCCACGGACATCTGCAGCCTCGAGCTGGCCAGTGTCGATGGCTCACCCTTGCCGGAATTCAGTGCCGGCTCGCATATCGATGTGCACTTGCCGGACGGCATCGTTCGGCAATATTCGCTCTGCAACCCGCCAAACGAGCGCCATCGCTATCAGATTGCCGTTCTCAAGGACCCCGCCTCCCGTGGCGGCTCGCTCGGTGTCCATCAGCTCAAGGAAGGTACACACCTCACTATCAGCGAGCCGCGCAATCTGTTTCCCCTGGCGCATGGCGCCAAACGCAGCCTGCTGTTTGCTGGCGGTATCGGCGTGACGCCCATTCTGTGTATGGCCGAGCGTCTATCGAATATGGCCGCAGACTTCGAGATGCATTACTGCACCCGCTCCGCCGATCGCACGGCATTCGTCGAGCGAATCAGCACCTCACCGTTTGCCGGTCAGGTACATTTTCACCATGACGATGGCCCCGCGCAGCAGAAGCTGGATGCCACTCAAGTGCTGGGCCAGCCGGAGCCGGATGTACACGTGTACGTGTGCGGCCCGACAGGCTTCATGGAATATGTTCTCAGCATAGCCAAAGCCAATGGTTGGCCGGAGGAGCAACTGCATCGTGAATACTTTGCGGCAGCACCCACCGATACCTCCAACGATGGCAGCTTCGACCTCAGGATTGCTAGCACCGGACAGACCCTGCATGTTCCCGCTGAACGTACCGCACTCGACGTTCTGCTGGAGGCAGGGTTCGACATTCCAATGTCCTGTGAACAAGGCATCTGCGGCACCTGTCTGACCCGCGTGCTGGACGGTACGCCAGAACACCGGGACATGTTCATGACAGAGGATGAACAGGCCGCGAACGATCAATTCACGCCCTGTTGCTCACGCGCCAAGAGCGCTGTGCTGGTCCTGGATATCTGATAGGCCTGATGGACGCCCGTCAGGTCATCAGATCGCCATCAAAAGCTGTTCGTTAAGCGGCCACTCTTCTACGTCGGGAGGGCCGCGGTGTCGTATAAGTACTGCATCCGGTCTGCCTCGAATATCGCGATCAGGGCTTGAACGCTTCGAGCAGACTTCCAGCACTACAACAATAACAAGAGGCCCCCCCATGCTCATGACACCGCTATCTCTGCTCTGTTATGCACGTCACTTGCGCGCCACCACTACTCGGGAGGCTGACCATGCATAACGACCTTCGCCGGGCTGTCGATGAAGGCCGCATGAACGGCTTTCAATGGACTGCCATTATCATTTGTATCGCGTTAAACATGATCGACGGCTTCGACGTACTGGTCATGGCCTTTACCGCCGCGTCCGTTTCCGCTGAATGGAAGCTCTCTGGCGCTCAGCTGGGCGTACTGCTCAGCGCAGGACTGTTTGGCATGGCTGCGGGCTCGCTATTTATTGCTCCCTGGGCGGATCGCTTTGGCCGTCGCCCGCTCATTCTGGCGTGCGTAACCGTTGCAGGCCTTGGCATGTTGCTGTCTGCATTCAGTCAGTCAGCTACTCAGCTGGCTGTATTGCGGGCCATCACTGGGCTTGGTATCGGTGGCATCCTGGCCAGCAGTAATGTGATTGCCAGCGAGTACTCATCCAAGCGGTGGCGTGGGCTTGCAGTAACCCTGCAATCCACCGGCTATGCCCTTGGGGCCACCATTGGCGGGCTTATTGCCGTGGCATTGCTGTCTGCCTGGGGCTGGCGCTCGGTCTTCGTCTTTGGTGGCCTGGTGACGTTCGCTATCATTCCCTTCGTACTGTGGCGTCTGCCCGAATCGTTGGATTTTCTGCTGGCCAAGCGCCCGGACAATGCCCTGGTGCGGGTCAATCGTCTGGCCCAAAAACTGGGCTATGCACCGCTTACCGAGCTGCCTCCGCAGCCCCTGCGCGAAGCGCACAAGGGCAGCAGCTTCAAGCAGCTATTTTCACCCGCGCTGCTACGCACCACCCTGCTGATCTGGGGTTCATTCTTCCTGACGATGTTCGGTTTCTACTTCATCATGAGCTGGACACCCAAGCTGCTGGTGTCGGCCGGTCTTTCTGCACAGCAGGGCGTAACGGGTGGAGTATTGCTGAGCATTGGCGGCATCTTTGGCGCAGCCTTGATCGGCATGCTTGCCGCGCGCTTCAAGATCAGTCATCTACTGGCTGTTTTCATGGCCTGCACAGCCGTGCTGCTCAGCCTGTTCGTTTCCTCCACCTCCTCACTGACCACGGCCTTTACCCTGGGTTTACTCATTGGCCTCTTCAGTAACGGCTGCATTGCCGGGTTGTATGCCTTGGCCTCCATGGCATATGACGCCTCGGTACGCGCAACGGGTATGGGCTGGGGTATTGGCATTGGCCGCTTCGGGGCTATTCTCTCGCCACTGGTGGCCGGTGGGCTGATTGACCTGCAGTGGGGTCCGGCTCAGCTGTATCAGGGCTACGCCGTGGTGTTTGTATTGGCGGCGGCTACGGTGCTTCTGCTCAAACTGTCTGCCCCTGTTCGTACCGTGGGCGCACCTTCACAGGCTCATTGAGTGAGTAGACTAGAGGCCGCTCCGGCTGCCTCTAGTCTGATCCGATCACTCCGGTAGCGTGACCTTGACCGGCCCCGGATGCGCCTTGATGGTCTTGTAGGGAATCACCGTATCGCCTGGCTCATCGCAGCTTCTGGCGGCCCGGGCAAAAGTAGGCCCCAGGTAAATTCCACGAGGCTCGAAATACCACACTGAAAACTGCCAGACAGAAGGGTCCTGGTAATTGCATTCGTTTGGGTCGTCGTTCATCAGCTCGGGATACAGACGCTTGAACTGGTCAACCACCCACGGGGCAAACAACTGCTCGCGGTAGTTGGAGTACGCCTCCAGATTATCCATGCCCCGCTCGTAATGGATGGACGGCCCCTTACCCAGCCAGAACACATCTTCCAACTCTAGAATCTTGCCGGTGGCCAACTCCATGTTGAGCGGCGCATCACCAAAGTCTGGATGCGCACCGCCGCAGTCGTAGCTGGTGAACAGACTGACGCTCAGTACAGAGTCATTGATAAATACCGGTTTGACCGTCTGATCGAACTCTGTCTCACGATCACGTGCCCCGGACAGACACCCAAAGTAGCTGTTCACCTCCTGCCACTGCCGATTCTGCAACGTCCTGTTGGCAGCGCTTAGATCCATCGCCGTAGGGGATGAAACCAGCTGGAACAGGCGAATGCGGGAAACAGGCTCCACCCACCACTGCAAACCATACCCCATAAAGGTGTCTTGCCTGTCTTTCTTCAGGCTCAGCCCTTTCAGGCGCAGATACTCATAGGGTGATGTACGCCGCAGCTCGTCCAGGGCGGGTAAATCATCAGGACGTGCCGGCGGCAGCGCTACAGGGGAAAGACTGATATCGAGCGTCTTGCCTTTGCTGGCCCAGCGGCCGGTCCAGCGACCATTGGCGCCCTGTTTGAGCGTCCACTGCATGGGCACGCTTTTCGTGCTGAAAAAAGGACGATTCTCACTCAGACGCAGGGTACGCTGCTTGTCCAACGCTCCGTCGAGCGCAATATCGGTGTGGTACTTCTGGTAGAAATAGCGCCCGGTCACCTCGTCGGGTTTAGCCAGATCCAGCTCAACCAGCACCTTGGCCTGCCCCACAGTGCCCTGCAGCAGCTCCGGCTCTGCCATGGCCGAACCGGCAGCCAGCAACAGTGCCGCGCCACAGCACTGCAGCACAGAAACGATACCTCTCATGGACTCTTATCCTCGACCCTTTCTTGTACGAACCGACACAGCCTAATCGACCCATGTGTCAGCCCATACTCTACGAGGAATAAGCGGCTCAGCACATCCCTACCATAGTTATCCGCAGGGAGCGGATGTCAGCAGGTCCTGATAACCCCGGTTGAAGTAGACCAATCCATGTACATCGTCCTGGCGCTCGATAGCGACCACTTCGCACAGGAGTACGTCGTGAGTACCTACGGTATTAATCGAAACGATTCGACAATCAAATGAGACTACCGCTCCTTCCAGCGCTGGCGAGCCGGTGATCAAGGTATTCCAGCACGCCGCGGCAAATCGATCCTGCATACCGGTTTTACCGCCAAACAGATTGGAGAGTGCCTTGTGCTCACTGCTCAAGGTATTCACGCACAGAATGCCGTTGGCCTTGAAGATCGGATAGACCGAGGCTGAACGGTTCAGGCAGACCAGCAAGGTAGGCGGCTCGTCGGTCACGCTGCACACGGCTGTTGCCGTGAAGCCGGCACGGCCTTGGGGTCCATCAGTCGTCACGATATTGACCGCCGCGCCCAGCCGGGCCATGGCATCGCGATAGTCCTGCTTGGGTACACGCAGAGGTTGTACGGGCGAAACGATATTCAGGTTGGCAAGTGACATGGCATAGCCTCACTGCAGGAGCGACGCTCCTGTCATCGGATTCAGGTCAGGTAGTCGAGCATCAAGGCATTGAAGGTATCGGGGTCCGTCACGCTGGAGGCATGCCCGCCGTAGCTGAGTAGCTCGAACTGCGCATCGGGCAGGTGTTTGGCCAGATGCTCGGAACACACCCACGGTACTAGCAGATCGTCCTGGTTGGCGACGATCAGGGTGGGTGTTCTGATCTGCGCCAGCTGGGTATCCACATCGAATGCCTGTAATGCAGCGATACGTCGGCGCACATTCTCGCTATCGGGAAAATGCGCCAAGGCATGGGCTTCGTCAGCCTCGAGGCGTTTGGTGTTTTGCAGCATCCAGTCGGCGGGATACAAAAACAGGGGCTGGGCCTGTACGTAGGCGGCCGGGCCTGTATCGTTCAAAAGAGCGAGTCGTACAGCAAAACAGCGGGCGCTGTGCGGATTAGGCTTGCTCCAGGCGTTGACCAGAATCTGGCTGATCAAGAGTTCAGGCCGCATCAAGCCGATCTGAAGCCCTACAAGACCGCCCAGGGCGTGCCCCATGAAATGGCAACGCGCGATACCCAGCGCATCGACCATATCCAGTACATCCTGGGCCATGGCCTTGATGGTATAGCCCTCTGGGATAACCGCCAGGCTCTTGCCTGTGCCGGTCTGGTCGTAAGTCACCACGCGAAAGTGCTCGCCCAGCGCCGCGAGCTGCGGCGTCCAGAATGCCCCCGCACCGCCAAGACCGGATGACAGTACGATGGTATCGGCCTCGGCATCCTGCCGGCCATGGATCTCGTAGTGCATGCAAGGCTCCCCTGTATACCGTTGGATAACGCGCATGGGTTGTTTCATGAGATGCGTGACGGGAAATCCCCCTGGTAGCAGGTATCGCCTGACGGCTCGACCCAACCTACAGACTCATAAGATGGGTTGAGCGAAGCGATACCCACCACTTCACTTGCTCACTTACGTTCCCACATGGGCGATACTGGCGATCTCGATCAACGCATCCGGCTTTACCAGGCCGCATTGGATGCAATAACGCGCGGGCTTCTCGCCTGGAAAATACTCGGCGTACACCGCGTTGATCGCCCCGTAGTTCGCCCAGTCGGTGATCATGATCATGTTGAAAGTCACGTCATCCATCGTTCCGCCGGCCTCCTCCACGACCCTCTTGATGGTTTCCAGCACATGCCGCGCCTGTGCAGCGGCATCGCCTACGTGTACAACGTTGTTGTCCTTGTCGAATGGCAGGGTGCCGGAAACATACAGAACTCCATCAGCTAGTGAGCCTGGAACAAAGGGCGCAAGGGGTTTTCCGCTTCCGGCGGGAATCACGCTGTGCTTGGGCATGGTCAGTCCTTTTTGAAGGTGGCGTGAAAATCGGCAACGGTTGAAACCCAGCCAAAAAACGTCTCGATATTGAATAGCGCCGCCTCGTGCGCCGAGCGCGGCCCGGCCTGATGGCAGGCATCACCCAGGCAGACGCCAAAGTATTCGAGAAAGAACCCGTCTCGCAGTGTGGACTCCACGCAGACATTGGTGGCGATCCCTACGAACACGAGGTTACGAATGCCGCGGGCACGCAGGAGGCTATCGAGAGGCGTATTGTAGAAACCGCTGTAACGGGTCTTGGGTACGACCAGATCTCCTTCACGCGGCTGAAGTTGATTCACCAGCGCATAATCCCAACCGCCTTTTGCAAGCAGCTTGCCTTGCAAGTTCGGGCGTTTACGCATGGTCTTGAGCGCGTTGGACTTGTGCCAGTTGGGTGAACCAGGTCCACCAGCTTCCTGATACTCTGGATCCCAACCATTCTGGAACCAGACGATCTGAATACCGGTCGCACGCGCGGTTTCCACCACCCCGGCAATGTTTTCGATTACCGGGCCGGTTGCGTCTACATCAAAGCCGGCAAGGTCCAGATAGCCACCCTTGCTTGCATAGGCGTTCTGCATATCGACGACTATGACTGCCGTCTCGCTGGCCTTCAGTCGCAGGGGCTCAGGGCGTGCAGGTAGCGTGACCGCGTCCTGGCTGCCTGTCGGCACGGCATACCCTGCCACGGATTCAAGCGCGTTCATCAGGCACTCTCCTGCAGCCGAGTGACATGACGGCGGCTCTGCATCAAGGGCTGGATCTTTTCACCAAATTCGGTAACGCCCTGCATGAAGTCGTCAAAGGTCAGCAACACGCCACTGGCCCCGGGTACCTCGGCGATCTCATCCAGCATGCGGGCCACATTGGCGTAGGAGCCCACCAGCGTACCCATGTTGATGTTGACCGCGGACGTCGGGTCCGACATCTGTCGTACATTCGTATCGCCGCCTGACTTGGTATCAGCTGCCGCCTGGGCTCCCAGCCATTTGATGGCCTCTTCGTCGGCGCCGGCCTTGTAGTGTTCCCACTTGGCACGTGCCGCTTCATCGGTTTCGCCGGCAATCACCATGAACAGCACGATGGAGCTTACGTCGCGGCCTGTCTTGGCGGTGGCGGCCATAAGACGCTCGGAGGTCGGCGCAAAAGCCTTGGGCGTGTTCACACCTTTGCCAAAGACAAAATTGTAATCGGCGTACCGTGCCGAGAACGCCATGCCGGCGTCGCTGGAGCCAGCACACACGATCTGCATATCAGCTTGCGGTTGCGGGCTGACACGGCAGTCTTCCATCTGGAAATGTTCGCCCTTGAAGTCGGAGCGACCGGTTCCCCACAAGTCTCGCAGGATCTGGGCGTACTCACCCAGGTAGTTGTAGCGGGTAGCAAAAAACTCATCGCCCGGCCAGAGGCCCATCTGGCTGTATTCAGGCTTTTGCCAACCGGTCACAAGGTTCACGCCGAAGCGGCCACCGGAAATAGAGTCAATGGTAGAGGCCATCCGCGCCACGATGGCAGGCGGCAGGGTCAATGTAGCGGCAGTAGCAAACAGCTTGATGCGGGAGGTAACGGCGGCAAGGCCTGCCATCAGGGTGAAGGATTCCAGGTTATGATCCCAGAACTCGGTCTTGCCACCAAAACCACGCAACTTGATCATCGACAGGGCAAAGTCGAAGCCATAGTGCTCGGCGCGCTGCACAATGTTCTTATTCAGCTCGAAGGTAGGTTTGTACTGCGGTGCGTTCTCGGAGAGGAGCCAGCCGTTGTTGCCGATCGGGATGAATACGCCAATGTCTAGAGTCATGCTCAGCCTCGGATTCGCTCGTGGGTCGAAGTGATTTCCCGCCCGTACCGCAAGCCAGGAATACCAAGGACAGAGCACAAACTCTGCCAGCTTTAGGTTTCTGCTGAGCAAACAAGGAGTTAGGTCAAAACCTGCTTCTTAGCGTGGACCATTTGGTCCAAACAAGAGCACCTGGTTTGTGCAGCCCGCACGATGATGGGGCGAAAACCGCAGGCGACCTGCTACTCTGGCGAGCATGAAATTCGACTGACGGTACTCACTCAAGGCCGCTCGCGGTAAAGTGCAGTTCGTGCTGTAGAGGCAGGAGTCGTTGTGAGCCAGGACCGTTCATCCACACCCAGCAAGCCCACTCGCAAGCCCAGTGCTGCGACACTGGAGCGCCGCCGACGGCAGATCGAGGAAAAGCGCGGCATCATCCTTGAGGCAGCGCTGGACTTGTTTTCCCGGTACGGCCTGCATGGCACCAGTCTTGACCAGATAGCCGCCCAGGCAGAGGTTTCCAAGACCAATCTGCTGTACTACTTTGGCAGCAAGGAAGACCTCTACCTCAACGTGCTACGCCAGCTGTTGGTGATCTGGCTGGCCCCCTTGAAGACCTTTAGCACAGAGCAGGACCCGATCGACGCCATCAAGGGCTACATCAGGCACAAGCTGGAAATCTCTCGTGACTACCCAGCCGAATCCCGCCTGTTCTGCATGGAAATCCTGCAAGGCGCGCCGCTGCTCCTGAGCGAGCTGGAAGTACCCCTGCGGGAGACGGTCGAGGCCAAAGCTGCAGTAATCCGCGCCTGGATCGACGCCGGTCAACTGGCTCCCGTCGATCCACATCACCTGATCTTTACGCTCTGGGCAACCACCCAGCACTACGCCGACTTTCGTGTCCAGGTTCAGGCCATCCTGGGCAAGACCCTCGATGACCCTGTGTTTTTCGAAGAGGTGCTGAGCAGTGTACAGGCACTGATTCTGGACGGTTTGAAGCCCCGTTAGCCTGAAATGCAAAAGCCCGGTCAATGCCGGGCTTTTTATCGGTCTTTCGACATTCAGTCGTCGATCGTAAGCGTGCCCTTCATGATGGCCGCATGACCGGGGAAGGAGCAGAAATATTCATAGTCCTCTCCCTTCTTCAATGTGGAGGTATCAAACGTCACGGACGTCTTTTCGCCACCTCCAATCACCTTGGTATGGGCGATCACGCGGGAATCGTTTTCCTTGAGGTAATCCTTGTCCATACCGGCCGCGATACCGTCAGTGGCAACACCCTGGACATCATCCTTTTTGGTCAAGACCCAGTTATGCCCCATCACATTCTTGGGTAGCGTACCGGGATGGATCAGGTTGACCGTAAATTGCTTGCAGTCCTCATTGACCTTGATCTTGTCCGTGCTGAAGGTCATCTGATCAGTTCCCTGAATATCGACCGAGCACTGGTCGGCTGCCCATACGGATGAGCTGGCCAGAGCAAGCAGAGAAACAGCGAAAAGCGAACGTTTCATGAAATCTCCTAACGCATGTGTTCACTAAGTGAAGACTGGCATGTTTGAAAGCGAGTTCCAATCGCTAAAACGTCTGGAACATGGTTTGCAACGAAACGGCTATGGCTGCCATCGAAACTTTTGAGCGGCAAGGCCAGCCTGATATTGAGAGGATGCCCCTGTCACTTGCCGTCTTGAGGAGTACCCACCATGAAATTCCCGGACTACATCAACCAGCTTTTCATCGCCTACGCTCTGGGTGCCAGCGGCACCTGTCCTGAACAGGTTTCTGCCTGATGCTCCCTCCAGCCTGAAGTAATCGGCACGCGCGCACCTGCGATCAGCCGATTGCTTCATGGCCACCTCTCCCGCATGCACTACGGCACTGATTATGACAAGACTTGGTTAACCTGGGCGTGAGGATTACGCTTACGCTTCCTACCAGCCAAGGATCAGCAATGTCGTTGAAAGCCGTTTGTGTATTTTGTGGCGCCAAGACAGGCGCCGACCCAATCTACCGTAAAGCTGCCGAAGCCTTGGGTCGCGCCCTGGCCAAGCGCGGTCTTACGCTCGTCTATGGTGGCGGTGCCGTGGGCCTGATGGGCATCGTGGCCGACGCGACCCTCGCGGCCGGAGGCGAGGTGATAGGCATCATCCCCAAAAGCCTCCAGGATGCCGAAGTCGGCCACAAGGGACTAACTCGTCTTGAAGTAGTCGATGGCATGCATGCACGCAAAGCACGTATGTCTGAACTGGCGGATGCCTTTGTTGCCTTGCCCGGTGGACTAGGTACGCTGGAAGAACTCTTCGAAGTCTGGACCTGGGGTCAGCTCGGCTATCACGCCAAGCCGCTGGGCCTTCTGGAAGTAAATAACTTCTACGCGCCCCTTGCACAGTTCCTGGATCATGCAGTGAGTCAGGGCTTTGTGGCTGGCCCTCATCGCGAGATGCTTCAGGTCAGCCAGTCGCCGGATGAACTGCTCAATGCGCTCGAGCAGTGGAAGCCCACCGTGGCGCCTCGCTGGCACGCCAACGCGCCCCAATAGATCGCTTCGGTCGATAAAGCGAGGCGTATGGCCTCGTTTTATCGATTCAGCACCATTCATCTCTTTTGGTGAACCCGCTCAGCGTATGGCATGTCGCATTTTTACATCGCCCTAACACGTTTGGAGGAATTCACCATGACCGATTACCCACGCCCACCTTTCCCCGAACAACCTCAAGAGCCGCCAGCACTTCAATCCAAAATGACACCCGTTCCGGACTGTGGCGAGCAGAGCTACAAGGGTTCCGGTCGTCTGGCTGGTAAGGTTGCGCTCATCACCGGGGGTGACAGCGGCATCGGTCGTGCAGTGGCTATTGCCTTCGCTCGGGAAGGTGCCGATGTTGCTATCTCCTACCTGAACGAACATGAAGATGCCGAGGATACTGCGCGCTACGTGAAAGAAGCCGGACGCAAGGTTCTGCTACTGCCAGGCGATATCAGCAAGCGCCAGCAATGCCTGGATATCGTTCAGAAGACCGTGTCCGAGTTCGGCCGCATTGATGTACTCGTCAATAACGCCGCATTCCAGATGTCCCATGACTCCCTGGAAGAGATTCCGGACGAAGAATGGGTATACACGTTCGATACCAACATCACGGCCATGTTTCGTATCACCCAGGCAGCCGTCAAACACATGGGCAAAGGTGGCTCGATCATCAACACCACCTCTGTGAATTCGGACATGCCCAAGGCCACTCTGCTGCCCTATGCCACCACGAAGGGGGCGATTGCCAACTTCACGGCAGGTCTGGCACAACTTCTGGCCGAAAAAGGCATCCGCGCGAACAGCGTGGCACCCGGCCCGATCTGGACACCGCTGATTCCGTCCACCATGCCGCCTGAACAGGCCTCGCAATTCGGTAGCCAGGTTCCGCTGGGACGAGCAGGTCAACCGGCCGAGCTTGCACCTGTATACGTCATGCTGGCCTCTGATGAAGCCAGCTATGTGTCTGGCGCTCGCGTTGCGGTCACTGGCGGCAAGCCGATTCTGTAAGACCCACTGCGCCATGGTCGGCTACAAACCGGCCGACCGTGGCCAGACCAAATATCTACATGCTCTTAATGACTCATGCGCCCTTATGAGCGTACGGGATTGTTTTGCCTGCCTGTTCCTCATCTGTACTAAGGAGCACACATGGACTGGTACCCTCTTCGGTTATCTACCCCTATCCGTAGCCACATGTTTGGCGGTCACGCCATTGCTGAAATACTGGGTCGCCGCGGGCTGCCTGCTGGCCGTATTGCCGAGACATGGGAAGTCAGCGATGTCGAAGGCAGCATTGCAAATGTCACCGAGGGCTCGCTTGCCGGTCAATCGCTTCGTGATCTGGTGAGGCGTTATCCCACCGAGCTGGTGGGCCCGGGGTTTGACGGTCCCTATTTCCCCCTGCTCAGCAAATTTATCGATGGCTGCGGCATGTTGCCGGTGCATTTGCATGCTGATGACGAAACCGCTCGCCGTCTCGAATGCCAGCCCAACGGCAAGACCGAAGCCTGGCATATCCTCTGGTCCGAGCCCGGTGCCACCGCACTGGTCGGAATCAAGCCGGGGATTGATCGCGATACCTTGCGCAGCGCCCTGATTGCCCAGGATTACGACGCCGTCATGCGCCGTTTGCCGGTCCGTGCAGGCGAAACCATCTATGTGCCTGGAGGCACACTGCACAGCTTTGGCCCCGGTACGCTGATCTATGAGATCGAGCAGACTTCGGATATCCAGCAACAGGCAATGCCCTGGCAGATGTCCGACGGCTCGCCGCTCAGCCATCAGGACTGGATTGCCGGCATCGATCAACTGCTCGAAGAGTGCTATCTCGAACCCCAACCCGAATTCACACCCGGCTTCCGGCTGCCCCAAGGCGATGACATTGATCGCTTAATCTGCACTGCCAGCCCCTACTTTGCCTTGGAGCGTTGGCGTGTAGCCGGTGCGGGCGCCAAGCCCCTTACCTACCGTTTCAACAAGGCCACGCTGCTTAGCAACGTCGGCACACCCATCCGCATTCAGGCCGGTAACTGGTCTGGCGTCCTGGGCGCTGCCGAAACCCTTCTGCTGCCTGCCGCGCTAGGAGAAATTCAGTTAGCCGGACCGGCTGACGTCCTGTTCGGCTACGTGCCTGACCTTGAGCAAGACATTCGGACGCCCTTGCGCGCTGCAGGCTACGGTGATCAAGCCTTTGCAGTCCTGGGCGCCACGCATTAACCCGTTTTTCTAACCACTTGAAAGGAGGTCTTTATGTCCGACTATCCAACGCCACCCATGCCTGCCGAAACCCAGCCCTATCCAGGCTATGAAAGCCAGATGAATCCGCGTCCGGACTTTGGCGAGCAGAGCTACAAAGGCTCCGGCCGCCTGAAAGGCAAGGCCGCACTCATTACCGGCGGTGACAGCGGTATCGGCCGCGCGGTGGCCCTGGCCTTTGCTCGCGAAGGTGCGGACGTTGCCATCTCCTACCTGAGCGAAGACGAGGACGCCCGTGAAACGGCACGGCTTGTTACCGAAGCAGGCCGCAAGGCAATCCTGATTCCAGGTGACTTGAGCCAGCGCGAAAACTGCCTGGCCGTCGTGCAGAAAACCGTTGAAGCGTTTGGCCGTATCGACGTGCTGGTCAACAACGCCGCGTTTCAGATGACCCGCCAATCACTGGAAGAAATTCCGGATGAAGAGTGGGTGCACACGTTCGATGTGAACATCACCGCCATGTTCCGCATTACCCAGGCGGCTGTGAAGCACATGCCCAAGGGCGGCTCCATCATCAATACCTCGTCGATCAATGCGGACATCGCGCCTCCTTCACTACTGGCTTACTCCGCCACCAAAGGAGCAATCGCCAACTTCACGGCAGGTCTGGCGCAACTTCTGGCCGAAAAAGGTATTCGTGCAAACAGCGTGGCACCCGGACCGATCTGGACGCCGCTGATACCCTGCACCATGCCAGCCGAACAGGTGGAAAGCTTCGGCAAGATGGCGCCGCTGGGTCGTGCTGGCCAGCCTGTCGAACTGGCGCCAGTCTATGTAATGCTGGCCTCGGATGAATCCAGCTACGTCTCCGGTGCCATGGTGCCTGTCACTGGCGGCTCGCCCGTGCTCTGATCGATCACGGCTGGGCTGTCTAACGGCCCAGCCGGCCTCTTACGCGGTTCTGTCATCTCTCCGCTTCATACTGCGCCTACCGTTTCGTTGAAAGCATGCTATTGCTTAAAGGATGAAGCGATCCGCTTGGCATGCCTCTCTGGCATGCATATCCCTCTGCACCTGGAAGCGCTAGATGATGCCTGTTCGCTCTTATGCTGCCTTGGGCCCTGTGGCCTTGTCCCTCCTGCTGACGGCCTGCTCTTCGGCCCCGACCCAACCGTTAGAGATCAACCTGGCCGTATTCAATGACTTTCACGGCTACCTGCAATCCGCCAGACTGACCTACCCTGACTCCACCGCACCCGATGGCAAACGTACAATCGAAGCGGGTGGTATCGAGGTGCTGGGTGGCGTTATCAACTATCTGCGTCAACAGGATCCAGAGCTACTGGTCATTGCCAGCGGTGATCTCATCGGTGGCAGCCCACCCATCTCATCGCTTTGGGCGGACGAGCCCACCATCGAAGCCATGAACCTGCTGGGGCTGCAACTCTCGGCGGTCGGTAATCATGAACTGGACAATGGAAAGGATGAACTGCTGCGTATCATCAATGGCGGCTGCGCTTCCAACCGACCCCAGAAAGCCTGCCAGCTGCATAAAAAATACCAGGGGGCGCACTTTACTTACCTGGCTGCAAACCTGATCGACAACCAGACGGGTAAACCCGTGTTTCCGGCCTACCAGATCCTGGAAGCCCACGGACAAAAAATCGCATTCGTGGGTGCCGTGCTGAAAGACGTAGCCCGGATCGTCTCGCCGGCTGGCATGAACGGACTGAGCGTTCAGGACGAAGCCGATGCCATCAACGCCCAGATCCCTGCCCTCAAGGCCCAGGGTGTAGAGGCCATCGTCGCAGTCATTCACCAGGGCGGAGGCACGAATGAATCCTACAACGCCCCAGACTGCATCCGCCTGCGCGGCCCTATCGTCGAGATTACCAAGCGCCTTGATCCGGCAGTCGATGTCGTTGCCAGTGCCCACACGCATCAGTCTTATACCTGTCACGTGGACAATCGCCTTGTCTTTCAGGGCGGCTCCTACGGGCAGTTCGTCAGCCATGTACGGCTCGGCATTGACCCCAAGACCCACGACATCGTCTCGGCCAGCAGCGAAAACCTGACCGTGGACGCCCATCGCTACACCCCCGATCCTGCGCTCGCCGCGCTGCGTCAGGAAGTTGAAAAGCGTAGCCAGCATGTGCTTCAGCGGCCTATCGCACGTATTGCCGTCCCCCAGATCACCCGCATGACCGATGCGAATGGCGAATCGACGCTAGGCGATCTCATTGCCGACGCCCAACTTCAGGCGACACGCAAGCTGGGCGCCCAGATTGCCCTCATGAACGCAGGCGGCATCCGCAGCAATCTGACTCTGGAGCCTGGCCAATCCAGGTTGACCTACGCCCAACTGGCCGCTAATCAGCCATTCGGCAATACCTTGACCTTGCTGACCTTGAGCGGTGCCCAGCTCTATCAGCTCATGGAGGAGCAATGGAGCAGTGACGACAGCGCCAGTCTGATGCAGGTTTCGGAAGGCTTCAGCTACCGCTGGAATCCGGCAGGCAAACCGGGCCAGAAAGTGGTTTCCGGAAGCATGAAGCTGAACGGACAGCCGATCCGGCTCGACCGGGATTACCGCATTACAGTGAACAACTTCATGGCCCAGGGAGGAGATGGACTCGAGACCCTCAAGCACGCCCGCCACGTACAGGAGACCGGCATTCTTGATGTCGATGCGCTTGAACACTATCTCGTTGAACGGGACACGTCCGGCAAGCCGGCCGGCCAAGCTAAACCTGCCGGACGTATTCAACGCTTGTAAGCGTGGCTGATATGACCCGTCTTAGCGCCATGCTATGTAACACGGCGCTTCATCTACGGACTGCAGCGGTAGTCCGCCTGCCCTTACTGGCTCGCATGCTCTCAGTGATAAAACTGATCAGCCAGCGCCTGCAAAAAAGTTAGCTAGGCATACAAATAACTGACTTAATAAGAACGTATCGCTCGAAAATCTGAAATATTTTGTTACTAATGTAGAGGCCAGCTCCGTTACTGAGGTTTCCTCCGATGAAAGATGACGACCGTAATAAGCCCGATTCCACCCTCGAGAAATCAAGACGCCGCTTTTTGATCGGAGCAGGTGTCGTCGGGTTAGGGCTAGGTTTGCCCGGTCTTGACCGCATGGGAATGGCTGAAGCTGCCGAGCGCAAGGCATTCGACCATTCACTGAAACGGCAAATCAAAAATGTCGTCGTGATCTACGCGGAAAACCGCAGCTTCAATAACCTGTTTGGCAATTTTCCTGGCGTCTCGAAGCCACTGTCTGCGGTCAACGCCAAGCATTTCCAGCAGAAGGACCGTAACGGACAGCTGCTACCACACTTACCCAAGATCTGGGGTGGCCTGGTGCCTATGGCTCAGACCATTGACGGTCAGCAATACCTGATTACTGAAGATCAGATCAGTGGGCTTTCCAATGCACCCTTTCCTCTGAAGGATGCTCAAGGCAAGCCGCTTAACCCGGGCTTGATCACTCGTGATCTCGTACATGCGTTCTACCAGAACCAGATGCAGATCAACGGCGGACGCAATGACGGCTTTGTCGCCTGGGGCGACTCCGGCGCACTGGTCATGGGTTACTACAGCCAGCCCGAGAAATTGCGCTTGTGGAAACTGGCCCAGGAATTCACCCTCTGCGACAACTTCTTCATGGCGGCTTTTGGTGGCTCTTTCCTGAACCATCAGTTCCTGATCTCGGGTCGCGCGCCGTTCTACCCCAACCACACCACCAGCCCGGCAAAGGACAAGGTGGCGGTGCTTAAAGGGAAGAATCCGCTGGGCTATGAGTTGGCTCTGGCGGATAACTCTCCTGCCTCGGCCCTGGACGGACGCCCAATGTTCGTCAATCCGGGCGCGCTTAGCCCTGACGGCTATGCCATCAACACCATGCTGCCGCCCTATCAGCCCAGCCAGATTCCGCCGCCGGCAGGAGGCGACCCAGCCCTGTCCGATCCGACCAACCCGAGCGTACTGCCACCACAGACCCATGCCACCATTGGCGACCTGCTGTCAGCCAAGGGCGTGGACTGGGCCTGGTACTCGGGTGGCTGGCAGGCAGCGCTGGAGGGCAATGGCGCCGATACCCGGTTCCAGGCGCACCACCAGCCATTCAACTACTTCAAGCGCTTCGCTCCGGGCACGGCAGCACGCGAGCAGCACATCCGCGACGGCGGGATTGGCGATGATCCGAGCACCAACCATTTTCTGGCAGACATTGATGCCGGTCGCCTGCCGCCTGTAACCTTCTATAAGCCCCAGGGCAGCCTCAACCTGCATGCCGGTTATGCCGATGTCGCTTCAGGCGATCAGCACATTGCCAAGGTTATCGAACATCTGCAGAAAGGCCCGCAATGGGAAAACACCGTGGTCGTCATTACGTTCGATGAGAACGGCGGCTGGTGGGATCACGTAGCACCGCCCAAGGGTGATCGCTGGGGTCCAGGCACACGTATTCCGGCCCTTGTCGTGTCACCTTTCGCACGCAAAGGACATGTCGATCACGACCTGTACGACACCACCTCAATCCTGCGCCTGATCACCCGGCTCCACGGCTTGCCGCCGCTCAAGGGTCTGGTGGAGCGCGACATCGCACGCGTCACCCACGGTCTCGCCCCCTTGGGCGATCTTACCGGCGCGTTGACGATCCGCTGATAGCAAAACGGCGAGCCCGAGGCTCGCCGTTTCATCAACGCGGAATATTGGGTTCTCGCCGGGGCTTTTTCTTGCCTTTGGCAAACGCCACCGCCTGACCTTCCTGCTTCTTGTCCCATCCCTTGCTGCCATCCGCCGCCCGCGGCGGTAAGCCAGTATGCTGAGTCAGCAGCGGCTTGCCTGCTTTTTTGCTACCCAGCGGCGTCGAATTCTTACGACGTGCACTCTGGTAAGTACCATCCACAGCGGGCTGGAACGTGGGAATCAGGTGATGCTTGCCGTTACCGATCAAGTCGGCACGCCCCATATCCTTGAGCGCTTCACGCAGCATCGGCCAGTTGTTTGGATCGTGATAGCGCAGGAATGCCTTGTGCAGGCGGCGCTGACGCTCCCCCTTCACGATCGGTACGCCATCGCTCTTGTAAGTTACCTTGCGCAGCGGATTCTTGCCCGAATGGTACATCGCAGTCGCGGTTGCCATTGGCGACGGATAGAACGCCTGTACCTGATCCGCCCGGAAGCCGTTACGCTTGAGCCAGAGCGCCAGGTTCATCATGTCTTCGTCAGTCGTACCTGGATGCGCAGCGATGAAGTAAGGAATCAGGTACTGTTCCTTACCGGCTTCCTTCGTATACTTCTCGAACATCTGCTTGAAGCGATCGTAACTGCCGATGCCCGGTTTCATCATCTTGGAAAGCGGACCTTCCTCGGTGTGCTCTGGCGCAATCTTCAGGTAACCCCCCACGTGATGGGTTACCAGCTCTTTTACGTACTCCGGCGACTCTACCGCCAGGTCATACCGCAAGCCCGACGCAATCAGGATCTTCTTCACACCCGGCAGGGCACGTGCAGAGCGATACAACTGGATCAGCGCCGAGTGGTCGGTGTTCAGGTTTTCGCAGATACCCGGCCACACGCAGGACGGCTTGCGGCAATGTTTCTCGATTTCCGGGTCCTTGCACGCAATCCGGTACATGTTGGCCGTCGGGCCACCCAAGTCGGAAATAACCCCGGTAAACCCTGGCACTTTGTCGCGAATTTCCTCGATCTCTCGAATAATGGACTCTTCCGAACGGTTCTGGATAATGCGGCCTTCATGCTCGGTAATGGAGCAGAAAGTGCAGCCGCCAAAACAGCCGCGCATGATGTTGACCGAGAACCGGATCATCTCGTACGCAGGAATCCGCTCGCCTTTATAAGCAGGATGCGGAACACGGGCATAGGTCAGCCCGAAGACGTAGTCCATCTCTTCAGTGGTCAGCGGAATCGGCGGCGCATTGAGCCATACGTCCTGATCGCCATGACGCTGAACCAGCGCACGGGCATTGCCCGGGTTGGTCTCCAGGTGCAGCACGCGGTTGGCGTGGGCATACAGGACCGGGTCGCCCTTTACTTTCTCGAACGACGGGAGCCGAATGACCGTCTTGTCACGGGTGAGCTTCGGGCTGGGCAGCAGCTGAACAACCTTGGCTTCCTCAGGATCTTCCTGCGGCCCCTTGGACTGCTCGATGGCACACGCCTGCAGATCCTGTGTATTGACGTAGGGGTTGATGATCTTGTCGACCTTCCCCGGACGGTCAATACGCGTCGAGTCCAGCTCGAACCAGCCTTCCGGCGTGTCCTTGCGGATAAACGCAGTGCCGCGAATATCGGTAATCGCCTGGATGGGTTCACCCGCAGCCAAGCGGTGAGCAATCTCCACGACTGCACGTTCGGCATTGCCGTACAGCAGAATATCCGCCTTTGCATCCATCAGGATGGAATGGCGTACCTTGTCCTGCCAGTAGTCGTAGTGAGCAATCCGGCGCAGTGATGCCTCGATACCGCCCAAGACAATCGGTACCCCCTTATAGGCTTCACGGCAACGCTGGCTGTAGACCATGCTGGCACGATCGGGACGCTTGCCGGCCAAACCGCCTGGTGTATAGGCGTCGTCGGAGCGAATCTTGCGATCGGCTGTATAGCGGTTGATCATCGAATCCATGTTGCCTGCCGCCACGCCAAAAAACAGGTTCGGCTTGCCAAGCTTCATGAAGTCGTCTTTGGATTGCCAGTCTGGCTGGGAGATAATCCCTACCCGAAAGCCTTGCGCTTCCAGAAGACGTCCAATGATGGCCATGCCAAAGGATGGATGATCCACATAGGCATCTCCTGTCACGACAATGATGTCGCAACTGTCCCAGCCGAGCAGGTCCATCTCCTCCCTGCTCATCGGCAAGAAAGGCGCAGGTCCAAAACACTCAGCCCAATATTTGGGATAGTCGAACAACGGCTTGGCAGCGAGCATGAAGGCTTCCGGGGATTAAAAGTAGTGCGGGAGGAGGTGCAAGAATAGCACAAAAAATAGCCAGTTAAGAGAGGCGAGCCGCTATCCGTCGCCTGACAGCCGCATGGTTACTGGACTGCTGAGCTTGCCGAACGCGCGCATCCACGCCTGGATTACCACATGCAAGGCCAAGGCGCTTATAAAAAAGCCGCACAGGTGTGCGGCTTTTTTGCGCCCCCGACAACTTAGTCGTCGTCGAAGTTATAACTGCCGGGTGCCAAGTTCTCGAAACGGGTGTACTTGCCGATAAAGGCGAGTCGCACCGTACCGATAGGGCCATTACGCTGTTTACCGATAATAATTTCGGCTACACCCTTGTACTCAGTTTCAGGGTGATATACCTCATCCCGGTACACAAACATGATTACGTCGGCGTCCTGCTCGATCGCTCCGGATTCACGCAAGTCGGAGTTCACCGGACGCTTGTTCGGCCGCTGCTCCAGCGAGCGGTTAAGCTGGGACAACGCGACCACTGGACAGTTGAACTCCTTGGCTAGCGCTTTAAGCGAGCGCGAAATTTCGGAAATCTCATTGGTCCGGTTTTCGCTGGCTGCCCCGCCAATCCGCATCAATTGCAGGTAGTCGACCATGATCAGCGCCAAGTCACCGTGTTCACGCACCAGACGCCGCGTACGCGCACGCATTTCCGACGGGCTGATACCTGCCGTGTCGTCGATAAACAGCTTGCGGTCATTCAGGAGGTTGACCGCTGAGGTCAGCCTTGGCCAGTCATCGTCCTCCAGCTTACCCGAGCGGACCTTGGTCTGATCGATTCGCCCAAGGGACGACAACATACGCATCACGATCGAATCAGCTGGCATTTCCAGTGAAAATACAAGCACGGCCTTGTCCGTACGCAGTACCGCATTTTCGACCAGGTTCATGGCAAAGGTCGTCTTACCCATCGAGGGACGTCCCGCCACGATAACCAGGTCCGACGGTTGAAGGCCGCTGGTTTTATCATCCAGATCCACAAATCCTGTGGAAACACCCGTAATGGCATTATCCGAGTTGAACAGTGTATCGATTCGATCAATGGCCTTGGTCAGAATGTCATTAACGCCAATCGGACCTCCTGTTTTGGGACGGGCCTCGGCGATTTCGAAAATCTTGCGCTCCGCCTCATCAAGAAGCTCATTGGCGCCCCGACCTTCAGGGTTATAGGCACTGTCGGCAATGTCATTGCTGATGCCGATCAGCTGGCGCAGCGTGGCGCGCTCGCGCACGATCTGGCCATAGGCCTTGATGTTTGCAACAGAGGGGGTGTTTTTTGCCAGCTCACCCAGGTAAGCCAGCCCCCCTACCTGGGGTAGTTGTCCTTCCTTGTCGAGCTGCTCGGATAACGTAACCACATCGAAAGGCTGGTTGCTTTCAGCCAGACGAGCAATGGCACGAAAGATCAGGCGATGGTCATGGCGATAGAAGTCGCCGTCCGATACCTGGTCCGAGACGCGTTCCCACGCATTGTTATCCAGCATCAAGCCACCCAGCACGGCCTGCTCGGCCTCGATGGAGTGCGGTGGCACCTTCAGCGCGGCAGTTTGCAAATCGTATTGTTCAGCGATGGCGATCTCATTCATGGCGTAGCGATTGGCACCGAAAGTTCGATCAGAGAAGACAGGCCTTCATGGCCTGAAAAAAAACGGGCACGTCATTACGAGAATGACGTGCCCGATTGTCGGCAGGCTTGCATGTTCGTGCAAGCCCGCCAGTCAGTTGTCATGACCGCTTATTCAGCAACCACGACCACCTTGACGGTAGTTTCAACGTCGGTGTGCAGCTGCACATCTACGTCGAACTCGCCAACGTTACGCAGAGCGCCGTTGGGCAGACGAACTTCGCTCTTGTCCAGCTCAACGCCAGCAGCAGAAACAGCCTCGGCGATGTCGCGAGTACCGATAGAGCCGAACAGCTTGCCTTCGTCGCCAGAGTTGGCAGCGATGGTAACGGTCAGTTCGTTCAGCTTGGCAGCACGAGCTTCAGCAGAAGCCTTCTTATCGGCAGCCTGCTTCTCGAGCTCTGCACGACGTGCTTCGAACGCAGCAACGTTGTCAGCAGTAGCGGCAGTTGCCTTGCCCTGCGGCAGCAGGAAGTTACGAGCGTAACCGCCCTTGACGTTCACTTTATCGCCCAGGTTGCCCAGGTTGGCGATCTTTTCCAGCAGGATGACTTCCATTTGAGTCTTACCTCTTAACTTTTAACCTTCACCGTTCGTGGAGTCCTTGGGCGTATTGCCCAGGCGCCCACGAAAATCAAACAGACTGTCGACCACGGCTACGATCACCAACAACGGATAGATCAACTGCCCAAAGATCAGCAGTGTCACGTACAACCCCACCAGCCAGAACGTGGCCATATGCTTCTGTCTTACCAGTCCGTGAATCAGGGCAACGCCAGCTATCGCCAGGGGTACACTGCACAGCGGTGTCAACATCCCAAGTCCCAGGTTGATGTTGGGTGCCAGTAGCATGACCAACAGCATTCCCAGTGCCAGGGCGGGCGACAATCTCAGCGCATGAAACTCACGCGCGAAACCGCCTGGGTTATACAGCGCAGCTTGCCAATAACGTCCCAACATCAGGCACAGCAGACAGACAATCTGGAAAAGACTCGCCATCAGACCGGTCAATACAGGTACCAGCATCTCATGCAGCTGGGCCTGCTTGGCTTCCGGCAAAGCATCCGGTGACTGACCCGCCATCTGAGGCAGAAGCTTTTGAATTTCCTCTGCCAAGAGGTTAATGGGCTCTGCGTAGACATGACCAATGGTCACAGCAAACGCCAGACCGACCAGGATGCTGGCGAGCAGGACACGCGGCCAGGAAACACTGCTGCGTAAAACCAGCGCCAACGCTAGGGTACCGATGAATACGAGCGCAATGCTCGGATCTCCCAGATACCACCAGAACGCAGCCGGCAGCAATGCCCAGACCACTACACCTGCAGCGTCACGTGCGCCACGGCGCAGGACGACCAGACTCCCTGCTGCAGCGCTGAGCCAGTACAGAAATGGCACAACCGCTGCAATCGCCACCGTAAGGGTGGCTTGCATGCGACCGCGCATGATGAAATCAGCAAGGGCTCGCATGCGAATTATCCGTTAGTTCGTGTCGATGCCCGGTCTCAACGGCCGTGGCTGTCGGTGTAAGGCAACAGGGCCAGATAACGAGCACGCTTGATGGCAGTACCCAGCTGACGCTGGTACTTGGCCTTGGTGCCAGTGATACGGCTCGGAACGATCTTGCCGGTTTCGGAGACGTAGGCTTTCAGGGTGTTCAGATCTTTGTAATCGATCTCTTTCACGCCTTCAGCGGTGAAGCGGCAGAATTTACGACGACGGAAGAAACGTGCCATAACAATGATTCCTCAATAATCCAGGCTTACTCGGCGCTATCGTCGCCATCGACGTCAGCATTGTCGCTGCCATCGGCGGACTCGGACTCGGCAGGACGCTCGCGACGCTCACGGCGCTCGCTACGGTTCTCTTCGGCCTTGAGCATTTCAGACTGGCCGGTAACGGCTTCATCGCGACGGAGGATCATGTTACGGATCACGGCGTCGTTGTAACGGAAGTTGTCTTCCAGTTCAGCCAGTGCTTTGGCGCTGCACTCAATGTTCATCAGAACATAGTGAGCCTTGTGCACGTTGTCGATAGCGTAAGCCAGCTGACGACGGCCCCAGTCTTCCAGACGATGAACCTTGCCACCGTCTTCTTCAATCGCTTTGGTGTAGCGCTCAACCATGCCGCCCACCTGTTCGCTCTGGTCAGGATGAACCAGAAACACAACTTCGTAATGACGCATAAATGCTCCTTACGGGTTATAGCCTGCCACATGATGCGGTCAGACAAGGAGTGAATGTTTCGTTTTGACTTGCCTGCAAGCGGAGGCCCGATACAGGCAAGGGGCGGTATTCTAGAGAAGGGCACCGGGTGGCGCAAGGAAGATCACGAGCCAACCGGCTCGCCGGTACAACTATCTGACGGACAGGTCATCGAGCAGCTGCCGGATCTTGAAAAGATCGTATGGCTTGAGCAGCGCCTTTACGTGTTTGAGTTCGTCGTCCTTGTCAAAGGCATAACCGGAAGCCACTACGACATGCAATCCAGGATAACGCTTGAGCGCCTGACGGCTCAGGTCCAGCCCTGACATGCCTCCAAGCCCGATATCTGTGAAAAGGACATCAAAGGTACTGCTCTGCAGCGCGTCCAGTGCCTCTTCGGCAGAAGCCACGGCCGTAACCTGATAGCCCAGCTCTTCCATCACCTCGCCAGTCAGGCTACGTAGCGTCAGGTCATCCTCGACCAGCAGAATATTCAATACCTTGTTACTTGCGGTTTCCTCCAACGCCATGTCCTCTTCTGTTACAGCTGTAGTAGGGGTGTGCTGTCTGTGCATACCGAGCATCATACGCACCTTTTGGGCTAACTCATCCCGACGATAGGGTTTACTGAGCAGGTTGCCTCCTGCCTCGAGCCGTCCGCCCTGTATTACAGCGTCCTGTGTATAGCCCGAGGTAAACAGTACCTTCAAGGAAGGCCTGAGCGCCCCTGCTCTGCGTGCCAGCTCGGTGCTGCGTACCGGGCCCGGCATCACAATGTCTGTAAACAATAAATCTACAGGCGCCCCCTGCTCAAGCATTGTCAGGGCAGCCTGCCCATCACCGGCTTCCAGCACGTCATAGCCTAGCTCACTCAGCATATCCACCACGATGTGACGAACATCGGGGTCGTCTTCCACTACAAGGATACATTCGCTTCCACCTTCCTCAACCGACGGCAAGGCCATGGAGCTATCGGCTGTATCGGTATTCGGTAGCGAGCGTGGCAGATAAAGGATGATCGATGTTCCCTTGCCCAAGGTACTGTTGATCAAGATATGTCCGCCACTCTGCTTCACGAAACCATAGACCATGGACAGGCCAAGCCCGGTGCCATGCTCTTCACGCTTGGTTGAGAAAAAGGGCTCGAAGGCTTGCGCCTTGACCTCTTCGGACATTCCGCGCCCGGTATCCGTGATGATCAGCTGCACGTACTCGCCTGGAATCAACTCGTCAGCGGCCTGCCACTGCTCCTGGGAAAGCAACACGTTATGTAGCTCAACAGTGACATGCCCCTCATTAGCCATTGCTTCGCGGGCATTGAGTAACAGACTGACCAGCACGTTTTCCAGCTGACCTGCATCGACAAATATCGACCAGACATCAGGGTCAGCAAGCACAGTCAGCGTGATGGACTCGCCCAACGCCTGATGCAGCAAATCACTCATGCCATCCAGGAGACTCTTCGTATCGACTGACATTGGCTGCAGGGGCTGCCGCCGCGCAAAGGACAAGAGCTGAGAAGCGAGGCTTGCACCCCGCTCTACGGCTGTATTGGCCGCCTGCAGCCGACGCTGGCCAACCTCATCGCCTGCCAGTCGGGTTTTCAGCAACTGCAGGTTGCCTCCGATGATCTGCAGGACGTTATTGAAATCATGGGCAACGCCCCCCGTCAGCTTGGCAACGGCTTCCAGCTTTTGCGCCTGAACCATAGCGGCTTGCCGCTCATCTTCACTGCGTTTGAGCTCGCGCGTCCGCTCCTGTACCAGATCTTCAAGGTGCAGCCGGTAATTGGCCAGCTCGGTTTCTGCCCGCTTCTGCTGGGTGACATCATTACCCTGGATAAAAAGCCCTACCACCTGCCCGTTATCAATAATCGGCTGCAGGATGAAATCTACATAGATTTCGTTGGAAGGCCCCAAGGCGGTACGTTGAATATCCAGGCGAACGCCGCGTCCGGAAAACGTTTTGAGAGAGACCAGAGCCTCATCAAATAACCTGAGAGCACCTTGCTCCACCAATTCGGGAAAGACAGTACGAATAGGATGACCGACAACGTCTCCTCGCGCTACAAGGTGCAGAAACGCATCGTTAGCCAGCTCAAATACATGGTCAGGCCCGCTCAAGACACAGATGAAACCCGGCGCCTGCTGAAACAGCCGTCTCAGCTGGGCCCCTTCATCCTGCAAGGCTTTCGCTCGATTGATCAGGCGCTGCCCCAGTTGAATGTTCGTCGATGTCAGGCTGGGAGAACGAACTACATCGGCACGCATGGCCTGGAGTTCACTAATATCCGTAGCGTGCTGGAGGATATGCTGCAATCGACCTTCAGCATCGAAGAGTGGCGTATGCGTAACACTCCAGACATGGTCTTCAAACACTACCCCCCTGGCACTGCTACGCGGTATCGCGTAGCGAATGACAGGGAGGGCATCTTCCTGCCTGAGCGTAACAGCTCGCTCGATGGAAGCTTTCAGGGCCTGCTGCGATGGCACGTTGCCCTGCAACGGATCGACAGGAAAAGCCTCGAACAAATGGACCCCAAGCAACTCCTGACGCTGCCGCCCCACAGCCCTCAGGTACGCCTCGTTGGCGTCCACGACGGTCAAGACGCTGTTCAGCAGAACATACGAATTCGGCGAAGCCCTGAAAATGCTTTCAAAATCGAGCATGTAACCTAACTACTTTCAGCGGGCGAGCCGATCCCTCTAGCGAGAACGACGTTGACGAACGGCTTCGAACAGGCAAACCCCTGTTGCTACGGAGACGTTCAAACTGCTAACACTGCCGGACATAGGCAAACGCACCAGAAAATCGCATAGCTCACGTGTCAATCGGCGCATTCCCTTGCCCTCTGCACCCATGACGAGAACGGTTGGCCCGGTCATGTCTACATCATAGACATCCTGCTCTGCTTCTCCTGCTGTGCCCACAACCCACAGCCCTCGCTTCTTGAGCTTTTCCAGCGTACGCGCCAGATTGGTAACCGCTACCAATGGAATAACCTCAGCGGCACCACACGCTACCTTACGAACCGTAGCATTCAGACTGGCTGACTTGTCCTTGGGTATGATGACCGCCTGAACACCTGCCGCGTCGGCTGTACGCAGGCAGGCCCCCAGGTTATGCGGATCCGTCACCCCATCCAGCATCAGAAGCAGTGGCGGGCCTTCGGCTCTATCCAAAAGTTCTTCAAGCATCGCCTCGCCCCAGATCTGGCTCGGACTTACATGCGCCACGATCCCCTGATGCACACCGTCCACCTGCTCGTCGAGCGATTGACGGCTATGGGTCTGCACCGGCACACGTGCAGCATCGGCCAATGTGACCACTGCCTGTACGCGCGGTTCCTGACGACCTTCGGCTATCCATAGTTGCTTCACCCGCTTTGGATGATGACGCAACAACGCTTCTACGGCATGGATGCCATAGACCATTTCCCACTGACTCATGACTTGACCTTACGTTTACGGACTTCACCAGAAGCCGCCTGTGCCTTGGCCTTGGAAGGCCCCTTGCGATGTTTGCTCGGCTTCGTTGCCTTGGCCGATTTAGCTGGCTTGCCGGGTTTAGCGCTGTCTGCCTTTTTACCTTTCTTTGCTGACGTGCGCGCCGGGGCAGCCTCCTGTCTGGCAGGTTGCGCCCTTGCGGGCTTTTCTCCACCGGTCTTGGCCTCATCCAACAGGGCGCGCTTGACTGCACGACTGCGCTTGACGTCCGTATTGCCCAGCAACACTTCTGCCTGCTTGAGCAATTCAGGCGAGACCTCGATCCCTACTGCTGAATTCTGGGCAGGTACCTGGGTTTTCTCGCGCTTTCGAGACTTATCTCTTGAGGACTTCGCATCGCCTCGCTGACGACGACCTGCCGGAGCCGATTGTGCCGTCTCGGACAGCTCGAAGTCGATCTTGCGCTCATCCAGATCCACACGCGCCACCACGATTTCGACCAAGTCACCCAGCCGATAACTGCGCCCGCTACGCTCACCTGAAAGCCGATGGTGTACGGCATCGAAATGATAATAGTCGCTTGGCAGCGCCGTGACGTGAACAAGCCCCTCGACGTAGATATCGCTCAGCTCGACAAACAGGCCAAATCCCGTCACAGCGGTGATGACACCCGGGTACGTCTCGCCGACCCGATCACGCATGTACTCGCACTTGAGCCAGTTCGCAACGTCTCGCGTAGCTTCGTCGGCACGGCGTTCGGTCATGGAGCACTGCTCACCCAGCTGATCCAGCTGCGCTTCATCATACGGATAGATACGCGACTTGGGCATGGCAGCGGCGCCGGCACGCTTCACATGCCGTGTTTCAAGCTTGGAACGAATGACGCTGCGAATCGCACGGTGAACCAATAGGTCCGGATAACGCCGAATGGGCGATGTGAAGTGTGTATAGGCTTCGTAATTGAGACCAAAATGGCCCTCATTGTCCGGGCTGTAAACCGCCTGACTCAGTGAGCGCAGCATTACTGTCTGGATCAGACGGTAATCGGGACGGTCATGAACGGCTTTGAGTAGCGCCTGGTAGTCTTTGGGCGTCGGTGTAGCCTTGCCCTTCGTCAAAGTCAGGCCGATCTCACCCAGGAACTGCCGCAACTTGGTCTGTTTCTCAAGCGGCGGCGCATCGTGAACCCGGTACAGGGCTGGAATGCTGTGCTTCTCGAGAAACTTGGCTGTCGCTACGTTCGCGCACAGCATGCATTCTTCGATCAGCTTGTGGGCGTCGTTACGCTGAGTAGGCCGGATCTCCGAAATCTTCTTGTCGGCACCAAAGACGATTCGCGTCTCCTGTGTCTCGAAATCGATAGCCCCCCGCTCCTGCCGGGTAATCACGAGCACCTTATATAAGGCATACAGTTCCTGGATATGCGGCACCAGCTGCGGCAGTTGCTCACGGAACTGCTGCGCCTCAGTGCTTTCCGGCGTTTCCAGTAACTGACTGACCCGGGTATAGGTCAGGCGCGCATGGGAGTGGATCACCGCCTCGTAGAACTGATAGCCCGTAAGCTTGCCCGTCGCCGAGATGGTCATCTCGCATACCATGGCCAGGCGATCTACCAAGGGGTTCAGGGAACACAGCCCATTGGACAATATCTCAGGCAGCATGGGTACTACGCGCCCCGGAAAATATACCGAGTTGCCCCGGCGTGCGGCCTCGGTGTCTAGCGCAGAGCCGACCTTCACATAATGAGACACGTCTGCAATCGCGACGAAGAGCCGCCAGCCTCCGGACTTCTTCTTCTCGGCATAGACCGCGTCATCAAAGTCACGCGCATCTTCACCGTCAATTGTCACGAACGGTACGTTGCGCAGATCGACCCGCTTTTCCTTATCTTTCTCAGAGACTTCAGGCTTGAGCTTGGCCGCCTCTTTCTCTACATCGACTGGCCACTCATGGGGAATATCGTAGCTGCGCAATGCCACTTCGATTTCCATCCCCGGCGCGAGGTAATCACCCAGCACCTCAACTACCTCGCCCTGGGCCTGGCGATGAACAGTAGGCCAGTCGGTGATATGAACCTGAACAAACTGCCCATGCTGCGCTCCGCCATGCTTGCCGGCGGGGACCAGCACCTGCTGTTGGATCCTGGGGCTGTCCGCCACTACATACGCGATGCCGCTCTCTTCAAAGAACCGGCCGACCACGCTTTCATGGGCACGGTGTACGACTTCGACCAGAGCACCTTCACGGCGGCCTCGACGATCCAGACCGGATACACGTGCCAGCGCCTTGTCACCATCGAACACGAGTCGCATTTGCGCAGGGCTCAGGAAAAGGTCATCACTGCCGTCGTCAGGGATAAGAAAGCCAAAGCCGTCACGGTGACCGCTGATTCGCCCACAGACAAGATCGAGCTTATCAACAGGGGCGTAAGCACCGCGACGCGTATAAAGAAGCTGCCCATCCCGCTCCATGGCACGAAGGCGACGGCGCAATGCTTCAAACTGATCCTCTTCCGTCAAACCGAACTCTTCTATCAGCTGCGTGCGCGAGGCAGGACCGCCCCGCTGCGCCAGATGCGCCAGAATAAGCTCGCGACTTGGAACAGGGTTTTCATATTTTTCCGCTTCTCTAGCGGCCTCGGGATCGAGGGATTGCCAATCGGCCATCAGTTTAGAGTTACCTTTTGTCTGGTTAAGAGCTCTCTATATATTGAAGCTCGAAAATGCCTTAAAGGTTAGTCTTCGAAAAATAATAAAAATTTTCCACTTCAAGGGTTTACAGGTTTAAAAAAGCCTCGTATAGTTCGCGCCACAGCAACGGCAACAACGTTGCTAACGCGAAATACGATGAGATCATCGCATATCGCAGAGTGCCCAGGTGGCGGAATTGGTAGACGCACTAGGTTCAGGTCCTAGCGGTGGCAACACCGTGGAAGTTCGAGTCTTCTCCTGGGCACCACTTTACAGACAACCGAGCTAAATAGCTCGGTTTTGTCGTTTCTGGGGTTATGCTTTTTAATTCCCTCCCCTTCTCAGTTGCTTTTACTGGCGCCTATAAAAAAGGGCCGCCTAAGCGACCCTCCCTTCTATCTACCCGATCAGATCAGGCAAACGGATGACGAAGCGTAATCGTTTCGTTGCGGTCAGGGCCTGTCGAGATAATATCGATAGGCGCACCAACCAGCTCTTGAATACGCGCAATATAAGCACGCGCATTTGCAGGCAGCTCATCCATGCTGCGAGCACCTACGGTAGACTCGGACCAGCCCGGCATTTCCTCATAGATAGGCTCCAAGCCGATATAGCTGTCAGCATCGGTCGGCGCTTCGGTCAGCTCGCCTTCAGCATTGCGATAACCTACACAGATACGCACGGTTTCCAGACCATCGAGAACGTCCAGCTTGGTCAGGCATAGACCAGAAATGCTGTTTACCTCGATAGAGCGACGCAGGATGACTGCATCGAACCAACCGCAACGACGCGGACGACCTGTTACCGAACCAAACTCATGACCTTTCTTGGCCAGATAAGCGCCAGTCTCGTCAAACAGTTCCGTTGGGAACGGACCGGAACCTACACGCGTGGTATAGGCCTTGGTGATTCCAAGGATGTAATCCAGGTACAAAGGCCCTACGCCAGAACCCGTCGCTACACCGCCTGCCGTGGTGTTAGAACTGGTAACAAATGGATAAGTACCGTGATCGATATCCAGCAGCGTACCCTGAGCCCCTTCGAACATGATGTTCTCGCCGGCTCTACGCAGCTCGTGCAAACGCGACACTACATCCAACATCAGCGGCTTGAGCACCTTGGCGTGCTCCATCGCATCATCATAGGTCTTCTGGAAATCAACAGGCTGCTCGTTGAAGAAGTTCTGCAGCACAAAGTTATGATACTCCAGCACCTCACTCAGCTTTTGAGCGAAGCGCTCAGGATGGAACAGATCACCTACGCGTAAGCCGCGACGGGCAATCTTGTCTTCATAAGCCGGGCCGATTCCGCGACCGGTTGTTCCGATCTTGGCATCACCTCGGGCCTTTTCGCGCGCCTGATCAAGCGCCACGTGATAAGGCAGAATCAATTGGCAGGCCGAACTGATACGCAGTCGCTCACGAACCGGAACGCCTCTCGCCTCAAGCTCGGCAACTTCCTTGAACAGTGCATCCGGCGCCAGCACCACGCCGTTACCGATCAGGCACTGTGTGTCGGCACGCAAAATACCGGACGGAATCAATCGCAGAATAGTTTTTTCACCATCGATAACCAATGTATGCCCAGCATTATGGCCACCTTGGTAACGAACAACCGCTGCCGCCTGATCAGTCAACAGATCGACAATTTTGCCTTTGCCCTCATCACCCCATTGGGTGCCCAGGACGACGACATTCTTACCCATAACCTTTCCCCTATAGGAATCTCTGGAGCCGGCTAACCCGGCGAACTCTCACGACGCCAGGGGCGCCACCTGCCAACTTCCATCCTGCCACGTCAGCTGTCGGTCACAGCCCGACTCGCGCGCATCCGAATCCGCCTGGCCAGGCAACGCCTGCACCACGCGCTCACCGCCTGAACGTAACTGGCGAATCGCATTCCATAGCTGAGCATCCTCGCCATGAGGTGCCCAGATACCTGTTAGCGGCTCGGTCATTTCCGCCTGACCCAGCATAACCAATGTTTTCAGATCGGTAGAAAAGCCTGTTGCCGGGCGTGCCCGGCCAAAATTCGCGCCGATATTGTCGTAGCGCCCCCCTTGAGCAATAGCCTGACCGCTACCTGGGACAAACGCCGCGAAAACAACGCCGGTGTGATAGTGATACCCACGCAGCTCGCCCAGATCAAAATACAGCGGAACATCTGGAAACCGTTGAGCTAACGTATCAGCAAGAGAGCACAGCGCCTCCAGGGCAGAGACAACGGCAGGCGGCGCTTCCGCCAGGCGCTGACGCGCAGCCTCCAGGGCCTGACGCCCACCGCACAGCTCAACCAGGCTACGCAACATGTCGCCATAAGGCGCAGGAAGCTCTTGAGTCAGGGTAATAACTTCATCTACCGCCTTGCGCTGCAGCGCATCGAAAAGCGCCTCTTCTGCTGCGCCGGATAGGCCCGCCGCTTCGCACAAACCACGATAGATTCCGACATGTCCAAGGTCCATGTGCACATCTGGGATTTGAGCCAGTTCAAGCACACCCAGCATCAGGCTGATGATTTCAAGATCACCGGCTGTGTCCTTGGCACCATATAACTCAGCCCCGATCTGAATCGGACTGCGCGACGTAGACAGCGCGCGCGGACGGGAATGCAGGACACTGCCGGCATAGCACAGGCGACTCGGGCCTTCCCTATGCAACGCATGGGCATCCATTCGAGCGACCTGGGGTGTGATATCAGCGCGGAATCCCATCAGGCGCCCCGACAGCGGATCGGTTACCTTGAAGGTGCGCAGCTCCAGATCCTGGCCCGCCGCCGTCAGCAACGACTCCAGAAACTCGACATGGGGCGTTACGACAAATTCGTATCCCCACTGTTGAAACAACTCCAACACCCGTCGACGCGCGATCTCGATGCTGGCAGCCTCGGGAGGCAGGATTTCTTCAATTCCGTCAGGCAGCAGCCAGCGGTCTACCGTTGCCATTTAGCCTTTCTCCATCATGCGAGCGGCAGCCTGTCATGAAGACCTTATGCACGCGCAGGCAAAACCTGCCGCACAGAGCACGGTACAGTAGCGAGCAAAGCGCGCAGCGACGGTAGATCGCCTAAGCTATCCCCGTGATACAACCTCGCCGCCATGCAATGGTTCATGCAGACGCAAAAAAGCCGGGATGTTCCCGGCTGACTCATGATACCACGAAATACAAAAAGGTCAGCGGCGGGCGACGAGCGCCCGCCAACCTTTTTACGGGGTTGGATCGCCCAAGTATTTGAAGAACTCGTTCTTCGGATCCATCACTAAGATATCGCTCTTATTAGAGAAACTGTTGCGATAAGCCTGCAAGCTACGTGTAAAAGAGTAGAACTCAGGGTTTTTTGTATAAGCCTGGGCATAGATCGCAGCAGCACGAGCATCACCATCGCCTCGTGTTTCTTCTGCCTCGCGATAGGCTTCCGCCAGAATGACGCGACGCTGACGATCTGCATCTGCACGAATACCTTCAGCCAGCTCACGTCCCTTGGCACGGTGCTCACGCGCTTCACGCTCACGCTCAGTACCCATACGCTCATAGACGCTACGGCTCACCTCTTTCGGCAGATCAATAGCCTTGACTCGAACATCTAACACTTCGATGCCTAGCTCTGCATTAGCCATTTTGTTAAGTGAACCTGTTAACTCGGCCACCATGGCATCACGCTCGCCAGAAACCACTTCATGCAAAGTGCGCTTACCAAACTGATCACGCAGTCCGGCTTCTAAACGACGCATCAGACGCTCATCGGCAATCTGCTTCATACCTGAGGTTGCCGTATAGAAACGTTCAGCATTAAAGACACGCCATTTGGCATAGGCATCAACCATCACAGCTTTCTTTTCCAAGGTCAAAAACCGCTGTGTTGGAGAGTCTAGCGTCATAAGACGGGCATCGAACTTACGCACCTTGTTTACAAAGGGCAGCTTGAAATGCAAACCAGGCTTAAGGTCAGCATCTACTACACGACCAAACTGCAACATAACTGCACGTTCGGTCTGCTGAACGATAAACAGGCTGCTCCAGGCAAATATTCCTAGAATGACCACTACAACCAGAGCGGCGATAGACTTGTTACTCATCAGCGGCTCTCCCTTGTCCGTACTTCAGGCAGCTGCGGCAAAGCCCTTACCGATGGCGAAGGATTATTCGAGCTGTTATTGCCTGAAGAAGGCGAGGTCGATGAATCACTCGATTCGGCAGGACGGTTTTGCACCATCTTATCTAGCGGCAGATAGAGCATATTATTCTGACCGCCCTGTGCTGTGATCAGAACCTTGCTCGATTGGCTCAGCATATCTTGCATAGCCTCAAGATACAGACGCTCGCGCGTTACCTGAGGTGCCTTCTCATACTCAGCTACCAAGTTATTAAAGCGATCTGCTTCACCCTGAGCGCGTGCAATGACCTCCTCACGGTAACCATTGGCATCTTCAATCAAACGCTGAGCCTGACCACGCGCCTCGGGAATCACGCCGTTAGCATAAGTTTCGGCTTGGTTACGCTCACGCTGCTCGTCTTCACGTGCACGAATAACATCATCAAATGCTTCCTGAACCTCGCGAGGTGCAGCAGCACTTTGGATGTTTACCTGAGTTACCGTAATACCTGTTTTGTAGGTATCCAGGAAACGCTGTAAGCGCTCACGCACCTCACCTGCGACCTGCTCACGGCCAGATGTCAGCAGCTGATCCATGGTCGAAGAGCCAGCCACATGACGCAGAGCACTATCAGTAGCATGCTGAAGACTGAGCTCCGGCTGATCCACGTTTAATACAAAGGACTCCAAATCGGTAATCTTGTACTGAACGGTCAGCGGTACCTCGACGATATTCTCGTCCTGAGTCAGCATTTGCCCCTGCTTGCTATACGCACGCTCACGCGTAACGTTTTCCTGGAACTTGCGATCCATTGGAGGGAAATAAATATTCAGGCCAGGACCTACCGTTTCGTAATACTTGCCGAAGCGCAGCACAACTGCTTGCTCCTGCTCGTCAACGACATAAATAGCGTTGTATAGCCACAAGCCAAACAGCAAGGCCAAGCCGATTAAAATCAGACCCGCACTGCTGCCCGCCTGGCGGTTACCCCCGCTGGAGTCCGGGCGCTTTTTACCGCCAAACAAGCGATTCAGCTTGTTCTGCAGCTTACGAAGCGCTTCATCCAAGTCCGGTGGACCTTGACGGCCGCCACCATTACCATTACCACCGCCACGGCGATCGCCCCAGGGGTCTTGATTATTTGAGTTGCCACCCGGCTCGTTCCAAGCCATAGCGCTCTCCCTACTGACTAAAGCGAAAACGCGCCGGTTGGCGCGCCGACCAATGCTACCGGATGCCGGGCACCCGGACCAAAAACGTCGATAAAGGCTTTATTGCAAAGTATGTTGCGCCACGAAGTCATCCGGCTTGAAACCTTCACGACTGACGAGACGATTAAGTTCTGCACGAGGCAAACGTACTGACAACACCGTATACCCTTCTTCGTCATGCGATTCTTCCTGTACAGCACCTTGACTGAACAATAGCGCACGCAGACGTCCCATAGCCTGAGGCAGCCGCAATTTACCTACGAACAGGTCGTCGCCCAACAATTCGGCCACAGCTTGACGAATCAGTTCCAAGCCCCGGTTTTCCCGAGCAGAAGCCCAAACTCTGATCGGACGACCAGTTTCCTCGTCGCGCTGGATGTGCGGCTCGACATTCTCAAGCAGGTCGATCTTGTTATAGACCTCCAGCATGGGAATCTCGTTAGCACCGATCTCTTCCAGCACGACGTTCACCTGCTCGATTTGCAGCATGCGATCCTCTTCGTGAGAATCGATCACATGCAGTAGCAGATCCGCGTTGCTTGATTCTTCCAGCGTGGCGCGAAACGCCTCAACCAGCTTGTGTGGCAGATGTCGGATGAAACCCACAGTATCAGCCAGTACCACCGGTCCCAGGTCAGCCAGTTCCAGACGACGCAATGTAGGATCCAGCGTCGCGAACAACTGATTCGCTGCATAGACCTCGGAAGAGGTCAGGGTGTTGAATAGCGTAGACTTGCCAGCGTTGGTATAGCCAACAAGCGATACCGCTGGAACTTCGGCACGTCGCCGCCCTCTTCGGGCCTGCTCACGTTGACTGCGTACCTTTTCAAGGCGCTGTTTGATCTGACGGATACGAACACGCAAAAGGCGACGGTCCGTCTCGAGCTGTGTTTCGCCCGGCCCTCGAAGACCGATACCACCTTTTTGTCGCTCAAGGTGGGTCCAGCCACGCACCAGACGAGTACTCATGTGCTCAAGCTGTGCCAGCTCAACCTGAAGCTTACCTTCATGGGTTCGAGCACGCTGGGCAAAGATATCGAGAATCAACCCAGTACGATCAAGCACCCGGCACTCCAGGGCGCGCTCGAGGTTGCGCTCCTGACTGGGCGTAAGGGTATGGTTGAAAATGACCAGTTCGGCTTCATCGGCCTTCACCAAGTCATGGAGTTCATCGACCTTGCCGGTACCGATGAGAAAACGTGCAGAAGGCTGATGTCGCGACACGGTAACCATCGCCACCGTGTCAGCGCCAGCAGAGCGCGCAAGTTCTTGGAACTCCTGAGGATCCTCGCGGGATTCAGGATCTTGGCCTTCGAGATGGACCAGAATGGCCCGTTCACCACCACCCGGGCGTTCAAAGAACAAAGGCGACTCCTATTTACATGTTACCGGGTTCAGCCGGCTGATCACTGCTAGGCAGACGAACAGGACGACTAGGAACTACCGTTGAGATTGCGTGCTTGTAAACCATCTGGCTGACAGTGTTTTTCAGCAGGATGACGAACTGATCAAAGGACTCGATCTGACCTTGCAACTTGATGCCATTGACCAAGTAAATGGAAACTGGAACGCGTTCCTTACGCAAAGTATTCAGGTAAGGGTCTTGTAGCGAATGCCCTTTTGACATTGTGCCGCTCTCCTCAAAGGTAAAAGATTCGTTTGTTGCAAGGTCAGAAGGTTCGCCATCACCGGCGTGGTTCTTCTTGAGACTCAACTGCATATGGAGACCGCCTTAAGGCTTTTCAAGACACGCGACACATTGTCACGGGCCATACTGTCTAACCACTGTAGCTGGCCCCAGCTGCGTAGCCAGGTAAGCTGCCGTTTAGCCAGCTGACGCGTAGCGATAATGCCGCGCTCTGTCATTTCGTCGTAACTCATTCCGCCGTCCAGATACTCCCATACTTGACGGTAGCCTACGGCACGCATGGAGGGTAGTTCAGGCTGCAAATCACCTCTCGCCCGTAGACGTGAGACCTCATCGACAAAGCCCTGTTCCAGCATGTGGCGGAAACGCTGGGCTATTCGCGCATGCAACAGCGCACGCTCTTGAGGAGCAATAGCCAGATGAACGGCAGTATACGGGAAATGTGCGACAAACGGCGCGTCGGAATCTGCATTTCCTTGTCTTTGACGCTCCCGATGCTCGGTCATCGTCATTCCGCTGACGCGATGCACTTCCAGTGCACGGGTCAGGCGCTGGGGGTCATTGGGATGGATGCGCGCCGCTGACTCAGGATCAACCTCTGCCAGTTGCCGATGAACCTCACCCCACCCCTGCTCTGCCGCAACGGCTTCGATTTCGGCACGAATGGTTGGATCGGCGCTGGGCATGTCCGCTAACCCCTCAAGAAGTGCCTTGAAATACAGCATGGTGCCGCCTACCAGCAGAGGAATACGCCCTACCGCCGTGATGTCTGCCATTGCCTGACGGGCATCAGCACAGAAATCAGCCGCCGAATAGGTCTCGCTGGGCTCGCGGATGTCGATCAGACGATGGGGAAAAGCCTCCAGAAGTGCTTTCGAGGGCTTAGCCGTACCGATATCCATCTCGCGATACACCAGCGCCGAGTCGACACTGATCAAGTCGCACGGCAGAACCTTGGCAAGCTCAAGGGCTAGATCGGTCTTGCCGGAGGCTGTAGGTCCCATCAGAAAAATGGCAGGTGGAAAAGACATGGAAACTCTCATGAAAGTCGACGCCGCGTCATGCAACGTCGATTACCTGCCACGCAGGAATAATTTATCGAGATCATCAAGGCCCATCTGCGTCCATGTGGGTCGACCATGATTGCATTGGCCGCTTCGCTCGGTGATCTCCATATCCCGTAGCAAAGCGTTCATTTCAGGCACTGTCAAACGCCGGTTGGCTCTGACGGAGCCGTGACAGGCCATGGTGCCCAGCAGTTCGTTGATATGCGCCTGGATACGATCACTCGTGCCGTACTCTAAGAGATCTGTTAGAACATCTCGAACCAGATCACCCGCTTCGGCTTGTTTCAGCAGCGCAGGTATTTGTCGGATAGCCAGGGTTTCCGGCCCTAGCCGCTGCAGCTCAAAACCCAGCTTGGAAAACCATTGGGCATGCTCTTCTGCACAATCGGCCTCCCGCTCGCTGACCGCCAATGACTCAGGCACCAGAAGTGGCTGTCCACGCAGGCCTTCGCTGGCCATGGCAACCTTTAGACGCTCATAGGTAATACGCTCATGGGCGGCGTGCATGTCGACCAGCACCAGACCGTGAGCATTTTCCGCCAGGATATAAATGCCCTTGAGTTGAGCCAGTGCATAGCCCAATGGAGGAATATCACCCTGGCTTTCCGGCAAGGCAGCTGGCGCAGCTCCTGTGCTACTGGCCGCAGAAGGCAACGGAGCAAAAAAGGTCTGGTACGCTCCCTGCAACTCGGCCACACTCTGGGTAGGGTATGCCGGCTTGGGCGAATAGCTGCCGGAGCCTCCGTAGCTCCCGCCAGAACCACCGCCAGCAGCTGGCCGTGGCGATGCTTCCGGCATGGCCGGTTCGATGCGATACGATGCAGGCGCAGGCTGGCTACTTTCCAGTGCATGCGCCGCCAGGCTCATCTCACCTTGAGGACCAAACTCTCCTGCAGCGGAGCCTGTGGCGCGAGGCGGCACGGTAACAGCCGATGCCGGTGCCGTCACCTGATCGTCCGGACGCACATCGGCCAGCGCACGGTGCAAGGTGCCGTAAAGGAAATCATGCACCATCCGCGTATCCCGGAAGCGAACTTCATGCTTGGTGGGATGTACGTTCACATCCACCACACCCGGGTCGAGTTCGAGAAACAACACGAATGCAGGGTGCCGCCCGTTATAGAGGACATCGCGATAGGCCTGACGGATAGCATGCGCAACCAGCTTGTCGCGCACCATGCGACCGTTCACGTAGAAATACTGCAGGTCCGCCTGGCTGCGAGAGAAAGTCGGCATGCCGACCCAGCCCCACAGGCGCAGCTCGCCGCGCTCATTCTGAATAGGCAGGGCCTGCTCCAGAAAATTCGGCCCACAAACCGCCGCGACACGGCGGGCCTGGGTAAGGTCATCCGTAGCCTCACGCAGGGCTAGAATGCTCTTGCCGTTGTGGCGAAGATTGAACCCTACGTCGAAGCGGGCCAGGGCCAGGCGCTTGATAACCTCCTGCAGATGGTCGAATTCAGTTTTTTCCGAACGCAGGAATTTACGGCGCGCCGGTGTATTAAAGAAAAGATCGCGCACCTCAACCGTGGTGCCTTGCGGATGCGCGGCCGGCTTGACCGTCGAGTGCATTTCTCGCCCTTCGGTCTCGACCTGCCACGCTTGGTCGGCATTCTGGTGGCGTGATGTAAGGGTCAGACGCGAGACCGAGCTGATAGAGGCAAGCGCTTCTCCTCGAAATCCCAGGCTTATGACATGCTCAAGTTCATCCAGGTTATAGATCTTGCTGGTCGCATGGCGCTCCAGCGCCAGAGGCAGGTCGTCAGAAGGAATACCGCTACCATCGTCCCTGATTCGCAGCAGCTTGACACCGCCCTGCTCGACATCGATGTCGATACGGCGTGCCCCGGCATCCAGACTGTTTTCCAACAGTTCCTTGGCTACCGAGGCCGGGCGCTCAACCACCTCGCCGGCGGCAATCTGGTTGGCCAGACGTGGGCTGAGCAGTTGAATACGACGAAGTTCAGTCATGGAATTAGCCAGGCTGGTCTGAGAGTCGAATGGAAAGCAGTGCCAAAACGAAACCGGCCGCGCTGCCCGAGGCAGTGGCAGCCGGCCGATTCGAACCGCTATGGCGTAGGCATCTCGCTATTTTAGCGCGAGCCGGTTGCCACTTGCTGTGCTTTTTGGTCACGTAGCCAGGCCAGGTATGTACCTGGCGGCGGACTCTTCTGGAAGTACGTGGAAATACCGCTGCGGATCTGCCGTGCCAGCAATTCCTGATGTGAGGCCGTTGCAAGCTTGACGGACTCGGTCGGGTTCGAGATGAACCCAGTTTCAACCAGGATTGAAGGAATATCCGGCGATTTCAGCACCACGAAGGCAGCCTGCTCCACGCGATTATGCAGGAGCTTGGTCTGTTGCCCGATGTTGGCCAGAACCTTCTGTCCAACATCCAGACTTGCGGACATGGTAGAGGTCATGGACAGATCCAGCAAAACACCGGCAAGCATCTGATCCTTGTTGTCCAGAGCACTGCCCACCCCGCCCACAAGGTCCGAGCTGTTTTCAGTGTCTGCCAGCCAGCGCGCTGTTTCAGACGTGGCGCCCCGCTGAGAAAGCGCAAATACCGATACACCCGAGGCGGTTCGGTTGGGCGCTGCGTCGGCATGAATGGACACAAACAGATCAGCCCCTTTCTTACGCGCTATCTCGGTACGCTTGCGCAAGGGGATGTAATAGTCACCCGTACGGGTCAGCTCGGCCTTGAAGCCCTTCATGCTGTTGATCTGGGCTTGCAGTTTTCGCCCGATGGCCAACGTGATGTTCTTTTCATAAAGGCCGCCACCCTTGGCAATTGCACCAGGGTCTTCACCGCCATGACCAGGGTCGATCACTACAATGATGTCGCGCTTGCCAGAGGGACCAGCCGGCACGGTGACCTTGGGCTGCGCAGGGGTTACCGGCGCAGATGGCTCACCCGGCGTAGGCGTCGCGGGAATATCAGATGACAGGTCCGCGCCCTGATCGAACAGATCGACTACCAGGCGATTCCCGTACTGCTGATTAGGCGCAAGCGTAAAGCTCTTGGGCGTAACCTGCTGGGATACATCGAGCACCATGCGCAGCTCGTCGGCTGAGCGTTGGGCCGAGCGCAGTCCGGTAATCGGTGTACCCTTCAGGCGAGCCTCGTTGAGCTTGGTCGCCAGTTTGGCTCCGCTGACATCAATGACGATCCGGTTGGGCGACGTCAGAGTAAAGACATTGGCTTTGACCGGCCCTGACAGATCGAATACCAGGCGCGTATTGTCCGGCGCACGCCAGACACGCATATCCTTGATATCTGACGCCGCCAACACCTGGCTGGCCAGACAACACAAAATGACTCCCAACGTTGCCCATCCCAGGCGTACACGCTTCCCCCACCCCATTTGCATCAAACTCCTGTGGATAGGGCGGCACGCCAGGCATCACCATGTGAGCCTTGAAAAACCAACTGCACGTTACGGCCGCCCGCATGCGGCGTAATGGTAATGTCCAGGTCCGGCTTTGGCAAAAGACCCATGCCCCGTTCAGGCCATTCGATCAGACAAAGGGCATCACCGGTGAAGTAATCCCGGATTCCCATGAACTCGAGTTCTTCCGGATCAGCCAGACGATACAGATCGAAATGGTAGACCCGGATCTCACCGATTTCGTACGGCTCGATCAGCGTAAAGGTAGGGCTCTTGACCGCACCTGTATGGCCTAGACCCCGCACGATGCCGCGTGACAAGGTCGTCTTGCCGGCTCCGAGATCTCCGTGAAGATAAAGCGTTCCACGGCCGCCGCTGGCCTGGGCTATTGTGCTGCCCAAGGCTGTCATGGCGTCCTCGTCAGGCGCGAACAGGGTTATCGTCTCGCACGAAGGCGTTACTGCAGACATGGATTGTAACTCTCTAAAAGCTGACGAACGGTATCAGGTAAATCACTGGCAGCCAGCCCTCGGCCATGCTGCCCCAGCAGCTCTCCCGCCCGGCCATGTAGCCAGGCGCCCAGGCAGGCGGCCTCGAACGCCGAGAGGTGTTGTGCCAGTAAGGCGGCAATAATGCCTGTGAGCACATCGCCTGCGCCACCGGTAGACATCGCCGGGTGACCACGCCCGCAGAGCGCCATGCGGCCATCCGGCGCAGCAATAAGGGTCCCGAGGCCTTTGAGCAGCACCACTGCGCCATAGTGCTCCGCCAGCTTTCGGGCTGCGGCCGGGCGTCGACTCTGAATCGTGGCAATATCGCTGCGCAACAGGCGCGCAGCCTCACCTGGGTGAGGGGTCATGATCCACTCGCCCCTGGGCTTGGTGACCGCCTGGCTGGCCAGCAGGTTGAGTGCATCGGCATCCCATACCTGAGGTATCTCGCGGGACGCCGCCACGCTGATTACGCTGCGGCTCCAAGCGCCCTGCCCCAGACCAGGCCCAACGGCCAGGACATCGGCCTTTTCTACCAGGGCCATCACTTTGCCCGCGGACTCGACACCTGCCACCATCACTTCAGGTCGACGTGCCAGCACAGGCGCCACATTCGAAGGTCGCGTAGCCAGGGAAATCATGCCGGCGCCGCAGCGGAGCGCTGCCTCGGAGGTCATGAGCGCAGCGCCGCCAGTGCCCTCATCCCCTCCAATGACCAACACATGGCCAAAGTTACCCTTGTGCGAGCTGCGCTTGCGCGGCTTAAGCTTGGGCAGATTACGGGGCGCCAGGCGTTGCGCCATGGCATCGGCAGGGTTCTGGGGTTCCTCAACCAAGGCGGCAAACTCGATATCGCCGCAGTAGTCAGGCCCATTGCCTGTCAACAGCCCGAGCTTGAGACCGATAAAGGTAATGGTAAGGTTGGCTTTGACGGCTTGCCCCCTGACAAAGCCTGTATCAGCGTTAAGCCCCGAGGGAATATCGACGGCCACGACCGGAAGGTCGCAGCTATTGATCTGTTCGATGGCCTTGGCATACGGCTCACGTACCTCGCCGGAAAAGCCGGTACCCAGCATGGCGTCCACTACAACACCTGTCAGCTTTACGCCCGCTCGCCAAGGCTCCGGGTTGATACCGGTACCCTTGGCCTCCATATATGCCTTGGCCGCATCGCCTTCGAGCTTTTCAGGGTCGCTCAGGTAATACACGTTTACCGGCCAGCCACTCCGCTGAGCAAGCGAGGCGATTAGATAACCGTCTGCGCCATTGTTACCGCCCCCGGCAAAAACAGTCAGTGCGCCCGCATCGGGCCAGCGTTGACGCAGGGACCGCCAGGCGGCTCGCGCGGCACGGTGCATAAGTTCGAAACCGGAAGTACCCGATTCGATCAGACGCGCGTCGAGCGCTCGTACCTGCGCAGCGCTATAGAGGGAAAGCGGCAGTTCGTCGTGCATGCGATACCAAGCTCCAAGGTCTGGCAAAATAGGTTCTCGTCAGTAACTTAAACACGTCATGTCTTCTTACGCACTCGATCTCGATACGCTAGCAGCCTCCATCAAGGAATGGGGTCGCGAGCTGGGTTTTCAGCAGACCGGCATTACCGGTGTAGCGCTGGGCGACCACGAAGCGTACCTCGAGCGCTGGCTGGCCGCGGGCTATCACGGCGAGATGGACTATATGGCCGCACATGGGCAAAAACGTTCGCGCCCGGACGAACTGGTGCCGGGTACGCTACGGATCGTTTCGCTTCGCATGGATTATCTGCCGGGCGATACCGACATGGCGAAGCGACTGGCGGACCCTGCACACGCCTATATCTCTCGCTACGCCCTGGGCCGCGATTATCACAAACTGATCCGCAAACGGCTGCAACAGCTGGCCGAACGTATTCAAGCCACGATTGGCCCGTTCGGCTACCGTGCATTCGTCGACAGCGCCCCTGTGCTTGAGAAGGCGCTGGCGGAAAAGGCCGGCCTGGGCTGGATCGGCAAGAATACGCTGGTACTCAACCGCAAGGCAGGCAGTTATTTCTTTCTGGGAGAACTCTTTACCGACCTACCCTTACCTGTCGATGAGCCTCATCCCAGCAATCACTGTGGCCGGTGCAGCGCCTGCATGGATATCTGTCCGACACAGGCGTTCGTTGCCCCCTATGTACTGGATGCGCGGCGCTGCATTTCCTACCTGACGATCGAGTTCAAGGGCTCGATTCCCGAGGAACTGCGCCCGTTGATCGGCAACCGGGTCTTTGGCTGCGATGACTGCCAGATTGTCTGCCCCTGGAACCGATTCGCCAAGCCCACCGCGCAACCGGACTTCCAGCCACGGCATAACCTGGACAACAGTGATCTGGTGACGCTATTTCGTTGGACGGAAGACGAATTTCTAAGCCGTACGGAGGGTTCGCCCTTGCGCCGGGCAGGCTACGAGCGCTGGCTGCGCAACCTGGCGGTGGCGCTGGGCAATGCACCTACCAGCATTCCTGTGGTCGAGGCGCTAAAGGTGCACCAGCAACACCCATCCCCACTTGTACGCGAACATGTGGAATGGGCGCTGGGTCGTCACGGCTATGCCTAGACCTTGATGAAATGCTTGCGGTAGTAGCGCAGCTCCTCAATGGAGTCACGGATATCGTCCAATGCCAGATGACTGCCGGTCTTCTTTACGCCATCACGGACATGAGGAGCCCATCGCGCCGCCAGCTCTTTCAGGGTTGAAACATCCAGGTTGCGATAGTGGAAATAGGCTTCCAGCTGCGGCATGTACCGATAAAGAAAGCGGCGGTCCTGGCAAATGCTGTTTCCGCAAATGGGCGACTTGCGCGCCGGCACCCACTGCTCAAGGAAGGTCAGGGTCTGGCGCTCGGCCTCTGCCATGCTGATGGTGCTTTCGCGGACCCGCTGGGTCAGGCCTGACTGGCCGTGCTGACGTGTGTTCCACTCGTCCATGCCGTTCAGAATCTCGTCCGGCTGATGAATCGCGATGACCGGACCTTCGGCCAAGGTGTTCAGCTCACTGTCCGTCACGATGGTGGCCATTTCTATGATCACATCGTTATCCGGATCCAGGCCGGTCATTTCGAGGTCGATCCAGATCAGGTTCTGGTCATTCTGCATGGCAATACTCCTTAAGCAATGCAGGCAGTTTAGCGGAATAAATACAGCTCGGCTGGCCTTGCGCCACGCCGTCAGCGTTGCCAGATGAGAATTTTTGACTGGCGCCAGTCATTCAGCTCGATGACCTGCCGGGGAGGCACACCCGGAATCTCGAACGTGTTGCTGATAAACAGCGCACCCGGACGCATTTCGGCCTGCGCTTTTTTCCATAGATCAGGCATCGGGGCGGGCGAGAGAAAACAGTAGACAACATCGTATTCAGCCAGATCGACTTTCCAGAGGCTCTGATAACGAATCCGACAGTTACGCCGCGGTAGGCAGCGCAGCCAGGAGAGCAGAAAACTCATCGGCGCGGTCTCGACGCCCGTAAAATGGCTCTTAGGGTGTAAACGCGACAGATAGACGAGCGTTCCGGCCAGACCGCTTCCCAGGTCGATGAAAGACACCTTGTCTGATCGTTCAGCTATCAGCTCACTGAGCTTTCGCTGTGTCTCATGCCCGGTCAGATAGAGCGGAACCCGTTCGGTCAGGCTGTTCCAGTTCAAGAGCAGAATAACGAAAAATCCTGCGAGAAAGACCCAACCGGGAATGGCATAACCGGCGAAGGCAACCAGGGCTGGTACGAAAGCCAGATTGATGAAGAGCCACCAGCGGTGCAGGCCCATCCACTGCCCAAGCGCTGCGGCCAGGACCCCTTGCAGGCACGCCGCACCGATCAACGGTGCGCGGTAATGGAGCGTAACCAGACCAACCTGTAGAACAATCCAGGTAACAAGCAGTGCAAGCACCTGCACCAGTAATGCAAGGATAGCGGGATATCGGCGGCGTAAGGTGTCGAGCATATGGCCAAGTCATAACAGCGGATAATGCTGTGCAGTCTAGCCAAGATCCGACCGCTGGACGATCTCTGCCCCGGCAGACGAACCGCCTGTTAGACTTCATCTTTACTTCAGGTTTATCGAGCTACTTAATGGCCAAACGCCACCTCACTCGCCGGCAAAGCTGGCGTATTGAAAAGATTCAGACCGAACGTGCGGCTCGCGCCGAGCGTCGGGAGTCCCGGTTGATCGAAGAGCTTGAGGGTGGCGACCTGGGCCCGGAGTTGACGGGTCGGATCATTGCCCACTTTGGTGTACAGGTAGAGGTGGAGGGCGAAGACGGCCAGCTCCAGCGCTGCCACCTGCGCGCCAACCTGCCAGCTCTGGTGACGGGAGACCGGGTAGTCTGGCGGGCGGGTAATCAGGGCATTGGCGTTATCGTCGCCCAACTGCCTCGAATTTCGGAGCTGTGCCGTCCCGACATGCGGGGTGTCCTGAAGCCAGTTGCGGCCAACGTCGATCGATTGATCATTGTATTTGCGCCGATTCCCGAGCCCCACAGCAACCTGATCGACCGCTATCTGGTCGCAGCTGAGCATGCCGGCATTCAGCCTATTCTACTGTTGAACAAGGCTGATCTGATCGATGAAAGTAATGCCGAGCGGATGGATAACCTGCTGGGCATCTACAACAACCTGGGCTACCCCTTGCTCGAAGTATCGGCGTTGAACGGCCTAAGCCTGGACAAGCTGAAAGAGACGCTCGATGGACACATCAGTGTTTTCGTAGGGCAGTCCGGTGTAGGCAAATCATCGCTGGTAAACGCCTTGTTGCCGGGCGTGGACACGCGTGTCGGGGCGTTGTCCGAGGTAACCGGCAAAGGAACGCATACGACCACCACGGCCCGCCTATTCCACTTCCCGGGCGGCGGCGATCTGATCGACTCACCCGGTATCCGCGAGTTCGGCCTGGGTCATGTAAGCCGTCAGGATGTGGAAGCCGGCTTTATCGAGTTCGCCGACCTTATCGGACATTGCCGCTTCCGTGACTGTAAGCATGACCGGGAGCCGGGCTGTGCTTTTCTGGCGGCGCAGGAAGAGGGTCGAATTCACCCTCAACGCATGGCCAGTTACCGTCACATTATCGCCAGCCTGCCCGAACCTGAGTACTAGGTCCGGGCAGACCCTCTTTGCCGCTAGGGCTTAGGCGGCGGGCTCATTTGCAGAGCACCGTCGTCGAAGGCATTGATTTCCTTCTTCAGGTCGATGCCCTTGAGCGGGTTGGCCAGATTACTCGTAGCCTTCACGCTGCCGGGGCTACCGGTCGAGGCACCCGTGTCGCTGCCTGCCGGAGCCTGGCCCGGAGTCGCGGCCGGCGGGGTGTCGGCTTGGCCGCCATTGTCACCCTCGATGGCTTTCTGAGCCTTCTTGGTCAGAACAACAATGTCGATACGACGGTTGACCGGATCGAGCGGGTCCTTGCGGTCGAACAGCGCTGATGAGGCATAACCCACCACACGTGCTACCTGATCCTCAGGATAACTACCTGCTATCAGAGCCCGACGTGCTGCGTTGGCACGAGCAGCCGACAACTCCCAGTTACCGTAATAACCTTTTCCTACGAATGGCTTGGCATCGGTATGGCCGCTCACACTGATCTTGTTTGGTACTTCCTTGATCGTATCCGCCATGGCCAGCAGGATATTCTCGAAGTACATCTTCAGCTCAGCACTGCCCGAGTCGAACATTGGCCGATTTTCCGCATCGACGATCTGGATACGCAGGCCGTCCTGAGTGATCTCGAGTAGGATCTGGTCCTTGAAACGCTGCAGATCCGGGTTCTCGTTGATCTTGTTCTGCAATTCCTGCAGGAGCAGTTGCAGGCGCTCCTTGTCGATCTTCTCCGCGATGTTCTCGGCCTGCTGAGCATCAATGCCGCCCGCATCAGCCGGACTCGGCTTGGTAGTCTGGTCGATCTGCTCCTCATCAGTGCTATCAGGTGAATCCGGCGTCTTGGGGTCATTTTCCATCGTCGGGTTCAGCGTCTGATTGGGAGACGCCGTCGGCGTACCGCCAAGGTCGATCACATAAGGGCTTCCGCTTTCCGTAAACCCAATTGGGTCCTGAAAGTAGCCTGAAATGGCGATCCGCTGCTCGGGAGTGGTCGAAATCAACAGCCACATCACCAGGAAGAACGCCATCAGGGCTGTCATGAAGTCGGCGAAGGCAATCTTCCAGGCGCCGCCATGGTGCCCACCTTCAACTTTCTTGACGCGCTTTATGATAATGGGCTGGTTGTTATCCATGACGGCTTAACCTCACGCGCCGCGCATTGCTTGCTCAAGCTCGATGAAGCTTGGGCGATGGGCGGGATACAGGACTTTACGACCGAACTCGACAGCCACGGTTGGCGGCATGCCCGATGCGGAAGCAACCAGGGTGGCCTTGATGGACTCGAGAACGTTCAGTTCTTCCTTGGCGTCATGCTCGAGCGAGGCAGCCAAGGGTGCAAAGAAGCCGTAGGACGCCAGAATACCCAGGAACGTACCTACCAGGGCAGTACCTACGCTCGCACCAATCTTGATGGTGTCCCCTTCGGCCAACAGGCCCATGGTAATTACGATACCCAGTACCGCTGCCACAATACCCATGGCTGGCATACCGTCGGCGATCTTGGCTACGGCATGAGAGGGGTGCTCAAGGTCAGCCTTGGTGCTGTTCAGCTCCATGTCGAATAACCCTTCCAATTCGTGCGGAGCCATATTGCCAGACGACATCAGACGCAGATAATCAGTGATGAAGGCTGTCATCCGTGCATCTTTGAGGATGGCTGGGTATTTGCTGAAGATTGGGCTTTCGTTAGGCTCTTCAATATCGCCCTCGATGGACATCATGCCCTCACGACGGCTCTTGTTGAGGATTTCGTAGAGTAGCTTGAGCACGTCCAGGTAGTACGCATGAGTGAAGCGATGACCAAACATGGACAAAGACTTCTTAAACACGATCTTGAAGGTGCTGCCCGAGTTGGCCTGTAAAAAGGCACCCAACGAAGCGCCACCAATCGTCAGCACTTCGTAAGGATGCACGAGAGCCATGATACTGCCGCCCGATAGCACGAAGCCTGCGAGTATGCTACCGATGACAACGATAATGCCGATGATCTTGACCATGATTTTCAAACACTTCTAGTTAAACAAGGGCCCACAAAGAGGCTGCTGATTTAGTTATCGGATAATCTGCGCCAGACTGTAGGTATTTCTGTAAGCCATTCATGCGAGCTCTCTATGTCCATTACTACCGCTCGTCCAAATACGCTCGACGCCTGGCTGAAAAGGCTGGAAAGCGTACGTTTATCCGTACCCCAGGAAGTCAAGGAAGATGTCCGCAGGGCTCTGGCCAATGGCAACAAGACCGTTCCTGAAATTGCCGAGGTGGCGCTTCAGTCACCGATCCTGTCGCTGGTGCTGCTAAGGGAGTCCAACCGAAGCCAGCTTGGCCGGGAGAATCCTGCGGTTTCGCTGGAAGTAGCCTTGAGCCGGCTCGGGCTGGGTCCCACTGAGTACCTGTTATCGGCACTTCCGTCGGAAGCTAAAGAGAAATACTCGCCAGCCCTTTCGCAGCTCTTGTTGATCAGCGAACACGCCATGGCGCAGGCCAATGGCCTCTTTGGCAATACCCTGGCTCGCCTGCGCCAGGAGGTTCGTCTCTCTACGCTTCTGTTCCTGGCGCCCGTGTGGCCACTGGCTCAGGCTTATCCAGAACTCTGGGAAGAATGGGAGCAACGGGTACTGGGCAACAACGAGCCGGCCATCACGGTCGAGCAGGAGCTGCTTGGCGTACCCCTTCTGGACCTGTGCCTGACCCTAGCCGAGCGCTGGAGCCTGCCCGCCTGGGTTGTAGACGGATATCGCCTGCTGGTGAAAGATCGTCGCCGGCTGGTCAAGGCGCTGCACATTGCCCACAACGATGCCCATCCTCTTCAGCAGCAACAGCGCCTGGATGAAGACTTGCCGCTACGTCGGTGGCTCACCCAGCCCGGCAATACAATTCTGTTGGCGAATGGCCTAGCCGTGGCCGCCCACCAGAGCTGGAGCAACCCGCACATCCTCCGCTGGCAACGGCTGGTCGGCCTCTATATGCATGAGTCGCTGGATCATATTCAGCAGGTCACCCATCAGGCCGCCGCGCAGCATGCTCGCCAACAGTTCATTCCAGGCCTTTGGCATCCGGCCGAAGCCCTGATCTGGCCCTGGGATACAAGACGCCTGCAGTCAAACAGGAAGGCAGCACCTGACACCCAATCAGCCGCGGCCAATAACCAAACGACAGGCGATGAACTAGACGCGTGGCGTCGGCACTGTGCGGAACTGGTAAAGACGCCCAGTCCCTTTAGCAACGGCATCCAGCTGACGGCTTGCGCCAGGGATGCCTTGGCGGCAACCGGCCTGCCACGCCTGCTCCTGTTGACACCCGATGCGGACCAGACAGTGCTCATGGCCCAAGGCATCCATGGCCTGCCCGAAGCAGCCAAGGGGCTTCAGCTGCCTATCAACAATCATCCCCTGCTGCGCAAGTTGATGAGCGATCCCGCCCAACTCCGTATTACCCCGGAGAACAGCGCTCAGTTTCGCCCTCACCTGCCTGGTAATCTGCAAGCCCTGTTTCCACACTCACACATGGTGCTGCGCTCGATGGGCAACAAAGGTCGCGTTTCGATGCTGGCTATCATTGACAACGGGGGCGAGCCGTTTTCCGAGCGCGACCAGCAGGCTATCAATAAAACCGTCACCTGCATCGAGCGTGGCGTGACGAGTTACGCCCAACGACTCACATGATCGCTACAATCGAACCCATGATTTCAGACCGGATGACCTGATATGTCCTTTACAGACCTGCCGCTCGTGATCGAGCCTGCCGACCTTGCCGCCCGCCTCGACACGCCGGAGCTGATTCTGGTCGATCTATCCAGCGCTGCGCATTATGCCGAGGGGCATGTGCCCGGCGCCCACTTCATTGCGCCCCAGCGTACACAATTGGGCAAACCTCCAGCGCCAGGGCTTCTCCCTGAAAAAGCCGACCTGGAAATGTTGTTCAGCGAACTGGGCCATCGCCCTGAGGCCGTTTATGTCGTGTATGACGACGAAGGCGGTGGCTGGGCAGGACGGTTCATCTGGTTGCTGGATGTGATCGGTCATCACCGCTACCATTACCTTAACGGCGGCCGTCATGCCTGGATCGAAGCGGGCCTGCCATTGACGCAGGATGTGCCACCGCCGGTGGATACGCCGGTTAACCTCACGCTGCATGATGAGCCTACTGCAACGCGTGAGTACCTGCAGAGCCGCTTGGGTGCGGAAGATCTGGCCATCTGGGATGCACGCGGGCCACAGGAATATCGAGGCGAAAAAGTCCTGGCAGCCAAGGGCGGGCATATCCCGGGCGCCATCAATTTCGAGTGGACGGCCGGCATGGACCCGGCACGTAGCCTGCGTATCCGCAGCGATATGGCCGAAACACTTAATGTCTTGGGGATCACGCCCGACAAGGAAGTGATTACCCATTGCCAGACGCACCACCGCTCGGGATTTACCTATCTGGTCGCCAAGGCGCTGGGCTACCCCCGAATCAAGGGTTATGCCGGCTCCTGGGGAGAATGGGGAAATCATCCGGATACACCGGTCGAACGCTGATAGCGGGTTTCCAGCGGCGAGCCGAATGGCTGTACAATAAAACGAGATCCGGGTCACAGCAATCTGATCCAGCCTTTTCTGTTTTGCCTTGTCTGGCCTCGCCCGCGGGTTCACGCTTCATATATTGCCGCTCAAGGACACACCATGAATTTGAAAGACCGCCTGTTCATTCTTAGCCAGCACGTACTGCCCCATCACTTCCTGTCACGGTTGATTGGCGGCTTCGCCGAATGCCGGATGCCCTGGTTCAAGAATGCCCTGACGGCATGGTTTGCCCGTCGCTACGACGTGGATATGCGCCAGGCTCAGGTCGAAGACCTGACGGCATACGAAAACTTCAATGCATTCTTTACCCGCAGCTTAAAGCCAGATGCACGTCCGCTACCGGAAGATCCGACAGCCATTGTCAGCCCGAGCGACGGCGAAGTCAGCCAGATCGGCCAGGTCGAGCATGGCCGTATTTTTCAGGCCAAGGGGCATAGCTACAGTCTGCTGGAGCTTGTAGGTGGTGATGCCCAACGGGCTGCACCGTTCATGGGTGGATCGTTCGCGACGATCTACTTATCGCCCAAGGACTATCACCGCGTACACATGCCCATTGCCGGCACGCTGAAAGAGATGGTGTATGTACCCGGGCGAATCTTTTCGGTCAATCACCTGACCGCCGAGAATGTTCCGGAATTGTTTGCCCGCAATGAGCGTGTCGTGTGCATCTTCGATACCGAACGCGGTCCGATGGCCATGATTCTGGTCGGTGCCATGATCGTGGCCAGTATCGAGACCGTTTGGGCCGGTATGGTGACACCACCCAAGCGCATGTTGAAAACAACACGTTACGACGAAGCGGCACGTGCGCCCATTCATCTGGAAAAAGGTGAAGAAATGGGCCGTTTCAAGCTGGGCTCCACGGTTATCGTCCTGTTTGGCCCTGATCAAGTGAACTGGGCTCAGGAGCTAGGCGCCTTCAGCACGGTCAATATGGGACAGCAGATTGGCTCGCCCAAGGTCGCCGAGGTTATCGAGCCTCTGTTGGGAGACGTCTGACACCTGCGACACAGGGACGCTAGCCCGATACCGCTGGCGTCCAGTAGTTGAATATTGGGGATAATGACTGTTATCGCCGCTCAGTCTGGAGAACCGACAGTCAATGGATAGTAAAGGCCCTCAGCAGTTGCTGCGGGTACCGACGCCCACGCAGCGGAGCCTTACGTTCTGCGAAGCCAGCCCCGCCGGATTGAAACGCTGGCTGGACCAATTGCCGCGAGCAAAGCTCGGGGAAGTGGCGCGTCTGTTGTACCAGGGGATGCTGGAAATCAACCAGCTGATCCAGCCGAACGATCAACGTCTGCGCATGCTTGAGTTATTGCGACCGGAAGTGAACCGGACGTGTGTCATGCTCGAACGCCATGTTCTTGACCAGCCCATTGTGCTGGACGAGCGCTCACGCAAGGTGGCCAACCTGTGTCAGGCGCTACAGAACCATATGGCGGCAGGCTACAAGTTAGTGGTGGTCGACGAACTCAATACGCCCTCGCGTGATCGGGCCAGCCTGTTGCCATTGGCCCTACAGCGCGCCATGAAAGGCCTTTACGGCCCGCTGATTCGCGCAGCCCAATTGTATACCCCAGCAGCCGATCATCTCTGGCTGGAGCTGCATCAGCTCTTCCAGATCGCCCTGCGTCTCAATCTGCAGGGCCAGCGTGTACGGGACGACCTACTGACGCGCCCTGATGGCCAGAGTTTGCAGGAGGCCTATGCTGTCCCGCTGCTATTTGGGGCAGCGCGGTGTAACCAGATGCGCCAGCGTCAGATTGCCCAGCTGGTCGAGTACCTCGATCAATGGGCAAATCTCGTGCAGATAAAACCCGCTGACCAGCCAGGCGTACTGTTTGTAGTCGCACCTCAGATCGATGCGCCGCCACGTTACCGAACCCTCCTCAAGGAGGCCAGCCTGAGCGGCCTGCTAGGCCTGTCAACACAGGTATTGGTCAGCCAGATTTCTGATTATCTGGCATTGCCGCCGGAGGAGCGCAGCCGTGCACGCCTGCCAGTGCAGCCGGACATCAGCACGGACCTGCTGCAACACCTGCGCGCGGCATGGGGCCAGGAATCCGACCGGGCCTTTCAGCGCACCCCGGGTCAAGGACGCCTGGAGATCTGCATTGGCATGAGTGCGCTGCACTATCACCTTTCGGGTCGCGTAGCCTTTGCCCAGACGCTCAACCTGCCGGAACCGCCCAAGTCCAAGCCGGACTTTGCCCCGGCCGAGAAGACGTCGGATGTATGGTCACTGGCCTTCGATGCCGAGCACAATACAAGTTTGGACGCGCATGAGGAAATCCACTACGACACGCCTGTGGATGTGAAAAGCGAACAGATTGAGCTGGATAAAACCTACCCCCTCTTCTCGCTGCCCATCGTCAATCACAGTCCGGGCGGCTACTGCGTCAGCTGGCCTGGGGAAGTGCCGGACCAACTGCAAGCGGGTGAAGTGCTGGGGCTGCGCGGCCTGAACGAGAACAGCTGGGGGATTGCAGTCATTCGCTGGATACGGCAGGTCCCTGGCAGCGGCACCCAGATGGGCGTTGAGCTGCTGGCGCCTACGGCTCGCCCCTGTGGATTGCAGCTGCTTCGCAAGACCGAGCAACATAGCCAATATCTGAGGGGCCTGCTGCTTCCAGAAATCAAGGCCATAGACCAGTCTCCCTCTCTTATTGCCCCGCGTCTTCCCTTCCAGGAAGGCAGCAAGATTCAGATCAATCAGAAGGGAGTCGAGCAACAAGGCATGCTGACAAGACGTCAAAATGCTACCGTTAGCTTCAGCGTCTTCGAATACCGTCTGCTGGAGCAGGCGCGACCGACGCCAGAAACACCCAGGCCGGGAAGCCAGGGACCGTCCTCCAACACAGAGGACGATTTTGACTCCTTATGGAAGTCTCTGTAGATTCCAGCCTCTTCGATTATTAACCGCTTTAACTGTCCGGGTTCATACGTAGACCTATGGCTATCGAAAAGAAGACCATCCGCCTGCTCATTGTTGAGGAGTCACAGAATGAAGCCGAGCGACTGGTAAGTCTGTTTCGAAATGCGGGCTGCGCAACCCGGGCACAGTGCGTCACAGAGCCGGACGAGCTGGCCGCTGCACTTCAGCAGAGCTGGGACCTGCTCATTGCGGCGCCCAACTGTGAAGAGCTTTCTCCTCACGAGGCGCTCAAGACCATCAAGCGCCAGGCCAAGGATATTCCGGTTATCCAGCTGGTCGACCCTGAAGAGCCCGACGCGATTACCCAGGCGTTACTGAATGGGGCTCAGGATGCCGTTCCGCTGGGTGAAGACGAACGACTCGTGCTCGTATCCCGGCGCGAGATTGGCAATCTGGAAGTGCGGCGTGCCTATCGCACCGCCGAACTAGCCCTGCATGAAGCAGAAAAGCGATGCCAATTGCTTTTGCAAAGCTCCGAAGATGCCATCGCCTATGTCCATGACGGGATGCATGTTCATGCCAATCCCATTTACCTGCAGCTCTTCGGCTATACGGATGTGGAAGAACTGGAAGGGATGCCGGTCATTGATCTGGTGGCAAGCGATGATCAGCAGGCGTTTCGCGATTTTCTCAAGCAATATTCCAACGATCCCGAAGCCAACGGCACAGCCCGCTTCCTCTGCCAGGGCTTGCGCGCCGATGGCTCTACCTTCACGGCGGACATGAGCTTCTCTCCAGCCACCTACGAAGATGAGCCCTGCATTCAGGTTGTCATACGTGACGGCAACCAGAACGATGCCGAGCTGGAAGAAAAGTTGCGGGAAGCTACCAGCGTAGACCCTGTCACCGGCCTGCTGAATCGCACCCGGCTTGTAGAGGCGCTGGAAGCGGAAATGGAGAAAGTGGTCCAGCACGGTCAGACAGCCAGCTTCGCCTACCTGCAGCTGGACCGGTACGCGGCCATCCTTGCTGAAATCGGTATCTCCGACATTGATGCGCTGCTGGCCGCCCTGGCCAACCAGCTGAAAGAGCACTTCGCACCGCCGGCGGTGCTTGCACGGTTCAGCGACGATGCATTTGCCGTCCTGGTTCAGGGCAGCACTGCCGAGCAGCTTGAAAGCCGCCTGAAACCACTGCTCCGTCAAGCGGTGTCACAGCCTATCGAAATCAACAAGCGGGCCTTGCAACCCTCCTATTCCATTGGCTTGACGGCTCTTGATGAGCAGACCGTCAATGCGCACGAAATCATGGACCGCGCTCACCGCTGCGCCCTGGCGATTGCTAAACAGGGCGGTAATGCCATCAAACGATACGACCCGGCAGAAGAACTGGCCGCAGCAGCCAGCCGAGGCAGCCTGATTGCCATTGTGCAACAGGCGCTGGAACAGAGCCGTTTCCGCCTGCTCTTCCAGCCACTCATCAGCCTGCGTGGTGACAGCCGCGAGCACTATGAAGTGCTGCTCCGCCTGAACAATACTCAGAACGAAGAAGTACCGCCGGCCGAGTTCTTCCGGGTAGCGGAAGAAAGCGGACTAAGTGCAAAGATAGACCGATGGGTAATCCATAACGCCATCAAGGTATTGGTCGACCACCGCGCCCGTGGGCACGATACCTGCCTGTTCATTCACCTGTCCGCCGCCTCGCTACAGGACGCAAGACTCCTGCTCTGGCTGCAGGCGGCCTTGCAGGCCGCTCGCTTACCGTCTGAATCCCTGATCTTCCAAATTAGCGAGGCCAATGCTCTGGCTCACCTCAACCAGACCAAGATCATGGCCAACGGCCTGAAAAAGCTGGGGCATCGCGTCACTCTGGGTCAATTCGGCTGTGCATTGGCGCCGTTCAATATTCTCAAGCAGGTTCCAATCGATTTCCTTAAGGTAGACGGCTCGTATGTCCGCGACCTGGGCAATCCGGAAAACCAGGAAACGCTGAAAAACCTCATTAGCGGCATTCAAGAGCATAAAAAGCTGTGCATCGTGCCGTTCGTTGAAAACGCCACGATCCTCGCAACGCTCTGGCAGTCTGGTGTGAATTACATCCAGGGTTACTACCTGCAGGAACCCAGCCAGGCAATGAACTATGAATTCGTCGCAGACGAATAAGCGGCAGACATGAAAAAGCCGGCAATAGCCGGCTTTTCTTTCAGCGCCTGATCAAAGCACGTGGTCTCGGTCTCTGACACCCAGCAGATACAGCACGCCATCCAAACCCAGTGTTGTAATTGACTGGCGCGCCGACTGACGCACAAGCGGCTTGGCGCGAAAGGCAACGCCCAACCCGGCCAGACCCAGCATAGGCAAGTCGTTTGCCCCATCCCCTACGGCAATGGTCTGTTCAAGGCTCAGCCCTTCCTTCATAGCCAGTTCACGCAGCAGATCGGCCTTGCGCTGCGCGTCCACAATGGGCTCTACTGCCACACCGGTCACCTTGCCGTCCACTGTTTCCAACTCGTTGGCATAGACATAATCGATGCCCAGCCGAGCCTGGATCTGGCGGGCAAAGTAAGTAAAACCGCCGGACAGGATGGCGGTCTTGTATCCCAATCGCTTGAGCTCGGAAAACAGTCGCTCGGCGCCCTCGGTCAGGCGCAGCCCTGCACCGATGTCTTCGAGTACCGTTTCAGGCAGGCCGTTGAGCAGGGCGAGTCGCTCCTTGAAGCTGGCCCTGAAATCGAGCTCACCGCGCATGGCTCGCTCGGTGATGGCGGCAACCCGCTCTCCGATACCAGCGGCCTTGGCCAGCTCATCAATGACTTCCGCCTGGATCAATGTTGAGTCCATGTCGAATACGGCCAGTCGCCGATGGCGGCGGAACAGCGTGTCAGCCTGAAATCCGATATCCATCTCAAAGTTCTGGGTCGCAGTGAAAAAGGCAGCCTTGAGCCCCTCCAGATCCTGCGGCTCACCCGCCAGCGTAAATTCCAGCGCAGCACGCTCCCTGGCGTCAGGTGCCGACAGCCGCTCGATACGCTCAATGGTCATACCGTGGGACTCGACAAGTTTGCTCACATGTTGAACCTGGTGGGCGTCCAGCTGGCGTCCCATAAGCGTCAGGATATGGCGAGGAGCCAACTCGTTGGCCTGCCACGCGGCATAAGCCTCTGCATCCAGAGCAGCCAGGTGCACTCTGGCCCCCACGGCCGCAGCGCGTAGTTCGAGCGCTTCACCCAAGGCAGCGGCATCAGCGCCTTCGGGCAACTTGATGAGCAACGCAAGTGTTACGGCCCCCTGCACACGACTCTGACGAATATCCAGCAACGCTGCGCCTGACTCGGCCACTACGCTCGTCAATGCAGCACTCAAGCCGGGTCCGGCATACCCGGTGCTGGTAATGAGAAGAATGTCTCGCAAGGCGCAGCCTCCACCAAGGGGTCAAAAACCCGATTCTACCTGTTTCCGAAAACGGTGCAGAACCACCCATACGCAGACGAGTGGTTGACGGACTCGGTTAGTACGCTTTAACGACTTCTGGTCGCTGGTTATACTTCGCCCCACATTTTTGCCCAAAGAATTCACCAGTGACCCGGCACGCGACCGTCAAGCCCGACAATTTCTTCGTTCTGCTGTTTCGTGCAATGCGCCAGCGCCGTGTTCCTATCGCGCTCCGCATTGTTTCCCATAGCCTTATTCTCGTCATCGCCGCCCTGGTGATCTATGCCGTTGTCGTGGCCTTGCAGTTCCGGCATGCCATGCAGCAACAGGCCGATGCCGTAGGTCAGACGCTGGTTACCCAGACGGCCGCCTCAGCGACGGAGCTGCTGGTATCCAACGATACGCTGAGCCTCAACGTGCTCTTGGGTAATCTGGCGCGTAATCCGCTGGTTGCCCACGCGGCAGTGTTCAGCCCGGATAATCGTGTACTGGCCGAAGCAGGCACCCGCCCGACGCGCAATCTTCTGGGCGAGGCGGAAGGCATCTACTCCACGTCGATCAAGTTTCAAGACGTGACCACTGGCCAGCTGCGTATCAGTCTGGACATGAATCAGTTCCAGCAACCCATGGTGATCAGCCTGCAAAATATGGGTTTGTTGGCGCTTATCCTGTTGATGCTGACTCTGATTCTCAGCCTGCGCCTGGGCCGTAACATTTCCACGCCCCTGCTGGAGCTGCGCGTCTGGCTGCGTGACCCGGATGATCCGGCTCCCAGCGTTGGTCGTCAGGATGAAATTGGTGACTTGGCGCGTCAGCTCCAGACGCGGTTGGTCCCGGAAAAACCCAAACCGGCACCGGTTAAATCGTCCAAGAAAGCCAAGGCAGCAGCTCCGGTAGAAGGCGACGAGGACAACCCGTTCCTCGATGAAAGCGCCGGTATCAAGGTTCGCTCCACCTCACCACGCAAGGCTACCGCAGCCGCCAAGAAACCGGCCAAAGCACCGGTGACTACCGAAGACGGTGACGACGAGTTCGACGAAGACGCCTTTGCCGATGTCATGCCGGACGAGGCAGAAAACGAAGTTGTAGAGACAGCGGCAGCCGCCGAGCCCGTTACACCGGCCATGGCGTCAGAACCCGACATCGTTTCCAGCGCGGTACTGGCGATCCAGCTCGGGTCTCAAGAGCAGTTACGCAAGCTGCCCCGCACGCGTCTGGTCAGTCTTCTGGAACGTTACAGGGATTGCCTGGAGCAGGCCACCTCGCTGTACAAGGGTGAACTGCATAGCCTCATCGATGGCGGCAGCCTGATCCTTTTCCACGAAACCCAGGGCGAAGATGATTATCTGACTCATGCCTTGTGCTGCGGTGAAATCATGCGAGCGCTGGGCCATGCCCTTCAGGTCGAAGTAGCCGACAGCGGGATCACGCTGCAACTGCAGCTGGGTCTGACGCAAGGCGAACGTCTGGTGAACCTGAAGCTGCCCGAGCTGCTCAATAACGATACGGTCCGGAACGCTATCGCACTCAGTCGGCACAGTCGCAACCTGCTCCTGGTCGAGCACAGCATCGCCGATGATGAATTGCTGCGCCAGCGTGCCCGAATCCGCTCTATTGCGAGTCCAGAAGGTGCCAGCTGTGTCGAACGCCTGCTTGAACCCTATTCGTCTACCCTTGAACGCCATCTGGTTCGTCTCGAATCCCGTTAAAGCCGGCACACGCCGGCTGGCGGCCCGCATCCATCAGGGCCGTTCCCTCTGGATGGTAAGGCCGCCCTATCGGGCGACCCGAGCGCTTCTTCCCCTGGGGCTCGCCATGAGCCTCGTAATTCTTCCCGCCCCTTTCGCTCAGGCAGCCGAGATCCGTCTGCCGGATGGCTCGGTCTACCACGGCGATGTGGAGCGCGGACGCCTACAAGGTGAGGGGCGCCTCGATTGGGCCAATGGCAACTGGCTGCGTGCCTCGTTCAGAGACGGCCTGGCCGAAGGCCTGGGCGAGCAGTTTTTTGTGGATGGCACCCGCTATCGAGGCCGCTTTCACCATGGCCTCTATGAGGGCCAAGGGCAGCTGACCTCCCCCAGCGGACGTTACGAAGGCTCCTTCCACCGGGGGATGTACCATGGCAAAGGGGTCTTGGAGTCCAATGACGGCTGGCGTTACGAAGGTGATTTCTTCGAGGGCCGCATGCAGGGCCGCGGCGCGCGGACTGAAAGCGACGGCAGTCAATATAACGGCATTTTCACGGATGGCCGCCTGAACGGCAGAGGTCAATGGGTCGATCAAGAAGGCAATCTGTACGAAGGCAACTTTGTTGACAGTGCTTTCTCCGGCCAGGGTCGCTATCAAAGCGTAGATGGTAATGTCTGGGAAGGGTCCTTCCAGAAAGGGGAAATGACCGGCCAAGGCAAGTACCACGGCAGCGATGGCAGCCGTTACAGCGGCAGCTTCAAAAGCTGGCAGTACCATGGGCTGGGGCAATACACCGAGGCAGACGGCAGCGTGTATATCGGTGACTTCCTGAACGGCCAGTTCGATGGCAATGGCACCTACACCCATGCCGATGGGCGCCGCGAAAGCGGGCTCTGGAGCGAAGGCCAGTTCATCCGCAGCGATGACGGTGTTTACCAACCTGACCCCATGGAAGTTGCGCTACTAGAACAAGGCGAGCGCCTGGGTCAGGAACTCAATAATGTCCGTCCCTCTACGGCCAGTACCGAGCTTTACGGTATTACTCTAGCAGGCGATGGTGATCAGCGCGTGTTTCAACGTGAAGCCGATTATGTCGCCAAGCTGATGGTCAATCGTTTTAATGCCCGTAGCGTGGTTCGCCTGATCAATCAGCGTGATCTTAAAAGCGTAACCCCACTGGCAACGCGAGAAAATCTTCATCGCGCCATTGCCACCCTGGCCGAGCGCTCAGGGCCTGAGGATTTGATCTTTGTCTACCTCACCAGCCATGGCTCCTCCGACCATCGTTTATCCTTGAGCGAACCGGGTCTGCAACTGGCCAGCTTGCCGGCCATTGAGTTTGCGTCCCTGCTTGAGCCGCTGAAGAACCGCGACAAGATCGTTGTCGTTTCAGCCTGCTACAGCGGCGGCTTCCTTCCCCCGTTGCAAGATGACCATACCATGGTCATTACCGCCTCACGTGCGGACCGGACGTCTTTTGGCTGCACGGACGAAGCGGACTTCACTTATTTTGGGAAGGCCTTGTTTGCAGAAGCCTTCCAGGCAACAGACGATCCCGAGCAGGCATTTTCGATCGCCAGCAAGCGTGTCGCCGAGCGCGAGGCGGCACAAGGGTTCGAGCCATCGGAGCCGCAGATCTGGGCGCCGCCTGCTGTTCTGAAAAAATGGCAGGCCTATCGCGCCGGATCAATCAGCCACGTTGCAGAGCAATGAGCCTTTCGCTCTGAAATGTTGTCCGATGGGATAAGGGTGGGCATTACAACGAAGCGGACCGGGCAGAAGCGCGGGCCGCCTACCTGCTCCGCCAGTCATGCTCATCGAAAGGAGCTTTGCGATGCACCTGACTCCGCAACATGTCCTGATTACAGGCGCCACGGGGCTTACCGGCGAACACTTACTGGATCGCCTACTGAATGAGCCAACCATTCAACGTGTCCTGGCGCCCACCCGCCGACCACTTCCTGCTCATCTACGCCTGGAAAACCCGGTCGGCGAATTGCTGGATGTGCTGCCTCAGCTCACCGGCCCGCTGGATACGGCCTTTTGCTGCCTGGGCACCACGATCAAGAAAGCCGGCTCACAGGAAGCCTTTCGCGCCATTGATTATGACCTGCCCATCGCTGTCGGACGTCGCGCACGCGAACTGGGTGCCAGACACTTTGTGGTTATCAGTGCCATTGGTGCCGATGCTTCCTCTTCGATCTTTTACAACCGGGTAAAAGGTGAGCTTGAAGAGGCACTACAGGATCAAGGCTGGCCGCAGATCACCTTTGCACGTCCCTCGCTGTTGCTCGGCCCTCGTAACGAGCAGCGGTTGGGCGAGCAGATTGCCGCCCCGCTCTCCCAGCTGCTGCCTGGCAAGTGGCATGGCATTGAGGTCTGCGTGTTGGCACGAGCACTCTGGCGACTCGCGTTGGAGGAAGGCGACGGTGTTCGTTTTGTCGAGTCGGACGAGTTACGCCGGCTGGGGCGTTGACGCACTGGCCAGGGCCTCCTCAACCAGCCAGTCATGCAGTGAACGTACACGTGGATCAGCGAGAGCACCTTGCGCATAAAGCAGGACATAACGCTTGCGCGCCGGTACGGATACCCCGAAGGGAATAACCAACGCACCCCGCTCCAGCTCGTTAGTGATCAAATGACGCCGAGCGATGGCAACCCCCATGCCGGCAATGGCCGCCTCAATAGTCAGGTGATTGCGATTGAACGTATGACCTCGCCTGACATCCAGTGCAGGGGCGCCAATGGACGCTAGGTAAAACTCCCACTCGGCATACTCATAACTGCCGCGCCAGGCGGTGATGTCATGCAGCAATGGGTAATGATCCAGCGCCTCGGGACGATCAAGTGACGGGCGCCCCTCCAACAGCGAAGGAGCACACACCGGAAATATCTGCTCGTCCAGCAACGACGTGGATGCAAGACCAGGATAACTACCGTCATTAAGATCAATGGCAAGGTCAAACTCGCCCTCGCGCAGCGACCATGAACTGTCCTCAGCAACGACCCGAAGCTGGATATCCGGAAAGCGAGCCTGCAGCTTGGGTAGCCGCGGCATGACCCATTTGCCGAGAAAGGAAGGAATCGAGCGTAGCCGGAGCACGCCGCCAAACTGACCGGCATTCAGCCGTCGCAGCTCCGCATCCACAAGTCCTGAGGCCTGATTGACCGTTGAGGCCAGCCGTTGCCCCTCCGCCGTCAGCTCCAACCCACGGGCTATTCGGTGAAACAGCTTGAACCCCAACCGCTCTTCCAGCTGTCGCATCTGCTGGCTAATGGCGCCAGGCGTTACATGCAACTCCTTGGCACAGCGGGTAAAGGACAGGTGGCGTGCCGCACAGGCAAATACTTGAAGCCAGGCTTGCGTTTGCGCGTTCAGGATCCGGCTCATGGGTTTAGCTCTACTAAAGGGTCGCTTAGAACGTATCGATTGTGCAGGGAGGCCGCTTTTCCCATGATGATCCTCAGACTGTTACGTACGTTACGGTCACCATTGAACCTCATATTCAGGACTTCAGCATGGCCATCAGCGTATTCGACCTGTTTAAAATCGGCGTGGGTCCTTCCAGCTCTCACACGGTAGGCCCCATGCGAGCCGGTGCATTATTCGTCTCCACCTTACGTGAGCAACAATGCCTGGAGCAGACTCGCCGGGTAGAAGTACGCCTGTATGGCTCCCTGTCCGCAACAGGTGTCGGGCACGGGACTGACCGTGCAACGTTGATGGGGTTGATGGGAGAGTGGCCAGACCGGGTTGATCCCGACCGGATCGAGCCCTGCATCCAGACGCTCAAGCTTGAAAACACGCTTATGCTCGGGGGTAGCCACCCCATAGAGTTCGTTTGGACACGAGACCTGCATCTGCTCGATGAGAACCTGCCTTACCATCCCAATGCAATGACCCTTACCGCATTTGGCGAGACTGGAGAGCTGTTCGAGGAAACCTACTATTCCGTGGGCGGCGGTTTTGTTATCGACAGCCAACAGGCGGCCAGCGGCCAGCGTGATCAGGATACCACTACCCTGCCCTATGACTTCTCCAGCGCAGCAGAACTGCTACGCCTGTGCCGCGAGCATGGGTTGTCCATCTCCGCCCTTATGCTTGCCAATGAAAAAGCCTGGCGCAGTGAGGATGACATTCGCGCAAGCCTTTTACAGATCTGGCAGACCATGCGCGAATGTATTCGGAATGGGCTAGCCCATGAAGGTGTACTGCCGGGCGGCCTTAAAGTCCCACGCCGTGCCGCTCGTCTGCACCGTAGCCTGCGGGCGATGACCAACCCGAGCGTTATCAGCTCGACGCTTTCAGCCATGGAGTGGGTCAACCTGTTCGCCTTGGCGGTCAACGAGGAAAATGCCGCGGGAGGTCGCATGGTAACGGCGCCTACCAATGGCGCGGCGGGCATCATTCCTGCGGTACTGATGTACTACATGAAATTCAACCCGGATGCGAACGATGAAGATGTCGTGCGCTATCTGCTGGCTGCGGCCGCAGTAGGCATCTTGTGTAAAAAGAATGCCTCGATCTCAGGCGCCGAGGTGGGGTGTCAGGGCGAAGTGGGCTCGGCCTGTGCCATGGCGGCTGCCGGGCTGGCCGAGCTGCTGGGCGCAACGCCAGAACAGGTGGAAAATGCTGCGGAAATCGGCCTTGAGCATAACCTGGGCCTGACATGCGACCCGGTGGGAGGACTGGTTCAGGTGCCCTGTATCGAGCGCAATGCCATTGCCGCCGTGAAAGCCATCAATGCCGCCCAGATGGCGCTACGCGGTGACGGAGAACATTTCATCTCGCTGGATCGAGTCATTCGTACCATGCGTGATACCGGTGCCGACATGCAGGACAAATACAAGGAAACCTCTCGGGGCGGGCTCGCTGTCAGCATGGTTGAATGCTGATCAAGGGTTGACGCACGCGCCCGGCTTTTCAAGAATCCAGGCTCTACCGAATGGGAGCCCCTCATGAGCCTGGATTCAGTCCGCGACTTTTTCACGACCCACGCCCCGGACATTCACATCATTGAGCTTGAAACCAGCACCGCAACCGTTGCCCTGGCGGCCGAAGCACATGGCGTCGAACCGGGGCGAATTGCTAAAACGCTTGGACTGAAGATTGGTGAACGTGAGGTGCTGCTCGTGGCACGAGGCGATGCACGACTGGACAATAAAAAGCTCAAGGCTGCGTTTGGCGGCAAAGCCAAGATGCTGGATGGCGAGCGCGTGCTGCTGCTGACCAGCCATCCGGTAGGCGGCGTTTGCCCATTCGGACTGGCAACGCCCATGCCGGTATATTGCGATTGCTCGCTCAAGGCTTTTGATGAGGTTCTGCCGGCAGCTGGCGCAATCCACAGCGCCGTGCGCATTACCCCGCAACGGCTGGCCGAACTGGTCGAGGCCCAATGGGTGGATGTCTGCCAGGAACCGACCGAGTAGCTGGCAGACATTGGCGCTACATCAGACGACGCTGACCGACTGGGATGCCAATAGTGCTTCCTCCTCACGGTAACGTACGATCTCCTCAATGGTCAGCACAGGTATCCCGTGCTGCTGCGCGTAGTGCTCGACATCAGTACCACGCGCCATGCTGCCATCAGGGTTCATCAGCTCGCACAATACGGCTGCCGGACGTAGCCCTGCCAGCATGGCCAGCTCCACCGAGCCCTCGGTATGACCGCGCCGAGTCAGCACCCCACCTTCACGCGCGCGCAAGGGAAAGATATGCCCCGGGCTGACGATTCGGCTCCGACCTTCGCAGGAGTCCAGCGCGGCCCGAATAGTGATCATCCGATCAGCAGCCGAAACACCGGTAGTCACACCTTCCGCCGCCTCGATGGAAACTGTAAACCCTGTTCCATGACGTGCCTGGTTATTCTTGACCATGGGCGGCAGGTCCAGGCACCGCACACTGGCATCATCCAGGCACAGGCAGACAATACCGCTGCCATCCCGGATCATCTTTACCATCGTGCTCAAGGTGAGATTTTCAGCAGCGGCTACCAGATCAGCTTCGTTTTCACGGTCGACATCATCCAGCAGAAGCACTGGGCGCCCCTCACGGTAGGCTGCTATAGCAGCATGCAGGCGGGAATGGCGTTGCGGGTCGAGCATAGGCATGAAACGTCCTCGTTGGGTGAGTGAACGTTTCAGGGCAAAAAGCGCAGACGCTACTTATGCCAGGCGGCATAGGTAGACAAACGCATCTTCTTTCATCCGGACTATGACCGTCGGCCCTGGAGTCACACCAGGTCTGCTGACCTCCGACGTATCGGAGCGCTCGCGGGCTTGCCACCATGTGGTTTACCGCCGGTGGGGAATCTCACCCCGCCCTGAAGACCCGACCGACTATAACGAAGTGAAGCCGCCTTCGCCAATGCCTGGGGATAGCTCAACTGCCTCCGCGAACGTTCAACCCGATACCCAACACCTTTGCCAGGGCAAGGGGGAATAACACCGTGTCCACCAGCAGACTGCCCGGCAGATCGAGCCTGGGATAGGCGGGAGCCTCTACGCCAAAGCGCTCCGTTGGACAGCAGCCCCCTTGAATGGCATACCAGTCCAGCCGGGTTCCCGAGTAAACGATCGGAGCGCCCGACTTACCCGCATTAAGCGTGCTGACGCTGGCGCAGCCACTCAGTACAAGCACCAGGCACGCACAGAGAAACTTACTCATCGCTCACCAGATGATGCTCGCCCCAACGGGGCAGCATGTCTTGGGGAATACTCAACGTATTAAGAATCCGGGCCACGACAAAGTCGATCAGATCATCCACCGTTTGCGGCTGGTGATAGAACCCTGGCGCAGCCGGAAGAATCGTCGCGCCCAGGTTGGACAGCTTGAGCATGTTTTCCAGATGAATACTGGAGAACGGTGATTCCCTGGGTACTAGAACCAAGGTACGCCGCTCCTTGATGGCCACATCGGCAGCGCGCTCGATCAGGTTATTGCAGGCACCTGTTGCAATGGCGGACAGCGTACCGGTCGAGCATGGGCAAACCACCATGGCTGCCGGCGCACTGGAACCTGACGCCGGGGGCGCCATCCAGTCGCTCTGGCCAAAGACTCGAATCTGCCCGGGCGCAGCGCCGGTGTATTCTGTCAAAAACGCCTGCATAGCTTGAGGTTTAGCCGGTAGCGCCACATCGGTCTCAGTGGCCATGACCAGCTGTGCAGCCTTGGAGATCAGAAAGTGAACCTCACGCTCCTCCTGCACCAGACAGTCAAGCAGCCGTAATCCGTATTGAGCACCAGAAGCGCCGGTCATTGCCAGGGTGATACGTTCCGGTCCGCTCATGCAGGGCCTCCTTCACGCAACGCAGCAGCCAGCTTGCCGTGCAGACCACCAAACCCGCCGTTACTCATGATGACTACATGGGTCCTGCCTTTCGCCGCTTCTTTAACGCGCGCGATAATGGCCTCAAGCGAGTCGCAAACAACCGCCGGGACAGGGCAATTCGCTGCTGTCTCGGCCAGATCCCACCCCAGGTTCGGCGGCGCATACCAGATAACGGAGTCGGCCTGTCGAACACTGTCCGGCAGGCCGTCACGGTGGGCGCCCAACTTCATCGAGTTGGAGCGTGGCTCGATGACTGCAATGATGGATTCCTCTCCTACACGTGCCCGCAATCCTTGAAGCGTAGTGGCAATGGCCGTGGGATGATGGGCGAAGTCATCATAGATCGTGACGCCGTTGATTTCGGCAACCGTTTCCATTCGGCGCTTAACGCTCTTGAATGCATTTAACGCCTCGATCCCTTGAGGCGGCACGACGCCTACATGCCGCGCGGCGGCCAAGGTGGCCAGGGCATTGGCCACGTTATGCTGGCCGGTCAGACTCCACTCAACCGTTCCCTGTGTCTTCCCATCGAAGATTACCTCAAACCGCGAGCCGTCCTCATGGAGCAAGCGGGCCTGCCACTGCCCGCCCTCTCCTGTCGTCTGAACCGGCGTCCAGCACCCCATCGTCAGGACATGAGACAGCGCTTTTTCAGCAGTTGGATGAATGATGAGTCCTTCACCTGGAATCGTACGCACCAGATGATGAAACTGCCGCTCGATCGCTGCCAGATCGGGAAAGATATCGGCATGATCAAACTCGAGGTTGTTCAGGATAGCGGTGCGCGGTCGATAATGGACGAACTTGGAGCGCTTATCGAAAAAGGCGCTATCGTACTCGTCAGCCTCTACGACAAAGAAAGGCGTTCCGCCCAGCCGGGCGGATATCCCAAAATTTTGGGGTACACCGCCAATCAAGAAGCCCGGGCTCATGCCTGCATGCTCCAGCACCCAGGCTAGCATGCTCGTGGTGGTGGTCTTGCCGTGGGTACCCGCTACAGCCAGAACCCAGCGTCCCTGCAATACATGATCTGCCAGCCATTGCGGTCCGGATACATAGGGCAACCCCTTGTTCAGGACATGCTCCACAGCCGGATTACCCCGAGAGAGTGCGTTGCCGATCACGATCAGATCCGGCGCCGGTTCAAGGTGGGCAGGCTCGTATCCCTGCATCAGCTCGATACCCTGTGCCTCCAGCTGCGTACTCATGGGCGGATAGACATTGGCATCGGAACCGGTCACTCGATGACCCAACTCCTTGGCCAGCACGGCCAAAGAGCCCATGAACGTCCCGCAGATGCCGAGAATGTGGATATGCATGAATAACCCCTGACAAGCGAGGCCCTGGCAGCCCCATTGAAAACGAGCCGAAGGTTAGCACAGCGCCGTCAGGACTCTATGGGTTCATCCGCCTCGTGAATCACGAAATTCCATCTGATCCCAGCCGAGCTCCGGCCTTGAAAGAGAAGAAAGCAGATATCCGTGCGGTAGATCGCAAATCCCACCCTACCGTTTACCCTAATGGCTACTCGCGACCTAGAGCCTTCGCCCTATAATGGAGCTTCGACCCGCTGCCATAGATAGGCTGTACATGGACTTTAACCCGATCGATTTGATCCTCCACCTCGACGTTTACCTGGAAATGCTGGTCAGCAACTATGGGTCATGGATCTATTTCATCCTGTTCCTGGTCATTTTTTGCGAAACGGGCTTGGTAGTCATGCCCTTCCTGCCCGGTGACTCATTGCTGTTCATTGCTGGTGCCATTTGCGCAACAGGCGGCATGGACCCCTGGCTTCTGGGTAGCCTTCTTGCCTTCGCGGCCGTTGCCGGTGACAGCACCAACTATGTCATTGGCCGAACCCTGGGTGAAAAGCTTTTCTCGCGACCAAACTCCAAGATATTCCGTCGCGACTATCTGGAGCGTACCCAGGCGTTCTATGCCCTGCATGGCGGCAAGACCATTACCCTGGCGCGATTCCTGCCCATCATCCGAACGTTCGCGCCATTCGTGGCGGGCATCGGTCGCATGCACTATTTCCGTTTTCTGGGCTTCAGCGTCCTGGGCACGTTCCTCTGGGTAGGCGGTCTGGTTACCCTGGGTTACTTCTTTGGCAATGTGCCGTTCATCAAGCAGCACCTGTCCATGCTGGTTATCGCCATCATTGCCATCTCGCTGCTGCCCATGGTCATCAGCATGGTCAGCCGTCGCCTGCGTCCGAGCCCCAGCCGCAGCGAAATCGGCTAACGCATGTGGTCCCTGCGCGCCTGGCGGGATCGACGGGTCCTTGAACGGACCGTTATCCCGCCGGCGCTCTGGGATGAAGTTCATTCCCGCCTGCCTTTCCTCGACGGACTCCCGCCTGAATCTGATCAACGGCTTCAACAGCGCAGCATCCTTTTTCTGGCGCATAAACGCCTGACGCTACTGGGTGACATTGCGCTTGCTGATGTTGACCGCCTGGCCCTGGCTGCCCAGGCCCAGCTGCCCTTGCTATACCTGCCTGAGGAAGACTGGTATGGCAACTTCCACGAGCTGATCCTCTACCCCTCGGATTTTGTCAGCCCGCAACGCTACCGTGACGATAGCGGAATTGAACATGAGGGAAGCGAAAGCCATAGCGGTGAGGCTTGGCTACAAGGTCCAGTGATTCTGGCGTGGTCGGGTGTTCAGGAAAGCGGTGACTGGACGGGTTACAACTTGGTCATCCATGAATTGGCGCATAAGCTCGACATGCTCAACGGCGATGCCAATGGCCTGCCCCCACTGCACCGGGACATGTCGCTTCCTCGCTGGGCTGAGGTCATGCAGGCTGCTTACGATGATCTCAACCGACAGATTGATACCCATAAGGAAACACTGATCGATCCCTATGCCAGCGAGCATCCTGCTGAGTTCTTTGCCGTCTGCTGTGAATACTTCTTTACCGCACCCGATGTACTCGATCAGGCATACCCGGATGTTTATATGCAGCTACGTCAGTTTTTCCGTCAGGATCCACTGACGCGGCTACAGGCGTTGGCTCAGCGGATTTCAATTCCCGCAGCCGAGTCACCTCCACGAGGAGCGTCCGGCGAACCCTGATAGGCCAAGGGAACCTCCTCCAGAAACTCCAGTGACCGAACAGGCATACCGAACTTGATGCCACGCTGGTCCAGCTCCTTGAGCAGTGCCAGATTGATGCTCTGTTGAATATCCATGTACTGGTTGTAGTCCGCGCTCAACACGTAATACACCACCTCGAATTTCAAGGCGCTACTTTCCAGTGCCAGCAGATGCGCACGATCGAAACGGGTGTTCTCCAATGACGTGACAATCTGCTTTACGAGTGGAGCAATTTCACCCACTTGATCGGCAGGTGTGCGGTAACTGATATCGAACTGGAACAGCATCCGCCGTTCGGACATCCGCTTATAATTATGGATTGTCTGCTGCAGCAGCTTCGTGTTGGAGCAGACCACCTGCTCACCGCTAAGGCTGCGAATACGCGTGGTCTTGAGGCCAATGTATTCAATGGAGCCGGCAATATCGCCAAATACGACGAAATCACCTTGCTCGAAAGGCTTGTCGATACCAATGGACAGCGAGGCAAACAGGTCACTCAGCACATTCTGAACGGCCAGCGCGACGGCAATACCACCAATACCCAAGCTGGCGACGAACGCCGTGATATCGACACCCAGGTTGGAGAGTACTGCAAGCAGAACCACTGTCCACAAGGCTACCCGGACCATCAGCGAAATCATGGTCATGGTGAGCTGGCTGCGCTGATGGCCATTCCTGTTCTGCAGTGCCGAACGTGCCCATAGCAGAATTGCGCCATCGACCCACAGCCCGAACTGTAGAGCCAGGACCAGGAACCAGATATGGCTGACGCGTGCCTCCCAGCTTGGGCTTAGATCAATGACATACAGTCCGATCTGAATAGCCATGAGCAGAATAAGCAAGCGACTGGTTCGACCAATGATCTCGCCTACGTAGTGTGCCCAACCGCTGTTTGCCCGGGAGGACCAATTCACAACGCGACTGGTAACGGCTGTAACGAGCCGGCGAATGACGCCATAGCTGATGATAGTAATGACAAGTGCAAGCGCCAGGTTGATGGCTGTCGCCTCATTGATCCATTGGAACATGCCGATGTTGTCTCCGATTCAGAGGAAAGCTGCCCCGCCCTCTAACAGGCAGGCCTCTTTTTTCGGGTCCGTTACCGTTACAAAGTTCCTGCTTTGAACCTTATCCCACCCCAAGGCTCGAATCGCGGGTCAAATATGCCTATACTCCAAACCACATCAATTTGGCCTACCAACAAAGGTGAGTCGCTCTATGAGCTATAGCAAGATTCCGGCCGGCAAAGACGTGCCGAACGACATCTACGTCGCGATTGAAATCCCGGCTAACCATGCACCCATCAAATACGAAATCGACAAGGACAGCGATACTCTGTTTGTCGACCGGTTCATGGCGACCCCGATGTTCTATCCGGCCAACTATGGCTATATCCCCAACACGCTGGCTGATGATGGCGATCCCCTCGACGTGCTCGTCGTAACGCCTTACCCGGTTACGCCGGGCGCCGTCATTCGCGCACGTCCGGTTGGCGTACTGCACATGACCGACGAAGCCGGTGGCGATGCAAAATTAGTTGCCGTTCCGCATGACAAACTGTCTGTGCTGTACCATGATGTAAAGGAATACACCGACTTGCCGGCTCTGCTGCTGGAGCAGATCAAGCACTTCTTCGAGAACTACAAGGATCTTGAAAAAGGCAAGTGGGTAAAAGTTGAACGCTGGGGCAATGCTGAAGAAGCCCGTGCGGAGATCTTAAAGGCAGTCGCGGCTTACCAAAAATAAGTCGCTACTACCTCACGAAGCCGGCCACAAGCCGGCTTTTTAATGCCTATCGTTTTACCCGGTTTCGGTCAAACCTGAACAAAGCCAGACCTTTGGCTCTGATCGACTCGTTGAGCGCTATCCAAGGCGGTCATCTAGCGAATAATAAGGGAGGGTATAACGCTCAGCGAAAGGTGCCCTTTGGGTTTTTTGTCATCGCTGGACTGTGCACAACCCAGCGAAGCGTCAAGCTCTCGAAGAGCGCACCACGGGGCTTTATCCTTTAAAGCCCTTTGCCACCAGATAGACCTCCCTTGAGCGCGGCCGCGATGCCTCTGGCTTACGTATCATCACCTTCTCGAATGAGGTGCGAACGTCTTTCAGAAACTCGTCGGAGCCCTCTCCCTGGAATACCTTGGCTACAAGGTTACCGTTGGGCTTGAGCACCTGACGCGCCATATCAAGGACGAGTTCGACCAGATACATCGAGGACGCCTGGTCGGCAGCAGCGATGCCACTGATATTGGGAGCGATGTCAGAGATGATCAGATCAGGTTGATTACCATCGAGCTTGTCGAGAATCTGTTGGAACACCGCGTCGTCGGTGAAATCGCCCTGGATGAAGTCGACGTTTTCCAGCGGGTCCATCGGCAGAATATCACTAGCCAGAACCCGTCCCTTCTCGCCTACGAGACCGCCAGCCACCTGTGACCAACCGCCCGGTGCGGAGCCAAGGTCCATGACCAGCATGCCGGGACGTATCAGCTTGTCCTTCTCGTTCAGCTCGATCAGCTTGTAACTGGCACGAGAACGCAAGCCATCCTTCTGAGCCCGCTTAACATAAGGATCGTTGACGTGTTCATCCAGCCAACGGCGGCTGCTTTTGGATCGTTTCATGAGGGAGCCAAGCACGGAAAATTCAATGGGAGAAGCAGACCAACGCCTGGGAAAAACAGAAAGCGGTTGGACGCACAATGGCAATGATTATAAACCGATAATATAAGACTGGTGGGCAGGGATCGTGTAGCACCCGTTAGGCAGGACTGTCAGGGAGGGATAGAGAGAGGTATAATTCGCCTCTTACCCCATCCTTTCTAAAGCTTCCTTTGCCGGAGTCACCGGCCAGGATTACCGCCATGATTCGCATCAACGAACTGTCCCTGCCTCTTGATCATTCTTCAGATGAGTTGCGCAAGGCCATTGTCAAACGCCTGGGCATCAGCGACGCCGACTTGCTGAACTTCACTGTATTCAAGCGCAGCTACGATGCTCGCAAGAAAAACAGCGTCATTCTGTTCATCTATATCATCGATCTAGAGGCACGCAACGAGGCGGCAATCCTGGCGCGCTTTGCCGATGACAATCATGTACGTCCAGCACCGGACACCCACTACTACCCAGTAGCTCAAGCGCCAGCCCACTTGCGCGAGCGCCCGATAATCGTAGGCTTTGGTCCTTGTGGATTGTTCGCGGCGCTGCTGCTCGCACAGATGGGATTCAAGCCCATCGTATTGGAGCGCGGCAAGGATGTACGTAAACGCACCAAGGATACCTGGGCGCTGTGGCGTAAAAAGATCCTGACGCCGGAATCCAACGTACAGTTTGGTGAGGGAGGAGCCGGCCTGTTCTCGGACGGTAAACTCTATAGCCAGATCAAGGATCCCAAGTTCTACGCCCGCAAAGTGATGCACGAGTTCGTCCGCGCTGGCGCGCCGGAAGAGATCATGTATGTGAGCAAGCCGCATATCGGCACCTTCCGTCTCACCGGCGTGGTCGCAGCGATGCGAGAGGAGATCATCGCCTTGGGTGGCGAAGTGCGCTTCGAGAGTAAAGTGACCGATCTGCTGATCGACAACGGCCAGCTTGAAGGTGTGGTGTTAGCCAATGGCGAGACAATCCGCAGCCGCCATGTGGTGCTCGCGCTGGGTCACAGCTCTCGCGATACCTTCCGCATGCTACATCGCCAGGGCGTATATATCGAAGCCAAACCTTTTGCGGTGGGTTTCCGCATCGAGCATCCGCAAGGCATGATCGATCAGGCTCGCCTGGGCAAATACGCCGGCCATCCGGAGCTGGGCGCCGCCGATTACAAATTAGTGCATCACGCCAAAAACGGTCGTGCCGTCTACAGTTTCTGCATGTGCCCCGGCGGAACCGTAGTGGCCGCCACCTCCGAACCGGGGCGCGTCGTGACCAATGGCATGAGCCAGTACTCGCGCAACGAGCGCAATGCAAACTCAGGCATTGTTGTGGGTATCAACCCGGAGCAGGATTTCCCAGGCGACCCGCTGGCTGGCCTGGATCTGCAAGAACGCCTTGAGTCGCGGGCCTACGAGCTGGGGGGCAGCGATTACTGCGCACCAGCACAATTGGTGGGCGACTTCATCCGTGGAGTGCCGTCGACCGAACTTGGCGAGGTAGAGCCCTCCTACAAACCCGGCGTACGCCTGGGTGATCTTGCGCCCTCGCTGCCAGACTATGCCATCGAGGCCATCCGCGAAGCGCTGCCGGCATTCGGCAAGCAGATTCGTGGCTTTGATCGTGATGATGCCATTCTCACAGGTATCGAAACCCGCACGTCCTCTCCTGTCCGCATTACTCGCGACAACGAGACCTTGCAAAGCCTCAACCTGCGCGGCCTGTATCCGGCTGGTGAAGGTGCCGGTTATGCGGGGGGCATTTTGTCGGCGGGCGTAGATGGAATTAAAGTTGCCGAGGCTTTGGCCAAATCGCTTCTATCGGACTTTGAGATGGCGAACATGCAGCCCAGCCGAGCGGCGTCTTGATGAAATTCGATGACGTCAAAAAACTTCACCAGAAGAAATACCGGGCCGAGTTCGGTTATTTTCTGGTGGAGGGCGAACATCTGCTGCTGGAGTTACAAAAGGCGGCGCTACAGAATCCGCTGCTACAGAGCAGTCAGCTCTATGTAACCGAGGCCTATGAACATTGGGCAAGCTCGTTTGAAACCCATGTGATCAGTGACCGCCAAATGGCGCAGATATCCGATACCAAAACACCGCAAGGCGTTATTGCGCTGGTACCGATGCCGGCCACTAACGCACCGGGTTGCGCGCCTGCTGATAACGAGCGCTCCATTTACCTGCATGAAATTCAGGATCCGGGCAATCTCGGCACCATCCTGCGCACGCTGGTATGGTTCGGTAACTTTCGCTGCTTGCTTAGCCCTGGCAGTGTTGATCCGTACAACCCTAAAGTTGTTCGCTCCAGCATGGGCGCCATTTTTCATGCTTCCATTGAGTTGGACGTGAAAATAGATTCCCTGCGCACACGGTTTGACCGCATTGCCTGTCTGGACATGAGTGGTGATCACGTTCAATCGGCAGCGTTTAAGACATTCGACTGCTATTTGTTCGGCAATGAAGCGCGGGGCATACCCCATGAGCAATTGACCGTACTTAATGCGCAACCTTTTACCATTCCCGGCTGCGGCGCTATCGAATCGCTGAACCTGGCATCAACAGTTAACATGTGTGCATATGAGCTGAGTCGATAGCCGATATCAGGAATGTCACCTCGCTTAGCAAAAAGCAGATCCCGTGCTCAACGCTCACGTAACGATGTAGCGAGGAGATAGTTTCAACTGCGCCATGAAATACTTAGACAGCGGTTTTTGCTCCACAAAAGCGCATCTGTTTTCTATTTTTTCAGGCAAAAAGCATCTGAAATCAAATTGTCATGCCCTGGCGCGATAGTTGCTATGTGTGTTGGCCTGCGAGCAAACAGTTTCGCTTGGTAACACCTTATAGAGTGCACTTCCTCCCGGACCGATGCCTTGGCCTCTGTCCAGCCGTATACGGCCTTGTCCTGGCGCTTACCCCATCGGCTCCTGGACAGGGCCGTTCTTATTTCCGCTGCAAGTATTTACTCGGCTTCCACGCCTCTGCTAGTGTCCCGCGATTGTGTATCACCCCCGAGATTGCCAATGGCCCGCAAGAAAGCTCCCGATTTCGAACACTCCCTGGCAGAACTGCAAACCCTGGTCGAGCGCCTGGAAAGCGGTGAGCTTTCCCTCGAAGAATCACTGGGCGCCTTCGAACAGGGTATTCGCCTGACCCGTGAATGCCAGAGTGCACTGAGTCAGGCTGAGCAGAAAGTCCAGATTCTGCTCGAGCGCGACGGAGTCATGACCGAAGCCCCCTTCGACGTACAGGGCGACGACACATGATCAAGGATTATCAGGCTCGCAGTCAGGCACGTGTCGACGCCATGCTGGACACCCTGTTCGTCTCGCCACGTCCGGAGCTCGATCGCCTGTATGAGGCAATGCGTTATAGCGTCATGGGTGGCGGCAAGCGTGTGCGCCCCCTGTTGGTGTATGCCGCCTGCGAAGCCCTTGGGGGAGAGCCCTCTCAGGCCGACAATGCTGCGTGCGCCGTCGAGCTGATCCACGCATACTCACTTGTGCATGACGACTTGCCGGCTATGGATGACGACGACTTGCGTCGTGGCCGTCCGACTACGCACAAGGCTTACGACGAAGCGTGTGCCATTCTGGCAGGCGATGCACTGCAAACATTTGCAGTTGAAATACTGACCAACGCACCGCAAACGGCCGAGACACGTTTGGAAATGCTTAATATCCTGGCTCAGGCTTCTGGCCCTGCCGGCATGGTAGGCGGTCAGGCCATTGACCTTGAGTCCGTTGGTAGACAGATAGACCAGACGGCGCTTGAAATCATGCATCGTCACAAGACTGGCGCACTGATCGAGGCCAGTGTCCGCCTGGGTGCATTGGCCAGCGGCAAGGCCACGCTCGAGCAGCTGGATGCCCTGAGCCGCTATGCCCGCGCAGTAGGATTGGCCTTTCAGGTACAGGACGATGTGCTGGATGTAGAAAGCGACACCGCCACCCTGGGCAAGCGCCAGGGCGCAGATGTTGCGCGGGACAAGCCAACCTACCCGGCCCTGCTGGGCCTGGATGAGGCCAAGCATTATGCGCAGCTATTGTGTGAACAAGCCCAGCAGGCCTTGCAGCACTTTGGCGAGTCTGCCGAACCCTTGCGGGCATTAGCACTCTACATCGTCCAACGCCGCCACTAGTCACACACAGAACAGCTCGAAGCTCTATATGACGGTTCACTGTTGGGTGACTGGAGGGCTTCGGGTAAACTTCGATCTTTCATACCTTATAACGATGACCTGATGCCCAAGACGCTGCACGAGATTCCACGCGAGCGGCCCGCCACGCCATTGCTCGACCGCATCGACACCCCGGCTGCGCTGCGCCACCTGAGCGAGCACGAGCTGGAAACGCTCGCCGATGAGTTGCGCCACTATCTGCTCTATACCGTCGGGCAGACCGGCGGGCATTTTGGTGCCGGCCTCGGGGTCATCGAACTGACCGTTGCGCTGCATTATGTGTTCGATACACCCGACGACCGCCTTGTCTGGGATGTCGGCCATCAGGCTTACCCGCACAAAATCCTGACCGGACGCCGTGACCAGATGGGTACACTGCGCCAGAAAGGCGGGGTCGCTGCCTTTCCGCGTCGCTCTGAAAGTGAGTACGACACCTTTGGGGTTGGCCACTCCAGCACCTCGATAAGCGCGGCGCTGGGCATGGCCATTGCTGCCCGCATGCAAGGCAGCAAGCGCAAGTCCGTTGCGGTGATCGGTGATGGCGCCCTGACCGCAGGCATGGCATTCGAAGCGCTCAATCACGCCTCCGACGTAGAAGCCGACATGCTCGTCGTTCTCAATGACAACGACATGTCGATCTCCCATAACGTGGGAGGTCTGTCGAATTACCTTGCCAAGCTCCTGTCCAGTCGCACGTATCAGAACATGCGCGAGGGTGGGAAAAAGGTACTGGCCAAGCTGCCTGGTGCGTGGGAAATCGCCCGCCGTACCGAAGAGGCTGCCAAAGGAATGCTGGTTCCGGGCACCCTGTTTGAAGAGCTGGGCTGGAACTACATTGGCCCCGTCGATGGGCATGACCTGCCGACGCTGATCACTACCCTGCGCAACCTGCGTGACGCCAAAGGTCCGCAGTTCCTGCATATCGTGACCAAGAAAGGCAAGGGTTTCAGCGCTGCCGAAGCAGCACCTATCGAATATCACGCCATCACCAAGCTTGAGCCCTTGAATGCGGCACCCAAGAAGCCTGGTAGTCCCAAATATTCGAACATCTTCGGCGACTGGCTATGTGACATGGCGGCAGCTGACCCCAAACTGGTAGGTATAACACCTGCCATGAAGGAAGGCTCCGACCTCATCCGCTTCAGCGAGCAGTATCCAGACCGCTATTTCGATGTTGCGATCGCCGAACAGCACGCCGTGACCCTGGCAGCGGGTCTGGCCTGTGATGGTGCCAAGCCGGTAGTGGCGATTTACTCCACCTTCCTGCAGCGCGCCTACGACCAGCTGATCCATGACGTAGCCGTACAGAACCTCGATGTGCTGTTTGCCATCGATCGCGCCGGTCTGGTGGGTGAAGACGGCCCTACACATGCCGGCAGTTTCGACCTGTCGTTCCTGCGCTGTATTCCCGGTATGGTGATCATGGCGCCCAGCGATGAGAACGAAATGCGCCGTATGCTGACGACGGGTTACCAATTCAAGGGGCCTGCGGCTGTTCGCTATCCACGGGGCAGCGGCCCTAACGCAGCCATTGAGCCAGGGCTTGAGCCACTGGAAATCGGCAAAGGCGTTCTTCGCCGTCAAGGTCGCAGGGTTGCCTTTCTGGTATTTGGCGTACAGCTGAAAGAGGCCTTGCAGGTAGCAGAAGGCCTTGATGCAAGCGTGGCCGACATGCGCTTCGTCAAGCCATTGGACGAAGCCCTGATCCGGGCACTCGCAGACAGCCACGACCTGCTGGTTACGATCGAGGAAAACAGCATCATGGGCGGTGCAGGCAGCGCCGTGAACGAGTTCCTCGCCCGAGAAAACCTGCTCAAGCCGATCTTGAATCTGGGTCTGCCCGATTACTACGTCGAGCATGCCAAGCCGAGTGAAATGCTGGCTGAATGCGGACTGGATGCACTTGGCATCGAAAAGGCCGTTAAGCAGCGCCTGGCACAGCTTGAAGCCAATACAGCTTCCGAGCCCGCTCCGCTTGTACTCGCTTCACGCAACCCCTGACGGGACGCGTTGGGACAGGCCCGCCTAGCGGGCCTTGTCTATCAGCTCACACAACCTGACCACTGCGTCCAGCATGCCATAGCTGGGCCGTTCAAGCCGCTTGTCACCTACAGCCCAGAGTTGGTGGTGTGCCACCGCCTTTAATGTTGGCCACTGTCGCCATGGTTCGAGCTGAGCCTGCTCCATGGCCAGTATCACCTCGGGGTTTCTTGTGAGCACAGCTTCTACGCCCACCTGCGGCGCCGGTTGTGAGAGATCGGCGAATATACTCCTGCCCCCATATACCTGTATGGCATTGCTGATAATTTGCGTGCCTCCTACGGTATACAGCGGTTTGTCCCAGACTTGATAGAACACATGTACAGTCGGCAACTGCCTGTAGCGGTTACGCACACTGGCGAGACGCTCACGAAACTGGGTCGCCAAGTGCTGCCCTTTATCAGGAACACCTACCGCCTGAGCGATTCGAGCGAGCCCGTCTGCCAGCTCATCCAACCGATGAACATCCAGAGTTTCAATGGTATAGCCCAACTGCTTGAGCTGCTCGCGTTGGGCGGACGGGACTGCGCCGGGCCAAAGCAAAATAAGGTCAGGGCGCAGTGAGACAATCTTTTCGATATTGACCTGACCATAACGCCCTACGGAAGGCAGCCCGGCCAAAGAAGCAGGACGCTCGCTTGCGTCCAGCACGCCTACCAAGCGGCTCTCTACGCCCAGTTCCAGCATGATATCGGTCATCGAAGGCGCCAGACTGACGACACGCTCAGCAGCCTGGGAGAGAACACAGCAGACTAGCAGGCAGGCGCCGGTCAGAAATGAACAGCGACTGCCTGCCTTCATCAGGAAGGAAGAACTTCGCCTTGATGGATATTGCCAAGCATGTGACCCAGCTTGCCGGCCTTGGTGGCCAGGTAACGCTTGTTATGAGGGTTAAGCCCCGTCTGCAGCGGTACACGCTGTGCTACGGTAATTCCCAGGTCCTCCAAGGCTTTGACCTTGCGAGGGTTATTGGTCATCAGCTTCAATGCATTGACGCCCAGATGCTTGAGCATTGGCTTGCACAAGCTGTAGTTACGCTGGTCTGCACCAAATCCCAAACGTTCATTGGCCTCAACCGTATCAGCTCCTGCGTCCTGCAGCTCATACGCGCGGATCTTGTTCAAGAGACCAATACCACGCCCCTCCTGACGCAAGTACAAGATAACGCCACGGCCTTCTTCAGCAATGGCTCGCATTGCCGCCTCCAGCTGAAAGCCGCAATCGCAGCGCAGGCTGAACAGGGCATCCCCCGTCAGACACTCGGAATGTAGACGCCCCAGCACCGGCTCACCGTTAGCAATATCACCAAGGGTCAGCGCCACGTGCTCCTTACCATCGGACTCATCGAGAAAGCCATGCATGGTAAAAATGCCAAAGGGCGTAGGTAATTGGGATGCGGCGACGAAAACGACAGACACCGTCAGGCTCCTATCGGAAAGAGGGTTATAGTATACCATTCATGAACAGAGACGGCTCAGTCATAAAGGCTATGAGGCTATTGCGCTTGAAGCTATCACGTCAGTTCTTGGCCTCGACATACAGGACGCCCTGATCCTCGCGCCAGCCAACCCGGTTGAGAAAACTCATGCCCAGTAGCGTTTCTGTCGGATGACCGCCTGCCAACACCATGGCCTCGACACCCAGCACCTCAATGGTGCCAACCTTGACGCGATCCAGGCGTACAAGCCAGGCCCTCCGGGTTCCGCCTGCCGTGTTGACCTGTACCGGCCGCCCCTTCTGGTAATCCAACCCAAGACGGTTCGCCTGCTCTTCGTTCATGGCAACAGTCGAGGCGCCGGTGTCGATCAGAAACTCGATAGGCTGGCCATTTATAGAGCCCGACGTCCAATAGTGGCCGTCATTTCGGCGAGCAATGCTAAGTTGGCGCTTATGCGGCGCAGCAAAGCCGTCACTGTATTCACGTGAAAGCATGAACGTTTGGTTGGTTTCTCCAATCCGCAGCACCGCTTCCCGGCTCGTCGCACTGACCAGCTCGACCTCACCCTGTCGCTGACCGACTTTGAGCATTTTGCGCTGACCATCAATATTGATTACGGCTGCTCCGTTGAACAGACCTACCACTTGAACCTGAGGCGCGGCAGTTACCAGCGCAGGCAGCAGACTCAATACACCGATATCGATCCATTTGCGCACCACACCGCCTCCTTGTAGCGCCTGCGATCAGGACAGCGTCCCGATATGCGCCCAGCTCCAGCCCAATCCCTGCATAACTGCCCAGGCAAACACACCGGCCAGCACATCATCAATCATGATACCGACGCCGCCTTGAACATGACGATCAAGCCAGCTGATCGGCCAGGGCTTCAGAATATCCATGAACCGAAACACGGCAAACCCCACCAGCCACCAGGCCCAGCCGGCCGGAGCCATCCAGAAAGTGATCCAGATACCTACCATTTCGTCCCAGACGATACCTTCGTGATCGTGCACACCCATGTCATCCGCAACACGGCCACACAACCAGAACCCGAATATCATCAGCGCAACCAGCAGCAGCCAATAGCCCCAGTCCGGCAACAGATGCCAAAGCGGGACAAAGGGCAACGCCACCAGGGAACCCCAGGTACCAGGAGCCTTAGGTAACGTACCTGAACCAAAGCCAAAGGCTAGAAAATGCCAGGGATTACGCCACACCGCCGGTGTAGCCGGCCCTGACCTAACAGGTCTACTCACGAAATGGCTCCCAGGACAGATAAATCACCAGCACGATACGTCATGGCTTCATCGCAAAATGTTGATAACCGCCCCGTAAGGGTGTGACATCCCGGCCAATGGCGTCCTGCACCTGAACACCCTGTCCAGAGACAACGCGCCCAATGACACCTACCTGGGGAAAGTCTGCCTGCAATGACTTGAGATACTGTGCAGGCAATGTAAAGGCAAGCAGGTAATCATCACCGGCGGACATTGCCAGTGAGCGAATCTGCTCAGGCTCGAACAGTGCCGCCAACGCAGGGCTGACCGGCAACCTTTCATTCTCAATGATCAGCTTGACGTTCGAAGCGGCCGCGATATGGCCGCAGTCGGCCAGGAGCCCATCGGATATATCCAGCGCTGCGGTAGCCCGACCTCTTAGCGCAAGCCCCAACTCGAACTGAGGCGCCGGCGACCAGTAGCGCGCCACGAGCGTATCAACGTAGGCGCCCCGCTCCTGGCGTTGTCCCAATACAAAGGGCAAGGCTCCGCCAGCCTCTCCAGGCGCACCGCCGACACAGAGTAAATCGCCCGGCTGGGCGCCCGACCGCGTCAGCGCCTGCACGTGGGGTACGGAGCCAAAGACAGTCAGGGTCAGAGAGAGCGGCCCACGGGTTGTATCACCGCCGATCAAGGCCAGACCACAGGCCGCAGCCATGTGATCGAGTCCTTGAGCAAACCGCTCCAGCCAGACTGGGTCGACATCCGGCAGCGTCAGCGCCAGGGTGAAACCAAGGGGTGCGGCCCCCATGGCGGCCAGATCGCTGGCGCTGACAGCCAGGGCACGTTGCCCCAGCAGAAAGCCATCGCAGACTTCTGGAAAATGCACCCCGGCTGTCAGCGTATCGGTAGAAATCGCTAGTTGCTCGCCTGGGCGAGGCATAAGCAAGGCACAATCGTCACCCAGACCGAGCGCGATATCCTTACGTGGCTGTGCGCAGCGCGCGGCAGCAAAATAACGGCGGATCAACTCGAACTCGGTCATGGCTACAGTCAACGCTTGGCGCGTAATTCAGCAGCGCGCAGCTTGGGCGCCAACTTATCCAGTACACCGTTGACGAACTTGTGCCCGTCGGTTGCACCAAATACCTTCGCCAGCTCGATACCCTCGTTGATAACGACCTTATAGGGAACATCGATACGGTTGCGCAGTTCGTAGCAGGACATGCGCAGGATCGCGAGTTCAACCGGATCAACGTCTTCCAGCGGGCGGTCCAGGCAAGGGGTGATCAGATCATCGATCTCGGTTTTCAGGCCGGGAATGCCATGCAGAATCTCATGGAAATAAGCGCCATCAACATTGGCGAAATCGTTGTCCACACGGAACTGGGCTTCGATCTCGTTGATCGCCTGCCCCGCCATATGCCACTGATACAACGCCTGAACCGAAAGGCTGCGGGCTTCACGACGCGCAGCTATCTTGCCGCGCGGAGCTTTGGGCTTTTGGCCGTCTACAGCGCTCACTTGGCCTCCAGCTGCGACAGCAGGCTCACCATTTCAAGAGCAGACAGCGCCGCTTCGGCACCCTTGTTACCCGCCTTGGTGCCCGAACGCTCGATAGCCTGCTCGATGGAATCAACCGTCAACACGCCAAAGGAGACCGGCACACCGAACTCCATGGAAACCTGCGCCAGGCCTTTGGTGCACTCGCCAGCAACGTAGTCAAAATGCGGAGTGCTACCACGAATCACAGCGCCCAGCGCAATGATGGCGGAGTATTCGTCACGCTGGGCAGCCTTTAGGGTAGCCAGCGGAATTTCAAAGGCGCCAGGAACGCGGATAATGGTGATGTCTTCCTTGCGGATACCATGGCGTACCAGGGCATCTACGGCACCTTCAACCAGGCTTTCAACCACAAAGCTGTTGAAGCGGCCAACCACTAGGGCAAAGCGGCCTTTTGGGGCAATGAAAGTACCTTCAATGGTCTTCACGGTCATGAGCAGGTCTCGTCTGTTAAAGAACCGGGGCGTTTTCGTACGCCCCGCAAATAAATCCGATCGTCGGCGCGACGGTTATCACCCATCGCACCGTTCAGGCCATCCGTAGGCCGGTTTATACGGGAGGCAGGTATTCTACAACTTCAAGGTCAAAGCCGGATATGGCATTGAACTTCATCGGTGCACTGAGCAGACGAAGCTTACGTATGCCCAGGTCACGCAAGATCTGCGAACCAGCGCCTACGGTGCTGTATGTGCTCTGCGGCTTGGGCTTGCTGACCGGCTCGCGCAAGTGAGTGAGCAAGTCGTCGCCTGCCAGGGAATGCCCCAGCAGTAACACCACGCCTGTGCCAGCTTCCGCGACCTTGGTCATGGCATCGCGCAGACTCCAACGGCCTTCCTGATTCACCAGCAGCAGATCGCGCAGCGGGTCCATATTATGCACGCGCACCAGGGTCGGTTCATCACTCTTGATGGTACCCATAGTCAGCGCCAGATGAACGTCACCTTCCACCTCGTCACGGTAGGTGACCAGATTAAAGCGTCCCAGCTCGGTTTCCAGCGGCTGTTCGTCGATCCGCTTGACGGTATGCTCGTGCAGCAGACGATAGTGGATCAAATCGGCAATCGTACCGATCTTCAGCCCATGCTCTTCGGCAAAGGCTTCGAGCTCCGGACGACGGGCCATGGTGCCGTCATCGTTCATGACCTCACAGATCACCCCGGTCGGCTCAAAGCCTGCCATGCGCGCCAGATCGCAAGCCGCCTCGGTATGTCCGGCACGGGCCAGCACACCGCCCGGCTGAGCCATGAGCGGGAAGATATGACCTGGGCTGACAATATCGGCGGCCGTTGCTTTTTTAGCCGCGGCCACCTGTACGGTACGTGCGCGGTCTGCAGCGGAAATACCTGTCGTCACCCCTTCGGCCGCCTCGATGGAGATGGTGAACTTGGTGCCAAAACCCGAGCCATTGCGGGCTGCCATCAACGGCAGGTTCAGCGCCTCGCAGCGCTCCTTGCTCATTGGCATACAGATCAGGCCACGCGCATGCTTGGCCATAAAATTGATGTGCTCAGCCTGCACGCACTCAGACGCCATGATGATATCGCCTTCGTTCTCGCGATCCTCATCATCCATGAGGATGACCATCTTGCCTTCACGGATGTCCTGGATAATTTCTTCGATGCTGTTCAGTGCCACGGAGGTCTTCCTTTACGCTCAGGAGTTGAGATAGCCGTGTTGGGCCAGGAATTGTTCGGTAATACCGCTGCCCTTCTGCGGTTCGGCAGCCTTGTCCCCCATGAGCAGGCGCTCCAAGTAGCGGGCCAGCAGATCTACCTCCAGGTTGACCTTACGGCCGGGGCGATAGTCCGCCATGATGGTCTCGGCCAGGGTATGCGGTACGATGGTCAGTTCAAACTCGGCGCCATCCACCGCATTAACGGTCAGGCTGGTGCCATCAACGGTGATCGACCCCTTTAGGGCAATATAGCGCGCCAGCTCGCGAGGAGCACGGATACGGAACTGTACGGCGCGGGCATTATCCTGGCGTGAAACCACTTCACCCACGCCATCCACATGCCCGCTAACCAGATGACCACCCAGACGGCTGGTTGGCATCAGAGCCTTCTCAAGATTGACCCGACTGCCAATCTTCAGATCAACAAAGGCCGTACGCGCCAGTGTCTCGCGGCTTACGTCCGCCCAGAAGCCATCACCGGGAAGCTCTACGGCCGTCAGGCATACGCCACTGACGGCAATACTGTCACCCAGCTTTACATCGGCAAGATCCAGCTTGCCGGTCTGTACATACACGCGCATGTCGCCACCTTTAGGCGTCAGCGCGGCGATCGAGCCTATGGCTTCGATGATGCCAGTGAACATGTCTACCTCGAAACGTCAGAAATAAGGGGCGCCGGGGCGCCTGAAATGGGTTTAGCCACGATATGCCAGTCACGGCCCACGGGCGTGATCTCGCTGATTTCAAGCTCAGGCGCTTCGCTCATGACTTCAAGCGGCCACGTCAGCAACGGACGCGCCGTCGAGCCCAACAGCTTGGGCGCCATGAAGAAATGGAATTCGTCGACCAACCCCTGCCGCGCGAACGCACCGGCCAGCTGGGGACCAGCCTCGACCAGCACCTCATTCACGCCACGGTCAGCCAGAAGCTGTAATAACGGCAGCAGGGCGATATGCCCCTGATCCTCGGGAAGCGCCAGCAGCTCATGCCCTTGGGACTGGTACTGCGCTGCTCGCTCAGTTGAAAGTGCCGCGACCCAGGCAGGTCCAGCCTGAAAGAACGCCGCGTCCAGCGGGACGCGATATCGGCTGTCCACCAGTACACGCTGGGGTTGGCGGCCCATGGCAAGCGCAGCCTGCTCCACCGTCTCGCCAAGCTCTTCAGCGCGCACGGTCAGACGGGCCTTGTCCATCAATACCGTATCGGCACCGGTCAACACTACACTGGACTGTGCACGTAAGCGTTGTACCTGGGTGCGGGCTGCAGGGCCGGTGATCCATTGGCTTTCACCACTGGCCATCGCTGTTCGGCCATCCAGACTCATGGCCAGCTTGACGCGTACGAACGGAAGGCCCGTGACCATACGCTTGATAAATCCCTGGTTAAGCGCCCTGGCTTCATTTTCGAGTACGCCACAGGCCACCTGAATACCTGCCTCTGCAAGCCGCTTGAGACCACGGCCGGCCACCTGTGGATTCGGGTCCTGCATGGCGGCCATTACACGTCCGACGCGGGCATTAACCAGAGCGTCTGCACAAGGTGGCGTTCGGCCGAAGTGGCTACACGGCTCCAGCGTGACATAGGCGGTCGCGCCCTGTGCACGCGCTCCTGCCTGGCGCAGCGCATGGACTTCAGCATGAGGTTCGCCGGCACGCACATGCCAGCCCTCACCAATGACCTGGCCATCCTTGACGATGACACAGCCCACGCGGGGATTGGGATGAGTGGAGTACAGCCCCTGACGCGCCAACTCGAGCGCACGGGTCATGTAGAACTGATCGGCCGGTTCCGAAGCGTTGGGATTGCCTCCGCGGCCGGCGGCGCCAGCATGATCAGAGGAATCGACAGTAGACATGAAACGTCCTCGCTAAACATGAGTGAACGTTTCAGGGCAAATAGGCAAAAGCTGCACGCGCACGCTTTCCGGCACGCGCAGACAGACGCATCTTCTTTCATCCGGACTATGACCGTCGGCCCTGGAATCACACCAGATCTGCTGACCTCCGACGCATCGGAGCGCTCGCGGGCTTGCCACCACGTGGTTTACCGCCGGTGGGGAATCTCGCCCCGCCCTGAAGACCGGAACGACTATAGCGAAGTAGAGCCTCTGCCAGCAATGGGCTAGCGACAAATGACCCACTACAGCGGTCAGGCTTTACTCGGATCACGGGCCAGCCGATCGATTTCCTCACGAAACTCGGACAGGTCCTGAAACTGACGATAAACGGACGCGAAGCGGATAAAGGCAACCTCATCGAGCTTGCGTAGCTCTTCCATCACCAACTCACCCACGACACGGGACTTGATTTCGCGTTCGCCCGTCGCGCGCAGCTTGTGCTTGATATAGGCAATCGCCTCTTCCAGACGCTCGATACTGACCGGGCGCTTTTCTAACGCACGCTGCATACCGGCCCTGAGTTTTTCTTCGTCGAAAGGCTGGCGAGTACCGTCCTGCTTGATCAGGCGCGGCATGACCAGCTCAGCGGTCTCGAACGTTGTAAAACGTTCCTGGCAGTTCAGGCACTCACGACGACGGCGCACCTGCTCGCCTGCTGCAACTAGGCGTGAGTCGATGACCTTGGTGTCGTGGGCACCGCAAAAAGGACAGTGCATGTCAGAAGCAGCCGAAATAAACGGAGGGCCATGGTAGCGCATCCTGCTTGAGAAGGAACCTTGCAAGACCTCAAGAATCGACAGAACACGTCTGGCGGCTCCGTGACACAATCCTCTTCCCGCCGGTCGTGGGTTGTATAAGAATGCGCCGCCGAATCTGCCCTGGAGCCGTTACCATGTCGTTGCGCCCGCTGTTGCCTGTGTTGTTGATCAGCCTGCTTGCAGCCTGCTCTGAAAAGCCTGTTGCACCGGCAGAACCTGCCAAAGAACCCGAGCCGGTGGCCGGTGCGCCACGCCCCGGAAATCTGCGGGAGGTCTCTGGAACGTTACGGACACTAGACGGCGCCATCGCACCAGGCGCACAAGTTGAAGTGGCCATGCTGGTGATCGACAGTCAGGACCGTCCTCAGCGGCTGCTCGCCAGCGAGACATTGACTGGCAATGGCAAGGCCCTGGCGTTCCGCCTGCCCTTTAATCCAGAGGTATTTCCCCTGAACGCCAAGGTCGAACTGCACGCTCGCGTCAGTCAATCCGGTCAGCTGGTCTGCTACCTGTCTCCTGTCAAGATCAGTCAGCCTAATACCCAGATTCTAGGGGAATTAGTGCTGGATCAGACTCCGTGACTCTACCCGCCACCCTGCGAGCAGCGCTAAGGGATCTGCTGGGTGATGCTGAACTGAGCATTCAATCCCTGCCGGGATGCGACATTGCGCTCTGGTTGATCGATCCCACCAACATGGAGCGTGCTTTTTCACCCGAAGAAACACAACGACTGCTGGCGTCCCCACCCTACTGGAGTTTTTGCTGGGCCAGTGGCCTGGTGCTGGCCCGTTGGCTGGCCGAGCAGCCGGAGTGGGTACAAGGCAGGCGCGTGCTCGATTTTGGCAGCGGGTCAGGGGTTGCCGCGATTGCTGCTGCCAAGGCGGGGGCCGCTGAAGTAGTGGCCTGTGACTGCGATCCGCTGGCCTTAACCGCCAGCCGAGCGAATGCGGACCTGAATCAGGTGATGCTGGAGTACTCCGACGACTTCTTTGCTGAGGCCGACCGTTTCGATTTGATCATTGTGGCCGATGTGCTGTACGACCGTGCGAACCTGCCCTTGCTGGACGATTTTCTGAGCCGCGGACAAAGCGTGCTGATAGCGGATTCCCGAGTCAAGAATTTTGACCACCCTCGGTATACAGCGCTAGCAAGCCGGGAGGCCTGCACCTGGCCGGACCTTGCCGAGCCGGCTGAATTCAGATGGGTTAATCTCTACCACGCACAACGTACTTGCTGAAGGTTGTTTTCGGCAGGCGCGTCTCCACATATAGTTCATCTTTTCGTTACCCGAGTCTGTCTATGAGCCAGGACACGTCCTACATTTTTGATGCGACGCTTGAGAACTTCGAACAGAAGGTCATGGAGCAGTCGTTCAACACGCCCGTACTGGTCGATTTCTGGGCCGAGTGGTGTGCGCCCTGCAAGGTACTGATGCCTATGCTGGCCAGCATCACCGAGTCCTTTGGCGGTGCACTGCATCTGGCCAAGGTCAACTGCGATATCGAGCAGGAACTGGTAATGCGTTTCGGCATTCGCAGCCTGCCGACGGTCGTCCTGTTCAAGGACGGTCAGCCGGTTGACGGCTTTGCGGGTGCACAGCCTGAATCTGCCGTTCGCGCCATGCTGGAGCCGCATGTACAGGCGCCTGCACCCGAGGCCGAGAACCCGCTGGACGCCGCACAGTTGCTGTTTGATGAAGGTCGTGCTGGCGAAGCGGAGGCCGTACTCAAGCAGCTCTTAGGTGAAGACAATACCAATGCGCCCGCGCTGATTCTCTATGCGCGCTGCCTTGCCGAGCGCGGCGAACTGGATGAGGCTGAAACGGTACTGGGTGCAGTCACTGGTGACGATCACAAGCAGGCGCTGGCAGGTGCAAAGGCACAGCTGACGTTCCTGCGCCAAGCTGCCAGCCTGCCTGATGCAGCCGATCTAAAGGCGCGTCTGGCTCAGGATCCATCCGATGACGAAGCCACCTATCAGCTTGCCGTCCAGCAATTGGCGCGCCAGCAATATGAAGCGGCTCTGGATGCCCTGCTCAAGCTATTCATGCGCAACCGCACCTATGGTGAGGACCTTCCTCGCAAGACCATGGTGCAGGTGTTCGATCTACTCGGCAACGAACACCCGCTGGTCGCAACCTACCGCCGTCGTCTCTATCAGGCGCTTTACTGATGCCCGTCGGGCGCTGGCTCCTGGCCGGCGCCCGCCCACACAAACACCTGTGCCTCGTCTGTTTTCTCGATCCGGATATTCGGGTTATGCCGCAGCCGTACAATCAGCTGCTTGGCTGACCCCACGTTACCTGCCAGCTTTTCCAGCGCACTTAGCAGATGAGGCCCCTCGATACGCCGCTCCTGCTCGACCAACGCAAGCACCGACTCCCACAGGGGATCGCTACGGGTCTTTGGCACCGGAACAGGCGTATTGGACGGCACAGGCTGAGCATGGTTAAGCCCCTCGGCAAGACGAGTCCAGTCTTCTGCTTCCAATTCGACCGTCAGATCCACTGGCCACGTGCCTATTTTCCCTTGGATACGGATCATCGTTATCGCCTTTTTTGAACCATGTCTTATGATGCCACGTGCCAGTGGGTGAGAGCATTTCTATTGCGGTCATCTTTTGTTACGACATAACATACAGTCAAATCCATCAATGGAGCTGACCATGCGTTCGTTGCTGCTTGCCCTGCCGTTTGCCGTATTGCCTCTTACTGCTGCCTTTGCCCACGATGAACATGATCACTCACATGGAAGCCTGGGCGCCCATGAGCATGGCGTCGCACAACTCAACGTCGCGCTGGATGACAACTCGCTGGAACTGGAACTACACAGCCCTGCCATGAATCTGGTGGGCTTCGAACATAAGGCCCAGTCCGCTCAGGACAAGAAGGCCGTCGAAGTGGCCAAGCAGCAGTTGGCTAACCCGATTACCTTGTTTGGCATCCCAGCCGCTGCAGGGTGCAAAGTAAGCAAGACTGATCTGGACAGTCCCCTGTTTGGCTCTGAAGAGCGCCATGACCATGATGATCATGATAGCCATGCCAAGAGCGAGCACGAGCACGCTCATAGCGACATCGACGCGGACTACACCCTCGCCTGTGACAATCCCAAAGCGTTGACTGCGCTGGACCTGGCGGGCCTGTTCAAGCAATTCCCGGCCACACACAAGGTCAATGTTCAAGCCATTACTGCTCAAGGCCAGAAAGGTGAGGAACTGACGCCTGCCCAAACTCGCCTCGCGCTATAAACGTTCCCCTTAAAACGGGTAGCTTCCCTCTTTGCTGCCCGTTCTTTTTATGCCAAGGCCACCATGAGCGCATTAATCGAACTCAACGACCTGGGCTTCGCCTGGCCCGGTCAGCCCGAGCTGCTGGATATCCCTCATTTTCAGTTGCAGCGCGGCGAAGCCGCCTTTCTAAAAGGCCCCTCAGGTAGTGGCAAGACTACCCTGCTGGGCCTGCTCGGCGGTGTAAACAAGCCAAACCGTGGACACGTCAGGTTATTAGGAGAAGACCTCTCCAGCCTGTCTTCGGCGCGTCGTGATCACTTCCGCGTCGACCATACCGGCTATATCTTTCAGCAGTTCAACCTGCTGCCCTTTCTATCTGTTCAGGAGAATGTCGAACTCCCCTGTCATTTTTCGGCCCTGCGCTCGCAGCGCGCCAAAGAGCGCCATGGCAGCCAGGCAGAAGCGGCGCGTGCCCTGCTTTCCGCTCTGGGGCTGGGTGAGCGTACCCTGGGAGAGCGTCGCGCAGGAGCTCTTTCGATTGGGCAACAGCAACGTGTAGCGGCAGCGCGCGCACTGATCGGTCAACCCGAACTGGTTATTGCAGACGAACCCACTTCAGCGCTTGATGCCGATACTCGAGAGGCCTTTTTGAACCTGTTATTCGCCGAATGCCGCGCCGCCGGCTCAAGCCTGCTCTTTGTCAGTCACGACCAGGGGTTGGCCCCGCTTTTTGACCGCAGCCTGTCCCTGCTTGAACTCAACCGCGCGGCGCGACCGGCAGAGGTGTGAGATGTACTTGTTTCGCCTGGCACTCGCCAGCCTTTCCAATCGTCGCTTTACTGCCCTCCTGACCGTATTCGCCATCGCGCTATCAGCCTGCCTTTTGCTGGCAGTCGAACGTGTTCGCACCGAGGCCAAGGCCAGCTTCGCCAGTACCATTTCCGGAACTGACCTGGTGGTTGGCGCACGCTCCGGAGCGGTCAACCTGCTCCTGTATTCGGTATTTCGCATTGGCAACGCCACCAACAACATTCGCTGGGACAGCTATACCCAGCTGGCCGAAAATCCCAAGGTCAAATGGGCCATTCCGCTTTCACTGGGCGACTCCCACCGCGGCTATCGGGTGCTGGGTACCAGCCAGGCCTATTTCGAGCATTACCACTATGGTCGCAACCAGGCGCTCACGCTCAGCGAAGGCAAGCCATTTCAGGATATCTACGATGTAGTGCTTGGTGCCGAAGTCGCTCAAGCCCTGCATTACAAACTGGGCGACCATATTGTTCTGGCCCATGGAGTCAGCACAATCAGCCTGGTCGAGCATGGGGACAAACCGTTCACGGTAGTGGGTATCCTCGCGCGGACGGGCACGCCCGTGGATAGAACACTGCATATCTCCCTTGAGGGCATGGAAGCTCTTCATGTGGACTGGCAGAACGGTGCACCGGCGCGTGGCGCAGGCAAGATCAGTGCAGACCAGGCCCGCCAGATGGACCTGACACCCAAGGCCATCACCGCCGTGCTGCTCGGCCTCAATAGTAAAGTCGCCACTTTTGGTCTCCAGCGCGCCATCAATGAATACCGCGGAGAGCCGCTGATGGCCATCTTGCCAGGTGTTGCGCTCCAGGAACTCTGGAGCCTGATGGGCACCGCCGAGCAGGCACTGTTCATCGTCTCCCTGTTTGTGGTTCTAACCGGCCTGATCGGCATGCTGACGGCTATTCTGACCAGCCTTAATGAGCGGCGGCGAGAGATGGCTATCCTGCGTTCGGTGGGCGCCCGCCCGTGGCATATCTTCAGCCTGCTGGTAGCCGAAGCCTTCGCGCTGGCACTGGCAGGTGTCGTGGCCGGGCTTGCCCTTCTCTATGTGGCGATTGCTATCGCGCAGGCACCCGTACAGGCTTATTATGGCCTGTATCTGCCTCTGGAATGGCCTTCACGTTACGAGTGGACGTTACTGGGCGGTATCCTGATCGCTGCGCTGTTGATGGGCTGTGTTCCTGCCTGGCGCGCTTACCGTCAATCCCTGGCCGACGGCCTGTCCGTTCGCTTATAGCCTCAAAGACCGGAGCGTCCATGTATCGCGTGCTGTTGGTGCTTGCCCTGCTGTTCACCTCTTCCGTCTGGGCAGCGCCTCGCGCGCTTTCCTGGGGGGAGCTGATCCCCGAGGGCGCACCGCCGCCTCTGCCACCTGTACCCTTGCATCAGGGCTCACTGGATGAAAGTGGGCCTGCCGCCTTGCAGCAATCACCCAATGCTCCCGTGGTAAAAGCGCTGGAAGGTCAGGAGGTCAAGCTCCCAGGCTACATCGTGCCAATCATGGTGACTGAGGAAGGGGAAGTCACCGAGTTCCTGCTAGTACCCTATTACGGTGCCTGCATTCATGTACCTCCGCCTCCGTCCAACCAGATCGTCTATGTCAAAGGCGCCAAGGGCGTTGAACTGGCCCAGCTACATCTTCCGTACTGGGTAGAAGGTACGTTGCATGTTGATTCAGCCAGTACGGACATGGCTGAAGTCGGTTATCAGATGCAAGCCACTCAGGTAACTCATTATTCGCTGTAATCAGCGTTTCGTTGAGCCAAGTCAACATATGATGCATCTCTCATCCTTAACATGTCGTTAGCCAACTAAACAACATGCTTTGGAGTGCATCATGCGCAAGCTGCCCCTAACCGCCGCCCTGCTGGCCCTCACCGCTGTTTCTCCGCTCGCCCTTGCCCACCAGGCCGGTGACATCATCATCCGTGCTGGCGCAGCGACCGTGGATCCACATGAAGACAGCGGCAATATCTCGGCCGCAGCAGCGGGCGGCAAGGTTGCAGGGACCAAGGCCACCGTTGACTCCGATACTCAGCTTGGCTTGGCAGCGGCCTATATGATCACAGACCACGTCGGCATCGAGCTGCTGGCCGCAACGCCGTTCAATCATCGGATCGGTGTAAAAGGCCTGGGCGCTCTGGATGGCAAGCTAGCAGATGTCAAGCAGCTGCCACCCACCCTTTCGCTTCAATACTATCCGCTGAACCCTCAGTCCCGTATTCAGCCGTACGTAGGCGCCGGTATCAACTACACCCTCTTCTTTGACGAGGATCTGACCAGCAGCCGCAAATCGGCAGCCGGTGGCGGCTTCAGCAATCTGAGCCTGGACGATTCCTGGGGTTATGCGTTTCAAGCAGGCGTGGATTATCAGCTAACGGATCATTTGCTGTTCAACGCCGCCGTCTGGTACGCCGATATCGACACCAAGGCGACTGCCGACTCGGCGCTGGGTCGCGTAAAGGTTGATGTCGATATCGATCCCTGGGTCTACATGGTAGGTCTGGGCTACAAGTTCTAATCAGTACCCAGCAAAAAGGCCTTCATATGAAGGCCTTTTTATTGTCGGCTAATCCGCCCCGCCTTCCTTTCTGGCCTTTGCCAACTCGGCGCGCCGCTTGCGGGCTTCCTTGGGGTCTGCAATCAACGGTCGATAAAGCTCAACCCGATCACCTGCCTCCAGTACGCGCGTATCTGCATCAGGAATGACCTTTCCAAAGAGCCCGACAGCCAAGGTATCGATCGGCACCTTTGGAAAGCGCTCAGCCATTCCGGATAGCTCCAAGGCTTCACGTACAGTGGTACCTACCGGAACCTCCAGCGCAATCAGGGCCTGCTCGTCAGGCAAAGCCAGCGCGACCTCGATGGTTATCCGCTCAGCCATACAGCTGCTTGGCCCGTTGGCAGAAGGCATCAACCATGGTGTTTGCAGCCTGATTGAACAGCGGGCCCAAGGTAGCCCGAATCAAAGCGCCCTGATACTCGAACGACAGGTCCAGCGAGATCTTGCAGGCTTTCTCACCCAGTGCCTTGAACTGCCAGACCCCATGCAGCTGACTAAAAGGTCCCTTTTCCAGATCCATGACGATGCATTGATCCGGCGTCAGTGTATTGCGTGTCGTGAACTGCTGGCTAAGCCCACCTTTGGCGACCGTCAATCCTGCACGCATTTCGTTTTCGCCCTGCTCCAGTATCTGGGCAGACGAACACCAGGGCAGAAATTCCGGGTAACGCTCCACGTCATTGACCAGCGCATAGAGCGCCGAGGCGGGGTAAGGCAATAAAGCTGAGCGTTGTATATGCGTAGTCATTGGTACCTCAATTCCAAAACTGTGCGGCAAACACAATGAGAATGCCTAGAGGGGCAACGTAGCGCATCAGGAAAAGCGCCAGAGCGAATAAGGCCGGGCTGCGCACCGACAACTCATCCCTCACCTGCTCACGCCCCATTACCCACGCTGCGAACACTACAAAGAACAGACCGCCGAGCGGCAACATGATTCGCGACGTCAGAAAGTCGATGACGCCAAAGAAATTCAACCCGCCTTCAGCGCCCCATTGATACAAGTGGAAGTGCCCCGCCTCGCTTACGAAGAACTTGGCCTGCTCCCACAGGTTGAACGATAACACTGTGCCTAGCCCGACCAGCCAGCAGATGAAAGCCAGAATGACAGTCACCCAGACGCGGCTCAGTCGGGTGCGCTCGATCAGGTAGGCCACCATCGGCTCAAGCAAAGAGATTGCCGAGGTCCAGGCGGCAATCGCCACCAGCACAAAGAACACCAGACCCACGATCTGCCCCATAGTCACACTGCCGAACGCCAACGGCAGCGTCACGAACATCAATCCCGGTCCCTCACCAGGATTCAGGCCTGCCGCAAAGACGATTGGAAAAAGCGCCACACCCGCCAGGAGCGAGACGAATGTATCCAGCAGGGCAACCGCGACGACGGTTTTGCCCAAGGAAGAGGACTTCGGCATGTACGCACCGTAGATCATCAACGAACCTACGCCTACGCTCAGCGAAAAGAACGCATGCCCCATCGCAGGAAGCAGGCCATCCATGAGCCGCGAGGTATCGAAGTGGAACATGAAGTGCATCCCTTCCATGAAATGTCCCGTTGTCATGCTATAGCCCAGCAGAAGCAGCAACAGCACAAACAACAGCGGCATTAGGATACGCAAGGCTTTTTCCAGGCCATTCACCACCCCCTTGGCAATAACCCAGGCGGACAACACCATGAACAGGGTGTGCCACAAGGTCATTCGCCAGGGATCGGAGGTCAACGCACCAAACAGTGCACCGGCTTTAGGGCCATCGACACCTTGAAAATCGCCACGGCCGACACCAAGAATATAGTCAAGCGACCAGCCGCCAACGACGCTGTAAAACGATAGGATGAGCAAGGCATTGACCATGCCGGCCAGCGCTGCCCAGGACCATCTGGGCGATCTGGCAGCAGCTACTGCCAGATCACGCATGGCATTGGCCGGACTTTGCCGGGCACGCCGTCCAATCAGCGTTTCCGCCAACATGACAGGCAAGCCAATTAAGGCGATGCAGACAAGGAACATAATGACAAATGCACCGCCACCATAAATCCCTGTCATATAAGGGAACTTCCAGATGCTCCCCAGGCCTACAGCGGAGCCGGTCGCGGCTAATATAAACACCCAGCGGCTAGCCCACCCGCCATGCACGGAAACCTGATCATTTGCCATTGAAGTTATCGGTACTCAAAAAAGTTGGCTATTGTCCGACTTTCACCGCTCCCTCTCAAGCACATGGCGGTTGCCCCACTGACTCCCCTATAATGCGCGTCTATGGCCAAACAAAAGAAAATCTCTTCCGGAACCATCGTGCAGAACAAGAAAGCGCTGCACGACTACTTCATCGAAACCCGCTTCGAGGCAGGCATTGCCCTGTCCGGCTGGGAAGTCAAAAGCCTGCGCGCAGGCAAGGCACAACTGACAGACAGCTATGTTCTGCTCAAGGATGGCGAGGCCTGGCTGCTTGGTAGCCACATCACCCCCCTGCAGACAGCCAGCACCCACGTCATTGCCGATCCTCAGCGCACTCGCAAGCTGCTTCTACACAAACGAGAGCTAGGCAAGCTGTTTGGTGCAGTGCAACAGAAAGGCTTCGCCTGCGTTGCGTTGTCCATTTACTGGAAAAAGCACCTGATCAAATGCGAAATTGCCCTGGCGAAAGGTAAAAAAGAATTCGACAAGCGTGCAACAGAGAAAGAGCGCGACTCGAATCGAGAGATCCAGCGTGCGATGCACAAGGATCAGAAATAATAAAAGGCGCTCTAAGCGCCTTTTTATACCTTCGAAAAGTCTTCCGTCTTCTGCCGGCGCTGTGAGCGTGCAATACGCTGCGCTTCTTCCTGTGCTTCTTCCAGCACTTCCTGCACATAATGAATGTGTCGGCTGGCAATTTCCCGTGCATCGTCAGCACGCCGCTCGATGATGGCCTGATACAGCTCCCGGTGCTGATGCATCAACATATCCCGTGTCTCGCTACGCTGTGCGTACATACCGCCGATATTGGTCACTACATTGCGCTTGAGCAAATCGAACAGACCGCGAATGGTATGCAGCAGGATAGCGTTGTGGCTGGCTTCGGCAATAGCCAGGTGAAAGCTGGCGTCTGCTGAGCCCTCTTCCGAGCGGGAGATCGTTTCAGGTTGCGCATAGCAGTCCTGCAAAGCCTTGAAGGCCTGCGTCAAACGCTGATGATCGAGTTCGGTCGCACGCAAGGCGGCGTAATAAGCGCAAGAGCCCTCAAGCATGTGGCGAAACTCGAGCAGGTCCTGCCGTGTTTCTTCACGACTTTCGAGTAACTGAAGCAAGGGATCGCTAAACGTGGAGCCGAACGAGGCAGCAACGTAAGTACCTCCGCCCTGGCGACTGATCAATACTCCCCGAGCAACTAGCTTCTGAATCGCCTCGCGTAGCGAGGGCCGTGACACACCAAAGCGCTCCGCCAGCACCCGCTCGGCCGGCAACCGCTCACCGGCCTTCAGTGAACCCTCAACAAGCAGCGCTTCAATATGTTCGACGATGTCATCCGACAAACGACGTTGGCGTACCTGATCGAACCCCATCTCCATCCTCTGATGTGCCTGCCAGAGCGGCGGCGTTGATTTTGAGCCAAACGGCCTTTGCGCATCCAGACTAAAGTCTTAAAAAGCAAGGTTTGACAGACTTGCCAGGCAACTTTTAACCTCAACCGTCAGCCATTGTAAATTGGTATGACCAATTTAGACATTAAGAAACCGATACGCCTATCGGAAGCACCGCCCCCTACACAACAACAATCAAGGGAGCTCTACATGGAAACCTGGCAACAGCTGTATACACCGCTTGGCAGTCTGGGCTTGTCCGCGACGGCGGCACTTGTCCCTATCGTGTTTTTCTTTCTTGCATTGGCTGTCTTTCGCATGAAGGGCCATCTCGCCGGAACCATTACCCTGGCGCTATCCCTTGGTATTGCCATTCTGGTCTACCGGATGCCGGTAGAAAAAGCGCTGGCAGCGGCCGGGTATGGATTCCTTTATGGCCTATGGCCAATCGCCTGGATCATCGTCGCAGCGGTTTTTCTCTACAAACTGACCGTCAAAAGCGGTCAGTTCGATGTCATCCGCAGCTCAGTCCTTTCCATTACGGATGACCAACGTCTGCAGGTGCTGCTTATCGGGTTCTGCTTTGGAGCCTTTCTTGAAGGCGCCGCAGGCTTTGGCGCACCCGTCGCCATTACCGCAGCCCTGCTGGTGGGTCTGGGACATAATCCGCTCAAGGCGGCAGGTCTATGCCTGATTGCCAATACCGCCCCGGTTGCATTCGGAGCTCTAGGTATTCCAACAATCGTAGCGGGCCAGGTAACCGGCATTGATGCTTTCAAACTGGGCGCCATGACCGGTCGCCAGCTTCCACTGCTGTCTCTGCTGGTCCCCTTCTGGCTCATGGCCATGATGGATGGCATGCGTGGTCTGCGTGAAACTTGGCAGGCAGCCCTCGTATGCGGTAGCAGCTTTGCCGTTTCCCAGTACTTTACCTCGAACTACATTGGCCCTGAGTTACCCGACATCACCTCGGCCCTGTTCAGTATGGTTTCGCTGACCGCCTACCTGAAGCTGCGTCAAAGCCGTCACGCCGTCGCCCAAGAGGTGGTCGGGGTCAGTGCAGGCGGGGCAGCAACCCTGGGCGGTGGCCCCGGCTTTGGCCGAGCACCAGGCAACCGCACACCTTCGCCCTATACACTGGGACAGATCATCAAAGCCTGGTCGCCCTTCCTGATCCTGACCGCGCTGGTTACCGTCTGGACACTCAAACCCTTCAAAGCAATGTTTGTCGCAGGTGGCTCACTCTACAGTCTGGTCATTAATATTTCGGTGCCGTTCCTGGACAAGCTTGTTCTCAAGACTGCACCGATTGCGACAGACCCTACTCCAATAGCTGCGGTCTTCAAATTCGATCCTATTTCTGCCACAGGTACAGCGATCCTGATTTCGGCTTTTATCTCCATGGCAATCCTCAAGATCAAGCCTGGCATAGCACTGTTCACATTCAAGGAAACGCTGGTGGAGTTGCGATGGCCAATCCTTTCGATTGGCATGGTGCTGGCCTTTGCGTTCGTAACCAACTATTCCGGCATGTCGACAACACTCGCTTTGGTACTGGCGGGAACAGGAGCGCTCTTCCCATTCTTTTCACCATTTCTCGGTTGGCTGGGGGTTTTTCTAACAGGATCGGATACCTCTTCAAACGCTCTCTTCGGCTCCCTACAGGCCACCACTGCGCATCAAATTGGAGTATCGGACACCCTACTGGTTGCGGCTAACAGCAGCGGTGGCGTAACAGGCAAAATGATCTCACCACAGTCGATTGCCGTTGCCTGTGCTGCTACCGGCATGGTTGGGAAAGAATCTGACTTGTTCCGCTTCACCCTGAAACACAGCCTAATCTTCGCCACTATTGTAGGCCTTATCACGCTGGTTCAAGCCTATGTACTCACCGGCATGATCCTTCACTAACAGACAAAGGCGAATTGAGAAGTTGCCGCCAAGACATGGGTGTCGGGCTCGCCTCGGCACCGCCATAACCCCATCCCACAGGATGGATAACCGGGCAAACCCGGAGACGCCTGAATGAGTGAGCTTTTTTATAACGCAGCGCCCAATGCCACCCGCATCGCGCCACCCATTCCAAAGCAGCGGGAATACCCCGCGCAGAAGCCGCAACACGTTTATTTATTTGGTACCTGTGTTGTCGATCTGTTTTATCCAGAAGCAGGCATGGACAGTATCCGTCTGTTGGAGCGTGAAGGTATTACGGTCCATTTTCCCCAAGGTCAAAGTTGCTGCGGGCAGCCTGCCTATACTTCCGGTTATACCGATGAAGCACGCGAAGTCGCACGAGCACAGCTGGGCCTGTTCCGTCAGGACTGGCCGCTGGTTGTTGTTTCGGGATCATGCGCAGGCATGATTCGTCATCACTATTCGGAACTGTTCAAACATGAGCCTGCTACGCTTCGTCAAATCGAAGCACTGGCCGACCGAACCTATGAATTGGCCGAATTCCTGCTCAACGTTTGTAAAGTTGACCTCAAGGATCGCGGGGCGCCTACCAAGGTTGCACTTCATACCTCCTGCAGCGCACGCCGCGAGATGAATACACACCTCCATGGCAGAGCCTTACTCGCTCAGCTAGAGGCGGTCCAACGGGTGGATCATGACCATGAAAGCGAATGCTGCGGCTTTGGCGGCACTTTCTCGGTCCGTATGCCAGATATCTCTGGTGCCATGGTGGCAGACAAGACACGTGCTCTTCAGGAGTCCGGTGCTGCTCAAATCGTGACCGCTGACTGCGGCTGCCTGATGAACATCAATGGTGCCCTGGAAAAGCAGAACGCTACATTGCGTGGGCGGCATCTTGCCAGTTTCATCTGGCAGCGAACCGGAGATAGCGTATGAACCAGATGACCCGAATTCCCGCTCTGGAGATTCCCACACCACCCTTTAAGGCGCGAGCGCGCCAAGCGCTGAACGATGAGCAGCTGCGCCGTAATTTCCGTGTTGCCATGGATTCACTGATGACCAAACGCCTGGCCATCATGAGTGATCCTGATGAGCGTGAGCGGCTACGAGAAATGGGCAATCGCATTCGTGCACGGGCGCTTTCTAAGCTGCCTGACCTCCTTGAAAAGCTGGAAGCCAACCTGACACGCAACGGTATTCAAGTTCATTGGGCAGAAACGGCAGACGAAGCCAACGCTATCGTTCAGTCCATCGCCGAAGCACACAAGGCCACACGCCTGATCAAGGGAAAGTCCATGGTCAGCGAAGAGATGAACATGAACCATGTGCTGGAAAAGCAAGGTATAGAGTGCCTTGAGTCAGACATGGGTGAGTACATCATTCAGCTGGCCGGGCAGAAACCTTCGCATATCATCATGCCTGCGATTCACATGAATGCTGCCCAGGTGGCCTCACTATTCAGTAACACCCTTGGCACCGAATACACCACAGATGTCGATGAACTGATTCAAACGGGCCGGCGCGTATTACGACAAAAATTTTTCGAAGCAGATATCGGCATATCAGGCGTTAACTTCGCAGTAGCTGAAACAGGCACTCTGCTGCTTGTTGAAAACGAAGGGAACGGCCGCATGTCCACAAGCGTTCCTAACGTACATATCGCTGTCACCGGAATAGAAAAAGTTGTGGAAAACCTGCGTGACGTCGTGCCGCTGCTATCGCTTTTGACACGCTCAGCATTAGGCCAGCCGATAACTACCTATGTGAATATGATCTCAAGCCCACGCAAGTCCAATGAGCGAGATGGCCCGGAGGAGGTACATCTTGTCCTTCTAGACAATGGGCGTAGCCAGGCTTTTGCCGATGGAGAGTTGCGACAGACACTTAACTGCATTCGCTGTGGCGCCTGCATGAATCATTGCCCGGTTTATACCCGTATCGGCGGACATGCCTACGGCACAGTATACCCTGGCCCTATCGGAAAGATCATATCGCCACACTTGCTAGGGTTGGAAAACACACCGGACCACCCAAGTGCTTCATCGCTGTGTGGCGCCTGCGGAGAAGTCTGCCCTGTAAAAATCCCCATTCCTGCGCTACTACGCCGGCTACGAGAAGAAAATATTAAACCACCAGAAGCCACCCCTCATCTCATGCGCGGCCAAGGCAGCAAGTTCTCTCCGCGTGAAAGACTGACCTGGAAAGGCTGGAAGACACTCTACACATCCCCAACGCTCTATAAATCGTTTACCTACATCGCAACACGCTTTCGAAATCTTACTCCCGGAAATGTTGGGCCATGGAGCGAGAACCATGCTGCGCCCAAACCCGCCTCAAGATCACTTCACGAGTTGGCTCGTGAGCACCTAGGGGAGGACAAAGCATGAATGCCCGCAGCAATATTTTAGGCAAACTTCGGAAAAGCTTGGCTGGCACAACGCCTGTGAAAGATGACTATGACGTATCACTAGTAACCCAACCCTGGAGCTATGCGCCTGAGGAGCGCATCAGTCGACTACGAGCACTTATGGAGGCGGTTCATACAGAGATACACCTCACCACAAAAGAACGTTGGCCCGCACTGGTCGAACAACTTCTTCGCGACAAACAAATTCCTAGCCTGCTTATAGCCCCTCAGACACCCCATGGCGACCAGCTTACGGCCTATTGGAAAGATAAAGCGGGACTTCCTTTTCTCAAGGCCTATGACCGCCCAATTGAGGAATGGAAAGCGGAACTCTTCAACGAGACCCCAGCCAGCTTAACGGGGACGCTCGGAGCCATAGCAGCAACAGGTAGCCTAGTGCTCTGGCCAACCCGTGAAGAACCTCGACTAATGAGTCTGGTTCCACCCGTTCACATTGCTCTCCTGCAGGCCAGCAAGATCGAAGACAACCTTTATACGTTTCACGACAAATACCAGTGGCCGGAAAGTATGCCTACCAATGCATTGCTCATCTCCGGGCCATCCAAAACCGCTGACATAGAACAAGTTCTAGCGTACGGCGCACATGGACCCAAGGATTTGGTCGTCCTAATAATTGAAGATGCTTAACTTACATAGCGGTTTGGAGCGCGCTTCTGTGAGGGTATTTGAAGTATTTCTTTAAAAGATAAATGAAACGTAAGCGGCCGATAGCAGTCCACTCGTATGAGGCTGGTTAGTCCTTTAATGGAGCCAGCAAGGTCCTTCTGACTTAGCCTGGAAATTCGCTTACGTCATTCATGCTCAAGGAGATGTCTATGAAACGCACCGCTTTAGTAGCTGCCGTAGCTGCCCTAATGGCTTCGCCTGTTTTTGCTGAAGATCTTTGCGCTATTCAGCTGCAAAAAATTGATGACGCCATGAAAACCACACCATCAATGGCAACCGCTACCGCAACAGACTCCAATGTCCAGGTGCAACGTATCAAAGAGCTTCATGAAGAGGCGGTAAAGCATCAACAAGCAGGTGATACCAAGAAGTGCATCGCCTCGGCCAACCAGGCATTATCCCTGATCCGCAAACCAGGCGGAGAGACAGGTGGCAGCAAATAAGCAGCTCTTGTAGGCCACGCAGGAAAGGGCAGCCCACCGCCGTTATTTTCTGCCGCAAAAGCAAAACCCCCGGGCGGTTAGGCCTGGGGGTTTTGGGTATAGGTGCTTGACGATGACCTACTCTCACATGGGGAAACCCCACACTACCATCGGCGATGCATCGTTTCACTTCTGAGTTCGGAAAGGGATCAGGTGGTTCCAACGCTCTATGGTCGTCAAGCAATTCGGGTGGGGAACCGGTGTCTAGTCGTTTCCCCGAATGGGTATGTGATCGGTATTTGCGGTTCAACCAAGCTTTCGGCTGGTCTTTACCAAACAACAGATTGTTTGGGTGTTATATGGTCAAGCCTCACGGGCAATTAGTATCGGTTAGCTCAACGCCTCACAGCGCTTACACACCCGACCTATCAACGTTGTAGTCTTCAACGGCCCTTTAGGAAGCTCAAGGCTCCAGTGAGATCTCATCTTGAGGCAAGTTTCCCGCTTAGATGCTTTCAGCGGTTATCTTTTCCGAACATAGCTACCCGGCAATGCCACTGGCGTGACAACCGGAACACCAGAGGTTCGTCCACTCCGGTCCTCTCGTACTAGGAGCAGCCCCTCTCAAATCTCAAACGTCCACGGCAGATAGGGACCGAACTGTCTCACGACGTTCTAAACCCAGCTCGCGTACCACTTTAAATGGCGAACAGCCATACCCTTGGGACCGGCTTCAGCCCCAGGATGTGATGAGCCGACATCGAGGTGCCAAACACCGCCGTCGATATGAACTCTTGGGCGGTATCAGCCTGTTATCCCCGGAGTACCTTTTATCCGTTGAGCGATGGCCCTTCCATACAGAACCACCGGATCACTAAGACCTACTTTCGTACCTGCTCGACGTGTCTGTCTCGCAGTCAAGCGCGCTTTTGCCTTTATACTCTGCGACCGATTTCCGACCGGTCTGAGCGCACCTTCGTACTCCTCCGTTACTCTTTAGGAGGAGACCGCCCCAGTCAAACTGCCCACCATACACTGTCCTCGATCCGGATAACGGACCAGAGTTAGAACCTCAAGCATGCCAGGGTGGTATTTCAAGGATGGCTCCACGAGAACTGGCGTCCTCGCTTCAAAGCCTCCCACCTATCCTACACAAGCAGGCTCAAAGTCCAGTGCAAAGCTACAGTAAAGGTTCACGGGGTCTTTCCGTCTAGCCGCGGATACACTGCATCTTCACAGCGATTTCAATTTCACTGAGTCTCGGGTGGAGACAGCGCCGCCATCGTTACGCCATTCGTGCAGGTCGGAACTTACCCGACAAGGAATTTCGCTACCTTAGGACCGTTATAGTTACGGCCGCCGTTTACCGGGGCTTCGATCAAGAGCTTCGCTTGCGCTAACCCCATCAATTAACCTTCCGGCACCGGGCAGGCGTCACACCCTATACGTCCACTTTCGTGTTTGCAGAGTGCTGTGTTTTTAATAAACAGTCGCAGCGGCCTGGTATCTTCGACCGGCATGGGCTTACGGAGCAAGTCCTTCACCCTCACCGGCGCACCTTCTCCCGAAGTTACGGTGCCATTTTGCCTAGTTCCTTCACCCGAGTTCTCTCAAGCGCCTTGGTATTCTCTACCCGACCACCTGTGTCGGTTTGGGGTACGATTTCTAATTACCTGAAGCTTAGAGGCTTTTCCTGGAAGCATGGCATCAACCACTTCCTCTTCATAAGAAGAGTCGTCATCAGCTCTCGGCCTTAACTGTCCGGATTTACCTAAACAGTCAGCCTACCGCCTTAAACTTGGACAACCAACGCCAAGCTGGCCTAGCCTTCTCCGTCCCCCCATCGCAGTAATTAGAAGTACAGGAATATTAACCTGTTTCCCATCGACTACGCCTTTCAGCCTCGCCTTAGGGGTCGACTCACCCTGCGTCGATTAACGTTGCGCAGGAACCCTTGGTCTTTCGGCGTGCGAGTTTTTCACTCGCATTGTCGTTACTCATGTCAGCATTCGCACTTCTGATACCTCCAGCAAGCTTCTCAACTCACCTTCACAGGCTTACAGAACGCTCCTCTACCGCTCATCTTGCGATGAACCCGTAGCTTCGGTGTGTAGTTTGAGCCCCGTTACATCTTCCGCGCAGG
>NZ_CP033105.1:4112500-5539211 GCF_003691465.1 Pseudomonas sp. LTJR-52
ACTCTAGCCAGGCAGTTTTGGATGCAGTTCCCAGGTTGAGCCCGGGGATTTCACATTCAACTTACCAAGCCACCTACGCGCGCTTTACGCCCAGTAATTCCGATTAACGCTTGCACCCTCTGTATTACCGCGGCTGCTGGCACAGAGTTAGCCGGTGCTTATTCTGCTGGTAACGTCAAAGCTGCAACGTATTAGGTTACAACCCTTCCTCCCAGCTTAAAGTGCTTTACGACCCGAGGGCCTTCTTCACACACGCGGCATGGCTGGATCAGGCTTTCGCCCATTGTCCAATATTCCCCACTGCTGCCTCCCGTAGGAGTCTGGACCGTGTCTCAGTTCCAGTGTGACTGATCATCCTCTCAGACCAGTTACGGATCGTCGCCTTGGTGAGCCGTTACCCCACCAACTAGCTAATCCGACCTAGGCTCATCTGATAGCGTGAGGTCCGAAGATCCCCCACTTTCTCCCGTAGGACGTATGCGGTATTAGCGTTCCTTTCGAAACGTTGTCCCCCACTACCAGGCAGATTCCTAGGCATTACTCACCCGTCCGCCGCTGAATCAGAGAGCAAGCTCTCCTCATCCGCTCGACTTGCATGTGTTAGGCCTGCCGCCAGCGTTCAATCTGAGCCATGATCAAACTCTTCAGTTCAAACATATCCGGGTTTTGAGAAAACCCTAAACTTGGCTCAGCAATCGCAAATAAACTCTCGAATTCACGAGTGTTACTTGTCTTGCTGATAATCTTGTCGATCCATCAGTCTTACAGCACAAGCACCCACACGAATTGCTTGATTCAACTTGTTAAAGAGCGGTTGGTTAAGACCTTGTCTCAACCGAGGCGCGCATTCTACGCTAACCTCTTGTCCTGTCAAGCTTTTTGTTCAACCGGTCTAACCAGCCGAACCGCTTGCCGGACCTGCCGGATCAGAAAACCTGTTCTGGCAGCGGGAGGCGTATTCTACACAAGCCCAGGGGCTTGTCAACTACCGCTTCCCTCTTTCCACTTCTGCCAGACCGGAGGCCTGACCTTGACTAAACAGCTAAGCCATTGATCTACAAGGCTTTTTGCTGTTCCGTTGCAGCGGAAGTGGGGCGCATTATAGGCCCCTCCGCTCACAGGTCAAGCTTTATTTTGGCTGGACTGAAAAATCTTCTTTTGTCTTAGCTGAGTGGCGATGAATGGTAAGCGAAGCACAAGCAGCAGGCCTCCTATCGAGGCGTATATCAGCCACTCGCGGATATCCGAGCGAGTTATCCAGAACATGTGCAGCAAGGCCATAACCAATGCTATATAAATGAGACGATGCAGCCGCTTCCACTGCTTGCCTAATTTACGCATGCTGTAACGGTTCGAGGTCAGAGCTAGAGGAAGCAGCCCCAGCACGGCAATGAACCCTACAATCACATAGGGACGCTTCTGCAATTCAATACCCAAGCGGGAAAAATCCCAGCCTAATACAAAGGCCAGGTAAGAGCAGAAATGAAGCGCTGCATAGGTGAATGTCCACAGGCCTAACTGGCGGCGAACCAATACCCATCCTTTCCAGCTCGTCATTTTCTGCAAGGGCGTCAAGCTGAGCGTTATCAGTAAGAGTACTAGCGCCCCCAGGCCAAGCCTATCAATGATTACTTTACCAGGGTCAGGACCCAAGGCAGAACTCCATACCTCGTACAGCCAAACACCAAGCACCGAAAACGCACTGATAAAAACGACCAATCGCCATACTTGCAACATCATTAATACTGCGTCCTTAGATCCATTCCGGCGTATAGGCCAGCAACCTCCTCTGCATAACCGTTAAACATCTGTGTTTCTTTAATATTAGGACTAAATAGACCGCTAGGAAGCCGTCGCTCTTTAGCCTGACTCCAACGGGGATGATCGACCTGCGGATTGACGTTGGCATAAAAGCCATACTCATTTGGCGCCATGCTTTGCCAGGTTGTCTGCGGTTGATCACTCACCAAGCTGATGCGAACAATCGACTTGATACTTTTGAATCCATACTTCCATGGCACAACTAATCTAATGGGTGCGCCGTTCTGATTAAGCAGTACTCGCCCATACATGCCTACCGCCAATATAGCCAATGGATGCATGGCTTCATCCATACGCAGACCTTCTCGATAAGGCCAATCCAGTAGCGAGAAACTGGAACGCTGCCCTGGCATATGCTGGGGATCATTCAATGTTTCAAAACGAACGTACTTGGCATTAGCTGTTGGCTGGAACTGTTTAATGACATCTGCCAGTGGAATACCCAGCCACGGGATAACCATGGACCAGGCTTCGACACAACGCAGGCGGTATATCCTTTCTTCCAACTGCTGAGGCCGGATAATGTCCTCCAGCGAGTAGGTACCTGACTTACCAACCTCTCCGTCTACCTTGACTGTCCAAGGCTCGATCACCATCTGCCCTGCATTGGCATAGGGATCCCCTTTATCAGGGCCGAACTCATAAAAGTTATTGTATTGCGTAGCGTCTTTGAAAGGCGTTATAGACTCACCTTTTACATCTACCGCTTTCCAATGAATAGCAGACTGCTTCTCGGCAAACCAATCAGGCGCTTTGCCTGGTTCCACATCTGAATAAACAGATCCGTCAGCAAGCGCCCAGCCGGGCAGCATCGTAGCAGTAACAGCAGCACTGGCTGCACTCATGAATTGACGGCGAGACAAATAGATATTTTCTGGAGTGATTTCAGATGGCTTGCAGGCAGAACGCGGAGGGACGTTGATCAGCATGGCAATCTCCACAGCGACTACTGTCGATACGTAGTCTCACTGTGGAGATAATCAGGGAATTAATCAATGCGTGCGGTCGCGATGACGGCGGAAGCGCATTAATGCCTTGACGGGACCTGACACAGCATAAGCAAGGAAACCCAGCAGCAGGACACGTGGCGGATCAGTAAAGATAATGGCGAAGATCAGGACAGCGATGAGGATGCCCACGAAAGGAACACGCCCTTTCATATCCAGGGTCTTGAAGCTCCAGTACTTGAAATTACTAACCATGAGCATTCCTGCAGCAGCAACCATGAACGCAACCAGGAATGAGAGTTTGGAGCCCTGAATACCAAAGTCGCTAAAGCACCACACTGTTCCAGCAACTAGCGCAGCGGCGGACGGACTGGCTAATCCAATGAAATAACGCTTATCGACGGAGCCGATCTGAGTGTTGAAACGCGCTAGTCGAAGTGCTGCACCTGCCACATAGATAAAGGCCACAGCCCAACCTACATTGCCTAGACTGATCAGAGCCCATTCAAATGCAAGAATGGCCGGCGCCACACCAAAGGCCACCATGTCGGACAGCGAATCGTACTGTTCCCCAAAAGCACTCTGGGTATTGGTCAAGCGCGCAACACGACCATCCAGTCCATCAAGGATCATGGCGATAAAAATGGCTGCCGCTGCTGCAGCAAACCCTACAGCAGCCTCTTCCGACTGCCCTTGGATAAACGCAGTCTGTGCCGCAATGGACTTGATGATTGAATAAAGTCCTGCAAAAAGCGCGGCTGTCGTGAAGAGGTTCGGAAGTAAATAGACGCCTCGACGGCGAATCTTTCGTCCCTGGGCATCGTGTGTTTCTTCGAAATGCTCATCGACGGGAATAATGCTTTCAGTGCTTGAGGAAGCTGTTTCGTTAGCTTCGTCGGGACGCTCGCTCATGAAAATTCCTTGCATAGGACTTGAAGTCTTGGATGATCCCCTCCTCTCAGGGTTCATCCTTAACACGTTACAGCTTTTATATCAGAAGACGAGCTGAAACGAAAAAACGCGGCCGTAGCCGCGTTTTTCCGAAACTGAGATCAACAGGACTTTTAATGGCCCTAATGATTAGTTTTTGCTCTTGTCGACGATCTTGTTAGCAGCAATCCAAGGCATCATGGCGCGCAGTTTTTCACCGATCTGCTCGATACCGTGCGCCGCATTATTGCGACGATATGCCGTCATGGATGGGTAGTTGCTTGCGCCTTCGCTGATAAACATCTTGGCATATTCGCCATCCTGAATACGCTTGAGCGCATTGCGCATAGCTTGGCGAGATTCGGCGTTGATGATTTCAGGACCTGTCACGTACTCGCCATACTCCGCATTGTTGGAGATGGAGTAGTTCATGTTGGCGATACCGCCTTCATACATAAGATCCACGATCAGCTTCAGCTCGTGCAGGCACTCGAAGTAGGCCATCTCAGGAGCGTAGCCCGCTTCAACCAGTGTTTCGAAACCTGCTTTAACCAACTCAACGGTACCACCGCACAGGACAGCCTGCTCACCGAACAGGTCGGTCTCGGTCTCGTCCTTGAATGTGGTTTCGATGATACCGGTACGGCCGCCGCCCACGCCGCAAGCGTAGGACAGCGCTACGTTCTTGGCATTGCCGGAAGCATCTTGGTAAACGGCGATCAAGTCAGGAATACCGCCGCCCTTGACGAACTCGGAGCGAACAGTATGACCCGGGGCCTTGGGTGCAATCATAATGACGTCCAGATCCGCACGCGGCACAACCTGGTTGTAATGGATTGCAAAGCCGTGAGCGAACGCCAGGGTAGCGCCCTGCTTCAGGTTAGGTTCGATTTCATTCTTGTACAGCTGAGCCTGAAATTCGTCAGGCGTCAGAATCATGATGACATCGGAAGAGCTAACGGCTTCTGGAACGCTTTTGACAGCCAGTCCAGCCGCTTCGGCCTTCTTGGCAGAGGCAGAGCCCGGGCGCAGCGCGACGACAACGTCTACACCTGAGTCTTTCAGGTTGTTTGCATGAGCGTGGCCCTGAGAGCCATAGCCGATAATGGCGACTTTCTTGCCCTGAATGATGGAAAGATCACAATCTTTATCGTAATAAACGCGCATGAAATTCTCCTTAGAATTAGCCGCGTGGCTTTATCAAATTTAAATGCTCAGAGCCTTGTCGCCACGGGAAATCCCTGTGACACCACTGCGTACGACTTCCAGAATAGACGTCGTACCGATCGCCTGGATAAAGCTGTCGAGTTTTTCACTCGTACCAGCCAGCTGAATCGTATAGACGCTACTCGTTACATCCACTATCTGTCCACGGAAGATATCCGTGGTGCGTTTGACTTCATCGCGTTGAGCTCCGGTCGCCTTGACCTTGATCAGCAGAAGCTCACGCTCAATGTGGGAGCCCTCGGACAGATTCACCAGCTTTACAACCTCGATCAGCTTATTGAGGTTCTTGGTAATCTGCTCGATGGTTTCATCGTGCCCCACGGTTGTCAGCGTCAGACGCGAGAGCGTTGGGTCTTCTGTCGGAGCAACGGTCAGGCTTTCGATGTTGTAGTTGCGCTGCGAGAACAGGCCGACCACACGGGACAATGCGCCTGGCTCGTTTTCTAGCAGAAGGGAAATGATGTGCCGCATGATTAAGTCCGCTCCGTCTTGCTCAGCCACATTTCGCGCATCGACCCATCTTTAATCTGCATCGGATAGACGTGCTCGCTGGTATCGACCTGAATATCCAGGAAGACCAGACGGTCCTTCATGGCAAAGGCCTCTTCCATCATGGGCTTGAGATCAGCCAGACGCGTGATACGCATACCGGCATGCCCGTATGCCTCAGCCACCTTGACGAAGTCAGGGAGCGATTCCATATAGGAATGCGAGTAACGGCTGTTGTACTGCATGTCTTGCCACTGGCGAACCATGCCCAGGGCCTGGTTGTTCAGCGTAATGATCTTGACGGGAAGGTCATACTGCAGACAGGTGGACAGCTCCTGAATATTCATCTGGATACTGCCCTCGCCTGTTACACAAGCGACGTCGACGTCAGGGAAGTTCAGCTTGACGCCCATGGCCGCTGGCAGGCCGAACCCCATGGTGCCCAGGCCACCGGAGTTGATCCAGCGGTTTGGCTTGTCATACAGATAGTACTGTGCAGCGAACATCTGATGCTGACCTACGTCAGAGGTGATGAACGCATCTCCATGGGTTACTTCGTAAAGCGTCTCGATCACCGTCTGCGGCTTGATGATGCTTCCATCCCCCTTGTCATAGGGGAACAGGCCGCCCTGCGAGCTGCGCCATTCCTCAATCTGCTTCCACCAATTGGCCTGAGCTTCTGCCGCGGGTTTCTCGCCAATTTCCTTGAGGATGGCAACCATTTCCGTCAGAACGCTATCGACAGGTCCAACAATCGGAACATCCGCCTTGATCATTTTGGAGATGGAGGCAGGATCGATATCGACATGAATGATCTTGGCATTGGGGCAGAAACGTTTGGCGCCATTGATGACGCGATCATCAAAGCGGGCACCTACTGCCAGGATGACATCGCTATGGTGCATTGCCAGGTTGGCTGTGTAACTGCCGTGCATACCTAGCATACCCAGGAACTGACGATCACTGCCTGGAAAACCGCCCAGCCCCATCAACGTGTTGGTAACTGGCAGGTTGAGCATCTTGGCAAGCTCGGTCAGCTGGGCTGCACCGTTCCCCATGATGACGCCGCCGCCCGAATACAGAATAGGCCGCTTGGCCGCCAACAGCATTTCAGCGGCCTTGCGAATCTGTCCTGAATGGCCACGAACAGCCGGATTATAGGAGCGCAGCTTGACCTTTTTGGGGTATACGTATTCGAACTTCTCCGTGGGGCTGGTCATATCCTTCGGGATATCAACCACAACCGGCCCGGGACGACCCGACTCCGCCAGATAGAAGGCCTTTTTCATGACCTCTGGAATTTCGGAGGGGTGCTTGATCATGAAGCTGTGTTTAACGATAGGCCGGGAAATCCCCACCATGTCGACTTCCTGGAACGCATCGGAGCCGATCATGTTGCTGCCAACCTGCCCAGACAGGATCACCATCGGAATGGAATCCATATACGCCGTAGCGATACCTGTAATGGCGTTAGTGGCACCGGGGCCTGACGTTACCAGAACGACGCCTGCCTTTCCGGTCGCACGCGCATAGCCGTCTGCCATATGCGTGGCTGACTGCTCATGGCGAACAAGAATATGGGTTACTTCTTTTTCTTTAAAGAGGGCATCGTAGATGTGCAGCAGGGCACCACCAGGATACCCATAGATGTATTTAACGCCTTCGTCACGCAAAAAACGGACGACCATTTCAGCGCCGGATAAGAGCTCCACGTTTCACCTCTCAACGCAATACGAGCGCCCACGAGTGGGCTTTCGGGGTTCGATCGACTGCAAGGCAGAGCATGGGCGACGGTGATCGCCGACGGGACAGCTGCCAAGAAAGCCGTGTTGGAAGAGCTCTAGAGTTACCGAGTTCCTCCACCCAGCGCGAGGTAACGCGTTACGGGTATGACTGCGGCGGCGCGGGTAGGCACCTCATGGTCTGCCGAGAAGCTAGCTTTGGGCCGGCTTTCTACAGCGAACTTTGGATTCTTCGCATTCAGCCGGTGCAAGTCAAGCCGTCTATGCACTTAATTTATGCACAGATCGAAGTCTCATTTTTTAAAGGCAAGTTTCGCTATAGTAGAGCGCTCTAACCCTTACGCTAAAGGATTCAACATGTGGCGTACGTTTTTAGCCATTAGCAGTGCCTTTGTCTTGATGGGCTCCGTTCACGCCGCTCAGGTCTACAAGTGGGTCGATGCCCAAGGCGTCACCCACTTCAGCGCGCAACCGCCTGCTGATCGCAATGCAGATGAAATGAAGCTAAAACCGGCACCCAGTCTTTCAGGCCAGGCCAATACACCGGGAGCCGGGAATGGTACGGGCGACGCCGTGAACAATGCAGAACAGCGCTCTATCGAGCAGAAGGTTCAGCAAGACGTCAGAGAACAAGAAAAGAAGCGTGAGGAGTACTGCAAGGCTGCGCGAACCAACCTGGCACAGCTGCGCAGTAATCCTCGGGTCATGGTCGAAGAAGGTCGGGGTCAAATGAGACGGCTCACCGAGGAGGAACGCCAGCAGCGTATCAGCGAAGCCGAATTCTCGATCAATCAGAACTGCAATTAAGCCTTAGCGATGTTCGATCAGACGATCGAACTCGCCCAGCGCCTCCAAAAGCGTTGCCACGTTGCGCATGTCGTTTTGATAGACCACTTCCGCCATAGGACGGATGCCTGAGCGTCCAGGTAACCCGCTGTCCGACTCAATGATAACCTTCATCCGTGGTAGAAAAATCCACTGAAGCCATTGCGCAAAGCTCAACGTGTCTACACAGAACGGCTCTTGGCTGGCCAGGTCCTGATCGCTGGGCGGCACGCTTTCCCACCACCCCAGCACACGCAACTCTCGCTCGATCAGAAGCAATTGCTCCGCCAGATCAGACAGGCGAGCATCCATCAGGCACCCACCTTGGCACGCTGACGTGCTGTAGCCGCACCCGCGGCATCGCCTTGGCGTTCGCGCGATTGAGCGATCAATTCCCACAGACTGGCTTGCAGGGCGGGACGGCCATTGGCGTACGTCAGTCCACGTCGAGCCAGCTGCTCAGCCTGCGCGGCATCGCCTTGGGCCAGGCGGACTTCAGCCAGCCGATATAGCACTTGCGGCTCGCGAGGCGCTATGCGCATGGCACGCTCCAGGCTTGAGGACGCTCCGTTAAGGTCACCGCCGCCCTGCTGTTGCTGTGCTGTTGTCAGCAAGGCCAATACGGGACCATCGAGCTGCTCATCGGCCGACAGCGCACTGCTACGACTGGAAGGAATTCCCGTAGGCGCGCTGGGTGCCGGCTGGGGCGCTGAGTAGCTGTCATACCCCTGAGCAGCTGGCGCACCGGTAGAGGGTCCCACAGTTATAGGCCCCGTCGAAATAGGCGCTGTAGCCGGAGCTGCCGCAAAGGTCTGGATGGGCGCCGGGTTATCACCGGGCACCATCACCGTTACACCGCCATCCTGCTGTGGCGCCTGGGCAGCCATAGGCGGCGGTGAATTAGTCGGCATGCGACCGCCACTACGCGCCAGCTCCTGATTGGAAACAGGCGTGCTTGAGTCCACAACCGGAATAGCACCTTGCTGTGGCGTGGCACAACCTGCCAGAACTACCGTAGCGGCCAGTGCCGCCCATACCGCTTTAGTCACGTTCTACCCTCTTAATTCAACCAACCGCGGACCCAGTCCATGACAGAGTCGGAAGGGTTCTGTCCACCACATGCCGGCCCTGGGGGCGGCTCACTTCCCTGAATATAGGGCATTTGGACCGCGCCAGGGCAATTTGGATCGGTCCCCTGCCCGGTGGCCGGATTAACCCATGCCTGAACAACATTATCGGGCAGCGGCAGATCCAATGAGGTTGGCTTGGCGCGTTTCATGAACCCGGTCCATACCTGCAAGGCTCCTGTCGCGCCGGTCAACGGCGTCTTGCCATTGTCATCACGACCCAGCCAGACTACGGCAAGCAAGTCCTGACTGAAGCCCGAGAACCAACTGTCTCGTGAATCGTTGGTCGTACCGGTCTTGCCCGCCAGATTCAAGGATGAAGGCAGCTGGTTATAGACCGAGCGAGCTGTGCCCTCGCGCACGACACGCTGCATCGCGTATTGGGTCAGGTAAATAGCCCCCGGATCGAAACGTTGCTGAATCTGGAACGGATAACGCTTGAGCGGCTCACCGTCAGATGCCAGAACGCTACGAATGCTACGCAGCGGTGTATTGAACCCACCATTGGCCAGCGTCTGATACATGGTGGCGACTTCCATGGGAGTTAACGCACCAGCACCCAGAAGCGTTGAAGGATAAGGCGGCAACGAGCGACTCACTCCCAGACGCTCGATGGTCTTGAGCACCTCAGGCACGCCCAGATCCAGGCCCAGTCGGGCAGTAGACAGGTTGTAGGAATGAGCCAGTCCCTGATATAGGAAAATCGTCCCGTGGGAATCACGTTCGTAATTCTGCGGACGCCAAACCTGACCATCACCTGTCTTAACGGAGAACGGCTCGTCCTTGATGAACGTGGTCAGGGTGTACTGACTCGGCCTTTCCAGTGCTGTCAGGTATACCGCAGGCTTGATGATGGAGCCGACCTGCCGAACTGCATCCAGTGCCCGGTTATAGCCGGCAAAGCGAGGATCACGCCCGCCCAGCAATGCCTGAACTTCACCGGTTTCAGGGTTGGTGACCACCATGGCCGCCTCAATGCCTTCCACACCCTTGCGGCCGTCGAGGCGCTTCAAGGCCTCGGTCATTGAAGTCTCGGCCTTGAGCTGAAGAATTGGATCGAAGCTGGTGAAAATACGCAGCCCTTCACCAGTCAAATCTTCTTCCCGGTAGTCTTGTTGGAGCTGACGCTTAACCAGATCGATAAAGGCAGGATAGGAGCTGTTTGTCAGCGAGCCTGCCTTGCTGATCCCCAAGGGCCGCTGCTTGGCCGCTTCCGCATCTTCCCTTGTGACTGCACCCTGTTCGGCCATCAGGTCGATGACTAGGTTACGACGAGCCAGGGCACGCTCCGGATAACGCCGCGGGTTGTAGTAGGAAGGTCCTTTTACCATTCCTACCAGCAGAGCGACCTGGTGCAGCTTGAGCTCGGACAACGGCTGGCTAAAGAAATACTGACTGGCCAAACCGAAACCATGAATGGCGCGGGTGCCATCCTGCCCTAGGAAAACCTCATTGAGGTAGGCCTGAAGGATTTCGTTCTTGTCGTAATGCAGCTCCAGCAATACCGCCATCAGGGCTTCGGTAAGCTTACGAGTCAGACTGCGCTCACTGGTGAGGTAGAAGTTCTTGACCAACTGTTGGGTCAGTGTACTGCCACCCTGACGCAACTGCCCTGTGGTGACGTTGATCCAGGCTGCTCGCCCAATCGACTTTAGCGAAACACCATGGTGATCCCAGAACTCACGGTCTTCGACCGAGACCAGTCCATTGATAAGTGCAGGCGGAACCTGATCCAGCTTAACGAGGATACGGTCTTCGTTGTGGGCAGGGTATATGCCGCCTATCAACAGAGGCTCAAGACGCGCCACGGCCAGATCCGAGCCGTCCTTGCTACTCAGACCCGAGACAAAATCGCCAGAGAAGTTCACCTTGATCGAGCGAGGAGGTTCCTCACCCTCGTAAAACTGAAAGCCTCGGGTATCCAGCTCGACGCTGGAGCCTGCTACCGAGACGTCACCCGGCCCCTGAATGGCTTTTTCACGGCGATAGCCTAGTGCATCAAGCTCGGTCAGGAAGTCATCCTTGCTGAGCTTAAGCCCTGTAAACAGCTCAAGCGGCCGTGCATATACCTTGGCAGGAACCATCCAGCGCTTACCGGAAAATTTCTCCTGCACGATAGCGTCGAGATAAATGGAAAATCCCGCAAGGACGACCAAGCCCACCAGGCCTAATTTAAGAGCCCAGCCGGACAGGGAGCGCCAGTTGAAGAATTGGCGGGACGGTTTTTTTGAGCGAGAGGATCGGGTGCGTTTCATGGCGGCGCATTATACGCACTTTGCTTCTAGCGGGCAGACGCCAGCCAGCGGTTTGCAGGGTCACTCACAGCGGCCATAATGGCGATCACTTTTTCATGGCTACGCTAAGGACCGCTTGTGAGTCAGACCCTGATCGCTGCGCTGCAGAACCCGGCCCTCTATCCGCACCCGGTTACCGCGTTCAATGTTATCGAGACGCATATTTCCTGGGTTGTTCTGACAGGGGAGTATGCCTACAAGATCAAGAAACCGGTGAACTTCGGCTTTCTTGACTTTACCGACCTGAAAGCCAGAGAGCATTTCTGTAGCGAGGAACTACGCCTCAACCAACGCCTGACGAAAGGACTGTATCTGGATGTCGTTCCCATTACAGGCCGTCCGGAGTCACCCCAGATAGGTGGCGAAGGTCCGGTTATTGAATATGCCATCAAGATGCGCGAGTTTCCTCAGAGTCAGCTCTTGAGCGAGATTGAAAAGCGCGGCGAACTCACCGAGCAGCATATTGATGCACTGGCCGAGCAGATTGCGCGCTTCCATTTGAGCGCACCGGTTGTCGATGCTTCAAACGAACTGGGGTCGCCCGATGCGGTGATGGCACCTGTGCGTCAGAACTTCGAGCAGATCCGCCCTATGCTTGAGCATGCACAAGACCTTGCCCAACTGGATCACCTGGAGGCCTGGGCAGAGGAACATTTTGCCCGGCTGCATCCCCTATTCGAGCGGCGCAAGGCGGAAGGCTTCATTCGTGAATGCCACGGCGACATCTACCTTGCTAATGTGACCCAACTGGACGGACAGGTCGTACTCTTTGACTGTATCGAGTTCAACGAGCCTTTCCGTATGACGGATGTGATTGCCGATACCGCCTTCCTGGCGATGGACCTGGAAGACCGCAAGCACAAGACGCTGGCCCGCCGCTTCATCAATGCTTATTTCGAGATGACCGGCGATTATGACGGGCTGCATGTTCTGCCGTTCTATAAGGCTTACCGGGCCATGGTTCGGGCCAAGGTCAACCTCTTCCAGTACGGCCAGACCTCCGATCTGGCTCAAAAGGCTGAAATCCTGACACGCTACCGCAATTATGCGTCTCTGGCAGAAAGTTACTGCGCCATTCCGTACTGCCTGTTGGCCATTACCCACGGTGTATCCGCTGTAGGCAAAAGCAGCGCAGCGCTCAAACTGGTGGAGGCACTGGGCGCGATTCGTATTCGCTCGGATGTCGAGCGCAAGCGGTTGATTCAGGACGCTACGCCTGACGTGCTGTATAGCGCTGAGTCCGGGAAGGCAACCTATGATCGCCTGCATCACTTGGCGGCAGATATCCTTCAGGCCGGCTATCCGGTAGTACTGGATGCAACCTATCTGAAACAGGCCCAGCGCGAAGCAGCTGCTCAGGTGGCAGAAACGGCAGCCGTCCCCTTCCTGATTATCGACTGCCACGCCCCGGATACCGTGATTACCCAGTGGCTTGCCGAGCGCCAGGCTGAAGGCCGTGATCCGTCTGATGCAACCCTGGCGGTCGTCCAGGCTCAGCAGCAAGGCCGTGAAGCGCTGACAGAGCAGGAATTGATCCGAACACGGCATGTTGACATGACCGATCCGACCAACCTGGATGCGCTCGTCAAGGCCATGCAAGACAAGCTACCGGTCAACTAACTGCAGGCTCCACACATCGTTTCCTCCTCCAGCGCCCGGAGAGACCGCTACACTGAAGAGGTACTCAGGCGAGTGCATTCAGTGAGCACTAGGCAAAACGGGCCTGGAGGGCACGATGAGTAATGACTTACTGTTGTTGAAGAATCTCGGCAAGACGTCAGTACTTTGGTTACATGCGGTAGGTATCCGTACGGTAGACGAGTTGCGCAATCGGGGCTCGGCGGGAGCTTACATGGCGGTATGTGCACGCGGTTTTCGTACATCGAAAGTTCTGCTTTATGCCCTGGAGGGCGCTCTGCTCAACATTCACTGGAATGAACTGACACCTCAACACAAGCAGGCCCTACTCGCTCAGGCCAGAGCCTTGGCTCAGGAACACGAGATAGCTCACAAGCTCCGCTGATGAGGATTTACGCCGTCCACCGGCTTGCTTATTGTGCGAGCTATTTCACACCTCTGATATAAAGGATTCAGGGCCATGTATCTCCTTGGCGAGCAGCCTACCTATGCCGACCAGCTGATCAGCCGTCTACAGGGTATTCCGGCGCAGTTGCTCGAAGGACTTTCCCCTTCAGGCGAGCCTATTTCCGTTTACTGCCTGTATGGCTTGAGCGAGCTCGAGCCAGCCAACCATCTTTTTTTGATACAGAAAGGCATGGTGCATGCCTTAGTGGAGGGGCGTCCCCTGTTTTATTTGCAGGAAGGCGACCTGGTTGGCATGAGACAAGGGCTCGATCTTCCCGAGTGCACCTATAAAAGCGACGAGCCCGTCACGCTCATTCCCTACCGGCGCTCGGATGTGTTTCGCCATATCCACAGCAGCGAACAGCGCCAGGAGCTGCTGCTTCAATACCTTATTGGTCAAAACGCGCTGCTTTCCGATGCACTGGTGCGACTCAAGCCCCAGGAAGTACGCCCCAGTACAGGCTTCAAGCAATTTGCCATAGGCGAAGAGTTGATTCGTCAGGGGGATGAGGCTGACCACGTCTTCATTATTATCGAAGGCCACGCCGAGGCGCGGGTCAATGATCAGAAGGTAGGCGATGTGTGCAAAGACGAAATCTTTGGCGCCATGGCGGTTTTCACCCAGGAGAAACGCAGTGCGACTGTAGTAGCGACCGAGCCCTGCACAGTGATGATCATTCCCAAGGATCAGTTTTTAAGCCTGATGTACAGCACGCCCCGTATCGCTCACAACCTTATTGAGAATATGGCTCGCCGCATCGATCTGCTTAACAAGGAAGTCACGCAGTTGCGCCAGCAGCTCAAATCATAAGCCTGCTTCCTATTTGAGAATAAGAAATATTCTCGAATAGCTTGACACAGAAATGAGAATAGCTATTATTTGAATCAGCTGGTCGCGAGACTGGCTCTGATAACTGAGAGACTAGCAGGTCGGCCTTTCAGGTTATCTCCTCATCAGGCTAATCACGGTTTCGACCCGGCTCTGCCGGGTCTTTTTTTGTCTGGAGAAAAGCGACTGCGCTGAGTGCGTAACTGGTTATCCAGCCTTCAGATGTACTCGTGAATCAGTCTGCCGGGCACAGGGCTCTCCATTCCCAAGCGGTAGGCACGCTTGATCGAGACAGCTGCTTCCTGGGCTTTGTCCTTATTGGCAGCATGAACCCAGCAGAGAGGTTTCTGCTCGTCTACGGCCTCGCCTACAAAAGCCAGCTCACTTAAACCAACCGACAGATCGATCTGATCGGCTGGGTGCTGACGACCGCCACCCAGGACTACAACAGCCAGGCCTACCGAACGTGTATCAATGGACACCACACGTCCCGGTCGTTCGCTGAAAACAGGCATGACGACAGGCGCTTGCTGTAGATACCGCTCCGGTGCTTTGGTCAGATTAACCGGGCCGCCCAACGCGGCCACCATACGAGCGAAACACTCTAGGGCGGAACCGTCTCTCCAGACCCCGAGCAATTGTTCATGGGCCTGGACTGTTGTATTGGCCTGCCCTGCCAAAACCAGGGCCTGTGCAGCCAAGGCCATTGTTACCTCCCAAAGTCGCTGACTACGGATCTCGCCTTTGAGAAGCGTGATAGCCTCAGCCACTTCCAGGGAGTTTCCCGCACTGCGTGCCAGCGGCTGGTTCATATCGGTAACCAATGCCCGCGTTTTGACACCTGCCCCGTTGGCTACCGCGACAATGCTCTGCGCCAGCGCTTGCGCCTGGCTAGTCTCTGCCATGAAGGCACCGTTACCCATCTTGACGTCCATGACCAGAACATCCAGTCCTGCCGCCAGCTTCTTGGCCAGGATCGACCCGGTAATAAGATCAATGGACTCAACCGTACCGGTCACATCGCGAATGGCATAAAGCCGTTTATCCGCCGGTGCCAAGTCAGCGGTCTGCCCAATGATGGCGCAGCCCACTTCAGCCACGACTTGCCTCAACTGCTCAGGTGATGGCTGGCAGTTATAACCGGGAATACTGTCCAGCTTGTCAAGCGTACCGCCGGTATGGCCCAAGCCGCGACCTGAGATCATCGGCACGTAACAGCCACAAGCTGCCAGCAATGGCGCAAGAACGAGGCTTACCACATCACCCACACCGCCGGTGGAGTGCTTGTCGACTACAGGACCGGGCAGGCTCCAGGAGAGCGTTTGTCCCGAATCGCGCATGGCAGTCGTAAGGGAAATGCGTTCATCGACTGTCATGCCTTTGAGAAAAACAGCCATGGCGAAGGCCGCGATCTGTCCTTCACTAAGGGTTCCGTCCGTTATTCCTGCAACGAAACGCTTGATATCCAAGCGCTCCAGTACCAAGCCGTCACGCTTGCGACGAATCACTTCCTGAGCCAACCACATCCTGGCAGTCCTCCAGGCTAATCCACCATCACGAGGTAGGCGCAGCAGATAACTGCCGCGCCGCCTGGTTCATATCGAGATGAAAAATCCCACAATCGCGGCGCTCATGAAGTTGGAAAGCGTCCCGCCAATCATGGCGCGCAGTCCAAGCCGTGCCAGCTCAGAGCGGCGTTGCGGAGCAATGGAACTCAAACCACCCAATTGAATGGCAATGGATGCCAAGTTGGCGAAGCCGCACAAAGCAAAAGTCACAATGATTTGTGTATGGGTAGACAAGACCTGCACGCCTGCAGCCGCTGCCTTGGCAGGATCCATGTAGTTGGCAAGATCCACATAGGCCACGAACTCATTCAGAACGATTTTCTGGCCAATGAAACCGCCTGCCTGAACCGCTTCATTCCACGGCACGCCGAGGAGAAATGCGACAGGCGCCAGCAGATAACCCAAAATTAGCTGCATCGTAATCTGCGGATAACCCAGCCAACTGCCAGCCCAGCCGAGCAATCCGTTAAGCATGGCAATGAGTGCAATGAACGACAGCAGCATTGCGCCTACGGCCACGGCAAGCTTCAAACCCGCCTGAGCGCCTTCTGCGGCGGCATCAATGACATTGGCTGGCCGGTTCTCGCCCTGCCCCAGATTACCCACGATGGTTTCGTCCCGGGTCGCCTCGGTTTCAGGCTCCATCAGCTTGGCCATAAGCAAGCCTCCCGGTGCGGCCATGAAGCTGGCAGCGATCAGATATTTGAGATCAACACCCAGCCCGGCATAGCCCAGCAATACCGATCCGGCAACGGCTGCAAACCCGCCAACCATCACTGCAAATAACTCTGACCGGGTCATATCGGCGATAAATGGCCGAACGACAAGCGGTACCTCAGACTGACCAATAAAGATGGCCGACGTTACTGCCATCGACTCAATCCGGCTGGTCCCCAGCATCAGCCTCAAGCCCCCTCCGATCAGCCGAATGATCCAACCCATGATCCCCAGGTAGTAGAGTACGGAGATAAAGCTTCCAAAGAAGACAATGACCGGCAGTACTTTGATGGCAAATACAAAGCCGCCATTGCCGAACACCTCGAACATGTGGGCACTGCTCAACCCGCCGAAGAGAAACTCGATGCCCTTGTCCGCATAGAGCTGTAGCGACGAGACGCCACTGGAGATCGATGCCAACACGGTCTGCCCCCAGGGAATATAGAGTGCAAAGGCCCCTAGCGCGACCTGAATGCCAAAGGCACAGAGAACCGTACGCGGCCGGATAGCGCGGCGATGGCTGGATAGCACGACGGCAATAGCGACGAGCACAGCCATCCCGACAAGACTGATCATGGTGTTGTCTCCGAACACAATAGGACCTCAAGCGCCGACTCGAACGCCGGCAAGCCTTCGGTGACGTTAGAAAGAATCAAAGGCGCCCGGAAGCAATTCCTTGAGTGTCCAGACCTTGGTGGCCGACGCGTCGCTACCCTGGCAGATGATCACCGCATCAGGCGCCATAAGTTCGAGCAGGACCTGACGACAGGCACCGCACGGGCTGATCAGAGGAACCTTGGGAGCATAAACGGCAATTGCCTTGAAGCTGCGTGGAGCAAATCCCTGACTGATGGCCGAAAACAATGCGCTACGCTCGGCACAGTTGGTGAGGCCGTAGGAAATATTTTCGACGTTTACGCCATGAATTACGCGCCCGTCCTCGGTCAACAGTGCAGCGCCCACGGGAAACTGAGAATACGGTGAGTAAGTTTGGTCAGCAGCCAGCTTGGCTTCTTCCAACAATTGTTCATGCTCAGTGGCGGCATGCTCGCTCATAAGGAGGTCCTCGCAGATAAAAGGCCGGCACTTTAAACGTTCCAGCCTCGTTTTATGAATCAGAATTGATAACCCACGCCGAAGTAATAGCCCCAACCGTTCGAGCGAGCCCTGAAGGGGCCGTCACCAAAATTCAGTTCGGTGCCATCCTTCCATTGTCCGCCATTATGGAAATAGCGCCCCACTGCCATCAGGCGCAGGTGCGTAAAGGAATACAAAAGGACGTTGGTAGCGACGGTCGCGTTGGCGGTACGAGCAGGGCCTGCCTTGTCGTGCAGATCCGAGCCGAAGTCAAAGTTGGTAAAGCCGACATATGTCAGGGACGCTCCGTTGTCGAACGTCCCCAAGGGTAGAATGTACTTTAGCTGCGCCCGGTAGCCATCCCAGGAGTTTTCATTGGCAGCGCCATAATTTTCCCACTGACGACGCACATACAGGTTAGCGGAGAGGTTGAGACGCGTCCCCGTCTCGATATCCGTTCCCAGGCCGCTATAAAGCGTGTTGCCCCGGTTCTCGCGGTTATGACCGTGATCATAAATCCAGTCAAACGCAACATAGAACTCCTTGAAAGGGCCGAACCCCAGCTTGCGATCCAGCAGCTCATCGATGGATACCCGCGGCTCATGCTCCATGAACACGGGAGAGCCTTTATCCCATACACCGCTGTCGTGACTGTTACCGATCCCTAACACCTTGGGAATATCGACATACCCATAGAGCTCGAAAGGCCCTTTACGCCCGAAGTATTCATATTCGAGATAGATATCATCGACGGGACGTGGACCGAAGCTGATGTCCTTGCTACCGATCAGTGTCACGTTCTGGTTATACCAGGAGGACAGATAGGTTCCTTTCTCCGGCGTAGCGACTTCGTAGCTGAGGTCCTCGCCCTGGGCACTCTCCTCTCCTTGCGCAGGTGGCGTCGCTCCAAACACGGGCATGCCAATGCCCGCAGTCAGCGAGACACCTAACAAGACCTTTTGAGTCCGCTTGGTCATAGATAAACAGGTGAAGAAACGAGAAATAACCGCGTACTCCAATGTTGCACTCCTTCAAAGGGTTACATCACCCGCCAGATTAGGCACAGCAGAAGGCCATAGGCTTTACTCTGTGCGGAGTAACCGCATTACAAAAAGGTTACGTATTGATACGTTTGTAAAGTGGGAGGGAGCGTAAGCACGGGATGTGCCAAACCTGACTCGCTGAACAGGATTCAGGCAAGAGCTGCTGCCGGCCCGCATTTTCCCCATGCACACCGGAATCAGTCGGCCTTACATTAGTGAATCCGTTGGTCGCTGCACCGTCATGACTCATTCGTGCCCTGTGAAGGGCACAACGGCGTGGTCGAGCTCATCCCACCGAGAGTTACATCACGACCTTAAGCCGACGAGTCACCTGTATGGCCTGTGGCGTAACATCAGCACCGTAAGCCAGAATCTCGACTCCGGCCTCCAGCGCCTCGCGCAATGCACGTCCGTAGGCAGGATCGATATCATCGGCAGGACGAACCGCATCTATACCTGTGAGATTGACGCAATACAACAGCACCGCACGCGCGCCCTCACGCGCCAGCGCCGACAATTCACGTAGATGCTTGGCTCCCCGAACCGTAACGGCGTCCGGGAAAGCTGCCACACAGTCCATGTTGTAGCCGAGCGTTACGCTCTTCACCTCGACAAAAACCTCTCCTGAGGGATACGTCAAACGAAAATCCGCCCGGCTATTTTCAGTGCCATAAGCCACCTCACGACGCAACGTGCTAAAGCCGGCAAGTTCTGGAATTACCCCAGCCAATAGCGCTTCCTCCACCAACCGGTTCGCTCTGCCGGTATTGATGCAGGCGAGCCGCCCGTGGGCCGTCTCTACAAGCTCCCATGTCCCAGGAAGCTTGCGCCTGGGATCATTGGAACGGCTGAACCAGACACGAGCGCCCTCTGCCTGACAATTGAGCATCGATCCGGTATTCGGGCAATGAATCGTCAGGGTCTCGCCCGTCACCGTCTCGATATCAGCCAAAAAACGTTTATAACGCCGGATCAAAAGCCCCTCTTCTAGGGGTGGATCAAACTGCATGGACTACTTCCGCTTCGATGATCAGGGACGCCAGGTTTTGAGGCCGCGAGCAATGCGTGTGACGGCCTCCTCCAACCGCGGCAGGCTTTGGGTATAGGCAAAGCGGACATGCTGACCGGCACGGTAGCGTCCGAAGTCGAGCCCCGGAGTAAAGGCTACATGCTCGGTCTCGATGAAATGCTGGCAAAACGCATACGCATCGCCGCCAAAGGCAGACATATCGGCGTAGAGGTAAAACGCGCCTTCCGGCTCGACCTCAATTCCAAAGCCCAGCGCCCGCAAGGCTGGCAGCAGGAAGTCGCGACGCTGCTGAAACGCTGTACGTCGGGCCTCGAAAATCTCGATCGCATCTGGCTTGAAACAGGCCAAGGCCGCATGCTGAGCAATCGTGGGTGCGCTGATATAAAGATTTTGTGCCAGCTTCTCGAGCTCTGGAATAGCCTCCGACGGTGCGACAAGCCAGCCCAGGCGCCAGCCGGTCATTCCAAAGTATTTGGAAAAACTGTTCAGAACGAAGGCCTCGTCATCGACTTCCAACACGCTTGCCGCGTCCAACCCATAGGTCAGACCATGGTAGATCTCATCCACCACCAGATGACCGCCTCGCGTGTTTAGACGCTTGGAGAGCGCCTCCAACTCATCCCTGTGCAGGACCGTTCCCGTGGGATTGGCAGGCGATGCTACTAGAGCACCTACGCTGTCTCGCGTCCAATGGGCGTCGACGAGCTCAGGCGTCAATTGGTAGCGCGTCTGCGGACCGACTGGAACCAACTGGGCCGCCCCTTCGATCAGGCGCAGGAAATGGCGATTACAGGGATAACCGGGATCAGCCATCAGCCAGTGCTTGCCCGGGTCGACCAGAAGCGCACTGGTTAGCAGAAGTGCGCCTGAGCCTCCGGGCGTAATCATAATGCGTTCGGGATCAATATTGACGGCATAGCGCTTGGCATAGAACTCGGCAATGGCTTCGCGCAGCTCAGGCAGACCGCGCGCAGCGGTGTAACGGGTATTACCATTCGCCAGCGCCGCCTGCCCAGCCTGGATGATGGGTTCTGCTGTCGTGAAATCCGGCTCGCCGATCTCCAGGTGAATGACATCATGCCCAGCGGCCTGTAACTGATTGGCACGAGCCAGCAGGGCCATGACATGGAAGGGCTCAATGGCACGGCTACGCGCACTAAATGATTTGGTCATGGTCTATCCGAACTTGTTAGAGAGAGGGGATTCTAACCAAGGCTATAAAGACGGCACCAATACATATAATTCGAGCAAGACCCACAAGATATGCCTTGGGGCTTGATAACAAGGACTTCAGGTAGTAGCGCCGCACCAAGGCTTCTGGTAAGTTCGCCCGCTTGCATCCGCGGGGGCCTCTTGCCCAGTAGACGTATCCAGCCTGCGGACAGGATTAGCGAAAGTGAGAGGGTCATCCATGGCGACCGACGAAAAACAGCAAAACACCCCTTTGACCCGTGGCTTCGAACCTTATCAGGAGGAGTCTGGCGAGGAGTACATGAGTGAGCGCATGCGCGCCCATTTCACTAACATCCTGAATAAATGGAAGCAGGAACTGCGGGAAGAAGTAGACCGCACTGTAAGTCACATGAAGGAAGATGCCGGCAGCCATGCCGACCCGGCCGACCGTGCGACCCAGGAAGAAGAGTTCAGCTTCGAGCTACGTACCCGTGATCGTGAGCGCAAGCTGATCAAGAAGATCGACGAGACGCTTCAGCTGATCGAAGACAACGAATACGGCTGGTGCGACTCTTGTGGTATCGAAATCGGTATCCGCCGCCTTGAAGCACGTCCGACTGCCAGTCTGTGCATCGACTGCAAGACACTGGCGGAAATCAAGGAAAAGCAGATCGGTTCCTGACCGATCAAGGGGCGCTCAGGCGCCCCGCTTGCTTTTTAACGATTGTCATTCCCCACCATGACGACCTCATCCTATATAGGCCGGTTTGCCCCGACACCTAGCGGTTACCTGCATTTCGGGTCACTGGTTGCAGCCGTTGCGTCTTATCTGGACGCCCGTGCCGCAGGAGGACGCTGGCTTGTACGCATGGAGGATCTCGATCCGCCTCGTGAGGTTCCAGGCGCCCAAACAGCCATTCTCGACACGCTGGAACGCTATGGCTTCGAATGGGATGGCGCCGTAGAGCGGCAAAGTGATCGTCATGATGCCTATGAGGCTACCGTAGCGCGCCTGCTGCATAGCGGCCTGGCCTATGCCTGTACCTGCTCGCGCAAACAGCTGGAAGGCTATGGGGGACTGTATCCTGGTCACTGCCGTAACGCCCAGCATGCCCATGACATGGCCGCGATACGCATCCGGGTTCCTGAGCTCGAGTATGCCTTTACCGACAGAGTACAAGGCGAATTCCGTCAGCATCTAGGACGGAACGTAGGCGACTTTATTATCCGTCGGCGTGATGGCTTGTTTGCGTATCAGCTCGCCGTGGTACTGGACGATGCCTGGCAGGGCATTACCGATATCGTCCGAGGTGCAGACCTTCTCGACTCCACGCCGCGTCAGCTCTATCTGCAGGAACTGCTAGGCTTTCCCCTACCTCGCTACCTGCACGTCCCGCTGATCATTCAGCCTGACGGACACAAGCTGGGCAAATCGTACCGCTCCCCGCCTCTTCCGCACGATCAAGCCGGACCGCTACTGCTCAGAGCCCTGCGTGCGCTAGGCCAGCAGCCATCTTCCGAGCTCCATAGCGCCAGCGCCCGAGAGATTCTGGCCTGGGGTATACAATCCTGGCAGCCTGCCCGGATACCACATACCCATACACTTGCCGAAGCTGAACTCCGGTAACAACGCAGATTGTCTCAAAACGGATAAGGCAGACCTGCGCTAACGGATGCAGGCTCCCCCATCCATCGGCTACCATCCAGCCAAGGCCTATTTGAGAATGCAGTATGTATATCTACCGGTTGGTCCTGCTCCTGGTTGTGGGCATCTACCTGTTTTCCCCTGCCATCATGGATTGGTGGATCGACCCGACTGGTGCCTGGTATCGCCCTTACCTACTCTGGCTGATTCTGATCGTGGTTACTTTTATTCTTCAGAGCCAACGCGATGCCGATGAGCTTTAGTATTTCCCAACTGCTTGCCATCAGCGCAGGTTATCTGCTGATTTTCTTTGGCGTAGCCTGGATGACCGAGCGAGGCTGGGTCCCCCGCCGCCTGGTCAGACATCCGATCATCTATACCCTGTCCTTGGGCGTCTACACCAGCGCCTGGGCCTTTTACGGAACGGTTGGCCTGGCTTATGACTATGGGTATGGGTTCCTATCATATTACCTGGGCTTGTGTGGCGCATTTCTACTGGCCCCCGTGCTGCTCTATCCCATTCTGCGATTGACTCGCGTCTATCAGCTGTCCTCGCTAGCCGACCTTTTTGCCTTTCGCTTTCGCAGCACCTGGGCAGGCGCACTCACGGCCCTGCTGATGGTGGTTGCCGTTCTGCCATTATTGGCCCTTCAGATCCAGGCGGTCGCTACCAGTACCGGCATTCTGATCAGCGCACCGGCACAGGACGGCCCGGCACTGGCCTTCTGCTTTCTGATTACGCTGTTCGCCATGCTGTTTGGCGCACGGCAAATTACCGCTCGCGAACGCCATGAAGGACTCGTGGTAGCAATTGCTTTCGAATCGCTGGTCAAGCTCATCGCGCTAGGTGCTGTTGGCCTGGTAACGCTCTATACCGTGTTCGACGGTCCCTCTGGGCTTGAAACCTGGCTGACCCAGAATCAGACAGCACTTTCCACACTGCATACGCCCTTGCAGGAAGGCCCCTGGCGGATCCTGCTCCTTGTCTTTTTTGCGGCGGCCATCGTGATGCCACACATGTATCACATGGCGTTCACGGAAAACCTGAGCCCCCGTGCCCTTGTCAGCGCCAGCTGGGGCCTTCCGTTGTTCCTGTTATTGATGAGCCTGGCTATTCCACCGATTCTCTGGGGCGGTCTTGCTCTTGGTGCTCCAACGAGCCCGGAATATTTCACATTGGGCGTGGGCATGGCGCTGGATAAACCGCTGCTGGCGCTGGTAGCGTTTGTAGGAGGCCTGTCCGCCGCCAGCGGCGTGATCATCGTGATGACCATGGCCTTGTCTGGCATGGTGCTCAACCACCTGGTGCTGCCCCTGTATCAGCCACCTACCGACGGCAATATCTATCGCTGGTTACGCTGGACGCGCCGCGGATTGATTGCAGCCATCATCATGGCTGCCTATGGGTTTTACCGCCTGATCGGTAATCATAGCGACCTGTCGAGTCTTGGCATTGTTGCCTTTGTGGCCACGGTGCAGTTTCTACCAGGCGCATTATCCGTTCTCTACTGGCAGACCGCCAATCACCGCGGCTTCATCGCAGGCCTTCTGACCGGCATGGGCCTGTGGACGCTGACCATGCTGCTGCCGGCGCTTGGCTTCATGAAAGGCTTCGAAGTCGGTCCTTTCTCCTACTACATCGATGCCACCAACTGGCACTTGGCAGCCCTGGCGTCACTGGCCGCTAACGTTCTAGTGTTTGCACTGGTCTCTCTGTTCACCGAAGCCAGCGATGAGGAAAAAAGCGCGGCGGAAGCCTGTGCGGTAGACAATGTCAGACGGCCCCAGCGACGGGAGCTGATTGCCGCCTCGCCCCAGGAGTTCGCTACTCAGCTGGCCAAGCCCCTGGGTGCCAAGACCGCCCAGAAGGAAGTAGAGCGCGCCCTAAGCGATCTGCTGCTTCCCTTCGACGAGCGTCGCCCGTACGCGCTACGTCGGCTCAGAGACCGTATCGAGGCCAACCTGTCAGGCCTGATGGGGCCACGGGTCGCCCAGGATATCGTCGAAACGTTCCTGCCTTACAAGGAAGGCAGCGAGGCCTATGTCACCGAAGACATCCATTTTATTGAAAGCCGTCTGGAAGATTATCAGTCCCGTCTTACAGGTCTTGCAGCCGAACTGGACGCCTTGCGTCGTTACCACCGGCAAACCCTGCAGGAACTGCCCATGGGTGTTTGCGCGCTAGCCCAGGACTGCGAGATCCTGATGTGGAACCGGGCCATGGAGCGGCTGACAAACATCGACTCAGTGCAAGTTGTAGGCTCGCGCCTTTCGGCACTACCTGAGCCCTGGAAAGCCCTGTTCGAACGCTTTCTCCGCTCTCCCGACCAGCATCTATACAAACAGCGCCTAGCACTCGACAGCAACCAGCGCTGGCTCAATTTGCACAAGGCGGCCATCGACGAGCCCCTTGCCCCCGGTAACAGCGGCAACGTTCTGGTCGTGGAAGACATCAGTGAGACCCAGCTGCTCGAAGATCGACTGATTCACTCCGAGCGCCTCGCCTCTATTGGCCGCCTCGCAGCAGGAGTCGCCCACGAGATTGGTAATCCGGTTACCGGTATTGCCTGCCTGGCACAGATCCTTCAGGAAGAACGCGAAGCGGATGGAGAAATTCAGGAGATTAGCGGACAGATCGTCGAGCAGACACGCCGCATCACCCGCATCGTTCAATCGCTGATGAGCTTTGCCCATGCCGGTGGTCGGCAACATGACCCAGAGCCGGTCAGACTGTTAGATACTGCACAAGAAGCCATCTCGCTGTTGTCGCTTAACCGCCGCAGCGTCGATGTCGAGTTCCAGAACCTGTGCGATCCGGAGCACTGGGTCAAAGGCGACCCGCAGCGGCTTGCTCAGGTATTGATCAATCTATTGTCCAATGCTCGCGATGCCTCGCCACCCACCGGCACGATCAAGGTGCGTAGCGAAGCCCGTGGGCAGACGGTAACGCTTATCGTCGAGGACGAAGGCTCCGGCATCCCAAAAGCCATAATCAGCCGTCTTTTCGAGCCCTTCTTTACAACCAAAGACCCTGGTAAAGGGACGGGACTTGGCCTTGCTCTGGTCTATTCCATCGTGGAAGAGCATTATGGAGACATAATGATCGACAGCCCGATCGACCTTGTGCAAGGCCGCGGTACGCGTATACGTGTGAATTTGCCGCGTCATTTTGAACAACCTGATCGAGCCGTAACCGGAACGTAGAGCGGAAACGAGATGCGCCACTGCCTGGCGCCTCCGCTCTGCCACCGTCGAGAGAGCCCAATATGGCACATATTTTGATCGTCGAAGACGAAACCATCATTCGCTCGGCCCTGCGCCGATTGCTCGAGCGCAATCAGTTTCAGGTCAGCGAGGCTGGCTCTGTGCAGGAAGCGCAGGATCGTTACGACATTCCATCGTTCGACCTGATTATCAGTGACCTGCGCCTGCCCGGTGCCCCTGGGACTGAGCTGATCGACCTGGCGGCAGGCAAGCCGGTGCTGATCATGACCAGCTATGCCAGCCTGCGCTCTGCCGTAGACTCCATGAAGCAAGGCGCTGTCGACTACATCGCCAAGCCATTCGACCATGACGAGATGCTGCAAGCGGTTGCGCGCATTCTCATCGAGCGCGAACAGGCCCCGCAGCAGACACCGCCGGAGCGTCCAGCCACTCGCGGCGAAGCGCTGCCAGTCCACGACAGCGACATTGGTATCATCGGCAGTTGTGCTCCCATGCAGGATCTGTACGGCAAGATTCGCAAGGTTGCCCCTACCGATTCCACCGTGCTCATTCAGGGGGAGTCCGGTACGGGCAAGGAGCTGGTGGCTCGTGCACTTCATAACCTGTCACGCCGGGTAAAAGCGCCTCTGATTTCTGTGAACTGCGCTGCCATTCCCGAAACGTTGATCGAGTCCGAACTGTTCGGCCATGAGAAAGGTGCCTTTACAGGTGCTAGCGCAAGCCGCACCGGCCTGGTCGAGGCAGCTGATGGCGGTACGCTCTTTTTAGACGAAATCGGCGAGCTGCCGCTGGAAGCTCAGGCACGCCTGCTGCGTGTCTTGCAGGAAGGCGAGATTCGCCGCGTCGGCTCGGTGCAGTCGCAAAAGGTCAATGTCCGCCTGATTGCAGCCACTCACCGTGACTTGAAGACATTGGCCAAGACCGGGCAATTCCGGGAAGACCTCTATTATCGTCTGAATGTTATTTCCCTGCGCCTTCCGCCGTTGCGTGAGCGAAGCAATGACGTGCTGGAAATCGCCCGCGTATTTCTGGCACGCCAGTCCAACCGCATGGGTCGTGAGGCCATGCATTTCAGCCAGGAAGCTGAACTCGCCATTCGCCATTACAGCTGGCCGGGTAACGTTCGGGAGCTGGAGAATGCAATCGAACGAGCCGTCATTCTCAGCGAGAAGAACGAAATCGAGCCGGACCTGCTCGGCATCGATATTGAACTGGAAGATTTGGACCTTTCCGAACACTTCCTGGATCCACTCGAGACGCCTCTGGGCTCCTCCAATGTCAGCCATGAGCCTACGGAAGACCTTTCCCTAGAGGACTACTTCCAGCACTTTGTGCTTGAGCACCAGGACCACATGACTGAGACCGAGTTAGCCCGCAAGCTTGGCATAAGTCGCAAGTGCTTGTGGGAGCGACGTCAACGGCTTGGTATTCCGCGCCGAAAAACGGGCGCTACCAGCACCGACCTGTCCTGATAGACAGAAAACGCATCGTTACCGATGCGTTTTTTTTGTGGGTAACACAGGGCCATCATTTCAGAATGTGTTACCGCCGTAACATCAGGCGAGGTTAACGGTAACGAATTTCTCATGTTGCCCGCCTCAAAAAACACTACATATTTTCATAAGCCATTGTTTTAAAACGATTTTTAAAAGTTGGCACAGCATCTGCTTTATATCTGGCACAACAAAAATAAAAAATCAGTAAAACCCCTAATAAAAATAAGACGTAACGACTCCAGCACAATAAGAACAAGCAGGCGGAGGCGTAGCTAACTGATCATTTTGGAGAAGAGTCGATTGCGGAGCATTTGCCCCGTACCAGGCCGAGAACAATAAAACTGCCCTGAGGCAGCACCTGCACTGGATAGATCAATTGTGATCATGACGGCATCAGCGTCCAAAGTAATCCGTTTGCTCTTGGCCCCGAATTTGGGAGCCCTCCTGGCGGCAGGTATCCGACCAGGACGGACCAGACAAGAAAAACAACAGGTTCGATATAACAATAAAAACAAAGCACGTACCAATTTGGGGGGGAGCTTCGGCTCCCCCAGTGCCTTAAGCTTCACGCCAGCCATCATTCAAGATCCCCTCCTATAATGCTAGAATCCGCCATAACCGCGGGTTTCCGCTCGCTCCGCCGACCTCAAGAACAGTGCTATCAATGCTGAAAAAGCTGATCCAGTCCCTGCGTTCGCCATTACGTCGCGCACCCAGTAAGCCTGAACTACCTATCGTGATTCCTCGTAGCCAGCACGCGCTGGAGCGTGAACAGATTAGTCGCCATGCCCTGAGCGTTGTGGATCGGCTGGAGAAGGCTGGCTACCAAGCCTATCTGGTCGGTGGTTGCGTAAGAGATCTGATGCTGGGCGTTGAGCCGAAGGATTTCGACGTCGCGACCAACGCAACGCCTGAGCAGGTACGCGCTGAATTTCGCAATGCACGCGTCATTGGACGTCGCTTCAAGCTGGTCCACGTGCATTTTGGCCGAGAGATCATTGAAGTGGCGACCTTCCGTGCCAATCACCCCGAAGAAGAAGAGGATGAAGACTCCGTTCACTCCGCCCGCCACGAAAGTGGGCGCATCCTTCGTGACAACATCTACGGCAATCAGGAGCAGGATGCACAGCGGCGTGACTTCACGATCAATGCCCTGTACTACGAAGCTACCCAGGAACGTATCTTCGACTATGCCAATGGCGCCTCGGATATTCGTAATCGCCTGATTCGCCTGATTGGAGATCCCGAGCAGCGCTACCAGGAAGATCCAGTGCGCATGCTGCGAGCCGTGCGCTTCGCGGCTAAGCTGGGCTTCGAGATCGAAGAGCAGACAGCAGCACCTATTCGCCGCCTGGCACACCTGTTGAGGGACATCCCAGCCTCCCGTCTCTTCGATGAAGTGCTCAAGTTGTTCCTGAGCGGTAACGCAGAGCGCACCTATGAGCTGCTGGTCACCTATGATCTCTTTGCCCCTCTGTTCCCGGCAACAGCTGAAGCGCTCGAAAAGAACCCTGAATACACAGGCCGTCTCATCAAGCAGGCGTTGGCCAATACGGACGCACGTATTCGTGAAGGCAAGCCGGTAACACCCGCCTTCCTGTTTGCAGCGCTGCTCTGGCCTGCCCTTCCCGCCCGCGTGGATTACCATCAGGAAAAGGGGCTGCCACCGATTCCAGCCATGCAGGAAGCGGCTCACGACATTACGCTTGAACAGTGTCGCCGGATCGCCATTCCCAAGCGCTTTACTATTCCCATGCGCGAGATCTGGGACATGCAGGAACGCTTGCCTCGCCGTCAAGGCAAACGCGCCGATATGCTCTTGGAAAACCCCCGCTTCCGGGCAGGCTATGACTTCCTCCTGTTGCGTGAGAGCGCCGGCGAGCGTACCGGTAACCTAGGTCAATGGTGGACGCGTTATCAGGAAGTCAGCGACAGTCAACGTCGAGAGATGATTCGTGAATTGAGTCAGGAAGACGGCAAGGGCGCGGTCCGCAAGCGCCGCCGTGGCGGTGGGTCACGCAAGCGTCGCACACCTGGCACCGACAAACCTACCCCGCCAGCGGAGTAATCGATGGAGCGTGTTTACATCGGGCTCGGCAGTAATCTGACGGAGCCCCGCACCCAGCTTGAATCAGCGCTGGCGGCGTTGAATACACTTCCGCAAAGCCGACTTGTCTCCCGATCCTCCTTTTATGGAAGCGACCCATTGGGTCCGGCTGATCAGCCCCGCTATGTAAATGCTGTCGCGGCGCTTGATACCGCTCTGGAACCACTTGCGCTGCTGGATGAGCTGCAAGCCATCGAGCAACAGCAGGGTCGAGTCCGCAAGGATGAGCGCTGGGGCCCCAGAACACTAGACCTTGATATCCTGCTATTCGGCAGCCACACGATCAATGAGCCCCGCCTGACCGTACCGCACTATCACATGCATGCCCGGGCGTTCGTTCTCTACCCTCTGGCCGAAATTGCCTCGGGTGAGTTGCGCCTGCCCGATGGCAGCCTGTTGCAGGCTCTGCTGGACCAGTGCCCGTTCGTGGGCCTGGAGCGACTGGAATAAGGGACTTGCAAGTCATAGTGTTACCGTAACGTTCCGGTAACACATCGTGATTGACTTCCCCTGAACTCGCCGAGACTATAGGCACCCACTTGCCTGGCCATCCCTTTGTTACCGCCTACAGACAGGCTGTGTCCTCTGCAGAATTGGCAGGCAAGCGATGAGATCTGTAGTTTGCTACAGCCGTCAACCAGAACAAAAAGATACGACTGTTATGTCCCCAGCCATTCAGGACACAGCCTGAAGAGGAAGTTTGATATGCCTGAGGTTACCCTCACCACTTTGCAGGCGCTGAAACAGCGCGGTGAAAAAATCACCATGCTGACCTGCTATGACGCGACCTTTGCCCATACGGCTAGCCAGGCGGGCGTCGAAATACTGCTGGTAGGCGACTCCCTGGGCATGGTCCTTCAGGGCCACGACAGTACACTGCCTGTTACCACAGCCGATATGGCCTATCACACGACCTGTGTAAAACGCGGCAATCGTGGCGCACTTATCGTGGCCGATATGTCCTTCATGGCTTACTCGACACTGGAGCAGACCTTCCAGAACGCTGGCACACTGATGCAGGCCGGCGCGCACATGATCAAGCTGGAAGGCGCTGCCTGGCTGGCAGAACCCATTCGCCAGCTGGCTGAACGGGGCGTTCCGGTCTGCGCGCACCTGGGCCTTACGCCTCAGTCAGTAAATGTGTTTGGTGGCTTCAAGGTACAAGGGCGTGATGAGGCTCGCGCCCAGCAGCTGCGTGAAGATGCCAAGGCGCTTGAGGCAGCCGGAGCTGCCATGATTGTGCTTGAGTGTGTCCCCAGCCCGCTGGCGGCCGACATCACACGCGCTGCCAACATACCGGTCATCGGTATCGGTGCTGGCGCGGACACGGATGGGCAGGTACTGGTCATGCACGACATGCTAGGCCTTGCTCTGACAGGCCGCTCACCCAAGTTCGTGAAGAATTTCATGGCCGGCCAGAGCAGTATCCAGGAAGCCTTCACAGCCTATGTCCAGGCCGTCAAGAGCGGCACCTTTCCCGCACCAGAACACGGATTTTCGGCATGATTACCGTACACACTATCAGCGAGCTGCGAAACGCAGTCGCCGAGGCCCGCCGCTCAGGCAAGCGCATCGGTTTTGTTCCCACCATGGGCAACCTGCATGCAGGCCATGTCGCCCTGGTTGATACAGCGCGGGCCCATAGCGATTTCGTGGTTGCCAGTATTTTCGTCAATCCGCTGCAGTTCGGTCCCACTGAAGACCTGGACAAATACCCGAGAACGCTTGCCGCTGACCAGGAGAAACTGGCAGCGGCCGGCTGCACAGTTCTGTTTGCACCTGCCGTATCGGAGATGTATCCCGAAGGGATGGACCACCAGACGCGGGTCAACGTCCCGGTCGTTTCGGAAGGCCTGTGTGGCGCCAGCCGTCCCGGTCATTTCGAAGGCGTCGCCACGGTTGTCAGCAAGCTGTTCAACATGGTCCAGCCTGATGTCGCTGTGTTTGGTGAAAAGGACTACCAACAGCTTGCCGTTATCCGCAAGATGGTCAATGACCTGAACATGCCTATCGAGATCATAGGTCAGCCTACCGTTCGAGACACCGATGGGCTGGCACTATCATCACGTAACGGCTACCTCAATGGCGAACAGCGCGCCACGGCCCCTTGCCTGTATAGCCTGCTGAAACAAGTGGCCGAGCGTATCCAGGCAGGTCGCCGCGATTACCCTGCCCTGCTCGACGAGGCCAGACAGCAGCTTGAAGCGGATGGCCTGCGAGTGGATTATCTGGAGCTTCGTCAGCAAGGCACATTGCGCCCGGCGGCAGAAGCCGATCGGCAACTGGTAATACTATTGGCCGTCTATGTTGGAAACACGCGGTTGATTGATAATTTGTCATTCGAACTTGATATCTAATCAGCAGGATGAGCACCGCTTCGCTAAAGCCCGGAACACCCCGGGCTTTTTCGTGTCTGACGGCCATCATTAGCTTGACTGACGCGCTCTATCTGGCGTGCTATAGCCGGGCGTGCCACAAGCTTTATCCCAAGATGTAGTGCACAACGTACGACAATACCTACAGAAGGAAGCGAATCCCAATGGAGTATTACAAACAGCCTATCAACGTTACCGAGTTGAAGTCCTGGCAGGCACTGACAGAACATCGTCAGGAGATGCAGTCCTTCACTATGCGTAATGCGTTCGCGGCGGACCCAGGACGCTTCAAGCAATTTTCATTGAGCGCCTGCGGGCTGTTTCTGGACTACTCCAAGAATCTGCTAACTCAGCAGACTCGCGACCTGCTGATCAACCTGGCACGCGAAGCAAACCTTGAAGGCGCGATCAAGGCTTTATTGTCAGGCGAGCCCGTCAATTCCTCGGAAAATCGTCCTGCACTCCATACAGCCCTGCGCCGCCCGCTAGGCGACAAGGTGATGGTGAACGGGCAGGATGTCATGCCGGAGGTACATCGCGTACTGGGCCGCATGATCGACTTGGTCAACCGTATCCATAACCGCCTCTGGCGAGGACACACAGGCAAGCCGATCACAGATGTCGTCAATATTGGCATCGGCGGCTCCTTCCTCGGGCCCCAGCAGGTTGCCGAGGCACTCACGCCTTACGCACAGTCGCAGGTCCGCTGCCATTACCTCGCAAACATCGATGGCAGCGAATTCCATGAGCTGGTGACCGGCTTGGAAGCCGAAACGACCTTATTCATCGTTTCCTCCAAATCCTTCGGTACCCTGGAAACCCTGAAAAACGCCCAGGCTGCACGTGCCTGGTGCCTCGGTCAGGGTTGCGCCGAGCAGGATCTGCATAAGCATTTCATTGCGGTCTCCAGCAACGTGAAGACAGCCGTTGAATTCGGGATCAGCGAAGAAAACATTTTCCCGATGTGGGATTGGGTCGGCGGCCGTTACTCGCTGTGGTCGGCAATTGGCCTGCCTGTTGCCATTGCCATCGGTGTATCCAATTTCAAGGAATTGCTGGCCGGCGCCTATGCTATGGACCAGCACTTCCTGAACACGCCCTTCGAAAGCAACCTGCCCGTGCTGCTGGGCCTGCTGGGTGTGTGGTATGGCAACTTCTGGGATGCTCAGAGCCACGCTGTACTGACCTACGATTACTATCTGCGCGACTTCACTAAGCATTTGCAGCAGCTGGATATGGAGTCCAATGGCAAGCGTGTTCGCCAGGACGGTACTCCCGTCGCCACGGCAACCGGCCCGGTCATCTGGGGTGGCGTAGGCACCAATGGGCAACACGCGTATCACCAGCTGATGCACCAGGGCACCCCGATGATTCCATGCGATTTCATCGTGCCGGCCTCCAGCCATCATCCCATTGCTGACCATCACCCCTGGTTGTATGCCAATTGCCTCTCCCAGAGCCAGGCCCTCATGCGCGGCAAGACGCTTGAAGAAGCGGAAGCCGAACTGCGCGCTAAGGGCCTACCTGATGAGCAAGTAGCATTCCTGGCTCCGCACAAGGTCATCCCGGGCAACCGCCCCAGCAATACGCTGGTATTCGAGCGCGTAACCCCGAGCAGCCTAGGCGCCCTGGTGGCGCTCTATGAGCACAAGGTATTCGTACAAAGCGTGATCTGGGGTATCAATGCCTTTGACCAGTGGGGCGTAGAGCTGGGTAAAGAGCTGGGTAACAGCGTCTATCAGCATTTGGTTGGCAATGGAGAAGAGGCTGCGGAAGATGCCTCGACTCAAGGCCTGATCGAGTACTTCCGCCAGCACCATCGCGGCTGACCAATCCGCTCCGCTCAAAACGCCGCTCTTGCGGCGTTTTTTATTTTCACCTACGACTTTCGGCCAGAAATACACACACTCTATCGCCTGGCTGAACCCCATCGCCCAAATAGCGCCTAATGTGGATGGAAGCGGAGAACAACCACAACAGGAGCCCGCCATGTCGGAACACCATCGCTACCCCGTGCCCGAAGCAGTGCAAAAGCAAGCCCTTCTGGATAAAGAAGGCTATGAGCGTCTCTATCGCCAGTCCATTGAAGACCCTGAGCGCTTTTGGGGTGAGCAGGCTAAAGCCATGCTTGACTGGTTCAAACCGTGGGATGAAGTTCACCATAGCGATCTGGCCAAGGGTGAAGCCTCATGGTTCAAGGGTGGTCAACTGAATGTGTCCTACAACTGTGTCGACCGCCATCTGGACAAGCGTGCGGACCAGGTCGCCATTATCTGGGAAGGCGACAATCCCTCCGATTCCCAGAAGATCACCTACCGTGAGTTGCACCAGAATGTTTGCAGGCTGGCTAACGTTCTGAAAGCGCATGGCGTCAAGAAAGGCGACCGTGTGTGCCTGTATCTCCCCATGATTCCCGAAGCGGCCTATGCCATGCTGGCCTGCTCCCGGCTGGGTGCGGTCCACTCCGTGGTGTTTGGCGGTTTTTCTCCCGATGCCCTGCGCGACCGTATCCTGGATGCCGATTGCCGTACCGTCATTACCGCCGATGAAGGGACCCGCGGCGGCAAATGTGTCCCGCTCAAAAACAATGTGGATAAGGCCTTGGCCTCATGCCCGAATGTTTCCAACGTGATCGTAGTACAGCGCACCAAGGGCAATATTGCATGGACCGAAGGTCGGGACGTTTGGTACCACGACGCCGTGCAAAACGTCAGTGATGAATGTCCAGCCGAACCGGTGGATGCGGAAGATCCGCTCTTCATCCTCTACACCTCGGGCTCGACCGGTAAACCCAAAGGGGTATTGCATACCACCGGGGGTTACCTGCTGGGCTCTGCAATGACCTTCAAGTATGTATTCGATTATCACGAAGGTGAGATCTTCTGGTGCACCGCGGACGTCGGCTGGGTAACCGGCCACAGTTACATCGTCTATGGTCCCTTGGCCAATGGGGCAACAACGCTGATGTACGAAGGCATGCCCAGTTATCCGGATGCCTCACGCTTTTGGCAGGTCGTGGATAAGCATCAGGTCAACATCTTCTATACAGCCCCTACCGCCATTCGGGCGCTAATGCGTGAGGGAGACGCCCATGTGCACAAAAGCTCCCGCGCCAGCCTCCGCTTGCTGGGTAGTGTAGGCGAACCCATCAACCCTGAAGCGTGGGAATGGTACTACCGCGTCGTAGGTGAGAAGCGCTGCCCTATTGTCGACACATGGTGGCAGACCGAAACAGGCAGCATCCTGATCGCACCGCTCCCTGGCGCAACGGACCTCAAGCCCGGCTCGGCTACACGCCCCTTCTTTGGCGTTCAGCCTGTTCTTCTGGACGACAAGGGCAAGGAGATCGAAGGTCCTGCCGCAGGTGTTCTGGCTATCAAGGCCAGCTGGCCCAGCCAGATCCGAAGCATCTATGGCGATCATCAACGTATGATCGATACCTACTTCAAGGCCTACCCCGGCTACTATTTCACCGGTGACGGTGCCCGCCGTGATGAAGATGGGTATTACTGGATTACCGGCCGCGTGGATGACGTAATCAACGTATCCGGCCACCGGATCGGCACGGCAGAAGTAGAAAGCGTGCTGGCTTTACATGACGAAGTGGCCGAGGCCGCTGTAGTAGGCTGCCCCCATGATGTGAAAGGCCAGTGCGTCTATGCATTTGTCACCCCAATGGGCGGTGTGCAACCCACGGATGAGCTGAAAAAGCGCCTGCTGGCTCAGGTCAGTTCCGAGATTGGCAGCTTTGCAAAACCGGACTTCCTCCAATGGGCGCCGCGGCTACCCAAGACACGCTCTGGCAAGATCATGCGACGTATCCTGCGCAAGATTGCCTGTGATGAGCTGGACACTCTGGGCGATACCTCCACCCTGGCTGATCCTTCCGTCGTGCAGGAGCTGATTGAGCATCGGCAGAATCTTGCAGCCAAAAAGTGAGTAAAACCGCCGCCGGGCATAGCGTTGGATGTCTGGCGGCTCGTTATCCATTAAGCTTTACGTGATGAAGCATCATTTGGGGCTGTAATGGAAATCCTGCGACGCCGTATTGAAAGTCAGGTCATGAGCCTTACCGGGCTAAGCCTGGGCGGAGTCGATTACGAAAACCCACCTGGGGACCCTGGCCTGTTCGGACCTGATTCCGCCTGCTGGAAGGTACACAGTGACTTTACCTGCATGATGATCGGCGGGGTCGCCGCCCTGCTTCTGCAAATGCTGCATCCCTTGGCACTGGCAGGTGTCTGGGATCACTCCCGCTTTCGAGAAGATATGCTGGGCCGATTACGGCGTACCGGCCAATTCATTGCCGCCACTACCTTTGGCAACCAGGCCGATGCACAACGGTTGATCGAAAAAGTCCGGATGATTCATAGCCATATCAAAGGAGTTGCCCTGGATGGACGCCCTTACGCAGCCGATGACCCTGATCTTTTGACATGGGTACATGTTGCGGAAGTGAGCAGCTTCCTGAAAGCCTATCTTCGCTATTTCAATCCCCACTTTTCTCTTGCGGAGCAGGACCGTTATTACCGCGAAGTTTCTCTGATTGCCAGGCAACTAGGCGCCCAGCAAGTCCCCGCATCACGGATAGAAATCGAACATTACCTCAATACGATGCGCCCAGAGCTGGTCTGCGATGAACGTACGCGTGAGATTACGCAGATCCTGCTCTCAGCCCCAGCCCCCAGTGCGCTGGCCAAGCCATTCGGTTCACTGATCATGAGAGCAGGGATTGATCTGCTACCCGAATGGGCCGCTCAGCAACTGGATATTCTGCCCGGCCACGCGGAGCGGCATCTGGTAAGGGCCGGCGTCAATCGTACAGCTCCCCTGTTACGCTGGGCGGTTCGCAACGGCTCCTCACATCGGGCGCGCCGCCGCATGGGTCAGCCCAACAAGCCCTGATCGGTCGCACGGCAGCCCACAATAATCTGTATTCTGTACGCCTTTATTGCTCTTCGCTTCAAGGCCTGCCCATGCAAACCCTTTTCTCCGCTCTGGACGCAGCATTGTCCCGCCGTGAGTCGCTCCTGGCACGACTCCACACCCAGGGTACGGACTGCTATCGACTGTTTCATGGATCACAGGAGGGAGCAGCAGGACTTACGCTCGACCGGTACGGCCCGCAGTTACTGATTCAGAGCTTTCACGCCCCTGTTGAAAATGACGTAATCCTTGCACTGCATCAACAGGTTCAGCGTTTTTTGGGCCAGGAATTATTTCTCGTTTATAACGACCGGTCGCAAGGCAATTCCCGGATTGATCGAAGCAGCACCGCCCATACAACCGAACCAGATGCACTGGAGGCCACCGCCGCTCACGAATGGGGCTTGACCTATCTTGTGCGGGGCCGCCATGCCGGCCAAGACCCGTTACTCTTTCTTGATTTGCGTAACGCGCGAGGCTGGGTCAAGCAGAACAGCCAGGACAAGTCAGTCCTGAATCTCTTTGCCTATACCTGCGGTGTAGGACTCTGCGCTGCGGCTGGTGGAGCGCAGGAGGTCTGGAATCTGGACTTCGCTACGCGCAATCTGGCTGTAGGTCAGGAAAACGGTACTCTCAATCCTTCATTGCCGCCCATGCAGTTCGTTCAGTCGGACTATTTCCCCGCTATTCGCCAGCTAGCCGGCTTACCTATCACTCATCGTCGAGGCCAGCGCTTGCCGAGTTATCCTCGCCTGGACCCAAAGCAATTCGACCTTGTGTTTCTTGATCCACCGGCTTGGGCCAAAAGTGCCTTTGGAACGGTAGACCTTCAGCGTGACTATCAAAGCCTGCTCAAACCAGCGCTCCTAGCTACTGCCGAAAACGGCACCCTGGTGTGCTGTAACAACCTGGCCAAAGTCTCCATGGCAGAATGGCGCGAGTCTGTCCTGCGCTGCGCCAGCAAACAAGGAAGACCGGTACGTGACTGTCAGGTTATCGCGCCAGACGAGGACTTCCCGTCCTTTGACGGCCAACCGCCCCTTAAGACCTTGATTTTACAGTTGTAACGATCACGCTTTACGCATGCTGCCGTTGGCACCACAGCGGCACGTGCGATACTGGAGAGCACTCTTGATGGATAGACGCCATGCCCAAAGCATTGAAACGCGCCGCCATTGTGTTGTCGCTCCTCCTGCTGTATTGCCTGCTTGGTTTTCTGATTCTCCCGCGCGTTGCATTGCACGTTGCAAACCAACAGTTGACGCGTTACACCACGCAGCCTGCTCAGATTAATGAGATCACCTTCAATCCCTTCACATTTGAAGTAGAACTGAAGGGGTTTCGCATTGGTTCTCCCGAACACCCCGTCTTGGCAGCCAAGCGCCTCTATGCTGACCTTGAACTGAACAGCTTATGGCGAAGGGAAGCGCATCTGGCGCGTCTGGAGCTGGAAGAGCCCGTTGTCGACGTCACGCTCGAGAAAGACGGTACGCTAAATCTTACCGAGCTGTTTAAAACGCCTGAGGATTCCGACCCTCAAGACAAGCCTACGGCAAACGCAACCGAGCCACCCTTTCCCTTGACCATCGATGCTCTTGTCCTTCAGAGGGCCCAAGTGCATTACCGAGATCAACAGCTCAAACAGCCCGTCGAAGTCAGTTTCAACCCCATTGATCTGACCCTGGAAAACATCGGCACCCGCACAGGAAATCCAGGCCGCTACAGCCTGAGTGCCCAAGCAGGCCAGGATGGTGCACTCACAAGCGAAGGAGCGCTCCAACTGGTCCCTTTCACCCTTAATGGCTCCCTGGAACTCAAGGAGGCTGCGCTGGCCCCCTGGTGGGCCTACGTCAGCGAAGCGCTACCGCTTTCACTCGATAAGGGTCGGTTGAATGGGCATGCTCAGTACCACCTCGAAACAGGAAAAACCTTTCAACTACAACTGTCCAAGACCAGCCTGAGCCTTGATGAGTTTTCCAGCAAAGCAGTCAATGCCACGCCACAAATATATCTAAACCACCTCGCTATTGCCGATGCCACACTGGACCTAACCAAACGCCAGATTCATCTGGGAAAGCTCGAGACCCGAAACTTGGAGGCCTGGGTCTCTCGGGATCGGGACGGTCAGCTGGATTGGGCCAAGCTGTTCACCTTCCCAGAGCAACCCGAGGCGTTGCCCGACGCACCGAATTGGCAGATCAGCATTGGCAAGACTGATCTACAAGGCGGCCGCCTTCATCTGAAAGACCTGGCCGCTTCAGCACCTGTAGGTCTGGACATAAAAGACATCAACCTGGCGTTGTCCAACCTTGATCTGGCAGACCAAATGCCGACCACGGTCAACCTCAACGCTCAAGTTGGTCTACATGGGCAGCTTGAGGTTAGCGGTGAGCTGACATTGAATCCTGTGACCGCTCGCCTGCATATCGTGAATAATGATATCGACCTGCGTCTGGCCCAAGCCTATATTGCTCCCTATATCCGCCTTGAAGTGCGGAGCGGCATGCTGGCAAGCGACATCAACCTCTCCCTCCATGATACAGCGCCTCTTGCCTTGTCCGTGACCGGGCAGGCCCAGCTCACCCAGCTACATACTCTAGATACCCAGCGCCAGCGTGACTTCCTGCGCTGGCAAACGCTTACGCTCAAAGGTATCAGCTACGAGCATGGCCAGCGTCTCGCCATTGATGACATTACCCTGCTGCGTCCCTATGCCCGTCTTATTATCAACGAAGACCTGACCACCAACTTTCGTCAGCTGCTGATTCCTCAACCCAAAGACGAAGCACCTGACAACACCACTCCGCTAACCCTGCACATCGGCGGTATTCATGTCGTTAACGGCTCGGCCAATTTTGCAGACTATAGCCTTACGCCCAGCTTCATAACGGCTATTCAGGAGCTGAACGGTCAGATCGGCACGCTGGATACAAAGGCCTCCGATCCGGCGGAAATAAGCCTGACCGGCAAGGTGGATCGCTTTGCACCCGTCAATATCAAAGGTCGTCTGAACCCACTGGATCCGCTCAACAAACTCAACGTGACAGCAGCATTCCGTCATGTTGAACTTACAACCCTTACGCCCTATTCCGGAAAATTCGCCGGCTATGCCATCCGCAAAGGGCGCCTGGACCTGGATCTCAACTACCGGATCGACAACAGCAAGCTGGATGCTCAAAACCATCTGGTATTGGATCAGCTTGAGCTAGGTGAACGGATTGACAGCCCTGATGCCGTCGACCTGCCTGTCAGGCTTGCGGTTGCGCTACTCAAGGACTCCCACGGCAGAATTGACCTGACTCTCCCTGTCGCGGGTAACCTCAACGACCCTAACTTCAGCGTGGCGCCCATCATCTGGCAAACGATGCGCAACGTCATTGCAAGGGCCGTCCAATCGCCCTTCAAGATGCTGGCAGGCTTGGCAGGTCGAGCAGAAACGGATCTCAACGAGATACCCTTTGAAGCGGCCTCGGTCAACTTGACGGGTGAGGCGCGTCAGTCGCTCGATACGCTGGCCCAGGCGCTAAAAAGGCGTCCGCAGCTGCAACTGGATGTAGAAGGCCGTAGTGCGGTTGAGATCGACGGCCCTTCACTTTCTGCGCAGCGCTTGGAGCGCGAATTCCAGACACAGTACTACAATTTGCTGCAGCGGCGAGGCGACAAGGTTCCCGCAGATGCCACCCAGCTTGCCGTACCGGAAGATATGCGACCTGCCTTGCTAGAAGGGATTTACCGTACCCGCCTTAAACAACAGCCGCCTGCCGAGTGGACACACCTGAGCGATACCGAGCGGCAGCAGCGTCTGAGTGCCGCCATTCTTGATTCATGGAAAACGAGTGATCTGCTTCTGCGACGACTGGCACAGGCGCGTGCTCAAAACATCAAGCAATACCTCGTAGAAAAGACCGGGCTTGAGGAAGGCCGTATTTATTTAATTGATGTCAATACAAGCCAGCAAGGCAATAATGGGCGTATCGCGGCACAACTTCATCTTGGCAGTAGCTAGGACAGCAGATGAGATACACCACAACCGCCATAGCCCTATTACTAGCGCTCTCCGCCTCGGTGGCGCTAGGTGACACGCTCCGCTGCGGCAGTAACTTGGTTAACCGGGGCGACCGTACGTTTGAGGTACAACGGAAATGCGGCGAACCTGCGCATCGAGATTTTATAGGCTACACGCAGGGTGACTATGGTCGTAGGGAATCGACACGGGAAGAATGGGTTTACGGTCCCTGGAATGGTGGAACCTACATTTTGACATTTGAAGCCAACCGGCTTGTCAGCATCGAATTCACACGTGATTAGAGCCTGTTCATGCCCTTTAATGCTCTTCGAGTCTCTGTACTGCTCATCCTCTCTACCATAGTGTGGCCTGCTCATGCCGAGTCCTTACGATGCGGTAGTCAGCTGGTCAATACAGATGACCATATCAGCGAAATTTACCGTAAATGTGGAAGGCCCAGCAGCCGTGCTAACCTGGGTTACATTGAGGTCGTAGATAGTTACAGAAGACGTAGCGACGTTAAAGTCGAAGAATGGGTGTATGGCCCATGGAACGGCATGTATCACTATTTGACGTTTCGCGGCGACCGGCTGTTCAAGATTGAAAGCAAGCGCGGGCAATAATTACGCCACGTTAAGGCGAAGCTTGAGCTCTAAAAGGTGATCATGGCACAGTTTGGCTTTTTGTAGCTGCTCCTGAACCAGCGGCTTGGCTTCCAGTTCGGGCATATCGTGTATGGCCTGTTCCAGCAGGTGGAGAAGCTGGTCCTCAGACTCCTCTAACACTTGAATATAGGTGGTATCCCCCGCTTCTGCCAGAGCAGCTCTGGTCTGTTCATAAAGCTCTTTAAAGGAGCTTACAAAAAGACTGTCATTAGCAGGCTGCCTGCCATGCAAGGATGTCTGGCTACTTAACAGGATAACCAGACCCGCTTTCATCTGAGCCATCTCAGAGAACAACGCTTTGAGCTGGGGACTGCTCACTGCATTGATCGCTGACTCGTAGAATGTTCTGCCATTACGAGAAACTTCAATCAGATCCACAAAGGCATCTGCTTTTCCAGACATGGCACTTACCTCATAGATACTAAAAGTGGCGGGCTTCAAAGCCCGCCACCTTAGATTACTCGGCCGATTTCAAGCCATCAGCCGATACGGCTTTAACACCTTTGATATTTTTTGCTTTTTCAACAGCCAGCTCACGCTGAGCGTCTGTCGCAACGGTACCGGAAAGGGAGACTACACCTTTGTTGGTCTCAACCTTGATATCGGTCCCTTTGATATGATCATCAGCAAGGAAAGAAGATTTCACCTTTCCAGTGATCCATGTGTCGGAAACTGTTTCCTCTGCCTTCTCCACGTTGTCATTAGCGGCCAACGTCATCGTTTGATGGTTTGTGGCAGCAAACGCACCTCCGGCAAACGGCATGCTTAGAGCGGTAAAAGCGGCGGCGGCAAGAGCGAAATGGCTGAAAGTCTTCTTCATGGTGTGACTCCTGTTTTGAGTGTACGCCGTATCCTGGCGCTAGCACTAATCATGATCGCAATCAGCATGCCAACTCGGCCTCACAAAAAAGTTATTAAATATCAATAACTTAACGATTTGGCTTTTTAATAAATCGTTGCACATTGCAATAAATCGTCCATGCAATACATGCAAGTTGCATGAACAACGGACATAAAAAAGCCCAGCCAAGGCTGGGCTTTCAACTTACTAACTATCAGGCGCCAGAAGCTTCAGCTGCTGCGACATCCTTGATAGAGAGCTTGATACGGCCGCGGTTATCCACGTCCAATACCAATACCTTCACTTCCTGTCCTTCTTTCAGTACATCGGAAACCTTTTCGATGCGCTGATCGCTGATCTGGGAAATGTGTACCAGACCATCTTTGCCAGGCAGGATATTTACGAACGCACCGAAATCGACAATACGCTCGACCTTACCAACGTAGATCTTGCCGATTTCAGCTTCTGCAGTAATACCCAGAACGCGCTGCTTGGCGGCTTCGGCAGCTTCACGGGTTTCGCCGTAAATCTTGACGCTGCCATCATCTTCGATGTCGATCGACGCCTTGGTTTCTTCACAGATACCACGAATAACAGCGCCGCCTTTACCGATGACGTCGCGGATCTTGTCCGGCTCGATCTTCATGGCAATCATGGTCGGTGCATTGGCAGACAGCTCTGCACGCGGCTTGGCGATTACCTGATTCATCTGGGACAGGATGTTGAGGCGAGCCTCCAGAGCCTGAGCCAGAGCGACTTCCATGATCTCTTCGGTAATACCGTTGATCTTAATGTCCATCTGCAGAGCGGTAACGCCCTTGTCAGTACCGGCCACCTTGAAGTCCATATCGCCGAGGTGATCTTCATCACCTAGAATATCGGTCAGAACAGCAAATCTGTCGCCTTCCTTTACCAGGCCCATCGCAACCCCAGCAACCGGAGCGCGAACTGGAACACCAGCATCCATCAATGCCAACGAGGCACCGCAGACAGAAGCCATGGAGCTTGAGCCGTTTGACTCAGTGATCTCTGAAACAACACGAATGCTGTAAGGAAACTCTTCCTGAGAAGGCAGCATAGCCTGCACACCACGGCGTGCCAGACGGCCATGACCGATTTCACGGCGGCCTGGGCTACCCATACGTCCGCACTCACCGACCGAGAAAGGCGGGAAGTTGTAGTGCAGCATAAAGGTGTCACGGCGCTCGCCTTCCAGCATGTCGAGGATCTGAGCATCGCGGGCAGTACCCAGGGTAGTCGCTACCAGCGCCTGAGTTTCACCACGCGTAAACAATGCGGAGCCGTGAGTCTTGGGCAGCACACCCACTTCAATATTCAGCGGACGAACAGTACGGGTATCACGACCATCGATACGCGGCTTACCGCCTACGATGTTCTCACGTACAGTGCGATACTCCAGCAGGCCAAAAATTTCCTTGACCTCGGCGGCACTGTACTGACCCTCTTCCTCACCTGCAAACTTAGCAACAGCCTGATCGCGCAGCTCACCCAGAGCCGCATAACGGTCCTGCTTGATGGTAATGGTATAAGCCTGAGAGATTGCCTCACCAAATTCGGCACGCAGCTGGTTAACCAAAGCTGTGTTCTCGACCGGAGCTTGCCAGTCCCACGTAGGCTTGCCTGCTTCAGCAGCAAATGCCTTGATTGCCTCGATGACAACCTGGAACTCTTCATGGGCAAACAGTACAGCGCCCAGCATCTGGTCTTCAGTCAGCTCGTCCGCTTCGGACTCAACCATTAGAACCGCGTCAGAGGTACCTGCAACAACCATGTCCAGGCTGGAACTCTGAAGCTGCTCATAGCTTGGGTTGATGATATAGCCCAGCTCTGGGTGGAACCCTACGCGTGCAGCACCAATCGGGCCTGCGAACGGAATGCCGGAAATAGCCAGAGCGGCAGACGTACCGATCATGGCAGCAATATCCGGATCAGACTTCTTGTTGGTAGAAACTACAGTACAGACAACCTGTACTTCGTTCATGAAGCCTTCGGGGAATAGAGGACGAATCGGGCGATCGATCAGGCGGGAGGTCAATGTTTCCTTTTCGCTTGGACGACCTTCACGCTTGAAATAGCCACCGGGGATACGACCTGCCGCATACGTCTTTTCCTGATAGTGGACAGACAGCGGGAAGAAGTCGCGGCCTTCTGCTGGAGACTTGGCGCCCACAACAGTGACCAGAACGCTAACGTCTTCAGTACTGACAAGTACTGCACCACTGGCCTGACGCGCAATACGGCCCGTCTCCAGGGTTACGGTCTGCTGACCGAATTTGAATGTCTTAATTACTGGATTCACAGTATTTCCTTCTTGTATTGCCCTTGGGGAAATCTTGAGAGCGGCGGGGTATCGGACCCGGCGCGATCTCAGGGACGCATGAAGCAAAAAAGCTGGAAACCGGCATAGCCGACCCCCAGCTTTTAAGCGACTAGCGTCCAGCTTGCATCGTGATCAACGACGCAGGCCCAGACGGCTGATCAGGTCACTGTAACGAGTAGTGTCCTTGGCCTTCAGGTAGTCCAGCAGCTTACGACGCTGGTTAACCATACGGATCAGACCACGACGGCTGTGGTGGTCCTTGCTGTTGGCCTTGAAGTGACCCTGCAGCTTGTCGATGTTGGCAGACAGCAGAGCAACCTGCACTTCCGGAGAACCGGTATCGCCTTCGCCGCGCTTGTAGTCGTTAACGATCTGGGCTTTTTCTTCAACGCTAAGTGCCATGATAGGGCTCCTAGATATAACAGGCCGAGGGAACTACCCCCGTGTTTAGAGAAGAGGAATGACCATGCCTGTTAACAGCCACCCTCATATCAGTCTTACGACCGAACCAAACGACGCGGCGCAATACGCCCGTCGTCAGTCACCTCACCGATACCGATGAAGCGACCTTCATTATCCTGTACTCGCATCCAGCCAAATTTGGGCGCGTTCGCCGCTCGCACCGGCTGACCATGCAACCAATAGTAGGCTGTGTGCTCGGTCAGTTGTAGCAGCGGCCAGTGCTCCAGACCACTATCAACCGGGAGCAGGAAGGCATCCAACGCTTCTGCACCACCTTCTTCGTGCGCTTTTTCAAGCACCTCAAGGCTTACAGACTGAGCCAGAGCGAAGGGGCCTGCCTGAGTTCTGCGTAGTTCCGCTACATGAGCTCCGCAACCAAGCGTCTGGCCTAAGTCTTCGACCAGGGACCGAATGTAGGTGCCCTTGCTACAGTGCACATCGAGTGTAGCGCGATCCGTTGTCAGCGCCAGCAGCTCGAGACGGCTAATAGTAACAGAACGCGGTTCACGCTCCACCACCTCGCCTGCACGAGCCAGCTTATAGAGCGGCTGACCGTCTCGCTTCAGCGCCGAATACATAGGCGGAACCTGTAGGATATCACCTCGAAACACTGGCAGGGCTGCTTCTACAGCCGAGGCGTCAAGGTTTACCTCTCGACGGTCAACGATTTCTCCCTCGGCATCACCTGTCGTTGTAGTGACACCTAGCTGCATAACCGTTTCATACCCTTTATCCGCATCAAGCAGATACTGGGAGAACTTTGTTGCCTCACCAAAGCACAACGGCAAAACACCTGTTGCCAATGGATCAAGGCTACCGGTATGCCCCGCTTTTTCAGCATTAAGCAACCAGCGTACCTTCTGCAGGGCCGCATTAGAGGTCAGGCCTCGCGGCTTGTCGAGTACCAGAATACCGTTAACCGATCGACGGATTCGTTTCACTTGCGCCACGCTTACTCTCCATCCTCGTGACGACGATCTTCAGATACTGCACGCTCGATCAACGCAGACAGTTCCGCTCCGCGACGGATGCTCTCATCATAATGAAAGCGCATTTGCGGGATCGTCCTAAGCTTCATTGCGCGTCCTAACTGCTGACGCAAAAAGCCAGAGGCTTCATTCAGAATCCCTAAATTCTGGGCAATATCCTCAGACGAATCTTTACCCAAAACAGTAATAAATACTTTGGCGTGGGAAAGATCACGCGCCACATTGACGTCAGTAATCGTTACCAGGCCCAGACGAGGATCTTTAATTTCCCGCTGAATCAAAAGCGCTAACTCACGCTGCATCTGATCACCGATGCGCTGAGTACGAGTGTATTCTTTAGCCATCTTCGCTCTCTCTTAAAGCCAGGTGCTGTTAAAAAGACGAAGCTGGAAGCTGCCTTGCGGCAACTTCCAGCTCCTGGCTTTTCGCTTGCGTGAATTACAGCGAGCGTGCTACTTCGACCTTCTCGAAAACTTCGATCTTATCGCCGACCTTAACGTCGTTATAGCTCTTCACACCGATACCGCATTCCATGCCGGCACGAACTTCAGCCACGTCATCTTTGAAGCGACGCAGAGATTCAAGTTCACCTTCAAAGATCACAATATCTTCACGTAGAACACGAATCGGACGATTGCGATGGACCATGCCTTCAACAACCATACAGCCTGCAACAGCACCAAACTTCGGCGAGCGGAAGACGTCACGAACTTCTGCAATGCCCAGAATGTTCTCGCGAACATCGCTGCCCAGCATACCCGTTAGCGCTTTCTTAACATCTTCGATAATGTCGTAGATCACGTTGTAATAACGTAGATCCAAACCTTCCTGCTCAATGATCTTACGAGCACCAGCATCGGCACGAACGTTAAAGCCGAAGAGAACCGCATTAGAAGCCAGCGCTAGGTTCGCATCACTTTCAGTGATACCCCCTACACCACCAGCAACAACACGCACCTGAACTTCATCGTTACCCAGACCACTTAGCGAGCTTTGCAGAGCCTCTAGAGAACCGCGCACATCGGACTTGAGAACGATGTTAAGAGTCTTTTTCTCGTCTTGGCCCATGTTTTCGAAAATATTTTCGAGCTTGCCTGCCTGAGCACGTGCCAGCTTGACCTCACGGAACTTACCCTGACGGAACAAGGCAACTTCACGCGCTTTTTTCTCATCGGTCAGAACAGTCAGCTCATCACCGGCATCCGGCGTGCCATCCAAGCCAAGAATTTCGACGGGGATGGATGGGCCTGCCTCTTTGATCGGCTTGCCGTTCTCATCGAGCATGGCACGGATACGACCGAAGTTAACACCGACCAGGGCCATATCACCCTGACGCAGAGTACCGTTTTGCACCAGAACAGTAGCAACCGGTCCGCGACCCTTATCAAGGCGCGACTCAATTACTACACCACGACCTGGAGCCGAAGGTGTTGCAGTCAATTCAAGAACTTCAGCCTGCAGAAGAATGGCTTCTAACAGCTCATCAACGCCAGTACCTGCTTTGGCAGATACATGAACAAACTGAGTATCACCGCCCCACTCTTCTGGGATGACATCACGCCCAGCCAGATCATGTTTAACACGGTCCGGATCTGCATCAGGCTTGTCGATCTTGTTTACTGCAACAACGATCGGCACACCAGCAGCCTTAGCGTGCTGAATAGCTTCTTCTGTCTGTGGCATGACACCGTCATCGGCAGCGACAACCAGAATAACAATGTCGGTTGCCTGAGCACCACGAGCACGCATGGCGGTAAATGCTGCGTGTCCAGGGGTATCCAGGAACGTCACCATGCCACGATCAGTGTTTACATGGTAGGCGCCGATATGCTGGGTAATGCCACCCGCTTCGCCTGCTGCAACCTTGGCGCGACGGATGTAGTCCAGCAAGGAAGTCTTACCATGGTCAACGTGACCCATGACCGTAACCACCGGCGCACGGTGAACCTGCTCGCCCTCGAACTTGAGGGACTCAGCCAGCTGCTCTTCCAACGCATTTTCGCTAACCAGCTTAACCTTGTGACCAAGCTCCTCAGCAACCAGCTGAGCGGTTTCACGATCCAGCACCTGGTTGATCGTGGCAGGCGAGCCCATCTTAAACATGAACTTGATGACTTCAGCTGCCTTGACAGACATCTGCTGGGCCAGCTCGGCAACAGTAATTGTTTCGCCTAAAGCGACTTCACGAACAACCGGCCCTGTAGGGTTCTGGAAGCCATGCTGGTTACGCTTTTTGAGCTTGGACTTGTTTCGGCCGCCACGGCGACCGCCAAAACCATCATCTTCATCATCGCCGGCGCTACGAACAACGCGCGGACTACTAACCTTATCCTTCTCCTTCAAGGAAGGACGGTGCTGTGCATGCTTGCGATCGCGACGCTCATCCTCATCCCGCTTGCCTGCTACAGGCGGCGCTACGGGACGACGCGGTTCTTCGCGCTTACGCTCATCAGATGCAGCTGCCGGCGCTGCCGGTGCTGCTTTATTTGCAACCACTTCTTCCACTACTTCCTCGGGCTTGGTTTCTGTAGCGGCTTTCGCAGCCGCTTCTGCCACTTCTTGAGCGGCCTTGGCAGCAGCCTGCTGGCGAGCTTCTTCTTCAGCTTTAAGGCGAGCTTCCTCTTCGGCCTTCAAGCGAATCTCTTCTTCTGCTCGCTGGCGAGCTTCTTCTTCGGCCTTCAAGCGAGCAGCCTCTTCGGCCTCGCGCTGCGCCTCAAGCTCACGCTGCTGTTCGGTCGCCAACTCATCGGGACTTTGCTTGACGTAGGTCTTCTTTTTACGGACTTCGACATTAACCGTCTTGCTTCCAGACACCTTCAATGTCGTTTGAGTCTTGCGCTGGAGCGTTATTTTACGCGGTTCGTCCAGCTTGGTGTTTCCTTTCAGATGAGACAGCAGTTTTTGCTTTTCAGTGTCGGTCACAACCTGGTCTGCACTGCTATGGGACAGACCCGCTTCCCGCATTTGCTGCAGCAGGCGTTCAACCGGTGTATTGACCGTTTGGGCCAGTTCTTTCACCGTGACTTGCGTCATGCACTCTTCTCCTCAGGCAGCACCGCTCACTCAAACCAATGGGCACGGGCAGCCATGATCAACTTGCCGGCACGCTCTTCATTCATGCCGTTAATATCGAGCAGGTCATCAATGGACTGCTCGGCAAGATCTTCGCGATTGGCAACGCCTCGCTGCGCCAGCTCAAGCGCGAGTTCCTCAGTCATGCCTTCGAGACTAAGCAAATCTTCTTCCGGCTTCTTATCAGCCAGTTGTTCTTCCGTCGCGATGGCACGGGTTAACAGGCGGTCCTTAGCCCTATTACGAAGCTCATTGACGATGTCTTCATCGAAACCATCAATATTGAGCATTTCCTCCATGGGAACGTAGGCGATTTCTTCGAGCGTGGTAAAACCTTCTTCAACCAACACCTGAGCCAACTCTTCATCTACGTCCAGTTCGTCTACAAACTGCTGAAGAATATCGCCTGTCTCTGCCTGCTGCTTGGCCATGATGTCCTCTTCGGTCATCACGTTCAGCGTCCATCCTGTCAATTGACTTGCAAGGCGAACGTTTTGGCCACTACGACCAATAGCCTGAGCCAAATTATCAGCGGCAACTGCGATATCCATGGTGTGGGTATCTTCATCAACAATGATTGACGCAACCTCAGCAGGCGCCATGGCATTGATAACGAACTGAGCAGGGTTGTCATCCCACAAAACGATGTCTACTCGCTCACCGCCCAACTCGCCAGACACAGCCTGGACACGCGATCCCCGCATGCCGATACAGGCACCCTGCGGATCGATACGCTTGTCTTTCGAACGCACGGCAATTTTGGCACGCGAGCCTGGATCCCGAGCAGCAGCCATAACATCAATCAGCTGCTCAGATATTTCCGGTACTTCAATCCGGAACAGCTCAATCAACATTTCAGGCGCTGTGCGCGACAGGATCAGCTGAGGGCCACGGTTTTCCGTACGGATTTCCTTGAGCAGTGCACGAACCCGAACGCCAACACGGAAGTTTTCCCGCGGGATGATCTGATCACGAGCCAGTAAGGCTTCCGCATTGTTACCCAAGTCGACAATTACATTGTCTCGCGTAACCTTTTTGACTGTACCGGAAATGATCTCACCCACTTTTTCCCGGTAAGCATCCACGATCTGAGCACGCTCAGCTTCACGCACTTTCTGAACAATAACTTGCTTGGCTGTTTGAGCCGCAATACGGCCGAACTCTATGGATTCGATCTTTTCTTCAATCAGATCGCCAATCTTGGCATCTGGATTGATTTCCTGAGCTTCATCAAGCGTCAGGTTTGCTGCTGGATTATTAAAATCTTCATCTTTGACAACTGTCCAGCAACGAAACGTTTCATAACTACCGTTGTGGCGATTAATAGCCACACGCAACTCTACATCTTCTTCGTAGCGTTTCTTTGTGGCAGTGGCCAGGGCTAGCTCCAATGCCTCGAAAATGACACCGGGCGGAACACCTTTTTCATTGGAAACCGATTCCACTACCAGTAGAACTTCTTTACTCATCGTACGCCTCGCCTGTCGCAATCCTTTGGGATCCGCGGATTTGCGCCTTATTCAAATCGGGGAATGACATTAGCCTTATCGATCATTTCGACGGGAAGCAGATATTCATGGTCATCAACCTGAACCACGACATCCTGCTCTTCCACACCGCGCAAAAGGCCTTGAAAATTGCGGCGGCCTTCATAAGGCGAACGAAGCCTTATTTTTACTTGCTCACCGACAAAAGCGTTGAATTGCTCAAGAGTGAATAAAGGTCTATCCATACCTGGAGATGAAACCTCCAAGGTGTATTCGCCCGGAATAGGATCTTCTACGTCTAAAATCCCGCTAACTTGACGACTGACTTTTTCACAGTCCTCAACCAGAATTCCGTTTGAATGATCGATATAGACCCTTAGCAGAGAATGCCGGCCCTGGGAAATGTACTCGATGCCCCAGCATTCATAGCCAAGCGCTTCGATGACGGGGGCCAGCATGGCTTGCAACTGTTCTAGCTTGCTCGACACCTGGTTGCCTCACGCATGCTGTGCAAATAAAAAATGGGCGATAACGCCCATCCCTTGTGGTCGCTGCAAGAACGCGCGACCTGATTGTTCAGTTAACAAAAAGCCCCTATAAAGGGGCTTTTGTTGACTGGTTGCGGGGGCAGGATTTGAACCTACGACCTTCGGGTTATGAGCCCGACGAGCTACCAGACTGCTCCACCCCGCGTCAAAGCTGGAGCGAAAGTATAAGAAAGAGTCTCTTTCAGGTCAATCTACTTACGCTCGCGACACTATGTTCAGTGTCTAAATATGGTGCCGAAGATGGGACTCGAACCCATACAGCCGTTGGCCACTACCCCCTCAAGATAGCGTGTCTACCAATTCCACCACTTCGGCAAAAACTTCTTACTATTTCTGATTTCCCGGAACATCACCTTCTGAGGATATCGAAGGTTTCTGCTGTGACATGGGAACATCATCATTTGCCGCAGGCTTCTGAACTTCAGGCGTCTGCTGCATGGCTGCAGGCTTAGGAAGTCCCACTTCCTGCAACGCGTTGGCTTTCTCCTTAGCGAAATAAGCCAAACCTAAACTAGTAGCAAAAAAAACCGCCGCCAGTATAGCAGTAAAACGACTCAAAAAGGTAGCAGAACCTTGGCTTCCGAAAACGGTACCCGAAGCACCTGCACCAAAAGAAGCACCAGCGTCCGCACCTTTACCCTGCTGAAGAAGAACCAGAACAACCAGTCCCAGCGCCATTAGCAGATGCACGACAACAACTAGAGTTTCTAACATCATTTACTTCCAGCAGCGTGATAAATCACGCCAAATTCATTCGCATTTAGGGAGGCTCCGCCTACAAGCCCGCCATCGATATCAGGCATACCGAACAATTCGGCAGCATTACCGCCCTTTACACTCCCACCGTATAGCAGCCGAACTTTATCAGCCACAACACTGCTATAAGAGTGGATAAACTGTCGCATTTCCTGATGCACCGCCTGAGCTTCATCAGGAGTTGCTGTCAATCCTGTACCTATCGCCCATACAGGCTCATAGGCTACAACTGCAGACTCAAAAGCCTCGATACCCAGCGCATCTATTACAGATTTGAGCTGCCCTTTAACAACGTCAAAGGTCTTACCAGCTTCTCGCTGCTCTCGAGTCTCACCAACACAAAGGACCGGCACTATACCCATCTTTTGGGCTGAAGCAAACTTTTTTGCAACCGTATCGTCATCTTCTAGCAAGATCAAACGACGCTCGGAATGCCCTACAAGGACATATCTACAACCCACATCACGCAACTGAGAAGCTGCTATTTCACCAGTGAGTGCACCTTGCTCAGGCTGCACGGCACAATCTTGTGCACCGAGGCCTATACTACTATCCGCAAGGCCTACCTCTACTTGATCAATAAACAGAAATGGCGGAAACACTACCATCTCAACTTCATCAGACAAGGCGAGCTTACTCAACCCTTCTATCAGCTCGGCTACATCTGCACGGGTTCCGTGCATTTTCCAGTTACCAGCGACCAAAGGCTTGCGCATGCTAATGCCTCAGTGAGCGAAGTGGGCGCAGATATTATCTAAGTTTTTTTGCTTTGACAAGCCAAATCAAGCACATACCTCACTTACCAGCTTAGCCAAGGCCTCTGCATGCTTGTGAACCTGGCGTTCGTCGCTGCCTTCAACCATTACTCGAACAAGCGGTTCTGTTCCCGACTTACGCAATAAAACACGCCCTTTACCCGCCATTTGCTCGGTCACTTCTGTACATGCTTTTTGTACGCCAGGATGCGCCAAGGGGTCTACGTCTCCGGAGTAGCGCACATTGATAAGCACTTGAGGATACTTTTTAAGGCCCTTACGCGCCTCCGCCAATGTTTGCCCAGCGCGCCTCAATGCCATCAAAACCTGCAAAGCGGAAATAATGGCATCGCCCGTTGTGGTGTACTGGCAACATACAATGTGACCAGAACTCTCGCCACCTAGCGTCCATTTCTTGGACAAGAGCTCAGCCATGACATAGCGGTCGCCGACCTTGGCCCTGGCAAATGGAATTCCCAACTCAGCCAGACCAAGCTCCAACCCTAGATTGCTCATCTGAGTACCCACGACCCCACCATCAAGGCGGTTGCGGCCTTTGAGATCCTTTGCAATCAGGAACAAGAGCTCGTCCCCATCAACGATTGCGCCTGTATGATCAACCATCAACACACGATCACCATCGCCATCAAAGGCAATACCAAGGTCAGCATGCTGATCCCGCACAGCCTTCTGCAGCTCGCCTAAATGAGTAGAGCCGCAATTTTTGTTGATGTTGAGACCATCTGGCTGAGCACCGATAACACTAACCTGAGCACCCAGCTCACGGAAGACACTTGGGGCAATCTTGTAAGTCGCACCGTGAGCACAGTCGACCACGATCCGCATACCAGCAAAACTGGTACCCGCTGGCACACTACTTTTGCAAAACTCTATATAGCGCCCTGCGGCATCATTGATACGAGACACTTTACCGATGCGAGCAGACTCCACAACAGTCATCGGCTGATCCAGTAACTCCTCAATCATCAGCTCTACCTCATCAGGCAACTTAGTGCCCAACCCGGAAAAGAACTTGATCCCGTTATCGTAAAACGGGTTATGGGAGGCACTGATAACAATGCCGGCATTAGCCTGGAATGTACGCGTAAGATAAGCGATACCTGGCGTTGGCATCGGCCCCAAAAGCATGACATCTGCGCCAGCGGCTGAAAGGCCGGCCTCAAGTGCAGATTCGAACATATAACCAGAGTTACGCGTATCCTTACCTACTAAGACACGACAGATACCCTGACTACGAAACGCAATGCCCGCAGCCCATCCCAACTTCAACATAAAGTCAGGCGTAATGGGATACTCACCTACGCGACCACGAATTCCATCTGTTCCAAAATACTTTCTAGCCATTGCTATCGCCTTGCCTTAAGCCTGCTCTACCGCAGCAATCATTTTTATAACATCAACCGTCTGCTCTACATCATGCACCCGGATAATACTGGCTCCCTTGGCAACCGCGAGTGCAGCTAAAGCGAGACTGCCATATAAACGCTCTTCGACAGGCTTGGTCAGGACCGCCCCGATCATGCTCTTACGTGAAACGCCTACTAACAGCGGCAACGCTAGCTCAAACAACTCTGGCATACGCTTGAACAGAACAAGGTTATGCTCAAGCGTTTTGGCAAACCCGAAGCCAGGATCAAGAATAAGTTGGTCGCGACGAATCCCTTCATTTTCACAAGCAGCAACCCGCTCACTCAAGAAGGCAATCACATCGGTAACCACATCCTCATAATGAGGGTTTTGCTGCATTGTCCCAGGCTCACCCTGCATATGCATCAGACAGACAGGTAAGCCTGTTGCAGCGGCAGCCTCAAGCGCACCGGGACGCTTCAAGGCACGCACGTCATTAATCAGTCCCGCCCCCACCTTTGCACTTTCAAGCATCACCTGAGGTGAAGAGGTATCAACCGAAATGATAACGTCCAACTCTTTAGATATAGCTTCAACTACAGGCACTACTCGACTGAGCTCTTCGTCCTCTGAAACAGCAGGAGCTCCAGGCCTTGTTGACTCGCCGCCAATATCAACAAGGGTGGCACCTGCCGATACCAAAGCACGTGCATGAAACAGCGCGCTATCCAGGGTATTGAACCGGCCGCCATCAGAAAAGGAATCAGGGGTGACATTGAGGATCCCCATGACATGGGGATGTGATAAATCAAGAACCCGACTGCCGCAAAGCAGTCGGGCTTGGATTGAAACAGGAATCATGGAGAAATTAGTGCTCGCCTGCCGGTCCACCTATTGGTGTTTCGGGACGACTATCTCCCTGAGTAGCATTAGTGCCGGTAGGACCTGAACCGTCTTGCCAATCACGCGGCTCCCTCGGTACACGACCAGCCATGATGTCGTCGATCTGATCAGCATCAATTGTCTCGTACTTCATCAGAGCGTCAGACATCATTTCCAGCTTGTCTCGATTCTCATCCAACAGACGCTTGGCTGTGTTGTAACAGTCATTGATGATTCGCCGGATTTCAGAGTCGATCTCTTTGGCTGTCTCACCTGACATGCTGCCGCTACCACCACCCGAACCACGACCCAGGAAGCTTTCACTTTCTTCCTCACCGTAGAGCAGCGGGCCGAGCTTTTCAGACAAGCCCCACTTGGTGACCATATTGCGAGCCAATTGAGTAGCGCGCATGATGTCATTCGAAGCGCCAGTAGTGACACCTTCGAAGCCAAGCGTCATCTCCTCAGCGATCCGCCCTCCAAACAGCGAGCAGATCTGACTCTCCAATGCCCGCTTGGACAGACTGTAACGATCTTCCTCAGGCAGGAACATGGTTACACCTAAAGCGCGTCCACGAGGAATAATCGAGACCTTGTAGACAGGGTCATGCTCAGGCACCAGGCGACCTACGATAGCGTGCCCCGCCTCGTGATAAGCAGTGTTGCGCTTCTCCTTCTCGGACATGACCATTGTCTTGCGCTCTGCGCCCATCATGATCTTGTCTTTAGCCAACTCGAATTCACGCATATCTACGGTGCGCTTATTGGAACGCGCTGCAAATAGAGAGGCTTCGTTTACCAGATTGGCAAGGTCAGCGCCCGAAAACCCCGGGGTGCCACGCGCAATAACAGCGGCATCCACACGGTCTCCCATTGGAACTTTCCGCATGTGAACCTTAAGGATTTGCTCACGACCACGAATATCTGGAAGACCTACTACGACCTGACGATCGAAGCGACCCGGGCGTAGTAAAGCAGGGTCAAGTACATCAGGACGGTTGGTAGCAGCTATGACGATGATACCGTCATTCATTTCGAAGCCGTCCATCTCAACCAGCAACTGGTTCAGGGTCTGCTCACGCTCATCATGACCACCGCCCATACCTGCTCCACGGTGGCGGCCAACCGCATCGATCTCGTCGATAAAAATAATGCAGGGCGCATGTTTTTTCGCCTGATCAAACATGTCACGAACGCGGCTAGCACCAACGCCCACGAACATTTCAACGAAGTCGGAACCTGAAATAGTGAAGAAAGGTACCTTGGCCTCACCGGCAACAGCCTTTGCCAACAGGGTCTTGCCTGTACCGGGCGGACCTACCATCAGCACACCACGAGGAATACGTCCGCCCAGGCGCTGGAACTTACCGGGGTCACGTAGAAACTCTACCAACTCAGTAACTTCTTCTTTTGCCTCGTCACAGCCAGCAACATCTGCGAACGTTGTTCGCACCTGATCCTCAGATAGTAGTCGCGCCTTGCTCTTGCCGAAGCTCATGGGGCCACCGCGTCCACCTGCGCCGCCTTGCATCTGCCTCATGAAGAACATGAACACGGCAATGATCACCAGAATCGGGAAGCTCGCTACAAGTAGCTGCGTCCAGATACTCTGCTGTTCAGGCATTTTGCCTTCGATGACCACATTATTGTTGACCAGATCACCAATCAGACCGTTGTCCTGAATAGCAGGCCGAACCGTCTTGAAAGTATCGCCGCCACGATGTTTTCCCGTAATGACGTAACCGTCGACAGTCACACGCTCAACCTGACCGTCCTTCACTTGCTGAATGAAGTCAGAGTAATTGAGCGTTTGCGGCTCATTGGGACTGGAGAAATTGTTCATCACCGTGACCAGTACGGCCGCAATGATGAGCCACAGAATCAGATTCTTTGCCATATCGTTCAATTGACTACCCTCTGAGCCGGCTTCGCTTGGAACCGTTCGTATCGAAACCGGCTATTGGCCGGTAAGTTACTACACAACGCTGACGCTGAGCAGCGGCCGTCTGTAACCCTTTATGAGATCCGTCGCTCTTCTCACTTTAGCTGAGACTTTCAGAAGAGTCTGCCGTTGCATCTGACTGCGCGTTACCTTTAAGCCTCGCACCAGCAAATACTGCTCATGCAGACGATCTTGTGACGCAGAAGACGTGCGCATAACAACCTTGTCGAAGTTCTCCCGCTCCAGCTTCAGGTAACTGCCAAACCCCTCGTCTTGAAATATTTTGATTAAGAATTCACCAGCCGGACGCAGTAGACACTGCGCAAGATCAGGCGCCAGCTTACAAAATATTTAGCTTGCAGCTGACTTACTGTACTCAAACCCCACATATTGGGGCCCCATCAGAAATAACAAGGTCTTCGGAAGCTCCACTAATCGCCTTGCTAATTCGTTCAAAACCTTATGTTGCGTGAAAACACTCTGAACAATGTTACCTGAGCAAAAACACGCTGCTTTTCTAATTGAGCCACGTGTAATTTATCCTGTCCTTCTGGGCTATACCTAGCCGCTAGGGTACAATAGATACCTTTTCCCTGGGGTTTAATTATGGCTCTCAATCAAGAGCAGAAAAAGCAATTCAAATCTATTGGGCACCATTTAAAGCCTGTATTGATAGTAGGTGAAAATGGTCTTACTGAAGGTGTACTGGCTGAGCTTGAGCGGGCACTCAACGATCATGAGCTCATCAAGGTCAAGTTCAATTTAAGCGAGCGCGAAGATCGGCGAACCCTAATGGAAGAACTTTGCCAGTCCGCCAAATGCGAACTGATTCAAACCATTGGCAAAATGGCACTTATCTATCGCAAGGCTCAGCCGCAGAACCGTTCGCTTTCAAATGTAGTCCGCCATAGCCTGTAATGCCCGGAACGAACCAGGCATTCAGATAACTGCATTCTGTCTGATGGGAAGAGAAAGCAGGCCCACCTTGGGCAGACCTCCCACCTTAATGCTTATTCGGCAAGTCATCTTTTGACAACCTGCCTACCCGCCTCCAATCGCCACCTCAAGGGAAGCGATTGGACAGCTGGCTACCTACATCAGATATGACGCACTTCGACGATTTCGTACTCAACATCGCCGCCCGGAGTCTTAACAATCACCGCGTCGCCCTCTTGCTTGCCGATTAATGCGCGAGCAATTGGAGAACTAACCGAGATCTTGCCAGACTTTATATCTGCCTCGTCGTCACCAACGATCTGATACGTCACCGACTCGTCCGTATCAACATTTACGATCTCAACGGTTGTACCAAAAATCACCTTGCCCGAGCGCGGAATCGTTGTGATATCGATAACCTGGGCATTGGATAAACGCCCTTCGATATCACGAATACGCGCCTCGACCATACCCTGCTGCTCGCGAGCCGCATGATATTCCGCATTTTCTTTCAAATCACCCAGCTCGCGCGCCTCGGCAATCGCCTGTGTAATTTGGGGACGAAGCTCCGTCTTGAGATGCTTGAGCTCTTCCTCCAGGGCGCGAGCGCCCTGAATTGTCATAGGATATTTGTTCATGCCTTGATTCCTGCATGTAAATCTTGAAGCCGGCGCACAGTCTTTTCTGCACCAAACTTCAAAGCTTCACAAATCGCTTGGCCGCCTGCAAGCGTGGTCGTGCAGCAGATCTTGTGTTGAAGCGCATTCCGGCGAATTGAGTAGGAGTCAGCAATAGACTGACGACCTTCGGTTGTATTGATCACCAATGTAATTTCATCATTTTTGATCATGTCGACAACGTGCGGGCGACCTTCAGTCACCTTGTTAACACGGCGAACCGGCAGGCCAGCTTCCTCAATGACACGGGCCGTACCAGCCGTAGCAACAACTTCAAAGCCCAGCTCAACCAGCTCTTTAGCTACTTCAGCGACAAAAGGCTTATCGTCATCCCGAACACTGATAAAGGCACAACCACTATTAGGAAGAATCTCACTCGCACCCAACTGGGCTTTTGAGAATGCCTCGGCGAAGCTGTCGCCTACGCCCATGACCTCTCCGGTAGATTTCATTTCTGGGCCGAGAAGCGGGTCGACGCCAGGGAATTTGGCGAAGGGGAACACTGCCTCCTTAACACTGTAATAAGGCGGAATGATTTCCTTGGTAAACCCGATCTCTTCCAGGGTCTTACCTGCCATTACACGTGCCGCTACCTTGGCCAGTGACTCGCCAATGCACTTGGAGACGAATGGCACTGTACGGGATGCACGTGGGTTTACTTCCAGCACATAAACATCGCTCCCCTGAAGGGCCAACTGCACGTTCATCAGTCCGACCACGCCAAGCTCCAGCGCCATTTTCCGGATCTGCTCACGCATTTCATCCTGTATGTGTGCCGGCAGGGAGTACGGAGGCAATGAGCACGCCGAATCACCCGAGTGGATACCCGCCTGCTCGATGTGCTGCATGATAGCGCCAATGACTACGTCCTTGCCGTCACATACTGCATCCACGTCTACTTCTATCGCGCAGTTCAGGAAGTGATCCAGCAACACAGGGCTATCATTGGACACCTGCACCGCTTCGCGCATGTAGCGCTTGAGCTCTTCTTCTTCGTAAACGATTTCCATGGCGCGGCCACCCAACACATACGAAGGGCGAACCACCAACGGATAACCGATACGCTTAGCACCAGCAATCGCTTCTTCTTCGCTGCGAGCAGTAGCATTCGGCGGCTGGCGCAGATTCAAACGCTCGATCATCTGCTGGAAGCGCTCACGATCCTCAGCACGATCGATTGCATCGGGACTGGTACCGATAATCGGAACCCCGGCCTCCTCCAACGCGCGAGCCAGCTTCAACGGCGTCTGGCCACCGAACTGAACGATTACACCCTTAGGCTGCTCGACACGCACGATTTCCAACACGTCCTCAAGCGTAACCGGCTCAAAATACAGGCGGTCAGACGTGTCGTAATCCGTCGACACGGTTTCGGGGTTGCAGTTGATCATGATGGTTTCGTAACCATCTTCACGCATGGCCAAAGCCGCATGAACACAGCAGTAGTCGAACTCGATACCTTGTCCGATACGGTTGGGACCACCTCCAATCACCATGATCTTGTCACGGCTGGATGGGTTGGCCTCACACTCCTCCTCATACGTGGAGTACATGTACGCAGTGTCGGTCGCGAACTCTGCGGCGCAGGTATCGACACGCTTGTAGACCGGGAGCACTTCCAGCTTGTAGCGATGGCGACGCAGGCTTTTTTCCGTCACACCGAGCAGCTTGGCCAGACGTGCGTCCGAGAAGCCCTTGCGCTTGAGCTTCCACATGAGATTACGATCGACATCCGCCAACCCCAGGGTTTTGACCTTTTCTTCATCCTTGATCAGGTCTTCGATCTGCACCAGGAACCACGGATCGATCTTGGTCAGCTCAAACACACGCTCAACGCTCAGACCACGACGAAACGCATCTCCGACGTACCAGATACGCTCTGCGCCAGGCACTGTAAGTTCGCGCTTGAGAATGCTATCGGCTTCAGGATCTTCTGGATTGAGCTTGGGATCAAATCCATTTACGCCAACCTCCAGGCCACGCAATGCTTTTTGGACCGATTCCTGGAAGGTACGACCGATCGCCATTACCTCACCCACTGACTTCATCTGGGTAGTCAGGCGAGCATCAGCCTTAGGGAATTTCTCAAAGGCAAAGCGCGGTATCTTGGTTACGACATAGTCGATAGCCGGCTCGAACGATGCCGGGGTGCGCCCACCGGTAATGTCGTTCTGCAGCTCGTCCAGCGTGTAGCCAACTGCGAGTTTGGCTGCAATTTTGGCAATCGGGAAACCTGTGGCCTTGGATGCCAGCGCTGAAGAGCGGCTGACGCGTGGGTTCATCTCGATGACAACCATGCGACCTGTATCAGGGCAGATACCGAACTGCACGTTGGAGCCACCGGTTTCGACACCAATTTCACGCAGCACCGCCAGGGAGGCGTTACGCATGATCTGGTATTCCTTATCGGTTAGCGTCTGCGCAGGCGCAACGGTGATGGAGTCGCCCGTATGCACACCCATAGGATCGAAGTTTTCGATGGAGCAGACGATGATGCAGTTGTCCTTTTTATCGCGGACAACTTCCATTTCGTACTCTTTCCAACCGATTAGAGACTCATCGATCAAAAGCTCGTTGGTTGGTGAAAGGTCCAGACCGCGAGAGCAAATCTCTTCGAACTCTTCACGGTTATAGGCAATACCGCCACCACTGCCACCCATAGTGAAGGATGGGCGGATGATGCAAGGGAAACCAACCTGCTCCAGCACGCCGTATGCCTCTTCCATGCTGTGAGCAATACCCGAGCGCGGACAAGCCAGGCCGATGGCACGCATGGCCTTATCGAAACGGGAACGGTCCTCTGCCTTATCGATCGTATCAGCATTGGCACCGATCATTTCGACGCCAAACTTTTCCAGGACGCCATGACGTTCAAGGTCCAGCGCACAGTTCAACGCTGTCTGGCCACCCATGGTAGGCAGCAGCGCGTCAGGGCGCTCCTTCTCAATGATTTTAGCTACCGTCGCCCACTTGATAGGCTCGATGTAGGTCGCATCAGCCATGGATGGGTCAGTCATAATGGTGGCCGGATTGGAGTTCACCAGAATGACGCGGAAACCTTCTTCTTTCAGGGCCTTACAGGCCTGTGCACCGGAGTAATCGAATTCGCAGGCCTGGCCGATAACGATAGGGCCGGCACCGAGGATCAGGATGCTCTTTATGTCTGTACGCTTGGGCATGGGATTCTCGTTGCAGTAATCAAGTCAGAGTTGCGGTCGCCAGCTTCACACCAAAGCCAACGAATAATGCGCCTACACCAGTATTGGCACTGGCGGCGAGCCGCTGCCGCTGGCGGAACCAGGCCGCCAAACGCACACCGGTAAAAATCAGAAAACTGAGGTATATCGCGCTGATCACTTCAAGAATCAGCCCGAGCACCCCGAATGCCAACCCTGGATGAGCGTACCCGGGATCGACAAACTGTATGAAGAAGGACACAAAGAACAAAATGGCCTTTGGATTCGACAAACTCAATAGAAGTGCCTTTCTAAAAGGCTTGTCGATGCCCTCTTCTTGAGTCTGCTGCTCAATGGGCGACAGGGGATAACGCCACTGACGCCAGGCGCCACGTAATATTCCTATACCTAGATACAGTAGATAAGCTGCGCCCAGGTACTTGAGTCCCATGAAAAACAGGGGCTCGGCTTTCAAGAGTGAGGCTACTCCCAACGCGGATAGCGTCATAAGCAACGCATCCCCAAAGAAGACGCCAAAGGCAGCACGATAACCGGCTGCCACGCCTCTTCTTGCAGAGGACGCCAGCACAAAGAGGGAGTTGGGACCGGGCAGCAATACGACGAAAATCACACCCGCTATATATGTCCAAAGGTCAGTGATACCCAACTCCGACCAGGCCATTTATTAACGCCGCCCCGCCATGGCATTGATGAAGCGATCAAACAGTGGCGCCACATCATGCGGCCCCGGACTTGCTTCCGGATGACCCTGGAAGCTGAACGCGACCTTGTCAGTACGCTCGATGCCCTGAAGGGTACCGTCGAACAGCGACTTGTGAGTTGCACGAACGTTGCCTGGCAATGTCGCTTCATCTACAGCAAAACCGTGGTTTTGACTGGTGATCATCACAACACCCGTATCGAGATCCTGCACCGGGTGGTTTGCACCATGGTGACCGTTAGGCATTTTCACTGTACGCGCACCAGAGGCCAACGCTAAAAGCTGATGCCCCAAGCAGATACCGAAAACGGGAATGTCTGTTTCGAGCACTTCCTGAATAGCCTGGATTGCATAATCACAAGGCTCAGGATCTCCCGGACCATTGGCTAGGAATATACCATCAGGATTTAACGCCAAGGCTTCGCTGGCTGGGGTTTGCGCGGGCAGAACAGTAATTCGGCAGCCGCGAGCAACCAACATCCTGAGGATGTTGTATTTGACACCGTAGTCAAACGCAACCACATGGTAAGGCAACTGGTCAGCCGGAATCTCTGGAGCACTATCTGTCTCCAGCCCCCAAACAGAGCGGCGCCATTCGTAGGACTGCTTGACGCTCACCTCTTTGGCAAGATCCATTCCCTTGAGGCCTGGGAACGCACGGGCTGCTTCAAGCGCCTGCGCCTCAGTGATGTCATCACCTGCAAGAATGCAGCCGTTTTGAGCGCCCTTTTCACGCAGAATCCGGGTCAGCTTGCGGGTATCAATTCCAGCAATGGCTACGGTCTGATTGGCACGAAGATAGTCAGGAAGTGACTGTTTGTTACGCCAGTTGCTGGCTACCAGGGGAAGATCACGAATAATCAGGCCGGAGGCCCATACCTGATTGGCCTCACTGTCTTCAGGTGTCGTACCGGTGTTGCCAATATGAGGATAAGTAAGGGTTACGAGTTGCTTGGCATAGGAAGGATCGGTGAGGATTTCCTGATAGCCGGTCATAGCGGTATTAAACACCACCTCACCGACTGTAAGACCGTCGGCACCGATGGATTCTCCGTGGAAAATCGTGCCATCGGCAAGTGCGAGAATGGCTGGCTTAGTCAAGAGACCTCCCAAAATCTAGTCTGAAGAGGCAAACGCAGGTTGTAAAAAAGCGGGATGTGGTATGAACCGCATCCCGCTTTTTTATTAGATTATGCTGCGCTGGCTTTAGTGGACACACTAAAGCTGCATGATACGGAAATTACTTGAGCAAATCCACACTTATTGATGCAGCTCATCGCCTTAGATGCCAAAACGAAACTAGATAATCTAAAGCACCTCTAAGCGCATCCCATAAGTGCCTAGCGAAAAGATAACTCAACGCAGCCCTAAAACATCCTGCATATCGTAAAGGCCAGGCTCTTTCCCTTCCAGCCACAGCGCCGCGCGGACCGCACCCTTTGCAAAGGTCATGCGACTTGACGCCTTGTGGGTAATCTCGACTCGCTCGCCCTCGGCAGCAAACAATACCGTATGGTCTCCAACCACATCGCCCGCCCGCACAGTAGCAAAACCAATTGTCTTGCGGTCACGTGCTCCGGTTTGACCTTCACGACCGTATACAGCCACCTCATTCAGATCTCGGCCCAAGGCCTGCGCAACGACTTCGCCCATACGCAACGCTGTACCGGAAGGAGCATCGACTTTATGCCGGTGGTGAGCCTCGACAACTTCAATGTCAACTTCATCTCCAAGCACACGAGCAGCCGTGTCAAGAAGCTTCAAACACAGGTTGACGCCTACACTGAAATTGGCTGCAAACACGATCGGAACCTGTTTACTCGCCTCCATGAGCATAAGTTTCTGCTCTGCAGTAAAGCCGGTGGTCCCAATGACCATGGCTTTGCCTGCCTGACGGCAATAAGTCAGATTCTGTAGCGTTACGGTTGGATGAGTAAAATCAATCAGCACATCGAACTCATCGGAAACCCGCGCCAGATCGCCAGATAAAGGCACACCGATACGACCAATGCCAGCCAACTCACCGGCATCCGCTCCAACCAAGGTACTGTCAGGACGATCCACCGCTGCCGTCAGTCCCGCCGCGCCACTGGTTTGCTGCACGGCTTCAACCAGCGTCTTACCCATGCGCCCGGCGGCGCCCATTACTGCTATACGTCGCATTGTTATGCTCCATGCCGCTAGCAACAGGCCGACACGCCGCCAGGCCTGTGCCCGCCTGGCTTATAGATCGTCGAAAAAACGCTTCATACCATCGAACCACCCACTGGCACGCGGCGAGTGCGAGCTATTGCCTTGAAGTGTATTGCGGAACTCTTCGAGCAGCTCACGCTGGCGCTTGTCCAAATTAACAGGCGTCTCGACCACCACACGGCACATCAGATCACCCGCACCACCCCCGCGCACAGGCACAACACCCTTACCGCGCAAGCGGAACATTTTGCCTGTCTGGGTGGCTTCTGGAATCTTGAGCTTCACGCGGCCGTCGAGCGTTGGCACCTCCAGCTCGCCTCCCAGCGCCGCATCGGCAAAGCTGATCGGCACTTCACAATAGAGATGCTTACCGTCACGCTGGAAGATGGCATGCTCACGAACGTTCACAACCACGTATAGATCGCCGGCCGGCCCACCCATCGTTCCCGCCTCGCCCTCGCCAGAAAGGCGGATGCGGTCACCGGTATCAACACCTGCCGGAACCTTGACCGACAGCGTCTTCTGCTCTTCGATACGCCCCTGACCATGACAGGTCTGGCATGGCTCAGGAATGATCTTGCCAGTGCCATGACACCGCGGACAGGTCTGTTGAACCGAAAAGAAGCCTTGCTGCATGCGAACCTGACCAATACCACCACAGGTCGTACAGGTAGTTGGCGACGTGCCGGGCTTTGCACCGCTGCCATCACAGGTCTTACACCCGACCAGTGTCGGGACACGGATCGTGACATTAGTGCCACGTACAGCCTCTTCAAGGTCTAGATCCAGCGTATAACGCAGGTCTGCGCCACGCTGCGGACCACCACGTCCGCCTCCACGAGCGTTACCAAAGAAGTCACTAAACACATCGCCGAATATGTCAGAGAAGCTGGCGCCTGCCGCTCCAGCGCCGAAGCCACCAGCCCCCATGCTGGGATCAACCCCTGCATGCCCATATTGGTCGTATGCAGAGCGCTTACCCGCATCGGACAGCACTTCATAGGCCTCATTGGCCTCTTTGAATTTTTCCTCAGCGGCCTTATCGCCCGGATTACGGTCCGGGTGATATTTCATCGCAAGGCGCCTGTAAGCCTTTTTCAGGTCAGCATCACTAGCGCCACGCTCGACACCAAGAATCTCGTAATAATCACGCTTGGCCATAAGTTTCCTGCACCTTCATTTTTCAACCCTCCAGACACGCCAACGCGGGAGGCAGGCTCCCGCGCAGCGGATCAGGCAGGTCAAGTAACCTGCCGGGGCTCAAGCAAGCGCGAGGCTTACTTATTGTCCTTGACCTCTTCGAACTCGGCATCCACAACGTCATCGCCGGCAGGCTTGTCGCTGTTGGTATCTGCCTTGGCTGCGCCTTCTGCATTTGGAGCAGGCTGCTCAGCATACATCTTCTGAGCCAACGGAGCAGAAGCCTGAGACAAAGCGTTCATCTTGGCCTCGATGGCCTCTTTGTCATCACCCTTCACCGCTGCTTCAAGCTCACCAAGCGCTTTTTCGATGGCCGCTTTTTCGTCAGCACTCGCCTTGTCACCCGCTTCGGTAAGCATCTTGCGCGTGCCGTGCGCCAGCGCATCGCCCTGGTTACGTGCAGTTACCAGCTCTTCGAACTTACGGTCCTCATCAGCATTGGCTTCGGCATCACGAACCATCTGCTGGATCTCTTCTTCGGAAAGACCAGAAGACGCCTTGATGACAATGGACTGCTGCTTACCAGTGGCCTTGTCCTTGGCAGACACATGCAGAATACCGTTGGCATCAATATCGAATGTGACCTCGATCTGCGGTACGCCACGGGGTGCTGGCGGAATCTCAGCCAGGTCAAACTTACCCAGGGACTTGTTCTGTGCAGCCTGCTTACGCTCACCCTGCAGCACATGAATAGTCACAGCGCTCTGGTTATCATCTGCCGTCGAGAACACCTGCGACTTCTTGGTTGGAATCGTAGTGTTTTTCTCGATCAGCGGAGTCATCACGCCGCCCATGGTTTCGATGCCCAGCGTCAGCGGACTTACGTCCAGCAGCAGAACGTCTTTAACGTCACCTGCCAGTACGGCACCCTGAATCGCAGCGCCGATAGCTACCGCTTCGTCAGGATTGACATCTTTACGTGCTTCTTTGCCAAAGAACTCAGCTACACGCTTCTGAACCAGAGGCATACGCGTCTGACCACCAACCAGGATCACCTCATCGATGCTGGACACATCGATACCGGCATCCTTCAGCGCCGTGCGGCAGGGCTCGATGGTGCGCTCGACCAAGTCCTCAACCAGCGACTCCAGCTTGGCACGAGAGATCTTCACGTTCAGGTGCTTGGGACCTGTTGCGTCTGCGGTAATGTACGGCAGGTTCACATCAGTCTGTTGAGCCGAAGAAAGCTCGATCTTGGCTTTTTCAGCAGCTTCTTTCAGACGCTGCATAGCCAGCGGATCACCCTTGAGGTTGATGCCGCTTTCTTTTTTGAATTCGTCTACTAGATAGTCGATCAGACGAATATCGAAGTCTTCACCACCCAAGAAGGTATCACCATTGGTCGCCAGTACTTCGAACTGGTGCTCCCCATCCACTTCCGCGATTTCAATCACGGACACGTCGAAGGTACCGCCACCCAGATCGTACACGATAACGGTGTGGTCGCCCTTGGCCTTGTCCAGGCCATACGCCAGCGCAGCAGCCGTCGGCTCGTTGATGATTCGCTTAACATCCAAGCCTGCGATACGACCGGCATCCTTGGTAGCCTGACGCTGGCTGTCATTGAAGTAGGCCGGAACGGTAATTACCGCTTCGCTTACTGTCTCGCCCAGGTAATCCTCGGCGGTTTTCTTCATCTTTTTCAGCACTTCGGCAGAAATCTGCGGGGGAGCCATCTTCTGGCCCTTCACTTCTACCCACGCATCACCATTGTCTGCCTTGACGATGCTGTAAGGCACCATCTGGATATCTTTCTGTACCACATTCTCTTCGAAGCGGCGGCCGATCAAACGCTTGACGGCATAAAGCGTGTTTTGCGGGTTAGTTACCGCCTGACGCTTGGCAGGTTGACCTACCAGTGTTTCACCATCGTTGGTGTAGGCAATAATGGACGGCGTGGTGCGAGCGCCTTCAGCGTTCTCAAGCACCTTTACATTGCCGTTTTCGAGGATGGCCACGCAGGAGTTGGTCGTCCCCAGGTCGATACCAATGATCTTACCCATGTTCACTCTCCAGAAATCTTGATTCCGTGCGATCCGTCTGCGGATCTTTTTTGCTCGGTTGTTTCACCAAATGGGGATCGAGCAGATTATTTCAAGCCTTTTCGTTAATTGTCGGCTGCTGATTCGAAGGTGCCTTGCTGACAACCACCATGGCCGGACGCAGCAGACGTCCATTGATGGAATACCCCTTCTGGAACACTTTCAGCACGCTGCCCGGCTCGACATTGGCACTTTCCTCCATTGCCATGGCCTGGTGATGCTCTGGATTAAAGGGCGCACCATGCGGATCAATGACCTCTACCTGGTAACGCTTGAGCGTGTCCTGGAAAACCTTGAGCGTCAGCTCCATGCCTTCACGCATAGGGCGCAACGCCTCGTTGTTGGCATCCGACATCTCAAGACCACGCTCAAGGCTATCGATCACAGCCAGTAAGTCGCCCGCGAATTTTTCCAAGGCAAACTTGTGCGCTTTCTCGACATCCTGCTCAGCGCGGCGACGGACGTTCTGCAACTCAGCTGCGCTACGCAGCATCTGATCTTGTGCAGCCGCTAGCTGCTCTTCCAATGACGCTACGCGAGCAGCCAGGTCATCTCCCTGAGAAGCCTGGGCGTCTTGATTGGTTTCAGGCTTTTGAATATCTGGATTTTGTTCGTCAGCCATGTCGTCCTCCTGTCGAATCAGTTGGCAGGCGAGGCGCCATATAAAGCGCTGCAAAGCCTGCGGTTCTGCCCGCTATATGGGGCCGGCATTTAAAGCTTCAAGGGTTGAGCTTATTGCCAGAACGAAAAGAAAAACTGTATAAATGAACACCACTGAATAAATAACCAGATCAACAGATTTCGGAGCCCACCCACATGCTGGTGCATCTGTCCGTCCGTAATTACGCGATTGTTGAACATCTCGATCTTGAACTTGAGCGTGGCATGACAGTGATTACCGGCGAAACGGGCGCCGGCAAATCGATCATGCTCGATGCGCTCGGCCTTACCATGGGCGACAGGGCAGATAGCGGCGTAGTACGCCCTGGCGCTGACAAGGCGGACATCCTGGCCACCTTTGATCTGAAACGCATCCCCGAGGCGCAAAGCTGGCTGGCTGAGCGAGACCTTGATAATGATGGGTTGTGTATTTTGCGGCGTGTTATTACAGCCGAAGGCCGCTCACGGGCCTACATCAACGGGTCGCCCTGCCCTCAAGGGGACCTTAAGGCATTGGGCAGCCTGCTCATCGACATCCATAGCCAGCATGAACATCAGTCACTGCTGAAAACGGATACCCATCGCCGCTTGCTGGATGAATTTGCCGAGGCAAAAGAGCTGGCACGCCAGGTACAGCTGGCTTCACAGCGGTGGCGCCAGACCAAGCAAACCCTTGAGCGACTGTCGAGTAGCAGTGAAGAACAACGAGCTCGCTATCAGTTGCTGAGTTACCAGCTTGAAGAGCTGGCAAATCTCGCTTTGAGCGAAGGGGAAATCGAAGCACTTGAACAGGAGCAGAAGACACTAGCCAGCGCAGAGCAGCTTCTTGTTGCCTGTCGTCAGGTCATCGACCTATGCAGTGAGGGTGAAGGCGGCAACGTCCTGTCGGCCCTGAACACAAGCACTCACCGCCTGGGCGGATTCAGTCATGCGCCCAAAGCGCTGGAGGAAGCGACAAACCTGATTGGTTCGGCGCAGATACAGATCGAAGAAGCCGTGTCCGAACTCAACCGCTTTATCGATAACTTCGAGGCCGATCCAGAGCGCCAACAGGTAGTACAGGAGCGCCTGGATGCCATTTACACCATGGCGCGTAAACATCGCGTACAGCCCGAAGAGCTTGTTCACTTGCAGACACAACTTCAGAGTGAGCTCGAGTCGCTTAATGCTGATGATGCAGCGGTTGAGCGCCTCCAGGAAGAGCTGGCAGCGTATGCACGTCATTATCAGGAAAAGGCCAATGAACTGAGCGAACGGCGACAAACCCGTGCGCCCGAATTGGCGGCAGCCGTAGAGACAGAGATGCAGCGCCTCGGCATGCCTGGCGGTCGCTTCTCTATTACGCTACAGCCTGAATCCTCAGACGACCTGCAACCTTACGGTCAAGAAACGGTGGAGTTTCGCGTAAGCGCAAACCCAGGTCAGCCCTTGAAACCTCTGGCCAAGGTAGCGTCAGGAGGCGAGCTGTCTCGTATCAGCTTGGCCATTCAGGTCATCACAGCCCAGACGTCACGCGTCCCTACGCTTGTATTCGACGAAGTGGATGTAGGGATCGGCGGGCCTACCGCTGAAATTGTAGGTCAATTGCTACGACGCCTCGGCGAAGATGGACAGGTTTTAACCGTTACTCACCTGCCACAGGTAGCGGCTCAGGGGCATCACCACCTCTTTGTTCACAAGGAGCGTGGCGTCAGTGAAACACGGACGGCGGTTGCGATACTCGACAAACAACGCCGCATTGAGGAGGTGGCCCGTATGCTAGGGGGCATCGACCTGACGCGCGAATCCCTTGCGCATGCCAAAAAGATGGTTACAGCGAAATAACAGCGTTAAGACGAAACAAAAACAGCGGCAAAGGCCGCTGTTTTTATTGCGCAGCAAGGCTTATTTTCTTTTTTTGACGTACAGCACAAGATTGTGATCGACCAGCTCATAGCCGTGCTCCTCAACAATCTCACGCTGGCGCTTTTCGATTGAGGCATCGGTGAACTCGATGACCTCGCCTGAGTCTACACACACCATATGATCATGATGTCCCGTATCCGCCAGCTCAAACACGGCATGACCGCCATCGAAATTGTGGCGATCCACCAGTCCAGCGGCTTCAAACTGGGTCAATACACGATAAACAGTAGCGAGCCCGACATCCTCGCCGGCCTCCATTAACGCCTTGTATACATCTTCAGCACTCATATGGCGCTGACCGGCGGAATCCAGCATTTGCAGGATCTTGACCCTTGGAAGAGTCACTTTTAGCCCGGCTTTACGGAGCTCGTTATTTTCAACCATGTTCTTTCTCGGCTTCGAACGCTTCGCAGCACTTCGGAATGCAGGTATGATCAGAGTTCATTGCCTAGCAAGATAGTGGAAGTCTTCCCCCGATGCAAAACCTCAAGCTAACGCTGACCGGGCTTACCTTTCTGAGCCTCGCCACGCTCGCCGGATGTTCTTTTCCGGGGGTCTACAAAATTGATATCCAGCAGGGCAACGTTGTCACGCAAGACATGATAGACCAGCTTCGCCCAGGAATGACCCGACGACAAGTAAGGTTTATCATGGGGAGCCCCCTGATTACCGATACTTTTCACGCTAATCGCTGGGATTACCTCTATAGCATGCAGCCGGGTGGCGGTCAGCGCCAGCAGGAGCGTGTGAGCCTGGTTTTCGATGACAGCGATCATCTTGTAGGCCTCGCCGGCGACTTCAAACCGGGTGTTACCCGGGAACAGGAAATCATGGGCACAGACGGTCAAACCGCTGCTCCAGAGACTTCCAGCCCAGCGGACCAACCCGCTCAACAGCAACCTCAGCAGCCGGTTGATCAACCGCCAGCACCTGGCTCAGTTGAAGAGCAGATCCAGCAGGAAATCGATAGAACACAGTCGACTCCAGTCCCTACGCCAGCCCCCATTGATACAGAGAACGAATAGATTCCATTATCTATTTCAAATAAAAAAAGCCCCGGTTGACGGGGCTTTTTTATGGGGGCGCCATGGTTAGCTGTCTGTCTTTAACAACAGGCTCAGCCCCTCACGCATAGATGTAACGTGATCAAAAGTGAAATATGCCTTGAGACGCGAGTTATCTGCTTTTGAATGACGGATATCACCTGCGCGTGTTGCTGCATGTGTGATCTTGGGAAGACCGCCTACTAAGTCGCCAACTTCCTGTAACAATTGATTCAGGCTAACGACCTGGCCGTGTCCTACATTGACAGGCCCAACCACGGGCTCAGCCCTTTCAAGGCCTTGGACAATAAGCCCTACCAGATCGCCCACATATACAAAATCGCGGGTCTGCTCGCCATCGCCGTAAACGGTTATTGGCTCTCCCTGACGTGCTCGATTTGTAAAGATACTGATGACCCCCGAGTATGGTGAAGACGGATCCTGCCGAGGGCCATATATATTGAAGAATCGGAAGACGACCGGCTCCAGAGCGTGCTCACGGCGGTAGAAATCAAAGTAATACTCGCCAGCCAGCTTATCAGCTGCATAGGGCGTAAGCGGCGCCTTGGGCGTTTCCTCGGCAATGGCCTGCCCTTCTCCGTTCGGCCCATATACCGCAGCACTTGAAGCAAAAACCACACGGCGAACATGATGCTTGCGCATGGCTTCGCAGACATTCAACGTGCCTATAAAATTGCTCTGATGCGTACTAACTGGGTTGTCTACCGACGCCTGAACAGAGGCGACAGCCGCCAAATGCACAACAGCACAGCAACCTGTCATCGCTTGGTGGACCGTATCGGTATCGGCCACGTCCCCTTGAATGATTTCCAACCAAGCATTATCTGCTGGGAGATTGTCCCGTTTACCGGTAGAAAAATCGTCCAGTACCCGGACACGTTTGCCTTTGGCTAGTAGCACATCAACCAGATGAGAACCGATGAACCCGGCTCCGCCCGTTATGAGAATTGGTTGCTCAGTCATGGCGACTTCCTGTTTGCCGATAATAACGGTCCAGCAAAGCGGACATTCCGCTACGCCAGTTACGCGGCTTGACGCCAAACGTGTTCAAAATCTTTCTGCAAGCTAACACTGCATTTTGCGGCTCTTCAGAAGCATCGAGAGTCGCGCCATGAGCTCTTGGCTCAAGGTTCGGCTCTGGCATCCCGTGCAGAGTCAGGGCCTCGGCAATAATCGCCTGTCCCAGCGTCAATTGAGTAACAGCCTCAATACCGCCGTAATGATAGGTCCCCCACAGAGGAGCACTGCAATCCAGTTGCTTAATGACGGCTAGGATAACCCGCCCGGCGTCATCGACAGGGGTTGGGCTTCCACGACGGTCATCAGCAAGCGGCATCAATTGCCCTACTTCAGCCCGCGACAGGAAACGGTCCAGCTCACCTTGCGGGCTTTCATCCAGAAGCCATCCCAATCGCAACAGAACATGCTGGGGGCACAAGGCACGTACTGTTTGCTCTATAGTCAATAGCGCCTGTCCGCGCACACCAAGAGGATTGGGCTCATCTTTCTCGCTATACGCACTCGCTCTACTCCCATCGAAAACACGGTAGCTGGAGGGCTGTATCAATGCAATTGAGTAATGTTGGCAGAGTTCAGCCAGCCGCTCGATAGCGCTGGCCTGCCGAGAGAGCTGGTCATCATCGACATGCTCGGCCTGAAACCAGTCGAAATAATAGGCCAGGTTGATGATTACATCGGGACGGGTGTCATCAAGCAACTGAGTCAGGTGGCTGGCGTTCCAGCCCTGCGCTGGCGGACGAGGTGCAAGAAAGTGAATATCTTCTTCAGCACCCAGACGGATCAGCGCCTGACCCAGGGCATTACCGCCGCCCAACAGCATGAGGCGCATGCGCATGGAGTTCGGGTATCTTCCAAAATCTAATCATAAATGGCGTGCCTGAAAACAGGCACGCCGACAGGGTCATCATTGTGCAGCATAGCGGAAGCTTTCGTCATCCGCGTCAGGATGGGACAGCCTCAACGGTTGTCTCATCTTCGGTATTTTCTTTTGGTGCACGTAGCACATAGGCCGCTGCGCTCTTGAGATTGGGTAGCAGACGGCTGATCAAGGCCAATTGGGTCAGTACCAGACGATGCCCATCGTCAAGATCATCCGGAAACTGCTCCAGCTCATCAGCCAAGGCATTTTCTTCTTCTGCCGTAGGCACCAAAGAACGCCGCTCATTGAGCGCTTGGGCTATTTCAAGCAGCCCTGCGCTCAAGCGGTCCATGGCTTTTTCAATCAGGACATCTACGGGATGCTCAGCCAGCTGTATACGGTGAGCCCCTAATGCTGAGAGATAACCCAACAAGGTATTGGATAACGCCAGAAAGCGAAACCCTGCCTCTAAATTACGGCGAAAATGCCCAGGCTCTCGCAACATGTTAGCCAGTGCTGCCGATAACGTCGCGTCTGCGTTGTGTACGTTACGCCGCGCCACCCGGTAATTCAGATCATCCCGCTTGCCGTGGCGATACTGGTCGATGACGCTACGCAGGTAGTTATTGCTGGTCAGCAGTGTGTTGGCCATCACCTGATGCAAGCGTCTTCCCTGCCAGTCGGGCAAGATAAAGAAGACAGCCAATACCGCAATTAGGCAACCGATAAGGGTATCGATCAGACGCGGCCAGATCAGTCCGAAACCATCGCCCACCTGGTTGAAGCAGAACAGCACCATGACCGTGATAGCCGCTGTGGCGATGGTATATCGATCGGTCCGGGTCACGAAAAAGACCGTACCTGCGATAACCGCCAACGACAGCTGAGCCTCGGTACTGCCAAAAAGCTGTAGCAAGGCATTTCCCAACAATAGACCTATGACGGTACCCACTATTCGCTGAACCAGACGTACCCGCGTAGCGCCATAATTTGGACGGCATACGAAAACAGTCGTGAGCAATATCCAATAGCCGTAGTTCGGGTGAATCAAATGCAAGATGCCATAGCCGGCAGCTAGAGCAATAGCCATTCTCAGCCCATGGCGAAACAGAAGCGATGTTGGCGTAAGTTGCAACCGTATGCGTTGCAACATGTCCTTGAGGGAGCGCGGCGCTGGATCAAGCAGACTGGTATCCAACTCTCCTATATTGACATCGGGCTGGCTGGCATTAGAAAGCTGGCGCTCCAGAGTCGTCAGATTGGTGGATAACGAATCTAGAGAACGTAACAGTCCACGCCAACGGGGGTTGTTCTGCTGTTTGAGGTGTTCGATCGATGCGTGCAGGTCAGCCATAGCCTGATGACTCTGCTGGCCATACTCAAAGGGCTGCCGCAATCGAGTAGCCTCACCTAGCAAGGCACAAGCCTTTGCCTGCAGACTCAGCAACCGCTGGCAACGAAACAGCACATCGCTATGGAAAAACGCCTCGGTCAATGCGCTATAAGGATAATGGGAAGAGCTGGCCCGCTCGTGAATATCCTGAGCCATGAAATAGAGCTTGAAATAGAACCCCGAACGTACGCCTGGTCTCCCCGAGCGGCCAAAGCGAATCAGAATGGTGGCCTTGGCCTTGTTCAGTGCATCGACAACACGCCCATTCTGCTGCGCCAGTTTCAAGCGGCGCTCATGGAGATCTACCTGACGCACCGGCTCAAGCAGATCAGCCTTGAAGCGTAGAAAGAGACCCAGTTCATAATACAAAGCTGCTAGGTGCTGCCGCACCGGCTGATGTGCAAACAAGGCACACCATAGCACCGATAGAAAGCCGTACCACGTGGCGCCCGCCAACAAAAGCGCGGGTTCATGCCAGATCGGCACCTCGCCTCCAAGCCGCTGATCCACACCGATCATTCCGTAGATGGACAAGATCACTGTTGCTTGGGCTATTGAGCCATACCGCTCGCCAAGCGCGCCCAGCAACGTCAACAAGAATGTAGCCAGCGCCAGCCCGCAGACAAAGATCCAAGGATAAGGGAACAGTATCTCCACAGAAAACGCAGCGATGGCAAAGCAGACCAGCGTTACCAGCAGGGACTTCAGTCGTCCCAGCCAATTGTCATCGGTCTCGGCCAGGGCACTGGCAATAATTCCGAGAAAGACAGGAGAAATGGAGCGTAGATCCCCTAGATACCAGCATACGGCCATAGCCCCTGTCAGGGCGACAAACACACGAACACTGTAGCTGGCCTTATCATGGGCCCACAAATGACGCAGAGGTTTGCCGAATAAAGTCATAGTGAGGCTTCGTTAGCTCCGTTGTGCCTCTTCAGCGAGGCTGTTACCAATAGACGCTGGGCAAAGAGGAAAAGACATCCTACAGATGAAAGTGTTTTTATTGTTTTCAGGCCAATCCACCAATACAAGGACAAGCAGCCTTAAAGATCGGCTCGAACAGGAATAACTGAAACACACGTCTTGAGCGGTAAAAATAAAAAAGCCCAACTCTTTCAAGTCGGGCTTTTCGTTCAGAACCAGCTCAATACGTATCAGAACGGGATATCGTCATCAAAGCTGTCGTAGTCTGGTGCCGGCTGCTGTGGCGCAGGTGCCGGACGGTTTTCACGCTGAGGCGCCGCGGCTTGCTGGGGACGAGGTGCCCGAGGCGCCTGTTGAGTTTGATTGTACTCATCTCCACCGCCAGCAGACGCGCCACCACGGCCGCCCAGGAGCTGCATGGTACCGTTGATATCCACCACGATTTCGGTGGTATAGCGGTCCTGTCCGTCCTGGCCCTGCCACTTACGGGTGCGCAAGCTACCTTCCACATAGACCTGTGAGCCTTTACGTAGGTATTCCCCAGCAATTTCAGCCAACTTGCCAAAGAAAACCACGCGGTGCCACTCGGTACGCTCTTGCTGTTGGCCGGTCTGCTTGTCTTTCCAGCTATCACTGGTTGCCAACGTGACATTGGTCACTGCATTGCCATTGGGCATATAACGAGTTTCCGGGTCGCCGCCGACGTTCCCGACCAGGATTACTTTATTAACACCACGAGCCATTTACTTCTCCTGAAATCTTCATCAATCAATGAGCTGCCGCCGCGGGATTTACCAACCGCTCCAAGGCCTCACGATTGACCTGTTTGGTATCTATTTTAACGTAGACCGCAGCTTCTTCCGCTACGACTACCGCGTCGGTAACGCCGGGCAAAGCCATTAGCCTATCAGTCAATGTCGCATCCTGGGCAACGGATGGCGCCAACGGCATGCGCAGACTGGTGACATAAGGGGGTTCGCGCATCGTAACAGCTATTAGCAGCCAAACGACACAAAGCGCCGCACACCCTAGAAAAACGGTATTCAACCCTCCATGCTGGAACAGCCAGCCACCTAAAATGCCACCGACCGCCGAACCCAGAAACTGACTGGTGGAATAGATGCCCATTGCCGTCCCCTTTCCTCCAGCAGGGGCCACCTTGCTTACTAGCGAGGGCAGTGAAGCTTCCAACAGATTAAAGGCAGCAAAGAATACAACGATGCCAATTACCAGTGCCGTCAGACTTTCATCAAAGGCAAAGAAAAACAGCTCACACAAAGCCAGTACCGCAATAGCGCCCACGAGCACCCGCTTCATCTGCCGCTTCTTTTCGCCATAGATGATAAAGGGCACCATGGCAAAGAATCCTACGACCAAGGCAGTCAGATAAACCCACCAGTGCTGCTCCTTGGGCAACCCGGCATGCTCAGCCAGTGCCAATGGCAGCGCTACAAAGCTGGACATCAGCACGGCATGCAATACGCCAATGCCAAGGTCCAAGCGCAAAAGGTCCTTGTTGCGCAACGTTTTGCCCAATGCCTGTTTGGCAACACTGGACTCGCGATGTTGCATGACGCGCGACCCCTTGGGCACGAGGAAAAGAATCAACAGGAGTCCAATCAGCGCCAGCGCAGAAGTCGCCCAGAAGAGACCTGACAAACCAAACGAGCGCGTCAGCAGAGGACCGGACACCATTGCAACCGCAAAGGACACGCCAATACTCATTCCAATGGTAGCCATGGCCTTCGTACGATGCTGTTCGCGAGTCAGATCGGACAGCAGTGCCATCACGGCGGCAGAAATAGCTCCGCCCCCTTGAATGACACGACCCAGAATAACACCCCATATGCTGTGCGCATTAGCAGCCACTGCAGCACCTGCAGCAAACACCAGCAGGCCGGCAATGATAACCGGCCGCCGACCAATACGATCAGAAAGCGTACCGAAGGGAATTTGCAGTACAGCCTGGGTCAAACCATAAGCACCGATTGCCAAACCGATGAGGGCTGGCGTCGCATCTGCCAGCTCCTGACCATAGGTGGCCAGCACCGGTAACACCATGAACATACCAAGCATGCGAAAGGCAAACACAAGGGCCAGTCCGACCGCCGCGCGGCGCTCTAAAGCGCTCATGCGGTCGCTGAGCTTATCGTGCATGAATACTCCTCTTGTCGGCACCTCAAAATTCATCGTGCCGGATAACTTTAAAAATAGCGAAAGAATGACCACATATAGGAAAGCGGGACGAAGCCCAAGCATGCCGACTTATACCCCAGACATGCTGTCCCTTGGCTGTACCGTTGCCAATTTGGCAACGCGGCAATTACTGCTGAAGAGCACTCACAATTTTACCAGTCTTGACCTGTCCGGCACAGGCGCGACGTTTCGACGCGCACCCGGCCGACGTCGTACAATTGCGGGTTCTCAGATGCCCGCCAAGCGAGGCCATAACATACGTGGATAAGATCCTTATCCGTGGGGCGCGAACCCACAATCTAAAAAATTTCGACCTTACCCTACCCCGCGATCAGCTCATCGTCATTACAGGCTTGTCCGGCTCGGGCAAATCGTCTCTGGCATTCGATACGCTTTATGCCGAAGGGCAGCGCCGCTACGTCGAATCATTATCGGCTTACGCTCGCCAATTCCTGTCAATGATGGAAAAGCCTGAGGTCGATAGCATAGAAGGCTTATCACCTGCGATTTCCATTGAGCAGAAGTCTACCTCGCACAACCCTCGCTCAACGGTAGGGACTATCACCGAGATCTACGATTACCTGCGCCTGCTTTACGCGCGTGTAGGCACGCCACGGTGTCCCGATCACGACGTGCCTCTGGAAGCACAGACCGTCAGTCAGATGGTCGATCAGGTCGTCAGCATGCCGGAAGGTCGCCGCCTTATGTTGCTGGCTCCTGTCATCCGTGAGCGCAAGGGTGAGCATCAGGCTATCTTCGAAGAGATGCGTGCGCAGGGCTTTGTTCGTGCCCGGGTAGATGGTCGCCTGTACGAATTAGACGACCTGCCCAAGCTAGACAAGCAAAAAAAGCACACCATCGAAATCGTGGTCGATCGCTTTAAAGTACGCGGCGACATCCAGCAGCGCTTGGCAGAATCGTTTGAGACAGCGCTTAAACTGGCCGATGATATTGCTGTAATCGCTCCCTTGGAGGGCGAGGACGGTGAAGAAGTGCTCTTTTCAGCTCGCTTCTCCTGCCCGATTTGCGGATTCTCCATCGGCGAGCTTGAGCCCAAGCTATTCTCGTTCAACAACCCGGCCGGTGCCTGCCCTACCTGTGACGGCCTAGGCGTTAGGCAGTTTTTCGATGCACGCCGGGTTGTAAATAGCGAGCTTTCCCTGGCAGAAGGGGCCGTACGCGGGTGGGATCGCCGCAACGTCTATTACTTCCAAATGCTGGGTTCACTCGCAGCCCATTACGGCTTCAGCCTTGAAGAACCCTTTAAGAACCTCAGCGCCAACCATCAGAAAGCGGTGCTCAACGGCTCTGGTCGTGAGGGCGTAGAGTTTCGCTATCTCAACGATCGCGGAGACATCGTCAAGCGCTCTCACCCATTCGAAGGCATTCTGCCGAATCTGGAGCGACGCTATCGTGAAACCGAATCACAAAGCGTACGGGACGAGTTGGCCAGATACCTGAGCACACAGCCGTGTTCGGAGTGTAATGGTACACGTCTGCGCCGTGAGTCACGTCACGTATGGGTCGGGGACAAAACGCTACCTGCCGTGACGCGCTTACCGGTAGGAGATGCAACCAGCTACTTTGCGGACCTGACCCTGGCCGGACATAAAGGCCAGATCGCAGACAAGATTCTCAAGGAAATCCGTGAGCGCTTGCAGTTCTTGGTCAATGTAGGACTGGACTACCTCACCCTGGACCGCAGCGCCGACACACTTTCCGGGGGCGAGGCTCAGCGTATTCGCCTCGCCAGCCAGATTGGCGCAGGCCTTGTCGGGGTAATGTACATTCTTGATGAGCCTTCTATTGGCCTGCATCAACGGGACAACGAACGCCTGTTAGGAACACTTACGCACCTGCGTAACCTGGGCAATACTGTCATCGTCGTAGAACACGATGAGGATGCAATCCGCCTTGCCGATTATGTTGTAGATATTGGCCCAGGGGCAGGCGTACACGGTGGCCAGATCATTGCCCAAGGTACACCGGCAGAAGTCATGGCACACCCAGAGTCTGTAACGGGGATGTATCTTTCAGGACGAAAGAAAATCGTCGTGCCTGCCGAGCGCACCAAGCGTGACAAGAAGAAAGAACTGGTCATTAAAGGTGCCCGCGGCAATAACCTACAGAACGTTGAGCTGCGTATTCCAGTAGGCTTGTTCACATGCATTACAGGTGTTTCAGGCTCAGGCAAGTCAACACTCATCAATAATACCCTATTCCCTATTACAGCTACCGCACTCAACGGCGCCACTACGCTGGAAGTAGCACCCTATGATTCGTTCGATGGCCTGCAGCATATCGACAAAGTTGTCGATATCGACCAAAGCCCTATTGGACGCACCCCTCGATCAAACCCGGCGACTTATACGGGCATTTTCACACCCATACGTGAGCTGTTCGCGGGTGTGCCAGAGGCGCGCTCCAGAGGATACGGGCCGGGCCGCTTCTCCTTTAACGTGAAAGGTGGCCGCTGTGAGGCATGTCAGGGTGACGGCGTTATCAAGGTAGAGATGCACTTCTTGCCCGACATTTATGTGTCATGCGATGTCTGTAAAGGTAAGCGCTATAACCGTGAAACACTTGAGGTCAAATACAAGGGTAAGACCATCACAGAGGTGTTGGACATGACCATCGAAGAAGCGCGTGAGTTCTTTGATGCAGTGCCTGCCCTGGCGCGTAAGCTTCAAACCCTGATGGATGTCGGCCTGTCCTATATCCGCCTGGGCCAAAGCGCAACCACGCTCTCTGGTGGAGAAGCACAGCGCGTCAAACTGGCTCGAGAGCTATCCAAGCGTGATACAGGCAAGACACTCTATATCCTTGACGAGCCCACAACCGGTCTTCACTTTGCGGATATCCAGCAATTGCTTGACGTACTTCACCGCCTACGTGACCACGGCAATACCGTCGTAGTGATCGAGCATAACCTGGATGTTATCAAGACGGCAGACTGGCTGGTGGACCTAGGACCTGAAGGCGGCTCGAAGGGCGGTCAGATCATCGCGACAGGTACACCAGAAGACGTAGCCGAGAATCTAGCCTCGCATACCGGACGGTTTCTGCAACCATTGCTGGAGCGTGACCGAGCGTGATGCCCCTACTAACCTTTATAGGTTAGTAGGCGTTGCATCTACAACTTGGAGCTCTGTCGGCCACTTTGCTGGCAGCGCTCCAACTCCTTTGCATCATGACTGCAAAAAAGCTCCACCTCACTCTTATGTGTCAACGAAAGCTCACGCAGCCGCTGCTGATTACGCAGACGTAGCTCTCGGTTAACTTCCATCATCGTTTGATAAAAACGCAAACCTGGCGTACAGGAACGCTTCGGCTGCCCGACTTCTTCACGATAAAAGTAAGCATCACCAGCGTGAAGCAACCAACCTGTCGGTGTCTGAATGGCAATCCCCGCATGCCCCCAAGTATGGCCTGCCAATGGAATCATGAGAATTTCTGGAGGCAGACCTTTCAAATCCCGAACTGCAGAAAAGCCATACCATGCCTCGCCTTGAGGCTCATATAGTTCCCAGCGCCTTACCTGGTCCCATTGATGAAAACGGTAGCGTCGCTTGCCTATATAGCCATGAGGCAAACGGGCCATACTTATCTCACGCTCTAGCACATGAACCGTGGCGTCTGGAAAATCCTCCAGACCACCCGCATGATCGAAGTCCAGATGGGTAAGCACAATATGGCGTACATCGCTGGCCTGGAATCCAAGCAGCCGAATTTGCTCGATAGCGGTATAACGCATCTCAAACTGGATATTGTTGAACCCAATGAAAAATCTGCTAAGACGCTTGTGCGGTGCATGAACATCACGGGCACCAAACCCTGTATCAACCAAGACAAGGCCATCGTTGTCTGTCTCAATCAACAGACAATGACAAACAAGATGTCCTGTCAGGCCTTTGCTAAATCCATCAAAAAGCGCACCGCCCCACGGACACATACAACCGCAGTTAAGATGATGTATACGCATGAGATCAATCCCAGTGTGGTTCTTTTATTGCGACACACCGCGGGCGGCAGGTGTTTCCTCTATCTGTACATTTATTTGCAGACAATAAAAAGCCCCTCGTAGGAGGGCCTTCTGAACTGACGATACTTATTCCACTTCGCTTAAGGACACACCCAAACCACTGGCGATCCCCTCACCATAAGCGCGATCCGCCTTAAGAAAATGAGCAATCTGGCGGCATTGAACGTCACGCGTAACAGAACGCATAGCACCAGTGATGTTATCGATCAACAATGCCTTTTGCGCATCGGACATCAGGCGGAACAACGCTCCTGCTTGAGAGTAATAATCCTCGTCCAGGCGATGATCATGACGATCCGCTGCACCACTCAATGTCATTGCAGGCTCACGGTACTGAGGGGCCTGCTTGGGTGCATTGCTAAAGCTGTTTGGCTCATAGTTGGGTGCGGCCCCACCATTACCATCAAAACGCATGGCACCATCACGCTGGTAGTTCTGGTAAGGCGAACGCGGAACATTTACAGGCAGCTGCTGATAGTTGGTTCCGACGCGATAACGCTGAGCATCAGCATAAGCGAACACGCGCCCCTGCAACATTCGATCAGGCGACAGACCAACCCCTGGCACTACATTGCTAGGAGCAAAAGCTGCCTGTTCAACCTCTGCAAAATAGTTGAGCGGATTACGGTTAAGCACCAGCTCACCCACTTCAATCAACGGAAACTCTTTTTGCGACCATACCTTGGTGACATCGAACGGATTCTCTGTGCGGCTAAACGCTTCAGCTTCGTCCATCACCTGAATGCAAACGCGCCATTTCGGAAAGTCACCCCGCTCGATTGCATCGAACAGATCACGCTGAGCATAATCTGGATCAGTACCGGCCAACCTCGTAGCTTCCGCGGGAGATAGGTTCTTGATGCCCTGCTTGCTCTTAAAATGCCACTTCACGAAGCGCCGCTCACCCGCTTCATTGATAACGCTAAACGTGTGACTCCCAAAGCCATGCATGAAGCGATAGCCGTCAGGAATACCACGATCAGAGAATAGAATGGTTACCTGGTGCAGTGACTCCGGAGAATGCGACCAGAAGTCCCACATCATTTGCGGGCTCTTTAGGTTAGTCTGCGGATTGCGCTTCTGCGTATGAATGAAATCAGGAAACTTCAGTGGATCACGCAGGAAGAAAACAGGCGTGTTGTTACCAACGATATCCCAGTTACCCTCTTCCGTGTAAAACTTCAAGGCAAAACCACGAGGATCACGTTCGGTATCTGCCGAGCCACGCTCACCGCCAACAGTAGAAAAACGCAAGAATACCGGCGTCTGCTTACCTACGCTTTCAAAAAGCCGAGCAGAGGATAGATGGGTAATATCTTGAGTAACAGTAAAAGTGCCGTAAGCCCCAGAACCTTTCGCATGTACACGACGCTCAGGAATCACTTCACGGTTGAAGTGAGCCAGCTTTTCAACAAGATGAAAATCATCCAACAGCAACGGCCCACGTTCACCGGCAGAGCGAGAGTTTTGATTGTCGGCAACTGGAATGCCGCTAGCATTAGTGAGCGTATTGTTCTGGCTCATGAAAACTTCTCCCTTGGAATTGCGCTTCAGCGCGTCTTGCAGAGAAGTATGTTAAAAGCGGGACGGTAGATCTAATTTATTAGATCTAGCCTTGTGATAGAAAAACCACCTATTTTAAGCATAAAAAAGCCGGACACTAGGCCCGGCTTTTGATAACACTCACTGCTTACTCAGCAGATTCAGCCTCAACTGTGCCGCCAATAGGACGGTCAACCAGCTCAACATAGGCCATAGGAGCGTTATCACCAGCACGGAAGCCGCACTTGAGAATACGCAGGTAACCACCTGGACGATTTGCATAACGCTTGCCCAGATCGTTAAACAGCTTGCCGACAGCAGCTTTCGAACGAGTACGGTCGAAAGCCAGACGACGGTTAGCAACGCTATCTTCTTTGGCCAGAGTGATCAGCGGCTCGGCAACGCGACGCAGTTCCTTGGCTTTTGGAAGAGTAGTTTTGATCAGTTCATGCTCGAACAGCGACACAGCCATGTTCTGGAACATAGCCTTGCGGTGTGCGCTCGTGCGGTTCAGGTGACGACCACTTTTACGATGACGCATGGTTAAATTCCTTACCAAACTAACGTTCGGTGACTAATAACGATCAGGCTGTAGCCTTATCGTCCTTCTTAAGACTTGCCGGGGGCCAGTTGTCCAGGCGCATGCCAAGCGACAAACCACGTGAAGCTAGGACATCCTTAATCTCGGTAAGCGACTTCTTACCTAGATTAGGCGTCTTGAGCAGCTCTACTTCGGTACGCTGAATCAGATCACCGATATAGTAGATATTCTCAGCTTTCAAGCAGTTAGCCGAACGGACGGTCAGTTCAAGGTCATCAACCGGACGCAGCAGAATCGGATCAATTTCGTCTTCCTGCTCAACGACAACAGGCTCACTGTCACCTTTGAGATCAACGAAAGCAGCCAATTGCTGTTGCAAGATGGTTGCAGCACGACGGATAGCTTCCTCAGGATCCAGAGTACCATTGGTCTCAAGATCAAGAACCAGCTTATCCAGGTTAGTACGCTGCTCAACACGAGCGTTTTCGACCACATAGGCCACACGGCGAACCGGGCTAAAAGAGGAATCGAGCTGCAGGCGACCAATCGCACGCGTCTCGTCTTCTTCACTCTGGCGAGCATCAGCCGGCTCATAGCCACGGCCACGAGCAATCTTAAGCCGCATGTTCAGCGAACCGTTATCAGCCAGATGAGCAATGACATGATCGCCATTGACGATTTCAACGTCATGCTCAAGCTGAATATCGGAAGCCAGAACGGGACCTTGACCTTTCTTGGAAAGGGTCAGAGTCACCTCGTCACGACCATGAAGCTTGATAGCCAGACCTTTAAGGTTAAGCAGGATTTCAATAACGTCTTCCTGCACGCCTTCGATTGCGCTGTACTCGTGTAGTACGCCATCAATTTCGGCTTCGACCACCGCGCAGCCAGGCATGGAGGACAACAAGATGCGACGAAGCGCGTTGCCCAAGGTATGACCAAAACCGCGCTCGAGAGGCTCGAGCGTGATTTTGGCGCGGGTTGGACTGACCGCCTGCACATCAATGTGCCGGGGGGTCAGGAACTCATTTACCGAACTCTGCATGGATGCACCTATTTTCTAGCCCTTACTTGGAGTAGAGCTCGACAATCAGGTTTTCGTTGATGTCGGCGGAAAGGTCGCCACGAGCCGGAACGCTCTTGAACGTACCAGACTTCTTCTCGGAGTCGACTTCTACCCACTCAACACGACCGCGCTGGGCGCAAAGCTCGAGAGCTTGGGCGATACGCAGTTGATTCTTTGCCTTCTCGCGTACTGCTACCACATCACCAGGCTTAACTTGGTAGGACGGGATGTTTACAGTCTGACCATTAACAGTAATGGACTTGTGAGAAACCAGCTGGCGAGACTCTGCACGAGTAGCACCGAAACCCATACGGTAAACAACGTTATCCAAACGAGTTTCTAGCAGCTGCAGCAGGTTTTCGCCTGTTGCACCTTTGCGACGAGCAGCTTCTTTGTAATAACCAGCAAACTGACGCTCCAAGACGCCGTAGATACGGCGAACTTTTTGCTTCTCACGTAACTGCAGGCCATAGTCGGATAAACGACCACGACGCTGACCGTGAGCTCCAGGAGCAGTTTCAATATTGCACTTAGATTCAATCGCGCGCACACCGCTCTTCAGGAAGAGATCGGTGCCTTCACGGCGGGACAGTTTGCACTTGGGACCAATGTAACGAGCCATTTCTTACTGTCTCCTATTACACGCGACGCTTCTTCGGCGGACGGCATCCATTATGCGGGATGGGCGTCACGTCGGTAATGCTGGCGATCTTGTAACCACAGGCGTTCAATGCACGCACTGCAGACTCACGGCCCGGGCCTGGGCCTTTGACGTTTACGTCAAGGTTCTTGAGACCGTACTCAAGAGCTGCCTGTCCGGCACGCTCAGCTGCAACCTGGGCAGCGAACGGAGTGCTCTTACGGGAGCCACGGAAACCGGAACCACCAGAAGTAGCCCAGGACAACGCATTACCTTGACGATCAGTAATGGTTACGATGGTGTTATTGAAAGACGCATGGATGTGGGCGATGCCATCAACCACTGTCTTTTTGACTTTCTTACGAGGACGAGCAGCAGGTTTTGCCATGACTAAATTCCTGTCGATTCGCGGATGCGATTACTTGCGGATCGGCTTACGCGGGCCCTTACGGGTACGCGCGTTGGTCTTGGTACGCTGACCACGAACCGGCAGACCGCGACGATGGCGAAGGCCACGGTAGCAACCCAGGTCCATCAAGCGCTTGATATTCATGTTGAGTTCGCGACGCAGGTCACCTTCAGTGACGAGCTTAGCGACTTCATTACGCAGCTGATCGATCTGCTCGTCGCTCAGATCCTTGATTTTGGCGGACGGGCTGATGCCTGTGGCCGCACAGATATTCTGAGCAGTAGTGCGACCAATACCATAGATATAGGTCAGCGAGATAACAGTATGCTTGTTATCCGGAATGTTAACGCCTGCAATACGGGCCATTCTAGAAAAACTCCATGTGACAGCAACCCACGCCCTGGAAGCCAAGAAAAGGGCGCGAGATATTAACGCTGTAATAAAAAATGATCAACCCGACAGCACACTAGCTGTCGGGTTATACGCGTGTATTCACACTCAGCCTTGGCGCTGCTTGTGACGCGGCTCCGCGCTGCAGATCACCCGAACGACGCCGTCGCGACGGATGATTTTGCAGTTACGGCACAGCTTCTTGACCGATGCACGAACTTTCATCACCAACTCCTTAACCTTACGGGTACAGATCAGCGGAGCATTCCGCCGCCGTAGCCCTTCAGGTTGGCTTTCTTCATCAGAGACTCATACTGGTGGGATACAAGATGCGATTGGACCTGGGACATAAAGTCCATGACCACCACAACTACGATCAGCAGCGAAGTCCCGCCGAGGTAAAACGGCACGTTGGCTGCAACCACCAGAAACTGGGGCAACAAGCAGACCGCCGTCATATACAGGGCGCCGAACATGGTCAAACGCGTCAACACACCATCTATATAGCGTGCAGACTGCTCACCAGGACGGATTCCTGGAATAAACGCACCAGACTTCTTTAGGTTCTCGGCAACGTCCTTAGGGTTAAACATCAAGGCTGTGTAAAAGAAGCAGAAAAATATGATCCCCGCACTAAACAGCAAGATATTAAGCGGCTGCCCTGGAGCAATGGCCTGAGCCACATCCTGAAGCCAACCGAGCCCTTGAGACTGACCGAACCACGAGCCTAGCGAGGCCGGGAACAGCAAAATGCTACTTGCAAAGATAGCAGGTATGACACCCGCCATATTTACTTTCAGTGGCAAATGACTATTTTGCGCTGCAAACACCTTACGGCCTTGCTGGCGCTTAGCATAATGAACAGCGATACGACGCTGGCCGCGCTCGATGAAGACCACGAACGCAATGATAGCAACAGCAACAAGGCCCACAGCTATCAGAGCGAAGATATTAATATCGCCTTGACGAGCAGACTCGAAGGATTGACCAATCGCCCGCGGTAAGCCAGCAACGATTCCCGAGAAGATCAGCATGGAAATTCCATTACCAACACCTCGCTCGGTTATCTGTTCACCCAGCCACATCATAAAAAGTGCGCCCGCAACAAATGTGGTTACAGCAACAAAATAGAAGCTGAACCCTGCTGAAAAGGCTACACCTTGACTCGCCAGTCCTACAGACATACCCGTAGCCTGAACCAGCGCAAGCACGAGCGTACCGTAACGAGTGTACTGACTGATCTTGCGGCGACCAGACTCGCCTTCTTTTTTCAACTGCTCTAGCTGTGGGCTGATAGCAGTGAGAAGCTGCATGATGATCGATGCCGAGATATACGGCATGATCCCAAGTGCAAATATACTCATCCGCTCCAGCGCACCGCCAGAGAACATGTTGAACAGGCTAAGAATGGTCCCCTCGTTCTGCCGAAACAGTGCAGCCAATTGATCAGGATTTATACCTGGAACTGGAATATGCGCACCAATTCGATAAACGATGATTGCCAGAAACAGGAAGCGCAAGCGCGCCCACAGTTCCGACAAACCGCCATTGTTGAGCGCAGAGAGAGAACCTTGCTTAGCCATTTATTCCTCGATCTTACCGCCAGCTGCTTCGATAGCCGCGCGAGCACCCTTAGTGGCAGGAATGCCCTTCAAGGTAACAGCGTGACTGATTTCGCCAGAGAGAACGACCTTAACGCGCACAACGCTACGATTGATAACATTGGCATCTTTCAGCGCTTGCAAAGTGATCACGCCGCCTTCTACCTTTGCCAGCTCTGAAGTACGAACCTCAGCGCGATCAAGGGCTTTCAGCGATACGAAACCAAACTTCGGCAGACGACGGTGAAGGGGCTGTTGACCACCCTCGAAACCAGGAGCAACCTTACCGCCGGAACGGGAAGTAGCACCCTTGTGGCCACGGCCGCCAGTCTTACCAAGACCGCTACCGATACCACGACCTGGACGCAGCTTTTCACGACGTGCACCAGGAGCGGAACGTAGATCGTTAAGTTTCATAACTTAACCCTCCACACGCAATAAATAGTAAGCCTTATTAATCATGCCGCGGTTTTCTGGAGTATCCAGAACTTCAACGGTATGACCGATGCGACGCAGGCCGAGACCCTTGACGCAGGCTTTGTGATTAGCCAAACGGCCATTCACGCTTTTGATCAGCGTAACTTTAACAGTTGAAGTAGCCATGATCAGAGAATCTCCTCGACGCTCTTGCCACGCTTGGCCGCGACCGACTCAGGCGACTGCATGTGCTTCAAACCCTCAAACGTTGCATAGACAACGTTTACTGGATTAGTAGAGCCATAGCACTTAGCCAGAACGTTCTGAACGCCAGCTACCTCTAGAACGGCACGCATGGCACCGCCGGCAATGATACCCGTACCTTCAGAAGCAGGCTGCATGAAAACTTTGGATGCGCCATGAGCAGACTTCACTGGGTATTGAAGTGTGTTGCCGTTCAGATCAACCTGAATCATGTTACGGCGCGCAGCTTCCATAGCCTTTTGAATAGCTGCAGGAACTTCGCGCGCCTTACCACGGCCAAAACCAACACGACCCTTACCATCACCCACCACGGTTAGTGCAGTGAAAGCGAAGATACGGCCACCTTTAACGGTTTTAGCAACACGGTTAACTTGAACGAGCTTCTCGATGTAACCTTCGTCGCGCTTTTGATCGTTGTTTGCCATGACTTAGAACTCCAGCCCGCCTTCACGAGCGGCATCGGCCAGCGCCTTAACGCGACCATGATACTTGAAGCCAGAACGATCAAACGCTACTTGAGTAACGCCAGCCGCTTTGGCACGCTCTGCTACCAGCTTGCCGACCTTTTGCGCCGCTTCGATGTTGCTGGTTGCGCCTTCGCGCAGATCTTTGTCCAGCGTAGACGCACTGGCCAGAACCTTGCTGCCGTCGGCCGCGATGACCTGGGCATAGATGTGCTGAGAGGAACGGTATACGCACAGGCGTACAGTTTCCAGCTCGCGCATTCTCAGGCGTGCCTTGCGAGCGCGACGCAGTCGAGTTTCTTTCTTTACGCTCATTTGCTATGCCCTACTTTTTCTTGGCTTCTTTACGGCGAACGACTTCATCGGAATAACGTACACCTTTGCCCTTATAGGGCTCTGGCGGACGGAAATCACGAATCTCTGCTGCCACCTGTCCAACGAGCTGCTTATCAATACCCTTAATCAGGATATCAGTCTGGCTCGGGGTCTCAGCAGTAATGCCTTGCGGCAATTCATAGTCGACCGGGTGAGAGAAACCCAGGGAAAGCGAAAGAACCTGGCCCTTGGCCTGAGCTTTATAACCAACACCAACCAGCTGAAGCTTGCGCTCAAAGCCTTGGCTCACGCCAATGACCATATTGTTAACCAGCGCACGGGTAGTACCAGCCATGGCACGAGTCTGCTGATCACCATTACGAGCGGCGAAACGAAGCTCACCGGACTCTTGAGAGACTTCAACAGAAGGATGAACCTTAAGCTCAAGAGAGCCTTTGGAACCCTTAATAGAAAGCTGTTGACCAGCCAGGTTAATTTCAACACCGGCAGGAAGCTTAACGGGGTTTTTAGCAACGCGAGACATGCTTCTTCCCCTTAGAAAACAGTGCAGAGCACTTCGCCGCCTACACCAGCAGCACGGGCTGCACGATCAGTCATCACACCCTTGTTGGTGGACACGATCGATACACCCAAACCGCCGCGCACTTTCGGCAACTGGTCAACAGATTTGTACTGGCGAAGGCCAGGACGGCTAGAACGCTTAAGCTCTTCGATTACAGGCTTACCTTCGAAATACTTCAGCTCGATGGACAGCAGCGGCTTAACTTCCGTGCTGACCTGAAAACCCGCGATGTAACCTTCGTCCTTAAGGACTTTAGCTACCGCCACCTTCAGCTTGGAAGAAGGCATGCTTACGACGGACTTTTCAGCCATCTGGGCATTACGGATACGAGTTAGCATATCTGCTAACGGGTCCTGCATACTCATGGGCTTGTAGCTCCTAAATGCATAAATGAGCCTATAGCTCTGAAACTGCCCAGCCGAAAACATGCCGACTCGGGCGAGCCGGATATTCTAGTAGGCATACAAAAACGAATCAAGCCCCAAAAGGGGCTTGATTCGCATACTTACTGCAAATTGCTATGAAATTACCAGCTGGCTTTAACCAGACCAGGAACATCACCACGCATTGCAGCTTCGCGCAGCATAATACGCGACAGACCGAACTTACGGTATACACCGTGCGGACGACCAGTCAAACGGCAGCGATTACGCAGACGACTGGCGCTAGCGTCGCGCGGCTGCTTTTGAAGTGCAACCTGTGCAGCCCAACGATCTTCCGGAGAAGTGTTGGGATTGGCAATAGCTGCCTTTAACTCAGCGCGCTTAGCTGCAAACTTAGCAACCGTTTGCTGACGCTTCAGCTCACGGTTCTTCATGCTTTGCTTAGCCATACGTAGCTCCTATCAGTTACGGAACGGGAAGTTGAATGCACGAAGCAGTGCACGACCTTCCTCATCCGTACGAGCAGTTGTAGTCAGAGTAATATCCATACCGCGGAGCGCATCGATTTTATCGTAATCGATTTCCGGGAAGATGATTTGCTCTTTAACACCCATGCTGTAGTTACCGCGACCATCAAAGGACTTGGCATTCAGACCACGGAAGTCACGAACGCGCGGCAAAGAGATAGCCAGCAGACGATCCAGGAACTCGTACATGCGATCGCTACGCAGAGTTACCTTGACGCCAATCGGCCAACCATCACGGATCTTAAAACCAGCGATCGACTTACGCGCGTAAGTTACAACCGGCTTCTGACCAGCGATTTTTTCAAGGTCAGCCAGCGCATTGTCGATAATCTTCTTATCGCCTACCGCCTCACCAACACCCATATTCAGAGTGATTTTAGTGATACGCGGAACTTCCATCACGTTAGCCAGCTGAAGCTGTTCTTTCAGCTTGGGCGCGATGTCCTTCCGATAAACTTCTTTCAATCGTGCCATGGTGATCTACCTAGCAACCTTAAGCCTGAACCGCTTTCTGGTTCGACTTAAAGATACGAATTTTTTTACCGTCCTCTACCTTGAAACCTACGCGGTCAGCCTTGTTAGTTTCAGGATTGAAGATAGCAACGTTGGAGACATGCAGAGGAGCTTCCTTCTCAACAATGCCACCTTGCGCGCCCAGCATGGGGTTAGGCTTGGTGTGACGCTTGACAAGGTTAACACCACCAACAACCAAACGGTCATCAGCCAGAACCTTGAGCACCTTACCGCGCTTGCCCTTGTCCTTGCCTGCGATGACGATTACTTCATCGTCACGACGAATCTTTTGCATGACGGCTACTCCTTACAGCACTTCGGGGGCAAGGGAGACGATCTTCATGAACTTCTCAGAGCGAAGTTCACGCGTCACCGGCCCAAAGATACGGGTACCGATAGGCTCCTGCTTGTTGTTCAACAGAACAGCCGCGTTACCGTCGAAGCGAATGATGGAGCCGTCAGTACGGCGCACACCGTGCTTAGTACGCACCACAACAGCCGTCATCACCTGGCCCTTCTTCACCTTTCCACGAGGAATGGCTTCTTTTACGGTGACCTTGATGATGTCGCCAATACCTGCGTAGCGGCGATGCGAACCACCCAGCACCTTGATGCACATAACACGACGAGCACCGCTGTTATCGGCCACATCGAGCATGGATTGAGTCTGAATCATGGCTCTTCACCCTTACACTTGTACGGCGCGCTCAACGACATCAACCAGCGTCCACGCCTTGGTCTTTGCCAGAGGGCGGGTTTCGCGAATGGTGACCAGGTCACCAGCGCGGCACTGATTGTTTTCGTCGTGGGCGTGCAGCTTGGTGGAACGCTTGACGTATTTACCGTAGATCGGGTGCTTAACGCGACGCTCGATCAATACAGTGATGGTTTTGTCCATTTTATCACTGACCACTCGGCCGGTCAGTGTACGGACGGTCTTTTCAGCTTCAGCCATGATCACTTACCTGCTTGCTGGTTCAGCACAGTCTTGACACGAGCAATGTCGCGCTTCACTTGCGAGAGCATGTGAGACTGCCCCAATTGGCCAGTTGCCTTCTGCATACGCAGATTAAACTGGTCACGCAGCAGGCTGAGGAGCTGCTCGTTCAGCTCCTCGACGGATTTCTCACGTAATTCTTGCGCTTTCATTACATCACCGTCCGCTTAACAAAGGAGGTTTCAACGGGAAGCTTGGCAGCCGCGAGCGCAAAAGCTTCACGAGCCAGAACCTCAGAAACACCCTCGATCTCGTAGAGGACCTTGCCCGGCTGGATCTGGGCTACCCAGTACTCAACACTACCCTTACCTTTACCCATACGCACTTCAAGGGGCTTCTTGGTAACAGGCTTGTCCGGGAACACACGGATCCAGATTTTACCGCCACGCTTAACGTGACGAGTCAAGGCACGACGAGCTGCTTCGATCTGGCGAGCAGTAAGACGGCCACGGCCAACAGCTTTCAGCGCATATTCGCCAAAGCTTACTTTACTACCGCGATGAGCCAAGCCACGGTTGTGACCGGTCATCTGCTTGCGGAATTTTGTACGCTTAGGTTGCAGCATGATGCGTACTCCTTACTTAGCAGCTTTTTTACGCGGAGCAGGAGCTACAGGCTTAAGCTCTTCCTGGCGGCCACCAATGACCTCGCCTTTGAAGATCCAAACCTTCACACCGATCACACCATAAGTGGTGTGCGCTTCCGCAGTTGCGTAGTCAATATCGGCACGCAGTGTGTGCAGCGGCACACGACCTTCGCGATACCACTCGGTACGAGCAATTTCTGCCCCGCCAAGACGACCACTCACCTGAATCTTGATGCCTTTGGCACCAAGACGCATCGCACTCTGCACTGCGCGCTTCATCGCACGACGGAACATAACGCGACGCTCGAGCTGCTGAGCCACGCTTTGCGCAACCAGCGCACCGTCGAGTTCCGGCTTACGGATCTCTTCGATGTTGATGTGCACAGGCACACCCATTTGCTTGGTCAGGTCCTGACGCAGCTTTTCTACATCCTCACCTTTCTTGCCGATAACGATACCGGGACGAGCAGTGTGGATGGTAATGCGTGCAGTTTGCGCCGGACGATGAATATCGATACGGCTTACGGACGCGCTTTTTAGTTTGTCTTGGAGGTACTCACGAACCTTCAGGTCGGAGAGCAGATAATCAGCGTAAGTGCGCTTATCTGCATACCAAACGGAAGTATGCTCCTTGACGATGCCCAGGCGAATGCCATTGGGATGTACTTTCTGACCCATCTGATCGACTCCGTTACTTGTCCGCAACCTTGACCGTGATATGGCAAGACCGCTTCACGATGCGATCAGCACGACCTTTGGCGCGCGGCATGATGCGCTTCAGCGAACGCCCTTCGTTGACGAAAACCGTGGAGACTTTTAGGTCATCCACGTCTGCGCCTTCGTTGTGCTCGGCATTGGCAACAGCCGACTCCAACACTTTTTTCATGATCTCGGCAGCTTTCTTACTGCTGAAAGCCAGGAGGTTGAGCGCCTCGCCCACCTTCTTCCCGCGAATCTGGTCGGCGACCAAGCGGGCTTTCTGGGCGGAGATTCGAGCGCCCGACAGCTTAGCGGCTACTTCCATCTTTCCTTACCCCTTAACGCTTGGCTTTCTTGTCAGCCGCATGACCGCGATAAGTGCGGGTAGCAGCGAACTCGCCGAGTTTATGACCAACCATGTCTTCGTTGACTAGCACCGGGACATGCTGGCGGCCGTTGTGTACAGCGATGGTCAGGCCGACCATCTGCGGAAGAATCATCGAACGACGCGACCAAGTCTTAATTGGTTTACGATCGTTCTTCTCTACCGCAACTTCGATCTTCTTCAGTAGGTGAAGATCGATAAAAGGACCTTTCTTAAGAGAACGTGGCACAGTCGTATCCTCAATTCGTTACTTGCGGCGACGGACGATCATCTTGTCAGTGCGCTTGTTCGCACGGGTCTTCGCGCCCTTGGTCGGGAAGCCCCATGGAGACACCGGATGACGGCCACCGGAGGTACGACCCTCACCACCACCATGCGGGTGATCAACAGGGTTCATCGCCACACCGCGGACGGTTGGACGAATACCACGCCAGCGCTTAGCACCTGCTTTACCCAGGGAACGCAGGCTGTGCTCGGTATTGGATACTTCACCCAACGTTGCGCGACATTCACTTAGAACCTTGCGCATCTCGCCAGAGCGTAGACGCAGCGTTACATAAGCGCCTTCACGAGCAACTAGCTGGGCGGAAGCACCAGCTGAGCGGGCGATCTGTGCGCCTTTGCCTGGCTTGAGCTCAATACCGTGAACAGTACTACCTACCGGGATATTGCGCAGAGGCAAGCTGTTACCTGCTTTGATTGGCGCACCAGCACCAGAGATCAGCTGATCACCTGCTGTCACACCTTTCGGAGCGATGATGTAACGACGTTCGCCATCAGCGTACTTCAGCAGCGCGATGTGAGCAGTACGATTTGGATCGTACTCAACGCGCTCAACAACAGCCGGGATACCGTCCTTATCGCGACGGAAATCAACCAGACGATAGTGCTGCTTATGACCGCCACCCTTGTGACGAGTGGTGATACGACCGTTGTTATTACGGCCACCGGACTTACCCTGCTTCTCCAGAAGAGGAGCATACGGGGCGCCCTTGTGCAGATCAGCATTGACAACCTTGACCACGAAACGGCGGCCAGCGGAGGTCGGCTTGCATTTTACGATTGCCATGATGCCCCCTTACTTACTCAGCATTGCTGGAGAAATCGAGGTCTTGGCCCGGCTGGAGAGCAATATATGCCTTCTTCCAATCGTTACGCTTGCCCAGACCACGTGCGGTACGCTTAGTCTTACCCTTTACATTCAGGGTGCTAACACTGCGCACTTTAACGTCGAACAGCTGCTCGACCGCCTTCTTGATTTCCAGCTTGGTTGCATCAGTAGCAACCTTGAAAATAAACTGCTTTTGGTTTTCCGCTAGCACCGTTGCCTTCTCGGAGATGTGCGGACCAAGCAGTACCTTGAATACACGTTCCTGGTTCATCCCAGCAGCTCCTCGAATTTCTTCACGGCAGACACTGTGACCAAAACCTTGTCGTAAGCGATCAGGCTAACAGGGTCGGAACCCTGTACATCACGAACGTCAACGAAAGGCAGGTTGCGGGCAGCCAAGTAAAGGTTCTGATCGACGTTATCAGTCACAATCAGGACATCTTTCAGGCCAAGGCCGTCAAGCTTGTTTACCAACCCTTTAGTCTTAGGGGCATCGATAGAAAACTCGTCCACTACGACCAGACGATCCAGACGTACCAGCTCCGCCAGAATGGAGCGCAGCGCAGCGCGATACATCTTCTTGTTGAGCTTCTGCTCATGGTTCTGCGGCTTAGCAGCAAAAGTGGTACCACCGCCACGCCAGATAGGGCTACGAATAGTACCTGCACGGGCACGACCGCTACCCTTTTGACGCCAGGGCTTTTTGCCGCCGCCAGATACTTCGGAGCGAGTCTTTTGAGCGCGAGTACCCTGACGACCGCCAGCCATGTAGGCGACTACTGCCTGATGGACCAGCGTCTCGTTGAATTCGCCACCAAAGGCGCGCTCAGAGACTTCAATAGCCTGTGAGCCATTTACATTTAGTTGCATGTTCCGTTCCCCTCTTAACCGCGAGCCTTGGCTGCAGGACGAACAACCACATCACCGCCAGGCGCGCCAGGAATGGCACCCTTGACCAGAAGCAGGTTGCGCTCAGCATCAACACGGACAATTTCAAGGGACTGCACAGTTACACGCTCAGCACCCAGGTGACCGGACATCTTCTTGCCCTTGAACACTCGACCAGGAGTCTGGCACTGGCCGATAGAGCCAGGTGCGCGGTGAGAAACGGAGTTACCGTGAGTATTATCTTGGCCACGGAAGTTCCAACGCTTAATGGTACCGGCATAGCCTTTACCTTTGGACTGACCAGTCACATCGACCAGCTGTCCAGCTTGGAAAATATCAACCGTGATCTGATCACCAGCGTTGTACTCGCCTTCTTCAAGACGAAACTCCAGAACGCTACGACCAGCAGCAACGCTCGCTTTGGCAAAGTGACCTGCCTGAGCCTTGCTAACACGAGAAGCACGACGCTCACCCACTGTCACTTGAACAGCACGATAGCCATCAGTCTCTTCTACTTTCATCTGTGTTACACGGTTCGGCTCAATCTCGATGACTGTAACCGGAACGGAAACACCTTCCTCGGTGAAAACGCGGGTCATGCCGCACTTACGACCGACTACACCAATAGTCATTGTATAAACCTCTTGAGTGTACGGGGCTTTCACCCGCTATGGCCGCCCATTTCAGAGCGTTACACGACTAAAACTCCAAGGTTTTAGCCGAGGCTGATTTGTACTTCTACACCAGCAGCAAGGTCGAGCTTCATCAGCGCATCAACGGTTTTATCCGTTGGCTGGACGATATCCAGCACACGCTTGTGAGTACGAATCTCGTACTGGTCACGTGCATCCTTGTTGACGTGCGGAGAAATCAGCACTGTGTAACGTTCCTTGCGGGTAGGCAGAGGAATCGGACCACGCACCTGAGCACCAGTACGTTTCGCGGTTTCCACGATTTCCTGGGTGGACTGATCAATCAGGCGATGATCAAAAGCCTTCAACCGAATACGGATTTGTTGGTTTTGCATTTGACCTCAGACTCCAAGCTTTCCCCTCAGGCAGAATATGCCCGATAAAAGGAGGCGCAATTCTATAGAGACGCCAGAGGGGTGTCAATAATAGACAAAGCAGAAAAGGCCCCGAAGGGCCTTCTCTGGACGAACGTCGATATTATTCGACGATCTTGGCAACCACGCCGGCGCCTACGGTACGGCCGCCTTCGCGAATAGCGAAACGCAGACCTTCTTCCATGGCGATCGGAGCGATCAGGGTAACAACCATCTTGATGTTGTCGCCCGGCATTACCATCTCAACGCCTTCCGGCAGTTCGCAGTTACCAGTCACGTCAGTAGTACGGAAGTAGAACTGAGGACGGTAGCCCTTGAAGAACGGAGTATGACGACCGCCTTCTTCCTTGGACAGAACGTACACTTCGCACTCGAACTTGGTGTGCGGCTTGATGGTGCCCGGCTTAGCCAGAACCTGACCACGCTCAACGTCTTCACGCTTGGTACCACGCAGCAGGGCGCCAACGTTCTCACCTGCACGACCTTCGTCTAGCAGCTTACGGAACATTTCAACGCCGGTGCAGGTAGTTTTGGTCGTAGCTTTGATACCTACGATTTCAACTTCCTCACCCACCTTGACGATACCACGCTCAACACGGCCTGTTACTACAGTACCGCGACCAGAGATGGAGAATACGTCTTCGATCGGCATCAGGAACGGCTGATCGATTGCACGAACTGGTTCAGGGATGTAGGCATCCAGAGTTTCAACCAGCTTACGCACAGCAGAAACACCGATTTCGTTGTCGTCTTTGCCTTCCAGCGCCATCAGCGCGGAACCTACAACGATCGGAGTGTCGTCACCTGGGAAGTCATAGGTGTTCAGCAGATCGCGAACTTCCATTTCTACCAGCTCGAGCAGCTCAGCGTCGTCAACCATGTCGGCCTTGTTCAGGAACACGACAATGTAAGGAACGCCTACCTGACGGGACAGCAGGATGTGCTCACGAGTCTGCGGCATGGGGCCGTCAGCTGCCGAGCAAACCAGGATCGCACCGTCCATCTGCGCAGCACCGGTGATCATGTTCTTCACATAGTCAGCGTGGCCAGGGCAGTCAACGTGAGCGTAGTGGCGAGTGGCCGAATCGTACTCAACGTGGGAAGTGTTAATGGTAATACCGCGCGCTTTTTCTTCCGGAGCGTTATCGATCTGGTCGAAGTTACGGGCAGAACCACCCCAAGTTTCAGAGCAAACCTTGGTCAGTGCTGCAGTCAGCGTTGTCTTACCATGGTCGACGTGGCCGATGGTGCCGACGTTGACGTGCGGTTTGTTACGTTCAAATTTTTCTTTAGCCACGAGTATAAACCCCTACTAGAAAGCGTTTATTAAGCTTGTTTCTTGATAATAGCTTCGGCGATGTTCGATGGCGCTTCAGCGTACTTGGCGAACTCCATGGAGTAGCTAGCACGACCTTGAGACATGGAACGCACATCAGTAGCGTAGCCAAACATCTCGCCCAGCGGAACTTCAGCACGAATCACCTTACCGGATACAGTATCTTCCATACCCTGGATCAGGCCGCGACGACGGTTCAGGTCACCCATTACGTCGCCCATGTAGTCTTCAGGCGTTACCACCTCGACCTTCATGATTGGCTCAAGCAGAACAGCACCACCCTTCTGGGTCAACTGCTTGGTCGCCATCGAAGCAGCGATTTTGAACGCCATTTCGTTGGAGTCGACGTCATGATAAGAGCCGTCGAATACAGTTGCTTTCAGGCCAAGCAGCGGATAACCGGCAACGATACCGTTTTTCATCTGCTCTTCGATGCCCTTCTGAATAGCAGGGATGTATTCTTTCGGAATCACACCACCCACTACCTCACTGGTAAATTCGAGACCTTCCTGACCTTCATCAGCCGGGGCGAAACGAATCCAGCAGTGACCGAACTGACCACGACCACCGGACTGGCGAACGAACTTACCTTCGATTTCGCACTTGTTCCGGATAGTTTCACGGTAGGCTACCTGAGGCTTGCCGATGTTAGCCTCAACACCAAACTCGCGCTTCATACGATCAACCAGAATATCCAGGTGCAGCTCACCCATACCGGAAATAATGGTTTGACCAGACTCTTCGTCGGTCTTAACTCGGAAAGACGGGTCTTCCTGGGCCAGCTTGCCCAATGCAATACCCATTTTCTCCTGGTCAGCCTTGGTCTTCGGCTCAACCGCAACCGAAATTACCGGCTCAGGGAAGTCCATACGCTCAAGGATAATCGGCTTTTCTAGCGAGCAAAGAGTATCGCCCGTAGTAACATCCTTCATACCAATCAGAGCAGCAATGTCACCTGCACGAACTTCCTTGATCTCTTCACGGGTGTTCGCGTGCATCTGCACCATACGACCCACACGCTCTTTCTTACCCTTCACAGAGTTCAGAACCGAATCACCGGAATTCAGAACACCAGAATAAACGCGCGCAAAAGTCAGCGTACCTACAAACGGGTCGGTGGCAATCTTGAACGCTAGAGCAGAGAAGGGCTCTTCGTCATTAGCATGACGCTCATCTTCCTGCTCCTCGTTGTCCGGATGGACACCTTTGATCGCAGGAATTTCTGTCGGAGCCGGCAGGAAGTCAATCACGGCATCAAGAACCAGTGGAACGCCCTTGTTCTTGAAGGAGGAACCACACACAGCCGGAACGATTTCGCATGCGATAGTACGCTGACGCAGGCCAGCCTTGATCTCTTCGATCGACAGCTCACCTTCTTCCAGGTACTTGTTCATCAGCTCTTCGTTAGCTTCAGCAGCTGCTTCAACCATGTTGGAGCGCCACTCGTCAGCCAAGCCCTGAAGCTCTGCAGGAATTTCTTCCTCGCGATAGGTCATGCCCTGGTCATCATCGTTCCAGAAGATCGCCTTCATCTTCAGAAGGTCAATCTGACCCTGAAAGTTATCTTCAGCACCGATAGCCAGCTGAACCGGGACAGGTGTATGACCTAGACGCTTTTTGATCTGCTCAACAACACGCAGGAAGTTGGCACCAGCGCGGTCCATCTTGTTGACATAGACAATACGCGGAACACCGTACTTGTTAGCCTGACGCCATACAGTTTCAGACTGAGGCTCTACACCCGAAGTACCGCAGAAAACAACAACAGCACCGTCCAGTACACGCAAGGAACGCTCAACTTCAATAGTGAAGTCAACGTGACCAGGGGTATCAATGATGTTTACGCGGTACTTGTCATACTGCTTAGTGGAGCCGGACCAGAACGCTGTGGTAGCAGCAGAAGTAATGGTAATACCACGCTCCTGCTCCTGAACCATCCAGTCCATAGTAGCTGCGCCGTCATGAACCTCACCCATCTTATGGTTCACGCCGGTGTAAAACAGAATACGCTCCGTGGTAGTCGTTTTACCTGCGTCCACGTGGGCGCAGATACCGATATTACGGTAGCGATTAATTGAGGTAGTACGAGCCACGATAAGGTCCTCGCTTGATTAGAAGCGGTAGTGCGAGAAGGCCTTGTTGGCCTCTGCCATGCGATGCACGTCTTCACGCTTCTTGACTGCGGCGCCCTTGCCTTCGAATGCATCCATGAGCTCTCCCGCCAGGCGTAGAGCCATGGACTTCTCACCACGCTTACGCGCAGAGTCCACAAGCCAGCGCATGGCCAGAGCGTTACGACGGGACGGACGAACTTCGACCGGCACCTGGTAGGTAGCACCGCCTACACGGCGGGACTTCACTTCGACCAGCGGAGCGATGGCGTCGAGCGCTTTTTCGAAAACTTCCAGGGGGTCGGCATTCTTGGAACGCTCTTTGACCTTGTCCAGAGCACCATAAACGATACGCTCAGCAACGGCTTTCTTGCCGCTTTCCATTACGTGGTTCATGAACTTGGCCAGGATCTGGCTTCCGTATTTTGGATCGTCAAGTATTTCGCGCTTGGCCGCTACACGACGTCTTGGCATTGATAAGCCCTCAAAACGGTCTTCAGGTTAGCTCAGGACTGTAACAAGCAGGTTACGCCTGACCTTACTCTTATCGACTCGAACAAAAAGAATAGATTACTTCGGACGCTTCGCGCCGTACTTAGAACGACCCTGCTTACGGTCTTTAACACCAGAGGTGTCCAGAGAGCCGCGTACAGTGTGGTAGCGCACACCCGGAAGGTCCTTTACACGACCGCCACGGATCAGTACCACGCTGTGCTCTTGCAGGTTGTGACCTTCACCACCAATGTAGGAAGTCACTTCGAAGCCGTTTGTCAAACGTACACGGCATACTTTACGCAGTGCCGAGTTAGGCTTCTTAGGGGTAGTTGTATATACGCGGGTGCAAACACCACGACGTTGCGGGCAGTTCTGCAGCGCAGGCACGTCGCTCTTTTCGACGAGACGCTTGCGCGGCTTACGCACCAGCTGGTTGATAGTTGCCATCTATAGCTCCACTGATTGTCTTACGACACAAACGAAATGGCAGGACCATGGGCCCTGCCAATTTTCGGGGTACGAAAGTCTAAAGAGGTTCTCCCGTACCGTCAATACGAAGCCCTGACCACTCGGCCAAGGCTTCGTTTGATTTACTGCTTAGCTACCACTTGAGTTCAACGCTTCGGTCAGCGCAGCTTCCGCCTCGCTCGCACTCACACGCTGAGGCTTGCCAATTTCCCGCTGACGCTTGCGCTCGCTGTGATACGCCAGACCAGTACCCGCCGGGATCAGACGACCCACAACAACGTTCTCCTTCAGGCCACGCAGGAAGTCACGCTTACCTGTTACCGCCGCCTCAGTAAGAACGCGCGTTGTCTCCTGGAAGGAAGCTGCCGAAATAAAGGATTCCGTTGACAAGGATGCCTTCGTGATACCCAGCAGCACACGCTCGTACTTGGAAATGAACTTATCTTCTGCAACCAGGCGCTCATTTTCTTCCAGTACCTGAGTCAACTCCATCTGATCACCCTTGATGAAGCTTGAATCACCAACTTCACTCACCTCCACCTTGCGCAGCATCTGGCGCAGGATGGTCTCAATGTGCTTGTCGTTGATCTTCACGCCTTGCAGACGATATACATCCTGAATCTCATTCACGATGTATTTCGCCAGCGCACTTACGCCTAACAACCGAAGGATGTCATGCGGATTGCTTGGACCATCGGAGATAACCTCACCGCGACTCACCTGCTCGCCCTCAAAGACGTTAAGGTGACGCCACTTAGGAATTAGCTCCTCGTACGGCTCACTACCGTCGGTAGGCGTAATTACCAAACGACGCTTGCCTTTTGTTTCCTTACCAAAAGAAATCGTACCGCTGATTTCCGCAAGAATAGCCGGCTCTTTTGGACGACGCGCTTCGAACAGGTCAGCCACACGCGGCAGACCACCCGTAATATCTCGGGTCTTCGATGTTTCCTGCGGGATACGTGCAATGACGTCACCCACATGAACCTTGGCACCATCGTTCAGGTTAACCAATGCATTGGGCGGCAGGAAGTACTGGGCTGGTACGTCAGTACCTGGCAACAGTAAGTCGCGACCATTTGCATCAATCAACTTTACAGCCGGACGAATGTCTTTACCGGAGCTTGGACGATCTTTGATATCCAATACTTCGATATTGGTCAAACCTGTCAACTCATCGGTCTGACGCTTGATCGTGATACCTTCTTCCATGCCGACAAAGGCTACGGTACCGTCCATCTCGGTTACGATCGGGTGGGTATGCGGATCCCACTTGGCCACCACAGCACCCGGCTCAACCTTGTCACCTTCCTTGACAGAGATTACTGCACCGTACGGCAGACGATAGCGCTCACGTTCACGACCAAAGTCATCCGCAATAGCTAGCTCACCGGAACGGGATACAGCAACCAACGCACCGTCAGCGCGTTCAACGTGTTTCAGGTTATGCAGACGGATGGTACCGCCGTTCTTCACCTGAACATTATCCGCTGCGGATGTACGGCTGGCCGCGCCACCAATGTGGAACGTACGCATGGTCAGCTGTGTACCAGGCTCACCGATCGACTGAGCAGCAATAACACCAACCGCCTCACCGATATTAACCTGATGTCCGCGAGCCAGATCACGGCCGTAGCACTTGGCACAGATACCATGACGTGTTTCACAGGTAATTGGAGAGCGAACCACTACCTCGTCTACGCTATTCAGCTCGAGGAACTCAACCCAACGCTCATCTACCAGAGTGCCTGCAGGAACAATGACTTCGTCATCCGCACCGGGCTTGAAGACATCACGTGCAATGGTCCGACCAAGGACGCGCTCGCCCAACGGCTCGACCACGTCGCCACCTTCGATGTGCGGCGTCATAACCAGGCCATGCTCGGTACCACAGTCGACTTCGGTTACAACCAAGTCTTGCGCAACGTCAACCAGACGGCGAGTCAGGTAACCTGAGTTCGCAGTCTTTAAGGCGGTATCCGCCAAGCCTTTACGTGCACCGTGCGTGGAAATGAAGTACTGGAGTACGTTCAGACCTTCACGGAAGTTCGCAGTAATAGGCGTCTCGATGATGGAGCCATCAGGCTTGGCCATCAAACCACGCATACCGGCTAACTGACGAATCTGTGCAGCGGAGCCCCGCGCACCTGAGTCAGCCATCATATACATGGAGTTAAATGACTCCTGATCAACTTCCTTACCCTCACGATCGATCACCTTCTCCTTCGAGAGATTGGTCATCATCGCCTTGGATACTTCGTCGTTAGCCTTCGACCAAAGGTCGATCACCTTGTTGTACTTCTCACCCTGAGTAACCAGACCAGAGGCATACTGGCTTTCGATCTCTTTTACTTCAGACGTAGCGGCATCAATGATACGAGCCTTCTCGTCTGGAATAACGAAGTCGTTCACGCCAATGGAAACGCCCGACAAGGTCGAATAGGCGAAACCGGTGTACATGAGTTGGTCTGCAAAAATGACGGTATCCTTTAGACCTACCACGCGATAGCAATGGTTGATCAGTTTGGAGATCGCCTTTTTCTTCATCGACTGGTTTACGACATCGAACGGCAAACCGGCAGGAACAACCTGGAATAGCAAGGCACGACCTACTGTCGTATCAACGATACGGGTGTTGCTAACGACAGAGCCGTCCTTCTGCTTCACCTTTTCATTGATACGAACCTTGATCTTGGCATGCAGCGCAGCTTCGCCAGCGCGGAATACGCGATCGACTTCCTGCAGGTCAGCAAATACACGACCTTCACCCTTGGCGTTCACCGCCTCGCGCGTCATGTAATAGAGGCCCAGCACCACGTCCTGCGACGGCACGATAATCGGCTCACCATTAGCAGGCGACAGGATGTTGTTGGTCGACATCATCAATGCGCGAGCTTCCAGCTGAGCTTCCAGTGTCAGCGGCACGTGGACAGCCATCTGGTCACCATCGAAGTCAGCGTTATAAGCCGCACACACCAATGGGTGCAACTGAATCGCCTTGCCTTCAATGAGCACAGGCTCGAACGCCTGAATACCCAAACGGTGCAACGTCGGAGCACGGTTCAGCAATACAGGGTGTTCGCGAATGACTTCGGCGAGAACGTCCCAGACCTCAGGCAGCTCACGCTCAACCATTTTCTTGGCGGCCTTGATGGTAGTCGCCATACCGCGAGCTTCCAGCTTGCCAAAGATGAATGGCTTGAATAGCTCCAACGCCATTTTCTTGGGCAGACCGCACTGATGCAGACGCAAGGTCGGACCTACGGTAATAACCGAACGGCCTGAATAATCCACGCGCTTACCCAGCAGGTTTTGACGGAAGCGGCCCTGCTTACCCTTGATCATATCAGCCAGCGATTTCAGCGGACGCTTGTTAGAGCCCGTGATTGCGCGACCGCGACGGCCATTATCCAGCAGTGCATCAACCGCCTCCTGCAGCATCCGCTTTTCGTTACGCACGATAATATCGGGCGCAGACAGATCAAGCAGGCGCTTCAGTCGGTTATTACGGTTGATAACGCGACGATAAAGATCGTTTAGATCAGACGTTGCAAAACGGCCGCCATCCAGCGGAACTAGCGGACGCAGATCTGGAGGCAGAACGGGCAGCACCGTCATGACCATCCATTCAGGCTTATTGCCAGAGCCCTGGAAGGCTTCCATCAGCTTTAAGCGCTTGGATAGCTTCTTGATCTTGGTTTCAGAATTAGTTTGCGGAATTTCTTCGCGCAGGCGGCCAATTTCGTGCTCCAGATCAATGCCGCCCAGCAATTCGAAAACCGCTTCGGCGCCCATGCGGGCGTCAAAATCGTCACCGAACTCTTCAAGAGCTTCAAAGTACTGCTCGTCATTGAGCAGCTGATATTTTTCAAGCGTGGTCATGCCCGGATCGATGACAACGTAGCTCTCGAAATAGAGCACTCGCTCGATATCCCGCAGAGTCATGTCCAGCAGCAGGCCGATACGGGACGGCAGTGACTTCAGAAACCAAATGTGTGCAACTGGGGACGCCAGCTCAATATGACCCATGCGCTCACGACGCACTTTGGCCAGCGCAACTTCTACACCACACTTTTCACAAATAACGCCACGGTGCTTAAGGCGCTTGTACTTTCCGCACAGACACTCGTAGTCCTTTACTGGACCAAAGATCTTGGCACAGAAAAGACCATCACGCTCAGGCTTGAACGTACGGTAATTGATGGTCTCGGGCTTCTTCACTTCGCCAAAGGACCAGGAACGGATCATCTCGGGCGAGGCCAGACCGATACGAATGGCATCGAACTCTTCGAGTTGACCCTGGTTTTTCAACAGATTCAGCAAGTCTTTCAAGGCCTTTCCTCCTCACGGACCAGGCATGACCGCCTTGACGGCCATGCCTTCTTGGCGTCGCGTGTTATTCGGTTTCCAATTCGATATCGATACCGAGCGAGCGAATTTCCTTGATCAGTACGTTGAAGGACTCCGGCATACCGGCCTCCATACGATGATCTCCGTCCACGATGTTCTTGTACATCTTGGTCCGGCCATTCACATCGTCCGACTTGACCGTCAGCATTTCCTGAAGGGTGTAGGCGGCACCATAAGCTTCCAGCGCCCAGACCTCCATCTCTCCGAAACGCTGTCCACCGAACTGCGCCTTACCACCCAGCGGCTGCTGAGTAACCAGGCTATACGATCCTGTGGAACGGGCATGCATCTTGTCATCGACCAGGTGGTTGAGCTTCAGCATATACATGTAGCCGACAGTAACCGGACGCTCGAACTGATTACCGGTACGGCCGTCAAACAGGCGCATCTGACCACTTTCGGGCAGATCAGCCAGCTTCAGCATAGCCTTGATTTCACGTTCCTTAGCACCATCGAAGACCGGCGTAGCCATCGGCACGCCACCACGCAGGTTTTTAGCCAAACGCAACACTTCTTCGTCGCTCAGCTCATCCAGGTTTTCCTGGCGGCCACCGATCTCGTTATAGAGCTCATGCAGGAAACTACGCAGCTCAGCTACTTTGCGTTGCTCTTCAAGCATGCGATTGATCTTCTCGCCCAACCCCTTGGCAGCAAGGCCTAGGTGCGTTTCAAGAATCTGACCAACGTTCATCCGTGACGGAACACCCAGCGGGTTCAATACGATGTCAACCGGAGTACCCGTCTCATCGTAAGGCATGTCTTCAACCGGCATGATGACCGATACCACACCCTTGTTACCGTGACGACCTGCCATCTTGTCACCAGGCTGGATACGGCGACGGATTGCCAGGTAAACCTTCACGATCTTAAGCACGCCAGGTGCCAGGTCATCGCCTTGCTGCAGCTTGCGCTTCTTGTCCTCGAACTTGTCGTCCAAGAGCTGACGGCGATCGGATAGATAGGCTTGAGCCTTTTCCAACTGCTCGTTTTGCGCATCTTCTGCCATACGCAGCTTGAACCACTGGCCACGCTCCAGACCATCCAGGTACTCGTCAGTAATGACAGAACCCTTTTTGACATTCGGTCCGCCATCCGCAACCTGACCTACAAGTGCCTGACGCAGACGCTCAAAGGTGGCACCTTCAACGATACGGAACTCCTCATTGAGGTCCTTGCGAATCTCGTCGAGCTGGGACTTCTCGATTGCCAGTGCACGAGAGTCACGCTCTACCCCATCACGGGTAAAGACCTGTACATCAATGACCGTACCCTTGGTACCCGTTGGTACGCGCAGGGAAGTATCCTTAACATCGGACGCCTTTTCACCAAAGATGGCACGTAGCAGCTTTTCTTCTGGAGTCAGCTGGGTTTCACCTTTCGGCGTTACCTTACCGACCAGAATGTCACCTGCCTGCACCTCGGCACCAACGTAAACAATACCGGCTTCATCAAGCTTGTTAAGCGCTGCCTCGCCTACGTTCGGGATATCAGAAGTGATTTCTTCTGGGCCGAGCTTTGTATCACGAGCCACACAGGTCAGCTCCTGAATGTGGATCGTAGTAAAGCGGTCTTCCTGCACAACGCGCTCAGACAACAGGATCGAGTCTTCGAAGTTGAAGCCGTTCCAGGTCATAAACGCAACGCGCATATTCTGACCTAGTGCCAGCTCACCCATATCGGTAGACGGGCCATCAGCCAGGATGTCGCCACGCGCAATGACGTCACCCTTATTTACCAGCGGACGCTGGTTAATGCAGGTGTTCTGGTTGGAGCGGGTATATTTGGTCAGGTTGTAGATATCTACACCCGCCTCGCCCGTTTCAACTTCGGCATTAGCAACGCGCACCACGATACGGCTTGCGTCAACGGAGTCGATCACACCGCCTCGACGTGCCACAACACAAACACCAGAGTCGCGTGCTACGTTACGCTCCATACCCGTTCCGACTAGCGGCTTGTCCGAGCGCAGAGTCGGAACAGCCTGACGCTGCATGTTCGAACCCATAAGGGCACGGTTCGCATCATCGTGCTCGAGGAAAGGAATCAGCGAAGCAGCAACGGAAACCACCTGCTTAGGTGACACATCCATCAGAGTTACGTCTTCCGGGCTCTTAACCGTGAATTCGTTCTGATGGCGTACCGCCACAAGTTCATCGACCAGTCGGTTATTTTCGTCCAGAGCCGCAGAGGCCTGAGCGATTACATGATTGGCTTCTTCGATCGCTGACAGGAACACAATCTCATCAGAGGCCACGGCATCCTTGACTACGCGATAAGGACTCTCCAGAAAACCATACTGATTCGTGCGTGCATAGGTTGCCAGCGAGTTGATCAGACCAATGTTCGGACCTTCTGGTGTCTCAATCGGACATACGCGACCGTAATGAGTCGGATGAACGTCACGAACCTCAAAGCCCGCACGCTCCCGTGTTAAACCACCCGGGCCGAGTGCTGAGACACGACGCTTGTGCGTGATCTCAGAAAGCGGGTTGTTCTGATCCATGAACTGAGACAACTGGCTCGATCCGAAAAACTCCTTGATCGCAGCAGCCACCGGCTTTGCATTGATCAGGTCTTGCGGCATCAGTCCTTCACTTTCGGCCATCGATAGACGTTCCTTGACCGCGCGCTCAACACGCACCAGGCCAACACGGAACTGATTCTCAGCCATCTCACCTACGCAACGTACACGGCGGTTACCTAAGTGATCGATATCATCGACGATACCTTTACCGTTCCGAATATCTACCAGCGTTCTGAGCACGTCAACGATGTCTTCGCGGCTCAGCACACCCTGGCCTTCGATTTCGTCACGGCCGATACGACGGTTGAACTTCATACGGCCAACGGCAGATAGATCGTAACGCTCGGCGCTGAAGAACAGGTTGTTAAATAGTGTCTCGGCAGCTTCCTTGGTTGGAGGCTCGCCTGGACGCATCATACGATAGATTTCAACCAATGCTTCGAGTTGATTAGTTGTGGAATCGATCTTCAGCGTATCGGAAACAAACGGACCACAGTCAATGTCGTTGGTGTACAACGTTTCGATGCGGACGACATTTGCCTTTGCAATTTTTGCCAGCATATCGAGGGTTAACTCGGTATTGCACTCGGCAATAATTTCACCAGTAGCAGGATGCACAATCGCCTTGGCAGTAGTACGGCCAATAACATAATCGAATGGCACTTCCAGCTCGGTAATACCTGATTTTTCAAGCTGATTGATATGGCGCGCAGTAACACGACGTCCCTGCTCTACAATCACCTTGCCTGCATTGTCCTTAATATCAAAGCTGGCAATTTCGCCACGCAGACGCTGCGGCACCAATTCCAGATTCAAGGTTTCACCCTTGATGTGGAATACGTTGGTGTCGTAGAACATATCCAGCACTTCTTCAGTACCGTAACCAAGCGCGCGCAGCAGAACGGTCGCAGGTAGCTTGCGGCGACGGTCGATACGAACAAATACGCTGTCCTTGGGGTCAAACTCGAAGTCTAACCAAGAACCACGGTAAGGAATAATACGAGCGGAATACAGCAGCTTACCGGAGCTGTGGGTCTTACCACGGTCGTGATCGAAGAAGACACCAGGAGAACGGTGCAACTGGGAAACGATGACACGCTCGGTACCATTGATAATGAAGGTGCCGTTTTCTGTCATCAGGGGAATTTCCCCCATGTAAACTTCTTGCTCCTTGATGTCTTTGATCGCCTTGTTGGACGACTCACGATCAAAAATAATCAGGCGCACTTTTACTCGCAGCGGAACAGCAAATGTCACGCCGCGCAGAACACATTCTTTAACATCGAACGCCGGCTCGCCAAGGCGATAACCGACATATTCCAAGGCAGCATTGCCGGAATAACTGATAATCGGGAAAACGGACTTGAAGGCCGCGTGCAGACCGATATCGCGGAGCTGATCTTTGCCTGCGCCCGCCTGCAGGAATTCGCGATACGAATCCAGCTGGATAGCCAATAGATACGGCACGTCCATAACGTGCGGCAACTTGCTAAAGTCCTTGCGGATACGTTTTTTCTCAGTGTATGAGTAAGCCATCAGCGTTCCCCAGCTTGGTCACCTGCTTGTTTGGCCTCTCCGACGGGAGCAGCCGGAAAATCTTGCAAACGTTATCGTTTGCGCCATCACCTATGATGGCCTTCTTTATTTCTATTTGATCACAAGCCCGACCGGGCTGCATCGAAACAGAAAAAGGCCGGTGGCTATTGCCACCAGCCATCAGCCGAACTTTAACGCTCAGGCTGTAGACGCAATGTCTGAGCTTACTTGAGCTCGACCTTGGCGCCAGCTTCTTCCAGAGACTTCTTGGCAGCCTCGGCTTCCTCTTTGGAAACGCCTTCTTTAACAACGCCAGGAGCGCCGTCAACAACTGCCTTGGCTTCTTTCAGGCCCAGACCAGTCAGTTCACGAACGACCTTAATGACGTTCACTTTCTTGTCGCCAGCCTCGGTCAACATGATAGTGAATTCAGTCTGCTCTTCAGCAGCAGGGGCGGCAGCAGCCGGACCAGCAGCTACAGCGGCAGCAGCAGTTACACCGAACTTCTCTTCCATCGCCTTGATCAGTTCGACCACTTGCATGACGGACATTTCGGATACGGCGTTGATGATATCTTCGTTGGTCAGAGCCATGACTCTAATTCCTGTATCGTTTAGGGGCTTCGTAGCCACTAGAATTAAACAAAAAAGCGAGAAAGTAGATGCTTAGCCTTAGGCTGCAGCAGATTCTTTCTGGTCGCGAATAGCTGCCAGAGTACGAGCCAGCTTGCTGGTTGCGCCCTGGATAACGCTCATCAGCTGGGACACAGCTTCGTCGTAGGTTGGCAGAGTTGCCAATACGTCGATCTGGTTAGCTGGGATCAGCTTGCCTTCAAACGCGGCTGCCTTGATCTCGAACTTGTCCTGACCCTTGGCGAATTCCTTGAAAATGCGAGCAGCAGCGCCCGGATGTTCAGTGGAAAAAGCAATCAGGGTCGGGCCTTTGAACGCGTCGTTCAGTACGTCAAACGAAGTACCTTCAACAGCGCGACGCAGCAGTGTGTTACGCACAACTTTCACGTAAACACCAGCCGCACGGGCCTCTTTACGGAGTCCGGTCATTGCACCTACTGTCACGCCACGGGCATCAGCCACGACAGCAGACAGGGCACTTTGGGCAGCCTCGTTGACTTCAGCGACGATAGCCTTCTTGTCTTCGAGTTTAATTGCCACGGGTTTTACTCCTGGATGTTACCGTATCGCCCAACCTAAGCCGGACGTCGTTTTGGTGTCTGACTCGGTAACCGAATCGGGAGCACCATCTGCGTAGGCTTAATTTAAGACTTTCGTCACCTACGGTCTTGGACAGCCCCCGCCAGGCAGGGACCCCAATAAGAGAGCGAAGCAGTGCTTCGCTCGAATCACTTAGGCTTCCAGGGAAGCCTGATCAATCTGCAGACCTGGGCCCATAGTGGTGCTCAGAGTCACGCGCTTGACATAAATACCTTTGGAAGTAGACGGCTTGAGTCTCTTCAGGTCAGCCAGCAGCGCTTCAACGTTCTGCTTAAGCTTAACGGGTTCGAAATCAACCTTGCCAACGGAGGCATGGATGATGCCGTTCTTGTCGGTACGGAAACGAACCTGACCGGCCTTTGCGTTCTTGACTGCAGTAGCAACGTCCGGAGTCACAGTGCCAACTTTGGGGTTAGGCATCAGACCACGAGGACCAAGGATCTGACCCAACTGACCTACTACGCGCATTGCATCTGGAGAAGCAATCACGACGTCATAGCTCAGATCGCCAGCTTTCATCTCGGCAGCCAAGTCGTCCATACCCACTTTTTCTGCACCAGCAGCCAGCGCTGCTTCAGCATTGGGGCCCTGAGTAAACACGGCTACACGGACGCTCTTGCCAGTACCGTTTGGCAGAACGGTAGCACCACGAACAACCTGGTCAGATTTACGAGGATCAACGCCCAGATTAACTGAAACGTCTACCGACTCTTTGAACTTGACAGTGGACAGCTGAGACAGAAGCGCAGCAGCCTCTTCAAAGCTGTACTGCTTGCCTGCTTCAATCTTGGCAGCAATAGCCTTTTGACGCTTAGTGAGCTTGGCCATTACACGCCCTCCACATTGAGGCCCATGCTACGCGCAGAGCCAGCGATAGTACGTACAGCTGCATCCATATCAGCAGCAGTCAGATCAGCATTCTTGGTCTTAGCAATCTCTTCAAGCTGAGCACGCGTTACGGTGCCTACTTTCTGAGAGTTAGGACGGCTAGAACCGCTCTGAATGCCCGCAGCCTTCTTCAGAAGAACGGAAGCAGGAGTACTCTTGGTCTCAAACGTGAAGCTACGGTCACTGTAAACGGTAATAATTACCGGAGTAGGCAGACCTGGTTCCATACCTTGGGTACGGGCGTTGAATGCCTTACAGAATTCCATGATGTTCACACCATGCTGACCCAGCGCCGGACCTACTGGCGGGCTCGGGTTAGCTTGGGCCGCTTTAACTTGCAGCTTGATATAAGCTTGGATTTTCTTAGCCATTTGCTACTCCAATGACGGGTCTAACGCCTTAAGGCTCCCCGGTTTGATTCACCTTATCCCACTGACGACAAAACCCCGCAGCCTAAACTGCGGGGTATGGGACTAGGCATCAGTTAGACGACTTTTTCGACCTGACTGAATTCCAGCTCAACCGGCGTAGAACGTCCAAAAATCAGGACAGCCACTTGAATCCGGCTTTTTTCATAATTCACTTCTTCGACAACACCATTGAAGTCAGCAAACGGACCATCGATAACGCGAACAGTCTCACCTGGCTCAAACAGTGTTTTCGGCTTGGGCTTATCACTACTGTCGGAAACACGACGAAGAATCGCCTCTGCCTCACGATCAGTAATCGGTGCTGGCTTATCAGCCGTCCCACCAATAAAACCCATAACCCGCGGGGTATCTTTAACGAGGTGCCAAGTACCTTCGTTCATTTCCATCTGAACGAGCACATAACCTGGAAAGAATTTACGTTCGCTTTTGCGCTTCTGGCCATTACGCATTTCCACTACTTCTTCAGTGGGAACCAGAATATCGCCGAACTCATCTTCCATTCCGGCAAGCTTGACGCGCTCAATCAAAGAGCGCATGACATGCTTCTCGTAACCCGAGTATGCATGCACTACGTACCAACGCTTAGCCACGGCGAACCCTTAACCTACGATCATGGAAACAAGCCATCCGAGCAGGGAATCTAATCCCCATAGCAGCAACGCCATGACCAGCACTACTGCAACCACAATCAATGTGGTCTGAGTTGTCTCTTGCCTACTAGGCCAGACAACCTTACGAATCTCGGTGCGCGCCTCTTTGAGCAGCGTGAAAAACGCTTGCCCTTTGACAGTCTGTAATGCAACGAAAGCAGCTACAGCACCCAGAACCAGCAAACCGATAACGCGATACAGGATCGGCTGGGCTGAGTAGTAGTGGTTAGCAACAACACCTACTGCTACCAGCAAGACGACCACAAGCCACTTCATCGCATCGAAGCGTGACTCTTTGGCTTCCGCCTTGACGCTCATCAATTGAAATCCTGTCAGGAAATGCCAGATTAAATCTGGCAGGCCAGGAGGGAATCGAACCCCCAACCTGCGGTTTTGGAGACCGCCGCTCTGCCAATTGAGCTACTGGCCTGTAACTTAAATCAGGCCGGCTATTATGCCGGCCTAACAACCCAAGATCAAGAACTTATTCGACGATCTTGGCAACCACGCCGGCGCCTACGGTACGGCCGCCTTCGCGAATAGCGAAACGCAGACCTTCTTGTGCAATGAAACGCATAGCGGTTGATTTGGCCAAGTCCGTTTACCAGGTTGCCGAGAGTGTTCAGGTCGGTCGGGTGAATCGGCGCAAGCGGCAACGAACTGCTTAGCCATACCTACTCAACGCAATGCCCTAACCCTAACGCACTGATCGTCAGGTTTGTGTCGAAGCGTAGTGCAGGTTATCTGACTAACCTGCACCAGCATTTCTTGTGATGCGAAACAGACAGTCTTTATCGCATCGCGGCCAGGCTTTTAAACCATGTTGCCTTTTACTTACCCAACACAACGCTACGCGCCGCGAGCCTCGCTTTCCTGAAGTCAAAGTGGATTCCCAAGGCTTTTGCCTTGGCCCGCGACTCATCCATTAGAGCATTCAACTGTTCACGGCGCTGCTGGAGGGTAGTTGTCATTATTCTCACCTCTATTGATGTTATCCATTCCCTTGGCGACTTTTGCTATCCCTACGTTCAATAGATAGGTAATTAGTGACTGGCCGCTAAATGGTAGGACAGAGCCAAATTAAAAAGTTGCCTTGCTGAAAAAATAAGTTACGTAGCCTTTGATCGGAACCTGTACGAGTAAGCAGCTAAGGCTTACCTGCGACTGACTTTAAAGTTGTCAAATAGGGTCATAACTCTGCTATCGGATTTTCTATTTGGCTTTTGGCCAGCGCTTAACGCCACTTTTAAGTCCCTTCTGTGACTGATTGTCCCCCCACTTGCATTATCCGTTTGCCGGTTCACAAATGCTGATACGAAGACTTGAGCAAATCAGAGGTTTTCTAAAAAGGTAACTCACTGGCTAAAGCTATTCCTCGCTTTTGTATTTAAGGCTTAATGAGGCTGTGGTGTAAAACCTCCACAAGCAGTTCCTGCCGCTCTATCTCAGGCCTTTCATAAAGGCTTCATGCGACGAGTCTAAAGTGTGGATGTGCTGACTTGCGGTCAGGCGCAGGCAGTTCATGTGCTTAAAGCAACATGGTAACTCCTGGCCACTTGTCCTGTAATAAACCCATGTGGAGAACATCAGTGGACAAGGCTTACGAAGGAAAGAATGTACTGATCACCGGCGCTACGGGCTTTATTGGTTCGATGTTGCTCAAGACCCTGTCGGAAAAACTCGAAGGTGTCGGCCGGATTTACTGCCTTTATCATACAACGCCTCCTTCTCAAGCTTATGCTCATGACAAACGAGTCGTATGGATAAAGGGCGATATCAGGAAGGAAAATTGGGACATTGCCACCTCTTGGCTGCAGGAAATCAGGAAGGATGTGGACATTGTTTTCCACCTGGCTGCGTATACCCGTTGGGATACCGATATACAGGATCAGGTACACGCCAACACGCTGTCTGCTCTACAGGGTGCAACGCTTGTCGCTACCTTTGAAAAACGTGCACTATTTTTAGTTACATCCAGCTATTGGGCACTATGTAATCGCTCAGCGACGGAGCATATTGAGGAACGAATCTATCAGGACTCAACGGCGGAATCTGAACTGGAAGAGATCTTCACGAAAGGAGGCAGCGCAAGGCTTAGTGAATGGCCTAATGCTTACGCCTATTCAAAGAATCTGATGGAACGCCTATTACACCAGCGCTACCCTCACCTCCCTATTATGGTCGCGCGCATTACTTCAGTCACAGGCGCCTGGGCCTATCCAAGTAAAGGTTATTGCAATTTTTCCATCTCCCTGCCCGCTTTCATCCGATCCATTGCGCTTGGAGGCGTTAAACATTTCCCGGTATCCATGAAAACGGCGATCAACGACATGATCCCCGTGGATATTTGCGTCAATATGCTACTGGCAAATGCCGTAGACCCTTCAAATAGCCTGTTTCAGGTTGTCCATTGTTCATCCGCTACACGCAATATCCCTACGTTGGGTCAGGTGGCTGAAATGGCTGGCCATATCAGCTATTTCGAGAATCAGTACGAGTTTAACGAGGCGTTAGCTCACCTGAATGAAAAACAGGCAAAGCTTAATAGAGTCATCGTTGAGGCGTATGGATTCGCGATGGAGAACCGCTTCATTTTTAACGATTCCCAGGTACGTCGGCCGTTGCAGTGGATGTCACAGGACGCTCTCGCCAAGTTTCCTATTGATGTCGAAGAGCTGGAATGGACTGCCATAATTGCAGCGATGAAAAAGGAACTGTCCCTACTGGCGACTGCCAGGGCCGCGTAATCAGGGCTGACAGGACTAAGGCGAGAGGACTTGAGTAATAGCCTCTCGCCTACTTTATTTTCATATTGATCGAAATCGGGCCTACAACGGATAGAGAATTGCTACGCCGTTAAACTCATCCATTCAATAACGTAGCGCGCTCATGTCTCACCTAGACTCCATTGAGGACGCGCCCCACTCCGTAGCTGATCCGCTCCTGGTGCAGCTCAAATAACCAAGTGCTTAGAGCTTCCCTTTGCACCAAAACCGCTGTTCAACCATCACGAATTGAACGAAGCCACACCGGAACGAGTCAGCTAAATAGCCTCGTCGTACGGACCAGGCTACACCTATTTGAACTGCCTGAAGGTAATCTTTATGGATAACAAAGCGGTAATTTCTGAGCTGAACGACTTGATTGAAACCTGTCTGGATGGCTACAAGGGGTTTCAGGAATGCGCCGATGACCTGAAGGATCCGAAACTCAAGTCAACCATGGCAGCCCGCGCCCAGGATTGCAGCACAGCCGCAACCGAGCTTCAGCAACTCGTGACCAAGCTAGGCGGTGATCCGGAACAGAAAGCCAGTGTATCGGGTGCCCTCCACCGCAAATGGGTTGATATCAAATCATCAATTACAGGTAAGAGCGACGAAGCGATTCTTAATGAATGCGAGCGCGGCGAAGATGTCGCTCTCAAAAGCTACAAGCAGGCGCTTGAAAAGGATTTGCCTGCGGATGTTCGCGCTGTCGTAGAGCGGCAGCTGCAAGGGGTGCAACGAAACCATGACCAGGTCAAGGCACTCAGAGACGCTGCACGAGCAAGCTAAGCCCTTAGGCGCCGCAAAGAGACGCCTTGCAAAAGGCTCTCTTTCGGCTCGGCTTTCAGCGGTGATGAGCACCTTCTACGACGCGTATATTAAGCAAAATTGCCAGCATTAGATCTACGTTCCGCCAGCTCAACAGCAACCTGGGAGGCTGGGTATCAATCACTGGCGTAGTTATAAAACTTGCTCAAGCGTCTCGCTCGTTCACTCTCGCTTTCTAGAGCATAAAGCCTGCGGTAGAACTGGCTGCGGTTTACCCCATTACTCTCACAGGCCTCGGTTACGGGTACGCCTTTTATCAGAAAGTCTTCCAAGGCGCGAATAACCCGTTCTCCCCGAATGGAAGTACCCTCCAGTAACAGGTCAAAGTGCTCACGCTCAAGTGCTCCAGGTTTTAAGAAGGACAATGTACGGGCGCGCATGGCTCTCTCAACAGTCTAATGACAGGTATATGTAACAGGTAGGCGAGTAATCGTTGGGATAGAGGCAGGTCTCTAGATACCACTACACCTGAGTTACCTTAATAGGTTATCAATAGTATAGCTCGTTTTAGCAGATGGAGCCTCCAATTTCTGCTCTTCTGGTGTATTCAGTGTTCAAGCCACAACGCGGATTAGAAGTCTGGTAAACCGCTTATAGCCTTGCAAGCTGAGATCTATACCTTAAATCACAGCGGCGCTATCCGAGTTGGAATTTGTCTGAGCGCTCATCACTAACAGTGACGTAAGGTTGAAGCAAGGCGTAATTAGCTATGCCTTGCTTCACTAGCCCATAATGGCTATGTACATAATCCTCAAACTTAATTCGTCTGGGATACGCTCTCCGTTACCGATGAGCTATCAACTCCACAAAACGAATTGAAACATGACTTGCCATGCCCTTCGCCAGTTCCTCTTCCCCGAAGAACACCGTACCGATTCCATCCCGCCGCAGGAGCTGTGATTCATCCTCACTGTGAGTGCGAACCACGACCTCCACTTCCGGATTTAACGTTTTGGCGGTTTCTACCATTTGGCGCGCGTTGAGTGGATCAGGAGTTGCGATGACCAGCATGGCAGCCTTGGCAATATGGGCCTGGATAAGCACAGCAGGGTCCGCAGCATCGCCGGAAACAGCCGCTTTGCCTTCCTTACGCAACTGATCCACCATTTCCCTGTTCTGCTCAGCAATGACGTAAGGAATCCCCTGTTCGTCCAATACCTTCGCTATCCGCCGTCCAACTCGTCCATAACCAACCAGAACGATTTGGCGCTCCAGGTATTTGCGGTCCGTATCCATGGGAAGTTCAGCATAAGGATCCTGCCTGCTTTCAAGCTCGCGTGCAAACGACGAGCGCGCCAGCACCCAACGGCGTACCGGCTCGATCAGGGTAAACAATAGCGGATTTATGGCAATCGAGACGAGCGCACCGGCCAATACCAGGCTCATCCCCTCCTGCGGTAGCAGCCCTAGCGTCAAACCGAGACCGCCTAATATGAAAGAGAACTCTCCTATCTGGGCAAGGCTCGCAGCTACCGTCATACCAGTATTAAGTGGGTAGCGTAGAGCTAATGTGATGACTAGCGCCGCTAGTGATTTTCCTAGCACGATGATAGCCACAACGGCCAGTACATGTGCCGGTTCCTGAACCAAGATCATCGGGTCGAACAGCATCCCTACGGACACAAAGAACAATACCGAGAAGGCGTCACGCAATGGCAACGACTCTTCGGCAGCCCGATGGCTGAATTTGGACTCCCTCATTACCATACCGGCAAAGAAAGCACCCAACGCAAAAGACACATTAAAGAGCTTGGATGCACCGAAGGCAATACCGATGGCAATCGCGACGACCGCTAGCGTGAAGAGTTCGCGAGAGCCTGTTCGCGCCACTTGCCAGAGCAGCCATGGCAGCGCTCGGCGTCCGGCAATGAGCATCAGCGCGACGAAGGCGACGATCTGCAGAAGGGTTTTCCCAAGCGTTACCCAGAGTGGCCCGTCCTGCGCGGGCAATGCTTCGCTGGTACTACCGAGCATGCCTGCCAGTGGAGGTAGCAGTACCAGCACCAGTACGGTTGCCAGATCTTCAACGACCAGCCAGCCGACGGCAATACGGCCGTTCATGCTGTCTAGCACTCCGCGCGCCTCCAATGCTTTAAGCAGCACGACAGTACTGGCACACGACAGGCAAAGACCAAAGATAAAGCCGTTGCCCCAGCTCCAGCCCCACCAGTGAGCCAGTACAGCGCCCAGCACCGTGGCGAGACTCATTTGTACGATAGCGCCAGGAATGGCGATGCGCTTGACCGAAAGCAGGTCACCAATGGAAAAGTGCAGCCCCACGCCAAACATCAGCAGCATCACACCAATCTCGGAAAGCTCCGAGGCGATGTGCATGTCGGCCACAAACCCGGGCGTGGAAGGGCCAATGAGAATGCCTGCCAACAGGTAACCAATCAGTGCGGGTATTCGCATCTTTTCGGCCAGAAAGCCCAGTATCAACGCGACAACAAGTCCCGCGGCAATGGTCGTAATAAGGGGAATGTTGTGCTCCATAGAACTCCTTCTAACGTATCCAGTATTCAACCGCTAGATATGAGCATAACTGGCCGGACTTTCATTCACCCTTACTGATTGGCTAAAAAAATGCCCTTTCATTACAGGATGTTAATGGCATCCTTTCAATATTGGTAATAGTTTGATGAACAATGCTAGGTTCCATGCCCGCGTACGGGTTCAGGCTTGGGCGGCCTCTACCTCCTTATAAAGATAAGGATTGGAACAAACTACGCTGCGATAGGTATTTTGAGCGCGCTGTCATGTTCGCTTTTGTTGGTTATCTTGACTACAGGAATTTCCAGAAGGAAAAGCAATAAAAAGCTAGCCAAAACCTCTATTTAGGGCCAAACAAACTCAGCGACTCCAAGAAGCAAGCAGATTGCCCCTTGGAGTACGTTAGATGTCGGCTCAATGCTTGCGTTTAGATTGGGTGGAAGGTAGAAAAATCGTAAGAATCCCCAAGAGCGGCATGAATGAGCACAGTGTGTAGACGTACTCGATACCACGCAGGTCCGCCAGATGGCCCAGCGCTGCGGCTGCGATCCCACTAAAGCCGAACATAAGGCCAAAAAACACGCCGGCAATCATGCCTACGTTGCCGGGCACCAGCTCCTGAGCGTAGACCACAATGGCAGAAAAGGCCGACGCCAGGATAAATCCAATAATCACGCTCAACACGCTGGTCCAGAAGAGATCAACGTACGGCATGGCCAACGTAAATGGCGCGGCCCCCAGAATGGAAAACCAGATTACCGCCTTGCGCCCGATCCTGTCGCCAATGGGCCCACCAAAGAACGTACCTGCTGCCACCGCGCCCAGAAACAGGAACAGATGCAGCTGGGAGCTGGCCACCGACAAGTCAAACTTCTCGATCAGATAAAACGTGAAATAGCTGGTGATACTGGCCATGTAGATATATTTGGAGAAAACCAGCAAGGCCAGGACGACCAAGGCCCCCGTGATCTGGCGCCGAGAAAGCCCATGCGTAGCTTCACGCCCCTTCTTTTTCCCCGCCGTATTTAAGTGGCCCCGATACCAGAGGCTAAGCCGATATTGCACGCCGATGGCAAAGAGTCCGAACAGGCCGAACCACACGATATTGGATTGGCCGAAAGGGATGATGATCGCTGCAGCCAGCAATGGTCCTACAGCGGTTCCTGCGTTGCCTCCTACCTGGAAAGTAGACTGGGCCAGACCAAAGCGGCCACCAGAAGCCAGACGGGCAACTCGCGAGGTTTCAGGGTGAAAGGTGGATGAGCCAACCCCAATCAGCGCCGAAGCTACCAGTATGGTCGAAAAGGTATCGACAAAACCCAGCATCAGGATGCCTATCAGTGTACAGACAGCACCAGCCGGAAGCAGAAACGGTTTTGGATATCGATCCGTATAGAAACCAATCCATGGTTGCAGCAAAGAGGCTGTGACTTGAAAGGTCAGCGTAATCAGCCCTACCTGGGTAAAGGTCAGGCCGTAATTTTCCCTCAGCATGGGATAGATGGACGGAAGAACCGACTGGATAAGGTCATTGATCAGGTGCGCGAGCGCGCAAGAGAAAACAATGCTCATCACAAGGGGATTGGCGGCAGAGGCTGAACGGATGGAAGTGTCAGCCTGGGCAGTAGGCACGGACATGAACGGTACTCGTTATACTCATTGTTTGGTACCGTACTGTGCCATTTCGTAAGCATGGTATCTAGATACAATTCGAAACAGTGTGCAGGTCCGGTTGCGGTTTACTTATAAGCAAGGCAAATACGGCACCTTAAAAGCCACATCCTATCCAGTATGAAAGACGACCGGCAGGAAGGCCTCACTGGCACCAGCGAGGCGGATCAATTCAGTGCTCAAGACGCTACCAGGACCAGAGCCGCGACGCTGCTCCATCACAGACACATCAATTGGGATCGATTGAGGCTACCATCCTGCCGTTTATGAAGGATCACTTTACGAGACGCTGGGCCTCTTTTAGCAGGTCTCACATCAGTGATTTATCGTAAAAAGGGCAAGTAAGGCAAAACTACCCAAGGCCGACATCACAGCCTGTATCTTCTTCAATATTCTCTGCAACAACCTGCTTTGTATGCGCATGCCACACCTCCTGCAAAGAACGATTACCCATTTCTGAAAGTACTTCTAATAGACAGCCATAAAACGCTGTATCACGACAGGACCGGCTAAACGGTATAGCTGTTTGTCAGACTGCAACCCTTTTCTGAACCAAGAAATACCGAGCCGATATCAAAGTAGAAGCGTTGCAATAGCACGGGCTATTAGAGGCGAACTGAAAAATAGCCCGGACGGATATCTGTTCTGAGAGGAATAAGACAGTACAACGTCCATCCAGGCTAAAGGCCTAGCTTCAACTTACTAGCAGGACCGCTAGCACGGTAAAGATACTCAATTAGGGGGATGAGAAGTTCGTCAGAAACGGTAAAGGTAAGTAAATAATGGATACAAGGGATTAGGTCAGGATGTAGTTCCAACATTTTTGTAAGACACGCCGCCTTTAATCGACAGCTGAACGGGAAATGACCTCTTGTATAAACCTCAAATCGGCCCTCGTACCAGAATGCCCTTTCGGCCTTGCGCAGCTCGGATACAAGATTGGTATCCAGCAGGCGCATCAGGATGCGACCCGCCATCCGTAAGTGAATTAATACTCGCGGAGCCTCAAACTATTACCCTGCTGTATCGGGATACCTGATTTCTCAGATGCCGTTATTGAACGACCTACCTTAAAGACAGAACGTTGTGTCCTGTTTAGGATGAGGGATACGTTTGCTCTAGGGTGCCCTAGCGAGGAAAGACGCCGCTGCGATGCTGTAATGGAATATGGCCGCGTTGCTTCTTCCACTCCAAAGCATGTGTTTAAAGCATCAGGTGTCCGCACTGTGCCTGCCGGGCACTAAGTTCTATCAGACCGTGGGTCGTAAAGGTAAAACGTACGGCTAGACAGCCTACGTTAATGCAAATGCTGACTATACTCATGGGAGCCACATTCCGCATTAGTAAAACAGGTAGACACCAATGCGCAGAAACAGGGAAGAAATGATTGCCATGCTTGAATCCCGAGTTCATCACGAAGCTCTCTGGTTCAGCCGCATCCCTTTGCTCATTGGCATCGTAGCGGCGGTCGTTGTTTGCTTGGGCTACGCTTCATCTCATTGGACGTTCATGGCGGTTGGGCTTTTTGTCCTGATTATCGGCTTTAGCACCCAGGCGGTGCTCTGGTTTGGCCTGAGAGATTTGAATCGTCGTCGCTAGCACTGTCTGCAAAAGATTTAACGAAAGCCCTAGGCACCTCGGGCTTCCTGTACTTGTATATCGCCACACGGTGCGTCACCGACTTTATTTATGGCTTCCCAAACGTGACATCCAATGTCATCGAATCAGTATGGCGCATCGGATTCTGTCCAGTGGGCAGACGATCATCATCAGGGTGCATGTAGGTCATGCCTGTACCGAGCTTCTCGGTCATGAATTGGCCGCCTTTATTCATGGTTTCTGTCGAACCATCGTAGAAGCCAGCAATGGTCTTGTTACCAGCAGAATCGACTGTAACGATATTGCTGGGCGCAGCGTCAGCAATACTCTTGTTATCACCAATCTCGAATCCCTTGTTATTCGTGGCATGGATCGAGGCGTTTCGGCCATCGATATCACTGGTATTGATAAAGCCGTTGAAGAATTCCAGCCGGCTGGCATCAGGGCGGTAATGTCCGTCTGCATCCGCCTGCTTAAGCAGTCCAGTGGTATCGTCCTCGAACCTCATAACGCCTGTCTGCCCTGGCTCAAGCGTTAGCTCAGCGGTCAACTGCTCGTTCTTATCGAATTGGCCTATTTTGATCGGATGGTCCTGAGTATTGGTTATATTGAATGCACGCGGACCGCTACCGGCAGTGGGCCCGTCACTACTGGCTGGGTTTGCAGACGTTACCTTTTGCGGGTCAGTTTCGGGAGTTACAGCAGGGCCAGAAGCTACAGAAGGTTGTTCCGAACTACCAGCCGCTGGTGCGGTGGCTTTTCCTACCTCCCTACCCTTACTTTGGCCCTGAGAGGATGCTCCCGTGTCGTTCTGGTTTTGCTGTAACCGTTGCGCAATCATCTGAAGGATTTGCTGCACCAGGTCACGCACCAATGCCATCAAATCCTCTTCGTTAGCTCCCTTGACGCCACCTGGGGAATGACCAGCCCCAGCCTTGCCGAACGTGACCTCCCTTCCCTGGCTGGCAGGCTCAGAAGGCGAACCGAAATTAACCTGTCCGCCGTATGGCTGAGCCAGGCCACCGTTGAACCCAGGCGTTGGGCCATAATCATTGCTGCCAAGGCTAAAACCTGGCTCAGCGGGCCCAAGCACTTTTACTGACATATCAGCCTCCACAGAACAAATAGGGTATTGCCTGTGTGGTCAATTCTGGTTTCGGGTTCCTACTTAATCGTCCTTACAGCTTTGGCAGTACGCGAACTGGAGAGGAGAAACGCTAACCGCTCACGGTGCAGCCAGCGTTTTTCTCCCTTGTACTACGGCTGCCCTTGCTTGAGACCTGAAAACGAAGCCTTGAAGCCCAGAATGAAATCCACCGCTAGAAACACAAGCAGGCTGGCGCCTAATACAGGCAGACAGATCCCCAGTACTGTCGAGATTACAAGCGCCAGGATTCGTTGAACCAGGCCCAGTTCACGCCATGCATCGATAAGACTCGGTTGAGAAATATCATTAAAGGTCGGACGCCGACGCCACCAGAGCAGGTATCCCCAAACCACCATGACCACAAGGCCACCTGCAAATCCAATCAACAACAGCTGATTGGCAAGGCCGAAAAGTACCCCCATGTGCGCATCGATACCCCACCGGGTCAGTTTGGCTGGCAGAGAGTACTGAGCAAACAGGACATGATCTACCACCGCCAAGGAGCCGGGATCGATAGCAACCGCATCCACATGAGTAGGCCAGCGACGGTCGATTTCATTAACCGTCCAGGCTTTTCCCGGCTGCATGGCAGGTTTGATTTCCACCTTTGCAGCGTCAATGTGCTGGGTACGTGCAGCGGCCATCACCTGATCAAACACGTCGGGATCAACCGCTTCCATCTTCGGCATGTTATCCATGTGCATATGATGTTCGGCATGCTCGTCCATGGGCATCTTCATGGTGGTTGAGCTACCCAGCTCCGTTGAAACAACAGGCGTCGACCATCCATAATATGCACGCAGAATGCCGATATTGCTCCCTGCATACTGTGACCATGTTAGCCCCGTGGCCGAAAAGAACAGCAGCCCTGCTAGCAGCCATACCCCTGTGGACCCATGCAGAGAGCGTAGACCCGCCGGCGTCTTACCACGCGTACGACTCCGTCGTGACGCCCATAACACCAAGCCGCCCAAGGTGGCGACCCATAGCCAGGATGCCGCCAGTTCACTATAGATTCGGCCTACATCACCCAACAGAAGGCCCCGGTGAAACTGATCCAGCCAGGTACGTAATGGCAGGACACCACTCGTCCCGTATACCTTCATATCGCCTTTGACCTCACCGGTCACCGGGTCGATAAAGATGGCACGGCTCTCGGAGGCGCCCAGGCCCGGCGCGTTGAACATCACCCGGGTAGTATCACCGGCTGCAGGCGCAGGGCGTACGGCAGTGATGCGAGAGGACGGATCTACCGCTGCCTGGGCCGCACCCACTTGGGCGGCAAGGCTGAGAGGAGCGCCCTGGCTATCCGTATGCAGGGCATCGGCATAAAGGTAGTCCTCAAGCTGAGGGGTCAAAGCGTAGACAATACCGCTCAGCGCCGCCACGAGAAGAAAAGGACCAACAAAAAGCCCGATATAGAAGTGCAGTCGTTTGAGTAACTGGATAAACGCGCCCGGTCTATTCTGGACCGACGCTGGCGAAGAACCTGACATGAAAATTCACCACGGCTAAGCACGACGACAACACATGGCTGCCGCCAACTAAGGGTTAGTAAGTAAATGCCGCCAGTGGCTGTCAGGGCGCGCGGGGATTGAGGCAGGGAAATGCGTCACGGGGAGGTCGTCGACAACCGGCGTCCAGATGATACAGGCGTTGCCGTTTATGACGCAGCAGCCAGCTCAGCGCCGTGAAAACCATGAGCGCCAGTGGAAGCGTACCAGCGAAGGCGCAATCGCTCATGGCAAGCTGCTTGATAGCTGAATTATGAGATGAATCAACCATGGGCATACTGCCCTGGTGCGTATCAGGCGCGGCGGCCATAGCATGGTGATGTACGTGATGGTCCATCTCCACCGTTGTTTCGTGGGGCGACGGGAGACGGTATGTCTGGCCATGCATGATGCCGTGACCAAAACTACAGGCGAGACCATTGAGCAGGACGGCGGCAACCAGCATCCAGGCAAGAGAAGTAAAATGGGCTCGAACTGACTTCATACCAACCAATTTAGCACTGATGACAAACACAGACCAGGTGCGGGATCTGTTGTCGAACGGTGCGTATACAGCAATACCGTACGTAAACGCCAGGCTGCGGCCACATGCCGCAACCCCGGGTTTTGAAGAACTCAAGCCTGTCTGGGCTGCCCGTTGGAGGCTGAGAGCCCACCATCGACAGGGAGATTCACGCCGTTTACGAAACGGGCATCATGACTGGCCAGGAACGCAATGACATCGGCGACCTCTTCGGCCTCGGCTGGCCTTCCCAGCGGAATCCGCTCCCTGAAGCTGGCCATAAGCGATTCATTGCCAAGCATATCTTCCGTCAGCTCGCTTTTAGTGAGGCTGGGGCATACGGCATTGACCCTGACGCCTTCTTCACCAAAGTCCATTGCCAAGGCACGGGTAAAGTTGGTCACTGCCCCTTTGGCCGCGTTGTAAACACTCATCCCCCAGTCACCGCCCAGGCCTGAGACCGAGGAGACATTGACGATGCAGCCCTTCTGCTTGATCAACTCAGGCAAGGCGCTTCGGCTACAATAAAACACACCGTCCAGATCGGTGGACATGACCTTGCGCCAGTCGTCGACATCAGCCTCGGTAATCTTGCCCTGGGCCACCGTACCCGCATTGTTCACCAGCACATCCAGGCGGCCATACTTCTGGATGACATCCGCGATCAGCTGCTCTACTTGAATCCGGTCCGAGACATCAGCGGTCTTGATGTAGCTGCTATCCGCTGGAAGCGTACGCGCCACGTGCTCAAGCTTTTCGGTCGTTCTGCCCACCAGCACGACCTTAGCGTTCTCTTCCGCAAAGCGTTTGGCAGTTGCTTCACCAATACCCGATCCCGCCCCTGTCACGAGCACTACCTTGTTAGTAAAACGAGTCATGTCAGCCTCTCTGGATCATGGAAGGTATGCACCAGTAGAACCGCAGCAGCAAACCCAAGTTCATCAGGAGGTGCATTGCAGAGCCAAGCGATCGCTAGTTAGAAAGTACATTCTGGCGAGGGCACGCATACCACTTTACAAGCGATGCTTATCGAGAACACAACGAATGAGACACAAGCGGCCCGCTAGTGCTTCGAGAGTCACTTAGACTTTGTCTATGCAATTTGACTGAATATTGGTTTCTCAATGCTATGTCGTTTACTTGATCGCTTGGGCAGGTTCAATGCCGCGATTACATGTCGCGCCGACAACGCCTCTACTCGAAACAGCATGCAATAAATTACACAACGAAAACAAATTTTGAATCGCTTTAAAAGCATTTAAATTTTTCACAGAATTCAAGGATTGCTATTCGTTCCGCTTGCTCACGACCCTTAAAACTTTCATTAGCTACAGCCTTGTCTGCATATCGCACGACTGCAGAAAACCTCGGACAAATCGGCCATATCAGGCTACGTTCAGTTATTAACGCAGTGACGAATAGAAGTCCAAATCGCCTAATTTCCTGACACTTTGTACGTGAAAGATCTAATCCAGTGCTTATCGCACTTTGGCAACGAACGAGTTGTAACATTTTGACTCTGACCTGTATTGCTCAACTAGGTGGACTTATAACAATGCGGGCTTCAGGTTTGTTCGTAGCTGCTTTAGGCATATTCGCCAGCCAATACAGCACTGCTTCGACGTTGTCTCAGGAATCTTACGGCACCACGCAAGATGGCCATTCTGTAACGCGCTACACCATGACTAACGACAAAGGCGTAAGCGTCTCTTTTTTAAGTTTTGGTGGTGTTATTACGGAGATCATTACGCCTGACCGACACGGCAAACGCGCCAACATTGTGCTGGGGTACGATGATCTGCATGGTTACGAAGTTGTGGATGCTCGCGAAGGCATCCACTTTGGCGCTCTGATTGGCCGCTACGCCAATCGCATCGCCAAAGGGCAGTTCACACTTGACGGAAAAAACTATCAACTCGAACGAAATGATGGTCCTAATACGCTGCACAGCGGTAGCAAGGGCTATGACAAGCGCATCTGGCAGGTCACGCCATTGGTGACTGAAGGCCCTGTGGTCAAGGCTGCCCTGAAGTTAAACAGCCCAGAGGGCGATCAGGGATTTCCAGGCAACCTCCAGCTAACTGTTACCTACAGCCTTTCTGACGACAACACATTTCGTATTGACTATCAGGCCCAGACGGATAAGAACACGGTCATCAACCTGACCAATCACAGTTACTTCAATCTGGCCGGACCTGACAGTACCCATGGAGTCCTGGATCAGGTGGTGCAGATAAATGCCGATCATTATCTTCCCACCGATGCTCAGTCGATTCCTACCGGCACCCTGCAACCGGTGGAAAACAGTGTTTTTGACTTCCGAACGCCTAAAGCCATTGGCAAAGACATTCGCGCCAACGACCCACAGCTCCTTTATGCCCATGGCTTTGACCACAACTGGGTATTGAACAAAGGCGCTGATCCAAAGGCGTTACAAGATGCGGCCAAGGTCGTTGATCATGGAACGGGTCGCATACTTGAGTGCCTGACTACAGAACCCGGCTTGCAGTTTTATACCAGTAATGCTCTCAAGGGGAACGTAACGGGCGCAGGCGGCAAGGTATATCGGCAGACTGAAGCGTTTGCCTTTGAAACCCAGCATTATCCAAACAGCCCGAACCAACCGGACTTTCCTAGTACGGTATTAAAACCTGGGGAGGTATTTAATAGCACGACCGTATTCCGTTTCGATACTCAATAACGCCTTTGATAGTTCACTAAAGGATCCGTGCTTTTTTACAAAGAGAGAAACAGTTGATGAGCACTTTATCGACAAGGTCTGGATTGAGAACTTTCACTGCGGTTATCGCCGTTATATTCGCGGTAATTTTAGTGATTGGAGGGGCCTGGCTTGCAGTATTAGGCGGCTCGTATTATTACGTGATCAGCGGTATTGCTCTGCTGATCAGCGCTACTCTGCTCGCGCGTCGCTCTACCGCCGCGATCTGGCTTTATGCGGTACTGATGCTCGTGACGCTCGTATGGGGCCTCTGGGAAGCAGGCACCGATTTCTGGGCTCTCGTACCACGCCTGAATATTCTCGGGCTGTTGGGCATCTGGCTGTTGATTCCTGGAGTAACGCGTGGCATTGGCGCAGGTCTCAGAGCCAGCAAAACCTTTTTATCTGCAACGCTGGTGCTGTCCATTGCCGTACTGGTGTATTCGATCTTCAATGATCCGCAGGAGATCAATGGCAGCCTGGCGTCTACCCAGCCTGCCCAGGCTCAGCCGGTAGAGGGTATCAGCCCGGCGGACTGGCCTGCTTACGGCAGGACCCAAAGCGGTACGCGCTACTCGCCGCTGAATCAGATTAACGAGAACAACGTCAAAGACCTGCAGGTCGCTTGGACATTTCGTAGTGGCGAGTCCAGAACCGAGAATGATTCGGGGGAAACCACTAACGAACTGACCCCAATCAAGATTGGCGATAACATGTATATCTGCACCACGCACCAGATATTGGTAGCGTTGGACCCGGCTACAGGCAAGGAGAAATGGAGGTTCGATCCCAAGCTTAAATCGGAACCCTCCTACCAGCACCTGACCTGCCGTGGGGTATCCTATTACGATCAAGCCAACACCACGGAGTTTGCAGCCAGCCTCGCCGGTAAACCCCAGGCTCAGACCAGCTGCCCACGCAAGGTATTCCTGCCCGTCAATGATGGCCGTCTCTTTGCCATCAACGCAGACAATGGCCAACCATGTAGCGAATTTGCCAACAATGGCGAGCTGGATCTTAAGGAGATGCATCCTTACACCTATCCAGGTGGTTTACAGCCCACCTCACCGCCGGTTGTAACGGGCACTACAGTAATCATTGGTGGCTCAGTTACTGACAACTTCTCTATCCATGAGCCATCAGGTGCCATCCGGGGTTATGACGTCAATACCGGCGCGTTGCAGTGGATATTCGATACGGGTGCAGAAGATCCCAATGCGATCCCGACTGACGGCAAGACCCTGGTTAACAACTCACCCAACGCCTGGGCGCCCTTGGCCTATGATGCCGCTGCCGATGTAGTCTATGTACCGACAGGTAACGCCACGCCTGATATCTGGGGCGGCCACCGTACGCCGCTTATGGAGCGCTATGCCAGTGCTATCGTTGCGCTGAACGGCTCGACCGGTAAACTGGTCTGGTCTTATCAGACTACCCACCATGACCTCTGGGACATGGATGTACCTTCCCAGCCTACTCTTGCTGATGTAAAGGTAGAGTCTGGCGACACAGTTCCTGCTGTTTACGTACCGACCAAGGCGGGTAATCTGTTCGTACTGGATCGTCGTGACGGCAAGCCCATTGTGCCCATTACAGAGGTGCCGGTACCACAGGGTGCCGCAGAAGGCGATTGGGTAAGCCCGACGCAACCTCGCTCCGCCTTGAACTTGACCCCCATCCAGACACTGACTGACAAGAACATGTGGGGCGCCACCATGTTCGACCAACTGATGTGCCGCGTGATCTTCAAGCGCCTGAGCTATAAGGGTCAATACACGCCACCGTCCGAACAGGGCACGATTGTTTTCCCCGGTAACCTTGGCGTTTTTGAATGGGGTGGCATTTCCGTCAATTCCGACCGCCAGATAGCGTTAATGAACCCAATGGCGCTGCCCTTTGTGTCAAAGCTGATTCCGCGCGGCCCGGGTAATCCCATGTGGCCGGAAGAAGGCGCCAAAGGGACCGGCACCGAAACGGGCATTCAGCCCCAATATGGTGTGCCGTTTGGTGTAGAGATCAATGCGTTCCTGTCACCGCTGGGCCTTCCGTGCAAGCAGCCGGCCTGGGGCTATGTCGCCGGGGTCGATATGAAAACCCACGAAGTAGTTTGGCGTAAGCGAATCGGTACGATTCGGGACAGTCTGCAGGGGCTTCAACTGCCACCGTTGAAAATTGGTGTCCCTATGCTGGGAGGCCCGATCTCGACAGCAGGTAACCTAATGTTTATTGCCGGTACTCAGGACAACTATATCCGCGCCTATAACGTGACCAATGGCGACAAGGTATGGGAGGCACGTCTACCGGCTGGTGGCCAGGCCACACCCATGACCTACGAAGCCAACGGCAAGCAGTACGTTGTCATCATGGCGGGCGGGCACGGCTCCTTTGGCACCAAAATGGGTGATTATCTGATTGCGTACGCCCTTCCCGATACGAAGTAAAATTCGTAATCAGAGCTGACCTCTACGCGAAGCCCGGAAATCTCATCCGGGCTTCGCTGTTTCTGCATTATGCCTAGGAATTGGCCTGCCAAAATGAACGTCATTGTTGGCAGCGTTCATTGCCGCTGCGTTATGCTTGGCGATACAGCTTTCGGGCAGATGAGACCTGTCTCACTTGCTGCATCACTATTACAACAAGAGCCCCCCAACCGATGCGAGCACTCTTCAAATACTGCGCCGCCATCCTGGCCTTTGGCGTTCTGGCAAGCCCTATACAGGCTGCAGACAAGGTTATTTTCGATACCGACTTCAATGTACTCAATGATGACGGTCAGGCGTTCATCATGCTGGCGCAACTGCATGCGCAAAAACGGATCGAACTGTTGGGCATGACGTTGGTGAGCGGCAATGCCTGGGTGGATCAAGAGCAGGTAGACGCCCTCAAGGCCGTCGAGCGTATGGGCGTGGAAAAGGAAGTCGGCGTTTATTCTGGCGCAGCCTACCCGCTTCTACATGACCTCTCGACGTACCCGCAAGAACAGGCGCTGTTTGGCGCAGGCTGGCCTGGCGCTTTCAAGAGCCCACGACCGACCTCAGCCGATGCGCTCATCGCGCCTCCGGATGGTCGCGCCACCCATACGACGGTACGCCCTGAATCAGCGACCCAGTTCATTATCGACAGCATCAAACAGCACCCCCATGAAGTCACTATCCTGGCTGTCGGTCCACTGACTAACCTGGCCTTGGCTATTCGCAGCGCACCTGAGATCGTGCCGCTGATCAAGCGTATCGTGTACATGGGCGGCGCCATCGGGATTCCAGGCAATACCACGCCCGCAGCAGAATTCAACTGGTGGTTCGACCCGGAGGCTGCACGGATCGTTTTACGCTCGCCGATAGAGCATGTGATCTTCCCCAACGACGTCTGCGAAAAGGTCATCTTCAACGCAGGCGTCTACAAGCGCATCGTGGCCGCTGAAGGGGTTATCCCTGACCTTTACAAGACAGTCCTGGGCCCTGAGTTCGACAAGGACCCTGCCTACCAGAGTTTTACCTGGGACAGTCTGCCGGCGCTCTTCCTGGTGCACCCGGAACTGGTAACCGAATCGAAAGACCTTTGGGTTGACGTTGATACCCACTTTGGCCCGAACTACGGCAGGTCACTGGGCTACCGCAAGAACCCCCCATTAGGCACCCAGAAAGCCAAGGTGGTGTTTGGTATCGATCAACAAGCCTTTTGGAATGATTATGTAAACCTGGTTACGTTGCCTGCCCCAGTCAAACGACCATGAAGCGGTGCCTAGGGTTGCCAGCTGTATTGTTGCAACCCTGTCCTTGCCTCCACACAGGTCTGCGCTGCTGGCGCATCCTCCGCTGCCAGAAATGCTAAAAACTTAGCGGATAGTGTTAAATCCCTTGCTGCTTTAACCAAGCCCCCGTGGTACTAGGGAAGTTGCGTATCTACAAATCATGCTAGTGAGTCATAAGCAGATCACCCTGCGCGGGGCGACCTAAATAAAACCCTTGTGCCTGATGGCAATTAAGCCGAGTCAATAATTCAAGCTGCTCCTGGGTTTCAACGCCTTCAGCCGTAACAGTGAGCGATAAGGCACGACCCAAACCAATGATGGCTTCGATAATTGCCTCGCCACTAGACGAGCCATCCAACGCGGCAATAAAGCTACGGTCGATCTTGATGCCGTCGAAGGGATAGGTATGGACGTAGCTTAATGAGGAGTAGCCGGTGCCAAAATCATCCATGGCTAGCCTAACGCCCAGCTCCTTGAGTGCTCGCATAATAGCCAAGGCATCGTTGGTGTTATCAAGCATAACGCTTTCGGTAATCTCAAGCTCCAGGCGCTCAGGCGCAAGCCCGGTTTCCTCTAGAACCGCTTGTATGCGAGCTACTAAGTCACTGCGCTTGAATTCTATCGGTGAAAGATTGACTGAGACAAAGGCCGAGTCCTTCCACTGCATAGCCTCTAGGCACGCCCTGCGTAATACCCAGTCACTCAACGGCACGATTAGGCCGGTTTCTTCCGCAATGGAAATAAAATAGTCAGGGCTTAAATAGCCGCGTAGAGGATGCTGCCACCGTACCAAGGCTTCGGCCCCTGTTAGATGACCACCTCGTATCTTATAACGGGGCTGAAACTCCAAGCGCAATTCGTCTCGGCGTAAGGCCAGTCTAAGATCCGTCTCGAGTTGCCGCCGAACCAGAAGACGACTACTCATCCGTGAGGTGTAAAACTGCCACGTGTTCCGGCCTGACGCTTTGGCTTCGTAAAGCGCTATATCGGCAAAACGCAAGAGATCGTCAGCCTGACAGCTATCCTCCGGCGCCGAAACGATCCCTATGCTGCATCCTACACTCACCTCATGCTTATTGATCAAAACAGGCTTTCGCAGGCTATTAAGGAGTCGCTCGCAGAGTTTTTCAATAAAAGCCCGGTTTGGCAGACCGCTGGCTACAATGACGAACTCATCGCCCCCAATACGGGAGACAAGATCATCCTCACGCATACATTGTTTCAGCCGGTGAGAAACCTCAACCAACATCTGATCACCAGCCGCGTGCCCAAGGGTATCGTTTATGGGTTTGAAACCATCCAGATCAAGGTACAGGAGCCAAAGCGGATTCTCCGCGGTAGGCTTGGCCTCCAACCTCGCCTTGAGAAAGCGATACATCATACGCCGGTTGGCCAGGCCCGTCAGAGCGTCCTCCTGAGCATCTCTTAATCGCGCTTTTTCCTGGAGTTTGCGCGGCGTAATATCCTGTACAAAGGCGCTGAAGATCGTACGGCTGTCAATCTGGATCGCCGTGATGCGTGTCTCAACGGGAATCAGCATCCCATCCTTACGCAACGCCGAATGTTCGACAACCTTGCCCACATTGTTGCTTTCTCCTGTGGCGAGGAAGCCTTTCAAATCGTCACGATAAGCCTGACGCATCATCGGCGGAATAATCAGATCCTCTATAGACGCGCCTATTGCTTCTTCTCGACTCCAGAGAAAGATCTCTTCGGCTTTGCGATTCCAGGCGGTAACAGCCCCCCTTTCATCCGTACAGATGTACCCGTCACTGGTATTTTCCAAGATGGCACTTAGTTCGGCCTCACGCTTATGCAGCGTTTGAATGTGCTCTTGCGCCTCTTTGGTTAGCGAGTCTTTCCTGGCAAGGAGAACCTCTTTATCGACCAGCATTTTCTGTAGCTGCCCGTTCAGCCCTTGGAGCATATCTTTCATGCGCATATCAAGAAGCGCTCGGCCAAACTTTCGGGCTGAATCTATTTCAGCCTCTGACCAGGGCTTAGCCTGATAGCGAACCGTTTCTTTCCAGTCTTCAAATGACTTTCGCGGCGTCAACTGCCCAGGAGTAGAATCTGGCTCAATTGGCTTATGGGGATTACCTGCCCAATTAATGGTTTCAAGATATTCGGCCCTGAACCATAGCAATACAAACGGAGGGGTGTGCGAGATTATAACGGCCAGTAAGCCGCTGGCCTGGGTGGCATACACCTTTGCAGACTCATAATGATCCACAAGACTTTTGGTCGCAAAGGTAGTCGGCATGGATGGCTCCAGAAGCCACTCTATCAACGCTCGGGTCTGCTCCTCAGATGGCGTACTGCCCAGCAGGGTAAGCTTGCCGTGAAGAAGCAGTGCTGCACCCTCTGCGTGAACAAGATGCTGAACATCCTTCAAATAGCGCCGAATGCTTTCTTCAACAGCAGAAAACCCTGTCAGCCTTTTGAGTAACTCCTCACGAGCAAAGGCCAATTGCTGCGCCTGATTGTTAATCGCTTTTTCTAAATGCGCCTTAATCGATTGGCCCAGCGTCTGCCCTAATAGTTTACAGGTCTCGCGCATATCATAAGAGACCCGTTTGGGAGAGGTATGATGGCAGGAGACAAGTCCCCATAGTTGCCCATCCACGACTATCGAGACGGACATAGAGGCTGTAACGTTCAGGTTTTTAAGATATTGAATATGAATGGGCGAAACGCTGCGCAAGCTGCATCCGCTCATGTCCAATGGCTGACCTGTAATGGGGTTCAATGCCGGAACGAGCGGAGCAGGTATATACCCAGCATCCGCTATTGTTCTGATGGGATTCCGAAGATAAAGCGCTCGCGCCTGCCTGGGAATGTCGGAGGCGGGATAGTGATGGTTGAGGAGCGCATCAAGACTATCGATCTTGTCTTCAGACGCGACAAGCCCTGTCCCATCCTCTAGAAACCGATAAATCATTACCCGATCAAACCCGGTCAGTCGGCGAAACTCCTCACTCGCACTCTTAAGCAGAGCGTGCAGACTGGTTGTGGCATTCCAAATTGTAAGAACCCGATGGATCTCGCCGACCCTCTGCGCCGCAGTGATTTGATGCTCTGAGGAAGGCTCCAGCTCTAGAAACAGCACACCATTGTAAATATGTGCTGTCAGATCTACGGGCATACCAAGGTTGCCTGCTGGCGACAACGAGCCTAAATACAAAGGTTCAGTCATATCAGGCTCGAGCGTCAGAAGAGACGTCGCGGCATCGGCCCCAAAAACCGTATCGACTGGCTGCCCCAGCAAGTCAGTAGGGTTTCGTGTTAAAAACCGCACAGTATCACCGGCAACTTGTTGAATAATCTGGGTATCAGGGTCGATAGCAAGCAAGATGCCGTGTGGCTGAATCGATCCGGGAATATGAATCGGTTCCCTGTCACACTGCGCAAGATCAAGAGGCTGGTTCGTTTGATCCATAATTAAAGGGTACGCCTGAAGGTCAGTATGCGGGTAGAGCAACAACCGCTCCACGATAGGCTACGGCTTGGCTTGTTATAGGTCTGAGCCAATACACCGCCATTGGTTCGTTAGAGATTCCCCGCTTTACTTGATTAAGAACAGGCACGCCCTGAAACCACGTAGAGAGCAAACCATGTTTATCGTAACGGGTGGCACCCAGGGCATTGGCGCGGCGGTGGTTGAAAAACTGGTTACTGAAGGGCATCAGGTCGTTTTTACCGGCCGGGACGAAAATGCAGGGCAAGCCCTGCAGACACGGCTGAAGACAGCCGTTTTCATGGCAGGCGATGTCTTGAGTGAGCAGGACTGCCAACAGGTCGTAGCGCATGCAATGACATTGGGAGAGGGCCGGATATCCGGCCTGGTCAACAGTGCTGGCATGTCCAGCCGTGGTGAGTTCGGCACGATGAGTCAGGACACCTGGGATCATCTTTTCGCGGTAAACACGCGCTCGGTGTTTTTCTACATCAAGCATGCGCTTCCGGGCCTGCAGGCAGCACATGGCGCGGTCGTTACAGTGTCTTCCATTGCAGGCAAGACGGGTGAACAAGGACTTGCAGCATACTGTGCAACCAAGGCCGCCCTGCTGGGACTCACCCAGGCGCTGGCGTTGGAATATGGCTCAGAGGTGCGCTTCAACGCGGTGTGCCCTGGGCAGATCGCTACGCGCATGATGGACAAGGTTATTCAGGATGCCGCTCATCTTGCTGCACTTACCTCACGGATACCCGCAAGCCGCCTGGGCTCGCCCCAAGAGGTAGCCGAAGCGATCTACTGGCTGCTGTCGCCTGCATCAAGCTATATCAATGGCGCTACGCTCACAGTTGACGGTGCTGAGACCGCTGGCCTTATGAGCCCAAAACGGTAACGGACAGCTTATCCTCCAGTAGGCGTCAGCCTTTACCCCGTCACGTTTTTGGCGGAACCCTGGTATCAAAAGCGCTTGCCAAGTCCGGGCGGTATGCTTAAGTTAGCGCTGTCTCGAAAATTAAAGCAGTTAATCGTCATTGTTTTCGAGATGCATTATCTAGCAAACAAGAGCTACAACATACGAAGCCGCTATCTGTTCAGATTTCTTAATTAAAGATAGCGCTATCTTCGGCTGGAGAATCCTATGAATACGTATATCCCTGCCCTGGTTGTGATGGGCGTGGCTGGTTGCGGCAAGAGCTGCATTGGTGAGGCCATTGCTCAACGCAGCGGTGGTGTCCTGATCGAAGGTGACCAGTTTCATCCTGCTGCAAACATCGCCAAGATGAGTGCTGGCATTCCGCTCACCGATGAAGACCGCGCCGACTGGCTGACTCGCCTGGGTCAGGAAATGGCTAATGCCGTAAACGCAGGTATCAAGCCCGTTCTCACCTGTTCCGCCCTCAAACAGAAGTACCGTGACAAGCTCCGTTCCGCCGTTCCAGGCTTGGGCTTTGTATTTCTGAATCTTACCCGTGAAGACGCAGCCGTGCGTGTTGCCAACAGGCCTGGGCATTTCATGCCCGCAAGCCTGGTGGATAGCCAGTTTGCAGCGCTGGAGCCGCCTCTTCAGGAAGACGCGACCCTTGTTGTGGACGCGACACTGCCCATCGAGGTGATCAGCCAGCAGGCGTCCGACTGGTGGAACGATACGTTTGCGGCTGTTAAAAGCGCCTGACCGGCCGGACTCCCGTTAACGCTTCATCTATAACAATAACATGTGAGGCGACATGTCCGGCATGTATGGCTTTGCTCCTTACCTCACCCTCACTGCATGTTGCAGCGAGGGTGTTGACGTTCTGGTAGTCCTCAGGCGTCAGGCGCGCACATGTATGGCTTTCGCTAACGACCAACAACAATAGAAAGTGGCCCACCATGACTGAACCTACTGCGCTCAGCGCCAGTATATTGCTCCTCATAGCAGCAGGCGCTGTAATTCTGTTGCTCCTCCTGATTATGCGATTCAAGGTCCATGCTTTTCTGGCACTTGTGCTGGTGAGCATCCTGACGGCGCTCGCGACGCAGATCCCTTTTGACAAGGTAGTCCCGACACTATTGACCGGCTTTGGTAATACCCTTGCCTCGGTGGCATTGCTGGTTGGCTTGGGCGCCATGATCGGACGTCTTCTAGAGATTACAGGCGGTGCCCAAGTTCTCTCCGACACCCTGATCAATCGCTTCGGTGAACACCGTGCGCCCTTCGCACTTGGCGTAGCATCGCTGCTTTTCGGATTTCCCATCTTCTTTGATGCGGGGCTGATCGTGATGCTGCCGATCATCTTCAGTGTGGCCAAGCGTCTGGGCGGCTCTACGCTGAGCTATGCGTTACCGGCGGCCGGTGCATTCGCCGCCATGCACGCGCTGGTTCCGCCGCACCCAGGCCCGGTTGCTGCCGCAGAACTTCTGGGTGCAAACATCGGTTTGCTGGTTATCGTTGGAGCCATCATCGCACTGCCTACCTGGTATTTTGGCGCTTATCTGTTCGGCCTGTGGTCGGGCAAGAAATTTCATGTTGGTATTCCAGCAAGCTTTTTGACCGATGCTGACCGTGATACGACAGTTACCCCGCCCCGCTTCTCTACCGTACTTGCTATCCTGTTGTTGCCCTTGATCCTGATCTTTCTAGATACCGGCCTGAATACCTTGAGCGTTATGGGTACAGTCGATGGCAAAAGCACATGGGTCCAGTTCCTGCGGATGCTGGGCAAGACGCCAGTGGCCTTGCTGATCACCGTGCTCTTTGCATTGATCGTCTTTAGCGGTCGACACAGCCGTAAGCATCTGGAAAAAGTATGTGACGGCGCACTCGGCCCTATCTGCTCCATCGTACTGGTGACGGGCGCAGGTGGCATGTTTGGTGGTGTGCTGCGTACAAGTGGCATTGGCGACGCACTGTCTCAGATGCTGGCAGATACCGGACTTCCGGTAATCGTTGCGGCCTTTGTGATCTCGGCGGCGCTACGGGTAGCCCAAGGTTCGGCAACCGTTGCCCTCACAACCGCAGCCGCACTCATGGCACCAACCGTAGCCGCAACCGGTGGACTGAGCCAGTTCGATCTGTGCTTTATCGTCGTAGCGATTGCCGGCGGCGCTACTGTGCTCTCACATGTAAACGACTCTGGCTTCTGGCTGGTGGGTCGCTTCCTTGATATGGACGAAAAAACCACGCTCAAGACCTGGACCGTGATGGAAACGCTCATTGGTACTATCGCTTTCGTGTTGGCCTGGATAGGCAGCCTGATACTCTGACAGAGCGTAAAACCGGACAGGTGAGCAACCACCTGTCCGGAAGACTATCCCAGTATTGTCGTAAAGCCTTACTGCGCGTAAATCTCGATAATGCTGCCCAACAAGCGGTGCAAGTCGTCCCGATGCCCTGAGCGCGCAGCCGAGGCGCTACCATCTGAGGTCATGACGACTGTCAGCTTCTGGCGGGGCACGATATACAGCATCTGCCCACCGAATCCCCAGCCGTAATACACCTCCTGGTTCGCGATTCGCGCAACAAACCAGCCATATCCATAACCATCCCCGGTATAGCGTGAGTAGGTACGAACCTGCCAGGATTCTTCTACCCAACGGGATGAGATCAGACGGCGACCGTCCTGGGTTACACCCTTCCTCCGGTACAGTTCGCCAAATGCCAGCAATGATCGTGGGCTCATGGCCATTTCGTTACCACCGATATAGACACCCTGCGGATCGCGACTCCAGCTGGTAATGGCAAAACCATCAAGAGGTTTCAGCCAGAGTTGGGCCAGCTGCAAGGTCGAGCGCCCGGTTTGTCGGGTCAAAATAGCCGAAAGCAGGTGAGTTGAGCCGGTGGAGTAGATCATGGGACCACCAGGGTCGTTTTCAAAAGGACGCGCCAGGGCAGCTTTCACCCAGTTTCTGCTAGCAACCCAGGCGCCATAGTTCGGCCCTGAAGTAGACGCCAGTCCCGCCTGCATGGACATGAGATTACCAATCGTAATGTCCTTCAGCCGCGGATCCGGTTTTGCCGGAAGGTCTTCTGACAACAGCGGAGCGATTGTTTGATCAGTCCCTTTGAGAATCCCCTTGTCAATGGCGATACCGATCAGCGCTGATACCACCAGCTTGGAGGCAGATTTGATATTGGTGGGTGTAGTTGTGCGGTGCCCTCGATAACCGCGCTCAGCCATCACCTGCCCATCGTGACTGACAATCACCGTTTCCAGCGGCCCAAGTGCTTGAGCATCATCCAGCACTTGGGACAAGTTGGGATTGGCAGAGGCGCTGATAGACACCCAGCACAAGGCAATAAGCCCCATAGACCTAAAATGTGCCAAACGCCGAACAAGCGGAAGGATCGGAGGCATGACCAGAACCACACTGACCTGAATGACAAATCCGACCGTCATTGACGGACAAACATGCCCTTCAACTCGTTACGTAGCATTTCATTCAGGCGTTATATAAGAGTGGAAAACCTTGTGAAGCCTGAACCATCCAGTCAGCTAATTACACTTGGAAGACGCTGACTCGATCCGCTAGCTGACTTGCCAGGCCAGCAAGCTGACGACTGGCATCAGCGATATGTTGTGAGCCTTTTGAGGTTTCCAGGCTTGCCCCGTGAATACGGTTGATATTGGTGCTTACCTCTTCTGCCACCACGCTCTGCTGTGCAGACGCTGAGGCAATCTGAGTGTTCATGCTGTTGATTGCGCCTACCTCACGGCTTATACCTTGAAGCGCGGCAACAGCATCCGTTGTCAGCACCTCGGTGTCACGCGCCATGCTTCGGCTTAACTGCATTTCCTTGGCAGCGGTAGCCGTGCCTTCCTGTAGGGTTGCAATCATGCTTTCAATTTCGCGGGTGGATTCCTGAGTGCGCGTGGCGAGTGAGCGTACCTCATCGGCTACCACTGCAAAGCCTCGTCCATGTTCTCCCGCCCGTGCTGCCTCGATTGCCGCATTGAGTGCCAGCAAGTTGGTCTGCTCAGCCACTGACTTAATGACAGCCACGATTTTCTCGATATCTGCACTGTTGGTAGATACCATCTGTACCGTATTGGTGGCTTGCTCCATAGTTCTAACCAATGCCTGAACCGCCTTGCCTGCATCGACGATCAGCGTATTACCCTGCTCTACCTGTTCATCCGCATTGCCTGTTGCCTGGGCTGCGGAGGCTGCATAGTCTGCAACCTCACCCACCTTCGTTGTCATTTCGTTGACCGCAGCGGTCATCTGTTCAGCCTGGGCCGATTGCAGGTCGGTCTGCCGCTGGTTCTCCTGAGCGGTCTCCAGTAACTGCTCGGATGCTGCCGCAACAGTAGCAGCCGCCTCACGAACCTGCTGTATGGTCTCAGCCAAGTGTATGGTCGTGGCTCCTAGTGCCCCCATGACGCTTTCGGGATAACGTGTGACTGGAATGGCATCCAGCTTACCCTGAGCCATGCGATGGATGGCTGCAGCCACATCGGTTGGCTCTGCCCCCAGCGTCATTTTCATCTGGCGGATAATGACCCAGGAAATAATTACGCTAAATACAATGGCAACGGCACAGGTGATCAGCATGAGCCAGCGAAAACTGCCGGCAATATCTTTTACCTGATCAAGGTGCGCATTGACATAGAACTCTTCATGGTCAATCAATGCATTGATCCGCTTTAGCCACTCAACGTATGCAGGCGACACCTGTTCAAGCAGGAACACGCGAGCCTCCTCAAACTGGCCAGCTTGTCGCAGCCTCAGTAGCTGATCAGTCAGTGGTAATGCTCGTTGCTCAATCTCCTTAATTGCAACCAGCAAGGCTTGCTCTGCTGGCGTTGAGTCCTGCGCAGCAAAAAGTTGATCCATAGGTTGAGCTGACTGTTGATAGAAAGCCTTGAGCCGCTCGATATCACTCAACCGATTAAACAGTGCCGACGTATCGTGAATAAGCACAGCATCCCGAATCGCGATAGCGCGGTCATGAACGCTTCCACGAAAATTGATGGCGTACCGTTGTTTCAGACTAGCGCCCTGGCTGATTGAAGTAAGCGTGCCGTCAATTACGCCTACCCGTTGAACACCAATCAGTGTAATCAACAGCATGAGCGCTAGAACCAAGCCAAAGCCAAGACCTAGGCGCGTAGCCATGGTCATACGGGTATGCATACGAAGCCTCGAAAGAAAAATTAAAGGTGACATAGGTCACACTTTATATTTTAGTTATTGGGATAACAATTACTGCAACACAAATTTATGCCATGAGGTGATGGATGGCTATTTTTAAAGGAAAGACGGGACGTTGCTTTTTGAAGAATTCATACAACTCAATGAAATGTAGGAGCGCTATAACGCGTGATGGCCCGGTTTTGAACTCTCCCCTCTCCATCATGGGTGACCAGTTATTATTTACTTTGGTCTGTGTTATGAGGTTGGAGATGGTTTCATAATCTTTTTTAAGGGCTGGTATTACTTAACAATTATGCTCATGAGTCGGAGCGCTTAAAGATTTTTGGTTAAGCTGAAGTCACGGAGCAGTGGTATTTGCGTCAGTCCCGCATGGCTCGTTTCAACAGAAGCGCTCTTAGTGCTGGCTGCGTGCACTTCCCAAGGGCCGCTTCTCGGTAAGACTGATGTCTAGGTGACTCTAAAACTCACCAAGTCGAGAATCTCATCGGCTTTGCGACATTCGTAACAACAAAATCAGGGCTTAGTATTATCCTTCACTATATGGTACTGGCTCAGTTGCTACGGCGAGACATGCTCACGTTCCGCCGCTCGCGGCTTATCCGTATCAGCATACTTGCCCATATGGTATTGATCGTCGTGCTGGCAAAGGGTCTCTATTTCATAACGTGGTAGCGGTCCTTCATTCGCCCCGCTCGTCATGGCTGAAGTTTGCCGTAATCGACTTGAGCGCATCAAAGATAGCGTCATAAGTGCTGAACAACTTTATCGACGGAAAAATTGCTGGCAAACATACAGCGATCGATCCCAAACACCTCGATCGCTGCCAATACATAGGGTCTGATACTCTCAGGTGTCCATTGCCAATCCCCATGCCAAGCCCGGACATTTTGCAGGCCACGTTACGCGCCTGGGCAAGCCTTTTCATCGCGGCGCACCAGGACTCAAAGTGTTCTAGACCATCCACCTGCATACCGGTGGGTTCCAGATGATCTGCGTCTCGGGAAAAGCGCTAGCCAGCTCATAGCACTCCTCCATCTGCGGGTAGTAAATCTGCAGGTCAAAGGAAAGATTGCGTGCCCGCAGTTTTTCAAAATCTCGACGCCACACGTTCTCACGAGTTACACCGAGACGTGTCAGGTAGGTTTTGCCGGATCAGCATGATAATTAAGGGGTTGGCAAATACCGCGGAAATTGGGGTATTGCATATGCTCATCGAGCAGCGCCTCGACATGGCAGGCGGACAGGTCCGCATAGTCCATGATCCCGTAGGGAAATCCATGTTCGTCTGCTACACGCTGCAGCCAACACGTCTCACCCGCCGGGTTTTGTGGGTCAAACCCGACATCCAGGTGAACGGATTTGACGATGTTCTGGTTGCAGCCATCCCCCAGAAAGTCCGGGCCACGGTAGCTGGTACAGAGGACAGAATAGTCTCCAAAGACGCTTGGTTTTACGCCCTTGTGGAGCCAGGGATAGTAATGCTTATCCAGATCTTACAGATGATGGTGTGCATCAATGATCGGCAAGTCGCTCATTGTTATTCTCCTTCGGAAGCCGGTCCTAGATTCAGATGCAGCTTCTTGATTACCACAGCCGACAGGGTCGGCTGTGGTGACTGTAGTTAAAGAGATGCCTTCAGCATGCGTTTGAGCGCGGCACTTATGTCGGCACGGCAGGTGTCGGAACGCTGGCCAGGAAGACGGTCAAACCCGTGGAATACGCCCGGGTAAACATGAAGCTCCAGTGGCACACCTGCACGCGAAAGCCGCATACCGTACTGCACGTCTTCTTCGAGGAAAAGATCCAGCGCGCCTACTGCCATGAACGTAGTCGGCAGACCGGACAGGTCATCAGCCAATGCGGGCGAGAAGTAACCCATCTGGCTGGCGCTTAGTTCATATGCGCCTTGCATGCATTTCCAGGCAAACTGGTTATCTTCTGGCGTCCAGTAGAATTTTCCCGTACTCGAATTCAACAGAGGTGCCTCAGCCGTACCGGTTCGGTAGTCCAACATGGGATAGATCAGCACCTGCCCAGCGAGAGGATAACGGCCTCTGTCGCGTGCCAGGAGCGCCAGTGCAGCGGCAAGTCCTCCGCCAGCACTATGCCCCATCACTAATACTCGATGCCTGTCGATCTGGAGTGTATCGGCTTGCTTGAAAAGCCATTCCAGACCGGCATAACAGTCCTCCAGCGGCCCAGGAAACGGCGTTTCAGGCGCAAGGCGATAATCAACGCCAACGACTACTGCACCCAATGTTTGGGCAAGCTCAGTCAGGTAATCGTCAACCATGGCCGTGTCGCCAACGACGAAACCACCTCCATGCAGGTACAAAATGGCCGGTCGGTTAGTGTGCAGCTTGGATTCAGGTCGATAAACACATAGCTGAAGACTGATGCCTAAACTCGGACCTGGAATGGCAACTGGGTCATAACCGGGAAATGTCGCGCTCGGGTAACCGGCTCGCAGGCGATCGCGAATCGCGGGTAGCGCTTCTTGGGTCCACGGCTCACCGGGTGGCTGGGCATAGGCCAGATAGTCAGGATCAACTAAAGCATGAGTCTTCATAAGGGAGCATATCGGTCAGGGATTGCAGGAAGACAGAATGACAAGGTAAGGATCAGTGATCCGCACCTTGTCGCTTCGACTATAGCCAACCCTTGATCTGCGCTGCGACCGCCTGGGTGGAGATCCCGTAGCGATCATGCAGAGTGGGCAGCGCGCCAGCATCGAGAAACGCATCCGGCAGCGCGATCTGCCTGAACGTCGGCGTCACACCGTTGCGCAGGAGCAGGCTGGCGACCGCCTCCCCCAGACCACCCATGATGGAATGGTTTTCCACTGTTACCACAAGCCGCCCCGGCTTTCGGGCCTCCGCCAGGATGGTTTGTTCATCGAGTGGTTTGATCGTTGGTACATGAAGGATGGACGCGTCGATACCGTCTGCACGGAGCTGATCAGCCGCCTCCACTGCACGCATGGTCATGAGTCCTGTCGAGATGATCAACACATCCTTGCCTGGACAGAGCGTCTTGGCCTTGCCGATTTCGAACTTATAGTCGAATCGATCCAGCACGAGCGGTACATTGCCACGCAGCAGACGCATATATACCGGGCCATTATGGGCTGCGATAGCGGGTACAGCCTGCTCAATCTCCAATGCATCACACGGATCGATGACCATCAGATTAGGCATGGCACGGAAGATCGCCAGGTCATCAGTGGCCTGATGGCTCGGGCCATAACCTGTGGTGAGCCCTGGCAAGGCACATACGATCTTGACGTTGAGATTTTCCTCGGCGATGGCCATGCAGATGAAATCATACGCGCGGCGGGAGGCGAATACGGCATAGGTGGTCGCGAATGGCGTGAAACCCTCACGGGCCATTCCTGCAGCGGCGCTCATCAGAAGCTGCTCGGCCATGCCCATCTGATAGAATCGATCTGGATGCGCCTTGGCAAAGATATGTAGATCCGTGTACTTCGCAAGGTCAGCCGAGAGCCCGACGATGTCCTTGCGTTGCTCGGCCAACGCCGCCAATGCATGACCAAAGGGGGCCGGGCGTGTAGGTTGGCCCTCGCTGGCAATGGATGCGATCATCGCCGATGTAGTCAGGCGCTTCTTGGCCGGTGCGGCCGTTACAGTTGCAGAGGTTGGCGTATTCATCAGACTCTCCCGACTTCAAGGGCTTCCAGGGCTTTTTCCCATTCATCCTCGTCCACCCGAATGAAATGGGTCTTGTCACGTGTTTCCAGGAACGGCACGCCCTTACCCATTCGTGTGTCGCAAATGATGACGCGAGGCTGGGGGCCGGAGTGTTGCCTGGCATTATCGAACGCTATTACCAACGCACCGAGATCGTTACCGTCGACCCGTTGCGTGTACCAGCCGAAGGCCTGCCAGCGATCGACAATCGGCTCGAACGCCAGGATCTCACTGGAACGCCCGTCGGCTTGTTGGTTGTTTACATCGATCACGGCAATCAGGTTATCGAGCTTCCAGTGGGACGCCGACATTGCTGCCTCCCAGGTAGAGCCCTCATTTAGTTCGCCATCAGAAAGCAGGTTGTAAACAAACGCCTCGGAGTGCTTGCGCTTGAGGCCCAGGCACGCCCCTACGGCAATCCCTAAGCCATGTCCCAGAGAGCCGCCTGTGATTTCCATACCGGGGGTGTAGGCAGCCATGCCGGACATCGGCAGACGGCTGTCATCGGTACCATAGGTTTCCAGTTCATCAAGGGGAACGATGCCCGCCTCGATCAGTGCGGCGTAAAGCGCAATGGCGTAATGACCGATAGACAGGTAGAAACGGTCACGCCCTTCCCACTCGGGGTTTTCCGGCTGATAACGCATTGCATGGAAGTAAGACGCGGCGAGCAGATCGGCTGCCCCCAATGCCTGACCGATATAGCCCTGACCCTGCACCTGCCCCATGCGTAAGGCATGGCGGCGAATGTTGTAGGCGCGCTCCGCGAGATCGAGCGCGCCTGTCGGAGCAGATTGTGTTTGCATGGTATGACTCCTTGCTTGAACTCAACGATTGACCAGGGCAGCAGGAATACGGAAGACCAACAGGGCCCCGAATGCCAGCACACCGGTAATGAGGTACATGCCAATCGCACTGGAGCCTGTAGACGTGGTGATCCAGCCGATCAGATAAGGTGAGCAGAAGCCCGCCAGGTTGGCGAAGCTATTGACGGCTGCAATGCCGGCAGCAGCCGAAACACCGCCTAGTAGATTGGTAGGCAGCATCCAGAACAGTGAGGAGGCAGAAAGGATACCGGCAGCAGCGAGGCAAAGGCTCAGGATGGAGGCGCTGATATGTCCACCCAGCAGCGCGGCGAGTGTCAGACCTGTCGCACCGGCCACCATGGGAACAGCCAGATGCCAACGACGCTCACGATGTCGATCCCCGCTTCGGCCGGCCAGCAGCATCGCCACAATGGCGCAGCAGTACGGCAAACTCGTCAGCAGGCCGATATGCAGGGGGTCAGCGATACCGGCGTTGCGCACCAGGGTGGGTAGCCAGAACGTGATTGCATACTGGCCCATCACCACACAAAAGTAGATGGATGCCAACAGCCAAAGCCGACGATCACGGATAAACGCACCTGCCGAGGCATGGGTGACCTTGTGCTGCTCATCTTCAGCCAGTTCGCTGCTGATCAGTTTCTTTTCGTCGTCATCCAGCCAATGGGCATCCTTGACGCCATCCTTCAGGTAACTCAGTACCAGCAAACCGACCACAACGGTAGGAACGGCTTCGATCAGAAACATCCACTGCCAACCGGCCCAACCGTGCACGCCAGCGAAACGCTCCATGATCCAGCCGGACAGCGGGCCGCCTACCATGCCGGACAATGGAATGGCGATAAACCACAGTACCGTCATCTTGGCGCGGCGGTAGGACGGGAACCAATACGTGAGGTAAAGCAGCAGGCCTGGAGCTAGCCCTGCCTCGGCAATGCCCAGCAAGAAGCGAAGCACATAGAACTGCCATGCCGTTTCGACAAAGGCAAACAGGGCTGAGATGATGCCCCAGGTAATCATGATCCGGGCGATCCAGCGCCGGGCCCCCACCCTGTGCAGAATGATGTTGCTTGGGACTTCGCACAGGAAGTAACCGATGAAAAACATCCCAGCGCCCAGCCCATAGACCGCCTCGCTCAAGGCCAGGTCATTCATCATCTGGAGCTTGGCAAACCCGACGTTCACCCGATCCAGGTAGGCGCAATGATAGCAGAGCATTAGAAAAGGCATCAGCCGCCAGGCTGTCTTGCGATAGGCGTTTGAACGCGCGGTCGCAACCGCGTCGAGGGTAAGTGTCGTCATGGTGTCTGATCTCTTGTTCTTATAGTGGCCGGACGAGTTTTCAGAGACTCGCCGGAACGTCAGAGGCAGCACGAGGGACGAGCCACCCGCAGGCTCGTCCTTGAAACGTCAGTGAATCAGCATCCCGCCATTCACATCCAGTGTGGTGCCGGTCAGGTAACCGGAGAGATCGCTGGCCAGGAACAACGCAGCATTGGCGACATCCTTGGCTTCGCCCAAACGACCCAGCGGAATGCCTTCGATGATGGCGTGACGGCGCTCGTCATGCATCAGACCACCCGTAATGTCGGTTTGGATAAGCCCGGGCGTAATGGAGTTGACGCGTACGTTGTCTGGTCCTAGTTCACGTGCCATCGCCTTGGCCAGACCCAGCACCCCTGCCTTGGCAGCGCTGTAATGCGGACCGCCAAAAATACCGCCGCCGCGCTGGGCCGAGACGGATGACAGGCACACGATACTGCCAGACTTTTGCTGGCGCATGGCAGGAATAACCGCCTGGGACATTAGGAGCGTACCGCGCAGGCTAACGTCCAGCACCTTATCGTAGTCCTGACGCTGGATATCCAATGTCTTGAGAGGCTGAGTAATACCGGCATTGTTTATCAGAATATCGATACGACCATACTGCTCCAGCACTTTGGCTACCGCATGCTTGACCTGAGCTTCATTCGCTACGTTAGCGGCAAGCCCCAAGTGTTCGGTACCCAGGGACGCCGCAGCAGCAGCCGAGGCGGCCTCATCCAGATCGAGAATAACGACGCGGGCACCGTGCTCAGCAAAGGTTCTAGCAGTAGCTCTGCCGATACCGCGTTCTGAAGCTGCACCGGTGATAATGGCGATCTTGCCTTCGAGTAGCATAGGACTGCTCCTGAATTATTTTTATGGATTCGGCTCAAGGCGGGCCGTTATGTGCAGATTCCTTGGTTCGCAGTGCGCTGGCAATCCTGAAAAAGTCACTCTATGCTGAAAAAAATTCAGCATAGAGCGTTGGCACGCTTCAGTATTCACAGGAGGGAACAGACATAATGCCCAGCGAAGGAAACCGCCTATTATCGCTTCCGCCCTTTAAGGCCATCCAAGCCTTTGAAATGGCAGCGCGCCTGGGTAACGTTGCTAGGGCGGCCGAACAACTGGATCTAACGCCTTCCGCGGTCAGTCATCAGATCGCCAATCTGGAAACGTTAATTGGCCGTCCGTTGTTTCGGCGGACAGCCAAAGGCGTGACGCTAACGCCCTGTGGCGAGCAATACCTGAGGGACGTATCTGGAGTCCTCGATACGCTTGCAACAGCCACCCAACGGGCCAGCAGTGATCTCAGTCAGGATTGCCTGCGCCTGCACTCCTCACCTAGCTTCGGACTGCTTTGGTTACTGCCTCGCCTCGAAGCCTTTCAAGCCAGCCATCCTGACATACAGATCAACCTGTCATGCTCCTACGAGGCGCTACATTTCAGCCGGGACAAGGTCGATCTGGATATCCGCCACGGCGTACCCAACTGGAATACGCTCGAAGTACGAACGATTCGCCATGAGCATGTAGCCGTCATGGCTTCTCCAGCACTGCTGCAGAAACAGCCGATAGCGGCTCCTCACGATTTGCTGACATGCAATCTGATTCTGTCTGAGGCAACCCTGGTCCAATGGCCTCAATGGTTTGCCCAACAAGGTCTTTCACTTCCCGAGGCTCCGTTTTCACTAAGCTTTGACCGTTCCTACATGACACTCGAAGCGGCCAGCCATGGATTGGGTTTCGCACTGGAAAGCACCCTGCTGGCACGTGAATATCTGGAACAGGGCAAGCTCGTCTCGGTATTTGGTGCTGAATTCTGTAGCCCGGTCAGCGCACACCATCTGGTATTTCCCCGCAGCCACTCGGACTTTCCTCGTGTTAGGCGCTTTCTCGCCTGGCTGCAGCAGGAGCTTGGTCATGACTTCAGCTACTAGATGAGCAGGGTTATGAAATCCACCTACACCACTGGAGAACGGGCCGCCGGCAGCCACTATAGGCGGCCCAATGCAGGCATGTGCAACAACTGCTATTCGGCAGTGACATCTGCAAATTTAAGACAGTAGGTGTGATCAATCTGCATGCCGATAGGTTGCTGCCCGTTTATAAGCAGACGCCCGAAAACCTCATGATCACCCAGGGAGCTCATCTGGGAAACCGTAATTGTTCGAATCCTGAACCACTGACTGCCGTACGCCAGACGGACACCGGCGTAGCATGCCTGGCTTCTTGAGAGATTAAGGATGTCTGATGCAGACATGCTTTCGTTGATGATGATGGAGGCTGCCGCGAAGGGCGGATAGTAAGAGCCCTCGCTGTTTTGAACGGGCTCCAACTCACCGTTCAGATAACGGACAAGGTCACCCATAAGCACAGGCGTCTTCGCAAAGAGTGCCTGCAACAGATCCTTTTCGCTCATCCAATAATAAAAAGCGACCTTTTCTCTGGAGATGATCGCGCCTTCATCAATGGCCACCGTAACCTTGTGCAGCGATATACCGATCTCCTTCTCTCCCGCCGCGATGGCATGGAAGATTGGATGCTTTCCCTTATAGGTTGGCAGGTAGCTCGTGTGAATATTGAAGAAGGTGAACCTGCTTAACAGGTCGGGCTTGATGATCCGACTGAAATAACAAATAACACAGAAATCAATATCATTAACACCTGCCAGGGCCGTTTCGATGTCCTTATGGGAAGAAGCTACGCTGAGCGGAATATTTCTTAGAACGGTACAGGTTAGAAGGTCGTCATTCAAAAGCTGACTTTCGCAAATGACACCCACAACCTCAAAATCTTGACTGCAACAAAAATAATCTAGAACAGCGGCATTACTGCCCAAAAAAACCATCTTATACGTCATAAGTACTTGCCTGATCGCCATGCCCATACGCTGGCAGTTTAAAAGCAAGTAACTGTACCGATATACAATAAGCGCTGTAAAGGCATTAATACCTAGATAACAAAAGGATTAATTATTTATATAATAAAACGGACGTTTGACTTTTTTCACCCGGAATATTTTCAAGCCATTTCTCATAATTAAAGAATGTATCTTTTTTTGTTTTCCTCCTATGCTCGAAGCATCAAGAGCTCAATGCCGCTCTGCTTCAATACTCTACTTGTTCCCAGTGCCAAGTCTTATAGACGCCGCCAACACAGGTCTGCAGGCGAACGTCAGACTGAATGCAAGCCTGTTAATGAACCTGTATGTAAAAAACTTTATATAACCGTCCCTGAGCCACTTACGCAAAACAATAACCAAATATTCTTACCAGCCATTTGAACTTAATTAATCTCAGGCTATTCCTATTACGTGTTTCACAAAAAGACACGCTTCAGGCTACCGCTGTAATGGGATGCTGCTTTGCTTGGGACCATCCGTATAGATAGGCGACATTGAGAAATCTATAAATAGTAATCAATCCCGTTTTAAAGGTTTAACTGCTCATTGGACGAGGAACAAAATGATCAATGTTACGCAGCCTTTCCCTGGCAACAAAGTCAAACTCCAGTCTTATATAGATCAGATATATGCTTCAGGCTGTTTTACCAATCATGGTCCTCTTACTCGTCAGCTTGAGCAGCGTCTGAAAGAGTATCTAGGCGTACGGAATATCGTGCTTACAAGCAACGGTACCCTGGCTCTTCAGATCGCCTACCGTGCTTTGGGTATTCAAGGTAGCGCAATCACAACACCGTTCAGCTTCATTGCAACCAGTAGCACACTGCAATGGGAGCATATTCGTCCGGTTTTCTCGGATATCGATCCTGTTACCTGGAACCTTGATCCCGGCCAGATCGAAGCCAGGCTACAAAAGGACACCTCAGCCATTGTCGCAACCCATGTATTCGGTAATCCGTGCGATGTGGAGCGCATCCAGGCAATCGCTGACCGTAACGGTCTGAAAACCATCTACGACGGCGCCCATGCCTTTGGCGTTCGCTATAAGGGAGAATCGATTGCCAACTGGGGCGATATCTGTACCTTGAGTTTTCACGCTACCAAGGTTTTCCATACCATCGAAGGGGGCGCCATCGTCACCAATGATGATGATTTGGCTCAACGTGCCCGTGAACTTGCCAACTTTGGTTTCTCCGAAGGCAATCGATTAAGTGGTCCGGGTATCAACGCCAAGCTCAACGAATTCTCTGCCGCAATGGGCCTGTGTGTTCTTGACGATATTGATCTGATCCTAGAGGAGCGGGCTGAAATCGGTCATCGGTATGAGTTGGCCTTGGCAGGGTATCTGGATCTTCAGCATCAGCAGCCGGGTAGCGAACGTAACTACAGCTATTTTCCAATCGCTCTGCAGGAAGAAAGCGAGCTGCTCAGAGTTACAGGTCAGCTTAACGAAAGGCAGATCAATCCACGCCGCTACTTCTACCCTTCTCTCGATACCGTTGAATACCTTCAGCCGCAGCAGCCTCAATGGATTTCCAGAGGCTTGAGTAAACGCGTGCTCTGCCTGCCGATCTTTCCCGGACTTACTTGGGAGTCGCAGCGCACGGTTATCGAAACGGTGCTCAGAGAAGTCGAGGCCAGACAGCTCGTACGCTCGCAGCGCGAGACGTCCGGGCCTTACCAGGACGCCTTTACTTTCAACACCATGAGTGCCCTGCCTCTGTCCAACATGTGCAAGAAGTTCACCCTGTGAGCACTTCCCTAAAACGTTTTATGCTTAAGAACACCGGGCTCAGTTACCTGGGTCAGATCTATGTAATGCTGGCCGGCATCCTGATCATGCCGTTCTACCTCAGGCATATGGGTGCCGAAGCCTATGGCCTGATCGGTTTTTTTACGGCCATGCAGGCGTGGCTTTATCTGTTGGATGCGGGACTATCGCCCGCGCTTGCCCGTCAGATCGCTCATTTTCGGGGCACTCAGCAACACAGCCGATACACCTCCGGCCGTCTGCTGCGCTCGTTCGAGTTGCTTATCCTGCCGATAGCCGTGCTGACCGGCCTGGCTATTCATATGGGCAGTAATGCCATAGCCCATGGGTGGCTGCAGGCGAGCCAGCTCGATCCTGTGATGATTGGGCAGTGCATTAGCCTGATGGGGCTGATGATAGTGCTGAAGCTTTACGCCACGCTCTACAAGAGCGGTATTCAAGGCATGGAGCAGCATCATTGGCTCAACGGCATCAATGTCTTTTTTGCAACGCTCCGGTATTTTGGCGCGCTGCTGTTTATTACCTATGTCAGCGCACAGCCCCTGCACTTCTTTCTCTATCAAACACTCGTAGGGCTGCTGGAAACGTTGTCCTTTGCTCACCGAGCCTATGATCTGATGCCCCGTCCTCGTCGCCTGACCGGATTTCACTGGCGGCTGGTCAAACCTGTTTTACCGTTTGCCCTGGGTATGTCGTCTAGTACCGTCCTGTGGATGCTGCAAACCCAATTGGATAAAGTACTGCTTTCCAAAGCGCTTACGTTGCAGGAATACGGCTATTTCTCGTTGGTTGCCCTGATCGCGACCGGCATTCTGTCGCTGACCAACCCCCTTGTACAAACGCTGTTGCCACGCCTGACCATGCTGACAGCGGAAGGCCGAATGACTGAGATGCGGGCGTTATACCTGAACGTATCACGTCTGTTTTGCAGTGTGCTGTTTCCCATGGCGGGTGTGATCGCCTTTCATGGACAAGCGCTTCTCCATGCCTGGACAGGCAACGCCGAGGCCGCGCTCTGGAGCGGTCCAGTCCTGGTCTGGTACGTCCTTGGCAGCGCGTTACTGGCCATGAGCGGGTTTCAATTCTATCTACAATATGCCCATGGCCAATTGCGGATGCATGTCTGGTTTGGTATCTGCTCAACGGCTATCAGCGTGCCGCTTATGGCTTATGCGATTCTGACCCATGGCGCGCTAGGGGCTGCCAGCGTCTGGTTTGCGGTCAGCCTTGCCTCCCTGGTCATCTGGCCTCATATCGTTCATGAGCGGTATTCACCGGGCCTCAGCTTCCTTTGGTTGTCGGACCTTTTGCGTATAGCCGCCATGACCGCCCTCGGCCTGGCGGTAGGCGACTGGCTGCTGCCAGCCCTGGATAGCAGCCAACGGATCGAGACCTTTATAGGTCTGGCAGGACGAGGACTGCTCTGTCTGCTGCTGGTGTTTGTGTCTGCCAAAGCCGTATTTTCAAAACCGTATCTCTTGGATCAAACCCCGAGCGTTTAATCATGGAAGCAAGAACCGAACAGGTCATCAGGGAGCACTGGGGTGCTGATGAGAAGCCGCTGGTCAGTGTTGTCTGCCTGACCTTCAACCAAGCGGCGTTCATCCGAGAAACGCTGGAAGGCTTCCTGATTCAGGAGACGCGGTTTCCCTTCGAGGTCATCGTGCATGACGACGCTTCGACGGATGGAACACAAGCCATTATCCAGGAATATGCCGCACGCTATCCCTCCATCATCAAGCCTATCTACCAGCAGCAGAACCAATACAGCCTAGGTGTTCCGTTCATTACTAAAATCTTTGCCTCGCTGGACACCCCTTATATTGCCATTTGCGAAGGTGATGATTTTTGGACGGACCCGCACAAGCTACAGCTGCAGGTCGACTTTCTTGAGCGCCACGAAGACTATGTGATGGCGTTCCACGACGCCTATATGTTCAACGAGCAGGGCATTATCCGAAACGTTCAACTGGCCGGACTGCATCGGCGCGATGCAAGTCAGCAGGAACTGCTGCGGGCTCGGTACTTTTCTACGCTCACAGTCTGCTTTCGCAATGTGATCAAGGCCCTTCCGCCCGAGCTGCACGGTGTGCGTATGGAGGACATGTGCTGGTGGTCATTGCTGGGCGCTCACGGCAAAGGCAAGTACATGAAAGAAATCCGTCCGGCTGCCTACCGTGTGCACAAGAATGGTGTCTTGTCGATGCGTCCGCAAAAGCACCGCACCGCCATGAGCCTGCACGCCTACTACAGCCTGGCCCGCTACTACCAGCGCATCGGCCAGCAAGACCTGTATGAATATTTCATGACTCAGGTATTCAGCCAGTCTCTGATTGTAATGACCCACCGCAACCGCATTCAGGCCTTCCTGCAATTGGCCCGCAAGGTTCTATTTAAACCCTTCACCAACATCATTCCTTCGGTCATTCGAAAATGATCAGGCTTTCCTCAGCGGTATTGCTGCCCTGCAATACCGCTTCTGGCCCAAGAACGCTTACGCGAACGCACGCCTACCCGATTCCTGTCATGCCGTGCAAGGAGAAGCACCATGCTTAAAACGATTTCAATGATGCAGCCCTATCTGTTTCCTTACCTGGGCTACTTTCAGCTGATCGCCGCCAGTGACGTCTTCGTGCTGGTCGATGACCTACAGTTCGTCAAAGGCTCCTGGATGAACCGCAACCGGGTATTAACTCACGATGGTCAGCCCAAGCTGATTACCTTTCCGCTGCGTAAGGGCAGCCGCCGGGCCGCTATCAATGAGCGCTGGCTGTCAGAGACGTTCGACCAGGAAGCAGACGCACTGCTTACCATGCTTGAGCACACCTACAAGAAAGCCCCCTATAAAACAGAAGTCCTGGCGCTGCTCAAAAGCATCTTTGCCAATCCGGATCGTAACCTTGCGCGGTTCACCGAAAACTCGATTCGAGCCCTGTGCCGGTATATGAAAATCGAGACGCCCATCCTGATGCTTTCAGAACTGGCGGATACCCGGGCGATGGATAAGCAGGACCGCATCATTCGGATCGTTCAGCAGTTAGAAGGCACCCGCTACCTCAACTCAATCGGCGGCGTCCCGCTCTACTGTCCTGACTATTTCGCCGATCATGGGCTGCAATTGCGCTTCATCAAGATGGATGAAGTGACCTATCCTCAGCTTACCGCTGAGTTTGTCCCGTCCCTTTCCATTATCGACGTGCTGATGTTCAATTCAGCGGAGTCTGTACAAGAACTGCTTACTCGCTATACGTTGATAGAGGGCGTGGCACAGTCGGACTCACAGGTTGAGGTTGATACAATCCAGCCTGAGTGTGCCGTCATATAGACGCGATCACTTGACGGGTGTATCAGTATCAACAGGCAGGCTACTGTGTTTTCAATACGATACCGCAGCCTGCCATCATAACGATTTACTCAGACTACCCTGTAACGAAAGGCTTTTTTGCAGTCCTCACGCCGTTGGGTTCAAGATCGTCAACAACACCTGAGCGTGTTCTGCTGCATCCCTTCCCAAGCCTGTCAGATAACCACCGTCGACTTGACTGATCAGGCCCTTTTCATGAAGTCGCTTGATAGCGGCCAGGACTTCTTGCGTGGCGTCGTGGTGCACCTTTAAACCGGCCAGACTGTTGCTGAGATCATATCGAGCCAGAAGGTTCATTTCTTCGATGAGTTCTTGGGTATACGGCATGGCGTGTCCTTATTTAAGTAACCCTCTTTCTGAGTCTAGCTGCCCTGCTTCAAAAAGCCTGCCTGAGAAAATGTTTCACTTTAAATCACATGCGGTATGCCGTTATCCGCTTACGGCCATATACAACACCAGTGCTGAAGCCATAACGTAAACCGCACTATGCAAAAAGGTGTTCATGATGCGCTTCCCTCACGTTTGATGACAGGAAGGAGCCTAATAGTCATCCAGATCTGGAAAAAGCCAGTACACTAGGAATGACTGTCAACCAGGAAGAGACTCAGGCCATGCAATTTGAGGATTTAAGGCTGTTTGTAACTACGATCAACGAGCAGAGCTTTACCGCTGCGGCAGAAAAGCTGGGGCTTTCCAAACAGTACGTCAGCCGAAGAACCATGGCGCTGGAAGAGGAACTTGGTGTCCGCCTGCTCAACCGGACGACACGTAGCCTGAAACCTACCGACCTGGGTATGACCCTTTACGAACGGGCCGTTCTGATTCTGGATGAAGTCAACGAAACGCAGGAGTTGGTATCCAGCCAGGGCGTGAACGTTCGCGGAACTTTACGTGTTTCAGCCCCAATGACGTTTGGTACGCTGCATGTCAGCCCGCTGTTGCCCAGGTTCATGCAGGAGAATCCGTTGATCAGTCTGGAGCTGGATCTCAATGACCGGTCAGTAGATCTGGTAGCTGAGGGGTATGACATGGCGATCCGCGGCGGGATGCTGGAGGATTCTACACTTATCGCCAAGCGTCTGATGGACATTCCAATGACGGCCTGCGCAAGCCCGGCGTACCTGGAGCGCCACTCAACCCCCGAAACGCCAGATGATTTGCGTCACCATGAGTGCTTGCTCTACGGCCATGTGAAAAGCGTAGAGTGGAAATTTCAAACCCAGGGCGAACTCGTATGCGTACCGGTGAAAGGTAAGCTGCGGACCAACAACGGGGAAGTTGTCCGGGACGCGGCGGTGGCCGGTCTTGGCATTGCCTATCTGCCGGTTTTCATTGTCAGTGACGCGCTCAACGATGGGCGTTTGCAGCCGGTCTTACAAGCGCACCAGCCACCCACTTCAGCCTTCTATGCGGTCTACCCTCAGCATCGTCAGTCATCCCGAGCCGTCCAGACATTCGCCAACTTCCTCAAGGACCATCTGACGGTATAGGTGTACCTATACTCCGCGCAACCCTCAGGCCTGACGTATGGCTTGCTGATCTCCCGAGCGGCGCCAGCTAAGCGGTGTGCACCCTACTGTCTTCGTGAATACGCGGGTGAAATGGGATTGATCTGAAAAACCACATTCCGCACCGATCTGGCTTATCGGCAAACACGTGCTTAAAAGCATCCGCTTGGCCTTGGCAATTCGTAATTGCTGATACCAGTCACGTGGCGAAACGCCTGTATTTTTCTTGAAGGCTCGGGAAAAATGACTTCTCGACAACGAGCAGGCACTGGCAATTTCGGATACCGATAGGCCATCGTCCAACTGCTCCATCATCAGACGCTTGGCCAGTTGCTCCTGCCAGCGAGACAAGGCAATCCGATCCTCACTCGGTAAGGTCACGTGCAAAGCGTCTGGCAAAAGGCGGGCTTGCAGTTCATCTATCAAGGTACGGCTGATCGGACCTTCCCCGTCTTGAACGCTATCAAGCGTTTCGAGGAGGCGCTGCATAAGTACCTGCGCAGTGTTGGGAACACTTGACCCAGGCTTTTCAGCCGTAATTGCAGGTAAGCGGTACGATCGCTTGGAACCCAGCGTGGCCATTGCAACGCTCCTTGAGGCGGTAAGGTTGGTGTCCAGTATCTGCTCTGGGAACCCTTAAGGTCCTTGTCTGAAGTTGAAGCGTTCTTAAACGAAAATACCTGCTTGTCATCAATGATTAACATGTGATCGCAACGCCTTTATCTCAGGCGAAACGAAAAAGGCCGGCTCCCCAGAGGGAGTCGGCCTAAAAGTACTAGCGTTGCTTGGAAAAGATCTGAACCGATCCTTAAGATTTCTTAATCAACGCGTCGACAATATTTCTGGGTGCCTCTGCATAGCGCGAGAATTCCATCGAGTAGCTGGCACGACCTTGTGACATCGAACGTACATCAGTCGCGTAGCCAAACATCTCGCCCAGCGGAACCTCGGCCCGAACCACCTTGCCGGAAAGCGTATCTTCCATGCCTTGAATCAGGCCCCGCCGACGGTTGAGGTCTCCCATTACATCACCCATGTAGTCTTCAGGTGTCACCACCTCGACCTTCATGATGGGCTCGAGCAGTACCGCGCCCCCTTTCTGGGACAGCTGCTTGGTTGCCATCGAGGCGGCGATCTTGAATGCCATCTCGTTGGAGTCCACATCATGGTAAGAGCCGTCGAAGACCGTTGCCTTGAGACCTAGCAAGGGATACCCGGCGAGCACACCATTCTTCATCTGCTCTTCGATACCCTTTTGAATGGCTGGAATATATTCCTTGGGAATCACGCCACCCACGACCTCACTGGTAAACAGCAGCCCTTCCTCGCCCTCATCAATAGGCGCAAAACGGATCCAGCAATGACCGAACTGCCCACGACCACCCGACTGGCGAACAAACTTGCCTTCGATCTCGCAGGTGTTGCGTATGGTCTCGCGATAGGCCACCTGAGGTTTACCAATATTCGCTTCGACGTTGAATTCACGCCGCATGCGGTCGATGAGGATATCGAGGTGCAACTCGCCCATCCCAGAGATGATGGTCTGCCCGGTTTCCTCGTCCGTCTTGACGCGGAAAGAGGGGTCTTCCTGGGCTAGTTTGCCCAGGGCAATCCCCATCTTTTCCTGGTCAGCCTTGGTCTTGGGCTCAACCGCTACCGAAATCACCGGCTCGGGGAAATCCATACGTTCCAGGATGATCGGCTTTTCAACCGAACACAGAGTGTCGCCGGTCGTCACATCCTTCATACCGATCAAGGCTGCAATGTCGCCTGCACGCACCTCCTTGATCTCTTCCCGGGTGTTGGCGTGCATCTGCACCATACGGCCGACGCGCTCCTTCTTGCCTTTTACCGAGTTGAGTACCGAGTCACCTGATGAAAGCACGCCCGAATACACCCGCGCAAAAGTCAGGGTGCCCACGAAGGGATCCGTAGCGATCTTGAACGCCAGTGCCGAGAACGGCTCATCATCATCGGCATGGCGCTCGTCGGTGCGCTCGGGATCATCCGGGTGCACCCCTTTAATGGCAGCGATTTCGATGGGTGCCGGGAGATAATCGATAACCGCATCCAGTACCAGCGGCACCCCTTTGTTCTTGAACGAGGAACCGCATACAGCAGGAACGACTTCACCCGCCAGCGTCCGCAAACGCAGGCCTGTGCGAATTTCATCGTTGGTGAGCGGCTCGCCTTCAAGGTATTTGCTCATGAAGTCTTCATTGGCTTCAGCTGCCGCTTCGACCATGTGCTCGCGCCACTCCTCGGCCTCGGCCTGCAACTCGGCGGGAATATCCTCCTCGCGATAGGTCATTCCCTGGTCATCGTCGTTCCAGTAAATAGCCTTCATCTTCAGCAGGTCTACCTGGCCGACGAAGTTTTCTTCACGACCAATTGGAAGCTGAATCGGAACCGGTGTATGGCCCAGGCGCTTTTTGATCTGATCGACGACGCGCAGGAAGTCCGCACCCGCACGGTCCATCTTATTCACGTAGGCGATACGGGGCACGTGGTATTTGTCTGCCTGACGCCAGACCGTCTCGGATTGAGGCTCAACACCATCGGCTCCGCTAAATACCACTACGGCACCATCGAGCACGCGCAGGGACCGCTCCACCTCAATGGTGAAGTCCACGTGACCGGGCGTGTCGATAATGTTGATTCGGTGCTTATCGAACTGCTTGGTAGAGCCAGACCAAAAGGCCGTGGTCGCAGCAGAAGTGATTGTGATACCGCGCTCTTGCTCCTGCACCATCCAGTCCATGGTTGCGGCACCGTCATGCACCTCACCCATTTTATGGTTCACGCCGGTATAGAAGAGGATGCGTTCGGTCGTGGTTGTTTTTCCGGCATCCACGTGGGCAACGATGCCGATATTGCGATAGCGGTCGATAGAGGTCGTTCGGGCCATAGAAGATTCTCCTAGAAACCAGCGTTGTCAGCCGGCAGACAGGCGATACGGATATCCGCCCGGGGCTGCAATAACAATAGACTGACTTACGAGGCTTGTATTGAACGTTTGTGCGTATCGCATGGAGAAGCCAGCCTAATCAGACAAGCTCACCGTACTGTCAACCATATTGAGACTTTTTTACGCATTTCAAGTGATTTATCACATCACCTAAGCACTTTACTCTGGTCCCATACCTGATTCGGGTAACAACACATTGTTGATTGACCAGGAGACTGAACATGTTAGCCCTTCGTAAAGCAACTGAACGTGGATTCGCCAATCATGGCTGGCTCAAGTCTTTCCATACCTTTTCTTTTGCCAGCTACCGTAACCCTCAAGAGCAGGGTTTTTCGGATCTGCTGGTGATCAACGATGACCGTGTCGCTCAGGGGAAAGGGTTCGGCACTCACCCTCATCGGGATATGGAAATCTTTTCTTATGTGCTGGAAGGTGCGCTCGAGCACAAGGACACCCTGGGTACAGGATCTGTCATTCGTCCGGGCGACGTACAGCTCATGAGCGCAGGCACAGGAGTAGCCCACAGTGAATACAACCACTCCCCGAACGATCCCGTACACTTTTTGCAGATCTGGATCGTACCCAACGCTCGAGGTGCCGAGCCTCGCTACCAGCAAACGCACTTCAGCGCGGACAGCAAACGTGGCCAGTTGCGCCTGATCCTTTCGCCAACCGGCGAGCAGGGCTCCTTGGAAATTCGTCAAGACGCCCGTGTCTACGCCGGTTTGTTTGATGGTGAAGAGCAGGCGACTCTAACACTGGGATCAAATCGCTACGCCTATGTGCATGTAGCCCAGGGGCAGATCGAACTCAATGGCCAGACCCTGGCGGAGGGAGATGGCGTGCGTGTGCGTAACGAGCAGGTGCTTACGCTAGCCAATGGCAAGCAGGCCGAGGTTATCGTCTTTGACTTGCGCCCCAACGAGCTGCCCATGATGCCATGATCGACGAGGGCCTCGAGTAGTCGAGGCCCTATCAGCCCCCCTTGCTCCGCTGTCGCTAACCGTAAACACAGCGTTTACACCCCGCCTAGACATAAGGTCCACAACCCCACGTAGCCAGACGGAATACCTTCTTCCTTGACGCTAAGCAGATCACACATTTACGAGATCCATATCGCCTCGTCCGTAATAGGATTCCAACGCTGGATGCTACTGTTGCTGTATGACAGGAGACCCGATCAATTCAGCCGGTGGTCTGGCCTATAAAAAAAGGCGCCACGTAGGCGCCTGAGGGCATCTCTTCCATCCAAAGGAGCATCAGAAGACATGCATAGGACGGTCTCGGCTCCAACCTCCGCCAAGGCTCTTGAACAGATTGATCTGTGACAAGGCCAGCTGAAGCCTGGCGTCTATCAGGGTATTTTCAGCCTGATACAGCGTGCGCTGACTATCCAGTTGCGTCAGGTACTCATCGAGCCCCTGCTGATACCGTTGCTGTGCAAGGACAAGGCTTCGGGCAGCACTGTCACGAAGCCGCTCTTGAGCGTCGAGCTGACGCTGAAGTGGCTGACGCGCGACCAGCTCATCGGACACCTCTTTGAAAGCGGTCTGTATGGATTTTTCATATTCCGCCACACTGATCTCTTTGCGCAGTGTCGCGACCTCAAGCTGTGCGCGGTTACGACCGCCTGTGAAAATCGGCAGGTTGATCTGGGGCGTAAAGCTCCATGAGCGATTACCGCCGTTGAACAGGTCTGAAAGTTCTGCGCTGCTAAAACCGGTATTGCCTGTGAGACTGATGCTTGGAAAGAACGCGGCGCGCGCAGCTCCGATAGTGGCGTAATTGGCTTTCAGCCGGGCTTCGGCAGCCTGTATATCCGGTCGGCGGGTCAGCAGATCTGCCGGAAGCCCGGCGGGTAAGGGCTTGTCCAACCCTTGCCTTTCCAGCGAAAGGGCGGGCGGCAGATCATGAGGTAATGGTTGACCGAGCAGGAGAGCCATCGCATTGTCCGCCTGTCCTATACTACGCTCCAATGCGGCAAGATCACTGGCAGTTGTCTCTAGTAGAGTCTGGGCCTGAGCGATATCCAGTTCAGAACCAATCCCATAGTCGAAACGTTGATGAATCAATTCCAGACTCTGCTGACGGCTCTCATAGGCCTGCCGGGTTATGGCCATTCTCTCGCTCAGGGCACGCTGGTTGGTATAGGCCGTAGCGATTTCAGCGATCAGTGATAGCTCAACCGAACGTCGCGTCTCCTGCAACGCCAGGTATTCACCCAAGGCTGCATCTCGAAGATTGCGGACACGGCCAAATAGGTCTACTTCGTACGTGCTCAGCCCTACCCCTACGGTATACAGGTTGGTGACTTGGCTTCCACTGCTTACGGCCTGAGCCGGTAGCCCACCGGTGTTTTCCAGCCCGAGCGCTGGGGAGCGCTGACGGGTTGCCGAGCCGCTTACGCTCACATTCGGTAACAGGTCCGCCCGCTGGATTCTGTATTGCGCCCGCGCCTCTTCAACACGAAGCACTGCCATACGCAGGTCACGGTTCTGATTCAACCCGATCTCGATAAGCTGACGCAGGCGGGGATCTGTAAACAATGCCTGCCAGTCCGGAACCGTTTCAGCTGGGTTCACCGGGGCTGATACTACCGGATAGACTCCCGGTATGGGTGCAGGTGGCTGCTCGTAGGTAGGCGCCAAAGAGCAGCCACCCAGCAGGCCGGCCAGCAGAAGAACAGGCAACTTACTCATGGCGCTGCCCTCCTCTGGCTTGCGAGCGGGTAAGGCGAGAGACCCAATGCATGACGCTCACAAAAAACACCGGAACAAAGACAACCGCGAAGGTAGCAGTCAGCATGCCACCGATCACGCTTGTGCCAATGGCCTGTTGACTGGCGGAGCTGGCACCCGTCGCAATGGCCAGGGGAACCACACCCAGGATAAATGCAAGTGAGGTCATTACGATCGGACGCAGACGCAGACGTGCTGCCTCGACGGTGGCCTGGAATAGGCTATGGCCCTGGTCATGAAGACTCTTGGCAAACTCGATGATCAGAATCGCATTTTTTGCCGACAGTCCAATGATGGTGATGAGCCCAACCTTGAAGAACACATCGTTTGGCATGTCCCGCAAGACGACTGCGACTACGGCACCCAGGATGCCCAGTGGTACGACCAGCAGAACGGCTGTTGGAATCGACCAACTCTCGTAAAGCGCGGCCAGAACCAAAAAAACAATCAACAAGGACAGTCCCAGCAACAAGGGAGCTTGTGCGCCAGAGGTCTTTTCCTGAAGCGAAAGCCCTGTCCATTCCAGACCAAACCCCTGAGGCAGCTGATCGACCAGACGCTGGATTTCATCCATGGCTTCGCCTGTACTGTGCCCCGCCGAAGGCTCACCCGAAAGGCTGACCGCGGGATAGCCGTTGTAGCGGGTCAGCTGCGCCGGTCCCGTGGTCCACGTTACTTCGCAGAAGGCAGCCAGGGGCACCATCTTGCCGGACGCGTTACGCACCTCAAGCTTGAGGATATCCTCTGCCTGAAGGCGGGAATCGGCCTCGGCCTGAACAATGACCTGCTGCATGCGGCCCAGGTTGGGGAAATCATTCACGTAGGCCGAACCCATGGCAGTTGAAAGCAGGTTGCTGATATCGGCGAACGAGACGCCCAGAGCGTTCGCCTGGAGCCGATCGACTTTGACCTCTACCTGTGGCGCTTCGGCCAGCGCGGTCTCCCGTACGTTTGCCAGTAGCGCGCTTTTTGCAGCGGCAGACAGCAATGTATCCCGCGCCTTCTGCAAAGCCTCGTATCCTTTTCCGCTTCTGTCCTGTAAACGTAGCTCAAAGCCGCTGGAAGTCCCAAGCCCTTCGATTGGCGGCGGGCTGAGCGAATAGGCAATGGCATCTTGCAGTCCGGCAAATGCCATATTGGCACGCTCGGCAATGGCGTCGGCCGAATCTTCGACACGGCGTTCGGCCCAATCCTTTAATGTGGTAAATGCCAGAGCTGCATTCTGCCCGCTGCCGGAAAAGCTGAAGCCCAGCACCATGGTGGTATTGGCTACGCCAGGTTCCGTAGCATTGTGCGCTTCGATCTGCCGTGCGATTTCAATCGTGCGGTTCTGGCTGGCTCCGGGCGGCAATTGGATATCGGTAATGGTAAAGCCCTGGTCCTCGATGGGTAGAAACGAAGACGGCAGGCGAGTAAAGAGCAGCATGAGCCCTGCAAGCAGCACACCGTAGACCAGCATGTAGCGACCTGTACGGCGTATGGCATTGGCGACCCAACGCTGGTAGCCGTCCGCAGCATGATCAAACCGTCGGTTGAACCATCCAAAAAATCCTTTCTTCTCGTGATGTACACCGTGCGGTATCGGCTTGAGTAGCGTTGCGCACAGCGCAGGTGTCAAGCTCAGCGCCAGAAACGCCGACAATAGAATCGAAACCGCCATCGAGACAGAAAACTGCTGGTAGATGATTCCGACCGAGCCCGGCATGAATGCCATCGGAATGAATACTGCCGTCAGCACCAGCGTGATTCCGATAATCGCACCGGTAATTTCTGTCATGGCTTTTCGCGTGGCAGCCCGAGGCGTCAGGCCTTCGCTCGCCATGATTCGCTCGACGTTCTCAACGACGACAATAGCGTCGTCCACCAGGATACCGATCGCCAATACCATGCCAAACATGGTGAGCACGTTGATGGAAAACCCCAGGGCCAACATGCAGGCGAATGTCCCCATCAAGGCCACAGGAACCACCAGTGCGGGTATCAGGGTATAACGGAGGTTTTGCAGAAACAGAAACATGACGGCAAAGACCAGCATCATGGCTTCGATCAAGGTATGAACCACCTTTTCGATCGAGACCTTGACGAACGGCGACGTATCGTAAGGAATGTCGTAGTTCACACCGGCCGGGAAGTAGTGTGACAGCTCTTCCATCTTGGCTTTGACCAAGGTAGCCGTGCTCATCGCATTACCACCTGGCGCTAGCTGGATAGCCACAGCGGTGGTCGGCTTGCCATTGAGGCGAGTCCCGAACTGATAGCTTTGGCTGTCCACTTCGACCCGTGCGACATCACCGACGGTAACCGTCGATCCGTCGGCGTTGGCCTTGAGTACGATGGCCGAGAATTCCTCAGGTGTAGACAGCTGCCCTTTCACCTGTACGGCTGCGGTAATTTCCTGCGTGCTGCGGGTAGGCAGGTCGCCAATACTACCGGCCGGCACTTGCACATTTTGATCGCTGATCGCCTGGCTGACATCGGCCGGCGTCAGGTTGAAGGCCACCAGTTTTTGCGGATCAATCCATATTCGCATGGCGCGCTCGGCACCAAACAGCTGGGCCTTGCCAACCCCCTCAATACGCTTGAGCTCATTAACGACGTTACGCGCCATGTAGTCGCTCAGACCGGTTTCATCCAGGCGTCCATCGGTAGACGTCAATGTGATCAGCATCAGAAACCCGGCCGAGACCTCTTCAATCTCCAGACCTTGCTGCGTAACCGCTCGAGGCAGTCTGGACTCGATCGTTTTCAAGCGGTTCTGTATATCGACCTTGCCCAGCTCCGGATCAGTACCTGGTTTAAACGTGACCGTAAGCGTCGCCATTCCCTGGCTGCTGCTGGAGGAGAAATAGAGCAGGTGATTGACCCCATTAAGCTCCTGCTCGATCAGACTGACAACACTTTCATCCAGGGTTTGCGGCGTGGCGCCCGGGTAGGTTGCGGTAATCTCGATCTGGGGGGGCGCAACATTGGGATACTGCGCCACCGGAAGATTGGGAATGGCCAGCACACCTGCCAACAGAATGAACAGGGCGACGACCCAGGCAAATACCGGGCGCCTGATAAAGAAGTCTGGCATTATCGGGCTTCCTTGTCGGCAGGTGCATCGGTTGTAATTCCTGCCTCTTCTGCCTGGACAGGCATCCCCGGCCTGACGTATTGCAGGCCTGCAACGATTACGCGGTCACCTTCATGCAATCCTTCGTCGATGATCCAGCGATCATTCTGGGCACCGCCAAGACGGACCGTCCGTTCCTCAACCTGATTCTGAGCATTGACGAGCAAAACATTAGCCTGCCCCGCCGAGTCGCGCTGAACGGCCCGCTGCGGAACACTGATACCTCGCTCGTTCCTGGCCTGTTCAAGGCGCACTCGAACAAAGCTGCCGGGCAGCAAGTCAGCCTGAGGATTGGGAAACTGGCTACGCAGCGTGATCTGCCCGGTACTTTGATCCACTGTAAGGTCCGAGAACAAGAGTTTTCCGGCTATTGGGTACGCTGTACCGTCATCCTGTACGAGCGTTACGGCGGCCTGATCCTCCCCTACGGTTTGTAACTGCCCCTCCCGCAGCGCGCGGCGCAACGCGTTGATCTGTCGAGTGGATTGAGTCACATCGGCATAAATAGGCTCGAGTTGCTGAATAATAGCCAGAGGTGTGGCGCTATCCTGCCCTACCAACGCGCCTTCCGTGACCAATGCCTTGCCGATGCGCCCGGAGATAGGTGCTGTGACGGTGGCATACCCCAGATTGAGCCGGGCACGTTTGAGCGTGGCCTGTGCAGCGGACACTTCGGCTTCTGCCTGCAAAAAGGCAGCGTGCGCATTTTCGAAGTCCTGCTGGCTGACGGCGTGAGTCTTGATCAATGCAGAATAACGCTCGGCCTGCAAATGTGCCTGATAGCGATTGGCCTGGGCTTTTTTCAGGCCTGCCACGGCGCTGTCGACGTCCGCCTGCAGCGGCGCGGGGTCAATCCGAAACAATACGTCGCCTTGCTTGACCTGGCTTCCCTCACGGTAAACCCGTTGCAGCAGAACGCCTGCTACGCGGGCTCTGACTTCCGCCACACGGGGCGCTACCAAACGGCCATTGAGTTCAGTCACCAAGCTGAGCGGCTGAGGTTTGATCGTCTCGACGGTGACAGATGTATCGGGTGCTTGGTGTGCAGAGGGCGCTGGGCGGTCACATCCTGTCAGCGCTAGTAACATCAATAAGCAAAAGGGGCGTAGGGAAAATTTAACGGGCGGCATCATGGTGTGCATCCTTCAGGAACAGCGCCATGCTAAAAGCCCTGCCCTGTCGGCTTTGTAAAAGCTTGTAGGGCATTTGTGAAAAAGTGTAATGACCGCTACAGAAGCTGTCCGGTTTGTTTATGCTCTTTCAAACCCTTCAGCGTGCCCTGCTATGCCTACCATCCTCCTGGTCGAAGACGATACCGCCCTGGCTGAACTGATTGCCACCTACCTGACACGTCATGCCTTCGCGGTTTCCATACTGTCCCGGGGCGACGAGGTTCAAGCGCATGTCCGGAAAAGATACCCGGATCTGGTCATCCTGGATCTTATGCTGCCGGGGCTTGATGGCTTGCAGGTGTGCCGCCAGCTCCGCGCAGACCATGCTGGCCTTCCTATTCTCATGCTCACCGCCCGCGACGATAGTCATGATCAAGTGGTCGGTCTCGAGTTGGGGGCGGATGACTACGTCACCAAACCCTGTGAACCACGGGTGCTATTGGCCAGGATTCGTACGCTGCTCCGGCGCAGCCAGCCGGAAACAGTTCGCAAGGATGCTTCGCGTGTCACCTTTGGTCGTCTGGAAATCGATTTAACCGAACGGGTTGTTCAGTGGCGGGACCAGCCGATCGAGCTGTCATCAGGCGAATTCGATCTTCTGGTAGCCCTGGCTCGTCATGCCGGTGAAGTACAGAGTCGAGACCAGCTCTTGCAACAGGTACGTGGTATCGAGTTTAACGGTATCGATCGCTCCATTGATGTCGCCATCTCGAAGTTGCGCCGCAAATTCGAAGATACCTCTGGCGAAGCACGCAAGATCAAAACAGTTTGGGGCAAGGGCTATCTCTTCAGCCGCTCCGAGTGGGAAGACTAGGATGTACCGGTCATGCTGAAGGTTCTGATCCGTTTATACCTGGTGGTGCTGATTACCTTCAGCCTCGCCAACTATGTAGTGCCCGAACTTGTCGTTTCATTGTCCAAAGATCGTTACGTTGCGTGGAATCTGGATCAGTTCAGAGGTCAGATGGCCTTGATCCAGCAACGATTCCTGGAGCGCCCCAAAACAGAATGGGATCAGTTGGAAAAGGAACTCAAGACCTCTTTTGCACCGCTTGAGGTCAGTCTTCGAGAAATGGCAAGCGCTCAGTTGAGCCCGGATGAGCGTGAACAACTCGAACAGGGGCTCATGGTCGTACACCTCGGTGAGTATGGCCTGCCTGATACGGTCCTGGCTCCGCTGGACAATGAGCATTTTATAGAAGAGTCCAGCCCACCCCTTCCGCTGGATATCAACCTGCTGTTCTGGGCCATGAACGTCCTGACAGGCGCAGCGCTTCTGGCCTGTCTGCTGCTCTGGCTACGTCCTCATTGGCGAGATCTGGAATCGCTCAGGCGTACCGCCTCGGCATTGGGCAGGGGAAACCTGTCTGCCCGAACTCACCTTCCCTCACGGTCCAACATTGCCGAGCTGGGCCATGTATTCGACTCGATGGCCACCGATATCGAGCGCCTGCTCAATCAGCAGCAGGAGCTGCTCAATGCAGTATCCCATGAACTTCGCACTCCCCTCTCCCGGCTCGACTTTGGCCTGGCCCTGGCGTTGTCCGAAGATATTCCAGAAGCCTCTCGTACCCGCCTGCTGGACATGACTCGTCACGTTCGTGAGCTGGACGAACTGGTACTAGAGCTGTTGTCTTACAGTCGGCTGCACAGCGTAGCCGCTCAGTTGGAGCGGGTCGAACTCAATCTGGGTGAGTTTATCGATAGCATCGTGGGAGGGTTCGCTGAAGAACTGGAGCAGCGCGGAATCCTCCTGGAGGTGGACATGGCGATGGAGAAACAGCGGGTAAGTCTGGAGCCTCGTCTGACAGCCAGAGCATTACAGAACCTGATCCGAAATGCCATTCGCTACTGTAACCACCGCATCCGCCTGAGCGTAAGTGTTTTGGATCAGGATCAGGATCATTATCAGATCACAGTTGAAGATGACGGCATTGGCATCCCGGAGGCAGAGCATGAAAAGATCTTCGAGCCCTTTTACCGGCTCGACCGCAGCCGCGACCGAACAACAGGCGGCTTCGGGCTTGGCCTTGCCATCAGCCGCAGAGCGATCGAGACCCAAAACGGGACATTAGCTGCAGACACCTCACCCTTGGGCGGCGCACGTTTCCGCCTGGACATGCCATTTCATACGTAGCTACCAAGAGGCTCTATGTTTTTTTCTCTACTGGCCGCCACCTTTGTCGTTGCATTCATCACTTCCGCCACAGTCGTCGCCTTGTTCAACCATTCGACCAAGGCTGTCCTGGCCCGAATTATCAAGGATGACGTCAGTAGCGCCTGGCATCGATACATCACGTTCGCCAGCTTTGTGGTAGGTATTTCAGGTGGCGTGCGAATCTACGACCTTGAGCGCTATATCAGCGCGCCGACTACGGATGCTCAGATACTGGTGCTTAATTCAGAACGCTGGACCCTCGAGATCTATCGCTCGTTGATTGAAACATTACAAAGCATCGCCTGGATGTATCTTGTCGTGTTTGTCGTTGCGTTGATTGCCTTCGTCATTGTTCGCGGAATCGAGGCTCGACATTCAAGATCCTGATGATGCCAATACCACAACTAGCGTTTTGGAGGCATGCAAAGGTTATTAGGCTTATTGTGCTTGCGGATAGATGACTACATTCGCCCACCGAGCATGCTCACGACAACCAAACCAAGTGGATATAAAGTCCATACAAAGGCCGCGCATGCCCAGTGACAACAGTAAGAGTCCGTGGGGGGTCTAAATCGGATATGCGGCTCGGGTAGGCCAGATCCTTAACCAGCGATGGATACCGTTACCTGGGTCCTATGGTAAGAAACCGAGCCAAGCGTGGCGATAACGACAGAACTCACGAACCAACGCGTCACGCTTGGCATGATGAAAGGCGCCGATGTAAAGGTGATCAGCAGGTTACTCCCAATAAAGCCACCCAATATGCGAACCTCAAAATAAGATGGCATAGATGTGGAATGTTCATGACTAACGTACGGTTTAAGGGATCAATCAGGCCGTTTCCGGGGCAGCCATGGCGGTTGGCATGGTAGCTCTCCAGCTGCAATGAATGTACGACAACTTTTGTCGAAGTGCGCCGCGGGAGCTTGAACGGTTGTGCTGTGTTTGGAACGTATGCGCTATTAATTGCGCTTTTTAGGCCGTTCCTCTGCTTTTGAGTGCCTATCACTGCACACTTGATTAACCGAGGTCAGGCAGCTTTAACCAACAGGCAGGCTCTCGAGCTTTATTGTCCACCACAATGTTACTATTTTTCATCTTTCACCTAGTTACTCATTTAATCAGGCGACATTAAGCTTTCTTCCATACCGCTTTGGTACCTCGGCGAAGCCCTTGAACCCCTTAATGGAAGAACTGAACATGACTAATTTGAACGCCTCTCAAGCCTATACCGCCACTGTTGGACGCCTACTGCTAGGTACACTGTTTCTGTTCAGCGGTATTGGCAAGCTGGCCGCGCCTGCTGCAACCATGGGTTACATCGGGTCCGTCGGCATACCGTTTCCACTTCTGGCCTACTTGGGAGCGATTGGCGTTGAGGTAGGGTTGGCCAGCCTGTTGCTTGTGGGCTACAAGACCCGCTGGGTAGCAGCCATCATGGCAGGCTTTACCCTCATGACGGCGGTGGTCTTCCACAATAACCTTGCTGATCAGAACCAGCTGATCCACTTTCTGAAAAACATCGCCATTACCGGTGGCCTATTGCAGGTCGTAGCCTTCGGTAGCGGCGCCTTCAGCCTGGACGGCGCTCTTAGCAAACGTCGCCTCGCTCTCGCCTGACTTGACGCCGCACGGTACGCCGCCTAAAGGGCGTACCGCCCTGCCCTGCACGATCAAAGAGACCCGCCGCCATGCCATCCGTAATGAGCGCCTTGCTGACTGGAAATGCCGTGTTGCTGTTCGTGAATGTCTTCGCCGAGCAGTTGGGCGCGCCGTTACCTTCCTATCCGCTTCTGGTCGCTTCTGGCGCCTCTGCCGACGCTCCCATGAGGCTGGTCGAGTTTCTGTTTCTCGCTTCGCTGGCTTGTGTTCTGGCAGATCTCGCCTGGTATTGGGCAGGGCGCCATCATGGCGAGCGCATTCTCACATGGTTAACAAAACTACCCTTCTCTCACCGCAAGAACGCCGGTACCTGCTCGGCTCGCTTCACCGAACGGGGCGCACGGTGGTTGCTAGTGTCCAAATTCGTACCCGGCATGGGAGCAGTCGCCACATTGATGGCAGGCGCACAACGAATGTCGCTGGCTCAATTTCTCGTGTACGACATTCTGGGTTCAATGTTGTGGGCTGGTTCAGCGCTGGCGTTAGGGCATGCCTTTCAGGCCCCGGTGCTCTTGGCGCTGGACATGGTTCAGGAATACCTACTCCCCGGGCTGGCTGTTGCCGGGCTGATGCTTGCCGCAGCCCTGCTGGCGGCACATCACCTGAAACACCGTGCCACACACCATCAGGCGAGACACCTTAATCAGCAAGCCGTCACCCATCCTCGATAACCGGCGAATCAGCCTTTTACAGAGCCTTTGGTCGAAGTGTCTTTAATCCGCACGTTCAGCGTCACGGCATCGCCGGCTTTTCAACAGGTCAATCGGTTCCCCGTCTACACAGTGATAATGCCGAGGTTCTGCATGAGTCGCGCTGGCAGGTGGGGCATTACCTTATTGGCCGGCTGGCTGGTGCAAACCGATATCGAAAGCGGTCGACTGACTCGGCTATTTCCGGATCATGACATCAATCTGAATCAGGCCAGTGCCGCCATTTCGGCGCTGTATATGCCCAATCGGCGCGGCTCAAGGCGGGTCAGCGCCTTTATCGAATTTTGCGAGGGACGCCTTTCCACTCGCCAGGCATTGCGCCTGACGCAACGCTGCGTTGTTCTGCCGTCCAATTCTCTCGCGCTGCCCCCCTCTTTAAGGTATGCCTCATCAAAGGCAGAATGAAGCACCCGCTATGCACCCGACTGATCGTAACATTATCCGGGCTGTTTTCTGCTCTAGGTGTGGGGCCGGTAGGTAGTTGTGCAGATACAGAAGATAGAGTAGCACTTCGCCTGGAGCCCATCGGGAGTAAAGGCACCTCCGCACCTGAGGCGAAGAGATAAGAAAAGATGAGAGTCAAACCTTCTGACTTTATGGCCTTTCCTGGTTACCTGAAACGCGACCTGACGGAGCATTATCCGTACAGGCAGACCACCAATAGACGTGTTCTCACACGCTTATATTGAACAAGCGGGTCTCGCTCCATTCTGTTTGTCGATTTTCTTGAAAAGACCTTGAACCGACTTGAATAACCGTTGCCTTGCCAAGAGACTTTAATGAGTACCGCATCGATGATCGAACATGAGCATTCTACTATTACACTATCAAAAGGGCTGGTATTACTTTTTGCCTTTTGCTGTGGCGCTATTGTGGCCAATCTCTATTACTCACAGCCCATCATCGAGCTGATCGCTCCCGCCGTCGGACTCAGCGAGCACGATGCCAGCCTAATCGTTTCGCTGACCCAGATCGGATATGCCCTGGGGCTGCTTCTGCTGGTTCCGCTAGCCGATCTCCTGGAAAATCGTCGTCTAATGGTTATCACGGTCCTCGCCTCGGCCGTCATGCTGATGGCGGCAGGCCTTTCGACTCAACCCAGCGTATTTCTAGTGGTCTCGCTATTAATCGGTATCAGCTCGGTGGCCGTACAAATACTGATTCCGCTGGCCGCCCATCTTGCTCCCGAACAGTCACGTGGACGCATCGTTGGCACCATCATGAGTGGACTGCTGCTGGGTATCTTGCTGGCCCGCCCGGCCTCTAGCCTGATAGCCGATCACTTCGGCTGGCGTACCGTGTTTTTTATCAGCGCGTTGATCATGTTGGCGATTGCCGGCGTGGTCTTGAAAGTGGTTCCCGCACGTCAACCGTCCCACCAGGCACATTATGGCCAGCTCCTGTTGTCATTGGTTCATCTCTTCAGACGTGAATCTGTGCTACGCCAGCGCTCGCTGTATCAGGGGTTAATGTTTGCCGCCTTCAGCCTCTTCTGGACGGCCGCGCCCCTTGAGTTGATCCGCCATTACGGTCTGTCGCAGACCCAGATTGCCGTCTTTGCTCTGGTAGGTGCTGTCGGCGCAGTGTCTGCACCGATTGCAGGACGCCTTGCCGATGCAGGCCATACTCATCGTGCCTCGGCAGTTGCCATGCTGCTTGCCGCCCTGAGTTTTCTACCAGCGCTGGTTCATTCGCCTTATGGGGTCGTCAGCTTGGCAATAACCGGCATCCTGCTCGACTTTGCCGTGCAGATGAACATGGTTCTGGGTCAGCGTGCCGTCTATATGCTCGATGCCAAGAGCCGCGCCCGTTTGAACGGCCTGTACATGACCAGCATCTTTATTGGAGGTGCCACAGGGTCGGCGATAGCCAGCACCGTTTATGAACGAGGCGGCTGGCCAGCTATCGTTCTGGTGGGCAGTAGCCTGCCGCTGCTGGCCCTGTTGTTCTTCGGCATTGGTCGCTTACGAGGCGCCAACGCATGATTGAGCTTTGATACCGAGGCGGTCTTTTCAGACCGCCTTTTTTGTATCGCGTCGGCTTATTAGCTACGAGGGGCTGCCACAAAATTCACCATCCACTGCGCGATCAGGGCGCCCTGATGAGGCTGCTCCAACGAGGCTACAGCCGTCTCGTATTGTTCGGTGGAAAAGACTGACTGGCGCCTTACCAATAGCCGGTTCGCATACTCGGCCACAAATTCCGGATGCCCCTGAAAACACAACACCTGATCGCCCATGACGAACGCCGCATTCGGGCAGTAGGCGCTACTGGCCAGGCACTGCGCAGCGGGAGGCAGCGCCGTGACCTGGTCCTGATGCGAGACGATCAGCGTGACATTCTCCAGCGGAGGCTGCTGCCAGGAAAAGCCCTGCGCGACCTCGAAACGCTGTACCCCAATTCCCCACCCTCCCTTGGCGCGTTCGGCCACCCCTCCTAGCGCCAGGGCCAGGAGCTGATGACCAAAGCAGATACCCAGGAGCTTGTCACCGTGCTCATAACGTTGTTGCACATAAGTTTTGAGGCGTTGAATCCAGGGCTCTTCGCCAAAGGAGTCCGCCTTGCTGCCGGTAACCAGATACGCATCAAAACGGGCGCCTTCCGGTGGGTAGTGGCCTTCAACGACGTTATAGACCGTACATTCAACCTGCTCCGGCACCTGCTCGAACAGACGAACAAACATGGCGCCATAGCCGTCGTACAGCTCGGCCAGTTCAGGGACAAGAATATCGGTTTCGAGAACACAGATCCGAACAGACATGGGACTCCGAGGCAATAGCAAGGGGTATGAAGCCGCTGCGCAAAAGCGCGGGCAGGAGAAATATGGTACGTCAGCTCAGGAGCGTGGTTCTACCTGGAGCTATTTTTTCGCTCCTCCTCCCTGCGAACTTAATGTTCATGGAAGCGTTTTTCCTGCGCTTCGTCGCGAACTTATTGAACAAAATGCCATCAGTAAATTTTACAAAATGTGTATTCAGCGAGAGCACTTTCGAGGCCAGGTGCACTCCACGTTTCATATAAATAGAAAAACACTATTTCACTCAAAGCACTCTTTTGGCCTACCACATCCGCTGTACATTTTATTCAATCAAAAGGAGCAGTACGTTCACGGAAGTCATGAGCAACTTTGACAGGATCAAGGAGATAAAGGCGCATGGCTATAGTTTCGCACAAGCATCAGGATGAAGAGCTTTACTGTCCCGACCATACCCGAACGTTCGACTACTTCGAAGAATTGCTCGATCTTGCTGGAATCAAGGTCAACGGTTCCAGCCCTTGGGACATCCGGCTACATAACAAGGGCGTTCCAGAGCAGGCATTTGCTCGAGGCAACCTGGGCCTGGGCGAGACGTACGTTAATGGCGACTGGGATGTCGATCGGGTGGATGAATTCATCTACCGCATCCTGAAGGCAGACTTGTCCTCGCGCATACAGCCGTCGCGGCTGGTGTTTCATTACCTGAGAAGTCAACTGTTCAACCTTCAGACCCAAAGCCGTGCCTGGCAGGTTGGGCAAACACATTACGATCTCGGTAATGACTTTTATGCCGCTATGCTGGATCCGCGGATGACGTACACCTGCGGTTACTGGAAAAATGCGACGGACCTTGCTTCTGCGCAGGAAGCCAAACTTGACCTCATCTGCCGAAAGCTCAGCCTGCGTCCCGGCATGAAGGTGTTGGATATCGGCTGCGGCTGGGGCAGTTTCATGGGCTACGCAGCGGAGCACTATGGCGTTACGTGTGTAGGGGTTACGATCTCAAGAGAACAGGCAGAGTTTGCCAAACGCCAATACGCAGGACTGCCGCTCGAATTCAGGCTGCAGGATTATCGCGACCTGGATGAGCCTTTTGACCACATCGTCAGCATTGGTATGTTCGAGCATGTTGGGCGCAAGAACCACAGGACGTTCATGGAGGTCGCTCATCGCTGCCTGAAGGATGATGGACTCTTTCTGCTCCATACCATTGGCAAGAATCAGCGGCATTCCTCTCCCGATCCCTGGATCGACAAGTATATTTTTCCTAATGGCGACCTTCCCTCGATTGGTCAGATAGGCGATGCCCTTGATGAATTATTTGTGGCTGAAGACCTGCATAATTTCGGAGCGGACTACGACAAGACGCTAATGGCCTGGTTTAAGCACTTTGATGCTGCCTGGCCAAGCTTTGAGAAAAAACTCGGCACACGCTTCTATCGCATGTGGACGTATTACCTGCAGTCTTGCGCTGCCGCCTTTCGCGCCCGGAATATCCAGTTGTGGCAGTGGGTCTTATCCAAGCGGGGCGTGCCGGGCGGCTATAACCGGCTGAGCTGAGCCTTGTGCAATCGACCCAGGCACAAGAACCATGCCTGGGTCGTTTTACCTTCAGGGCTGCGAATGCGCGCCATGATTTTGAGACCCAGTGGGATCCTTGATTTGGATGATCCTTCCCTTTTGCCAGGCATCGGCACCGGGATCGATGGCCGGAGCGACGATATCGGCCCGGGCAGCTTTTTTCGCCTTGCTGTCGATGCCCATACGACGATCACGCGCCTCGACCATCTGTGGATTGGCCTGGCCGTCGGCAGTAAATCCCATCATTAACTGAGGGACACCCAGCGGTAAGGTCTTGTCTTGGTCGGTGTGCCAGGTATGCCAGGTTTTTCCATAGGTATGAACAAGCTTTTCCATCAGCTTATGCTCCGCCGGTTCGGGTATCCCGGGTGCTACCAGCTGCCCCGATTTCACCTCGTGGACATGGCTGTGCCACAGGGCTTTCTCCGCAGCAGGCAGCTGCTTGAAGAGCGCCTCATCGATGATGTACTCCACGCCCATGATCTTGGCATCCCTGGTATTGCCGTCATAAATGACACACTGGATGACCTGTTCGTTAAGGACCGAGCAATAGTGATGAGCCTCCATCTGCCCATGCGGGTGTCCGTTGTAGAAATGGAAACCGTCCAGGTAGGCATTGAGGGCGTCGATAGGCGGCTTGCTCTGTAACACATCGGCACCGGTTTCCAGGGTCTTGGTCATGGTTTGCTTGGGCGCACCGGGCGCAGTGACATAGGACTCCGTATTACCGCCACTGGAGCAGGCGGCCAATAGGCACACCAGGGAAAGGGGAATCGCTCTTGCATTGACGCTCATGAAACACCTGTAATGATTACGCGAAATCATTTTCAGCGTAATTGAGATCTCCAGGAGCGCAACGAGGCAAGAGCTGAAGATAGGTTGCGCAACCCATGCGCCAAACGAGCGGCTGAGTCATGCAAAAAGAGAGGCTACAAGCGATAGAGCAAATGCAGCCTCACTTTTAATCACTGTTGCCTTACTCTTCCGGTAATTCAACTAAAGACTATGGCCTGTCCACAGTGCTCGCCAATCGTCCTGCAGGAGCCCAACGGGCCACAAGCGCACTACCACTTAGACATGGTGTTCAACCCTTCCGCATGCGCCGCACCCACATATGTTCAAGGCTGCCAGGGTTCGCCTTTGGTCTTTTCGGTGCGTTTCAATCGCTGTTGCATTGCGCTTTTACACAGGATTTGAGCGCTGACGGGCGCGGTAATGAACAAAAACAGGGGAATCAGCAATTCATGCAGGCTCAGGCCATCGTGCTGGGTCGTGAAATACAGCATGGATGCAATGACGGTACTGCCTACGCCCAACGTGGTGGCCTTGGTTGGGCCATGCAGCCGGGTAAAGAAATCAGGTAGCCGTAACAGCCCGATCGAGCCAATCAACGTAAACACGCTACCCACGAGGAGTAGTACACAAACGATACCTTCAAGCCATGGGTTCATATGTCTCCTTACTCAATGATGTCGCCACGGGTAATAAATTTGGCCAGTACAACCGTGCTGATAAACCCCATCAAGGCAATGATCAGCGCCGCTTCGAAAAACAGGTTTGAGTCCAGCCACAGGCCAAACAGTACGATCAATGCGATCGCGTTGATGTTGAGGGTGTCCAGCGCCAGGATACGATCGGACTGATGTGGCCCCCGTACCAGCCGGATAAACGCCAGCAGCACGGCAATCGTACATAGAGCCAGGCAAATGGGAATCACAATGGTCAGCATGGAAATATCTCCATCAGCGGCTGCTCGTAACGCGTTTTGATACTTCGAATCAGCTGCTCGGGATCTTCTTCGTTGAGTGCATGAACCAGAATGAGAGAATGATCTTCATTGAGTTCAGCCGATACGGTTCCAGGCGTCAGCGAGATGATACTCATGAGCAGGGTAAGGCCAAGGTCATCCCGAATATCCACAGGCACCTCGACAAAGATGGGATTGAGCCGCCGTGTCGGCCCCAAGACCAGTACAGCTACCTGAATGTTAGCGACGAGTGCGTCCCTGGTAACTCTAAGAAGCAACTTAATCGTCAGCCAGCCGTGTTGGGGCCGCGCGTTCTCGAACCACATTCGAGTACATAACCGTGGAATAGCCCAGCCCAGGAAAAGACCCATAATCCAGCTTCCCAGACTGATACTGTTGACCAATAGCAACCAGAGCACTACCAGAACTGCGCTTAACCATGGATGCGGAAACAATCGGCTCATCGGCTACCCTCCTGTAATACAGCACTGGCGTAAGCCGCTGGAGACATGATTTGTTGCGCAGCCTGGTCAAGGTAAAGCGTCAGCGGTTTTGCGACGACTACCAGCAGGACACTGGCGGACATCAGCGTTATCGCGGCTAACAGGCGCCAGCCATTTGCTCTCTCCTGCCCGGCGATGTCCTCACCGCCTCGCCAGAACACCGTACTGCCCGCCCGGCTTAATGCAATGACGAGGCCGAGACTGGAGATCAGCAATACCGGCCAGAGCCAGCGCGCCTCCGAAAGTGGTGCAGACTTCAGGATCAGCAGTTTGCCAAAAAATCCTGAAAACGGCGGCAGGCCCGCCATGGACACCGCCCCAATGAAAAACAGGCTGCCCAGAAGCATGGGCTGTCGCAGGGCAGGCCCTTTCTCCAGTCGGGCCCCAGTTTCCCCTCGCTGCCTGGCGACCATATCACTAAGCAGGAAGAGCCCTCCGGTAATCCATGTGGTATGAACTAAGTAGAACAGACAAGCCGAGATCGATTCCACACGTCCAAGCGACATGCCAGCCAACAGCAGCCCCACCGATACCAGCACCAAATAAGCCACCAGTTCCTGGAGTTGGCGCGCCGCCAGGGCACCGATGGACCCCAGGGCAAGGGTCAGCAAGGCCAGAGGCCACAGCAAGGGTTGCGCCAGATGGGATAATGCTCCGGCGTCAGGGCCGAACAGCAGCGCATAGATACGCAAAATCGAATATACGCCGACCTTTGTCATCACGGCGAACAATGCAGCGACCGGAGCCGTTGCCCCTGCGTAGGCACGTGGTAGCCAGAAGTACAGAGGTAGCAGGGCCGCCTTGAGTGCAAAGACCAACAGTAGCAGGAGCCCGGCGGCTGCAATCAGCGGGGCATCGCCCGTCCCTACCTGTGCGATGCGCTCAGACAGATGTGCCATATTCAGGGTGCCCAGCAGCCCATACAGCACGCCTACGGCCACCAGAAACAACGACGAGCCCAGGAGATTAAGCAGTATGTAGTGCAGGCCCGCACTTGTGCGCTCCTTGCCACCGCCGTGCAACAGCAGCGCGTAGGAGGCGATCAGCAGGATTTCGAAGAAGACATACAGATTGAACAGGTCGCCGGTAAGAAAGGCACCATTCAGGCCAGCTACCTGAAACTGGAATAACGCATGAAAATTAGGGCCGCGAGCATCGTCGCCCTGGCAGGCATAGAGTATGGCACCACTCGCCAGAACCGATGTAATCAGCACCATAATCGCACTCAGCCGATCCAGCACCAGCAGAATGCCAAAGGGAGCCGACCAGTTACCGAGGGTGTAGGTTACGATTTCATCGCGGGCAGCAACAGTGACCATCCACGCTGACAGCGGGATCAGCAGAAAGGTAGCCAACGCTGAAAAGTACCGTTTGTTTCGCGATGTCATGCTATTGAATAGTAACAGGGCCGCCCCGCTGAAAAGCGGCAGTAGAATCGGCAGGATGATCACATGGCTCATTGTTCCTCTCCGTCCACGTGATCGTTTCCAAGTTCGCAAACCGCACGGATGGACAGCACCAGCACGAATGCTGTCATCGCAAAGCTGATGACGATGGCAGTCAGCACCAGCGCCTGGGGCAAGGGGTCAGCATAGGTCTGGCTTTGACCAATGATGGGAGCAGCACCGGTCGACAAGCGCCCCATGGCAAAAAGAAAAAGATTCACAGAATAAGTGATCAGGGTCATTCCCAGCACGACCGGGAACGTACGTCCACGTAGCATCAGGTAAACACCGCTCGCTGTCAGCACACCCAAGGTGATGGCAAAAAACAGTTCCATCAGGACACGCCCTCCTCTTGCGGTCGGCCGCTTGAGGCCAAATGCGCCAGTGTCAGCAACGAGGAGCCTACAACGGTTAGGTATACGCCCAGATCAAACAGCGTCGCGCTGGCCAGTTCGACGTCACCGATCACTGGAATATGCAGGTGCGTGAACCCAGAGGTCAGGAAGGGCTTGCCAAACAACCATGCGACCAGCCCTGTCGCCCCGGCCAGCAGAATGCCGCTGCCTGCCAGGCGGCGATAATCGAGAGGCAAGCGTGCAGTCGTCCAACGAAGCCCACTGGCAATGTACTGCAGGATCAATGCTGCCGTTGTGATCAGGCCCGCTATAAAGCCGCCACCGGGCAGCTGATGGCCACGCAGAAATATAAAGACGGAAACCAGCAGGGCCAGCGGTAGTAGGAGCTTGGCCATAACCTTGAGCATCAGAGGGTGCCGATCACGTATCCAGGGGTACCCACCCAGCCCCCGCTCGGGAAGTTTGGGGTTTAGCCCGTCCAGCATGGCGTAGACGGCGATGCCGGTAATGGCCAGTACGCTGATTTCGCCCAGCGTATCGAACCCCCGAAAGTCCACTAGAATCACATTGACGACGTTGCTGCCGCCGCCTTCCGGTACGCTCCGGTCCAGGAAGAACTGCGCAATGCTCTCGTAGGGCCGCGTCAGTACCGCATAGGCCAGCAAAGAAACCAATCCCCCGCATCCCACCGCCAGTAGGCCGTCCCGTCCTCTTCGCAGTGCGGAGGATTCACGCGGTGTATGCCAGGGCAGGAAGAACAGTGCCAGTACCAGCAGGACCGTGGTGACAACCTCAACCGACAACTGAGTCAATGCCAGATCAGGCGCCGAGAACCGGGCAAACAGCAGAGAGACCATCAATCCGGCTACACTGCTGAAGACAATGGCTTGCAACCGCCGACGGTGGAACAAGACGACTGAAATCGAGGCGGCCATAAGAATCACCAGCCCTGCCGAGGTAACCGGGTCGAGTGGAGTCATCGCCACCGGCCCCGTCACTACCTCGAGATCCCACAAGGCACTCCCGGTTACGAGCAGTACGCCTATCAGCATAAGCGTCATGTATCGCTGTAGCGAGCCGTTCTCTACACGTTCGGTAAACAGAACGGTCAGCCGGACCAGACACTGGATTGCGCCCTCGAACACATCCCGCGCTTCGGCATCAGGGAGGTGGTTATACAGGCGAAACAGCGGACGCCGCATTCCAAAGTACAGCAGTACGCCACCGCCCAGCGCAATAAGGCTCATGACAAGAGGCAGATTGAACCCATGCCAGAGGGTCAGACTGTATTCGGGTAACGGTCCGCCTAATGAAACCCGTGCCGCCAGCGCAAGTAGATCGCCTACGGTCTGCTCAGGCATCAGACCTACCAGGACACACAGCAAGACGAGGATATTGACCGGCGCGCGCATCCAGAACGGTGGCTCATGGGGTGGAAAGTGAGGCATTGCCGAGGGATCAGGCGTCTTGTCTAGAAACGCCTGATGAATGAAGCGTACGGAATATGCCATGGTGAGCAGATTGGCAATGGTGGAGACGACGGGAATGACCCAATTGAACGGCCCCAGCAACCCTTGCTCCAGGGTCTCACCCAGAAACATTTCCTTGCTCAGAAAACCATTGAGCAGCGGCACTCCTGCCATCGACAACGACGCGACGATTGCAAGCAGTGCCGTATGCGGCATGTACCGGTAGAGCCCTCCCAGCCGACGCAGATCACGCGTACCGGTCTCATGGTCGATGATCCCGGCTGCCATGAACAGTGAGGCCTTGAACGTCGCATGGTTGATGGTGTGGAAGATGGCAGCTACCGAACTCATGTCGGTATCCAGCCCGAACAGCAAGGTGATAAGGCCCAGATGGCTGATGGTGGAATAGGCCAACAGCCCTTTAAGGTCTTGCTGAAAGAAGGCCATGGCTGACCCAAGCACCAGGGTAACCAACCCGGTAAGGCTGACAATATAGAACCATTCATCTGTACCTGAAATAGCTGGATACAGGCGTGCCATAAGATAAATGCCAGCCTTAACCATGGTGGCTGAGTGCAGATAGGCTGAAACAGGCGTGGGCGCTGCCATCGCATGAGGAAGCCAGAAGTGGAACGGAAACTGGGCAGACTTGGTGAAGGCACCTAGCAGAATCAGCACCAGCATCAGCGGGTAAAGGGGATGTTCAACGATACGTGAGCCGGAAACCAGGATCTGGCTCAGCTCGAAGCTGCCTGCAATGTGCCCCAGCAAAAGTATGCCTGCCAACAGGGCAAGCCCCCCGCCTGAGGTGATCGTCAGGGCCATTCGTGCTCCGCGTCGCGAATCGGAGCGATGGGACCAGAAACCAATCAGCAGAAACGAGGAAAGACTGGTGATTTCCCAGAAGACGAGCATCAGCAGCACGTTTTCGGAAAGAACGACCCCCAGCATGGCTGCCATGAATAACAGCAGGTAGCTATAGAATCGTCCAATGGCCTCCTCAGGCGATAGGTAGTATCGCGCATAGAGAATGACTAGAAGGCCGATCCCCAGAATCAGCAAGGCAAAAAGAAAACTCAGCCCGTCCAGACGAAGGCTCAGGTTGAAGCCCAGGTTTTCCAGCCATGTGTACGAAACAGTGATGGTGGCTCCCTCTGCCAACCTGGAGCGCAAATTCAACAGGATGAAGAAGGCAATCGCCGCGGGTATCGAGGCCGCAATGGCAGGCAGGCGCCGACCGCCGCGATCAAACACCGCAGGTAACAGGCTGCCAAGCAGCGGCAGTACGACAATCAGCACCAGCATCATACGGCGCGCCTACTCATCACAATGTAAACAATCATGGAATGCCTTCCGACTCCCCTATTCTAGATACAGGCTCGACTCCAACGAGCTCATTAGGGGGTGGGACAAGCGGCCGTCGCGTTAGTGCGCTGCATAATGGCATTCAGACAGGCACATGATTGATTACAGGACGTTAACAATAGCCATCAGGCGATTGATGCCGTTATCCGCTTCCGGGGGATCGTTCGTTACGATGGAGTTGTGTGCCTGCATCAACATCGTCCAGGCTCCAGCGGAAGCCCTCTATGCTTAATCACGCCAGCGCCGAAAACGCATGCAACGATCAATCAGTGGCTAAGAGAAGAAGGCGTTCGGGCTTGAGCTGTTGAAGACCCAGTGTGTTTGAGCCTGCCGGTAACTGCCTCATAAGCCCTTCGTAACAATCCTGTTACGCCATGGTGACAGTGCTGGGTCAATGCGTAACGAAATCAGGAACAGCATCGGAACACCAAAACAGGCAAAACCTTCAAGCCACTGATTAATAACGATTTTTTAAAGTTGGCACGGCACCTGCTTTATTCCTGGTATAACAAGAACAACAAATAAAACAGATCACTTCAAAACAACAAAAACAAGATTGAAAGTGGCGAAGCGAACTGATCATTTTAGAACTTGTGAAGTGTCTAAAGTAATCCGTTCACTTAAAGACAACATAATGCATCCGAAGCATCCAGGGGTTGCTTAGGGCCATACAAGAAAAACAAAAGGCATCGTGCAGCATGGTTGAGAGGGAGCTTAGGCTCCCTTTGTGCTATTTGCAGTATCGTTCAGTCAATGAATAGTTCTGAGCACGTTGCCGGTTATCCAGCGCTAGGCAACCTGATGGAACGAAATCAATCCAGGCGGGTATAGATGTAGAGTGCGGAAATTGTTAACGCAAAAAGCATCGTTACAACGCTGAGGGTGCCAGACAGTGTAAGCGCCGAAACCCTGCTTATCAGTCCCAGCCAGTCTGCTACTATCAATCCTGTGGCCATGCACACCAAAAGAGCAACTACTCGCGCCAGCATCACATCACCTGCGTTTTGCTATTTGACCATTAAGGAGCATTGCGAGATGGCACGCAATGCTGGCATATAAGTGTCAAATTGCCTCCACAAGTTCACCAAGTCACAGACCGCTTGTCGACCTGATTGCAGTTAAGTGCACACACCTGTGACGGACTTCTCTTTTGTTGAACAGGCTTATCGCTGATGCCGTCCTCGACGCCATGATTCACCCATCAGGATGACCAGATAAATCGCCCATGCACTCAGCAGGACGAATACGTCTCGAGAGGACCAGTGAAGGGGATTGAAACCTTCTCGTACACCTTGAACCCCATAGAGAATCAACGCAACGACAACCGCGCTACGACAAAGCCGCGCAAACGTCATGACTGGCTCCTTAAAAATCTCTGAACACCGTGACTATAAAGTTTTCATCAGACCCCATACAGTACACCAGCGTTGAAAGCAGTGGCTGGCCTGTCACCCAGTCCCAGCCAGAGCACGCTACCCACACATTCAGGTAACCATTTTTAATTTAATGCCTGTCAATCCTTGCAGCGCCGTTTCGTCCTTACTTGGGAATCACTTGACGACCCACTGAAAGGGCGTACGGCTTAGGGTAAAATGACTACGTAATGTAAAAGCAGATCCTGATAATGATCACGGAGGATAACCGCAATGCTGTTTGCTCTGGGTACATTACTCTGCCTGAGCGGTGCAGGTTGCCTGGCATTCGACCCGCTGGACCCTATGCTTCAGCTTGAAGGATTAGCGTTGATAGGATTGGCGCTATTGATTGTTCGTGAGGGCATACTCGAACTTAACTGAGGTATCGCCTGTAGTTGTCACGATACCTTGCCCGCCTCGCTCCGGCACATCTGATCCACCAGCTCCCGTGGATACTCGTTGAGTTCCAACTCATCACAAATGTAAGCCAATACGCTGAGACCATCCTGCTCCAGCAATCGGACCGCTGAGAGTTCACCGCATCGATAGTCATAACAGGCCCAGCTGCCTGGGTGTTTCTGACAAAGCAGAAAAGCTCGCGAGACATTTATCTCCTGCGAAACCAGCAGAGCCTGCAGTGCGGCAGTATCAACCTCACCTGTGGATTCAGACGCTTCTGAGCCGGAACTGCGCACAACCATAATTGCGTCTTGCTCAAACCTGAAGACTTCGATGTCCGACTGAGTGGTGCGACTGTAAAGGGTCGGCTGGTCCGGATTCTCGGGCTTTAATGGCGCAGGCTGGATACTCATGGGTGGGCTCATATAAGGGATAGGCATGTCATTGCAGCACTTTGATCAAGCGCACCTGGGTAGCCGCGTGGAAAAGGCTGATCCATATCAACGAACTCTGGCATTTCCGTATCCAGACTGTACGCCGTGCTTTGCAGCCAGCCAATAATCTATTTACATTTTTTTCACGAAATTTTCACGATGCGATCATGTCTAGCGATAAGGTCTGCCTGTTGTATCAGGGAGCAGTTTGGGTTCGGGTGGTGAAGTGAACTGAAAGGGAGCAAACAAGGTATGAGTCACTTTATTAGCAATACGTGCGAGCTTTTAAAGGAGCCGGCCGGCCGGCTGATACTGGAGTGCCTGCAAAGCGTTGAAAGCTATGGTCGCTCCTGGCGCCTCGATAAGGGCTCGGTTTATGGAAATCGCCTGTCGACCCTGTTTTCTGCAAGCAAACCAGACGGCCAGGGCCGTGATCGGTTGATGGTCGTTGCCGTGGAGACCCCGACATGCGACTGGACGGTTAGCTACCAGCTCTTTTAACGCTATTTTGCCCGAACGCAGGCCGATTCCCTGATACGCGACGCGTACCACGCTTTTGGGCGCCTGTCTTGCCCTGTTTATTACCCAATAGGTGGCTGAAAAGGAAGGCTCTTTTATGGGCTGGTATTATTTAATAAATTACAATAAGGCTTGGAGATGTGTTTGCGTAGGAGGCCTAACGGCGACGTTTATTAAACGGCTTGCAGCTAACTAGATGGTGCCTGGCGTCTGAGCGGTTCTCCCAGCGCCTTTTGAAGGAACGGGCCGTAAGCCCCACGGGTGCGCGATATACGCATCGATTCGTCAGGACGATCCGTCTGCTGCGCTCTAGCCGTACACGCATGATGTAACTGCAGATACTCCCCCGCCCCCCCTTTCGCCCGATCAAACCCGTAGCCTCCACGTAAGTGATGCCTGCTTGGTATGGCGGCTCGGCAGCAAGACGCAAAACGGTACGTCGCGCTACACATTAGTAGATGAGCCCACTGCACAACATCAGGCCGTTGCGGACGATTTGGACGCTGCTAATGTGGGTCGGCAGCGAGGATCAAGTCCCATGGCAGCCAGGAACAATTCTTGCCGCCCGAACGCTGCATTAATAGAGGCATGAGCCTGCTAGCGTGGCTCAACCGGTCACTTTTATCTTCGATCGTCCAGGCAGTCCCATGATTACAATAGAAACGCCTACCTATTACACCGCTACCAAGAAATACAACCTGAGCTTCCCAACGCTCGATGCGGACATCGAAGCCGATGTCGTTGTGATCGGAGGCGGCTTTTCAGGAATCAATACCGCTCTTGAGCTAGCCGAGAAAGGCATCACCAATATCGTGGTTCTCGAAGGTCGTTACCTGGGCTTTGGCGGCACGGGCCGTAATGGCGGACAGATCATGGCGGGTATTGGTCATGACCTGGACAAGATCAAGAACCAAGTAGGTGAAGACGGCCTCAAGACTATTTTCGAGATCAGTGACAAAGGCGCTGACATCATCAAGGACCGGATTCAGAAATACAATATCGATGCGGACTTCCATCATGGCTACGGCTATATGGGCTTTAACGCACGCCAGGAAAAGACACTACGCACCTGGGAGAAAGAGTTCAAATCACTGAACTCCGGCCACGAGATTGCCTTGCTGACAGGCTCGGAAGTCCGCCGCATCATTGGATCGGAAGCCTATACCAGCGCCCTGTTGCACATGGGCGGCGGTCATGTTCATTCACTTAACTTGCTATTGGGCGAGGCCAAGGCGCTAGCCAGCTATGGCGTCAAGATCTTCGAGCACAGCCCTGCCCTTGCCGTTGAGTATGGTGAGCGGATCACTGTGCGCACCGGGCAGGGCTCTGTTAGGGCAAGCAAGCTGCTTTGGGCATGCGACAGCTTTCTCAACAAGCTGGAGCCGGAACTCCATACCAAAACGATCAACACCTATGCGTTCCAGATCATGACCGAGCCGCTCTCGGATGAATTGATCGAACGCATCAGCCCGATCCGTGGGGCCTACAGCGATATCCGCCCGGTCATTGACTATTATCGCGTTACGGCCGAGAACCGGTTGCTATTTGGCGCTGCTACGCCTTATCTCGACTATATCCCCAAAGACCTGAAGGCCTGGAACCGCAACCTGATGCTCAAGATCTTCCCGTACCTCAAGGACGTGAAGATCGATCTGGCCTGGGGTGGCCCGATGGCATGCGGTGCCAATCTATTCCCCCAGATCGGCACCTTGTCCGGTCGGCCCAATGCGTTCTACGTACAGGGCTACTCAGGCTTCGGCGTAACGCCAAGCCATATTATCTGCAAGGTTCTGGCTGAGGGCATGAGCGAAGGCTCTGCCCGCTACGACCTGATCAGCTCAGTTCGCCATAGCAACATCATAGGCAAGGACCATTTCCGCCCGGTTATCTGCAGCCTGGGCAAGATCATGCATCAGAGCGCCGGCTACATGACAGGCCGCCGCTGATATTTTCCCTTAACGAAAAGGACCATTTCATGTCGTTATTCACTGTTAAACAAGGCACCGCACTGACCGATCTTGAAGCCTGGGGCACCGTGGCGGATCTGGGTTCGGAAATCCTGGAAGGCGACGGCAAGTGCTTTGGCAAGATGACCTTTGGTGCGCCGACCGATCCGGTAAGCTCTGCTTATTTTGGTACCACTAAAAGCAAGTTCCGAATGGTGTACCCGTTCAATGAGCAGGCAACGGTTGTTTATGGTGAGGTTATCCTGACTGACGAATCCACAGGCAAAAGTACCCATTACAAGACCGGAGATAGCTGGTCTGTCACCAAGGGCACACCTGTCCTGTGGGAAGTCGTCAGTGATGGGTTTGTCAAACACTACCTCGCGGCTGCATAAATCAGAGCCCAGGCAGACCTTCGTCATGATGCCAGCCACTGAAGGCAAACAGCGATGCCTACAGGCGGTAACGCGAATCGTACCGGCTTCCTCTGCCGTGCTCTATCAGGTAAATCAGCAGCTTGAGGCTCATCACTACGAGCTGCTGACTATGACGCCTCAGGTACATCAGTGCTACCTGGACGTCTACCGCGAATTTGATCCGCTGCGGCCCATCTGCTGTCACGAACTGGGATTGGCAGTCGTTCCCCTCAGCGTGGCAGCGACTCGGCAAGAAGCACATCGCTCGCGCCGATACGCCACCTTTCTCGATACCTACTCCATTTGCGATGTCATCGAAATCCTGACCTATCAGGCCGGACGGCCGGCATTTGGTATCTCGCTTCTGCGCACACGGGCACTAGGCGCATTTACAGCCGAAGAGATAGAGCGGCTGACAGGCCTGCAAAGTCTGCTGGAGCTTACGCTGCCGTTGGCCTTCATCCATGAACCTTGCGAGACAGCCCGCCTTACCGGCCTGACGCCTCGAGAGCAGGACATTGCGTTGGCACTCAAGGATGGCCTGAGCAACAAGGCGCTGGCGCGGCATCTGGATATAGGACTGCCGACCGTTAAAACGCACCTGAATAACCTGTATCGCAAGTTCAACGTCACGAACCGCACTGAATTGATCCGGCACCTGTTTCTGTGAGCTTTCTCCTGGCGATCTCAACCATCTGGTTGATACCGGGCGCCAGGCCGCTGGTGGATGATGACCTCACCTATCAAACGGAGTGTATGACATGACCCAACAACAGGACTGGATCACCGTAGGCGCACTGGCCGATGGCTTCAACCTCGACAACTACACGTTGCCTGTCTCGAACGACCTCAACGGCAGGACGCTAGTGCTCGACGGCCCGTCCGGCGAATCCATTACCTACCGCTTCAGCCAAAATGCGGTTGGCTGGTCCTCTGCAGACCACTCGACATCTCACGAGGCGGCCTCTCGTGTCACATCCATCCGGGAAGGGATCTACCTGATCGATTTCCTTCAGCAGACCGACACCTCCACTGCCTCGATCAGCCTCGTGCTGGACTTGAAGCAAGGCGTTTTCACGCGGGTCTACGGGCAGCTCCCAACGCAGGATGATCAGCGCAGCGATCTGTTCAGGTGTGCCTTGTCGGGCCAGGATCTGACGCCAGTCTCGGCGCAGTTCACTCATGGGACGATACAGGGCCTTTATTCAGGTACATCACCGTCGGAAGCGAATCACCCACATCAGCCGACCCACGAACTGGTCGGCATCCGCAACTGCTACGCCTACAGTCCTCATGAGGTTTATGAACACATCTATCTCAACGAAAATCTCTACAGCTGGCATTGCCTGAGTGGCGTTGAACGTGGGCTGGCCGATACGGATCGCTGCCATTATTTCAAGCTGGAGAACGAGCTCTATCTGTTCGTCTGGCGGGAAAAGATCATTCCTACGCTCGGGCTGGTGCTGATCGACCTGAAGCAGCACCGCAGCGACGGAAAGATCTGCGGCCATACCGGTGATGACCTGGGACAATGGTCGAACTTCCCGGTTGGCTCATTCAGCAGAATCCTCAACACAACCGAGTACCCAGGCCATGAATGAGGTGAAAACCTACGTAATCACCGGGGCAGGTAGCGGTATCGGTGAGGCGTGCGCCTATCGCCTTGCCGATGAAGGCGCCCAGCTTGTACTCATTGGTCGCCGTCGGGAACCGCTGGAGGAGGTAGCCGCTCGTACAGGTGGGCTGGTACTGACGGGTAATGCGGCCAGCAGTGCGGATTGGGAGATGTTCATCCCTCGTATCATCGAGCGCTTCGGCAGAATCGATGGCCTTGTCGCCTCTGCGGGCGGTCTGGGCCAGGGCACCGCACTTGAGACCAGCGATACCCGATGGCAGCAGGCGATGCAAAGCAATCTGGACACCGCTTTCTACAGCGTCAGGGCGTGCCTGCCCTCACTGATCGAGCGACGGGGCGCTGTCGTGCTGCTGGGCTCTATCGCCTCGCTGGCCGCAGGAGGGGGAGTTTGCAGCTATACCACCGCCAAACATGCCTTGATCGGCTTGACCCGCTCACTCGCCAAGGATTATGGCCCTGCCGGCGTCCGCGTCAATGCGGTCTGCCCAGGTTGGGTGAAAACGCCGATGGCCGACGAAGAGATGCAGCCGCTGATGCAGCATTACGACGAAAGTCTTGAGGCGGCGTATAGCCGGGTAACCCGCGATGTCCCTCTTCGCCGCCCCGCCACATCAGCGGAGATCGCTGAAGTCTGCCGGTTTCTGCTTTCTCCTGAAGCCTCGATCATCACAGGCGCTTCAATCGTGGCGGACGGTGGATCCAGCATCGTCGATGTGCCCACGCTTGCCTACGAGCACCTGTAAGGCCAGCCACGCCAGCGCAACAGCCAACGTAAACACAGGCCCAGTGGCGGACCTACTTTCATTCGACATAACCGCAGGAGCAGGATGATGCAGGATCAGACATCAGCAGGATCGATACACGACTTTACCGGCAAGGTCGTTCTCGTCACCGGGGGCGGCCAAGGCATCGGGCGAGGAATTGTCGAGCACTTTGCCGGAGCTGGTGCACAGGTCGTCATTGCCGACCTCAATGCGGAGAACGCAGCAGCGGTCGCGCAGGGATTGCAAAAGGAGGGAAGATACGTGACCGCCCATCCGGTAGACCTGGCCGAGCGCGATCAGATCAAGACACTCATGGAAACCGTCAAGCAAACCTGCGGCCGGCTGGATGTCCTGGTACACAACGCCGGCTACTTTCCACTAACTCCATTCGCCGATATTACACCTGAAGTGCTGGAACGTACCCTGGCCGTCAATCTGTCATCCCTGTTCTGGCTAACGCAGCAGGCATTGCCACTGTTCCGGCTACAGGGCAAGGGCTGCGTGCTGGTTACGTCCTCAGTGACAGGCCCTCGGGTGGCCTATCCCGGGCTCTGCCATTACGCGGCGGCCAAGGCCGGCGTGAACGGATTCGTTCGTAATGCCGCCCTGGAACTGGCACATCATAACGTTCGGGTGAATGGCGTCGAACCGGGCATGATCCAGACACCTGCCATGGGCAATCTGGGCGACAGCGACGTCACCCGACAGATCAGGGCCAGTATCCCGCTCGGGCGTCTTGGTCAGCCGTCCGACATTGCCAGTGCGATGCTATTTCTGGCCTCAGAGGCCGCCTCGTTCATTACAGGGCAGACCCTGGTCGTTGACGGTGGCATGACGCTGCCTGAATCCAAGATGGCACTGGTGTGAACGCACTACCAAATAGCCATTTTTGGCACATCTACGTCTGGATGGTACGTTGAGGAACAGAACTTGCCTCAGTTCGCAGGAAAGGCCTTTAACGAGCAGAAAGGTTTCCAAAATGCACCAAGACATCAAGGCTGCGTTACCGGTAAAGGCTCAAATGCATCACACCCATACTCAGGACGTATCGGAGCACTCCCACGCCATGACAGGCTGGGCATTGCATTATGACCAGGTCTCGTCTGGACGCTTCGAGGGCGAACTGATCGATATCCAGCTGGACTGGATGCATCTGACCCGCGATCGGTGCAATCAGGCATTGCGCAAGAACGGCTCGGCATGGCCAGGTGCGATTGCATTCAGCCTGCCCCTCAACGAAGCGTGCGAGCTTCATTGCGCCGGACACTCGTTGAGAGAAGCCAGCCTGTTGGTCGCCCGCGGCGCTCACCTGCCAGAGTTGCAGACGCCTGCCAATCTCGACCTGCTATGCATCAGCGTTGCAGAGGCCGAGCTGCTTCCCATCCTAGAGCAGCAACAGAGCCCGTTCACACTTGACGACTTGCCAAAGTGTTACCGTCTCCGCCCCCATCAGCGTTACAGCGAGTTCGTCAGGTTGCTTGACGACATCGCAAATACGCAAAGCCAGAGTCAAGGCCTCTTGAGGCACGAGGCTATCCGAAACGGTATCCGGGAAACCGTTATGTTGCACCTTCTGGATCTGCTCGATGCTGGCGAAGAGGTTCCGGCACTGACTCCCACAGCCCGCAAGCGGATGGTAGACCGAGCCCGCGAGTATGCGCTTTCGTGTCAGGAAACGCCGCCTTCGATTTTGGAACTCTGTAACCGCATCGGCGCCAGCCGACGCAAACTACAGTACTGTTTTCAGGAGGCGTTGGGCGTCAACCCGACCACTTATCTGCGTACGCTGCGCCTGAATGCGGCGCACCGTACGCTTTGTCACAGTGACGGCACGGTTTCGGTGCAGGACGTAGCAGCCCAATGGGGTTTTTGGCACTTGAGCCGCTTTGCCAACGACTACGCCAAATTGTTTGGCGAAAAACCATCCGCTACTTTACGCCGTGTTCGTGAAGACTATATGACCAGTTTTGCCAAATCCGGATAACAACCCTCGCTTGACCTCCCCCACCCTAAGAAAAAACAAAGGGAGAGGTCTCGATGTACGAAGCATACAAGATCACAACAATTAGCTCCGTATTGTTAGCCACTTTATTCCTGACTCATCCCGCCCAGGCGACTGAGGGCGGAGCCCCTACAACAGCCTTTGGTGTCTATGATTTCGGCGCCGGGTTCACACCGCCACCGTCGCCAACAGGCACCGTTGGCCTGCGTACCAACTACTACTGGGCCAATACTGTCAAAGACCGCCACGGCCGAGACAACGGGACTGATTTTTCCCTTGGCGTCCTCTCACTCGGCCTGGCTTATATCCGCATGACCGATACCGAACTGCTGGGTGCAAAATACGGGTTTGGTGTGATCGCGCCTTTTTTCGACATGGACGCTGATCTCAAGGTCAAGGTGGGCGGCACCACCGTCTTTTCGGACAGCACTCACGTATTCCGGCAGGCGGACCTGCAGGTGTTGCCACTGATTCTACAATGGACGCCCTCACGTAACCTTGGTATCAACGCGCAGTTCCAGATTCAGGCACCCACCGGCGATTACGACAAGAACCGTCTGGTCAGCCCCGGCCTCAACCACTGGACGTTTTCACCTATCTTCAACGCCACCTATATCAGTGATTCAGGAGTCGAGGTGTCATCCAGCTTCGAGCTGGACGTGAACACCCGTAACCATTCTACGGATTACAAGAGCGGAACTGAGTACCGCCACGAGTTCGCAGTGGGCCAGCATTTCGGGCCTTGGACAGCCGGTATTGGCGGTTACTACTACCGCCAGCTCAGCGACGATGACGCACCCAACCTTACCTACGGCAACCGCGCCCGGGTACTGGCCATCGGACCTGCAGTGAGCTTTTTCCAGCCAGGGCTGCCACCTGTCTGGGTGCATGCCTACAAGGAATTCGACGCCCGTAACCGTACCGAGGGTTATGCCGTCGCCGTGCGTTTTTCCCACAGTTTCTGAGGAATTACCATGTCCCAGTCCTATCTAGAAGGCCGGCATACCGCTGGTCGCGCGCAGGGCGCTGTCCTCATGCTTGGTAGCAGCCTGACAATCATGGGCTCCGTGATGGTCGCACCGGTTCTACCCAAGATTGCCGCAGAATTCGGGCCGGTAGAGCCCCAGACGGGCGTTCTCATACCACTGGCCATTACGGGGCCGGCACTGGCCATTGCGCTTTGCGCACCGCTGGCCGGTTGGCTGGCCGACCGGCTCGGACGCAAACGTCTGCTGATTCTGGCGACACTGGTCTATGCACTTTGCGGCGCCACACCTGCATTTTTGGACAGCCTGAAAGGAATTGTTGGTCTGCGACTGCTCTTTGGCTGTGCCGAGGCGGCAGTCATGACTTGCTGCGTCACGCTCATCGCCGATTACTGGCATGGCGAACAACGCATGCGCTACGTAAACGGGCAAGTCATCACGATTGGTCTGGTAGGCTCGATCTTCTTTGCCATCGGTGGCGCACTGGGGGAACACTCCTGGCGAACACCGTTTCTGCTGTACCTGCTTCCCCTCCTGCTTGTCCCGGCCATGCTCAAGCTGCTCTGGGAGCCCGAGGTTCATCATGCCCGGGCAATGCATTCAACCGAGCCTGGGCAGTCCTCCCTTCCGCCGTTAATCATCAACTATCTATTGGTGTTCTTTGGCATGGTGCTGAGTTTCATCGTCCCAGTCCAAAGCCCCACCCTGCTGGTCGGGCTAGGGGTTACGTCCAGTACGCTGATCGGGCTGTGCGCAGGGCTGGGGCTTCTCACTTCACTGGGAGGCTCGCTGCTCTGGCCCTTCGTTCGTCGAAGTGTAGGGCTCGCGGGGTGCAATGTGCTGCTGCTACTGCTCATGGCCAGCGGACTGGGGCTACTCATTACCGCCCACACCTATTACCAGGTTCTGCTCGCCGTGACGATTCACGGTCTGGGCGCCGGCATGCTGGTTCCCAATTCCATGGCACCGGTGATGAATGCCTTGAGCGCGACCGCCCGTGGCCGGGGACTCGGTATCTTCACCGCCTGCCTGTACCTGGGCCAGTTCTCAAGCCCACTGATCGTCATTGCTCTGCTTGGCCAAACCGGTAATCTGCACCATGCCATTGGCCTGCTTGCCGTCGCCAGCGCCATCACCGCCCTTGTGTGGGCGCTGCTCAGCTTCCTGCGCCGTGGAATCACCAGCCCGGCCCGCTCCACCCATCCCTGAATTCAGCTACAAGGAGCTCCGTTTATGAATGACATCGACCACCTGCTGGACACCCTGGATGCCACAGCCCTGAGCCTGCTCGTACGGCAAGGTGAAGTGACGCCAATCGAATTGCTCGACGCGGCGATCCAGCGGCTCGACCGGGTGAACCCGCAACTCAACGCTATCAGCGAGCGGTGCTATGACGTGGCCCGGCAGATGGCACAACGACCGGAAGCCCGACAAGGCGTACTGGCCGGTGTTCCGACCCTCATCAAGGACCTCTTCTCCCCTGTTCAGGGCGCCCGCATGACACAGGGCTCACGCGTCATGGGTGAGGCACGCGCTGATCTTGATTGTGAAGTGGTTGCCCGTCTGCGTCGCGCGGGCTGTGTGTTTGCAGGCACGACCACGTCACCGGAATTCGGAACCTCCTACACCACCGAGTCGACCCGTTTCGGCGCCACCCGAAATCCCTGGAATACGGAACGCAGTGCCGGCGGGTCCAGCGGTGGTGCTGCCGCCCTGGTCGCTGCCCGTGCCATCCCGTTTGCTCATGGTAACGATGGGGGCGGCTCACTGCGTGTCCCGGCATCCTGTTGCGGGGTCTTCGGTCTGAAACCCACCCGAGGCCGACTGCCTTCCGGTCCGCTGGTAGGCGAAGGGTGGGCCGGAATGGGGACGCCCCATGCCATTACGTTATCCGTACGCGACAGTGCCCTTCTGCTGGACGCCACCGCTGGGGCGGACCTGGGTGCGCCCTACGCAGCGCCGGCTCAAGCGATGCCGTTCGCCCAGGCCGTCTCGGCTGATCCCGCACCGCTTCGTATCGCGGTGATCGAGCAACTGGGGCCGTGGCCAACAAGTCTGGAGGCGTTGAAGGCGGTACGTCATACTGCACGGCTGTGCGAGCAGCTCGGCCATCACGTGGAGCTTGCCACGCTACCCGTCAATCTGCCGGGACTTCTGGACCACCTCTTCAATATCATTGGCCCAAGCACTCGAAACTTTCTGGATATGGTCGGCCAGCTGAGAGGGCAACCTGTTGCAGACGAAGAGTTGGACCCCCGTACGCGCATCATTCTACGCGAGCGGGGTGATATTCCGGCCGCACGTTATGCCGCCGCGGTAGAAAGCATCCATGCGCTGGGCAGGCAGCTGGCTTACTTCCTGATTGACCATGATCTGATCCTGACGCCAACCCTGACTCGGGAGCCACCCCTGATCGGTGACCTGGACGCCTTTGACCCCAGCCTCAGCCTGGCCGAAGTAATCGAAGCCTTCCATAGCTATTCACCCTTCACGGCGCTGTTTAATGCGTCCGGCCAACCGGCCATGTCCGTTCCGCTCTACTGGACAGAGAATGGGTTGCCACTCGGCTCGCATTTTGCGGCACGCTTTGGTGAGGAGCACACCCTGCTTGCGCTGGCGGCACAACTCGAACGCGCCCAACCCTGGGCGAACCGCAAGCCACCGGTCTGTGCATAAAGGTACGAGGCACAGGACGGAGCAGACTATGTGCCTTATTTCCATACTAACGTGCCTCAACCTACCAGGGCAGCGACTCGCCCTGGTAGCTGACAAAGTCACACTGGCAGCGACCCGCCTGCTGCTCGATGACGGCAATCAGACCCTTAGCGCTTTCGGTTGTGGTCAGTGGTGCCGAGTGGCCGCCCATGTCGGTCTGAACCCACCCCGGGTGTAACGCCAGCACACTGAACGACAACGGGATATGCGAGGATGCCCAGCTCCTGAGCAGGCTGTTCAGGGCCGCCTTGCTGGCTCCATACAACGGCATATCTGCGGCACGATCAAGCGTGACACTTCCCATTTGAGAACTCATACACGCCACTACACCTCCGTCTGCGATGCAATGGCTTAACCCTTCGACAACACGCAGCGGCGCAACCGTATTTGTCGAGAACAACTCTGCAATCTCTTCGGTATTGATTGCCATGACATCCTGGTGATCAGGTCCATAAATCCCTGCGTTGACGATCAGACGATCCAGCGTTGTGTTCTGCAATTGCTTATTGAGAGAAGGAATCAGTGCCGGGTCCGTCATATCGCCGGACAGCAGCACCAGCCGATCGCCGTAAGTCGCGCTCAATTGTTGCAAGGCTTCGTTATCAGGCCGGCGAACCAGCGCAAAGACTTGCGCACCGCGTTCCAGGTACTGCGTAACCAGCGCCAATCCGATACCCCGTGACGCACCCACGATCAATACATTCATTTCGTTCAGCTCCCCTGGCGAGATTCATCAGCCCGAAATGGCAGATGAAATCGCTCCATGAAAAGTACAAGCGGTTGTCTGGAAAAGCCATTCTTCCGCCGCGGCGGCAGGCTCATGATCTCTTCCAAGCGTTACGCATTACCTGCATAAGAACAATGATACGGAGACATGCCCTCATGATGCCCGAAGATTATCGTGCCGAGAAAAACCGTCCACTGACGGGCGAAGAATACTTGGCCAGCCTGCGTGATGATCGTGAAATCTACATTTATGGCGATCGCGTCAAGGATGTCACTACCCATCCGGCCTTCCGTAACGCCGCGGCCTCCATGGCCAAGCTGTACGACGCCCTCCATGATCCCGAAACCAGAGAAACGCTCTGCTGGGAAACCGACACGGGTAACGGCGGCTATACACACAAGTTCTTTCGCTTCGCCCGTAACGCTGATGAACTGCGCGAACAGCGTGATGCCATCGCCGAGTGGTCGCGTCTGACCTATGGCTGGATGGGCCGCACACCTGATTATAAGGCCGCCTTTGGCAGCGCACTGGGCGCCAACGCCGAGTTCTATGGCAAATTCGAGCAGAATGCCCGCACCTGGTACAAGCGTATCCAGGAAGCGTGCCTCTACCTCAACCATGCTATCGTCAACCCGCCCATCGATCGCGACAAGCCGGTCGATCAGGTAAAGGACGTATTCATCTCTGTGGATGAAGAAGTTGACGGTGGCATCATCGTCAGCGGCGCGAAAGTCGTGGCGACCAACTCGGCCCTGACACACTATAACTTCGTGGGGCAAGGCTCTGCGCAGCTGCTCGGAGACAACACAGATTTCGCCTTGATGTTTATCGCCCCGATGAATACCAAGGGCATGAAGCTGATCTGCCGTCCCTCCTATGAGCTGGTGGCCGGGATGACGGGTTCTCCATTTGACTATCCGTTGTCGAGCCGCTTCGACGAGAACGACGCCATCCTCATCATGGACCGGGTGTTCATCCCATGGGAAAACATTCTGATCTATCGAGATTTCGATCGCTGCAAGCAATGGTTTCCACAAGGCGGCTTTGGTCGACTGTTCCCCATGCAAGGCTGTACCCGTCTGGCCGTCAAACTGGACTTCATCACCGGTGCACTGTTCAAGGCATTGCAATGCACCGGCTCGCTGGAGTTCCGTGGCGTGCAGGCACAAATGGGCGAAGTTGTTGCATGGCGTAACCTTTTCTGGTCACTTACTGACGCCATGTACGGTAATGCTTCCGAGTGGAAAAACGGCGCCTGGCTACCCAGCGCTCAAGCCTTGCAAGCCTACCGTGTGCTGGCGCCACAAGCCTATCCGGAGATCAAGAAGATCATTGAGCAGGTCGTGGCCAGCGGCTTGATCTACCTGCCCACCGGATCGCGCGATCTCAAGGATCCGACGCTGAACAAATACCTGAGTACCTATTGTCGCGGGTCCGGCGGTATGGGCCATGAGGAACGTATCAAGATCCTGAAGCTACTTTGGGATGCCATCGGCACGGAATTTGGCGGACGCCATGAGCTGTACGAAATCAACTATGCCGGGAGCCAGGACGAGATCCGCATGCAGGCGCTGCGCCATGCACAAGGGACCGGTGCGATGAAGAGCATGACTGATATGGTAGAGAAGTGCCTGTCGGACTACGACCTAAACGGTTGGACCGTTCCGCACCTGACCAACCCGGACGATATCAACATGCTGGACCGTATTCGCCAGTAATCCTGCAATGCTGTCGCCGGATCGCTGATCCGGCGCCCCGTGGAGGTAAAGGTCATGATCCAACTCAGCCCAACCCAACAAGCCTTTCGCAATGCTATGGCGTCGCTGTCCGCCGCCGTGAATGTCCTGACCACCAATGGTCCTGGTGGACGCTGTGGCATTACGGCCACTGCCGTCTGCTCGGTCACGGACACGCCGCCCACCGTTATGGTGTGCATCAACCGCAACAGTGCCATGAATGGTGTCTTCAAGCAGAACGGGCGGCTGTGCGTGAATGTCCTGGCGGGCGAACATGAAGAAGTGGCCCGTCATTTTGCCGGGATGACCGGTATCGACATGGATGAGCGCTTCAAGCGTCACGCCTGGAAGGAGGGCCGCGAGGGCGTTCCGATTCTTGACGATGCCCTGGCCAGCCTGCAGGGAAGGATTACCGATACCCAGGAAGTCGGCACCCACTCGGTGCTTCTCGTAGAGCTCGATGAAATCTGTACCCGCGAGCGATGCGACAGCCTGGTGTATTTCAGCCGTAATTTTCATCGACTGCAACGCGAGCACAGCGCTGCCTGACCGGTCGCCCCTTTGTCGCGTCATACGTGGCGCGGCTTTTTTAGGGGTTACGACTCGGTTGCCAAAGTGCTGGCGCGACGGCTGAGCCGATAGTCGCTGGGCGTAATACCTGCCTGGCGCGTAAAGAAGCGACTGAAGTAGGCAGGATCCTTGAAGCCCAGGCGAAAGCATATTTCGTTGGCGGAACTACCCGTGAACACCAACAGCCGCTTGGCCTCTTGCATAAGGCGGTCATGGACGAGCCGTTTCGAGGGAATGTCTGCGGTACGTCGGCAGATGTCGTTCAGCCGCGATTCCGTCAGGCCCAACTGATCAGCGTATCGGGACAATGGCCAATGCTCGGTGTAGTGCGCTTCGATGAGTTCATTGAAGCGCCGAAACAACTGCAGGTCATCCTGCCGCGCAGGCTGTGCCGCGATTGATTTTGGAGAGAGACGAAGCATGCTGATAAAGATCAGGCGAGTCAGGGCTATCAAGCCACAGGCCTGGCCAGGACGAGGTGTACCCGCCTCCAGCCTTAGCAATTCAAACAACGAGGCCAGCCGCTCGGCCTCCTCGCGAAACTCAGCCTCCAGGCTGGCCAGGCCTACACAGATCGGCAGGAACCCCGATGCGGTCCAGAGATCAGGCACCTCCTGCAATAGCGACCATACCAGCTGTTGGCGAACCGTCAGGACATGTCCGTCGCTGCCCTCCTCCGTCACAAAGGCATGGGGGACCGGAGGCGGTGTGATGAAGAACATAGGGCCCTGCTCTTGGTACTGCCGGTCATCCAGATACACCCGAACCTTGCCGGTCTTCACGTAATGCACCTGAAAGAACCGGTCATGCCGGTGGGCACGCATGTTGCGCCCGAAGAACTCCGCCAGTCTGCCTAGTGCATCGTAATGCACCTCGGCATCGGCATAACGCTGGTCGTAGACCTGCCCGATGTTGATGTTGGGGATCGGCTGGATGGACACGGACGCAGGACTTTTCATGAACATCATTCTTTTGTTGTTGAACCAAGCATACGCGAACTCAGGTAACACTTGACCTTAGTTAACATATTAAATATAACGTTAACACATTAACTATTTACTCCCAAACAGGCATGCCCTGTTTCCACACCAATAACAAGGGAGAGCGCCATGTCGCGATCACTTAGCGAATCTGCCAATGGAACACTGTTCGGCGTCGCCCTGAATTTCCAAGGCCTTTTGCGCAGCCGACTTGAAGAGTTTCACGAACCGCCTTACCAACAGCCCCCACTGAAACCGGTCCTGTTCATCAAGACGCCCAACACCCGTAACGGGCACCAGCAGCCCGTCATCATGCCCCAGGGTGAGCGTCTGCAGGCAGGCCCAGCCCTGGGAGTAGTGATTGGCAAACGGGCCAGCCGGGTAACTGAAGACCAGGCCATGAGCTACGTGGCGGGATATACCGTCGTCAACGAATTCAGCCTGCCGGAAGAGAGCTACTACCGGCCTGCCGTGAAGGCCAAATGCCGGGACGGATTCTGTTCCATAGGTCCTGAACTGGTGCCGGCAGAGGCCGTGAGCGACCCGAATCTGCTCACCCTCAAGCTCTATGTAAACGGCACGCTGCGCCAGGAAAACACGACGGCTAACTGGGTACGCACCCTCCCTCAGCTAATCGCCGAGCTGAGCGAGTTCATGACGTTGAACGAAGGCGACGTGCTGATCACCGGTACGCCTGAGGGCCGCGTCGATGTCACGCCGGGTGATCGCGTAGAGGTCGAAATCGACCGCATTGGCCGCCTCATCAATACCGTAGTTGCGGAATAAGGAGCACCCCATGAAACATGCACGTATTCGCTATCAGGGTGAGATCCATACCGTTACCGTCGACGATGACCATGCAGTACGTCTGCCCAGTGGCGAACGGCTATTGGAAGACCAGGTGGAATGGCTGCCGCCCGCCACAGGCAGCATGTTTGCCCTGGGCCTCAATTATGCGGACCACGCGGCAGAACTGGCTTTCAAAGCACCCACCGAGCCACTGGCCTTTATCAAATCGCCCAACACCTATACCGGACACAGGCAGATCACCTGGCGGCCTGACAACGTCAAGTATATGCACTACGAGTGTGAGCTGGTGGCTGTCATTGGCAAACCGGCACGTTATGTAAAGCGCGCGGACGCGTTGGACTATCTGGCTGGCTATACCGTATGCAATGACTACGCGATCCGCGACTACCTCGAGAATTACTACCGCCCCAACCTGCGGGTGAAAAACCGCGACTGCACCACACCGATCGGTCCCTGGATCGTCGACACCGCCGATGTGCCAGACCCATCCAACCTGCGCCTGCGCACCTGGATCAATGGTGAGCTGAAGCAGGAAGGCACCACGGCGGACATGATCTTCGATATCCCCTACCTGATCGAATACTTTTCCAGTTTCATGACCCTGCAGCCCGGCGACATGATCGCCACCGGCACGCCGGAAGGCCTTGCCGATGTGGTGCCTGGAGATGAAGTCGTCGTGGAAGTGGAAGGCGTCGGTCGCCTCGTCAATACCATCGTCAGCGAAGAAGCTTTCTTCGCCGCAGCTGCCAAAGAGGTCTGAAATGATCAAGCACTGGATCAACGGCCGTGAGGTCGAGAGCAAGGAAACGTTCACCAATTACAACCCGGCGACCGGCGAGGCACTGGGCGAAGTGGCCAGCGGCGGCGCCGAGGAAGTCGCCCAAGCCGTGGCGGCTGCCAAGGAAGCTTTCCCCAAGTGGGCCAACACTCCAGCCAAGGAACGGGCCAAGCTGATGCGCAAGCTGGGCGAGCTGATCGACAAGAACGTGCCAAATCTGGCCGAGCTGGAAACCCTGGATACGGGGCTTCCAATTCATCAGACCAAGAACGTACTCATACCCCGAGCCTCCCATAACTTCGACTTCTTTGCAGAAGTCTGCACACGGATGGATGGGCATACCTATCCGGTCGATGACCAGATGCTGAACTATACCCTGCACCAGCCGGTAGGGGTCTGCGGCCTGGTTTCACCCTGGAACGTACCGTTCATGACAGCGACATGGAAAACGGCGCCGTGTCTGGCACTGGGCAATACCGCCGTGCTGAAAATGTCCGAGCTGTCGCCCCTTACGGCCAACGAACTAGGCCGTCTGGCCTTGGAAGCAGGCATTCCGCCAGGCGTATTGAACGTCGTGCAGGGCTATGGCGCCACAGCTGGAGACGCCCTGGTTCGTCACCCGGACGTGCGGGCCATCTCATTCACTGGCGGCACCGCTACCGGCCGAAAAATCATGGAAACGGCAGGACTCAAGAAGTATTCCATGGAGTTAGGCGGCAAATCGCCTGTGCTCATCTTTGATGACGCCGATTTAGGCCGTGCGCTGGACGCCGCTCTCTTCACCATCTTCTCGCTCAACGGTGAGCGTTGCACGGCGGGCAGCCGTATCTTCATCCAGGAAACGGTTTACGACCAGTTCGTCGAGGAATTCGCTGCACGCGCCAAGCGCCTGATCGTGGGTGATCCGCAAGATCCAAAGACCCAGGTCGGCTCGATGATTACCCAGGCTCATTACAACAAGGTCACAGGCTACATCAAGATCGGTCTGGAAGAAGGCGCCACGCTCATGGCAGGTGGTCTGGAGCGTCCAGCGAACCTGCCCGCCCATCTGACAAAGGGGCAGTTCATCCAGCCCACCGTATTTGCCAACGTCGACAACAGGATGCGTATCGCTCAGGAAGAGATTTTCGGTCCTGTCGTCTGCCTCATCAAGTTCAAGGATGAGGCCGAAGCCCTGCGCCTGGCCAATGATACCGAATACGGCCTTGCGTCCTATATCTGGACCCAGGACATCGGCAAGGCGCACCGTCTGGCCCGTGGCATCGAGGCCGGCATGGTGTTCATTAACAGCCAGAACGTACGGGACCTGCGCCAGCCATTCGGTGGTGTGAAAGGCTCTGGTACCGGGCGTGAAGGAGGCGAGTACAGCTTCGAGGTGTTCACAGAGGTGAAGAACGTGTGCATCTCCATGGGCAGTCACCACATCCCGCGCTGGGGTGTGTAACCACTCCCGTCCCCAGGGCCAGCGCCTGCTAGCGGTATCGGCAGGCAAGCACCCGGGTTTTTGGGCTTATCACGGCCAAGCAGTTACAACACAGCGCCCTGATCTTCTGTTCGGGGCTAACAAGGAGAACTGTCATGGGCGAAGTCGTCCTTGCAGCCAAGATTACACATGTTCCATCCATGTATCTGTCTGAACTGCCCGGAAAGCACCAGGGTTGCCGCGAGGCAGCCATCGCCGGTCACAAGCTCATCGGTCAGCGCGCCCGCGACCTGGGCGCCGACACGGCCGTCGTGTTCGATGTTCACTGGATGGTCAACAGTGGTTACCACATCAATTGCGGGCAGCAGTTCGAAGGGATCTACACCAGTAACGAGCTGCCGCACTTCATCAAGGACATGGCGTATCAATATCCGGGCGATCCCGAGCTGGGAGCCCTGATCGGTGAGGAAGCCAATGCCGCAGGGATCCGCACCATGGCCCATAACATCCCCAGCCTGGAGCTTGAATACGGAACACTCGTTCCCATGCGCTACATGCACATGGGCGTACCGGACAGCCAAAAGCTCAAGGTCATTTCCATTGCCGCCTGGTGCGCCTGGCATCGGCTGGAAGACAGCTTTGCTTTTGGTGCTGCGGTTCGTCGCGCCATTGAAAAAAGCGACCGCAAGGTACTGGTACTGGCATCCGGATCACTCTCCCACCGGTTCTCGGACGATCGGGTCGCCGAGGCGAATATCCACAAGTGGACCCGCGAATTCGACAAGCAGGTCGACCTGCATGTGGTGGAGTTGTGGCGGCAAGGTCGCTTCAAAGAGTTCTGCGCCATGCTTCCAGATTACGCCGAGCACTGTTATGGCGAAGGCAAGATGCACGATACCGCCATGTTGCTGGGCTTGCTGGGTGGCGCTGAGTACGACAAACCCGTCGAGATCGTGACCGAGCCGTTCGGAAGCTCGGGCACCGGCCAGATCAACGCCATCTTTCCTGTTTGACTGGTGTTAGCAGCCTCCAGGGTCCGCACAGGTTCCTGGAGGAGGCACGTCCGCTGGAGTAAAAACCATGCCCCACTTTATTGCCGAATATTCAGCCAATCTTGAACATGACGCAGACCTGCCGGGTTTGTTTGAAAAAGTCCACGCCTGTCTCGGCAACAGTGGTGTTTTCCCCCTAGGCGGTATTCGTAGCCGCGCGATCCGCATGGATACGTTCCGCATGGCTGATGAAAAACATGACTATGCGTTCGTTCATATGACGCTGAAGGTAGGTGCTGGCCGCGACCTGGAGACAAGGCGTCAAGTAGCTGATGCATTGTTCGAGGTGATCAAGCATCACTTCGCCGAGCTTCAGAGCAGACGCCTGCTGGCACTGTCGCTCGAGATGACCGAACTCTCGGCCGAACTCAATTACAAGCACAACAATATCCATGCCTTTCTGAGCGAGCAGGCCGGTTAGGCAGCGTTCCGTTTGCGTCCTGACAACAACAATAAAAGGCACCCACCATGGCACAGGCAATCGATACGCTTTCGGTTTCGGAAAAAAATGATGCAACTTACCGGCACATCACTTGGCGACTGATGCCACTGCTGCTGGTCTGCTATGTCTTCGCTCATCTCGATCGCATCAATATCGGCTTCGCCAAGCTGCAAATGAGCAGCGACCTGCACTTCAGCGATACCGTTTATGGATTTGGCGCAGGCCTGTTCTTTATTGCCTATGCCCTGTTTGGCGTACCCAGCAACCTGATGCTGGACCGTGTGGGGCCGCGCCGCTGGATTGCCACGCTGATGGTGGTCTGGGGCATCCTGTCCACCGGCATGATGTTCATCGAGTCCGCCACCGGCTTTTATACCCTGCGCTTTCTGTTAGGCGTGGCGGAAGCGGGCTTTTTCCCTGGCATCCTGGTTTATCTCAACCGCTGGTTTCCGGCCCATCGGCGGGCGTCGGTCACTGCACTGTTTGCCATTGCCGTCCCTATGGCAGGGGTCATCGGCGGCCCCCTGTCCGGCTGGATTCTGGAGCTGTTCAAGGACAGCGGCGGTCTGCGGGGGTGGCAGTGGATGTTCATGCTGGAAGGTCTGCCAGTGGTGTTGCTTGGGTTGGTCGTCCTCAAAGCCCTGCCGGACAGCTTCGAGAGCGTCAGCTGGCTTGAGCCTACCCAAAAGCGTCAACTCCGTGATGCCCTGGCGGGAGAGGAGCAGCGCAAAACGATTACCTCCTTTTCAGGCATTGTTCGCAACGGACAGGTGTGGTTGCTCGTGGCGATTTATTTTGCCGTCATGTTGGCCGTCAATACCCTTGCCTTCTGGATGCCAGCTCTCATTCACGGCGCTGGCATCGGTCAAGACAGCAACGTCGGCATGCTCAGTGCCATCCCTTATCTGGCAGGCTGCTTCTTCATGATCGCTGCAGGCCGCTCTTCCGATCGCCACCGCGAACGCCGCTGGCACCTTTGCGTCCCCCTCCTCATGGGTGCGGCCGGTATCGCCATCGCCGGGCTGGCACCTCAAAACACAACCCTCGTCATGCTGGGCCTGGTCATTGCAGGTATGGGCGCAAGCTCCGCGCTGCCCATGTTCTGGCAGTTGCCCCCGGCGTTTCTATCGTCAGGCACACAGGCGGCCGGCATTGCCATGATCAGCTCCTTTGGCAGCGTGGCGTCATTCCTCGCTCCCTACTTTATTGGCTGGATGCGCGATACCACGCAAAGCGCCAGCCTGGCGCTCTATGTTCTAGCGGCGCTCATTGCTGTCGGTGCCTTTTTGGTACTGCGCACCCCTGCCGCCATTGTCAATCCACAAGGAAACTAGCCATGCTCGACAACGCCTTTATCCGCGCGGCCGCTGAACGTCTTGACCAGGCCGAGCGCTCCCGGGAACAGATCGGTCAACTGTCCCTGGAGCAGCCAGGGATCACTATTGAAGATGCCTATGCCATCCAGCGCGCCTGGGTCGAAAAAAAGATCGCGGATGGTCGCAAACTGGTTGGCCACAAGATAGGCCTCACCTCCCGCGCCATGCAGGTGTCATCCAATATCACAGAGCCGGACTATGGCGCTCTGCTCGACGACATGTTTTTCGAAGAAGGAACCGACATTCCCTTTAATCGATTTATCGTGCCACGCGTGGAAGTCGAGCTGGCCTTCGTCCTGGGCAAGCCACTGAAGGGTCCGAACTGCTCGATTTTCGATGTGCTCGATGCCACCGAGTATGTCATTCCGGCGCTTGAGATCATCGATGCGCGTATCCAACAGATCGACCCCCATACCAAGGCTACACGCAAGGTCTTCGACACCATCTCCGACAATGCCGCCAATGCCGGCGTCGTCATGGGCGGCAAGCCGATTCGCCCTCACGCTATCGATCTGCGGCGCGTACCGGCCATTCTTTACCGCAACGGGGTGATCGAAGAATCGGGTGTCTCCGCAGCGGTGCTTAATCACCCGGCCAAGGGCGTTGCCTGGCTGGCCAATAAACTGGCCGCCTATGACGTCACGCTGGAAGCGGGCCAGATCATCCTGGGCGGCTCATTTACACGACCCGTGCACGCAAGCCCGGGCGATACTTTTCATGTGGATTACGACCAGCTCGGCAGCATCGCCTGCCGCTTCGTCTAAGACCGGTTTGGCCTGCGGCAGCGCGCTCCTGCCCAGGCCAACCTCCCGCCGTGAGGATTTACCATGCAGCTTCCTATTAACACCTTCAAACAGCGCCTCAAAGGCGGTGACCCGCTGATTGGCCTCTGGATTGGCCTCGCCAATGCCTACAGCGCTGAATTGGCCGCCAACGCCGGTTTCGACTGGCTGCTGCTTGATGGCGAGCATGCGCCCAATGATGTCCGCAGCCTGCTCGCTCAACTACAGGCCGTTGCGCCGTATGCCACCCACCCGATTATACGGCCGCCCATTGGCGACCCTGTGCTTATCAAACAGCTTCTGGATATTGGCGCCCAGACACTGCTTGTGCCGATGGTGGAATCCGCTGATCAGGCCCGGGAATTGGTAAAAGCCATGCGCTATCCACCCGAAGGCATCCGTGGTGTAGGCAGCGCCCTGGCAAGGGCGTCACGGTGGAACACGATCCCCGGCTACCTGGATCATGCTGATGAACAGATGTGTCTTCTAGTCCAGATCGAGAACCGAACCGGCCTGGATAATCTGGATGCCATTCTGGAGGTCAATGGAGTGGACGGAGTGTTCATCGGTCCTGCTGACTTGTCTGCCGCACTGGGGCATCGTGGCAATCCAGGCCACCCAGACGTTCAAGCCGTAATTGAAGAGGCGATTGTTCGTATTGCTAAAGCCGGCAAGGCGGCAGGTATTCTTTCAGCCGATCAGAAGCTCGCCCAGCGTTATATCGAGCTGGGCGCAGTCTTTGTAGCGGTGGGGGTCGACACAACGGTGCTGATGAAAGGCCTTCAAACGCTGCTAGGCCATTTCAAGCACAACACTCCAAAGCCCACACATGGTGGCGGGGTCTATTAAGGTATGAGGCACCGAGCCTGAACTGAGCCAGCGGCCCTTGGGCCGCTTTACCTGCCCAGCTGATCAGCTGTCATCCCGATCGGGATAGACAAGGCGCTCTTCGTCGTCATCCTCCGAGCCAGGCCGCACCTGTTTGAGCTCTTCCAGCAAGGCGATTAGCGTCTTGAGCTTTTCCTCACCAAATTGCTCCTGGATGCGCTGGTAGTTGGTCTCCATACCCGTGGCCATGGATTCGAAGCACGCCCGGCCACGATCCGTCAGGCTCACGTAAACACGCCGCTGATCCTTGGATGTTTTCCAGCGCTGCACGTACCCGTCACGCTCCATGCGAGACAATACACCGGTCATGCTGGGCTTGAGAATGCAGGCCTGCTTTGCCAGCTGATGGCTCTCCATTTCACCCCGCTGCCAGAGTATCCGAATGATGCGCCATTGCTGTTCGGTAAGGCCGTGCTCATTCAACAACGGACGGAAAAACCCCATGGCCGCTTCGCGGGCCTGCAACAAGGTAAGCGTAAGAGAAGGACGCGGTTTCAGCATGACAATTAGTCACCAGGAGCCATGAAAGATATCGTTGTACGGGCCGGACGCTAGCCCAATGAATAGGTTGGCAGATATACCGCCATTTACCAACGGAGCGGGACCATCGCATATAATTAACATATTAATCAACCATTCTGAATTCCTCTTCGTCCCTCACCCTATTCAAATCGATTGGTGCGTTCACGGCAGCGCAAGCCGCCTTGCCTCATCACACCGGGTGATACCTTGCGGGTGGCAGAGAAGATCAAACCCTGCGGCAGCGACATGCAAGCTCTCTTGATTGACGACTCCTAAGCTCTGGACATGAAGCCTCACCGCTTGCCTTAGAGCCTTGAGAATAGCCAGGAATCCCTTATGTCTACTGCCGAACTCATTACGCCCCTCGAGACTGTTACCCGTTTTCTGTCGCTTACGCATTCCAGCTTCGTGGATGGCCGGCCCAGCACCGCTTCTCGCGGCGATGTCATTGCGGTAAACGATCCCGCTTCGGCCCAGGCCATTTCACAGATAAGGCTGGCCGAGCGGGAGGAAGTAGACCGTATCGTCGAGTCCGCCCGCGCTGCGTTTGTCACGGGCACCTGGAGCAAGGCTCGACCGGCTGATCGTGAGCGCATCCTCCTGCGCTTTGCTGATCTCGTCGAAGCCCACGGCGAAGAACTGGCGCAACTGGAAACGCTGGAACAAGGTAAATCGATCCACATTGCCCGCGCGATTGAAGTCGGCGGCGCAGTTGAATACATGCGTTACATGGCCGGGTGGGCCACCAAGCTTGAAGGGCAGACGCTCGACGTCTCGATACCTGTTCCAACCGGCGCCCGTTACAATGCCTATACGCGCCGTGAGGCAGTTGGCGTAGTGGCAGGCATCGTCCCCTGGAATTTCCCGCTCATGATCGCCCTGTGGAAGATCATGCCGGCTCTGGCCTGTGGCTGCTCCATCATCATCAAGCCCTCGGAAGAAACGCCTCTTACCGTGCTGCGGGTAGCCGAGCTGGCCATAGAGGCCGGCGTTCCGCCCGGTGTACTCAACGTACTGATCGGCCGCGGCTCGGTAGCGGGTGCCGCACTGGTGGCGCACCCCAACGTCAGCAAGGTGTCCTTTACCGGCTCTACGGCCATCGGCAAGCAGATCGGGACTGCCGCCCTGCAAAACATGACACGATTCTCCCTGGAGCTCGGTGGCAAGAACCCTATGGTGCTGCTACAAGACGCCGACCTTGAAAAAGCAGTTGCAGGCGCGCTCATGGGCGGCCTGCTCAATCAGGGTCAGGTGTGCGCCGCCGCTTCGCGCATCTACGTGCCGCAGGCGCTAAAAGCAGACTATGTCGAAGCGCTTAGCGCCGCGGTAAACGGCATGAAGATCGGGCCGGGGCTGGACCCAACCACACAAATCAACCCGGTCGTTTCACGCCGGCACCAGGGCAGTGTTCTTCAGCATCTAGAGCTGGCACGCCAGCAAGGGGCTACTGTCACGACGGGAGGCAATGCACCCGACCTGCCCGGCTATTACGTCCAGCCTACTGTGCTGGCCAACGTTGAGCACCACATGGCGGCGGCGCGCGAGGAGATTTTCGGACCGGTATTGTCCGTTATCGCTTACGACTCACTGGATGAAGCCATCCATATGGTCAACGACAGCCAATACGGTCTCACGGCCAGTCTCTGGACCAATGATCTGACCCGTGCCATGGACCTCATTCCCCGCATCGAGGCGGGCACGGTCTGGGTCAACAGCCACGTACCGGTCGACCCGAACCTGCCTTTTGGGGGCTACAAGCAATCCGGTATCGGGCGGGAGTTCGGCCGCGGCGCTGTCGAAGCCTTTACCGAACTCAAATCCGTGTGTATTGCCTACTGAGCCTGATGAACGCGGCCTGAGCGTGCTCAGGCCGTCATCGACTGGCTACGGTAGTCCCGCGGGGACCTTTCGAAGTGCTTCTTGAACGTCCGGCTGAAGTGAGCCGAGTCGGTAAAACCCCATTTGAAAGCAATGTCTGTGATCGACTCGTTGACCAGACGCTGATCGAGCAGATCGGCAGCGCTGCGTGCAAGTCGGGCACGCTGGATATAACGGCAGACGCTATCGCCCTCTTCTTCGAATAGCCGATACAGCTGGCGGATGGAAATGCCCAGCTGCGCCGCCAGTTTGGCAGGGCTCAAGGACGCATCGGCCAGCTGGTCGTGGATCAGTTGTTCCACTCCGCTTCGCAGTACGCCGCCCTTGGCCTGGAGCTCAACGGCCATTGTGGGCGCACTGGCTGTCAGGGCGGGTTTCAACAGGCTGATCAGCGAATCCTGGAGCGCCTCCCCTTCATCATCCTGCCATTCCTGTGCCGGCATACCCTCGGCCAGCTGGGTACAGATCAGCCGAAGCAACCGGCCGCTGGCACTGCCTGAATTAAGTTTGCCAAAAATATGCTGTTGATCGGCCAGATGTCTGGACACCGCCTCGCGGGGAAGATGAATCGAGCAATGCTCCATCAAACCAAGCGGATTGATTTCGCAGGTGCCTGCAGAATCAACCAGCGCCATCTCACCAGGCACCAGATCGATGGTATGCCCATGCTGCGTGATCTGTGCTCGCCCGGATCGCTGCATGACCAGAAAGCAGTATCGATCACCATCTTGATCATGCCCTCGTTTGCGAGCCAGACAGGCCGCGTTGGTCTTGACCATGGCCAGTTCAAGTCCGGCTATACGCCGTTGGGTAAGCTCGCCGATAAACAGCGAACCGGTCAACGAGGGCTGCGCGGTAAAACGGCGGCCACAAAAAGCGCGAATCGTTTCTAGCCAGATCGAAAACGCATCGAGACGTTGGACTTGCATGGCATTTCACCTCGGCTGTCATTCAGCCTGTTGTTCTTGTAGATAGTTAACATGTTACCAATTTACTACGAAACTACAGAGGTGCAAGCCCTGATTCCATATGAGCTGATGACCGACCTCTCATTTCACTATGCCATGTTCCCTGCCACTGCGGCAGTTTGCGCCCGCCAAAAAAGACTAAATGGCGATAACCCGTTAAACTACGCCTTTTTTTGTTTGGATTTTGAAAGTCGAGGGGTGATTTCGAAGGCGAGGTGCTACTCACGCCAATGAGCACACGCTGCCCTGAGGCCAACGCCCCGAGGCCGTCCTGAATCCACTGCAATACCTCGTCGCATTGCGAAGCGGCGACTGTTTTAGCTTGTACTGAAAGGAAGTAATACCATGGTAATGCACTACTCCACCGGCACTGATCAAGTCGCTTGCGGCCGCAGCAGTCCTAATGTCTCCACCCAGCCTGATCAGGTTACCTGCAAGACATGCCTGCGCTCGGCGGCTTATGCAGCGGCAACAGTAACCGACACTCAGGCTCAGGAGATTGCTGCTCCCGTACCGGCTGCCAAGGCACAGCCTGTTGAGCAGTCCGTAACCTACCGTACCCGTAGCGTTGCGTTTGCCGAGTGGCAAAACAAGCTGGCCGATGGCAGCCGCCTGCCTCGCGGTCAGCATTTCAAGGGGCCGCAAAAGAAAACCGCGCTTTAATGCATTGCAGGGCGCCAGCGTAAGGCATGACCTTACCCTGGCGCCTGTATCAGGTGATCGATCCCGGATAACTACTGCCGCCGATAGGCCAAGCCTGCCTGGGTCGTTACACTTGCCATCCTATCCGTTACGAACAGAACACATGACCCATCGCCTCTTCGCTGGTTTTATGCTCATGGCAGTCCTGCTACTAAGTGGATGCCAGAGCCGCTCTCTGACACCCGTTGAAACCACCTTGCAGGCGCGTCCCCTCCCGCTTGACCAGGTCAGCCGCCAGTCGGAATGCCGCTCCCTTGCCGAGCTCTACTCCAGTTGCTACGTCGCCCTGGCAACCTGGACATACGCCAAGACCGAGCAGAAGGCCACCCCGGAGGAGCTCGAAGCGGCCATGCACGCTGCCAAAGCCCGCGCATTGAAACTAAACTGCCCGACGTTTTGGGAAGAAGACTGACGCCCTGCCTAAAGGCGATTGATCGGAATTTTCAGGAAGGTCGCACCAGACTCATCTGCAGGTGGCATCTCACCCGCCCGGATATTGATCTGGATCGACGGCAGAATAAGCGTCGGCATCGATAGCGTTGCGTCCCGACGGCTGCGCATCTCGACAAAGGCATCTTCGGCAATACCGTCGTGCACATGGATATTGCTGGACCTTTGCTCAGCCACCGTCGTCTTCCAGCATACCTCTCTTCCAGCGGGTGGATAGTCGTGGCACAGGTACAATATCGTCTCGGCTGGTAGCGCCAGTATCCGCTTGATGGAACGGTACAATTGACGGGCACTGCCACCGGGAAAATCGCACCGTGCGGTTCCTACATCAGGCATGAACAATGTGTCGCCTACGAATACCGAATGCTCCGCTACCTGATAGGCCATATCCGCGGGTGTATGCCCTGGAACATGCAGCGCACGCGCCGCTAAACGGCCAATGTGGAACAGCTCGTCCGGCTCGAAAAGATAATCAAATTGTGAGCCGTCCAACCGGAACTCAGGCTCCAGGTTGAAAACATCACGGAAAACGCCCTGAACCTGGCGGATGGGAGCGCCAATGGCAATCTTGCCTCCCAGCATACGTTTCAGGTAAGCCGATGCTGAAAGATGATCGGCGTGGGCATGGGTCTCAAGCAACCATTGCACCTTGAGACTATGCTCCTGAATAAATGCAATGATCCGGTCAGCCCCATGTGTGCTGGTTCGCCCGGCCTTGGCATCGTAATTCAATACCGAATCGATGATGGCGCATTCCGAACCATCCGCCTCGAATACCACATAGCTGATGGTAGCCGTGTCGGCATCGAAAAATGCCTGTACTAAAGGAGTCATGTCTATTACCTCTCCATCGATCTACCTTTTTACAATATATTGAATTATATATTGTATGAAAATAGACTGATTGGACGCATGACGAGGAAGGGACCAATGGCAACTCAGCTTTCTACCACCGAAGTCGCTCTGCTCAGGGCCTCTGCTTCAAAAGCCTGCACGCTGCTAAAAGCGCTGGCCAACGAAGACCGCCTCCTGCTGCTCTGTCAGCTGACTCAGGGTGAGCGCAATGTGGGCGAGCTGGAAGACCTGACGGGTATCCGCCAACCGACGCTTTCTCAACAGCTGAGCGTCCTTCGGGAAGAAGGACTGGTCAATACGCGTCGCGAAGGCAAGTACATCTATTACGCCCTTGCCAGTTTCGAGGTCGTTTCCGTCATGCAGACACTGTCCAGCCTGTACTGCGGTCAGGCCCTGAAAAGCGTGCAGTAAAGAGTCATCTCTACGTTCAACCTGTCTGCGCTAGCGCCATAGACTTTTTGTTGTTTCCTATGCTGTCTGGAGTTGCCCATGGACCACCCCATCAACCGACTCGATGAAACGTTCGCTACGTGCGGACAGCTACAGCTCGATGACTTGCCTGGCATCGCTCAGCAAGGCTACCGCAGCATCATCTGCAATCGACCGGATCATGAAGGTGGACCAGAACAGCCTCTTAGCGAACAACTTCGGCGCCATGCCGAAGCATTGGGCTTGAGCTTTGTCTATCTCCCTGTCATACCCAGCACCCTTCATGAGGGACAGGCCCAGCAGTTACAGGCGTTACTCAGCACGCTCCCCCATCCGATTCTGGCGTTCTGTCGCACAGGTAACCGCTCTACTCAGCTGTACCGAATGGCGTGCGAGAACGAAGCGGCAAGTAGCCAATACGACGTCGTCATCATGGGCGGTGGGTCAGCTGGTATCGGCGTCGCTGCCAGCCTGCTGCGCCGTGCCCCTGAGCTGAAACTCGCCGTGGTCGAGCCCAGCGATCATCATTACTATCAGCCCGCCTGGACGCTTGTAGGGGGTGGAGCCTACGACGCAGCGGACACGGTTCGCCCGATGGCCAGCGTCATGCCGCACGGTGTCACTTGGATTCAGGCATCGGTCAGCGCGTTCGCCCCGGAGCGCCAGAGCGTGCTGCTCAGCAACGGTAAGCAACTGGGTTATCAGCAACTGATCATCTGTCCCGGTCTGCAACTGGCGTGGGAGCGCATCACTGGGCTGGAAGACACGCTGGGCCAACATGGTGTGACGTCCAATTACCGGTATGACTTGGCCCCTTACACCTGGGAGCTGGTCCGAAACCTGAGGCATGGGAAGGCGCTATTCACTCAACCGGGGATGCCGATCAAATGTGCCGGTGCGCCCCAAAAAGCCATGTACCTGTCCTGCGATCACTGGCTGCGACAAGGGGTGCTGAAGAACATCCAGGTCGAATTCAACCTGGCAGGCGCAGCGCTGTTTGGCGTACCGGCCTTTGTCCCACCTCTGATGGCGTATGTAGAGAAATATCAGGCATCACTGGCTTTTCAGTCCAATCTGGTTGCTGTCGACGGCCCTGGCAAAACCGCCTGGTTCGAAGTTACCGCCGCTGACGGTAGCGTGAGCCGTCAAGCCAAAGCGTTCGACCTCCTGCATGTGGTGCCACCGCAACAGGCCCCTGATGTAGTTCGGCGTAGTACGCTGGCCGATGCGGCGGGCTGGCTTGAGGTCGATCCGGCTACCCTTCAGCATCCTCGTCATCCAGACATATTTGCCTTGGGTGATGTGTGCGGCACCAGCAACGCCAAGACGGCTGCAGCAGCACGCAAGCAGATCGTGGTCGTAGCAGAAAATCTGCTGGCCTTGCGCAAGGGGCACCCCCTGCCAAGCCGATATGATGGTTACGGCTCCTGCCCACTTACCGTCGAAAAAGGCAAGGTAATCCTGGCCGAGTTTGGTTATGGTGGAAAGCTTTTGCCGACCTTTCCCTTTGATCCCAAGGTGCCGCGTAAATCCGCCTGGTTGCTGAAGGCCAGCGTACTGCCCCGCTTCTACTGGAACGGCATGCTCAAGGGCCGTGAGTGGCTTACCCGCTGCGCCCAGAATTAAGGGAGCCCGCTTTGTGCTGCTAGCCTCTCTTCTCGGAATCGGTATCGGCCTTGTGTTGGGCCTGACAGGCGCAGGTGGAGGTATCCTGGCGATCCCGGCATTGACGCTTGGGCTGGGCTGGGCCCTCTCTCAGGCTGCGCCCGTTGCGCTGCTTGCAATCGGCACCGCAGCGACCCTGGGTGCAGTGGACGGGCTGCGCAAAGGTCTGGTGCGATATCGGGCAGCGCTACTCATGGCCGCGTTGGGACTTTGCTTTTCGCCACTTGGAAGTCAGCTGGCGCATCACTTGCCCAATCGTACCCTCATGCTTTGCTTCTGTCTGATCATGTTGTTTGTTGCCATCCGCATGCTGCTTCAGAGTCGGGCTACGGTAGATCAAGCCTGTACGACTCACGGCCCGCTTCAAAAAAATTGCATGCTGGATCCAACAACTGGTCGCCTGCATTGGAATGGTCGATGCCTGGCTACGCTTTCGATCATCGGAAGCCTGTCGGGCCTGTTGACCGGTATGCTCGGTGTGGGGGGCGGCTTTCTGATCGTCCCGGCCTTGCGCCAATGCAGCGATATCCGCATGCAGGGCATCGTGGCCACTTCGCTGATGATGGTGGCGCTGATTTCCCTGGGTACCGCAGCCGGTGCGCTTTATCGCGGCGTCACGCTTGGCTTGCAGGCAGAGCTTTTCATAGGTGCCACGCTTGTAGGCATGCTTGCCGGGCGCCTGCTGTGCAAGCATTTACCGGCCCACCTCTTGCAGCGGTCGTTTGCGGTGCTTTGCCTGGGTGCCTGCGTTTACCTGTTCATGACTGTTTTCTAATCAGCTCCGATTAATCTGGTCCTTTAGCCGCAAGAGAGGATTCAATCGATCAAACTGATCTGGGTTTCAGACAGACCCTTACTACCGTAAGACCACGGGAACGCTTAGTACAGCAGACGACTATCTTAGCCAGCACACTTCCACGCTTCACCCATCATTGAGAGCAATAGTTGGCACCAGTAGGATCGATTTCACGCATAGTAGGCGTGTGCGATTCAATGACCTCATCGAAACCAACCACCCCATCGAAGAGGTCATTATCATGAAATACGCCATTGCTACTGCCCTGCTCGCCTCAGCCTTCGCTACCGGCGCGTTTGCTGCAGACTCTCGTTCAGCACAGGACAATATTCCGGTGGAACAGTATCACTACGGCATGAAGATTGATGTCGCCAAAGTCATTTCGATCGAAAAGGCCAACACGAACGACCTCAACAATGCCGAACCTGCCACCATGGTGTATCAGGATCATCAAAGCAACGTGCATAAATTGCAGTACCTGGAAAGCGTTGAACGGCAAAATACGAATGGTTGATACGACTAGTACAAAGCCCCGGCCACGCGGGGCTTTGAGACTTGGCCTGCACCAGCAGCACTCCTTGCTCCCGACTAAGCGCAACGTCCCTATCACACCTCCAAAGCAGATTTCCAGGCGGCTCTGACCTCTCGATCCGGCCATCGGACATCCGATGCTCATCCGCATGACCTAGCGCTGCGCCCCTTCTGAAAACACCGCAGCACGATCAACTTGACAGACCTCCCCACCACACCAAAGATTACACAGAACGTAATCGATTTACGATTTCGGCTGATATTTTGATTGATCTCCAGAACTGCCTTTCTCTGACCGCTAGTTGATTTACGCGCCCATTTTGCCTGCACAAATAAAAACAAAAGGTATTGGCAATGCAGAACCAAATAACCAGCTTTCGCGATGCTCTCGATTCACATCCCGTATCACGCTATCAATGGCAGATACTGGCGCTGCTGGCGCTCTTGCTCATCAGTGACGGTTATGACGCTCAGCTACTGGGCTACGTGGTGCCATCTATCGCCCAGGAATGGGGACTGGAGAAATCGGCCTTTGGACCGGTCTTCAGTGCAAACCTGATCGGCCTGACCGTTGGCTCTCTGCTCGTTACACCACTTGCGGACCGCGTAGGTATCCGGCGAGTGCTCATGAGCTGCGTTCTGCTGTATGCCTGCCTTACCTTCGTCACCGTCTATATCGACTCGTTGCAGGGACTGGCGATACTGCGCTTTTTTTGTGGTCTGGGGATGGGCGGCGCCATGCCCAGTGCAATGGCGCTGATGTCGGACTACTCACCGCCCAGGCTGCGTACCTTGATGGTTACCCTGGCCGCCTGCGGTTTCTCGTTTGGCGGCGCTGCGGGAGGCTTCGTGGCGGTAGCATTCATGGACCGTTTCGGCTGGCATGCCGTATTCGTCATAGGAAGTGTAGCCCCGCTGCTGCTCTTACCTTTCCTGCTCATGCTGCTACCTGAGTCTCTGCCACGTCTGCTAAGGGATGCCCCGCCCTACGCCCGGCTGACCGCTGTCACGTCCCGCATGGTTGCCGGCTGGCAGCCGCCAGCACCAACCGTTGACAGTCAACAGGAGCCTGCCTCTGCCATAGCCGTGGTGGATCTCTTTCGCAACGGATACGCGAGACCTACCCTGTTTCTCTGGGCGACGTTTTTTGTCAGCCTGATCCTGCTTTATTTCATGATCAGCTGGTTGCCCTCTCTCCTTCAGGAAAGCGGTATGCAGCGAAACTCGGCAAACCTTGCCACGTCGATGTTTTTGTTTGCCGGTACATTGGGTGCCATGCTCCTGGCATACTTCATGGACCGGGTGGCCAGCAAGGTTCGCTTGCTGAGCTGTATCCTGGCGGGCGCAGCCGCATTTACCGTGCTGCTTGGGCTGACACATCAATATCAGGCCCTGCTGTTGGTGTTTGTATTTGCCGCAGGCTTTTGCACCATAGGCGGTCAACTGACCTTGAATGCCTTCGCAAGCAATTTCTACCCCGCGCAGGTACGCGCAACTGGTGCAGGTTGGGCGCTGGGCATTGGCCGCTTTGGCTCGATTCTCGGGCCTCTCCTGGGTAGTCTGCTGCTCGGCCTGCATTTGCCAGCCCAAACCATCATTGTGCTGGCTGCTATTCCGGCTATCCTGGCCGCCTTGCTGATTCTCAACGTTAAACCCCCCTCACACAACGCGACGCCCATTAGGCAACATGACCATGGTTCCTCCCTCGGGCCCATCCAGCGCTCCAGTGATCAACCGCCGGCGCTCAAAGGTGAGGCGCGTCTGTAATCGATCACCTCAAGGTTCCGCAGGGGCAGACGACCAACGTCCTGTCCCGCCTGACTTCAGAAAGGCCTTCTCCCCTCCATCCTTGAGTAAAAATCAAAAGTATTCTGAGGATTAAGGGCTTATTCAGATGATATCAACCGATCACACTGAGCTCCGAACCTTTTGCCTGGGACGCAGCCGTGTCCCTCTAATCCTTTCGGAGAGCCCGTTATGAGTATTCCTTCCTTTGGCCTTGGCACCTTCCGTCTCACAGGACAGACCGTCATCAACTCGGTACGCCACGCTCTTGACTTGGGCTATCGTGCAATCGATACCGCACAGATCTACAACAACGAAGCAGACATTGGGCAAGCGATTGCCGAAAGCGGTATCGCACGCGACCAACTCTTTATCACGACGAAAATCTGGGTAGACCACTACGCCAAAGACAAACTGATTCCCAGCCTGCAGGAAAGCCTGAAAAAACTCCGGACCGACTTCGTGGATCTGACGTTGATCCACTGGCCCGCACCGGGTAATGGTGTGGGGCTACCCGAATTTATGGAAGCATTGGCCCAGGCGCAGCACCAGGGCCTGACACGCCAGATTGGTATCTCCAACTTCAACATCGAACTGACCCGACAAGCCATCGACATTGTTGGTACGGATGCCATTGCCACCAACCAGATTGAGCTTAGCCCTTACCTGCAGAACCGTAAGCTTGTTCAATATTTGCAGGAGCAGAATATTCCAGTGACCTCCTATATGACTCTGGCCTACGGGAAGGTACTCAAGGACCCTGTCATTAATGCCATTGCCCATAAGCATCAGGCAACGCCAGCGCAGGTTACGCTCTCTTGGGCGTTACAGCTGGGATATGCAGTCATCCCTTCCTCGACCAAGTTAGAGAATCTGGCCAGCAATCTGTTAGCCCAAGAGCTGCGTCTGGATCAGGAGGACATGGCAAAAATCGCCTTACTTGAGCGAAACGCTCGTGAGGTCAGCCCTGAAGGGCTCGCACCCGCTTGGGATTAATCACCTGCATGACCGTAACGTACGGTACTCTTCGAATGCCGTTCTATTGTCTTCAGGCCGTATGCTGGCCTGCCCTGTTTCTTTCATGCTAGGAGAATCGCTGTGACTAACGCCTATGCTTCTATCGAGATCGATGTGGATGCTGAGCAGATATGGCAACTTATGGGAGGCTTCGGCTCCCTGCCTGACTGGCTGCCGTTTGTAGTCGAGAGTCAGCTGAGTGAAGGGGGTCGGGTCCGACATCTGAAGGATATCGAAGGTAACGTCATCATTGAGCGGCTGTTAAGCTTTAACGAGGCTGAAAAAAGCTACCGCTACACCATCATCGAAGGACCTGCCCCGATCAAGGACTACGACTCTACGCTGCGTGTACTCACTGATGTATCAGGAAAGAGCGCCAAGGTTGAATGGTTCTGTACCTTTACAGCGACCCATATCAGCCAGGCGGAGGCTGAAAGTCTATTCACGCAGTTCTACCAAGATGGGCTGACGGCGCTCAAGCAGGCAGTCGAGGCTTGGTAGCCGCTTGAAAACATAAAAGCAACGATACGCCTGCTTTTGCAACCTCACGGCGGCCCTTCGAGGCCTGCCGTGATAAACCTGAACGGCCCGCTACTCCGCTTCGCTGAACTGCATTTCCGGCGGTTGAGTACGAAACCCGTGCGTGAGTTTGCCTAGGTAGATAACTCCGAGTGCGAGCCAGCTCAGCCCTAATAGAATGGCCATCGAGTCCAGGCTGATCATGAGGTAGAGATCTGCGCTGAGTCCCAGCAACGGGCAGATGAGAAACAACAGGATTTCACGTATACCGCGCTGAGTCGCACCGAGATAAAAGTGAAAGATTACCGCAAGGTTCACCAGGCTGAACGCTAAAAATGCGCCGAAGTTGATGAACGAGGTCGATGTCGCTACATCCAGCTTCAATGCCAGTAACGCAACAACGCCACACAGGAACAGATTGTTGACTGGCGTACCGAAGCGCCTTGAAAGCTGACCGAAAAACGACTGGGGAAGCACACCGTCACGGCCCATGGCAAACAGTAGCCGTGAGACGCTGGCCTGCGCAGCCATACCAGACGTGAACTGCCCCACAATCAGCCCCATCAGAAACAGCGAAACAAAGATATCGCCGCCAATGTTACGGGCAATCTCATAAGCTGCAGAGTCGACATTGGCGAACGCCATGCCTGGGTGTACCCGCTGGACCCAATAAGATGCCAGGATAAACATCAGTCCGCCGACTAGAGTAACCAGCAGGATTGCCTTGGGTATCGTACGCTCCGCATTCCGGGTTTCCTCCGTCAGGGTACTTACGGCATCGAATCCAAGAAACGAATAGCAGGCTATTGCCGCGCCGCTCATGACCAGCGGCCACTGCAAATGACCGTCCGTAAACGGTGCCAGCGTGAACAACGACTCGCCAGAGCCCTGTACATAATGGACGCACAGCACTACAAAGGCAGCCAGTACCAGGAATTGAACCAGCATCAAGGCTGTATTAATCGTACTGGCAAGCTTGAGCCCCACTACGTTGATCACCGTAGTAAGTGCGATGAAGCCCAATACCCAAACCGCTTGAGGGATAGCGGGAAATGCGGAACTCAGGTAGGCAGCTCCAATCAGCCAGATCGCCATAGGCAGAAACAGGTAGTCCAGAAGAACCGCCCAGCCGGCGATAAAGCCCAGCTTGGGGCTTATAGCCTTGCGTACATAGGTATACGCGGAACCTGAAACCGGAAACGCCGCCGCCATGCGACCATAACTGATGGCGGTAAACAACATGGCAACCAGCGCTACCAGGTAGGCGGAAGGTACATGCCCACCTGTGCTCTGGGCAAGAATTCCAAACGTGCCGAGCACAATGATGGGCGTCATGTAAGCGATGCCGAACAGCATCACCGCCCCTAACGAAAGGGTGCGTTGCAGATGGGCCATGAACAACTCCGTATAGTGATTGTTGATACCGCGCTTACGCGGTCGGGTGTTGTGGCAGTGCTGAATCAGCAAAAAGATAATTGTTGTTATACGTTTATTGGCCTAAATAATAAGTTCGCGAATCCCTCCCGGTTGCTCGATCAGCTCCCCCGGCAAACTCAGGCGACGGTCATCGAGATACCGATAATCCTTGCGCACCGCCTGAAGCTGGCTCAGGTCCAGCGATGCGCTCAAGTGCGCCTCTTCCCGACCGGCCTCGACCAGCATGTTTCCAAAGGGATCGACTACCGCACTGCCTCCTGCAAAAGTGAGGTCACCATCGCCTTCACCCACGCGGTTCACCATCACGGCAAACGCCTGGTTTTCGATTGCGCGAGCCATGATCGCGGCTCGGTGTACAGGCCCATAAGGGTCCATGTTGCCGTTGGTTACGATAATGAGCTGTGCACCCAGTTGCGCCAGCGCGCGGGCGGTTTCGGGAAACTCGATGTCATAGCAGATCAGCAGACCGACCCGAACACCGTTCCACAGACAGGTCGCAAAGCGGTCACCAGGCGATAGCACTCCCTGATCCGACGACCACAAGTGCGTCTTCCGGTAACGCAGCGCAATTTCATTCGGGGTAATCAGAAGCGTGGTGTTGTAATAACGCTCGCCATCCGCTTCAGCAAAGCCGATGGCGACCGAGACCTGTCTGGCATGTGCAGCCTGACGAACCCGACTGATCGTCGGGCCATCAATGGGCTCGGCGACATCTGCCACGTTTTCATGGGTTGGAAAACCGCTGAGGTGCGTTTCTGGAAACACAATAAGCTGTGTATCCGGTGCACAGGCTTCGATAGCCGCCAATGCCGTTTGCAGGTTGTAAGCCTTGTCGCCATCACGGCCAGCCACCTGGGCCAGTTCAATCTTCATGAATGCTCCTTGATACATCAGCCGTATCGAACACATTGGTTTGGCAGTATGGTGCCCACGGTTTGGCATGATAATCACGCCGGTGGGTTAACCCTTTTGAGGTAGGCATGGGTATGGAACTAAAGGATATCGCCTGGCATCAGTCGGTTGGTCAACTGATTGATGCGCTCGATGCCCCCAACTTCTGGATCAGGCTGGTACGATTACTGGCGCGCTATCTGCCCTTCGACAGCTGGGTAGCACTGCTTTTCAGTGCTGGCAGGCCCGTTGTACTGGCAGAAAGTCCGACCAATGATGGCGGACCTGATCCGCTGTTTCAGGACTACATCAACGGCCTGTATCTTCTGGACCCGTTCTACATCGCCTCTCGTGAGCGAGCCCACAATGGCCTGGTTCGGCTTGACGACGTCGCACCAGAATGTTTTGAGCAAACCGATTATTATCGTCTGTACTTTCGGTTGAACGTGGTCGCTGACGAAATCCAGATCAACTGCCAGATCGATGCTGATCAGACGCTTTGCCTGTCCCTTGGCTCGCGCCAGCGTTTCAAACCTGACCAGATAGCCCTGCTCGGTCTGATTCAACCCTGGATAATGGGTCTCATGCGTCAGCGCCTACGCTTCGAGCAAGGTTCCACTGCGCCCGCCGTTCCCGCTTGGCAACACCGGCTGGAGACAACCAGCCAACGCAGCGAAATGCCGTTGACCACCCGTGAGATGGACGTTGCACGTCTGGTACTGAGTGGCTGCTCAGGCAAGGAAATTGCGCGGAAGCTGGACATCTCTGTCGAGACCGTCAAGGTCCATCGAAAACACATCTATACCAAGCTCAACATCAAATCCCAATCCGAGCTGTTCGCGGTGTTCTTTCAAATCAACTGATATATACCGGCTGGGTAGCTACCGTGCTGGTAATGCTGAGCCTCATCAACAACCGACAGGAATTACGACAGACGTCGTAATTCTGGAGACCTGTACGTATTCTCCACCCAAGGTTACTCCCAGGCAAAATTGCTATTGATATGTGCCCTCGGCGCTTTTAACCGCCGAAGTCGTATCAGCCTGAATAGAGTTTTTGCAGAGGGTATTAGGGGTAAATAAACGTAAGCAGGAGGATTGATTGTACTCAGCCGAGCACGTGACCGGCTCGTTTCGCCCTGCTCCGGTCTGCTTCAATCAACGGTGTGCCAAAGGGCTCTGGCATGCCTCAGACAGCTCACTCTTTTTTCATTTATTTTCCTCAAGAAAACCAACGCTATACCGATAGCCTTCTAATGAAAGCCTCCAACTGGCAAACCATGAGACGCCAGGAAGGCACTGCACTCGGGTTGAAGTTTCCGGGCGCACATTCTCATTAGAGGCATTCAGGTCTTGGAAAGGCCTGCTCGAACAGAAGGTATAACGACACATGTCCACCTCAGCACTGGCGCTGATGTTTGTCAGCTGCATCCTTTTATTTTTATTCATGGCCTATGTGGACCAGGTTGCAGACCGTTATCAACTGGATAAGGCTCGTCTGCGAGCAGACCTGAATGACCGGATTTACCGTATCGGCACCTTGTCGGAAACCTTTCCAGCCCAGTTCATGACACCTGAACTCAAACAGCTTCTGGTCAGACTAGAACTCAACCTTATTCAGCGCATCGGCCGCCTGGAAAAACCTACCGAAGCCCTGACGGAGCGCGAGTCCCTCCTGCAGGAGCAGGAAAAACTCGGTCTGGACATTTCGATCGAGAATCAACCATGCCCTCTGTCAAGCGAGGCGGCCTTCAAAGAGGTGAGCTTTCAGCTGGAAACCCTTAATAGTCAGATTCACCGCGCCGTACAGGATGGTCTGCTTACCAAGGCGGATGCTTCCGGCTGGTTCAAGTCAGTCAGATATTGGCTTGCGCTCAGCAATATCGAAATGTTCGATAACATGGCCACCCAAGCGCTTGAGTCAGACCAGCCCCGCCTGGCAAAGCGCGCTTATGAACGTGGCCTTCAATATATTCGCAACCAATCTGATCAAATGGCGTTTCAAGCCCAGCGCGAAGCTTTTGAGAGCGGTATAGAGACCGCTGAGAATGCCATCGAGAAACAGACCCAGGCCGAACAGCAACTCAAGGCGCCTCCTGTTGAAGAAAAGGCACCTGAGCCTGAAGAGGGCAGCGAATGGAAAAAGAAGCCACTCTACGACAAGAGCGAGGTGTGAGCGTTAGGCCAGATACTCGACACAGTCCGCCTCGCTCGGCAGCGGTACTTCCCACCGATAGAGCATCCGCTGGATATCCTGATTTCGCAATGACGTGTTTCGCCTGGCGTTACGCTGAAGAATGACCCGCTCCGGCTGCTCAAGATAAACGATTCGTATTGAGGCGTTGTATTGGTAGAGCAAATCCAGGGTCTTCTTGCGCATTTGGCCGGACAGATGCGTTGCGTTCCAGACAAAGGCCTCCCTGCTCCGTAACAACGACTTAGCGGTATCCACCGCATAATGAGCGACGGCCCCTTCGTTCTTGCCATGAGCAAGCCCCAGTGCGTCCCGTGCATCATCGTAAGAAACGACCGGCAGCCCTGGCAGGTTTTCTGCGACCCATGTGTTCTTGCCACTGGCAGGCAGACCCGCCATGACTACCACATCGGAGCCCTCCTGCTCCCGATAATGACTGAACGCCGGATGAATACGGGCACCGCGAAAATAGCTCATCCGCGTGTAATCATCAGGAAAAGCCTTGGCTGAATACAGGCAGCTTTCTTCCTCCGCCAACTGTTGAAACAACACGATATCATCCAGTACGTGCTGCTTGTTCGGGTAGATACGCCCTTCCATATCCGCGATGGCTATAGCGATCAACATCCAGAGTGGTAGCTCCCAGGACAGGCGATGCGCCAGAAACTCTGGAGAATGTCCTGAGCGATCACCGCTCAACGCCCAGAACGGCACCTGATGCACACTGATGATTCGGCAAATGGTTTCTCGTAATAAAAACGGAACGCCGGCCCTCCAAAGCAGTAGACGAGCATCTATCGATCCGCGTCGTGAATGTCCTGGCTGCCCAATGCGACCCGTGGTGGGATCGATGACGGTAGTATCCGGCTTGGCAATATCGTGCAGAAGCGCCGCATAAAAGAGTACGAAGCGCTCCTCAGCAGAAGCACGTTTGTACGCACCTCCGTTTACCATGGCCTCGACTACCATGCACGTGTGGGTCCAGACATCACCCTCCCCATGGTAGGCGGGCTCCTGCGGTGTATTAGCCAATCGAGCCAGTACCGGTATCGCGTCTATGCACCCAGTAAAATCCGGCTGCTGACCTGGTGCAACGACCAGGTGTTCAAGTGTTTGAAAATCCATATCCTGTTTCTCCTTGTTATTGTCTGTTCAGACTTTCCCACGTTACAGCAGGTACTGGCGCGTAGAGATCAACGCCAGGCGCAAGCTCATTGGGAACATAGGGCTGACGTAGGTGATGCTCATTGGCATCCAGAATCGTTTGTACAAAATCCGGACGTACCCATTTCATCCGTGCAACGGTTTCAGAGGCTGTCTCGACCTTGATGTAAAGGCCTTCCATCAGGTCGGAGTCATCACATTGAGACCAGGCCTTGCTCACATCCAGCCCTTCGCGCCGCACCGTATGCTCAAAACGCTCTTTCCACTGATCAGTTCGTGCCCAGGATTTTCCAACCAGTGCCAGTAGGTCATTGAGCCTTACCGGGGCAATCCCTTCATACAACACAGGCACCGAAAGAACAGGCCCACCAAGTAACAACCTACGACGTTCAGCGGTGGACAGGAAAAGCTGCCTGCGGCGATCCCAGATATCGAATTCGAAAAAGACTCCGGGCAGTCGGTCATAGAACACCGAATGTTTTTTGCTCATCACCTCGCCGAACATCACATAGCGATCCTCGAGACGTTCGAGCAGGAACAATTCATGGACGCGTGCCCATTGCTTGAACAGATTGAACTGTTTTTCACGTGAGCCGCCGATGAGGTAATGCCCACGCGACTGAAGCAAAAGCTCTGCTCTGGAGGAAAAGCTGATAGCCGCGTTAGCACCGTCGAGCTTTTCCTCCACGACGATGAATTGATCCTTTAAAGTGCAAAGCTTTACCTGATCATGGTCGCTATCACCTTCTTGTAGGCGCGACGACTCCAGGTGGGGTGTTCTCGGGTACTTGAATAATTCATGTAATTGCGCATAGACGCGCGGGTCGAGAATCATGGTCTTCTCCAAACAAACAGGGAAAACCGACAACGCTCAGGACTTAAAGATAAGAACTACGCAGTGCGCAAATCAACCGCTTACCGGGACCGTTGTCGGATCAGATGTAAAGGTTGATGCAGGGCACTGGCTTCACCACTTTAGAAAGGAGGGTTAAACGAAGGTTGCGAATTAAGCCTTACTCCCGCCCGTGCTGTCAAACCGGAAGCGATCATTCGCGACGTACATCAAACCTCATAAAAAGCCGCCCGAAGGCGGCTTTTCCGTCATGGCGTTACTTAGCGGGTCCTACTGCCGTACAGCTGTTAGCACTCTGTACATACTTTTGCAGCGTGGCCCACTGAGGACGATCCTGGCCATTCAAGGGCTCTACTGAAAGCTTGTAGCTACCCCAGCCCGGACCAGCCGCCCAGTACGTGGCAGGAATACAGTTCTGCTGGAGGTATGAGAGCAGATTATCCATCAGTGGCAGCCAGCGAGCATCGTCACCTGGCACGCCAAATTCAGCGATATAGCCCTTCTTCCCGTTCTTTTTCAGCCAATCCACGAAAGGCTTTGCACGATTGACGCCCAGCATCGTGTTGAGCTGGCTGGTATCTTCAGCGCTGTAGGTGCCGCTGCCGTCCTTGTCCAGATAGACATGCGCCGCAAAGATAATGTTGTTAGCCGAATCCTTGAGGCTTAGCAGACTATCGTTGTAGTACGGCCACAGCGAAGCATTAGACCAGGCATTGCCTTCAATGATGACCGGATGGATATGATCGACCGTTCGTACACCGTCAATTCCAGACTGGGCAGCCTTTAGCCAGTAATTATCCATGCCATAGGGTTTGGCCATGATGTCATACCCATATAAGGCAGGATGACTGGCCCAACGGTAGGCGACTCGGTACATCAGGTCCCAGAAGTGCGTATAGGTGACTTGCCCTGCCCCAATGATGTTCCCGTTGTACCGACCGTTATTATGAACATCCAGGATAACCTTGATGTTGTATTTCTGAGCCAAGTTCATGGTCGTCTGAATCAGGCCAACCTGCTTAGGATCCAGCATGTTACTGAGCTTGGGCTGCAAACGCTCCCACAGGATCGGAAAGCGGATCAGCCGGATACCTTTCTGACTCCATTGCTTGAAGTCAGCCTCCGTAGGGTAGACATAATTCACCCCGTTCGTACCCGGCACTACATTGGGCGCGAACGCTGCGCCCGACAGGTTAAGCCCGACCAGATCGACTGCATTGCGAGGCGTAACCGGCGTGACGGCTCCAGCTGAGCCGCCTGTACCGGTGGCGGGCTTCGAGGCTGAACTACCGCTACCGGAAGAGCCTGTAGAAGGCGTTGCAGAACCAGCGGTGCCTGTTGCCGGCTTGGCAGTGTTGGCTGTACCGTTGGCTGGGCCAGGTGTAGTACCCGTAGCGGTTCCAGCATTGCTACCCGTCGAGCCGGACGCATTGCCTGAGCCTGTAGAACTGCCAGAAGCTGCCGAGCCTGAGGAGGAGCCTGTAGAACCACCCGCCGTAGCGGAGCCAGTGCCATTACCTGACGTCCCACCCGTACCGGTAGAGGGTGTTGAAGCGCTGGAGCCGGAAGATGCCGTGTTGCCAGGAGAGGTTGTAGTGCCCGATCCGGTATTGCTTGCACCGCCGGAGGCAGGATTCGAGGCGCTGACAGGACCTATAGTGGTACAACTGGTATTGTTGATGTACTTCTTGAGTGTCGGCCATTGTGGGCGGTCTTTGCCATTGACCGGCTCAACCGACATGAAATAATTGCCCCAGCCCGGGCCAGCGGCCCAATAGGTCGCGGGCATGCAGTTCTGCTTCAGGTAGGCCAGCATGTTGTCCATCATGGCATACCAGCGCGGGTCGTTATCGGGCACACCAAACTCGCCGATATATCCTTTCTTGCCGTTCTTCTTCAGCCACTCAACAAACGGCTTGACCCGCTCAACGCCATACATGGGATCGAGTTTACTGACGTCAATGGATTCGTAACTACCGCCTGCATTGTTATCAAAGTAGGTGTGCGCAGAAAAGATAATGTTATTTGATGGATCCTTGAGGTCGAGTAACGCTTCGTTCCACTGCTCCCAACGAGTAGCCTCAGCCCACCCGTTGCCTTCGACGATAATGGGCCGAACCGTATCCACTGAACGTACGCCATTAATGCCGTATTGGGCGGCTGTGTTCCAATAGTTTAGCGCGCCATTTGGCTCGTTCATGATGTCATAGGCGTAAAGCGACTTCTGGCTGCTCCAACGTTGAGCGATCTTTGCCATAATTTCCTGGTAACGCACGTAAGGCACACCGCTCGTGCCGATGACCTGTCCGCGGTAGCGTGCGTAGTTGTGCAGGTCCAGGATGATTTTTACACCGTGCTTTTCGGCATAACCGAATGTACGGTCGATCAGCTCCACATAGGTGGTGTCCAGCGCTCCACCAAGTGTTGGCTGCAGACGCTCCCAGATGATTGGGAAGCGCACCAGCTTGATTCCCCTCGCGCTCCATTGCTCGAAGTACGATTCTGTCGGAAAGATATAGTTGGTTCCGTTGATGCCTGGCAGAACCTGCGCTGCAAAACCGGCTCCAGACAAATTCAGCCCCACCAGATCGACCGAGGCAACGGCAGTTGATGATGCCAGCAGTGCGGCCAAGGGAAGTGCGCACTGTTTCATTACTTTTAACGCCAGACTACGGGAACGCCTGCTTGAGCTTTTCATGAATTCCCCAATAAAACCAAAAGTGTCTTTTCTGAAATGCGCACTTAACGGCCGAGCGTTAAAGCCCGATCAAGACTGTTATCGTTTTAGTGTCCAGGCAGAACCAACTACCTTGCTTGGCGACCGTGGGTGGCTGTATGGCTGGGGAATTGAGAAAAGCATGCCACTGAGAAACTGGCACGATCAATATCAAAATGACATTATTGTCTTTTGTTTTGATTATATAAATTGTTTAAAAACAAAGACTTATATTTATTCTTAAGCCCCACCGCTATTTTCTTTGTGAAACAGTCGTTTTAAATAGCCTGGTAGTAGCACTTATTATTTTTAATCGAGTTCACATAATTTATGGCTGAAGAGAGCATTTCTAAAAATTCATAAAAATTTGCTTTTATACCGAGCATGAAACAGTTGACAAAATTCCAATAAACAAGCGTAACGGTTTGTGACCAGCAGTGACGTTTTTTGTCACGCCATCACTCTGGCAATAATTAATCTCCCGGATGAGGTTAATCGCCCGAAACTGAAGCTCATGTTGCGCTAGATCAACTCTACAAGCACGCCCGTACCAGACACTATCAACTTGGCATCTGATCCGCTTTTTTATCGATAATCTGAATCTGTTTAGTATTGATCTTACGCTCTACTGTAGCCACATGAGCACGATGGCGTACTGCCGAGACAGAAACATCTATTCGCTACCCTGCTCGAGATCCATTCCACTCTTTCCTGCTATTCCGAGAGGTTCAACCATGGGCGATGTATTCTTCATGTCACTGTTCGGTTTCCTGGCCTTCATTCTGTTGGGATGGGGATTTTACGCAGGCGTGCAGCTGAACAAGGCCCGCGAGGACGTACAGAAGAATGACCGCTAAGGTGTATAGGCTGCTTTTTGAACCTGGCGCTACATGTACAACGCCGCCCTGAATGTCAATTGAGCATGAGCGACTGTCTCTGCGATTACAGTACGGGTATCGACGACCAGCGCCATAGCGGAAAATATGAAACGTTACGAGCGACTTGCAGACGAGATTGCACACCTGATTCGAACCGGCGTATTGAAGTCTGGTGAGAAGGTCCCCTCAGTACGCCATGCCAGTCGCACCTATGCTGTCAGCCCATCGACTGTATTTCAGGCTTATTATCTGCTTGAAGACCGAGGACTGATCATTGCGCGCGCCCGCTCCGGCTATTATGTGCGCGAGCATGTCAAACGCTACCTCAACGAGCCTGAAATCACCGGCCACAAGGCCGAAACCACGGATGTGGATGTTAGCGAGCTGGTGTTTTCTATCCTGAACTCCATCAAGGATCCGGCAACCATTCCGTTTGGATCTGCCTTTCCCAGCCCACAGCTATTCCCCCTTCCCCGCCTTGCTCGCAGCATGGCACATGCACTAAAGCAGTTTTCAACCCAGGCAGCCATTGCAGACATGTCAGAAGGCAGTGCTGATCTGCGTCGTCAAATAGCCCTGCGCTACATGGTCAGTGGTGTCCGTCGTCCTCTTGAGGAGCTGGTTATTACCAACGGCGCCATGGAGGCCTTGAATCTGTGCCTGCAAAGCACGACGAGGCCGGGCGATCTGGTTGCCATAGAGGCGCCCGCTTTTTATGCAACGCTTCAGGTCTTGGAGCGGCTCCAGTTGAAGGCTGTCGAAATTCCGGTCCACCCCCGCGAAGGCGTTGATCTTGATGTCCTGAAGCACAGCCTCACCCATCTCCCCATCAAGGCGTGCTGGCTGATGAGCAGCTTGCAAAACCCTCTGGGCGCCAGCATGAGTCTTGAGAAAAAGCAGGCGTTGTATGCCCTCATCAAACATCATCAGGTTCCCTTGATAGAAGATGATGTCTACGCCGAACTCAGCTTTTCCAACCAGCCGTCACGCGCGGTCAAAAGCTTTGATGACGAAGGCCTGGTCATGCATTGCGGCTCATTCTCAAAATGCCTAGCGCCGGGTTATCGTGTGGGCTGGGTCGCCGCTGGACGCTTCGCGGAGACGATTGATCGTCTCAAGCTCATGACCACGATTTCTCCTTCAGTACCTGCAGTGGCGGCAATCGCCGATTATCTACAACATGGCGGATATGACAGGCACCTGCGCAAGCTGCGCCACACGCTGGAAACCCAACAAAATGCAATGCTGGCCTCCGCTGCCCGTCATTTTCCGAACGAAACCCGGGTAACTCGCCCTACCGGCGGATATTTTTTATGGTTTGAGTTTCCAGAACAGGTCGACACACTTCAACTGTTCCACATGGCTATTGCACAAGGCATTAGCCTTGCCCCTGGCCCTATTTTCTCGGCCAGCCGACGGTTTGGAAATTGTGCACGATTGAACTATGGTCACCCCTGGACGCTTAAAAGTGAAAAGGCAATGGAATTGCTAGGCCGCATGATGAGTACGTTCTGAAGCATTAACGCCCAGAACGTCCCCAGGCCTCATCGAGCAGCAGCTGTCTCTGACCAGCTCAGATTCCCTTCAATGGTTTGATTACCGATCCGTACATTCTCGAACTTCATGCCGCTTACGTTTTCGAGTACCAAAGGCGTCTTGGCCGAAGCGATATGCACGTTCCGCAACGTAACATTGCGCAAGGGCTGCTCTTTGCTGGCATGAGCCTCAAAAGCAGTCCCCACCTGATTGGCTTCGATGTTTTCAAACACAATATCGCGGTAGGCAGATGGATGCCCCCCAAGCCCACCCGGATAATTCAGCAGAAACCAGAACAGATTATCGAACGACTCCACCGTCATATCACACCCAGCCTGCTGCAACTGAACGCCCAACTGCAGCAGGCTGGACAAGTCGTGCGGCAGCAATGTAACTGGCCAGGCGCTAATTCCATTTCAGGACAGCCTTAACCGTCAGACCCTGTTTTGAGTCTTCAAACGCTTGGTTAATGTCCTTGAAATCATAAAACCTGACCAGCCTGTCGAACGGAAAGCGACCTGCCTTGTAGTATTCGATCAGCTTGGGAATAAAGAGGCGCGGCACAGCGTCGCCTTCAATCACGCCCATCATGGTTTTCCCCTCTGCCATGATCTCGTTATGTACATCAATGGTCATCTCGGGTGTCACGCCGATAATCGCAGCTTGCCCTAGCGGTCGCAGCGCCTGCAGGCATTGGCGAACAACCGGCGGAACCCCTGTAGTTTCAACCGCGTGGTGCGTACCGCCCAAAGAGGCAGCCTTGATTTCGCTGACCACATCAACCTGACTACCGTTGAACACATGCGTAGCACCAAGCTCTTTGGCTAGCTGAAGACGGCTATCATGCACATCGACCGCAAAAATCTGAGCACACCCTGCAATCTTTGCTGCCATGATCGCGCTCAACCCCACTGCACCACATCCGTAAACGGCAAGGCTATCGCCAAACCCTGGGCGAAGGCGATTGAGGACTGTTCCACTACCCGTCTGGATACCGCAGCCCAGCGGCCCTAATAAAGCTAGGTCCACTTCCTTATCGACCTTGACGACATTACGTGCGCTGGCAATCACGTAGGTGCCAAAGGATGATTGACCAAAAAAGGAAGAGAGCTCGGTATCTCCCTGGCGAAGCCGACAGGTATGGTCCTCCATGCGGCCGCCGAAATTGAGATCGTTAAAGACCCTGCACACCGTAGGATGCCCGGTCAGGCAATTTTCGCATTTACCGCAGTGCGCAAAAGACAGGACCACATGATCGCCTATCTCCAGATCGCTAACATTACGGCCTACCTGCTCGACAATGCCCGCGCCCTCATGACCAAGCACTACGGGATAGGGCGAAAGCCCTAAGTCACGGGCAACGGCATCAGTATGGCAAACACCTGTCGCAACAATCCGAATCAACACTTCGTTAGCAGTCGGATCAGACAGGGTAACCTTCTCTAGGCTAAAGGGCTGTCCTTTGGAATGAGTAACTGCGGCCATTATTTCCATTGTAAGGCTCCTGATAAAATCGCTGCGCAAGGATGCGCGTGAAGAACAAGAAACGTACTTGCCGGTGACAGCTTATGCCTCCTAGCGATGAAACTTAATCAGCATAACTATCAGACTTTTCAGGGCCTGTCTTGCTTGGCTTAGGTCCTTCCACAAGCGCAACACCAAGGCAGCTTAAGCCTTAACTAGAAACCTATAAGAACTGGTTCGTATTTTTAAACAACGCCTACCGTTCTCATACCTACTGCGCAAGATTCTGCCAGCGTCTTTCGTTTAGCCTGCCGGTAAATCCCCACCGCCTATACCGTGTATGGGGAGCCACTTACGCATCTCCAGAAAAGCGACACGCTGCCCGCCTGGACATGCCTTGTATACCGAGCAGGAAGCAGAGGAACGAGGATGTTCTCCCCAGCCAATGAAACCCAGTTCACACTTGAGATTCCGGGTGTTTCCCATGATTTCCAGGTGCTGGAATTTGCAGGGCGTGAAGGATTGAATAGCGGCTTTCGGTTCGATATTGAACTGATCAGCGAAAAGCCTGACTTTGATCTTGAATCGCTGCTTAATCAGCCTGCCTTCCTAGCCCTGGAGCAGACCGGTACAGGGTTCAATGGCCTGATTCACAGTGCCGAACAAGGCGAGTCCGGCAAGCGTATGACGCGCTACCGTGTCACGCTCGTGCCGCGTGTCCACTATCTTTGCCATCGGCATAACCAGCGTATCTTCCAGCACCTTAACGTGCCCGATATCATCGCCACCGTTCTGAAAGAACATGGCATTCTTTCCAATGCCTTTCGCTTTCAGTTGGGCTCAGCCTATCCCGAGCGTGAATACTGTGTTCAGTACGATGAGACCGATCTTCACTTCATCAATCGGCTTTGTGAAGAGGAAGGTATTCATTATCACTTTGAGCATACCCAGGCCGAACACATTATGGTCTTTGGTGATGATCAGACTTGCTTCCCCAAGCTGAACCCTGCGCTCTTCCAACAGGACACGGGGCTGGTTGCGGATCACCAGGTCATACGGAAATTTGCAGTTCAGGTTGAAACACGGGCATCCAAGGTTAGCCGCCGGGACTACAACTTTGAAAAGCCCAAGCTCACCATGGAAGCGTCTCACACAGGCGAGGCTACGCCAGAGCTGGAAGATTATGACTACCCTGGCGCCTTCATGGACCGCGCCCGTGGCAAGCAGCTAAGTCAGCGCACCCTGGAACGTCATCGCTCGGATTACCAGATCGCTCGCGGTAAAAGTGACCTGCCAACACTTGTTTCCGGCCACTTTATGCCCTTGACCGAGCACCCACGCAGTGAGTGGAATGACTTGTGGCTACTCACCGAGCTGACACACGAAGGCAAACAACCCCAAGTATTAGAAGAATCCATATCCTCGCATGTAGATGACAAGGATGGCTTCCAGCAGGGCTATCGCAACTTCTTTACGGCAGTGCCCTGGGACACGATCTTCAGACCAGCCCTGAAGCACCCTAAGTCAAAAATCCTGGGTAGCCAGACCGCAATTGTCACCGGCCCGGCTGGAGAAGAAATCTACTGCGATCAATACGGTCGCGTCCGCGTGGAATTCCATTGGGATCGATTGGACCAGATGAACGAGCACAGCAGTTGCTGGCTGCGTGTTGCCAGCAACTGGGCCCATGAAGGCTATGGGGCCGTCACGATTCCTCGAATCGGAATGGAAGTACTGGTGACCTTTCTAGAAGGTGACCCAGACCAGCCGCTCATTACAGGCTGCCTGCATCACGCCGCAAATCTAGTGCCGTACAACCTGCCCGCCAACAAGAGCCGGACAGTCTTCAAGACCAGAAGCACTCCTGGCGGCAACGGTTTCAATGAGCTGCGAATCGAAGATAAAGCTGGTGCGGAGCAGATCTACGTACACGGTCAGCGCGACATGGACATTGAAGTGGGCAATTGTGAAACCCACTCCGTAGGGGTTGACCGAACCAAAACCATTGGTCAGGACGAAACGGTAGTCATTGGTCAGAACCGCATGCGTATCGTCAAGGTAGATGACCAGCTGCTGGTAGGCGGGTCGAAGGTGGATAGCGTCAGTTCAACGTATCTCATTGAGGCAGGTGAAGGTATTCGCCTTGTTTGTGGCGAAAGCGTGTTCGAGATGTACGCCAACGGCCTCGTTAATATTTCCTGTGTTGAATTCAATATCAGCGCCAGCGGCGCAGGCCAGATAAACACTGGCGGCACTCTCGACATCAATGTGCCGGGTGGTAAGGCAGGAGCCTCACCGGAGGGGCAAGGAGTGAAGGCCTCAATCGATGCTCAGATCAATGCTGTATTCCATCCTTCATCAGGTACGAATGGATCAGGTTCTGCCTCCCAGTAATCCAAATTTCGAGAAATCTCATGAGCTATAAGATCAACGAAGGTACTTTAAGGCTACCTGCTGGCTTTCAGGATCGCACCATCAATGTATTCGTTCCGGGAGACACGGCCCCCTTTCCGTTCAGCCTTACGGTTTCCCGAGATACCAAACCCTCGGACGAGGCCCTTGATGATTATGTTGACCGACAGGTTGAGCTGATCGCCGCAAAACTTGCCAAGTACAAACCTTTGGACAGAAAGCTGGCGCAGCTATCCATGAACGTCCCCATTCAGGGTATCCAAATTGATTCTCGGTACAAGGCAAGCGGCAAAGACGTATATCAGCGTCAGGCTGCTTTTCCAATGGCACCCGAGCGCGTTCTTGTTTTTACCGCGAGCGGACAAGCACCGTTTACATCAGAACAGGATGCACTGTGGGTAGAGCTTTTAAGTAATTTTATTCCGTCTCGTTAACTCGTGAAGCGGAATCAATAAGCATCATCAGGTTTGCTTCGCACGGCGAAAGACAATCCGTGTGACAGGGAGAAGTCAAATGTACGAAGCCGCTCGCATTGACGATGAGATCGTCCATACCAGCGCGTTAGGCGGTTTTCTTGCCGGAGCGGCGATAGGTATTGCCCTTGTAGTAGGAGTAGCGGTAGCAACCGCTACCTGCGGCTTTGGTGTTGCCCTGATGGCGGGCGTACTGGCTGGCTTTGGCGGAGCAGCACTGACTGCGCTCGGCGAAACGATCGGACGATCAATGAGTACCCCCGCCGGAGGGATTGTTTCCGGCTCGCCCAATACCTTTATCAACGGTCTAGCGGCTGCGCGTGTTGAGGCGGACACCGGCGTCTGTGAGAAGCATAGCAAGCCCCCGCAAATTGCCCAAGGTTCAGCCAAAGTCTTCATCAACGGTTTTCCCGCTGCCCGTAAAGGAGATCAACTCACCTGTGGTGCAACGATTGACTCGGGTTCTCCTAATGTAAATGTTGGAGCCGAAACTCAGACCTATCTGCCTATAGATGACGAAGTACCAGCATGGTTACGTACCACAGTTGATGTTCTGATGGCACTCGGTGGCGGTATAGGCAGCCTTGTGAAAATGGCAGCCAAGAATGGCTTGAAAGCCGTCATGCCCTGCGCGCTCAAATTTGCAGCCACTTTTGCCGCTTCCGAGGCGTTTACACGAGCAGTAGCGGCCCCAGTATTGACGCGTGCTTTCGGTGCACTATTTGGCCATCCGGTTGACGCGGTAAATGGTCGTAAACTATTGCTGGAAGACAGTGAAATCGATTTTACGCTTCCCGGCCTGCTGCCTATTCATTGGGCACGCTTTTACTCCAGCGACATCGAGCGTGAGGGTATTCTCGGGCACGGCTGGGTACTGCCCTGGGAGCAAAGCCTACGGCGCGAGAAGAATCGTCTGGTTTTAAGCGATAACCAGGGTCGGGAAATTCCGCTCGAACTACTAAGTCCCAATGAGCGAGTCTTCTATCCAGCGGAGCAGTTTACGGTCGTCTGTACTGAGGGCGGCCATTATCTATTGCAGACTCTCGACTGTACATTTCTCTATTTTGGCGACCTACCAGAGGATGGCACGCCTGCTCCGCTCAAACGCATCGAGGATGCTCACGGTAATTACCTGGCGCTTACGTATCGAGAAGGTCGGCTGACCGATATCCACTCAAAGAGTATGGTACGTATCCATCTCTGCTACAGCGAAGCGGGTAACCGCTTGGTGCGGGTAGAGCGTATCGAGGATTGCAAGCCGGTGGAAACCCTTGTTCGCTATGCTTACGATGCGCAGGATCAACTCGTCGGCATCACTAATCGCAATGGCGCTACCAGTCGACGCTTTGGCTATGATCACGGCCTCATGGTCATGCATGAAAATGCCCTAGGTTTGGTGTGTCATTATCGGTGGGGCAAACTCCCAGACGGCAGCCTGCGAGTAACAGAACATTGGACCAGTGATGGTGAGCGCTACAGCTTCAGCTATGATCTGGCAGCTCGTACGACATACATTATTGATACCTTAAATCGCAAAGCCATTATTCATTACGATGAAAACCGTCGTGTCACTTTTGCCCAAGACTTTAGCGGTGAGCAATACCACATTGGCTTAGATGAGTCAGGCAACATAACGGGTGTGACGCTGCCCGACAGCAATACGCTAGCGTTCGAGTACGATCAGTTTTCAAGACTAGTCAAAGACACCGATCCTATCGGTCGCTCGACGGTATATACCTATCATCTCAATACTGAATTCCTTACCTCACTGACGAGGCCCGATGGCAGCGCACTTAGCTGGGAATACGATGAGGCAGGTAGCTTGCTGGCTCAGACGGATGAGCTTGGTGCAATCACTCGCTATCTTAGTGCCGATAATGGCCTACCCCATACCGTAACGGATGCCTTAGGCAACAATACTTATTACTGGTGGAACGCCCTTGGCCAAGTTACTCGGTATCAGGACTGCTCAGGCAACCACACCCACTATGCCTACGGTGAACACTTACATCTTGCGGCAGTAACCGACGCGCTCGGCCAAACCACCCGACTGCATCGCAAACCCGACGGCGAAGTCCTCCGGGTCGAGCATCCTGACGGCAGTATAGATTCCTATACCTATAATGCGCTTGGGCAGCTACTTACCCATACTGATGCTGATAAGCGAACAACAAGCGTCACTCGTAATGCTCGCGGCCTACCCGTAGAGCGCAAGGACGCCAAAGCCCAGCGGGTTCGTTACCACTATGATCAGGCGCTGCGTCTGGCTGCCCTGGTAAACGAGAACGGGGCGGCCTATCGTTTCGCCTATGACTCTGCCGACCGCTTGATTGAAGAGGTCCGTATAGACGGACTACGCCGCCGTTTCCACTACAACGTATCCGGCGCACTGGTCCGCATGGATGAGCATACCGCTGACCAGGCGGGACTAGGTCAGACACGCTCAAGCGAATTTGAGCGCGACGCTATAGGTCGTTTGCTCAGCAAAGTAACTCGGGATGCTCGCCTGGATTACACCTATGACGAAATGGATCGGGTCGTAGCCATCGAACGGCAGCCCAGCGAGCACGGTAAAGCGCTGGGCATACGGCCGGATTTTCTTAGCTTCAGCTACGACAACGCTGGCCGCCTGGTAGAAGAGCAGTCAGCCTTGGGCGCACTAAGTTACACCTACGATGCGTTAAGCAACCTTACTCAGCTCAGCCTGCCGGATGGCCGCACACTCAATCACCTCTATTATGGCAGCGGGCATCTGCACCAACTAAACCTCGACGGCTTGCTGATCAGCGACTTCGAGCGTGACGCCCTACACAGGGAGACCTTGCGTACCCAGGGCAGCCTGACCAGCCGCTTTGGATACGACAGCTTTGGCCGTAAGCGCTGGCAAGCCGCTATTGGGTTGCCACATGAACAACTCTCGCAACTCAACGAGCAAAAGAACAGCCTGCTCGGCCATCCTGAACATCCCGCCACGTTGATTCATCGTCGCTATGAGTATAGCAAGGCGGGCGAACTGTTGAGGCAGGCTGATAAGCACCGCGGTATTACGGACTACAAATACGATGCCATTGGTCAACTGCGTAGCCGCGAACCACACCACCCTCAGCTCGGTAATGAGGATTTTGGCTACGACCCTGCCGGCAACCTGAGCGCCTCTCAAGCCTTGAGCCCAGACAACCGCCTCAAGGCCTGGAAAGACCTGCGCCTCACCTACGATGCCTGGGGTAACGTGAGCGAGCGGCACAGTTCAAATGGTTATCAGCGTTTTACCTACGACTGCGAAAACCGCCTGGTTAAAGCCGAGACCTATCGTGGCCATAACTCGCTCAGCCAGGCCACTTACGAATACGACAGCCTGGGCCGCCGTATTGCCAAGCATGTCTCTGTAGAGAGCAAGACCGAAACGACCCGCTTCCTATGGCAAGGCCTGCGCATGCTGCAGGAGCAAAAGGCGGATCTGCACAGCCTGTATATCTACGAGCAAGGCAGCCACGCCCCGCTCGCTCGTGTAGATACAGAGCCAAGCAAGGCAGACGCTGAGCCCCAGCGCTATTACTTTCATACCGACCAGATTGGTACGCCGCTTGAGGTCACGGACGATACCGGCGGTATGGTATGGCGCGCCTATTACAAGACATGGGGTGCGTTGGAAGCGCTGGCTCCCAGAGAAATCGAGCAAAACCTACGGTTTCAGGGGCAATACTGCGACGCCGAGACGGGCCTGCACTACAACACGTTTCGTTATTACGATCCGGTTGTGGGACGGTTTACAACGCAGGATCCGATTGGTTTGTTGGGTGGGGAGAATCTCTATCAGTACGGGAAAAATCCGCAAAGCTGGCTAGACCCTTTAGGCTGGTGCTCAACGAAACTTGGGCAAAATATGGGTGCTAGGTCTGGCGATGGTATGGCAAATCACCATCTTATCCCCGAAGAACTGATGAAGCACAAAGCTTATGAGAAATTATTTTCCAGGCTTAAAGCAATTGGATTCGATGGTGACGGCGCGCCCAATGGCATCTTTTTACCTGGAAGCCAGAGTCTTGCAAAAACCTTAGGTCTTCCAGGACATTGGTCTAGTCATAGACTTTATACAGAGGCTGTTAACAGAAAGCTGACCGACTTGAACAGAGTCTTCTTAGCTGGGAGACTAACCGATACTCAGTTGGCTCTTGGAATAGGTAAAATCCAGAGCTTTGCGCGAGAGGGCTTAGAGTCTGGTAAGTTTGTAATTGATCAAGTGACCTCGAGATTATTATAGATGATTGAAACTAAATTTTATATTCTAAACTATGAAGCTGATGGTTTATCAAATCCCTATATGCTTGGGTCTATCGGGACCCCAGAAAAATGGGAGTGGCAGCTTTATGAGCCATCACCAGAAAAAATTAAAATAAACGAATCTTATACTCTAGATATAACTGAGAGTAATATTGAAAATATAGGGTTCGATTATTATGAAAACCCTGAAGTAATTGTATCAAGTAGATTCCTAGATATATGTAATAAATTTTCGGTGCCTTACAGAGCGATACCTTTAAAAATAATTAATAAAGGCAAAGAAATAAGTTCATCTTATTTTTACTTTTTACCAGGAAAAAGCATTGAGGCCATGGATAAGAGATACTCAGAATTTACTGTTTCTAAAGATGATAGAACCGGAGATTTTTTAAAAAGTGAAATTTGGCCAAACATAGAACTATATGATGAAATCAAAAAATTTGTCCCGAAGTGCGATATTTCTCTAGATCTTTTTAGATGCATCGAGAATTTAAAAATCATCGTCAGCGAAAGATTCAAACTAGAAGCAGAAAAAAATAAAATTATTGGAATAAGCTACGAAACATTGGATGATAGTTATTCTTTCGATATATGGGGCACCTTAAATGACCTCTGATCGATCATGTGCTCTGGCATTATTTTTATCATTATTAAATATAAGTATCCTTAATTTAACCTTCAACTGTTGTTTAATTTTTAAGATCCAGAGATCACTGTAGCGGTAACCGATTGCTCACGTATCCGGTGACTATAGCTGCAGTTGAGTTTAGTAGGTCGCGAGACCAGCCAATTGGATCCTATATAAAGCATGGCAGGCAGCTACGCTCGCTAGACTAGATACCAACTCGCACTCGCACCAGCTTAATCAAAAGTCTAAACGATATTACTTCCATACCGACCAGATCGGCACGCCGCTTGAGGTCACGGATAGTACCGGTCGCATGGTATGGCGTGCCCATTACAAGACATGGGGCGCGCTGGAAGCCCTGGTCCCGAGGGAAATCGAGCAGAACCTACGCTTTCAAGGGCAGTACTACGATGCCGAAACGGGTCTGCATTACAATACGTTTCGTTATTACGATCCGGTTGTGGGACGGTTTACAACGCAGGACCCAATCGGGTTGTTAGGGGAAGTCATTTATATCAATATGCAGTCAACAGCCAGTCTTGGGTTGATCCAGAAGGCCTTACCACTTATAACACTATGAATAGTATAAGTGGTTTTCAAAAACATCACAGCATCCCCAAGAACTTAAAGCACATGAAGCCTTAAAGGCAGCAAATTTCAATATACATAATTTAAAAAACATAATTTACTTACCAAAATACGTTGAGAATCATGCAGCTAGGACAGTCCATCGAGGTTCACACCCCAAGTACACTGAAAACATTAGAGCAGACCTAGACGCATTACATAGCTATGGAAAGTCTAAGAATTGGAATTCAAGTCAGTATCGTGAAGCCTTAGAGAAGCTTATAATTGAGAATAGGCAAGGCTTAAGATCTGGAAGAATATTATTAAACAAAAATTCAATAAGGACAGGAGGATGCTGATGTACCTAATTGATATAGATGAAAAATATCCCAACAATTACTGGCTCGAATATGACACAAACATTTTTCCTGACTCACTAAGCTTGAAGATAGGAAAGCCCGTAAATCCGAATGATTTTAAAGACATATATCTATCTGCAAAATCAAACGCATCAATCAAGAATTTAACTTCTTATGATTACCTGTTTAGTAATGGCCCTGACGTCATAAGCAAAAGGCTCGCCAAGCTACTTACAAATTTCTCCAAAGATTCTATACAGCTTTTAGAAACAAAAATAAGACATAAAGGCAAATTCCATGAAGGGTTTTACATAGTAAACTATTTATCTATACAAGAAGCTTTTGATATGGCCAACTGTATATACAAACCAATAATTGATTTTCTCCCAGATGGACCTAAGAAGTTTACAAAAATTACTTTAATTGATCTACAGACTGAAAAATCAATATTTAGATGCAAAGAATGTCTCTCAGAAGTAGCAATTTCTAACGATGTCGCCAGAGAGATAAAAGAATCCAATATTAAAGGAATACAACTTCTCGAAAAGAAGCTCAGGCTTTAATTTTATCTATCGAAGATAAAGTGTCTGAATCGATTAAAAAGAATTGTGCCTATTCTGCCATTGCTGGAGGATAAAGCCAGTCGTTCTTTGTCCTTTCAATGAGCGCAAGAAGCGAGCGGTGTTATAGACCCAGAGATGATCTTTTATATGATTCTGCAATTGTTTAAGCGAGGCATGGTGAAAGTCCTTGCTAGTGGCCTATTTAATCGTGCGGCTCAAGCGTTCCACCTAATCATTGGCCCAGGGGCGGAGGAGCCTAGTTAGCCGGTACTCAATGCCGTCCCGATGGCTCACTCGTGTAGATACAAAGCCAAATCGCCAGATGAGCCCAAGCGCTATTACTTTCATACCGACCAGATCGGTACCCCGCTTGAGGTCACGGACGATACCGGCCGTATGGTATGGCGTGCCTATTACAAAACATGGGGCGCGCTGGAAGCCCTGGTCCCGAGAGAGATTGAGCAGAACCTGCGGTTTCAGGGACAGTACTACGACGCTGAAACGGGCCTGCACTACAATACGTTTCGTTATTACGATCCGGTTATAGGGCGGTTTACTACCCAAGACCCTATAGGTCTGAAAGGCAGCTTTAACTTCTACCAATATGCATCTAACTCTATTATCTGGACTGATCCGTAGGGATGGAGTCCATGTAGCCGTCCTGGCGGCTATAAAACTCATGATATAGATGCTCATGGAAAATTATCACCTGGAGTTAATAGAGTTCAAGGGCATAAAAATATAGCTGATGATCGATATATACAATCTCACCATTTTATTCAAAATGAATGGGCTAAAAGAAATATTAGTGGTTACAGAAGAAACAAAGCACCTGCAATCTTGATTCCTAGCGCAAGCGGAGAGTCACATGCACTTATTTCATCTATGCAAAGGAGTCGTAGACGCATTGAGGGATGGGGTGGCACTATAAGAGATGAGTTCAATGTAGCTTACAGAGAAATGTTAGAGGCTGGTATTGACAGCAGCGCAGCACGTAAGGCTGCTAGTCGATCTTATAAATATTTTTATTCTTTAGGTGCTTTATAATGGAATTTGAATTTTTTAAGAAAAACAAACCTGCTTCAGAACAAGAAATTATAAAAAAATTAAAGAATTAGACATATCTTCAGAAAACCATATAGTTAAGCTATGGAAGAACTCCGATGGCGGCGAGCTTACTCATAACATCAAAATATATTCAACAAGCGAAATAGTTGAGCGAAATAAAACGTATGAAATAGATCTTTACTTTCCTGAATATATACTTATTGGAGACGATTCAGGCGGTAGATTAATCCTAGCAAAAAAATCAAAAAATAATTTTTTATACTTTATAGACGCTGGTTCACCTTCATTAGAAGGCGGGCAGAAGTTTTTATCACTCGAGAGACTGATTGAGTTTACTTATAATGAAGAGGCCAGTTCACAGCTGGACACAGATAATATTGATATAGTTTCAACTGGAGTAAAGAAAATCACTGCGAAAGACGTTTTATTAGTAAAAAAGACACTTAATTTGGAAGCATCTCTAGGCATAATAAAAGAATCGTTATGCATAAAAGATAAAGCCTTACTGTGCAATGTAAATAAGTTTAAATATGAAAAGTCGATTCAATTATTATCTGAGCTCGTTATTGCAAAACCCAATAACACTATTGATAAAAGCTAATTTTTTAGACTGCATCCCATAGAAAATCAACTCCCGATAGGGTGTTAATGTTTGAGAAACTAGCGGGAGCAAAGGGCATATTTACGATGAATGGCAGTTAGGCCATGGTAATTATGAATACAACTGACTAGGCCGCTGTCGCGAAGCATGTTTCCATGGAAATGAGCCGCGACTATACGCTTCCTCTGGCAGAGACTTACCATCTTAATTTAGGATTTACTGTCGAAGAAATAATGAAACATGTTGTTCCAATAGAAGGTCTAGAGTTTAGTGGAGTAAGCGATCGTAAAGGGTCACTTATTCCGGACGGGGATCACCACAAAAGTACAGCTTCGACTTTTTTCCATAAACATTTACAAGCCGCCCTGTTAAAGGCAAGAAAAGAAGCAAAGGAATAATCGCCAAACACCGTCATAAACATATAAAAATAGGAAGCTATTAGCATGATGAGCGATCATATTCACCTTTGGCTAGGGAATAACTTTCAGCCTGAAGAGGAATACATGAAGTATTTTGAAAAGGACTATTCAACAGGGGGATATTTTGATGATCCAGGCTTTAAGGTTTGTGGCTTCTGCAAAGACATTGGACATTTAACTTATGACGAGGATTACATAGCTATAATTCCACGCAAAGAAAAACCTGTACCCATTGATGACTGGCTTAAAGAAGCCTACATAGACGATAGTGAGCACGCACGCATAAAGCTAATCTGTGAAAGAGCAGGGCTTAAAGAAGCAAACACTATGCTCATATATAGCGACGGAGACTTATCGATTTCAGAACCGTACAAAGAAAATTACAACAAACTTATATACATAGGGAAGTTTCTCGAATCTTAAAATCTTTTAAGTTGACCTGCGACTCAAAAGTAACTTTAGAATCTCGACTATCATGACAGATAGGCGACATACCCTCATATAGAAAAATCTAAAATTCGAATCGACGGTTGGCGCTAGCCCCCCTAAATATATTTTCCTAAATAAGACATACCAAAATAATTTATATGCATTATCTGGCGAAAATACTTGGCCAAATTTTCGGAAATTGAAAGGATAGTTTATGAGCGACGCGCTAACTGTGCTTAAAGATTTTATGATAGAAATGAATGAATGGGAGAACGAATATTATGATTTACTTATGAAGCATATTGAATGCGTGGAAGATACAGAGCTTATAGATGATCAATATAGAGAAAAGTTAAAAATAATACTTGAACGATATGTCTTAAATGTGGGAAAAAATTACAGAAGATTAATTTCCTTAAATTCTGGATCGCCTACAACTTACAAGTTTGAAAGAGACGTTATCAAACCAATTAAAAGCACACCAAAACAAATAACATATTTACACCAGCAATCCGTAGGATTTAAAAATGAATTTAAAATAACGCTAGAAAAAGTGGAAGACACATGGAAAATAAGTAAGCGCCAGCTTCTGGATGAAAATGACAAATGGTATCCGGCATCTATTTAATTTTAAAAAGATAATATCACTATGCCAGAATAGACAGGCCTGAATGCAGAGCCGTCTGACTTGATTTCATTTGGGCTACTAGACTAACTAAAGCGCTATCGTAAGCAGCAGCGGATGATAATTCACCGCAATCATACGATGCTTTCTCCTCGCTGAATGGTAGGGCTGATGTTGATGATTTTTCCTGCTATCGGACAATTTCGTCAAGAAAGGTGTGCCTTTGATGCACCATAATTTTTTGAGCCAAGCCAATTATGAATTCGGCTGCCTAGGCCGTTGCATTGGCAATACATGTCTTAACAGAGGGCAAAACCGAAACGACCCGCTTCCTCTGGCAAGGCCTGCGCATGCTGCAGGAGCAAAAAGCGGATCTGTACAGCCTGTATATCTACGAAACCAGCAGCTACGCCCCGCTCGCTCGTGTAGATACAAAGCCAAGCCAGCCAGATGAGCCTAAGCGCTATTACTATCATACCGACCAGATCGGTACGCCGCTTGAGGTTACGGACGCTACCGGTCGCATAGTATGGCGCGCTTATTATAAGACATGGGCCGCGTTGGAAGCGCTGGCTCGTTCGTTATTACGATCCACTGGCGGGACGATTTACGAGCTTTTTGAGGCTTATGATCGCTTAATGACATTAAAGTATATGTACGCTTATGCAACGGGACTCATATTCTTAGTAAAATGTAACGGCCTGTACAAGCAGTTAACCTTGTAGAAAATTGGCTAAGGAGGCAGGGTTGAGATGAATTTTTTAGACATTAAAGAAAAAATCGAAGCAGATAGCTTTTACGAATCGATTTTTGTAGATAGAGACTGGAATACTGCATTAGATGCCAGAGACCATGAAGAATTTGAATCCGCCTGGTCCTCGGTATTTAAAGAAATAAGAACAATAAATCCATATGAAATTTCAGAAGTTTCATCACTCAGAGAAATAGCATTTAAAAATACTTTCAAATTAACTCAAAACTCAGAGCTAGCAGGGTATGCATCTGATGATATTGGTCTAATCTCTGAAGCAGTCTTAAATAAAATCGAAAATCATTTTATTGAAAGATTATGGTCTAGCTACGTGGCAGGCATTTTTCCGACAGACCCTCTATTTGATTTATAGTCCACAATGATAAATTTACAGCTATAAAATATATATAACTAAATAGTTAGACCTTCGCTTTTTTTGTACAAAATATAGACTACAAATGAGTAAAATCAAGATAGTAAAGAGAATTGTCCCAACTTCAGACTTAAATAAACATTGTGGTATCACGTTTGGTGGTAGCCAAGCGAAAGTAGAGGCCTGGCCAAAAAATCCTGACCACTTACCGCTTACATTGGTTATGAGTATAAACTGCTCTCTAGCTAGACTTTATTTCTTACTGGACACTATTCCAAATAATGGAATAATCTATATTTTCTCGACCTATCACCCGAGCGAATACTTTCTAGATTTTATAAGTACCTCTGGCAGCGTTGAAGATTTACAGTTTATTAGCAGTGGATACACCCAAGTTATATATAGCGAAGACCTAGAAGCAGAATTTATAAAATCGGAGACATATACTATACCTGAGACATACACCAAAATTGTTGACGAGCATTTTGAGGTGGATGATTTTGTAGTTTGCTCCATGATAACAAGCGAAACCCCAAAACAACTTTCCCTAGAAAAAGAAATCGCCAAAAATTACAATGTTGCGCTACAAATTTACTCCTCTGACTTTCCAAACCCTTATAAAGATATATTCTATCTTACCGACGCAAATGCTTACCTACTAATTCCTAAAACACAGTCATCAACCACTTTCAAAGGGGTATTTTTTATATCTCCATCTTAATCTTTATTTATAAACTTTAGTATTAGAGATATGGGAAGCATAATACCATTCAAAAATTGGCCAAAATAAATGACCGATTTTAAAGAACCGGCCATTTAGCACACTGATCATGTAGCTATTTAATTGGTTACTATTCCCGAGCATCCAGCACAATCTTGCCCCGCGTATGGCCTGTCAGGCTTCTCTGTAGCGCGTCAGCTGCGTTGGACAAGGGCATGGCTTCTACTTCGACGTTAAGTGCTCCCCGGTCAAATAGGTCGGCAATCTGTGCTAGTTGCTTACGATCTGAACGGGTAGCGAAGCGTTTGCCTGTTGCTCCTATGCTACGAGCAGCCTCTTCACTCGGCGCGCTGACAGGCGATACCAGCACACCGCCCTTTTTTAACACTGACCAGGAGCGGGTTTGAGTTTCGCCGCCTACAAGGTCGATTACGATATCTACATCCGAAACAACTTTCTCAAAGGCTTCATGGCGGTAATCAATGAGTTGCGTAGCGCCTAGTGCATGTAGGTAATTATGATTATGGGCAGATGCCGTCGCGATGACTTCAGCGCCAGCTATACGAGCCAACTGTACGGCCATGCTGCCAACCCCGCCCGCCGCTCCCTGGATCAGGACACGTTGGCCTGCCTGAATGGCGGCATGCTCATGCAAGGCTTGCCAAGCCGTCAAGGCTGCCGCCGGCACGCCGCTTGCCTCTAGCAATGAAAGGCTGTTGGGCTTTAAGACCAAACGGTCGGCATCCGCTACGGCCTGGGTGGCGTACCCACCTGTAATACCGATGAAGCCAAAAACCTCCTCGCCCAGGCTGAATGTGTCTACGCCCTCACCTAATGCGATAACCGTTCCTGCGACTTCAACCCCTGGCGTATAGGGTAACGGTAAGGGGATAAACTGCTTCATGGCACCGGAGAGAACTTTCCAGTCGATTGGATTTATTCCACTGCCAGCTACCTGAATCAACACTTGTCCTTTACCCGGCGTCAGATCAGCTACTTCTTCAAGGCGGAGTACGTCGGGGTTCCCATATTGCTGTGCACGTATGGCTCTCATGATGATTTCTCTAGTGAAGGGTTTGCAAGTTATGCCAGGCCGCTAGCCTGGCATCTGCCATTAGCTACGACGGGCGTCCAGGCTGTACTGGCCAGCCCCAAGAACCACTACTTGAAGAAGCCCACCGGCCATGGCGATATTCTTGAAGAAATGAATGAACTGATTTTGATCAGCCAGATTGCTATGGAAGGCCAGTGCGGTCACTACGCTAAACAAGGCCAGGAACGCAGCCACCGCTCGTGTCTGATAACCGAGGACCAACGCTATACCGCCTACCACCTCAACCAACACGGCAACTCCGAGGGCAATGGCAGGAAACGGCAAACCGACCGACTCGATATAACCCATAATCATGGCGGGCGCAGTAATTTTGGAAATGCCTGAAAGAATGAAGATTGCACTGATCAGTATCCGGCCCAGCAATGCAGTTGTAGCTGCTGAAGCATTGGAAACGGATGTATGGGAAGTAGTTTGAACAAGGTTGGCTGACTGTGACATGAGTAGATCCTCATTTAGGACGCATCATCATGATGTGTCTCGATGGGGAGAAGTCTGCCTGTGGTTTGCTATTCGCAATAGCCGATTAATTTAGACCATTAGATTCGATTTAATCGAACATAACCTGTAGGCCTAACTCTCCTGAGCTTCAAGGTGTGAAGCTCAGGAGATAGCGGGGGTTAGTAGTCTCTGGGTAGCGCAGAAAAGACAATGCCCGCTCCGAATGGCATCCGGGCGGGCATCAGGATAACGCGATGATGTTTACACAGTGGCTTTTAAACGGATTCGTGTTTCCGGTAACGGGATGAACTCATGCTCTCCAGGTACGCCTGGAAAACGCTGTAAACGCCAGTCTTCGGCAGCCTGCTCGATGCGCTCACGGCGGCTCGATACAAAATTCCAGAAGATATGTCTCTTTTCAGGAAGCGGCTCCCCTCCCAGCAAGATCAACCGAGTCAGTCCCATTGCACTTAGTACAATCTCGGTTTCTGGTTTGAAGATAACCAGCTGGTCCCGGCCGAAGCGACCATCCTGCCCACTCACCGTAACCTCACCGCTTACGACGTAGATGGCCCTTTCGACATGCTCTTTATGGATGCGATAGCGCGCTCCGGCCTCCAGTACCACGTCGGCGTAGAACAGATCAGAAAACGTGCGTGTAGGTGCCTGTTTATCATGCAACGCGCCAGCTAGTACCCTGACGGTAACCCCCTCGTCCTCTATTACAGGAATCTCTCCTGCGCTGACATGTTGAAAGCCTGGGTCGGCTTCTTCATGGGCAACCGGTAACGCTAGCCATGACTGAAAGCCAAATACCGTACCACCTGCTTGCCGGGCTGACTCGGTGCTGCGCTCGGAGTGGACAATTCCTTTACCTGCCGTCATCAGGTTGATTTCGCCCGGCCGTATGGTCTGGACATAGTGCTCGCTGTCGCGATGCAACATCTCGCCGTCCAGCAGGTAAGTCATGGTCGACAAACCAATATGCGGATGGGGCCGTGTATCAAGCCCCTCGCCTGCCTTGAAAACGGTTGGTCCAAAGCTGTCCAGAAAAATGAAGGAGCCCACGGTACGTCGCTGTGCAGAAGGTAGAGCGCGGCGTACTTTAAAGCCATCACCCAAATCTCTTACGGCTGGCAGGATGAGATGCTCAATAGCGGATGCAGAATTCGATAACGTCATGGTTGCGGGCCTCGCAGGGCATAGGTGCAATCGGCGGATTGCAGGCAAAAGACTTCACTCGGAAGTGACTACCAGGCCAGACTAAAACAGATGGGCGTTCAGCAAAATCCAGATAATATGCATTAAAACGTTCGAGGAATTCGAAATGATGTCTGATCCCGGTACGCCTACGCTGGACCAGTTGCGTGTCTTTCTTACCGTTGTTGAGGTGGGTAGTTTTGCCGGGGCTGCTCGTAAGCTACACCGGGCTACGTCTGTTATCAGCTATACCATTGCTAACCTTGAGATGCAGTTGGGCGTGACCCTTTTTGATCGCAAAACTACTCGTAAACCTCAGCTGACAGACGCTGGGCGAACGGTATTAGCCGAAGCGCGCATGGTGTACAGCGGCATCAACGGACTGCGTGCCAAGGTAAAAGGACTTCTGCAAGGTCTTGAAGCCGAGATCCATCTGGTGCTGGATGTCATGTTGCCCAGTGCGCGGGTAGTGGATGCCTTGAAGGTATTTCGAGAAACCTTTCCCACTGTTTCCCTCCACCTTCATATAGAAGCATTAGGCGCCGTCACGCAACGGGTACTGAATCGAGGCGCCGCGTTGGGCGTCAGCGGTCCTTTGATTACTAACCTTGATGGTTTGGAGCGGATTGCAGTGGGCAGCGTTGACCTGGTGCCCGTTGCAGCACCCAGCCATCCATTGGCCTCAAGCGCCAACGCTCCTGGCGCTACCCGTGAGCATGTGCAACTGGTCCTGACGGACCGCTCCACACTGACCGAGGGGCAGGAATACGCCGTTATGAGCGCCCGCACCTGGCGTCTGGCTGACCTTGGTTCCAAACACATGCTACTCAAGGAAGGTATTGGCTGGGGAAACATGCCGCAGCCCATGGTAGAGAGTGATATTACCGACAATAGGCTGGTATTACTGGATTTGCCAGATTGCCCTGGTGGCACGTACGACTTTACCGTGATTTATCGTACCGATTCACCGCCTGGCCCTGCTGCCACATGGTTAATTGAGCGCTTCAAGGCACAGGCCGCACAAAACCTTTGATCGCTACTGTTCGATTTTATCGAACGAACCGGTCGATATTAGCTGGCTATTTTCGAATCTTGAGCCATGCGAAAGTTTCTCCACTGCGGCACTGGCCGCTTATTCCACTCAGGAGACGTCACATGGCTAAGGTTCTGGTTCTGTATTACTCCTCTTACGGTCATATCGAGACCATGGCTGAAGCCGTAGCAGAAGGCGCGCGTGCGGCAGGCGCTGACGTAGATATCAAACGTGTCCCTGAAACGGTACCGGAAGAGATCGCCAGGAGTGCGCATTTCAAGCTTGGCCAAGCAGCACCGGTAGCGACCATTGCCGATCTTGAGCATTACGATGCGATCATTGTGGGCACAGGGACCCGCTTTGGCCGGATGAGCAGCCAGATGGCCGCGTTTCTGGATCAAGCAGGCGGCTTATGGGCACGCGGTGTATTAAATGGCAAAGTGGGCGGTGCCTTTACGGCCTCAGCTACACAACACGGCGGCCAGGAAACGACCCTTTTCTCCATCATCACCAACTTGTTGCACTTCGGCATGACGATTGTCGGACTTCCCTACAGCCATCAAGGGCAAATGGGTGTTACAGAGGTGGTAGGTGGCGCACCATATGGCGCTACTACCATCACAGCGGGGGATGGCTCACGTCTGCCGAGCGAAACAGAGCTTGAGGGTGCGCGGCACCAGGGTGAATTAACGGCGAGAACCGCTATCAAGCTGTTCGGCTGAGCAGCGCTTTTGTTCTTCACTTACATAATCAGGAGACCGCAATGCGCACTGCAACCGAACTGCTGCAACAACACTTCGAGACATTCGTAGCCAATCAGCCCCAATGGCAAACCTTGATTGCGGATGATCTTTTATGGGAGCTTCCCTTTGCCCCGTCACTAGGGCATCCCGCACAACTGGCGGGGCGTGAAGCGGTGCTTCATCACGTAGGCTGGTTCGTGGGTGCGGTAGAGCAGTTCCGCTTTTATGACCTTAGAATTCATGCCTCGGATAGTCCCGATGAAGCGAGTGCGGAAGTAAAGGCGGAAGGTATTATTACGGCAACGGGTAGGACGTATCGTCAGGACTATGTGCTGTTCGTTCGCGTGAAGGATGGAAAGATTGCATTCATTCGCGAGTACTTTGATCCGGTCAGAGCTGCACTTGCACTTGAGGCTCCCATACCGGGTTTTGAGGTGATCAGTGCTGATTAAAGAGCCTTTGCGTTCATAGTGCTTCCGTACGCTGTGCTTTTCAGGCAGACCTAACAGACAGGATGCTTACCATGCGTGGTCAGAATTATGCGGAGCTCCAGGCATTCGTGGCGATTGCTGAACGTGGCAGTTTCGTTCGGGCTGCTGAAGAGTTGCAGGTATCCCCTTCTGCACTTAGCCAGACAATACGTAGTTTGGAAGAGCGCATGGGGGTGCGCCTCTTCAATCGCACGACACGCAGCGTAAGTCTGACCATTGCCGGCGAGCACCTGCTTGAGCGGCTTAGACCGGCGTTGCAGGAGGTGGCCAACGCGGTAGAGCACGCGTGCTTGTTTGGCGAAAGGCCTGCCGGCCGCTTGCGTGTTCATGCGTTACGGCTGGCCTCGCGTGTATTCCTCGAGCCTATTTTCCAACCTTTCTCGGAGGCCTATCCCGAGATTGAACTGGATGTCGTGCTGGACGATCGACCCGTGGACATCGTCGCAGAGGGATTCGATGCTACCTTGCGCCTGGGCGAGCTGATCGAGCAGGACATGGTGGGGATCAAGCTGGGGCCAGAACTCCGGCAGATTCCAGCCGCCTCGCCGAGTTATCTTGAGCAGTACGGGTATCCAGAAACGCCGTATGACTTGGAAAATCACCGCTGTATCAATTGGCGCTGGCCAGGCCAGATTCATCCGTATCGCTGGGAGTTCAAGCGTGATACTGAGTGGTTCGCCATAGCCGTCAAAGGCCCGCTCATCGTGAACGATCAGCGTGTTGCCATTGAGGCTGCCGTCAATGGTGTAGGCATTGCCTTTTGGTTGGACGACCAGATGGAGCCCTTTATCCAAGCTGGAACATTGGTCCCGCTACTGCAGGAATGGTGCGCGCCGTTTGATGGTTTTTATCTGAGCTACCCTCGTCAGCGCCAACAGCTGGCCTCGCTACGGGCATTTATCGATTTTCTGAAAAAAGACTCCGCGCGCAGGCGTTGACGAGCCAACACATGATAATTCGCGGCCAGTAAAGCCCTTATCAGCATTTGGATTTAGCTAACCGACACTAACACTTGTTATGTCTGCCGTAGAAGCGGCCGTCCATACGTCCCTTTCATCCCTGCCCTATCTACCTCTCGATTATTTAGCCCTCCTTCATAAGGCATGAAGAAGCGCGGCGATTATCATGCCGGGCAAACTCGATATCGTGATCTCGACTTCAACCACAGCCGCTTGCGGCGTTTGAATACTTGAGGAGAGACATGATGACTACAACTCCCGTACAAGAGCTTGAAGGTAAAGTCGCCATCGTCACCGGTGCCGCGGGTGGAATCGGCGAAGCTGTAGCCACACTGTTTGCTGAACGTGGCGCATTTGTCGTCGCCGAGGACATCAAGCCATCTGTTGTCGAGCTTGAGCAAAAATCAGAGCGCATCGCTGCGCTGGTAGGCGACGTAGCCGAAGAATCCACCGCACAGCGTGCGGTTGCCCTTGCCATGGAGCGCTTTGGCAGGGTCGATATTCTGGTCAACAATGCTGCGATCATCCTCAACATAAACGTTACCGATATGTCCGTCGAGCAGTGGGATAAGGTCATGAACGTCAACGCACGCGGCATGTTCCTGCATGCTCGTGAGGCGATGCGCGTCATGATCGATAACAAGCGCGGCGCCATCGTCAATGTAGGCTCCTATGCCTGTCAGGTAGCGTTTCCTACCATTGGCGCCTATGCCGCATCGAAAGGGGCTGTCGCCCAGCTGACAAAGGTGCTGGCGCTTGAAGGCGCGCCGCATAATATTCGCGCGAATGTCGTCGCGCCCGGCGATGTAGAGACCGGCATTCTGGATGACATCATGTCCGACGGTCGCGCCTTTCTGCGTGAACATGCCACCCGTGCTCCGATTGGGCGAGTCGCCCAGCCCAGGGAGATTGCCGAAGTGATTGCGTTTGTCGCTTCCGATCGCGCCAGCTTCATGACCGGCTCGGTTGTCATGGCAGACGGTGGCTACACCACCGTTTGAGTCCTTTCGTACGCCTGCTGCTCTATCAGGGCAGTAGGCCCCTGGATGACTATGGAGACTTCCCTATGTCTCAGTTTACTAATATCGCTTTCATTCGCGCCCGGTCGGGTAGGACAGAGGTGCTGGGCCAGCAGCTGATGTCATTAATAGCACCCTCACGCCATGAACCGGGTTGCCTCGGCTATACGGTTCATCAAGGTCGCGACGAGCCGAACGAGTGGTTTATCCACGAGGTCTGGCGCTCTCCAGAAGACCTCGCCGCTCACCTTGAGCGGCCTTATGTAAAAGCCTTTCTGGCGCAGCTCCCAGCACTTATGGACGGTGAGATTGACATGCGGGCTTTTCAGTTGATCGATCTGGAGCCTGCATGACCCCGTTATCAACATGACAGGAGAGATCCCATGAATCAGACAGCACACTCCCCCGTATGGTTTGTGACAGGCTGCTCCACTGGCTTTGGCCGTCACATTGCGGAATACGTACTGGCGCAGGGTTACCGCGTAGTGGTAACGGCACGCAAGCCCGAGCAGTTAAAGGACCTTCAGAATAAAGGTGAGGCGCTGGTACTGCCGCTGGATGTTACAGACCCGCGTCAGGCAAAGATCGCCATCGAGTCAGCCGAAGCTGCTTTCGGCGCTGTAGATGTGCTGGTGAACAATGCCGGCGTTGGGTATTTCGCCTCAGTGGAGGAAAGCGATCTCAACCAGGTACGCCAGATGATGGATGTTAACTTTTATGGAGTTGCGAATATGCTTCAAGCCGCTTTGCCTGGTATGCGCCAACGGCGGCAGGGCATCATCGTCAATCTGACCTCCATCGGCGGGCTCTGCGGCTTTCCTGCGGTGGGATACTACTGCGCCAGCAAATTCGCCGTTGAGGGATTATCAGAAACCCTTCGCCAGGAAGTGGCGCCGTTAGGCATTCATGTCATGACGGTAGAGCCCAGTGCGTTTCGTACGGAGTGGGCAGGGTCAGCGCATGAAACGCCGCACACCCATGAAGACTATGCACCGACAGCCGGTGCAGCTATCGAAGCCTATCACCAGTCGATTGGCAGGCAACCGGGCGATCCCGCCCGAGCCGCCGCAGCCATTTTTAACGCAGTTGAAAGCCAGGAAAAACCGGCACGCCTACTGCTGGGCAATAGCGCATTCGAGTGCGCCTTAGGCAAGTTAGATGAACTTGCGCGAGATTTTGGAGACTGGGAAGCCGTTTCGCGCGGTGCCGACTATCCCGGCTGATAGATGACCTTTTGTTTGTTCACCTTGCGAGGAATGAACCATGAATCGATTTGACAAAAAAGTCATTGTTATTACAGGCGGAGGCTCTGGCATCGGCGAAGCAGCGGCCCGCCGCTTTCTTTCAGAGGGCGCTTCGGTTGTTCTCTCTGGACGAAACGCTGAACGCCTTGAAGCAGTAGCCGATGGATTTTCTTCTGACCGGGTAATGACCGAGGTGGCAGATGTGTCGCAACGCGAAGCGTGCGACCGACTGGTCGATCATACTGTGGAACGGTTTGGTCAGTTAGACGCAGTTATTAATGCGGCAGGTATGAATCTGGTCGGCAGCATCAGCGAAACCAGTGATCATCATTGGCGAGCCTGTATGGGCACGGATCTGGATAGCGTGTTTTATATCAGCCGTCGTGCAGTGCCACATCTGGCTCGTACAAAGGGGGTCATAATCAATGTCGGGTCCGTTTCTTCACTGGGTGGCGGCTGGTCGCACGCTGCCTACTGTGCAGCCAAAGCAGCCGTAGCCAACCTGACACGCTCCATCGCCTGTGATTATGGCAAATATGGGGTCCGGGCTAACACGGTGTGTCCCGGTCTTACCCTTACCGGCATGGTAGAAAAGATCATGGATGACGAGGCCTTGCTTGAAAAGGCGTGGGAGCGTATTCCCTTGCGCCGTGCAGCGAAACCGGAAGAAATTGCCGCCGCCATTGTCTTCCTGGCCAGCGAAGAGGCCGCTTACATTACAGGCGTAACGCTACCTGTGGATGGAGGACAAACCGCCACCGATGGTGGGCCTGAATGGGGCAAGTAATCACTATTAAAAAGGCATCATGCTCTGAAGTCATTAACTTCCTTCAGAGCATGATGCCGAAACGTTTAACTGGCTTTCCAGGCCTAAAAGTCCCTAGTCGGGATAGCATCATATTGATACCAAAGCGGATTATGCCTTTCGCCTGGATTGCCCAATGTGCTTGGCCGGCGATACGCCAAAAAAGCGGCTGTATTCCCGGCTGAACTGCGAGGGACTCTCATAGCCCACTCTGTAACAGGTGCTGGTCACATCCAGTCCTTCGGACATCATCAGCCGATGCGCCTCGTTCAAGCGTAACTGCTTCTGATACTGCAAGGGACTCATGGCGGTAACCGCCTTGAAACGATGGTGAAACGCAGATGTACTGAGGTTTACGTGCTTGGCTAAGGCATCGATACTGAGCGGCTCGCAAAAGTGGTTATTCAACCAATCAATCGCACGCGCCACCCGCTGTGCCTGGCTATCCCCAAACGCCACTTCATACAGGCGATGCCCGTGCTTACCTTTAAGCAATCGATAGTAGACTTCCTTTATCGCCATGGGCGCAAGCATGGGAATGTCATCTGGAGACTCCAGCAACCGCAACAGGCGCAGCATGGTGTCCAGAATGGACGGATCAATCTGGTCCAGAAACAACCCACACTCCGCCGGGCGATCAGGGACGCCGATCGGACTAGCATCTGAAACCAGCTGAGCGATTTCGCAAGGGTCGAGATCGAGACGAAGACACAGATACGGTTTATCGCTGGTCGCTTCGATCACCTTGCCTGCCAGCGGCAGGGTAACGGAAACCACCAAGTAGTGAAGCGGATCATAGCGGTAGCATTCTTCCGCCAGCTGAACTTCTTTTGCTCCTTGCACAATGATGCAAAGACCTGGCTTATGAACAGTATGGATGGTCTGTGTCGGCTGATCGCTACGAATCAGATGCAGTGGCTGAATGGCAGTTGGATGAACACCAAAGTCAGGAGCAAAGCGCTCAACGATACGGGCCAGCTCAACGCGACGGGACGTCATAGAGTCCAACGCTTCAGCGTACTCGCTTGCAAGGCTCGTCATCTTGCGGTTCTCCTGCGCAGTAGCCAGTCAGGGATTTAGCCGAAATCAGGTATGTATGTTTTAGCAGCCTGCGCATCGCGAGGAAAGTAATCACTGCTCAGCATTCGGTATGGGCACCATCACCACGTGGCTACACGCCTCAAATCGTTACGCTCAGGTTAACGTTCTGACGGTGAGGTTGATTGAAGGTTCGCCTGCGGAGGTCTAGCGTGAGACCACGACAGCGGACTTCGTGGAGTCATCATGACAATAACCTCTCCTCCACCTCAATGGTCGCGGCGGCGCACCGAAAAGCAGCGGCGAGTCGCCCAGGCAAGTGCCTATGCCGAAGGCGCGGTCATCCGAACCGATCGCATCGTTGAAGCCCTTGAAGCGCTGATTGCTCCCGGTGATCGCGTGGTGCTGGAAGGCAACAATCAGAAACAGGCTGACTTTCTGTCTCGCTCATTGGTAAAGGCCGATCCCGGCAAGCTCCATGATCTGCACATGATCATGCCAAGCGTAGGGCGCGCCGAACACCTGGATCTGTTTGAGCGCGGTATCGCCCATAAACTGGACTTTTCCTTTGCCGGCACACAGAGTCTGCGTATCAGTCAGCTGCTCGAAGACGGACTTCTGGAAGTAGGCGCTATCCATACCTATATCGAACTCTACTCACGGCTGTTGGTGGACTTGGTTCCCAACGTTGTGTTGTCCGCTGGCTTCAAGGCAGATCGCCACGGGAATATTTATACCGGCGCCAGCACCGAGGACACGCCCGCTCTTATCGAAGCAGGTGCCTTTAGCGATGGCATCGTCATCGTTCAGGTCAACGAATTGGTGGACGACACAAGTGATCTGCCCCGCGTGGATATCCCTGCCTCGTGGGTTGACTTTGTAGTGGTGGCGGACAAGCCCTTTTACATCGAACCTCTGTTTACCCGAGACCCTCGTCATATCAAACCCGTCCATGTGCTCATGGCAATGATGGCAATCCGTGGAATCTACGAGAAGCACAACGTGCAATCGCTCAATCACGGGATTGGCTTCAATACGGCTGCGATCGAACTGATCCTGCCTACATACGGTGAACGCCTGGGTCTCAAGGGCAAGATCTGTCGTAACTGGACGCTCAATCCGCATCCCACGCTGATTCCGGCGATTGAAAGCGGCTGGGTAGAAAGCGTGCATTGCTTCGGTACCGAACTGGGCATGGAAAACTACATCGCAGCCCGGCCGGACGTGTTCTTTACCGGGCGCGATGGCTCCATGCGCTCCAATCGAATGATGTGCCAACTGGCAGGCCAATACGCCGTTGACCTGTTCATTGGCGCAACGCTGCAAGTGGATGGTGATGGACACTCCTCCACCGTAACACGTGGACGTTTGGCCGGTTTTGGGGGCGCACCCAACATGGGGCATGACCCACATGGCCGCCGCCACGGTACTCCTGCATGGCTCGATATGCGGGTGGAAGAAGGCCCGACTGCCATGCTTGAGCGTGGCCGTAAGTTGGTGGTGCAGATGGTCGAGACCTTCCAGGAGGGTGGCAAACCCACATTCGTCGATACGCTCGATGCTGTCGATGTTGCCAAAAAAAGTGGCATGCCGCTGGCACCGGTGATGATCTACGGTGACGACGTTACTCACCTGTTGACGGAGGAAGGTATTGCCTACCTCTACAAGGCCCGCTCTCAAGAGGAGCGTCGAGCATTGATTGCGGCGGTTGCAGGTGTGACTGATATCGGTTTACGCCACGATCCTAAACGAACCGAGCAGATGCGCCGTGACGGCCTGCTGGCTCTGCCGGAAGACTTGGGTATTCGCCGTACCGACGCTACACGTGAACTCCTGGCAGCCAAGAGTATTGCCGATCTTGTCGAGTGGTCAGGCGGCCTTTACAACCCTCCAGCCAAATTCAGGAGTTGGTAATGCGAGCCTTGACCGCGGTATCCCTTACCTCTTCCATCGCCGGGCAGCTGGCGGATCTGGCGGTGCACGTCCTTATCGACGAGGCAGACCTCTCGCCCAAGCCCGGTCTGGTTGATCGACGCAGCAATGGTGCCCATACAGACCTGAACCTGGGGTTGATGCACAGCTCGGCCTATGCACTGCGGCAAACCTTTCAAGACATGGCGGAAGCCGCCAGTGCTGCGAAGGACTTGGACCAGTCCTTGCGCGAGACGCTGGGTCAGCTGGGCCGCAAGGGCGAAAGTGTCATGTTGGAAACCACTGGCGGAGTCAATACGCACCGTGGCGCGATTTGGGCCCTGGGCCTGCTGACTGCTGCTGCGGCATTTAAGCCGGAACACTGTTCTCCTGCGGACGTGGCTCACCGCGCTGCTCTGCTGGCGCGGCTGCCTGATCGGTTTGCGCCTAAGGCACAGAACAGTCATGGTCTCAGAGCCTGCGCCCGATACGGTCTTCCCGGCGCCCGTGAACAGGCGCAAGCGGGCTTTCCCGCTGTGGTAAGGCACGGTTTGCCACAGCTGTTGAAAAGCCGGACGGAAGGCTCCGGAGAGCAGAATGCGCGGCTGGATGCCCTTATCGCCATCATGGCCGTTTTACCGGATACCTGCGTCCTGCATCGGGCGGGCCTTGAGGGCTTGGATGCGCTTCAACAAGGCGCGCAGGTAGTGCTCGCGCAAGGTGGCAGCGCAACCCTGGCGGGCAGACGCGCGTTGCGCCAACTGGACGACGCGTTACTACGCCTGAATGCGTCTCCTGGCGGTGCTGCCGATCTGCTGGCCGCCACGCTGTTTCTTGATCGCCTGGAATTCCGCCTGCAGAGGAGCGCTATCTCATGGAAACCTTAACGTTTGAATTTCCGGCCGGTCAGCCCTCTCAGGGTAAAGCCCTGGTGGGCTGTGTTGGCTCGGGAGACCTGGAGGTGCTGCTGGAGCCCGGCGAGGCAGGCACGCTCACGTTGAATGTCGTGACATCAGTAAATGGCAGTGCGGCGCGCTGGCAAAACCTGTTCGAGCGGATGTTTCGTGAGCAGACGCCGCCGGCGTTAAATATCGAAATCCACGACTTTGGTGCGACGCCCGGCGTTGTGCGCTTGCGTCTTGAGCAGGGATTGGAAGAACTACAGCTGGAAGGAGCGCGCCATGACTGATACCGCACGCCTACTCCAACCTCGTAGTTTCATTGAATTGGGTGCCCGGCAGCGGGCTCGCGCCCTGCTTGATCAGGGCAGCTTCCGCGAATTGATCGGCCCGTTTGAACGCATGATGTCGCCTTGGTTACCCAAGCAGGGCATCGTGACGCAAGCGGATGATGGCGTAGTCATTGCCAAGGGTACGATTGACGGCCAGCCTGCTGTGATTGCTGCCATTGAAGGCGCTTTCCAGGGTGGAAGCATGGGTGAGGTGGGCGGAGCCAAGATTGCCGGTGCTCTCGAGCTGGCGGCTGAAGACAGCCGTAACGGTATCCCAACCCGCGCCGTGCTTTTGCTGGAGACCGGTGGCGTACGTCTGCAGGAAGCCAACCTGGGACTGGCCGCTATTGCTGAAATCCAGGCGGCTATCGTCGATCTCCGAGAGTATCAACCGGTTGTGGCCGTTATCGCCGGCCCCGTTGGTTGTTTTGGTGGTATGTCCATCGCTGCCGGACTGTGCAGCTATCTGATCGTGACGCAAGAGGCACGGCTGGGCCTTAATGGTCCTCAAGTCATCGAGCAGGAAGCGGGAATCGAAGAATATGACTCTCGGGATCGCCCCTTCATCTGGAGCCTGACCGGGGGTGAGCAGCGCCACGGGACGGGTCTTGTCGACGCCTATGTGCCCGATGATACCGAGACGATTCATGCGCAGATTCGTACCTGTTTCAGGCAGGGTAAGCCTGCGCTCGAACGCAGCCGACGGTACGCCTGGTTTCTTGACCGCCTACACCGTCTTGAACCCGAACAACCCATCGAGGCGGTAACCGTCCGCGACCTATACGTTGCGGGCGATGAAGGAGGTGTGAAATGACACTCTCTACACGTGGACTGATCTGGTTCAACGCACTTTCACCTAATGCGAAACCCTTTGAGGGTCTGCCCGCCTCGCTAAAGGTCTGCGATACAAGACTGGGCAGCTTACCGGCTCGCGTGATTGCAGTGGTCCCCGATGAGCAAAACCCCTTTCCCCGCGCTCGCCGCGGTGAGGTGGGACTGCTCGAAGGCTGGGGCTTGGGCCAGATCATTAATGAAGCCATAGAGGCCGACCGCGATCACGATACCAAACGCGCATTGGTTGCCATTATTGACGTGCCAAGCCAGGCATATGGCCGACGTGAGGAAGCACTGGGTATCCACCAGGCCCTAGCAGGTGCAGTGGATGCGTATGCACGCGCTCGGCTCGCAGGCCATCCGGTGGTGGGTCTGATTGTGGGCAAGGCGATGTCCGGTGCGTTTCTTGCTCATGGCTATCAGGCCAACCGTCTTATTGCGCTGCGCGATCCTGGTGTTGAGGTGCATGCAATGGGCAAGGCATCAGCAGCACGCATCACCCTGCGCAGCGTCGACGAGCTGGAAGCGTTGGCGGCAAACATTCCACCCATGGCATACGACCTCCATAACTATGCCTCACTGGGTCTCCTATGGGAGACGCTGTCGGTCGAGCGCATCGAACGTCCTACCGAAGGCGATATCAATCGGGTAAGCGAATGCCTGCAACAGGCCGTGGCCGATATTGCGGCAGGATCACATGATTTGCGTGGCCGCCTGGACGCCCCCAATCGCAGCGCATCACGACAGGTGCGGGAAAAGTTGCTGGAACAATGGTGACTCTAATTGATTACGGAGGCTTTATGAAGCCAGGCCCTCGCCCACATGATCTGCTATGGGGATTCACCCCGGAACAGCTGCCTGCCACAGCACCGCAGTGGGCCTTCACAGCAGTCGCGGCTGGGGAGCCAGTCGTTGTCCGTCGAGCCGAGGGCAAACCCGGCGTTGTGGCCGTAGGTATACGCGGCCATGGACGCGAAGAGCGTTTCGGCACCTGGATGACCTCGGACCGTATCGTTCGTAGCCTTTCACCCGAACAGCTGGTTTCGGCCATTAAAAGCCACCCGGTCGATTTGCCTGCTCTAAAAGCATTGATATGGGCCAAACCCTGCCTGGATGCTACCGGTCTCGTCTGGGGGGTGACCGGCAGTGCGGGTTTCCAGCTGGCGACGGGTATTCGCACGTTACACGCCGATAGCGATATTGATCTGCTCATTCGTGTACCCGCACCCCTTTCCCAGTCACAGGCGTTGGCACTGCTGAATAAGCTGGACAAGGCACCGTGCCGCTTGGACATTCAAATGGAAACCCCACAGGGGGGCGTTGCCCTACGAGAGTGGGCACAATCAAGCCACCGCGTGCTACTCAAGCGAGCCAGCGGAGCCTGTCTGGTCACTGATCCCTGGCACCTGGCGGAGATCGCTGCGTGAGCAGTCTTTTCCTGTTCCCCGGCCAGGGCGCACAGCAGCCAGGCATGCTGCACTCGCTGCCTGATGCCACGGTTGTGCACAATACCTTGCAGGAGGCTGAAGCCATTCTCAACGTGTCGCTCGACATGCTGGATACCGCTGAAGCCCTACAATCGACACATGCCGTTCAGCTCTGCCTGTTGATTGCAGGCGTTGCCAGTGCACGCTTGTTGTTAGAACAGGCCCCCGCCCCTGACTACGTCGCCGGTCTTTCCATTGGTGCCTATCCAGCCGCCGTAATCGCAAACGCGCTCGACTATACCGATGCGTTAAGGTTGGTGGATCTGCGTGGCAAGCTGATGCAGGAGGCGTTTCCCAACGGGTATGGCATGCTGGCGATGCTGGGGCTGCAGCGTCACGAGGCTGAATGCTTGATAGAGGCTACCTCGACTGCAGATGCGCCTGTCTTTCTGGCTAACAGCAATGCCGAACGACAGTTCATCGCGTCCGGCTCGGACGTTGCGCTGGCAGCCCTAACCGAAAAGGTTCGCTCAGGCGGTACCGGCGTTACACGCCGCCTGGCCGTCAGCGTACCCTCCCATTGCGCTTTATTGACCGAGCCGGCCAATCGGCTCGCCGCCACGTTCCAGTCGATAACCTTGCACCGCCCTCAGATACGCTACCTGAGCAGTAGCTCCGCCCGGCTCATCATGGACCCGGCGCGTCTTGCTGATGATCTGGCCTTCAATATGTGCCGCACCGTGGAGTGGCACGCGACCTTACGCAATGCTCAGGAACGCGGCGTGCAACTTACCATTGAGTTGGTGCCCGGTACGGTGCTGACCACGCTTGCCAAACGCGTCATCAACCCCGGAACTGCGGTGGCGTTTCAAGGTACACGGACCGACACCATTACTGCGCTGCTGCGCGAGGAGGCCAATCGCGACCGATAGAGAGATCGCCTAGCGTTTCGAAGCACAAGAACAAGAACTTCGACCCAGAGGACAATAACAATGATTATCTACGGTGTGGCTCTACTCTCCATCTGCACGCTGACCGGCATCTTTATCGGTGAAGTGCTCGGCAAACTAATCGGTGTCCCTGCAAACGTGGGCGGTGTTGGCATCGCCATGCTGATGCTCATCTTTCTAAGTAGCTGGATCGGCAAGCACGGCAAGTTTCATCCCAAGACCGAACAAGGCGTAGAGTTCTGGAGCGCGATCTACATTCCCATCGTCGTGGCCATGGCGGCCCAGCAAAATGTGGCTGGTGCACTCAAGGGCGGCCCGGCGGCTATTCTTGCCGGCTTTCTAGCCATTGCCATCGCGTTTGCCCTGGTGCCAGTACTGAACAAGGTAGGCCGAAAAAAAACGGTGGCACCTGCCCTTGATCAGTTGGCCAGCGTACAACGGTGACTGACATGATTATTGAATCACTGACCAAGGTCACCCAGGCTTACGGCATGATCAGCGCCTTTGCCCTGATAGGCGTTACGATGTGGGTTTCTTATTGGCTCAGCGCCAAGCTGACCAAAGGCCGTCTGCACGGCTCCGCCATTGCGATCTTTTTTGGACTGCTCTTGGCATATATCGGCGGGGTCACGACGGGCGGCCAGAAGGGACTGGTAGATATTCCGCTGCTTTCCGGCCTGGGCATACTGGGCGGCGCCATGCTTAGGGATTTTGCCATTGCCGCCACTGCCTTCGGCGTTAACGTGGACGAGCTCAAGGAGGCGGGGCTTGCCGGCGTGCTTTCACTATTTGTTGGGGTGGGGACGTCGTTCATTGCAGGGGTTGCCGTAGCGCTTGCCTTTGGCTATACCGACGCGGTAAGCCTGACCACAATTGGCGCCGGTGCCGTCACCTATATCGTTGGCCCTGTCACCGGAGCCGCGATTGGTGCCAGTTCTGAGGTCATGGCGCTTTCCATTGCGGCAGGCCTGGTCAAGGCCATCGTGGCCATGGTCGCGACCCCGTTTGTGGCGCGCTATATTGGGTTGGACAACCCACGCACGGCTGTCATCTTTGGTGGGCTTGTCGGAACGTCTAGCGGCGTGGCTGGGGGACTGGCTGCAACCGACCCGAAACTTGTGCCCTATGGCTGTCTGACGGCCGCATTTTATACGGCGATCGGTTGCCTGCTCGGACCTTCGCTACTCTTTCTCGTCACACGTGCAATCTTCGGCTGAGCGTGATGCGGAGCCTTATGGCTCCGCATTCATCTTGCGTGCATACATCCGGCATTCGGCAAGAAACGCCAGCAGGTTTGGGTCACGCTCCTTGCTACGCAAGAACACTACGCCAATTCGTTGCTGCAAGCGGTACTGAGGAGCTAGCGGCACCAGACGAATGCGGTTTTCATACACCGCCTCGACCCGCCCCGGCAGTAACGCGTAGCCAACGCCTGAACTGACCATGCTCATGAGCGAGAAGATATCGTTAACCTGCATGATGACCTCCGGCTCGAACCCGGCTTGATGAAACACCTGCCGTCCATCCCTGAAGGTGGCAAAGCCTTCGGTCAACGTCACGAAAGGCACTCCATGCAGATCACGCAGATCGACCACATCCTGATGAGTGAATGGTGAGTCTGCAGGCGCGGCCAGATAGATGTCATCGCGAAAGAGTTCAACGCTCTCGCAATCGGGATCAGCCATTCCGTCATCCAGGGCGATGAGCATCGCATCCAGCTTCATGTTCCTGAGCTGGTAGGTCAGATCGGCATTGGAGCCCAGAATCAGGTCGATATTGAGTTCGCTACGTCGAAGCTTGAGCCCCATGATCAGCTGGGGCACGGTCTTGACTGTAAGCGAATACAACGCACCCAGGCGGAAACGGTCGGATGAGAAACCGGCAGCCAGCCGCGTCAGCCGTATGGTCTCGGTCAGATCCTGCATGAGCTGTTGTGCCCGTGCTTCCAGAACGAAGGCCCCATCCAGTGGCGTGAGGTTGCGCCCTTCATGCTTGAACAGCGGGCAGCGCAGCGCACTCTCCAGCGAGTGGATAGCCCGGTGGACACTGACATTGCTCGTTCCGAGCTCGGCTGCGGCCCGCCCCAGGTTGCCGCTGCGCATGAATGCCAGAAAGATCTCCAGCTTCTTCAGAGTCAGTTCTTCATCGATCGCCATGAAACGCCTTATCGTTCATTGACAGGGATGGCCCCATTGTTTCACGTCGCAACCGAGCTACGCTGGCACTTGTTTCCTTCCAGGCTATTGCCCTGAATCCACCTCGACTTTTACGCATTGGGGTGCCATTGGATATAACTCGCAATCAGGCATTACGGCATTTTCCTTATGCGGAGTGCCAGATGGGGCCCAGTCGTAGTTTACCGCCTCTGCCCGGTACACGCGGTTGGTCACATAGCGATCCGTTGGAGCCGACTTGCCAGTGTACGGGCTGATATATTCCCAGACGATCACCCCCGCGGGGGTGATCTGGAAGAGACGGCCATTCTGACCTTCATTGATAAGGGTATTACCGTTAGGCAGACGGCGGGCATTGCTGATGAATGCACTGAAAAAGGTCCAGGGTGCGCGGCCAGACTGTACGGCTGTGTATTGCCATACGATTTTGCGGGTCACGGGGTCAATCTCGAGAATACGGGACGCTGAAAAGATACCCTTGCGCGCAGGCGGAAAACCGGCACTGCCCTGGTTATCGAACAGCAGGAGGTTACCAGCGCCCGGCAAACCTTCAGGAATGAGGTGGGTATCGTGCTGGCCTATGATCTGATCCACAGGTCGTGGCACCGGACCGGCCAGCTTTACTTCAGGATAATCAGGCCCAAGCCGCCATACGACCTTGCCGGTCTTGCGCTCTACGATAAAGACCACATTGGCGTTGCGAGCGCTAACCATGATGTTGTCAGGCGCAAAGCGAGAATCGCCCTGCTGGTGCCAATGGTTGGCGCCAAGGGGTGCTGCCGTATTGAGATGCAGAAAATCCGGATCATCCGACTCACGAATCAGCGAGAGCTGCTCGGGTGTAAATCCCAGCTCATCCAGGTGATCCGATACCCGCCATTGCCAGACCTGATTTCCATTACGATCGATTTGTCGAATCAGATTATCAATCACTTGCGGTGCCGAAAAACCGGCCAACGGGGTCAGTTCACTGGTCAGCATCAAGGTATCGCCATTCGCCAGACGGCGTATGTCATGATGTTGATAGGCTGGCGCTTCACGGCTTCCCCACTGCCAGCGCACCTGTCCATCCCAGCTCACTTCTCCTACTACCTGGTTGTAGAGTCCGTTCCCTGATGATGCCAGGGAAACCGGTTTGTCCAGGTTTCCCAACTGCACAAGTACGTGCCCTTTTTCTCCACCAGCCTGCTCCGGCATCAGCGCAACCGACGGAAAGCCAGGATAACGCCACTGTTTTACCTCATTGCCATTCATGTCGATCAGGTGAGTACGCTGGTCGCTACCATCAAACAGCACAAAGCTGCCATACGCCTTTTCGGGATCATAAAACGTCGTGCGGGTTGGTACCGAACTGGACATGGCTGATGCAGAGCCGCAAGCCAGCAGGCTTGTCAGAAGCAGAAACGATATCTTCGAGCGTATAGTCATTAAACCCTCATCCTTTTCACGTTCGCCACTAAATGGCTCGCCTGTGGATGCATTAGAGAGCAACGCAAGGGTAAGTGCACTGCACGCGCAAGGATGATCGGGAGATAGGCACCTGTGTTGAAGAGGTGAGACCGACTACTGACTCAGCACACGACCAATCACATGGGATAGCCACGCCCGGGCTATGGTATCGTTCACCTTTGAAAGACAGCGCTGTGGAGCTGCAATGAAATTCGTACACCAGCGCGAGCACCTTAACGAAGGTGATATGGTCGTTATCGACTGCTCGCAGACCTGCAATATTCGTCTCATGAACGACGCCAACTTTCGCAGTTTCAAAAACGGCGGTCGGCATACCTATCACGGCGGCGCGTTTGACCGGTTCCCCGCCAAGATCAAGGTTCCAAGCACAGGCTTCTGGAACATTACGCTTGATGTCGTGACGCGGCGCCCAATCAGCGTAACCCGCAAGCCGACGTTTACCCACTCCATTAAGATCGTCCGGAAATCCCCTTCCGATTTTCGTTAGGCAATGACCCTCCGCCTGCTCTGTAGCACAAGCAGGCGATTCGTGGGCTTTCGGGCCCGCCAGCAGGTGACTGACACTGGCTGACGTGCCCCGGGCTCAACGATCAAACAGACTTTGAAACCAGTCCCAGATACCAAAGGAAAAGTCCGGGAAAAAGTCGATATTCAGAGCTGACTTGAGAATGTAAAGGCAGAAAGTCAGCAGAATGGAGGCGACGGTGAACCAGATCAGCATCAACGAGCCTTTGACAAAGGCCTTGGCAAATAACGAAAGCTCCGATGTTCTTTTTTGCTCGTCTGCATGACCTTTGCCAGCCACCATTACAAAGTAGTAACGACTACGAAAGAATTTGAACGTAGTCCGGACATCGACCGGGTGTTTGCTCCAGGGGCGAGTACCGAAGGCCAGCTTCAATGAGGCCAGTTGCTCGGCGGTAAAGGTATCCCGCGTCTCGGCGGGTAGCCGCTCTTTAAGTCCCCGAATAAAGGCGTCTTGATGAATGGTCTTCTGGGTATTGACTGCGTCTTCTTTGCTGACGTAATCACTTAATCCCTGAACAAATGACTCAGGTTGTACGATTGTTTCCTGCATCGCCTTAATCCTTTTAAGTTGCGTATGCCTATCCCACGCTGCATTCCAGCGACTTCTTTAACTGCCAGATTTCTTCCTTACCATGCAGGTACTACTGCTGGGCTTTACGTTGAGCCTCCTCTTGTTCAGATATGCCCCTTCTCCATGGGGATGATGAAGCGCCTTGTAACGGCACGCCTGCGTCAGCAGATGCAATACCTCGTTACGAAGATCTACTTCACGGAATAGCATCAATGTGCCATGTAGACAAATCAATGCTATTTAGTTCATACCAGAAACTTTATTTAGCCCATGTGCAGGCAGTCACAGGCGCCATGTGCGGAACGTTTTGGAAGAAATGAGACGAGGTGCTTTTTTTTCAAGGCGGTTCGCAGTCTAACCTTTCTCATGAGGTCATTAGGGCTAGCCCTTCCAAGGCTTCAGGAATTCCAGCAATAGCTCATTAACGCGCTCGGGTCTCTCCTCATGGGGTAAATGACCACACTGGTCGATGGCAACGGTCTTTAGGTCTGTGGCCAGCTCTGCCCATACGGACGGCATATCGAACAACTTGCCTACTGCTTCGAAATTAGCGCCCCAGAGTGACAATGTCGGACAGCTGATTTTCACGTCCGCATCTTCATTATCCTGCGCCAGATCTTCAGCATTGGCACGGTAATCGGCCATGGCACCTCGGACCGCACCTGGCATTTGATAAGCCCGGACATAATGGTCAAAGGCTTCGCCCGTAATCGTCGTGGGGTCGTAGCACCAATCGGAAAAGAAATATCGAAGCCATATGTCCTCCTTGCCTGAAATGAGACGTTCTGGAAGATCAGGCACCAGATGAAACATGAAGAACCAATAGTGCTTTGCAATGATTGCATTCATCTGGGTGGAAACGGTTCGTGTTGGAACATTGTCCATGACGACCAGACGTTCGAGCCGCTGCGGATGATCCTTGGCAAAGCGCGTAGCAACACGTGCACCGCGGTCATGGCCTACCAGAGCTATACGCTCTATCCCAAGACTATCCAACAGGGCACACAGGTCATTGGCCATGGTGCGCTTGTCATAGCCTGTCGACGGCTTTTCAGTCTCACCATAACCTCTTAGATCAGGAGCAATCACGCGATAGTGCTGCGCCAGCACCGGGATCTGTTGGCGCCAAGCATAGGAAGTTTCAGGAAAGCCATGCAACAGCACGACGGGCGCCCCGCTACCGGCATCCACATAATGCTGGAGAATGCCATTTGCACGCCTCTTGTGATGAGTGACTGCAACCTCTTGCATAGTGAACGCTCCAGCAGTGTTCAAAGGTATGACGTTAAGAACTGCTTTGCCCTGACATCGTTCCGATAGCATCGTCCACTGGATCAAAGGACGGCAGCCAACCTCGGTAACCATGTTGCAAGGGTTGAAATGAGCAAACTAGACCATCGCCTGCGGCGTTACTTGTAAAGTGCCCGTCCTCACCCTAGAGCCTTCCCTCTTCGTTTTTTCCTTCAGCGGCACAAAACTCCATGCATCCAGGTGACTTATCAGTCAAAATCAGGATACCCCTTCACCCTAAAAGGTGCATGAACGCTGGGCTGTAGCCGCATCGTCTGACCACTACTACTTTTGTAGTATAAATATAATTTCACTACAAAAAGCATTGACGACCCTTTTAAGGTCATGCAATCTGACTCTACTTTCGCTAGAAAGAGGCCAAAAAGGCCTTCTGGCTGCGCTCCGGGTAACCCTCGGGCCATCCTTTGTAGTAACTGCCCATAAAGCACTACATAGAGTTGTAACTGTACGGAAACGGTTAGATGACCCCAGCGGTTCGGTCAGTATCAGGTGAACGACCTGATCCAAGGTATTCGTCTTTAGCGGTATCCCTGCAGGGTGTATCACTAGAGATGTCTTGTCTGCTGTTTCGCTTCCTTCAGTCGCGCTCGACGTTGAGCCCAGTGCTGCGCTTATACGCGGCACGCAGGTCACGGTAGGAAAAACTGTTCGAAAGTCATTTTCAGCCGAGAAGGATTGACCCCATGTCCGTTTATCAAGATGAAATCAATGCCATCGCAGCCTTGAGAGAAACAGCAGGCAAAAGTTGGAACGCTATCAACCCCGAGTATGTCGCCCGGATGCGGATACAAAACCGCTTCAGGACCGGACTGGATATTGCGCGCTATACCGCGGCTATCATGCGCAAGGATATGGCTGAGTACGATGCCGACTCCTCGGCCTATACCCAGTCCCTGGGCTGCTGGCACGGCTTTATCGGCCAGCAGAAGCTTATCTCCATCAAGAAGCATCTGAAGACCACCAACAAGCGCTACCTGTACCTGTCAGGCTGGATGATTGCGGCGTTGCGCTCGGAGTTCGGACCACTACCGGACCAGTCCATGCACGAGAAGACGGCTGTTCCGGCTTTGATCGAGGAGCTGTATACCTTTTTGCGTCAGGCAGATGCACGCGAGCTGGGTGGCCTGTTCCGTGAGCTGGATGCTGCCCGTGTAGCCGATGAAAACGCCAAGGCTGCAGCAATCCGGCAACAGATCGACAGTTATGAAACCCATATCGTGCCGATCATTGCCGATATCGATGCGGGCTTTGGTAATGCGGAAGCCACTTATTTGCTGGCCAAAAAGATGATCGAGGCCGGCGCCTGCTGTATCCAGCTGGAAAACCAGGTCTCGGATGAAAAACAGTGCGGTCACCAGGATGGAAAGGTCACGGTACCCCACGAAGATTTTCTGGCCAAGATCAATGCGGTTCGCTACGCATTCCTCGAGCTGGGAATAGATGACGGCGTTATCGTTGCTCGCACAGACTCCCTGGGCGCCGGGCTAACCAAGCAGATTGCCGTCAGCAAGCAACCGGGCGACCTGGGCGATCAATACAACAGTTTTCTCGATTGTGAAGAGATCAGCCCTGCCGAACTGAAGAACGGAGACGTCATTCTCAACCGTGATGGCAAGCTGCTGCGTCCCAAGCGTCTGGCAAGCGGCCTGTTCCAGTTCCGTCAGGGCAGCGGGCAGGATCGCGTTGTACTGGACTGCATCACATCGTTGCAAAACGGGGCAGACCTGCTATGGATTGAAACGGAAAAGCCCCACGTTGGCCAGATCAAAAGCATGGTTGATCGCATCCGAGAGGTCGTTCCAAACGCCAAGCTGGTCTACAACAACAGCCCCTCCTTCAACTGGACGCTGAACTTCAGACAGCAGGTCTTCGACAGTCTGCAAGCCGAAGGCAAGGACGTATCGGCTTATGACCGTACCAAGTTGATGAGCGCAGAGTATGACGAGACCGAACTGGCCCGTATCGCCGATGAGAAAATTCGGACCTTCCAGCGGGACGGCTCCCGGGAAGCAGGGATATTCCATCACCTCATTACCTTGCCAACCTACCACACGGCGGCGCTGTCGACGGATAACCTGGCGAAGGGTTACTTCGCTGATGAAGGCATGCTGGCCTATGTAAAAGGCGTTCAGCGCCAGGAGATTCGCCAGGGAATCGCCTGTGTGAAGCACCAGAACATGGCCGGCTCCGATATCGGGGATGATCACAAGGAATATTTCGCAGGCGAGGCAGCCCTCAAGGCGAGCGGCAAGGACAACACCATGAACCAGTTCCATTGATGAGTAACGTTATTCCGGCCCACCCGGGCCGGTTTTACCGTAAGTGACTTGTTTACCGTTTCCTTCCGAGTACCACCGGAAGCTGTCTCACGAGGAGCCCAATCATGGATCTCAACAACCCAACCCTTGATGACTTGAAACAACTTTATGCCTCCTGCAAGGACAAAAATGATCACCACATCCTGTGGATTTGCTCATCCGGCAAGGTGCATATCGATCGGCTTCCGGCAAACGTCGACCCGGAAGCCTTCGAGAAGGAAAAGCCGAACATGAAGGTTCGCTTCAAGACCTATCATCGTGGCAAAGGCTATGTTGGCAAGACCGCTGCGGCTGACGAGACATTCATGTCACGTATGTACCGCACGCTTCTCGAACAATGGTCGAAGGCTCAAAGCAGCCCGCGTGTTCAATACATAGAAAAATACTTCTAAGACTATTCGGGCAGCCCTTGCGGCTGCCCTTCTTACATATAAAAGCCAGGGCATGCCCTGGCTTTTATGCTGTGATCCGATCGCAAAAAAGCGACCTCCCACAAGGCCGCGTAGCGACTAACAACTCATCAAGGGGGCGGTGCTAATGCCTCAATGCCTTGCTTGGGCTTGAGGATAAATGGCTTTTCAATCACAAGAAACGTGATCGTCGAAATACCGCATACCAGCAACAAGATAAAAGGTAAAAAGGCAAGGTAGCTGGTAACGCTTCCGCCGGTTACGGCAAAGCCGTTACACAGTGTAAAGACGACATACAGAACGATGCCATGCAGCAGATAGATGCTGTAGCTGATCTCGCCCAAGGTCTTGAGGCCGCGCCGACTGAGCAGGCCAAACAGATCATTTCCTAACGCCATGATCAGAAAGGCTATGCCCAACATGCTTACCTGCAACAGCGAAAAATAGTCATCCAATCCCATGCTGATACCAATCATTGCCACGGCAAGCAGCGTCGCAGGTTTGCTCCTGAGCTTGGGAATCCAATGGGGACGATGGCTTTTGATCAGTACAGGAAGAAAACCGGCTAGAAAAAGAATCCCTAATAACGCATCAATAAAATGCAGATAATGTGCAGGTATTATGGCAAGAGCGACAAGCAGCGAACCAGCTAGATACCAACCGTAGCCTTGGCGATTCAACAGGGCAGCTAAGACCGGTAAAAGTAGATAGAAAAACCATTCGTACTTTAGCGTCCATTGAACACCTGCCGTTATCAGCCAGCTGTCTTCAAACCCGTTAAAAGAGGATCCTTTGAATATTCCCCACCGCGCTATTTCCTTGGCCAGCTGAGGCAGGCTGACTAATTGAAGCTGAGTCTGATAAAAGCTGACAGCCGCTACCACTAGAACAGCAAAGATATATAAAGGCATAATTCTTTTAACTCTAGAACTAAAAAGCCTTTTCCAGTCAATACTACTTTTGTTATATATCTTTCCGAAAAAAAGAAACCCCGTAATCATAAAGAACATGGATACTGGAACAGCACCCATGTTATTCATGATGGTATTAGCAGATTTTCCCCACTCTCCTGTCATTTTCCAATTATAAGTAACAAAAAAGTGAGAGCATACGACTGATGTTGCCAGCAGGCCTCTAAGCGCATCCAGCGGAGAGGAACGTGAAAGCGCTTGATTTGAAAGGATGGTCGTCCTGCCAAAGACGTGGTCAAGTACAAGGAGCGAAATTATATACAGAAATATAATCCCAAAGGTCATCGTCATTTGGTTGAGTTCTCTTCCAATAATTCCATTTATGATCAGTCAGACAAACACGTTGATGGACACTACGGTTTATCCGACTTCAGCCATAGCCAGACACACGCCAAGAAAGCGCTGTGATAGAGAGCCTCATCGTAAAGAAACCCACCCTGATTAAACAATGATAGCCATTTGACCAATGCGCTTTGCAGACCCTAGTCGTGAAGTGATCTATTGGTTATTACATACTAGACTTTCTTTTTTGCCTGTCACGCTAAAAATTAGCTAAAAGCTGATACCGCCCCACCTGATATTAAATTGATATCTCAGTTAATTCAGTGACATCACACTGATATCATATTTTATAAGAATAAAGAGCGCTTATTACTTCTAGTTTATTTAATAAATTAACTACACAGTACACACCGGATAATTGATCTAATTCACAAAAAAACTTATGCCATTTTTTTAATATGAACTAACTTAGCAGCGGTGAAAGTTCTCATCTCATCGGAGCATGTTTATTCATGGAAAGGGATTACAGAAGTGACATAGATGGCTTAAGAGCAATAGCTGTGCTACTTGTATTACTTAACCACATAGGATTGTCGAGTTTTGCTGGCGGCTTTATCGGAGTAGATGTGTTTTTTGTAATCTCAGGCTTTTTGATTACACAAAACATAGCCGCCCAAGCAGAACGAGGCAGTTTCAGCTTTATCCGTTTTTATTTAAACCGCATCAAGCGCTTAATGCCTGCGCTGACAGTAGTCATTTTCTGTACAGGCGTTGCCGCTTTTTTTGTTTTATTACCAAACGACTTGATTGGCTTTAGCCGAAGTGCACTGTTTTCCTACTTCGGACTTTCGAATTTTTACTTCTGGAAAGATACGGATGGCTACTTTTCATCCAGCAGTCACGAGGTTCCCCTGCTGCATACCTGGTCACTGGCGGTTGAAGAGCAGTACTACTTTGTGTGGCCGTTGCTATTTCTGCTCGGCTATCGTCTGTTAGGTAAACAGCTGTTCAACTGGGCGATCCTTGCCGTACTGCTCGTTGCCATTGTCATCTCCGAGCTAGGCGCGCTATACAAGCCATTGTCTGCCTACTATCTCTTGCCGACACGGGCCTTTGAGTTACTGATAGGAAGCGCTTTGGCCATGCACTGGAGAACGCTGGGCAATCCTGGCAAACACCTGTCTGCCCTTGCAAGTCTGGCAGGTCTTGCTCTGATCCTGATACCGGCATTGGTACTGGACAAGGCAAGCCCTTTCCCAGGGCTGAATGCACTCTGGCCATGCCTTGGAGCAGCATTGCTTATCTGGTCCGGCGGTCATCATCGTACCGTAGCGTCTCAGTTGTTGTCGTTGCGGCCGCTGGTGTTCATTGGTCTGATTTCTTATTCCTTGTATCTATGGCACTGGCCGCTGATCGCTTTTCATAACTATGTTCATGGAAAGATTACGGCGACAGATCAGATCATGCTGGTCAGCATTTCCCTTGCGCTGGCATACCTCAGCTGGCGCTTTGTGGAGCAGCCTTTCCGTACTCAGATCAAATTCAAGCCGCAAAACACCTTCGCATTTCTTTATCTCTTGCCGGTGCTGATGACCACGTCATTTCTGGTGGTAGCTGCCAAGCTGGAAGGCTTTGCGTCCAGGTATGACAGTACGCTGCTGACAATGGATAAAAACGTCAAGGAAGTCTTCCCCAAGCTAAGGGCAGGCTGCTTCAACGGCGCGGACCTGTTGAATCCGTTATCTGCAGATCAGTGCAAACTCGGTGTTCAGGACAAGAAAGAAGTAGATGTTCTGCTGGTAGGTGATTCGCACGCCGGGGCAATTACCGGCATGATCGATGTCATGCTCAAGGAGGCCAACCTCCGCGGATATGATATAACCCGCTCCAATACTATCTACCTGCCGGGTGTGGCGGGTGTTCATGTGAACCCACGTCGCAATCACGTCGACAAGTCGATTGAGCTGACCTCCCCGGTTATCAGTAACCTGATTGAAAAGAGTCAGTTCAGGTATGTAATCCTGTCCGGGCGTTGGGCCATGTATCTGTATGGCTTGAACGAGCCGGGGATGACGGATTTCTACCGTATCCGCCCCGACGCGCCTAGTGACGACTTTATCGCCATGAATACGCTGCAGACCGGTCTTCAAAACGCAGTGGCCAAGATTGTGGCGTCTGGTGCTACGCCTGTCATTATTGAGGACGTTCCAGAAATGGGCGAAGACCTGCACCGCTGCGATATCAAGAAGCTGGCCTTCGAACTGGATGGCGACTGCTCTATTCCAGTCGTTGCGGTGAATGAGCGGCAAAAGGACTTCGACATGATTATCGATAACCTGAGCAAGGTACATCCAGGCATTGTTGTGATCGACCCGAAAAGGGTGATCTGTGATACCGAACGCTGCTACTCGTCGCTCGAGAATGTACCGCTCTATATGGATGGGGACCACTTGAACACGGTCGGCTCCTCACTCATTGGGCGCAAATACATCACGGCTTATGGCAATCCGTTCAAGGTGCCTCAAGGTCTGCTGCAGACATCCAACGCTGCGAGCAGTCAATCCAGTACTGTTATACGATAGAAAGAAGATGGCCCGCCCAAACGGCGGGCCACATCAGACACTATCCTTAAAGCTGATTACCTGTTTTTAGCACCGATACTGTCTTGGTCAGTAGCACTCTTAAATAGGCTGGTATTATTGACTTCTAATGCCCTAGAAGTAGTTATCAAGTCACGCTTAGCGCCGCTACCCGGTTTTTAAATCAGATAAGCTCAAAGCAAATAATGCGGGAAGATGTAGGCATACGCAGCTCGCAGGGTCAAAGTTTCGCCTAGCCATGCGCAGCGTGTCGAACACACCAATAAAACGAAACGGGTATTGGACGCAATCAGCCAGAGCACGGCGTGCAACGACACGAATACCAGGCGCTCTCCCTTACTGTTCGCCCTGAAATTCATCCAGCTGTATCTATAGTTACAAGGTGTTACCACCTAAGGTACAAACCATGGGGCCAGTCAGGGATGCCAGACCGGCTTTATTTCGCAGCCTGCGGCTGCCTCATCTGGATAACGGGTTGCACATGTCCCCTAAGGATCTGCTTCTAGCCCTGGTCGTCATTGTGGCGTGGGGTCTTAATTTCGTGGTGATCAAGATCGGACTGCATGGCGTACCTCCCATGCTACTTGGCGCGCTGCGCTTTACCCTGGCTGCCTTACCGGCAGTTTTCTTCGTCAAGCGACCCGCCATTTCATGGAAATGGTTGCTGGCCTACGGCGCCACCATTTCATTGGGCCAGTTTTCCTTTCTGTTTTCGGCCATGTATGTGGGTATGCCGGCAGGCCTTGCCTCTCTGGTACTTCAAGCCCAGGCATTTTTTACGTTGCTGATGGCCGTTCTGTTTCTGGGCGAGCGCTTCCGCCCCCAGAACCTCATCGGCCTTATCATTGCTGCAGGTGGGCTGATTTTCATCGGACTGGAGAGTGGCGGTAACCTGAGCGTATTGGGATTTGTCCTCACCCTCTGCGCGGCCGCCATGTGGGGGATGGGAAATATCGTCACCAAGCGTATTGGTCAGGTCGACATGCTGGGGCTGGTCGTATGGGGCAGCATTGTTCCACCGATCCCCTTTTACCTGCTGTCGTACTGGCTTGAAGGTCCTGACCGGATAGTCAGCGCCCTACAAGGGATCAGCACATCATCGGTTCTGGCCGTCATTTATCTGGCCTTCATTGCAACCTTGCTGGGCTACTGCCTGTGGAGCCGTCTGCTCTCGCGTTATCCGGCAAGCCAGGTTGCACCGTTTTCGCTGCTGGTGCCGATTATCGGGATCGCTTCGGCAGCTGTATTTCTGGATGAGAAGCTCACGTCGTTCCAGCTGGTCGGTGCTCTGCTCGTCATGGGGGGCCTAGCAGTCAATGTGTTTGGTGGCCGTCTGTTTGCACCGCGGCAACGTGTATTGAACTAACACACCTGTTCCTGCTGTTTTCTTTAGCGAGCCGTCCTCCAGCGGTTCGCTTTTTTTTGTAAAAACCCGTAAATCCGGCAACAGTTAAACGCACCTTCCGCCGATACCTTTTCATCAAACTGCCACTTATGGCATTGCTGGAAAGGTTTCATGTTCAAACGTTCGAAAGCCACCAGCCAACGTACTCATCGAGTCGTATGGCCCTTCATCTTTATCGTCTGCCTGCAGGCGCTGGTGGCTGTTGCCAGTCTGAATCTGCTGTCGACTGTCAGAGGCTATGTGACGGCTGAGAGCTTATGGAGCAAAAGCTTGGGCAACGCCATGCTGGCGTTAAACACTTACATCGATACGGGCGAGCCGAGCCACTACCAGATGTTTCTCGACTACTTTAAGGTCAATCAGCTCGATCAGCAGGCGCGTGACCTGCTAGCGGCACGTGGCGACCCTGAAGAGGCGTATAAACTGCTGGTTGCGGCGGGCAATCACCCTGCTGATATGCCGGGTATGATCCGCCTGTTTCGCTGGGCTCATACTGTCGATCCACTTCGGCAGGTTATCAATCACTGGCATGTGACCGATCCTCATATGGATGAGCTTCAGGCTTTGGCTCAAACGGTGTACGCCCGCTCAGCGGACGCGTCGCTGCGAGACCGTGAGCACTGGAAGCAACAATTGCTCATGCTGCATAACCGTATGCTGCCGGAAACCATTGCCTTTTCTCGTGTGCTAGGGGAAGCCTCACGTCACTTCATTCACGTCCTGCTTCTCATCAATTTGGGAACTGCTCTGCTGCTGGTGGGCCTGACGACCTGGCGGATGCATACGCTGGTCATACAGCGCCGCGCGTTCGAGCGGGCACTTCAAAAAGAGAAAGAACGGGCACAGATTATCCTCGCCTCTATCGTCGATGCCGTTATGGCAGTCAATGCCAATGGGCGTCTGGAATATCTCAATCCGGCCGCGGCGCGCCTGATTGGTCATACAGCGGAAGCGGCTGTAGGAAAGCCTGTCGATGCGCTACTGGATATCCAGACTGAAGACAGTGGCACCTCGACCCCAGTGCCTGTCAGCACTCGGCTATTTGCAGGCGAATGGCAATCCAGCGACGTAACCACGCACTACACCTTGCGCAGCAGTAACGGCAAGTCACTTCCCGTTGCCCTTGCCAGCGCTCCATTGGGACAGGTGAATGGACAGGCGGGCGCTGTCCTGGTGTTGCATGACCGGACTCGCGAACGGGAATACCTTGATCAGCTGGCATGGCAGGCCGCTCACGATCCTTTGACAGGGTTGCTTAACCGACGCGAGTTCGAGCGGCGACTAACACTGCTGCTGAAAAACACACAGGACAAGCACGCGTCTCTGCTTTTTTTCGATGTAGACCAGTTCAAGATCGTCAATGACACCACCGGCCACTTTCAGGGCGACCGCCTGCTGCTGCAGCTCTGCACCTCCCTTCAAATCCTCTTGGATGCCAACGACACGTTGGCAAGACTGGGGGGCGATGAGTTTGGTGTATTGCTGGAAAACTGCACCCCTGAGGCTGCCGAGTCCCTTGCCGAGCGCTTGCGGCTGCTGGCCCGCAGTCAGGACTTCCAGGCAGCAGGCCAATCCTTCAAGGTGGGCCTGAGCATCGGTATCGTCCATCTGGGCGGCCGGGAACTCAGTAGTGAAGATGCCCTGCGCATGGCGGATCTTGCCTGCTATGCCGCCAAGGACAAAGGCCGCAACCGGATCCAGGTCTACACCTATGATGATAAGGAAATGACCCAGCGTCAGGGCGAAATGACCTGGGTGCAGCGAATTCACAAGGCGCTGGACGAGAATCGCTTCTGTCTGTACGCCCAGCCTATCTATGGAGTTGGCCCTCAGACTGCACATGATCGCCATGTCGAGGTCCTGCTCCGGCTTCACGACGAACAAGGCACGCTGATAGGCCCGTTCGCGTTCATTCCTGCTGCCGAACGCTACGGCCTCATGGGGCTATTGGATCGCTGGGTCATCAACGAGGCCTTTGCTATCTGCGCCACCTTGCCGCCGGAGCTGTTAAGCGTATGCGCCATTAACCTGTCAGGCTCGTCATTGGGCGATACATCACTGATCTATTACATTCAGGATCGTTTAGCCCTGCACGCAGTTGCGCCCAACCGGATCTGCTTTGAAATTACCGAAACCCACGCCATAGCCAACCTCAATGCCGCACGTACGTTTATCGAGACCCTAAGAGAGTTGGGTTTTCGCTTCTCTCTGGATGATTTTGGCGCAGGGATGTCTTCGTTCACATACCTCAAACATTTGCCGGTGGACTATCTCAAGATCGATGGCAGCTTTGTGAAAAACCTGCTGGAAGATCCGGTCGACCGAGCCACTGTTGATGTGATCAATCGTTTGGGTCATCTCACCGGCAAACGCACCATTGCCGAATTTGCAGAGACTTCCGCCATTATCGAGGCCTTGAAAGTGCTCGGGGTGGATTATGTACAGGGTTATGCCGTCTCCCACCCTCAGCCATTCACCCGTCAGATATGCGCTCAATGGGCTAACGAACTATGGGCGCCTGAGGAACCTCAGGCAGACACAAAGCCTGTTCATTTCAACTGAATCTCTCACTGCCCCAACGGATCGGTTGGGGCACGTTGACTTTTAATCCCCTTCAGATGCGTGGTTACACTCATAGACTGGCTGCGTAGCTCGGCCTAACTGATCTCGCTACCGTAAAAGGCACAGCTGGAGAGGCATTGATTCGTCCTAAACGATCCTGTATTGTTATGTTATAACATTTATAGGTTATTTCTTATGAACGAGCATGAGCTCATGGCACAACCTGTAGAAGCCTATATGAGTGAAGCCCAACAGGCTTTTTTCAAACAGCGGCTGGAGACCGAACGGAAAGAGTTGTCTCGCCAGATCGATGCCGAATTCCAGGCACTAAGAACGCTTGAGTATTCTGCAGATGCCGCGGACATCGCCACCCGGGAAGAGCAGCAGCAGTGGCAGCTACGCCAACTGGAGCGCCAGAAAAAGCTGATCGACAAGATTGACGCCACTCTCGATCGCTTGGCTCAAGGTACCTACGGCTGGTGCGAGGAAACGGGTGAGCCTATAGGCCTTGGCCGGCTACTGCTACGCCCGACAGCAACCCTTTGTATCGAAGCCAAGCAACGACAGGAACAACGTGAACGCCATGTCCGCCAGGATTGATCCCTCCCCTTATCTTTCTTCACTGCCTGTAACGGTACTGTCCGGCTTTCTGGGTGCCGGCAAGAGCACCTTGCTGAACCATATCCTTAAAAACCGTGAAAACCGGCGGGTTGCGGTCATCGTTAACGACATGAGCGAAGTCAATATCGACGGAAGCGAAGTGCAACGTGACGTCAGCCTCAATCGCGCGGAAGAAAAACTGATCGAAATGAGCAACGGCTGCATCTGTTGCACGCTGCGTGAAGACCTGCTTGAAGAGGTCAGCCGCTTGGCACGTGAAGGCCGCTTCGACTATCTGCTCATCGAGCCGACTGGCATTTCCGAGCCGCTTCCGGTTGCCGAGACGTTTACCTTTCGAGACGAACAGGGTACCAGTCTTGCCGATCTCGCACGGCTCGACACATTGGTCACCGTTGTAGATGGTGTCAACTTTCTGCAGGATTACCAGAATGCCGACAGCCTGGCTTCGCGCGGTGAGACGTTGGGTGACGATGATGAGCGCTCCATTACCGACTTGCTGATTGAGCAAGTAGAGTTTGCAGACGTCATTCTGATCAGCAAGATAGACCTGATCAGCCAGGCCGAACGCGAAGAACTCGTTGCGATTCTGAAGCGACTCAATACGCGCGCCCGTATTCATTCAATGGTAATGGGTGACGTCCCACTGGATATGATTCTCAACACCGGCCTTTTCGATTTTGAACGCGCCGCACATGCGCCGGGCTGGCTCAAGGAAATGCGTGGCGAGCATATTCCTGAAACGCAGGAGTATGGCATTGCCTCTACGTCCTATAAGGCACGCCGCCCCTTTCATCCCCAACGTTTCTTCGACTTTCTGAATCAGGATTGGCATAACGGGCGACTGCTTCGCTCAAAAGGATACTTCTGGCTGGCCTCCAAGCCAGAAGAAGCCGGTAGCTGGTCTCAGGCGGGAGGGCTCATGCGCCATGGCCCGGCGGGCCAATGGTGGCGCTTCGTCCCTAAGACGTCCTGGCCTCAGGACGACGAAAGCCTGGAGAGCATCATGGCGTGCTGGAACCCGGAGGTAGGCGACTGCCGCCAGGAACTCGTGTTTATCGGTCAGAATGTGGACTTCGAGCTATTGAAGAATGAGCTGGACCGTTGCCTGCTAACCGATCAGGAGTTTGCACTAGGGTCGCACGTCTGGCGTACCTGGCCCGATCCTTTTGGGGACTGGACAGACGATCAGGCAACCAACTGATCGGACACTACAGATTGTAGAAGCATGCTTCGCTCTTTCATGCCGAGCATTACTTGGTCGCACCGTTGTGCCTGAATGTAGAACCTGCCTAAAACCCCTCTCGCTATTCAGGCTCAAGCATGGATAGCGCTTGAGGGTTATCATGGGCGTTTAATGGGACGTGTCATCCCTTACAAGGAATATCATGCGGTTTGCTTGCGTTAAATCGGCGATGCCTGCTCGTCGACTCATTCCACTGCTGGGATTATTTCTGGTATCAGTCACCTCATTTACCAGCGTTGCCTTGGCTGAAAACCATACGACCTATCCGCTTACCGTGACAAATTGCAGACATACACTGACCTTTGCGGATTCGCCCAAGCGAGCCGTTACGCTGGGACAGGCCAGTACAGAGTTGTTGCTCTCACTGGGCCTGGCTGATCGAATGGTGGGAACAGGTATCTGGTTCGGTCCGATTCAGCCCAACCTTAAGGCCGATAACGATAAGATTCCTCGGCTTGCTGATAACGCACCCAGCTTTGAAGCGGTCGCCAACACATCGCCGGATTTCGTCGCTGCGCAATACACCTACCATGTTGGTCCGAATGGCGAAGTGGCCACGTTCGAACAGCTGGCGTCACTGGGTATCCCTGCCTATATAGCGCCGAGCGATTGCGAGGGGAAAGAGGTAACGGCTACGTCCAATGCCGACGGTAGCCGCACTAAACCGTTCACGCTCGATCTGATAACCCAGGAAATCCACGAGCTTGCACGTATTTTTGATGTCCAGGCGCGCGGGGATGCCCTGGCCCATCAGTTGGATGAGCGTTTGAAGCAGGCTATCGCCCAAGCCGGGCAACACACGCATATCCCTCAGTCGGTCGTGTACTGGTTTTCCAGCTCACGCCTGGAAGGTGATCCATGGGTAGCCGGTCAGCAGGGTGTCCCGGCGTATATTTCAGAGGTGCTCGGCCTGAATAACGTTATCCAGAGCAACGATGAATGGCCCAGCGTCAGCTGGGAGCAGATTGCCGCCCAGGATCCGGATCTGCTTGTCATCACGCGGATGGAAAGACGCCTCTATCCGGCAGACGATGTGGAGAAAAAACTTGCCTTTCTTCGCAGCGATCCCGTAACACGTCAGCTCAAGGCCGTCCGGAATAATCAGATTATCGTTGTGGATGCGCAGTCACTTAATCCTTCGATGCGCGTTCTGGACGGTATCGAGGCGATTTCCAGTGCTCTGGAAACGTCTCACTCCAGGCCAGCCCAATGATACAACCGCTGTCCAATGATCGCGGCAGGCCCTGGCGCCTGCTGTTTGCGTTGCTGTCACTGGTTTCACTGGGCGTTTCGATATTAATGGCGGCATCGCTGGGAGAAATGCAGATTCCCTTCGATATTACGTTGAAGGCCATCCTCAATGGGCTGGGCTGGGGAGACTATGCACTTAACCCGATCCAGCAGGGCATTGTCTGGGAATATCGACTGAGCCGCGCTCTGGTCGCTGCATCCTGCGGTGCCGGGTTGGCATTATGCGGTGCGATTCTGCAAGCTCTCCTACGCAATGCGCTGGCCGAACCCTACGTGCTGGGCATTTCGGCGGGTGCGTCTACCGGAGCGGTTGTCGTTATGTTGCTGGGCATAGGTGCCGGCACCCTAAGCCTTTCAGTTGGTGCATTCTTAGGTGCAGTGCTGGCCTTCGTACTGGTTCTGCTTCTGGCAGCAAAGCTCAACAGTGGACCGACCCGCATTTTGCTGGCAGGCGTGGCAGGCTCCCAGCTTTTCAACGCCCTGACGGCGTATATCGTGTCGACGTCCGCCAACGCCGAGCAGGCTCGAAGCGTGATGTTCTGGCTCCTGGGGAGTCTGGGCGGTATCCGCTGGCCGGACGTCACCCTGGCCGTGGGTGCGGTCGGCATTGGCCTCGTGGCCTGCCTGTTTTTCGCCCGTACGCTGGATGCGTTCTCGTTTGGTGAAGAAACCGCAGCCTCTCTGGGTGTTCCGGTAATCGCCGTGCGCCTGATTCTTTTTGCGCTGACAGCACTGATTACCGCTACGATGGTCAGCCTTGTAGGCGCGGTAGGGTTTGTAGGCCTGGTCATTCCCCATGCCGCACGCTTTCTGGTAGGTCCGTCGCACACTCGACTTCTGCCCGCATCCATTTTGCTGGGTGCCAATTTTCTCGTGCTAGCGGATATCGTCTCTCGCATACTGGTTCCCCATCAGGTCCTGCCTATCGGGGTCGTGACCGCGCTGGTAGGCGCGCCGGCCTTTGCGCTGATCCTGTATCGTACGAGGACTTCACCATGACCCTGGCTGCACATCGCGTCTCCTGGTCGGTGAGTCGTCGCCTGCTGGTGGATGGCGTAACGCTGGAAATTCCCAAGGGAGGCGTCATAGGTCTGATCGGCCCTAATGGGTCGGGAAAATCTTCGCTGCTCCGGTTGCTGGCAGGCTTGCGCACCCCTACGGACGGCAGTGTCACGCTGGATAACGACCCGGTAAGCCGCCTGCCTCGCCGTACGGTGGCGCGGCGAATCGCTATGGTCGAGCAGCACGCTTCGACCGAGGCTGACCTATCGGTCCTGGAAACGGTACGCCTGGGCAGAACGCCTCACCGAACGGTACTCTCGCCCTGGACAGCCAGGGATGACCAAGTGGTGGAGCAAGCGCTACAGCATGTTGGCATGCACAACAGCCGGCATCAGCGTTGGCACACGCTTTCCGGTGGTGAACGCCAGCGGGTACAGATCGCTCGCGCCCTGGCCCAAGAGCCAACCGAACTGTTGCTGGACGAGCCGACCAACCATTTGGATATCCAGCATCAGCTCGAGCTGCTTTCACTGATTCACCGCCTTCCACTGACCTGCGTCCTGGCCATCCATGATCTGAACCTGGCGGCTATGTTTTGCGATACGCTGGCCGTTCTACACAAGGGCCGCTGCATTGCCTCGGGACGGCCGCAAGAGGTGCTTACGGCAGAGCTTATCCATTCGGTGTATGGCGTCAGAGCAGAGGTAGCCCCCTCCGCCTATCACGGAAGACTGCATATTCAATACCTGATGTGAGTCGCGCCACGTCTCAAGTATCGACGGGCCGGAATAATGCCTACCTGTCAGCCCGAACCATAGCCAGTTTAAACCGCCATCTCACCCTGTGTATGTCTTCTTTATCCGACTGATACAGCCAGTACCGTCACCATCGCCCACCCACTCGGCAATTCTGCCTTACTAGATCGCTTGTAAAAATTACGTGAAAAAAATGTTTAATCTTTGTGGATGATTCTGAAAACGGGATCTTTTGAGTGAAAGGAATCACACTCTCAAAAGCATATTAGCTTTAAAAGGAACTAACCCCATTTTTTTCCCCCAATGCAATTCATGTTTGGGCAACTGCCTGCTGTGTTTGCATCGCAAGGCTAGCAGTGTCCAGCTTTAACTCAGCTACCGCTATGCAGTAAGGACACCTAATGGAATGGTTCCACGTATTAATCCTTTCACTCATTCAAGGGATTACCGAGTTTCTACCTGTATCCTCCTCCGCACACCTGATTCTACCCTCCCAGCTCTTTGGCTGGCCGGACCAGGGGCTCGCCTTTGATGTGGCCGTACATGTAGGAACCCTTCTTGCGGTGGTTCTGGCCTTTCGTCATGAGGTTCTGGCGACAGCCATGGGCTGGACCCGCCAAGTCGTAACGCGCCAGTCGAGCCCGGAAAGCCGGCTTGGCTGGGCGATTATCATCGGTACTATTCCAGCAGCACTGGCAGGCCTCATGCTGGAGCATTACATCGAAAGCTATGCCCGTGCAGCTTTGGTAATCGCGACCTCCACCATCGTTTTCGGCTTGATTCTGTGGTGGGCGGACGCCAAAGGCAGCCGTACCCGGGACATGGATAGCCTGAGTTGGCAATCAGCCCTGGTGATTGGTCTGGCGCAAGCACTAGCGCTGATCCCCGGCACATCACGCTCCGGTATCACCATGACCGCAGCGCTACTGCTTGGTTTTACGCGTCAGGCAGCAGCCCGTTTCTCCTTCCTGCTGTCGATTCCGCTCATCCTGGCTGCTGGCGGACTCAAGACCGTTGAGCTGATCCAGACGGGCACCGATGCACAATGGGTCGATATTGCCTGGGGTGTCGGGCTGTCGTTCATCTCAGCATTACTGTGCATCAAGCTGTTCCTGAAGGCCCTCGACAAAATCGGCATGCTGCCATTTGTGATCTATCGCCTCGTGCTTGGCGCAGTGCTGTTCGCCTTGTTTATCTAAATCACTCACACAGGGCGGTCTGCTACAAGCGGGCTGCCCTGTTGAAAACTCGATGTTTTCAGCGCAAAAACAAAAACCCCGCCGAAGCGGGGTTTTTTACTCACTCTCTCTGCATCCTGCAGAGCCGCCATCCTGGCTAATCAATCATCCGTGATCTGATGCAGCACATCCTGTGTTCAAGTGATGCGCATAGAATACAGAGCAATACAGGAACGCCATAGCGCCAACCCTGCACACAGCATGTAAGCCTTTTGCTATACCGAGCGAGAAATAGACTTACACGGTTCTAAAACCCCCTGCTCTCAGTATTGGCAGATGACAGAGCTCAGTTGCCGCTGGGAGCCTGACTTCCCTTTAGCCAGCAGAAGGATTCAGGGCGAAGCATGAGTACCTGCCCTTGCGGAATCAGCAGGTGTGGCGCCTGTTCGTATGGAATACACCCATATAGCGCCATCAACGTTCGGATAATGCCTGCATGGGCAACCAGCACGGTGTCTTGCTTCAGATCTTCTCGGAAATAAGCCAGTCGAAGCAGGGCCTGGGCATAACTTTCGCCCTCTTCAAACTGGAAGTTAAAGGCGTCCTTTCTCCAGTGTGTAAAGGCCTCAGGATAGCGGCCCTCAATCTCATCCCAACGAAGCCCCTCCCATGTACCAAACGAAATCTCAGCAAGGCGTTCGTCGGCACGATACTGCTCGGGTGGCAACGTGAGCTGGGTCCGAACGATCTCCATTGTTTCACGGGCGCGAATCAGAGGACTTGAAGCGAAGTCCAGCGCACCAGGGCTGGGTAACAGCCAATCGAGCAGAACACCCACCGCCTGTGCCTGCTCTCGACCCTTGGCGTTGAGCGGTATGTCTCGGCGGCCCTGCATGCGACTCTCAACGTTCCAGTCGGTCTCTCCATGCCTGATCACATAGAGCGTTGGTGCCTGAGCAGTCATCACATGCTTCCTTATCGGATCAGTTAAGCGGCGGGACCACAAGCCTATCACTTCACCTCTTCATATAAACACCTTATGGCCTCTTGCCATATCGATACCCTGAAAGAGCGCTTGATGGATGCGTCTACTATCAAAAGAGATCCAGCTGAACATCGATCAGCCTGGCGAACCGGTCATTCACAAAAGGCAGGATAGCGTCAGCGATGGGCTTGAGCTGGCGCTCGATGTAATGGTCATAATCCACCGGCGATCGACGCGCTTCGAGCGGTTCCGGGCCGGCTTTCGTCATCAGGTAACTGATCCATCCGCCGTTCTGGTACTGCCTCGGTCGACCTTTTTCGTCGTTGTAAGCATCTGCCATGCGGGCCGCTCGTACATGCGGTGGCACATTGCGGTGGTAGTCATCCAGGCGACGGCGCAAGCGCTTACGATAGACCAGCAGTTCGTCCAGTTCACCAGAGAGGGTCTGGCTGACATAACGCTGGACGTAATCTTGGTAGGGCTCGGCATTGAAGATGCGTAGATAAAGCTCGCGCTGAAAGCGCTGGGCCAATGGCGACCAGTCAGTGCGTACCGTTTCGAGCCCTTTAAAGACCATCTCGTCCGTGCCGTCAGCGCCTTTTACCAGCCCCGCATAGCGTTTTTTACTACCCTCTTCAGCACCGCGAATGGTGGGCATGAGAAACCGATGGAAGTGCGACTCGAACTGCAGCTCAAGGGCGCTGGCAAGGCCGTAGGTCTCCTGTAGATGCTCGCGCCACCAACGATTGATGAGTTGGACAAGAGACCGACCTATCTGCTGAGCCTCGGCCTCGGCATGGGGCCGACCGAGCCAGACAAAGGTCGAATCGGTATCGCCGTAGATGACGGTATATCCCTGGGCCTCGATCAGCTCGCGCGTCTGGTGCATGATTTCATGCCCGCGCATCGTGATTGATGACGCGAGGCGGGTATCGAAGAATCGACAGCCGCTTGATCCCAATACACCGTAAAACGCATTCATGATGATCTTCAGCGCTTGGGAAAGCGCCTTGTTCTGTTCCCGCTTGGCCGCCTCACGCCCTTCCCACACACGCTCCACCATCGCGGGCAGACAATGTCGGGTGCGGGAAAAGTGCGCACCCTTGAAACCAGGGACAGCGTAGTCATCGCCGGGTTGGCGCAGCCCCTCGATCAGCCCCACCGGGTCAATCAGAAAGGTCCGAATAATCGACGGATACAGGCTTTTATAATCCAGTACGAGCACAGAATCATACAGCCCGGGCCGCGAGTTCATGACGAACCCCCCCGGGCTCGCCTCCGGCACCTTTTCGCCCAGATTGGGCGCCACGAAACCCTGCCGGTGCATGAGTGGCAGGTAAAGGTGCGTAAAGGCTGCCACCGAACCCCCGCTACGGTCTACCGGCAGGCCCGTTACGCTGGCTCGCTCCAACAGGAAAGGCAGAAGCTCCGTCTTTTCAAAGATGCGGGTAACCAGCTCGCAGTCCTTGAGGTTGTAGCGTGCAAGCGAAGGTTTATCCTGCGCGAACATGCGATTGATCGATGCCATCCGTTGATAGGGATTATCGATGGCCTTGCCTTCGCCCAAGAGGCTCTGGGCAACATTCTCCAGGCTGAATGAGGAAAAGGACCACGTAGCTGAACGCAACGCTTCAATTCCATCGAGTATCAACCGTCCCGGTGCTGATACGAAATAGTGCCTATGCTCGCTCCCCTGTTCCCTCCATTCGACGGCCTCGTCACCACGCCCCAGCATGAGTGGCATTCCGAAGCGTTGCGCATGTTCCCGCAGGATGCGTAGGTCGAACTGTACGAGGTTCCACCCAATAATGGCGTCGGGATCATGCAAGGTGAGCCAGCCATTGAGCCGCTCAATCAGCTCGGCACGTGTCTGGCAGTATTCCAGGCAGAAATCAACGGCCTCGGTGTCACCGTGGGCGGGTCCGAGCATATAGACCTGCCGCTGGCCACACCCGTGCAGACCTATGCAATACAGATCGCCTCGTTCGTTGGTTTCGATATCCAGGGAGACCAGTTTTAAATGCGGTCGGTAGTCAGGCGCGGGCTTGAGCTGGGCCTGCAGGACTGCGCCGTGCGCGTCAGGAGTACCGGTGAACCAGACAGGTGCTGTAATGAAGCGCTCCATCAGATATCGCTCGGGTGGCCGGATGTCCGCTTCGTAGATATCCAGCCCGGCGTCCTTGATCTGTCTGGCAAGCTGGATCAGCTGTCGATGCTGGTGGCAATAAAGCCCCAGGACTGGCCGATGACGAAAATCGGACAGCGCCAGCGGGCGTAGTTCCACCTCCCGCTCGTGCTCAATCAGTCGACGAATCGGCTCAACCTGTTCCAGCGGCACAAACGCCACGGAACGCTGCATGGCCAGGCGTACCCGCCGTGGTCCCTGATCGGTCGCCAACCAGAACTCTACTTCCGTACCGGCCGCTGTATCACGCCAATGGCGGGTCAGAACGAAACCCTGTTGTAGATCCACCGCTACTTCCTCAGTACTAACCTCCGCATTCTACCCAGTTGCCGCGTCATGCCTGTATTGGTAACTCACGTGAACAAGGGATAGAGTTGGATATATGCGCCACTTGCGTTGGGAATCTTTTCACGTCAGGGAGAAGCCAATGATACAAATTGCTGTGATTTTATAGCTCGCCGGTGGTCAGTACCGAAGATAACACCCTGCACTACACGATCGCCTCGGCGATCATCGCCCTGATGTCACACGCGTTAGCGTGGTGGTATTCGTCATAAGGAATCAAGCATGGCTCCAAGACACGTTATCAATGCCTCCGTCAGCCCCAAGGGGAGCCTGGAAACACTTTCGCAACGCGAAGTACAACAACTGAGTGCTGCCGGTTCAGGAAGCGTCTACACCCTGTTCCGCCAATGCGCCCTGGCGATCCTTAACACGGGCGCCCACAGTGATAATGCCAAGACTATTCTTGAGGCCTATCAGGATTTCGAGGTTCGCATCCATCAGCAGGATCGAGGCGTACGGCTGGAGCTGATCAACGCACCGGCAGATGCCTTCGTCGACGGCGAAATGATTGCCAGCACTCGTGAGATGCTGTTCAGTGCACTACGGGATATCGTCTACACCGAAAGCGAGCTGGAAAGCGTTCGGATCGACCTGAATACCTCGCAAGGCATTACCGATTACGTATTTCACCTGCTACGTAATGCCCGCACCCTGCGACCCGGCGTGGAGCCTAAGATGGTTGTCTGTTGGGGCGGCCATTCAATCAGCACCGAGGAATATAAGTACACCAAGCGGGTCGGTCATGAATTGGGCCTACGCAGCCTCGATATCTGTACCGGTTGCGGCCCGGGCGTGATGAAAGGCCCGATGAAGGGCGCCACGATTGCCCATGCCAAGCAGCGGATCTCGGGCGGTCGCTATCTGGGTCTGACCGAGCCAGGCATCATTGCCGCCGAAGCTCCCAACCCGATCGTTAACGAGCTGGTGATCCTGCCGGATATTGAAAAGCGTCTGGAGGCTTTCGTACGGGTTGGCCACGGCATTATCATCTTTCCAGGTGGAGCAGGCACGGCGGAAGAGTTTCTCTACCTGCTCGGTATTCTCATGCATCCCGAAAATGCCGGCCTACCATTTCCGGTGATCCTGACCGGCCCAAGCAGCGCTGCACCGTACCTGGAACAGCTACATGCCTTCATTGGCGCCACATTGGGCGAAGCGGCGCAAAAGCATTACAAGATCATCATCGATGATCCCTCTGAAGTGGCGCGTGAAATGGCCAAAGATCTCAAGGCCGTCAAACAGTTCCGTCGCGAGCGTAACGATGCCTTTCACTTCAACTGGATGCTCAAGATTGAAGAGGGCTTCCAGCGCCCCTTCGATCCAACCCATGAAAATATGGCGAGCCTCACCTTGAGCCGCGAGGTGCCGCCCCATGAGCTGGCCGCCAATCTGCGTCGGGCGTTCTCAGGCATTGTGGCAGGTAACGTCAAGGACAAAGGTATCCGGCTGATCGAGCAATTCGGTCCCTACACAATTCATGGTGACCCGGCCATCATGAAACCGCTGGATCATCTGTTGCAGGCCTTTGTGGACCAGCATCGGATGAAGCTGCCCGGTGGCGCGCCCTATGTACCCTGCTACCGTGTCGTCACCTGAGCCGAATCTGGGAGAGCAGCCCATGCTCTCCCAATCCTCGAACAACAGGATGTTCCACATCCGCTCACCCGTCATCCTTTTGTCATATTCTTTGGCTTTACTCAGCGATTTATTACTCCTCCGTTTTGGGCTGGCATGGATCAATCGCTGCTTTCAGGCGTGCAATACTCTGACCTTTCCGGAATCCTTTATGGATTCATATTCCGCCCCGGCGAGCCTGGCGAACAGATCGACACACTTCGAGTAACGGAGGCACTTGAGCGACTGGAGGAGCGAGACGAGTTTGTCTGGTTGCATCTGAACCTGGCCCATGCCGCTTGCAAACGCTGGATGATGACCCACCTGGATCTGCCCGACTACTTTTTTGAAATCCTGAGTGAAGGGTCACGCTCTACTCGTCTTGAACATGTCGATGCAACCCTGCTCGCGGTTGTCAACGATGTCGTCCTGAACTTCGGACAGGCTTCCTATGATGTAGCCACGCTGTATGTCTGTGCCAACCGGCGCATGCTGATCAGTGTACGGCATCAACCGCTTCGTTCGGTGGACCGCCTGCGCGCGGCGGTCAAGAAGGGCGAGGGTTTTCGCTCCCCGCTGGAACTCCTGATCCACCTGCTGCGCGACCAAGAAGAGGTACTTACCCAGATCGTTCGAGAAACCAACCTGAGTGTTGATCGTATCGAAGACCGCCTACTTTCTACCCGACTTGCCGACAACCGCGCCGAGCTTGGCAACATGCGTCGTACCCTGGTGCGAATCCAACGCCTGCTGGCCCTAGAGCCCAACTCCCTGATGCGGCTGCTCAATCGCCCGCCGCGCTTTCTCATGGAGGAGGATGTAAGGGAGCTGCGAGCAGCGACCGACGAGTTTTCACTGGTTATCAGCGACTTGGCCGTGCTGATTGAGCGGATCAAACTCATTCAGGAAGAAATCGCCGCACAGATCAACGAACAAACCAGCCGCACCCTGTTCACCCTGACACTGGTCACGGTGCTGGCCTTGCCGATCAATATCGTGGCAGGTTTCTTTGGAATGAACGTGGGCGGCATCCCCCTCGCCGATGCGCCTCACGGCTTCTGGATATTGGTCATCCTGGTTGCCAGCTTTACCTTATTGGCAGGGCGCTGGGCCTTCAGGAAAAGAAACGACTATTGAGCGTCCCATTAGCGCTGGCTGACCCCGGCGATCAAGGGTGTTCCGCTAACCGGATCCTTCAATAGAACACAGCGGACGCCATATAAGGTCTCAACAAGCTCAGGGGTGACAATGTCGGCCGGGACACCTTCAGCAATAATACGACCAGACTGCATGGCGACCAGATGATCGGCGTAGCGGCAGGCCTGAGAGAGGTCATGCACCACCATGACCACCGTCTTGCCCGCATTGGCCAGCATGCGAATCAGCTCAAATACCTCCAGTTGATGCCCAAGATCCAGTGCAGAGGTTGGCTCATCAAGCAGGAGTAGCGGTGTCTGCTGAGCAATGGCCATGGCAATCCAGGCACGCTGGCGCTGCCCACCCGACATCGAATCAAGCGGCCGCTCGGCCAGTTCAATCAGATCCGCTGCTTTTAATGCCGCATCAACAACAGCTTCGTCATCTGTAGACCATTGCCTTAGCAAGCCCTGATGAGGCTGCCGGCCAAAGCGGATGAGGTCAGATACGGTCAATCCATCCGGTGCGCTGGCATCCTGGGGCAGCAGTGCAAGCTGTCGGGCGACCTGCCGGGAAGGCAGCTCACCGATGGCCTTCCCATCGAGTAGAACCGCACCCGCACGCGGCTTGAGCAGTCGAGCAAGACCCGCCAGAAGCGTAGACTTCCCGCATCCATTGGGCCCTACAATAGCGGTGACCCGCCCCGGCTGGATCTTAAGATTAAGCCCATTGATAATGGTCGTCTGACCATGAGCAAGCTCGAGAAGACGGGTCTCCAAAATAACCGAATGCTCATTAGTCGCCATCAACAACGGTGAAACAGTACTACTCATAACGACTTCCGGACAGGTTGACGCAATAAAATCCAGAGTAGGTAAGGTCCGCCGATGACAGCAGTCACTACACCTACTGGAATTTCGATAGGAGCAAACCAGGTTCTTCCCACCCAGTCTGCCAGGATCATCAGAAGGGCTCCTGCTAATGCAGAGATCACGATAGGGACACCGCGTTGTCCGACCAGATAGCGGGCCGCTTCGGGTGCCAGCAAGGCGATAAGCCCAACAGGACCGGCAACCGCGACCGCTAATGCCGTGAGCAGAACAGTTAGCATAAGAATCTGTACCCGGGCCAGGCGTATACGCACGCCCAGCCCGATGGCGACCGAATCGGAAAACCTGAGAACCTCTAGGGTGCGTCCCAAGATCTTGGCTAGCGGTAAACCTATCAGCAAACCAATAGCCAATAGTTGAACCGAGGCTGGAGAGCGTGCGTTAAGACTGCCAACCGTCCAGGGATAGGCCTGGTTGGCCGCATCGATGGACGAACGTGCCAGCATCAGATTGGTCAAGGCGCCAAACAATGCACCAACTCCGATTCCAACAACAATGAAGCGATACCCACGTGCGCCAGCACCACCGCCCAAGGCAAACGCCATGGCCGCCGCAGTTGCTGCACCACTCAAGGCAAGAACCGACGGCGCAAGGCTTGTCGAGACAGCAACGATGGAAGCGACAGCAAAGGCCGTTGCACCATTGTCGATACCAATAACCCCGGGTGTTGCAAGTCGGTTACGTGCCAGGGTTTGTAACATGCATCCTCCCAACCCGAATGCGGCCCCTGTCAAAAGTCCAGCCAGGAGCCGGGGAAAGCGCAGCTCTTGAATCAAAAATAAATGCATGGGATCGCCGTGCCCGATGACAGCCTTCAGCGCCAGCCAGGGATTAAGCCCGGTTACGCCATACGCCAGGCTGATACCGCTCATAAGGATCAACAGCACTGTCAGGCACAGCGCAACGACACTGCCTCTCCGCGATACCAGTACACTCAGCTGACGGCCTGCCTGTAGCCACCAAAACCGAGCTGTTACCGGAGATGAAAAAGGTTTAGTCATAATGAAGGCAGGCGATGTTGACGGACGACTATCATCAGGATTGGCGCACCGATAAAGGCAGTCACAACACCAATGGGAAGCTCGTAAGGTTTGACCAAAAGGCGCGACAAGATATCAGCCAATAGCAGCACCGCGGGCCCCAGCACAAGAGATAATGGAAGGACACGGCGGACATCAGGCCCGACCATTCTCCGCGCCAGGAACGGCACAACCAATCCGACAAAGCCAATAGGCCCAGCTACTGCAGTGGCAGTCCCTACTAAAATGGCAACGCCTAGTAGTGCGATCAATCGGGTCAATTGAGGGTGATGCCCTAATCCAATGGCCATACGTTCTCCCAAGCTCAAGGCGGCCAGGGGTCTGACCAAAGGGGCCACGACCAACAGGCCTGCCAGTGTGCCCGGCAGCGCCCAGGACAGGGTATCTGCGGGCCTGCCTGCCAAGGCGCCAATGACCCAAAACCGAATTTCATCGGCCGTACGCTGGTCATACAGGAGCAGTAAGGTACTGGCGGCGCCCAGAATTCCTGTGAGCGCCATTCCCGCCAGGATCAAGCGAACAGGGTCGGCGTCAAATCCGCGCACTTGAGTCACTGCCACAACGAGCAGGCATCCAAGCATGGCTCCAGTAATGGCCATGCCCAGATTGACAGTAGCTGCGCTGGCGCCGAGCGCAATGGCAACCACCATGGCAAAGGATGCACCAGCGCTGACACCCAGGAGTCCGGGCTCCGCAAGCGGATTGCGGGTTGCCGTTTGCAAAACGGCTCCACCAACGCCAAGGGCCATACCCACCAGAAGGCCCAATAACGTGCGCGCCCCACGCAGTTCGAGGACAACAAAGCGAGCTTCATCGTCCCCACCCCCAAGCAAGACATTGATGCTACGGAGTACGGAAACCTCCCCGGCACCAAGCAGCAAGCTGGTGAGCAGAATCACCAGCAGCGTTAGACAGCAGGCAATGAACGGACCACCCAAACGAGGCGAAGCGGACACCTTCATTTGAGAACGATACGCTCCACGTCATCCAGTACATGCTCAGCAGCCAGCGGACCTGACCCGCTGCTCCACACCTGCCCATCAACCGTGGCCACCTGCTTCGCCTGAACGGCCTTCAAGCGAGTAAAGGCAGGCTGCTTGCGAGCAGCCTCCAAGGCCTCGTCACCCTTCTCATTCAAGGTTGCCAGGAAAATCCAGTCTCCATCAGCGCTGGACAGGTTCTCAAGGCTCAAGATATCGCTATGAGGACGATCTTTGAGCTCTGAGGCCAGTTGCGTACTGGCAAAGCCTAGTTGCTCCAGTAACTGGCCTGCAAAGAGATGGCTCGACATGACCATCGGTCCCTGTGGATTCCAACGAACAACCGACAACACTTGCCCTGGTTTGACTTGCGTCTTCAATTTGGCAACACGCTGGTCTATCTGATCGAACTGCTTTTTCAATTCATCACTACGGTTGAGCGCCTGGGCATAAAGCTCTGCGTTGGCTCGCCAGTCAGCTAACGACTCCCCTCCTTTTGGTACTACCGTCGGAGCAATCAGGCTAAGTTTGGCATATTGTTCTTGCGGTAAATCCTGTCGCGCCAGGATAAGGTCCGGCTTCTGGTTGAAAACTGCTTCCAGATTAATTTCACGAGCCGTACCCACGATAGCGGGCTGCCCCGCCTGATCCTGCAGATAGTTTGATACGCTGGTGCCACCACGACTCGCCAGCGTAGCGACTGGTTTAATACCTACTGCCAGCGCGGTATCCATAGCCGCCTCATCCAGCACCACGACCCGCTTAGGTGTATCCGGGGTTTTCAGCTCGCCGTGGGCAGTGGAAACAGTAGCCGCCAAAGCCGAACCTGCTGTGGTAGTTAGCACGAGACTGCACAAAAGAACACTAAGACGGAAAATACTGGAATCAACACGCTTCATGACACAACTCCACAATAGAAATACGGCACGGGCAGCGGGTTAGCCAGGCGGCCCGATTTAATAACATTAAAACGAGGCGGTAAAGGAAGCAAAATACGCACGACCCGGCTCGTTGTATGTAACCGCACCGGCGCTCGAAGCGTTGCCCTCTCGATAGATGCGCTTGTCGAACAGATTATTCACACCAAAACGCACTTTGTAATGCTCGTTAAACTCATAACCACTGCTGACGCCTACCAACGTATACGGATCAATGTCCTTCTGGGCAGCAGCCTCATAATCCGTATTGGTACGCCGAGAGTATGAAGGAGCCTCCTGCTTTCCATAATGGGTAACATTAAGCTGTGCAGAGAGTTTTTCAGTGACGTACCAGTCCAGCGTACTGTTGATGGTGTATTTGGGAATAATGCTTAAAGGATCGCCTGTCTGCTTGTCCTTGGATTCGATCATATAGGTAAAGTTGGTGTTCCAATCCACGGTATCAGTCAGCGGAATGAACAGGTTGCCTTCAACCCCTTGGACAACCGCCTTACCGGTGTTCTCCCACTCCAGTACACGAGGCCCGGTGTCGCCCAATCGATAGATAAATTCGTTTCCGCCCACGATTTTGTTTTTGTAATCGTTACGGAAATAGGTCGCACTGGCTCTCCATGTTCCGACATCATAAGCCAGACCCAGCTCCTTATTGATGCTGATTTCAGGCTTTAAGTTTTCGTTACCGACCAGATAGCAGCCTCCGTTTCCAGACGTAATCGCTGTACAGCCGTTACCACGGCTGTACAGAAGATAGTTTGGATTGCTCTGATACAGATTCGGTGTTTTGTAAGCACGCGCAATCCCACCCTTGAACGTCAGTCGGTCCGTGATCTCATGGGACAAGTTAAGACTTGGGCTCCAATTATCACCATAGGTCTGATGGTCATCGAAGCGTAGTCCAGGGGTCAGCACCGTCCGGTCTGTAACCTGCACATTATCTTCAACATAAAAGGCGTAGCTGTTGGCTGTCGTCTTGGTCTGGGTGCGATCAAAACCTGCTATCTGGCCAGGCTCAGGATCAGAAGACTGAGCGCGCAGAGAACCAGGGTCACTTAGCGACTCGTGTAAATACTCGGCGCCAATGGTTAAGACCTGAGGCATTGCGCTGTCGATAGGCAGATCAAGATTGCCAAAGGCGCGGGTATTGCGCAGGCGCGACATAAACGCGCCATCCCCTTCACTTGGCCCACCCTCTGTACGGCCTGAAAGTCCCTCGTTCAGACGCCAGTTGCGGGTGTAATCATAGGAAAGGCCCAGTGTGGAATTACCCCAATCCCACGTTCCCTTATGCTTCAACGTAAAGCTGGAGCGCTGCAATACATTGGTTTCATGGCCGTACAGACTTCGAACAAAGGCATCGTTGCCGCCAGAGTTATTGAGCATCGTGTCGCCGGCATAAATGTTGCCCTGGCGGCTGTAGGAAGTTTCAAAATCGAGGACTTGCTGCGGATCAAGTTGCCAACTGAGTAGCGCATTGATGTCCTTGTTGCGTACGCCTTCCCGACCCGCCGTGACACTGCCTTCCGAGGCCTGATGTCCTTCATTGATGCTCAAAGCATCTGCATCAGTCCTGGCGATATTGCCATAGACTCGAAATGCCAAAGCTTCCGTCAACGGACCGCTCAGGTTGAAATTGGCACGGCGTCCGTTGCCTTCGTCGCCGCTTTCGGGTTCCAGGGCATAAAACGTCATCGAGCCATGCCATTGCTCCGTAGGACGCTTGGTAATGATGTTGATGACCCCACCCATGGCACCGGAGCCATAACGGGCCGCCGCCGGGCCACGCAGGATTTCGATACGCTCGACTTCTTCAGCTGGAACCCAGTTCGTCTCACCCCGAGTATCACGGTCACCGTCCCAGCCATAGCGGACGGCATTTCGGGAGGTACTGGGCAGGCCATCGATCAGAATCAGCGTGTTCTCAGGCCCCATACCTCGCAAGTCGATTTGCCGATTGTTACCGCGCGCGCCACTGGCACTGTTACCTGTGAGATTGACACCGGGCTGGCGCCGGATAATCTCCGACAGATCATTGGCCGGTGGTTGCCTGGCAATATCCTCTGCGGTAATCACTGAGGAACCCAAGGCCTGCCTGGTCTCTTCCTCGGCGGTCCCCATAACCGTGGTAGCTTCCATCTCAACCGGCTCGCTGGAGCCATACTGGGCAAGCGCAAGGCCGGAATGGCTGGCAAGAGCCCCACACAGTACGATGCTCAGTCGCGTGGATGAATGAGGAATACGCAGCATGACCAACTCCTGTTCTACAAATCTCGAAACGAGACCGCTCCAAAGTTGGTGCAAATGCTATTCATTCCCATTTGAGAAGAAAGCTTTTTTACAATCTATACAATTCCAGCAGCAGGCAAGCGCACGGTCACACGAAGCCCTGGGTTGCAGTTTTCAGCCCAGATAGCTCCGCCCTGAATCATCAGTGCCGATCGGGCGATGGAAAGACCCAGGCCGAATCCGTCACCGCCAGGCCGGGCACCATTGAGCCGGGTAAACGGCTCGAAGATGTAGTGGAGCGCACCTTCTGCAACCCCCGGACCTTGGTCTTGTATCCACAGCAACCACTCGCTGCCCTCACAATGCCCCCCCAGAATTACATATCCTCCTTCCGGTGAGTGACGAATCGCGTTGCGCAAGAGGTTTTCCAGGGCACGGGCCAGACTATTCAAATGAGCCTGTACATAGCAATTGTCTGGTAAGCGATATACAAAAGCGTCTCGTGACCAACCAGTCTCGAAACAGGCATCCTCAATGAGAATATTCCAGAGCGACTGCATGCTGATCGGCTCGCATAGCAACGAGGGTCTATCTGTATCCAGCCAGGCCAGCTCCAGTGTGGTCTCGACCAGCTCCTGCATACCGGCTAACTCACGCTCAAGGCGGGCACGCAACGTATTCGCATCCTCGGAGGACTCGCACAGCACACGCAGCCGTGACAGCGGAGTGCGCAGCTCATGGGACATATCTCGCAGAAGTCGTTGCTGGTACTCGACATGACCTTCCAGCCGCTCCGCCATGTGATCAAAGGCGCGTCCCAGCTCACCCAGCTCATCGCTGCGAGCGCTTACGCCGATTTTAGGCTTTCTGCCTGAGCGACAAGCAGAGGATGCCTGCTCTTGGAGCCATCTCAAAGGCACCATGAGCTGACGATAGAGCAGAATACATAACAGAAACATGGTAGCCATGGGAAACAGCCCATGGATCACCAGACGGCCCAGAACGGAAGGCTTGCCGGACCACATGCGCTCGGGCAATTCCATTGCCAGACGGCCCGCTTCAGGATGTTGAGGAAATGGAATATCCATTACAGGCAATTCGGTAGCACGGCCACTCAACGGCCAATCCAGACGGCGCATAAAGCTGAACCGATCGGCATCACCAGGCGTCAGAGCGCGCTGACCTAACGGCTGATAAAGACGATCAATTGCTACAGCCCAAACCTGTTCTCCCTCTCGGATACGTCGTAATGCAGTTTCAACGCCCTCCTTGCCTTGTGTCCTCCATGCCTGTTCAACGGAAGCAGCATAATTCAGCAGTTCCTCTTTATCGGCTTGTGCCAGTTCGTAATGACTGTGCTCCATGCTGCGTCCCCAGCTTAAGCTCAGCCAGACGATGACCAGACAGGCGGCGATGGTAAGACCAGACAGCTTCCAGAAGAGGGAATGCCGATACGGGAGTCGTATCATGAAGACGAACACACCAGCACGTAGCCTTTCCCCCAGGCTGTACGAACTTCGCAAGCCGAGTAATCAATGCTCTGGAGCTTGCGGCGAATATGGCTGACATGCATGTCAAGACTACGATCGTAGCGTGAGTAGGCACGTTGCAGAGCTTCCTGATACAACACTGGTTTGCTGAGTACCTCTCCAGCGTGCCGGTTCAATAGCTCAAGAATACGAAATTCCGTTGCGGTCAGTTCCGCCCATTGCCCCTTATAAACCACATCGGTCCGGATAAGATCGAAGTACAGCTCTCCCTGCACGGTTGACGCTGTCTCCATGGCCGAGCGCTCAAACGCAATGCGCCGGAGCAGCGCTCCGATTCGCACATCCAGCTCCGCCATGCTAAAGGGCTTGGGTAGATAATCATCTGCTCCCTTTTGAAAGCCGACGATACGATCAGACTCGCTACCCAGCGCCGAGACCAGGATAACCGGCACGGCACTATACGAACGAATCTGCTCCAGTAGGTGAAGCCCATTGCCATTGGGTAACAGAATATCCAGTACTACCAGATCGAACACCTGCTCTTTCAACAGTGTGGCGACTCGACAGGCATCACTGCATAGCACTACCGCATATCCCCTCGCCGATAGCTGAGCCTGCAGGTGCATACCCAACACCGGATCGTCTTCAACGACAAGAATATTGAGCAGGGAAACAAAGGAATTCATAGCGTTTGGGGAACAGCCAAAGGGTTCAAAGTTACCCGTCCGGGGCTTTTTTCACGTAGACAGGTGTTAACACTGATGTTAACTCGAAAGCAGAAGAAGGGTATTGCTGCTCGTTAAGATACCCGGGCGGATCTTAATTAATGTCCTAAAATCGCCTGGATAAGGATATCGCAGTGAATATCCTTATCCATATAAGCCTTGGATAAAGATCGAACTCAAGATTTGCGGCTGGCTTGGTACAAGGGCATCACCTTGGGGACGGCTGCTTGAATCGAGGCCATGCGGCTCTCATCAGAGGGATGCGTGCTCAGAAGCTCAGGTGTCTTATTGCCCATCCTGGCTGAGGCTTGTGCAAATTTCTGCCAGAGGCTCAACGCCGCATTGGGGTTATAGCCCGCCCGGGCAGCCAACTCCAGGCCAATCAGATCTGCTTCGTTTTCATTTGATCGACTGAACGGGAGAGATAAACCAACTTCCGTTACCTTATTCGTAATTTGCATTGACGATTGGTTAAGGCCTAGCAAGGCGCCACCAAGGCTTTGGCCTAGTTGCAATGCATACGCCCGAGACATTTTTTCCCTGCTGTGCTCACGGAGCGCATGGGCAATTTCATGCCCCATTACCGCTGCAAGCTCATCATCGGTAAGTTTTAGCTGTTGGATCAGACCGGTATAAACAAAGATCTTGCCGCCCGGACCGCAGTTGGCATTGAGTTCATCATTTTTGACCAGGTTGACCTGCCAATCCCAGGCAGCAGCATCGGGACGGAAGTAGCTAACCCTATCGATCAGCCGCTTGGCAATCGTACGGACACGCTTGCCCTCTGCTGTCTCGTTGGCGAGCGCACCGGATGATTTGGCCTTGTTGACTGAGCTGGAATACGACTCTGCGTACATCTGATCAACCTGCTGGGCAGACAGCATGCTGAACATATATTGCTTACGCTCGACCCCTACTGCTCCGCCACTGGTTGTATTGACTACCTGGCAGCCAGTAAGAAAAAGCGAAAACGAAAGACCCGTTATGAATAAGACACGACGCATATGCTTTCCCTAGCGTATGTTGAGCCGACCTACTTGTCAGCACGATAAATGAATCAAAAACAGCCTATGGCTGGTGCGTTAGTGTAATCGATTTAAATTCTAGAAACATATACCACCGCCGGATGAATAATTGACGCAGGCGCAAGCGAGGCCGTAAAGCAGAAGCGATACGGCGTCGTGGTATCGGAAAGGTTATCGCTCGATCAAAATCTTCAAGGTTGATGCGCGCTCCGCATCCCAGTACGGCAGGGCCTGCTCGGCATCCTGGAAGGGAAACACCTTGGAAATCAGATCATCTGGAGAGTGATCCAAGGTCTCCAGATAGCGAACGACGGCTGTAAAGTCTTCGGCTGTTGCATTACGGGAGCCCATGATGTCCAGCTCCTTCAGGTTGAACAGTTGCGTCTTGTAGGAAACCGGCTCCTTGGCATACCCCACGTACACCACACGTCCAGAAAAGGACACGATATCGATCGCCTGGGTAAACGTGGCCGGCAGGCCCACACATTCGATGACGACATCAGCCCCATCACGGTCAGTCAGTGCTTCGATCTGCTTGTCCACATGACCAGACGAGGCCACGATAGTATGTGAAGCACCGTATTTACGCGCCATTTCGATCTTGGTCTCGGAGACATCCATCGCGATGACTGTTGCACCCCGTGACACAGCTCCGGCCACGGCGCCCATGCCTATCATTCCACAGCCAATGACCACCACTCTGTCCCCCTGGGCAACCCGCCCGCGTCTCGCGGCATGGAAACCTACCGATAAGGGTTCAACCAGTGCCAGATGCCGTGCTGGCAAGGTATCGTTCAGGATGAGCTTCTCGTAGGGCAGTACGATCTGCTCGGCCAACCCGCCGTTCTGCTGAACGCCGAGTGTCCGGTTCGTCTTGCAGGCATTCACGCGTCCCTGACGGCACGAGGTGCAGTGACCACATGCAGTGTAGGGCACCACAATGACGCGCCGCCCTGCACGATAGTCCAGCGGTACGCCCGGTCCTGCCTTGATGATCTCTCCACCGATCTCATGGCCAGGAATACGAGGCAGTGCCACCAACGGATTCAACCCTTTATAGGTATTGAGATCGCTACCGCAGAGTCCTACATGGCGAACCGCTACCTGAACCTCTCCAGGCCCTGGCTCGATGGCTTCGACCTCATGGAAGCGGCACTGCAACTCCTGTTCGATCATGAGAGCTTTCATAGGGATCCTTTCATTGTTGTGATTATTAAGGTTTCGCCATTGTGAAACGACGTTTCATTTTAGAGTCTACTGTCAGGGGTCGGATCGTCAAGGTGCATATAGCGTTTACATTCAGCCAGGAATATCACCCTGCCTTGCAACATAGTCGTCAAGTTCTGGTCACATGAGTCGATTACCTTCAAGGTAGATCCAAGGGACTGCTGACTTGCCGGGTTGACCTGGCTCAACTTCCGACGAAGTAAGCGATAAATATGCGTTTTTGTAATACGGCCATCATTGAATCGTCATGCATATCGCATTACGCTCAGATGGTCGAAATCACTGGATTAACTCATGCGTGACGAAGCGTGCTCAGAAGGGCTAACGCGACTGGCTACCTCAGCGGTAATGAGAGGACGGCCTGAAAATGAAATTCTGGGTTGGATGCTGAACAACGGTATTCGCCCCTCTGCAGCCATCAAGGCGTTAACAAAGGCCAAGCGCCAGCGTCAGGAGTCAGGCTTGAAAAAGCTTAAACTCTCGCTGGTATGCCTTTTTACCCTGATGTTCTCCACTGCCATTCTTAACATGGTGGATCTCTTGAAGTTCTAATGCAGAACCGGTTGGGCCGAATGACAGTGTGATCGACGGCCCACTTCGTATTTTATCGATTCGCCAAATAAAGCTGGCAGCGTGCATTATCTGTATGCATATACAGATTTCGATTGCCTCTGCGCTGCGGTTTTAGCATGCTTACGCTATTGTTGATTTGAATGACGATAGCTATGCGGCTCTTCCTGTGCGAAAAACCTTCCCAAGCTAAAGACATTGCCAAGGTGCTGGGCGCTACTCGCCGTGGCGAAGGCTGCTGGACAGGCCCACAGGCCACTGTAACCTGGTGCATTGGCCACCTGCTTGAAACAGCCCCGCCAGATGCCTATGACGATCGGTATAAGCGGTGGAATCTGCAAGATCTGCCTATCATCCCGGAAAAGTGGAAAATGCTCGTTAAACCCAAGACCGCAAGCCAGTTCAAGGCGGTCAAAAGGCTGCTTGGCGAAGCCCGGGAATTGATCATTGCAACGGACGCTGATCGCGAAGGCGAGATGATTGCCCGCGAACTGGTCGAACATTGTCGCTACAAGGGGCCTATCCAGCGTCTGTGGTTGTCGGCACTGGACGATGCTTCCATTCGTAAAGCGCTGGCCACGCTCAAGCCCGGCGCCGATACCTTCAGCCTCTATCATTCGGCGTTGGGTCGCTCGCGTGCCGACTGGCTGATCGGCATGAACATGAGCCGTCTGTTTACATTACTGGGCCAACGGTCAGGGTATCAGGGCGTCCTGCCCGTAGGACGTGTACAAACCCCTACCCTGCGACTGGTAGTCGACCGTGATCGAAGCATTGCCAACTTTGTGCCTGTACCGTTCTGGGCAATCGATGTGCTGTTGTCTGCCGAGGGCTATCAGTTTACGGCCCAATGGAAGGCTCCTGAAGATGTCTGCGACGATCAGGGCCGCTGCCTGCGCCAGGATATCGCCCAGAGTGCAGCGGAGGCGATGCGCCAGACAGACACTGCTCAGGTGATGAAGGTACAGACCGAACGCATGCGTGAGCTTGCTCCATTGCCGTTTGATCTGGGCACGTTGCAAGAGGTGTGCTCGAAAAAGCTTGGCCTGGGCGCCCAGGAAACGCTGGATATTGCCCAGGCGCTATACGAAACCCATAAGGTCATTACCTATCCGCGCAGCGATTGCGGCTATCTTCCCTTGAGCCAGCATGGCGAAGCCCTAGCCATCATGGCGGCGCTTGAGCGCTCCGACTCCTCCCTTCTGCCTCTCAAGGCGCACCTGGACCTGAGGCGCCGCTCGCGGGCCTGGAATGATACAAAGGTCAGCGCACACCACGGCATCATTCCAACCGCAGCTATCAGCAGCCTGGATCGACTGACGGGCAAGCACAAGGCAGTCTATACCTTGATCCGCGCCCGCTACCTGGCGCAATTTCTCCCAAACCATGAGTACGACCGTACTCAAGCCGATTTTGACTGCGCAGGACAGTTGCTCAGGGCTGTAGGCAAGCGCATCGTCGAGCCAGGCTGGAAGCGAGCCCTGCCGGAAGCACTTACGCCAAAGGGAAAGGAAGCGCCAGCACCACAGCCGCTGCCCATGCTTTCCAAAGACCAGTTATGCGCTGTGGTGGATGTTCAGCTCAAAGACCTTTGGACACAACCGCCCAAGCCTTTCACCGAAGGTGATCTGATCAAGGCTATGAAGAATGTAGCCAAACTGGTGGACGACCCCAAGCTCAAGCAGAAGCTGAAGGACACCACAGGTATTGGGACAGAGGCGACACGCGCCGGGATCATTCAAGGGCTGCTGGACCGCGGTTATCTGACCAAGCAGGGTAAGGCTCTGCTCGCCACGCCTGCTGCCTTCAGTCTGATCGACGCTGTGCCTCGGGCTATTGCCGATCCCGGTACGACCGCTATCTGGGAGCAAGCGCTGGATATGGTTCAAACCGGAGAGATGAGCCTTGAAGAGTTCGTGACCAAGCAATCCGCCTGGATGAGCAAACAGGTCGAGCGCTGCATGGGGTTGAACCTGACCTTTAGCGGGCCGGCTATTCCAGCGGGGCGTAAGTCCACGCCGTTCAAGAAAAAGCGCAAGGCGGCTCCGCGCAAGGCCTCAACCAAGACGGCACCAGGTAATGGCAAGCGGTCACGCCAGCCTGTCAGTCCGGCTTGATAAGAGGACACATCCGGTCACCTAGCACCCACTTGATATCTTTTTAGCCTTACTCTTCCGTAGTAGCATTGCATTCTGTTTAATGCGTTCTCTTCATGCCCGTTGTACGCCATGCGCTTCTTGTCTGGCGTTAGCTGTTTTCAGGATCTGCAATGTCAAAATCGATTGGTATCGGCACACTGGCACTGGCCACTATGCTGACCGGCCTGGCTGGCTGCTCGAACAACAAGCCTGCCGTGTACGAACACGAAAATTTCGATGACTCGGGTACGTTTTCGCGTAGCTATCCGGTAAACGATACGGCTGCCTGCGAAGCAGCTCGACGTGCGCTGCTCAGTCAGGGCTATATCATTACCAGCAATGATCCAAAGCTCGTCAGTGGCCGTAAGAGCTTTCAGCAGACCGGAGAGAACCACCTCGAAATCAGCTTTAATGTTGTCTGCACGGCCAATACCCCCAACGATCATGGTTCAACCATCTTTGCCAACGCGCTTCAGGACCGTTATGCGCTGAAAAAGCTCAATAACTCGGCGAGCCTGGGAGTAGGTGTGCTCGGCTCGGTCTCGATGCCTATCGGCTCGACAAACGACTCCATGGTCAAGGTCGCCAGCGAGACGGTTACGTCAGGCAAGTTCTATAGCCGCTATTTTTCCCTGGTAGAAAGCTTCTTGCCGGCTCAGGCCCAAAAGGCCAACAAAGGAATACATCAAACAAAAGCAGCGCCTGCGCCGAGCCCACTCGCCAGCACGCCCTCTTCTGCACAGCCCAGCCAACCTGCACAGGCGCTGGCACCGAAGCCAGCCTCGGCGGCACCTGCTCCTGAGACACGCCCGGATCCTGATGCGGGGTTTTCTTCTGTACCCGTACCATTGCCGCCCCAAGCGCCGCCCATTACACCTATCGACACGTCAGCCTTCGAGCAATTTACTGCGCCAGCCGCCGCTCCAGCCTCTCCCACAACCGAGCCCGCCGCTTCGCCAGCGTCGGCTGACACGCCCACTCCATCAGGTCAGCCTGAAACCCCCACGGCACCCTCGGATGACTTGCTGGAGCTGCTTGAAGAGTGAGGGTCGGGTATGACTCTGGATTGCCGAAAGCCTGCAAGGCGTTGAGGTCAAGAACTCTAACCATGCGCGCTACGTCTATAGCGTAACGCCGTGCAGGCAGTCGATAGAGTGACACCATGAAACAACGCACCGTTCAGGACGAAGGCAATACCACGTGGACCTGTGTAGAGGCTTTCTCGGGAGGAAGCCAGAAAACGGCCAAAGCGGCCAAGAGTCTTACCAAAGATGCCGAAGGCAACGTTACCGTGGTATGTACGCCTAGTGGTGGTGAGCAGTCAGTACGCGTGAGCTTGCCTGAAGCATGGATTGACAAGACGTCTGACCAAGCCCTGCTGGACGCCATTCAATCCGCCAGGGGTTAGTCCTGCCCTATCTTCCTCCAGAAATCGATTGAACTTAGCCTGGAACGCCTGCTTCGAAAGAGCTTCGATGGCAGGCTGATCTAGAGCGTACTTGTTTGCAGCATCGCTATCTCATCATCTGGATGGCTGCAATCCCTGGCGTTAAGCCGAACCCAGCCACGTCCTATGCTGCCTTGAGCCATCGATCATTTACTTTGTCAAAGGACGAATCGTTATGGCTAAGATCACCATTGCCCAGCAGTTGGCTACCACACTGGAGCAGGCAGGCGTACAGCGTATCTGGGGCGTCACCGGAGACAGTCTGAATGGCCTGAACGATGCCTTGCGCAAGATGGAAACCGTCGACTGGATGCATGTACGCCACGAGGAAACCGCAGCCTTTGCGGCCGGGGCGGAAGCAGCAGCTACGGGCAAGCTGGCGGTATGTGCAGGCAGTTGTGGGCCAGGCAACCTGCACCTGATCAACGGACTTTATGATTGCCACCGAAACCACGTACCGGTCCTGGCAATCGCTGCGCACATTCCCTCATCGGAAATTGGTCTTTCCTACTTTCAGGAAACCCATCCTCAGGAGCTTTTCAAGGAATGCAGTCATTTCGTTGAGCTCGTCAGTAACCCGGCACAAATGCCCGAAGTCCTGCATCGTGCCATGCGGGCCGCCATCCTCCAGCGCGGCGTTGCGGTCATCGTGATTCCTGGCGATGTGGCGCTGCTGGAAGTGGACGCCGGGAAGACCGCCTGGCCGGTTCTCAATCCGCCTCGCCTGATGCCTTCGGAGCAGGATATCAACAGACTCGCCACCCTGCTCGCGGATAGCAAAGCCGTGACATTGATGTGCGGTAGCGGCTGTGCGGACTACCACGACGAAGTCGTTGCGCTGGCCGATATGCTCGGTGCACCTGTCGTTCATGCGTTACGGGGTAAAGAGCATGTCGAATGGGATAACCCGTTCGACGTTGGTATGACGGGCCTGATCGGCTTCAGTTCCGGCTATCATGCGATGCTCAATTGTGACACGCTGATTTTGCTCGGCACTGATTTTCCCTATCGTCAGTTCTACCCAACCAATGCCAGGATTGTACAGGTCGACATCAACCCTCAGGCATTAGGCCGCCGAACCGCCCTGGACTTGGGAATCACCGCCGATGTAGGCGAAACCATTCGTGAGCTTTTGCCACGACTGGAGCGTCGTACCGATCGGCACTTCCTCGAGGATTCGCTCAAGCACTACGCCAAGGCCCGTGAGGGACTGGATGATCTGGCCAAACCCTCCCAACCCGGTCGACCTATTCATCCGCAGTATCTGACCCGGGTCCTGAGTGAGCTGGCGGATGAGGATGCCATTTTCACGGCAGACGTCGGAACCCCAACGGTATGGGCTGCCCGATATCTGAAAATGAACGGCAAACGCCGCCTGATCGGCTCGTTCAATCATGGCTCCATGGCCAATGCCATGCCTCAGGCGATAGGGGCTCAGGCAGCTTATCCCACGCGCCAAGTTATCTCGATGTCCGGTGACGGTGGTTTCGCCATGCTCATGGGTGATTTCATCTCGCTGGCCCAACTGGGTCTACCGGTCAAAGTGGTGGTTTATGACAATGCCACATTGGGCTTTGTCGCCATGGAAATGAAAGCCAGCGGTTATCTGGATACTGGTACCCAGTTGCAGAACCCGGATTTTGCTGCGATGGCCAATGCGATGGGCGTCAAGGGAATTCGTGTCGACAGCGACGAACAGCTGGAACCTGCTTTACGGGAGGCCCTGGCCCATGACGGCCCGGTACTGGTCGATGTCGTGACGGCTACGCAGGAGCTTGCCATGCCGCCCGCCATCAAGCTCGAGCAGGCCAAAGGCTTTAGCCTTTATCTGTTGCGAGCGGTTATGAATGGCCGTGGCGATGAAGTCCTGGAGCTGGCACGTACCAATCTGTTGCGCTAGCGCCGCTGTGCAAAAAAGTTCACCACACACACCGTGTGGTGAACTTGAATGTTTCAAAAGATGAGCGAGAACTCAGATCCAATAATGTAAAGGCATTTGGATTGCTCATTGCCGCTGCGCTCCCTATGATCCGCGCCTTTATGAGCCACGCGTGATCGCCGGCAGGTTTTACTCTGCGGCCCGGCCTATTGACTCTCGTCAGTTCTGAGCCCCGGCAAACTCGGCATGCTCTTCCTTATTTACTGACGGCTACTCCTATGACGACCTTGAACCCAACCGACGCACTCAAACTGATTCTGGAAAAACACGGCCTGAGCGGTGCTGTATATGATGGCTGGGTAGCGCCCAACAATCAGCTCCCGGCCATACGTGCCCGCTGGTATCCCGGCGAAGGCAGCGGGCGCCTGGATATTCATGCGATGGTCGAAGAGGGCGTGCTGGTCGAAGAGATCTTTGCAGGTATCGGCGAAGGTGATGAGGGACTGGCAAATGCCTTCGAAAACTTTATCGCCAACTCATTGCATGTCTTGTTGGCAGCGTTCTGGGAAGTCGATGCAGCCGAACACGTTTCGGTTGAAAACTGGCTGATCAATGAGCGCCGCTACCGGGCCTATGTAGGCAACCTCGGAATCCGCGCCGCCAAAGGAAGCACCAGCGAGCTGCCGGTGAATCTGGTGCCGTCGATTCATACCACCATTCAAAACATGCCGTTGAAAGGCAACACCCACTGGTTTCGTACGTTCTTCTGCAACTACAACCAGGAGCACCGCTTTGAGGCACTCAGTGACAATATTCATTGGGAAGAAGGTGCTTCGAACCTGCAGGCGCTTCCGTGGACCCGTGATGATGGCTACTTCAGCGTACGCAATTTCGTGGTGCTGCGGGCAGTCTAACTCAACAGCCTAGCGCCAGAGCGGTTTACCCAATGACCCGCTCTGGCGCTATCGGCAGTATCGGTGAATCATACCTGTAAGCCATCAAGGATCTTACTAAGTGATCATCAACGGCGCTTCCCTTGATCAGGTGCCAGTAACTCTCTAGCTAGCTTGGCAAAATGGCGATCCGTTTGCGAAATCCGTTCGTATAGCGATACGCAGAGGGTTCATTTGCCCTTTCGAAAGGCAGTTATGCCAAAATTCCTGGATCGCTATCTCAACGAGGCCTGGTACGCGCGACCAACGCCTGGACGGTATTGTTTTTGAGACAATACCTGGATTATCAGGACCGCAACATGCTTGAACCGAACGAATGGATAACCCACTACGGCTACCTGGCCGTCATGGTCGGGCCGCTTATCGAAGGCGACGGCTTGGCCATATTGGCAGGTGTGGCTGCCCGCCATGGTTATCTGAATTTTTTCCTGACCATCCTGATGACGGCCATTGGCGCAATGATCAGTGATCAGTTCCTCTTCTTCATCGGAAGGCGATATGGCGATCCCGTCCTGAAGAAGTTTCACCGTCATCAGCACCGAATCGAGCGAGCACGCCAACTGATTCAGCGCTATCCATCGCTATGGGTAATCGGGACGCGGTTTGCGTATGGCTTCAGAACCATTGGTCCAATCATCATCGGCACCAGCGGCATCCCTGCCAGACGCTTCGTACCACTGAATATCGTTGGCGCCTTTCTCTGGGCAACCATCATGGTCAGTATTGGCTACGGTGTGGGAGAGTTCGTGCAACGGCTTTTTGCAACCCAGCCACATGCCGGACTATGGCTGGCAGGAATAGCCGCCACCTTACTGGCTATCGTTGCCGCAATCTGGTTCTTCCGTCGGCGTCGCCACGCCTGATCCTGTCACCCAGCCTTGGCAAGAGGCTGGGTAATTCGTTTTACGGTTTATCCAATACGTTTTTCAGAAACGCCAATACATCCTCTGTGGCTTGCCGTGTGGCATCGGCATTGGGCCCTACATGGGGATCATGCGCGACGCATGCGTCGGTATAGCGGAACGGCTCCCCCGTTTCCTGATTGATCAGCGCGCCCTGCTCACCCTCGACAATCTGGCATGCCCGTACCGTCTGACTGCCTTGTGCTACACGTACAGGCTGAGAGGCAGGACTGTCGAAACCATGGTGGGCCTCAGGATAGCGAAACACCTTTACATCGGCGCCTGCCTTGGCCAGGCGATCCAGGTAAGGAGTGCACCGGGACAAGGGATCGTAGTCATCTGCCTCGCCATGAAAGACCCGAATGGGTTTGTTTACCACCTTGTCTTCATCCTTGAAGGAAATGGAGCAGTCAGGATAGAAGGCAATATAGGCCGCGAAGCGGGCGTCTCCCGCCATCCATTCCTTCTGGAAGCGAGCAAGGCTGGCATAAAGCGACGCCTGGCCGCCTCTAGAGAAGCCCATCAATACGATACGGGAGGCATCGATACGAGGCTGACTGGCCAACAGCGCCAAGGCTCGGTATTCATCCAGAATGAAATTGAGCCGTCCCAGCTGAGCTTGGTCCTTACCGGTACTGATCAGCTCGCGGCCGGTGAATCCATCGAGCACAAACGTGGCGATTCCCTGCTGGTTAAGGGTGCGCTGCCAATAGGCAATGTTATCGCCAATACCACCGGAGCCATGTTGGAGAATGACCGCCGGAAACGGCCCCTCCCCAGCTGGCAGGCTCAATCCGGCAGTTAAGGTGACAGGCCTGCCTGACTGCCCGGTAAGGAACTGGGTATCACTCAGGGTCTGGGAGGCATAGGCATAAAACTCCTGGCGCGCGGGAATATCCGAGTGCTCCTGGGCCTGGGCAACTGCCACCAGACTTCCAAGTACCGCCAGGGTGGCAAGGGCGGAACGTTTCATTCTTGTTGTCTCGCTTATGGCTATGGCTTGTACCTGACCATAACAAAACAACCCGGTAGGTTTATACCCTGCTCTGCCTTACGGTCCGAGCAGCCTGACTGATCAGTCAGTAACCGAGACCGTCAACTTTCATGTGACGCAGATCGCTCTGATACCAAAGTGCCTTCAGGCATGTTTCAGGCATCAAAGCTCAATGTCATCGAAAGCCATCTTCCTTGCACAACGGCACACAAAGGTGTTCGGTTTGCCATGCTTTTCTTCTGAGCGGATCAGCCGAAATGTGTATGCTTGCTGCGGAAGTCATCGAGCCCAGAAAAACAAATGAGCCCTTTATGATCGACAGGCCTTCCCAAAAGCCAAAACGTCTAGCTGAAGAACTGGTTGCCCGTTTGTCGCAGTACATTCGCGATGGGGTTTTCAAGCGGGGAGAAAAATTGCCTTCGGAACTGGAAATCTCCAGTTCCGAAGGATTCAGTCGCAGCGTGGTGCGAGAGGCGCTGCTGCGTCTGCAAGCGGCGGGTCTGGTCGAAACACGCCGCAGTGTCGGCACCTTTATTGTTGATATGCCGCCCCCGCCTACTCTGCAATTGGGACCGGAAACCATTTCCACGCTGCAGGATGTGTTGAGTCTGCTGGAGCTACGCATGAGCCTGGAAGTCGAGGCGGCTGGGCTGGCAGCACAGAATCGCAGCCCGCAGGAGCTCAAGGAGATCGAGCTGGCCCTGCTTTCCATGAAAGACAGTGGCCCGAAAACAGGCATTGCCATCCATGCGGACTCACAGTTTCATCTGCGCATTGCCAAGGCATCCGGCAACGCCTATATGTTCGACATCATGAAGCATCTGGGTACGAAGCTCATTCCACGTACTAAGATGAATTCGGCCTATGCCGCTCAGAAGGATCGCGTCGCGTATCTTGATCTGGTGTATCGCGAACATGAAAAGATCTACAGCGCCATTGCGCTGCAGAGCCCTGATTCGGCGCGGGCGGCCATGTACCTGCATTTAAGCAACAGTCGTGTACGCCTCTATCAGGCTCACGAGGCTCGCCATACGCTTTACGAGTAAGGCCCCTCATGCCCAGCCACTGGCTGGGCATGACATGTCAATCAGGTAAACAACGTGTCGGGCAGCGTTGCCAGATACACGGCGGGCTTGCCTTCGAAATCAGAGCTGAATAACACCTTGCGATTATCCGGCGTGAACGATGGATGTGGATGGGTCACCTGTCTGTCGCCATCCAGTACCCGCCAGGAGCTATTGTGCGCAGCCAGGCGCGCAGTTTGCTGGCGTTTCACGTCGAAGACATAAAGCCAGGGGTCGTTCTCGATTGTATACCCCTGAGTGTCCTTTACATCGACAGGCGTACCGGAACCGTCACCTACCAGCATCGTGCCGTCTTCATTGCTCATCAGGTGCGAGCAGGCCGGCATCTCCATTAGCATCTCATTGGTTTCGGTGTCGGGATCAAATCGCCAGATCTGCCGCGCCTGCTGGCCCTTTGGATAGATGACATAGATCATGGCGGAGCCATCCGGCACCCAGAACTCGTGGGTACAACTCTCCCCCGGCTTCTGCTCCCGCACCTTGCGTACATTGGAGCCGTCCTCATCGACCAGCCACATCCGGGCATCCACCATGTCATGAGGACCTTCATGGCAGAACGCAACAGTATGATCGTGATAGGGGCGATAAATGGGATGCCCGAGCCAGATCGTGTTTTCGTGAACGACACGAGCCTCTCCTGTGCCCAAATCGACGCGAATCAGTCGGCAATGGGGGTTACTGGTAAAGAATGTCCGGAACACTTCCCAGTCGGTCAGCGGCGTCCAGTCCGAGCGGGCGATCTCGATTCCAACCAGGCTAGTGCAGGCACTGTTCGCTACCCATGTACCATACCCAACCCAATCATCGGCTACCTGATAGACTGTTGTTTCCTCCAGCGTTGCCAACTCCACACGACGTAACTGACGCTCGTTTTTCACATAATAGAGATAACGGTCATCCTGAGATAAAAAGCCGCCAAAAGTATTATCACCAGCGCCTTCCGTTAGCTGTACCGCCTGTTTTTTCTGAATATCAAGTAGATAATAATTACGGTTATTATCAAACTCGGCTGCAAATAACAGCTTGGTACCATCATTGGTAAAACATTTCTGATAAAAATAGTTTCGGTGACACACGGTATCGGTGGGTGTAAGGCGTGTTACTTCAGCACCAGTACCTTCATCACTATACGTATGGTAATCCAGTTCAATATGGGAACCCTTTGCCATAACACACCTCTGTTGTTTTCAATGATGTTCTACTGGACTGTTTATGAGTTGCTCAACAATATGGATTCGCCCTCTTCGCTATCGATAACGAAGTCTTAATTCTGAGCGTTAAACACTTATTATCTGCTTATGTTCTACTACTGCCTGCCCAATGTCGCAGTGCTAATCCTGATATCAGTACCGTTCCTACAATAGCGGCATGCAACCAGCGCCCCTGGGGAGCCTCAGCCAACAGAAGAAGTGGAAGTAAAAGCAGCCCCATACCTGTTACCAGGGCGCCTAGCCTCCTGGCTTGGGAAGGATCGACGCAGACAATCTCATCGGGCTGCAGGGGACGATACATATTGCGAAAGAATAGCGTGAGCTGTTGCCGCCTCTTGGTGTTACGGGTAGGGCTATACCAGACGCGGGTCCCGATAAAAAAACCACCCGTGAAAACCACATGCGCCAGAACCGTCACCCCAAACTTCAGATCGCTCGCCTCACGTTCGGTGAGCGTATACGCACCCAACCACGCAGGAAGCGCCACGGGGTTGAAGCCAATATAAAAGATCAGCGATACCGCTGCGCCGACCAGCACCGTACTCCAACCCGCCCAATCCGGGGTCTGTCGTACGACCACGGCCAACAGAGCAGGAATGGAAAGGGGCAGAAGAAACAGGGAGCTGACCATCATTGCCAGCTCGAAGAACCCTGTGCCTTCCTGCTCGGCTATCCTCCATGCTGTCAGGGTGGCCAGGGCGCCATTGAGCAGCGTCACCCAGCGACCCATGGCAAGCAAGTGGGCCTCCCCATGGGCAGGACGCTGATAAACATTACGAATAAAGATCCCCGCATTGCGATTGAGCGCAGTGCTCATGGGAGCAATGGTCGCAGCCACCATTGCCGCTAATGTAAGCCCGACCGTACCGGCTGGCATTGCCTGTTGAACAAAGTAGAGATAGGCCGCGTTTCCTGCCTGCTCGCCCAGTTGAGGGTACTGCCCCATAAGGTCTGCACCTTGCGTGGCGGCTACCCACGGCGGAATAAACCATAGGACAGGACCGACCACAAAAAGAACCCCGGCCAGAAAGGCTGCCCGCCGAGCCTCATGCTCGTTTCGAGTAACCAGAAAGCGATAGCAGGTAATCGCGTTGTTGGTCGACAGCACCTGCTGCATCAGGATCATGGCAATCCAGAACAACAGGATCTGCCACAGGTTCATGTCGTGCCCCTGCCAAAAATCCACGGGAAAGCGCTCGACGATATTGCCTGGTCCACCGCCTGTGTATAGCGCAAAGCAACCGGTTACCAGGGTAATTGCCAAGATCAGAACCAGCTGGATGACGTTGGTTGCGTTGACTGTCCAGGCACCGCCACTGGCGGAAATGAAGGTAATAACCGTACCGGTGATAAGCAGGGTCGGTACCATGCCAAAGCCGGTTATCGAGGCGAGGATATAGGCCAATCCATTAAGCCAGATGGCGGCCGTAAAGATTGAGAGCGGAAACTGCAGCCAAGTAAAGAGTTGCTCGGTCGGTTTGCCAAAACGCAGAGCAATCACCTGCATCGAGGTTTCAACCCGAAGCTTGCGGTAACGTGCCGCAAAGAACAGACAGGCGATGAAAAATCCTAGAGCATTGCCCCAGAACAGGACCAGAACGGGAAAGCCATCGGTAAAGGCCTTTCCTGCGGCGCCGGTAAACGTCCAGGCGCTGAACTGCGTCATAAAGGCAGTCGCTCCGGCCATCCACCAGGGCATGGAGCCACCGCCATTGATGAACTGACTGCTGCTCTGTGCATAATGACGAAAGCACCAGGCTGCCCATACGATGAACAGCAGATACAGAGCAATAACGGTGATATCCAAAGCATTCATCTAGACAGTCCAGTTGCAAGGATCAGCACTGCTTACATTTCGGCCCACCAAGCGGAATAGTTTTTTATGGCGGACGAATGCCTTGTCAGAAGAGTAAGCAGGCACCGACACTGAGTACCGGTGCCATAGCGGTTACATGGCTGTCTTGGGCGTTGGTGCGAATTCTGGCGTAATCTGCATCTTCCTGCAGAGTGCATTGTTACCCCAGCACTCCTCGTAAGGATGTCCTACCAGATCTTCAATCACCGCACGGGCATCAGGCTTGATGTCCATAGGATTGCCACCTGCCTTCACACGAGCCACTTCATCCAGGACCACTTTGTGCGTCTGACGGTTCAGACGCATCTGCGTGCTATAGACGATTGCGATCAAGGCAAGACTGACAACACCGATACAGAACACCAGGGCGATGGCCGTCACAGCCGTTTCCGGCTGGGTCTGAGCCTTGGACTGGAACCCGTAGTAGCTCAGGATAGCCCCCATAATGAAGACAATGATGGAGCGGACAATCTTGCCGCAGAATGTCATCGAACCTGCATAGATGCCCTCGCGACGACGGCCGGTATAGATTTCGTCCACATCCGCCAGGAAGGTATAGACCGTCCACGGGATGTAATACACACCGCCCGTGCCGATACCGAAAATAACGGTGATAGTGAAGATCGCAATGGTGGCGACATGGGTTGGCAGGTCAAAGAAGTGCAACAGACTGTAGCAGCCAACGGCAAACATCACGACGGACAAGGCAAGAATGTACGGCTTGCTGAACCCCCACTTTACACAAAACGCTATGAAAAGTGCGGTGGAGAACAACTGCATGATCGAACTCAAGCTGTTGAGTCCTGCAACGATAGTTGGGTCGTACTGCAAAACAAAGATCACGAAGTACGTGAATACCGTAGCAAACAGCCACTCTGCGCCAAATCCAAACAGATACATGCCAAGGTGCTTACGGAAAATCCTCAGCGCAAAGGTCGAGTACGTGTCCTGCACCAGTGACAGCAGCGTACGGCCCAATGACTGCTTGGCCTTGCGGATCTGGGTTTCTTCGCTACTGCGTTCCCATGTCGAGAAATACAGACAGGCCACTGCACCCATGAGAATCGCGCCGTAGGTTAATCCAGTCAGGAAAAACGGCTCAGCGGAGTTCTTTCCATAGATCAGAATGTATTGGCCGGGGATGAAGGCGGCCAGAAAGTTGGCAATCTTTCCGAAGATGGCCTTATAACCTGTCAGCTTCGAACGAACAGCGAAGTCGTCCGTCATCTCGGTCGCCAGGGTTTCATAGGGGACCATGATGGAGGTATAGATCAGCTCAAAAATTACATATGTGCTGAGGTAATACCAAAAGCCGAATCCCTCTACCCAAAGTAGTGGGTAGAACACCATCAGCGGTACGCCAATCAACAGGAAAAAGCGGCGACGTCCAAAACGCCTGCCCAGCCAGGTATTACCGAAGTTATCGGTGAGATAACCCATCAAAGGATTACTGATTGCATCGATAACGGTTGCAATGGAAAAGATCAGTGACGCTTGGATCATCGATAGACCACAGAACGTCGTATAAAAATACAATAACCAGGCGCCGCTGATAGCAAGTGCTCCGCTACCCAGTAAGTTGCCTCCTCCATACGCCAATTGATGCCTTAGCGTGATTTTCCGCCCTACGTGGTGCCCAGCAGTATCGCTTCTCATATTATTCACCGAATAAAAGAGAACATGACTTCGTTGTTCTGAAATGATGTTCTTGTTGTTTCAGAAGCACGAATGAAGGCAACGTCAATGAGTTACTTGAGATGCAAACCCGTGGGTCTGTATTTCAAATCATCTTCATTGCACCTTCACGATTATTTATTTTGCGTTTTATAGCGATTACTTTTTAAAAGCTGTAATGCACCCCTACACGTAAGCGCATTTGGCGATCACTATCAGTAGAGTTAACTTTTACATCACCTACTTCGAAGAACGGTTGCCAGCGTTTATCTAGTTTATATTTAAAAGCCAATGCCTGTTCATAATCATTTTTCTTACCGTTATAACGGGTATAGTCAGCCTTGAAATAAACCAAGTTATATTCATATGACCATTTCCCGCCCGGGGCATAGCCCAGCCAGCCATCGAAGCGATGAACGTGCTGGTCACGCTTGGCTCTATCAGGCACGGAGTTGTCGACCTGATTGCGATCCAGCTTGCGGGCCTCGTAGCGGTAGCGTCCGCTGATTGTCCACTGATTGTTTACCTTGTAACCCAGGCGCGCGCCGGTTCGATAAGTCGTTGCGTTTTCCACTGCAACCAAACTTATAAAAGGTGCAATCGTCCATTGAGGAGTGAGGGAGTACCGATAATCAGCCGTAAATTCGTGACCATCCCCTACGGTGTTATCAAACGCGACGTCCTTACGGCTGCCTCCGGTCTTGTACTTCAGTTCCCCTTCGAAACCGAGTCCATTGTCCAGACGTATACCGATCAGAACGCGATCAGAGTGAAGTTTGGAGTCCTCTAAATACTGGTGCCGATAGTTGATATAACCCGAATCGGCAGCCTGAGCATTGCCTGCCAAAACGGTGATTCCCAGAGAGGTCGCAACAGCTAGCGTCTTTATTGTTATCTTCATGATCTTATTCTTGTTAATAACGTACAGAGAGATGAATAGGCTTAAGCGGTAACAGCCCGGCATTCAGGGGTGTACGGCTCTCGATCTATTCGGCGGCACGATTGGTTCAGATGGATAACACGCGAACGGCAAGCCAGGCCTGCCAGCGGCGCTTAGGCGGGACTTTTGGCCCGGCCGCGCCGACCATTACATCGGCCGGTCATCGCCAGAGGTAATGGCAGAGCAACAAGAGAACTGGAGCGGAAAGCCTGTAGCCGGTTGATACGGCAGGGTATCGAGGCGATGCACGAGGAGGACTGAGCATGAATGTGCGCTGTACCAGCCAGTCCCAGGTTATACAGTTCCGGTACTCGCCTGGAGAGACGGGCCAGGCACTCGAAGAAGACACGCGAGAGGCGAACGGTGTTCGGGTTCATAGCTCAGTCCTTTTTTATAATTGTTCAAGACCTGCCAGGGCATGATTAGCCCAGGCACAACCGTGGATCAGTGCTGGCTCACGATATGGGCTTCGATATAGGCAAAGTTGATGTCCTCACCCAGGCCAGGACGGTCAGGCAGGTGGACGTAACCGTCCTTGTCCATGGGGTCGACGATACTGTTGAGATAGGCAGGTACGTCGTCATACTCCAAGAATGGATGCAATAGCCCGCGCTCGTACCAGGAGCAGTTCTTGATTCCGCCCACGACAGCCAGATTGGGTGCACCATTACCATGAACTTCACAATCCAATCCGAACGCCTCAGCCAGGTGAGCGACTTTGACGCATGGGCCAATGCCGCCTACGCCAGCTACCCCGGCGCGTAGAATGTCGCAGGACTTTCCACTCACCCACCCCGCACGGCTGTGATACTTGCCGCCCAGGCTTTCAGGCCCCAATACAGGAATGGTGAGATTTTCAGCCAGCCAGGCATACGACTCTGCGGACTCCTCCATCATAGGCTCTTCAAACCAGGCAAAATCCAGCTTTTCGATTTCGCGTCCGATGTAGAGGGCATCAGTACGGTTGTACCAGTGGTAGCCATCAAGCATCAGGGCAATATCCGGGCCTACTGCCTCACGTACGGCGGCACAGGCTTTTACGTCCATCTTGGCATCGGGTGCGAAGGAAATGGGCGGCATCCAGGTATGCAGCTTGATACCCTTGTAACCACGGGCTACGAGCTTTTCGGCAAAACGCGCATATTCGTCAGGTGTTGACAGGCCATCAGGCAAGTCATCGCCACACATGGTAGAACCATAGGCCAAGACCTTGTCTCGGTAGCCACCCAACAGCTTGTAGACTGGGACCTGGAACTTGCGGCCAGCCCAATCCCAGAGCGCTTGCTCCACCAGGGCCAGGCTGCGGTCGGTAAGTTGACCTGCACTTCCCCGCTGCCAATGCGCCAGATCCTGCCAGAGTCGTTCACGGTCAAGCGCGTTCTGTCCAACCAGTACCTTGCGTACAAAATTGTCAATGATGTATGGGCGAAGCAATTCCGGAGTGCCAAAGGCATAACCTTCGCAACCGTCCTCCGTGGTGATCTTCAACAATGCCATACGGGCCTGGACTTCATCTCCCGGATGGGAATGCCCTGCGCTATCGACAGCACGGCGAGTGGGATAGGAAAACACATCGACACTGACACGGGAGATATTCATAAGAGGAAGGCTGTCCATGACTATTGTTCTTTTTGGAGCAATTTCCGGTATGTCGTCATACCACGTGACACAGTATTTTTCGTGAGCGCCATTTTGTCAAGGAGGTTACAGCTTCCAGCTTGAGACTTTAATAGAATTGAAAAATAACGCCAAATTGGCTCTAAAAAGCGAATCCTGGCGGAGAAATAACTTCATCAAACTTATAAGCAGCTCAAATAAATTATTTTTCAAATCTGAAAAAGTAATGACTGACCGGTCAGCCTCTTATGCAAAAGACAACATAGTCGTCTTACTACACAAGGATAGGAAGACCAGGTGTTGATTGCAGGCAGGTACAGGAGAAAGGACAGAACGAGCAGAGCAATACCGGACGACGCTGCGCGTGTCGATGATAATGTCTTGCCGACTCCCTGCCAGACATTAAACTTTAGTCTTATTGACCGGAACTTTAAGGTGTGACTTTCCGTCGCGGCTTTTTCGCGATATTCTACTGGACACGTTTCATTGAGCGCTTAGATAAGCTTCTCATGATATCTCCGCTACACCCAACGCAATGTAGTGGCAGTATTGAGTGGATATCTTGCCCCCTCTTGATCCGGACCTTGAATTTTTTCGGCTGTGCGCGTGCTTCATGTCGAGTCGACCTAACTTTATTCGACCTGATGCGTTACATAACCAAAAAGAAGTGTGCCTTGCCCACTCAAGCAAACCTGTAGATAGCCGATAAGATAGCGCTATCTGATTTCATTTGCTTGTATGCCTAACTAGAGAAAATCTGCATGAAAAAGCGTGTTCTCGCTGCTCTGTGCTCCAGTATGTTCGCGATGTCCGGACACAGCTGGGCCGATGATAATGCTCCTGTCGATGTTGTAATGATCGGTGGCGGTATCATGAGCGCTACCCTGGCTACCTACCTGGAAGAGCTTGAGCCCACCTGGACGATCAATATGTACGAGCGTCTGGACAAGGTAGCCGAAGAAAGTTCCAACGGCTGGAACAATGCCGGAACGGGCCATTCTGCCTTCGCGGAAATGAACTATACGCCCGAACTCAAGGACGGCACCATCGATGTCACCAAGCCTCCGAAGATTACTGAAGGCTTTGAGATTTCCCGTCAGTTCTGGTCTTTCCAGGTCAAGAACGGTGTATTGAAAAACCCTAGATCGTTCATCAATACCACGCCGCACATGAGCTTTGTCTGGGGTGACGACAACGTCAACTACCTGCACAAGCGTTATGAAGCCATGCAGAAAAACGCGCTGTATGCGGGTATGCAGTACTCGGAAGACCACAACCAGATCAAGCAGTGGGCACCGCTAATCATGGAAGGTCGTGACCCTGCGCAGAAAGTGGCAGCGACCTGGATGCCAGCAGGGACTGACGTAAACTTCGGTGAAATCACTCGCCAGCTGGTAGGTTCGCTGGAAAATCATTCGCAGTTCAAGCTTTCAGTGAACAGCGAAGTTCGTGATATCAAGCGCAACCCCGATAACACCTGGAAAGTAACCGTTGCGGACCTGGCCAATGGCGGCAAGGAAACGTCGGTGAACACCCGCTTCGTCTTCATTGGTGCAGGCGGCGCTTCTCTGATGCTGCTGCAGAAAACAGGTATTCCTGAAGCCAATGGCTATGCTGGTTTCCCGGTTGGCGGCCAGTTTCTGGTAACTGAAAATCAGGAAATCGCCAAACGTCACGAGGTAAAAGCCTACGGCTTGGCATCTGTGGGCTCGCCGCCCATGTCCGTGCCGCACATTGATAGCCGTACGCTGGATGGCAAGCGCGTTATTCTGTTCGGACCGTTCGCAACGTTCTCAACCAAGTTTCTGAAGAACGGCTCGCTAATGGACCTCATGCATTCCATGACCAGCAACAACACCTGGCCCATGATGCAGGTGGGGATGGACAACTTCGATCTGGTCAAGTACCTGGTCGGTCAGTTGATGCAGTCTGATGAAGACCGCTTCGCTGCACTGAAGGACTACTACCCGAACGCTCGCAAGGAAGACTGGAAGCTCTGGACCGCTGGCCAGCGTGTACAGATCATCAAGAAAGATGCGAACGGCAATGGCAAATTGCAGTTTGGTACCGAAGTGGTTTCCTCACAGGACGGTTCCATTGCTGCACTGCTGGGTGCCTCGCCTGGTGCTTCAACTGCCGCCCCTATCATGCTTCATCTGTTAGAAAAAGTGTTCAAGGACAAGGTTGCGACGTCAGAATGGCAGGGCAAGCTTAAGGAAATCATTCCGTCCTACGGTCAGTCGCTGGATAACAATGCTCCGCTGATCAAGGAAGTCCGCAGCTACACGGCTGGTGTACTCCAGCTTAAAGATGCTACCGCTACCCAGCAGGCAGCGTCTGAAAACAAGGCTGAAGAAAATCAGCCGACTGAGGCAAAAACGGCTGCGCTTTAAACAGCTCGTTTACCTTGGTTAAGACGGCACCTTCGGGTGCCGTTTTTAATGTCCGTCTGCAAGCGTCTTCATGGCGCATTCCGTCTAGCGTTAGGGCCATCAACCATAGCCCAGACTGAATAGTACAATCCGCGTAAAAAGAATGAGTCCTAGCCAGGAAGCAATGAACTCGATATCGTCTTCGCTCATCTTGAAAACCTTACTTGAAGTCTTTAACGAGATGCCGATACAAGCTTGGTAAGACGAAAGATAAATGAGTTCGCCTGCGAACGGGCTTTTAGGCCAAAAGGGCGTTGTAGAGCGTCTATATCAGACTACTGGTACAGGATTAGATACTTGTAACGCGACTGAAGCGGTAAATAGTCGTGAAGCAGATTAACAGTATCGCGTTCTCCCACATAGCCAACGTCTGCCAAGCTTTTCACGCGCATCCCAAAGTCAGTCGTGCGGGTACAGGCATCGAGGATTAAGCGTTCTCAACGCTGAACGGGCAAGCCATTGTCCCAGTAGGGTGGCTGACCGACATGATGAAACAGGAAATCCAGAAAAACCTTCACCTTGGCTGAGCGCATGCGGTTCTCCGGATAGATCACATGCACCGCATGGGTTTCGAGATCCTCTGACGCTTCCCAGTCCGTCAACACTGCTACCAGTGCACCGCTGCTTAGCGCTTGATGCACAAGCCATGTCGGGAACAGTACGATCCCCTCCCCAAGCACCGCCGCCTCAAGCAGGCATTCGGCATTATTGCTTCTAAAGCTACCTTTGGCCTGATAGGCCTGAAAGGGTGTCTGGCTTGTAGAGCGGAAATACCATTGACGCACACCGCGCATTCCCTTGTAGACCAGGCAGTTATGATACTCAAGCGCCCCGGGACTTTGCGGTATACCCTGCCGTTCCAGATACATCGGCGCAGCACACACCACGAACCGTTGCTCTCCTAAACTGCGCGCCACCAAGCTAGAATCTTCCAGGCGTCCTACTCGGAAAGTAATGTCAGCCCCTTCCTGCACAGGATCAATAAACGCATCCGTTAATGTCAGCTCGACGTCTATTTTTGGATATCGCTTTTGAAACTCTACCAGCAATGGAACCAGATGCAGACGCCCTAGGGCGACGGCGGCATTGAGCCGAAGTATTCCCTGCGGCTCTGAAGTGTCTCCACCAATCTGCTCCGCCGCCATATCCAGCTGAAGCAGGGCGTCCCGAACATGTTGGTAATAGCGCTCCCCTGCCTCGGTCAATCGGACTGCCCGAGTGTGGCGATACAAGAGCCGCTGCCCCAACGTCGCCTCCAACGCAGAGATATGGCGCGAAACGGATGAGGCAGGCAAATTGAACTCTGCACCTGCCTGCGTAAAGCTCTTGACCGACGCGACCCTGACGAACAGCCGCAAGGCCAGCATGGAAGGCGAGTTGCTCATAAAACAATAGTTATTTGTCTGAAAGACGATTGTTCCAATTATGACAACTTACTAGCGTAGCGCATTGTTTTTTCTTGAGGATAAACATGCAACATGCTCTGATTCTGTTAGTTGTGCTGATTGCCGGCATGGGTCTGTCGATGGAGGCAGGCCTGTTAGGGCCGCTGGGAGGGGAAGTAGGTCACTTCTCCGCTACCTTGTCGATTTTTCTCGTTGGCGCCGCACTCCTCACATTTGCGCTGATTTTTGCGCGCCCGAAAATGGCCCAATTATTCAGTCAGCCACGCTGGCTGCTGGTGGGCGGCATTCTGGGTCCTATCTATGTTGTCGTACTGACCATTGCCACGCCGCTGATTGGTGTCGGAATGACCATGGTGGGCATCCTGTGCGGCCAGGTAGGAGCCAGTCTGGTTATCGATCATTTTGGTCTGCTAGGCAGCACACGCCGTCCCGTCGACCGGTATCGCGTAATGGCGTTCGTATTGATCTTGGTCGCTCTCTGGCTGATTCACTGAGGTATATCCTATGCTCCAATTTCTGGTTCTTTTTGCCGTATTAGGTAGCGGCGCCGTACTCAGTGCCCAGTCCTCTATCAACGGCCGGCTTGGCGCGCAGGTAGGCGTGCTGGAAAGCGCCTGGCTGACTTTTACCAGCGGTGCCCTGCTTACATTTTTGCTCGTGTTTTTCTTCGAACCCCCTCATCCCATGACACTTTTCACTGCTCCAAAATGGCAGCTGATCGGTGCACTGTTTGGCGTTGTGTATATGCTCGCGATGGTGTTTTCCATCCCTCGCGTTGGCACCGCTGCCGCTACGGTAGCCGTCATTACTGGTCAGCTGCTGATGAGTCTTCTCATCGATCACTTTGCTTGGCTGGGGAATGCCGAGCGACCCTTGGATGTGTCTCGACTGGTTGCTATCGCACTGCTGTTTGGCGCTCTGGCGCTGATCTACCAGAGTAATCGGATACAGGAATGTTCACCCCAGGCTGATCCGGTGGAGGAGCGTACCTGACAAACTGGCAGAAGGTGTCCTGAGTGATGCCTTCTGCCATCCGCTCCTCCTTCCCTAGAGTTATAGGGATGCTTGTTCTTTGGGTAAGCGCCTAGGGCAGGCTTCTCTCTTTTGTCATCATGGACGATAACCGCACGTTTTTGCATCCCAGCACACTATCTCCTTCTCAACAGAGAAATTCGCGCTCCATCAAGAACCTTTTGATTTTTCAGACTTTTTTCCGACCTCTTTTGATGATGCTGTCATTGGTAAGTCGATTCCCCCCAGGCAATAAATAAAAAGCACCTTCTAGGCGGATTGACTGTATTAACCAGTTAGTACACTTTGTTATTCAGCGTGCCCAAACATCATAAGAACAACACGGAGTGCTCTGGATGACCTGCTCTCTTCTCATCCTCAACGGCCCAAACCTTAACCTGCTGGGAACCCGTGAACCACAGATCTATGGTTACGAGACCCTCAATGATGTCGCTCAGCGTTGCCATGAAGCAGCCGATACGCTCGGCCTACAGATCGATTTCCGCCAAACCAACCACGAAGGTGAGCTGATCGACTGGATTCACCGGGCGCGAACCGCCCATGCTGGAATCATCATCAATCCCGCGGCCTGGACTCATACCTCCGTTGCGATCCGAGATGCCCTGACAGCGGTAGCGCTGCCCGTGGTGGAAGTCCATCTCTCCAACGTTCATCAGCGCGAAGCCTTCAGGCATCACTCCTTTGTCTCACCCATTGCCGTAGGGGTCCTATGCGGCTTTGGTGTGGAGGGCTATCGCATGGCCATCGAGTACTTCGCTCACGTCTTCACGAACAAGAAATGACCATTATGTCCACTCTATTTTCTCCTTCTGTCCTGGCCGGTCTGATTGGCTCAGGTATTCAATCCTCCCGTACGCCTTCCATGCATGAGCATGAGGGTGATGCGCAAGGCATTCGTTACCTCTATCGGCTGATCGACCTCGATGCGCTTGGCCTTGAAGCGTCCGCTCTGCCTGAACTACTCACAGCAGCCGAGCGCATGGGATTCACAGGTCTGAATGTCACCTTTCCCTGCAAGCAGGCCATTATCCCACTGTTGGATGAGCTTTCAGAGGAAGCTCTGGGCATTGGTGCCGTCAACACCGTAGTGCTCAAAGCGGGCAAGCGGATAGGTCATAACACCGATTGTCTCGGGTTTGCGGAAGGATTTCGCCGTGGGCTGCCAGACGTCTCGCGCGAGCACGTTGTGCAGATGGGCGCTGGCGGTGCCGGGGCAGCCGTTGCTCATGCCTTACTCCGCGAGGGGGTAGCTGAATTGACGGTCTTTGATGTCGATAAGGACAAAGCCCACGCGCTCGTCGACAACCTCAAGGCTATTTTCGGTCTTGATCGTGCATGCGCGGGAACAGACCTGACCGCCGCCATGCAGGCGACTCAAGGGCTGGTCAACACGACACCGGTGGGTATGGCCAAGCTGCCAGGCATGCCGCTACCGGCCGAACTGCTCAGGCCCGAGGTGTGGGTAGCTGAGATCATTTATTTTCCACTGGAAACTGAACTGCTCAAGCACGCCCGCGAGATCGGTTGCCAGACGCTGGACGGTAGCCGCATGGCGGTCTTCCAGGCTGCGAAGGCGTTTGAGCTCTTTACCGGGCAGCACGCTGATTCCCAGAGAATGCAGGCGCATTTCGCCAGCCTGGGTGACTGACAAGCCTTCTATTTCGTGCCAAGCGACACAGGACAATAACAATGCATGCCGATAGTAAACTAGGCCAGATAGTGCAGGCCCCTTCTCACGCTGGAACCACATCCCAAAAGCCAACCCGGGCACGCTTCGTGATTCTTGCCCTGCTAGCGGTCGGAACCATGATCAATTACCTGGACCGGACCATTCTGGGTATCTCGGCGCCGGTCATGACCCAAGAGCTTGGGATTGATGCGGCGGTCATGGGTCTGATCTTCTCTGCTTTTTCCTGGACGTATGTGCTGGCTCAGGTACCCGGTGGCGTGTTTCTCGATCGGTTCGGATCGAAATTCACCTATTTTGCCTCGATCACCTCCTGGTCGTTCGCTACGCTGCTGCACGGATTTGCTTCAGGCTTCTATACCCTGCTGGGATTGCGCCTGATGCTGGGATTTGCCGAAGCACCGTGCTTTCCCACCAACAGCCGAGTGGTCAGTACCTGGTTCCCTCAGCAAGAGCGTGCCCGCGCCACGAGTATTTATACCGTGGGTGAATACATCGGCTTGGCCTTTCTCAGTCCGGTACTGTTCATGATTCTCGCGCACTTTGGCTGGCGCGCGCTGTTCATGATCATCGGAGGCATTGGCATCGCCTTCGGCCTGCTCTGGTGGAAGCGCTACCGTGAGCCCCATGAAGACCCTGCCATGAATCAGGCGGAGCGGGAGCACATCCAGGCTGGCGGTGGCTTGTCAGCCCCCTCGCAGGAACGCGTTCCCTTTACGTGGAGCAATGTCAGCCAGTTGCTCAAGTACCGGCAGATCTGGGGAGCGTGCATCGGTCAGTTTGCCGGTAACGCCACCCTGGTTTTCTTTCTGACCTGGTTCCCCACCTATCTGGCCACCGAGCGCCATATGGGTTGGGTAAAGATGGGGTTCTTTGCGGTACTGCCGTTCATTGCCGCAGCCGTAGGTGTGATGTTTGGTGGCTGGTTGTCCGACTGGATCATCAAACGCACCGGTAACGCCAGCGTAGGCCGCAAGCTACCCATCATCAGCGGGCTATTGCTGGCTTCTACCATCATCGCGGCGAACTATGTCGACAATGACACCCTAGTCATCGCGATTCTCTCCATCGCCTTCTTTGGACAAGGCATGGTGGGCCTGGGGTGGGCAGTCATTTCTGACATCGCGCCCAAGAGGTTCATGGGACTTACCGGCGGCATCTTCAATCTGGCGGCCAATCTGGCCGGCATCATTACGCCGCTGGTGGTCGGCTTTATCGTAGCCACCACGGGTTCGTTTGTGGGAGCACTGCTGTTTATCGGTGTTCTTTCCCTAATCGGTGCATTTTCGTACATCTTCATTTTAGGAGAGGTGAAGCGTATAGAACTTTAAAAGGCCCGGCGCAGGGACGCGCGGAGCCTGGCTGTCGTTGTTTCTCGTGATTCATAACAAACACAACACACGCAGAGAAACCTAAAGGCATGGTCATGAAAACAATAATCGACCTGTACTTTCGCTTCATCAAACTTCTACTGGTGCTGTGCATGCTTGGCATGGTGGCTCTGGTGTTCGGCAACGTTGTCTTGAGATACGCCTTCAATTCCGGCATCAGCGTATCGGAAGAACTGTCGCGCTGGCTGTTTGTATTCATGGTGTTCCTTGGGGCTATCATCGGCCTCAAGGAGCGCTCGCATATCGGCATGGGTAGCCTGCTCGCAGCCCTGCCAGCCCGCGGCAAGCGCCTGTGTCTCACCCTTTCTCACCTGATCGTGCTGTACATGCTGTGGCTGATAATCCAGGGCAGCTGGCAACAGGCAGTCATCAATAAAGACGTACTGGCGCCAGCATCGGGACTGTCCATGGCAGTGTTCTATTCGGCTGGGCTCGTCTTTGGGATCACCTCGGTCGGCATCATGGTGTACGAACTCTATGCCGCACTGTTCCTTCCCCTGCCGTCTGTATCCTCGCCCCCCTCCAAGGACAAGCAGACACCGTTCGTAACCCCGCCCAAGACAGCCTCAGGGGAGCGCAGCTGATGATTCTTTCCGTTTTCCTGGGCTCTCTGGTCGGCAGTATGGTCATCGGCATGCCGATCGCCTTTGCGCTGCTCGTCGCAAGCGCCGCCATGATGTATTACCTGGATCTGTTTGACGCTCAGATCATTGCGCAAAACCTGCTTAACGGTGCCGACAGTTTTCCATTGATGGCGGTACCGTTTTTCATGCTCGCAGGCGAGATCATGAATGCAGGTGGCCTGTCTCGCCGGATCGTGAACATTGCGATGTCCATGGTAGGGCACAAGCGAGGTGGACTTGGCTACGTGGCGATTATCGCCTCGTGCCTTCTGGCTTCGCTGTCCGGTTCTGCCGTCGCCGATGCCGCTGCCCTTGCCGCCCTTCTGGTACCGATGATGGTCTCGGCTGGACACAGCCGCGAACGGTCGGCAGGCCTGATCGCAGCAGGGGGCATCATTGCGCCCATCATTCCTCCTAGCATTGGTTTCATCATTTTCGGTGTCGCCTCCGGTGTCTCCATTTCCAAGCTGTTTCTGGCCGGTATTGTGCCGGGGCTCATGCTCGGTGCGGCTCTGGCGGTTGCCTGGTGGTGGATCGCTCGCAAGGAGGTCGTAGAAACCTCACCCAAGCGTTCCGGCCGGGAAATTGCGCAGGCGCTCATCGAAGGCAGCTGGGCATTGGGGCTGCCGCTGATCATCGTGTTTGGCTTGAAGTTCGGCGTCTTTACACCGACCGAGGCCGCTGTGGTTGCTGCGGTCTATGCGCTATTCGTGGCAACGGTGATCTACAAGGAACTGAAGCTCAGCGATCTGTATGAACTCATCCTGAGTGCGGCAAAAACCACCTCGGTCGTCATGCTATTGGTCGCTGCTGCCATGGTTTCGTCTTGGTTGGTGACCATAGCCGACCTCCCCGGCCAGCTGGTTGACCTGCTCGATCCGTTCATGGACAACCCCACCGTACTGCTGCTGATGATCATGCTGCTGATTATTATTGTCGGCACCGTCATGGACATGACGCCCACCATCCTGATCCTGACGCCTGTGCTGATGCCAACCGTTGTTCAAGCGGGTATCGACCCTGTGTATTTTGGCGTGCTCTTTTTGATCAACACCGCCATAGGACTCATCACACCTCCGGTCGGAACCGTCCTGAACGTCGTATGTGGCGTCTCCGGGATCCAGATGAATGAAATCATCCGCGGTGTCTGGCCCTTTCTCCTGGCGCAGTTGCTGGTACTGCTCCTGCTGGTCATTTTCCCAGTGCTGGTGACAGGCCCAATGAAATTCCTGGCTAGCTAAGTCACTGCACCCGTTTCGCAAACAACAAAAACAAGATGGAGCTTTCAAGATGACGATGATTAAAACTGCTTTGGCTACCGCCTGCGCAATCGGTGTGTTGTATGCCAGCACGGTAGCTGCCGAGGTACGTAACCAGACCTTACGGTTTGCCTTCCAGAATGTGAAGGAACATCCTCAGGGTCAGGGCGCACAGAAATTTGCAGATCTGGTGAAGGAAAAGAGCGAGGGCAAGATCAAGGTGCGGCTCTTTCCAGGCGGCACGCTCGGCGGTGATCTGCAAACCGTATCGGCCATTCAGGGCGGCACACTGGACCTGACCGTCCTCAATGCCGGTATCCTGGCGGCCCAGGTAAAGGACTTCGCGATTCTGGATTTCCCCTTCCTCTTCAATGATGCTCAGGAGGCTCAGCAGGTCATGGATGGTCCGGTGGGCCAGGCATTGGCCTCACGCTTGGAAGGCAAGGGCCTGCATACCCTGGGGTATTGGGACCTGGGCTTTCGCAACATAACCAACAGCAAGAAGTCCATCGCCCGCTGGGAGGATCTGCAAGGCTTGAAGATCCGTGTCATACAGTCACCCAGCTATCTGGAGACATTTTCCGCATTGGGCGCCAACCCCGTACCGATGCCCTTTCCCGAAGTGTATACGGGCCTTGAGCAGCGAACCGTTGATGGGCAGGAAAACCCTAATACCGTGATTCTGGGCAGCAAGTTCTACGAGGTGCAGAAATACCTGTCGGTGACACGCCACGTGTACAACCCGCAATCGTTCATCATAGGCGAAAAGTCATGGAACAAGCTGAACGAGGACGAGCGCAAGGTCATTACCGAGGCCGCCGCTGAGGCTCAGGCCTATCAGCGCATGGTCTCCAGACAGGCTCAGGACAGTGCCTATCAAACCTTGAAAGGCCACATGGCCGTCAATGAAATTACGCCGGAAGAGATGGATCGATTCCGGGAGAAAACGAAGCCGGTCATCGAAAAACTGTCGAAGGATGTCGACCCCGCTCTGGTCAAGATGCTGGATGACGAAATACAAAAAGCGCGGAAGTCACGGTAAGCCCGTCTCTCGATACCGCTGCATGAATTGATGCAGCGGTATTCGCGTTCCAATCAGTCATTTGCAGACATAGCGCAGCACCACATCGCAAATGAGTTCCTTGTGCCGCTCCCGGTTATCTGCATCCGTCAGGTCGATCTGGTGGATCGATGAAAAGGTATAGCGGTTGGACACCCGATAGAAGCAGAACGAGCTCATCATCATGTGCAACTCAAGCGGATCCAGCCCCTCCCGAAAAACGCCCTGTTCTACGCCACGCACCAGAATCCTAGAGATGGTCTGAACAATCGACGAGTTGACTGAGGTAATGGCCTGTGACTGGCGAATGTAATTTCCCTGATGGATATTCTCGATACACACGATCCGAACGAAATCGACATTCAGATCGTGGTAGTCAAACGTGAACTCGACAAGTCGCCGAATGGCCTCTACCGGTTCGAGCGCATCCAGATGCATCTGGGACTCGGTCGAGCGGATCTCCCCGTAGAGCTTTTCCAGCACCGCAGAGTAGAGCTGATCCTTGCTCTCGAAGTAGTAATAGATCATGCGCTTCGATGTTCGGGTGCGCTCGGCAATGGCATCGACTCTCGCCCCGCTCAGGCCGTTTTCCGCAAACTCGGCAACCGCCGCCAAGAGGATTTCCTGCTTGGTTTCTTCGGGGTTGTTCTTTCGTGGCAGTCGGGGAACAGACTGCGTTTTTACAGCATCGGGGCTAAGGGATTCGGCAGCCATTATTGGTTGTGTCATTGGCAGGTTCAAAAACCTTATGGTAGTTGTTGTTATTGGATTAAGGTAGGGCTATGCCACGTAGGGCACAGCCCTACCTTCAAAGACGTCCGGCCGTCTTTCGGGTGCGCGCCTGAGCCATGGCCGCCAGGCGGACCGGCGTATTGGCAGCACCATAGCCACTGTAACTGTTTTTGCGTTGTAGAACTTCGAAAAAGAAGCGATCCGCGAACGGCTCCGTATAAACATGGAACAGCTCGCCTCCCTGTGCGTCCCGATCATAGAGCACATTGTAATAGGCCAACCGGCTCAGGTAGTCATCGTCAAAGCCGTACCGCGCTGAGAGGTCGTCGTAGTAGTTATACGGAATCTCCAATAACGGCACTCCGGCCTCCTTGGCCTGGGCAGCGGCCGCAAAGATGTCATCACATTCGAATGCGATATGGTGGACGCCTGATCCACGGTAGCTCGACAAGGCTCGGGAGATGGCCGTATTACGGTTTTCCGAGATATTGAGCGCCATCCGTATCGACCCGCAGGGACTGCGCAGCGCACGGCTTTTCACCAGACCATAGGGATCCGGCAGCACAACTTCATCGTCAGCCTTGAAATTAAGCAGGCTCTTGTAGAACAGTACCCAGGTGTCGAGGCTGTCTGCGGGTAGAGCCATGGCCACATGGTCAATGGTATTGAGCACATCGTCCGTGGACGAGGCTGCGCTCAGGTTGAAGTCTGTTTCATAGATCGAACGCCCATCAGCGCCAGAGGCCACAAAGTAGATCAGGCCTCCATCCGGTGCACGTACCGCAGGAATCTCACGCTCGTTTGGGCCTACCAGGCCGCGATATGGCTGCGCACCATACTGGCAGGCACGTTCCATGGCCTTTGCGCTATCACTGACCCGCAGGGCCTTGGCACACAGCGAAGGTCCATGAACTTCGAAAAAGTTATGGGCAAACGAATAAGGCTCGGCATTGAGTACGAGATTGGTGCTGCCTTGCCTGAGCAAGGTAACGTTCTTAGAGCGATGCTGCCCGGCCTGAGCAAAACCCAGACGGGTTAGCCATTGCGTAAGTTCTGCACGAAGTGGCTCGTCTACGGCAAACTCCAGAAATTCGATACCGTTAAATTCGAGCGGTGGCACCGGATCGAACAACAGCTCCGGCGCAACCGGATCGGCAGGCGGTTCATTGGCCAGGCGGTTGCGGGTTTGCTCCTCCAGGTAAAGCAAGGAACGGAAACCATCAGCCGCATTGGCCCGTGGAGGTGCTGCGCGAAAACCATCGTTGAATACTTCAAGTGAGAGCGGACCGGTATACCCCGAGCGCAGGATCGGCGCCAGGAAACCGGCCAGATCAAATTCACCTTGCCCCGGGAAGCAACGGAAGTGCCGGCTCCACTCCAGTACATCCATATTGAGAATCGGTGCATCAGCCATTTGCACAAAAAAGATCTTGTCACCCGGAATACTGGCGATACCGGCTGGGTCATCCTTCAATGACAAGGTATGAAAACTGTCCAGCAATACGCCCACGCTGGGGTGATCGACCTGTTGCACAATCGACCAGACCTGATGCCAGGTCTTGACGTGCCGCCCCCATGCGAGGGCTTCGTATCCTATGCGCATGCCGCGTGCACCCGCCCGCTCACCCAGCAGGCGAAGGTCATCCACCAGAATAGCCTCCTCGCCTATCGAGTCGACCGCTACGTTGCTGCACACCAGCATCAGATCCGTACCGAGCTCCTGCATCAGGTCAAACTTGCGCTCGGCCCGGTCCAGGTTACGGGGCAAACGGTCACGCAGACACCCCTCGAAATCGCGGAAAGGTTGGAACAATGTGATGGCAATTCCCAGGTCAGCACACAATCGACGGATCTCTCGCGGCGTTCCGCCGTAAGTGAGCAGATCGTTTTCAAATATCTCTACACCGTCGAAGCCTGCGGCAGCAATGGCTTCCAGTTTTTCAGGCAGGGTTCCACTCAAGGAAACCGTGGCAATCGAGCGCTGCATAATCAGTCCCTCTTGGCAGGCATATTGTAGGACCCAGGCCGCTCGGCTGCCCGGATCGGTTTTCTTTGCGCCTACAGCGGTGATAGGTATCAACTCTGGATATCTTTCACCTTCATAGTGCCCCTTTTACAAATTATTTTGTACTCACTGGTTAGTTTATGTTCGATAAACGAACATATCTGCCTTTCTGCCTCAGGTAGCATTGGCTTTCTGTCGGAAGTCAAGACAGCTCTACTATAAGTGTCAGTCCGAAGACTGTTTCGAAAGCTCATCAGCCTGAACACTACTGTCGGCGGGAGATCATACGAAGGGCAGTTCTCAATGCCAGTGCAAGGGATCGCAGAAGGAAACGTTTTGGAGCAAACGCCATGAAAAGGGGCCTTCCTGAAAAGAAAACAGCGGCAGGCCTGATCAGTACAGCATCACCGATCTGACCTACTGGTGCCTTCTACACTAAGCGCCCTGCCCCCAATTCATTTCCAGCCCGCCATCAATCGTAAAGTTCTGACCGGTGACGTAGTCGGACTCAGGGCTGACCAGATATAGCGCCAGCTCGGCAATCTCCTCAGGATAGCCGGGACGCTTCCAGGGAATATTGGGCAGCTCTTCCTCGCGCTTCTGGGGATCGTCGACTCGAGCCTCTGTCATCGGAGTTCGGATAAGCCCTGGCGCAATAGCGTTCACATTGATCTTGAGCGGCGCAAGTTCCAGCGCAAGGCTGCGCGTCATGGTAAGAAGCCCACCTTTGGCAGCGCCATAAGGCACATTGTTGGGGCTGGGGATTGAGTCATGAACAGACGTGATACTGATAATCTTTCCCTGCCCACCGACCTGCTGGCGGCGCCGGATGAACTCACGGGCACAGAAAAACGGCCCGTATAAATCGGTTTTGATCACCAGATCAAATTCCTCAGTAGTCAGTTCGGTAATGGGTTTGCTTTTGCCCGTACCGGCGTTATTAACCAGAATATCGGGTGTCCCCAGCTCCTCGTCCACTGCCTTGAACAGGGCCGACACACTGTGTTCGTCTCTGACATCCACTTGCCTTACCAGACCGCGCCCCCCTGCGTTGCGGACTTGCTCGAGCGTGTCCTGAGCACCTTGCTGATCGGAGTGATACGTAATCGCCACATGAGCACCTTCCCGCGCGAACACTGCTGCCATGGCCTTTCCCATACCCGAATCAGCACCGGTTATAACCGCGATTTTACCTGCCAGCTTGCTCATATCGTCTCCTTATGGGTGGGTTGAGATGTATGAGGGCCATACCCTCACGGTTACTACGATGGACCGTGTGTATCCCACCTCTACTGCCCCACTCGTCAGGCAAAGGAACAAGGCACCTACTGGAACCGCCTTTTTGATCATGGTGTCCCCAATAGAGAGAGGCTGGCTTCTGTTATGAGGTTTCTGCAATGAAAGCGCCCCACCGTCTCGAAGCGTATGACAAAGTCACCGGCAAGGCCTGCTACACGGCGGATCTTGCCCATGGGCCGGGAGACGGACCACTGGCTCATGCAACCGTGGTTCAAAGTACGCAAGCAACAGGGCGCATTGAGGCTATAGATACGACCGCCGCGCTCGCACTGGAAGGGGTGCACTGTGTGATGACGCACCTGGACGCGCCAAAACTCAAACCCGTTTATACCCTGCCAGGTGGAGAGCTGACGCGTTTTCAGCCGCTCCAGGATGACCGGCTGCATTACAGCGGGCAGCCTGTTGTGCTGGTGATCGCTGACACTGCCGAGCAGGCACAGCGCGCCGCTGCCTGTGTAACAATACGTTATGCAGCCCCCGAGCAGCCGCCCTTACTGGTTTTGGACGAACAAAAGGCCGAACGGCCAAAAATGGTGGGGGCCGGTGAGCCTAGCACAACGGAGCGGGGCGATCCTGATACCGCCTTTGCAATGGCCGAGCAGACATTCGAGCAGGTCTACGAGACGGCTTCTCACCATCACAACGCCCTGGAGCCTGGCGCCGCAATTGCTGCGTGGGATAGCCATGGGCGACTGACACTGTACCTCGGCACGCAATATTCCTATGGCGATGCATATGGCTTGGCTCAGGCCTTTGACATGGGCCTGCAAAAGGATTTCATGGAGGTCATGAAAACCGGCTCACCTGAAGAGGCATTACGCGACAAGGTCCGGATAATCGTGCCTTTCGTGGGTGGCGCCTTTGGAGGCAAAAAGGGTAACGTCCACCCGCTCCTGGCGGCCATGGCGGCAAAGCGGACCGGGCGACCCGTCAAGCTTGCCCTGACACGACGCCAGACCTTTTCCATGATGCCCTATCGCGGGGCCACACGGCAGCGGGTCCGTCTGGGCGGCGGAAAGGATGGTCGATTACAGGTACTGATGCAGGACGCCTTGATCCAGAACTCCACCACATCCAACTTCATCGAACCCGTTGGCGAAATGACGCCCAAGCTCTACGCCTCCAAGCATCTGCGTACGCAGCATAAAACCGCACGGCTCGACGTTAATGCCCCCAGCTGGATGCGTGCGCCCGGTGTGGCGGTAAGCCAGTTCGCGATCGAAAGCGCTATGGATGAATGGGCTTATCAGCAGGGTATCGATCCTCTGGAGGCCCGCCTACGTAATTATGCTGACCAGGAACCGCAGAGCGGTCATGAGTGGTCAAGCAAATCCCTCAAGGACTGCTATCAGGCGGCGGCTGAACGTATTGGCTGGCAATCACGCGATCCTCGTCCGGGTGCACAGCAGGAGGGCCGATTCAAGGTCGGCTACGGCATGGCGACGTCCATTTACCATGTCGCGCAGATGGCCGCTTGCGCCCGTATGCGGATAAGGGCAGACGGAACAGCGGTCGCCTCCTCGTCAACCCATGAGATCGGTCAGGGCAGCGCCACTGCCCTGTCACAACTTGCCGCCGAAGCGCTGGGGCTGCCGTTGGGCAGTGTCACACTGGAATGGGGAGACACACGACTGCCCTACAGCTCATTGACGGCCAGCTCGTCGACAACCCTGAGTCTTGGCGCAGCGCTTCACGCCGCAGCCGATACGTTGCGCCTGAAGCTGGGTACGCTGGCCAGTACAGATCCCGCCTCGACGCTTTATAAGACAAACCCGGCAGAACTGAAGCTCCAGGAAAGCGGCCTAGTTTCACGGACGGGTCGCCAGGAATCATTCGTATCGTTACTGACGCGTCACCAACTGGATTACCTTGAAGCCGAGGCCGGTACCGCAGATCAGATCAATCCACCCGAGGTAGGACGCGCCGCGTTTGGCGCACAATTCGTCAAAGTGCTGATAGATCCGCAATTGGGTACTCTCAGGGTTGAGCGTCTGGTAGGCGCCTTTGGCTGTGGTCGCATCGTGAATCCAACTCTTGCCCATAGTCAGCTCTTGGGCGGAATGGTATGGGGGCTGGGACAGGCATTGATGGAAGAGACGCGTCTTGACCGGCACAACGGCCGCTGGATGAATGCAGACCTCTCCGAGGCTTTGATTCCCACTCAGGCCGATGTGCCGGATCTGGATATCATCATGATTGAAGAAGATGACCGCCGCGGCCATCCCCTTGGCATCAAGGGTCTTGGCGAGATTGCCGTCGTTGGCGTAGCCGCTGCTGTCGCCAGCGCCATTTTCCATGCAACGGGACAGCGGATTCGAACCTTACCCCTAACCTTGGATAAGCGGCTTATTCTGTAAACAGGCTACCAGCCGATAACACTGTCAGGCTTGTTATAGGCGCTAAGTGAGTAGACACCTGGTTCAATGCATTGGACAGTGCCTTCAATCTGCACCTGCAAGCGTCGGGTATTCATACACTTTGGCGCTGCGTAAACCGAGTGTGGACGGCATCATTACCAGCCTTGAGGCGTATGACCACAACGGAGAACTGATCATGCAGATGTTTGGCGCACGTAAACTTGGCCAACCCGAACGTGCACAATGGACAGCCCTGGCGGAGTCTGCTCAGTGAAAAAGATTCGTCTTGCCATCGGACTTCTGCTCTGGGCTATCGCCGTGGTCGTTTTATCTGCCGAGCAGCCCCAACGCTGGGTCAGTGCAGGCGGCTCGCTGACTGAATGGATCGCCATATTGGGCGGTCAATCCCGACTGGTTGGCGTAGACACTACAAGCCAGCACCCCGAATCGCTTCAAACGCTGCCCAGGATAGGTTATCAACGCCAGCTCAGCGCTGAAGGCATTCTTACTTTGCGGCCAGACATATTGGTGGGCAGCGAAGAGATGGGGCCGCCCCCCGTGCTTGATCAACTGCGCAGAACGGGAGTGCGAGTAGAAACCTTGTCGGTCGACGCTAGTCTGGACACCCTGCATCGTACCCTGGAAGCACTGGGTACCTGGCTGGGGAAACCGGAAGAGGCCCAAAGGCAATTTGCCCGCTACAGTGATGCGCTCCACAGCCTGGAATCCCGCATTCACGCAGCTCAGGCGCATCACGCCAGCCCTGGCGTGCTTCTACTCATTGGAGGCACGGGAGATCGGCCGTTGATCGCAGGGCCCGGTACACTCGGCGATTGGCTGATCAAGCAGGCAGGAGGTATCAATCTGGCTACGCAGCCAGGATACAAGGCGCTCTCCGGCGAAGTGCTGGCTGGGCTTGACCCGGCGTATATCATTATTGCCGACCGCCGCCTTGAGGGCGCTGCTGCTGCGCAGGCGCTGTTAAAGCAGAATCCCGCCCTAGAGCACAGTCAGGCCGTGCGTGAAGGACACCTACTGCCTATTGATGCCACCGTACTGGTAGGCGGACTGGGGCCTCGTCTGCCGGAAGTAGCAGAGCACCTAGCCGGACAGTTTTACCTGCAAGATCTTCCAGAGCCGGCAGCCGGACAACCATGAACCTGCGCGCGTCGCCTAGGTTATTGCTTATAGGGCTGATCGGCTTGACCCTGCTCAGCCTATGGCTGTCACTGGCGCTGGGGCCGCTTCGCCTCCCCCTGGGCGAAACGTTGCGCGCGCTGGCTCATCTTTCCGGTCTACCTGTTACCGCCAGTGACCAGGCCCTGTTGGTAGTTGGGCAGATTCGTTTGCCCCGTACCCTGATGGGTTTGATGGTTGGTGCGGTACTGGCATTGACAGGCGTTGCCATGCAAGGGCTTTTCCGCAATCCCCTTGCAGACCCTGGCCTGATTGGGGTGTCCAGTGGAGCGGCGTTGGGCGCAGCCCTGGCAATTGTCGGCGGCGAGTACCTCTTCATCCTGCCGATTGGGCTCCAGCCTTATCTGCTGTCATTGTTTGCCTTCATGGGCGGCCTGGTGATCACTGCCATCGTTTACCGGCTGGGTTGCCGGCACGGTCAGGCACACGTCGCCACCATGCTTCTGGCAGGTATTGCGTTAACGGCCATGGCAGGCGCTGCCATAGGCCTGCTCACCTATCTGGCTGATGACACCACGCTGCGTCTGCTGACGTCCTGGAATCTGGGGAGCCTGAACGGTGCCAGCTATGCCCGGCTATGGCCGCTGGTGGGGATTGGCCTGGCCGTAGCGCTATGGTTGCCCCGGCGTGCCGACGCCCTGAATGCGTTGCTTCTTGGAGAGTCCGAGGCACGACACTTGGGTATCGATGTAGAGCGACTCAAGGGCGAGCTGATCCTGTGTACTGCTTTGGGTGTAGGTGCCGCAGTCGCAGCAGCAGGCCTGATCGGCTTCGTAGGACTGGTCGTGCCCCACCTGCTGCGCCTGATTACAGGGCCCGACCATCGGGTACTCTTACCCAGCGCACTGTTTAGTGGCGCCAGCCTGTTGCTTCTGGCCGATATCATTGCACGCCTGTTGCTGGCGCCCGCCGAATTGCCAATAGGGATCGTGACTGCTTTTATCGGGGCGCCCTTCTTTTTGTTCCTGCTGTTGCGACGAGCCATGTAATGCTCAAGGCAACAGAATTAAGCGTTCAGCATGCCACCGGGTGGCGTATTCGTGACATTGATCTGGAGCTGCGCAGCGGCGAAATCCTGGGAGTCATCGGTCCCAACGGCGCAGGAAAAAGCACACTCTTTGGCGCGTTATGTGGGGACATACGTCCGACCTCAGGCGATATCATGCTTGGAGCAACGCCCCTAGCAGCATGGTCGTCCGAGGCGAGGGCTCTTAATTTGGCCGTACTGCCTCAAGCCTCGACGTTAAGTTTTGCGTTTACGGTAAGACAAGTTGCAGGTTTCGGCAGACTACCCCATGCAACAGGCCTCCATACCGATACCCGAATCGTCGATACGGTACTCGATCTTTGCGACCTCACCGAGCTTGCGCAACGCCACTATACGACCCTGTCCGGTGGGGAGCGCCAGCGAACCCATTTGGCCCGCATACTCGCGCAGCTATGGCCTGCCACCTTTGATAAGGTGCTCTTACTGGATGAGCCGACATCAGCCCTCGACCCCCATCATCAGCACACCTTTCTAAAGGTGATCAGGCAGATGGCCAATCAAGGGTTAGCCGTAGCCGTCGTGCTGCACGACATGAACCTAGCGGCCCGCTACTGCGACAGGCTGCTTCTGCTCAAGCATGGTCAAATGGAGGGCTTGGGCAGACCTGAAGAAGTCTTATGCCCCGAGCGCCTCAAAGCAGTGTTTGATCTGGATGTCCTGATTCAGGAGCACCCAGTGCATGGCCATCCGCTGGTGATCTACCTGTAGCCTTGAGCGGAGCCGGCGAAAGGAGTGCCGGCTCGCTATTCGCAGTGTTAGATACCGTCTTTGGCCAGATCCATGGCGAAATAGGTAAAGATCAGATCGGCACCGGCACGCTTGATCGAGCCTAGGCTTTCCCGTACCACACGGTGTTCGTCAATCGCCCCGGCGGCGGCCGCAAACTTGATCATGGCGTATTCACCGCTGACCTGATAGGCGCCCAGCGGTAGCCTCGAGGCCTCACGAATGTCTCGAATGATATCCAGGTAGGCGCCAGCAGGCTTCACCATCAGCGCATCCGCGCCTTCCTGCTCATCCATCAAAGATTCACGGATCGCTTCACGGCGGTTCATGGGATTCATCTGGTAGGCATTGCGATTGCCCTTGAGCGCGCTACCACCGGCCTCGCGGAACGGGCCATACATTGCCGACGCAAATTTGGTGGAGTAGGACATGATTGAAGTATTAATAAAGCCTGCCTCATCCAAAGCGCTGCGAATCGCATGCACCTGTCCATCCATGGCTGCCGACGGCGCAATGAAGTCTGCACCGGCCTGAGCCGCAGCAACTGCTTGCTTGCCCAGATTGATCAGCGTGGCATCGTTATCTATGTGGTCATCATGAACGATGCCACAATGACCATGGGTGGTGTACTCGCAGAAACAGGTATCGGACATGACGATCATTTCCGGTACCGCGTCCTTGCAGATACGCGCCATACGTGAAACCAGGCCGTCCTCATGCCATGTATCGCTTCCGTCATGGGACAGGTGATGAGACACGCCGAAGGTCATGACCGACTTGATACCGGCGCGAGCATAACGCTCGATTTCGCTGGCCAGCCTGGATTCGGGGATACGCATGACACCCGGCATGGCTTTGATCGGGACGAAATCATCGATTTCTTCCTCGACGAAGATCGGCAGTACCAGATCATTGAGGCTCAGCTCAGTTTCCTGAAACATCGAGCGAAGCTGATCGGACCGACGAAGACGGCGTGGGCGAGAAAGAGGGAAAGAACTGGGCACTTGAAACCTCGCAATAAACAAAATCTGTAGCAGATTCGACGTCTGACGAGCGGAGGGATGGCCACGGCAATAGGAAGGATTCTGAAAGTCGAGCCGAAGGACTCAGCGGATCGTCATTTCATTAGCATACTACTGAACAGACGTTTTATGTCGCTCCTTCAGCGCGTCACGTTGCCGCGCGTCGTTTTCATCGTAGCAAGGTAGATGATGGGCACCACAAGGCCGTGCAGATATCACAAGACGGACGTTCCTCTATTGAACTCGCCCACCCACCACGTTTCAAAGAACGATAGCGAAACGCTTATTTGAACAACAACCTCAGCACTGGAGAACCTTCATGAAAGTGGCAGAATTGACCAAGCATGTGAAGGACGGAGATGTTAAGGAAATCCATTTCGTTTCCATGGAGGGCGGCTCTTTCGTCATACATGCGTTAATGAATAATGAATCCCATCCCGTTGTGAACGATCACGGTGAAACACTGCATATCGCCTCGGTCGAAGAAGGCCGAAAAACACTGGTTAATCTGAAGGGAGACGTTCAGCTGTTCCTGGTTCAGCCTGCAGTCTACGAAGAGATGGTCGGGCAAGACAGCACGCCCCAGGCTTCCAAGGAGCCCATTCCCCTGCATGGCAACTCAATGGGCCAAAGAAACAACTAGGACTGCTGAGCCTGATGTATTCAGGCTCTGTCGTTCCATCCTAGCGACGGACACCAGCCAAACAGTTCTTTACGGCCTTAGCATCACCCTCTTAAATACACTCATAAGATTAAATACTCTTCTGGCTGCAATGCAGAAGTTCTAACCCTGACGCCTCATCTGTCAGGTTTATACATCACAGATATTGCTTGCGAAAGCGCTCATACAACTCATGCAGCTCTCGTGTACAGGCGTCTGCATCATCGAATTGATATAGCTGCGTTCTGGCAGCGTCTACGGCAGCATCATGGAGCTTTCGTGCAAAGGCCAGATAGTCCGCACGCTCCATATCACCCGTCTTTTCCAACACATCACCAACCGCTCCGCTGGCGTTGTCCGTAGGCATCTGCGCTCCTTAATTTCACTACTTCACTGAATTAAGACACGCTGATTCTAACCATAGCACTTTGCTATTAAGCAACGTTTACGTGACCTTTACGAACGGATACATTGACGTAAGGCAAGGGATGCAGTGCTTAAACCATAGAGAAGCCTTTGAGTAGGATTGCACCTCACGGCATGGCATGCTCAACATGCCATTAAGCATGAGCGGCGTAGTGCTTCACGCATAATTGTCAGGAAACAGCCCCCGTTCCACTAGCTCAATCAAGATATGAACAACTTTGATGTGCAGCTCTTGAACACGGTCAGCATACCTCCCCCCAGGCGCACAGATTTCTATATCGGCTAGCGCTCCTAGTGGTGAGCCTTGCCGCCCCGTCAGAGCCACCAGCAATATGCCGTTTGCTTTGGCGTATTCCGCCGCAGCCACCACGTTGGCACTTGTTCCGCTCGTACTAAAAGCCAGCAGACAGTCTCCGGCTCGTCCATGTGCCTCCAGATAGCGCGAAAAGACCTGGTTGTAGCCCATATCATTCGCAACGCAGCTCAGGTGGCTAGGATCACTGATTGAAACTGCCGGCAGACCTCTTCTATCTTCACGATAGCGGCCTGACAATTCTTCGGCAAAATGCATGGCATCACACATAGAACCACCATTGCCACAACTAAAGACGCGGCCGCCCTTAGTAAACGTATCAACCAGGAGCTGCCCGGCCTGGGCAATGGCCGAAACCGCAAGCTCATCCCGCATGAACGCGTCTAATGCCGAGCGGGACTCGGTCAGGCTTGCGACAACGTGCTTCTCCATTGTTACCTCTCTTGTCTATCTAAATTGTGTAGTAGTGGCTTCTATAGGAGCACAAGAGATCTATCTTGACGGCGCTCCTTTAAAGAGAACTCAAGTAGTAAACCTACCCACATGGGCCATGCATTAAACCGGAGCGTTTAACTTTTTGATCAAGGATGGCATTTCGCTCATATCGCAAAAGACAGCGGAAGCGCCCGCGTCCAGCAACCGCTGTCGATGCCCTGCGTCACAATGAGCGCCGCCTGCAAAACCGAGCACATGCATTCCAGCACGCACTCCAGCGGTTACACCCGCTACGCTATCTTCCAGAACCAGACACTTCTTCGGGCTGGTCTTCATCCACCCGGCGGCAAACAGAAAAACATCCGGCTCCGGCTTTCCGCGTGCAACTAAGGTTGCACTGACTACATTGGGCATGAACCGCTCATACAGCCCAACCGTCTCTAACCCTAAACGGAGCTTTTCAGGAAAACTGCTCGAAGCGACACAGACTGGCAGATCGATCTGATCGAGGGCCTCCATAAGCCGCGGCATGATCTTGAGCTCTGTTGCATACGATTCAACCGTCCGCGCATTGACACTTTCGCGGTAGCCCTCTGGAATAGGCCTGCCCCACTCGTGCTCGATCTCAGCTCGCATTTCGTGGTCAGGCCGACCCGCGAAGCGTTGAATGACTTGCTCCGTTGTAATGGAATAGCCAAGTTTGGTCAGCTCCTCCGCCGCAATGCGGCACACCAATATTTCGCTATCGATCAGCACTCCATCACAATCAAAAATCAACGCCTCAAATTTCATTCCGCTAAGTCTCCTCTTCATGTTTGGTTTCATGTTTGGTTCGAGGCTTCAAAGCGCCCCAGGTAAAAGGTTGGACTTCGACTAGCTGGCTTTGTCCTGCTCGACAGGGTGGGAATCGATATAAGTACCCGAGGCTTGCAGACGAAACAGGTTGAACAGCCCTTGTGATGCACTTTTAGCAGGTAGCCCCTTTTGCTCCTGATACGCCTGTAACGGCTCTTCGATACGATGCAGAAAGCGATCAATGAACTTCTGTACCGTTGTTACCTCATCAGGGCACGGGGCGCGAAAGCGGGCCAGAATCCGATTGATCGTGTCAGAGTTTGCCTCGAAACGGCTCAGGATGGATTTGGCGGCCCCATCCAGATATGCCGTCACGTCAACATCCCGGACAAAGTCGGCATACTTGGGTTTGGAGCGCAGCAACGCTTCAACCCCATCGCGCATCTCATTGATGACCTCCGAGGCGTAAAGCCGATGGTTCTCGGTCTCTTGAATGAACTCGTTGAGCTTGATTTCCGGCCTGCCACCTGTTTCCTGAAAGGCTGTTAGTGCGATAAGCCAATGGGAGCCATTGAGCAGTGAATTTTTGATTTCCTTTTCGATATCCAGATAACGACTGAACTGTATTCGGCTACCCTCGAGAATCTGGGGCAACTGCTCGGTACGGGGGCACAGCTCAACTTTTAATGCGCCGTACTCTTCCGCTCGTACCACCAGCGTAGGTTCATTATCGAGTACGGCCTCCTCCAGCTCGACACACACGCGATCCACTAAAGCGGGTACACAGCGAACACACTGGCGAATATCGTCGGAAATAATCCCCTGCAGACTTTCATGATCCAGCACTTCGCAAGCACTTACGGTGTTTTCACAGGCAATAAGATAAATATTGCCTATCGAGCCCTCTTCATCAGTCTTTGCCTTGCAGATCAGATTGAGTGCTTCGATAACCGGGCTATAGTTTTCTGCTGCCAATACGGACGCTGTGACAATGACGCCCTTGGACTTTCCCTCGGAACGATCGAGAATATCCCGAATCGGTCTCTCAATACTCTTATCTTCATAAGTGAAGAAATTGTTGTAGGTTACTCGCTCTCTTGGCTTCATCTCGCCTTCTGGTGTCGCGATGACATATTCTTTTCGAGAGTGGTTGAGAAGGAGCTCATTACGGCGCTCGGGACTAACGGCCGTAGAGCCTGTTGCGCTACCCCCAGAAACGGCACGGTTGAAGAGATAGAGTTCTGAGCCTGGAGCCTGAAAAAAAGGAGCGACCAGACCCAGCCCGAGCCGGCCCGTACCAAAATGAATATGCAGCATGATTATTCTGTACTCCGCTTATACATGAAGATCGTGTTCCAACCCTCCATGGCTACTAGCAGGAATCCACAGATAAATAATTGGTGAGACGCGAACCTACTTAAATAGCCACATAACTATGCAGCTATTCTTAAATACTGATAATCCTCACAACATATAATTCAATGACCTTCACACTTTAATATAGTAATGCAACATTATTAATGTCTCGCCTCCTCTTTCTCAGGCAAAGCCATTCCTCTGCTATGGTTTTTTACCATGCACTTAAATCATGATTTTCGCAAATAAAGCAGTGCCCGAGAAAAGATATAAAGTTACAGCAGAAAACCCAAAAGCTTGTATAGACTCACCGAAAGCGTAACCGTAGCGGAATAACCTCTATTATCATCCCTTTTTCGAAAGGCATTATAAGAACCTCCCTCACACTATTCTGATATTAAGAAGTTTTAATAGTTTCACAATGCAGACGAACGGACAGCAACAAAAACAATATACAGGTCTAACTTATAGTGCCGCCGGCTCGTTTGTATAACTTATTCGCAGCCAGGTTAACCGTTGCTAAAGGCCGATTACTTTGCTTTTGTACAACATACCAATACCTGTACAGTTTGTATGTAGGTTTATCAAAAACCTACAGTCGTCTATATTCAGGTCTCCACCGCTATGGACCTAGTGCCTAGGCAGCCAGTGAATGCAAAAGCAACGGCTCTTCTAGTGGGTCAGTCCCGATAAAAACAAATCGACTTGAATAAAGTGTGCTCCTCTGTAGCTGTACCTGCCGAATGGTCATCGTGACAAGAAACCTTTTTACCAGAATACAATCCATATTTATGCAAGAGGTGCACTCCAAGGGCTCGACACTGCCAATCTAGCTTTTCATGATAACTCCTATGACTGCATCTTTTACTCCGACATTATTCGTAGTTCCTATATTGCCACAGGTTTTGACCTATTGAGCGCAAAAACCTAAGGCAATGTATTCACTTTTAAAAGGATTCAGACATGACTGTAAGCGAACTTATCAAAGAACTTGAAAAACTGAATCCTGATCTTTTTATCGTAGCAACCTGTGAAGACCAGGAGGTTCTGGAGCCTGAGCAGACTATACGTATCCTGGGGCCTACTTCCGTATCCAATGAGTTTGTTGAGATTTACAGAGATACCAAAGGGAAAACCCGCATAACACGTCAAACCATCGGTGAGGCGCAAGAAGTAGCATTTATTAAACTGACGACAACTCTTTAATAAGTAGTTGTATTAATTAATAAGCTTATTAACGGACAAGCCTGTAGTGCAAGGCTTACACTTAATCTCGGACAATGGTTTACCTGGACGGCTGGATAGGCGTTAAGTAGGTGCCTGAGGTTACCAGCACTTACTAGTAACCTCTTTGGGTCTCCTCTGTCATAACTTCATGAAGAGCTATTGCACCTACCATAGCCCTTATTTGGGATAACCTGCTCGTTTCATCTCGCGGGTCGCAACTTGTTGGGCTGCCTGCAAGGCCTGTTGAACCGGCATATGGCCGGTCAGCGCTCCCGAGAAAACAGTACCCACCTGGGTACCAAGCGATTGGAATTCCGGAATCAGGACATACTGTACACCGCGGTATGGCACTGTTTTCAACGTTGGGTGGGCCGGATCGGCTTGCTCCATCATCTCCAGTGTGACACCTGCAAAAGGCGCGGCTTTTAAATAGGCCTCGCTGTACGTTGATTTACGCGTACCCGGCGGTACATTGGCCACGCCATCTTTTTCGGCTAACAATTGTATGTACTGCTTTGAGGTAGCCCAGGTTATAAAGCTCAATGCGCTCTGTTTGTGCTGTGAGCTGGCCGGGATAGCAAGAGACCACGCCCATAGCCATGAAGAGCCTTTGGTTGTGACTTGCTTTGGCGAAGCTGCAAAGCCCACGCTGTCTACAACAGTACTTTGGGTACGGTCCGTTACGGTGGAGCCCGCCACACTGGCATCCACCCATATTGCACATTTCCCTGTGCTAAACAGTGCGAGATTCTCATTGAAGCCGTTACTGGACACCCCTGGTGGACCGTATTTCTTCATCGTGTCCACATAGAAGGTGATGGCCTTGGTCCACTCTGGACCTGTAAATTCAGGCTGCCATTGCTCGTTGAACCAACGCGCACCGAATGAGTTAGCCATGGTTGTGATAATCCCCATGTTTTCTCCCCATCCTGCCTTACCGCGCAAACAGAGGCCGTACTGGTCCTTATCGGGTTGATGCAGTTTGGAAGCCAGCTCCCCAAGCTGCTCCCAGGTAGGCTGTTCCGGCATCTGAAGACCCGCCTGTTTGAATAGGTCAGACCGGTAATAGGTAATGGAACTCTCTGCATAAAAGGGCAGCGCGTATAGGGTATTGTCGACGGACAATCCTTCACGCACTGAGGGAAAAAGATCTTCCACATCGTAATCCGTCGGCAGGTCCTTGATGGGGGTCAACCAGCCCCTTGCTCCCCACAGCGATGCCTCGTACGCACCAATGCTGACAACATCAAACTGGGCACCCTGCGTAGCGATATCGGTAGTCAGTCGCTGTCGAAGTGTATTCTCTTCCAGCAAAACCCAATCCAGCGTGATGTCAGGATGCCGCTCTTCGAAAACCTTCGACAGTTGCTGCATACGCACCAAATCATGGTTGTTAACGGCTGCAATCGTCAGGGTTTCGGCATGAGCTGTGATAGTCACACAGAGGCAGGCCGTAACCATCAGCACCTTAGGATATCTATTCATTGAAATGCCCTGCTCCCATGCCTTTTGCAGCACAGGTTTATTATTGTTGCCTAAAGGAATGAGAACGTGCCGGATCGATTGTTTCCAGCAACCAAGGTGTACGCCTTAACCGCCAGGAAACAGTAATGACTGGAGTCGTTTCAAGTAATTAGACCGACTATCAAAGAGAAGTTACGGCTTAGAGCAGTGCCGGCTGTCAGACCCAGCCAGTTTCAAAGCTCCTTCTGCGGGCACTGTGTAAGCAGCTCCCGCAGTGGGTAGACCATAACCGGATCGATTGCTCAACCGAGCATGAGTGTCATGGAAGGCCTTGCTAACGCTGGCAATCCAGGTGCTTCTATCACTGCTTACTGCTAATACGTAGTAGAGGTTGCCGTTGTTACCTGAGAGGTCTGTACACCAGGCTGACTTAGCGTCGCAATCTCGACCGGCACGCCGCTCAAGGTTTTTACAGCCTCATCAATTCTGGTCCAGTCCACTTGGGCGTTCAGCCCCAGATCCGTACGCTGAATGAGCGTATTGACCAAGGCAGTTTTCTGATCGATCACCGCTGGCTGCCCTGTTTTTGTCGATAACGGCTGGTGGGCTTGGATATAGAGCTTTCCGCCGCTGACACCAAACTCATAGGGCTCATTGATGAAGCGCACTGGGGTTCCTACAGGAACTATGCCTACCAGTTCCGTTACGTCCTTGTTGAGCAAGTGAATGCACCCATGGCTGACCTGCATGCCAATCCCGAATTTCTGATTGGAACCATGGATGAGATAGCCTGGCAGGCCCAAGGTCAGCTTGTAGGGCCCCAGCGGGTTGTCCGGCCCGGGCGGTACAACCGTAGGCAGGATGTCGCCCTCCGCTGCATGTTCCGCGCGGATGGAGGCGGGCGGATACCAGCTAGGGTCCTTGATCTTGCCGGTGATCTTCGTTGTGGTTACGGGCGATCCCCATCCCTCGCGGCCGATACCGATAGGATAAGTAAAGACCGTATGACCATCTTTGGGGAAGTAGTAAAGACGATACTCCGCCAGGTTTATTACGATGCCTTCACGAGGCCCCGGCGGCAGAATGAAACGGGTAGGCAGTACAATCTTGGTACCTGCCCCCGGCAGCCAGGCATCGACGCCCGGGTTGGCAGCAACCATTGCGTTGTAGCCCAGATCATAGGTGTCATCCAGATCAGCGAACGTGTCTTCGTACTTGGCCTCGATCACCTGAACCTGCCCAATGATTTCCTCACCCGGCGGAGGCAGAGGAAACTCAAGCGCCATAAGCGGGCTGGAAAACAGGCTGACCGCCCACATCATTCCGACCCCAGACAAGGCACGTGTCCACATAGGAAGATCCTTCGATAGTACTCGATCAATAAGATGACTATTAGATTGAGCTGGCACGACTTAAGACACACTTAGTAAACAAACATTACTTGACGCTATTCTACTAAGACCGTCCCGGTGCATCATTTACACCCCTGTCACTTCATTAATCGGCTCGCGAAGCCGTTTCGCCGGTACACTAGGGCAGTTATTACGCCAGTACGCCTTCATTCTTCTCACTCTGTGGCTGGCCGGTCTTAATTCTTTAGCTCAGCGTTTATTCATGTTCTCAAAAATTCCGCTTCAGGATCACGAGCGCAACGCCAAGATGGCGAACCGCCGCGTATTCATTTTTTCGGTAATCACGTTCTTTCTGTTTCTCGTCCTGATGGGCCGAATGTATTACCTGCAGGTCATCACCTACGGCTACAACACGACTCTCTCGGAAAATAACCGCGTTCACGTTCTTCCTATCCCACCGGCTCGAGGCTTGATCTACGATCGCAACGGTGTCGTGATCGCGGACAACAAGCCAAGCTTTGACCTCACCCTGACCAAAGAGCGTGCCGGAAAGTTGGATGAGGTCCTGCATAACGTCATCAAGACGCTGGATCTTCCTGAGGAAGACCTGGAGGATTTCGAGCACGTTGTGCATCAGGTTCATCGCCCCTACCAGCCCATCACGCTGATTTCCGATCTGTCGGAGGAGCAGATTGCCAAGCTGGCCGTCAATCAGTTCATGCTGCCCGGTACGGATGTCGAAGCGCACTTCATTCGCCATTACCCCTACGGTGATGACTTTGCCCATGTAGTTGGTTATGTCGGGCGCATCAATGATGCAGAGCAGAAGAAACTCGACGAGACCAATTACAGCGGCACCGATATCATCGGCAAGACGGGTGTAGAACACTTCTATGAAGACGAACTGCACGGGCAGGTTGGCTACGAAGAGGTTGAAACCAATGCCCGCGGTCGCATCCTGCGTACCTTGAGCCGCACCAATCCAATACCGGGCAAAGACATCACGCTGAGTCTAGATATCAACCTGCAAAAGGCCGCAGAACACGCCCTGGGTGATCGCCGAGGCGCCATCGTAGCCCTCGACCCAAACACAGGCGAGGTTCTTGCCATGGTGAGCAAGCCCAGCTTCGACCCCAACCTGTTCGTCAAAGGCATCAGCTTCAAGGATTATGCCCAGCTGCGGGACTCCATCGACCGTCCTCTCTACAACCGGGTGCTACGGGGACTTTATGCTCCCGGCTCGACCATCAAGCCGGAAGTCGCCATCGCAGGGCTGGATACCGGCGTGATCACACCGGCCACGCGCATCTTCGATCCCGGTTATTACGAGTTGCCCAATTACGATCACAAATATCGGAACTGGAACCGTAATGGCGATGGCTGGGTGGATCTGGATGCCGCCATCATGCGCTCCAACGACACCTATTTTTATGAGGTGGCCCATCGTCTGGGTATCGATAACCTACACGACTATCTGTCGCACTTTGGATTAGGACAGCGTGTGTCCATCGACATGGATAGCGAGGCGACCGGCCTGATGCCGTCCCGGGAATGGAAGCGCGCCACACGCCGCCAGATGTGGTATCCCGGCGAGACGCTTATTCTGGGAATTGGCCAGGGCTATATGCAGGTCACGCCGCTTCAGCTTGCCCAGGCTACATCGCTGATTGCCAGCAAAGGCGTATGGCATCGACCCCACCTGGCCAAGCTCATAGGTGACTCGCCAATACAGGACCCAAACCCGATGCCCAACATCAAGCTGCATGACCCGCGCGAATGGGATGCCGTGAACGAAGGCATGCAGATGGTGATGCATGCCCCTCGAGGCATCGCACGACAGGCTGCTCAGGGGGCGCAGTACCGTATCGCCGGCAAGAGTGGTACGGCGCAGGTGGTCGCCATACGGCAGGGTGAACGGTACGACCGAACCAAGGTCAAGGAACGTAACCGTGACAATGCGCTGTTTGTAGGGTTTGCCCCGGCAGAAGATCCGAAGATCGTGGTGGCGGTCATGATCGAGAACGGTGAGGCGGGAGGCCGTGTAGCAGGCCCTGTGGTGCGGGAGGTCATGGACGCCTGGCTTCTCAATGCAGACGGTCATCTGAAGGAGCAGTACGCGCACAACCCCAAAAACTCCTCGGATGTACACGGCTAAATCTGGAGTGACCGGGCCGGTTTACGGCCCGGTTTTCTTATTTAGCGTGAAAAATCGGCAGAACGTACTCTGCAATCTCCTCCATCGTCTGGGCTACAGGACGCTGATTACACCGGAAATGCAGGCCGATATGCTGCACACCGGCCGCCTTCATGGCCTCAAGCTCTTTGATCAGCTCCCGACGCCCCGCCGCAATACCGAAGCGATGTCGCACCAGGGAGGCGTTCGGGTCCGCCAGCAGGTCTAGATGGATAAAGCTTATGTATGGCTTGTCACCGGCAACGCTGCGCCAGAGTGCGCTGCGCTGTACATGCTCAACAGGTGTTCCAGGATAAGCCAGCAAGCCATCCATCTGCTCACCGATCCAGTCTGGCCGCTGCTGGGCCATACCGGCGACTAACAGCGGTAACGGCTCTGCCGGACGGGGCAGCAACCGTATACCCGCAGGCAGTTTGGTCGCGCCCCAATCGCGGAACATGCCGATCTGGGTTCGAAACGCATGGCTGCGGCTGTCATAGCTTTTGCCAAACACCGGATACTCCACTGGCCTGTCGCCGCTGGCGACACCTAATAGCAACCGTCCCCTGCTCAGTTGGTGAATGGTTGCGGCGGACTTCATGGTCAGCATCGGCTCACGCAGCGGCAACACAATGGCGGCCGTACCAAGCAGAATGCGCTCCGTAATACCGGCCAGATAACCCAGATAACTAAACGCCTCGAATACCTGGGCGGCATCGCCAAACTCCGGATCGTATAGCGGCACATCGCGTATCCACAGGGCCCGATATCCTAGCCGATCCGCCAGCCTTGCCAGTTCAGCATGCGCCTCAAGGTCAGGCTCGCCGGGTAGGCGGCCGGCGTGCTGCCGTGCCAGCCCACCCGCTGCCGTCCAGTCATTATCCAGAGGAAGCTCGATCCCAATGCTGAAGCCTTCGGCAGTCAATGCTCTCAATGCAGACGACATACAAGACTCCTATCAGTGACTTGGCGTGAGTGTAGTGCGGGATGGCATCGCTGCACTCGGGTTACGCTGATCCAATCGGCCACTGAGTAGGGTCAGCCCCAATGCAAACAAGACCACCAGCCCTCCGATCCAGGCAGTATGAATAAGCCCGACCTGCGCCACGATATGCCCACCCAACCAAGCGCCCCCGGCAATGCCTAGGTTGAACGCGGCAATGTTAAGACCAGAGGCCACATCCACCGCCTGCGGCGTATGCTGCTCCGCCTGCTGGACAACATATACCTGCAGACCCGGCACGTTGCCAAACGCCACCGCTCCCCAGACCAGTACAGTTGCCAATGCCAGCCAGATATGGCTTGCGGTAAAGGTCAATACGAACAACACCGCAGCCAACAGTGCAAAGATAATCATCAGTGCACGGATAGGACCTCGTTTATCGGCCAGCTTACCGCCCCAGATATTACCGATAGCCACAGAGATACCGTATATCAGCAATACCAGGCTGACCGCATTCGCACCAAGCCCGGTGATGTCTTGCAGTATCGGCGCCAGGAACGTAAAGGCAATGAAGGAGCCACCGTAACCCACCGCGGTCATGGCATATACCAGTAGTAGCCGAGGGGCTTTCAGTACTTGCAGCTGTTGTAGCAAAGACGCAGGCTTGCTGTGCTTGATGTCTGAAGGAACAAACATCAGGCTCCCAATAAAAGCCATTATTCCCAATGCCGAAACAGCCAGAAATGTTTCTCGCCAGCCCACATGCTGCCCAATGAATGTGCCCAGCGGGACACCTGTCACCAGCGCAACCGTAAGGCCGGTAAACATGATGGCAATGGCACTTGCCGCTTTCTCTTTCGGCACCAGACTAGTCGCGATGGTCGAGCCGATGGAGAAGAACACACCGTGGGCCAGGCCCGTCACGATACGAGCCAGAATCAGCGACTCATATCCAGGTGCCCGCCACGCCAGAAGGTTACCTAGCGTGAATAACACCATCAGCGCCAGCAGGAGAAACTTACGTGGAACCCGGCCGGTCAGGGCGGTCAATACAGGCGCCCCTACCGCAACACCCAAAGCATACAGACTGACCAGCAGACCCGCTGATGGCAACGTAACCTGCAAATCAGCTGCAACGGTAGGAATAAGACCGACAATGACAAATTCAGTAGTCCCAATGGCAAAGGCGCTAAGCGTTAGCGCCAACAAGGCAATAGGCATGGAAAAGACTCCGTTGAAGTAGATGAAGCCAGTGTGCGCGTCTTATTCATGCCTAAAAACAGGGTTTCAAGCATATTATTTTTGATTAAAATTCACGAATGAAAACGACCCTTGATGAATTACTTGCGTTTACCACCGTAGTGGATACCGGTTCCATTACCGCAGCCGCCGACCATTTGGACCAAACGGCCTCTGGTGTCAGCCGGGCCCTCAGTCGACTCGAAGAAAAGCTCGACGTCACCCTGCTCAGGCGGACGACGCGCCGGCTTGAGTTGACGGAGGAAGGCGAGGCGTTGCTGATTCAGGCGCGCAAGATCCTGGCGGCCGTTGAAGAAACCGAAGAGCAGATGGCCATACGGCGGCAACGCCCGGCGGGACGTTTGCGCGTGAATGCCGCCTCGCCCTTCATGCTGCATGCACTGGTCCCGCTTGTAGAAGGGTTTCACAAGCGTTATCCCGAAATCGAACTGGAGCTGCACAGCAGTGACCAGATCATCGACCTGATCGAACACCGTACGGACATCGCCATCCGGATCGGTACGTTGAAGGACTCAACCCTTCATGCTCGACCGCTTGGCAGCAGCCGGTTGCGGGTGCTGGCCAGCCCCACTTACTTGAAAGCGAACGGCCAGCCTCATTCCGTTGACGAGCTGGATCATCACCAGCTGCTTGGCTTTACCCAACCCGAAAGTCTAAATCAGTGGCCCCTGCGTCACCCACTGGGAGACAGCCTCTCTGTTAACCCTGCGCTCAAGGCTTCCAGCGGCGAGACGCTCCGTCATATGGCCTTGCAAGGCATAGGGATCGTTTGCCTGTCCGATTTCATGACGCAGCGCGACCGAGTCTCCGGTGAGCTGATAGAGCTGCTCACCCGGGAAACGGTCGAGGTGCGACAACCTATTCATGCGGTTTATTATCGCAACACCGCCCTCGCCTCCCGCATCACATGCTTTCTGGATTACGTGACCACTGCGCTGGGCCAGGAGCCTTGGTCTCAGGTGGGCACACCGCCTTAGAAGGCTCTAACTCCAGCTGGCAAAGCAGCACCCATAACCAAGAACACTAATCGTGTTCTTCTGGTCCCATATGTTATGGAGCCAGGCACTTCCGCCATACCCGACCTAGAACAGCGATTATCGGATCAACGGTGTGCTTGCAGCGGGCACAAACCGCCGAGGCAGTGCTAACGTCGCTGTAAGCCCGGATCGTACCCCAATCTCTAGTCCTGGCTTCGGTAGGCGGGAAGCGCTTCGATAGATCAAGCTGCTTGAATATCATTCTTTGCGGTAGTTGCTATCTAACATGACCGATAAATACAGGACTGCGGTAGACGCGGCTGCCATTTTTTCCGAAACCGATCCAGACGGGACCATTACCTACGTCAACGATCAGTTCTGTGCCGTGTCGGGTTACAGCAAAGAGGAGCTTCTAGGCTCCAACCATCGTATTCTGAACTCGGGCCAGCATCCGCAGGAGTTCTACGATAGCATCTGGGCCACCATCACCCGGGGTGACATCTGGAAGGGAGAGATCTGCAATCGCCGCAAGGATGGCTCCCTGTACTGGGTAAACAGCACCATCGTGCCGATTACGGACGACGAAACCCAGGAAGTCGTCAAATACATTTCAATCCGCTTCGATGTGACCGAGCATCAGGAGCTGCTTCAAGCATTGCAGTGGCGGGCGTCCCATGACGTGTTGACTGGCCTGCCCAATCGGGCATTGCTGCATGAACGCCTGGGCATGGCTATTTCCTCAGCTCGCCGCCATCACCGCCTACTCGCGCTGGGCATGCTTGATCTGGATGGGTTCAAAACCATCAACGATACCTACGGGCATGCCATCGGGGATCGCCTGCTGGTAGAAGTGGCCAATCGATTGCACGAAACGCTCCGTGAGGAGGATACGTTGGCCCGAATGGGGGGCGACGAGTTTGTCCTGATCCTCAACGACATCCAACTGCAAACACTCCCCATCAGCCTGCGCCGCCTACTCGAGACGCTCTCTCAGCCCTATGAGATTGATGGCCAGAGTCTGGAGATTGCCGGCAGCATCGGCGTTACTATCTACCCCAATGATAACGAGGATCCAGATACCCTTTTGCGCCATGCCGACCAGGCCATGTATCAGGCCAAGCAAGACGGACGAAACCGCTTTCAGATTTTTGACGTGCCAACCAACAACGAAGCGCGGGCAGCCTCCCTGATGCTGGCACGTCTGGAGCAGGCCCTGATGAGGCAGGAACTGCGCTTGTATTACCAACCTAAGGTCAACCTGCAGACCGGCACGGTTATCGGATTCGAAGCCCTGCTACGCTGGCAGAGCCCCTATGAGGGATTGGTTCCTCCGCTTCAATTCCTGCCTTTCGTCGAACGCAATGACCTCATCGTGGAGATTGGTGAATGGGTCATCGATCAAGCCCTGCGTCAAATCAAACAGTGGAGTCTCCTGGGTCATAGCTGGCCGGTGAGTGTCAATATCGCTGCCCGGCACTTTCAGAAGCCCAACTTTGTCGAGCGCCTGCGGACGATTCTGGACCGGCATCCGGAAGTCTCACCAAACCTGCTGGACATCGAGATCGTCGAGTCGACTGCCATCGAGAATATGGAGCATGTCACGCATTGCCTGATGGCATGCCAAGCCATGGGCGTAACCTTTTCACTGGATGACTTTGGGACGGGTTACTCCTCCCTGAGCTACCTCAAGCGCTTGCCCGCCCAGACCATTAAAATTGATCAATCGTTCGTGCGCGACATTTTGACTGACAAGGAAGACCTGGCCCTTTCCGAAGCCATTATCGGTCTGTCCAAGGCCTTTGACCGAGAGGTACTGGCCGAGGGCGTCGAAACGCGCTCTCAAGGCAAAATGCTGCTTGAGATAGGATGCCAGCTGGCCCAGGGATATGGCATCGCCCGGCCCATGCCTGCCGATCAGGTCTTGAAATGGGTCGAACATTATTCCCGATCGCCTTCTTGGGAAGGTGAGAGCCAACAAGGTTTGGGTCCATAAACAGACCGCACGCTTTTACAGCAGCCAGCGTATCGGAATGTGTTTCACCTCTATGACACTTTCATCAGAGCAGCATGGCAGCGCAGTTGCGATATCGGCTTGATAGTTTTAGAAATCGAAATAATCCATTCACTGGCAGCCTAATTGTTTCCCAATTCAAGCATTGCATAATGGACACATCAACCCACACGAGTCACCGCAATGACCATTATGAAAGCTGCCCTTGTCACCGCCACGCTCCTTCTCGCTGCTCAAGGTGCCTCCGCTGAAGAATCATCCCTGATGCAGGACAAACTACTGACCAAGAATCAGCAAGCCATCCTAATGCAGAAGGAAAAAGCAGAAGCGTCCGCTACCGCATCCGTCAAGCAGGCTGACCCGCAGAAGAAAAACTGCTGAAGTCAGTACTGTGACCTGAAGGATACGTTGGGGTCAGCGACTGTGCTCCAACGTGTCGTTAGTTGCGGGCGTCTAGGCCAAGGACGACAAGCGGATAACTAGGAATGCTTTTAAAGACTAGCTTTTCATTATTCGCTTTTAATACTGCAATCCCGCCCCTGTTTGACGTAATACCTGCTCACGCCTTTATCTGGTTACCTTTTTGATGGGCACACACATAGAAATAATCGCCTCTTTACCTACCGACCGGTAGGTAGCTGTTATGATGGCTTGAACAGCTAGTACTGCCACTATTAAAGGCTCCAGTTATGAATCGCTCTCCCGCTGCTGGCCGTATTGTTTCAGCAGCCGTCACTCATTTTGCCCACCGTGGTTATGACGCCTCGTCTCTTGCCGACATTGCTGAAGCGGTCGGTATTCGTAAAGCCTCTCTATACGCGCACTTCGATAGCAAGGACGATCTGTATATGCAGATCTTTGCAGAGGCATTGCGCATGGAGCAGGACATAGCGCACCAGTGTTTTGTATCGGAAGAATCCAAAACCCTACCCGGACTCACCTATTGCACCAATCTGATCGCGCGCTACGATGAGTCCGATTACCTTAAGTTTCTGTTACGTGCAGGCTATATGCCGCCAGCCGCTTTGGCGGTGCCTATCTACAGCGGCCATGAGACTTATCTCGCACAACTGCAGGAAGCCTTTACGGGTCGCCTGAGAGCCTGGACCGATACCCCAGACACTTTGGCAGATGAAGATGTCCAGCTCTATAGCCACGCGTATATCGGAATAGTCGACAGCCTTCAGGTCAAGCTGGTCTATACCGATACTGCCCATGCAGCCGTACGACTCACGGCACTGGAGCGCATGCTATCGAACGCCTTGGCAACTGCAATCAAGTCGGGGGCAGTGGCATGAGCCGGATATCAGCTACACGAGACGCCAACACGATTGGCCTGGCACTGGTTCTCCTGCTTGCGCTGGTCACTGCCCTGGATGCGATGGCTATCGACATGTATCTTCCTGGGATGCCCGCTATGGCAATAGATTTGCAGGTCTCAGAGGGTCGTATTCAACAAACACTTTCCATCTTCCTGGCAGGCCTGGCGGTTGGTCAGGGCGTTTATGGTCCGCTGCTCGACAGCTTTGGCCGACGTACCCCTTTACTGATCGGTGTCGGTATATTCATTGCCGGCTCTGCCCTTGCCGCTCTGGCCCCTTCGATAGAGTGGCTCATGGCTGCACGCTTTCTGCAGGCCTTGGGCGCAGCGGCTGGTCTAGTGACTCCACGAGCCATCGTCGCCGACCTTTGCACCGTGAAGGAATCCGCACGCATTTTCTCACTGCTGATGCAGGTGATGATGATCGCTCCAATCACCGCGCCCCTCCTGGGTGGGTTCTTTCTTGAGCACGGTAGCTGGCGACTTATTTTCTGGTGCCTAGGCGGCCTTGGTCTCGCCGGGTTTGTATGGAGCCTTGCGGTTCTGCCCGACTCTCAGCCCAAAGCTCAACGTGCGCCGCTGAATGTTGGCCGAATCATGTCTGCTTACGTTCGGCAGATGCGCCGGCCCGTTTTCATGGTCTATACCTTAGCTGGAGGATTTATCCTCGGCTCGCTGTTTACGTATATCAGTGCATCAGCCTTTATCTTTACCCAACATTTCACCCTTTCCCCAGTCCAGTTCAGCTACCTATTTGCCGCCAACTCAATAGCGCTGGTCATAGGAGGCTTGATTAGCAACAGCCTGCTCAAACGTGGATGGAGCACCCGAGCGATTGCACTGGCTGGTATGGGGTTGCATGCGTTAGCAGGAGCTGGGCTGTTTTTACTGGCTCAGGCAGGGCATGCAACGCTAGAGATCTATGGCAGCCTGCTCGCACTCGCAATCGGTGCGCTGGGTCTGGTATTTGGCAACCTTACCGCACTGACCATGGCCGATGCAGGTAAGCAAGCCGGCATTGCATCTGCACTGATGGGCGTCATGCACTATCTCATGTCTGCCGGTGTGGGTTATGTGGTGAGTTTTGCAGCCGCTAGCATAACTTCGCTTCCAGCAACCATAGGGGTCTGCGGTGCACTGGCGCTGGTCTTGTGCGCGTCTATACGCTCTGGTCATGCCATGGAAGAAGCCTCTTCGCACTGAAGTCGCATGGCAAGCAAAGGGTCTTGTTATCCAAGCTTCACCTGACATCAGGCGAAGCAGCAATAGCATTCCATCCAAAAGGACATCACCATGAACATTATGTATAAGCTGAGTGTTGCGGGTCTTGGTCTGATCATGAGTGGCATTGCATTGGCGCAGCCACCTCGAGACCTGACAGCTGAAGAAGCCAACCGGACGCTGGTCCTTACATTTTACGATCAGTTCTTCAATCGTCATGAAACAGCCGAGGCCGCCACAGTGATTGCTGATAACTACCGGCAGCACAACCCTGAAGTACCGGATGGGAAGGCACCTTTTGTGGATTATTTCACGGGCTTCTTCAAAGACAATCCCAATTCAAAGGCCAAGATTGTACGCAGCGCTACCGAAGGAGATCTGGTGTATCTGCACGTACATTCCACTAACGGAACGAATGATCGAGGCCAGGCGGTGGTAGACATATTCAAGGTCCAGAAAGGCAAGATCGTCGAGCATTGGGATGTCATTCAGGATGTCCCTGAGCAGGCTGCCAACGAAAACACCATGTTCTAGCGACCGCTAATAGCCGTTGATTCTTTCATCAACGGTCTGCTTGACGAAAAGGGCGCATTCTTGCCCTTTTCTGCATCGCTGGCTCAGGAAAGATCAGGCTCGAACAGCTTGCGCTTCATGTAGACCTTTACCCAAAACGCCGCAACAAGGCTGACCACCAGCAGAATACCGCCGGTAATCTTGTAGACCTGCTCGGTTATCTCTGGCGAAGGTGAGTTATGGAGCGCGACATAGCCCATCCCCAGAATGCCCAGCAATTGAGGCAACGGGTAAAACGGTGTCTTGTAGGGGCGAGCGTGCTCAGGCATGCGCCAGCGAAGAACGATCACATTGATATGAGCTACCATGTAAGCCAGCAACCAACTGGTAGAGGCAGCAATGACCAGGGTGATGAGCGATTCAATGCTGCCGAGCAATACTGGCAAGGAAACAATTGCAGAGAGAAAAAGAATCGCCACCCACGGCGTTCCAAAGCGCTTGCTCACACACTTGAACTGCGGAAAAACCTGGCCGTTCTCAGCCATCCCCTGCAGCATACGTGCAACCGCGGCAAGAACCGTGTTGATGGTACTGCACGTTGCGGCACAAGCCATGACTGTCGCAATCAGCAGACCTGCCTTGCCAAATACCGCATTCGCATAGTCAAGATAAGGCAGCGGTGAAGTAGTCAATGTCTCGACGCCGAGATAGTAGGACGCACCGACGGCAAAGGTCAGAAAGATCGCCAGCATTACCAGCAGCGACAGGAACATTGCACGAGGAATATTGCGTTCAGGTCGATGGACTTCTGCAATCATGGGACAGATGAATTCGACGCCTACCATCAACCACATGGCCAGCGCGACTAATCCCAGAAAGCTTCCATCCCGGATAGAGACAAAGCTCCAATCCACTCCGGTTTCTGTAATATCCGGGTGCGGTGCCACAAAACCCGTTACGGCAGACAAGCCAATCAGGACTAGGGCGCTTACCAAAATAAAGGCCAGCATGTTCTGCATCCGAGCAAACACATCGGCCCCTACCAAATTGGTAATCGTCAGAATGATCAGAATGGCGATAGGCACTACCTTGGGCGGAAACAGGCCAGGCAGCAATTGACCGACAATAGCATCTACCAGAAACATCTCCACAGGCAGTGCCAGCATTGCAACCACGACATAACCAGCAAATACCGCCACGATAGCGGGAAAATGACCAATCGCCTTTTGCGTGTACGTAGCCAACGTCCCCGCCTGAGGATACATCAAGGACAATTCAGAGAACGTCATGGCATTGAATAGCGCAAGCGTAAATGCAATGAGCATGGCGGCAATGAACCCCATCCCGCCCAAGCCAATCCCCTGCGTCGCTGAAATCATCGAACCCTGCACGATGACCACACCGACGCAGATCGACATCATGGTGAGAAAGCCCAGCTTTTTCCTTATGGGTACTGTTGTTCCGGTAGAAACATTGGCGTTCGCAAGCACTGAAGCACTTTTCGAATTCATAGTGTCACCCTCTCCGCATCATGGCGTTGAGCATTAACTGCTGCGCTGCAGGACGATGTGCCTACAGATGCCTGCTACTGTGAGGCGCAGCCGCCAGGATTACTTGTCTCTGGATGCCGCCCTTTTTGCATTAGGGTGTCAGCTTGATCGTACAGCCGTTGACACGGCCATGAGCCATTACTACGCCTTCAGCGAATCGATGGTGAGCGCACACGGGCAGCAATCTGAAAATGGCCTGGGAGATAGAAGATGCCAAACAATCGACCTGCCTGTTACAGACTGGTCATGCGAGTCTTGCGGCTATTGTCATGTCGAAACCTGATTTTGGAACGTCACGGTCAGCACAAGTGCTATTGAAACATTTGCATTAAGGCCTAGAGCTAATTCTTTAAACCAGTAAACCGCATCGTTTCCACCCTTTAGAGCGATAGCCTGATCCTGGCTACAGGCAGAGAATCAGAGTTCAGTTCGTCCCGGTCAACTCTCATGGAAAGGATGGAGCGCGCTATGTTTGGCCATAAACCACTTGTCGTCACTGCCCTATTGTCAGTCAGCCTTAGTGCTTTAGCGGAAATGAATACAGCAGAACTTACTCAGGAAGGGGATTATCTTTCTGCATCAATCGAACAAACGGCAACCAACAGCCAAGCCACTGTTTATCAGCAAGGCTCAGATAGCACTGTCACTCTTCGGCAATTACAAGGCGACGGCAATCAAGCCGTAATTGTGGCACAGCAGTTCTACTATAGTCAGGTCGACCTGCTTCAGAGTGGCGATAACAACCGGGCCAATATCCAAAACATCCGCTCTGACAATCGTTTAACTGCATCACAAGTAGGCGCTAATAACCAGCTCCTCATACCTTCAGCTAAATATATTTATGGATACGGGTCCACAATACGTAGCGATACTCAAGGCGATGACAACAACGTCACTATCGAGCAAGGTGCCGAACAAAGCAGTATCGACTACGATGTGATTGGCAATGCCAATACCGTTCATATTGATCAAGCCACCATATCTGAGACCATCACCGGCACTATGATTGGCAATGGTAATGCTGCCGATATCCAACAAAGCGGGCAATATAACGGCTCGATAAGGCTGGACCAAGAGGGCGATTTCAATACCGCCTTCATAAACCAGGCCTCGTACGAAGGCGCCAGCCACACAGTCGTGTCTCAAACCGGGACATTTAATGATGCCCACGTGGAACAGTTACGGCACTATGCGGGCAGTAACACGACGCTGACCCAGACAGGAGTCGGCAATAGCGCCCGTGTCATTCAATAAGCTGGTCACCCAAGCAGACGCTCAAGTCACTACCGCTGAGCATGGCCATAAGCAAAACGGCCATGCTCATATTCATTCAATTAATACTCCCCTATCTGTGTCAGCAATTACCGATGCAGGGCGAAAAGTTCGCCCTACGCTGAAAACCCTGTTCATCACGGGATACGCCGAAAACGCAGCTATTGATAACGGTCACCTTGATCCTGGCATGCAGATACTGACCAAACCTTTTGCAATCGACATGCTCTTGCTGCCCGGGTAAACGAACTGATGAACGCCTGACGTTTGCAGGTACTGATAGCGCACCGTTCAGTCGCGCTAGACCCATCTCTCCAGGTTCTCTTCGCACAATGCAGGCGAACACTTTCCTCTACAAAGCCGCTTTGAATAGCCGTCAGGTCTCAAGAGGAGCGCTCCAGGGATGATCTGTGTGGCAGCAGGCCTACACGCCAGGAGATCTGATGACCATTACATTGAACGAGCATGCTGCGCTCACGATACGCTTCGCGGGAGGAAAGGGTTTCCGCCTCTTCCTCTGTGATGCCATCCAGACGGTTGCGGCTGATCACACGATAACTCTCATCTCCACACAGTAGCGCCGCTGCCGAATGGCAAAACGACCAATGGCCTAACAAACCGTTGCACTCCACCGCGTATCCAGCTGTTCCGTCCTGCAGATAAGCCGTCTGGGAAGTGGCACAGCCTGACAACAGAATCAGTCCGGACAGCAAGGCGCCCATGCTGGCGTTATGAAAGAGAGATGAGAGAGTCATGGCTGAGTGCTCAGGTGGATATGAGCACTATGGTAGGAGGCAACCTGACACTCAAAAAATTGTTTGCCGAGATACCTTCTATTACGTTGAAAGTTAGTTATCTCTCAAGTCCGGCCCCGGCGTCAGTCACCTCATTTAATCTGGCACCTGCTGAAGGAGCTGCTCAGAATAAACCGCAACAGCTCTCTCATTAAGCTAGCTGCTTACAGGGCGAGCAAACGTCGAAGCGGCCTGTCCACACGTTGTTATAACGGCTATAAAGACGATATTTACTGGGCGCCCTGATTGAATGGAAGCGATATATAGTGTCGGCCCAGCTCCGTCAGCGTGCCGTCATTGGCCAGGAGACTCGAGTGATGCACATCATTATCGACTCGACCGGAAAACCAGGCATAACGAAATACATCAGAACGGGATTCTAGCAGGGCGACCATTTCGGTCATCTGCTGCTTCTGTTTTTCCACGGAGTCGATCTGCGCTCCGTCAGGCAGAGAATGCCAATTCGCAAATTCAGTAACCCAGAACGGCCGACCATAGCGGGCAAGGCGATCAAGCATTCCAGGCAGCCCATAGTCGTACCAATGAAATGCCAGATAATCGATTTGCGGATCTCGACCTACGTGGGCCGAACTGTATGCAGCAAAAAAGGCGTCGAGCCACGCAACCGGGTCTGAATAGCCTGAAAGAGTGCCCCAATTCATTGCCGGACCCACCAGCTTGACGCCCGTGTTGCGGGAGATAGCCTCGAGGCGAGGCCACAGGGCGGCTGCTGCCTGGGGCGTCAAATTAGCTTGATCCACTAGATTGGGTTCGTTGATCACAAGCAGATAACGTATAGTGGGATGAGCTGTCAGATACATCTGCAACTCTCCATCATTAAAGTTTCCATTCCATACCATGGGAATGAAATCCATTTTATATACGTCCGCATAGTTATAAGCACTTACGGCATCACTAGGACGGGGGCTCCAGTTGTACCACCAACTTATGCCCGAGGATAACGCACTCATATCCTTTCCAGAGGTTAGATCATATGCAATGCCCCGTTTAGGACTTTTACTAGATGGGTCCGCTTGAATCAATGGTGAACCTACAAGCGTAACGAGTATGCCCAGCGTTACCGCTAGTCGCCGTATAAAAGATCTCATCCCCTCTCCTTGTACAAATGCCTCAGGAGTGCCGTTTCAGACGGTATCTATGGAGCGTAGGCGACTATAATTCTCTGTCAACCTGACGCTCAACTGGTCAATTTCAGTAGATTACGGTGAGACTTTTATAGTCTAGTCACCTTACCTATTAAAAATAGGTCCAAGTCTCGCTATAGCATAACCAAGTTTAATCATTACAACGGCATACCTGTATAAATAGTTGACCAAAGCCGCCATTCTATTAAATCAAGAATATATCAAGCAGTAGCCTTTATATATTTTATACCGATTGAATATACGCTCTTAAAAGATATGCCCTTAAACATCGATATACATGATCCTAAGCGAATACCGAGTCTATTCGTTGTATCCAGTACCGATGGGCAGGTATCTTGATCTTCGTTGACTTATGCTCGATTACTGCATCATGAAAGAGCAGATACGGCTTCATCATAAAGCTACTGTTCTGTCATACTCGGTTGAAACGCTTTAAAGCGGTTGAGTCAGGCTGATGCAGTCATACCCGCGGCTGTCCCTCAATCAGGGCGTTGATTTCCAACCATGCCGAGTGCCTCTGCTCTTTCGCTAGCCTATAGCCTGGCGCAACTGTAAACGTACTGCTGGTCAGGCGGTCCCATCATCACATTTGACGACCGCACTTTATTAGCTCCGGCCAAGGAAACTGTCATGAGTGATACCACTTACGTCCCACCCAAGATCTGGAAACCTACCACTGCCTCAGGTGGTACCTTTGCCAATATCAATCGCCCCGTAGCCGGGCCAACACATGAAAAGGCTCTTCCAGTTGGTAAGCACCCCCTGCAGTTGTATTCGCTAGCTACGCCAAACGGCGTAAAAGTCACCATCATGCTGGAGGAATTGCTTGCCTTGGGCCATACCGGCGCCGAATACGATGCCTGGCTGATCAAGATTGGCGAGGGCGACCAGTTCTCCAGCGGCTTTGTCGAGGTCAACCCTAATTCAAAAATCCCTGCTCTCGCCGATCACGGCGGTGACGCGCCTGTTCGAGTATTCGAATCGGGCGCCATTCTTGTCTATCTGGCCGAAAAGTTCGGTGCCTTTCTACCAACCGACACACTGGCACGCACCGAAACCCTGAACTGGCTGTTCTGGCAAATGGGTTCGGCCCCTTTCGTAGGCGGCGGCTTTGGGCATTTTTATGCCTATGCTCCAGAAAAGCTCGAATACCCCATCAACCGTTATGCCATGGAAACCAAGCGCCAGCTCGACGTGCTGGATCGGCAGCTGGCCGAACGTCGTTATATTGCAGGCGATGAGTACACCATTGCCGACATGGCCATTTGGCCCTGGTACGGCGTTCTTGTACAGGGTGGTCTATACAATGCCGCCGAGTTTCTCTCGGTGCAGGACTACACTCATGTGCAGCGCTGGGCAGCTGACATTGCCAAACGCCCCGCCGTGATTCGCGGACGTAAGGTCAACCGCACATGGGGTGAAGAGACCGACCAAGTACCCGAGCGGCACGACGCGTCGGATCTGGACTGATCTTCAGCAGCGTCGGCCATCAGATGGCCGACGCGACACGCGAGCAAACGGCTCTGCTTTCAGTCACCGTCCTGCTTGTTTTGCATTAAACACCGCTCGCCGGAATGTTGCACAGTTAAGACCAACACATTATCAAGTGCTTCTGCTAGAGCTGCATCCCTACCGCCAGTCGGTTGAACGCATTCATCAGCGAAATGGCAAAGGTTAGATCGGAAATTTGCGCATCGCTAAAATGTTCTTTCAGCGGCTGGTATACAGCATCGGGCGCGCCCTGGCTGGAGACATGGGTAAGGATCTCCGCCCAGGCAAGGGCGGCCTTTTCCCGCGCATCAAAGTGCTCGCTGATACGCCACCCGGCCAGGCAATCAAGTTTGGTCTGAGCCATGCCTGCTTCACGTAGCGCTTTGGCATGTTTACCTAGGCAATAGGCGCAGCCGTTAATCTGTGAAACACGTAAATAGACAAGCTCCACCAGCGAAATGCCAAGTGAACCCTTGACCAGGGCATTATTGGTAGTCAGTAAACCTTCATAGGCGGCTGGCGATAAGGTAGCGAAAGGAAGACGCATTTGGCTCATGAAACTCTCCTGCCATGAACTATAGATCGAGTTAATTTTCAATTGGCGATGACGCTAACGTGTGAAACAAAGGCTCCCGAGCTAGCTGCTGGCGCGCGCTGGTCAAGGCTTCACGTGCAGTGTCAGCACCCGATGCCAGCCCCTCGAGATAGATAAAGTGCACATCGAATAAGCCAATGGTATTCAGGACGTGACGCAGATAAGGACTCAGAAAATCTGGCTGACGCGCCCAGGAGCCTTGATGAAAGCCTCCAGAGCTAACGATTATGTACACCGGACGATCCTTCAGCAGTCCTACCTTCCCCTCCGGTCTGGCTTCAAAGGTGCGCCCGATGCGTACGACTTGATCAATCCACAGCTTTAACGAGGCAGGTACGGTAAAGTTGTGAATGGGTGTAGCGATAATCAAAAGGTTACTGCACTCTAATTCCTTGATCAGTACTTCCGAGCGCTTAAAAACCGGGTCGTCTTTTGGTGTGTGTTGTGTCAGGGCGATTTCATAATCACAGGTTAGGGGTGAAAGGCCGTCCTCAATCAAGACTCTGCAAGTAGTGCTCATATCCTCCTGGTCACGCTGAATGATTTCTATGAGTTCGCGGGCTAGCCCGTAACCCAATGACTGAGCTGTACGTGCGCTGGCACTGATGAGGAGAATGTCACGCATGGCCAGGATGCTCCGGTAAAAGTAAGGACTGGACGACATGCAGTCCCTTAGCCAAAAGCCCTTCACGAAAATAAAACCGTTGCGCCAGTGGCATATGCAGCCCCGTATCCAATACCAGATGAACACATCCTTGCGTCCGAATCTCGTCGCGTACAGCATCAAGCAGTGCCGCGCCAAACCCGCGCTGGCGCCTCGATGCGTTCACTATTAGGTCATCCACATAGATAAAGCGGCCGTAGATTAGGTTTTCCATTTCACGAAAACCAACCAGGCCTATGACGTGGTGACCTTCAAAGGTGCCTAACAAGCGATAGCCCTGTTGGGCTTGCCGGGCGAGCTGTCTGACAAACTGGTCTATGTCATTAAGATAAGGCCTGAGTTCGCGCATCAGTTCGAATGCTGCCCGCTGCTGTGCCTCATGCTCCAGGCATCTAACAACGAAAGAATTGTCCATAGTGTGTTCTCCAAACGATGCGAGCACTATAGGTACTTGATGGCATAGGCTATAGGGTCAAGAAATGGATAATGGACTAGGACATGGCCATCATTACCGGCTCTCTTGACATCCATGGAGCAGTTCCTGTCTATCGGCAGCTCTATCATCGCTTTAGGGAGGCAATTGCCAAAGGACAACTACGCTCCGGTGATCGTGTTCCGTCGGTACGCGCACTGGCGGCAGAGCTGAATCTGGCCAGAGGAACGGTCGAAGCGGCATATCAAATGCTGATCGGCGAAGGGTATCTGATCCCACGTGGACCAGCAGGAACAGTAGTTGCGCATGACCTGAAACCTGCCGTATCACCAGCGATCACACCGGTTGCAGCAGAGCCCTCTGCAAGGATACATACCGGTCTGGCACCGCCGCCCCTGCAGATGGGATTACCAGCGCTCGATGCCTTTCCCCGTAAACTCTGGACCCGGCTGGCTACGCGCACGCTGCGTCAGACTGGACTGGAGGGGCTGACCTATCCTGACCCGTGTGGTCATGCATCACTGCGAAGCGCATTAGCTGGCTATTTGGGCATTTCAAGAGGAATTAGCTGCTCGCCTGCACAAATATTTATTTGCGCAGGTTATCGTGCCTGTCTTGAGCTTGTGTACCGCAGCCTTCTGCATACCGGCGATCTGGGATGGTTCGAGGAGCCTGGCTATTTCATTGCACGGGAGTATTTAAAGGCAGCAGGCCTGCAGCTGGCGCCAGTGCCGGTAGATACTGCAGGACTTGATGTACAGTTAGGTATGAATCTAGCGCCACATGCACGGTTTGCTGTCGTAACCCCAAGCCATCAAAGCCCTCTTGGGGTGTCTCTTTCCTTGCCACGGCGTCAAGCGCTTCTGGAATGGGCTTCGCAGCAGAAGAGCTGGATTATCGAAGACGATTACGACAGTGAATATCGCTATCAGGGACACCCCTTACCTGCACTCAAGAGCCTTGATGCTCAGGGGCGGGTTCTCTACATCGGTACCTTCAGCAAAGTTCTGGTGCCTGGGCTGAGATTGGCTTATCTAGTTGTACCCGAAGCCCAGACAGAGCGGGTTGCACATGCAGCCGACACCTTGCACAACCATTGCCCCAGCCTTCAGCAGTCAACTGTTGCAGCCTTTATTGATGAAGGACATTTCGGCCGGCACCTCAAGAAAATGCGCAGCCTGTACGCTTTCCGCCGTACGCTTCTAATCGAGGCGCTTTGCAACGCATCGGGTGATGTTATCCAGATCGATTCACAGGCCAGCGGCATGCACATCCTGGCGCGGCTTGGGACTCATTACGACGACAAATTGATTGCAGACCGTGCTCAGAAAACTGGCTTGTCAGTACAAGCGCTATCCAGATGGTACATGACCTCGAGGACTTCGTCGGGTCTCCTCTTGGGCTTTACCAACGTTGCTGACAAAACCCAAGCAGCTGACCTGGCCAAACGCTTATACAGGTGTATCTAGAAGTCCCGAAAATATACGGGTTGAACCTTAGCGTCAGGTAAACGCATTTTATAAATTTGTCGTTTATGTTAGACCTATTGGGTGACTCAGAATTTTATGCTCCTTTTAATAGTAGCTTTTTAGAGAAACTTTTGAAGGAAGGTGCATTCTAAACATGCAACCTGTTAGACCACACCTCTCTCAGCCTAAAGCTCTTTATGGAATGTCCGTATTGAGTAATACCCGTATCCCTTCAGAGCTAGATGGGTTCCCTATTTTCTATGTTAACATCGGCTTCGATGCGTCTCAGTCCAAGTGCTCCAAAGCCGACATGGTTAATTATTTTTACGGCTTCAGTGGCTTCAGTCGTATAGCCTTTACCTGTTTCATGCTCGCCAATGCAATCGCCTAAAACGGCAGCGTAATAGTGCGGCTTTCGCACTAATGTCCCCTGTTCAAAGAGGGAACACCTACGGTGACTAATATCCAGACTAGATCTTTGTATACGGGAGATTTATTCCTACCGTCATAAACTCCTAGAGCCCGCTCAATAGTTCGCCTGGTAATACTCTTTTCAAACAAGCCATGCCACTAATAGTCGCTCGTGCTAACGCACCAACTATTAAACTAAAGATTATCTGGCCCGATTTTCCCGGCTATTTCTGATCATCTATTTAAGCTATATCATATCTTCATGAGCAGACGAAACGGCCATGGATCCATTCGTCTTAAAGAACGTCTCCTGTATTACCATCTGGCGTTTATAGCTTCGAGGCTAAACTGTGACTTGATAGCTCAGTCCGAGTTCGTCACCAGGCATGCCTCGTATTCCCCAGTTATGTTTAGGGGTTTCAAACAACGTAATCTCAATATCCTGAGGGGAAATACCTGTAGCTGACATAATCTGCTTGTACAAGAGATGAATAAGCTGTTTCTTTGCATGCACCGAGCGCCCTTCGAACATGCTTATTTCCAGAATGATATAGCGTTCCGACCGGTCAGCAGGGTAAAGAAAATCCAGTTCATCCAGCAAGATATAACGATGAAAGCGCTTCTCTACAGGGTACTGTAAAGCCTCGACTACTGATGAGTGGATGGCTTCTGATAATTCAGGCCTGATAGCTTCAAGGTTACGTCTCAATCCATAGATTTTTACTTGTGCCATAGGTGTGCTCTCCTTGGTTGGAGCACCGCCGTGTCGGAGGGAGGTTACAACTCAGCACCAGCCAAACATGACGGCGCTGTCGATTCAGAAAATACGTGACGGGCCGCTCTTAGACAGAGCGGCGCCAATACATGCTGATTGAAAACAAAACAGTAATCATGAGTGCATGATTACAGCTTGGTAGAGAGTCTTCAAGCCTTTCGTAAATGATTACAGTAAAGCTGTACCGTTTCGATAAAATGCTGGGATACAAGTAATACGTGGCTTCAAAGATCTCAAAAGCGAGAGCGATTGAGAGTTATGTTAGCGATATATATCCATTAACAGGGTAAGGATGCCTATTGCTTTAGCATGGGCTAGTCACTGTATTGCGCTGATGAAGAGGCGTGTCTAGATGACCAGAAATGCTGCTGATTATGACTGGGTACTGCGTAGCAGTTATTCTTCCAAGATAGAACGCATAGAAGCCTATTTCAGCGGTCATGGCTACGATCCGCACCGTCATGATACCTATGCCATTGGCCGTACCCTGTCAGGCGTGCAGAGCTTTCACTACCAGAAGAGCATGCGTCATAGCCTGCCAGGCGGAACCCTTGTCCTACACCCGGATGAGCTGCATGACGGCGAGGCGGGTACCGAGGCAGGCTTTCGCTACCGGATGATCTATGTCGAGCCTGCGATCATTCAGCAGATTCTGGGGGGTAAGCCGCTGCCTTTCATTGCAACGGGCCTTTCAACCGACCCGCGTCTTTGCAGAGCGCTTGAGGCCTTTATGCAAGCGATGGACTGTCCTCTCGAGACGCTTGAGGAAGAGGATGCGTTGTACGACTTGGCGCAGGCGCTGGACGCTGTTGGTAACAGGCGTCGGGGCAGGCGAGCCTATGACTTCCCGGCAGCAGAACGAGCACGCGCGTATATCCACGCAAGTCATAGTACAAGCATCACACTGGATGAACTTGAATATGCCAGTGGGCGGGATCGCTGGAGTCTTTCCCGAGATTTTCGGGCGCTGTATGGCACAAGCCCGTACCGATACATGACGCTTAGGCGGCTGGATAGGTGTCGGAAGTTGCTTCTGGATGGTTTTAATCTTATAGACGCAGCCCTGGCAGCCGGTTTTTTCGACCAAAGCCATATGACTCGCCATTTCAAACGTTGCTACGGGCTTTCGCCAGCCCACTGGCTGAACATGCTAGGCCAGCAAACCTGCACGATCGTCCAAGAGTAATCCTTTCACCCCCGTTAGCGTAACGGTTCCGTAAACAAAGGAGCCGGCACCATGAGCACTGATGAACAAGCGCCCTACCAGTCAATCAACCTGCTGCAGAAGTTGTCGCTGATTAGCGAGCAGTGGTCACCCAAGGTGGTCGCTGAGATGAACAGCTATCAGTTTAAGGTCGTACGAATCCAGGGGGATTTCATCTGGCATTCTCATCCAGAAACAGACGAGACCTTTCTGGTGCTTGAAGGCACGCTTCGGATTGACTTTCGGGCCGGTAGCGTGACGCTAAAAGCGGGTGAACTCTATGTGGTCCCCAGAGGGGTTGAGCACAAACCCTATACGGAGGAAGAAGTAAAGCTACTGCTGATCGAGCCACGGGGTATTTTGAATACTGGGCATGAAGGTGGGGAGCGGACAGCGGTTAATGACGTTTGGATCTGAAACAAGTTATTGATCGAGTTGAATAGAGCTTTGAGCCGCACGGCTCAAAGCTCTAGCATCCAGCTGGTTCATACAAAACGTATTACGTTCTGTATGAAAAATCGATTTGCTAAGGCTGTTCTGTCTTTTCCGTGTGAAGACCAGAGATGGCAGGCCGTTACGAATTGGACAATCGATCATGGGCACTGATTAGCGATCTGGTTTCTCACAGGCAGCAGCGGGAACGGCGCCGTAAGGATGATCGCTTAGGGCGCAACAGTTACTCTACCAAGTCCTAAGAATTAGCATCCAGACCGGCATGCACGGCCCGTCAGAGCACCGTTACTCGAAAGGGGCCATCTTGAACCTGCCCTACTCCATCAATGACACGCGCATGCTGATCCAGTACGCCCTGCACGGACTAAAGCACATCTATCAGGATGGGCTATGCCTACGCCAAGTTTGAAATCCTCTTGATAGGCCTTAAGCAACGTGACGAATATTCCATGGGGCTATTCCAGCCCGAGCAGTCAGCAGGTCCTGACCGGCTCGGAGCGAGTTACGGCTGATCCCGGCTGAGCTATGCGGCACTAGCTGATAAGCCAGAACTACACCATACGGCTGGATCAATCATGGACGGTGCGCAGCTAGGTGATGTTTATACATAGGTGATCACTTTGAATCGAGCCGCAGAGAAACTGAGAGGGCTTCAGATCAGCCCTCCTGCGGAACGGTCCAAAAAATCTGGACGTTCCCATCATCACGAAAAGCCAAGGTTACGTTATCGGTTTCCTCAAGCTCCGCCATGATCTGCTCCCACACCTCATCCGGATCGCTTTCGAGCCGCTCAAGCAGGGCTGTTTTTGCGCGCTGTGCGGCTGGACTGTTGATAACCCGCTGAAGACGCATAGCAAGTAAGTCATAGGGTTTGGGGGTAGGTGGAGAGGACGTGGTTTTCTTAGCCATACGCATAGCTCAATACTGTATGCATTTACAGTATTATATTTGTGGTGTGGAGATCAAGCCGTTTCATGAACCAGCTCCCGAGCATATAGTCACGCGACCGATACTCATCCTGTACGTGGCTGTCCTCTCACAGGATGTTCAGCCCTCCACGAAGTTATTAACCTAAGGAGTGATTACACACTTTCGGGTGTACTGATATGCGGCGCAAGCGCATTTCGCCTCATCGGCAGTAGCTCCGGTGCAGCAAGAACCGCCTTTACCAATTCATGCACAGCATCCTGCGCCATGACGCCGAGCGGATGCGACAATACCGCCTGGACGAGACCATCCTTCAAGGCAGCCTGGGTAAGAGGCGTCAGATCATGACAGACCACTACAGGTAAGCGTCCTTGCCGCTCGCGTACCTCCCTGAGCGCACGCAGTACCCCTTCTATCCCTCCTCCCGCCACGTACAGCCCTGCCAGATCAGGCTGGCCTCTTAGTAAATCCAAGGTGTTCTCATAAGCGAACATTTCATCTTCCAGTGTAAGCCTGGGCACCAGAAGTTCCCATTCCTCGGCCCGCTCGCTCAAATAACTTCGAAAGCTCATTTCACACAGCTCCTGACACTGGAAGCGCTGAGTGCCGATCAATAGTGCTACCGCCCCTGGCTGGCGAGCCAGCTGGGTAATGAACCAGCCGGCTGTACGTCCCGCCCGGCGGCTATCCAACCCTACATAAACTGCACCTGCAGAGGCTGCCAAATCAGACACTAGAGCGATTACAGGCATACCCTCTGCGCGCAAGGAGGCCACCGCTTCACATACCTCACGATGATCGGCTGCAACAACACCCAGTGCATCCACCTGACCACGCAATGCCAGAATGCGCTGCGCCGTGGTAGAAGGGTCAAAGTCATCCAGATAGGTAATCACAACCCTTACCTGCGCCTTGAGCGTGACGGCCGCTGCCTCGGCGAGCGCTTCGGCTAACCCTTGGTAAAAAGCTACGCCCTGCTTCATAAGCAAAAAGCCCAGCCGTACGATGGGCCGCTGCCCTGCCAGACGCTGTTCGATAATGCCTCGTGCATGGAAACCCAGCTGAGCTGCGGCATCGGCAATACGCCGCGCCGTGTCCGCACGTACCCTTGCCCGCAGATTAATGACCCGGTCTACCGTTGATAGGCTGACTCCTGCCAGACGGGCTACATCTTCCATGGTAGGACGACGCGACGAGACGTTGGAAAGCTCTGACATGGGTAGATGACCTGGGCCGCTTGTTTGACAGATTCTGACAGATATCTGTCGCGACTATAGCACTGGCTTTTGGCAAAGAGACTCCGCCCTTCATCTGCCCTGCACGCTATCTTACCTCAAGCTGATTGGCTTACAGGCCACTTAAACCTTAGCCTTCTGAAGACTTAGGTGCTCCCGTCTCGCCAGTTAAAGCCCACCAGAAAGACTTCAATGTCTCCTTATATACCCTGTGTGCGTTTCTGATAGGAAATGAAAGCCTGCCCTACTTATTTGAAAGGTTTTGACAGATAACATCACCCCTTCTCTAGCTTTACGTTTCTAAGCCTTCTAGCCTTTCGAGCACGTGCTACAGCCCCGTTATAACAACAACCCTCGGAGCGCAACATGGCCATAAAGATATCCACTGCACCTTGCTGCTGGGGTGTCGATAACGTCGACAACCCTTTTCTTCCCCCTTGGCAGCACGTACTGCACGAAGCCTCGCAGGCCGGCTACCGTGGGATTGAACTAGGCCCTTATGGATACCTTCCGCTTGACGCTCACATGGTTGGCAACGCCCTGACCGCCCATGATTTGCATGTGGTTGCCGGAACTATCTTCGATAACCTTGTTGACCCTCGGAACCTGTCCAATCTTCTGGAGCAGACGCACACCATTTGCTCCTTGCTTACGCATCTGCCCGCTATCGAGCAGGAGCCCGGTCAACGTTTCCGTATGCCCTATCTGGTTGTAATTGACTGGGGACATGAAGAGCGTGACTACAACGCCGGTCATTCTGACCGAGCTCCACGCCTTTCCCAGCAGGACTGGCAGCACATGATGAGTCACATCCGTACCATAGCCGACCTCAGCTGGAAGGAATACGGCGTGCGAACAGTGATTCACCCGCACGCCGGTGGCTATATCGAGTTCGCCGATGAGTTGGCGCAGCTGGTGGAAGATATTTTCGACGATGTCGCGGGTCTGTGCCTGGATACAGGCCATTTGTATTACGCCGGCATGGATCCGGTAGCGACGCTCCGCCAGTACGGAAGTCGCCTTGACTACCTGCATTTCAAAGATATCGACCAGGCGATATTCGATCAGGTCATGGATGAACGCATCAGCTTCTTTGATGCCTGTGCCAAAGGCGTCATGTGCCCAATTGGACGCGGCGTCATCAACTACCCTGCCCTATACGAACTCATTCAAACACTGGGTTATCAGGGCTACATCACCGTCGAACAGGAGCGCGATCCACGCAACGCCAAGGGCACCCTGCACGATGTTGCGGCCAGCCGCAGCTACCTCTCTACGATCGGTTTCTAACCCACTCTGCTAAAGGACAATAACAATGATTAATGGCAGCAAGCGTATTCCCCACTCCATCCGCTGGGCCATGGTAGGAGGCGGTCGTGATAGTCAGATCGGTTATATTCATCGCTCAGCCGCCTTGCGTGATCAGAACTTTGCCTTGATGGCCGGTGCATTCGATATCAATCCTAAACGCGGCCTCGAATTTGGCACAACACTAGGTGTCGATCCTGAACGCTGTTACCCGGACTACCTCAATCTGTTTGAACAGGAGGCCCAGCGACCAGATGGTATTCAGGCGGTATCCATCGCCACACCCAATGGCACGCATTACGCTATTACCAAGGCGGCGCTGGAGGCAGGCTTGCACGTAATCTGCGAAAAGCCCCTGTGCTTTACAGTGGCGGAAGCTGAAACATTGCGTGAAGTAGCTTTGGCGAAAAACAGAATCGTAGGCGTGACCTATGGTTACGCCGGTCATCAACTGATCGAGCAGGCCCGCCAAATGATTGCCCAAGGCGAACTGGGCGAAATTCGGATGGTACACATGCAATTTGCCCACGGTTTTCACAGTGACTCCGTAGAGTCACAAAACGGGGCCGCCCTATGGCGTATGGACCCGCGCATAGCGGGCCCTAGCTACGTACTAGGCGATATAGGTACCCATCCGCTGTATATTTCAGAAGTTATGCTGCCTGACCTGAAGATCAAGCGCTTGATGTGCTCGCGCCAGAGCTTTGTCAAAAGCCGTGCCCCGCTGGAGGACAATGCCTATACCCTCATGGAATATGACAGTGGTGCCATGGGCATGGTCTGGTCCAGTGCTGTAAACGCAGGTTCCATGCATGGTCAGAAGGTCCGCGTGATCGGCTCCAGGGCCAGTCTTGAATGGTGGGATGAACGTCCTAACCAGCTTTCATTCGAAATCCAGGGTCAACCAGCTCAAGCGCTGGAGCGCGGCATGACCTACCTCCACGCCAACGCCCTGATCGACGACCGCATCGGCGCAGGCCACCCCGAGGGGCTCTTCGAGGCGTGGGCCAATCTCTACTACCGCTTCGCCCTGGCCATGGACGCGACGGACCGTAACGATAGCACGCTATTAAAAACGCTTCGTTACCCAGACATCCATGCTGGCGTCGAGGGAGTGCGTTGGGTTGAGCGCTGCGTACAGTCTGCAGATCAGGGCGGCGCATGGGTTGACTATTGACGGTAAATTGCCGTCCTCCTTGCCTTGTAAAGGACGGGGAGAACGGCTACTCCCAATCCAGGCCACAGCATGGACACCGCGCCACTGGCTTTATAAGGCACGCTTCAACCAGTGCCGCTATTATTAGCAGGTCCATAGCCTGGGTCACAGCCACCACAGTACTAGCAACCGCAAAAACCACCCCTACCCATGTAGACACGTCTGGACGGATTTCTCTTGGCTTGGTCCTTAGCTGCAAGCAGGAGCTCTTATGTCACCACTTATTAGCCAGCCTTCATGGATGTGGTACAGGTTCGTTTTTACGTTTCCTTCAGGCTTACTGTTCTGCAGACATAGAATCATCCTATTAAAGGGCTGCTAATAGATTGATCACGAATAGAGTAGTAGGGACGCTTTTACTTACTGGCACCATCATAACTGTCAGTGGCTGCTTCGAAGGGCAAGAGGTGCTGAAACCAAAATATAGGGATGGCGAGTACAACCTGCGCTGAGTGGCGTGATTCCAGCTAACCCCGCTGCAACGTGCGAGGTCAAGAACTTCGTAGATGTGTTTGTGCTGACCAACACGTGTCACCAACTCGGTCACCTCAAACCTGCTTACGCTGCTTCAGCATTAAGGGGCTCTGCTTGCAGCCTAGCCTGCATCTATGCTCATGCTGCTGCGCGTGAAGCGATTATCTGCAAGGTAAGCAGCTCGCTTGGAGACGAGGTTGTTAAGTGGCGGCAAAACCACTCTCGATTACCTCACTAACTGGAGCCGGGGCTTGTCCTGGTGCAGTTAGTTGACTGTAGTCAGACAAACCAAAGTACTGCTGACAACACTCAGATTCCTTTATTTATCTCAGTAGCCCGTATTAGCCAGCGCTGCCTTGGGTGGGTTTGTATTTAATGAAATTGTCGCGCCTTGCCCTAACCTCAAAGGACCATCCCTTACGGCTGAGTCTGCTTTTAGGCTTCCTCTTTTTTCAACCACTCTAATGAGTCTTCAAAAGAAACTGGGCGGCTGAATAGATAGCCCTGCACCAGGGTTCCTCCTAGATCGGCAAGCACCGCCATCTCCTCTTGTGTCTCGACACCTTCGATAATGCAATCCAGCTGCATATCCTGGCTTAGGCCAATCAGAGATTTCACTATTTTGTAACCCGCAGGATTGTCCTGGATGTTGGTCACAAAGCTGCGATCAATCTTCAGCTTCGTAAAGGGAAGCGCATGAAGCTGGCTCAGGCTCGAATAGCCTGTACCGAAGTCATCCATAGAGATCCCGCAACCCAATCTGCGAAACTGCTCAATGGCCTGCTTCATTTGAACGACATCCTGCACGATTGCCGTTTCAGTAATCTCCAGATCAAGTCTGGATGGATTAAAACCGCTTCCCCTAATTACATCTATGATGCGTTGGACACTCTCACAGGTTCCACAGTCATGAGCTGACAGGTTGAATGACAAGCGTATCTCACCAGGCCATGAACATGCCTTATGCAATGCCTGGTTTAACAGCGCCAGGGTCAAACGGTTGATCAAGCCAGTGCGCTCAGCAACTGGAATGAACCGGTTGGGCGGCACAAAACCGAGTTCTGGACTTTGCCATCTGGCCAATGCTTCAAAGGCTACGGTCGTGCGAGTGGACCAGTCGATAATCGGCTGAAACAGCACGTATATTTCAAGGTCGAAATTAGCTCTCCGTAACGCCTGCTCCACCTCAACTGCAGAGTGCAGCTCTTCATAGTGGCTCTCTGAAAAGAGGCATACCGTGCCAGGGCTATGGCGCTTGCCTTGATACAGCGCATAGTCTGCAAACTCGTATAACTGAATTGCGCTACCAGCCATTCGTGGAAAGGTGGCGATACCAACCGTTGCTCCTATCTGGATAGACACATCGGCCAGCATGAACTCGGCGCGTAATGCCTGACAGACCCTCTGACCAAACATGTTTAACTCCTCATCGCTTAGCGGATCATTAATCACTGCCGCAAACTCATCCCCTCCCAAACGCGCAATATGTACCGTCTCACTGGCTAAGCCTTGAAGCCGTTGTGCAACCATCGCCAGAAGCCTGTCGCCTGTGCTGTGGCCATACAGATCATTAACCGGCTTAAACCCATCAAGATCGATAATGCCTACTGCAAGGGATCTTCGCTTACGGGTTGCCTCGGCTAACGCACTCTCAAGCGTGTTGAAAAACTGACGGCGATTGGGTAGTCCGGTCAGACTATCCTTATTGGCCAGGCGCAGGTTTTCATTGCTTAGCTCTTCAGTCTTTTCCTGAACATCAATCAGGTTGGTGAAATCCCGGTAATTGTTTTGCAGCACCACCAACATGGCTATGGATACGAGCAGAATGTTTATGGAGGTGGCAACAAAGGTAGGATTACCGGTCGCTGCAAAAAAAATGATGAAAGCAAGATCCACCACTGCCGTCACGATGAGCGCCGAGGAGCGCAGATGCATCAGACAAAAGATACAGACAATTACGGTAATACCCATGAAGAAGGCAACATGTGCCTGGCTGTAAGCATCACCATAGGGATACAGAGCCAACGACCAGAGCGTGAACCCTCCAGCGATCAAAGGTGCTAGCCGGTTCGTTCGCCTGAGCGTCGCTACGATAGCTTCGGTTGGGGGGATGGCTTTGACGCGCCACCAGTTTATGGCCCGTATTCCACATATAACTGTCAGAAGTGTCGGCACAAGAAGAGTCAGCCAGTAGGGCGCAGCCGCAACGTGAGTGATAGCCAAGACCCAAGAGTTGACCAACAGTACGAAATACATGAGTGGTAACTGCCGGGCTAACGCAACGTATTGGGCCTTTAGTAACCCTGGGTGGTGCTCTGGAACAGACAGGAGCTTAACCAGATAACCCATTAAGGATTTATTCATCACATGGTTCTCTGACGCGACAGTGACATCAAGATGATCTATTCAACACCAATATCTGGCGTAAGCGGATCTGCCATGAGCAGATCTCTAAGGGAGCAAAAAACCTCTTGTCTGCAGGTTGGACTGCTGCTAACCGGCAGGAGTTACCGATCAATTCATAAGACGGTTTTCAGGCGTCAGGTATAGGCCGGCGAGGAAAATGTCAAATATATGGCCTCAATTATTTGACTGACCAGCCAGCCAGCTCTTTTTCTTTGGTGCGCCACGCTGCCACGAAGAATAACTAGCCGATAGATATTGAAAACTCTTTAGCAGGCAAATACTTAGCGAACCCAAAAAATAATGAGTTTGCCACGCCTCACTTGAGCATGTCTTGGCACACTAGTTGTATTAGGTACTGCATGCCCGGAAGCGCTTCAGTCGTAACCCACACGACTGAAACACTTATTTTTCAAGTTCTGGCCTCACGGATACGGATAGAAGACGCCTTTACCTGACTACTTGCTGTATGGTGAATATCAGTATGTCCGTTCGTTTCTCCAAGCGTCTTTTAAAAAGTCTTCCCTTCATCGCTGCCCTGGCTTTTGGCAGTGCAGCGGCCCAAGCCGAACCGGTCGATCTGGTTAGTCTGAACCTGTCCGGTGCAGGTTTCGCGCCTCAGGTGCTGCCAGGTATCAACGGCACCAACTACATCTTCCCGGTGGAATCCTACTTCCAGCAGTGGAGCGCCAGGGGTATCAAGACATTCCGCTTCCCCATCATCTGGGAGCGCCTGCAACCCAAGCTGGGTGGCCCGCTGGATCCAGCCTATGTTGCGTTGATCGACCGCACCTTTGGTTATGCGCAAAAGCACAACATCAAGATCATTCTGGACCTGCATAACTATGCACGCTATCGCGGCCAGGTGATTGGGACCAGTGGCGTTCCGTATGCCCGCTACCAGGAGATCATGACCAAGATTGCCCAGCAGTGGAGTAATCAACCCGCCCTGTACGCCTACGACATCATGAATGAGCCCAACGGGGCCCTGGCCTACTGGGCGACCGCTGCGCAATACGGTATCAACGGTGTGCGCGCCGTGGACAAGACCCGCCCGATCATTGTGGAAGGTAACGGCTGGTCGAGCGCTACCCGCTGGGCGGAGTGGAATGATCCCTTGCTGAACCTGAAGGATCCGTCCAACAACATCATTTTCTCGGCGCACTCGTATTTCGATGAGAACGCCGGTGGCAGCTATGGTGACGTAGACGTCAACAAGCTGGACGTGATGTACGGCGTGAATCGGGTCAAGCCGTTCGTAGAGTGGCTGAAGAAGCATGGTCAGCGTGGCTATATTGGTGAGTTCGGCGTACCGGATAACAACCCGCGCTGGAACATCCTGATGGACAATATGCTGGCCTACCTGAAAGAGAATTGCGTACCGGCATCCTACTGGGCGGCAGGTCCGGGCTGGGGCAACTATTTCATGTCGGTTGAGCCTATCAATGGTGTAGAGCGTCCGCAGTGGCCGACCCTTAAGAAGTACATGGACAGCAGCAGCTGCACCGAGATTGGTCCGAAGAAAGCTGTTGCTACAACACCTGCAGCATCGACTACTCCTGTGGCCTCTACACCGGCCTCAGCAGGCACGGTGAGTGAGATTAATAACATCACTAACCTGGACTGGCTAAACGGCGTGTATCGCAAGAAGCCTGGTTTTTCGATTCCGGCCAATGATGCTAACAAGGCGGCCTTTAAAGTAGGGGCGTCGGTACGCTTGGCTGATGGCCAGGTCAGAAAGATCAGCTCCGCACAGGTCGGTGCAAAGATGGCGGTGTATCTTGAGGGCGCGGCGGTTAACGGCGCGGTGGTTGGGTATCCTAAAACACTGGTAGTCGTGCCTAACTAAATAAACGATTTCAGCCTCTATAAATCAAAAAGCCGTCCGTAGGGGCGGCTTTTTTTTGGCGTTACCCTATGGCTGATAGCAATACTACTACCGCTCCATTACATCAAGTACGACCCTATCCAATCCTGTCTTCACGATACCCCTGATGCTTAGGGTGGACACGGTAACAATCAAACGACAGTCATGAGCGTGATCAATCCCGGGGCTGTAACTCTTTTGGCTCAGGACAACGCGGTAGTCTTTTTAGGGGGTCTTGTGCAACCTGCCGGGTGGCAAGGTAGTGTTTGATATCGGCTCGCCTGTCTGCAAGCTTCTGGCGCCGCGTATGCCGCTCGAGCACTACGGCAGCTAATGCCATAGCCAGTAGCGAGACGCTGGCCAGCGTTACGAGTGCGCCTAGCCAGTAGGTATCGATACTGCCATCTATATTCCCGCTAGAGCTTCCCATGTGGAAACGTGCGCTTGCCATTCCGGTGTAATGCATTGCCGCTATGCCAAAGCCGAGAAAAATGGATGCGGCAAAACGCAGCATCCAGACATGCGCCAAAGGCCGCTTTAGATGAAAAGCTACATACAGCGCCGAGATTGAGGCAAGTACTGCGATGACCAGGGAGACGCCTAGCCATATGGGGTCGTAGCTGATGGCTGGATGCATATTGATTGCAGCCATGCCGGTGTAATGCATCGCTGCAATCCCGGCGCCCATGACCAGACCACCCCAGAAAAAATGCCGAGTCGCCAGCGCTGGACGGCAGACGATTCCCAGCGCTACAGCCGCTGCCAAAATAGCCAGCCCTAACGAAAGCACAGTGGCCGAGGCTTGGTAGCTAAGCTCGATAGGTAGGCTGAAAGCCAGCATGCCAATGAAATGCATTGCCCAGATTCCAATCCCCATGGCTATTGAGCCACAACCAAGCCATTTCCGCGCAGCAGTGCCGGATGTATTAAACACAGCAGAGGCCAGCTGGAGCGCAGTGTAAGAAGTCAGCACTGCCACAAGGATGGAGATTAAGACTAGGAGTGGGTCATAACTACCAGTAAGCATAGGATTACCCGGTTTCAGATCCTAAGCTTAACGGCCGACTGCGTCGTTTCTGAAATTACGCTCGCAGTCCGAGGTCCATATCCCGGTACGCTCATGTGCTGCAACACATGCGCCAAATACAGCCGTCAATGGATACCGCGTGTAGTCGATACACAAGAACCACCCCTTAAGCTGCGCCGCAGGGAAAAGCGTAACTGGTACCCACAACAAATGATCTCCATGAACCAGGCCAATCGTCTTCGGCGCGTCTTCATCGTGTTTGCCCTGTGCTTTACCCTGGGGCTTACCAGCGTTGTGTCACTTCAGCTTTTTAGAAGCTATGAGGCTACTTTAGATGCTGCTGAGGTGAATGCGGCTAATCTGGTGAAATCAATTGCGCAGCACGCTCAGGACACTTACGAGGAACTTGATCTGACCAGCTATGGCATAGTCGAGAGGCTGGAGTGGGATAAGTTTGGCGCAGGGCTATCGGATGAAAATGTGGCGCGTTTAAAGCACTTTTTCAAACGCCAAGTGGCTCAGATGAACCAGGTGCACGGCATTTTCGTTTATGACAAGGATGGCAAATGGATCGTGACGGATAAGGATGACTATCCCGCCAGCATCAATAACAGTGACCGCGAATATTTCATCTACCACAAGACCTTTAGGGACCGAGGGGTTTATATTGGTACACCCCTGCGCAGCCGATCTACAGGCGACCTTGTAGTCCCTGTTTCGCGCCGAATCAACAACCCGGACAAGAGTTTTGCCGGCGTTGTGCTGGTTACCGTCAATATCGAGTATTTCAACGCCTACTACGCTGACTTCCGACTGGGTGCCGGGGATATCATTGTCCAGGCCTTGCGTAGCGGTGAAGTGATCTCACGGTTGCCCAATTCAGAAAATAACATACGGCTTAATCTCTCCAAGGGCGAGGTATACAGCAAGTACCTGCACCAAGGACGCTTTGGCGTTACTCGAATTACTTCAGTTGTAGACGGCGTAAAGCGTATCCAGGGATATCAGGCGCTTGAGCGCTATCCGCTGGTGGTACAGGTTGGATTTTCCTTAAAAGATGTGTTAGCCCCCTGGCTGACCGAGGTGGTGATTTACACCGGCGGGCTAATGGTCATGCTCGCTGTTTTATTTGCCCTGGCGCTGGTCGTGCTGCGCTACATGCGACTGGACCGGGAAAATCAACTCGAACTTAAAGCCGCCTATGACGCTGTTGAAAGGCTGGCAATGGAAGATGGCCTGACCGGTTTAGCCAACCGACGCCATTTCGATGTCATGCTGCCGGTTGAGCTGAACCGAGGACGCCGTCAGGCTCACCCGATCGGGCTTATTATGCTCGACGTAGATTATTTCAAACGATTTAATGACCGCTATGGCCATCAGATGGGAGACCTGTGCCTTCAGGCCGTAGCGCAGGTCATTAAACAAAATGTTCGCCGCGCAGGTGACCTCGCCGCACGCTATGGTGGTGAAGAGCTTGTCATCCTGCTGCCTAATACCGATGAAGCGGGTACTTATGGCATTGCGACGGCAATCATGGAAGGTATCAGGGCGGCAAACATTGAACACATAGACTCTCCTCTGGGTCGCGTCACAGCCAGTATCGGATACCATGTGGTGATTCCAGACAGTTCTGAATACAATCCGGCCTATGAGCTGGGCTTTGCTGACATGAATCTGTATACAGCAAAGGAGCTGGGACGAAACAGAGTCCATCCTATTCCCAATATTATCTAACATCCTCTTGCCCAGCCGTTAGAGCAATTTCTCGTTTTCCTCCCCCTCGATTCGATACGGCTGAAAATCTGCGAGCCTATTTAAAGCCGATATGAATTGACTTTTATCGCCTGATAGTCAGTGGTTAGAGTTTTGCGGTAGTAGACGCAGGAAGTAGTGCAGCCGCAGGCCTTATGGATAGTCTCTTTCGTGAAGCCAGAGGCATGCAAGATATAGAAGAATGGCTGATATCGAATATTGACCAGGAGTACTTTGTTTCAAAAAACATAATTGGTCTTTGAATAAGTCAGCACAGGCCTGGATTGCGAGCAGGGCGAGGATCCTACTGAGCTGCTATTACACGGTCACGGCCAGCCCTTTTTGCCATATACATCGCACTATCAGCCATACCGATTAGCTCTACCGGCTCTGTGCTGTTTTCTGGCGCAGTGGCTACACCAAAGGAGGCTGTAACGGAAATGGAGTGGCCACCTTCTAGAGTATTGAGCTGGCGCAGCGCCTCACATACCTGCTGAGCGCGAGCCACGGCATTTTCCTTTGTACAATCCGGCAAAATCATGACCAGTTCTTCACCGCCATACCGGCAGGCTAGATCAGAGGCACGCAAGGACTTTTTCAATAATTGGGCTGTCATGCGCAGGGCTGCATCCCCTCCGGCATGCCCATGGAGATCGTTTACCTGCTTGAAATGGTCGATATCAAGCATGATTACGCTAACAGGTGATCCATTACGTTGTGAACGAGCCAGTTCACGAGCCAGACTTTCCTCCATGAAGCGACGGTTGTAGAGGCCGGTCAGAGCATCCTTGACGGACTGGTCACGCATTACTTGTCTCAGCTTCGCATTGGTCAGTGCCAGCGCGGTCTGCTCACTGATGGCTTCAGCCAGATTCATCGCTTGATCAACCAGGGCGCCGTCCTTAATGGGCTTGCTGATATACAAAAGGCCCAGCACTTCACCGTAAGCGGTTAAGGGTAGGCAGTAATGATTACGCGAGTCTTCTGCCATATAGTGATTACAGTGCAATGCAGAATGATTTTCCTCGCAGTAATGCACTTGTCCCCGACGCAAAGCCCAGCAATCATGGGAGCCATCATACGTGGCTCGACCTCCTCGCTGCCCCATGTGGCGCCTCGCTCCAACATGTCTGCTGAATTACGGTAGAGAAAGATCGCACCTACTGTATCTGGCAGCAGTTTTGAGCAATACAGCGAGCTGATTGCCAGTCCCTCTTGCAACGTCATCTCAGTCTGAAGCGTACGAGACATCTCTCCCAAGAGAGATACTTCAAGGTTACGCTGGCTAAGTTCTCTGACGCTCTCCTCAAGCTTTCGGCTGATGAGTTGAGAATCATTGGCTGAGTTTTCTTGAGCAAGGATAGCGTTACGCATTGACCTGAGCATAAAGGATAGAAGCAGCATGGTCAGGAGTGTACTGACTAGAGAAAAGCCTACTGCCGCTATACTTTTCTCTCCAAGCTTATTATCAAGCGCTGCCAGTTCCTGCTGCTCTCCAAATATGAGTTCGCCTACCACGTTACGAACGTTTTCCATCAAATCCTTGCCGTGACCGGTACGAATAATGGCCTCTACTGCAGCGTACCCCTGCTCATGCCTGAGGGTGATGGTTCTGGCCAGATCTTCGAGCTTCAGCTGAGCATGCTTAATAAGCACATCTACTTTTTCTGTCTGATCCAGAACGTCGCCAGCGTAAACACTCTTGAGCCTCTTGAGTTCGTTAGGCAGGGAGGATAGCGAAACATAGTAGGGCCGTAAAAATACCTCATTACCGGTAATGACATAACCACGCTGGCCCGTCTCTGCATCGACCACCAGTTCCTGCACAATACGGAGATTTTCTATCTGCTTCTGGACAACATTACGTTCTTGGCGCGTATCGTTGACCCAAAACAGGCTAAGGGGGGCAACTGCTGCGGTTAGGATCATGATGATTGAAGCGCTGCCGGCAGCAAGCTTGAGCCGAGCCTTTCTGAACGCCATTACATTAACCTTGCTACCAAATCCGGTTGAGCGGAGCCAAAGTCAGCCGTACCTAAAGGAACGAGAGGGCCATAGAAACGTACTGCTCTGGTAAGCGCCAGCTTGTGAGTAGGCGCTCACCAAGAAACTATGAAAGCAGGCCTAAGGGAAATAAAAATAGCTCGCTCCATAATCACAGGTCTGTTCATTGTCATAAGCATCGACCAACCCTTCAAAAACCTGAGCTTGGCGGCAGCCTTTAAGCCTAGTGGCAGACAGACGGTCATACAGATTCTTGAAGGTCAATAATAAGGTGGGTCGTTACCTTATACAGACAAGCAGCAGAGTATCTGGCTCTGGCTTTAGGTGACGCCCTAGACCTCTCGCTGGCTTTGATAAGTAATGGGCAAGTACTGCGTGATATGACCATCGTCCTGCATGAACACTGGTCTAACGATGGTGAAACAATGACCAAAAAGCGCAACATGCTCCGTACTTTTAGTGTGGGAAGCATAGCGCGGGACGCGAAGCGGCCCTAATACGACCTGTTCTGCTGCTCGATGTACTAGCGTATGTTCGATATCGACGCCGCGCCCACGTTGCCCGCGAAATAGCTTGGGCTCCATAGGGCGTTATTTAAATACGCAGCCACCACGAGTTCCGGGTACATCAGCCGCAGTCGCCTGCTGGAGACGCCCTTGAGGCTATTCACGAGTCGCGAGAGCGCTATCTTCGACGGATAGTGCATAGCAAATGCACATGGTCAGGCCCGCCATTGAGCTCAATGAGTTCAGATTCAAAGTCCGCGCTGACACTACGGAAAATTCCTTCTGGCGAGAAGCGTACACCACCCGCGTCTGTTCAGCTTGCGGCTCCTTAGTAGGACCGCAGGGCGTCAATGGGTTGCGTATAAAAGAATGGACCTGCTGTGAGTGCGGTGTCGCTCACGATCGCGATATTAACGCGGCTAGAAACATTCTTGCGCTCGGGCATGAGCGTCCATCTGTGGGAATCCCCGTCCTTTAGGCCGGGGAGGATGTAAATGGCAGGCATGAGCAATTACGTACCTGTAGTGAGCGCAGGCTAGATACTTCTGGGTTCGGTTACTCCCAGCATCACAGCATTACCTGCCTGCGCTCATCAGTAAGGCTTCGCTAGTGATGCTTAGTCCAGCAGATCTGCGGGTACGTTACCGCCGTTCTCAGCCAGTTTTTGCAGTACAGCTTTGTGCAGCCACATGTTCATCTGCGCGGAGTCCTGCAGTTTATCTGCTGGGCAGTTCAGTTCTTTGGCGAGCTCCTGACGAGCAGACAGGCTGCTGTCCAGGTCAAGCAGCTTGAGCAGATCGACGATGGACGTTTTCCAGTTGAGCTTTTCGGCATGGTTGGCCGCCAGCCCGTCGAGCTTGGCAGCCACATCCACCTGACTGATGGCCTGTGGTGCGGCTCCGGTAGCTGTATCCGTGGACGAGGATGACGTGCCAGCGGGCGTACCTGCCGCTGCATCAGTGCTGCCCGGCTGCTGCGCGGTAGGTTCGGCAGCGTGTGCTTCTTTACCAATACCAAGCTTGGACAGGATATTGCCAAATAGGCTCATATAAACTCCTCATCTATCAATCGAGACGGTGACCTGCTTGTGCAGGGCTTGCCTATCTTCCGACCGCTGTGTCGAGGAATTAGTTTGAAATAAATGCCATTAGTTTGAGACCAGACCCAACATCTTCATTCCTGTTGGTGTTACTTCTCCTTCGGAATAATGGAGATGGCACCATTTTTCTCCAGAATCGCATATTTGATCTGATCCATTCGCTCAAGCCCATGCGTGGTACGGGCCGCCTCCAGGATGTCCTCCTCGGCCAGACGTACCTTGTTCAGTCTCGCCTTGAGCACCTGTCCATTCTCCACGATGATCATGGGCATCCCGTCTATGAACCGCGCAAGCTTGGGCGACCGCTCCTTGACCAGCGATAACCCTATATCGATGACTACCAGGGTCACGATGATAAGCGCTGCGTTGGTTACGGAAAAATCATCGCCCAGCAACGCCTGTTGGGTCGCCTCGCCAATAATCAGAAGTAGCACAAAATCAAACGTTGTGATTTCAGCCAGGGTACGCCGCCCGGCAATCTTGAAGATAACAAAGACCACCAGATAAACCGCCGCAGCGCGTAATACCGCGTCCATGATTGCTCCTTACGGATAAATGAATTGCGTCAGTTGCAGGGCGGGCCCTGAAGTCAGCGTTGAAACGACACTGCGAGACAGACCAACCCCCTGTGCCCGAAGACTCAGGTGCGTCTGGACCCAGCCTCGATCATCAGCCAGGTAGGTAAGGCGCATCCCTGAACCGTAGCTGCGGGATTCGACTGGCTCGGGTTGCAGGCTGTCGACACTGAATGAGTCCAACAAACTGCCGTCGAGCAGGATGGTCGCTTTTCCATCTGCTCCAGCCTTGGCCTTGATGGTGACCGGCATGGATGCACCATTACGTGCAAAGCGCTCGTAGACAATGATCAGTTCGCCATCAGGGCTCTGGATTTCGGTATGACTTAGTGGACCCTTGGAGAACAGACCAAGCAACGTCAGGATGACAATGGCGCATAGCATGTACCAGCCTATACGCTCGATCATCCAGATCCGTTTCTGTACGCAAAGGTCTTCTTGGATCGGATACTGGCGGCTGGAAAACTCGTTCTTATCGTCTGGCGTTGACATATTTACGTCCCTGACCTGTTGTTACGGTTGAAAGCCGGGACACTCATTAGTTCTGCGCGTACACGCCGTGCCTCGCCTCATCCCCCTATCGCAGCACACCGCATACGGCGGCCAGGAACCAAGCCCTTAAGCATTACGTCTATAACATCAGGTAATACTTTGAGAGTGCGCCATGACATTCAATGAGCTCTCGGCAAAACTCTCAAACTGGGCAGGCCAGGTCCGCCGTTCCAGCTGGCTGTCGCAGGCATTATCCTTAGGGCTGTCACAGGCCCAATCTTTCATTACAACGATACGTGGCAGCTGATCATCAACACCTCCACGACCATCATTACGTTTCTCATGGTGTTTCTGATCCAGAACACACAGAACCGTGACAACGATGCCCTGCACATCAAGCTCGACGAACTCTTGCGCGTTACCAAGGCGCCCAGGATCGCCTGCTCTACCTGGAAAATCTCGACGCCAATGAACTTAAAGCGCTGCGCAAGAAGTATGAGGAAATAGGAAAAGAGGCCAGTGCGCTCAAGCGTCGGGACCTGGAGGCCGAAGAAAAGACTGATCAGGCCTAAAGCAACGTGACACTAATCACAGTTAGAAAAACCCAACCTCAGTAATGGCACTAAACCATCACTTCATTATTGACATGTAAATAAATCCTATAACCGCCATTAAGTTTCAAGCGTAGAAAACGATAACCCCTCCAATGCGGTTCTCTGCGCAATCGACTTAATGGTGGTGCTTGATGCCTTCCTCTGATGTTTCTCTCGATCATTCCATTTCTGGAGCTTCCAACCACGCCTCAATGACAGGTACCGTCTGGATTCCGCTTGCGCTGTGTGGCGTAGCTGGCGGAGCCGGAATTGTCTGGGCAGGAAACGCTTCCTCGTTGAGCTGGGTGCTGGCAGCTGCGCTACTGATTGCAGCCGGGCTTTTGGCTGTCTGGGGCCAGGCGCGCCAGCAGCAGGTGCTGAAAGCACTTTCTGCCTCACAAAGCGAGGCACGCGGCATGACCGGCAAAAAGGCCCAAGAAGGTGCTGTGGACGGGATCTGTATTGAAGTGCTCCCGGTGTGGGCACAGCAAATCGAAACAGCACGTAGTCACACGGAAGAAGCCGTTACTCAACTGACCCATCGCTTTGCTGAGCTGGCAGGACGTATCCAGATGTCAGTCGAAGGGTCCCATGATGGCAGTGCTCAGGCGCTTGTTGCGCTCCTGTCCTCCAGCCAGAACGAACTCAACGGCATCATTACCGGCCTGCGTGAAGCCCTGTCGAGCAAAGAAGTGCTTCAGCGCGAAATCACCCAATTGCACGACTTTACCGGCCAGCTTCAGGCCATGGCGAAAGACGTCGCCGATGTTGCCAAGCAAACCAACCTGCTGGCCTTGAATGCCGCGATCGAAGCCGCGCGTGCGGGTGAAGCAGGCCGTGGATTTGCGGTGGTCGCCGATGAGGTTCGCAAGTTGTCGACTCTGTCGGGCAATACCGGGCAGAAGATCAGCGAAACGGTGGAAACCGTTAACGCGGCCATTCTCCGCACGCTGGATGCCTCCGAGCAGTATGCGCGCCAGGATGCTGAAACTTTGGCAAATTCCGGCAATGTCATTGAAAACGTCATCACCCAGTTCAATGCCAACGCCAGTCATCTGGTGCAGCAGAGCAACACCTTGCGCGAGCAAAGTGAAGCCGTGGGCGCTGAAATCTCGGACGTCCTGGTAGCCCTGCAATTCCAGGATCGCGTCAGCCAGATGCTGAGCCATATCCGCAATGATTTGAACAAGCTGGAACAGCGCCTGCTTGACCGGCGTACTCAGGCCGCGCAGGGCGAGGCGTTGAAGCCGATTGACACCAAAGCCTGGCTTGATGAGCTGGCCAAGACCTATACCACAGCGGAGCAGCTGGCTGTCCATCACGGCAAAACGCCGGCTTCAGCCGCTTCGTCCGATATCACCTTCTTCTAAGCCACACTTCTGTTCGAGACCATTATGAGCACGAAAAAAACCGTTCTTATCGTTGATGACTCCATTTCGATCCGCCAGGTCGTCGGCATGACACTCAAGGGCGCCGGCTACGACGTGATCGAGGGCTGTGATGGCAAGGACGCATTGGGCAAGTTAGACGGCCGCAAGATCCACCTGATTATCAGCGACGTGAACATGCCCAATATGGACGGCATTGCGTTTGTTACAGCAGCCAAGAAGCTGCCGGCCTACAAGTTCACGCCGGTCATCATGTTGACCACCGAGTCGGGTGCCGACAAGAAATCAGCCGGTCAGGCCGCAGGCGCCAAAGCCTGGATGGTCAAGCCCTTCCAGCCCGCTCAGATGCTGGCGGCTGTTTCCAAACTGATTCTGCCGTAACCCTGCTACGAGATCGTCACCATGACCGAAGCCGCTATTGAACTGCATCACCGTGTGGCCCTGGATGGCCCGTTGACTATTTATACAGCAGCTGAGAGCAAGGCCAAGGTGCTCGATCCGCTCAAGGCCAGCGCACTTGTCGAATTTGATCTGGCAGGAGTAGATGAATTCGATTCGGCTGGCCTGCAGCTGCTCATCCTTGCAAAACAGGAAGCAGCCAGGCGTGGCTGCTCGCTTAGCCTGTGCAATCACAGCCCTGCGGTTGTGGAGTTGCTTGAGCTAAGCGGGCTAGTCAGCTTTTTTGGCGACCCTCTTCTTATTCAGCCGCATCTCGCTTGAGGCCACGCCGTGAATATCGATGACGTGTTAAAGATTTTTATTGCCGAAAGCCAAGAGCTTCTCCAGCAGATGGAAGATGCTCTGTTGCAGATCGAGCAGAACCCGCATGATCCAGACCTGATCAATGCGATTTTCCGTGCTGCCCATACAATCAAGGGTTCAGCAGGCCTGTTCGGGCTGGACGGTATCGTCAGTTTTACCCATGTGGCAGAAAGCGTTCTGGATCGCATTCGCAGTGGCGAGCTTGCCTTCAACGATGCGTTGGCCGCCCTATTCCTGCAGGTATGCGATCAGCTCAATGCCCTTATTACGCATGTAGAAGCTGGCGGCTCGCTGGATGAATTGGAGCCGGCACTGCACAAGCAGGGTACAGCCCTGGTCGAGACCTTGAGCCAGTATCTGTCTGGCAATGCCGTACCGACCTCGATTGTGGAAGCCGCTGCGCCCGTGGCCCGTGAGATCAGTGACAAGCCTGGCGAGCATTGGCACCTGTCACTGCGCTTTGGCCCCGATGTGTTACGCAATGGCATGGATCCCTTAGCGTTTTTACGGTACCTCAATACCTTCGGGCAGATCACTCATATCGTCACGCTAACTGAACATGTTCCTACGGCTGACGAAATGGACCCGGAAACCAGCTATCTGGGTTTTGAAGTGGCTTTTGCAACGGATGCCGATAAGGAAACGATTGAAGGTGCCTTCGAATTTGTTCGTGAAGACAGTCAAATTCGTATCTTTCCACCGAACAGCAAGACGGCCGATTATATCCAGTTGATCAACGAGCTACCGGAAGAAGATCTGCGCCTGGGTGAAATGCTGGTACGTTGCGGTGCGCTGACACAATCGGAGCTGGAAAAAGCACTTCAAAAACAGTCAGAGCCAGAAGCAGAAGCAGCGCCTATTGGTCAGGTACTGATCAATGAGAAGAATGTCCAACCACAAGTCGTGACCGCTGCGCTGCAGAAGCAAAAGCAGGTCAAGGACAACCGGACAGCTGAAGGTAACCTGATTCGAGTGGATGCCAACAAGCTTGATCAGCTTATTAACCTGATCGGTGAGCTGATTATTGCAGGGGCCGGTACTCAACTAGCCGCTCAGCAAAGTGGCGTTGCCCAACTGGTAGAGTCTACTGGCGTACTGTCGCGCTTGGTGGAAGAGGTACGTGATTCAGCCCTGACCCTGCGAATGGTACAAATCGGCACGACATTTAACCGCTTCCAGCGCGTCGTGCGTGATGTGTCCAAAGAGCTGGGTAAGGACATTGTTCTGGAAATCAGCGGTGGTGACACCGAACTGGACAAGACCGTAGTCGAGAAGATCGGCGATCCGCTGACCCACCTTATTCGCAACTCCATGGATCATGGTATTGAGCCGGCCCTTGTTCGCCTCGAGCGTGGCAAGCCTGCCCAGGGTACGGTGCGCCTGAATGCGTACCACGAGTCCAGCAGCATTGTCATCGAGGTATCGGACGACGGTGGTGGTCTTAACAAAGATCGCATCCTACGCAAAGCCATAGAGCGCGGACTCGTCAGCGACAACCAGAGCCTGACCGACAAGGAAATCTTCAACCTGATTTTCGAGCCTGGTTTTTCTACCGCCGAGCAAGTCAGCAACCTGTCCGGTCGTGGCGTAGGGATGGACGTGGTAAAGAAAAATATCACGGCTCTACGTGGCACAGTGGATCTGGACAGCGTTGAAGGCATAGGCACTACGATTAGTATCCGCCTGCCCCTGACACTGGCCATTATTGATGGCTTCCTGATTGGCGTTGGCAAAGCCACCTATGTGGTTCCACTGGACATGGTTGAGGAATGCATTGAGCTGACCAGCGACCAGTCCTCTGCGGCCAGACAAAGTACGAGCGATTACATCGATTTACGGGGCGATGCCCTGCCCTTCATCCGACTACGTGAATTGTTTGCCGTTGAAGATGAACCGCCACGCCGTGAAAACGTGGTTGTCGTGAACTATGCAGGTAGTCGTGCCGGCTTGGTCGTAGATCAGCTCATGGGTGAGTTTCAAACCGTTATCAAGCCACTCGGCAAGATTTTCGATAACAACCGCGCCTTGGGCGGCTTCACCATACTGGGTAGTGGTGCCGTGGCGTTGATCCTCAGTGTGCCGGGAATGATCGGCACAATTACACAAAGGCAGGCCGCTTCCAGCACCGCCATGACCATCAATTCCTGATTGAGACAGCTATCATGAACGAAACGAAAAAAATGGTGCTGCTGGTAGTCTCTGCATTACTAGGCATCTTGGTCCTGGCCGGTGCTGCGCAGTACCAGATCAGCCGGGTATTCGAGGCAGCAAACTTCGGCAACGAGAACGCAGTGCCGAGCTTATTGGCTATCGCAGCGGTCAACGATCCTACCAATAAGTCTGTAAGAGCTATGTTCCTTCACTTACAGAGCAACGATGCCCTTGAGAAAGGGCAGCTGGCTCAAGAAGTCCATGACCTGCAGAATAAGGTCCAAAACGCTCTGAAAGACTATGAAAACCTCCTAGCCAACGATGAGGATCGTCGTCTGCTGGAGCAGGACCGTGAAGCCATCGGTGCCCTGTTCGCCCTTCAGGATAAATTGCTTCTGCTGTCCCAGCAGGGACAACTGGATCAAGCCAGGGAAATACTGATGGCTAACCGTCCGGTTTTCACCAAGCTGGCCGAAGCCTTGGGTACTCATCGTGAGTTCAATCAGCGCCTGGGTGAACAAAGCGCTCAGCTGGCAGCCAACATCAAGACCAATGCAACAATTACATCCATTGTTATCGCCCTGGTGACTCTGCTTGCTATCGGCTTTATTGGTTTCGTCATCATCCGCAGCCTGCAAAAAGTCGTAGCCGTAGCCAATCGCGTGGCTAAGGGCGATCTGCCGGATGACATTGTAGTCAAGGCAAGCGATACAACTAGCCTCATGGCGGCCATGAGTCGCATGGTAGGTACGTTGCGCAATCTGCTCAACGAGATGAATCACATGTCTAAGGAGCACGACAAGGGGGATATAGATGTTTTCATTCCCGCTGACCGCTTCGAGGGCAGCTACCGCACTATGGCGCAAGGTGTAAACACCATGGTGTCCAGCCATCTCGAAGTCCAGCAGAAAGCCATGGCATGCGTAAAAGCCTTTGGCGAGGGCAATCTGGACGCCTCTCTTGAGCGTTTTCCCGGCAAGAAGGCGGTGATCAACGATAACATCGAGCAGGTACGTGCAAACATCATGCAGCTGGTCAATGAAATGCAGCGCATGTCCCGTGCTCATGACAAAGGTGACATCGACGTCTTCATCGAAGCAGCCCGTTTTAGCGGCTCCTATCAGGCGCTGGCAGAAGGCATCAACACCATGGTCGATGGCCACCTTGAGGTGCAACGCAAGGCCATGGCTTGTGTACAGGCTTTTGGCGAAGGTGATCTTTCTGCACCGCTGGAGCGCTTCCCAGGTAAAAAGGCAGTAATCAACGACAATATCGAGCAGGTACGGGCCAATATCCAGCGGCTGGTAGATGATGCCAGCGCGCTCAGCGGTGCAGCCATGGCAGGCCAGTTGGCGACCCGCGCCGATGCTGGTCAGCATAAGGGTGATTTCCGCCGTATCGTCGAAGGCATCAACGGGACGCTCGATGCGATTGTCAGCCCCGTTAATGAGGCCATGAGCGTTATGGCCGGCCTTGCCCAGGGTGACCTCAGCCGCACGGTACAAGGTAATTACCAGGGTCAGCTCTTGGAACTCAAGCAATCCATTAACAGCACCGTTGGCAAGCTGAACCAAATCATCACGGACGTTCGCGATTCGGCCGATGCACTGGCTAGTGCGTCAGAGGAGATTTCAGCAACTGCCCAGTGCATGAGCCAAGCCTCCACAGAGCAAGCGGCATCGGTTGAGGAAACCAGCGCGTCCATGGAGCAGATGTCCGCTTCTATCGGCCAGAATACCGAGAACGCCAAGGTCACTGACAGTATGGCCAGCAAGGCTGCCCAGGAAGCATCCGAAGGTGGCAAGGCCGTGAAGGACACGGTCGCAGCCATGAAGACCATTGCCGACAAGATTGGCATCGTGGACGACATCGCCTATCAGACCAACCTGTTGGCCTTGAACGCGGCGATCGAAGCGGCACGTGCCGGTGAGCATGGCAAGGGCTTTGCGGTAGTCGCTGCTGAGGTACGCAAGCTGGCCGAGCGTAGTCAGATTGCAGCTCAGGAAATCGGCAACGTGGCCAAGGGCAGCGTAGACCTTGCCGAACGTGCCGGTACGTTGCTGGACGAAATTGTGCCGTCCATTGGCAAGACCTCCGATCTGGTTCAAGAGATTGCGGCCGCGTCGGAGGAGCAGAGCTCAGGTGTCAGCCAGATCAACGCGGCCATGGGTCAGCTGAGCCAGATTACGCAACAAAATGCTTCAGCCTCTGAAGAATTGGCGGCAACGGCCGAAGAAATGAGCAGTCAGGCCGAACAACTGCAGCGTCTGATGAGCTTTTTCAGCAGCAATGGCCACACGGCTACAGCAGACCTTCAACGTGCATTGGACCATACTCGTCCATTCACGGAGCAGGTACGCATTAAAGCTCAGGCTCATCCGCATGCTGCAACGGCATCTGGAGCGTTACCGGAAGGCTTCATCCGCTTCCAGAGCTGATGATCATACAGGGCGCCTGCATCTTCCGCAGGCGCTCTTCTATCAAGATATTTAACCCAGGTTGGCCAGAGGCTTACCTGTGAGGCTGATCATGACTGTTTCAAAGAAAATGCTTCTTCTGGTGTTCTCAGCCCTGCTTGGCATTGTGCTATTGGCAGGGACAGGTCAGTACCAGATCGACCGTGTATTCCAGGCGGCTAACTATGGCAATGACAATACAGTGCCTAGCCTATTGGCGATCAATGAGATTAGCCGGAGCGTTGATAGCTCCATCAAGAGTTTTTACGTGCACATATTGAGCACTGACGCGGCTCAAATGGCGCAAGTCGATGAGACACTGGCGTCTATTCGCACGGATATTGACCAGAGTTTGAAGCACTATGAAACCCTACTGTCAAACGATCAGGACCGTCAGCTGCTGGCTAGCGATCGTGAAGCGTTAAAAGGACTGAGAGAACTAGAAAACAAGGTGCTGCCCTTGTCACGGGAAAACCGTACTGAGGAAGCTAAATCAATGCTCTTGGAAAATCTTCACGTCATTGAAAAAGTTAGCCAGGCACTTGATGCTCACGTCAGATTCAATGAGCAACTCGGTAAGGAAGGCGCCGCGACCGCAGTAAGCCTGAAAGGAACTGCCACCCTTATCTCTATCATAATTGCGCTGGCTACATTGGCAACCGTAGGCCTGATCGGCTTTGTCATTACCCGCAGCCTGCTTCGGCAGTTGGGTGGCGAACCCGCCGACGTTGCAGCCATGGCCAATCGTGTTGCGGCCGGTGATCTGCCTAGCGAGATTGCGCTAAAGAAAGGCGACTCTACCAGCCTCATGGCAGCCATGAGCCGTATGGTGGAAACCTTACGCGGCCTGCTCAATGAAATGAATCGCATGTCCACCGAGCACGACAAGGGCGAGACCGATACCTTCATTCCGGCTGATCGCTTCGAGGGTAGCTACCGCACAATGGCGCAAGGCGTGAACGATATGGTCAAGGGCCATATCGATGACCAGCGTAGTGCAATGGCCTGCGTAAAAGGCTTTGGTGAAGGCAACCTGGACGCACCTCTGGCCCGCCTGCCGGGCAAGAAAGCATTCATTAACGATAACATTGAGCAGGTACGTGACAACATCAAGGCACTAATTACCGATACCCAGCAACTCAGTCAGGCGGCAATAGCTGGTCAGCTCGATGAGCGAGCCGACGCTTCCCAGCACCAGGGTGACTTCCGCCGGATCATCGAAGGCGTCAATGGCACATTGGACGCCATCGTTGCACCACTAAGCGAAGCCATGGACGTCATGGGGGCGCTGTCAAACGGCGACCTAGGCCGTACGATTCAAGGCGATTACCAAGGTCAGCTCTTAGAACTCAAGCAATCGGTCAACAGCACCGTCAGCAAGCTGTCCCAGATCATCATGGATGTCCGTGATTCGGCCGATGCATTGGCCAGTGCGTCAGAAGAGATTTCAGCTACGGCGCAAAGCATGAGCCAGGCGTCCTCTGAGCAGGCCGCATCGGTTGAGGAAACCAGCGCGTCCATGGAGCAGATGTCCGCCTCCATTGCTCAGAATACTGAAAACGCCAAGGTTACCGATGGCATGGCCAGCAAGGCTGCTAAAGAAGCCGTTGAGGGTGGTCAGGCGGTTCGTGAGACCACTTCTGCTATGCAAAGCATTGCCGAGAAGATCGGCATTGTGGACGACATTGCCTACCAGACCAACCTGCTGGCCTTGAACGCTGCGATTGAAGCCGCACGTGCCGGTGAGCATGGCAAGGGCTTTGCCGTTGTAGCAGCGGAAGTGCGTAAGCTGGCCGAGCGTAGCCAGGTTGCCGCTCAGGAAATTGGCAACGTGGCCAAGGGCAGCGTTGCCTTGGCCGAGCGTGCCGGTACGTTGCTGGATCAGATCGTTCCGTCGATTACCAAGACGTCCGACCTGGTACAGGAAATCGCTGCTGCATCCGAAGAGCAAACCTCAGGTGTAGGCCAAATCAACTCCGCAATGGGTCAGCTCAATCAAATTACGCAACAAAATGCTTCAGCCTCTGAAGAATTGGCGGCAACGGCCGAAGAAATGAGTAGCCAAGCAGAAAAACTGCAGCAACTGATGAGCTTCTTCTCAGCCCATCGTGCCGCAGCTGATCTGCAGCGCGCCATCGATCATGTAAGGCCGGTTTCCAGCAAGCCGAGCCATAGCAGGGAGCGGGTCATGGCGCAACGTCCACTTCGTACAGGCTCGTCACCGGAAGGATTCGTCCGGTTCGAGGAATAAGACATGAGTACCGATGTGACTACTGCGTTGCTCTCTTCAAACGGTGAAGCCGAGCGTCAACACCTGACCTTTGTAGTAAACGGTGAGACCTTTGCCGTGGATACGCTGTGCGTACGGGAGATTATTGAATACGGCCAGCTTACTGTCGTTCCGCTGATGCCAGCGTTTATCTGCGGAGTAATCAACCTGCGCGGCGCCGTCGTGCCAGTCATTGATCTGGAAGCACGGTTCGGAGGCACTCGTACGGCTGTTACATCGCGGACCTGCGTCGTCATCCTCGAGACTGTAGATGACGAACAACCCCAAGTCATTGGTGTGGTGGTTGATGCTGTAAGTGAAGTGCTTGAAATACCTCTGGAGCATGTCCGTCCGACTCCGGCTTTCGGCAGCCGCATCCGGACTGACTTCATTCAGGGCATTGCCAAGATCAAGGACGAGTTCGTGGTACTGCTGAACGTCAGCCAAGTGCTGTCCATCAGCGAAATCGCAGGACTCGTCAAAACCCCAGAAACCGCTATGGCCTTCGGCAGCGCGCGTGCAGCGCTTCCGCAGCGCTCGTTGTAACCTTTCGGAGTCATAGCCATGTTTAGAAACATGCGCGTTACCACCAAGCTTGCCTTGGGCTTTGGCACAGTCGTCGCTCTGCTTGTCATCGTTATTCTAGTGGGCGTCGTCAACATGGCGGCCATGAAAGCCTCAACGGACACTATGTCATTAGATCGTTTTCCGAAAACGGAGATGACCAATGCTCTTGTGCGCGGAACGCTTGATAACGGCCGCCTTTTACGCAACATGCTGCTTGTAGACGATGTAGCCAAGCGGCAGGAATTCAAAGATCAAGTCACTAAAAATCGCAGCGCTAACTCCGAGCTCATCAGTAAACTTGAGGCCTCTATCTATTCCGAAAAAGGCAAAGAGCTTTTTAAGGAATTATCCAGCAAGCGTACGGCATTGCAGGCCAAGTACGAGCCGTTCTATACCTTAGTAGACCAAGACCATAGCCGGGCTGTTGATTACATGCTCAAAGAGTTTGCCCCAGCCAATAACGCTTATATTGAGACGTTAAGTGCGCTGAACAAATTCATGAAAGAGCAAATGGATTCAGCGGGAGCAGAGGCAACCCAGGCATATGAGTCTGCTCGCCTCCTGATGATTTCTATAGGTGCAGTGGCATTAGTAATAGCTACTCTTCTTGGTTTCATCATCGCCCGCAGTCTCATCAAGCAATTAGGTGGCGAACCGGCCTATGCTGCTGAAGTTGTTAGCCGCGTTGCTGCAGGTGACCTGAGCGTCAATGTTGTGACCAAGCCTGGTGATACCACTAGCATGCTCGCGGCTATCAAAGGCATGACAGACAAACTGGCTTATATTATTAGTGAAGTGCGGGGCTCTGCCGATGCGCTGTCTAGTGCCTCAGAGCAGGTTTCCGCTACAGCACAAAGCATGAGTCAAGCGTCTTCTGAACAGGCCGCATCGGTTGAAGAAACCAGCGCGTCCATGGAGCAGATGTCCGCTTCTATCGGCCAGAATACCGAGAACGCCAAGGTCACTGACAGTATGGCCAGCAAGGCTGCCCAGGAAGCATCCGAAGGTGGCAAGGCCGTGAAGGACACGGTCGCAGCCATGAAGACCATTGCCGACAAGATTGGCATCGTGGACGACATCGCCTATCAGACCAACCTGTTGGCCTTGAACGCGGCGATCGAAGCGGCACGTGCCGGTGAGCATGGCAAGGGCTTTGCGGTTGTGGCAGCTGAAGTACGCAAGCTGGCCGAGCGTAGCCAGATTGCAGCCCAGGAAATTGGCAATGTAGCCAAAACAAGCGTGGCCTTGGCTGAGCGTGCCGGTACGTTGCTGGACGAAATCGTACCCTCGATCGGCAAGACGTCCGATCTGGTACAGGAGATTGCGGCCGCATCCGAAGAGCAAACCTCAGGTGTAGGCCAGATCAACACGGCGATGAGTCAATTGAGCCAAATCACTCAGCAGAACGCTTCTGCCTCGGAAGAGCTGGCTGCGACCTCCGAAGAAATGAGTGGTCAGGCCGAACAGCTTCAACAGCTGATGGAGTTCTTTACCCTGGCTCACAACGGGAGTGTTTCTTCCAGTGAAGCTCCGCGCAGCCAACCACCAGCGGCTGTACCGACTCGCAAGGCAGCAACGCCAGCGCGTGACTACAGCCCTGCCGCCGGTCAATTGGCTGGCGTACCGGCTGGTTTTGTACGCTTCAAGGATTAACGCCCATGAGTCTTCTAAAGGCTAACCGCGTGGCTGCTATCGAGCAGCCACAGCAATACCTGACCTTCTCATTGAATGCAGAGATGTTTGCGGTCAGCACGACGTGTGTACGTGAAATTATCGAGTATGGCCCGATTACAGCCATGCCCATGATGCCTCGTAGCATTCGCGGCGTAATTAATCTGCGTGGTGCAGCAGTACCTGTTTTCGATCTTGGGGTGCACTTTGGTGGTGCGCCTACCGAGGTCAACCGGCGCAGTTGCATTGTGATGTTGGAGCTAAGTGTCGGAGGCCGACATCAGATCTTTGGCATCGTGGTAGATGCCGTTAACGAAGTACTGGAAATCAGTGCCGATGCCATTGAACCAGCGCCGCGCTTTGGCACCCATGTCCGTACCGACTTCATTCTCGGCATGGCCAAGCGCGAAAATGGTTTTGTAATCCTGCTCAATATCGACCAAGTCCTCAATGCTGAGGATATTGATTACCTGGCCAGCCAGAACTGACGGTAAATGTCATGACGATGGATAACCTTGCTCTTTCAGACAGCGATTTCCGCAAGTTTCGTGGAATGATTTACGATGCTGCCGGGATCAGCATGGCAGACTCCAAAAAGCCCCTGGTCAGCGGACGGCTGGCCAAGCGGGTTCGTCAGCGGGGCCTTCCCAGTTATGGAGCCTACTTTGATGTCCTGATGCGCGATCGGAGCGAGTTTCAAACAGCGGTTGACTTACTCACCACCAATGAAACCTATTTTTTCCGTGAGCCCAAGCATTTTGAGTTCCTCCGTACCGTTGTACTACCAGAGATACGTGACCGCGCGTCCGTTCGTATCTGGAGTGGAGCGTGCTCGACTGGTGAGGAACCCTATACCCTGGCGTTAACTCTGGCTGATACGCTCGGCACCCGCCCGTGGGAAATCGTTGCATCTGATATCAGTACCCGGGTGCTGGAAAAAGCGCGCCGGGGCCAGTACCCCTTGGAGGATGCCGAAGGTATTCCAAAGGCGTTACTGCACAAACACTGCTTCAAGGGTATTGGTCAAAATGAAGGGACATTCCTGATTGATCCAAATCTGACGGCACGTATTACCTTTCGACAGATCAATCTCAATACTACCCTGCCTGATGTTGGTCAGTTTGAAGTGATCTTCTTGCGAAATGTAATGATTTACTTTGACAACGACACCAAGCGCCAAGTGGTCCAACGTCTTGTAAACCATTTACGTCCAGGAGGTTATTTCATGGTAAGCCATTCAGAAAGCCTCAATGGCATCACTGAAGCGCTCAAGATGGTTAGACCCTCTATCTATCAGAAGCCTCATGCCTGAGCCAACCAAGATTAAAGATGTTTATCTTAAGCCTGGGGAGCTGCATTTCGGGGGTGCTGATACACGCATCCGAACGTTGCTAGGCTCCTGTGTGGCGCTGGTGTTCTGGCATCCCCAGCGCCAGCTGGGCGGGATGTGCCATTACTTATTGCCTACTCGCAGCAAGGGGCACAAGGTATCGGACCGACTCGATGGTCACTACGGTGACGAGGCGCTGGCGCTACTGCTCCAGGCTATCCAGATGTCAGGTACACAACCATCGGAGTTTACCTTGCGTGTCTTCGGTGGCGGCAACATGTTTCCGGGAATTGCACGTAATGAAAAGGACCACATCGGCTTGCAGAACGTCAAGGCGGCTAAGCGCCTTCTACAGGCACACGGACTTGTTTGTAGCGCCAGCCATGTGGAGGGTATCGGTCATCGACGCCTTAGCTTTTCCATTTGGGATGGGGAGGTCAAGCTTGAGCAATCGCCTCCTGTACAGGCTCCACCACGGCAAAGAGATCGCCTATGACTAGCATTAAAGTACTGATCGTCGACGACTCCGCCGTGGTGCGTCAGGTGCTATCCACGACGCTGTCTGCCGACGGTGCCATCGAAGTGATTGGCGTGGCGGCTGATCCGCTTTTCGCCATGGATAAGATGAATAAGCAATGGCCGGATGTCATCGTCCTTGATGTGGAAATGCCCCGCATGGACGGCATTACCTTTCTGAAGAAGATCATGGCCGAGCGCCCTACTCCGGTTGTGATCTGCTCGACGCTGACGGAAAAAGGTGCCGCGACCACCATGCAGGCTCTCTCATCCGGCGCGGTCAGCTTTGTCACCAAGCCACAGGCTGGGCTCCGACAGTTTCTGGTAGAAAGTAGCCAGGAGTTGATTTCCGCGGTCAAGGCAGCGGCCCGCGCCAACGTTCGCCGTATCGCAACGTCCGCGCCACCGGCCAGCCCGCCGCCTAAACTCAGCGCAGATGTCATCCTGCCGCCGGGCCAGGCGATGACCCGCACGACCGACACAGTGGTCAGTATTGGCACCTCTACTGGCGGTACGCAGGCACTGGAAGTGGTCCTGACTGCCCTGCCCCGGGTGTGTCCGGGCATTGTTATCGTTCAACATATGCCCGAGCGCTTTACGGCCGCCTTCGCCGAGCGCCTGAACGGGCTCTGTCAGATTGAAGTACGGGAGGCCCAGCATGGTGATCGCGTCATTCCCGGTCGCGCCTTGATCGCACCCGGCGGCCGGCACATGCTGCTCAAGCGCAATGGCGCGCAGTATCAGGTAGAGATCGTCGACGGCCCGCCGGTAAGCCGTCACCGCCCTTCTGTTGATGTCTTGTTCCGTTCAACGGCGCGCTGCGCCGGTAAGAATGCACTGGGTATCATCATGACCGGTATGGGAGACGACGGGGCACGAGGTCTTAGGGAAATGCGTGAAGCAGGCGCCAAGACACTGGGCCAGGATGAGCAGAGCTGTGTGGTCTATGGAATGCCCAAGGAGGCTTTCAAGTTAGGGGCCGTGGAGCGTGAACTGCCTCTGGACCAAATTCCGGCAGCCATTTTGAACATGGCCCGCTAGGCATTCTACGGACAAGCGCAGCACGGCGCCTGTCCGTAGGATTTCAATTAACGCGTAAGATCTGCCTTCAACTGCTCGCCCGCATACTGCTGAGCCTGTCTGGCCTTCTCAACGACCGCTGCTGTACCAAAGAACTCGTGCGTAACCCCTGAATATAACTGGCGATCCACCGCTACGCCCGCATTGCGCAGGGCAGTCTCTAAATGGGCACCGTCATCGCGCAACGGATCCACCTCGGCATTGATAATTGTGATTGGCGGCAAGCCTTTCAGGTCGGCATGGACCAAGTCGATACGTGGGTCGTTCAGGTCGACCGGAGACTTTGTAGCCTGAGCCACGAACCACAGCATCATGGGTCGATTGAGCGGCATCGCATCGGCGTACTTGTCATAGGATTCGGTGTGGGTGTTGGTCTGGGCCACCGGGTAAACCGACAGAATATGCTTGGGCGCCGTCAGGCCGGCCCTCTTTGCGGCAATGGCCGTTGCAACAGCCAAATTACCACCGGCGCTTTCGCCCGCCAGTGCCAGGCGCTTGGGATCACCGCCCAGCGAGCCGGCATTCTGGATCACCCAACGGTAGGCTGCGATGGCATCATCATGGGCAGCCGGGAATTTATGCTCGGGCGCAAGACGGTAGTCGACCGAAACAACGATAGCATTGGCCTGCTTCGCGAGCCCACGTGCACCAGCGTCATAAACATTGCGATCCGCATACACCCAGCCGCCACCATGAAAGTACAGGATGACTGGAAAAGGCCCCTTGCCTTCAGGAGTATACACGCGAGCCGGTAATGTACCTGCGGCGCCGGATACACTGGTATCCACGCTCTTCACTCCGGGTACCAGCGCTTCAGGCGCACTGTCGCGCCCTTCCTTGTCAAGCACCGCCTTTACCGCGTCTGCAATGGTTGGCTGCTGACGCACCTCAGTCGGAGTGATCTTCTCGATGGCTTTCGGATCAAAGCGGGCGTACTGATTCAATACTTTTTGCATGTCCGCATCATTACGTACCGAGCTTTTAGCCCCGCTTATCGCCAGCTCGGACAAGGGCCGCTTGTCCGGCGAGCGGTTGGTGCAGGCCGCCAGCGACACGCCCATGCCTACCGCAGCCATGAGAAGAATACCGTTCTTAAGTCGGGAAGGTTGTAAACGCATAGGGTTTCCTGTTGTGTGATGTCATGTTAAAAGCGACCACACAGGTTCAGGAACGTTGCCATTTCACATCAAAACACGGTAGTGATAGCCATAGCGACGCTCAAAGCCGAGCGAGTGGTAAAGGCCTATTGCAGAGGTGTTTGAGTTTGTTACCTGCAGGTATGCCTGTCGGGCACCTTGGCGCTTTCCCCACGCCAACAGTGCGCTAACCAGCTGACGCCCGAGACCACGCCCACGCCAGGCTGGCGCTACCACCAGATCAAACAGGCCCACCCAGTCACCTTCCGCCACTGCTAGGCCATAGCCAACAGGCTGCCCTTCTCTGTAAACCGTCGCGTAGACCACAGGCCAGGCGATAGCGTCCAGCAAGGTATCATGGTGTTGGCGACAGGGCGCATCCAGGCCGCTGAGCAAAGCAAAGCCGTTGCCCCAGGCCTGTGTACGCAAGGATTCAAGCGTGACCGTACCCTGGCTCTCTTTTAGATTACCTAAGCCCAGCGTCATCACCTCGGTAGGGTCGACCCGCTCATAACCCGCCGCTTCGAGCTGCCTGTCTGGCTCATCACCTGCCAGAGGCGTCAATCGAAAGATGACAGGCAAACCCTGCCGGCGGTACAGCGACTCGATATAGGACCGTACGCTATCGAACGAGGCCGTTGGCTGCCAGGCATTGGCCGAATTAGCGCGCTTGGTATAACCGCCTGCCAGACGCAGCACCCACCCCTCGTGAAAGACCGTCTTTTGTGCAGGCCAGGCATTAAAGGCACAGGCTTCCAGCGTAAAGATATCAGTCATGAATTGCTCCTGAGCTGTTCCTTAAGCATGAGCCGCGCAAGGCCCTTCTCCGCCCTATCCGTCCCGCCATTTAAAGCATGGCATTTCTGTAAAATGCTCATGAGCTCAGTACGTTCCAAAGCCAAATGCTGATGTCTCCTGTCTCGCTGTCACCTGAGCAGATCACAGAACGCATACGCCAGGAAATCACTATGTACCGTGCCCTGAGCCAAGAGTACAGATTAAGTCAGATGAGCTGAGGGTCAACGTCTAGGTTATCCAGATCCAACTAGAAAGGGCTAGATAACCGCACTCCATCTAGCGTTATCCTTTATACCTCATCCTGACATCGGTCATTCAGGTGGTATCACAGGCTCATTTCTGTAATGTACAACACGTCCGGTTTGGCCATACGCTGACCAGAGCCCACGTCTTTACTGCCTTGAGTGAAGAAATTGAAAATGCAGTAATTTTTCTAAAACAGCCCGAGCACAGGCTTTTTCATTCAGGCGATACCTCATCCTGACACCTAGAGAAGTGAAACACATCTAGACAAATCACTTTACCTCCCGCTTTTGAGGATCAGAACACCGTTATCTTTTTGAATATGAACGGATTTGGTCCATCTACAGCATAAGAGTCGCATGTCTTTTAACCTGCTTCTCTAAAGTGGTTATTTATCCAAACCTATAAGAGAAGGCCGATACGTCATTCTGACCTAAGCATGCGATGTCAACAAAGATGGGGCTACCAAGCGAATAACTAGCCGGTAAAGAGATCGGTCTATTTGTTTCCGGTCGTATTTAATCGCGGCGTCTTAAAGGTAAGAACAGTCTTGTGGTGGAACATGGGCCATTCCACTTAGTGCCCCGCTTGATGTCCGCTGCTACATCATGGCTATACCCTATCCGCCATACCGTTAAGTATCACGGATAACTCTCCCCTTTAGGCAACACAGGAGGGCCTAATACTTCAGGTTAATTTCAATACTTGATACACGCCGCCTCAATCTTTTTATTGGCTGCACGGTTCGTTTGGGCAAGACCTAGCTCAGCTACCTAAATTAGTAGAATTTACGACCCCACCGCTTAATCAACAAACGTAAAAGGTCTATTTATAAGAATTAGCAGGTAGCGTTTAGGCGCAAGACCCCAGGCTCCAACAGGCTGAAATAGCGGTAGCCTGTGGGAGAAACAGGCTACGCGAGCGTCGTTGTTAATCCCTATTGACCGAGCATAGCCGGATAGAATCGGCAAGCACATCAATGGCCTGGGGACGTGGAAAACTTGCACGCCATGCAATTGCAATTGTTCTAAAAGGCACGGGAGCGCTGAATGGTCGAATCTCGATCATTCCTGGTGCGTAATGGTGGCTTTCCAAGGCAGAGAGGGGAAGCACCGAAACGCCCAAGCCCGAGGCAACCATATGACGAATCGTCTCTAGAGATGAGGACTCGACCTGGGTATGCTTGGACTCCACACCTGGCTTCTTGATCGTTGGACACGCTTCCAACACCTGATCTCGGAAACAATGCCCCTCCCCTAACAGCAGGAGGCTCATCTCGTCCAACTTTGCATTTTCGATGGTTTTGAGCTCCGTCCAGGGGTGCTTCGCCGGCATCATCACATAGAACGGCTCATCGTAAAGCGGCTTGGTCAGTACATCCGCTTCGCTAAAAGGCAACGCAACGATGATTGCATCCAGCTCGCCTGTTCTCAGCTTGTCACGCAAAACCGGTGTAAAGTTTTCCTCTATATAGAGGGGCATTTCCGGCGCAACACGATTCAGCTGCGGAATCAAATGAGGGTAGAGATACGGGCCTACCGTATAAATAGCACCCACTTTAAGTGGTGCACTCAGTTGATTTTTACCGGCCTTGGCAAGATCACGAATACCTTGCGCCTGCTCCAGAACTTTTTGTGCCTGAACAATAATGCTTTCGCCGGTAGGTGTAAGGCGAACATTGGTTTTGCTGCGCTCAAAAATCAGAATACCAAGCTCGTCTTCAAGCTTCTTAACGCCTACTGACAGCGTTGGCTGGCTGACGTGGCAGCGCTCAGCGGCACGGCCAAAATGCTGTTCTTGGGCAAGCGTTACGATATAGCGCAGTTCTGTCAGAGTCATCTTGGATCTACACACTTATGCAGTTAGGTTTGTTGAATCATTTATCGGCTGAAAGCTCGATTTCTTTTGGGTAAGACCGTATGACAGCCCCAAGCAATGACGTCATGCTCCGACCTTTAATCCCCCGCGACCTGCTCTGACTGTCAATACTGATGATCCTGGTCTATGGTTTATAAGAAGCAGGAACTTAACCCCATCGAAAGTGTCTAGTGGTTCTCACATATCACAAGGACGGTAAGCGATATGGTAGCGCCTCATCATGAGCAGGCTCAGGAAATGATTTGCGCAGGGTTAGCGCCCCTAGTCTGTCATTTCACACCCAAAACAACTCTCGGTTTTATGACCTTTACTGCATCCGACGAATCGGGTCGCATCGTATACAGGTCAGAACGACTGGTGCCCTTGTTTTACGCCAATCGGCGTGCGCTGCGTCTTTACTTATGTAAAGTAAGAAGAGAGCTTACCAATAAGGGATTCTCCCTAAACGCCTGGGATGACAATGTTTCCTTACAAGACCTGGGAAACTGGTCTGAGCGACTGAACTCCAGACGTAACAGTCGGACTCGCTAATGCTATGTCAGTATCAGGTGTGTAGTTACCTCATTTTCTCTTATAAAAGAACGCCTGCAGGGCGTTTTTTTATACCTTGATCTCCGTAAACCATATTTGCTTTAACACAGCGGCTACGGCGCGTCTTTCGGCGCATCCTTATTTATCCTAAGTTACCTACTCGTGTCCAACAAGGTATGCTGCTTGCGAGTTTCAATAAGATTAAGCAAGAAAAAGCATTCATTTGAAAAGTTATTTGGTTACCCTGTCGATAGAATTATTATCCATCTGCTGAGTCACGCTTAGTAGATTCCCTAGTAGGGACTTAATAATTATGCATATCGCTCTATCGTATAAATAGACTTTAAAAGAATTTAATAAAACGCAAATAGCAGGTCGTAGCTTCCTATGACATTAATTCCCTACTAGGGACTTTTCTAGACATCCAGCCTTACCTGACCTGAGCAGTTTCCCTACTAGGGACTCATAATGAGATATAGGCCTAAAACATCCTGACCAAAGCCAAATAACCGTTAAAAGCAGTGTGTTTGTCTGTTACGATTACTCCAACACATGGCCTCAACGAAGAGGATAGAAAATGGCCCGGAGTGGATCGGCTGTGCAGAAAGAAGAAAAGAAAACGGTTGTAATCGCTATCGCCAACCACAAAGGCGGGGTTGGCAAGACGACAACCTGTATCAACTTGGCAGATAACTTGGCACAAATGGGAAAACTGGTTTGTGTCGTAGACATGGATCCCCAGGCTAACGCAAGTCAACATATCGGGATGTCTCACCCTGCTGAGATAAATTATACAACAGCCGAATTACTGACGAATCCTGAACTACCACTCACCTACTTTGTTCATGACGAAACCAGGATCGATGGCGTTGCACTTATCTATGGAAGCATGGCTCTGGATAATGCAGACGATGCACTTCGCATGGAGCCTCGCCCTAATGAAGTATTACGGGACCGGCTTCAGCCTCTACTGGGTAAAGCGGATTACATCATCATTGATTGCCCGCCTAGCCTTAGGCTTCTGACTTCCAATGCATTGGCCGCGGCGACCCATTTATTGATTCCCGTAGAGTCAGGATCGCCTTATGGCTTGTACGGCCTCGCTGATCTGACCAAACGAGTTCAGCAGATCACGCGGATCAACCCGACATTGATCAACTTAGGCGCATTGCTGATTCGTCATGATGATCGTCAACTGGTTTGTCAGAACATCGAACAAAAAGCGATGGGCCTATTTGGAAAGCTTGTTCCAGTAAAGATAGGAACAACAACGAAGATCAACCAGTCATCAACCGTTCAAACCTCCCTGCGGATGTTCGACTCAACGAACAAGGTGGCCAAGCAATACAAGGAATTGGCCAAGTACATCGACAAAGAGACCGCAGCGTAAGAGCATATTATGGAAAAGAAATCGACCTCCTCACAAAACGCACCCAAGCAAAAGTTGGGTTCCATTCTCGCTCAAGGCTTGGTCAGCCAGATATCTCGTCATTCGGCGGTTCAGCAGGTAGAGAATTTAAAGTCCCATCGAGTACCGCGCTCGATTCCTGTCGATCTGGTTGACGCTAACCCCTATCAACCTCGCCTGGTTTTTGACGAGGAATATATTGGAGAGCTGGCATTATCGATTGAAGAGGAAGGGCTGTTAAGTCCAATCAACGTTCGAATCGCTGGTGAGCGCTATGAGCTAATTGCCGGAGAGTGCCGACTACGTGCTCACAAAAAGCTTGGCAAGAAATATATCGATGCCCTGGTAGAAGTCGTCGATGATTTCGAAAGCGCACTGCGCAGTCTGTTCGAAAATATACACCGCAAGGACCTCTCGGACTTTGAGAAGTACCATGCTATTACCCGAATGCGCACCTCGTTCACTCAAGTCAATGATTTGCAGCGCAAACTGGATATCAGCAAATCTCAGCTCTACCGCATCATGGCTTTTGGCGCTCTGCCAGAGTCGAGCCTTAATATGCTCAAGGCCAACCCCAAAATGCTGGGCGCGAACGCAGTAGATGCGTTGAAACCTGTTATCAAGGAAGTTCAGGCAGCAGGTCTTGATTATGAGTCTGCCTTGAACAAGGCCCTTAGAGATCTGGCCAACGGAAAACTGGCACAAGCTGGGCTGGCCAAACGTATTCGTGAAGACTTGCTGACCAAATCAGTCTCTGCACCCAAGGCTTCGACGCCCAGTGAAGATATCGTTATTGGTGAGCGAAAGGTCGCACGCGTTTCCACCAAGAAGGACAGAGTGATATTTGAGCTGGACCGCAAAACATTTAGCGATGACCAACTCAAAGAGCTAAGAGCTCTGATCAGTAATCTGGCTGAACAGGGAGCAGAACCTCGTGAGTGATGAGAAAGAGCCAGCCGCTCCTGAAAAAACGGAGCGTAAAGGCAGGCCCCCCCGAGAAACAGCACTTACTCGCATACAACAGCGCGCTGAAAAGGTAATCGAGGAAAAGGTCAATCAACTGCCCTTATGGGCAGATGATTTACGCAGTGCGCCCAATGAAATGCTGCGTAGTGCGCTGTTTACGGTTGGTAACCGAAACCAGGCCCGCGAGTTCATCAATGGGCGTGAATTGCACTGTTACGGTAACGCAAGAATCTACTACACCGGCCAGGAACTTCGTCAGGAAGACGATATGGATGTCTGGCTGCAGGTTGTCCATATGGCTCGTACAGAGAAGCTTGGCAACCGAGTGAGTTTCCGCCCTTCGGAAATGAAGAAGGAATTGCGCTGGCCGAGAGGGAAAGACTACACCCAAAAGCTCCTGAATGTATTGGAGCGCCTCAAAGCGACGTCTGTTCGTATCGAATCGACCCGCCTGGGTAAAGGGGTGGGCGTCTCTCTATTGCGGCGTTTTGAGTACACAACAGAAGAAGGTGATTTGAGCGACACGTGGCATGTCGAAATTGAGCCAGAAATGGCTATTCTCTTTGCAGCCGATGTGTATACAACACGTCTCGATTGGCAGTCACGCCTGGAACTACGTCCGCTGGCTAAGTGGTTACATGGCTTCTATGGTACCCATCGCGAGCCTTATGGCATTAAGGTAGAAACCATCCGGGAATCGTGTGGATCCAAAGCCAAGACAGAGGCAAAGTTCAAACAGATGTTGCGGGACGCACTCGATGAGCTAAAGAACATCGATTTTCTCAAGGAATGGGATATAGGCAAAGACAATATTGTAAGGGTAGTCCGAAACAACAGGCCCTTACTAAAGAGCGAATAACGTAAAACGCTCGAAAAACGGAGCCTAGTGGCTCCGTTTTTTATTAAGTGTTTTATTCTGTATGCCTATTAACACCGATTCATGCCGCTAAATCATCTAATTCAGGGGTTTTATAGCGGTCGAGGACCCATTTTAGGATCTTGTAAGAGTAAAAGACGGCGAAAGTGTCAGGATGAGGTAGTTTTTCTGCTGAAACCGAAGGTTTTCCAAGCTGCATGTCAGGATGAGGTAGCTTTTAAGCAGCGAAAGGGCATGGCTTGACAAGTATGCACTGGAGATAGTGGCGACATTTTAAGCAAATGACTACTTACTCGACGTCAATTCTATAAAAAGTCCTTAAAAATCAAGGAGTTATGCAAAAATACCTCATTTTGACATTGCCTTTGTATTAGCTAAGTAAACGGAGCGAAGGTACTGCAAGCCTAGGGAAAAGTTAAAAACCGCTTAAAAATTAGGGAGTTATCGCCAAAAAAGGAGGGCTCACCCTTGTTTGATGGCCTCAAAATGGTCTGTCAGACCGATTGGGCAATGGAACAAAGTACTTAAATATCAGTAACTTATGGAAAACCATACCTCATAATGACATATGATACGTCATAATGACGTATCTATACCTCATAATGACTTAAGTATTAAATATTAAAAAAGTCTTTAAAAATCAATTACTTACGTTGTTAAGAAGGGCTTTAGGGTACGATATACGTCAACATGACGCATCTATACGTCATGTTGACAGGCACATACCTCATGTTGACGTATATAAACGTCATGTTGACGTTTCCGCATATCCAATAAAACCCTTATATATCAATAAGTTAGCAGTTATATCCACAGCCCTTAACCGTTCTTTAACCTTAAATAACCGTCTTTTAACCCATTAAAGTGTATTTTTATGGGTAAAGCGATTTGTTTACGGTGCTGAGCGAAGCTCATAAGTCTGTACAGAAGACAGAACGTGGGTGAAATGAGAGGGTAGAGCCTCCTATAGAAGTCGCGTTCTACCTCAAGCTGACAATATTAATAAACGGTCCTGGGATTATTGATTACACAGGTCCATGTTTCGGCCTGCACAGTCGAGACAATCCATACTGTTTGAAAGAGCCATGACTTCAGCACGTTTGTCTATCAGGAATGGAATCACTTGCACCTATTATACTCGTAATAATACCACTCCATAGAGGAATTTATACGATTAAGCTTGCAGATACCTCATATTGACCTTAAAAGCTTTTATTCCGGGTTATAGCTAAAGTAACCATGATAAACAGATGTTAATATGAGGTATATATGAGGAGTGGTATTAAAAGAAATGCCTGAAAGTATCGAAACTGCTTATATGCATCTTAAGCAGGCTGTCGCCGATTTGAATTCGCGATGGTCTACCTGTGTGGTTTCAGGTGAGGTGTGGTCATTGCCAACACTCACTGAGCAAGCTGCACCGAAAGCGATCACTCCCGTGTCCGTGCGAGGCAGGCAGGCCATTGAACTCAGCCAAGCAGTACTTCAACAGTTCGAACGGGAAGCCGATCAGGCTCCGGGAACAGTCAGGCGTTTGCCAGGCTGGTTTCTGCTGAGCGAATCAATGCTGGGGCCGATACGACAGGTCAATCAAATGAAAGGGGCTGTAGAGGCTGCTATTGAGCGTGTAAGGCTGAAGCAGGGACTGGCTGAGACGGCGCGTACCCGTTTGGTAAGAGAGGCCCTGGGAGCGAGTATCAGCCTTAAACAACTGACACGTCATATACAGGCCTTTGATGCGACACCGCGGCTGTTGAGCTTTACCTGGGCAGGCCATACCGGCAAGACCAAGCGAGTACCCGTGGGGGAGGTGAGACGTCGGCTAGAGAAGCTGGCTCAGCTACAGGCACAGCGTGAGGGGAGCGATATTGAAGGGACACCAGCAGGCGCGGCCTTGAGGGTGATCTTCAATCTGGCCGATCATGCCCGACTGGTAAAGGTCGAGAAGGTAGCGCCTCACCCAAGAGTCAATGTGTTTTTCAGTCATCGCTCTCGCTACGATGCCATGTTGCATGCCAACCTACCCCTATTCTTTTTGGCGGGTGAGCAGCCTACAGAGGTGGTGGGGTTAAAGGATTTCAATATCGAAAACCGCATTGCACTACGGCGCAGTAACAAGAGCAGCCAGCGAATTCCTGTACTTCCCGAATACGGTCTGTATATGGATGAGGACGAATTGTGGGGGAGGTCACGTCCTGGCCTGGAGGTCAGTCCATTATCCTTTGAAAGCACCTATCGGGCCCGGACAGGGTATAAGCCCTGAGAAATGAAAAAGGCCTGCTTCAAGCAGGCCTTTTCTTACCGCGTCGGACGCCTGTCAGTTCACAGCGTCTTTCAGGCCTTTGCCAGGCTTGAAGCCAGGCACTTTGGCAGCTGCGATTTTAATGGTCTTGCCAGTCTGAGGATTGCGGCCTTCACGGGCGGCGCGCTCTTTGACGGTAAAGGTACCAAAACCAACCAGAGCAACATCGTTACCCTTGGCCAATTCCTGGCTGATAGTGTCGGTGATGGCGGTCACAGTTGCTTGAGCTTGAGCCTTGGTTAGGCCTGCTGCTGCAGCCACTTGATCGATCAATTCCCCTTTATTCATGCAAATACTCCAGAGTAGTCAGTTGTCTTGATGGAATCGCGGCCTTGCTTTCCATTATGCGTTATCTCTCATCCCGGATGGTATAGGAAGCCTGCCAAAGAGATAAGGCTCTTCAACAGACAACCTGATGCCCAATAAGGTCTTTTTCTCATCCAACAGCGTGAACTCCTTTTCATTCTGTTCAATGGAACTGTCAGGATGAAGTGTATCCCGCTCAGCATACCGTATTCCGGCCTTATGGCTGGAGTTTCTCTGAGACAACGGGATAACGGTCCCACACACGCTGATCACTGAGCGAACGCACCAATTTGACATACTCGGCATGGGACCATGCCAAGGGCGTTGCGCTGTCAGTCCCCTTGCCCTTGGTATATTGATGACGCTCATTATTACCCACGCCGTCCCATACCTGTTCGGGAAGCATGAACCCCTGGTTGGCAAAAAGCTCCATGGCCTTGACGTAGGTGTCACGGATTCCCTTTAACTGATCCTCGGATAAGATCTTTTCTCCACCCGGCTGCTGCGCTTTTGCAAGTGCCAGAGCGTAATGGCCGCGCTCGCCTGTGAAAATAGGCCAGACACGGCCACGCAACCCTGAGTTCATGACCGGCTCTTCAGTCGCGGGATAATTGATACCCGTGGTCTCACTTTCACCGTAGCCATCATTTCCGTAGCGTCTCCAGCCGGGAAATTCTCCTGAAACGCCCGGGTAGGTAAAGGTGTACTTGACCCTGAGGTTTTCCGGAATGGCTTGATTGTCCAGTACATTCAGGCTATTGACGATGTGGGTGTCTGTGGCAGGACGAACACCGTAACGGACAAGCTCCAGAAAGCCCGCGTCCAGTATCTGGTTTTCTGGAAGGCCTGGCCGGCTGTTGTTGTCCAGCAGCAACCCGCCGTCGTCAGGGTTATCGTTTTGTGTGATCCGCAGGTAATAGCGCTTGTCTCCAAAAACACCTTTTTGTGTAAACATGCTGGATTCGATACGACTGGAGTAGCGCCTGGCAGTATCCAGGTAGGATTTGGCTCCTTCCTGGTCACCTGCCCGGGTGGCCAGTTCCGATGCGGCTACAAGACCTGCAATGACGGCCGCGGTGGTAGAGGGGGAGTAGCCCCATTGTTCCTCCCAGCGATCCTGCTGTGTTTGTGGAGGTTTTACGGTCCAGTCATTCCAGCCCAGCCTGACCTGCCCACCTTGAGCCAGGAAGTCCGCGGCCGGTTTGAGCATCTCCCGATACCACCGGGTGATGTCGTTGTCAGAAAGCACGCCATTTTTCCAGAGCTTGTAGCCCAGCATGATCGGCATGGCGGTTTGATCGAGCTGAACACCTACCCATTCAATCGTGCCGTCGACATGGGTCTTCTGAAGAAACCAGCCGGTTGCTCCAGACTCAGCGCTTTTCTGGGCACTCTCTTGCTTTTGCTCATGGATATAGGCAGAGCCATCTGCCTGCAGGGGAGGTGTGTCTTTTGTGACCTGGACCTTTTTCAGGTATTCAAACGCTACCCTGGAGGTCTGTGTATCGCCCAGAGCCAGCAGAGCCATGGCACATTGGTAAAAGTCCCGTGGCCAGACGGCCTTGTAGCCGGTAGTGCCTTTGGTAGCGGGTACCGTTTCACCCCAGGGGTTGGACAGCGAGGCGATTAGAGCGCCTGCATGAGTCTTGTCTTCCTGGGCTTTCAGCACCATCGCACTGACATTGAGCAGCTTGCCGTTATCTGTCGTCTGTTGCCGCATCGTTGGCAGACTGGTCAGCGAGGCCAGATAGTCCTGCCAACCTATAGCATCTCCCTCACCGTTATAGTGCGCAAGCACGTGTTCGTAGCCACGCTGCAAGGTGCTATCGGCTGCCTGGTCTGCAGCCTGTCGAGTACGACCGAATCCGACCACGACATCGATGGTGGTCAAGTCCCCCGTACGGGGTATCCGGGCCATCATGGCTACATTGCCGGGTATACTGCCGGTAGTGGTATAGCGTGACTCAAGCGATCCTTTCTTGCGCAACTCCTCAAGCCCATCCGAGACTCCGGCAAAGCCCACGGTTGGTAGCTCCAGATCACGACTAGCCTTGACCACCAGAGTGGTTTCCTGTTCCTGGGCATACAGTGCGTTTCGCTCTGTAAAGGCATGATCACCGCTTCCGCTGTTACTTATGGCAGGGTCAATATGGAGATAAGCCTCGAGTGCAGGGTTGGTACTGCGAAAGATGACTCGCATGACCAATGCGTCGGAGTCTGGATCGGTAAATACATGCTTTTCGATTTCATACTGGCCGTTTTTGGCGCGATTGATCAGCCGGTAGGCCAGGGACGTAGGTCTGCCCTCGCTATCGGTAGAGAGATAGTGCGTTTCGCTGGTCGTATCGGTTTCTTCAAGATCGACAAAGTCAGGCCCTTTTACCACTACCTGCATTGCACGCAGCTGTGCCTCATGAATCAGGCCGAACATGGTTTCTGTCACGATGCCGTTGGCTAAGGAAAACCACACCCTGGACACCTGTCTTGTCGCGGCATCGCTGGAATAAGCCCCGTTATGGTATTGCTCATAGGACGTTCCGATGCCGGTCTTGCCTGAATACGACCAAAAGGGCGATTCACCCGGTGCCCCGGGTGCGACAGCCGAATCGGCAGCGACGGCAGTGGAAAGGCTTACGCACAGGGTAAGCAGGCTGTTTCGGAGCAACGTGATGCGCATAGGACCTTCTTGCTTTTCTTATGAGGTAGGGGAGCACGCTGCGGCTATAGAGCGACGCCCCTGCTAGGATGTCGAACAAGCGCAGCGCCAGTCCTAGGCAACTATAGACAAGGATTATATGACTGCCCGGTCATCTTAAGAGTGAGGGGGAAAAGAGCAGCCAGCAGGCGTTTGCCTTGCAGGCCGTTTTTTATTTAACGTACGCGTCTTTAATGCGACCGCTACGGACGTAACGCCATGACTATCGAACCGGCTAGCCTTGCTCACTACATCGACCACACGTTACTGGCTGCCAATGCCTCGCGCGAACAGCTTCGGCAGCTGTGCCAAGAGGCGCAGCAGTATGGGTTTTATTCCGTATGCGTAAATTCGGCGCATGTGCCCTATGTGGCTCAATGCCTGAAAGAAGCTCCGTCGCGTGTGTGCGCTGTAGTGGGGTTTCCGCTTGGAGCAGGGTTAAGCGAAACCAAGGCGTTCGAGGCCGAACGTGCCATTGCAAACGGTGCTCAGGAGATCGATATGGTGCTGAATATCGGTTGGTTGAAGGATGGTTTGCTGGAAGAGGTCCGCAGCGACATTGCACAGGTACTTGCTGCCTGCGGTTCCGTTCCGCTCAAGGTCATTCTAGAAACCTGCCTGCTGGATGATCTGCAGAAGGAGCAGGCTTGTGTTATCTGTCGGGAGCTGGGCGTTGCGTTTGTAAAGACGTCTACCGGCTTCAGTCATCAGGGCGCAACCCTTGAAGATGTTCGCCTGATGCGCCGAGTCGTCGGACCTGATATGGGGGTCAAGGCTTCGGGCGGTGTTCGGGATTACGCCACCGCCGTTGCCATGATTGAGGCGGGTGCTACCCGCCTTGGTACTAGCTCTGGTGTGGCGATCGTACAAGGGGCGGGATCAGACAAGCCCTATTGACCGCTGCGTATGAGGATGTATTCCAACAGGTGGTGACCCTATATCACCCAGTCTAGCTACTTTCCCGCACGACCAATTCAAATCCCAGGTCGATCTGGGTTGGTCCGGTACGTTCTGCCATCAGGTCCAGGAGTAACATGGCGGCTTGATGACCTACGGCTTCCCGGGGTGTCCGGATGGACGTAAGGCGTGGCACCATGTGGGCCGAGGCCGGCAGATCATTGAAGCCGACCAGGGCGACCTGATGGGGAATGGAAATACCCTGGCGCTGGGCCTGAAAGATCGCTCCGTGTGCCAGGTCATCGTTACAAAAGAAGATCCCATCCACGTCAGGATGCCGGTGCATGAGATCGGTGAACAAGGTAGCTCCCAATTCGATCGAGGAGGGCCGGACATCAAGTATCTCCAAAGCAGGATCATACATGCCGGCTTGCTGTAGGGTTTCCCGGAATCCATCGCCACGCCTTAGCGCGCGTGGATCGAGCTGGGCCGCAATATAGGCAATGCGTTGGCGGCCACGCTCAATCAGGTGCCGGGCCGCCGCTGCCCCCGCAGCATATTGAGAGAAACCAGCGCTGCACGTAGCCGTATCCGCATCCAGTTCCATCATATGTACGCAAGGAACGCGACTGCCAGCCAGTAGCTGACGGGCATGCTCCGTTCTGTCAAAGCCTGTCAGCAGAATTCCCCTGGGCTGATACGCCAGATAATTGCGAATTAGATTTTCTTCTTCTTCAGGCGAGTAGTGATAATTGCCAATCAGTACCTCCAGCCCGTGAGGTCTTAAAACCTGATGGATAGCTTCCAGACTCTCAATGAATAGCTGGTTTGACAGCGAAGGGATCAGCACCACAACGGATTGACTTTGTGCGGAGGCCAGGGTGCGGGCGGCAGGGTTGGCAACGTAACCCAGGGCACGGGCGGCCTCGCGGACTTTTTCGACCAGCTCGGGCGCAACCGTGGCAACCCCTCGCAGGGCTCGTGATGCAGTAATGGGCGAAACAGCGGCAAGTCTGGCTACTTCGGCCAGCGTAGGGCGGCCAGTGGTGCGGGAACCTGTTCTGGGCATAGGTTAATCAGTGCGTTGTTGTTATGAGTCGTACATCCGGGATATAGCCGTCTAAGGTAGCGCTGTCCAAGAGGGACTTACAAGCAAATGATTCTATCTGGACGGATAAGGCGGCTCGGGAATGCAGAAGACGAGGCAATTCTTAGCATACCTATGGTTTTGCACTATCATCAGAGCCGAAAGGATTGCGCCTCGCTGAGACAACACTCTCCCAAGGAGCTGGCAGCAGGCTTCTGAATTTTAGATCGGTCCTACACTTCTTCATTAATAATACGTCATAACGTAACCGATTCAGCTGACTTATTGGATTGCTAATCCTCTCAATTTATACCGTGGACGTACCCCATGAAGCGTGCTGCATGGCCTGGCAACTCCATCTTTTCATTTTTCAGTTATGGCTGCCGAGACACCGTCAACATTACCAGACGCGACGGTAGGCGTCTGGTTTGGAGTGCAACCCGGCGACAGGCTTAAAACCGAAAATGTAACAGCTCCTTGAGTAGTCTTACGCCTCCGAAGAGGCCTGCCAGCCCAGTCGGTGATAGACGGGGAGGAGGCTTATCAGATGTAAATCTATCTGTTAGGACGCTGTTTCACGGCCGCCCTTTATTAGTCATATGGGGCGGTACGGCACTGCATGAACGTCGTGGTTTTACAGAGTAACATTTGGTCATTCAGCTCCATGACGGAGCGAGCCTTTATATCGATTACGGGAAGGCCATGTTTCCAACGGACCTGTAATCAGGTGGGCCTGATTGAGCTGCTATGGGGACTCGCCTCTCTATTTCATGGCGAAGTCGCGGCTGGTGTAGGGGACAACGTCCTGTCAAAACAGTCCCTGCAGAAGCGATCCAAAATCATCTACGTTTGGGCTACGGCAACTATGACCTGTGGCATGGCCTTTGATGGCGGAGGATAGGTGAAAGAGCAGTTCAGTTATCAGCTCAACCTTACTCAGTAAGCCAGTAATACCTGAGTAAACCAGGGTTCCCTTGCTAGCCTATATCTGTGCCTCGTTGCTTTCAGGCGTCATGGTGGCGGTCAGCAGCGCCATCGGATTTGTCAGACTGATGCTCCCATATCTGGCGAGGCGGTTTATCGTGGCCAAACATCGGCAACCTTTACCGGTGGTAGCACTACTAGGCGGGCTGTTTCTGCTATGGATTGACATGGCCGCGCATACCTTATTCACATCCGATGATCTTCCTATTGGTATCGCAACGGCTGTTCTGGGCGGCGGTTTCTTTCTTATATTGAGGCAGAAACGATGAATGCAGAAAACATGAAGCCTTTGCTCGAAAGGGAATACATGACACCTACATGTTACTCGATGAAACAGGACGTTTTTCCCGACTAGGGACACCGGATTAGCTAATTACCTTATCAAGCGCATATAGACGCTAGCTATTTGATAGGTTACGTTATCTCATAACATTATCGGTTGGGTGTTTTATGTCAGATCTACGCGTCCCTGTCACGGTGCTGACCGGCTTTCTGGGTTCAGGCAAAACGACGTTGCTCAATCACATCCTTAGCAAGCAGCATGGTATGCGTATTGCTGTGATTGAAAATGAGTTTGGCGAGATCGGCATTGATGACGCCTTGGTGGTTAATGCCGACGAAGAAGTCTTTGAGATGAATAACGGTTGTATCTGCTGCACGGTACGGGGTGACCTCATCCGGATCCTGGGCAACCTGATGAACCGCCGTGACAAGTTCGATCATATTCTGGTGGAGACCACGGGCATGGCCGATCCCGGCCCGGTGGCGCAGACGTTCTTTGTCGATGACGAAATCCGAGCGCAGCTCCAGCTGGACGGCATCATTACCGTGGTCGATGCTCACCATGTCTGGTTGCACCTGGAGGACAGCAGTGAGGTACGAGAGCAGATTGCCTTTGCCGATGTCATCCTGCTGAACAAGACGGATCTGGTCGAGCCCGCCAGGCTGGACGAATTGGAAACACGAATCCGCAAGATGAATTCGTTGGCTCGTATCCATCGGACCGTCAATGCCGAAGTCGATATTCCTACTGTCATGAACGTGGGCGGCTTTGATCTGGAACGGGTGTTGGACCAACGGCCAGACTTTCTACAAAAGGAATATCCGTTTGAGTGGGCTGGAATCTGGCATTTGCCGGCGGGCATTACCGAGCTCCGTTATGGGGCAGGACCCGATCCTTTCCTTGGCGCGCTGCTGATGCCTGTCAATGGTGACAGTGAGGATGATCTGGACAGGGCTGTTGTTATTGCCGAAGGAGCCTTTGATCGAGAGGCCAAAAAGGTCCGTGCAGGTACCAAGCTGGTGCCTAGTCGCCAGGCCGTCAATTTGAAAGTACCGAAAGACGACGCAGAGCAGACGGTAAATCTGCTGATTCCGGCGGCGGGATACTATGCTCTGATAACCGAGCATGGGCCTGAAGAGTTTGGGCTGCGACTGGAGCAGTCCGGCGTTCGCCTTGAGCCGAGCAGTCAACGCGAGTTTGCCGCGTCCCATAGCCATGATGAAGAAATCAGCTCTGTTGGCATTACCTTGGAAGGGGCGCTGTCGGAGGCAAAGGTCAATCAATGGCTAGGTTCGCTACTGGCTCGGAAGGGGCAGGACATCCTACGAACCAAAGGCATTCTAAACATTGCACAGGAGAATCGCCGATTCGTCTTCCAAGCCGTTCATATGTTGCTTGATGGCGGCCCGGATCGGTTGTGGCAGCCCAATGAGAAACGCCAGAGCGAAATCGTATTCATTGGCCGTAATCTGGACCGCGAAGAGCTAATAGCAGGACTGAAAGGTTGCCTGGCATGAGCGACTCCACAGCGGTACAACGCCTGCAGAGCCTCTGGCAAGTGGAGGGTGGCGAGCACATCAACACGCTGGTCTGGTCGTCAGACAATACCCGGCTGGCGACGGCCTATGCGGACGGTTCGGTTGCGGTGTATGACACGGCTAATGGTCGCGAAGTATGGCGTCATGCGGTGCATGGGCTGGCGACCAGTGCATTAGCGTGGTCACCTGACGGTAACCTTTTGGCCAGTGGTGGGCAGCGGGGCGGTATTATCCTGTGGGAGCCCGCTACGGGCAGTAAAGTACATCAGCTGGATAGCGGACGTAGTTGGGTCGAATTTTTATGCTGGTCAGCCGAGGGCGGATTGGCTTCGGCTGCCGGCCGGCAGATCCAGCTCTGGACCGCCGAAGGCAAGCTGGAGCAAAGCTTCGGACAGACCGCCAGTACGGTCACAGGGTTATTATGGCTGGCCGATGTTACCCTGCTCAGCAGCTGCTATGGGTTGGTCAACCAATGGTCTGCGGAGCGTGAGCAGCCCCTGCGGCACTTCCCCTGGAAAGACTCTTTGCTGAGTCTCTCGGTCAGTCCAGATCAGCGGTTCATTGCCGCCGGATGCCAGGACAATGCTATTCACCTGTGGTATTTGAAAAGCGGCGAAGATTTTCGCATGAGTGGGTACCCATCCAAGGTCAGGCATTTTGATTGGAGTGCTGACAGCCGCTACTTCGCAACAGGCGGTGCGGCATCTTTGATTATTTGGGATTGTTCAGGTGGGGGGCCACAAAGCAGCAAGCCGGTAGTACTACCCGTACATACCAAACCAATCAGCTCTATTGTGTTCAGCCATGCAGACAGCCGCCTAGCCTCCGGTGGAGACGATGGTCTCACAATTATTTTTGATCTTGCCCGTAGTGAACCATTGGCAGGCTTGCTGGACGAGGCGGGTGTAAGCTCCATGGCCTGGAGCGGAGATGATCAGGTCCTGGCGATTGGCTACAGTTCCGGCCGCTTGCGGTTGTGCCCGGTGCCTGTGAAGCCTTGAACGCAGCAGTGCGGTACGCCAGGGCGTGCCGCACTGCGTCGGCGGGATTACAGAATTGTTGGGTTCGGTACGTCTCCGTACACCTGTTGGGGGGCAAATGTCTTAGTGGACCCGGTAAAGCCCAGCGTATGAAGCAGTTATTTGTGAGAGTGGATAGGCAGAGTTGATCGGTATACCCAGAAACGACAAAGCCGCCCCTGACCCAGGGGCGGCTTTGTTTGATCCTCGAGCCGCTGTGTTTTCAGACTGAGCGTCTTGTCACGAGATGGAGATAAAACAACCGGCGGGCTCTTCAGACAGGGGAGGCGTCTCCCTGTAGTCAAGCAAGGTGTATCAGGCGACTACCGTCGTGCTTTCCCGCTTATCCCACTCTTCTTCAACTTCACAGAAACAGACATCGGCTGCAGCATGCAGACGGTCCAGTTGGGCTTCGGTCAGATTATGCAGGGGAAGCGTTTCAAGCAGCTGGATAAGCGTATCAAATTGGGTAACGTCCATCATGTCCTCGTGGGATAATCAGATCGATATGGCGTATTACCTCCTGTCAGTACGCGCGAGGCCTTCTCACAGGAGATCTGTCAATTTCAATGAGTAATTCGACTTCACAGGGCCAAGACATATCGTGTGGACTGCCGGCCGCCGTGCGCACATGGACTGCCTGATAACGACTTTAGCCGCTACCGGTTCGAGTTCCATGGGTTAGGGGCGCGCATTCTAATGATGACCGCTCGTTCCCTCTAGGGGGTTCTGCCCAATGGCACGCAAATATTTCCGTAATATTGCATTGACGTGTAAAAAAATCTTTTGCTGGCATGGACTTAGCTGACCCAAAAAAAATTAAATTTTTTTGGGTTGCTTTTTACGTTATTGGACGAACTGTATACATTCAGCTCCAGACCAAGCTCCATAGAGCCTGGTACGGCCCAACACGCGGTCTGCAAACAGTCACCCGCAGAGTCCTTTTATGCGAGAAGACGCTGTGTGGCTTATGTTGTCAGTTGGTTGAACTGGCCCACTGCGTCAACTACTCGCTGAGCGCCGTCTTGAATATCGACGATGACCACACCGGCTTCAGAGGCTAGCGCCAAACCCTGTTCTGCCTGGCTCTTGCCTTGAGACATGCGGGAGACTGCTTCCTGAGCCAGTGCCTGGTTCTCTTGCACGACGCCAACGATTTCTTCGGTTGCTTTGCTCGTTCGGGCTGCCAGCTGACGTACTTCATCGGCCACGACCGCGAAACCACGACCTTGCTCACCCGCGCGGGCGGCTTCAATAGCCGCGTTGAGAGCCAGCAGATTAGTTTGGTCTGCAATACTACTGATTGTCTTAACGATCGAGCCGATCACGAGTGACTGCTTGTCTAGTGCTTCGATGCCTTCAGCAGCATGCTCCATCTGCTTGGACAACTGCTGCATGATATCGATGGTCTGGTTGACTACGCCAGCACCTTTTCTGGCCGCGGCATCGGTTTGTTGCGACGTGCCGTAGGCGATACCGGCCGCCTCGATGACGGCGTTTTCACGGTTGACCTGATCTGTAATGACCGTTGCGAACTTCACGACCTTGCACAGCTTGTCCTCAGCGTTGAGGATGGGGTTGTAGGAAGCTTCAAGCCAGACGATATGGCCATATTTGTCCACGCGCTTGAAGCGGCCGCTGACGAATTCGCTGCGATTGAGCTTGGCCCAAAAATCCTGATATTCAGACGAATTGTACTCGGCCGGCTCACAGAACAGGCGGTGGTGCTTGCCCTTGATTTGATCCAGCGTATAACCCATAGCACTGAGGAAGCGGTCATTGGCTGTGATTACTTCGCCGTTTAGGTTGAACTCAATGACAGCAGTTGAGCGTAACAGCGCCTTGATTAGGCTTTCGTGCTCGCGGGAGGTCTCGATCGTACGGGTCAGGTTGTTTGCGTAGATATAAAACTGGTCAACTTGACCCGAAGCATTGCGTATCGGTTGCCACAGGCAGCGTAGCCAGGCTTCTTTCCCGTCTGCCCTGAGCAGACGTACAACGCCACTGAAGTGTTCACCTTTTTGAAGCGCAACCTTCATCCGTCGATAGATATCGGTTTGCTTGATATGCACTGGAACCAGCTCGTCAATATTGCGACCGACGATCTCATGGCTTTTGTAGAGCATTTCAAGCATGAATTGCTCGTTGACCTGTTCAATCACGCCTTGTGAGTCAAGGGTAAAGCCAATCATCGATGTATCGAGGCTTTGTTTGACCTGTTGTACAACCGAGAGTCTTTCCCGCAGGGCGGCCAATTCCTGTTTGAGGCGTTTGAAGAACATGATTGATCCTTGAAGTAAGCGGCCGAAAGGGGAGGCTTGGTTCACTTATCGGCGCCCACAGGATTTAATGAAAGACAGATGGTCATTAAATATTTATGACAGACCAGCGGCAGGATTAGGCAGCTGATCTGTCACATTGGGCAATCACTCCCTTCAGGTGCTGGCCAGCTCCGCCGCACGGACTACGTCTCGAGCCGGCAAGGGTTTAGCGAACAGATAGCCCTGATAGGTTGTGCAACCATTTTCGGCCAGCAGCTGGCGCTGTGCTTCACTCTCCACACCCTCTGCTACGATATCGAGGCCAAAGGTCGTAGCCAGACCGGAAATGGCCTGGATGATGGCAACACTCTCCGAACCTGGCAGCCGTTGCACAAAGCTCTGGTCGATCTTGACCTGATCGATGGGGAGCTTCTGCAGATAGTTGAGTGATGAGTACCCGGTACCGAAGTCATCCAGGGCGAAGCGAACACCTTGTCCTCTAAGTGTTTCGATATGCGAACAGGCCTGGTCGAGGTCCAGTATCAGGGTTGCCTCGGTCAGCTCGATTTTGATCAGGGCAGGATCGATATGCTTGTGTTTCAAGACGTCCATAACCTCAGTGGCAAAACTGGATTGCCGTAGATGGGACGCGCAGACATTGACCGAAACCGGTAGGTGGGCGAGAGAAGGCTCTTTTGACCAGGCAAGCAACTGCGAGCACACCTCATCGAGCAGCCAACGGTCCAACTCGGTAAGTAATCCTGTGTTGCTTGCGACTTCCAGAAACGCGGCAGGGCCTACCAGGCCCCAATCCGGATGCTGCCAGCGCAGAAGCGCTTCAAGGCCGATAAGCCCTTTCTGATCGCTCCACTGAAGCTGATAGTAAACGCGGAATTCATTGTCGAGCAGCCCTTGCCGGATCTGTTGCTCCAGTTGCAGGCGAGCAGCAATGCTGCTTTGCATGCTCGGATCGTAAAAGCGAATGGCATTCTTGCCGTGGCTCTTGGCCGAATACATGGAGATGTCGGCCTGCTGAAGCAAGTCGTAGCTTGCACTTCTGCTGTCAAACAACACAATGCCTACGCTACCGCTAATAGTCTGATTGCCTTGTTCGAATTCGAAAGGACGTTCTAGGGCCGCCAGCACCTGCTGGCCGATGTGACTTGCCTGGTGCGCGGCAGCTTGTTCGTCTTCCGACAAGCCTTCCAGCAGGATGACAAACTCATCCCCACCCAGGCGAGCCACGGTATCGGTCGCCCGCACGATCTGTTTCAGACGGTGTGCTGCTTCCTTGAGAACGGTATCGCCGGCATCGTGACCATACAGATCATTGATGTTTTTGAAGTTATCCAGATCGATGAATAGCAGGGCGCCGCTATGTCCGTGTCGCTGGCAGGCAAGCTGGGCCGTTTTGAGCCGCTCCAGGAAAAATCGCCGATTGGGAAGTTCGGTCAGGGTGTCGTAAAACGCCAGCCGACGGATCTGCTCTTCATACTCATGCCTGGCCGTAACATCACGAGTTACCATAACGATCGCCTGCTTATGTTCTGCATCCGAAGCGATCGCCTGGGCCTTGCCCTCGAAATAGCGCTCCCCCGCAGGAGAGCTGAGCTGGTATTCCACGGTGAGAGGTGTCGGGCTTTTCAGGACCTTTCTGACCCAGGTGGTCAGGTAGTTCGCCTGGGTATAAGGCAGCACATCCTGCAATCGCTGGCCCACCTTCGCCAAGTGCTCATTGATCTTTTTGGTATCATGGGAGGACGAGGCGACCTCTTGAAAGCGACCGTCCTGATCGATAACCACCAGGATGTCAGGAATTGCCTGGGTAATGGCGCTCAGCCGGGCTTCGCTTCGCGCCAGAGCCTGTTCAGCCTGATTGCGTTTTTCCTGGTCACGAAACAGAAGCCAGACGAGCAGGCCTGTAGGGGGCATCGTCAGCATCATGGCCAGCATGGTACGTTGAGCCGCCTGGCCGAAAGGGCCATATACGAGGGTAAGCGTGAGCAGGGCGAGGGCATGTACCGCACCGCCCAGCAACAGTACCTGAAGAGGGCCTTGCCTGATCCAGCCTCGGTGGTAGGCCATGCGATAAGCGAGACCTAACGCCACCGCCATGAAGGCATTCAATACGCCGGGGTAGGCCCCTACGCCGCCTAGCCAGAACCTATACAGCGCCGTGATTGCCGCTGCGATACCAGCAACCAGGGGGCCTGCCATCAACGCGGTTACCGACAATATGGCCAGCCGCGCATCTACAAAGATCCCGAGGCCAATCGGTACGGGATGTATCATGACGGCAATACAGATCAGGCCTGTTGCACATCCAACAATCAGTTCCGATGACAGTACCTTGTGTGGCCAGGTACGCCAGAGGTAGTCCCGTAGCCAGCAGAGCGCCAGAAGTAAAGCGGCATTAGAAAGAAAATCCACAAACATGGCGACTTTGGTCTCCTTCGCCTAGGCGCAATTCCGTACTGGCATTCAGATAGACGTCTGAGTCAAAATTGCTAGATAAATGCGGCCCAATCGTCGGATAACAGCGATCTGAGCCCGTTATTTGGGACTTTTGTCAATGGCAATCGCTGAAATAGAACAGCGCAGCGGTTTGAGTACAGGTTTAACAGGAATGTTCATTGCAGCAGGGATGTTGATCGTAGCGCTTGTGCTAGGGCACATGGGGCGCAGCTATAAGGCGACACGTACTGTTCGCCTTGATCGGCCTCTGGCCTATATCGGACTGTTTGCCTTTGTTCTTGCAAGCGCTGTAGTGTTCTTTGGCTAATGTCCGCCAATTTCCTACCGACACCATCAGGCTCGACATGCCTATCGTCAAGCGGCTGGCAATGTCCCTTATTTGGGCAGCCTCGCATCCATCGTTTCGCCATGTCATGCCCGGGGCAAGCTGGTCATGGCCGAGGATGTCGACACGGAGGAAAAGCTCAACGCTGCCATTCAGGGTTAACTTGTGTTACCTCCATTACTGTTGAACTCGCCGCCTGGCATTACAGGCGCGATGTTCTGCTCTATTACGTATAGGGCTCTTCCGTAGCGCCCTGTATCTGCTGGGCGCAGTATCTTCTCGATTCCTCTCAGCCCTAAGTGTTAGCGACTTCTCCCTTTATGCATCGCCTTGATGGCTTTCATTGCGCCCTATTGAACTCTTTTAGATCCTGGAGTCCGACTGTTGGCATCAAGGTCTGTCAAGTCAATTTAAGTTTTTTGTATGTACAAATGTAACCATTTGATGCTGTAAGTCGATCGGTTGCGTTCGCGCTTTTGAGCAGTGACCTCAGTAGCAAGTGTGTCCACACGGCGTGAGCACGGCAGGTTGTTGGTGTTTCAGAGTGGTGCAATCAAGGATTGCATATCGGTTGTGTAGCCGCATCAGGCGGCACGTCATGTCCAGGTAATAGGACGGGTAGTCAATGAAGAAAGTAAGTACAAATACGTTGTACTGTGGTTTATTGGGGTTGGCGTTTGTGCTGCATTTCGGGCTGCTTGAGCAGAATCCCCAGAACCCTATTGGTATCAAATACCTGACAGAGCTTTATCTGGCCGCCTGTTTGGGTTTCAGCGCCATGTTTCTAGTGGGAACCGTTGGAGCTGAACGAAAAGATTACAGTGTTGCGTTCCTGTTCTGTCTGTTTTCGGCTTTTACCTTTACCTTCCTCCCGGCGTTGTTTGCCGAACTCTTTTATGGTCAGCCGCTGGTCTATGGGGTAATCGAAGAACGCAGGGTGCTGCTCTGCTTTAGTGTCATTCCCTTGTTGTACCTGGCCAAACGTGTGTCGGCGGCACAGTTTGAAAATTGCATTCTGATCGTGGCGCTAGGGGCTGTTGTCCTGTCCTGGCTGTGCTATTTCGAGGTGTTGCCAGATCTGCGAGATGGGATGGACTTGGACCTCAGCCGACCGGGCCGCGCCTCGACCGGGGCATTTGCCCTGATCATTGGCTACTGCCTGAGCATCTACTTCTGGGGCAAAGGAAAATCACCTATCGACGGCAGCCCTCGCTCCAGTCTTCGCTATGGAGTGTTGGCGCTCGTTTACCTTGCGACACTGGTGTTCGTCACACAGACCCGGCAGGTCATTCTCTTGTGCATCATCTTTACGTTCCTGTGCCTGCGGGTTAAGTCCGTGAAGCTGGCGGTGATTGGCGGCTTGCTCGTTTCCCCCTTCGTTATCGATCCTGACCTGCTCGAGCTTTTCGGGGTTAATATCGATTTCTACATGCAATCTGCCCAGAACGGCGCTACGGATAATGTGCGCGAGGCTACCATCGCCCAGATCATGGATCATCTGCATGAGTACAACTGGGTACCCAGCGGTAGTCTGAGCCTGATGTGGAATGATGGTTTCAAGCATTACTTCAGTTACTACTTCTTCCTTTCCGATGTAGGTGTGATCGGTACGCTGTTCCGCTTTGGTTTTCTAACCATCGCGATCATTCCGGTCAGCTTCCTGGTGTATTTCAAAGTGGCCAAGCGGCTGAATCCCAGTCTGGATTTTACCTTGGCTGTGTTCCTGGCCCATCTTTCTATCTGGCCTTTGCAAGGTATCTTCGAATATCAGGAGGGTATGACTGCCTTGTTATTTGTTTTCCAGGCACTTAAAACGTTTCATAGCCAGATGCCCAACGAATCGCTGTCCAATCATCCTGAGCGGGAGCCTTATCAGTTGGCCTGAACCGCATCTGACATTAAAACGGCCCGTGGAGGGCCGTTTTTTTACCTACCAGCCTGCGTATCCCGAGCTGGAAATATCAGGCAATGCGTGCATGAGTGCGTGAAAAAGATAACCGATACACCAGTACATGCCAAAGGTACTAGCCGTTCAGTCTATTGTTGTCATGCCGTCACCTCTGTTGCTCCATTTATCCAGTAGCGCTCATTGATGATTACGATGATGGCTGAGTGCCATTATACTTGTTGCTATACATCAGGTAGTGCAAGCAGAGCGGCAGTGTTCTGTTATATCGAGTGGAAACGTTTTCGTTCCTTGTAGTCGAAGTGTCATCTAGACATCAGCTGGCAGTTCGACTGGGTAGGGGCAGACATCCATGATCTTGACCGAATTCGATTGCTATCAACTGCAAAACCGGCTGGACAATATTTGCGGTGCCCGACTGCCGGCCGCCAATATCGATAGCTTCTACTTCTTTCTAGACGCTTTGCGTACCGCCCGGAATGTATCTGAGCTGGAGCTGGCTGCTGCCAAGATTGACGGTTTCATGATTGCGCTGGAAGGGGCCGGGCTTGTCAGTGGAACATCCGCCATGTTGATCGGCGGTTTTATTTCTCGGGTACAGGCACACCGTTTGGAAAGGTTGGGTGTTGAATGAGCCGCTGCTAAGTAACTGACTGGTAACCGGCTGAGTATTGGAGCCAGATAGTGATAAGCCACTCGTAGGGCTGACGATCTGCTTTATTCTTGATGATGTGTGACAGGTTCTTCGATGGGCGCTTTGCTTTTTGTATTACACGCTTGCCTTCGAAGGCTGTCCTGTTCAGCAGGTATTACGTCGCTCGTCGTGGTGCTGATCGCTTGCTCCACGTTGGCAGCAGAAGCACCTGCTGCACCAGGACGCGTATTGGTTCTGGATAACCAGGATAACTATCCTGCAGGCTACCAGACGGACTATCTGTTGCACCCCTTCGCCGAGACATTCGAGGCTATTCGCTACGCTGTACCTGATAGCGCGTGGCAGCCGAACGCAAAGGCATTAATCAGTCTTGGGTATCAGCAGGACGGTAGCTGGATCCGATTAAGGCTGGAAAACCCCTCGTCCGAGGTTCGCCGATGGTTACTGGTGGCCGAAACCCCTCTGATCGATCAGCTTGAGCTGCGCCTGTTCGATCCTGTTCTGGAGCGGTGGTCTTCAGTCGAATCGCTTGGTAATCGCATACCCTTGAGTAGGCAAGCCACCAGCGGCCCTTATCCGGTCGCTACGCTTGACTTGCCGCCCAATCAGGCCATGGTTCTGTATGGTCGCATGCGTGCGAGCCAGCCGCTGACCATTCCGATGGAGATCATGTCTCCTGCCGCGTATGAGCGCATCTATACGCAAACAGCCCTGAGCCTGAGCGCCTTTCTGGGCGCAGCAGTAATCATGCTGGCTTACAACTTATCACTCTATGTCTTCATACGGGACCGGGCCTATCTCTGGTATAGCGGTTATCTGGCCGGTGCCATCTTCTATATGGTCTGTGCGACCGGCTTTGGACGGTTGTATCTGTGGCCGGAATGGACTGAACTGGCAGTGCGTGCCACCGTTCTGTCTATTTCGCTTTGCATGGCCGGGGCCGCCCAGTTCATCAAGCACTTTCTTCAGTTATCCAGCCACAGCCGCTTCTTTTCAGTCTTATGTAAAAGCTTCCTGATCTATTGGCTTGGCGCCTCGCTGATTATCGCGATTGACCCTGCGTTCATTCCGTTTCTCGGTATCGATGTCATGGTCTTTCTCAGCTGCCTCACGGGGTTATGGGTTGGCCTTGCCTTGTGGTGGCGAGGCCATGTATCGGCCCGTTATTTCACCATCGCCTGGATAGTGCTCAATCTAGCCACCTTATATATGACGCTGGTCATGTCTGGCTTGAGCAAGGGGTGGATCAATCCGTTGTATGTCCAGATGCTGGGGTTCGCGCTTGAGTTCCTGTTGCTGTCGATGGCCTTGGCCGAGCGGATAAACCGTGAGCGTGCAGCACGAATACAGGCAAAGCAGGAGGCGATAAGAACCAGCGAGTTTCTGGCACGAGAGCGGTTGGCGACCTTGCAGGCACAAGAGAAACTATTGATTCTTCAGCAGGAAACCAACGAAGCACTCGAGCGGCGGGTGAAAGAGCGGACCCTGGCCCTGGAGGAGGCAAACCTTCAGCTGTCACGCCTGAGCCGACTGGATGCCCTGACTCAGTTACAGAACCGAAGTGCTTTTGAAGAAAACTTTACCGCCTCGCTTGCACAGGCCCTGGCAACTGGGCAAATACTGAGTGTTGTCATGATCGATATCGATCACTTCAAGCAAATTAACGATACCTATGGTCATTCGACAGGTGACGAGTGTCTGGTCAAGGTTGGGCAGGTATTGCTGAATCATACCCAGGAGGCAGGCGATCATGCAGCGCGTTTTGGTGGAGAAGAGTTCATTCTACTCTTCATGAATCGCACCCCGACTGAAATGGCAACGCTTGTTGAACGTATTCGACTCGACATGGCCTCCCTCGGCATCAAAACGGACAGCGGAACGCTGCATTTTACAGTAAGTATTGGCGTTGAATGCCGCTCTCCTCGACCAGACGATACGCGTGTCGACTATTCCAGAGCGGCTGACACAGCGCTTTACCAGGCCAAGGCCGCAGGACGTAACCAGTCCTGTTTTGCCATTACTGTCCATTAGTCAGCATAGCTCTCCTGCAACAGGCCAGCCTGCAAGAGACTGGCCTGCGGTATGCGCGATCAGTAGATGGCCAAGCGCTTACCAGCCGCGTACATCGGGAGCCAGCTTACCGACGGCCTGGTGAGCCGCCTGGTGCAGCTCCGGTGCGGATGTCTTATCCGACGCGAGGATATTGGCCTCTTCTGCGCTGGGCTGAAGAGGCTTCTGGCGGAACAGCAAGGTATAGAAGGAGGCGGCGCAGGCATACCCGCCTGAGAAAGAGGCATGGCGCCCGTCAGCAATGTACAGCTTGGCCACTGAATCGCTTGCAAACGTACCCTTCCAGGACTCACCGCAAGGGGAGAGCTGGGCGCCCATCTTGCGCGCCAGGCTCACGTACTCCTTATAGATCTGTGGTTGCTTACCCTGTTGATTCTCGTTGGCCCAGGTTTCGAACAGAATCGGCTTGGCATGGTGGGCACGAATCAGGTCATTGAATTTCAGCGCATATTCTTCCAGCCGTTCTGGCTGAAGCAATGGCCGAGCGGCGTGCTCCTGCAGGACAACATAGTCATAGGTGTTGCTTGCCAGCTTGCTTTGTACCGCTCCACTGTTCCAGTGCTGCTCAAGGGTATATGAGGGTTTGGCAATCGAGTCCGCCTCGATGGTGCAAGACGATGATGCGTTGTCGTGGGCGCGTGACGCCATTCCCATCAGGGTGGTCGTCAAACTGTTCGCATAGGTGTAGCTGTTACCAACGAACAACATGCGAATGGTGCACGAAGAAGCCTCAGAACTCTGAGCAGCAGCGGCGTAATGTGCGCTGGCGATGCATCCAGCAAAGAGTGTGGCAAGCTTCAGGGAACGGGTGAACAAGACCCTATCCTCCATACATTTATGAGGGTTAAACAACAGGTGTGGGCTGCAAACGGCATCCTGGTGCGTTTGCGGGGGCGCATTGTGCGAGGAGGAGGCGGTATTTATAAGGAGTGACTGTGCGGGGAGTCACGTACTGCTATTTGGAACAAGCGAAACGGCGAACGTGTGCAAAGTTCAGGGAAATAAAATTTCCCAAGATTTCGGTAGTGGTGGCTATTTAATAGCTAAATAATAGCTAAAATCAAGAATAAATAGTATTATTTGCCTAATAACAGCAATTTTTAAGAGCGAGGCTTAGCTCGCTTGTGAGCCCTGCTGAGGCTCAACGACATCCTCATCGATATACCGGCCAGCTTTTTCCTGTTCCAGAAATGCCGCGTACTGATCCTCCGTGATCTGGTTTTCCAGCAGCAGTTGCCAGCCATAGGATTCGACTGCCTTCTTGTTCCAGCGAATCTCCCCCAGGCTGTCCGGGTTTTTGATGCAGCGGATATAACGCTTCCAGTACGCGTCCATGGTGACTCCTGCTTCCTGCTCATGAGTAAGGGGGCGCGTGGTATATCACAACTGATGGATTTGTGAAGCGGTACGTATAAGAAGTGTCCAACTTTCTGCTTGACAGAGGCGGCCATGCTTGCCTCAGGCCAGCAAACGAGCGGGTCAGGAATCAAGGTTCAGCTGGCGACCACTGTGTCCGGGTTTTTCAAGTACATCGGCGACCTCGGCGGCGAGATGGAGAAGCTCATAATCTTCTTCGAGACTGATCGAGTCGTCGGCTTCCCGTTCATCCAAAATGGGACAGTTGACCAGTGTCCAGTGAAGCGGGCTGGTATCGAGCCGCTCGTGAATCTTCTGGCAGACACGTCGCCAGCGAGGGTCAACATCTTCATCTTCCAGCGCAGCGAAATCACCTACTAGCATGAGCTGGGATACCTTGCCTTTGCGCAGGCCGCTGATGAGTGCCGCCACAGCATCGATCAGGTAGTTGGGATCTTCGACCTCAACTACTACGCGAGGCGGCTCCAGTACTGCGACGACTGCCTTCATTCCAGCCACCCCCTGGCTGACCTTATAGGCGCTGAATAGGTTGCCAGGAGCTGATTGAGGATAGGGGCGGGGCGGCAATGTCTTGAGATCTGCCTGTAGCGGCACGGCTTCATGTTCGCGATTAAGCAACTCATTGATCAATGCCTGGCCCAGCGGGCTTTGCGCGCCGTAGACCGCGACCTTGAGCGCTCGTGTTGCCGCATACGTCATGAGAACCTCGCCTCTGTCAATCCTAGATGACTGACCGGACGGAGCGCCCAAGGTTCTGCCGCGACCGTACCGGCCATCCCACTGCTTAGGCTACATCGGCCGGATCGCCATAGGCTTTAAGAAAACAGTAGGACAGTCCTTGTCGCTCTGAAGAAAAATGTTATCGCGCCGCTGAAGACCGCACGTGACTGGCCGATAGCCTCTATAGCCAAACAGAAATCTGTTAACCAGACCTTGTATATCCCCATCTTCAGTAGGGCCGAGTCGTATGCTCAGTAGAATAAAGTTCAGCCACAAGATCCTGGCAACGGCCTCGGTAGTGCTGATTGCTGCCTTCTCGTTGTTCATGACGTACAACGATTATCTGCAACGTACGGCAATCACCCGGGACCTGACCGTTCGCCTCAATGAACTGGGCACCAGTGCCTCCAGCAATATTGCCAACTGGGTAAGTGGGCGTATCACGCTGCTTGAAGGAGAGGCGCAGGCGGTACAGCGTGATCTTGCCCCTCAGGCATTCACTGCAGTGCTGGAGCAGAAAGCATATACCTCAAGCTTTGACCTGACCTATCTGGGGCAGGCGGACGGTACGTTTACGGTTCGACCCTCTATCAGTATGCCTGCCGGCTATGACCCGAGAACACGCCCCTGGTATCAGGGCGCCCAAGCCAAAGCCGGGTCGATTCTGACAGAGCCTTATGTAGATGCCGCTTCGGGCGGATTGATCATGAGCCTTGCCACACCCGTCATGCATGAAGGGCAACTGGCGGGTGTTCTGGGAGGCGATCTGAGTCTGCAGACGATGGTGGGTATCGTCAATTCGCTCGACCTGGGCGGTATCGGTCATGCAATTCTGGTGAATAGCGAAGGCAAGGTACTGGTCAGCCCCAGAAAAGAGGAGGTGATGAAAAGCCTCGCTGAGCTGTTTCCCGCCGGTGCGCCTGCACTGGATGGCGCGCTCAAGCGGGTCGAGCTGGACGGCAAGCCTCAGCTTATGGTCTTCAAGCCGGTCACCGGTCTGCCATCGGTCAACTGGTACCTGGGCCTGATGGTTGATGAAGAGAAAGCTTACGCCCCGCTCAAGGAGTTCAGAACCTCGGCCGTGCTGGCCATGGTGATTGGCGTTGTGCTGATCATGCTGCTCCTGGGTGTGCTGATTCGTGTACTGATGCGGCCGCTCACGACCATGAGCCAGGCAATGCAGGACATCGCACAAGGAGAGGGCGACCTGACCCGGCGTCTGGCCATCAATAGCCAGGACGAGTTTGGTGTGCTGGCCGCTGCCTTCAACCGCTTTGTCGAGCGTATCCATGGCTCGATCAGTGAAGTATCGGCCAGTACCCGCCAGCTCAACGAGGTCTCCCGTCAGGTGCTGGCGGCCTCCAACTCCTCGCTGCACAACTCGGACAATCAGGCCGGACGTACTGGAAGCGTGGCGGCAGCTATCAACCAGCTGGGGGCCGCCACACAGGAGATCGCCCGCAACGCTGCCGATGCGTCCGTACAGGCTACCAGTGCCCGGCAGCAGGCCGAGGAGGGTCGCCGCGTACTGGGCCAGACCCTGACGGCAATGGAAACCCTGTCCGCCAACATCAGCGCCTCCTGCGGCCGTATCGATGAGCTGAACCAGAAGACCACCCGCATCGGACATATCCTGGAAGTGATCCAGGGCATTTCCGAGCAGACCAACCTGCTGGCGCTCAACGCTGCGATCGAAGCTGCACGGGCAGGCGATGCTGGGCGTGGTTTTGCGGTGGTAGCGGACGAGGTGCGTGGTCTGGCACATCGTACCCAGAGTTCGGCCCGAGAGATCCAGAGCATGATTCAGGAGCTGCAAACCGGGGCGAGCGAAGCGGTTTCCACCATGACCGAAAGTCAGCGCTTCAGCGAGGACAGCATGACCATCGCGCAAAAGGCCAACGAGCGGTTGGGCTCGGTAGCCGAGCGCATTACCGATATCGATGGCATGACCCAGTCGGTGGCGGCCGCTACGGAAGAGCAAAGCGCGGTGGTGGAGTCGCTTAATGTCGACATTACCGAGATCAACTCGCTCAACCAGCAGGGCGTGGAAAACCTGAACGCGACCCTGGGCGCTTGCCATGCCCTGGAGCAACAGGCCAATCGCCTCGATCAGCTCGTTTCAAGTTTCAGAATCTGACTGAGGAAAAGCCTTGCCATTAAGGCGAGGCTTTCTTTAGTTGTCTTGCAAAGGTGCAACCAGGGTGCTACCAATCTATGCACCTTTTTGATGCGGGTTGCACACATTGTTACCGTTATAAGCACAATTAAAGTGCGAGCTATTTATATGGGTGAAACCATTCAGCAAGTCTATAGCAAGGAGTAAGCTTAAAAATCGTGCACATTGGTGGAAGTTCGCTCCAATTTATGGCATTTAGCAAAGGTGTTTGGTAGCTGGCTCATATATTGCTGCTGAAGGGTTTTTCCGCTTTAGGTAGCACCTATGAGCCAAGTACATAATGAAAAAAGCCTTTCACCAGCTCTAAAACCCCGCCATGTCACTATGCTTTCAATCGCTGGGGTAATCGGTGCCGGTTTATTTGTAGGATCCGGCCACGCCATTGCCGCTGCAGGTCCCGCTGTTCTGCTGGCCTATTCACTGGCAGGCACCCTTGTCGTACTGGTTATGCGCATGTTGGGCGAGATGGCGGTAGCCTCGCCGGACACGGGTTCTTTTTCTTCTTACGCGCAACGCGGCATTGGACGTTGGGCAGGGTTCACAATCGGTTGGTTGTACTGGTGGTTCTGGGTATTGGTTATCCCCCTTGAAGCCGTTGCGGCAGCGTCCATTCTGAACTCCTGGTTCCCTGTAGTGGCTACGTGGCAATTTGCACTGGCTATCACTGCGCTTCTTACCGTTACCAATCTGTTTAGTGTTGCCAAATACGGTGAGTTCGAGTTCTGGTTCGCGCTGCTCAAGGTTATGGCTATTGTTGCGTTCATTGCGCTGGGTGCATTTGCCTTGGCCGGTGGGCTGCCAGGACGGGAAGTCAGCGGCCTGGGACGCCTGATGGAAATGACCGGTGGGTTTATGCCCCATGGCTTTGGCGCAGTACTGGGTGCTTTGCTTACGACGATGTTCAGTTTCATGGGCACCGAGATCGTGACCATTGCTGCGGCTGAGTCCAAGAATCCTTCCAAACAAATCAGCAAGGCGACTAACTCGGTTATCTGGCGTATTGCACTGTTCTATCTGGTGTCGATTTTCCTGGTTGTTTCCATGGTTCCGTGGAATGACCCCCAACTGCCTATCGTGGGTTCGTATCAGCGTGCGCTTGAGGTGATGTCCATCCCGCACGCCAAGCTGATCGTGGATGTTGTGGTGCTGGTGGCAGTAGCCAGTTGTCTGAACTCGGCCCTGTATACCGCCTCACGCATGCTGTTCTCGCTGAGCCGTCGTGGCGATGCACCTGCAATGACAGGGCGTGTCTCGGCAAACGGCGTCCCCCGCTCGGCTGTATTGGCCAGCACGGCCGTAGGCTTTATGAGTACCATTGCAAACTACACTATGCCTGAAGCCGTCTTTGGCTTCCTGCTGGCAACCTCCGGCGCTGTTGCCTTGCTGGTTTATCTGGTCATCGCCATTTCCCAGCTGCGTCTGCGTCACAAGTTGGAAGCCCATGGCGAGGTGATCGAGTTTCGCATGTGGCTGTTCCCCTACCTGACCTGGGCAGTTATTGTTTTCATTGTTGGCGCATTGACCGTCATGCTGTTCAGCGAGGCGCACCGTATGGAAATCATGGCAACCGGCCTGCTGGCCCTGATCGTGGTCGCCATTGGTAATCTGGTGGGCAAGCGCCATGCGGCAGCCAACCGGGTACCTGCCGCTGTCGTTCAGGGACGCTGAAAGACGCTCAATAAAAACATCTGATACAAAAAAGCCAGGATCGTCTCCGATCCTGGCTTTTTTGTATGCAGCCTGGCTATTACCTGGCCGCTGCTCGCCGTAAGGCTAGAAGATGCCGCCTCCCTGGCCGGTAAGTACATCGAAGAGCAGCTTGATGTTCAACGCAACGATCAGCAGGGCGATAAACCATGCCAGCGCCGCCACGCTACGACTAATGGCAAAACTGCCCATTAGTGTGCGATTTGATACGAACCGTACCAGCGGTATCACTGCAAATGGCAACTGCATGGATAAAACGACTTGACTCAAGACCAGCAGTTTTGCCGTGCCGCTTTCCCCGTACAGGATGGTAACCGCCACGACTGGAATGATGGCCAGCCCACGAGTGATCAGGCGACGTGCCCAGTCTGGCAGACGCAGGTTGAGAAAGCCTTCCATGACAATCTGGCCCGCCAGGGTGGCCGTCACAGTGGAGTTGATCCCTGAAGCCAATAGCGCTACCGCAAACAGTATCGAGGCGATACCTACGCCTAGCATCGGTGATAACAGGTGGTACGCCTGATCGATTTCCTCGACGTCTGTACGGCCTGCCTGATGAAAGACAGCCGCTGCTGTAATCAGAATGGACGCATTGACGAACAGGGCCAGCATAAGCGCAATGGTACTGTCCGTTACCGCCCAGCGAATACCCTGACGACGACCTTCTTCCGTACGGGGGTAGGCACGCGTCTGCACGATGGAGGAGTGCAGATACAGATTGTGCGGCATCACGGTCGCACCGATGATACCGATGGCCAGGTAAAGGGCTTCCGGATTCGTCACCACTTCTGCCTGGGGCAAAAATCCTTGGAGAATCTCGCCCACGGCGGGTTGTGCGAGCATCATCTGAACGCCAAAGCAGGCGAAGATAATGGTCAAAAGGGCGATGACAAAGGCTTCCAGCCAGCGGAAACCACGGCGCATCAGAAGCAGAATGATGAAGACATCGGCGGCGGTAATGATGGCTCCCCAGACCAAAGGAATACCAAACAGTAGATTCAGGGCAATGGCGGTGCCGATTACCTCAGCCAGATCGCAGGCAATGATTGCCACCTCGCAGGCGATCCAGAGAAGGAAATTGACTGGCCTGGAGTATTGATGGCGGCAGGCCTGCGCAAGATCCAACCCCGATGCGATACCCAGCCGCGCTGCCAGCGACTGGAGCAGAATAGCCATGAGGTTGGACAGCAGGATCACTGACAGCAGCATATAGCCAAACTTGGAGCCGCCCGCGAGGTCGGTTGCCCAGTTGCCCGGATCCATATAGCCCACGGCTACCATGTAGCCAGGGCCGATAAAAGCCATCAGACGACGCAGCCAGTGCCCGGTTGCAGGAACAGGCACGCTGGCGTTCATTCGTCCCAGGCTGGGGCGCGGTTCTTCCCTGTCACCCCAGGAAAGTGCTGCATAAGTGGCCGACTCTTTCATGTAATGAACGCTCGCAAGGATTGTACAACGTAATACATATGAAACTTAGCCTAGGCTAAGTTTCCAAGCACGGGCAATAAAACTTATCTATTTCAAGGATTGACGGTTAAACATTTTGGCGTTGCAGAGGGGATCGGTCAGAATAGGGCGGCCCTACTAGTGTGTATTGGGCGCTTGATTCATTCTGGAGAATGTGTGGTGAGCAAAGTTCGAGGAGAAGCGGTATCGATGAAACCCCTGGTAGAGGCTTCCGTACACATGGAAGGCTTTCAGCAGGTGCGTGAAGCGCATCGGCAGGAACTCATTGAAGATTACGTCGAACTGATTTCCGACCTGATCCATGCCCACGGCGAGGCGCGCCAGATTGATATCGCCACCCGGATTGGTGTCGCCCAGCCTACGGTCGCGAAAATGCTCAAGCGTCTTGCTACCTGTGGCTATGTCGTCCAAAAGCCGTACCGGGGCATCTTCCTGACGCCGGAAGGGGAAGCGCTCGCCCAAGCCAGCCGTGAACGGCACCACATTGTCGAGTCTTTCCTCCTGGCCCTGGGAGTGGATCCAAGCGTTGCCCGACGTGACGCGGAAGGTATCGAACACCATGTCAGCAGCGAAACATTGGACATCTTTCGCCGCTTCGTGGAAGCCAAGCACGCCTGACCCTTTATAAAGGCGTTCAACTCAAATCATGCAACGGCTTGTCCAGTGCAGGCCCAACGGTAAAGTCCGAGAATACGATTTCCAGGCCAGCGCGTTCGGGCGTGCAGCAGAACGGTCCGACTTCAACGGCGCTGGAGCCTGGAAAATAGGCCAGCCTTAGCAATGGCCACTCTTGCCCATCCAACGAATACTGAATTCTCAAGGCGTTGTCCTTGAGGGTCGCCCTGAGCCAGAAGGTATCAGGCTCGCCCGGCAGTGCACCTACAGCCCAGTCCGAGTGGCCCAGCGTCAACACACTACCGATGAGGCGCTGGCCATCACTGACCTCTATACCCGCTTTACACCATGTGGTGTTGTTCATACGGATCATGAGCCCTGCCTGATCGTAGAGTTCGCTGAAGCGACCCTCCACTTTCACCGTTGCCGTGAAGTCACCTCCTGCGGCGACGTGAAACCAATGCCCGGTGTCTCTGATAAAGCCATAATAAGTCTCGCGCCAGAAGTCGGTATGCGCATCCGTCGTAACGCGCAAGCGATCATTCTCAAGTGCCCAGCGGCTGGGCTCGTTCAACCATTTGCAGTGATTCCACATGATCTGGGCTCCAGAGGTCAGTGCGAAGGAGGGCTGGTACGATCGGCGTTGTCTATTGTTCTCAGCACCCGGCAGGGATTACCTACCGCCACCACATGGGCCGGGATATCTTTCGTTACGACGCTACCTGCGCCGATGACAGCGCCTTCGCCAATCGTCACACCTGGCAACACCGTAACGCCCCCACCAATCCAGACGTTGTCGCCGATGGTAATGGGATGCGCATATTCCAGACCCTGATTTCGTCGTTCTGCATCCAGCGGATGGCCAGCCGTGTAGAGACCTACGTTGGGCGCTATGAATACGTTGCGGCCAATGCTGACCTTGGCGCAATCCAGAATTACCAGATTGACATTGGAATAGAAGTTTTCTCCCAGCTCGATGTTATAGCCGTAATCGCAATGAAAGGGCGCTTCGATGAGGATGTGCTCCCCTGTCTTGCCCAACAGCGTTTTCAAAATACGCTTTTTGCCCTCAAGGTCCCGAGGATCAAGGTGGTTATAAGCATGAACCTGAACCTTGGCCTCCAGGCGCTGCTGGATAAGTTCGGCATCATTGTTGGCGTCATAGAGCAGGCCGGCGGCCGCTTTTTCGCGTTCATTCATGGCAGGCTTCCTTGATTCGACGTTCCGGATGCAATCGACTGTCCCGTACGGCAGGTGCCAGCAGGACCGTGGCCGCCACCAATACCAGTACTACAACCATGGCCATGCGTAACCCGTAGGCTTGTCCAATGAAGCCCAGCGAGGGCGGGCCGATCAGAAAGGCGAGATAGCCCACGGTTGCCACGGCCGCTACCCGCTTGGCCGACTGTTCGCCAGAGTCGCCGGCAGCAGAGATCCCCACCGGAAAACCCAGCGATGCGCCAAGCCCCCAGAAGAGTACAGAGGCCGCCGCCAAGATGGGGTTGTCAGAGAACGACACGAGGGCAATACCCAACGCACCGGACAGGGCACTGGCCCGTATGACGGCCTCTCGGCTGAATCGCTGGAGGATATAGGTTCCTGAAAAGCGCCCTATCGTCATGGCCGTGGTAAAGCCGGCATACACGAGTGCGCTGGACGCAGGATCGAAACCGTGTCCATCGACCATCAACAGCGGCAGCCAGTCAGTGGCGGAGCCTTCCGCCAGGGCAAGCGCCAGTACAATCAGACCAATCATGATCAGCGTCTTGTCTTTCCACGGTCTGAAAGGCATGGCCGGCGGCTGCTCTGCCTTGCTTGTGGTATGTGTCTGTCCGGTACCCGGGGGGATGGCGAGGCACGCCCAGATGCAGGGAAGCAGGGTTGCCGCGCCCATGAGAATAAGGTGCCAGAAGACCGGCAGCGAAAGATGAGTCAGTCCCAGGCTGATCAGCGAGCCTGCCAATGTGCCAAGGCTGAAGCAGCCATGAAGCGCGGGCAGAAGCGGTTTGCGTGTAGTGGTTTCAAGTTCGGCGCCCTCGATATTGATGGCGATGTCCGAAAGGCCCAGGCCTAGGCCGAACAGAAAAAGCCCGGCAAACACGCCCATGGCCAGCGAGGCAGTGGAGGCTCCAGCAATGGCCAGAAACCCCAGGTATACCAATACCAGCCCGCCACCGATGACGGGTCGGGTACCCACCCGGCTTACCAGGCGGCCCGAGGCAAGCACGCCGAGCATGGCTCCCAGTGACAGGCCGAACAGGATCATGCCCATCTCACTGGTCGAGGCACTCAACAGGTCGCGGATATCAGGGGTCCGGGTTACCCATGACGCCAACAGGAGTCCAGGGATCAAAAACAGTACAAACAGGGCGGTACGTCTACGCCGAATCGCGGGAGTCACGGATTTACTCCATCCTAGGTAAAACAAAATCAGGGCTTATGTGTACGTTCGTACACATGGTAGCCTGTTCGTTCCATCCGTCTACCCGACCTGTACGGTTACGTTGCATTGTTTTCGGAGACTGACACGGCATGCCCTCTGAACGACGTCTGGATCCTGAGCGAAGGAGTCGCATCATTGATGCCACTCTGGAGGTCATCGCGCGTGATGGCGTGTCAGGCGCTACCCACCGCCGCATCGCAGCCGTAGCTGATGTGCCACTGGGCTCCATGACCTACCACTTTGACGGCATCGAGCACTTGCTCAAGGAAGCGTTCACCCGTTTTGCCTGGTCCATTTCTGCCCGCTTTGATGATCTCCTGGGCGCAGCCAAGACACCCGAGCAAGCCCTCGACGCCGTGGCTAATGTGATCTGTGGCGATTTCTGGCAGGAAGACAATGGTCGTGTCATGACGCTTTCCTACGAACTCTACGCCTACGCGAGTCGCAACCCCGCAATGAAGTCGATCATGCAGGACTGGATGTTTCGCAGTCAGCGGGCACTGGCGCAGCATTTCGATGCACGTACTGCCAGAACGCTAGATGCTCTGATCGAAGGGCTGACTATACATCGCTCCGTTGAGCAGGAGCCGACGACCCGTGAAGATGTTCTGCGGGTGATCAGGTTGATCGTCAACGGCTGAATGCATTTGTCTACGCGGATTCGCTTGCGTCTAATAGTTAATTATATTAACTATTAGACAGAGGTAACCGCTGCTGTCATCCGGTGTCGCCTCTGTGATTGCTCTTTGACTGCTCCGACAATAAACACAAGAAGGACGCACCATGAAGCGAACCATTATCCACAAGACGCTGGCCGTTGCCGGCTGCCTGAGTGCTTTAGCTTTTGTTATTCCCCTCGCCAGCGCTGACTCCACCCTCTCGCTGCAAGGTAGTTGCACCTCGCTGGCACGCAAGCTTGCCACGCTTGATAACACTCTGATTGACACAGCCACGCGGATTGATGCCGGTGAGCTCAAGGTCGGCGGGCATGATATTGCGGCCCACTGCCTGATTCAGGGGCGCATGAATCCTCGAACTGGTATAGATGGCGCCCATTATGCCGTTGGCTTTGAGATGCGCTTGCCCCTGGCCTGGAACGGACGGTTCTTCTATCAGGCCAATGGCGGGCTGGATGGCAATGTAGTTACCGCTACAGGCGGGCTGGGCGGAGGGCCGGTCACTAATGCCCTCGATAAAGGGTTTGCCGTTCTGAGCTCCGATGCCGGTCATACGGCGCAACAGAACATGACATTTGGCATCGACCCGCAGGCCCGTCTCGACTATGGCTATCAGGCGGCCCTGAGACTGACGCCCATGGTCAAGCAGGCGTTACAGATAGCCTATGGCAGGCGGCCTGAACACTCCTACTTCGGTGGATGCTCCAATGGCGGTCGGCATACCTTTGTAGCCATGAATCGGCTGGCGAACGACTACGATGGCTTCCTGGCCGGTGCACCGGGCTATCGGCTTCCCCTGGCAGCGGTAGGCAGTATCTTTGGGGCGCAGCAGTATGCCAAGGTCGCCACGGATCCCAATGACCTGTCTACTGCATTCACTGCCCAGGAGCGTGCCCTGGTTGCAAAACGCGTCCTGGCACGTTGCGATGCCTTGGATGGTGCTACCGATGGGCTTGTGCAGGATTACCCGCGCTGCCAGCGTACGTTCAGCCTGTGGCGAGATGTCCCCACCTGTCGGGGTGAGCGCAACAGTCAGTGCCTGAGCATTGCGCAGAAGCGTGCCATAGACCCTATTTTCAAGGGAGCTACAACTCGGGTGGGCAAGCGATTCTATTCGAGTTTCCCCTATGACAGCGGACTTGCGACCAAGGATGTAGCTTCCTGGGAGTTCGAGTCGCCTATCAGCCGTGACTCATTGGCTGTGGGTATTGTATTTGGCGTACCGCCGGTAAGCCCGGCGACGTTCGATGGCAAGTCGCTGGCCCTCAACAGCTCCATTGATGATCTGCTCGCACGAATCACGCGTTCCAACGCGATCTACACCGAATCCGCCATGCGATTCATGACACCCCCGAATCCTACCCATCTTGAGTTACTGAGACAGCGGGGAGCCAAGGTGATGGTGTATCACGGTGTCAGCGATCCTATTTTTTCGGTCGACGATACCGTGGCTTGGTATGAAGGGCTCCAGAAAAGCAATCGCGGTCAAGCAGAGCGCTTTGCCCGCTTGTATACCGTACCGGGCATGGGACATTGCCAAGGCGGACCGTCCACCGATCAATTCGACATGCTGACGCCTCTGGTCAATTGGGTTGAAAAGGGCAAGGCGCCAGAGCAGGTCATCGCCACCGCACGCGGCGTAGGTAATGCAGGCGGAGTGAATGCTGACGTTCCGGCGGACTGGTCACCTGCACGGACACGCCCACTGTGTCCTTACCCGCGTATTGCCCTGTACAACGGCACCGGCGATATCGAGTCGGCAGCAAGTTTCAGCTGCCGTGAACGACCCCGTGGCTCGTCTGGAAACACGGAGCTGTAAGTCTAGTAGAAGCGCTCCGAGGAATGCTTCGGAGCGCTTCTGGTTTACTGGCCGTTTCTGGCCATTTTCAAAGGCAGACCGCACCGTGCATTACTGGTGCGTTGTAACAAGTGTGGCGGCCACATGCCTGGAATAGGCTGGGCCAGACGGATTTTCAGAAACTCGGTCGCGTCTGCTGCCCGCTCGCGACCACCACCGCCCGGAAAGTTGTTGTCGTTGACCACTAGCAGGGTGCGCTCGTCCAGCGGCAGCACGTCTTCGATAGTGACATAGGGGAACGTGAATACATTTGATCCATCGCCGTTCAGGTCGTCTGGGTCGTCCAGGCGCATCAGATCGACCAGTTCGGTCTTGCGTACCACACCGCCATTAGGCACGGCACGGGTGTCGATCAGGTAGATCCGCTTGAACGGGACGCCATTGGTGGCTGTGCCGCCGTTACGCTCGATGACCAGAAAGCGATTATCGTCGATGGCTGTCATGTCCCCAATAGCATTGCCAGCAGCTTGGGTACGATAAAAATAGGTGACGCCCGTGAAGCGCTCATGATCGATGTCGAATTCGTTGATACGCAGCTGGTTGGCCGGATCACCTGTCACCGGTTTTTCCAGTAGGGCATACAATTTGTCACCACGGGGGTTGATAGCCATACCCTCAAACCCGCCCGAGCCGCCCAGGTTGGCCGTGGCCTTTCCTGCCACAACGTCCTTGTTTTCCGGCGCGTAAACGCCCGGAAGTGGGATTTCGCTCCGCAATACAGTTCCTGAGCCGTCTGTCTTGACCAGATAAGGTCCGAACTCATCGCCAAACCACAATGCACAGTTCTTGTCACGGCGCACGGACTCGACGTCCAGATCAGCACCAGTGATCAGGCGAGAGAACTGAATGGCGGGATCCACTTCGGGATTGGTGCTCTTGTTGTAGTAGTGAGCGTAATCCGCCTGGATAGGCATGGTCAGTTTACGGTTGACATCGTTGAGCGTGATTCGCGACGGCTCGGTAAAGCGAGCCAGAGGCATGCCGGTCAGAGCGTTGCTTGCGGTAATCGTACCAGTACCGCCGCGGCGGGTCTTGAAATCAACCCGTGCGCTATACAGACGCAGCAGGGCATCGGCAGAGTTGGCCTGAGTGCCGAAGCCATTGTCTGTCAGGAACAGAAAACTGTTTTCATCAGCGCCTGGCAACACCGCGGAAAACCCCTGTACGGGCTGGCGGCCCTGATAAGGCGGCAGAAAGGTGCCATACGAATTTGGACTGATGAACTGGCCAGAAGTAGGCCCATCGGAAAACGTATCAGGTGACATGACAGCCCAGCCTACCAGCGTATTATTGGGAGACGCCAGCGCATGGGTGGACAGCGCAGCCGCCAGCGCGACCCAGAGAGGCCGTACTTTTTTCATTGTTATCTTCTCCGTCCAGGAAGTGAGTGCACCGGTCGCAAGCCCATGGCAGCTGCTCCAGTGGTGTTGAGCACAATACGGCGCAAGTGTGTCAGGCATATGGCACCGAGCCGCACAGCTGGCGGTACGTTGACGCCTGTGTCAGTAGGAGAGGTATACGCTGAGGTTATACAAGCTCAATGTGCCTGAGGCCCTTTCGAGCCTATAAGGTGGCGGCAAAACATAGCCATGGCTAAAAAGATTAGCTCTATCTATCTGATAGACTTGATAAATTTCTTTGTGTATTGTGGCGGCTTCTTTGGGGAGTAGCCTGCTTTCGAATGCTTCGAAAGTGTTTATGTCAACATCCTCGGCATGCATGCCGTGGCATAAACGACCACCCGGTTGGCGAGACCATTGATATATCCGCGTTCAGGATCGGGCGCGTGGATATGTCATTGGACGTTAGCCCGATCGGTACGGAAATCGTGAATCCAGCTGCTCTCGTCTTACTTGCCTTAGCCATGTCCACGGATGCGTTCGCCGCTGCGGTGGGCAAAGGTGCCAGCCTGCATAAGCCTTGTCTGCGAGAAGCGCTGCGCACCGGTGCGATCTTTGGCACCATTGAGGCCATCACACCTGTCATTGGCTGGGCTGCTGGCCTTGCAGCTGCTCAGTTTGTACAAGAGTGGGATCACTGGATTGCCTTTACGCTCCTGTTGGGTCTGGGTCTGCGCATGATCTGGTCTGGCGTGAGAGAAGCAGAAGAGGTCGAGGAAAAGCCCACTCAGCACTCGTTCTGGTTGCTCGCCATTACGGCGGTAGCCACCAGTATCGATGCCCTGGCGGTCGGCGTGGGGCTTGCTTTCATCAACGTCAATATCATTAGCGCGGCGCTGGCCATCGGCTTGGCGACCATGATCATGGTGACTATCGGCGTCATGTTGGGGCGCGTGATGGGGGCTGTCATCGGCAAGCGGGCCGAGATCATTGGTGGGGTAGTGCTAATCGGTATCGGCTCGGTCATTCTGCATGAGCATCTGACCGCAGTAACCGGCTGATCCGGCTGGGTGCTGTCCGTAATCGTTGATCAATTACGTCCTGTTTCATGCTTTAAAACCAGAGCGCCTGCGGTAGATGTCTGCAGGCGCTCTGGTGTTTTGGGGAAGCGTTCTTAAGAAGGACTGGCGCTTCCAGGCTGCTTCGTTAACGCTGAACGTTAGGGAAGCGTTGCTTCAGGTAAGTATCCACTTCATTAAAGTCATAGCCCTGCTCTTTGGCCTTAAGGGCAAGGTCTGATACGCATTTCGGACTTGGCGCATCTGCTGCCTCATCTTTACAGACGTCCGGCTGGGCCTGGGTAATGTACTCGCTGACTGAAGGTCTGGGCTTGACGGCATCGCCATCAAAGGTCTCGGACTTGGGCAGAATGAACTTGTTGACCACGATGGCAAACAGGATTCCCAGGATCGCAAGCGTTATGACATACGTAGCCGTAATGCGTTTACGCTTTGGGACATTCTCTAACTGGCTCAAATCAGCACTCCTTTCTAGAGGGATCGATAACATTGTCCTTCGGTTACGATTTAGTAACCCGCTTGTGACCAGAAGTTCAGCGTTTTGCCGTGCAGGACGTTGATCCGAATCAATAAGGCGTCGATGTTGGGGTGAGCTAACAGGCCGGGCTGCAGCTTTTCAGTGTTTCAGCCTGATAGGTTTTCCACTTATAAAGTGAATATGCTTGTGGATAATTATGGCTAGCCCATATACGGCAAGGGCTGGACAGAGTTGATCATTTTTTGATCAGTTAGGGTTCGAGCAGTGGCCAGCAGTAACCGGATCGCTTTGATTCATGAGGCGCCGACGCGATAGGGTGAAAAGGTGGGGACCATACCCATCCTTCCAGACTCTCAAACCAAACGCCCCCGTTAGTACGGGGGCGTTTGGTTTTATCAGGTTCAGTAGTGCTGTTTAGACCTGAGCGCTGCGCTCCTTGATTTCCTGGTGCAGGATACGGTCATTCTCAGAGTAGTCGACTGGGCAATCGATTACATGTACGCCTGGTGTGTTCACGCAGCGCTCAACCAATGAGGCGAATTCCGCGGCGCTTTCCACCCTATGGCCCTGAGCGCCATAGCTTTCGGCATAACGGACAAAGTCCGGGTTACCGTAGTCCAGACCATAATCTTCAAAGCCCATCTGTGCCTGCTTCCAGCGGATCATGCCGTATCCGTCATCACGCAGGATGATGACCACAAGGTTCATCTTCAGACGTACTGCAGTTTCCAGCTCTTGACTGTTCATCATGAAGCCACCATCACCGCATACAGCAACGATAGGCGTCTGTGGATGAACCAGGCGTGCCGCCATGGCAGAAGGAAGACCAGCACCCATGGTAGCCAGTGCGTTGTCCAGCAACACCGTGTTAGGCATGTAGGCCTTGTAGTTACGGGCAAACCAGATCTTGTAGATACCGTTATCCAGCGCCACGATACCATCCGACGGCAGCACCTTGCGCAGGTCTGCGACCATACGCTGCGGGTACATCGGGAAGCGGTCATCTGTAGAACCTTCGGAGACATGGGCCTCGTTGGCTTCACGAATGGTCAACAGGCGGTCGAAGTCCCAGGTTGGTTGAACTTCAATGGCTTCCTTGATTTGCCAGATGGCATTGGCGATATCGCCTACCACTTCTACCTGAGGGAAATACACCGGATCGACTTCGGCCGAACGGAAGTTGATGTGGATGACCTCCGTACCTCCACGCACCATGAAGAACGGTGGCTTCTCGATGACGTCGTGACCAATGTTGACGATCAGATCAGCCGACTCCAGCGCACGGTGCACGAAGTCACCGGCCGACAGCGCCGCGTTACCCAGGAAACGGGGATGACGCTCATCTACCACCCCTTTACCCATTTGGGTGGTAATGAACGGAATACCTGTCTTTTCAATCAACTGACGCAGCACGCGCGCCGTCATCTTGCGATTGGCCCCCGCACCGATGACCAGGACTGGACTGCGTGCGCCTTCCAGTTTGGATATGGCAGCCTGGATGGACTTGTATTCAGCGATGGGACGGCGGGTCAGGCTGGGTGGAATCGGGGTGCTTTCAGTCTGCTCAGCCGCGATGTCTTCTGGAAGTTCCAAGTGAACCGAACCGGGCTTTTCTTCTTCAGCTAGACGGATCGCTTCACGGATACGCGAAGGGATATTGTCGGCAGAGGCCAGCTGGTGTGTGTACTTGGTAATCGGGTCCATCATGCCGCAGACATCGATAATCTGGAAACGGCCCTGCTTGGACTTCTTGATCGGCTTCTGCCCGGTGATCATCATCATTGGCATGCCGCCCAGGTAGGCATAGGCGCCTGCAGTCACAAGGTTTGTGGCGCCTGGGCCTAACGTCGACAGACACACGCCGGTCTTACCGGTCAGACGACCATAGGTCGCCGCCATGAATCCGGCGGATTGTTCGTGACGTGTCAGGATCAGTTTGATCTGGCTGGAACGAGAGAGCGAGTCCAGCAGGTCCAGGTTTTCTTCCCCAGGAATACCAAAGATGTATTCCACACCTTCGTTTTCCAGACAACGTACGATCAAATCAGAGGCCTTGGCCATCACTTTTTCCTTCAGGTAGGGCGGTTAGAGAAGCTCCGACCCAAGGGTGCAATGCTGATAGTGATTTGTCCATGCCGCATGGGCCGTAGAAGGACAAATTCAGTAAAAAAATTCATTTTTTTGCAAAAAAAGCGAGGCGGAACAGACGAAATGTAGTGGTTTTGCGCAATAGCTACATGCTGACGCCTTAGCCTGACCGGATGTTAGTGAAGTGGGCAATTTATAGCCAGCCTTAGATTGTCTTTAAGGGTGCAAGGGGCTCTTTCAAGTTCGTACGGTAGATCTGCATGGATACGAAAGAGATAACGTTAAGCCTGGGCCGTGACTGGAACCCTTCAGCAACATCAGTAATCAAGCGCTTTTAAGAAGTTGCCCAAGTCTGCTGGCCAGCGGAGCAAACAGTTCCGTCGCCGTATTGCCATATCCAATTACCAAGCCGTTGTCCTCGGGCATCGGTGACAAGGTATAACGCGACAGCGCCGCTGGAGCCATATTGTAGCGACTGGCCGCTTCAACTACCTTTTGGTCACAACAATGTGCGGGTAGACGTAACGTCAGATGCATTCCCGCATTTCCACCCATGAGTTCATAGGGCATAGGGATGAACTGCTGGAGCGCGGTGCGCAAGATCTGTTGGCGCTCACGGTATAGGCGCCGCATACGGCCTAGATGACGGCTGAAATGTCCCTTCTCGATAAAGGACGCCATCGCCAGCTGCTCATGACGATGTCCTCCACGCAGCATTTCTGCCAAGGATGCGCGGGTCGCTACCATCAGTGAGTGAGGCAGTACCATGAAACCCAGGCGAAGCGCTGGAAACATGGTTTTGCTGAAGCTGCCGATATACACCACTGGCGCATTCAGGACGAGGCCTTGCATGGCTTTTACAGGCTCACCGAAATGGCGAAACTCGCTGTCATAATCATCTTCAATGATCCAGGCGCCATGCGCTCGTGCCTGCTCAATCAATGCCAGACGCCGGCTTACGCTAAGCACTGACCCCATGGGATATTGATGAGAGGGAGTAGTGTAGATCAGGCGAGGTGGAGCAGTAACCCAGTCAGCGGCTGCTACTGCCAACCCTTCTGTATCGACCCGTTTGGGAACGATATGTAGATCACCTGCACGCATTGCAGTCTTTATACCCCGGTAGCCGGGATCTTCAATCCAGGCCGTATCGCCTGGATTGGTCAGCAGGCGAACAGATAGCGCCAGGGCTTCCTGGGTTCCTTCGGTAATGATGATCTGCTCTGCCGTGCAGTTAACCCCGCGTGAAAGCGAGAGATAACGTGCTAGCGAGGCGCGTAAACGTGGCTCACCCAACGGATCTCCATAGCCCAGACCCGAAGCGCCTGCACGGCTGATCTCCTGATCCAACACCCGTCGCCAGGTAGAGAGCGGAAAGTAGGAGAGTGCCGGGATACCAGGCCGGAGTGCACCACTGGATTCGGCGAGCGCTGAGGCATCCCCTATCTGCTCAATGCGTCGGGCCAGTCCGGCCGTACATGGCATATCATCTGCAGCGGATACAGGCCTCTCGGACAATCTCGCGACTCGGGTACCGGTAGGGCTCGCATGAACATACCCTTCGGTGGAAAGTTGCTCATACACGGCAATAACCGTGTTGCGTGAAATTGATAACACTCTGGCCAGTTCACGTGAGCCGGGCAGCCGAGTGTCTGCCGCCAACTGTCCCTTCAAAATAGCTGATTGAAGTCGTTCATAGAGCTGTGCCTGCAAAGACGCCGCTGATGGGGCTCGAGAGAATGGTGTGTCAAACAGCAACAGGGTTTCACGTATCGTATTCATCAGCTAAGTGTGTGGCTCTATAAAAAAGCTCAAATGTGGCTCTTTTGGCAGAGCCATATCTTGAATACCGTTATAGCTCATTCAACTGTCGGTCAGGTAGATGATGAATCGGGAAGAAATACGGAACGCGTACCAACAACCCATAGGGCAGCCTCTGGCAGAGTGGACAGAGCGTTCACGGCCGTCTCGTACGGTAAAAGAGGGTCGCTATTGTCGCCTTGAGCCACTCAATGCTGAGATCCACGCAGCCGACCTGTACGAGGCGTATGGTCAGGCAGAAGACGGCCGAGACTGGACCTATATGCTGTCCGGCCCTTTTACTCATGAAGCGGACTATCATCGGTTTGCCGAGCAGGCTGCTGCGAGTGAGGACCCGATGCACTTCGCGGTGGTCGATCTACGAAGCGGTCGCGCGGTTGGGACGTTGTCCCTGATGCGGATAGATCCTGCCAATGGCGTTATGGAGGTTGGGCATGTTGCTTTCTCCACACTCATGAAGCGCTCGATACTTTCAACCGAAGCACATTATCTGCTTATGTATCATGCCTTCGAGGACCTGGGCTATCGGCGTTACGAGTGGAAATGCGATAGCCTGAACGAGCCCTCGCGCCAGGCTGCGCTTCGCTTGGGGTTTCAGTTTGAAGGTGTATTCCGGCAGGCTCTGGTCTACAAGGGACGGAGCCGGGATACGGCCTGGTTTTCAATCATTGACACTGAATGGCTGGTACTGCGTAACGCGTTTACGGGATGGTTAGACCCGGTCAACTTTAACAAGTACGGCCAACAGCTCCGTTCCCTTCAGGCATTCCAAAGGAGTGCTCGGGTAAACGATCCACTCGGTTGAGCCGACTTGGTTGATTCAGAGAAAAGCCGTAGCAACTTTTATCCGGTCTTTCTGTGCGTCATACATGCTGGCCGCCATTGACATGGATTTCAGAGCCATTGATGTACGACGCGCCTCCTGTACATAAAAAGTAGATCAAGGAGGCCACTTCCTCGGGCTTACCCAGGCGATGAAGTGGAATATCGCGTTGAACGATTTCTTCCGTTCCGGGTGAAAGAATCGAGGTATCGATTTCACCTGGAGCAATGGCATTTACCCTGATGCCATGCGGGCCGAAGTCGTAGGCCATTTCCCGGGTCAGCGCCGAAAGGGCCGCTTTGGACGTTGCATAGGCTACGCCGGCGAATGGATGAACTCGCGACCCAGCAATGGAGGTAACGTTGATGACGCAGCCCTTGGCGGCCTTGAGCTCATTGAACAACCCTTTTGCCAGCAGGGCGGTAGAAAATAAGTTGACGTTGAATACCTTGATCCAATCGGCGTAGCCCATTTCTAACACACCCAGCCGTGAACCGGTCTCGCTTTTGGGTGAGATGCCAGCATTATTCACTAACGCGTCAAGACGACCACCCAGTTTGTCGTGAATCAGCGCCAAGTTCTGCTCAACGCTATCGATGTCTTCGAGGTCGAGATGGATATGGTTCATCAATCCTTCGGACCAAGGGCAGTCTGCCGCCCAATTCTGGCGTGAAGCGGTAAATACGCGCCAGCCCGCTGCATTGAAGTGCTTGACCGTGGCATGGCCGATGCCACGGCTCGCGCCCGTCAACAATAATGTCTTTTGCGTCATGACCGTCTTCCTGAAAAGGGACACCTATCATAAGCATATCTGCCTATTTGTGGTGTACAGGCGGCCTAGCGGTTAAACCACTGTTCAAGTTCGGAAGAAAGGGCAGAAGCGTACACGTCACAGAAGCACGGTGTGAAGTGTGTGCCTACCGGTGTGGCTGTCCGGCTTGTTGAGACAGTTAAAGCCCGTGCGATAGAAAAAGAATACATGCAAGTATTCTTTGGAGTTTCTTCAACTAATACGAGAGCGGTCAATTTTATTTAAAACAAGGATTTGTTTTTATGGACGAATGGGAGCGTCTGGACAGTCATCCACATATAGCCGTACAAACAATGATTTGGCAAACAAGCAAATAAGGCTATCAGTTAAAGGACGCCTTTCCCAAGACAGGAAAAGCCTGAGCCTGCTTTATCGCTCACTTAGCAAACTCACAACAATGTGATGGCCTTGCCTTTTGTAAAAGAGTGGGTTGGAAGGATTACAAGCAGCCTATGTTAATAAATGCACTTTGATATTGATTAGTAATCATCGTGCCAGTTAAGCGCAAATATGAACATTTGCCACTTTCAGAGGGCTGGTCTATAGCTCTTTAGCCTTGTCCATGACTTGGCAAGAGAGATCAATGACTCCACAAGGAAGGTAAATCATGTTCATGCTAAAGCCTCTTGCACTTGCTGTACTTGTTACGCTCACTGGGCACGCAATGGCTGCCAACCACAGCGCTACACAAACCCAGGAAGGGAACAATAACGACGTGACGCTCGAGCAGAGCGGAGAAAACAATGCGGCTACGCAGCTTCAGACAGGTGATATGAATCGCTCCGCTATTCTGCAGGCGGGTAATGGCAATCAGGCCGAAACAACTCAGGACGGAACGGGACACTGGGTAGAGGTTAGCCAGACGGGTGATGCAAACACAGCGTCCATCTATCAGAGCACGCTCGGTGAGGCGGCTACGGCATCCGTTACACAACGTGGTGACGCCAATACAGCGATCCTTAATCAGCTAAGTACCTATGGCTCCAACACCGCGACCCTTTATCAGGAAGGAAACAACAATACTCAGCTTGTCGATCAGCAAGAGCGTGCCGACAACACGTTAACAGCCCGCACTACGGGGAACGACAATATTATTAATGTGGTGCAAGCGACAGGAAAATCAGCCGAGCTGACCCAATTGGGTAACGCCAATCAGATCGTTCTCAATCAGCAGGACGGACCCTACGGTGCCTCAGTTTCGATTTCACAGGCAGGCGATCAAAACGTTGCTGCCGTAGAGCAGTGGTCCGGGAGTCGCTATGAGCAGTACCAATTGACCTTAGCTCAGGACGGTATGGGTAACGCGGCCACGGTTACTCAGGAAGGCGGTCTTAACTCCATGGAGGTTACGCAGAACGGTAATAACAACGAGCTGTTTGCCGACCAGAGTGCGATATCAGGCTCTATTGTTGGGCGCTCTATAGGCAACGGCAATGTCGTGGATATTAGGCAAGGGGACTATCAGACTCGTACAGATTATGTCCAAGAAGGGGACGCCAACATCGTAACGGTCAGCCAGACGGGCAATCTCAGCCATGCTGATCTTACGCAGCTCGGTACCTCCAATGAGATCACCTTGTCACAAAGTGATTTAGGCGAAATCTTCAGCAATGGCAACGCAGCGACCGTTCAGCAAAATGGCACTGCAAACATAGTTACCATTACCCAGCAGATTGCTGAAGCAAGCGTTGCCGGCCATTCTGCTGCGATCACTCAGATGGGCGCTGGAAATACCGCAACGATTATTCAGCAATAAGCTACTTGTCTGACTAAGCTGATCTATGCCTGCCCGGGTGATTTCCTTGAAATACGTCGTACTGGGCAGTGCTTGTCTTGCAACGACTGCCGCACACCTTTCAGTTCTGAGGGCTGGTAGACCAACCAAAGTACCTGTGGTGCCAGTCCCGTAGCGTCCCTTCTAACCGAGTAGGTCAGGAAGTGCCTGAAAATATTCAAGCAAAATAATATTACATGTAATGGTTAAAAATACTTACATGTAAGTATTGCGCTGCCCTGGATTCAGGCGTAAATTTCCTTACATGTAATGAGTCTGGGAGGTCAGATGCCTCGCAAGAAACCACTGGATGATGCTACAGCCAAGGCAGGCTCCGGCAAAGGTAAAACGACCGCTGATTATGTCCGCGAGATGCGGACGCGATTACGTGAGGCAGGTCTGGTAAAGCGTGAGTTCTGGATTCTTCCTGAAAACGTCAACGCCCTTCGGGGTATAGAAAAAGCGCTACGGCAGCCCTTTTTGGGCGAGAAAGTCAAACTGGAGGACTTTATGACCGAGAACACCAACTGGAGTATCAGCTCGCTGCACAAGGCCCTGGCCGAGCTTGAGGCGGTTGAGAAGGGCGAGATTGTTCTGACCATTGCCGAAGGTGCGGTGCCCAGCATCAAACTTACCATGACTGAGTATGGCGACTTGCCGATTTACCTGGCGGTCTCCGGTGATCAGGTGTTAGTCGATGCGACGCTGTTCGAGGCAGGCAAAGTCAAGGATACCGTTGAGTTCAACAGCCTGCTGCTGCGTAGCCGGGACATGTTCCCCCTGTCCTCGGTAGGTATCGAATCGGTAGACGGTACAGAGATTTATTGCATGTTTGGTGCCTTGAGCGCGGCCTCGTCCCTGACGGTCATCGTTCAGGAGATCTACACCCTGGCGGAAAACGTGATTCGTGCTGCTGAAGCATTCGAAGATCATATCAAGGCCTGACCCTTTATTCGCATTGGAGTACACAGATGAGCATTTGGAAAAAAGTAGTAACCGCGCTTCGCGGTGGCGCCTCTGAAGTGGGCGAAGCAATTGTCGATCAGCAGGCGATCCGTATTCTTGACCAGGAAATCCGTGATGCCGAAGCCGCCTTGCTGCGGGCTCGTAACGGCCTGGTCGATATCAAGGCCAAGCACAAGCTATCGCTGCAACGTCTGGATGCCTTCAAGGGGGACATTCAGAACTGGGAAGGCAAGGCGATGGCTGCGCTGGAGAAAGGCGAGGAAGGTCTGGCGACTGAGTGTGCAAACAAGGTAGCCGAGATCGAGGCCCAGCGTGATCAGGAGCAGGTGCTGGCGGATCAGTTCGGCAAGCAGACAGAAGCCCTGCATGCTCAGGTCATCAAGGCCGAAGCGCAGATCAAGGGGCTCAAGCAGCAAGTCGAGATGGCCAAGGCGCGGGAAACCGTTCAGAAGGCACGAGTGGCAACAGCTGCCGCTACAGGTGGTGCCAATGGTTCCCTGGAAACGGCTGTAGATTCGCTGGCCCGGATCAAGGCCCGTCAGGACGAGCAGGATGCTCGCCTGCAGGCAGCTGAAGAGCTCGCCAGCGCTTCCAACGGCGGTGATCTGGAGCGCCGTCTACAAGAAGCCGGGATTGGCTCCAAGTCGGGCGGCGGTGCTGATGTCCTGGCTCGCCTGAAGGCCAAGCAATCCTCGGGCTCTGCACAATAAGCGTTACAGAAGGGCAGCCGAATCCTTCCGGCTGCCCTTCTGTGTCATGAGAGATGTCGATGCGTACAGGAAAATGCCTGCCGGTTATTCTCATGTTGGCCGGGATCATGGTGCTGGTTCAACTGGTGAACACCTTGACGGCGAACAGCCTGGTACACCACGGAATCATCCCTCGTACAACCAGCGGCTTGCAGGGGCTCCTGTTTGCCCCTTTTCTACACGGCTCCATCCGGCATCTGCTCAGTAACCTTGCGCCCTTTGTAATGCTCAGCTGGCTTATTTCCAACGAAGGCCTCGAGCGCTATGTTCGGGTGCTCGTGCTGATTGCCATGTTGGGCGGACTGCTGGTCTGGCTGCTGGGTCGGCCTAGTATTCATGTAGGAGCCAGTGGGCTGATCTTCGGTCTGTGGTCCTATGTCCTGGCCCGCGCATGGTTTCAGCGGAGCCTTTTAAGTCTATTGATTGCCGCAGCCGCCTTGCTGGGTTATGGCGGGCTGGTCTTTGGTTTTCTACCCGTGCCGGGTATTTCGTTCGAGTCCCACATCGCCGGTGCCGTTGCAGGCATAGTGGTCGGGTGGATCATGCATTCGAAGACATTACTGGCTAATGCCAGATAATCTCTACAATAAAGAAACAGGAGGTGCTTTATGAGTTGGATCAAGAGGGCGCTAGGCATGGAGGCGCCGCTCCCTAAGGAAAGGGCAGGTTCTGCACCTATCACCAACGCCAGCCCGCTGGGGCTGACCCGGGAGCGGATGATATGCCTGGACAAATCCCTGAAGCTGCTGCTCGACGGGCACTCGCACGTTACCCTGCCAGGGGATGAAAAGGTCTGGGCGGTGGGTAATATCGACCTTGGCCAGTCCATGCGACTGCTGCGTTTCTATCTGGACGATGAGGACTATTTCCTCCAGATAGTCATGAACGGCCCTAGCAATGATGACATCCAGGACATCATTCTTTTTGGCTATCACAGCGTCACCACGATCAACAGCAAGGCCGAATTGCTAAGCCTTTCGGGGCCGGGCGCAAAGCTGGGTATGCCACTCTATGAGCTCGACGGCGAGGAGTATGAACGCCAATGGGGGACGGAAGACGGCCAGACGGAGCTGACGCCGCTCCTTGAGTACGTCAAAAGTCCAGAGCAGTCTTATCGAATCCGGCATAATTGCATGCTCTACGCACGTGAAATCGGCCTGGTGAATCGTCGGGAGTTTCTGCTCCTGTCGGTCGAGGAAGATGATGAGGGTGTCATCTCGCTGTCGACGGCCGTTGGCGTAACGCTACAACCTACAGACCTTCAGGTCCTCTGATAAGGAAATCTACATGCTTGAAGCACTTCGTCTATCCCTGAACGCTGGCGCGGTAATGGGCTTCATCATCTATATTGTTGTTGCGGCTATCCTGTTCGCCTTGTTCCAGCTGGTTTATACCCGTCTCACACCACACAAGGAATTTGCGCTCATTCGCGAGGGCAATACCGCGGCTGCTATTGCTTTAGGTGGCTCGCTGATCGGCTTTGCCCTGCCGGCGAGCAACATCATTGCTTATAGCGTAAGCGTTCTGGACTTCGTGGTCTGGGTAGTCATCGCCGCGGTCGTTCAGCTGTTGACCTTCCTTGGCACCAGCCTGGTGGTGAAAGACCTTTCTGCTCGTATCGGGCGAGGTGAAACGGCTGCGGCAGTGTATTCAGCCTCTGTCGCAATCAGTATCGGTTTTATCAATTCCGCCTGCATGACGCCGTCGGTCTGAGCCAGGAGGAATAACCGATGAGAAAACGCAGTTCCGTCAAGCTGGTGTTGGCCAGTACCCTGCCGCTGGCGCTGGTCGCCTGTGGCAAGTCACAGAATACCGCCACCTACAGCGCCAGCCAGAACTTCAGCTCCGTACAGCAGTGCGTTGAGGCCAAGGTTCCGGTCGATATCTGTTCGGATGCCTATATGCAGGCGATGGCTGATCACAAGCGCATCGCGCCGACCTACGACGATCAGGCGTCATGCGATGCCGACTTCGTACCCGGTTATTGCCAGGCGACATCCGATGGCAAGTACATGCCCAAGCTGGGGGGCTTTGAACTGGCCATGTCCGGAGACCTGCCCAAGCAGGCTGTCGAGCAGGCGAACAATCAAAGCGGCGGCGGAGGTGGGGGCAGTCACCTTAACGGTCTGCTCATGGGACTCCTGATCGGCAACATGCTTAGTGGCTCGGGTAACAACCACTACTACTCGCAGCCGATTTACCAGGCGCGGGACAACCGCGGCAACTATTACAACTCGACGCTTTCGCGCCAGATCGAGCAGGGTAAGACATTCAGCCGTTCGACGCAGGCCAGGACCAGTCCTACCAACAGCTATACCTCATCTACTCTGGGCAGAAGCCTGAGTCGAAATTCGGGAACATCCGGATCAGCCGTATCTTCCACCATCTCTCGCGGAGGCTTTGGCAGTCAGGCCAGCGCCCGTAGCGGCTGGGGTGGCAAGAGCAGCGGTGGGTACAGCAGTAGCTAAGGACATTCGAGCATGAAAAAGATCAGCATCGAAGAGCGCCCGGATTGGCGCGAGACCCTGGAGCGTGAAGGCTTCAACTTTCACACGATCGATAGCGAGCGCTACTGGGATGAACGTGGTTACTACCAGTTCACCGAGGCCCAGATTACCCGTGATTTGGAGCAGCCGACCCGGGAACTGCATGAGATGTGCCTGGATGTCGTCGACCGGGTTGTCGACAGCGAAGAGCTGCTCGAAGGTCTCGCCATTCCCCCGGCCTTTTTCGATCTGGTCCGCAGCTCATGGAAGGAAGGCCACCCGCATTTGTATGGGCGATTCGATTTTGCCTACGACGGAAGCGGGCCAGCCAAACTGCTGGAAGCCAACATGGATACGCCTACCTCGTTGCTTGAAGCAGGATCCGTGCAGCTGTTATGGCTTGAAGATCAGATCGCCCGTGGCGTGTTGCCGCCTGAGGCAAATCAGTTCAATACCATCGCCGAAGACCTGGTACGTGCCTTTGCTGCATTTCCTGTCGGTGGGGCTTTCTATTTTTCGGCCATGTCGGGCTCGGTCGAGGACCGCGGTACGACAGATTTCTTGCGTCGAATGGCGGCACACGCCGGAATCGATGCGCGGCATATCAATGTGGAGGATATCGGACTGACGGCTGAGGGGCGGTTCGTAGACCTTGAAGGACGTTGGATCGAGCGGCTCTTCAAGCTCCATGCCTGGGAGCATATCTTCAACGAAGATTTTGGCAAAGCCGTACCACGATGTGATACGCAGTTCGTGGAGCCCGCCTGGAAGTCTTTGATCAGCAACAAGGGTATTCTGCCGCTGTTGTGGCGATTCAACGAGGGACACCCCAATCTGCTGCCGTGCGTGGTCGATGCTGATCCAGCAAAGCCGGTTCCCAAAGGTTGGGTGCGCAAACCCTTCTTTTCGCGGGAGGGTGCCAACATTGAAATCCGCACCGATGAGGATCAAGTTGTCAGGGAGGATGGTCCTTATACGGACGCGCCGTACATACTCCAGGCTTTTTCACCGCTCCCACGCTTTGGTGACAGTTACACCCTGATCGGCTCCTGGGTGATTGCCGATGTGGCTTCGGGTATCGGCATCAGAGAAGATGACAGCCTTATTACCAAGGACTCCAGCCGGTTTTTACCGCACGTGGTATTGGGTTGATAGCGGCTATAACCCACCCGGCGTGGCACTGACTGCGCCGCTTGCTGGTATCGCATATGGCTCCATCCAGATGTTACGCAGGATAAGCCTGTTAGTACCCGGCCATCATTTGCTTGTTACATCTTTGTCTGCGGTGCTCAGCCTACAGGCCTGCTTCTAAAAATCTTCTCTAAGCGACGGAACTTAGCCGTTATCTGCGGTATTGCCTGTGCTTGGCAATCAGCAGTGTCATTGTATTTTCATCGTGAAGGTTTTTGATAGGCGAGGTTTGTCGGAGTCGGCATCTGGCTCGGGGTGCTTCGTTATGTATTGACGATAGCATCCTGGTGAGAGGCCGAACCCTATAGCCATACCTCATCCATGCCCAGTCTAACCAGTAGGGAGTTTTGCGGCCTGTTTACGTAAGCTCATGTAGTCACTGACTTGTCTGGTCCACCACAAGAAGGAATAGGCAATGACCGTCAAGGCTGTAAGTAATAACGATGCCAACTCGCCGGCAGGCTCGGAGTCAGACAAAGCCTGGAATCAGGCAGTGGAAGATGCCAAGGAGGTCGGCATCCGCTGGGAACGCCCTAAGGACGATACGCGTTCGGCGCAGGAAATCATCGACGACAGCCCGCTACTCAAACATCTGGGCAACCAGAGCGGGGTGAAGGACAAACTCAAGGAGCGGGTGGGCGATTTCGAGAAGGACGCTGACGCCGCATACCGGGCTGTCCAGGTGCTTGAGCATGTAGTGAAGATCGATGAAAACGGCAATCGCATCATCGGTGACAGCAATGTCGATAATGATCGAATCGATGGATTCACCAAAGGGGGCGATGCAAAGCACGGTACTGAAGCTGGCCGCCTACAAGACTTTGGCAAGTATGGGTTCTCTTTTTTGAAGGGCGAGCTCCATCAGGTCTCTTTAGCTGGTAATAACGATAAGGCTCGCGAGCAGGCAGAAGCGCTGGGTATCCGCTGGGAGCGGCCGGAAGGTGATGATCGCTCCGCGCAAGACATTATTGATTCCAATCCCTTGCTCAAGAACCTGGGCAACCAGAGCAACGTGAAAGATATGCTCAAGGAGCAGGTAGGTGATTTTGAAAAGGACGCCGATGCGGCCTACCGGGCTGCACAAGTGTTGGAGCATGTAGAAACGTTGGACGCCTCTGGTGAGAAGATTGCCGGAAAAGACGTGGGCAATGGCAGTATCAATGGCTTTACCAAGAGTGGTGAGGCGAAGCACGGCACTGAAGCCGGTCGGCTGCAGGATTTTGGTAAGTACGGCTTTTCTAGCCTGAAAGGTGAGCTCAAGGACCCTGCAGCGGTAGCGGGTGACAAGCAGGCCCGTGAGCAGGCCGAGAAGCTGGGCATCGTATGGGAGCTGCCTCCGAACGATAAGCGCTCGGCCCAGGATATTATCGACAGCGATCCGCTACTCAAGAATCTGGGAAACCAGAGTGGCATCAAGGATATGCTCAAGGAGCGAGTCGGCGATTTTGAAAAAGATGCCGATGCAGCCTACCGGGCTTCACAGGTGCTCGAACACATCGAGCGCTACGACGGTGAAGGCAAGGTTCTTTCTGGTAGCGATATTGGCGATGGCAAGATCAATGGCATCACCAAGGGCGGCGAAGCAGAAAATGGCACTGAAGCCGGCCGACTTCAGGATTTTGGCAAGTACGGTTTCTCCAATCTCAAGGGGCCAGAGCTTACCGAGGAGGGCAAAATCGATTTTGCCCGCGAAAGTGCAGGCCTGCCACCGGATACCGAAACGGATGTCGCCAACCTGGAAACCACCACAACTGATCCAGCGGACAAGAACCGTAAACTTACAGTGAGCGAACTGACGTGGCAGAACCTGCTCGCCGATTGGAAAAAGGGAATCGACAACGGCAGCATTGCCAAGGACGATGACCGCGCCAAGCTCTATAACGCCTTGCGTGCTCAGAGCGCCAGCGAGAACGGGTTGGACATGGTCGTGCTGGACATGTCGATGGGACAGGGTACAGCCAAGGTGAGCGGTAAAGACCTGTCTTCCATCATTGATAAGGCCAAGGTGGACGAACAGGTCGGCAAGCTCTTCGGCTCGGAAAGCGTACAGAAGGATTTCCAGGCTCAACAAAGTAAGGCCCTGGACGCACTGCCGAACAAGGACGCGGTGCGCGAAAAACTCGAGACCATGGCCTTCTCCGAGGAGTACTCGCGTTATATCGCCGAACTCAAGAAGAATGGCAAGGATGAACTGGCGGAGGCTGACATCGGCAAGACCTATGCTTCGCTGGCGGCCTTCGACCCGGACAAGGCTGCGCAGTTTTCCCAGCACATGATGATCGACGCCACGACAATTGATCTCGACAAGTTGCTGGCCGATCCCTCGGGAATCAACGACGAAAACACAGTTCTAGCTACCCAGGACACGATCAAGACGCTCCTCACCGCACTGAAAAAAGGCGGTATCGACATATCGCGGCGCACCGTGGAAACCGAGCGCTTCGTACAGGAGTTCCTGGGTAACAAGCAGACTGCAAAAGCATTTGGCGAAGCACTCAAGGAATTGGGGGCGACCTTTAGCAAGAACGGGGTCGTGACGGCGGATGACATCAACAAGGTTATGAGCAAAGACGTCTACAAGACCTTGGGTGAGGGCGCCCATGGCAGCATGCTCAAGACCATTACCGAGCTCAACGGCAACGGTGCGTTGGGGTCTGCAGGTGGTCTGATTTCCCTGGCTTCCGGGATCTACCAGATTGCAGGCAAGGGCGGCACGCTGGCGGATACTCCAGAGGAGCGTCTGGCGATTGCAAAAGACTTTGTCAGTGTCCTGGGCGCAGGGCAGCACTTCGTGAACCTGGGCAGTAATATCGTCGATAGCATCTGGGGGACCAAGATCAACCAGATGATGGGGTTGGACAAGTCCTTGCCGCAGATCTTTGGTAAGGATGTACCGGAAGGTTCTGGCAGAAACCTGAGCCTTGTGGAGGGTGATCTGAAAAAGATCTATGAAGGCTTCAACGCAGCGATTGATGCGGCCCCTGTTCCCGATCAGCAGAAACTTGCAGCAAAGATGGATCTGACGCCGGAGCAATGGACAACGCTGAACGAAGGCTTCCGTGACGGTTTTGCCAAAAATCCGGGGCTTAAGGGCAGCACCCCTACCAGCCGTGGCGTTTCGGCATTCCTGCGGGTCATGGATGCAGGCGCTAATACCTTCACCGGGGTCGCTGACATTGTGCTGGGTGGCTTGAAGATCAAGTCAGGTCTTAACAGCAACGACAAGGTCGCCGTGGCGCAGGGTGCTATTACTGTTGCTGCGGGCGCCTTCAACTTTGCCGGTGGCGGCGCACAAATGGCCGCGGTCATGGGAGCCAACGCCGCTCGTGCCCTGGCGGGGCCGCTCCTATGGGTTGGCGCAGCATTGACGGTGGCGCTGACGCCCTTCCTGATCGTCGAGGACATCAAGCACAACAACCGCATGAATGCTCATCGCGAAGATTTGCAAAGCCTGATCAACGATCTGAATGATCAGAACCTGCTCACCGCCGATGGTAAACAGCGCTTCGAGTTTCTGGATGAATATATGTACAACTACGGCCAGCGTGACGCACCGGAAGAGCTAAGTATCTTCGAGTACCGTGAAGAGGAATATGAGTTCTTTGCAGACGGAGGGCATTTGCCGTCGCCCGGTTTCGACGACGTCGAGCATGAAGATTACAAGGGGGATGGTGCCAACCTCGATACACAACTGGCGTAAGCGAATAGCGATGAGTCGAATCAAGGACAGAGCTGCGACTCATAGCAAAACAGCAAGGCGGGCCAGGGAAAGGCCCGTCTTGCTGCCTGCCTTACTTGACGCCCGCCTGTAGCGGCGTTATGCCCTGCGGCCTAATCATCTACCCCCTATATAAGTGGCACCTACCAGTCCGAACAAGCTGCTAGTCAAGAGCATGACAGGGACACCTGCATTGATCTGGATTTTCAAGCGCCCTACGGATATCCGGCGTATCGTGAGACGGTCTTGCACATCGCCTGGAGAAAGCATGCAAGACCGCAATATTGAGCGATTGGCGCAAGCCGATCAGCCCTTGTGGTAGCTTGGCGCAAGTTTGTAGACTGAGGTATTCAGCCCCTCGAAGCGTGCCTTGAGTTGGAGAGCCAGATACAGAGAATAATGTCGGGACTGATGGAGATTGCCCCCATGGAACCAGAGGTTGTCTTGCTGGGTAGGCTTCCACATATTACGCAGCTCTCCCTCGTATGGGCCTGGATCCTTGGTGGTACCTGACCCAAGCCCCCAGCACCGGCCTACTTTGTCAGCCACTTCTTGTGAGATCAGCTTGGCGGCCCATCCATTCATCGAGCCGTAGCCGGTGGCATAGACGATAAGATCAGCCGGTAATCGGCTACCATCGGTCAGGACTACGGCGTCTGGCTCGATATGATCGACGCCCAGTCCTTTCCCGCTCTTGAGCTTGATAGTGCCATTGGCGATGAGCTCCGACGCCCCAACATCAATGTAATAGCCTGAGCCGCGGCGAACATATTTGAGGAAGAGGCCGGACTCATCGTCCCCAAAGTCCAACATGAAACCGGCTGCGCTTAACCGCTCATAGAAGTCCTTGTCTCGTTCCTTCACACGGTCGAAGGCCTTGCGATGGAATTCAGGCAGCACACGGTAGGGCATGGAAGCGAACAGCATGTCGGCCTTGTCTGCCGTAATCCCCTGCTCAAGGGCATCTTCGGAGTAGAGAGGGCCAAAGACGATTTCCATCAACGAATCGGAGCGTACGATATGGGTGCTGGAGCGCTGCACCATGGTGACGTCCGCACCGTTTTCCACAAGATCGGCGCAAATGTCATGGGCCGAGTTGTTGGCCCCGATAACGACTGCCCGTTTGCCACGCCAGGCATCGCCTCCTGGGTGTTGGCTGGAATGATACTGCTGTCCGGCAAACGTCTCAGCGCCGGGGTAAACGGGAACATTAGGTACACCCGACATACCGGTCGCCAGAATCAGCTGGGTAGGTTTAAGCGTAATCGGTTTGCCGTCACGTACCACCTCTACGGTCCATTGCCGCGCAGTCTCGTCATAAGAGGCTTTGACGCATTCGGTCTTTGCCCAGTAATTGAGCTCCATGACTTTGGAATACATCTCCAGCCAGTCGCCGATCTGATCTTTGGGCGTAAAGACGGGCCAGTGATCAGGAAAAGGCAGGTAGGGCATGTGGTCGTACCAGACGGGATCATGCAGGCAAAGCGACTTATAGCGACCACGCCATTGATCGCCCGGTCGTTCAGCCTTGTCGACGATCAAGGTAGGAACGCCAAGGCGCTTGAGCCGTGCGGCAAGCCCCAGACCGCCTTGCCCACCCCCGATGATCAGGCAATAGGGTTGTTCGGTGATACCCAGTGCCGCCTCCTCGTCACGGCGTTTTTCCAGCCAGTTGCGCTTGTCGGCATGACCATGTCCATGCGTTGCACCCATGGGGCGCCGCCGCCCGGAAGGCTCCTCGAACCCTTTGAGTTCACGCATGGTGGTGAGGAGTGTCCAGCACAGCCCGTCTTTGAGCCGCACATAACCTTTACCACGAGCAACGTCTGTTTCCAGACGGATCCAGCCTTCGAGTACACCGTCGGTTAGAGTCGCCTCGCCCTCCAGCGTCCAGTGATCAGGTTGGGTCTGTTCGAGGCGCTCCTCAAGCATTTCACGAATCGCGGTTTTGCCCTCCAGCGTAATCAGGTTCCAGCTGAACAGCACCAGATCACGCCAGTGGCAGTCATCGGCAAACAGCTCGAGTGTGCCATCGATGTCTCGTGCAGCAAGGCGGTTGCCGAAGCGCTCTACCCAATTGGAGAGCTGGGCTGTCGGGGATTGCGCTTGAGATACGGCTGTAGGATCAACATGAATATTCATAGGTGTCTCCTCCCGGACTAATTGTTGTTGTGCGCAGTCCGCCCCGGGTCGGCAAGTCCGCGTCGGCTCAAACAGGTCTGTCGTGACGGGGTTAGTTAAACCGTGCAACGGGCAAGAGGGTGAGGGCTTCCCGGTACCAGGCATGCTGGCGTAGGAGGGATTGTTCAGCGGGCGTAGCGTGCTGCTCCCTTGAATCGATAATGGATGGCCTTGGCGTACCGTATGGCAGGGCGAAAACGTTCCTGGTGCAGAAAAAGGCGTAACGCATGAATGGACTCTCCTGATCGTTGTTGTTGTACAGGGGAATACATAGGAGAGTGGAGCAAGGATGGGGCCAGGTTTGGAAAACGCTTACCTGCTGTGGTGTTGCCGATACGGTTGTGGCTATCCCAAGTCAGCCCGTGTATCGGTCATGGCCTAAGGGGGTGACATTTTGTATCGCTTCTGGCCTACCGGCCTTGGAGGCTTGAATGACCTACACTAAACATTGCACCTTGCCGCCTGCATAGGGAGAACAACAAGAATGTCCCAAAGGCCTCATACTTCAATACCTCCTTTTTCAAAAGCACTAGACAGCTTGCCTTCAGGCTCTACAGACCCGGTTGTCGTACGCTCCTGGCAGCGCTGCCTTGAGCACTACCAGCTGGATCCTGCCAGTCCCCAGGCACCTTGCGTCATAGAGCAGCCGCGCCTGATTGATCACCGAGAGCCGCTGTGTAACCTCCTTGGCTTGGCCCGTGGGCAGATGAACACCCTTTACCAGCAGCTGGGCGGGGCAGGACACACGATCTTGTTGACCGATGCCCAGGGGGTGGTGATTGAAAGCGTCTTCCATGAGGCAGAGCAAACTCTGCTCGAGCGTGCTGGCCTGTGGCTTGGTGCGGTATGGAACGAAGATATCGAGGGGACCAACGGGGTGGGTACCTGTCTGGTTGAGCGCCAACCCATCACGATTTTTCGGGAGGAACATTTTCGCAGTCGCCACACGGGTTTGACTTGCTCGGCGATGCCCGTCTTTGATCCGGCCGGAAACCTCCAGGCGGTACTCAATGTTTCTACGGTTCGCGAGCAGCAATCGCGGCAGAGCCAGTTTCATACGATGGCGCTCACGACACTTTCGGCAAAACTGATCGAAAATGGCTTTTTCCTGCAGCATTGTAAGCAGGACTACCTGCTGCGCTTCCATACCCAGCCCGAATTTCTCGGTCTGCTTAGCGAGGGGCTCCTGGCATTCGATGGAGGGGGCCGGATTACCGCAGTTAACGAGCCGGCCCTGAACCTACTGGCCACCCGCCGTGAGGCGTTGCTGGGTCAGTCGCTGGAAGGCGTGCTCGACATCAGACTCGATGAGCTCCTGGCCTATGCGCAGCCGCAACCCAGTACCTATTGGTCGATATGCACCTTGAGCGGCGTGTTGCTCCATGCACAGGTACGGGGCATACAGCTGCGTACGGTTGTAACGCCTCCGCCGGTTCGCCGTGCAAAGATCGAGGGGCTATGTCTCGCCGATCATGCACTACATGCGGCGTTCGATCGGGCGCTCAAGGTGTTGGAGCATGATGTGCCGGTTCTTCTCTATGGGGAGACCGGGACTGGCAAAGAGGCTTTCGCTACTGCGCTGCACCGTGCCAGTTCACGTGCAGGCAAGCCATTTATCGCACTCAACTGTGCGGCCATTCCCGAGGCGCTGATCGAGAGCGAGCTGTTTGGTTATTGCGGCGGAACATTTACCGGTGCACGTAAAGAGGGCATGGCAGGCAAGCTCCAGCATGCCAATGGCGGCGTCCTGTTCCTTGATGAAATTGGCGATATGCCGCTTGCCCTGCAGACCCGGCTACTGCGTGTTCTAGAGGAACGTCATGTCGTTCCGTTGGGAAGTACCACACCACAGCCGCTTGATATTCGCCTGATCAGTGCCAGCCATCGAGACCTCAAGGCGATGGTGGCGGCGGGTCAGTTTCGGGAAGATCTCTATTACCGACTGACTGGCCTGCAAGTCACCCTGACGCCTTTGCGAGAACGAAGCGACAAGGCTGAGCTGATCGATCATCTGCTCCGAGAGGAGGCTCGTGGCAAAGAAATTCGAGTGGAACCGGCAGCTAGGCAGGCGCTACTGGCGCAGCCATGGCCCGGCAATATTCGTCAGCTGAGAAACCTGTTGAGAACGCTTGTAGCCTTGAGCGAAGGGTGCTGGATCGGCCTCAGGGATGTGGCAGCCGTTCTGCCGCTGGAGACACCTGCAGAAAATGCATGTAACCCTTTGGGAGCAGCGGAGCGTGATGCTCTAGTTGCAGCCTTGCAGGCTGAGCACTGGCATCGGGGGCATGTGGCTGAGCGGCTCGGTATCAGTCGCAATACGTTGTACCGCAAGCTCCGTAAACACGGGCTGATCAACCGTTAATTAAGGTGGCATCTCTCACATCAACCGGAAGGCACCAGGCCGATTAACGGCTACATTAAACGGCTCATCATTCCAGATTCGCCTTGCCCCGATTGTGACAATCGGGGCGCGCTTGAGAGTTGGTTTTCTCGTCTATACGACCTTCACGAGACTATCTACTGACAAGCGGCCTGCCCAAGCTCTACCAGCTTTCCACCTTGCCCCATTTTTGTTGCATCCACCACTCTGACAAGCTTTGCAGGCGTACCGTACTGTTTGGCACTCAGGCAAACGGATTCGGCCAGCCGGAACTGCAAGGTATGATCATCAACAACGCTTACCTGCAGCAGGGACGGTGTAACCCAGCGGGCTTCCTTGATAGGGCTTTTCTTGTTCGAGACAAGTGCATGAATCAGTTGCTGCCGCTGAGCGACATCAGTATTTCCTGCTTGAGCCTCGCGCGGAGTTGAAGCGGCACGAAGCCCGAGATAACCCAGGGCAGCGCCTACAATCATGAGCAGCAACAGTACTTTCCTGGCTTTCGACATCGTTAGCGGTTCACCCCAGGGAAACAGGTCAGTCATCTCGTCTGCAATCAGGCAGGGCAAATCGTTTACCCCGTCATCAATGCAAGCTCCGGCTGAAGGCTATGGTGTACGAGACAGACGCGTAATCTATCCGCCGATACAGACATCGAGCGTTATAGGGCTTGGACATGCGTCCTTTTTAAAGATTTTTTCTATCGGTCCGATAGAGAGTGTGATGCCTTGCAAGGGCAGCCTTTGGCTGCGCACATCCTGCTTAACGTGCAGCCATAAAAGCACGACGGTAGGTAATCGACTGAGCTTCGTACCATTGATATCGAAGCAGACTCTGAGGTGAACATCGTGCTCCGAAACATCCCGTTGGGTTTCAAGCTACTGCTGATTCTCATATGCCCTCTTCTCGGCTTCCTCTGGCTCGCGACGGCAAAGGTAGTTAATAGCTACCAGACTTTCCAGGAGATGAATCGAACGGTGGAAGCGAGCACGGTTGCCCAGAAGGTAAGTCAGTTAATTACCGTGCTGCAGCGTGAGCGCGGCGCAAGCGGTGTTTATCTGGGTAGTAAGGGAAATGCAATGCGGGATGTGCTGCCTCGCATGCGCCAGCAGACGGATGAGGCTATGGCGGCCTTGCGCGCGCTTTCTGGAAGTGCCAGTGAGATTCGCGACGCTATGGCTGCATTGGATGGTCTGAAAGCCACCCGTGACCAGATCGATACGCTGGGCATCACCAACCGTGAATCAGGCTCGCGGTTTACCAAAATTATTCAAACGCTGATTGGATTCACTCACTCATTGGAGCGCGGTGTGAATGAGCCATCGCTTGCCCGAGCGTTATCCTCGCTTAATGAATTCATCGAGATGAAGGAGCGGGCAGGTCGTGAGCGGGCCATGCTAGGTGTCGTGTTCAACCAGGATCGGTTCGACTCTGATCTGCTATCGGCTTTCAGCCGTAACCTGGGTGAGTTTTCCGCCTACTCCGAGGCCTTCAGACGTAACGCGTCTGAGGCGCTTGTGCGAAAGCTTGATGAAAAAATGCAGCAGCCCAGCGCGCTTGAGGTCGCACGTCTGCAGCGTCTGGCGTTCGAGACGCCGATCGGCCAGTCACTGGGTGTGTCTGCCGAAGGATGGTTCAAAACCTCGACGAGCCGAATCGATCTGATGGGCGAAGTAGAGGAAGAGTTGGGACAGCAGGTGGGCGCCCTGGCGGCCAAGGCGCAACATCATGCGTCAGCCGCTCTGTGGACAACGCTGGGTGCCGCAGTGCTTGCGCTGTTGGTCGTCTCGGTGTTGTCCTATCTGATCATTCGCAACATCAGCGTTGCCGTTAAAGCGGTAAACAAGGCGCTGCTGGCACTTTCGCAACGCGATCTTACTGCGCGATCCGATTACAAGGGCAAGGACGAATTTGGCGAGATTACTCATAACCTCAATCGTATGGCTGACGAGTTGGGTCAGGTGATTCAGGAGATTGGTAACGCCACCACGCAGGTGGCGACGGCCGCGGAAGAATCCTCAGCGGTCACGCTTCAGACCAGCAAGAGCATTGAGCGTCAGCGCCAGGGTACTGAGCTTGTTGTCACTGCGATCAACCAGATGAGCGCGACCGTGCGGGAGGTGGCTCAGAGCACCAGCGATGCCGCCAGCATGTCACAAGAGGTCAACCAGAGCACAAGCCAGGGGCGACGTGAAGTGGAAAGCACGATCAGTGTCATACGCGAACTGTCTGCGCAGGCCGATCAGACCGCAGCCATCATCAGCGACCTGAAGCGAGAAAGCGACTCCATTTCCACGGTGCTTGATGTGATCCGCGGCATTGCGGACCAGACCAATTTGCTGGCGCTCAATGCGGCCATCGAAGCGGCACGGGCCGGCGACCACGGTCGGGGCTTTGCAGTGGTGGCTTCCGAGGTACGTATGCTGGCCCAAAAGACACAAGAGTCTACTGGCAATATTCAGCAGATGATTGCAAACCTGCAGACAGGCTCTGACCGCGCTACTCAATCGATGCAGGAGACTGTAGGCAAAGCTCGCGCAGGCGCCTCCAACATCGAGCGGGCCGGTGATATGCTCACCAGGATTGCCGAGGGCGTAGCCAGTATCAACGATAGAAATCTGCAGATTGCTGCGGCTGCGGAAGAGCAAAGCGCCGTAGCGGAGGACATCAACCGCAACATCGTGGAGATCAACGATGTGGCTATCCAAGTCAGCGCAGGTGCCGAGCAGACTGCCGCAACCAGTCTGGAGCTGGCGCGTCTGGCTGAGCACCAGCAAAAGCTGGTAGGTCGGTTCAGGTTGGCGTAAACCGCACGTGTAATCGATTGACTCGTTTTGCTGAGCTACGCTTGGTTATCGTTATTAGCCGATCCGGCTAATGTTTGAGTCATCTGAACGTTTGTCAACGACAGACGTTCAGGCTCAACAGGCGGGTATCAAAGACGTTATCTTTAAAAGACAATCAGCTGCCTGCCGGTTACTGTACCGGCAGTGCTCTTATGGCGACCTTGTTTATTTATCAGCCGGTGCCGCCTGAGAGGAGCCTGACTGCGCGGTATCGGATCCCTTATTCCGACTAGGTATCTTTAGCTTTGTCCTTCTTATTGGCCTCATGATGGCCAACCGCGCATCCTGCCGCCGCACCTGCACTGTCGTGATGTCCGGCAACATGGCTGGCAGCGCCTCCTACAACAGCTCCCGTGATCAGCTCAAGTGGATGGCCCTGCAAGTCCTTCGAGGGATAGGGCAGCCGCGTCTGTAGCAAGCGGTCTCCAGACGATTGCGGCACAACATGAAGAGGTGTCGGCGGGCGGAAAAAAGTGTTTGACTTAGAGCGCACTCTAACCTCTAGGATCCTCTCCATGGACTCGATTTTAACGATAGATGAAGTTGCCAAGCGTACTGGTCTGACGGCTCACACGTTGCGCTACTACGAGCGTATCGGGTTGATTGCGCCTGTTGGCCGAGCCCCTGGCGGCCAACGGCGTTACGCAGCATCAGACATGGCCTGGATCAGTTTTCTTTTAAGGCTGCGTACCACCCAGATGCCTATCGGAAAAATGCTGACCTTCGCAAAGTTGCGTGCTGTTGGAGACTCAACCGTATCCGAGCGCCGTCGCTTGCTGGAGGATCACCTGGCGGAGGTACTTGCCCAGATCGAGGCCATGAAAAAGTCTGCCGATGCCCTGCAAGCCAAGGTCGAGCACTACCAAGCGCTGGAGCATTCCTGACATAACCCTTAGCTACCATGGAGAGACGCCTGATGAACACTGCAACGCGCTATGAACGCGGACTTGAGAAGTTAAAGGAAATCGATGGTGAGATAGGCGAGCGCGTCGTTGCTAGTCTTGCTGACATCGCTCCGGACTTTGCACGCTATCTAATCGAGTTTCCGTTTGGAGACATCTACTCTCGTCCCGGTCTTGACCTTAAAAGTCGAGAAATTGCAGTGGTGGCGGCGCTCACGGCCATGGGGAATGCAGCGCCTCAACTCAAAGTACATATCCAGGGCGCGCTGAATGTAGGTGTTTCGCGTGAAGAAGTCATTGAAACCATCATGCAGATGGCGGTCTATGCAGGCTTCCCAGCGGCATTGAACGGACTGTTCGCAGCCCGAGAGGTCTTTGCATCGCTAGATACTTTGGATCAACCAGTAGCGGAACCAGAGCATTAAGGTCGCCAAGGCTTGGGTATTCATAAAGACCGTTTGATTCAAAGCGTTTCACGCATTCAATGAAGCCCTACAAGTGCTGTCCAACGATAGGGTCATTTAGGACCCCACTCGAGGTGTATATGAATACTCAACCAATCGACACATGGCGGATGCAGGGCTCTGATCCATTAGGTCCGGGTGATGAAGTAGGTGCGAACGATGACGAGATGGCACCACTGGACCCTGACCAGGCACCTGACGAGGCCGATGAAGAAGGTGGCATCTGATAGGGGGTTTACCTCAAGTCCTGCCAACGCAAGGCTTGAGGTATCAGATTAACGGTCGTATTGTTAATACAGTATTTGATGTGAATCCTGTCACAACATGATATCTCTGCGCAGCAGCAATCGCTGCTCCTGCAGAGGCATCATTATGGTCAGGTCAGGCGGTGGTTTCTTGGTAAGACAAGGAACCGCATTAGCGGTAGGCGCAGCTGTTCTTTTTCTTTTATTTGGCATTATGGGTTGGGTTCTTGAATACCTGTCCTTTGGCATGATGTGTATGCCAATAGCGCTGGGAATTGGGATTCTGACCTTTTTATGTTTAGCGACGATTACCTATAGCCTGCTGGACTGATCTGCGTAGATGAACGCTCGGTTTTATGCCGAGCTTTTTATTGTTCAGCTAATTAGACGAGCGGAAACGTTGGTGCGAACACCTCTTGATTTGACGACTCCAAGTTATAAGGCCGCTTTGGCCTTATAAGGAAGAAGATGCACCATGGCTACGTATGAACACGTTCCAGTGACAGTACAAAGCCCTGATCCGCTTAAGCCAGACGATACAGGTATTGGTGGCGATGTGGTTGATCCCGCTATGCCAGATGATAGTTTGGATGATGACGATGTAAATCGTCCCTTGTAATCGAATCCTCGAATAGAAGCCCGGTTATATGACCGGGCTTTTTGCTAACAGCGATCAAGATCTTCCCACATCTTTTTCCAGTACGCGTCCGCTTCGCTGTGTCGTGATCTCAAGGCCGTTTCGAGCTGTTTCCGTTCATCCGATTGATGAGGTGCTGCGCATTCGAGATATTGAGTGGCTGCTTCTTGTACCCGTTGCTCAAGTTGATTCCACTCTGTCACAGCTGCCGTCCACGACTTGCCGGTCAGCGCTTTGTACTTTTCGTGCCCATCCATACGGTCGTCCTCAAGGAGATGCATGTTGATAGACACGAGTTTCAAGCATCTATTCCAATCTAATAATGATCTGATTGTTCATTTGTGCGGAATAATTAGCGATTTGAGATAAACTTGGCGTCACTTATCTAAGCTTATGGACTTAGCCGATTGGGCTAGTATCCAGAGCCCATACATAGGGATCAGACTAGAGTGGATATTGCTGAAAGCACTGCAGAGCAATTCCCAATGTCAGTGCTGTCATTTTGAGCGATTTTTCAGTAATTATCTGGGTGCTCAAAGCCGCAGACATGGGCACAATCTGTTCAGCCTGCCGCCTATTCAAAACGGAGCGCGCTATTCTCACGTTCTGTTCCTTTCTCCACACGTCATAGTGCCTTTAAATGCATGTAAGGTTTCCTGAAAAAAGGCTTTTTTCTGTGTCTCCTATAGCTCAATCCAGCGTCTAGTTAATGAGCAAAGCCTTCATCCGCAAGGCGGCGTTTGGGTTTCGACCGGTAACACGATTAGTTGAAACATGAACGCCGTATCGTCAGGACCGTTGGGCCTGCTCTACAAGACTTAGGGGAACCCCTCCGTGATTAGCGGTTCTAGTCTTAAGTGGTAGTGCTTTATAGGTAGAGGAGAGCCAGTCTATGAAGGCAATCCGTATGTTGGCGGCAACCGTGGCCCTTGGTGTAACAAGTGGTCTTGCATGGGCTGATCTGCCTCCTGTGATCACGATGGGCCCCGGCTTCAAGATCGTGGTGAATGGTGCAGAAGTGCCGGTCTTCGGCTTTGACCGTTGCCCGCAGGCCGCTCTGGATCCACAGAACACCTTCCATATCCCTGGCGAGCAGGCCAAGGCCTGTACCGTCATTCCCAGTTACCAGAGTGAAGTCAAAGTCCGCATGATGCTGCGCTCCGGTCCGGTCGTGGAAACCTGGGGGGTCATGCGTTATGGCAACATGCTGGGCTTTCGCCGGCCCGACGGCGATCTCGTCGTTCCGGCGACCTGACCGTTAAGCTGAGGTGATTCCCGGCAGCACATGGCTGCCGGGCAGGAGTTAGCCGATCAGTTCGGCAAACGCCTTGTCGGCTTCAAGCACGTCGGGTAAGGCAGCAAACAGCTTGTCTGTATCTAGTCCGTTGAACAGGGGCCCGGTCAGATGTTGTTGCGCCTCAGGCGTGGCACCATGGGCTTCGTAGACATCGCTGATCGCTACTGCTTGCGCCACAATGCGTGGGTAATTGTCCGCCTCGACAGGTGCCTGGGTGGGACGACCTTGATAAGCGATCGCTTGTTGAATGACCCTGGGTAATTGCCAACGCTTTGCCAGCTCTGCCCCTACTTCTAGATAGCCAAAGCCCAATTGCACGGTCTCATCCGCTGCTCGTCCCGTAGCGTCCTTTTTAAGGTGCTTGTTCAGTTTGGCTGCGTAATCAGGCGCACCCGCTTGAATCAGCAGTTCACCAATATTATGGATCATGTCACAGGTAAAGACCGTGTCCGGGTCCTTGCCCAGCTGCTTTGCCAGAAGTCAGCAAACGCTGGCTACCCGAAAACTGTGAGTCCAGGACGTTTTCAGGTTGTAACCTGAGTCGCCTTGAATGCGCCTGTCATGGCGATGCCAGAGCCAGCGTACGAAGCGTGTTGAAGCCTAGGCGCATGGTGGCATCTTCGATACTGGTCGAATCACGAGCATCCTTTGAACCGGACGGAGTTAGCGAGGCGTAGTACCTTGGCGGCAATGACGGGATCCCGCTCTACATTACGAGCAACACTGTCCGGGCTGGAGGACGGGTTATCGAATTGCTGGATGAGATCCTATGCGACCTTGGGCACGCTGGGCAGATTGTGAATCTCATTGAACAGGGTGTCGATATTAATAAAGGCTCCTTGATGCCTGAACGGTATATTCCAAAGCATAGAAAAGCTTTGCCAAGTCGCTAGTGGTCAGACGTCGGCTCGCTGGAGCAGGAGACGTGTAATAGTCCAGTAAAGTGCGGATCCTTATCTTCAATCCCCGCTGCAATAACCCTAAGCGCTCAGCCAGCCTGAACAAAGTGGCCATAGACTTGCCCAACAAAAAGGGCACCCACTGCACAGGAGAAGACTGATGGTTGAATTCCAAAAGGCACCGGACGACCCGGAAATCGATCCAATCCCTTCATCACAGGATGAGCCAATCGGTGATGATCAGCGTGAGCATGCCCCCGATGAGCGTCTTCCTCAAAAGAATCCGACTGACCCGGAGTACAGCTGATGGACAACGATCCTCATCGTCATTTCGATGACGGTGTTCCAGACGAGACTCACCCGGACGAGATGCCTGCGGAAGATGACAATACGCCGCCGGTAGACCCTGTGGGAACCTGTATTTAAGGATAAGAGCCAGGTTCAGAGGCCTTTCGCAAGGCGCCTGAACCGGGCCAGCGTTAGCGGTTAACGCTGTGTCAGCGTCGCAGTGTTACCCGTACCGCTCTGGGTAATGGTCGCTATATCGCCCTGAGAAGATTGGGTTACGTTCATGCTGTTGGCTGAGCCATTCTGAGAGAGAATGGCCGAATAGCCTACGCCGGTTTGCGTAGCCGTAATCGTGTTGGCATCACCCGACTGTGATACATACAGTTCGTTGTCATCGCCTGTCTGAGTAAAGTACAACTCGTTGCCTGTTCCTTCCTGCAGAGCGGACAAGACATTGCGATCACCTTCTTGACCCGGGTCGTAAATAGTTTCACCGTTGCCACGAACTAAATTGCTAGTACCAGTTTGAGTAACACTCAGGACATTGAACGAGCCTTCTTGCCGTACGTTTGTTGTATTCAGATCGCCCGATTGATCTACACGAGCGATCATTCCGGTTGCCCTGCCGTTACCCCAAACACTGTCTTGCGTTACATCTGCCGTATTGCTATTTCCTTCCTGATTAATGGTTGCCGTAGCGTTATCAGCCAGCTGAGCGATGTGAGCATCGTTGTTATTGCCGTACTGGTAAATCGAGGCTGTCAGATAATCAGCAGAATATTGAAAAATGTCGCCAGTGTTGCCACTGCCCTCTTGAACAGTAGCCTGGGTGCTGTAATCAGCGCTGTACTGTTCGTTGGTCGAGTTGTTGTTATCGCCACTCTGCCGAGTAAAGGCGTTGCCGTAAGAGGACAAGGTTTGAAAGATACCTGCGTTATTTCCAGAACCGGTTTGTTCAATTAAAGCCGTATTCTGATCCGCCTTACCATAGAACCCATAACCACGATGCTCGTAGTCACTCTGAGTGATATAGGCGGCATTATCATTACCAGACTGGTATACTTGGCCAATGTTTAAACTGCCGCCTTCCTGGATAAATTGTGTCCTGTTGCCAACGCCCTCTTGGTAAACCGTGCCGCTGTTTTCAGTACCGGACTGCTCAATGAATCCGTAACCGTTTTGTCCTGTCTGCGTTTGCGTAAAGTTATTGGACGTACCGCTCTGTTCGATCGTGGAGGTGTTGTTTTCGCCGTCCTGATTCAGGTCTACCGTGTTGTTTTCTGCATGAGCATGCAAGGTGAGGGTAGCCAGTACGGCAAGGGCGAGGGGTTTGAGCGCAGGCATTGAAAAATCTCCCTATATCAAAGTTATGAGACCGCTGAAATCGTTATCAACTGATGACGGCTCACCCACAACTGCATAGGCGTCTGGCCTGCGGGTATCTATCAGCAAATGGCTTGGAGCCATGTAAAAGCGCATCAGAACGGGCAGGCAAGAATTCTGGTCTTCCCTAACCAACACTCAAATGAGTCAACATGGCACCCAACCGGTGCGTAAAGCAGCTTGAGTATAGAAAGCGTTTCAGAAGGGTGCTAACGAAGTGGCAGTTAATTTTTGTTATGTTTGTAGAGAAAGATTGATGCTTATGGAATCGGCAATTGACAACAAGCGGAGCGCACTCAGCCGATCATGTGCTTTTCGATTAGCTGCCTTACGTTTCAGAACCTTTGATCTGTTGTGGCAGACAGCGAAGACGGAGCCAAAGCAAGGGCTTTGCCAGCGCTAGTGTGAGCATAGGGCCTAACGGTAAGTTGAAATAGGAGAGGCCGGTCAGTTTGATAAACGTACCCGCAGGTCACCGCTTCATGGGATAGCTCGGCGGGGGAATCCGGGTATTTTGTCAAAATCAGAAAGTCTTCTTAAAAGTTTCCTTAGCTGAAGTTTCCAGTTGCTCTAGATATCTAAGCCTAAGTTGCTGTATCAGCAAAATAATAATCAGAAATACAATTTAGCCATTAAAAAGCAGCGGCTTGATGATTTTTTATAGCGCTTGGTCAATGGTTAGGGATTTTATTCTAACCACGAAAATGAGAAAATATAGAGTAAATTACACTTAAGAGAAATAGCCAAGCAAATAATTTTAATTTTTAATCTTGGCGTGACCAGGCCAATACAACATTATAATAGTCACCGCATTAAATTTTGATGCGTGCTCATTTCTATTTGTTAAAGATAAAAGCTGAAGAGAGGCTTCAGCTTTTATTTCATTTTTAGAAAGCACAGCCAGTATTACAATATTGAAATTAATGACCGCGATTTTTACATTCCATTGAGGAGCTTACGATGGACAAACAGGCTACCTGTGCAGCGCCCTCTGTATTAGCATGACACCAATCCATACCTGTTATTGCTGTAGAGTCACGTAAGGTCTCGCGTACATCCTTAATAGGAGACCCATCAGGATCATGGTTGAGCGCCGCATCAAAAGGAGCTTCAGAATCATCAATAGCAACTACAACAGAAGCCTCAAGTGCTCCACAGTCTCTTAATCCTTTTTCTATTCTTTGCTGCTCATCAGAGCTTATAGCATCCCACTGAGCTTTATTGACTTTTACAGTAATCATGATTTTCACTCAAAATTGAATTTATATGGATAAGATCTGAAGCGGATTTTGAATATCAGGCCCTATTCAATAAATATAGCAGATATTCCCATGAATATTATTTATATTTATGATAATTGTTAAATCAGGTAAATACCTATATTTGCTCCTGATATTTCAGAAACCATTATTTATTCATGAACTTAGCGATCATAGCTTGCGCTTGGATTTGGGGATACGAAATTTGTTGCTACCCTTGCCCATATTCATTCGTACCATTTATCAGGATATTCCTAGTAAAAATTGTATTCGTAGCCTGGTATAGAAGTCGCAGCAACGTATAGGCCTTTAAAAGGCAATCATCGATTGGGTTTCACCTTTGCAGTCCATTGTTTTCAAAGATATATGCGCTGAGCTTGTCGTATACTCGTCATAACGGACAGCTTGCTTGAGAGCTGCCCGAGTGCCTGAAGCTACCCTTTGCCAGGCGAAGGCAGCAGGCGCAGCAGACGACCAATCAAGCCCCAGCGCCTGGTGACATAGACGTGCTTGGTACGCGTCCTGATGGCGGCATATATACAATCGGCGGCTTTTTCAGACGTGGCCACCCAGAAGGGTTTATCAGCTTTCAACATGTCGGTGTCGACAAAGCCGGGACACGCCTCGGTTACTGTCACAGGCAGTTTATGGTGATGTGCCAAGTCGCGCAGGCCATCCAGGTATGTCGAGACGAAGGCCTTCGAGGCGCAATAGGCGGTAGCGCCCCCATTGGCACGGAGCTTGGCAATGGATGAAATTCTTACCAGGTGACCCTGTCCCTGCGCTATGAAATGCTTCATGGCTATTTGGGCCGTGGCCGCAAAGCCCAGTGCATTGACAGCGATAGTTTCTTCATCGAGCTGCCAAGTCAGGTCCGGATTGACATGGCCTGTCCCCGCACTGATGACTACCAGCTCAACGTGACCTACCTGCTGGATAAAGCCTTTCAGAGTTATCCGGGCTTCGTCTATTTCCATCAGGTCCAGTGGGCAAATGATGGCGTGATCACCTAGTTCCTGAGCGAGCGCTTGAAGGCGTTCAGCTCTTCGCGCAGCCAAACCGACCCGCCAGCCTTCTGTTACCAAACGGCGCGCCAGCGCCTCACCCATTCCAGAGGAGGCGCCTATAACGATGGCGCCAGGGCGATACGCAGGTGGTTTTACTTCCATTTTAGGTAATCCTTGGATAGTGCTTTGGAAAAGCCTAGCACTGCATCCTGTGTCTGGCTGAACAGGTATGAGATATAGGGATCATGCGGTTTCTGACGAAAATGTCATCGCAATGACCCGTTTCTGACCGTGTGGCTTGGTTAGGGTATATCGATCCAACCAAGGAGCCCTGTCATGGACAGAATCGTTACATTCACATTGCTCATGCTGGCAGTCGTAAACGCAGACGCCGCCTTACCCAAACAGGCGGAGCTGGACTTGGTCACAGCCCGTCGCTTGCTGGACGCTGCGGCCTGTCATGCTGCAATGGCAGCGCTTGATCGCGGCGGGAACCCTATTCTTATTCAGCGCGATACCCGGGTGGGCCCTCATAACGCAGACGCTGCCCGCCGCAAAGCCTATACCGCACTGTCTACCAAGACAGCGACACGCCAGCTGGCCGAGAAGGCCCGCCAGAATCCGGAGGCTGCCAACCTCAATACCTTGCCTGAGCTACTGCTGCTTGGAGGCGGTGTGCCCTTATATGAGGGCGACGCGCTGGTAGGCGCTTTTGGCGTAGCGGGTGCTGGCGGCGCTGCCCAGGATGAGCAATGTGCGACCGAGGCTGCCTCGGCGATAGGTTTGAAAACTACCCCTTGAAGGAGAACCACCATGAAGACTTTGATACTGGCACTGGGTATGACGGTAATGTCCGGCATGGCTGTCGCTGCCAATAATCCACTTAGCGTACATGTGCTTAACCTTGAGACTGGCGTACCCTCATCCGGTGTAAATGTAACGCTTGAGCGTCACATCGGAGAGACTTGGCAGCCGCTGGCCCAGGGCACCACCAACGAGCAAGGCCGCATCGCGGAGCTTTACCCCAGCAATACACTTCTGCAAACAGGTGAATATCGAGTTGTTTTCAAAACCGGCGACTATTACAAGAAAACCGGCCACGAAACCTTTTTTCCTGAAATCCCTGTGATCTTTGAAGTCAAACAAACGGATCAGCACTATCACATCCCACTGCTGCTCAGCCCTTATGGTTTCAGCACCTATCGGGGTTCATAGGGCGTCAGTCAACGAGTCCTGAGAAGATGTTGCCATTGTGTCGGTATCCACTGAATGATACCGACCCTTCACGCTAGTGCTGGCGGAGAAGACGATGCCGTTTTGCTAAACAACGGTACGCCTACTTCTCCAGGCAACCGGGTTGATCGCGTTTGGATTTACTCTGGGATCCAGTGTGGCCCTTGCCGTAACGAAGCGGAGAGGGAAGGCTGAGAGATTTGATCAGGGTACACCAAGGCGTACGTCTAAATCGAAAGCGATTACCGGGGCTTTTTCCTGGCCTGTGACCACTCGGTCCGCTGGCTAGCTCTCTTCCTGCCTCGGCAAAGCGTTGGACTACAGCATCCTCATCAATCTGGCAGAGTGAGCCAATAAAGGTTCCTGATAGAGACCTAGCGGGTTCTGCTAACGCTCCGCCTTGATGGCAGAGCGGATGGCTTCCAGCAGCATCTTGCAGGCGGGATTGTCATTATCTGTACGCCATACCAGATGCAATTCGCTTTGTATGCCGGCGCCCAGATCGATTTCCCTAAAGACCACCTCCTTGAAGACGACATTAGTGGCGCAGCGAGGTACAAACGCCAATCCCATCCCCGCGTTGACCAACGCCAGAATGGTGAGCGATGAGCTTAGCCATTGAATGTATTCCGGCTCGACGCTGGCGGAGCGGAACATACCGGTCAGCAGCTCGTTGAAGGGGGGATAAGCTGAGTGCGAATACATGAGAAAGGGCATCCCATGAAGATCCTGCACGGTTATCGCAGGTGCATGAGCCAAGGGATGGCTGGCGGGTACAGCAAGTACGAACGGCTCACGAACCAGGCATTCGGTTTCATAGCCCGGCTGCAGGAGTGGTGCACGGACGATACCCAGGTCGATACGGCGTGCCCGTAGCGCTTCGTGTTGCTGAAACGTATTCATCTCCGTTAGGGCAACCTTGACGTTGGGCTGACTAAGACGGGCCTCGGCAATAACCTTGGGAAGAAATTCATAAACGGCGCTGCCAACGAAGCTGATGGTAACCGAGCCGATGTCGCCTTCGGCAAAACGTCGCGCGGCAATTGCAGCCTGTTGTGCTCGCTCCAGAAGTGCCTGGGCTTCGATGAAAAAGGCTCTTCCTGCCGCAGTCAGGGCTACGCTGCGCGTATTTCGAGAAAAGAGCTCTACGCCCAGGCTATGCTCAAGTAACTGAATCTGCCGACTTAACGGCGGCTGCGTCATGTTCAGCCGCTCTGCCGCACGGCGAAAGTTGAGTTCTGTGGCCACCGTGGTGAAGCAGCGGAGCTGAGCGAGTTCAAACATTGATCTAATCCCGGTATCAATCAAGACCTTATATAGATTAGACAGTAACAATATCGGCCTCCATTATCGACGCTCTCCTACAAAAACAATGAGCGGGAGTCGCCCATGAGTAATGTCCAGTCTTTCGTGGACTCCACGGTGCTAACCCGTGCAGTCTCCAAGGTGAAGCGGCATGTCTTGCCGTTATTTGTCGTCATGTTCATCGTCAACTACATCGACCGGGTCAATATCGGCTTTGTACGTAGCCATCTCGAGACTGATCTCGGGATTGGTGCCGCTGCCTATGGATTGGGCGCCGGCCTGTTCTTCATTGGCTATGCGCTATTCGAGGTCCCGTCCAACATGCTCTTGCAGCGGTTCGGTGCCAAGGCATGGCTGACGCGCATCATGTTCACCTGGGGTATTGTCGCAACGGCCATGGCGTTCGTACCCAATGAAACCTGGTTCTATATCCTGCGATTCCTGCTTGGCGTTGCCGAGGCGGGGTTCTTCCCTGGGGTGGTTTACTACTTCACCAAATGGCTGCCTGCTGATGAGCGTGGCAAGGCCATGGCAATTTTTCTGAGTGGTTCAGCCATTGCCTCTATCCTCTCCGGTCCGTTGTCTGGCGCCCTGCTGGGAATAACCGGGCTGGGGATGTCCGGCTGGCAATGGATGTTCCTGATTGAGGGCTTGTTCTCGGTCGTACTGTGCGGTTTTGTCTGGTTCTGGCTGGATTCCCTGCCCAAGGATGCCAAATGGCTGAGCTCGGAAGAGCGCAATGCACTGACTGACTGTATCGATGAGGAGCAACGCCAGCGCGAATTGGCAGTAGGCGAGAGCAAGGCTCATCCTTCAGCGTTCAAGCTGTTGCGTGATCCGCAAATCGCGCTGTTCTGCTTTCTGTATTTTTCGATCTCGCTGACGATCTACGGCTGCACTTTCTGGCTGCCAAGCATCATTCGCTCCATGGGCGGGCTGGGCGACTTCGAGGTTGGTCTTTTCAATTCCATTCCTTGGATCATTTCCGTCGTGGCCATGTACCTGTTCGCCAGTCTGGCGTCCCGCTTCAAGTGGCAGCAGGCCTGGGCTTCGTCAGCCTTCATCATTGCAGCCATTGGGCTGTTCGCCTCGACGATGGGGGGTACGGTGTTTGCTTTTCTGGCTATCTGCTTCGCCGCTATCGGCTTCAAGGCAGCGTCATCACTGTTCTGGCCGATCCCCCAGTCTTATCTGGATGCACGTATCTCGGCGGCAGTCATCGCACTGATCAATTCGGTAGGTAGCCTGGGCGGTTTCGTTGCGCCTGCCACGTTTGGCTTTCTGGAGGAACGAACCGGCTCGATTGAGGGCGGCCTCATTGGTCTTGCCACGGTCTCCTTGATTGCCGGCATCCTGGTCTTCATGACCAAGACGAGAAGAGGGCCTAGCGACGGTATCAAAGCCAAGGTGGCTGCTGTGCCTGCTTGAGTAAAGGACGGGCCTGCCGGGCAGCCCCGGAGGCCCTCTCTAGTGTTCAGGAGTTCTATCATGAAGATCAAACACATCCGTGTAACCCCGATTGCCTTCAAGGATGCGCCGCTGCTTAACGCCAGTGGTATCCATGAGCCTTATGCGCTGCGTTCGATCATTGAGGTCGAGAGTGATAACGGTTTTATAGGCTTGGGCGAAAGCTACGGTGATGCACCGGTGCTTAGCGTGCTGCAGGCCATGCAGGAAAGCCTGCTCGGCCTGGATCCTTTCGATCTCAATGGGTTGCGCGCCCAGGTCATCCAGACAGTGGCCCGTCTTCAACCGGGTGCCAATCCCGGAGCAGAGTTGGCGCCGGGCTCACACCCCAGTAAACAGGTGGCAAATGCGTATTCGGCGTTCGAAGTTGCCTTTCTGGACCTACAAGCCCGCTCGATAGGGGTGCCGCTGGTAGATCTTCTGGGCGGCGCCGTACGCCGGGAGGTCCCCTTCAGCGCCTATCTGTTTCTGAAATATGCCGAGCATATTCAGTCACCCTATAAGCCAGACCGGTGGGGCGAGGCGATCAGTCCGGAGCAGGTAGTCGCCCAGGCGCGTACCATGATCGAGGAGAACGGATTCCAAAGCATCAAGCTCAAGGCGGGAACCCTACTGGGCCCCGAGCATGAGGTTGCCTGTATGAAAGCGCTCAAGCAGGCTTTCCCTGGCATACCTCTGCGCATCGATCCAAACGGCAACTGGTCACTCGAGACTTCGATCCGCATGGCGGAGCTGTTGGGCGAGGATCTCCAATACTATGAAGATCCGTGTCCAGGCCTTGATGGAATGGCTGAGCTGCATCGGCGCACAGGCCTTCCACTGGCAACTAACATGGTCGTGACGGATTTTGATGAGTTTCGCCGCAGCATCGCGCTGAACAGCGTACAGATTGTGCTGGCGGACCATCACTATTGGGGTGGCCTGCGTGATACCCAAATCCTTTCCCGTATGTGTGAAACCTTTGGGTTGGGCGTTTCGATGCATTCCAATTCGCACTTGGGCATCAGTCTTATGGCAATGACGCATGTAGCGGCTGCTGTACCCAATCTCTCTTATGCTTGCGACACACATTATCCCTGGCAGGAGGCCGATGAAGAGGTTATCAAAGGTGGCAAGCTACCGATTCGCAATGGGTGCGTTGCGATTACGGACGCACCCGGACTGGGCGTTGAGCTGGATTATGACCAACTGGCCAAACTCAACGACCAATATCTTACCTGCGGTATTCGCCAACGTGATGACGTCCGGCAAATGCAGAAATATGACCCCGACTGGAAAGCATTAAAGCCTCGGTTCTAAAGCAAAAAGTAGTCATAGGCATCTAGAAAACGGCTTGTCATATGTTGCCTTTATTGGTAGCAAAATGGTAGCTCATGACAAGCCGCTCTATCAGGAAGCGATACAGCTTTAATCTTGCTGGCAGCCTGAACTGCCTCCAGCTACGGCCTGTCGACATGCTTAACGACTGGAGGTATGAGCATGACAAGATCGAACCGTCTTTTATGGGGCGCTTTAGCGCTAGGCGTCGTAACAGGTATGCGTAGCATGCTGGCTCCTGCAATGGTCAGTGAGGCGCTTGCCAGGCGTTCGGCTGCTACCAACGCAGACTCCTTGACCCGTACGCTGGTTAAGTCCAGAGCACGCCAGCTCTTGATACCGCTTGCCGCAAGTGAGTTGGTGGGCGACAAACTTCCATTTGCCCCCGATCGGACAATCGCACCGTCAATGATGGTACGGGCGCTGTCAGGAGGTGTGACCGCTGCAGCCCTGGCTGGGGCGCAGCGGCAGCCTGCTTTGGTCCCTGCTTTGATCGGCGCAACCGCTGCCTGCATCTCGGCAAAAATCGCCATTCGCCTGCGCAAGCGTTACGGCAGCTCCGGTGCAGTCATCAACGCAGCCTTGGGGCTCGCCGAAGACAGCTTGGCACTTGCTATTGGTAACGCCGGGTTAAAGCGTGTCTTAAGTAAGGGCTGAGGTTGCTTTTAGCAACACAGGGACAAACCTGCAAAAGGCGAAGGTAAGTCCCTGAATGTATCGGCAACTGAGCGGGACTGGTTACAGCTCTTCAGTCTCGCCCAGCTCCTGGTCAGCTCGTTGGCAACGGCGGAGTACGCGGGGGAATCATGCGGCGCGATCCGGTTGATTCGAAAGCCGCTGCAAAACGCAGCAGGGAGGAATCATCGTAGGCACGTCCGGCAAAGGTCAGGCCTACCGGCATACCGATATCGGCCATGATGCCCATGGGCACTGTTACGGTAGGTACGCCCAAGTGACGAATCGCAAGGTTGCCATTGGCGACCCAGACGCCATTGCTCCAGGCGATATCGGCCGACTCGGGATTCACGTCAGCATCGGCTGGCGCTACGTCTGCAACGGTCGGGAAGATGACGGCATCCAATCCCAACTGGGTCATCCAGTCTTCCAGATCGATCCGGCGCGTCTTTTCAAGCCCTTTCAGCCCCTCAGGTAACGTGGCGATCTTGTCCCATGGCGTGATGCCGCGCTCGGCCATGTTCACATACTCGTCCATACCGGCCGCAAGGTCACCCTCCCGGTTGGGTAAAGTGCCCGGGTCATGGGGAAAGATTTGCGGGCCATCGACGTCCACCAGACGGTTCAGTTTGGGATCCCCATTGGCCTGAAGAAAATCATCGAACGCCCAGGCCGTCAGCTCCCACAGTTCGTCATGAAGAAACTCTTTCGAGACCAGTCCACGGTTGTATACCGTTGGCGCGCCGGGACGGTCGCCTTCGCAATTGGAAACCATCGGGAAGTCAACCTCGACCACTTCGGCACCCGCGGCCTCAAGGGCTTGTCGAGCCTGCTCCCACAGTGCGATGACTGAAGGTCGGGTATGGATCCGTTGCCCAGTCGGACCGCCGATACCTGGGTTTTCACTGGTCCCTGCCTCGGGGTCTGCATTTATGTACATGCGTGGAACACCAAATCGCTTGCCAGCAAGGGCATCAGGTTTTGCGGCAAGCTCCCTATACGTGGCGGGCCGCACCGAAGAGGCGCTCGGGATTGGTACCCAGGGCTGCATCCGCCATAGATCGCCGCGTGTTTCCGGGTCATCCGCCACGATCACATCCAGCACTTCCAGCAGGTCTTCCATGGTTCTGGCAAAGGGCACGACTACATCCATCGTCGGGGTCAGCGGCCAGTTCCCGCGTACCGAGATTACCCCCCGTGAAGGGGTATAGGCGCACAAACTATTATTCGAAGCAGGGCCTCGTCCGCTCGACCATGTTTCTTCTGCAAGGCCGAACGCGGCAAAGCTTGCTGCGGTAGCTGTACCTGCACCGTTGGAGGAGCCAGAGGCGAAAGGTGCGGTCAGGTAAGCACCGTTATATGGACTTTCCGCGCGACCATAAACGCCGCGCTGCATACCACCATTCGCCATGGGGGGCATATTGGTCTTGCCCAGGCAGATCGCACCTGCCGCCCGCAGACGCTCGATCGTGAACGCATCGCGGTACGCCACCAGATCCTTGAAGGCAGGGCTGCCCGAGGCGGCAGTCAGCCCTTTCACCAGATAACTGTCTTTTGCCGTATAGGGGATCCCATCCAATGGACCAAGTGTTTCCCCTCGGGCGCGACGGGCATCGGATGCTTCCGCTTCCTTGAGGGCATCAGGGTTACTGACCACGACAGCATTCAGGGCCGTGGGCGTATCAAGACCATCATAGGCTTCGATCCGGGCAAGGTAGGCCTGAACCAGCTCAACTGCTGTGGTACGGCCTGACTCAAGCGCCTCACGTAGCGCGGCAATGGAAACCTCGGTTACTTCAATCATGCTGCCACCACTGGATGCGTAAAGGTGATGTGAGAGTGGTAATCCAGAGGCTTGGTGTTTTTCCTCTGGGTATGAGGCTCAAGAACATCATGTAGGTTGGAGTCAATTCTCATAAGGATCCTGGTCAAATAACAGATACGGCAGACGCTGGAACCAGAAGCTTCTGCTCGCACACGTGTTTGGTCGCTCTGCGCACACCGAGTGGCTGATAGGTGACAAGTGTATCAAGTCAACCGAGGAGGAGCCTCCTGGTCGATAGGCGCCAGTGCAATGATCTGAAACAAGCACACCGCTTCGCCCGTTTAAAAGGGTAAGAGCCTAATCTCACGCAGGACAGTTTGCAGCGACCCTGTAGCTCTGCCAGCTATAGGCGGAAGTATCGCTGGATAGCATCTATCAGCAGCTCTACGGCTTCATTGCTTTCCCTGGCCGGTGGGCGGACCAGTACCACTTCGTGGTCAGGCATGATGGGTAAGTCCTCGCGTATAACCATTCTTTCGGTTACCCGTGCACGATCCATGAGCGTAACGGCAAGCCCGGCCTCGACACAGGCCCTTATCGCCTGGCTGGAGGCACTGTCCAACACTACCCGCCATGGCTTTCCTGCCGTTGTGAGGGTGCTTATCATGGCTTCGCGGTAAGGGCAATCCGCTGCGTAAAGCGCCAGTGGTACAGGATCGTTCAACGTGGCGGGTAGCACTGCGCTTCCTACCCAGACCGGAGTCGTGGAGGTGAGTACCAGTGCGTCGGAGCCAGCCGCGCGAGGTTGGGTCAGCAATGCCAGATCAAGCTTTCCCTGCTGGAGATGATCGCGTAGCGTAAGACTCGGTGCGGTGGTTACCTCCAGCACTACATTTGGCCAGGAGGCTGTGAAAATGGGCAGGATGTCACCAATGACATGGGCGGCATATTCATCAGGCATACCCAGCTGAACACATCCAATCACGTGCGGACCATGTAACTCGCCCATGACCCTATCATGGGTTCGGAGCAGCTCGGCGGCAGACATGAGCAGTCGCTGCCCAAGCGCTGTCAGGGATACCGACTGGTTATCACGCTCAAGCAGGCGCCCTCCAGCAATGGTCTCCAGCCGCTGAATATGCACGCTGATAGCCGCAGGGCTTTTATGAAGATGCTCGGCCGCCAGCCTGAATTTTCCCATCCGAGCTACGGTATCGAAGGTTCTAAGCAGCTCGATATCAAGGGTTGCATTCATTATTTAATATTTGTAAACCAGTAAGTAATAAAGTTTTGATTTATTAGATTAGCTGGTTTTCGTAAGGTCGGGTGATGAATCAGACCACTCGAACGACCCGACCCCTTATCAGCGCTCTCTCAGGCGTTCTATTTCTCAGCAGAGCGCCTTTACTCCTGCTTGAGACAATGATGGTCATTACGTGGAGTTCGGGCTTTGTGGGTGCCCGTTTTTCAATCGATTACGCACCGGCGCTGCTGGTCGTGTTCTGGCGGTGTGTAGTGGTCACGCTTTTCCTGTTGCCGTTCGTGATCAAGACGCTTCGATGTATTCACCCCGTCGTGCTCTTGCAGCATGCAGGTATCGGTCTACTGGCCATGGCGGGTTATCTGGTCGGTGTTGTCCAGGGCATTGCCCTGGGGGTTCCGACAGGTCTGGCTGCATTGTTTGCCGATCTGCTGCCTATCGGTACGGCACTGCTTGGCGTTACCGTTCTGGGTCAACGGCTCTCGGGCAAGGTATGGCTGGGGCTGGCCATTGGCCTTGGCGGAGTGCTATTGGTTACCTATGACGCCCTGGCGTGGGGGGATGCGCCCTTATGGGCGTATGGGCTGCCCATATTCGGCATGCTGTCCCTCGCGGTGGCTACGTTATGGCAGAAGCATTGCAGGCTTTCTCATCCACTTGGGTTGCTGACAACGCTGTGGCTGCAGTGTGCGGTATCTGCAGTGGTATTCGCTGTGCTTGCAGGCTGGCAGGGTAGCCTCTGGCCCATTCCAACAGCAGGTTTTGCAGTGAGTGTCTTTTGGACCGCGGCAATTTCCACCCTTGGTGGCTATGGTCTGTATTGGGTGTGCCTACGGCGCTCATCACCCACACGGGTAGCCAGCGTACTCTACCTGAGCCCGGCGGTTACGCTGATATGGGCGTGGATAATGTTCGGCGAGCCGCTCTCGTGGCTTATGTTGGTAGGTGCCGCTGTTTCCGCAGGAGGAGTCCTGTTGGTCGTCCGAGCGGACAAATCGTAAGGCGGCCTCACGACTCGATCATGGTACGAATGCGTGTAGCCATTATGTCCATGGCGAAAGGCTTGGTTAACACCGCCGCTCCATTTGCCCTTCGCTCAGCCGGCATGGACAGTCCAGTGTTGGCGGTCGGTCTGTTCTGCAGGAAACACAACGGTGGGCCATGGCAAACCTGTCGTCACCGTTGTCAGTCGACGCGTTAGCGGCTATGCAGGTATGAGTTCCCGACATTTTGCGCGATTGTTTTCAGCTGAAATCGGTGAAACGCCTGCGGTATGGGTAGAGCGTGCGCGCATAAGCGCTGCTCGTTTGCTTTTGGAAGAGCAGGGCGATGTGCCCAAACAAGTCGCTACCAAGGTCGGCTTTGCCAGCACCGATACGTTGCGCCGAGCCTTCATGAAACACGTGGGCATTACTCCAGCCGAATACCGTAAACGCTTTCATGCATGAGGGGCTTAATGCATAAGACATAAAGCCGCTACCGCACTACAGTTACATTCACATGCTCGGTCTGCCCGGAATCATCCAGTACGCTGATCTCGTAAGCTCCCGGCCTGGGAAACGTGTAACTCAATTGTTCCGATTGCTCTGCCACCGGTTCGCCGTTGACGAACCACCAGCGTGCACCTTCTCCACCCTGCGCGGTTACGGTGATGGAAACGGGCTCGGATTGTCCGGCAGGCGCCTGTAATCGTGCACCATCACGTAGCCCAGTAATTTGTAATGGACTGGCTGCAGTGCCAAGGGTAGGCGCACAGCTTGAATCGGTTGATGGCAGACGGGACGTGCGGCGCTCGCGCGCGGCCATCCAAGGTTCGAGGGACGCAGGCCAAGCCAGGAAACGTACCGGGCGTGCGCCAGAACATGATGGCGCCACCTGCTTGCCTGCCTCATTGACCCAATAGGTCTCATCCAGCCCCTGACCCAAGGGTTGGTCAGGGGCCTGCATTGTGGGAGGCGTTTGTTTGTCCAGCGTAAAAGCCCAACGCCGGACTCGACAGTTTTCATCACTGGTCGGAAGCGGTTGTCCTCCAGGCCAACAGATGGATTCTACCCCGACGCTTGCAGGTCTGGTCTGTATGGGAGAGAGACGTCCTCGCTGAGTATCTCGATTGAGCAATATATCGTTGACCTGAAACAGCAGCGGGGCGGCTGAAGCAAGGCCGAACTGACCGGCTACCGGTGTGCCGTCAGGGCGACCAATCCAGACGCCGATCATATAGCCAGGTGTGAGGCCGATTGACCACGCGTCACGAAAGCCATAGCTGGTACCCGTCTTATAAGCCAGGGCGGGAGGTAGCTGGGTTTCATCCAATAGCGGATCGGCGCGGTCGGCTAGCATACGGCGCACAATCCAAGCCGCACCGGGTGATAGTAACCGTCGCTCTATCAATGGATCTTCTGGGCGAAACCGCAGGCGAGCTACCTTTCCCTCTCGGGCAAATGCACTATAGCCACTTACGAGGTCTTCCAGCCGTGCGCCGACACCACCCAATATCAACGACAGATTAGGCTCAGCCTCGCGAGGATAGAAAAGAGGAACCCCTGCGCTACGGAGCTCACCGGAAAAACGTTTGGAGCCATAGGCTTCGAGTAATTGCACCGCAGGGAGATTAAGCGACCGATGTAATGCCTCGCTGGCAGAGACGGGGCCACTGAAGCCTGAAGAGAAATTCCCGGGCCGGTAATCGCCAAAGCGTCGCGGGACATCCTGTAGCAGGGATTCCGAATGGATCAGGCCTGCATCCAACGCCTGGGCATACAGAAATGGTTTGAGCGTGGAGCCGGGTGATCGTATGGCTGAAACCATGTCGACATGGCCAAATCGACGATCATCCGAAATATCGACAGAGCCCAGGTATGCCTTTACCGCCATGCTCTTGACATCGACCACAATGATTGCAGCTGAGGTACGCTCCGGTAGACGGGCCCGCCAATCAAGGAGTAGCGACTCAAGGCGCCGCTGCAAGGAAATGTCGATAGTCGTATGGATCGCTGGTGACTCTCCTGGCGTATTCAGACGACGAGCCAGCAACGGTGCCTGGTCGGGCGACTGTCGTGGCGCCAGCCACACAGGTTCTTCCATCGCCTCTTTTACCGCTTTGGCAGGCCATACCCCTTCGCTGTCCAGTCGAGCGAGCACTTTGTCTCGCGCCGCCTGTGCTCGTTCGGGAAAGCGATCCGGCCTCAAACGACTTGGCGCTTGTGGCAATACCGCAAGTAGTGCTGCTTCGGCACGTGTAAGGTTGACAGGTGACTTGCCAAGATAGGTCCAGCTGGCGGCGGCGACCCCTTCTAATGTGCCGCCGAAGGGTGCACGGTTGAGGTACAGCGTGAGGATTTCCCGTTTGGACAGGTGCCACTCAAGCTGAGCGGTCCGAAACAGCTGGCGAAGTTTTCCGGCGAAAGTCCGCGAATGTGGTTCCAGCAAGCGGGCAACCTGCATCGATAGCGTACTACCCCCCGAGACGACCCGTCCGCTTGAGAGATTCAGCCAGGCGGCACGTGCGAGCGCAGCCGGATTGATGCCGGGGTGCTGATAGAACCAACGGTCTTCATACGCCAGTAACGCGTCGAGGTAGTAGGGCGAAACGGTATCTGGCTTAGCGGGATAGCGCCAGATACCTTGCCCATCAGCGAACCGGTAGAGCGGCTCGCCGTCTTCGGCCAGAATGACATGGGCAAGCCCATCGTCAGGTACAGGTAGCGGCCAAAGCTGGTCAGCCAGCCATAACATTGCAGCAAGCACTGAAAAAAGGCTCAGCGCGAGACGAGACCAGTACTTTGCGGCGTGCAGGCCTTTTTTCATGGCTACACAACTCGGGAGGTCTGCCGCTTAACGCGGCAGAACAACCAGTTGATCAGGGGTAGCACCCAGCGCTTGCCAGGCAGGGCGATACATGGACTCCACCTGGGGTGGCGGCACGAGGTAGCGTCCTGGTGTAACGGCCCGCGCCAGGTATACCAGATGCGTGGTGCCATAGCCGTTGACATCTACGGCGGCAACATAACGATCATCTCGGTACTCCTGATGCTTGAGCGTACCGTTCTGCATCGCCTTTACCCATTCACGAACGTTGCTTCCGGCGTCTTCCAGGCTGGCTGCGCTTTGTGCCAGGTTCTGGTTTTCCAGCTCAAGTCCTGCCGGTAGCAGGTCGACCACCAGCGCATCGGGTACACGTTGATGAGCCCGTACGGCAAGGTGCACAAGCACAAGTTCGCCACTATGGAGTTGAGACAGGTTGACCGGACGGCCATCCATCCCCAGGTAGCTGCGCTCGATGCTCAGGTTTTCGCTGGTAGGCGCCGGCGCCTGCATCCCATAACCGGTCACAGTCATTTGCTGGTACACCACCGCATCACCCGTGTTACGTACCGAAAGCGGTGTATTGAGTTCGGCACCATCGATGTGCTGCGTTACGTCACGGTTATCGGCCAGTTCGCGCGGGACTCCCGCCAGGGTCAATTCGACTTTCCAGGGCTGGGCCGGTTTACTCATGACCGAGCGACCCGCGAGATACAGCCAGTTTCGCTCTTGCGTCGACAACCACCGATGAGTGGACAATTCCTCCGCCAGCGCGAATAGGCGCTGGGTACGTTGGTTTGCCGCCAGGTCATTTTCTTCGAGCAGTGCCAGAATCTGCGCCTCGTCACGCAAGACACTACCGTAGTCATGGAACCAGGCCTTTGAGGCGCGAACCTGTGCAAGTCCGGCCGTCAACGCTTGCATTGCCCGGTCATTATCACCCATGCGCTGCAAGGCAATGGCAAGATGGACCAAGGGCAGGCCGGACGCTGCAGCTTCACGGCGATCAAACAGGCTACGCAGTGCACCAAGCGGTGCCTGTTTGCTGCGTGCCAGTACATAAGCCGCATAAGCCTGAACGGCAAAGCGGTCATGTGTGGCGTTTTCGCTATACCCTACATCGATCTGATTAGGGTCCTGCAGATAGCGCAGCAGCCGTTGTGTTGCCTTGTTCAGAGGTTCGGCGGGTACAGCAAAGCCTCGCTCCCGAGCCCGTAACAGGAAGTCAGTGACATACGCTGTCAGCCAATACTCTTCTGAACTTTCTGCGCTCCAGAGACCGAAGCCGCCCGAGTACCGTTGCATTCCCAGCAGTCGATCGATTCCCACCTCGATCTTGCGGCGGCGGTCGCTCTCCTGCTCACCCTGAATGCCGAGGCGCTTGAGTGACTCGGCGTCCGCATAAAGGGAGGGGTAAAGCCCACTGGTGGTCTGTTCGAGACAGCCGTATGGGTAGGCCTCAAGTGCCTTGATATGCTCGGCCAGATTAAGCGGCGGCTGGCTGGATACTGCCAGCATGGCTTCCCGAGTTTCCGGAGCATAGGCTTCGAGTACCGATGCCGGTAAGCTCCAGGAGGGTGTGCTGCCGTCCAGCGCGACAGAGAATTGGTCACGGCGTGCCGGATAGGCCGGGCGAACACCTAGCGTCCAGTCGCGAGACAGCGACGAGCTACCCTCTGGCATAACCAGCCCCGTGATCCGCACGGTAACCTTGCCTGTTCCGTAACCCCCAAGCGCTTTTACCGGTACCTTGAGTGTTACGCGTTGCCCTTCTTTTAAGGCAAGAGGTTTGTCGACGGTTTCCTGCAAAGCCAGACGTCCTGAGACCTCGGTTTTGACCGTTAGCTGCTGAGCGCGTCCGGAAAGGTTTGTCACGTCCAGAGCCAATGTCGTTTCGTCACCGCTTGCAAGAAAGCGAGGTGCAGCCAACTCAGCTACCAGAGGTGCCGCAACAGTAACCTTGCTTTCACCCGCCCCGAACCGGTCTTCTGTCCAGACCTGAGCCATGACGCGCAGCTCACCGTTGAAATCTTCAACCGGCAGGCTTACCTCGGCATTACCCTCTGCATCGAAGGTTACTGCCTGACTTTGCTCAGAAAGAATTTTTACCTTGGTAGGGGGCCGCTTGCCCCCGGCCGACAGGTCGGCGTCACCACCAAAAGCCAGGGCTGCCAGGCGGCCACGGCCTGCCTCGATCAGCTGGCCATACACATCGAACTGATCGGCCGTGTAGGCCTTACGGCCAAAGAAGGCCGAGAAGGGGTCCGGTGTGGTATATCGAGTGATGCTCAAAACACCGGTATCGACAGCCGACACCAGAACGTGCGCCTGTTGAGGAATCGATCCATCGGCGTTGCGTGCCTGCAGGCGGACCTTTAATGGCTGCCCCGGCTCCATGCGTGCAGGGGTGTTTACCGTCAGGTTCAGGCGGCGGGCTTCACGGTCCAGCGGGAGATGGAGCAGGCCTACCGCACGCTTGGGAGTAACGCCTGTCTTGGCTTCACCTGGGCGTATAACCAGCGCCGTGACATACAGATCATGACGAGACCAGTCCTTGGCGACGGGCACATCAAACGTCTTGCCGCCTTCCGGCACTTCGATAGGCTGCCACCAGAGCGGACCCTCGGCGGACTCCACGAGCAGATAACCATTGCCTGCGGTAGGAGGCGTGACAGTGATGCGAGCCTGATCGCCCGCGGGGTAGGCTGGACGGTCGAGCGAAAGCTTGACCTGGTCAGGCCGTACGCTGCCGTTGTCGGTGTTGTCCTGCCACCGATAGCCTGCCCAGAACCGAACACTGTTTATCAGGCCGGTCTCGGAGTCTTCCACCTCGACCCGGTAAGGACCCCATTCCACAGGAAAACTGACCTTCGCTGAACCGTTTGCCGCAATATCGATCGTCTCTTCAGACATGGTGATGGCTTTTTCGTTGTAACGACTACTCCAGCCTTCATCATCAGAAAAGCCCCAATAATAGTCCCTGCGCTCACGGACCAAACGGACCCGGAGCTGGCTGGCCTGTAGTTTCTTACCCTGCGCGTTGGCCATAACGATCTCAAAGCCCGCCTGGCTATCTGCATCGACCTCCCCGTCATTGAATAGAGGGCGAATTCCGGAAAGGTGTTGAGCGGGCCAGACCGGTTGGACAAGACGACGTGTCACCGGTCTGCCGCCTGACTCCTGCAGGCTGGACTGCAAAATCAATTGCAGGGGCGAGCGCGCTTCGCTCCAACGGGTATCCTGGGAAAGAAGTCCGCGTCCTTTGGTATCCAGCGTCAGGTCATCCAGGTCAAGGTCCTGGCTGAGGTCGGCCTCGGTAATGGAGCCGAACTGATAACCCGGCAGGGTTGCCACGGCTTCGCGAAGTGGTCTGACATACAGCTGGCTGGAGAGGGTATTGCCATTCGCGGGTGCTCCGTACAGGTAGCGGCCGGTCACGCTGACTTCAAATGGTTCATCGGGAGCCAGCGGCGCATCTTCACCCTTGAGCTCAAGCGCCATGCGCTCTGGAAGGAAATCTTCGACGGAAAACTCATACAGTTGAGGCGTAGCCCCGTCTACCTGCATAACCAGTTGCCAGCGGCCGGTGGGTGCTTCTTCGCCCAGTTGCAGTTCATATTGGTAAAGACCATTTGCATCAGGCTTCCAGACGAAGCGACGGCTCGTCTGGTTATCCGGGCGACGAACCTCGACCGGGACCGGGTGTGGTGGCAGCGCATGTCCGTCTCCGTCGCGTAACAGTGCGTTCAGCAGCACGGTCTCGCCGGGTCGATATAGGTCACGAGGCCCGAACACGAAGAACTGTTGAGGCTGTTGCCGTGGGCCATCGATCCTGTATTCAGCCAGATCCAATGCGGGGTTATCCAGTCGCAGCAGGCTGGTTTGCCCGTCATGCTGAGCCAGTAGTACGCGTGCGTTACCGTTGACGGTAAGCTGCGCATGTCCTTGGGCATCGGTCTGGGTTTCAGCCAGAACTGCACTGTCTTTATCCAGTACCCGAATGGCAATCTTGCCCAGTGGCTGTCCGCCATTTAGAGCTTGAGTGAAGACATCGATCCGATCCCTATAGCGATGGGCCGACAGGCCGATATCGCTCAACGTCAGCAGCGTAGTCGACTGTTGATAGTCGTATTTGCCGGCCTGTTGCATCACGGCCAAATAAACGCCGCTTTCCTTGAGGGGCTCTATTCCAGTCAGGGGCAGCAGTACGGTTTCCCGGGTATTCAACTTGGGTGACAGGTTGAATCGGCCGGTATAGACCAGCTCTGCCATTGGCAGTATTTCGCTCGACTCCCAATACCCCATTGTGGCTCGATTACCCCACCTGGCAAGGAAGGCTGGCAGCGCATCGGGCTTGATGCGAAAAAAGTCGACATTGATTTTATCGACGTTCAGGGCAATGACCGGAAGCCCCTCGGCCAGTCGTGTTGGCAGGAGTGAGCCACGACTGGCGAAGCCAACGCTTGGGGTAATGTTTCGCGTGTTGAGTGAAGTGGTGTAAGGGTCATTCAGCGCGTTGCCATTGATGGCTTTGAGGCCCGCATCGATGGTCAGAGTAAGCTCACGCTTGGGCTGCAAATGGCGCAGCCGCAGCTCCATCTGGTTATCCGACAGTTCCCAGGCTCCGTCAACCGGGCCGGCGGTCTTGTCTACCAGATGAAGGTACTGATGAAATGCCTGTTCGCGTTGCAAGGGGACTGAAAACGTAACCGATAATGTGCTGGCACCGTCCAGCTGAATCTCAGAGGCGTCAACCACAGTCAATGCTCGGCCAGCGTATCGCTCGGCTGTCTGGGTAATGTCCTGAGTTTTTGATACCGGTGCCGACTCGGCTGTTTTAGCATCAATAGTCGCAGATACAGACGATCCGGATGATTCAGGCGCGGTCTTGGATGTAGATCCCGTTGGCGCATCCTGAGAGGCGTCGCAGGCGGCAAGCAGGCACAAAATCGCGCTGAGTAATATCCCTTTGAGGCGCATGTTAGTTCCATTAACAGGTCGGGGCGCGGATCATACTCCGACTGACCGTGGCAGGAATACGGTTTGCGCGCCAAGGCTTAACTATTTTTATTTCTGCTTTTCAAAAGATGGTTGTTAGTTGATACGTGCCACTGTGTAAAGCATCGAGGCTACCCGGTGTGAGATATCTGAGGTGCCTAGGTGTTAGGTCCCGGGAAGAAGGGGTTTGGGTCGGTTAAAAAGAGCTGTGGTTGTTTATGCCATTGCCCGAGGATAAAGCCAACCGGTGTTTGCCCTTTCAAGGCGCGCAATGGACGAGCGCTGTTATACGCCCACAGATAATCTTTTATATGCTCCTGCAGCTGTTTAAGCGAGGCATAATGAAAGGCCTTGGTGGTGGCCTGCTTGATCGTCCGGTTCATGCGCTCGACCTGGCCATTGGTCCAGGGATGGAAGGGCTTGGTTAGCCGATGTTCAATACCGTGCCGATAACAGATCACATCGAAAGGATGGGCCCGGTAGCGTTCAGTACCTGTCTTCCTGGCAAATTGAATGCCGTTGTCGGTGAGTACCGTATGCACCTTATAGGGTAACATCTTAAGCGTGGCCTCCAAAAAGTCGACCGCATCTTTGCGCCTCATCTGCGTGTGCAACTCGGCATACACAAACTTCGACGTGCGATCGATCGCCACAAAGAGATAGGCCCGGCCCTCTGCGGTACGCACCTCGGTGATATCGATATGCAGATAGCCTAGCGGATAGCGTTTGAAGGCTTTCTTCTCACGTACCGGCTCAGCTGAGCGCGGGAGGTTGCTGATGCCGTGTCGCTGGTAGAGCCGATGCAGACCCGAGCGCGAAAGCCTGGGTATGAAGCGCTGCAAGGCATGCAGGCAATCGTCCAGAGGCAGCAACGTCTTCTGCCGGAACGCAATCGCAGCGGCCTCTTCAGCCAGAGTCAGGGAGGTCGAATGCGGCTCCCGAGGTCCCATGGGCTGATCTTCAACTGAGTCGCGCTTACGCCACTTGATCACGGTCTTGGGGTTTAAGTTGTAACGCTTACTTAGCGTCGCGATCGAATCCTGCGATCGCTGTAACTCCGCTCGGATGGCGTGCGTGGTCGTGGCGCGTTTGTGTAGAACCTGAGCCATGGATCCTCCTCCGATAGAGGTCTATACCATAAACCCTTTCTCCCTGGGACCAAACACCTAGGTTCTTGAGACGGCTTCTGGAAACCGGCCTCGCTGTCCGAAGAAACGAGGCCGAATGTGTAAGCCACAAGCTAGCGGTATTGTTGATATTCAGCAGCGCGGGCCCGAGGAGATCAAATGATCAGGCCGTTATTTCAATCAGATTGCCATCGGGATCCCGGATTACCGCTTCGAAGAAGCCATCGCCCGTCCAGCGTGGCGCGGATACTAGCGCCTGTTCGCCGTCCATATGCTCAGCAAGTTTCCTGACGGCGTCTTCCGATCCCAGCGAGATGGCGATATGGGCCCAGCCTGTTAGAGGTGTGTCCAAAGAGGTGGTGGCTTGGTTCAGTCTCGGATGCGTCATCAGTTCGATAGTCGGTCCGTCCTTCAGAGTGACGAAGCGAGAAATGAAGCCTTTGTTAGTCTGGCTGTGGTAAGGCTGACCGATGCCGGCGCTAAAGGTCTGATGCCAGAAATCGGCGGCCCGTTCAAGATCAAGTGTCCATAGGGCAACGTGTGCAATCTTCATAGCGCCTCCTGAATATGTACGGTCTGTACCGAGCAGCCTGATTTTCGAAATGCTTTCAGACGCGGCTCGATCTGGTCGTTTGTCTCAATCACCAAATGATCGATCGCCTCGCTGGGGATCACCTGATAGGGCGCCAGGGTGTCGAATTTATCGGCAGACAGGGTAATAACCGTGGCGTTGGCCGCGTTCACCAGGGCGCGCTTGAGCTCCGCTTCCTCGTAGTTGAATGCCGTCACGCCCGTTTCAAAGCTGAGCGCGCAGGCCCCCATGAAGTAAATGTCTGCGTGAATAGCCTGGATTTCCCTCAGTGCTTTCGCCCCCAAACTGCCACCCGCTTTTGAGTCGAGGCGGCCCCCGATCAGGATCGTCTCTACCCCAGGCTTGCTCAGTAGTGCTTCGCCAATAGCGGGCGCGTTGGTGATGACTGTGAGGTTGGCCTGTGAAGGAAGGGCCAATGCAATTGCCCGGTTGGTTGAGCCTGCATCTAGAAAAATCGTCTGGCCTGGACCGACCAATGCTGCCGCTGCTTCGGCCAGCACCGAGAGGATAGGTGTGCTGTTTTGAATACGTTTATTTAACGGGCCGGGGTCAGAGGCAACAGACAAAGCGCCCCCATACACTCGACGGCATAGTCCTCTCTGAGCTAGTTCGCGCAGATCTCTGCGAATCGAGTCTTCAGAAACGCTCATTTCTTTTGCCAGATCCGCTGCGATGACCCGCCCTTGAGAATCCAGGCGCTGGAGAATCACGGACTGACGTTCTTGAGGAAGAATATCTTTAAGAATAGGCATGATCGTGTAATCGTTCGAGGCTTAAATCGTGTGCAAACAAGGATAAACATGCAAATAATATTTGTATATTAGTGTTATATGCCTGTTTTAACGGTCACGAGAATCGCTTACGTACGAAAGCGTTGATAGCCACGTATCATTCAAAGCATAGTCCTGCGCAGCCGTATTCCCCTTCACCTTGAGCTGGCGCTTTATACTGGCATCAGCTTTTAATCGAACCTAAACCCAACTATCTAAAAGGACAGCTTATGAACCTTGAGCTCGAAGGCGCAAAAGTATTAGTCAGTGGCGGATCTCGCGGCATCGGTCGGGCCATTGTCGAGTGCTTCGTTGCAGAGGGTGCCCGGGTTGGCTTTTGTGCCAGAAGCGAAGCCGGTGTCTCACAGACAGAGGCAGCACTGGGTGATCAGGTATTTGGGCGCGTGGTGGATGTTACCGACTCAGATCAAGTGGCGCGCTGGGTCACTGAGTCAGCAGAGCGAATGGGCGGCCTGGACATCATCGTGCCGAATGTGAGTGCTCTTGCTGGCGGCGGAGAGCTTAGTGTCTGGAGGCAGGCATTCGAAACGGATTTGCTGGGGTCTGTAAGTTTCTTCAACGCAGCCTTGCCCTATCTGAAGATCTCCGACGCTGCTGCCGTAGTATTGATTTCTAGTGTCTCGGGCCGAGAAGTGGACATGTTTGCCGAGCCCTACGGTGTATTGAAGGCAGCCTTGATTCACTATGGAAAAACCCTTTCAGCACGACATGCTTCTGATGGAATCCGCGTAAATACCGTTTCGCCAGGCAACGTCTATTTTGAAGAGGGCGTTTGGGGCAGCATTGAGCGTGATGCTCCTGAAACATTTGCGAAGTGCCTGGCTGCCAACCCGATGGGGCGTATGGCTACGCCAGAAGAAGTAGCCAAGGCCACGGTCTTCCTGGCCAGCCGCGCTGCAAGCTTTACGACGGGTACCAACCTACTCGTGGATGGAGGTTTGACCCAGGGTGTTCAGTATTAGGAACAGAAGTAGTCAGGCCCTATAAAGCCTTAAGCAGCCTATCTGGAGCGATGTTGTACCTGTTTGATCAGTGCATCAGATTAGGTGTCGCTTCATTAGGACATTCCAGAGAGCAGTGTTCTATTCAACCTACCGCATAATTCTTTGTCGTGGCGCTAGGTTAAGAGAGACACAAAGGCACGCATTCGCATCGTTCATCATGATGTTGCGAAAAAGGGTAACCTATCAGTGTTTTGTAGGTTGACTCATGCTAACTATCGTTTTCTGCCATGACCAGCATTAACTCTGTACGGCCAGCCGATTAATCAATTTATCCAGCATGAGCTGCCTGCTTCAGGTAAACCGACGCTAATTTATTGAAATAGCACTACTTTATTGAACAAGCGCAGCCGCGTTTTTGGACAGGAGCGGGTTTAGCGTCTAGCGTTGGTCGGGTTTATAGAAAAGCAGGAAACGAAACGTGGTTGAGTTCCATACTAAAAATAACGCTAATATTTTTGCAGCCGCTCACAGGAAATCCCTAAAGCGGTGGTCAATGTCCACCCTGGCGGCAGCGCTTTTGATGGCGGGTAATTATTCGCTGGCGGCTCAGCCGCAAAGTCCTCATTGGGTTGGAAGCTGGGCCGCGGCTCCGCAAGCCAACGGTGCTTCTGCCGGCTCGAAAGAGACTGTTGTCAGGGTGAACAATCAGACGATACGCCAGATCGTTCATACCTCTATTGGAGGCTATAAGTTTCGAGTTCGCTTATCCAATGCCTTGGGTAAAACTCCGCTGGTGATTGGCGAGGCCCGGGTTGCATTGAGTGCTGGTAAGAACACCATCAACCTCGATACAGATCGGCCCTTGACGTTTGGAGGAATATCCTCGACGACAATCCCGCCTGGAGCGGTGATGTACAGCGATCCTGTAGACATGCGGTTCTCTTCACAAGCCGATCTGGCTATCAGCCTTTATCTACCAGAGCAGACCGAAGCTAAAACCGTACATACGTTGGGCAAGCAGACCAACTATATTTCTACCTCCGGCAACCATACGAAAGCGCGCGCGTTACAAACAAAGTCGACCAGCACTTCATGGTACTTCCTAACGGGTGTGGATATTCTGACCCATAAGGACACCACAGCTGTTGTCGCATTTGGCGACTCGATTACAGATGGTCTCAATGCCGCGGTAGATACAAACAACCGTTGGACTGACTATCTGGCTCGCCGCCTGCTGAACCGATCCGATATCAATACCAAGGGTGTTCTTAATCTCGGTATTAGCGGCAACCGCATCCTGCACGAGCAGGTGGGACCAAGCGCACTGTCACGCTTCGATCGAGATGTCATCGCGCAGCCTGGCGTTACGCATCTGATATTACTCGAAGGCATTAACGACATTGGCTATTCGGATTTGCCCGGTTCTCAGGAAAAGGTAAGCGCCAAGCAGATCATTGCAGGTTACAAGCAGCTGATTGCCCGTGCGAAAACCCATGGTCTAAAGGTAATTGGTGCCACGCTTCTACCGTATGAAGGGGGCAGTTATTACACCCGGCAGGGCGAGGCCAAGCGTCAGGAAGTAAACAAGTGGATTCGTGAAAGCGGGGCCTATGATGCGGTTATTGATTTTGACAAAACCATGCGTGACCCGAAGAGGCCGACCCGATTGAACCCCTTGTTCGACTCGGGCGACCATATTCACCCCAACGAGACTGGCTTCCTTGCAATGGCTAATGCCGTCAATCTGGATTGGCTCAAGTAACAGGGGTGTATAGCAAGAGGCCTTTCACAAAGGCTTCTTGCTTGCAGGCAGCTATGGAGACCTGTCATTTCCAGACCATTACTTGAGGGGGATATTAAATGCGTCATCCGTTCTGTTGATAGCTTACAGCTTCAATTATGTCTTTATCGCTATCAATACTTGAGGTGCCTTTTAATGGTAACTTCTTACTGTTCTGGTACTGGTTATACAGACTGGTATTCACATCTTAATTATTGAGTACTAGATGCTCTGGCAGTTTTTGCTATCTGTACGAAAAGCATGATGTAAAAGGCTGCGATGCACCATCTCGATTAGTCGTGAAGGACAGCAGGTGCAATTTTTGAGATCGATTGACGGCTAGATTATTAGCGCTAGCTCCAAGGCAGGAGTAGGTAATTGCTTAGCTTATCAAGTGTAGTGGTTAGGTGTTGCAAATAAGCGATGTAGTCGTTAAGTCGGTCTGCCATTTATTGCTACACCTGGACGATAGCCAGTAACTGTTACTGCTCAGGTACACACTAGTGATGAATAGCTATCGTCCTGGCTTCGTTACATCTTATGAGCATTCATTAGTCGACCACGAAGAGCTTTGCTCCGCTAGCCGTGTAAGAGCGGTGTGCCTCAGCATTATCTGCGACCTGATAGCTCATGCCTGGCTTAAGAGTGAATTGACGACCATCGTCAAGCTCAGTCTGTAGTTCACCTTCAAGACAAAACAGTATGTGACCTTTCGAGCACCAATGGTCTGCTAGGTAGCCAGCACTATACTCAACCATTCGTACTCGGATGGAACCATAGGTTTGGGTACGCCAGTAAGCCGAGCCGGTTTCGCCAGGATGGGTAGTCGGCTCAATCGTAGACCAGTCAGTTGTTCCAAAAGGTATGTTGTCCATTTGCATGAGTTTTGTCTCAGCTGGTCCCAGGAAGAGGATGACGTTACAGCACCGAAGGCGAGTAATCTAGCTAGTCCAATCAACCAATAACGGATGCTAGCCAGTAATGGTTATTAAAGATTTGTAGTCGCTGGGTACGCCTCAGCGACTACATTTAATGACCATGCATTACCGCCTGTTAGTCGAATGGGTACTCATCCATTTGCTGACCTTATAAGGCTGGTCTATAGATTTCTAGCTTCGTCTTTCGACTTAGCGAATCGAAGTCTTTGGTCTCACAAGGAAAGTACCTCATGTTTATGCTAAAGCCTCTGGCACTAGCTGTCCTTTTCGCTATCTCGGGTACCACACTGGCTGCTAGCCACACCGCAACCCAGACACAGAATGGAAATAACAATGAAGTCACGCTCGAACAGAGCGGAGAAGGCAATACGGCAAGACAGACCCAGACGGGTGATGCGCATCGGTCTGCCGTTGTGCAGAGCGGGAACAATAATTCCGTAGAAACTCTTCAGGAGGGCTATGGCAGTGAGGTCAATGTTAATCAAAGCGGTAATGGGAATCTTGCCTCTGTCTATCAACATCCCGATTATATTGAGCTGCAAGCAGGCCACACTGCATCAGTAACTCAATCAGGGGACAGCAATACTGTAAAGCTTGAGCAGCAAGGAAGTTTTTACACAAATAACGCTACGCTATATCAGGAAGGAAACAACAATACCTATGATATTCATCAGGGAAGCGTATATGGTGACAACACTCTGACTGCTACTACAACGGGTAATAATAATCAGCTGACGGTTTCTCAGACTGACTACGTAACCGCGCAAGTAGAGCAGACGGGCAACGGTAACCAAATAACTCTGGGGCAGAGCTTTGGGGGAGCGGGCGGAGCAGATTCCACTATCAGTCAAAATGGCAACAATAACTTGGCTGATGTGATTAATGGTGGGGGCCGTTACGGGCAGAACAGTGTCGCCCTTTATCAAGAAGGCGATGCTAACTCGGCTTCAATTAGCCAGGGAGGTCTTAACTCCGCAAACCTCAGTCAGCAAGGCAATGGCAATAATGCAATTGTTTCGCAAGGGATAGGTGGCCAGCTTTATGGGCGTTCCGTTGGTAATAACAACGCTGTCGATATAGATCACCGTGGCGAAGGCTCAACCGTTGCATATGTTCAGGAAGGTGACAGCAACCTGCTCTCTATCGATCAGGCTGACAGTAATAATTATGCCGATGTTAACCAGTTTGGCAGCGCTAACGAGATTACTCTGTTACAAAGCGGCCATCTTACATTTGACCCAGCAGATCATTCCGCCACGGTCAGACAAAACGGTGAGGGTAACAGAGTTAGCATCAGTCAAACTCAGGAATACAACCCAGGCGGCCAAGGAAATACGACTGTTGTTACGCAAGCGGGTATGGGCAATATAGTCTCTATTACTCAACGGTAACGCATCTAAGCTGATGCCACATAAGTGGCATCAGCTTTACAGCATGTATGAGCCGCCGCTATCGGCTCAACCATAGATCTTTATCAGTTCTTCTATTTTCTAAGAGCCTACCTTGTGGTTCGTTAGTAATGATTTTTTGTAGCGTCATTAGGGTATACCCAGCGACTACACTTAGAACTTAGATTCTGCCGTTATAGTCTTTGGCCGCGATGGAGGTGAAGGAGCCATTGAATCAAGGCAGTATAGGCCTTTATGTATGAGCAACGCATGAGGGGCTACCAGCGCACCAGGGCTTGGCGCTTCTTTCAGAAGTGGTCTATAGCTTTCTAGCTATGTCTCGTACTTAGCTAACTCCCTATGGCCTCACAAGGAAAGTTGTCATGTTCAAGCTCAAACCTCTCGCCTTTATCGTTCTGGTTTCACTAGGTGGTACTGCAGTCGCAGCTAATAATAGTGCTACGCAATTACAGGATGGAAACAACAACGAGGTAACACTCGATCAGCGTGGTGAGAACAATAAAGCTACTCAGAATCAGACGGGCGACAATAACCGATCAGCTGTCCTTCAGGACGGTAACGCAAACGTTGCCGAGACCATTCAGCAAGGGTTTAACAATTCCATAGACCTCAGCCAGACCGGTAGCGGTAATACGGCCTCTGTCTATCAACAGGGTGGGGAGTACGACGATCAAAGTGCTACTGTCACGCAGCTCGGCGAAGCGAATACACTAACGTTAAGCCAGGACAGTTATCATCACGCCACGCTATATCAGGAAGGTAATAACAACACATATAACATTGAGCAACGCGATGCTCTTACAGGCGGTAACCTGGAAGCGCGTACGGTTGGTAACAATAACCAGCTGACTGTTCAGCAGGGCTCAGCAGTAGATGCCCAGCTCTTTCAAACTGGCGACGACAATGTACTTGTTGTCAACCAGGGCGGCGGTTACATGCCAGGGTCGGTCTATGTCTCTCAGGACGGCGATCAAAATGCTGCCACTGTTAACCAGGGAGGCACTAGCCGAGATGCGGCTGGATTTACATCACTGTCGCAAGAAGGCAATGCCAACACAGCGACAATCTATCATGGTGGTGGATCAAGCAGTACAAGCTTTGCCCAGCAGGGCAACAATAACGAGCTGAGTATTTACCAAGGGGCTCGTGCTGTTAGGGCTAGTGGTCATTCTATTGGAGATGACAACGTAGTAGATATAGCTCAGTCTGGTGATGCCTCAAGTGCGGATATCGTTCAGGAGGGTGGCGGCAATTTAGGACGGATACACCAAGAAGAGCTGGCCTGGAACAGCCAAGCTAGTATTGCCCAAATCGGTTTTTCCAATGAGGCTGCAGTTTCCCAACGTTGGTCTATTGCTTCTTTTAGAGCAGATAACGTAGCTACTGTAATGCAAAACGGCACAGGTAATACTGCTTCCGTTATTCAGCAGTAACACGATAAGCTGATGCCACTCATGTGGTATCAGCTTTGTAATTTGCACATACTGGCTATAAGAACAAGTCAAACATAGTTTGTTTGTTAGACGTCTGTTTCCTCAATGCTTGATACTAACGCCATTATTTATAATGGTTTTTCCGGTGTAGGCATTAAGGTATACCCTATGAGAACGCCGACCTATTTACAGCTAAAGGATCGATCTACTTAATTAGTAGAAACGGCTAAGCTATCTTTACCGTTACGCTGGTAAGTAAACTGTTCTTAAGTCTATTGCTCTTCTCTAATAACTAGGACTTAATCGTTCACAAAGATAGCAGTGGACGACTCCATCGGCCTCAACCCAAATGGCTCCTACAGGGGCAGATGCAGCAGAATCAGGTTTGTTAAGACCTATGAGAGCCGATTCTTTAAAGGCAAGGAGCGAGATTTCAATACAGGCGAGATCCTGGATGACAAGCTCTTTATCAACGGAACGTTTGCAGGTGGCGATAGACCTGGTGCTCCTCCCGTCATCAAGAGGTGCCGATGTCATGTCTTCCTTAGTCCTGTCTGCTTCTTCGTGCGGCTATCGGCATGAATGAACTGACCGCTGATTTCCCTATCGATAGTTAAAGGCCTGACAAGCAACGTTCTAAAGGTCAGCCAAGTACACCGGGTTGATTAATGCAATGCCTAAATCCAGGCGCATTACTTGGCTCATCTCTGACACAAGTGCGAGTCTTGATGAAACAAGAGCTAAATTTTCAGACATTATTCGAAGCGCTTCCGCACCTTGTACTGGTCCTGTCTACAGGTCCGGAGTTCATCATGCTGGCTGCTAACGAAGGGCGGCTGCGGGGAACCAATACGCGGCGTGAGGACTGCATAGGGCGGTCGGTATTTGAGGTATTCGGAAGAAATCCCGAAGAGCGGACAGAATTTGGTGCAGGCGTATTACGCGCCTCGCTAGAGCGTGTGGTACAGACCCGAGCGCCTGATCGCATGGCAATCACCAAGTATGATATTCCTCGGTCGGCAGCGCAGGGTGGGGGCTTTGAAGTACGCTACTGGAGTCCGCTTAATACGCCTGTGCTTGATGAAAAGGGCGAGGTCATCTACATCATCCATCAGACCGAAGATGTGACGGAGCAGGTTGTCGAACAACAACGCTCCAATTCAAACCTCAAGGTTGTTGATGAGCGTTTTCGTGCTGCCCTGCTGGCATCTGAAGCCGGTATCTTTGACTGGTATATCGATGAAGACAGGCTCTACTTTGATAGCGCGCTGCAACAGCTGTTCAAACTGCCGGATACCCTTACCCATAATGCTGTAGAGCGCTTTCTCGGCTATGTACATCCAGAGGACCAGGCGCAGGTACGCCTATCCTTTGCTCAATGTATGCAAGGTGGCAATTTTACAGTTGAGTTTCGACTACAGCGTAACCAGGACGAAAGATGGCTGGTCTGTAAAGGTAATGTTTTCAGGGATGCTGCAGGCAATCCATCGTATGTAACAGGTACTTGCGTGGATATCAGTGCTCGAAAGCACGCTGAGAACGCCTTGCGTGAGCTCAATGAAACATTGGAAGCGCGTGTTGCCTCCGAGGTAGCCGAGCGTACTCGTGTGGAAGAAACACTCCATCAGGCCCAAAAAATGGAAGCAGTGGGGCAACTCACCGGCGGTATTGCCCATGACTTCAATAATCTGCTCACAGGGATCATTGGTAGCCTGGAGCTGATGCAGCGGCGCCACAGTGCCGGTAGTTCGAAGGATGATGAGCGCTATATAAACGCAGCCGTAACTTCGGCTCAACGGGCGGCAGCGCTCACTCAGCGCCTTCTGGCTTTTTCTCGGCGTCAGACACTGGATCTTAAGGCGATTGACGTCAACCAGCTGGTAGCCTCGTTAGAGGATCTGCTTAACCGTACGACTGGGGAAAATATCAAGGTTGTAACAGCGCTAAGCGCAGGCCTTCCTCTGGCCTGCATGGATGCCAATCAACTCGAGAGCGCCCTGATTAACCTTGTGATTAATGCACGGGATGCTATGCCGCACGGCGGCACTATCACCATTTCGACTGCCGCTTTCGACGTAAAGAGTGACCAGGTGGCCAGATGGGCTGAGCTCAAGGAGGGCCAATACATACAGTTGAAGGTAACAGATACCGGTATGGGAATGGCGCCTGATGTGTTAGCTAAGGTCTTCGAGCCCTTTTACACCACCAAGCCTATCGGTCAAGGAACAGGGCTAGGGTTATCCATGGTGTATGGTTATCTAAAACAGGCCAAAGGGTCCGTTCAGATTCTCTCTGAGCCTGGAAATGGAACCAGTGTTCACTTGTATATGCCTTGCCATAAAGGTGACGCAAATACTTTGTCAGCAGAGAAAAACAGGGTGGCACCGTTAGGAAGTGGTGAGATCGTACTGGTCATTGAAGATGAGGCAGTGGTTCGCTCGCTCATCGTAGAGGTACTGGATGAGTTAGGCTATCGGGCGCTTCAAGCTGCAGATGCTCAAGAGGCTATCCCTCTTTTAGAAAGCGATCAGCGCATTGATCTGATGATTTCTGATGTAGGGCTACCAGGCATGAATGGACGTCAGCTTGCTGACTTTGCCCGTTTAAGCCGACCGAACCTGAAGGTTCTCTTTGCGACTGGCTATGCGGAAGGCTCCAATGTGAGCGGTTATCTTGCACCCAACATGGAGATTATTACCAAGCCTTTTGCAATCGAAGCACTTGCCAGCAAAATCAAGGAAATTTTGAAGGCCCCATAAGCTGACACTGACCAAAAGATGGCTTGGCACGTTGTACATCGCTGCCCATAACATTAAGCAGGCTTTGGCTCTCATGCGACCAGCTCTATACAGAGTCGTTTTGCTATCTTTACCCCATCTGGTCATGGCCGAAAAAGCCTGAGTCCAGTACCAGCTCACGTAGCGGCTGTAGCCGCTTCTCCGATTCGTCTGCCTGATAGCGGCACTGCGCAGCCTCATCGTGCGAGCCTGCGCGGTCTGCAAGCTCGGCCATTTGCCTGAGCAGGACGATGCGTTCTTCAACCGCACGCAAGGTGTCCCAGAGCCCGTTATCAATGGCCTCGTTAACCTCAGCAATGAGTGTTTTCATCGAAAAGGCGTGTCCGGTATGACATCGAAACCTGATAATAGAACCTTCTTCGATCTGTACCAGGACGCCATGACACTCGGGACAAGTATATTTTGATACTGCGCCTAGGGACATTACACCCGCTTCGAGGCCGTTGCCCTTGAGTTCAATCAGCTTCTCAATCACGTGTCCTTCCCTGGCGGGACGGGCATGCTGCCTATCTATCTGCGTGCCCACAGCCCTAACTATCTGCTGAGCCAGTGCCTCGATAGGGCCTATGAAATCAACCTTCACATGCTTTATGGCGCTTTCAGGCATTGATTCGTGCATCGCCTCGGATGGATCCTGTACCAAAGCCAAGCCCTCTCTGTCTTTAATCGCCCAGAGACCTGCGGTTCCATCGTCAAGCGCCCCTGTAAGAATGACACCGATTACACGTGCACCATGACTTACCGCGGCTGAGCGAAATAGAACGTCTATCGCTGGGCGTACCCGGCATTCCTTCGGGCCTCGTGTAACACGTAGCCCTTCTTCTTCAAGCATCAGGTGACGATCTGACGTAGCCACATAGACGCTCCCAGCTTCGAGCGGCTGACTGTCATCGGCAGGCACAACCCGCATCTGTGTCACGCGAGAAAGAACCTCGGGTAGCACGCTGGGTGCATAAGCGGGTATATGAAGAACTACCAGGAACGCGGCAGGAAGGACAGGAGGAAGACTCTGGAATAGCGTGGTCAATGCCTGGACCCCTCCAGCGGAGGCCCCAATCACTACGATGTTACGTATATCGGCATCCAATTTCATCGGCCTTATTCCTTGCTGAGACATAAGGGTTAGGACCAGAGAGTTAGTCTGCCGTGCGCAACAACCTAAGCCTTGCTCATTTTACGAACGCTCAACTCAGCGAGCATGCACATCGGATTTCGGCCAAATAGCTCAAATACAAGCCCAGCCTCTTCTTCCATCTCAGATCCTGATAACGGCTTGCGAGACAGCATGAGCAAATCCCTGCCGGAAAAAAGCGAGAGCAAAAGGCTTTAAAGGCATTTAAGCGGTAAGACTAAGAAAGGCAGGCTTTATTGAGCCGAGAGCAGGGGATGGATAGATTCATAACAGAACGGGAGCTTATGCCCCCGCTCATGTCATCTCTTACTGACGACCGCCGCCATGGCTATGCTCGCCACCTTTCTTGCCCGCTTCAGAGGCTTTCTCGCGATCATTGGCAAAGTTGCCACCGCTGTTTTGACCGCCTTTCTTGCCTGCTTCAGAGGCTTTCTCACGATCGTTAGCGAAGTTACCTGGATTGTCGTTTTTAGCTGTCATGTCTTTCTCCACAATGGTTAGGACTTGCCTGGCTGATCGGAACAATCACCCTTCAAGAGATCGGAAGGGAAAAGGCTGTACGGAGTTCCTTAAAAGTTGGGTATACCCTTTTTATAGGATAAGCGGTAAGTAACAAATTCTAGAAAGCACTCCGAGGAACATCAAAGTACGCGGCCCTATCAGCCTCGCTTAAGAGGTATTACCGTAAATGCAGCTCAGCCAAGTGTGCAGCCTCAGAGGTATACCCCAGTGACGACAGGCACTGGAGCATTGCAGCGAGCCGTATAAACCCGCTGCAACCCTATCCAAATGGACAGATTGCTTATTTGAACTCGCATTCTGTGGCTTTCATGACCTGGCAAAAGGCACCCACGAGTGTCGCGTTATGATGGTCAATAATAGCGTTAGCGCTCATCACTGGCGTATCTGAGCAGGTATGTCCATCCTCTATAAGGATAGCCTCGAATCCTAGGTCCCGTGCTGCGCGGCAGGTACTGTCGATACAGTACTGAGTCTTCATGCCCGCAATTAGAACGGTATCAACGCCTTTTGATCGGAGCTGTTCGGCCAGATTGGTAAAAGCAAACGCATTGGGCCTGGTTTTATCGAAAATAATTTCGGAGCCTTCAAGAGCCAGTCCATTTACCAATTGAGTGAAAGGGCTACCCGGCTCAATCGGACTACCAGCAGGGCCTGTATGCCTCGCAAGGAAAACGGGAGAGCCCGCTTTTTGAGCTCGATAGATAAGGTCATTTAGAGTGGAAAGTAGACGATCGCCAAGCCAGGGTTTGTCTGGACCTTGAAACAGTCCTACCTGCATATCGAGGATCAAGAGTGCGTGCATGGATTATTTCCTTACGTTGGCCAGTGACGTAAGGACAAATAAAAAGCTCCTACCATCGCTGGCGGGGCCTTTGGATTCGCTCGCTATCTTTTGCTCACGACACCTTGCACGGCCCGCCTATAGCGGTCGTGGTGGTAGCGGTCGAAGTGAGCTGAGTTATATGCATGTCTTGAATATAGTGACAGCTGCAAATGTCAGCAATACCGACACTTTGCCATCAGTAAGGTTGGACAGAATCTTTATTCGGTGTGCTTGCTTCAAGGAAAAAATGAGCACGTTAGGACAATCTTTTTTGAAAAAAGAAGCGCGTATGCTCCGGTGGAAAACTATCAAGGTGACCAAATTCAGTGAAGCCATGTTTTTGGTAGAAACCCGGTGCCTGAAAGTCAAAAGTATCGAGCCAGATTCCGACGCAACTTCTTTCACGCGCAACGTCTTCGGCCATGTCCACCAGGCGTGAACCTATGCCTTGGTCCCTTGTTTCCTCAGGTATGGCTAGCAACTCGATGAATAGCCAACGATAGTATATTTCCCCATAGAGCCCCCCAATGATTTCATTGGTGTCCTCATCGCGGACTAGTAGCGCGATTGACTCTGGTTTCGGATCACCCGCTTTAGAATGATTATAAGCCCGTAAGGGTTTAAGGATAGCCGAGCGCTCATTTTCTTTTGGGTTAATTGCAATCTCGATACGCGCACTCATGAGCTCATCCTTTCGATATTGACTGTGGTACCCATACATTAAGGCTTTAAAGCTTAAACAGATCGTACGGCATCGGCCGTGTATTTTTTGAATGTAGCTGTTCAAGGGAAGTAGCCGTCTCGTGGCAATGGCCTATGTAACTGCCGCGCTGGCATAAAAGTATGTGTTCGGATCTAAAAAAGTTTGCTTTTTTTGAGACTGCTGACAACGTCAGCACAACGCTTTATCAACGTCATGCTTATCGCCGCGCCCCTGCCGTTTTTCATACTTAAGCCTCGGTCCCTATAGTCTTAGGTATATCCCTGATGAATAAAGTTAAAACGATATAGGTGCACGGACAGCCATAGCATGCAAAGCCATTGAATAGGCGTCTGCCTCATTTAATAAGCGCAAAATAATTTCCCAGTAGTCTAAATTGACTTTAAAGACGATCGGTCTAATATGGGAGCATGACTACCAGTACCTTACCGGCCCGCCGAGGTCGGCCACCTAAGATTCCCCGAGAGCACGCCGATACGCGTGACGCTTTGATCCATGCGGGTATGGAAATCTTTACCGAGCAAGGCTTTGCCGCCACAGGCATTGACTTAGTCCTTAAACGAATACAGGTGCCTAAAGGCTCGTTTTATCATTATTTCGATAGCAAGGAAGCCTTTGGGCAGGCAGTGCTCAGGAGCTACGCAGCTTACTTCGCGCGTAAGCTTGACCGCTGGTTATTGGATGAAAGCGTTGATCCTATACAGCGGCTAAAGAACTTTGTAGAGGATGCCAAAGTCGGTATGGCCAGGTACGAGTTTCGACGCGGCTGTTTGGTTGGCAATCTTGGACAGGAAGTACTCGTTCTGCCGGATAGTTTTCGCTCCCAGCTAGAAGCGACCTTGCTTGATTGGCAACGGCGTTTAGCTGACTGCCTTCGTGAGGCAGCAAAGAGGGGACAGCTGCGGTCTGGATGTCATTGTGATGATTGGGCTGCTTACTTCTGGATTGGCTGGGAAGGCGCTGTGCTACGTGCACGACTGTCTCAGACGGTGCGGCCTCTCGACTGTTTTATTGAGGGCTTTCTGAATGGCATCAAAGCATAACTGCTGCTGCCTAATTAAAGACGACTGGTCTAAATAGGAGATATGATGTTTAAAGCAATTCTCATCGACAAGAATGCATCAACCTATAACGCTCGGCTGGCTGATATGAGCGAAGATCAGCTTCCTGAAGGGGATGTGACGGTGCGTGTTTCCTATAGCACGCTGAATTTCAAGGATGGACTGGCTATAACAGGGAATAGCCCTGTAGTGCGCAAATTTCCCATGGTGCCTGGAATAGACTTTGCCGGGATCGTTGAGGAAAGTACCCATCCACGGTACAAGGCCGGAGACCGAGTGCTGCTCAATGGATGGGGCGTTGGTGAAAGCCATTGGGGTGGACTGGCTCAAAAGGCCAGCGTACAGGGTGATTGGCTGATCCCGCTACCGTCCGGGCTCGACGAACACCAGGCCATGGCAATCGGTACTGCCGGATACACCGCCATGCTTTGCCTGATGGCGCTGGAGCGACATGGAATCACACCTGATAAAGGAGACATCCTGGTCACAGGTGCTAATGGTGGCGTTGGTAGTTTCGCCGTTTCTCTGCTAGCTCGTAACGGTTATTCGGTCATTGCTGCCACAGGGAGGCCCGAGGAGTCCGAGTACCTTAAAAAGCTTGGCGCCCAATCGGTTATCAACCGCAACGAACTGTCTGAGCCGGGCCGTCCGCTTTCCAAAGAGCGCTGGGCTGGAGCTATTGATTCGGTGGGTAGCCATACGCTTGCAAATGTCTGTGCTGCCACTCGGGCAGAAGGAGCGGTAGCCGCCTGTGGTCTAGCACAGGGTATGGATCTGCCCGCAACCGTAGCGCCTTTCATTCTTCGCGGGGTAAGTCTGCTAGGTATCAATAGCGTCACCCAGGTCTACGAGCGGCGTGTGGAGGCCTGGAACCGCCTGCAGACAGATCTCGATTTATCTATGCTGTCTGAAATAACACGCGAAATTACGCTAGGGGAGGCTATTACTGCGTCCACTGATTTGCTTCAGGGCAAGATACGCGGGCGGCTTGTCGTCAACGTGAATCGCTAGGAGGGCTTGGTGGATGTTACCTGTCTGGTGCCCAAGTGCTTGATGATGCATTTAGAGATCAACTATTGCTGAGCGCCACCGGCTCCATGTGTAGACCCACCTAAGCGTTGATAGCGGCCTTTAGATACATAAGCCAGTCATAATCTGGTTCAAGGATTTTAATGAAAGGGCTTACCTCTCGGCTCGTGACTGGGATCGCCTTTGCGATATTCGCGACCCTGTGTTGGGCACTGAATTTTATCGTTCCCTATATCACAGGGAGCTATACCATATTTGATTTCCTTGCCACTCGATTTCTGATCGTAGGGGTAATTGGCATTGTATTAATTGCTATCAACCGCGCCCATCTTTCCATGCTGTCATGGCCGTTGCGATACATGGCCGCCGGATTGGGTGCCATGGGCTATTTCGGTTACAGCACCCTTATTGCTTCAGGTGTTCAGTTTGGAGGTCCGGTTTTAACCCCTGCCTTTATCGGAATGGTCCCGGTATTACTGGCATTGTTAGGCAATGTGCACTCCAAAGTATTGGCATGGCGTCGACTGGCCCTGCCCTTGTGTGTTCTTGCCTTTGGGTTGCTGTTGATCAATCTGACCAGTCTTCAGCATCCACTGAACGAGAACGCATCGGTGTCGACTGGAATTGCGTTTTCGGTTGCGGCAGTGATGCTCTGGCTAGTGTTTAGTTTTTTAAACCAAAGCTCATTGGAAAAGATTTCTCCCGGCGCGACAGGCGTCTGGACTGGCCTCATGATGGTGGGAAGTGCATTGGCTCTATTAGTCCTAATGCCCTTGGCACAGGCCTTTGGTCTTTTTCACTTTCCTCACCAAGGATACGACTTTGCCAGTGCAGGTACCCTTTACGGCTGGGCCTTCCTGATTGGAGTTTTCTCTTCTTTACTTGGAGCCTGGGCATGGAACAGGGCCTGTCGTGATTTACCAATGGTGCTTTCAGGTCAGCTGATTGCCTTAGAGTCCTTGTTTGCAGCCGTGCTGGCTCTAGCATTTGAGCGCCGCTTACCGTCCTGGAATGAGGCATTAGGAATCATGACCGTGCTGATGGGAGCGGTGTTGGCAGTGCAGGTTATTTTCTCAGCAAAAGGGCAAAAAAAGGCCAGGATGCAGGATGAAAAGCCAAGCGCTTGAGGAGCAGCTCCTTGGTTTTTCATACCCTCTGAATCTGCTGATTTTCATTTACTGGAAAGAACCTATGAGGTTATGCCTGATGGCAGCACGAGATTTAAAAGGCTACTGTGGCTATCCTGAGAAGAATGCTAAGCATTGAATTTTATAGCCCTAGCCTCCAACCGAGTAAGAAATTAAACGCGCCCCCGTTAGGCTCTAGCCTGTCAAAATAGACAGGACGCAGAATCGTTGGATAAACACAAAGTAGCGCTGATTATAGTGCAGGAAACTTAGTCCCTGCTTTTTCGGGACGGTGGTCAGCTAGCCTATATACACGTTAATTAACTCATGCTTGTTGCTATGCAGACAGTTAACGCACTGACTCATTCCCTGGGGCGTCAAGGTCAGAGCGGGCCAGAATGTGCTCAGCCAGCTCGGCTGCGTATGGTGAGAGGGCATCAAAGCAGGAGGTACATAAATACAATAACCGGGTCGCCCAAATATCTTGAAGTCTGACCATTGAGAGCCTCTTTTTCAGCTGACTCCGGCGATACGTTGTCTCAGGTACGATGGCTATTCCTATGCCTTGCGTTACCAGGCTGCATATAGCGTCCAAGGTAGCCACCCGCACCCGAAGAGTTAACCATTTGCCGGCTTGCTTTGCCTTTTCTTCCAGATGCTGTTGAAGAGCATTGGTAGAGGTCAGCCCCACAAAGGGCTCGGTGAGTAGCTCCTCAAACTGAATGGCCTTTCTACCAACAAAAAATGGCGAATGCTTGGCAGCTATGACTACCAGACGATCCGTTCGAAACGGGCGAGATTCGAGTGCGTTAAACGCTGTGTGATCGGCAAGCAAGCCTAGCTCTGACTGGCGTCTGGTAAGCGATTCCACAATTTGATAGCTGGAACGCTCCTCTATATCCAAATCAAGCTGGGGATGCCGCAACAGAAAATGGCTCAGGAGGTCGGGCAGATGCTCTGTTAGCGCAGCGGTATTGCATAGCAGGCGAATTCGGCATCTTGATCCCGAGGCGTGATTGCCAAGCTCGCCGTTCATTACCTCCAGTTGGTGGAGGACAGCCTGAGCGTGATGGGCAAGGGTTCTGCCAGCCGGCGTAGGCACAGTGCCTCTCCGGTGGCGCTCAAGCAGAGCGGTTCCGAGCGTCTCTTCCATACCCTTTATGCGGGCGCTGGCTGAGGCGAGGGATAAATGACTCTTGGCGGCCCCTGCTGTAATGCTTTGCGTCTCGATGATATGTATGAAGAGCTTGAGATCAACAAGATCATATCTCATGGGGCGGGCTTCCATCGATGCTTATCTGGCTTCGTCCCAGCCTAACCCAGAATCAGGGAAATGCAGATTTTAAATGGGCCGCTGACGCCGCATGCTCATCAGATCACTCAACGGAAGGTATGACTAATGACTATCCTGTTTTGCAGCCTGGTCTTCCTGCTCGCCGGTATTATCAAAGGTGTTTTGGGAATGGGGCTGCCAACGGTAGCCGTTGCCCTGCTTGTCCTGGTCATGACGCCTGGGGAAGCGTCAGCGCTGTTGTTGATCCCTTCGTTGGTTACCAACTTCTGGCAGTTGTACGGCGGGCCCGCATTAGGTCAACTGATCAGCCGGCTCTGGTTGATGATGGTAATGCTATGCCTGGGAACACTTCTGACCGTGCGCTGGCTGACTGAATCAGAAAACGTCTTCATACCTGCCATGCTGGGCCTGATATTGATAGTGTATGGCTGCATGGGGTTGTGCGCGTACCGCCTACCTACCGTATCGGAGAGCGGCGGTCTTGTTTCAGGCGCAGTGGGCTTTGTTACGGGTTTGATCACGGGAGCTACCAGCGTTTTTGTAGTCCCTGCCGTGCCGTATCTTCAAGCGATGAATCTTGGTAGGGAGCGACTGATTCAAGCGCTTGGGCTTTCCTTTACCGTTTCGACGTTGACGCTTGGCGCAGGCCTGTCATGGCAGGGCGCTCTGGTGATTGATGATGTCAAAACCTCTTTGCTTATGCTCCTACCTGCGCTTGCTGGCTTGCTTGCAGGGCAAAAACTACGTACCAGATTGAGTGAGACGCTTTTTCGAAGGCTCTTTTTCATCGGCCTGCTGTTACTGGGTATTTTCCTTTTCGTTCGGCCCTTTCTGAGGTATGAGTAGCAGACAGCTATATATGAGGACAGGAGGTTAGAAGGGTTCCTCTAGTACCTGCGCGGTAAGCTCAGTGCTGACCAAGCTAACAAAGCTATCTTAAGGCTAGCTAGGCAGAAGTTGCGTCACCCGAGAAGGGGAGGATCAAGCATCCATAGCTACGATGAATGCCAGATAACAACAATATTTAGCAATGAAGAAGGCGTTACATTGATCAGAGAAAAACTGTAATCAAAAAGCGCAGTTTAGCGCCTCATCTCTTTGACTGCAGTGGCCAGTTGGTCGATTGTCCAGGGCTTGCGTAGAAAGGGCACATCCTTAGGTAGTTGTATTTCCAGACCGGTATAGCCAGACATCAAGACGATTGGAAGAAAGGGCCAGCGTTTTGAAACGATATGTGCTAGGTCGATGCCGTTGATGTGTCCGGGCATTCTCACATTCGATACAACCACGCTTACCAAAAGCGCTTTGTCCTCTAGAAAGCTCAGGGCCTCATCAGCTGTACCAAACGCTGCCACCTCAAAACCTTCGTTTTGTAACACGTCGATCATTAGCTCACGAAGCATGACCTCATCTTCCGCTACAAGCGCAATGGGGGGGTAACGCTGTGATGTTTCAGCATTATGTACATCCATTTGACGTAACCCAGTTGAGGTTTACTTAAAGCATAGCTGCTTTATAGAGGACCGCCTGCCAGAGCGGCTTTGAGATCAGTCTTTGGGCAGGACGGCTGACCTCTAGCACTTCAACCTGTGCGTGAGAGGACGGTACGATATTGTCCCGGTGTTGCGCCATGTACCTGAGCAAACCGGCGACTCAGGTGACTGGCGCTGGAAAAGCCACAATCCAGCGTAATCTGAGCAAGCGGCAATGTAGTATTCACCAGCAGCTCTCGAGCCTTGGCTAATCGTCGTGCCAGTACATAACGATGAGGCGGCATACCGAATGAAAGCGTGAACATGCGGCTAAAGTGAAAGGTCGACAAGGCCGCTTCTTCAGCCAGTGTCGACAGCTCAAGCGGTTTATCCAGGTGGGTGTCAATATAGTCGCGGATGCGTCGTCTGACCGATGGTGAAAGGCCGCCGCGCCAGTGTACCTCCTGGCGCGGCCCGCACCCATTGAGCAGCAGATGGCTGACCGCTTCGTGCGCCAGGCTCGAGCACAGCAGGCGCTCTCCAGGTTCCTGCCAGTCACTGCGTTCCAGCGCACGGCAGATGGCAACGAGTGCAGGATCCTCCATGTATGTGCGTTCCTGCAGATGGATCGCCCGGGGTTCCTTGTCCAGAACCCGGATGGTTTCCAGCATCAACTGCTCAGGGGTGATGTACAGATGCATGAAACCCAGCCCTTGCGTAACTGACCAGTCAGAGTCGTGTCCGGCTGGCAGAACACAGAATCGGTCAGGCGCCCCATAGTGGCCCGGCTGGTCGAGGCGAAACGTCTGCCAACCACCTTCCAGATAGAGCGACAAAGTGTGATGATCCGGGCTGCTGTAGCCCAGCACGTCGGCATCGCTGCGATACCACTGCGCCAACGCCATGCCATTGCCCAGCGCAGTATGACGTAGACGGTGTGCATTGGAGGCCTGGTCTAAGGTACGAAACACTTGAAAGTCGTCGGCTTGCTGCATGATCACATCTCCTGGGCTCACATCATAAGGCTTATGAGAGGCGCGAACCGCATTCCAGAATAAAAAGCGCAAGAATGTGCAACCCTTCAACGGACTGACTCACCACACTGGTTTCCTGACCGCTGGAGATCACCATGAACCTTACGCTTTATCTGTTGACTGTTCTGATCTGGGGCACCACTTGGATTGCCATCAAGTTTCAGATCGAATCCGTAGCCATTCCGCTTTCGATTGCCTATCGCTTCGCCCTTGCAGCGCTGGTCCTGTTTCTAATCCTGATACCGACCCGTCGCCTACAGCCATTGGATCAGCGCGGCCAGCTGTTCTGCATGGCTCAAGGTATTTGCCTGTTCTGCCTGAACTTCATCTGCTTTTACTCGGCCAGCCAGTACATAGCCAGTGGGCTGATTGCCGTAGTGTTTTCAACCGCCACACTCTGGAATGCCCTCAACGCACGCCTGTGGTTCAAGCAAACCATCGCGGCCAACGTTTTGGCCGGGGGCGCATTGGGTTTGCTGGGGCTCGCCCTGTTGTTCTGGCCGGAACTGGGCAGCCACACGGCAAGCCATGAGACTTGGCTAGGGCTTGGGCTCTCCTTGTTAGGAACACTGTGCTTTTCAGCGGGCAACATGATTTCGAGTCTGCAACAGCGCGTGGGTATCCGCCCGTTGACGAGCAATGCCTGGGGCATGTTGTACGGCGCCTTGATTCTATTGGTGATCTGCCTTGTACAGGGGGTGCCTTTTACAGTCGACCTTAGTACGCGCTACATCAGTTCGCTGGTTTATTTGGCCGTTCCTGGCTCAGTGATCGGATTTACCGCCTACCTGACCCTGGTTGGCCGTCTGGGTGCTGAGCGGGCGGCCTATTGCACCGTCCTGTTTCCGGTGGTTGCCCTTAACATCTCGGCATGGATGGAAGGATACCAATGGACATGGCCTGCACTGTTTGGGCTGGCGCTGGTACTGCTGGGCAACATCCTGGTATTTCGCAAACCCAAGGGTAGCTCGACCTTGCTGAAACCTGCGACATCAATGGGGCGATAAAAATAAGCAGTTGAAAAACAACGGCTTACTGGGTTTTCCGTTCGTCGGCAGACCGCTTGAAAGTATTTTCACTATCCTTATGTAGGGTCATGCGGGATGCCGAAATCGGGTCCCGGGTTATCGAAACTTGCTGATCTTCAGGAGATTCATCATGACTGGTTTATCCCTTGCACCTTTGTTCCGTAGCACTGTTGGCTTTGATCGTTTCAATGATCTATTTGAGTCGGCGCTGCGTGATTCGGTACCAGGCTATCCGCCTTACAATGTCGAGAAGCACGGCGAAAACGACTATCGCATCGTGATTGCGGCAGCGGGCCTGCATGAAGACGATCTGGATATTCAGGTCGAGCGTGGTGTGCTGACAATAAGTGCCGATCGGCGTGAGCACACCGCTGAAGGTGTGACTTACCTGCACCAAGGTATTGCCCAGCGTGCCTTCAGGCTGTCCTTCCGGCTCGATGAGCACATTGAGGTCAAAGGCGCCAGCCTACGCAATGGCTTGCTCAATATTGATCTGGTTCGCCGGGTGCCGGAAGAAGCAAAGCCAAAGCGCATTACCATTGCCAGTGAAGCGCGTCCTGCACTGAATGACGAAGCGGCATAAGTAACAAAGACAGCAAAGGGCGCCCAACGGCGCCCTTTGCCTGTATAGCGATCTGATTGGAGGACCGGCTTATTCAGCCGGTCCTTGCTGGATCAGGCCGAGGCGGGTGCAGGAACCGACGTATCCGCCAATTGCTTGCCATTCTCATCTCGTAGCTCGACACGCTGTATCTTGCCAACGATGAACAGGTAGCTGAAGACTGCGACTAGCGCGTTGGCACCTACATACACCAACGCCCAGCGGAACGAGCCCGTTACTGCAATGATGTAGCCAATGATAATGGGCGTGGTAATAGAAGCGATGTTGCCAAACGTGTTGAAGAGACCGCCTGAAAGGCCTGCAATCTGCTTGGGTGACGTGTCCGATACAACCGCCCAGCCCAGTGCACCCAATCCCTTTCCGAAGAAAGCCAGCGTCATGAAGCCAACTACCATCCATTCGGCATCCACATAGTTACAGAACACCATTGAGGTGGATAGCAGAAGCCCGCACACGATCGGCAGTTTACGGGAGAAGGTCAGTGTATTGCCGCGACGCAGCAGCCAGTCGGAAATGATGCCGCCTAGTACACCCCCGATAAAACCGCAGATTGCCGGCAAAGAGGCAATGAAACCAGCCTTTAGGATGGTCATCCCACGCTCCTGGACAAGATAGACCGGGAACCAAGTCAGGAAGAAGTAGGTGATGGCATTGATACAATACTGGCCAAGGTAAACACCCAGCATCATGCGATTGGTCAGCAGTTGGCTGATGTAGTGCCATTTGGGGCCGTTGTTGGTACCACGTGCCTGGTCCATGTCGACCAGACCGCCGTTCTTTTCGATGTGTGCAATTTCCGCCGCATTCGCCCGTGGATGATCCTTGGGGTTATAGATCGTTTTCATCCAGATGCCGGAGAAAATGATGCCCAATACACCCATGACAACAAACACATGTTCCCAGCCGAAGCTGTAAACGATCCAGCCCATCAGCGGTGCAAACAATGCCGTTGCGAAGTATTGTGCAGAGTTGAACACGGCCGAAGCGGTACCTCGCTCTGCTGTGGGGAACCAGGCTGCAACGATGCGGGCGTTACCCGGAAATGAAGGCGCTTCGGCAAATCCCACAAGAAAACGTAGAACGAACAGCGTAACCACGGCCCAGGCTACAGGCATCATTCCAACAAAGCCCTGAAGCAGAGTAAACAGTGACCAGATGAAAATACCCGTGGCGTAAACGCGTTTTGAACCGAAACGGTCAAGTAGCCAGCCCCCGGGGATCTGGCCCAGCACATAAGCCCAACCGAAGGCAGAGAAAATATAGCCGAGCGTGACGGCATCGATTCCCAAATCCTTTTGCATACTGGAGCCGCCAATCGAAATGGTGGCTCTATCCGCATAGTTGATCGTTGTTACCAGGAACAGCATCAGGAGAATCAGATAGCGGACCCGGGTTTGCCGTGTATCGCCCATAACGTTCACCTCGATATTTATTGTTGTCGATGATTAGCCTCACCCCGTAGAGCGGTGTGGCAGAAAGGAAGCGAGCTGGAGCTATGCGCCTGAGTGGGTAACAGGCAATAAGCGAGAGGGAAGGGGGAACTGAGTACGCGGTTCGATATGTTTCACGGTTGTTGTCCTTTTTATAGTGATCAGATGGTGCTTTGTCTGATTGCGCAATCATTAAAGGCACTATCACACCAATCGGTTGTGTCTATTGATAACCGATCTTGATGTGATTGCGCAATCATTAAAGTGTAAGAGGCTGACGAATAGTCGCCTGCCGTTGAATCAGGTTGTGGACCGTTCCACAATTGTGAACCCAGTATCCAGTTGTACCGGCTCGGTATGTTGATCAGGGTTTTGAAAGCGCGCCAGCAGAGCCTTCGCAATGAGCTTGCCCATTCGGGCACCATCAACATTCACAGTCGAGAGTGCAGGGTATACATGAGCCGCGCTGGATAGGTCGCCAAATCCTAGAACGGCCAGTTCTTCAGGCACCTTGATCCCCTGACTGGCCGCTTCTGCCAGAATGCCCTGGGCGACTGTATCGGAACTGCATACCACCACTTCAGGAAGCGAGCCACGCCCCTTGAGCTGGCGCAAACCTTCACGACCACTTAACAGCGTGGCAGGCGTTTGCATGATCTCGACAGGTACATCCGTAATGCCTAACGACGCCAGTTGGTCCAGTAGGGCATGTCCACGCTTTAGAGCTCGTATGTCGTCGACCGAAACCAGTCCAAACTGACGATACCCTTTGCCATAGAGATAATCGGCCATAGCGCGCCCAACGGCTTCATGGGAAAAGCCGATTTGCATGTCGATTGGCTCGGTGCCCAGCTCCCATGCTTCAACTACCGGAATAGATGAGCGTGACAGCCGGTCACGGCTCTCTTCGGTGTGAAGCGTACCTGTCAGTACGATTCCATCGGGCCGCCTACCGAGCACGGCTGCCAGAAGCTGCTCTTCCTGTTCGGGAGAGTAGCCGGTCAGACCTATCATCGTCTGGTAACCAGACGCTGTCAGCTGATCGATCAAGGCCTGTACCGTGTCGGCAAAAATGGAGTGTGCAATTGTCGGCAGGAAGATGGCGACCAGCCGACTTTTATTCGAAGCCAGGCCTCCCGCCAACATGTTGGGAACATATCCTGTGGCTTTGACGGCGGCTAAGACCTTTTCCCGAGCGGCCTCGCTTACGATATCTGGGCGATGGAGTGCTCGGGAAACCGTAATGGGTGAGACACCCGCCACCTTGGCAACATCGATCAAGGTCAGGGCGGGAGTACCAGAAGAGGGCCCGGAGGCGGTTTTCGATGATTTTCTTGCCATTACCTTTGAGGCCAACAATGAAGCAGAGCGCCATCTTAACGGCTTGCGCTTTTCTTGTATGCGTTCTCGTGTGTAATCAGAGCTATTGCTGAGCCGTTACCCTTCAGCAGCGCATCCCTCTGCGCTCCAACTGATAATGATGGGCCATTGTTGGGATGAGGCGAAATTCAGCCAAAGTCCGATATGCTGTTGCGGGCTAGCGTTTGATTTGAGGGTTCATACAAGAGCGGCAAGCTATACGCTTGCCGCTGAAGACCTCATTTTTCAGTAAAACGCATTCCGCGAAATGTACGAACCGGGTTACCGCGCTCAATATCATGGTGAAACAAGCGTCTATCCAGTCGCTGAGCTGCCTGGGCGTCGTCGGCGTACTGCGCAAGTTTTTGCTCAATCAATGCCATTGCCAGGCGCTTGTTGGCATGCTGGCTGCGCTCGCTTTGCACCTTGACCGAAAGCCCGCTCTGCACATGAGTAGCCCGAACGGCAGAGTCCGTCTTGTTCACGTGCTGACCGCCGGGCCCTGAGGCCCGCACGTACTCGAAGCGTATCGATCCCGAGGAGGCTGATTCAGGCGGCATAAATACCCTGGCGCCAAAATACCAGTTCTTTCTGCCATGCTTAGGCCGGTAAGGACTTTGGCATATCCAGAGCAGACTGCCGTTCCATCGGCTGGCCAGTGGCTCGCTGCGCTCGCCTTCTAATACCAGAAGTGCAGAGCTAACGGTGCCGCGGTGCTCGCCATCCGACTGCTCAACCACTGACAGCAGCACATCCTCGCGTTCGGCTTCTTTTTCCAGAAGACGAAGCGCCTTGGTTACGGCCAGCTCGCACTCAGCCGGGCCTTGAGCCGATGAGAGTTGCAGGAGTCTCACTGGCAGCACCCCCGTCGCTTGTAGGTCAGCACCGGTTTAAGCCGGGCTATGACCGTGACCAGTGAAGCACCTTGCAGGGTTTCGATGATGCTGTCGATGTCCTTGTACGCTTCTGGCGCTTCCTCGTACATCAACGCCTTGTCCTCGCAGATTACCCGGCTGCCCAAGGACGTGCGCTTCAACTGATCGAACGAGAAGCGGTTAGATAACCGATCACGGCATTCTGTCCTGAGCCATTTTCTGCCGGCACCATGGGCCAGGGAAAATAGACTGACTTCCGAAGGAATCGGTTTGACCAGCCAACTATAGGACCCACGAGAGCCCGGAATGATGACAGGTCCCGCGTCGGCCGGAGTGGCGCCCTTGCGATGCAGCCAGCCCTGCATGTCCTTGAAAGTGGCTGAGGACACAAGGTTATGGTTGATATCCAGTACCTGACAGCCCTCAGCACGCAAATTCGCCAGGAGTCGTCTGGCGATGAGCTGGCGATTGGCCTCGGCATAGCGCAGACCTTGGTCGTGCAGTGCCAGATACTCGAGCCCTTCGGGTGATCTAGGGTCGAGACCAGCATGCCCGAACGCCTCGACATGCCTACGCAAAACCGACTCGCCATAGCCTCGCGATCCGCTGTGCACAAGCAGAAGCAGGGTTTTTCGATCCAGCCCCAGTGAAGCGACCAGCGTTTCGTCATGAACGGTATCGATGGCTTGAAGCTCGGTAAAGTGATTGCCGCCGCCAATCGTGCCCAGAGAGGCTTCATGGCCTGTCCTGGAAAGAGAAAAGGCCTTTACGTCTTCGGCCCAACTGTTGTCCAGTGGCCCGTCGATACTGCCCAGGCGCCGTTCGAGCTTGTCGAGGTTCAGCTTGCCGGCTCGGATATCAGTCTGCCAGAGCGCCATGCCGCAGCCGATATCATTTCCAACCAGGGCTGGATAGATAACATTTTCAGAGAAGAACGCGGCGCCTACTGGGTAGCCACGGCCTGGGTGAAGGTCCGGCATGCCGGAGACCCGGACCATACCAGTCAATCTGGCAGTAGTTTCCAACTGCTGTATTGCAGTACCTTCGATCCAGAGATTATCGGATGCGATAAGGTTGACGCGTTCCGATAGAGTACGAATGCAATTGCCCATAACCAATTCCTGATGGGTAAACAATAATTCAGGGAAAGGCAGGCCGGAGCCGGGCAAAGCATGCGCTAAGTGCGCAGGAAAGCGTTTACGCCTGGCAGGACCTGCAAAGAGTGAAAGCGCGTCGCATGATCAGGCTCCTTGCAAGACAGAAAGAAAAGAAAAACGGATAGTAGTGGCTTAGGTGCAGAAAATCCAGTGCAGAGAAGGTAGCCCCAAGAAGGGCTACCCCGGACAACTCAGCCCTCGGTCGAGGTTTTGGACCGTTGGGCGAAGCTCTTGCGCAGCTTTTGAAGCTTGGGTGGGATTACCGCCATGCAGTACTGGTTGGCGCGCCCGCGCTCTTCCCAATAGTTCTGATGATATCCTTCTGCCGGATACCAAGGCCCCAGTGGCTCGATCGTGGTCACGATGGGCGCTGAGAGACCTTCCTGTGCACGTGCAATCGCCGCTCTGGCCTCGGCTTCCTGTTCGGGGTTTGCCGGGAACAGGGCGGTCCGATACTGCGTACCCATGTCGTTACCCTGTCGGTTGAGCTGGGTCGGGTCATGGGTTGCAAAGTGAATATCGAGCAACTCGCCATAGCTGATCACGTCAGGGTCGTAACCAATACGGATGGCTTCGGCATGGTCGGTATTACCTTCACAGACCTGCTCATACGTAGGGTTGACTGTTTTGCCGCCGGTATAGCCACTCTCGACGGAAACGACTCCGATGACATCCTTGAATACTGCCTCTACGCACCAGAAGCAGCCTCCTGCAACGGTCATGTATTCGGTCGCCATAAAATTCTCCTAAAGCATGGTGTTGGGATGACTGGCTGATCAAACCTGTGCGGAACACGTAACAATTGGTTTGTGCTTACTCTACGCTATTTTGATCAGCGCTTCTGCGGCCAGAGGTTGCAAATATGGTTATGGGTCAAACGTTTGGCGAGTATACGCCTTGCTCTCGTGAAGTCCGGTGGTTGGGCCTTCAGGAATGCGCTCCGCCGTACCGGACACAAAAAAGCCATCCGCGATCTGATCCTGGTTAAGATGGCTTGCAGCACATTCACCTAGGATTGAGATGGTGCCTTGCAGAGGCTATTTCAATAGCTCTGCACCTAGGCCAGATAACGGCGGAACCAGCCCAGTGTTCGCTCCCAGGCCAGCGTTGCGGCGGCCTCGTCATAGCGTGGCGTCGAATCATTATGAAAACCATGGTTCGTGCCGGGATAGATATAGGCTTCATAGGTTTTGCCAGCGGCCTTCAAAGCGCTCTCATAGGCAGGCCAACCTTCATTGATGCGCTCATCTCGCTCAGCATAATGGATGAGTAACGGTGCCTTGATGCGAGGGACATCTTCAACTCTGGGTTGCCGACCATAAAACGGTACGGCTGCCCCGAGTTCGGGATAGGCGACGGCTGCTGCGTTGGCTACGCCTCCGCCATAACAGAAGCCGGTAATCCCTACCTTGCCGGTTGTAAGCTCATGTCCCATAAGCCATTCGACGGCAGCAAAAAAATCGTTCATCAGCTTTTCGGGATTAACGGTTTGCTGAAGCTCGCGCCCCTTGTCGTCATTTCCCGGGTAGCCGCCTACGGAACTCAAGCCATCAGGGGCCAGCGCCACGAATCCCGCCTTTGCCAGGCGTCGCGCAACGTCCTCGATGTAGGGGTTGAGTCCACGGTTTTCATGAGCGACGACAATACCCGGGACCTTTCCCTTGGCCTGCGCAGGTCGCACGAGATAGCCACGGACATGTCCATGCCCTTTAGGTGATGGATAGGAAATGTATTCAGGAATGATCTCAGGATCGGTAAATTCGACTTGCTGTGCCAGTGCATAATCTGGACTCAAGGCGGCAAGAAGCGTCGTGGCGGCCAATCCGCCTACGGCGAACTTACCTGCACGGTCGAGAAACTCCCGGCGATTGATTCGCCCATGCACGTAATAGTCATACAGCTCAAGCAGTTCGGGCGCGAAATCTTTTGCGGTAAGACGGGCCATGCATGTTCTCCTTGTTGAGTGTAGGCGGGGGATAGACCAGGGCTAATGGAGAGCGGACTATAGTTACAGGACTACTTTAGAGTACTTATCGTAAAATCGCTTGGGCAGTAACTCAACCATGTGCTTAGCCCAGATGGATGGGAAAAAAGGCACCCGTGGTCACGCCGTTTGCTCAGCTGGAGAAATGATGGTCGTCTTGCTGCAAGAGCGACCTGAGCTGAGGTAATCGGCAATCGATTACGGGATGACTTCTCTCAGAAAGTCATTTACGGCGCTCAGTATGGCAGCCACGACGAGTTGAACTGGACATGCGCAGAAAGCTACACAGATGCTCATCAACGGTCAGTCCATAGAGAGGCAGACTGCAGCGCTTGATCCGATGCATGACCGGCTCGCTCGTTTAGAGCGTGGCGTTTTGCCTTGACGCAGGGTATACGGCGCATGGAGCGTGATAATTCGGCCAACTGCCAGCGCATGGCAGGAAAAGAGGAATACACCACGTTTCAAGACACAACAGGGACTCATAACAGTCAGGGTCGCCAGGAAAATGTTCGTAGCACTGGCCTTTTTACGACTGGACATCGCTATCGCTGTAAGGTGGTAAGAGCCTATGGCTGACAACAAGAATAGTTTGCCTATATAAGTGGCTGTTTAGCGTCACCCTGCTTGGTAGTGGCTAACGTTATCAAGTTGGTCCAGTCGTAAGAAAACCAATCGGCTTTAATAAGGAGACTGGCACGGAAAGCTTTTCTATCAAACGGCATGAAGCCCTGACTGCTTCTGTCGATTTCCCAGCCCTTTCAGAAACATTTTTACACATATTGGCGATTCAAGGCTGTATCCGAATTCCTCATGCTTTCAGGTCGACTCAGGGAAAGAAGGTGATGACGGGGTGCGCCGCTGTATAGCGCCTGGTCGCGATTATGTTATCGGTGCCAACGCTCACCTCACCTACGCTGAAAAGGCCTCAGAAGCTAAATCAACACCATCATCCGAGGGACATCGGAAGACACGCCTGAGGGGGTCGGCAACGCTTATTCCATAGCGCTAAAGCGCTTTATGGTTCTTCATTGACAGGGATTTTTCTAAAGATTCATGGATACGGTTTATCTTGTTTTAATGCTTTTACTTGTCGCCTCGGCTACTGGGGTGGCGGCTCGCTTTCTACCATCACTGCCCACACCGCTTGTACAGATTGCTTTTGGCGCGCTACTGGCCTGGCCTGCCAGCGGGCTGCATGTGGAGCTGCAGCCTGAGCTGTTCATGCTCCTATTCATTGCCCCGCTTCTATTTGCCGATGCGCGACGGTTCCCGCAGCGCGAATTCATGCTGCTTCGTGGGCCTATTCTGGCATTAGCGCTGGGCCTTGTACTGGTAACCGTGATTGGTGTGGGATATGTGGTTCATTGGTTATTCCCCGGTTTGCCTTTGCCTGTCTGCTTTGCACTGACAGCGATTCTTTCACCTACAGATGCCGTCGCGGTATCGGCTATTTCCGGTCGTCTTCCTGTACCACCGCGGCTAATGCACATTCTTGAGGGCGAGTCGCTCATGAATGATGCATCCGGTCTTGTGGCATTCAAGTTCGCGGTAGCCGCAGCCCTGACCGGTGCGTTCTCTCTGGCACAGGCAACTGTAGGGTTTCTGCTGATTTCCCTGGGTGGGCTACTGGTGGGCGCCTTTCTGGCGCTGGCCTTTAATGTGGTGCGGACCCGTCTGATCGAGCGGCACCTTGGCGAAGCTTCGACGATTCAGATCGTGCTGCTGCTCCTGCTGCTACCCTTTGCGGCGTTTCTGCTGGCGGAGCATTTTCATCTGTCCGGTATTCTCTCCGCTGTGTCAGCGGGTATGGTCATCAACCGGCTTGACCTCAAGCGCCAGGATCAGACTACGTCCCGTATCCAGACGCGCAGTGTCTGGGAAATGCTGGAGTTTGTGCTTAACGCATTGGTCTTTCTACTGCTCGGTTTCCAATTGCCCGAAATCATTGGCGGTGCGCTTAATGCGACGACCAGTGCAGGCACCACGCTACCGTTTATTCAGTTGCTAGGCTTCGTGGCGTTGATTTCGATTGCGCTTCTGGGAATGCGGTTTCTCTGGATCTTCAGCGCTGTACATATGCCTCGGCTGTTGCGGCGCAAGCCAGCACGGTCTGTCTCCGCCCGCGTCTTGTTGGCCGGGACACTGGCCGGTATTCGAGGCACCATCACCTTGGCCGCTGCCCTATCGCTGCCTGAAGTGCTGAATGACGGTACACCGTTTCCGGCCCGCGAATTGCTGATCTTCCTGGCAACCGGCGTCATTCTGTTCACCTTGATCACTGGAAGCGTAGGTCTCCCTTTGGTATTGCGAGGGCTGGATCTGCCTGAAGACAGCCGCGAATATGAGGAGGAACGCCATGCGCGTATTCGTGGGGCCGAGGCGGCAATCCGGCACATTGAAAACTATCACCAAGAAAAAGCGAAGGTACTGGCGGATCACCAAGGGGATGAAGAGATTATCGTCGCGTTCAACGAGATCACCCTCCATCTGATGGACTACTATCACAAGCGTATGGAGATCAATAACCACGAGCTGCCGACCCCGCTTCTCGAAGCGCGACGCGATCTTGAGCGGGAAACGCGTCTGCAGGCGCTCAAGGCGGAGCGCACTGAATACTACAAGCTGCGTAACCGTCACCATATCAATGACAGTACGCTACAAAAGCTGGTGAGAGAGGTGGATCTGATCGAAACCGCTTTGACTGCAAGCGCAACCAGGCAGCATCACTAAATGATGAAAGCAGGCTCCGTAACGTTGGGGCCTGCTTACGCGGCGCTGGTCATTACAAGCGATCAAGCTCCTGATCAATATCAAATCGGTTGATCGCATGGGTAAGCGACCCGGCGCTGTAAGGCTTGGAAATGAGGGGAATATCCTTGAAGCGATCAGGAATTACCGTGTTTTCGCCATAGCCTGTCGCGAAAATGAAGGGATGTTTGGCATCAGCCAACTCGTCTGCAATGGCCAGACTGGTCTCCCCCGATAGATTCACATCCAGTACGACTACGTCGAACTGAGTAAAGCCCAAGGCGCGGCGTGCTTCGTTGACCGTTCCGGCAATCTCCACATCAGCGCCAGCTTCCTGGAGCATTGCCTGTGCATCCAGCGCGATCATCATACTGTCTTCTACAAGCAACAATTTTTTCTCTGCCAACGATTGCGCCGTGACTAGCGTAGGCGCCGTTTTCAGCTCAGTAACATTCCCCACACTCACATGGCGTGCCGGGATCAAAAAACTGCCCTGGACACCTTCGATTCGGTATTCGATCCGGGCCTCACCTTGCAGCTCGAAGGGAATAGTCCGCTCGATAACGACCGATCCAAATCCTCGGCGGGAAGGCGCGCTTACTATCGGCCCTCCGCTTTCACACCACTCGATCCGAAGATCCTGATCACTTACCAGGAACCAGGACACCAGCAAATGCCCGGTCGGGCGGCTCAAGGCGCCATACTTGACCGCATTGGTCATCATTTCATGGAAAACCAGTGCCAGCGTCTGATAGGCCCGTGCATCCAGGATGACCGAGGGACCGGAAAACATCACACGATCCTGCGCACCGTAAGCCCAAGCCTGTGCTTCGGCTTCCACCAAGTGGAGCAATGGCGCCGAGGCCCAGCCAACCTGATTCATCTGATCATGCGCCTGAGCAAGGGCATTGATGCGATGCTCGAGATCTACTGTAAAGTCTTTGATGGATGTGGTCTGCTGACCACTCTGACGGACCACTGCCCGAATCAGACTAAGAATATTCTTGACCCGATGGTTGAGCTCGGCAATGAGCAGCGATTGGCTTTCCTGGGCGACCTGCCGCTCCTGCGCAATCAACTCGGCACGCCGAAGGATTACTTCCAGAAGCGAGATGCGCAAGGTCTCGGCAATCTGTTTTTCATCGGAGCGCCAGGGTAGCGACTGCCCTCCAACTGTTTGTTTCCAGGCCTCAAAGCTTTTACGTGGGCTGATGCGCTCGCCCGGCGTAACCGGTTTGTCTGGATTGCCTCCCCAGGTGATGGTCTGCACGAATTCACGACGGAAAAATAGCAAATAGTCTCGGGGGGATCGAGAGAAGGGTATCGCCAGTACCCCGCTGACGGCCTGCGCATAAGCCCGGGCGGGAGAAAAGAGTTTGCTCAGTTCATGGGTGGCGAGTACCGCATTGGAACTGCCCATACTCAGAAACTGGATCAGCGACTCTACCATTTCAGGTGGCGGCGTAATGCCAAAGCCGGTGAAACGGCTGTCCGACCATACCCCGATGCCGTCACAAGGAATGATGTCATTCAAATTTCCGGCATAGGCGGCCAGATTATCGAATAACGTCTCACGCGGTGACATGCTGGCGATCAGCCGGTCATGCGCCTCATGCGCGCTGCTGACCAAGCGCAGCTCATCCTGATGCTCCCTCGCTTCCAGCTGAAGCGACAGCACCTGCCCAAACAGTTCCGCGGCAGCACTCATGGGACCGCTCAAGCGATAAGGCTCACTATGGTGGCAGGCAATCAGGCCCCATAGTTCTTCCCCCCGCATAATGGAAACGGTCATCGTGGCTCGCACGTTCATGTTGTGCAGATACTCGATGTGTACGGGCGAGACGCTGCGCAAGGTAGCAAGGCTGAGGTCCAGGGGTAGGCCATCCGGACCGAAGCCTGGTACCAATGGAACGGGCATATAAGCTGTATCGGTAATTACACGTAGCCATTGACGCTTGTAGAGCGCTCGGGCCTGAGCCGGAATATCCGAGGCGGGATAATGCAGCCCGAGAAAAGCATCCATGCCGGGCCTTACCGCCTCAGCAATGACCTGGCCGGAGTTATCGTGTAAAAACTTGTAGATCATGACCCGGTCGTAGCTGGTGAATGCCTTGATCTGCTGGGCCGCCTGTTTCAGGAAGCGGTCAAGGGTCGGAGCGCGCTTGAGCCGCCCGATCAGGCCTTTGACGAGCGTGACAGGGTCGGCCGTCGCGGTGTTATCCAAGCTTGGCGTGCCCTCGATGATGGCTATCCCGCCCGAGACATGAACGGCCATGTCGTAAGGTACGTCGCTGTTATCCAGCGCCATGCGGTTAAGGCGCTCTGCCGTGCCAGACAGCATCGTCGTCTGCAGAAGATTACGTAGCGAGTGAACGGCTTCCAGGGGCAGTACCTGCTCAAGATCAAGCCCGAGCAGATAGTCGGGTGAGTATCCTTTGAGGTAGTCAGCCGTGTTGGCTGAGGCCTGAATGATTTTCCAATCCGGCAGGCTGCATCCCAAAAGAAATCCATGTGGCTGAATAGAGCCAGGGATATGGATAGGTTCACGTTCACAGACGCTTAGATCCATACCCTCGGATACGGACTGGTACGACTCACTCACAGACGAGAGCCTCCTAAAACAAACGTTTAATTTGACACGTTGTATGTGAAAAACACGCAAAGAAAGATCGGTGGTAAGGAGAGCGGGATAAAGCGCTACGTGAGCGAGCCCTATCCTTAGAGCCGCTTTCATGAGCATAACAGTGAGCTGATCTGATCTCAGTGCGATCAGACTGCTGGTCAAGCCATACCATGCAAAGCCCCTATAGAAGAGCTTTAGGATGCGCTTTGCTATAGCCTATGATTGTCCCAGTACTTATTGCACCTACTAATACGTGAACCTTATCTCAATTTACTATTATCGCGATAATTAAATTAGAGTGGCTGCAATCTGTCGCCTGTGTTGGACTTAAGGCATAAGTTCACGGTCATAACCCCCTGTATGGATAGAAGCCGGACGTTTGTGGACGAATGGCATAAAGCTATCACGGTGGCGGTCGATAACCTGACGCAATCCTATCTTCTATTTGTACCGCCAAGTGGTGACTTCGCTAGCAATACCTCCGGCTCAATGCGCCGCTGTTGCTGCTGACTACGAGCTTGCCGTCTGATGAGAGTAATTGGCTCATGAGTGATTTATACACCAGCGACTTGATGGCCGAGGCTGAGCGAATCGCCGTTCTCAAAGCGCTTGGAATACTCGATACCGAGGCCGAAGCTGTATTCGATCAGGTAACGCAGCTGCTCTCTGATGCGCTTGATCTGCCCATTACGCTTGTTTCGCTGGTAGATGCGGAGCGGCTATGGTTCAAATCCAAACTAGGCGTTTCCATTAACGAAATGCCTCGCGAGAGGGCCTTTTGCTCTTATGCCATCCAGCGGCGCGGCCCGCTTGTTGTAAACAATGCGCTGGAAGATCCTCGCTTTTCCCACAATCCCCTGGTCATCGGAGAGCCTTATATTCGGTTCTATGCAGGCGTTCCGGTCAACAGTATCGACGGTCATCCACTGGGTACGCTCTGCGCGATTGATACCTATCCGCGAGTCTTGACGGACCAGCAGCTGGAGACCCTTGAGGCCCTGGCCGGAGTCATCAGTCGAGAAATTCAGCGGCGTGAATCGGCTGTTCAGACCTGGCAGCAACTACAGCAGTCCACTGCCCAGCTCAAGGCTAGCGAGGCCAGGTTTCGCACGATCTTCGAGCGGGCAGGCGTGGGGATCTCACTATTGACGCCGACAGGGCAGTGGCTTGATATCAACGAGACGTTTTGCGCCATGCTGGGATTCCAGCGTGATGAAGTGCTGAGCATGAATTTTGCCGAGCTCAGCCATGCTGATGACATGGCTCAAGACCTTGAGCTGCTGAATCAGTTGCGTAAGGGAGAGATCGACCGGTACGAAATCGAGAAGCGTTACCGGCACAAGAACGGAGAGCACCGTTGGGTACGGTTGACGTGTACCCGGCATGTCAATGATCAGGGTGAGCTGGATTATTACGTCCGTGTTGGACAGGATATTCAAGCCCGCAAGGAGGCCGAGTTGTCACTGGCGGCACTGCACCATGATCTGGAGCAGCGTATCAATGTCCGAACCCAGGATCTGCAGCAGGCCAATGAGCGACTGACCGAAACACTCGAACAGAAGGAGCAGTCCGAGCAGGCTCTTCGCAAGCGTGAAGCCGAGCTGAGTGCGGTGCTTGAGAATAGCAGTGATGCCTATGTCAGCATGAACGAAGCCGGCCGTATCGTAGACTGGAACCGCAAGGCGGAGGCACTGTTCGGCTGGAGCCGTGAGGATGCCGTCGGGCAGCCAGTAGATCGGCTCATTATGACCTCATCCATCGGTGATCACTACCAGGCCGGTCTTAGCCGTTATCTTTCTGGGGAAATGGACCTGGGCGAGGGGGCTGCACTTGAAATTATGGTGCACCACCGTAACGGCGCACGTATCCCTGTAGAGCTCAAGGTGACAGCTGTTGATGCTCTAGACCATAAGCTTTACAGCGCTTTTCTGCATGACATCTCTGAACGCCGAGCCGAGCAGGAGCGCCGGGAACGCGAAGCGCTGGAGGACAGCCTGACGGGGCTACCAAACCGGCGTGCCTTGTACAAACGATTGAAAAGTCAGCTTGGCGCTAAGCCTACGCTGGCCAATCCCCTCTTGCTGCTCTGCATGGACCTTGATAATTTCAAGCCGGTAAATGACACGCTGGGTCATGCGGCCGGTGATCGGGTCCTTATGGAAATCGCGCATCGATTAAAGAGCAGTCTGGGACGTGAGACATTCGTTGCGCGCATGGGAGGAGACGAGTTCGTTATCCTCCTGCGAGGAGTGACCGGACGCTCCGCTATCGAGCAGCTCTGTGAAAGAATTCTGGCCGCTATTATCGAGCCTGTGCAGATTGGCGATCAGGAGGTCATCATCGGCAGCAGTATCGGTATCGTGTGCGCGCCACAGGATGGTCAACGGACCGATGAACTGCTCAGGCTTGGCGATATCGCCTTGTATGAAGCCAAGGCTGCCGGCCGGAACACCTGGCAATTCTATTCCGAGGAGATGAATACCCGTATTCTGGCCCGCCGCCGAATAGAAAGTGATCTGAAGCTGGCCTTGCAACGGGATGAGCTACGCCTGGAGTTTCAGCCCCGCTTCGACACGGCGCAAAAGCGCATGGTTGGAGCTGAGGCTCTGGTGCGTTGGGAACATCCCATTCGGGGCTACCTGGGGCCTTACCATTTCATTACTGTTGCGGAGGAGACCGGCCTGATTGTCTTCTTGAGTGACTGGGTGATGCGCAAAGCCTGCCTTGAGGCATTGGAGTGGGCGCCGGATACATTTGTCTCGGTGAATCTTTCTCCCCTTGAGTTCAAGCGCAGCGATGTAGTCGCCCGGGTTATGGCCGTTCTGAAGGAAACGGGGCTGCCGCCTCATCAGCTTGAGCTGGAAATCACCGAAGGCGTCGTCTTGGATAATGCCAATTCGGCGCGCGAAGTCATGCATCGACTCAAGGCCCTGGGTGTTCGCCTGGCCATGGATGACTTTGGAACCGGCTATTCATCCCTGAGCTATCTTCATACCTATCCTTTCGATGGAATCAAGATCGACCGCAGCTTTATCGCCGGGTTGGATACCTCGTCAAATGGGGAAGCGGTTATCGAGGCCATTATCGGATTGGGTCGTGCACTGTCATTGACCGTCACGGCGGAAGGGGTTGAAACCCAACGGCAGATGGACGTATTGGCCCGGTTGAAGTGTAACCAGGCGCAGGGTTACTACCTTGCTCGTCCGATGCGAATCGAGGCGCTGAAGGCCCTGATGGATTCTCTGCTTTAGGAAAAGAAGGGCACCGTATAGTGCCCTTTGGTCTCAGCATGCCGGTTGAATGATACCGGAGCACTCGCCAAATCCGATCGAGGCATAACCTTCACGGTGGCAACGGGCCCGCAGGATAACCTCGTCACCATCCTCCAAGAACGTGCGGATTTCACCGTTGGGTAGCGTTAGCGGCTGCTTGCCTCCTACGGTTGTTTCCAGCAGGCTTCCATAGCTGTCCGGTTGTTCCCCTGAAAGCGTACCGGAACCGAAAAGATCCCCCGGCTGCAAGCTACATCCATTCACGGTATGGTGAGTAACAAGCTGCGACAGGGTCCAGTACATGTTCAGGCTATTGCTCAAGGCCACGCGTTGAGCTGGCAGATTCTGCTCACGCATGGCTGCTGTACGCAGTAATACTTCCAGCTCAATGTTCAGCGCGCCCGTTTCCTGGTCGGTTGGATCAAGCAGATAGGAGAGCGGCTGAGGATCACCAGCCGGCCGGGACGGTTGCGCGCAGCGGAACGGATCCAGGGCTTCGGCGGTAACCACCCAAGGGGAAACCGTCGTAGCAAAACTTTTGGACAGGAACGGGCCCAGCGGTTGGTATTCCCACGCTTGGATATCACGAGCCGACCAGTCATTGAGCAGGCATAGCCCGGCAATATGGTCCTTGGCATCGCCAATTGAGATGGCCTCGCCCCGAGCATTGCCTCGGCCTATCCAGACTCCGAGTTCCAACTCGTAGTCCAGGCGCTTGCAGGGACCAAACACCGGCTCGCTCTGCCCTGGTGGAAGTGTTTGTCCTTTCGGCCTTATGATAGGCGCTCCGGATACGTCAATGGTGGATGCCCGCCCGTGATAGCCGATGGGAACATATTTGTAATTGGGGAGCAGTGGATTATCCGGGCGAAACAGTTTGCCCACGTTCGTGGCGTGATGGATTCCTACATAAAAATCAGTGTAGTCACCGACCTTGGCTGGCATATGCAACTGGCAGCTCTTCATCGGGCGCAATAACGTATCGCCCAGCGCGTGCATGCGCGTGCGGTGCAGGCTCGATTCGTCCAGTAATGCCAGCAGCTCTTCCCGTAGAGCTCGGCGCTCGGTTGCATCCAACGCAAAAAAGGCGTTTAGCGTGGTACCTGCTGCGTGTTCGGCGGCACACTGTGCCGCGCTGCTGAACAGACCCGCCTCGCAGGCAACACGCATGTCCAGAATATAGTCCCCAATCGCGACACCGCCCCTGGGCGTCTCGTCAGGAGGGCTGAACACGCCGTGGGGCAGATTCTGTAAGGGAAAATCGCTATGGCTGTTGGCAGAGGCTACCCAACTCAGACGTGGATTCTCGGTTCTCATAGAGGGTCCTCCCGGTGAAACGTCTTGCCCAACCCTGACCAGCACGCGTCATAGTCAGCCTGTAAGGTTGCGGTTTCCAGAGCATGACGGGTGGGTCTTAATACCGGCCCGGTCTCAAACATGAAGGCCATGGTATTATCGATTTTGTGTGGCTTCAGCTCGGCATTGATCGCCTGGGTCGTCGATACATGATCCGGCCCATGAGCACTCATGCAGCTGTGCAAGGAGGCTCCGCCCGGTGAGAAACCATCGGCCTTTGCATCATAGGCACCCTGGATAAGTCCCATGAATTCATTCATCAGGTTGCGATGGAACCAGGGCGGCCGGAAGGTATTTTCGGCCACCATCCAGCGTGGCGGGAAAATCACGAAATCGATATTTGCCATTCCGTGAGTGCTGCTCGGTGAGGTCAGGACTGTAAAAATGGACGGATCGGGGTGATCGAAACTGACGGTACCGATGGTATTGAAGCGGCGTAGATCATACTTGTAGGGTACGTTGTTGCCGTGCCAGGCCACAACGTCCAGAGGTGAGTGATCCAGCGTGGTCGACCATAGTTCGCCCAGGTATTTCTGTACCAGTTCGGTTGCCTCATCACGCTCTTCGTAAGAGGCCACTGGAGCCATAAAATCGCGTGGATTGGCCAGACCATTACTGCCAATGGGTCCCAGGTCCGGCAGACGAAGCGCCTGTCCGTGGTTTTCACAGACATACCCGCTGGCCGCGCCATCGAGCAGTTCGACGCGAAAGCGCATGCCTCGGGGTATAACCGCAATCTCCAGTGGTCCGATCTGTAGAATGCCTAGCTCAGTTGCCAGGCGCAGTCGTCCGGCCTGGGGAACCACCAACCACTCGCCATCGGCATTGAAGAAGACTCGAGACATTGAGCTGTTGGCTGCATAGCGGTAGACGCTTACGCCCGTAGTCTGCGCCGCATCGTGAGTAGCCGTCAGGCATTCCAGCCCGTCGATGAAATCGGTCTGGATCTGCGGCTGGGCGATTGGATTCCAGCGTAGGCGATTGGGTGTTACTTCACCGAGGCCGCCATGTGCCAGCTGCCGGTCAAGGCGCTTATATTTTGAATGGTTAGCCGACGGGCGAATCCGGTAGAGCCAGGTACGCCGGGCTTCCGTGCGCGGAACGGTGAAGGCAGTTCCTGATAACAGTTCGGTATAAAGACCGTATGGGACCTTTTGAGGTGAGTTCTGCCCAACCGGCAGTGCTCCTGGAAGCGCTTCGCTGGCAGATTCGTTTCCAAAGCCGGACTGATAGGGAAGGGTATCCAGGCCCTGTGCATGTACGTTCATGGCTTGATTCTCATTCTGGGCATGTCCGACAGGGCAGCCGGCGTACCGGCCGCCCATGACCTTACTCGGTAGTTAGCACGCCACGGCGTATCTGGTCGCGCTCGATCGACTCGAACAATGCCTTGAAATTGCCTTCGCCAAAGCCGCTATCACCCTTGCGCTGGATAAATTCGAAGAACACCGGGCCCAACAGCGTTTCGGAGAAGATCTGCAGCAGCAGGCGACGCTCACCCCCTTCGGAGGTACCATCCAGTAGGATGCCCCGCGAGCGAAGCTCTCCAGTTGGTTCGCCATGGTTGGGCACGCGGCCTTCAAGCATCTCGTAGTAGGTCTCTGGTGGTGCTGTCATGAAGCGGGTGCCGCAGGCCTTGAGCGCATCCCAGGTCTTGATGAGATCATCGGTCAGAAAGGCAACATGCTGGATACCTTCGCCGTTGAACTGCATGAGAAACTCCTCGATCTGGCCCGCCCCCTTGGAAGACTCTTCGTTCAGCGGAATCCGTACCATGCCGTCTGGCGCAGTCATGGCTTTGGAGGTCAGACCGGTGTATTCACCCTTGATGTCGAAGTAACGAATCTCGCGGAAGTTGAACAGCTTCTCGTAGAAGTCTGCCCAATAGGCCATACGGCCCCGATACACGTTATGGGTCAGGTGGTCGATGATCTTTAAACCAGCCCCGACCGGCTTGCGATCAACACCGTCGAGGAAAACGAAGTCGATGTCATAGATTGAACTGCCTTCCTCGAAACGATCGATCAGGTACAGCGGTGCGCCACCGATGCCCTTGATGGCTGGCAAGCGAAGCTCCATCGGACCGGTAGGAATGTCTACGGCTTGAGCGCCGATTTCCAGTGCCTTGTAGTAAGCCTGGTGAGCATCACGCACACGAAAGGCCATACCGCACACGGAAGGGCCATGTTCAGCAGCAAAATAGGCCGCATGGCTCTTGGGTTCACGGTTGACAATGGCATTGATATCACCCTGACGATACAGCGAAACGTCCTTGGAACGGTGATTGGCTACGTGGGTAAAACCAATACTTTCCAGTACAGGCTCGATGACGTTAGGGGTCGGGGAGGCGAACTCAATGAACTCGAAACCCATGAGGCCCATGGGGTTTTCAAATAGATCGGCCATGACAGGCTCCTGCATAAACAAATGGATTAGGTAAGGAAAGTCAGTACCCAGACCATGGCGGCGCGCAGGAGAGGCCACGGGTGCTGCGAGCCAGGTGGTCGCCCATTAGAAGCTTGAAGCCAAAGGATTTCATAGCGGTCGATCCGCCTGAGCGTCGGGGTGAGCCTGCTGGAACGCCGGATGTTCTAACGCCAGGCGTTCAATCCGGGCAATTCGAGGCAACGATTCCAGCGACACGTTGAAACGGTGCGCAGCATAAAGCTGTGGCAGCAGATATACATCGGCAAGGCCTACTTCACCAAAGCAGAAGCCTTCATCGCCTATCAACGCCTCTACAGCGCTAAGTCCCTCACTGATCCAATGCGCAATCCAGGCGGATACGTCTGCCTCGGCAATGTTCAACTGGCGCAGGCGGTTCAGTACCGACACGTTATGCAGGGGATGGATATCGCAGCCAATAATGGCCGCTACGCTCCGATGTCGGGCGCGTGCGAGTATGTCTTCTGGCAGCAGAGGCGTTTCGGGGTAGCGCTCTTCCAGGTATTCCAGGATAGCGGGCGATTGAGGAATCAGTATGTCTTCATCCGTGCGCAGCAGCGGGACACGACCTTGTGGATTGAGTGCAAGGTAGTCCGAACGCCGATGTTCACCGCCATCCTTGATGAGGTTTACCGGTATCGCCTCGTAAGGCAGCCCCTTGAGCGCCAGGGCAATGCGCACGCGATAGGACGAAGTGGAACGGTAATAGGTAAAGAGATCCATGACTTACACCGCTTTTATTAGCGACTCCTATGAGTCTTTTATAATGCGTAAATCAGTTACGTTTAGTGGAATGTGCGCTAAGACCTTGTGGCTTGTCAAGCCAGGCAGACATTCATGATTAAAGGGTTGCCTTGTACATCAAGGATTCTGTAAGCGTTGCTTGCTTGTAAATTGAATCCTGAAGGCGGTCACGCTATAACACCGCCTCCCCACAGTAGCGGTTGTAGACATGGCAAGCGAATCGAAGGCTCCTGAGTCGTCCCGACGCCAAAAGGTTCAGTCGGCTGAAGTCGGCACCGATATTCTCAAGGGTCTGGCTGATCTGGCGCCAGCGACATCGTTATCCAAACTCGCAGAGCATCTTGAGATGCCCGCCAGCAAGGTGCACCGCTACTTGCAGGCACTGATTGCCAGTGGGTTTGCCGAGCAGGACGAAGCTACCAATCATTATGGTCTCGGCCCGGCGGCGTTGTACGTTGGCATGGCAGCCCTGGGGCGTCTGGATGTCGTGAAAGTAAGTGTTCCAAGGCTGGCCACACTGCGTGATGCTGTCAACGAAACATGCTTTCTAGCGGTGTGGGGCAACCACGGTCCGGCAGTGGTGCATGTGGAGCAGGCCGTCCGTGCAGTAACGTTGGTAACGCAGGTGGGCTCCGTACTTCCATTGCTGAGTTCTTCTACGGGGCTGGTCTTTAATGCGTTCCTGCCGGATAGCGAAACGGCTCCGTTAAGAAAGCAGGCGCTACGTCAGGCGGGCGCACCCACCCAAAAAGTGCTGGCTGACACTATGGCGTCTATCCGTGCTCATCAACTGCACTCGATTCATGGCCTGCTCATGGAGGGAGTCAATGCGCTTTCGGCACCGGTGTTTGCCGCGGGGAATCGGCTTGTAGGTGTATTGACCATCGTAGGGGCGGCACAAAGCTTTTCTGCCGAGCCCGGTAGTTTGGCTGCACAACGGTTGCTTGAAACCGCCGAGGCGATCAGCCAACGAATGGGCGGATCCTTCGCCTAAATACACCAGATAAGCGTTAGAAGAACGCTGGCCAGCAGCGTGGGGCTAGGCGCGTCACAGCCGCTTATCAGGTTTGGTTTGCTGGAGAGGAAAGGGGCAATGGGCTTATGCATATGCCTCTTTTGGAGGTGCTATTTTCTATCTAGCTGATTTTATTGAAAAAATAGCTTTACAACTTCAGAAATATCCCTATACTGGCACCCACAGCGCGCTCGTAGCTCAGCTGGATAGAGTACTCGGCTACGAACCGAGCGGTCAGAGGTTCGAATCCTCTCGAGCGCGCCATCTCCTAAAAGGGCTTGTAGAAATACAAGCCCTTTTTTCATGCCTGCAAGAAAGGCTTTCGCTTGAGTTGAATTCCCTCCTGCCTGCTTGCTCGTGAATCGGCTTGCGCTCAAGGTAAAATTCATGGGCTGCTCATATAATTACAGTTCTCTACTTCATCAATCTTGGAAAAGCCTGGCTTAATGAAAACGTCCGCTCATTTAATAAAGGGCAATGCGATTTATACATGCCTTGTGCATTGAACTCGTTATTACTTATAAGTCAATTGTTAATTGACGGGTATTAAGTACCTGTTAAATACTAGGTTCAGAGCGGCTAAAGATGACTGGGTTATCACCCGGGATGACCGGTTTTGATTGTTTCAGTCTATTGATGAAATGACATGTTAATGCCTAAGCATAACTGATAGCTGTTGTTGTTAGTTAATAAAGTTAACGCCACTGCTGCTCTGGATTATTGTTATTTTTAGCCGATTGGCCAGTTTAGCGCTGACATTAGAAATAAGTATGTTGGATAATATGGGTTCATTTGAGTGATGCTCTTGCATCCCTTGGTGCAGCAGGAGCCATATGTCCAACTTCTATGCTTAAAGCCAGGTTTAATCAGGTTTCTGCGCTGCAGCAAGGAGCCCGCCCGCCAGCGGGCAGGCCTGAGTTCATTATTCCAACAGCTGGTGATGAGTTGAATAGTGTACGTCTGGATAAAATATGAAGACGGTATTAATTCCTTTTTGAAGGAATATAGATAAAGAATTAATATTATGGCAACTGGCTATATTCAAGCCGCCTTTGTGCAACAGTAAGGTAAATAAAAAAGATTGCTAAAGTGCTAAGTAAATCCTTTCGTCGGGCTGTATGGTAATAGACTTACCGACAGCTACGCTTGTACTACCAGTATTCACTGGAAAGCTAAAGAGCAAACGGAAAGCTTGTTGTTTCGTTTGGTCGCCGACCTTTCTATAAAGAGGGGTCGATCTAACTGGGCATGCTTATAAGGAATTCGATATGCGTCGTTTCAACATGCTTGCGGCCATTTCCATGGCCTTTATCTCTGCCTCTGCTGTTGCTCAAATGCATGTATCGGAAATTAACCAGGCTGGTGATGGCAATACGGCAGAGCTGGTTCAAACCGGTACGTCCCATCAGGCGCAGCAAACTCAGTTGGGTAACAACAGCTATCAGCGTATCGAACAGGATGGGACCGGCCATTCCGCCACGGTCTATCAGGACGAAGCGACTGAGGATGCTAGAGTAACAGTAACGCAAGGAGGAGATAACCAGGTTGCCAACATCTACCAAAGCGGTGAGAACGAAGTAACCCTGACGCAAGCGGGCAGTGCTAACCAGTACACGTTAAATGATACAACGTATTATGGCAGCGGCTCTGTGACAGGAGAGCAAAATGGTACAGGGAACATTCATACCTTGACACGTACCACCTCTGGTGCTGCAACAATTAACACAACGTCCATTGGTAACAACAATATCATTAACCTAGAGCAGGGGACGGATGGCTTCCTGAGTGGATTTACTGCTACCCAGACGGGTGATACTAACCAGATCACCGCTATACAGCGAGATATGAATGTATCCAGTGCTGTCGAACAGCAAGGCAACGCAAACAGTGCCCAGCTCCAGCAGTATGGCGTCAGTCCCAAAGATGTTGATGTGGGCAGTGTTTTTGCGCGGATAACTCAGTATGGCGACGGCAACACGGCGACAGTCGAGCAGTCTCTGAACGCTACAGCACGGCTTACCCAGAACGGTAATAATAATAGCGTCACGGTTGATCAGGGAGGGCGTGCTAGTATTTACTTTGGTTCCGCCGGTGCAAGCCTGACTACCAATCAGTTGGGTGATGACAACATCATGACGGTCAGCCAATCTGCCACCAGCGGTTCAAACAGCATCATTGCTACACAAGATGGCAATGGAAACACCATGGATCTGGTGCAGGCCGGCGTTGAGAATAGCTCCCTGGATGTATCGCAGATAGGCGATGACAACTACATGAGCCTCACACAACGCCAGACCATCAATGACAACTTCCAGCTAACCCAGCAAGGGTCAGGCCTGTCTGTTACGTTAGAGCGCACCGGGCAGGGTAATCAGGCAACCTTGATGCAGACCGGGCTGAGCAATACAGCTACGTTGACCCAACACTGATCAGGAAGGGTTCAAGCATTTGCTCTCTGCCAGCATTGCTGGGTTGAAAGGCCTGGCAGTACTGGTCTGTAGGCTTTCTTTATTATAGGCAGGCCGACGACAGTCAGGCAGGGGGATGGGCTGTCATTAAGCTATCATGATCGGCTGATATAAGCGGGACAGTCTTTATTGCCATGGTTGTCGTCGTTCCGTGAACATGCCATTAAGTGTCCTGCGCTTTTTCAAGTTTTCTGCATCCCTTCCACTTCTGCGCCGTATGGGCATTAGGAATCGCCTGATTGTCTGCTTTGGGGTTACGGCCGCGTTGTTCGTAGGGTTGGGCAGCTTCTGTCTTATACAGATGCATGAGATTCGCCAGCAGGGCGAGATGATCGAAAGCGGAGCGCTTGCCAACATTGCACTGGCGGATGCCATTGCAATTGATCTGGGCAAACTACGCACAGAGTCCCAGCGATTTCTGACCAGTACGGAAGATCCATCGGTATTAATCAATGGGAAAATTGCTGTCGAGCAGCTAACGGGACAACTTGAGCAGAACTTCCAACTCTATTCGCAGCAGGCTTCGGATGCTACCCAGCACGACTCGATCAGGGTGCTTCAGGACGGCTACCAGGTTTTTCTTTCGGGTCTGCGAGATGAGATGGGACTGATTGAACAGGGCAGGGCCCAGGATGCGCATATGCTTTCTGATACGACCTTGAGCATGCAGGGCGATCTGATGGATATGCAGGTGCAGTTGTTGAGAGAGCTGAATAAGCAGAGTGCTGCCCAATCCATCACCTCGGCACAGGCGCATTATCAACAGACGCGCTTGATTGCCCTTGTCACCATTGGGACAGTGCTGGCACTCATGATGATCTTGGCCTGGCGGCTGAGTGTCAGCATACTGGTGCCCTTGCGACAGGCTGTGGCGATCACCGAAGTCATCGCTGAGGGAGATCTGAGTCAGTCTATTCAGTCGCAAGGTAAAGACGAAGCGGCTCGGCTGTTGCAGGCACTGGCGCGCATGCAGAGTAACCTACACGAAACGTTGTCACATATCGAGTCGGCGTCTTCACAGCTTACTACTGCCGCGCATGAGATGAGCGCTGTCATGGAAAGCAGCGCTTCCCATCTGCAACAGCAAAACTATGAGGTAAGCCAGGCCGTTGAGGCTATGGCGCAAATGAGCCAAGCTGTAGAAGAGGTTGCGCTTAGCGCTGCCAATACCTCACAGAATTCGCTTGCCTCCAGCGAGGCCGCCATATTGGGCAAACGCGAGCTTACCGACACCATTGCCTCCATCAAGCAATTGGCAGGCAGTGTATTAGGGGCTTCCGAGCAGGCGGCCGGGCTGGCTGAAAAGACGCAGAGCGTTACCCGAATACTGGATGTCATTCGATCTGTTTCGGAACAGACCAACCTGCTTGCATTGAACGCGGCCATTGAGGCTGCACGCGCCGGTGAGCAGGGCAGAGGCTTTGCTGTGGTAGCCGATGAAGTGCGTGCCCTGGCACTACGTACGCGAGCCTCCACCAACGAAATCGAAGCGTTGGTCCATGACGTGAATCAAGGTACTCAACAGAACGTTGCCAGTCTTCAATCCTCTGCAGAGCACGCCTGTCATACCTTGCAGCAGGCGGAAGCGACTGACCGGGCACTGCTTGAGATTACGACTGCCAGCGAGGCTATTCGTGAGCAGAATAGAACCATTGCAGCAGGCGCTAATGAGCAGGTTCAGATTGCGCATATTGTCGATAGCGCCCTGGCCAGTATTCGAACGTTGTCTACCCAGACGGCGACAGGTGCAATGCAAACCAGTCACTCCAGTATAGAGTTGCTTGCATTGGCCTCGGAGCTTAACCGGACGGTCCAGCGGTTTCGCCTGTAAGGAAATTAGTTAGCCAATCAATAAATTGTTACGGTTAGGAAGAAACTCAACGATTGATCGGTATTCCAAGCGGATGACGTTTTAGCTGATAAGTTGAGTTATCCATGTTGAAGTATCTATCCGTTGCCGTAATGACTGCCCTTCTACTTCCCTTGGCGGGTTGTGACAAACCTTCCGAGCAGAAGGCACAGGGCGCTGCCCAGCATACGCAGAATGCCCAGGAACATCAGGAAAAAGCGGCAGCAGCTGCGAATCCTGCCGAGCGACAGACACATACCAACGCTGCGCAGGAGCAGAAGCAAGAAGCGGTTGAAGATCAGCAGAAGGCAGATGCGGCGTTGTCTAATGAGTCAGCGGTAGGCTCGACACATCCAGACAAAGCAACCCGTACCCAGGCACAATAATCATCCTGGCAGGGCGCCCATCGCAGCCCTGCCGACCGTGTCATCGCCGATTAGACGATGGGGGTATAACCGCTGGGGCTATCTGGCCATGGCGTTAGCACTTCAAACCCGCTCTCTGTCACGACAACCATATGCTCCCATTGTGCCGAGAGCGAACGATCCTTGGTAATGACCGTCCAGCCATCACCGAGTGTTTTGGTCTGGTGCTTGCCGGCATTGAGCATAGGCTCGATGGTAAACATCATTCCTGTACGCAGCTTCATCCCTTCGCCACGGTTGCCAAAGTGCAGCACCTGAGGCTCGTCGTGATAAACCTTACCGATCCCGTGCCCGCAGTATTCACGAACGACACTAAAGCCGTCACGGTGCGCGACGGTCTGGATCGCATGACCGATGTCTCCTAACGTTGCGCCGGGCTTGACCTCTTGAATGCCCGCACACATGGCTTCGTAAGTCGTTTCCACTAGGCGGCGTGCCTGAGCAGAGGGTTCCCCTACAAAGTACATGCGACTGGTATCGCCGTACCAGCCATCCTTGAGGACCGCTACATCGATATTGACGATATCGCCATCCTTCAGCGTCTCAGAAGAAGGAATACCGTGGCAGATCACATGATTGACTGAGGTGCAGACCGTTTTCGGAAATCCGTGATAACCAATATTGGCCGGAACGGCTTTTTGTACATTGACGATGTAGTCATGACACAAGCGGTCTAGTTCTTCGGTCGTTACGCCAGGTTTCACGTGCTCGGCAATCATCGCCAGCACATCGGCTGCCAGCTTGCCTGCCTTGCGCGCCATGACAATTTCTTCAGGTGTTTTTATCGAAACCGCTTTTCTCATCGTCCGGCTCCCGCCTGTTTGATCGTTGCTTGGACGTGTGGGGCATCTTCCATCGCGCTCAGGCAGTTCAGGTCAAAACCGCCTTGTTGCTCCAGACTGATCAGCAGCTTGCAGATATCCCGATGATTCAGCTCAGGATAGACTTCCGCCAGCATGCCTACTCGTAGCCAGTGCTCCGCCTGAGCATTGATGGAGCGGCAAAGTGCATTACTGGCGATACGCAGGTTCTCATGCATACCTTCCGAGACTTTGACAATACCCATCCACTCACCCTATATGAAATGTATATGTTCCATATACTAACGTGTATGACTGCGTAGGAAAATGGACGTTCCGTGCAATTAATGGAGGATGGCTGTACTTTTTTTAAATTAAATGGTTATAAGCAAGATCATATTTATATAAGCGAGCTCTTTATAAGTCGTTATGCTGCGTGCCAGTTTTTGTAGAACATGTGTCTTTAGGAAGTGATGATGGATTTCGGCGCTGGAGGTTTTGTTGTCGCAGGCTTGGTGGTCGGCTTTATTGTTGGGATGACAGGCGTAGGCGGTGGTTCCCTGATGACTCCTATCCTATTATGGTTTGGCATCAATCCGGCCGCTGCCGTAGGAACCGATCTGCTGTATGCCGCGGTGACAAAGGCGGGCGGTGTCTGGGTGCATCAGCGCAACAAAAATATCGACTGGTCTGTGACAGGCTGGCTGGCGCTGGGAAGTCTGCCGGCCGCTGCATTAACACTGTGGTTGTTGAGTCGTTTGCACTCTGATCCGCAGGCGCTAAATGCGATCATCAAGCATGGTTTGGGTATTGTTCTGTTCATGACAGCCTTTGCCATTCTTTTCAAGAAACAGCTGTTTGCCTTTGTAGGCCGGCATGCCAATGACAGCTTTCACTTGAGCCCGAAAAAGCTCAATGCACTGACATTTATCACTGGTGTTGTGCTTGGCGCCATGGTGACGCTGACGTCCATTGGCGCAGGCGCTTTAGGTACCGTGGCGCTGTTCATGCTGTATCCCTTCATGGCTACCCGACGCCTGGTAGGAACAGAAATCGCACATGCCGTACCTTTGACGCTGATTGCAGGACTGGGCCATGCCAGCATGGGCAACATGGATTGGCCTATTCTAGGCTATCTGCTGATGGGCTCACTGCCAGGCATCTTTATGGGCAGTCACCTTTCCGGTCGAATTCCCGATGGAATATTGCGTCCGTGCCTCGCCGTTATGCTGATGGTGATCGGGTACAAACTGCTCTGACCTCTCCTTGTGAGTGGTCTGAAGGCTTCAGGCCACTCACTTGCTAACGCCTTCTGAATAAATATCCAGAAGAGGCTATTCCTGCCGATGTATCCACCGTACTGCTCTTTTCTATACCATGCGGATCCGCTTCAACCTTGTGAAAGATAGGTTGGAAGCGGATTGATGATCGTCTCGTAACCGACTAGCGACGGCTGAAGGGTTTCCATCAACAATGGCCAATGTGCCATGGCTAACTGGAAGTTTTGTACAGCCTGGATTTCAAGATACTGCAACCCTTGCAAATCAAAGCATTTGGCCAGATTGGTGACGTCCTCACGGGTATCCAATATATGGATGGAGGCGTCGAGTACTTGAAGAGCATTCATCGTGGTTTCCAGGCTGACAGATTATTTGACGCAACGGTCATTACACTGTTGCCTGCAGCAACCGGCGTGCCAGATCATCAGTGCCAGAACACCATCAAGCCAAACGCTGACAGAAGGCACAATCCGCTAATAGCCATCAGCAGCAGGTCCACAGGATCCCATTCACTCATGCTAGTGGTCGTCGTTGGGACGTAGATAGCTGGATGAAGCGTTCAGGACGGAAGCGATCAGATTATTCATCCTTATGCCGTCTAAGCTCGGTGTGAATCGCAACCCCTGTAGCCACAAGGCCTATTATGGCCAGGCAGGCAATAGGGCGGCCCGGTGTTAACACCTGGGTTGTACAAAGGGTGGTGAGGTTAGTAAAGAAGTCCATATCCAGCATCCTGCTTTTTGCTTTCTGAAAGGCGAAGAGAAAGCCATTCCTATTCTGGCATGGTGAGTAAAAGTAACCTCACGCGTGACCAGACTCATTCCGTATCGGTTATGGGTAGGTTCATGCTGCGCAACGACCGCGCTTCACTCCCCTGTGATTGATGTCGTGATGATATCAATGGCGACAGCAAAGCTCAAAGGCTCAAAAGTCGCATGGACTTTAGGGCAAGCGTTTATGAATGTGTCATGCAGGCGCCTGACGGCAGAGGCGTTATGACAAGCTCAATTCCTGGGAGGCTTTTTGCTCAGGAAGGCTTCTCGAAGAATAAATACAGAAATGATGATGAGGCCGTATCCTTCGAACTGGAGCATCGTGTCATTGGGCTTGTAAAGCAGACACGTTACACCCACTGCCGTGAAGAATAGGCCGAGGCAGTACAACAACCTTATTTACCTCTAAAAGACATGCTGGAGCCAGAGCTGGGCCTACTTGAAGATAGCGCTCTTGAGCGTAAGGGGGGCTAGCCACAAAATGAGAAGTGGCTAGTAAGCTTGATATCAATATGACATTAGTGAACTTAATCTGTACAGCTGTCTCGTCTGTTCAAACGACCGCTCATCATCTGTGGTGGACTCATCAAGGCATGACTGGTGGCAGATACGTCAGGGTGGCCCCCAATGCCCATAAAAGAATCAGCACCAACGGAATATGCGCCAGCATCTGCATGAAGGTAAAACCGATAAGGTCGCGCGCCTTGAGCCCCAGAACGCCTAGTAAAGGCAGCATATAAAAGGGGTTTATCAAATTGGGTAGCGCTTCAGCTGCGTTGTAGATCTGGACTGCCCAGCCCAGGTGGTAGTGCAAGTCATTGGCAACCTGCATGACGTAAGGCGCCTCGATGATCCATTTACCCCCGCCTGAAGGAATAAAGAAACCCAGGATAGCTGAATAGACGCCCATCAGGACGGCAAATGTATCGTGTGAGGCCAGTTGAACGAAGAAGGCGGAAATATGGTGGGCAAGCGTCTGACCATCACTTCCTGTCGCCTTTGTCATGATCGCAGCAATGGAGCCATAGAGGGGAAACTGGATCAGGACACCAGTAGTGGTCGGCACAGCACGCGCCACTGCATCGAGAAAATGACGAGGACGCCAATGCAGAAGCGCACCAAGCGTCAGAAATAACAGATTGTAGGTGTTGAGCCCTGAAATGGCTTCAATGGCAGGCTTGAAAGCAAACTCCTGCCAAAGCCACCCCAGCGCTAGCAGCACAATGATAATGGTCAGAAGCGGGCTATGCTCCAGCCATTCGCCTGGGCGTGTTCGCACTAGCCGAGCCGGTGTTTCCAGTACGGGGTCGACTCCACACTCACGCGCAGTACGAGCAGTCAATTCTCCAGGCGCAGTAGCATATGCAATGATCAGCGACAGCAGGATTAGAGCAAGCAGCATGACGCCTGATTGCCAGAGGAAGATAGTTTCCGTGAAGGGAATGACACCGGTAATGGCTAGAACAGACGGAGGCAGGCTTCCCGGATTTGCCTGCAACTGGGCCGCAGAGGACGATAAGCCCAGCGCCCATACGGCGCCCAGTCCGAGATAGGCCGCTGCACCTGCTGCCCGGTAATCCATTTTCAAATCGACACGTCGGGCAAGGGCCCTTACCAGGAGCCCTCCAAAGACCAGGCTGAGCCCCCAGTTGAGCAGAGAAGCCAGCATTGAAATAAGCGCTACCCAGCAGACAGCCGACCGACCATTGCGAGGGATGTGAGCCAGCCAGTCGATCAGACGGGCCGCAGGCGCTGAGCTGGCCACGACGTAGCCGCCGATCACTACAAACGCCATTTGCATAGTGAAGGGAATTAGGCTCCAGAAACCGTCGCCAAATGCCTTGGCTGTTCCTGAAGCCGGCGTGCCGAGCAGGGTAGCGGCGAGCGCCACCACCACCACGGCGACAGCGGCAAAGACCCATGAATCAGGGAACCAGCGCTCGGCCCATTGCGCACAACGTAACGCTAGACGAGCAGAAAATCGCTCTTCAATATGAACGGACATGTAATCTCCTTATAGCTTTTGTTATTGATTACCCGTGTAGCGCATTGCCATTTGCCTGACCGCGCCCAGGACCTATAGAGGGTAGCGCTTACCGGTGTGTTTTACTTGGCCGCTTTTCACCGTGAACGGATGTCTACTTGAAAAGGTTGCTATCGTTGCCGGATAGACCGACATAGCCGCCGCTTCGTTTGTTTAGAATTGTTGTTTGTTGCTGTGGTCGTATCTGGACACCAACATACTAAACAGGCCCTTTTCCTAAGAGACAATCCATGCAATTTCTAAGGGACGATCATGGTTGCTTGGGCTGGAGCGGTGAAATGGCCGAGCGTATCCGGTCTTTCGACTGGTCCTGTACGGATCTCGGCCCTATTGAACAGTGGTCCAAAAGTCTGAGCGCTGCCGTCCAGTTTCTACTGGCCTCTCCCGTACCCCTCGTCATGTTGTGGGGACGGCCTGGTTATATGATTTATAACGATGCCTATGCCGTGTTTGCGGGAGGGCGTCATCCTTTTCTTCTCGGCTCGCCAGTCGAGATCGGTTGGCCGGAAGTTGCCGAATTCAATCGGAATGTAGTTGATACCTGTCTGGCTGGCGGTACGCTCTCTTATCGAAACAAAGAACTCGTGTTGTTTCGTAATGGGCGCCCGGAAGACGTCTCGATGGACCTTTACTACAGCCCGGTGCCCGAGGATGACGGCGTGCCGGCCGGCGTCATGGCCATCGTTATCGAAACCACTCAACACGTACTGTCGGAGCGGCGACGTCAGGAGGCTGAGCGTTCCTTCCGGGCAACGAATGAACGACTACAACTGGCATTGAACTCCGGCGCGCTCCTGGGACTGTTCGTCTGGGATATCAAAGCACAATCCCTGACTGGAGATGAGCGCTTCGCACGAACCTTTTCATACCCAGTAGACGAAGCGGCGGCAGGCATTCCCATTCAGATCGCCAGCGGCTTCATTCATCCGGACGACCTGGAAAAGATCCGGATGCATATTAGGCAGACTTTTGATCAGGGCGGCGCTTTCAATGCTGAATGTCGTATCCGCCGCCCGAACGGCCTTTTCCGCTGGGTGTTGGCGAGTGGTCTATGCGAGTTTGACGAGCGTGGAGAGCCGTTTCGCTTTCCCGGTGTTCTGATTGATATTCATGAACGCAAGATGGCGGAAGAGGCTCTTTACCAACTGACGCGCAATCTGGAGCAGCGGGTCGCTGCTGAAGTGCAGGCCCGCTCGTTGGCAGAAGAGCAGCTCCGGCAATCACAAAAGCTGGAGGCGATTGGCGGACTGACCGGAGGCGTTGCACATGACTTCAATAATGTCCTGCAGGTCATTTCGAGCAACCTGCATCTGCTGGCTCGTCAGGAAAAGGACAACCCTCGTGTACAGAGCCGCGTGGAGGCTGCCATCAATGCGGTAGAACGAGGAGCCAAACTGTCTTCCCAGCTATTGGCCTTTGCCCGTCGCCAAGCGCTGTCACCCGGCGTTTACAATCCAGCCCATATTTTCGAAGGGCTGGAGGAGCTCCTCCAGCGTGCACTGGGCGAGACCATTGAAATCGATATGCACCTGCCAGATGATGCCTGGTGCATTCACGTTGACCGCAACCAGTTGGAAAACGCTATTCTCAATCTGGCTATCAATGCCCGTGACGCAATGGATGGGGAAGGGCTGATCAGCGTTCATGGCGACAATGTCGTGCTGGATGAAGATTACTGTGCATCAGTCCTGGGGACTACCTCTGCCTGTCCGTTGCCGATTCGGGCGAAGGTATGAAGCCAGAAGTGCTGGAGCACGTCTTCGAGCCGTTCTTCACGACCAAGGCTGAAGGACAGGGTACGGGACTTGGTCTGAGCATGGTATTTGGCTTCGTCAAGCAGAGCGGGGGCCATATCGATATCCAAAGTGCCCCTGGATGCGGTACAACGGTACGGATGTATTTTGCACGCAGCCATAAAAAGGCTGAAGAGGATGACCAGGGCAAACATGACTATACACTTGAGGGGCGGGAAACCATCCTGATAGTAGAGGATAATGAAGGTGTTCGATTCTCTGTTGTAGAGTTACTGCAGCAGGCCGGTTATGACGTGGCGCAGGCGCCCGATGCGGACGTGGCCATGCAGCTGCTGGAAGCCGGAACGAGGGTTGATTTGATTTTCACGGATGTCGTGATGCCCGGTCGGCTCAAGAGTACGGATCTGGCGGCATGGGCTCAGATGCAGGAACCTGCAATACCGGTATTGTTTACCTCAGGCCATACTCGGGACATCCTTTCGCAGAACAACACATTGGCACCTAACATCCATTTGCTTACCAAACCCTATCGCCCTGAGGATCTTTCAGCCATGGTACGTACTGCTCTGAGAGGATAGGCGATAGAAGCACCAGGTTCCATTTGGTGGGTCGAAGAGGTATCAGATAAAAATGTAATCCTTCTCCAAAGGCACATGGGAGCCTTTTGCACGTAGTTCATTGACGGCATAAACCAGGGTTAGGTTTAGCGCATCCTTATTCATCATGAGCTTAGGATCGAGGCGGCGCTGCACGCGTGCAGGAACGGCCGGGTCGATCAAGGTCAAAAGCATGTCTGTGCCGCGTGGTTCAAAAAGGAACTTAAGCGGCGGATCAAGACGTGCAAGTTTGTCAGCTATCAGGTTCATGGAGTGTGCCTCATGCTTAGCTTAAGCATAGGCCACTGTTTCCCTCGTAAAGAGCACTCCATCTGAAGATCTGGCCAGCCTCCAACACAAAAGCCCTCTGTTAAGGAGGGCTTTAAGTTTTTCTGTTGTAAAGCAATCAAGGAATGAACGATCAGACCTTAAAGCGATTTACCAAAGAATTAAGCTCAGCTGCCAGACGTGAAAGCTCATGGCTGGACGCGCTGGTTTGATGCGCGCCTGTTGCAGACTGCACGGATAGATCACGGATATTGACAAGGTTACGGTCAACTTCCCTGGCCACCTGAGCCTGCTCTTCGGCTGCGCTGGCAATTACCAGGTTACGCTCATACATTTCGCTGATCGACGACGTAATCTCGCTTAGCGCCTGGCCTGCACTTTCTGCCAGCTCCCGTGTGGAATGAGCGCGAGTGCTGCTGATCTGCATGGAGTTCAAAGCCTGACTTGCGCCGTTGCGCATGCCAGAGACCATTTGCTCGATCTCAAGCGTCGACTGTTGCGTACGATGAGCGAGCGCTCTTACCTCGTCAGCCACTACAGCAAAACCTCGGCCGGATTCGCCTGCACGGGCGGCTTCGATCGCAGCATTCAGCGCCAGTAGATTGGTTTGCTCGGCAATGGCACGAATAACATCCAGAACCTTGCCAATTTCCTGCGAGCGATCAGCAAGTTGACTTACCAGCACGGAGGTGGATTGAACTTCTTTCGACAGGTCTGTAATAGCTGTAATGGTTTCGTTGACTCGAGCATGACCTGCTTGTGCCGACTGGGTCGAAACCTTGGAAGCTTCAGAAGTCGACACTGCATTGCGTGCGACCTCATCAACCGCTGCGCTCATCTCGTTCACGGCGGTAGCAGCCTGTTCGATCTCATCGTTTTGCTGTTGCAGACCGCGGCTGGCTTCTTCGGTTACGGCGTTGAGCTCATCAGCCGCTGCCGCCAGTTGGGTTGATGACCCCGAGATCTGAGCCAGGGTGTTACGCAGGTTTTCCTGCATTTGGCGCAGTGCTACCTGAAGCTGATTGACCTCATCGCTGCCGCTGACCTCAATTTGAATGGTCAGGTCTCCTTTGGCAACCTGTTGTGCGGCGCGCACAGCACCCTGCAGGGGGCGGACGATACTTTGTGTCAGGAGCCAGGCCATAAGCACTGTAGCCAGAGCTGCCAAGGCAATCACGACGATAACAATGGCGCGAGAGCTGGCGTATTGATCTGCCGAGTTCTTTCCTTCACGCTCGATCCCTTGTGCATAGTGGTCGCCCAGCTCGCCCAATGTCTTGCCAGTGCCATCGATGACAGGCTTCATCTCAACCAAAGTGAGTTTATTCAGGGCGACAGTATCGCCTTGGCGGGCCAGGACAAACGAGTTGGTCATACCCTGCTGGTAGACTGCAAAATCCTGTTTGAATTGTCCGTACAAGCGTTTCTCTTCGGGCGTATCGACAAAGGCCTCAAACGCCTTGATGTTGTCCATCAAAACCTTATTACGCGCCTCATACTGGCTGGCATAGGTGTCGATGCTTTTAGGGTCAGGATCAAGCGCCATGCGCAAGGAAATGGTGCGAATACGCAGCATGTTTTCCCGGATGCTATCTACGATGCGGATGCTGGGTACCCATTCTGCTTCTATAGCCACACTACGGTCACGGATGTTGGACATCTTGCCTAGCGAGAAAATACCTAGAAAAGCAACCATCAGCGCGATCAGGCCAAACCCAAGCGCAGCCCGGGGGGCAATGTTCCAACTGCGTAGTAGCATATTTATCATCCGCAAAAGTAGAGGCGAAAGCACGCCGAATTTTGTTGTCTGATGACGTGTATCGGCGGTCAGTCTTGGGGCTTGAATTTATTCAGTGACGGATAAAGCCCACTGCATCCATGGCTCAAGCGTTCTCGAAAGCGAAGCTCTACCAGCTACCCGTTTTCTACTGCGATATTCCTAAAAAGCTAACTACCAGGTGCAGCTATGAATGCAGAGTCTGCAGTGTGCTCAAGCTGGTAGAGCACAGCCTGTCCAACTATAGAGATGACCCGTCCAAGAAGGAGCTGAAAAACCGCCAGTTAACTATCTTCAATCAACTGCTAGATTCGCTCGGTCAATATATCGACCGTGAAGGGTCTGGTCATAATAGGCATGCCGATTTCCAGGTTTCCATCGCCTACCACAGCGCTTTCAGCATAACCTGTGATAAATAGTATTTTGAGGTCAGGGCGGCTAATACGCGGCGTCAGCCATTTGTCTTCCGTTAGCCCAACATCGGAAACTAACAGGTCGATAGCGGTATCGGATTGCAGGATTGCAGGATTGCAGGATTGCAGGATTGCAGGATTGCAGGATTGCAGGATTGCAGGATTGCAGGATTGCCAAGCCAGAAGCGCCATCTTCAGCTATCAGGGCGTGGTAGCCGAGTTCTTCAAGAATCTCCACGACCAGGATACGGATAGTCGGCCCATAATCCACAACCCGTACCGTCCCGCCAGTAACGGTACGGGGCAACTGTTCTTGAGTGGGCTCACTTGCGGTATTTACGGCCTTTTCTTCTGCGCGAGTCAAATATAGACATATCCGTATTCCTTGCCCCGTTTCCGAAGCGATATGCATCTGCCCACCGGTTGGCGCACGAAGCCGTAAATTATGGAGAGCCCCAACCCCATGCCTTGAGGTTTAGTAGTGACAGTGGTCAATATGTGCAATGCAGATGGACAGGTTTTCGGGACCCTAGGGTTGTGCCGGTCCAATCATATGAGCGGGCATGCACCCCATCTCCCGCCGGCAGAAAGAAAGGCGCAAGACATAGGCGGAAAAGGAGATTTGCGCATCATGCAAGTTGGACGTCCTGTAATGATGACAAAAGGCAAAATCAGAGAACCTTCCACGTGGCAACCCACCAAGATGGAGAGGGTGCAACACGCGTTTAGCCCATCCGGTACGGACGTCAGACTAGAAGTGCTTTGTGCTGCAAGTGTGGCAAGGAACATGAGAAGCACTGTAAAAGCACTGTGATAAAGAGGGGTAAATAATTACTACCCGAGCGAGCCATGATGTAATGGATCATCCTCATGAGTAAATTCATGGCTATTGGATGCCGGCTGGTTAAGCCGACGCTGGATATCCATCAGGACCGTTTCCAAAAGCAGACGGTTACGTGCCTGGTCAGGCGTTAAGATCCACTCAAGTGGATGACCTCCTTCAACAGGTAGTGCGGTAATAACCAGTGTCCCGTCAGGTTTTAGTAAGGTATCGACTTGATAACGGTCACGGGCCGAGTCAACAAGCATGATCAAGGCATTCATAGAGTCAGCTACATCGTTGGGTGTTATCTAGTTAGAGTCAGGCTACTTCAAGAGATTCTTGAAGACTCTTCCCGCTCGTCTAAAGGTTTTCCTGCCCAGTTAAAGCCTTTCTTATGCTCCGCCTTCACCCTGCATCTGATCGCTATGCGGGTCCTTTAGTGAGCCTTGGTTAAAAAGGTCCTAATAAGCTGCGGGAGGGGTGATCTATTACTAAAGAAGAGAACTAATTCAAAGTATTTATGCTGGCAAACTCACAAAACCAAGGTTTTTTGTCAATTGCTTTTGTATTGAACGTACTATGAATTTGTTTTGATGATTTATAAGTTATTTATCAATAGAAGGCAAATAGCCAGTATTCTTTCGAAATCACTCGTACCGTCACAGTAGTCTGGTTATTTGAGCCAATATGACGGTAATAATTGCCCGCAATACTAAGCTTGTCTGTTTCAAGCATTGATCTAAGTAGTCCATTGCCTGCCTTGACAGCGTCTGCGTCGCCACGAGCTTTATGATCCCTCAACAGATTGGTGTGGGTTGGCACGCTTGGTGGTTTCGAAAACAAACCGCATGTAAAGGACATAAAATTAATGATCACGGTTAGCAAGCGTAACGTCTATTACGCATGTTTGTTTATCCTTCTTATTTTTCAATTTGGTGTGTTCGAACAAGGGCACACAAACCCTATTGGCGTAAAGTACGTCAGTGAATTGTACTTGGCGATATGCTTGGGTTTTACAGCGCTTCTTCTTACAGGTACGCCTCCTGCCAACAAGCAGGACTACAACCTCGGCTTGAGTTTCTGCCTTTTTTCTGCCTTTGTGTTCTGTTTTCTACCTGCATTATTTTCAAATCTTTTTTATGGGCAGCCGCTGTTCTATGGATTGATTGAAGAGCGTCGTGTCCTGTTCTGTTTCAGCTTTTTCGTTATTGTCTATTTTGCAAAGCGTGTAACCGCTACCCAATTCGAGCAGCTGATACTGCTGGTGGGTCTTATCTCCGTTGGGCTTTCCTGGCTTTCCTACGCAGGCGTGCTGCCCGATCTTCGTGAGCAGGTGCTTGACCTTAGTCGTCCCGGACGTGCCTCGCCCGGCGCAGCGGCCATCATCTTCTCCTACTGCCTTAGCGTCTATTTCATGGGGCATGGACGATCTCCCTTGAACGGCGCTCCAAAGTCAAAAGTGCTCTATGGCATCCTGGCGTTCGTCTTGCTGGCCACGATTGTCTTCGTCATGCAGACAAGACAGGTCATCGTGATCTGCTTTCTCTTTACCGCGATGTGTCTGAAAAGCCGCATGGTGATGCCCATGATCCTGGGTAGCATTGCGCTCTTTCCGATATTGGTGAACCCGCATATCCTCGATAGCTTGGGGCTCAACCTTGACTTCTATATGCAATCGGTGGAGAGCGGGCCTACGGATAATGTGCGGGAAAACACCATTGCCGCCATCATGAACCATTTGCATGAATACAATTGGGTTCCTAGCGGCAGCTTGAGCCTGATGTGGAATGATGGGTTCAAACGATTCTTCAGCAACTACTTCTTCCTGTCTGATGTAGGGGTAATTGGTACCTTATTCCGCTTCGGATTCCTAACATTTGCCATCATTCCGATTGGCTTGTTCATCCACTACAGGGTTGCAACAAAGTTAAATCCCAACTTGGACTTTACGCTGGCGTTCTTCCTGGCCAACCTTGCCATGTGGCCGTTGGTAGGTGTGTTCGAGTATCAAGCACCTACGGCTTTTCTTCTCGCCCTACAGGCACTCAAAACACACTATCAACATACAGCCAGAGCTACTGACGAAGTCGCAGCGGTACCGTATCCATACCCAACGCGGCTTGAGTCGTTGTCTGGCGCCAGAGTAATAAGAGGCATGACCTGATTCATTTTTAATAAAGGAAAAGGCTGGGCTTATACCCGGCCTTTTCCTTTAAGGGATGCCAGTAAAGCCAGATCAAGCAGATAGGTTGATTCAGAAGGGATTACAGGAGAGATGATGCATAGCGAGGCAATAACGATCAGCTTATGTAGCTGCTAGAGAATGCTGTTTTGTTGTCTTACGTAGGGAATCTGGTATGGGCTGGCAAAATACGCGTCTGATGCGAACGCACCTGGCCTATTACGGAGGGAGAAAAAGTAAAGATAAGGAGCTGTCCCTAGCTCCAGATACAATCCATCACAGCCCGTAGGTAAGAGACTGCTGTTATTTGGACAAAACGGTCAGCGTCTTGGGATAACCTACGACCGATCCATTGACTGCCGCGCCATCAACATAGACACCTAGATTAGTGCCAGCCTGCACATAGGTAATCTTGCGGACCTGACCATCAGCTAGCTTAACCGACTTGCCCACCTGAAAGGCGGCTTTGTTGGCGGCCGTGCCCGGTACCGAGAAGCCAGCCTTCTTACGGTACACACCATTGAGCCAATCGGTGTTGGTAAAATTGTTGATGGTGCTGGTCACTGAAGCCGTCGTAGTGGATGGTGCCGGCGCAACAACGGTCGGTGTAGGTGCAGGCGAAGTTGTTGTTGCCTTCTTCGGGCCTATTTCCGTACAGCTGCTGCTGTCCATGTATTTCTTGAGCGTCGGCCACTGCGGGCGCTCTACACCATTGATAGGCTCAACCGACATGAAATAGTTGCCCCAACCCGGACCTGCCGCCCAATAGGACGCCGGTACGCAATTCTCTTTCAGGTAGGCCAGCATATTGTCCATCAGGATGTTCCAGCGCGGGTTGTTATCCGGTACGCCGAACTCACCAATATAGCCACGCTGACCATGCTTCTTCAGCCACTCTACGAACGGCTTGACCCGATTCACGCCGTACATCACGTCCAGCTTGTTGACGTCTACGTCACCATAGCTGCCACCGGCGTTCTCATCGAAATACGAGTGCGCCGAGAAAATGATGTTGTTGGACGGATCCTTCAGGTTCAGCAAGGGATCATTCCACTCCGCCCAGCGGGTAGCGCTCGACCAGCCGTTACCTTCCACAATGATCGGGCGGGTCTTGTCCACGGCGCGCACACCGTTGATACCGTATTGCGCAGCGGTCGCCCAGTAGGCCAGGGCCCCGTTGGGCTCATTCATGATGTCGTAGGCGTACAGGGCGGGTTGATTACTCCACTGCTGGGCAATCTTGGTCATGATCTCCTGGTAGCGGGCATACGGAACGCCACTGGTCCCAATCACCTGGCCGCGATAGCGTGCATAGTTATGCAGGTCCAGAATGATCTTGATGTTGTGCTTTTGCGCATAACCAAAGGTGCGGTCGATCAACGCAACATAGGCTGGATCCAGCGGGCCACCCAGCTTGGGTTGCAGGCGCTCCCAGATAATGGGGAAGCGGAAGGTCTTGATACCCCTGGCGCTCCACTGCTGGAAATAGGATTCCACTGGAAAGATATAGTTAGTGCCATTGATTCCAGGTAGAACATGGGGGGCAAATCCCGCACCGGACAGGTTCAGACTAACCAGATCGACCGGTTCGGCTTGTACGTAAGTGGTTCCAAGCGCCAAGGCGGCTGCTAGGGGAAGGCTTTTCTTTAACAGTTTCGAAAAAAACATTGGTATCACCATACTGCTGTGACCAACCGCGACCATTTCCTGTACTGCAAGATCAGGCGGAGGCTCAGAATTAAAAAGAATTGGCTAGGCTACCGCCAAGCGGAGCGCGCTCTGTGCTCTGCGCACTGAGTTATACAAGCGATATGCCAAAACATTGACATGAATTGAAACAAAGCCAGATAAAGCTTTATTTGCTAATTTAAGTTGCTGATTTTTATAAGGTTTTATTTATTAAAACGCGCATTACCATTCGTCGGCCCGAGTATCATGAAAATAAAGTAATGGCAAAGTAATTTCATGATCTGACGGATTCTTGTTGTTTTACTGTATTAAGCAATCGGTCAATGATGATTTTCTGGCTATAAGCCTTTTATCCTGACGGAGTATTAACGTGTAGAGGCTATTGTTCCTTATGGAATGGAGCCGTAAGCACGGTTATTTCAGCTTGGCGTTAACGTGTCATGTGCTTTTCATCTAAGCCAAGCATCCTTGGTCAGGCTGACGACCGAAGCCTACCGAGGACATTACGTCATGGCGATGCCGATCGATAATGCCGGAACCTCTCGCAGTAACTTCCGCACCGCACTTCATTCATTTAGCGCGTTTATCAAGCGATCCCAGGAAACGCCGCGCCCTGAAGGGGACGCACCAAGACTCCCTGAGTCGCACCTGCAGCAGCAAAAGGTAGTTGTAGAGCCGGGTGACACCATGACGGGTATCGCCAAAAAGCATTACGTCTCACTGCACGAGGCAGCCCAACATAATCCGCAGATTTCTGATATTGATCACATTCACGCCGGTGATGTGGTCTTTTTACCTCCTCCAGCACCAGAGCAGCTGGCCGTACAGCCTGATGGCAAAACACTGTTCCTTGAAAACCTGCAGTCTCGAGGTAATGCCATCGAACACGCTAACACTACAGACGGCGCGATCGATTACGCAGTAGAGACCGAACAACTGAAACAAGACGTGCAAACGTTTTTGTCCGCTTTGCCAGCCGCTGAGCGTAACGACTCTGCGCAATGGTTATTTGATCATGACTGGACGGACAGCGGGCCGGCTCAGATAGCGATAGAGCAGGGTGCCGAACAGATGGGGTTGGTGCTGACGCCTTCCAGCCACAAGGGTCCGGACGTGGAAGCGCAGGTCAGGGAGATTGTTCAGCAGGTTAACGCATCGCCGAATCCTGTTGCCGCATTGGAGACACTAGGAAAGGCTTACTCCACCGTTACACCTGATGTAAAAGAGGTTTTGTTGCAGTCATCAACAGACCAGGAGATCTTCCAAAGTGCAGGGCAATACGCGCTTGACGCCTTGAATCAGCAGGATAACCAGTCTGGCCAGCTCGTACCGATGAAAACTGTATTCGAACGACTGGATAACATGACACAAAACCTTGACCCGCATCTTGCGGCAAAGGTCGTCGAAGCGGCGATTCCCGGACTGGAAAAGGTATTGCTCGAGCCCAGCGATAACCCAGTCCCGCCCATGGTAGGCTCGTCAGGGGCGTATCATCTGGTCAACGTAACCGGACGCATTGCCGGTCAGCCTGGTGCTGAGGAGACCATTAAGCGTTTGGTCGAGCTCGGACTTTACGAGCGGACGGGAACTGTGCAGAGCATTGCCGAAGGAGCAAGTCCAGCTTATCCGCTGCAGGTGCTGAGCTTTGTGGGCCAAGACGACACACGCTATGTTTTAGAGGGCGATATCCTGCCAGGCCTGGATCAGTTCCAGAAAAAGGTTACGGATGATCTGCAGGCGTATGGAAAACAGATGGAAGAGCTCAATTGGCTCACCCTGAATGGGGGCGCTGTCATGACTACTGAGCAGCGGGATAACGCCATCCAGGATTATCTTGACTCGCGACCGCCCGAGTGGGAAGAGCAGACCCAGGCGCTAAAAGACCAGGTTGCTGAGGACGGGCGTGATCTCTTATACCAGCTGCAGGCGCTGCAAAATCTTCCGGCAGACTTTAAAGGTGACCGCAAGGCGATCGAGGACCAAATCCGCAGGACACTGGATAATCCCGACGCAATTACAGCCATGAGCTCTGCGGTGGCCCAATATCCGGGACTGACAAACGATCTGGATCAATGGAAGTTGATTGGGCAGTTTGGCAAAACAACGGATCGTGGTCGAAAGTTTCTTGAGGAAGTGGCTACGCAGGTTCTACGGCACAAGGTGATGCCAGAGTTTCAGAATGTAAAGGCGGGAGATGCTGCCAGCCTCCAAAGTGCCCTCAACAAACTGGAAGGGCTCAAAAAAGGCCCAGTAGCTGATCTGTTTGGTATACCAGACAAGGATCTCAATAAGGCTATTGATGCCTTGAAAGAGGCATTGCCGAAGCCCGGCGAAACAGCCGAGCAGATTACCGACCGTCTCGCTCGCTTCAATCTCAAGTTGGACGATATCAAATCAACCAATGGTGTCAGGACCTTTGATAATCAGGCGCGCGCTGGCCAAACCTTGAGGATGATCGGGGCGGCCGGTGCCGCTGCCGTACTGGCAAGCTCCGGGGTTGCGTTACATAAACACCAGAGCCCCGAAGCCATCCTTAAGGTTTGTCTTGACGCTGCCGGCACGGCCCAAAAGACAACCGAACTCTTGATCGGCATGGGCAAGATACCCAAGGATGGTTGGGTAGACACACTGGCCGGCGGTAGCTCTCGTCCTGCGGTAAAAGTCTTGGGTGTTGCCAGCTCGCTGTTTGATCTGGTCAACGCAGGCAAGGCGGCGGAGTCTGGCGATACGGTGGGAGCGTCACTCTATACATTGTCCGCAGCAGGAGGAGTGACATCAGCCTTGGGTACAGGCACTGTTTTTGGCCCAATCGGCCTTGGTGTAGTGCTGCTTTCGATCATTACATTGGGCACTCGTGACGTTATCAAACACCATGAAATGGCCAATCGCTTTCAAACGCCGGAAACCAGCCAATTTTTGACTCATGCTGAGCTTGATGAGGCGGCGGCAAAAGCACTTTCAGACCAGAGCGGAGACGGTTATAACGTTCTGCCGTTGCTCTCACGTTACGCCGAACTCAAAGGATTTGATCTGCAGAATAACCAGGACCAGCAGGCCTTTGTCACCTGGATCAATAACATGCCAAATGAAAGCCTATTGTTGTTACGGGACAACCTCCACCGCGTACTGGACAGGCGAAAGGGAAGTTATGATGACTTTCCGGAATTTCAATCCCGATCAAACTCCTGGATCTACGATACTTCCGATACCTATTTCAGTCAGCGCCTCAAAGAGAACCCTCACTTCGTGGAGATGGGCGTTGCTTATCCCAATTCGGTTTACCAACTTGATCAGACCTTGGACATGCTAGACCTAGACCGATTGGCAGTAAGCTGATCGGGCTGAGCCTGCGTTTTCATCAGCGCAGCGCAGGCTCAGTAACCTGTCATTTCCAGATAGCCGATTCCGGTTTCGCTGCCTTGTACGCGTACGGGCCCTTCCCAATAGGGTGTTCCTACATCCATCCAGGCGTTGGGATTAATGGCTGACACCTCAATGTTAAGCCCGCGTTTGATTAGGGACAAAGACCAGCGCGTTGGAATTTTCCGCCCCGCGATCAAATGTTCATCCAAAGCTTTTAACTCGATTTCGTCTCTTTGCAGGGGTTCGGTCTGGCCGTCGGCCTTTATCCAGGTACCGCTCAGGTAGTTATCGCCATCTGCCTGTCGCAAGCGGAACACCATAAGTTGTCGACCATCCTGCAGGTGTAGCGAAAACCAGTCCCATCCGTGCTGATCTTCCGAGAGCGGCTGACTACTCCATTCGCGATCAAGCCAGGCCGTGCCGCTTACGGCCACGGGTTTGCCCTCGATTTTCAATACACCCTGTGCGCGGAAAAAAGGTTGGCTGTAGTAATAGGACGCTTGGCCTCTGGTTGACTTGCGACTCAAGCCTTGGTCCCCTTGGAGCACAAGTGGTTGATCTGACGTCAACTGGAGCTGATAAGAGAACATATCGCCACGGGCCTGCACTTTAAGATCTGACGATGCTTCGCCTTGCATTGACCAATCATCAATCCAGGCAGCAAAAGGTTCAGCTGTCACGCCGGCCTGTCCAACGCCCCCTCGCGCCTGTGTCTGGGCATGGAATTGCTGCGTGCGGGTAGTCAGTCCCGCGTGACCTAACCACAGATTCCCGTTGTCCCAGCCGGGCTGGTTGGCTGCGGGACGCATGGCACTACGAAAAAGCGTCCATTGCACGCCATAGTCATTGCCGGCAGCGTCCTTTAGGTTGGCAGTGACATACCACCACTCGATACGAAAATCAGGATGAGCGCCATGATCGGCTGGAAAAGAGAACACCTTGCCCGGTACGACCTGAGCAAAGCCCTGGCTTTCCTGGCCCAGACCGGCAAAGCCTTGTCCTTTGGATGAAGAGTCATCGCATCCGCCTAGGACAAAAAGGCCTACAACCAGACAGCCAATCCTAGCGTTCATCGGACAGTACCCTCAGCAAGTCAACCGGGCGGCTCCGCCACAGGGTCCAGAGAGGCCAAGCTGAGGCCAGCCAGGTAGCCAATAGAGCGAGTCCTGCCAGACGCATCAGCTGATCCGGAAAAACCTGGAGCGGCAAACGCCACCCAAAAGCCTGAACATTAATCACGGCCACCAGGCACCATGCCAGCAGAATGCCCAGCGGAATCGCCAGGAGCAATGTTAGCAATGTTAGCAGCCACGTCTGACCTACGTTAAGCAGCATCAGCTGGCGCCGCGTAACACCCATGGCCCATAACGGCGCGAGTTGCCCAAGGCGGCTTTGGCTTTGCGTTAATAAAGCAATAAAGAGCGCAACACCTGCTACGCCCAGCGTCAGCGTATTAAGGGCCGAGGTTGCACTGAACGTGCGCTCAAACACCTGCGTTGCCCATTGTTTGAGCTGTACCTGATCCACAAGACGGGAGTCATCGAGAGCAAACGTATCCTTGATGGCCTGTTTCAGGTTGCCAACGGCTGAAGGCTCCATACGCAGCGCATAACGGCTTACCGGCAGGTTGGGCCAATGGGCTTTCATTGCCTTAGCATCTACCAGAACATGGCCACGAGGGTTTCCATAATCCGCGTAGATACCAACGACCTTGGCAAGCCACGTTCCTTCGGCTGTCGGTAGTTTTACCGTGTCGCCTATTTCAACCTTCAAATGCCGAGCCAGTTGTTCACTAAGCATGACGCTATCGCCCTTAAAGAGTGCGTCCCAAGGGTTATCTGCTCGTGCCTCTAGTAAGGGCCAATGGTTGCGGTAAAGCTCATCATCCTCTACGCCTGCAATGGTCAAAGGCCAACCACCCAATTGCGTTTCAAGCTCAAGACCTGCCAAAACACGGTCAACTTCAGGACGCGCTGTTAGCCAGTTAGCCATCTCTTGCACCTGATCCGGGCTAGCTGGGCGGATATAAAGTTCGGCAGAAAGGCGCTGATCCAGCCAGACACTAAAGGTATGCCGAAACCCTTCTGTCATACTGCCGGCACCAATATTAGCGGCAAGGGCTAACAACAAAGCCATGAGGGCCAGACTCAGGCCAGGTAACTGTTGTCGGCAGTCGGCGATAAACCAGCCCAGTAATGGTGATCGCATGGAGGCAGGTGCCAGTCTCAGCAGGCCGCTGAGCGCTACCGGCAGACCTAAAGCTGCCGCGAGCAATAGGCTGCCCATCATGACGAAACCTGCCGCCAGGCTATTGCCTGTCAGCCAGGCAATGAAGGCAACCACTGCTGCAACAGCAGCGATCCATCCTTGGCGTTTTAGCCAGGCACGGTGGGCCTGATGCCAAGCCTCGCTATTGGCCAGTCCTAGCAATGGCAACCGAGCGGCGCGCCATAAACTGTTTGCGCCCGCCAACAGCGCACCCAGAAGGCTAAGTCCCAGGCTACCTAGCCACCAGATTGGACTGAGAGAGAGCTCTCCGGCCACCTCAGCACCATATAAACCTCGTAAACTGGCTGCCACGTCTGGTAAGAGTAGGCTGGCCAGTACGTAGCCGCTAACAATACCTGCCAGCCCCCCTAGCAACGCGAGCGCTATCAGTTCTCCAGTCAGCGCTATCAGGAGTTTTTGAACACTTACACCGCTGGCGCGCAATGTACGTAATAAGGGTCTTCGTTGCTCCAAGGCCAGCCCGATAGCCGCGTGTACAATAAATAATCCAACTGCAAAGGCTAGCAGCCCAAGCGCCATTAGGTTGAGGTGGAAACTTTCGGTGAGCTGGCCCGGGTCGTTTTCATTTGAATGGGGCTGCCATTGCAATCGTTCATTCCACGGAGAAGGAAGGGGTTCCTGAAAACCTGCTGGGAGAACAAGACGTGAGAGTTGGTCCGGCGCCTGAAGTAGCCGCTGGGCCACTCCGATGTCGACTAGCAACATGCCGGGAGCCATGCCTGACTTACCTGTTATTGGCGGGAGGCGTTGCCCATTAACCAGGTAAGGCCGCTCACCCTCCTGCAGGTTCAACTCATGTAGTGTTTGGTTAGCAACCCAGGTTTGCCCAGGTGGACTAATAAATGCCATCAAGTCCTGTGTTTCGGTCGGTTCGCCCGCTATGGACGAGCCCACCGGCAGGCTCACTGGTTCGATACCCATGATTTGCAGACGGCGTGTTTGGCCTTGAATAACGGCGCTGCCTTGTAACATTGGTGACACAGGCCATCCCTGCCGGCGTAACGCAAGAAAGCTTTCCTGAGAAATAAGTCCGCCATTACGTGCAGAAAGTGTCGCTTGAGGTAAACCGCCAATGAGCTGACTGGCCTGCGCATAGCTTTGCCTTGCCTGGCTGTTAAGCGCTTGAACGCCAGTCAATAATGCCGTGGCTAGCCAGAGCCCGGTAAATAGACTGAAAAACTGCACGGGGTGTTTTCGCCAGTGGCTGATTAGGCTGCGCACAGACCAATACACAACACCCATGGTCAGCTTCCAGTAGGGGTAGCAATTTGGCCTGCCCGCAACACGACGCGTTGCTGCAACTGTGCCGCTACCTGTGGGCTATGAGTAACCATTAGCAGCGTACAGCCACTACGGTCTACCAGATCCAGCAACAGCTTGAGTACTTGGGCGCTAGTTACTTCGTCCAGGTTACCGGTCGGTTCATCAGCCAGTACTAACGCTGGACGTGATGCCAAGGCTCGACCCAATGCCACACGCTGTTGTTGTCCTCCCGAAAGCTGCTCTGGATACCGTTGCAATAACTCGCTCAGACCCAGTTGCTCGGCAAGCTGTGCCTGCCACGATGGATCGTGCCGTCCCGCAAGTCGGGCCTGAAAAGCTAGATTATCCTCTACCGTCAGACTGCCGATGAGGTTGAACTGCTGAAAAATCAGGCCAATCTCACAGCGACGCCAGTCAGCCAGCGCTTGTTCGTTAAGTGAGTGTAATGCTTTTCCATCGATATCGATGCGGCCACTATCTGCCTTGTCGAGTCCGGCAATAAGATGAAGGAGTGTGCTTTTACCACTTCCCGATTCGCCCATAAGAGCCAGGCTGCCACCACGCTGCAGATCTAAATCTATACCTCGAAGTACCGGCAGAATGCCCTGAGGGGTGGGGTAGCTTTTATGAAGTTGTCGCACATGAAGCATAAGTGAGCCTTGATACGTCTGGTAAACGCACAAGCAAACCAGAGACAGCGATCGCTGGGATGATCTGCGAAGAGGTCATATCGAACCCAAATCTCATGACTTAGTTCTTGAGATAGGACCGATGTAAGAAATTTATACAGTAAAAATAAAGCCGCTTACTAGACTAGCGAAGAGGTGTCGTTGGCCTTAGGAGTTTCAGATAAAGGTCTATCGAAGATCATAACGCAACATTACTCGGTCACAGGCAAGCAGTCGTGCTCAACAGAGCCTTTTGCTAAAAGTAATCGTATCTTTTTCAAGTACTATTTTCTGCTATAGCAGCTCCAATCCTAAGGCCATCCTGTTTTATGCATAGTATAGTCAGTACTGATGTGAGGCATGAGGGGTCTTATTTATATAACTGGATGATCAATGTTGTGATATCAGTGTGATATTAAGTTACTGTAAATAGTCTGTAACGGTTTTCTGGTTGACTTTCACCCTATTAAGCGTAGCGGAGTTATGGAGATCGTTCTCATTTATACATAGTCATGCCGTTAGTCATCTTTGGCAGGCCAGCCGATATAAGCCAGTTGCAAAACAGCAGCGCTGCGTTAACCTCAACAGACCATAGTCAGCTACGTTTGTATTGTCATGAGAAGTAATACTGCAGAAGTAGTAGATATGCCTACTATCACCCCTATCGGTACCCAGTGCACAACAGGTCAGACGTGTCCAGAAAGTGGTATCTGGACAGTTGTAGGTGCTCCTCGCACGGCCTCGCCCATCGTTAAAGGCAAACGGTTTCCGCCTTACTGCGGTAAGGCCGCTGTTTGGCAGTTAGCTTTGCACGCCTGATCTTAACCAAACGTTAGCCACTTCACGCTACCTTGATAGCGCGCGTTTGATTGGTGCGTCCTGAAAAAGACCACCCCAGTAAAAAAGCAGCAACGGGGGAAATCGCTGCTTCTGGGGTGGCTGATGACGTGTTACAAACCAAACAACGGATCGTTCGCTTGCCCTCGCATTAAAGCCTTTCTGTTGTAAAGACGATACCCGTTCCAGGTAAAGGCTATGTAAATTTTTGGACATGTTGAAACTGATATACTTTGCCACCTGGTTGGGACTTATAGTGATTGAAAGTAAAACTCATAGCATTCTTGCATTTCCAGTAGAGCCTTTTTATCCGTATGATTTAAGAGGTTTAGGTGCAAACATCGCTTTGGCTTCATCCAGAGAATTTCTTTCTGCTTGATTAACGGAAAATTTTTAAAGCCCATTTTATCGGGTTTCATTTCCTTCTAGGTGTATGAGAACATTCGACCAAATGATATGTTCAAAATTAAAGCCAAAACAGTATTTAGAAATCGTTCTGGTTTATTAGGAGTTTTAAAATTATTGAAAACATGGGGTGTCACAGTTGAAACTGTGACACCCAGAGCTTTTAGAGAGGCGGTATAGTATTTACGCCTTTTCTAGGCTTCAACATGAAAGGCTTCTCTATTCCCAAGAAAGTTAACAGGGAAAGCCCACATACCAATATCAGCACCAAAGGCAGAAGCATAATGTAGTGAGAAACATCGCTGCCTATAAAGGGATAGACCTGTAACCAAGAAAAAAGGCTATATAGCACAAGCCCGTGAATTAAATAAACGCTGTAGCTGATCTCACCTAAAGCCTTCAAGCCGTAACTACTTAATAATCCAAACAGATCGTTACCCAGCGCAATAATGGCAAACGCTATGCTGAGGAGCACAGTCTGAGGTACAGAAAAGTAATCCGGCATCGTCATACTATATGCGACGAGGGCTATTGCCAGAGCGCCATAGACGGGTTTCTTTATATGATCGATCCATGCTGGCCGGTGTCGCTTGATCAGCACGGGGATGAATCCGGCGATAAAAAATAGCAAGAAATGGAGCTTCAATACTTCCAATTGTGCTGCAGGTAATGCAGCTACTACCACGATGAGAGATAGGGCAAGGTAGCGGCCGTAGTTTTCGCGGTTGATCAGCGCTGCGAGAACAGGAAGGGCTAGATAAAAGAACCATTCATATTTCAACGTCCACTGGACGCCGGCCGTAATGATGCGACTCTCTTGAAAGCCATTAAAAGAGGCACCAAGAAAAACAACCCATCTCAGGCTTTCCTTGGCCAGTTGAGTAAGCGATACCAGATCAAATCCGGTTCGATACAAGCTGATAAATACGACTACTGCCACGACGAATGCGTACAATGGCATGATTCTCCAGAATCGAGACTGGAATATATGTGGCCAGTCAGGCTTGCGCTGATAAATTTTTCCAAAGAACAGAAAGCCTGTAATCATGAAAAAGAGCGTGACGGGAACCGCCCCCATATTGTTCAGGAGCGCACTGCTGTCTGAGCCTGCCCATTCGCCAGTGGTCTTCCATTGGTAGGTCACCATAAAGTGGCAGCAGACCACAGTGGTAGAGAGTACGCCTCGTAGTGCGTCAATAGGGGAGGATCGGGTTAGCGCCTGCTCTGACAGGATATTTAGACGCCTGAATAATCTGTCCAAAAAGAACATGGACAACACATAAATAAGCAGTAATTCCAGCGTTACAGTCATAGCAGAGTTGATATCGTAATAGTGTTGCTCTTCCAGCCTTTTTAACGGTTAGTAGATTTTTAGTCGAAAGAGCGCTTGGATCTGCTCCTGGTAAGAGAGGGGCAGTACGATAATCGACAAAAACCATAAGACCATGCGGAAAGGCATCGGCTAGGAAGACCAATGAATGGACAATGACGAGGCCTTCATAAGGCTGACGGTCATCAAAGGAAAAGAAGCAACCCAGTGGTAAGCCATAGGCTGTTGCGACTATTGCGGTCAAGCCCGAGCGGCTTCTAAATTCCAAAGAATCCTATGTGTTGATTATGACTGGATAGCGGTTGGTTTCCTGAGTTCTTACGATCCCCCTCAACACTATGTATTTGGGTAGGGCTTTTGGCGCAGCGTCTTGCGTTAATGCTTACCACTTTGCTTTTGTTTAAGAAAAAAGCCATTTAGAAACCCTGTATTTGTAAATTCATCAACCAGCTGCTCTCTATGCGCTAAGTATTTCTGGTAGATAGCAGCTAGGGTAATGACTGATAGGTTTAAAAGCCGTTCCTTTTAGCGGCTTCAAAATTAGAACTGAGTCAGCTTCAATCGTTTGTGGTAGAGCATTCCGTCTTACTCTTGTGAAATGCCTCGCACCTCATGCACCTATCGAGGCACACTATCTAGACTTCTTTCTTAAAGAGTTCTCTGCGTAACGCTTATCCAAGATGTTCAAATAAAGCTTGACCTGTGAGCGGAGGGGCCTATAATGCGCCCCACTTCCGCTGCAACGGAACAGCAAAAAGCCTTGTAGATCAATGGCTTAGCTGTTTAGTCAAGGTCAGGCCTCCGGTCTGGCAGAAGTGGAAAGAGGGAAGCGGTAGTTGACAAGCCCCTGGGCTTGTGTAGAATACGCCTCCCGCTGCCAGAACAGGTTTTCTGATCCGGCAGGTCCGGCAAGCGGTTCGGCTGGTTAGACCGGTTGAACAAAAAGCTTGACAGGACAAGAGGTTAGCGTAGAATGCGCGCCTCGGTTGAGACGAAGGTCTTAACCAACCGCTCTTTAACAAGTTGAATCAAGCAATTCGTGTGGGTGCTTGTGCTGTAAGACTGATGGATCGACAAGATTATCAGCAAGACAAGTAACACTCGTGAATTCGAGAGTTTATTTGCGATTGCTGAGCCAAGTTTAGGGTTTTCTCAAAACCCGGATATGTTTGAACTGAAGAGTTTGATCATGGCTCAGATTGAACGCTGGCGGCAGGCCTAACACATGCAAGTCGAGCGGATGAGGAGAGCTTGCTCTCTGATTCAGCGGCGGACGGGTGAGTAATGCCTAGGAATCTGCCTGGTAGTGGGGGACAACGTTTCGAAAGGAACGCTAATACCGCATACGTCCTACGGGAGAAAGTGGGGGATCTTCGGACCTCACGCTATCAGATGAGCCTAGGTCGGATTAGCTAGTTGGTGGGGTAACGGCTCACCAAGGCGACGATCCGTAACTGGTCTGAGAGGATGATCAGTCACACTGGAACTGAGACACGGTCCAGACTCCTACGGGAGGCAGCAGTGGGGAATATTGGACAATGGGCGAAAGCCTGATCCAGCCATGCCGCGTGTGTGAAGAAGGCCCTCGGGTCGTAAAGCACTTTAAGCTGGGAGGAAGGGTTGTAACCTAATACGTTGCAGCTTTGACGTTACCAGCAGAATAAGCACCGGCTAACTCTGTGCCAGCAGCCGCGGTAATACAGAGGGTGCAAGCGTTAATCGGAATTACTGGGCGTAAAGCGCGCGTAGGTGGCTTGGTAAGTTGAATGTGAAATCCCCGGGCTCAACCTGGGAACTGCATCCAAAACTGCCTGGCTAGAGTACGGTAGAGGGTGGTGGAATTTCCTGTGTAGCGGTGAAATGCGTAGATATAGGAAGGAACACCAGTGGCGAAGGCGACCACCTGGACTGATACTGACACTGAGGTGCGAAAGCGTGGGGAGCAAACAGGATTAGATACCCTGGTAGTCCACGCCGTAAACGATGTCAACTAGCCGTTGGGGTCCTTGAGACTTTAGTGGCGCAGCTAACGCAATAAGTTGACCGCCTGGGGAGTACGGCCGCAAGGTTAAAACTCAAATGAATTGACGGGGGCCCGCACAAGCGGTGGAGCATGTGGTTTAATTCGAAGCAACGCGAAGAACCTTACCAGGCCTTGACATGCAGAGAACTTTCCAGAGATGGATTGGTGCCTTCGGGAACTCTGACACAGGTGCTGCATGGCTGTCGTCAGCTCGTGTCGTGAGATGTTGGGTTAAGTCCCGTAACGAGCGCAACCCTTGTCCTTAGTTACCAGCACATCATGGTGGGCACTCTAAGGAGACTGCCGGTGACAAACCGGAGGAAGGTGGGGATGACGTCAAGTCATCATGGCCCTTACGGCCTGGGCTACACACGTGCTACAATGGTCGGTACAAAGGGTTGCCAAACCGCGAGGTGGAGCTAATCCCATAAAACCGATCGTAGTCCGGATCGCAGTCTGCAACTCGACTGCGTGAAGTCGGAATCGCTAGTAATCGTGAATCAGAACGTCACGGTGAATACGTTCCCGGGCCTTGTACACACCGCCCGTCACACCATGGGAGTGGGTTGCACCAGAAGTAGCTAGTCTAACCTTCGGGAGGACGGTTACCACGGTGTGATTCATGACTGGGGTGAAGTCGTAACAAGGTAGCCGTAGGGGAACCTGCGGCTGGATCACCTCCTTAATCGATAGATCCCAGCTTTGGCATAAGCTCCCACACGAATTGCTTGATTCACTGAAATAAAGACGCGAGATGAGTCAAGACTCAAGCGTTAGACGATTGGGTCTGTAGCTCAGTTGGTTAGAGCGCACCCCTGATAAGGGTGAGGTCGGCAGTTCGAATCTGCCCAGACCCACCAATCGATGGGGCCATAGCTCAGCTGGGAGAGCGCCTGCTTTGCACGCAGGAGGTCAGGAGTTCGATCCTCCTTGGCTCCACCATCTAACACCGCGTTAAAGCTCAGAACTGAGTGCTTACCCCCCCCCCCCTAAGGGTTGGGTCGGAGCATTGACTTCTGAACTTTGTTTTCAGACTGTTCTTTAAAAATTTGGGTATGTGATAGAAGTACGAACACATAGGCTGTTTCACTGCAGACTATGTGGTCAAGGTAAATTTGCGAGTTCAAGCGCAAGTTTTCGGCGAATGTCGTGTTCCAAACCAAACATAACTTCAGATTCTTTGGGGTTATATGGTCAAGTGAATAAGCGCATACGGTGGATGCCTTGGCAGTCAGAGGCGATGAAAGACGTGATAGCCTGCGATAAGCTTCGGGGAGTCGGCAAATAGACTGTGATCCGGAGATCTCTGAATGGGGGAACCCACCTGACATAAGTCAGGTATCTCACACTGAATCCATAGGTGTGAGAGGCGAACCAGGGGAACTGAAACATCTAAGTACCCTGAGGAAAAGAAATCAACCGAGATTCCCTAAGTAGTGGCGAGCGAACGGGGACTAGCCCTTAAGCTCAATTGATTTTAACCGAACGCTCTGGAAAGTGCGGCCATAGTGGGTGATAGCCCCGTAGGTGAAAGGATCTTTTGAGTGAAATCGAGTAGGACGGCGCACGTGAAACGTTGTCTGAATATGGGGGGACCATCCTCCAAGGCTAAATACTACTGACTGACCGATAGTGAACCAGTACCGTGAGGGAAAGGCGAAAAGAACCCCGGAGAGGGGAGTGAAATAGAACCTGAAACCGTATGCGTACAAGCAGTGGGAGCCCACTTTGTTGGGTGACTGCGTACCTTTTGTATAATGGGTCAGCGACTTATATTCAGTGGCAAGCTTAACCGTATAGGGAAGGCGTAGCGAAAGCGAGTCTTAATAGGGCGTTTTAGTCGCTGGGTATAGACCCGAAACCGGGCGATCTATCCATGAGCAGGTTGAAGGTTAGGTAACACTGACTGGAGGACCGAACCCACTTCCGTTGAAAAGGCAGGGGATGACTTGTGGATCGGAGTGAAAGGCTAATCAAGCTCGGAGATAGCTGGTTCTCCTCGAAAGCTATTTAGGTAGCGCCTCATGTATCACTCTGGGGGGTAGAGCACTGTTTCGGCTAGGGGGTCATCCCGACTTACCAAACCGATGCAAACTCCGAATACCCAGAAGTGCAAGCATGGGAGACACACGGCGGGTGCTAACGTCCGTCGTGAAAAGGGAAACAACCCAGACCGTCAGCTAAGGTCCCAAAGTTGTAGTTAAGTGGTAAACGATGTGGGAAGGCTTAGACAGCTAGGAGGTTGGCTTAGAAGCAGCCACCCTTTAAAGAAAGCGTAATAGCTCACTAGTCGAGTCGGCCTGCGCGGAAGATGTAACGGGGCTCAAACTACACACCGAAGCTACGGGTTCATCGCAAGATGAGCGGTAGAGGAGCGTTCTGTAAGCCTGTGAAGGTGAGTTGAGAAGCTTGCTGGAGGTATCAGAAGTGCGAATGCTGACATGAGTAACGACAATGCGAGTGAAAAACTCGCACGCCGAAAGACCAAGGGTTCCTGCGCAACGTTAATCGACGCAGGGTGAGTCGACCCCTAAGGCGAGGCTGAAAGGCGTAGTCGATGGGAAACAGGTTAATATTCCTGTACTTCTAATTACTGCGATGGGGGGACGGAGAAGGCTAGGCCAGCTTGGCGTTGGTTGTCCAAGTTTAAGGCGGTAGGCTGACTGTTTAGGTAAATCCGGACAGTTAAGGCCGAGAGCTGATGACGACTCTTCTTATGAAGAGGAAGTGGTTGATGCCATGCTTCCAGGAAAAGCCTCTAAGCTTCAGGTAATTAGAAATCGTACCCCAAACCGACACAGGTGGTCGGGTAGAGAATACCAAGGCGCTTGAGAGAACTCGGGTGAAGGAACTAGGCAAAATGGCACCGTAACTTCGGGAGAAGGTGCGCCGGTGAGGGTGAAGGACTTGCTCCGTAAGCCCATGCCGGTCGAAGATACCAGGCCGCTGCGACTGTTTATTAAAAACACAGCACTCTGCAAACACGAAAGTGGACGTATAGGGTGTGACGCCTGCCCGGTGCCGGAAGGTTAATTGATGGGGTTAGCGCAAGCGAAGCTCTTGATCGAAGCCCCGGTAAACGGCGGCCGTAACTATAACGGTCCTAAGGTAGCGAAATTCCTTGTCGGGTAAGTTCCGACCTGCACGAATGGCGTAACGATGGCGGCGCTGTCTCCACCCGAGACTCAGTGAAATTGAAATCGCTGTGAAGATGCAGTGTATCCGCGGCTAGACGGAAAGACCCCGTGAACCTTTACTGTAGCTTTGCACTGGACTTTGAGCCTGCTTGTGTAGGATAGGTGGGAGGCTTTGAAGCGAGGACGCCAGTTCTCGTGGAGCCATCCTTGAAATACCACCCTGGCATGCTTGAGGTTCTAACTCTGGTCCGTTATCCGGATCGAGGACAGTGTATGGTGGGCAGTTTGACTGGGGCGGTCTCCTCCTAAAGAGTAACGGAGGAGTACGAAGGTGCGCTCAGACCGGTCGGAAATCGGTCGCAGAGTATAAAGGCAAAAGCGCGCTTGACTGCGAGACAGACACGTCGAGCAGGTACGAAAGTAGGTCTTAGTGATCCGGTGGTTCTGTATGGAAGGGCCATCGCTCAACGGATAAAAGGTACTCCGGGGATAACAGGCTGATACCGCCCAAGAGTTCATATCGACGGCGGTGTTTGGCACCTCGATGTCGGCTCATCACATCCTGGGGCTGAAGCCGGTCCCAAGGGTATGGCTGTTCGCCATTTAAAGTGGTACGCGAGCTGGGTTTAGAACGTCGTGAGACAGTTCGGTCCCTATCTGCCGTGGACGTTTGAGATTTGAGAGGGGCTGCTCCTAGTACGAGAGGACCGGAGTGGACGAACCTCTGGTGTTCCGGTTGTCACGCCAGTGGCATTGCCGGGTAGCTATGTTCGGAAAAGATAACCGCTGAAAGCATCTAAGCGGGAAACTTGCCTCAAGATGAGATCTCACTGGAGCCTTGAGCTTCCTAAAGGGCCGTTGAAGACTACAACGTTGATAGGTCGGGTGTGTAAGCGCTGTGAGGCGTTGAGCTAACCGATACTAATTGCCCGTGAGGCTTGACCATATAACACCCAAACAATCTGTTGTTTGGTAAAGACCAGCCGAAAGCTTGGTTGAACCGCAAATACCGATCACATACCCATTCGGGGAAACGACTAGACACCGGTTCCCCACCCGAATTGCTTGACGACCATAGAGCGTTGGAACCACCTGATCCCTTTCCGAACTCAGAAGTGAAACGATGCATCGCCGATGGTAGTGTGGGGTTTCCCCATGTGAGAGTAGGTCATCGTCAAGCACCTATACCCAAAACCCCCAGGCCTAACCGCCCGGGGGTTTTGCTTTTGCGGATAAAATAGGTTTGCGGAGCTGGAGCAGTTTATCTAGCGACGCATCTCTATTCGGCAAACCGGCCTAGTCCAGTTATACTGTCTTTTCGCCAATTTTGTACCTGAGTGTTGTTATGAGCTGCGATGCCTCTAACCTGAAATCTTATATCCGTGCTGTACCTGATTTTCCTAAGCCGGGTGTGATTTTTCGGGATATTACCCCGTTGTTTCAATCCCCACGTGCCTTAAGAATGACTGTGGACAGTTTGATTCAGCGCTATGTTGAGGCTGAGTTCACGCATGTGGGAGCGTTGGATGCCAGGGGCTTCTTGATTGGCCCCATATTGGCTTACGCACTGAATAAGCCATTAATTCTTTTCCGTAAAAAAGGAAAGCTTCCTGCCGAGTTGCTTACCGAGACCTATACGACTGAATACGGTGATTCCGTCATTGAGGTTCACAAAGACAGCTTGTCGCAAGGAGACACTGTACTGCTGGTAGATGACCTTATTGCAACAGGTGGGACTCTTGTTGCTGCGGCAAACCTGATTCGTCGCATGGGGGCTAATGTGTTTGAAGCAGCTGCTATTGTAGATTTGCCGGAATTGCAAGGCTCTAAGCGTTTACAGGAAGCAGGCATTCCGACGTTTAGCCTCACTGAATTTGCTCTTTCTGAGCGCTAAAAAAAGCCCGCTTTAGCGGGCTTTTTTATGGAATGTATTTTGGCAGGGAGCAGGCAATACACTAAACGCAGGCTTCTCAGCCCTGCCTTTATTGCTTGAATCAATAAGAAAAACACTGGTGCGTTAAGGTATCGAATACGGTAGGGCAGTATCCTCTCTTATATCGTCTTCTTTGAGCAGTTTGGCAACAATCTAATCAACCAAATGATGTCTGCTGCCAAATATGGTTACCATTATCCAACGGCAAATTGTGGCTCTAGCGCTCAAGAGAACGCCGGAGTGTTCATTATTGAAGCGGTTTTGGTACCACGTGCGTAAAGCTTAGGTCTGCACTGTTCGTAATCGACCAAGGATTTTTTACGGTTCCTTCAAAGGTAATATCTCTAAAACTCGAGTTTCGAAGAGCATCGATAATGGCAGGTGCTGTTCCTTTGAAACTCACCTTGGCAAATTCGAAGCGTTCATGGAAAGCATCATGCGCGCTGTCGCCCTTGATCTCCAAGGCTGCAGAGACAGGATTCTCCACGGTAACGTTGCTGACCTTAATATCCTGAAATTTGCCAGAGATATCCGAGCGCTTGTAGTCCAGGATGGCGTTAGGATCGTTATAGTCCAAGGTGAATATAAAGCCTTGCTTGGCACTATTACGAATGGCGGAGTCGCGAAAGATGACATTTCTGACGCCGCCGCCCATGAAGTTGGTACTTTTCATGCGCAGTCCGACATCGGTCCCATCTGAGACATTATCCTCGGCCAGGATATTCTGTATCCATGCCCCGGTGTGGCTGCCGGCAACGATCATGCCGTGGCCGTGACGAAAGTAATTATTGAAGACCCAGACATTTTCCTGTGGCTTCTGTTTGATGGCATCAGCTCCAGTCCCTGCTGCGAAGTTGACGCAGTCATCACCCGTCTCGAAAAAGTTATTGAAAACCATGGCACCGCGGCTGTTGGCAAATTCGATACCATCACCGTTGTTGGCATCGTATGTCTTGTGTGTGGTGTTGGCCATCACCACATTTTCCGTCTCTAAGTTCATGATGCCGTGGTAGGCTGGATTGAGTACAGTAAAGTCACCATAGAATACGTTACGGACGTTGCGCAGCGTGATTAGCGATGACCGCATTTGGCCGTACGCATCCTTGACGTTCATTCCTGACGCCACTGCTCTCTGAACTTGGTCCTTGGCAAGAATGCCGTCTTGCATATAGCGTGTGTTATTGCTTGCGACGTAAACTGGCAAGGCTCGTCCCAGCTCATCAGTGTCATCTTCCAAACGCTTCCAGCCATTGCCGTTGATAATCCCTTTACCTACGATACGGATGTTTTCGAAATGCTCTTCCGTGTAGGGGTCTCGGGGTAGCGCGTTGATAAGGGAGGCGGGACGGATGGTGGTGGAGTAGGCGTACTGAATATATCCCTTCGCTGGATAGTCTTCCCCGCGCTCTGAGCCGAGAAGCGTTGCGCCACGTCCAATTTCGAGCGTCATGTTGCTCTTCAGGTAAAGTGCACCAGTCTTGAACGTCCCGGCAGGAATGAGCACCTTGCATCCAGGTGTGCAAGCATCAATAGCGGCTTGGATGGCATGTGTGTTAACAGTCTTGCCATCTCCTTTAGCGCCGTATCGAACGACATTGAACACTTTGGGTAGACGGCTGGTACGCTGGACTACTGCTTTGCTGTCAGCGGATTCATTGCCATAAGCATCTACAGCACGCACCGTGAAACGGTATTCAGTGTCTGCCTTCAGACCCGTTGCCGTGAAGCTGTGGATGGTAATACGGTGGTGGAAGCCGTCTGTGTCTTCTTCATAAAAACGATTAATGTAAGGCTTGGCAGGTGAGACGCGATTGTTATTGGCGGTGGCACTGCCAATAAATTTGCCGTTCAGGTAGACGTTATAGTCACGGATATCCTGCGGATTTGCAGGCTTTTCCCACACCAGAACAATCTGGCTCTCATCGTAGGCTAGTGTAGGAACCTGTACGTTAACCGGCGCATCAAGTGCGAAGCAGGGTAACGCGGTAACGGTTAACCCCAAGGTTAACGCTGTTATAGTCAGAATCTGTTTTTTCACTGAGCGTGACAAGGCTGCAGGGGGTTCGATGCTCATAGATTTATCCTTATTGTTATGAACGAGAGGGTTTAGAGCGCCACCTTGAGCCCATCATAATTTATTTATGTGGTATGACAACAGCTAAGAAGCTATTCCTTCGGTTTGTAAACGAGCGGCTTCCTGAGCAGCTAAGTACAGACAGCCAATTTTATAACCTTTAGCTGCTATAAGGCTATTTGAGGCTAAAGCGCCACTATAACCCTCGACTTCGATGGTTATTCTCAAAAGGAGTGGGTGGACTCCCTTGACAAAACGGCGTTGCCAAAAAATACTGATCTTGTTGTATGACGACATACAGATGAAGACTGTTTGATGAAAGTAATCTTCAGGCCTTCCTTGATAGTTAATCTAATTAATGATTGAGACCCCTGCATAGCTGGCAGTGTTGATACTTGGCTGGTGGACAAACAGACCAGCTAGTAAACAAGTCTTAACAACAACAACAAAGGACTAACATGATTCTTCTTACCCGCTCTCTAGTTTCAGCAATGCATTACTGCCTGGTCACCCGGCACATGGCTTTCTTTTCTTCCGTCAAGCAGGTTAACGCCTTCAGCTCATAGGCGCGTGCTCTCGGAGCATTTAACGGTACTGAATTTACAGCGGTTCGCTTGTACAGCTCTGGATGCTGTCGAGTTACTGAGGAGTATTCGCATGCGTATGAAAGGCTCTGCTCTGATGGGGTGTCTGCTGCTTGCTGGTGCAGGATTCGCTCAGGGAGCAACGTTCTTGAATGGAGTGGTCATGGCCGATGCGCCTTTGACCAATGCCAAAGTCACAGTGATTGATAAGTGGGGAAAGCAAAAGACTGCTCTGACGGACCGCAAGGGGCATTGGCGCCTGGAAGCCTCAACGCTGACGCCGCCGTTACTGGTATCCGCTACCGATCTTACACCGCGCGACGGACACATTACGCAAAATTGCCGCTACAACGATAAACCTCGGACGCGTTGTATGGCCTCGGTAGTGACAGCGCTCCCACGTAATGGAAATACAACGGTCAATATCACACCACTTACAGATCGGATTGTTTCCGAAATCGCCCAGAAGCTTGGGTACATCGGTCCTCAACAGTGGGTGGAAAGTGGTAATGCGGGGCAAATGCGCGAGGAGTTTCTAACTGCGCCGCTTAATGCGATGAGGGCAGGCCTTTCGCAAGCACTGATTCAAGCAGGCGTTAGCCATGTAGATCGGTACAACCCTATTACCACACCCTTGCGTGACGACGGGAAAGGGGCAGCGGCTGTGTTGCAGGTGATCAACCACAACCGGGGTTATCACAACGACAGTGGTGAGGCGAGTGGGACCATCCTGACTGATATCCGTTTTCGCCCTATTGTAGGTTTTAGCGATGTCAGCACGACACATGACACCAGTGGTTATGAGCCTTTTGATTATTTACGTGCCAAGCGTGAGTTGGAGGCTATAAAGAATGCCAAGATTCGCATCCTGATTGTGAGTGACTCCACTGCGGCTTCCTACGAGGAAAGCCGACTACCCAGGATGGGATGGGGGCAGGTCTTCCAGGAACGCTTTCGGGACGATAGCGGTGTTGCCGTACTCAACGGAGCGCGGGCAGGGCGATCGAGTCGCGATTTCTATAACGAGGGTTGGTATCAACAGATGGCGCGCTTCATGAAGGCAGGTGACTATGTATTCATCGCCCATGGGCACAACGACCAAAACTGTAATAGCACCAAACCGGTGCGTGGTGCGGCAGATGTGAAAAACCTGTGTACCTATCCCAATGACAGTAATGGCAACAAGCAATATCCCGAAGGCCAACCGCAGCTGTCATTCCAGAACTCCTTGGAGCGCTACATTGTATTGGCGCGTCGGCAAGGAGCCAGACCCATCATTATGACGCCTACCACACGGGTGATGACTGCAGAGCGTAAACCCGCTTTCGAAAATGGTGATACTACACCGGTTGGTAGTTCCCACTGGACCAAGCAGAACAGCGAAAACGGCTATGCCTATGTAGGTGATTACGCGGCCACCATTCGCAAAACGGCTGCGGACAATCGAATTCCATTCATTGACCTCGAGCGGAAGACTATCGACTTCGTCAATCAGCACCGAGACGACTGGAAGTCCTATTGGCTTGCGGTTGATCCCAACGATCCACGCTATCCCTATTACAAAACCCAGACTTCCGGAACGTTGGATAATCCTGATCGTACCCACTTCCAGCAGAAGGGCGCCGAGGCGGTTGCCGGTATAGTAGCCGAAGGCATCGCGCAGCAACCGGCACTGGTTGAGCTGGCTGCAAAACTCAAGTAAGAAGGAATAACAACAATGTCCATGCCTTCCCTATTACGTAACACCATGCTCTTGGGCACTGTCAGCCTTGTATGTATCAGCCAGACGGCATTGGCAGTGCAGTACCAGGCGGTGGTGTCACCAACGGTGCAACCCAACACATTCACATCCATTAATGCGGCCATCAAGGCGGCCCCATCAGACCAGTCGCCCTATGTCATTTTCCTGAAAAAAGGAACCTATGAGGAGCGCTTGAGCATCACTCGCCCTAATATCACCTTGATAGGCGAGCAGCGGGACAAGACCATCATCAGTGCCGGTGTGTACGCGGGCATGCTCGATGAGAAGGGACAGAAATATGGTACGTCAGGCAGCAGCACCGTGAGTGTGAATGCGCCTGATTTTACAGCGCGCAATCTGACCATTCGAAACAGCTTCGACTTTCCGGCCAATGCGGCCAAGCTGGCTACTGATCCTACCAAGGTAAAGGATACCCAGGCGGTGGCGCTGCTGCTGGACAGTAACAGTGATCGCGCGCGTTTTCACAATGTGAGACTGGAGGGGTATCAGGATACGTTTTATAGCAAAACCGGTAGCCGCAGCTATTTCACTCAAAGCAAGATCACAGGGCATGTTGACTTCATTTTCGGATCAGGGATCAGTGTGTTCGATCACTGCGACATCGTTGCCCGACGCCGTACCGATATAGCACCGCCTTATGGCTATCTCACCGCGCCCAGTACCGATATCAAGTCTCCCTACGGGCTGATCTTCCTGCAAAGTCGTATTGTGAAAGAGATGGGGGTGCCTGCTCGCAGTTTCGCATTGGGACGTCCCTGGCATCCTACTACGACCTTTGAGGATGGCCGTTACGCTGACCCGAATGCAATCGGTCAGTCAGTCTTTATCAAGTCCTATATGGATGACCACATCTACGGCTGGGACAAGATGTCGGGCAAGGACAAGGATGGCAACACCATCTGGTTCTATCCGCAGGACTCTCGCTTCTTCGAGGGGCGCAACTATGGTCCAGGGGCTGCATTATGGGACCCACAGCGACGACAGCTTACAACTGAGCAGTTGAGGACGTTTACCTTGGACCTTATCTTCCCGGATTGGAAGCCTGAAAAGTTCAAGGACTGATAGCGCTAATCTGCCTGATCACCCCTGATGCGATCAGGCAGAACGCTAACGGAGTTAGCACAAGGCTTATTGGCCAGTGCCATTTGTAGTGCATTGCCCAATGGTATGGGGGGACTACCCTTGACCATTTGTGCAACTTTATCCATTTGAGGAATCCCGATATCGGTCGACCAGTTGCTTAACCCACTGCTGTGTGTGACGTCCAGTCGAACGAACTGTCCGGCTACTCGAGACAGTAGGGCAACAATCAACACTTTCGCCTGCTCGGCGGACTCTGCCACCGCCGGCCCAATAGCCAGACCGCGCCCAAACGGGCGTAATAATGCAAAGCCGACCTGCTGCCTATCCCGCTCAATACCTATTACGTACTGACTGATCTTTAATAAAGCCGCAAGCACTAGGCCACGGTTCATTCCGGTTGCGCTGGAAGCTAATTCACTGAGTTGGTGAAAATGTTGTGACGTTATCTCGTGCAGCGTATGCCCGACTGGTAGCTCATGATGTGGGAGGGCTGGTGCGCTCGCAGTTTGGTGTTGATGAATATGTTCGTAGGTAATAAAGCCCTGGCTGGCATAAAGGGGCGCTCTTTGTGGTGTTGCAACCAGGAGAGGAGTGCGTGGGCTTGCGTCGTTCAATACCTGATCGACCAATCCTTGTCGCCGCACATCAACGATGACCAGACCGAGGCTGATGTAATCGCCTTGAAGGCAGCAGAGCGCTGTACCCAATATGCCATGTGCGTTTTCTGCCACTATTCCCTGGCTGACCTGATGTATCCACTGCCAGTCCTGCAGGCGATGAGGCCAACCTACGGCACGTGACAATTCATGGGCATGTATCAGGTCTTCCGTTACCATTGGGCGAAATCGAATCGGAACCTCAGCAATCGACATGGGCTATAAAGTCCTCCGGCTCGGTCAGTAATAGACATTAGTCACTGTACCAGTCTACAGCCGATGCCTATCCAATGATGAAATGCTGAATAGGGTGAGATAGAGGCTCATCTCCAGATATATCTGGATAACCGATGTGGTTCGTTCAAAAGGGTATTGAAAGATCCCGTCAAAATTGAATGGCCGTGTCAATGTTCGCGTTTCAGAAAAGCAGTGGTCTCGCCAGAGCGATTATGAACTAATCAGGCAAACCATTAATTATTAGGGAATGACTTTAAAAGTTCGCAGCTTAATCAAGTATTCCGTTCTATGCGACTTACTTTATATTTGTTTATCACTTTGGTGAGGTTCCAGATAAACCTGTGCCAGCAATTGACGCTTTTGTAGGTCAATGTAATCTGGAGATTGCTGCATCCTGTAAATTCGGGCCAGCAATGAGCATGTAGTTGAAGCTGATAAGTTAGCTGGCGCGAACAACTGATCCAGCCATTGATATTCATATCAACGCCTTGCTCAGTAAAGATCTTGATTTAAGGCCAAGCCTGCAGCCGTTCTCTGCTCGTAACGGCGAGCGCACATAGCTGACCCTCGGAACGGCGGGAAGTCACGCGACCATTCACGAAGATAGTAGCAGCCAATTCCTTGTTGAGCATGCCGGTAATGACTGTAGACCTGCAGGCGCAGTGCTATCTCCTTGTTGCGCCCAAGCATGAGTCCGGCCAGATGCCCCTGGGAGCCATAGAGGGTAATACCGATGCCCCAAAAGTCAGAAGAATCGGGAAAGCCATATAAGACGACCGACGGATTATCATAGGCTGCTTTTTAGATAAACAATACAGCTATGTTTAGCTTGATAAGCAATAAGTAGGATTGCCTGTGATCTATTGGTAAATAATATATTTTTGCTGATTGCGAACTGTTGGTGCGTTTAAGGGGCTGCCAAAGAGCGTGAGTAAAAGTTCAAAGGCTAATTAATAAGGGCGTAAGTCTTATTTGGGGCGGTTTGGTTTTTGTCAAAAAGCGCTGTTAATTGATATAAAATTGCTTCAAATATATAGAACAAGGCTGTGCGAAACAATGTAGTGTAAGCCTTTATAGTTATGTATTTTTCTTCCATTGTCTGACAAGCAAACTGTCTATATAGGCAATCAGCTCGTCGGAGGTGATGGAGTAGTGATGTACCCAGTGGCCTTCTTTTGTGCGGCCGGCGCGTATTGGCCATTTGCTAAGGCCCAGTTGCCGGGCGCGCTCAATGACTTCTGTTGGGCTGGCTCCGGTTATCGGGATTGCCATGTTCAGTCTCCTTCATCTGATCTCTTATCGTTATCGGTGTAAACGGATAAGACCTTGAATGAAAACTGACTAACGGTCGGCGTATAACGGTAGCGAAAGCATGAACACGCATGTGGTCAGCGTATCTGCTAACCAGGAAAGAGGCAGGCTATAGGGCAAGACATCCATGTCTATGCCTTGAAAAGTTCTGCTCAGGGTACAGCTGACCAGTGCTGGCAGCCGTTCTTCATCCACTGGCTCTGATCGACGTCAATGCCATCGCCAACTTTGCATCCGGGTACATTCAGCACTTTGCCGCTGGACCGGTTGACCAAGCGGAACCAGGTTGATGCGCCAGGCAACATTTGCCACTGCTGCGTATGAAGGTTTTGCCATGTCTCCTGTGAGAGGGGGGAGTCGTTGACCGAGGCCGGTGCGGTAAGCACTTTGCCGCTGTTGACGCTCAGCACCTCATAGAAGCCATTCTTCAGGTTGATCATATGCCAGCGTTGAGCATTTTGTGTGTGATCACACGAGGTCTGTTCGACTCGTATACCTGCCTCCAGGCTAACGTTTTTCACATTCAAGCACTTGCTGCTGTTTTGGTTGACCAGTGTCACTGGCTTGTTTGCACCTGTTGGAACACCAAAGACTGGATTGCCGTTTGAATCCCAGCTGAGCGGTTGCACATAAATGGCCCTGTTGGGATCGTACAGCGGATCGCCTACGATGCCCTTGTAGTTGCGAGCATTATAGATGTGAAGGATGGTGCCATCCCGGTCGGTTGTGAAGGTATTGCTGCCTGTGCCGTAGATCCCGTTACGCTCGCTACTCTTGAAGACAGGAACAGGTGATTTGGTCCATACGCTAGGATCGAGTAGATCCGCCGTGGCGGGTGCGGAAAGCAGGCCCATGTTGTAGTTCGCATCGGTAGCACTGCCCGAATAGGCAATGAACACCTTGCCATTATGCTCCATGACGGCAGGCGCTTCGTTGACCCAGAAACCTACCTTCTCCCAGTCGTATTCAGGTTGCGATAGCATTACCTGTTTGCCTTTAATAGCCAGTGGGCCATCCAGCTCGGCAATGTAGAGATTGCTGTTACCTTCGATGTTCGGATCTTTCTGGGCCCAGACGATGTAACGTTTGCCTGCATGCACGAAGGTAGTCGTATCGATACTGAATGATTCCCAGTTTGTCTTGATCTGACCACGCTCGATCCAGCCTGAGCCTGTTACCGGATTGGCTGCATTGTTGGACAGTGCATAAATGCGGTGATTGAACGGGGTGCCTTCCTGAGCGGCAGCGAAATAGACGTACCAGGAACCGTTGTTGTAATCGATCCAGGGTGCCCAGACGTGGGTACTCATCTCACCACTGTCGTGCTTGGTCCAGATGACCTGTTCCTGGGCCTTTGCAAGACCGGCAATGGTCCTGGCGCGCCTGAGTGCGATCCGGTTGTACTCCGGTACGCTATAAGTCATGTAGTAATACCCGTCGGTATGTTTATAAACAGACGGATCGGCTCGTTGCGTAATGATGGGATTGTCGTACTGGGTTGCCGCCAGAGAGGAGGCCGGGTTGATCAATACTGTTACAGCGACCGCGAGGGAAAACCAGGCGGCATTGGTAAGGTTGCGCTTGAGACGCCTTACCTGAGCACACAGTTCTAGAACCATGGTGTTTCTCCGTTGTTGTTATTAGCAAGAACACAGGTTGTTATCGAGCAGTGTGAGCCACAGATTTAGAGGCTGAAGAAAACGGCCCATAACTGCAGCTCCTCAAGCCGAACCCTGCAAGACGGGTGACCTCATAAGGCAGGGTCGCCAAGCCCGACAGCAGAGATAGCTCAAGCGCAAGCCATGATAATGGTATGACTATTACCGGGATCGCCCGATTATTTATAGCCTACATCGCTCATACGTCTAGTGGTGGCGAGCTAATGTTATGATGAATAGGCGGTTTGGCAGCTTGGTTGATCAGGCGAGGCGGCCTTTGCCGAATCAAAGAGGTGTACCGATTTATTAATGACGTAATGACGCGATCAGGCTGAAGGCGACTTCATCGAAGTCACTCTTACAGAATATGTTTTCGGCTAACGCCAATAAGAGTCGGATGGATAGCGCTCTAGGCATTTCAGGCCGACTAAAATAAAACGGCCAATAGGATTGGCCGTTTTACGTAGTGGCAAAGACCTGAGGTCAGGCTGTCTTCTTGGTACGGCTTCGCTTTGGCTTGGGCATGGGCTGCGCCACGCTGGTTTCTATTCCGCCCGACAGCGGATCCCCTGCGGTGTCGTAGTCGACTTCTCTCTGGGCTTGAAACCAGTGCTCAAATCCCTGTCCATCCGGACGACCTGCGGCTTCCCAAATTTCGTAGGCGCGTTGACGTATGCGTTGTTCCAGATCATCCATCGCTCATCCTCCTATCGGATGTGGCTCAGCAGTCTGGCGCCGAGCTTTCTGACTTAGAGGCCTTGGGCCTTGAGTATCTACCTGCATGATTGCAACAGGACTATAAGAAGGGATGCCCAGTCTTCCTTATCGTTCCTCACGTGCTGTATACGTCCGATGAAAAGTCCTTTTCATTGAGAGACTTAACCTTTATCACGCTGCGCCAGCTCCATGATCATTCTTGCCAGTAGATAAAGTCTCGGCGCGACGCTTTCCACCTCGGCGTACTCTTCTGGCGTATGGATATTGCCGCCTACAATGCCAAAGCCATCCAGCGTTGGTACGCCCACACCCGCAGCAAGGCTGGCGTCAGCTGCGCCACCGCTGCCCTCGATCGTCAGCTTGCGGCCAATTTCACCGTAGATGTTTTGAGCCATCGACACGAGCTTATCCGTTTCGGCGGTTTGAGGCATAGGTGGCAAGCCCCGATGCAGATGAGTTTTCACGTCGGTCTCTTGGATCAGCTTGTTGGCAGAGACGCGAGCCATGTCTTGCTCGACCCGATCAAACTCCTCAGGAACTGCTACACGGACGTCTGCCTTGGCAGTCGCGCTGTCAGGTATGACATTCGTGCGATCGCCAGCGTCGATTACAGTAAAATTGACCGTGGTTTTCTTCTCGGCATCGCCCAGTTTGCCAAGCTGGAGGACCTGATGCGAGATTTCCATGGCAGCGTTTCGGCCGAGCTCCGGCGCTACGCCCGCATGAGCGGCCTTACCGGTAACGTCAACGGTTGCGGTCGCGCTTCCTTTTCGCCAAGCCACGAGGCCATCGGCAGGCCGGCCTGGCTCTAGATTAAGGGTAACGTCATGCTCCTTGGCCACCCGTTGAATCAGCTGAGTAGCAGCATCGGAACCGGTTTCCTCGCTGGCATCGAGCAAAAAGGTAATCTGAGCGTAATCCTTGAAGTTGAGGTCTTTCAATATCTTGAGCGCATAGATGCCCGCTACGATTCCGCCCTTATCGTCCATCACGCCGGGTCCGTAGGCTCGCCCATCCTTTATATGGAAAGGCCGCTCCTTGGCTGAGCCTTCTTTGAAAACGGTATCCATATGCGCCATCAGCAAGATTTTGGCCTTGCCTGTGCCTTTAAGCGTGGCAACGATGTGATAACTGTCATCAGGTGGAGAGTTTGGAACAGTCTCGATCGTAGCGCCCAGCTGTTTCAACTGATCAGCTGCAATCTGACCTACCTGTATCAGACCAGGTGCATAACCCGAGCCCGAATCAATATTTACCAGTTGCTCGAGTAGCTTGAGTGCTTCTTCCTTGTACTGTTCGGCATGGGATTGAACGGGGTGATTAGGTTCAGCCTGTACGGTGGAAGCGGTAGAAAAGGCAAAAGCGATTGCCAATGAAAGAGAGCACGTGGCGCGGCGGAGCATAACAGTCATGAGGCGTCCTTTTTGTTATGTGCCCAGACACTATAGACGCTCCCTGGCAGCCTGCATTTCGCTTCGTGTAAGCCATAACCGGCGGCTCAAGGTGGCTACGATTTTGACTTCAATGGCATCACTCGTGAGCCTTTGTCCTGTGCTATGCCAGTGAGCATGTATGTCAGGCTCGCGCCCAAACGCATCCGCTGGATTGCTGGATTCATTCAGTGGCGGCTTTAACGGCTGCCTTGGCCATATAGCGCTCAATGAGCGTGCAGGCCTGTTTGTTTAGATCAAGCAGTTCAGGCAGGAATACGCGTAGCTCGGGATGCTGACGAGTTTCCTCTTCCAAAACGCAATAGGCCTCGATGATGGACGCTTGAGTCCGCAAGGTTTGGCTGACCTTTTTCATAGGGATCTACTTGATTGATGTGGCTGCGTTGTCGGTCGGGATCAGAAAAACTTTATACCTTTCGTCGGTTGACGACCGGCGCAAATGGAAAACTGTCTGGTGATGACTTATAGCCTTCATAATTCCGTGTTATCAACGGTGCCTGTCTGCAGAGCTGCTTGGGGAGGCATGTTCATGGCAGTGTTCAAACGCTATCTGACTGTAGGGCCTATCGTTTCGTTGATCAGTGTTTCGGCGATACTGATAATGGCCAGTGCACCAAGTCATCTCTATCATTTTTCGGCACTGGCATTGTCTGGTCTCATCGGGATTATGGTTGGAGTGACAGCGCTTGTGATGACGGCCCGTTACATCTATACCCACCTTTAATCTGCTGTTGAAGGTTTGGATGACTGGCAAAATAAATAGTGGATTCATATCTCCAAAGCCGTGTAGTGCTAATGGCTATGAATGGAGGAGATCTGTATGAGCAATACGCCCTTAACTGCACAAAGCTCCGATCCTGTGGTGCCGGACGATGCGGGCATTGGCAGTGACGTATTCGATCCACTGCGTCCCGATATCATTCCTGATAATCCGCTTGGCGATGATGAGGTAGATCATCCGCTGTAACGCAACACAGTTATCGAAAACCCGGCTAATGCCGGGTTTTCTTTTGGCGAGCCGTTTTCACTGCTTATTTCCGAGTACCGCAGCACATAAGCGAAACGAAAATGGAACCCTGGGTGGTAGTGCTTGGGTCGAAGCGCGAATGAATGACACCCACCAGTGTCATACCGCTTTCGAATGCTTCTTGAGTCGCCGCATGGTTTACTTGAGGCAGTAATTTCAATCCATCAAAGGAACGTCAGATGAGCATCGACCTTAACGCAGGACGCCTGCCCGATGAGCATACCCTGGTCAACCTACCGCGCCTGGTGTCGCGCTATTACAGTGAGCGGCCCAACCCTGATGATCCGGCGCAGCAGGTTTCATTTGGTACATCCGGGCATCGCGGTTCATCGCTAAAGGTCAGCTTCAATGAGTGGCACATCCTGGCAACTACCCAGGCTATTTGTGATTACCGAAAAGAGCAGGGCGTAAATGGTCCGCTCTTTGTCGGCATGGATACCCATGCGCTGTCCGAACCTGCCTTTGTTTCAGCACTGGAAGTGCTGGCTGCCAATGGTGTTGAGACCCGTATCGATGCAGGCTGTGCTGAGACCCAGGGCGAGCCCGGTTATACGCCAACGCCCGCCATCTCCAATGCCATTCTCGAATACAACAAAGGCCGCACCAGCGGCCTGGCTGACGGTATTGTCATTACGCCTTCACACAATCCGCCTGCCGATGGTGGATTCAAATACAACCCCACCAACGGTGGTCCGGCCGATACCAACGTAACCAAGTGGATTCAGGAGCGTGCGAATGCGCTGCTCAAGGCAGGATTGAAGGGCGTGGAGCGCATGGACTATGCCCGTGCGTTGAAAGCGCCAACGACGCAGCGATTCGACTTTATCGAAAGCTATGTGGGTGGCCTTGATCAGGTCATCGATATCGAAGCCATCAAGCATTCGGGCCTTAAGTTTGGCGTGGATCCTCTGGGCGGGGCAGGCGTGCACTACTGGACGCGCATTGCCGAGCGTTTTGGTTTGCCGCTTGAGGTCCTGTCGACCCGTATCGATCCTACCTTCCGCTTCATGCGCCTGGATTGGGACGGCAAGATCCGCATGGACTGCAGCTCCCCTCATGCGATGGCTGGATTGATTGAAAACAAGGACCGTTTCGATGTGTCCTTCGCCTGTGACACCGACCATGACCGCCACGGTATCGTGTCGCGTTCGACCGGGCTGCTCAATCCCAACCATTACTTGGCGGTAGCGATCGAATACCTCTTTACTCACCGTCCCGAGTGGAGCGCTCACGCGGGTATTGGTAAAACACTGGTGTCGTCTTCCATGATCGACCGTGTGGCTCAGGGTATCGATCGGAAGGTCGTCGAGGTGCCGGTGGGCTTCAAGTGGTTCGTGGATGGCCTCATGGACGGAAGCCTTGGCTTTGGTGGTGAGGAGTCCGCGGGCGCATCGTTCCTGCGCAAGACTGGCGGTGCGTGGTCGACCGATAAGGACGGCATTATCCTGGGGCTGCTGGCGGCTGAAATCACGGCGGTTACTGGCAAAGACCCTGGTGAGCGCTATCAGGCACTGACCGAGCGCTTTGGCTCGCCGGTATATCAGCGTATCGATGCTGCAGCTGATCGCGAGCAGAAAGCCAAGCTCGGTAAGCTCTCCGCTTCACAGGTAACTGCCAGCGAGCTGGCCGGTCAGCCGATTACACAAATCCTGACCGAGGCGCCTGGCAATGGTGCGGCGATCGGTGGCCTCAAAGTTGTGACTGAAAACGGCTGGTTTGCTGCACGTCCTTCCGGTACGGAAGACGTTTACAAAATCTACGCCGAAAGCTTTGAGGGCGAAGCGCACCTCAAGCGCATTCAGGAAGAGGCGAAAGCACTGGTCGATAGCGTCTTGGCAGGTTGATCAAAGGCTACCTAGGTAAAAATCCTAGGCAGCCTTCTTTTCTTATAGACCAGCAGGCGTCTGCAACAGAAGCCAGCCGCCTGCTCTCAAAACGACCTGGATAGGCTAGATGACCTAGCGCTTCAGTTCATTGAGCATACCGTCCAGGCTGCGATGAAATGAGCTGCGCTCCCCGGCGCTGATAAAGCCCTGCTGGCGAGCCAGGTCCGCTGCGCTGGTTTCCACTTCCTTGATTTGCTGTTCGTAATGCTGCTGTTTGGCCTTGGTAATCGAGCCTTTTTGGGTATTGATAAGGCTATGTACAGCCTGTGCCTTGGCCCCGACGGCATCCTGTTCGCGAGTGTTCGCTTCCAATCCATCAGCCGTAGGGTAACCTTCGAGCCCTGTTCCTTTTATTAGCTGCCAAAGTGCTTCTACAGGTGTATAGCGGCCATGCAGTGCAGGCACCTTCCGATCTGCGAAAGGGGTAAGGTCCACCGTGACAGGGCAGCCGGTACTATGAGTCAGCTGCTGTAATGCTTCATCCAGACGCTGAGCCGGATAATTGAAATCAGTGGCCTCTCGCTGGCAGGCCGCCTGAGCAACTTGGCACGCCAAGCCAAGAATCATTAATCCAGCCAGAAGAGTTTTCATGGTTTCTCACGCAGTAGATAGAAAAATGGAGTCTTGCCTATTTCCATACCTAAAGGCAAAGCCTGACGTCTTAACGCGAGGAGATTCTCCAACCTTCACAATGCAGCTGATAGGCCGCAGGCGCTGCTGAAGGGTTCATGGCAAAATGATCATATAACCCGATGATCAGGATTCACGCCCTCCTTGCTTACTCTCTCCAGGCTCGCCTCGTTATTCACGCCCAAGCGATGGCTGGGCGGACTGTTCATCAAATTTTTTGTCAGTCTGTTCGTGATCTCTGGTTCTTCTACAGTTGCAATCATCGGCTTCGGTACCTGGAAAAGTCAGGTTGAGCTTAAAGAGGCGCTAAGTGAAGATAAATTGCACGACCGTGTTGCGGTAGAGGGCAGGGTGGTGGCTGAGCTGCTGCAAGCCGCCGCTACGCCTGAACGCTGCCAGGCACTGCTTGAATTGTTGGTCCATCGTGTCTTTGGTTCTGGTGTATTAACAGGCAAGGCTGGTAATAGTTTTAGCCAGTCTCTCGGGGAAGGGCGTCTTGCAGCGCTGTACCGCAATGAGCAGGGGCTGCAATGTCATTACCCCGCCAAACTGACGGAGCCGCTTCAAGCCAGAATGCAGACAGTTAGCCGCCAGAGTAACAGTATCAAGGTTGAAAGCGATGAGACGCGTACGGCCAGTGATATCTGGTTTAGCACGGCGGTTGCTCAGCTACCACAAGAGGCGGATAGGCTTGTTCTGGGTATGGAAGGGTTTGATCCATGGAAAGCCTTCTGGGCAGATACGAGCCGTCAGTTTGGTTGGCTTTGGCCCTACATGCTGATCAGTAATTGTTGCACCGCACTGCTGCTGGCTTTCTTCCTGCTGAATAGAATTCGTCATGCCGAGCAGGTAGCCAATACCTGGGCACAGGGCCAACTCGATATGCGTATCAACGATGAGGGACATGATGAGTTCGGCCGGCTGGCCCAGCGATTCGATCATATGGCTGATGCGGTAGCAGGTGTGATTGAGGTCAAGCAGGCTATCGCTGCGCAGGATGAGCGCAGTCGGTTGGCCCGCGAACTGCACGATACCGCGAAGCAGCGGTGCTTCGCCCTAGGGCTGCAGCTCAGCCTCTTACGCCGCCTGTGCAGTACCCATCCCGAGCAGAGCAAGCTGGCCAACTCATCACTCAAGCTTGTTGAGCATCTTCAACGAGACATGAGCGATGTTATCCATCGCCTCTCGGCACCCACAGTGGCCGAACTAGGCCTGGATAGCGCGTTGAAGCAGAACCTGGCAAACCTGCTTGAGGGCAGCGCCATCCAATGGTCTGTCGATATTCAGGAAGAGGTGATGCACTGGTTGAACGAGGAGGATGCGGTTGCAACTGAGCTGCTCTTGATTGCCAGTGAAGGGGCAGCCAACACGCTTCGACATGCCAACGCCTCGCATCTATGGATATCCCTCGTTCGTCAGGGAGAGCGGCTTGTTCTTAAAATCGAAGATGATGGTCAAGGCTTTCATCCGGGGCACGCCAGCTCGGGAATGGGCTTGGGCAATATGCGTCAAAGAGCCCACTGGCTTTTGGAAGGGCGTATTGATATTCGCAGCGAGCCCGGCCAGGGAACCACCGTTGAAATCTCCTTTAAACCCACAGAAGGGTAATGATGAAAACCACCGTGTTGCTGGTTGATGACCATGCCATTGTCAGACAGGGCATCCGCAGTCTGCTCGACATTACCGGCGAGTTCGATGTGATAGGCGAGGCGGGAGATGGACAGACAGCGATTGAGCTCGCTCAGGCGTCCAAACCTGAGCTTGTCTTGCTGGATTTGATGATGCCAGGGTTGAGCGGTGTGGAGACAATCAAGCGACTGCTGGAGGTAAGTCCGGGTAGCCAGATAGCTGTCTTGAGTTCTACCGAAGAAGATGAGTTGGCCTTTGCTGCCATTGAGGCGGGCGCTCAGTCCTTTCTCGTCAAGACGATGTTGGGTGATGAGCTGATTGATATGATCCGCCGGATCGCGCGAGGTGAGATCATTATTCATCCCTTTGTCGCGTCGAAGCTTCTCAAGGTGGTCAGGGGAATTCGCGAGCCCAAGGTCGATCCCTTCAAGGAGCTGACCGAGCGTGAACTTGATGTGCTTCGCGAGCTTGCCTCTGGGGGCAGTAACGTGCGCATTGCTACTGCACTGAATATTAGTGAGAAAACAGTGAAGTCCCATATTAGCAGCCTGCTCTCCAAACTCGACTTGGCTGATCGTACAGAAGCCGTTGCCTTCGCCTGGAAGCAAGGATTGATGACGCATCATGGGTCCTAAAAGCGCAGTCTAGTAAAGGCCCAGCCCGGTATTCGGCCGGGCCTTTGTTTATCAGATACCACCCAACACTCTGTACAACTCGATGCGATTTTCCTCCGCGATTTGACGTGCATTGATCAGCGATTTCTGGGCGCTGTAGAGCGTACGTTGCGCATCGAGCGCATTCAGGAAGGTATCAATACCCCGTCTATAACGTGCATCTGAGAGCTGGTAGCTTTCGCTGGCCGCTTCCAAAAGAGCTGTCTGGGCAGAAAGTTGCTCCTCCAGTGTGCCGCGCCTGGCCAGCGCGTCAGCCACTTCACGAAAAGCGGTCTGGATGCTTTGCTCATAGTCAGCGACGTAATAGTCCCGCTGGGCCTTGCTGTAGTTCAGGTTGGCTGTATTGGCGCCGCCGGTGAAGATCGGGACGCTAACAGAGGGCATGAATGACCAGACTTTGTTGGCGCTTGAAAACAGCGATGACAGCCCGTTACTGCTCAAGCCTACAGAGGAAGTAAGGCTCAGCTGCGGAAAGAATGCTGCCCGAGCAGCCCCGATATTGGCATTGGCTGCCAACAGGTTGTGTTCGGCCTGAAGCACATCCGGGCGCTTGAGCAGGACGTCGGAAGACAGCCCAGGCGAGACCTCGGCAAACAATGGTTTATCTGCCTCCAAGGGTTGGGGTAGCACCGCATCGTCCAAGGTCTGCCCGACCAGCAGTTCCAGTGCATTGCGGTCCTGAGCGACAAGCGTCTGGTAGTTGGCAATGTCTGCGCGTGCCTGCTCATAGATCGTCTGGGCCTGCCGCAGATCAACACGGGAGGCAATGCCTGCCGAGAGTCTCCCCTGGATCAGGTTGACCGTGCGGCCGGCACTTTCCAGCGTTTCCTCCGAGATCCTCAGTTGCGCCCGGTCAGACGCGAGCGTCAGGTAGGCATTGGCTGTTTCCGCGATCAAACTGATATAGGTGGCGCGGGAAGCCTCTTCTGTAGCCAGCAAACTCTGCTGCGCTGATTCGGACAGGCTCCGCACGCGTCCAAACAAATCCAGCTCATAGGCGCTAAGCCCAACGCTTGCCGAAACGCTTTTGCTGTAGACGGTCTGTTTTTGGCCCAACGTCTCAACCTGAGTGCGTGAACGTGAAGCATTGGCGCTGGCGTTTAACTGGGGCCAGAGTTCGGAGCGCTGCAGACGATACTGCGCCCGAGCCGACTCGATATTGGCCGCCGCTTTGCGCAGGTCCCGGTTATTGGCTAGCGCAAGCGTTATAACGGACCGTAGATCGGCATCCAGCACAAGCGCTTCCCAAGTGGTTGGCACAAAGGCTTGTACAGAGGGCGTGTAGCCAGCTCCCTGCGGCCACGTCGAAGGAACCGGGGCGGCGGGGCGCTCATAAGTGGGAGCGAGAGTGCAGCCAAGCAGAGCCATCGGCATGAGCAGCGCTAAACATCTCAGGCGCATCACGGTGTCTCCTGCGAAGTGGATGGGGTCTTGCTCTTCTGGAAGCGGATAGCGAGGCCGCGGACGAGCACAAAGAACAGCGGTACGAAAAAGATCGCAAGCACTGTTGCGGTGAGCGTACCGCCAATGATGCCGGTGCCGATGGAGATGCGGCTGTTGGCGCCTGCACCGGTAGCAACGGCCAGGGGCAGCACACCAGCCATAAAGGCCAGGGACGTCATGACAATCGGACGAAGTCTTAAGCGAGCACCCTCAAGCGCCGCATTCCAGATGGAGAGCCCACGCTTCTCAGCCGCTTCGGCAAACTCAACAATCAGAATGGCATTCTTGGCAGCCAAGCCAATGGTGGTAATGAGCGCAACCTGGAAAAATACATCGTTTTCCAGCCCTCGCAAGGTGGCTGCGAGGATAGTGCCGACGATACCCAGCGGAATGACCATGAGCACCGAGAAGGGAATCGACCAGCTGTTGTAGAGGGCTGCCAGGCAGAGGAAAACAATCAGAATAGACAGGGCATAAAGGCGAATGGCCTGCCCGCTGGATTCGCGCGCCTGATAGGACAGGTCGCTCCAGGCAAAGGTTGTACCCTGGGGCAACTGGCTGGCCAAACGTTCCATGGTGTCCATGGCTTCACCCGAGCTGACACCCGGAGCACCCTGACCCTGAATCGCGTATGAGGCAAGGCCGTTAAAGCGTTCAAGGTTGTCCGGGCCGCGCTCCCAATGCGTAGTGGCAAAGGCCGAGAAAGGTGTCATCGCGTTGGACTGACCACGCACGTACCACTGGTACAAATCATCAGGCTGAGAACGAAACGGGGCATCACCCTGCATGTACACCCGCTTGACGCGACCCCGGTCGATAAAGTCATTGATATAGGTACTGCCCCAGGCGGCACTTAACGTCGAGTTGATATCGCTCAACGCTAGCCCGCTGGAAACCGCCTTGGACTGATCAATGTCGATTTTGAGCTGTGGAGTTTCTTCCAGGCCGCTTGGGCGAACTGCGGCCAGGGACGGCTCTGCTGCGGCCAGCCCTAACAGCTGATTACGAAAGCCCAGGAGCTGAGCACGGTCCGTTGTGGCTGATGCCTGTAGCTGGAACGTGAAGCCAGCCGATTGGCCTAGGCCCTGGATCGCAGGAGGGGTCAGGGCGTAGATCTGCGCATCGCGGGAACGATAAAAGGTGGCCATGGCGCGATTGGAAATACTATCGGCCCGATCTTTCTCATCGGTGCGCTCGCTCCAATCTTTAAGGGCAACAAACGCAAGGCCCGTATTCTGGCCGCTTCCGCCAAAGCCAAATCCGACAATGGTAAAAATTGCTTTGGTGTTGTCCTTTTCGGTTTCCAGATAGTGGCGCTCAATGGTCTTGCCAACCTCCAGACTGCGCTTCTGGGAGGCTCCGACCGGCAAGGTAAACTGCACCATGTTCGAGCCCTGGTCTTCGGTAGGCAGAAAGCCGCTGGGTAAACGCATATACAGCACGACCAGTACGGCGCCCAGGCATCCATAAATGAGCATGAACCGTACCGGGCGTTTGAGTACGCCCGTTACCCCATGCTCATAGCGGTTGAGGTTCTTGTTGAAGGTGCGGTTGAACCAGCCAAAGAAACCAGACTGCGCCTGATGCTCGGCTGGCTTGAGTAATGTTGCGCACAGGGCGGGTGTGAGTGTCAGTGCAATAAACACCGACAGCACCATGGACGCCACGATAGTGATGGAAAACTGCCGATAGATAACCCCTGTCGACCCGCCAAAGAAAGCCATAGGCAGAAAAACGGCAGACAACACCATGGCAATCCCGATCAACGCACTGTTGATTTCCGTCATCGACTCCATGGTGGCGTCAAGGGCAGACAGCTTGCGCTCCGTCATCAGGCGCTCAACGTTTTCCACCACCACAATGGTGTCGTCTACCAGAAGACCAATGGACAGCACCACGCCAAACAGGGTCAGCGTATTGATGGAATATCCTGCAATCCATAGCACGCCGAATGTGCCTAACAGCACCACCGGAACGGAAATCGCCGGGATAAGGGTCGCGCGCCAGCTCTGCAGGAAAATGAACATCACCACGACAACAAGGGCAATCGCCTCGAAGAGCGTCTTGATGACCTCGTGAACTGAAAGCTTGATAAATTCCGTGCTGTCGAGCGGGAACTCCAGGTGGTAGCCTTCAGGAAAGTTACTGGACAGCTCCTGTGCCAGCGCCTTTACGCCTTCGGCTGTGGAAAGTGCATTGCTTCCAGGTGCAAGCTTCACTGCAAGTCCTGCAGCAGCATGGCCGTTCAAGCGAGTGACGATGCTGTAACTCTCACTGCCCAGCTCCACCCGAGCCACATCGCCCAAATGCACATGCGCGCCTGACGAATCGCTCTTCAAGATGATGTCCCGGAACTGCTGGGGTGTACGCAGTCGCGATTGTGCGGTGACGGTGGCGTTGAGCTCCTGATCCGGTGGAGAAGGCAATCCGCCAATCTGTCCAGCAGAAACTTGAGTGTTCTGTGCCTGTACGGCCGCCGTGACGTCAGATGGCATCAATCCATAGGTAGCCAGCTTCGAGGGATCTAACCATATGCGCATGGCATATTCAGAGCCGAATATTTGCACATCGCCTACACCAGGAACCCGTGAGATAGGGTCCTGCAGGTTACTGGCCATATAGTCGGAAATATCAGTAGAGGATGAACGATCCGTGTCGTCATATAGGGCCATGATCAGCAGGAAATCATTCTGCGCCTTGGTCACCGAGACGCCTTGCCGCTGCACCTCGGAAGGCAGACGCGTAAGCGCCTGCTGAACCTTGTTCTGGACCTGAATCTGAGCGTTATCGGGATCAATGCCCTGGTTGAAGGTCACGGTAATGCTGGTTCGCCCTGTAGAGCTGCTGCTTGAGGAAAATGACTGAAGGCCATCCAGCCCCTTGAGTTGCTGTTCAAGGATTTGCGTAACGCTGTTCTCCATGGTCTCGGCCGAGGCGCCAGAATAGGAAGCACTGACCGAAATAGCGGGAGGCGCCACATCCGGGTATTGGGCGATGGGAAGAGTACGTATCGCCAAGAGGCCAAAAAGCATGATGACGATACTGATGACCCAGGCGAAGACCGGTCGCTTGATAAAGAAATGTGCAAACATCGATTACTGTCCCTGCTGCGTGGCGCGAGCCTCACCGGAACCTGCCGGTTTGAACTCAACCGCATGTACCGTCGCCCCCGCCTTGACCTTGCCGGTGCCTTCAACGATGAGGCGATCGCCTTCCGCCAGTCCGCTTTGAATCAGCCAGCTGCTACCAATAGCCTGGGTTGTAACCACTTCACGTGTTTCAACCGTGTTGTTGGCGTTTACAACCAGGGCCATGCCATTGCCTTTCGCATCTCGGGTAATGCCTCGTTGAGGCGCAAGGAGTCCCTGGGGCGCAACGGCCTCTTGCAAGATGGCTCTCACATACATGCCGGGCAGAAGAAGCCCTTCAGCGTTAGGGAAAAGTGCGCGAAGCGTGACAGAGCCGGTCTCCTGATCCACGGCAACCTCTGCAAACTTCAGTACTCCTGCGTGCTGATAGAGCGAGCCGTCCTCCAGGCGAAGGCTGACATCGGTGCTGCCAGCGGCTACGCCATTGCCCAAGGCCTTCTTGAGCCTGAGCAGCGCGGCGCTGGATTGAGTGATGTCCACATAGATAGGGTCCAGCGTACGGATAACCGCCAACGCGGTCTCCTGATTGGCTGTTACCAGAGCACCTGGGGTGATGCTGCTCTTGCTGATCCGTCCAGCAATAGGCGCCGTGATCTGCGTGAAGTTCAGGTCGATCTGTGCAGACTCAACCGCCGCCTTGCGCTCGGCAATGGTAGCCAGAGCTTGCTGATAGCTGGCCTTGGCATCGTCTGCCTCCTGCTGGGAGACGGCTTCGATCTTGATCAGATCGCTGTAGCGTTCGGCTTTAAGCTTGGCGGCCTGCAACGTGGCCTGGGCATTAGCCAGCGAGGCCTTAGCCTGGTTGAGCGAGGCACGGTAGGGCGCCTGTTCGATTCGGTAGAGAACCTGCCCGGCCTTGACGAGTGTTCCTTCTTCAAAGGTGCGCTGTGTAATGATGCCTGACACCTGTGGGCGAACCTCAGCCTCCATATGGGCCACGGTTCTGCCGTTAAGCTCGGCAACCAGGGGGACAGGTTGTGACTTCAGCGTTACCACCGCCACCTCAACCGGTGGTGCTGCAGGTGCCTGGACAGGCGCTTCAGGTTTGCAGGCGGCTAGCCACAGCACAGCCAGATACAGAAAGGCTTTCGATTTCATGTGTAGGCGCACACTTTTCCAAACTAAAAATGTGCGCCAAGGTAGCGGCTGGAAAGAGGAGGGACACCCGCCTTATGGATGATTTGACCTCCGCCTTAAGTCTGCCCTCAGGCTTTTTGAAAGACGGTTCACACCACCAGTGGGCATGACTTACCTATAGGCGAACGGCTGGTTGATACCTTGCTGGCGCTTTGAGGAAAACCGAAAAGCAGGCATTGGCCTTAGACGCTACATGCTTATGACATGAAGTGCTGGCATAGGCATCAGTGTAAGCGAAGGAGTATGAGCTGAGTCTCGTTTCTTCTGCTTGAAAATTAAACCTACCTGTAATAGACGCGCCCCATGCGAATCGAGTAATGTCTGGGCTCAATTTGCTCCCGCAGCCGTGCCGCCCTGTGCATGACGTATAACTCGCTTATACCGTCACTGCTCCTCGGAAAGGCCTGTTTTAGAAAGGAAAAATAGAAATGACAAGGAAGGTTATGCGTCAGACTCGTCCAGCGTGTTATCCGTCACGTGACGTCTAATAGTAGTTAAATATCTATGAGTAAGTTTGAAGAATTAGTTCCAGAGCTGCTGAAGTGGAACAATGGCAACGGAATCTCCTTGGGAGATTGGATCACCTGTATAGGTAGGTACGATCATTTTCTCGCATATTTGGAGCTTGTTTGGCCAGCCTTCATCAAGGTTGATGATACGATATTTATTGAAAGCCTTTGGCAGAAGAATAGATACGAGACAATTATTGCTAATTGCACGAATAAGGCTGACGCTCAAAAATATTTAAACCTGATCGACTTGGCAAATTTCTTCTTAGGTGCCGAAGAAGAGGTCACGGATGAGTTTCTTCTTTACCTCGCAAACGGCATTGTGCAGGCGTGGGAAGCCAAGCTATGCATGCAGTTTCCGGAAAGAAAATTTAAGGTTGTGTTGGAAAACTTCTTAAGTGATCCAGACGATCGGGAGTTAAATATATATTTTCTTGAGCCCGAGATTTAACAAGTTAGTCAACGGGACGCCAACTACGCTGCGCTTCGTTGGCGCCCATTACCACTCGCGTTAGGTTTAATCATGGGCACGGGCAAAGAAAAACCAGAATTAATTGACGAGTCTGATCGAGGTGCCGTAATTGTTGCAGCCGCCCTGCTAGAAGACGATTTGAGCGAGATGCTAAAGGACATAATCAAAAGAAACGGTGTATCAGCAAAGCAAATAAAAGAAGTATTTGACCTGAGCGGCCCCCTATCTAGCTTTTCATCAAAAGCCCTGATTTGCTATGCATTCGGACTAATCACCAAGGACATATTTGATGACTTGGGTAAAATCAGAAAACTACGGAACAAGTTTGCACACTCGACAGATAAAGTAGACTTTCTCTCGCCTGAAATTGAAGACCATGTAGCAGATATAAAATGCTGCATAGAGGCTTCCAAGAGCTTTAAAGGAGAAATGTTCAAAGGTCGCGGCTCTCGCACCGAAATATCAGAGCCCAAAACAGCTTCATTAGAAGACTGGGAGGCAAGAGCAAAAGGCTTTGTAAAGTACACAAAAGCGGTATTTTGCTTGGGCATATCAATACTTCGAATACAAATAAAAGAGCAGCATCTACGTAGAGTAGAAACCTAACAATGTATATGGACTCTCCCCACAAGCAGTGAGGATAGCTTTTTCGATCCTGTCGTCAGCGCGGTTGCATTCGTATATCCGGCCTTTACTGGGCACTGCCCTGGCCATTCTGTAGTTCGCGCAGCAGGGGCCAAGCGTTCAAGCGACCACAAAGATCATCATTGTTATCGGCCTTGCTCTGCTGCAGGACTCGCCTGTTCCGACAGTCTCGCTTCTCACCACAACCACTAGAAACTCACTTCATTGTTAGCCTCGCCGTCAGGCAGGCTTTGTGCTTTGCCAGTTACCGCTGAACCGTCGCTCATGGCACCACACCGCCCAGCAGATCCTTACCAGCTTGTTGGCTAATGCCACGGCGGCCTTGTTATGGCCGATGCGTTCAGCGGTGTCCAAGGCCCAACGCTGCAGATGAGTCAGCCGCTCAGGTGTTCGCGCCTTGCAGCGTTTAGCTGCCAATAATGCGGCTCGCGCACCATGAATCAGCAAAGTGCGGACGTAGACGTTGCCTTTGCAACTGATCCGTCCAAGCTTGCGACGTTCCCCACTGCTGTATTCGTTCGGCGTCATGCCCAGCCAGGCGCTGAGGTGTCGGCCGCTGGCGAAACGTTCAGGCTTGCCAACGGCGGTCTTCAATGCACTGGCTGTCAGCAGGCCAATGCCACTGACTTCGTCGAGCTTATGGACTATTTCGTCATCGGCATGCCAGCGTGCCAGTTGCTCCTCGCACTCGCGCATCGACTGTTCATAGAGGTTGACTTCAGCCAGCACTACTTGCAGCGCACCGCGCAAGGCGCGCACTTCGGCCCGCTCGATCAGCTCGCACGCCTGGCGCAGAAAGGGCTTGATGCCATTCGGTGCGTCAACCCCTGCTTCACGCAGGATGCCGCGCAACAGGTTGATGCGTTGAACACGGGATTTCTTCCAACCCTCGCGCAGCTTGTGGAGTTGCTGCACCTGCTGTTGCTGCATACTCTTGACCGGAACCGGGCGGATTTCCTGGCAGCGCGCTGCTTCCAGAATGGCGTCACAGTCGTTGCGGTCTGTCTTGTTGCGTCGCCGATACGGGCGCACGTAACGAGGGTGTAAGAGCACGACACGATGCCCTTTCTCCTGCATCAACCGGCCCCAATGGTGAGCGGTGCCACAGGCTTCCATCACCCACTCGACAGGCTCGAGCTGCTCCTGTACATATTGCGCAAATGCCCTGGAGTCGAGCCGCTTGCGCCGATCCACCCGACCGACCTGAACACTCTCGGCAACCTGGTAAACGGACTTGGCCAAATCAACCGCTATGCGTTTCATTGCACCTCTCCCAGCGAACAGTCACCACTGTGTTATAGAAGAAATGTGGTGCAGGGAGAGTCCATTACAGCCTTCAAGTCGACGCCGCTTCACGGCGTGGCTTAGTTCAAGCGTTAGGCAAAGCAAGGAAAAGCTATGCATGAAATCTTAGGAATTGGTCTTGTATTATTTTGCATTCCACTCATTTTGCCTTCATGGAAATGGATAGCTGGCTGTACAGCAGCCTTTTTCTTCCTAAGCGTCGCAGTCTATGTACAACATCGCTATATAGTTTTTTTAGATTCATCCAGTGGTAGCTTAGGAGAAGTGTTAGGAATTATATTTTTTATCCTTTATTTCCTATGCCTCTCCGCAGGCGCTGCAATAAAGCCCATTTATTTCACCATACGAAAATAAGAACAGAAGTAAAGCAATATAAACTTAATAGTGTCTAGCCACATGCTTAACGTCGCTCACTTTGTTCCCTAACATGTAGGCGAAGGAATCAATCACCGTAGGTACTGAAAGAGTGAAGCAAAACGGCCAGATAAATTTCTGGCCGTTTGGGTGGCGGCATCGCTTGAATATTACTTTGCTAAAAGCCTAGCTATCAGAGCGTTTCGGATGCCTTGATATGAGCAATCGGGCCTAGCAGGCTAGGATCGAATTCAGCCAGTGCTTGTGCGTTCTCCACCTTTTGCGGCCAGTCGGCGTTGGCCAGCGCACCGCGTCCAATGGCAATCAGATCGGCACCGTCTTCCAGCGCCTGTGCTGCCCGCTCCGGGTCATGCAATTTGCCGTTGGCAATGACTGTAACAGTGGGAGCATAGCGGCGTGCCAGTGCTACAAGGCTGGGCCCTTCGCCAAAGGCAGGCTGCCATGCTTCGTGCTCGGTCACGTGGATGAAGTCGATACCCGCTTCGGCCAGCGTACCAAATACAATTTCTGCTCCGGCTTCGCCTTCTTTCCATTTGTGCTCGAAGTCGTTCACCTTGCCTTGGGATATGCGGATTCCCACGGGCACGTTAGCCCCGACTGCGGAGCGAACCGCTTTATACACTTCAAGGCTCAGCGAAAGTCGTTGGCGAATATCGCCACCCCAGCGGTCATCACGCATGTTGGTGTAGTCGGTAAAGAACTGATCGAGCAGGTAGCCGTTGGCACCATGAATCTCTATGCCATCGAATCCCGCAACCTCCACCGCCCGCTTGGCTGCTTGGGCAAAGCTGCTGATGACATCAGCGATGTCTGCTTCGGTCATTGCTTTTGGCAGGGGATAAAACCCTTGACCACGGTAGAACGCCATCTGCTCGCCCTTGGGTTGGAGGGCAGAGGGGGCGAGGGTGTCGTTGCGAAAACGATTACCTTGAGTCAACGCACCGGCATGCATGAGTTGGGCAAAGACCTTGCTGTCCTGGGCATGCAGGGTATCCACAAGAGGTTTCCAGGCCTGGGCTTGCTCGTTATCGCTCATCCCAGGCTGATACGCATAACCCTGGGCGTAAGCCTGATCGGTATACAGGCCTTCCGTGATGATCAACCCAAACCCACCACGTGCAAAGCGCTCGTAGTAACGATTCATGGTGTCGTTCGGGGTCCCGTCCTCATTGGCACTGACACGTGTCATGGGCGCTACGGCGAGGCGGTTGTTTAACGATACGCCGTTTATATCGAAATGGGTGAAAAGCGTCTTGACCATGGGATGATGTCTCCAAAGGCTTTAATGCAAAGAGAAGTTTGCCAAGCCTTTATCGATAGGCTTGAAGAGAGATCGTGTGGCTACGATAGCGAGATCTTGAGTGCTTCTGTAGTCTTCACAGGTGAGTAACCGGTATAACGGCAGGCGTTAAAATCCATGGATATGAAAGATGTTGGCGTCCTGGCAGCCATTGCAGCGGCGGGGAGTTTGTCAGGTGCGGCCCGCCGCCTCGGTATGACACCTATGTCTGTTTCACGTCGGCTGGCAGCATTGGAGCGTGAATTACGGGTTCGGCTGATTCACCGCACGACCCGCTCCGTATCGCTGACGCCTGAAGGCGAGGCGTTTTTACCGTATGCCCAGACCATGCTGGAGGCTGAGGAAGCTGCACGTGCTACGCTTTCTCCAGAGGCCTCTGGTGCTCGCGGTGTGCTGAAGGTCACCGCGCCAGCGGTTTTTGGCCGCACGGTGATTGCGCCTCTATTACCCCAGCTCTTGGCAGAGCATCCTGCCTTGAAAGTGGATTTGAATCTGAGTGATAACATTGTCGATATCGTGGGGAGCGGTATCGATGTAGCCATTCGCATTGCACCTTTGCGAGACTCGAACCTGATCGCACGTCAGCTGGCAGTCAATCCACGTGTGTTATGTGCCTCCCCACAATACCTGCGGCTCAACGGCACGCCTGTTAACTCAAGTGAATTGGCCCGTCACGCCTGTCTCCTGTTGAACGGCCTTCAGCACTGGCCTTTCATGGCAGGGCAGCAGGTGCGCTCGATTCGGGTGGAGGGGCGGCTTTCCAGCAGCAGCCTTGAAGGTATTCGTACTGCCTGCCTTCAGGGGTTGGGTCTGGCGCAGCTGACCTATTGGGATGTGCATGAAGCGCTGGCGGCCGGTTCGTTGGTAGAGGTCAGCCTGGATGATGTACAGCCGCAGGCGCTGTCTATCTGGGCGCTACTACCGACTCGGCGTTATATCCCACTGAGGGTAAAGGTTTTCCTGGAGCTGCTTGGAAATCGCCTGAACAGGTCTTGAAGTGTGGAGCACGTTATGCGTTTAGCGATGGGGCATAAAAGGAATCCACGTCAAATAAAGGCCTTTTGATATACCGTTCGTCGGAGTCAAGATTGCGAGATACCGTTTGTCTTATTACTGTTTATTTATACAGTAATAGCAAAGGAGGTCTCACCCATGTTCATGATTGCCCTTTTACGACGACTCAGCCCTGAAAAACAGATCGACCCTGTCTGTTGGATGGCGCAGGAAGATTATCTTCATCTGGCGCACAGGCTTTCCGAGAGCACATTCCAACCAGCGGCTTGCAAGGATGCTGAAAACGTTGTCGTGCTCAAGGTAGGGCCACATGGACAAGCTCAGTGAAGCGATCGACTCGCTTGATCTGCAAGTCATTCTGTTCCGACCGCAACCATCACTGCTTCGCTATGATCACTTACTCAACGAGACGTTGGATAGGTTACGTGGCGTTCTAGCAAAAGCCCAGCAGGCCAATCACCTGCAATGTAAGCCGTCTAACAAACCAGTTCCCTTTGGTCCTTACAACGGTCTGGTCAAGGCCCATCGGCACATCCCGCGCTTTAAGGCATTTAACTCAGTTTGGCATGGGAGCTTGGCCTTGGTCAGGCTACTGCTCAAACCACTGGCCGGAGATAATCTCCAGCTGACCCGTGCCTTGCGTAAAGCGGGAGGCACGCCATGAGTAATGTTGTAGCGCTCGAGGGCCTGCTTGATAGTCGTCGGGTCTGGAAGGGCCACGGCGTTCAGGTCAGAATGGGCACTCAGCCAACCGGATATGCGGAGCTGGATGAGCGATTGCCTTTTGGCGGCTGGCCTGAGGCTGCCTTGACTGAGATCCTGTTGCCCTATACCGGAATAGGGGATATCAAGCTGCTTTGGCCTACGCTTGCCCGGCTGACGCAAAGCGGTGAGCGAGTTACCTTGATTGCACCCCCTTACTTGCCTTATCCCCAGGCCTGGATCGCCGCTGGGGTCGATATGGGCTTGGTAAGTATCGTCGAAGCCAAGGGGCGGGAAACCTTATGGGCTGCAGAGCAATGCCTTCGCTCGGGCAGTTGTGGTGCGGTACTGTGCTGGCCGGAACGTGCGGATGACAAGGCGCTACGCAGGCTACAAGTGGCGGCCGAGACCGGACAGACATTGGCATTTGTCTACCGCAGCCTTGAAGAGGCTGCCAATCCATCACCTGCTGCTCTACGGCTGGTGATAGAGCCCAGCCCGCTACAGCTGCGCATCCTCAAGTGCCGTGGCGGTCAACCGAAAGCACTGCCTCTTCCTGCGGCTGCCTGGCGCTAAGGGGGCCGCTATGAAATGGGCGTGTATCCTGCTGCCACAACTGGCGCTGGACGGTGTGCTGCGTCACCGTCCCGAATGTACCGAACCCTTGGTCTTGCTCGGAGGTACGCCACAACGGCGCGTCCTGCGTGCAGTTAATGCCCGTGCCAGGGCGTTGGGGCTGGCGCCAGGGTTGACCCTCGCTGCTGCACAAACCTTATGCCCAGGCTTTGCAACAGCCGAATACGATCTGGACGATATCGAGCGCAACCAGAATCTTCTGGCTGCCTGGGCATATGGCTTCAGTGCCCAGGTGAGTCTGCATTATCCACGAGCGCTTCTGCTTGAAGTTGAATCGAGCATGCCGTTGTTTGGCCCCTGGCCTGCGTTTTCCAGGCGCCTACGTGACGAGTTGGTGGCGCTCGGCTTCAGCCATCGTATTACCCTGGCGCCCAATCCTGTATCCGCGCGCATCATGGCCAATGTCTCGGATGACCTGGTTATCGCGAACGATACGGAGTTGCGGCAAAGGCTCGGCCCCTTGCCACTGGACCGGGCTGGCCTGGACAACGCCCTGGTGCAATCGCTTGGCCGTATGGGGCTGATACGACTTAGGCAGGTAATGGATCTGCCCAGGGCCGAAATAGCCAGGCGCTTTTCCGCCGGTTTGCTGAACCAACTCGATCTGTTACTGGGTAGAAGGCCATTGGCGCTGGGCTTCTACCGGCCGCCTGATACCTTTGATGCGCGGGTAGAGTTTAACTTTGAAGTGGAGTCGAACCAGCAACTCCTGTTTCCGTTACGTCGCCTGACGTTGGATCTGGCCATGTACCTGGCCGGGAGGGACAGTGGTGTGCAGCGCTTCATGCTGTATCTGGAGCACCGTGCGCAACCGGATAGCCTGATCACGGTAGGACTCCTGACACCCGAACGGGATGCGGGCCTGTTGTTTGAATATGCCCGTGGGCGGCTGGAAATCCATCAGGTTACGGCGCCCATTCTGGCGTTGCGGCTGGTCGCGGAGCAACTTCCAGCCTTTGTACCGGAGCACCGTAGTTTGTTTGAACCACGACCGCAGCAGACGCTATCGTGGGAGCAGTTACGCGAACGCCTCAGAACACGCCTTGGTGATTCGGCCGTCTATGCGGTTGGCGGCCAGGGGGATCATCGGCCGGAGGCATCCTGGCGCCAGGATGCCAAATCATATGATCTACAGATGCTTGCCCAAGGGAAGCGCCCGGCGTGGCTGTTACGTGAGCCTATTCCGCTGGGCGAGGCGGCACCCCGTATTCTGGCCGGCCCCGAGCGGATCGAGTCTGGCTGGTGGGACGGCAGCGATATACGCCGGGACTATTATCTGGTGGAGCTTCCCAATGGCCGCCTGGCCTGGGCTTATCAGGCAATCGCACAGCGGCCGGGGTGGTGGTTGCATGGGTGGTTCGCATGAGCACTGGTTATGCGGAGCTGCACTGTTTATCCCATTTCAGTTTTCAGCGAGGCGCCTCCAGTGCCGATGAGTTATTTGAACAGGCCAAACGCCTGGGATATGAGGCGCTGGCCATTACGGATGAGTGTACGCTTGCCGGTATCGTGCGGGCCTGGCAAGCCGCACAAGCACATGGCCTACCTCTGATTGTGGGTGCTGAATTCTGTATCAGTGAAGGCCCAAAGGTTGTGCTGCTGGTGGAAGACCTGGGCGGCTACCATCATCTGTGCCGACTGATTACCCGAGCGAGGCGCCGTGCGGAAAAGGGCCGTTATCGTCTACTCAAGGAGGATCTTACGGATCACTGCTTGGGACTTGTGGCGATCTGGCTGCCTGACATGGACGACAATACGCAGGGTAGCTGGTTGAGCGAGTGCTTTTCCGGGCGCCTATGGGTAGGTGTCGAGCGACATTATGGTCCGGATGATGCCGAAAGATGGGTAAGGCTTCAGGCGCTAGGCGCCGCCCTGGATTTGCCTCTGGTCGCCTGTGGCGATGTGCATATGCACGCACGAGGGCGACGCGCCTTGCAGGACACCATGACCGCCATCCGGCATCATGTAACGGTCGCCGAAGCTGGGCAGCGATTGTTCCCCAATGGTGAACGCCACCTGCGTACGCTGGAGACACTGTTTGAGTGCTATCCGGCAGCATTGCTGGCCGAGTCGGTGAAGATTGCCCGGCGCTGTCGGTTCAGACTTACCGAACTACAGTATCACTATCCTTCGGAGGTAGTGCCCCAGGGGCATACGCCCAGTAGCTGGCTACGCAGGTTGGTAGAGCAGGGCAGTACTTGGCGGTGGCCGGAAGGTACACCGGACACTGTTACGAAACAGTTGGATCGTGAGCTTGAGCTGATCTGCCAGAAGCGGTACGAGAGTTATTTCCTGACCGTGCATGACATCGTCCGCTTTGCACGAGAGCAAGGCATTCTCTGTCAGGGTCGGGGCTCAGCAGCCAACTCGGCGGTATGCTTTGCCCTGGGGATTACCGAGCTTGACCCGACGCGAATCAATTTACTGTTCGAGCGGTTCATTTCCCATGAGCGAAACGAGCCGCCAGACATTGATGTGGACTTTGAGCACGAGCGCCGTGAAGAGGTCATCCAGTATGTCTTTCAACGTTACGGGCGCACACGTGCAGCCCTGACGGCGGTGGTCAATACCTACCACGCGACTGGCGCCGTGCGTGACGTGGCCAAGGCGCTGGGCTTGCCGGCGGATCAGATCAATGCCCTGGCTGAATGCTGCGGTCGCTGGAGCGATCGTATACCGCCTCCGGATCGCCTGCAGGAGGCCGGATTCGACCCGGAGAGCCTGTTGCTCAAGCGAGTGCTCGTCCTGGCCGGTGAGTTGATTGGGTTTCCACGGCATCTCTCGCAGCACCCAGGTGGATTCGTCATTTCGGAGCAATCACTGGAGACGCTTGTACCCGTAGAAAATGCAGCCATGGCCGAGCGTACCGTTATTCAGTGGGACAAGGACGATCTGGACGCCATGGGGCTGCTAAAAGTAGATATTTTGGCGTTGGGCATGCTTAGCGCGCTACGCCGCTGCTTCGATCTGATTCGGCACTACAAGGGACGTGAACTTACCCTGGCTACCATTCCGCAGGAAGATCGAAAGACCTACGCCATGATTAGTCGTGCAGATACGCTGGGCACGTTTCAGATCGAGTCACGGGCCCAGATGGCCATGTTGCCACGGCTCAAACCACAAACGTTTTATGATCTGGTCATTGAGGTGGCGATTGTTCGTCCCGGTCCTATCCAGGGTGATATGGTCCATCCCTACCTGCGCCGCCGTAACGGCGAGGAGCCTATCGCTTATCCTTCCCGCCTCAAGCGTGTGTTCGAGCGTACCTTGGGGGTTCCGCTGTTTCAGGAGCAGGTCATGGAGCTGGCAATTGTAGCTGCAGACTACACGCCTGGCGAGGCCGATCAATTGCGTCGCTCCATGGCCGCCTGGAAGCGCCACGGCGGCCTTGAGCCGCATAGGCAAAGACTGACCGAACGCATGCTTGCCAATGGCTATACCCGGGAATTTGCTGAGCGCATCTTTTTGCAGATTCAGGGCTTTGGCAGTTATGGGTTTCCTGAATCCCATGCAGCCAGCTTTGCGTTACTGACGTATGCCAGTTGCTGGTTGAAATGCCATGAGCCAGCTGCTTTTGCCTGTGCCCTGATTAATAGCTGGCCCATGGGGTTTTATAGCCCTGATCAGGTGTTACAGGATGCCCGGCGACACGGTATTGAAACGCGTTCAATCGACGTCTGTCATAGCCATTGGGACTGTAGTCTGGAGCAGGCAGACACCGACCAGCCTGCAATCCGATTAGGCTTGCGAATGATTCGAGGGCTTTCGGAATCAGCCGGGCGCGCTATTGAAAAAGCCTGTGCGGTACAGCCGTTTTTGAGTGTGGCCGATCTCTGCCTACGAGCAGGGCTCGATGCCAGAGCGCGTGAATGTCTGGCAGACGCTGGCGCGCTCAAAAGCCTGGCGGGGCATCGCTATCAGGCCCGCTGGAATATGGCAGCTATCGAGCCGCAGTTACCTCTTTTCACAGAGGGCGTAGTGGTGAGCGAGGAAGACGTCAAATTACCAGAACCTACTGTAGCAGACGATCTATATACCGACTACGCCGCTACAGGTACTACACTTGGGCCACATCCATTAGTACTGCTCAGGACTGAACTCAGGGCTCGCCGGCTGCTTGATTCGCGCGAACTTGCCGAGCGCTATCATGGGCAGCTCGCACGTATTGCCGGCCTCGTCGTTGGTCGGCAGCGGCCTGGTACTGCCAGTGGCGTCACCTTTGTAACGCTTGAAGATGAGTATGGAATGGTCAATGTGGTCGTATGGCGTGACCTTGCCGAGCGGCAGCGATGCGAACTGCTGCAGTCGAGGCTGCTGCGTATCGATGGTACGGTTGAACGAAAGGAAGGAGTGCTTCATCTCATTGCGGGTCGTCTTACAGACCTGAGCGAGCTGCTTGACGGACTGGATACCCGGAGCCGGGATTTCAAATAGTGAGGTTAACTGCGGGTAAGGTGCGGTTGGGTCTGAGCCTATCGTCGCGCTTGCCTAGCTGACCTTGAGCACTGTCGTATTTTTACACGAGAGCCGTCCGCCTAGTTGTAAACCCGGTCTGGTACAACCGTTTTAGCCTCATGCGCGAGTGCAGATGCTGATATACATAAGGACGTGCCAGAGGCCAATCAAGCAAGGCATTATAATATTTATTCTAATAGCACTATGATCTCATAAAGGCGCAATGAAGCTTAAATTTAATGTTATTGAAATAATAGTGTAATAAAACAACTGAATATTAAGCTTTGCTTACTTATTTATTATAGAAATATAGACAATCTATTTCTTGAAGGTTAAAAGGTAGGCGCAAAAACGAGAAGTCGATTTCTTTAAAGCTTAGAGCATGTGAAATGGATATACGCATAGAAAAAGTACAAGCTGAATCCACATGGGTTGTTTGGCTGAATAATATTCCGGTCAAGTTTTATACGGAATATGAAGCCGATGCTTTTGCTCAGACGCTTTCGACACGCATTGATGCGCTGCAAGACGTCCGGCTGACCAGGGAAAGTCTGGCCGAGGCAGTGTAAAACGCGGAAGCGGGACTCTGGTCAAGGAGTGCCGCTTTAAACGTGTTGTGCTCACTACCGTCTTACTATGCAAGGAGCAGTTTTCAAACCAAATGATCAGAGCGGTTTTCAACAAAAAGGGAGGCGTGGGCAAGACCAGTATTGCCTGCAACCTCGCCGCCATCAGCGCAGCTGAGGGCTTTCGCACACTTCTGATTGACCTAGACCCACAGGCCAATTCCACTCATTATCTGACAGGCTTTGTAGGCGACGAGATTCCGGCCGGTATTGCCGACTTCTTCAAGCAGACGGTTTCCGATTCCGCCAAAAAAGCCAAGGCTTCTATTCTCGAGACACCCTTTCATAATCTGAGCATCATCACGGCTTCTCGCGAGCTGGAAGATATTCAGATGAAGCTCGAAGCCAAATATAAGATCCAAAAGTTGGGGAAATACCTGGAGAAGTTGATCGAGGAGTACGATCGTATCTATCTCGATACACCACCAGCTTTGAATTTTTATAGTGTATCGGCCTTGATTGCAGCTGACCGCTGCCTTATTCCTTTTGATTGCGATACGTTTTCGCTTAATGCGTTACGTGAGCTCTTTCTTGATATTGAAGAAATCAAGGAGGACTTCAGTGATCGTTTGCGTGTGGAAGGCATCGTCGTCAATCAGTTCCAGGCCAATGCCGGTGTTCCTCGAGCGCTGTTAGGTGAACTGGAAAAGACGGACATGCCGATTATCCCGACGTACCTTATGGGGTCGGTCAAGATGAAAGAGTCCCACCAGCAGAGCAAGCCGCTTATCCATCTGGACCCTGGCCACAAGTTGACCCAACAATACAAGGCGTTGTTCGACTGGCTGGAGCGATAGCGGCATATATGATCAAGGCAAGCTGCTCATGCCTGTATCCAAAAGGGTAGGCGCCAAACAGTTTCTTTGTCTGGCGCCTGGCCCGTTTATACATAAGTGAAGAGGCGCTCAGCTGGCAAGCGTGACTTGGGCAGGCTCGCGTTGAAGTCTGAATCGGCTCGATAGCCAAGGCTTACCAGAACCAGACTTGTGAAGCCCTGTTCACGAAGGCCGAGCTCTTCATCCAGTCTGCGAGAGTCGAAACCTTCCATAGGCGTGGCATCGACACCCAGACTGGCAGCACCCAGCAATAGCGTTCCCAAGGCCAGGTAGGTCTGTTTTTCCATCCAATGCTGCAAATCCTTCTGGTCGTAGCGATGCAGACTCACGTAATGACGACGGCTCTTGTTCTGTGTGGCCTTGGCTTCTTCAGACCGGAAGCGACCAGCGATATCTTCCTGCTCCAGGATGGCGCCAAGATGTTCTTCGGTCATATCGGTGCGTGTGCAGAGCACTATGACGTGGGACGCATTGAGCACCTTGGGCTGGTTGTAGGCAAACGTGTCTTGTGTCGAGACGGCCAAGCGAGCCTTACCTTCGTTAGTTGAGGCAACCACGAAATGCCAGGGCTGTGAGTTCACGGAAGAAGGGCTCTGGCGTAGCAAACCAAGCAGTTCTTCAAGCGTGGCGTGCGGTATCTTTCGCGAAGGGTCGAATGCCTTGGTGGTGTACCGCTGACTAAGCAATGTAGATAGATTCATAGGTATCTTCTCTCAGGTCAGGTGAAAGATTGCGCGAGCCAGCGATCAGCCGCTTCCAGAGGCGAAAGCCCTTCCCGGCAGATCCAGTAATCGAGTTCGCTGACTGTGGCGTTTCCCAGCGAGAGCTGAGAAAGCTCATCGAGCAGTGCCGGCGCCAGATGGGCAGCCGTTTCTTCGTGCACAATCAGCGTGGCGTCATCCTGGCCACCCAAAAGGCCGCGTGGTTCGTGTAGCGCCCGGATGGCGTAGCGGTAATGCAGGAACTGAGGGTGCCAGAGGGGGACGACGATCCATTCGCGACGCTCTACGGCCTGCTCGAATCGCTCGAAACATTGGGCTTGCGTGCCGTTGGCGAAGTGATAGCCAACCTGATCAAGGCCATACTGCTCGATGATGTCGCGCGAAAAGCGGCTGATACCGGCTCCCGGATTGATGCCCTGTATCAGCAGACTCATATATGCCGCAACGTCAGGTCGCTTCAGATCATCGATGCTTGCCACTGCCTCGGCAGGCACATAGTCCGGCACGCCCCAGATACAGTACGGCTGATACAGAACGCCCAGGGTACGGGTCTGTTCGGCATAGGGGGCCAGATAGCCCCCATGACTGGCCGGTAGCCAGGCCGATACCAAAAAGTCCACCTCCCCAGCGCCATAGTGCTTGAACATATCTTCATGGGGAGCAGCTACGCTCTCTACGCGATAGCCATGACGCTCAACAATGCGTTGAACCACGGCGGCACTGGCGGCATGAAAGCTCAGCCCAATATGACCTATACGAATCGGATTATGCATGATGAGCTCTCCCGTATCAGCGGGTTGGCGCCGGAGCGGCGTTGATCTTCACACGGAACAGGCTGTAAGGCTTGGTACGTAGATCCTTGCCGCCATGAAAGCCAGCCTGGCGATTTAGCTGATTAGCCGTGAAATAGAGATAGCCATCCGGCCCGATGGACAGGGTGTCAGGCCAGATTGCACGAGGATCGTGGACGATGGTCTGCCAAGTGCCGTCGGCAAGCCGTTTGCGAATACCGTTGTGCTCGTAGTCACTGGCATAGACGGCACCATTGGCATCGGCTTCAAGGCCATCGGAGGCGCCTTTCTCGCCCATATCCAGTACCGCAGCCGATAGCTGTGCTTCAGTCACATGCTCATCCCGTAACAGACGGGTTGGCACTGCATAAAGGTGGCGACTCGAAAGTGGGCTGAAGTAAAGGGTCTGACCGTCCGGCGACAGGGCAATACCATCGGATGCCACACCAAACGGTTTAGCGGTTCCATCTGCGCCGCGTGCCAGCATGGCTTCGCCTTCCACGGTAGGAATAAAACGCTTGTCGGCAGAGGTCGAGACGTCTCCATCAAGGCGGCGAGTCGCCTTGCCGGTGGCGATGTCCATGACAATGATGGCGCCTGGCCCGCTGACAGACGAGTCGGTGACATACACCGTACCTTCCTTCCCGGTACGGAAGTCAAAGCGCATGTCATTGACATACGTACTCGGCAGGATGACGTTGGCAGGGAAAACCAGCGTCTTCACAACCTTATTGCTCTTGAGGTCGATCGCGACCAGTTTGGCGCCGCCAGGTTGAGGAGCACTGAACTTCGGCGCAGCAGTATCTAGTACCCACAAACGTCCTTGTCCGTCCGCTACAACGCTTTGCACGCTGATGAAGTGCTTGGCCGGTGCCTTTTGGTCAGGCGTATTGATGGCCTGATCAGGGTAGGGGACTACCTTGCCGTCGCGTATTTCGCCAACGCTGAAGGGCGCGTTGTCACCCCATTGTGGGAAATTGACAAAGAGACGGCCTTGCTCGGAAACCGTAACGCCGGTCGGCATGGCGTCATAGAACGCAAACACAGGTTCCAGCTGGCCAATGGATGTCTCATGTGGCAGGTCCTGTGGTGCAGGAGCTGCCGCAAACGACAACGTACTCACGGCGGCAATGGTTGTGGCCAGCAGGGTGGGAATCAAATGCTTCATTGGGTGGCTCCTTGTAAATGAAAACGGGGTGCCTTAGCGGCGGCTAAGTTATCCAAAACGGCTTCGGCAAAAGAATGAGTGCCCCCTCGTGTCGCTGTTACGATCCAGCCGGCTACGACCGGTGATTCATTGCTGTATAGGGCGCCGTGTAGTTTGAGGTCAGCGATCACAGCGGGTGTTGGATTGCAGGTGGCACGCTTGCCAACCAGCAGGCCGGCATGGGCCAGTACCAACGCCCCAGTCCCTATGCCGGCAACCGTCTTCTTGATGGCATCGAAGCCTTGCACGCTATTCCATAGCGACTCGTTGTAACCGAGTGGGCAAAGCGTATCGCTGCTACCAAGCACTATCAGGGCGTCGAATTCGACAGGGTCAATATGTGCCAGAGGAGCTTGGTCATCGCACAAGAACATACAGGTTTCATGACCTGCCTGCCGCCAGAAGGACACGATGTCGAGCATGTCCTTCGGAAGCAGGGATGTTGTCGTGCTGACTGCAGCAATACGTGACATGGGGCTACTCCTTATCAGAGGCTAAAAGCCTTCCAGGACAAGCTTGCCTTTGGCCTTCCCGCTCTCGATAAGGGCGTGGGCACGGCGCAGGTTGTGCGCATTGATCCGGCCGAAATGCTCTCCTAGCGTAGAGCGCAGCACGCCTTGGTCGATAAGCTCCGCTACCCGGTTCAGCAGCTCATGCTGGCGGATCATGTCGGATGTTTCGAACATCGGGCGGGTAAACATCAACTCCCAGTGCAATGACAGGGATTTGCGCTTCATGGGTACTACGTCCAGCGTATCGGGATCGTCGATTAGCGCGAGGCGCCCTTGTGGGCGAAGCACTTCGATAAGGTGTGGGAAGTGGCTATCGGTATGAGTCAGGCTGATAACATGGCTGACCTCCTTGAGACCGATGCGAGCCAGTTCTTCAGTGAGTGGCTGGCTATGGTCAATCACATGGTGCGCGCCAAGCGCTCGGATCCATTCCTGGGTTTCAGGGCGCGAAGCCGTACCGATAACGGTAAGTTGGGTGAGCTGTCGGGCCAGTTGCGTCAGGATTGAGCCGACCCCGCCTGCGGCGCCGACTATCAGAAGACTTTCGCCTTTGCCACCGTTCTCCAGAATGCCTAGTCGATCAAAGAGCAATTCCCAGGCGGTTATGGATGTCAGAGGGAGTGCAGCGGCATCGGCCGCGCCTAGCGAGGCGGGCTTGCGGCCTACAATACGCTCATCCACCAGATGAAACTCACTGTTGGTGCCAGGGCGGGTAATCGAGCCGGCATAGTAAACGTCATCACCCGGTTGGAAGAGTGTCACCTCTGACCCCACCTCACGTACGACGCCCACCGCATCCCAGCCAAGCACGCGCGGCGTGTCAGTAGCCGAGCCACCACGGACTTTGGTATCGACAGGATTGACCGAAACGGCCTGAACCTCAACTAGAAGATCGCGTGGACCAGGGGTTGGCGTGGGCAGCTCGATATCAACCAGCGAGCGAGAATCATCGATGGACAGGCCATGCTGGGTATAGGCAATCGCTTTCATGCTGGACTCCATAAGTGAACATACGAACAGGGGCGTTAACCGTGGAGCCATCATCGCGATTCACGACGGGAGCAAACAGCCATCGAAACGGGCAGGACTTTCACTGGCGCAGTGAAAATGGAGTGAAGTAAGCGGAAAGCAATACTGCATGAGTGCTTTGATGCCGCGCCAGGGAACCCCCCTGGAAAAACAAAGCCCCAGTTTCCTTGACGGAGCCGGGGCTGGAAAAAGATGACATCTGGCGTGTAGCCGCTATGCTCCAACCACACCCAGTTGCTGCAAAAGGGTCAGGTTATCTTCGATGTGCCAGTTCTCCTGGATGCGGCCATTGGCGATGCGGTAGATGTCGGTCGCGATAAAATCAATCGGTTGTCCCTTGCCTTTAATACCCTGGAATTGCCCGCTGAAGTGACCGGTAAAACGCAGATGCGCCACAACCCGATCACCCGCCACGATCATCTGCTCGATCTGACAATCCAGATCCGGTACGGCGGCGCGAAAAGCCTTCGAGGCCGCCAGAGGTCCTTCTACTCCTTGAGCTCTGCCTGGCGGAAGGGTGCGATCCATGAACTGAGGCGCAAGCGCCTCCCGGGCCAACTCTTCGTTACCTGTGGCCCAGAAAGTGCCATATCGGCGTGCTGCCTGAACCGATGCATCAGCTTGTGCCGCCGGGTCAACAATCAGCACACGAGGCTCAATCAAGGGGTTGCTAGCAGCCTGAGCCTGAGGGGTAAAGCCAGCAAGCAGTGCGGATAACGCAAATGCCGCTGTAACGGCCAGGGAAAAACGAGAAGTGTTGGGCATGGAATATCTCCATTCTAAAACCGGATGGGTTTGTGGATGATCAAGGCAGACCATTGGTGATCCAGAAAGGCGGCTCTATTACCGCTTCGAGTGTTGGCAGCGTTGGGCTCTTGTCATGGCATGACGGCTTCGCCTCTGTACACTTCTCGGCTGTGTCGCGGTCTTTTTCGAACTGGGCTTCGGCGGATGTATCTTCATTGAGTAAGCGGCTCATGAGAACTCCTTGAGGTGGTGTCGGGATAACGGGATGGGTCGCTACGTTCGCATCGGGACGTTGCATGCCATGACCGCATCTTCACTGTCGCCAAGCTCCACAAAAACCCGCAGAATCAAGCAGCACTTTCTCAGGAGGAGTGAAAATGATCCGTTTCGACGATCTGGCCTTGTTTGTTCGCACGGCAGCGCTTGGCAGTTTTTCGGCGGCGGCCAGAGAGGCGGATCTCCTGCCAGGGCAGGTCAGTGCTGCAATTCAGCGTCTTGAACGCGAGCTTGATATCCGTCTCTTTGCGCGCTCGACACGCAGCCTCCGGTTGACAGGGGAGGGGGAGCGGTACTTGCCCTATGCCAATGATGTGCTCAGTACACTCAGGGAAGGCCGTGAGCGGCTTCAGCCGGAAAGCACTGCTCTAGAGGGCGTCATACAGGTGGCTGCACCTTCAGACCTGGGACGTAACGTGCTCCTGCCACGACTCACGGCATTTCGCCGCGAGCATCCCCGTCTTGCGCTTCGGTTGTTTCTGTCCGATCAGGTGGCGAATGTCTTTCGCGATCCGGTTGATGTGGCCTTGCGCTACGGGATGATGGAGGACGCAAGCTTTATTGCCTTACCACTGGCGCCCGAGAATCGGCGGGTGCTGGCCGCGTCCCCTGCTTACCTCGAGCGGCACGGGCGGCCGGCCTCTCTCAAGGATCTGGCGGAGCACCCCTGCCTGCTTTATATGCTCAATGGTCGGGTGTATGACAATTGGGTCTTTCCCGACGTCAACGGTCGCCGTGAAACCATCGCTGTCAAAGGCCCACTGATGAGTGATGATGCTGATATTGTTCGCCGGTGGGCACTTGAGGGCGAAGGGATTATCTACAAGTCATGGCTGGATGTTAGTGCAGATGTATTAGCCGGGCGGTTGGAGGTCCTGCTGCTGGAGATTCCCGGCGAGAGCTGTGCGCTGCATATGGTTTGCCCGCACCGCAAGCAATTCTCTCCTGGCGTCAGGCTACTGTATGAGTGGCTCAGGTCGGGATTTGCAGATTTGATCCAGGCCTATTCCGCGCTCGATACGAAACGCATTGCCTGACGCCGGATTTTCCCGAATCGAGTGAAAGTGTTATCGCGTTGTGGTGGTGTTTGTCCACTACGAGCACTCCTACTATCGTTACAGACGCTCCGATACCGCTTTTCAACAGTGTGAGCGCATCACTCCAACCGATAGCAGGAGAATCACCATGATGTACGACTGGAACACCTATCAGAAGCAACTGGTTAGCACCATTGGCGAAATTGGCAAGCTGAGCCCTGATACTGTGCGCGGTTACTCGCTCTTGAGCGAGGCGGGTAACAAGACCAATCACCTAGATGCCAAGACGCGTGAGTTGATTGCGCTGGCCGTTGCCGTCACCCGTCAATGCGATGGCTGTATCACGGTCCATACCGATGCCGCTATCAAGAAAGGCGCCAGTAAAGAAGAAATTGCCGAAGCGCTGGGCGTAGCGGTAGCAATCAATGCGGGTGCGGCTATGGTGTATTCAGCCCGTGTAATGGATGCGTACGCGGCCAAGACTTCCGTGTAGCGAAAGCGGATCTCCTTACAGTACTCCTGGCCGCTGATCGAATTTTGACGATATCGATTCGCTGCCGGGATGCTTTTGTAAAAGTTACCTTTGAAGATAACTAATAATTCGATACCTCGATTAGGTTACCGTCCGGGTCTCGAAAATAAACCGAGACGATTGCTCCGGTGGCACCGGTACGCCGTACCGGTCCGTCAATCACTGTAACGCCTGTCGAATGCAGATGGGTCACGACATCCTCAATAGGCATACGGGTAATCAGGCAAATGTCGACGGCACCCGGTGTCGGCTTTTCGGCTTTGGGCTCGAACTCCTTTCCCCCTTCATGCAGATTGAATTTCTGCTCGCCAAACGCCAAGGCCTTACGTCCTTTGCCAAATGTGATGACGTCCATGCCCAGCACACGAGTGTAGAAATCACAGGTCTCCTCAAGGTTGCGAACGGTTAATACGAGGTGGTCGATTCTGTCGATCTGCATGGCGTACCTCTTGTGCATCGGACGCTGACAATGGTGCGGTTTATAGAGCCTTTGTTGTGGCCACGTCCAACAACGGCGTACTCAATAGACTTATTAACTTATAATACCAGCCCAAGTGTATTCAGGCATTTGAAAGACATACTTGAGCAAATTAAACACGTATTCAGGTTAATTACTATTGCTCATGAGGCCCATGCTGGAAACATTCTGCTAGAACGATTTGAAGTGCCTCAGTCATCGAGAAAAAGTTATCTTGGCCACTCAAGAAATGCTCCAGGCCTGCCGCTAACCATCAACCTTTACTTGGTTTAGCCGGTGCATCATGTTCAATGCTCGCTTGAAAAAGGACTTGCAAGTCCAGGCCGAAGAGCTGACGGCGTTACGTCAGATCGTCAATGGAATGAATGACTCCATGGTTGCCTTGACCCTTGATCCTGAGTTCCGTATTCAGAGTGCCAACAGCAAATTTCTTCAGACGCTGGGCTACTCGGCTGACCAGGTGATAGGACGTCCAATGGCAGATATTGTGCCTCCCTATGTGAAGACGCTGCCATGCTTCCAAAACTTTCGTGCAGCCGTTGCCAAAGGGCTCCCGGTCAGTGACGAATATCGCTATATCCGCAAGGATGGCGCGCTCGCTTGGCTAAACATCCATTGGCAACCTGTCCGCGACCAAGAGAATAAGCTTTCCTATATCCAGGGCTTTGGCAAGGAAGTGACCAAAACCATCGAACTAGCCAAGGAGAACGAGCATTTTATCAATGCGTTGCTGCGCTCTACTGCAGTCATTGAATTCAACCTTGACGGTACGGTGATCAAAGCCAACGACTTGTTCCTCAGGACGATGGGGTATTCAGAGCCGCAGATAGCAGGTAAGCACCACCGTATTTTCTGCACACAGCAAGAAGCATCCTCTGCAGAGTATGAGGCGTTCTGGGCCAAGCTGAACCGGGGCGAATTTGTTGCCGGCCGCTTCAGGCGAGTCGATAGCCACGGTGCCGAAGTCTGGCTCGAGGCCACGTACAACCCGGTCTATGACTCACATAACCGGCTTTACAAGGTCGTGAAATTCGCAACAGTCGTGACGGATCAGGTACTTCGGGAGGCTGAGGTGCGCGAAGCGGCCGGAATAGCCTTTGATATCTCCAGGCAAACAGACATCATCGCTCAGCGGGGCGCTGCGGTCGTGAATAATGCCGTCGGAACCATGCAGCAGATTTCGGTTGAAATGCAAGCTGCTGCCGAGGGGATCGAAGCGCTGGACCGTCAGTCACTGCTGATCAACTCCATCGTCCAGACGATTGGTGGCATTGCTGCACAAACCAATCTGCTGGCGCTCAATGCCGCAATCGAAGCCGCTCGTGCCGGTGAGCAGGGGCGAGGCTTTGCCGTGGTCGCTGACGAAGTACGGCAACTGGCAGGGCGTACCAGCTCGGCGACTGAAGAAATTGTAGGCGTCGTGCAGCAGAATCAGAAGATGACCGAAACCGCCGTACGTAGCATGGCCAGTAGCCGTGAACAGGCCGCGCGGGGACTGGATCTGGCTGCACAAGCCGGTACGGCGATCGTCGAGATTCAGGAGGGGGCAAAACAGGTCGTGGGAGCAGTCAAACGGTTTGCCAGCGAGCTCTAGTCGGTATAAGTCTGGTGTAGGGCCAAGCTGCTTTATCTATAGCAAAAGGCTTACACAAGCGTGGGAAAAGCAGCGCTATTACTCAGCTAAGTCATGGCCTAATCTACACATATTGGATGGAGCGCAGGACGCGCTCAGTCAGGTCAAGGATGATGACCAAGCCAGGATGGCAGCTTGATACGGATATCGAGCACGGTCAGCAAAAACCCGCTTCGGCGGGTTTTTTGTTGCCTACAAAATAGCCTCGCTTTAGCAGCGAAAGCCGGTGGTAAAAAAGAGTATTCCTGTTATGCCGTTACGGTAGTTGATGCTGAGCCTTTGAAAGGTACCGCATCTGCATTACCTGAGCGTTATAAGCAGCATTACGGTATTGATCGCCTATTGTCCTGCCCCATTTGTCTTCTGGTTGGTCATGCTGGCCGGCTCTCCTCGGCTAGAAGGAGGAGGGCCTTTCAGCCTCTAGACGGAAGAGCGGTGTGTTAAAGAAACGTAAGCTGAGCCGACCGGTTGAGTATCGATCAAGGACAGAGAAGAAGGATTGAATTCAAGGATCAGTGAGGGCTCGGCGTCATCGTCATCTATTCCCCTATATCCCATTCATTACGCTCCGGACAAACGTGCTTAGGGTAGGTCTTTGAGCAGTGATACATCCCAAGCACATCCAATAAGAAGGTAATCGCTCGGCTCGGGATAAGACATGAAAATAACAAACCTGCGTAGTTGTTTTTCGCTTGCAATAGTAGGTGCTGCTTTATTTAACGTTGATCATGGTTGGGCTGCTTATTCAACCGACCACAAGGACTCAGCAGACCGCCGTGCTGAGGCAGCTGTCAAGGCGATGACCATCGATGAAAAGATTTCGCTCTTGCACACCCAAGTGGGCTTTCCGTTTCCAATCGGCAATACGCCCAAGCCAGACGGAGCTGTCGGCTCGGCAGGCTATGCTCCCGGGGTTCCTCGCCTTGGCATCCCTGCGTTGCAGGAAAGTGACGCCAGCATGGGTGTGGCCAATCCTTCAAACATTCGCCCAAACGACAATGCCACGGCCTTGCCTTCCAGCATGATGCTGGCTGCTACGTTTGACCCTGATTTGGCTTACCGAGGTGGCAAGGTTATTGGCACCGAAGCACACGCCAAGGGTATCAATGTCATGTTGGCTGGCGGCGTCAATCTGGTTCGGGAACCCCGCAGTGGTCGTAACTTCGAGAACGTGGGAGAGGATCCTCTACTGGCAGGCATCATGGGAGGCTACTCCATCAAAGGGATACAGAGTAAGCACGTTGTCTCGACGATCAAGCACTATGCCTTGAACGCTCAGGAGACCGGCCGCGTGGCGGTGAGCTCCGATATCAAGGAAGGGGCCGCACGTGAGTCCGATCTCCTGGCCTTCGAGCTGGCTATCGAAAAAGGTCAGCCGGGCTCGGTGATGACTTCCTATAACCAATACAACGGCACCTATACCTCGGAAAATGCCTTTCTCATCAATCAGGTCTTGAAGGGTGACTGGAAGTACAAGGGCTGGGTCATGTCCGACTGGGGCGCTACTGCCAGTACTGAGAAAGCAGCACTTGCAGGACTGGATCAGGAGTCCGGTGAAAATTTGGACCCAGTCATCTACTTTGGCGAGCCTTTGAAGAAGGCTGTGCAGGAAGGACGTGTATCCCAGGAGCGGCTGGATGATATGGCCATGCGCGTGGTGCGCAGCCTGTTTGCTGTGGGCGCCGTTGACCATCCGCCCAAGCTGACCGACATAAACTTCAAGGCTCATGCCAAGGTGGCTAAGGCGACGGCAGAGCAGGGTATCGTACTTCTGAAAAACGACCGTAATCAGTTACCGCTCTCACGTACGTTAAGACGTATCGTTGTGATAGGTAGCCATGCGGATGCCGGTGTTTTATCAGGTGGCGGCTCTGCCCAGGTGACACCCATCGGAAGCCTGGTTCTGCCGGCGGGTTCTGATTATGTCAGCCAGGTCTATCATCCCTCATCACCTTTAAAGGCTATTCAGGCTGAAGCGCCGCGCGCCCAAGTTGTGTATGACAGCGGAGAGGATATTCAGCGGGCTGCCAGACTGGCCAAAGGCGCAGATGCCGTTATCGTCTTCGCTCAGCAATGGGCAACCGAGGGAGTCGATGTTCCTGATTTAAGCCTGCCTGATAATCAGGATGCCTTAATTGAGGTGGTTGCTAAGGCCAACCCAAGAACAACCGTTGTGCTTGAGACAGGCGGACCCGTAAAGATGCCTTGGCTCAACCGAGTTCCAGCAGTACTGGAGGCCTGGTATTCCGGAGCCAAAGGCGGTGAGGCCATTGCGGGTGTCCTGTTTGGTAATGTCAACCCGTCTGGCCGCTTGCCGGTTACCTTTCCCCAGGATGAAAGCCAACTGCCACGGCCTACCATGCGTGACCCTTCAACTACAACCTCCAGTCCCTTTGTAGTACCTGATGAGTTTTTCTCAGAGAACTACAACATTGAAGGTGCTGACGTGGGCTACAAATGGTATGAGCGAGAGGGCAAGAAGCCACTATTTCCGTTCGGCTATGGACTGTCCTATACCCAGTTCAAATACAGCAACCTCAATGCCGAAACACGTGGCAGCAAGCTGGTGCTGAGCATGGACATCACCAACCGTGGGCGGGTTAAGGGTATCGATACGCCGCAGTTCTATATCGAAAACCCATCCAGGAAAAACGGATTCACGAGTCGCCTGGTAGGCTGGGATCGCGTTGAGCTCAAGCCAGGGCATACCAAGCGGGTAAAAGTGACGGTTGACCCGCGTCTGGTTGCCCGGTTCGATGAGCGGTTCAACAGCTGGCATATCCATGCAGGGAGTTACAACGTAAGTGCAGGCGCTAATGCGATGGATCGTCCGCACAAGGTGCGAGTACGGCTCGACGAGCGTTATCTGGCACCCTAAAAGGTAAGCGCCGTAGCCTGTGCTGCGGCGCGCCTGCCAGTTACGGGTGGGCCTGACAGTGACATCTAGAGGCCTGCCCTGTTATCTCAATTGCTCGCCGTAATCAGTCGGAACCGGCCTTCCGCCTCGTGCTTGATACGCACATCCGAGTAGTGCGCAAGGCCAGGATGGGCGACATTCAGTGGTGTTTTGTGAGTAGCCGTAATGACCACTACATCGGCGCCAGCAGCCTGCGCCGCCGTAATGCCTGCATGAGTATCTTCAAATACTGATATCGACCCCAAGGGCTTTGGCGCCTGCCAGGAAGCAATCAGGGGCGGGCTTGCCATGCTCAACGTCCTCAGACGAAATGATGACGGCAGGCAGCGCCATACCCGCCGCGGCAAGGCGTGCCTCAGCCAGACGACGTGAGGCTGAGGTCACTAGTGCCCAGCGGCCTTCCGGCAGGCTGGCAAGAAAGGCTGCCGCTCCCGCAATTTCCCTTACATCCGAGGTGTCGGCTATCTCGGCCTCGGTAATGGCCCGCGTCTCTGCCTCAATGTCCGCGCCGGGTGGCGCAAAACGGCGAACGGTTTCCACGGCGCGTACGCCATGCATGACGGCAATAAGGTCAGCCGGGTCAAGGCCATGACCCAATGCCCACTGCGTCCAGGCACGCTCAGCGGAGGCGATGCTGGTCAGCAGTGTGCCATCCATATCAAAAAGAAAGGCAGAATAGGGTCGCGTGGGCAATGTCATCCGTAGCTCTCGGGATAAGTGAATGAGTGGCGTACCGCATAGTACCGAACCCGTCCCCGGTGCGTCAGTAGATGTGTTCCGCTCTGCATCGCCGGAGCTGGCCTCTGCTGGTGCTACGTTGCATAGTCCGGTTCATGACGATCCAGCATCTGTTTGATACTGGCACGGTGCAGACGAGCGCTTTCCAGGTCGCCTTCGCGCATCTGCTCGGCGGTCTTACGTATGATCGCAGGGCCACGCGAGCAAAGAGCTTACCTGCCTGTGCTCATTGCGCGTATCTGTACCTTCGCTAACCGCTCCAGGTAATACAGGCCACCCCAGGCTTCGGCGATGGCACAGCCATTCAGTCTTCTTCATGACAACCCAGAGCAACGCCATTGAGCATCTCGTCGATGGTGACCCTTCGATGCGACATGGCCCGCCGGTGTTCCAGAGCAGGGTTTGAAAGTGTCATGCTATGAGCCATGCGTTCTTTCCAGATAACGTCTGGCTATTGGAGCAGGGCATAAATATCGGCAATGCTTACCGGCTTGGTAAAGTGGTAGTCGAAGCCGGCCTGCAGGGCCTTTTCCTTGTCCTGATCCTGTCCCCATCCTGTGATCGCGATAAGCAGCGTGCGTCTGCCCTCCGGCAATGCCCGAATAGCCTGAGCGACCTGATGCCCCGTCATGCCGGGCATACCTACATCCAGCAGCATCACGTGGGGCTTGAGCGTTTTGAACAGCTCCAGTGCCTGAAAGCCGTTGTAGGCTAATGAGACCTCATGGTCTTCCAGGCGCAGTAGCTCGGCCATGGTTTCCGCTATGTCAGGGTTGTCATCGGCAACTACGATGCGGCGATGGGCCGCTGTCGAGATGGCAGGCGCTGAGACGACGTCGTGCGGTGCCTCCAGGGTCTCATCATAAGGCAGGCTGAGGGTGAAGCAGGCGCCCTTGCCTGAGCCCTCACTAGCAACAGTAAGCGTGCCGTCATGCAGTTGAGCCAGGGATTGAGCCAGTGCCAATCCAATACCCAATCCGCTATTGGTTTCTTCGCTGGATCTGGGAACCTGTACAAACATCTCGAACAGGGAGGCCAGGGCGTCAGGCTCAATGCCAATCCCATTATCTGAAACAGTAATGCAGGCCTTGTTGCCATTAAGGGCTGTGGTAACCGTAATCCGACCTTTCTGGGGCGTATATTTGGCTGCGTTGCTCAACAGGTTGATCAGAATCTGTTCCAGTCGTAACGGGTCCACATTCAGAGCGACAGAGTCTGAAGGGAGCTCGACAGTCAGCGTGTGCCCCTTCGTCTCGAACAGAGGCTTAGTCGTTTCGACGGCGGCACGTATCACAGAGGCTAGCTGCGTGGGCTGCTTACGCAGTTCGATCTTGCCGCGGGTTATCCGGGAAACATCAAGCAGATCGTCTAGTAGCATCCCCATATGGGTCACCTGACGCTTGATGACGTCCTGGCTCCACCGGCGCTGCTCTTCGCTGATTTGACCTGTTTCCAGCAGGCTGACTGCCTGACGAATAGGCGCCAGCGGGTTTCTCAATTCATGGGCCAATGTCGCCAGGAACTCGTCTTTCTGGCGATCAGCCTCGCGAAGCTGCTGCTCTTGAAGTTTGCGCTCACTGATATCGGCAAACCAGACAGCAATATTGTTCTGGAACGGCGTGGCTACGATATGGAACCAGCCTTCGCAGGTGCTCGTTTGTACCAGCGACTCGAGCGATCTAGGCTCGCCGCTGATCATTGTTTCACGCAGCGCATGATAGATGTCGCCCTGCGCCCAACCAGACAGCACTCCGCTAACGGGCTTGTCTGTAAGCGCCGCTGCACGGGAGCGTAGGGCCGTCGCCCCAGCGTCATTGATATAGACCAGGGTGAAGTCTTCAGCCGATGTTTGTACCTCTGTAGCAGGAGAAAGAATGGCGAAGGGAATAGCTGAAGAGTTAAGCGCTACGTGAAGTTGCTGTTCGGAGCGCCGGGCTTTTTCCTGCTGGCTGGCGCGATCTATAAAGAGGGCAGCCGTCGCTGCGCAGATCTCGACCAGCCGAATCTCCCGTGGTGAAAGCTCATGGGTCTCTCTGAACAGCACCGTTAGCCAGCCCAGTGTGTCCTGACCATCACGCCGTATCGTTACATCGTGATGCGTTCTGAAACCCTCAGCGCGCAGCCGGCTTGAGTGCTCTACCAGGTTGCCCTGCACCTGATCATGGAGACATGACACCGGTAGGGCTGCATTTGATATTCCTTTGCTGACCAGCCGATCGGGCGCTGGTGCTGTACCTTCCAAACCGATGAACCCTCCAGGTGCGTTCAGCAGCTCGCAGACCAAGTTCAGAATCGCACTTAACTGGTCGTGCAGCGACGATAACTGCAGCAGGCTTTGACTGAGTGCATAGAGTCCTTCCAAATCTTCGACTTGCTGTGAAAGAGCCGTCTGGGCTTTTTGCAGGCGTGATACTAAAAGGTCACGTTGGTGCTCACTCTCCTGGCGTGCCGTCGCCGATGCGATCAGCGCCTGGGCCACGTCATCGATCTCTCGAATCTCGGTTTCCGGTAGATGAGGTGCCTGGCCCTGACCCATGGCCAATGCAGCATGCCGCAAGGCGCGCATCGGGTCATTGATGCGGCGCGAGGCGTATCGTGTGGCCAACAGCGCGACAATCAGGGACAACAGAAGGCCTCCACCATAAATGGCAAACGCCTTGAGGGCCCCCTTGGCAATATCGTGTGCGGGAATGCCCGTTGCGACAAACCATCCGCTCTGCTTCAAATGCACATAGGCGGAATATACCCTTATACCTTCTACCGTCTGTGTCAGCCCGCTGCCTTCGTTTGTGTTCTGCTTGACCATTGCCATCAGTGAAGGGGCAGCAGGTTTGCCCAAGGTTTTCTCATGGTCGCGCGTACGCGCAATGCGGCGCCCATTGGCATCGACTACGGTGGCGACCCAATCGCTGGGCAGACGTCGAAGGTTGATAACGTTAGAGATCACCTCAGGCTTGAGCACCGCCGTTAAGACATAAACCAGCTTGCCATTGCGCATGACCGGCATACGCAGGGGGATGGCCAATGTACCTGAGGGGCCTGCCGCTAACTGGCCGATCGCAGGTTTGAAAGTGCTTACGACCTGCATAAAACTTTCCGGTTCTGCCAACGGGCCGTCTGTGCTCACATGATGGGCGGTAATCCTTCTCAGTACCTGACCATCCGGTGTGGCAATAATGACGGTTTTCCAACCAGGCACCAGCGGGACGACACGGCGGACCAACTCCTGATAGCTGTCGAGGTTGCCATCATCGAGAAAAGGAGACTGCGAAAGGGTTTGTAGCAGGTCCAGCGAGCGGTTAATTTCAACGTCTACTGCCGTTGCTGTCAGGCGCGTGGCCTCGAGGCTCCGCTGCTCGGCTATCGACTTTTGCTCATGAATGATGGCCACCAGACCAAGCCCGGCAATCAGTGCAATTGGCACAATGCCTGCCAATGAAAGCGTCAGAAGACGTCTGCGTAGACGAACCTTGGGGGTGGGCTTGCCGGGTAAAGCCAAGGGTAGATCCTCAACAAAGGTAAAGCCTGCTGCGTACGAGCATTCCAGCCAAGGCTGACTAGACGAAGCCCTTTTATGATACGACATCTAGCGCAGCGGCCGGTGCTTTTGATCATCCGGCCATATACAAGCTATTCGAAGAGGTAGAAACACACGACTCCTTTTTCTGAAGCACAGGCGGCCATTCTCCACGAAGGGGGCGATGGAAACAGGCAGCGGAACATGCAGTAGAAGGGAAAGTTAGTCGAGCTGGAGTCTATTACCTAGATGAAAACCATTTGGGGGATGGATGGCCACTGGTAGCTTGCACAGCGTTTCAATCTTCGCAGCCTTGAGCCCCGCCTTATACCTTCTTTAATACCTCTTGGTAATAGACGGCTTGGCTTGATAAGCGCAGTATCAAGGTGGCAAACGGCTATTCCCTTTTACGCGTTTTACCCTTTTACTAGTGTCGGCTGGCTTGATTGGCTCTAGAAAAGCCTTCAGGACATGAGGCCGTCCTGAATTCCATGCTGTCTGCCTCTAGTAACAACCGACTCATATTAAATGGATGTTCTTATGTCTGGCATGCCTGATGATGACGATGACCAACTGAACCGTCGTGTCGAGTGCGAAGAGTGCGGTGAGCTCCGGGCTTGTATTTATTCGCTTCATCCGGAGAGCGACTCGCTTGCCTGGCTCTGTCCTTTTTGCAAGGCCGAGCTCCAAACTCAATAGTGTATGGACAACAAGGCGTATCGCTTGAGCGGGTAGCGTTATGTTATGCCTCTGATTCTGCGTGTTTGAAAGTGTGAAAACCTGAGGCCGCCTGGTTTTTACAGGCGGCGTACCCGCGGATCAGGTGTACGTTTTTCCAGCTGCGGGCAAGCCCAGTCCACGAAGGCGCGCACACGGGGCGAAAGCTGCAGGGCGTGCGGATAGACCAGATGAATGGGCAGGTCCGCAGGTTCGAACGACTCGAGGACTCTGATCAAACGACCCTCAGCAAGCTCATCGGCAACCTGATAATGCATCAGCCGTGTGATGCCCAAACCTTGCAGGCAGGCGAGGGTGGCTGCTCTAACCTGGTTGCAGACCAGCCGGGGTGTGATGGATTCGGCCAGCTCCTTTCCGTTGTGCCGGTAGTACCAGTGCCGGCCTTGTGATGACAACAGGATGCAAGCATGTTCACGCAATGAGCCTGGGTTATCAATGACAGGTGAGGCGCGAAGGTAATCAGGGCTGGCACAGGTAACGAGGCGGGTACCTCCTATTCTCCGTGCGATCATGGTCGAGTCACGAAGATGGCCGATCCGCAGGGCAAGATCGAGGCGCTCATCCAGCAGCGGGAGGATCTCGTCGCGTAACGTCAGTTCGGCGCTTGCTTCTTCATGCTCCTTAAGAAAGTCGTTTAGGACAGGTGCAACGTAGCGTTGTCCGAATTCGACAGGCGCCGTTAGCCGGAGCACACCTCTAACTACGCCATCGCGAGCTTCCAGGCGCTGCTCCATATCGTCGACATCAGCCAGCATTCGCTGACTCCAGGCAAGATACTCCTCACCCTCGACGGTAAGGGCCATACGGCGCGTACTGCGGTTCAATAGCCGAACCCCCCAGATGACGCTCCAAGGCCGCCAGTGAGCGTACAAGCGACGCCACCGACTGGCCGGTTGCCTCTGCCGCTGAACTCAAGCTGCCGTTTTCCACTATCCGAATGAAATTGGCCATCGCCTTGAGCTTGTCCATTGCTGCGCCTTTATCTGTGCAATTACTGCATAAGTCTTCTCAGGTTCACGGCATAGGTGAAACGGATGGATCAGCAGAAACTAGAACGCCTGATGTCAACCGCAGTGCAACCTATGAACCAGCAACCAAGTCCTGCTCGCATTCTCTCATACGACCACATCGGGATTCGTGTCAGTGATAAAAACCGAGCGATATCGTTTTATCAGGCCCTCGGATTTATGGAGAGCGCACATTTTCCTCGGTATGAGGCCAATGAGATGCTCAGCCCTGATGGGGTTCGTATAAACCTGATCTTTAACGGGACCCGTATACCTCATGCTCATAATGTTTTACTGGATGAACCGATAAAGCTGCCGGGTATGACTCATCCTGCCTTTATTGTAGATGACCTTGAGGCACTCCAGAGGTGGTTGAACGAGCAGGGGATCATGATTACGGAAGGGCCGCATCCTATTGGTCCTAGACGCGTCGCGCTGTTTATCCGCGATCCCGATGGCAACGTTCTCGAGTTCAATCAGCTTGTTGAAGGGGATGCATGATGAAACTGTATGATCTGGAGGCTTCCGGAAACTGCTACAAGGTGAGGCTTTTTGCGTCATTGGCCAATATCGAGCTTGAACGTGTGCCAGTGGATTTTCTGAGCGGAGCACACAAGCAGCCGCCGCTGTCGGAGCTGAATCCGTTGGGCCAGTTACCTATCCTGGAAGACGGCAAGCAGGTCGTCAGAGACTCGCAGGCCATTCTGGTCTATCTGGCGGGTGTATATGGTGGTTTGGCATGGTGGCCAGCGCATCCGCAAGGCCAAGCCGAGATCATTCAGTGGCTCTCGTTTGCTGCCAATGAAGTGCAGCACAGCGTATGTGCTGCACGGCTGGTGCAGAAATTTAGCTACGACCTGGATAAATCGCAGGCGCTTGAGAAAGCGGTGGTAACGCTCTCGCTACTCGACAAGCATCTGGAGCACAACGACTGGCTTGCAATGGGCCGCCCAACCATCGCAGATTGCGCGGTCTATCCTTACGTCGTGCTGGCGCCAGAAGGCGATGTGGATCTAGAGCCTTATAATCATGTCACACGGTGGATGAGGCGGCTGGAAGCGCTGCCCGGCTATTTGCAGAAGCCTTGATCAATCTATGAGCGTGGCACCTATGAGGCAGGAGTTTGCCTTTGAGGATCGGTTAGTCAAGCAGGGGCGCTACACATCGTAATGACAGAGTGTTGCGCTCCCGGAAAGGAATTACTCCACGTGCGGTATGGTCGGGTTACGCTAAAACGCGCTAAGGTTTGGTTTTCATCTCTACCGTTCTTTGAGCCATGCCCATCATTGATAACGTCGTTGCGTTTACCTTGGCTGCTACCTTACTTACATTGACGCCAGGGCTTGATACTGCCCTCGTGTTACGCACAGCGGCTGTTGAGGGAAGAGCGCAGGCCATCCGGGCGGCACTGGGCATCAATGCAGGGTGTTTGATTTGGGGCGCCGCCGTTGCCTTTGGCCTTGGGGCTTTAATTGCCGTATCCGAGCTGGCTTATGATGTGCTCAAGTATTGTGGCGCTGCCTACCTGTGCTGGCTGGGCTTGAACATGATGGTGCGGCCCCGCAACTCAATGGTCGCCAACGATACTACCCGCGTACAGAACACGAACTGGTTTCTCAAAGGGATGCTGGGCAACGTATTGAATCCCAAAGTTGGAATTTTCTACGTCTCCTTCCTGCCTCAATTCATTCCCCAGGGACACTCCTTGATCCTCTGGACCTTTGGCCTGGTAAGCATTCACGTAGCGATTGGATTCATCTGGTCCATGGCGTTGATCGGTGCGACTCGCCCATTGGCCCAGATTTTACGTCGTGAAAAAGTGATCCAGTGGATGGACCGACTCACTGGGGGCGTTTTCCTCCTCTTTGCCGCCCGCCTGGCGCTCAGCAAGCGCTGAAAGTCTCTAATTTTAACGATGATGATGCAGAGCGGCTTACTAGACGGCCTATCTTTCTTGAGGATAGATCTCGTCTATTGTGCTCTAAACTACTGAAACAAAGCAGAGGCACCTATGATCAGGGTATCGACTTCTTTGATACTGTTTTCTGCATGCTGCGCAATCGAGCGGGTCAGGTTGGATGTATTGGCTTCGGCTTGCTCAAGCGCTTCGTTGTAGCCTGTCCATACCTGCCAATACTCCATAATTATCAGGGCAGAGATAATGAGCGAAACAAAGACAAAGGTCGGCGTTGCGTCGACAGGCGCTTGGCATTTATCTCAAACCGGCGTTGTTGTGGCATCGTTAAGGTCTAACTGCCATTCCTCTATCTGATTGGAGTCGCAAGCCAATCTCGCACCAGCAGATATAACCGGCAACTCGCCCGCCTGCGGCCAGAGTAATCCTTCCGTTACTTCAATCCATACGCATTCATGCCGTTTTACATTGGGCATCATGACGTTGATCCAATGTTGATAGCGATTTTTCAAGCGTTTTCCATTACATGGACAACATGAAGTCACCATGGCATCCGTCACATGTCTGTAATTGATTATTAATTGTTAATATTTATCATTTACATTAATAGGTCGCTTTTATAGCATCTTGCCAGTTTTGCCTGTACGCCGTTTTTCATATGTACAAAACGTCCCAGATCGACATCGTTCGGTCTGGTATAGCGGTGCTCGCACTTTTCAAGGACTTCTGAATAATGAAAGCGTTTCCTCTGCGGCCGTTGGTTTTCACCGTTTCGCTGTTGACTACCGGTACAGTACTTGCCGCCCCGATCACAGTTGATCTTGCGTCCCAGCCCTTGGCAAATGCGTTGAGACAACTGGGCCAGGCCAGTGGTCTTCAGGTTTCCTATACTTCGGCAGCAGTGGCCGGCAAGACAGCGCCTGCCGTACGGGGCCAGATGGAGCCTGCAGTGGCACTACAGGCGCTGTTGGCCGGGAGTGATTTGGTAGGCAGTATTCAGGGTAACGTGCTGACTATCGCCGAGGCAGGATCGGCTGCGGGTGAGGAAGTGGCGCAGCTGGGTATCACTCAGGTAGTCGCAGAGGGCTCAGGCAGTATTACCAGCGATATGGCTGCAACAGAAGGGTCCGGCTCCTACACGACAGGTAGCATGAGTACGTCTACCAAGTTGCCCCTGTCGATACGCGAGACGCCTCAATCGGTAAGTGTAATGACGCGCCAGCGTATCGACGACCAGGCCCTTAATGAACTCAATGACATCGTCAAATATGCACCCGGCATACAACTGCGTAAACTCGGTGGAGACCGCCAGCAGTTTCTCGCGCGTGGATTCACCATCGACAACCTGATGTACGATGGCTTGCCCACTAGCATTAGCACGTTTACGCTCGATACCATCAGCGGCGCTGATCTTGCCATCTATGACCGCGTGGAAGTCGTGCGCGGTGCTACAGGCCTGATGACTGGCGCTGGCAGCCCTTCAGCGACACTGAATCTAGTGCGCAAGCGTCCCACCGCTGTTCCGCAGGTTAGTATTACCACCAGTGCTGGCAGCTGGGACCGTTATCGTACCCAGCTGGACGCATCTAACAAGCTGAACGAAAGTGGTACGTTGCGTGGGCGCGTGGTCGCAGCCTACGAAGACGACGGCAGTTTCGTTGATGAGCGGGAAAAGCAGCGTCAGACCTTTTATGGCATCCTCGAAGCCGATCTCAGCGACGCCACCACTTGGACTCTGGGAGCCTCTAAACAGCGCGACGATGCCGTATCGGACTGGGGAAGTCTGCCCGCTGGCCCCAATGGAGAAAACCTGCACCTTTCGCGGTCGACCTTTCTTAGTAACGACTGGGCATATTGGGATCGGGATAACATTACCGCCTTCACCGATGTCACCCACCGTTTCGACAACGGCTGGAGTGCCAGGCTGGCAGCTGCTCGAATCTGGGCGGAATCGAATACCTTCTCCAGTTACCTTAATCCCCCGGTGGGTAATGCCTACACACAGTCTTCCGGTCAATACCACAGCAAGGATGTACAGACTAACCTGGACGCAACCGTATCCGGCCCATTCACGTTGTTTGGACGCGAGCATGAACTGGCATTGGGCGCCAGCCGCCGGCAAGAGCGGTTTGATCAAAAAGGAGGGTACTGGCCGACAGCAACGCCGGTTGATATCTACAACTTTGATCCCGGTGTCATTGCTAAGCCCAGCCTGAGCGACCGGCTTCCCTATTCGAGCAAAAATACGGCAACGGAAAAAGCTGTTTACGGTGTCGCCCGGTTTAATCCCATTGATCCGCTGCACGTTATCCTGGGTAGCCGCGTGACGTGGTACAACTACGATAACCGTGCGAGCGATACCGGGGATTACACGGTAACCCGTGAGGTGACGCCCTATGCGGGGGTTATCTATGACCTGAATGACACCTACTCGGTCTATGCCAGCTACACCGAGATTTTCAAGCCGCAGACCGAGCAGGACTTGAGTGGATCCACGCTTGAGCCGATGACGGGGGAAAGCTACGAGATCGGCCTGAAGGGCGAGTACCTGGACGGTAATCTGAATGCCTCTATCGCGGTGTTCGATATGACCCAGCAGAACCGGGCCTACGCAGTACCAGATCAGCCCACGCTTTGCCGAAACCAGAACCGCACCTGCTATGAAGCGGCAGGGGAGGTGCGCAGTCGTGGTATCGATACCGAGCTGTCAGGTGCCTTGACGCCCAACTGGGACATTTCGGCCTCCTACACCTTGGTGCTCAGCCAATACGTGAAAGATCAAACCTATAATAAGGGTACCTTGTTTGCCCCTGAGCAACCCAAGCATCTGTTTAAAGCGGCTACTACCTATCGCTTGACCGGAGCGCTGAGTGACTGGCGCATTGGTGCAGATGTCCTTGCCCAGAGCAAAACCTATAACCGTGTTGGTACCGGTCGCGCCGTTCAGGATTCATATGCTGTGGTCGGGCTTATGGCGGGCTATCAATTCAATGAACATTGGGATGGTCAGGTAAACCTGAACAATGTGTTTGATGAAAAGTACTGGCAAGGCATACCTAACTCCAGCGGTACAGGTGTCTATGGTGACCCGCGTAACGTCATGTTCAGTTTAAGGTGGAGCTTGTAGCGCGTTTCGAGGTGGCTGGAGAGGAGTCTCCAGCCACCCTGACGGTTCGACGGCTGACACAAGATCAGGACAGAAAGCTATAGGTCACCTGTAATGAGCTGGCAGAGTCACCTACCTTGAAGACCAAGAAACAGATATTGCCTGCCATCTGGCCAACTACTTGAGCGTAAAGGTTCATATACATGGTCGCCCAGTATGCGTCGACAGGTCCTACCGGTAGGCTGCAGCTGACTTGTCAGGGCTGACAATGTCCTGATGAGGGGATAGGCGTTTTGACCCTGGTCATGCTTGGTCACTCTGTTTTATGTCAATAAACGCTGTGGCCTTACGCAGGCATAATGGAACTCCAAGCGTCGCGAATGGTGTGGGAGAAGCTATGCGAAAGTGGATATTAATGACGTTGGCCTTGCTGGTACACGGAGTCGCCTATGGTGCCGGTGACGCAACGGCAGGGAAAAAGTATTTTACGTCCTGGTGTGGTAACTGTCATAAGGTGGGGACTTATGCCAGGGGCTCGTTCGGCCCCGAACTCAACGCTATTTTCGGGCGCAAGGCAGGGGCTACTGAAGACTTCAACTATTCCGAGGCCATGAAAGCGTCAGGAATTGTCTGGAATGAGGAAACCCTCGCTGCCTACTTAAAGGATCCGGACAAGGTCGTACCCGGCACAAAGATGCGTTTCTGGGGAATCAGTAATGAGCAGCAGATTGCCGACCTGCTTGCCTATCTCGCGACCTTCCAGAACAAGGGACAGTAAGCGCTTGCTGCGCCAGAATCATATCAGGCGTCTGCTTTGAGTGAGTGGCTAGCCTTTACTGTGAGTCTGGTCAGGCCATCGATTAAAACGCCCGCCAATATGCCGATACCGTAAGCAACGATATCCATCCAGGAAAACGTAGTGCCCAAGGCAAGATGGCCTAACGGATGATGGCGAATCGTATTGATCCAGGGCGCCTGGTAAAGCTGCGTTGCCTCCACCGCACATGAAATACCAAATGCTGTTACCGCCAGGCATACAGCATTGGCGCAGCGCGCGATCAAAGCTAGACCTGTAAAGATCATGAGCGCCCAAAGCGCATCGCCTGGGTATTTTCCAAGAGCGTCAGGGATGATGATAGGAAACTGGCGAGAGGCTAGCCCTAAGGCAATAACGGCAAGCAACGCCAGTGCAATCCGCACTCTGCTACGGCCTGGTCTATGAGAACGTAAAATATTTAAGCGCATTGTTATAGGCGTGTTCGAGTGGCACACGGGACGACTGCTAAATGATTTTCCCTGTGTTCGATCATTATTTTAAACAATGGTTTAAGCGTTTTGTAGATAAATACAAAGTGATTGTCATCACGGTGTCCTAGGGCCCGACAATGTATGAACAGCTCATTACGAAGGTCTCTTAAAGTTGCTTGTTCTTTAGCTTGGGCCTTTTCGGGCGCCGCCTCAAATGAACCAAGCGCTTCATATCCGTTAAAGCTCATCGCAAGGTCAAATACAGCGTTCCGATCCGTAGGCTCGGGAGATCAGATACCAACAACTCGATGTTGGAAATGTGCGAGGGATAAATGAGTTCATATAGAGCTTGGGCAACCATCGCTTAGGGCTTGTCTGAAAAATTGGTCCGCATGCATCGCTCAATACAGAACAGTGTCACCATGGTCTTGAAGCTCCTAGTTAGCTTGTCGAAGCAGGGATAGAGTCAATGTCTTTCCTTTGACCAACTGACCAGAAGGCTCGTAACGATCCGTCGTACCTGCTTCTTTTTGCCGCAACGGGACTAGGCCAACAAATACGACTTTTCATAAAAACCTAATGTGACTTTTATCATAGTTGACGAATTGTCTGGCTGGGCTGTCTTAATTATTAAGGCTTTTATCTGTGAATATTGAAATAAAGCACCCGTTCTCGTCAAAAATTAAACGGCTATGCAGCTGAGGTAGCCTTTTCGTTATTGCTTAAACCATTTGCGTGTTGATCCGGCTGCAATGCGTCCGCACTATTAAATGCTACACGCTAAACTAGCTTAGTTGGAACAAAATTATTTTTTAAAATGATCTTTTAGCGTGCTGGGCATGAAAATAATGCAAAATTGTAAAGACTGGTCTTTGCTTTCCTTGGTTTTCTATAATTTAGGGTTTGTAATTTTAATGTGCAATATGCCTAAACTTAATATCTAGGCAAGTGAGCGCTATAAGTATCAAATCAGGAATAAGGGTGGCTTGGCAGAGCGAGGACGAGATTGCATGATGTGCCCTTGTACGTATCTTACTGGCCGCGATTATTGGTATGAGTCGTCTCTAGGTCAGATTGCTTGAAAAGATTTGGCGTATTTTGAAGTGTTTCAGCAGTAAATTAATTAGCTAGCCATTATATCTAATTGATAAAAAGTTGACGGCTGATTTTATAGCTTTTCCAAGAATTCAAAAATTTGGCATTACTTGTGTTTTTGCAATATCTTGAAACTCAAGTCATTGAAATTCTACTCAGAAAAAAAGCGGTTTGCCCGATATAAAGGTTAAGAATCAAAGCCGCTAGCTGGCCTTAATCGGAATAGCAATACTGCCGCCTTATCCGTAGCTGCAGCATCTTTCCCTTCAAACAATCATGTCTCCGCGTTAGGAGTGTAAATGGAAAGGCTCCCAGTCCAATTACTAGGTGCTCTAGCAGAAAGAGTGGATCTTGGGCTCATCATTTTTGATGCAACCCTGACTATCCAGCATTGGAATGCCTTTATGACGCTGCATAGCGGAAAAGCATTGAGCGATGCTCAGGGACGTTTCTTTGATGAGATTTTTCCTGAGGCGGCTCTAAACCTTGAGCAGTTGATCAAGAAAGAGCAAGCCACATTAGCGGATAGCCAACAGATGCCTCTGATAAGGCTGAAAACAAAGAATGGTGAGCAAGAACGCTTGGCTTTTCTGCAGAGCACGTTTTTTTTCCCTTTTAATGCGCCAGACGGGACCCCTCATTACGGTTTGATCCTTCAGGATCCAAACACGATTTATGAAACCAAGGACCAGTTTGAGGCCGCCCTCAAGGCTTTGAGACACAAGCAGGATGAGCAGACCCAACTTCTTCGTAAACTAGAAGCTGCCAATAACCAGCTTCTGCAATCAGAAAAGCTAGCGGCTATTGGCCAGTTAGCAGCCGGTGTTGCTCATGAAATCAACAATCCTATTGGCTACGTTTTTTCAAATCTCAAAACCCTTGGTGGTTATGTGCATGATCTTTTAAAGATCATTGATGCGGTCGACAGCGCGTCTACGTTGGATGACATCCGTCAACTCAAAAAGAGCCTTGAGTACGAGTACATACGAAGTGATGTAGAGGCCGTAATTAGCGAGTCTGAAGACGGTATTGATCGCGTTAAGCGGATTATAGGTGCGTTAAAAGATTTTTCTCATATCGAAGAGGAAGAGTTCCGGCCTGCGAACCTGCACCGAGGCATCGATACCACGCTGAATGTTGTCAATAACGAGCTGAAATATAAGGCTGAGGTCGTTAAAGAGTACGGTAATCTGCCGGAAGTCGAATGTATTCCCTCTCAAATTAACCAGGTCATCATGAACCTGCTAGTCAATTCAGCTCATGCCATTGAGCAGTTTGGCCGCATTACTTTACGTAGTGGTCATGAGAAGGAATGGGTTTGGCTGGAGATAGAAGACACCGGTAAGGGCATCGAGCCTAAGTTGCTGAATCGCATATTTGAGCCATTCTTTACTACTAAGCCTGTTGGCAAAGGCACAGGCTTGGGGCTGGCACTTTCGTACAGCATTATCCAAAAACACCACGGTCGCATCGAAGTATTCAGCGAAGTCGGTCAGGGGACACGTTTTCGCGTCTGGTTACCGGTTCAGCAACCCATTGAAGCGTCTCAATAAAAAAGAGGCACCATGAACGTTGAAAATGCAGCGACCCTGTTGTTGGTCGATGATGAGCCTAATATCCTCAGTAGTCTTCGCCGCGTCCTTCGTAACGAGCCCTATCAGGTATTGACTGCTTCAGGAGGCGAGGAGGCGCTGGCGTTGCTAGAGCGTCAGTCCATTGATCTTGTACTGTCAGATGCTCGTATGCCCAATATGGATGGCGCTACGCTGCTTAGCCATGTCCAGCAGCGCTGGCCCACTTGCCTTCGTATTTTGCTGACGGGCTATGCCGATATCACGACTACAGTTCGGGCTATCAACGAGGGTCAGATCTACCGTTACATCAGCAAGCCCTGGGATGATGATGAGCTGCGCATGGTTTTGCGCCAAGCATTGGCCTTTCAGCATTCAGAGCGTGAACGTGAGCGGCTTGAGCGGCTCACCCATGAGCAAAATATCCGGCTGCAAGAGCTTAATAGTACGCTAGAGCAACGTGTACGGGCGCGGACTGCTGAGCTTCAGCAAACCGCAGACATGCTGGATCTCGCCTATTTGGAACTCAAGCGTAGCTATGTGACGGCAACGGAAGTGTTTGCCAATCTCGTTAACCTTCGGCTAAGCAAGGCTCGGCAAACCAACACACAAGTTATTGCACTTGTAAAGGCATATGCCGACTATGTGAAACTTGATGAACGTTCTACGGGTGATTTAACGATGGCCGCTGCCCTGTATAACCTGGGCAAGTTAACGTGGGACGACCAGCTGTTAAATTCTCCCTCCGACCAGCTCTACAAGGAAGATAAAGAGCGTTATCGGCAATATCCCGTGGTAGGAGAAAGCGTTCTTATGACCCTTGAGCCCGTACAAGATGCAGGCCGTTTGATTCGCCATCATCAAGAACGGTGGGATGGTACGGGCTTCCCGGATCGGTTAAAGGGCGAGGCCATACCCTTGGGCGCTCGTTTGCTTAAGCTGGCAGTAGATTTTATAGAGCTTCAGCGTGGGATGATTCTTGATCGTCGTTTAAGTCGCGATGAGGCTTTGCTTTTAATAGGAAAGTTCAGCGGCCGCTTTTATGACCCAGATTTGTGTAAGCGTTTTTTAGAGGTGTGTACTACGCTTGCGCCTGATCTAGCCCTGGCTGATACCAATATCATTGCTGTCGACACGCGGCGTTTGGAGCCCGGCATGGTTCTGGCGCGTAGTCTTCACGCGCAAAACGGGATGCTTCTACTAAATGAAGGCAAGCAGCTAACACGCCCGTTGATTGACAAGCTGATCGCGTTTGAAGCCTCAGAAGGCGCACGTTATACCTTGTTCGTTCGTAAATCGGATGAGTCCGCGTCAGTTTCTCAAGGCGGCAACCGATGACTATTACTCAACGAATAAAGGGTGCCATACACCTTTTAGCTGCCTTGGCCGCATTAAATGTTGTTGGTGCTGTGCCGAATGAAGTAGAGCAGAGAAGCCATGGTTGATTACGTCCCGCATGAGCGAAAGCTAGTACTCAAAGTGGTTTATTACGGGCCTGCACTGAGCGGTAAAACAACCAATTTGATTCATCTGCATAGCCAGTTGAAATTGCAGCGCAAGGGGGACCTCATGGTCCTGGAAACCCGGGACGATAGAACCCTCTTTTTTGACCTTTTGCCAATTGGTTTAAGAGCAGAGCAAGGCATGGACCTTCGCTTGAAGCTCTATACCGTACCCGGTCAGGTACAGCATGACAGTACACGCAAAGCCGTATTGTCACGGGCTGATGGGGTAATTTTTGTTGCTGACTCACAGCACAATCAGCAAGACAACAACGCGAACGCTTTTGACAATCTTGCTGAGAACCTGTTGAAACTGGGCATGACCATAGAGCACCTCCCTTTGGTTGTTCAGTTCAACAAGCGCGACTTGGCCGGTGCAGTTGAAGAGGCAGAATTGAGGGCTCGCTGGGCAAGTACTCCCTGGGCTCCGCTATGCATGGCCTCTGCGGTAAACGGAATAGGTGTCGTTGAAAGCTTTCGCTTGCTGCTTGACCGAATTTATCCTCGGCTGGACCACGAGTTTCGATTGGACGCGAAAGAAGGCATTTCAGCAGAGACTTTCGTCACCCAATTGAGCTTGGTGGGTTCAGATAATGCGTAATTTTGAAGATGATCTAAAACTTTCGGACCTTTTATCTCAGGCACGTCTGAAACAGCTATTGGACCTTATAAGCGCTTTATCCGGGCACTCTGTCCACCTGGAGGAGCGTCCTGTACCAAAAGCTGAGCCGGTAGAGTTCAATCTGGAATGCCTGGGCTGGTTACATAGCCCAGAGAACGCAGATATTCAGCGCAATGCCGCAAGACTTGTTGAGTTTGTTATTTTTTATATCGCCAAATATCGACTAGCCGCCAATTTGCACCGCAGCGTAACGGAAGCAAACTTTGTGGAGTTGCAGCGGCAACATAAGGCGCTCCAGGCTTCTGAAGCAAGATACAAGGAGCTTTCCGAAGAGCTTCAGGCGCGTGTAGATGCTCAGGTCAAGGTGATCGAGCAGGCGCAGCAAGAGCTATACGAGACAGCACGACTGCGCGCGGTAGGGCAACTTGCAGCTGGGGTCGCTCATGAAATCAATAATCCTGTTGGGTTTATTACCAGTAATCTACGGGTAGCCAGCGACTATCTTGACGAACTCGGTGCCGAGGTGCCTAGTAGTCCAGCCACTGATTCAATGCTGGAAGACTTTCGTGCCCTCTTGTTAGAGTCTGAAAGTGGTACAAGTCGCATTGCAGCTATCGTTTCTGATTTAAAGACCTTCTCAAATATTGACCAGGCTGAATTTACGCCTTGTGATCTCAACTCTCTTCTCAAGACAACCTGTCACCTACTGCAAGCAGCACATAATCAGGTTTTACCTGTAACAATGGAGCTGGGCGAACTAGCTGAGCTGGCGGGTTATCCTGCAAAGCTATCCCAGGCGTTTTATAACATTTTGGATAACGCAGTCCGGTCATTGAATGAGCGAGGCGAAATCAAAATCACGACTCGCCAGAACGTCAATAATCATCAGGAAGTCCTTATCGAGGACACTGGCTGTGGCATTCCTGATGAGACCCAAACACGTGTTTTTGAGCCGTTCTTTACCACCCGGCCTGTAGGCTCAGGCAGTGGGCTTGGGTTAACAGTTGCGCGCGATGTTGTCGCCGCGCATAACGGTGAAATCGAACTGCAAAGCCAGGAAGGCAGAGGGACACGCGTTATTCTTCGCTTCTGGAGCCGATAGGGGGCCCCATGACAAAGCCGTATGCGTCCCTATTTCTAGGCGAGCCGGTCAGTACCGACGCGGATCAGCAAGCCCCTCATGTCCCTTATCAGTTGCTTCTTGTAGATGATGAGCCTGGCATTCTTTCAGCGCTACGGCGAGTGTTTCAACGCGAAAATTATGAGTTGTACTTTGCTTGTAACGGCCTTGAAGCATTAAAGATTCTTGAGGTCAGGCCTATTCATCTGATCATCAGTGATTTCATGATGCCGGGCATGAGCGGTAGCGAGCTGCTTGGAAAGGTACGTGAACGCTGGCCTGATACGCTGCGCATCATGCTTACTGGGCATGCCAATACAGAAGCAGTCATGGGCTCCATTAAGGAAGGTGCGGTGTACCGCTTCATTCTTAAGCCATGGAATGACGATGATTTAAGGCTGACCATAGCTCTGGCGTTAGAGCAACATTCACTGCTACAGCGAAACCGTGCCCTTGAGCAGGTGAATCAGAAACAGCATCGGGATCTGGAAACTCTGGCCAAGCTGAGTGTAACGAATCGCAGTCAATTGGCCATTTTGCTGCATAAGAAAGGATTACTTAGCGCTCAACAGATCCAGCAGCTTCACAAGGAGATGCAAAGTCATAAAACCCCGGTTATGCATCAACTGATGCAGCATGACTGGATCGATAGTCACAAGGTCTACGCCTTTCTACGACAAGACATGATGCTCGAAGAGGTTGACCTTCGAGAGTTCCAGGCAGACTCCAGTGTCCTGGAACTGATTCCACAAGCAGTATGTACTCGTCAGCTTGTGTTACCGCTTCGCGTGGTGGGCAAGCGGTTACGCCTGGCTATGGCCGATCCCATGGACATAGGACTCATTGAAGAACTCGGCTTTGTTACTGGCTACAGTATCGACTCCTTACTGTGTCCGCTTGATCAACTACAGGCCAAGCTCAAGGAGTTATTCGGTGAACCGAGTCAACAGGAGTTTGAGGAAATCGCTACGGTGGTTGGGGCCAGCGATCCATATGAGGGTATAGAGATCATCCTTGATGAGGAAGTCGCCCCTGAAAGCCTGGAGGAGTTGCTTAGTCGCTCTGAGGATCCACCTGCTATCCGTCTGGTCAATGCCATTATTCTTGAGGCTTTGCGTTTACGCGCGAGCGATATTCACATCCATCCTAGAACCAAGCACGTTGTGGTGCGGTATCGCATTGACGGTATTCTGCAAGATAAAATACAGATTCCCAGCGCCCTTCTAATGTCGCTGGTTTCTCGTATCAAGGTCATGGCTGAACTGGACATTACCGAGCGGCGGCGTCCTCAAGACGGACGGATCACCGTCAAAACGCCTATGCGCATCGTTGATCTGCATATTTCTACATTACCGACCACCAATGGCGAAAAGGTGGTTATGCGCGTATTTGAGCGGCAGTCAGAGGCACCGTCTCTGACTAACCTAGGGCTATCCACTCATAACATGCAGCGCTTGCTGCATGTGGTCAGTAAACCACAAGGCATCGTTCTGGCAACCGGTCCTGCAAGCTGCGGAAAAACAACTACGGTGTTCGCTTTGCTACAGCACCAAGCTAACTCCGAAAAGAACTACGTCACGATTGAAGATCCGGTCGAGTTTCATATGGATGTGGCAGGGCAAGTACCTGTTCGTGAAGGGATTGGCCTTGGCTCCGCAAACTTATTACGAGCCATTCTTCGTCAGGATCCTGACGTCATAGTGCTGGGTGAAATTCAAGAGGGTGAAGTGGCAGAGGTTGCTTTTCATGCCGCGCTGACAGGTCACTTGGTCTTTTCGACCCTTCATGCCAATTCCGCCGCTGCGACCATAGCCCGCCTGTTGGATTTAGGGCTTAAACCCTATGTCGTCGCTACTGCTTTGGAAGCCATTATCGCGCAGCGCCTGGTGAGGCGTATCTGTCCATGTTGTTGCGAGCCTACGACCCCGGGTGTTGAGCGTCTTCGTACCCTGGGGTTTGATTTTCAGGATCCTGACCTGAGGTTCTTCAAGGGTCGGGGTTGTAGCCAATGCCACCAGGGCTATCAGGGGCGGATTGGTATTCATGAGGTCTTGATCATGACCGAAAGCCTGAGGGAGGCCATCTTTAAAGGGGCAGGGGTTATGCAGCTGCAAACCATTGCTCGTGAACAAGGTATGGTTACCTTGCTCAATGATGCTCGAGAAAAGGTGCATCAAGGGTTAACCACCATTGATGAAGTCCTACGTACATTAGGCCCGCAGGTATTGTGAGGCGCCATGAAAAATAAATACATCATCTTTCAGGCCTATCTGCACCTGTTAGCGTTCGCTTTACTAATGGTCGGCAGTATCAGCTTAATAGGTTATCAACGGATCGATCTGCCTACTGTACATACAGTGGTGCTCCTGCCTGATAGTGCTCTGCTGTGCATATTGTTAGGCCTAACGCTATTAGCTGCATCTCGGCGACAAGACTGGCTGTTGAGAAGCGCTACAGCTGCAATCATGGGCCTTTGTCTGTACTCGTTAATCCATAATTATCTAGCAGGAGGCGCTGATGTCGGAATCTCCTGGATAAGCGGCTTTTTGAGAATACGCAGCTCACTAGCGGTAACGATGCTGCTTTGGGTCTTAGGTCTGACGCTTAGCTTTAGAGGACCTGTTTCCAGGAAAATAGCCCAAGGTATTGGTCTCCTACTGGTTTCGCTCGCTACTTTCTCTCAGATTGTAATGTGGCATCCAGATCTCGACCTTTTTAGGCTGGGGTTCAAGCATGCATCAAGTATTGCAGGCCTGTTTACGGTATTGTTAGGCGTTGCGCTTGTTGTGCTCGGTGTATCACCAGTGCGTCAAAAAGAGGTTATGCTGGACCGCGTAACTCTTTGCATCGGTGTAATCAGTGCATTCTTGACTTGTATAAGTTGGTATCTGCTAAGTGTTCAGGCAGCTGACGCAGTATCCCAGCGAAGTAAATTATTGCTTTCCAAGACTCAGAGCGCCATTACCAGAGATTTGAGTATCCATCTTCAGTTAATGCACCGTATGGCTGAGCGATGGGAAAAACGCTCATGGCCACTTAATCCTGAATTATTGAAGCAGGAAGCTCAAAGTTACTTGCGTGACTTTCCTAGTCTGGGTGCAATTGCAGTCATAAATCTCGAATCCAAGCCATATTGGTTAGAAGCACGGGGATCTGTATATCGTGATGGGTTATTGTACTTCCTGTCTGATCCCGTACAGCAGCAATGGCTAAGTCATGTACAGAGGGATAATCAGGCCCATATAAGCTCTATTCGGTATTCTGAAGTATATAAAAATTATAACTCTTTGATCGCTATACCTCTACACCTCAAGAGTCAGCAGTCAAACTGGTTTCTTGTCGCTACCTTTGATGTTCAAAGTATTTTTGATCAGCTTATAGGAAACAATGGATTAAATGGTTTCGTTATCCAGGTTTATGACGGCGACGCCCAGTTATTCACCTCAAACCCCCAAGTTTCAAAGCGTTTTTTAAACCATGTAAGCGATCAGTCTGTACAGCTACACCATGATATTGAGTGGCGTCTAGTGTCCTATTTAGATACCTCCCAAGGTATTTTCGCCTCGGCTTATCTGCCTGCGCTGGTCATGTTGTTTGGATTAAGCCTGAGCCTTCTTTTAATGATTAGTCAGCGGCTCGGGTCGATAGCGCTTGAGCACTCCAAGCGGTTGGAGGTGAGTCTGAATCATCAGGAGAGCATGCAGAGGCTGCACCAGAGGATCATGGAGTTTAGCCATGACGTCCTCTGCTCGACAGATGCGCATGGGCACTTTTTGGAAATAAGCCCGTCATGTGAACGCGTATTTGGCTATGCCCCCGAAGAAATGATTGGCAGAGCCTATATGGACTTTGTACTGGCTGATGATTATGAAAAGACGCAGTTAGAGGCTAGCCGTATTACGCATGATCGACCGACACGGTTCTTTCGTAACCGTTATCGCCATCGTGATGGACGTATCATCCATATACTGTGGACATCAGCATGGTCTGATGAGGAGCAAACGCGCTTTGCGGTTGCTCACGATATTACTCGGCTAGTACAAAACGAGGTCTTTGCGGATACCCAACGCCAAATTCTGCGGATGATTACCTTAGGGCAGCCCCTGGGTAAAGTCTTGACTGAGATTTGCCTCATGATTGAGGAACAGGATCCGCGGTGTGTCTGCTCGATTTTATTGACCAACCCGGAAAAAACGCACCTTACCCATGGCGCTGCGCCTAGTCTGCCACTGGATTTCATAAAGGGGATCGATGGCCTTCCCATCGGGCCAGCTTCGAGTAATTGCGGTGCTGCTGCTTTCTTACGTAAGGCCATTTATACCGAAAGTATCCAAGAAGATCCGTTGTGGGACAATTATCGTCCCTTGGCTCTAAACCATGGCTTTCTAGCCTGCTGGTCAACACCGTTGATTGATAACGAAGGGGAAACCATAGGTACTTTTGCCATATACCAGCGGCAGGCTCACAAACCCAATGAAGAACAGCTGCAACTTTTAAGTACGGCCGAGCAGTTAGCAGCTATAGCCATTGAGCGTTCACAGAGTTTGCAACGTCTGGAGGAAAGTGAGCAGCGATTCCGCTCATTGTTTACTTTGAATCCTGACCCTATCTATTCACTTGATCTCAAAGGGCGCTTTCAAAGTGTTAATGACGCTGGCCTGAAAATCATCGGGTTATCCCGTGAAGAGATTGTAGGGAATCACTACACAGCGCTAGTCATCGAGCGGGACTTATCTAAAGTAGCAACACACTTCGAGGCCGCTAGCCGGGGGCTGGCGCAGCGTTACGAGGTTCGCATTGGTACGCCGTATGGCGAAATGCTTATGGACGTCACGAATCAACCCATCGTGGTAAACAACCAGATTGTTGGCGTATTTGGTATTGCGAAGGACATTACCGAGCGCAGGGTTATCCTTGAGCAACTCCAACAAAAGAACCTTTTGCTGAGCATGGCAGGGCATACCGCCAAACTGGGCGGCTGGGCGCTAGTCCTGCCTGAACATTCAATGGTCTGGTCAGAAGAAACGCGAGCGTTGCTGGAGTTTCCCTCAGATGTAATACCTGTCTGGGATGACATACTACCGCTTCACCCTGAACCTTTTCGTACAAGAGCGGAAGAGGCCATGCAGCAATGCGTCGAGCAAGGCATAAATCTTGATTATGATATTGAAATTCATACTGCCCGAGGTCGCTTGATACAGGCGCGTATTACAGCCCAACCGGTACGCGATGACGAAGGACAAATCGTTCGAATTGTTGGTTCGTTTCAAGACATTAGCGAGCGTAAAAAAGCTGAACAGCAGTTGCAGGCTACTCTGGTTGAGCTGGAGCGCAGTAATCGTGAGCTCCAAGAATTCGCTTATGTTGCCTCGCATGATCTTCAAGAGCCCTTGAGGAAAATTCAAGCTTTCTCAGAGCGGCTGGCTGCTCGTGCTGACACTCTCGATGAAGACGGGCGCGATTACTTGCAGCGCATGAGCAGTGCAGCGTCGCGCATGCAGGCTTTGATTATCGACCTGCTCAATTATTCTCGTGTTAATACCCGAGGGCAAAGCTTAAAGTCTGTAAACTTGAATGATGTGGCTAGTGAAGTTCTGGATGATATTGAAGCAACGATTGAGCAGGCGGGAGCTCATGTGCAGATCAGTAATTTGCCTGTGATCATGGGCGACGCCGTTCAACTGCGTCAGGTGCTGCAAAATCTTATCAGTAATGCACTAAAGTTTCAGGCACCTGATAGCAAGCCCGTCATTAACGTCTATGCTGAACAAGGTGAAGTGGGCGATTGGACGTTGTTCGTGGCCGATAATGGTATAGGGTTTGATGAGAAGTACCTTGATCGTATATTTAATCCCTTTCAGCGGTTACATAGTCGAGAGACTTATAAAGGAACCGGCATAGGCTTAGCAATCGTCAAGAAGATAGTTGAGCGCCATAACGCTCATATCACTGCAAACAGCACGCCCGGTAAAGGAAGCGTTTTCCGTATTACATTCCCTAATCCGGAGAAAGTCTCTGCATGATGGAACAAAAGCCTTCCTACATACTTGTAGCAGATGATGATCCAGACGACTGCCTGCTGATTCGCGAAGCCTTCAAGGAGGCCTCTATCTCTAATCCATTGCGCTTCGTTCATAATGGTGAAGAGTTGATGAATTATCTGAAACATCGGCCACCTTATGAGGACAGCGAAAGTTTCCCCTTACCGGGACTTGTTCTGCTGGATCTCAACATGCCATTGAAAGATGGACGTGAAAGTCTGATTGAAATCAGAGCGGATCAACAGTTGCATTCCTTACCGGTTGTCATTTTGAGTACCTCTTCTGCGCAAGAGGATATTGCCCATAGCTTGGACGCTGGTGTTAATGCCTTTCTGACCAAGCCAGTTACCTTTAGCGGATTGCTGGATATGGTCAGAACATTTGTCCGCAATTGGCCAGATCTGGTCCAGTTCTCAGGCACTAAGGATCCGCTATGAATTACCAGAGTCGTCCCCTGCGTCTGCTTCTGATCGAAGATGATGAAGATGACTACCTCATTACGCGTGATCTCTTGCGCCAGGCTAAAAAAGAATCGTTCGAACTAGACTGGCAAAATGAGTACGACCAGGCGCTAGCAACGGTTTTAGAGCAGCGGCATGACCTCTATCTCATTGACTATCGATTAGGACCGGACTCAGGCCTCGAGCTGATAGGCCAAGCACTTAAGGCGGGGGTAAATAAACCGTTCATTTTGCTTACCGGTCAGGAGGACGACCAGCTCGATGCTAATGCCATTGAGTTGGGCGCTGCAGATTATTTAGTCAAAGGACAGTTCGATACACGGCTGCTTGTTCGCAGCATCCGTTATGCCGTTGAGCGTAACCAATCTACTGTTCAGTTGTTTGAAAGCGAAGCCCGTTATCGGCTGTTGTTTGATGCCAACCCTAGCCCGATGTGGGTGTTTAGCCGGGAAACGCTACGCTTTCAAACAGTCAACCAAGCAGCTATTGATTTCTTGGGGTACAGCAAAGAAGAGCTTCTTTCGATGACGGTGCTTGATATACGGCCCCCTGAAGAGCGTAAGCGTCTCCAAAAATATTTTGAGGCTAATTGGAATAAGCTGGACAGTAACCTGGATGTAGGCGTCTGGAACTATAGGCATAAACACGGCCATTACTTATATGCCCAGGTCTTTGCGCATGAGTTTGATTTCGATAACAAACCCTGCTGCTGGGCATTGCTGATTGATGTCACCGAGAAGCAAAAGGTACGCAAGGAACTGATGCAGCGGGAGCAAGCGCTTCGACAACTGCTTAATGACACCCGTGATGCTCTACTTGTTATAGGCGACGAAGGGACCCTTTACTACGCCAACCCGGCAGCCGAAGCATTGCTTCAGGCTACTCAGCAGGAGCTGCAACAGCGGTGCCTACCGTTTCCTCAAACATCCGATACGCTTTATGAATGGTCACTGCCAACACCTGAAGGCAATACGGTAGATGTCGAAATTCATCGATCTAAAACCGAATGGGAGGGTCATCAGGCCAGCTTGTTGTCATTGCGGGACATTACGGAACGCAAGGAGTCGGAAAAGCAGCTACGGTTGTTACAGCGAAGCGTTGAGTCCAGTTATAACGGTGTAGCCATTGCTGATGCTCTGCTGCCCGATCTTCCGCTTGTGTATGTCAATCCGGCTTTTGAGCGGATAACAGGTTATTCCTCCGCTGAAGTGCTAGGAAAGAACTGTCGATTCCTGCAAGGCCAGGAGCGAGACCCTCGTTCTTTGGAAGATATTCGTAAACGGTTATCCAATGCTCAGGAGGTCCGTCAGCTACTACGTAACTTCCGTAAAGACGGCACGCCGTTCTGGAACGATTTGTACATATCACCGATTTTTAATGAAAAAGGCGAGGTCACGCATTTTATCGGGGTACAAAACGACATCACCGAGCAGAAGCGCTATGAAAGCGAATTAAGCCATAACGCAAGCCATGATCATTTAACAGGACTTCCCAATCGAACCTTACTAGAGGACCGCCTTCGCCAGGGATGTCAGATTTCGCAGCGTTATGATCGCAGTCTTGCTCTTATGTATGTTGACCTGGATGGATTCAAGCCTATCAATGATACCTATGGTCATGATTTGGGTGACCAAATCATTATCGAGGCAGCACGACGCATGAGCCAGCAGGTAAGGCCTGGTGATACGGTTGCCCGTATGGGGAGTGATGAGTTCGTAATCTTATTGCCTGATTTGGCTAGAGAGGAGGATGTCCTGCTGGTGGCCGAGCGCTTACTTTCGGATATCGCTCGTCCTTATCATGTACAAGCAATAGAGCTGCATGTTACGGCTAGTATAGGTATTACGTTAAGTGATGGTCGTTTAGATCAACCCAGTGTATTAATTCAACAAGCTGACCGGGCGCTTTATAAGGCTAAGCAGGAAGGTCGCAACAATTATCAGTGGTTTACCAATGATCTGAATTTACGCATCAGTGATCGCGTTACGCTCCGCAACGATCTTCAAAAAGCGATAGAAAATCAAACGTTGGAATTGTATTACCAACCCCTTGTGGACGGACGCAGTGGCCGAGTAGCTGGACTTGAAGCATTGTTGCGCTGGCGGCACCCTGAAAAAGGTTTTATTCCTCCTGCATCCTTTATTCCTGTGGCGGAAGATACAGGGCAAATCGTTCCCTTGAGCCTGTGGATTTTGGATACCGCCTGTAAACATATCCGATACCTAAACAATCAGGGCATGACTGGGTTGACGATAGCTGTAAATATTTCGCCGCTCCACTTTCAGCGAAACAACTTCGTGAATAGTGTCCAAGGTGTACTGCAGAAATATGCGTTAGGTGCCGAGCAGTTAGAGCTTGAGTTAACCGAGTCGGTTCTGATGAACAATGCCGAGCGCGCTATTGATACGCTGCGTCAGTTGAAGGCATTAGGGTTAAGTATCTCTATTGACGATTTTGGAACAGGTTATTCTAGCCTAAGCTATTTAAAACGTTTACCCATCGATAAGATTAAAATTGACCGGTCTTTTATTAGCGAAATCATCAGTGATCAACGTGATGCGGCTATTACGCAAGGCATTATCTCAATGGCTCACCATTTGAAGTTAAAAGTGGTAGCCGAAGGGGTAGAGCATGAATCGCAGTTTGCCTTCTTGAGAAAAAACCAATGTGATCTTTTTCAGGGCTATTACTTTGCCAAGCCTATGCCTTTCACCGAGCTTGAGGCCTTCTTACGTAAACCACTGCTGACCAATGGACCGGCTCTTCCCAGCAAAGAGCAGATGCAGACGCTGCTTTTACTTGATGATGAGGAAAATATTCTTCGCGCGCTGGCTCGTGTTCTGCGGCGAGATGGGTATCAAATATTGATGGCTACTCGTGCTCAAGAGGCGTTTGAATTGCTTGCCAAGCATAACGTGCAAGTTATCCTGTCTGACCAGCGTATGCCTGAAATGAACGGAACAGAGTTTTTAAGCAGAGTAAAAGAGCTCTATCCAGATACGATGCGTATTGTGCTGTCTGGTTACACTGATCTTAAATCAGTGACTGACGCAATTAACCAAGGCGCTATTTACAAGTTTCTTACAAAGCCTTGGGATGATGAGCAGTTACGCCAAAATATAGCCCAGGCTTTCCGTGAGTTTATGAGCAGTCGTACTGAAAGCCTGAGTGAGCTAAAAGATGACAGCTGATAGAAGATATTTAAAAATTTTATGAATCATTAACTCTTAGGGTTTGTCTGAAAAGCCGTGTTTGTTAACTTAGTGCCGTTGCGGCAAAAAGAGGCAGGCATAACGGATCGTCACGAATCTTCTGGTCAGCATTGGCCTAATAGTTTCTCCTCTCCAGACTATGGGGCGCCCTCATCGCGATGATAGACGATGCTTAATAACATCTTCTGGATTCTCTGCTCCGGTGCCCAAAAGTTTGCGCCGCTATTGCGACCGCCTCGGTGTGCAGCCGGTGATTAATAGACGAAGCGCACATGCCTGTCCGAAATCGGACGGAACCATCCCCTCAGTCAGGCTTTCCCATTTTTAGACAGCACTTGGACACGTCCGCTGTCTTTATCCAAGCCGCCTTCATCTTTTCATCGCGGCGTCACTGACGAGAGAACTATTTTATGCCTACTGATAACCAGTACACCATGCAGAATCCCCTGACCCAATATCCCCAGCCAGAATTTCCGAAGCAGCCTCAAAATCCGCCCGGTCTCGCTCAGGACATGCAGCCACGCCCTGATCACGGTGAAACCAGTTACAAGGGATTTGGACGTCTTGCGGGCCGCAAGGCGCTTATTACCGGCGCGGACTCGGGTATCGGGCGAGCAACTGCAATCGCTTATGCGCGCGAGGGGGCTGACATCGTGCTGAATTATCTGCCTGAAGAAGAGGCGGATGCGAAAGAAGTTGTACAACTGATCGAAGCGGAAGGTCGTAAGGCGGTTTGCGTTCCGGGCGACCTGAAAAGCGAGGCCTTTTGCAATGAATTGATTGGCAAAGCCAAGGATGCACTGGGTGGACTAGATATTCTGGTCAACGTGGCAGGTAAGCAGACAGCCGTTGAAGACATCGCCAATTTGACCACTGATCAATTCGACGCTACCTACAAGACCAATGTGTATGCGCTGTTCTGGCTATGCAAGGCAGCAATTCCGCATATGCCGGCCGGTGCTGCTATCATCAACACCACGTCCATTCAGGCCGTGCAACCGTCGGAAACCCTACTGGATTACGCGCCTACTAAAGCGGCAATCACTGCCTTTACCAAGGCGTTGGCCAAACAGGTCATTTCCAAGGGTATCCGTGTCAATGCGGTAGCACCCGGACCCTTCTGGACTCCACTTCAGCCCAGCGGCGGCCAGCCTCAAGAGAAGATTCCGTCGTTTGGCAGCGAGACTGTCTTCAAGAGGCCTGGCCAACCGGCAGAGCTGGCTCCGATTTACGTCATTCTGGCTTCTCAGGAGTCCAGCTATGTGACGGGTGAAGTATACGGCGCAACCGGCGGCATGGCCTGACGGATCGCATCATGCAGACGTTCGAGACGCACCGCATTGAGGGGTACGCGCCCCTGGAAAATTATGCTGCGTTAAGTGATGGCCGCTCGGTCGCCCTGGTAGCGGCTGACGGCTCCATCGATTGGTGGTGTGCCCCCAATATGGACTCACCCCCTCTGTTTGATCGTCTGCTGGATGCGCCTAGCGGTGGTTATTTTTCGATTACCCCTGTCCAACCCTACACAGCCCGACGTGCCTATCTGCAAAGCAGCAATGTACTGGAGACGTTGTTTGAGACCGACTCGGGTCAGGTCCGCCTGACCGAGTCGCTTAACAGTGGATCTGCTGGCCGCTTGCCTTGGTCCGAGCTAGGGCGACGTATCGAGGGCGTACAGGGTGAGGTAACGCTTAGTATCGAGTTAATGCCTGGTACGCGAGGCCAGACCATCTCACCGTGGATTCGCCAGACACCGAACGGTGAAGTGATGCATATCGATGGTCTGATGGCCATGCTGTGCTACGGCGATGAGGTGATGATTGATGAATGTACCGACCGGCTGGTGCGTGCACACGTTACGTTGAAACAAGGGGACCGTACGGTATTGGCGCTGATGGCGACCGAGAATGAGCCGTTGGCTGTGCCAACACTTGAGGAAGTCGACAAGCGTATTGATCGCAGTGACATGGCGTGGCGAGAATGGGCTGAAGGCCTGCAATACCAGGGGGTGTTCAAGGAAGCAGTCATTCGTTCGGCTCTGGCGCTAAAACTTCTCTTGTATTCGCCAAGTGGCGCTATCGTGGCGGCACCTACGTGTGGGCTGCCTGAAAGATTGGGAGGCGACAAGAATTACGAGTACCGCTATGCATGGGTACGAGATGCGGTGTTTACCATCAAAGCATTCCTGCGCATTGGTGCCATGGCAGAAGCACAGGCTGCGCTGGCGTGGTTGCAGAACGTCATCCGTCGGCACGGCCACCGTCTACATACCTGCTTTACTCTAGAGGGCGATAAGGCGCCGGAAGAGCGGGTGATCAATGTGCCGGGCTATCGAAAGTCCAGCCCTGTTCGAGTAGGCAACCGAGCAAGTTATCAATGCCAGCTGAGCCTGTATGGCGATCTTTTAGAAACCATCCTCATGTATGTGGAGGGCGGTCATATCCTGGATTTTAATACCGCCGGAATGCTGGTCGAGCTGGCCAATCTCTGCGCTGATCAATGGCGTTGCAAGGACGCCGGGATGTGGGAGCTGGAAGAAGAGCAGCATTACACCATGTCCAAGTTAGGCTGCTGGTTTGCCTTGAATCGAGCAGTCAAGTTGGCAGAAAAGGGTCACATTCCCGATACGATGCAAAAGCGCTGGGAGCGTGAGCGTGACCGTGTCCGTGACTGGATTGATGAACATTGCTGGTCCGAGGCCAAGCAGGCTTACACCTTCTATGCCGGTACTGACAAGCTGGACGCCGGTCTCTTGCTTGCTATTCGCTTCGGCTTTGAGAGCAAGCAGCGGTTGATCACCACGTGTGAAGCAATCCATCGTGAACTGGCGCGCGGCCCGCTGGTGTATCGCTATAGCGGTGCGGAGAAAGAAGAGGGCGCGTTTCTGGCCTGTTCGTTCTGGCTGGTTGAAGCTTATGCTGTGCTGGGTGACAACGAGCGCGCCAAGGCATTGATGGAGGACGTGCTGAAGGTATCAACCAACGGGGTGGGGTTGATGACTGAGATGATGGACCCCCAGACCGGCGAAGCACTGGGCAACTTCCCTCAAGGTTTAAGTCATCTTGCCATGATCCATGCCATTCTAGCCGTTGATGACCCTGCCAAGACCGAGTCCTGAGTAAGAGCGGTTAACAAAACCTCTCTAATGAGCGCAGACAGACGATGCTAGGATTGGGAATAGCAGATTTAATAGGTATCAAGCCTGCGTTTGCCTGCACAGGCCTGACTAAAAGTCAGGTTTTGTAGCGACTCTAATACTTCTCTTCCCAAGTGGCCTTATACCCGCTCAAACCTGTAATTAACGTCTTCTTGAAGACGAAGGTTTCAAATCAGAAAGCCTGACAATTACCGGATTATTTCTTCTTCTCTGAAAGGATAACGGTAGTTTCTCACGGGATTAGACCTTCGCCGCGAGTGGGTGGAAGCGCGGGGGAGTCAGGTCTACCATGGAGGAAGCCAATCTTTAGCTACTGCCTTTGGAGTTCTTATGCACGCGTCATCGTCCGTCGCTCCTGCTGTAGACGACGCCATTGCTCATGACAGGGAGGCGCTTATTCACCATTTGAAAGGGGTGGTCGGCCCTCAGCACGTATTGACCGACCCCTCTCGCACAAAGCGATTTCGCAGCGGGTATCGCTTTGGTACGGGTGATGCGATTGCCGTCGTTCAGCCAGGTTCGCTTCTGGAGCAGTGGGAGGTGGTCAAGGCTTGTGTGAAAGCCAATACGATTATCATCATGCAGGCGGCCAATACAGGGCTTACAGGCGGATCAACGCCCGACGGCAACGATTACGACCGTGACATTGTGCTCATCAATACCATGCGCATGAAGAGGATCCAGCTGATCATGAATGGAGAGCAGGTGATCTGTTTTCCTGGGTCCACCCTTGATCAGCTGGAGCGAGAGCTGAAAGTTCACGGCCGGGAGCCTCATTCGGTGATTGGCTCCTCTTGCATCGGTGCGTCCGTGCTGGGTGGTGTCTGTAACAATTCAGGCGGTTCGCTTATCCAGCGCGGCCCGGCTTATACCCAGATGGCGCTTTATGCACGTCTGGATGAGCGTGGTGAGCTTCATCTGGTCAATCACCTTGGTGTTGCGCTAGGCAGTACGCCGGAGGAAATCCTGACGCGGCTGGATAATCACCAGTACAGTGAAGCCGACATCGAACGTGACGCAGGGGCCGGCTCTGACAAGGGCTACACCAGCCATGTGCGGGAGGTGGATGCTGATACCCCGGCGCGCTTCAACGCCGACACGAGCCGCTTGTACGAGGCTTCTGGCAGCGCAGGAAAGCTGGCTGTTTTTGCGGTTCGGCTGGATACCTTTCCCATCGAGAAAGATACCGCGGTGTTCTATATCGGCACTAACGATACCGCCGACCTTACGGAAATCCGGCGGCATATGCTCGCCAACTTTCCGCAATTACCCATTGCCGGTGAGTACATGCATCGAGATGCCTTCGATGTCGCAGAAGCCTACGGCAAAGACACTTTTCTCATCATCGACCGCCTGGGCACCGAAAGGCTGCCCAAGTTGTTCTCGCTCAAGAGCCGTTTCGATGAGGTATTCAACCGTTTCAGCTTTCTACCATCGCACCTGGGTGACCGGGTTCTGCAGGCACTGAGCCGGTTGTTCCCAAGCCATCTGCCCAAGCGAATGAAAGCGTATCGGGATCAGTATGAGCATCATTTGATACTCAAGGTCGCGGGCCCTTTGATCGATGAGACGCAGCGTTACCTGGACAGCTTTTTCGGTCAAGCCCGTGGTGCCTATTTCAGGTGTACCGCTGAGGAGGGGCGCAAGGCGTTCCTGCATCGCTTTGCCGCTGCCAGCGCAGCGATACGTTATCGGGACGTTCACCCTAAGGAGGTGGAAGACATCGTGGCGCTGGACATTGCATTGAGACGCAATGACCGGGAGTGGTTCGAAACGCTTCCCGCTGACCTCGATGGCAAGCTTGTCCATAAGCTGTACTACGGTCATTTCTTCTGCCATGTTTTCCATCAGGATTACATCGTCAAGAAAGGTAATGACTGTCTGGCGATTGAGCATCGCATGTGGGACTTACTGGATCAGCGTGGTGCAGAGTATCCGGCAGAACACAACGTGGGCCATCTCTACCATGCCAAGCCGGGCCTAAAAGCGTTCTACCGCAAGCTCGATCCATGCAATAGCTTCAACCCTGGCATCGGACACACCAGCAAGTGCAGCCATTGGGCAGAGCCGGGAATACAGGCGGGAAGGGTGATTGAGTAAAGAAATTAGATGCTGAGTTAAAACAGGCGAAGAGAATAAAATGACCGCATTAGAACGGGTAACCGTGGGGAAACTAAAGCGGTCGATATAAATACTACGTATCGAATGTGAAGAAATGATGAATACGCGATGAAGAAAGCATGACGGCTTACCGGTATGTCTCCGATCATCAAGAGCAAAGACTCAGGATTGGTATGTCTGTTTTACCTTAGGAGAAGTAAAAGACCGTAGCCATATCGCTGGATGTCATTATGATATTAGTCAATGATAAAGCCGCTTAACGGTCTAAAAAGATAGACAGACGGTATTTTCGTAATGTGATCTGCAGCACATAATAGCCCGCCTCTTTTCAGGTCTCATGGAGGGTGATGGCGTGGCGGAAAGAGATAAGGCGAGACGGCTCGTAGAGCTGCAGAAGGAAATTCGTCAGTACCAGATAAAGGTAGACCAGGCCCGCCTGCTCGTCCAGAAAACTTTTCTGGATTACTCGGAAGCCTATAATACCTTGAGTTTGCTGGAGGCTCAGCTTGAAGCCGAATGGCAGCATCAGGGCGTTAGTGCCTGACAACTGTGTTTTATTCAGGCTGGGCGATTCTGGTTCGCGTAATCAGTTTTCTAATCGATAATTCAATAGCCCCGATTTTCAAATTGCTTCTGCCCTGTATCCTATGGCTGCGTATAACGCTTGAGGAGCAGGGTCGTGAGCAAGACGCGAGTAGGGGTCATCTTTGGCGGTCGCTCTTCGGAGCATGAGGTTTCATTACAATCCGCCAAAAATATTGTCGACGCCATCGACAAGGCGAAATTCGAGGTCATTCTTATCGGAATCGACAAGGAAGGCCGATGGCATCTCAATGATGCGTCCGATTATCTGCTTCACGCTGAGAACCCCGCGCTCATTGCACTCAATCGGTCCAATCGAGCCTTGGCCCTTGTGCCAGGACAGCGTGAGCAGCAACTGATTGAAACCTCTTCTGCCCAGGCGCTGGGGCAAATTGATGTCATTTTCCCGATTGTGCACGGACCTTTGGGCGAAGACGGTTCTCTTCAAGGGCTTCTCCGCATGGCCGATCTGCCTTTCGTGGGGTCTGGCGTGCTGGGGTCTGCTGTCTGCATGGATAAGGATGTTACCAAGCGGCTACTGCGTGATGCGGGATTACCGGTTACTCCCTTCCTGACATTCAGCCGCCTGACCGCTGCCCGCACTTCATTCAGTGAGGTCACCGCAGCGTTGGGGACGCCGGTGTTCGTCAAACCTGCCAATCAAGGTTCGTCCGTAGGTGTCAGCAAGGCGGAAACGGAAGCCGAATACCTTGATGCAATGGCTCAGGCATTTGCCTACGATACCAAGGTGTTGGTAGAGCAGGCCGTCAAGGGGCGTGAAATCGAGTGTGCAGTTCTCGGAAACGAGGAGCCGGTCGCCAGTGCGTGCGGAGAAATCGTTGTGCACAGTGGTTTCTACTCATACGACACCAAATATATTGATGACGCAGCGGCTGAGGTCAATGTCCCGGCGGATCTACCATCTGTGATCAGCGAGCGCATACGCTCACTGGCGTTGAACGCATTCAAAGTGCTGGGATGTTCAGGACTGGCAAGGGTCGATGTGTTTCTGACAGCCAGTGGCGAGGTCTTGATCAATGAGGTCAATACCCTCCCGGGTTTCACTAATATCAGCATGTATCCCAAGCTCTGGGAAGCTAGCGGGCTGTCTTATCAGGATTTGATCACCCGGCTAATTGAGCTGGCGCAGGAGCGTCATGCCCAGGAGCGTGCACTTAAGCATTCACGTTAGTCGAGAAGAAGGCTAAGGCAGTCCGCCTTAGCCTTTGTTCAGCCTTACAGCCTTACAGCCTTACAGCCTTTTGAGCCGCGGGTTTGGCAAGGATGCCGTCGGCCCGGAACATGGCCTTGATACCCCGCACGGCCTGACGAATACGGTCCTGGTTTTCGATCAACGCGAAGCGGACATGGTCGTCCCCGTAGTCTCCAAATCCAATCCCGGGTGAGACCGATACCTTGGCATCCGCCAGCAGCTTCTTGGCAAATTCAAGCGAGCCCAGGCGCGCATAGGCTTCAGGGATTTTGGCCCAGACATACATCGATGCCTTTGGGTTCTCAACCATCCAGCCCGCTTCATGCAGACCTTTCACCAATACATCCCGACGTTGTTGGTACTGCGCAGCAATATCACGTACGCATTGCTGATCGCCTTCCAGTGCCGCAATCGCAGCTACCTGTAATGGCGTAAATGTCCCGTAATCGTGATAACTCTTGATACGCGCCAGCGCACTGACCAACTCGGGGTTGCCTACCATGAAGCCGATTCGCCAGCCGGCCATGTTGTAGCTTTTTGACAGAGTGAAGAACTCGACGGCGATGTCCTTGGCACTCGGTACTTGCATGATGGACGGTGCCTTCCAGCCGTCGAACACGATGTCGGCATAGGCGAGGTCGTGAACGACCAGAACGTTGTATTGCTTGGCCAGGGCGATGACGCGTTCGAAAAACTCAAGCTCAACGCATTGAGCCGTGGGATTGGATGGAAACCCCAGGATCATCATCTTTGGCTTGGGAATACTTTCGCGAATAGCCCGCTCAAGCTCGGCAAAAAAGTCCATACCCGGTACCAGCGGTACGGAGCGTACCTGGGCACCTGCAATAACAGCACCATAGATATGAATCGGATAGCTGGGGTTGGGTACCAGTACCGTGTCGCCGGCGTCCAGGGTTGCCAGCATAAGATGGGCGAGACCTTCCTTTGACCCAATCGTGACGATGGCTTCGGACTCCGGATCAATTTCGACTGAATAACGATCCTGATACCAGCGCGAGATGGCGCGGCGCAGGCGAGGAATGCCTTTAGAGCTGGAGTAGCCGTGAGTGTCTTCACGCTGGGCGACCTGGCACAGCTTTTCCACAATGTGAGGCGGTGTGGCGCCGTCCGGATTACCCATGCTTAGGTCGATAATATCCTCGCCACGGCGGCGGGCGGCCAGCTTGAGTTCAGCGGTAATGTTGAAAACGTAAGGGGGGAGACGATCAATACGCGTGAAGCGACGCATGGAGCTGGAGTCAGCCATGTTTTCCTCGATAGACGTAAGCGCCCGAAACCGTCCGAGCGACGCAGGTCACCGCATGTGACGTGACATGACTGTAGCCGAGAGAAAAGCGAAGCGGCATAGACAGTTTTCTTTTTATTTAATGACTTTCTGTATTACACACCCTTCGAAAGGCCTGCGATCAGCTTGCCCAGGAGTTGATCCAGTTGATGCTGTTCTGCAGCGGTCAGTGCAGCCAATACCTGGCGCTCGTTTTCAACATGCGGCGCCAGCATCTCATCGATCAGCATTCGCCCCTTGTCTGTCAAGGCGACCAGTGTACCGCGGCGGTCAGAGGGGTGTTTGCGCCGCTCTATCAATTCGGCCCGCTCCAGACGATCCAGGCGGTTGGTCATGCCACCTGAAGAGATCATTGCCGCCTCATAAAGCGCCGTTGGCGTCAGTGCAAATGGCTCTCCCGAGCGCCGCAGGGTGGCCAATACATCAAACTCTCCGGGATGCAATTCATAGCGGGCAAAGAAGGGATTGATGTAATCCCGCGTAATCAGCTGGGCAAGTTCACCAAATCTCCCCAGGACCTGCATGGGGAAGGGGTCTATATCCGGCCGTTGGGTTTTCCACTGCTGAGCAGCAAGCAGGGCTCGATCAGTCATATTTTATCCTAATATCTTGACGTTAAGATACTTTGCATTAAGGTAATTATAGAGAGGTTAATCCAGACAATCAAAAAGGAGTTGTGCATGACTGCTTCGAACCACACCTATAGAACCTGGCCAGTAGTGTTGGCCCTGATGCTGGTTAGCCTTAACCTAAGGCCCATCCTGGCTGCGATTGGACCATTGCTCGATGAAATCCAGCATACGACTGGGCTTACCAATGCTTCGGCAGGTCTGCTGACGACATTGCCCGTATTCGCAATGGGCGTGGGTGCCTTGTTTGGTTCACGGCTTCAGGTGCTTTTGGGGGAATATAAAGGGGTTATGGCTGGCGTAGTGGCGATTGCGTTTGCAGGTGTATTACGCTGGCTGCTGCCTTCGACAACCGGACTTGTCCTGACGGCCATGCTTGCAGGGCTGGGTATCGCGTTGGTACAGGCGCTACTGCCCGCTTATATCAAACGTCACTTTCCTACCCGTGTAGGTATGCTGATGGGGCTTTACACCACCGGTATCATGGGTGGGGCCGCGCTTGCTGCAGCGTCAGCGTCGCCGCTGACACAGATCACCGGTAATTGGGAAATCACTTTTGCCCTGTGGTCCGTTCCTGCGGTCCTGGGTGCGCTGGCGTGGAGTCAGACTGCCTCACATGAAACTGCACCGGCCGCCACCGTGCCCGTCCGGCTCCCGTTGAGTGCCGGTAGAGCCTGGTTGCTGATGGCGGCTTTTGGTATCGGTACTGGTGCGTATACATTGGTACTCGCCTGGCTCCCGCCGTTCTATGTTCAGTTGGGGTGGTCTGCAGCTGACAGCGGCTATCTGCTCGGCGCACTGACGCTAACGGAAGTAGCAGCAGGGCTTTCCGTATCAATGTTCATCGGCCGCTTTCCTGATCGGCGTGTTCCGTTATTAGGTATGTTGCTGCTGATATTGGCGGGGTTGGCAGGACTCGTGATCGCGCCCTTGTCAATGGCCATTCCTGCCGCCGTATTGCTCGGTATCGGAATCGGCGCACTTTTTCCGCTCTCCCTGATCGTGACTATGGACCACGTCAGCGATGCCAAAGGCGCCGGCGCGTTGATGGGGTTCGTACAGGGGGGTGGTTATATCATTGCCAGCGGTATGCCCTTCCTGGCGGGGTTGATACGAGAACACTCAACCAATCTTTCCCAGGCATGGCTGCTGATGGCATTCGGTATTGTGGTGCTGATGACAATCGTGATGCGTTTTAAGCCTGCCGCTCAGTTCGAGTCTCATAGCTGGCGTTTACAGCCTCGCTAGGTGCAACCTTGGCGGTCAGTCTGGTCCAGCACCGACCGCCTTTCCATTTAGGGTAGCTGACTCGCATCCCGGTTTGAGTCGAACGGCTGCGTGGCAGAGGCAACGAAGCCTTTCTGGACCCTCTGGAGATAAAATCAGATAGGGTTCGTATGTCAGTGTGCAAAATAATGCATACCGCCATCTACCGGAATAACCGCGCCGGTGATGTAGCGTGCCAGTGGTGAGGCGAGAAACGCGACCAATGCAGCAACGTCTTCAGGCTCGCCAAAATAACCGGCCGGAATATGACGCTGAACGAAGTCAGCCTTGGCTTCAGCAGAAGGGTGTAGCTGGGTCATGACCTGCCTGCTATGGATTCGACCCGGTGCAATACAGTTGACGGTAATGCCTTGCATGGCGACCTCACAAGACAGTCCCTTCGACCAGAGATGCAGGGCACCCTTGGCTGCGCTCGCCGCGTTCAAGCTGCGCGGCTCCATGGACCCGCTGATTGAAATGATCCGGCCCCAACGTCTGTTCTGCATAGCGGGAAGTACGGCATGGGTCAGCCGCCGGGCTGCAATGAAATTGAGCAGAAAGGCTTGGCGCCACTCCTCTTCGCTTGCCCTCAATGCGACAGGACGCGAGGCGCCAGCGGCATTGACCAGAATATCAATGACGCTACCTTCGATCGCTTCAAGCACACTGTGCAACGCATCTTCGTCAGCCAAGTCCCCTGTAAGAAGCTTTACGGTAGGGGCGCCCAGCATGGACGCCTCACAAGCAACGGCCTGCAACCGCTCCGTATCCCTGGCAAGCAGAACGAGGTTGACACCCTCGGCAGCCAATAGCTTCGCAATACCAGCCCCTATACCAGCGCTTGCACCCGTGACCAGCGCCGTCTTGTCGTCAAGACAAATATCCATGATTACCACTCCTGGCTAACCAGATCGTGTATGGCGTCCGCAAGCGTGTCGACTTCCGCTTCGCTGATGATCAATGGCGGTAACAGGCGAATAGTATTTTCCCGCGTGACATTGATTAGCAGGCGATGCCGGTCAAGCGCCCGTTGCATCAATGATCGACAGGGATTATTCAACTGAATGCCCAGCAGGAGACCATGGCCGCGTATTGCCTGAACCTGTGGGAGGTGGCTCAAGCGGTTCTCGAGGTGGCCCTTGAGCTGTGTACCCCGTTGTGCCGCATGCAGGACCAAGCCTTCTTCCTTGATAACATCCAGCACCGCACATCCCACTCGACATACGAGCGGATTTCCACCAAAGGTACTGCCATGGCTTCCTGGTGTGAAAAGATCGGCAGCAATGCCGGCTGCCAGGCAAGCGCCAATAGGCAAGCCATTGGCAAGCGCTTTGGCGAGTGTAACGACGTCGGGTTGGATGCCTTCATGTTGATAGGCGAACCAGGCACCTGTACGACCCATGCCGCTCTGAATTTCATCCAGCATGAGCAACCAGCCGTTGCGCGTGCAATGCGTACGTAACGCGGTAAGGTAACCCACGGGTGGCGCTATCACGCCGGCTTCTCCCTGAATGGGCTCAACCAGCAATGCTACAATCTGGTCACCATACCGTTGGGTTACGGCGTCAAGTGCGTCCAAGTCACCAAACGGTATCCTGACAAAGTCGTTGATCAACGGCCCGAAGCCGTTGCGAACACTAGGGCTGTCGCTGGCAGATATCATGGCGAGTGAACGCCCATGAAATGCATTTTCCATCACGACCACCTTGGGTGTTAAGACGCCTTTATGCTGAGCATACCGACGGGCAAGTTTAAAAGCGGCCTCGTTGGCCTCCGAGCCCGAATTGCCAAAGAACACGCGCTGCATACCTGTAAGCTTTGTCAGGCGCTCGGCCAACTCGTGCTGCCAGGTAATGCTGTAGTGATTGGAGGTGTGCATCAGCAGGTCGGCCTGCTCCTGAATGACTTGGGTAATCCGCGGGTGGGAGTGACCTATATTGGTTACCGCAATACCCGCAACAGCATCCAGATATTCGGTTCCTTGCTGATCCCAAACTCGCGTTCCCTTGCCCCTTACAAAGCTGACCGTCAACGGGCTATATGTCTGCATCAAGGGCAGGGATGAGCCTGTAAATGCAGACGTCTGGCCAAATCCGAAGGTAGAGGTTGAAGAGATAGCTGTCATAAAGCCCCCTATTAGAGAAGGCTTGAGTATCTTTATGTAGCAATATGAGATAAACGCTATGATTGTTCTATCACTTTGAATCCAGGCTTTAAAATGGATCTTTATCAAGCCATGACGGTATTTGTACGTGTAGTCGAAAGTGGCAGCATGACTGCAGCAGGTGAACAGTGTGGATTGTCCACTACGATGGTCGGCAACCATCTCCGCGCGTTGGAGAAGCGCCTCGGCATGAGTCTTTTGCGCAGAACTACTCGGCGGCAAAGCCTGACAGAGTTCGGGTCGGTCTATTATCAGCGGTGCGTCGAGGTGCTGGGTCTCGTAGCCGATTCGGAGCGTCTGGCTGAGCAGGCGCAGGCTAACCCTCATGGAGTCTTACGTCTCACGGCACCGCCCACGTTTGGCTCGGAATGCCTGATGCCTGCCTTGGCAGACTATCTGGCCCAGTACCCAGAAATCAGGCTCGACGTGGTATTAACGGATCGAGTGGTCGATCTAGTTGAGGAGGGTTTCGATGTCGCCATTCGCCTGGGCACGCTGGATGCGTCACGGCTCATTGCCCGACCACTGATGGACTATGGCCTGACGATATGTGCATCGCCTGAGTATCTACAGCGGCATGGTTACCCAGAGCGGCCGGAAGAGCTTTCCCACCACGAATGCTTGTCCTTCGCCTATCCTGCCGGCACGGAGTGGCAATGGACCGAAAAGCGTTGGTGCTTGAGCGGACCGGAAGGCGAGGTTTCCATCGATATCAGTGGCCGTGTCATAGTCAACAGTGCCCAGGGGCTTCGGCAGGCCGCGCTCAGTGGGATCGGGATCGTTATGCTACCTAACGTCCTCGTGTGGCAAGATCTGCAGCAGGGCAGGTTGGTCAAGCTGCTGGACCATTATCAATTACCCAGCAGGCCCATGCACCTAGTCTATTCCCAGGACCGTTATCGCTCACCCAAACTCCGCAGTTTTGTTGATTATGCGTTAGAGACCTTTAGGTAAGGATGCTGCTCTCCGCTCAAACATAGCTGTTGCCAACTGGCACAACTGTTGCTTTTATCTTGCTACCCTTAAGTTAACGCCTCGATAACCGATACGTATAACAGGTGGATCATGTGCTTAATGACTTGTCAATAACACTGGTCGAGCGAATTGATACTGAACATTCAGATGTAGTTCATCACGATCAATCATGAAAACACGTTATACAGGCACGGCGGACAGATTGCTAAATCCTGCTGCACAGCAGGAGGGTAGCGCTTTTGATCTCACAAAGGATGAATATGCGTTCATCAATCTGATCCTGAGGGAGCACGCGTCTAATGATGGACGTGCAGATGGTCAAGCGACAGACGCCAATTTAATGACTGATCTTTCAGATACAGAGCTGAGAAACGAGTTTTCCAATCAGGCTCAGATGCTTGATGCTGCCATGACGCTGATTGATGCTTCCTCTTTTTCCGGTCAGGAAACGCTGGAACAGGCGGCCCTCGAATGCCTCAAGCTGGCACGTGCCCTGGTTGGGCAGTTGATGGGCCAGCCTGGAAGCAATGAGGTACCTTCAGTAGGATGATGCGTTCTACTCTCCGTCTCTGTTCATCCAGTTGTTGATTTCTGCGAAAGAAACGGCGCTTTCGGCAAAGCCGAATGTGCCTTCGTCGCGAGCTTCCAATGCCGCTGCGATAAATCCACTCCATGCCGCTCGCGCCAATGAGCTACCCAGACTTATCCGTTTGACTCCCGCTTCGGCCAGCTCACTCACGCTATAGTTCGCTCCAGACAGGCCCATCACAACATTGACTGGCTTGGATACGGACTCGCAAACCAGCCGTATGGCTTCCAGATCAGGCAGTCCGGGCGCATACAAGACATCTGCTCCTGCTGCTTCGTAGGCTTGGAGACGCCGCACCGTATCATCGAGGCTTGCACCACCACAGGTATAGGTCTCAGCACGTGCGACCAGCATGAAAGGGTAACCCAGCTCCTTCACGGCTTCAGCTGCAGCCGCGATACGCTCCACCGCATGGTTGAAGTCGTAGAGCGGTGAGCTTGCGTTGCCGGTGGCATCCTCGATCGAGCCGCCTGCCAGTCCTATTTCAGCCGCCCGCTGTATCGTTTCGCTCACTGCTTCTGGCGAGTCACCAAAGCCGTTTTCCAGGTCTGCGCTGACCGGCAGGTCGGTTGCCAGAACGATACTTTCCGCATTGGCCAACACGCAATCACGGGAAAGGCTCCCGCGTGCATCCTGGCGCCCCAGGCTGAAGGCCAATCCTGCGCTGGTCGTTGCCAAGGCCTCGAAGCCAAGCCGGCTCAATATGCGGGCGCTACCGGCATCCCATGGATTGGGCAGGATCAGCGGTTGATCATACGTATGAAGTTTCTTGAAGAGTGCCGCTTTCTCGAAAACATCCATGGCTAGGTCCTTTCAGGCTCAATAGTCAGGTAATTCTTGCAGCTGCTTTGACGACGTGCAGTCAAACCGGGTCCTGCATCTTGACGCAGTCATTGCTGGAGCAGACCGCCGTCTGTCAGCGGAAACAAGGGATGCGATTTCCTGAACTGAATTGAGACGGAGTCGACTAATCTCATCGATGGCCTATGGAAGCGACAGCTGGCACTAAACTCTTTTAAACGTCGTGTCTCAAAGCTCGCGTACAGGGATCCATCGTCAGGATCTTCACTTTTAGGGCATTTTTATCAGAGCCGCGCCCAGGCTCAACATTATGGATATGCCGAATGGACGCCTACGCCGTGCTTAATGAAGAGCTTACCCTTTTAGCCAGCAGCGACTCACTGCCACCCTATGACCGTAAGCTTGCCTCATCGATTCTCTATCGCCTGCTGATGGAAGAGTCAGGCGAGATGTCTCAGATCTGCCGGTCCTCCATTCTGACCGTTCTGGCTATGTTGATTCGTGAAGATGTTGAAAAGAACAACAAGCAAGCCATCGCAACGACCAATCAGATTCTTGAACGTATCAAGCAGTAATAAAAGTCCGCCTCATGCGCCTGAGTTCTAGAACTCAGGCAGGCATCGACTCGGACAGGCGATAAAAGCTGGAGCTGTTAAACGCTCCCTGACAGCTTACTCACCACCTACCAACCGGTCGAGATCTATGGGGTCTCCCGGCTGGGTATGCAGTTTTTCTCTTAAATCTTCAAACATCTGGTCGTAATCCTCGTGATGTGTAAAGACGCTCGCCTTGGGTAGAGGCACACCATAGCGGCGCAGGCGATGATCAATTTCCGCCAGGAAGTTATAGGCTTCGTCTCGGTGCATGGAAAACTTTTCTTCTACCGTACGTTGGCCCACCTGACCTGAGAGGTGAAAGTGAGCATGCTGGTTTGAGGAAACAGGGTCGACCGTATATTCCAGTAGCAAATGCATGGCAGGAAGGTATCCATTGGCAACCTGATCGACTTCGATGCGGCCGGGCACGAACATGAGCAAACTCCTGCAGAAATGATCACTAACGTTTCAACGCTGCTGGTTGATGATGTAACCGTCAAATCAGCAGCGACAGTATGAATGTCCAGACGCAAACATACGCCAACAGTGCCAGGCTGTACTGAAGCACCATTCTCATAATCGAATATTCAGCACCTACCTGATCCACGGCGGCTGCGGCAATGGCGATCGATTGCGGTGAAATCAGCTTGGCCATCACGCCGCCGCTGGTATTGGCGGCGACAAGCAGTGCCTGGCTGGTGCCAATCTGAAGCGCTGTCACGGATTGCAGATGGGCAAATAGCGTGTTGTTGTTGACCACCGAGCCGGTGATAAAAACGCCCAGCCAGCCGATAGCAGGAGAAAGCAGTGGAAAGATGCTTCCGGTTTCTGCCAAGGCAAGCCCGATGGTAGAAGAGGCACCTGAAAAATTGGCGATATAGGCAACACCCATGATGAGGCAGATCATGATCAAGGGACGCCACAGCTCTTTTATGGTCTGCTTCAACTGCTCGCCTGCACCCTGCCATGAAAGCGTAGGAGAAAGCAGTGTGGTTAACATTACTGAAAGTAGAATAGCTGTTCCCGGCGCGCTGATTAGCGCAACGCTCCAGGTAGCGGGTAAGGTATGAGCTACAGCGGCAATTGGTAAAATTTCTTCGATCTGCTGATGAAGAAACGGGGCATTCAGTTTGAGCACGCTGGCCGCTAGCGGGCCCTGCGCTGCAAACAGCGATTTGAATGCGGGCAGGCTCCACAGCAGCACGATTCCGGTCAGAATATAAAAAGGCGACCAGGCTGCCAGAACCTGCATCAGAGACCAACGCTGTGTAGAGCGTGGCGGTGCGTCGGACTCGCGATAGATACGCCTGGGCTGCCAAACTTGCATAAACAGCGCAAGAGCCCCCATGGATACAAGCGGAGCGATGATATCCACCAGCTCCGGTCCTAGCAGATACAGCGTAAGCGTCTGCAGACCACTGAAGAGCACGCCGATCAACAAAAGGACCGGCCAGGTTTCACGGATGCCACGCAACCCATCCAGTACCAGGATCAAGAGCGTCGGAATAAGCAGGGTGGCTGGCTGAACAATGGCGATCATCATCAGCGCCATGTCATCCAGCGGCACAGAGCCCTGTTGCGCGCCAACGATTACCGGGATTCCGATGGCGCCATAGGCGCCGGCCGCAGCATTGGCCAGCAGGCACAGCATGGCAGCCTTGAGCGGCTTAAAACCCAACTCGACCAGAAGCGCCGCGCAGATGGCAATAGGTACACCAAAGCCTGCAGCACCCTCGAGAAAGCCACCAAAGCAGAACGCAATCAAGATGACCTGAATGCGCTGATCTTCAGAAATGGTGGCAATACTGCCTCGGATGACATCAAACTTGCCGCTCTTGACTGCCAGTTTGTAAAGCCACACCGCCATCAGCACGATATAGCCAATCGGCCATAAACCGTTGGCGATGCCCAACAGTGCGGCGCTCAGGATTTTGCCAAGGGGCATGCCGAACAGAAACAGGGAGGAGACCACGGCAATGCCCAGGGTCAACAGGGAGGCGGTCAGCCCTTTCAACTTGAGAAGCGTCAGTGCTGTCAGAAAGAACAAGATAGGAACAGCGGCCACCAAAGCCGAGAGATAGGCGTTACCAAGCGGGTCGTATAGTTGTTGCCACATGACGGGGCTCCCTTAGCGGCCGGCCGGATCCCTGTTGATCAGTACATTGGAGCATGCTGTCCCGTTCACCAGGCATTCCAGGTTATGGAGTGTCACCTCGGAAATCTCGCGTAGCGCTTCGACGGTAAAGAAGCCTTGGTGTCCAGTCACAATTACATTGGGAAAGGTCATCAGCCGCTGGAAGACATCGTCATCAATGATGTCGGATGAGCGATCATGGAAGAAGAGGAAACTTTCCTGCTCATACACATCAATGGCCAGGGCGCCTAACTGACGGCTCTTCAGTGCCTCTATAACAGCGGCTGTGTCCACCAGCCCGCCGCGGGAGGTATTGACGAGCATGGCGCCAGGCTTCATCTCGGCCAAGGTGCGTTCATTGATGATGTGGCGGGTTGCGTCCATCAAGGGGCAGTGCAACGTCACGATGTCCGATTGTGCCAGTAGCATGTCGAGGTCAACGAAATCCCCAAGCGTCTTGAATTCAGGCGCAGGCATGGGATCGTATCCCAGCAGACGACAGCCAAATCCTTTCAGGATGCGGGCCGTTGCCAAACCGATTTTGCCGGTGCCGATAACCCCGACCGTTTTTCCATGCAGCGTAAACCCGAGCAGGCCCTCCAGCATGAAATTGCCTTCGCGGACGCGGTTATAAGCCCGGTGCGTATGCCGGTTAAGCGTAAGGATAAGCGCAATGGTGTGCTCGGCCACTGCTTCGGGTGAATAGGCAGGGACACGCGCAACGAAGAGTCCTAGTCGCTCGGCAGCGTCGAGGTCTACATTATTGAAACCTGCACAACGCAGGAGAATCGCATTGACCCCATACTCCTTGAGTGTTTCGAGAACAGGCGCATCGAGTTGATCGTTGACGAAGGTGCAAATGGCGTCGCTGCCCTGCGCGAGCGCAACGGTTTGAAGCGAGAGCGGGACATTTTGATAGGTGAACTCGAAGTTGTGATGGGCGAAATGGTGTTCATTGGCTTCGTCAAGAAACCGCTGATCGTAGGGCTGGGCGCTGAAAACAGTGATTTTCATGCGATCTCCTCAAGTCACAAAAGAGCGAAATGGTCGTCCGACGTCCGCTACTGCACGGCCAGTATGGCAATGCCCACGTCTGATACAGATACCCCAAGCCTAGACGAAACCGTCTAGGCTGCTACTTCAACGTGGGGTTCACTGAGCCTGAGCACCAAAACTGCGAATTGTGCAAACATCCTGAGAACGCTTGTGCTGGTAAGCCGACTTCCATCAGCGCTACGCTTGCACCGTTTCCCTGCTGGTTACAGGCGACGTGACGTCTGTAACCAGTAGGTTGTTTTCCTACATAGTCGATTACGAGTCCGCGCTATGAATGTCATCCTTAACCGTCGAACGTTTTTATTGGCTAGCGCTGTGGTGTCTGCGTCTTATTCGCTAGGTACGCTGGCTGGCGCTAATCGGGATGATGCTTCCTTTCAAGATCGGCTGGCTAAGTTGGAGCAGAAGCTGAACGGACGGCTTGGGGTATGCGCCATCGATACCGCAGATGGAGCACAGTTGGGCTATCGCGCCAATGAGCGGTTTGCCATGAACAGCACGTTCAAGGTCATGCTCGCCTCAGCGTTTCTCGCCCGAAGCCAAGACGAACCGGGGCTCCTCGAAGAGCGGCTCACGTACACCCGGGCCGATCTGGTCACATACTCTCCCGTGACGGAAAAGCACGTTGTCACTGGGATGACCGTTGCCGAGTTGTGCGCCGCAGGCATTCAGTACAGTGATAACACCGCGGCCAATATGCTCATGAAAAAGCTGGGGGGGCCTGAAGCGGTCACCGCATTTGCCCGCTCGATAGGCGATACGCATTTTCGCCTCGATCGATGGGAAACCGAACTTAATTCGGCTATTCCGGGAGATCCTCGTGATACGAATACCCCTCAGGCCATGGCAATGAGCCTGCAACGTCTGGCATTGGGTGACATGCTGGCTGCGGATAAACAGCATCAGTTGCAGGCGTGGTTGAAAGGCAATACCACGGGTGGCAAGCGTATCCGGGCCGGGGTACCGGCTGGCTGGCAGGTCGGCGATAAGACGGGTACGGGTGATTACGGCTCGGCCAACGACGTGGCTATCCTCTGGCCGCCTCGCCATGCACCCGTTGTGCTGGCTCTCTATTCCGCTCTTGAAAACCCGCAGGCGGAAGCGCGCAATGACGTACTGGCCGATGCGGCGCGCATTGTGGCTGAATGGGTGACAGGCTAATTCCAGCCCATACGCTACGCTTATGCGCAGCGGGTAGTTAAACTGGTGTACAGGAGATGGTATTTCTCCTTTAACTGCTCTTGGGCTAATGATGCCTAAGAACCCTGTCTAGAAGGGTCTTAGGCATGTGCCTGTACCCTTCCCACATCAGGAAAGGTCAATCATGTACGTTTCTTTTCCCGCTGCTGTAACCGGTAGCTCTCCTGGCTGCGCGTTGCGCTTTTGGCTTGGTGTAACGCTGAATGGGATGTTTCTCTCCTTCCCACTGGAACGCTATTCACGACCGGTCTGGGGTTCTGGATCATCGATACGCTATTGATAGGATGACACGTTCGGGTGTGATCAATCTTCTAGGCTGGCTTCGCCTGGATCCAAAAGTACATCTGGCGCACAAGATTGCGTCAAACCTCATGAGGCATATCGAGAAAGCTAAATAACTATGACGCTGCTATCACTTTGATCTCAAACGTAGCGCGTATAGTTCTTCCTGGCCTCCCTGCGCTGCGCTGGAGAGGCCTTTACCTCCGCATTCTGTTTACACAGAGGCGGGAAGGGATACATCAACTCATGCAAGGAAGCTGCTATGAAGGGTGCGATCTTAAAGCCCCGAGGTTTTACCGTGGCCGCCATAAAGGTAGTGCTGGCTGCTGGATTGTTATCCGCGTTGTCAACGGCCGAAGCAGGCATCGACCTGGTAAGCCTGAACATGTCGGGTGCAAGTTTTGCAGCCGAGGTGCTGCCGGGCGCTAATGGCGTTGACTACATCTTTCCTACGGAGCAGTATTTCAAGGCGTGGAGCGCAAAGGGCATAAAGACCATTCGTTTCCCCATCCTGTGGGAACGTCTGCAGAAAACCACCTAGGCATCGTTTGATCCAACCTATGCCGGGCTTGTAACCCAGACGCTGGACTACGCCCACAAATACAATATGCGGGTTATTCTGGACCTGCATAACTTTGCACGGTACAAGAATCAGCTGATTGGCAGTCGAAATGTCCCGCTAGACGCGTTTCGTGATGTCACGTATCGAATGGCAATGACATGGGGAAGTCACCCTGCCTTGTTCGCCTATGACGTGATGAATGAACCCTATGCGACGTCGGGTAAGGTGGCGTCCATCATGCAGGCGGGTATCGATGGTGTTCGCCGCATCGATAATACCCATTACATATTGGTGGAAGGTGAAAACTTCTCTAGTGCCTGGCTATGGTCGTCGTCTTCAAGTGCAGGTCTGCTCTCCGTCAAGGATCCGGCCGACAAGATTCTTTATTCAGCCCATACCTACCTGGACGATAACAACTCTGGCACTTACACCAATCCTCGGGATGCTGGGATGAATGATCCTATGGTTGGTGTCAATCGGGTCAGGCCGTTTGTAGAGTGGTTGAAAGCCAACAACAAGAAAGGCTATCTGGGAGAAATCGGCGTTCCAAACAATAATCCTGCCTGGTTACCTGCGCTCGACAATACCCTCAAGTACCTCGCTGAAAATTGTATCCCAGCTTCTGTCTGGGCTGCCGGGCCAGGATGGGGTGACGACTATGTATTGAGTGTGGAGCCTGTTGACGGCAAGGACCGCATCCAATGGCCGATCTTGCGTAAATATGTGGAGACTAGTAATTCGTGTGTGTCTATTGGGCCACAAAAAGCGGCAAGCCCAACTCCGCCCGTGCCCCAACCCAAGCCTGAGCCGCAACCTCAACCAAAGCCCGTGCCTATTCCACAGCCAGTACCGGCTCAACCGCAGCCCGTACCTGAGCCCGCGCCAGTACCTCAGCCCCTACCTAAGCCATTCGTTTGTCAGTTTGCACTGGCATCATGGCTTCCAATCTGCCAGGCAAAGACAAACACGCACGCCTATTGGTGGCATTGGTAAAGCAGAAGCCCTGGCGAGTAAGGCGCCAGGGCTTGAGCATTAACCTGATCAGCGCTCAGCGTTGGGGCGCTCGATCTTGGCAGGTTCCGTTGACCGGGTTTTCCAGAGTGATACCAGTACGCCACCCGCCAGCAAGCCCAGCGTTACACTCAATGACAAGGCGGCAGGTATTTTGCCAATGATGCCTACCAGGAAGATCTTGCTCCCGATGAACACCAGAACCAACGCCAGCGCATACTTGAGGTAGGCGAAGCGATGAATCAGGGCAGCCAGCGCAAAGTAGAGTGCACGCAAACCCAGGATCGCAAAGATATTTGAGGTGTAGACAATGAACGGATCCTGTGTGATCGAGAAGATCGCCGGTACGCTATCCACCGCAAACACCAGATCAGCACACTCAATCAGGATCAACGCGAGGAACAACGGTGTTGCCCACCAGACTATGTGGCCGGCAGCATTGGGTTTCTTTACAAAGAAGTGCTGCTCGTGCAGCTCATTCGTAACGCGCATCCGCCTGCGCAAGAACTTGACCAGGACGTTATCTTCCAGGTTTGGAGCTTCATCCACCTTGGCGAACAGCATTTTGATGCCGGTGACGACAAGAAATACCCCAAACACATAGAGGATCCAGCTGAACTGATGGATAAGGGCTGCACCCAGGCCAATCATAAGTGCTCGGAGGACGATTACACCCATGACTCCCCAGAACAGCACCTTGTGCTGATACTGGCGGGGAATGCCAACAAAGCTGAAGATGATCGCCATGACAAACACGTTGTCCATTGAGAGCGATTTTTCGATTAGAAAGCCGGTCAGGTAGTCCATGCTGGCGTCACCGCCTTTCTGGAACCATACCCACACAGCAAACAACAGGCCCATGCTGATATAGCCTGCCGAGAGGAATAGACTTTCCTTGATCCCTATCTCGTGATTGTCACGATGCAGAACCCCAAGATCAAGCGTGAGCAGGGTGATGACGACAGCCAGAAATGCGAGCCACAACCACGTGGCCGTACCAAGAAAATCGGCGAACAGAAACGCTTCTAGGGTGTTCATGAGCCCCTCCTTACAGTCGAAGTTGTACCAGCTGTGACTCCGACATGGCGGTAGGAACCGTCAGAGGGGTCCGGCGTCACGCTGATTACGTTAAGTCCTTTTCTGCAGCGTCTCAACTGACAAGTTTGACAAAACGTTGCGACTTTATGAGGGGAACGAGCAAATGCGGGCGAACAGAAAAGGCGGCTTGAAGCCGCCTTTTCCAAGAGCCCTGTCAATGGCCTTATCGCTTGCGAAGATAAACGCGGCTAACGCGTCGCTCGTCAATGTCGGTCACGGTGAGACTCCAATCTAGCCATTCCACGCGATCACCTTTGACAGGCAACCGATCCAGCAGGCTCATGACGAGGCCGGCCAGCGTCTGATAGTCCTGAGTAGCCTTGGCCTGAAAGCCCAGGCGCTGCCTGAGAACATCCAGCGGGAGTCCACCACTGACGATAAAGCCGTCCTTGTCCTTGCGGATATCGGGCACTTCCATTTCGCTGGCGTCTGGAAGATCACCTGCAATGGCCTCAAGCATATCGGTAATGGTCAGCACACCTACGAAATCACCGAATTCGTTGACTACAAACGCGATGTGCGTCGAAGCATGGCGAAGCTGTTCCAACGCATGCAAGGCCCCGCAGGTTTCTGGCAATACGATAGGGACATGAATAGCGCTATCGAATGCTACATCGTGTCCTGCCAGCAACTCACGAAGCAGGTCTTTCTTATGAATGAATCCCAGCGGCTCATCAACTTTACCGTCTCGTATGACCGGCAGGCGTGAGTGAGGGGAGTCCATCAGACGCTGGCGATTGTGCTCATCTGTATTGGCCAGGTCGATGTAGTCCACATCGGAGCGTACCGTCATGAGGCTGCGAATCGGCCGTTCGGACAGGTTCAATACACTGCTGATCATGATGCGTTCCTGGCGATGGAAGACGCTTTGATCACGGTCATCATCCAGCAGGTCAGTGATCTCGTCATCCATCTCGTCCGTTTCAAACTTGCGCCCGCCCAACAGGCGCATGACCGCGTATGCCGTGCGCTCCCTCAAGGGATGGTTTCCGTGCAGCTTCTTACGACGTCGCAGGCGTGCGATCTGGTTGAGCAGCTCGATCAGAATCGAGAAGCCAATCGCGGCATACAGGTAGCCCTTCGGAATATGAAAGCCCAAACCATCGGCGGTCAGGCTCAAACCGATCATCATCAAGAAGCCCAGGCACAGCATGATGACGGTAGGGTGTGCATTGACGAAGTGGGTCAGAGGCTTGCTCGCAACGATCATTACCCCGATCGAGACGATCACCGCGATCATCATGATGGAGAGATGGTCGACCATGCCGACCGCGGTAATCACGGAATCCAGCGAGAAGACTGCGTCCAGCACCACGATCTGTGCGACGATAGGCCAGAAAGCCGCGTAGGTTTTGCTGTTTCGTGCCTGAACGACATGTCCTTCAAGGCGTTCATGCAATTCCATCGTGGCTTTGAAGAGCAGGAAAATACCGCCAAACAGCATAATAAGGTCGCGCCCGGAAAAGCTCTTGCCAAATACCTCGAACAACGGAGCGGTAAGGGTTACCAGCCACGAAATGCCGGCCAGCAGACCCAGACGCATCAGCATCGCCAGCGACAGGCCGATGATGCGGGCGCGGTCACGTAAGTGAGGCGGCAGTTTGTCTGCCAGAATGGCAATAAACACCAAGTTATCGATGCCTAGGACCAGCTCAAGCACGATCAGCGTGGCGAGCCCCAGCCACGCGGTGGGATCAGCAATCCATTCCATGTGGATCAGGCCTCTATCTGTTGGAAGTTGAATAGCCGAACGTGTACAGCGTCGGTGTGCGCGATGGGATGATCAAGCAGGCACCGTGGCAACGAGAGGGCATTGTGAGGTAAACAGAAAGGGCGTAAGGAAGTGGCAACGTGACGCTGAGCAGGGCTGCTCGATATGAAAGGGAAGCGTCGACTGGGAGGTTCGGAGGACGTGTTCATAACACCTTGGATAGAGTGGAAAGCCTAGAGCTTAACCGGGTGATAGACATTTGCCTAAAGCGAAACTATTACAATTTGCTATGGACCAGCAGGGTGAGAAAGGACGCGCCGAAGCGCGTCCTTCGGTATTACAGGAAGTTGAATGGCAATGTGGAAACGAGGCGGATCTCTTTGAAGCTGCCGTCTACCTGATTCTGGCTAGCCTTGTGACGGGTCAGCATCAGGCGGAACTTGCTGTCCTTGATCCGGCCGGACTGGACCTGGTATGTGCCGACCAGCCCGAGTTCGTGGTGGGTTTCCCCGTCCTGTTGTAGTACTTCGGCATAGTTAGCGTAATTGCCACTGCCGGGATTGTAATGCGTACCGTCGATGTCCCAGCCCTTAACGTACCAGATGCCCGTTGTCAGGCCCGGAACGCCGAAGTAGCTCCAGTCAGTCTCGTACCGGACCTGGGCGGACTTCTCGTTTGGCCCGTTATAGTCCGAAAACATTGAGTTGCCCAAGTAGATCGCAGCGGTCTCGTGGGCGTAGTCGAAGTACTCGTTTCCTTCAATCTGCTGGTACACGAACGTCAGGCTGTGAGCCTGATGGCTGCCGGTAAGCGCCATGCTCCACGCAGTATTGTTTATATTGCCAGCCTTCGCATCGCCTTGATCGAGGGTACGATATCCATTGAATGCAGCTTTCCAGCCAAACGTCTTGATATCACCGCCAGTCTTGCTCAACCCCAAGTAATACTGGTTCCAGACGTCTTCAAACTGTGCGCCGTAGAGGCTGATCTCGAACCCGTCCAGCGGCTTGTAGTTACCGCCCAGGTAGCTCAAATGATCACCAATGACCTCACGTGTACCGTATTCGGTCGTGAATTTCTCATCGCCTGCACCGGTTCGCGGACTGGCACGGCGGAAGCTGCCGGCTTGAAGCGACAGGTTGTCCCATTCATCGCTGACGATCCCGAAACCGGTAAAGCTGGAGGGCAGAGCGCGGTTGTCGTTATAGCTGACCACGGGTGTATCGATCAGAAAGCGACCGACCTTAAGCTCGGTATTGGACACACGCAAACGGACATCAGCTACCCCTAGCTTTGACCATTCATCGTGGCCATGACCGTCACTGTCTGCCAGCGTACGGTTGCCGCCACCACCGATTCGTCCCTTGCCTCGCTCCAGGTTGATGGCATTGAACCCGGCAACATCGATACCGAACCCCACGGTACCTTGCGTATAACCGGAGCTGTATTTGAGCGTTGTGCCCTGAACCCAGGTATTACGAGTATGAGTGAAGTGACGGGAGCCGTTCTTGGGATAGGTGAAACCGAAACGGTCTTGCCCGATCTCCCGAGCAGCAAAGTTCCGCGTGGTCAGCGTTAGCGTATCGTCTCCAAAAAATCCCTTGGCGCCTGCCTGGCCTTTGACCGGCTTCTGCACATTGGGAAGGCTCTGGACTTCATTAATGTAACTAGGGTCATCAGGGGCCGGAGACTGAGCCTGAGCTGCAAGCGAAAGTGCAAGTAGCGAAAGGGTAAAACCGGCGCGATACAAAGTAGACATCTATTTTCCTTATGATTTTTATAGGAGTTCGAGTGAAACGCCCCATGGTGCTTTTCCTGCTGACAGGCAGAAGGAAAGTGTCCGCGGCGCGGCGCTATACGCTCTGCCAGAACTATTAACGAAACGCTTACGTATTTGCTCTCCCTCAATCGAGACGTACTAGGCCCATGGCTTAGAAACCCGTCTCGCCGAGTCAATTTGAATAAAATGGGTTTCTGCTTCTATTGCGCTTTGCTCACTTCCCGAATGGCGTATCGAGACAGGGCCAAGGCAACCAAGTAGGCCGTTTAACGGCATGGAGATCCATGGAAACAGTTCCAAGATTTCATGCCCGTCGCAGGGCTCTATGCAGAAGCTGTACCCAAGGAAACATGACTGATTAGTCAGCTTTATGTTTGTCCGTTACACATATATTTATGGCGTAAATGCATAAAATCAGGGCAGTTTCGATATCATTAAGCCTGTATACATTTGGTAACAGTCGCTAAACCATTGTTACGCCTGAGAAAGATATCGGTGATGAAATGCGTACCGACTGTGCACAGGTGTGCTCTGTAATGGTGCATGGTTTTTCAAAAGGGTGCTTGGCTGCCGGTAGTTTGCTTCTGCTCGTTGCAGCCACACTGAGTATTCCCCTGATTATCTATCCAGCACAACGAGCCAAAACGCCGTATCATTGAGGGTGAGTTTCAACCGGATAGAATCCACATGCTGTCTGCTGTTAAACGCTACCTGGCAGGGGCGTTATCGAACTATTTTCCACGTACCACGGAATACCTGCAGAGCAATGGTGATGGCCCGCTGTCTCATCCCAAGCCAAGCAAGCAGGCGGGCTCATTGCTGACCAATAAAATCAAGTCCATGGTCGCCCGTAAGCCCACCCAGAAAGTCAACCCACGCAAAAAATCTGAAGCCGGTGCAAAAGGTTCTCCAAAGCGTGGCAAGCCGGCTCCCACGGCTAAAAAAGTTCAAAGCAAGAGTGCAACTGCGACCAAGCGATCAACGAAGCCGAGCGGACGAGCCAAGAAGCCTTTGGAGTCTGAGCCCAAGGCCCATAGAGCTACCACGGAAGGACTCTATGGGCCTGCGTTACTGTCTATAACCGAGCAGCACGTTCAGGCGATGCATGAGCGCGTAGCCGAAGCCGTCAAAGCAGGAATAATCCGGGCGCCGTCAGACGAGCAGTGGGGTATGATTGTCAGCCGCAGCCCGGCTACGCGCATCTTTGCAGGTGCAGGGGCGGGCAAGTCCACTACGCTGGTGCTGCGCGTAGTCTTCATGCTGTGCCATCTGGATATCAAGCCCGAACAGCTCACAGTCATATCGTTTACTAACGACTCCTGCGCGCAGCTGCGCGAGCAGCTTATCAAGGTATTGTCCTTCTGGAAGTTCTCTTTTTCAGCTGAGCAGGCGCGCAGCTGCGTACGGACCTTTCATTCGGCGATGGGTATGCTAGCCAAGGACGCATTAGGTGCGCCGGTATGGTTTGAGCAGCTGTCCGATCGCAAGGCATCGGCTACCGAGCTGGACAATCCATTGACAGGCGGCCGTCTTCATCCTGTGCAGTTGGACCTGCTCAAACAGGCCTACCAGCGTGCCTATTCAGACGTCCCGGCGTTCAAGAGGAAGGTCGACAAGCTGTTGAATATCGCTAACGAAAGCGATGAAAGCGAAGGAAACAGGCCCGCTCCACTCAAGCCGTTCAAGCTGGAGGGCGAGTTCGTAGCGGTTCCGCTTTTTGAGGCGTTCTACGTCCAGGCGGGCTTTATCGAAAGCCTGGGACTACGGGTAGATCGTTTGCAAAGCGATAGCGTGCAGTGTTCCGTTCGCGAGCAGATCTTTATCGAGGCCCTGGGGCTTTTCTGGAAAACGTTTGAAGCCTGCCTGAAAGAGAGGGGTCTGCTGACGTTCAACCGTGCGTTTCAGGAGCTTACCGATCGGCTCAATCGAAACGATCGGAGTATCCGTCCGGAAATGCTGATGCCCTTCAGTCATCTGCTGATCGATGAATTTCAGGACATCTCCCCACAGATCGTATTGTGGCTACAAGCCGTCCATGGATATCTGGCCCGTCAGAAGCGGGCAATCAGTCTTATGGCGATAGGGGATGACTGGCAATCCATTTATGGCTGGCGAGGAAGCTCTCCCGAACTCTTCATGAACTTCGACCGTCATTTTCCAAGCCAGGGACGAAACAGAAAAAGTACCGTTCTGACGCTGGCTACCAACTATCGCTCCGTGGAACCCATTATTCGGGACGCTGAGAGAGTATTGGTTGGCGTAGTATTCAAGCAGGAAAAGACCTGCCAGGCCGCCAGGACCGTCAAGCGAGGTGATCATGGCGTGCAGGCGGTTACACGGTTCGATTTCAAGAGTCGCCTGCCGGAAGTGGTAAAGGAGATCGAGGCTCAGTGCGCCCATGCTGCAAGTCGAAACTCTTCGGAGCGGACCGCGGTGTTGCTGTTGAGCCGACGCAATGAGACGCTCAAGACCCTTCAAAGCCATCTCGACAAGGCGCTACCTGTTCGCTGCTATACCATTCACCGGGCGAAGGGATTGCAGGCTGAAGTAGCCATTGTTGTGGACGACGGAGCCGGTGCGTTACCACATCCGCTGCGCAACGCATTGTATAGAGCGTCTGGTTTTTTTCAGAACACCTATGATCAGGCGATGGCCGATGAGTCATCAAGGCTCTCTTATGTTGCGATCACACGAGGAGTTAGTCGTGTACTCTGGTATACGACCAAATCGAGAGGGCCATGTTGATAGCGGCTAAGGCCTTGAAAAGGAATCTGTTTCTCCGATTATCGATTTGGCTGATGATGACTAGTGCTACAAAACATTTCTAGCTTGTTCCTGCGCTGCCTATGGTGAACCTGTCTCTTCCTTGAAGAGCCCACCAGTTAAAGAGGGTAGCGCCATGACTCATCAATTGTTTCGTAATCCAGCCAATGCCTTGCATATCCACACCAGTTTTGCCGAAAAAGCGGCTTTTCTGCTGGGTACGCAAAAACAGGTACAGCTTAAAAAGGCGACTGGCAACATTGATCCAGTCCGTTGAAACGGGTGCCATCCCTCGTGCTTGATACGAGCTGTTGCGTAAGCACAAGGGATGACACATTAACCTGACAGCGATTAGCGCTTTTGATAAAGATCCAAAAAAGCAGTGGAGCCCTGTCTCAAATGTCTGGACAGGCGAATGGGGCCTGACTGCTCATGCTGGCGCTCCTGGGCCAACATTGTTCCGGCTTGTAGATCGCAGCCGTGAATCATGAGCTGGAGCAGGGAGTGGGCTGGTGACTGTTTGATAAGTATGTTCATGGGCAGGGACCATGTAAGGTTTCGTCCATAGTTACGCTCATGTAGAACGTCTGGTACTGATTTACATCAAGGCTTGTGCGTGCTGTATACATACCGCTCTTTTCATTTCAGCCTTATTTCACCGCCAGCAATCATGACCTTGGTTACGTAGGTAACCGACGTGCTGTACTACAGACTGTCGTTTGAGCGGAGCGCGGTAGCCTGGACCATGTCAGTCAGTTCCGTAGGCCCCACTTGAACGTACCTCCAAGCTAAGCACTCCTTTGCGTCATATGCGAAACCTGGCGACGTATGGATAATCGGCGTTGCCGATCTCCATAACTGGGGGCAGGCTGAGAAACACCTTCTACCTGGGTTGACATCACGTGCCGTGACTTATGGTGTCCTGCAACACGCAGGTCTGCTTCATTTCTTTGATGTGTATCAAGCCTCGGCTTTACAGGCGTATGACGATAGTGGCATCAGGTAGCGGGAGAGCCCCAAGGAGCCGCGGCATGAATCGCTATCAACGCCTCCTTCTTGTGGTGGACAACAGCTGTTAGCGGACTGCTGCCTTTATGCGTGCCCAAGCGCCGGCGCAAGCCAGCCGAGCAGCATTGCACCTGGTTATGTTTGATTATGTCGAGGCGAGGCGATTACAGCCCATTGCTGCAGTAACCAACTATTGCAGCCGTGATGAGGTGGGTGTGTTGGTAGTTGGTCGTACGGAGCACCATCCCTTGCCCTGGCTGGGAAGTTTTGCCGAGCCACTGCTGGCTACGCCCCCGTGCAGTATTCTGGCTCTAAGCCGTTCTTCGGTCCATGCTGTAAGCATCTGCACTCGATCACACTTGGTTCATCGAGTGCAGATCCAAACGGCCATAGATTGGCGTTACTGGAATAGAGGGGAGAAACTATTTCTGGCCCTTGATTTCCATACTGCCGTATTTGTTCTGCTGATAGATCGTGTAAGGCAATACCAACGTATCCAACACACCAGAAAGCGCTATATCTACCGCAATCAGTGGAACAGCATGTTTTTCCTGAGGTGGGGGATAGATAACGGGCGGAGCGTTGAGTGAGCAGAAATCGTACGCCACGCCGCTATAGACCCGGCTTATGGACTCGCAATAGGTTTTCTGCTGCCTGAGCTTGTAGCTGGTAGTCGCATCGTCTTGGAACACCGTATTGAGGGTCCCACACCCAGTCAGGCCCAGCGCCAGGACGCCAATGGCAATCGTGTCAAGCTTCATGCCTATCGTTCCTTCTATATCAACGTGGCTTGAGCCACTGATCAAGCCAGACAAAAGCGGCTTCCTGTTGCTCCTGCACAAACACGTGGCCAAGTTCGGGCCACAGCTGTGTGGTGAGATTCAGCTCGGCCTGTTGAGAACGCCAGATGCGGTACACCTTGGCGTAAGCCGCTTCGACCGATTCTGAAGGGAACAGCGTGTCCTTTCCACCGTTGAAAAGCAACAACGGACGGGGTGCAGCAATTCCGGCAACGTCTGGAATATCGAGCCGGGCCGGTATGCCTGGATGCAGCATGTAGTACGATGACTGGCCGCGTAATGTGTTATTCCCTGGCGTCATCAGGCCTTGGTAAGTCCCAAACCAGGAAATGGCAGCAGTTGCCGCAACCTTGTCTGAAAGGGCTGCTAACTGCCAGGCGCGAAAGGCCCCCATGGAGAACCCGACAGCGCCGATGCGACGTGCGTCGACCATCGGAAGCGTTGCCAGAAAATCGACCGAGCGCATGTCATCATAGGCCATTGTTCCGGCAAGGGAACGTCCCAGATTGAAGAAATTGCTGGCAAGCGCCTGTTGCTGTTCGTATGTCACCGGGCCGCGCTCACCCCAACCAAGGGCATCGACCGAAAGTACGACATAGCCCCGCTTGGCCAGCTCATCGCCAGGAAAGCGGCCAGAGAAATATTTGTCAGCCCACTGCTGCGCGGAAGCAGATACTGTTTGATCACCCCATGGTTTGACCATCTTCTCTTTGCCAATATCAAACCGCGCCCCATGGTCATGCAGCATTAGCACCGCGGGATGAGGGCCGGGCGTATCAGGCAAGAGAAGCAAAGCGTTGACACGACTTTCATCCGTCAGCGTGAACCTGATCTTCTGAGCGCTGTAGCCTGAACGCTGCTGCTGATCAATAACCTGAGCGTTGAAGGCACGCTTTGAATCGGGTGTTAGCAACGCCTCGCGCAGTAGCGTTTGGGCATGGGTACGCCATTTTGAAAAGTGCTTGTAATGACCTGACAGCCAGCTATCTGGGTAGGTCATCTTCTGTTTGAGCAGCAGGTAATTGCCGGGAAGTGCGTCGGCTGTAATGGGAGCGGAAGCTGACTGGGCTTGAGCATTTGCTGCGGCAAGGCTGATCCCGCAAAGCACGAGAGATTTCAGAATATTCAAGGTGCGACTCCGGCTGTTGTTGTTATTGAGGCGAGAGTATAGACAGCAGTATGACAACTTAAAAATGGATGGGCCCTCTGGCAATTCGGACCTCAGCTGTTCAGGCCGATATCCGATAGGATGAGGCAGGCCGTTACGTTTGCTATCGAGGTGGAATTCTTTCGATAGGGGGCAGGTCTCACACGCATCTCACCTCGACACGGGAACCATAATCCTTGCAGACCCTCCGTCTCACACCCACGGTGGCCACGTTCCTTGTATCATTCCACTCCATTTCCAGGGGACTGGATAGCGGTTTACGCTATGGCCGGTACGCTCTTGGACTTACAGCCCTATTGATGCTGGCAGGATGTGGAACACACTCTCCGCAGCAGGTATCTGCGCCCAGCCCAACTGAAGTACAAGCCAGGATTGTCAGGCTTATGCCTGGTAGTGTGTCTGATCGCCAGGGCTGGGCTAGGGATATTTATACGGCGCTCGATGCGCAAAAAATTTCTTCAACAACCGAAAATATCTGTTCCGTATTGGCGGTGACCGAGCAGGAGTCAACGTTCCAGGCGAACCCTCGGGTACCAGGCATGGGCTCGATTGCGAAAAAGGAAATCGATCGCCGCGCAGGCAAGTTGCATATACCGGCCTTTCTGGTCCGTACCGCATTAAGCCTACGGTCACCCAACGGCAAAACTTATAACGAGCGACTTGCTGCGGCGCATACCGAAAAAGAGCTGAGCGATATCTTTGATGACTTCATTGGTATGGCCCCGCTGGGCAAGACACTCTTTGGCAGCTTCAACCCTGTTGAAACTGGCGGGCCGATGCAGGTCAGCGTGGCGTTCGCTGAGCGCCAATCCAGAGGTTATCCCTATACGTTTAACGGATCGATCCGTAACGAGGTCTTTACCCGACGCGGCGGTGTTTATTTCGGGACGGCACACCTGCTTGGCTATCCGGTCAGCTACACCCAACAGATCTACCGATTTGCCGATTACAATGCCGGTTGGTATTCGAGCCGTAATGCTGCGTTTCAGCGGGCAGTGAGCAGTCTGACAGGCGTTTCTCTTGCGCTGGACGGCGATCTGATCCGCTATGGGTCACTGGAGCCGAGTGCAACCGAACTGGCCGTCCGTAAGCTGGGCAAACGACTGGACATGAGTGAACTGGCCATACGACGTGCGCTTGAAAAAGGAGAAACACTCGATTTCGAGGAATCCAAATTGTACACCCGCGTTTTCGAGCTGGCTGAGAAGAAAGCGGGTAAATCGCTACCTCGGGCCATATTGCCAGGCATTACGCTCGAAAGCCCCAAGATTACCCGCAAACTAACCACCGCCTGGTTTGCCAAGCGTGTCGAGGAGCGCTACCAGCGCTGTCTGGCGCGTGCGAAGTGACGTGCAGCACGCCTTGGTTTACCGAGGCGTGCTGTCGTAGCGCAGTTGGGCCTGATCGATCGCGTCCATATTCGCCTCTGCCCACAACCGAAGTGGCTGGAGCGTCTCGGCGAGGGTAACGCCCAGCTCGGTGATACGGTATTCCACGGTGACCGGAACGGTGGGAAATGCCGTACGCAAGACCAGACCGTCCCGCTCGAGCGTTTTCAATGTCTGCGATAACATCTTCTGGGAAAGCCCGCCGATTCGGCGCAATAGCTCATTGAACCGTAGGGGGCTTTCCAGCAGAAGATCGAGTATCAGCACCGTCCACTTATCTGCAATTCGATCCAGTATCCGCCGGGTTGGACAGTCAGCGCTAAATGTGTCGGGTGCCAGAGCCGCTTGATTCATTGGCAGTCACCTCAGGGTAACCAAGTGAGAAAAAAGTGCGTTCTTGTCGGAACGTATCGCGTCAATTAACGTGGTTTCCGAAAGTTACTAACTAACGGAAGGAGACTATACATGAAGGTTGCATTAATTGGCGCGTCAGGAAATGCCGGCTCATGCATTCAGGATGAGTTGGTGAAGCGAGGGCATGAAGTGACTGCAATTGCCAGAAATGCCTCTCGTATAAAAAAGGTAGCAGGTGTACTACCGGTAGCGGTCGATGCGAATAACGAAGCTGAATTGACGGGTGTCCTAAAGGGTCATGACGCCGTTATCAGTGCCGTCATGTTTACCAGCAGCAACCCGGAAATTCTTATCTCAGCGGTAAAAAAGGCTGGGATCAGACGTTATCTGGTAGTGGGTGGCGCGGGAAGCCTTGAGGTGGCACCCGGAGTCAGAGTAATCGATACGCCTGATTTCCCATCGGAATACAAGCCAGAGGCTTCGGCGGGTGCGCTCTTTCTCGAGCGGTTACAAAGGGAGCCAGCGCTTGACTGGACATTTCTTTCGCCCTCGGCCGAATTCGTACATGGGCCACGCACTGGGGCGTTTCGACTGGGTGAAGATAGCCTGCTGGTAGATCAGAAGGGACGGAGCCACATTTCATTCGAAGATTATGCAATCGCCATGGTTGACGAACTGGAGCAAGGCAGGCATCTCCGCAACCGGTTTACCGTTGGGTACTAAAACGAGGACAGAATCGTTACCGTTCGCTTGCTCGTGAGCGGTTGCGCTTATAGATCCCGTGCAACGGTTGAACCTTTGCGACGGAGCTCATGGATGGCATCTTCAATGATGGTGTTCATGAGTTCCTGATTCGCGGCATGACGATTAAGCAGGCTCCGCTCAACCTTGGCAGGCGTTCGCGGGTCGATGAGCGTAATGACAAATACATCGCCCCGACTCTCAAGTGTGTACTTGACGGGCGGATCGAGCGAGGCAAGGCGGTATTTCAAGGCGTTCACTGTCATAAAACCATTCTGTCGTTGTTTTCACTTCGACAGGTACAGCACCGCCGATGTTCCTACCATTCAGCTCGAAAGGCGATGCTAGAGCGCTTGCTTGCTAGCGATTTACTGGCATGGTGAGGGTGAATACCGTCCCGCTGTCTCGGTTGGAATTTACCTTCATATGGCCACCATGGGAGCGGGCAATTTCATTGACGATGTACAGCCCGATACCCAGCCCCTGTTGCAGGTTGGTCTGAAGCGTCGTTCGGCTGGCCCGCCAATACGGTTGGAACAGGCCAGACAGGATATTTTCAGAAAGAGGCTCGCCATCGTTGTGAACGGATAGCCTCAGTAAACCATTCTCCACCTCTGCACGGATCAGAATAGGGCTTTGCGGATTGCCGTGCTGAATGGCGTTGGCTGTCAGGTTCGACAGAAGCTGCGCCAGGCGGTCGCAATCGCAATAGACCGTCCCCAATGTATTTACCGCACTTTCAATGCAGCGATCAGGGTAGGTTGCCTGTAGCTCATTGACGACCTGCCGAAGGTGCAGTTCCAGGTTGCCGCGCTCCTCCTTGGCTAGCGGGATGCCATTACCCAGCTGTCCTCTGGAGAAATCAAAGATGTCTTCCACCATTCGTAGGGCTCGCTGGGCAGAAGCGTGGATCAGTTCGACCAGCGAGCGTTCCTGATCCTCGCGCGGTGTTTGCAGTAGCCGCTGTGCACCCGCACAAATGGAGAACAGTGGATTGCGCAGATCATGGCCAACCAAGGCAAGAAAATGCTCTCGGGATTTGGCCGTCAGCTTTTCATCAAGCAGCTTGCTTTCGGTTTCGATAAGGTTTTCCTGGGTTTCTATTTCCAGCGAAAGCAGATGAGTAAACGAACTCATCATTGCCAAGGTTTTCGTCTCGTCCAGATTCGCGGGCTCTGGATCCAGTGCGCACAACGTGCCGAAGAAACTGCCATCGCGCCGGAAGATGGGAACCGAGATATAACTTTCAAAACCATACTGCTTGGGGGTTGGGTGGCTGCAGTAGCGCGTATCTGCACTGGCGTGATTGATTAGGATCGAGTCCTGGCTTGCATGGACTTCGCGGCACAGTGTTGTGGTGACATCCAGAGGATCGCCTACCTTGAGCCCAAAGCCGATCAGGTCCAATACGGCACAGGTTGTCCAGGAATCTTCAGTTACCCGTGCGATTGCGACAAAACGAAGAAGGGTGCTTTCAGATATGACCTTGAGAATAACGCCAACAGCACTGATTCTAGCGATGATGGAAAGATCATTCTCGAGTGTACGCATCATGAGTTATACCTTGAAGCGAGGCGTACTTCACGGCTGCCCCTGACGATAGATCAGGGTAGTGAACGCGATTATCGTTTCGTTGACAACCTTTGGACGTATACAGTTTACACAGGTGAGACTCCTGGCCAGGGAGACGACTTTCAAAGTCGCTTGCCATTGCCGTCTTTTACCCTCGGATGGCTCAAGAGCCGCCTGCATGACACATCCCTGGCTTAGGCGTGCCCGGAGGCTTACACAGTGGGACGCTGTTGAGCGTGAAGCGCTACCGTATTAGCAGGATAGTGTTCTATAACGACCGTACCTGTAGCAGGATGGCTGCTGGCTGGAAATGGAAAAAGCGCACGCCCATACAGGTCACGGCAGCAAGCAATGCCTCTCTAACGACATAACCTCGGGCATAGAGAGGCCTCCAGAACACAGCTGTGTTCAGATTTCACCTTCCCAATAGTCCAAGTTGGCCTCGGTCCTCTGTAGAGCGCGAAACGCCTTGATTCCCTTGGCACTGGCAGTCGCAAGGTACTTACCCGAATCTGGATACTCTACGACTTCGGGCGACTCTTTCGTGCTGATTGACAGGTATTTCAACTCAGCGTGGGACGTATTGATGATCTGATGTGGATAGTCAGGGCCGGCAGGAATAAAAAGCACATCGCCGGCCTGTATCGGCACATACTCGCCTGCCACCCGCAGCGTACCCGTGCCTTCCAGAATGAGAAATGCCTCTTCCTGAGCATGGTGAAAGTGATAGGGACATGAGCGCTTGCCTGGCGGAACGATATCCAGCGATAAACCAAGCTTTTGTGCAGCCGTTCCTTCAGAAAGGCTGCCGCTCTGACTTTCAAACAAAGGGCCGTAGGTTTCATGCGTCAGCGACGCACTGCTCAGGTTGCGAATAAGCGTTTGAGCCAGCACGGCTGCCTTGCTGGCGGGAATTATTGTCATGGCTGCGAGATCCGTGGGGCGTCTGGTTATGCAGCATAGACAATCATAGAGCGATGACGGATTCCATTTTTGCTCCTTTGTGCAAGCGATACCATGAAGTGCGATCGCTAACCGCGTCAGCGATCAATGGTGCCGATCGTATAGGAAGCAGTAATGTAAATCTCATTCCTCTTCCGGCACCAACTTGCGGCGCGCAAACAGGCTTTCCAGAATCTTGTTCAACAGCACGACCAGCGCAATAAACACCAGGAAATAAACAACAACATTGTCAGTACCCATAAGCCTGGAAAGCTTACCGGCAATCATTGCAGACAGCGCCAATACACAGACGAAGCGAATGCCCAGTACTAATGCAGACGTGTACTCATGAACCACATTGTCAGGTTTCACGGGGCGATCACTCGTTTCCATAGTCCAACTACCTGGCAAGTCTGATTGCTTGCCTGGCTACTTTAATAGCATTGCAACGATGCTTTTCCGAGCATCATCCTCCGAACGATCACTTATGGCCGATAGGCGCCAATTACAATGGTGATTGATACGCTTGGCGCTGGGCCGTCAGAAAACCGGCGTGATCTAAAGGAGGTGAGGTTATGAAACGATGACCGTCATAAGTCTTTACGCCCTTCGAAAAATCAAGATGTAAATCAGTGTCACTTGGCTGAAATGAAGCGAAGCCACCAGCGATCCCTAAGCTCGGCGTGCCGGTGCGATCTATAGGAAGGGAGCTACCATCGTTGAGGACTACTTCGCTGAAGTCAGAAGGACTGATGCCTTCGAGACAGGTTAACATTTCAAACGACTAAGCTTGGCCGCGGCTGACGAGACACGGCCAAGTAAGAAGAGTTACCTGAGCAGAAGCAGAGGTACCGAGGTTTGCTGGATCATGCGGGTCGTTGTGCTACCTACCAAGAAGCGCCGTATGGCTGAATGCCCATAAGCTCCCATTACCAGCATATCCATGGCGTGTTCCTCTATGTATTGAGGAATCACATCGGCTACTTTGCCTTTACGAACCACCTGTTGTGTCTGAATTCCTGCTGCTGTGAGGGTCTGCCTTGCCCACTCCAGTTGCTCGCTAATAGCCGTTGAAGCCTAGCCTGCAAAGAACAAATAGCAGTCAAGCCCCTGGAAGAGGGCGCTGTGACCTATCAGCTGCACAGTCATGTGCGCCGTTTCACTGCCATCAAAGGCAATCACTGCTCGTTTGGGCTCTTTGTACGCGCCTGTTGCAATCAACATGGGTCCATGGAGCGTACGGGCCACGCTTTCAACCTGGCTACCAACTCCAATGCTGGACGTGTGCTCACCCTGTTTGCCAATCACCAGCAAACGCATGTCTGTTTCCAGATCACGAAGGGTATCGACAAGGTTTCCATGCCGTTGCAAGACGCTTGCCTGAACGGATGCAGCCGCGGCGGCGCGTTGCTGCGCTGCGGCTAGCATATGTTCCCCTTGTTCACGAGCCAGACGAGCGCGCTGCTCATCCAGCCGGGTGAGCTCATCCAGTAAGCGCTCCCGACTGCCCAGGCCTACGCTGCCGCTCAGGTCACCTGGTATTAGATACTGTGCCCGGTCCAGGACATGCAGAAGCGCTAGAGGCAGGGCATAGCGGGCTGGCCCAGGCCGCATAGTCACACACCGAGAGGGCAGAGGCGGAGCCATCAATATAGGCCATGACATTTTGCATGGTGTTCTCCTTGTTGTTAATGGCTCGTGAGGTTGTCGAGAGCGTCAGGCTTGTCATGCGTACCAAAGCGATCAACGATGGTTTTGCTCGCCTCGTTCAGGCCAATGACCTGAACGTCAGTACCCTCGCGGCGCAACTTGATCACTACCTTATCGAGTGCGGATACCGAAGTAATGTCCCAGAAATGGGCATGGGTCAGGTCAATCACGACCTTGTCTACGGCGTCCTTAAAATCGAACGAATCGACAAATTTAGTGGATGAGCTAAAGAACACCTGACCAGCGACTCTGTAGGTTTTTTCATGTCCATTTGCTGACAGGACCGAGTCAACGCGTAGGTAATGGCTCACTTTGTTGGCAAAGAAGAGGGCAGCCAACAGGACACCCACGAGAACACCATAGGCCAGGTTATGCGTGGCCACAACCACTGCGACTGTTGCGACCATAACGATATTAGTCGAGAGGGGATGGTGTTTAATATTACGGATTGAATCCCAGCTGAAGGTCCCGATAGACACCATGATCATGACGGCCACCAGGGCTGCCATGGGGATCTGCGATAACCATTTACCTAAAAAAACCACCATCAAGAGTAGAAAGATACCCGCTGACAGCGTTGACAGGCGCGCCCTGCCGCCTGACTTCATGTTAATGATGGATTGGCCGATCATCGCGCAACCAGCCATGCCACCCAGCAAGCCAGAGGCGATATTAGCGATACCCTGACCTTTGCATTCGCGATTCTTGTCGCTGGGCGTATCGGTAATATCATCAACGATGGTTGCGGTCATCATGGATTCCAGCAGACCCACCACTGTAAGCGCCGCGGAGTAAGGGAAGATAATCGCCAGTGTTTCCAGGTTGAGGGGTATTTCAGGCCAGAGGAAAACGGGCAGTGTATCCGGAAGCGCTCCCATATCGCCCACCGTACGGATATCAAGCCCCAGCGACATCGACACCGCAGTAAGAATGACGATGCATACCAACGGGGAGGGAAGGGCCTTGCCGATCACCGGAAGGTAGGGAAAGAGATAGATGATGCCAAGCCCGGCTGCTGTCATGGTGTACACGTGCCAGGTTACATGGGTGAGTTCGGGTAGCTGAGCCATAAAGATCAGGATACCCAGGGCATTGACAAAGCCGGTGACGACCGAGCGCGAGACAAACCTCATCAGCGAGCCCAATTTCAGGTAACCGGCTATGATCTGGAGCACGCCTGTAAGAAGCGTTGCGGCCAGAAGATATTGAAGGCCATGGTCCTTGACCAGAGTGACCATCAGCAGAGCCATGGCACCAGTCGCGGCCGAGATCATGCCGGGACGACCACCCACAAATGCAATCACAACAGCAATACAAAAGGAGGCGTACAACCCAACCTTTGGGTCGACACCTGCAATGATGGAAAACGCGATGGCCTCTGGAATCAAGGCGAGGGCTACCACAATACCGGATAAAAGATCGTTCTTTACGTTGGAGAACCACGTATTTCTAATAGCAGCGAGCATAAAAAATCCGCGCAATATGCGTGACTAGGCATGCCAAAACAAAGGGCGTGCAGAGCAAAGCAGCGATAAGTTTTAAGGGTTTGATTTGCCGTCAGACAGGCGTAAGACACACCGGTACCACGGCAGAAAGCCTGGGCTGAATAAACAGCTAAGCTTTAGACAAAAGCAGGGCCGCTTTCTTGGGGAGGGGGAGATCTATGGCGGCGTGGGCAGCCAGATGGGCATAGTCAACTTAATCATGGGATACCTTTCTATATCCGGTTTTACTAGTCATTTAGCACAATAAGCCTAACACGATTTTTTGAAAAATGGCTAACCTCTCATCAAGCGATGGGCTGACCCTTATTGCTCAAGCCTAAAATGATCTCTCTATATCAAGCGTTACCGTGTCGTAATGCAGCGTTTTGATTTGACAAAGCTAAGAGCCTCCAGCACGCGGTAGCTCTTCTATTCAAGGATGGGGCTATGATGGAGAGACTGCCGGCTTCGTACAGTGCAGTATCAATCTGGTAAAAGCTTTTTAACGCAGCGGAAAAGTGCAAAAGACGAAGCACAGCGATAACGCCTCAATATGCTTAAAACGTAACATCTGTATCGTCACACTCATCTTCAGCGCTACGTGCTTCCAGATCACCTAACCAATCCCAATCACTGGTGCGCTTGGGTTCACTCAGTAGCCATTCTATAAAAGCATTCAATAGCGGATTCACTTAACTGATTTTATGAACGTGTTGGTTCATTAAAGACAGTAACTACAAGGATGCCTGATTATTACGCTTATAAATGCTTTCATTATGTTTCAAGGACTTATGATGAACCGAATCAATTGCTATGCAGGACAACGATTAAGTTCCAGAGCCTCTTGGCGAAAGAGGCTCTGGATGCATAGCTCCGATTAGTTGGCTAGCGCCGCCAATGTCTTGGGATAACCTACGGTCGCTCCATTTACCGGAGCGCCCTCGAGATAAACCCCAAGGTTTTTACCTGCCTGGACATAGGTAATCTTGCGAACCTCGCCATTGGCAAGGCGTACAGATTTTCCTACCTTGAATGCCGCCTGGTTGGTTGAGGTGCCAGGAATCGAGAAGCCAGCCTTCTTGCGGTACACGCCGTTGAGCCAGTCAGCATTGGTAAAGTCATTGATCGGGCTTGTGGCGAGTACTGCCGATACCAGCGCCAGCTTATTAGGATAGCCTACCATCGATCCATTTACCGGAGCGCCTTCCAGGTACACCGCCATATTGGTACCGATCTGGACAGCAGAGATCTTTCTGACCTCTCCGTTAGCAAGTCGCACCGAAGCACCTACTATGAAGGCAGCCTTATTAGCGGCCGTAGCAGGGATCGAGAAACCGGCTTTCTTGCGATAAACACCATTGAGCCAATCGGCGTTAGTAAAGTTGTTGATTACGCTACTAACTGCACCGTCTGCTCCAGCAACAGGTGGGGTGGTTACTGGAGTTGCTGCCGGTGGTACCGAAGTCGACGGTGCTGTGGAAGAGCCAGTACCCGTAGACGGTGTGGTCGCAACCGGAGTTGTACCCACAGACGGAGTGGATGGCGTTGGCGTCGTGGAGGCGCCTGCCTTCTTCGGGCCTATTTCCGTACAGCTGCTGCTGTCCATGTACTTCTTGAGCGTCGGCCACTGCGGGCGCTCTACACCATTGATAGGCTCAACCGACATGAAATAGTTGCCCCAACCCGGACCTGCCGCCCAATAGGACGCCGGTACGCAATTCTCTTTCAGGTAGGCCAGCATATTGTCCATCAGGATGTTCCAGCGCGGGTTGTTATCCGGTACGCCGAACTCACCAATATAGCCACGCTGACCATGCTTCTTCAGCCACTCTACGAACGGCTTGACCCGATTCACGCCGTACATCACGTCCAGCTTGTTGACGTCTACGTCACCATAGCTGCCACCGGCGTTCTCATCGAAATACGAGTGCGCCGAGAAAATGATGTTGTTGGACGGATCCTTCAGGTTCAGCAAGGGATCATTCCACTCCGCCCAGCGGGTAGCGCTCGACCAGCCGTTACCTTCCACAATGATCGGGCGGGTCTTGTCCACGGCGCGCACACCGTTGATACCGTATTGCGCAGCGGTCGCCCAGTAGGCCAGGGCCCCGTTGGGCTCATTCATGATGTCGTAGGCGTACAGGGCGGGTTGATTACTCCACTGCTGGGCAATCTTGGTCATGATCTCCTGGTAGCGGGCATACGGAACGCCACTGGTCCCAATCACCTGGCCGCGATAGCGTGCATAGTTATGCAGGTCCAGAATGATCTTGATGTTGTGCTTTTGCGCATAACCAAAGGTGCGGTCGATCAACGCAACATAGGCTGGATCCAGCGGGCCACCCAGCTTGGGTTGCAGGCGCTCCCAGATAATGGGGAAGCGGAAGGTCTTGATACCCCTGGCGCTCCACTGCTGGAAATAGGATTCCACTGGAAAGATATAGTTGGTGCCATTGATTCCAGGTAGAACATGGGGAGCAAATCCCGCACCGGACAGGTTCAGACTAACCAGATCGACCGGTTCGGCTTGGGCGGCTACCGAGCCAAAGGTAAGACCCACGAGAAGGGGCAGGCTCTTGAAGAATCGCTTAGAAAAATGAATGGACGTGCTCATAATCACCATACTGCTCTGCTAGTGATGGGCTAGGTCTCGCGTCCATGAATACGAGGGGGCTGCCCTAAATAAAAAGTAATGAGGTCTTGGTACTGGGAGATACCAAGAGGCGCATCCTGACGCTTATGGCCTTGATTACAAGTGACGTGCCAAAACCTTTACATATAAGGAAACATTTAGGATTAAAGTCCTGATAGCTTTGCTAAATACTTGATGGCGCAATGCTTTCAGCAGGAAGACCGTTTATCGGGTTTGATTTTTCAGGTCGAGTAGGCAGTACCTGGTGAAGAAGGGATCCGTTGAGCAGTCAGAAATCTGGCTTTCAGGCGAGACCATTCTGGCGCTTTCGCCTATGCGGCTCGATATTTCTTGAATATTTTCATGATCTATTTTCGCTTTCGTCCAAAAGCAAAAACTTCTTGTCGAGATGCGGGATAATGGTAGCCAATTCGCTTATTCACGTTTCGGTAGTTTTGCATGGAAATCAAGGTCAATTTTCTCGATAACCTTCGGCTTGAGGCTAAGTTCGATGACTTCACGGTCATAGCCGATCAGCCTATCCGCTACAAGGGGGACGGTTCGGCGCCTGGGCCTTTTGATTATTTCCTGGCTTCATCAGCGTTATGTGCTGCATATTTCGTGAAGCTGTATTGCCAGACACGCAATATCCCTACCGACAACATTCGTCTTTCGCAGAACAATATTGTTGATCCTGAAAACCGTTATCAGCAGATTTTCAAGATTCAGGTCGAGTTGCCTGCCGATATCTCTGACAAAGACCGGCAGGGCATTTTGCGCTCCATCGACCGTTGTACGGTAAAGAAGGTGGTGCAAACCGGCCCGGAATTTGTCATTGAGGAAGTGGATAACCTGGATGCCGATGCCCAGGCGCTGCTGATACCGAGCATGGCCTCTGACACGAGCACCTTTATTGCAGGCAAGGATCTGCCGCTTGAGCAGACTATTGCCAACATGTCGGGGATTCTGGCCGACCTGGGCATGAAGATTGAAATCGCTTCATGGCGAAATATCGTTCCCAACGTGTGGTCGCTGCATATACGCGACGCTCATTCGCCGATGTGCTTTACCAATGGCAAGGGAGCCACCAAGGAAGCCGCGTTGGCGTCAGCCTTGGGCGAATTTATCGAGCGTCTGAATTGCAACTTCTTCTACAACGATCAGTTCTGGGGTGAAGACATTGCCAATGCAGCGTTCGTGCATTACCCGAACGAACGGTGGTTCAAGCCAGGCCGTAAGGATGCATTGCCATCTGAAATTCTCGATGCATACTGCCGGGAAATCTACAACCCTGATGGGGAGCTACGCGCCTCGCATCTGTATGACACCAACTCCGGCAACGTCGAGCGCGGCATCTGTTCGCTGCCCTTTGTACGTCAGTCGGACGGCGAGGTGGTGTATTTCCCGTCCAATCTGATCGAAAACCTGTACCTGAGCAATGGCATGAGTGCTGGTAACACGCTGGCTGAAGCGCAGGTGCAATGTCTGTCGGAAATTTTCGAGCGCGCGGTGAAGCGTGAAATCCTGGAAGGGGAACTTGCCCTGCCTGACGTACCGCAGGACGTGCTGGCAAAATACCCAGCTATTCTGGCTGGCATCCAAGGACTGGAAGAGCAGGGCTTCCCGGTATTGGTAAAGGATGCATCGCTCGGAGGTGAATTCCCGGTGATGTGCGTCACCTTGATGAATCCACGTACCGGCGGCGTATTCGCCTCGTTTGGCGCGCATCCGAGCTTGGAGGTAGCGCTTGAGCGCAGCCTCACAGAACTGCTTCAAGGGCGCAGCTTCGAAGGTCTCAATGATCTTCCTCAGCCTACGTTTGAAAGCCAGGCCGTGACCGAGCCGAACAACTTCGTTGAGCATTTCATTGATTCCAGCGGTGTGGTGTCGTGGCGTTTCTTCAGTGCCAAGGCGGATTTCGATTTTGTCGAATGGGATTTTTCAGCCGAGGGTGAAAATGCCAATGCTGAGGAAGCCGCGACCCTGTTCGGTATCCTCGAGGATATGGGCAAGGAAGTATACATGGCGGTATATGAGGACCTGGGGGCAACGGCTTGCCGTATCCTGGTGCCGGGCTATTCGGAGATTTATCCAGTAGAGGATCTGATCTGGGATAACACCAACAAGGCGCTGTCGTTCCGCGCTGATATTTTGAACCTGCACCGTCTGGATGACGCCGCTCTGGAAGCATTGGTTGAGCGCCTGGAAAACTGCGAGCTGGATGATTACACCGATATCACTACCCTGATCGGCATCGAGTTTGATGACAACACGGTTTGGGGGCAGCTCACGATTCTCGAATTGAAATTGCTGATCTATCTGGCACTGAAGCAGTTCGAGGAAGCGCATGAACTGGTCGGTGCCTTCCTGCAGTTCAACGACAATACTGTTGAGCGTGGCCTGTTCTATCAGGCTTTGAATGCAGTACTTGAGGTGTCGCTGGACGAGGAGCTGGAGCTGGCCGACTATGAAGTCAATTTCCGCAGGATGTTTGGTAATCCGCGCATGGATGCAGTGCTGGGCTCAGTGGATGGAAGCATCCGCTTCTTTGGCCTGACGCCCACCAGCATGAAGCTGGAGGGGCTGGATAGACATCTGCGACTGATCGACAGCTATAAGAAACTGCATACTGCACGTGCCAGGGCCGCTGCCTCTGCCCATTAGCTGTCATTGAAGCCGCGTAGTGGCTAGGGTCGCTCCCAGTGACTATACGCCTGGCGGATGCCAGCAGTGCAATCGCCTGATTACCTGCTATTTGAGTAATCAGGCGCGCTCGCGAGACGGACCTGTTATTGCGTTGGGGCAGAGGAGAACTGACCCTTTGCCCGGCTACGAATGATGGGTCTGCTCTTAGAGGAGGTACCCAATGGAGGTAATCGTCGTACTTCGGTGATGTAGATCAGGATCAGCGACACCCAAACGATTAATACAGAGGCCAGGGTAGTTTGATGTCATGGAAGGTATTATTATGCACAGGCGCATTTGGAGTGCGCGTTTGACCTGATCATTAAAAGGACTTAGCCATGACCGACATCAATCAGCCTATTCAGCCGGCCCCATCGCAGCAGCCGATAATCAGCAATTCAAATATGGCTGTTATCGTCTATGTTCTGTATATCGTAGGCTTCTTCAACGGCGTCACCGCGCTGATTGGACTCATCCTGGCTTACGCCAATAGAGACGCAGCAGACCCGGTTTCTCGTTCACACTTGGATTATCAGATCCGTACGTTCTGGTGGGGGCTTTTGTGGCTGGTACTGGGGTTTGCTTCAACCCTGCTCATCATTGGATGGTTCGTGTTGCTTGGCTGGGCCATTTGGACGATTTATCGAATCGTGAAAGGACTGACAGCAATCAATAATCGTCGCGGTATTTAAGCGCTGAATTCTGGCTAAACATTTCAGATATTCCCTGGGATAGTAGTGTTTGTCGCTGATATCCCAGGCTGATGTCTAACCATCAGAAACGCAAAACCAGCACATGCATGCACTAAAGCTTACTGATTACTCAGTGTATGCGTTACTGTTTTCCTGCCTTGTCACTATTCCTGATCAAATAACGTCAGAAGATAGGATTCTTGCCTTATCGTCAACAGATATGCTTGTTATTGGCAGGTACGTCTTCAACGAAAAAAACAGGGCAATAAAATGGCATACGAAATTGCCGCTAAAAACACTGTTGTTGATTCTAGCCAAACTACGGGATAAGTAGGGATCAATACACATGAACTGTCGATTAGAGTACGCAATTGAAGCCTCTTGGAACTTCAATTGCGTAATTAGGATCAGGCTTAGAAGGCCTTGGGGTTCTGCCCAAAGCGGTTTTCGACAGAATCTCCCTCGAGGCACATAAGTATTAGAAAGATGATTCCACCTACCGCGGGGACTCCACTGATAAGCACCCACCAACCGCTTCGGTTGGTATCATGAAGGCGTCGGACAGTTACTCCCAGATTTGGAAGAATCATAGCCAGGGTATAGGCACCACATAACCAGAGGCCCCAGCCAATTACTCCATCTACTACGGCAAGTACAACAGTAATGATCAAGCTGAACAGGGCGAACATCCAATATTCTTTCCGCCGAGCACGGCCATAAAACTTAATGTAGTTACTGACTACCGAGAGATACCATTCCATTTATTACATCTTCCTTATACAAGCCAGGCATAAAACGCCAGCATCCTAAAAAACAATGAAGTTCAGGAAAGGAGTCAGTAAAAGACGAGATGATTGCATAGAGACGCTATTTGCCATGAGAGCAAGCAATGCAAGAGAAATCTTTCCCAGATCATCCATAATCTTTCACAGAAGCCAGTCCATAGCTTCAAGGTGGCGGTAAGTTTACAGATGAAGTCAACTTGACGCTACAGTAAAAGCGCTATTATTGATTCCAGATAGGTGACCAGTGAGTAATAGTTGGAAAATTCGGCTTTTCAATCACTTAGATACGTCGAAGGTATTGAATCAGTGAAGTGCCATGGTTGGCGTATCTTTAAGGTTTAGCAACCTGAGCATTGAGATAGCCACTATTGCTTGGTTAGGTATACCGGCAGGCATGGATCTATCGTACATACTACCGACTCAACCAGACTGAAAGTCAGACGGTTGTGTAATAGTTCTGGCAAACCGTTCAGGATGATAACGTGTAAATGTTACCTTTAAAGGTTCGCTGGTGTGTGGCTTCATAACCAGATCCTGGCCCTCAAAACGATCACTACATAGTTTGTGGTTGCATTTGATAAGTCAGCGTTTGCCTATGAAGTGGGCGCGCATGCATTCCCTCGTGCAAACCCCATTGTCTGAACGTTTAAATCCATTGATACATCGTCAGCATCGACTTCTATCGAACAAAATGTGGCTGTTCGCTGGGGTGCGATGAGTCCTTAGAGAGCCGTAGCATGCCAAGCTGCTACAAGTCACACAGTAGGGTTATGTCATTGGGTGGATATCAACACCGCTATAATCGTCGTAACACTTGAGCGAGATCAAAAACGTTTATCCAGATTTCGATACGTTAGGGGTTCACCTCATACGTTCAGGAGTCTCGGATGGCCAAGAAATTTCCTTTGCAGCCTAAGCATCCGGAGCGCATCTGTTGGGCGTGCGATATGTATTGTCCTGCAAACTCGTTAGCCTGCGGTAATGGCGCCAGCCGTACCATGCATCCGGTTGAGCTGTTTGGTGAGGACTGGGATACGTTCAATGCAACCGGGGGTGAGCAGGCAGAAAGCGAGAACCCCGAACATCAGCTGAAACAATAGGTCCGAACGCGAGCGGGTATCCAGTCAACCTATCGTACGTTCGTTTGGCTTAAGCTGTAGTTTCTTCAAATCGGATGAGAGGCTATAAGACGTGTTTACCCTGCGGCATGCCTGGTCAGGTCCCGTTGAGCTGGTGGATGCCAGCGGTACGGGTCACCGATTCGCCAAGCACAGCCATGATGAGTGTGTAATTGGCGTCAATTTGGAAGGCGAGGAGCACATCTGGCTGGATAGCAGGATGTTCAATGCCGGCAAGGGATCCATCACCCTGTATAACCCCGGCCAAATACAAGGCGGCGGAGTCCATGAGGGAGCCTTCTGGCGCTACGTAGGGCTTTATGTATCGGCGGACTGGCTGGCCCAAAGCCTTGGGGTCAATCAAGTTGAGTTCGAGTGTCCTTTGCTCTATCAGCCAAACATTGCAAACCGCTTTGCCTGCGTGGTGCAAATGGCGTTACAAGGTAGCTCCATGAGCAACCCACACGTTCATCAGGCGTTGGTCCTGTTACTCGCAGAGATCACGGAGCTGAGTGGTGTTGCACTGACCACGCATTCAGCCGAGCCAGAGGTGGTTCTTCGTATTCAGGAGTGTCTTGCCGACTCCTTGGCGCAAACGCCTACTTTGGACGAACTAGCCCTTTTGACCCAGCGATCCAAGTATCAATTGCTGAGAGCATTTCAAAAGGAAACGGGGTTGAGCCCACATCAATGGGCCATGCAGCTGAGAACGCGGCGAGCACGGGGGCTGCTGCGGCAGGGTATGCCCGCCACGGATGTTGCTTATACGCTTGGCTTTGCTGATCAGAGCCACTTGAGTCGCCACTTTCGTTCGGCCTATGGAATACCGCCTGGCCAATATCAACGCCTCTACAGGTCCTGCAATCCTGTTCAAGATTATTGAGCAGGGGCAACCCATACTGATCGCCCTTTCTTTTCGAGACGCCTGATATGCTGACAATCTTCTTATCGGCCTTTTTGTTTGGCGCTGCGTTCTGCCTGTCGCCTGGACCTGTCCTGGCTGAAACGTTGCGTCGTGGCTTGTCCAATGGTTTCAGGCCGGCCCTAATGGTTCAGGTAGGATCTTTGCTGGGCGACGCCGTGTGGGCTGTATTAGGGTTGGTAGGGCTGTCAGTCCTGCTGGGCCATGAGCCGATTCGCATACCCCTAACGCTACTCTGTGCGGTTTATCTGGCTTGGCTAGGCGTTCAGAGTCTCAAGGATGCGTGGCGCCTGCCGGTCGGTACAGGTGAATCAGGTCAACCGCAGCAGGGCGCCTTGATGGCGGGTGCTGCCATCTCGTTGACTAATCCAAAAAACATTGTGTATTGGGGCGCGTTGGGAAGCGCCTTGTCGGGTATAACAGGCGACACTCCCAGTATCGAAAACACAGCGATGTTCTTTAGCGGAGTCATGAGTGCCTCCATTTTGTGTTGCTTTCTGACGGCAGCGCTTGTTGAGGGATTCCGGCGTGCCAGCTCACCAAACTGGCATAGAGCCAGCCATGCCCTGTGCGGAATCCTGTTGCTCATCATGGCTGGGCTCGCTCTGCATGGTCTCTGAGTGCGATCTTATACATGCGCTATAGAAGACAGGTAACCGTTTTGATAAAGGTAACGGCCAATCATTACAAAGCAGATGGCTACGATGAGAGGCCTGATCAGTCGGGCACCGCCACCGATAACGGCCAGTGAACCCAGATAGGCACCCGCAAGCTGTCCGACTGCCATGATGCCACCAACCAGCCAAAGTACCTTGCCGCCCACGATGAAGATTGCAAGGGATGCAAGGTTGCTCGCCAGGTTAAGGGACTTGGCAGTTGCCGTAGCGGTAATAAGGTCGCGGCCCCGTAAGGCTACCTCGCTGAGTGAAAAGAACGAGCCCGTGCCAGGGCCGAAAAAACCGTCGTAAAACCCGATAAGGGGGACAACCAGGAGACGGTGCAGCCGCTCCCCCATGCGCGGCTTGCGCTCAACAGTACCTGCGCCTGGCGCAAGCAGAAAGTACAACGCAATACCACCCAATATGAAAGGCACCAGGACTTCAAGAGCGGAGGCATCCACACGCTGAATAACCACGGCGCCCACGGCTGCACCAATAAAGGAGGTCAAGAAGGGCTTTTTGACATCTGCCCAGGCGATCTTGCGTTTACGAAGCAGGGTCAATGTGGCGATTAGCGCCCCAAAGGTGCTCTGGAGTTTATTGGTTGCAATGGCTTGTACCGGTGGGATCTGAGCCAGCATTAGGGTAGGCACGGTAATCAGCCCGCCGCCACCTGCCAGCGTATCGATAAAGCCTGCCGCAAAGGCAACCAGCCCGAGTAATAGCAGAAAGGTGGGATCCAACACTACATCCATTTCAACATCCTTTGATGACGCGAGACGGATACGATAGAGCAATGCCGGGTTTTGTGTTGCAATGTGGTATTGCAGAAATCGCAACAAGGAAGGCGGTATGTCACTGGCTCAGTTATGGGAGCTACAAGCCTTTTGCGCAGTAGTGGATCGCCATAGTTTCGTGAGTGCGGCGCGCCTGCTGGGACGCTCTCCCAGTACAGTGACGCGGGCCATACAGAGCCTTGAGGCACAGCTGGGGCATGAGCTTTTGCAGCGCTCACAAAAGCAGGTCCGATTGACCGAGGCGGGGGAGGCGTATTATGGCTACGCCAGGCAGATGCTGTCGCTGCAGGCCGAGGCAGAGGAATCACTCTCGGTACAGGGTACGTTGGCGCAAGGGTGGATTCGCTGCTCCGCCCCTGAAAGCCTGATGATGGATTTCTTGCCCAGCGTCATGGCGGAGTTTGGGCGGCGGAACCCCCAGATCAGCATCGATATACAGGTAAGCGATGCGGCGCATGATCCCATTGCCGACAAACTGGATTTTGCCATTCGTGGAGGCTTTGCCTATCCCAGCGAGCTGATCGGCGCGCCGTTGTGGAGCTATCGGCGTTACCTTTATGCAAGTCCGACATACCTCGCCATACGTGGCGTACCTGAAGCACCCGAAGCGCTTGTCGAGCATGATCTGCTGATGCATACCTCCCCAAGAATTCTCAAGGATTGGTATTTCAGGCAGGGCGATGTCCAGGTCCGTTATAAGGCCCAGCCCCGTTACCGTCTCAGTTCAGGCGTAGCGTTATATAACGCTGCTGTCCAAGGTCTTGGTATCTGCCGGCTGGCAGACTGGCTTGCAGAACCGGCGGTGCAGGCGGGACGTTTAGTCCGGGTATGCAGCCATTATCGACTGACCTCCTCAACCGGGCATGACCCACAGATACATGCCGTTTATGCCAGTACTCAGCTGCCCCAGCGAGTGCGCGCATTTCTGGAGGCAATCAAAAGCGCCGCGCGTGAACGTTACGCCTGAAGCGGTTGAGTCGTTGGTGCGACAGGCCCAATCACCCTGCAGAGGTACAGATGCTTGTAACCGTTTATGGTGTCGTCTTGTTCGCGGCGGCCTTGCATGCCACTTGGAATGCAATCGTCAAAAGTGGAAGCGACAAGATCCTTATCACTGCAGTGATTACCGCTGCAGCGGCATTGATAGCAGCCTTGATCCTACCATTTGTCCCTCCGCCGGCAGCGCCCAGCTGGGGTTTCATTGGAGCATCTGCTGTACTACAGGTGGTGTATTACAACCTGGTGGCACAGACTTATCGCGTCGCTGAAATGAACCTGGCATACCCGTTGATGCGGGGAACGGCGCCGCTGCTGGTAGCGGTCATCAGCACGGTGGGATTAGGCGAGCATCTGAGCACGACGGCCTGGGTGGGTATCGGCACGCTTTGTCTGGGTATCTTATTGATGGCGCGCCAACGTGCATCCAGGCACGGGACAGGGGTTTGTCTGGCGCTACTTAACGCCCTGGTTATTGCTACTTATACATTGGTAGACGGGGCGGGCGTCAGAGTATCGGGCGCACCGCTGGCCTATACCTTATGGATTTTTCTTCTGACAGGCGCGGTCATGACGGTCTGGATGCTTTGGCGCAATGCCCATGCCTTCGTATCATTTTTCCGCATTCAATGGCTGGTGGGACTGGTAGGGGGAGCTGGAACATTGGCGTCTTATGGCTTGGCGCTTTGGGCGATGACCCTGGCGCCTGTGGCCGTTATCGCTGCCTTGCGAGAGACCTCGATTATATTTGCGGCGCTCATCTCCGTGCTTGTTCTGAAAGAGCGCATGAGTCGGGGTCGAATTGCAGCGGTATGTGTCATGGCTATCGGGGCAATGATTCTGCGTCTGGCTTGACTAGTCAGGTGGCAAGCCAGATGCCAGCAAGTCTCGCCGATATTTGACGAAGCCGCGCTTGCTGTCACCCTTGAAGCCTGCCCGCTTGAAGAAGGCGTGAGCCTGAGTCCGGTGTATTGAACTCATTAGCATGATCTTAGAGCAATCCTTTTTGATACAGCGTTGCTCGATGGCCCTGATCAGCTGCCTGCCGACGCCCGTCCGCGTTGCGCCTCGTCAACGATTACATTCTCTACCACCGCAAACGGTTGAGAACCAAACATTGCATCCTTGCAGAAGATCAGCAACGCGCTGGCGATAACGGTGCCGCCATATTCGGCCACTAAAAGTTCATGGACAGGATCATGCTGAAGTTCCTCCAGACGAGCCGGAAGCACAGTAATGAACGCACTGTCCACAAGTTGGCTATATAGCCGTTGGAGGTAGCCGGCATCGTCAGGTTGTGCACGTCGAACAGTTAACATGCGTGGACGATCTCTGTTGTGGTGCGTTGGCAGACTTTATCTGTGGCCTTACCGAGGGATATCTCCGGTCGGCCGAAGCATCTTGTACATCGGTATACAGTCCAGCGTAAGACCACGAGGCGAATGGTAAGTGGATACCTTTTCACCTACAAAACCACACTTTCGATAGAACGGCGCCGCGTTCAGGGTTGCGTCCAGGTGAAGGTAGTCCAGGTCTGTCTGAACGGCAAGCGTTTCGAGATGCTCCAGCATCTGGCGCGCAGCCCCTTGTCCCATATAGTGGGGTAATACAAAGATTGCGTCGATCTTGCCGGATGTCAGATCGACCATACCTGTTCCGATGATGCGCTCATCCGAGACCAGGACATGGAAATGGTCCTCGACATCATTTTCATAGCTTTGCGTAAAGGTGCCACTGGTCCAGATCCGGATCTGCTCGTCACTGTAGGACGATGGGCATTGATGACGAATGGCCTCACAGCGGACTGTCCAGGTGTCCGCCGTGTCTGCGCGGTTTGCCTTGCGAATGTGAAACACGTTATGACCCCTCTGATTGAGCAGCCGGACGGACTCATTCCCTGGCACCACGAGGCGCTATTTGCTGCGTGCAGAGAGGGTACATCCAGGAGGACGCACAGAGCCACAACAGCACACCTGCGCTGGCGACCAGAGCCAGTATTTTAAACGCTTCAGCATAGCCGTAACGGGCTGCGAAAAATCCGCCCAGGCTGGTACTCAAGGCAGCACCGATGCCCTGTACTGTCATGACGGCAGCAAGGCCGGTGTTGAATCGCCCGGAACCATCCAGAATGCGGGCTACCAACCCCGGTACGGCTACGCCCAGCAAGCCCGCACCAATACCGTCGAGCAACTGGACAGGGATCAGAACCCAGGGTGCCTGGATGAATGAGGCCAGCAGGCCGCGAAGAGGCAAGGCCAACAGTGCCAGTATAAACACGATGTAATAGCCCTTGGTTTGGGCCAATCTGGCCGCCAGCAGTGCCATGACGATCATGGTGGCCTGAGCCACGATTACTGTAGCCGCGGTATAGGCACTGGGGTCGCCAGCGGTGCCGCGCGCTGCCATTGCCTGGCCCAGCAGCGGGAGCATTGCCGCATTGCCAAGGTGAAAGAGCAGCACTGTAACTGCCACGGTTAGAAGGGGGCGGTTGCGAAAAAGGGCTGACCAGGAAAGCTTTTGCGCATGGTCCGGCGAGCCAGCGCGGGCTGCCTCGTGATCAATCTGGTCAGCCCGTATCCTGGTTAGCATGCACAAGGCGGCTAGCGTCAGAATGCCCATCAGGACGAATACAGCGCCCAGGCCAAACCAATAGCCGAATACGCCAGCGCCGATTGCAGCAAAGGCATTACCACCATGGTTGAACGCTTCATTGCGACCTAGCTGATGGTCGAACCCCCGTGTTCCTACAAGGCCCAGGGTAAGGCCCGCAATGGCGGGTGGAATAGCGGCACCGGCGATACCGGCAACCATCTGCGCGATGCTGGTAAAGAGAAAAGTAGGTAGAAAATAATTGAGGGTGCAGGCCACAAGAATGCACAAGGCAGCCCATGCAACAATACCGCGCTTGGCCTGTAGTGCGTCCACCAGCATTCCCAGAGGTGTGGTCAGGAGCAAACCGGCTAACCCGCCTAGTGTCATGACCAGTCCTATTCGGTCCGCGGCCCAGCCCTGTTGCTGAAGAAAGATTCCAAGGAACGGGCCGAGCCCGTCACGAATATCCGCAAGAAAGAAGTTCAGGCCGTTCAAGAACGCAGTGGGCGCCATGTGGATGCATGCCTCTTATGTCCATTGGGCAACGACTACTCATCCTGATTTAAAACATTTTGCAACCTTTAAGGAAGAATTAAGCCAGCCCCGTTAGCGTGATCACATCAAAAGCTGCATTGAGGATGCATCACATGAGATCACCTATATCTATCTGGACAACCTGGGTCCTGGCTTTTGCTGACGACACGCGGAAAACCCGGCAGCAGCTGCGTTAACGCCGTTCTGAACGATATACAGCCACTGATCTCCAGACTGTCACCAAGGGAGTCGTTTCATGATTGCTCGGATTTTGAGAACGCTGACCTGGATGCACAAGGTTTTTTCCTACGTCGGCTGGCCGTTGTTCTGGTTGTTTATCTGGGATGTCATCGTTACGGCCGATTCGATGTTGCTGATGAATAATCGGCTAAACCTGCCTCTTATGCCGCTGACGCTGCTCTGTTCAGCACTGGTCGTCCTGATCAGCTTTCGCAATACAAGCGCCTATAACCGGTGGTGGGAAGCGCGTACCTTATGGGGTGCCATGGTGAACAGTTCACGGAGTTTTGGTCGCCAGGTACTGACCTTGATTGATGATCAAGACGACAGGCGTAATCCAATCAAAGCGCTGCTGTTTCGCCGTCACGTGGCCTACCTCAAGGCGCTCTCCGCTCACCTCAAGGGCCAAGCTTGCCCCGCGGATGTCGCGACGCTGCTACCTGCCGATGAGTTTGCCCGCCGACATGACACCAATAACTTTCCCAACGATATCCTGAACGCCTCCGCAGCGATTGTGGCGCAGGAGTACCAGGCGGGTAGGTTGGACAGCATACGTCTGGCCCGTATGGAATCTACTCTCGTGGAGATTTCGAACCATCAGGGTGGAATGGAGCGTATTGCCAACACGCCATTACCCTTTCCCTATGTGTATTTCCCGCGGCTGTTCATTTCGCTGTTCTGCCTGATCGTTCCGGTTGGCTTGGTGTCGTCTATGGGGTGGTATACGCCACTGGTTTCTACCGTCGTAGGCTTCATGTTGCTGGCGATCGAGCGGATCGGGACCGATCTGCAAACCCCGTTTGCTAATAGCCAGCACCAGATCCAGATGAACTCGCTGTGCAGCAATATCGAAAAGAACCTGGCCTCCATGTTCAAAGAGCCTTCGCGGCTGGAGTTCGGCTTTATGCCGCGGCGACTCAGCTATCAACCTAGCGCCACCGTTGCGTAGTCGCCAACAGCTCGCCGTGGTCCCTTGGGCGGCACAGTCACCTATCGAGATGCATGTTCTGTTTGAAAGCCTCAAATAGCCATGCATCTCAAAGGTTCCGTAACAGGAATTAATACCAGAAGGCTCAAAAGCGGTTCGTTTACATCCTTTGGATCGATTTTATATTTAGCCTTTTCCTTGAAGAATCGACCGGCGTCTTGGTGATGCACTCACAGGTGGAAGCCATGCACAAGGTTCATCTACCGCAGGGCAATACCGCGTTACGGATAGCCAGGAACACGCCGTTCTTCAGCACGCCAACCGGTGCTGATCTGGTCGATTAACCGGGTCGCCAGGTAGCGACCCCTATGGATACAAGGAAAGGAAATCATATGTCCCGCTTGAAACCACTCGCTGCTGCCATCCTGCTGGCTTTCGCCATGCCCTCATGGGCTGAAATGAATACTGCCGACGTTATGCAGGACGGAGAAAACAACACGGCAACCCTTGAGCAGGCTGGTACCGCTATAAATAGCCAGGCCTCTATCAATCAGCTGGGAAGCAGTCATATTGGGGTTATCCAACAGCAACAGGTCAATAACGGTCAGGTATCAATTACTCAGGAGGGTTCTGCCAACGAAGGGCAGATCTACCAGGGGGGCGGCGGCCAAGATAACAGTGTGGCGCTTGAGCAGCGGGGCGATTCGAACCTGGCCACTCTGAATCAGGGTAGCGGAATAGCGCAAGTCGCTGATTTGCGAGCCACCCAGGAAGGAACAGGCAATACTATGCACGTAACCCAAAACGGGTTTGATACGGTGTTCGGTATTACTTCTCGTGGCAATAACAACTGGGTTGAAGCCGTTCAGTACGGCGGCACCACATCAGGCAGTGTTACTCAGGAAGGCGATAACAATACGGCTTACTTCAGACAGTCAGGCGGTGGTGGAGCTGGCATTAGCCAATATGGCAATGGCAACAGCGCTTCGCTGGAACAGTCCACGCGTGAGTTTGCCAACGGTGGGATATCCCAGTCGGGTGATAACAATTTTGCCTCTGTCAGACAAAGCAATATGTTTGGCGGTCTGGGTGTCTCACAAGAAGGCTCGAATAACGAGCTTTATGTCGTACAAGGGACACGAGGCTCCAACCTTTCTGGCTCCACCGTTGGCAATGATAACGACGTTGAAATCAACCAGTACAGTGACACCAGCACTATCAACTACAGCCAAACCGGAGACCTGAATATCGCCCAGATCGATCAGGTGGGATATCAGACACAAAACTCAGTGTCGCTTACCCAGAACGGCATCGCCAACCAGGCGCTGATTACTCAGGGTGGCGATACCTTCTATGGCAACACTGCAGGCATTACGCAAACAGGTACGGCGAACCGCGCAACAATTACCCAGCAGTAACGTTTAACCATGAAAATAAACACCGCGCTGAACGTCTCTCGACGGCAGCGCGGTGTTTATCATGAACTTACTGCTTTTGAATGAAGCCCTGGATGATATCCAGTGATACGTCGTTCACACCCTGCATGCCCTTCACCTTGCTCAGGACTGACTGAGCAGCGTCTACCGAACTGTAATGGATGACGCCCATGCCTGCCGCCGAAGAGGCTTGTACCATCGTACCGCCAGTAGCTTTTGCAACCTGATCAATAACAGCCGCATCCTGTACAAATACCTTCAGGCGCGGAGGCACGAGCACGGCTTGCCCGGAGGTCAGGTTCACTGCAACGCCCATCTCGCTCGGACCTGAGGCAGTGCTGGCTGCCGCCGCGGATTGCGATTTGAGCTGAGCCTGATTACCCTGCGGCAGCCTGATCGCATAAGGCCCTATCTGTCCCACCACATTGCTGTCTGCCTGTAGCGTCTGCTGGCGGCTTTGGCTTTGCGTGGTTGACGGCGTTTGAGCAGAGGCAGCGGAGTCGATACGCTGAGCCGTTGCGTTGGGCACGAGGCGAAACGGGGTGTTTCCGACATTGAAGCTGGCCCCGGTTGCCGCCTGCTGAAGGCGCGCCGCGTCTGTGGTCTGCGCCTGTACCAGAGGTGTTGCAGCCAGGGTAACGGTTAAGAAGAATAAAGTGGCTATTTTCATGATCAGTGCCCCACCACGCGAAGTTTGAAGTCTTGCAGCTTGGCGGCATTACCCCCCGCATCAACCACATCCGTTAACGAAAGCGTCCAGTCACCCGTCGCCAGTTCATCCAGAAACGCGTTGCTCGCCGCCAGTGAAACCGTGAACCCGGTCCCGGACGTAACATCCGATAGCGTCGAGAAAGGCGTCATGACATAGCTTTTGGTACCGCTTGGCGAGGTTAGAACGGCCTTCAGGTTTGATGGCTTCATATGGCTGGTCTGGAAGCTGAGCTGTACCGCCTCAACCTTGATGCTCTGATTGATCCGCACGCGCAATGTTGCCGGAGCATTCACACCGCCAATCGGGCTGGCAGGATCACTGGAGGCTTTCCACTGCGTATCTTTCATCGCTGGCAGTAGCTTGAAGCTCATGGCTTTATTGACGGCCGCGGTTGCATCCACCAATCCAAACCCATACCAGTTGCTGAAGTGATGGCCTGCCGCGTTGGTGATCCATCCCGGCTCGATCACTGCTCCGCCGTAGCTCACTACGGGCTGATAAGGATCAAGCGGCCGCGCGGTGCTGGCCAGGATATATTTCACATCGCGCTGAGTCAGCTTGGGATTAGCGCCCAACATCAGGCTAACCACACCCGACACCGTGGGCGCGGCAGAAGAGGTGCCGTTCATGCGTCCCCAGTAATTGCAGGAGTTGTCGATAGGCGACTGACTGCCTTCCAAGGCATTGGAAATAGTATTCGCGGTATTGGCTCCGCGTGAACAGCCCATCAGATCAGTGGTTACGATGGCAGGGGAATAGTAGGTCGGCCTAATCGCTTCGCGAACATTGGTAAGGTCCGGGTTATAGGCCCTTTGATTGCCAAATTCGCCACCAAAACCTGAAATCCACACCGACGATCCGGCTGTAGAGTAGGACGAGCGTAGTCCTCGAGCATTCACGGCGGCGGCGGTAATAATGGTGATCAGGTTGTTGTTGGGATCAACCGTTGAAGACGCGCAAGTCACATTTAGCTCGGCTGCCTTTTCAGAACAGATATTGACTCGGCCAAACGCAGTATAGGTAAAGAATTCCTTGAAGGAGTTGCCTGCCGACTTGACATAAATTCCGCCCTTGCCATTACGCGTGGACTGCATCAAACGTTCCCAGGCGGCCTGCTCGCTGGTAGAGAATGCAGGATAGTAAGGTGTACTGCTGCCCCAACTGTTATTGAAAACGGCCACATCCTTGGATTCGTTGCCGCTGCCCCAGGCGTACAGAATGTTTGCATCCTGGCTCGCCGGGTCTGCATCGCTGGCCAGGAAGTTAAAGCCCTTCAGCTTTGCCTCGGGTGCGATGCCTCGTCCTCCTTTTCCGTTCCATCCCATTTCGGCAATGATGCCTGCCACCGAGGTGCCGTGTTCATCGGTATCGACACTCGGCGTCGGATCGTTTGATCCGTTTACGAAGTTCTTCGAGCCATTTGGCACGACGTTACCTGACAGGTCTTCATGACGTATTTCCAAGCCATCATCCACCACCCCGACAATGACGTTCTTCCCTCGTATACCCAGCTCATGCAATACACCCATCCGCAGATCCACGCCGGCAAGTGGCGTGACATCACCGATTACCTTTTGCCCTCTATTGCGTAAATGCCACTGGTAAATGAACAGTGGGTCGCTGCCATTCTGAACATTTTGCGCGGCTTGTGACGATGCAGTGTCTTCGGCAGCGTATGCAATACCGCAGACTCCCCCTGCAAAAAGCGAAACTAATAAAAAAACAGGTTGTTTGGATGAGAGCATTATTCCGGTCCTTCGCTTTATCTAGAGATTTAGCCAGGCAGGATTAACGATACGCCCAGATTCGTTTTTCCTAATACGAATATAGAATTAACGTCTCGTTTTTTAAATCAGGTGTATTGACTGTTTGCTGAGGTATTTCTTTAAATGCCACTCTTGTGATATTGAATTGAGATTTAAAATGAAAAATTGTGATGGCATGAGTGCATGTTGTGTTAGTTGTAAGTTGTTGATATATAATGTATTTATAATTTTATTAGCTCTCTTGTATGAATGGATTAACATAACGTACGGCAAAAAAATCCGATAAACGGCATTAATTCTTTTCAATGTTTTTGACTTGGTTTGGACTATATCCAAATGACTGAGTGGTCACTTAATGAATAAACAATAAATTGAAAGGGCGCAAGCAAGGCAGCGTGTAATGTTCGTTATGAAAGATAGGCTTGTATGGGTAGAGGAAATAAAGCTTTATGAATGGATAAGTTTATGCTGTCGTAACTAATTCATATCCTTGCTCAATTAATTAGTAAACAGTAGGCGTATTAAAGCTAATTTCTTTTAGCGCCTGTTTGCAGAGACCTTATGGCCAGAGTGCTTTGGGGTTATTCCCTCAAGATCTCGCCAGGCAAGTGATCGCTTGACACATGCTTCTGGCACCCAGTGTCGATCTAATGGGCGTGCAGCTGAGCAGGCGACCGCCAAGCGGCAGTGTAGAAATATCACTGCAGGCGTTGTCCCTGGCGCATTCCGTCACATTTTATGTGGTATTTCCTTCTTCAGTTATCCCGGCATCTGCCGATAGCCCTTCCGCATAGATAAATAAGCTGGCTTTAAGAAGAACAAACACACCAGCTGGATGATTCGAAACGACATTTGACGGAAGGATTTATGAATAGCTGGTTTGGGAATATCAGCGTTACGCGCAAGCTAACGCTGGGGTTCGGTGTGGTACTGGCATTGACGCTATTTCTTGCATGGAGCGGCTGGAGTGGTTTGGGAAGCGTTATTCAGCGCAGCCTCTGGATGACAGACATCAGTAAGCTGAACAGAACGCTAACCGACCTACGTATCGCACGTCTGCAATTCATGCTAGCGAATGGGGATGAAACCAGTACCGAGCGGTTGCAGAAGAACTTGGGTATCTACCTTGAGCAGCAAAAGAAGCTCTTGGGTAGCTTTACCAACCCGGCCAATGTTGTGCTGCTGAAAAAGCAGGACGGCATCAACGGCGATTATCAGAAGTCACTGGGCAACATGCGTGACGCATACAAGGTTGCGAATTCGGCTCGTGAGACCATCAAGAGCGAGTCGGCTGACGCGGCCAAGCTGATCGACAAGATGACCAATAGCGTCCTGCTGCTTCCCAGCTATGATGACCGTCGCTTCTCCCAGTTTCAGACTATCTCAAAGACCAAGGAAGACTTGCTGAAAACGCAGTTCCTGGTCAGTGTCTATGCCGCTAATTCAACGTCCGAGAATGAACAGGCACTGCTGGCTCAGATCGAAACAACGGGCAAGGGTATCGATCACATGATGTCCGTGTTCAAAGATGAGCTGAGTTATACGGCCCAGCAGGTCAAGGACTCGCTGAATCGCTATAGCACGGCTGTTGCTGGCTACAAGAAGGCCAATGCGGATATTGCTCAGGCTCGCAAGGAAATGACCGATCAGGGCAATGAGATCGTCAAGATCAGTGAGGAGTTGTATCAGTTCCAGCTGGATCGTCTGGCAATTGAAAGCAGCCATGCGCGTCAGCTGCAGATCGGCAGCACGATTCTGGCTCTGTTGTTGGGTGTACTGGCTGCCTGGGTGATTACCCGTCAGATTACCCGGCCGTTGAAAGAAACACTGGGTGAAGTTCAGCGTATTGCCTCGGGTGACCTGACGGCTTCTGCCCGTGTTACCCGCCGCGATGAGCTGGGTGTTCTTCAGCAGGGTATCCAGAACATGGGCAATACACTGCGTGAGCTGATTACCGGTATCCGCGATGGTGTGACCCAGATCGCCAGTGCTGCCGAAGAGCTTTCCGCCGTGACCGAGCAGACCAGCGCAGGTGTAAACGGCCAGAAGAGCGAAACTGATCAGGTGGCTACCGCCATGCATGAAATGGCCGCGACCGTACAGGAAGTAGCCCGTAATGCCGGTGATGCGTCCACGGCTGCCAGCGAGGCGGACAAGCAGGCCCGCATGGGTGACAAGGTGGTCAACGAGGCGATTGTACAAATCGAGCGTCTGGCTTCTGAAGTAAACCGTTCTTCCGAGGCCATGACCAATCTGCAGAAGGAAAGTGACAAGATCGGCAGTGTGATGGATGTCATCAAATCTGTCGCTGAGCAGACCAACCTGCTGGCGCTTAACGCTGCCATTGAGGCCGCGCGTGCTGGTGAAGCCGGTCGTGGATTTGCGGTGGTGGCGGATGAGGTTCGCGGTTTGGCTCAGCGTACTCAGAAGTCGACAGAGGAAATCGAAGGGCTGGTGGCTGGATTGCAGGTCGGTACGCAGCAGGTCGCGTCTATGATGAACGATAGCCGCAAGCTGACTGACAGCAGCGTCGAGCTTGCCCGCAAGGCAGGCGGCTCGCTGGAAAACATCACTCAGATGGTGTCCAACATCCAGTCGATGAACCTGCAGATTGCGGCGGCGGCTGAACAGCAGAGCGCCGTGGCTGACGAGATCAATCGCAGCATCGTCAATGTTCGCGATGTGTCCGAGCAGACGGCGGCGGCAAGCGAAGAAACCGCGGCCTCCAGCGTTGAGCTGGCGCGCCTTGGTAATGAGCTGCAATCCATGGTCAGCCGCTTCCGCGTCTGATCCTCTCTTCAGTGCACGGTACTCGCCGTGCACTGACTCTCCAAGCGGACACATCCAGCTCAGCGCTGTTGGCTTTACAGCCAGGGTGACTATCCGATTGTGTGCGTCTGTCACGCCCTGGTTGATCCCTGTATCAAAGAGATGCCTGCGCGCAGTGGTCTCGCTACAATAGCCATTCATTTCAATACGCCCACTTATAGGGATAGTGTCTTGGGTCTTGTCTCTTGAGTGCCGACGCTTCGGCTACGCAAGGGAAAGGGCCTCTAGCAGGGAGCTCGCTTGGTATGATCGTTGGTATAGACCTGGGAACCACCAATAGTCTGGTCGCCGTCTGGCGTGAGGGTGCGCCGGAGCTGGTCAGGAATGCGTTGGGAGATACGCTGACGCCCAGCGTAGTCGGCCTCGACGATGAGGGGCAGATACTGGTGGGTAAGACAGCACGTGAGCGGCTGCATACCCACCCCGCACGAACGGCCGCCTTGTTCAAACGGTACATGGGAAGCGCGCAGGAGGTTCGCCTGGGTGAGCGCACCTTCCGGCCGGAAGAGCTGTCCGCACTGGTGCTTAAAAGCCTGAAGGCTGACGTCGAGCGTCAATACGGCGAGCCGGTGACCGAAGCGGTCATCAGTGTTCCGGCCTATTTCAGCGATGCACAGCGCAAGGCTACCCGTATCGCGGGCGAGCTGGCAGGGCTCAAGGTCGAAAAGTTGATCAACGAGCCGACAGCCGCGGCCTTGGCGTATGGGCTTCACCAGAAAGATAGCGAAACCTCATTTCTGATCTTTGACCTCGGCGGCGGCACCTTTGATGTCTCCATTCTTGAGTTATACGACGGAGTCATGGAAGTACGCGCCAGTGCAGGCGATAACTTCCTGGGTGGAGAAGACTTCGATCTCATGCTCATTGAACGCTTCGTCGCGCTTCAGGGCCAGCAGAGCGGCTTTCCTGCTCTGGAGCAGGTCCGCCAGCCGCTGCGCCGTGAGGCGGAGCGCGTACGTAAAGCCTTGGCGCAGGAATCCAGTAGCGAATTTGTCCTGCGGTATAACGAGCAGGAGTGGTGCCAGACGTTTACTCAGGCACAGCTTGCCGAGCTCTTCGCTCCGCTGCTGGAGCGCCTGCGGGGCCCGATTGAGCGTGCACTGCGGGATGCGCGAATCCGGGTGGCTGATCTTGATGAAGTGCTGCTGGTCGGCGGTACGACCCGCATGCCCTTGGTACGCAAGCTGGCAGCAGGGCTGTTTGGCCGTTTCCCCTCCATCAGCCTCAACCCTGATGAGGTCGTTGCTCAGGGAGCAGCCGTTCAGGCGGCCCTCAAAAGTCGTGACGCAGCCCTTGAGGAGGTTGTCCTGACCGATGTCTGCCCTTATACGCTTGGCATCGAAACCTCAATCACGTTTGGTCAGCAGAGTGAAAGCGGGCATTACCTGCCGATTATCGAGCGCAACAGCGTAGTGCCTGTCAGCCGTGTCAGGTCGGTACAAACGCTCCATGACAACCAGAGCAAGGTCCTGTTCAGGATCTTTCAGGGCGAGAGCCGACTGGTGAAGGACAATATCAAGTTGGGCGAACTCGAGATTAATGTTCCACCTCGCAAGGCAGGCGAGGTCAGCATTGACGTGCGTTTTACCTACGATAACAACGGTATTCTGGAAACCGATGTCACCATTCCGTTGACGGGTGCCAACCATCGGCTGGTCATTGAAAACAACCCCGGCGTTCTGAGCCCCGATGAGATTCAAGAGCGTCTCAAAGCCCTGGAAAAACTCAAGATTCACCCGCGCGACCAGCAGGTAAATACCCATATGGTGGCGCGTCTGGAACGTCTGTACCAAGAGTTGTTGGGCGACGAGCGCGAGACCGCGGGGTATCTGGCTACCCAGTTTCAACAGATCCTGGAAACGCAGGACGAGCGCAAGATCAGTGAAGTGCGCAAGCAGATTGCAGAGCAGCTCGACAGGCTTGAGCGGGGGACATGGTAAGCCCTATGGACTGCTGGGAAATTCTGGGTCTCGATGATGAGGCCGATGAGCGTACTATCAAGCGGCAGTACGCCAAGCTGCTCAAGGTGCATCGCCCCGATGATGATGCCGAGGCGTTTCAGCGGCTGCGCGAAGCTTATGAGGAAGCCCTGAGCTGGGCCAGAGAGCGAACCGTCGAGGAGGTCGAGGATGCCCCTTGGCCCTCCATACGCACGCCAGAAACCTTTTCCGATGCGCCCATTGAGCCCGTGCTGTCTGAAGACAATAGTGTCTTGCTACAAGCAACCCAGGCTCATGGCTCGGACGAGGTTGAAGAGCCGGCATTCTTCCCAGGTGATGCACCTCGGCCTCGCCCAGCGCCTGATTATCCCGAACCGGCTCTGAATGCCGAGGCCTTGGCCGGACATCATGCCAGGCGTCTGCTGGAGGAAACCGTTGCCGAGAACCTACGTCAGCAATGGGCTCAGGCACAGGAGTTGAACTGCGCAGCTCCATTCCAGGCGGGACTGCTCGAACGCTGTCTTAGGCACGATGAAACCACGCTTCTGCTCGCTGCGGTTGAACTGCTGCAATGGCTGACACCTTGGCAGAGTGTCGTGCTCAGCCCCGGTCAGGAAGCCTATCTGACTGCAGAACTTCTGGGACATCAGCGTGAGCATCTCGATGACCTTGGCGAAGCAGGTAACGAGCTAGGCTTTCTAGCGCAGCTCAGGGTACTGAGCAAGCAACCCTGGGCGAACTCATTAGACAGACAGCAACAACTGCAGGGTTGGGTGCTGGAGATGCTGGACAAGGCCGACTATCTTACCCCTTCATTGTTCGAGGGCGTATGTTGCCTGTTTGGCTGGGATGACCGTAAGGGCATTGTACCTGCGTCGTACGAGACATGGTGTGCCCTGGTAGAGCGCTGTGAGCAGGAGGCTTATGCCCTCCGCCTGCAACAGCTCCTTAATGCAGAGCCGACAACCCCTGAGGGACGGGCTGCTCATCTGTTGCTGGGGCCTATCTCTCATTCCGAGCAGATTCGTCTCGCCAAGGCTTTCAAGGCAGAAGACAGCGTGGCGCGTGAGACCCTAAGGGATAGTCTGAATCATCGCTACCCTGGTTTGAAACAGCGTTTTCCAGATGCGCGACTCGATGCGTTTGTCAACGTAGAACCTAAAGAAGACAAGCCACTTTCGTATGGCTGGGTATGGGCAGGCGCTGCTCTATTTGCACTTCTTTATACCTTGCCACAGCGGTGGCAGGAAGGGCATCTTGACGTATTTACCTTGTTCTATTCCTTGACGCTTTGGCCGCTTATTGCCGTATGGGTAACCAAACTACTCACGCGCTTGTGGCGGCCGGCAGCCAAATGGCTAGAACCGTTTGATTTGATCCTCACCTATAAGGTGCTACCTGGGCGGTTATTCAACCCAGAAGCCTTGCGCTGGACGCTATTACGCAACGGTATTCCCCTAGCCGTTATGGCCTTATTTATGGGGCAAAAGGCCGGGCTTATTGCACTTGGCATCATGGGGCTAGTAACTTGCGCCTGCTTTGTACGCCTGCCAGCCGGGAGTACCCCATTCGATGCGCTGGTTGCTTACTGGGGACGCAACGATTTTTCTAAAGTCATTCGACTGATCCTGATTACTGCTGCCTTTATTGTTATGGGCGGTCTTGTAGGCCTTGCTACACGCGGATCGTCCCCAGATCAAAAGGTACTTGTTTCATCCAGTGTGGTGGAGCAGTGCGTCATGCATTCTGCACCTCAGGTAGCAAAACTTTGTGACAGCGCCCAGGATGCGCAGGCTTGTATGTTGAAGTTACAAAAACTTTTCAATGAACAATGCAACAGTCAGCAGCCCAAGCCAATTGTCAAAAATAGCGCATCAATATAAGGCTGGGCTCAAGAGGCTCAGCTTTAGGAAAGGTTTATGGGCCACCCCGCGTTATGTCATTGGCGCGAGGCTTTTCATCGTTAGCATAGTAAGCAGGTAAAGGCGCTAGGCTCTGTACGAAAAGTCTTCGAGCGAAGGTCAGGCGAGGCAAACATCGGTAAGGAAGCGGAGTTTACGTGTTGTAAATGAGCATTCCAAATCGGTTTTTTAACGAAGCATCACCCAGCGCAGGTACTTTTCGTATAGAGCCAAGAGTAGTTATTCAAGAACTAAAGCCAGCGCACTAGATATCCTTATATTGAAATTTATAAATATGATGCGTAAAGTAGTTACTTCATCTGCTCATGGTTGCCATTCTGTAGATTCACTTGGGCAGCCGTGAGCTTAGGCTTTTGACGAAGCGTCACATTTTTCATTCATATTGAACTATTTAAATGAGCAAATCCGTACTGCAAACTACCATGCTAGGCCCTTATACGCTTAAGAGTCGCATTGTATTACCGCCATTGACTCGTTCGCGTAGCACCCAGCCAGGCAACATACCCAACACGCTAATGGCAACCTATTACCAGCAGCGGGCTAGCGCAGGGTTCATGGTCACTGAGGGAACACAGATCGAGCCTCGTGGCCAAGGTTATGCCTGGACGCCGGGCATATACTCACCTGAGCAGATCGAAGGATGGCGACTGGTAACCGACGCGGTGCATAAGGCAGGCGGTATTATCTTCGCTCAGCTCTGGCATGTAGGCCGTGTATCGCATACATCGTTGCAGCCAGAAGGGGCAGCGCCTGTTGCGCCCTCAGCCATAGCCGCTGAGAACGTCAGCGTATTCATCGAAACCGGTCCTGGGACTGGAGTCCTCAGTGCACCTTCAACGCCTCGTGAGCTCAGTACGGCTGAGGTAAAAGAGCTAGTCCAGTTTTACGCGCAGGCAGCCCGTAATGCATTGGACGCGGGTTTCGACGGAGTTGAAATACACGCCGCCAATGGATATCTAATCAATCAGTTTATCTCGGCGCACAGTAACCAGCGTACCGATGAGTATGGCGGTTCGCTGCACAATCGTTTGCGTTTCCTGCGGGAAGTTACCGAAGCAGTTGCTGCAGTGGTTGGCAAGGATCGAATGGGCGTGCGTTTTGCTCCGCTCTTTGAGACAACGGATGAGGCGCGGGTGTATCTGGGGCTGGTTGAGGAAAATCCTCAGGAAACCTACCTGGAAGCCATTAAAGTGCTTCAAGATATAGGAATAGCCTACCTGTCAATTGCCGAGGCAGACTGGGATAACGCACCAGAGCTTCCCGATCATTTCCGCGAGGCGGTCCGCAACATGTTTAAGGGCCGTATCATCTATGCGGGACGCTATACGTTGGAGCGTGCGGAGCGAGTGCTAAAGGCCGGGTGGGGCGATCTGATTGCGTTTGGCCGTCCTTTTATTGCCAACCCCGATCTGCCTGAACGGATTGCCAATGATTGGCCGTGGACTCCGGTAGATCCTGCCACGATGTATGGGGGCACAGAGGTCGGCTACATCGACTATTCTCGATACGAGTCCTGAGAAATTGTTCAAATACCCCTTGGTAAAAATGCCAAGGGGTTCCGCTGTGATAACATTGACTGGCTGTTTACTATAAAGGAACCGTTACCGGATACCAGCAATGAGTATCGATGTCAGCTTGGCGCTTAAAGCGCTCGATAATCCTACCCGTCTCAAGATCCTGAATTGGTTGAAAGAGCCTCGCCGGCACTTTCCAAGCCAGGAAGTTGATCCTGAAACCACTGGGGTATGTGTAAGTATTATCCAAGACAAAGCTGGGCTTTCCCAACCCACGGTTTCGCTGTACTTGAGCACCTTGCAGCGCGCCCAGTTGGTTACCTCTCAGCGTATAGGTCCTTGGACATACTACAAGCGTAACGAGGCGAGCATTGCCTTATTGAAGGAGGCGCTAGGCGAGTTGATTTAATCACGAAGGTCCTGTGTAATCAGTAAGACCTCGCGCCTGATTGCAGCTATGCAAGCCTAGTAGACTGGCCTTTGCGTCTTTATTGATGTTGTCTTCGCGCTATTCAGAGCGCCTTCCTTAAATGCATGTTTGGCCTGCATGCGCTCCTGGTTGTCCATAACGCTTCAAGTAGAATCCCTTTTTCCGTGACATTGTCCTGGCGCTGCATTAGAAGCGCTTTGCTAACAGCTATCATGTTTGCCTGATACGTTTTGCTCTGCATTGCTGTCGCAGGCTAAAGATGGTTACCTATGGTACTGAGAAGCCCTTTACAGCAATGTTTCCTGATTGTGCATTCACATCGTTTTAAGAAGACCAGCCGGGCTGCACAGTTACACTCCTTAGAGAATCGGTGTTGTGGCAAACAGTTATGGGATATGCTCAAGAATAAAAAAGGCAGCCCTAGGGCTGCCTTTTGTTAGCATATGCCATTATTTCTTTTCGGCATATTTGCTCTGTAGCGTTTTGGCATGCTCAAGGTGCGCTTCCAGTTTAGGCAGTGCAGCCTGTGCCAGCGCCTTCAGCTCCGGATCTTTGCTGGTATTGGCTTCGTTACGATAAATCTCGATGGTTTGTTCGTGAGCTACAACTTGATTATTGGCATATGCGGCATCGAACGACTCATCGCGTACTTGAAGGATCATCTTCTTGGCCATATCCATTAGCATCGCGTTATCAGCAACTTCCAGCTTTTTCTGCTGGGCCAGTTGCTGAAGTTGCTCATTCATCTTGGTATGGTCATCGATCATTGACTGTGCAAAGGTCTTGACGTCTTGGGACTGGCTCTTTTCAAGCGCCAGCTTGGCTGTTTCTATCTCAGCAATGCCTTTTGCCGATGCATCGTTAATGAAGTCTTCAGGCGACATGGCTTCAGCTTGGTTAGCATTGGCCGACTGTGCATGGCCGGAAGTGCCGTGTGCGCTATCAGCATGGGTAGCGTTTTGGGCAAAGGCAGTCGCCGTGCCCATTGACAGCAAAAGGGCGCACGTGAAGGCAAATTTCTTAGGCAGTGCTGGGCTCATGGTAATTCTCCTGATCTAGCTTTAAAAACACCGGATCGCTTGGCGTGCCTGGCGAGGCAGCACTAGCAATTAATCTCATCTCCGATGATGCTGGGCTTATATAGCCTATTGGTTGTGACTGACATCCCAATCGAGTTGTTCCCAATCCCAAGCAGATCCATGAAAACACTTGTAAAAACGTGTCTCGATATTGACCGTATAAGGCCTCCATGATGAACCGTACCTGTCTGATGCCAGTCGCAAGAAGGTAAGACTGAAGAGGGCGTCGAGATGAAAAGCGAGATTTCAGCTCAGGAGCTGGGACTGGATCTATATAGTGGAGATGAGAAGGTGCTGTTTGGCTGGTTTCTGGCCAGTTACCTGTTTGGCAAGCGTATCTCGCAAACGATTGCCGCTCAGACATGGCGTTTGATGTTCAAGTCTCACGGCCATGATACTCCGCTAAAAGTATTGGCGTGTGGTTGGCACGGCTTGGTAAGGCTGTTACGGGAAGGGCGTTACACGCGCTATGACGAGTCTACCGCCACGCGGCTAATGGAGGTATGCCAAAAACTTCAAGCTGAATACGGCGGTAGCATCATGGATATCAAAAATCAAAGCGGAAGTCGTTCGGATTTCGAAAAGCGCCTGCTAACCTTCAAGGGCGTCGGGCCAAAGACGTTAGAAATCTTCATGCGAGACGCTGGCCCTGTTCTGTTCAACTAACGAAAAGCGCAAAAAACGTGTCTGATTGCCCTCGTGTGGTAACCAGGAGCGATCTGTTGAACCGCGCCTGGTTGCATGCAGTGAAACCTCTTATAGATGAATACAGCTGTGCACGGCTTCAACAGGCATGGCGACGTCATCCACGGCGTGGATCATGCCTGTAGCCAACGCTGCTTCGGGGTTAAGGATACGGGGAGAGGCCTTCAGATAATTACGAATGTCCATTCGCTCGCTCGCACCCGCAGTACGCTCCATGACGATGTCGGCATAGAGGTCCAGGTCATAATCCAGACTCATGGCATATTCAGACATCCGCGCATGGTCAATTGCCCCATGCAGGCTCCAGTGAAATGGATGAATCAGAAACTTGCTGTGGCGACAGGCTGTGCGGTGGCGTCCTGCCAGGAACAGAATGTTACCCATGGACTCGACGGTCCCAAGGTTGTGCGTGTGGACCGGGATCGGAAACGATACCAGGAAGTTGTACATTGAGAAGCCGTAGCTGCAGTCGCCACCCATGGTAGCAATCTTTATGAGCAGGCTAGAGGCGTCCTGCTGCAAGGCATTGGAGCATTTCTCGATCAGCTGACCACACGTGGTTGAGTTGATGGGGCCAGTGAAATTGATAACGTGTGTGGTCATGATGGGTACGACTCAAGGATTGGGTCTGCGATATTGGCAGCGGCTACTGCCTAATAAGCAGATCGGCATTCTTGGGCAATCCTTGAGCGTTCATGACAGCAGGTAGGCTACCTGGAACGTTATTGGTTTCTTGAGGCCGCCCGTCCTCTTTTGTATCGATGGGCCTTATGATTGAGATTCCATCGTCAATGAAAAAAGGCGCCCGTGCGGCGCCTTTTTCTTGTAGTGCGGGATTAACTCAATACGCCTGAGAGGCATCGACCTGTACGGCCTTCTGCATCTTCGGTGGCAGCGGGTTGCTAGTATTGGTTGGCAGCGACTGTTGGTACAGGTTGGTCAGCATACCGTCCAGCGGCAGGTTATCCGAAGAGTCTCCTACGGAAATCATGTAACGGCCAGCATCAGCAAGCCAATTCCATGTGTTGACATCGAAGTAGGCCAGCGAGCGCGCGTCCAGCTGAACGGTGACCTGCTTGGACTGGCCGGCTTTCAGGAACACTTTAGTAAAGCCTTTTAGCTCTTTCTTCGGACGGTCGATCATCGCCTTTTTGGGGCTGACATAAACCTGGGCTGTTTCATAGCCATCCTTATTGCCGGTGTTGGTGACGGTAAAGGTGACGTCGATGGTTGAACCAGGTGTCAGCGACTTCGGACCAATCTTCAGGTCGGAGAAGCTGAACGTGGTATATGACAGACCGAAACCAAACGGGAAGAGTGGCTTGGTACGCTGCTTATCCAACCCGCGATATCCCATATATACACCTTCCGAATATGTCATCTCGGTCTGGGCATTGTCACCCACGTACAGATCCGGATTCGGGTAACTGGCATAGGCAGGGTTATCCTGGATACGCTTTTCGATCGAGATCGGCAGCTTGGCAGAGGGGTTGGTATCGCCAAACAAGATTTCCGCCAGGGCCTGACCGCCCAACTGTCCGGGATACCAGGCGTGTAATACGGCCTTGGACTTCTTCACCCAGGGCTCAAGGTTCATGCCGCCACCGCCATGCAGCACAACGATAGTGTTGCGGTTGGCCTTGATGACGTTCTGGATAAGATCGCTCTGGTACTCAGGCAGATCGAATCCATGATCCGATGCTTCGCCTTCGTACTCGCTGTTGAAGCCTACGGCTACCATGACAGCGTCATATTGGCTCAGGTCTTTAGGCGCAGCCAGCGACGCCCAACTCATCTGCAGACCATACAGGCTACCCGACGTTGGAATATAGTGATCGTTGACGCGGCTATATTCGAGCTTGATGTCGTAGGTCTGGCCGGCTTTGAGGTTATATGCCTTGCCCGAATGAGAGATTGAGTCCGCCAGGTCGTTGGACAATGGTTTGCCATCGAAGTCGATGACCAGCTTGTTGTCTACCCATAGCTTGTAAGCGCCATCACCACGTACCTTGAATACCTGGTCGCCACTGACGGTCGGTTTGATTTTGCCGGTAAAGCGGGCCGAGAAATTATCCTGCTCCGGGCTGAAGCCATCAATGGTAGTGACGCCATTGGCCGTGACGTTCTGTGCCTTCAGGAAATCCCAGTTTATACCGGGTTCAATACGCTTGACGGCGGGCTCGCCCGAGAAGTTTGGATTGTTGAAGTATTCAGCTGTCAGACCTGCTACGGTCTCGGTGGAGCCGGTGCTATCACTGGAGGTATACCACTCCGACGTTTGCGGATCGAGAGACAGTGCCTGGATATAGGTGATCTGGCTTTGATCCTGAGCTAGTTGCTGCAGGCCTTGCAGCTCGGTGGTATAGGTATTGGCGGCAGACCAACCGGTACCGAAGGGGTAGGGTGGGCGCTGCTTGGCGATATTACCAATCACAGCAATGCGTGCGGTTTTTGGCAGCGGCAGCAGGTTATTGGAAGAGCCTTTTGCTTTCTCGTTCTGTAGCAGAACGATGCCCTGCCGGGCCATATCAAGGGACGTGCTCAGACTGCGCGGATCGTTACCTATGTGCGATGCGGTCGGCAGGCCTTTGTCAAAGCCAAAGCCAATCATGGCGCGCAGGTTACGACGGACCTTCTCGTCGATCACTGACACCGGCAACTGACCACTCCACACGTACGGCATCAGAACGGATTCGTTCATCTGTAGGCCGCTGGGCATGTCTAGGTCAGCACCAGCCATCGCCGCCTTGTAGCCGTTCTGGATGGAGTTGAAGTCGCTGACAACGAAACCTTTGAAACCCCATTCGCCCTTGAGCATGTCGGCGATCATGCTGTGGCTCTCGCAGGCATAATCGCCGTTGATCTTGTTGAAGCCGCACATGATCGACGCAGGGTTGGCATTTTTGACCAGAGACTCGAAGCCGGGCAGGTAGATTTCACGCAGGGTGCGATTGTCGACCTTCACATTCAGGTAATGGCGGTTGGCTTCCTGCTCGTTCGCGACAAAGTGCTTGGCACCTGTCCAGATACCTTGAGCTTCGATGCCATTGGCGACAGCTGGAGCTAGCACGGCACCTAGGAAGGGATCTTCGCCGGTCAGGTGCTCAGCAGAGCGGCCATTGTAAGGCGTACGGTACATGTTGAGGCCGGGAGAGAGCAGTTGCTGTCCGCCCGATGCGCGAGTGTCGTAGCCAATAGCCAGACCGTAGGTTTTGGCCAGGTCCACGTTCCAGGTTGCTGCCAGCGCAGACTGGGCAGGGTACTGCACCCCGAACATGGTGCCTTCAACGGTTACGCCAAGAGAGGAATCGCGGGCTAGAGTGCCCGGCAAGCCAAACTTGGGCATGGCACGCATCATGTAGCCGTTATCGATATTGATGTAGCTGATTTTGTCCGACAGGGACATCTGGGACAGGATCGACTCGACTCTGCTTTCGACTTCCGGACCTTGCTTGAGGGGGGCAGCCCAGGCGCAGCTGGCACTTGCCAAGGCTACGGCTAGCAAGGATCTGCTGGCCACAGGAAAAACACGAGTAGGTTTCTGCATGTTGGTGGGGGTCCGTCCTAGGATTTACTTAATCAGCGTGAGGCTGATCTCATTTGGAGTATGAAGGGCGCTTAAAATAACCGTACTGTTCAGTTTAGTTATTGGACAGGTTCACACTTTTGAAAGCAAAGCGCTATTACTTTGCTTTTATCTGGTGGCCTATGAGCATTAAAACGCTATTAAGTTTCCTGATGTGACGATCTGCCTTAGCATGGCAGGATTATGTTGGTGATCATGGACGCAGGATGAGAACGAAAAGCCCAAGCAAACGCCGTGAAATAGTGGACGTTGCCTCGACGGTTTTTATGGAGTTGGGCTTTGATCAGGCATCCATGTCTGAAATTGCCAGCCGCGTAGGCGGTTCAAAAGCGACGCTCTACAACTATTTCAGTTCCAAGGAAGAGCTGTTTGCCGAATGTATCCGCGCCAATGCTGCCAAGCATTTTGAGCCAATATTTGCGCACCTTCCGCTAGACGCCGATTTGCCCGAGATGCTGGAGCGATTTGGTAATGAATATGTCCAGACCATTATTCGACCCGAAATCATGCAGGGCCGACGCCTGGTGCAATCGAGTGCAGGAAACAGCCATGTAGGGCTTATCTACTATGAGAACGGACCCAAGATTGGCTGGTCTCGAATGGCAGAGGTGCTCCGTAACGCCATGGATAACGGTGTATTGGAACCTTCTGATCCTTGGGTCGCGGCGCTACATCTCAAGGCTTTGCTGGAGGCCGAGTTCCATGAGCAGGCTATGCTGGCGTTAGAGCCCGCCATTGACCCGAGCCTGATCGGCCCCGCCGTGCAAAGGGCGGTAGCCTTCTTTTTAAAGGGGTATCGTCCGCAGACGTAACCTGCCGCTTTTTAGGGGGTGGGTTTGGGCTTATTCTGGTGAGGTGCGGAGCATTTCGGCTGCTGCTTCGGTGGCCTGAGGTGTAGATTCACGGTGTAGGCCTTGAAGTACGCCTTTACGGTCCGCTTCGCTGCGGTTCTGGCTCATCTTCCATTTTCCTTCCAAGCGGGAAACGTGGATTTCTATACCGACAATTCGAGACAATTGCTCGTCAATGAAGTCGGCTGGCGCATCGGTCATTCTCCAGGGCGTGTCCTGAGTAGCCTCATGTTCACGGGTCAGGCGAGCCACAAGGCCTCTGACCCATTGGGCATCGTCTCTGACCTTGATCCGTCCGTAGGCATGTACGGTGGCATAGTTATAAGTCGGCACGACCCGGTGCGTTTCACGTTTACTGGCATACCAGGAAGGTGAAATATAGGCGCTTGGCCCCTGGAAGATGACAAGCGTTTCGTCATTGCCATTAAGCGCTTCCTGCCAGAGCTGACTGGCACGCGCCACATGAGCCTTGAGAATGCCTAGACCCGTCTCCTCGCTTTCCAGCAAAAACGGAAGATGCTCGGCAGACAAACCATGACTTCCCTGTATAACCAAAGCACCCAACGGGTGCTCCTTGACGAAGCGATGCAGAACGGCTGGGTCCGTTTCCTTGAAAGGGGTCGGAAGGTACATGCGCAAGGCTCCGTCAGAGAATCAACGTAACCTTAACGGTATGCCTCCAGAGACAACCATATACAGAATGCAACAGACTGGACATTACAGTTATGAGGTCCGTGATGCATTACGGTATGCCATTTCTACCATAGACTAGAAAACCGGAGCGCTCAGCCAGCCGATCATAATAAGTGTTCAAGGCGGGTAGGTGGGGATGTGTTACAGGCGTTTCAAACCATCGGTTCACAGAAAGACCGATCGGAATGTCCGCAAGCGAAAAGACTTCGCCTGCTACATAACCCTTGGTTTTCTGAAGCTGGGCGTCAAGGATGGCCATACATGCTGACCATTGGTGATGACTCTGGCTGATTTGTTCTGGATCCTGATGGTTGGGTAACCGCCTTACCAGCGCTTGGAAGGCATAGCTCCAGGAGGGGTTCAGCGTAGAGGCCTGCCAGTCGATCCACTGATCAATGATGGCGCGAGCCTTATTCTCTACCGGATATAGAACCTCTCCATTATGGTGGTTCGCCAGATAGCGAATGATTGAATTCGATTCCCACAAGACGAACCCCTTGTCCTGGATAACCGGGACCATGGCGTTGGGATTCAGAGCTAGAAAGTTCGGATCATCCGTTGGCCTGAACCCTGTGCCCCACTCTTCAAGAGTGAAGGGAATGCCAAGCTCTTCGCACGTCCACATGACCTTGCGAACATTGATCGATGTCGCCTTTCCCAGAACCGTCAGCATAGTATTCCCCTTTAGAGGTTACTGCTGATTCTACCCATTGCCTGAAATGGTTGGGTATTTCTCAGGACGTCAATGTTTCAAACCAGCCTGCATAGGGCGTGTTGGCAACTTGTCGGCGGTTATAGTCGGGCGCTCCGTCTGTCCACCACACTGGCCCACGCTCACCTAAAGCGCGCTTGGCTTCATCGATCCGGTGGCGAGCCTGCTGTTCAGCCGCTTTGTCGTGGTTGCGCTTCGCTTGGCCCACCTCTCTGCGCGCCGTCATCAACTCGCGGGTAAGCACCTTGCGTTGCGCCTCTGAAAGTGCAGGATTGGTGCATCGCCAGAGTTGACCACGTACCACGAAATAGCGGCCATCAGGCGTAACGGGGTAGGGGGGCGTATCAATACTCATAGGTCCGCATACATGCCCGTGAAGATTGTTTAGAGCGTTGAGCGAGCAGGCGTATTTGCCCGAAAGGCGCTAGGAAAACAGCAGCGCAAGCTGACCTATGGCGAACACAGAGCATGCTTCATGGATAGTGGTTTAATCGTGTGCCGCAGCGGGTTGATCAACTGGAGGTGTTGTTCAACCCGTTCAAGAAGGGTCAGGTACTGGGAGTCGCAGAGTACGCAACACCCGTTACCATATCGATTAACTGGCCGATCGACCACGGTTTGGGCAGAAACCTGACCTTGTACTTGATGCTGGCGGTGGCTGGCGTGTCATAACCGGACATTACGATGATGGGGATATGAGGCCATGTAGCGCCTACATGATTGGCAAGTTGGGCACCGTCCATCGAGCCTGGCATACGGATGTCGGTGATCAGCAGGTCGATATCTGCCGCCTTGTCCTGCAGAAGGGCATGAGCCACGTCGGCCGACTCTGCGGTCATGACGTTGAAACCCTCGCCATCCAGAAGCTCACGGACGAATTCCCGAATCACTTCCTCATCTTCTACAACGAGAACAGTGGAGGGGGTGCGGTTGGTACCTTGTGTCGATTGTTGACTATACATATGTCAGTGCTTTTCCAGATATCTGCCAGAAGCCGTCGTCAAACGGATGTACTCGGAGGACTCGGCGTATTCCCTATGTGGTTCGAAGAAATGGACACAAAGAGAGTGATTAAGTGCCAGCCGGAGTCATGATATTGGCGAATTTGTTGTATCCGTACAGGCTTGGCCAAAGCGTTAGGCTTGGATCTGGACGAGTAGCTTACAAGTAAAGTAGATGTAGAAAAGCCAGCAAGATGCTGACTTTTCATGCAGGTACCGTTTATTTTTTGACCCAGTTTCCATTGAGCTGGATGTACTGCCCCGCGGGTGTCTTCTCGATCGCCTTCTTGCCGGCGATGGCTTCCACGTCACCCAGCTGGATGCCATTTTGCTGAGCCAGACGCTGGTACTCATCGCGGCGGGCCTGATTGATCAGATTGGCAATTTCGGTACCTTGGCTGCTCCCGTCAACCGCGCCCAAGTAGCCATTGGGTTGTTCGCCCACCTGGCCACTTGCCTTGGCATGGCTCAGGGTGGCCATCGCCTCGTTGAGACTCATGGCCCAGGCGGGACTGGTGAAAAGCAAGGCCAGCATTAAACTGGCAACACGGATTCGCATGGCTGGCTCCTTAGAATAGACCGCTGTTTTCGCTGAGAACGTTGTCCAGTGCCTTGTCTACCTTGATGTAGATTTCATGCTGGATTTTTACGTTCAGGTTGATGTTGATCGGCTCGTTTGGAACCGCGACCTGTACGGTAGGTGTACAGGCTGCTGTCAGGAGGCATAAGAGCAACATGCCAAATAGTGGGCGCAACCCCATCAGGGCTTCTCCTCGGTTTTGGGGCCAGTTTGATCACGACGCAGGCGTTCCTGCACACGACGTTGAATGGTGTCGCTGACTCGGTCAGTCAGTTGCAGACTGGTCAGTAGTTGCGGAATGTTTTCTTCAAGGTTGATTCCAAAGTTGAACGCTCGTCCCTTTTCAATATCAGGGTTGCGGCCCTCCAGGCGGAGTGAAAGTATCAGTGTACCGTCTTCACGGTAATCAACGCCGCTACGCAGTACCTCGTAATGGAAATCGTCGAGCGCATCGGCTACCAGTTTCATCCCGGGATTGCTCCGCCCCAGCGCCTTGATTCGATCCGAGCGGAAGCGTAGCACGCCTGCTCCACGTGCCCCGACAACGCCTTGCTCGACGCGAATACCCTGGCGCGTCCAGTGCAGGGGTAACTGCCCGTCAATTGTACCTTCGCCGCTGAGCCCCTCGGTCGGGTAGGCTTCCAATAGTGAAGCGACTTGCAGACCTGAGAGATGCACCGGCAGCGCAAGCGTGAAGTCGCCCAGGTTGCCTTGGCCTGGCGGTATCCACAGGCGACCTCCCAATATGGCCGTTTGAGCCTGTTGCCAGGACAGCGTGCCGGCCAGTGGATCATCCAGCCGAGCGCGATAGGCGCCGCTCAATTCAAGAGGACCTAGAGTAAACCCTGGGTTAAGGCTATCGGCTTTGAACGCAGGCAATGCTACGCTCAGCTGATCGTTATTCAAATCAAGCGCAACCTTTGCACCAACGCCATTCATTTCCAGACGATCGTAAATGCCGCCCAGACCTTGAGCATCCAGATCAATATGCAGGTTCATGTCGCCTTGTTGAGGGATACGAAGGGCAAGCTGACCGTCAAGACGTCCCGTATTGAATTCCAGTAAGGCCGGCCAGGCGGTAAATGTGGCTGCAAAGGGATTTCCAGCCCGCATGAATAATGTGTCCAGTGTACCTTCCAGGACGAACGACTGATCAGGAGACTGACGAAGCCGGGTCTTGAGGCTGAGGCCTGTATCGGTCCTGAGTGTACCATTTAGACCTAGCGCCCGATCCGTCAACTCAAGCTGTCCATCCCAGTCCCATTTGGCAGCTTTGAGCTGCGGGTGAGCAATGCGCTTGGTCTCGAGCTGAGTGTTGCCCTTCAATGTAAAATGCACGTCCTGCTGATCGTCCAGCCGCCCCATCAGGTTGAGCCCAGGCGAAGTTGCAGATACGTTGTCCAGGCGTGTCCCCGAAGTACCGCTACCGATGTCCAGCTGGCGCGCACCTAGCATGATATTGGAGAAGGTCAGCTCAGCACTGCGCTGATCCATCTTCCCTTGCGCCTTTAGTTTGACGTCGAGAGTGTGAACGGCAACGCTGGATTGCTTAAAGTTTGGAACGGCCCCATGCAGATCAAGCCCATCCACCCAGAGGCGCCAAGGGGCCTGAGTAGCAACCTTAAGGCGTCCCTTCAGGTCCAGAGCCGCTTCGCCACGAGAGGTTAGGGTAAAGTCGAGGGGGAGCAGTACGTCCGGCTGATCAATAGATGCAGGTGTCTGCGCCCGGATATGGAGTTGGTCGGGTCGTATACCCTGCGGGAGCTGGAGCTGCCAAGGTTGGTTCCTTACTGCAAGTTGCAGATCGGCTTGCATGGCTCGAGGCATTACATAGCCGTGATCCACTGTAGCATCCACGCTGGCATCGCCTTGAAGTGATCCCAGTCCTGGCACCGGCCAGGCTTGGGGTAAATGCGCATCAAGCCGAATACTGCCTTGTGCATTAAGCAGGGACTGGAGGTTGTCAATTGTGTTAGGTAGGGACAACTGCCAGTTACCTTGTACTCGAAGAGCACCCGGCAGGGATTCAGCGTTCACGGCAGGCATTGGCCACCACTGGTTGATCCAGTCCAGAACCCAGGGGCCTTCATTAAAGGCAGGAATCAGGAGGTCACCGCTCCAAGCCACTCCGTCGCCGTGGGGCGTTAGCGCAGTCCGTAGCGCAAGCCTTGGCTGATCATCAATGGCAAGGTTGGCTGTCAGGCGCGGTGCCTCTGGTGTGCCCTCAAGCAAGGCCAGGGTTTGTAATGTGCGCCCCTCATGACGAAGCGTGAGCTCCAGGCTGAGGGGCAAGGCCTGGTTGTTTGCCTGGCTTGCACTCAAGGAGCCTTCCAACCTGCATTGGCCTTGTGCGCAGGGCAGAGACAACGTGAAATCAGGTGCATCCAGACGATCGGGTAGCCATGTCGGTATGGCGAGAGGAGCGTCAAGGTGCAGAGGAGCAGTGGGCTCACTGCTGGCACCGTTTGGAATAGCAATCAGCGCGAGCTCAACGTGATCGATCCTGAGATGACGCCCGGTCCACTCAAACATCAGTGGCCCTGTGTTGAGTGACTGCTCTGTACCATCCTTATCGTTTTGGACAAGCGATAGGCTCTGTAACCCTATCGAGTGAGTATTCAGATACAGCCCTTGTAGATTCCAGTGTGTAATACCCAGCGAGCGAATCAACAACGCAAAGCCGAGCGAACCGGATGCCAGCAATAACAGGAAAACTACACTGGCCCAGCCTAAACGCCGAAACCAGCGTAGGGCGCGAGAAGAATTGACGTTAGACAGTGGACTCACCGCTCGAATACAGGCTCGACGTTAGGGTGAAGCGTCTAAACCATTGAATCAACCCTGGTGCCTTCGTTTTGCATCAAATGCTATTTTTTCTTAGTAATACCAGCCCATTATAAAGCTAACAAACTACCATGACACTTCTGTAATCAAGACGGAAAAGCCCCGGGTGATTAACCCGGGGCTTGGCGAACACGCCAATGTTACAAGCAGAATGTCAAAACAAAGTTGAACACCAGGGCGGCGATGAAGCCGAGTGGCGCTGCCTTGAACAGGAGCTTGGGAAAGAGAGCAGAGCGGCTTTGTTCAGTGGGACATGAGCCCAGCAGCAGGCTTCCCCCGGAAGAGAAAGGCGAAATAGAGGTTGCCTGTGCCCCCGCCACGATGCAGATGAAAATGATCATCGGATCAATGGACAGGTTAGCGGCAATTGCGGGCACGATCGGGAAGAGCGCAGGTGTTACCACGCCCAATGTACTTGAGAACAAGGACATCAGCGCCGCGACGACACCGAAAGCAACAGGTACCAGGACGGCCGGTATGTTGGCGCTGATCCAGGACGCCAGGAGATCAACCGTGCCGGCCTTGATCGCAACCGAGATCAGCATACCTACGCCACAGATCATGATGATGGTAGACCAGGGGAGCGTAGCCATGACCTTGCGCTCATCGCCCAGCTTGAGCAGCAGTGCAATCACGGAGAAAACACTGGCGATCAGACCAATATCCATCTTCGAGTTGATAAAGCTGATCGTGTCATTCTGGGGGAAGATAAGGTGGGCGATAGGAGCCAGCAAGACAAGCCCCATCATTAGAAGGGTCAACCACAGCGTGGTTTTCTGATCTTTTGTGAAGGGTGTAGGTGCGCTGATGTTGAACGCAGCCTCCTTCATAGACTGCTTGGGCCCGCTGAGCAGGACAAAGCCAGTGATGACCAGTAGTGGAATTACAATCGTACTGGCGAAAATGCCAAAGCTGTTGATAAAGGCGGTTTGTTCCGGAACTCCTGCATTTACCATCAGGCCGCGGAAGATAATCCCGCTTTGGCTTGAGACAAAATTGGCGCCACCTAATGCTCCGTAATTTACTGCCATCGAACCTAATATTAGGCTCATGCCGGTTCGTTCGCACAAGAGCAGCGTAATAGGCGCCATAAATGCCAGTACCGTATAGTACCCAGCGCCTAAGGCCGCGATCAGAGTGGCGGTAACAAAAACGGCGTAGGGCAACAGGTAGGGTACTTTTCTGCAGCTGTACAGCAAATGCTCCGACAGTTTTTCCAGCGTGCCGTTAACGATGGCAAAACTGTAGAACAGGCATACCGAGAAAATGATAAAGAAGATTTTGAGCGGCCAGAGGTTGATGACTTCCGACGGACTCATGCCCATCACAAACGAGCCGATCAGGTAAGCGAAGGCGATAGCAAACAGGCCGATATTGATCCGGGTCTTGTACCCAAGGACAATGGCAACGGCAATCGCCGTCACGACGAGCAGACTCATCATAATTGTCTTTCCTTGTTGTTATTGTCTGGTTCTCAGGGCTTGAACTTGAATAGTCTGGCCGGGTTGTCCACCAGCACTTTCCTTCTTTCCAGCGCATCCGGGAGGAGGGAGGTCATTATTGAAAACTGGGCATCATAATCGGTCTGGTCCTCGAAGCGGGTATGAGGCCAATCGCTACCCCATAACAGCTGATCTGAGTGTCCATAGGCGTTGCGCAATATATCAACCATTTGGGTGGCTTGCTCTAGACTGGCCTTGCTTCGATAGGTGGCGGACAGCTTGACCCATATAGCCGAGTCAGGCAGAAGCGACAGGAAGGCCTGATGCTCTGGCGTTTCAGGATCTATACAGCCGGCGGGCAAGCCGAAGTGGTCGATGACAACATTGACCCCTGCATCCAATAGCGTTGGAACGATAAGGAAGAGGTCTTCCATGGCACGCTGGATTTCGACCGACCAGTTTCGGTCTGCCATCTTCTTGAAAAAGGTTTGCCACCGTGGCTGTGAGTAATCTTCCAGCGGAAGCCCGACCAGGTTCAGTCTTACACCCACTACTCCTGCTTTTTCCAATTCATTGAGTTCGGCGTCACTGACTTCTGGATTGACTACCGCTGTGCCACGTAACCGTTCCGGATAGACCCGCAGCGCACCTACCATGAAGTTATTGTTGGTCCCCAGGAAGCTGGGCTGTACCAACACGCCATGGGAAAGCCCACACTGCTCCAGATGAGCCAGATAGCTTTCCACAAGGGCATCGTAGTCAGGGCTGTAGCGCCGGTTTTCGGTCAGGGGAAGGTCACGGGAAAAAATATGTGCATGGGTATCGATACCCGTGATGGGCATATATGGCTGAGACATGGGCACTACCCTTGTTGTGTGTTTTTGGCAAAGGTAACCACCACCCTTGCCCATAAAACATATATTCATCTATATGAATAGAGGAACGTATAGCGATGCGTGTTAGCTGTCAATGCATCACCCGGCGGTGCTCGTGGTAAAGTAGGTCTACCAGTCGTTTGGATGACGATATGAACAACGCAAAGCTGGGACAGGATGAGCGTTTACCGCTCTATCAACGGTTGAGTGATGAAATACTGGCCAGGATTGCGTCAGGTGAATGGTTGCCAGGCCAGTCGATCCCCACCGAGGCTGAATTGACCAAGCTCTATGGCGTTGCCATCGGGACGGTGAGGAAGGCAGTGGATACGCTGGTGAGCGAGGGCTTGCTCGAACGAAGCCAGGGCAGGGGGACGTTTGTTCGTCGGCCAAGCTTCAATGCCTCATTCTTTCGTTTTTTTCGCCAGATAGATTCGTCCGGTAGCCAGGCTGTGCCGACCAGTCAGGTACTCAGCCGCACGCTCGAGCAGCCTCCTCAGGCCGTGATCCATGCATTGATTCTCAAGAAGCATGAGCAGGTAGTACATCTGGAGCGCGTCCGTGTCATCGAGGGGCAGCGGAAATTCTATGAGGATATCTGGCTTCCCGGTTCCAAGTTTTCCAATCTTCTAGACGTAGAGCCGAGCAGGTTCGGCAATCTGCTTTATCCCTTTTACGAGCAGCAATGCGGCCAGCATGTCGCATCAGCGCAGGAAACGCTGACGGTGGAATCGGCTTCGGCTGAGACGGCTCGGATTCTGGAAATCGAGGAGGGCAAACCGGTTGTCGTGATCGAGCGTATCGCGCTGGGCTATGACCGGCTTCCCATTGAGTACAGAGTGTCTCGGGGTGCGGCAGAAGGCTTTCGTTACCAGGTCGAGATAACCTAAAGAGTCACTTTAAATCGGCCGTTTCCAATAATTATCCTGGACGTTCTCCACGGTATGTCTGATCAGACCACGCCCAATCTGCCTCTGGATGACAAGCGTTTTGCTGAGGTGGCCAGTCTTATTTCCACCGCTCGCCAGCGAGCGGTTCAGGCCGTCAACATCGAGTTGATCGATTTGTATTGGCGGGTAGGGGCGTATATCAGCGCCAAGCTTGAAACCGCGGAGTGGGGAGACGGGGTCGTCGATCAGTTGGCGCGCTATCTTGCACAGACTCAACCCGGCTTGCGTGGTTTCACTCGCGCCAATCTGTTCAGAATGCGCCAGTTCTATGAAGCGTACCGTAACGAACCATCACTAGCCGCTCTGGTACGGCAGTTACCATGGACCCACAACCTCATTGTTCTCAGTCAGAGCAAGCGCCCCGAAGAGCGTGAGTTCTATTTACGGCTGGCCATGCAGGAACGGTGGTCCAGCCGTGAGTTGGAGCGGCAGTTCAAGTCTGCACTGTTTGAGCGCTCCGTTACGCAGCCTGCAAAAGTCTCGGCAGCGCTGAGACAAAGTCATCCTGAGGCGCTGAGTGTGTTCAGGGATGCCTATATGGTCGAATTTATTGGGCTTCCGGAGGGACATGCAGAGGCTGATTTGCACCACGGACTGCTGCAGCGACTCAGGGATTTTCTGATCGAACTCGGGCGGGATTTCTGCTTCGTCGGCTCCGAGTATCCCTTACAGGTCGGTGGACGGGATTTCGCGTTGGACCTGCTGTTCTTCCATCGGGGCCTGAATTGCTTGGTGGCCATCGAGCTCAAGGTAGGCCGATTCGAGCCGGAATATCTGGGTAAACTCGAGTTCTACCTTGAGGCGCTGGACCGCACCGTACGCAAGGTGCATGAAAATCCTGCAATTGGTGTTCTGCTCTGTGCCAGCAAGGATGATGAAGTCGTTGAGTACGCGTTGAATCGATCTTTTTCGCCTGCGCTTGTAGCGGAATACCAGACCCATTTGCCCGACAAGAAACTACTGCAGGAAAAGCTGCATGAGTTTTATCGGTTGAATATTACTGGTGGATCAAGAAGCTGAGAGGAATCGATAGGCGGTCCGTTGCCCTGGCTAGACCTTATAAAACGCTTTTAGCGCGCTAGTTAGCCTAACCACCCGTCGAGCCTTGCCAAAGGTTATGAATCAGATGGCCGACACGTTCTGAATAGAACAGGTTGCTGATTCGAAAACTCTTTTACGGCAAGTCCGCGGCGAGCCAGTAGAGATAGGCAACCATTCATTGCGCTGCTAAAGGTGTTCCGATGTCCAGGTCGATCCATAAGAAAGTCGCCTTGTTACGCAAGACCTTCTTTTATGTAGGTTGGTCTTTGTTCTGGCTGCTTGTGTGGGACATAGCCGTCACAGCAGAGGCTATGCTGTACGTAAAAGACCCGATTGACTTGCCACTCACGCCCCTGACATTGCTTTGTTCAGCATTGGTAGTGCTGATCAGCTTTCGTAATAGCAGTGCCTATAACCGCTGGTGGGAAGCGCGTACCTTGTGGGGCGCAATGGTCAATAGCTCTCGCAGTTTCGGCCGGCAGGTGATGACACTTATTGATGATGTGGGTATAGGGCGTAATCGAGTAAAGATGGTTCTTCTGCTACGTCATATGGCCTATATCAATGCACTGCGCGCACATCTGAAGGGTACCTCATGCGTAGAAGCTGCGGGACCCTACCTGGCCCGGCACGAGTTATCAATGGCTGAAGGCAGCAGCAATTTCCCCAATGACATACTCAACGGCACCGCACAGCTATTGGTTAGAGAGCTAAACCAGGGTCGCCTCGATAGTATCCGGTTGGCACGAATTGAATCGACTCTCGTGGATATGTCCAACTGCCAGGGCGGCATGGAACGCATTAACAACACGCCATTACCTTATCCCTATGTCTATTTTCCAAGACTTTTTACAACGCTCTTTTGCATCATCATGCCCATGGGGCTAGTCAGTACATTAGGCTGGTACACCCCTGTTGTTTCCTCTGTGGTAGGTTTCATGCTGCTCGCATTAGAGCGAATAGGAACCGAGCTTCAGGCACCTTTTGCCGACAGCCAGCACCAGATCGCCATGGATAGTCTGTGCACAACGATTGAAAAGAATCTGCGTTCTTTGCTCCAGGAAACGGCAGCGCATGTAGCGGAGGAGGATCTGGTAGAGGCTATTCGAACAGTGCGTGTAGAACCCGCTGCACCTGCAGAGACCAGTGTCGTGAAATCCATCGCTAACCTGTAGGCAAACCGCCTCCTAGACTATGTTGCAGATGCTCGATAAATGTCCTCACTTTGGCTGAAAGGAAGCGGCGGTGAGGGTAAACAGCATAGAGAATGGGGGTGTAGCTGGTCTTCCACGCTTGCAGTAGCGGTACTAGGCGGCCAGCTTTTATGTCATCGCCAATGATGAAGCTTGGCTGCAGAATAATTCCATGACCTGCCAAGGCTGCAGTTCGCAAAACATCGCCGTTATTGGCCCGAAACATCCCGGATACCTTGACTCGTACTTCTTCTTCGTCGCGTTGAAAGAGCCATTCATTACCCTGGCGCGCGTACGTATAGTTGAGGCAGCGGTGTTGTCTGAGTTCCAGTGGATGCGCTGGCGTTCCATGCTGTTTCAGGTAGAGCGGTGAGGCACACACCACTACGTCGAGTACGGCCAGTTGACGTGCGACTAAGCTGGAGTCGTCGAGCTGGCCAATACGTACTGCCAGATCGAAACCTTCCTCTACAAGGTCAACGACTCGGTCATTCAGTTCAAGATCAACATATACCTCTGGGTATTGCTCCATGTATAGGGCAATTACGGGGGCCAGCTGCAGGATACCAAAGGAGAACGGGGCATTGACCCGTAGCCGCCCCCGCGGATGCTGGACATCAGACTGCAGGGCTGTTTCCAGGTCATCAAACTCGGCCAGCAACGGAAGAATGCGCTCATAGAGTGCACGACCCGCATCGGTAAGGCTTAGCTTGCGTGTCGTCCGGTTAAGCAGTCTCGCATCGTATTTACGCTCAAGAAAGGCGATCAGTTTCGTAAGTCCCGAGCGGGACAGTTCAAGTCGATCAGCGGCCGCAGCGAATGATCCTAGTTCCACTACTTTGACGAAGGCAGATAGCGCAGAAAGCGTATCCATATCGATTTCCAAAATGTAAATAATTCATTTTTATTTACCCTATTTATCTCTAAAAGGGAAATACAAAGAATAGCGGTATCTGACCGATCGCACCTTTTTCTAAGGATTTAACGATGGATACTCGTACCGCTTCCTATGCCGCGCTTCTGTTGCGCTTAGCGCTAGGTATCATGTTTCTGGCCCACGGCCTTACAAAGCTGTTCGTCTTTACCTTGCCGGGTACCGCACAGTTCTTTGAATCGGTTGGTTTTCCAGGCGTGCTGGCCTATCCGGTTACGTTCTTCGAAATTCTGGTGGGTGCAATGCTGATACTGGGCATCCTGCCTCGCTGGGTTGCAGCCGTTGCGGCGGTACAATTACTGGCAGCCTCTTCCGTACACTTTGGAAATGGCTGGTCATTTACCGCAGCTGATGGCGGCTGGGAGTATCCTGTTTTTCTGGCAGTCACGGCCGCTGCGTTGGCACTCCTGGGGCCCGGTGCCTTGGCTCTGAAGCCATCGTTTCGTAAGGATTAATGTTCTAAACCGCGCTGCATCCTTGAGGAGAACACCATGAGCCGACTTCCCACGATTTTCATATCCCACGGTTCGCCAATGGAGGCATTGGATGCAGGGCGGGCAGGGCAGGCCTGGACGGAGCTTGCCGCGGCGTTACCACGTCCGAGAACCATTGTAATAGTCTCCGCTCATTTTTCGGCGCCATATCCAGTGCTCGGAACGACCGCGCAGCATGACACCATCCATGACTTTTATGGCTTTCCTCAGGCGCTTTATGCGCTGCGCTACAACGCGCCGGGTGAACCTGACCTGGCTTTTCAGCTGGCAGAGGCGTTACAGGCTCAGGGGTTGCCGGTACGTATTGATCCTAATCGCGGGCTGGATCATGGCGCGTGGGTGCCACTGCGTTACATGTATCCTGATGCCGATGTTCCAGTCGTCAACCTGTCCATTGATGAAAACAAGGGCCCCGCCTATCACTACCAGCTCGGTCAGGCATTAGCGTCATCATTGGCTGACGACGTACTCCTTATCGCGTCAGGCAGTCTGACACATAACCTGGGCGATTTTCGCAGGCCGCACCGGTCCGTTCCCCGCTACGTCACAGTCTTTCAGGCGTGGATGCAAGACCGCCTGAAGGCTCGAGATATAGCCGCTCTGCTGGACTACCGTGAGCAGTCACTGGAGGGCGTTCAGGCTCACCCGAGTGATGAGCACTTGTTACCTCTTTTCGTTGCATTGGGTGCAGCAGGTGAGCAAAGCGAGGCACGCGTATGGTTCAGCGAGATAAACCATCAGATACTGGCGATGGATGTGTACCGGTTTGAGCGTGGCCCTATTTGAGACATCGATAATGAGGTGTGTCTATGGACTACAGATACTGTCTAACCTGAAGCAAAAGTCGGTTACAGGCTAGATACAATGGCCCTCAAGCCCTTGCCGTCCTACCGCTGGCTTAAGATTTAAAACAGCTTTCCAGGAAAGCCGCAGACGCAAGTATGATCTCCAAGTCATTATTTCTTTCACAAAAAGACAGTCCTGGGGGCGCCTGGTATTACGCTATTTAGCGTTGCCTCCAATGCAGTTTTGGGACGCCAAAGAAGCAGACAGTCAATCGCTCCCATGTTAGGTAACAAGACTGTTCCCCAGCGAAAATCCTTGACGCAGACATCTATAATTAGATCCTTTTCCCCAGGATCAGTGATCTGTTGTATAGGTGTAAGTACCAGTACGTCCCGTAAGCATCTGGCAAGGTGTTCTTCAATGGTGCTCTTTTCAGACGGAAAGTCTGGCTCGAGAAACCGGGTTAAATCGCTTCGAGATCTAACCGTTACAGTTCCAAGAAACAAGCGGGATGTTGGTCTGCACGCATGTCGTTTGAACAGATTCCTGGGTTGGTCCTGGCTGCGCCAATTAAGCCAACGCCCAATATGACTGCACAAATGTTCCAGATTCAATCGGAAAGAGGCTGATACGATACCAAGACGATCTGTTTGTTGCCGTCCATGATATCAAGGCGAAAGTCCTAACTATGACAGACGACAGGAAAAGCTGGGTTCATCTAAGCCAGGACGCCGAAACCGGTATCGAGACCATTCGTGCTCATTTTGAGGGTCATGCTTATGATCCCCATTGGCATGACAGCTATCTTGTAGGGTTTACCGAGCAAGGCGTGCAGCAGTTCAGCTGCCGCAATGCGCTGCACGTCAGCACCCCTGGTAAGGTCTTCATGCTTGAGCCGGGTGAGATTCACGACGGCCATGCGCCGGCAGAGGGTGGGTTTACCTACTCCATGCTTTATTTGGAGCCGCAGTGGATCGAGCGTGAGCTGAGGATGTTGCATGAGGATGCGCCTGTACAATGCCTTCCCAGTTTTGGCGCAACACTGACCGATCAGACCGAACTCATGATCGCCATTGCCGATGCGTTCAAAGCGCTCGAATACAATGATTTGAGAATAGTAAGGCAGACCGCGCTGGATCAACTGCTGATCAAGCTGACCGACCATGTGAAATGGCGAATGCGGGGAGCTTATGATCCCAGACTTCCATTGGTAGCTTATCGCGTTCGAGATTATCTTCACGCTCACATGCAGGACGATGTAGGCCTGGATGAGCTTGCTAATACCGTAGGCGTGGATCGATTTCGCTTGACCCGAGCCTTCAAGGCCGCCTTTGGTTTGGCACCCCATGCCTACCTCATCCAGCTGCGACTCGCCAAGGCTCGTTTTATGTTGGCGAAAGGCGATCAACCGGCCGAGGTTGCCGTGAGACTCGGTTTTGCGGATCAGAGCCACATGGGCCGTTGGTTCCGCCGCGCCTATGGGCTGACTCCAGCCAGCTACCGCAAGCGCTGCTCAAATCTTCCAGACGCCTCACGCAGCTAACCCCACAATCGACTTCAGCCGTATAACTGTGGAGTCGATATGATGATTTCTGTGCCGTTCATTCTGTTCTCTCTGGTAGCCTCCATCACTCCAGGGCCTACCAACATCCTGGTGCTAAGTCACAGTGCCCGCTATGGATTCTGGAAGGCATTACCTATTGTGCTGGGCGGGTGTGCGGGCGCGGCCGGTATCGTGCTGGTAACAGGCGTGGGGATTGGCGAAAGCCTGACGAGCTACCCGTTGATCCAGCTCGTGATGAGCACGGCCGGCGTGCTGTGGTTGAGTTATCTGGCCTGGCAGATCTTTAGCAGCCCAGCCACGCCATTGAATGAGATGAGTGAGTCCATGGCCAGTGACAAGCGCGTCGGGTTTGGCGGAGCGGCTGGGTTGCAGCTGATAAATCCAAAGACCTGGATGATGGCGATCGCCGTTATCAGCGTGTTTACGCAAGCCGGGTCAGACAAGGCCGCGCAGGTGGTACAGCTGACATCTGTATTCTTTGCGATATCGATTCCGTGTCTGACGGCATGGGCAGTGCTGGGCGCTAGCGTTTCGCGCTGGCTCGATTCTGCCATCCGTGTCAGATACTTCAACCGTCTCATGGGCCTGCTGTTATTGGGATCGGCTTGGCTGAGCCTGCTTTGATGCTTGTCCCATAGTTAGGCCAGACAACTGCCTGGCCTAACTATGGCTGTCTTCATGTAGTACTTTCAGGATATTTGGCTCGAGCCAGCCAGCCCTTCCATAACCATTTTCTCTCATGAACATCCAGAGGAGCATCGAACGCGTGCAATGCTAGCCACTGGTTGAAACGCAGCTGTTCGAGTTCTTCGGCTGGCTTGCATACCGGCCCACCCAGAACCTGTTCGATATTGTTAAGCAGTGGGGCAGGTACCTGTTCGCGATACAGGCAAATCTGCTCTCTCAAGACATCCAGTGTGTAGGTGAGGATTTCCTTGTCAGAAAACTCAGGCACGGACATAAGACACCTCTTGCAGCATTGATCATTAAGCAAAAACGATTAAATACGATCCGTCGCGATGTCACATGAAGCGGGTTAGTGCTGAGTCGTTAGTTGGGCAAGCAAAAGCCCCATTTCTTTTACCGGCACGCAATAGTTCGGGTTACAGGCGCTAAGTTCATGAATAGCCGTGGTCGAGCTAATAGCCTGTCTTTGATCCTCCACGATACAGATTCCCCCGGCGCCTTTGATGGCGCACAAGCCCTCGACGCCGTCTCGTCCCGATGCTGATAACACCGCGCCTATTGTACGCGGCCCAAATACCTTGGCTGCAGAGGTGAACAGTTCATCTGCTGAGGCATGCTCATGCCTTGCGGAATCAAGCCGTTTAAGCCTGACCATGCCCTTGGGCTCTATAGTAACTTGATACCCAGGCGGAGTAAGATAGACGCAGCCCGCCACGAGTAGCTCGCCGGGTGTGCATACTTTTACGGGAAGGAAGGTATAGCGTCCCATAAGCGTTACGAGCGCCTCTACAGGGCTGTCGGTTGCTACACGAAGCATCACAACGACACAGGTTTCCAGGCGGGAAGGAAACATGCTGGCGAGCTGGCATAAGGCTCTTAGACCAGGAAGGGAGGAGGTAATAACTACAATGTTGTTGATTGAGCTCATCTTAAACTTCGCATGCAAAACACTGTGAAAGCATGTCCTGATGAAAAGGTAACTCCGGCTTACTGCCCTCACGCTCCGTATGCGGCTGCGTACAGACGGAAAAACAAAGGGAATAAAAAACTGTATCGCCGCGAGTACAACAACTTCGCCAACACACTAAACGCGGCGATACAGAGGAGCACACTTCATGAGCTATGACATCACTACAGAACAGGTTCAAATACAACCTGTATTCAATGGAAAGCTGGGTGAAAGATAAGTTGCAGAATTGCTAAGTCATTAAATTCTTTGAACTTTATTCAAATACAAGTTTTGCTAAGTAGATACCAGACGCTGATTAAGATAGCGCTTCGTTGGAACGGCGCAATTGTGCAGATTTGCTTTTTAATCTTCTACATGAAAATTGTACGTGTATAATTATGGACCTATCTGTTACGTCTTAATCCTGTAATATCTTGAAACATCCATCAATCCTTATATACGACTACGGCAGCTGAAACAGGTAAGCTTTAGTCCCGGATCACAGCTGCTACTCGCCGTCGACGTTGGACGTAAGCAGTGAGTCAATGGCGTGAGCGTTCAAGGGCATACGATGCTACCGGTCTCATCTACCCAGTGATCACACAGAAACAAGGCTTAGTACCCCTGTTTTGGCTAGCCGATATCGAGCAAGGTCTTCTGCCAGAAACAGCGAGCCCTGGTAATGGTGTGCAGCCTCACTACGGATATCCTCAATGGAGGGAGACTGCTCCGGATTGGCTTGATAGCGGGCGCTAAAGTGCGTCAGGACAAGATTGGGCAGCCCGCTGGATTGGGCAAAGCTCGCAATCCCGGCCGCTGAGCTATGTCCGAATGTATCGCCAGCCCTGTCTGCAATATCTTGTGTATATGTCGACTCATGAACAAGCACCTGAGCTGGCTGGCAAAAGGTCCGCAACAGCTCGGGCTGATCGTTGTCACCGCAAACGACCAGGCAGCGAGCCGCATGGGGGTAGTACACATAATCGGCGCTTTTAAACGTTTGGCCTTCATGGACCACATCAATGCCTTTACGCAGCTGTCCCCAGATTGGGCCGCGTGCAATACCTTCGGCATTCAATTTTTCAGTGTTTAGATGAGGCTCACGGGCTGTTTCGGTAAACCGATAGCCGAAAGAGGGCACGCGATGGGAGAGGGGCGTAGCATCGACCGTCCACCGTGGAAATGCCCACTGCCCCAGCGCCTCAGCCGGCAGAAACTCTACGTCAAAGGGCAGGTACAACTGGGTGAATTGTCGAGTCGCGTTAAACCATTCGGCAATGCCCGCCGGGGCAATGATGGGAAGTGGCTTCTTTCGGCCTGACATGCCTGCGCTGGCCAGGAGGCCTGGCAAGCCATAACAGTGGTCACCATGGACATGTGTAATGAAGATGGCCTGCAGATCATGCAGCGACAGACGTGTACGCAGTAGCCGGTGCTGAGTTGCCTCGCCGCAATCAATCAGAAACCAGTCACTGCCCATCTCTTCCTGTAGGGCAAGCCCGGTCACGTTGCGCTTCTTGGTCGGTACGCCGGCAGACGTGCCCAGAAATAGTAAATCCACAAATGCCTCTATTTATCGGTGCCGTACCAGTATCAAGACATAGTGTATATCGCAGATGGCTGTGAGGTGGTAAGCGTGAGGCTTGCCGACCTCCATGTCGGCGTATTTCAGAACGCTCAGGTTCCAGGCGCGACGTCATTTCTGGCGATTCGGATCTCTTGTACCATGGCCTCGGAAAACTTCTGGGCGGCTGACCAGCGCAGGTGGATTGCATCTATAAAGGATGTTTTGGCGGTAATCCATTCCTTGTCGCCATTCCAATACTGGGCCTTGGTTGGCGCCAGGGCGGTAGCAAGCTGCTGGTCGAAGTTAGCCAGAAATACACCTGTTGGATCTTGCTGGGCTTTCCAGTCAGGATGTAATGGCGTGGATACGACCGTTAATTGCCGTCCCTCCTGGTACAAACGGGTAGCCAGGGTTTGTAGGGCATTGAAACAGGTTGAATCCAGCGCCTCCGGGCGGCCATAAAGCAATTCACGACTGTTCACCGTATTGAGCGGGCCGTCCCCATGGCGATTGAACACCAAGGGATCGAACTCGATACGGTTGGCGCGCTGATCTTTTACCTTCAAGGCATTGCGCATCAGCGAGCCGGGTGAGAAATAGTGCATATAGTAAAGCCAGGGTGACGTTTTCTCATACACGTACTGATCAACATCGTTGCGATTGAATACGGCAGCCGAAACACGCCAGCAACCTGCAAAGTCTTGGGGGTCGACTACCATCAGGACATGCCTGACGGTAGGTTCCCGGTCAAGTAGCCAGTTGGCAACGTATACCGATTGATTGGCATGCAGACCACAGAAGGCGCCGTTCAGCGGGCGCGTACCTGGGGAATGCCTGACGATGGCATCACCATCGATATGCCTCCAGGCTACAGATGACCCTATCACCAGCAGGTCTGGCGATTCGATGGGATTTTCACGTAGAAAGCTGAGTTTCTCATCAACGCACAGGCTATTGGAGAATGCCGGTGGGGGCAGGTTATCTGTGCCGCGCAGGCCGAGCAGCAGCATCCAGAACGCCGCGAGGGCACCTGCCATTCCGCCAAATAGTGCCAGCAGGTAGCCGGCAGAAATCCTGCTGCCGGAACTGGAGGTGGGCTTGTCATCCGCTGCTGAAGTCTTCATGACACCGCTGCTCCTTCGAGTTTGGATTGGATCAGCTGAGCGAAATGGCCCACATTCTTGAGTGACTCAAGCTCTGCGGTCCTGAACTTGATACCAAAACGCTGCTCTGCCGCCACGATCAGGATGACATGCGTCTGGCTGTCCCAGCCGTCGATGTTGTCAGCGGTCATGTCTGAGGCAAGCACAATGTCCTCGTCATCAAACACATCGCGGAAGACCTGGGTCAGTGCGTTGAGAATGTCCTTATCGTTCATACGTCAGTAACCTCGATGAAGTGGCGGGAAGTACGGGGTGAGAGCAGGTCATAACGCCAGAAGCTGGCGTTGGGGATAGCGCCTTCAGGTGCTGGGCAATGATCGAAGCCCAGCGCTGCATAATGTTCGGCAACCATGCCGTTCCGGTCGGTAGGGCGATATTCACCGATGAGCGCTGCCCAGCCAGCTGCCGTCGCGCGTTTGATCAGTACGTCGAGGACGGCCTCTTCTACCTGACGGCCCAGGACGCGGCAGCTCATCAGCCAGGTATCGATAAGAAGTTCATCCTGAGCCCATGCGGTATCTGCGCGTGCGAGAACTACGCTGATCAGGCCGTTATCACCGAATTTGTCGCTCAGGCGCACCGCAAGGGCAACTGCATGATTATCTGCTGCAAGGCGTTCGACCTCCACTTCGCTGTAGCGGCGCGTCGTAAGGTTGAACTGATTGGTCTTGTTAATCAGCTGCGTGGTACGGATCAACTCTGCCGGACCGATGGTGGTAGCGGTAAGAACCATCTGCAGACCGCGCAGGTAACCTTCCATGTCGGTTGCCTGGCTCATGGCAACCTTGCGTTCGGCGTTAAGGGCATAGTGACGGCTGCGTGCAGTGTCGTCTGTGGTGAACGAGACTGTCTCGAAATAACCGGCAGCCGCTACGCGAGCAGGGTAGTCGGCTACATCCTCGGGAAGTTCCGGCACCGCCACCTCGGGTAGCTCACGGCGAACAATGTCACGCTCAGCCGGGTTATCGTCGACAAAGACTAGGCTGTCCAGTCCGATATTGAGCAGGGAGGCGATACGCCGCAGGTTGCCGGCTTTGTCTTCCCAGTTGGCGACAAAGGCGGCGATATCGGAGCGCTTGAGACCCATTTCAGGGTGGTCGAACGCCGCTTCAGCTACTGCCAGATCGTTCTTGCTACAGACCGCGAGAATGATGCCTCGTTTGGCCAGCTTCCCTGCGTAATGCTGGAATGCCAGAAACGCTTCACCGGCCGGTGATCCCTGGCCTATCTGGATGCCATGAACACCATCGTCGCCAATCACGCCGCCCCACAGAGTGTTATCAAGGTCCAAAACCAGGCACTTGCGTGAGAGACCGACCCCGGCAGCAGCAACCCTTGCCAGCTGATCGCCATAAAGGGGGGCCAGCGTTGGGCTGACCAGCTGTTTGGCTTGGTGCCACCGCACAGGCTCAGCCAGACCGGTGCCATACATCCCTTGTGCAGCTTGCCACGCCAGGTCCATCAGCAGTACACCTTCTTCCTTTGCCGCTGCACGGATGGCGGTATTGAGCCGCTCGATTATGGCAAAGGGCGCGGCTGGAACATGGGCTTCGAATGAGCCGAACAGCAAGGGTTCTGCAGTGACAAGCGTTTGCTGAATAACCTGCGCTGCGTAACGTTCCCGGGCGAGGCGCCAGAGGTGGCGTAACTCCTCGATACGCGTCTCAACGGCGCTTGAAACCTGCGCCTCTGATGCATCCAGGGGCAGCTGCAGGGAAGTGTCTTTTGCATCCACGGCCAACAGAATCACCTGAGGGGCAAAGGACGATAGCGCAGGGTCGTCCATTAGTAAGGCCTGTCGATACATGCCATACGGGGCAACATACACGGACAAGGCCAGACGCCGGGAGAGACCTGCTACCCGAATGGCAGGAGCGAGATGGTCCACGGTATGGGAGGAAAGCAGGGCGATGCGCAAGGGACGCAAACCCAGTGCTGCCAGATCTCCTGCTATGGTGAGATCACTCAGTCCTTCTGCGGCAAGTTTATCCAGTCGGATGGTAAGGGTGAAGTCGCGTCGAAATCCGGATAAATAAGCCGCCTGACTGAGCCGCTTGGCAGGGTCTGGCTCTCGCTTGGCCTCGCTGATCGCTGCGCCGAGATCTGGATGAGGGGGAAGCCAGGGTAATAGGTCCATCATGGAATGCTCCTGTTTCGACACTTAGAACTGGAAGTAAAGAAACTCGGTCGGGGCCGCAGAGAACGCAGAGGCCAATGCAAAAAAACCCAGTACACCCAAGGCAGCGCCTAGCACTGGCGTAGGCCGCCACGCCACGGAGGGGAACCAGTGTTCGATCCAGTTTTCCTTTGGCCGAAAGTTCAGGGCAGTGCGGAAGTGATGCATCCACTGGCCGATATTGGGCATGGTCCAGACAAAGGCCAGCAACATAGCGATGGCCAGGAAATCGGACTTGTCGAGCTTGGTCGAGACGTCGCTCAGGCCCACCATGCCGGTGAGGATGGCCATGGCAGCGGACACGCTTTCGGCTCGGAAGAACACCATGGCCACCACCACACAGGTGAAGGTGAGCAGCAATGCAGCGACCTGATGGATTCGGTTATCACTATCGAGCTTCCAGCCTTTACTGACCTTATAGGCACGCCAGCCATGGGCGACCACAAGGTAAAAACCGTGCAGTAGCCCGAATGCTACGAATTGCCAGCCGGCCCCATGCCAGACGCCGGAAATAAACATGGTGAAAAGGGTAGGGTAGGCCACCAGCGCTACAAAGGTACCAAGCGACATTTTTCCGCGCTTGGGCAGGGGCTTACCGGCAGCCAGCCGTGCACGGGTAATCCGCATGACGATGGGATTGTAGATATAGGCGGTCAGAAAGCGTGTCAGCGTCATGTGCCAGCGAGACCAGTAGTCGATCACGTTGCGCGCCTTGAACGGGCTGTTGAAGTTGGCCGGTAGGCTTATTCCAAAAAGAAGCCCCAGGCCGATCGCCATGTCGCTATAGCCGGAAAAATCAAAATAGATCTGGAGGGTGTAGGTAAGCGCGCCGGTCCATGCGTCGAAGAAAGAGGGCGTCACGCCGTCGGCTGCCAATGCAAACACCGGCGAAGCTTTTTCACCCAGCGGGTCGGCGATAACAACCTTCTTGAATAGCCCCAGCAGGAAGATAGTGGTGCCAATAGTGAGATTATCCAGGCGGGGTTTGAAGTTGTTGCGTTCGCGAAACTGCTCCAGCATCTCACGGTGATGGGTAATCGGTCCGGCGATCAGGTGCGGAAAGAAGGTAATGAAAAGGCAGTAGTTGAGAAAATCATGTTCAACAACTTCACCGTCGTGTGCATCGACCAAATAGGCAATTTGCTGGAACGTGAAGAACGAAATGGCCAGGGGTAGAATGATGTCACTGACCGTCCAGCCTGTATCGAGCACATCATCAAGCGTGCCGAGCAGAAAACCGCTGTATTTGTAGTACCCCAGCAGTGCCAGGTTGGCGGCAATACCTAGTGTCAGGGCCCAGCGGGAAGGGTTGCGAAGTAGATAGCCACCCAGCAGGTAATTAAAGATCATGCTTGCGGCCAACAGTGGAACGTTGGCTGGATTCCACCAACCATAAAATACCAGGGAGGCTAGTGTCAGCCAGACGATCGCCAAGCGTTGTCGACCCGTCCCACCCAAAACAAAAAAGCCTAACAGTACGACAGGAAGAAATCCGGCTATAAACGCAAACGAGTTAAAAAGCATCGTCCTGACCCTCTTAACAACGCCGCTCCATGGCCAAGGGCTCGCCTGGCGACAAGCCAGAGCGGGGTGGTTTCCTTGGCACTGCATCATGAATGGCTATCACTGATATCCACCGCGGCCATCTACTACCGACCGCGCATAAGTGCCTTTCACCGTCGCGTACGGGGATTTTGATCCAAAACGTTTGTGCGCTCGGCCACAGAAAAATCCTATATCTCCGTGTAGCACCTATGCTTAGCGCTTGCCAAAAAAGCTCGCCGCTTCAAGCGGCAGATTTGCTTATTTGTGTGATCTAGTTTGCTTTATGTGGAAAGAAAAGCGCCGTTTATTAATGTTCTGTTAATGAGTCTTTACCAGACTGCCCATAAATTGTGACGGCTATCACTCATAAATGGGACGCGGTTGTTGTTGCTCCTTAAAACAAATAACGGAATTATGCAATAATACCAGCCCTGTTAATGGTTTAAGAAAACTACCAAACCCATGCACATAACCAAGTAATCAGAGACGTAAAAACAAAAAGGCCACCATTAGGTGGCCTTTTCGCTAAACAGACGATTAGCGTTTGGTGCGGGTGGTAGGATCGATATCGTCCATATGATCGGTGCCCCGCATGCTAGCCCGGGTTGCGACATTGTCATTTTCGATGTCTACATCGGTACGGCGTACTGTGTCACGAACCGTTTCGTTATGATGAGTCGTTTCCTTACCTACCACGACTTCTTCCACGACTCGAGCGGTCTTCTCAACAACGGCTTCTTCTGCCGTTTCCTGGATCTCTACCGTTCCAGATTTGAAGGCAGAAAGATCGTCAGTGGAGACTGGGCGGTCGACAGGGCGACGTTCGATAACGGCATGCTGTTCGCTGAGGTTGACCGTTTCTTCAACGGGACGCTCACTCATACGTGATACCACTCGTACGCGGCCCAGGCTGTTTTCACGTTTGCCGACCTTCAATTCTTCTTCCATGACTGGAATGGCCGTGCGGTCAGTCGCTTCAGTAGGCGTCTGGTCAGCGAGGGTAGTGGACCCTACACCCAGTGTAGAAGCTGTGTTGGGGTAGTCACTCGATACCGGCCCGGTAGCGGCGCTGGTGCCCATGGTGGTCGCTGAAGAGCCGATTGCACCCTGGTTGCTCCAATTGGCGCTGCGCTCGTCGATATCAATTGCGCCATTGCGCTCCATGATTTCTTCAACGACACCTACTTGTGCGTCGTCATTGACGGTAACAGTCACTACGGTGGATCCACGGCGTACCGCTTCAGGATAAGTATCGGCGTAGCGGCTATTATGGGTGTCGCTGTCGCTAAAGATTGAGCGGAAGAAGCCGCCGATCTTGTCGGTCATTGATTCATCGTCGTGAGTACGGGTGTCGGACCGCATGGAAGTATCTGTCGTGCCGTCGAGCACGGGGGATTCGTTAGAGGCGGCCATACGGATGTTCGTTTGGGATACGCCTTTGGACAAAAGCTCACGCTTAACCTGTTCTGCTTCGTTAACGTGGTCAAATGCTGCAACTAGAATGTGCTGTTTCATAAGGTCACCTTTCGTTCTCTTCGGCAGCTGTGCTGCGATTCGATTGGGCGGTGCAGACTGCGATTACCGCGCGGAACCGGAGTGATCTGACTCCGGATGAGAGTGGCTGCGTTCCACAGTCACGTTTTCGCGTTTCAATGTGACCGGCACGGTACGTTGTGCTTCACGAGTGACGCGTTGGACATGAAGTTCTTCCTTCAACATCAAGCGTTTTTCAACAACCAGAACTTCTTCGAAAACAGGGATGATGGTGACATCACCGTCCTGTCGCACCTGTGGAAGGTGAGCGGGGTCGACTGGCGTGTCGAATTTAACCCGTTCGATAACCGTTTCCTCATACCGCAAGGCGTCAGAAACAGTGTATTCCTTGGACTCGACGGTCTTGTTGATCCGGACGCGGCCGGATTCGACAGTCTCTTTATGAAGCTCAGCACGCTCCTCAACGATAGGTATCGTTTCGGTTGCTTGCCTATCAGACTGGTCGTTGTTCATCCGTCTATCCTGCCGTTGATTTAGCTGGGTGTTTTCATGCCCTTCGTGAAAATGGAGTGAGTCACGAACGGTTCGTTCAGAGAAACTTACGAGCGGTAGGGCCGGTTCTAGACTGGTTGAGAGCTGTGTCTAAAACCAGAAGATTTACAGGAACGTAAGCGGTCTGTAGGAGTCAGCCCAATGCAACCGAGCAAGCGTAACGCTGTTAAAGGAGATAATGAGAGGAAGCGGACGCAGAAACGCCCGCCGACATGAAGAAAGGACCTAAGCGCTCAGATGACGCATCCATGCCAGGCCTTCAGATGTATTTCCACGGGGACGGTATTCACAACCGATCCAACCGGTGTATCCCAATTCATCGATCAGCTGGAACAGATAGGGATAATTGATTTCGCCGCTGTCTGGTTCGTGGCGGTCCGGTACGCCAGCAATCTGGATATGCCCAATACCTGCTATGTCACGACGTAGTTTTGCAGAGATATCTCCTTCTACGATTTGGCAGTGGTAGCAGTCAAATTGGACCTTGAGGTTGGCAGCACCCACTTCTGAACAGATGGCCTGAGCCTCATCCTGCCGATTCAGGAAGAAACCGGGCATATCACGCGTATTGATAGGCTCGATGACTACCGTCAGGCCACTCTTGGCCGCTTCCTGCGTCGCATAGGTGAGGTTTTGCAGGTATACCTCACGGTGTGCTGCGCGATCTGCGCCTGCCGGCAGCAGTCCGGCCATGACATGAAAGCGGTCATTACCCAGAGTGGCAGCATAGTCCAGCGCACGGGCGATGCTATCCCGAAATTCAGCTTCGCGGCCGGGGAGGGAGGCGAGACCGCGCTCCCCTGTCGCCCAATTCCCAGGCGGTGCGTTGAACAGCGCCTGGACAAGTCCGTAGTCGTCGAGCCGTGTCTTGAGCTCGGCAGCTGGGTAGTCATAAGGAAACAGGTACTCGACTGTCTTGAAGCCATCGGCCGCGGCCGCAGCAAAGCGGTCGAGAAAGTCGTGTTCGGGATATAGCATGCTCAGGTTTGCAGCGAAGCGGGGCATGGTCTCTCCTTCGAGTGTTCAGACAAAGGGCCAGAGCAATAGGGTCAAGATAAACCCCAGGGAGCCCAGCAGTATGGTCAGTACGGTCCAAGTCCGCAGGCCGTCGCCCACGTTCAGCCCAGCCAGTTTAGTGAAGATCCAGTAGCCCGCATCGTTGATGTGAGACATGGCGAGCCCGCCGCCGCCCACTGCCATTCTCAACACCGATCAGGAAACAAGCGGCATTCCGTACGTGGTCGCCTTGCCGTGAGCACCTGAGAGCCTGTCAATCTTGACGACAGGCTCTCAGGTGGCCCGCTCCAACGTCCGTCGCCATTGACGGCTCAGCCATCGCCAGGCAATCCAGCCCAGACCCAGCATATAGGCGAGGCTGCCAGGCACCCACATGATGAGGCCCGCCAACTGCTGGTCAGGCAGGTCGCCTGATTCGTGGTAAAGCGTTTGGGTACTGAAGGTGAGAAGCGCGCCCAGTAATCCGGTATGCATGAGTGTGAGCAGAAGCGCAAGCAACGCCTGAGGAACACGCGCATGACTGGCATGCAGGCACGACCACCACAATAACCAACCGGTAAAAAGAAAGCAGATGTGTTCAGTGACATGCCACCAGAGGTTATCCAGGGCGAGCTGGTAAGGTTTAGGGGCATGCCAGCCCCAGATCGCCAGCGCATGGAGCAGGGCTGCAGCCGTTGGATAGCGACCGGCCTTCAGGATGGGATGCCAGACGCGTCGGCCGCGTCCACGTAACGCAGCCTGCCACTGGGGCAGCGGTCTGGCGAGCGCCCACAGGGGCGCAACGATAATCATATAGAGCATATGCTGGACCATATGCATCGCTGTACTGGTTTCCGCCCAGCCATCGAACGGGCCAAACGTTGCCAGGGCTGCGACGACCATGCCGGCATGAAACCAGAGCGCCTCGCCTCGATGAGGCGGAACCCGGCGCTGCCCTATGTAATAGAGCCCCCACATGGCAGCCAGCAGTACAGCGCAGCCCCATATAGGTAGACGTTCGGTCAGATGACCCTCTAGTAACCCATGACCATAGGCCGAAGGTGCAATACCCAGCAGGATTATCAGGGCTAGAGGCATGGCGGCATCAACAGAATGGGAATACCAACAAACAGCGTGGCGATTGCGCTGACCAGGTGCAGTCCGGCGCCCAGCGTTGCCAGGAAGCGTTGCCGACGTGCCTCCTCGGAATCGCCGAGGCCAATAGCCTGCCAACAGCGCCGCGCATTCCACAGCAAAAAAAACAGTGTGGCGAGCGTAAGCAAACCCAGCATGAGGTTTATACGATTGAGGGCACCAGCTTCTGCAGCAGGCGGCGTGATCTGGCAGGCTACTGTAAGCCCCCCGTAGATAGAGATAAACCACAAGCTCCAGACGACAAGGCCTGCAATCAACTGCAAGGGATGGGCTGGACGCATCAGTAAGGATTCCAGGTCAGAGGAAACAGCACCGTGGCGATGTAGCTGATGGCAACTACCGTTGTGGTATAAACCCACCACTGCAGCACGATCTTGGGCTCATAAGGTGCATTGATCCCTACATACCCCCAATGCACCCGCAAGGCCTGAAGCGCAGTAGCCAGGACACCTACCACGGTGTGGAGCAGGCTGTAACCCAGCATGGTCAGCAGCACGGCATCGTGGGTTGTTTCGGTAGGCTTCAAAGGCGCTTCAATGATTACTAAGACCAGCAACAGCGTATGCACCAGGCCAAGCACAGTGATACCTGCCAGTTGAGACCCTAGGTGCGTAATGTGCTTCTCCCTGAGCTGACTCACGACACGGCGCAGCCAGCCGGTGACAATGAATGCCGGCAGCAACGCGGCCAACATAAGTCCATGGTTGAGCGGATTCTGCGAAGGAATCTGCCAATTGGGCGACACGCTCCACAGGTAGAACCAGCCGAACAATAGCGAGAGGTAAAGGGAGCCGTTGGAAATCAATGTGGTTCCCATGCCCCAGAGGCCCGGACCGTCAAACGTACGGGAGTGCAAGGGAGGCTCATCCGGCTGGGTATGCGCATCAGGCGCTGCCTTGGGATGAGCGCCGTTTTCCCAGCTCCAGCGCAGACAGATGATCAGCGCCGCCAGCGCACCCAGACCCGCTAACGTATAGGCACTGACTAACAGGCAGATGCACATCACAGCCAGTACAGCCGAAAGCACAAAGGGCCACATCGAATTGCCGGGTAGGTGAATCACATGGCGTACCCGTCCGGTAACCGGATCGACACCCCAGGTTTCCCGGCGACCATGACTACTGACCGAAAGGCCATATTCGCCATTGGCGATCGCTTCCGGCAGATGCGGCTGGTCCCACAAGGGATGGCGGGTCGTCACTTCCGGCAAGCTGATGAAGTTATAGGCAGTGGGTGGCAATTGCGTTGCCCACTCCAGCGTATCTGCCTTCCACGGATTCTTACCGGCCTTCTCGCCAAAGCGAAAATGCAGGAACAGGTCGAGCAGAAACGTCGCAACGCCAAAGGCCATGATGAAGCCGCCAATCGAGGAGATCAGGTTGGGCAAATCCCAGCCCAGGCCGCTTTCATAGGTATAGACCCGCCGTGGCATGCCCATGAGGCCCGTCCAGTGCATGATCAGAAAGGTCATGTTGAAGCCGATGAAGGTCAGCCAGAAGCCCCACCGCCCAAGCGTCATGGAGGGCATCCGGCCTGAGAAATGTGGTAGCCAGTAGTAGATGCCGGCCATTAGCGGGAAGAACATGCCGCCTACCAGCACATAATGGAAGTGGGCGACGACAAAGTAGGTATCGTGCACCTGCCAGTCGAACGGCACGAGAGAGAGCATCACGCCTGTTAGCCCACCTGCAACAAAGATGACGATAAACCCTACCAGCCAGAGCATGGGCAGCTCGAATCGAGGCTTACCCAGCCACAGGGTCGCAATCCAGGAAAACACCTGAATCCCTGTTGGCACTGCCACCAGCATGCTGGCCGCCGAAAAGAACAGTTGCGCCAGTTGGGGAATGCCGATGGTAAACATATGGTGTACCCATAGACCAAAGCTGATGAAACCAGTCGTTAGCACACCCAGTACAACCCAGCGGTAACCTACCAGCGGACGCCCGCAGAACACCGGGAGAATGGTCGAAACGATACCGGCGGCCGGTAAAAAGATGATGTAAACCTCAGGGTGGCCGAACAGCCAGAACAGATGCTGCCACAGCACAGGGTCGCCTCCGCGGGCCACGTCGAAGAAGGGCAGATCGGCAGCACGGGAAATCTCCAGCATCAGGATTGCCAGTATCATGGGCGGAAAGCCGATCAGGATCATCATGGCTACTACGAGCATGTACCAGGCGAAAATCGGCATCTGGTGTAGTCCCATGTCGGGCGCGCGCGCTCGAAGAATGGATACGACGATCTCGACGCCTGCCGAGATAGCGGAGATCTCGACAAAGGTAATTCCGATCAGCCAGAAGTCCGAGTTAAGTCCCGGTGAGTACACCCGGTCCGACAGGGGCGTGTACATGAACCAGCCGGCATTGGGAGCTACATCCAATAGCAGGCTCGACAGCAGGATCAACCCACCAAACAGGTAGCACCAGTAGCCAAGGGATGAAAGGCGTGGGAATAGCATATCGCGTGCGCCCAGCATCTTGGGTAGCAGGTAGATGGCGAGACCTTCCAGAATCGGTACGGCAAACAGAAACATCATGACCGTGCCGTGCATGGTGAAGACCTGGTTGTATTCGTCCGGTCCCAGAAATGTATTGCCCGGGATAGCCAGCTGGGTGCGAATCAGCATGGCCAGAAGCAGTCCAACCAGAAAGAAAAACAGGCCCGTCACCAAAAAGCGCACCCCAATGGTGGTGTGGTTGACGATACTGAGTGCGCGCCAGCCTCGGGGATTACCCCAGACCTGATCAAGATCCTGGTGAAGACGATCCTGTTCGGCCTGCTCACCGTGGGTGTGGGCGGTCATGTCGCTCATGGGGTAAGGGTCTCCAGCCAGTCGGCAAGTACATCGAGTTCCGTATCCCTCAGGTGATCCAGTGGCGGCATACGGTTTTCCGGCTTGAGGGTCTGATGCTCTGAAAGCCAGCGGCGAATGGCGCCCGGTTCATTTTTGAGCACTCCGGCGCCCAGGTGGCTGCGGCTACCTACGTCGCCCAGATCCGGACCTATCAGCAGCGTTTCGTCTGTGATCCCTCCAAGCGGCGGCTCAAGTCCACTAACCTGATGACAGGCGGCACACTCGCGCTCAAAGAGGCTTCTGGCTTCGGGCTTTGGCGCAGGCGCCTGCCATTGCTGTCGAGCCTGGAGCCAGGTTGCGAAATCCTCAGCCGTCTGGACCTCGCTGTAGAGAATCATGTGGGTGTGCTGCATGCCGCAGAATTCGCTGCATTGCCCGCGGTGCGTCGCTGGTCGGTCCGCTTCCAGACGGATGACGTTTGTACGGCCGGGAATCATGTCGATCTTGCCGCCCAGGCGCGGAATCCAGAAGGAGTGGATCACGTCCGCGCTGCTGACGTGAATATCCAGCGGGCGACCGGCCGGAAGGTTCATCTGGTTGGCCGTTACCACGCCGCTTTCGGGATAGCGCACTTCCCACCACCACTGATGACCGATCACCTCAACTTTGAGCGGCTGTACGCCTTCCACTGGCAGCGGCAGCATGCGCTTACCCTGAGGAATGCCAAAGCTGAGCAATAGCACGATACTGACGCAAGGCAGCACAATGCCTCCCCAGACAATCCAGCGGCGGTTGTAGCGCGCAACCTTTTCCTCCGGTACAGCTGCCGGCGGGCGACGCATTCCGATCAACCAGAGCGCTACTACACCTACCAGGACGACGGCGGAGAAACCAAACATGGCCCACCAGGTCCAGGCGACGGCCCGGGCTGCTGGGCCATAGGGGTCGAGCATGGACTGTGTACCGCTACAGCCGCTTACCAAGGGAACTGTCAGTCCCCATGCGGTCCATTTAAAGGTCTGCCATCGACTGGAGAGTCCTGCATGCCTGCGACCGACAACATCGAAAGCCGCGCCGCCGTAGCGGGCCACCCGATTCATCCCATGCTTATTCACTTTCCCGTCGCGGCACTGATCGCACTGGTGGGTGCCGATTTCGGCTTCTGGTGGACGGGTGATGAGTTCTGGGCACGAGCCGGACTGTGGTTGGCAGGTGTAGGGGCTACGGGTGGTTGGGTAGCCAGTATCGCCGGACTGATCGACATTACTACCGTGGCGGATATACGCCGACGTATTACAGCATGGTGCCATGCCATTCTGGCCGTAATGTGTCCCTGGCTTCGCTCAACTGGATGGTGCGGTATCAGGGGGGTGAAGAGCTCGTGCTCTGGAGCTTTTACCTGACCGGCGTTACTGCTGTACTGATTTCCCTTGCCAGCTATCTGGGGGGCCGTCTGGTCTACGAACATGCGGTTGGGGTGGACGTGGAAAGCTGATCGGTTGGTCATGCGCAGCTCCAACCTGGCTTGGCCAGGACAAGATACAGCGTGCCCCCGATAGCCAGACTGAGCGCAACCGCCAGGCCTATGCTCCATGCCCGTATGGTCCTGGGCGCCAGGTTATCGCTTTTCAGAATCAGCGCACCACATAAGGCGTGACCTACTACCATGACGGCTACCAGGCTGAGCTTCAGGATCAACCAGGGATCGAAAAGGCTGTGACGGATGAACAGAAGTGTTCCGCTGATAATCGCTACCAACGCACAAGGGGTGGCAATGAGCGTGAATACATAGCGCAGCAGCTCAGGCCTTAGCAGCTGTAGGGCCGGAACGGGAGCGTCTAGCCCTGAAGTAATGTCGCCTGTACCAGACCGATAAGGTCTGTCGGCATTGTGTATGTCATGAACCTGGGCCATCAACAGGCCCGGTAGATAGAGCAGACTGCCGCACCACCCGATCAATCCCAGAAAATGCAGCAGCTTCAACAACGGCATAAGTCGTCCTAATGATCCAAATACATGCTGGCCTACGGCCGGTCCTTGGGGTCCGACCCCATGAGGTTTGCAGATGTTCGGATCAGGGCGTAGCGGGTTGTAACATGAATTGTATGGATCGGTTCAGGCGATTCCTCGCCCATAGCTACAGTACCCAGCCTGTCCGGGGAGGAAAAGAGAATCCACCATAAGGCCATGGCCTTCGCCTGAATGGGTTTCTGGCTTTTCAGGCAAGGCTTCTGAGCGTAGAGCAAAGCCCGCCAGTGCGGGCCTTACGTTAAAGAAAGCGACAGCTATTTACGCTGTTGCCAGGCGCATCTCCATATCCTCTGGAGCACGATTGGGTGGCCGAATAGTCGCGTGCCCCTGGCTGGCCCGGTGGTGCTGGGCAGCCTGGTAAAGTAGTCGGGAGCCCTGAGAGTGAGCCTTGGTTCAGTGCTCGCCTACGCGTTCAAGGTCGTCGGCGATCAGGGAGATAAGTGCATTCTGCTGTCGACCGGAAAGCTGGCGGAAGCGCTGGAGTAGCTCACGTTCGTTCAGGCTCAGGGCCGGGCTGTCCATGCGCATGTCGGGATCAGCTTCCAGAAGGCCGTCCTGCACTAGACTATGCTCCAGGTACGAGATGATTTCGGAGTTCATGCTGCGGTGATGGTTGCGAGCAACCTCTGCAATACGCTCACGCATGCCTTCAGGCAGCCGGAGGACGAATTTTTCGGCGGTACGGGTCGAGTAGGATCGAATGGCTTGTGGCATGAGTCTATTCAGCTCCGTGCTGGGGTAGGGACAAACAGCTGTGCAGTGAACCGCTCCAGCCAGGTTTCGACACGGCCCGGCAGCTTGTGGCTATCGAGCCGTGAAACACTTAGATGATCGACAGCAACAACCGGCCGGCGAAGAACACCAGCACTAGCCCCATGGTGCGTTCGAACCAGTGCCCCATGCGCAGGAACAGTTGTCGCACACGAGGGCTCGAAAACAGAAAGCTGACGATCATGAACCAGGCTGCGTTCACACAGCACATCCACAAGCCATACAGCGCCTGGATTTTCATTGGGGTTTGTGCGCTCACCACGGTAGTAAAGATCGCCAGAAAAAACAGGGTTGCCTTGGGGTTGGTAGCATTGGTGAGGAACCCAATACGGAATGCCTTGCCGATGGTTTGCTCATCGACAGCCACCGTGCCGCCTTGCACTTCATCCAATGCTTGGGTCGGCTTGCTTTTGAGCAGGCTGATGCCTAGATAAAGGATGTAGGCGCCCCCAACCACTTTTGCAACGCTGAGCAGCCAGGGAGTGGCGTGCATCAGGGCACCGATGCCCAGCAGCGTATAGAGCACATGTACCGAAATGCCTGCTCCGATGCCCAACGCCGTAAACAGCCCGACCAGACGTCCGTAGCGAACGCTCTGGCGTACCGTGATGGCAAAATCGGGCCCTGGTGCGACCACCGCCAGAAAATGGATGATGGCAAGGCTTAAAAACTCGGTGAAGTAAGAGGACGTCAATTTCAACTCCAGAAGGTCAACGGACTGCCAGCGCCTCGATATCCAACAAAACACGACAGGCTGAGGCGTAAATGATCCGAACCGGGAGTGACCGCATGCATCTTTCTTGAATTGAAGAGAATGAGGTCACCCGGCTCCGGTCGGATTTCAACATCGGGTGGTCCCAGCAGGGTGGGGTCTATCCCATAGCTTGTGCCACGCAGGGCGTCGAACTGATCGGGCGTAAGTTCGGTTCGCCAGAGCTGCAGGGCGCCGCCCTCGCTTGGCATGTTCAGGTAAACGTTGCAGGCCATCTGGGCCTCAAGGCTCATGGCCTCGGTGCTCTGCGGAGCATCCTTGGCAAAGATGTCGTGATGGGCGAGGAAGCGAACGCCCGGCTTGACGACGCGGGAAAGCCCTACATACATCTTGCGTCCATACAGGGTTTGCAGCCGGGCGCCCGCAGGCCAGACTTCATCGAGCGTGCAGCGCAGCAGATCGATAGGGGACAGATACGGCTGGCAACGCCGTCGCAGTTCTTCGATGTTTTCGTAGACGCTTTCAAAATAGTCCGCCAGCCGTGGCGGCTGATTTTCAGCCTCGTAAAAGGCCATGCCGATACGGCCAATACTGGGCGCGTTAAGGTAGCTTTCGAAACCCTGTCCGAGAATTTGCTGGGCTATCTTCGACGCCAGTTCTTGAGGAATGAACTGCCTGACGTGGATCGCCATGACCTCTTCGTTAGCGAGAGCGTTGATAGACGACGTCTCGAGACGCTGCTTTTCAAGCATCATGAGCAGGTTCCTTGGGTGATAGGGTGACTTCCTGGTGTGCTCGTATGGTTGTTACACGCCGCAGACCCTGACCATCGTGTGATCACGTCATGGGGAAGTCACATCGTAATGAACGGAGAGTTTTCCTTTCTTTTCCTTGAGCAGGAGATTCTTCAGTCCGTTAAGCTCCCGCGAGGAGCGAACATGCGTGCCGCCACAGCCGTAAGGCGTAAAATCGCCAAAGCCAACCCTACGCTGGCCTTCGTCATCGAGGGTGATGCTGACCGGCAGATCCTGCCGCACGTACTGGTCGAAATAGGATTCCAGCTGCTCTGCATCCAGAGGCCGAGCCTCCTGACCGGGCATGAATTCAATACGGCCTTCTCCTGGCCAATGGTGTGCCTTGACGGGTCGCCAGCCAAACGCCTCTCCGATATGACCGATCAGATGACCGGCCGAATGCAAGTGTGCATGCAATCGACGTCGCTTCTCATCGACACGGGCTTGCACGGAGCCCAGTGTTACAGGCTCTCGTGTGTAGTGGACGATACGCTCGCCGTCCTGTTTGACCATGACGACCTCTGTGTCGCCCAGCCAGCCGGTATCGCTGGGTTGCCCGCCGCCCTGGGGATGGAAGGGCGTGGCGGCCAACTCCACCGCATAGAGATCTTCCCAAGGGGCACAGGCGGTAACTTCAACCTCCATGACCAGAATGTCACTCGAATAATACAGACGCTGAGTCATGTCTAAAGCCCTTTGCAAAGCAGATGCCTGCCCCATTCTAGGGAAGGGGTGATATTGTGATAATCCGCCTGCATTCCAAAGGACTTTTGCGCGGTGAGCACAAATCTATCAATCATGCTAATGGGCGAGATGGTTGTTTTCGTCAAGGTCGTCGAAACCGGAAGCTTTTCCGAGGCTGCACGTCAGCTGGGCACGACACCGTCTTCCACCAGCCGAAGTGTAGCCCGGCTTGAAAAGGCCCTGGCGACACGCCTGCTCAACCGGACGACACGCAAGCTTCGTTTGAGCGAAAGCGGAGAAGAGGTCTATCGGCGCTGTGTCGACATGGTGAACGCTGCGCGCGCCGTCATGGAGGTCAGCGGGCAGTTCAGCCAGACGCCGGAGGGTGTTATCCGCCTGAGTGTGCCGAAGGCAGTAGGGCGATTTCTGATTCATCCGCACCTGCCCGAATTTTTGCGGCTTTACCCGCATGTGGATGTGCAGATGAATCTGAGCGACCACTATGTCGATCTCATCGATGGTGATGTGGACCTGGCTATCCGCATTACCGATCAGCCACCGCCCGGCCTGATGGGGCGAGAACTGGTGCAGATCGACCATCTACTGGCGGCTACACCTCATTATCTGGCAGAGCATGGCACGCCGGAGCATCCTCGAGAGCTGACAACGCACAGCTGCATTTACCTGGGGCAGGAGCCGGCCGATTCACGTTGGCGGTTCAGAAAAGGCAACAAGACTGTGAGCGTCAACGTTCGCGGCCGTTATGCCGCTAATCATACCGGGGCGCGACTGGACGCTGTGCTACACCATATCGGTATCGGCAGTCTTCCCTATTTCACCGCGCGCTACGCCTTACGCAAGGGTCTGATCGTTCAAGTACTGCCTGAGTGGTCATTCCAGACGCAATACTGCGGAGGAGCCTGGCTGCTTTATCCAGCAACCAGGCACCTGCAACCCAAGCTCAAGGTGTTTATCGATTTTCTGGTCGAACGACTGAGTCAGGAGCCAACCCTCCATGACGATCCGGAGATCGGCATGGCAGTGACCCAGTACCGGGAATACGAGATGCCGGAGGCAGGCGGCGACTGGTAGCGCCGCCTGGAGGGTTCAATAGCCGATTGCGGCGCCTGCGGGACGGCGTACGTCGTTGGAGCCGTAAAGAAAGCCTTCCCGCACCCGCCCGGATACTGCCGAGTCGTTGCCGGAGTCATCTGCCGTGACGCCAGGCGCACCCGGCAGGCCCACCATGATCAACTCGGCTGCTCCCCATGGTGTCTGCTGCACCATGGTATAGCCCATGTCCTGCAGGAGCTTGAGGCTGTCGGCTGATACACCGCGTTGCTCGTAATACACCTCATCCGGCATCCATTGGTGATGAATTCGTGGCGCATCGACTGCTTCCTGAGGCGGCATCCCATGATCAATGACGTTAAGGGCGGTCTGCAACGTGATGGAGATGATGCGCGAACCACCGGGTGAGCCCAGGACCATGAAGGTTTTGCCATCTTTGTTGATCAGGGTGGGCGTCATCGACGACAGCGGCCGCTTGCCAGGAGCTATCGCATTGGCTGTGCCTTGAACAAGACCATACAGGTTCTGCTCACCCACCTTCACGGTAAAATCATCCATCTCATTATTCAAAAAGAACCCAGTTCCGGGCGCAATAACGACTGATCCGAATCGGCCATTGATGGTATAGGTCGTGGAAACGGCATTTCCGTGTTCATCCATGATGGAGTAGTGCGTGGTCTCTGGCTTTTCTCGTGTTTCCATGCCTGGAATGACCTGCGCCGACGGGGTAGCCTTGTTGGGAATAATCCGGTTGCGGACCTGGGCGGCGTAATCTTTGCTGGTGAGCTGCTCGATGGGATTATCGACAAAGGCCGGATCGCCCAGAGAGGTGTTGCGGTCCATGTAGGCCTGCCGCATGGCTTCGGTCAGGGTATGGATATAATCCGCCGAGTTGAAGCCCATGCTTTTGAGGTCATAACCTTCAAGAATGTTGAGGGTTTCGCACAAGGTTACACCTCCCGAGCTGGGCGGTGGGGCAGATACAAAGGTGAAGCCTCGGTAGGTACAGGTAAGCGGCGCGGTTTCGTTGATAGTGTAACGTGCAAAATCCTCTGCCGTCAGGATGCCGCCCCCTGCCTTGGCCGCCTTTTCGACAGCCTGGGGAATGCGTCCCTGGTAGAAGGCGTTCGGTCCCTCTTTGGCGATGGCAGCGAGGGTGTTGGCAAGGTCGGTCTGTATCAAACGGTCACCCGGCTGAAGTGGAGAGCCGTCCTTGCGCAGGAAAAGTCGTGCGGCTTCCGGATCATCCTTGAAGCGTTCAACGGTAGTGTCGAGGATATCGGTATCCGCCCGGGTCAATACAAAGCCTTCCCGCGCCAGCCCGATCGCCGGCGCCATGACCTGCTCTCGGGTCAGCTTGCCGTACCGCTGGTGAGCGGTGTCCAGGCCCAATACCGTACCGGGCACGCCAGCGGCCAGATAGCCATATAGGCTGGCGTCTTTACGGACCTTGCCGTTGCTGTCGAGATACATATCTGCACTGGCGGCAGCAGGCGCCTTTTCGCGAAAGTCGATAAAGGTATCTTTGCCATCCGCCAAGTGGATTGTCATGAAGCCACCGCCACCGATATTGCCGCAACAGGGATTGACCACGGCCTGCGCATAACCGACAGCAACGGCGGCGTCGATGGCGTTACCCCCTTTCTTGAGAATATCCACGCCCACCTGTGAAGCCAGCTGTTGCGACGAGACGACCATTCCATGCCTGGCCTCCACGGCAGGATTGGAGGCCGCAAACGTAAGTGCAGGAGACAGAAGCATGGAGGTGGAAAGCGATACCGCTGCAGCAAATGGCAATGTCCATCGGGCGAACATCAAGGTATCCTTGTTGGGATTGTTATAAGGCGTAGCACATTGAACCGGTGGAACCGCGCGTGCACATCGCTATGGATACTAAAGGTTGCAGGATTGCATTGAAATGCCGGTTGTAAAAAGGCCGGACGAGGTCCGGCCTTTCATGCACCGCTATCAACGAGGCTGAAGCAGCAGCGCGACCAGTGCGCTCCAGCCGGTCTGGTGGGAAGCTCCAAGACCGCGCCCGTTCTCACCATGGAAGTACTCATGGAAAAGCACAAGGTCTGCACAGTCCGGATCATTCTGAAGTTGTGGATAGGCCATCATGCTGGGACGGTGGCCGTTTTCATCCTTGAGGAACATGCGTGTCAAGCGCTCGCTCAGGCCGCTGGCGACCTCTTCCAGGGAGGCGAGATAGCCGGAGCCGGTCGGATACTCCACCGAGAAGTTGTCCGAGTAATACAGATAGAACTCGTGCAGCGATTCGATCAACATATAGTTGATCGGCATCCACAGCGGCCCCCGCCAATTGGAGTTACCGCCATATAACCGGGAGTCAGATTCGGCGGGTTGATAACGTGCGCTAAGCATGGAGCCGTCTTCCTGCCGCATCTCGAAGGGGGCTTCGGCATGTATCTTGGACAGTGAGCGGATGCCGAATGGTGACAGAAACTCCTTCTCATCCAGCATTCGCGCCAGGAGACTCTTGGTCCGCTGGCCACGCAGCAGCGCCAGCAGGAATCGGTTGCCCTGACCGGGCTCGGTCCAACGGGAAACCAGTCGTGCCAAATCAGGACGTTGCCGTACGAACTCCTTCAGACGATCCCGCACGCCAGGCAGGCCTTCATATTCCTTGGACTCTAATACCTGCACGGCGAACAGCGGGATGAGTCCTACGATTGAGCGCAGCCGCATCGGCTCACAGGTGCCATCGCCACGGTGCAGCACATCATAGAAGAATTCGTCCTGCTCATCCCAAAGTCCATCATGGCGCTCTTCACCCGCGTTGATCGCGCCGGCAATATGCAGGAAGTGCTCAAAGAACTTCACGCCAATGTCGACATATACCGGGTTTTCCTTGGCCAGCTCCAGTGCAATGCGCATCAGGTCAAGCGCGTAGGCAGCCATCCACGCAGTTCCATCGGCCTGATCCAGGTGAGAGCCGGGCGGCAAGACGGCGGAACGGTCGAAAATGCCAATGTTATCCAGACCCAGGAAGCCCCCCTGGAAGAGATTGCGGCCTTCGGCATCCTTGCGATTGACCCACCAGGAAAAGTTGAGCAACAGCTTATGGAAAACGCGCTCCAGAAACTCGCGATCACCGTGTCCCGTCAATGCCTTTTCTTGCTGATAAACATGCCAGCAGGCCCAGGCGTGTACGGGAGGATTGGCATCCTCAAAGTTCCATTCGTAGGCTGGTAGCTGCCCGTTGGGGTGCATGAAGCGGTCTTTGACTAACAGAAGAAGTTGCTGTTTGGCAAAGCCCGGATCGATCATGGCATAGGCCACCGCCTGGAACGCAAGATCCCATGAGGCATACCAAGGGTATTCCCACTTGTCCGGCATTGATACGATGTCGAAATTGACGAGATGCCGCCACTGAGTATTGCGACCGCTCTTGCGCTCCTGGGGCGGGGCAGGCCGATTGGGATCACCATCAATCCAGCGGTTGACTTCAAAATAGTAGAGCTGTTTGGACCAGAGCAGGCCGGCAATGGCCTGCCGCTGTACATTGCGGGCGTCCTCATCGATGATGTTGTGTTGCAACTCTGCATAAAACGCGTCCGCTTCAGCGCGACGTTTGGCGAAGACCGCTTTTACATCGAGATGAGGGTCAGCGGTTTCTGGTGCGAATCGCAGATAGATGACCGACCGGCCATTTCCCTGAATATCCAGGACGAACCGTGCAGCCACCTTGCTGCCGGAGTCTCGGCGAATCGCCTGCTCGTCACCACTCACCACATAATCGTTGATACCATCCTTGAACGGACCGGACGCTTCAATGCCTTCCAGTTTTGGCTTGTTGGTTTCGTTGTTACAGAAGATCCATTCGGGCGTGACGTCACCCCATGCGGTAGCGACATAATCCGCCCAGTTGTAGTTGGTTGCCTTGACTTTCCCATCGTCCATGATGGATAGCAGCGGTCGCTGCGGCGCTCCGGTCCATACCCAGGTGTTGCGTGTCCACAGGTGGGGCATGACATGCAGGCGTGCCGCCTCGGTAGAGCGGTTTACCACCGTGACACGCATCAGCACATCGTCCGGCGTGTTCTTGGCGTATTCGACGGTCACATCAAAATAGCGGTTGTCGTTGAAGACACCCGTATCGAGAATTTCGTACTCTGCATCTCCCAGCCCACGGCGACCGTTTTCTTCTACGAGGTCGGCGTAGGGAAACTCGGCGTGAGGATACTTGTAGATCATGCGCATGTAGGAGTGGCTTGGAACGCCATCCAGATAGAAATACAGTTCCTTGACGTCTTCGCCATGGTTGCCTTCGGCGTTAGTCAGGCCGAACAAACGTTCCTTGATAAAAGGGTCGCGCTCATTCCAGAGCCCTAGCGCCAGACACCACTGCTGGGCTACATCGGAGAAACCGGCCAGTCCGTCCTCACCCCAGCGATAGGCACGGCTGCGTGCATGTTCGTGCGGGAAATAGCTCCAGGCGTTGCCATCGGCACTATAGTCCTCACGCACCGTTGCCCATTGGCGTTCACTCAGGTAGGGACCCCATTTCCGCCAGTGCTCGGCATCGACGCCGGAAAGCCGCTGACCTTCTATTGTATTGAGGATGCCCGGTGCTGGATGTGCCGTCATCGTATCTCCCGTGATAATCAGATTGCCAAACTCCAAGCGCGAACAGGCGCCCTTGATGAGGTATAGACATCTTTTGGCACAGGAGGATTCACATTCCACGCTTGCTGCACTAACCGGGCCGTTTATACGGCTTGATATGGCCGGGCCAAACGCGTCGGCAAGCACGTTTGGCGTCGGCGTTAACCTGAAACCTATTCATGTTCGGCAACCTTTTCTTACAGTTACATAACCCCCTGATATGGCAGTACAATGGCCTATCGCTTTGCGATCACCAGTAGAGAAGAACAGGCACCTGTTTTCTTGCGGGTGCGAGGTGGCTGCTCTCGTACATACCCTTTCACGAGAGAACTCATGATTTGCCAGGCCTTATAAGGCTTTTGGAGCGCTCGCGTAGGCTTACCCGCCGAGGCGACACCCAACCGGTAAGCCATGAGCATTCCTGTCACTCACGTGTGCGGGAATCCTTCCAGTCCGTCAGGAAAGACCTATAGAGACAAGCCTGATCGTCACACCGTATTAGTCAGAAAGGAACGGCAGTAGATGTTAAACAAACGGATTACCTTGATTGCTTGTGGCGTATTGAGTGCTACCCACGCATTGGCGGCTGAAACCCAGACCTCCAACGGGTTTATTGAGGACAGCAGCCTCAAACTGTTCCTGCGCAACGCCTACATGAACCGTGACTATAAGCACGGTAATCAAGACAAGGCGGAGTGGGGGCAAGGCGTAACGGCCAATTTTGCATCTGGATTTACACAAGGTACCGTAGGGTTTGGCGTCGACGCATTTGCTTTGTACGGTCTGCGCCTGGACGGTGGCAAGGGCCGCTCGGGTGCTGGCGGTATCGATTTCTTCAAACAGGGCGACAGCGGTGAGGCGGCCAGCAATATCGCCAAGGGCGGCGCCTCGATCAAGGCACGTTTTTCCAACACGACCATCACCTACGGTGATCAGATGCCGGCGCTGCCGGTCTTGAACTCGGACACCTCACGCCTACTGCCGGAAAGTTATACCGGTACGCTGATTACCTCGAAGGAAATCGATGGGCTTGTCCTCAACGTAGGGCGTTTCACCGAGGAGTCCCGCAAGAGTGCCGAAGGGCGTGATAGCGGTGGGTTGAAGAAGATCGATGTCATCGGTGGCAGCTACAAGTTCACGGATCAGTTCATGGCATCGCTTTATGCGTCCGATGTCAAAGACGTCCTAAAAAAGCAGTACATCAACCTGAACTACGTCCTGCCCATCGATAAGGACCAGTCTCTGACGTTTGACTTCAATGGCTACAAGACGCGGCTGGACAAGAGCTTTGCCCAGACTTATTCAGGTGATGCCGATGCCCGCGACAACAAGATCTGGAGTCTGGCGGCTACCTACTCGGTAGGGCCTCACTCCTTCACTCTGGCGCACCAGCGCAGCACGGGTGATATTGGCTATCCCTACGGCTGGTATCAGAACGCGGGCGGCATAGGTGACGGCGGCATGACGATCTTTCTTGCCAACTCCTACTGGTCGGACTTCAACGCCAAGGACGAGCGTTCCTGGCAGTTGGGCTATGGGCTGGATTTCTCCACCTATGGGGTTCCGGGCCTGAGCTATCAGCTGGCTTATGTTCGCGGTGATCATATCGATGCCGGAGATGGGCGTGGCAAGGAGCGCGAGCTGTTCAATCAGGTGAAGTACGTTGTCCAGAACGGTCCGGCCAAGGACCTTTCGGTACGTCTGCGTAACTCCATCCTGCGCACGTCAAACAATGTCCGCTCCTACAACGATGACGGTAACGAAGTGCGTATCTTCATCGACTACCCAATCAGTATCTTCTAAACAGCTGCCGGCTGGATAAGCCGGCAAGGCGGGTCGCTTGAGATCAGCGACCCGCCTAGTTTACCAGACGCAGCACTAGCGAAAGGCCTGACCTATGCAGGCGGCTAGCGTCTTTTGCAGTAAATGGCGTCTGAAGACCTGACACTAGGTTTCGATCATTGGCGGCGGGTTTGAGCAGTACCCAAAATGTCTAGAAGAAACATTCATGACAAGATGACGCTTTAAGGACAAACGGTCGATATTTGCATACAAAATGTCACAAAGAGGGCATAGCGTGAGGTGAACAGTCCTATAAGGTTCCCTCTTATGTCGACGATCCAGGCTCATGATGCGGCCCCCGCAGCCACGCGTCCCCGGCTGGACCAGACGTTCAGTCGCCGAAGTGTTTTCCTATTTTTCTCATTGCTTTTTGCCGGCATTCTCATCAGTTCCTACGGTATTGTCAGCGACGTCCGCGAAGCCGGATCGGTAGCCACCACCTGGTTGCCGTTCGCGCTGTTGGGCCTTGCCCTGGTCATTGCGCTTGGGTTCGAGTTCGTCAATGGGTTTCACGATACAGCCAATGCGGTTGCTACTGTAATCTATACGCATTCACTGCCTGCCCAGGTCGCTGTCGTGTGGTCCGGTTTTTGGAATTTCATGGGTGTGATGCTTTCCAGCGGCGCCGTGGCGTTCGGTATCATCGCACTGTTGCCGGTTGACCTCATCTTGCAGGTCGGCTCCAGCAATGGCTTTGCAATGATCTTTGCCTTGCTAATTGCCGCCATTATCTGGAATTTGGGAACGTGGTGGCTTGGGTTGCCAGCGTCGTCATCCCATACCTTGATTGGATCGATTCTGGGCGTCGGGCTGACCAATGCCTGGCTGGAAGGGCGAGACGGCAGCAGCGGGGTGGACTGGAGTCAGGCGCTGAAGGTGGGTTATGCGCTTCTTTTCTCACCCCTGGTAGGATTTATCTGTGCGGCGCTCCTGCTGCTGACATTGCGCATGCTGGTCAAGCAAAAGGCACTCTATCAGGAGCCCAAAGGCACTCAGCCGCCCCCGTTCTGGATTCGGGGGATGTTGATCCTTACCTGCACCGGCGTGTCGTTTGCCCACGGCTCCAATGACGGTCAGAAGGGAATGGGGCTTATCATGCTGATCCTGGTGGGTACCTTGCCAATGGCCTATGCGCTGAACCGTGCAGTGCCCGCCACGCAAACGCCGCAGTTCGTTGCTGTAGCTCAGGTGACTCAACAAGGAATTGTAAGGGATGTACCTGGCGCTGCACCGGCCGATCCACGTGGCGTACTTCTGGAATATGTACGTACCCGCAAGTCCACGGAGGAGGTCATTCCGGCGTTGGGTGCAGTGACCGGGTTGATCGCCCATGAGGTGAAAAGTTACGGCACGCTGGCCAACGTACCTGCCCAGGCCATGATGAACGTGCGTAACGACATGTACCTGACTTCAGAAAGCATCAGCCTGCTCAAGAAACAAAAGCTCGATACTTTTTCCGACGACACACGCAACAATCTCAATGAATTCAAGCGCCAGATCGATGAGGCGACACGGTTCATTCCGCTTTGGGTAAAGGTGGCAGTCGCCATTGCGCTGGGTATGGGCACCCTGGTTGGGTGGCGACGGATCGTCATTACCGTGGGCGAGCGCATTGGTAAGACGCACCTGACCTATGCTCAAGGCGCCAGTGCCGAGCTGGTCGCCATGGCTACCATTGGCGCAGCCGACCTGTATGGCCTGCCTGTCTCGACCACGCATGTCTTGTCCTCGGGTGTAGCGGGAACCATGGCAGCCAATGGCAGTGGCCTGCAGATGTCTACGGTACGCAACCTGGCCCTGGCCTGGGTATTTACCTTACCCGCCGCGATGATGCTTTCAGGGTTGCTGTACTGGCTCTTCCATGCCGTGTTCTGATGATGAGCTGCCTGTGCGGTACTCTTGTGCCTCGCCAAGCAGCCAGTCGCAAAAGGTCTGTAATGCTTGAGATGTGGTCGTAGCAAGATAATACGCACGGTCACTGCGGTAGCTAGAGGTATTCAAGATGATAAGCCGCTCCTGCTCCAGCTCGTTCTGGATAAGGAACGGCGGAATCAGCGCAACCCCCATTTCATGGATGGCGGCCTGAGCCAGCATGGAAAACAGCTCGTAACGCGGACCATGCAGGTCATGGGGGAATGACAGGCCCTGCGCATTAAACCATTGTCGCCAGGCATAAGGCCGTGTGGTCTGTTGCAGTAGCGGAAGCGCTGCAACAGCCTGAGCGGTAATGCCATCCTTGTGATTGACCAGTGCCGGACTGCATACCGGCACTGGGTATTCGTGCATGAGAAAATGGGTTTGTGTGCCTGACCACTCACCGTCTCCACAGTAAAGCGCGGCGTCAAAGTCAGTGTCGGCAAAGAGAAAAGGGCGGGTACGGTTGGTCAGATTGACCGTTATGTCTGGATGAAGTACTTGAAACCGCTTAAGGCGTGGCAGGAGCCATTGTGTACCAAAGGTGGGTACTACCGCGAGTTCGAGCCGGCCTGAGCCATGCTTGCCATAACAGCCAGCGCGTCCCGCTCGGCTGCATCCAGGTGCTGGGCTACCTGCCGGCTATAGGATAATCCCGCTTCAGTAAGTAGAGCACCCCGGCGAGTACGGCGAAACAGCTCAATGCCCAGAAAGCTTTCCAAACCTGCAATCTGCCGGCATACCGCACTTTGTGTCAGAGCCAACTCATCTGCGGCCCGGGTAAAACTCTGGTGTCTGGCAGCAGCCTCAAAGGCAATCAGCGCAGCTGTACTGGGTATTTTTCTTCTCACATGTACCTCTTGCTCACAGACAAATGCCTACAGCAGCGGTAATCATCATGGCGTGAAGTGAGTTTTACGCACAACCCTGTGCACATTGCTCGGTTGCAGCACAGTTGGGCGTCTTCTAGGCTTGCTTCACAACAAGATCACCGGAGTGACCTGCAATGACAGCCAATGCACCGTTCAATTGGGAGGATCCTCTCCTGCTTGAGCAGCAGCTCAGCGATGAAGAGCGGATGGTACGCAACAGCGCCGCGCAATTTGCACAGGCCCAACTGGCGCCTCGTGTCCTGGAGGCGTTCCGGCATGAGCAGACCGACCCGTCGATTTTCCGCAAAATGGGGGAGGCAGGCTTGCTTGGCGCCACAATCCCTAGTGAATACGGAGGCAGTGGACTTAATTATGTGTGTTACGGCTTGATCGCCCGTGAGGTAGAACGGATCGACTCAGGATACCGCTCCATGATGAGCGTCCAGTCGTCTCTGGTCATGGTGCCTATCTATGAATTTGGTACTCAGGCACAACGCCAGAAATACCTGCCAAGGTTGGCGTCAGGCGAATGGATTGGTTGCTTTGGGCTGACAGAGCCGGATCATGGCTCCGACCCAGGATCAATGGCCAGCCGCGCAAAAAAGGTAGAGGGCGGCTATCGCCTCACCGGTAGCAAGACCTGGATTACCAACAGTCCGATTGCCGATGTGTTTGTTGTATGGGCCAAGGATGAGGCCGGTGATATCCGCGGATTCATTCTGGAAAAAGGCTGGAAAGGTCTCACCGCACCTGCCATTCACGGCAAGGTGGGACTGCGTGCCTCAGTAACGGGTGAAATCGTAATGGATAACGTCTTTGTCCCTGAGGAAAACCGATTTCCAGAAATACGCGGCCTGAAAGGTCCCTTTACCTGCCTCAATTCCGCCCGGTACGGGATCAGCTGGGGCGCATTGGGTGCGGCCGAGTTCTGCTGGCACACCGCTCGACAATACACCCTTGATCGCAAGCAGTTTGGTCGACCTCTTGCTGCAAATCAGCTCATTCAAAAGAAGCTGGCCGACATGCAGACCGATATCACGTTGGCCCTGCAAGGCTGCCTGCGTCTGGGACGAATGAAAGACGAGGGAACGGCCGCCGTGGAGATCACTTCAATCATGAAGCGCAACAGTTGTGGCAAGGCACTGGACGTTGCCCGTATGGCCCGGGACATGCTTGGGGGCAATGGTATCTCTGACGAATTTGGCATTGCGCGGCATCTGGTCAATCTTGAGGTGGTCAATACCTACGAAGGAACCCATGACGTGCACGCGCTTATCCTGGGACGGGCTCAGACCGGTATCCAGGCCTTCTTTTGATCACTCTCAGGGAGGCTGGCTCATGGCTGGAGCACTTGCAGGCATACGGGTCCTGGACCTGTCACGGGTTCTTGCCGGGCCTTGGGCCGGACAAATCCTGGCGGACCTGGGGGCAGAGGTCATCAAGGTCGAGCGCCCTGGGTGGGGGAGATGATACACGTCACTGGGGGCCGCCCTTTTTAAAAGACCCGCTAGGGGCGAGCACGGGCGAGTCAGCCTACTTTCTATCAGCCAACCGCAACAAGCATTCGATAGCCGTGGACTTCACCCAGCCCGACGGTCAGCAGATCCTTCGGGATCTGGCTGTTAAATCCGATGTAGTGCTAGAAAATTTCAAGGTTGGAGGCTTGTCAGCCTATGGCCTGGACTACGCCTCGCTCAGTGCTCTTAACCCGGAACTGATCTACTGCTCGATTACCGGTTTTGGTCAGAGCGGCCCTTATGCACAGCGGGCAGGCTATGACTTCTTGATACAGGGTCTTGGCGGCCTTATGAGTCTGACAGGCCATCCGGATGATGACGAGGGCGGTGGCCCGGTCAAGACAGGGGTTGCGCTGGTAGATATCCTGACGGGGCTGTATGCCACGGTGGCTGTTCTGGCTGCGCTGAACCATCGGACTCAGACCGGTGAAGGGCAGCATATCGACATGGCGCTGCTCGATGTTGAAGTGGCTTGCTTGGCCAACCAGGCCATGAATTATCTGGTCTCCGGTGAGTCGCCAACGCGCCTTGGCAATGCCCATCCCAACATCGTGCCGTATCAAGCCTTTCCAACAGCCGATGGCGATATGATCCTCACGATTGGCAATGATGCTCAGTTCCGCCGGTTCTGCGAGGTGGCAGACCGGCTGGATTGGGTGAATGATCCTCGTTTTGCCACCAACCAGGCGAGGGTCGTCCATCGTATGGAACTGGTTCCGCTGATTCGGCAGGTTACCGTTTTCAGGCGTACTGAAGAATGGATCGACCTGCTCGAAGCGGTGGGGGTGCCTTGTGGTCCGATCAATTCATTGGCTCAGGTTTTTGCCGATAGACAGGTAAAGGCACGCAATCTGACCTTTACGATGGCGCATCCGCTGGCACAGACGGCTCCGCAGGTGGCAAGCCCGATACGTCTTTCCAGAACGCCGGTATCGTACCGACGTCCTCCACCGCTACTTGGTGAGCATACCGAGCAGGTGTTGCGGCATCTTCTGGGCTATGGCGACACCAGAATCAACGCCTGGAAGCAAGGCGGGATAGTAGGTTAGCCCGCATGCTCGAATGCCTGAACGGCCAAGGCCAACCGCTCTACCGCGTGGCCGATCTGCTTGAGCGATGGCGCAGCAAACGACAGCCGTACCGCAGAGTGGTCAGGGGATTTGGCGTAGAAGGCGCTGCCTGGAACGTACATGACCTTATGCTCAATAGACTGCTCGAGGACCGCCTTGGCATCCAGCCCCTCTGACCAACGCCCCCAGACAAACAGCCCGCCGGCCGGTATCTGGTATTCGAACCGTTGGCCAAGGTGTGTCTGTAGACCACTCACTAGCGCCAGGCACTTCTCATGATAGGCCGCGGTAAGCACCGGTAGATGCCGCTCCAGTAAACCCTGCTTCAAGTAGGCTTCGGCAATGGATTGCATCCAGCCGGAGGTACACAAGTCAGCGGTTTGCTTGGCGATCGTACAGCGTTTAAGTACCTCGGCAGGCCCTATCATCCAGCCAATACGAACCCCAGGCGCCACGATTTTTGAAAGGCTGGAGAGATAGATCACCTGATCTCGGGTTTCCGGTTGTGTGCGAGCCAGCGCTGCCAGCGTGGGAATGGCAACGCCGGTAAAGCGTAGATCACCATACGGATCATCTTCGATAATCAGCAGGTCATGACGCATCGCCACCTCCAGCAAGGCGCGGCGGCGTTCCAGACCAAGCGTAAGTCCGGTAGGGTTGGCAAATGTGGGGGAAAGATAGAGAAACTTCGGTCGTTGCTCCTGCGTACAGCGGGTCAGCTGACTATCCAGTTGCGCAGGATCGATACCGTCCAGATCCGAGGCGACGGTTTCTATTCTGGCCTGAGCCAACCGTAAGGCTTGAAGCGTAGCGGGGTAGGTAGGTTGTTCTACCAGAACGGCGTCACCCGGCGACAGCAGGACGCGAACCAGCAAATCAAACCCTTGTTGCGAGCCAGACGTGACGATCAGATCGTCCGCCTCACAGGGAATACCACGCTGGCGGCTCAACTGAGCAAGTGCCTCGCGTAGTCCCGGCAAGCCTTCACTGCCGGAATATTGCAGGCAACCGACGGGATTGCGAAAGGCCACTGTCATCGCCTCTGCCAGCCCTGCTTCATCAAACAGATCGGAGGCAGGGTAGCCGCCCGCCAGCGAGATCATGCCGGGTACGGAAAGATACTTGAACAACTCTCGTATGGGAGAGCCTTGTGGCGACGCGAAGACAGGGTTGAAGATACGCATGAGGGATTCGCCGTTAATCACGATGCGAAGACTATGCGTCTGCCGCTTCTCTCACTACAAACGAGAAAAAGTCATAGGCTGTTGAAAGAAAGGAATTCTAGTGATTTGCCGTTTCGCTTGACTTTCCTGCTGAACCGGTTAGCTTTGTCGCCCATGAACACCTTTATCACACCTATCGCTGCGTATTATTACTACCTGAACTCTTTCGGGTGGTAGGTGCTGCGCTGCATTCCGAACCGCCTGTGGCGGCTCGGTGAATGCAACCTCTCCCAGTCTCCGCAGGCCAGAAAGCCAAGGAGACGTACTCAATGAACAAGCCCCAGCAAGACCTGCTTCACCTGTTGGAAGAACGTGGTTTCGTCCATCAGATCACCGACCGTGACGGTCTTGGCCAAGCGCTCAATAACGGACCAGTGACCGCGTACCTAGGCTTTGACGCAACGGCTGATAGCCTGCACGTCGGGCATCTGCAAGGTCTCATGCTCATGCGCTGGATGCAGCGTGCAGGGCATCCGATCCTGCTTTTAATCGGTGGCGCCACGACGCGCATTGGCGATCCCAGCTTTCGGGACAGCAGCCGCCCGGTGCTGAACGATGCCCAGATCGCTCAGAATATGTCCGGTATTGCCAAGGCATTTACGACCTACCTGGAAGTGGGCGATACGGACGGGCAAGCCCGGGTAGTAGACAATGCCGAGTGGCTTGATGGGCTGGGTTACCTGAATTTCCTCAATACCGTAGGACGGCATTTCTCGATCAACCGCCTGCTCACGTTCGATGCCATCCGCAATCGCCTGGATCGTGAGCACTCTCTGTCCTTCGAGGAATTTGGCTACACGCTGCTTCAGGCTTACGATTTCGTCGAGTTGGCCCATCGGTATGGCTGCACTCTGCAGTTGGGTGGCGCTGACCAGTGGGCCAACATTATCAATGGCGTTGAGCTGTCACGTCGCCAGAATGGCCCGCAGCTCTACGGGCTTACGATGCCGCTGTTGACCACGAGTGACGGCAAGAAAATGGGCAAGTCGGCACAAGGCGCTGTATGGCTCAACGGCGATAAGCTATCTGCCTATGATTTCTGGCAATTCTGGCGCAACTGCGATGATCGGGACGTACAGCGTTTCCTGGCACTGTTTACCGAACTGCCCATGGACGAAGTACGTCGCCTAGGCGCATTGCAGGGTGCAGAGCTTAACGAGGCGAAAATCGTTCTGGCCAACGAGGCGACCCGTTTGTGCCATGGCGAAGCGGCCCAGCGTGACGCGGAGACAGCGGCACGGGCGTTGTTCAGTGAGGGCGGCCAGAGCGACACACTACCCAAAGTGGAAGCCAGCCGCGCCGCACTGCAAACGGGCTTGACCCTGACCGATCTTCTGGTGGCCAGCGGACTACAGGGTTCGCGCAGTGCCGTGCGCCGACTGGCGGACGGCGGTGGGCTGCGTCTGGACGACGTGCAGGTCCAGAATCCGGACGAGCCTCTGTCTGCGGCTTTGGAGGGCAGCCGATTGAGCCTGGGCAAGAAACGTCATTTTCAGATTGTGCTGGTGGACTGAAAAAGAAAAGCCCCGGTGTTCCGGGGCTTTCTCTATCTGGCTTTACGTCGCAAACCGCATCACAAGTCGGTTCATATTCACGGCTAGGCGAGACAGTTCTGCGCTGGCCGTAGCGGTCTGGTTGGCACCTGCGGACGTCTGTATCGACAGGTCACGGATGCTGACCAGATTGTAGTCAACGGCCCGGGCTACTTGGGCCTGTTCTTCAGACGCCGTAGCGACCAGCAGGTTTTTCTCGTTGATATCGGTAATCGCCTGGGCAATCTGCGCCAGTGCAGCACCGGCACTAGCTCTGGCCTCATGACAGCTGAGCGGCATCGGACGCGGAAGCCGCGTTACGGGCCCGGCTGCCCGAATCTGCTGCATCTTGGACAGCGATAAAAGGCCGACAAAGACCAGTAGCGCTGTCACCTTTATAAAGGTGAAAACAACGTTGATGCAAGTTTAGGCTTCTTAGAAATATGATCTGATTTCTTTACTGCTTAGAAAGGAGAGGGGGCCAATAAAACAAAAATGCTTGTTTGCTACGAGCGCATCGGAATCAAATTGAAATTACTGTAGTAGAGAGGCACTAAGCGCACAGCTATTATCTTATTGTTTTATTTTCTCTTTAATAAAAACAATCACATTTATTGAGTTGAAATTTGTTCTGTAGGCTGTAGGGCTTGTGTTGTGTGGGGTTCCCTATATTCCTCTGAGCGTCTCGAATAACCCCGTCTTCCTGCAATTAAAATAAGTCACTTGGTTGGATATTCTAAACTTCATTAGACAAATAGATTAACGATTAGCTTTTTCATAATAGGGCGATATAAGACATATTATAAGATTTGTAATCAGGCTAAGGCACGGGCAACGCCCCAATAATGATACGTTAATGGGCGTAAGCCCGTTAAATAAAACCTTTTGAATTCAATCATTTCGAATTTGGCGTCATGGATAAGTTTGCCTATTTCCCGGTTCAGGTGGCAGCCGCCCACTACTTGGGACCAGAGCGGCGTCATCCGATCTTGCCACACACGCACCGCTTCATCGGGGGCTTGCCCATGCTCGCAGAATAGGAGCTGTCCCTGCAGCTTGAGTACGCGATGCATCTCTTTGAGTGCAGCGGCCGGATCTGGAATCGTGCACAGCGAATAGGTCACCACAACCGTGTCGAAGGAGTGATTCTCAAAGGGAATCCGCTCGGCCGACAGGCCAACCAGTTCGACATCAAGGCCTGCGCGTTGAGCACGAGACCGAGCCAGCCGGTGCATATCCAGGGAAGGGTCCAGCCCGACGATACGCTCTACCCGAGACCTGTCATAGTGCTCAAGGTTGAGCCCGGTCCCGATGCCAATTTCCAGCACCTGACCATACGCCAAAGGAATAAGAGACTGCCGCTGCAGGCGTACGGGTTTAATCCCGCAGGCAATATCGAGCAGATAAGGCAAAACACGACGCTCGTACCAGGAACTCATGTTGAACAGGCCACGTGATCCGTTGAAAGACGGTACTACTGTATCCGGTCTGTAAAACAAAAGGCGGGGAGAATACCCCGCCTGGCTCAGGCAATCATTGCTGCATCAGCGAGGCCATATTGGCTGTACCCAGTTAAGAAACGATTGCTTCATTGCCTATGCCTGAGCGTTCAAGGCTTAGGGTGTGGTTGGTGCCTTCCTGCACCAGCGCGAAATGGTCATTCCGGGTATTCATTTGAGTCACCGTCATGACCAGCCCATCCCCGCGCTGCGCCATATCCGGGGAGCTATCAGTCATGTTTCGTTGACTTAAGTTCATCTCATTGTTGTTACCGGTCTGCTCGGCCATAATCTCATGGGCACCCGCACCCCCCATCTGCACCACGGTCATGCGGTTATCGTTGCCGTTTACCGTGGCTTCTAGGCGGTTGGTCATCTTGTTAGTCAGGTAGCCAGACCAACCCCATTGCTGCACATCCAGAGTATTACGATCACCGTTCTGGCTGGAAACGAGAGTATTGCCGTCACTTCCCTGCTGAACGTTCAGGATGTTGTCGTTTCCAGTCTGAGAGGCCTGCATCAGAGACCCGCTCAGCTCGCCCTCGATAGGCCCCAAGCCGCTCTGCTGCACCTGAACGATATTGCCATTACCCTGCTGATTGACCTCGGCCTCCTGATGACGCCATTGCTGTTGCAGGTCGATCAGATTGTTGTCACCGTTCTGCACAAGGTTTGCATCCATAAAGTATTGAGCATCCTCGCCCTGTACAACCCTCATGGTATTGCCATTGCTCAGGGTGCGGGCATTGAGGCTGGGCGTCCCACTCATGTTTTCCAACCGGAAGTCGTGCAGGTTGTGAGTACCCTCCTGGTAGCTCGTGACACGCCCGGTGTTATTGCTGCCCTGATCGATACGCGCCTCGTTCACGCTGCCTCGCTGCGTAACCGCCACGGTAGACCATCCTCGGGTGTCCTGATAAATCTCCACCAGGTGGCTTTCACCACGCTGATCGATATCAATAGTCCCGCGGGTCCTTTCCCCTGGTAGATCGATACCGCATTGAGTTCGCCCGTTTGCAGCACCGTTTGACGAGTGTCGGTGCCCAGCTGGATCTGAACGCTGTGGTTGCCTTGCCCGGTTTGTGTCAGCGCGGCCGTATTCTGCGAGCCGCCCTGGGTCAGGTCGGCCGTATTCGACGCAGCGTAACTGTAGGTCGTGCCGAGTAATCCGATAAGCAGTGCAAGTGGTTTCAACTTGAACATGACGGATATCCCTACGATCTAGTAATGACCTGTACGCGCTTTGCTATTACAGGGCCGGTGTTATCCAGCCTTATGAGCGTAGCCGGAAATCCGAAATTGTCTTTTGCATGTAGCGAAGGAAAATATCAGATGAACCATAAGCCCTTTTCCATCCTTAGCTGAATATGGGCATGGCGATGTCTCGCATAATGGCAAGTCCAAGGCCCGTACCATGTATACCCACTCAAACCGATAGAATCGCTCGAAGATACGCTCATGTTCATCCGGTGGAATACCTGGCCTACTGTTTTCTACTTCTAGGATGACCGCCTGGTCCGACAGCTTGTCTCGCATTGTGGTGCAACCTTCAGGCAGGATATGGCGGACGGCATTGTCGACAAGATTGACGCAGCAGAAAGGCATTGCCTTGTGTTGAGGCAGCCTGCAGCTCAAGCCCTAAGTCGAGGCGTCCGGCATCTGCCGCCCAGGTAGTGAGGAATCGCCTCTTAAACCTGTTAGTCCAGGCGCAGCGGGGTGAGGGCGAACGTATGCAAGTGGTAGGTTGAGGCTCGGGCCAAGGTTAGTAGTTGATTGGTCTAATGAATCATCCGCTCGCAGGCTCAACGTGCGACTGCTATCAAGAGCGCTCACATATCGTTCGCACAACCATTGACGTTGGGTATGCAAGCCGACACGGGGTGCGCAACCGGTGCGCCATATTATCGAGAAAGGCGCGCTGCGCTTCTGCACCCGATTGGATACGGAGCAGTAGGCGATTGAGCGCGGCAATAATGGTGGAAGGCTTCTCAGGCCGCTCTGTTACTCAACGATATCAAAGAACGGTAATGATGCGTTGCTGAACAGCAGCCATAACCTCAACTGAACCATTATATTAAAAGTAAAATCTTAGTAAAGTCTTATAAGTCATTGATTTTAATTATTAATATTTATGTTCATAGATATCTTCCTTCAATTTATCGTGAAGCCAAGCCGTCCACATCTTAGAAAATGCATTAAAGTCAGAGAGTTAAAGTGATTTCTCGTTAAGATTAGTAATCAACATTAGATTATGTTTTTAAGCTATTGATTTTTATACAGATTATTTTGCAAGAATAGTTTTTTATGATCGCCTCGCTTACAGCAGCATAAAGCGTTGAATCACAGGCCCTCTCTGAGGGTCCATAAGTACTCTAGGTTTAATCACGAGGGTCAATCATGGGACTGTTTAGCTCGATTCTTGACAAGCTTGGCTTGGACGGCGTTAGTAACGAAGAGCAGCGAAAGGCTGATGTCGGCGTTATCGATGCCAGCAAAACGTCTACACGTATCGTTACCGATTCTGAAGAAACCAATGCGGCCCACAGCGCTCGTGCCGAGCAACTACAGGCTCCGGCAGCTACCGGCATGCAAAATTCGATGGATATTTCGGCGCGTCTCGATGCGATGGCTGCTAAGCATACTGATCACCTGAACTGGCGCTCCTCCATCGTCGACCTGCTCAAGGTACTTAACCTGGACAGCAGTTATGAATCACGCAAGGAAATGGCCGCCGAGCTTGGGTGTCCTGCCGATAAGCTTGGAGATTCGGAGCAGATGAACAACTGGCTACACAAGGCCGTTATGCAAAAGCTGGCCGAGCACGACGGGACGGTTCCTCCCGAGCTTAAGGCGTAACCAGTTTTGGAAGGCAGGCATCCAGCTCAGGGATGCCTGTGAGACACCTCCGACGGTCAGGTATTGCCCATCAAGGGATCGCTAATTGAATGGCGGCCAGTTTCGAGTCTGCCAGCCAGACGCCGTTCCCAGCTGCCCTGATCAGCCCGAACCGTAATGTCGTACCATCCACCACTCACGCGCGTCGATATACGCTGTTTATGTGTGGCACCCGCACCAAGCTGAAACTCGTGGGGCTTTTCAAACGTATAGGGACACCGATCAATCTGAACGGTCATAGCCTGCAGGCTTGTATTGGTGATTGTCATGACCAGATTGTGGCTTTTACCGTCACGCTGCAGCCTTACTTCTGGCTGCGGAGCCTTGAGGTTGCCACGCAGTGCTCGATGAAAGCCGTTAGGCCCCAACAACCATAGGTCGTAGGTGCCATCATCTGTAGTAGTGGGGACCCAGACATCACTCAACAGCTTCCCTGCCTCGATGGTATAACGGCGAGGGATATCCTCCAGATGCAGCCGATCGTATACATGCAGCACGAGACCTTGCTCGCCTGTGTTGCGCATGGTCAGGGTTAGCTGGCGCGTCTCCGGACTGGCTTCCGCTTCGACCTCGATCCGATACGGCAATGCTCGGGAAGGGCGAGCCAGACGTCGCTGCACAGGGACTTGTTGTTGGTCAGTAGGCGGAACAGGGACCTGTGGTAGCTGCTCCTGTTTTTCCCGCAACTGATCCGCTGCACGGCGAGAGGTAGTCTGCAAGGGCGGCAATAACTCCTGATTCGGATCAACAAAATTAAAGGCAGACGTCAAATCGCCGCATACCGCTCGCCGCCATGGACTGATATTGGGCTCTTTTACGTTGAAGCGCTTTTCCAAGAATTGCAGTACCGAAGTATGGTCGAAGACCTGCGAATTCACCCAGCCGCCTCGGCTCCACGGCGAAATGACAAACATCGGGACACGGGGCCCTGGTCCGTACACACGTCCATCGGGGGCAGGCTGGTCCTTCGAGCCAGGAGGTGCTTTGTGCTGGAACACTTCGGCATCGAAGGCAATGGTTGATTTACCTGCCAGTGTTCCATCTGCGCGTAGGGAAGGAGCGGCAGGTGGCGGCACATGGTCGAAGAAGCCATCGTTTTCGTCATAGTTGACGAGAAGTACCGTCTTGCTCCAGATCTCTGGATTTTCAGTCAGTGCATTAAGGACTTCCTGGGTATACCAGCCTCCCTGAACAGGACTGGAGGGACTGGGGTGCTCCGAATACTCTGCCGGTGCGACCAGCCAGCTCACCTGAGGCAGCTTGCCTTTTCGGATGTCGCGTCTAAAGCTCTCGAACATGGTTTCTAGGTCTTCGCTGTTCGCTGCTGGCATGGTATTGCCGTTGCCTTTGTACAGCGGGGCGACGGACTCCAACGCTTCGCGATAGACGACGAAGTCGTTAAAGTCTGCAGAGGGCTGGGCGGGGTTGCCAACCTTGACGCTTGCGGCACGGTATTGGCGAAAGCCTGCATAGGCATTATCACCGAAGTTGTCCGGCAGGTACTGATAGACCTTCCACGAGACGCCCGCATCCTCAAGTCTCTCTGCATAGGTCGTCCAGTCATATCCCTCATCGGGCGGCCCCGGAGCATCCCACTCGTTGACAACCGCTGCGACGTTAGAGCCGGTGGGGCCGTTGGTACCGGTCCAAAGAAACAGGCGATTTGGTGCTGTTCCACCTAACAGCGAGCAATGGTAGGCGTCACACAGCGTGAAGGTATTGGCCAAGGCAAACTGAAAGGGCACCTCATTACGCTCGTAGTATCCCATCGAAGTCAGCGTCTTATAGGTTGGCCATGCACTCAAACGACCACTGTCCCAGGCCGCCTGGGTGTCTGCCCATGAATGTGGCGTGTCATGCACACGCTGGGCGTTACCTTTTCGGCTGTCGAGGTGATAAGGCAGGATAACGCGCTCTTGACCTTGCTGCTGCCAGACAGTGCGTCCGCCCGGCAATGGAATCGTCAGCCGGTCAGCAAAGCCGCGTACGCCCGGCAGCGTGCCAAAATAATGATCGAATGATCGGTTCTCCTGCATCAGGATGACTACATGCTCGACGTCCTGAATAGTACCGGTACGGTTGTGGGCGGGAATGGCCAATGCCCGTTGGATCGAGGCGGGTAGCATGGCGATGGCCGACCCGACGGCCGCTGCCTGTAATAGATTTCTGCGGGTGAGAGAAGGCATGACTCGTTCGCTCCCTGTACGTGCTGAGGTGGTTAGCCGGAACAACTCGTTACATATTTGTACGGGTAGCAGGTAGCAGAAATATGACACTGCGAAACGATCTGGAATTTATAGGCAGGTATATGAAGCGCTTGTCTGTCAGATGAATCGGTGCGACTGGGCAGAGCCATATCGCACCCAGGCAGGGAGATCAGGATTTTTCAGTAATAATGAATTGATTGGTGCCCAATTTATGTGCTCCCCAGGAAACGGCGTAGCCCTGGCCAAGCCTTACCGCCTCGGAGACAGCTACCGCCTCGCTGTTGTAAACGCAAGCCAAATGCCATGGAGTGTTCCGATAAACTCCCCAGCCTTTGACCCAGTCCTGGTCGTTGGGATCTCGTTGTAGCTCACGGAGTAGCCATTTGAATTCCATAACAGCCTTCCTTGTAGCAGTGGGACAAGGTGATACAACCATGACGCCCCTCAGCGCAGCGGGCGATTCCGGCTTGTGGCAAGTGTAGCCAAGATCATTGCGTTAGCTTGGTAGACTTTCCGAGAAGGCAGTATCGACTGCAACGGCAGCGATAGCACCACGATGACATTGAACATCGAAACCCGAAGATGTTCATGGAAATGAAGGGACTGGGCCGAAAGAAAGGGCCCCGTCCCTGGGGCAGCATGCTCAGCTAGGCAGGGTATCCTGTCTGCCTGCATATTTCATCGGCTGCCAAATCAATAACTTGAGCCACTTTTTAAAAAATATGGATTTTTTTGCTAACCGTTTATCCCTTTAGACAGACGGCACGCTGTAGTGGCGAATAAATAGCAAAACGCTGCCTCTAACAAACACTACTGCCTGGTTCTGCTTGCATCATGAAGTGTCTGTCTCGCCTTACCTACATTTTTGCTGACTCATTTGCTCTTAAAGGCATCATCGACCAAGAGGGTAGCCTGACGATTACCGCAGCGCCTCTTGATGGAGGAGAGCCTTATACTTGGCGTTTTTCCGCCCGGTATTTGAAAAATGGTGCGCTGTTCCAGACGCTACTGGACGATATCGAGCATGAGCTGCTCAAACACAACAAGCAGAAGGCGCAGTTGCAAATAGACGACCTGGTAGGAACGCCCGTAGGGCAGGTGTCTCGCTAAAGGCTCATCTGATCACCTGCTACCGTTTATTTTTTTGCCGTTGCCCCCATCTTGATTCCATTACCGCTGCGTGCCGTTGCGCCGTTGGCTCTGTAATAACAGCAGAGGTGTTCAACCTCTGTCTCTTCTCGACGTCAAACGTATTATCGCCTAAAGCAGGATCTGACAGCCTATGAGCCTCGTCTATGGCATCTGCTCGGATGCACATTTGCATAATTGGTCAGCGTTTTCCCGTGTCGACAAGAATGGGCTCAATAGCCGTCTCGGTCATATTCTGGATCAGATTCAGGTGGCGGCGCATGACCTTCGCACGGTAGGAGGGCGTACGCTCTACATCACAGGTGATCTTTTTCATGTACGTGGCTCCGTTTCGCCCACGGTCCTTAATCCAACTATCGACCTGTTCGCACGGCTTACAACAGACCTGGACCTGAACATTCGTGTGTTACCAGGTAATCATGACCTTGAATCCCGTGACAGTAGCGCGCTGGGCAATGCTTGCGAGAGCTTGCGTACCATTCCTGGTATTGAAGTGATTTCAACGCCAATGTTGTTCGAGGATGAGCATGTTGTCATGGTGCCTTGGTACGACCGACTCGATGACGTCCGCCGGCATATTGACGCTTGCCTGACAGATTTGAATGCAAAAGGGGAAGCTCCCAACGCATGGACTCTGATGATTCATGCGCCAGTCAATGGTGTTCTAACCGGCTTGCCAGACCATGGCTTTAACGCAGCGGAGTTGGCCCGATACGGGTTCAAGCGCGTTTTTAGTGGGCACTACCATAACCATAAGCGCTTCGAGGGTGAGGTCTATAGCGTAGGCGCCACCACCCATCAGACTTGGAACGATATAGGTACCCGGGCAGGCTATCTCTTGGTCAGCGATACCGACGTGGTATTTCGTACCTCTTCTGCGCCCCGCTTCATGGATCTGGATATTCGCTGGGATGAGCAAGAAGCCAGGGCGCAGTGCCGAGGTCATTATGTGCGGGCCCGGCTGGGCGAGGCGACCGAGGAGGAGATTTCTCACCTTCGTGATCAGCTCAAGACATGGGGTGCGTTGGGAAGCCTGGTACAAGCCATCCCCTTGCCACGCTCTGCTGTTATGCAGCGTCGCTCGCAGGTCTCCAGTGCACCGACATTACGCGAATCGATTCGCGGGTGGGTGGAGGAAAACAGCACGTATGGTGATGCACTGGTAGCACTGTGTAATGACATACTCAGCGAAGCCGAGGCGATCGATCCATGAGGATACAGAGCCTTTCGATTACTCACTTCATGGCGATTGGACATGTCGAGTCGCTTCCCCTGAACGACAAGGGTCTGGTACTGATCCAGGGCGAGAACCTGGATGATACGAGCCAAAAGAGTAACGGCGCTGGCAAATCGTCAATTGCCGACGCACTGTGCTGGGCACTGTATGGCGAAACCGCTCGTCAGGAGTCTGGTGATGCGGTGATCAACCGTACCGCGGGAAAGGGTACAGAAGTCAGACTTGAGCTGCTTGACGAGACGGGCGCACGTTACCGCATCAGGCGTTATCGCAAGCATCGCCAATACAAGAATCAGTTGCGCCTTGAGCATTTCATGGGAGGCGAATGGCAGGACCTGACCAAGGGCTCGGATAAGCTGACCCAGGTGCTGGTCGATAAGGTCATGGGCTGTTCGCGCGAAGTGTTCGTTAACGCGATCTATCTGGGTCAGGAGGCTATGCCCGACCTGCCTGGGATGACAGACCGAAACCTCAAGCTCCTGGTAGAGGAGGCCGCAGGTATCCATCAGTTGCAACAGGCTTATGAGATCGCTCGGGCCCGACTTAATCAATGCAAGGTCGAGGTAGGAGAGCTCACCACTCAGGCCAAGGCCTTGGAAACAGCCATCACCACCTTTACCGCCAATGTCGAGGCGGCCGAGCAGGATCGCGAGGCGTGGATACGTCAGCAGAGCGCCGCCGTCCAGACCGTTATCCAGCACTACCATGCCGTTCGGGATGCGTTTGATACAAGCCTGGGAGAGTATCTTCAGGCACGCTTGAAAAGCCTGGACGAGCAGGCCGCGGCCGTTCGTAGCAGAATCACCGCGTCCGATGAGGAACGCCGGCAGGAGCGTATCCATGCCAAGACGCTTCGAGAAGCGGAGCTTGCTTATGTCGCAGTCCAACAGACCCTGGAGCGTGAACAAGCCAAGACCCAGCGGCTCGCTCACACGTTGGAGCACATTGACGATCAAGTAGGTACTACGTGTTCTCAATGCGGTCATGTCATCGAACCACAGGATCTTGATGCCTCACGAGACATGACCCGGCAATCCGTAAAAACGCAGCAGGAAAAGGTACTTGCGCTACAAGATCAAGCGAAGACAGCGAAAGAGGCGCTTGACCAGTTGGAAAACAGCCTACGGAATTATCGCCAGCAAATGACTGATGTTTCCGAGCAAAGTGCAACCCTGGAAGCGCTTGAGCAGCAAAGACGAAAAACCCAGGCTGAACAGCACGCCTGGCAGGAACAGGCCAGGCAGCTACAGGTGCTGAAGGAGCGCATCGCGCAGCTCGAATCAGCAAAGAATCCGTACGACTCAGCCATACAGCGTGCACGTGAGCAGTTGGCACAGGCAAGGGTGAGACAAGAAGCCTTGACGGCTACATTGAGCGCAGCGCAGCAACGTCTTGCACTGGCGGAAGAAGCCGCCCGGGTATTCAGCCCGTCAGGCGTTCGTGCGCATATTCTGGATAACGTAACCCCCTACCTGAATGCTCGGACGGCTCACTATTTGTCTACATTGACGGACGGAAACGTGACCGCGGTGTGGTCTACCATTGCATTGACGGCCAAGGGAGAGTTACGCGAGAAGTTCTCTATCGACGTGATCAGCGCAACCGGGGGTGAGACCTTTAAAAGTCTCTCAGGAGGAGAAAAGCGTAAAGTCAGGTTAGCAACCGCCATGGCACTGCAAGATCTGGTCGCATCTCGAGCCAGTAAACCCATCAGGTTGTTTATGGCAGACGAGATTGATCAGGCCCTTGATGAGGCCGGTCTTGAGCGATTAATGTTTTTGCTGGAGGAAAAGTCCCATGACAAGGGAACGGTTCTGGTTATCAGCCATACGGATCTACGCGATTGGATTCGTAACAGCATCACTATAACCAAGGAAAACGGACAGGCTACCGTAGAAGCTGCATATACCGTCTAAGCGGTGCTGGCTCATTGGATAGCCAAAAGGGCATTTGATGCGGGCTAGTAAAAATCAGTCTGCTATTTTTGAGTGTTAGAGCTAAGCCAAGCGTCCCTGCAGGCTTGCCAATGGATAGGTGAGGGAAATCATGCCGCGTTGTCCTGACTCTTGCGCTCCTGGTACTTCTTGGCGGCTGACTCGAGACTGCTGACAATGCTGTCATAGACGTCAACGGTCATCTTGCTGGCGTCCGGGTAATCCGTTTCAAACTTCTTCTGAACGGCCGGGCTGCACTCGCTTACCGCATTTTCGATACGCTTGAGCTGACTCTTGTTAATGTAAACAGCAGGCTGGCGGTTGGCATTGGTCTGAGAAGCATCATTGGCATCGTCATCCTCCTGGGCAATACCTGCAAAGGCTGCCAGGGAATAACGGCGATAGTACGTAATCGCGCTACCAACCCCTTGAGGGTCCATTTTCATGCAGGGGCCCAGCAGGGTATTGCTGATCCACTGACCCGACTCGTGCATCAGTACCGTTTCGACACTGACCTTGCCATCTTCAAAGCCCGGCATTTGGACGATCGAAAGGCCGAACTTGCTCAGAATCGGTCGGGTTGTATTCAATACTTCGGCTAGATCCGCATACTTGCTTCTGAAGTGCGGATTGATGCTTCCCTTCGTGGCGTTTTCAATCTCAGCCTGTGCGGCGGCCAGGGCCTTGGCAAGGGCGTCGATGTTTTCTGACATTTTCATACAGATATCTCCAAGGCAACATACCCCTTACCGACGGGACAGGGGTGAACGTCGAGAACTGATGAGAAGGGTTTAAAGAGGTTTTCCAGGCAGTCCATCCTATATGGGGGCAAGCGGGCTAAAACCAAGCTGAAAGCCCCGAGCTGCCTGACCTTTCGTCGGCTGAACACTGCCTTTAAAAAGCTTCTCAGTTATCAAACGCGCTACTACTTGGACCACAGCGAAAGCGGTTTATCTGCAAGCGTGCAAAGGTTTGTAATGGCTCAGAATTTATGAAGCGCGAGGGATATCCCATAGCTCAAAGCCTGCCCGGTCAGTTGGCGAAGCTCCTCGTCAGCGTCGTGTTTCGCTGCCTGAACAAGGCGATCACCCAGAGCACCTTCAAGGCATGCAGGCGTTGCCTTCAAAATCTCGAGCCCCTTGGCAGTGAGGACACAATCATGAGCGGTTCCAGCCACTACATCGCCATGTTCGATCAAGCCTGCATTGCCAAGCCATCTGACCGAGGCGGTAAAGAATCGAGCCTCATCCGCACAGGGATTAAAGTCATCTATTTCATTCAGGCCCGCCGCCTCGATGTGCTTTTGCATATCAGTACAAAAGAGATTACGCGGAATAGGGAAGGCCTCGTACAACTCACCAAAAAGCCGACCGACCAGATTATCGAACCGTTCAATGTTGGTAGCCATGGGCGCTCCTGAGTTGATTTCACTCCATCATAGCTGACATCGTAATGCGCAGGAGAGCACCGTCTGGCGAAAAGCGCTGTAAATCAAGGTGTTAAATATAGTCCTGCCTTTTTCTGGCTACGCCATCCCCTACTTGGGATGAGCACAGAGTTGCGCTACGATTAACCTTACGATTTTTATTCTTTACGTAAAGCGAGTAGCCATGAGCCGTAACGGTATAGACAAGGAGAAGGTGGCCACTGCCATCCGGCAGCTAAAGGAAGAGGGCCGGTCTGCCTCTGTACCTGAAATCCGGGCGCTGACAGGAGGCTCGTTTACAACTATTCAACGCTATAAAAAAGAAATCGAAGCTGACGAGCAAAGCCTTTCAGGACCGAGCGGACGGATCAGAGCGGACATGTTGGCACTGATCGAACAACTCGAACGCAAGTTGCTGGAGAGGGCCCAGCTGGAAATAGACGAGGCCGAGCAAACGCTCGCGGTTCAGGCGAAGTCGATAAATGAAAAGCTCAAACTTGCCGATGAGCGTGCGAACGCCCAGCAAGAGCGTATCAGGGACCTGGAAGCCAGACTAGCGAAGGCCGAAGCGCTCGCAGCAGATTACGCAAACCGATACAACGCAGCCAATAACGAGCTGGCCAGGCAGGCGGTAGACCTGACTCATAGCCAGCGTGAGTCGGCTGCCCGTGCCCAGCGTATCAAAACGCTAAGCGCTGAACTCAAGACGGCACGGGATGCATTGGAAGGTTATCAGGAGGTGATGCAGCGCCAGCGGTTACAAGATCAGGTGCAGTCGGATTCCGCCGTCAGTGACTTGCGCAACCAGCATCAAGCGGTTCTGGCCGAGAATGCCTCTTTGCGGGAGCAGAACATCCAACTGATTCGGGATAATGAGCGACTCCAGGCCTTGCATACCACACAGGCCCGGCATCTGGATGACCTGGCCCGTCAACTCGATCTGGAGCGCGCCACCGGCAAGGACCTGATCAGGCAGATCGCCCGTCTGGAGGCGCGATTGGAATCGCATCAGCTTTGAGATTTGCCCTCCGGGGTAAGCTGCTCATTCAACTGCTCAACCAGGCGTTCCACAGGAACCGGTCTGCCCAACAGAAACCCCTGCGCCTGATCACAGCTCAGGATACCTAGTGCATTAAGCTGCTCGGCTGTTTCGACACCTTCTGCGGTCACGGACATTGAGAGCGCCTTGCCCAGTGCAACAATGGCCTTGATGATGGCCTGATTGCTATGGCCACCCTCGCTCAAGCTCATGATGAAGCTGCGGTCAATCTTGATGCCGTCGAATGGATACTGGCTCAAGTAACTGAGCGAGGAATAGCCTGTACCAAAGTCATCCATGGAAAGCTTCACACCCAGCGCCTTGAGTTCATGCATCAGGGCCAAAGCGCTCTCAGCATTATCCAACATCACGCTTTCGGTAATTTCCAGCTCAAGCCGTGCGGGCTCAAGTTGCGTTTCTTCCAGTACCTGGCGGATACGCTCTACCAGATCATTGCGTTGGAACTCGATACAGGACAGATTAACCGACACGAAAATGGGGCCTTTCCATTCGAGCGCCTCGCGACATGCCTTGCGCAGAACCCAGTCGCTCAGTGGAACTACAAGCCCGCTCTGCTCCGCAACCGGTATGAATACAGCAGGACTCAGCAAACCGCGGGTAGGGTGGTTCCAGCGTACCAGTGCCTCTGCGCCAATGATTTTTCCGTTCTGGATACTAAAGCGCGGCTGGAAGACAAGTTGTAACTCATCGCGCTGCAGTGCGGCCCGCAGGTCTTCCTCAATCTGCTGGCGTTGAAGCAGCCGCTCGTTCATCGCGCTGTCGTACAACCGCCACGTATTACGGCCTGCCCCCTTGGCTTCGTAAAGTGCAATGTCGGCAAACCGAAGCAGCTCGTTCTTAATAACCCCATGTGCAGGCGCCTGCACGATACCAATGCTGGCGCTGACATGAACCTCAAGTCCGTCAATCGTGATCGGAGTAGAAAGACAGGCCAGCAGACACTCTGCCAATACAGAAGTGTTTGGCTGCATTTGCCCAGTAAGAACAAGAACGAACTCATCGCCGCCCTGCCGGGCAATAAATACGCTGCTGTCCATACATCGCTTGAATCGGTTGGCCACTTCGATAAGGACCTTGTCACCAAACTCATGCCCCTGAGTATCGTTGACGTGCTTGAAGTCATCCAGGTCCAGATAAAAAACGGTTAAAGGACTCTCTGGTGTCGGTCCGTTTCCCAAGTGCTCCTTGAGATACCGATACATGTATGTCCGGTTGGGGAGCTGCGTCAGCGGATCATACTTGGACAGATGCTCGTAATGGGCCTGAGCTTCCATTTCGTCGGTGATGTCACTAAGGGTCCCGCGATATCCGGATAAGACGCCCTCCGTCCAAACAGACCGAAGATAAAGATGCCCCACACGTTTATGTCCTTCGCGGTCCATGTAAAAGCATTCCAGGGCTTTTGGGGTACCTGCTGATTCCTGATCTTGTTGGGCGCTTGCCTGGAAGTCCGTTTCGCTGAAATCAATAAGCTCCTGTAGCGGCTTCCCCAGCCACTCGTGAACACTAAAGCCGGTGCTGACTGCGAACCGGTCAGAAAGATAGGTCAGCTCACGTCGGGCATTCGTCTCCCAGATCCAGTTTGAAGAAGCCTCGGCAACATCCCGAAAACGAGCCTCGCTATGCTCCAGGGCTTCGTGGCTGCTGTCGATCAATGCAGCCGCGCGCAGCGACCGGCGCTTGAGTTTGATTAAAACCAGATACAGGGCAAAGGCCGTAAGTACCAGCAGAGGCAGCATTACGCTTAGCAGTACACCGCCAGGACGCTCTGCCTGCCAGCTGAGCAGAAAAGGAACACCGTAGTCCTCGCTTATGATAAGGCTGGCGCTATCCTTTTCTGCCGGCCCGGCTTTTAGATTGACAATGCCAGAGGCCGTACCTATCGACGCCAGCTTCTGCTGATCCAGCCGTTCAACAAAGAGCAGGATGGGAAGCTGGTCTCGCCTGGGTAGATACGCCACCTGAATGGGTTGAACCAAAGCTGCCGAAACAATCGCCGGTACGCCATCTACCTGATAAAAACCCTGAGCATACGTAAGCGGAGGCTCGCTCCGGAGTCGGTCCAGCATTGCAGGCAAGTCGCCTTCGATCCACTGGAGTGTATCCTTGGGGTCGACCGTATCCTTTAAAAAGGCATAACGGGTATTTTGCGAGCCGTCGACAACCAGGACGGCGTCCAACCCATACTGCGACAGCAGCGAGCCAGCCAGCTTATCTTCTTCACGCGCCCATTTCGTATCGACGGCAGGATAGAGATGGGTGAAATTCTCCTCCCAGCGGGCATAGTCCATGAGTGTCGCCACCGTGGATTTCTTGCGGGTATCGATAGCATTGCGCAAGGCCTGCTCACCACTGGTAACGGCCTTATTATCCAATGACCAGGCGATATAGCTCGTGACGGCGCCCGCCAGGGCGAACAGGCTCAACATCAGAACGGTAAACATCAGCACAGAGCGATGGGTGAGCTCCGTGTGGCTTTGTGAACGAAACGGCTCGTCCTTTTTCATGGCTGGCGGGGGCGGAGAAATAGGCATGGTCAGGGAGGCGATTCGATAATCTGTTATCAGGTTGTTTTATATCGGCTTCCGTCCTCGCCGCTGTAGCAAATAATCCTATTGAGGCGATGTGAGGCACAACCGGGCGGATCAACAGACCATCAGGCAACTTTTCACTCAAGAATTCCGTTTTGGTGCCGTTCCAATACGCATCACTTTGCATGTCCTTTCTGGTCCACTTATCAAGGTTATGTTTATGAGCCTGCGCTCCCTGAAAATTGCATACCGAAGCCTGTTTTGCTTTGGCGTTATCGCGGTCATCCTGACCGGGCTAGGGGTGTTCAGCCTGGCACAGATGTCTCATATCCAGGATCAGTCTCGGAAAGTGGAACTGAACTCACTGCCCAGTATTGTTGAAAGTGACAACCTGGCCCTGCAAATGGCACGCATTCGTATAGAGGCGTTGCGCCTAATCGCGTTGCCAGATGCTGAAACACTTCGGAAGACTCAGCAAAAAATTAAGGATCTAGGGCAGTTGGTTGACGCTGGCTTTAAGCGCTATGAGCCTTTGGTTAGCACGCCGGAAGAGGGCACGGCGCTACAGCAATTGCAGGCTATCTACCGTGACTACATGACCAATACGGATCAGCTCGTAGCATTAATGGTCAGCGGCCGGATCGATGATGCCCGTAAGCAGGTCACGGGTGGCATGGCCAGCCTTGGCTTGAGCATGAACGAGCAGACCGAGAAATTGCGTACCCTGAACCAGCAGGCAGCCAAAGCCTTTGGCGAAGATGCACAAGCGGTGTACAGCAGCTCCGTATCCATCACCCTGACGGTTATCGGCTGCGCCTTGGGCCTTACGATTCTGCTGGCCTGGCGTCTGACCTTGAGTCTGTCCAAGCCTATTCGCGAAGCTGTGCAGGCCGCGGAGGCCATCGCGTCGGGTGACCTGACTCACCGGCTGGAAACAACCGGTACAGATGAGGCCGCTCAGCTGCTCAAGGCTATGGGAAAAATGCAGGGCAATCTGCGCGATACGCTTGAGCAGATCAACCGGTCAGCTGAACAGCTGGCTGCTGCGACTGAAGAAATGAGCGCAGTCATGAGCGAAAGTACGCAGGGACTGCAACAGCAGAACAGTGAAATTGAGATGGCAGCCACTGCAGTCACCGAGATGAGCCAGGCTGTTGAAGAAGTAGCGGGTAACGCGACGTCGACGTCAGTCGCCTCCAAGGCAGCAGCCGAAACCGCGCGCCAAGGGCAGCGTCAGCTTAACGATACCCTCAGCGCCATTGGTGTCCTAACGGATAACGTTCTGAGCGCTTCTGAGCAGGCACGTCAGCTGGCCGAACAGACACGCGACATTAGCCAGGTGCTGGATGTCATCCGATCAGTAGCGGAGCAGACCAACCTACTGGCGCTGAACGCTGCAATCGAGGCGGCCAGGGCAGGGGACGCCGGTCGCGGGTTTGCTGTTGTAGCAGACGAGGTGCGCTCACTGGCTCACCGGACCAGCGATTCTACCCGAGAAATCGAGGCCATGATTGGCAGCATTCAGCAGGGGACTACTCATACCGTAGACGCCTTGCTGACCAGTGCAGATCAGGCCAGGCAAACCCAGGAGCAGGCTGAGGCGGCAAGCCATGCACTAGGCACAATCAACGATGCGGTCAACGGTATCGATGAGCGTAACCTGGTCATTGCCAGCGCTGCTGAAGAGCAGGCACAGGTAGCCCGAGAAGTGGATCGTAATCTGGTTCGTATTCGTGATCTGTCTATCCAGACGTCTGCAGGTGCAGAACAGACCCATACAGCCAGCCAGGAGCTTTCTCGCCTCGCTGGAGACCTAAGCGGCATGGTTCGCCGGTTCAGAGTGTGACCGACTGGCAGGATGATGCTGATTAACAGACATCGTTCTGCCCTACGTTTCGGCTAGGTAACGCAACGGAATGTGATAAATGCGTCCTTTATGGAAGGGCGTTTGTAAGCCCTCGTTGCAGTCCATGCCCTAAGGTAGGTTTATGTCTCATCCCGATTCAATGGTTTCGAAGAAACTCAAACGCCTACCTCTGGAAACGTTAACGATGGCCTTTCTGGGCTTGGTGTTTGTGTCCTTGGTAGGGTTTGATTTCTGGCAAAGCTGGCATGCGCGAGACGTTCAACTGCAGCAGTCCGAGAGCACAACGCTCAACCTGACTCGCGCGTTGGCCCAACATGCTGAGGACTCGTTCCAAGAAGTGGATGTAGCGCTCATGAGCCTTCAGCACTTGCTGGAGCAGGGTGATGAGATATCGTTTAAACCAGAAGCGCTGCATACGCTGCTTGAAAAATATGCGGGCTCCCTAGAGCAGGTCGAGGGCCTTTTTGTTTTTGACGAGCAGGGCAATTGGAGGGCAACCTCTTTAGGTGAAACGCCATGGAAAGGCCAGAACTCAGACCGAAGTTACTTTAGGTTTCACAATCAGAACACAACTGAAGACCCCTTCATTAGCCGTGCCATTCATTCCCGCTCTACAGGTAACTGGATTATTCCGATATCCCGGCGTATTACAGACAAACAAGGGCGTTTTGCGGGCGTAGTGCTGGCTACCGTCAGGATGGAGTATTTCCTTGATTTCTATAGGCACATCGAGCTAGCGCCTTCAGGCGCCATTGTGCTGGCCATGCCGGACGGCACGATTCTAAGTCGACGCCCTTTCAAAGACGAGTATCTGGTAGGTAAACACCTCGCCCAGAGCTACGTTATTACCACAGCATTGGCTCAGGCGCCTTCCGGCATCGTGACTATCAAAGCGGTAATTGATGGGGTGGAGCGCCTGTATGGCTATCAGCTGATAGATCAATATTCCTTGTTGGTAATGGTGGCGATCAGCAAGAAAGAGCTCTTGTCGGACTGGACCGGTGATACGCAACGCTCAGCCATCATTGTCGCCAGCCTCATTATCGTGATGTCGCTGTTCGGCTTGGTGTTGATGCGTCAGATCAAGCATGCCAATACGGTCAAGGCTGAACTGATCGAGGCGCACCGTGCACTGGAACGGCAGGCTCTGTCTGACGGACTGACTGAATTGGCCAATCGTCGCTATTTCGATATGGCATTGCAGCAGGAACTCAAGCGGGCAGAACGCTCGGGGCAACCGCTAAGCCTGATCATGCTGGATATCGACTTTTTCAAGGGCTACAACGACCATTACGGACATCCTGCAGGCGACTATTGCCTGAAACAGGTCGCACAGGCGCTAAAGCATAGTCTGCCAAGATCGGGTGATTTTGCGGCAAGGTATGGTGGTGAGGAAATGGCGGCCATCTTGCCAGCCTGCGACAGCCAAGGCGCCCGGATAGTCGCTAAGCGTATCCAGGACCAGATACGTAAGCTAAGGCTTGAGCATCACAACAGTCCATTCGGCGTAGTCACTGTCAGCAGTGGCATTCATACATATATGCCCGGCGAGGACGGCGTCCTGACTGGACAAACATTGATTGAGTGTGCAGACAGTGCTTTATATGAAGCCAAACGTAATGGGCGAAACCGGATGGTGGTGACTGAGAGTAGTCATACGTGATTAGCAGAGGAGACGTGAGAGGGGTTCCCGGACATGGGCTCTATACGCAGGTCCGGGACTAATAGTAATTCTAATACTCTATTTAACATAAGATATATTATGCGAATATAAGGATGAGTCTCATAGGAGCATGATCGACACATTTCCCCAGCGTTTCATTTCCGATTAAAGCACTAATCGGAAATTCATGGCCTGCAGTACAAACTATTCAGGTCTTACTCTTACGATCAATTTCCGCTTCATAAAGATGGATGACAAACGTTTTACGATGAGTCTGATGGTGTCTCGCTAATGACTCGACAGCCTTTACGCAGGCGAATCTCTTCATCAGAAGGTCTAATCGAGACAAACCTGAACTCAAGATTGTCATAGATTTCAAGATAGCCCCAATCAAGACTCAATTCATCTTGTCCTTGTTCAGGTGGTTTTGCCCACCAAGGTTCACGACTGATCAACTTCGCCATGGTCTCTACCTGATATCTCTGTACATTAAACATTAGCGAAACGGTTTTTTGATAATGTCTGCGTTACAGATTAGCTGGTTGAGCCTCGTACAACCGCAGAAATAAGGTTGGTAACGCTCCCTGTTAGTGCTCTGACCACCTTATCTCTTTCGATAAGCTTTTAGGTTTAAAGATCTCGATCAGTCATGGGCTTGAAAGTGATAACTCAGACTGGAAAAAAGAATCAACCGCCTGTTTAAGTGCCAAGGCCGGATCGAGTTCCCTATACTGTTGACTCAATGTCATCGCGGCCCTTTTGAATCGCGCCTCCCTCAAAACCGTTGCAACGGCATCTGATAAATCCTGTGTGGCGGGACGATCTGTTTTGAGGTTGATACCTGCACCTGCCCACGCTACCCGCGCTGCAACTTCTGCTTTGTCTTCCGAAGTGCCTGCAATCACAAGCGGAACGCCATGTCGCAATGCCTGTTGTACGCCACCGTACCCGCCGTTGGTAACCATGACATCGACGTACGGAAGCATTTGCTCATAAGGCAAATAGTCAGCCATGTAAGCATTTTGGGTAACAAATGGCTTGGTGTGCTCCCCTGCTTTACCGGCTGTAGCAATTACCAGCGCGTTACTAGCTGCAAGAGCATCAATCGTTGGATATACCAAGTCCTCTAGGTTACGAGCTACGGTGCCTTGAGTGACAAAAATAACAGGCCGACCCTTTGCTTTCGCTGCATCGACTTCACCCCACCAAGCTGGCAAAGAATAGGCTTGTACTTGGCTTGGCGCAGTACCTATCAATTTTACAGAGGGAGGAAGACAGGCTCCGGCATATTCCAATCCTGGAACAGTCATCTGCAGAAACGCGTCTGGAAGTAGCGTGGTGGCATCCATAAAGGAATAAGGCATAGGCCTTGTACCGAATGTGCCCAGGGCGGCATCAAGGGCTGCTTTTGAGCCCCGCATCTCCCTGCCAAAATCACGACTTAACTGTACATAACGTTGTCTTTCGTGTTCGGTAGCAGCAGGAGGAAGTCCTTTACCAAAGGGTGCCAGATGGTCTGCACTAAGCATTAGAGGTGTTATCCCGAGTGAGATCAAGCCGGCAGGTCGTGCGCCAGAGGATCGCAGCTGGAATGGCCATCCTCCTGCAAACATATGATTGGTTATGAGCACAGCAGGCTCATCGCTTTCGCCTAGTACAGCTTGAACTGTCTTGGTCTGGTCGACCAATGGCTGGATAAATAGGACGCGGAAATCGAAGTCAAGCAGCTGAGGACCAGGCCGCAGCTTTTTACGGTCAGGAAAGGTTTGGTTGACATCCCGCGCATCATAATCCGCTGTACCTTGTAACGTAACATGCCGGATACCTTCCTGCTCAACACGTTCTTTTGACGCAGATCCCGTGATGAAAGTGATGTCATAACCCTCCTCTTTCAGGCACGGCAATAATGACAAAACGGGAAGTACATGACCTACCTGTGGCGTGGTTGCAACGATAATGCGAGGCATCAAATAACCTTAATCAACGGTGTATGAGTCAAGGTTTACCGATCATCCATGACATTCTTACTAAGAATAGGTAAAGATATTCTGTATCTGGAAAGGATAGGTATGACGGAATGCTCACCAACACGTGGCGCCACGGAAATTCATGTTATGGGCTACGGTTAAATCTGCATTCAACGCTGTTACTGAATTGCTTGGTAATGATGCTTAGAAAACGCAACGCGTACAGTGATTACTCGACAAGACCACCCTCTTCTTCAATTAGCCTTAAACCCAGCCGTTGAGTCACAGAGCCGACCAGGTGGTCGCGCTGCCTGACATCAATTAATCCAAATAGCTGGCCTTGTTGCCATTACCTGTATGACTTAGCACGGCGATGCTACTGTGTTCGTAACTTTCCAATTGTTGAACAACGGCCTCATTCCCAAGTCCCGTCTGAGTCAACGTTGCGCTGTGCGAATAGTCATAGGGGAGACTTTTTCGATCCGAGCGATAGTCAGGTCTCCACACTGATCAATGTCAATCGAGCCGCCACCGCCCTGGCTTATATCTACGATATTGTTATTTCCAAGGTTAGTGCTTTCTGCCGAGCTATATATACCGGACTGGTCTACCCGAGGTATATTCGCATCTATAGCCAAACAAATCGCTTTCACCATATTGAGTTATCTCAGTCTGGTTATTATTACCTTGTGTATTGCCACTCCACCACCCTACTGCGCCACTCTGATTAGCCAACAACAATTTTTGTCGCCATTTTGTGTTACATCAACGCGACCACTCAGCCAACTGCCTTGCTGAATAGCAAGCTGAATCCCGTTATCCTGTTGAAAGTATTTAAGACTCACTTGATACTCGCCACGCTGGTCGATCCTGACCACATTACCGTTACCAGCGGTAGTACCTATCAACTCCCCGCCGCTATAGGCTATTTGCGATATAAATAGCTCTTTCCTGTACGACAGACAGTTCGCCTTCGTTTGAGGTCTAAATGAGGCGTAGCTGTAATTGCCCGTTTGGTCAACGCCTGCCGAGCCTAACAAGCTGAGCAGGACATACTTCTATCGCCCTTTTGGTTGATCGCTCCATATGCTTCGTTACCTCCCTGTACCTCAATGGAGTTATGGTTTCTTGCTGCCTACCCAAAAATTATTTGAATAACGCGATTTTCTAAAGGCAATTTTGGTCTGATAGCCGCTTGACTAATAACGCGTTGTTTCAGGTTGTCTATCATCGCAGTGTTACCGTCCTGTATTAAATCAGCCGTGTTGCTGTCTGCAAGACAAGAAATACTGAATGAGAGCAGAGCAACCATGAAACGAGGTTTGATAGTAGACATAAAGAGCTCCTGACTTTGCTATAACGCAGTAGATAGCGTGTGAGCAAACAGGTCAGGGCCAAAAGACATTAGCCGGGGCACTCTCTCTGCATAACAGGGTGTGAGCCTGTAACGACAAGATAGTAAAGCGTGTTTTGCTTACAATAACCATAAAGCGAGCCTTATGGTTGGCCGATTCTAAAGCAACGTAAATCAGGGCTATCACTCAACTGATCTTAAATTAAGCCTAACGCTATGTTGCAGGCCGTTAAGGCACAGCCTTCCCCATTTGTTTAATGATAAAACAGCTTTTTGACAAGCTCGGCAATATGTAGGCTAAGCTGCAGTAGAAAGTCAGCTCAATTGCCGAGCTTGCAGTAATTTTTCGCTACACAGTTTAGCTAGCAATAGCCTCTGGAAGTTTGGCGATGACCTTTATCTCAAATTGAAAGCCGTAGAGCCATGTAACGCCAATGCCGGTTAACGTCGGATAAGGTGCTTCTCCCCAGTATTCGGGCAGTACTTTCCAGATCGTATCGAAGTGTGTTTCGGGATCAACGATGAAAACCATTACGTCAATGACATCTTTGAACGAGCAGCCTGCTGCAGCCAGAATAGCGTTCAGATTTTCAAAAGCAAGCCGCACCTGGGCGTCTAGGTCCGGCTCGGTTGAGCCATCCTCACGACTACCAACCTGTCCTGAAACAAACAAGAAACCGTTGGAGCGAATCGCGGGTGAGTACCGATTACGCTCATATAATGCCTGACGCCCAGCTGGAAAAACGACGTTGCGTGTGCTCATGGTTACTCTCCTGTGGCCGGATCGACCCGTTATGCCGATGTAGAGAGACTTTAGGGAACGCTTACCTGTTGAATAAACTAGCAAGCGCAGTCATCACTATTTGTAAAATCCAAATAATCTCCGAGACAGCAGGAACAGCGATGGATCGTTTTGATGCAATGCAGGCCTTTGCTCGCGTCGTGGAGGCGGGCAGCTTTACTAAAGCAGCCGAAACACTTCATATGAGCAAGACAAGTGTTACCCAACTGGTGCAGCAGCTGGAAGCCCGGTTACGCGTCAAGCTGCTCAACCGGACCACACGCCGTGTCAATGTGACGGCCGATGGGGCCGCTTATTATGAGCGTGTAGTAAGACTGCTGGCAGATATGGATGATGCCGAAACGAGCTTATCCAGCGCCTCCTTGGCTCCTAGGGGCAGGCTACGGGTTGATGTTCCCAGCCCTTTTGCACGTCTGGTTTTGATTCCTTCACTTCCAGCGTTTTACGAAAAGTACCCCGATATCCAACTTGATATGGGTGTCAGCGATCGTATGGTTGACCTTATTAGCGACAACGTGGATTGTGTTGTGCGTGGTGGCGAGATTACTGATCAGTCGTTGGTCGCTCGTCATATAGGCGATTTACGACTTAGAGTATACGCAGCGCCGAGCTATCTGAGACGCGCGGGGATGCCGCTACACCCTAGGGAATTGGAGGGCACTGACCATCGTATCGTAGGCTTTCTCTGGGCACGCACCGGCAAGGTCTTTCCCTATGCCATGCATTCCGGTAACGAGAGCGTCAATGTCATGGGTCGTTATGCGCTTGCCGTTGATGATGGTAACGCCTACCTGGCAGCTGGGCTGGCAGGGCTAGGCCTTCTCTGGCTACCCGATTATATGGCTAGAGACTATCTGATTCGAGGCGAGCTGGTTCCGGTGTTTGAGGACTGGCGCCTCGATCCAATGCCAATGTACGTGGCGTTCCCCCCAAATCGGCATGTTAGCGCCAAGCTACGTGTGTTTATCGAATGGATCGTCGAACTGATGACTCCCAACGAAGCTGCATCGGACAAGGGAACAGGCGCTACGAACCCTGCCAGTTGACATAAGATTCACCCACCTGAACCGTGTTTACCAGCAGTACCTTCTCTTTTCCTTCAAGGTCCAGCCGGTTTCCCTACTCATGGCTCTGCTGTCGACCGGCATACACCTACATGACACAAAGCCCCGCACGGAAAACTGATCCAGGCCGGGTAATTTAGCATCTTGATTATTGTGGGCAGGCGCTGCGTGTTGAGTCGCTCGCTTAAGGTTCTCACACTAGCCTGCTGGATGTCGGCGAGGCACCGCCTAGCCATGGGCTATCATCAGGACATGAGGAAAACGGACAGGCTATGCGCACTTGCGGATACTGCCATAGAAACGATCACCTCTGACTGACTAGGCTGCACCTCTCGTCCGCTAATAGCAGACTGCAAAGGCATAGACCGCCTAGACGGTTATACCGCGTCTTCTATCATCTAAAACGATACTCCATCCTGTGCTGCTTTTGCTGGCAAGTTCAAAAAGCCACTTAGCTGTACCGCTATGGCACGCTGTTACCCAACTCTTTTGGATGCCATGATGACCACACAGTAATGTGCCCGTGGTGCCATTTTCCTTTGCTAACCTTACTGCGAAAATTCACCGGAAGGAGTACACGAATGAGATATGCAATGGTTTTTTTATCTTTACTACTGACTTCTGGTCTGGCGCAGGCACAAGACTGCTCTCAAAAAGAATTTGAGATCCAACGTCAACTTGAGAATGCCAGAGAACACCGTAACTCCGGTCGTATTCGTGGATTGGAAGCCGCACTCAAATCAGTACAGGAGAACTGTACCAACTCAGATCTGCGCACCAAGCGGCAGCATGCTATCGATGATGCTCGTAACGAGGTTGCCGAGCGTAAAGCGGATCTTCAGGAGGCGATAGATAGCGGTTCGGCCGAGAAAATCAAGATACGCCAACATAAACTGGCGGAGGCCCAAGAAGAACTACGTGATGCATTAAGAGAGTGATGCTTTAAATGCTAAATGGCGGCGGGTGCCAACACTATAAATGAACATCAGGGCTAATGTGCACAGCGATCATGTCTTGCGCTACGGCCTCGTCTAACCTGACACCAGGGTCAAATCGATCCGCGGCAATATCAACGAACCCATTATCGGAACCTTGATGATGGGATACTGGGGCAAAAGACTGGCAGCCCGTTAAAACATGTTTTTATAGCTTCAGCATTCAGCATCTCAAACCTGTTCCGTTGAGTCTAAAAGTTTGCCGCCGCAGGGCTAAAATTAAAAGCTGAAAGCGGCCTATTAGCCTATTGCTGTTAACCATGTTAAGCGGGAGCTTCCAGCAAGCCTCGGCAAGTCTACTGATGCTGTAATCGTGCATGGGCAATCACCGAACTGACACGAATGAGCTTTTTCTATTGAGGGTACCTCCAAGTTAAAATTGCCAGTGTATGACCGAGTCAAATGCCTAAACAGAAAATGGCGACTCGGCCATAAACGATGAAATCATCTGCTTGCCCCGACGCGAGTGCTCATGAAGCCATTCTTTATAAAACATCACGAATCGTTTCACTCAAGGCATCCACGTATTAGAAACAAGCCCGTATCGAAGCCGTCGGGACAACCTTTGGGCGTTGACCTGGTATTCTCATTACACCTGAAGTTTACGTAGCTCACCCCCCTCCTGCTTTAGGCGCTTCAAATACGTGTCGGAGTTCAGTAACTGGTAAGGGAAGTAAAGACCCGGTGAGGTGGGCGGTTGACCGTCCAGCCCGAGCAGCCTTTCAAGGACCATTGCTACGCTAAGGCCTGTTAGCGGTGCCGCGCTTTTTGGATGGATGACGGCATGACGTGTGTGCAGTGGTTCGCCCTTTAGATCCTCGCCTTCAAGCTCAATGATGATCTCGGTCGACATAGGTTTACCCTGACGTCGGGTTGAGCTAACCCCGATGCCCATATTGAACTGGATATTGGCTGCGCCTGTTGCAGCCCCTAGGCCAACGACGTCAATGGATGAAAACCCGGACGCTTCGATTTCAGTACCATCAATTGCACGAAAGCTGACCTTGGCATCCTCTCCTTCCCGCCAAACATATACACCGTCACGCCGCGTCAGTGCGGCTGGCAGCATTCTGTTCAGGCGGTCAAAGTCGCTTGCAACAGTCGGGCCTCCGGTATCCTGTTCATCGACCAGCGCATTGATGCGTATGTCGTGTACCCGGCTAAACGCCCTGGCAATGCTCAGTGTGGATACCGTTGTAGCGCCCGCCATCCATTCGTACCCGAGGACAATGGGTGCAGCATTAGGCATGTGCATATAGGTTGCGATTTCCGGCGCGATCTCGAAAATGCCAGATGAAATACTGAGATGAGGCACCCCGTGCTTTTGGGCGTAGCGTAGCCCGGCAATAGCATGATCCATGTAGAAGACTACGACACCGCTGACGGTGCGATCCCCAAGGCCCAGGTCGTCGGCACCAGCGTCAATGACCACGCCTTGCGCTCCACCAATCTGTTCTGCGGCCTGCTGGGCCTTGGCAGCATCGCGGCCGCCAATCAGCAGTGGTACATCAGGATAGGCTGCGCGCAGCGCTCGAGCAGTTTGATGACCAATTGCACCAGAACCGCCCATTAACAGGATAGGATTAAGTGACATTACATGATCTCCTAATTCCAGGCTTCAACCTACTATTGGTAGGTAAACTATCACGGCTATCACCTATCTGAACCTACCATTGGTAGGTTTTTTAATTCGGGAATGATCAAGTGCAAAAAGAAACCGTGCCCTCCGCTATACGTTCCTCTACACGCCGGCTTCCAAAAGCCGAGCGGCGTAGACAACTGCTGGATACCGCATTGCTGATCGTGCGGGAGGAAGGAGCAGACCGGTTGACCTTGGGGTATCTCTCCGTCCGCGCAGGCGTCTCCAAACCGGTGGTCTATGATCATTTCGATACCCGCTCGAGCCTATTGATCGAGCTCTACAGATGCATTGATATCGAGCGGGTTAACGCTTTCCGTGACGCAATGTCCTTAACCCCGCGGAGCCTCGAAGAAACTGCCCAACTCCTGGCAAACGCCTACATTCAGTGCGCAGGAGACACAACCGACGAATTCTATGCAATAGGCGCAGCTCTGGCAGGCAGCGAAGAGAAAGCAGCAGTCTTTCAGGAGCTGTTGGATAACTGCGTGCAAATGTTCATAGCCGTGCTCAAACCTCACGCAGCTTTTTCGTCTGGCGAATTGGAGCGATGCTGTACGGGCCTTGTTGGCGCGGGAGAAGCACTCTCAGGCGCATTAGTACGAGGGCGCTATAGCAAGGATGAGGTGATTAACGCGTTCGCCTCCTTGATCCGGAACGCTTTGCCGGGCACTAATTGAGGCTGAAACATGAATGCGGCAGAACCGTGTTCTTATGCTTTCACAAGATATAGGCCAGCCGGTTGGATTTTCCAGCCAACCCTTTAACTCCTGCTCCAACATTTATGGATAGCAATAGAGAATATGTCCACGGCTGGGCGATATTCGCAGGGGTAAAGTCACCTCAAAAATTATCGTCGCGTATATTGGAACAAAGCCTGCTCCTGAGCCACTCAGTCGGGTATCCGCTCTAGGAGGCGCCCGATGATCCATATATCCAATGCATCGTTAACATCACTGCAGGTCGAGCTGGGCAAAGCTGACAAGCCTTCGGTGCATCTGGATCTTCATGTCGCAGAAAACATCGCTATGGGCGCCAAGATGCATTTCCCTGGCTCATGGTTGGATCAGCAGCGAGCATCGCTTGGACCACTCCAACGAAACATGTTTGATGTTGCCCTGAAAGTGTTAAGTGGGGACGAAAAGCCCAGAGCTGTTCAAGCTAATGGTATGGGCCGAGAAATTCTTTTGGACCGCCCTGCCTATGGGGCTACCACCATTAGTATTGGGTTCGAAAAGCCGATGTCTGAGGTATTAGGCTTTCTCGGTATGAGTGATGGTAAGGGCAAAGCATTACTCTCTTTAGGTACAAAGCTGGCAAATGCACTGTCACCCAGCACCAAGCAAGCTAGTAACGGCAGCCTGATGGCAAAGGCGCGCAGTGCCTTACCAGGTAATATTGGTTTAAGTAGCGTAATCCGAAATATCACGGGACAGTTCGTCTCCGCAATCAATAACCCAGCAGCTCAATTATCTGGTAATGCGGAAGCTCCGCCGCCGCTTCCTCCGCGTACTGGCCGCCAGAACGGTAATCCTAATAGTACCTATGGACCGCCCCCTCTTCCTCAAAGGCCACGGGCAAACAGTTTTCCACGTACAGCCCGTGAGGCACAGGCTGGCTTTAGTACAGAATCCAAGCCATCTACCGGACGAACACCGAAAGAAACCCCACCGCCGCTTCCACCTCGTCCAGGTCAGGGTCCCAAGATCAACCCGGAACAAGCACCTGGGGAAGCGCCTTTCTTCGGGCATGCATCGGCCAGCAGCTTTTCGCATGCAAATTATGAAAACTACGAAATGGACCCTAATGAGGCGCAAGCGGCTGAGAACAAGGCAAGCCAGGAGGCACCCAAGCCCCATCTGAAGTCACGTTTGAGCCAAGTGGCGTTGGATGCGAAGCTCAACGGTCAGCGTCTACCGGATGAAAGCGCAAATGCGAAGTCACCCAGGCCTGAACGCTCTGAACCCAATGGCTCTGAATTCAATGGCGAGCGGCCGTCTGCTGGTAGACCACGTGCGAACAGTGCTCCACCACCTCGTCAAACGAGGGAACCCAGGGTCGACAATGATAAACCATCCATGCACTCGCAAGAGGATGAAACAACTACCAACGGCGCAGCCAACGTGGCCGAGGACACCAAAGCTAAGCCTGCGGTCAAACCGCTTTATGCACGCTTAGGATTGTTTACCGCGTCGCCAACAGAAAGAGAAATTCGCAAAGCTTATCGAAGGCTTGCTTTAGAAAAGCATCCTGACCATAACAAAAGTCCCGAGGCAACGGCTGAGTTTCGAGAGCTCCAAGAAACCTATGAAATTTTGCAAGATCCTGAAAAGCGGCGCGCATATGATCTGGACCCTGATCAATCATAGAAGCCTTCCCACGCAAGCTTTGGATCCTGGAACAGGATCATACTGGGCCATAAGTCACTCTATATGGCTGAGCGGATTTGAAGAGCGTTTATTCGGTTGGATCGTTCTCGACTTATGTCGCTGGGATAGGTTTTGGTTCTCATTCATAGGCTATGCATGTTCTTCGAAAGATCGTGAACAGGCTCTTAGAGTTTCCTATCCCATTGAGCTGCTAAAAACTACATGACTCGCTGCTTACCCTTAACGCAGCCATAACGCGTTTCCCTGGATGGTCCATATCCATAGAACGACTTGTAGCACTTACTGAAGTGGCTCGGAGAGACAAATCCGCAGGCTATGGCGACATCAAGCAGAGAAAGGTCAGAATGCTGAATCAGCCTACGGCTTTCCGTAATCCGCAGCTCCAGGTAATAGCGAACCGGAGAGGTTCCCAGTTGCAGTTGGAAGAGTCGCTCGATCTGCCGTTTGGAGCAGCCTACACACTGGGATATTTGCTCCTGGCTCAGTGGCTCCTCAATGTTTGCGCTCATGAGATTGATAGCCTCGCGCAGAGGCTCGCTCATCTTCTCATGCATGGTGGGACGTACCCGACGGTAACGCGACTCCTCAAAGGCCAGTATATCTACGATGGCATCCGACAGCTGATGTCCATGACGCCTACCAATCCAGCCAAGCACCATATTAAGCGCACCTGCAGGACTTGCCGCGGTTAGCCGATCACGATCAACAATAAAGCTCTCGCTGGTCACCTGGCTGTTTTTCGCCAGTTCAGCAACGGTAACTCGGTGCTCGGGATGGACAGCACACTTGTATCCATCAAGTAGACCTGCCTGAGCGAGGAACCACGCACCATTCCACAGGCCTGCTACAGCGTCCCCCTTCTCTGCAGCAACCTTGAGCGCGCGGCTGAGCGCGGGGATCGGGTACAGGACGGTACGCAGCCCTCCACACACGACGAGCAGATCCAAACTATTGCATTGCCCTGAAGAAAGCGCCGCATCAGGACAGATCGCAAGCCCAAGATCACTCATGACCGGCTCGCCATCAAAACTAAGGGTTACGGTGGAAAAGGTATCTGCCAGGATCAGGTTTCCCGTCACAAGTGTATCGAGCGCCTGGGTAAAGGCAGGAAGGGAAAAGTGCTCAAGGAGTACAAAGCCGACGCGAGAGGTTGAGGAGGATTGGCTTGTGCTACCCATATAACGAAGGTTTCGTCCCTGCATGGCTTCGCTGAACGCTCTTTTTTTCACCATGGTATGCCTCGTTTTACGTTGTTGTTATGACATCCAGGCAAGTAAAAGACCTGAGCACGACGATATCTGGACAAACTACAGATTTGTTTCGGCAGTATGAACGATCCTGAAATTTAAGCGCTCCAAGTGCACAACTAAAGTACTCGCTTTGCCTCTCGTTTATTCGGGTGAGGCAACCCAATCCTCAACTCTCAAGCCAGGTACGCGGTCGAACTCTCGACGGTTATTGGTAACGACAATCAGTCCCTGGGAGCGTGCATGCCCGGCAATCATTTGGTCATAGGGACCAATCTGCTTACCCAGGCGGGCAAGCTCAGCACGAAGTTGTCCAGTGTGGGCAGCAGCCTCCTGATCATACTTGAGCACCTCCAGGCGAGCCGCAAAGCCTTCTACGTCCGCCAGATTGCGCTCAGTGTTAGAAGACTTCTCCGCTCCATAGATCAACTCCATTAGCGTTACAGTGCTGATGCACATTTGACCGTGGTGCCGTTTGAAGGCTTCTCGAACCTCCTGGGGCCTGTTCTTGATAGTAAATATGCAAATATTGGTGTCGAGCATGAACTTGAGCATCAGAACGTTTCGCGCTCCTGATCTGCCGGCTGCTCACGCTCCGCCATGAAGTCTGCAGTAACCCCCTCACAATCGAACCAGCTATCCCAGGACTCCCCTGCGGGAGTGATAAGTCGAGCCCGACCAAGGGCAACAATATCGACGCGCTTTACGTCATCTGGTAGGGCAACAGCCTTAGGTAGCCTTACGGCCTGACTGCGATTGCTCTGAAAAACTGCGCCTTGTTCCACGGCACACCTCGCGGGATATATTGAATGTATATCCCATAATAGAACTATAAGTGGATATGTCAATGGGATATACGTAAGAACTTGTACAACATAACTTTTCAGACAAACCCTACCAAGGAGTGGATCACAAGGTGTGGCTCATTCTCGATGGTAGGCTGGTTAGCCGTTCTTTCGACCAGAGCACTATTTCACTCTGACTCAACGAGTAAGAATGAAATTCATAGGAAAAGGCAGTGACGTGGAGATGCTTTGCGTAAGACAGTCTTTTCAAGCGTGATATTTTTGAATATGAACACTAGACAACAAATATTCATATGAATCTTAGTTCATTATCCTATTAGTTAGACAAAGAAATTTTCAAATGATCATTTCCTGGCTAGCCTAGGATTCAAATATAACTACCAAAATAATATTCTTGAATCTGTAAGAAATACTATTATCGTAACAATCACATTACAGAATCGAAGAGAATTTTTGGAGGAATATTGTTATGTCCTTTCTGCCTATCCATCGTATCGTCACGGGCCACGATGCCAACGGCAGGTCCACAGTTTGCAGCGAAGGGGCATTACCTTCGGTCGTTGAAATGGAAGCTATCCCGGGCTTTGTCTTTCACGAAGTTTGGGAAACTACAGGTTCGCCTGTAGAGATAAACAATGCCGCTGATCCAACAACCGGCCCTGTGATGCATAACCCACCGCCAAATGGGACTCGTATTCGCTTCGTTGATCTTCCCCCAGATGAGACCTATTTTGATCAGCATGAAGCGCGTATTGCAGAGCTGTTTGAGCAAGTCAACTACGTCGACGGGCTGACTGTTAAACATGACTCACCGCATTCAATGATGCACCGAAGTGAGGCAATTGATTACTGTGTCGTGATCGAAGGAGAGATCTATATCGTACTCGACGATGCAGAAGTCCTGCTTAAGCCTGGAAGTGTGGTGGTGCAACGCGGTACCAACCACGCATGGTCAACCCGCTCCAATAGCAACTGCCGTTTATTGTTCGTCCAGCTTGATGGGCGTTACGCCCCTGATATTGCAGATAGATTATCTAAGTGAGATTTTAAAGTAAACTCACTATCATGTTGCCCATATAAGCTGAATGACTCAGCTTGTATGGCAGCTAGGAGGCCTAACTTTTAAGTGTCTAAAGCTTATCCAAGTAAAAAGGCTTTAAATAATAGCTCTACCATTTGCAGCTGCTTGTCAGTACTGTCTTAGATGGTTTTATTTCTCCATTTTTAACCGGAGCTCTGCTTAACAGAGGCTCGGCTCGAATATCCTCAATCAATCTATTAGCCTTAGAAACTAGGCGATCAAACAAAACAATAATTTCAGCAGAGTTTAACTGAACAAACCTTTCACGACTCCACAGTATTAAGGTGCTCTGAGAGCCTATTACTGATACAGATATAGGCGGAGCAATAGGATCAATATTGTTTGCTCCTAATAGTATTTTAGCCAATGTACCCAGGCTATCCGAAGGTAAAACACCAAGACTAGCAACCAACAGCAGTTCCTGATCATTTAAAGGTGTAATTTGCAGCTGTAAACTTTTAAAGTCAATAAGGATGGCCTGATCATCATTAGTCATAGGGGTTTGTATGCTAAGATAGCTTAACAATGGTGCGATAACATTATTAAATTGCTGGTTACTCACGATCAGCTATCCTCTTCAACATTGTGCAGGATTCCTGGATTAATATCATACGCACCATCAGAAAGATGATGCTGCACTAGAAATGCTCCATGCGCTTGGCGTTCGTAATCATGAGAACTTACCTTATTTTCGAATATGTCAGATGAATCATCTCTATTTTGATATCTAACACCTAAATTATTGATCCCATGCAGTTTATTTCTGAGTCCGATATCCGGTCGATGCCTCAATACTTCCTCATAGGAAGGCGTGTCTTTGATCCTATTAATCTGCGCTACACGTTCCTTGCTCAACTTAGCAACCTCCGCCATGCCCTCAAGCTCTAGTTTGATTTTCATCCCCGGATAGTGAACGTCTAAAACGCTTGTAGATGACGGCTGAAAACTCGCATTATTTAGCAAATGGGCTTTCGCGAATGAAGGCCATGCGTCAACCACTACAGCGTCAGCTGACTCACGTATATCGCCTATCACATTAAATTGATGATCCGGCTCATTAGCAGCAGCATAAGTAAAGATAGGACGATGTAGATCCATATTTGAAAGATAGGCAATAATTAATGCTGAATATTCGGAGCATGTCCCAGCCTGAGCTGCCAAAGCGGATTTCGCGAGTCCATTATCATCTCCGCGAAAATCTGTATCACGGATGTGTCTAGCCGAAATCGATCGTTGGTAGCTTTCCCCTGAGGTCAGCATAAAGTCATTCTTTAAATTGCCAGCACCGTAGCTGAGGTTTTCTTTTACGGTGTCTATCACGCTTTGTGCTGTATGCAATTCAGTCATTAAGCGAGCTGAAACGATAGCCGTCTCTCCTCTGTGATTACCTGGTATCGCCTCCCACAGCTTAACGCTCTGAGTATCGTTTTCATATAGCGCTGATACCCTAGCATGAAGTACTGTAAATATTGTTTGGCTCCCATCCTCATGATTTTGTATACAAAAGTCTCACTCAAATAGATGACTACTTGAGTGGTCATTATTGGGGATGGGTTCCAAAAATCAGATGATTCTAAATTGGCCAGAAATAAATCTAGCATCCATGCAAATCTATAATCACCTCTTTACTCCACATAGGATTACACTCGAGCAAGTGAAAGATACTTTTATTGCTAGGCTATAGGACAATGCTTCGTCTTAATTTAATATAATCCGTGTCCGGCCCGAAATTGCGTTGCATATTATCCTGAGTTTTCAGTTATCGATCTGCCTTTGAAGATAAGGCTTGATCCATAGATTGTTGCGTATAAATCTTTTCTTCCCATGGCTAGAAAATCAGGAACTGAAAAGGCTGGTTGACCACGTAGACGTCTAGATTCAAGTCAGACGGATAAGAGATAATACTGTGGACTCTATTGGTTCAGGCATTCAGATGAGGTATCAAGCCACCTCATTAGACGCAAGTCAGCCACTATCGCCCTTTTCTTTGCAGACTGAGCAAACTCACCCTTCTGCTCTGCCCTTAGCCAAGTTGAGCCGTAATGCTTTACTAGCATTAACCCAAGTTGAGGCGCAGCCGGACCCTCACTATCAACTTTTTGCGCTGTTGGCATATAACGGTATAGCGGATGGAGCGCTGCATATACATTCCAGCAAGCTAACTGAAGCAGAATATAGGCAGCAGGTGGCTGTTCCTAACGCAGGCCCTGCTAATTTGACGGTTCAAGCGAAACTGAACGAACATTCGCAATATGATATTGTTAGAATTACATTGGATGTGCTGTCGACGGGTGGCACTGAGTCTATAACGTTATGTGCGCCTGCTCCGCCCATAAGGAGAATAGATCCGCACCCAATATCAGACAATCTATCTGCACAGGGCTCACGAGGCCAGTTGACGCAAGCATTAATACGCTTACGCAATCCTCACCACTTTCGCGACGGTCCTATTTCTCCAGCTGCAGCGTCCAGCACTTATTCTGTAGCGGGCGCTAATGAGGAGTTAGCGCTTTCGACCGAAACAGGGCAGCCCGCCATAAGCGCCTCATCCCTTTATGCTTTGCATACCAACGGCACCGAGGCAGAAGTACGTTTTCTGCGCCAGCCGCCTAAAGAAGTAGCAGACATGTGCATGCTGATTATAAACGTAATCGGCAAATCATTTCCTCAAGACTTCAATAAAATAGACTTTGATTTTTATGATCGTGAAGGCAATATGGACCGTGGCGTTACTAACTTGAATGGCAATAGTTCAAGGATTTCAATAGGATTAATTGCCAGCGAAGACTGGGATCAAGACTTTGAGATGCATGCAATGATTGCATTTACTGTCTTCCATGAGATATTTCTGCATGCGTTACCTGATTTGCGGACAGCAAGTTACGGCATGAGCCCGACTACCGCTCAACAAGACCATGATGTTATTTTAATACCTCCTAATGAGAGCAATTTACTTCACCGAGCCGTGAAACAGATTCTTCCACAAATACCAACTCATATAAAACAGTACTTTCTTGATTCCTATGTAACTGATATCGAGGAAGAAAAAGATAGAAATGACCATATTGATGTACCAACTACTGAGCAGTGGTATCAGCTACTCAACTCCCAAGCTAACGACCTGGACTCCCCCTTCTGGCACGCTTAGGGTGCGCAAATTTTTTGAGGAAAAGAGGGCATAGAAGAGGTTAGCTCTTTCGCGTCCCGTTAGCTAATGGCAGCATTCTCAACTGTGATAAACGGGGAGGCTTGAAAGGCGTTAGTTGTGAGGTGATAAAGTGATAAACGCTTACAGGCGACTCACTGTCAGCTCTGCCGATGGCCCCTATGTACCCAGATCAATCCGCATACATCGCTGTCAGTCATTGCCAGAGGAGTCTCGGGCGTTCGCGATCGTCATCACCGCCAGTAGGCTATTGGTCACCTGCCGTGAGCAGAGATGCAACGCCAGCGCAGCACCTGTGGTGCCGTCAATACGGTGTTGCCGTCTTGGATGCGTGCAGCTGCCGCTCTGGCAATAGTTTGTAGAGGCCTTTCGCATGGCTCCTTCTTACATTATGAGTGCGAAGCCTAATGGCGTGTCACGCTGATAGTGGCTGCATACATGTATGCCTTTTCTGATACCCACCAACCTGGGCAAGTTGCTAGAGTTCTCTGCCATCCAGAGAACCCATTAGACGCGTAAAACAGATGAGCTTTTTTGTGACCGCTGGAATGCAAGCTCCTTCTTGCACTTAACTTGTATTGGTCAGCTGTGTTCGGCATACAACTTAGGGAGTCGCCGAGATCAGTAGCTTTACCCCTTTTACAGGTCTCTTCCCAGGTTTGGAAATCACCTCTTCCCACCACTTATCTCATCTAAAAGTATCTTCAAAATTATGGAACACTTAAGGCGCAGCGTTCACTAAGGTCGCAGGGTGCTACCGCTTAAAGTATCCGGATCGAGACGCAATAGCGGTGGCAGCGATTGGCGGGAGTTTCTATAAGACCACCCGATTCACCCTTATTAAAACCTGCCGATCACGATGAGGATAATTCCCCTATGGATACTCAGCGTATCGCCACGACGCACCAAATTATTCACCATGCCGATGAGATCGAACTCACTACACCTGTTGGTCCTGCACGAAGCGCTCGGAATATGGATCGCTTCCATCAGGAAATATATGACAGGCTTGATGCCCATTTCCTTCCATATCGCCGCAACGTCCCTGACATTCAGCAGACCGCCGCTGCCACAGCACGGGGGCATAACGATGAACTGGATACTATTCGAAATGATCGGGCTCAACGATTATTTAACGCAGGCTATACCGTAAGCGATATGGACATAGTTGAAAGAAACGCAAATATCGCTGATAGGATCTTTGCCACTTTCAAGTCTGGTATTGGGGGATCTCCATTTGCCGCCGTCACGATGGCGACCAATACCTGGCCATCCATGCTTGAGGTTTTTAACCGTCGAGATACGCCCGAAGGCGAGGCGGCCCTCCAAAATGCTTTGGCCTCCTGGTACGCCGGGGCTGCGGATGCAAGTGTTAACGATATGCTGTCTGGATTAAAACCTGAGTATTATCAAAAACCTCCAGATGAGAAATTGCACGGATCGTTTCAAGCATCGCTGTCAGAGAAGCGCGAGACACACGACAAAAACTCATTCGGCAATGCTATGGATGAATGCAACAAATGGCTAGTCGGGTTTGCCATTCGCAATGCCGCTCTGTATCCGATTCGCGTAGGTCTAGAGAGCCAAGGGAAACAAGAGCTGGCTGCAGCCCTTGAAGCTTATATGCGGCCAATCACTGCCGTTATCGTAGGCATGGCTATCGAGCATTATAACCTTAGCCGTGATAAAGGCCGCAGCCTGCTAGGTCCCGCCATGCTCTATGGCCGCCGCGATAACGTCCCGGAAGGCCAAGCACCAACGCCGATTGCCGAGGAGCACGAATGGTTGGATGAATTTATTGTACTGAGGAATCTGGATTCTACTGCGCTGTTGAAAATGGTTCCTGCACGGCTCGGCGCAGGTACTGCCTCCGCAATTAAATCGATTGTATCCGGTAATGCCGTCAAAACCGTGTTCTCCCCCACAAGTATCGTAGGCAACATGAGCCTGGCCGGTGGATTTGCTGCCATGGGAGGCGCTACGACGGCAACAAGGACGCTAGCTACAGAGCATGGTCTTGGCGATGGCAAAGTAGCCGCTGCCGCCGAGGCGGTAAAAAACATCCTGGGTGCGGTTGCGTTTGGCTTATGGGCAGCAGGCGCAAGCCTGGGGGAGTCAGAGTCTAAAAAAGCGGTTGAGGCAACGGACGCACATGTGGCCAAAGGCGTGGAAGGCGCTATTAATTCCGTAGCGAGAGGTATAGTCGACGGAGCGGCATATACGAAGGACAAGGCTGTCGGAATAGGCAACTCGACAATCAGTACATTCTCTAGTGGAGTTCAAAGGTCTCAAGATCTCTATCATCGTGGTCAACGTGGCTTAAGTCAGAGATATGCAAACCTGATGAATTCCCCCTTACCAACTGCCGCAACATCCACCCCAGCACCAGTAGCTACCTCGACGTTGGCACCACCTGCTCCTCCGAGGACAGAGGACATGGTGTGACACAACCCGGTGGTTCGCTGAGCGCCGCTAGCGGTCATGAGTAGCGCATGGAGTTTGAGCGCAGGCTGGATACTTTCGTACAACAGTATCTGCCTGCGCTCATTTTCAGGGTCGTGTTGGAGCCTTAAAGGGTAACACTTCTGAGTGAGCGAAACGGTACAACGGTTTCAGCCTTTTCTAATCTGGCATATCAGTACAGAAGCGCCTTATAGCGTTACCACATCTAGATCAGGTGGCTGACTCAACGTGCCGTTTTAGTTGCTCTCGCGCTCTGGATAACCGCGACCGAACCGTACCGATTGGCACCCCCAGCGACAAGGCGGTGTCTTGATAATTACCATCCATTTCCAGACTAACTTTGATTACACGTTGCATATTGACAGGCAATCGGTCGATCGCATGGACGACTCTGACCAGTTGGCGATGTCCGTCTACCTGATGACCGATATCGCTCCCCTGCCCAACTTCAGAATGCAAATGGTCCTCCCAGCTCTCTTGATAAGGCTGCTTGTAAAGCCGACGGAAATGGTTCCGGATAAGATTCAATGCAATACCGCAAAGCCAGGTTTGCGGCTTACTGGTTCCCTGGAACTTGTGTTCACTACGCAGGGCCTCGAGAAAAGTGCATTGAAGAATATCGTCGACATCGTCCTGATTCATAACCCGCTTCTGAATAAAGGCTCTCAGCATCTGGATCTGATCACTTGAAAGCTGGCGAATACCGGTAGATGCGCAAGGGACGGTGGAGATTCTTGTATGCATTGGACTTACCTTCCATTGGATTTGGCAAGTTCTCTATTGCGATACCCGTGCCACGCGAAGAATTCTCTTTAAACTACTGATTTATTTATATTTTTTAAATTTTAAAATTATCACCTAACGCAACTTCTTGCATAACTTACCGCTGGGCATTACGAAATATTGCACAACGCCAGCATGCAGCAGAACCTCTTCTGTAACGTTGGAACTGTTCCTTTCGGCATACCACTCATGGTCCATGACTCTACCCAGAAGTACGCCATGAAAATTGCCCAGCCGATTCTGCCTACCCCTTCTCATGTACACCCCGAGGTGCAGACACCGCCGCATGCTCCTCATCCCGGACCTACTCAGACACGCCCGGGTGTTGCTTCATCCGACGAGAAAGGTACGCATGCACTGGCCAAAGAAGACGCTGCGCTGGCCCAGGAGGGTCAGACAGCGAGCCGACGCGATCAAAGCGCGCTGTCTGCGGGCCTGCAGTCACAGGCATATAGACTGCAACTGTCAGCTCAACAGCTGCACGCCACTTACCTCAAGGGGCTGGATAAAGCACTAGGCGAGGCGGCGCAGTCATTGCGAAGGCAGCTCAAAGATCGCCAATTGCAGAACTCGAAGGAAACGCTCAAACATATTCTTGAAAGCTGTGGTGGCAATGCCGTCCTGGCTCACCAGATGTTGCGAGTGGCCGCAAGACAGGCCAGGAACGAAGGCGAAGATAGCGAACAGCTCCTGTTCAGACGTCAGTTCAAGCTCTTGTATAAGGAATACGGCAAACCTGCTCGGCCCTCAACCGGCTCTCTGACAAAAGTACGCGGTCGCTTTAGTACCGAGACGCAGCGGCGTACCCGATCCCGGACACTCCATAGCGTAACGGCTAATGGCCCTCTTAATGTCATTGCTCTGGTAGACGCGCTGCTGAATGAGCTGCGAGAGCAAGGTCAATATGAATTATCGCTCAGTGAAATACGCTCCGAGATGGCTGAGGACATTGCAAACGCAGCCTCAGCTAATGTTCTTCACCAAGCATCTCCCTTGATGAGCAATCTCATCATCGTAAAGCATGTAGCCGCCCTGCTACATGAGTGTGAGCACATACTGGGTCGTATGCGCGGTAAAAACCCGCAGATTCAGGTTGAGGCGATTGCCCTGCTCAGGCATCTCCTCACGCTAATGAACAAGCTCATGGAACCTGTACAAACACGAACCCTGGTACAGCTCATTGGCGGTGAGCAGCTCAAACACCAACTGGCGTTTCTCAACGAATTGATGCGCATTCTGACTCAGCGAATGTCGTTACTATTTTGGTTTTGGCGTAACAAGAGCGATTTCCAGAAAGCCAAGGAGAACCTCCTCACCCTTAGCACGGAACTGACCGATAAAGAGCAACAACGCGCCCAGGAGACCGATATCGTATGGAACCTTTAATTAATGTTTTGAACGCTGTCGCTCTGGCCGCAATGCGCCGCTCAGAGGTAGTCGGTGCCTTTGTTGTCATAGCCATCGTATTCATGATGATTACCCCAATGCCTACGGTATTGGTAGACATCCTGATCGCAATTAATATCTGTATTTCCTGCCTGCTGATCATGCTGGCCATGCACTTGCCGCGTCCCCTGGCGTTCTCTACGTTTCCCGCAGTGTTGTTGCTTACAACCATGTTTCGCCTGGCACTCTCGATTTCGACCACCCGGCTGATTCTGCTGAACCAGGATGCCGGTCATATCGTGGAAGCGTTCGGCCAATTCGTGGTGGGCGGCAACCTTGCGGTGGGTATGGTGATTTTTCTCATCCTCACCGTCGTGAATTTTCTGGTGATCACCAAAGGGTCTGAGCGGGTGGCTGAAGTGGGTGCTCGCTTTACTCTGGACGCGATGCCAGGCAAGCAGATGTCCATCGACAGTGACTTACGAGCCAACCTGATCACTGTTCAGGAAGCCCGTAACCGCCGGGCTGAGCTAGGCAAGGAAAGCCAGCTGTTCGGTGCCATGGACGGTGCGATGAAGTTTGTGAACGGTGATGCTATTGCAAGCCTCATCATCGTCGCCATCAACATGATCGGGGGGATCGCGATCGGGGTAGTACAACATGGCATGACAGCCGGTGACGCCCTGCAGCTGTACACGGTACTGACCATCGGTGACGGACTGATTGCGCAAATACCGGCACTACTGATTTCTGTAACCTGCGGGATCGTCATTACGCGTGTACCCAACGGTGATCCGGGAGCCCAGAGCAATATCGGTCGTGAAATTGCAGAGCAGATTACCAGCCAACCCAAGGCATGGATCATTGCCTCCGTAGCAATGCTTGGGTTCGCCGCGCTTCCCGGCATGCCTACGACCGTATTCATTATTATCGCCATCGTTTGCGGCTGTGGCGGCTTCCTGCAACTGAGACGGGCCCGCCCGGTTGCCCAGGATCAGTCTGAAGCGTTAGCACCGGAGCTGAACGGTAACGAGGACCTGCGTACGTTCTTGCCGAGTCGCCAGTTTGTCCTGCAGTTCCATCCTGCGCAGGATGTTGCCCTGATCGAGTCCCTGGTGAGTGAAATTCGCCAGCGACGTAACCGGCTCGTAGTGCATTATGGGCTGACCCTACCCTCGTTCATCATTGAGCTATCGCCTCTGCTGGCACCTGATGAGTTCAGGTTTACCGTTTATGAAGTGCCCGTTCTGAGGGCCACTTTTACACATAGCCATGTGGCAGTAGAGGCGCGTCTCTTTGATCAGGCGCCTCAACAGGCAGTTCAAGGCAGTACGGATCGACAGGAGGCCGAATGGGTCTGGCTGCCGGCTGATACGCCTGACCTGCAACATGAGGAGGTTGAGAGGGTTACGGCTAGCACGCTCATTGTAGAACGCATGGAGCGTGCATTGCAGGCCTGCGGGCCCCAATTTATTGGCTTACAAGAGGCCAAGGCTATCCTGGGCTGGTTGGAATCGGAACAGCCAGAGCTAGCTCAGGAGATGCAGCGGGCAGTGCCGCTGGCACGTTTCGCAGCGGTCCTTCAACGTCTGGCATCCGAATGCGTGCCATTGCGCTCTATTCGAGTGATTGCCGAAACGCTGATCGAATACGGACAGTACGAGCGTGAACCTACAGCCTTGACGGACTACGTCAGGATCGCTCTGAAATCTCAGCTCTACCACCAATATGCCGGTGCAGAAGGCTTGCTGGTCTGGCTGTTGACGCCTGAAAGCGAAGGCATTTTGAGAGATGGCCTGCGCCAGACCCAAACCGAAACCTTTTTTGCCTTGAGCAATGAGACCAGTCAGTTACTGGTGCAGCAACTTCACCTCGCATTTCCCCTTCGGGTGCGCGAACAGGCTGTCCTGCTGGTGGCTCAGGACCTGCGAAGCCCGTTACGGACGTTGTTACAGGAGGAGTTCTACCACGTGCCTGTCATGTCATTTGCGGAAATCGGAACCACCGCTCAGGTAAAGGTCATGGGTCGCTTCGAACTCGAAGACGACACCGCGGCCATGGACAACGATTACGCTGCCTGAACCAAGGAGAGCAGATATGTTCGAGTTGCGTGTGCTGAATGGCCTTCACCAGGGAGCCGCCCTTCCCCTGATAGGTGAGCAATGGCTGATCGGTGCGAACGATGAGCTTGATCTCGCGCTGCATGACGCAGGGGTCGAGCAGAGACATGGCTGCCTGAAACGAGAAGGCGAGCGATGGGTACTGAACGCTGAAGAAGGTGTGGTACTTGATGAGGAGGGCCATCCCCTATCACCGGACAATCTCTATCCTAATCGACTCTTTGTCATAGGCTCGGTTTGGCTGACCATATCCGCGGCACAGGATGCCTGGCCCGTTGTGGCAACGCCTACTCCAGATTCTGGCCGCTCGCAAACCAGTAACCAGCCTACAGAGCCAACGTCAAACGGATCCAGTTCAAAACCTAAAACGTTTCTGTTCAACCGTATGACCACCATAGCCCTGGGTGTTTTACTGGGTGTGGTAGGAAGCGCCTGGAGTATTTCCTCCAGTGGTCCGGCATCTTCCGTGGCCGATAACCAAGCGATTAAGCAGAACAGCTCTGCTCAAGCTACGTCTTCACATGCCGCACCTCAGCGCCTTCAATTGAGTAATGAGGAGGCCATGTCAAAGCTCAAGACGATGCTAAGTGATCGGTTGCTAACTGACATCGCAATCGAGTCGACACCTGACAGATTAGTGCTGCGTGGCAGCCTTGAGCAGGAAGCCCATCTAGTCTACGCGCGGATGTTGCAACGTTTCAAAGACCGTTATGAAACCAAGGCAGCGCTGGTCGACAAGGTATCGGTAGGCGGCGCTTCCCTTCCCTTCGCGATTGTCCAGATCATGTCGGGCCCCCAAGCCCATATCGTGACGGCAGAAGGAAAGCGTTTGTACGTGGGCGATGAGCTCAATGGCATTCGGCTGACCCGGATCGACGATGGCCGATTGGAGTTCCAAGGGGAGCGGCGCTACGAGGTGGTCTGGTGAATAATGTTTTACAGGACTGGGTATCCGGCCAAACGTCGCGGCTTGCCTGTTACTCTGCCGTCCGCGTGAGCGGCTGGGTGAGTGCCGTGAGCGGAATTCTATTGGAATGTCAGGTTCCTGCAGCCAAAGTAGGTGATCTGTGCGAGGTAAGCAAAGCAGACGGCAGCGCGATTCTGGCTGAAATTGTCGGCTTTACCGATGACCGAACCCTACTCAGTGCGTTGGGCTCACCGGAGGGCATTCAAGTTGGCGCTCCCATCTGGCCGTTGGGTATGGCCCATCGAATAGGTGTCGACGAGCAGTTGCTGGGCAGCGTCCTCGATGGCTTCGGTCGCCCTTTGTTAGAGGGCCACAGAGGAGCCTTTGCAGGGCCTCATGATACTCGTCAGACGCTACCAGTCATTGCTGACGCCCTGCCGCCGACCCAGCGACCACGTATTACCAGTGCCTTGCCTACAGGCGTGCGCGCGATCGACAGCGCCATCCTGCTGGGGGAAGGCCAGCGAGTGGGCTTATTTGCTGGCGCGGGCTGTGGCAAGACGACATTGCTCGCAGAACTGGCACGCAATATGGCCTGCGATGTCATCGTTTTCGGCCTGATTGGAGAGCGAGGTCGGGAACTGCGCGAGTTTCTCGACCACGAATTGGACGATGACCTACGGCAGCGCTCGGTACTGGTCTGTGCCACCTCGGATCGCTCGAGCATGGAACGCGCCCGCGCCGCCTTTACTGCCACGGCTATTGCCGAGGCTTATCGCGCCAGAGGGCTGAAAGTATTGTTGCTCATCGATTCCTTGACCCGATTCGCCCGTGCTCAGCGCGAAATCGGTATTGCCTCTGGCGAGCCATTAGGCCGTGGTGGCTTACCACCCTCGGTGTACACCCTGCTTCCCAAGCTCGTAGAACGTGCCGGGATGAGCGAGGTCGGCTCTATTACTGCGCTGTACACGGTACTCATCGAGCAGGACTCCATGAATGATCCTGTTGCGGATGAGGTCAGGTCACTATTGGATGGCCATATCGTGCTGTCTCGCAAGCTGGCCGAGCGAGGGCATTATCCCGCCATCGACGTTCAGGCCAGCATCAGCCGAATCCTGACCAACGTCACCGACCGTGAGCATCAGCAGGCCAACAACCGGTTGCGCCAGCTCCTGGCCGCATACCGTCAGGTTGAAATGTTGCTGCGTCTGGGCGAGTACCAACCCGGGAGTGATCCGGTTACCGATTGCGCGGTGAGGTTGCACGGAACGATCAACCGCTTTCTACAGCAGGACTTGCGCGAGCCTGTGCCTTTGAACGAGACCCTTGCAGGTCTCCTACAAATCACTGAGCAGCTGCCGGAGTAATCATGGACGACGAACTGGAAATCGATCCGCAACGCGCTGCGCTAGAGGAGGTGATTCGTATTTTGGCCCCCTTGCGCCAACATCGACAAGCCAAAGCCGAACGCTTGCGCCTGCAGGCTGAAAAAGACCTGCAGAACAGCCGTGATCACCTGAGCGAATTGCGTAGCAGCTTTACAACCGAACAGGTCCAGCAGCGTGAGCAACGTCAGGCGTTATCGGTGGAGCATCTTAATCAGCGGCATACGTTAAACGAAGTGGATCGCTGGCATGAACAGGAGCGCAGAATGCTTGATCACCTCTCGCGGCTCCGCCAGGGCATCCAGCTTCAGATTCAGGCCGTCGAACAACAGCAAGAGACACTGGAACACGCGCAAGACGAGGCGCGCAATGCTCAGCGTGCCGTTGAAAAGCTGTCCTGCCTGACGGAGGCCATGCACGATGAAAACTGAAGCTCGACCACCAGCCGCGCCCCGGCCGCTTTGCTCCCCAGGGATTGCACTTGGCAAGGAGAGTTCTGCGCCGTTAATGACCGTCCGCCGAGGTGAAAATGAGCGGCTGCGAAGCTTTAGGCCTGAACATGAGACAGAGCATGTTCTAAATGCAGATGGGTTGTTTTTCTCTCAGCTCATTCAGCCCGTCAGCAGCGATGCCGGACAGCAGGATCTCGGTGACAGCGCAGGCGTGGCGCTGCCTATCCAGACCGAAGAGGCTCCGGCAGAGCTGATTGATGAATTGGTACAGCAACTGACCCGAAATTCAGTCGCCCCGCTAGCCGTCACCGTATTGATGCCCAACCTTGGGAAGGTTCAAGTCAAGGTCACCAGACATAACGACCATTGGGGGATCGAGCTGGGGTTTAGTCGTCGCGAGATTTTAAGTCGGCTAAGACCCCATCAACGCGCCTGCGAATCGGCTCTGACCAACGCACTTGGTGACCCAGTAGAGCTGTCAATGCTAGAAGAGGCGTATACATGAAAATGCTTGCGCTGCGTTCCGTCCAGAGTGAGTTCGCCGCTGCCACAAGAGCCCTGGGGGCCGGTGTTTCTCTGCACTTTAGTGCCCACGGCGTAGCAGGCGAACTCTCGTTAGAGTTCGTCTCTCAGTATGAGCCCCTCGACTCAGGAGGTTGGTTCAATACCGCTGCGGGGCCCTTCTACTTGGATGATGCCTGCGCAGTGTTAAATCTGGTTGGCGAGATGCCTGTATCCACTAGTGGTGAGCTTCAATCCTGGTACTGGCAGCTGATCAGCCAGCACCTGAGTTCAGCGGTCGCGCAGGGCCTGGCGCCTATCAGCCCTCTGGGTGAATACGTACCTGAAGGGCTGCTTGTACATTGCCGTCTGAGCATAAGACATGGAGACGAAGCGCTTTATACCTTCCTGAGTGGTACGCCCAAAACTTTTTTACGTTGGCTCGATACCCCCGGCTGGACCTCTCACCGGGCAGCGCTTCCCGAGACCTTGCAAATTCCGTTTCCCCTGATACTTGGGCAAGTGATGCTTTCTGCCAGTCAGCTCGACTCGCTGCGTATCGGCGACGTACTGCTGCCCTCCCTCTGCCTGTTCAACAGTGAAGGTTATGGTCGCCTGGAGCTGGCGGATCGTCGCTGGATCGGGCATGCCGAGCATCGCGAACAGCAGCTTTTCCTGACTTTGATTGATGAGGACAACGGCGCTCATGAGTAGCATTGACCATTACCCAGAAGCAGAACTGGACACGCAAGCAGACCCTGCTATTCAAGAAGAATACGGCCAGGAGCATTATGAAGACTGGGATGAGCCCCTGGCCGACACCAACGCACTTCAACCTACCGCACATTTGCCGCTGGCGCTTACCGTACGCTGCGGGCACCTCACGTTGAGCCTGAATGAATTGCATCGGCTGGGCCACGGTACCGTGCTGGAAGTTCAGGGCATCGCTCCCGGCTACGCTACCCTTTGTCATGGCGACCATATACTAGCTGAAGGTGAGTTGGTCGATGTTGATGGACGCCTGGGTCTGCAAATCATCCGTATGGCGTCGCACTCATGATCATGGAGGGAATGAACCCCGTTCTGCTGGCCCTGTTTCTTGGTGGGCTGTCGCTGATTCCCTTCTTGCTGATTGTCTGTACGGCTTTTCTCAAGATTGCCATGACCCTGCTGATTACCCGCAATGCTATCGGGGTACAGCAGGTTCCACCCAATATGGCCATGTATGGAATCGCACTCGCGGCAACGATGTTTGTCATGGCACCGGTGGCACATGAAATTCAACAAAGGGTCAAGGCCCAGCCACTGGACATGTCATCCATTGAGAAGCTACAAGCCAGCGCTAGCGGTGTGATTGATCCGCTCCAACGCTTCATGACACGCAATACTGACCCGGACGTCTCCGCTCACCTGCTTGAAAATACCCAGCGGATGTGGCCCAAGGAGATGGCTGACCAGGCCACAAAGAATGATCTCTTACTTGCTATCCCGGCGTTTGTTCTGTCCGAGCTTCAGGCAGGGTTTCAGATCGGGTTTCTTATCTATCTCCCCTTCATTGTCATCGATCTGATCGTATCCAACCTGCTCCTGGCGTTGGGCATGCAGATGGTTTCTCCCATGACCATTTCTCTGCCGCTCAAGCTCTTGCTGTTTGTACTGGTCAACGGCTGGACCCGCTTGCTCGACAGTCTCTTTTACTCCTACATGTGAGGCAGCCATGGAAGCGTTGGCATTGTTCAAACAGGGCATGATCCTGGTCGTTATGCTCACGGCCCCGCCCCTGGCGGTGGCGGTACTTGTAGGGGTCGTCATCTCACTACTCCAGGCCCTTATGCAGATCCAGGACCAGACGCTGCCCTTCGGTATTAAGCTGGCCTCAGTGGGTCTGACACTGGCGATGACCGGCCGCTGGATCGGTGTGGAGCTGATCCAGTTCATTAACATGGCGTTTGACCTGATCTCCCGCTCCGGCGGCGCACACTGATGCCGTTCGACGCCCAACATGTCTTCGACCTTATGCTCGGCCTCGGCTTGGGTATGGCGCGGCTCTTGCCCTGCATGATCCTGGTGCCCGCCTTTTGCTTCAAATACCTCAAGGGTCCCCTGCGCTATGCCGTGGTCATCGTGGTAGCCATGATTCCGGCGCCCTCCATCAGCCAAGCACTAAGTGGGCAAGAGGACCTTATTGCAATGTCGGCACTGCTGATCAAGGAAGCAGTCCTCGGTACGCTGCTTGGCATTTTGCTCTATATGCCGTTCTGGTTATTCGCGTCGGTAGGTGCCCTGCTCGACAGTCAGCGCGGCGCGCTCAGTGGCGGCCAGATCAACCCGGCGCTAGGCCCGGATGCGACCCCGCTTGGAGAGCTGTTTCAGGAAGCGCTGATCCTGCTGGTGATCCTTTCGGGAGGCTTATCACTGATCACACAAGTGATTTGGGACAGCTATCTGGTATGGCCTCCAACCGCCTGGCTGCCTGGCATGACGGCCGATGGGCTAAACATCTTTCTCGAACAACTCAATCAAACCTTACAGCACATGATGTTGTATGCCGCCCCGTTTATCGGCCTTCTACTGCTTATCGAGGCGGCGCTCGCCATTATTGGTTTATACGCTCAGCAGCTGAATGTCTCCATCCTTTCCATGCCCGCCAAAAGCATGGCGGGTATCGCCTTTCTGATCATTTACCTGCCTACCTTGCTGGAGTTGGGTAACGGGCAGATTCAACACTTTAAAGATCTTAAATTCCTGTTCAATCACCTCATACAGGTCCCCTGAGTCATGGGCGAGAAAACAGAAAAAGCCACGCCTAAACAGTTGCGCGACGCACGCGAAAAAGGCCAGGTTGCTCAAAGCCAGGATCTCGGTAAATTACTGGTCCTGATGGTAGTGAGCGAAATCACCTTGGGGCTGGCCGATGACAGCATGGGCCGTTTGCAGCACCTGTTGGACCTTGCGCTTGTGGCGACAGGTCGCCCCTTTCTTGCCACAGTAGGCCAGGTGGCCAGCGAAGGTGCCACGGTACTGATTGGCTTTATCCTCTGTAGTGTCGGGGCGGCGATGCTGATGCGCCTGGCAAGCAGCTGGATGCAGATTGGTTTTCTATTTGCACCAAAGGCGCTCGAATTCGACATCAAGAAAATCGACCCTTTCTCCCATGCCAAGCAGATGTTTTCAGGCCAGAATCTGACTAATCTGCTCTTGAGCATACTCAAGGCAGCCGCTATTGCGATAACGCTGTATATGGTTGTAAAGCCCGAATTAGGCGCTCTGATACTGCTTGCGAACTCAGACCTGACGACCTATTGGCATGCACTACTGGACCTGTTTCGCCACATCCTTCGGACCACGCTGGGTTTATTGTTGGTCATTGGTGCTTTGGATTTCACTCTACAAAAATACTTCCATGCCAAGAAACTGCGTATGAGCCATGAAGACATCAAGAGTGAGTACAAGCAGTCCGAGGGCGACCCACACGTTAAGGGACATCGTAAGCAGTTGGCTCATGAGCTCTTGAACAAAGCGCCTTCTGCGCCACCCAAACCGGTTGAGGATGCTGACATGCTGGTCGTCAATCCAACCCACTATGCGGTTGCGCTGTTCTACCGCCCCGGTGAAACGCCGCTGCCACGCATCCTTTGCAAGGGAGAGGATGATGGCGCACTGGATCTTATTGCCCGTGCCAAGCACGCACGGGTTCCAGTCGTACAAAGCATCTGGCTTGCCCGAACGCTTTACAAGGTGAACACAGGGCACTACATCCCACGACCTACCTTAACGGCGGTGGCTCATCTTTATCAGGTCATAAAACAGCTGGATGAGGTAACGGACGAAGTGATTCGTGTCGAGGATGAATTGTAGGGACGCACCACGTTCATCCCCATCTACCTATTACTATAGTTTTAAGTATCCTTTTAAGATCACTAACAAACTTAAGGCGATTGATATCATGATCATTACGGCCTCATGCCTAGAATCATGAGACAGCGGCTGCTGTCACTGGAGTAGCCTGACGTACATGTAAAGGCTCTACACTGCAGAAAGATATGCCTGAACGATTGAAACGCTAACACTCTAGTGATCAAGAAAATACTGCGTCCACGGAATGAAGTTACCGGGACTCTATAAACGGCTTTAATCTATGGCCTAACTGACTATGCTCACCAAATGCTCGCTGGGCGCTGGGTAGCCAGTGCGTAGCCGACCTAGGGTGGGCATTGAAAACGAACCACCGTACATGATGACTAGAAATTTCCAGTCGCCCAGCCTGGTATGGTTAGCTGATACGCATTCTGCTTAATGAGATCCCACTGCTAAAGGTACTCCTGGTCGCAAGCATTCGATCAGGAGTACTACTTGTCTAAATTAACGCTTTAGCGATGTTCTTCATTTATCAAAGTTCTGCACATTCGCAACATAGGCGTTGGTCAATGCCTGTGCAGGATTCCGCGAGCCGCCCGTAACGATGCCTTCTACACTGGTCATTGCAGTTTTCGTAACGCCACCAAGCCCACCGGATAGGGTATTGAGAGCCCCTTCGTCACTATTTCCAACCCCCTTTAAAACGTTACCAAGCCCCGGAACATACTTTAGGTGTTCTCCAGCATTGGCCATAGCGTCCTTAACTGTTCGATTACCCTTGGGCTCCTTCCCATATGTAACAGGCTCCTGCGTCTGCGTGCAGTTAAAGGCGATGACATCCTCCTTGTTTATATCTGATTGGGAAGCCCTGGAAGAGCCGGGAGACTCTGGTGATACGCTATCAAATGGTCCTGTTGAATCTATACGCATAAACGGTGCCTCGATCAAATCGACAGGGAGTGCTTCTCAAATGGTTGCCGAACTAAGTGGCATCAGGACATTGTTGGTTCCAAACCAGGCGTTTGATCCCACAAGAAAAAAGCTTGTGGCATACATATCGGCCTGTTCCCATAGACTCCTCTAGTAGCCCCTGAGCCCCTGAGCTCAGCGCTTGGATTAACATGCTGATACGCAGAATAAATCCAATACCACTAAGAGCGCACTCATTGTCCCAGTCATCCAAATAAAGCCGACCGTTTTTGACTTGGGCTAATACTTCGGTAATGGCGACTTGTCACGCTCCCATAGCTCTTTGCGATGCCTCATGCCTTTATCGTGGACATAGCTAGACCGGGAGGTAGTAGGAATTTTGGCGGATTGGGCGAACCACAGCGTTTGTACTGCAGTTGTAATGGCTTCTTTTTAGCGGTTTGCCGGCATCTCCTTCTGATACAAATGCACCGTAGGGAAGATAGTTATAGTGCTATTGTCCCGGTTAAGCTGATTCGCCATCACTGCGCTACAAGGGTGCATGTGCGGTAGTATCGCTCGGGTCGAGTAATTAGCGATTTCTGACTATTCACTATTTACTCGTGCTAGAGATGGCGTAACGCTTACAGATAAGGAAACTTATTTATAGGTCTGTAGAACGTGATTTTTTGACGGCCTGGCAGGATAGTACACAGTAATGATTGGCTCACAGCCCAAGCGTAGGCCCATTGATGACTGAGCTGGCGCAAAGCCAGGATACCAACATCTGCGGTTCACCCATGCATGTTTAACGTTGGCAGTTTAGGCAACCGTCATATGTCGAGGTAGTGCTGAGTATCGGATGTAGGTTAGACAATCACTGAGTACCGGGCATTGAAGTCAATGCCCGGCCTCTTGCTTGTTGTTAAGAAGAGCAACAGTCAACTGGAGCGGTAACTTCGCGCGTTCGCGTCCATGCGAGGTGGTATTAACGTTGTGGCTGTTTACTTGATTCGCCACGTCCTTGCTGTCCGCTTGACTCACCACGCTCGGCACTCGAGACTGTCTTACCCTTAGAGCTAAGGGTCGCCATCTCATGCTCTTCTGCTGCAGCCGATCCACCGTCTGCACTATTGGCTTGGGCTTCACGGCTCGGCCTGAATAGCGTCTGTGCGCCGCTTCCGATCATCCTTCCGGCGTCTTCTAGCAGACTTGGTGTAGCCTCTAGCATATCGGTGACTGCCGTCTCGGGTATTTCGCCAATACCTTGGAGTACCGTGTAAGCATTTTCCGCCAATCTAGCTACACCATCCTTAGTAGCATGGGTATAGGCGTCCCGTCCCGGGTTGAACACATTAAGCCTCGCCGTATTGAGACGATCAAACCGACCTTGTTCCGGCTCAGGAAGGTTCTTCTCCTTACGCTCTGCCGCCGCGGCCTTCTTATCGGCAGCGGTCTGCGCACCAATCCCAAAACCACCCCACGCCTGAGATAGCAGCATAATGGATTGAACGCCTGTAACGAATCCTGTTACCCCAGCTTTGACAGCAGGAGAGCTGTTTTCTACGGCTTTGATGGCTGGGTCTAATACTCTCTGATAGCCCAGCCCCACCGTCAGGGCAGCAATTTTGTTCTCATACACCTTGCGAGCGCTGGTGTCCGCTGGGTTCAGTTTTGCCCACCCTGCATCGATGGTATCCTTCAGCCTGGCTTTAAGCGGAGCATCGGATGGTTTTTTCATCGTGTGGGCAGGAAGCGCACGTCCATACTGATCTTTCATTTTGGCGTTGAGCCCGTCGGCGCCATGTGTGGCACCCATGAAAAAACCAGCAATGATGGAGCCTAACGTAATAGCACCTGCTTGCTGGGTACTTGTCAGGTCCATATTGCTTGTAATGGCTGCACTTGCTCCTTGAATGCCAGAAAAGAAAGACCAGGCCTTTGCCTCACCCGGCAGAGATCCTGTTTTATTGGCATTCTTGCTCTGTTCATGCTCTTTACGAAGATCTGCGACCTCCTTCTGCGCTGCCTTCATTTCATCTTCGTTACGCTCGCGCACAACACCGTTTTCACTGACAAACTTATTAGGCGCAGGTAAAACTTCCGCAGTATTGATCGGGCGCGTCGCCCCCCCCATTATTTCCAGAACGACCGGTGCCAATAGTTGGGTTCCGATTTCATGTGCAATACCCGTGGTAGCTCCAGCACCAAATACCTGAGCGGCTTTATTGCCTTCCAAACCGGCCAAGGTGAAGGCCCTTACCGTGCCGAGTGCAAATCCGGACAACCATCCCTGACGCGCGCCCTGGCCGATGAATGCCATCCCCTTATTTTTCCAGTCACCACTGACTTTTTGGTATTCATCTACCAATAAAGTTAGTTTTGCCTGATCAACAGCCTTTTTGAAGTCAGAAGAGATATCTTTCTGAAGTCCTTCCAGTTCTTTTGTAGTAGCAGTCCATGGCTTTGCTTCATCCTCATGTCCAATTGCTTTCAGAGAGTGTTCGATCAATGAAGCTTTCTCATGAGCCTGAGCAACCATGTTTGGGACATCGCAGGCTGTTTTAGTCGCATAGGCCGAAAAACTTAGCTCGCTACGCTGAATATTTATCTTGGCCTCTTCAGGCAGCCCATCCATCCTCTTCACTTCTTCGTACTTAGCTGCCTGGTGGGCAAACAACTCTGTTTGTTCCGAGAGAAGCTTTTTAAGCTGCATCGTTAGCGCTTGCATTCTATCCTGATCGGGTTTGGCGCCCTTCAGAATCTCTTTTAACTCCTGAGTCGTCTGCTGCTGTAGCCTTTCTATATTGTCGGCAACTGGATTCTCAAGGCCAAGATCCCTTGCAATCTGGGGGAAACTGACAAAGGCGCTGTCAGGCGAATCCGTTTTTTCCGCATGTTTCTGCAATTCTGCAAGATAGGAACCTTCAAGTTGCATGCGCTCGCTTAAATACTCTTTGCTAGCGACTTGAGGCTTCTTTGCGAATTTTGCCGCCTCGGATCTGAGCTCTGGCGACATTTCAAAAGGAGTCGCGGTAGGCGAAGGGGGGTACGCGCCGGGCATCTGGCTCTGCTCTATCGCTCCTTGGTGTGAGGTAGTTACACCCTCCACCGAGGCCCGTTGAATCTCATCAGTTTCTGACGTATGCACGCCCTGGGCGCCAGCGGCGCGCCCGGTATGGATTGGGAGCATTACAAAGCCCTCCTGGAAAACGAGGTACGTGGCAGCTGCGTTTCTTTGGCGACTACAGGCGTTCGAGGTTTGGACGTTGTATCGCTTAGGAAGAAGTTCTGACGCCATGCGAGAGCGTAGTCCGCCAGTGATCCCATTTGATCCAGAACCGCCTGACCAGTCAGGCCTGACAATGGTTGCGCCGCACTGAGCATCATGTGCCCGGACTGTTCGTTACGGCAGAACGTTACGGGTTTTGCTGAGTTCACCATGTGAAAGTTGGTATCAAGCAAGCGTGACAGCACTTCTTCTCGGCGTTTGTCCGGCAACGAACCGAGATCACAATGAATCACGAGGTGGGCTTGTGCCTGGTTTCCAACTGGGTACATCGAAAAGTCCACGCCGCGAATGGACAGATGTGTCAACTCTTGAGACAAGACAGTTTCAGGAATGAGAGTCAGCTGGCTGATTTCTTCCAGCAGTCGGTGATAGTGTTGCGAAGCCATACTATTGTTCTCCATTGATGTAGCAGTAGAAGTGCTACGCCACCAGGGCATTGCTCCTGAGAAGCAATGCCCTCTATGTGGAAGATGGCTTCTATCGGTTCCAATCGTTTATTCGTTCTTTTCTACATTGAAGGTGCAGTAGGATCACCACGCCGAGTTTCATCACCGAGCAGTCGTCTTATTTCAAAAGAAACGAGCCTTACGGCCGGCTGTTTTTCTATCAAATGGGTAGTCACAGCCAGTGACATGCACGCTTAGAACGAGGCGATTTATTCAGTCAGGTATTCAAGCCCAGCAAGAACTAGCTGCTGCTGTTGAATACCATCCAGGGATTTAACCGACTCGGAGAGCGTGGGCAGCGCATGCCAAATAGCGAACCCACATCTTGGATCCAGGGATAAAAGGTAATTCTGGTAACGCTCGGCATCAGTAAATCGGCGCGCCAATATCTGGCCCGTTTGCTCGCGGGTAAGTACACCACGCTGGATACGCAGCGCCATTCCCCACTCCAGATGTTCGCGGCAACTGGCGAAGCAGACTCCCTCTGCTATCGACCAGGTTGCCGCCTGCCCTGCCAACAGCTGGGTGTAAAAGGCGTGCTTTTCCATTACCCGAATCATCCATCTTCAATCTCTTAGCCGCACCACCGTGAAGTCCACGTCAGGGTCCCGGTCATTCAAACCCTGCCGCATATCCTGAGGCCACCAGATGACCAGTTGGCGATCTGTTGAATCGGGACGCTCACACGCATAGCCCACACAGCCGGAGCGGCTTGCGCAACCGCCTAATAAGGCGAGTGCGATAAGAGTGATTGCATAGCGGCCACGCATCATGGGATAGCTCTCCGTAGCAGTGAGGGACGACTTTGGGCAGCATTTTTCAAGGACTGCTGGGGCTGGCGCAAGGCAATGAATATTTCGCTCTCCTCACCGGGCTCCAGCCACGCATGAGGCCAGGCCGCTACCGCCATGACCCACCGGCCCCCACAGCGGCTTTCATCAATACGCAAGGGCTTTTCGGTCTGATTACGGGCTACCACGACTGCTACGCCCCACTCCTTTCGGGTAAACCATTGGGAGCGCTGCCGATCCAGAACCAGACCATTGGCCGGATCGCATAGGCTGTCAGGCTCAAAAGGCAAGGCAGAAGACAAGGAAAGCCCAGTGGGCGAAACACCGTCTACCAGTTGTGTAAAGACCCGCTCGATGTCTCCACGCGTAGGCTGGACAAAGCCATCCCGCCGGGTATCAATTCGCTTCATCTGATCATCCACATCATGAGGGTTACCATTTTGCACATAGCGCGCCGGGTCTACCTGATCGCCTATAAGCCGAGGCGTGAGGATGAACAGTCGCTCACGTTGGCTTAGTTCGCGGCTGCGTGATTGGAAAAGCAGCTTACCAAGGACCGGTATATCTCCCAGAAGCGGTACCTTTCTGACCCGATCATTGGCTTCCAGCCCGTGAAATCCTCCGATGACCAGCGACCCATGCTCCGCAATCACTGCTTGAGTACTGACGTTTCCCTTGCGGACAGCCGGTTGTTCGTCGTTGATCTGGGAGGCATCGATCTGACCGTCTTCTATATCAACGATGAGCTGCACCTGAGACTTATCCCCATGATCGAGCGAACGTGGAATGACCTGCAGGCTGGTGCCAGCGGTGATAGGCTGAATATTAGCGACACGCTCGGCTAACGCGGTGAGGTATTCCGTTCGGCTGAAGTCGATAACGGCAGGCTGGTTTTCCAAGGTCAGAATCGACGGGTTGCCGATAATAGAGGCCGCCCCATTACCTTCCAGCGCGCGCAGATCAGCAGAAAATTTGCCGGCGTCCTGAATAAACAACGTGGATGTCGTTCCAGGCTCAAACAGGTTTGCACCTCCGCTTACACTACCGGCGTTAAAGTTCCAGCGGCTGGACAGCTGCGCTAGCTCGTTACGGTCAATATCAAGAATTACTGCATCAATTTCGATAACATTCCGTGGAACATCCAGCTGCTTGACGACCTGTTCATACATTGCCTTGCGCTTGGGCAAGTCATAGATAAGGACGGCGTTGTTACGAACATCTGCGCTTACACGGATTCGACTACGAGACGAGCTTTCTTCGCCCTTTGATTTGCGCCCTGATCGACCCAGGACTTGATCCAGCCCCTGCTCTATCGCACCAAAATCCATGTCGTTTCCTATGCCGCCATAGCTCAACCCAAGAGGGTTCGCGGCCCCTAATCCACTCGAGGTACCGCTTGGGCGTTGCGCGAGGTTAATGCCATTGATCGACTCGCCTCGAGAGCGACTCTCCAACAGCTCCTGAAGGATGCTGGCCACCCCCGCCACGTTCAGCTGCTGATCACGGTAGCGAATGGTTCGGTCAGCGGCATTGGCATACTTCAGCGGCAACACCACGATATCCTGTTTCTCTGCCTTTTCCGGTGCCTCGACTTTCTGGCTGTAGTCACGAATGAATTGCACGTACTTAGCCGGGCCACGAACCAATACCACCCCCTCATCCGGCAGGATGCCCCACCCAAAGCGTGGGTCCAGAAGGCCTACATCAGTAAGCGCTTGCTGCAGATCATCAACTGCATCCGGTGACACCTCGATACGTGTGGAGGTCTGCTCCCGTGTCGGACTGACATACAGCGTTTCGTTATAAACGAACCATTGAAAATGGTTTTCCTGCCCCAGACGGTCTAGAAAAGCCTGAGGGCTGGCGGCTCGAATACGGCCGTCCAGGACAGCATCCATTGAAGGCATGTCCAGACTCATGCCGAACTCTTTGGCAAAATCACCAAGCGCCCTGTTCAGATCTGTTTGCCGGGCGTCATAGGCATAGGCCGTATGTTTCCAGCTTTCAGGTACTGCAGCCCATCCAAGAGGGCTGATGACACACAACAACCAAGGCAACCACATCAAGGCCTTTCGCATTTCACGCTCCCTGGTCAAAAAAGAAGGCGCCGCGGTGCAGGAGCCGCGCCGTCGAACAGTCACTGGATTCCGTCGATGATGGCTTTGGTCATGCTGTGCTTGGCCCGTAGCGACTCACCCAGGACCGTGCTGGCAACCGCGCTTTTCCGGCTGGCTTCGTTAAACAGGCGCATGTCTTCAACATCGCACGTATCGGTGGCGATCATGCTGGCCTCATCCATCTCGGATTGTGCGCTCTTGTAGGCATGATCGAGACGGTTCTGCAGGGTTTTCAAATTGAGCATGATGGGACTCCATCTTAGGGATTCGGCCCTGAGTGGATCCTGCGCGGTAGGTAGTTCCATCTCGTTTGGAGATGGCTACAGCAGTAGGCCGTTGCGCAGGCTTTCCCAGTCGACGTCAAACGAGCCATTGGTATGAGTAAGTCTCAACGACCCCACAGGCAAAGCATTGTTACTTTCCAGCCGCCACAGCTTGGCAAAGCGGCTGTGTGACAGCCACTCGCTTACGGTTTCGGTAAGATCAGGATGACAGCTCAGGGTTGCAGCGACCGCAACGGGCTGGCTGTCAGCCAGGTTGCGTAATAGTGCCCGGATTCGCTCCGGAAGCTGAGCCTCATCCAGCAACCTGGACAGGCTCAGATTAAGCAGCTCCTCCACCGAAACCAGTGCCTCTCGCCGAAAGGCCTCCCGCTCCTCGTGGAGCTCCTGAAGAAATTCATTGGCAACCGACCAGAACTCGCCAACGGCCTGATCGATCAGCTGTTGTCCTTCTACCAGAGCCTGCGTTCGAATCACTTCAGCCTGCTGTTGGGCATGCTCGAGAATGTCCTGTGCACGTAATGCATCAACAAGATCTTCCCTGCGTAGCACAGGCTCGCTAATGACAGCCACACCGAGGGACAGAGAGCGCCTAGCCAGCATGTTGAATCTCCATACCTTCTGTTACCTGCCAAAAGACAGCGGGCCAGAGTGTCTGTAGTCTGGAGCAAGCCATGGTGTTAGCTGCTATCGCCTTTATAGGACTTTCCTCCAGGGCGTTTGGCGACCAGTAGAGGCGAACCCTCGACCAGTAACTGACGCCCAACCAGACACCTAGCAATAGGCGCGGGTCCAGTGACTTGCTATCTAGCCAAAGACCCGGGCGCAGCGCCTTTGCGACGCTACGACACCACGGGGTGTACTCGTCGTTTACCGATGAATCAGGATGTTCAGGTGAGCAGATGCGGCCTACCAACGATAAGGCGAGTTGACTCTGTGAGTCATCCAGCGACAGCCACTTCAACGTGTGAGCCTCAGGCTCAGGAGGCTGCAGGAAAACAACACCTGCAAATTTTAGGAAGACATCAACACGCTGTATGGCCAGTGTCTCGCAAATAGCTGGCGGAAGCCCTGACTGGTCAATGAAACGGGCCCTCCACTCAGGGTGCGCGTCGCGCCAGGCGCAACACCACCATTGGACCCAGCGTTTGCTGACGTTTGTAGACATCAGATCCGGCTCGGCAAATTAGAGCCGCCTCCGCGCCGCGAGGTGACACGTTGCAGCAAGGCCGATCGCCAGTCGGATCGAACCAGCAACATCAGTACGAGTACAAGTAGAACCATTCCTGCCGGGGCTACCCACACCATCCGACTCCAGAAAGCCGCCTTTTCGCTATCCACGAGGAATGGGCCGAGGCTGACCAGTTGCTGAGTATCGTGAAACTCGGCGGCCGGGACGAACACAATGGAAAACTTTTTTGAATCCATCGTCGTAGTACCTGACATTCCCGGAATACTGCTTGCAACCATTTGCTGTATACGGCCCCGTACACTGTCTGGATCAAGGGCTGCAGCGTGCTTGATAAACACCGCCGCCGAGGCGGGTTGCACAGGCTCGCCAGGGGCAACACGCTCTGGCAGTACCACATGGACGCGGGCCACGATCACGCCGTCAATTTGGGACAGCGTAGCTTCCAGCTCTTGTGACAATGCGTAGATATAGCGGGCGCGCTCCTCCAGAGGGGTGGATATGACACCTTCTTTCTTGAAGATCTCACCCAGACTGGTATGAGTACGCCGCGGTAACCCTGCCGCATCAAGTATCCTTACCGCGCGATTAATATGGGCGCTGTCCACGGAGACGACGATACCTGTCTTCTCCGTGCGTTTATGCGCCTCGATGTGCTGGTCAGCCAGCGACGCAATGACATCATTGGAGTCCTGCTCGGAAAGTCCGCTGAACAGATCGGTTTCCTGACTGCATCCTGCAAGCAGCAGAATACTGAGCAATAGCGTCGCGACAGACCCTTTCACAATGGCTTACCTACTGCAGGTTGGTCAGTTTATCGAGCGTTTGTGCAGTCTTGTTGACCACCTTGGTAGTGACGGCCATCTGCAAGGAATACGCTGACAGCGCGCGGCTCATCATGGTCATGTCCATAGGGTCATCAGCACTTGCAGCGGCTTTCATATTGCGCATGGCCTGCTGTGAGAGCTTGTCCGTGCTCTGGACGCGATCCACCAGTGCTCCAGCTACCAGGGCAGGTAATTGCCCTGGCACCGCGGCGGCGGTCCCAACACTCATCGCTGCGGAAAACAGATCGACGTCCGCCTGTGAAGGCTCCTGAATCAGCCCCTGGTCGATATCAACGCTTGGCTGCTTTGCTTTGCTAACGGATGTAATCGTCATTTGAAGACTCCAACAGACGGTGTCGATAAAAGGTGGGTCAGCTCGATGCCTGTGTTTGTAAGCCGCCGCCCTGTAACAAGGCCTGCACCAACGCATTCGCGGTTTCCGCTGCACTGCTGTTCAAGGTGTGTTGACCAGCGCCCTGTGGCTGACCATTACCCACACCACCGTTTCCACCTTCGGCGAGGGTCGCCTCTAGCCCTTTCTCGATCAATGCACTCAAGAGTTTGGCAAGCTCATCGACGCTGCCGCCTTGCAATGGCTGCCCTGCGCTACTAGGTGAGTTCTGATTACCCAAAGCTCCCGAATCACCCAGGCCAAACCCCCCGCCCCCCTGCCCTAGACCCTGGCTACCTTCTGAAGCATTAGCCTGCAGCTGCGAGCCAAGCTTATCGAGCGCTGCACGAAAATCGCCTGTTTCTTCCTCGCTCAGGTAATTATCTTCCTTGAGCTCATTTTTCCATGAGCCTGAATCTGGGGGTGGAAAGTCCTTGGGAAACTTGTCCATGAACTCAGCAATCTTTTCCAGCATGGGCATATCGCTTTGGGAAAAGGTAGTGCCCTCTCCTTGCTTGGAAAGCAGATCATCCAAGGAAGATTTGGCCAACCCGTTGAGCACTTTGGACATGAGGTCTTGCTGGCTGCCACCGTTAAGGCCTGCGGAATCTGCAGCGCCGAAGTTCGGGCCCAGCTTGTCGCTGATCAGACTCTCCAGACCTTTTTTAAGATCCTCCGGCCCTGATCCCTGTATTCCTTTTTCTTGCATGTGCTGGGCGAGCATTTTTCCCAATGGGGATGACTCATCCAGCGAGCCGCTTTTGGTCAATTCCTGCAAGAGCTGCTTGATCACATCTTCCAGTGACGGCTTACTCTGGGTTTCCTTGGATCCGGTCAGCATTAGCGACTCAATATCCATCCTTGGCAATTGATTAGGGATCACACTATTCATTATGGTTGACATAGTTCCTGCTCCTTAAGGCCTGCGCCCCTCAAACCGAGGGGCAGCACGTGTTAGTAGCTGATGCCCTTGGCGTTTTGCGCTGCGGAACTGATCTTCTTGTTAGAGGCGTCATCTTCCATCGATTGGATGGAGTTGAGCGTATTCTGGATAGCGGTCCGCCGGCTCGCCTCACCTTGCAAGCCAATCAACGCTGCGTTGTTTTCATCGTTTTTCTTCATCTCAGCACGTTGGGCCTCAATCGAGCTGCTGGTGCCCGTCTTTTCATTTATGGCTTGCTGAGTACTAAAGTTAGCCTCGGCCTGATTAGCGCCTTGTACAAACTGGCCACCGGCATTGGTCACGTCACCAACGAAACCCGTAAAACCGGTATTAGGATTATTGACAGGATTAACCATGGCATATGCACCTTTGTAGTGATTCGAGAAATACCAGCATCGTTGCTTGGTGCACATGCGTGGCACCGCCTTGGGGATCGGTTCCATGTCACTTCAAGAAATTCTTCTGGCTGCTCTTACTACCGGCTCCCGTATTCACTCTAGCGCTCATGTATAGGAACACAGCGCTACCTGAATGGAACTGCGCAGCGATACCTGCCACTCAGCCCCCACACTCCGGCTTCCTACACAGGTAAGTATCCATGCGCGTATCCAATCCCACGCCAGGAATGGGAACTATTGCCAATCCAGACGTCAGTTTTGAACTCTCTCCAACGGGCGCGGAATCCAGTGCTGCGCCAGCTGAGCGCAGAGGCAATACCGGTAACATTATTCAGTTCGGCACCAACGCTCCATCCACGCGGCAGACGCTGCCAGGTAACGCATCTAACGCATCTAACGCGTCGCTTACGCGTGACGGGTTAATTTCTAAGCTTGTACAGTTGCTACGGAACCTGGAGCAACCGACAACCCCATCAGCTCAGACAACACCAGGACAGTTCCGGCCGGAACGGCCAGATATGAGCCGTACACGACCTTCTGTTGAGCAGCCAACGCAAGTAAGAGAAGCCGGTACCGTAGGGACAGTCAGCGGTACTGAAACCAGTGATCCACCCACTACGCCTAAAGCCGCCGATGCGGACTTTCTGGATAACTCAAAGTACTCCGCTCCGGAGGAGCTAAAGAAATACGATGCACTGGTGGCTCATCTGCCACCGGCGGAACGAGAACAGGCGGCAAAAGAACTCAATCGCCCGATTGCCGCCGCCAAGATGGCGGCTGAAGGTAAAGAGGGCTCGGCCCAGGCTAAAGATTTCATCAAGGCCAATCCGGCGCTCGAGAAAGCGCTGGATACCAGCAAGCACGGCGGAAAGTGCGACGGCAACATTTCTAAAAACGATTACAAGTCCTTTATCAAGAACATGGAGAACGCTGCAAAGGCTGCATCCAAGGATGTCGAGGCGTATCAAAAGGAAAACCCGGGCGCGGATCCACAATCATTAGCCATGGTCCGCTCCGCCGCGATGCTGCGTGCTAACGAACCGCTAGCCAAAGCAGGCAATCCAGACAAAGAAAAAAGTGTTGGTAAATACATTACCGATGATGCCTTGAAGGGGCTTCAAACAGGGAACCCAGGGCTTTCTCCAAAACTTGCTCAAACAGCCCAGACCTTTTCACAGCCTGGTTTTCTGCACATGCTTGATCAAGGCGGCTTTGAGGGGGAAGGTCTTGCACTACACAATGCAGACAAAAAGATCAGTACCAAAAACATAGACGACTGGATCAAGAAACAAGCGCCCAAGAATGGTGGCGAGTTCGCATCCATGATGAGCGACGCCGCTACCCGTAATGCAGTGGCTAATGTGGACATCAGTAAACTCAATGAAGATGTCTTCAACCACCCCGACAATTACACGGGTGAGCAAAAAGCCGCCGTCATGGTCAAGCTGCAGGAAACGCTCGAGCAAGTCCAGGGAGGAAGCAAGCTAAGAAAAGTAGACAAGACCTCCGAGGCGCTACAGCAAAAAATTGCTCAGTTGCAGACCGATGAAAGCGTTAAAACCTATCTGGACAAGGCAGTTCCTGCACAGGAAAGGACCCTGATTGCCAGCGACCCCGCCCTGAAAGAGGCAGTCAACAAACGCCACGAAGATCTGGTATTAGGTAAGGCACTTGAGCAAGACATGCAAGCCGCCCGGGACCAGGCCGCCAAGGATAACAAGGGCAAGAAGCCAGAAGACTGTAAGCCTGTGGATTATAGCCAGGCTATTGGCCACATGACGGCAGAACTCCAGTTACAAGGCGACCTGAAAGGTAAAGATAACGTACCCACTACCAGTCAGGTCTTAGACCGCCGTCCGGACCTTAAACAGGAAATTGATCGCTCCTATCAGGAGAACTTTGTTCAAGGTAAAGCAGCCGAGAGTGCACTTAAACAGGACCAGAAATCAGACCCTAAAGATGTTCTGTCCCAGGTAGATGCGAAGAAGTTAGCGTATGAAGACGCTATTCCGCAAAGCGCTACGACTGCAGCGCAGAGCGGCTACGCCGAAGCGACCATGAAAGCCTTAACTACCACAGCCAAAGGGGCAAGCGTAATCAAGGACTTGAAGGATGCGGGTACGCTTCCAAAAGATGCTGACGAGAAGAAAATGACAGGTCAGCAGCTGTATTCTCAACTAAGAGACAATGTGGAGAAACAGACATCTGCGTCAGACCTCGGTAAGGGCGGTAAGACCCTGTTAGCCGGCAGCGGCGCTGTTAGCGTAGCTAGCCTTTTATCGGTCTCAGAGCGCTTAAATAACGGAGACACCGCTGGCGCAGCCAAGGCTATTTATGACGGAGCCAAAGGCTCAGCTGAGTTAGGTAAGCTGGGTTATAACGCCGTGGCACAAAGCCTTGGCAAGGATGCCTCTGCCGGTCTCGGACGCATGGCGGGTGCCGTCGCAGGACGTGTAGTCGGAATGGTTGCGGGCGAAGCAGCTGGATTGGCAGCCGCCAGTGCCATTGGCGCCGCGGCCGGACCGATTGGCTGGGCAATTGATGCCGTTCTAGCCATCGGCTTTGGTATCAAAGCTATTATCGATGCGGTAAACAAACACAAGAAACAGGAAACATTCGACCACAACGTTGACCCTACACTGGAACAGTTCGGCATACCCAAGGCGCATTAATGTAGAAAGTTGCGCCTTCCTTGGACCGCTCAGCCTGCATAAGTCAGGCTGAGCGGTTCAGATATAACTCAAACATCCAGTTCTTTCATGCGGTGGTAAAGCGTCCGCCGAGGAATATCCAGCTCACGGCTAACGGCATCGATAGAGTGCTGGTTTCGCTTGAGCGATTCCTGAATCAATACCCTTTCAATAAGCCGTAACTGGAACTTGAGTGCTGTAGGTGACTCCCCCTCGCCTACCAACTCGCTGTCGAACAGCGGCAAACCGAGCACGAAACGCTTGGCAGTAGACTTTAGCTCGCGAATATTCCCAGGCCAGTCATGGTTCAACAGGATCTGAGACACAACCGGATCAACTTTACCGGCTTCGAGTTCAAGCTCTCTCGCCGCACTTTTTAAGAAACGGTAAAACAGTGGAAGAATGCGCTCACGCTGGAGCCGCAGTGGTAACAACTTCACCGTTAGCACATTAAGTCGAAAATACAGGTCACGCCGAAACTCACCCCGCTCGACCAATCCGTCCAGCGGGCGCTGGGCAGACGCGATCACACAGATATCAAGCGGAATCGGTGTGGTTGATCCCAACCGCTCCAGCACACGCGTTTCCAATACGCGCAACAGCTTGGGCTGCAAGGCCAGCGGCATGCTGTCCAATTCGTCCAGGTAAAGAGTTCCTCCTTGTGCGGCTTCTATGTATCCGACACGAGAACGATCAGCACCGGTATAGGCACCACTCACCACGCCAAAAAGTTCGCTTTCACAAAGCGATTCCGGAATCGCAGCACAATTCATTGCGACAAAGGGTCCCTTACGCCCTGAGAGCAAATGTATGTGTTGGGCCAATGTATCTTTACCAGAGCCAGTCTCGCCCGCCAGCAACAGATCGACGGCGAATTCGGAAAGGCTCTGTGCAATGACATCTAGATCAGGCAGGTCAGGTGAGACCGCCAATGCTTCGTCAAGCAAATCATACTCGCTCATTCTTGACCTCGAATACTTCAAGAGCGCGGGGACATCCCGATGCGAGATTCCTTTCGCCTTTGGGAAGAAAACTAAAGGCCTAACTCCTTTATTCGGTGATACAGCGTACGTTTAGGTATATCCAGCTCTTGAATAACCGCATCGAGCTGATGTTTATGTCGCTTAAGCGCATCTTGAATCAGCAGCCGCTCGACAACTTTCAGCTGTGATTTGAGCCCAGCTGGCTCTTCAGAAAAAACAGCATCACAGCCCTCCGCCCCCAACAGCGGAAACCCTAGGACGAAACGCTTGGCCGCTGATTTAAGCTCACGAATATTGCCTGGCCATGAATGGCTGAGAAGCAACTGGACATAATGGTTGCCCAGGGTTGGCGCTGGCTTGTTAAGCTCATTTTTCATGGCTGTAACGAACTGGTCGAACAAAGGCAATATCTGTTCACGCTGCTGACGTAGCGCGGGCAACCGGATGGTTACCATATTGAGTCGAAAAAGCAGATCGCGACGAAATAACCCTTGTTCCACAAGTTCATCCAACGGGCGTTGCGCAGAGGCAATAACACGGAGATCAACAGGAATAAACTCTGTGGATCCCAATCGCTCAACTCCTCTTATCTCCAGGACACGTAGCAGCTTGGCCTGTAGCGCCAAAGGCATACTGTCGATTTCGTCCAGATAAAGAGTCCCGCCGTCTGACGCTTCTATATACCCCTGTCGGGAACGTGTGGCGCCCGTATAGGCTCCGTTTACAGTACCAAATAACTGACTTTCGGCAAGTGCCTCTGGTATAGCGGCACAGTTAAGCGCAACAAAGGAGCCGGACCGCTCCGAGAGATCATGAATTTGTCTTGCTAGCGTGTCTTTTCCTGTACCCGTCTCGCCATAAAGCAGAAGGTCTATTTTAAGATGGTTAAAATCCAGGCCAGCCCCAAGAACGTTGTGCGCGTTATTATTATTACAGTCCGCACGATCTTGTATAGCGGTTTCTGTTTGCATCGACAACTCTCACCTTGAAGGTCGAGAATAGTAATATCTTTGTAACCAAAATCGTCAATATGTGAATTGAGTTGTGTGAATAGGTTAACAAATAGCAAACTATCTTTTTCTTGCTTTTATTAATCAAAACATAGGATTAAAACAGCTATTTGAAACTACAGGGCATGCATAAAACCAAGGTCAGATGCACCGAGTTTTGCCAAATCAAATAAAGGCATAAAAGCCGGAAGAAGGTAATAAAAGCTTCATATTATTGAAAACTCTCTAGACAAAACCTGTACATCATCCAAGGCGGATTGGATAGTTCAAGGGGCTAAGATTCAGACAGTGGCTGGTTTTTATCTTTAACAGTGCGGTTTATCGTCATTTATCAACCATACTCCTATGCATATGTTGTAAAAGATCAGGAGACTTTTCACAAATGGCTTTTATCACCGCGTTTTCTTAATACGTTCAGAAGTCCATTAAGATACTAGGGCTCGACACAAGCATTCTTTTTGAAAAAAACTGAGCCAGTTCTTGTCTAGAAGTTGCCTGATAACTTATGCCACGTAACGGTTATAAATATGGAAATAAAATTCTAAATATATAGATAATAGAAATATAAATCTTAATGGTAATATGTTACACATCACTTGATTAAGGCGTGGCGGCAATAGCCGACTGCCCTTTCTGCATTTCCGACGTATGAACGGAGCTGCCAGAGCGCGCAAGCGTATCAAGATTAGCTGTCAATAACCTCTCTTTAGCGATGGGAATGACGAGATGCCCCGGACCGCCTATGGTGTTGCCGTTAACATAGGCAGGGTTTAGCCGCTGTAGTTCCTTTTTTGGGATACCTGATATAAGCGCCAACTGCGCCAGCTCTACAGGACGGGCCAAGCGAACCGTAATAAAGTATGGCTCATCCGCTACAGGCTTCAGCTCTATGGCATGCCCATGAGGCGATTTGACAAGAATGGATAGGGCCAGGAGCCGTGGGACATAATTTTGCGTTTCACGGGGTAAATCCAGATGCCAATAATCGGTAGGAAGCCCTTTCTTGCGATTGGCCTCTATTAAGCGCGATACGGTCCCCTCACCTGCATTATAGGCGGCTAAAGCCAATAGCCAATCACCTCCAAACTGCTCATGTAGACGTGTTAGGTACCTCATGGCAGCGTGTGTTGACGCGATAATATCGCGCCGCGCGTCATAAAGCGACGTCTGGCGCAAGCCGAAATCTGTACCAGTACGGGGCATGAATTGCCATAGTCCGACCGCCCTTTGGCTTGAGATGGCCATTGGGTCATAGGCACTTTCGATCATAGGCAACAAAGCCAGTTCGGCCGGAAGGTCATTTTGTTCGAGACTTTCAACGATAAAATGCAAATAAGGTGCGGCCTTGCCACTGGCGGTGGTTATAAAACGCCGATTCTGGATTAACCAGTTAAGCTGCTGATTAATCCGATCGTTACGCCCAACCTGATCCACCAGGGCAAACCGACTGCTCACCCTTCCCCATATATCGGACCTATTTTCACGTGGCATAAGTGGCTGGGAATAGTCAGATACCATGATCGGCTCCTGCCCCTCACGAATGACCAAGCGTGGCGCGCGTGCCTCGGGTAGTTGAACTGAATCATTAAGCTGGCAACCTGCACATAAGGCAATAGAAAAAAGAAAACTAGCCCGCAGAGAGGCAAAAGGCATACGAAAGAAAAACCGTTCCATGATAATAAGCACCTAAAACCAAACAGCTCTGTGTGGTTTGAAGTGAATATTGGTTCCTACATAGTCCGAGTCTAGAAGTCCAAAAATGAATAATTTTAAATTTAAATTGATATTATAATAATCAATTTTAAAAAAATTTCCTGATTCAAGCAGAACGCATTGGCAGCTCTTAACCTTTATTTTTAACTCTTTAAATGCCTAACTCCTCAAACTCGAAAAAGTACTTTCCCGAGTCATCATTTCAGCCAACCCGATGTGCTGCCGTTGAGATCTCGACTGCCTTTCAAATACTGCGAAGCCGCGCAGCCACTCACCTCAGTGGCAAATCTAGAGATGAGTTCTCGTTAGAATTCGTAAGTTTTACAAAACAAAAGGATTGGGCATTCCACAGGAGACCTTGTGTAGGGTTAGCGCAGCCATGCGCCTAGCTTATAAAGAACCCTACACTTCGCTTATTATGCGAGGCGCATGTTTTTATAAGAATGAGTGAAATAGGCGTCGGCTTGATAAGTATATATTGATGATTAGTACTTACGCTCGCGACATTAATAGCCTAATGGCGCTTAGAGGGTTAATTAAGCCCTCTATGGTTTGCTTATGCTACGCTGCTGCGCAATTCCTCTGCCGTCGCTATTACTTTCTGCGCATAACCCTGAGGGTCGGTGGTTCGCTGGAAAGAATCGACTGAGCCTGGCTGCCAGTTAGGCCCGCCGTTGTATTTCTCCAACTGACTCCGGGTGTCGCCACCCAGATTGCTCATTATCATGGCGGCCATCTCTATCTGGTCGGCTTGACTGGAATGGTCGTATTCATGACCTGCCTGCTGACGGAACATGCCGCTGTTTTCGCTACGTGTAGCGGCTTCTACCTGCATCACACCGTCGCCATTAGCCATGTTCTGTCCCCAATTGCTCTCCTGCTTAGCTTGAGCTGCAAGCACAAAGGGATCAACTCCATACTTTTCTCCCGCTTTGACGCAGTTCTGCCAAAGACCCTGCGGCATGCCCTTCGGTGCGTTGCCAGCATTAACTGAAGTGATGCCATTGCCGGGCTTCACTGTCTGACCATCACCTGCGTCGTTCGCCCTAGCCTCCCCCTCCTTGCCGCTAGGGCTTTGTGCTGCAAATGAAACATCTCTGGGTTGGCCTTCATTACCAAAAGTGACCGGAGCATTGCCCTTCCCCCCGCTGCCTTTTTCATTCCCGGCGGAGTTGTTGGAAGGGGCATGTTGCTGCCCACCTTGCAACAGCATCAGTAGTTGTTGAATTAGGGGCTTGAGCATTTCAAGGATATCTTTTAGAGATTGCTCCACATTATTGGCACTGCTCGGATCCTGTATAGATTTGTTGCTGAAACTGTGGTTCAAAGAATTGCTGTCGGCGCCATATAGGCTGCCGAAATTGACGGGACTGCTATCGCCCAAGCCAAATGAGACTTGCCCATTTTGTCCATAACTACCTTGAGAAAAGCCCATGTTCTGGGAATCCAAGGGCAGTAAGTTCTGAGGAACTGGTCGTTGTATGGATACACTCATGTTTACCTTGCCTCGAAAATGATGGTGCCGCTTAAAACCAATCGGTGAATAGCGCCGGGTTTGTGCATAGGTTCCATCCTGACCAAGGCCATCCAGCTCATCTGGCTTTGTTACCTATTTTAGCAACAGACCTTGCCGACCCGTTAGTCGCCTAGTTCAGGTGGAGCGTTTGAATAAGTGGTTTATGGTCAGTGCCGGTTCCAAATGTGAGGCAGGCTGCCGAGGCGCTTTGAACAAGCCAAGCTGCGTCCCACACCACGAGCTCAGCGCGTAGAGACGAAACGTTTAATGGTAATTACGGATAGGGCGATTGCCGTCTTCTTGCTCTACCATAAGAATAGCTACATCTTGTGACCTAGACAGACATCGAGACGCTTTCAGATAGTTGAATCAATGCACTCCAGCACCCTCTTTTCATGGGCGAAAAGCTAAATTAGGCACAGCACCTAAAAGACTAGATGAGTTCATTAATGAGAATACCGGACGCCTGATTTCAGAAGTTAATCGCGTGCTTGTTGGGTGCGCTATAGCCCGCGCCGAAATTCGAAGCCATGATCTCTTTGACGTGCCTAAGAAAATTATTTTCTGACAGCGCCTAGATAGACGAACACCACTACTGCAGGAGCGGAGCCGCCCTGGGCAGCCCCATTTCCATTCAAGAACGGCCAGGTGTAACCCAAGCTTGGAAATACAGCTGCCTAGCGGGTCGGCGCCTCTGTCGAGACCGTTCTAAATCCGATATGCGAGGTGCCTAAATAACTGACCTGGGGTTGCCTGGCGGAAGGTCGATAACGAAGACAGTAATCTTCGGCGCATACGTGGGAGCCACCTTTTATAACCTTCACCGGAACGCCAGGCTCCCGCGGGTCCAGCCCCGTATCAGGCCCTTCCGGGTTATTGGTCTCAACACCCTCATGGCCCGGGCGATACCAAGTACGGGTAAGCTCCCAGACATTACCTCCCATGTCAAAAAGGTTGAATCCGTTGGGTGGAAAGCAGCCCACGGGAGATGTCCCCCGGTATCCATCAATTCCTCGATCCGCAAGGGGAAAGTCGCCCTGCCAAGTGTTAGCTTGTGGATGTTCATGATCCAGTGGTTTGTCACCCCAAGCGTAGTCCGCTTCTACTAGGCCGCCGCGGGCGGCGTACTCCAACTGCGCCTCGCTTGGCAGCTCTCGCCCCAGCCATGTGGCATAGGCCAGAGCATCATCAAAGCTGACATGAACCACAGGATGACTGAGTCGAGTTTCGATGCCCGAGCCAGGGCCTTCCGGGTGCCGCCAGTTTGCTCCAGCAATAAACTGCCATCCTGGATGTTCTTTTGAACGGACAAATACCAGCGAGCCGGGCAGACGCACCGCCGAAGGAAGTCCTCTGGCCGCTTCGCCACTGAGCCCGCGCTCCGCCTGCGTCTGATAGCCGGTTGCCCTTACAAATGCTGCATACTGCGCATTGGTGACAGGGTGACGGTCTATCCAGAAACCTTTGATGCCAACGGGGACCGCTGGCCGCTCTTCGGGATAGAAGCGCTCGGACCCCATCGTAAACCGGCCTGCGCTTAGCTGGATCATTCCATGCTGCTCTCTGCCCTGCCGCGTCAGGGGCAGCCCGTCGTAGGTTTCACACAAATAGCCTGGCAATGGCGATGAATCCGCCACGGCTAGGTAGCGCAAAAGCCCTCCGGTCAGGATCGCGAGCAAAAGAGCGCTGATAGCGATCAGGTGATTACGCCGTACCCGTACGCTCACAGGTCTGGTGCGCTGTCGGCCGGGCGCTGCAGTGCAGGAAAGCGCGGCACTCCTGCCTCGTCTATAGAGATGTTGTTACTGCCTGCATACTGCCGCCAGTCTAGCAGGAGGTCCTTAACCTGTTCAGGATGTTGCCCAGCCAGGTCCTGTTGCTCGGCGGGATCGGTGGCCAAGTCATATAGACGCCAGGTTGCGCCTGTTATCTTGGGCGCATAGACCAGCTTCAGGTTGCCTCGACGAAGCGCTGCTGCACCGTCCTGCTCCCACCCCATCGGCTGCGCGGCGGCATGAATCCGCGGCTCCTCTCCACTAAGAAACGGCAACATCGTGCTGCCCTGTGACGGGATGACCGCCCTACCCTTATAGCGAATACCGGGATGCTCTATACCGGCTACCTGAAGAAAGGTCGGCATGACGTCGCGGACACTGGCAAACTCCGTTGTCTGGCCCTTGAGGACCCTGGCCGGAAAATGTACAAACGCAGGTACCGTATTCCACCTTCAAAAATGGTCTGCTTATAGCGCCGTCCCGGCTGAGCACTAACTTGCGCCCAGGCTGGACCATAGGTCACAAACGAGTTAGCTCGCCCCAAATTGTCCAGACGATTATCAAAGTGTTCGGCTACCCATTCTTTGATTGAATCCCCTCGGTTTACCGACTCCGGGCCGTTATCGGACATGAACAGGATAAGTGTATTGTCATACTCGCCCAGGTTTTTAAGATGAGTGACGAGGCGGCCAATCTCCTGATCCAGAGACTCAACCATTGCCGCATAGGCCTCCATTGAGCGTGCTGAGCGCACTTTTTCTTCCGCGCTTAAGGAATTCCAATCAGGCACGCCTTCCAGTACCGCCCGCGTCTGGAAATCGGCTGGAAGCAGGCCCAGCTCTTTTTGGCGAACCAGGCGTTGATCGGCAATCACCTGATACCCCCTGTCATAGAACCCACGGTACTTGGCAAGATAGCTATCCGGCGCCTGGAGCGGCCAGTGAGGCGCCGTGAAGGCTGCAAATGCAAAGAAAGGCTTGTTTTGCTCATGCGCCGCCCGAGTCGTCTCGATCAACCGATCGGTAAAATAGGTGGTCGAGAAGTAGTTTTCGGGCAGAGCAATCGGTTCCCCATTATGGACAAAGGTTGCCGAGTAGTTGGCCTGGATAGACATTTCCTTTTGCTTGAAATGAGCAGCCCCTCCCTCCAACACCACATAGGACTCAGCAAACCCTCTATTCTGGGGCTGTTGTTCCGGCAGCTTGCCCAGATGCCACTTCCCTGCAATGGAAGTCTCATAGCCGGCGTCTCGCAGTAGTTCAGCCAGCGTAACAGCCTCACCTTGTAATACGCCCTCATAGCCAGGCCGGATGGCTTGGTGAGCAAACAGGCGATTACGTGTCTCGGCCATCATGCCAATACCTGACAGGTGCTGGTCATTGCCAGTAAGCAACATGGCTCGGGTAGGAGAACAGCTCGGCGCGCTATGAAAGTCCAGCAAGAGCTTTCCACCAGCAATCAACTGATCAAGGTTAGGTGTGCTGATTTCACTGCCCATTGCGCCAAGGTCTGCATAGCCCAGGTCATCAGCAACCAGCAGGAGGATATTAGGCTGATGAGGTGTTTGGGCGTTTTCGGCAAACGACGTTGTGCTCGATAAGAGACAAAGACAGGTGGCAAGCACCCCTGGTGTAAGTTTCATGGGTTTTCCTTGTTGTTGTATGCCCATTTTTTGAAGCGCTTGACCCCGTTATCAGTCAGCCACCAAGATAATTATGATGGTTAACTTTGTTTGTCAAATCTGCCTGCGTCTCGACGCAATGTCATGACCGGCACCTACCAGGCTCAGCTGCAGCTTTTTAATCAGGTGCGCTGTAGAGCGGACCTTCACGATTTAAACGTTGAATGCTTGAGGCAAGGCGAGGCTCCACGCTTGCATTCGATTCAAGACAGGCATCAGTAGATGGCAAGCTTTGGTCCGACTTCTGCTTCTAAAACAATATGGCTTATACAGCATGTCACGACGCTGCGACTGCTACGTCATGCTGCCACTTGACGCTTTTTAACCGCGCCAAGTCTGAGCTGTATTGCCAGGAGTCTTTTAACGATGCGACTTAGTAAAAGTGCTGCACCGTTATCCTCGCTCCTGCATCACTACCGCTTGGACTAGCAATTGAAGGTCTAAGCCCTATGGATTAGGGGCTCAAGCAAAAACCGCCTCGTCAATAAAGCCAACGGATCGGCGTCCGGCGTAGGTAAAGGATCTGATCACAGCAGATTCAGTCCAGGCCATAGGTGGGAACTTTTGTTAGTAGAAAACCACGCAGGAGTTTTCTCTATAATCCAACAGGCCTGTCCATCATGTATCCGATTGGTACTCCTTCTGTTGTCACCATTCACTCTCCAACACCTGGAGAGGATGTTCAGAAGAGTGAAACCGCTCCGCTGCCTCCTCAGAAATTGCCAGTAATACCGCCTCGGCCAGATGCTCCTGCAAGTAGCACGATTTTCAGGTGCTTGGAAAAAGGCCAATAAGGATATTGTCAGCGAGGTGGCAAAGCACTTGGCTTTTCCTGATCGCTTGGCATTGTCACAATCTAACGATGCATTATGTCAAGCCATGATTGAGCACAATGACATCAAGGTTCCTGACAACGTTGTAGAGGCTTGGACGACCTTACAAAAGGCTCCAAATACCAGGGTGATGGATACGTTACTTCAACATCTACCCAACGCAAACAATCTAGACAAATCGTCTATAGCAATGGAATTTGTTAAATATCTAAGTAATTTTCAATCAGAGTCTGAATCCAAGCTTGAGCAGTTGGATCATTTATATAACGCACTACCAGATATAAATGTCGAAAATCCAAGCATCGCGATGACGCTTAGTGAAGCCCTTTTCGCTTATGGAATCGCTCGGTTACCGCAGGAGAAACATACTGCAGGTTTAGAGCGCATAACGAACACTCTTTATGAGATGGCAGCAAGGCCAGATGAACTTACTACCTTTGGTGATTTAGCAGCAAAGCGCGAAAAATCTAAAGAGCTAACGAACTTGATAACTATTGCATCGAATAAGTTTAGTGTCATGCCGCTCACTGGCAACGATAGAGAGGCTATTGGCAAAAAAATAGTCGAGACGTTTCATCTTGTTCAGGTTGGTGACTGGCTGCATGATTTTTCACTCGTCGATAAGCGGCCTGATTTAAAACTACCAAACCAGCAGGCTGAAAGCGTTTTGAATACTATGCGTGCTTTAGAAGATGTTCAAACCAAGTTGGGGCTAGCGAGGGAATGCATCGCTCACTTTAATAGCTTCGACTTAAAAGACGCCCCAAAATTCATCTCCGACTTAGAGGAACAGTTAAGCTCCTTACAAAGCTGCGAAGAGCAGCATAGTGGCGTAGGCAACCTTTTAAATGAGCTCAAGAAATTAAGTTCTTTCTTAAAAAGAAGCTAATAGACTGGCATCTTGTATACTCTCTAGCAGAAATCAGAGATGAACAAGGCGGCGTGGTATCCTACGAAAGATCAGCTGCAGAGAATAAACTAACAATCGAAATGATTCAGCTATCAAGGTGTCAGGACCAAATATACCCCTTGCCTCACTCTGCAATGCTTACTGATAGGAAGCATTGACAAGGACTACGATAGTGAAGAGTTACGTCATGATCGCAACCACTTTAGTATGCGATCAGTAATTACCTAGCGCACCACGTGTTTAGGCGTGCCTCGACGGTTTGACATACACGTAAACGAGCTGCCATTCAGCTAGTTGAAGAAAATACACCTGCTTTGACAAGCTGGCCAGTAGCTTCGAGGCTGTGGTTATTCTGGCTTGTATTGAGCGATGCATGTGGGCGGACTGTTCAGAACACAATTTAAGACAGCGTTATAAAAAATTATTTGCAGCTAGGCAGTGAACTTAAAAGGGGGGCTTATAACCAATGGACTCTATTAGCGCTTCGGCTGGGTTATCCGAAGCAATACTACTCGTGTATTGGTTCATCCGCACATATCTTCCAAGACGAGGCAAATGAAAACAAACTATTTTCCATATTCCTGGGCATAAGCAAACCTTATGACTAGACCACACAGATAGCTGTGTTGACCAAGTGTCTGGAAACGCGACATGCCTCTTATGACAGGCTTAAAGCTCAGAGAGGCCATGAGAACTCAAGGTTCTCATGGCCTCCTTTGTTGGCTTACTGCTGAATAATGGCCGCTGTATTCATCATGCCGGTTTGAGATACCGTAGCCTGATTACCCTGGCCGGTACGCTCAAGTGTTACAGACAAACCTGAGCCTTCCTGAGTGAGCTTAAAGGCGTCATTAACCGTCTGGCGCTGAGTAATGCTCATGTAGTTGTCGTCACCCAGCTGAGCGACTTCCAGTGAGCTATCGATCGTTCTATCCTGTACAAGATCCATGGTATTGCCATTACCTTCCTGATTGGTAGTGATCTCATTAGATCCCTGCGCAGCCCTCTGGTCTACATTCAGAGTATTGTTATCCCCTGTTTGGGTTGCATCCAGATAAACCCGTGCTGAAGCAAACATTCCGGCGTTACCTTCTTGCCTGGAAGTTATAGTGTTGTTATTACCATTTTGTGTGAATCCGGCTGATGTATTCAGGATTTGAGTGGCGTTTACGCTATTACCGTCACCGGTCTGGTTAAAGCTCAAGCTATTCCCGCCGTCCTCAGGATACTTAGGGTTACTGCCGTCTTGGTCAACGACTACAACGTTCGCATTTCCAAGTTGGCCGCCTACGACCGAATTATTCATATAGCGTTGAGTAGAGGTAATAGCGTTGTTATCACCATTCTGGGTTACTGAAAAGCCGCTTCCCACACCTCCCGTGTCCTGTTCTACAGTGATGTTGTTTGCGTTGCCAGTGGTATAGGCAAAAACGGGAGCATAGTACAGCCCGGTCTGGACAATATTATGTACGTTGTTATTACCAATTTGCTCGCTGGACGCTACGCCTATTAAGCCACCTGTACCGTCATAGTTATAAACGTTTGCATTACCATTTTGCGTTACATCAGCATAGCTACCGCCCTCCTGGTAGATGGTCGCAAGGTTATTGTCACCCGTCTGGTAAACCCTTGATTCAGCGTCGTTGGTATTTTCTGCCTGAAAAACGGTAGCCGAGTTTGTGTTCCTATTCTGCTCGACGATCTGCCTACTATTGATGCCCAGTTGATTCTGTACTGCCTTATTAGAGCTTCCGGTTTGGGTAAGCTCAGCAGTATTGCCATCCCCAGCCTGGTTAATCTCAGACTCATTCATTTCAGCCATTGCAGTAGCAGTTGCAAGGGTTAGGGCTGTGGCAGTGAAAAGGTGGTGAAGACGCATATCGATTTCCTTGTCGTTATACCTAATATATGGCCTTAAAGATGGCAGTAGGCCAGTTAACCAGAGAGACCGCATCCTTCTTCTGATCTTGATAGTTACCAGTTGCACTGGTAACAACAGCGTAGATTCAGAAAAACTGATTGCCATCAAATCCGACAAATGGACAGGTACGTTTATTACGTCATGAAGCTCTTAGTTTATTTTTAGAAACAGATCAGCCACGACTAACCTTTTAATAACTATCAATACTGCAAAAAGATCCTTATAAGCCTGCAAGACAAGTTAGGAAAATGCGGATTTAATCGATATCTCAAAAGCAATAACGTTATGACCCGCCAATGCCATAATGTCTTTCCCTGATATTGCAAGGAAATATAAAAGAACTGGCAAGTCGAATCATTTAGTCCGTTATGCGCTATTAATTAAAGCTAAACGCTTAATCTTCAGCTTATTATCCAACACGTTAGACGCTATAAAAAGGGAAGTATTCCTCCTTCCTATGAATGTTTAAGTTATTTTTTATATAGCGGTAGCGAGGAACCCTAAATGTTGGACATCTAACCGGATCCTGTTAACCCCTTAGTCCAGCATATGATCAAACTTACACAAAGTAGTTTTTTCAATCACCTCAACAAAAGCTACTCCTTGCTATAGACCTACAAATTTAGGCGATTTGATCCTGCTCTTATAGCCGATCCGCATGTTGCGAATGCTCTAAGTAGTATAGCTCTCGACAAATGTATTCAAGCGTGAACAGTCAGAACTGATGTATTCCAGCATTCTCACTCACAGTTACGTATTATTTGGGAGGAACGACTTAACTTACCTAAGGGCGAGAGGGTTAGCACATAACGGCGCGATTAAGAGCCGCATCAAATTATGCCCATAAAAGCGGTTTGCCATATCTATATCCGATAGTATATGCCTATTATCTAGCACAAGTTATGTGAGTACGATGGCCGTCAACTTCGACCTAAATGATCTTCAGGCATTTTGTGCTCTGGTTGAGCATAAGAGTTTTCGTGCTGCTGCCGATGCGATCTACATCTCTCAACCGGCTTTGAGCCGTCGCATCGATAAACTGGAGGGGGCGCTCGGGGTAAAGCTGTTCGAGCGAACCACACGACGAGTAAGCCTTACCATGGTAGGTCGGGCATTTGCACCGCGGGCCGAACGCCTCCTCAATGACCTGGATGATGCGCTGCTAGGAATAAGCGAAGTGGCTTCCAACCGTACGGGGCGGGTAACCGTGGCCTGCGTTCCTTCTGCGGCATATTACTTCATGCCAAGTGTTATCGCCCGCTACCATGCTATCTATCCCAAGGTACGCATAAAGCTAATTGATACCAGTGCCAACAAGGTATCTGCGGCTGTTATCAGCGGTGAGGCTGATCTAGGCCTAAGCTTTTCCGGCAATCTCGATCAGGACGTAGAGTTTGAATGGCTGGTACAGGAGTCTTATGTCGCGGCCTGTCGGTGTGATCATGCGCTGGCAGGTAAAAAAGCGGTACGTTGGGATGAGTTCTATCGCTACGACTACATTGTAGTCGACAAGACATCAGGTAATCGTTTTCTGCTGGACCAAGCACTTGCTCATATTGCACCGGAGCGTCTTAGTATTTGTGAGACCCGTCATGTGACGACCATGCTGGGTATGGTTGAAGCAGGACTTGGCATTGCAGCGGTCCCTGCCATGGCCCTGCCGGCTGGCCATCATCCGGTTCTCACCAGTGTGCCGCTTATTGATCCGGTTGTGGAACGTCACGTAGGTATTATCAAACGGCGCGGCCGCGCCCTTTCTCCAGCCGCAGCCGCTTTGGAAAAGCTGCTTATCGATATGAAAGCGCAGCCGTCAAACAGGCCGGCTTAAGGTACTGAATCCAACCCCGTCGAGCGGACCTGCTGCTGAACCTCCTTGGATGAGAGGTATTGCAGCAATGCTCTAGCCTCCTCTGGATGCGCTGCGCCTTTGGGAATAGCACCTGCAAAACGGGTAACCGACTGAACCGATTCGGGGATTTTCCCTATAAAGGTTACGCCAGGCACAGGCAATAGCTCACTCACCTGTTGAAACCCCAGTTGGTAATCTCCCCTGGCAACCATGGAGCCTACCGGATCCTTTTCAATCATCTTTGCCTTCGGTTTTACCTGGGTTTCAATACCGAGTTTCTTGAACAGCTGATTTTGAATGTATACACCACTGGCGCTATCAGAATACGCGATAGAGTCGGCCTTCAGCAGTGAGGCTTTCAGCTTTTCCACGGTATCGATCTCAAGCTTGGGGGAGCCCTTTCGAACCACTGCACCTATACGGGAATCGGCCAGCTCAACTCGAGAGCCCTCCTGAATCTTGCCCTGTTTGATCAGCTCATCAAGAGCATATCCGACCATGATGACTACATCGGCCTGTTCACCTCTTGCCAGGCGATTTGGAATAGCCTCGGGAGACTTGCCCATCGAAGGACCGCGGCTCGTTTGTAAAGTATCCCCGCGCTGGGCGGCAAATTCTGGTGCCAACTGTTGATAGGCGGCAGTAAACCCACCGGATATCATTACCTTTAGATCTGCTGCCTGAGCCGTTCCCACCAGGCTATATCCCAGCAGAGCTACTGCGAACACACTTCTCTTAATAAATGCCGTCATGATTATTCTCGCTTATAGACGATACAGGGGTGTTTCAGGCGGTCTGCAGCTGCAGGGAGCTGCGGCGATACAGGTAGCACGTCGCCAACAGTGCGCAGATAGCTGCAAAACTCATCCAGTAACCAGGCGCGGCCCTATCGCCCGTCGCTTGGATCAGAGCAGTTGAAATGGCTGGGGTAAATCCTCCAAACACAGCGGTAGCCAAGCTATATGCCAGCGAAAAGCCTGCCACCCTGACCTCAACCGGCATAATTTCGGTTAACGCGGGAATCATGGCGCCGTTATATAAGCCATAAAGAAACGACAGCCACAGCAGAACGCCTAACATAAGCCCAAAGCTGGGCGCATCCGCCAGATATGATAGGGCTGGATACGTGGTCACGATAGCAAGTGCAGTCATCGCAATGAGTAATGGCTTGCGCCCGAACCTATCGGATAGCGCCCCGCCAATAGGCAGCCAGATAAAATTTGAGACGGCGACGAGCAGCGTTACCAGCAAGCTGTCCGAGGCACTTAGCTTGAGTACCGTCTTGCCAAACGTAGGCGCATAAACGGTAATCAGATAGAAAGCCGTGGTGGTCATGGCGACCATCAGCATGCCAGCTACTACTACCGTCCAGTTATCCAGCAGAGTCCTTAAAACCTCGCGCATTGCAGGATGATGACGGCGGGTGTTGAACTCCTGAGTTTCCTCAAGCTTGCGTCGTAACACGAAGATAAACGGAACGATCAAACAGCCCAGCAGAAACGGGATGCGCCAGCCCCAATCGGCAATTGCAGACTCGGAAAGCCAATGGTTGAGTCCAAAACCCAAAGCCGCAGCCACTACGATGGCAACCTGCTGACTGCCTGACTGCCAACTTGTATAGAACCCCTTTTTACCTGGAGTCGCAATCTCGGCCAGATAGACCGATACACCACCGAGTTCGGCACCTGCGGAAAAGCCCTGGAGTAGACGGCCAACTAGCACGAGCAGGGGGGCCCAGAACCCTATGCTGTCGTAACCCGGCACCAAGACGATCAAGAAGGTCCCGGCAGCCATAATCGAAAGGGTTACGATCAAGCCCTTGCGACGCCCTACCTGATCGATGTATGCACCCAAAATTACAGCCCCCAGAGGGCGCATTAGAAAGCCAGCGCCAAAAACTGCAAAGGTCATCATCAGGGAGGCAAATTCGCTGCTAGCTGGAAAGAAGGCCTTGGCGATATAAGTGGCGTAGAAGCCAAACAGGAAGAAATCAAACTGCTCAAGAAAGTTGCCCGACGTCACGCGGAATATTGCACCAATCTTTGAGCCAGAAGCGGCACGGTGGCCATGAGCAGGAACCATAGAACACTCCACGTCTTGTCTCATATGCAGAAGGCATATGTCTTTTTGTAACAAGAAGAGTGGAGAAAAAATATTGATTTGATAAGTGCATATTAGTGATCGACTAATGCATACATCGCATTAATGGCATTGCACTGGAGCACACATCTTTAACAGTGCATTACCTGCTAAGCGATGCGCCAGAGGATCAGAGTGGTAGATAAAGGATAGATAACGAGACGTATCCGCTGACTGCCCCTGATATTTCCTTGGTGGGTACGGACGGCCCTATAGGACCGTCCTGCGCAGAACCAACTACTGCGTCCGCGTCACCCGCCATACGGTGTTAGACAGATCATCAGCGATGATGAGCGCACCGCGCGGATCGACCGTTACGCCCACCGGACGGCCACGGGTTTTCCCGTCATCTCCACGGAACCCTGTTGCAAAATCAACAGGATCACCAGACGGGCGTCCGTTGCTGAATGGTACGAAGACCACCTTGTAACCGACCGGATTCTTTCGATTCCAGCTACCGTGCTCGCCAACAAATACGCCGTTGGCAAACTTGTCGCCCATTTCCGGTACTGAGAAGTCCACACCCAGCGCGGCGACGTGGGAGCCCAGCGCATAATCCGGTGCGATGGCAGAAGCAACTTTTTGTGGGTTCTCCGGCTTCACGCGTGGGTCGACGTTCTTGCCCCAGTAACTGTAGGGCCAGCCATAGAATTGGCCTTCGCGAACCGAGGTCAGATAATCCGGAACCAGATCAGGGCCCAGCTCATCCCGTTCGTTCACCACGGCCCACAATTGCCCCGTCTCCGGCTGAATGGTCAATGCTGTGGGGTTACGCAGACCGGTCGCATAGGGTTTGTGAGCGCCCGTTTCAGCGTTGACTTGCCAGACCATTGCGCGATCTACCTCGGCTTCCATGCCGCGCTCGGTAATATTGCTGTTGGAGCCGATGCCCACGTAGAGAAAACGACCATCGGGACTGACCGTCAGCGATTTAGTCCAGTGATGGTTAATTTCCGCAGGCAGATCGGTAATCTTGGTCGGTGGACCGCTGGCTTTGGTTTGGCCGTCCGCATAGTCGAAGCGCACCAGCGCATCCTGATTGGCCACGTACAACTTGCCCTCAAATAAAGCCAGACCGTACGGTGCGTTCAGGTTCTCGGCAAAAACCTCTTGAATCTCATAGGTACCATCACCGTTTGCATCGCGCAGTAATGTAAGGCGATTGCCCCCCTTTACCTTGGTATTGCCTTCCGCCTTAATGACCCCGGCAATAACATCTTTTGGCTTGAGTTTCGCTGCGTTACCGCCCCGGCCTTCCGCCACCAGGATGTCCCCGTTGGGTAGTACAAGGGTTTGCCGTGGGATTTTAAGATCCGTTGCGATCGCTCTGACGTCGTAACCCTCAGGCACTTTTGGCTTTTCATCGCCCCAGGGTGCTGGATCAGCAATCTTCATACTCGGTAGCAGGCCGCGCTCGGGATTAGGTAGCTTTGGATCACCACCGTGTGATTGGGTGGCTTCTCCCTCGCCACCGCCACACGCGCTTAGCATTACCGCCATGCTCAGTATCGTCAGTGCATTCGAATTTCTCATCTTGCACCTCCTGAGCGCAGGTTGGTCAGGCCGATCCAGGTTGCAACAACGCTAAGCAGCGTTACGAATACCGAGAGGGTCAGCCCCATGGGCATCGACGCCCAGGCATCCTTTGCATGCTCGAAGGCATTAACCAGCCCCAGTACCCAGGTGATCAGCAGCAGCAGAAAATACATCACCGGCCGCCCGCCCTTATGATCAGCGCGGATCAGATTGACCAGCGCGAACAATAGCGCCAGCCCGCAGAAGAACTCACCTCCGGCAATCAACCAGGACGAAAAGTTGTTCCACTGGATCTGGTATGTCTTGGAATAGGCAATATCGCTGAGCAGCGCGCCAAGAAACAGCGGCACGGTTCCAGCAAGCAGTATTGCATGCAGCGGACCGGGTGTAACTCTATAGGTCGGATGAAGTGCAGTGGTCACGGGAGCTCCTTTTCTCTGTTGTGTGTTGCAGAGGCCGTATGCAGGTGCACCGGTTGTCAGGTACCTGCTGGCGCTGCCATAGCAAAGGAACGCAGCGCTTATGTGTTAGTTCACGGCTGCCCATTGAATGAAACATATTGAAACCTCTGGAGGCGCTCTACACCGCGGCCTCTGCCGATCCGACCCTTCGACATGCTCCAGCAGAAGGAAGCGACCTATAGGACAAGAGGGATGTTCTGCACGGCCTACTTCATCGCAAGTTTCGAAACACACATCCTGTAATCAATGGTCGGAAAACGTATGACTATTGCCGGACCTTTCTGTCCTGAAGGCGGTCCGTCTAAAGCGGCCTTGCTGACGCAGAAGCGGTGAGCCGTCTGTGACCACTCCTGAATGGGCGTGCCCGTGATCGCTGCGAGCCAGCCCCGTCGGCAAATGGATAACGCATGTATCAGGCATGCGCGGCCGTTTTCGAGCGGGTCAAGTCTTGTGGCGAGACGGAACGTCCCAACGATGAGGACTTCCATGAGCGAGTCGATATCCCCCAACCGCCGCAGCTTTCTTAAGTCTGTGGGTGTATCCAGCCTAGCCGTCGCCTCGGCTCCAGTTTGGGTTCAGGCCATTCAGGCCGCACCTGTCGACGATACCCAACAACCTCTACAACCTGGCGAGCAAAGGATCACCCTGAAAGTGAACGGCCAGGCTCACACACTTAATGTTCCTGCTAACGCCATACTGCTTGATGTACTGCGTGACCGTCTGCAGCTGACCGGTACCAAGAAAGGGTGTGACCACGGTCAATGTGGTGCCTGCACCCTGCATGTGAACGGGACGGCAGTGAATTCCTGCCTGTCGCTGGCTGTCAGCCATGACGGTGATGAGATCACCACTATTGAAGGCCTAGAAAAAGACGGCAAACTGCATCCAGTCCAGGAAGCTTTCTGGGAACACGACGCTTATCAGTGTGGCTATTGTACCTCTGGCCAGATCATGAGCGCTGTGGCAATTCTCAATGACCCCTCCATTGGCAGTGACGACTCCAGCGTCCGCGAAGCCATGAGCGGCAATATCTGCCGCTGCGGTGCCTACAAGAACATTCTCGCAGCCATCCAGTCGGCCCGCGGCAAAGTGGAGGGAGCCAGCTGATGCGTAGCTTTCAATTTGATCGTGCAACCAGCACCGAGCAAGCGCTAAAGGCTGGCCAGTCAGACCAGGCGATGTACCTGGCTGGCGGCACCACGCTCCTTGATCTCGTGAAGCTTGACGTTATGCAGCCCGAACGGCTGGTGGACATCAACCGTGTAGGCCTCAACAGACTGGAGCGCCAGGACGATGGCAGCGTGCGTATCGGTGCCCTGGTCACCAATACAACCTTGGCTCAAGACAATTACATTGTCCAGGCCTATCCCGTGCTGTCTCAGGCACTGTTAGCAGGCGCTACGACACAATTACGTAACAAAGCCACCACGGCTGGCAACGTCATGCAGCGGGTGCGCTGCCATTATTTCCGCGACAACGTTTCGCCCTGCAACAAGCGCAAGCCTGGCAGTGGCTGCTCGGCGATCAAGGGTGACCATCGCTCGGTCCACGCTGTCCTAGGCACTAGCCAACACTGCATCGCTATGCATCCATCCGACATGTGCGTGGCGATGGCGGCTATTGGTGCGACTGTTCATGTACAAGGTCCTAAGGGTGAGCGGACGATTGACTTCCTCGATTTCCATCTGCTGCCCGGTGACACCCCCGAACGTGAACACGCCTTGGCGCCCGGCGAACTGATCACTTACATCACGCTTGCACCGCCACTGGCCAGCAGCCGTTCGGGCTACCTGAAACTGCGCGATCGCGCCTCTTATCAGTTCGCGCTGGCGTCGAGCGCCGTCATCGTGCAGATGCAGGGTGATCGCATAACCGACGTGCGTATTGCGCTGGGAGGCGTCGGCACCAAGCCCTGGCGAGCCCATGAAGCGGAACAGTCATTACGCGGTCAGCCCGCCAATGACGAGACCTTCCGCCGTGCTGCGCAGCTAGCGCTACAGGGTGCCACGCCTTATCGGCACAACGCCTACAAAATTCCCCTGGCCCAGCAGGCCATCGTACGTAACCTGCAGACACTTACCGGAGGTGTGGCATGAACGACATCATCGGCGCGGGTCCCAGGCGAGTCGACGGGCGACTCAAGGTCACCGGCCATGCCCAATACACTGCCGATCATGGACTTAAACGCATGGCGTATGCCTATGGCGTCTACAGCACCATCGCCAGCGGCCGTGTCACCCGTATCGATACCGATGAGGCTCAGCGCATGCCGGGCGTACTCGGGATCTTCCACCACGGCCATTTCACTGAACTCTATCGCCCACCCAAGATGAAGCTGAACCCAGCTAAGATTGACCGGCTTGTGAAGGTTGATGAAAGCCGTCTGCCGTTCGAGGACGACCGCGTTTATTACGCCGGTCAGTTCGTGGCCATGGTGGTAGCCGACTCCTTTGAACAAGCTCGCGCGGCGGCTTACAAGGTTAAGGTCGAGTATAAGGAAGAGCCTACCTTAGCCACGCTCGCGCAAGCAAAAAAGGTACAGTCACCCAAAACCGCGGGCTCGGATTACTCGCGTGGAGACCCACAGGCTGGTTTTGACAAGGCAGCCCATCGCATCGATGTCACTTACACCACACCTGTCGAAACCCATAACCCAATGGAGATGCATGCCACGACTGCTTATTGGGAAGGTGATCGGTTATTCGTGTATGAATCCACGCAGTCGGTAATCGTGCACCGCAACACCTTAGCCCGTATCTTTGGTTTGAGCCCGGACAAGGTTGAACTGCAATCGCCCTTTATAGGTTCGGGCTTTGGCAGCAAGCTCTGGGCGTGGCCGCACTCCCCTGCCACTTGCGCTGTCGCGCGACTTGTAGGTCGTCCCGTACAGTTTGTGGTGCCACGTCCACAGATGTTTACTACCACCGGCCATCGTCCAGCCACCGAGCAACGACTGCGGCTCGCCACGGACGACCAGGGAAAGCTACTGTCGGTACGACATGAATCGGTCAACAGCACGTCCTTTACTGACCAGAACACTGAAAGCTGCGGTAGCGTGACCAAGAGCCTCTACAGCTGTCCCAACTTGGCTGTTACCCATGCGACCTTGCAGGTCAACCACGGTACGCCTACGTCCATGCGTGCACCGGGCGCTGCACCGGGTCTGTTCGCACTGGAGTCAGCCATGGATGAAATGGCGGAGGCCATTGGTATGGACCCGCTGGCGTTTCGCAAACTCAATGCCTCGACTCGGGACGAAAGCAAAGACATGCCCTGGTCCAGCAACCACCTTCAAGAAGCCTTCGACAAGGCCGCAGCCAAATTTGGTTGGGACAAGCGAACCCCAGAGCCCGGCTCGATGCGAGACGGCCATGAGGTAATCGGCTATGGCCTGGCGGCCTGTAACTGGGATGCCATGCGCTGCGCCTGTGAGGCCCGGGTATCACTGCGTGCCGATGGGACGGCTTACGTCACTTGTGGCGCGCAGGATATCGGGACCGGCACCTATACCATCGTTGCCCAGGCCGTGAGCAAGATCACCGGCCTGCCACTGGAAAAGATCACTGTACAGTTGGGTGACTCATCCTTTCCGCCCGGCCCCGTTTCTGGCGGCTCCTGGGCAACCGCCAGCGTTCTACCCGCCGTGGCGGAGGCTACCCGGGACGCTATTGAGCAACTAAAGAGCTTTGCTATAGAGGACGGGCCATTCAAGGGTGCCGACCCCAAAGCATTGGAGTTCGCTAATGGCCGGCTGGTCAAGGATGGCGAAGCGCTGGATTTTGCCCACCTGCTTACTACACGGCGTTTAAGCAGTTCTGAAGGCGAAGCCCGAACGCAGACAGCGGATAAAAGTGATGTTTCGATCCGTTCCTTTGGTGCACACTTCGTGGAAGTACGGTGGGACCCGGGTATCTCTCGTCTGCGTGTATCACGGGTGGTCAGCGCGATAGATGTCGGTCAGGTCATTAACGCCAAAGCCGCTGCGAATCAGGTGGAGGGTGCGATTGTAATGGCTATTGGCATGGCAATGTTCGAGGCTACCAGTTACGACGAGCGCAACGCCATGCCCACCAACAATGACTATGCCGAGTACATGGTGCCGGTACATGCCGACCAGCCGCCGGAACTGGACGTGATACTGCTTGATTATCCTGACTATGCCCTCAACGAGTTTGGTGCACGCGGTATCGGTGAGATCGGCATTACAGGGTTGGCGGCTGCTATCGCCAACGCGGTGTATCACGCTACCGGCAAACGCATCCGCGACCTCCCAATTACCCTAGACAAGCTGATGGATGAGATTCCCCAGGCTGTATAAGCCGCCACGGCCCAGGGATGGGCGCCGGGGTTACGAAATAAGGTATTTCCTGCACGCAGTTGGATCAGCTCTTGCCATCAATACCAAAAACCTTCTATCTCGTACCCGTTAAGGTGGTAATAAATAGGCGGCATTATTCATCATCAGTGCGCACGGCTCTCTGGCGAGACAATCAATCTTTACCTTAGACTCACGTCTTACTAAAGCCATGAGCAATCATTGCTGAAAGTATGCGATACACCGCGGTTGCTTTTAAGGTATTCTTAGACCGTAGGCTTTAAGTAGACGACTCCGCGCCCTACTTGATGATGTTATTTTTGCCTAAAAATAACTAACCTACCCTGATAACACACCATCGACTTCAAAGCAGCTGGGAAACAGTGGCAGGCGCTATTGAGTAATCAGCTGTCGCCTGAAACGGGTCGCTGATCCGTGCTTTAGTGACTTGCTTCAAAAAGATGTTCATTAATCAGGTCAGCAAGCCGGTTACTTAAGTTTGAACGACTATACTTTTGACCACATTAATCGCGTAGACTAGCACCAGCTTCTTATTATATTTTAAGTCATCCAGACGTGCCGGCTAAGGCGTATCCGGGTGAAACTTTCACATCATAAACGTTAAGGTATTTATGTCCAAGCTTGCAGAATTTCGTGCTGCCGAAGAACAATTAAAGGCCCAGCTACAGCTACTCGAATCTCTCAAAAACGATGAATCTCTACAGCGTGAAATCGAGTTTGAATCCAAGCTTCAAACACTGATGAGCGATTATGGTAAAAACCTGGGCGACATTATTGCCATTATTGATCCGGGTTATTCTCGCAAACCACGTGGCTTGGTTGCGCACCCAGAAAAGGCGCCCCGCCGTGCACGCTCCGTCAAGCGTTACAAGCACCCTGAAACAGGCGAAGTGATCGAGACCAAGGGCGGCAACCACAAGACGCTCAAAGCCTGGAAGGCTGAGCATGGTGCTGACGTGGTTGAAGGCTGGCTTCAGTAAGTACAACGCTTATACGGCTGCCTATTCAGCAACCTGCAGAGTAGGCGGCCGTAACGCCTTATCGTAGCAAAGAGGGGTTAATACAAGGTATTTGCAAGCCGGCCGGGCAATGCACTGTCATAGACATCGCCATCAATTTCCGACCTGGATAACACTTTTAATATCTGACTTGGCGTTGGTAATGTGGCCCGGTCGATATGGCTGGCATCATCCCAAAGCCCAGAGCGAATAATAGATCTACTGCACTGAAAGTAGACAGCGTTAACGGTGATCCGGATTACTGTTTTGGGTGTCTGATTGTTTACAGTAAAACGGGAGAGAAGATCAGGCTGAATAGTGATTTGAGCTGTCCCGTTTACGCGAAGCGTCTCACCCACACCAGGGAGAAGAAAAAGTAGTGCTACACGTGGATCCTTAACGATGTTGCGCAAGCTGTCGATTCGGTTATTCCCTCTTCGATCCGGTAGTAACAGCGTTCGACTATCTTCAATATGTACGAAACCAGCTTTATCTCCACGCGGAGAAGCATCAGTCCCCCAGGCCCGGCGGTAGCAAGAACAACAAAAAACGCACGCTCAATAAAAGGCCTGTATACAGCGTGAATATAATCCACCTCCTTTACCATCGAAGGGTTGGCAACTACTCCATAAAGCGCCTCCAGGTCCTCTAGGGTTACAATGCAATTGTTATCAGAACCCATGAGCGTCCTCCTCAGATACTTTTTATTTCTATCCCTTTAGCATAAAGCCAAGCCACTGTGAGCTTGTTAAATTCAATGTAGATAAATTGACTCGACCACCTGACGTATTTTCAGTGCTATTTGCAGCCTGGACTTACCATACGATTTAATCTGGTAAATAAGGGGCTATGTTTTCGAGCGCTTGTTTGACATAGATTTCTTTCTCACCCACCGGAGCAACATAGTGCAGAGCGTCAGCAGCCGCCTCACGCCCGATCAGTCGAGCAATCGTCCATGCCGCAAGATAGCTGGACGCTAAACACCCGCCCGCCGTTGCCAAGTTACCATGCGCAAAAAATGGCTGATCAAGCACATCGATACCAGCGTCTTCTACCCAAGGCTTTGTGGTGAGGTCAGTACATGCCGATATGTTCTTCAACAGGCCAAGCTTTGCCAGCAGAAGCGCACCAGAGCATTGAGCTCCGATTAACTGATGCGTCGGCCTGATACAGGAAAGTTGCTCAAGTATTTCAACATTGCAGGCAATCTCTCTGGTTCGAATACCGCTACCGACAAGTACAGCCGCGCACGCTTCGATTTCCTCAAGTCCAGCCTGTCGCTCTAGCCGAACACCATTCATCGATGTGACCCAGGACGTAGGCGCAACCAATGACACTTTCCAATCAGGGCGTTTTATTCGATTAAGAATCCCAAGAGCGATAAATGAATCGAGCTCGTTAAATCCGTCGAAAGTGAGAATGGCGATGTGCATGCGTCTCTCCAGCAGGTCCATATACCACATGGTGGTAGCTGGGACTTATTCCTGAACAGATACAGCAATAGCTTGATTTAACCGTACAGCACATGGACGGACATGCCCCTGGACTGCTCTAGAAAGATTGTTGGGTAGATATAGTGTTTACAGATAGACGTAACTCGTCCTGATGAGCGAAGCGAGCAGTATGAAGACTGTAATGGACTCTCCCCGCACCACATTTCTTCTATAACATAGTGGTGACTTTTCGCTGGGAGAGGTGCAATGAAACGCATAGCGGTTGATTTGGCCAAGTCCGTTTACCAGGTTGCCGAGAGTGTTCATTGTTAAAGAGCGGTTGGTTAAGACCTTCGTCTCAACCGAGGCGCGCATTCTACGCTAACCTCTTGTCCTGTCAAGCATTTTGTTCAACCTGTCTAACCCGCCGAACCGCTTGCCGGACCTGCTGATTCGCTTGGAGGCTCATCAGCGTCGTCCGCTTAATTATATACCTGTCGACAGCAACTTTTGCGCTGCACTGACGAGCGGATAACATCCTGCGACGTGCATAGCGACAGAGCGGTACTGCGATGCGCTATGATAGCTGGCCTGACAAAGGGAACTATTGTCAGAGGCACGCCTGGCATCAGCACAGGCGCAGAAACTGTCCGAATATGTCTTCAATGGCAATCCGGATGGGCTTGTAGAGCATATCACCAGGATCCAATTGCATGGATGCAGTCTTTGTTGAACACAACACCACCTTCAAGACCCATGATGGCGAGACCCTCTTCTATCGCCGCTGGCAGCCCAACTGTCCAACAGACAGAGCCGTTGTCCTGCTGCACCGGGGACATGAGCACTCCGGTCGAGTCAGCCATCTGGTCCATGAACTGGGACTTGAGGGCTTTTCCTTTTATGCCTGGGACGCTCGTGGCCATGGCCAGTCTACCGGCGCACGTGGAGACAGCCCCAGCTTTGCCGCCTCGGTCCGGGACCTTGACTGCTTCATTACCCACCTTTGCATTACCTACAACCTGAGCCCCCAAAACATTGCTGTTGTGGCACAAAGTGTGGGAGCGGTAATCGCTGCAGCCTGGGTTCACGATTATGCCCCTGCCATTCGGTGCATGGCACTAGCATCGCCAGCCTTTGACATCAACCTGTATGTTCCCTTTGCGCGCGGTGGCCTGCAGGTACTGCATGCATTAAAAGGCAATTTCTTTGTTAACAGCTACGTCCGCCCTGCCATGTTGACCCATGACAAGGCCAGGGCCGCTAGTTATGCAAACGATCCACTGATTGCCAGGGCGATTTCTGTTCGGCAGCTCCTGGGACTCTATCGCGCAGCGGATCGTGTAGTAAGTGATGCCAACGCCATCCAGGTGCCTACCCAGCTAGTGATATCTGGCTCGGACTTTGTGGTCAGGCGCCCGGCACAGATCAGGTTCTTTGAGCAGCTCGGAACACTTGAAAAAGAGATGCATATTCTGCCGGGCTTCTACCATGACACCCTTGGGGAGCAGGACAGGCACCTGGCACTTGAAAAGATACGTGGCTTCATTCGGCTGCAGTTTGCGCGTCACTCTGCGCGCCCGTCTCTACGGGAAGCAGACCAGATAGGTGCAACCAAAAGCGAAGCTGAAGCCCTGTCAATGCCCCTGCCAGCGCAGTCGGCTCAAGGCCTTTTCTGGCGAGGTATACGCGCAGGCCTGGCCCTGGGTGCAAAACTTTCCGAGGGGCTAAAGCTTGGCGTAAGTACAGGTTTTGACTCAGGCAGCACCCTTGACTATGTGTACCAGAATCGCCCGTCTGGAGTGTCCATGCTGGGACGTTACATTGACCAGCAGTACCTCAATGCAATCGGCTGGCGTGGCATCCGGCAACGAAAGCAGCATATCCAGGAGCTGCTGGGCCTGGCCATGCAGCTCCTGAATGAACGGGGCATTGCGATTCATATCCTGGATATAGCAGCAGGACACGGCCGCTATATCCTTGAGGGGCTGACAAGCAGCGATATTCGACCCGCTTCCGTTCTGTTGCGGGACTACAGTGATCTTAACGTCCAGAAAGGCACGTTGCTGATTGAACAGAATGGGCTTCACGATATCGCCACCTTTGCCAAGGGTGATGCGTTTGATCCCCAAAGCCTGCGCGCCATCAAGGAGCATCCGTCTCTTGTGATCGTCTCCGGGCTCTACGAGCTCTTTGGTGACAATACGATGGTAGGCACCTCGCTGTCTGCGCTTGCCTCGCTCATGGCTCCAGGCAGCTATTTGATCTATACCGGACAGCCCTGGCATCCACAGCTTGAGTTTATTGCCCGCGCATTGACCAGCCATCGAGACGGCAGACCTTGGGTCATGCGGCGACGAACACAGGCTGAACTCGATCAACTGGTAATGCAGGCAGGCTTTTCAAAGATAGAACAGCGGATTGATGAATGGGGAATCTTTACGGTTTCGATAGCCCGGCGCAGCGATGCAAACCATGTTGAGTCCTGACCAGCCTCTTGGGTTGTTCCAGCGGGCCCGCCTGGGCATCCTCTGGCTAGCTGTTCTGGGACCTCTGTTCTTTCTGACCTATGGTGCAGCCAATACCTTCACTGCTACCCGAGGAGACATAGGAAGCCTTGTCTTCGAATGGGAACATCTGATTCCCTTCTGGAGCTGGACAATCATCCCATACTGGTCCATTGACCTCTTGTACGGCGTGTCATTTCTCCTGTGCAAAACACCACGGGAAATGAAGCGACATGCGTTCAGGTTACTGACTGCCCAGGGACTTGCGATAGGCGGATTTCTGCTTTTCCCGCTGCAATTCACCCATGGCCGGCCTGAAACCGAGGGCCTTACCGGATGGCTCTTTGACGTACTGCTGGGCTTTGACCAACCCTATAACCAGGCTCCCTCGTTACATATCATACTGCTGGTAATACTGTGGGATCGCTACGCCGCGCATAGTCGCCCGCCAGTCAGATGGTTCGTACATGGATGGGCCCTACTGATCGGGCTATCGGTACTGACAACCTACCAGCATCATTTCATTGACATTCCAACAGGCGTTCTCGTGGGAATGCTGTGCCTGTGGTGCTGGCCAATGGAGCAGCCCTGCCCGCTGTTTCGGATCAAGTGGCCGTGTAATCGTAAAACCGGGCTGATTGGCCTTTGCTACCTGCTGGGAGCATTAGCTGTGGCCGCTATTGCCGTGGCACTAGGCGGTACAGGTCTTTGGCTGTTATGGCTTGGATGGGCCCTGCTATTGGTATCGGCCAATTACCTGTTTTGGGGTGCGCAGGGATTCCAGAAGCAGTCCAGCGGTCAGCTCAGTATCGCCTGTAGCCTTATGCTTGCACCCTATCTGCTGGCTGCCTGGGCTAACTCCAGGCTATGGACTTCCCGTGAGCCAGTGGCCGTCGAAATAGAGCATGATGTGTGGCTAGGACGCCTGCCGGATAGTGGCGTACTCCAACAGCATGGCTTTGCTGCTCTGGTCGATCTTTGTGGGGAGCTTCCAGCTCCTCAACCAGGGCCAAAGACAACTTATCTTGCGCTCCCTCATCTGGACCTCGTTCCACTGAACACCAGCGAGTGCGAAGCGGCCGCGAGGGCCATCCAGCAAGCCCGTGGCAGAGGAAGAACGCTGGTGTACTGCTCACTTGGATATTCCCGCAGCGCAGCCGCCGTTGCGGCATGGTTGATCCTGTTTCGTCATGTCAGTGATGGCCAGGCAGCAAGGGCGCAGCTGGAAAGCAAGCGCCGCGTACACCTGGGCAAGGCGCAGCTCGAGTACCTTGATGCACTGATTACTCACAGCCCTGCGAGCCAGCCAGCGCCTCTAAACGGCCTGTCAGGAGCGCCTGCATGACAACTGTCCAGGCGTTGCTTTGCGCACAGCTCCTTTACCAGGGAAGACAAATCCATTGCTGCTCCATGACACTGGGCGGCCTGGCGGTGCTAGCAGCGCTCGCTGCAATGCTGGTAGGCGCGCACCGGGCCGGTGCTGCGTTTCTCATGAGCTTTACGGTCTCTCTGGTGCAGCTCTACTGGTCGGCCCGGGTCAATATCGACGCTGCGCTCTTCCGGCACCTCTCTGACTGTCATGAAGCTGACAGGGACAGGATAGGCCATGAACTTGATCAGGGATTAGTCAGGCTTGGGCTCGTAATGGCGATACCGGCCAACCGCTCATGGGATGCACGCAGCCGCGGTGCGCTTGGCTTGCTGCGTAATCAGGCCCGGTGCCTTGCTGTCCAGACAGCCCTGTTGATAGCTGCCGTGGTAATCCTGGGTTTACGCAGCTAGCCAGGACGTCAGCGGATACAGGCGCAGCCTGTGCTCTGGTTGCCCATGACATATTGGCAAGCAGAAACAGTAGTGACTGCCGCCGCGAATAGCTCCGCAACCGATGCATATGTAAGCGTATTAAAGATAAACCACCCCTTGGAATTACTGATCCAAGGCACCGCAAAAGGACTTGTATGCCCTCCGTCTACGATCTGAAACCGCGTTTCCAGCAGCTGCTACGTCCCTGCGTCACCACATTATACGAAAAGGGCATCACTGCAAATCAGGTAACCCTGTCTGCCTGCCTGGGCTCCATTGTGATCGGGGTGGCGGTTTCTTTGCTCGCCTCATTTTCACTTGTCTTTCTGCTGGTACCAGTCTGGATGCTACTACGCATGGCCTTGAACGCCATAGACGGTATTCTTGCCCGAGAGTACGCACAGCAGTCCCGGCTTGGCGCTTACCTGAACGAGGTCTGCGATCTGGTTTCAGACGTAGCGCTCTATCTGCCCTTTATGTTACTGGCTACCTGCCCATGGCTTGTACTTGTCGTAACGTTTCTTGCCTGGCTTAGCGAGTATGTAGGGGTCATGGGGTTAATGGTCGGGGCAGACAGACGCTACGATGGCCCCATGGGCAAGAGTGACCGGGCTCTTGTGTTTGGCGGTATGGGCTTGCTCGTCGCTCTTGGTGTGAGCCCTGGCCTCTGGCTCGATGTGGCACTGGCGATCATGGCTGGCCTGGCCTGTCTGACAATATACAACCGTATCAACAAGGGCATGAACGCCGCTGTCTAGACCTCTAGCGATACTGTGTCTCAAAGGGAATTTGACTATGCACCGCTCATGCCTGGGCTCAGGGCCAAGCCGCCTGGCCGCGCTACTGATCACATCCTTTGCCGCTGCACTAACCGGCGCGCGGGCGCTGTGGCGTGGCTCCCAGCCTTCCACAGGGGCCCGAATCTATTTTGCGAACCATAGCAGCCACGGCGACTTTGTCCTGCTCTGGTCATCACTCCCGCCCGACTTAAGAGCCCGCACTCACCCTGTCGCAGGCGCGGACTACTGGAACAAGGGATGCCTCCGACGCTTTATTATCAACGATGTATTCAAGGGTGTCCTGATCAACCGCAGGCCAGGCTCTGGTCCGAGCGATGCAATCGCTCAGATGAGCCACATTCTGTCCCGTGGTGATTCGCTGATCTTGTTTCCCGAAGGCACACGTAACCAGAGCGATACTCTGCTTCCCTTCAGGGGCGGTCTTTATCACCTGGCCCGAGCCTGCCCAGACGCAGAACTGATACCTGTCTGGATAGACAATCTCAAGCGCGTTATGCCCAAAGGTCGCACCCTTCCGCTTCCCCTGCTGGTTACCCTGACATTCGGAGAGCCTGTCCAACTAGGCCATGACGAAACCAAGGAACACTTTCTTGAACGGGCACGCGAGGCGCTGCTCACTCTTTCGAAGGAGGATAAATGATGGACCACCAGACCTTGATGCTTTTTGTTGCCGTGGCTGGTTTCCTCGCGGTTGCCTCCACAGTCGGGTTTCTCCTACAGCAACGCACGGGAGCCTCAGCAAACCCGGTTGTAGAAAATCTGATCGCCCGGATCAACGCCTGGTGGGTAATGGTAGGCGTACTAGCCATCGCGTTTGCGTTTGGCAAGATTGGCGTGACCGTGCTTTTTTACCTGATCTCGTTTTTCGCCCTTCGGGAGTTCATTACGCTTACCCCAACGCGCAACAGTGACTACCCTGCGCTTGTAGGTGCCTTCTACCTGGTACTGCCTTTTCAGTATTTTCTTGTCTACATAGAATGGTATGGACTGTTCAGCATCTTTATTCCTGTCTATGTATTCCTGCTGATGCCCTTTCTGGCCTGCCTTGGCGGCGATGCGACCCGTTTTCTTGAGCGTACCGCGAAAACCCAGTGGGGTCTTATGATCAGCGTTTTCTGCATCTCCCATGTACCGGCACTACTTACGCTGCACCTGCCGAACTTTGAGGGACGTAGCCTGTTGCTCGTAGCCTTCCTTGTTCTGGTTGTGCAATCCTCCGATGTCTTGCAGTACATCTGGGGAAAGCTTTTCGGGCGCCACCGGATTGCTCCTCACCTGTCCCCCTCGAAAACCACCGAGGGCTTTGTGGGTGGAGTGGTCAGTGCAACCGTGCTGGGCGGCTCGCTCTGGTGGATGACACCGTTCACACTATGGCAAGCCACCGGAATGTCACTACTGATATGTGTCATGGGCTTTATCGGCGGGCTTGTGATGTCCGCCATCAAGCGTGACCGTGGCGTTAAGGACTGGGGCAACATGATAGAGGGGCACGGCGGAATGTTGGACCGGCTGGATTCAGTCTGCTTTGCGGCGCCTGTATTCTTCCATGCTGTACGATATGGCTGGGCCCAGGCATGACATGGCCATGTTTGTAGACCGTTTCTGCGGATAAGCTAGGCTGGCCTGGCACATCGATTTGAGATATCTACAGGCTCCCCTCACTCTGTCCAGCCAGCCTGATGCCCAGACTCCTGGAAGCTGAGGCCTGGCTCCATGCTCCGTATAGACCTGTACTGCCATTGGCCAGGCTGGAAACTGGCCCAAAAATGCTCATGGTCTCCTGCCCTCATTTGTGCAGGCCGCCTTTCTCGGCGATCTCTGCTTTCATAACCAGCACCAGACCACGAAGGCCCGTTCCGACCAGTGATCCCACCCGGTATTGCCCAAGCTCATTCAATCCTGGGCAGCCAGCAGAAGCACCGGATCAGGCGCTCCGCATTTTCGCCTTTAGAAATGAGACAAACCACACTGTCCGGTCTGGTAAAAAACGTCAGGCGCTATCATCCATTGACTATTCTTGATCCAAGCCATAGCCCGGTGCAGGGTCTGAGGGTACCCTACTATTGCGGTTTCCAGTTAAGCAGGGCGGGTCAGCCCGGCTATATTCGACCTGTAGCCTGAAGCCTTTTTAGACCGGTTTGGATTAGCGGATCGAAGGAATCTGCAAGGCGGTTTTTATCATGCTCGCAGTGATAATGGCTTTGCGATTGAAGCACTCAGACATGGCAAGTCTTTGATCTTTGTACCTTTTTGGGCTGAAACCCTATAAGAAGGAGCGGATCTACCTCGACGTTGACCGTGTAGTAAAAATGGATTAACAAGCTGTTTTATAGGGTTTGATGGCTTTTTTACTTGCATGACCCTATCACGACGTTCAAAATCCCCTGAAACACATAGTCTATTACATTACAGGGATCTTCATGGACGCTTTGGCCAGTTCTCAAGTCGATAATGTGGAAGCCTATCCATATACTGACTTTTCGGCTCTACAATTCCCGCCCCAGTTCGCCGCCGATTGCCTTGGCATCAGTCCACAGACCCTAAAGAACATTGAGAAAGAAAATAACCTTCAGATTGGCCGTGTCGCACGTGGATCGGTCGAGGTCCGCAGCTACACCTTGAATGACCTGTTCCAGATCGCGGCGATACGTCGACAAAATGGCCAGACCAAGGGGTTTGCGCGACCGATTACCATCTGCGACTACGTACAGAAGGGTGGAACCGCCAAGACCACTAGTACCTGTAACCTGGCCATTCTGTTCAGCCTGATGGGGCTTCGTACGCTGGTCATCGACAATGACCCTCAAGGGGACGCCAGCTCGATGTTTGGCTACGACCCAGACCTTACCGCAGAAGAACTCGAGGATATTGGCGTCCCCGGCGAACGTTCCGTCAATGGCCATCTGGGTAACCTTATGCGCCTTGGCAACGCCTACCAGCCCATGACCCTCGATGAGGTGATCAAGAAACCCTTTGGTGAATATGGTCCTCACCTGATTCCAGCTGAAGACTCTCTGGATGACCTGGATGTGGTGTTACGCAACGCCCAGGGCTCCGACTTCCGTTATTCCCTGTTTATCTCCTCGGCCAGAAACGGCGAGTATCCGCATTGTGATCTCTCCCGCTACGACGTCATCATCATGGATAACGCCCCGTCCGGTACCATGCTGTCGCGCAACTCCATGGTGGCGGCTGACTTCCTGATCTGCCCGGTTCGCATGGACAAGTTTTCCTTCCGGGCATTATCGCGTCTGGCGTACAAGCTTGCCGAGTTCAAAAAGGATTTCAAGCGCGCCCCTGAAATCATCGCCATCCCGACGATGTATATCCGCAACCGGCCTCGGATTCAGGCCAACCTGGCAAGGCTTGCCCAGCTATTTCCCAACAAGGTAACGGAGCAACCGCTTTACCTGTCGGAGGATTATTCCAAGAGCCTTGAGGACGGCGTGCCATTGTCACTTTGGCGACCTGCGACGGACAACTCCCTTGGCGCCATGCGCCTGGTGTTTAGCGAAATCACAGGACGTATCCGTAAAGTACTGGAGCAGGTTAAATGAAATCGACACGTCGACTTGGTCAGGATGGCGCTCCGGTGAGTCACTCTCGAGTCGTACCGCTTGTCGAGGCTGACCTTTCCCGCTCCCAGGAGGATATTCTCAAGGAACTGGGCTTGCTTAATGCGCCCGGCACCTCGTCTGCCGCTACGCAGGAAGCAGTGCCGCCCAGTTCAGGCTTACCTGCAAAGGCTCACGAGATGGAGTCGCCTGCTGACTATCCAGCAGATGAAGAGGCGTCGCTGGCCTTGCTTCCCATTGATCTGATTGACCCAGGCCGCTACCAACCGCGTCTGCATTTCGATGAAGAAAGCATCAGCCTTCTGGCCTCCACGATCGAACGAGGCCAGGGGCTAACCAACCCGGTCATTGTGCGCCCTGTTCAGGGCGGCCGCTATGAACTCATTGGGGGGGAGCGCCGTCTACGGGCGCACAAGCTGCTTGGCAAGTCCCACATTTTCTCGTTGATACGCCAGTACACTGATGAAGAAGCGGCCATCATGTCCTGTACAGACAATGATGCAAGGGAAGATCTATCCGATTATGAGCGGGGCCGCGGGTACAAGCAGCTACTTGATTCGGGCATGATCAAGCATCAAACCCAGTTGTCCCAGCGTGTTGGCAAAAGCATGTCAACTATCAGTCGCTGCCTTGCCTATTTCAAGCTTCCAGCTGAGGTCATCTCCATGCTGGATCTCAATCCCCTGCTTATTGGTAACAAGCTGGTCGGCGAGTTTGTACGCTTCACAGACCAGGGCCAAGAAGACCTTGTCATTGAAGCGGTTCGCAAGATTGCCAAGGGTACGTCGCAGGAGGCTGCGCTACAGTGGCTCAAGGCAGAGGTAACCCGTACGCTTAACCCCAAGATGCCCAAAGCTTCAGTAGCGCTCCAGCTGAACAATGGCCTTGGCTCGGTCAATGCGCTGATCGATGGGCAAAAGCTTGTTTTGACCTGCCCCAAGGGCCTAACGCCCGATCAACTCCTGGATCTTCTCAAAACCACCGTGGGATCCCACTAAACCCTTGAAATATAAGAGTTTTCACGGTGAAAAGATTCGCTGTGAAAACTCCCTTTCGCTTTCGCTTCTCTTTTCCCCTTATAAAGCACATCCTGCCTTTCTTACTTCCTGTTTTATACCTTGCCTCCATCTTTGACTGATCTGGTTCCAGATGCATCGCTTAGACCATCCACCTCTCATAGCCTTTGTTTGTCTGTCTTCTTAAAGTTTTCACCGTGAAAACTTTATGCCAGCACCATCAAAACCACTGACACAAAATCAAGAGGTACGTGTCCCTTTACTGCTACTAAAGGAGGCATCCCCGTATGAAAGCAGGTCATAATATTGGCTTGGTCACCTACTTTTCACCGTGAAAAATTCTTCTAAAACCATCTTCCTTGTGTTGCTTTCCTTCTCACGCACCAAAAATCGGATCCAAGATCCTTGATTCCTGCAACTGCCTCCTTGCCTGCTTAACTTCTTGGCTTCTTGGCTTCTTGGCTCTTGCTAGCTTATCGGCCTTTTTTTCACGGTGAAAAGTTTCCTTATTAGAAGGAACAAATGAGACAAGCATCTGTTCGATAGGCGCTTGACTGGCTACTTACCTGCTAACTGTTTTCATAGTGAAACAGTCTTTGGACCGCTAGCCTTATCGTCACGCCATATACCTATCCCGCGCACCACAATACACGCTCTACTCTCAAGGCCCAGGTGCTTAACTATTTATGCTGTAGTTCAGTTCCACTGCTTGCCTATTAGCAGGAATCACCTCAGCTAATGCCTAAAGCGTCAGATTAATTGCAACAACTTTTCACGGTGAAAACTAATCATGGCCTCGCATGTTGCTCAACACCGCATCGTCTAAATCTACATATTGCGTATGCATAGCTCTTGCGTAAGGGAAGGCTGTATTTATTTAAGGTGAAGACTACCTTGTATAAGGCTAATGCCTAACATATTGCTTTTTCCTTGGTTCATAGGCCGATTCCTTGCGGTAATCCGTTATTGAGTACAGGCACAAGCTAGTGCCAATGCTCAAATTTTTTTCACCGTGAAAACTGTATACAAGCAGCAAACAATTTGAGTCCAAAAGAAGCCATGACTAATCATTATTTTAGAAGGGCAGCATTCAAGCTTCCTCATGTCATTGTAGGGGTCATATGGATGATCAGGCTTGGGATTACAGCGCGCAACGACACCAAGGAAGTAATGCTTAAGGTAATACAGGCATCTATATTACCTTTCGCTTAGGCATATACGCCTATCGTCTAGGGATCTAATACATCTGGGATAACAGCGCGAAAAGCGAGCTATAAGGTATAATAGAAGCCATAATGACTATTTATATAACCTTATTAGAAGCAACGCTTCCCAATGGGTCGGCATAACCAGGAGCATTCTGGTCTGCCTCTTAGCGCAGGGAAAGAGGATCAGGCTGAGGCAGAGCTTTTGTTAAGAGATACTGAGGCGAACTATGGTTCCGCTGAAAGAAGAGAGCTAGCTCTTCACTATGTAAAAGGTAATATAGATACCTAATAAGCAATATATATAACCTTACTGATTTGAAATATAGTTAATGGCTTGAGGAGATCTTGGTATATCAGCGCCAAAACAGTCTATAAAGGTAATATCAAAACCAATTAAACCTTTTGTTTAACCTTTACGCAGGGGTCAGGCACCCTTCCAGGGTATTTGGGATATCGCCACATAAAAGGTAGTCAGAGAGGTTATTTTGCCTCATATATAGCTTTCCTAGACTCCTAGTCTGCTATAGGAAGGTTCAGATAAGACGCAAAAGGCTTGGATTGTCCGAAACGCCAACAGTAGACCCCCTACAAACAAGGCAGATTGGTAAAACAGCGCAGTTTTGGTAATACAGAAGGCATAAGTGCTTTCTGGTATACTCGAACCTGGCAATTGGACCCTGTCCGGGACCCAGACGTATTTGTGTAATGTCCGCCATGCAATCCTTTGGCGTAGATGGATGTATTAAGACCTATGAGTAATCCTGTCACCACACCAAGTGGCCGCCAGTGCGCTGCCGCCAGAACACTGCTGGGCTGGCATCAGGCAGCCCTTGCTGAAAAGGCAAAGCTGTCAGCCAAGGCTCTGTCCTTTTTTGAGACAGGAAAGACCAGCATCAGGGACTCAACCCTCGAAGCGATAGAACAGGCGTTTAGGGTCGCAGGCGTCACGCTAAAAGAGGACGGGGGCATCGCTCTTCAAAAAGACCTGAAGCCTCCCAGGGGCCGGCAGTATGCCGCGGCCAGGGTATTGCTGGGATGGAGTCGAGAGGACCTCTCGGACCGTACCAATGTCTCTGCCAAGGCTATTGCGCTGTTTGAGCAAGGCAAGTCAACCCCACGTAACGCATCACTGGATGCATTCGATGCGGCGTTTTACCTTGAAGGCATTATCCTGCCGGAAAATGGTGAAATTGTGATAGAAGCTCGAGAGGAATCGCTGGAGGCATCGACGTGACCAAGGAATCTGCACCACGTCCGCCCAGCAGTCGCGTCAAGGCGCTACTTCAGAAGCGCGAAGCCGAAGCACGGGCACGCCAGGAGGAAGCCGAAAGAGCGAGCGAAGAGGTCAGGGAGCTACGGGTCGAGCCGGGAGGGCAGGGCTCACTTGACCTACAGTTACCGCTCTTTCCTGAATATGCATCAGCGATGCCTCATCACTGGACGCGGACGACCCTGTTCGCAAGCATTGCACGTGGCAAACGCAAGCTGCACCACCGTCAACAGCTGGCCAGCCGATCAGACTTCACCATTCTGTATACCGGGCAGCAGCTGGACATGGCCGATAACGATGTCTTCCTGCATGCCCTTCAACTGGCGCAAAATCAGGATGCCGGTCAGGTCATCCACTTTGTTCGCTCCAAGTTCCTAGAGGGAATAGGCCGCTCGGCAAGCGGACAGAATACCTATGCCTGGCTTGAAAACAGCCTTCGTCGTCTGGCGGAAGCAACCTTGTTTATCGAAAGCGACCAGGGCCAGGGGCTTATGGTGCGACTGATCAAGGATATGGCCTGGAACAAGAAGCAGGATGAGTACTGGCTGGCCCTGGATCCACATATCGTCAAGTTCTTCCAGCAGAGCCAGATTGCATACATCGACTTTGAAGTCCGTAAAAAACTCAGGTACGCCCTGTCTAAGTGGCTGCAGAACTATGCCTGTGGCCATCGGGCCGGAGAGCACCATTTTGTATCCATCGAAAACCTTATGCACTGGAGCGGCAGTACAGGACGGGTCCGCGATTTTGCCGAGCACAAGGAAAGAGGGCTTCGCGTCGCCCTTGCCGAACTAGAAAGCCATGGGGTTATACGGGAATGGGATATCTATGAGCGTCCCAACGGGCGCAAGAAGCAGCTCATGGTGAAATGGTTCCGCCCACAAAAGACCAAGGAACTAACCAACGAGCAGGATTAGCAAGTTTATCCACAGCGCTTGGGATAACAGCGCCAGCACTGATGGGATAACAGCGCAGCGTCTTGGGATAACGGCGTAAAATTTTGGGACAGCTGCGCCGCTTATTGGGACAACGGCGCGTCTGGTTGGGATAACCGCGCACTGTAAAGCCGTAAGTTATTGATTCATATACGGTTTTTCAGCGTTTCTTTGACTTAAACTGTTTCTAAACAGTTCTTAAACTGTTTGTTTAAACACGCAGAGCATTTTTTTCTTTACTCAGAGAGGAAAAACACAGAAAGCACTACTTCAGGTAACCCAATAATCATTCTGAAGTCTCCATAAACAGAACCATGGATGTGCTAGAGCAGAGACCTGTAGTACGTACTGATAGAAACCCACAAAGCGACTACGAGCTCTCCATAGACGACTGTGCTACATAGACTGATCAACAGTTGGGATAACAGCGCACTCCGTTGGGTGAAACCACAGTTTTCACCGTGAAAACCTTTAACAGCATGACTACCCTTGCTCTGTTTCCTGATACTAATCGCCTTTAATAATGAGCCTTTAGCTTTGAAACAACCGCTATCCGTTTCGCGCAAGTGGCAGAAAGGAAAATCAAACAGGAACTTTTCTGGAATCAACAGCCGAATGCTTTGATAGATCAGAAACACTACTGGGTCATAGTGGCGATTAAAGCCCGTATACAGCCAGGCAATGCATCCAGTTGTCGAATTAGAATGCTGCGCTCGCGTATGGCCCAGGGCTCATCCAGTGGGATAATCGTAAGATTCATTGTGCGACTATGCCGTAATGCAGCCGACTCGGGGATAACGCCGATTCCAACTCCTGCCTCCACCATCCGGCAGATTGATTCAAAGCTTGAGAGCTGAATACGCCAGAGCAAATTTACACCTAGCTTCTCGGCCTGTTCACGCATGAATGCCTGTAATGTACTGCCTTCATGTAAACCGACATGATGAAAACCCAAGGTCTGACGAAGTGTAAGCGAGGTGTACTGGGTCAGCTCGTGGTCCTTGGGCGATACAAGCACTAGCTTATCCGTACTGAAATGCAAAACTTCCAATCCAGTAGCCGTTACCGGCCCGGCAATGATCCCCATATCACTTGAGCCATCCAGAACACCTCGTACGATATCGCGGGAAAGCCTCTCTTGTAGATCAATGGTTACGCCGGGTCTTTGCGCCAGAAAACCGGCCAGCACTTCCGGTAGGAACTCAGTGACGGCTGTGGTGTTGGCAAAGATCCTGATATGACCCGCCGAGTCTGTACCGTACTCGGTGAATTCAGCTTTTAGATAGCCGACCTGACGCATGATTAGGCGCGCATGCTTCAGCAGCCGCTGCCCTGCCTCAGTAAGCTCTACGCCTTTGCTGTCCCTGTAGAATAAGTGGCTGTTGAGTTGAGCTTCTAACGCCTTGATTCGCATGCTGGCAGCTGCTGGCGAAATAAAGGCCTTACGGGCACCCTGGGTCAGGCTCGGTGCTTCGGCAATATGGATAAACAGGCGCAAATCAGTAAGATCAAAATGCATATCTTTCTACCCACGTGGCGGAACGGGAGACCCTAGTAGCGCTACTGTAATGAAGCGTTCATCCTGCCTTAACGCAGGGTTCTGTAAAAGTAGATTCCCAGAACGGCAGACCTCCTCCGATGATGACCTCATAGTCGGAGCGGGAGAGAGTTGCCATGGGCGATCTAGATTTAAACCGATGGGTAGGCAGGGTAGAAGAGACCTGTGACCAGCTCAGCTCTAACCTTCTCAAGCGAATCGCCGCGACTTTTAGCGAAGAAACTCCTGCTCATGGTGAGGCCCTCCCGCTTCTCTGGCAGTGGTGCTTTTTCCAGGAACCGCTTCCTGAGCCAGCCCTGGGAAAAGACGGCCATCCCGCACGAGGTGGATTTCTCCCTCCTGCCGATAATCGCAATCGAATGTGGGCGGGCGGACAGCTAGAGTTTCGTGAGCCGCTTAGGGTAGGCGGTGAGGCGTCCCGAGTTTCCACAATCAAGCAAATAGAGGAGAAGGCAGGGCGTACTGGCAAATTGTTGTTTGTGACCGTGCAACATGAGTACGTTCAGAACGGCCAGGTATGTATTTGCGAGGAACAGGACATTGTGTATCGCGAACCAAATCCTCCAAAGGCAGGTGGCTCCGAGCCGTCACCCAAGGGACAATGGGGCGAGACGGTTACACCTACACCAACCCTACTCTTTCGTTATTCGGCAGTAACCTTTAACGGTCATCGAATTCACTATGATCATCCCTATGCTACCGAGACGGAAGGCTACGCAGGCCTGGTGGTTCACGGCCCCTTGATAGCCACCCTCACATTGCGGGCCTTTGCTCGAGCCCATCCCGAGGCGCGTATTCGCCGCTTTGCTTACCGGGGGGTGAGGCCGTTGGTTTCGCTATCTCCTCTTGAGTTGACAGGTTGCATTCAGACTGCCGGCAAGGCGCAGCTCTGGGCAGGTAATGAACAAGGCGTAGTCCAACAGGCCGAGGTCGAATTCGACGACTGAGTTGATTGGGCATGCAAACACACCCGTCCCATTAGAACAAGGTGAGGTCATGAACCCGAACCGAAATGAAGAACTCAATGCCATTCGCGAGGGCGTTCGCGCGCTATGTGCTGAGTTCGACGCCGCGTACTGGCGCAGAATCGACGCGGAAAAGGGGTTTCCCGAGGCCTTTGTCAGAACCCTGACCGAGGCTGGTTGGCTGGCAGCGATGATTCCAGTTGAATATGGGGGCTCTGGCCTTGGGCTTTCGGAGGCTTCTGTGATTCTAGAGGAAGTCAATCACAGCGGTGGTAACTCTGGGACTGTACATGGGCAGATGTACAACATGTTTACCTTGCTTAAGCATGGCAGTGAAGAGCAAAAGCAAAGATACCTGCCCAGGCTTGCCAGTGGTGAGCTGCGCCTTCAGTCCATGGGCGTGACCGAGCCCACTACAGGTACGGATACCACCAAGATCAAGACCACCGCCGTCAGGCGGGGCGATAAATATGTGATCAATGGCCAGAAGGTCTGGATCTCCCGCATCCAGCACTCGGATCTCATGATCCTGCTGGCACGTACCACCGCGCTGGCTGACGTCACGAAGAAGTCAGAGGGAATGTCCATTTTTATCGTTGACCTGCGAGAGGCCATCGGCAGAGGCCTGACTGTCCGGCCAATTCCCAATATGGTTAACCATGAGACCAACGAGCTGTTTTTCGACAATCTTGAGATACCCGCTGAAAACCTTATCGGCGAGGAGGGCAAGGGGTTTAGGTACATCCTTGATGGGCTCAACGCAGAACGTACACTTATTGCTGCGGAATGCATTGGTGATGGTCGCTGGTTTATCGAGAAAGCATGCGCTTACGCCCGGGATCGGGTGGTATTTGGCCGGCCTATCGGCCAAAACCAGGGTGTGCAGTTTCCTATTGCAGAGGCGCATATCGAAATCGAAGCAGCCGACCTGATGCGCTGGCGTGCCTGCAAGCAATATGACCGCGGCCTTAACGCCGGTGCAAGCGCCAATATGGCCAAATACCTGGCGGCCAAGGCTTCCTGGGAGGCAGCCAATGCCTGCCTGCAAACCCATGGCGGTTTCGGGTTTGCCTCTGAGTACGATATAGAGCGTAAATTTCGCGAGACACGGCTCTATCAGGTTGCACCTATCTCGACAAACCTCATTCTTTCCTACGTAGCCGAGCACTTGCTTGAGCTGCCGCGTAGTTTCTAAGGAACTGACCATGAGCCATACCCAAGCACTGGCCAGTTTTCTTGCCGACCTTGCCTATGAGCACATTCCCGAGCCAGTCCTTGAGCGCACCGAGGCGTTACTGCTGGACTGGCTGGGTTCCGCCCTGGCAAGCCAGGGGGCTCACCCGATTCCGCTGTTTGAGCGATATGCTGAAATTATGGGCCCAGGCGAAGGAGCAGCGAGAATACTGGTTAACGGTAAGGGCACATCGGCTTATTTTGCCGCTCTGGTCAACGCCGCGTCTTCCCATCTGGTGGAGCAGGACGACTTGCACAACAGCTCGGTACTGCATCCTGCTACCGTCGTGTTTCCGGCCGCACTGGCAGCTGCCCAAGAGGGTGGATATACAGGGCGTGAGCTGCTGCTGGCGTCGATTGCAGGGTATGAGGCCGGTATTCGGATCGGAGAATTCCTAGGTCGTTCGCACTATAGGATTTTTCACACCACTGCAACGGTAGGCACCTTGGCTGCCGCCATTGCGGTAGGCAAGTTGTTTAGGTTCGATCAGGAGCAGTTCCTCCACCTGCTGGGTAATGCTGGCACGCAGGCAGCCGGTTTGTGGGAGTTCTTGCGGGACGCTGCCGATTCCAAGCAGCTTCATACGGCCAAGGCGGCCGCTGATGGGCTACTGGCTGCCTATATGACCCGCGAAGGCCTGACGGGGGCACGTAACATTCTTGAGGGGCCACAAGGCATGGCAGCCGGAATGTCTACGGATGCCAATCCAGCCAGGCTGGCAGACCGGCTCGGCAGCCGTTGGGCTATTGCAGAAACCTCCTTCAAGTTCCACGCCTCTTGCCGTCACACGCATCCTGCCGCGGATGCCCTGCTGGCGTTAATGCAGCGCGAAAGCCTTGCTCATAACCACATATCCGGGGTGGCAGCACATGTTCACCAGGGGGCTATCGATGTCCTGGGACGTGTCGTAAGACCGCAAACAGTGCACCAGGCAAAATTCCATATGGGTACGGTATTAGGGTTGATTGCCGTGCATGGCAAGGCCGGACTTACCGAGTTTCACTCCTATGCCCTGGCAGACCCTGCCGTAAAAGCCTTTGGTGAAAAGGTAGACATGGTTTTAAGCCCCGAGGTCGACGATGCCTATCCTGCGCGTTGGTTGGGAAGGGTAACGGTTAGCACGAACGATGGGCGCGTCTTGCACACGGCTGTCGATGATCCCAAGGGGGATCCCGGCAATACGCTTTCACGTCCAGAGCTTGAGGAGAAGTTTCGTCGCCTGGTCAGGTTCTCTGGCGCACGGACGCCAGATCAGGCGGAGGCTTTGATCCAGGCCGTATGGTCGATACGCGACCGCTCCGATCTCTCTGTCCTGACGAGGTACTGACTATGGCTACCAACCAAGAGCGTCCCCTGGATGGCGTTACTGTGGTGAGTCTGGAGCACGCCATCGCAGCTCCCTTCTGCACCCGGCAACTTGCGGACATGGGCGCACGCGTAATAAAGGTCGAGCGGCCCGGTGTCGGAGATTTTGCCCGCGGCTATGACACCCGTACTAATGGTCTTGCCTCGCACTTTGTATGGACCAATCGCTCCAAGGAGAGCTTGAGTCTTGACCTCAAGGCGGAGGGCGCAAGTCAGGTTCTCGAGGCTCTACTGGCAAAGGCGGACGTACTGGTACAAAACCTTGCACCGGGCGCAGCGGCGCGTGCTGGATTAAGTTTTGAGGCGCTGCATGGGCAATATCCACGGCTCATCGTGTGCGATATCTCTGGCTATGGCGCCGGCGGGCCTTATGAGGACAAGAAGGCCTATGATCTTTTGATCCAGGGCGAAGGCGGCTTTCTGTCGGTAACAGGCGGACCTGGAGAGGACGAAATTGCCAAGGCAGGCTGTTCCATTGCTGATATCGCGGCTGGCATGTATGCGTTCAGCGGGATTCTCTCGGCGCTGCTGCTGCGTGAGCGTACAGGCAAAGGCAGCCAAGTGGATGTCAGCATGCTGGAAAGTCTCGTGGAGTGGATGGGGTACCCCATGTACTACGCGTACGAAGGCGCCGAACCACCGCCACGGGCGGGCGCGTCTCACTCCACCATCTACCCCTATGGCCCTTTTCCCTGCGCAGAGGGTGGGACCGTTATGCTGGGTCTACAGAACGAGCGGGAATGGGCGGCGTTTTGTGAAAAGGTACTGCGCCAGCCAGAGCTTCAGGCCGACGAGCGATTTTCCGCCAACTACCGGCGCACAGCCAATCGGCAATCGCTACGAGACATTATTGTTGGGACCTTTGCACAGCTTAGTGCTGAGCAGATTCTTGAGCGCCTGGAAGATGCGCAGATTGCCAATGCCAAGGTCAATGACATGCATGGTGTATGGGCTCATCCACAGTTGCGTGCACGCCATCGCTGGGTGGAGGTAGACAGCCCCAGAGGGAGACTGCCCGCACTATTGCCTCCTGCTACCAACAACGCATTCACTGCACGTATGGATCCCATACCGGCCCTGGGAGAGCACAGCGAGACGATTCTTGCCGAACTTGGTTTCACGAGCCAGGCCATCGACCAGCTCAAGCAGGCAGGGACACTATGAATCCCTTCTCGACAGGTCCGGTAAGAAGCGCCCTGTTTGTTCCTGGCAGTCGTCCTGAGCGCTATAGCAAGGCCTTGGCAGCGGGTGCAGATTGCGTAATCGTCGATTTCGAAGATGCGGTAGAGGAGCACCACAAGGTCCAGGCTCGCCACAACCTAGAAAAATTTCTGCTCGAGAACCAGGACGTCAGGATAGCGGTGCGCATCAATGCACCGGGTCATATTGAACAGGAAGCGGATATCAGGTTTTGCTCTGCTCACGCTGCAGTGGCAGCAATTGTTCTTCCCAAGACCGAAAGCGCAGCCCAGGTCCAGGCACTGGCCACCACCGGTAAACCCGTCTGGCCCCTTATTGAGACTGCCCGTGGCCTTCTGGCGCTCCCTGAAATTGCCGCAAGCGCAGGCGTTGAACGATTGACGTTTGGTGCTCTGGACCTGGCCGTTGATCTGGGGTTAAGGGAGGCGGGGGAAGGCATGGAAAAGGTGTTTGATCAGGTCCGTTACTCGCTGCTGGTTCATTCAATAGGCAGGGCGCTGGCGCCTCCGTTGGATACGGTATTTGCTGATATTGGCAATACCGAGGGGCTTGCGAGTGCTGCAATAAACGCCCGGGACATGGGGTTTGGCGGTTTGCTGTGTATCCATCCCACCCAGGTGGACACTGTGCATCAGATATTTCAGCCCAGTGCCGATGAGATCGAATGGGCAAGACGGGTAATGGAAGCGGCGCGTTCCGGCGAAGGCGCCATACGCCTGGAGGGCAAGATGATTGATGCGCCTGTAATCAAGAAAGCTCGACGTCTGCTTCAAGGCCTCCGACAGGCAGATTAGCGTTCAACTCTCCAATGCGCCTGGCGACAAGCAGATTCTCCTGAAAAAAGGCCGTTCGCATTCTGCGGACCGATGACAACAACAAAAGGAAAATGGCTATGCTCACATTTACCCGGGTACTTCTTTGCGCCACTCTACTTGCAACGGCTGGTCTGGCTCAGGCCGCCGAGCCCATCACGATCAAGTTTGCCCACGTGGTTGCTGACAATACGCCGAAGGGACAGGGCGCCTTGCTGTTCAAGAAGCTGGCCGAGGAGCGTCTGGCTGGCAAGGTACGAGTGGAGGTCTATCCGAATTCCTCCCTGTTTGGCGATGGCAAGGAAATGGAGGCGTTACTGCTGGGTGACGTACAGATGCTTGCGCCGTCGCTTGCCAAGTTCGAGCAATACAACAAAAAGATCCAGATCTACGACTTACCTTTTCTGTTCGACAACTTGGAGGCAGTCGATCACTTCCAGGCCGGAAAGGGGAAGGAGTTGCTTTTAGCGATGCAGGACAAGAATATCCTGGGGCTAGCCTATTGGCATAATGGACTTAAGCAACTCTCGGCCAACAAGAGGATGGTTGAACCTAAAGATGCGCGTGGCCTTAAATTTCGTGTGCAGGCCTCCAGTGTGCTTGAAGAGCAATTCAAGGTGTTGCGCGCCAACCCCCGAAAGATGAGCTTTGCCGAGGTGTATCAGGGACTTCAGACCGGTGTGGTCAATGGCACTGAAAACACCTGGTCCAACTATGAGAGCCAAAAGGTCAATGAGGTCCAGCCATTCTTTACAGAATCAAACCATGGTCTGATCGACTACATGGTCATCACCAACGCCTCATTTTGGAAGGGGCTGACGCCGGAGGTGCGCAATGAGCTGGAAAAGATTGTGGCTGAAGTTACGCTTGAGGTAAACCGGCAGGCCGAAGCGTTAAACCAGAGTGCCAAGCAGAAAATCATCGACTCCAAAACCAGCCAGGTGGTCTCATTAACGCGTGAGCAGCGCGAAAAATGGCGCGAAACCATGAAGCCGGTCTGGAAGAAGTTTGAAGGCGAAATTGGTACAGACCTGATTGATGCTGCCCAGGCCTCAAACGAACAGGCTCAATAACCCTGACGCATGTCCGGCTCTGCCGGACGCTGTCCTTTCTACCTGAGCACTCACAGTGTGATTCATGCCCCTTCTACGGATATAGGACTATAGTTATGGCGTTTCTTTATGTAACCTCTAATAGCAACTAAGTGTAAAGGTCATCCAAGAGGTATGAGGAAGTGCTTTGGCTCAAATAGCCAATGCGAGGCAGCGGTTGCCAATGGCAATCGGTCTGGGCCAGGATAACCAATTCATGCAGGAGGTGATAAACCGAGCGTGCGAAAGATTTCTGTCCACTTTAACAGGACGTCGGTGGTTGCTTGAACCTGGTCAAGACGGGCATCAAAGTAGACACGTTCAGCGTCTAACACTTCGATAAGCGATACCGTACCAGCTTCATATTGGCGACGCGCCAGAGCGCGGGCGTTGGCTGCCGAGTGGGTAGCTAGCGCCAAAAGCTGCTGCCGCTCCATCCCTTGTCCATAAGAGGCAAGGGCGCTACGAACTTCCCGCAGCGCCTGTAGCAGAGCGGCTTGATAGGTCAGCCAGGCTTGCTGCTGACGGGCATCGCTGGCCTCGATGGCGGCACGAATCTGTCCGAAATTGACAAGGGGTTGAAAGACCTGGCCGCTGATCGACCAGGCTGGTGTTCCTGACCCCTGCTCAAAACCCACCAGCGCACCTAGCGTCAACTGCGGATAACGTAGTGCCTTGGCTGCATCCAGTTCGGCTGTCGACGCCTGAAGACGCAGCTCCGTTGCGTATACGTCGGGGCGGTTACGCAGGCTCGTGGCAGGCAAGGCCATAAGCGCCGTGACGTCTGGCATGAGAGGCTGCTTTGGCGTAACGGCCTGGGCAAGGATCGAGTCGATCTCTGTCTGATCCCGATTGAGCAGATAGGCCAGCCCATACCGGGAGGACTCGGCCTGCTCCCGGGCAGCCGGAATCGTGGCTCGGGTAATGTTGACCTGTGCTTCCAGGCGTTCTACATCAAAGCCGCTGGCCGTACCGCCCTTGAAGCGGATACGCGTGATGTTAGCCGTCTGTTGCTGGTTGTCAGCAGCCTGCTGGGCGATGGTTTCTTCCTCTCGTGCGAGGCGATAGCGCAAATATGTAGATATCACATCGGCAACCAGGCTAACGCGCAGAGCCTGATAGTCGGCTGCAGTGGCTTGCATGTTAGCTTCGGCGGCTCGGGTCTGTGCACGTAATCGACCGAACAGGTCGATTTCCCAGGTCAGGTCCACGCCATATAGATAACTCTGGTCGGCGCCATCGCTCGCGTTGTGGCTTGCCTCGGCTGAACCCGTCCCACGCAAGATAGGAAACAGAGCGCTGGAGCTCTGACGGCGAAGTGCTCGTTGCTCGCGTATGCGCTGAATGGCACTCTTCAGATCAAGGTTGTTATCTAGCGCGAGCGTGACCAGACGATCGAGCGCAGGGTCCTGGAATCCCTCCCACCAGCGCAGGGGCAGGCCTTGTATGGCGACACCCTCGGCCGGAGAAGCAGGCGGCGCTGGCGAAATAGCACAACCGCCAATACTCAAGACTAGGCAGCCCACAACCCAGGCGATACGTTTCATGCCTTATTCTCTTGAAGGAAAGACTGACGGCTGACAAAGTGTCGATCCATCATCAGGTAAATCACAGGTGTGGTTAGCAAGGTCAGCACCTGGCTAAACAGCAACCCACCGATGATGGCAACACCTAGCGGCTGGCGAAGCTCTGCCCCGGTACCAAAGGCAAGCACCAGTGGTACTGCTCCGAATAAAGCCGCCAGGGTTGTCATCAGGATAGGGCGGAAACGGGTCAGGCAGGCTTGATGAATGGCTTCGCGTGGTGCCAGCCCCTGGTCGCTCTGTGCCTGCAGGGCGAAGTCGATCAGGAGAATACCGTTCTTTTTGACGATCCCGATCAGCAGAATGAGGCCGATCAGCGCCATGATCGAAAAATTCATTCCCCAGAGCCAGAGCAGCAGCAGGGCGCCAATGCCCGCCGAAGGAATGGTGGAGAGGATCGTAAGAGGGTGGATGAAGCTCTCATAGAGCACGCCGAGGATAATGTAGACGGCTACCAGCGCCGACAGGATCAGCAAGGGCTGCGAGGCGAGCGTTTGCTGAAAGGCCTGGGCCGCTCCCTTGAACGTGCCCGTGATGCCGGTCGGCATACCCAACTCCTGCTGGATCTGTTGCAGTGCGGTAACCGCATCGCCCAGCGCGACGCCAGGGGCCAGGTTGAATGACAGGTTGGCCGAAGGCAGCATGCCACTGTGGTTAATGCTGACCGGAGCGGGCTTACGGGGCTGGGTATCCGTAAAGGCACCCAAGGGTACCAACTGCCCCGTTAGAGGTGAGCGCAGCTGGAAGAGGTCAAGGCTTTCTATCTGACGACGCTGATCCCGGCTTAGCTCGAGCACTACTTTGTACTGGTTGGAGGCGGTCTGCATTTCATTGATCTGACGCTGCCCAAACGCATCGTACAAGGCGTTGTCAACATCGCGAGCAGAGAAGCCATAGCGCGCCGCCGCTTCCCGATCAATCCTGATGGGGCTGAGCGAGGCATCAAACAGCAGGTCGTTGTTTACATCGCGGAACAGCGGACTGCGCAGTAAACGCTCGGTCAACTGTGGAGTCCAGGTGGCCAACTCTTCCAGCGAATGGGCACGCAACACGTACTGGTATTGGGCCCGGGAGGCGCGGGCACCGATATTGATATCCTGAGCGGCGCGCAGGGTAACGCGTAGATCGGGGATCTCGGCCAGCTGCGGCCGCAGGCGATCGATGATCTGCTGGGCTGACGCGGTGCGTTTATCCGGATCGCTGAGTACGACGGAAACCCCACCGATGCTATAGCTGCCATCATTACCCACGTCGGTGGTGTAGGCGATGATGTCTGGATCGCTTGCAAGGATTGCATTGAGCTGACGTTGTTTGGCTTTCATTGCGTCAAACGAGATATCGGCACTGGCTTGAGTGGTGCCGGCCAGAAAGCCGGTATCCTGCAGCGGGAAAAAACCCTTGGGCAACAATACCAAGCCTGCGATGTTTAGCAGAATGATGGCCACGAAAGCGGCCAATGTCAGGCGTTGATGATCAAGCACCCAGTTCAGAGCGATTTCATAACGGCCAATGAGCATGCTCATGAGGCGGCCATGTCCTGAATGGTCTGGCAAGGGATTCATGAACAGGGCAGCCAGGGTTGGAGCGAGGGTCAGGCAGACCACCACGGAAATGAGGATCGCCGCGGCCGTCGTCAGGGCGAACTCCTGAAACAGCCGGCCCACATAGCCACCCATGAACAGTAGCGGAATCAGCACGGCAACCAGCGAAAGGCTGATTGAGACAACAGTGAAACCGATTTCCTGAACGCCCCGTAACGCCGCCTCATACCGGCTCGCACCGGCCTCCAGGTGCCGATGGATGTTTTCCACCACCACGATGGCATCATCCACGATAAAGCCCACGGCGACGATGATGGCTACCAGCGTCAGGTTGTTGAGCGTAAAACCGGCCAGGTACATGGCCGCGCATGTACCTATGACGGAGGTACTCAGGACCGCAAAAACTACCAACGTTGCCGACCATTGCCTGAGAAACAACGCCATCACGGCGATAACCAGTGCGACGGCAATCGCAAGCGTCAGCTCAGCCTCGTGTAGCGAAGCACGGATCGTTCGGGTGCGGTCATTCAGGACCTGTACATGAAGATCCGCCGGTAAAGCGGCGGTCAACGAGGGCAAAGCTGTCTTGATGGCATCCACGGTTGTAACAATATTCGCACCCGGTTGGCGGCGGATAACGATGGCTACACCCGTCGAACCATTCATGTTGGCTTGGGTGTATTCATTCTCACCACTTTGGCTAACCTTGGCGACATCACCCACGCGTACCGGCGCTCCCTGGCGATACGCTACTACTACGTCGGCGTAATTAGCGGCGGAAAAAAGCTGGCCATTGGTTTCCAGGGTAGAAAGGCGGTAGGTACCTACCAGGGCTCCCTTAGGCTGGTTACCGCTTGCGTTCTGAATGGCGGTGCGTACATCCGCCAGGGTGACGCCTGCGGCTGCCAGCAATTCAGGTCGGGCCTGAATACGAATGGCCGGACGCTGCAGACCATTCAGACGAATCATTCCGACACCATTGATCTGGCTGAGCTGACGCGACAATGATGTTTCGGTCAGATCGCTGACCTCATAAGGTGAAAGCGTCTTCGAGGTAACCGACAGGATCAGGATGGGAGTATCGGCCGGATTGATCTTGCGCCATGTAGGCAAACTGGGCAAATCGGCCGGCAGTCGTGAGGAGGCCGCGTTGATCGCCGCTTGCACTTCCTGGGCTGCCACGTCGATATTCTTGTCGAGGATAAACTCCAGAACGATTTGGGTCTGACCCAGTGAGCTTGTGGATGAGATGTCGGCAATGCCGGGAATGGAGCTGAGCTGTGTCTCCAAGGGCGTAGCTACAGAGGATGCCATCGTCTCGGCACTGGCTCCCGGCATGTCGGCTTCGATCTCGATGGTCGGCGCGTCCACTTCCGGGAGCGGGGCGACAGCCAGGCGATTAAACGCCAGGATGCCGCATAGGATCAGTGCGATTACCAGCAGCACAGTGCCGATGGGATGATTGATACACAAGGCATAAAGGTTACGGCTCTTCATAAGCGATTACCTTCAACCGGCTCCGTGCCTTGAGTTGACTTGACTTCTGTGCCTGGACGAAGTCTCGACTGGCCATCGACAACGACCTGATCACCCACCTGTAGCCCTTCGACAACCGCCAGCCCATCGGCGTCATGTATAAGCTTTACGGTAACCGGTGTAGCTTTGCCATGTTCCACACGCCACACAAAGGTACCCTCCGCACCTTGCCGGATGGCTTGTGAGGTGATGACCAGTGCATTCTTGAGCAGTTGGGATTGAAACGTCACTACGACGGATTGATCGGGCCATAGATGTTCATCGCCATTGGCGAACAATGCTTTTACTCGAAGGGTGCCGGTGCTTTCATCTACTCGGTTATCGATAAGCGAGAGTTTCCCTTCGGCAATAAGCGCACCACCAGCCTCATAGTAGGCGCGCACCGGCGCTTCGTTTTTTTGCGCCAGCATGCGCTGCAGGTCGGGCAGGCGCGACTGCGGTAGGCTCGCCTCGATGCTGATCGGGTTGGTTTGCACAATCGAAAACAGGCTTGTCGTGTCGCTGGCACGGACGAGGCTGCCTTCGAACGTATTACGAATCCCTACCCGGCCTTCGATAGGAGAGTAAAGCCGCGTATAGGACAGTTGGACCTTGCCGGCTGCCACAGCGGCTTCTCGTAGATCCAGCGTAGCCTCCAGTTGTGCGACTAGTGCCTTCTGTTGATCCAGCGTCTGTGCAGGCGCTGCATGATCCCTTACAAGCCCCTGATAGCGGCGCAGGTCCGTACGAGCGATATCCAGCTCGGCACGTGTTACATCCCGCTCGGCCTCAACCTGACGCACATTGGCACGTATCGCACGATCATCGATTTGCGCCAGCAGATCGCCTTTGCGGACCCGTTGTCCTTCCCTTACCGGCAGAGAGACAAGCAGGCCCTCGACCTGAGGGCGGACCTCGATATTACTCAACGGTCTGACATGACCTAAGGCTCGCAAAAGTACAGGGACATCCCGACGCTCAACGGTCTGGGTCACCACTGGTACGATAGTGGGTGTAGAGGATGATTGCTCAGAGGGGGGCGAATGCTGGAAATACAGGCCTGCGCCTACTAACCCTATGATAATAATGACAAAAAGCACTCTAATACGGCGCATGGGTCGATTTTCAATTAGGGTTATTGGAAAATTTCAGAGTTAAACCGCTAAGTCTTTTTGGAGCGCTTGGATTTATCTGGAAAAGTCTGTGACACATGCTGTTTTGATTTTATCAATGTACAAGCATGCAGACCTTACAGCGTACTGCAGCGGTACGGGATCAGCTAGTTACCGTTGCTCTTGCTACCGGTTCAATAACCCTTCGGAACATAAGTTGAACCAATATCACGGTAGAGCCTTTCAGGTTAGCTTGCCACTGCCCAGGGTCTGAAATAAACATGCTTTGCTGCAAATGTCCGCATGGGCTCAATCATCACTGGCTGGATAATAGTTCCCTGGGATTAACATCAGAGAATTATTACCTATTCCACCTAAAGCGTTACAATATCACGTAACCGTTTGGCATCTGTGGCTGGCGGCACAGGCGACTCAGCGATTTCTCTAGTGATCGATCTGCTCAATCCAGAGAGTTGTGCCTCGCTTTTGCCAAATGGCCTGGAAAAGGTGGGGCAGCTCGATATTTTCTATGCCAATGCGGGTAGTTATATCGGTGGGGACCTCTTGGAAGCAAACTCGGCAGGCATCGATTGCATGCTCAACCTCAACGTCAATGCAGTGATGAAGAATGTCCACGATGTGCTTCCGCATATGATTGAGCGCGGCACTGGAGATATCGTGGTGACCGGGTCAGTTGCAGGCCATTTCCCCGCGTCTTGGGAGCCGGTCTATGCCATGTCCAAGTGGGCGATGAACTGCTTTGTCCAGACTGTACGGCTTCAGGTCAACAAGCACGGTGTTCGCGTCTCGGCGGTTTCTCCTGGCCCCGTTCTGAGCGCCTTGCTGGCTGACTGGCCAGAGGAGAACCTCAGGAAAGCCAAGGAAAGCGGCAGTATCATCGAGCCCAAGGAAGTTGCAGATGCCCTCATGTACATACTGACGCGACCACGTAACGTCACTATCCGCGACATGATTGTGCTTCCATTCGCCTTTGATATGTAAGTACACCCTCTACTGGATTGATCCCTTGATACACCTGTCGGGATCAATCCAGCCTCGCCTTACAAGTGTATAGAATGATCTAAGTTCACTTACGTCATTACAACCGTTAACCGTAGCCAGTTCCAAAGCGGCTTCTTGCTCCTGCTCTGATGGCCAGGCAAGAAACGGCAATGGCTTTACCAGCCGTGACATACACGTCTAGAGCCTTTACAGCTTAAGAGGTATCGGTTCAGGCAGTCCGTTACTGCTTGTCCATGGGCGTAAAGCTGCTATTAGAACGTGAATATCTCGTGTGGCGTACTACATGACCGAATGGCCATGTGCTTGTCAACTACGCCGTGCAGCTACATCGTCAATGGCGAGACTGCATCCAGAGAAGCCAACGCTTATAGAGAGACCGAAACAAGCCTGCGCAGAAAGTATGTTCTTTTAACCTGCGGGCACAATAAGGTGGCGGAATGCGCAGGTGAACTCACATTACCTGAGCTTTACTTTCTCGAGTAGCGTCTCATATGAAGCGCTGCTTAATGCCCCATAGTCACGCCAGATTTCCAGATGTTCCTGAAGAGTAGGCGTCATTCCAGCAGGATCTTTCGACCAGCGCTCAAACAGCGCTATTACTATGTCACGCAACATGGGGCCGTCATTGATAGGCGCTGATACAGGATCCAGGGCATCGCCGACCGCCAAGGCGAGGTAGCCCGCTCTTGGGGCACGCCTTAAGAGTGCGGCCAATAAATCCTGTTGCCGGTCTGTTAGGGGTAAGGGCATCTCATTTACCAGATACTACAGCCAGAGGTCTCTACTTCAAGTTTCTTTAGGAGCTACCGCTAAGCAACCGGAATAGCTTTACTTACAGACAACAAAAAACCCGCCGAAGCGGGTTCTTGTTGATCATACTCAACGTCCTGTCGAGCTGCCATCCAGGCGATGATCAATCATCCTTGATCTCTCTGAGCACATCCTGTGCTGCAGTTGATAGGTGTAGATTACGGCCTTTTCTTAGGGTGTGTGAGAGCAACTTACCGCCATATCGTGTAAGCCTTTAGCTATACAAACGGTATAGAGTTCTTACCTACAAGACTTAGGTAAGGGCCCACCGCGTAGTACGATGCTGTCGAGCGTTCACGGTACCCTTCAGGTGGATAACTATCTTTACAGGATAGCGAGCCATAACCAGCACCACTATAAGCCTATGCCAACCATAATCGCCCCCGCCAGTAAGAGGTGCCGTTTCAATGGCCATTGTAAGAAACACTTTGCCTGTCATCGTCCTGAGTTACATAGACCGGATGATCAGCAACTCTACTTACGTGAGGCGCTGCCTCAGAGTGTCGAGCATTTGCATCATTTGGGCGTTAGCTTTTACTTCCCTACACCGGTACGCGATGTTAAACAGGGCAGGGCGACAATAATGGCAAGGTTGTATCAGGCCTTTAAGATTGTTCAGGGCACGATTACCAGACATAACCTCCAAACAGAAATATTACATAACTAACATTATTAGAAGGATGTGGCATTCAGCTGCCAAAAAATCCTGACCCCCTACGATGAAATCATTATTGGTAACTCTCATAACTTTAGTGCTGATGCTGCACGTTTCACTAACGCCATCAATTTCAATTGACCGATCTGCCAGAGCACACTTGGGGCTGGAGAAAACGTCTTGCACGTTTAGAGGGATTAAGACAGCCGAACTTGGGATGAACCTATCCAAACAGAGCGGGGAGGGTGCCGTTACGCTGGATACCGTAGATCATCCGCGCAGTCGAGGCGGTATAGGCTGCGCCCGTTCCGCTCGGGCTGACAAAGGCGTCCGCATAGAGCAGAAAGGCCAGCCATTTTAGGCTCAAGGCCAGCGCCAGTTGGGCAAAAGGTGAGCTGTATGTAAGACCTGTCCCCTTCATGCATATGCTCAGGAGGAGCGTCGCCTAGAAAGCGACCTGGAGCAGCAAGTAAATCACCGCGGCAATAATGATTGATCCAATCATTCCTATAGCAACATTAGGGCCGGGGTTACGTACCTCGCCAGCAAGGTTTATCGGGGTTTGGAAACCGTTGAAACTAAAAATAATGCTGCTGATGGCTATCGCTGTCAGGACGGTCGAGATACTGATTGAGTGATCGCCACCGGTGTGCCGACTGGAAAGTTTTCACCGTGAAAACCTGGCAGTATGAGCGCCATGGCAAACAGCGCCGGTACCAACAACTTGAATATCGTGATTGGGCTGTTACAGCGGGCATAGAGCTTGCGCCTCAAAAGTTTAGCAGGAAGTACACGACTACCAGATGAAACATATACGGCTTGGGGTAAGGCTACTGCCTTAGTGCTTTCCTGCGACCTATAGCAGGTTTTTAAGTCCTAGTCCTGGCCTGTGAGTGGTCGTGTATGTAGGGGGAAGGGGGAGTTGATCCTTCTACGCGACTAAAGGACTATTCAAGCCTTTAGCATGCGGTGGATGCGTGAAGCAAAGTCGTCTAAATCGAAAGGTTTGGTAATAAGTTCCGTTCCCTTCGGGAGAAAGCTTTCTGCAGCAGCCGCCGCCTCGGCGTAACCGGTCATGTACAGGATAAGAAGATCAGGACGTACCTCGCGAGCAGCCTCAGCCATCAGGCGACCATTAATCACGGGTAGCCCAATGTCAGTAATCAGCAGATCTACTGCAGTACTGGACTGTAAAATGATCAGGCCAGCACCTCCATCACTTGCCTCTATAGTTTGATAGCCCATTTCATTCAGCGTCTCGACGATTAGCAGGCGAACGCTGCTTTCATCTTCCACAACCAGTACGACTTTTCCTGATTCAGCAGGGTGAAGAGTCGTAAGCCGGGCGGGTAGCTGTTCATCTTCCAGTTCCGATTGGCTGCATGGCAATGCAAGAATGATTTGGGTCCCAACGTTAACCTCACTTTGGATTTTTACATAGCCGCCTGACTGGTGAACAAAACCATAAACCATGGATAAACCTAGTCCGGTACCCTGACCGAGTGGTTTCGTGGTGAAAAATGGGTCGAATGCGTGACTAATAACTTCGGGCGTCATCCCTACGCCGCTGTCTGTAACTGATAGACAGATATACGAACCGGGTGTGGCCTCCAGCGCCTGAGCTTTATCAGCGTTTAGCGTTTCGGCTAACGTCTCCAGCGTAAGTCGGCCACCGTCAGGCATTGCGTCCCGTGCATTGATTGCTAGATTGAGGATGGCACTTTCAAGCTGATTAGGGTCGCAGAGAATAGGATGCAACTTAGGGCACAGTTTCAACTCGAGCGCAATGTTTTCACCAAGTGTGCGGCGAAGCAGATCTTCCATGGAGGCAACCAGTCTGTTGATACCTATAGCTTTAGGTGCCAACGGCTGGCGTCTCGAGAAAGCGAGCAGCCGATGGGTTAGGGCCGCGGCACGATCCGTCGAACTCATAGCCAGCGCAATGAAGCGACTGATGTCCTGTATTCTGTTACTGGCAATACGCTTTTCAATTAGCCCAAGAGAACCTTTGATGCCTAGGAGTAGGTTATTGAAGTCGTGGGCGATCCCGCCGGTCAAGCGGCCTACCGCTTCCATTTTCTGGGCCTGACGCAGGGCTTCTTCAGCTTGCTGCAGCTCCTGAGTACGGAGTTTAATCTGCTCCTCAAGACTTTCAGTCAACTGACGCAAGGCTTGCTCAGCCTGCACGCGCTCCGTTACATCAGAACCCTGACAGAAGACTCCTTGTACGTGACCTTGCATATCAAAGAACGGCTGATAAACAAAATCAACGAACCGCTCTTCGCTAGGTCCGCCTGGCAGGCGTTGTAACTGGACGGGACGCTGTTGACCTACAAACGCTTCACCTGTCTGAAAAACCTGATCCAGCAGCTCGAAAAAACCCTGGCCTTCAAGGTCAGGTAATACGTTACGAGCCGACTTCTGTTAAATGTCCCGATGCCCGATCAGCTGTTGAAAAGCGGCATTGGCCAGCTCAAAGACGTGCTCAGGACCGCGCATGACCGTGATAAAGCCAGGAGCCTGAGCAAATAATTGGCGTAAGAATTCGGTCTCAGCCATAAGCCTGTGGTTGGCTGCTTTTACAACTTCTCGCTCACGGTGCAGGGATTCATTAGCATCTCTTAAGGCTCGTTCGGTTTCCCGTAACCGACGTGTCGCGAAAACTGTCTCTGTAGTTTCAGTGCAAGCGCAAAACATACCTGCTACAGCGCCGGTCTCGTCTCGGACGGGGCTGTAGGAATAATTAAAGTAGGTTTCCTCTGCGTAGCCGTGTCGCTGCATCACTAATTTCTGGTTTTCAAACCAGGTAGCTTCCCCGGCCAGCGCTCGCTCGGCAGCTGGACTCAAAATATGCCAGATATCCGCCCAAACCTTTTCAAACTGCTCTCCAATGGCCCAGGTTACTTTGGCGCCCAGTACAGGACGATAGGCATCGTTGAACAAGAAAATCTGCTCTGGACCCCATGTCATAAACATTGGGTGACCTGAGTTAAGCATAATACTGACAGCTGTTCGCAAGGACTCAGGCCACTTCTGCGGTATACCAAGGGGAGAGACAGACCAGTCATAATCACGCATCTGCTGACCCATGATCCCACCGCCCGTTAGAAAGGCTAACGCTGATTCGGAAGTTATTGCTCTGTGATGGGGCATTCCTAGCGGAACCTTTTGCTTCGTTATGAGGAGGAAGAATTTTGCTGGCGCTTGAGCACGTTCAACCTTGTGGTTGGACAATAGTTGGAGGGGGATCGTCCACACATGATTGATGGGCTAAACACTAATTTAGTTGCTTTAAAATAGCTGGTTTCTTATCTTCTTAAGGCTGACGCCATACTGGGTTAGATAGGTGTTTCACAAAGAATTCTGACAAAGCCTTTACTTTGGCAGGGCGACTTCTCGCCGAGGGAGTCACAAAATAAAGACCGCCCTTGGTCATGCTCCACTCAGGCAGTAGCCGCTCAAGGCTGCCATTAGCTAGATAGTCGTTGGCAATGAACTCTGGTAGTTCAGCAATAGCCAGCCCATCCAATAGTGTCGGAAGCAATGCATCCGAATTGGTCACCCGCAGCGGCCCCTTAGGCATTATATCTTCTGTCGTGCCGTCCACATGGGTAAAACGCCAGACACGGCTGCGAGCGCGGTAGGCGTAACTCAAACAGGCTCGATCCGATAACTCTCGTGGATGGGAAGGATATCCATAAGCCCTAAGATACGCAGGGGAAGCAACCAAGTATTGCGTTACAGGGCATAAGTGACGGGCAACCAGCGATGAATCCGGAAGTGCAGCAATTCTCAGGGCCGCGTCAAATCCATCAGCAACGAGGTCAACAGAGGCATCAGAGAGATGCAGGTCTAAGGTAAGCCCGGGATATTGTCGTATTAGCGCTGGCAATAGTGGGGCGACCCAGCGCAACCCAAACGACATGGGCACAGCAAGGCGTACCTGTCCTCTAGGCTCGATGGCCAACTCCAGGGCCTCGCTTTCAACCTCTTCTGCCTGCCGATAGATCTCAGCAGCCTTGGTCGCCATGCTTGACCCGAATTCGGTAAGCGCTAACTGGCGAGAGGTACGATTAAATAATCGTCCACCCAAGCGTTGCTCAAGTCGGGTGACTGCGCGTGAGACGGTTGGGACTGATACCCCCATGACCCGGGCCGCCGCTGCGAACGAGCCTTCTTCTGCTACCTTGGCAAACATGGCAAGGCCTTCAAAATCAGGAAATTTATTCATTTCATTTATGCAACGTTAGCTTTCAAATGATTCTATTTTGAAAGGCATTGTGTGTCGATATGCTTTCTCCATCTCGTAATCATTCGTCCATAAATCATTACGAAGCAGGAGAACTACTATGGCTCGCAGACTCGAAGGCAAGATTGCATTAGTCACAGGCGGCACTACCGGTATTGGCCTAGCTACCGCCAGGCGTTTTGCGCAGGAAGGTGCTCATGTTTATGTTACTGGGCGTCGGCAAGCTGAACTTGACGCGGCGGTTGTACAAATTGGCAGCAGCGCTACCGGTGTTCAGGTTGACTCTTCCCAACTCGATCAGCTGGATGCGCTGTACCAGCGCATCAGTGCGGAGTACGGACGAATTGATGTGTTATTTGCTAACGCCGGCGGGGGCTCGATGCTGCCGTTAAGCGAGATAACCGAGACGCACTATAACGACATTTTTGACCGTAACGTAAAAGGTGTGCTGTTTACGGTTCAAAAAGCACTGCCGCTGCTTGCTAAGCATGCATCGGTTATTCTTACCGGGTCTACGGCTGGAAGCTCGGGCACGCCGGCATTCAGCGTATACTCGGCTTCAAAGGCAGCCGTCAGGGCTTTTGCTCGCAGCTGGATACTCGACCTGAAGGATCGCAGCGTACGAGTCAACACTATCAGTCCTGGGGCAACCAGAACTCCCGGCCTAGTGGATCTGGCCGGCCCCGATGCATCCCAACAGCAGGGGCTGCTTGATTATCTTGCGTCCCAGATCCCTATGGGCCGTGTTGGCGAACCGGAAGAGATTGCTAGTGCTGCACTGTTCCTGGCCTCTGATGACGCCAGCTTTATAAATGGCATTGAGCTTTTTGTGGATGGTGGCCAGGCTCAAATCTAATCTGTTTACGGGGCGGCTCTGTTTGCCGCCCCGTCTACTTCAATAAGCAAAAGCAAGCATCAAGCTTGTCCATCTACTAAATTCTCTACGGGGCATTGCTGGGTACCCAGCTGATCGAGCATTCGATACACAATGACTAGTATCAACACGTATATAAACGCTCTAGAGCGTACTTATCAAAGAGAACAGATAGTTTTCACCAAGGTAAAAGGGTTGGCTTCAAAAGTCTCAAGCGCTTAACTTTGACCCTTAAGACAGGGCACTATTAAACTAATCCTTTGTTTGATTGAAGAATCATAAAAAGCAGGTAGGTGCTTCTGCATTTGCTATCTAGCTTATAAGGCGTTTATTGGCTTGGAGTGTCGCAATGACTATGCTCCTTGCCTTTTACCCTGCCGCGAATTCTTATGCTGTTCAAGACACCGTCCTATGGCAACAGGCGTATTGTGCTCAGCGAGGACCCTTGACTTGTGCAGTGAGAGAAATCCAGGAAGTAGGCGAGGCATACATCACCTGCACCTGTTCGGCTTGCGGTTCTCTGACGGGGCCAAAATGCATTAATGGCTGCGTACAAGAGAATGGCCCTGCTGTAAGTGCGGTGTTGCTCACGACCGTGATATCAACGCGGCCAGGAATATTCTCGCGCTCGGGCTTGAACGTCCATTTGTGGGAATCCCCGTCCTGTAGTGTGGGGAGGATTTCAAATGGGCAGGTCTGATAGCAATGTCGCATGAGATGCGGCTTGCCCTGTTTAAGGTGCCGCGTAAACTAGGTGAATAAGTGGAACCGGTATTGATCGTTGACTACCTACTGAAAGATTTCAACTGAAACCAAGCCGCTAAAACGTTCGCAGCAGAGGCGTAGACAAACTAATGAATTTTGTTGCTAAAAAGAGCAACAAAATTATAAGTTCATGCTGCCGCTGCCTGCGCGAGGATAGGCTTGATTTTACCGTGACGTCGGCAGCGCTCTAGAACAGCATGGTCTTTTCCTGTTTGGCTTCTACTGCTCCTTTATCACCGAAGCCTTTCCCGGCTAGCCGTAAGCTGCATACCATGTTGATGGTCGCCGTCCGTCGACGCTGTGTTACTGAATAACTGCTGCGCTCTAGGTGCCCCATAATTATGAAGCTACTTTTCAGATGAAATGGGCAGTGGGAGGAGGTGATAACCAAACCTGGAAAGAGACCTGTAAAGCAGGTCAAGCTGGCCTCAGCGGCTCACTAAGTCGTAGGCCGAACACAGTTGACCGGTACAGATTAAGTGCAAGAAGGAGCTTGCATTCCAGCGGTCACAAAAGCACTCATCTGCTTTAACACCTCTTCAGAGTCCTCCGGGTGGCAGATATCCCCAGCCAGTTGCTCAAGCCGGTGGGTATCAGAAAAGGCATACATGTAGGCACCCACCATCAGCGTGACACGCCAATAGGCTTCGCACTCGCTGATGTAAGGAAGGGCTATACGAAAGGCTTCTACATAGGCTTTCGTGGACATGTCATAGGCTTCGTTTCTGAGCTTATAAGAGATTTCAGGAGGTTCGGTATGCAGACGCGCCTGGAGGCGAATAAAAGCCCGGCCCGCCTTGCTACTACGTAGCGCTAACGTAGGCGTGAGAAAGGCATGGACAATATCAATAACTTGCAGGGGCCCGGCGCATTTCAGCTCTTCAAGCCGACGCAACCGCTCTTCGGAGATTTTTCGGCCACGGCGCAGAAACACCTCTTCAAATAAGCCGTACTTAGAACCGAAATAGTAATTGATCAGCGCTTGGGTAACCTTGGCAGCCTCGGCAATCTCGCGTAGCGTTGTTCCTGCATAGCCCAAGTCAGCAAATAAAAACTCGGCCGCGTTGAGGATCTCATCACGTACGTTACTTGACCCTTCGGGACGCCCTGGTTTGTTTTTCGCCGCGGCTCGGCTGCGCTTAATGCTTACGCCTCGACGGCCGCTGACATTCACCGTATCCATTATGCTCCAAAGCCGCAGGGTATTATTTGATTAAGTACAGTGTAACTAAGCAGACCCGGTGATGACACCGGGTCTGGTATGACCGGTTCTAATGGGCGAACTGATTCAGCAGCTCTGCAAATGAGCAGACATCAGCGTTCTTTTGCTCCATGTCGAACAGGTTCGCTTCATGCGGGGCCAGGGCGCGGTCACCTACGCAGTCGGCCAGCACTACCGGACGAAAGCCATAGGACATCGCATCCACCACACTCGCCCGCACGCAGCCGCTGGTCACGGCTCCGGCTATCAGGAGCGTTTGCACGCCGCGTTGAGTTAGCCAGGCGGAAAGTCCCGTCCCGAAAAAGGCCGACGGTACCGTCTTGCGCACTACCAGCTCGCCTTCGGCCGGTTCCAGCTCCGGCACAATGGCACTGTTGTGCTCATGCTCCTTAAGGCTAAGCATGCTGGGTACCTTGAGCGTAAAGATATTTTGATCGCTGCCGTCGTCGGCAAACACGATCCGGCTGTGCGCTACAGGCCAGCCGCGCTGTCTTGCCTCTGCCAGCACCGGCACGGTAGCCTGAATCGCCTCGGGAATATTGCCGCCGCCAAATACTTTTGAGTCGGCAAAGCCGTTCACGAAATCAATAATCAGCAGGCCAATCTGTCCCTGGATACCCAACTGAGCTCCAAATCCCTGGCGCTGGTAAACCGCTTCGTCGCGTTGCATCGTCTGTCTCCTTACTCAGCAGGGTTGTCGATGATCTTTCCCTCACGTACCACCACGTTGCCGTCCAGGCTGATCGTGCAGTTGCGCATGGGAATGTCGATATGGCATGCCGTGACGCGGTCGCCTCCGGCCTCGTTGTTCGGACCCATCGAGCAAAGAAAGTTGCCCTCAAAGGCGCGGGCGTCCATGCCAATAGTGGATTCGCGGTCATATAGCGATAGGGTCGACCAGCGCGCCCGCTTCTGCAGGCCCCAGCCGATATGTGACAGCGCATAGGCTTCCGGGTCGTTGAACTCACCCATATAGTCCCTGAGCAGCTCGGCATCGAGTCCACCTTCGATAGCGGTGATATAACCTTCCTTTACCGTTAGAGTGATGGGTTCGTTCACGTAGCATTTTTGCGGCAGAAGGATATCGCCCTTGTCCAGCACGATACGGCCGTTAGCCTGCGCCTCGTTGGGCCAGGTCAGGATAAAGCCGCTGGGCCAGTGATCCCAACGGCCGGGCTCATCCACAAAGCCATACTCCTTGATGGCCGGATACTGCCCCAGCGGGCAGCGTAGGTCCGTACCGGCCCGGGAGACAACATGCATTTCCCGGGCTCCTTCGAGTTGAGCAGCGGCTCGAAATACGCGGGCTCGGTCGGCCTCGGTCGGCACCAGGCGGGCCAGCACTTCCGGCGGCTCGACTGCCAGCAAAATCCTGGTACCCGAGCTCAGGATTTCGTGCTGTTCGGGTGAGAACAGCAGCGTCATCAGATCCAGCACCAGGTCGCTTTCCTTGAGCGCGGCGATGGCAGCGCGGTTGCCGGTAAGCGGCGTGGTGCCCAGATAGGCCAGGCTGTCACGGCTATGCGCCTTCTCTCCATTAACCGGAGGCAGGTCGAGTCGATTCACCCGCGCGCCCAAGCCTGCCGCTGCGATTAGGGCGGTGCGCAAGGTTTGTGGATGTGTGGTGTCGCTGGTCAGCACGGTTACAATATCACCGGCCTTGAGCTTGGAAAGGGTGAGCACCTGTTTCCAGGCGTTGATCAGATCGATATCGCTGATAGCCATGTCGCGGTCCTCTTAAACAGGGGTACCCAGAAAGTGGCCAAAGGCCTGGTAGAAGCCTTCCTCGTCATCCCAGGGGATCATATGTCCAGCGTTTTCTACCCGAGCTACCGTCACCTCCGGCATGAGGCCCTGGATCTCCTCGATGTCTTCGGGCAGGAGCACATTGCCGCGCCCGGCCACTATCAGCAGGGTCGGCAGGTTAATGTGCGGCAGATCCTGATGGATATTGTCTTCATGAAAGCCGTTGTAGCTGGCCACGATGGCGCGCTCATCGCAGGTATGCAGCCATTCGGCCCGCAAGCGCAGCTGCTCTTCTGTCCAGGTGGGACAAAAGACACGCATATCCTCAGCACCCATGCCCTCGAGCGACTGGCGAATGGAGTCGACATACCAGGGCAGGCCGCTCGGATAGGGGCGACGGCCCGGGCCGGAAACTGGTGGGTCGACAATGATCAGACGCTCAAGGCCCTGGGGCTTGAGCCGGCAGGCCATGCGTATGGCGATACGGCCGCCCATGGAATGTCCGAGCACGGCGTAGCGCGCAAGACCCAGCACATCGGCCAGGGCGGCGACATCAGCCGCCTGAGCATCGAGACTATAGTCCAGCGTGGGTGACGCTTCCGACAGACCCCGGCCGCGTACATCCAGCACATACACATCGAAGTGGCGTCCCAGGCGCTCGGCCACAAAGCCCCAGGTCACGGCCGGGCTGGTAATTCCGGGGATCACGATGAGGGGCAGGCCCTGTCCGCCATAGCGCAGATAATGCTGGCGAATGCCGTTGGCCTGAGCATTGGCGCCATACAGATAGTTAGTCATTGCATCCTCCTTAATAAGCACCGGACAGCAGGGCACCGCCCCCCGGCACGATGGGTTCGAGGCCAATGGCTTTGAGCATGGCGTACGTGGTGGCGATGGCTGCCGTGATGACAGGCTTGCCGGTCTGAGCCTCGACCTTGGCCACGGCAGAGAGCGACGGCATCTGCACACAGGCCGACAGCACGATAGCGTCGACACCCTCGAGATCCAGATCCGCGACGATACTGGGCAGGTTGGACGGATCGTGCCGGGCAACGGCAAGGTTGTCGGGGATTTCCAGGGCATGCCAGACCTTGACCTCGATACCCTCGTGCTGAATGTAATCGACTACTAGCTCGGTCAGCGGCTTCATGTAGGGCGCAACCAGGGCGATGCGCCTGGCACCCAGCACCTTGAGCCCATCGACAAGCGCGCCGGCACTAGTAATCACTGGCGCTTCAGCCTCGTTATCGCGGGTGACCTGGGTCAGGCGCGCCTGGGACTCGCGATGATAGCCCCGCCCCATGCTCATGATGGCCACAAGGCAGGCGTACCCCAAGACATCGACACGGGCATCGGACAGCTCAAGGGCGCAACGGTCGGACTGAGCATCCATGGCGGCCAGCTCTTCCTTTTTCACATGCTTCATGCGCATACGGCTGGAGTGGAAGGTAAAGCGCTCGGGACGGATCAGCTGGCGAGCGGTGAGCATTGCCGGGATCTCGGTTTCCATTGTGGTGTTGGAGCTGGGTACGATTTGCCCGATTCGATACAGCGTTTGCATGGTTATTGTCCTTATGCGTTGGCTTAGGCCGTTAACTGCTCGGCTTCAAAACGTTGGCGGCAGATAGTGGCGTCGTACTCATAGATCCACTCAGCCCGAATGCCGACCGCGTTGGGATTCTTGGCCTGCTCCTGCTGGTAGGCCAGATCACGCTTGCGCAACTCCTCGGGGGAGGAGAGGTGATAGGTCCGGCCGCGCTCGCGTGCCTGCAGTTGAACCTGAGAAGTGCGTGGGCGGCGCTCATTCTCGTAGGCCTCCAGCGCGGTCAGGACATCATCTCCAAAGTGAACAAGGGCCTGGGCCAGTACATAACTGTCTTCAATGGCCATGGCTGCGCCCTGGGAGAGGAAGGGCAGCATGGGATGTGCGGCATCACCTAAAAGCGTGGCATGACCTGCAGACCAACGTGACATGGGATCATGGTCGAACAGGCCCCACTTATACGTTTGGGTCGGATCGGTGCGCTCGAAGAGTTGGATCAGGTTTGTATGCCAACCGCTGTAAGCCTGTACTAGCTCCTCGGTAGAGCTGGGCTCCGTCCAGGATTCCTTGACCCATTCCTCAGTTTCGGCAACCGCTACGATGTTTACGGCCTTACCGCCTTTCACGTAGTAGGTCACTACGTGCGCCCTGGGACCCATCCAGAATGAAGCATCAGGGCTTACAAAGGGCAGAGGATGCTGCTCGACCGGTACCAGTGCGCGCCAGCACATGTGACCGGTGAACTGCGGCTTGTCAGTACCCCAAAGCGAATCCCTTACCGCTGAATGGATGCCGTCAGCACCTACGATCAGGTCAGCCTCAAATATTGATCCATCAGAAAAAGTGGCAGTGGCTGAATGTGAGTTACGCGTGACGCCGGTGCATTGCACACCAAAGGTTACGCAATCGTCTGGAATATCCTGGGAGAGGATGGCGTGGAGGTCCGCTCGGTGAACATGGAAAAATTCGGCGCCATAGACCTTGGGGGAGTTTTCTTTAAGAGGCGTACGAAACAGTTCGGTGGCGGTCTCCCAGTTACGGCCTACCATGGCTTCCGGCAGAAAGCCGATGCGCTGCAAGTCGCTTTCAAGACCCAGCGCGTTGAGTACCTTGACGGCATTAGGCGTCATCTGTACGCCTGCGCCAATCTCGCCGAAGGCTTTGGCGCGCTCGAAGAGATGATATTCGATGCCTTGTTGTTGAAGGGCGCGGGCCAAGGCTACACCGCCAATGCCAGCACCTACTATGCCTACTCTTAGCTTACGGCTCATGATTTATTCCTTATTAACTAAGTGGTTAATTAATTTCTTGTGCAGAACGTTAGAGGTTTCCCGAGTCATGGAGTACGCCTCAAGCACCTAGATAGGCGTTAAGCACCTCCGGGTCTTTTAGCAGGTGGGCTGCATCGTCACTGGTCGTGATGCGGCCCGTCTCGACAACATAGGCCCGAGAGGCAATCGATAACGCGTTATAAACGTTCTGTTCGACGACCATGACGGTTACACCGTGAGCATTGATCTCCCGGACGACCTCGAAGACTTCATCGGCCATTTTTGGAGACAGACCCAGGCTGGGTTCGTCCAGCAGCAGCAGACGCGGCTCAGACATCAACGCACGGGCAATGGCTAGCATCTGCTGTTCACCGCCGCTCAACGTGCCGGCAAGTTGTTTCTGCCGTTCACGAAGGCGCGGGAAACGGTGAAAGGCCATGCCGATACGGTCTTCAATCTCGACGTTGGAGCGGCATAGGAAGCCACCCAGCATGAGGTTTTCCTTGACGGTCATGGCTGGCCAGATGTGGCGCTCCTCGGGGCAATGGGCGATGCCCTGGGCCACGACCCGGTCTGCGCTCCAGCCGGTAATGCTCTTGCCCTCCCAGGTAATTGAGCCGGAAGTAGGCTTAAGTAAGCCGGAAATCGCACGCAGCGTAGTACTCTTGCCGGCACCGTTGGCGCCAATCAAGGCAACAATTTCACCATAGGCAATGTCTAGATCGATGCCGTGAAGTGCGCCAGCTTTGCCATAGGCAACATGTAGGTCACGAATATGTAGCAGTGGGCCGGTGTGATTCATGCGCGTGCCTTCCCCAGATAGGCCTCAACGACCTGTGGATTGTTCTGCACCTGAGCGGGCGTGCCCTCGGCAAGCTTCTGGCCGAAGTTCATCACTACCAGGCGATCGCAAATACCCATCACCAACCCCATGTTGTGTTCGACAATGATGATTGACTGTACTTGCGTTTCTCTCAGACGTTTCAGCGTTTCGCCAAAGGCCAGTGCTTCCTGGCTGTTAAGCCCTGCGGCAGGTTCGTCTAGCATTAAAAGGGTGGGCTTGGCGGCAAGCGCAACTCCCACTTCTAGAAGGCGCAACTCACCACACGACAATACGTGGGCAGGTGTGTTAATGCGCTTGGATAAGCCCATGATCTCAACGATCTGTGCGGCGCTGTCGCGAGCCGCCTGTTCGGCCTGGCGGACATGGGTACGTGGAAAATAGGTGTTCAGGAGCGACTGCCTTGCGCTCAGGTAATGTCCGGCCAGCACATTCTCGAAAACCGTCAATGACTTAAGTACATTGGTCTTCTGAAAACTGCGTACCAGACCTCTCTGGGCGATGGCGTATGGCTTTTTGCCTGTAATGTCTTCACCCTTGAACATCACGCGGCCGGCGGAGGGCGTATAAAAGCCCGTGATCAGGTTGAAACAGGTGGTTTTGCCAGCGCCGTTGGGGCCAATCAAGCCAAATATTTCGCCCGCTTTCACCTCAAAATTGATGTCCTGAACGGCTTTGAGCCCGCCAAAAGTCTTTTCCAGTCCATGGGCGGACAACAAGGGAGAGGGGAAAGGCTGCACGCTACTCATACGGCGCCTCCTTGGGGTTGAATACGTTGGATATCGTCTGCGTACTCGGCTTTGCCGGTATGACGCTCACGGCGGAGAGTCAGGAAGCCCATCAGGCCCTTGGGCAGGAACAGCACCACAAGCATCACGATCAGGCCGAAGATCGACATTCTTAGCTCTTGGGCTTCGCGCAGATATTCCTCCATCAGTGTGACCAGCAGCGCGCCCACCAGCGGGCCGAGCAGGGTGCCTTTACCACCGATTAGCACCATGATGATCATGGTGGCCATAAAGCTGAAGCGGAACACATCGGCACCTACGAAGGAAATGTAGTGCGCGTAGAAACCACCAGCGAGCCCCGCGAGAAATGCCCCGAGCACAAAGGCTTGCATCGCGTAGGCAAATGGCTGGATGCCAACTGACTGAGCAACGTAGCGGTTCTCACGAACAGTTACAGCGGCGCGCCCGGTACTGGAATAGACGAAGCGGTAGGCCAGGTACAACGCCACGGCGGTAATTGCCAGGGCAATATAGAAGTAGAGGCGCTTGGCGTATAACGTCGATACTGCCGACAGGATCTCTGGCTGGGGAATACCGGCAATACCCATAGGTCCATTGGTTACTCCAACCCAGTTATTGGCAAGGATGCGCAGTACTTCAGCGAAGGCCAGTGTGATAATCACAAAGTAGGGGCCCTGCAGGCGCAGCGTAATTGCACCTATCACCGATCCCAGTGCGGCTGAGATAACCCCTGCCAACGGTACGGTCGCCCACATTGGCAGTCCGTAACGGGTTGCCAGAATTGCTGCCGTGTAGGCGCCCAGTCCTAGAAAGGCCGTGTGGCCGAGGGAGAACTCGCCCACATAACCGACGATCAGGTTTAAGCTGCTGGCCAATACAGCGTAGAACAGCACCATGATGCCGATATGCAGGACGTACTGGTCGGTCACTAGCATAGGAAACAGGGCGGCCAGAACAGCGAGAATTAACAATGTATTTCGCTCAAGTTTCATGTCACGCCCTCTCCGCACGGGCTGAAAACAGGCCGTAGGGTTTGAAGATCAGCGTCAGAATCACAATGATGAAGCCAATAATGTCCACCATGCCGGTAGAAACGTAGCCACCCCACAAGGCCTCAGCTACGCCCAGCAATAGGCCGCCTGCAATGGCCCCACCAAAGCTGCCCATGCCGCCTAGAATGACTACGACAAAGGCCTTAAGGCTGACGATGCCGCCAATAGTGACTTGGGTTGAATAAATTGCACCCAGCAGCATTCCGGCAGATGCCGCCAATATCGAACCCAAGGCGAACGTGCTGGCATAGACGCGTGCTGTCTTGATGCCGGCCAACTGTGCGGCCATTGGGTCCTGAAACGTCGCGCGCATGGCTCGCCCCAGCTTGGTCTTCTTGATCAGTAAATGGGCGCCCAAAATCAGCGCCGCGCACACCGCCACGGCGAAAATTCTCATCTCGGTCAGCACGATGGGACCGAGAAAGACGGGAGCGTTAGGTAGCGGCCCTTCGATTTTCTGAGGCGCCGTGCCTGCTAACAGCAGGGCAGAGTTAGCCAGGAAAATCGACAGTCCAATGGTCAGCAAAATGCCGGGCTCTTCACCTTGTCCGCGGACTCGCTCAATCAGAACACGATCCACCAGCCAGCCGAACGCGGCCATGATGGCGGCCACGACGACCAGACCGGAAAAGAAGTCCAGACCCAGGTGTGAGGTAACGAACCAACCCAGCACGCCGCCTAGCATATAGAACTCACCGTGGGCAAAATTCACGACCCGCATAAAACCAAAGATTAGCGTGAGACCCAGGGCGGACAACGCGTAGAACGTACCCGTCACCAAGCCGTTAGCGAGGAATTGCAGGAACAGATCCACGCTCATTCTCCTTTGGCGGCAAGCGCCATGGGGGCTTCGACGGAAGTAGTAGCAACGACCTTGGGCTGTTTGTTCTCAATCTGTACCAGCGCCGCGTTAAAACCATAGGCCTGGCCGTTGGCCGTGAACTGGTAATGACCATTGGGTGCCTGGTAACTGGTTGCCTTCAAGGCTTCGCGGATCTGCTCTGCATCCGTCGAGCCGGCACGCTGGATGGCATCCATCAAGATATTGGTGGCGTTGTAGCCGGCCGCGGCGTATTTGTCCGGGGCCTGCTTGTATTGCGCCTGGTAGGCTTGAACGAACCTCTGGTTGCGCTCGCCAGGCAAGGTGGCTGCGTATGGGACGGCCGCGTAAATGCCTTCGGCGGCATCACCTACCAGATTGATGAAGTCCGCTGTGGCCCAGGAGCCAACCCCGAACACTTTCATATCAATGCCGAATTCCTTGAGCTGTTTAACCAGAATCGAACCATCCTGAGTCTCTGCGGCAATGAATACCCCATCTGCGCCTGAGACCCGCAACTTGGCCAGCAAGGTGTAAAAGTCGGTAGCGCCATGATCAAAATATTCCGTCATGGCTGTCTCGACACCATGAGCGGACAGATCCTTGGAGAATTCCTCTACGCCGCCCCGGCCCCAGTCATCATTTACACCGATATAGGCAACTTTCTTGAGCTTCAGATTTTCAGCCAAGATCTTGGCAAACGCTTGGGCGAGTAGGGCGTCGGTCTCGGCTGAGCGGAAAAAGTAGGGATTGTTCTTTTCGGTGAGGTCAGCCTTGGAAGACACTCCCGTCAGCAGTGGTAGTTTGTACTTCTGCGCAACAGGCATGATCGCAGCGGTCGCTGAGCTGCAAAAGGCGCCGGATAGGGCGACTACTTTATCTTTCTGAATCAGTTTTTCTGCGGCGTTAACCGAGTTCGCCGGACTGCACTGACCATCCTCGATAACGAGTTCGATCGGCTTGCCTAGCACGCCGCCTGCTTTGTTGCGCTCTTCTACGGCCAGCTTGGAGCCGTTGATATCTGCCGCTCCGTTATATGCCACCGAGCCTGTCAGCGGCTGAATGACGCCAATTTTAATGCTGTCTTGGGCCAAGGCCGAAGTCGAACCGAGTACTGCTGTCGCAAATACTTGAGCACAAATAAACGCACGCATTGTTGTTCTCCTGAAGAGCATTTTGTCGTCTTGCCGACAGGCAAGCCTTTTGTTGGCAGCTAAAACAGGGAGGCGGCATACAGCCTCAATGAGACCCAGACTTTTTAATTAATTAATCAGTTAGTAAATTAATTTGAGCAGGTTTTGTGCCACTTACATTAAGTGATTGATCTCTTTGGCCTTTGCAAAAACTATGAGGTTTAAAGACCACAGAGACGCTCACGAATGGGGCCTTTCTACACGTAGGTGCTCGCAAATGGGGCAAGAGGAAACAATGTGATGAGGTGCATCAAAAACATGGTTGTGCTTGGACAGAAATGCCCTGAGCCATCCATGCCTGCGCAAATCGATCAAAAAATGATTGATTTGCGCATATATGAGAGCTTAGATTAAGGGCTTGTTGATTGGAATGCACATGGAAATGATCATTTCGATCATCCTTATGTGTTCCCGGTACACCTCGAAATAAAAACAAGGAGAATCGCGTGGCCCACATCCCAATCAAACGTAGTATCGAACGCGTACCTGGCGGCATGATGATCGTGCCTTTGCTTATCGGTTCGCTGGTCGCAACCTTCCTGCCGGATATGCCTAAGTTCTTTGGCTCGTTTACCAATGCATTATTCACTGGCTCCCTACCAATACTTGCTGTGTTCTACGTCTGCATGGGAGCCAGCATCGATATCAAAGCCACGCCCTACCTCTTGAAAAAAGGCGGTGTGCTGTTTGGAACGAAGGTGGGTACTGCTGTGCTGATTGGGGTAGTCATGGGGCACTTTCTCGGAGAGCAACCCATCGGTTCAGGCATTTTTGCCGGTCTCTCCACATTAGCCGTCGTCGCCGCAATGAATGACACCAATGGCGGTCTTTATATGGCGCTGATGGGCCAGTACGGTCGCTCAGAAGACGTAGGTGCATACTCTGTCATGTCATTAGAGTCGGGTCCCTTCCTGACCATGGTAACCCTTGGCGTTGCAGGTCTGGCTGCGTTTCCTTGGCCTACGCTGGTAGGTGCAATCCTGCCTCTACTATTGGGCATGTTGCTGGGTAACCTGGACCGAGAAATGCGCGATTTCCTTGGCAGGGCCGTGCCGGTGATGATTCCGTTCTTTGCCTTGGCGCTAGGAGCTAGCCTTGACCTGCACAAGGTCTGGCAGGCGGGCTTGCTGGGTATCGGGCTAGGCGTGGCGGTGGTAGTTGTTACTGGTATTCCACTGTATTTTGCTGACCGCCTGTCAGGCGGTACAGGTGTGGCAGGTGTCGCCGCAGCCAATACTGCTGGCAACGCTGCTGCTGTCCCTGCCTTAGTTGCTGCGGCTAACCCCGTATATGCCGACGCCGCCAGCGCCGCGACTTTATTGGTTGCCGCGTGTGTAGTGGTAACAGCGATACTGTCGCCCATTCTTACCTCAATGGCCGCCAAGCGATATAGGGCGCGTAATGGTCAGCGCGAACGGATCCCAGATGCCGAAGGGGAGACCGTGCGATGAGGCTTATGATCATTGCCGATGATTTGTCCGGCGCAGCGGACTGTGCCATCGCCTTCGCCAGCCTTGGACTCGATACGGTTGTAACGCTTGACCCCTCCCATGACACCGGGGCGGCCCAGGTTATCGCCATCGACACTGATACACGTCGTCTATCCTCCAGTGAAGCCGCCGCTCGTACAGTAGCTGCCTATCAGAAATCAAAGGCTGGACAACGGCTGTATAAAAAAATCGATTCAACGCTGCGTGGCAATTGGGCGGCAGAAGTTGCTGCCTTGCAGGCCTTGGCTGGTCTGGCAATCGTAGCGCCAGCGTTCCCGGCGACCGGCCGGACTACGCATGAGGGACAGGTACTGGTCCATGGGCAACCGTTGGAAACCACTGAAACGTGGAAGCTCGAGCATGCTGATCAATGCGCCGATCTCAACATAATGCTAGAAACCGCCGGTCTGCGCACAGCCAAATTGACTCTTGAAACCTTGCGTGGTGACGCATTCGTTCTTACTGAACACATCAAGCAGATCGCCAAAGGCGACAGCCAGGCCCTGATAGTTGATGCCGAAACTTCCGAAGATTTGCGTCGGCTGGCGCAAGTCACTGCGAAAATGAGTGAAGGGCTATTCTGGGTCGGCTCTGGTGGACTGGCACGGGAAATTGCAGGTTTACCCGACCTGTTTGATTCTCCATCTCAGGATGTCAGCTTCATGCAGCGAAAACTTGCACCGATTCTCGTGCTGGTCGGTAGCCTGTCAGATGTATCTGATAGGCAATGCATAATGCTTAAGGAGCGGGCGGGTATCCAGGAGTTGACCATCATGCCAGGCGTATTACGCAAAGGCCCAGCGTATGCGGCTTGGTCAGAATGGGAGCGCCGTATTGGCGCATGTCTCAAGCGTGGCGAAGACCTTCTACTGCGCATTGGTCGCGACGAGACGTTTGATCCTGCCGAGGGTGCTCTTCTGTCTGCGTCACTGGCAGCGATGATCCGCCCACATTTCGATAAGGTTGGTGGACTTATAGCTACAGGCGGCGAAACCGCTCGTGCAATGCTCGGGGCGGTAGGTATCGGCAGTCTTAAACTACAGTGCGAAGTTGAGGCAGGCGTTGCCTTTGGTCGCCCCATCGCCAGTCGCGACGGTTATCGTCCTGGTGTTATCACTAAAGCGGGTGCATTCGGCACCGATCACGCCCTTTACGCATCGTGGCTCCATTTGAGCAATATCACCGAGCCCGCGAATGTTGCCGAAGGCTCCGTACATTTTCCTGCAAAACAAGGTAAGAAATCATGAGTAACTATCTCCCGATCATTGGTATCACCATGGGCGACGCGGCGGGAGTGGGGCCGGAAATTATCGTCAAGAGCCTAACCCACGACGTTGTTTACCAGCAGTGTCGTCCCCTGGTAATAGGTGATGCGCATCGTTTGGAGCAGGCAAATACGATCATTAAAGGCCGCATGAAGATTCGCAGTATCAAGCAGGCCTCTGAAGCCTTATACGAGCCTGGCATTATCGATTGTATTGACCTTAACCTTATCCCCGAAGACTTGCCATTCGGCCAGTTGTCACCCATTGCTGGTGATGCTGCTTACCAATATATCGCGAGGGCCGTACAGCTGGCCGAAGCCAAAGAAATCGACGCGATTTGTACGGCACCGCTAAACAAGGAGGCATTACATGCGGGGGGTCATAAATATCCTGGCCATACCGAGCTGCTTGCTCACCTGACCCACGTCGACGAGGTATCAATGATGCTTGTCGCGCCGCAGTTACGCGTGATTCATGTCACTACGCACATTGGCATCGTTGATGCGATTCGTAAGATTGAACCGGGTCTGGTGCAGCGTACCATTGAACGTGGCAATGCAACCCTAGTCAAGGCTGGGATTGCCAGGCCGAGGATTGGGGTCTGTGGTATCAACCCGCATGCTGGCGAAAATGGTTTGTTTGGCTATGGGGAAGAAGAGGAAAAAATTGTCCCTGCGGTGAAAATCCTTCAAGAGAAAGGTCTGGATATCACCGGCCCGCTACCCGCCGATACCTTGTTTTTCCGTGCCGGTCGTGGGGATTTTGATCTGGTGGTGGCGATGTATCATGACCAAGGTCACGGTCCGGTAAAGGTTCTGGGCCTGGAAGCGGGCGTTAATATAACAGTTGGGCTGGAAGTGATACGAACATCTGTCGACCACGGTACCGCGTTTGATATTGCGGGCAAAGGCATTGCAGATGAGCGCAGTCTGCTAGAGGCCTTGCGTCAAGGCGCCGAATTGGCTACGCGGCGGAGGTGAGGTCCAGGCTGTTGCTCGTGTAAGATCGTAGCTCTTCTTTCAATAAGGCTCTTCATGAAAGCGACCGATCGCCACCGCGCCATTCTGGAACTGGTTCGTCTACGTGACACAAATGTCGAACAGCTGAGCGCCGCTCTTGGCGTGTCGGAAGCTACTGTTCGACGCGATCTTGCGATACTTGCTAGGCAGCGGCATCTAGTGAGAACTCATGGCGGCGCTACGGCCTTGATAGGAGTCCACGAGCCCGAAGCGTCGCTAGAAGAGCGCAAGTCGGCGCAGCGCGAACAGAAAGAAGCTATTGCCAGAGCGGCAGCTGCACACATCCAAGACGGTGACACCGTATTGCTCGATGGTGGCACCACGTGTGCTGCGCTGGCGTTGCATCTCTGCGCCCGCCAGGATGTGCATGTGGTGACCAATAATCTACTGGCGGTGATGACGCTCGCGAACGCGCCGGGGATTCGTCTGACGATGATTGGCGGCGATGTACGCGGATCGAGTCTGAGTACATTGGGACCACTGGCAGAGCTGACACTGAGTCGCATGAGCGTAGACAAGGCGTTTCTGGGAGCTGACGGCGTGGTGGCCCAGTTTGGTCTGTGTGAGGGAAGCGATCAGCAGGCATATCTAAAGGAATGCTTCATCAAACGCGCAGCACACATTTTTGTTCTGGCTGACACCGACAAGCTGGGGCGGGCGCGCCAACAGCATTGGACGCCTATCGAGCGCTCCTGGACCTTGATCACTTCATCGCAAGCAGAAGAGCCATTGCTAGCGCCGTTTCGAGCTTCCTCGTTTATCACCATTGAGACTGCTGCCATTGACTAAAGAGGTCGCCAAAGAACTAACCATTTCCTTTATCTTGATTGCTCATCTTTTATCAAAGACTGTTGTGCATCCTAAACGTGCCAGAAGGATGAATCTACGTCGTTAACTTGAGAGTTGAGTAGCTGATACCACTGCCCGTATGCAGCAGTTTGTCTAGACTGCTTGCTTCCCCAAGATACTCGAAGGTCATTAAGCAGCTTCGTCAGAATAACCTGAGGTAGCCAGGGCGATTATCCATTCAGATAGGCGCATAGACATATCCGCACGCTACAAAAAGGATTTCTAAAGCTCAGGTCAGGCATCTCTAACCAACCCCATTTTGGAGTTCAAATGAGCTGTTGCCATTGTGTCTATGGCCTACAGGCGTGGCGTGAAAGACCGGGGCGCCTTACGCCCCTTGATCCCTCTCTAGACCCAGCGACGCCCTCCGATGCAAGCTCGGTTAAGTAGGCGCCTCTGAAGAACTCTTTCCATCTCCCACCGTATTTTTAAATTCTTCAAAATATTGATCGGCCATGCTCCTAAGCGAGCGGCCGATGTTGGCATATTCATACTCGTTAAGATTGGCAAGGGACACCCGAGCCGCGGGTTGTTTGGTGCCGAAGCCCTTTCCTGGAAGCAGTACGATACCGGTTTCCTTGGCGATTCGGAAAAGCAGATCGCCACTACTAAACTTAGCTTTTATCCAAGCGGCAAAGTCGTCGCCGTAAATCTTGCGCGCGAGGTCTTCTAGATCAAGCAGGGTGTAATAGTCGACCGCATTCGGATCGCTGTTCGGTGCCACGCCTAATTCCCGATAAAGCGCCGCTTCGCGCCGGCGTACCAGTTTTTTCAGCTCGGCCTTGTAGCCGTCGCTTTCATCCATTAAGGCAAAAAGGGAAAACAGGACCATCTGTACTTGTTGCGGTGTCGACAAACCAGCGGTGTGGTTGAGTGCGACCGTGCGGCTGTCCGCGACGAGGCGGTCAATGAATTTCAGGCTCCGAACCTCTGGTAGCAGCGTTCCATAACGGCGGTCCAGAGACGCCTTCATGTCTTCTGGCAGTTCCTCCAGCGCCTTGTCAAAGATGCTGTCCTTGTGCGCAGCGATTACGCCCAGGCGCCAACCAGTGGCACCGAAATATTTCGAGAAGGAGTACACCAGCATTGTATTGCGCGGGCAGGTCGCAAACAGGGAGCGGAAGTCGTCTGCGAAGGTGCCGTAGACGTCGTCCGTCAATATGAATAGGTCTGGTCTTGACTCGGTAACGATACGTGCGACTGTCGCTAGACTACGGTCGTCCATCTTGACTGAAGCTGGATTACTCGGGTTTATGCAGAAAAAAATCTTTATCGCAGGATCCTGGAGTTTCTCCAACTCGGTATTAGGATACTGCCAGTTGGCATGCGGGTCGGCGTCGATATGTACTTGCTCCAGACCAAACTCCTCCAGCTCTGGAATCTCGATGTATGGTGTGAACGCGGGCATGCCGATTGCCACTTTGTCGCCGCGTTTAAGCAGGCCGTTTTGCTGAAGAGAGTGGAAGATGTAAGTCATTGCCGCCGTGCCGCCTTCCACCGCGAATAGGTCAATGGTCCCGGCGGGAATGAATCCGCCGACCATCTCCTTCACAATGTACTGGCGCACCACCTCTTCGGATACTCGTAGCATCCGCGGTGGAACGGGATAGTTGGCGCCCAGGATGCCTTCAACCATCTCATGAAGGAATGCCGAAGCGGATAGTCCAAGCTGGTCCCGCACGTAACTGAGGCATTTGGCGAGAAATAGCACTCCGGGCTGGTCGCGGTGCTCAGCGGTATAGCGTTCAAAGCGGGCCTCAATCCCGTCTATCTGGGGCAAGCCCCCCACGCCGTGGGGCATGTAAGAATACGACAGCTCGGCTTCGGCTGTGGCAAACAGCCCCAGCCGGAAAAAGGCACGCCGAGGCAGTGTCGAGAGGAAGTTTGGATTGCCCCGGCCAGCGTTGAGCATCAACCGGTTTTCTGTCCCAGACGCCAGCTTAATCAGCTCATCCTTGAGCTCGAACGGGCTTAGCTTGGCGTACTGCGCGTAATCTTCATTCTGGTTTTGCTCGTTGCTCATTACGTTTCCCCTTTCAGTTAGGCAAAGGCCACGACTAGCGGCCCGAGCAACGTGAGAAACACGTTGGCCAAGGCGTAGGTCACTGCGAACGGAGCCGTCGGTATCGAATTACCCGCCTTGTCGAGCACTTCACCAAAGGCTGGGTTGGCGCTGCGCGCACCGGATACGGCACCGGCGAAAAGTGCCAGATTGTCATAGCGCAGGACGTAGCGCCCGATAAGGATGGTGATAACGATGGGGACGATGCAGACCACCACGCCAACGAGGAAGATGGAAAGGCCCTGCGTAGCGATTGTCTGGACAGCCTGGAGTCCCGATTGCAGACCGACTACAGCTACAAAGCCCGCAAGGCCAAGATCACGTAGGAGCGTCGACGCAGGCGTAGGTAGGTTGCCACGCGTCATATGTCGGCTCCGGTACCAACCGAAGGCCAGCCCCGCGATCAACGCCCCCCCGCCGCTACCCAGCGTCAGTGGTACCGCGCCCAGTCGGATTACGAGCATACCGATAAGCAGGCCAACCACCAGCCCAAAGCCATGGAAAACAAAGTCAGTCTTATCGCTGGGCACAATGATGGAGCCGACCTGTTTGGAAACACGCTGGATGTCGTCCGGCGTGCCGTAAAGTGTAACCATGTCTCCTGACGCAATAACCGTATCCGGTTGCAAGGCCAGCGGTCGACCGCCGCGTTTGACTTCTACTACATACACACCGTGGCGCAAGCGTTGATTCGCTTCCTGCCGAATTTCAGCCACCGTGCGATTAACAAAGGCTGGATTGTCAATTGTGATATCCCGCTGAACCACAACCACGTCCATGTCAGGATAGGACTGCAGCTCAGCGCCTAGCTGCTCTGCGATCGCCACGACACCTGCGCGCCGGCCCACAACTAGTACTACGTCATCGGCTTGAAGGACAGTGTCCGGCGCAACACCTACCATCGCGCCACCGCGCTTAATGCGCTCTACGGTCAGTGTGGTTTGGGTGTCACCCTGACTAAGAGCCTCAAGTTGTTCGACCGTTTTGCCAGCCGCATGCTCCACCCGGTAGATGCGTCCAACAAGCGGCGGTATCGCAGGCAACTCTCCCGGTCCGTACACCCGAGCACCTGCAAGTAATTCGGCCTCTGCCTTCGTTGCATCATCGCGGATCGAACGTTTCATGAACCAGGGCAGGACGTTGATGCACATGATGATCGCGCCAAAGGAGCCAAAGATGTATGTCACGGCGTAGCCCACCGCGACGTTACCCTGAAGGGCCTGGATTTGGTCTAACGGCAGATCGAGCTTGGCGATTGCGGCGCTGGCAGTGCCGATAATCGCGGACTGCGTCATAGAGCCAGCAGCAATGCCGGCGGCCAGCCCTTTATCTAAATCAAGAAGTTTTGCGGCGACGATAACGGTTGCAAGCCCACTGAGTGCCATGACCGCTGCCAATACGATCTCCCGAAGCGACTGGCGCCCCAACGACCGAAAAAACTGCGGTCCGCTCTCGAAACCAACGGCGTAGATAAACAGGGCAAACAATACCGACTTGATCCCATTATCGATGGTAACGCCGACCTGACTGATTACTACCGCCGCCAGCAACGAACCGGCGACGCCGCCAAGCTGGAATTTACCGAACTGGATGCTACCGATCCAATACCCGATCGCCAGAGACAGAAACAACGCAAGCTCGGGCGACTGGTTCAAAATTTGGTGGATATATTCCATGGTGCTACCTTTGACCAGCGACCTAAATGCAAAAGATGCGGTAGGCGTGCAGCAAAGCAGGACTATTCGCTAGGCAAAGCTGAGTGTGGCACCGGTGCGATACATCATCCATACAGCATGCTACGAGTCACCTATGAAACGCTCATGATAGGAGCGCGCGTAGAACATGTTGCTGTCTTGTAACGTATGTGTAGCTGTAATGATTGCTAACAAACTCAAGCACACCCTGGCAGGGCTGTCAAAAACGGTGCGTTATTAATTTGAGCAGGAGCTGCTCTCACGTTATTTGATGAATTTGAATACTTAGGCGGAAATTGTTGGATTGATCTGATAGATACTGACGAAGGGGCTAAACACGTCCTGGGTTACGCCTAGGGCTGGATTGCCGGCAAGGATGAGAAGCTGCATTAATAATTTATTGGTGCCTCTACTGCGCTTAAAGATCAGTATTAAGACAGTAGTCCTCCATTTGGGTTTTGCTCGATAGAAAGCCTGGGTGAGTTCAGGCTACCAATACCAAGGCATTGAGAGTAGACGTATCCGTTACTGCCTACACCAAGCCCTGTATCCATCTGTAAGACCAGCGATATACCCCAGGTGCTGTTGCCCGGTATGCCGTCAATTGGCAGGCCCGTATTAAGCCGCATTTGACTATCTCATCCGTTCAGTGAACTTAAGGTGCCCAAGCTGCCTCCGTAGTCTGTAGCTATCCGACTCAGGGCGCGCCTTCCATGCTTGGACAACCGTTAAAAATCGCCGCAGCTTTGATGTTCTCTTTCGCCCCGCTAATGACACTAGCGGCTGATCAATCATCCAGACAGATACTTGAACAAGCCGAAGCACAGAAATCCAGTTACCTGAAAACACTTGAGCAATTGGTATCGATCGATACTGGCACTGGGCAGGAAGAAGGAATCAACAAGGTCCAGGAGATATTGGTTGATCGCCTTAAGTCGCTTGGTGCAGATGTTAGCGTGACCCCTGCCAGCCCGTCGGTAGGCGGCAATATTGTTGGGACGATCAAAGGCAGTGGTAAGGCAAGGTTTCTGCTCATGGTGCATTACGACACCGTATTTGGCCCTGGCACAGCCGCCAAGCGCCCATTTCGAGCGGACGAGGCGCGTGCCTATGGACCTGGCGTAGCTGATGCTAAAGGGGGCGTAGCAATGATCCTGCATTCGCTGCAGCTACTCAAAGCGCAGGACTTCAAACAGTTCGGGACCATTACTGTTCTCTTCAATCCAGACGAGGAAACGGGCTCAGCTGGATCAAGGGCCGTTATTGCAGACCTAGCGCGAAAGCACGACTATGTTTTTTCCTATGAACCGCCAGACAAGGAGGCGGTTACCGTAGCCACCAATGGTATTAATGCCGTTCACCTTTCAGTGAAGGGCAGAGCCTCACATGCAGGTTCAGCTCCCGAGGAGGGGCGAAACGCTGTCATTGAGATGGGGCATCAGCTTGTCAGACTCAAGGATCTGGGAAATCCAGCTAAAGGGACTACGGTAAACTGGACCATTGTTCATGGAGGCGATAAGCGAAACATTATTCCTGCGTTGGCGGTTGCTGAAGGCGATATGCGCTATTCGGATCTTTCCGAATACGACCGTGTCCTTTCGGAGGGCAACAGGCTTATTCAGGAAAAGCTAGTACCTGATACAGAGGTTAGCTTTCGTATCGATAAAGGCCGCCCACCTCTAGTGAAAAATTCAGGTTCAGAGCAGCTTGCCGAGCGAGCCAAGGGTCTTTATTCAGCCATTGGACGTACTCTGGAACCGGTGGCGATGAGGTTTGGGACAGATGCGGGGTATGCCTATGTACCAGGTGAAAGTAAGCCTGCCATTCTTGAAACCATGGGTGTTGTAGGAGCTGGGCTACATTCGCCTGAGGAGTACATTGACCTTTCTAGCATCGCACCAAGGTTGTACCTGACCGTAAGCATGATCAAGGAGCTTTCTGAAAAGGAGCCCACTGGGCCAATTAGCACCGGTAACTCAGCCAGTAGCTATGTACGAGGTGAAAAGGCAGCAGGAGAGTAATCTAAAAAGATTACTCTCCTGCTGCCTCTCCGGATGGCAGGGCTGAATCCATCAGCATCCATTGCTTTGTCACACAGGGAGCAATGGAAATGGGTGTCACTATTAAGTTATTGACCTAGATCAGAAAAACCTTAATGAAAGTAGTCTTGGCTGACGATCAGTCCTGTTCCCGGTCTCCATTCAGGTCTTGTGACGCTTGGCCAAATTTTAAACAGGTAGGTAGGGGCGCTGCTTTCCGTCGCCCTGCTCAGGTTCTATAACACCTTAGTCCCAATGGTAGACTTCAACGCATGGGTTTTCTGCTATGTACAGAAAAGGGAGATCATTCGCTGTGTTTGATACCTACGGGTATCAAACACAAGGCTTGGCGCTAACCATGCATCTTAGTATTGACCTACCGCACTTCGATGCGTACGCCTGAAACGACACGACTTTGCTCCGGCTCTTCTACTGGCCAGTGTAGTTGCCTTCAATGCACTGACCGCTACCATTTATAATTACTCTTTTTAGTCACAAAATAGCACTGCTGGTTCTTTTTATGGTCCAGCCCGAGCTCCTGAAGAAAGCACCGCCGCCCCGCCCCATGCGCAACCTTGACAGTAACCTAAGCGAGTTCTTGCCGGCAGGTCTGGTCGAAGATGACGAATGCCCATTCTTTCATCCACCTCTCAGGTACAGGCCCATTCCCTGGAGTGCGTATCCGAGGTAAAGGGCAAGCAGGCGTTCTGGGCGATGCCCGATCAGCTCTACAAGCAGCCCGGGCTGGACATGGACCTCAGTGTCCTTGCGACTCGCCTGAGCGCTAATTTAAACGCCTTCAGGCAGGGCATGACGGAGCACCGGCATATGGAAAAGCTTCAGCAGTCGGTGGCGCTGGCTAGGAGCATCAGCGCCAATGGCACGCCAGCAAGCTTTGTCACAGGCCACTAGACCGGACAGCGCATCCTGTCTGTAATGCGACCTCTTTAGGCGCAGGACGGGGAGAGTAATAATCCAAACGCATCGCTGCTGTTCAGTCGTCAACGATAACGCGTAACGGGGTAGGGTAAGTACTCCCAACGTGCGTTGATCAATACATCACCGATGCAGCGTCCCGTCACCTGCACTTCTGTTTCACCCTACCCGCATGAGGCCAGTACGGGAGAAAGAAATAGTAGGCGAGGGATAGACCAAGCCGTTAAGCGCCAGGGTTATAAAGTCATTGACGGCAACCTGCGCCGCGTACGTTCGAGAGGACCCTCGTTAGGGTAAGTCTGCTCGACGACTGGCACTAGGGCAGCAGCTAGTCGTCGAGCCAAGGGCTGCAGGACAAAGCTCACAGTAATTTGCTGGGATTCATCAACTGATTCGGGTCGATGGCCTGCTTGATGCGTAGCATGAGTTCAAGCTCGATCGGGGATTTATAGTGCTTGAGCTCATCACGACGCAGCTGACCCGCCCCGTGCTCTGCGCTAATGCTTTCCTCATGACTCACAACCCGATCATGAACCAGGCGGTTGAGCGTCTCGAAGAGCATGTGATAGCGTTCCGCAGAGGTATCCTTAGACAGTAATACGTGTAGTGGAGATTGCCATCACCTATATTTCTGGGTTTGATCGCGCAGCGGGTAAACCCTTAAATCTGTTGGTCGTCCTGTTCCATGCTTGCCACCCTAACCTGATTACGACCCGCCTGCTTTGCCAGATAGAGCGCATCGTCAGCGGCCTTGGAAAGGCTTACCCGCGTCTGCCCTAAACGGGCGAGGCGACATACCACGCCTATACTGACCGTAAACTGAACCGTATGGCTTTCAACTTGTATTCCCAAGTTGCTGGCCATCAGCCGGACCTCTTCAGCCACAACCGGTGCAGTTGATGGCGTAAGGGTCGTAAACAGCAGTATGAATTCTTCTCCTCCGAAGCGCGCCGCATACTCGCCTTGACGACGGGTCAGGCGCTTCAGGCCCTCACCCAGCGCCGCGATGCATTCATCTCCTATCGTATGGCCGTAGGTATCATTGATGTGTTTGAAATGATCGATATCAAGCATCATGATGGTAAGGTATGCCTCTTGCGCAGCAGCCGTAATGACCTGCTGAGCAAAGATTTCATCCAAATGCCGTCGGTTATAAAGCTTTGTCAGGGGATCGGTATTACTCAGCTGGACAAGCTTACGGTTTGCCGTCTCCAGCTCCTGGGTACGCTGTAAGACTCGTCGCTCCAGATCCTCATTGGCCCTTCGCTGCGTTTTTAGGAGTTCTTCCTGCACATGCACAATCTGGAGCCGTTTTTGTGCCACCTCCTCACTGGCGTCCAGAGCGATCTTCTGAGAGATCAAACGCTGCGCTCGCTCACGGTTTATGCGTTCTGCCAGTGCAATGGAGAGAAGGAGAAACTCAAAGACGAAGCCGGAAAACTGTGTGTAATAGCTAAACCTTGAGAGGGGCAAGACGCCTTCCAGGCACAAGGTTATATAGATGGTTGCCAGAATCAGCCACAGCCAGGCGATAGTGAAATACCGGGCTGAGGGATTTTTTTTTCGCCATATGCTTACGGTTACGGTAAGGGCGAGTACGCAGGAAACGAAGCCCAATATGTCAGGAAAGAGATAGCGGATATGATCAGGAAACAGCAGCGCAACAGTTGTAGCCACGCCCCAGTACGTGATCACTAGGTTATTGATAATGGTCAACCGCTGGTACCGCGGTACGTTTAGAAAAACGCGAACAAAAATGGCAGATGAAAGAAATGTTGTACAAGCCGATAGCTGGAAAAAACGACCGGAAATCGTGGACCATTCACCCCAGATGTACACAAAGCCGTGACCGGACAGACATAGGACATACCAGAGTGAGGAGGCAAGATACGTCACGTACCAGAGATAGGACTTATCTCTGGTAAAGATAAACAGGGAGGCGTTATAGAGCAGCATGACCAGTAGCGATCCATAGAGCGCTCCAAGCAGCAATGTGTCCCATACCTGATCTTGCTGGAATGCCTTTTCGGTCACGAGCTGCAATGGAAGGATCATGTGTTCACTGGCGCGGATACGAGCATAGACGGTTACCCTTTTAGAGTTTTCCAGATCCAATGGGAACACCAGTTCACGCGCCGGGATCGGCCATTTGCTCAACGAGACGGTATCACCTGCCGTCAGCACCTTCGACCAGCTGTTGGTATCTTCATCGTGGATTCTCACATCCACCTGATCAAGCATGGGCCAGTCAAAGACCAGCAGCCAGGCTTGATTGAAATGAGTATCTTTCCTAATCCTGAATCGGACCCATGCACCTTGAGGCTCTGATCCAAGGTTCAAGGTGGTTCTGGTATTGGGACGCCACTCCTCCTGCCTCCTTTCTGACGCGGCTTCCTCAAAGTCCATTGTTACAGGCGCCGGCAGGTACTCTATAGCAGGGGCAAGATCGAGGAAGTTATTACGGTCTGTGAGCAATACTGGCCTGGCCTGTGCAAATGCTTGCGATACCATCAGCAGTAGCACAAACAACCATATTATTGCTGGTATGACTGAGCGCCGGACTCGAACCGCAGACACATGCACAAGTAGGGCTGTCAGGAGTGAGCTGGAGCGTTTCATAGCCAATCTTTTAAGGCCTAGGTTTGGTCTCTTTGCATAGCCTGTCTGTTACAACTTCTCATGAGCGCACCAGCCACACCGGTTTTATCTGTATCGGTAATCATCTGCTGAACTTGATACAAGCCAGTCTAATGTAGGTTAAAGGCAGGTTTTTTCTTCTAACGGCAGCGGGAAGAAATCAGACCACTCCTCTGACTGATCAATACTACTTATGACAGACCTGCCTATAGCTTCTGGGATCGTCTACAAGTTGCACCCCTGGGAGCTGCATGCCGGTTTGTACATTGGCTCAAACAATGCTGGCCAAATGTGTCGCGTCTTTTAACCTTACGCAGCACGTATGGCAGAGAAATGGTTATTAAGGAGCTAGTCGAAGAAGGGCCATGTTATTGAGTGCGATAGGTCTTTTCTACGCTTATTATCAGCTGCCGAAATAGTGCAGGCTCTAGATGAATAACTTTCTCGAACGAGCTGTATATTGATTTGAAATAAGATCTTTGCCGGACGGACTCTGCTGCGCCTATCTGCTTCTACCTGAGAGGTAGCGTTGCAAGACCTGTCGCCCTACACATCGCCATCTGTCCTGTTAGATGCACCATCCGTGCTAGTCGCACCTGATACGAAAGTCTGGAGGCAACTGCCGCCAGTGGTCTTTCAGCAAATCCTGGGGTGTCCGAGACATGGGGCGCTGAGTCAGGGCCTTTGGCCAGAGATTGCGGGCCCGTTCGACGGCGTGTTGAACCATACGGCCAATGAAGCGACGGCTTAACCCGGACGCACCTGCCCAGGCACGGAAGGGGACATCTCATACCAGCGCCTCATGCCACCCATGTTGAGCGGCAGCTCGCGTTCATCACCCCATGTACGCTCGGGTAAATACAATGTCGTAGGCAGGAGAGAGATCGGCTTGCCGCGTGTCGCGGTAGATCAGGCTCCAGTTCTTAAGATGGGCATCGCCGTTACCCAGCAGGATATTGGCCAGCAACCGCAGGTGATCTGTCGGATGTTGTCCGGACGGTGTAGCGTCTCCGCTTTGAGTTTGCGCGCGATTTCCTCGTAGTTGTGCCTTTCGTATTTGTTTCGGACGTATTCAAAAAACACCTGAACAAAATCCTCAGTGTGAATCCGTTGCCCATTGTTTCCACGATCTAACCGCTTGATACCATAGGCATAGGCCTCATCTGGCAAGGGAATGGGCGGCAGGTTATCAATAAGGGAGAGTTCGATCAGCGAGATCTCGGGAATGTCGATGCCGATCAGCGCGGCCAAGGACATGGCCGTATATTCGTCGAGCGGCACATGCTGGTGTAGCGTTGAGGGTGTTTTGATGATCCAGTCACCGTGGCTGTCACCATCCTTGTAGAGAGAGCGGCCGTCCTGCGCCTTCATGGAAAACTTGATCTGAACGCCGGCCAGGGAGAAATGCGCCGGTGTATAGCTCACGTCCACCGGGACGGGCAGGGTAGAGGTCCGGCCCACAAGAGCGCCAGGGGAATGTCGTGGGGATCAACGGGCCGCACCGGGTAGGTCCTCGCCGAGGTAGGCCAGGAGCGGAAACTCGTTGTCTGGATGGATCTTGAGCTGCTGGGCCAGGTGGTCACGCATGGCCCCTTCAGGCAGGAGATTGCTCAACAGAGGATGCAGCTTTTGCCGTGTCACCAGTGGCTTTTGAAAAAATGGTGCGCCCGTGCTGGAATAGCCGTAAAGAGAGTCAGGGTGGGTCGCCGCTCAAGTGGTGACATGGTCACGTAAGCGGTGTCAAAGGTCAGTATGTTCCTGCCACCTTCATAGCAGGCCAGATAACCAACCGTCGTGTCATGCAAACTTATCCTAGGTTCTGTACGAAAAGTACTGACGTAGGCATCGCAGCGTACTGGCCAATGTGACCATGGCGGCAAAACTTCTTGCCAGTTTGTCGTAACGAGTACCGACTCTGCGGTTCTCCTTCAGCCAGCCGAACATCCGCTCGATGATGTTCCGTTGCTGGTATTTCGGGCGGTCGAACAGTCGAGGCAGTCCCGGTTTGGGCTTGCGTTTCATGGTTCGTAACGGAATCACAGGCTGCATTCGGTAACGGTCGCAGTATTGGCGTAAGTGCTCAGCATCGTAACCCTTGTCTGCCAGCAACCAGCGGCAGCGTTTACGAGGCCGGCCTTGTTTGCCTGGGATGCGAACCTGATCCAGAACTGCTTGAGCCTTCGAGACGTCACTGGCCTGACCGGGCGAAAGCAGAAAGCGCAGAGGCACGCCGTTGGCATCACAAACCATGTGAATCTTGGTGGCCAGGCCACCTCTGCTGCGACCCAGCACATGGTCTACTGGCTCTTCTGGCCCCCTTTTTCCCGGCGCCAGAAGAGGCTCGGGTTGCTCGCACCGCTGTGGAATCAATCATTCAGGTATCCAGATCAATCAGCCCTTCCTGATTCAGGCGAATATGCAAACGCTCAAGAACTTGGTCGAACGTACCGTCATCCCGCCAGTCGCGAAACCGCTGATACACCGTTGACCATGGGCCGAACCGCTCTGGCAGATCACGCCAGGCTGCACCTGAACACAGGAGCCAGAAGATGCCGTTGAGCATCAGTCTGTCATCACTGCGGGGCCGTCCCATCTTTTGTTCGGGGGAAACCAGATCTACGATCAGCTCCCAAGCCGCATCCGGAAGTTCGTAACGCTTCGCCATTCGGGCCTCCAGCCTGTCATGGCGCTGATTCTATCCCTCCAGACTTTTCGTACAGAACCTAAAGGGTACTTAAGTTCACGTGCAAACTTGGGGCCTGGTTTAATAGGGAGATGAGAAAGCCTGGGCTAGTGAAAGTGCAAGGCGTTCGGGCATTCATCAGGCGAGATACTCGGCCGCAATCTGTGTTTTCACAAACGACTTGAGGTGATCGACGAAACTGTCATGCAAGCGGGACGAGCTGCTTGTGGCGGGCCGGAGTATGGCGAAGTCCATGGGGATGCAAGGCTCGAAACGCTTGAACACAATACCTTCCCCTCGATACTCAACCGCGGACAACACATCGATCAAGGCCACGCCCGCGCCTTGCTCAACCAAGATGCAGACGCTTGCCGAGAGCTGAGCCTCCAGCGTGAGCTGACGCTCAACGCCATAGGTAGCAAACAGCGCATCGACCTGTAATCGACTGCCAATGGACTCCGGATAGGAAATAAACCGCTCACCCTGCAGGTCCTGCGGCACGATCCTGTCGTGGCCTGCCAATCGGTGACCTTTGGGTAAGGCGCACAGCATTCGCGTGGTCATCAGCCGCTCACCATTGGGGCTGGGGTAGGCGTTCGGCAGCACAATCAGGCCCAGGTCGCAGCGCTGACCGACCACGCGATCAACCACAGTTTGTGATGAGTGTACTTCTAGCGTGATACGTGCCTCGGGGTGAGCCTCTACAAAGCTTGCGATAGCACGTGGTACGAAGGCTAGTCCTAACGTAGGCGCACAGGCAATCCGCAAGGAGCCCCGAGCCAGGCTTCTGATCTCTTGCGCAACCCTGGCAATGCGCTCCACGCCAAGCAGGGAGCGCTGTACTTCCTCATACAGTACCAGGGCCTCCGGGGTTGGATGCAGCCGCCCTTTAAGGCGTTCGAATAGTGGAAACCCAATCTCTTCCTCCAGGTTGCCAATCAGGCGAGTGGCCGCTGGCTGAGAGATATGGAGCATTTCAGCCGCTCGGGTAACGGTCTGGCACAGGATAACGGCCCGAAAGGCTTCCAAGTGGCGAATGTTCATCAAGCCAACCCATAACCTGAATGCATGAGCTGTCGAAAATAAAGCATTTTTCAGGGCCTTTCTAATGCTTCTAGCATGTAGATATCTGAAGAGGCGCAGAAACACAGGCCTTGAGGCTCATACCTTCTGGCTATGGATGGTTCATTTCATGCAAAAGACAGACGTGATTGTAGTGGGAGGCGGCCTGGTCGGCATGGCCATAGCCTATGGGCTTGCCTGCCGGGACATGACCGTCCGTGTAATTGATGAGGGGGATGAAGCCTTCCGCGCAGCGCGAGGCAATTTTGGTCTGGTCTGGGTACAGGGCAAAGGAGTAGGCAAACCGTCCTACGCTCAATGGACCCGTAACTCTGCTGCACTCTGGCCAATGCTTGCTAAAGACCTCTTCGCCGAAACAGGCGTTGATGTGCAACTACAACAGCCCGGTGGTTATCAGCTCTGTCTGAGCGATGATGAAATGGTCGAAGAGACGCGCCGCCTGCACTGGCTGAGTAACGCGCTAGGCAACTATCCCTTTGAGGAGCTTAGCCGAGCAGAACTGCTCAAGCGCTTGCCAGGCATAGGACCGGAGGTGGTAGGTGCCTGTTATTCACCCATGGATGGCCATGTTAATCCTCTCAAGCTGCTGTACGCGTTGCATGCCGGCGCACAACGTCGTGGTGTCATCCTGTCTGCCGGGCGACACGTAACCGATATCGTGCACGGCTCTACCGGCTTTGAGCTACGTACCAGTGAGGAGCGTTGGAAATCCGAAAAGCTGGTGCTTGCTGCGGGCCTGGGTAATCGGATCCTGGGTAGCAAAGTAGGTCTGAACATACCCGTACGTCCAAACCGCGGGCAAATCCTGGTCACTGAGCGACTGGAGCGCTTTCTCACAGTGCCCACCACCTATGTACGCCAGACCGACGAGGGCACCGTACAACTGGGCGATTCGCTGGAGTCGGTAGGCTTCAATGACCTCAGCACTACCAGCGTCATGGGCGAGCTGGCCCGCCGCGCGGTGAGCTGCTTTCCTCGACTGGCCAGTGTCAATGTGGTGCGCGCCTGGGGTGCTCTACGGGTACTGAGCCCAGACGGGTATCCCATCTATCAGCATTCCGCCGTCTGTCCTGGTGCATTTGCAGTGACCTGCCACAGCGGTGTAACGCTGGCAGCCGTGCATGCGCGGGTCATTGCCCCCTGGATTGCGGGTTCGACTGCACCGCCCGAACTCTCCGAGTTTAGCCATGATCGTTTTGCTGCTGTCGATCTGGAGGCCGCCTATGTCCACTGAATCGCTTTTCCAGTCACTCGAACAGGGGGCATCGGTCAGGATCTGGTTTAACAACGAGGCGCTTGATGTCCCGGCAGGCATCAACTTGGCGGCCGCTTTATTGGCTGTCGGCATACGGCAGACCCGATCCACACCGGTCACCGGAGCACCCCGGGCGCCTTACTGCATGATGGGCGTGTGCTTTGAATGCCTGGTCGAGGTGGATGGACAGGCCAGCCGCCAGGCCTGTCTGCTCAGCGTACGTGAGGGCATGCAGGTACGCAGCCAGCAAGGGGTGCGCTCGCTTGAAGGAACAGGCTATGAAACCTGAGCTGTTTGATGTCGTCATCGTAGGCGCAGGGCCGGCCGGAATGGGGGCGGCTCTTGAAGCGTCACGCGCAGGACTTTCCGTTGCGTTGCTGGATGAGCAGGAGCAGATCGGCGGGCAGATCTATCGCAACATCACCCAGGCTACGCCAGACCGCCACACCCTGCTTGGGCCAGACTATGCAGCTGGCGCCGCACTTGCCCGCGCCTTTACTCAGGCACCTGTTGCCTATCTGGCAGGCGCCTCGGTCTGGCAGATTACCCCCGAGCGTACCGTACATTTTTTAAAAGACGGAATGGCGCGCGTGTTCAGCGCTGGCCGGATCATCCTGTGTAGCGGAGCTTATGAGCGTCCGATGCCGATTCCCGGCTGGACATTACCGGGAGTGATGACGGCAGGCGCAGGCCAGATCCTGATCAAGGGCGCAGCGCTGGTTCCCAGGCACCCTGTCGTGCTTGCGGGCTGCGGACCGCTGCTGTACCTGCTGGCCTGGCAGTACCTGCAGGCGGGTCAGTCGATTGCAGCGCTGGTGGATACGACTACCCGCCGGGATGAACTGCGTGCCGGCCGGCAACTGCTTCGAGTGCTCCTATCACCGCCGGGCCGCAAGCAGCTGGCAAAGGGGGCCGGTTTACTTCGGGCAATCAGGCAAGCAGGCGTGCCTCATTTTCGCGGGGCAAGAAACCTGGCCGTGGTGGGCGAAACCGTTGCCGAGGCGCTGACCTTTAGCGTAAATGAACAGCGGCACCGCGTTCCGGCCCGTCTGGTCCTGTTGCACCAGGGCATTGTACCGAACACACAGTTTACTCAGGCGCTGCGCGCAGAGCATCACTGGGATAAGACTCAACTGTGCTGGACACCCGTGACTGATCAGTGGGGCGAGCTGAGCATACCGGGTATTCATATCGCCGGGGATGGCAGCGGGATCGTTGGAGCCACGGCGGCCGAGCTGCAAGGTCGACTGGCCGCCCTGGGGGCAGCTGTCCGTCTGGAGCGTTTCTCCCTCAAATCGGCAGGCCCCCGAATAGGGCAGCTGCGACAAGAGCTTAAACATCAACTCTCGATCCGTCCGTTTCTGAACACTTTATATCGCCCACTCGATGCGCTACGCGTACCGCCAGAAGATGACGTCATCGTCTGCCGCTGCGAGGAGGTTCGCGCAGGAGACCTACGCCGTTATGTCGCGCTGGGCTGCCAGGGCCCCAATCAGGCCAAGAGTTTTGGCCGTTGCGGCATGGGCCCCTGCCAGGGTCGGCTCTGCGGCCTTACCGTGAGCGAAACCATTGCCCAGGCTCGAGGCGTCTCGCCAGCCGAGGTGGGCTACTACCGTATTCGCCCCCCCATCAAACCCATCACCCTGGCCGAGCTGGCCACCGAACGCTAAAGGAATCGTAATGAACCCCATATCCCGTCTTCATAGCAATCCACGCCTGTCCCGTGTCGTCACGCACAACGGCGTTGCTTATCTTGCCGGTATCGTGGCCCCGGACTGCTCGCAGGACGCCGCCGGTCAAACCCGGCAGATCCTGGCACGTATTGACGCGCTCCTGGGAGAGGTCGGGAGCAGCAAGGAGCGTCTGTTATCCGTGCAGATCTGGATGGGCAACATGAAGCGCGATGTCGATGCCATGAATACCGTCTGGTGCGAGTGGGTGGACCCGGTCCAATCGCCTGCCCGGGCCACATGCCAGGTCACGTTCGATGATCCGGAAATCCTGGTGGAAGTCATTGTAACCGCTGCGTTGTAAAAAGCCGGGCCGCCTGGTTATCCAGGTCCACCCGATTCAACCGCTCGATTGAAGCGGACCGAGTAACACCCTGTACCTCTTGTAAACGCTGCCGACACGCAAGCCCGAAAAACACGCCAGGCTCCTGGGACCATTCACTCTGGTTCCAAAGGCTGACAAGGAGTTCTTCATGAGAAAGTCCGTTGTTTTTGCCGCTGTCGCTTTACTCGCTCAATCCGGTTTCGCTCCGTCGACCCAGGCGGAAGAAACACTGCGCCTAGGTATTGAAGCCGCCTATCCTCCGTTTGCCACTAAGGCACCTGATGGCAGCATCGTCGGGTTTGATTACGATATTGGCAACGCCCTCTGCGCCGAAATGAAAGTTAAGTGCCAATGGGTCGAACAGGAATTCGACGGCCTGATTCCAGCACTCAAGGTTCGCAAGATCGATGTGATCCTATCTTCACTGTCCGTTACCGATGAGCGCAAGCGCTCGGTAGACTTTACTAACCGGTACTATCGCATCCCGGCGCGGCTAGTCATGAAAAGTGATGCCTCCTACAGCGGCCCGGAAAGCCTCAAGGGAAAGCGTATTGGTGTGCAGCGAGCCACTAATTTTGACCGCTATGTGACCGCCAACTTTGAGCCGGCCGGCGCAACCATAGTACGTTATGCCTCACAGAGCGAAGCCTTTCTGGATCTCGTATCCGGCCGCCTGGATGCCACGATGGCAAGCTCGGTCACGCTTGATGAGGGCTTTCTCAAGACTGAGCAGGGCAAAGGCTTTGCCTTTGTTGGACCAACGTTTACACAAGAGCAATACTTCGGCACAGGTGTAGCAATTGCCGTACGCAAGGGTGATGACCGGCATCTGGACATGCTTAACAATGCCATTGCCGCATTAAGGGCAGATGGCCGTTACGATGCTATCCAGAAGAAATACTTTGATTTCAATATTTACGGCGATTGACGCCTGTTCAATACGGCAAGTATGTGGTCGTACCGGACTGCTCCTTGAGCAGTCCGGTAACAAAGGACCAGGCATCCTATACCCGAATTTCCTACCCTAGGTCTTATTTAAACAACAGCTCTGTGGCCGCCAGGATCTTTAAAGCGCTAGGCCGGCAGCCATTTTCACCAGGCTAAGATCCGTACCAGCCTTTGCCATGAGCGAGATACCCAATGGAGCGCCATCCTTTGTTGCCAATGGCAGGGTAACTTGAGGTGTGCCACACAACACGGCGATTGACAGCAGTCGATGAGACAGTTGGCGTGTGGCCTCTATTTCCTGCTCATGGGCCGTTAGCAGAGGAGCAATGTCCGGAACCGTAGGCAGCACCAGTACTCTATTACCAAGCACCGTGCTTACCGCCTGGCGGAAATGCTCTCGGAACATTCTGGCTTCACTTACCTGGCTATCAGTGACCCCGCGTGACCATTGAAAACGCTCGGCAACGTCCGGCCCAAAGACGGGTTCATGGCGCTCAATAAACCCACCCTGAGCTTCCCAGGCTTCGCGGCCTTGAATATAGCGAAACGGCCAATAGGCATCCTCAAGAGAAGGAAACGGCTGTTCAAGAGGTATCGGTGCGCCATACACTGAACTGATCTGCTCCAGCGCTGGCGCTAGCGCTTCACGAGCTGCAACGGGAAGCAGATCGAATAGCTCCCGTGCAACCACCAGTTGCGGGACATCAAAGGGATACTGGTCTTCACCCAGCAAACATCTGCCTACTGCCTCGAACACCTTGGCATCACGAGCGAAGAAACCGCAGGTATCCAGGCTTTCGCACAGTGGCTGGCATAGTTCCAGCGAAATGCGCCCATGGGTGGGGCGAATACCAAACAGCCCGCAATAGCTGGCCGGCGTACGTACTGAGCCTCCCGTATCGGTACCTAGGGCAAAATCGCATAAACCGTTCGAAACCGCTGATGCCGAACCACTAGAAGAGCCTCCAGGAATGCGATCGGGTGCAGCGCCATTTACAGGTGTGCCGAAATGAGCGTTCTTGCCACTCATGGAAAAGGCCATTTCATTGGTCTGGGCCTTGCCGATAAATCGGGCACCCGCATCCAGCAACCGTTGCACCGTTGGTGCGGTGCGAGTCTTGATTCCAGACGTGGCCAGGATAAGGGGATTACCGCCGCCTGTAGTATAGCCTGCGACATCAAAGAGATCCTTTACCGCAAACGTCAGACCGGCAAGCGGGCCACTTTTGGCATAGGCAACGTCCACCCAAGGGTAGGGCATCAGGGCGTTGGGAGAGGAAGACGACATAATGAAAGCTCCTTAGGCAGACTCAGGAAATCGATGGCAGCTGACGTAATGCTCTGGAGAAACTGCAACCCGCCCAGGAACACTTTTTTCACAGGCCTCGCTGGCATATTTGCATCGCGCGGCGAAGGCGCAGCCTTCAGGCAGGCGGCTCAGGTCGGGGGGCGATCCGGGAATGGTTTCTAACCGACTGCCCTTGCTCAAGTCGCCTTCCGGACGGCTGCCGAGTAGTGCGACGGTGTAGGGATGGCAGGGGTTAGCCAGCAATGTTGCAAGAGGGGCCTCTTCAACGATACGGCCTCCATACATCACTGCAATGCGGTCAGCGATCTCAACGGCAGCGCCAATGTCATGAGTGACAAAAATAATGGATAGCCCCATTTCACGTTGCAGCTCTCGCAGTAGGATAAGGATCTGAATCTGCACGGTGGCATCCAGGGCCGTAGTGGGCTCATCCGCCAGGAGAAGGCGTGGTTTGCATACAAGGGCGAGTGCAATCATTGCGCGCTGGCGCATACCCCCTGACATCTCATGAGGGTAGGCCTCTAGACGCTGCTCTGGGCTAGGAATGCGGACGCTACGCAAGGCCTCTAGCGCAACGTCACGAGCATCCTTGCGCGATAACCTGCGATGCCGTCGAACGCTTTCGATAATCTGCTCACCTACCGTATAAACGGGGTCGAAAGCCAGCAGCGGCTCCTGAAAGATCATCGACGTAACGGGCCCCCTGAATGCATTTAGACTGTGGGAGGACATGGTCATGACATCTGCACCGTCGATCTCGATATGCCCCTTAATGACCGTAGTCTTTTTAGGATGAAGGCGCATCAGCGAGCGCAATGTGACACTCTTGCCGGAGCCAGACTCGCCAATCAAGGCCAGCGCTTCGCCTCTGGCGACGGTCAGGCTGACACCATTTACCGCAGAAATGATTTTGCTAGCGTTATGAAAACGGACGTAGAGGTCCCTGACAGATACTATCGGTTGTGGTACGTGAGCGTTCATTGGGTATGCCTCATGGACTGGTCATCACGTGGACTGCAGGAGTGGCCGCCACCTGGAATGTTCATCAGGCAAGCGGCTTCATGATGCTCACCGATAGGAAAAAGCAACGGCTCATTGCTCCGGCACGCCGCTTCGGCATGGGGGCAACGGGTGTGGAATCGGCAGCCAGACGGGGGATCAATCGGACTTGGCGGGTCCCCTGTCAGCGGCGATGCCAGCGTGCGATGCGCTGGGTCCATCGAAGGCATTGAACTGAGCAGGGCGCGGGTGTAGGGGTGAGCCGCGCGGGTAAACAAGGTTTCTGCTGGCCCGATTTCCACCACTTCGCCCAAATACATTACTAATATGCGATCTGATACATAACGCACGACGTGCAGATCATGGCTGATAAATACATAGGTCAGGTCCAGGCTTTGCTTAAGGTCCAGCAGCAGATTCAATACCTGCGCCTCAACTGATTTATCGAGTGCCGATACGGCTTCGTCGAGAATCACCAGCCTCGGCTCCAGCGCCAGGGCTCGGGCAATATTGACCCGTTGGCGTTGCCCTCCAGAAAGCTCGTGCGGGTAACGCCCAGCAAAACGGACAGGTTCGAGGCCGACTTTTGCCAGCAACTCCCTTGCGCGTGCCAGCGCCACAGCAGGGGACAGGCCATGCACTCTGGGGCCAAAGGCTATTGATTGTTCAATGGTTAGCCGAGGGTTCAAGGAGGAGTAGCTGTCCTGGAAAACCATTTGTACCTGACGGCGAAAATCCCGCAGTGACAACTGATGTGAGTTGACTTCAGCCGCGTCGAAGATCAGTTCACCTCGATCCTGAGTAATCAGCTGCATCAACACGCGTGCTGTCGTGGACTTGCCACACCCAGACTCACCTACGACGCCTAGTGTTTCGCCTTTCTGAACGGTAAAGGAGACGTTATCGACCGCGCGAACTACGGTCTTTTTGCCGAACGGCCCCTTGACCGGGAAGTGCTTGATTAACGAGCTAACCTTTAGCAGCGGTTGTGCAGGTCCGCCTAGATCATGTGTCACGAGTGCATTCATGGTCAGCTCCTAATGGCCATGGCGGCCCGCAGGCGGTCGGCCAGGATATTGAAGGAAATGGACGTAATGAAGATCATGAGCCCTGGCAGAGCCGCTACCCACGGTTGCGTGTAGATGGCGGTTCGCAAGGTGTTGAGCATGAGCCCCCACTCGGGCTCTGGTGGGCGAACCCCCAGACCAAGAAACGACAGGCCCGAGGCCAGGATCATGCAGACCGAAATCAGGCCCGTGGCAAACACGAAGATAGGTCCTAGCACGTTACCCAGCACCTGGGTGCGAATGATTGTAAAAGCGCTCGCGCCCGACGCCCGTGCGGCTTCGATGTAATCGCGGCTGCGCACCTGGGTGGTAACACTTTCGGCGACACGGGCAATCTGGGGTACGAAAACCAGTGTGAGGGATAGCAGAGCGTTATCGATGCCTGCCCCCATGGCACCTGACAGCGCGATGGCTAAAAGCACAGACGGAAAGGCATAGAATATGTCCACTGTTCGCATGATCAGGGCATTGATCATTCCACCCGCATAACCGGCTACGATGCCAATCGCGCTGCCAATAACAAATGCCAGGATCACGGGTGTAATGCCCATGAATAGCGACAGGCGTGCCCCTAGCATCAGCCGCGAGAGCATGTCTCGCCCCAGCTCGTCGCTTCCCAATGGAAAGCCTTCGGTGCCGATGGGTCTCAGTCGTTTGAACATCGAGGTAGTGTAAGGGTCACCCGGAGTCAGGCACTGGCCTAACAGAGCAAGCAGTACCAGTGCTAGAATAATGCCTCCCACGAGCCAGGCAACCTTGTCACGGGCCAGGCGATGGCCAACAGATGTCCAATACCCCGGTGATGTTTCTACAGGAACCATTTGGGCAGGAGAGGGGACTTTAGTCAGGCTCATGTTCATTGCATCAGGCCCTTTTGATACGGGGATCGAGTAGTGTCTGCAGGATGTCCACCAGCAGATTGAGCACGACAAAAAACAGCGCCAGCACCCAGATGGTGCCTTGCAACAGCGGTAGATCGCGCTGGAAGATGGCTGAGTTCAATAGCAGGCCAGTACCTGGCCAGGCGAAAACAGTTTCTACCAGGATCGAGCCGCCCATGAGGTAGCCGAGCTGTAATCCCATGACAGCCAGGGCGGTGGGCGCGGCGTTCTTGACCACGTGCCGAAAGATGCCAGATTCGCTCATGCCTTTGGCGCGAAGGCCAACAATAAACTCCTGGGCCAACGTTTCGGCCACAAGGGCCCGAACGGTTCGGGCAATGATGCCGGTTGGTATCACCGAGAGGGTTATAGCCGGCAAGATCATGAACTGGATATGTGCCCAGTCCCACGCCCAGCTGCTAGAGCCCAACGGGCCACCCCCCGTAGCCGGTAGCAGATACAGCTGTGTGGAAAAGACAATCACCAGCAGCATGCCGAGCCAGTAGTGCGGTACGCTGACCCCGACGACCGAGAAAACCGAGGCGAGCTTGTCGAGCCATGTGTCCTGGAAGTAGCCCGCAACAAAACCAAACAGGCATCCAAAGAAGAAGCCAATCAGTGTGGCCAGAAAAGCCAGCCGCAGCGAATTTATTGCGGCTGTCATCACCTCGGAGAACACTGGCCGGCTGGTTGCTATCGAGGTGCCCAGATCACCTTGCACGGCATGCCATAGCCATTTCGTAAATTGCACCGGGAGCGGCTGATCAAAGCCGTATGCGGCAATCATCTGTGCACGAAGCTCCTGGGAGGCATCCGGCGGCAGAACCGAGACCAATGGATCACCTGGAGCGATTTGGACCAGCATGAAGCAGACCAGTGCGACGCCCAGCATGATGGGAATGGCCAGCAACAGCCGGCGGAGGATATAGGCACCCATACGGCGTTACTCCATGGACATGGTGGCAAAATCGATGAACCAGCTTTGAGGCTGAACTACACCCTTGATCCTGGGCGACATCGCTCGCGGACCCACATCGTGCGCCACCCAGAGGAAGGGCGCTGCATCTACCAGGGCTGCGTGTAACTGCGCTGCGGCGGCGTCCATATCCTTGGGGTCGAAGGCGTTACGCGCCTTGGTAATCAGCGCGTCCATTTCTGGGTCGCTGAAGTAGCCCCAGTTATTGGATACCGGAGGAAACGCTTTGGAGCTGGTAAAGCGCACCATGCCGAAGTAGGGATCCATTACCGCAGCGCTCACATTAATAGCGTTCGCCCCGTTAGCCGCAGGATCCTTTGCACCGAGACGCCAGTTGGTAAAGAGCGTATTCCATTCGGTAACGTCCAGCTCGACGTCGAAATAGCACTGCTTGAGGCTCTGCTGGATATACTCGTTCATCGGTAGGGGCTGCATCTGGCCCGAACCAGACGCCGAGGTTTGCACCTTGACTTTGACCGGTTTGGCCTCACTATAGCCGGCCCTAGCCATCAGCGCCCGAGCCTGATCAGGGTCATAACCGATCTTGAAGTCAGGATTTCCTCGCCATGGTGAGCCTTGTTCATAGGTGCCGGTTGCCTCTTCCATGTAGCCACCCAGATACTCCTTGAGTTCGGCACGGTTAAGGCAGAGATTCGCCGCATGACGCACATCCTTGTTCAACCAGGGCGAGCCCTCGACAAAGGAGAACTGCCATGGCCAGAGGTGAGGCTGTGCGTTGGCGTAAAGCTTGAAACCACGACTCTTGATCTGGTCAATGGCATCGGGTGCAGGGGCTTCTATCCAGTCCACCTGCCCAGAGAGCAGGGCGGCGGTCCGTGCATTGGCCTCTGGCAGTGGAAGGAGCACTACGTGGTCGATCTTTGGGACGCGGCTGGGGTTCCAGTAGTCAGGATTTCTGGCAAGCGTAAGCTGCTGACGCGGGACAAGCCTTTCTATCTTGAACGGACCGCTGCCAACGGCGTGGGACGCGAAATTCGACCAGGCTTGCTTGCTACGCTCAGCTGCGTCTGTCACAGAAGCCGGTATGGCATCAAAATCCTTTTGCCAGGCTGTTGGGGAGACAATAAATAAATTAGTCAGGTTGTAGGGCAAAAACGCATCTGGCTCGGATGTAGTCAGCACTACCGTATGATCATCTATCTTCTCGGCCGATCTTAGAGTAGGCATGCGTGACACCGTATTGCCTACCTGCGCGGGAGCGTACTGCTTGGCATTTTTGTCCAACACCTTCTGGACGTTCCAGACGATGGCATCAGCGTTTACTGATGTACCGTCATGAAACTTCACGCCTTCACGCAACGTGAACGTCCACTTGGTATGATCCTCTGGGCTGACCGCCCACTTGGTGGCGAGGCCCGGCATCAGCGCAGCTGGCTTTTCGCTCTGCGAAAGATCCCATTCGATCAGCGCATCATAGATAGGAATTCCTGTGAAACGGTTGCCCTCGTAGCCCTGATCGGGCTGACCGAACGTAAGGGGAATATCGCCCGCCGTCATGCCAATGCGAAGGGTAGTGTCCGCAGCCACTGCGCCACTGAAGAGAGTGATTGTCGCGGTGAGGGCAAATGAGGTTTTCAAGCGACCCTTAAAACCTGATAAGGCTAAACACATAAGATCGAACCCTTGCTGCTAAGGTTGGGGCAGGTCATCCCGCATAGCGGGTAGGTAGGCCATGGATAAAGGCCTGTCACATTGCCGGGTTAGCCCGGCTTATAGGATGCAGTGCACGATAGGGAAAGAAGTTCGACTTACCAGCTTCGCGCTACTGGTATGGGAAGACGGAGGCCTCAAACACAGGTTGGCTGCAACCAGCCATTTCCAGCATTGCGCTCAGCAGCACGTTGCAACCAGCAGCCAGGTGTTCTGGCTGGGCATTCTCAATTTCGTTATGACTAATTCCGTTTTCACACGGCACAAAGATCATGGCAGCCGGACCCAGCTCCGCTACGAATATGGCATCGTGGCCCGCGCCACTGACGATATCCTGATAGCTGTATCCATAGTGCTGCGCGCCTCTGCGAACCGCGTTTACACAGCCGGTCTTAAAGTGCAAGGGAGGGAAGTCCGCTGTTGGCGTCAGGGTGTAGCTCAGCCCATGGCGCTGACAAGCATTCTCTATCGCCTCGGTCGTTTCAGCCACCATAGCGTCAAGGTGAGTGCTGTCTAGATGGCGAAAATCAATTGTCATCTGAACCTGTCCTGGAATCACGTTACGCGACGCGGGGTACACCTCCAAGCATCCTACGGTACCGCATGCATGGGGGAGATGCAGGTGTGCTGCACGGTTTACCGCTTCCACGACAGCGGCAGCTCCAACAAGTGCATCTTTACGCAGGTGCATCGGCGTAGGACCCGCGTGGGACTCCACACCCGTGAGGGTGAGGTCAAACCACTTCTGTCCCAGGCACCCTGTTACCACGCCAATGGTCTTACCCTGGTCTTCCAAGATCGGACCCTGTTCGATATGTGCTTCAAAATAGGCACCCACCGGATGACCCACAGCGGAACGCGGGCCAGCATAGCCAATGGCTTCCAGTGCTTGCTTGACGCTGATGCCGCTGGCGTCACACCTGGAATAGGTCTCTTCTACGGAAAACTTCCCAGCAAACACCCCTGACCCCATCATGCAAGGGGGAAACCGTGATCCTTCCTCGTTGGTCCAGACGACGATTTCAAGTGGTGCCTCGGTTTCAATACCATGGTCGTTAAGCGTACGAATGACCTCCAGGCCCGCCATGACACCAAAACAGCCATCAAACTTACCTCCTGTGGGTTGGGTATCGATATGGCTACCCGTCATGACAGGAGCAAGAGCTGGATTGCGGCCTGGCCGTCGTGCGAAAAGATTACCTATGGTATCGCACGTGACGACGCACCCGGCTCCTTCGCACCATTGAATGAACAGATCGCGGGCCTGGCGATCAAGGTCAGTCAATGCCAATCGGCAGACTCCACCTTTAGGCGTGGCGCCTATCTGAGCAAGTTCCATGAGCGACTGCCACAGCCGTTCGCCATCGATTTGGGGAATTAAGGGTTTGTGCGCACGTGATGCAAGAGACATGAGCGTCCTCTCTAGTTGAGTATTCATGTTCCGGCAGTCGAAAAAGGATCAACACATCGTTGCGCTCTGTGGCGCTTTAGACAATCTGACTTACCCTTGCAAAGTCCAGAAGAACGTGACGTGCCATCTCGCCTTCGAGTGCTGTCATATGTTGCTCGGCATCGCACATATGCTCATGCATCAGCTGGCGAACAGCCGCTTCGTCCTTGACGCGCCAGGCCTGGAGGAGCGCCTGGTGATAATTTACGTTTGATTCCCCAAATGCATCACGACTCGGTAGATAGGCTTTTTTTAAGACCACCAGATCACGAAGCATGTCGTTCATAAAGCGTGACATAAAGCCGAGTAGGGGGTTGGCACACCGTTCAGCCAGAAGGTTATGGAACTCAATCTCTGCAATTCGTTGAGCACGCTGTTGAGCCTCGCTCGTAAGCGGCAGGCTACAAAACTCAATGTTTCGCTCCAGCTCTTGGAAGTCCTCTTCGTTTAGCCGACCTATAACCGCCACGGCAATCTCGACTTCTATGATCTTGCGTAACTGGTAAACCTGCGCGCCATCGACGTGATTGAAGTGCAGATAATTACGAAGCGCCCGACTGGCCGGCTCCATATCCACTTCACAGAGGTAGGCGCCACCGCTAGGGCCAGTTCGCATGATGACCAGTCCTTCTACCTCTAAAGCCTTTAAGGCCTCTCTGACCGTTCCCTTGGAACATCCAAAGCGCTCCATCAACTCTTTTTCCTGAGGTAAACGATCACCAGGCTTGAGCTGCTCCATAACAATAGAGCGCTTCACTTCCTCGACAATAAGATCAGATAACTTTTGTCTTCTCCGAACTGGCGGCTTCATGATTTATCACATTTATACGTATAAATAGAACTTAGGAGGTGCTTTGGCAGGTGTCAATCCATCCGCAAGCTCCAGTGTCGTACCTACACCCTTAATGTCGTTTACAGAACGTGTTTGGCTTCTGTAGGCCTGCAAGCACTCACCCCAAGGTCTCAATCCTTAACGCAACCTGGTGTGGCTCTACGATATCCATGAAGTGCCGCCGGCCTTGAGTCTATTTTTGCCCTCAATACAGACCTTTTACTCTCACGATCCAGATACAGGTCGCCGCGCTTGATAAGCCTAGTCACAGCGATCCTAGCGATCGCCTTGGATCACGTGACTCAAGTTATGGTTACTAGAGCTTGATAGCGGATGTCTGACGGACCTTTCCTAATCTTCAAAATTTCCTGCTTGTTCCAGAGCTATCCGACTGTGATTTCCTCAAGCACTCATCAGATATTTGACAGTTCAAAGCAGAAGGAAAGCAGGTAAGTTTTCAAGCAGAAATGATCCAGATAAGAAAGCAGGGTTCACTGAGAGCTTTGTCTCTAACGAGACTATTGTTGCAGGTCTAACTGCAACTGACGTAGGGCCATTGTTAAGTAATGCGCTCAAGTGGCCTACATACTATTTAAACTCAGCGAATGTTCGTTTCTACGATAATAAAGGGCCCGAGCTTGCTGAAGGCGTACGTTTTAACTTTGAGACGTTTGGGTTTTCAGTGGAGGCCAATGCAATGAATATGTGTCTCCCCAAAACGGAGGACCCGGTCGTATGGTATGGCATGGCTGGGCGGGGGAAAGAGATACGAGGTTTGACGTTCATCACGCATGGCTTATAGAAGATCTTTCGCTGGGGCGAGTACGAATCCTTACCCAAGAAACTCAGAAAGGTAAACCTGCTGAGGAATTAGCCCAAGCCTAATCCTATGATCAACGGTCACCAGGACTGGTTGGATGGATTGGTCAAAGCCGCTCGTAGAAAGACCTTATAGACAGGTGTGGATTAGCTTCAGGCTGCGCTCTGATAGGCTTTTTTGTATCGTCGTCAGGATGTACTTCAACGACTACATAGCCTTGAGTGGTAGCTGTTGTCCAAAAACAGACAGTGAGTACCGACCGCATTCAACTAGCAACGGACGCTAGAGGCGTCCGCCATAAATGCCCTAGCGATGTAGCTCTAAATTCAGCGCGCTCAATGGCCCGCCGGGAAACTGTGCCAAGTGTCCTTCGGCGGGCCCGCCGAGATCTATGCCGGCAAAGCCCAGGCGCTCCATCAGTGCAGCCACTGCTGCCTTAGCCGAGGCATCCTTACCTGCATAGAACAGCACACGATCGCCACCCTTAGCCTTCTGGTCAGCCTCAAGCAGCGTCGGAGCCAAGTGGTTAAAGGCCTTGACCAAGCGGGCTCCGGGCAAGAGCTGGGCTACTACCTCGCTGGAGCTTTTATCACCTAGGTCAAAGGGCTGAAAAGTCGGAGCTTCGATTGGGTTGTTGGCATCTACCACAATCCGCCCGTTCCAGGGGCCAAGGCCGTCCAGCGCGGCAGGGATTCTCGACCAGTTCACAGCGAGAAAGACGATGTCCGCCTGAGCGGCTTGCTCGTGGCTTACCGGTTTAATCGTCGGCCCTAGTTCGTCGACGAAGGCCCATAGGCTTTCCGGGCATCGGCGGCGATAGCAATGGCACGGCCGCCAGCCGAGACAATGTGCTTGACTACTGTCTCGGCCTTATCCGGCGAGGCGTTGTAAGTAATAGCGACGTGCGCCCCATCTTCAGCTAGACGTTTGGCAATAGCTGCGCCGATGCTATGTGAGCCACCGGTAACCAGCGCAACCTGGCCATTAAGAGGAAGGTTCGAGGTGTTCATAATGTAGATCTCACAAGTGATTAGATGTGCTTATGAAACTCCTTTCTCTCACCGCCTAGTAGCTAGCAAAGGCTATAATCATTTTCAACTACTGCTTGAAGGTAATGCTGTGGAAACGCTGGCTAATTTGGAATCCTTCGTACGTAGCGCCGAATGCGGCAGTTTTTCCGCCGCGGCGCGACGTCTAGGTCTGACCCCCGCAGCCGTTAGCCGTAACGTCGCTCAGTTAGAATCCAATCTTGGTGTACGCCTTTTCCAGCGCAGCACCAGACGTCTGACTCTGACCGAGGCTGGTGAGCGCTTTCTTGGTAACGTGGGCGGTGGGTTGATTAGCATTCAAGCAGCTATCGCTGAGCTTGCTAACAGTGCCGGCGCGCCGACTGGCGTGCTGCGTCTATCCGCTGCCCCCACCTTTGGCCGTGACTTCCTACTACCATTGATGCCTGAATTTATTGCCCGTTTCCCGGCAGTAACGCCGGAATGGCACTTCGACAATCGTCAGGTAGAGCTGATCGCCGACGGCTTCGACGCTGCCATTGGCGGAGGCATCGAACTATCACCTGGAGTTGTGGCGCGTGAGCTCGCACCAGCTCATCTCGTGCTTGTGGCAGCGCCCGGCTATCTGGTTGGACGACCAAAGCCCGAACGACCGGAGCACTTGGCTGCTCTGGATCACCTGGCCATGCGTTCTAGCCAGAGCGGCAAGGTACGTAGCTGGATGTTGCGGGGTCCAAAGAACGAATGCGTGCCTCTGGAGCCGCGTCCACGAATGCTGGTTAATGATCCCCAGGCACTCTGTAGCAGTGCGCTTTTGGGTTTGGGCGTAGCACTGTTAGCCGTACCGGACGTTCTGGGACAGTTAGCGAGCGGTACCCTGGTAAGACTACTACCGGACTGGTATGTGGATGCAGGCCCTATTTCTCTCTACTTTGCTAGCCAGAAACTGTTGCCGGCCAAGACACGTGCCTTCGTCGATTACTTGGTTGAACATGCCCGTGAACAGGAATGGCAAGACCGTTTCGATGTCCGGCATCGAGGTGCGATAAGCTGACGTCTATTACTAACCGATAGCTGTCATTCAGGTCACTACTATATTCATTAGGTATACCCTAATGAATATATATAAATCGCGATGCCCTAAGCTGGCGTAGAGTTCAGTTAGATAAAGATTACATGCTATTGATCCAAAGCAAGTCCGGGCATTGGCCGATAATTGATGTCGCAACTCTAAACCATCTGCTGCCAACGTACCCGGCCGGTGAGCTGTCTATTTACCATCCTCAGACTGAAAAAAGGCCGGCTTTGCGGTAGTTTTCAATCAGGGTATCGAACATTGTAATATCAGCTTGGCCCCGCGCCATAAGCTGAGCCCCTGAAACGGCAGCAAAAATCGCAAGCGCGCGCTGTTCCGCCTGCTCCGACGTCATTCCTGCAGCCTGTAACACCTTACTTAGCCAAGCGACATTTACATTCACAAATCCCTGAACCTCTTTCTGCACCGTTGCTGGTAGGTTGTCGTATTCGGCTGACATAAAGCTGCAGAGGCATATGCGGTTACCGTTCTCCAGCGACTGGCGAAAGGTTTGCGGATAGCGGTGCAGGCAGGTCTCAGGATTGCCTGCTTCCACCGCCAGTGCTTCCAGCGTTGCTGCTGAGTCCTCCCAGTACCGGCGCGCCACTGCTGCAGCAAGGTCAGCTTTGCTGGGGAAGTGGTAGTACAGACTAGCCGCCTTGATGCCCACGTGTTCAGCAAGGGCACGCAGATTCAATCCTCCATAGCCATGTGCCTGCGCAATCCTGGTGGCCGCCATCAGAATCCTGTCACTGGAAGCCGAGCTTAAGTCATTTTTCACCGATCTGCCCCTAAGAAAACTATTGACGAGCTAGATTATAGCGCCTAGCTTTTTATCTAACAAACGTTAGTTAGGCATTTTGTAAAGCCTTGTTTGCCGCTCCCATTAAACCTATCTCTAGAGGCAAGCCATGAACTCCGTACTCATCTACCAAGACGCCACAAAACTGGCTCAACTGATTCGTACTAAAGAGGTTTCACCTGTTGAGGTCATGCAGGCTCACCTGGATCGAATCGAAGCGTTGAACCCCAAGGTCAATGCAATTGTTACCGTTGCGCAAGATGCCCTCAAAGAAGCAAAGGCAGCTGAAGCAGTGGTTTTGTCGGGCGCAGAACTGGGCCCATTGCACGGCGTGCCCTTTACGGTAAAAGACTCAATCGACACCGCGGGTGTACTGACACAACGCGGATCCCCAATCTTTAAGGGCCGTGTTCCAGGTGCCGATGCGACCAGCGTAGCGCGTATGAAGCGAGCGGGAGGCATCCTGCTCGCCAAGACAAACCTGCCCGAGTTTTCTTATTGGATTGAAAGCGATAACCTGCTCTCCGGCGCCTCAAATAACCCGTGGGATCTGACCCGTACACCTGGTGGATCCAGCGGAGGTGAGTCCGCTGCCATTGCTGCAGGTATGTCACCGATCGGCCTAGGCACCGACCTTGCCATCTCCGTGCGTGGTCCTGCTGCGCAAACCGGCATTACATCCATGAAGGCGACCCACGGTCGTGTCCCTATGACCGGTATCTGGCCACGGGCGCCGCGCCGCTTCTGGCACGTCGGCCCAATGGCCCGCTCAGTTCGAGACATTGCCCTTGCGTTCTCGCAACTGGCCGGTCCCGACGGCAAGGATGCGTTTTCCACTAGCACCGTCCAGTACGATGCAGGTATTGGTCGCATGCCTTTTGGACCGCTGCGCATCGGCTGGATGGTTGGCCCTGGATTTGGGCCAATTGATCCCGAGGTGGCAGCCACCGTTAAGGCAGCCGCCAAGGCTTTGCAGGATATGGGTATCTTTGTCGAGCAGGTCGGCATTCCAGCATTGGAGCGTGATTTTGCCTTGGATGTTTTTAACAAGCTCCACGTCATGGAAATGAAGCCCGCCTTTGCAGCGGTCACCGCTGGCCGAAGGCAGGATGAACTCTACAAAATGGCAAAAACCATGCTTTCACTGCCCGATACATCGATGCAGGACTATATAGAGGCCGAACAGGCGGCCGAGCGACTGCGTGATGGCTACGCCGATTACTTCTCGCGTTACGATGCCTTGATTACCCATGTGCTTCCAATCCCTGCCCACAAGCACGGCGTTGATAGCTTTGTCATTGACGGTCAGACCGTGGATGCTACCTATCTTCAGGGGGCAACCGTGCCGCTTAATGTGACTGGTTTGCCCGGTGTGGCAATGCGGTTCGGCACTAGCAAGGAAGGGCTGCCGATTAACGTGCAGATCGTCGGTAAGTGGCAAGCGGAGTCTACTATCCTTCATGTCGCCTCACTGCTTGAGGCAGTGAGTTCCGTTCGGGATCTTCGCCCAAGCCTCTGACCTCAACGACGTTCGGGAGCCTAAAACCCCGAGCGTCGTTATCCAAAAGCAAGCAAGGCGCGTTTTTATGGTTCATTCAAGCCTAGGATCTGGTACCGGCTGGAAGCTATCTATCATCGAGGGCGCCTCTCCCAAATTCGACCAGCCGCGTATTTATCAATGTACGTTCCGGATGTTCAGCAATAAGGCGATACGAAGCGCGGCCCAGGTTCTCGATCAGAACTCTTGCTGGGTTGGGCGGAGAACTATTTCATTAATGTCTACATCGTCAGGCTGTTCGATCGCGAACGCGATGGCTCGTGCTACTGATGCGGCTGGAATAGCCTGCTTGTAGAAATCCAGTACATTGTCCTTGGCCGTACCGGAGGTACTATGCTTGAGATCGCTGTCTACCGCCCCGGGTGCAATCGACGTCACCCGTACCTTGTCTCCTACCTCCTGTCTTAATCCTTCTGAGATGGCACTGACGGCGAACTTAGTACCTGAATAGACTGTGCCACCAGGCGCAAAGACTTTGACGCCGGCCACTGAACTCAAGTTGATGATATGGCCGCTTTCCTGAGTCAGAAAGCGTGGCAGCGCAGCCGCGATACCATAAAGGGTCCCCTTGAGATTAACGTCGATCATCATGTCCCATTCATCGGTGTTGACCTCTGCCATCGGGCGGATCGGCATAAGCCCGGCGTTGTTGATGAGCACATCGAGTTTGCCGAAGTCCGCTACGACGGCAGCCACTACTGTTTCCACTTCATGTTTATCGGTGACATCAAGCGTGTAACCCTTGGCTATACCTCCCTGAGTTCTAATCTCGGCTACAACCTCATCAAGTTTGTCTTTTCTACGCGCAGCAACTGCCACTTTGGCACCGCGCGCGGCCAGCAACCTGGCCACTTCGGCCCCGATACCCGTGCTGCCGCCTGTGATCAACACTACTTTTCCTTCAATACCTTTGCTCATGACAGCACCTCTTTCTTAACTTCAAATTCCGTTGGGGAGTACAGCGGATAATCTGTAAACCCTTGTTCGCCACCGCCATAAAGGGTGGCAGCACTAAGTGCATTCAACGGCCAGCCATTGGCAATGCGCTGGGGCAAGTCGGGATTGGCGATAAAGGGGCGACCAAAAGCTATGAGGTCAGCAAGGTCTGCCTCGACAATACGTGCAGCGCGATCTGCGGTGTACAGGCCGGCATAAAGGATGCGGCCACTGAATGTACGTCTTACCTCGCGCCGGAAGGCTTCCGGCAGATCAGGAGCATTTGGCCAGTCGGCTTCGGCAATCGACAGATAAGCGATGCCTACCTCCTCGAGCACCTTAATAGCTTCTATATAAGTCTGATGCGGATCTTCCTCGACAAAGCCGATGTAGACACGGTCTTCGCTGGTACTGGTGAACAGGGGAGTGAATCGTACGCCGATGCGGTCCGGTCCTACGACTGCGCTCACGGCCTGCACTACCTCCCTCAGGAAACGCAGGCGGTTGTTCAGCGAACCACCATACTTATCGTTGCGCTGATTGGCGTGTGCTGAAATGAACTGGTTGACCAGATAGCCATTGGCCGAGTGGATTTCAAGGCCATCAAAGCCAGCGCTTAATGCATTGCGCGCCGCTTGGGCGTATAGCTCAATTAATCCCTTGATTTCAGTGACGGTCAGCTCGCGAGGCTCGGAAGGCTCAACCAGGATACCGGCACCTGGGCCGGTTTCGATAAAGGCTTTCACCTTTTGTGCCTGGATTGCCGAGGGCGCAATCGGCGCTGCATTGTCTGGTTGTAATGCGGTATGGGAAACGCGGCCGACATGCCAGAGTTGAGCAAAGATCACCCCACCTTCAGCATGCACGGCGTTGGTCACCTTGCGCCATCCGTCAATCTGCGCCTGGCTGTAAATGCCAGGTGTCCAGGCATAGCCCTTACCTCGCGGTTCGATCTGAGTACCTTCGCTGATGATGAATCCGGCGCTGGCTCGTTGTTGGTAGTAGGTAGCCATGAGCGCTGTCGGCACATCGCCGGGCTGGCCACTGCGCTGGCGAGTGAGTGGCGGCATGACAATACGATTTTTTAGGGTATAAGGACCCAATGTGGTCGGTTCAAACAGTGAGCCGTGTTCCATGATTCAGTTCCTTCTTGCGTCAGCTGCTAAATGTTCGATTACAAACAGCAAGGCCTGATGTACTTAAGGTTCAAGTATTCTTTCAGGCCCTGGGTGGACCACTAATGCCTCCCACCGATAGCGAGCTTACACATTCTTCTGGTTCAGCTTCTCAACGAGAACCTTTGCGGCTTCGCTGGATGAAGTGGGGTTCTGCCCCGTGATCAGCAGACCATCACTGACTACGTAGGAGGCCCAATCGTCGCCTTTGGAGTACAGCCCGCCGTTGGCTTTGAGCACATCCTCAACCAAGAAGGGCACTACGTGGGTCAGGCCTACGGCCTCTTCCTCAGTGTTGGTAAAACCGGTGACATTCTTGCCTTCGACCAACGGAGTTCCATCTGGCTTTTTCACATGGCGGAGGACGCCAGGAGCGTGGCAAACGAGGGCAGTAGGTTTGCCCGCAGCAAGGAATGATTCAATCAACTGGATCGAGTTAGGGTCTTCAGCCAGATCCCATAGTGGGCCATGGCCGCCTGGATAGAACACAGCGTCAAAATCGCCTTCCGAAACGCTGTCCAGCCGCACGGTGTTAGCCAGTAATGCTGTTGCTACAGTATCGGCTTCGAAACGGCGGGTCAGATCAGTCTGGAAGGAGGGCTCGTTGCTCTTTGGATCTAGCGGAGGTTGGCCACCCCTGGGAGAGGCCAAGACGATTTCTGCCTGGGCGTCCAGGAAGGCATAGTAAGGAGCCGCGAGTTCTTCGAGCCAGAACCCAGTCTTACGGCCAGTATTTCCAAGAGTGTCATGCGAGGTCAAAACCATGAGAATTTTCATTTTGATGTACCTATTTTCGGTTCAAGTTGGGATTACAGGGTTTTATGGTTTATAATAGACCGGTCGTCTACAGATTGAGCAAATGAAAATCACTTCGCTGCCTTGATGATCAAGTCTGCTACCTCCTGAGGATGAGACAGCATTGCTACATGACTTGACGGCACTTCCACCGAGATAGCATGCATGCGCTTGGCCTGATCCAGCTGCTGTTGAGGTGAAATGATTGCATCGTTACGAGCCACTACGGCATAGGAGGGAACGGTATGCCAGGCCACGTGCTTGACGGGTTCATTCAGCGCGCGGCTGTTCAAGGCCCCCTGGGTTGCGGCGACGAGCGTTTGCTCAGGCTGTGGCAGATCTGGAGCGAAATATTTGGCGACGCCTTCATTACTAACTTTGACGTAGCCGGCTTGGTCTTTAATGAAAGATGACTGGCCTGGGCTCTGCGGATAACCTTTAGCGGTATCCAGGGCGGACTGGCCTTCGGCAGGTGCAAAAGCTGCTACGTAGACGAGCGAGTGAACCTTATTGTTCACGCCAGCATCCGTAATCACCGCGCCTCCCCAGGAATGCCCCACCAGCACGACAGGGCCTTCGGCATCTGCGATGGCACGATTGGTAAACGCCACATCGCCTTCCAGAGAGTCAAGCGGGTTCTGCACCGCGACAACTTTTAATCCAGCCTGTTGAAGCAGTGGGATTACCTTATTCCAGGACGAACCGTCTGCAAACGCTCCATGTACCAGCACAACGGTTTTCGCAGGGCTGCTTGCAGTGGTGTCCTGCGCAGCAGCGACACCTGCATGTGCCACAAATGCCAACGAGGATATAAATGCGGCCAGTTGGGTACGTATTTTCATCACTGTGTTCCTTTGTGGGGTGAGCTAATGTGTGCTTACCATAGACTTGAGTAGACCAGTCGTCTAGTACTTTTTTAAATTATTTTGTATAGGTGTCCGCACTATGCTTCGTGCATCTTTGCACTATGGGTGGAAGGTGGAAGGTGGATAGCATCCTGCGTCGCTCCGCTCTTATTCACCTGAAGGAATTTTCAATGCTGATCCTCTAACGGATCATTCATTAAGAGTGTTTGAAGGGGAGCTTGTTAATACGGCCTTTGCTCGGTTGCCAGCGGAAGCCGTATTAGCAATGGTACCGCTTGCTGGCGGAATGCCAAGCAAGGGTGAACGATGTATGGATGATGCCTGGCCCGTAGGCAATATTAGGTCAGGTTGAGAATTTGCCGCGTGGTCGTCAATGCCATCTCAAACGGTTGGGTATTTCTAGAGATCTTAACCATGACACTGGCCCCCACCCACAACTGATACAGGCTTTGCGCAACCACATAAGGATCATTGGAAACTTTCAGAGATCCCTCTGCGACACCCGTCTCCAGGGCTTGCGCGAGGCGATCGGTGATGCCTGATGTACCACGCTTAAGTACAGAGCGCATAGCTTCTGAAAGGTCGGCTACCTCAACCCCCAACTTGACGGCCAGACACTTTCCCTGGCAATCCATAAAGGATTGGCTTTCCTGCCATACCTCCCAATAGTTCATCAGCCGCTGTGCCATGGTCAGGCCGGGCTGGTTAAGTATTTGGTCGAGCTCCTCCAGATAGGTCTGAAAATAACTTTCTAATAGTGCTTCGCCAAAAGAGTCCTTGGAATCAAAGTAATGATAAAAAGACCCTTTTGGCACGCCAGCAGCTGCCAGAATCTCATTCAGACCTACAGCCGAATACCCTTTGGCGGCCATGATTCTCTGGCCTACATCAAGTATTCCCTGACGGACATCGGATGTTTCACGTTTCTTTGAAATGCTCATGTCGACGATGCTATCTCACTAATCGGTCGGTCTACTAGTACTTTGCATGCAGCTGACCTTAGACGTTTGCAACTGTTTTGGCTATACAAGGAGGCAACAGATAAACAATGGATACTGGATCGAGTTCGCTTTACTCAGTTTATAGATATTACCGCTTTGGACGCTGCCGTAAGAATTGGCGATCTATAGAAGGCTTCGCCGGATAACTTTTATATTGGTCGTACCGCCGGACCGGCATCTTCAAGGCGAGTACGGCACCCTCAAGCTTACCTATGGGCCTAAGGAAAACTACTCCCGTTCAGCCATTGCCCCGTTGTCTCGCTCGGCCGCCATGACGTTTTGCCAGAATGCCATTGGCGTCTTGCTTACTGGTAACCTTGATGGGCCAATAAATAATCAAGGCCTACGGCGGAACCGCCCTCGTTCAGGACCGCTGGAAGCCAAGTCGCCAGGTATACCGCTCAGTGCACCTCAATACGCCAATGTCGACTTCTGCCTACCCGTCAACGACATTTCAGCGAAGCTGATCGGGCCAGGCGGCCAGGGTGAGGGCAAGGTAACGCATGATGTGCCTGAACCGGTTAGCCAGAGATTCAGTTAGCTGAAGAGGCGGGGGCTACTACGGTCGAAACGCTTTAGCGTGTCGGTAAAGCCTTAACCTGCCAAAATGTCATGGCGCGCTGTAGGAGATGGGGACAAATCATCTGTGTTATCCCTGCTATGCCGGTTATACCTCCATTGTGTTCACCACAGGATACGGTTATGGAGGAGTTATATGGGCAGCTGTTCGAGCGCTCCATGAGAAAGAAATGTTGCATCGCCGATTGGCTGAAAGTGCTGACAGAAGTGATGAGGCGGCTAAGGAACAAGAGCGCATAGCTTAGGTGGCTTGCCACAACGCAGAAACACTCAAGGCCGTGGTTGGTTATAGGGAACAGCAGGCTGGCTTTACCAATACAGTTGGGTAGAGCGAGGGCAAGGCGTAGTCAGCTTTAATGATGATGGGCGTTTAGCGAGGCGTGTATGAGCAACCCAGCCAAATTTGATCCGCACGGTTCATATGATGTGATTTGTAAGGGGGCTAAGGTCGCAGAGCTTCACCAAAGACGCTTTATGGAGGGGCCTCGCTTCGAGGTCTGTACGGGTGAGATCGTGGATGAGCGGCTGTTCATCAAGGGCTCGCCTGTAGGGATGCTGTCCGGACTCACCATTATCCGTCTTAACGACGGCGTTTTTTACGAGCTGAAACAACCGTAGTGGGGTTGCCTGAAGCTTTGAGCTTAAACTGCCTTACCTTTGCTGAAATATACTCTTTAGACATCCCCCCGCCCTAAAGGACGGGATTCCACAGATGGACGCTCATGTCCGAGCGCGAAAATGATTCTGGCCGCGTTAATATCGCGGTCGTGAGCGACACCGCACTCACAGTAGGTCCATTCTCTTATACACAACCCATTGACGTTCTGCGGTGCTACTAAGGAGGACAGGAGCGGGTGGTGTATGCCTCGTCTACCTCCTTGAAAACAATACCTGCGTGAGCGCACTTGTATTCCAGCATTGTTTTCAGCATGCCCAGCCAGGGAGGTTCAGTTTGCGTTTGTATTGTTAATCGACGCGACCCGATTCTGACTTTCGCGATTAGGGTATATTCAGTAATGACAAGGTACACAATGACAACTATCGACCAGCAGTACCCTGCCAAACCTCCAGGCAAGCGAAGTTTAGTCACCGAGTTGCTGAGTTCGGGAGCATCCGGTTTTCGAGCAGTTTATTTAGGGAGAATAGCATCAGCGCCGCAAAACAAACCGTAGCTTGTATGGCTCCTAAAGTTACTACAGGTGCGAACTCCAGTACTGAACCTAGCCACGTTGAAATAGCTCCTGCACCCATGGTTAAAAAACCGAAAAGTGCTGAAGCGAGTCCGGCTTCCTTGCCAAAAGGCCCCATGGCTATAGCCGTTCCCAAGGGGTTAGCAAGACCCATGCCCCAGAGAAACATCACCATCGATAAGGTGTACCATCCCAAACCTGGACTGCTTGGTCCAGCAAGCAGCAGGCATCCAGCCAACAACGCAGTGGCAAGGCCTAGTATGGCTATTGTCGGGCTTCCAAATCGGCGCGCCAGCTGCGGAGCTGCCAGGCCGGCAGCAAACACAACGAAAACGGTGGCCGCGAAGTACAGACCTACCTGTAGCGACGACAGGCCCATGCCGTTCATCATGATGGTCGGTGCAGCGCCAAAGGAAGCGAACAGACCGCTCATCAAAAGGCTCATTGAGGCGGCTGGGAAAATGAACCTCCTATCGAAGACAAGTCTGCTATAAGCGTTCAAAATCTTTGGCATCGACTGCGTAATGCGGCGTTCAGGCGGGAGCGTTTCGCCAATGCCGCGTACATAGAAGAATGCGATGCTGATGGCAGCAACACCGACCGTCACGAAAATTGCCCGCCACCCCAGTGCTGCGTTTAGCAGGCTGCCGAGTAGCGGTGAGAATCCAGGGGCTGTCGCGGTGACGATCATTGCCAGGGAAAGTGCCCGTGCCAGCGTTTCGCCCTCAAACAGATCACGGGCAATAGCCCGCGCCAGTACAGAAGCTGCACAGACGCCAAGCGCCTGTACTACCCGTCCGGCAATTAGCATATCGAGGGTGGCGGCAACACTCGCGACCAGGGCGCCGATCACGAACAGCATGAGCCCGCCGAGAACCAGCCGTACGCGACCGTAACGATCGGCTAGTGGCCCGACCACCAATTGCGCGAGCGCGAAGGTGATGAAGAAATAGGAAAGCGTCAGGCCCAGTTCCCGAGAAGACACGCCAAGTTGCTCACCAATGTCCGGAAACGCAGGAAGGATTATGTTGGTAGACAGGATGCTAATCGCCGATAGGCCGGCCAGCAACGCGACGACTTTGCTAGTCAGCGGCGTGCCGCCTGGATCAGGCGGCACGCTGTTAATCAATACCGCAGTGCGCTGCAGGCTCACGGCGTTGCCTCCCATCTACGGAATAGGACGCTTGCATTAACGCCCCCAAAGCCGAAGCCATTGGAAAGTGCGTAGCTCATCGGCATTTTACGCGCCGTGAGCGCCACTAGATTGAGACCTGCCGCCAAGTCGTCCGGGTGGATGAGGTTCAAGGTCGGCGGAGCGACCTGGTCACGTAACGCTAGCACTGTAAAGATCGCTTCGATTCCTCCTGCTGCGCCAAGTAGGTGGCCAGTCGCGGATTTGGTCGAGCTGATCGCCACGAGTGCATTAGCACCGAACAATGCGCGAATGGCCGCCAGTTCGCTGTTATCGCCAACCTGTGTGGAGGTAGCGTGGGCATTGATATGTTGTACATCGTCAGGGCTGACGGCGGCCTGCTGCAGCGCCTGTTGCATGGCGCGACGAGCGCCGCTGCCGTCCTCGGGCCCTGCGGTGAGGTGGTAGGCATCGGCGCTGGTGCCATATCCCACTAGCTCAGCCAGTGGGGTCGCGCCTCTGTTAAGAGCATGCTCTAGTGACTCGATCACCAATAACCCTGCGCCTTCAGCCATGACGAAACCGTCGCGATCTCGGTCAAATGGCCGTGATGCTTCCTTCGGGTTTTCAGCGAAGCCAGTGGACAGTGCGCGGGCGGCTGCGAAGCAGCCCAGGGTTACCCGGTCTATGGCCGCTTCCGTACCGCCACAGATGGCGATATCGGCTTCTCCACTCCTGATCAACCGAGCTGCATCGCCGATCGCCTGGACACCAGCCGCACACGCGGTCACCGGCGCGCCGATAGGCCCTTTGAAGCCGTTGCGGATGGAGACCTGTCCCGCAGCCATATTGGCCAGGAAGGACGGCGCGGTGAAGGGAGACAGCCTGCGCGGCCCGCGGGCATCGGTTGTGCGTACTGCCTCGGCTATTACGCCGAAACCGCCCACGCCCGAAGCGATGATTGTCGCCGTACGCTGCCGCTCCTCTTCAGTGGCCGGATGCCAACCCGCCTGCTGCAGCGCTTCATGAGCAGCAATAAGCGCAAACTCAATAAAGCGATCCATCTTCTTGCGCTCTTTAGGGAGAATGATTTTCTCCGGTTGGTATCCGGCCACGTCATCTTCCTCCCTCGTAGGAACTTGTGCTCCTACCGTTACGCCAGTGCCTTCGGTGATATCCGCCGACAGCGTGCGAATGCCAGAACCCCCGGCCAGCAGCCGACGCCATACCTCGTCTACACCACAGCCCAATGGCCCTACAACACCTGTGCCGGTTACCACAACACGCTTCTGAGCCTGAATATCGATCATTGGATTCCCCTTTATTCATTAAGCATCCGCTGAAGCAACCAGCGGATGTATTGACTTGCGCTCGCCTGAGATTGGCTGCTGCGTCAGGCTTTCGCCTCATTTCGCTGCCTGGTAGGGCAGATGTTGAACCAGATGGAATACATCGCTGGCAGGAACATGAGGGTCATAACGGTGCCGACAAGCGTGCCGCCAATCAGCGTGTAAGCCAGGGTGCCCCAGAACACTGAATGAGTAAGCGGGATAAACGCGAGGATGGCTGCCAGCGCTGTCAGTAACACCGGACGGGCGCGCTGTACCGTGGCCTCAACTACCGCACTGAACGGGTCGAGACCCTCGTTTTCGTTATGGTGGATCTGCCCGATCAAAATCAGGGTGTTGCGCATCAGGATGCCCGACAGTGCAATCAAACCTACCAGGGCGTTGATGCCGAACGGTTGCTGGAACAGCAGTAGTACAGGCACCACGCCAATCAAACCAAGCGGTGAGGTGAGGAACACCATGACCATGGCTGAGATCGAGCGTACCTGCAGGATGATAATCAACAGGGTCAGAGCGATCATGATTGGTAGTAGCGGCAGGATCGCCTGGCTGGCCTTGCCCGACTCCTCAATGGAGCCGGCCATCTCGATCCGGTAGCCAGCCGGTAGCGTCTCGATGATCGGTTGTAGGTCTTTCCATACCGCCGTAGAAACATCTGGGGGCTGCAGCCCTTCAGCAATATCACCCCGAACGGTGATGGTCGGCGTACGATCGCGGCGGCGTAGGATCGGTTCCTCCATGCGAACATCGATTTCACCGATCTGCAACAGCGGAATGCGCTGACCGGTCGATCCTACCAAGGTGAAACCTTCTATCTTCGCCGGATCGAGGCGGATCACCCCCGCGGCACGGCCCACTACCGGCACCGAGCGGATGTCTTCACGCACCGAGGTGATGGGTACGCCGGTAAGCAGGAACTGCAGTTGTTGCGCCACTGCATTTGAGGTCAGGCCAACAGCCTGAAGGCGATCCTGATCCAGCGTGAAATGCAGCGTTGGTATCCGCTGACCCCAGTCGGTGTTCACAGTTCTCATCATGGGGTTGGCCTGCAGCACGCCCTGAATACGAGCGGCAATTTCGCGTAGCTGATCAGCGTCAGATTCCATTACCCTATATGCCACAGGGAAAGGTGAGTACGGGCCGAACACCAGCTGCGTGACGCGTATCTGGGCCTCAGGAGCCAAATCTTCTGAAGCCGCTTCTCGGATACGCAACTTGAGGGCTTCGCGGGCTTTCTGACTATCGGTAAGCACGACGATCTTTGCAAAGGAGGGGTCAGGAAGCTCAGGTGCCATGGCCAGGAAAAAGCGCGGTGGGCCCTGGCCGATATAGGAGGTAACGATCTTGGCTTCCTCCTGCTTACGCAGCCAAGATTCGACCTTGATGGCAGTCGCTTTAGTCTGCTCAATAGAGGTGCCGTACGGCATCTGCAGCTCGACTAGCACTTCGGGGCGGTCAGAGGTTGGAAAAAACTGCTTCTTCACTGACCCCATACCAAGTACCGCTACTACGAACGTGGCGATGACCATACCGGCCACTAGCCATTTATGGGAAATGACACGTGCCAGCAGCGTGCGAAAACGGTTGTAGTAGTGAGTGTTGTAGATGGCTGCGTGACCGCCTTCTACCGTCTTGATGTTTGGCAGCATCTTCACACCCAGGTAAGGCGTAAACGCCACTGCCACCACCCATGAGGCGATCAGGGCAATGCCAACAATCCAGAACATATTGCTGGTGTATTCACCGGCAGTGGACTGAGCAAAGCCGTTGGGCATGAAGCCGATGGCAGTGACCAGCGTACCCGAGAGCATCGGTGCGGCAGTGTGACTCCAGGCGTAGGCCGATGCCTTGATACGGTCATAACCTTCCTCCATTTTCACCACCATCATCTCGATAGCGATGATGGCGTCATCGACCAGTAGGCCCAGCGCTAGAATCAGCGAGCCAAGGGTAATGCGATCAAAATTCTTGCCTGTGGCAGCCATCACCACAAAGACGATAGCCAGCGTCAGCGGCACGGCTGCCGCAACCACGACGCCCACCCGCCAGCCCATGCTGACGAAGCAGACGAGCATAACCACCACCAGGGCGACAAAGAACTTGACCATGAATTCGTCAACGGACGAGCTGATATTGACCGCCTGATCGGTGACCTTGCTGAGCGTCATGCCCAACGGCATGCCTTTATTGATGTTTGCCGTTTCGGTGTCGAGTGCCTTACCGAGGTCTAGTCCGTTCCAACCGTCGCGCATTACTACACCGAGCAGTAACGCAGGCTCGCCACCGTTGCGAACCAGAAAGGTGGCCGGGTCTTCATAGCCGCGCTCAACCGTCGCCATGTCGGAAAGCTTCAGTGTTCGTCCTTGTACGGTAATCGGGGTCTCACGAATTTTTTCCAACTTGTCAAAGGCACCATCCAGACGCATTACCACCTGCGGGCCCTGGGTTTCGACCGAGCCGGCCGGTGTCAGCGCATTCTGGTTGTTGAGTGCAGCAAAGATATCCTGGGACATCACGCCCAGTGTTGCCAGACGGTCGTGGGAAAAGGACACAAAGATCCGCTCAGCCTGTTCGCCGATAATATTGACTTTCTTGACGCCCTGGACGTGAAGGAGACGCTGTCGTAACGACTCGGCATCACGCACCAGTTGGCGCTGCGGTTCACCCTTAGCCTTTAATGCATACACCGCGAAAGTTACATCCGAAAACTCATCGTTGATCATTGGCCCGATGACGCCAGCCGGTAGGGTTTTGGCTTCGTCGCCCAATTTCTTGCGAGCCTGGTAGAACTCTTCCTGGACTTCGGAGGGGGGTGTGCTGTCGAGCAGCGAGACCATAGTGAACGCCAGACCTGCGCGGGTGTAGGTTTCGCTGCGGTCATACCAGCGCAGCTCCTGCATGCGCTTTTCCAGCGGCTCGGCGACCTGATCCTGCATCTCTTGCGCAGTTGCGCCCGGCCAGGCTGAAATGATCGTCATTTGCTTGACCGTAAAGGGAGGGTCTTCTGCACGGCCTAGTTGGAAGAAAGCTAAAATCCCAGCTACCGCGATCAGCAGGATTAAGAACAGCGTGACGGAGCGCTCGTGCACCGCAAGGGCTGAAAGGTTGAAACGCCCGTCACTCATGGCTAATCTCGGCAACGGTAGCGGCTGCTGCTTGCGTAGGCCGCACTTCCTTGCCATCACGCAGCAGGTGTGCACCCAACGCTACCACTTGCTCGCCCGGGTTGAGCTTGCCGATTACCCGCGCTGCGTCATCACCAATGCCTACTACCTGAACAGGGCGCCAGGAGACTTTCGACGGTTTGCCGGCGATTACCCATACACCGGCGCCATCGCCCGGATCGTAGAGGGCACCTATGGGCACCTGCAGCGCCTGAGCGGGCAATTTTTCTTGCGCGATATTTAGGGTGACGGTCGCACCGAGCGGTGCGTTCGCCAGTGGGCCCTCAAGTACATACCGGGCTTCGAAGGTACGGGTAGTGGCGTCAGCAGCCTCGGAAAGTAAACGCAGCCTAGCGGAGACAGTATTGCTGCGGTTGCCGTACAAAGTAGCCTGAGCGACAGATCCCAGTGCCGGGCGCAGCGTCTCAGGAAGATGGATGACGGCCTCACGCTGGCCTGCCCGCGCCAACCGCACCACCGCCTGTCCGGCGCTGACTACCTGTCCAGGCTCGGCCAACGTATCCATTACCACACCATCAGCATCGGCCAGCAAGGCTGCGTAGCCGATAGCATTGCGCGCCACGTTAGCCTGGGCCTGAGCTGCACTTAGCTGAGCCTTGGCAGAATCAGCAGCTGCTTTGATCTGGGCGTAGGACGATGCCGAAACGGCACCTGTGGTGACCAGACTACGATAACGGACCTCGTCATCAACCGTTTGTGTGGCGCGTGCCTTGGCTGAAGTAACTGCTTCCTGCTGCGCTCGCGCTTGCAGTTGTAGGTCGACAGGGTCGAGGCGCATCAATGGCTGACCGCGCTTGACCGTTTCTCCAGTGTTGACAAGGCGTTCGAGAATCTTGCCTGACACGCGAAAACCAAGGTCACTTTGGGTACGAGCAGCAACGACTCCTGTGAAGGAATGTGCAACATCGACCGACTGCTCGACTAATGTTGCTCTGACCAATGGAGGCTTGTTACGTGGGTCTTTGCTGGCTGACAGATTGTCACACGCCACTAGGGCAAGAGGCACTAAGCACACAGCAAAGGTAACGGGCTTGAGGCGCATGAGATCCCTTACGCAAGAGCAATACAGGAATCTCAATTTAAACTAGTGACCAATATTGTCAATGGTCACTAACAAATATCTAAGGCGCTAAACTTCGTAAGATCAGTGCCGACAGATGCATAGCAGCCTCGGGTGCCGTGTCCAGGTTGTATTGCAGCTGTGCGGGATTGATGTAAGGCAGGATGACCAGAAAAATCGCATTAGTACTCTCGTCCAGCGGTGTCTTGCGTTCGAATTCGCCGGCCTCACGCCCCTCGAGCAAGATATGTTTAATAATCTCGCGGATGCGCAAGTGATGCGCCTTGGCGGACGGCCACTGATCACGTGAAGCAACGGCAGCAATGTCATAGAGCTTGCGGTCATGAAAGAAAAGATCGGCGCCAGCTTCTGAAATAGAGCGAAAAAGACGTCTTATTTTTTCGGACGCTGTAGGCGCATCGGCAAGTGCTACTTCAACGATCTGCATGATCATGGCTAACCGATTCGTACAGATGACCTCACCGATAGCCTGTTTGGAGTCGAAGAACTTATAGATATAGGCCTTGGAAAAACCGATTGCCTTGGCAAGATCCGAGACGGTGGTCTTCTCATACCCATAATGGCCGAAATGCTGCATCGCAGCAGCGATAATCTGGTCGCGGATCTCATGATCCAGCGGTCCACGTGTGGTTGGGATATTCATATTTTCGTTCATGCCTACAGCTTAACTCCAGAGCGAGCTGATTGACAGGTTGTGACTAAAAAGTAATATGGTCACAATCTGTATTGGCCTAAGAGAATTATCCTGCCTTCCTTTTCGTAATCTTGCCCTTGTGATAAGTACTGTTCTGGCAGCAGGGTGTACGGTTGGCCCAGACTACCATTGGCCAGACGCGCCGCTGGCAGATCAATATCTGGGGCAGAGGGCTATAGATCGACGAACCACGCCGGCGCTGGCTAGCTTTACAGCATGGTGGGAGGCTTTGGCGCCCACGTAAGTGCTCTCGTCACCCAGGCGCCTGCGCAGAATCTCAATAAGGCCCAGGCACGGGTTGCTCAAGCTCGCGCAGGAATGGGGACAGCCAATGCGGCCTTGCTACCTTCCGCTAAGGTCGACGGCCAAGCCGCACGGGTTCACCAGTCTGTTGAAATCCCACCGGGCTAGGTGCTGGACTCCACGACCCGCTATGATCGTTATGGTAATAGCTACGAGGTCAACCTTGAGGCGCGTTGGGAAATCGATATATTTGGTGGCCTGCGTCGTGGCAGCGAAGCGACTCAGGCTGAGTATCAGGCTTCCAAGGCTGGGGCAGTTGCCACCCTGTTGGCCGCCGCTGCGCAAACCGCTGATACCTACACTACCATTCGCGAGCGGCAGGCGCGGACCGCGATATTAATGCGACCAAGAATCCGGCCATGAGCGTCCATTTGTGGGAATCCGCGTCCTTTAGAGCAGGCAGGATGCCAACCTCTTAGTCGATTGGCCTTGAGAAGTAGGCTAGATGCAGTCTGTAACTAACCACTTCTATCAGAAGATCTGTGCTTAAGTATTAAGCCTGGTTTGCCGATAACGCTTGTTGGCGCACGGAACGTTGAAAGCGCCCATCATCGAGGCAATGACCATGGTTTCGTTCAAGACAATCAAAGTGCGCTACACGCTAACCTTTTTAGCGTTCATTTTAGCGGTCGTCGTAATGACTGTACTGGGTATCAATCAATTCGTGACCCCAAGCCTTATGGCTGCGGATCAAGAAACATTGATTAATGAGACCCAGGAAATCAGCAATCAAATTATCCGTGAGCTGGATAAGGTTCAGGCTCAATCCCGCGCGATTACGCAGGCCGTTCCATTAATGGACAATGAGGCTATTGATCGTCTCTTGCCTGGTCTGATTGACCAATACGGTGATCAAAAGGTATTCGGCGGTGGTATATGGCCCATTCCCGAAAAACGCCTGTTAGGCCGTACCAAATACAGCACCTTTTATCACCGAGACGCATCAGGAAAACTGATTCTGAATACTCATTGGAACACGCCTGAATCGCTTAATTATTATGAGCAGCCGTGGCATCTGGCTGGACAAAAAGCGGTTAATGGCAAGTGTGTATGGGCAGCAGCCTATCAGGACGAGGCCAGTCCCGAGCCGCGTACGAACTGTGCGATGGCTATTGTTAAAAACGGGACACTGTTTGGTGTTTCGACAATCGATTTGACGTTGGGCTTTTTCAATCAACTGGTGGCAGATAAAGAAAAGGAACTCAGTGCTGAAATCATGATTGTGGAAGCCGACGGTAAAATTCTCAGTAATCAGCCTGAGATCAGCGGCAATATCGTACTCAAGAATGTTTCTGATCTGGCCGGTCAGTTGCCCTTTGTAGCGAAGATCCAGGCAGTGTTGAAGTCAGGTAGCCATTCTCAACTAGAGCGGGGTGACTATACAGATTCCAGCGGCGAGCCTTATAGCTTTTTCCTGGTGCCAGTCGAAGGGACTCCCTGGTTGATGGCCGTAGCACAACCGACTCGTCTGCTAATGGAAAACAGCACAGCGGTTCTCAAGACCCTGGCCTTTTTGCAAATACCAATGGTGTTGATCCTCCTGCTTATGATGGTACTGGCGTTAGGTAAGCTCATGAAGCGCCTTGAGGTGCTCAGGCAAAATATCGACACATTGTCTGCCGGGGAAGCAGACCTAACCCGTCGTATTCAGATCCGTGCGCCGGATGAGCTCGGTGAAGTGGGCCATGCGGTAAATCGCTTTATTGCTTACTTGCAAACACTAATTGTCGATGTGAATGGAGCTACGGTAGAAATCGCTAACGGGATCGAGCATTTAAAGCAGCAGTCCAAAAACAGTAATCACATTTTAGCCCGGCATGCTTCGGAGACAGACCAGGCGGTCACAGCCATTACTGAGATGAGCTCAACGGCTGATGAGGTAGCTCGTAGTGCAGCGGAAACCGCCAGTTTCACCCAAGATGTCAATGAAAGCGCCCGTGTTTCGAAAAGGGTTGTACTAGAGGCCTCTAACAGCGTAGGTGCGTTGATAGCTGAGGTCGAAACCGCTACCGCTAAAGTTCAGGCGATGGAACAGGATGCCAAGCGGATCAATAATGTACTTGGGGTGATTGGTGAGATTGCAGGGCAAACCAATTTACTTGCGCTTAACGCGGCCATTGAAGCTGCTCGGGCAGGAGAGCAAGGTCGCGGCTTTGCCGTGGTTGCTGATGAAGTCCGCGCGTTGGCGGGGCGCACTCAACAAAGTACCTCAGAAATCAACGAAATGCTGGAAAGCCTACAGCAAGGTGTAAGTGCAGCGGTTAGCGCGATGGAAAAGACGAAAAATAGCTGCCAAGCAACGGTGGATAAAACATCACGCGTCAATGAAGGCCTTGATGGTATGGCGACATCTGTCGTTCGTATCAATGATCTGAGCACGCAGATTGCAACCGCTGCAGAAGAGCAAAGCGCCGTTGCTGAAGAGATTAACCAGAACATGGTCGCTGTTCGACATATGGTAGAAGAGCTTGTTCAAACCGGTACGAGTACCGATCACAGCACCCAAGCACTTATGGCTTCTAATGAAAGACTCATTGCAATGGTGCAGCGTTTTAAAGTCTAAAGTTCTGCCACAAACAATTGGCTAGTAAACGCTAGGACATCAGAAAAGCTTGGGTTGTAAACATCGCTCTATACAGGCCAGCATCATTGAAGACCTTAAGAGGCTGGCCTAACTATCTCAAGGGAGGAAATTCTCGGAGGCTCGCCTAGGTTATCGATCAGGGCATAGGAACGCTAACCCTCTCCTCTGACCCTTGCCTCTATGTTAGAGAACAATTCAGAAAAAACAGTGCTCGTGATTGAGGACGAAACCTCCTAGCGTAGGCTCGTGGCAGAGGATTAAAAGCGCTTAACTTGTCTCGGCCACATAATTTTTCAGAAAGCAGAGCCAAGCTACCTCTGCTTTGCCTACAATTATCCTTGACGAGGTTTTCAACTCAAGCTCTCTGAGAGGTGGCGGTACACTATGAATGGAGTAGGCAAATGCACCACCGGAAAAAAGATTCTTATCGTTGAAGATACAGACTACCTACGGTTCTTAATGGCCGAGGTGCTGGACTCCGTTGGGCCAAGAGTCGAAGCGCTCCCTACCGCCGACGATGGCTATTCCTTTCTACAAGAGCACGGTCAAAGCGTAGCCGTTCTGGTAACAGATGTGCGTACACCAGGGCGACTGGACGGTGTTGATCTAGCAAAACTAGTCGCTAGCAAATGGCCTCATATCAAGGTTGTGCTGACTTCAGGCTATAACACCAGCTCACTTTCTAGCTTCGACGCCTTTGACCAATTCCTGGCAAAGCCATGGTCAATAGATCAGTTGCGAGGAGCGGTACTCAAAGTACTGGGAGACGCTGATCAATCCTATACTTAATCTTATAAATCCTCTCCTTTCTACCCGCGCCAGATGAACCCCGTGCGGGTTTCCCTCAGACCTGACGGCATTAGCCACCGGCGCAGGTACAACCCATGGCCGACGAGTACTCACTATCCAGGCCGATCCAGCTCTCGAGATTCAGGCCGTCACCATTACTCTGATCAATATGACGTGCCTTTTTCTATTTGAGCGCCTGGAACTGCGTACGCATCTGGATAGGGAGATCGACTGGCAAAAAGAACCTAGCACTCTGATCAAACGCAAGGCTGGTTTATCTTGCAGCGCTGTACAACAGATCAACAGGCTCGTTGGAGCAATCAAGGCGAGCGCTCGTGCTCCTCGGCCATCAAGAGCGCGATGCCTTTTTTGATATGTGTTTTTCTCGTTCCAGCCGATTGATCCGGCCTCCAATTCCTGAATCTTCTGCTGCTCAGGCGTTAGGGCTTTGTTGGTTGGAGTGACACCATTGCGCTCCTCTTGCAGCTGATTCACTCATCGGCGAAGCGCCGACTCAACTAGCCCAAGGTAATGTGCGGCTTCGATGTGGCTGTAGCCCTGATCGAGCACCAGGCTGGCAGCCTCGCGCTTGAACTCAGGCGTAAAAGAACGACGGGGCTTGGTCCTCAGACACCTTCTCAGGCGAGTATTCTTACTTAAATGGGTGTTCGAAATCATTAGGCCACTACAAATGAGTTGATAGATTAACCCGACTTATTTAGCTAAGACTCTCTAATCCTATATAGCTAATCCTATCGCACTAAAATGAAGCCCTTTACTAACTGGTTCTCCAACACTGCTCTGTCCTGGTGCCTAAGGAGGCAACCTATTTACAAATATATGCGGCATATCTCTTGCTGATAGTCTCCGGATGCGATGTTGCATCTGCACAGGCTAAAGGTTTTTTATGCAGGCAAAACCAATAACTCCCACATTGCTAGTGATGTCAGTCTTGGCCTGTTGCCAGCTATTGGCTCAACAGGCATTAGCGAAAGACATCAAGATCGTAGAGCTGACAGCGCAAGAAGCCCAAATAGCTCTTGAGCGAAAACAATATACCTCCCGGCAGTTAACCGAAGCATTCCTGGCCCGTATTGAAAAATATAATCCTGGCTACAACGCTATTATTACCATGAATCCAAATGCCTTGAGCGATGCCGAGGCGATTGATAAACGCCGCGCCGCAGGTGAAAAGCTCGGGCCTTTGGCTGGGATTCCCGTAGTGGTAAAGGACACAATGGACTTTGCAGGGCTTCCTACCACCGCTGGCTGGGCGCCGCTGAGTCGCCGTGCCGGCGGGATCGACCTGATTCCGGCCGTTGACGCTCCGGTCGTCGAGAGATTACGTGCTGCTGGTGCAGTTATTCTCGGTAAGACCAATGTGCCTGTCTTAAGCCTAAGCGGTACTAATGCTAATGACAGCTGGGCAGGTCCTACTTACAACGCAGCAGATCAAACACGTGCGACAGGTGGAAGCAGCGCAGGAACAGCTACAGCAGTTTCAGGTAGCCTTGCGGTGTTGGGACTCGCTGAAGAAACTGGCGGCTCTATTCAGAATCCGGCCGCAGCACAAGCGTTGGTCAGTATAAAACCTACTTTTGGTCTCGTTCCTAATGTTGGAGTAGTACCGCTTGCAACGAGTACCCGTGATGTTGTGGGGCCACATGCCAAAACCGTTTATGATGCTGCCATCACGCTTGATGCTCTGGCCGGTTACACTGCGGCTGATCCCAAAACCGTAGCCTCGATTGGACATATACCTGTTAACGGGTATACCAGTCAGCTCATTCGTACAGCGCTGAAAGGTAAACGGATTGGGCTTTATGGACCTGGCTGGCGTGATGCGCCACTCTCCCCTGATACCCAGGCACTCTACAAACAAGCGATTGCTCAACTTGAGGCGGAAGGCGCGATAGTAGTCACCGACCCGTTTGCCGGGTCAGGATTTGCTTCGATTGCACAACCCTCTCCTATTCCAGGGCTTGGTGGGTATGATCCACGGGGTGAGGATTCTGTTGCCTTTGATCTACAAAACTACCTACAGCGTCTTGGCCCACAAGCTCCAGCGCATACGCTGGAAGAGCTTACCAGGTTGATTAAGCAGGATCCCTTCGCTGAAGGTGGCCCGCTAGCTTACGAACGCTCTCAACCAGGCTTTGAGGATTCTTTGGCAAACCCTTCAAAGCCGCCTAGGCTAGATGCCTTCTTAAAGGCGAAGACCAAATACATCGAGACGTTAAACGGGGTCATGGATAGGCAAAAGCTGGATGCTGTTGTATTACCCCAGATGCGCAAAGAAACGCCTCTTCTGTTTAGTTCGGATGTTATTGCTGAAACAACCGTATCGGAGATTAATATTGGGGGCTTTCCTGGCGTAACGGTGCCTGCGGGGTATTATCCTTCGGGCTCGCCTTTCAGCCTTATATTTATAGGTCGTCAGTGGGACGAAGCAAACCTGCTAGGCTTGGCCTATAGCTATGAGCAGGCTACGAAACTACGAAAAGTCCCAAAATTGATAATCAAACCTGTAGCTCAAAGATAATATCCAGCAAAGCCAGGTTTTTCTGGGCCAAAATCATTGTAAAGAACGGTGCCATCCTCAATAAGGTGCTAGCAACAGCTAACGGTAGTGTTGTGAAAAGTTACCTTGTGAATATGAGCCTGCCGGGTCAGCAACTGAGTTCTGACCGGCCCGGCTATAACCGCTACCATTGATATCAATATCGATGGTAGCTCGCTCCTATTTATCCGCTGAGTTAGGGCCGGTCTAAGGATGATTTTCTCAAGCCGATCCGTATCCAGGTCAAAGCGATCATGGCTTCAACGCTGCTCTGAATGATCTATATTACCGTGGGAATTCTGTTTCATAATGCTCGCGCAGCGCCTGGATGAACTGTCTTGCTAGTGGCGTCTGGCCTGATGCCGCAGGAGTTACAACATAAACCGGGAATAACAGTTCAGGCTCAAAGCGGTGGATGGTGATGCCCTTGTGCAGAAAGTCTTGTGCAACGTTCGGGCTTACCAGTGCTGCTCCCATCCCGGAGGCAACCATCTCGCAATTGATGGCGCTGTATTGGCCTTCTACGACCAGCTTTCGTTCGACGCCGGCATTTTCGAAGACCTTATCCATCTGCTCGCGTGTACCGTCGCCATGACACAGCGACACAAAATTCTCCCCGTGCAGATCCTGTGCCGTTATGAGTTCCCGCACGGCTAGGCGATGCCCTGGCGGCAATACACAAACGGCTCGCAGCTGAGTAATGAGGAGTGTCTCCAAGGGACCGGCATCGCTTGGTTGGACCACTACTCCGAGGTCGCAGAACTGTGATTGCACCCATTGCACGACTGTGGGTGAGGCATTCATATGCAGCGATACGGTCAACTCCGGGTGTGTTTCGACGAAGTGTTTGATGACCTGAGGTATCAGTGTAAGCCCAGTCGAAGGTACTGCAGCGATACGTAAACGGCCTGTACCAAGATTGCGAATGTTCTTTGCGGATTGACGCAGGCTATCCAGCCCGACGTAAGCGCGCTCTACCTCTTGAAAGAAAGCGCTGCCTTCCTTCGTTGGGATCAGCCGTACACCTGCGCGTTCAAATAATTTGAGCCCCGTACTCAGCTCAAGCTGCGCGATCAAGCGGCTGACATTGGGTTGCGACGTGTACAGAGCTTCGGCTGCAGTGGTCATGGAGCCCAGGCGCATAACGCTACGGAATGCTTCGATCTGCCTTAGATTCATAGCGAGCCTTCATATCAGATATGAATACTTAACCCATACATCCGTATTTGACCCTATGGGTTTGAAGCGACAATACTCGATCCCAAGCCAAATGGCCCCATAAAAAGAAAGCGTTTCCGAAAGGTGTGATAGCGAAGTCTTCGGAAGCGGATGCATCGACCTTCTTGTCGTGATCCACGAAGTTCTCGATCTGCCGCTACGCAAATAAGGGAGCATTGCCCGTGACTAGCTCGCATTCTATCCTCGCCTCATCGATCTCCTTACGCCATGGTCTATCCGCGCTGCTGTTGGCCACAGCCGGTTTCTCATTAACCGCTCAAGCCGAAACCACACTGTATGTGGCAGGTGTCGGCGGTTCCACTGAGCAGATGTACAAGACTCGCGTCATTCCCAACTTCGAAAAGGCTCACGGGGTGAAGGTGGTCTACGTCTCCGGCAACTCAACGGAAACATTGGCCAAGCTGCAAGCGCAAAAGGGGCGCCAGCAGATCAACGTCGCCATGATGGACGATGGTCCGATGTACCAGGCACTGCAACTGGGCTTTTGCGAAAAGCTGGCTGATGCACCTGTCTACCAGGATCTGTATCCGTTGGCGCGGTTGAGCCCTGAGGCAACTGCACTTGGCATGGTCGCAACAGGTATTGGTTACAACGAGGAAGCCTTTAAAAAGCGCGGCTGGGCAGCGCCGACCTCTTGGAACGATCTCAAGAATCCCCAGTACCAGCAGTTGCTGGGTATGCCGCCAATTTCCAATACCTACGGCTTACATTCCTTGATCGAAATGGCACGCCTGAATGGCGGCAGCGAGAAGAACATCGATCCAGGCTTCAAGGTGTTCGAAGAGGACATCGCACCAAATGTCCTGGCCTGGGTTAGCGCCCCCGGTGAGATGGACGGCATGATGCAGAACGGTGACGTAGTCATGGCGGTGTACGGCAGCGGTCGAGCAGTTGCGCTTCAGAACACCGGCTTCCCGCTCAAGTTCATCTACCCAAAGGAGGGGGCGGTGGCGCTGCAGATCGCGGGCTGTTCCGTGACGCCAAACGCGCAATCAGAGCTTTCGCAAAAGTTTATCCAGTACGTGCTATCCCCCGAAGTGCAGAGGATCCAGTCGGAAAGCAATGGCTTCGCGCCGGTAAACCGGACCGTTGAACTTCCGCCTGAACTCGCCGCCCGCATGCCTTATGGACAAGAGAAGGTCGACAGCCTGATCAAGGTTGATTGGGACACGATCAACCAGAAGCGTTCCGAGTGGACGACACGCTGGAATCGCACGATCGAGCGCTGAATCGATGTGCCTGACGGTCATGGATAGAACCATGACGGCAGGCGTTCGAACCCTTTCCGAATACGGACGTTGATCAATCGCGAACGCGTTTGTCACCCTGGAGGCATGCATGGCTTTTCTGACCCTCGATGGCATCGTCAAGACGTATGGCGACTTCACCGCCATTGCCGGCCTGGACCTTTCAGTGGAAAAGGGCGAGTTCCTCTCACTACTTGGGCCCTCCGGCTGTGGCAAAACCACTACCTTGCAGAGCATTGCAGGCTTTGTTCAGCCCACGGCCGGACGTATCGTTCTGGACGGCCGGGACATCACCCATGTTCGCCCGGAAAAGCGTGGGCTCGGAATCGTTTTCCAGAGCTATGCGCTGTTTCCGCATATGACGGTTGAGGAGAACGTCAGCTTTGGGCTGGAGATGCGAGGTGTTCCTCGCAGTGAGCGGGTAGGGCGCGTACAGTCCGCGCTCGACATGGTTCGCCTGCACGGTCTCGGCGCGCGTTATCCCAAGGCCCTATCCGGTGGCCAACGACAGCGCGTTGCCATTGCTCGTGCGCTGGCGATCCGTCCGGATCTATTGTTACTGGACGAGCCGATGTCCAACCTCGACGCCAAATTGCGCGAAGACATGCACATCGAGTTACGCGCCATCCAGCGTGACCTTGGCATCACCACCATCCTCGTGACACACGACCAAGTGGAGGCGATGACCATGAGCGATCGCATCGCCGTGATGCACGGCGGACGCATTGTGCAGATCGGTTCTCCATTCGAGACCTACGAGCGACCACAGTCGCCGTTTGCCTCGAGCTTTTTGGGCAAGACCAATGCCTTCGCTGGGGCGATTCATACCCGCAAGCCTCGCTGCTATGAGGTGAAGGTGGACAACCTGATGTTTCACGTTCCGCACGAGGGGCATCAGTTCGACGGGAATGTAAATGTCTACCTTCGGCCCGAGAAAATCCGCCTGGCCGAGCCCACCGAGGCACGTTTGCGCGGCACCGTGCGTATGCGGGTATTCCTTGGCAATCTTTGGCTGATCGGAGTCGAAAGCCCATTGGGTCCGGTAAACGTTACGCAACCGAACTTTGGCCCTCCGCCACCGATGGAGGGTGAAGAAATAGGCCTAACCTGGCTCGATGATGACCTGCGGCTGTTAGAGCAGGAGGTCGCCCATGGCCACGTATGACGCCGAACGCATCGGCAGCTCGCCCTGGCTGCTAACCGGGCCCGCGATGCTTGTCTTCGTCACGCTATTGGCTGCGCCCTTGGTGTTGACCGCGATGCTGTCACTGAACCTATTCAGCGATACCGAGGGTGTGATTCCTATTTATACGTTTGCCAACTACCTGGAAGTCTTCAGCGATGACTACTTCCACGAGATCTTCCTGCGTACTGGCGGAATGGCAATAGCGGTGACGTTCTTCTGTGTGCTGCTTGGCGTACCGGAAACCCTCATCATTGCGCGCATGCGTAGCCCGTGGCGCTCCCTGTTCCTGCTGGTCGTGCTGGGGCCGCTACTGATTTCGGTCGTGGTGCGAACCCTTGGCTGGGCGATCCTGCTGGGCAACAACGGGTTGATAAATCAGGCACTACAGGCGCTCGGCATCACAGAGTTTCCCATTCGGATGATGTTCACCCAGTTTGGTGTCGTGCTCGCCCTGACCCACGTACTGGTGCCTTTCATGGTGATTGCGGTTTGGGCCAGTCTGCAAAAGCTCGACGTGCAGGTAGAGCAGGCGGGACTATCGTTAGGCGCGTCCCGCATGACGACCTTTCGCCGGGTTGTGCTGCCGCAGATTATGCCGGGGATTCTTTCGGGCTCGATCATCGTCTTTGCCTTGGCTGCCTCGGCCTTCGCGACGCCTGCGATCATTGGAGGACGTCGTCTCAAAGTGGTGGCGACGGCGGCCTACGATGAATTCCTCGGTTCGCTGAACTGGCCGCTGGGCGCTGCAATCGCGGTGCTGTTGCTGATTGCCAATCTGGTAATCGTGGTGGGCTGCAGCCGGCTGGCTGAGCGCCGTTTCAAACATGTCTTCGAGTGATTGCCATGTATCGCAACGGATTTTTCTCGCTCGCATTTCATACGCTCTTCATTGCCTTCATCGTCGCGCCGTTGGTAGTAGTGATGGCAGTTTCGTTCACGGGTGAGGGATACATTTCCTTGCCGACCGATGGCCTATCCCTACGCTGGTTTCATGCGCTGTGGGAAAGCCAGGAAATGATCGATGCGTTCTGGCTATCGCTAAAGCTGGGGCTAGTCTCTGCCACCTTTGCCACGCTGCTGGCAGTTCCCGCGGCCCTGGCGATCAGCCGATACAACTTTCCAGGTCGCGGCGCGATAACAGGGTTCCTACTATCACCGCTGATGATTCCTTCCGTGGTATTGGGCATTGCCTTTCTACGCTTCTTTTCACTGGCGCAGGTTGGCGGGTCGTTATGGGCGCTGAGTGTTACACATGTGATCGTCGTACTGCCCTATGCCTTGCGCCTGACCTTAGCCTCAACCATTGGCCTCGAACGCGATGTCGAGCAGGCGGCGTTGTCGCTGGGAGCCGGGCGGTTCACTGTGTTCTGGCGAGTGATCCTGCCCCGCATTCGTACCGGTGTGATTGGGGGGTGGCTGTTGGCGTTCATCCAGAGTTTCGACGAATTGACCATGACGGTATTCGTCGCCACGCCGGGAACTACGACGCTGCCGGTCGCGATGTACAACCAGATTTCCCAAACCATTGATCCTCTGATCACGGCGGTCTCGACTGTGCTGATCATCGGCACGCTGGCGGTGATGGTGTTTCTCGATCGTCTGGTCGGTCTGGATCGTGTACTGATTGGAGAGAAGCAATGACGAACGCTATCCCCACCTCCGCGGATGTGATCGTCGTTGGCGGAGGTTTGGTCGGCATGGCCGTGGCCTATGGCCTGGCGAAGTCTGGTACGAGTACGCTGGTACTGGATCAGGGCGATGATGCGTTCAGGGCATCACGCGGCAACTTTGGTCTGGTGTGGGTACAGGGCAAAGGGTTCGACCGTTTGGAGTACTCGCGTTGGACTCGGTCATCAGCTTTGGCTTGGGCTGGCCTGGCCGAAGGATTGTTGAAGGAAACGGACGTCGACGTACGCCTCAAACAGCCCGGCGGGTTCCACATGTGCTTTTCCGATAGCGAGTTGGCAGAGCGGCAGTCGCGCTTGGCAGGCATGCAGGCCGAGCTGGGTAATTACCCGTTCGAGATGCTCGACCAGGCTGACCTGAACGCGCGATTGCCAGGTATTGGGCCCAAGGTCGTGGGCGCCAGCTACACCCCCATGGACGGCCATGTAAACCCCTTGAAACTGCTGCGAGCGCTGCATGCAGGCTCGCGTTACCACGGCGCGACTGTGCTTGGGCGAATGCCTGTGGAGCGTATTGAATCTCTGTCCGGTGAATTTGCTGTGGTCACACCACAGCGGCGTTTCACCGCGCCACGCATTGTTCTCGCCGCTGGCCTGGGGAACCGAGTATTGGCCGAGCAAGTGGGGTTGCATGCGCCAGTCGCACCGAACCGTGGTCAGGTCCTGGTCAGCGAGCGTGTCCAGCCCTTTCTTGACTATCCCACGATCAATGTTCGGCAGACGGACGAGGGCAGCGTACAGCTGGGTGACTCAATGGAAGAGGTCGGTTTTAATGACCTGACGACTACCGACGTGCTCGCAAAAATCGCGCAGCGTGGGGTTACAACGTTCCCGCTCCTAGCGGATGTCCGCCTGGTTCGCGCCTGGGGCGCATTGCGGGTGATGAGCCCGGATGGCTATCCCATCTATCAACAGTCCGATTCGCATCCTGGGGCGTTCGTCGTCACCTGTCACAGCGGTGTGACGCTTGCTGCCGCGCATGTGACACGGATTGCCCCATGGATTCGGGGCGGTGAACGACCGGAAGAGCTGGCGGTGTTTGCTGGCGAACGTTTTCTCACGGGGGAGGTATTTTCCCATGCCCACTGATTCCTTGTTCCGCCGTGTCGATGCTGATGACAGCCCGCTCATCACCGTGACGTTCGATGATCAACCGTTCCAAGTACCAAGCGGGCTTACTGTCGCCGCCGCGCTGTTACTCGCGGGCGTACGGCATTTCCGTACATCTCCAGTCGGCGGTGAAGCACGTGCGCCGTACTGCATGATGGGTGTGTGCTTTGAGTGCCTGGTTGAAATCAACGGGGTGCCGAGTCGCCAGAGCTGTCTGATCGAGGTGGCCGATGGCATGCGTATTCGTTCGCAGCAAGGCGCACGGGACCTGCCGTTTACGGCGCTTGAGCCAGTCGTGATGGAGGTGCAGCCATGAATCTTGAACCGATCGATGTCGTGGTCATTGGTGCAGGACCTGCTGGGATGGCAGGTGCACGAACCTTGGCCGAGCTTGGCATTTCTGTTGTATTGCTGGACGAGCAGGTCGCCGCCGGTGGGCAGATTTATCGCGGTATCACCAGCGCCTCACCTGCACGGCGCGAAATGCTGGGCCCGGATTATGCGGCCGGAAGCTCGTTAGCGGACGCACTAAAAGGTTCGATGGTGCGCCACGAGACCGGGGCATCCGTGTGGCAGGTGACACGAGAGCGACAGGTGCATTACTTAAAAGATCGTCGAGTACGCTCGTTCGCTGCGAAAAGCGTACTCCTGGCGACCGGGGCGATGGAGCGACCCTTTCCCATTCCTGGCTGGACATTGCCAGGCGTGATGACGGCCGGTGCCGCACAGATTCTGCTCAAGACCGCAGGTATTGGACCCCAGGGGCCAGTTGTTCTGGCTGGGTGTGGGCCACTGCTTTACCTACTTGGATGGCAGTACCTGCGAGCCGGTATCGCGATTAGTGCTTTGGTAGACACTAGCCGCCGGGATGACTACTGGCGTGCCCGCGGACATTTGCTGGAGGCGCTTCGCGCCTGGCCCTATCTGCGTAAAGGCATTTCGCTGCTGCGGGCGCTACGTAAAGGCGAGGTACCGCACTATACCGGCGCCGAGGGTTTGCAGGTCGAGGGGGAGGCGCAAGTGCAAGCACTTAGCTTTGTCGTCGATGGACAGCAGCACCGTTTGCCGGCCAGCACGGTCCTGCTTCATCAGGGCGTGGTACCGAACATCCAGTTTACACAGGCGCTCAGGGCGCAGCATCGGTGGGATGATGCACAACTGTGCTTTGTCCCCGAGATAGACCAATGGGGCCGACTGGATGTGCCGTTCATATCGGCGGCGGGTGATGGGACGGGAATTGGTGGCGCGCAGGCTGCTGCGCTTCAAGGGCAGCTAGCTGCCCTTGGACTTGCGCGGGACCTGGGGCGTATTACGCCAGCGCAGCGTGACAGCAGGGCAGCGCCACTGCGGGATCAACTTGAAAAAAACCTGCGTATTCGCCCGTTCCTTGACGCGCTGTATCGTCCGCGAGACGAGAACCGTATTCCGCCACGTGATGATGTCACTATCTGCCGCTGCGAAGAAGTGACGGCGGGTGATATCCGGCGTTTCGTCGAGCTGGGGTGTAGTGGACCGAACCAGGCAAAATCGTTTGGTCGCTGCGGCATGGGGCCCTGCCAGGGGCGGATGTGCGGATTGACCGTTACTGAAATCATTGCCAGGACACGAGGCCTGTCGCCGGATGAGGTGGGATATTTCCGCATCCGTCCCCCCATCAAGCCGATCACACTCGGGGAGCTGGCCAGTGGCTGACACGACCTCCGACGTGCTCGTCATCGGCGCTGGCCTGCATGGTTTGAGTACAGCGTTTCATCTTGCTCGTCGGGGCATAAAGGTGACGGTCCTGGAGGCCGACTATGCTGGCCGCCATGCCTCGGGTGTAAATGCGGGTGGAGTGCGGACACTCGGCCGCCATCTGGCGGAGATTCCATTGTCGCTGGCATCCCGCGAAATCTGGCACAACCTGCCGGAACTGCTGGGTGACGATGCGAGCTTCGTTGCAAGCGGACAGTTGAAGCTTGCCGAGACCGAGGCGGAGCTTGCGCAATGTCAAATGCGCGTCGCCGAATTGCAGGCGAATGGATTTACTCATGAGGTTCTTATCGATCGGACGGAAGTCTTTGAGCTACTCCCCACGGTGGCCCCACATGTCGTTGGCGGTATATGGGTAGCGGATGACGGCTACGCAGTGCCGTTTCGCGTCGTGACGGCTGTTCGGAGGGCGGCGCAGCGACTGGGCGTGGTGGTGCATGAGCAAACGCCGGCGCTTGCCATCACTCAACAGGCCTCGCATTGGCACGTCAGCACGCCGAAAGGGCGGTTCGAGGCGGACCACCTTGTGGTGACTGCCGGTGCTTGGGCGGGACGTCTTGCCGCTGACATAGGCGAGCCTGTTCCCACCTATCCGCAAGGCTTGATGCTGATGGTGACCCACAGAGTCGCACCCTTTTGCAAGCAGGTGCTTGGGGCCACTGGACGCGCGCTGTCGTTTAAGCAGTTTGATAACGGTACGGTCGTCATCGGCGGCAAGCTCATCGGCGACCTGGATTTCGATGCCCGGCACGGCGAGGTCGATATCACTCGCCTCATCACCAGTGCGCTAACTGTGACCGATCTTTTTCCGCATTTAACGCACCTTGGTATCAACCGCGCCTGGGCAGGTATCGAAGCGTTCACCATAGACGATCTGCCGGTTATTTCGCACAGCTGCCGTGCAAGCGGGCTGACCTATTCGTTTGGCTACTGCGGTAGCGGCTTTCAAATGAGCCTTGGTACTGGAGAGCGCGTCGCGCAACTGGTCCTGGGCGAGTCTTCATCTATCGACCTGGCAGCATTCGCCATCGATCGCTTCAATCTCGATTCTTCCGCCCTCAGGGCATCCAAGGAGCCTTCATGCAACCGATCACCCGAGTCGAAACCAACCAGCGCATGAGCCGCGTCGTCCAGTATAAGGGCGGCATAACCTTTATCGGTGGGCAAACCGCCGGCGACCGCACGCAGGACATCAAAGGCCAGACGGAGCAGGTGCTGCAGAAGATCGACCACTACTTGGCCAAGGTCGGTCTAGACAAGACCCGCATTCTTAGTGCGCAGGTCTGGCTGTCGGATATTGAGGCGAATTTCGCTGGTATGAACGAAGTATGGGACGCCTGGGCACCAGAAGGGCAGGCACCTGCACGGGCTACTGTCGAGTCAAAGCTGGCTGCGCCGGAATTACTGGTGGAAATCGCAATCGTGGCGGCGGTTGATTGAGCACAAGCGCATCGGCTCGCCTCACACGAGCCGATGCAGCTAGATGGAGACCGTCAGCAAGTGACACGAGCCCATGCTCTTATCGGGAAGCACCAAGAAATTGGACATTTCCGCTTTATCTATCTGAAACAAGATTGCAAGGAGACGTCGCTCGTGTACAGGGTGTGTTCCTCGTTCGCCTTGTAAAGGTCAAGGATGCTTACGTTGCGTATGTCCCGACCCGTTCACCCTCTAATAGTCAGGATTTCACATGCCCTCATCGGGTTTGTGCTGAGCTTTCCCTGCTAAGCTCGTGCTCCCTGGTGCATGGCGAGCGCTTTGGTGTAATTGCGACGAGGTATCAGTCGCAGTGTTAACCCTTGAAAAGAATTTGACGTCCTTCCGCCCTAAAGGAGGGGATTCCAAATTTAACGAGAACAGGACATCTAGACTTTTCCTATACCGCTTATATCTTTCCAGAGGCTAAGCTAACACCGGGTAGCATTTACGTTACGGTCATGTTCTCTTTACACTCAGGGCAAGCCTGCAAGCGGATGTTGAGGCACTACATGCCCGCCACACGAAGAACGCTTTGAGCTGGGATAACAGTGGTCGATAACGACCGCTTGCCTGCTCATGGACCCCTATATTAGAGCTGGCGGGTAAGCTTGCCCCAACCGACGTCTGCTATCGTCCTGCGCTCTTGATCAACAGGACTACACCCCTGATTGTCAATGCCTCTACTGGTAGTCATGCGCCTAATAAAGCACACCCAACCGGAAAAGTAGGGTTAACCCGTGCCTAGGTAGAAAAGGACAATTGGCCAATTAAAGAAATGACCCCAGTGCAGGCCTTAGATGCGAAAACAGCCTAGGCTCTACTGCATATTTATTCTTTCAGACTTGCCCGAAATGCAGGATCGTCCAGGTAAGCGACGTTTAACCGGGTCCAGGGGACGGGCACATGGCGGTTTACAGCAAAGATGGAGCCTGGGGCGAGCATTACGCCTTTACTCAGGCAGTGACGGGTGAGGTTGTTAGCGTCGTCGATGCCTGGAAAGCGGGCCCAGAGGTAGAGGCTTTGTTCGGGGCGGCAGAAAAGTTCGGCGCCCAGTTCGTCAAGGATGTCGATGCCGCGCCTTGTCGCCTCGCGGAGTCTGTCCTGCAGGCGTGCCAGGTGCCTAAGGAAGTGACCCTCACTCAGGATCACATCTATGGTGCGCTCGCTGTATTCGGCGCCGCTGTTGTGCAAGAGCATCTTAATATCGGCCAGCTCCTCAATGCGCTGCTTACTGCCGGCAATAAAGCCGACCCGTAGCGCGGCAGAGATGGACTTGGAAAAACTGCCCAGGTACAGCGTACGGCTCAACTGGTCTAGAGCCGATAGCTTGATCGACGAACTTGGCTTGAAGTCAGCCATGGCATCGTTCTCGACGATAAGCAGATCGTGCCTCTGGGCAATTTGTAGGAGCCGGTGGGCCTTGGCGGGTGAAAGGTCAGCACCGGTGGGGTTGTGGCCAACGGACTGCAGGAAGAACAGTCTAGGTTTGTGCCGTTTGAGGATGCGTTCCAGCGCGTCAAGGTCAGGTCCATCAGCCTGGCGGGGTACACCCAGCAGGCGTGCGCCTTGCAGCTGTAGTTTGCCGAACAGAGGATAGTAACCAGGATCCTCTACCAGCACGATGTCACGCGACCTGACATAGCGGCGGATAATCAGGTCCATGCCATGGTTGGCACCCAGCGTAGTCACGACCTGTCTTGGGGAGACGCTGATTGCATAGGAGGCAAGCTTTTGAATCAGCCGCTGGCGAAGGCCCGGGTTGCCCAAGCGCGTGCCATAGCGAAACAGCGTCGTTACTCCTCCCCGTACGACCTGACGGTGAAATTTGTCCAGACGCATGTCCATCAACCACTCCACAGGCGGGAAGCCTTCACCCAGATGAGAGTGACCCGGCTCGCGCACGAACTGTTGGCGCATCATCCAGATGGTGTCCAGCGCGCGGGTGTACGGCTCCGCGTCGTCGTCCTCCATGCTGGTGGCTGGCACGGCGCAAACAAAAAAACCCCGTCCATGGCGCGCCTCGACGAGCCCCTGCGAGGCCAGCTGCTCGTATGCGGTGATGATCGTATTCTTGGAGTACCGGTGCAGGCGCATGTACTCACGGAGCGAAGGCAACCTGTCCCCTGCCTTGAGCGCGCCATCAGCAATTTGCTGGGCGAGGGCAGTGGAAACTTTCTGCGCGAGCGTCTGACGGGCCATGATCCTGCTCCAGAGGGTGGAGGGCTTTAACTGTCCAGCCAAACTGTACCTTTTTTCGTGGTTACAGACAGGGCTAACGTAGGCACACCAAAACAATTGACTCCCCAAGGAGCATCTGATGTCCATTGACTCACGCCTGCCTCAGTTCCGAAGCCTTACACCTGTTCAACGCCTTGAACACCTACAGCAACAGCTGGCGCTGTCTAATGCGGACACTGCCCTGCTACGTAAGGCCGGAGCACTGCCGCTAGGAGTTGCCGAGGGCATGATCGAAAACGTAGTAGGCACATTTGAGCTGCCCTATGCGATCGCCACCAACTTTCAAATCAATGGCCGCGATGTCCTGATCCCCCTTGTGGTCGAGGAACCTTCCGTCGTCGCCGCGGCCTCTTTCATGGCAAAGCTGGCGCGCCCGGGCGGTGGTTTCCTGACCTCCAGTACAGCGCCGCTCATGCGCGCTCAGGTCCAAATCATGGGCGTCGACGATCCCTACAGTGCCCGTCTAAGCCTTCTACGCAATAAGGATGAGATCATCGCTCTGGCTAACAGCAAGGACCAGCTTTTAAACACGCTGGGGGGCGGGTGTCGGGACATCGAAGTGCATACCTTTATTGAAAGCCCCCGGGGCCCGATGCTTGTTGCGCACCTCATCGTCGACGTGCGCGATGCTATGGGTGCCAATACGGTCAATACCATGGCCGAGGCTGTGGCGCCGCTGATCGAGCAGCTCTGCGGCGGCAAGGTGCGTTTGCGCATTCTTTCCAACCTGGCCGACCTGCGCCTGGCGCGTGCCCAGGTGCGCATTGCCCCCGAGCAGCTCGATGCTCCAGGCTACCAGGGCTCGGAGGTTATCGAAGGCATCATTGACGCCTATACCTTTGCCGCGATCGACCCGTATCGGGCAGCTACTCACAATAAGGGCATTATGAACGGCATCGATCCGCTGGTTGTGGCCACTGGCAATGACTGGCGTGCTGTCGAAGCGGGCGCCCATGCCTATGCCTGCCGCAACGGGCACTACGGCTCGCTGACGACCTGGGAGAAGGCAGGTAACGGCCATCTGGTCGGAACCATTGAGATGCCCATGCCGCTGGGCCTGGTGGGCGGAGCAACCAGGACTCATCCGCTGGCGCAGCTCTCCCTACGTATCCTGGGCGTCAAGACGGCTCAAGAGCTGGCCGAGATTGCGGTCGCGGTTGGCTTGGCGCAAAACCTTGGTGCGCTGCGCGCCCTTGCTACTGAAGGTATTCAGCGTGGGCACATGGCGCTGCATGCACGCAACATCGCACTGTCAGCTGGGGCGCGCGGCGAAGAAATCGATTGGGTGGCCACGCGTATGGTCGAGGCAAAGGATGTGCGTGCCGACCGCGCCCAAGCGCTGCTGACAGAGAGGCGCGGTCAGTGACTTCCGATGTGGTCAAGCTGGTCGAGGTTGGCCCACGCGACGGTTTGCAGAACGAGTCACGCAGGGTGCCGGTGGCGGTTCGCGTCAACCTGATTGAGCGTCTAATCGCAGCAGGTCTGCGCAACCTTGAGGTCGGCGCGTTTGTCTCGCCTCGGTGGGTGCCGCAGATGGAAGGGTCTGACGAGGTAATGCGAAGCCTTTTACCATTGCCTGGGGTAAGCTACTGCGCGCTGGTGCCAAATGAGAAAGGCCTGGAGGCTGCGCTTGGCTGTGGCTGCCCCGAAATTGCCGTGTTTGCGGCGGCCTCGGAGGCCTTCTCCCAGCGCAACATAAACTGCTCCATTGCCCAGAGCCTTGCGCGGTTTGAGCCGGTACTGATGAGAGCGAGACACGCAGGCATTCCCGTACGTGGCTATGTCTCCTGCGTGCTAGGCTGCCCGCTTGGCGGTGATGTTGCTCTTACCGATGTGGTAAGGGTCAGCACGTCGCTGTATGAGATGGGCTGCTACGAGATCAGCCTTGGCGATACCACTGGCGTAGGTACGCCAGAGAAAACGAAAGCGCTAGTCAGGGCCTGCGCCAGCGAGATTCCGCTCGCCTCGCTTGCTGGTCACTTCCATGACACCTACGGCATGGCCATCGCGAACCTGTACGCCGCATTGGACTGTGGCGTTCGGGTGTTTGACAGCTCCGTTTCAGGACTTGGCGGCTGCCCCTATGCGCCCGGCGCCACGGGCAATGTCGCAACGGAGGATGTTGCCTATCTGCTTCACAGACTTGGCGTTAGGACCGGCATAGACCTGGACGCGCTGGTACACGCGGGCACCTATATCGACAAGGCGCTGGGTCGGCTGACTGCATCGCGCACCGCAAGGGCAATCAATGCACGATCAGACAGGGGATAAGACACTTTTCAAACTAAGACATTTTCTCTTGATAACAACAAAAGCCTACAAAGGCCGGAGAAACATCATGGAACATCAACTGACGCAAGCCGCATGCCCCGTGCCCTTCCAGCAGGAGGCACAGCCATGAAAAAGCCGGAGCTCTATGAAGTCTGGGGTGACACTGTTGATCGCAGCCACCTGCTCATGTCCATCATCATCGGCGCCCTTATCAGCCTTGGCACCTATTATCTTGCGCAGCACGTACTCCTAGGCGTAGTCGAATCCAGGCAAATGGCACGGGCCTATGCAATGCTGACGGGCATTCTGGGCTGCCTGGCAGGTGGCTTAATCAGCGCGATGCTTTTCAAGCCAAAGCGCAAAGTCGTCGAGCACATGATCGATCCGACGTTTCGCCAGCAGGTACTCGTAGAACTTGCGGCGGAACACGGCACGATAGGGCGGCTGGACGAGCTACCTCATGAAGTAGTAGTCGAACTGCGTGAGCTGGGGCTCTATGCCCTTTTTCGTGAAGCCGAGGCCGCTGAAGCCCGGACGGCCGCCCAGGCGCCTAGCGCTGTCGTGGTGGTTCCCGCACACGTCAGTCTGAGCGGAGGGCAGTCATGATGGAGGGCCTTGTTGAACAGATCCTTGTCGCCTGCGGTATGGGGCTTATCGGTGCTGTCGTATTTGCCGCTATTGGCCTGATATCTGGTAGCGACGAAACCACGACCTTGGCGCCGTTGACGCTGCTGGTGGTATTGCTTGGGGTTCCGCCGGAAGGAGTATTTACCTTTTTTCTAGCAGGTGCCGTCGCCAAACATATGACCCACGCGGTGCCAACCGCCTTGCTGGGTATTCCGGGAGACACCATGGCCACGCCCCTAATGGACGAAGCCAACTACCTACGAAAACTCGGTGTGCCTCACATTGCGCTTCGAAAGATGATTTCCGGCGGTGCCATTGCCGCACTGGTTGCCGTGCCGCTGTCAGTATTGTTCGCGGTACTGCTGGCTCCGTTCGGCGAGGTGATCAAGGCATTCGCACCCTGGGTATTTCTTGGCGCCGCCATCCTTATTGCCTATTTCTCGGCCGGTCGCTGGGCCTCGGTATTTACCCTGGTGCCCTTCGTTTTGGTTATCGTCGCGCTGCAAACCCTGACGGCAACCTATGGGGTGAAGCTGGGCGTCAGCTATTTTCTAGGCATAGCGATTGGCCCTCTGGTCGCTTCGTTGTTTGCTCTGATGTCTCCCGGTGAGCGGGTGCGTATGCAGCGCGATAGCGTCCGGGTATTCTCACTGTCACCCGATGTGAAAGGCTGGGGCGGATATTTCCCTAACCCGTTAAAAGTGCTCGACAAGCGCCAAACTCGCATGACACTGGCCACGGCCGCAGTATCGAGTGCCACCTTTGTCTTTAGCCCGGTGGCGATGACCGTGATAATGGGTGAGGTAATCGGAGCACGGATCAAGCATGCCTATCATCGCCTGACATCCGTGATTACGGCGCGTAACGGTGTCACCGAGGCGACCTACATCGCCGAGGCGCTGATTCCGCTGATTGCGTTTGGCCTGCCCTTGAGCCCGGTTGCTGCAGGCCCAGCCGCCCCGTTGTTCAACGCACCGCCGCGCTTTTCGGTCGATAGCACCTCTGGCGAGATCAATAACCTTCATACTTTAATGAGCACATCCGAGTTCTTCGGCTACGGGATGCTGGCTGTGATCATTGCTATCCTGATCGCCTATCCCTTTTCAATGAATTTCGCCCACCGAGCGGCCTTGTTTGTTTCGCGCAAGGTAAGTCACGAAGCGGTTATCGCCACCTTTGTCGGTCTTATTCTGGTCATAGGCCTCTGGGAAGGCGGCCTGCTTGGTCTGATGGTGATTATTACCGTAGGGCTGCTGGGTGGTTTTCTCTCGCGCTTTTTGGGCTTCAACATCGGCGTGCAGTTCATGGGGTACTACACCGCGGTATTGACAGTGCCTGCGCTGCTGACACTCGGTGGCTAACGCCTGCGTGATGTACCCTACCTTTCGCCTTGCTGTATTCCTTGCCCTTACAAAGAGGCACCTGGATAGGCGGCGCTGGTCGCCTCTCCATGCTTGATATCTGGAAACTATAAAAACCATACAGAGGTAATCATCATGCACGCAAGAATTCTTGCCTGCCTTGTGTTTGCGTTAAGTACTCTTGCGCCTTTAGTGGTAGCGCAAGAGCCGATTCCGGCACTTGTTTACCCTCCGGGCGACCAGCAATTGTATGCAATCCCTGAGGCAGAGCGAAACCTACCCACAATTACGGCGCAGCGTTGGCTTAAGGTTTCGGACAAGGGCTTGCTGCTAGAGGGGCCAGCCTTTGATCGAAACGGCAATCTGTTTCTGATCGAGGTGTTTGGCGGCCAGGTACTCAAGGTTGATATCCAGCAAAGGCTTAGCGTCGTGGTGCAGAAAAACGCCCTGGGCTCAGCAGGGCTGGCCATCCATAAGGATGGGCGCCTGTTTGTCGCAGGCCTGGGTAACTTCAATAATACTGGCAACCTAACTGCCTACCAGCCTGACGGAACAGGCAGGAAATCATTACCGCTGGCCAGCATTACCTAGTCGATGATCTTGTCTTTGATAAAACGGGTGGCCTTTATTTCACTGACTTCAAGGGCACCTCTACCGAGCCAAGTGGCGGCGTCTATTATCTGCCAGCCGACGGCAAGAGGATTGTGCCTATCCTGCCTAGGCTGGCAATTGCCAACGGCATTGCACTGTCGCTCAACGGGAAGACCCTCTGGGTCACCGAATTTGCGACTGGCCTGCTACATCGTATAGAACTTGAGAATGCACAAAAGATTGCCCCCTTTGGCGAGGCCGTAGTCTATCGGTTCAACGGCCCGTCGCCAGACTCTATGCACGTCGATGAGGACGGCAATCTCTATGTGGCGATGTACAGCCAGGGGAGGGTCTTGGTTCTCAATCCAAGCGGCCTGCCTATAGGCCAGATCCTGATACCGGGACGCGAGCGCGGCCACTTCCTGCGCTCAACTAGCTTGGCCATTAAGCCTGGCACCCGCGAAATCTACTTGGTCAGTAGCGATGGTGATCAAGGCGAAGGGAGTGCGCTTTTCCGGGCGCAAGGTTTCGCTCGGGCGTTACAGCTCTATTCCCACCAGTAAACCAACCAAAACTCTAAGTCGGGCGGGCTATTCAAGAAGGGCACTGTCTTTTTCTGGATCAACTAAGCTCCCTAACAATGGATATACCCGGGCTTACAGGTCAGCTCAACAGCTCTTAGGCGATATAACTGCTACCTGCTCGCTAGAACAGCAAGAAAGGTTTGCAAGGGGGATAAATGCTCAGCCTTCGCTTGGGATGCATCGCCTGTCTGGAATACAGTTACTTTCCAAAACATTCACTATGCTTCAATCCACCATCATATCTGGATGACGGTCCCGGCAGACGTTTACAAAAGCGAGGTCAGGCTGCGTGAGTGCCGGTGCTCCTCTTGGTCGAAAAGTTCGGCTTATCTATGAGCATTTAGGGAGTTTTCTATGAAACATTCAGCACTTTCGATAGGGATAACGTTGCTATTGGCCTCCGTTGCTATTCACGCAGATAACAACATTGCAGAGCAATATCAGGATGGGACAGGGCTTAAGTCATCACTTACCCAGACAGGATCGGACAACTATTCCTTGCAGCGTCAGGAAGGGGGCCGATATGACACCATCGAGACAAGTCAGGTGGGCACCGGAAACCGGGCGACTGCGCTTCAGAATGGGTTTGGAGAAGGGAACATACAAATCGATCAAAATGGAGCAGCCAATCAGGCAATGGTTCAGCAACAGCCAGGCAGTGAAAGCTACACGGCTGCTAATGGTGGGTCTATCAGCCAGGCAGGTAGTGGAAACCTGTCGGAGGTGACTCAAGGCGGAATCCAGAATTACGCGCAAAGCCTGCAATCTGGAGATAACAATGAACATACTGTCATGCAGGACGGTTACCTGAATTACGCAAGCCTTGCCTCTTACGGAGATAATAATAGGATTTCGGTATCGACACTCGCAGGTGCCCTGTCAATGGATAACAGCGTAGGCGCCATTCAGGTTGGTAACGCTAACACGGCTGTTGTGGAGCAAAGTGGTACAGGTGCGTACATTAGGACAAGACAGGAAGGTAGCGGCAATACTGTTGAGGCGCTTCAACGAAATGAAAGTGACAGTTTGGCTCCTGATGCCATTGTTTCCATATATGGCAGTGATAACCGACTTACTATCGATCAGAATGGCGCATCCCGTATGGAGGCTTACCTGGATGGGAACTCCAATAGCGTAAACGTTCGGCAGGAGCGTCAACAGACAGGTTCGGCATCTAGTCTGTTAACGGATGTCATTGGCTCAAATAACAGCATCGATGTCTCTCAGGTCAGCAATGAACTTAGCCTCCCAAGCAGGATGACCATTACCCAGCGTGGTGATGAGCTTGACGTTACCGCCCGCCAGGACAATACAAGCAGCGGTAACCTTGAGGTGTTTCAGAGCGGGTCGCTGGGGGTTGCCACTGTGCAGCAGAGCGGCATCTATAACGAGGCCAGGCTCGTCCAAAACGGTACGGCAAATAGCGCAAGCATCACGCAACAATGATACCTTTGCTTAGGCGATATGACTGTTGTGCTGCAGCAGAAGAGCCTTGTTTCGGATATACACGCCTGCTCTGCCAGGTGTGTATTCTTAAAGACAGCATCCTCTCACTGATTCACCAGAACTAAATGACACTGCTAGAGGTTTGAGTACACTCTTGTGGCTACAATGCACGCCCGTCTCGTTTGCCCTGCGTGTGTGTTGCATGCAAGGTTTCGCGCGCAAGCGCTAGACATGGCCCGACGACCAGATTCCCGGGGAGCTGCGTGACGCTCAACTCTGTCCCTCTATTATCAAGAATACGCTGGGTTTTGATCGGAGCTGCCATCGTTGCAATCGAATTCAGTAGCCCTAGCTCGTGCAAAGCCCGTGCTGCATTTCCTGGCAAGTAGAGCCTGGTGCCTCCCTGTGGCGCATTGGCCTTGCGCTCGACCAAGTCGGGCTTGTTCTAGCGCCCTAGCCATTTCAAGGCCAGCTATACCTCCGCCAACTATTATTATCCTCACTGCATTACCCGTTAAGACACAGATATTGTAGCCCTCGAACCATGCGCAGCGAGAACCATGTCGGCAGCACGTTCACCAATGACAACGCATGGAGCCATCGTATTGCCGACGGTTATTCGAGGCATGATCGAGGCATCCGCGATTCGAAGTTTCTCAATGCCATACACCCGAAGCTGACAGTCAACCACTGACATCGCATCGCGACCCATTTTTGCAGTGCAGGACTGATGCCAGTAGGTCACGGCAGCATTACGGATGAACTGCTCCATAGCGCGACGTTCTTTCGGGCCAGGAACGACCTCGCGCTTTACCAACCCGTTGAAGGCTTCGCTGTTGCCGATCGCCCGGCACAGGTCGATCGACGCGAGCGCCGCGGCCATATCCTCAGGGGCGCTCAGCGATTCCGGCTCAATGAGTGGAGCGTCCTGTGGGCCGGCACCAGACAGGCGCACGCGCCCTCGACTAACAGGCCTGGCCAGCCCTGCAAACATCGTCCAGCCATGTTGCGGCGGCTGAACACCGACCTCAGAGGGAGAGGGCACTGGAAACTCGAGCTGACATTGCAGCAGGTCTGGAGCGTCCAGGCGGCTGTCGCTCCTCCAGTACAGGGTGGTTTCACATCCACTACCGCCTATCAGCTGAGGTTGCCGATACTCCCAGGTACAGCCAAAAGCAATATGGTCCTGAAGATTTTGACCCAGACCTGGAAGGTGATTGATCAAGGCGATGCCATGGGCGCGCAGTTGATCCTCCGGACCAATCCCCGACTGCATGAGTACCTTTGGCGTATTTACCGCGCCCATAGATAGAATGACTTCAGCTCCAGCATGAAAGCGGTGCCGCTTGCCGTCCACTACCGCTTCAACACCGATTGCCTTTGTCCCGCTAAGCAGTACACGGGTTACCAATGCACCGGTCAGAACCGTCAAATTCGGATGCTGCAGCCGTGGCCGGATATAGGAGTCGTAAACGGATTCGCGCTTGCCCTGGTTGATGCGCAGATCGGTAATCGCGACCCCGCCCGGGCCTTCCATCATTTCTCCATTGGGGCTTTCATATCTAGGAATGCCCAGACAGCTGGCTGCTTCCAATGTCGCCCAGGCGAGGGGCTGAGGTGTGGCTGGCTGCTCAACATGCACGGGACCGCCTGAGCCGCGCCGCACTGCATCCGGACTTCCTTGCCAACTCTCAATCCTGCGATAGTAATCTAGTACTGAGCTGTAGCCCCAGGCGGGATCGCCGGACTCGGCAGCGAAATAATCCCAATCCGAGCGGTGCCCGCGCGCCCAGACCATTACATTGATGCTAGATCCACCTCCGAGCCCTTTGCCCATGCTCAGGGAAAGGCGACGATCATTGAGGTGCGAATTAGGTTGCCCCTCGAAAGCCCAGTCGCGATCCGTACCGAGGTTCATCGGCCATTGTGCCGGTTCGACAACCTCCGGTCCGGAATACGCGTTGCCTGCTTCTATCAGCAAGACGCGTGCGTTGTTATGGTCGGCAAGGCGGGCAGCAACCACGCATCCCGTCGTACCTGCACCACACACAATGAAGTCATAGCTCTGAGCATATAGAAGGTTCATGTCCGCTCCGTATCAATGTAACGAGTGAGTTCAGGAGTATCAGTGGCGTCACGAAGGGATCACTGACCGCCATCGCTTCGCACTGCTTCGAGAATTACCTTGGCTACCTCGGCGGGTTGTGACTGTTGAGGAACATGACTCGTGTGTAGCTCATTCAATTGCGCGCCGATACGCTTTGCAGTAGCGCGCTGGACGTCGGGGTGAATCATCCGGTCCTCATTGGCCAGCAGATACCAGGACGGTTTGGTCTTCCAGGCAGAGACAGTCGTTCTATCCTCGAATGCAGATGCCTTGATGGGTCCTTGCGTTGCGGTCATCACGGCGGTCTGCGCTGCAGGGAGGTCCTGAGCGAAGTCCTTGGCCATGCCTTCTGGCGTCAGGTAGAGGAAGCCATTGCCGTCTGCCTTGATTTGACTGATACCAGGAGGCGTAGGCGCGCCCCTGCCCTGTTCGCCGCTGGTTTGTCCGGCATCCGGCGCGAATGCGGCGACATATACCAGAGCGCTGACTTTCTCGTCGCTGCCGGCCTCGGTAATCACGGTACCGCCCCATGAATGGCCAACTAGAACTACTTTTCCCTGCTGGTTATTTAAGACACGGTGTGTAGCGGCAACATCGTCGGCAAGCGAGGTGAGCGGATTTTGCACGACCGTAACGGCAATCCCTTCAGCCTGAAGCAGCGGCACGACTTTGGCCCAGTCGGATCCGTCGGCGAATGCGCCATGTACGATCACCACCGAAGGCGTTGTATCCTCCGCTTGACTAGTACTTGCGATAAACGTGCCTGTAAGGGCAAAGGCGAAGGCGGCGACTTTTGATCTGAGTGTTTTCATTGAATTGGCTCCTGTGTGGGAGCTCAAATTCTGCTGACTGGCCTGCTTTATGTGCATCGGTCATTTATCCGACCCGGGGTATTTTCAATGAATAGCGCGTTGGCACTGAACATCTCATTGAGCGGAGCACTGGGAGTAATTGCCCAGGTCGGTGACCTCAGCATGGGACAGCCACTCCGGCATTCCCGGCGCGTTGCCGAACTGGCGCGGATGCTGGCGCGGGCCAGGCACGGCGACGGTGAGCACCTGAGAGTAGCGGAACTGGTCGCCCTACTGCGCTGGTCTGGCTGTACCGCAAACGCCGAAGGGTTTGCGGATCTGTTGGGTAATGATGTAGATGGCCGCCGCGCGATGCTTGACCTTACTCTAGGCAAGGAGGAAATGAACGCGGTGCATCAGGCAGCCCCGCTTGCGGTCGTGCACTGTGAGGTATCTGGAGAAATAGCCAAAACCCTCGAACTTGGTGCCGCTGTCAAGGCAGGCCTGTGCCACGTATTCGAAACCTACGACGGGACTGGCCGGCCGCAGGGCCTGACGCATGAGCATATCCCAGAGGTCGCCTATCAAGTGGTGCTTGCTGGTGATCTGGATATTCTCAGCCGAGCCTATGGCCTTGATGCGGCGCTACGCTGGATCCATGAACAGTCGGATCGGCGCTATCCTGCTTATCTCGCATCGTTGCTCATAGGAAACGCCAGGGAATGGCTGGCGGACCTAGAGGCGTCCTCCAAACTCACTGACCATGAGCAGGCCGAACGTTACGTCTCGCTAACGCTGGTGGGAGACGTGATTGACCTGAAGCTGCCCTGGTTGGCAGGGCATTCACGACAGGTGGCGCATGTCGCCATGGAAGCTGCACGCCAGTGGGGGCTGGGTGAGCCAGCCCTTACCGAGATCGGAAAGGCAGCGCTTGTCTACAGTCTCGGTCGGGCAGCCGTTTCCAACCACCTCTGGAATACCGCGGGGGCGCTCCCATACGGCGCTGCGGAGCGGGTACACCTCGTTCCTTACTGGACGCAACAGGCGCTAAGACCTTTTAATGAATTGGCCGCGTCTGGAGAGATTGCAGCCCATGCTTATGAACGGCTCAACGGCAGTGGCTATTTTCGAGGCGTAATGGGCGATGCGCTGTGTGCCGAGCACCGACTGCTCGCCGCTTCCGTAGCCTGGGTCGCACTGAGGCAAGCCCGGCCATGGCGGCCGGCCTATAGCGAATCAGAGGCGGCGAGACTGCTCGAGCGGGATGCTGGCAGTGGCTTGTTTGACAACAATGCGTGCCAAGCGGTGATTGCGACCGCACGGGGCGAGCGGGGGATTTATAAGCCCAAGGCTTCGTTACTGACGACGCGTGAGTGTCGCATCCTCCTTGAAATCAGCCGTGGCGCCAGCAACAAGCAGGTGGCGCGGCTGCTGGCCATCAGTCCGAGCACGGTTCGCACACACGTGGAGAGCATCTTTCGCAAGCTGGGATGCTCGACCCGCGCAGCGGCTACATTGAAAGGCCTGACACTCGGTTTGATTAATTAATGTTGGTGGTGACCATAGCCCGCGGCTCTCTGTTGCAAGTGCGCCAGAGATAAACATGAATCACGCTCGTGCGTTTTGGCTGGCTTGATGGGCGCGAGCGAGGGTGATGAATGCCTTAAGCGCGGCGGAGGGGTTGCGACGGTTCGGGTAGTACAGGCAGAGATTGTCTCTGGGCGGTGTCCACGCTTCCAATATCCGCTCGAACTGTCCGGTCTCGATTTCACCTAGTACGTCCTGCTCCATAAAGAATCCGAGCCCCATGCCCTCCTGCACTGTCCATTTGACGACGCTGGGCTCATCAAGCGTGAGCGGCCCGCTTACATCGAGCCTGGTTACTTCTCCATCTCGTTCGAAATGCCACGGGAAGATTGCGCCATTGGGTAGGCGGACCCGGATGCATCGATGGTTGAGCAGATCAGGCGGTGTTTGTGGCTTGCCAAATTTTTCGAAGTACGCGGGTGTACCGACTACGGCGTACCGTTGCGGCAGGCCGAGGGGGATCACAATCATGTCGCTGGGTACGAGGCTCGCGGAACGTACGCCAAAATCGAAGCCGTCAGCGACGATATCCACCAGGCGGCCTTCGGTAACGAGATCAATATGGACCTTTGGATGATGCCGCAAGAACTCTACTACCAGTGGTAGAAGTGCTGCTCGGGCAGCGCTGGCGAATGCATTGATACGCAGTGTGCCCGAAGGCCCCGCGTTGTGTGACCGTACTGCGTCGAGCGCAGCACGCAAGTCTTGCAGGGCTGGCCCCACCTGCTCCAGAAAGATCCTGCCCGCCTCAGTGACGGCCACGCTGCGTGTCGTGCGATTGAATAGCCGCGTTTCGAGACTCGCCTCCAGTTTGGCGATGGTGGCGCTCAACGCGGTGGTTGAAACATCGAGATCGATAGCGGCCTTGCGAAACGAAGCTCTGCGAGCGACCGCTAGAACAGCGTCCAACTCACTAAGCCCTAGACGAAGATCTGACATTGATTGTCCTGGATTATGGGATAGCTCATACGCTTTGTCCCAGTTGAGCAAACTATTAGTCTGGTAGCAAGATCGCTTCGAGTAATCGATTCGGGAAACAGCAAATGAACGTTCAGCTTTCCAATGTCGCTGGGACATACCTCGACATTAGCAATGACGGTAACGTATCGCAGCGCAAGAATTGCTTCTGCTCACAGATCACGGCGTCTGGCGAGAGCAAAACGCATGAACGCATCAAGGCCATCGAAGCCTGGCAATATGAGGCCCAGGGGGCGGTCTCGTATCAAGTCCAACCTCTGCACGCCCTGCCTGGCGAGGGTAGGCTGACCGTCTTTGCACAGCTTACCGGCAACTTTCCTGCTAGCCCGGTCCAGCCTGGGTACGTATTTCTGCTGGAGGGCGATCAAGTTTGCTCACTGGAGATCATGCCATGCTAAAACTTGATTTGGGTAACAAGCGAGTCCTCGTTACCGGCGGCACTAAAGGCATCGGGAAAGCTGTAGTCGAACTGTTCCTGGCCGAGGGTGCGAAGGTGATTACCTCGGCCCGGCAGACGGACATTGAGATGCCGAATGACCTCTTCGTCCCGGCTGATCTCTCGACCCGGGAAGGCTGTGCTGCGTTGGTCGCCGCGATCAAGCAGCGACTGGGCGGCGTAGACATCATAATTCATGTCCTGGGCGGTTCGTCGGCACCTGGCGGCGGCTTCGCTGCGCTGGATGACGAACAGTGGCAACGTGAACTCAATCTAAACCTGTTTCCTGCGGTGCGCCTGGATCGCGCCTTGCTCCCGGATATGCTAGAGAGAAAGGAAGGGGTCATTATTCACGTGACTTCCATCCAGAGTCAGCTTCCTCTGCCAGAGGCTACACTAGCCTACGCGGCGGCTAAGGCTGCGCTCTCGACTTACAGTAAGGGTTTATCCAAAGAGGTCTCGCCCAAGGGGGTGCGTGTCGTCCGGGTCTCGCCGGGCTGGGTTGAAACCGAAGCGTCAGTTGCGCTTGCCGAGCGACTCGCGCAGGAGGCAGGTACTGACTATGAGGGCGGCAAGCAGATCATTATGGAAGCACTAGGGGGCATCCCGCTCGGGCGTCCATCCTCCCCGTCTGAGGTTGCTGAGCTGATTGGTTTTCTGTCTTCTCCTCGAGCGGCATCCATTACCGGAAGCGAGTTTGTTATCGACGGCGGAACAGTGCCAACGGCCTAGCCGTCTTTTTCACACGTATGTGCCAAATACTCGAATCAGGGAGTAGGGTGTGTTTACTCTTGGCCCACTGCAAACGTCTGTGGAAGGTTGCAGTGGGTCGGTTGTAGTTGTTTGAAGGGCTCCCTGCAAGACACTCAAATTAATGGGCTTATGGAAGCTGCACATGCTTCATAGCAGAGGCAGATATCAGGCCGGTTGTCTCAGGAGATGCTTATGTCCATGGAAATCACGCCCAGCGCCAGCCCCACACTATCCTTAACCTTGCCAACTAATCTGCAGAGTACCGAGCCGCGCTAAAACCTGAGAGGCTGAAATGTTTGCGTTCTGGCAGCAGAACCGCGAGCGCAGCTATGCCGAGGCCGGGAGGATCTTCAGCGAAAAGGAAAAGCGCAAGGGGACTTTCGGGCCTGGGCAGAAGGCTAGATCGAGGCGCTAGAGCCACAGCACACTATCTTCCATATCGCCCGGTAAAATTACGTCTATGGCATTCTCTCGAAACTCCATAGCAGCAGAGCCTATAGAAGGGCGCTCGAAGTTTTCCCTGGGTCCGTAAACGATTCGTATCTTCCTGTTCTCAACACGCATATGCCTGTCAGGCGGAGCGAGAAGGATCTTGCTACGAACAATGGGGGCCAGCTCTTTTGCGTAGCGGCGGATAGGCAGTTAAGTGTGCTGTGAAAATATCGAATAACGCCTGCTTGTCTGGAGTCATATGCACAACCACTAGTACGCGCGTCACAGTACACAAGGGTGCCATAGCATGGAGAATTGAGGCGAGGCCAGTCAGATGAGTATAAAGCGATCATCCATCTCGTGGCGTCCCGTTGCCTCTAGTCAACTGCACTAAAGAGGTGAAAGCGTAGCAAATCGGTCTTCAGAAAGGGCATAGGAAGTTATCTTATTTCAGGTATATTTGGTCTACGCCTAATAAGCAGGTATTATTTTCCTACTGTATTAGCTTGGTGTTAAGAGAATTATGAAAAAGCACCTGAATGACCAACTATATGATGTTATAAGTGCCAGCATTCAAGAAAAACGCATTGAAGAAGGCACATTGTTATTGGAAGGTAATCTCTCGGAGCTATTTTCTATAAGCCGTTCTCCGGTACGCCAGGCACTTAATCGTTTATGTGACGATGGACTAATTAGTACTTTTGAAGGGCGTGGATATCTAGTAGGTACACAGCCCGAAGGCGTAATACGCAAAAAGCTTCAATTAGATGTGTTTGCATCTTTGCCTAAAGAACTCTTGCCAAAAAAAACCGAGACATGGCAGCGTGTTTACAACAATATTGAGCGTGAGCTTTTGTACCATTCGCTATTTGGATCTCATCGCATCAATGAGCTTGAGTTGTCCAAGTATTATGGTATCAGCCGTACGATATCGAGTCAGGTCCTAACACGCCTTCAACTTAATGGGTTGCTGGAAAGAGACGAACGCTCGCGTTGGCAGCTATTAGAGTGGAATGAGCAAAGACTGAACAATCTGTATGAAATTCGGCGCCGACTTGAACCCTATGTGCTCATGAGAGCTGCCGAACATATCCCTGTTACCAAGATTCAACTATTTATTCGGCGACTAAGCCAGGCTATAGCTCAATATCCCAATATGGAAAGTCGTCAATTTGACGATTTAGAAAGTGATTTACACATTCGCACGCTGGGCTATTGCCCTAATCGAGAAATGTTGCAACTGCTCCAACGTACTCACTCTTTGCTGTTATCGGGAAAACATATTCTTTTGGATAAGACTCATTTCCCAGAAGAGGAGCCTTTTTTTCAAGAGCATCTTGAGATATTTAAACATCTCGAATCTAAGCAGCCTAAAAAGGCGGCTGAAAGTATGGAGGAACATCTTTGTATTGCTGAGCGCAAAGTTTCCCAGCGGTTAGCCGTTTTCAAGGAGAATAATCTAATAGCCGATGTTCCGTATTTAGAGTGATTGTCTTGATTATTTAATGTAAAGTTTGAATGCCATTTTAAAAAGTTCTAGAAATTTTCAAAGTCCTAGTCTAAGTAGACGCAGCCGGTAAGAGCTGCGTCCAAACAAAGAGCTAATTAAGTTACCGCGCCTATTGGCCATGGTACAAACTCATTATCACCGTAGTTATACGCTTCACTTTTAGAAAGCGAGCCTGACGCAATATCGATGATAGCCTCAAAGATTCGTTCGCCAGCTTGAGCTACAGTCTCGTGACCCTCTACGATCCCGCCACAGTTAATGTCCATATCCTCTTCCATACGCAGATACATTTCAGTATTGGTCGATAGCTTGATACACGGCGCTGGTTTGAAGCCTGAAACCGAACCGCGTCCGGTTGTAAAACAAATAATATTGGCTCCTGAAGCAATCTGACCGGTCACCGAGACAGGATCGTAACCAGGGCTGTCCATAAAGACGAAACCCTTTTCAGTAATAGGCTCGGCATATTCGTAAACCGCATTGAGTGACGTTGAGCCGCCCTTGGCGGCTGCGCCCAGAGATTTCTCCAGAATCGTAGTCAGTCCTCCAGCCTTGTTGCCAGGGGAGGGGTTATTGTTTAGCTCGGCACCATTGATTCGGGTGTAGTGTTCCCACCACCGAAGCCGCTCAAGGAGTTTATTGGCCACCTCATGGCTAATGGCTCGTTGAATCAAAAGATGCTCGGCGCCATAGATTTCTGGCGTTTCGCTAAGGATTGCCGTACCGCCGTGGCGTACCAGCAGATCCGCGGCATAACCTAGCGCAGGGTTAGCGGTGATACCGGAATAACCATCGGAGCCACCACATTCAAGTCCTATACAAAGATGCTCGACACTCTCTGAGGTCCGCTCAAGCCGGCCAATTGAGCTCGCTATAGATTCGACCTGCTCAATGGCCTTCTCGATACTCTTGCGTGTTCCTCCAGCATTCTGGATATTGAACACCTTAAAGTATGGAGTCTCCTCCAGACCATATTTCTTCATAAGTGACGATATCTGATTCGTTTCACACCCCAGACCGATAATCAGAACCCCCGCTAGGTTCGGGTTTCGAGCGTAGCCCCATAAGGTTCTTTCAAGAAACTTGAACCCTTCTGACTCCGTATTAACGGCGCAGCCGCCTCCATGAGTCAAAGCCACCACACCATCAATATTGTTCGCTTTGAGGTGTCCTGATTTCTCGAAATGCGCAGCTACCGCCTTAGAAACGGTTGCCGAACAATTAACCGTAGACAGAATGCCAATGTAGTTGCGTGTTCCTACAGTACCATTCGAGCGGCGAAACCCCATGAAGCGACGACGCTGTTCGGGAGGTAAAACAGGTGTACGCTCGAAAGGAGAAGGAAGCTCATCACTGGTATGACTTGCCGGCATTACCACGTTATGAGTGTGCACATGCGTGCCGACAGGAATAGCTCGGCTGGCCATACCGATCACTTGGCCATACTTAATTACATATTCGCCTTCGGCAATGTCACGTAAAGCAAGTTTATGTCCGCTTGGAATGTCCTCTCCTGTACTGATCCCTATTTCGGTAACCAGCGTGCCTTGAGCGATGGGTTTGCGTGCTACGGCCACTGAATCCTGGTCGTTAAGAACGACAACGGACTGCGGTTTGGTGATCAGCTGCATGATGAGGTCTCGGTTTCTTGTTGTAGGTGAGAGTCATGATCATGGCAAAAATGAACATTGCATGCAATGTTTGTTGATGCTAGTGTCTTTTTCAGATCGCACGCTCACATCGTCACAAAAATAAGAACCGAGGTCTGATCCCATGTCGTACGCAGTCGTTTCGTATTTTCCTTGTATTCGTGGGCAGAGCGGATTTCTCTGTACTGCCTCACCATGCGCTTTCTCCGTATCTGTCATTCATCCGCTTAAAGACCTAACTACCTTCTTAGAACGCTATCTAGGAGAGCAGCTATGATCCGTAAGCTCGTAGCTGGTTATTTCCATCTGCTCAAAGTGATCGCTGTTTTCAGCCTGGTTTTAATGGTCGTTCTGGTATTCGGTAATGTAGTGCTGCGTTACGGCTTCAATCAGGGCATTACAGTGTCTGAAGAGCTGTCGCGTTGGGCCTTTGTATGGCTGACCTTTATTGGCGCGCTAGTCGTGCTACGTGACCGGGGCCATATGGGTGTAGACATTGCTCTAAAACATATGCCCCGGTGGGGAGAACGGATCAGCCTGATTATTAGCCAGCTGCTAATGCTGGCCTGCTCGCTTCTCTTTTTAAGAGGCAGTTGGTTACAGACAGACATTAACTGGAATTTTCCTTCGCCAGTAACCGGGCTTTCGATGGGATGGTTTTATGGTGTAGGCATCGTCTTCGGCCTATCCGCCAGCTTCATTCATCTCTATGAAATATTCCTACTGATTATGAGCAAGGATATCCGGCAGCCTGACTCCAGCAAGCTGGAAGCACATCTTTAATAACATCGTTATCACGAGAGGCCGTATCGGCAGGCCGACGGCTGCTCGACAATAATAAAGCGGAGTCAGTAATGGTCATTATTGCCATATTCGTTTGTTCGCTTCTGGGTTCCATGATTATTGGTGTACCCATTGCGTACTCGCTCATCATTTGCGGTATCGGAATGATGTACTACCTGGATCTTTTCGATGCCCAGATTATTGCTCAGAACCTAATCAATGGCGCCGACAGCTTTCCACTGATGGCCGTGCCGTTTTTTATGTTGGCCGGTGAGTTGATGAATTCTGGCGGCCTGTCCAAACGAATCGTCAATATGGCAATAGCCTTGGTCGGCCATATCAAGGGCGGCCTTGGGTACGTCACTATCTTAGCTGCATGCTTGTTGGCAAGCCTATCTGGCTCGGCTGCAGCCGATGCTGCCGCATTGGCGGCCCTGTTAGTTCCAATGATGGTCAAGGTGGGGCATAACAAGGGGACTGCTGTAGGCTTGGTTGCATCCGCTGGAATCATTGCACCTGTCATTCCGCCTTCGATAGGCCTGATTCTGTTTGGCGTAGCGGGTAATGTATCGATAACCAAGCTTTTTCTGGCAGGCATCGTTCCCGGCTTAATGATGGGTGTATCGCTCTGTATTGCCTGGTATCTGGTTTCCCGCCGGGAGGTCATCGAGACCACGCCAAGGGCCTCGTCCAAAGAGGTATTCAAGGCATTTTATGAGGGTATCTGGGCACTGATATTGCCCATCATCATTCTTGTTGGCTTGAAGTTCGGAATATTCACGCCTACCGAGGCGGGCGTAATAGCAGCCGTTTATGCATTGCTGGTTTCACTGTTTGTCTACCGTGAGCTAAAGATTCAAGACCTTTATGGCGTACTGCTTTCAGCAGTTACAACGACAGCCATGGTCATGTTTCTTGTAGCGTCGGCGTTGGTTGCCGCGTGGGTGATCACTGTGGCTGATCTGCCCAGCGAAGTGATTGCACTGCTTGAGCCGCTTATGGATAGCCCGCGCCTGATCATGCTGCTGATCGTCGTGATTGTCATCCTGATCGGCATGGCTATGGACATGTCTCCTATCATTCTGATTCTGGCTCCTGTCATGTTGCCAGTCGCAGTTGAAGCGGGCATTGATCCTGTGTACTTCGGCGTAATTTTCGTGATGACCTGCGCCATCGGCCTGATCACACCGCCTGTTGGGCTGGTGCTGAATGTGGTTGCCGGCGTGTCGAAAATCGATTTCGTTGCCACTGTCAGAGGGACGCTGCCTTTCCTGCTTGCAGAGTTGCTGATCGTCGGACTGCTGCTCCTGTTCCCTGAGCTTCTGATCGTGCCTGCCGCCTGGATGAGCTCCTGATGGCTACCTTCACCGAAAACGGGCGCCCATAGAAATAAATGGCTCTTAATGAGCGACATCTAAAAAACCGCAAAGACAACAATGACAAAAAAGAGGAAAACACCATGGGAATTATTCCAAAAGCACTGACGGCACTGCTGTGTTCTGCCTTGCTATTTTCAACGACCAGTCATGCAGAAGATATTAATCGGCATAATTTCAAGATTGCTTTCGTCCAAGCAAAGAACCATCCGCATGGCTTAGGCGCTCAGAAATTCGCCGATCTGGTCAAGGAAAAGAGCGATGGCAAGATGAAAGTGATGGTGTTTGCCAGCGGTACGCTTGGGGGCGACACTCAGGTTATTTCTTCTCTGCAGGGTGGCACAGTGGATATGACGCTGGTTACTCCTGGTTTACTCACAGGCATTGAGAAGGGATTTGGTCTTTATGGTATGCCGTTTCTGTTCCAAAACTCTAAAGAAGTTGATGCTGTTCTAGATGGCCCTGTTGGAAAGAAGTTATTGGATAGCCTCCCTCCGCATGGGTTGATTGGCTTGGGGTATTGGGACCATGGTTTCCGGCATGTATCCAACAGCAAGCGTCCTATTACCAAGCTTGAGGATCTTCAGGGGTTGAAGATCCGTGTACAGCAGATCCCGACGGCTATCGGAACCTTCCAGACCTTAGGGGCCAATCCCGTACCTATGTCATTTACCGAGCTATACACGGCGATGGAGACCGGTACGGTCGATGGCCAGGAAAATCCCTTGGCTGCGGTTGAGACATCCAAGTTTTATGAAGTACAGAAGTACGAGTCATTAACGGGGCATTTCTATGATCCGCTGGTTGCGATTTTCAGTAAAAAGACGTGGGACAAACTGAACGACAGCGAGCGCAAGATTGTTCGAGACTCAGCGACCGAAGCTCAGGCTTACGAGCGTAAAGTTTCTCGGGAAATGGATATAACCGCTCGTAAGGCGCTAGCTGATGCCGGAATGCAAATCAATGAGTTAGCCCCAGCAGAAATTCAGCGTATGCGGGACCACCTCAAGCCTGCTACGGAGAAATTCACTCAGGACTATGGCCCAGAATTGGTCGGCGAAGTCATGGCTGAAATCCAGAAGGTACGTGGCGCCCAGTAAGGCAGGCAGGTCGCCTGCCTGTGAACAGGAAGCGACCGGTTTCGATTCTAGGAAAGGTCCATCGAGGAGACTTCGAATGTCTGAAATGAATGTGGGCTTCATTGGGCTTGGTCTGATGGGGCATGCCATGGCAACCAATGTTCTCAAAAAGGGTTTTAGCCTGAGTGTGATTGCCAATCGCAATCGCCAGCCTATCGATGATTTGGTTGACAAAGGTGCCAAGGAGGCAACGTCTGCCGCTGAGTTGGCTAAGCAGGTCGATGTGGTTCTGCTGTGCCTACCTGGCTCCCATGAGGTGAGACAGGCTTTTGGGGGTGAGAAGGGGCTGCTGGCAGGGTTGCGCCCAGGGCAGATTGTGGTTGATTGCAGCACAGGTGACCCGGCCATCACACCGGAGCTGGCCCAGGCGGTAACAGAGAAAAAAGCTCACTATCTGGATACGCCGGTTAACCGAACGCCAAAGGAGGCCGTAGAAGGGCGTCTGAACGTTTTGGTCGGAGGAGAAGCTGACGTATTGGAAAAAGTCCGACCGATACTGCAGTGTTTTTCCGAGACCATTCATTATTTAGGTCCGGTGGGGTCGGGTCACAAGGCCAAGGTGATTCACAATTTTATTGCCCAGGGGAACGCTGCGATCCTGGCAGAGGCGTTCTGTACCGCTGCGAAGAATAGTATCGATTTGTCTGCTTTTGCCGACATTTGTAGTCTCAGCGGTGGCTATAGTCGGACCTTTGAGCGAATTATTCCTTTCGTGTTGCGTGGAGATGACTCAGGCCAGAAGTTCGCTATTGCCAATTGCGAAAAAGATATGCGCTATTACACCCAACTGGCTAAGGCGACACCGTCTACAGGCATTGTTGCCGAGTCGGTCTACCAGACATTCCTGCTTGCCAAAAGCCTAGGGCATGGCGACAAATATGTACCCCATCTCTTCGATGTATTGGGCGAAATCAATGGGACATGGGTTCGAGCACGCCAGGAGGGCGAGTCATGAAACTGCTACGTTATGGGCCTGCCGGACAAGAGAAGCCCGGCCTGTTGGACGCAAGCGGGGTGATTCGTGACCTATCCGCCATCGTTGCCGATATTAATAGCGCAACGTTGTCCATGGAGAGTCTTACGGAGTTGGCCACACTGGATCATGCCAGTCTGCCTTCTGTTTCAGGCAATGTCCGGCTTGGGCCACCTGTTGCCTCCATCGGAAAGATTGTCTGTGTGGGACTGAACTATGCCGATCATGCCAGAGAATCCGGCTTGCCTGTGCCCTCTGAGCCCGTGCTGTTTATGAAGGCAACCAGTGCCATCATGGGCCCTAACGATACGGTGATTCTTCCCCGTGGCTCGACCAAGACGGATTGGGAAGTGGAGTTGGGTATCATCATTGGACGTCGAGCACAGTATGTCGAGCGTGACCAGGTATTGGAACATGTCGCAGGTTATTGCGTCGTGAATGACATTTCCGAGCGTTCGTTCCAGCTTGAGCGTGGTGGGCAATGGGATAAAGGAAAAAGTGCCGACACCTTTGCGCCTATCGGCCCGTGGTTAGTAACGCCTAATGAAATCAGTGACATAAACAACCTGGAGCTGCGTCTGACAGTAAATGGCGAGGTGCGCCAGCAAGGCAATACCCGCACTATGGTTTTCGGAGTCGATGAGATCGTTAGCTATATAAGCCAATTCATGACGCTTAATCCTGGCGATGTGATTTGTACCGGTACGCCACCGGGCGTAGGCGCCGGTATGAATCCACCTCAATTTCTCAAGGCCGGTGACTGTATGACCTTGAGGATTTCAGGATTAGGTGAGCAACGTCAGGATGTAAAGGCTTGGCAGGGCTAATCCTGTTATTAGCGCTTAACTTCTAGTTTTTGACAGTTGCCTACGGGCGATTGTCCTCTCGAATGACAGGTCAATACATGAAAAGGCGACTCTATTCTGGTCGTGACTATCTGCGTGCGCAGAATATTGAAGAGTTGCGGGAAGTTGCCCGGCGTCGACTCCCCAATTTTTCCTTCGAGTACGTAGAGGGCGGCTCCGACGATGAATTTACGCTTAAGCGTAACCGAAGCATTTTTGAAAGCATCACGTTGCAGCCGAGAACACTTCGCAACGTTAGTACACGCAACCTGACTCGCTCATTCTTTGGCAAACCTTCAGCTTTGCCATTTTTGATCGGGCCTACGGGGTTCAACGGTTTGCTCACGGATAAAGGGGATCTTCGGTTGGCCGAGGCGGCAACCCAAGCGGGTATTCCTTTTGTGTTAAGTAATGCCTCGACCACGTCCATTGAAGATATTTCCCGGATTGAGGGTGTGCGCGCTTGGATGCAGATCTATTTGTATCGTACCCGTGATCATGTAGCCAAACTGGTAGAGCGAGTAAAAGCACTGAATCTAGAGGCGATTGTTGTTACTACCGATAGTGCAATCTTCGGAAATCGTGAGTGGGATCGCCGAAACTATATACGTCCTCTCAAGCTCAACCTACGTAACCGGTTAGATGTGGCGATGCATCCTGAGTGGGTCTGGGATGTGTTGGTGCCTCATGGCGTACCACGCTTCAAGAACCTGGGTGACCTTTTGCCGCCTGGAAGGGACTCAGTAAAAGGTGCTGCCAGCGCCTTGGCTGCTGAGCTTGATCCTAGCCTGAGTTGGCAGGATATCGCTTGGCTTCGAGACATGTGGAAAGGTCGGCTGATCATCAAGGGGATTATCCACCCGGCTGATGTCGAGTTGGCCCTTCAATACGGTGTAGATGGCATCATTCTGTCAAATCATGGCGGCCGTCAACTCGACGGTTCGGTATCAGCCATGGAGACATTGCCGGAGGTAGCACGTATTGCAAAGGGAAAGCTTGAAATCTTTCTCGATGGTGGCTTTCGCCGGGGTAGCGATATCGTGAAGGCTTTACTGCTAGGCGCCGATGGCGTGTTGATCGGACGGGCAGGGCTTTATGGACTGGCAGCAGGCAAGGGGCCTGGGGCTTGTCGTGCCATCGACATCTTGCGAACCGAGGTCGAGCGTACGCTGGGGTTGCTAGGTTGTAGCAGTCTTGATGAACTCAGCGCCGACCTTATTCATGATCCAAAATGGCGAGCGGCTGCCGACGCTATACCGCTCAAGTCCTTTGCCTCTAAACGTGCTGTATTAACGTAACTGTCTTGTGCGACAGGCCTTACGGGTTATCCCGTCAGGCCTGTCTGTTAGACGAGATGTTAAATCCTTGTTACCTGGTAGCTTAGCGGGCTGATCATAAGACTTACCACGTCAAGGAGTTAAAAGGGGCTACTCAGTCCGCCTTCCTGTGCTGCTGCGCGAACAGCATCCAGTACGTCAGTAGGCAATGGGATTCCTTCTTCCAGATAACGCCTGCGCCGAGCGAGGCCAGCATGCCCTGGCATGCGTACTGACTGACCTTGTATCCTGGGTCGGCTGTTCTGACAGCGTTCAACAAAATGGTTCATTTCTGCTTTAAAGGCGGCAAGCCCGCCAAAGAACTCGGGATCCAGCGTCATCACATACACGGCTGCGCCCCACTGACTAACCCCGTCTTTCCGGCCAAAGCCTCCAAGGCCTGACGTCAAGGCTTCGACCATGATGCCCAGGGCAAAGCCTTTATGGCCAAACTCGAGCCCGCCCAGCGGAAGGATGCTGCCAGGAGGGTTGGTAAAAAAATCCTCGGGGTTTCGAGACGGTTGGCCTTGATTATCCAACAGGGCCTCATGTTGCAGTTGGCCACCCTCTTGCCGGGTCCTGTTTACCAATCCGTTCGTAATCGTCGACATGCTGACATCGATTAGAATGGGCTCACCCTCATTGGGAATGCCAATCGCTAAAGGGTTCGGCGTATAAACAGGGTCTAGTCCTCCATAAGGGGCTACTGACGCGACCGCAGGATCAGAAGACAAAACAATAGGCACCAGTCCTTGCTCGGTAACAGGTTGAAGGTATGCGGCCAAACAGGCGATATGATGCGAGCGTCGAATGTTAGCGACACCTACGCCGTACTGGCGTGCAGCGTGGGTAGTAGCGTCCAGAGCCTGGCTAACCACATAAGGGCCTAACAGATAATCGGCATCGTATAGCGTACAGACCGGCGACTGCTTGACCACTTCCAGGCGCTGCGCATCGACCTTGGCATGTCCTGCACGAATATCCTTGAGATAGCCCTGGGCGAGTTTAACTCCATGAGTATGGTGGCCGAGCAGATCGCCTTCTACTAATACACGGGCTACTGTACTGGCCACCACGTTAGAGGCGCCGGCCTTTTCAAACAATTGATGAATCAGGGTTTCCAGCTCGATTGCATTAACAACGGTCATTCAATGGCCTCCTTGAGCGGACTGTAGCGCGGATGCCGCCCGGCGTTTCAGCCACAGTTTGGATATCAATGGGTACAGCACGATCAGCAAGACCAACGCGCCCAACGAGGCGCTGATAGGCCGCTGGAAAAAAGCCATCAAGTCTCCATTAGCCTTGAGAATAGACGTCAGAAAATTGGTTTCGAGAATATTGCCAAGTACCAGGCCTAGAATTGCAGGAGCAGTGGGGAAGTCTGCCGCACTGAGTACATAGGCTGCGATTCCACAGGCCAGCATGATCCAGACGTCGGTCAGGGTGTTATTGATAGCGAAGGCGCCGACAATGCAGAAGCAGAGAATAATCGGCATTAGTAACTTGGCTGGTGTGATGGCAAAAATATGGGCTCCGCGAATAGCCAGATATCCGACCGGAATCAGGATCAGGTTAGCCACAAAGAACGCTATAAACAGCCCATAGGCCATGCTGCTGTTGTCCATGAAAATGGTAGGTCCAGGGTTCATGCCTTTCATATAGAGCACGCCGATCACGATAGCGGTGATCGAATCGCCAGGAATTCCGAATACCAGCGCAGGCACCCAAGCACCACAGATACCAGCATTGTTTGCTGAGCTGGCATCAACGATACCTTCCATGTGTCCCGTGCCATACAGCTCTGGCGTTTTGGAGCGCTTCTTGCTGATGGCATAGGAAATCCAGGCAGCAATATCAGCTCCCGCTCCGGGAAGCGCTCCAATCAGAACGCCTAATGTGCTGCCGCGAGCAGCATTACGCCAATAGCGTTTCAAATGACCGGGTACTGCGCCAAATACGGTACCTTGCTGTGGAATGGAAAGAGATGAGCCCTTTGTAGAGATCACTTCCTTTGAAGCATAAAGCTTCATGACCTCGTTCAGCGCGAAGAAGCCGATCATGACAGGAATAAAGTTGATGCCTGCCATAAGGTCGGGTATGTCGAAGGTAAAGCGCGGCGTACCGGTTACCATATCTAGCCCAACGGTACCCAGCAGCAAGCCGACCATCAGAGAAAGAAAACCTTTGACTGGCGAACCCTGGGAGATGAAAACGGCACTGCTCAAGCCGAGTACGGCTAGCCAAAAATACTCAAACGAACTGAAGTTCAGTGCGAATTCAGCGAGAGAGGGTGCTACAAGGATGAGAACAATAGTGCCGGCTAAGCCCCCGATTACAGAACAGATCAGGTTTGTACCTAGACACTCACGGGCGCGCCCTTGGCGACCGAGTTTGCTGGCATCGCCTACGTAGGCGGCAGAGGCGGGTGTACCGGGAATGTTGAGGTAGGCTCCAGGAATATCGCCCGCAAAGATAGCCATTGCTGCCGTAGTAATGATTGCGGCGATAGCCGATGTGGCGTCCATGTAAAACGTGATAGGTACGAGTAGCGCCACTGCCATCGTCGCGGAGAGCCCAGGAACCGCACCGACAAAGACACCAAACAGAGCTGCCAGAAGAATGATCAGTAGGGTTTGGAAATTGAAGACCAGTAAAAAACCTTCAAGAAGTTCAGACATGGCAAATTCCTTATATTCCCAAAGGTCCCTTTGGTAAGGGTACGGAAAGCAGATAGGTAAAGGCCACGCTAATTAAGAGCGAGAATCCTATGGCTATCAGTAACGCCGTTAGTACCCTTGTGCCACGAAGGCAGAACAGGATGAACATGGCGATCATCAAGTACAGCGTTGAGCCTACGGTCTCACTGAGCAGTATGTAACCTACTACCATGACACAGGGTATTAGTGGTGTCAGTCCCTGTAGAGAGGGGCGAGCAAAACGGAGAGAGCCACCTTCTGCGGCGCCACTTTTAATAACTTGGCGTGCTGCGCCTGCTGCGAGGAACAGACCGGCAAGGATTAAGCCGATACCGATTAGCGAGGGGAACAGACCGGCACCATACTTCAGGCCGCTAATAGACGGAAAATCCTGAGCCATGAACAGAACGACGATTCCTAAAGCTGCGAAAAACAGGCCGATAACCAGATCTTTCATACGAAGGCCCTTCCGGTTGTGCATATAAAAACTGTCTGCGCCAAAATTGATCTACTTTGAGGCAGACAGCTCCTGGAAAGACCTATTTTTTCAGGCCTACCTTTTCAATAATGCCGCCCATATAGGCGTCGTTCGTTTTCAAAAATTCTTTGAAGTCAGTGGCGTTGCGCCACTCTACGCCGAAACCTTGTTTCTTCATGAAGCGCTGGTAGGTGTCGCTTTGATAAGCAGCGTCAAGCGCTTTCTCCAGTGTTGCTACGACCTCAGGGTCCATACCTTTCGGACCGGCAATACCGCGCCATTCACCCAGGATGTAATTACTACCAGTCGCTTCCTTGAGCGTAGGAATATCAGGAAAGCTGGGGTTTCTCTGGGGCGCTACAACGGCAAGGCCTTTGGCTTTACCGGCATCGATCATCGAACGTGCCTCAGGGACCGAGGAAGGAACTATTTCCACGCTTCCTGCGGCCAGTTCAACCATTGCTGGGGCAGCCCCTTGGCTTGGAATCCAGGTTATGTGATCAGGGGCGATGCCCTGATCAAGGAGCAGACCGGCAAAAGCGATGTGCCAGATTCCCCCAAGACCAGTGCCAGAGGCTTTGAATGTGCCTTTGGGCTCGCTCTTGATAGCCTGTAGTAACGATTGCACGGTATCATACGGTGCATTGGCAGCAATCTGCACGCCCGGATAGTCATAGTTAGTCATGGCAATGGGTGTGAAATCTTCATGGCTAAGCTTGGTAAGGCCTTGCCAATGCAGCATGTTCAATTCACCCGTAATAAAGCCCAGCGTATAACCATCCGGCTTGGCCGCTGCCATGGCAGTATGCCCAACGACACCACTGCCTCCAGGGCGGTTGACAACGTTGATCGTAGTCTTTAGTTGCTCTTCTAGAGCAGCGGCAATACCTCTAGCTGCGGCATCACTACCCCCTCCAGCGGCCCAAGGGACGATTAATTGAATAGGCTTTTCGGGATAGGCGGCCATGGCCATTAGCGGCGAGACCAGTAAGGCGGGCAACAATAGGGTCTTCAGTAGACGATTGGAGCGTCGCTCAAGGCGATTCTTATTGTTCATGGCTGGTCTCACTTATTGAAATTATTGTCAGTGATGATCGAGGCGTCTTCATGTCTGCATGAGTTGCAATACATGAGAAGTGCGTCGAAGCCAAGCTATTAAGCACGGGGCGCGCTGTCTAATGAAGCTTTCTCATCAAGCTATAACGGTTGGTTATCAATGCTGCTTAACTGCATGTCGGCATTGGCACTGAACTCGAGCATGTCAATAAATAGTTGGGCGGCAGGAGACAGGAGTTCATCTTTTCGAGTCAGGATGCCATAGCCTAGCGGATTAATGCTGAAGGTGCTCGATAAGGCATGCAGGCTTCCACTGGTTAGATAGGGTCGTACAACGGTTTCGGGGAGAAGGGCTAGAGCGTTGCTATTTTGCAAAAGATGCAGGGTTGTCTGTACCGATGTGGTCTCTATGCTATCGACAGGAGAGGCTATGTCGGCTTGACCGAACGCATGCTCCATTATCTGTCGGAGGGGAGTATTCAAAGGGTAGAGTACCCAGGGCCAATCAATCAGCTCTTTGGCTGAAATATCTTTTTGTGTACAGAGGGGGTGGGAGGGATTTACAGCAATCAGGAAGGGCTCACTGGCCAACGGCTGATAAGTGAAATACTGCTGCTGGTATGATTCCGTAAAGCGCCCTACAACCAAATCGAGCTGCTTATGCTCTAGCATTTGTAGCAAATAGTCGCTGGTTTGCTCGACTAGCTCGATGGACAATAATGGGCGCTTCTGCTTCATCAGCAATATGGCCTTAGGCAGCGTAAGCGCCGTTGCAGCGTAAATTGCTCCGATTTTGATATAGCCATAACCACCATGGCGCAAATTGTCTAATTGTCGACTAAAAGCGAGGTTGTCATTAAGGGTACTTTGGGCATAGCGGACAACTACCTGCCCTAACTCCGTTACAGCTAGTTTTCTAGGCAGGCGCTCGAACAGAGCAAAGCCGAACTGTTCTTCAATGTCGCGAAGCATTTTGCTGATAGCCGGCTGGCTTAGGCACATCTGTTGTGCCGCCAAGTGCATGTTGCCGGTACGCGCCAACGTATCGATCAAGACCAGATGCCGAAAACGCAGCCAACTCTGCAACGCGAACGACTTGCCTGTTCTTTCCGGTATCCCTAAGGCGTCCTGTTTCGATAACAAAGTCATATCGTCCCTTGAAAAATTGTCATTGGTCGGGCCACGGTACGGTTGGTTATGGTCGCACAGCTCATTGCTCTACTCCATGTCGGCTATATCGGTTTCAGGCCGAGTGGGGCCTAGTCGCTTCTAAGAAGAGATAGAATATCCATGGCTATACCGCTCTTGCTGACATCTGAAAACACACTGCCTGCTGATGGTCTAAAAGGTACTTTGATTGGTCGCGCCTGGGTTCCGGGAGATCTGGCAGGACCTTCCCCGATCCAGCTGCGCGATGAAGGGGTATATGACCTGTCCTCATCTTCATCGACCTTAAGTGCTTTGTTTGAAGGGCCTGATCTCTTATCACACTTACGGGAAGCGCCTGGAACGTATCTCTGCTCAGTAGCGGAGCTACTGGCTAATAGCGGAAGTCAAAGAGATCCCAGGTTACCAAGCCTGCTACCGCCTGCAGACTTGCAGGTGATCAAGGCAGCAGGGGTTACCTTTGCGGCCAGCATGGTCGAGCGCGTTATCGAAGAACGTGCCGGTGGTAATCTCCAAAAAGCCGAATCGATTCGTGCCAAGGTGCGTAACATCATTGGTGATAACTTGCGTAACGTGGTGCCAGGCTCGGACAGCGCACAGCAGCTAAAGGAGTTGCTAATCGAGCAGGATCTCTGGTCTCAATACCTAGAGGTGGGTATAGGGCCTGACGCTGAAATATTCACCAAGGCGCCCGTATTGGCTTCGGTCGGGAGTGGAATGGATATTGGTCTGCACCCGGGCTCGGCCTGGAACAATCCCGAGCCTGAGGTTGTTCTGGTGGTAAACAGTCGTGGTGAGGTTGTAGGCGCTACCCTGGGTAATGACGTTAACCTGCGAGATTTCGAAGGCCGTAGCGCCCTGTTACTAAGTAAGGCCAAAGACAACAATGGTTCTTGCTCCCTTGGGCCATTTATTAGACTGTTCGATGAAAGCTTTGGGATAGACGATATACGTTCTTGTAACGTGGATTTACGTGTAGAAGGGGAAGACGGCTTTGTTCTAAATGGCCGTAGTTCGATGAGTCAGATCAGCCGTGACCCATTGGATTTAGTGAATCAGACAATCAATCGCAATCATCAGTATCCCGATGGTTTTTTGCTTTTTATGGGCACACTTTTCGCTCCGACGGAGGATCGCGATCATCCTGGCGGTGGTTTTACACATAAATTACATGATCGGGTCAGTATTTCTAGTACCCAGTTGGGTGGGCTACATAACCGGGTGAATCATAGTAACGCTGTAACACCTTGGGATTTCGGCGTATTAGCTTTGATGAAAAATCTCAGTCGTCGTCAATTGCTGTAGATCATCAACCAAGTCAACAGGGCGCGCTTTTCGTGTAGAGAGGCGCTCTTTGGAGCAAATGCCCTAAAGCGTTGGCATTGCTCACAAGAAAGGTTTTTCAGCGCTTGCCAGTACCTCGGTAAACAGATTGGCTACAGGTGAAAGCGTTGTGCCACGCCGTGTAATCAGCTGATAGGGCTCACTACGGCTATAAAGGGTCACTGGCAATCGTGTGGTTATGCCAAAGTGCATACAAAAATGCGCTACATCGTTAGAAAGCAGTGCTACGAAAGAAGGGTTTTGCTGAAGCAGGGTCAGGGTTGCAAGAGCCGAAGTGGTTTCAATCAGATACAGTGGAAAGCGCAGGCCAGCTTCATGAAACTCTCGCTCTAGAAGTAGGCGCATAGGCATGTGGGCGGAGTACACAACCCAACGTGAATCTGCCAGGTCTTTAAGAGAAAGCTTTTCACGATGTGCCATTGGATGAGTGGGGCTGGCTACAACGGCTAGCGTTTCATCACAAATATCCAGGCTGTCGTAGAGATCGGGATGGCGACTGATGCTGGTACGGCAGATAGCCAGATCAATACGCCCTTGATCAAGCAGCGTCAGCAGTTGAGCGCTGGTATCCTCCACGATTTTTACCGACAAAGCCGGCTGCTTATCTAGCAGTCTACTCAATGCTTTGGTTACGAACGGCACGGCTCCCATGATGACTCCAACCGATAGGCGACCGCCATGCCCTTGCAATATGCCAATCATCTCATCGCGTAAATGCGTTAAGTCTGTCTGGATTAGGCGTGCGTAGCGAATAGCACAATAACCTAGGTCGTTTGGCTCCAGCCCTCGGTTGGTCCTTGTGAACAAGGGCGCCCCTAATATCGTTTCAATCTCCTGTAGCGCTTTCGTGGCTCCCGGCTGACTGATAGCGACGTGTTCGGCTGCTTTGACGAGCGAGCCTTGCTCACCCAATGCGATCAGGAGGCGCAACTGCTTGAGCCGTAAGCGTGAAAAGATGGAGGTGACAGAAGGCAGCATGGATATAACCTTTTCTTATAGTTGTATCAGACCCCTTCATTAGCTGCAAAAGTACCCATGCAGTAGTGTCAGGTCGTAAGGCAAAGCTTGTCCTGGATTCGCCAGTGCCCTGATTGTATTTAAGGCATAGGCGCTTCAGCTATTACAAAAACAATCTCCGCACAAGGTTGAACCTACTATGGCTCTTATCAGCTATCTCACTCAGATTCAGTTCGATTACGGCTCGATTGCGTTATTGCAGCAGGAATGTGATCGCATTGGTATACAAAAACCTCTGGTAGTGACTGATGCCGGCGTGCGAGCTACAGGTATTGTGGATCGCGTTCTGACGCATCTCTCCCGTGGGCATTTAGTCGATATTTTTGACCAGACGCCAGCTAATCCAAACGAGGCGGCTGTACGCGCTGCTGCAGAGCTTTATCGTTCCCAGGGCTGTGATGGGATCATTGCCATTGGAGGGGGATCTTCAATTGATTTGGCCAAGGGCGCTGCTGTTTGCGGTACCCATGAAGGACCATTGAAGAGCTTTGCCTTTATCGAGGGTGGAGTGGGGCGTATCACTGCCCGTACGGCACCTGTAATTGCTATCCCTACAACGGCAGGTACTGGGAGTGAGGTAGGTCGTGGCGCTATTCTGATTCTGGATGACGGCCGTAAAGTAGGCGTGCTGTCGCCACACTTGATCCCCAAAGCGGCTATTTGTGACCCAGAGTTAACGCTAGGCTTACCTCCTTTGTTAACCGCTGCCACTGGTATGGATGCAATTGCTCATTGTCTGGAAACGTTTATGTCGCCTGCATTCAACCCGCCGGCTGATGGAATTGCCTTGGATGGATTACGACGAGCATGGCTTCATATTGAGCGCGCTACACACCAGCCAGCTGATCGGGAGGCTCGCCTAAACATGATGAGTGCCTCTATGCAGGGGGCAATGGCTTTCCAGAAAGGGCTGGGGTGTGTACATAGCCTCAGTCATTCGTTAGGAGGCCTTAATCCGCGTTTGCATCATGGGACGCTAAACGCAATTTTTCTGCCGGCCGTAATCACCTTTAATGCTAGCTCGGAATCGGTCCGGCAGGAAAACAAGTTGGAGCGCATCGCTCAGGCAATGAATGTGGGCGGTGCAGAAGCAGTCGTACCGGCTATCAGAGCGATGAATCAACGCTTGGGATTACCCAATAGCCTGACGCAGCTTGATGTAAAGAAGGCGATGTTTATACGAATCATCGAGGGGGCTTTGGCGGACCACAGTCACAAGACCAATCCGCGTATAGCCACTGCAGATGATTATGCCTGGATGCTTGAACAATCATTGTAGAATTCATGCAGCCTATTACTCGTTTATTGTTAGCATATACCGCCTGGGTCATCTTCAGGCGGTATAGGCGTCTACCGTCGCAGCAGTAACCTCAGTCGAACTCTAGCCGTTTCTTACCCACACTTGACGCTCAGTAAATCAAACCAAGTCGAGTCAACTTTAGCTATATTAGCAATACGTACCTATCTTAGGCGATATGACAAGTCGGTAGCATTTCACAGTGATGAATCAACCGTCTTTCATAATAATAACCACAAGCAAGTGCAGGCCAGCCGGAGCGACACGCGTTTTGCGCCGGACGATGTATGAGCTGAACATCCGAGTATATTTGTGTCAACTCTAGCCAAGCCAAGGGTAGGTTAAGCGGACGCACCTTGCCTTGCTAAGTCTACTGGACGCAGGTTGAGGGTGCGAATATCGATACGCTAGCATCCACCAATAGGCATCTTTTGCAGTTCATGGCACATGACAATCGGGGTTTCGCCAACCCATAATTACGGCATTTCATTTATTGAGTTTAGCTACGACCATCCAGGTTAAACAGTATGGTTAATCTAACCTAAGCCTATATTCGCTTAGGTATGTCCTGATGAGGAGCGGTGCTCAAGCTTGCCAAGGTTATGACAAGCATGGGTCAAAGGCAGATGTTGATTCTGCAAGACCAGAAGCTATCAATGAACGCATAGGTGTTAAATTTATCATCTAACACAAAATCACCAGCTAGCTCTTCTAATTCTTATGTATGTCACTGAGATAGCTTATTAAGTGAGGCAGACAAGGATTCTTATTTTTTGGATTCCAATAGATGCCCTGTTCGATTACAGGCGACTCAATCAGAGGTAGAAACACAGCTCCAGGAACTTTTATCTTCCTCATAGAGTCTGGTACTAGGGCCACACCGATACCTTTAGCGACAAGATCGATAATGTTCTGCTGCAAGTGCGCTTCGACCTTGATAAGGGGTTCAAAATTGTATTGACGACAGCAAGCGGACACTGTTTCATGCAATCTTGGCGCAGTAGAGTTCGTAAATGCCACAAAATGATCTGAAGCCAAATCGCCTACTGATATGCGCAGCTCAGAAGCTAAGGAATGATGATTAGGCAACACTGCACAAAGAGGTTCTCGATATAGGATCTTGTAGCACAACGAATGGGTAAGTTGTAGTGGAAAGCTAATTCCTATATCGACATCCCCTGTTATAAGCGCTTGATACATATTATTAGGAAGAGTCTCGTCAAGGATTATCGCTATATCTGGGCGCAATTTAGCAAATACTGCAACAAGCTCAGGCAATACGTACCATGCTGAATACATTGTAAAACTAATTCGAAGTTCGCCTCGCTCCCCTAATGCAGTCGCTTGTGCCTTTTGTATAGCGGCATCTATGTCAGCCAACAACCGGGTCGTACTTGCAAGAAAGCTTTTTCCGGCAGGGGTCAACGCTAGAGAACGAAAGTTACGGATAAACAAAGGCGTTCCGAGGGACTCTTCTAGGGCTGCGATTTGGCGACTCAACGGCGGTTTCGTGATGCTGAGCTGCTGAGCAGCTAGACCGAAATCTAGTGTCTGTGCAAGCACAACGAAACTACGTAGCTGCCGAAGATCCATAATTTATGTCCTTTAGTATTATTGTTTTTTCTAAATAGCATTGGCTGATATGGCTTAACAACACTTCATCACCGTTTTAGGTGCTAATGAGTTCTGTCGCTAGCACGCTGCTGCCTACCTCAGCCTGACTGTGATCCGCTTCTTTGGTTACATAAGCGTTTCGATGTAGTGGTCAACTAATCTCGGACACGACGTTAAGTTTTTTCTCGGCCTGAGCGGGGGCCAGTCCATTATTGAATTGGTGCGGCCTAATCCAGTTGTACCGATGCGTCAGGTAATGACTGATGTCGCGGCGCGCTTCTTGAGCTGTCATGTAGCCCACAGTCGGTATCCATTCAGTTTTCAAGCTGCGAAACACACGCTCCATTGGCGCATTAGTCCAGCAGTTTCCACGACGGGTCATGCTTTGGCGCATGCGGTAACGCCAGAGTCGTTGGCGAAACTGGCGACTGCTATATTGCGAGCCCTGATCCGAGTGAAACAGCAGCCCTTGAGGTCTGCCCCGTTGTTCGTAAGCCATATCCAGCGCCTTGATGATCAGATTAGCATACGGCTTATTTGACAGCGCCCAACCCACAGTTCGTCGTGTATAGAGGTCCAGAACGACAGCTAGGTAATGCCATTTCCCTTGAACCCAGATGTAGGCGATGTCGCCACACCAGACCTGATTCGGCGCCGGCACCTCAAACTCTCGATTCAAGATGTTTGGAATGTCAGGCCGCTCAACCGTCGCTTGTTTATAGGCACGTGATCCAGGTTGTTTGCTAACCAATTCCAGTTCCCGCATCAGGCCTCGCACCTTGAACCGCCCGATTTGCTCACCGTCTTCCTGCATCATCGACATGATGCTACGGCTACCGGTGGCGCTTCGACTTTGCGTAAACAGTTCGTTGAGCCGACTACGCAACCGAAGCCGCTCAACGTCCGGAGCTCGGCGCCTGAGGCGGTGGGAGTAGTAACACGAGCGAGTAATATCAAAGACTGTGCAAAGCTAATCGACCGGCTCTTGGGCGCTCAGCTGATCAATCAGCGCGTGCGCTCGTGCTCTTCCAATATGAAGAGCGAGGTAGCTTTTTTAAAATAGATCTCTCCCGTTCAAGGCGAGCGATTCGAGCTTCCAGTTCCTATATTTTCTGCTGCTCAGGCGTCATTGCCTTGCTCTGCGGAGTAACGCCGTTGCGCTCCTGCTGGAGTTGACTAACCCAGCGACGCAACGCGGACTCGACCGCCCCAAGCGAGCGGCTGGCTTCGATATGGCTATAGCCTTGATTGAGCACGAGGCCTGCGGCCTCGCGTTTGAATTCGGTGGAAAAAGAACGACGTTGCTTGGTCATCAGCCACCACTCTATGGCGAGCATACTCGCCTAAATCGGTGTCCGGAATCAGTAGACCACTACATATCAGGCCTTCTGATAGCGCAGCCAGACAGCTCCGCCTTCTTGCACCTCAGCAGAAGTAAGCTGCAGATGTGCAGGTTGTTTCCAGGCCGACGACGCCACCTCGAATGACGCAGGATGTTCACCACGGCCGTCCACCAGCGGCAAAACCAACACACTGACCTCGTCCACCAAGCCGGCATTGATAAATGAGCCGCTGACATGCGGGCCGCCCTCGACGATCAGCCGCTTGCAGTTCAGCTCTTCCGCCAGGATAGTAATGACCTGTTGCAAGTCGATCTCGGTCTTGCCCGCAAAGATGTACGACACGCCGATCGACTGCAGATACGCCAGATAGTCGTCTGCCACCGCCTCGGTCAACACCTCAACCACGTGTGAACCCAACGCCTGACTGCTCTTCCATCCTACTTTACCCTGCGGGTCAATTGATACCGCATACGTTTCTGCACTTCGCTCGACGATATGATGGGTGCGTGGAATTGATGATTTTGCAAGTCCTGTCGGATATCCCTCATCGTGAGCGATTTCCTGCATTGTCACGCGTCCACAGATCCACGCATCAAATTCGAACGTCTGCGCAAGCTTTTCATACAAATCTCCAGCGGCTTTCTTGAATGCACGATCCCACCCATCAGTCAGCGCGTGGCCGTCTAGGGAGGACATCATATGGCAAACGATATAGGGTTTCATGGGAACTCCGATGTGTCAGGAAAAGATTTGAAGTGGACTGCGATCTAAAGGAAGGAGTTCAGTGCTTGATGAGGATGGTGGATGATGGTTTTTCGGTAGGAATAAGGAATTTTCGTTACTGTAGAGAGAAGTAAAGCGAGTAGTTAACGTACGTTTTTTCTAAGAACATCAGAGGGTGAGCTAAACCAACTGGCGCGACTTCGCGGCGGAAGACTATACGATCACAACATTCGGGTGGATACCTTTTGAATTCTGCAAAGCCAGCTTTGAAGCTAGCCCTGTTCAACTGAGCAGCCATCAACTAGGCGAACTTGCAATGGATCAGCGTATGTCGCAGAACAGATGCGACTCTTTGCGCAGCAGATTGAACTATGGCCGGTAACTACGTCGGTATGCAGCCTGCAGGTCTAGAGCTTTATGAAGACCACCAAACGTAATTCTGTGCCTATATGCCGCGACCAAGCCAGGAGATGGCGTTACATAGCTTAGTGATGGCCTTCAGGTATTACAGCGAGCAGCATCCACACAGCGCCTGGAACTATCGATTTTCGGGAGTTCAGGCGTATGAAAGGCGGTAAAAAATTACAGGGTGCCGGTATCCTGTCTTCTAGGGACCAGTCCACTTGGGAAGCACTTTATCAGTAAACGTTGGACAGCAACTGGATAGCTCAATGATGAGCCGGCCTGTCTATCTCCGCTAGGTACATGCCACTCCAAGCCAGCGTCGCCCTATAGAACAGACATCTGCTAGGATAAAAACTACACTTCAAGACTAGAATATTGCGGCTAGATTATTTTGGGATCTAACTATATTAATTAAAATATGAAGAGCCGGATGAGTGTGACGACGACCGCTATAATAAATATGAAATGGTGCTCCAGCTGAAGAGTAATTCTCTAATACAACTTTCAGTTTCCCCTCCTCCAGCTCTTTCTTGATACGAGCCTCTAACAAATACGCAAGGCCAATACCGGACTCAGCAGCGGCAATGGTAGTAGCAGTATCGTTTATGGTAATCAGCCCAGGAACCTGAATTCTCTGTTCTGAAGCTCCCTGCCCAAACTCCCATCGATAGCTTGAATTATCGCCAAGAAGTAGCTGAAGGCAGTTGTGGTTCATAAGATCTGAAGGGCTATTGGGTTGCCCATGCATTTGTATATATGAAGGAGATGCAACAACCACCCATCGGTGAGGGCCACTCAATGGTATAGCGACCATATCTTCCGGAATGTAGTCTCCATAGCGTATTCCTGCATCATAGCCTTCCTCGACTATATCAATTGGTCTATCTTCAACTACCACTGTCAAACGAACGTTGGGGCATTGCTTCGCAAACTCAGAAAGAGCTGGTGTTATCAGTAAATGAGCCGCATCTGCAAAGACATTAATTCTTAGTTCTCCAAATCGAGCATATCCAGGCTTACCTATTGTATCAAGCGCTAGGCCAATACGGTCGAAGCCTTCCTCTAGGTGTTTGGCTAATTCAAGGCCGGTGTCAGTTAGCGAAACTGCACGTGAGCTTCTATTAAGTAGCTTAGCTCCTAGACGTTCTTCTAGCCGACGCATGGCATGACTTACTGCAGAGGGCGTCAAGCCAAGCTCGATCGCTGCCACTTTAAAACTTCGTCTACGAGAAACGTTTAAAAATAATTGCAAATCTGCAAGGTCAGTACGGTCAAAGCGGGCCATGGATGAATGTCATTCACTGAATTAGTGATCCTGATTCAGCTGAAAATATCACACTTGATCCTCTACAAACGCCAAGATGTCTTTAGTTCAGAGCCAATAAAACAACAAAGAGGGTGATTCTTTGATTGATTTTCGAAAAATCCACATAAATGACCTGAAAGATAAACGAATTCTTGTAACAGGAGGATCAACTGGGATTGGTGCAGCCGTAGTAAAAGGTTTCGTAGCACAAGGGGCTCGTGTGGTTGCGCATTACAACGAGAGCAGTAACGCAGCGTCTGCTCTACGTACCGAAGCCCCTGACCATATTCATATTCTCCAAGGTGACTTAAGCCAATCTGGCACAGCAACCCGTCTTGTTGAAGAGGCAGCAAAGCTTCTTGGAGGCTTAGATGGTCTTATCAATAACGCAGGTGGCATGCTTGGACGTATTCATAGTACCGAAATAGGGCTAGAGCATTACGAGCAGGTAATGGCTTTGAACGCAAAGTCAGTATGGGAGGCCACTATCGCAGCACATACTCATCTTAAAGCTGCCGGAGGAGGATTTGTTATTAATACAACTTCTATAGCAGCAAGAAACGGTGGCGGTAATGGCGCCGTGCTATATGCCGCAGCGAAGGCTTTTGTCAGTAATCTAACTCGAGGCCAAGCAAAAGAGTTCGTGAGCGATGGAATCCGTGTTAACGCCGTGTCGCCAGGACTTATCGAAACTGCCTTCCATGACCGATATACCCCCCCTAATGTCTTAGCCTCCCAGCGTATAACGATACCTATGGGGCGGGGAGGCATCCCAGAGGAATGTGTTGGTGCATTTCTTTTCCTTGCTTCAGAAACGCTGTCTGGTTACGTCACTGGTCAGATCATTGAAGTTAACGGCGGGCAATTAATGCCATGAATAGGGAGAACATGATGAAGCTCAGACCTTTTGGACGTACCGGTATAAGTATCTCAGAAATAGGCTTTGGTGCATGGGCTATTGGCGGCTCTTGGGGCAATGTCTCAGAAGCTGATGCCCGTGCGGCATTACACGCGGCGTTGGACTCCGGAACAACGTTCATCGACACGGCTGACGTTTATGGAGATGGCCGTTCAGAACGAATTATTGCTAGTGTTCTAAAGGAAAGAGGGGGCGAAAAACCTTTTGTGGCGACAAAAATGGGGCGCCGTTTAGAGCCTCATACGGCAGATGGGTATTCATTAAATAACTTAAGCCGCTTCGTAGATCGCTCCTTGAAAAACCTGCAGTGCGAGCGCCTTGATCTAGTACAACTTCATTGCCCACCAACAGAGGTTTTTTACCGACCAGAAGTGTTTGAAGCGATGGAGTCTCTTGTCGCTAGCGGCAAAATTCAACATTACGGTGTTTCAGTGGAAAAAGTAGAGGAAGGTCTAAAGGCTATCGAATATCCAAGCGTTGCCTCGGTCCAGATTATCTACAATATCTTCCGTCAGAGACCCAATACATTATTCTTACAAGAAGCAAAAAAACGCGGTGTAGCCGTTATAGCTCGTGTTCCGCTGGCATCTGGTTTATTGACCGGAAAGATGAAAACAACAACAGTTTTTGACTCAGAAGACCATCGTGCTTTCAACCGAAATGGCGAGGCCTTTGACAAAGGTGAAACGTTTGCTGGCGTGCCTTATGAGGTGGCGCTAGAGGCCGTCGAGCAGATACGCCGTTTAGTTCCGGAGGGCTTAACAATGTCGCAGTTGGCATTGAAATGGATCCTAATGGAAGAAGCTGTAACGTCCGTTATTCCTGGGGCTAAAAATGCCGAGCAGGCTACTACCAATACCAAAGCGAGTCAGCTGGAACCCTTGTCAGATGAAGCAATGACTGTACTTCATGAACTCTACACAACCAAGATTGCACAATATGTTCACCAGCGATGGTAAAGGGTTCCGTCTAGGTACTCTTCCATACCCTAACAGTTATTCGTAGTCGGGGCGTTTTCCATGAGCGCTAATGCATGGCACTTAGCGCTCTCTAGGTGCTTTGGCAATAGCATAGGTATTTGGTCCCAGGGGAGAAAGGGTTTGTGGTATAGCCCTCTATCGGAGGAGGATCCATGGCTCAAGTTCTACACACTTGCCACGCCCACGCACGTTATCCGAGTAGAATGCAAGCGTAGCAGGATTCGATCGCGACGTTGAGCAAGCGCTACAACTTAAATCCGAAAACAGTGATTAAATGGCGAAAACGCGACTCGGTTGAAGATCAGCCTATGGGGCCTCGAGATCCGCATTCGACCTTCCTGACCCTGCTAAAGAGGCAGCTGCCATCGCGTTTCGGCAGAAGACGTTGCTGCCTCTGGACGATTGTCTGTATGCCTTGCAGCGCTTTATACCCAGGCTTTAACGCTCCAGTCTGCATTGGCTCTTCCAGCGACACGGCATCAGCAACCTGTCACGCTCAGCTGAGCCGGTACGTGAGAAGAAGACCTTCAAACGTTACTCGTTGGGTTATTTGCGTATCGATATCACAGAGATGGATATCGCAGAAGGACAGGCCTATCTGTTCGTGGCGATCGCACGTCGAAGTTTTTGTATGCCGAACTGCATGAGTAAATAAAACGCAAGAATGCCGTCAGCTTTCTGGAAGTCACACTCAAAACGTTACCCTTTAAACTACATACGGTACTGACTGAGAGAGCCATCGGGTTTGCCAGGAGGATCGGTACAGAGCGCTACTACGCTCATCCTTTCGATGCGGTCAGCCATCAGCACGGCATCGAGCATCGGCTAACCAAGCTCTTTCATGCCAGCATCAATGGCCAAGTTAAGCGTATGAACCGCACGATAAAGCAAGCCACTACCAAGGCCTTTGACTATGCCTTGCTTAAACAGCTGCACGATCATCTAAAGGATTATCTGTGGGCCTTTAAAAGCGCTCGTCCAGTACGCGCTTTAAAAGGCCAAACATCGATTGGTTTTATCCTCAAGCAATGGCACAAACAGCCACCGCTCTTTTTAACCCACCCAAACGCTTCTTTCCAGGACCTAACGCCTAGGCCCGGAGCCTATATCAGCAGGCTTCGAGCCTGACTACACCGCTAATGAGGCGGGTGTACCAAGCAGAAGCAGATTCTCCTTCTCATAACCTTGATATTACGGTTGGATTAGCAAAGAGCCTGCGTGGCCAGTGCCGTTTGAGTTACTCCGCCCTGTGCTTGGGGGGGCCTTCCCTTAGCCATCTGCGCCACGCTATCTACCTGGGATATACCGCATTCGGTTAGCCACGAGCCAAGTCCGCTTTGCTGGGTAACGTCCAACCGAATGTACTGGCCCGCCGCCTGGGTTAGCAAAGTGGCAATAAGTGCTTTGGTTTGTGTCTTTTTCTCAGCTACTAGTGGTCCAATAGCCATACCTCGCCCAAACGGGCGCAGCAAGGCAAAACCTACGATCTCTCCAGCACGTTTAATCCCCACTACTGCCTGTGCAACATCAAGCAGTGCGGTGATGATCAAGGTACGGTCTGTGCCGCTTGCCATGCAGGCTAATTTAGTCAAGCGAGCTGGAAGCAGCGCGCTGCCAGGAAATCCGCCCGGTTCCGGTCAAGAGTATGCAGCAACAGCAGGTGCAGCAACTCCACAAGCTGCGCGAGGGTTGGAAGAAATCCCGTGTTCAACGCATCAACCTGTTGCGCGGCATCCTGCGTGAAGCAGGGGTTGACGCACCGAATGGCATCAAGCCCTTTCTGCGCCAGGCGTGCGAGCTGATCGAGCGGGCCGAAGTGCGCGCCTTGCGCGGTGCGCTGCAAGTAGTGCTGGCTGAAGTCAACCTCTATGAACAGTCGATGCGCGAGTGCGAGGAGCAACTGGCACGCTGGCATGCCGATGACGAAATAGTCCATAAGCTCGACGAAGTCAGTGGCATTGGCCTGCTGACAGCCAGTGCGTTGAAGACCGCCGTTGGCAAGCCTGAACGTTTCGCCAGCGGCCGACACCTCAGCGCCTGGCTGGGCATGACGCCGAACGAATACAGCAGTGGGGAACGTCGCAAGCTTGGACGGATCAGTTGCAAAGGCAACGTCTACGTCCGCACTTTGCTGATTCATGGTGCGCGAGCCGCATTATTGGCAGCTAAACGCTGCAAGGCGCGAACACCTGAGCGGCTGACTCATCTGCAGCGTTGGGCCTTGGACACCGCTGAACGCATCGGCCATAACAAGGCCGCCGTGGCATTAGCCAACAAGCTGGTAAGGATCTGCTGGGCGGTGTGGTGCCATGAGCGACGGTTCAGCGGTAACTGGCAAAGCACAAAGCCTGCCTGACGGCGAGGCTAACAATGAAGTGAGTTTCTAGTGGTTGTGGTGAGAAGCGAGACTGTCGGAACAGGCGAGTCCTGCAGCAGAGCAAGGTCGATAACAATGATGATCTTTGTGATCGCTTGAACGCTTGGCCCCTGCTGCGCGAACTACAGAATGGCCAGGGCAGTGCCCAGTAAAGGCCGGATATACGAATGCAACCGCGCTGACGACAGGATCGAAAAAGCTATCCTCACTGCTTGTGGGGAGAGTCCATATACCGATTGTTATAAGCTACTCGGACGCCCCGTATGGGGATCCGAAATCTTCAGAGAACATGCCATTGTTTCGGACCCTTTCAACAGCTGAGATACAGTCATTGGTGGTTCCAATGTACATATAGTAGTCGTAGCCGAAATGTACAAACATTGAAGATTCGGAGACCAAATGGCACCCGATTTTTTCTCTGAGGGTGAGCTGAATTACCCGCTTAAGTTTTTCGCCCGAGTATGCGGCACCATTTTTTAATTGCAATCCGAATTCTTTGTATTTGTAGCCATTCCATACCGTAGAAAGCTGGAGTGAATCCAGCTGCATACACGCCATAAATGAAAATATGGCTTCTATATATCTGCTCTCTACTTTTTCATATTCTTCTGACGTTAATACCCCGTCGGCGAATTCTTTTCCAATATCGCAGAACGCTGTTCATTCGTTCTTGGTGTAGTGCCCAAGCTCGTTCCTGTTCGCGGGGTCATACTTCGTGACTCGGTACTGATATTTCATGGAGCCCTCACGGCTTATAACGCCACTGCTCAGGCGCGTGCGTATTCGCACGTCACCTGCAGCAACTTGTTGGGCCACAATGCCATGACTTGGTCAGCTGAGGGGTAAGTACACATCCGTGATCATCTCATGCTCTTGCACATTTGGCCCGACGTTCACGTAGTGAAAGAAGATCGGATATGTGCCGAGCTGCTCGCCACTTTTCGGCAACCATTCGCAATAGAGGTGAAGGGCAGCGGCATTAAATCGCCTAGAGCCCACGTGCCGCGCCATCGCACAACGATTCGCTGGAATGATCTTATTGATAATGCCTTGCGGGTTCGGCTGAACCGTTTGGTCGTAGGACACACAGAAATCCACGCGATGTTCTGCCGGAGCAACTGAGTGCGGGTCAGTGTAATGCACACCGTACGTACGGTGGTTTGCGGACGAAATGCGGTTGGCTATTCGCCACTCGATAAGCCTTTTGGATGTTTCATATTCGAGCTCGGGAGGACCGCGATGCTCGGCTACGGCAATTCGTGTTTCAGGGAACTTCATGATTGTCACTTCCATCAGCCACTCCGTTGCTCTTGCAGCCCAACTATTATTAGGCGTCAATTGACGGATAACACGCTGAGCGCGTCTGACGCATAAAACAGCATGTCATAATTTCCTTCCTGTCTAGCCCAGGCATTCCCGAGTCGAAGTGACGGTAATGAGAATTATACTATCGTCGATTCCGCTAGATTGGAGCCGTCCAGCATCGTAGTTTTACCGCTGCGCGGTATCAGCATAGTTAGATACCCTAAAGGATCACTTTCTGACCATACATAGCTATCGGGCAATCTTTCGGACATGGTTGGCGGAGACCACGAATTACCCGCGAGAGATCTGCGAGATGGCGCTGGCTCATACGCTGGACAGCAAGGCGGAAGCCGCCTATAACCGCGGGGATTTGCTGGAAAAGAGGAGGGGCTGAAGCAGGAGTGGACTAGCTTTCTCGACTGTCATCACCTTCCGCTAGAGCGATAAAGCGACAGCTGTCGACCTCTATCAATACCACTTTGCCCTACAGTTGTCGGCTGTTTGGAATGCAGAATATAAGCACGAATATAGCCATAGCCCCAAACTCACCAACTTTCATATCGATATAAGTGCCTATAATAGGTTACTCTTGAATAGTAATCTAGCAGCACAATGCGTGTCTTAGTGTTAATGAATCGCGAGGCAATGGCATTAGAAGCTTCGTCAGCTCTAGTTACAATTGCTTCAATGCAAAAGGCTGGAGTCCTGCCCTTGAACCTTCTGATCAGTTCTGCAAGGCGTAACTAACAACCTGCTTTGTCAAGGCCTTGCCTCGTTACTCCTCATGTACGGCATAACCACGATTGAAACAATACTCGCGCTCAATTGGATTGCTCGTCATATAAACTGCCATAGCCGTTATCTTTGGCCAGCTTATAGCGCCACATTCAGACAGTGCATAGGTAAAACGTGCAGTGGCAGGCTTTGGCGCGTCATGGTGCATCATCAGAGCTGGATAAACGCGACCGCGTTCGACCTCAACATGCCTGTCCTGTAACGCCAATTGGAAGCGGGTTAGGGTTAGATACGGATCTGCCATTTGGGACATGCCTAGCTTTCCATGTATTTGCACACTCAGGCTGTAAGGTATCCTTTCTCAAGCCCTTAACGGCCAAATGCTGAAGCTAGGCACTTTTAACCAGTCCATGTACTCAAGACGCAATGGTTAATAAACTACGGGGTCGCTTTGTAGTGGTTACTGATGCGAATCTTTTACAAAAGGCTTCGATTGAAAGGGTTAACCCAGGTAGCGAATCGGCGCCTGATACTTAGTCAATATGTGGTCGCATGTTAGTAGAAACATGCCCTCCTCAATAGCTTGGCCAATCAGCAATCTGTCGAATGGGTCGTTGTGGTGCGATGGCAGCGCGGCAGCAGTAATACTGTGACTGGAGCTAATCGGTAGCTCTTGGTAACCCGCACCCATTAGCGCTGTTCGTGTTACTGCTGGATCGTAAGGAAAGTCTGGCTTGTTTAATGCACGCTTGATACCGATCTCCCAAATGCTAGCGGCACTAAAGTACAGCAGGCCAGGTCCTGTCAGGAGTGGTAGAGCCTGCTTTGGCAATTTAGTGCTGTCAAAGCAGGCCCACAGTAAAAGGTGCGTGTCGACGATAAGGGTCATACGTTGAACATTGCCTCAATATCGTCTTTGAATTGCGCATCAATATCGGCTGGCACAGACGGATACATACCATCCAGCATTCCAATGCGCTTTTGAGGCGTTTCAGTGTAAGGGATCACCTTAACCATTGGCCGACCAGCTTTGGCAATAATCTGTTCTACACCTGTACTAACTACCTCGTCGATAATCTTGGACAAGTTGGTTTTAGCATCGTGAATGTTTACAGTTTCTGGAGTCATGATAGACCTCGATATACAGGGTTAGCTAACCTAGCTTAGCTAACCTAGCTAAGTATGTAAACGTAACCATATTCATGCTCTGAGACTGTGAAGAGAAGAAGGGCAGGGCGGTGGCCTAACCGCTGTATCACCAACGGATTGGGTTAGCTGAACCTTTGACCGAATCGACTTGCTGATTCACAGAACTGCTTAATTGCAGTTGATATCAGGCTCCCCAAATAGGCATCAAGACTTAGCTTAAGATAGGCGACTAAACACTCCCAGCAATGGCAGCACTCTCTTACCAGGCACGCCTTATCGGCCCCATGACTTTCGCAGAAGTTGGTTGGAGGTATTGGATCCTATCTGGAGCACGACTCCTGTACGACTAGTCGCTTGCGAAACCGTATTGAGCTGCCCCTCGATGCGGCCAAGGCCAGAAAGTTGAGGGAAGGAGAGAACCCGGCGCGCTGGCACGGACATCTGGACAAGCTCCTACCCAGGCAGGGCAGCAGGGTCAAGCCGTTTGGCTCGTTGTCTGCCGAGGATACTGCATGGCTCATGCATCGGCACGATAGCCAGGAGGGTGCTGCCGCCCGTGTAGCTGGAAAAACTGGGGTATAAACGCCGAGTCATCTCCACCCTAATGCTGGATTTCTTTATCAGCAAGCTGCCACCTGGCGAGCGAAGAAAGGATCACCTGGTAGAAACCACGTTTGGTGAGCTGGTTTCGCTGATTGAAAAGGACCTCTATCTAAAAAGCGAAGTGTCAGCTGCGCAGCGGCGAAAAGCCGTAGAGCACGTCCTGCTCTACCTGCACCAGCAGGAGGTCATTACGCTCAATCATGGGATGACGGTCATGCGACGCGCCATGACCATCGAAATGGGCACCTCAAAAAATAGCTATACCAAAGACGACTACTGAACGAGCCCCATGAAAGACAGGACACCGTTCCCCCTTAGGATGAGGGATAGGCAAACGGGTATGTTTATGACTAACAGCAACGATAAGGGTGGTGAGCTGCTCAGCTAAACAAGGGGCTGGTGGGTTGACTGGAATGACAGCCCGTACAGCGTTCGTGAATGATGCCTTCTACCTGAGCGAAATCACCTGTAGCGGTAAGTGGCATCTGTTGCGATTGTACCGTGGCGTAAAGGCTGCCTGGATTTTTGACGGGTAGGGGCGTGTGAGTGGATTGTATCAATGGAGACATCTGTTCCTTGTCAAACCACAGGAAGAGTGCCCAGCACTACCAGGGTTAGCCCTGAGCCAAACAGCATCCATCTGAGTTTTTGCATGTCGCGATCACTGGCCAAAGCTATCAGTATAACCAAGCGGTATGTCGACCTGGTGACGGCCAGTCGAGGGCTATCGACTGACTGGCTGCCGATGCATTAATGGTTTGTCTCTAACCAGAGTTCTACCGTATCGGCAAAATAGTGTTCATCACAGTTATTGGCTATGCCGCTTCGGTCAACGATCAGAAAGTCGTCGATATCCGAGAGTGCCAAGACAGGGTGATGCCAGACGCCTCGGTGATAATTAATGCCTTGTTCTCCGTTGGCAATGAAGGCTCTGATGGCGTGGGGACTAGGCGTATCACCGGCGGGCGCGACCACGACCAGAAAAGGCTTGCCTTTGAGCGGGACAAACGCCTGGCTTCCCAAGGGATGGCGCTCCAGCATGCGAATGCGTAGCGGGAGCTCCAATGCCTGGGCGCGAAAGATGCTGATAATGGCCTTTCCGTCATTCGGGCCTGTATCAACATCGGCCAGACGGTGGAAGCGTTGGGTCGAGCCATTATTGATAAGGTAGTGGTCACGCCCGGCGGTCTCGATGACATCGCCGAACGGAGCAAACGCTTCTTGGGTAAGAGGATAAGGCCTGACTGTCTGACGCATGGTCATTTCCTGGTTATACGGCCAAACAGACGTAGACGGCTGACGCCGCCGTCCGGAAAGATATTCAGGCGTACATGGGTAATGGCCCCCAGTGGTTTAATCTCTTCAACAAACTCATGCTCCTGATGCATGTGCAGCTTTTGTGAGGGCAACAGGTCGCGCCAATAAAGGCTTTGCGTTTCGATCTGGCTGTCGGTGCCGCCTTGAACATAGGCGGCTTGGATAGAGCAGCTGTCTGGGTAGTTGCCTTTGAAATGCAGCGTATCGACCACGATGCGCTCGACTTCTCCAGGATGGCCTAGTGCGACGATAACCCAGTCATTGCCTGGCGTGCGACGGCGAGCGGTTTCCCAGCCATCCGACATATTTTCTGCCCGGCCTGGGTTGAGGATATTACTCATGCGGCCGTAGTGCTCGTCATTGCAGGCTAGGGCGCGACCTCCGTTCAGCGCTGCAGCAAGATCGAGCACTTCTGTGGTGTCCTGCCTGGACCATTCATGATAAGGAATGCCATAAACGCGCAGGCGAGCCACACCGCCGTCTGGGTAGATATTCAGGCGCAGGTGCGTCCAAGGGCGCTCATCATCGAGCGCATGGTAATGGTGACTGTTGCCTTGCAGCTCTACGGCAGGCAGCACTTCGATCCATTGAGTGTCCGCGTCTGGATCGCCATGGGGCGAAAAGCAGGCCTCTACAGAGGCAGAGGGTGGGTAATTGCCAGTGAAATAACGGGTATCGATATCGACCCCTTTAATGAGGCCGGGCACACCCAGGCGGATGACCGCATGATCGTATCCTTCGAAGCGCTTACGCCGTGATTCCCAACCATCCATCCATTTGCCATTGTCGTCATAAACGCCTTCTTTCCACTCGGGCTCATGGGGCTGCAGCATGCGATTGGCCTCAGCGAACCAGTCATCCGTGACGTGGATGATGCGGGTTCCCAGACGCGCATCGGCCAGATTCAAGTACTTTTCGAACGGAGCGTTATACGTTCTTTTCATAAGTGGCTCATAGTTGCTGGAGTCGGAAGAGAGCGATCTTGTTTATCTCGGAGAGCGCGCAGGCAAATTCCTGTTCAGGCGTATGACGTATACGTTCCTCGAATGCCTGAAGAATCAGATGACGATTGCTGCCCTTGACGGCCATGATGAATGGAAAGCCAAATTTGGCTTTGTAGGTTTCGTTGAGTACCGTAAACCGGAGCAGCTCTTCTGGTGTACATTGGTCCAGACCTGCGCCAGCTTGTTCGGCGCTGCTGGCACGGGTCAATTCACCCCTTAACGCCGCCTTGCCGGCGAGATCAGGATGAGCATTGATTAATGCCTGTTGCTCGTCACGATTGGCCTCCAGAAGGGCAGCGCTCATCTGCGCATGAAGGTTTTCGATCTGGTCTAGGTGGTTGTCGATGCCTTGATCGTATACCCGCTCCGCTACCCAGGGTGAGTGCTCATAGATGTTGCCAAACACCGACATAAATTCAGCGCGATCTAGGGTACTTGGCGTCAGGGTTTTGAAATGACTCATGCAGCAGGATCCATCGGATGGTGTTCATGCCAGTGTCGTGCAATGTCGACACGGCGTGCAAACCAGACGCCCGAATGGCCTTGCGCATATTCTAAAAAGCGCTTGAGGCCGGCCAGGCGTGCTGGACGTCCTATGACGCGGCAATGTAGGCCGACGGATAGCATTTTGGGCGAGGTGGCGCCTTCTTCATAAAGTACATCGAAGGCATCTTTAAGGTATTGAAAAAACTGTTCCGACGTATGAAAACCCTGCGCCTGGGTAAAACGCATGTCGTTGGTGTCGAGCGTGTAGGGTATGACCAGATGCGGCTTGCCTGCCGGAGAGCGTTCCCAATAGGGTAGGTCATCGTCGTAGGTGTCCGAATCATAAAGGAATCCGCCTTCCTCCATGACCAGCCGACGGGTATTGGGGCTGGTGCGCCCGGTATACCAGCCTAACGGACGCTGGCCTGTAAGCTCAGTCAACAGGCTGATGGCTTTCTGCATCTGCTCACGTTCATCCGCTTCGTCTACGTATTGGTAGTCTATCCAGCGATAGCCGTGACTGCAGATTTCGTGTCCAGCTTCAACCATCATGCGGATGACCTCAGGGTGACGTTGAGCGGCCATGGCTACGGCAAAAATGGTAAGTGGAACATTGTGGCGCTTGAACAGTTCTAGGATGCGCCATACCCCCGCGCGGCTACCGTATTCATAGAGCGACTCCATGCTCATGTTGCGCACTCCTGCAAGGGGCTGCGCCGAAACCATCTCGGATAGAAACGCCTCTGATTCCCTGTCCCCGTGAAGAATGCATCGTTCTCCACCTTCTTCATAATTGAGTACAAAGGACAGGGCGATGCGGGAGTTGTCCGGCCAATGAGCATGAGGTGGGGTCTGGCCATATCCAATAAGGTTACGCGGGTAGACGCTATTCACAAACAGGTTCCTTAGCAGAGCTGCCCCAGCGAGAGGAGCTGGGTCGTCGAACGTGTTACCGTGCGGTACGGCTAAGGCTCCTGTAGCAAGAAACCTGCCTAAGTGGTCAGGAAATATTCCCAGGCACCTATCGTGTACAAGGCAAAAGTAATGTACTACTTATCTTAGAGCCTGCTCACGATCCGAAATTGATGTAGGGCGGGATGAATCCCGCCCTACGCAAGAGGCCTGCTCATGAGCCGAGACTCAACTACCAGAGGAGCGGCATCCACTGATGCCGATGATGCGATGGGACGTTTGACTACACATGTGCTGGATGCCGCTAATGGCCGCCCCGGCAGCAATATCCGTATTGAACTGGTTCGCCTCGCTGGCACGCAACGTGTTCCCGTGAGCGACGTACGCACCAATGCGAACGGCCGCTGTGATGCACCTTTGCTCGAAGGCGATGCGCTGGAGGCTGGCGTGTATGAGTTCACCTTCCACGTGGGTGACTATTTTCGCTCGCAGGGTGCGCCGCTTGCCGAGCCTGCCTTCCTTGATCAGGTCGTCCTGCGCTTTGGTGTCGCCTCGCCGGACGAGCACTATCACGTCCCCTTGCTGGTTTCGCCCTATAGTTATTCGATGTATCGGGGAAGCTGATCCGCTGCCCTTGAAGAGGGCAATGCATACGCTGGATGCGCTGATCGAGTGCGTGGTTCACATGTGCTTGGCAGGCGTTTGCTTCGTGGTCTGCGATATCGAGAGCGGCCTTCGTGATCGGGATCAATGTAGCGTTGCGCCAGTAGACGAATGCTGACTGAGTGGTCAGGTTTTTGCTTGAGCCTAAGCCTGTTTCTTCCTTTAGCCTTCATCTAGGGATTTCCTATGCAAACGCTCGACATCATTATCATTGGCGCCGGCATGGGTGGGCTGACCGCCGCGATTGCCCTGCAACGAGCCGGGCATCGGGTTCGCCTGTATGAGCGTGCAGCGGAGCTGGCGCCCGTCGGGGCGGCTATTTCCGTCTGGCCTAACGGGGTGAAGGTCTTGGAGGCGCTGGGGTTGGGGCCGGATATCGCGGCGGTCAGCGGTGATATGCGTAGCATGAGCTACCGCAATCGCGAAGGAAACCTGCTGACTCATTTCAGTCTCGAACCCTTATATCGAGACGTAGGGCAGCCGGCGCGGCCCATCGCCCGGGCAGCATTGCAACGCATCCTGTTGGACGCGGCAGGCCCTGAGCGGGTTTCGCTAGGCGTGAGTTGCGAGGCCGTCGAGCAGCATGCCGACGGTGTCGAAGTCTTGTTGTCCGATGGCCGCCGCGAACGTGCCGATCTCTTGATCGCTGCTGACGGCACTCATTCGAAGTTGCGGAATTTTGTCGTGAACCGAGCTGTCTCGCGGAACTACTGTGGTTACGTGAACTGGAATGGCCGGGTGGCGATCAGCCCGGACCTGGGCGAGCCACATGAATGGGCACAATACGTGGGCGATCACCAACGGGTTTCGCTGATGCCGATGGGTGGCGATGAGTTCTATTTCTTTTTCGACGTGCCTTTGCCGGCCGGTACGCCTAACGATCGCAGCCGTTATCGCAACGAACTAACCGAGCATTTCGCCGGCTGGGCGGCCCCCGTTCAGCGTCTGATCGAGCGGTTGGACCCGGCTGGTATCGCTCGGGTCGAGATTCATGACACCGAGCCGCTGAAAACCTTGATTAATAAACGCGTCGTTCTGTTGGGCGATGCCGCCCATGCCATGGCGCCCGATCTGGGGCAGGGTGGCTGCCAGGCTATGGAGGACGCCTGGGTGTTGGCCTGCTGCCTGACTGAACACGGCAACGACCTTCATCAGGCTCTGCCGGCCTACGATGCCGCACGAGTCGAGCGGGTCGGCAGCATCGTCAGCCGCGCCCGCAAGCGCGCCGAGACCACCCATGGCCATGACCCGGCGCTCACCCGCAGCTGGTACGCCGAGCTTGTCCAGGAAACTGGCGAAGGCATCCTTGCCGGCCTGGGCAAGACGATAGCTGGCGGTCCGCTGTAAATACCTATCAGCGGTCAACTGGCTTGTAAGTGTGGGTCGAGAGGGTTGGCGCTAAGAACTTACGACGAAGTCCAACACCATGGCTGCCGGGCTTTGCGAAGCTCAGGTTATCTACTTGGCTTTGAAATCATACAAGCTGATGATGTCTGCGCTCTTGCAGGAAGGGCTTCAGCCGCGACCATAGAATCCTCGCTAAAGCGCCTCCGACAACGTAATCGTCCGACTTGACGCCTAGGTGCTCGGATTGTGGTAGAGAAAGTTATCCGTAGGAGCAGCTGGGCGGCATCCTGCTTCAGCCGCGATATCGACATCGCGGCTGAAGCAGAGCGCCATCTGGTCGCTTCCAGGGTATCTGGTTATTCGGTTGTTGGGCTTTGCGGAGCTCAGCCTAACCAACAGATGACCGGTGGGAGCGGCTCCAGACACAATTTTTGAGCACCATTACATCATCCCTCCGCTTAGGTCACGGCCGGGAGGGCGCTATCTATAGCCCGTTCAGCGTTCGTCTTTTTACCGAAATCCCGGTTATAGACTGCGATGACCTCGCCCGCGACCGAAATGGCGATTTCCATCGGCAGTTTGCCTTTGACCTCGGCAATCCCCAGCGGGCAACGCATGCGCTGAACCACGTCCGGGGCGAAGTCGCGTTCACGCAGGCGATGCTCGAAGCGAGCCCGCTTGGTTTTCGAGCCGATCAGACCGTAATAGGCAAAATCGTTGCGCTGCAGGATAGCGGTCGTCAACTCCAGGTCCAGGGGATGATTGTGGGTCATGACGATGAAATAGCTGCCGGGCGGCATATCATTCACCTCGACAACCGGATCGTCGGTCACGATCTTTTTCACGCCCTCTGGAATGGCAGGTGGGAATTCCTCATCGCGACTGTCGATCCAGCGCACCCGGCAGGGCAGGCTGGCCAGCAGTGGCACCAGCGCCCGGCCAACATGACCGGCCCCGAACACGGCGATCTGCGCCTGCGGCTGGCCAAGCGGCTCGAACAGCAGCGTGGCCGAGCCGCCACAGCATTGGCCGAGGCTGGCGCCGAGGACGAAGCGCTCCAGCCGAGTGGCCTGCTCGCCACGCTCCAGCAAGTCGCGGGCGATGTGCATGGCCTTGTATTCCAAATGACCACCGCCCAGGGTGTCGAAGCATTTCTTCAGCGTAATGACCATCTTTGAGCCGGCGTTGCGTGGCGTGGAGCCTTTTTCCTCTACCAGCGTCACCAGCACGCACGGCTCGCCGCGGCGCTGCAGATCGGCCAGGGCTTCGATCCAGCCCGTGTTATTCATGGTGCGCCTCGGTGATGGGGAAGGGGGATGCGAAACAGGTTGTCTTGGTTCGGCAGGGCACGGTCTTTTCGTAGGATGGGTTGAGCGGAGCGATACCCAACAGTGGCCAAAAGGCGATGGGTATTACAGGCTCAACCCATCCTACAGAAACCATCAATTGAAGCCTCATGATCGCTCCTGTTCAGGCCGGGGTAGACGCGGTTTCGACCGTGGCGGCTTTCTTCGCGACGGCCTGCCTCATCTGCTGCACGCCCCAGAGCACCCGTTCTGGAGTGGCCGGCGCGTCGATGTCGGGCTGAACCCGATAATCCGCCAGGCTCGCCACGGCGTCCTTGATCGCGCACCAGACGGAAATACCCAGCATAAACGGCGGTTCGCCTACGGCCTTGGAATGAAACACAGTGTCTTCCGGATTCTTGCGGTTTTCCACCAGCGTGACCCGCAAATCCAGCGGCATGTCCGCCACGGTAGGGATCTTGTAGCTGGCGGGGCCGGAGGTCAGCAGTTTGCCCTGGTCGCTCCAGACGAGTTCTTCCATGGTCAGCCAGCCCATGCCCTGGATGAAGCCACCTTCCACCTGACCGATGTCGATGGCCGGGTTCAGCGAGGCACCAACATCATGGAGGATGTCGCTACGCAGCATCTTGTATTCACCCGTCAGGGTGTCAACGATCACCTCGGAACAGGCAGCTCCGAATGCGAAGTAATAGAACGGCCGGCCCCGGGCCTGGCTGCGGTCGTAATGGATCTTTGGCGTGCTGTAGAAACCCGTGCTCGACAGCGATACCTGTCCGATATAGGCAAGGGTAATCAGCTCCTCGAAACTGATATAGCGATCCTCTATCCGCACCTGCCCGTTACGGAGTTCGATGGCCACCGTGTCCACCTCGAAATGCCGCGCCGCGAAGTCGACTAGCCGCTGGCGGAGAGTCAGGGCCGCGTTCTGCGCAGCCTTGCCGTTGAGGTCAGCCCCACTAGAGGCTGCTGTAGGAGATGTATTTGGCACCTTGCCTGTATTGGTGGCGGTGATTTGGATGCGCTCGATATCGACCTGGAATACTTCGGCCACTATCTGCGCGACCTTGGTGTTCAGACCCTGGCCCATCTCGGTACCGCCATGATTCAGGTGGATGCTGCCATCCGTATAGATGTGGATCAGCGCGCCGGCCTGGTTGAGAAAGCTCGACGTGAAGCTGATGCCGAACTTGACCGGCGTCAGGGCCAGCCCCTTTTTCAGCACCGGGCTGCGGGCATTGAACATGCGAATCTCGGCGCGCCGCTGCGCGTAGTCGGCGCTCGCCTCCAGCTCGGCGGTCATTTCTGCAAGCAGGTTGTGCTCGACGGTCTGGAAATAGTGGGTCTCGTTGCGCGCGTCCTGGCTGTAGTAGTTGAGCTTGCGTATTTCGAGCGGGTCCTTGCCCAGAGTACGGGCGATACGGTCCATGATCTCTTCGATGGCCAGCATGCCCTGCGGGCCGCCGAATCCCCGGTAGGCGGTATTGGACGCCGTGTGAGTCTTGCAGCGATGGCCATGGATGACGGCATCGCCCAGGTAATAGGCGTTGTCGGCATGGAACATGGCCCGGTCGACGATGGCGCCGGAAAGGTCTGGCGAATAACCGCAATTGCCGGCCAGGTCGATCTGGATGCCGTGCAGCCGTCCGTCATCGTCGAAGCCGACGTCGTATTCGACATAGAACGGATGACGCTTGCCGGTCATCTGCATGTCTTCGACACGGGGCAGACGCATCTTGGTCGGTTGGCCGGTCAGGTGCGCGATCACCGCGCACAGGCACGCGGGGCTTGCGGCCTGGGTTTCCTTGCCGCCGAAGCCGCCTCCCATGCGACGCATGTCGATCACGACCTTGTTCATCGGCACGCCCAGCACTTCGGCGACGAGCTTTTGGATCTCGGTGGGGTTCTGGGTCGAACTGTAGACGATCATACCGCCATCCTCGGTGGGCATGACCGAGGCGATCTGGGTTTCGAGATAGAAATGTTCCTGACCACCGATGTGCAGCGTGCCCTGCAGGCGATGCGGTGCATGGTTCAATGCGTTGACCGCATTGCCGCGCTGGTGGGTATGGCTGTCGAGCACGAAATGCCGCTTGCGCAGCGCTTCGACTACATCCAGCACCGGCTCCAGATCCTCGTATTCGATCACAGCGAGCCGAGCGGCCTGTCGCGCCACGTCCAGGGTGGTCGCGGCCACGGCCACCACGGGCTGGCCGATAAACTCGACCTTGTCCTTGGCCAACAGCGGATCGCCCTTGAAGACCGGGCCGATGTCCAGCTGACCAGGTACGTCGTCGGCGGTGATGACCCGCACGACGCCCGGCACGCTATAGCAAGGCGTCGTATCGATGCGCAGGATGCGTGCGTGGGCGCGGTCGGAGACGCGCGCATAGACGTGCAGCTGGTTGGGAAACTCCAGGCGGTCGTCAATGTATTGGGCTTCACCGGTGACGTGTCGGGTGGCACTGTCGTGCTTGACGCTGCGGCCAACGCCAGTGACTATGCCCTCCTGGAACAGGGCGGCGAGTTCGTCCTGAGACTTCTTGTGCAGCAGATCAGACATAGGCGGTCACCCGTGTGTCGAGGCCTGGTGTGGTGAGCTCGTGAAAGCATTTGCGCAATAGGTTTTGCGCCACGAGTAGACGATATTCGCGGCTGGCGCGGAAGTCGGTCAGGGGCGTGAAATCCTCCGTCAGCGCGGTGCAGGCAAGTTCGATGGCCTCCGCTGACCACTCGGCATCGGTCAACACTGCTTCGCAGCGCTGCGCGCGTTTGGGGATCGCCGCCATGCCACCGTAGGCAATACGTATTTGGCGAACCATGCCATCAATAATCGTCAGGTTGAAGGCGGCGCAGACGGCGGAGATGTCATCGTCCAGACGTTTGGACACTTTATAGGCGCGAAATTGCTGATCGGCACTGGCCAGCGGTACGCGAATGCGCTCGATGAACTCACCTTGCTCGCAAGCGGTGATCTTGTAGTCGATGAAGTAGTCTTCCAGCGCCAGCGTACGGCGGCGTATGCCTTGGCGTAGCACAAGCTCGGCGCCCAGGGCGATCAAAAGCGGCGGCGAGTCACCGATCGGCGAAGCGTTGCCGATATTGCCGCCCAGCGTGCCTTGGTTACGGATTTGCAGGGAGGCGAAGCGGTGCAGCAGCGCGCCAAAGTCAGGGTATTCCTTGGCCAGCAATGCGTAGCAGTCGGACAAAGGTGCGGCGGCGCCCAGTTCGAGGCCATCGTCCCGTCGCTCGACCTGCTTCATCTCGGCTACATGCCCGACGGCGATCATCAATGGCAGCTCGCGATGCAACTGGGTGACCTCTAGGGCCAGGTCAGTGCCACCGGCCAGGAGCCGTGCGTCGGGATTCGCCTCGTAGAGCGAAGCCAGTGCCTCGACGGTCAAGGGCACCAGGCAGCGCTTATGGCCGTCATTGAGCTCAGCGGTCGTCTGCGGGGCGATGGCTTGCAGACGCGCCAGTGTCTGCGCTTCGGCGGCATCGAACTGATCGGGCACATGCTGGCTGCAGCTCTGTTTAGCGGCGGCGAGGATCGGTCGGTAGCCGGTGCAGCGGCACAGGTTGCCGGCCAGCGCTTCATGAGCTTGCGCTCTGTCCGCCGTCTGGCTGTTTTTCTGCAAGGCGAACAGGGACATGACAAAGCCGGGCGTGCAGAAGCCGCACTGCGAGCCATGGCAATCCACCATGGCCTGCTGCACGCTGTGCAGCTGCCCCTGGTGCTTGAGATCTTCCACCGTGATCAGTTGCTTGCCATGCAAGGCCGATACGAAGGTTAGACACGAATTGAGCGTGCGGTAGCGCAGGCGCTCCTGGCCCGGCGCGCCTTCCCGTTCGGCCACCACCACGGTACAGGCACCGCAGTCGCCCGAGGCGCAGCCTTCCTTGGTGCCTCTCTTGCCAGCCTGTTCGCGCAGGAACTCGAGCACGGTCATGTTCGGGTCGAGTGCGGTTTCGGTACGCAATGCCTGATTGAGCAAGAACTGGATCATGCGGCACCTCTACAGGATGCGGAGCGCTTCGAGCGTTTGCTGCACGATAGATGGCTTTGTAGCCGATTAAAAGCTGATCGATCAGCCATGAATTGACGGGTGAGCGGCAAACCGCGCCACATAGTCGAGCGTGCGTTCATCAAAGCGATCTCCAGCAGATTAAATCAGACGGCGGACGTTTGGGATTCGCGGCGATAAGCGTAGGTGTCGGCAAAGCGCGACAGCAGCCACGCAGCGGCCGTGGTGTCCGGGTACTTGGGTGGAGTGTCCGGCCCGTGGCAGCCAGGCAGGCAGCTGATCAAGGTGTCCGGATCGGGCTCGGCGAAGAATGGCATGGAGTAGCGGTCCACTCCGCTGGGACTGATTACCCGATGGGGTGTCGACTTGTAACGATCATTGCTCCAGCGCGCCATCATGTCGCCGATGTTGACCACGTAGGTACCTTCGATGGGTGGCGCATCGATCCAGTCGCCCTGAATGCTCCTGACCTGCAAGCCGCCGACCTGATCCTGATGAAGCAGCGTGACGCAGCCGTAATCTGTGTGTGCTCCGGCACCTTGCTGCTTAGTATCGCCAGCGCTCTGGCGCGGTGGATAGTGGATCATGCGAAACGCGCTCATGGGCGCGACGAAGCGCTGGTCGAAAAAGTCTCGGTCGATGCCCAGGGCGAGGGTAATGGCGCGTAGGACGGTACAGGCCAGGGCTTGCATGTCCTGGTAGTGGGTTTCCAGCAGTGCCTCCCAGCCCTCCAGATCCGGATGCCGGTTAGGCCCGCGCAGCGGCTTGCCGGCCAGTACGTCCGGGTGATTGGCCGGCACATGAAAACCCATGTCGAAGGTTTCCTTCAGGTCGCTCGGCAGGTTTGGGTCTAGTTGTTCGGTCGCCACGGCGCCATAGCCACGATGGTGCTGGCTCTGCGTAATGTCGATCTTCAGCTTTTCCTCGGCAGGCAGTGCGAAGAAGCGCTGGGCATAGTCCTGCAGTTGTGCAAGCCGCGTGGCAGGAATCGGGTGCCCCTTGATATAGAAAAAGCCCCAGGTGCGACAGGCTAGGTCAATGTCACAGGCAACGGTCTGCCAGCCGGTGTCCTCGGCAGAATAGAGCGGCGCGATATCAATGATGGGCAGTGACTGGGTCATGGTGATGGCTTGCTCGCTAAACGGTTGTTCACGATGTGCGGCAATAGGTCCAACAGTATTGAAACGTCTTCGCTTCGCCACCGTTTGGCTCTCGCTCGCGAGAAACGGGCGCTGCAAAGGCGTCCCATCGTTTCACTGCGGCAACTCGGCTTTTACGCCTTCCACGTAGTAATTCATGCCGGCGAGGTCCGCCGTGGTAGCCGTCGCGCCTTCGGCGATCCGAACCTTGCCGCTCTGGTCCTTGATCGGGCCGGTGAAGGGATGGAAGTCACCGCTTTTGATGTCGACGATGATCTGTTCGGCTTCGCCTTTCACGTCGGCGGGTACCAGATCGCTGATCGGCAGCTCGATGGTGTCGTCATGCAGGCCACCCCAGAAATCCTGTGGCTTCCAAGTGCCATCCATAACCGCCTGAGTGGTCTGGATGTAATAAGGGCCCCAGTTGTTGACAATGGAGGTCAGCACAGCCTTCGGGCCGAAGTGGGCCATGTCTGAGGCGTAACCGATGGAGTAGACACCCCGACGCTTAGCGGCCTGGATCGGGGCCGGACTGTCGGTGTGCTGGAAGATGACGTCTGCGCCCTGATCGATCAGGGCATTGGCGGCATCGGCTTCCTTACCCGGGTCGAACCAGGTATTTACCCAGACCACCTTGAGCTCAGTGCCTGGGTTGTACTTGTTCAGAGCCAGCTGGATCGAGTTGATGTCGCGGATTACCTCGGGAATGGGGAAGGAGGCCACGTAGCCGACGATCTTGCTCTTGGTCATCTTGGCCGCGAGAAAACCGCCTACGTAACGGCCTTCATAGGAGCGTGCCAGATAGGTGCCGAGGTTCTTGTCCTGTTTATAGCCCGTGGCGTGCTCGAACTTCACTTTGGGGAACTGCTTGGCAACCTTGGTCGTGGCGTTCATGTAGCCGAAGGAGGTGGTGAAGATGAGGTCGTAGCCGCTTTTTGCCATGTTGCGGATGACCCGTTCGGCATCGGCGCCTTCCGCCACGTTCTCGACGAAGGTTGTCTGCACCTTGTCGCCGAAATGCTCGGCAACCTGCTGCCGACCCTGTTCATGCTGGTAGGTCCAGCCGTGGTCGCCGACCGGGCCAACATAGACGAAGCCGACCTTCAGCGGATCGGCAGCCGAGGCGCTCAGCGCGGCGGTGAAACCCATGGCTGCGACTAGCGTGCGCAGCAATTTCGAGCGAATGCTTCTTTGCATGACGAGATGACGCTCCTATAGTGGGAAGGCCGGATGCTCCACGGCACGCTCGTCCACTGCAAAAAGTTGACCAAGTGGACAGGTTACGTCGATACAGGGGCTCGGCCGTTGTGGTCGGCGCGAAATGGACTCCGGTTGGTGCAACAAAGGATGTCGTCGCTGCAAAACGGTGCGGGAAGGGCGTCCTCCCGGACAGGAAGACGCCGCCGTACCTTCACTGGACCAATCGTTTAGCAGCCTGACGGTGATCGGCGATCAGCCCGGCCACATCCAGCCCTTCGATCTGCCCATCCACGACCCGCCACTGCCCACCGACCATGACGCGGTCTGCCCGGTGCGCACCGCACACCAGCAGGGCAGCGACCGGGTCGTGGCTGCCAGAAAACTGCAGCTCGTCCTGCTTGAAAAGGGCCAGGTCCGCCTGCTTGCCGACAGCGAGTTCGCCGATGTCCTTACGCCCCAAGACGTGTGCCGATCCCCGGGTCGCCCAGCTCAGCACCCGCTCGGGCGTGATCTGCTCTGCCCCGTAGCGTAATCGTTGCAGCAGTAGGGCCTGGCGAGCCTCGAGGATCATGTTGGAGCCATCGTTAGAGGCCGAGCCGTCGACGCCCAGACCGATCACGGCGCCGGCTTCTTCCAACTCCAAGGTGCGGCAGATACCTGAGGCGAGCCGCATGTTCGAACAGGGGCAATGGCAGATGCCGACACCCGCTGCGCCGAGTCTAGCGACTTCGCAATCGTCAAAATGGATGCCATGGGCCAGCCAGGTACGTGGGCCGAGCCAGCCGACGCTTTCCAGGTAGTCCACCGTACGCATGCCGAAACGCTGCTGGCAGAATTCTTCCTCATCCAGCGTTTCGGCCAGATGCGTGTGCAGGCGGACGTCATGCCGTTCGGCCAGTGCCGCGCTGGCGCGCATGATGTCAGGCGTCACCGAGAAGGGCGAGCAAGGTGCCAGACCGATCTGGATCTGCGCCCCATCGCCCCGCTCATGGTAGAGGCCGATCAGGCGTTCGCTGTCCAGCAGGATCGCCTCGGCCTGCTGCACCGTGTGCTGTGGCGGCAGACCGCCGTCCGCCTCGCCCAGACTCATCGAACCGCGAGTGAGCAGCGCGCGCATACCCAGCGCCCGCACCGCCTCGACCTGGATGTCGATGGCATCTTCCAGCCCATCTGGAAACAGGTAGTGATGGTCGGCGGCCGTGGTGCAGCCCGACAGCAGCAACTCAGCCAACGCCACGCGGCTGGCCAGTGCCAGCGCATCCGGCGTGAGCCGGGCCCAGACGGGGTAGAGCGTCTTGAGCCAGGGAAACAGCGGCTGATTGACCATTGGTGCCCAGGCGCGCGTGAGTGTCTGGTAGAAGTGATGATGGGTATTGACCAGGCCAGGCAGTACGACATGGTCCCGGGCGTTAAACACCTCGTCCACCGGCGCGGCAGGTGACTGCCCGACAGCGAGCAACTCGGTGATGACACCGTCATGGATGACCAGGCCGCCCGAGGCGTCCTGGTTGTTGGCAGTAAAAGTGGCGAGGGGATGCTTGATCCAGAGGCGGGTAGCGGACATGCCGGCTCCTCCTGAAAGTGTGGGTTCAGATACGTGAGCCAGCTCAGTTATGCCCTGTCTGCTGATCCAGGGGCCGTGGGGCAAGGGAAAGGGTAGCAAACGTCGAGCTTAGGGATCACGGTGAAAACAGTAGGCAGCACTGCGTTTCAGCAATTTTGGCGTCGGCTTGTTTATATCCTGCGATGGCTGTTAAGCACGTAGGCATAAAGAAAGTTGCCTGCCTTTGATTACTCATCTTGGCTTCAGCCGCAATCGAGCTTAACCACCCGCCTTCCATGACTGCCCCAGCGACACCGGCGCATACAACCGCGTCCTTACAGCGTCGCGCGACAGCAGGACCAGCACGATAATGGTCGCCATGTAGGGCAGCATTGCCAGCAGGTTGCCAGGGATCGACAGGCCGATGCCCTGGGCGACCAGATGTAGGATACTGGCAAGGCCAAACAGGTAGGCGCCGAGCAGGACGCGTCCCACGCGCCAGCTGGCGAAGACCACCAGTGCCAGCGCGATCCAGCCGCGGCCGGCGGTCATGTTTTCGGCCCACATCGGCGTGTAGGCCAGCGACAGATACCCGCCCGCCAGCCCGGCCATGGCGCCGCCAAACAGCAAGGCCAGCACGCGCACTCGCAGGACCGGCAAACCCATGGCGCTGGCGGCGTTAGGGTTTTCGCCCACGGCCTGGATGATTAAACCGACGCGGCTCTTGAGCAGCGCCCAGGTCACCAGGACGAACAGTGCAAAAGACAGGTACACCAGCACATCCTGGCCAAACAGCATGCGGCCGATCAGGGGTATCTCGCTGAGCAACGGAAGATTGATGGGTTCGAAGCCGGCCAGGGGCTTACCGACCCAGCCGGCGCCGACGAACGACGACAGCCCGACCCCGAAGATGGTCAGAGCCAGACCGGTCGCGACCTGGTTGGCATTGAAGCCCAGGGCCACGACGGCGAAGAGTTGCGACAACAGCATGCCTGCCAGGCAGGCCACCAGCACGCCGAGCCAGAGGCTGCCGGTGGCAAAGGCCGCGATGAAGCCGGCCACGGCGCCGAACAGCATCATGCCCTCTTGGCCGAGGTTCAGCACGCCGCTCTTTTCACAGACCAGCTCGCCCAGTGCCACCAGCAGCAGTGGCGTACCGGTGCGCACCATGGCGTAGAACAGGTTCGTCAGCAGATCTATATCCATCACATATCTCCCTGTCAGCCGGCCGGTTGGTGTTCGAGTCGTGGCGTGCGTCGGGGCCAGCCCTTCAGGCGCAGTCGATAGACGATCAGTACATCGCACGCCAGCAGGTAGAACAGCACCATGCCTTGGAATAGCTGGCTGATCGAGGTTGGCAGATTGGCCGCCATCTGAGCGTTCTCGCCGCCCAGATAGAGCAGGGCCATGAGTAAGCTGGCGAAGACGATGCCGAGCGGATTGAGCCGCCCCAGAAAGGCCACGGTGATCGCGGCGTAGCCATAGCCCGGCGAGACCTGCGGAACCAGCTGGCCGATCGGGCCGGTCACCTCGCAGACGCCGGCCAGTCCCGCCAGTGCCCCGCTGAACAACAGCGCAATCCAGATCAGCCGTTTCTCGCGAAAGCCGACGAAACCGGCGGCGCGCTTGTCTAGGCCAAGGACCTTGATCTGGAAGCCGAGAAAGCTTTTCTGCAGCAGCACCCACACCACGACCAGCGCGAGCAGGGCAAAGCACAGTCCGGCATGTACGCGCAGATCGTCGATGATGACCGGCAGGCGTGTGGCATCGCCAAACATCGCCGACTCGGGAAAATTGAAGCCCTGAGGATCCTTCAGCGGACCATGCACGCAGTAGAGCAGGAGGTTCAACGCGATGTAGTTGAGCATGATGCTGGTCAGGATCTCGTTGGCGTTGAACTGCGTGCGCAACCAGGCGCACAACCCTGCCCAGGCCGCACCGCCCAGGATGCCAGCGAGCAGAGCTAGTACCAGTGCCCATGACGAGGCCCAGTCGATGACATTGACCGCCACGGTGCTGCCGGCCAGCGCGCCAATGAGCAGTTGGCCCTCGGCGCCGATGTTCCAGATACGCGCCTGGTAGACCACCGCCAGGCCCAGCGCACAGAGCAGGATCGGCAATGCCTTGACCAGCAGTTCGGAGACGCCGTAAAGATCGCTGATCGGGACGATGAGTAGGATGCGCAGGGTTTCCAGAGGCGGATGGTCGAGTATGGCAAAGAGCAGGGCGCCGCTGATCAACGTCAGCAGGCCGGCCAGTACCGGGGAGTACCACAGCATGGCGCGGGATCGCTGGCCACGAGGTTCGAGGGATAACAGCATGGCGGTGTTCTCGTCAGGCAGCGGCGGAAGTAGGGGCGTCGAATTGACCAGCCATCCAGCGACCGACATCGCCGGGCGTGCAACGTACGGTCGCCACAGGCGGCGAGAGACGGCCATGGCTCAGGGCCGCGATACGGTCGCTGATCTGGAACAGCTCTTCGAGATCCTCGGAGATTACCAGGATCGCCGCACCGGCATCTCGCAGTTCGATCAGCGCCCGATGAATCGCCGCCGCCGCGCCGACGTCCACGCCCCAGGTCGGGTGCGCGGCGATCAGCAGCCTGGGCTGCTGCAGGATCTCGCGGCCGAGAATGAATTTCTGCAGGTTGCCGCCAGACAGGCTGCGAGCGGCCGTTTCGGTGTTTGGTGTCTTCACGGCGAAGCGCTCAATGACGCGTTGCGCAAACGCCTGGACCTTGCCATGGCGAATCAGGCCGTTGCCGATCAGGCCCTCCTGCTGGAAAGCGGTGAGTAGGCCATTATCCGTCAGGCTCATGTCTGGCACGGCGCCATGACCGAGGCGCTCGGCCGGGACGAAAGCCATGCCCAGCCGTCGCCGGGCATCGGGCCGCAGGTGCGCGATCGGACTTTCGCCGAAGCAGACGCAATGGCTGTCCTTGGCTGAGAGACGTTGCTCACCGGATAACAGTGCCAGTAGCTCGTCCTGCCCGTTGCCAGCGACTCCGGCGATGCCCATGATCTCGCCAGAACGCACCTGAAAGCTCACGTCTTTCAGCGACATGCCGAACGGATCGGCGTTGTGCCACGATAAGGCACTCACCTGCAGAAACGGCGTCTTGCCCTCGACTTTGGGATACTCCGCTTCCAGCCCCTCGGCCTCGCCAACCATGAGCCGAGCAAGCTCTAGATCAGAGCACTTGGCCGGCACGCAATGACCGGAAACCCGACCACCCCGCAGCACCGTGGCACGCTGGCACAGAGCCCGGACTTCGCCAAGCTTGTGGCTGATGAAAAGGATGCTACAGCCATCGCTGGCCAGGCGTTGCAGCGTGACAAACAGATCATCGGCCTCTTGCGGTGTGAGGACAGAAGTGGGCTCATCGAGAATTAGCAATTTGATGTCCTGCATTAGGCAACGAATGATCTCGACTCGTTGACGTTCGCCAATGGACAGGCTATGCACGAGCCGTTGTGGCTCTAGCGGCATGCCGTAGCGCTGGGAGACCTCACGAATCTTTGGTTCGAGCTGCCCCGGTGTTCCAGCCGACCGGCCTAAGGCCAGGGCGATGTTTTCCGCTACAGTCAGGGTCTCAAAAAGAGAGAAGTGCTGGAACACCATGCCGACCCCGCGTTGCCGCGCCTGGGCTGGGTCCCGCATGATAACAGGCTCCCCTTCCCAGCGAATTTCGCCGCCGTCGGGCTGCGTCAAGCCATAGATGATCTTCATCAGCGTGCTCTTGCCCGCTCCATTCTCCCCGAGCAACGCATGGATTTCGCCAGGCTTGATCTGAAGGGCGATGCGATCATTGGCCAGGCAACCTGGATAGCGTTTGGTGATGCCGTGCAGTTCCAGGCGCAACCAGTCGGAGGACTCGAGCATGGTGATTATCCAGTCGATATTAGTGACGTCAGCTTAAGCAAAAAGCTGGCCAGATGGTCAGGAAATGATCTGGAGCCGTTGTGCCGTGGCTTGCGGCCTTTTGTCGGGAGAGACCAGTCGAATGAGCTGCTCCGGTTTGGTGCTATTGATTGAATGTGAAGGCTAATGAACGCCTCAGAATGGGGCGGAATGGAAGTATGGAGATTACTTGGGAGCATTGCGTTAAAGAATCGTAGCTAAAGCATCTCCCATAGATTTTGCATTTCCCGCATCGGAGCGGCTTGAGCCACAATTTCTATGTTCCAGCGGAGCTGTAGTTTTCAAGCAGGATCGCGGCTAAAGCTCCTCCTACAATCACATGACGCCTCGTATGGAAACCGGGCGGCGCTCCGCGTAGGCCGCGATTGGAACTGTTTGGCCTCAACCCACTTGTACAGCATTAAGAGGCATCAGCCCGCAGCCCTTGAGAATAACTTGGATAAGCGTCTTCGTGCCGAGTTCGAAGTCGGCTTTGGTAATGTGCTTGCTATCAGTGAGGCGCTTGATCTGGTCGGAGAAGTCCGCGTAGTGCTGGGTACTGCTCCAGATAAGAAAGATCAGGTGCATCGGATCAACACGGTCCATCTTGCCGGCAGCGATCCAGGCCTCGAAGACGGCCGCGCGTTTGCGGAACCAGTTGCGATAGTCCTGATTGAAATGCTCCGACAGACATTCACAGCCGCTGATAACTTCCATCGCGAAAATCTTCGAGGCCTGGGGCTGCTTGCGCGAGAACTCCATTTTGGTACGAATGTAGTCCGCTAAGGCAGTGGCAGGGTCGTCTTCCACGGTGAGTTGATCGAAGGCACTGTCCCAGAGCTCTAGGATGTCGCGCATCACCTCGACATACAGGCTCAGCTTGCTGCTGAAGTAATAGTGCAGGTTGGCCTTGGGTAGTTCGGCTCGCAGGGCGATGGCTTTCATGCTGGTGCCCCTGAAGCCGTAGCGGGCGAACTCTTCGGCAGCCGCGGCCAAAATGAGCTCCTCGTTCTTCTGGCGGATCCGCCCGGCCGGCTTGCTGGTCGAGGTATAAAGTGAAGGGGTGGCTTCGTTTATCTTCATGATCACTTACCTGAACATACGAGGGGGGTCGAACTATGTCCGGTGCCCTGGCAGCGCATCATAGCGAGCCAATAAGGAACCGCGAAAGTCCGTGTTTGGCCAATCGCCTCTTCGGGGCAGCCAATGGGGGCACGGCTTCACGGAGCGAGTTGCCTATTGTAGATAGAGGCACTGACCCAAAGTAAGGCATTACAGTTCGGAGCACGACCGTTGCGTCTAGGCACGATACGTGAAGTCAATCGTCCCGCGTAATGACTTCGAGCAGCTCGATCCCGACCCGCAGATTGGAGTTAGGTTTAATACGGGTGCCGATATGCTGCTCGCCACAAGCCAGACGCGCCGGCACGAACAGATGGCGCTTGCCGCCGACGCGTCTCCCCATCAGACTCAGGCCCAACCCTTGACGACTTCCTTGCCGGGGCCCAGCTCGATGTCAGAAATACTCAGTTCATCATTCATTGCGTGTTTTTGCCTTCGGCCAATTACGTCGCAGCAGCGCATGGTCGCTGCGGTCGTGGCGGCCGGCGCGGTCTGCGCATCCGGGCGATGATCCTGGGGCGGCAGGTGACAACTCGGATATTTGCCGACACCGGTTCGGGCAAGTCCAACACCCTGGTCCTGCGGATAGTACTCATGCTGTGCCACATGCGAATCGATCCGGCACGGCTGACTCTCATCTCGTTCACCAATGCCTCCTGCGCCCTCCTGTGCGAGTAATCACAATGGGTCCTGGTATTCTGGCAGTACCTCTTCGGCGAGGCACAGGCGCGCCAATAGGTACCTACCTTCCTCTCGGCCACGGCTGCCTTGGCCCGACATACCCTTGCCGCAGAGGCAGGTATGATTGAGCCGCTTGTATCAGGAGTCTCTTGTACCCATGGAAATCGCGTCCAGTGCCAGCCCCACACTATCCTTGAACCTTGCTAATCACCCTGCCAAGTATCGAGCCGCGCTTGAGGCCCAAAAGGCCGAGATGTTTGCCTTCTGGCAGCATAATCGCGAACGCAGCTATGCCGAAGCAGGCAGAATTTTCAGCGAAAAGGAAAAGCGCAAGGCAGGCTTTCGGGCCTGGGCAGACGCTCAGATCGAGGCGCTTGAGCCGCAGCAATATCACAACATGGTTCGTACAGAGTTGAGCCGGCTGGTGAGCGGAAAGCCATGTATAGAGTGAACATTGGTCGATTGGCTCCTGGCGTTCAGGAGCTGCACTGTGAAATAGCGCATGGCAAAGAAAATAGCGTCTCTTGCGCCATCCAAACCCTATGAAGTACGGATAATGCGTCTTCAGCGCGTGATTAACGGTCCAGCTGCCTAGCGTGCAAAGACAGTGCTGCTTGAGCGGCTTGAAAGTGATCCGGATGACGCTTGGGAGCAAGTCATGGCGGAATTGGTGAGACGGATAACGTGACCCTGGACTTTCGCGATGATGGAAATGTCCAGATCTTCTGGACGGTTCCGCAGGAAGGTTGACCGTACCTTCTTTCACTCTCCGGTCGAAGCGACTCTCTCAACTACGCACCGTCCAAAGCTGATCCAGCCGGGTGGTGTAGCTCTGGCTTATCAGCTCGCGCCGCATGGCCTAGCCGGGTTGAGCCGTAATACGCGCACGCAAGGACATACCTTTTCCAAGCCTGCGGTTGGTGGTGTCCATGATGCTCATAAGCCGATCGGTATTGGCTAGAGTCAACTTAAATCAAAATCATTAAGTTGCAATAAATGCTGTCAGCTCGTCTGGCCTGCCTGTGGGGAATACTTCTTTAAGATAGTTGAGAAACGCAGAGACGCGGGCGCTCAACAAACGCCTCGATGGGTAGAGTACCCACAGCGCGATTTCTGGTCCGTCGAGATCACCCCAGTGCACCAGCGTCCCGTCGCGTAAATCATTGCTTATCAGAGACAGAGGTAGGCATCCAGCCCCAACACCCGCTCTGACTGCATCGTGGATCATGACAAGCGAAGACAGGCTGAGAACTGGTTTTACCGCTATACATGATTTGCCAGCTGATAAGTTGACTTCCCACCCAGGACTCTGGTTTGAAAATCCTCGTACTACCGCTGGGACAGCAAGATTTTCTACCGGAAGAGCAAGCTGTGGACTTGCGACAACCACAAGCCGGTCACGCAGAAATATTCTTCCTACAAGGCTTTCGTCTCTATCTGGATTAACCCGAATCACCAGGTCATATCCTTCCTCAATCATGTCGACGGCCCTGTCTTCCGTGGTGACCTCAAGCCGAACCTCCGGAAACTTGAGTATAAAGCCAGCTGCAAGCTTGCCCATTGCAGTCTGGGCAAACAAAAGAGGCGCGCTGATTCGCAGTGTTCCCCTCGGCTGTTCTCCACCCGACGCGATCGCCGCCGTAGTTTCGTCAAGCTCGATCAGCAGCGCACTTGTACGCTCAAAAAGCGCTTTTCCTTCTTCGGTAAGCTTTAACGCTCTGGCTCCACGTTCGAATAGTCGTAGGCCAAGACTGCGTTCCAAGTCTGCTACTCGCCGGGACAACGTTGCCTTTGGCCGGCCAGAGGCGCGGGCAGCGCGGCCAAATCCACCGTGTCGAGCCACAAGATTGAAATCTGTAAGAGCAAGAAGATCCATCTGGTTCACCTATAACACCGTGCTACAGCGTTTAAGTACCTTAGTGCAGATTCATTAACACATCTGAATTGACTGTCCCATGTATGGAACAGTGAGTCTACTTTTATAGTCTTTCGGGTCAAAATAAAACCATTGATAGTGTAACCGTCAGTCAAATCAACCACGGAGAACTATCATGACTATCCTTGTTACCGGCGCCACCGGCAGAGTTGGTCGCCAAGTCGTTAAACAGTTGCTCGAACTCAATGCAGACGTCCGCGTTCTCGTGCGCAATTCTTCAAGCGCAGATTTCCCTGCGCAGGTTGAAGTTGTGCAAGGTGAAATGCTTGATATCGGCTCGCTTCGACAGGCCTTCGCTGGCATCTCTACGTTCTTTCTACTCAATGCAGTGGCACCAGACGAATTCACTCAGGCGCTTGTCGCGCTCAATATTGCCCGGGAATCGGGCGTTAAGCGGGTGGTCTATCTGTCGGTTATACATGCTGATCGCTTCGTAAACGTACCTCACTTTGCGGTCAAGTTAGGTGCCGAGCGTATGATCAAGGCCATGGGCTTTAGCGCTACCATCCTTCGTCCTTCTTACTTTATTGACAATGAGGTAATGGTTCAGGAGGCGATCCTAAGCCATGGTGTATATCCAATGCCCATCGGCAGCAAAGGCATCGCCATGGTCGACGTCCGTGACATCGCTGAAGTTGCTGCCCTTGAACTGCTCCGTCGAGACCGATTGCCGGCTGAGCTGCCGATCGAAACGATTAATCTGGTAGGACCCGATACGCTGACGGGACAGGATGTGGCTGCTATCTGGACAGATGTACTGCATCGCCCGGTTATCTATGGCGGCGATGACCCCTCTGGTTTTGAACAGAATATGGCCAATGTCATGCCAAAGTGGATGGCCTATGAAATGCGCCTTATGGCCGAGCGCTATGTTACTGACGGACTGATTCCAGAAAGCGGCGATGTAGAGCGTTTACGTAGGATCCTGGGGCGAGAACTCTACTCCTATCGAGACTTTGCTACCCAACTTGCACGCTCGGCCTGACGGGATGCGGCAAGTTATAAGCCTGGAAAGTCCTTCATTTATTAACCTTAAGGGATCACGTAGGTTGAGCAAACGCACCTAGGCTAGACGCAGCTTGCCCTGTTTAGCCTTATTTACTCAGCTCCCCTCGTGAATACCTCGCGGGGGAAAGCCCTGTATATCGGCTAAACGCAACACTGAAAGCGCTAGCTGAACTGTACCCCACCTGTTGAGCAATCTCAGTGATACTACTGTCCTGACGCTGTAGTAGCCGTTTGGCCAACGCCATACGCCACGTGAGCAGGTACGCCATAGGCGCTGTGCCAAGCGTCTGGGTAAATCGCTCGAAAAACGTCGAGCGGGAGAGTGCAGCTTCCTTAGCCAGTTGCATAACGGTCCAGGGTCTGTGTGGATGTTGATGCATTCGCCGGATTGCTACAGCCAATCGTTCGTCAGCGAGCCCTCGCAGGAGCCCAGGCGAAGCGGCTATATTCGTGGCGGAGCGCAAGGCTTCGATGAAAAGTACCTCCACCAGGTGCGCCAGGACAACATCCCGCGCTGGCCGCTTCCCATGTGCTTCTTCGGCTACCAGCTCCACCAACGTCGCCAGCCGGCGCTCACCGTGAACATGCACCCATTGCGGCAGCAATGATGCCAGCACAGCTGCATCCGGAGAATCAAATGTGCAATGGCCGACCAGTAATTGAACATCGGCTGGAACGCCAGACGTGCCAACCCGGAAGTTCTGTGATCGTAGTTCCACAGGTACGGTATAGGCGTCCTCGTCGCTCATCGGTTCAAGGCTGGCCATCGTGAAATCATACGCCGCGGGAATAAGGACAAAGTCACTGGCTTTCAGGGTAATCGTTGGATGCCCTGTCACTGACAACCTGCATTCTCCTTCAAATACTGCACAGTAGAACGGTTGGCCATTGTCCGTTCGGCAAACGCGCCATGCTCCAGCACCGCTGATAACCTTGGATAAAGCGGCGCGGGGTTGCAGCAGGGTTACCACCTCGGTGAGCGGGTCAGACATTCGGACTCCTGCAAAAGATTTCCGGATTTATAGGGATTTAAGGTCCGGGCAGAACAGCTTATTGTTCCACTCCTGTCAATCACCTGATGGAAGCTACACATGAAAACCGTACTGATTACTGGTTGCTCTTCCGGTTTTGGCCTGGCCACTGCTCATTATTTTCTTGAGCGGAACTGGAAGGTCATTGCAACTATGCGCACTCCGGAAAAAAGCCCTTTTTCAGCGTCAAAAAACATTCGTGTACTTGCCTTGGATGTAACGGACCCGGTCAGTATTCAACAGGCGATTGAGGCCGCAGGGCCGATAGATGTGTTGGTCAATAATGCGGGGGTTGGCTTACTGGGCGCCCTTGAAGGAAGCTCAATGGACGTCATCCGCAGTATCTTCGAAACCAATACCCTTGGCACCATAGCGATGACTCAAGCCGTGCTACCGCAATTCCGACAGCGTCGAGAAGGCGTTATCATCAACGTCACCTCCTGCGTAACGACCATGTCATTACCGCTGCTAAGCGTGTATACGGCAAGCAAGGCAGCAGTGAATGCATTCACCGAGTCTCTAGCACTCGAGCTTGAACCGTTCAACGTGCGGGTGCGTCTTGTGCTTCCAGGCCGCGCACCTGAGACTGATTTTGGCAAGAACGCCCAGCCCCGAATGCAAGACAGTATTCCTGCTGCCTATGCCGACCTGGCGCAGCAGGTCTTTGCTGAATGGTCACAATCGACCTTGATAACTAAAGCCCAGGACGTTGCCGAGGCGGTATGGTGTGCGGCAAACGATCCGGCTTCACCCATGCGCATTATGGCCGGTGAGGATGCCGTTGCCCTGATGAGCGAGCAGGTGTGCTCATGATCAACCTGCTTTTTCAGGCTGGTATGCACCATAGCCTGCGCTGATGTGTCAGTTCAGGTCATGGCTACAGGTAGACTCCTCCGAAGTCAGGAGCACCTCTTTCAAGCACAACGCCTCGCGCTCTACCTGCTCATGTGATGCCACTGCTCCAGGCCACGACCGGATCCCAACCTTGCTCGATCAGCGCGGTGATAGCCTGCACAGCCCCCTCGATCTTCTGCTCCAGTGAGCGCTCGGGCAGCTGGACTGCAACCTCACTTTGAGGGAAGGTAAAGGTGTCTTGTGTTGGTTGGAAGGCGGTCACCGCGGGCTCCTGGCCGTGTCCGATAACTCCACCTTGCCCTACGAATCCGCTGATGAAAGTCCACTCAGACCAATAAAGCTGGCTACGAAAAAGCGGCTATTTTCAGTAAATCAGGATGTATATGCTGTATATCTAATCTACTTGCGCTTGTTCAAATCCCACAGTCCAAACCAGAGTACAGCCTGTGCCGACAGGCCAATGGTGAGAATGAAAAGCGCAACGGTCATGACCTTCCAGTAGCCCATGGCGTAGCCAAAGCAGGCTACTGCAGCGGCCAGTATTCCTATCAAGAGAGGAATGCGTCTAAGCCAGCGGGTTTCGTGCTGTACCTGGGCGTCAAGCATGGCGATAAACGTGTCCCTGTCTTCCTGCATGGTGTGTCCTTGCTTTCCTTTGCGGAGGTGCCTCTGTGCACTATAGACACACCAAATTCAAATACTGTTGCAGCACGGATATTCACTTGCATCGCACGTTTGGATGTTAGCGTCGATAAGAGTCAGCAAATTGCGTGCGATGTATGCCTCTCCAATCGTGTGAGTATTGGGGAGTTGACCTGAAAACAGGTCAAACAGACGAATGTAATTTCTGCCGTGATGAAGGCCCTTTGATTGAACTATACGGCGGCCTTGATACTGAAGCCTACCAGCTGATCGAGGTGAAGCGTCGCCACTGGGGCTGATGCTCGCTTTAATCCTGTAACGACTGCCGCTTGATATCAGCAAGGCGACCTCCAAGCTACTCAAGAGGTCTGCAGCCATGTTCGATATGGATGAGGCGTTGATCATGAGTGCGGGATAGAAACTGGCGATCTGGCAGGCTTGTTTTTCAATGGAGAGCAGCGGTCCGAAATCACGGCACTAACAGGCAGCAGGGCGCAAATAGCGTCTACCGGCTTCCCCAAGACAGACGTTGCCGCACTTGTCATCTATCTGGAGTGAAAGGTCATTTCCAAAACATCCACTATGCTTTAAGCCACCGCCATGTCTGGATGACGGTCCCGGCAGACGTTTACAAAAGCGAGGTCAGGCTGCGTGAGTGCCGGTGCTCCTCTTGGTCGAAAAGTTCGGCTTATCTATGAGCATTTAGGGAGTTTTCTATGAAACATTCAGCACTTTCGATAGGGATAACGTTGCTATTGGCCTCCGTTGCTATTCACGCAGATAACAACATTGCAGAGCAATATCAGGATGGGACAGGGCTTAAGTCATCACTTACCCAGACAGGATCGGACAACTATTCCTTGCAGCGTCAGGAAGGGGGCCGATATGACACCATCGAGACAAGTCAGGTGGGCACCGGAAACCGGGCGACTGCGCTTCAGAATGGGTTTGGAGAAGGGAACATACAAATCGATCAAAATGGAGCAGCCAATCAGGCAATGGTTCAGCAACAGCCAGGCAGTGAAAGCTACACGGCTGCTAATGGTGGGTCTATCAGCCAGGCAGGTAGTGGAAACCTGTCGGAGGTGACTCAAGGCGGAATCCAGAATTACGCGCAAAGCCTGCAATCTGGAGATAACAATGAACATACTGTCATGCAGGACGGTTACCTGAATTACGCAAGCCTTGCCTCTTACGGAGATAATAATAGGATCTCGGTATCGACACTCCCAAATACCCTGCCAATGGGTAACAGCGTAGACGCCATTCAGGTTGGTAACGCTAATACAGCTGTTGTGGAGCAAAGTGGTACAGGTGCGTACATCAGGACAAGACAGGAAGGTAACGGTAATACTGTTGAAGCGCTTCAACGAAATGAAAGTGACAGTTTGGCTCCTGATGCCATTGTCTCCATATACGGCAGTGATAACCGACTTACTATCGATCAGAATGGCGCATCCCGTATGGAGGCTTACCTGGATGGGAACTCCAATAGCGTAAACGTTCGGCAGGAGCGTCAACAGACAGGTTCGGCATCTAGTCTGTTAACGGATGTCATTGGCTCAAATAACAGCATCGATGTCTCTCAGGTCAGCAATGAACTTAGCCTCCCAAGCAGGATGACCATTACCCAGCGTGGTGATGAGCTTGACGTTACCGCCCGCCAGGACAATACAAGCAGCGGTAACCTTGAGGTGTTTCAGAGCGGGTCGCTGGGGGTTGCCACTGTGCAGCAGAGCGGTATTTATAACGAGGCCAGGCTCGTCCAGAACGGTATGGCAAATAGCGCAAGTATCACGCAGCAATAAAGTGGTTTGCGCTCCAGCCTTATCACTAACCGTGCAAAGGCAATGACCTAACAGAAGGCTGGCTTCATTCGCCACCCGTCTGCCTTGGCAGGCGGGTGCTGATGAAAACATGGGGTTTACCAGAAATGAACTTTTGATCTGGACTATTGCGGCTATCAGGCACGCACCCAGCAAACCGAGCCGAACAGTTGAATGGGAGCACATTGTGCCTGCCTGGATAGTCGACCATACCCGCCACTACTGCACCGAGCATTATACCTTGGGTAGTGGTGTTCATCTGGAGCTAATGGCTGATGATCACGAATAAATGGCCTGCACGCATTCAGCTACGTCGCACCAAGGGCTCGCGCTTACCGGAGGGTGCTGTACGTGTTGCCAGGCCGGGCAAGTGGGGAAACCCTTTAGTGTTGCCGAGCATGGTCGTGAGCAGGCCATAGCGCTGTTTTCAGCGTATCTGGATCAGCAGCTGGCGGCGGGTGCCCTTGATATAACGGAGCTGCGTGGCAAGGTTCTGGCCTGTTGGTGTCGCCTGGGCGAACCCTGCCATGCAGATGTTCTGATCAGAAGGGCGAATAGGAAAGGCCTTTTGGTAAAGCGAGATATGGATACGGTCTGACTGGGCGTGTTGACATTAGAAACACTCGTTTGCTGCCTTCCGTCATCAGTTTTGCGCGAGATACCCCGTACTTCTAGTGCGGGGAGGGATAGCGCGGCGCGCAAAGCGTGCCCTTTTATCGCTTCCTGCTGATGACCAATTTCTATCTCGCATCAAGTTTTGTATGTTGTAAGGCATGACTAAACGCGCCTACCAATACCGGTTCTACCCAACGCTTGAACAAGCAGAGCTGCTTGCAAAGACGTTTGGCTGCGTGCGTTTGGTCTATAACACCCTGCTGCGCTGGCGCACCGATGCGTTCCATAAGGAACAGCAGAAAATCGGCTACTCTGCGGCTAGTGCCTATCTGACCGCACTCAAGAAACAGCCGGAACTGGCGTTCCTGAATGAAGTTTCCTGCGTCCCTCTTCAACAGTCCCTGCGCCACCAGCAGACTGCGTTCAAGAACTTTTTTGAAGGAAGGACCAAGTACCCGGCATTCAAGAAAAAGCGAAACCATCAGTCGGCAGAGTTTACGGCATCAGCATTCAAGTATCAGGATGGCAAATTATACTTGGCCAAGAGCAGCGAGCCTCTGAATATCCGCTGGAGTCGTGCCCTGCCGTCTGCCCCTTCTACCGTGACGGTTTCCAGAGACGCAGCTGGACGCTACTTCGTCTCGTGCCTGTGTGAATTCGAACCTCAAGCCTTGCCCGTCACGCCGAAAATGGTCGGTATCGATATGGGCTTGAAAGACCTGTTTGTACCCTCCGAAGGCGAGCCGGTTGCCAATGCTCGCCATACCGCTAAATATGCCTCCCGGCTGGCATTGGCGCAGCGCCGCCTGAGCCGTAAAAAGCTCGGCTCTGCCAATCGAGCCAGGGCCCGCCAGAAGGTTGCGCGTATTTACGCCAGGATCGCTGATTGCCGACTCGACGGCTTGCACAAGCTGTCACGCAGACTAATCAACGAAAACCAAGTGGTCTGTGTCGAAACTCTTGTGGTAAAGAACATGATCAGAAATCCCAGACTGAGCAAAGCCATCGCCGACGCGGGTTGGGGTGAACTGGTCCGTCAGCTGCAATACAAGGGCGCCTGGGCAGGCAGGCAAGTGGTTGCCATAGACCGCTGGTTTCCCAGCTCAAAGCGTTGTTCTGGCTGTGGGTTTGTAATGGACCTGATGCCGCTTAGTGTCCGCTCTTGGGTTTGCCTTCAATGCAAGGCAGAACATGACCGCGACGTGAATGCCGCACTTAATATCAAAGCGGCCGGGCTGGCCGTGTTAGCCCTTGGAGCGAATGTAAGCGGCACAGGTCAAGTGCCTGTGTCCTGTTCGCAGTGAATTGGGAATCCCCGTCCTTCCGGGCGGGGAGCAGTCAATTAGTCAAGCTGCATGAAGAGGGCGTCTTAGCCTATCATCGGACCGGCAAGCACCGTAGGGTGAGGTTTGCCGACTTGATGCACTACAAGGAAACACGTGAGCGTGCCAGTGAGCAGGCGATGGCCGAACTTGCCCAGCAGTCCCAAGAGCTAGGCATGGGTTAAGAATGAGGCATTCCCCCTTTACAGCTGTTTACGACGCATGTGCTTTGTACCCGGCGCCACTTCGAGATTTACTTATGTGGCTAGGTTTGTCTGGCCAGTTTCGGGCCCGAAGGAGCCATGCGACTCATAAACGCCAGTTAGACAGAGATCGACAAGGTGACAGCCAACCTGGCCGCCGCTGGCTATGGACCATAGGATATGCAGCTGGCCAGCGAGCGTCTGCAGCGCTTCGCCCATTTACTGACACAGGTTTGACCAGAAGTAGCCGCTGCTAAAGGTAAAATTTTGGTGTGTCTCATCATGAGACGCCCTAACGCTTAATAGCGATGAAAACTTCATTAGGCCTTATTTAGAGGTCGAAGCATCTAGCTGGACTTTAACAGTACGTTATGCCACCAGATTGACCATAGCGGGGGATTTCTCTAATTGAGCGCTGCCTTCGTTGGCAGTCCGAGGCCCTAAATAGTCCCTAAAAAGTCCTTGTATTCTGTAATCAGAATGGCATAATCAGTTTAACAACTAACCCTCATGATCGGTGTGGCTTGACCATCTGATTTGAGGGGGAAAAAGCCGGCTTTAGCCGGTTTTTTCGTTTATGGAGTATGAACATGCCGGGATTGCTTCCTCCCTCAGGGCCTCTACGTACTCGGGTTTATGTTGATGGCTATAATTTTTATTATGGCTGCCTGAAGGGTACGGCTTATAAGTGGCTTGACCTGCTTGCCCTTTTCGAAAAGCAAATCTTGCCGTCTGCTTTGCTCAAGAATGAGTCTGGTAACACACCTTACGGCTCTCTTCTTGTTAACCCAGGCCTTAAATTTTTTACCGCCAAAATTCTTGAAAAGGTTGCCAAGACGCCAGACTCTGTTTCTTCTCAGGCCAGATATCACACAGCCCTGGCGAAATACTATAAGGGGAGGGTAGAGGTAATAGAAGGCTACTATGCAGTCAACAAGATGAAGGTTCGTATTGTTGATGCCGAAAATCCTGATCAGCCTCCTCGGGACTGCCAAGAAATCCAGGCCTGGAAAGTAGAAGAGAAGCAGAGCGATGTGAATCTTGCGCTTCATGCCTACCACGATGCACTGACAGGCGTCATTGACCATGCGGTTATTGTCACCAATGACACGGATATTGTCCCTGCCTTAAGAATGATCCGAGAACATACCGACGTAAAGATAGGAGTCGTCGTTCCTACTTCGGATCATCAGCGAATCCCCAATACGAGTCTGGCAGAGCTAGCGCACTGGGTCAGAACTCATATTACGCATGCGGAGCTGGCAACGTGCCAGTTACCTCGGGTCATTCAAGGCCGTAGACCTACCATCAAGCCTGAGTCATGGTATGCCCGTCCTGACCTGTTACGGCAGGTATTGAATTTGGCCATTCCAATCAGGGGAGGTGAAGGCAATGCGTTTAAGTGGTTGAACAGTCCTAATGAATACCTAGACGGAAATTGCCCGATAGATCTGGTAGATACTGAAGAAGGGGCTAAACAGGTCTTAGATTACATTTACGGCTGGATTGCCCAGCAGAATGAAAAGCTCCATTAGGGCTCATTCTCAGGGTAAAAATGTATGGTACAGATCTTTATCTAACCGGTATTTATGGCTCAAGTTTTACACTTCTCGTCACAACTACGTACGCTATACGAGCAGAACGCAGACTTAGCAGTACTGGGCTGCGGATTGAGTAAATTACAACCTTAACCGGCAGGGTAAATTTCAAAAGCGGTCATTAAATGGCGTAAGCAAGACTTGGTAAAAGATCTGCCTACAGGGCTACGAGAGAGATACTCCATTTCCTTGGCCCTGACTGAAAGAGCTGCTGTCATTGGCTTTGGCAGAAGACCTTATTGATTGAATACAACGTTAGGCACACCCTCAACGCTTGACTCTAAGACTTTCGCGCGAAGCTTGCTCCAGTTCTACCAGCGACACGGCATCAGCACTCCGCTACGCTCGGCTGAGCCGGTACGTAAGAAGACCTTCAACTGCTACCCGTTGGGTTGTTTGCATATTGCAGAAAGACGAGCCTATCTTCTCGTGGCGACTGATCGCACCTCAGCGTTTGCCTATGCCGAACTGCAGAGCAAATGATGCTTAATAGTAGACAGCTTTCTGGAAACCACTCTTAAAACGTTACACTTTAAGGTACATACGGTTCTGGCCGGGTTTGTCAGGAAGATCGGTACAGAAAGCTACCGCGCATCATCCTTTCGATGCATCAGCCACTAGCACGACATTGAGCATCGGCTAACCAAGCCCGTCCATCCCTGAACCAATAGCTAGGTTAAGCGTATGAACCGCACGATCAAGCAAGCCCTTTCACTTTGCCTCGCTTAAACAGCTACAGAATCATACAAAGGATTAACTGTGGGCCTACAACAGAGCGCGTCCGTTAGGTTCCTTGAAAGGACAAACACCCATTGGCTTTATCCTCCACCAATGGCATAAGCGACCACCGCTCTTCTTCACCGACCCTAACCCCTCTTTCTGATACCTAACACCTGCATAAGGCTGCCCTTGCTTAACGATGCGGTCCTGAGGCTCGCCGTGGCGCGTTATGGTAAGCCACTCGGTGCCAGCTACGGATGATCAAGGCTGCGCAGCCCATTGAATAGCGAGCCGTGGAACTCACCGCATAAAGTCGCTTCGGCGCAAAATGAAATATTGTGCTCGGTCCATCGGGTCAGGTTTGAGCTATCGGGCATCCGATAATGTGCATCGCCTTATAAATCTTTAGATAAGTGCGCAGCGGCATAAAGGATTTGTGGTAGCCATAAGCAGCCCCCAGAGCATGCTGGTCGCTTGGACAAGATCCTGGAGCGCAGCCTGATGCTAAGCTGATGGACGTTTTCCTCCTCCGGGATCTCGATGATAAGGATCATGCGCAGGAGTTCAACGTGTAGACAGGGTTGTGGGCTTTATGCGTGATTTAGCTTCTAGCTGTATGCTTTTCGACCTAACGGCAGATGGGTCGACGTACCGTTTATCGCGCGGAAATAAATGTCCAGTCGTAGGAGCTTCGCCTTCAGGCGAGGAGGACGCCAATTTTGGATACCCATGCCGTCCATGCGAAGGCTTTTCAGCGAATAACTTTTGATAGGACCGCGTGAAATAGCTGGAATGCTCAAAACCCCATTGCGCTGCAATCTCTCCAACTTTCTGTTCAGGCGAGTGAAGCAGGGCGCGGCGGGCTGCATTTAATCTAATAGATCGTAAATAGTGAATAGGCGTTACGCCTGTTACTGTCTGAAAGCTGTATTGCAAGGTGCGTCTGGATACCTTCAAGCGCTGGCATAAATCACTTACCATTAGCACTGCTGTGGGATCGTTCATCAGCAACTCATGGCTGCGCCGCACAATGTACTGTCGGGTACTCAGCGTGGGGAAATAATGGTTATTTCTGTCTAGATCCTCTAGCAAGCTGGCCACTGTATTTATCGCGCGTTGCTTGAAAATTATCTGCCAATCCTGTGTTTGATGGCTCCGTTGAGCCATATCGAGCAAGCCGAGTAACGCTTGGCGAGCAAAGACAAGTTGTGATGGAAACATAAGATGTTTATCCGCGAGGGTAGAGCGGCAGCGGCTGAATACTTCTTCGTCCAGTAGATGAGTGAATTCATTGCAGGGGATAGAGAGGCAGATGATATCCATCCCGGCTGGCGTTACGATATAGAAATCGTCCTGTGTGGGCAGCAGACTGAGTTCGCTATCCGGAGTCTCTTCAATATATTTGGTTTTCGGCCATGCCAGCCGGAGCAAAACAGTGAAATTATCTTTAGGCAGGCGAATCCGCTGTACGACAGATTGGTTCAAGGTTTCCCGAAACAAGCGCAGTCCACCTAATTCGGTTAACCACAAACTGCCTTCAACGTTGCCGCAACTGAGTTGGTCATAACGTTGTTCCCAATCTGGCAGGCGACTGGCCTGCTCCATGAGGTTGCGCGATTGAAAATAGTGCTGCATCGGGGGGCATACCAGAATCGATATATGGAGAGGGCCGGGCTAACGGCAGGATTTCCAACATGTCGAGCAATTTGTATGCCTTTTGGATACTGCTTGACCGTTTTGCTGTTAAAAGCGTTTAGAGTTGTAATCTAGACCGGGCCTGGCGAGGCATGCTGAATTAGAGCGGCGATCTAAAAAAAGGCCGCAACATATAGCGAGGCGGATTCGTGACAACCCGCTAGGTTACCTTTACTAAAGGTAAACGGCTTCAGGTCCGTGTTATTAGCGTTGAAAAGAGGCGCTTGGACTTGCACTATTGCTTTCAGAAAGAACCGTTTCGTCCTAAAGCTGAACATGAAGCTGAAGAACGAAACGGTTTATCGAGGTGGTCAGGTTAGTAGAGCAGAGATTTATGTGGCAGGACCTTCCCTTTAGAAGCGACCTGTCTTTGCTAATCAAGGCTTTATTTATATTTTCGTAGACAAGAAGACCACTGATACATAGCCCTCTCGTCTAGACTATTCTCTTACAATTCCCTTGCAGTTTTACGCTCAGACTCTGGCGTAACGTTTTGCTTGGGCATTTCATGTACATCTACAGAGGGAATATCTGAGTTCAGATTCAATGTAGGTGTTTCGTCAAAAAAATTCCATGGCTTGAGTAAAACATGCACCCACTCCGTTGGCATGATGGGCCATTCTTCTGCGCGTGCCACATGTGTAGTGCCGGTGGTCAGCCAGACCACATTGTCGCTGTCCTTGATGGACTGACTGTCCTGCGTGAACTGCCCCAGACCAGTATCCTTGTTGGAGCGGTTAGGATACTTGCCTTCAGGATACTTTTCTTCAGGACTATAGCGGGTTACCCAGAGTTGCTTATCCATAAAGCTGAGTCGGTTGTAGAGCCATTCACTTCTGGCAAAGTTTGCACCTTTTGCGATAGGGTGCGTGCCGCCGGCGTAGGGAATCAATTGATAGGAGACTGGATTTCCTACCTTGTTCTCCTTGCCGAAATTAGTCAGCAATCGGATGGTGGCAGGATCAAATTTTTGTGCGGCCTGCTGCTCTGTATCAATCACTTTTTCGGTTGTTTGCATCGTACTGGTACGCGGGCCACTGCGGTCGTTAGTGGCAATGACTGGGTCTACTTCCACAAGTGAATTTTTCTCGCCATCCACGTCTAAGTCGAGACGGAAATTATAGATATGCTGATGCGTAGTGCCGACAATGTTATGATCCAGTAGGGTGCCGTAACGGGTATCTTCCTTGGCAGTGGCATCATGCATGCTACTTGATTTCACACCTTTAACGGCCTCAATTCCCGTCGCGCCGGCATCAATACCGATAGTACCGTTTTGCTGGAAGACCCAGTCAAAGATGTAATCATAGTTGCCTACGGTACTGATCCAGCGGACTACCAGTTCACGCCGCTCGGCACTAACGTTAGTTTTGCCCATTTCCTGATGCTTGTACTCAGGGCCTGCATAGCGCTCGAAAATGGCTATCGCATGCGGGATCTTCATGGGAGCACCAGTATAATCTGCAATAGTTGCATCTAGCAGAACCGCATTCCCTGGAGCATCTTTGCCCCTAGCAATTGGCGACGTAAGCGTACCCATCCCATATTCGCCGGAGTCCAGATAAGCCTTAAAGTACCAGCCGACATCGGGATCGCCATAGGGCACAATCATGCCGCCCAGGGAGCCTTCGTACATGATTTTGCGCTTGGTGCCTTTATCGTTGTATGTCACCGTAGACAAGATCGGACCGACGCGTGAGTCCAGGCGAAGATGAAAATCCCAGTTCTGCCAGTGGATACTGTTACCTGTAATCGTATAGTTCTTGCCTTCTGGCTCGATAATTTCCAGGGGTTTTACGGACACTGCTTTACGGCCACGACCGTCGATAGGTGTCTGTCTCATCGGTACAGGAATAACGCCCTGATCCTCTACCTTTAAAATCTTTGTTTGCTCCAGATCGGCGATAGCCACTAGGTTTTCAATTGGATGGGCCCAGTAATTACCATCCCCTACATCAAGGTAACTTACGATCTTGAGTAGGCGCTTATCCTGGGTCAGGCCGTCCTTGCCGTCGAAATAGCCTACCGTTAACGGAGTAGCCACTACTTTGGAGACATCCATAATGCCGCGCTTGGCCAAGGCTTGGGCATACTCGGGGCTATTTTGCACGATGCCTTGTACGGCAGTAAAATCATCCAACAGAACCATGCCATGGGCGCCTTCGATTGGCCTCCAAGCCAGCAATTCTCTCGCTTTCAGATCAACGCGGCCTTCGATGACATGCTTTCCATCAAGTATGGTGATGTTAGCCTCACGAGGCTCAGCTACAGGCGTACCTGTATAAACGAAGTTCCAGACCTGGGTTTTTTCCGGCTCGTGCAGCGTGACTTCAGTGAAACGCATGCCCGGCTTATAATTACCTGAGGCCTTAAGCACATCCACGGCCGCTTTGATCTCTTCAGACGTGAGTGGGTTAAGCGGATGTGGCCGCGTTTCAACTTGAAAGGTCTTGTCCAGTCCGGATTGGAAAACTTCGTTGATAAAGTCCTTGGACATATAGGCCGTCTGCCCTTTAAAGACGACCGGCACGTCTAGCTCAAAACGCTTGCCGTTGAGCTGCGCAACGTTGTTGTTTGGCTTGACCTTGACGAAAGCTCCATCCTTGGCAATTACGAACACACCAGCATAGTCATCCCATTTCACCGTAGCGCCGAAGGCTTCCAGAGTCGACTGTAGTGGTACCATTTCCGCGTGGCCGCCATGAGCGCTGGCCTGCGACAACCAGCCGAGACCGAAAGCGCCCAACGAGATGGCCAGGGCCAAAGGGGTCAAGGCTTTTTTTATGGGTAAGACTTTGACTATGGGCATGGTTAGTGCTCCTATCGAATGGTCTAGAGACTCGATTTGCTCGGGTGTCTGGACTGTAGAGCAGGTTTTGAAACGGGCAGTAACACAAATTGGCAATTGATTAGGCTAAGCCATACCTGCATAAACCTACCGGGTGGCTTAGGTCAGATTCGATGCATCAATAAATAGTGTTGGGGGACAGCGGAGGTTTAGTCGGAAAACCCTGGCGCGCTTCTGTGAGCTGGGTATAGTGATGATTCTGCAGACGGTTACAAAATCGCTGAAAACTTCTGATCTAACTTGGCAACTCTACGGCGTATACGTGGATCATGAAGGACTGAATGTAATCGAACAAATTCGAAAGCTAGTAGTTGGTAATAGTGAACTGGCTGCCTCTATCAAAATGTAGAATCACTGATCCTCTACCTTGGCGTTGCCAAATCGCCATTTCCACCTCCCGAATCACCCTCGGTCGATCCTGACGGTGATACATCGACCAGCCAACCGCTTGCTGAACAGATCGAGCACTGCACGCAGAAATAACTTGCCCTCAAGCGAGGCAATCCCTGTAGTGTCCGTGACCCATTTCCACTCAGGTTCCAAGGCACTGAAGTCCCATTCCATCAGGTCACTTATGTATGCCGTGCGACCAATGGAGGCACGACCAAGACCATGCTTCTTCCGGTGCAGCCAGCCCTGAATTTGCTAGGCGGTCATCAGCCGAACCAAACGATTCAGGCTAATGGTTTCACCTTCATGGAACAGGTCTTCGTGCATACATGACGAGACGATCACGCCACGACTGTCGTCCTGAAACTTGCGAATGCGCTTTTCCAGACACGCATTCTCTTGAGCACGTGGATTAGGTTCACGATCCTTCCAGGCGTAATAGCTGCCGGGAGAGCCTTCAGGCAGCGGGGCATCAGCCGTACCGGGTATCTCATTGAGACAGCACGTGATTACCGTGTACCGCTTGATAATTCCTTGAAAAGTACGCTACCGCATCTCTTAAAAAATCGCATTCCTTGCTCACCCGAGCTAGCTTACGTTTGAGACGGGAAAGCTCTTCATCTGCGGACCTCCTGAACCAAGGAAAGCTTAACCTGAACTGGATTGCGCTTCTCGAACCCAGCGATTGAGCAGGTTCGCAGCAATACCATCCTCCTGGCCTGTCTGCTAGCCACTAGCACTTGAGCGACGTACCGGCTAGACAGCTCCCCCTTGAATTCGGAACTGTATTTCTTGTGTTTCATGAACGCTTCTTGAACTCGACATAGAGCTTACTCCAAAGGGTCCGTAGAGTCGGGGTAGAACCCCATCGTATAATCTGATGAGAGCGTACTATTTGGTCGGTGTGGCGCTGTCATTACAAGCTAATGGTTCCAAGCCTAACCTACGGTAACCTAGCATATTAATAATGTTGGTCTTTTTTTAATAGTATCTCTTTATAGTAACAAAGCTGGACGCAGCTTTATTAAAAGCAGTACTAAGCGCCACGTTAACTTTGCCTTAGTTTAGCTGGCGTAGATGCAGTGGGTCAGAGTCAGCAATGGGGGTTATTAGAGCCCGGCACTTTAGCATGCCGGGCTTACGAACTGGTTATGCCTTTACCTGCGCCGCTTTAGCCAGCGTAGCTGCGTTATCAAGACTTTCTATTTTCCAGCATGCCTCCATCAGCTTGTACGCCTGGTTGTCAGACAATATGCCTTTACTCAAATCAAGAAACTTGGCCTCCAATTGTTGGTTGCTCATAGGTACTTCAAGACTACCAATTGCATGTTCAATAAATTTGTGCAGCGTGCGGCCATCCTTTAGCGTAATAGTCATATCGACCTGAGCTGGTTTGATAGTAGGGTCAATGTTTGCAATAACCCGGTCCCGGAGCGCCATAACGGCTGGATCTTTTACCGCCCGGTCACTATATTGTCGCTCCCCTGCAGCACCTTCAATTAGTGCGACGGCTACAGAGTGGTAAACGCTGAATTTACCTTCCAAGCCAATCTGCGGAGTTTTTTTTCCGGTCAGTTCAAGCACAAGGGGATGCACCCGAAGATCAATCCGTTCGATCTGGTCCGCTACCAAATGGTGTTCATTGCGAAGTTGAATAGCTGCATCGATAGCTGGATGGATCACAATGCCACAGGCAAAGGGCTTATAAGTGTTCAGTGCTGCCTCATAGCGCTGGCCAAGGTCTTTAGTGATTTCCTGATAGTCTTGCTTGGTACTGATCGTGTTGGCCCACCCCCGTTTGGCTTCGATCATACCGTCGGAGCTGGTATAATTCTTCGATGCAAGTATCGCTGCAAACAAACCATTGCTAGCCGCGCGTCCTGGGTTGAAGCTCTTGTTCATCGAGCCAAAAGACTCTCTGAGGCCAACGGGCTGGGAGGCAGCAAGACCCAACGCCCATACCATTTGTTGTTCTGTCAGCCCCATAAGCTTGCCTGCTGCAGCCGCGGCACCAAATACGCCTGCCGTCCCGGTTATATGCCAGCCAACATCGTAATGGTTCGGATAAACAGCATTACCAATGCGACATTCCGTTTCTACACCGAGGATAAGCGCATTCAGGAAATCCTTTCCCGTGACAGGATGATATTCCGACAGAGCCAGGATCGCCGATACAACAGGACCTGCCGGATGAATGATGGTTTTCAGGTGCGTGTCATCAAAATCAAAGATGTGACTGCTTACACCGTTGATGAATGCTGTATTCATGATATCAAAGCGCTCTGCCCGGCCCAGCAAGCTGGCCTGCGGTGGACCCGAGAAAGGGCTCAGCGCAGCAATAGCACACTCTACCGTTTCGTGATGAGATCCCCCTACAGCTACCCCGACCCAGTTCAGCAATGTACGAACGCCCTCCTTGCGAACCTGCTCAGGTAAGTCTTCATAACGTGCGTTTACGATGTATTGTGCCAGGGTATGGGTGACGCCCGCAGAGGAGGGCGTTACGGGCGCTTTTTGCTGTTCCACTTGAGCAGCTCTGGCTGACTGATAGAGCGCAGGAGAAACCGCTGCAATGGATGCAAGAGTGCTGACTTTCAAAAGAACGCGGCGATTAATAGGAATCATGCGGGTGGGCTCCTGTGATTGTAATTATTCAGTCGCATGGAACGATGCGTTGCTGACCATCATGCATGGCGGGCATTGCTATGTAGATTGCAAAATTTCGTAGGATTAATGCATGGCACACATGAATTTTGAATTGGGAGACTTGCGTGCTTTCGTGGCTATTGCTGAACGCGGGAGCTTTCGTGATGCGGCGTTGGATATTCACCTTTCCCAGCCAGCACTCTCCAGGCGGATTGCAAAGCTGGAAAACGCATTAGGCGTACGACTGCTTGAACGCACAACGCGCCGTGTTGACCTTACGGCCGTTGGGCGTGACTTTGCCCGTAAAGCACGCGATGTGTTAAATAATCTGGACGAGTCACTGTTGGGCATGGGCGAAGTTGCAGAACGAATGAGAGGGGAGGTGACTATCGCATGTGTTCCCTCTGCAGTACGCTATTTTCTGCCAGAGGTTTTACAGGAGTACCATCGTCAATATCCTCGCATCATGATCCGTATTACGGACGAGGGAGCGAGCGATGTACTGTCGAGCGTCGTTCGAGGTGAAGTTGACTTTGGCGTGAATTACATTGGTGCTCAGGAGCCAGCCGTTGAGTTTCAGCCTGTCTTAAGAGAGCCCTTTGTGGCTGCATGCCGCAGAGATCATCCATTAGCCACGCGTAAGTGCGTCACGTGGGCTGAGCTTGGACAGTACGATTACATGGCTGTAGCCAAGGCCAGCGGAAACCGCTTTTTGCTGGACCTTGCACTGGCCGAGACGGCTAATACACCTCGTTCGTTTTGTGAGGTACGGCATATAATGACAGTGGTTAGTCTGGTAGAAGCAGGTTTAGGTATTGCCGTCGTGCCTAGATTAGCTATGCCGCTTGATGATCATCCAACCTTGATCAGTATTCCTTTAGAAGAGCCTGCCGCTACCCGTACTGTGGGGTTAGTTCGCCGTCGGGGCCGTATTCTTACGCCAGCGGCTCAGCAGCTTTACGACATGATTGTCATGTCAAGACATGCAGGGAATGCGAAAACTCAATTGCCCCCAGAGTAGCATTTTTACCTTAAGCAACAGTGGCTTTACCCGTTGCCTATTTCAAAATCTAGCCACCTGATTTAGCAAGTGGCTGTGTTCTTCCTCGCTTTGGGTGATCAGAGTTATCAGCAGGAGTTCAAGCGTATATGCAGGGCTAGGCATTAAGCGTGATCCTGATATGCCCCTACGCTCTTCCACCTGACGGCTCAGCCAGCATAGAAAACTGGGAATATCACACAAGGAGCAACTGGCCTGCTTGACCAATTGCCCCTTTCATACAAGCTTATACCTTGAATGTGGCGATCATGCGCTGCAAGTTAACGCCCAGGCGAGCCAGTTCAGCAGTAGGAGCCGTGGCCTGCTGAGTAGCAGAGTCAGACCGTTCGGCCACGTCCCGTACGCTGATAATGCTGCAATTAATTTGCACCGCAACAGAGCTCTACTCTTCTACGGCTGCTGCGATCTAATGGTTGAGCTACGGGATATCAGAAACGGTTCGGTAGATATTGTCCAATGCAGGCTTTGCACCCTTTACCAGCGCCATAGTTCTCTTGAGCACGCTCACGACTGGAGTTCATCATGTTTCCGGCCGTGCTAGCTCCATCTTGCAGAGCGGTAATTAAGGTCACAGATTTCTCCTCGGTTGCCCCTTGTGTTCACTGAGCTAGAGAACGCACCTCATTAACTACTATAGCCACTACCGCAAATTTGCGACCCTGTGCACCTGCACGTGCTGCTTCGATGGCAGCGTTAAGAGCAAGAAGGTTGGTCTGCTCAACAATCGACTTAATCACGTCAGTAGCACTGCCAATCTGGCTACTGGATGACGCATTTAGACGCTTCATCTTCACCCAATGCTTGAACTTCCTTGGCCGTTATGGAGATTTCAGCAGCACGTTTCACAGTCTGGTTGCCTTTTCGAGTCGTGGCCTCTGGAAGGCTGGCAGCAGAGGACGCCGTAGCAGTGATATGGTCAACATCTTGTGCAGTCGCTGTCAGCTCATTCATGGCGGTAGCGACCTGATCGATCTCGCTGCGCTGCTGATGGACATGGCACTGCTCTGCTCGCTGACTGCCGAAAGCTCTCGGCAGCGCCAGTGATTTGAGTAATAACACTCGCAACGCCGCTGACGAGTTGTCGTAACTGCTCGGTCATGCCCTATATGCTACTCTGCACCTGGCCCAGCTCGTCATGCCGGTTAACCCGTATCGTGTCTGTCAGATCGCCTCCAGCAATACGCTTTACCATGACCATCGTCTCATGCAAGAGCACTGTTATCTGGCGGGTAACTAAATAGGCTGCAAATAATCTGATCACAAGCGAAACAACAACCACAGCCAAAGGCGTAGTCATTACAGCCGAGCGTTTATCATTTTTATCCAGCCAGCAGCTTATCCATTAATTGCAGCAGCTTTTTGACCCTAGCTAGTCAATTCAGCTACGTTGCCTTTAGCCTTGTGGTCTTACTCGACAATAGACTGAAAGAACTGGCGATAACGGGTAATGTCTCCAATTGCGTTGCCTATGCGTTCGGCTGTGACGCCATCCATACGAGGCTGACTGGCTACTAGGTCTTGCGATAATGTATCTCTTGCTTTAAGAACTGCAGCGGCTTTGGTGCCGTCGGACTGACCCATGAAGCGGCGGATAGCCAGGCGTACCCTATCTATCTGAGCCTCGCTCTTGAGCGGGCTTACGCTTGCAGAGCTATTTTTGGTAAAGGCACTTTCAAACAGCTGGTCAATCGTAGCCATAACATTGTCGGACAACTTAGTAACTCCCGTTGAGCAGCCGCGCTATTTTCATTCGCCTTAAGAGGCGCCTCGAAGATAGTTTGGTAGTGCTGCGTTTCCTGATGAATGTCTTTTAACATCACGATATTAAAGGGGAATGTAAGTACCTTTACCCCATTGACCGCGGCGCTATCAAAGGCGGTTAGCCAGCTTTTCTGATTTTCCGTTGCTTCGCCTGAAAGAGTGTGCCCATACTTCTTCTTGCCTACGTGCAGCTCAAGCTCAAGCTCAAGCTCAAGCTTGAGCTTGAGCTGTCTTGTTCAGACAACTAATAAACGTATCTGCATGCAGCCCGCAGCCGGAGCGGGCTTCTCGCTCCAATAAGCGCCTAATTCCTCAGCCTATAGGCTCCGCCCTAAAGCCTGGGTCTGCATACCCGACCTATACAGACCTTTTGCACTAAAAAGCAATCGTTAGGAGCGGACCTTGATTCTTTATGAGAGTGCAGCCATCTATAAATGGCGGCAAGGATGTAATTTTATGCAGTACAGATAAGGCTCAACAGGTGCTGACTGCAAGTTGCTTGGATTGGCGATAAAGCATCGTCGTGGCAGTAAATCCGCAAACGGCCGCGAACATTAGCCAATAAGCAGGGGACGCTTTATCAGCGGTGACTTGGACCAGCAGCGTCGATACGGCGGGTGTAAAACCACCAAACAAGGCGGTCGCTAAGCTGAAGGCCAGCGAGAACCCCACCACCCGAACGTTCGGTGGCATCACTTCGGTCAATGCCGCGACCATAGCACCGTTATACAGGCCGAAGAACATCGAGAAGTACAGCAAAACGGCAAGCAACCGCTCAAAGCTGGGCGTCGCAGCTAGCCAATGCATGGCTGGGTATGCGCTCAGGATGCACAGCAAGGTGATGGCCAGCAATTGAGGGCGGCGGCCGATGCGGTCGGACAGGCTACCTCCAATGGGCAGCCATATGAAGTTACTGATGCCGACCAGCAAGGTGACCACTAGGCTATCAGTGGTACTCAGATTCAGCACCGACTTGCCGTAAGTCGGTGTGTACACAGTGATCAGATAGAAGGTAGTGGTGGTCATCGCTGCCAGCAGCCCGCCGGCCAAGACCGTACGCCAATTGGCGCGCATCGAGCGGAACACTTCCGTGGCACTTGGGTGGTGACTGCGCGTCTTGAACGCCTCTGTTTCCTGGAGCGAGCGACGAATAAAGAAAATGAAGGGAATAATGACACAGCCGACGAAGAAGGGGATGCGCCAACCCCAGGCAGCCACATCGGCCGCCGCCATGCAGGCATTGAGTGTGTAGCCCAGCGCTGCTGCCACGACGATTGCGACCTGTTGGCTGGCGGACTGCCAGGCGGTGTAGAAACCGGTGCGGCCCGGTGTGGCAATTTCGGAGAGGTACACAGACACACCTCCCATTTCTGCCCCGGCAGAGAACCCCTGCAGTAATCTCCCGAGCAGCACCAGCAGGGGCGCGAAGAGGCCGATGCTGGCGTAGCCTGGCACCAAGGCGATGAGCACCGTGCCGGCGGCCATGATCGACAATGTCACGATTAGCCCCTTGCGCCGACCTACTTTGTCGATGTAAGCGCCCAGCACGATGGCTCCCAACGGGCGCATCAGGAACCCGGAACCGAAGACTGCGAAAGTCATCATCAGCGAGGCAAATTCGCTACTAGTCGGGAAAAATGTCTGGGAAATGTAGGTAGCATAAAAGCCGAATAGGAAGAAATCGAACTGCTCGAGAAAGTTGCCGCTGGTGACTCGCAGGATGGCGCCCAGCTTGGAGCCTCTACTCTGAATGGTCGTATTCATCATGATTACCATTGTGGTCAATAATTGTTGTTGTAGAACCGGTAGGTAGAGCGGTCAGTTGTTTAATGCGTCGATCGGGTTGGACTGACGTTTTTCAATGGCATGTTTGAGCAGCGCTGCGCTGCGGAATATGCCATGAGCGAACTTGCTATAGGGCATGGTCAGGAAGAACGCCATGACCAAGCCTAGGTGGGCAGCCAGCAGTAGGCCCAGAGCGCAGGTTTCACGGAACGCCAGCAGGGCCAAGCCGCTGGCACTGACTAAAAACAGCAGGCTGATGAACCCGCGGTCCATGGGTTTCTGATTGGCGTCGCCATGAGCAGGATTGCGGCACAGGTTCAGCCATAGCAGGCCTGCTGAACCTGCGAGCAACCCCAGCCCGCCTGCGATGCCCAGCAGTACCGGCAGGCTCAGTACCGGGTATGGCGCTGCGATGCCCAGCAGGTAGTGATAGAGCGTGGCGGTCCCGGTGGCGGAGAAGCACAGGAGGAAGCCATAAAAGGTCAGGTGGTGAAAACGACGTCGCCAAAGAGTGAAGCGATCGTCTGCGTTGTTGCAGCCCTCGCCATGACCACCGCCCAGGTATTTGAGGGTGGCTATATTGGCTGTGGCTTCCAACACCGCAGCGGTTTTCACCGGTGTTGGTGCCGAAGCCGGTGAGACCTTGCGCAAGAAGCGTCGCACCCCCAGCGTCAGCGCCAGAACCGCGAAGCCGAAGACCGCGCCGAACATCGAAGCCAGGGTGTTGTGCGGGAAGATATCGTAGAAATCCCCCCCTGGGATGACTGTGAACAGATTGCCCATCACCAACAGGGTAAGGCACAGGAATAGGGCTAGCCCTACACCCGAGGCTAGCGCTAGGGTTAGCCCGTTGCGCTGGTAAAGCTTGCCAAGCGCCTGGGGCCAAGCGTATTCGGCATAGGTGTCCAGACGTACCTTGGCCATGGCCTGGGGAATATTGATGCCAAATTCGTGCGGGTCGGCGTACTGGCAGGCATGCAGGCAGGCGCCGCAATTGTGGCAAAGGTTCGCCAGGTAATGGATGTCTGCCTGGACGAACTCCAGCCGACGTGTCATCGCCGGGAATACTGCGCAGAACCCTTCGCAATAGCGGCAGGCATTGCAGATGGTCATCTGCCGCTGCACTTCCTCTTCATGCAAGTTCAATACAGGAATCAGTTCGCTCGAGGCGGTGGGATTAAATAGCTGCATGTCTGGCCTCCATGGTATTCATCGCGCCGCCTGCCCCTGCACTGGCGGCCGCCTGCACTCCGGCGATGCGACCGAACGCAGTCCCGATCGCCATGCCGATACCGGCGGTATAACCTTTGCCCAGCACGTTGCCAGCCATCATTTCGCCAGCCACGAACAGGTTGGGGCTAGCCTTGCCACCGAAGTGCACGGCAGCCGTCTCGTCGGTAGCCAGTCCCAGGTAAGTAAAGGTGACGCCAGGCCTGAGCGGGTAGGCATAAAAAGGGGGTTTGACCAGCGGTAGCGCCCAGTGGGTCTTGGCTGGAGTCAGGCCTTGGGTGTGGCAGTCGTCTAGCGTCGTGTGGTCGAAGGTGCCGGGCTGGCACGCCTTGTTATAGTCCTCGATGGTTTTAGCGAAGGCCGTTTCGGGGAGCCTCAGCTGTCGCGCGAGATCTGGCAATGTCATGGCGGTGGTGCCTGGGAAAACTGGCGGCATAAAGCGCCCGATGGCCTGCTGGTCGATGATAGAGTAGGCCTGCTGACCCGGTTGACCTGCCACCAAGCGTCCCCATATCGCATAGCGCTTGGGCCAGAAATCTTCTCCCTCGTCATAGAAACGCTGGCCTTCACAGTTGACCACCACTCCGAGGGATACACAGTCGATGCGGGTGCAGATACCTCCGTCGTACAAGGGCGCACGCGCATCGATGGCGACCATATGTGCCTGCGTCGGGTCGCCGATCACATCGGCACCTAGCGCGGCCATGCGTTTGAGGAGTACGCCAGTGTTGAAGCGGGTGCCTCGGATCAGGAATTTGTCCGAAGGCCATTCACCGCGTTCGTTCTGGCCCCAGGCCTCGCGCAGCCATTCACGGTTGGATTCGAAACCGCCTGCTGCCAGCACGCAAGCCTTGGCCGGGATGCGCTCGGCAGGTAGCCGTTGACCGTCTACTGTGCGTTCAGCAATGTATGCCGCCACGAACTGGCCGTTCTGTAGTTCGATATCGGTGACCTGGGCGTTGTAACGTATCCTGACGCCCAGCCGCTCGGCGCTGCGAAAGTACGCATTAACTAGCGCTTTGCCCCCTCCCATGAAGAAGGCGTTGGTGCGAGCGACATGTAGCGCACCGGACAGAGGCGGTTGAAAGTGCACGCCATGAACACGCATCCAGTCTCGGCAGCTAGATGAGGCGCGAATGGCGATACGCGCCAGCTTCTCATTGGTAAGTCCGCCGGTGACCTTCAGCAGGTCCTGCCAGTATTCTTCCTCGGAGTAAGCATCAACCAGCACGTCCTGTGGCGCATCGTGCATACACCGCAAATTACGGGTGTGTTGGGAGTTGCCACCGCGCCAGGCCTTGGGCGCGCTTTCCAGCAGCAAGACACTGGCACCTGCCTCTCGAGCCATCAAGGCCGCACACAGAGCGGCGTTGCCGCCGCCAATTACCAGAACATCGATCATAATTGCTCCTCGGCCGCAAGGAGGCATGAACGAAGTACTCCCCGCGAGAGAGGCAAAAATAGGGGAGTCGGGCCAGGTCCGAAAGACGCGTCAGAAGGTGGGGTATTTAGTTTTCGTAAAGTCTTTGCGGGTTTGCAGGCTTACTATGATATCTCTTCAATCCAGGTAGCGCCCGGCCAATGATGGTCGGTGACCAATTGCCGAGTCACATCGATGATAACTCGTCTCGCGGCCAGCGCCGCCGGCGGCAACTCATCATCAGGCAAGGTTGCTAATAGGTTGCGCCTCCCGACATGGACATTGGAGATCTCCGAGACAAGGAGCCCGGATTCGCCCTTCAACCCTGCAGCAGCTCCCGGTTGGATGGTGGCGGCATACCCGGCGCGGACTGCGTTCATCAACACGGCTAGGCCATCGACCTCCATTACGATGTTTGGTGCTAGCCCTTCGCGCTCGAACGCGGTCATCAACGTCGAGCGTAAGCCATGCTGGACACTGGGCATCACCAGGGCCAGCTGTCCCAAGTCCGCCAACGCAACGGTGGCATCTTGGGGCGCGTTGGGCAGGTGTGGCGCACTGATCACAAACAACTTTTCGTCGAGCAGTGGCGTTACACTCCAGCGCTTTCCGCCTTCGAGTTGGAATAAGATTGCCAAATCGATCTGACGCGCATTAAGTTGTCCGGCAAGGTGTCCGGAGAGCATTTCCACTAAGTGCAGTTGGATGTCTGGGTAGCGTTCTCGCATCGTATTAATCAGCGGAAGGGCCAGTACCGTGGCGGTGCTGGGTGGCAAACCCACAGTCACAAAGCCACTCATCCTTCCCCGGTGCGCTGCCATGATAGCGTTGTCCGCCTGACGCAGACACAACTGGGCATGATGCAGGAACGCCAAGCCCGCGCTGGTGGGAGTGACCCCAGTGCTGGTGCGATTTATTAGTCGGGACGACAGTTCGTTTTCTAGCTTAGCAATCTGTTGGCTTAGCGCCGAGACGCCAACGTTGAGTTCGAGCGCGGCGCGCCCAAGACTGCCTTGCTCGAGTATCTTGACAAAATAGCGCAGTTGCCTGAGTTCCAAGGGTGCTGTTCCAAATGGTCCAGTAATGGGCGTGTGCTGAGCAGTTCGCCTGAATGTCGACAGGCTGTAATGAGCGGCTAGCTCAAGCACAGCCTTCAGGTGACCAGTATTAAAACGGCCGTTAGTACCATGGGGGCCACCTCTAGAGTGGGTTTAATGTACTTCCTTTAAGTCATGTGCAGTATGATATTTATACAATTCTGATTTTAAGTGAACGCGCAGAGCAAGCCGTTTAATATCAGGAGACCAATGCTTGCGGCAGTATGCGTAATAGCAGGATCGAGAAATTTCAGATACTGAGCACAGCAGATCATCAGGCCTCTCGGAGCGAACTTGATCGATTAAAGCGAGCGCTCGTGCGTCTTGTCCATCAAGAGCGCGGTAGCCTTTTAATATGGATTTCCCTGTTCCAGCCGACTGATCTTGGCCTCCAGCTTCTGAATCTTTTGCTATTCAAACGTCAGGGCTTTGCTGGTCGGGGTGACACCGTTGCGCTCTGCCTGCAGCTGCTTTACCCAACGGCGTAGGGCCGCTTCAATCAACCCAAGTGAACGGGCTGCCTCGATGTGGCTGTAGCCCTGATCGAGCACAAGGACAGCAGCTTCACGCTTGAACTCAGGCGTAAAGAAACGACGTTGCTTGGTCATCGACATCTCTCTCATGGCGAGCATTTTTGCCTCAAATGGGTGTCCGGGTTCAGTAGACCACTACCAGGCCTTCTCAAAGCTAGGTGCCTCATGATGAGACACCTAGCTTTACCGTAGTTATAGAGCGAATAAAGCTTTTAAATCAAAGTGTCTCGTCATGAGACGTTTTTATTGGTGAGTTTTCTTAAGATTAATGAGCGGGTCATCAAGCAAAGAGAATCTTCAAGTACTGGCAATTGAATTGCCTTTCTCCTTGCTTATATGCGTGCTAGGCCCGGAGCTATATCAACAGGCTTCGAGCCTGACTACACTGTTAATGAGGCGGGCGCACCAGGCAGAAGCAGATTCTCCTTGATAATACGGTTGGATTAGCAAAGAGCCTGCGTGGCCAGCGCCATTTGAGTTACTCCGCCCTGTGCTTGGGGAGGGCTTCCCTTAGCCATCTGCGCCACGCTATCTACCTGAGGTATACCGCATTCGGTTAGCCACGAGCCAAGTCCGCTTTGCTGGGTAACGTCCAACCGAATGTACTGGCCCGCCGCCTGGGTTAGCAGAGTGGCAATAAGTGCTTTGGCTTGTGTGCTGTTCTCGGCTACTACTGGTCCAATAGTCATACCTCGCCCAAACGGGCGCAGCAAGGCAAAGCCTACGATCTCTCCAGTACGTTCAATCCCCACTACTGCCTGTGCAATATCAAGCAGTGCGGTGATGATCAAGGTACGGTCTGTGCCGCTTGCCATGCAGGCTAATTCAGTCAAGCGAGGATAATCCTTGTTTGTTAAGAGCGTGAGCTGTTCTCCGACCGGTATCGGTGCAACGATCGCCGGCGCGCACGGGGTTTGATGCTGATAGATTCGTTCGTAAATCACAAAGCCCTGACTCGCATAAAGCGGAGCACCTTGCTCAGTTGCAACAAGTAACGGTATTCGTGAACCTGCAGCAGCCAACGCCTGCTCCATCAATGCGCGACCCAGTCCTCGGCCTTGATGAGGACCATCAATGATCACAAGCCCAATACTGGCGTAATCTCCCTGTGGGCAGCAGAAAGCGGTTCCAAACAAACCGCTGTTATCCTCTGCCGCGACTCCCATACTTAGCGAATGCATAAGATGCCAATCGTCGAGGCGATGAGGCCATTGCAATACTGACGAAAGCTTATGCGCATAAGCCAGATCCTCTGTCGTCATTGGGCGGAAGCGGACTTGAGGGTTCGTTATTGTAGAAGTGGACACAAAGGTATTCCTTTCAGAAAGGTATGCATTGAAGCCAGAGCCGTTCGAAATTGTTATATCGATACAGGGCAGCAGATTTATCTGATCTTGTGGCGCTAGACCAAAGCATCGTGCTGACCGGCCTGCAAGTTCAGTAGTTAATCCCTTCCCGACTCTCCAGTATTGAAATTCTTTCCTAAGGCTTATCGGGTGTGTCGTCATGTCTGTATTCGATCCTCATCAGGTCCTTGTATCCAGCGCTCATTTTATTGGTGGCACTTACCGGTACGGCCCTGCGGAGCTTGATGTACGGCGACCGTCTGATGGCGAGAGGTATGCCGGTCTGCCAATTGCTAACACAGGCCTGGTTGATGAAGCTGTCGAAAACGCTTGGCAGGCTTTCAAGCACAGCGACTGGACGAGTCGTCCGCCACGTGAGCGCGCCCGGACTCTGCGGCGCTGGGCAGATCTGATCGAGGCTGATGGTAAGCGGCTGGGTCCTCTTGAAGCAGTGGGTTCAACGCGGCCGATTAATGATGTGATCGCTTGGGATATTCCCTATGTAGCAGAAGGCATACGGTTCTTTGCAGAATTTGCCGACAAGCTGGGAGGCGAGGTTGCAGCTACTCGTACAGATCATTTAGGCATGCAGATCGCTGAGGCCTATGGGGTCATTGGCGCTATCGCACCCTGGAATTTTCCGTTGAGTATGGCAGGCTGGAAAGTCGCCCCTGCACTGGCTGCAGGAAATGCGGTAGTGCTCAAGCCGTCTGAACTTACACCCTTTTCAGTGTTGCGCCTGGCAGAACTTGCCATTACTGCGGGTATTCCTGCTGGCATCTTCAACGTAGTGCAGGGCGATGGTGCAACCACCGGTGATGCACTTTGCCGGCACCCCAAAGTAGCAAAGATCACCTTTACGGGTTCGACCCAGACAGGCTCAACCATTATGGCTGCCTGCGCTTTAACAGGGCCCAAGCCGGTCACGCTAGAGCTGGGCGGCAAAAGCCCTCAGATCGTCTTTGCCGATGCCCCTGACCTTGCCCGTACAGCAAGCACAATAGCCAGTGCGATTACTGGTAATGCCGGACAGGTCTGTGTATCCGGCGCACGGCTGATTGTGCATCGCGCTGTTCTGGAGCCTCTGCTTACCGACATCATCGCGTCGTTTAAGGCGCATATACCAGGATGCACATGGGTTGCAGACACGACATTGCCTCCTATTATTTCGGAGCGTCAGGCTCAACGCATTGAAGGCATTGTCGCGCAGGGGAGGGCTCTGGGGGCAGAGGTGCTCTGTGGCGGGCAACGTTATGAGGGAATGGGCGGCGGTGCTTATTACCAACCCACGGTGCTTGCCGGTGTCGATGGACAAAACCCTGCTGTACAGAAAGAAATCTTTGGGCCGGTGTTGACGGTTCAGGTCTTTGATGAGGAGGACGAGGCGTTGACACTGGCTGACCATGCCATCTATGGCCTGGCTGCCGGGGTCCATACAGCTGATCTAGGTCGTGCTCTTCGTGCGGTACGACGGCTCGAGGCGGGTACGGTCTGGATTAACCGGTATGGCCGTAGCCACGACTGGATCTTGCCAACCGGAGGTTATAAGCGGTCAGGCATTGGCAAGGACTTGGGGCGTGCAGCTTTCGAGGCAAATCTAAGATTCAAAAGCGTTCTGATTGATATCGGACAGTGAAAGCCGAGCTACCACAAAAGAGAGGAGCCTAGCTGGCGCTTCGAAAACCTAGCAATGCGTGACCCTAAGGGCATAAAGCAGAGCCTGCTGGCCGATCCATAGAAAACAAACATTTCTGACGGCGTACCGCTGGCAACGCTGCGCATCTGCTGAGAGAGCAGTGCTGTAATGACCCCCTCGACACATCACACACTGACCTTGGCGAGGATCACCATGGGCTTGCGGATTGGGGTAGACATAGGCGGATCGTTCACAGATTTTGCGGTTCTGGATGACACACACGGTACCTTCCGAACACTCAAGGTATTCTCCCGACCCGACAGTCCAGGAAGTGAAGTTCTTGAGGGAATGAGCGCACTGGCTGAGCGTTATGGAATCGATCCACAAGACGTCGTGTATTTCACCCATGGCACCACCGTAGGCGTGAATGCGGTCGTGATGCGAAAGGGCGTCAGGCTTGGGTTAATTACGACTCGTCACTTTGAGGACGTACTAGATATTGCCCGGTTAAAGATTCCCGATATGTATCACCTGTTATCCAGCCGGCCCCAGGCCTTGGTACCTCGTGACCGTGTCTTTGGCGTTGACGGCCGTCTGGATGCAAACGGGCGTGAGCTGACGCCGATTGATGAGTCAGCTGTGGCTGCTGCGATTGATGGACTCGTGCGGACCGGGTGTGAGGGCGTCGTCGTTGCACTGTTACACAGCTATCGCAATCCCGTTCATGAACACCGTGTGAAGGCGCTTATAGAGCAGGCATTACCTGGCTTTTTTGTCTCCTGCTCCTCAGATGTCTGGCCAATCATTCGTGAGTACGAGCGGACACTGACCGCCGTGATCGGTGGATACGTGCAGCCTAAGGTTGCTCACTATCTGGGTTCTTTACAGGCTGCCCTGCACGAGACGGGCGTAACGGCAGAGCTTAAGGTCACAAAATCAAACGGCGGCATTATGAGTGCCGAAAGCGGTAAAACCGATTGTGTGCAGATGATTCTGTCCGGTACGGCTTCCGGTGTTATCGGTGCCGCCTATATTGCTCAACTGTGCCAGTTGCCACACTGCATGAGTCTGGATATTGGCGGCACTACCGCAGACGTAGCCCTTATAACTCAAGGTGAACCTCATTATGCAACGGGAGAGTACATTGGGGATTACCCCATTCATATTCCTTCAGTGTCGGTGACGTCCATCGGCGACGGCGGGGGATCTATCGCCTGGGTGGATGACTTTGGCGTGCTGAAAGTAGGTCCGGAAAGCGCAGGCTCCAGCCCTGGCCCGGTGTGTTATGGCCGAGGCGGTACTCGAGCAACGATTACCGATGCCTTTGCTGTGCTCGGTATCCTCGGGCAGGCAGACCTGGGCTATAACGCCGTGAAAGTAGATGTGCTCGCCGCCGAACAGGCTATTGCTCCTCTGGCCGCAAGGCTTGGCAGTGACATTCGGCGTACTGCCGAAGCCATTATCAAGGTCTCGGTTTCAGGTATGTATACCGGTGTCAGCCGGATTGTTTCACGCTTTGGCATTGATCCGCGCACCTATGCACTGATTCCCTTTGGCGGCGCCGGCCCTATGCTGGCCTGTCATCTGGCTCGCGCACTAAACATGTCAGAAATCATTGTCCCCACCACTCCTGGGGTGCTGAGTGCGATGGGCGGATTGATTGCCGATACGCGTAACGACTTTGTGAAAACCACTTACTACGAATTATCGCCCGCGACGCTTTTACAACTTGCTCGTGACCTGAGCGCTCTGGAAGCGCAGGCCCGCGAATGGATAGCCAATGAAATAAGTGAATCCACACAAATCCAACTTAGTGTCTCTGCGGATATGCGCTACAAGGGACAGTCCTTTGAGGTAGACACTCCCGTAGAACCCGAGACGATACACCAAGGTGACATGGCAGGTTTTACCGAGGCCTTCCACCACGAGCACGCACGCTTGTATGGTCACAGCGATCCTTCCGCTCCCATACAGGTTATAGCACTGCGCCTGGTAATAAGTGCTTGCACACCCAAGCCACGCCTGAGGCATCTAGCTGAGGGAGAGGGGCAACCGCCTAGACATGCCACCCTTGAGCTCTGGTTGGATGATGCCTTTCATGCTTCGCCCCTTTACCTTCGGGGTGATCTGTTAGCGGGACATACCTTTGCAGGCCCAGCGGTGGTTGCTCAGGATGATTGTACGACCTGTGTACTGCCTGGCTTTGAGGGCCGGGTGGACGCCTATGGCAACCTGATTCTACGCAACGTACAGCGCGAGGGATAAGTAATGGCTATCGATAAGACCGAACTACAGGTTTTTGCTAATTACTGTAGCGCTGCGGCTGAAAGCATGGCGTATACACTTGTACGCACAGCGCACTCAACGTTTGTCAAAGAAACGGAAGATTTCTCATGCGCCTTGCTGACGCCGCAGGGACAAACCTTTGCCTCGCCCAAAACTCTGGGGGCCACCTGGTATACCGGACTTGACTATCAAGGCGTGCTTGAGCTGATCAGTCATTACGAGCCGGGTGATATCTGTATGACCAACGATACCTACAGCGGTTACGTTGCTACGCATACACCCGATATCGTGATGTGGAAACCTGTCTTTTATGAGGAAGAACTCGTCTGCTTTGTCGGAGGGCATATTCACAATACCGACATGGGTGGTGCTGTACCGGCTTCGCTATCGCGAACACTCACAGAAATCCATCAGGAGGGTATTCGTTTTCCGCCCTGCAAATTGGTCAAGCAGGGCGTGCTGGATGACGCTCTTCTCCAAATGATGGCAATCAACGTCCGGGCACCCGAGCAAAACCAGGGCGATCTTAAGGCTCAAATTGCGATGCTCATGACCGGGGAGCGTCGGGTCATAGAAATGATAGAGCGCTTTGGCCTTGAGACTTTTCGGTCAGGAATGCATGCATTGTTAGACTATGCTGAGCAACAGGCCCGTACCCTGGTGCAAAGCATGCCAGATGGCAAATACTTCTTTGCCGAATATGCTGACGAAGACAGTGTCAACGGCAAACCCTTACGTGTTGCGCTGACGCTACGTATCCAGGGCGACTCGCTGGAAATGGACTATACCGGCAGCGATCCGCAACTGGCGTCTTCCCTCAATATCCCCACGGGAGGCCATGAGCGTCATGCGTTGATGCTGGTAGGGTTAAACTATGTGCTCTATACGCTGGCGCCTGATATCTTGCTTAATGGAGGTGTCTACCGTGTGGTGCGTTGCATCCTGCCACCAGGAACTGTGGTGAATGCGTTACCGCCGGCCGCCGTCGGGATGCGAAGCCTGACCTGTAAGCTTACCCATATGCTGACCATTGGGGCTTTTTCACAAGCTTTACCGGATAAGCTACCCGCCTGCTCGGCTGGGGGCCTAGCAATCATGAACGTGAACACGCTCGGAGGCGATGGGCGTCGAGTCATGGCCTCGCTTGGGCCCGTAGGTGGCGGAGCGGGAGGTATGCCATTTGGCGATGGAGCTGATGCATCCGGGGCGAACAATGCCTTCTTGCGTAATACACCAGTAGAGATCAACGAGGCGGAAGTACCTATCCTGATGCGACGTTATTGTCTTGCGCCAGGCTCCGGCGGCCCTGGCAAATACCGAGGTGGATTAGGATTGGTAATGGAATTCCAGGTGTTTTCACCCGGCTCGCTGGTGACGGCGCGTAATCGTGATCGTACCCGATTTGCCTCGTGGGGCGTATTGGGCGGTAAGGCTGGGGCTAACTCGCGCTTTACCCGAAACCCCGATACACCAGAGACGGAAGAGTTAGGTAATACCGATCTGGTACCTTGTCAGCCTGGGGATGTTATCAGGCTTGTCGGGGCAGGCGCCGGAGGATACGGTGACCCGCTTGAGCGCCCTTCAGCGCGTGTCCTTGAAGATGTACGTCGAGGCTATGTCTCGCTTGAGCAAGCTCGAGACGACTATGGTGTAATCATTGAAAACGATCAGGTGAATGAGGCTGCAACCTGGACGTTGCGCGGGCAAAGGCAAGAGCCCTTAAAAGGTCACTTTGATTACGGGCCCTATCGCACGGCACATGAGCAGCGGTGGACCCAAAATCGTTATGCAGCGCTTACTGCCTTACTGGCTAAAGTACCGGTAGAGTGGCGATTCTTTCTCAAGCATCGTCTATTTGAGGCCTTGGATACCTACCTGTCCACACAGCCTGACGATGACGGCCGGCCTGAAATCATCGCTCAGTTGTTTGAAGGGTTACGCCAGCGTTATCCAGAGCTTCCGGTCTAAGCGCACCTTTGCCACCAGCCGGCAAGTAGCCCACGGCCTATAAGGTCTGGGCTACTCGAAACGCTGGGGCAGGTAGGGTAAGGGGGTGATACAGAACGCCTAGCCCGCCATGAACAAAGCTCATGCAGCGCTTGATCAGTTGCAACCAATTATGGGCAATCTGGCGGTAACATACCTGCTAAGCGGACCGCCAGTTGCATGCCAAGTGTATTAAAAGTCGAGACACTCACGCGAATCCCTACCTTGTTGACTAAAGCGGTCCAGGCTCGCGAAAAGGTTCTACCGCCTTATGCTGGATAATCCCAGCGTTCCCATAGAAGTTTCCTGGCCAGTCGCCTGTCGATTTGAGAGCACAACCGACCAGCCCTTGCGTACCAGTTGTAGGGCTCTACAAGTGCTGATCATACCCACGCTAAGAACTAGCGCATCAGCACTCATTAGGACTCTTCAAGACGATACTTATTTTATAGCCTCCATGCCGATACGTGAAAACCGCTTAGGTGTCAGTGATGCATGAGCAGGGTCGGTCAAAGCACGATGCAACAGAAAATCCTGACAAAGGGCATGTGAATACCTGAAGGCGGAACGGCGCGCTGGGCTAGAAATGCGCCATTGCGAGGCGTAAAGCTGCATTTGCCGTGGTTTTGGCCCTCTACTGGCACACACCGCAAACTATGCTGGGATAGCTGTAAAAAAAAGTGTTTTGTGTGTCGGGTGCCCCTTGGATCGAGAGACATCTGCCGAAACGTCGGTGATGTAATGAGAGCCATGAAGGATATTTCCTTTCTGGTTGCTGGAGTGTTCCAGCGCATCGACTCACGACAAAGGACAGTTCCATGACCGTCTTCCGGCCCAAATACATTACCTTTGACTGCTACGGTACTCTGACGCGTTTTCGCATGTCCGATATGGCACGCGAAATGTTTGCTGACCGTATTCCTGCCGAGCAGATGGACCAGTTCTGCAAAGACTTCAATGGCTATCGTTTCGATGAGGTACTGGGTCCGTGGCAGCCGTACGACCAGGTGTTGAAGTCTGCTCTGGAGCGTACCTGCAAGCGCTGGGGGATTGCCTACAAGGACGAGGAGGGACAGGCCTATTACGATGCTGTGCCCAGCTGGGGACCACATCCAGATGTCACAGCAGGACTGGCCAAGATCGCTGACAAGATTCCGCTGGTGATCTACTCCAACGCGTCTGACAGCCAGATCATGTCCAACGTGGACAAGCTGGGTGTCCCTTTCTACAAGGTCTTTACCGCCGAGCAAGGACAGGCCTACAAGCCGCGTCTGGCCGCTTTCGAATACATGCTGGATAACCTGGGCTGCGGTCCAGAGGACGTTCTGCATGTGTCATCAAGTTTTCGCTATGACCTTATCCCGGCCGACTACATGAACATCAAGAACAAGGTGTTTGTCAATCGCAGCCATGAGCCGAGCACGCCGTACTACACCAACACTGAAATCAAGGATATTGGCGGCTTGGCTGCCGTGGTTGGTCTGTAGTCCAGCAACCCAGGAGGTGTGTATGGCTTCTGAATCCTACTGGCTTGACACCTCCCCGGATTTTACAGGGGCGGCAAAGGGACCCGTGACTGGACGGGCAGACGTTGTGATTGTGGGCGCGGGTTTTACCGGCCTTTCGGCAGCCCTGGCACTGGCCAAACGAGGCGCCCATGTAGTGGTACTTGAGGCCGGTCGGGTTATTGGAGAGGCCTCCGGGCGTAACGGCGGTCACTGTAATACGGGAGTAGCTCAAGACTATGCCACGCTGGTCGAGCGGGTAGGTCGTGAGCAGGCCCGTGGCTTCTATATGGCATACGCTCAGGCCGTACGAACGGTTGAAAGAGTCATACAGGAAGAGGCTCTGGCGTGTGACTTTCTCAAGACCGGCAAACTCAAGCTGGCAGCCAAACCGCATCATTACGAGGCATTGGCCCGGACGGGGGAGCTCATCTTTCAGGATGTCGATCCTGAAGTCGAGCTCGTAGCCCCTGCGCAGATTCGCGATGAAATAGGATCGGACCGCTTCTATGGAGGCCTTATCCAGCGCAATGGTGGTCAGATGCACATGGGCCGCTTTGGTGTAGGGCTGGCTGAAGCAGCAGTACGGCGAGGGGCTCAGGTGTATGAGCAGGCTCCTGTAACGGACCTGCAGAAGCTTCCCAGCGGACGCTTCCGCATACGGTCTGACCGTGGGGAGCTGGAGGCTGGCCAGGTACTACTGGCTACCGGCAATAGTCAGTTTGGCCCGTTCAGCTGGATACGTCGACGAATCACGTCGGTAGGCAGCTTTATTGTGGCGACCGAGCCACTGTCATCACGCCTTATAGATGACTTGTTTCCTAAGCGGCGGACCTATGTCACCAGCCGCATTATTGGTAATTACTTCCGGACAACCGCCGATAATCGCCTGATTTTTGGGGGGCGGGCGCGATTTGCCCTATCCAACCCCCGGTCGGATGCCAAAAGTGGTGAGATCCTTCACGCCGGCTTGCAGGCGCTTTTTCCCGCGATGCGGGATACCCGCATTGAGTACTGCTGGGGAGGACTAGTCGACATGACGGCCGACCGTCTGCCCCGCGCCGGGGAGCGTGATGGCGTTTTTTATGCGATGGGCTACAGCGGCCATGGTGTGCAGATGTCGGTACACATGGGCCAGGTCATGGCCGATGTGCTTGAGGGTCGTATCCAGGAGAACCCCTGGCGTGCTCTGGACTGGCCAGCCATCCCAGGCCACTTCGGAAAGCCCTGGTTTCTTCCTCTAGTAGGTGCTTATTACCAGTTGCAGGACCGCCTGCATTGAGCAAAGGAGCAGATATAAGCGCAGAGCGGTGAACACCGGTAGCACAGGTGATTTTCAATCATTCCTTAGTGAGTAGCTGATATGACCGACAACAAGATAGGAAGCGGTTTGATCAGACCCGGCGACAGCGTACGGGCCTTTGAAGCACTGCACCGGGGTCTCTCTCGCCGGGATGCGATGCGTCTCTTAGGCGCGGCCGGCCTGATGGCTGCAGGAGCAGGTGCCCTGTTTTGCGGGAGCGGAGCCGCCGTTGCAGCTGAAAGTTCTTCCTCACAGGAGCCCAGACAGGGCGGCAAGATTCGGGTGGCGGGGATCTCGATTTCGACAGCCGACACGCTCGACCCAGCCAAGGGGGCTTTTTCCACGGATTACGCTCGCCACAACATGTTTTATAACGGCTTGACTGTCTTTGACGACAAGCTGATTCCGCAGATGGCCCTGGCAACGTCCATGGACAGTCCGGATGGACTGGTGTGGACCGCTCAGCTGCGCAAGGATATCACCTTCCACAACGGGAAGCCCTTCACCTCCGCCGATGTGGTCTATAGCCTGATGCGGCACAAGGAGCCGCTTACGGGATCGAAGGTCAAACCACTGGCCGATCAGATCGCTGAGGTCAAAGCGACCGGCCCGCACGAGGTGCAAATTCATCTGGTCTCGCCTAACACCGAGTTTCCTGCAGTACTAGCAATTTCCCACTTCTTGATTATTGCCGAGGGGACCAAAGAGTTTGCTACCGCCAATGGTACAGGGCCTTTCAAATGCCAGGAATTCAAGCCAGGGGTACGTACGGTTGCGGTGCGTAATGAAAATTATTGGAAACCAGGCAAGCCCTATCTTAACGAAATCGAACTGATCGGGATCGGTGATGAGCCGTCACGCATCAATGCTTTACTGTCCGGCGATGTCCACCTGACAGTAGGAGTCAACCCGCGCTCAGCCAAGCGCATTGAAGCAAGCTCTCAGGCGGTGGTACAGGCCACGACAACAGGCACTTATACCAATATGATCATGCGCCTGCCGCAGCGGCCATTCAACGATCCCAATGTGGTGGAAGGGATGAAGCTGCTGTTTGACCGTGAGCAGATCCTCAAGACTGTATTCCTGGGCTATGGAATGCTGGGCAACGACCAGCCCATCATGCCGGGAACGCCCTACCACCTGGCGGATCTCCCTGCACGTCCCTATGACCCTGACAAAGCCAAATTCTTGTTCCAAAAAGCCGGAATTGCGGGTGCGCGATTGCCATTAGTGACCTCGTCTGCTCCTGACGGAGCCAATGAAATGGCCGTGGTCTACCAGCAGGCGGCCAAGCAGGCTGGGCTCAACATTATGGTCAACCGCGTCTCGGCGGATGGTTACTGGGATGCTCACTGGATGAAGGACCCCTTAGGGTTTGGCAGCGTCAATGCCCGTCCTACTGCCAACATCCTCTTGTCACAATTCTTCAAGTCGGACGCCGCCTGGAATGAGTCTGGATGGAAAAATGAACAGTTTGACCAGCTACTGGTGACCTCGCGGGCAGAACCTGATTTCAACAAGCGCAAACAGATGTATGCCGACATGCAGACCCTGATTTCACAGCACAGCGGCATCGGCCTCCCCATGTTTATGAGCACCATTGATGCCCATTCGAAAAAGTTGAAGGGCTATACGCCTATCCCTATCGGCGGCTTCATGGGGTACATGTTTGCTGAGCATGTCTGGCTCGAGGCCTGATTTATTCATTGAAGGGGAGGCGGCCATGAGCTATTGCAGCTATTCACTCATAGGCAGGCGGGTCCTGGGTTCGCTGGTCACCTTGCTGATCGTATCCTTGTTGGTTTTTTTTGTAACAGCCCTGCTGCCTGGCGATGCCGCGCAGCAGGCGCTTGGCCAGTTCGCAACACCCGAGCAGGTAGCCGCGCTGCGTGAGCAGATGGGGCTCAACCAACCCGCCTTGGTAAGGTATCTGGGCTGGCTGGGCGGACTTCTTCAGGGTGAGCTGGGCATTTCGCTGTCCAATCAAATGCCTATCACTACACTGATTGGTGACCGTCTACACAGCTCATTGATGTTGGCCGGTGTAACTGCGCTGGTTTCCGTGCCATTGGCGCTTGGGCTGGGCATCGCCTCGGCGATGTACCGAGGCGGGCGCCTGGACCGTACGTTAAGTGTCATGACTCTCTCTATTGTGGCGGTTCCCGAATTTCTGGTAGCGACCCTTGCAGTCCTGGTCTTTGCCGTCCAGCTGCAATGGCTGTCGGCCCTTACCTTTGCTCATGACATACACACGCCCTTGGAATTTTTGCGCGCCTATGCATTACCGGTAGGAACCCTGTGCTGCGTCATTGTCGCGCAGATGGCACGAATGACTCGCGCAGCGCTGATCGACCAGATGGACAGTGCCTATATTGAAATGGCCCGATTAAAAGGGGTAAGCACCATACGGGCGGTTCTGCTTCATGCACTACCCAATGCGGTTGGCCCGATTGCCAATGCCGTGGCGCTAAGTCTGTCTTATCTGCTGGGCGGCGTCGTCATTGTCGAGACGATTTTCAACTACCCCGGTATCGCTCAGCTTATGGTTGATGGCGTTGCCAGCCGGGACATGCCCCTTATCCAGGCCTGCGCGATGCTGTTTTGTTGCGCCTACCTGGTGCTTATCACCCTGGCAGATCTCTGCGCCATCCTGTCCAATCCGAGGCTGAGAACCCGATGACTACACGCGTAACTCCTTTGCGTCGCGTCGACGCCCAAACGGTTCCTGGCAGCCAGACGCTGGAAGACGCGGCTATTACGGCCACTGCGCGAAAATACCGCCGATTGCCGCTGATGGGCATTATTGGCGGTGCACTGGTACTGTTCTGGCTGTTTATCGCTATTTTGGGTGCCTGGCTGGCACCCTATGACCCCAGCGCGCTTACCGACTCCGAGGTTTTTGCCAGCTACAGCGCGCAACACTGGCTGGGGAATGATTTTCTCGGTCGTGACATGCTTAGCCGGGTGCTGGACAGTGCGCGCTTTACTATTGGTCTGGCATTGGCTGCGGCGCTGTTGGCCAGCCTGATCGGCACTGGGCTGGGACTGTGGTCAGCGTTATCCTCGCGCTGGGTGGATGAACCGGTTAGTCGGCTGGTGGATGCACTGATCTCGTTACCCAGCAAAATGCTGGCGCTGGTCATGGTGTCAGCATTTGGCTCCTCGGTACCGCTGCTCATCGTCATGGCCGTGCTGGGGTACTTCCCCGGTTGCTATCGCATCGCCCGAAGCTTGGCCATGAACCTCAGTGAGCTTGAGTACATCCAGGTTGCCCGCACTCGTGGGGAAGGACGCTGGTACATCGCCAGGGTCGAAATGCTGCCAAACATGTTGACGCCAATCCTGACCGATCTAGGCCTGCGGTTCGTTTATATCGTGCTGCTACTGAGCGGCATGAGCTTTCTGGGGCTGGGTATCCAACCCCCGGAAGCTGACCTGGGGTCATTGGTTCGAGAAAATATCTCTGGACTGAGCCAGGGCGCACCCGCCGTACTCGTTCCCGCCCTGGCAATCGGGACGCTGACCATTGGCGTGAACCTGTTGATTGATAGTTTTAATTCACGTCGACGGGGAGGGCTTTAAGGATGACGTTACTTGTCGAGGTGAAAAACCTGCGTGTCAGCGCAACACAAGAAACCGGTGAGTCGGTAGAAATTGTTAAAGGCGTTGATTTTGCGCTCGCACAAGGCGAAGTTTTGGCGCTGATTGGGGAGTCTGGTTCAGGCAAGACAACAATCGCTCTTTCACTTTTGGGGTATGCCCGACGGGGTTGTCGTATCACGGAAGGAACTATACGCGTTGGCGAAACCCAGGTACTCGCGCTTGACTCAAAGGAATTGCACCGTTTTCGCGGTTGCACCGTGGCCTATATTGCACAGAGCGCTGCCGCGGCGTTCAACCCCTCCAAGCGCTTGATGGATCAGGTCATTGAGGGGGCCCTGATTCATGGTGTGTTGTCGCGAAGCCAGGCCAGGGAGCGTGCCATAGAGCTTTTTAAAGCCCTGGCGCTTCCCAACCCGGAAGCTATTGGTGACCGTTACCCACATCAGGTGTCTGGAGGCCAGCTGCAACGAGTGATGGCAGCCATGGCGCTGATTACAGATCCTGAATTGGTCATTCTGGATGAGCCAACCACTGCTCTGGACGTCACGACCCAGATCGATGTGTTGCGTGCATTCAAGCAGGTCGTCCAAGAGCGCAACATCACCGCCGTGTATGTCTCCCATGACCTGGCGGTCGTAGCCCAGATGGCTGACCGAATCCTGGTTCTTAATGGGGGTGAGGTTCGTGAATCCGCCCCGACCGGGCGACTGCTCACCCGGCCTCAGGATGCCTATACCCGAAGCCTGCTCAGGGCGGCGCGGCCCAGGCTTCAGTTGACTCCGCCTGCCCGTCCGGAGCCTTCCGCTCCTTTGCTTGAAATCCGCCAGCTGGTCGCCGGTTATGGGCCTGTCAGCCATCACAGGCTTCCGCAGTTTCGCGTGCTGGACGGTATCAATCTGCGCCTGGAGCGTGGTCAGGCATTAGGCATCATTGGTGAGTCCGGTTCAGGCAAGTCGACCCTTGCACGGGTTATCGCCGGACTATTGCCGCCTGCGCAGGGCAGCATCCTGTTCGAGGGTGAACCTTTGCCCGCGGGTCTCAATGGGCGGACAGCCGAGCAGTTTCGTCGCATTCAGCTGGTCTACCAAAATGCCGATACAGCGCTTAATCCAGCGCATAGTATTGAGCGCATCCTGAGTCGGCCGCTCGCCATCTATCACCATATGGACGCCCGTCAGCGACAGCGGCGTGTAGCTGAGCTTCTGGATCAAGTCAGGCTCCCGTCCACGATTGTCCACCGCCGCCCAGGAGAGCTATCGGGAGGACAGAAACAGCGGGTTAACCTTGCCCGGGCATTGGCAGCAGAGCCGGCAGTGCTCTTGTGCGATGAAGTAACTTCGGCGTTGGATACTGTTGTAGGGGCAGCCATTCTTGAATTGCTAGGTGAGCTGCGTCGTGACCTGGGGCTTTCCTACCTCTTTATCAGTCATGACATTTCTACCGTGAGTGCTCTATGTGATGACGTCCTGGTACTTTATGCCGGGCGACAGGTGGAGATCACTACTCCGCGTGCCTTGACTATGGCCCCCGTGCATCCCTATACCGAGCTGCTCACGGCCTCTGTTCCTGAGCTACGCCAGGGATGGCTGGAGGAACAGCCAGTGCATTTACGACAACCCGCCCCCTTACATGCCCCGAGCATCCCACAGGCGGCGTTGTGCACTTTTCTAGACCGGTGTCCTGTGCGCCTGGACGGAATCTGTACCCATACCGCGCCGACGCCCAGGCGACTGGTTACAGGCAATACCATTCTCTGTCACCACACAGGTGATGAGCTGGCTCGTTTGCAGCATCGCGAGGCACCTGTGCTTCAAGGAGTTTCTTCATGACGGCGCGCTTCAAGCGACTGGGTGAAGCCGATCGGACCCATGTGACGATCCGGATCGATGGTCAAGCCGTTCAGGCACTGGAAGGTGACACCCTGATGGTTGCTGTACTAACGGCGAGAAACGCCTTGAGGCGTTCCGAATTTGGTGATGGACGCCGCGCAGGTTTTTGTCTGATGGGGGCCTGCCAGGATTGCTGGATCTGGACGGAGTCTGGCGAACGTCTACGAGCCTGCGGTACGCCTGTCAGAGAAGGATTAGCTGTATTGACTGAGCAACCGGAGGTCACATGGAACCGCGTGTAGTGATCGTTGGTGCAGGACCTGCCGGTACGCGATGTGCCGAAACGCTGCTGGCTGGCGGAATTTGCCCCATACTTATCGATGAGAATCGCCGTGATGGCGGTCAGATCTATCGCCGCCAGCCTGAAGGTTTTCGTCGGGACTACCATGAGCTGTATGGCTCCGAGGCAGACAAGGCAGCGGCTATACATCAGACTTTTGATGCTTTACGCGCCCGTATCGACTATCGGCCTGAGACTCTCGCCTGGAATGTATACGACAAGACGCTTCATACCGTCCATGAGAGTCGCCAACGTGATATTCCCTTCGATGCCTTGATCTTATGTACGGGTGCCAGTGATCGCCTGATGCCAGTCAAGGGCTGGAATCTTGCGGGTACCTTCAGTCTGGGAGGCGCCCAGGTTGCACTCAAGAGCCAAGCCGTATCGATCGGGCATAAGGTAGTCTTTATGGGCAGTGGGCCGCTGCTGTATCTGGTAGCGGTCCAGTATCTAAAGGCAGGTGCTGACGTAGCCGCTGTGCTGGATACCTCACCGATGCCTCTACGTCTTATCGCTATGCCCAAGCTGATGGCACGTCCTGGTGTCTTGTTCAATGGCTTAAAGTTGATAGCAGCTCTGCGTCGCCAGAAGGTGCCTTTGTATTTCGGCATTACCCCAATGGAGGTGCTTGGTCGTAAAGAGGAGGGCGTGCAGGGCGTAGTCTTTTCTGATGCCAAGGGGGAGCAGCACCATATCAGCTGTGATGCCGTGGCTCTGGGCTACCATCTCAGGCCAGAAACACAACTGGCTGACCTGGCTAAATGTGCATTCGAGTTCGATGCGCTGACCCGTCAGTGGATCTTGCAATTAGATGAAGACGGGCGAACGTCGACCCCGGGCATTTATGCCGCTGGAGATGGCGCACGTGTGCGGGGCGCCGACGCCGCCGAGTCCGCAGGAAGGCTCGTGGCGCTGGCCGTACTCAAGGATCTGGGAAGGTCCGCCGATGCGGCCACCCGGGTTAAGGAGCGGGAAAGACTAGTCATTCATGAGCGATTCAGGCAGGGTCTTATGCAGGCATTTCCCTGGCCTTCTGGACTGGCCGTATCGCTACCAGATGAGGCTATTGTCTGCCGGTGCGAGGCGATTACCGCAGGCGAGTTGCGCGCGGTGGTGAATGAAAAGGGCGCCCGCGAAGCTAATCGGGCCAAGGCTTTTAGCCGGGTAGGAATGGGTCGCTGTCAGGGACGGTACTGCGCTCATGCCGGGGCTGAAGTAATCGCTCAGGAAGCCGGAGTTCCGATTGAAAGCGTAGGTCGTTTGAGGGGACAGGCTCCAGTACGACCGGTCACATTCGCCCTTGAAGAGGACATTGCTCAGGAGACCCCGTCATGAATTCGCAGGCAGATATTATTATTGTCGGAGGCGGCATAATGGGCTGCTCGTCAGCCTTCTTCCTACGTAGACGCGGGCATTCTGTAGTGTTGCTTGAACGTGGAATCGTTGGGCAACACGCAAGCGGTACCAATTTTGGTAACGTCAGGCGCCAGGGACGCTTTCTTCCACAACTGGCATTAGCCACCCGGTCAAGAATGATCTGGGAACGCTTGCCTGAGCTGATCCATGATGACCTGGAGTTTATTCCCAGCGGCCATATCCGAGTGTGTTATCACAAGGAGGAAATTGCCGCCCTGGAAGCCTATGCTCATGCGCCAGAATCGGTGGAGCTGGGGTTGAAGGTTTATCAGGGCGCGGCCATGCGAGAGCGGTTTCCTTACCTGGGTCCCGACGTTCTCGCGGCTTCCCATGCACCCTATGACGGCCATGCCAATCCTCGCCTGGCCGCACCGGCCTTTGCTCGAGCAGCCGTAAAGGAGGGGGTGGATCTGCAAGAGCACACCGAGATTCAGAGGGTTGAAAAGCTCGGCGACAGGTTTACTGTCACGTCTACCGATGGTCGACGCTTTCAGGCCCCGCGCCTTTTGATCACAGCCGGGGCCTGGGGCGGCCGGTTATCGACCCAATTTGGTGAGGCAGTACCTATCGAGACGCATGGCCCCCAAATGGCTGTCACCGAACCGGTGCCTTATGTGTTCAAGGAGGTCGTTGGCGTCTATACCAAAGAACCAGGTGGAACGGTTTATTTTCGTCAGATTCCTCGTGGCAATATCATTATTGGTGGTGGCTGGCGCAGTCGCCCCAACCTGGATACGCTGCGATCACCTGCCGAGCCGCAGAGCCTGATCAATCAGCTTAGGCATTTAAGACGGTTGGCACCTGCACTGGCTCGGGTAAATATCATTCGGACCTGGAGCGGGATTGAGGGGTATGTTGCCGATGACATTCCTATAATGGGTCCTAGTAGCCGGGTCGAGGGCCTGTACTACGCCTTTGGCTTTTGCGGACACGGTTTCCAACTGGGGCCTGGGGTAGGCGATGTGATGGCAGAGCTCATTGACACTGGATCAACCAGTACTCCAATCCAGCCCTTTTATATTCATCGATTCACGTCCAGCCAAACCCAGGACGCCCGCAGGAGTCTTGCCGGTTGAATACGCGAAGTATTACGATCCTCAAGCGCTTGATAGGCTTTGAAACGGTCTCGGTCGATTCAAACCTGCCCTTGATTGGCTATGTCCGCGATTTACTGGAGGCTCGGGGCATTGCATGTCAGCTAATACACGATGCGACAGGCAAGAAAGCCAACCTGTTTGCCAGTGTTGGGCCAGCGGACGTACCAGGTGTAGTCTTGTCCGGTCATACCGACGTAGTGCCTGTGGCAGGGCAGGCCTGGACGCTGCCGCCGTTCACCGCCACGGTGCTCGATGGAAGAGTCTATGGTCGCGGCAGTTGCGACATGAAAGGGTTCGTTGCCTGTGCTATCAATGCCCTGCTGGAGGCTGCTCAGCAACCACTAAGGCGCCCCCTGCAGCTGGCGCTGTCCTATGACGAAGAGATTGGCTGCGTCGGGGTACGTCGCCTGCTAGAGGTGTTGGCGCTGTTACCGGTCCGCCCCTTTTTATGCCTGATTGGGGAGCCGACATCCATGCAGCTGGCAGTAGGACACAAAGGCAAGGGCGTCTGGCGCGTGCACTGTCGCGGATTGGAAGGCCACTCGTCGCTGGCTCCACGGGGCGTGAATGCGATTTACCTGGCTACTGATTTCATCCAGCAGCTGCGTACGCTCCAGACGCGCCTGGAGACGGCTGGTGCCTCTGATGATGCCTATGATGTGCCTTACACGACAGTGCACACCGGCCTGATTCAAGGAGGCAAGGCGATCAACATCGTTCCCAGTTTGTGTACACTGGACTTTGAAATTCGCCATCTGCCAGCTGATGATCCCAATCTACTAATCGACGACTTGCGTGGGCAGGCCGAACGACTCATTCATGGCGTACGTGATCGTGCACCCAACGCTGCGATAGAAATCGAGAAGTTGAACTCCTATCCCGGACTGAACACGCATCCCACCGTTGACGCCGTTAAGTTTGTGGAATCCTTTACCCAGCCGGGTACGCAAAAGTTGAAGGTAGCCTTTGGCACTGAAGGAGGACTGTTTGCCGACCGGTTGGATGTACCGGTGGTGGTGTGCGGTCCTGGCTCTATCGAGCAGGCCCATAAGCCCGATGAGTATGTAGCGCTGGAGCAGTTGGCGGCATGTGATGCCTTGCTGGGCAGACTGGTCAATGCGCTGTGTTAACCGCTGCTTGGCAGGAACAAGCCTTTGATGAGCTGTACGACAGCGCCAGCCTCGATATGAGGCTGACGTGGTGCTTGGGCTCGATGTGTTGTTTAGCGCGGGGTGTGTTAATCAGCGATGGCGCTGTAGCTGCTCGAAAGGATAAGCATCTACACCTAATATCCGGTGCTGCGATCCACTACACCCTGCATAGGCTCATTGGCTTCAAAACGTCGAATATTGGCAAGTAGTGCCTCGAAACCGCCCAGTGCAGAAGTCATGGCTGCGATATGGGGCGTTAGCGTAATGCCTGGATGGTGCCAGAAGGGATGCTCTGCGCTAGCAGGCTCGTCCTCCAGCACATCAATAAAGGCCGCCTCAAGGTGGTTACTGTCCAGCGCTTGAAGCAGATCATCTTCGATCAGGTGTTTGCCTCGGCCAATATTGATCAGGCTCGCGCCACTAGGTAGTGCTGCAAATGTTTCCCGACAGAGGATACCCTGGGTTTGCTCGGTGAGCGGTAGCAGGCAGATCAGGATATCGCTTTGTCCAAGAAACGCCTGTAGCTCGTCCTGACCGGCATAGCAGGTAACTCCAGGGACTTGATGAGCCGAGCGTGACCAGCCTGAGAGAAGAAAGCCGTACTGCTGGAGATGGCCCAGTACGGCTTGTCCTAACTGGCCCAGGCCCATGACCCCGACCCGCCTCTGGCAGGCTGGAATCAGCCGGTGCGCTTTCCAACACTGGCGTTGTTGCTGCTGCTGGTAACGCGGCAGGTGTCTGTGCAGGCTAAGTACGGCCATGGTGGCATATTCCACGATGCCTCGGGTGATTTCTGGATCAAGCATCCGTACCAGCGGCAATGTTTCAGGAATTGCGGCAAGATCAAACTGATCAACTCCTGCCGAGGTTGCAAACAGCACTTCAAGATTAGGGAAATACGTCATCAGATTCTCTGGCGGCTGCCAGGCTGCAAGATAGCGAATCTCGGCGGGATCACCCAAGTCTGGCCAGATCCTTACATCAATGTCGGGCGCATGCTGCGCAAAAAGCTGCGTCCATTCTCGGCTTCGTACGTCATCAAACTTGCATAGCAGTGCCATGGCCAGCTACTCCTCAAAAGAAATGGCCATGGTGCTGTATCCATACGAAAGAATCGTCTGAATGCGGTCCTCCAAAAGGTACCGCCTAGAGGTATCAGCTGCTTGAACAGCAGATTTCACCGAAGGAATGACAGCGCTTCATATCGAGGGTTCGCCAATGGCAGCGGAGCAACAGCGGAATATGCCGTCGTGGTGTAGCAAAACAGTCAATCTGTATGTTCAGGGCTGACACTTCAGCGTTAGCGTCGCTTGGTGAGGCTTAAGCTGCTCTGGTCGCTAATGCCTATGAGTTTCATGAGGAACACAAGATGAATGCAGCTGCCCTTCCAAGTCAGTCTCTGCTTGCTCTGCGTGAGCAAAACGTGCCGCGCGGTATTATCACCGCCCATCCAGTCGTTGCTGCCCGTGCCTTGGGGGCAGAACTCTGGGATGTCGACGGCAAGCGCTACCTGGACTTTGTAGGCGGGATCGGCGTTCTCAACACAGGACACAATCATCCGCGTGTCGTCGAGGCCGTGCGGCAACAGGTCGGTGCACTCTCACATGCCAGTTTTCAGGTGATGGCGTACGAGCCCTATCTGAAAGTAGCTGCACGGCTCAATCGGCTAGTGGGTGGGGGGAATCCCTATAAGACCGTGCTTCTGACATCCGGGGCCGAAGCGGTTGAAAATGCTATTAAGATTGCGAGAAGTTATACCAATCGCTCTGCAGTCATTGCCTTTAGAGGCGGATTTCACGGGCGTACCTTGCTTGGTGTGACGCTCACCGGCTTTAGCCAACCGTACAAGCAGAACTTTGGACCTTTCCCGGGCGAGATCTTCCATGCGCCATATCCCGATCGTTTCCGTCACATTACCTCTGCCCAGGCGCTGGCAGAACTGGAACAGCTCTTTCATACCGAGATCGCCCCAGATCGGGTGGCGGCTATTCTTGTCGAGCCGGTCCAAGGGGACGGAGGATTTCTGCCCGCGCCTCCGGAGTTTTTGCAAGCCCTGCGTGAGCTTGCCACACGCCACGGGATCGTGCTGATTCTTGATGAAATTCAAACAGGCTTTGGCCGGACCGGCAAGATGTTTGCCTTTGAGCATGCCGGTATCCAGCCGGATGTGGTGACCGTGGCCAAGAGCCTGGCGGGGGGAATGCCGCTTTCCGGCGTGGTTGGACGCGCCGAAATCATGGACGCTCCGCTACCGGGCGGGCTAGGAGGGACCTATGGCGGTAACGCCGTAGCCTGCGCTGCTGCCCTTGCAGTGCTTGATCTCTTCGAAGAGGAAGGCCTCCTGGAAAAAGGGGAGCGTCTTGCTAGACAACTAGGCGAGGGGCTATCTGCACTGCAGTTGCGCTACAACGCAATTGGTGAAGCCCGTGGATTAGGATTTATGCAAGCGATTGAAATGGTTATGGACGATGGGGTGACCCCCGACGCGTTGTTAGCTCAGCGCGTCATCGACGAGGCTCGCCTGGCGGGTCTGTTGGTTATCAAGTGCGGTGTACACCGTAACGTTATTCGCTTCCTGGCACCGTTGGTAACAACCGAAGCGCAATTGGCCGAGGCTTTGCACATGCTCGACAAGGCGTTAACCAAGGTATGTGCATAAGGTTACGTTTTTCTTGCATCATATTTACAGCCGTTTGCTCGCAGGCCTATATCCGCGAGTCCGAAGGGCTATCGCCTCCTCAGGATCTTTGCCGAGTGGCGGCATCCGGAGCTTTCCTATGCGAATCACTCATTATAAGGCGCTTGGCTTTACCTGCTATGGAACCTTGATCGACCGCCAGGTAGGCGTTTTGGAGGCTCTACGCCCATTGTTGGTGCGCTTTCAGGCCACCACATCGCCGCAATGGTTAATGGCGGCCTATCGGCGCCTGACCGCTGAGCTAAGAAACGCAGCACCTGACATCAGCCAAGCGGCGCTCCATTGCCAGATATATCGCCAACTGGCTCGTGAATTGCAGATTGAACCTGACTGGGACGACAGTCTGGCCTTTGGTACAGCAGTTCACCGGTGGCCTATCTTTGAAGATGCTCCAGGCGCGCTTCAGTATCTAAGCAAGTTTTATCGCTTAATTCTGATCTCGCCGCTTGATTCAGGTGATGCATCAGCTATGGCGGCACGATTGCCTGTCACGTTTGATGCAATTGTGGAGAATCGAGGCGGGAACCTCAGAGATGCGCTGGCAACCGCGCTGGATTCATTAAGGCTTGAACGGTCGGAACTGCTGCCGATTCGCAGTACGGACAGTGACGATCCCTGGAGTGATCTGGTGGACTTTCCACTCTGCACGTTGCGTCGCCGCCATGCAGAACCGTGGAGCCATTCGGAACAGGCCATGGAAGGTAGACGTTGTGAGTATGCGAGTCTGGCCGATCTGGTGTATGCCCATCAGATTGCTCTACGGGCCTGACGGTTTGTCTAACGAGCATGGTAAATGAGGTAAGAATGTATGGATGCTGCCCTTAAACTGGATCGAATCGACATCAATATCCTGGTACAGCTGCAAAAGGACGGACGCATGACAAATGTCTGTCTGGCGGAAGCGGTCGGACTCTCGCCCAGTCCGTGCTTGCAAAGGGTCAAGCGTCTGGAGGCGGCAGGCTATATCACGGGATATGAGGCCCATGTGAACCTGGCCAAGTTTGCCAACTCTGTTACGGTCTTTACTGAAGTCACCCTCTCCGATCATAAACGCGCCGATTTTATTAAGTTTGAGTCCTATATCCGAGGTATCGACGAGGTTACGGAATGCCACCTTATCAGTGGCGGTTATGACTATCTGGTTCGCTTCATCACGAGCAGTATCCAGCACTATCAGGAGCTGATGGAATCGATCCTTGATCGCAATATCGGCATTGAAAAATACTTCAGCTACATCGTGATCAAGTCTCCCGTCATCAAGAATGCAATGCCTCTACGTAGCTTAATCAAGGCAGGCTGATCCTGGACTTGGGGGCTGGAGAGGCCGTCAACAAACAAGCTGCTTCCATACCTTGGTTAAGCAAGGGCGCCATTTCAGGAAAGGTTGGCGCCTCGGTTATACATGAGCGCCAGCGCCTCTTTAGCACTGGCTCGAAAGCATGCTGGCTGCCAGGACTCTTCCTGTTAGCGTCGGCTACGTTAGCCCACCGATGTGCCAGGCTTTGACCTCAAGGAATTCGTCCAGGCCGTACTTGGAGCCCTCACGGCCGATTCCAGAGAGTTTCATGCCACCAAACGGGGCAACTTCCATGGAAATCATCCCGGTGTTAAGACCGACCATACCAAATTCCAACGCTTCGCCCATGCGCCAGGAGCGGCCCATGTCCTGAGTGAAATAATAGGAGCCGAGGCCATAGGGCGTAGCATTAGCCATCTCTATGGCCTGCTCTTCAGTTGTGAAGCGAAACAGCGCCGCGACGGGGCCAAAGGTCTCCTCATTGGCGATCAGCATTTCTGCCGTGGCGTCCAGCAAAATTGTAGGTTTTACAAATAGATCTCTGTGCTCTGGCAAGCCACCCACGAGCAGGGTCGCGCCTTTTTCCAGCGCATCGCTGATGTGTGCCGAGACCTTGTTGACGGCAGCAGCAGTGATCAACGGGCCAAGATTTACGTCTGGGTCAAGCCCACTACCGGTCTTGAGCTGTGCCACTTCAGTGGCCAGGCGCTCGGCAAACCGCTCATAAATACCTTCCTGTACAAGAATCCGGTTAGCGCACACACAGGTCTGGCCGGCGTTACGAAACTTGCTTTGCATGACTCCGGCAATAGCCAGCTCCAGATTGGCGTCGTCAAATACGATAAAGGGGGCATTACCTCCCAACTCCAGGCTCAGGCGCTTGATACTATCAGCGCACTGAGTCATCAGCCGCTGGCCAGTCTTTGTCGAGCCAGTGAACGACAGCTTGCGTACCTGCGGGTTTTCAGTGAGCTGGGAGCCAATATCTTCAGGCATACCAGTAACCACATTGAGGACTCCCTTGGGAAACCCGGCACGCTCAGCCAGCACGGCCAATGCCAAGGCAGAAAGCGGAGTTAAATCTGAAGGTTTTACAACCACCGTACACCCTGCGGCCAGAGCTGGAGCGCATTTGCGAGTGATCATGGCGTTGGGAAAATTCCAGGGTGTTATCGCTGCTACCACACCCACTGGTTGTTTCAGTGTGATAATGCGTCGGTCAGGCGTAGGGGCAGGAATAGTATCGCCGTAGATACGGCGTGCCTCCTCAGCAAACCACTTGATAAAGCTTGCGCCATACAGAATTTCTCCACGTGCTTCAGCGAGGGGCTTGCCCTGTTCTGCGGTCATGATCTGGGCAAGATCCTCCAGGTTCTGCAGGATCAGATCATGCCATTTCTCCAGCAGCTTACTGCGCTCGGCTGGAGTCACCTGACGCCACTGCTTCCATGCAGTGTGGGCTGACTCGATGGCACGATTAGTCTCGGTAGCCCCTAGCGAAGGGACGTGCGCGACGTGCTGACCGTCGGCTGGGTTGAGTACAGCTACAGTAGTGCCATCGTCGGCATCTATCCAGTTACCATCGACGTAGGCCATGTTGACGAGGAGGGAAGGATCTTTCAGGCGTGAGATAAGCATCGCAGGGTTCTTTCTGTGGAATAGTAAAAAAAGTCTAGAAAAAAACTGCGATGCACCTGTGCCGTTTTGCACCAGATGGCAAACGGAGATGCTGTATTAGGAATAGTTACAGCAAAGGCTGCTGAACAGCTATGGCGTGTGTACGGGAAACAGGTCCCGCGCATGCCAGCTAAAAGCATAGGCGTCGGTAAGACTTCGGCTAGTCTGAGGAGGTGGCGGTAGGTTGGGCAGTACAAGCCAGGCATAGCGCAAAGCCGGGCACGCTTCTGACAACTAGCAAGGTCTAATCGGGCGAAGAGGGTCAAGAGGTCTGGTAGGGCAGGGTACCAGAACGGGTCCCTCGACCGCGGTAAGACAGAACTCTATCTCTGAGCCATCTGAAGTATTCGCCAATGCCGGGTGAGCACAAAGCCTTACCGGGTATGCTCTAGTTTGCCTGGTTCATGCCTTTCTAGAGGTTAGGCATGCCTACCTATCTGGGACCTTGCGTATGTTTGATATACCTCAACTAATCTGGCTTTTTCATTCCTAGCTTACTGCCAAGCAGAGCACAGAAATCGCACCATCAAGCAGGTCGCCAAAGGACTGATCATTACGTCTCGCTTAAACAGGAGCATATATAACAGCGCTTGATCAAAAGGCCAAATACCGACTGGCTTCTTCCTCCTGCTAGAGCATAAGCAGCCATAGCTCTTTACCTAACCAAACCTTTTCTTTCCAGACCCCAGCACCGAAGTTGAGGTAGCAAATCACAACGGCTCCTTTTAAAACTCAAACACCTTAATTAAAAAAGTTTCCTAGGAGTCAGGTGTATAACACGAATAACAGCGTGAATAGCGCACTCAACTGAGGCACAACGGGCATTTTTATAGGGTTATAAGCGCCCCTTATTAGTGCCCTTGCACCGCTAAAGTGCTTTGAAAAAAGGGCAACGCTAAGCTCTCAAATTATCACTTGTTGCCCCTTTGATAGCTGCCCACCATAGCCCTACACGAGCAACCTTAGCGCTAGGGCAACCCTTATGAAATCCTCAAAGTTTTTGCATAGCCCGCTGTTTGTTTTTGTTCTTCTGTATCTGGGATACATGATCTCTTATATAGACCGTTCAGCTATCTCGCTGGCCTTGGCCCATATTGGTAAAGACTTTGATGTTGGCCCTGCTCAGCTTGGAGTAGTGCTCAGTGCGTTTTATCTTGGCTACGCTGCAATGCAGATACCGGGTGGCTGGCTTGCTGACAGGTTCGGCAGCAAGGTTGTTATTGTTGTTTCTATAGGCCTTTGGTCTGTATTCACAGTCTTGACCGGACTCGCCTGGTCACTCACATCGCTCCTGCTAATCCGATTTTTGTTTGGGCTAGGGGAGGGCAGCTATCCCTCCTCTGCGGTAAAGGGTGTTGCCGAAATTTACCCTAGAGCTGAGCGCCCCAAGATGGCGGGCCTGATGATCTCATCCAACTATGTGGGTAGTTTCGTTGCACCACTGATCATTGCACCCATGATCCTGTGGTTAGGCTGGAGAGATGTTTTTCTGGCTATAGGCTTAGCCGGCATCGTCTTTGCCGTGTTTTACGCACTTTCAGTAAGGCGTACCACCAAAGTGATAGAGGAGCCTGCGCATAGTGCACCTAGTGCAAGAGTCGGTGCCAAAGAGCTGCTACGCATGCCACTGCTCTGGAAGATAGTACTGGTGTGGTTTTGCCTGAGCCTGGTTAATAAGGGGCTGGATGCATGGATGCCAATGTATCTTCTGACTGCTCGCGGTTTGGATCTTAAAACTGTAGGTTTTCTGGTGCCTCTTCCATTTATCGCAGCCAGTGTGGCGACCGCCATGGGCGGCTGGTTGATGACACGCTTCTTTGACGGCAAAGAGAAATTCCTGATGATGGGGAGCTGCGTACTCACAGGTGCCTTTGTTTATGGAATGTACGAGGCCCAGACAACCGCCCAGGTAATCGCTTTTCAGACCGCCGCCTATTTCTTCAAGTCTTTTGTGTTCGCAACTGCCTTTGCATTACCCACCAAGATACTGTCACAGCGGCTAGTAGGTACCGGTATTGGTATGGTCAACTTTGGTGGCCAGCTGGCGGGCTTTATTTCCCCAATGGCCATCGGATTTCTAGTGGCTTATTACAACAGTTACGACTCAGCGTTCCTGTTCTTATTGAGTGCGGTAACCATCTCTGCCCTGGTTAGCGCATCGATTAGCCCCCGTAAGGTCAGGGAAATACAACTGGCTAATGCCTATGAGGCCTAACGAATGGCCGCTGCGTACAAGGCCTTAGCTCATGGGGAGACTCGGTTAGGATACTGTCTCCCTTATCCAGAGAGCTCAACTCCAATGAGTGCCCGCATCCTTAGCGAGACTGCCGTGCGTTACTTTCTGCAGGTGGTCAATAGCGGTTCCATCAGTGAAGCGGCAACGCGTCTGCATGTGGTTCCCTCGGCCATCAGCCGTCAGATCAGTCGCCTGGAAAGTGAGTTACAGACCACTCTCTTCGAGCGTCAATCCCGCGGGGTCATCCTGACTGCTGCAGGCGAACTCCTGGCCGGCTATGCGCGTCGTACGCTGCTGGACGCCGAGCTGGTAGGAAATGAAATCAAAGCTCTTCGGCAACAGTCGGAATCACTTATCAAGATTGCCTGTACGGAAGGGTTTGCGCCTCATTGCTTGCCAGACGCAATAGCGCAGTTTCGCTTGGCGGGGCAGCAAAGTACCTATCAAATCCAGGTGGCGTCAGCTCAGGAAGTCACCCGCCTGGTACGCGAGGCTCAGGCAGACATAGGCCTTTGCTTCAGTTTGGGTGCAGCCAAGGGAATCAGTGTTGCCTATACCCAACCTGCGCCAGTACTGGCCTTAGTTGCACCGGGTCACCCGTTGGCGTCATGCCAAGATGTCTCGCTCAAGGAAATTGTGACTTATCCCTTGGCCTTACCTGGTCCCAATAGCACCTTGCGTCAGCTATTGGATATCTATTGCAGCCGGGAGGGCCTTATCTACAAGAGCATTATGGATTCCGACAGTCTGGAGACCTTAGTGCAATTTGCCCTGTCGGGCAGTGCGGTGACATTCGCAGGAGCGCTGTTTGTACGTCATCGACTTAACGCTAACCAGCTCAAAGCTCTGGCAGTACCTGAATTCTCTGACAACGTACGCTCAATTGAGATTCAGACTCTGGCGCGAAGACAGCTGCCAGGCCCCATGCAGGCGTTTATCGAACATATGAAAAAGGTTCTGTCCTGTAATGAGGGATTGCCAAGCCTTGAGCCTTCCTGAAACAGCATGGCTGCTTTCTAAATATGTTGGTTGTTGCAGGCGCTGGGTATTCCTAATCTCCCTTCAACTTTTCTCGCAGGATGGACCTGATGGCTAACGCAAATGAACTGGCCGATATGGGCGCGGTAGAACTTAAAGTCCTGATGGATTCGCATAAGGTCTCACCTGTCGAGGTGCTGGAGGCCTGCATTTCACGCATTGAACAATACAACCCGAAGATAAATGCCTTTTGTGCTACCTCATTCGAGCGCGCCCGCCAAGAGGCCCGAGCCGTTGAAAAGGCTATTGCACGTGGTGAGCCACGTGGCCTGCTTAGCGGGCTGCCAATCGGAGTCAAGGATCTGGAGGAAACTGAAGGCCTACTCACAACGTATGGCTCTCCCTTGTTTCGTGCCAATCTACCAGGTCAGGACAATGAGTTGGTACGCCGAATTCGTGCAGCAGGCGCCATCGTGGTTGGCAAAACAAACGTGCCGGAGATGGGCGCGGGCGCCAACACACGTAATCCAGTCTGGGGAGCCACGGGTAACCCATTCAACCCAAGCCTTAACGCTGGCGGCTCATCGGGTGGCGCTGCTGCAGCCCTGGCTGCCAATATGGTGCCATTGTGCAGTGGATCTGACACTGGAGGGTCATTACGTATTCCGGCAGCAAAATGCGGTGTTGTGGGTCTTCGTACCTCTCCTGGCCTTGTGCCCAGCGAGCGCAAGCTACTGGGCTGGACTCCAATTTCGGTAGTTGGTCCAATGGGACGCAATGTGGCCGACACCTGGCTTCAGTTAGCCGCAACGGCAGGCGTAGCGCCCAACGATCCTTTGAGTTACAACTTTGCAATGACACCCTCCATGGAAGGCTTGCCTGCTGTTGATTTGTCCCGCCTACGGGTGGGCTATACCGAGGACTTCGGGGTATGTGATGTCGATAATGACATCCGGCAGGTGTTTCGTGACAAGATTGCCAGCCTGAGGCATGTATTTGCGAGCTGCGAAGAAATCGAAGTTGACATGCAGCATGCTCATCGCTGCTTTGACGTGGTACGGGCCGAAGCGTTTGTTGGTAGCCTGCAGGCTGCCTATGAAAGCGATCCTGACTCGCTAGGCCCAAATCCGCGGGCTAATTATGAAATGGGCATACAGATGTCGCTCAGGGACTGCGTATGGGCCAGTGCAGAGCAAACCCGTATTTTTCGGCGGTTCCAAAAGCTGTTTGATCAATATGATCTGATATTGTCGCCTACTACGCCTGTTTCGGCCTTTCCATGGGAGCAGCCCTACCTGGACCGTATCAACGGTGTCCCGCTGGAAAACTACTACCGCTGGTTGGCCCTGACATACGTGGTAACTCTGGCAACTAATCCAGCACTCTCTATGCCCATGGGTTTGGACCATCTACGCATGCCGTTTGGAATGCAGGTTATTGGCAAGTTTCGAGGTGACCTGGAGCTACTGCTTGCTGCGCATGCCTTGGAGGCCTATTGCCAGAACGTTCCTGAGCTACAGCGGCCACGTCCAGACCTGAACGCGCTAGCGCTCAGCAAAGTTGATCTGTGGACGCCTGTTACCCATCCGCCCTTGTCCGCTGAGTTGCATGAGTCAGTTGCTGACGGTCGCCCCGCGGTTTGATGATTGTCTATCTAAACCGTAATGCTTGAATACACTTCTGCCGGAGTGCCATCGTGATTACTACTGTTTATGGAAAAAGCCTGGTCGAGTGGACCGCTGAATACCCATTGCTAACTCCCATTCTTGCAGGCAAGCCCGTTAGCTGGTTCAATCCAAAGATTGCACCGCTGGTAGAAGCCTTGAACGATATTGAGCTGGGCCCCCAGGATGTACGGCAGGCAAGCGAGCGTCTGCAGCGCTTCGCCCCTTTACTGGCACAGGTTTTTTCAGAGGTAGCCGCCGCTAAAGGCATCATTGAGTCTGAGCTCGTGGACGTACCCTCCTTTGCTCAAGCACTCTGCGAGCGTTACGGCATCGATAAGCCTGTACGGCTACTGCTAAAAAAAGACAGCCATCTACCGATTTCAGGATCGGTAAAGGCACGCGGCGGTATTTATGAGGTGTTATGTCATGCAGAACAGCTGGCGCTAAAGAGCGGCTTGTTGCATCAGTCTGATGACTATCGCTGCATGGCTGAAGACCCGTGCCGCACGCTGTTTAATGCGCACAAGATCGCAGTGGGCAGTACCGGCAACCTGGGTATGTCTATTGGTATGGCCGCTTCACGTCTTGGCTTTGCGGCAACCGTGCACATGTCAGCTGACGCCAGACAATGGAAAAAAGACAAACTACGTGCCCACGGTGTCACTGTAATCGAGCATGCAGGCGATTACGGTCAGGCGGTGGAGCAGGGCAGAAGGCAGGCGCAGGCAGACCCATACTGCTATTTCATCGACGATGAAAACTCGAAAACGCTTTTTCTGGGCTATTCAGTAGCTGGGGAGCGGCTAAAGCAGCAATTTGAACAACAGGGGATTGTTGTCGACGCTCAACACCCTCTGTTTGTTTACCTGCCTTGTGGAGTGGGCGGCGGTCCTGGCGGCATTGCTTTTGGCTTAAAGCTGGCATTTGGCGATCATGTCCATTGTATTTTTGCTGAGCCCACCGAATCGCCCTGTATGCTGATGGGTGTGTATACCGGCCTGCATGACAGGCTTTCGGTGCAGGATTTTGGTATTAGCAACCGAACCGCTGCGGATGGTCTCGCAGTAGGGCGACCTTCAGGCTTTGTGGGGCGTTCGATGCAACGCATGCTTGATGGCTTCTATACCGTCACTGATGATGAACTGCTCATGCTTTTGCGATTGCTCAATCAAACAGAGGATATACAGCTGGAGCCTTCTGCGTTGGCTGGGGCTCCTGGGGTTGCGCATGTGTTGCATGAAAGCCAGGGCTACCTTGATCGCCTCGGTTTCTGCAATAGCCTTGCCGCTAGCGCAACCCATCTGATCTGGGCAACGGGTGGCGGCATGGTGCCCGCGTCTGAAATGGATGCCTATTTAGGTGAAGCGCATTAGATGTCCTAATGCCGCGGCTTTATTCTCCGTCTCCGGTCGAGACTTTTAAATTCCAGACTGTTGTAAGGTCACGTGCGGATGTTGCAGGTTTAAAGTTCTTCTCCACCTTGAGTTTTGAAATACAACCAAGCCGCCATTCATCAGATCCAGCAGGTCACTAACTCATTCAATGCTGAGCTCCTGCTGGATGAAACGCTGGTAGACCGTGAAAGGACGACCCCGAACCGCCAAGCTGAGCTATGATTACGCTCGTTTGATGTAGGCAAGGATGTTTTACAGATGGCGGTGCTTTTTCCCAAGCCAGGCTGCCTGGTTTTTGATCTGGAAGTCATACCCACTCAGGATGGCAAGCCTGAGCAGATATACAAGCTCGGAGCACTTCGAGCGGATACCGGTAGTACAATTGAGCTGGATGTACGCCAGGACCCACGTCCGGCACTAGCGCAGCTTGATGTCCTAGGCGATGGCGCCGAATTTGTGCTTGGTCACAACATTGTTAAGCAGATCTCAGCATACTTAAGGCCACTCAGCTTCCACTCAGGCTGCTGGATTTGCCTGTTATAGACACGTTGCACCTGTCGCCTATTACCTTTCCGCAAAATCCGTATCACCGGCTGATCAAGGACTACAAGCTGGTACGCGATAGCCTGAATTCGCCCCTCTCGGATTGCCGGTCAACTCTGACCTTGTTTCAGGATCAGCAGGAGGCACTAGAGCGTCTCAAAACTCTAAATCCAAAGGAGCTGCTGTGCTATCAGATCCTGCTAGGAGACGAGCAAGGCGCCTTAGGGCAGCTCTTCCAGGCGATTACTGGAGATAGGCCTTTACCCCTTACTGAACTTCAAACGCTACTTCCAGATCTGCTGCGTGAAAACGATCCAACGCTTGAGCGCGACCTCAAGGCTTGCAGGACTCGACTGAAGCGCTTGATCAGCACAGAGCTTGGGGATCCAACGCTTCGCTGGCCTTTGGCCTATGCGCTCGCCTGGCTTCGTGTTTCGGGTGGCAACTCGGTACTGGCTCCTTGGGTACGTCATCAGTTTCCTCGTGTCCGTGAGCTTAGGGACATCCCTTGTAACCACGAGGATTGCCTGTATTGCAAGACGACTCTTGACTGCTCCCCGCCCTGAAGGACGGGGATTCCCAATTCACTGCAAACAGGACACAGGTACTTGACCTCTGCCGCTTACATTCGCTCCAAGGGCTAACACGGCCAGCCCGGCCGCTTTGATATTAAGTGCGGCATTCACGTCGCGGTCATGTTCTGCCTTGCATTGAGGGCAAACCCAAGAGCGGACACTAAGCGGCATCGAGTCCATTACAAACCCACAGCCAGAACAACGCTTTGAGCTGGGAAACCAGCGGTCTATGGCGACCACTTGCCTGCCTGCCCAGGCACCCTTGTATTGCAGCTGGCGGACCAGTTCACCCCAGCCCGCGTCAGCGATAGCTTTGCTTAGCCTGGGATTTCTGATCATGTTTTTTACAGCAAGATTTTCGACACAGACCACTTGGTTTTCGTTGATTAGTCTGCGTGACAGCTTGTGCAAACCGTCGAGTCGGCAATCAGAGATCCTGGCGTGAATCCTCGCAACCTTCTGGCGGGCCTTGACTCGATTGGCAGAGCCGAGCTTTTTACGGCTCAGACGGCGTTGTGCCAGTGCCAGACGAGAGGCATATTTAGCGGTATGGCGAGCATTGGCAAACGGCTCGCCTTCGGAAGGTACAAACAGGTCTTTCAAGCCCATGTCGATACCGATCATTTTCGGCGTGACCGGCAAGGCTTGTGGCTCAAATTCACACAGGCACGAGACGAAGTAGCGCCCGGCTGCATCCCTTGAAACCGTCACGGTAGAAGGGACAGACGGCAGGGCACGACTCCAGCGGATATTCAGAGGTTCGCTGCTTTTCGCCAGAAACAGCTCGCCGTCCCGGTACTTGAACGCCGAGGCGGTGAATTCAGCCGATTGATGGTTTCGCTTTTTCTTGAAGGTGGGGTACTTGGTCCGTCCTTCAAAAAAGTTCTTGAATGCACTCTGCTGGTGGCGCAAGGACTGCTGAAGAGGAACGCAGGAAACTTCATTCAGGAATGCCAGTTCCGGCTGTTTCTTTAGGGCCGTCAGATAGGCACTAGCCGCAGAGTAGCCGACTTTCTGCTGCTCCTTATGGAACGCATCGGTACGCCAGCGAAGCACTGTGTTATAGACCAAACGCACGCAGCCAAACGTCTTTGCAAGCAGCTCTGCTTGTTCAAGCGTTGGGTAGAACCGGTATCTGTAGGCGCGTTTAGTCATGCCTTACAACATACAAAACTTGATGTGAGATAGAAATTGGCCCTTAGCAGGAAGCGATAAAAGGGCACGCTTTGCGCGCCGCGCTATCCCTCTCCGCACTAGAAGTACGGGGTATCTCGCGCAAGACTGATGATCGCCGAGAGACCTTCCCGCCAGCATAATCCCTGACCACCCTCTATAATGCCGGTCCGTCTCGTTTGCCTTGCATACTGTAATGAAAGAAGTCCTTCTCTCCCTTGCTTTGCTCTTATCCTTTGCCGTTCAGGCCGCACCACCTGCTACTTTTACTGAGGCTAAGGTTGTGGCCAAGCAAAAGGTCTATTTCGACCAGGGCAGCAGCGCTCAAGGTGAGCTGTATTGCGGCTGTCACTGGACCTGGACCGGCAAGTCGGGTGGACGCATTGACCTGGCGTCCTGTGGCTATCAAACGCGCTCGCAGCAGAACCGGGCCGAGCGCGTCGAGTGGGAGCATATCGTCCCCGCCTGGATATTTGGTCACCAGCGCCAGTGCTGGCAGAACGGCGGGCGCAAGAACTGTGTTGCGGACGATCCGGTCTTTCGCGCCATGGAAGCGGATATCTTCAACCTCTACCCCTCGGTGGGCGAGGTCAATGGCGATCGCAGCAACTACCAGTACGGCATGGTGAGCGGTGTGGCACCGCAGTATGGGCAGTGCAAGACGAAAGTCGACTTTGCCGGTCGCTCAGCTGAGCCCCGCGATGAGGTCAAGGGCCTGACGGCTCGGGTAACGTTCTACATGTACGATCGGTATGATCTTTCCATGTCGCGCCAGCAACAGCAGCTCCTCATGGCCTGGGACAGGCAGTATCCCGTTACCGCCTGGGAAAAGGAGCGGGATAACCGTATTGCCGCAGTGATGGGCCACCACAACCCGTTCGTAACCGGTGAGCGCCAATGGACCCTGGGGTACAAGCCGATAGGGGAGGGTATCGTCAGCCCGATTCCGGCACGAAATCAGAAGGCTGCCCAGCCGGCTAATACTAGCAACTCTGTATCGTCTGAGACTATTATTGGTAACAAGAATAGCCACATCTATCATTTGCCTCAGGGATGCCCAAGCTATACCAAGGTCTCGGCCAAGAATCAGGTACCGTTCAGCTCCGAAGCTGAGGCGCAGGCGGCTGGATATCGAAAGGCAGGTAACTGCAAGTGACAAGACATCGATCCATACGAGTAAAGCAGGCCCTTCTGGCCCTGATCGCTATAGCGGGCATCGTCTTTCAGGCACAAGCGCAGGAGCAATGCAAGGAGCGCTGTGTCACGTCTGACTCCGAGGAGTCAGTTGACACGAAACTCAATAGAACCTATCGCGACATCATGCACAAGATTGACTCGGGTGGCTTTGATGGCGGACTAGTACCCAAAGAAGAGCTAAGCCAGAGTTTAAGGCAAAGCCAACGAGCGTGGTTGAAGTTTAGAGACGACAATTGCGAGGCCTACTACACCTTGATGAGTGGAGGCCTATCACGCAACGAGGACCGGGAGATATGTCTAGGCGAGATGACGTCCGAGAGGATACGGTTTCTTGAAAAGATCTATCTCCAAGGCAAGCTGTATGATGAAGAGTAACATCATTAGGTAAAGGCTGTTAGATAGAGCTACATAAAGTCTCTCAGTCATTTCTATTAGCAGCCCTGCGCGGGCTACATGTTTTGGCTATAGGACAACTAGCCATGCCTTTACTTCATCCTCAGGGAGCTGAGGTAGGAAAGTCGTGATCATAAGAGCCGTTACGTAGAGCCTTGATCGTGTCCAATTAATTTGTTTGGACGACCTGTAACTACCAGCACTGTGTGGCTGATACCGGCCAGAAGGGGTCATTCGAGTACATAGGAGATTTAGGGCGATTCAGGCTGCCACAAGCCTGAGCAGCAAAGGCGAAGTAGGTATCGGAGGCGTGGTCACAGCATGTCATCAGCGGAACCAGATGCAATTCCGCTGATGCAAGTCGATTAAGGGCTAACAATGACCCTGATATCCGAGCCTGAGATGCTTTTGATATACGAGTAGCTCGTTCCCAAGACGGCAAGCTGCTCCTTCGATACCTTCTTCGCTGATATCGCGGGTTGCACGATCACAAATTTGAAGATTAGCTCGTGGTCGTGACATTTGTTGCGCAGTATCTCCAGCTGCTGAGGCGTGCCTTTCAGGATTCGGTCGAAGTCTTTAAGCAGTGATTGCTGGTAGCGATCCATCAGTCGGTTGAAGAACTTATCGCCAGTGTACAGCCACTTCACCGATCTCGACGCCTGGCCGCATACCTCATAGACGTCGGCGACGCGCGCCCCGGGCACGGCTACGCCATCAACCATTGGGCAGAATTTGCAGTGGTAGAGGTCAACGTAGATAACGTCCTTGCTTTCCCGGATTGCCACTAGGTCAGCGATTTCGCCTTTGCCGTCATCGTTGAAGACGATTGAGTAGTCGTCAGCGATTTTGGCAAAGGTGAAGCCTTGAACAGAATCCTCACGTCGCTCCGCACGCATGGACTCTTGATGGATTTTCGTTGCTCCCCAATTCCAGGGTTCGAGCAAACCGGTAGGCAGTTTTGCATCCATGCTGTTGAGCGAATACTGACGGTAATTGCCCTGCACCATGGAACCGTCGACCTTGAGCAATACAAGCGGCTCTCCATCCAAGTAGGAGTCCAGTGGCATTTCGTGGGGGTAAAGAATCTTCACACCTGGGCAGGAGGTCTTGTATCCATCTTCCAACAACTTGATGGTAATGGAAGTGAGGCGACGCTCCTCGCCATTATCACACGCGACCAAGACGGGGATATCCAGCGTCTGAGCGCCACTGTACTCAGGCTTACCAAGCTCGACGTCGAGAAGGTTGAAAGTCTCTCCTTGAAAATGCAGCGAGATCCTTTGCTCGTTTTCGATTACGATCGACTCAGGCCAGTCTGCGTAAAACAGTCCTTCTGGCCAGCTGCCCTTGATTTGCTCAACACGCATGACATTTTTGAGTACGTCAGAAGGGTCGATGGTGTTGTCGTTGAGTTTGACCGACATGCGCTTGCACCACTCGACCCAGTAGTTTATCGGAGAGGAGTTCATCTCCCAGATCTTTCCTTTGTGCGAGCAGCCCACGGTAGTTCGGTCTCCATCCTCAAAACCGGTTGCAAAGATGTTGGATTTTGTCGCGTTGCCCTTCTCGATGTCACTGATCACTTGATTGATATCGCGCCCCACGTGCATCGTGAACCGCAGGTCTTTCCGGGCGCGTGATAGGCCAACGTTCTGCAGCTTCATCAGCTTGATGTTGTGGAGCGTGCGGAAGGTCGGCTCGCCATTGATGCGGCGAGGGGCTTTGGCTACCAGGTTAAGAAAGCGAGTTGACTGGGTATCGTCACCTGAGGTGTGAATGAACAGGGTTTTCTGCGCCTTGTTATAGAAGGCAATGTACAGATTCCAGTTGGTATCGACGATTTCTTCGGTCTGAGCCCACCCAACCAGCGACTCTCGCCTAGTCACGGCAATGACGGTATCGGCTTGGTCATTAATGGAGATGTACTGCAGTGTTTCTCTGCGCCCATCCAGCCCCTGCGCACGCTGTGGTGTCCAGTCTTTGGGGGAGACGTGATACGCCACGGCGCTGATCTTGGGGTTCGGGTTCAACCCAAAAATCATTTGGGCATCGTCACCGTCAGCAAACTGCTCGTTGAAGTCCGCCTTCTCAATTTCCCGGCTGACCTTTTGCTCGCTCACGTTGCGAATGACTGCCCCCCAATCAGCGCTCTCCTTATAGAGATCTGCCATCTGATGATCGGTCTTCTGGTTAGCGATATTCGCCACGAACTTGGCATCACCAAGGGCGGCATCAACCCTCGTCAACCGGCCAATGAACTGGAGCGTCACTGCAGGGCTTTGATGTTGATCATGAATGGCGGCGATTTTGAGCTCAGGCAGGTCGAAGCCTTCGCCAAGCATGTCGACGCAGACGATGATCCGGTGCTTCTTCTCGACGATTTCCGCCATTACTCGGGCTTGGTTCGGAACCTTGCTGTGAATCAATACTGGCGTGAGATCGAGGTGCTGCTTGTAAATCTCAAACAGGTCTGCCGCCCGCTTGTGCGACTTAGCCCGCACCATCATCAAATGGTTATAGCCTGCCTTGAGGTCAGCCCGGAGTAGCTCAACAGCCTTGTCTGCGATGGCCTGGTCGGACAGCTTAAGGTTGTACTCTCGTACCGGATGAAACTCAATGCCTTTGAAATAGCCATCAAGCTGCGCATCCCGGAGCGGGTAGTTGTAGATGATCTTGCCGGCCAGAGCTATGCCATCCTCCCGGAATGGCGTCGCTGTGAACTGAATACAGGGTTTGCCCCTGAAGGCAGTTTTGATCCGATTCCAACTGGCTGCTACGACATGGTGAGCCTCATCGATCATCAGGTGACTGCACATGTTCACCAGCGCCCCCAAGGCGGCGTTTTCGAATAGCAGCAGGGCCTGAGGGGTAGCCACAATGATGTTGGCAGTAGCCAATTCAGCAACCTTCGGCTCAGACAGCTTTGAATCGATGGCAGCAACAACGGGATTGCACGCCGTGTCCGATACGGCCCCCACAGTACGGAGCGTTTTCATCTCCGCGGCCTTGCTCACTAATTGAGCTCTGAGGGCGTCCGAAGGTACAAGGATCAGTGTCCGACTCATTCTCGCTGCGATTATCAGTGCGAGCATTGTGTCGGTTTTCCCTGTGCCGGTGGGCATTACAACGGTTGCCGTAGTTGTAGGGTCGACCACTAGATGACCAAGGGTAGCGTAAAGCGCGGCTAATTGCGGCTTTCGCAGGCCAGGCACCTTGGTCTCCGGGTCGTCCAGGCTGAAATTGAATAGATGGTTTTGCCAGCTCTGGTACACATCCAAATATGTTATAGCTACGTCGTCCATGGCGATTACCTAAGAGCATGAAATGACTTCTTGGCTAAGATGGCGTAATGGTGGCACGCCCCTATTTATTGCATGATCTTACAGGTTTAGACATAAGGACAAGGCTGGTCAAGCAGCGTCGCAGGGTTGCTGAACTGTAGTGGCTGCTCCTGGCCGATAGCTAGCCACATGCAGCATGTGTTCAAATCAGGCCTATAGGGACCTGTGGACGAAAACTCTCTATGGATAGAGAGAAGTGAGGTCCTGCCAAATTCAACCTGGCTAAAGGCATGAAACTCATACACGAGGGAAGCTGGACAGCGTCCCGTTTTTTACATTTGATTGATCCTGGAAGAAAGTCTAAGGCCAATTAACGGTGTAAAGACACTGGAATTGATGCGCCATTAAAATCAGTCAGGGCTGATGGCAATATTGTACAGACTCGCAGAAAGTAGAGGGTCAGGCCTCAAACATAGATCTCTCCGATAAAGGGTAAGCAGTTGGCTCTAGATGTCCACAAACTGGTGCCTCGAAAAACCAAAAACAGCAAGCAAAGCAAAAAGCATATGGCTGGGCGACATCTACTTGCCATTGACGATGCAGCGATGCAGATACTTACCCCAGCTTTTGAGCAACTTCGTGCCCGGACAGGCCAGCTAATCGATGCCTATACAGATTGCGTGCTTTCAGATCTAGACAGTCTGATTCAGATACTTGAACAGCGCATGCCACCTTTAACTCAACGCTCTGGTATTTGGTTTGAGCTACTGTCGGTACTCAGGCAGGCGAGGGCAGAAGGGTATGGCGTCATGTTTGCTGGAGACTAAATTCATATTGAAGTAAATCTTTCTAGCTGGCGCTGCGTCATGATCTCTAGCTCATTGCCTGAGCTGCCTGATACCTCGATTGCTACATAGCCTAATGTCTGTATGAGCCAGAACGGTACCTGCATATCCTCGGCAACCCGCTTGCAGGTCTCATCATCGTTAAGCGCTAGCTGGGCAGCTTCCATCAGCTCAGCTACAAGCTTTTCGTCCATTTTGGCAATAGTGTCCTTAATCGACATGCTGTGACTCCTGGTTGGCGCTAGTTTGCGCTATGCGAAAGGAAAGGTAGGCTTCAAGAAGGCTCCTGGTATCAGCATCAGGAGCATGCTCAATCAGATCTTCCAGCTCTTGCATGCTGATCTGTTCGAGTGGGGTTCCCTTGGACTGCCCCTGAAGGATTGCTCCCCTGATCTCTCCGGTGCGGCTATTGATCGAAACGCGCACCCATGCTGTCTCAAGGATGGCAGACTCAGGGATCGCACCGTGCTTTTTGAGAAGTGCAACAACCCGCGCCTGCTTGCGCTGGCGCTGACGTGATGCAACAGCGATTTCAGTCTCCTCCAACCGCAGTTTGTACTGAGACTCGAACAGATAGATCAGCGCTATCCCGATAGCGGTAGGGACGGGCGCAGCGATGGCAGAAAATGTGAATCCTAGAGTAGTGATCAGATCGATAGTACCTATCGCACCCGCATACACCTTGCTTGCGCTGCCTCTAAAACTGTCTGCCCTGTCGCGAATCGCGTCTTTTGCAGTAACTGCGCGCGTCTCTATCGTTAGGGCTGCCCGCTTTGCACTTGCGCTGGCGGTGCCCATTACCCGATCAAGCAATCTTTTCGTGTTGATGTCGTAACTCATCAGTCAGTCCCTGCGATTTGGCATGTTCTTTCTATGCTACTTGGAAAAATAGTTGAGCTATCCTGCTACTCCCTACCCGCGCGGGTAGGCACTTCGCCGATTGGTATTAAAAAGTTGGTTAAGCTGGCAGTGAACTCAACAACAGGGTGCCGCCGACATGAACTACCAATCGCTTCCTCCTCTTCCTTCCGGAATTCGCTCCAGTTTTGAGGTGCTCAGTTTTGAGGGTGTGTCTGGAAACAAGAAGTGGATATTGCTCGATCTGGATTCGCGGAAGGAGTACCGACTTGATCCTTCCATGCTTGCAGACAGGGAGATCAAGGAAGGGGATATCCCTGAATCCGGACCACGCATTATCGTGAGCCTGGGACCTCGACTGGTCGCCATGCACCTTAAAACAGGTATCTTCTACAGCGATGCGCCGCCTCCATCGCGCTTTCGTCTGCCTCGCCAGAAAAACTCCTGATACTGGCCATTGTTTGAGGCTTCTGACTTGCATCCCGGAAGACCTGTGAGACGCTGGTAGCACCTGGCATCACTATTCAAGGACTCCTCATGGCCTTCACGCCCACTCACGAGCAGGAACCCATCATTGCCTCGAAGGCAAAAAAGCTGGTGGTCCGTGCCTATGCTGGTACAGGCAAGACGTCGACACTGGTAGCCTTTGCCAGGGCCAATCCCAGTGAGCAGATGCTTTATCTGGCCTATAACAGGGCCATTCGTGATGAAGCTACCAAGAAGTTTCCCCGTAACGTCACATGCAAGACCACGCACCAGATGGCCTTTACCGGCTACGGGAAAACACTCCAGCACAAGCTCAAGGGCAATCTGCGGCCCGTCGAGGTGGCCCGAGACTTTGAGTGTAACTATCAAGTCGCTGCCGCCGCGATTGCCACCGTTTCCTGTTTCATGAACAGCGCTGATCAATTCATTACGCAGGCGCACTACCGGCGTGCACAAGAGATGAAGTCGAAGAAGTCAAAAAAGAAGGACGATCCACGGCTGGCCAATGCTGCGATCAAGGTGGCCGAAGCACTATGGAGTGAGATGCAGGACCCGTACAGCAAGCAAATTGCGGTGCACGATGTGTATCTGAAGCAGTACCAGCTCTCCCGTCCGGATCTGTCTGCCCAGTACAGCGTGATTCTCTTTGACGAAGGGCAGGACAGCAACGAGCTGACCACCGATATTGTGTTCAGCCAGACCAAGGCGCGTGTCATTACCGTAGGGGACGAACACCAGCAGATCTACCAGTTCAGGGGCGCTATTGATGCCCTGAGCCATCCCCAGCTGCACGACGCCGAGCAGCTGCGGCTAACCAACAGCTTTCGCTTTGGTCCCAATGTCGCGGCTATGGCAAACGTACTCTTACGTTATAAAGGTGAGGATGTACCGCTTGTGGGGCTGGGAGGGGAGGATCGCATTGTGGTCTCGTCCGAGTTCAAGCTAAGCGATTCAAAGCCGCCCTTTGCCTTTATTGCGCGCACGGTGATGGGCGTGATTGAAGCCGCCCTGTTTTTCTCATCCCGTGGCATGAGCATTGAGTTAGTTGGCGGGTACGATGCCTACGATTTCAAGGGCATCCTGGATGTGTACTGGCTTTCAAAGGACGAACCGCAAAACATCCAGAACAAGCGCCTGCTTGAAGACTACCCGGATTACACCGCTTACCAGATAGTGGCGCAGGAAGCCCGTGACGTTGAGATGCTGCGAGCGGTGAAGGTCGTGGACAGTTACCCCAATCTTCCTGACAACCTTGCCATTCTCAAGAGCCAGCTCGTGAAGGGTGGCCAGCAGGCGCAAATGGTCATAACCACGGCTCACAAGAGCAAGGGCCTGGAATGGGATCAGGTTTATCTGTGCGACGACTTTCCTGACCTCACGGACGATGAGATTCCCATGCAGGAGATGCTAGGGGAGGTGAACCTGCAATACGTGGCGCTGACGCGGGCCAAGAAGCTGCTGGTAATCACACCTACGCTTCTGAACCTCGTCAAACTGGTCAAGACGGGGTTTCGCCTGACAGACCTGTACCGTTCAAAATCACTGAGCGCCTAGGAGAACATAATGTTTCAAGCCCTGCTCGCCGATATATCCATGCTGGCCGTACTCACCGCTGCCATTGTTGGAATAGTTGCGACCTTTGCAGCTGTTTGGAAGCTGGTAGAAACCCTACGCCTCCTTTTGCCTACTATCTTGCTGGCGCTCGGCATGGGAGGCTTCTGGGCCTCTCGCCATTTCTATGAGCTGCACTCGCATGCAAAAGCGCTCTCTGCCGGACAGGAAACCTGGATCGTCTACGTCTGGCTGTTGGGCTTTATCTTCATGGTCTTGTGCTTGTCCCTTCCATTCTGGGGAAGAAAAGACATTAAAGACCAGTGAGCGGCTGTTGAGGTGGGTATGCCCGATATCACCGTTGCAGACCTGTACCTTGCTGCATTTTGCTTAAGCTTGATCACCGGTACTGTGCTGATAGGCGTAGTGTTAGCAAAGCTGGCCGCCACCCGGCGTCCCGTCTGGGTAGCCGCGTTAGTGGCATCAGTGTTCTTTAGCTGTACGTTTTCCTATTTAATGTATGGGCTGCATGTTGGGACTGAGCGTGGAGGAAGCTGGGTCGCCTATGCTATCGCCGGTATCGTGTTGTCTGTAGCGATAGTCCTGTCCCGCATGCTCAGTTTCGATCGCACCTGGCAGCAGGGAGGTAAGTCGTGCTGAAAGTAGGACACTATCTCAATGCCAAACCTTCTGACCCTACCTTTGCAGGTTGGATAGAGGCTTACAGTTATGCGCGTGAACTGGCCCAGCGGTCAGACGTGATACCTGTAGCAATATGGGGCAAGCACGACGAACCCCTTTGCTGTTTCTCAAGGGAGAGGAATTGAGGCGTGTCCGAACACTTGGGTTGACATCCTCCCCGCCCTAAAGGACGGGGATTCCCACAGATGGACGCTCATGCCCGAGCGCGAGAATGTTTCTGGCCGCGTTGATATCACGGTCGTGAGCGACACCGCACTCACAGCAGGTCCATTCTCTTATACGCAACCCATTGACGCCTCTTGGCCCCGTCAGGGCGCCGCAAGCCGAACAGGCGCGGGTGGTGTACGCTTCTCGCACTTCCTTAAAAACAATGCCTGCGTGATCGCACTTGTATTCCAGCATTGTTTTCAGCATAGACCAGCCAGCATCCAGTACTGACTTGGCCATCCTGGTTTTGGCGAGCTTTGAAGAGCTTACGTCGCCTACAATGATCGTGCCGTAGCTGTTCACCAGCCGGCGGCTAAACTTGTGTAGAGCATCCTTGCGCCGATTAGCAATCTTGGCATGAATAGCACGTGTTCTGGCCTTGTTTCGACTGCGCTGGGCTATGGCTAATTTAGCCTCCAGATCACGATAGAACCTGCCATTTTCCAGGGTTCTGCCGTCACTGCATGTCGCCAGGTCTTTCAGGCCGAGGTCAATACCCACCGCGCCCTGGCCCATTGATACCAATTCCTCAACATCAACCACAACATTGAAGTACCAGCGCCCGCGCGCGTCTTCACTAAAGCTGCCTGAGCGGAATTTATGCCCTGCCAGGCCGTAGCTATCCCATACTTTGAAATAGTGGCCGTTGTGGTAGACCTGCCCATTTTTCCAGCTTGCAGCGCCGGTATTTACAGGAATCCAGCCAAGCGAGCGCCGGACGCCAGCCGACTTGCGCCAGTTGAGACGGACCTTTTTAAACTGTTTGCGGCGCGTGACGTATTCAGCGGCAATGCACTGCAAGGTCTGGCTATGTAGCCCTAGTTCTTTTGCAGCCCCTTTTGTGTAGGGGTGAAAGTCATAGGCCGATAAGAATCCCCCGCGCTCACGGATAGAGCGAGCGCTAAGCTCGTTTAGGTAGTTCCAGACAAAATTAACGCTACGCGCCATCTGCCGAAGCAACGGAACGTGCTTGTCTCGAACTCGAACCTTGAGGGTCTTGGTCTGTTTCATGAAAAGAAATATATTTGGTCTATGAGCAAAAATACAGACATTAGAGCCGGTAGACACTGCGTCTTCGAGATTCATGCACACTTGGTCTTTGTGACTAAGTATAGAGGGCGTGTTTTTTCAGATGCACACCTGAAGACACTAGAAAGGGTACTTTGCAAGGTGTGTCACGACTTTGAAGCAGACCTTGTAGAATTCAACGGAGAGGCTGACCATGTTCACTTGCTAGTAACGTACCCACCTAAGATCGCGCTTTCCAGGCTGGTTAATAGCTTGAAGGGGGCTTCTAGTAGGCGCATGAAGCAGATGTACCCTGAGCTGGCGGCCCCTGCCTATCAGCACAATGCCTTGTGGAGTCCTAGCTATTTTGCAGGCAGTGTTGGAGGTGCGCCGCTCTCGGTAGTAAAGGCATACATTGAGCAGCAGACGAGACCCTTATAGGAAGGCTACGCCTTCCGCGCTATTCATCCCCGCACTAGAAGTACGGGGTTTTTCGCGCATAACTGATAACAGCGCAGCTTGTAAAAGAGGAGCATTTTGGGGCCGTCAACCCAATTATTTATACCCAATCTTGCTACTCCCTACCCGCGCGGGTAGGCAGTACGCCGATAGGGTAGTGCTCTTGCATCGTAGTATCGACATACCGCCACTACGATGCGCACGCCATGAAACGACACGCCTTTGTCCCTGTTCTTTTGCTGGCCAGTGTGATTGCTTCCAACGCTCCGGCCGACACCACCGACCCTCACTCTTTTTGGTCACAAAAGCAGCGTGGCTGGTTCTTTTACGAAGACCCGCCAGAGCCACCAGAAGAAGCACTAGCGCCTCCGCCTCCTGAACCTCAATCCCAGACAGTACAAACCATAACTGAGGCGCCAGCACAGGCTACCCCGGCACCGCCACAAGCCTTTAGCGCAGAATGGTTCAGAAAGAATCTGCCCAAGTACAAGGACGCTGCCTGGGATAACCCGACGGTTGAGAATGTACGAGCCTTCATGATGCTCCAGCGCTACGCCATGGACCGCAGTTCGCAGTTTGCGGACGTCACCCAGCTGGCGGTGCAGGGTGATCCTCTGCTCGACGAGAATGCCCGTCGTCCCAATGCAACCTATGCCGCGCAGGCATTGGACAAGCAGGCAGGCGAGGCCAAGTCGCAGGTGCTTGATGAGCTGGCGCAAAAGGTTGGGGTGTTTTTCTTCTATGCCTCGGACTGTGACCTGTGCGAAACACAGGTTCCGGTACTGCGCATGCTGGAAAGCCGTTTTACCGTGACGCCTGTTTCTATAGATGGCAAGGACCTGCCCGGTAGTCCTTTTCCAACCTTCAAGCCTGACGCTGGCCATGCCCGGCTGCTGGGGGTGCGCCAGCTCCCGGCGATTTATCTGGCCAGTCCTAACGGTGACTTTGCGCCTATCGCCCAGGGCGCGCTGGCGCTTGGGGATATCGAGCATCGCATCACCCTGGCGGCGGCCAGCAAGGGCTGGATTGACCAGCGCACGCTTAATCGCACCCGACCCTTGCGCAACCTTGATGACAACCTGAGCGAGCTGCTTCCCGCTGGTTTAGTCGAGGGCGATGAGAGTGGGTTTATTCCCCCTTCCGAACTGCTTCAGCACATAGACCAATCCCTTGGCCGCGCCCGCGTGGGCGGAGGAGAGCTTCAATGAAAATACCGCTCACCTGGGCAGCGCTGGCGCTATGTCTAGCTGCTGGCGCCACGCTGCCTGTGGCGTCCCATGCCGGGGGCCTGCAGGACCAGATGGATAACCTCTTCAACCAGATGACCAACACCACGGATCCGGGTGTGTTCGAGACCCAGACACGAGGTGCACTGGCCGGGGGACGCTATATCGCCAAGAGTCCAATCATGAACACCAACTTTGCCAACCTCCAGATTCCGAGCTGGAAGGCTGGCTGCGGCGGGGTGGATCTGTTTGGTGGATCGTTCTCCTTTATCAACGCCGACCAGTTCGTCCAGCTCCTGCGAAGTGTGGCAGCCAACGCGACCGGTTATGCCTTCCAGCTGGCGCTATCCAATGTCTTTCCAGACGGCGCTGAACTGCTCTCGGAGCTTCAATCCCGCATCCAGAACCTCAACCAGATGATGGGCAACTCCTGCCAGCTGGCGCAGGGGGTTGTGAATGACTCGGTAGGGGCTATGGGATTCAAGCTGGACAATGATGTACGTACCAGCGCCACAATCACCGGTGCCATGACGGACTACTTTGCAACCTGGAGTGAGACTGATGGAGTCAGCTCCCGCGCCTCGCTCAAGCAGTCCAACCCGGCCGAGTATGAAAAGCAGATGGGCAATATTGTCTGGAAGGAGCTCCGGCGTAATCGGGTTGACCTGTGGTTTGCCACCACTACAAGCGGGACCAGCGGCTCACTGGATACCGACCTGCTTGAAGCCATCATGTCCATGACCGGCACAGTGATTGTGGGGGAGGGCAGTGATGACGACACCAACATCGCTCGCTCCCTGCCCGGCAACATGGTCAAGCTCAGGGATCTCATTGAAGGCGGTACCGTTAAGGTATACGACTGCGGCGGCGATACCGAGAACTGTGCCATCAGCAGCACTAGCCCCACCAAGACCATCACCCTGACCGGCCTCAGAAGCAAGATCAAGGAGGCCTATCTGGGCAATGGCTCAACCTCGGACGGCCTGATCATGAAGTACGCGACCGGCACCGAAGGTATGGCCGCCACCACGCAGGAGCAGGCGGTGTCAGCCAACGCAGGCTCTGCCGGTTCCATGCTCAGCCGCCTTTCCACCGTAAGCAGCCTGACCGCACGGGAGTTTGCCGAAGAATCCGCTGGCGCCATGGCGCTTTCCATGATCCGTGATGCTGCACGCCGCATGATCACAACGGCCTACACGGCGGTTGCCACCAGTCAGAGTTCCCACGCCAACCTGGCCCGCGAGCAGTTGCGTGACTCGCTGGCCGAGCTGGATCGGGAAGCCGATGCGCTGCGTGGTGACTACGGCGACCTTGGCCAGATGCTGGCCCGTTCCGAGACCACGCTGGGCCTGGTCGAGAAGAGCGGTTATGCGATGCAGGAACAGGTCACCACAACAGGTGGAGGGCAGAAGTGATGGAATGGACCATTTACTCAATCGGTGAAAGTGCCTTTCTGGAGCAGATCTTCAACGGTGTCGCCATGATCACCGGATCAGGGGACTTCATTCAGATCGTCTCGATAGGCCTTCTGGTCGGTGTGCTTATCATCGGCTGGCAGGCCCTGACCAGTGCAGGTAAAGGGGGGGTTGATTTTCAGCAGGCACTGATTGGAATCATTATCTATATGGCGCTCTTTGCACCCAAGGTCACGGTAGTGATTGAGGATGCCTACAATGGCGCAGTAAGACCAGTCGATAATGTGCCGCTAATAGCAGGTGCAGTAGGCGGCACGATCTCAAAGCTGGGCTACGGATTGACCCGGCTGTTTGAGGTGGGCTATGGCACTATTATTCCGGGGATTACCGAAACACACTTTGCCGATGCGCTGAAAAGCATCAATGATATTCGCCGCAAGGTCTCCGAGCCCAAGGTGTTTCAGGCGATCAATGAGTCCCTGGGCGATCAGTCGGTTGCCAACATGCAAAGCGGTACCAGCACCGGCACGGTGAACTTTCGCCGCTCCTGGTACAACTACATCAAGGAATGCACGCTCAAGGGCATTGATACCAACCGATTTACCCTTGATGCACTGATGACCCACTCAGCAGTCGATGCCATGCAGTACAAGTCCACCATTCACCATACGCTGCTTTTTCTGGATGCTGGAAACCCTTTTGGCACCACTATGACCTGCTCGGCGGCCTATACATTACTGATGGAGCGCACGCAGGCAGCCTTTGCCTCCGAAACTGTCAAGAATGCCATGGCCGAATCGGCAGGCATCGTCCTGTATGACGATCAGGATCTCTATACGAAACTGTCGGAAAACTTCGGTTCGCTCGCAACAGGAGGCGCGGCTGCGGTTGATGCGCAGAAATATGTCATGGCCGCGGTACTGGACAATGTCTACCTGCAGGCGGCTCAGGGCCGATATCAGGACATGCGCGACTTTTCCAGTGCAACCATGATTGGACAGGCCTTGATGCAGCGAAACACGCAGTGGGCGTCAGAGCAGTCCATGTTCCTGACAACCGTACGACCAATGCTGGCGCTGATCGAGGGCTTTGTCTATGCCATCGTACCCTTTATGGGGTTTCTAATGGTTATAGGCCGATATGGGCAAACACTGGTAGGTAAATACTTCCAGATGTTGATCTGGATCCAGCTATGGATGCCGGTGCTGTCCATCATCAATCTTTACCTCTACAGCGCAGCCACACAGGACCTTGAATCGCTGATGGGAGGCACTAGCGGTACGGCTATCGCTCTCGACTCCTTCTATGGTCTGTACAAGTCAGACGAATATCTGGCCAACTGGTTGGCTACAGGCGGGATGCTGGCTGCGGCTACCCCAGTGCTTACCATGATGCTGGTGACCGGCTCGACCTATGCCTGGACATCGCTGGCTCAACGCATGAACGGAGCAGATCACATCAACGAGAAGATTACGACGCCCGATGTGGTCAGCAATGGCCCGGTCCTGAACAACCTGGCCATGAACAGCAACACGAACGTAGGTGGTACCGCAGGAACCGGCGCCGACAGCCTGCTTCCGAACTTCAGCTTCAACTCAATACTCGGAAGTGCCGCCTCATCGTCTGAACGCTTTGCAGAGGGCAAGCGTGAGCAGTTCTCTCGGACACTTTCAAACTCGCTAACGGACAACGTATCGCAACAGCAAACCTATGCGTTAGCCGAGCAGTTCGGCCGGCAAATCAGTAACCGGCAGGATCAGTCTTCTCAGGCCCTGATGAGCGCTGCCAACAGTTTTGTGCGTGATCATAATCTGGGTGCTGAGAACACCAACACAGTGGCTGGTGCCATGTTGTTGGCTCTCAACGGTCAGGCCGGCTTGGATTTGAGTTTTTCTAAGAGAGGAGGTGGTAGAACTGGAAGGGAGACCTCTGAAGAAAATAGTAGCCAGCAGGGCGAGCAAACTAGCGTTGGCGGAAAGGCAGCTATCTCAGCCTCACAATCAGATACTAATACCAACTCTGTTAAGTTCAGCCAGGCCGATTCCATGAAGTACCTGCAAAATGCAGGCTATACGCAAACACAAGGCGCAACCCTAAGCGACTCCCTTGCTCATGATATCAAGAGCATGAACACCAAAACGCTTTCCAATATCCTGGGCGAGGAGCGAGCCAGCCAGTTACAGAGCTTAGCGTCGGAGTCAATAGATGCCAGTCGGGATTACGCTAGGACGTCCTCTCTTTCACAGAGCTTTGCCTCAACAACGGGCCTCACGCTTAACGATATTTCCAATACGGTTGCGAACAACAAGGATGCCTTCGGATCCCTGCATAGTTTTGTTCGTGACTACGCGGACAGGGACGTTAAGCGCCACATCAATGAGCTCAAGAACAACTATACCGATATGGACAACCCGTATCGTATGGATGAGAAAAAGGCTTTCGTAGCCGCAGCCATTGCAGTAATGGGGGAGAGAAACAACTTCAAGGATGAAGGCAAGTACTACGACTCTGTTGGTGTAGTAGGAGACGTGATTGGTAAGGCGCTGGGAAGAAATATACAGAGTTCTCCAGAAGCGTCATACAGCCGTAATTCCGATCTAGAAGACAAGTCTGCGAATATCGCTCAAGGCGTCAGGGACGATGCGGAAAACATCCAAGCACCTCGTGCGGTAAACAGAGATGACGTTCAGCGTGGATCTTCGACATCCGCACATGTTCCCCCTGTTATGCAGAACATGTCGAGTAATGGCCCAGTAGGTGAAGCTTTTGAGCGCGCAAGTCAAAAAACAGAGGCGCAAGGTTCTGCCTGGGGCACGAAAGTCCAGACCGATCAGATCAATAGCGTCTTTGATTCCGTCATAAATGCACCCAAAGGATCTAATGCGTTCAGCAATGCTGGGCTGGGTCAGACCGCTGAAGGCGCGTTGCTTTCAACGAGTGTAGGCGCTTCGGTCGCTGGAGCCCAAAGCTGGGGATACGAGAAAGCAGCCGAGTTTACGAGGAAGATTTCTGGCTGGGATGACGAGAAACTGGCTGAATTCAAAGCGGCCAACGAGCGAGGTGAGGATCTTTCAAGGTTCGAAGTAAGCGATGGACCTGTCTCTGGTGCGCTCAGATCAGTCATGGGAGCTGTAGTGGGAGGTTTCCTGGGCGATGAGGTGACTGAAAACATGACCAACGAGCAGGCATCGGCCGTCTATTTTGGACAATTTTCCGCAGCAATGCAGGGCAAGAGCGAAAGAGTCTCTCAAGAATCTCTTGCACGCTCAGGCGAGCAGATGGCTGAACGTAAGCGGGAAGAGGCTTTACGTCTCGGTCAAACCGAAGCGATGGCTGAGTTTTATGGATCGCAATTTACGTCAGATAACCAGGTTCGAACCGTAGCCAAGCAGGTTGCAGATGTACCGGCAAATGGAATCTCGTTCTTTACTGGACTAGCCGTTGATGTAGCTGACGCCGTACATATCGATGATTCTCGGCAAGCGTTTATCAATGAGGACCTTGAGAAAACAGCTCACCGACTAGGATACAAGAGCTTTGCCGACATGCCTGCAGAGGAACAACAGAGCAAGCGTATGGGGATGGAAAAAGCGTATGAGCATATTGAGTTCGCTGCTCGAAACCCTGAGCTCGAGCGCAGTGAGCTTCAATATGGAAGTCGTATAGCCGCTGTGATCGATGGCAAGGATATAGTTGATAAGGATTGATGGAGAAATCAAAAAGCCCGCTTATGCGGGCTTTCTCTTAAGTTGGATAGTGTGGAGCTGGAATGGACGGACAGGCGTCGTGAAGCGCTTGATCATGAAGATATCTAATCGTGTTCTCATGGTGATCATTCATCTCTCGCCTGAAACGTTCCGCCGCATAATCATGGAGAAAGGAGTCACTAGACTTAACTGCTGATGATGGTGAGGCAGTAAAAGTTCTCGCGGCACCTGCACTATTCCTTGTCTTTCTTGGAGCCTTGCTTCGGGAGATTAACCGCGCCATTAGGCCAAGCAGCATTACAGGCTGACCCACGCCAATCCAGCACCACGCAACCAAGCGGAGCGCCTCATCAGGAATCATGTCCTGTGCAAGCAAAACGCTCAAAAGCACGGTGATGGTAAGAAATAGAATTTTGCCCGACCTGGCTGCATAAGCAGCTCTAACGCCGGCTCCTATCATGATGCTTGCTGGCAAAAAAATCAGGAATACGGCGAGAAGCAGACCAGCAGCTATTACAGGTTTACCTACTGCGCTTTGTAGAGCAAGGGCTCCTGCGAGTATCAACAGATACATCAGGTTTGCATACAGGACGCCCCTAAACACTCGTGGCGTCTTTGGGGTAAGTGTAGCGCTAGGTGATGTGGCCATAGTGGGTACCTGTTAAAACTGAAATCCAGTGGTTGAAAGATCCTGTGAAAAAAATTGCATAGGCGGTTGCCCTTACCCCAAAACATAGACTACATTTCATTTCCGAGGTAGCTGGCCTCTTTAAAGAAGCAGCCCTTTAGCAACACATTTATAGCAACACCCAGCTCGTAGTCTCTACCAGCTTTTGATTCAAGCAAATGTTCTAACGACTGTTTGCCTTCTATTCTTGTGATTGCCTGGCTCAACTCGCCACTATATCGAGTTGCTTCTGGGGCATATCTCATATTCTTCTTTTTTCTTGCTCAAGTCAGCCTTTGGCCGTTTGTCCAAAGGTATTGATTACAAGAAACCAATCTGCGCAATATTCGGACACGAAGCCGGTAATTCTCCGCTGCGAAAGATTTTAGCGTCATTCTGAATGTGACACTTGCATAATGGAATTTTTGTGGAAAATGGATAGGTAGTTCAGACCAAGCTAAGACTTAGCAGGCGGGGAAACATGAAAAAGATTGCATTACTGGCTTTCGCCCTCGGAGCGCTATCCGTAAATAAAGCCCATGCTGACCTTGATAATTCGCTGTTTGGTGAAATAGCAAGAGAACATGGTTTGCCGGTAAACCTACTTTATTCAGTTGCACTTGCTGAGTCAGCTTATTCATCTGATAAAGGTATAAGCCCATGGCCTTATACCTTGCGCACTGCAACCAAGGCCTATTACGCCAAAACGTTGGCTGAGGCGGAGAACATTCTGACTGAGCTTTTAAGAAGTGCGCGGTCAGTTGATGTTGGAATAATGCAGGTTAATTTGTACTGGAATTCCGACCGTATTAAAGATCCAAAATCATTATTAAGTCCTGAAAACGGACTGAGAATGGGTGCATCAATATTAAGTGAGCGAATAAAGTCTGCGCCTGGGGATCTGGAACTAGGTATTGGCCGATATCACAATATTAAGGAAGAAGCATTAGCCAGAAACTACGGAGCAAGGGTTCTGGCTATATGCAAGAACATCTCATACGGTATAGGTGGGGATTGCGAATAATGAGCACTTTCAATACCAGCGAAATGAGCATAAAGGATGGAAGTTGTAAGGACCTGGCTGACCTAAACTATCAGATCTGGTCTTTTATACATCATTGCGCTACGAATGGATGTGTCCAGAATTTGAGAGATTTCAAATTTCATAGTCGTGAAATATCATGGCTTAGTGAACTGTCATTTCAAAGCATCATAAACCTGTCTGATCCAACTATTTGCCATTTTCGGATAGTATTTAATAAGGCAGAAATAAAATCAGCGTTAGCCTGCATGACTAGCAAGAGTATTACTAGTCTCACTGCGCAGCAGGATCTTGCTTATCGATATTTCATGCAGCTAAAGCTTTGCTGTCATAAATACGGCAATGAGTACGCCAGAGCAAGATATGGTTTGAATAGCTCAGATTTAGAGTTCATGTTAAAGCTCACTGATGCACAAATTAGGCATCTGGTAACTACGACTTCTTGCGGGAAGTTGACGCTTAGATTCGACCCTCAAATCATTAACGGGATCGGAAAAGCTAATTTATTAATTGAGGCGTTGAGCCGAATTCAACTTCAGTGTCTAAATTCAGCTGCGGAGATCTAACATGAACGATAATACAAAAGGAACTACCGTAATTTTTCAAAGCTTGGAAGCGTCTCGTCGCCTTGAAATGGCCAGAAAAATGCTGAGGTATAAGTTCACGACAAGCGTTATTGAAGTCGAGACATCAGTTGGTGCCAAGACATTACGTAAGCTTCGGGATGAAATGAATATTAGTCGCGAGGAGCGAATCCGTGGCAATCGACAATTTCGTAGTATTCCAACGATAATTAACAATGCAAGCGATCGTAAAATAGCCTCAACATTTCTCTATACCTATGTTGCCATATGCGGCCAGGAGAAGGGGAAGGTTGACATCGACTTGTTTGTCAAAGCCTATTACATGTTCTATCAAATGATTCAAAGACAAAATAAATTGAGCGGTAAGCAGGCGCGTATTCCTAACATTAGTGAAGCCTATTCGCTGGCTGCTGCGTATCGCAGCCGAGAGGTATCACTTGAGGTATGCTCAAGTTGTGGCACCCCTTATGCGGTCTTTTTTGAGGCGCCGAGTACCGGCTGTCCCAACGCTGTCAATCGCATTGGTATGCATGGAAACGTGATGGATCAACGTATGCCATTTTGGCCTGGTATGAAAAAACGGATCTATTCCAATCAAGCCTCAAACCCTTAATTACCAAGACGTGTCATCTAGGGAGCCTTGCAGGCTCCCTTTTTTATTTTCGGGCTTATAACCACGCAATGGCGGCTTGCCCTGTAGTGGGGTACAGGATAAGGAGAGTAATGGCCTTTAAATGGGCTTACAGAGGCTCTGATGGCAATTTTTTGTTGCTTGAAGCAGGAATTTTAATATCAGCATCAGAGGGTCTTCCAAGAATTTCCGAATTAAGCGCTCTTATCGGTGACCTCATTCGAAGTGAAGGACAGCCAGTGTTCCATATCATATTGGATACATGGTCAAAGCAGACATGAAGACTGGATAAATCAAGACCTATATCCTGATAGATTGGATTTTCACGGATTATTGGTAATGTTCAGCCGAGCTGGAGTTTCATAGCCAAACATCCAATATGATATGGAAGTACAACAGGCAAGTGCTTTCTGACTGGATACGAGACCTCGAAAATCCTTATCATATTGGATAAGAGTAAAGATTGAGCTAAGAGTCATTGATTCAATAAAGCGGTTTCTGATCATCGAAGATCCAAATGAATAAACCATGATTTACTGCGGTGCTTGCTCCACAGCTTCTGACCTTGCACCCCGATGGATCTCAGGGTATATCCACTTAGAGAACTACAGATGATTTTTCGCTGTCTGGCCCAGTGAGCCCTGCCTCATGTCAACAGCACCGTATAGGGTTAATCCAGCGACCGCCCTCACACTGATTCATAGCGGAAAGGACTGTGGCAATGGCAGAGCAATTTTCCAATGAACAGCTAGCCCATCTGGTTAGCGAAAAGTCCTCCTTGGGTGATTCCGGTATCGATGCAGCTGATCTGATTGAGCTCACCCGAACGGCAGTGGCGGAGCTGGAGAAACAAACGGAGCGGCTGACCTACTTGAATGCTCTTCAAGCAAAGGAGGCCTGCGAGTTCTTCTGGCAACAGGCCAGGGAAGGGCAGGAAAGGCATAAGCAATATCCCCGGCTGGGCAGCCGAGTTCGCTTATTAAAGAATTCCCTCTTAATTCTTTGGTACAACAGCTCCTATCTTCTGAAGCCGAAGTCTGGAGGTGACAGGAAATTTACCGCTAAACATATTTCTAAGCCTCGACATAAGTTCAGGTATTCAAACGCATCATTATCAAACTGTTACGAGTGGGAAAAAGAGAACATAGTCCGTACTGAGGATGATTACGAAAAGCTTAGAGTTCGCCAGTCACTGATAACGGAAATGAGGGCTAAGTTGGCTAAGTTTAAACAGGTTACAGATGAGTTCGCAGGCGAGTAGCGAAAATTAGTGAGCACTGCCCTTTTTATCTGGAGGGAGAAACTCCATGTATAGTGAAAGAGCTCAGTTGTTAGAGCTACAGCTATGTGACCTTGAGTACATAAAGGATCTGGATTGCGATGGCTTTTCAGCCTGCGTTCAATACCTGCTTAATAAAGCTAAGCTTTCTCATCAGTTAATGCGTGGGCACTGCAGGAGAATCAGCGCCGGCCATATTATCGTACCGCATTACTGGATAGAACTCTCGCCTGACGTCTGTGCTTATCTTCAGCACCCCAATGATCAACTGGTGATCGACTTTAATCTACGCAAGTGGTTATTTGAGGATGAAGAGGTTCCGCATGGCGTTTTTGCCAAGAACCGCGAATCAGACTTTCGTTATATTGGCGAATCAATAAATACGGATTTCGGTCTCGACTTTTGGGAGTTGGACAGTATGACCGAGGGTCGCCTAGCCAGAATGCAGATCAATATCTGAAACCGTTCCTTTCTGAAATAGGACTAACAGCGGATTAGTCCAGTTTTATGCCAGTTATTTTTCCAGCCTGATCACTGGACTTGCATCCTGAAATTTCCCTGTACTATGGAACTAGGTTTTCTTTCATAGGGGATTTCGTATGCACATGTCAGCCATTCAGTTACTTGAAGCATTACCTACTCGTAAAAGATCGGTCATAAACCAGCTATTGCTTTCAATGTCGATTGACGAGTTAAGAGAGTTGGTTTCTTACTTTAACGGTCATGACAAGTATGGTGCAGATGATACTGCCCGAATTGCACTTCTGTGTGTCTACTCAGGGCATCTTTCAAACAAGTTTCCCCCGTTCTCATTTGTTCAATCCCATCTAGCCAGCTGTTGCTCTGACATCATCGAACTCAAGCCAAGGCATGTATTGACTCGTCCTCTATCCGACATGACCGGCCATCCGGTGGACTATCTGGATGGGGCAGTTTTCCAATCTCTGATCGAACTCATGCCAAATGGCTGGTTGGTTGCTATTCCTGTCCGCAAGGGATTCAAAACCAATGTTGTTTCTTTTCCAGACTCTTCTGGCAGTTCTTTCAAGGGAGATAGCCATGCGATATCCCAATAGATTATCCATGATCTTGCTAATGTTTACCTCAACGGCATTTGCCTGTGGTACGGTTTATTGTCTTGGCGTTAATCAGTCACTGGGCAGATTATTCATTGTCTGTTTATTGAGTAACGCAATTGTTATGGGAGGATGGGGTTTCTTTCAGGGAAGGTTATTTGGAGAGCCATTACCGGTCTGCTGTACAAAAGCCGTTGCAACTTCCATAACAGGCGCTTTAGGGACGGGAATGGCCGGTTATGCAATGGCACTTTATTTAATTCTGCTCGCAGACATGCTGCCTACTATTTGCGATACGTTTCTCAATCATTAATTAACTGACACGTTTTGTTACATATTGTAAGAATATGGTTAGGCTAGATCTTAAAGGCAATTAAAGCTCAAATTGCCACTATAATTATTAATATGCGGCAAAGTTACATCAAAGCGCCACTATATATTAAAACGGGAGTTTTAAAATGAGTGACAAGAATTCGAACAAACTTGTAGTCATTGCGCTTGCTGTAACGTGCGCAACTGTTGTGGGCGGTATGTTTTATCAGTCTCACCAGACGCAAAAGAGAATGGATGAACTGGCGCAAACCGTGCAGTCAGCCACCTCTCCCGAGCGCTTGCAGGCCTCGATCGAGACCACCCTGGCGGATATCCGTACCCGCGAAGCCGATCAGGCGCGCCAGCAGATGTTTGAGGGCTATCAGGCGGCGTCTGACAGCCTGGAAGGGCGCAAGGCAGGCCAGCATATCTATGGCAGCACCAAGGCTCGTTTTACGCTGGTTGAATTCGCTGACACGCAGTGCGGCTACTGCAAGCGCTTTCATGAAACGCCCAAGCAGATCGTGGACGCCTCGGGTGGTACGGTGAACTGGGAATACAAGAACATGCCTATCCTCTCATCCACCTCACAGGTGCAGGCCCATGCCCTGGAGTGTGTCTCCGAGGTAAAGGGCAATCAGGCGTTCTGGGTGATGCTGGATCAGCTCTACAAGCAGCCCGGGCAAGAGGTAGACCTCAATGGCCTGGCAACCAAACTGGGAGCAGGTCCACAGGCCTTCAAGCAGTGCATGACCGAGCGCCGGCACATGGACAAGCTCCAGCAGTCGGTGGCACTGGCCAAGAGCAACGGCGCCAATGGCACGCCTGCCACCTTTGTCGTGGATAACAAGACCGGGCAGCGCATCCTGTTGGGTGGGGCACAGCCCATGGAAGCCTTCCTGTCGGTGATGCGTCGTCTGCAGATGCAGGACGAGGAGGGGGGCAAGGATCCAAACGCGACGGGTGCAGTTCAGCCTGTGCCATCGGCCGGGTCAGCTGGCTGATTCTTGGGGGGCAGCCTAGTGGTGAGCCGACCTTAGCCGTCGGCTTCGCCTGCAACATGCCAGCGACACATTCTGTGGGTATTCACCAAGTCCAGAAGTCTCCGACTGGGTACGATCCTGTGTCGGAAGAACGTCTGCTTCTGTTCATGTTTGTGGACAAAGAACCGGCCCTGTAGAGCATCACAGTGCAAACAGCCATTGGCCAGATAAGATGCCTTGGCCTTGGCGCTATAACGAACACGGATAGGCCCGATCTGCACTGCGGCAGGATGTCGATAAAGCAGCTCGAGCAAAAGATCTTCCTGTCCAGCCAGCTCCTCAAGGCTGACTATGCATGGCCTTGCGTTGTCTGAACGAGGTACAAGCTGAAAGTAGCTGACCACGCCCGTCCATTTGCCGCAGCGCCAGCATTGGTCTCGCCCTCCAAAGACTTCGACATTGACCTCGGCACCTGGTCTTAGAAGGCCATACCAAAATCTTTTCGTAAACGCAGCCTCAATGACCTGCTCAATGGGCAGCTGCTCTTCCCAGTCCTCTCTCCGGCTACGTCTGCGCTGGCCATATCGCGTGGATTGATCGTGCGCCAGCAAGGCCAAGAAATTACCATCCGCCAGCTCGTCCACGCATACAGCCGGAAACGCTTTCGAAATGGGAAAGTTTGCCTGATGCATCAGCCACAGGCCACGTACATCGGACTCAAGATAGCGCTGTTGTCGGTATAGGCTCGTCTCGTCAACTTGGGAAGACCACTGCACCTCTACAGCCACCCTTCGTGTACCTTTTGTTGCCAGTACATCAGCGACCCAAGGTTCTCCGCTGGGCGTCTCGCCATCTACTTCTGTAGCAGCAGTCCATCCATGTTTTCGGATGAGCTTAACAACAAGCGCCTTGAGCCGCAGGTGTTGCTCGGATTCGGGAGCTGAGGTGCAGTCGCCCTGTTTCTTGTGCGCAAAGAACTGAGTGCCACGTCTGGATGTTTTAAGTATGGCGTCAGCACCGCAACAGGGCATGACCAGCCTGGCCGCCTTGGTTGTGGCTTTTAGCATCGCCCACTCTACTGGGCTCAGATCGAACGCCTGTATGCTTTCGCCCGACTGATTGAGAGCTCTGAGTGGCATGATTAGAGATTGATTAATTGAGCATGATGCCTATTCTGCTCCTCTGATCACGACATATGTTCCTGCGATCAGGCCCAGTAGGCCACCCGTGAGTCCAGCGTTCTGCCAGGTCGCCAGAGAGCCTTCGACAGGATAGACATTGGAGACGACAAGGCCGATAAGGCCGAGCGCTGTAGCAAGCACAGCCGCAAAGCCGAGTACGAAACGGATATTGCCTGCAACCTCGACCCGACGTTCAAGCTCAAGACAGCGAGCCACCTCCTCAGCTGTAGCAGCATCAGCCGCCCACTTGGCGCGAAGCGCCTTAAGCTCCCGGTTCATGATGGCTCCCCTAAGCCTGAAGTCTACCAATCGTATAGTGGAAGATCGGGGTGAACTACACCTGCCGGCTCCAGCATAACCCACATGGGAAAATTGCGATCCTGAAGCCAGTGCCTAAGATCAATTAGGCAACGAGGGATCTCTTTCTCAAGGTCAACATCCCCAAGCTCCAGAATCATGCCCGATTGATAGGTTGCACATAGGCACCAAGGGTTATCATCACCCTCGCTCAAGAGACGGCTGGCTGTGACATCATCCAGATGATGATTTGAGATGACAGGCATGGAAATGATATCCAGCGAACGGTCAGTAGTGCTCATTTGTACTCCTTTAGGTCTTAACATCCTTGATATCGAGGATGTATAGGATGCGCATCTCTGATTGGCGCATCTTCTTTTTTCCCACGACTTTTCCATTATGCAAGGGCGAGCCGTCTATGAAGGGAACGAGGCGGCATTTGCATAAAGCACTGATGTTTCTCGTCGCGGTTATGCCACTAGAGGCACAGGACGGTTGGCACTGTGTATTAAGCAGACAGGCCAGGAGAGCCATGCCTAGAGCGGCGCTGCTGGTACACGTTGTCTTGTTGGCAAGGGACTTAAATCAGGCAGCGCCGAGTTCAGTGGCGCGGTGAACGACAGACTTACTATACCGTTCTCGGCATACACCGAGACCTGGCATTCCTTGCCTCATGAAACACATCTTTTGTGGTATCCACATGATGGTGACAGGTCTATACTTCATTTGACGATATATTTACGTCATCTGACGAAGATGAGATCAATCACTATGAACATCACTACCACCGAGCGGCGTCTGCCTAAAAAGACAGAAGTTTCGTCCGCCATGTTTTGGGATTTCAGTCTTCAGCGTGATTCTCTGAATGAATCCGAACGGCTTGTTCAAATCAAGGCAGGCTTTCCTGCGGTGCTTGGCCGAGCCATGAGCCAGACCTTTGGTGTTTCAGAGGAAATCATTGCAGGTGTGCTGGGCCTTTCGCTTTCTACATTTGAGCGACGAATGCGTGAAAAAAAGCCTCTTGATACGGTAGCGTCGGAGCGGCTGGATCGAATAGCGGCTATTTCCCACCAGGCCGAAGAGATCTTTGGCAGCAGAGAGGTGGCTGCGCAGTGGATGGCACGGCCCAACCAGGCGCTTGGTAATGCAACGCCAATTGTGCTTTGCGAGACGGAAATTGGTGCCATGCAGGTTCGTCGTGTGCTAAATGCCCTTGAGTGGGGCGGTGTGGCCTGATGCGTGCGTGGAGGGTAGCAAAAGAAAGACGTGCAACGGACCTAACAGGAATGGGGGCAGCTATTGCCGGTGGCAGATGGAACCACCCGCGTACCCCTGCCGTGTATATGGGGCTTACACCGGCCATTTGTAGCCTGGAAACGTTTGTTCATACCAATGGCGAGCCTGTAGAAGGGATGAAAATCACGGAGTTTGAGCTGCCTGAAGACAAAGGTCTGTATCTTGAACTTGAGAACGAACTACTGCCCACTGGCTGGAATAGCATCCCCTATGATCGCCCCAGCATGGACTTTGGTACTCGCTGGCTGCAAAGCCGCTCACACCTGGGATTGATTGTTCCTTCGGCTATCTTGCCGTTGGAGCGTAACGTGGTGATAAATCCATTTCACCCAGAGGCACGCCTAATCAAAGTATTAGAAGTCTATAACTTCACCTTTGACCCTCGTATGTTCGAGAGGCCAAGAGCGCCTCAATAGCTTTGTTAAGCGATGCCTGAAGCAGTTGTATAGGCAGCTAACCTGCTTGGCTGTGTACGGAAGGCCTTAACGACTAGACTCCCAATACGCCTATTGCTGTAGCCGACATGCAGGGTGGGCGTTAGCTTATTGCCAGGTGCATTTTCCGCTTTCATCTGGATAGGTCTGCTTTGACAGATCAATAGTTTTCCCTGTGCGCTCGCTCGTATAGTTAAAGCTGTAGATCAAGGCACCCTGGGTAACCTGGCCGGTAATGGTGCCGTTCAAAATCTCAAGCCAGGTATGTTGAAATTTCCAGGGACGATCTTCAACTTGACCTTCGCGCCCGTTATCCATCAATGGGATCTACTAAGAATTTTTGTAACCGATGAGCCGATTAAATTGTATAATCGGCTCATCTAAAGAGCCGATTGAGTAGTGTATTTGGCTCGTTGTACCGAGGCACCTATATGCAATCCCTGAACTGGATCTGGCAGCAACCGGAGTGGCCAGCTTTTACCTGGCAGGAAAACGATCTGGTTCAGCTTTTACGAGCCTGCAACCAGGCGCAAGGACGATTGCTTGGTATGTCCTCTACAGTCGAAGACTACACCGGGCTTCAAAACAATCTGGATACCTTACTGCACAATATCGTGACTTCTTCGGCGATAGAGGGGGAGCAAATCAATGTAGGCTCGGTACGCTCATCTCTTGCACGTCGCCTGGGCCTTGCCGATACCGGTAAACCCAGCTCACGCAGTGAAGGCCTGGCTGAGTTGTTGCTCGATGCCACGGGCAATAGGGCCCAGCCCCTTACACTGGCTCGACTGTACCAGTGGCACCGATGGCTTTTTCCCGAGGACGCGTTATGTTGGGGTGTACATATTCGTATTGGTGCACTACGTGGTGACGAACCGATGCAGGTGGTCTCGGGCCGGCTCGACCAGCCGACCGTGCATTTTGAAGCGCCGCCCCGGGCAGGTCTTGAACACCAGATGGACCTTTTTATTGACTGGTTCGAGCGTAGTCGTCAGGAGCCGGGCCTTGATCCGTTGCTGCGCGCTGGCATAGCCCATTTCTGGTTTGTAACCCTGCATTCCTTCGACGATGGCAATGGCCGGCTTACCCGTGCGCTTACCGATCTGGCGCTTGCCCAGGGTGAGCAGCAGTCAATCCGTTTATACACCATGTCGGCAAGCATTCTTGATAACCGTAATGAGTACTACAGGATCCTTGAATCAAGCCAGAAGGGTACGCTGGACATCACCGCTTGGCTGAAATGGTTCCTGCGAACTCTCCTGCAAAGCCTGGAACAGGCAATGGCGCGCATTGATCGTGTGCTGGCAAAGGCCCGGTTCTGGCACAGCCACCGCACCGATGAACTATCGACCGAGCAGATAAAGGTGCTTAATCGGTTGCTTGATGGTGGTACGCGTGGATTCGAGGAGGGCATTAGTGCGGCTCAATACAAGGCCGTGGCGCAGGTCTCCAAGGCTACGGCCACGCGCCACTTGAGCGATCTCCTGAGCAAGGGCTGTATTGTTCGTTTGCCTGGCGGCGGGCGCAGCACGCGCTATGTGATTGCTCCAGTAAACGCTGTTCTGCCCAGTCAGCCCGATAGCTGATCATCCTCTGGTTAAAAGACTGACCTCAATTAGCGTTATGATTTTCTGACCTAAGCTTGTCCCTGTCTGGTCAGCGGTATTTTCGAATGCAGACAGCAGGTACGTTTCTGGCCGTCACTACTCCATTTCATCCTGATGAGCCAACCTGAAATTGATAAGAGCGTTCTTCGGTAGCTCAGTCAAGCCATCCCTGTAATAGCGCACAACTTATGCTTTATGCGCTTTGCTAGTGCATACGATGCGTTACATCGATGTACTCAAGTATCCGCTACGCGCTAGGTAGCACTGCATCCATGCTGCTTTAAGTTACCTCATGAACACTGGCACAAAGCCTGCTATGTAGAAATTCAAACTTGTATACAAGAACGAATTCAATGAGTGCATATGCTATTAGCCAGCTGACTCGGCGTTACTTAACGGGTGAGACAACCCCTAGTCAAACCGTACGCGCCTTATCTGCTGCAATCCTGGCGGGAGAGCGACCAGAGACATGGATCTATCGCGTCTCGCCCGAGCAGCTCCTGGCACGAGCCTGTGAGCTTGAGCAACAGGCAAGTCGGTTGGGAGAAGCACTTTGGGAAACGCTGCCCCTTTACGGCATCCCCTTTGCGGTAAAAGACAATATTGACGTAGCAGGGCTTCCCACCACGGCCGCCTGTCCCGAGTTCAGCTATGAGGCCCAGAACAATGCCTCTGTCGTGCAGCGTCTGTTAGATGCAGGCGCCATCCTGGTAGGCAAGACCAACCTTGACCAGTTCGCGACAGGCCTGGTGGGCGTCCGTTCGCCCTATGGCATTGTTCGCAACGCAGTTGATGAAGATTATGTATCCGGTGGGTCCAGCTCGGGCTCGGCTGTAGCCGTTGCGCTGGGATACGTCGCGTTTGCCCTGGGGACTGACACGGCTGGCTCTGGACGAGTACCGGCAGGATTCAATGCAATAGTAGGCCTCAAGCCAAGCCTTGGGTTGCTCAGTAGCCGAGGACTGGTACCTGCCTGCCGCAGCATCGATAGTATTTCAATTTTTGCTGCCGATGCGGCCAGTGCCTGGCAGGTCGCGAGGATAGTTGCTCATTATGATCCTGAGGATGCCTTCTCTCGATCAGTGCCGATGCGGCCCATCCAGCGTCGGCAGCGCAGGGTCGCCGTGCCGGACGATCTTGAGTTCTTTGGTGATAACCAGGCGGCAGAAGCCTTTGCCCAGAGTCTTGAGCGGTTGCGCCAGGACCCAAGTGTTACGCTGTCTACGGTTCCTTTCGATGTGTTTACAGAGGCTGCAGCGCTGCTCTACCAAGGGCCTTGGGTCGCCGAAAGGCGCGCTGCGGTAGGGCAGTTGTACACAGATCAGCCAGACGTCATTCATCCTGTGGTAAGAGCCATATTGGCTGAAGCGGGCCGTTATTCGGCTGTTGATACCTTTAACGCTCTGTATCGTTTGAAAGAGTTAACACGCCAGGCTAAACAACTTTTGGCCGGCATTGATCTACTGCTTGTTCCTACGGCGCCCTGCTTGCCGACCATAGAACAGGTCTTGGCTGATCCATTCCAGAGCAATACCCGCCTGGGTTATTACACCAACTTCGTTAATCTCATGGACATGGCGGCCTTTGCCTTACCCGCTGTGCCTAGGCAGGACGGCTTGCCCGCCGGGATTACATTGATTGGTCCGGCAGGCTCCGATCATTACCTGGCCGAAACGGCCGCAAGCTGGCAGCCCCTCTTTGGTGGTGAAAATCAGAGCGATGAAATAGCCCTGGCCCCTCTGGACAGTACCGAGCCCAGCATTGACGTTGCGGTAGTCGGTGCTCACCTCTGGGGACAGCCGCTTAATTGGCAACTGCTTGAAAGCGGGGCGCGGCGTGTGGCGTGTACCACGACCAGTGTGGATTATCGTCTCTATGCACTAGCCAATACCGAGCCGGCCAAGCCCGGCCTTGTCAGAGTCACCGAGCAAGGCGTCGCCATTGAGCTTGAGGTGTGGGTCATGCCGCTACGCCATTTCGGCGCCTTTGTCGCCGCCATTCCTGCTCCACTAGGCATCGGCTCGGTAGAACTGGTGGACGGGCGCTGGGTGAAAGGCTTTATCTGCGAGCCAGTAGGCTTGGTCGGCGCAGAAGATATCTCCCGATTCAACGGCTGGCGCGCGTACCGCGCATCGCTTTGATCTCTTTCTATTAAGGATACCGCCATGAACTCATTTGACCGTCGGGACTTCATCAAGCTGGCCGGACTGATCGGTCTTAGTGCCGCGCTGCCCCTCAGCTTGGCCCGGGCCGCAGACAAGCCACTGATTGTTGGCTTCATCTACGTGGGTGCCCGGGACGATTTCGGTTACAACCAGGCGCATGCCCAGGCCGCAGCCATCATCAAGACGCTGCCCAACGTGAAGGTGATCGAAGAGGAGAACGTACCTGAGACCGTCGCGGTACAAAAATCGATGGAGGCAATGATTCGCCAGGACGGTGCCACGCTGATTTTTCCTACCTCCTTTGGCTATTTCGATCCGCATGTCGTCAAGGTCGCCAAGAAGTACCCAGATGTCCGGTTCGCCCATTGCGGCGGGCTCTGGCAGGAAGGCAAGGATCCGGTGAATGCTGGCAGCTTCTTCGGCTATATCGATGAAGGCCAATACCTGAACGGCGTTGTGTCGGGCCATATGAGCCAGTCTAAGAAGCTTGGCTTTGTTGCAGCCAAACCAGTGCCTCAGGTGTTGCGTAACCTTAATGCCTTTACCTTGGGCGCGCGCTCGGTGGACCCAAGCATTACGGTGACGGTGATCTTTACTGGTGATTGGTCGCTACCGGTCAAGGAAGCCGAGGCGACCAACAGTCTTATCGACCAAGGATGCGATGTACTGACCTGTCACGTGGACGGACCCAAGGTCATTGTGGAAACCGCTGAAAAGCGTGGCGCAATGACCTGCGGCTATCATGCCAGTCAGGCAGCCCTGGCGCCGAAGGGCTACCTCACCGGTGCCGAATGGAACTGGGAAACACCTTACCGCGCCCATGTCGAGGCGGCGCAAAGCGGCAAGTCGATGATCAACTTCATGCGCGGCGGCCTCAAGGAAGGCTTCGTAAAGACCTCAGCGTACGGTCCCAAGGTGAGCGAAGCAGCCAAACAGCAAGCCGATGCCATCAAGGCGCAAATGCTCGAAGGAGGATTTGTAATCTTTAAGGGTCCCATCAAGGACAACAGGGGCAACGTCGTGATTGCGGACGGTACCAGTCAACCTCAGACCGATGTCGTGCTCGAGCGCATGAGTTATCTGGTCGAAGGCGTCCAGGGTCAGATCTGAGGCTTGTTATATGAGTAGCCTTGATAACAAGTTACGAAGCCTGGCGGCCAAGGCACTGCCAGGCCTGCCCACGCTGCTTGCTGTACTGGCGTCTTGTGTGCTGTTCCTGTTGTTTCTCGCCGTGCAGAACAAGCCGGCGCTGGAGGCGGGTGCCCTGGTGATTGAAGGCGCGTTCGGCTCTGCCTTCGCCTGGGAAAATACACTCCAGCGAGCTGCGCCCCTGATGCTGACCGCGCTTTGCGTCGCACTGCCGGCCCGGGCCGGGCTGATCATCATCGGCGGGGAAGGGGCGCTGGTACTTGGTGGCCTGGCCGCTGCGGTACTACCGCTGTGGCTGCCGGCGCTGCCCTCCATGCTGATGCTAGCGCTGATGGGGCTGGCGGCCATGCTGGTGGGCGGCCTGTGGATCGGTCTCTCCGGCTGGATGCGTCAGAAGCGTGGTCTCAACGAGACGATTGGCAGCCTGCTGCTTTCCTATATCGGCATTGCACTGTTCCGGCAGTTGGTCGAAGGACCGTTGCGCGATCCGGCCAGTCTGAACAAGCCCTCGACCGTACCGCTCGATGACACTTATCTCATCGGCACCGTCAGCGACGCCTTCGCGGTGCATTGGGGGCTTGTGGCGGGTGTTATCGCCTGCCTGTTGGCTTACATCCTGTTGCGCCACAGCGTCAGCGGATTTTCATTAGGCATCGTGGGCGGCAATGTTCGAACTGCTCGTATGCTTGGCCTGTCGGTTGACCGTCTGGTCTTGATGACCTGCCTGCTGGGTGGTGCGGCCGCGGGTCTGGCAGGTATGTTCGAGGTTGCGGCCGTACAGGGTAGCGCGAACGCCGCGCTGATCGCCGGTTATGGCACTAGTGGCATCCTGGTTGCCTTTGCCGCCCGGCATAACCCAGTTGCGATCATCGTGTGCGCAACACTGTTGGGTGGTGTGGAAGCGAGCGGCAGCCTGCTACAGCGCCGCCTGGATCTGCCCGATGCGACCACGCTGATTCTCGAGGGCATTCTGTTTACTAACTTGCTGGCCTGGGAAGCCTTGAGCAAACGCATCACGGGTTGGCGCCTGCGACTGCTTGAGAAATCGGCGTCCTCGGCCGCAGGAGTGCCCAGCCATGGCTAATATTGATTGGCTGACATTCTTTCTGGCTCTGCTGGCAGGTGCCGTCCGGGTAGGAACGCCCTTTCTGTTCGTCAGCCTAGGTGAATGCCTGACCGAAAAGGGTGGGCGTATCAACCTGGGTCTGGAAGGGATTCTGGTGGCCGGCGCCATGACTGGTTATGCCGTGTCCTATCTCTCTGGCTCACCCTGGCTGGGCGTACTGGCAGCCGGCAGTACCGGTCTGGCCCTGGGACTCCTGCACGGCATCGTCTGCTCGCTGCCCAAAGTCAACGATATCGCCTTTGGTATCGCCCTCATTCTGCTCGGAACGGGCCTTGCCTTCTTTCTTGGCAAAGCCTTCATCCAACCGCAAGCGCCCATGCTGCCTTCGTTTTCGCTGGGGCAGTGGAGTGCCGATGAACGGGTGCGCTCGACGCTCAATATCAACGTGCTGTTTTTCTTGGGCGTTGCCCTCGCCATCTTGCTGCACTGGGGGCTGCGCAGTACACGCTGGGGCCTGATGCTGCGCCTGGTCGGTGATCATGTAGAGTCGGCCCAAGCACTTGGCTACCGCCCAATCAAGGTACGCATCTGGGCAACGTCCATAGGCGGCTTTCTTGCGGGCGTCGGCGGGGCCTATCTGTCACTGTACTACCCGGGAAGCTGGAACGAGGGGCTCTCTAGTGGCCAGGGGTTAATGGCCGTTGCCCTGGTGATCTTTGCCCGCTGGCAACCCCTGAACTGCCTGTGGGCCTCGTTGCTATTTGGTGCTGCCGGCGCCATCGGCCCCGCCCTGCAGGCGGTGGGTATCAGTACAGGGTATTACCTGTTTGCCGCCGCACCTTATGCCCTGACGCTGCTAGTGATGTTTATCACCTGCCAACCTAACCGCACCCTGACTGGCGCCCCTGGCGAACTCAGTCTCACCCGATAGAGGTTAATACTCATGTCCAGTGGACTTGGTGGTTTGAATAAGTCGCCTAATGGCGTCGTGATCGGTCTGGCTCAACTGTCGCTGCCGGATCCTCATACCCGTGAAGCGCTGTGGACGCAGACCCAAAGGGTCGTGGAAATGGTCGGTAAAGCCCGGCGCGGCATGCCTAGCATGGATCTGATCGTCTTCCCGGAGTATTCCCTGCACGGGCTGTCCATGGATACCTCGCCCGAAATCCTGTGCTCTCTAGATGGTCCGGAAGTGGCCGCGCTGCGCCAGGCCTGCGTAGACAATAGGATCTGGGGCTGCTTTTCCATCATGGAGGCCAATCCCAGGGGCAATCCGTTCAACAGTGGAATCATTGTCGACGACACCGGTGAGATCCGCCTGTATTACCGCAAGATGCATCCGTGGGTGCCGGTTGAACCCTGGGAGCCGGGCGACCAGGGAATTCCTGTCTGTGAAGGTCCCCGTGGCAGCAAACTGGCACTGATCATCTGTCACGACGGCATGTTCCCAGAAATGGCTCGCGAGTGCGCCTATAAGGGGGCCGAAATCATGATCCGGACTGCCGGTTATACCGCACCGATTCGGCATGCCTGGCAGATTACCAATCAGGCGAATGCCTTCTGCAACTTAATGCAAACCGCCAGTGTGTGCATGTGCGGCTCCGATGGCACATTCGATTCGATGGGCGAAGCCATGTTCGTCGATTTTGACGGCGGCATCATGAACCAGGGCGGTGGGCGCGCCGACGAGATCGTCTGCTGCGAAATGCGTCCGGACCTGGTGCGTGAAGCGCGCCTGCACTGGGGCGTGGAAAACAACATCTATCAGTTTGGCCACCGCGGCTATTCTGCCGTCAAGGGTGGCGCGCAGGATTGCCCCTATACCTATATGCATGACCTGGCGGCGGGCCGTTACCGGCTGCCCTGGGAGAGTGAAGTCATCCACACTGATGGGACCTCCTGCGGGCTTCCCGCCCCGGAACGCCTGTTTACCCCCTCTACCCAGGAATGATCCCATGAATCTACGTCATCTCGCCTCAGCGCCTTATCCCTGGCCCTATAACGGTCGGCTCGACCCGGCCAACACCGCCCTGGTGATCATCGACATGCAAACCGACTTCTGTGGTGTCGGCGGCTATGTCGATACCATGGGGTATGACCTTTCGCTGACCCGCGCACCGATTGAACCCATAAAGCGCGTCCTCGAGGTCATGCGGGCACAGGGATTTCCCATCATCCATACCCGCGAAGGCCACCGCCCCGATCTGGCCGATTTGCCCGCCAACAAGCGCTGGCGGTCGCAGCGTATCGGTGCCGGCATTGGCGATGACGGACCCTGTGGACGCATTCTGGTACGCGGCGAGCCGGGATGGGAGATCATTCCGGAGCTGGCACCGCTGCCAGGCGAGATCATCATCGATAAGCCCGGCAAAGGATCCTTCTATGCGACGGATCTTGAGCTCGTCTTGCGTAACCACGGAATCGACAACTTGGTTCTTACGGGGATCACGACCGATGTCTGTGTCCATACCACCATGCGCGAGGGTAACGACCGTGGCTTCGAGTGCATCCTCCTCGAGGACTGCTGCGGTGCAACGGATCACGGCAACCATTTGGCAGCGCTTAACATGATCAAGATGCAGGGCGGGGTCTTTGGCGCTGTCGGCAATTCGTCGATGCTACTCGATGTGCTGGGACGGGCCTGATCCATGCGTGCCCTGAGCATGGAAATTATCGGTGCCGGCAAATCCTTTGGCAGCTTGCGCGCCCTGGCGGACGTATCGCTTAAGGTCAGGGCGGGAAGCGTGCATGCCCTGCTGGGCGAAAACGGCGCCGGCAAGAGCACCCTGGTCAAGGGAATTGTCGGTTACGGTCCGCTCGATGAGGGCGCGATTGTCGTGAACGACCGAGAGCGGCAGATTCGCACGCCCATAGACTCCCATGCGCTGGGGATCGGGATGGTCTACCAGCACTTTACCGTGGCGCCGGGACTCAGCGTCGCGGAGAACCTGGTGCTGTCACGGAACGACCTGGGTTGGCGTATCGACTGGTCGCAGGAGCGTGAGCGGCTCGCGGTCTTCATGGCACGTATGCCGTTCCGGCTCGATCTGGACCGTCCCGTTAGCAGCCTGGCAGCCGGCGAAAAACAAAAGCTCGAAATTCTCAAGCAGCTGTATTTGGAACGGCACTTCATCATTCTCGATGAGCCGACATCAGTGCTGACGCCACAAGAGGCCGATGAGGTGCTGGGGCTCATGCATGACATGGCACACCGGGGCGAGATCTCGGTGTTGATGATTACCCATAAATTTCGTGAAGTAACCGCCTTTGCCGATGATGTGACGGTGCTGCGAAAAGGCCGCCTGGTCGGTAGCACCGCTGTTTCTGCGACGTCACCTGAGTCGCTGGCGATATGGATGATGGGTGAGGCGGATACCCGTACGGTTGCGCTTGAGCGACCTGCCGTAGCAAACAGCGCTCCGCGATTGGAGGTCCAAAAGCTCGAGGTGCCGGGTGACAAGGGTACACTTGCGGTCAGCGGGCTTTCGCTGGCCGTACGGCCGGGAGAAATCGTAGGAATCGCGGGGATTTCCGGCAATGGTCAACGTGAGCTTACTGAAGCCTTGCTCGGTCAGCGCAAGGCCAGCGGGGGTGAAGTCCGCGTAAACGGTAATCCCTATCGTGCTAGCCGCCGCGAGATGCAGCACATGCTCGTTTACAGTCTGCCGGAAGAGCCGCTGCGCAATGCGTGCATTGCCAACATGAGCGTTGCGGAGAATCTGGCCCTGCGCAACTTTGACCAGGCGCCACTGTGCCGTCAGGGCTGGCGCATCGACCGCCGAGCGATTCGTACACAGGCCAAGGCTCTTATCGAGCGCTTCCAGGTACGTCCAGCTGATCCCGAACGCCCCATCGGTACGCTTTCCGGTGGTAATGTTCAGCGCGCCGTACTCGCCCGCGAACTGACCGAGGGTGTATCGGTACTGATCGTATCTAATCCGGTTTTTGGGCTGGATTTCGCCTCGGCTGCCTTGATTCACAGACGGATCGTTGAGGCCCGAAATGCAGGCGCGGCGGTCCTGCTGCTAAGCGAGGACCTAGATGAACTACTTGAGCTGTCTGATCGCATCCTGGTGATGCACGACGGGCATATTGGGTTCGAGACCGATATAGCCCAGGCAGACAGGACCGTACTGGGACACTACATGGCCGGCGGCAATGCCCAGACGGAGGCTATATGATTCGGGTTACGGCTAATCCTAATGATTTCAGCTTCGAGCCGGCCAATACCGCGCTGGTCGTAATCGACATGCAGCGTGACTTCATCGAGCAGGGTGGTTTTGGTGCTGCGCTGGGCAATGACGTGACGCCACTAAAGGCGATCGTTCCGGCTGTTCGGCGCCTGCTCGAACTGGCTCGTCAACAGAGCATGTTGGTTATCCATACTCGGGAGTCACATCTTCCAGACTTGTCCGATTGCCCGGATGCCAAACACGCACACGGCCTGCCAGAATTGCGTATTGGCGATCCAGGTCCGATGGGGCGTATTTTGGTACGTGGCGAACCCGGAAACCAGATCATTGCCGATGTCGCACCGGCCGAAGGCGAGTGGGTGATCGATAAACCCGGCAAAGGCATGTTTTACGCGACCGGCCTGCATGAACGTCTTCAGGCACGTGGCATCAGCCATCTGCTATTTGCCGGTGTTACCACTGAAGTGTGCGTTCAAACCAGCATGCGTGAGGCCAATGACCGCGGGTATCGCTGCCTGTTGATTGAGGAGGCGACAGAAAGCTATTTCCCCGCATTCAAGCGATCCACGCTGGAAATGATTGTTGCTCAGGGGGGCATTGTCGGCCGTACTGCGTATCTGACGGCTCTGGAAGCCGCTCTGCAAAAGGATAGACCATGACTTCGATTTCCGTAATCAACCTCCCCAACGTAGTGGCTTCGGTGACGGCTGCCTTCGAAGACTATGAACGTGCGCTGGTCGCCAATGAGCTGGAAACGCTTGATGCATATTTTTGGGATGCCCCATATACGGTGCGCTTCGGCGTTGCCGAAAATCTCTATGGCAGTCAGGCTATTGCCGACTACCGGCGGGTCTGCCAACCGGTAGGGCCAGGCAGACGCTTGTATAATACTGTCATCACAACCTTTGGTGAGAACTGCGCTACGGTCAGCACCGAATTCAGTGATGGCGTCACCTTGCGTGTGGGGCGCCAGATGCAAACATGGATGCGGCTCGACGGAGCCTGGAAGGTCGTGGCAGCCCATGTCAGTATTGATCTTGGTACATTGGAATCCCGCGGATAGCTTATGACCCAGTTCCAAAGTAACGCACTGGCTGAGCAGATCTATATCAGAATCAAGCAGGAGATTTTTGATTTCTATCTGCTCCCTCATGATCGCTTCACTGAGACTCAGCTAGCCGAGCGCTATCAGGTGTCGCGAACACCGGTACGCGACGCTCTCTATAGGCTCCAGCGTGAAGGGTATCTTGATGTAGAGTTTCGTCGTGGCTGGATGGTCAAGCCATTGGACTTCACTCGTATCGATGAGCTGTATGATTTGCGTATCGTGCTGGAGTCCGCGGCAGTAGAGCGCCTTTGCAGCCTGCCTGATTTAACGGAATTACTGGAAGATCTCTGGCAGGTATGGACTGCCCCGGTAGACAGACGTCAGTCTGACATGCAGACAGTGGCTGGACTTGATGAAGCCTTTCACAATGGCTTGGTTGCGGCAGCCGGCAACCGTGAAATGCTGCGATTACACCGAGAGGTCACGGAACATATACGCATCGTTCGCCGTCTGGACTTCACTCAGCGTGCCCGCATTGAAGAGACTTACAATGAGCACGCCAGTATTCTTAGGGTACTGCTCTCCCGTAAACGGGATGAAGCGTTGCGAATGCTGCGCGCGCATATCGAGCAGAGCAAGATTGAGGTCCGCAAGTTGAGTCTTTCGATGCTTGCAGAGGCACGGCGTCGATACGACAATCCATCCGCCGCGCTTGCAAAATAAAGCACAGACATAGAGGTGTCATGCCCTCACCTCCTGCTAGCCTCTGCTGTATGCTTCATAGCGCCGACCAAAGTAACGAAAGACGTGTTAGTACGCTGTTTCTACTGCTTTCCTTGACATCCATCGCCTCAGGCCCCGCCTTTACGGTGTCAGAGCCTTTAATTCACGTGGGACGGGGTAATGATGCCCGTTAAAAGTCAGCGTATATCGGTGCTGGCTGGTTTTCTCATCCTGAGGCATACACGTATCTGATGTGCCCATGACTTCACGATAGGTAGAGATGCGTTGAGTCACAGCCAATGAATGCAGCCCATGTGATGTTGCGCTTCCCAAGGCAAGCGTAGCGGCCGATTCCTCATATCTTCCCTGGCAAACAGGGTCTGTTTCGCCAGAAAGTGATTCAACCAACAGATCCTCCAATACAGGCTCAAGTCCGCTCTTTCCTGCGATATAAAGTGTCAGGGATGTCTGTGAAAAGGGATAGCCACCTGAGTTGTTATGGCGGCCAATTCTCAAGCCAAAGGCGAGTACATCGTCGTTGAGCTTATAGGGTGCTGTATCAAACGTGAGCTTGCCAACTTGGATGGCATCGTAGCCGAGACGATTCTCTTCCAGGCGGCGGGCAATTACCCTGGACGTGGCCGTGTCCACCAGCAGCAGTTCAAGGTCTTCACTGCCAACCTGGTAGTCGCCATCGCGATTTAGCCCCGCGGCAACAAGGGTAATCCCGGGCCGGGCTGGCCATACCTTGCAGGTTGAAAGCTCAAGATCGGCCTTGTGATCAGGTCCATAGACCTGGCCAAGAATCTCGCTTACCGAGCAGTCCTGCGCAAAGGCAGTGGATGAGAGGACAAGAGTCAGGGCAGCGGCCATCCAGGCACGTGGCATAAAAAATCCTTTTTGATGGTATCGGGTACGGTGATCACGCCTTTGGCATCAGGGGCCTTGGGCAGACAGGAGGCCTAGTAACAGGCGCAGCCGTCTTAGCTTTCAATCAGCTCTTCGCGAATGATAGAGATGACCTGCGGCGCCTCGATCAGGACGCGGGCCTTGCCGTTCTGGGCATAGGTGATAGACAGCGTGATGCCCTCATGACGCAGCGCCTCTAGCACAGCAGCGTCATCGCAATCGGATTCGAGCAGGAGAATGATGTTTTCGCCTTCCTGGCGGCTAAGTACTAGACCCATTACTGCTTCCTTGCGTAGGGTTAAAAAGCGTAATCAATACTTCGTGCGGCAAGTGCTGAAAACTTGCCAGAGCAGAGTTTTTGAGGAGTGGTGTTTAACGCGGTGTCAGGCAGGGGCCTTCATCCGTGAAACACGCTGACGCGTCCTGCACTGTTGCCTCATGCACAGAATAGTGTGTGCCCTCTTTGGCAGACAGAGAAGATGTCTGACAGGTGATGTAAGCCTTTGGCTAGAGCGGTTTACTGAGGCTATCGGGTAACAGGTTGCAGGATAAGAGGCCCTGCCTGTTAGGGCCTCTTCAATCACTGAGAACCATCAGGCATTGATGGCATCCTTTAGGTCCTTGCCAGGCTTGAAGGTGGGGTTCCTGCTGGTCGTGATATCGATTTCCTGTCCGGTCTGGGGATTGCGTCCCTTGCGCACCGCACGTTTTCTGACCTGAAACGTGCCAAATCATACCAGCGTAACGGTTTCACCCTTGGCAAGTTCGCCACTAATAGTTCGTACACAAATGCTTAAGATAGCCGCGCTCTACCAATGATACGCAGCCCTCAGTCGCAACAATGATGTGTTCAGGTGTTCAAATATCCATAAGGTCAGTGCTGTGCTGAGCGCTGGCCCATAAGCTGTTTAACATTTGCCATTATACTTATTGTGGCTGTTTCCTACTGCCTTACAAGCCTTATATAGGTAAAAGGTATGTCCAAGTCCCATTCTGCTGATGAGACAGCCCAGGCATTTGAAAGAAGCGTACTTTTGCAACGTCTAGTTGAACTAGTCCACTCTGGAGAGCGTGTACTGGTCAGCGGTAGCGGAGGTGTAGGAAAAAGCACATTACTTCAGACAGCGTTTCCCGCTGAGCCGATCCTAGTAGGAAATCACCTAACACAAGTCATGAACGTATCTTACGATCAGCTTGAAAGCGGAACCTGCTTTATTGTCGATGATGCCCATAGGCTCACTGACAAGCAGTTAGAGCAGGTTGTGGAGTGTTTGAAACGATCTGAGAAGGGCTGTGTGGTTTCCATTCCCCAGGCTCGCATAACACGAGCTGCACCGGTTATCGAGTATTCCCTGTCAATCAAGTTAATCCTGGCGCTTCAGCAAGGCCGAGGGTATGCCACCCGAATCTTTCTTGATACAGCAGTTTATGGAAAGGTAACTGGGCTGGAGCAAAGGCTTAATGTACAAAGAGGGGAGGTGAATATAATAAGTGAAGTAACGTTTGGCTCAGGCACCTTGATAGTCTAGTAAAGGTTAATGCACCAAAGGGAATCTGGCTGGCTATTTACTACCTCCCAGACCGCTGCCGCTACAAGAGATAAGCAATGAATGCTGAATTAACTAACCAACTATACGCGGAATTTCCCTATCTCTACCGTGGCCGTACCAGGCCCACGGATGAGAGTTCAATGCATTGGGGCTTCGAGTGTGGAGATGGCTGGTTCTTATTGATTCGAGAGCTCAGTCGCGACCTTATGCTTTACTTGGAGAACCATCCAGGGCTGGACCTGGAAGTTACCCAGGTCAAAAGTAAATTTGGCACCTTTCGCTTTCATGTTCGCGGGGGCGATGACGGGGTGCGAAGACTTGTCCTTCAGGCCCAGGAGCGAGCAGGAATTATCTGCGAGCTGAGTGGGAGGTCTCTACTATTTCCTGTAGATAAATAGCATTCCAGCCTAGAACCATCCACCTCTAAACATTATGCGCCTACGAGTGCTGCATAGTCGCCGAGCGTATTTAAAGGCGGCACAAAAACGACTGCGGTGCTGGTACGTATGGGCGAAGACCTTTCCATGGGCGCCACCATAAAGTTTTCTATATAAACGACGTTACAAGGAGAGACAAGAGAAGCCCGATCTCAGGCTTTTCTATTAGCCAATCAAGAAGAGCAAGCAGCGTATGTTAAGTCGGGATGAGTGGTTAGATTTATTCGAGCAAGCCTTTACAAAAATCGAAACAAGACTTAGCCAAGTGCTCCAGCTAAATGATTGCCGTGAACACTGGATACAAGCTGAGCTCAGCTTGCATGCCTGGTTTGAGCAGGAGCGAGAAATCTGGATCGGAAAAACTATAGGAAACGGGCAGCGACTCGATCTTTATACTGAGGATCTGGAGATGGCAGCTGAAGTCAAATGCTTAGGTGATGTTTCCTACACGAAGTGTATAGCTGGCCGTAATAACTTGCCGGAGACTATGGAACTACTTCGACCTGTTCCAGAGGGACGATTGAGTTTTCATGACCCATTGCCTCAGGCTACCACTTCAAATCCAATCGGTTGGTCGATATTAAGCGATACGCTAAGGCTTAAGAGCCTTACTGATTTTCAACACAAATTCTTCATCCTTATTATCGCTCATGGTGAAACCGTTACAGAGAATGGAAACATTTTACGAGCGTTAAAAATAACACCTTACGAGCGTACCATTGAGCTTGATAGTGCCATCATCCGTATTTGGGCATTAGCATAAGGAAAGCTACAGGAGGCTATTGTAAGATCTATCCAATCCAATAGCCCTAACACTGTTCATGATGACTCGAAGCCCAGCCTTACCACTGACAAAGAGTCAAGTCAGGGGCCACACCATCGGCTGCATCTGTCATTGTCCACATATCGAAGTTGCTGTCCTGAAGCCATCGCCTAGCCTTGATAAGACATTGGGGAATCGCATCCTCAAGATCGGCATCGCCGAGCTCAGTGTTGCGGTGATCGACACACATTGCCCTTTGCCTTGCTGCAGGCACAACGCTTCCGGCCACTCCGCTGCCTGCCACTGGTGAGCGTTGCTCGTTACGGTGTCCAACAAGCGCCCAGATAGGCATTTAGAAGCTACCTTGGCGGTAGCCTCGTTACTGATCGGTGTATCTGAAATAGTTAGTCACACGTTGGGGCAGTAAATGGGCTGATTAAGTCTACCGTTAGACTGGCTGTGATGACCAAGAAGACCAACGGGTGTCTGGAGGGTACCGCTATGAGCAGGTGGAAATCATCAGGCCTGGCTATCTTATCGTTAATAGCCGCGTCAGGAGCCTATGCGCAAGAGCAGATCCAACAATCAATGCAGAACGCCAGCTCTGGTACTCTGCAGCCCTCTGAGGAGACCGGGGCTAGTCTTCAGTCCATAGTGACTCAAAAAGGTAATCAAAACCAAGCTGTATCGATACAGATCAACAGCGTAGATTCTCGCGTCAAAATTGAGCAGGAGGGCTCGTTAAATGTTGGTCTAATCCATCAGGAAAACACACAAGATGTGAATGTCCTGCTCCAGCAGACAGGCAACAACAACGATGGAAGCGTTTATATCGATACTGGCTCATCTGATTCCAATGCCGATATGTTTCAACAAGGTGAAAGTAACCAGGCTAGCAGTTGGCACACCGCCTCAAATGATACCTATACCTTGCAGCTACAGAGCGGCGCGGCAAACTTCAGTCTTGCCAACCAGTTGACCTCGTCAGGCTACAGCGTAGGGTTCACCAGGCAACAAGGCGAAAACAATTCTGCTTATCTGTTCCAGTTTCAAAGCGATGGTAGCGCTACTGCACTTACCCAGATAGGAGATTCCAACCTGATTTCCTCAACTCAAACTGGCTCAGGTAACGGTCTGTCTGTTCTGCAGGATGGTGATAACAACGTGGCACTGGCCGCGCCGGCTGAGCCTGGCATCCTGTCCAGCCTTCAGCAGAGCGGGGAGGCCAATTCGATCGATATGGTCCAGTCTGGTAGTTCGAACGAGTTCTATTACAGGCAGATCGGGCAGTCGAATCTGTATGAAGGGCATCAGGAAGGAGCTGGACACGTAGCGACTGCGCTGACACAGGGCAGCCAGAATTATCTGTCCATAGGGCAGGCGGGGATTAGTCAAAAAGCGGTGATCAATCAGATCGGCAGCTCAAACAGGATTTTGCTGAATCAGAGGGGCCATTACTAGATGCTCACGTCAAAGATTTGCAGGAGTGCAAACCGTTAAAGGCCACCTCATGGTTTTAGGAGCGACGTGTACCTGTTGCTGGGGCCGCTGTTTCGAATGGGCTCATTGAGGTAGCCGCTCGATCGGCGCCAGCAGCTCATGCACTGCAGAGATGAGATATTTCGCTTCTGACTGGATTGAGCTTTGCTCTAGCTTGACTCTGTCTTCAAAAGGCTCTTCGCGCACAAGAGTTTTCCCCAGCCGCAACCGGGCTGCTTGTTTCCGCGCTGGCAGCCAGAGTGTCCTCTCAAGCCTTGCACACAACGATTAAGGGGATTTAAGCCTCTGATCCAAGGGAAGTTTAAATGCAGTGGCAAGGGATAATTTAACATAGGCGTGTTCTTAATAATTATTGACCATGCCTTTAGGGCTTGGATATCTCATCGCTACCGAGAATATCTAATGCTTGAAATACAACCGCAAAATAGCCCTTTTACCTTTATGCAGGGAGGAGGCCAGACGGGGCAACTTATTCGGAGCCTCGCCTGGGAGAACTCCCCGCTTGGTAAGCCAGAGACCTGGCCTCAAACCCTGCAAATGCTGGTCAGCATTGTTCTGGGATCCAAACAGGCCATGTTTATTGCCTGGGGTATCGATAAAACCATGATTTATAACGATGCCTATGCCGATATTCTTGGACGCAAGCATCCCGCGTCCATGGGGCAGCCATTGTTTGAAGTCTGGAGGGAGGCACGTGAGGAATTAGCCCCGATTGTCGACTCCGTTTATAGCGGTTCCTCCGTGCATATGGACGATATCACCTTAACCATGTACCGCCATGGTTATCCAGAGGAAACTCACTTTGCATTTTCCTACACACCGGTGCGCGATGAACAAGGACAGGTTGCTGGCTTTTTCTGTCCCTGTGTCGAAACCACTGCTCAAGTACTGGCTGAACGTCGTCATCGCGAAGAAACCGAACGCCAGCTCCGCTTGTTTGACCAGGCGCCCGGCTTTATCGCTGTTCTAAAAGGGCCCGAGCACGTATTTGAGTTTGCTAATGCCACCCATGAGCGTTTGTTTGGTAGCCGAGACTTTATAGGTAAAACCATTCGCGAAGCTTATCCCGATATCGCAGACGAGCAGTTCTTTGAATGGATGGACACGGTATTTAAGACCGGTGAGCGGCTTGTAGCCACTCATGTGCCCTTTCGTTTGCATGGGGAAAACATAGGCGTTTCCACCGAGCGATACCTCAACTTTATTTATGAGCCTATTAAAGATGACGCCGGAAACGTTACCGGTACTTTTGTTGAAGGCTATGACGTAACTGAGCAACATCAGGCTGAGCAAGCGCTTAAAGCAAGCGAGTTGCAATTCAAGGCTCTGGTTCAAGCCATGCCCAACGGGGTTTGGAGCGCAACCCCTGAGGGTACGGTACGCTGGGCGAGCGACTGGCTTGTTACTTACTGCGGGGCTGAAAGTAGTGCTGAGTTAGCCAGGAACTGGCTCGACTGGGTTCATGCCGAAGATCGTCCTGCAGTGGAGGCTCTATGGGCTGGGTGTACACAGTCTGAAATTGTTTATGAAACGAAAATGCGGTTTCGCCGCTTCGATGGTGAGTACCGTTGGCACGTGGTCAGAGCCGTGCCCGTCCATGGCATTGAAGATGAAGTATTTCAATGGATTGGCACAACTACAGATATTCACGAGCAGCAGAAGGCAGCCGAAGAGCTTCAGCAGCTCAACACAAGGCTTGAACGTCGCGTTGCGAACCGTACTGCACAATATGATCGCGTCTGGCGAAACTCCCGAGATCTCCTAGCTGTAACAGGACCTGATGGTGTCTTTCATTCTGTAAACCCAGCCTGGAAAGACATTCTGGGATACGATCAGGCCGAGCTTGAAGGAAAAAGCCTCTATGGCTTCGTATGGCATGAAGATATAGAGAAAACTCGAGAGGCAATCCAGCGGGCTGCTTCAAGCGATCACCTGACAAGCTTTGAACACCGCTACCGTCACAGGGACGGCACCCCTCGCTGGATATCCTGGCATTCATCGGCCGAACGCAACGCCTGCTATTTCTATGGCAGGCATATCACAGCGGAGAAAGAACAGCAGCAGGCATTGCTCCAGGTTGAGGATCAGCTCCGGCAGGCGCAAAAGATGGAGGCAGTGGGGCAACTGACGGGAGGTATCGCTCATGACTTCAACAACCTTCTTGGCGGAATTATTGCCTCTTTAGGGCTGTTAAAGAAGCACCTCTCGTATGGACGCACCGATAAGCTCGAACGTTATACAGACATAGCCCAGGAGTCAGCACAACGGGCCGCCGCACTGACCCACCGCCTGCTTGCCTTTTCACGTCGGCAGCCGCTCGCGCCAAAACCGGTCGATGTCCTCAAACTTATCTATGAAATCGAGTTGCTCTTGCGCCGTTCTGTTGGCCCGTCCTGTGTTCTTAGAATCGAGCCGGAGCAAGACCTTTGGTTAACACTATGTGATTCCCATCAGCTGGAAAACGCGATCCTTAACCTGACCATTAATGCCCGAGATGCTATGCATGAAGGGGGGGAGCTGCTGATAGAGCTTGAGAACTGCTTCAACATTCCCGATGTAGCTCCAGGAGAATATGTACGAATCGGCTTGACCGATAATGGTACGGGAATGTCAGCTGAAGTCATGAAGCGGGCCATCGAACCATTTTTTACGACAAAGCCGATGGGGCAGGGGACAGGGCTCGGACTTTCAATGGTCTATGGTTTTGCCAGACAAAGTGAAGGCCGATTAAAGATCTCGTCTGTAGAAGGCAAAGGAACAACCGTTGACCTGTATTTACCTCGCTATCAGGGGCACATTCAGGAGGACACGACCGAGCCTGTGCTGAACCCCCAGAATACGATTACACGCGAAACGGTCCTTCTGGTTGAAGATGATCCAGCCATTCGTGAGCTGGTACCAGAGGTGCTTGAGGATATGGGTTATTTTACGCTTATCGCCAGTGACGGGCATGAAGGTCTGGACATCCTGAAAAATAGACCTGGAATTGATTTGCTCGTAACTGATATAGGGCTGCCAGGACTTAACGGGCGAGACCTTGCGGCTAAGGCGTTAGAAATGTATCCCCTTTTAAAAGTGCTATTTATCACGGGTTATGATCAAAGCGTGACGTTGCAAAAGAGCCTTAATCGACCTGGGGTAGAGCTTATGACTAAACCTTTTACGATTACAGATCTTGCCTCAAAAATAAGCAGCATGACTGAAGGCAAATAGATTACTGCCGCGCAGCTGAAGTAGAACAGTTGTGAATGTGTTGAGAACTGGTAGAGGTGGATGGGCCACAGTGCATTCATTTAGACGCCGTCGTATTGCCATTCAGACTGTTCCCATGGCTCTGAAAAGCTGTGGGGTAAACCTGAGCGTTTACAGCTATGGTTTCTTTTCAATTTGAAGGGCTGCTGCCTATCGCACTTGGGTAAGCGCATTTTCAATCTTAAATGGCTTGTTTATTTCCGCTTAAGGACAAAAGCTCGGCTTACAAAAGAGAGCGAGTAGCTCAAACTCTCTTGAGAAAAGGGCTCGCCCCCAAGCCAAGAGGCCAACAGACGGAGCCGTCAGAGATACCCCATCCAGACCCGCTTAGACCCAGTAGTTGCGTAAAATAGCCAAGGCAAGCGAAACAGGTGTAAAGGGACAGGTTTTGTATGGTTGATGGTCTTTTAAGGGAGCCATCAACCATACGCTCTTACAATACTATCCAGTTACAGGCGGAACTGCGCGACCTGCTTGTCCAATGACTGAGCAAGATGCTGGATGTTAGACGCGTTACGCGAGGCGCCTTCGATCGAGTAGCTGTTGGTCTCAGCCATCTGAGCAATACGTTCGACACTTCGCGCCACATCATGGCTGGCGGCTGATTGCTCACGCAGCGCAATGGAGATCTGATCGACTACAGAAATAATACGATCCGAACCATTGCGAATCTCCTCAATAGCCTCGCTGGCAGCGTGAGCCAGCTCCACGCCTTGATTCACCTGAACAACACCTACATTCATGCTGCTTACAACATCCTGGGTGCTGACCTGAATCTTCTTGATCGTATCCGCAATTTCCTGAGTGGACTTACCCGTGCGCTGCGCCAGCAGCCGAACCTCGTCAGCTACTACGGCAAAACCACGACCCTGGTCACCGGCACGAGCAGCCTCGATGGCGGCATTCAGGGCCAACAGGTTGGTTTGCTCGGCAATCGCACTGATCACATTGACAATCGACGTAATCTCTTCGGCATGGCGACCCAGTTCAGAAATCTGATCGGCTGAGTTCTGCACTGTGCCAGCAATCTGCGTCATGCTTTCCAGGGTACGTCGGATGACATTGCCCCCTTCAAGCGAACGTTTGCCTGAGTCCGTGGAAATGGCGTGAGCCTCAGTGGCGCTGGTCGATACATGGCTGATGCTAACTGTCAGCTCCTCTACGGTTGCCGCCATGGACGAAGCCGAGTTGGACTGGTCACGGGCAGCCACAGCCAATTGCTCGGATGTACCCGAAATATCATGGGCTGCGGTGAGAAGCTGATCGGCGCCACCCTTGATCTCGGAGATCATTTCACGCAGGCGCAGCTGCATGGCTTTGAACGCAGCCATCAGGTTGCCAATTTCGTCATTACCCGTCTGGTTGATGTCAGTATCCAGGCCGCCTTCTGCAATCGAGCGAGCAACCTTGATAGCCTCTTCGAGACGGCCCTTGATAGAGGAAGACAAGCTAAGCGCAATGATCAGCGCAGCGATGGCTGCGGCGATACCCCCACCGATTAATGTCCAGACGGCTGCGCTTGCGGCAGACTCCATCGTAGCGGTACGTGTAACCAATAGCTTGTCTTCATCAGCGCTCAGATCGGCAATCAGCTTGCGCATACCATCCATCTTGACCTTATCGTGACGATCAACGATACGCTAAACGACAGCCTCCATTGGGATGTGCCCTAATGTGACTTCACGGCGTAGCTGAATGGTTTTGTCGATATCTTCGCTTATCCACTTTTGATTGAAAGCTTTGATGTCATCCAGGCGGCTTTGCTGAACTGGATTATCAGAGGTCAGGTCCTTGAGTTTTATCTAGGACTGCTCGAACTCATTTTTTCCGGAGGTATAGGGTTCCAGAAAATCGTCTTCGCCACTTAAGGCAAAGCCGCGCATGCCTGTTTCGATATTGGTCAGGCTGATCAAAAGGTCATTGGCATTGTCCAGGACTGCATAGGTATGAATATTCCATCTAACAGAGTGATCTACCTCGAAGAAGCCTTGGCGGGCGACATAGACCAGGATGCATATGATCGCAATTGATCAGTGCAAAGCCAGCACCCAGTTTTTGGTAATACTGAGATTGGATAACATACACACGCTCTGATAGAGGAAAAATCTTGTCTTCTTGTATCGGTTTTAGAGCGATTTTTATTAGCGATAAAATGCATTATAAAATTGACATTGTTCAATGATTGGCAGCATAGGACTCCAGCCCCACTGCGGTTACAACAATCGTATGTAAAGCAGGAGAGCGGGTATCAAAGAAGGGATTAAGCCTGGATCTATTGTAATCCTATGCCAGTCTGACGTCCTGGGCTCTACCGTCTTATCTCTTGTACCGCACTGGCAAGCTGGTCAATTGTCCAAGGTCAGCGTGATTTGCCATTTGATGTGCCTGCCTGCAGTGTCGATATGTAGACTGACTGGTTCATATATTAGTGCCGCTCTAGGGTCAAGACAGCTTTGGAAACCATTTGTCATTTTGGTAAACCCGGCGCGTGGTTCTGCAAGACCGAGCGGCACTGATGAGCAGATCTGCTCAGCGGGCAAGAGCTCTAGACCGCTGACGAGCATTCCTGACGGTCAGCCAGATAGCCGCGATGGCGAAGTACACCGCCCCGAAGCCGGCGTAGGGCGCTACCGTTGTTACATCCAGCGGGATGCCGCTACCGGCTTGCTTGAAGAAAAAGGCGCCTGCGGCCGCAGACTGGGCACCGCTGAGGAACATCGCCCATTGGCCACCAGCAGTCTTCCAACGCCGGACGGCGACCGCCAACTGCAGCAAGCCGGCGACGATGGCCCACGTGCCAAACACCTTGATGGCGGCGGCCATGCCAAAGGTAAGCGACCATCCAATGGCGATGCCGACGAACACGCTGACGATGACGTTGAGCAACTGCGGCGGATTGGAGCCAAGCCCACCGCTCTTGCGGGCATCGAGGTAATTGGCGAGCGCATCCCATAACGGGTAGGCGACCAGCAGAGTTGCACCAATGGCCGGGTTATGCCGGCCCAGGACGACCGCCAGTATGATCCAGACTACCGAAACGGCGAAGCGTAGCAAGTAGTAGGTTTGCAGCCAAGTATTCGAAAGGTAGGCGGGGGTTGAATCAACATTCTTCATGGGATTCTCCAGATAGTTTGGGCTGGCATGGACAGGTGTGTTGCCGACCGACTACTGCACTCGCGGGCCTGAAGCGGGACCCATGAATAGCGAGTCGACAGAGAAGTAAGCGCGCTGGCATCTCACCCCTCTTCAGTACCAGTTCCGGAATACTAACCTACTGGTAGGTATATTATCAATGTACGATAGGATTCTTTGTCGCAGCGGTACTCACTGACCCTGAATCGTTCAAGATTATGAATGTTTACGGCGGCGCGCCAAGGCGTTGCTGGATACCGTGCACAGCAGGAAAAGAAGGCACGATAGGCGGAAAGGGGCAGGGCAGTTGTAATCACCGTGCTCCACGATGAAGAACCAGAACGCGAGAGAGTTGAGCACTGGAGCGAGCCGGCTCGATGGGTTGTAGATGACGTCCAGACCAATCGGATTCGGTCAATGACACTCTGAGACTTTGATCTAAAACCTATCAACTGGTAGAGTTATATCTACATTGGACACGACTCATATTAACTATGTATGCAGAACTTTCTCCCAGAGCGGCGGATATCGTCACGCTTGCCCGGTCGTTCATAGAAGCGGGGGGTTACAACAGTTTCAGCTATGCAGATATTTCTGCCCGGGTACAGATCAGCAAGGCAAGCATTCACTACCATTTTCCTACCAAGGCCGATCTGGTTCGTGAGGTTGTGGCGCGATACCGCGCGGAGGCCCGTGACGGGTTGGCCATGCTCGAACGACAGCTTGCCGATCCAGTAGCACAACTGAACGCTTACGCCGGCTATTGGACCGAGTGCATCGAAAAGGGTACGTCTTCGTTCTGTATCTGCGCGATGCTGGCGGCTGAGCTGCCGGCCATTCCGGCCAATGTTGCGGTCGAGGTGCAAGGGCATTTCGAGGAGCTCACAGCATGGCTTGCGTCGACCTTGGAGCGTGGAGCAGCGAACAAACAGTTTCGACTGCACAGCAGCCCGTTGATCGAGGCGAAGGTGTTCATGGCCTCCGTACACGGTGCAATGTTGGCGGCAAGAGGTTTCGGTGATCCACATACGTTCGAATCTCTCGTCCGCGTATCGATCCAGCGCCTGACAGAGGGCGCTTGACGGCTCGATACCAGGTTGTGGCGTGCTGGAAACCGCCGTCGTAGCTGAATACTTGTTCGAAGGCCTGGATTCATTGGTGTCTGACTCCGATGTCAAAACATGAATGGTTCGGCCTTCGGCCGGCGAGGCCTCCTTTGACTTCGCTGCCGCGGGGACCGGATTGCAGCCTTCGCCTATGCGACCGGCCGATCCACCTCAAGGCGGGTAATGCCGGCTCTACTCGTTGATCTGCTGGTGCTGGCGAAAGATCCAGCGCCTGGTCACGATGAGACCCGGGCGGGGAGGCTGGTTTTACCGATACGTCCGAGGCGAGCAGGAACGGTACGACCTAAAGTACGGATGTACCTTCTCAACCGCTGTCGCGTTACAGGGCCTTTCAAGCGACGAAGAGCACGGGCTGGCGGCTGCAGACCGGTCGGCCCGCATGCGCGGTGATCACTGTGCCGCAGGCCGTACCGATTGCAATACCCGACCTGCCAAGACGGACCCGGAGCCAAGCCATGCAATACCCTGCTCGACCGACAGCTCGCCTCCCTGAGGGAAATCGACCAACTTAAATCTGTCGTGCGGCAATCACTGCTGCTGGATGAGAGCCGACGAGAGAACTCGGTCGAACATTCCTGGCATTTGGCGATGACGCGCTGATATTCAGCGAGTATTCAAGCGCAACGATAGATGCAGCGCGTGTCATCAAGATGCTCCTGCTGCATGACATCGTTGAGATTGATGTCGGCGATCACCCCATTCATGGCGGTACATCGAGCCAGGTACAGGCCGAGCAGGAGCACATGGCGGCAGTGCGCCTGTTCGGGCTTTTGCCACAGCCACAAGGCAACGCTTTGCTTGGCCTCTGGCAGGAGTTCGAGCTTGCACAGACAGCGGATGCAAAGTTCGCCGAGGCGCTTGACCGTCTACAGCCCTTGCTCGCAAATATAATGACCGATGGCGGGACGTGGGAGGAGAGTGGCGTCTCGCTCGACTAGGTGCTTAGCCGATATGGGCCTGTGATCGAAGCCGGAACTCCCGAGTTATGGGCCATGTGTGAGCGGTGGGTAATCCGACCCTTCCAGAACAGAGGCTAGGGTAACCCGGACGATGCGGAGCGGCGCTAGGCGGCAGGCACAGTAGTGCCTTTCACTGACCGCGATTGTCTTGACATCGACTCCATTGTGCCGGGCATTCATGCCTGCGGTTTGTTGCCGGTGCATAGCTCACCTGTGGCCCGAATCAGCCCTAACGCATGTAGCTGATCGCGGGCTAAAGGCGGTCGTGTCTGGTTTAACGAGGCGGGACAGTCTGGATGCTTCCTGAATGAACAGAATCTGGCGTACTGCTTCAGTAGACGGGTCTGAAGCTCGTCAAGCAGAGGGCGGATCTGGTTCTTCAGATCCGGTCGTTGCGTTTCCGGAGCTCTTCCCGCTGCTTGCCATGTGGCCAGTAAGCGGTATTGAACGAGTTTGCTGGCCTCGATCTGGGCTGCCAGCAATTCAGTAATTGGCCCGCGTCGTCCTTGCCGATACCGTACTGGACGGCCTGTCGCTGTGCATTGGCAATCACCTGAGACTCTCTTCCGCTGTCCTGGCTCGGTTTGGCGCTGTCCCACTTGGTGAGCGCCACGAGATCCGCGATTTCAAGGCGCTCGTTCATGGTTGCCAAGAGGTGCTTTAGCACATCGGGAGCCGGCTCTATTGCGCAGTTATCGGGCTGCGCTGCCATTGCATTGAGATCCACAAGGGCGAGAGTCAACAGTGGAGCTATTAATACGAATTTTAAGGACATGCGATTTCCTTAGCAGCATTGCTTATCTAACCGGCAGGATCGACTGTGATAAAGGGAAGGTGTGAAGCGTAGGTAGGTGTCAGAGCAACTGCCCGAAAGTCTGCCTGCCCCATCGAAAATCAATCTCGGGAAGCACAGGCATCATTCAGTAATGGTAGATCCGAATATTCCAATCAACCGACCTGGGTTTAGAGTAAGGGATAACACTCCAAACCCGGACGGCTCTGTACGACAACCCATGGCCTAACGCTTGAGACGGGGTTGATGCATCACGAACCGTTCGCTGTAGGAAAGTGCTCCGCGTTTCCGGATTCATGCGCAGCCGCTATCTGCCTGTGCCGCTTGACTACCTCACTGATGACGAATTGCATCAGTTTCTCGATGAAAATCGGATCGAGACCGGCGCCCTCAGCAAGTTTCTTCAGGCGATCATACTGATGTTGTTCCCTAGCCTCATCGACCGCAGGCAGGTGGTGTTCCGCCTTCAGAAAGCCAACCTGATCCGTACACCGGAAGCGTTCGGCGAACATATGGATAAGCGCGGCGTCGATGTTATCGATCGTCAGTCGGAACGATGAAAGGTGAGTCATGATATCTGGCGTTTCCATAGGGTCTCTTCTTAACCATCGATTTTTATTGAGTTTCAATAGCTATCCGGAGGGGCGCTGCGCTTTACTTACCGCAAGAAAAGGTAGAGCTATGAAACGGGTGTTTTCGCTCGCTAGGCCGATTAAGTAAACGATCACCACGACTCTATTGAATGTTCGATTACGTGGTAAACCCACCTGCGCAGTTCAGTGGCCTTTCCAAAAAAAGCTAGAAAATAACCTACTAGAAGGTAGTCTTTCTTGCAATGCCTGATGTTTATCCGGCAGATGATAAAACTCGCGCTTATATCTGTACTGACCGCCGGCGGAACGGTTGTCCGTTGCGGTCTCCCGGTAGGTATGCCTCTACTAGTTCCGTCGCCGGCAGCTAGGCCCTGAAAGGGCGAAAGCCCTGTCCAGTCAACCTCCGGGTCACGCCTGCTCTGCATGCTGATGGGATTGCCTTGCCATTTATCGGTTCGGCCATCTAGCCGCTGGGAAAAGCGTCGCTTGTCATACGTCCATCTGAAATCTCCGAAGATTTTAGATCTGTTGGCTAAACCGCGCTCACTTAATGCACTTGACTATTAAACCTACTAGAAGGTAGATTCAGGCTGTAGTCAATCTGGTTCGAATATATTCCACCGCGCCTGAATTACAGCTGTCCGCCTTTTATTTGTTTTTGACGCTATTGCTATTAACGGGTAGGCGACTAAAAGAGGAAGATATATCTATGAAGTCAGTCAGACGACTCGGCATTGGCCTATCGGTTATTGCCGTCTGCCTTGGAGCGGTATTCGCTGCCCAAGCGCACGACATTCCGTCCGTTAACAACAATGAAATAAAGAACATCGTACTGGTCCACGGGCTTTATGCGGATGCGTCCAGCTGGTCGAAGGTTATTCCGTTATTACAAGCCAAGGGCTTCAAAGTTACCGCAGTGCAAAACCCGACGACGTCGCTGGATGCCGATGTGGACGCAGTCGAACGAACCCTTGCCCTACAGGACGGACCTACGCTTTTGGTCGGGCATTCCTATGCCGGAATGGTAATAAGCCAGGCAGGCGACGATCCCAGGGTGAAGGGGCTGGTATATATCGCTGCCCGTGCGCCCGATGCTGGCGAAGACTACCAGGCCTTGACCCAACGCTTCGCGCCTGCCCCGGCCGCTAAAGGTCTTCGGTGGTCAGCCGACGGATATGGCATGCTTTCTGAGCGATCCTTCGTACAGGACTTTGCGGGTGACCTACCCCAGCAGGAAGCCAAGGTCCTGTTTGCAGTCCAACAGCCTTTCGGCAAAGCAATCACGACGGCAAAAACGACGGTCGCCGCCTGGCATGACAAGCCGACCTGGTATGCGGTATCGACCGAAGACCGAACCATTAATCCCCAGCTTCAACGCTTCATGGCACAACGGATGAACGCTCACATGATAGACGTTCGTGCCAGTCATGTTTCGCTTCTCTCTCAACCCCGGACGATTGCTGATCTGATCATCGAGGCCTCTCACACGGCTGATGCCAGATAACCTCGAATCGAACACATCGAACGATACGAAAGAATTTCTATCGATGCGCTACTTCCCATCGATAGCCCCACGCTCAAGCAGAGAAAAGAACATGAATTCTACGGACTTAGCGGACCTTGAAAGCAGGCTGCGTGTTGTCGAAGACAAGCTGGCAATTTATCAGCTCATAGCATCCCATCCACCTAGCGCAGATACCGGACATGCCGCCTACACATTATCCGCTTACCGGGAGAACGGGGTGTTCGATAGAGGTCCGGTGTTGGACGGAGCGCAAGGTGCGACAGCCATCGCGGCGTTCATTCAAAGGCCTGAGCATTATGAAGCCATCGGGCAAGGGCTCGCTCATTTTGCCGGCTTGCCCCTGATCGATCTGCAAGGCGATACGGCGGTAGTGACTTCCTATCTGATGATTGTCCATTTGGATCACGAAGGGCAACCCAGGGAACTGCCAAACCACGGCGTATCTACCGGCTATAGAATTCACCGCGCGGTAGTCAATCGCTGGGAGCTTGAAAGATCCGCTGCGGGTTGGGCGATTGCCAAGCGCACCCTGATACCGGTGGATGGATCGGATCTGCATCAGGCGTTGCTGCAGACAGGACTGAATGACCTGTATTTTCCAAGAACCAAAGCGCAGCCCTGACGCGATGAGGTTGTCAGGCGCTACTTTTTCCACGAGTGCTTTTTGTAGGTCTGCGGCGGAAGCCGTTGAATACCATCACTCGCTGATCGTGCAAACGCAGGGAAAAAGGGGAACAGATTTATTTAGTTCCTTGCGAAATCGGCGTTGCTGGTAGTGGAGTGCGGCGATCCCATCGTCGATTCGTTATTCGGTCTACAGAAGTGGCTCGGCTATCAAATACCGGCACAGGTGCCCTTTACAAAAATATACAGAAGAGTTGGATAACGTAGCTATTGCACTTATCGCATGAACTCTAAGGCTAATTTTCATCGAGATGGAGATAAATATTTGTGAATAATATGATTGGAATAAGGCTCGCCAGTGGCGCAGATCTAGATCCTGACCGTTTAGATCAACTGACGCGCCTTATAAATGAAGTCTACGCTGATGCCGAGGCGGGTATGTGGATACCGTCTGCGCTCAGGACAAATCACGAGGAGTTAAGCTCTCTCATAGGAAAAGGAAATCTTATGCTGGCTGAAATTGAAGGAGTTTTAGCTGGAGTGGTTAAGATTACTCTTCTCAAAAAAAACGTTGCCGAGTTTGGGATGCTTGCTGCCGACTTGTATCAGAGGGGTAGAGGTATTGGATCGGCGCTGGTTGAACACGCTGAAAAGTGGGCTCTCCAGAATGGATGCACTACAATGCAACTAGAATTGCTGACCCCTCGAACTTGGGAAAATCAAAGAAAGGAATTTCTGAAGAAATGGTATTACCGGATTGGGTACAGGCCGATTGAAACGCAGCCTTTTGAGCGAATGTATTCTGATTTGGCGGGGCTGCTGAAAACGGAATGTGATTTCACTATTTGGCATAAGCCTTTATGTAGAGCTCACCAGAATGGTATCTGTTAGGCTATGTAAATTTTGCTGAATCGATCCATCTAAATCTAATGGATTTTAGATATTCGTTGAGTGCTCGGCAGGTATTATTCAGCCAATTTTTTAGAGTCTGGTTACAGTGGACTATGCGCTATTGAGCACCCAACGAGACGGCCTGGTACCTTTCGGGAAGTATCGCCGTAGGAGACTACTCGTGTCCTCGGTCGGGCCGCGCGGCCATGAATTTCGATGACCGGCAAAGAAGATTCTTACGCCAAATTCTATGGTAAAAAAGGTTCTTCACGAAATCTTGGGAAAGGCAGAAACAAGAACGCTGGTTTGATGGGTGAAGTTCGTACCTACAACCCCAGTACCAACCGGCGTTCTCGTGCACGATATTAATAGGTTTCTGCCCTATTCAGGCGAGTTGGATGCATCGCATGTGGTAAGCGAATGAAATCGGCCAGCTGGCGCTCAGCCTCTCGCTTGAACTCGGCGCTGTAGCGCTGATAGGTACGTTTATTTGTCATGGGATACCTTCCTCTCTAACGGTATAGTCACATTCGAGGTGTCCGTAAAATCAGGGTCAGTTCAATGGCCGATGGCGATATGGTGCAGACTCGCAGAAAGCAGAGAGTCAGGCATCAAACATAGATCTCTCAGGTAACGGATCAGCAGGTGGCTCTAAATATCCATAAACTTGTCCCTCGAAAAAGCAAGAGCAGTAAGCAACGCAGCAAGCTCATCAGTCTTGCGCGAGATACCCCGTACTTCAAGTGCAGGGAGGGATAGCGCGGCGCGCAAAGCGTGCCCTTTTACCGTTTCCTGCTGATGACCAATTTCTATCTCACACTAAGTTTTGTATGTTGTAAGGCATGACTAAATGCGCCTACAAATACCAGTTCTACCCAACGCTTTAACAAGCAGAGTTGCTTGCAAAGACGTTTGGCTGTGTGCGTTTGGTCTATAATACCATGCTTCGCTGGCGCACCGATGCGTCTTCAGCGCATGATCAACAGTCCAGCTGCGCAGCGTGCAAAGACAGCCCTGCTTGAGCGGCTTGAAAGTGATCCGGAGGAAGCATGGGAGCAGGTCATGGCCGAGCTTGAGGAAACCGATAACGTAACCCTGGCCTTTCGCGATAATGGCAATGTTCAGATCTTCTGGACCGTTCCGCAGGAAGGTTGACCGTACCTTCTCTCACTCTCCAGTCAAAGCTACTCTCTTAACTACGCACCGTCCAGAGCTGATCCAGCCGTGTGGTGTAGCTCTGGCTCATCATTTCGCGCCGCATGGCCCAGCCGGGTTGAGCCGTGATACGCGCAGGGCGGAGCATACCTTTGCTGAACTTGCGGTTAATACTGTCCATAGTGCTCATGAGCCGATCGGCACCTGCTGACTGCTCGGGCTGAACAGGTCCATGGAGTACTCGCCACGCTGCTTGAGGTCCATCATGAGGATCTCGGACTTGGCGTATCCATAGCCTTCGCGGTAGATGTGTTTCAGTCCGTGCAGGGCGTACTGAACCAGTACACGTGTGTCATCGGTGGGGTAGGGCAGGTTCAGGATGACCCCATTGGAGTAGCGCTCCTCTGGCGGGCCGTGCATACCCATCGGGATGCCCACACGCATGACCTGGCAGAGCGACTGCTGCGCCCTGAGCTTTTCTGCCGCCCGAGCCGTGTAGCTGGCCACCGACTTGGCCAGCGCGGAAAATGTGTACTGGCGCTGGCCAAACATTCTGGATGTGCAGATCATCTGCTTGGGTGGTGCCACTTCCTCTAGGTCTATGCAGGAGATGCCGCGCAGCTCGCGTACTGTCTTTTCCAACACGACACTAAACATCTTGCGGATTGACCAGGCGTCGTGCTGGGCGAGGTCCCATGCCTTCTCAATGCCCAGCAGCTTGAGCTTTTCCTCAAGCCGTCGCCCAACGCCCCAGACGTCACCGACATCGATGTGCTGCAGCGCCCGGTTATGCCGGTCAGGTTCTCTCAGATCCAGTACCCCACCGGTGGACTTGTACCAGCGTTTGGCGGCGTGGTTGGCCAGCTTGGCCAAGGTCTTCGTGTTGGCAATGCCCACACCTACCGGGATACCGGGGCATTTGAAGACATGCTCCTTGATCACGCGACCCATCGTTTCCGGCGAGCCTGGAATACCGGTGAGGTCTGCCCAGGCCTTGTCAATACTGTAGACCTCCAAGCGGGGCACCATCGACTCTATACAGGCCATGACTCTCGCTGACAGATCTATCTGAATGACGCTGATTGTTAGTCATACTTAAACTACTGATTTTAAAGCGGGTATTCCTACTAACGTTTTCACGGCCTCAGCTCCGTCCACGCTAGAAACCCTGCTGAACCCTACCGCCAGAGGCAGCTATCGACCAAAGCGGCCCTTGGCAAATGCCAGCCTTGATTAGAAAGCGAAATACAAAAATCTTCAGATTGCCAAACCCTGAACGGTTAACCTGATAGGAATAGGCAATACTCCAAGTCGATCCGGCATAGGCTCTTCTTACTCCTGACCTTAGCATTGCCTCGTTGCGAATCTCAGGAGTACTTCACATGAATGCAGAGAAAACCCTCTTCATCACTGGCGTCAGCAGCGGATTTGGCTTGGCGCTGGCCAAAGAGGCGCTTGCCCAGGGGTATCAGGTAATCGGGACCGTCCGCAGCGAATCCGCACTGGCGGCCTTTGCGGCGCTCTCGCCAGAGCGAGCCCATGGTGTGATTCTGGACGTTACCCAATTCGATGCTATCGACGCTGTGATCGCTGAGGTCGAGCATCGGCACGGCCCGGTGGATGTGCTGGTCAATAACGCAGGTTATGGCCACGAGGGGATATTCGAAGAGTCATCGTTGGCTGAGATGCGCCGCCAGTTCGACGTAAATGTGTTCGGAGCCGTAGCGGTGACCAAGGCGTTCTTGCCGTATTTCCGCCAACGGCGGAAGGGGCATATCCTCAATATCACGTCCATGGGCGGATATATCACCATGCCCGGTATTGCTTACTACTGCGGGAGCAAATTTGCTCTGGAAGGTATATCCGACACCCTGAACAAGGAGCTTGCCCCCTTTGGCATCCTTGTCACGGCCGTGGCGCCGGGGTCATTTCGCACGGACTGGGCAGGCCGTTCGATGCAGCGTACTCCACGCAGTATCAGTGACTACGATGCGAGCTTCGACCCGGTGCGCAAGGCGCGTGAGGAAAAAAGCGGCCAACAGCTGGGCGACCCGCAAAAGGCCGCATGCGCCATCTTGAAGGCTATCGCCAGCCCCAACCCGCCAGCTCACCTCCTGCTGGGCAGCGACGCCCTGACCTTGGTACGTGACAAGCTGCGACAAATGCTTGAGAGTATTGAGCAATGGGAGGCGCTTAGCTGCTCGACCGATGGCTGGGGATGATAATGCGGGGAGAAGTGCAGACAATCGTTGGATCCAAGGACCCGTGCACGGTGCGCATGGTACAGCTGATGGGCCGACTGGCTCCGTTGGAGGGCTATAACCTGAGCCCGTTGGATGATGTGCGTTTTCTGCGCTCCAACCGACGGCTGACACGCACACCGGTGTTGTATGAGCCGGGTATTGTCATCCTCTGTCAGGGCCAGAAGCGCGGCTATCTGGGTGACCAAATTTTTGTCTACGATTCTCAGCATTATCTAGTGGTGTCGGTGCCAGTGCCCTTCGCCATGGAGACCGACGCCAGCGAGGCAGAACCAATGCTGGCAGTATACCTGCGCCTGGACTTCACTCTGGCCGGCGAGTTGATCCAGCAGGTGGATGAGGTACGAGGGTTCGGCGCAGCCCAGCCTATGGGAATGTATGCCTCGCCTATGGATGAACCGCTGCGCCGGTCTACCTTGCGTTTTCTGGAAATCATGGAAGAGCGTACCGATGCGCAGATCCTTGGTCCAGCGATGCTGCGCGAGCTTTACTACCGCATCCTCACGGGTGAACAAGGTGGTAGCCTGCGCGTGGCCATCGCCCAACAGGGCCAGTTTGGCAAAGTGACACGTGCCATTCACAAGATCCATCACTCCTATCACGAGCATCTGGATGTAGAAGCACTCGCCCAGGAAGCGCAGATGAGCGTGCCCAATTTTCATCTGCATTTTCGCAAGGTTACCGACACCTCACCCATGCAATACCTCAAGTCGACACGCTTGCACCAAGCGCGATTACTGATGTTGCGTAACGATCTAACGGCAGCGAAAACGGCTTTTCTAGTGGGCTATGAAAGTGCCTCGCAATTCAGCCGCGACTTCAAGCGCCTGTTCGGTCGCACACCTTTGGCGGAGGTGGCATGGATGAAGCGAACCTATGCGTTGCCGGCGCCGATAAAACCATCCTCCTTCGTATCGTCACACTAGTCATTTGTCAGCCTGTCGTCAGCGTCTGCTATGGGTCGATTCTGTTGAAAAAGTCGGCTTCTGAGAGAGCTACTTATCGGCAGCTCAAAAAACGCTCGATTTCGGCGTTGCTATGTAAAAACCAAGGCAGCTCTGTCTTCTAAGCGCACCCTCGACCGCTTGCGACTGCGTGGTCTGACAGGAGCGACTGACGAGTTCACCTTGGCTGCGACTGTGCAGAACCTGCGACGCATGGCCGAGCTTTTGCCTCAAGGGCCACCGATCACGGGATAGGTACGCCTGCTGCAAGCAGAAACCCTCCAGTTAACCCTCAAAACTGAGCAAGGGAGCTCAGTGAAACGCCGAAAGGCAACTTGAAGTGGCTTGCTAGGCACTTCGACAGCAGGAACACCTGACCGGCTGGCTGCCGCTGAACCTACATTTTCAACAGAATCGGCCAACAGCTGCCATTGGGTAAGCCGATACAAGTGTTTGATCTTGTCCTAATGGAGTGGCCAGTATAATTAATCTACGACCTACTAAATTTGTAGTTTTGAAGCGCCGCGTACTTTCTTTTGCTGCAGGATCGTCGACGCTTCGTTATAAGCAGCCTGGAAGGTATCGCTGCCAATCCAGTTCACAGCAGCCTCTTCGTCATCATTATGAAACATGCCGCGATAGACGATGAGCAGGCCCATCATGAAGTCGATGGCAGGCTCTTCTCCTTCCTCAGCGATTACCAGTTCCAGCACTGGGTACTGCAAAAACACCAAGCACATGGCGAGCAGGCTTATGCCTTCGGCAGCATTCATCGCCTGAAACAAATCGTCGAAGTCCGCTGGGTCGAAACCGTTCTCTTCAATGTCCTTGAAGTTGAAGGTGCTCAGGTCGATCTCGACGTCGTCGAATGGCTCGTTGACCAGCGGATTGGCTAGTAGTGGGGACCCAATCTTCGCTTTGGTTTTGCTAGACCGATTCTGCTTGGCTTTGTCCTTGGCTCGTTGAGTACGTTTACGTTGTTTGTCGGGTGAGGCCATGGGGCGATGTCCTGTTCGATGTGGCGTATTTATCAGTTATGCCGAAAAACCCCGTACTTCTAGTGCGGAGATGAATAGCGCGGAAGGCGTAGCCTTCCTATAAGGGTCTCGTCTGCTGCTCAATGTATGCCTTTACTACCGAGAGCGGCGCACCTCCAACACTGCCTGCAAAATAGCTAGGACTCCACAAGGCATTGTGCTGATAGGCAGTGGCCGCCAGCTCAGGGTGCAACTGCTTCATGCGCCTACTGGAAGCCCCCTTCAAGCTATTAACCAGCCTGGAAAGCGCGACCTTAGGTGGGTACGTTACTAGCAAGTGAACATGGTCAGCCTCTCCATTGAATTCTACAAGGTCTGCTTCAAAGTCGTGACACACCTTGCAAAGTAACCTTTCTAGTGTCCTCAGGTGTGCATCTGAAAAAACACGCCCTCTATGCTTAGTTACAAAGACCAAGTGTGCATGAATCTCGAAGACGCAGTGTCTACCAGCTCTAATGTCTGTATTTTTGCTCATAGACCAAATATATTTCTTTTCATGAAACAGACCAGGAACCTCAAGGTTCGAGTTCGAGACAAGCACGTTCCGTTGCTTCGGCAGATGGCGCGTAGCGTTAATTTTGTCTGGAACTACCTAAACGAGCTTAGCGCTCGCTCTATCCGTGAGCGCGGGGGATTCTTATCGGCCTATGACTTTCACCCCTACACAAAAGGGGCTGCAAAAGAACTAGGGCTACATAGCCAGACCTTGCAGTGCATTGCCGCTGAATACGTCACGCGCCGCAAACAGTTTAAAAAGGTCCGTCTCAACTGGCGCAAGTCGGCTGGCGTCCGGCGCTCGCTTGGCTGGATTCCTATAAATACCGGCGCTGCAAGCTGGAACAATGGGCAGGTCTACCATAACGGCCACTACTTCAAGGTATGGGATAGCTACGGCTTGGCAGGGCATAAATTCCGCTCAGGCAGCTTTAGTGAAGACGCACGCGGACGCTGGTACTTCAATGTCGTCGTTGATGCCAGAGTTCAATCCAGCCTTGGGCAAGGCGCGGTAGGCATCGACCTAGGCCTGAAGGACGTGGCGACCTGTAGTGATGGCGAAACGCTTGAAAATGGCAGGTTCTATCGTGATCTAGAGCCAAAGCTTGCCATAGCCCAGCGCAGCCGAAACAAGGCCAGAACACGCGCTATTCACGCCAAGATAATCAACCGCCGAAAGGATGCACTGCATCAGTTTAGCCGCCAGCTGGTGAACTGCTACGGCACAATCATCGTGGGCGGCGTAAGCTCTTCGAAGCTCGCCAAAACCAGGATGGCTAAGTCCGTGCTGGATGCTGGCTGGTCCATCCTGAAAACAATGCTGGAATACAAGTGCGATCACGCAGGCATTGTTTTCAAGGAAGTGCGAGAAGCGTACATCACCCGCGCCTGTTCGGCTTGCGGCGCCCTGACGGGGCCAGGAGGCGTCAATGGGCTGCGTATAAGAGAATGGACCTGCTGTGAGTGCGGTGTCGCTCACGACCGCGATATCAACGCGGCCAGAAACATTCTCGCGCTCGAGCATGAGCGTCCATCTGTGGGAATCCCCGTCCTTTAGGACGGGAAGGATGTCAAGTTAGCCCAGTAGGCATATGATCTTTTCTCAAACCCAGTCCTCGTAAACAAGGCTAGGGACACGGCTAAACTCACGCACATTATTGGTCACAAGTACACAGCCAATAGCCACGGCATGCCCTGCAATAGCGGTATCGTTAGGGCCAATTGGCATGCCGGCCTTGGTTAGCACGCGCATGAGTTCGACAGTCGCATCGACTGCCCTCTGATCCCAAGGCAGTACGGCATCCAGGCGCTTTACAAACTCATCAACCAGCGTCTTGTGCTTGGTCGATGCCTTTTTGCCGATCTGCCCATAACGCATTTCGGCGTAGGTAATGGCCGAGATCACAAACCGGTTGCCCTGCTCCACTTCGGTGGCCAGACGCTGGATCACCGAGGCCGGATGTTCTCGCATAATGAAAGAGCAGATGCAGGTATCAAGCATATAGGTGATCACAGATTGAATCTGCCTTCATCGCCGACTACTGGTTGCCGCTCTTGCAGGAAGTCAGCATCAGCCTTGGGGAGCTCAGCAAAAGATGCCCAGGATGGCCGAGCAGGACGCAGGGTTATCACATCACCTTCCCGCGTAATCTCAAGCTCCCCGACGCCTTCATAGGCCATGTCATTGGGCAAGCGAACGGCCTGATTCTTACCATTTTTGAAAATAGAGACGGTACGCATGTTTTGCTGCTCCTGCATATGTTTGACATATGCAAATGTAATGCTAAATTTTGGCATATGCAAGGCATATGGCATAGCTAAGAAGCAAGCTTGAAAGCCCTGCGTATCGTCTCTTGAGAGACGCTCAGATAGGGTAGCGCAACATGGTTCGTACAGAGCCGAACCGGCTAGTCAGCGGAAAACCACGTACAGAGTGACCATAAATCGCCTAGCTCCTGGCGCTCAGGAGCTTGCTCGTGAAACGGTTTGATCTCTACGCTATAGGTATAATTCTGTAAATATATACAGTATTAAGCTGTGCGTATGCCAAAGAAACCTGCTTCCGCTCCAACCGCCCTAAGCCCTATGACCTGCTTTCAATGCGCCTTTAGTGGGTGATTAGCGGTCCAGCGGCTTCTAGTGATGCTCAGGTCGGCGCCTGTGCCCTATCATGTTTTTCACCTCCCAGCCGTGCCATTGCAAATACGCATAAAGATGGCATAGGCTGCCTCCTTATGAATTGATGCTACTGACGCCGGATAAACGATGACCGAATTACAAGGATGTGAAAAATTTTCCGGTTTGGAGTGCGTTCCTGTTGGCCCTTCCGACGCAGAAATGATCTGTTCACATCGCCAGGAAATGTTTCTTGAGGCGGGTGGGAATCTTGAAGAACTAAGGGTCATGACTCAGCACTTTCGGTCATGGCTGGAGGAGCGGCTCGGTGATGGTCGGTATTACGGATTCAAACTCTTAGATGGCGACCAACCGGTCGCAGCCATTGGCCTAATGAGCATTGATTGGCCTCCCCATCCATCGCACCCAACTCTGGATAAGCGTGGGTACGTGTTGAATGTGTTCGTCCAGCCGGCCTACCGCCGCCGAGGTTTAGCTACGGCTTTGATGCAAGCTGCTGACGCCGAGTTCGCTCGCCGAGGAATCACCTTCGCTATCCTGCACGCCACTAAGACGGGCAAACCAGTCTATGAGCAAATCGGTTGGACTGGAACGTCGGAAATGGCCAAATCCATTACTTGACAATGACCGCTTTCGACCGATTCTGTTGAAAAATTCGGCCATGGCTTTTATGGCAGTAAAGTACACGCTAGAGATTGAAATCCTCACTTTAAGCAAAGGATTCCGAACTCAGATTTCGCGTAGCGGCGCGCAAAAAGCAACATTGCTAGCAGTCAGTATGCAGGCAGTCAGGAAAAACTGACTTTTTCAAAAAATTGGACGTTAGCTACTCGCTGCAAGCCGCGCATCGAAGCGTCTCTTCCATTGCTGATCACGGGAGTGCTCGACCAGGTGATCAATGAAGGCCCTTGTCTTGGCCGGTAATAGCTTCTGGCTGGCAAAGTAGAGCAAGATGGGGCCGGCATCGACATACCAGTGCGGTAAGACACGTTGCAGCGCACCGCTTTGCAGATGCGCCAGTACATCCGGTACGGCCAGTAGCGCCACGCCTAGCCCGAGCAAGGCGCTTTGGCATAGTGCCTGCGGATCGTTTACTAGCATTCGCGGGCGTAGTTCCAGCGGCAGTCGCTCACCCTGAGTGCTCTGCAATATCCAACTGCGCACCTTACCCATGCCCAGGTGATCAAGCTCGGTTAGCTGTTCTGGCCGACATAGCGCTGGCCGCCCGGCCAGATAATCCGATGACGCCACGAGCACCAGATGCGCTGGGGCCAATTCGCGCGCTACCACACCGGTCGACAGCTCGATACCGCCGCCAATAGCGGCATCGAAACCGTCTGCGATCAGGTCCACCTGGCGATTATCGAAATGCCATTCCGGCGTTACTGCCGGGTAGCAGGCCAGAAAACCAGGCATCAGAGGTAGCAAAAAATCACGGCCGAAGGTAGGTGCCACCGACAGGCGTAGCAGACCGGCCGGAGCACCGGCGCTACTGGTGAGATCGGCAATTGCTTCCTGGATGCTTTCCAGCCCACCGCCAACATTGACGAGGAAGCGCTCGCCGGCTTCGGTCAGGGTCAGACGTCGGGTACTTCGCTGGAACAGGCGTACGCCGAGATTGCTTTCCAGCTGAGCAACGTTGCGACTGATGGCCGCTGGTGTCAGACCCAGACGACGTGCCGCCGCCGAGAAGGTACCACACTCGGCGCTGCGTACGAAGGACTCCAAATTGGCCAAGGTTTCCATAGAATCATCTTCAATTATGAGTTGAAGATAATTCTAGTCATTACCCGCTACTGCGTCGAAAGCGAAAGGCGTTTCATAAGCACATCTACCACTCATATGAGGTCTGCATCATGAACAACGTCAATCTTCCCCTGAGCGGCCAGGTCGCCCTGGTCACCGGCGGATCGCGCAGCATCGGCGCGGCTATTGCCAAGCGCCTAGCGGCCGACGGAGCCAGCGTCGCTATTACGTACAACGCCTCGCCAGCCAAGGCCGAGGCGCTGGTCGGCGAAATAGTTGCTGCTGGCGGAAGGGCGATGGCGATTGCCGCCGATGCGGGAGACCCTCAGGCGGTGCGCGATGCGGTACAGCGGGTCGCCAGCACTTTCGGTCGGCTGGATATCCTGGTTAACAACGCGGGCATTAGTGTGCTGGGCGCCCCGGAGGAGATCGCTTTCGAAGACTTCCAGCGCATCCTCGCGGTGAATGTGACCGGCGTGTTCGTTGCTACTCAGGAGGCGCTTAAACATATAGGGAGCGGCGGTCGCATCATTCATATCGGCAGTTCAATGGTGCAGTACGCTGCCTTTGCCACCGCCTCGGCCTACACCCTGACCAAGGGCGCACTGGCCGGCTTTAGCCGCGGACTGGTGCGTGACCTCGGCCCGCGCGGCATTACGGTCAACACAGTGCATCCCGGCCCGACTGAGAGCGACATGAATCCGGCAGATGGCCCTGTGGCCGATTTCGTTCGCCCCAATATCGCGGTCGGCCGCTACGGGGAGGGCCGTGACATCGCCGCTGCCGTGGCCTGGTTAGCTAGCCCGGAGGCGGCCTTTGTTAGCGGCGCCGAGCTGCTGGTCGATGGCGGTTTCACCGCTTAAGGAGAAACAGACATGAAGATTGGAATCATCGGCGCTGGCGCCATAGGCAGTACCATTGCACGCATCTTGAGTAAGGCAGGTATCGAGGTCGCAATCGCCAATAGCCGTGGGCCGGAGAGCCTGCAGGGTCTGGCTGACGAACTGGGGCCGAAAGTCAGACCGGTAAGCCGGGAGCAAGCCGCACAGTCGGACATCGTTTTTCTCGCGGTGAACTGGTCGAAAATTCCCGACGCGCTGGAGAATCTGCCTGCCTGGAACGGACGCATCGTGGTCGATACCAACAACCCCATCGAGGCGCCGACCTTTCGCCCCTTCGATCTGGGCGGGCAGAGTTCGAGTGAGGTGGTCGCACGAATGGTCTCTGGCGCGCGCCTGGTCAAGGCCTTTAACCACCTTGCTCCGGCACTGTTGAGCCTCGATCCACAGGTCGAAAGTGGTCGAAGGGTGTTGTTCTATTCCGGCGAGGATGCTGAGGCTAAGGCCAATGTAGGGGCACTGATTGAGCGACTGGGCTTCGCTGGCATTGATCTGGGAGGCCTAAGCGAAGGACGGCTGGCGCAATTTCCTGAAGGGCCATTACCCACACTCAATCTAGTGAAGCACAGCTAATCCCAATAGGCGGGCGTCCCAGCCGTCCGCCTTTGGCCGATCCTGTCGAAAAGTAGCTTCTTTGTCTGGCCAGAGAGGAAGCACGCAGTATCTCTCAACTACGCACCGTCCAAAGCTGATCCAGCCGGGTGGTGTAGCTCTGGCTCATCAGCTCGCGCCGCATGGCCCAGCCGGGTTGAGCCGTAATACGCGCAGGGCGGAGCATGCCTTTGCCGAACTTGAGGTTGATGGTATCCATGGTACTCATGAGCCGGTCGGCCCCAGCTGACTGCTCGGGCTGGAACAGGTCCATGGAGTACTCGCCACGTTGCTTGAGGTCCATGAGCAAGATCTCGGATTTCGCATAGCCATAGCCTTCGCGATAGATGTGCTTTAGCCCGTGCAGGGCGTATTTCACAAGCACGCGGGTGTCATCGGTGGGGTAGGGCAGGTTCAGGATGACTCCATTGGAGTAACGCTCCTCTGGCGGGCCGTGCATACCCGTCTGGATGCCTACACGCATCACCTGGCAGAGCGACTGCTGCGCCCTGAGCTTTTCCGCTGCCCTTGCCGTATAGCAGGCCACGGACTCCGCCACGGCTGAAAACAGGTACAGGCGCTGGCCAAACATCCGGGACGTGCAGATCATCTGCTTGGGGGGCGCAACTTCCTCTAGATCGATGCACGAGATACCGCGCAGTTCGCGTACCGTCTTTTCCAACACGACGCTAAACATCTTGCGGATCGACCAGGCGTCGTACTGGGCGAGGTGCCATGCCTTCTCGATGCCCAGCATGTTGAGTTTTTCAGTAAGTCTTCGCCCTACGCCCCAGACATCACCCACATCGATATGCTGCAGGGCTCGATTACGTCTGTCCGGTTCTCTCAGGTCCAGTACACCGCCTGTAGACTTGTACCAGCGTTTGGCCGCATGGTTAGCCAGTTTGGCCAGTGTCTTGGTGTTGGCAATGCCCACACCTACCGGGATACCCGTGCATTTGAGGACATGCTCCTTGATCATGCGGCCCATCGCTTCAGGCGAACCTGGAATACCGGTGAGATCGGCAAAGGCCTCGTCGATGCTGTATACCTCCAGACGTGGCACCAGCGACTCTATACAAGTCATGACCCGCGCGGAAAGGTCGCCGTAGAGTGCATAGTTGGAGCTGAACGCGCGCGCACCCAGGCGCTTGAGGTCATCCCTGATTTGGAAGTAGGGCGCTCCTATTTTGATACCCAGCTTCTTTGCCAGTGAGCAACGCGCAATAACGCACCCGTCGTTATTGCTTAAGACGACAATCGGAGTGTGCTTGAGGTCTGGCCGGAATACCCGCTCGCATGAGGCATAGAAGCTATTGCAGTCGATCAGCGCAAAGATAGTCTCATCAAACATGGCCACGATGCGTCCGCAGACTGCACCGCACAACGCCCCACACCTCAAGGTCGTCGCCTTCAAGGATCAGCCGGGGCTGGTAGAGAGGGTTATCGGAGAGAAGCGCCAGCGTTTCGCCAACTCTGCCAAGTCGCTTGACTACAGGCTCGCCATTGATGGCGGCAATGATCACGTCACCCTGTACTGCATCAGCGGATCGATCAACGACCAGCAGGTCACCATCGTGAATTCCACTCCCAATCATGCTGTCGCCGTGCGCACGCACCAGGTAGGTATGGGGCGCCTGGATCTCAAGCAAGTGGTCCAGCGATATGCGTTCCTCTATATGATCCTGGGCGGGGCTGGGAAAGCCTGCCGGAACGCGATACCCATAAAGCGGGAGGGTTAAATCCGTGGCCGAAAGCGGGCCTAAAATGGTGATGGAATGGGTTTGCATGACGACATCCGAGCGACATGGTTGTGTGTATTTTTATACAGCATGGCCATGCATACAGTTCCCGTCAATGTTTCACCCCGTGCAAAAGAGCACAGCGAGCATGCCTCGTTGAGCGAGAAAACGTGTATTTAGACGAGGTACGCTGGAGTATCCAAACAAATGCCATCTAAATGGCATCATCTATTGAAAGGAATAATCTTCCAGCTTGAGGGCAAAATCAGGTGGTTGAGTGTAGTCGTTAGGTGTAGCGAATAGGCGGTATAGTCGTTTAAGTCCTTCTGCCTATTTATCTCTACACCCAGACGATAGCTGCTCGCTGTTACCGCTGGGGTACACCTTAAGGACTACATAAAAATACCTATCAATTAACAAGATGAAAGCTCTGATATAAGCTCACTCGTTTACGAAAGCTACCGCATAAAGATCATGGTGGAGAAGTCATTGGAACCAGTACAAGTGATCAATCCTGACCTTTTCCTGGAAACCGAGGCTGGTCGCGTATGGACACCAGAACGAAGTAAAAGAGCTTGGGCCGATAGTTTTGAAGCGCTTGAGCAGTCTCTTTCAGACGCAGATAAATCTAGTACGCGTTTATTGATAGTGTGCGGCTTACAAGGAGCAGGTAAATCTCAATGGATCAGAGACTACGCGAAGGACTACGCACCATGTGTTTGTTTTGACGCGGCCTTGCCCGGCGCACGTCATCGTAAGCCTATTCTCGACATGGCTAATAAACATGGGCTTGAGACTCTTGCTGTATGGATAGATACGCCTATCGAAATAGCAAAGCAGCGTAACCTTACAAGACAACTATACAAGCGAGTGCCAGACGAGAGCATAGAAAGTGTGGCCCGTTTATTCGAACCCCCACAGCGTAACGAAGGCTTTTCAGAAGTAATCCGGATCGTGGCCACCATGTAGCTGCTGGGATGAGCCCTACTAACTACACAAAAATAGCTATAACTTGGCCAAACGCTAGTAGAAAAGACTAGCTAGGATAGGGGGGGTATTCGGTCTTATGAAAGCAAGGCAGTTTGTATATCACCGAATTTCACTACTTCAGTAGGTCGTACCGCCTCATTGAGTTCTCTACGCCAATATCCTACGTCATGCCATCGGTCGTGCTTGAATCCTACTTCTGGATAGGTACCGATGTGCTTAAAGCCCAGCGCCTCATGAAGGCCGACACTCGCGTTATTAGGTAGGGCAATGCCAGCATAGGCAGCATGAAATCCTTGCTCTGTAAGGATAGGTAGTAAGCCTTGGTAGAGGGATCGCCCTATTCCTTGTCTATGCGCTGTTGGGTCTATATAGACCGTAACATCAACAGACCAGCGATACGCTTCTCTGGCCCGATGTTGGCTTGCGTAGGCATAGCCAATAACCCTACCGTTTTGCTCTGCCACCAGATAAGGGTAGGTCGATAAGGTGGTTTCAATCCTATTCGCCATCTCTTGAACTGTCGGAGGTACAAGCTCAAAAGAAATGGCGGTATTCAAAACCATAGGAGCATAGATTGCCTGGATGGCTGAAGCGTCATCTGGTACAGCTACCCTTACTTTGCAGCTCATGCTTTGTCCTTACAGTTATCTAATAGTCTCCACGGCTGAATGAAATGCCGTTTGCACAAGCGCCGTCGACACGTCTATCCAAGCCCTTATTCATTATTAACCTCGCATTGTTTTATAAACCAGAACGGCGATTCCTGTCGTTACCCTCTTAGAGGGGCTGTTCAGGCACTGTAGTCGCTGAGGTATACCTCAGCGACTACACGTCAGAATTCACCCTAATGTTCGTCCGGCGAAGCCTTCTACAGATAGCCAATTATTTTTGGCGGCGTCCAAAGGGGCAATATCCATAAACTGAGTAAAACAGATCTGAATCCAGTATCCATTGTTTATCTGTTGCCTCCTTGTATAGCCAAAACAGTTGCAAACGTCTAAGGTTATGTGCATGCAAAGTACTAGTAGACCGACCGATTAGTGAGATAGCATCGTCGACATGAGCATTTCAAAGAAACGTGAAACATCCGATGTCCGTCAGGGAATACTTGATGTAGGCCAGAGAATCATGGCCGCCAAAGGGTATTCGGCTGTAGGTCTGAATGAGATTCTGGCAGCTGCTGGCGTGCCAAAAGGGTCTTTTTATCATTACTTTGATTCCAAGGACTCTTTTGGCGAAGCACTATTAGAAAGTTATTTTCAGACCTATCTGGAGGAGCTCGACCAAATACTTAACCAGCCCGGCCTGACCATGGCACAGCGGCTGATGAACTATTGGGAGGTATGGCAGGAAAGCCAATCCTTTATGGATTGCCAGGGAAAGTGTCTGGCCGTCAAGTTGGGGGTTGAGGTAGCCGACCTTTCAGAAGCTATGCGCTCTGTACTTAAGCGTGGTACATCAGGCATCACCGATCGCCTCGCGCAAGCCCTGGAGACGGGTGTCGCAGAGGGATCTCTGAAAGTTTCCAATGATCCTTATGTGGTTGCGCAAAGCCTGTATCAGTTGTGGGTGGGTGCCAGTGTCATGGTTAAGATCTCTAGAAATACCCAACCGTTTGAGATGGCCTTGACGACCACGCGGCAGATTCTCAACCTGACCTGATATTGCCTACGGGCCAGGCATCATCCATACATCGTTCACCCTTGCTTCGCATTCCGCCAGCAAGCGGTACCCATTGCTAATACGGCCTCTGCTGGCAACCGAGCAAAGGCCCTATTAACAAGCTCCCCTTCAAACGCTCTTAATGAATGATCCGTTAGAAGATCAGCATTGAAAATTTCTTCAGGTGAATAAGAGCGGAGCGACGCAGGATGCTATCCACCCAACACCCATAGTGCAAAGATGCACGAAGCATAGTGCAGACACCTATACAAAAATAATTTAAAAACTACTAGACGACTGGTCTACTCGAGGATATGGTAAGCACACATTAGCTCACCCCACAAAGGAACACAGTGATGAAAATACGTACCCAACTGGCCGCATTTATATCCTCGTTGGCATTTGTGGCACATGCAGGTGTCGCTGCTGCGCAGGACACCACTGCAAGCAGCCCTGCGAAAACCGTTGTGCTGGTACATGGAGCGTTTGCAGACGGTTCGTCCTGGAATAAGGTAATCCCACTGCTTCAACAGGCTGGATTAAAAGTTGTCGCGGTGCAAAACCCGCTTGACTCCCTGGAAGGCGATGTGGCGTTTACCAATCGTGCCATCGCAGACGCCGAAGGTCCTGTCGTGCTGGTGGGGCATTCCTGGGGAGGCGCGGTGATTACGGATGCTGGCGTGAACGATAAGGTTCACTCGCTCGTCTATGTAGCAGCTTTTGCACCTGCCGAAGGTCAGTCGGCTCTTGATACCGCCAAAGGCTATCCGCAGAGTCCAGGCCAGTCATCTTTCGTTAAAGACCAAGCCGGTTACGTCAAAGTCAGCAATGAAGGCGTCGCCAAGTATTTCGCTCCAGATCTGCCACAGCCTGAGCAGGCGCTCGTCGCCGCAACCCAGGGAGCCTTGAATAGCCGCGCACTGAGTGAACCCGTCAAGCACGTGGCCTGGCATACCGTTCCCTCCTTTGCTGTAGTAGCTCGTAACGATGCCATCATTTCACCTCAACAGCAGCTGGATCAGGCCAAGCGTATGCATGCTGTCTCGGTGGAAGTGCCGTCGAGTCATGTAGCGATGCTGTCTCACCCTCAGGAAGTAGCAGAATTGATCATCAAGGCTGCGAAGTAATTTCAATTTGCTCAGTTTATAGACGACCGGTCTATTTAAAATCCAACCCCTAATCCCGATTCGAACAGAAACAGGAAAATCAAATGAAAATTCTCATGGTTTTGACCTCACATGACACCCTTGGAAATACTGGCCGTAAAACTGGGTTCTGGCTCGAAGAACTCGCGGCTCCTTACTATGCCTTCCTGGACGCCAAGGCAGAAATCGTCTTGGCCTCGCCCAGGGGTGGCCAACCTCCGCTAGATCCAAAGAGCAACGAGCCCTCCTTCCAGACTGATCTGACCCGCCGTTTCGAAGCCGATACTGTAGCAACAGCATTACTGGCTAACACCGTGCGGCTGGACAGCGTTTCGGAAGGCGATTTTGACGCTGTGTTCTATCCAGGCGGCCATGGCCCACTATGGGATCTGGCTGAAGACCCTAACTCGATCCAGTTGATTGAATCATTCCTTGCTGCGGGCAAACCTACTGCCCTCGTTTGCCACGCTCCTGGCGTCCTCCGCCATGTGAAAAAGCCAGATGGAACTCCGTTGGTCGAAGGCAAGAATGTCACCGGTTTTACCAACACTGAGGAAGAGGCCGTAGGCCTGACCCACGTAGTGCCCTTCTTGGTTGAGGATGTGCTCAAAGCCAACGGCGGGCTGTACTCCAAAGGCGACGATTGGGCCTCCTACGTAGTCAGTGATGGTCTGCTGATCACGGGGCAGAACCCCACTTCATCCAGCGAAGCCGCAAAGGTTCTCGTTGAGAAGCTGAACCAGAAGAATGTGTAAGCTCGCTATCGGTGGGAGGCATTAGTGGTCCACCCAGGGCCTGAAAGAATACTTGAACCTTAAGTACATCAGGCCTTGCTGTTTGTAATCGAACATTTAGCAGCTGACGCAAGAAGGAACTGAATCATGGAACACGGCTCACTGTTTGAACCGACCACATTGGGTCCTTATACCCTAAAAAATCGTATTGTCATGCCGCCACTCACTCGCCAGCGCAGTGGCCAGCCCGGCGATGTGCCGACAGCGCTCATGGCTACCTACTACCAACAACGAGCCAGCGCCGGATTCATCATCAGCGAAGGTACTCAGATCGAACCGCGAGGTAAGGGCTATGCCTGGACACCTGGCATTTACAGCCAGGCGCAGATTGACGGATGGCGCAAGGTGACCAACGCCGTGCATGCTGAAGGTGGGGTGATCTTTGCTCAACTCTGGCATGTCGGCCGCGTTTCCCATACCGCATTACAACCAGACAATGCAGCGCCGATTGCGCCCTCGGCAATCCAGGCACAAAAGGTGAAAGCCTTTATCGAAACCGGCCCAGGTGCCGGTATCCTGGTTGAGCCTTCCGAGCCTCGCGAGCTGACCGTCACTGAAATCAAGGGATTAATTGAGCTATACGCCCAAGCGGCGCGCAATGCATTAAGCGCTGGCTTTGATGGCCTTGAAATCCACTCGGCCAATGGCTATCTGGTCAACCAGTTCATTTCAGCACACGCCAATCAGCGCAACGATAAGTATGGTGGTTCGCTGAACAACCGCCTGCGTTTCCTGAGGGAGGTAGTGCAGGCCGTGAGCGCAGTCGTAGGTCCTGATCGCGTCGGCGTGCGGTTCACGCCCCTGTTCACCAGTACCAGCGAAGACCGTGTCTACATTGGCTTTGTGGAGGAAGATCCGCATCAGACCTACATAGAGGCCATCAAGGTGCTCGAGGAGGTAGGCATCGCTTATCTGTCGATCGCCGAGGCCGACTGGCCAAATGCTCCTGATCTACCGGAAGCGTTCCGGCGCGAGGTAAGACATACATTCAGTGGCCGCATCCTTTATGCCGGCCTGTATACCGCAGATCGCGCTGCACGTATTGTCGAGGCAGGCCTTGCTGACCTCATAGCTTTTGGTCGCCCCTTTATCGCCAATCCCGACTTGCCCCAGCGCATTGCCAATGGCTGGCCGTTGAATGCACTGAATCCTGCCACCCTGTATGGCGGTGGCGAACAAGGGTTTACAGATTATCCGCTGTACTCCCCAGCGGAATTTGAAGTTAAGAAAGAGGTGTTGTCATGAATAAAGGTAAAGACAAACTTGATGAGGTTGTGGCCAAGGTCATCGCACTGAAAGGTATCGCCAAGGGTTACACGCTTGATGTCACCAATAAACATCAAGTGGAAACAAAGGAGAATAAACAGCCCGCTTACCGGTGCCGGATCTCGCCAACGTCACTTATCGGATCTAGTTTCGCTCAGGATTCTCGCAGCATCCCGCGCCGGGGGCAGGCCAAATACCCGTGCATAATCCCGCGTGAATTGCGTGGCGCTTTCATAGCCCACCTCAAACGCGGCGGCCGTGACGCTTTTAGCACTGGCGACCATGAGCGTTCGGGCCTGGAGCAGGCGAACCCGTTTCTGGTACTGCAATGGGCTTAGCGTAGTGACGGCTTTGAAATGCCGGTGAAACGCCGAGACGCTCATGGCCGCTTTTTGCGCCAGGCTTTCCACTCTGATGGGTTCAGCAAAGTCGCGTCGAATCCACTGAATGGCCAGGTTCACGCGTGCCATAGCGGTATCTGGTGCGGCGATCTCTCGCAACATCCAGCCATGCGGGCCTTGTAAAACGCGAAATAGTATCTCGCGCTCGTACGCAGGAGCGAGCGCAGCAATAGCATCTGGGTTGCCCATGAGCCGAAGCATGCGCACCCAGGCATCCATCAGTTCTGGCGTGACGGCCGCCACCGAAAAGCCGGGGTCGTTTTCATACCGCCCCATAGGCTTCGGAAGGTCAGCCAGCAAAGTAGCGAGCACTGTCGGGTCTAGCGTTAGGCTAACGGCTAGATAGGGTTCGCCGGTTTCAGCGGCGTGGACAACCCCTACTGCAGGCAAGTCGATAGACATGACGAAGTACGTCGCAGGGTCATACCGAAGGGTGCGGTCGCCCACCGTCATCGTTTTGCTGCCTTGCAGAATCAGGTTGACCATCGGGTCGTAGACGGCTGCCAGCATGTGCTCGGGAATCTTGCCCTGAACCATGGCCACTCGAGGGATGCCTGTCTCGGTGCGGCGATTTTCGGCCTTGGCCGTTAAGGTGCGCAGTTCATTCAGTTGATTTTTCATGATGGGAATATTGACCGCTAGCCGATGAGCCACACAAGGGAAAAGCAGAAACAGGCAAGTTTGAGGTAGGAACGGCTACGCCAGCGTGGTGGTGCGTCGTTACTGTTGTGACTCATTTCAACGACAGCGGAGCATCACATGAGCGTTATCGTTATCACCGGCGGCAGCCGTGGGATCGGTGCCACTACGGCACGGCACATTGCCCAGCGAGGCACGGGTGTCATCCTGACCTACAACAGCAATGCTCAAGCGGCGGCAGAAGTCGTAGGCAGTATCGAGCAGGCTGGCGGTAAAGCCGCTGCGCTCGAACTCGATGTCGGCCAAGTGGGCAGTTTCGAAGCGTTTCGAGAAGCGGTCGTGATGACCTTAAGGGACGTCTGGGGCATCAGCACGCTTGCTGGCTTGGTCAACAATGCGGGGTATGGCCTGTTCAACCCATTGCAGACGGTCAGCGAAGCACAGTTCGACGGTTTGTTCAATGTTCACCTGAAAGGTCCGTTCTTCCTGACCCAGGCACTTCTGCCGTTGCTGGAAGAAAACGCCAGTATCGTCAACCTGACCAGCGCCACCACCCGAGTGGCCACTGCCGGGGTGGCGCCATATGCGGCGTTTAAAGGTGGGCTGGAGGTGCTTACGCGCTATATGGCCAAGGAGTTCGGTGATCGGCGTATACGGGCCAACGCAGTTTCACCTGGAGCAATCCGGACCGAATTGGGCGGGGGGCTCAACGATGAGTTCGAAGCACTGCTGGCAGCGCAAACGGCGCTGGACAGGGTGGGCGAGCCTGAAGATGTGGCGCGCGTCATTGCTATGCTGTTGTCCGAAGACGGCGCATGGATCAATGCCCAGACCATCGAAGTGGCGAGCGGCTACACCATTTGAACAAGCGAGGGCTTTGACATGCTGGACCATATCTTTCTGTCGGTCAGTGACATCAAACGCTCCATCCGCTTCTACGAAGCGGCCCTGACGCCGCTAGGCATTACCGCGCGTCTGGACTACGACGGCAAGGATGGTCCGCCAGGCCATCCTGATCTCAAAGGCTTCGGCGCTAATGGCCGGATGTTCTTCTGGCTGCGCGAGGGTGTGGTCGAGGGGCGAGCGGCTCATGTAGGTTTCGTGGCAAGCAGCAAGGCCGAAGTAGAGGCCGCCTATGCTGCCGCGATGAGTCAGGGCGCTGTCGACAATGGCGCGCCGGGTGCCCGGCTGCATTACGACCCGAATTACTATGCTGCGAACGTGCTGGACCCGGATGGTTACAGTGTGGAGTTCGTCTACAAAAGTTGGCAGCACGCGCAATGAAGACATTAATGATCTATGGCGCGACGGGTTACACCGGGCGAATGGCCGCCGAGCGCGCGAAAGGGCTCGGTCTCAATATCGAAATAGCCGGGCGTAATAATGATCGGCTCGCGCATCTGGCGGCGCAGCTGAATGTCCCTTACCGCGTATTTGCAGCAGAGGCTCAGGCCGCAGAGGCGCTGGATGGCGTAGGCGTGTTGTTGAACTTTGCTGGCCCCTTCGCGCAAACCGCCGAGCACCTGATGCGAGCGTGCATTAAGGCTGGCGTCGACTACCTGGACATCACGGCCGAGATCAATGTCTATCGTCTTGCAGAACGGCTGGGTGCTCAAGCTGCCGAGGCGGGCGTGATGCTTCTGCCTGGTGTCGGCTGGGACGTTGTCCCCACGGACTGCCTGGCCATGCATGTGGCTCAGCGGGTAGCGAGCCCCCGCGCGCTGAGCATTGCGTTACAGGTGCCTGGGTCCATGTCGCGTGGTTCGGCGATGAGCGTCAGCGAAATCATCGGAGCAGGTCTGCTTGCGCGGATCAACGGTGAACTGCTTGCAACGTCTGATGCACAGCCACGACAGTTTGATTTCGGTGAAGGGCCCGTGACGTGTCAACCGTTGTCTTTCGGTGATCTGGTGACGGGTTGGCATTCGACAGGCATTCCAAACATCACGATGTTCGTGCATATCTCAGGCGACGCCTTTCCCGAGGGCGACGTATCACAACTGCCTGATGGTCCCAGTGCCTATGAGCGGGACGCCCATCGGGCTCGCGCGGTGGCAGAAGTCATAGCATCGGATGGAAGCATTGCACGATCCATGATCGAGACGGTTAACGGTTACTCCTACACGCCATTGGCTGCCATCGAAGCGGCGCGCCGTGTGTTGAGCGGTGAGCGCAAGCCGGGTTTTGAAACGCCTGCACGCATTTTCGGTGGTGGATTTGCCGAGAGCATTGCCGGAACGACCATCACTGATCGCTGAGTTCCCATGGGAAGTGGCAATGCGGCGTTGCTCAGGGGTTCGTAGCGCTGTCGCTAGCCTCGAATTCAAGGGAAATCAGCTTGCCGGCAAGCTGCGCCGCTTCCACCAAGCGCATGGAAGACATGCCACTGCATGCCGCCGCCGACAGGCCCCGCAGGGTGATAAGCACGTAGTCAGCCAGGACCTGAGCGGCGTCCGGGCGAACCTGGTCAAGGTAACGGCGGACGGCCTGGATTCCGGCGTCGCTCAGTTTCTCGGCCATGTTGCGGGCGGTAGGATCGTCCGCCCGCATGCCCTCGGTGATCAGGCAGCCACGCAAAGTCCGGTCTCGTCCGTACTGGCGAGCAGCGGCAACCAGCAGTGCGGTCAGCGCTTCTGCGGGTGGTTGACCCGATCCCAGCAGCTTGTCCATAGGCAGCGCGTTTTCATCGGCGTAGCGATGCATCGCACGCTCGAACAGCTCGGCCTTGCTGCCATAAGCGGCGTAAAAGCTCGGCGGCTTGATGTTCATGGCCTCTGTCAGGTCGGTCAGGCTGACTGCATCGAAGCCGCGCTGATGAAACAGCGCCTGTGCGATGGCTATTCCTTGCTCGCGGTCGAAGGCGGGGCGGCGCTGACGGGGTTTTTCGTTCATGGCGATCTCGTACAGTCGATGTGATTAATGTAGCGATCACTAAAAGAGATTTCAATCGAGGATTGCTAGGCAAGTTTTGTAGCAGTCACTAAATAAGTTGCGCCTGGTTATTTACCTATGTAGTGTTCACTATATATTCACTCTCACAGGTATTTCTCATGCTTTTTGAAAACAAGGTGGTTCTGGTCACTGGCGGTTCTTCGGGCCTCGGCTTCGCCATTGCTGAAGCGTTCGCCAGTCAGGGCGCCAGGCTGGTCATCACCGGGCGTCACCAGCTTCCGCTCGACGAAGCAGTTAAAAAGCTCGGGGACAACGCCTCCGCCGTCTGCGCGGACATTTCGAACCCTGCCGAGCTGGCCGAGCTGTTCAGCCACATCAGCGCGGTGCATGGCCGGGTCGATGTGTTGATCGCCAATGCCGGGACGGGTGAAATCGAGCCCTTGGGCGCGATCACCGAAGCAGGCTTTGATCGGCTCTTTACGACCAATGTCAAAGGCACAACCTTTACCGTTCAAGGCGCGCTGCCGTTGATGGGTAAGGGGAGCAGCGTTGTCATCATTGGCTCTACCGCCTCGATAAACCCCGGTCCTGGTTTGAGTGTCTACGGAGCCACCAAGGCCGCGCTCCGCTCGCTGGTGCGCAGCTGGATTCTGGATGTCAAAGGCTCTGGTGTACGCATCAACCTGCTCAGCCCCGGCCCCGTGGACACCCCGTCTCTGCGCAATGTGCTTGGTGAGAATGCTCAGGAGGTGATCAATGCACTCAGCGAGAAGAGCACTCTCGGTCGGATCGGCCAGGCACACGAGATCGGTCAGGCTGCGCTCTTCCTGGCGAGCGATGCATCGAGCTATGTCAATGGAGCTGAGTTGTTTGCTGACGGTGGTGCATCTCAGGTTTAAAACGAGCACAGAGTGACCTTGCTCTGCCAATGGCGTGCTCTACCATCCTGTCAATCATTCGACGTTTTATGGAGATACTTAATGAGCAACTTCGTTGGGTCGGTAATCGATCATGTAGGACTCGGTGTTTCAGATATCTCGCATGCTAAAGCCTTTTACGAAGCCGCGCTCAGGCCACTTGAAATTGAGTTGCTGATGACTATCGAGGCCAATCCACCGGGTTCGGCACCTCGACGACTGGGGTTCGGCTCTGAAGGAAAACCGTTTTTTTGGTTGCATGCTGCGCCTGTCCCCAGTCACGGGGCGCACATAGCTCTGATTGCGCAGAGTCGTGAGGCAGTCGATGCGTTCTATGCGGTCGCCATAGCAGCTGGCGGAAAGGATAATGGAGCGCCTGGCATCCGACCCCATTACCACTCCAATTATTACGCGGCGTATTTACTAGGCCCTGACGGAGTGAACCTGGAGGCTGTTTGCCAAGTTGCACCTTGATCTTCGAGGTTCGCATCAGCGCCATCTGGGAACTGCTACGACATTCATTCAAATGCGCTGGCCTCCGATCCCATTCATCCGGGCCGGAACAGCAAGAACAGATCCAGTAATGTCTGTAGCAACTAATAATTCTTCTAAGTTTACGACTGCTTTTGGCTGATAGGTGTAATTCAGGGCTTTGTAGTCATCAGGGTATACCCCATTGACTAGATCTCTAGTTGAGCTGGATTTACTTCAGCGAAGCTATGTAACTAGCATGACAGGGGCAGACTAGCCCCTATTACCATGGCTTAATTAGCCGGCGGCTAACATCTCGCGAATCTTGGTCGCCAGTGCATCAATGGCAAAGGGCTTGGTAATGATTTCCATATCATTAGCCAAATAGTTGCGAGCCCCTGATCCCTCAGCATAACCCGTGGCAAACAACACCTTGAGGGTAGGACGATATTGTCTGGCCAGATCAGCCAGCTGGCGGCCATTAAGCCCCGGCAGTCCTACATCCGAGATCATCAGATCGATACGCTGCGGGCTTTCCAGCACCGGAAGCGCCTCTTTAGCATCTGCAGCCTCGATGGCCCTATAGCCTAACTCATCTAGTACTTCGACTATGAGCGCACGAACAACCGGCTCGTCTTCTACCACCAGCACAGTTTCACCCAGGCCCCGAGGTACAGCTCTTTCTGCTCCAACCTCAGTAGTATCTACGTCCTCGGTATGGCAGGGCAGATAAAGGCAAACCCGCGTTCCCTTACCCACTACGCCGTGCTGGCCCTGGTTATTGGCTTTGGGAGTGAGGTTTTTGCCAGAGCCGTCTGCGCTTTGTGGGTACTGGCCGTGGTAGGCCCCGGCCTCACCCTGAGCCGATTATTCACTATATGGCAGGCCTTTATAGTGAGTATTGGAGTGGTCTTAGTGCCAGCATTGATACTCCTGTATTTCGCTTACGGGATACGAGAATACACGCCGGGCCTTGAGTCCAGCCTTGGCCTGACCGTAGCGGCAGCAGCGTTTCTGCTGATCCTGTCCGAAGCTCTGAGGTGGCTAGTGGGCAAAGCATCAGGAGTCACTTTAAGCACTTTTTCAAGGGTCTACCACGAAGGTAACCAGTCATGATCCTAGCAGCCCGAAACGGAAACCTCATCGCAACCTCATTAATTCGCGAGACCGATGAGTGCTGGGTTCTCCAGATCCGTGACAACAAGCGAATCCTTGAGGTCAGCAAAACTGACAACCACTGCCGCGCCTTCAATGATATGGCTGATGCGCTTGAGTGGGCTGGCGATTCTGAGCTTGCAGCTGAGTTTCGTTGATGCTGCGTGTTTTGAATGGTGACTGCCTCGCCGGATGACAGGACCTTGCATAGCGCATTTCCCATGAGACGCTGGTTTTGGACTACAGCTAGACGAGAATTGCAATGAGGGCCCCAAACATGACCATTATCACGCTCAAGCCTTCCAGTCCCGCTGCCATTCCTGAGGCGTGGCGAGGCCCGGCATGTGCAATGTTTGACTTGCAAATGGCAGAGCGGTTGGACGCGCAGCACTATGACAAGGCCGCTCGGCTTGCATCTATGTTGGCGCACTACGACGAAATGTCATTCGAGCCTTCGAAGCGCGAACAGGCAATCCTTGATGCTCAAAGGCAGACCATTGAAGAAGCCCAGCAGTGGGTGCGTGAGAATGTCTTGTTGAATCCTCTGATCAAGAAGCTGATGTATGAAACGGTCAGGGATCTAGGGCAAGAAACGGGCGATCCAGAAGCTGATAAAGCCCGGCGTGACTACCTCGCAGAAATGGAATCATCGAACTAGGAAAACGACAATGACGTTTGCAGGCAGCACAAACATGATCACTGGCAGCTTCGTTCTGGGACTACCGTTTCTGTGGTTTGAGCACCCGCTAGAGAGGCTCGGCCAAGTTGGTTTCTACTCCTTGGCTACAGCGATGCTTCTCCTTGCTTTCACTGGTTTCACGCTCTGGGCAATTGAGCGCAAATAGTTAAAGGAAAACGCAATGGGCCTCTACAAACATGTGCATTAGTGATTGTCGGCACTGCGATTGGTGTTTGGCTTGAACTACCCACCATTTTGAATAGGAAAAAAGATGCCTGCTATCCCTCGCTTCCTGCCAGACAACATCACCGTCCCAGGCTACGATGCCTATCAGGTCAGGATCGTGCGAGGTGACTACGAATATTCTGCCACATTCGCCTGGTCGCGATTCGTCAGCAAAGAAAAGGCGCTGCGTGCGGCAGTAAACTGGCGAGACCAGATGCTTGCGAAACTGCCCAATGCTGGGAATGGACGTGGTAGCTTCCGCACTTCCCCAATGGCGCACAAACGTAGCGTCGGGCGCGTCGGAATCACCCGCTATCTGAAAAAGGATCGCCGCCGCCTCGGCTGTCCAGTTTATGTGGTGTACGGGGTTAATTGGACAGATGACCAAGGCAGAAAACGTGTAAAGCAGTTCCAAGTAGGCCGCATGGGCACTTTCGAGTGGCATCAGGAGTTGCATGCCTCGCTTACCGCTGAGGCCTTTCGAACCGAATGGGAGTTTTGCCGCAGTAGCGGGCAGGTCTTTGAGCCTGATTCTTACCACCGCTGGACAGAGGTGGAGCTGTATCCATTCTTGCCAGCGACTGATCAAGAAAATTAACCATGGATCAACAGACGAACTTCGCTGCATACCACTGGCCCTTCAACGCTCACCAGTCAAGCGATCGAGGCTCTACGGACGGCCTACCAAAAGGCGACTGATTACGGGCAGATGGTCGCTTGAGTCGGCTCCCTGCTTCCTGGGCGGATGCTATTGAATAATGTGTCTCCCAAGCTGAATAGTTAGAGGAAACCCACCATGTCGTTCGTATTTTTGCCCTCACCGCACTTCGTCAATCACGGCGCCGAGAGGGCTGATCGCCTTCCTGATGCAGATACGGCTGAAGATATTGCCGCGCTTCGCAAATACTATCCAGAGCTAGCAGAGTGGGGCAGCTTGGCGCTTGATGTCGCGTGGGGAAGCTACTGCCAGCAGGTCAACATGATTTCCTGGGAGCCTGTTTCTGAGCGAGACGAAGACTTCCTCAATTTCTGCTGCTGGGAGCAGACCCGAGGTGAATTTCCGTGGGGGAACGACAGGCGTGAACTTGCTCAAGCGAATAATTGGAAATGTTAGTCGTTGGGGCAATTAGTACCTGGCCGGGCATCGATATTTTTACAACAGAGGCGTCTCGCGCGCGATGGATTGGCGTGCCGATTTATGTTGCTAGTTTCGTACTCATACAGCGTACCTGGGTGGTCGCATATTGGTCGATCAAACGCGCTCTTCCACTCCGCAATTAAGTTTGAGGAAAACCGCCTATGACCCTCAATGAGCTGTTCCATATCGCCCAACAAGGCGGCAACTCACCAGAGCGCGTTTCTTCTGATAAGCGCGAGGCGTTCGTATACATGGACGTAACGTCCGCCGAATACCGTAAGAAGGCTGCGAAATTTTCTCGCTATTCAAGGTAGAAGAGGTTCGAATGAGTACGAATTTATCTTGTAGTACAGAAGGATTCCTTCAACGATATCGGTTGACTGCCTCTGTAGGCTCAAACGGCCCTATGGGCGAGTGGGGTGCTATGGCTGTACGCGTGGCCGTACAGGTTTTAAACCAGACTGCTGTTAACATCGATTCGGCCAATGTTCGCTGCATGCTTGAATCACATTTCAAGAGCGCCGATCTGGATATGCTTGATCACGGCTTAAGGCAGGAAGTCGAATCTATCGTGAATAGCAATCCCGCCTGGTATGACGTCTTGATCACGGAGCCTATGGCAGTTCTTCATTACATGACGGCGCAAAGGGAATAGGCGCAGATGCCTAATAAGGAGATCTGCGCTTCCCTTTATTTAAATGCTGGCCTGTAGTCAGCGCCTATGACTCGCTCCTCTTGTATTCATTGAGCACCGAACTGATTAGCACCACAAGCTCAGCTGCTGTAACTTCAGTGCGCTTCCCCTGAGTAGATCCGCGAAGTGCATCTATACGCGACCTGGTTGTGGGCAAACCATGAGCGGTCATGGCCTCGGCTATCTCCCTGGCGTCCCAGCCATCATGCCTAAGCAGTAATAACAAGGACTTTACGACATCGCGTAGATCGCATTCAGGTTCGTCGTGATCAGGCCATGGGAGGCCCTTGAGGGTTTGTGGCTGAGCGCTGGCCAACATCTCCCCGTCCTTTTTGAGCATTGCGATGCCTCCGTGCTGGGCTGCATTGCGATCACGCCCAGCACGGTTCCATGCAGCCTGAGCCATGGGTGGCCAGTCAGTTTCACATTGCAATTCGTCATTCAGATAAATGCTATACCGCGCCATGTTCATCCACTCTGGAAGCTAGCCGTGCTCGATAGCCAAGGGATTCTCTAGTTTCCTTGATGCAGGCTTCAACCAGATCGCGGCGGTTGTGGTTGAGCCAATGCATTGCTTTGCGTTGAGCGCTCTCGAAGCTGTGAAAAAAAGGCCTCACAGCCCATTTACTCAGGTCTCTGTGGGTGCGGAGCTTTTCCGCTGATTTGCGCTCAATCCAGACCTCTCCGTCGTACTCAACCTGAAAGCCTGTGCAGCCGACAGGTATTGACTGGCCCGGTAGCAGCGGTTCGGTTGAAAAGCCCTGCAGGGTCCAGGGTATCAACCAGACAGCCCAGCGCTGCGATGCCTTGTCGTACTGGATTTCCAGAAAGGAAAAGAGATGGTCCTTCAAATCTGTTGAATTATTTTTTTACACACCATGGTGCGACCTATTGCTTACAAAAAACTGCATGTAGTACTTTGAAAGCGTGATGGCTTCGTGCCACTTTAACATTGACGCACGTTGGGGAATTCGGTATGCACATTGTTCGGTTCTTCCCTATTGGCAACGCTGATACCTGCTTGATTGAGCTAGAAAACGGCCGCCGAATTCTCTTCGACTTTGCTGATATGCATTCGCCGGATGATGCTGAGGACAAGCGCTGCGACCTTGAGAAGGAGCTGCGTGACATCCTCGGCGATGACAAGACCATTGATGTAGTCGCATTCACCCATCTAGACCAAGATCACTGTAATCGCGCCAAGGAAGTCTTTTGGCTGGAGCATGCCGCCAAATACCAGGATGACAACCGCATTAAGATCAAAACTTTGTGGGTGCCAGCGCATGCGGTATTGGAGGAGGGCGTTACAGGGCAGGCACGTACGTTGCGCGCTGAAGCGCGACATCGTTTTATTAAGGGCGAAGGAGTCCGTGTCTTTTCGCGCCCTGAAGAGCTCGATGATTTCTTGACTGAGCGTGGCATCGAACCGGCCAAGCGGCGCAATTTGATCTCTGACGCTGGGACGCTGTGTCCTGAGTTCAATCTGTCACATGATGGTGTGGAATTCTTCGTTCACTCTCCGTTCGGTAAGCGAGATGAGGAAGGTGTCGTGCGGGTCCGCAACGATGATGCACTATTTATGCAAGCTACGTTCGAGGTGGATGGCCAACAAACTAAGCTGATTCTGTCTGCAGATGTTACCCACGATGTGATCGATGACATTGTTCAGGTCACCCGGTACCACCAGCGTGAGTCTCGGTTGGAATGGGATATCAATAACATTCCGCATCACTGTAGTTATAAGTCTCTGTCCGATGAGAAAGGCGAGGAGAAGACTGAACCTAGCGAGTCTTCAGAATGGCTCTATGAGAAGGCTGGGCAGCCTGGTGGGCTTCTAGTCTCCACTAGCAAGGTCATTCCTAGCGATGATGAAGACAAGCAGCCTCCTCACCGCCAAGCGGCGGCATACTATAAGGACGTGGCTCGAAAACTGGATGGCGAATGGGTGGTATCGATGGAGCACCCTACGAAAACCAAGCCAGAGCCGCTTGTCATCGAGATCAAGAGCAATGGCTACAAAATTAAAAAGGAAGCTCGGAATATCGTCATTGCGACTCCTGCACCACGCGCAGGGATTTGATTATGGTGCATATGTTCGATACGCCTCGCTCGCAGCTCGCAAGATCAGTAGTTCAGTATCTAAGCGAGGCTCAGAGCTATCCATATGCGAAACTAGTAGGCGTAAGCCAAAAGGGCAGGTTGGACCAGCTGGATATCGAGCTTGAGCTTGAGCTTGATCAGCGTAGAAAAGTACCTATCTGTTCCAAGGAACCGATTAGCATCCTGTTTTGTGCAGACAGTAACCTGTATTCACCTAGGGTGCGATCCACGCGTAACGACTTTCCGGTTGGCATGGTACACACCAATTTGAATCCTGATTCAGATGGTGGTTTATGTCTGTGTATTTGGGAGGAGAACTGGGCGGACCTTGCCACGGGACTCACCGGCCAAGCGTTGATTGAGCGTATCAGGACCTGGTTTTCCTCTATGGCCGCCGGAACAATTCATGACTCTCAGCAACACCTTGAGCCGTTGATTCACCCGGGCGCTCATACGCTTATTGTTCCACCCGGCCTAGCTGGACATACTTGGTACATTGAATGGGTAGTTAAGGATGTTGAGCGTTTCTTTGTCTCGGTCGGGAGTCAGCCTCCTAAAAATGCAGGGAAGGCGAAGTTTTCTATCTACGCTAGGCGACTGCCTTCGCAATTACATCGTGGTCTCGCGGTAACCCCGCATGACTTGCAACTGCTCGACCAGCTTTGTAAGGACTTAGGATTCGATCTCATCGGGGACTTTATTAAGTGGCTTAAAGAACCTGAGCAACTAGCAAGCGCATCTGAACTGTCACCATTATTACTACTAACCGTTCCCAAACGGCGCACTGACGAAGGCGAGGATGAAGAACCGGAGATCTGGTGTTACAGCTTCAGCCAATCGATTGCCAACCTCGGCGAGAGTTTAAACGTCACAGTAACTGCCGCCGGTATCACCACATTGAATTTTTTGGGCGGTACCGATGGTCTAGATCTATCCAGTATCAGAATTGAACCATGGCGGGTACTCGCGCGCCTAGATCGTTCAGCGGCACGGATGTTTTCCGGAGTCGCCCGATCAAAGGATGCACGGCTGCTCGGGATTGGAGCAGGAGCGATTGGTTCGAATGTCGCTATGATCACCACCCGTTCAGGATTGGGAGTGTGGACAGTTGTAGACGACGACGTTCTTCTCCCTCATAACATCGTCAGGCAAGTACAAAAAGACGATGTAGTGGGGTTAAACAAAGCTGAGACTCTTAGACACGAGCTTGACAGCATTCTGGCAGAGGCAGGCAATACAGCTATCAGCATTGATGTACTCAGGCCAGGGGAGGCCGCTCAAACATTAGATGTCGCGTTGCGCACTGCCGAATTAGCGGTCGACTTTAGTGCTTCTCCGGCTGTATTGAGCTGGTTGTCTGAGCAGACGATCAACCGTGCAGTAAGTGCGTTTTTCGGTCCTAGTGGGTCGGATTTGGTTGTTCTTGCGGAGGGCTCATCTAGAGACGTTCGTATTGACGAGATTGAAGCCCAGTATTTCTGGGCCGTAGCCCGCGATGACAAGATGAAAGGTCATCTGGCTGCCGCACGGATGGACCGAATTCGCTACGCCAACGCCTGCCAAGATCTATCCCGACCGCTGCCACCTTGGCAAGTACATACCTTGTGTGGTTTAGCAGCCGGACGTCTCATGCAGATTATCGACGAGGTTGATGCGAGCTTCCGGGTATGGCGGATGGATACGATTTCAGGTGCGGTCGATTCGGTCGATATTCCGGTGCACCCTGTGACACGACTTGTTTCCGCTAAGATTCGCGTGACTATCACCCATGCGGCTATCCAGACAATGCGGCAGCTACGGCACCAGTGCGGCAAGGATGAGACTGGTGGTGTTTTGCTCGGAAGTTTTAATCTTGAGCGCAATGTGCTGCATATCGTTGCTGCGCTGCCTGCACCACCCGATAGCAAAAGATCACCCACATATTTCATTCGCGGGATGAAAGATCTCAAGCCGCTTATCGAGGATATTGCCGAAGCTTCTGCTGGACGGTTGCATTATGTCGGCGAGTGGCACAGCCACCCTGCCGGTGCATCGGTTAAACCAAGCAACGATGATGAAGAGGTCTTTAGTCATCTACGTTGCCATATGGAGCCGGTTGGCTCTCCCTATGTGATGATCATCTGCGGAGAGCATGAGACTTGGCTTCGTGCGGGATGGCAGGAGCGTGGCGAGGTTGAAGGGATAGTGCATGGAAGCAAATGAAGATTTATTGGTCTCGCATGATACAACGTGCGACACCCTTGCGCTGGCTCTATCAGGTGGAGGGGCGAGAGCTATGGCGTTTCATTTGGGCTGCCTCCGCGCCTTGCATGACCTAGGGATTCTCCAGCAGGTGTCTACGATCACGGCGGTCTCAGGCGGTAGTGTTCTGGCAGGACTTTATTGCAGTCACCCTGGTGACTTTGAGGCCTTTGAAGCCCGTGTACGTGAAATATTGAGGCAAGGCTTTGTTGTGCCGGCTTTGAAGCGGCTTTTCACTTCGCTTGATGGCGTGACAGCTACTGGTTATGCATCTGCTCTATTTGTCGAGCGTATCCTAGCCTCAACTGCTCGCTTGGCTTTAAAGCTGGCGGGTAGGGCCAAAACCGGTGAGCACTGGCCAAACGTGTCACCATTTTTGCGAAAAGCCAGCCGCACTACGATACTCCGAAACGTGTTCAGTAATACGTTTCGCGGTTGTATGCTGAAGCAGCTCAGGCAAGATCGCCCTGCGTTAATCGTCATCGCGTGTGAGCTACGGTCCAAGGCAGCGTTCTATTACACTCGCGATACTCTCCACTGCTGGCGCTACGGCTCATCGACGTCCGATGGGGTGGAATTAGCAGATGCAGTGATCGCCTCCGCAGCATACCCTGCCGCGTTACCAGCTTTGGACCAGAGGTTGATCTTCGATAAAAACGGAGCGAAGACGGCTCATCGTGTAACGCTCACTGACGGTGGGGTTTATGACAATCTCGGCCTTGCTCCGCTTTGGCCGGAGCGTACTTTTTCTGAAAGCCTTGAGGTGCCACGTCACGACAGAATCATCGCGTGTAGAGCTGGCTATGGCTTAGATGTGGCTGAACCGTCGTCCATCTGGATGTCGCGTATGGAGGCTGCTTTCGAAAGCGTATTCGCCAGAGCACAGAATCTTGCGACCAACCGGCTGTTTGACTTAAAGAAAGCAGGGAAACTGAAAGGGGTACTGCTTCCATATCTTGGACAGAAAGACAACACACTTAAGTTTACTGGTCCTGATATGGTCAGTGGTGAGGAGATAGCAGGCTATCCCACCAATTTCCGCGCTATGGATACGGAGTGGATCGAGCGTCTTGTTAGACGAGGAGAGCAGATTGTGCATGCTCAAGTTAAAGAACACTGGCAGTGTTATATAGATATGGCCACCAAGCGGGCCAACACCTAGGCTTTCCTTTCAGTTACAGCAGCGGTCGTATCGTAATTAGAGGTAACCTCCAAACACTCAAAGGTCCAAGGGCCCAGTACGGCTTAGAAATATTAAATAGGGGCTTAGGTAATAGGCTTTAGAGGGAGAGTGACCTTGACTTAGCCAAGTTGGATTCAGGCCAGGAACATCAAGTTAGACACGCAAGCCGCGACCCTATACAACGCATCATTTGCTTTGCTGAACTACGTAGGGGTTGCTTATATGGTGTCAACCCGGGAGGCAGCTCTTTGACCGCTATTCTTATAAAGAGGAACGAGCCGCCCCAGAGTGCTGACAAGACAACCAGCAGACTCCAATCCTTACCTGTCATCGCACTCATGCAGCGCCGCTCCCCGGTTATCAAAGAATGCTAGAAAGCAGCAGCTCTGAAGAGTATTTCCAGGCGCCAGCTTCTGAATCATCTTTATGCCGCAGAGGCTCCTGGCATAACCATCCGTTTCTGACTTTCAAATCCCGTGTAAGGTGACACCGACGCTTGAATGGATAGCCTCCATTCGTGACATCTGAAGCGATGGGATGGCTGTATGATGCAGAGGCGCTACGCTCATGCATGGATTTGATCAGGACAGCTTGGGATGACTACAGAGACGGCAAGCAGGGACTGGGTGCGTCGCAGCGATAGCGCCTCGAGGATAGAGCGCATCGAAGCCTACTTCAGCGGTCATGGTTATGAACCCCATCGCCACGATACCTATGCCATTGGCCGTACCTTGTCAGGCGTACAGAGCTTCCACTACCAGAAGAGCATGCGTCATAGTCTGCCAGGCGGAACCCTTGTCCTGCACCCGGATGAGCTGCATGACGGCGAGGCGGGTACCGAGGCAGGCTTTCGCTACCGGATGATCTATGTCGAGCCTGCGATCATTCAGCAGATTCTGGGGGGTAAGCCGCTGCCTTTCATTGCAACGGGCCTTTCAACCGACCCGCGTCTTTGCAGAGCGCTTGAGGCCTTTATGCAAGCGATGGACTGTCCTCTCGAGACGCTTGAGGAAGAGGATGCGTTGTACGACTTGGCGCAGGCGCTGGACGCTGTTGGTAACAGGCGTCGGGGCAGGCGAGCCTATGACTTCCCGGCAGCAGAACGAGCACGCGCGTATATCCACGCAAGTCATGGTACAAGCATCACACTGGATGAGCTTGAATATGCCAGCGGGCGGGATCGCTGGAGTCTTTCCCGGGATTTTCGGGCACTGTATGGCACAAGCCCGTACCGATACATGACGCTTAGGCGGCTGGACAGGTGTCGGAAATTGCTTCTGGATGGTTTTAGTCTTGTAGAAGCAGCCCTGGCAGCTAGTTTTTTCGATCAGAGCCATATGACTCGCCATTTCAAACGGTGCTACGGTGTTTCGCCGGCCCGCTGGTTAGACATGCTGGGCCGGTAAACCTGCACGATCGTGCAAGAGTTATCCGTTCAGTCCCGTTAGCGTAACGGTTCCACAAACAAAGGAGCCGACACCATGAACACTGATGTAATTCAAGCGCCCTACCAGTCAATCAATCTGCTGCAGAAGTTGTCGCTGGTTAGCGAGCAGTGGTCACCCAAAGTTGTTGCTGAGATGAACAGCTACCAGTTTAAGGTTGTTCGAATCCAGGGAGATTTCATCTGGCATTCTCATCCAGAAACAGACGAGACCTTTCTGGTACTTGAAGGCACGCTTCGGATTGACTTTCGGGACGGTAGCGTGACGCTAAAAGCAGGTGAACTCTATGTGGTCCCCAAAGGGGTTGAGCACAAACCGTACACTGAGCAAGAAGTAAAGCTATTGCTGATCGAGCCACGGGGTGTTTTAAACACTGGCCAAGAAGGCGGAGAGCGGACAGCGCCTAATGACGTCTGGATCTAATAGATCAGCATTCGATAACAGGCCTCAAGCTCCCGCCGTCTCGCTCAAACAGTCGAATATCAAGCAGTGTTTCAAGCCGGGCAAGTTCACGGTTGACGATGGGCTGTGAGCTGAATAACTGCCGGGCGGCACCTGTTACGTTGCCGCTGCGCATAACAGCCCGAAAGATTTCAATATGTCGGATTGTAAATTCATAGGCATACCTGCTCAGGTTGCCTATTTGAGCTGGTAGTAGTATGACCTACAGATGATTATCCCTATTTGAAAATGTAAACAGAAGAGCAGCGTTTTATGGAGCCTATTGAGCGAGTCCGCGGTATTTATGAGGGAAGAAACAAGTCTTCTGCATACAAGGATCTTGTTTGGACAGTAGCCACCACGAGTGATACCTCGTTGAGCATGAGGGATCAGACGGTTCAGACCCTCGCTACGATCGAGCGTAACCTTGCTGAGCTGGGCTCTTCGAAGCAGCTGATCGTTTCTGCCCAGGTCTATATCGCAAATATGCAGGATAAGCCTCTGATGGACAGCATCTGGTGTGACTGGATCGGAAGTAACCCAGATCACTGGCCTCAACGGGCTTGCTTAGGCGTTGCCCTTGAAGAAAACGTGCTTATTGAGGTTACAGTTACGGCTATAAGAGCTCATCGCTAGCATTCTTGCTGTTGTCGCTGAGTTATACCCCAGCGACTACTACGCTTAGGAGCTAATCAGTTCTGGCAGAAACGAATGCGATTACCAAAAGGATCATGGACTTCCATAACCTTTCCCCACGGCTGGTGAACAATCTCTGGGCGACCGTAGCTATAGCGTTTTGCTAATAGCTCATCGCGAAATGCCTCGATGTTTCGCATCGGTACAAAGATTGTCGAGCCCGGACTGGCATCGCCATGGTGCTCGGAAAGATGGAGCTTTAAGCCGCCTCGATCAATGCCAAGGTAAAGTGGTAAGTGGGCTTCAAATCGATGTTCGAACTCAATGGTAAAACCCAAAAAATCTAGATAAAACTCGCGGGCCTTCGCTTCTTCAAACATCCGAAGGATCGGAATAGGTCTCTCGAAGGCTGGGTTGTTTTGCGTCTGACTCTCTTTTGAAAGTGCTGCTGATGCAGTATTCCAGTCCCTGTAGCCTAGTTGATGGGAGACCAGCTCAAGCGCAGTAGAGTGGGTTATATCTTGATTACGCTCTGTTAATGAAGCGCGTAACCTTTTGGCCATCTGTTTGGCTTGCTCAGTTGAAGTCATCGTTCCTCCTGAAAGCGAAGCGTCCTGGAGCTCGCATTACCAATGCTTCGGTGATCAGAGAAGCGATTGAGAAAGAAGCATGGCTGCTTTCACCTTACCCAAGGGGCGCGAGCGGCGGGCAGCAACGGCCCGCTACGATAATACTTGACTTAGCCCCAACGGCGAAACCTAGTTGTGATAGACATCAGATGCGCTTGCTTCACATCCTCTGCCATGACCTCGGTTATCTAAGCCCTGTAGTCGCTGGGGTATACCTTAGCTACAGTTTAAAGAAGCCACTCGATACTGCGTTTTGGTGGCTCTTGATTTTAGAATCATCCAGAACGCAGTATCCTGTTCAACTAATGATTTATGTTAGAGGTGGCTAGGGGATCAGCAGGACTCAACTTGTCAGCCTTAATCGCATAGCATGTTAGCGCTCTTGTTACCTCCTTTATTGGAATTTGTCCCTCATCTGCGAGCGCCTTAAGCGCAGCAACTACAATAAAATAACGGTCAACCTCAAAGAAACTTCTAAGCGACTCGCGCGTATCCGAGCGGCCAAATCCATCGGTGCCTAGACAAACCAGCTTGCGGTCCATGATGAACGGGCGGATCTGATCGGCAAATGCTTTCATATAATCCGTGGCGATTACCATTGGCCCGACTCGGCCGTGTAGACATTGAGCGACATAACTTGTCCGAGGTGAGTTCTCGGGATTAAGCATATTCCAGCGCTCGACTTCCAACCCATCACGACGCAGCTCGGTCAAACTTGTTGCGCTCCAGATATCACTAGTCACCCCAAAATCTTGCTTGAGCAGGTCCGCGGCGGCAATCACCTCAAGAAGAATCGTGCCGCTTCCTGCCATTTGCACATGAGGTCCCTGGGCCTGAGTTTCTGAGCGAAGCAAATACATGCCCTTAATTACTCCCTCTACAGCACCTTCTGGTAGAGCAGGATGAGTATAGTTTTCGTTCATCAGGGTGATGTAGTAATAGATATCTTCCTGCTCGACATACATACGGCGCATGCCGTCCTGGATGATTACAGCAAGTTCATAAGCAAACGTAGGATCGTAGGAAACACAGGAAGGAATAACAGACGACAGGATGTGACTATGTCCATCGTCATGCTGGAGACCTTCACCCATCAGAGTCGTGCGTCCCGCAGTTGCCCCAAGCAGGAAACCTCGGGTTCTAGCATCGGCGGCCGCCCAGGCGAGATCACCTACACGTTGCAGGCCAAACATTGAATAAAAGATATAAAAGGGAATGGTCATCAGGTTATGGTTGGCATAGGCCGTTCCCGCAGCGATCCATGACGAGATAGCTCCTGACTCATTAATTCCTTCCTGAAGGATCTGGCCATCCTTGGTCTCCTTGTAATAGCTCAGCTGGTTGGCATCCTGCGGAGTGTAGAGCTGGCCTATAAAGGAATGGATTCCAATCTGACGGAACAGGCCTTCCATGCCAAATGTTCGGGACTCGTCAGGTACGATTGGAACGATGAGTTTACTAAGCCTGGAATCTTTTAGAAGGATTTGGAGGATTCGGACAAACGCCATCGTTGTCGAATAGCTACGCTCGCCGCTTTCTTTCAGCAGTGACGAAAAAGCCTCTAACCCAGGAACCTCGAGCGGCTCAGCGCTTACGAGGCGAGCTGGAATATAGCCACCCAGTCTTGCGCGTCGCTCGGCTAAATAATTGGCTTCAACACTGCCTTGAGCAGGTTTGAGGTAAGGTATTTCTTCCAACTGCTCATCACTGACCGGAAGCATGAATCGATCACGAAAGGCACGGACGGCGTCAGCACTTATTTTCTTGAGTTGATGATTAACATTCTGCCCTTCGCCTGCATCACCCAGACCAAATCCTTTGACAGTTTTTGCCAGGATAACGGTTGGCTGTCCCTTGTGCTGAGCCGCCGCAGAGTAAGCCGCATAAACCTTTTGTGGATCATGGCCGCCACGTGAGAGCTTCCAGATTTCGTCGTCGGACATTTCAGCAACCAGATCAAGCAGTTCGGGATACTTCCCAAAGAAATGCTCACGGACATAGGCGCCGCTCTGGCTCTTGTAGGTCTGGTATTCACCGTCTACACATTCCATCATCCGCTTCTGAAGCAGCCCGCTTCTATCCTTTTTGAGAAGAGCGTCCCAGCCACTTCCCCAAATTACCTTGATAACATTCCAGCCTGCCGCTCGGAACGAGCTTTCTAACTCTTGAATAACCTTGCTATTACCGCGTACTGGCCCATCAAGCCGTTGTAGGTTGCAATTCACCACAAAGATCAGGTTGTCGAGTCTCTCGCGCCCACCCAGCGCAATCGCAGCCACTGATTCAGGCTGATCCATTTCCCCATCGCCTAGGAAAGCCCAAACCTTTCGATCCTGATGATTCTTAAGACCACGGTATTCCAGATAGCGCATAAAGCGGGCCTGGTATGCAGCCATTAATGGGCCGAGCCCCATCGAGACGGTTGGGAACTGCCAGAATTCAGGCATAAGCCGTGGATGAGGGTAAGACGACAAGCCCTGTCGGCCAGCCTCTCGCCTGAAGTTGTCCAATTGGGCTTCGCTGATACGCCCTTCAAGATAAGCACGAGCATAAATTCCCGGTGCCGAGTGACCTTGAATAAAAACCAGGTCCCCATCAAACGTATGGGTACGCCCTCGAAAGAAATGATCAAAACCAATGTCATACAGTACGGCCGCCGAGGCGTACGTTGCAATGTGTCCGCCTACCCCAGAATGCTTACCTGCCCGTAACACCATTGCCATGGCATTCCAGCGAATATAGGCGTTGAGGCGACGCTCTATACCAAGATCGCCGGGATAAGGTTTTTGCCGGTCAGTTGAAATAGTATTGATATACGGTGTTGTTACCTTACCATGCAAGTCGCCATGCTGGGCCTGATCATAATCAATAAGCTGATCAATAAGATAATGTGCCCGCTCGCGACCCTCTAGCGAGAGCACAGATTCCAGTGCATCCAACCACTCTTGCGTTTCTTCAGGATCTAGATCAGGCAGGGTTATATGTTGATTCATGGCCTATTTCCTCTATGCGTTATCCGCTTAACAAATGTGCAATTCATATGAGTGCTACCATCGATTGCATTTGCAATTCATTCCCTGGTATCCAGCAGTAAATGATTTGGGTTACCTGGTTTGAGGTGGTAAAAAGGTCCCGTGTGGCAAATCTGGCTATAACAGTAGGCCGCGAATCTCAGCTAGCAGATCGCCCAGTCGCTTGGTGAAGCGGGCCGCAGCAGCGCCATTGATCACGCGGTGATCATAGGAGAGCGAAAGCGGCAGCATCAGGCGCGGCTGGAAGGCCTTGCCGTCCCATACCGGCTGCATGGTGGCCTTGGATACTCCCAGGATTGCCACCTCCGGTGCGTTGACGATCGGCGTAAAGCCGGTGCCGCCAATGTGGCCGAGGCTGGAGATCGTGAAGCAGGCCCCTTGCATGTCGTCGCCGGAAAGCTTCTTGTTGCGTGCTTTCTCAGCCAGTTGAGCGGCTTCGGCAGCCAGCTGCAGAAGACTCTTCTGATCGACGTTGCGAATGACAGGTACCAGCAGCCCATCCGGCGTGTCCACGGCAAAGCCAATGTGCACGTATTTCTTGCGGATAATGGCCTTGCCACTCGGTGCGAGCGAGGCATTGAAGTCCGGCAATTCCTTGAGCACATGGGCGCAGGCCTTGAGCAGGAACGGCAGGATGGTCAGCTTGACGCCCGCTTTTTCTGCCACAGCCTTCTGACCCACACGGAAGGCTACAAGATCAGTGACATCAGACTGATCGAACTGCGTTACGTGAGGCACGTTCAGCCAGCTGCGATGCAGATTGGCAGCACCTACCTGCATCAGGCGTGTCATCGGAACTTCTTCGATTTCGCCAAACTTGCTGAAGTCCACGGTCGGAACCGGAGGAATTCCGGCGCCACCGGTAGCTGCCGCTGCGGCCGGAGCAGATTTGCTCTTTTGCAGCTGATCCTTTACGTACGACTGGACGTCTTCCTTGAGAATACGTCCTTTCGGACCAGTTGGCGTCACTTCGCTCAGCTCGACGCCAAACTCGCGTGCCAGCATCCGTACAGCCGGGCCAGCATGCACTTTCTTGCCAGGCTGGCCGGTGGGCGTGGGCGCTTGCGGTGCCTTGGCCGGCGCTGGGCTTGGGCTCGCCTGCTTTTGTGCAGGAGCTGCATTTTGCTGAGCCGGTGCAGGCTTCTCAGCCTTTTTCTTCGGTGCTGCGCCTTGAACCTTCAAGGTCAGAATCAGATCGCCAGTTTTGGCCTGATCACCTACCTTGATGGAAACGCTTTCCACCACGCCCGCCTTGGGCGCCGGGATTTCCATGCTGGCCTTGTCGGACTCCAGGGTAATCAGCGACTGGTCCGCTTCTACCGAGTCACCTGCCTTGACTAGCACTTCGATCACATTGGCGCTACCGGTCGAGCCGATGTCGGGCACCTTGATCTCTTCGGTGCTTTCGCCGGCCGTCTCGTGTAGTTCGGTTTCAGCTGGCTGCTCTGCTAGAGACCTGTTCTTATCAGAAGAAGCGTCATAGCGTTCTATATCCAGTAGCAGATCACCAGTTTTGACTCGGTCACCTGGTTTAACATGCATGACAAGAACGCGACCGGCACTAGGTGATGGGATTTCCATACTGGCCTTATCAGATTCGAGTACTACTAGGCTGCTATCTGACTCTACAGTGTCGCCCACGTTGACCAGTATCTCAGTGAGTTCCGCCTCTCCTGCCCCTATATCCGGTATACGAATGGTTTCGGACACAATGCCTCTCTTTGTTTGTTGGAGGAGTCTCTGGCTATGTATGGCATCCCAGGTGTTCTGTTTCAAAAAGATAGACCTTAGGCATATGGATAGCTGCGACTTCCAGGGTTTACAGGCGCAAAACGTATTACACTTCTCTTTAAGAGTTGCAGATGCAACTATCCTGATTATTATAGACCTAGGGAGCGATTGCAAATGCAATCCATAGTTGATATGCCAAATTCTCCTGAGGAGCAGCCCGATTTATGGTTCTCCTTTATCCGTGCTCATAGGTTGATGCTAAAAGAAATTGAGCGACGTCTTAAGACGCAGGGCTTACCGGTCTATGCCTGGTACGATGTGCTTTGGGGGATTGAGTCAGGTATCGACGGTACGAGGCGGATGCATGAACTGGCCGATGCGTTGGCTATCGAGCGGTATAACTTGACTCGAATTGTGGACCGCCTGGTTGAGGATGGCCTGGTCAAACGTTATCGCTCTCCCGAGGACAGGCGTGCGGCCTATGCGACCATTACCGAAAAAGGCCGAGCACTTCGCAAACGCATGTGGAGCATCTATGAGCAGACAGTAGCTGAGCTTTTTACAAGCCAGTTCAATACAGATGAGCAGCTTCGCTTCAGCCAGCGTCTTGATACTGCTTCCAGGGCTGCTCGAAAGGCAGGTTTATAGACTACGGTTATCTAGAATTGATTAGCAGTCGTACGGCTAACGGCATGAGATCAGCATTATCCAGGGGTAACCGAAAAGAGGATAAGACACCCCTATCGCCTAATCGGTTGAGTCAGATTATAACCGAGTCCCTCTGGATTAGCTGCTCTCTATACTTTATGCAACTCTTCGGCTTAATCGGCAATGAGATCTTACTGAACAGATTTAGATGCAATGCAGGTCAATTGATGTGTAGTCGCTGGAGTATACCCCAGCGACTACAGCGATGCAGGACAGCTCCAGCACGCTTTCGGATGTAGTTTTAGGACAACAGCGATGGTTAAAAACAAACCCTCGCATTTTGGGCTATGTTTTCTAGCGGTCTCTTCAGAGCGGCTTCAAGCCGAAGGTTGAGAAAAGCAAACCATTACCGAACAGGACTTCGACGTTGTCTTACTTCCGCTATAAAAGTGCTTACTGTGCCGGACTCATAATTCCCTTCTGGCTTTTCGTAGGAGTAATGATTGCAGGTCTGCTGTATCCAGATTACAGCCAAACCAACCAGGCAATGAGTGAGTTAGGAGCCCAAGGGGCTCCTACACATGTGCTTTCACCGCTGATAAACAACTACCCCCTTGGTTGCCTCTTCATCATTTTCGGTATAGCCGTCAGCAAGTCCTTTCGAGAGTCGAAGCTGGCTGTATTTACTGGGCTGCTCATTGCCATACACGGCATAGCCAGTTTTTCTACAGGCTATTTCTCATGCGATGTAGGCTGCAGTCTTGAGAATCCAAGTACCAGCCAGACGATTCACAATTACAGCGGCCTAGTTATGTTCGCATCGCTATTTCTGGCCAGCGCTGCATGGGGCTATCTCGGCCGCCGACTATTGCAGTCGTCGCCTTTTAGCGTTTTCTCCATAGTTTGTTCGCTGGCTGCTCTAATTACCTTGCTACTTATGGGAAAAGCGTTAGAGGCTGGCCATTATTTCGGCTTATTTCAGCGTATAAATTATGGGGCTTCGGTCGTTTGGATTGCTGGTTTAGCTCTCCTGATGCTCAAGCGATCTCGCCATATGCAAACCTGAGAGGAAGGTAAAGATAGCTATTTTTATGTAGTCATTAGAGTGTACCCCAGCGGTAACAACGAGCAGCTATCGTCTGGGTGTAGCGATGAATAAGCAGAAGGACTTAAACGACCACACCACTTATTCGCTACACCTAACGACTACACTTCAAGCGCTGTTCTACCGGCACTCCACATCCCTCCTGTATCCATCAGACTGTGCCTCACGCTCGGTGCGATATGCCACCCGAATACGTGCCGGAATCGAATGGTATGAAGGGCAGAGCGTTGGTATAAAGTACGTTCCGGTCCGGCGTGAGGCATACACCATGCCCTCTGTGCGGGTCGGGTCAAACGCTTCGATTTCCTCTTTTTCAACATCATTCGAGGCAGAGGCCTCCTGCAGGTCGGGGAAGAGTTCCTTGACCGTCTTGTCGCGTCGGATGATGCCGGCAAGCCCTGGCTTTCGATCCAGCGTCCAGCTGGCCTGCCCGGTCACAAAGGGGTTATGGTGCCCCATGACCTTCGCTATACGGTTGTCTCGCTCCTTTTCCCATTCACTGACCGGAAAGCGCTTGTCCCAATCCATGAACAGCTTTTGCTGAAGCCGTGAGAGGGTAATGCCGTAGCGGTCACTCATGTAAAAATGCGTTCGAGCAATCAGGCCCTTTACCGTGTCCCGCGGCTCAACCGTGCGCAGCGCAGGATCGATCCTGAGATCACAGCGCCCGTAACGGCTGGCCGTGCCCGGCAGTTCACCGTACAGATAGCTGCCTCGGTCGGCATTGGCCTCTCCAATGGCGGGCGCCAGGTTGTGCAGGTCCGCATCGATCCGGTTAAACAGGGGATCAGCCCGGCAGGCGCCTGAGCCGCCCTCGCGCCAGCACTGGAGCTGATGGCCAAAGGACCAGACGCTCTGGATGTGCTCCCACTCAAGGCGAATGGCGCGATCGGGCAGGGCGCGGGTCTGGTAGCCGCAGGATTCATGATCCATGACGCCGCCACTACGGCCTACCCATTCCCACTGGCAGCCGCAGTAGAGATCACCCGAGGCCTTCTCGCCAGCATTCTGATCCCCATAGATGTCGTTACGCAGGAAGTGCTTGGCATCGTAATAGGTTTCCGGGGCAGCCCATGTCACTCCCGAGAAGGTTAGCGCCAGCAGGACCAGAGCGGCTCTCATGGTTCAACGGCCTCGGGGTTGGCAACTGGCTTGCGGGTGAGCTTGTGCCAGAGCGCGACGGCAAGGGTGGGGATCACTACAAACAGCATCGCGGATAGTACAGCCGCTACACATAGCATCAGGCTGCTCACTGCAATCCACTGCACGGCCTCAAAGGTCCACGGGACTAGCCAGCGCTCGACCTGGATAAACAGCCCCTCGATATAGGGAAAATGAGCCGAGCGGATGAACCAGAGCAGGGCGCCAATAAACACGGCAATAGGGGTAAAGGTAATCAGCCCATAGCTCAGCCGGTGGAGATCTGTCAGCGTAGGTACCGCATGAAGAGATACAAGGAACAGAGCAGTGATAATGAGCAGGCTCAAGGGATCGCTGTCCGCCTCGGTCCACAGGCTCCAGAGGATTTCCTGTATGGCCGAAGGTATCCAGTAGAGGATTCCCATGACGTCTTGCGGGGGAGTAGGAATGTCATAGGCAATACCCGTCAGCAGGCACAACAGCACGCAGCCCACGGCGCAGGGTGCCAGTCCTTCCAAAGCTCGCCCCATATAGCTGAGCGGCCCTGGGAAGAAGGTGTAGTCGACATGGCCAAGCGTACCGTCTACATCACTGCGCTTGTACAGCGCTATACGGGTGAGCTTGAAGCCCATGCACAGGCAGACAACGGCGCGGGCGGTTTCGCGTATGGGTGAGCCCACCATGCCGGTAAAGGCATAGGCGGGCCATGTGGGCAGTCTGGGACTGGCAATCAGGAAATGCTTGGCAAGGCCGGTCAGGGCCAGCACAGCGGCGGTCACACCCAAGAGAGCAAGTAACTGTGTCATGACGGTTTTCCTGGTGGGGTGGCCCCTGTACGCATCAGCGCTTACAGGGGCTTATTGCTTAGGGAAGCATGGCTCTTACAGGTGAGCTGTAGCCTTCAGACGTACCTAGCCCCAGCGCCTCCTGAAAACTCAGCGAGATCCCCTTCTTGAAGTCAGCAAACGGGCTCAGGCGCGGAGTGTAGTTTTTCATTTTCAGCTTGCCGTCATCGTCCGGTACCAGCTGGCGCACCAGCTGCTCAAGGGTCAGCTGATCATCAATGATGCCGATGTTCTTGGCCGTACCGGCTTCCCAAACCAGCCCCTCAAACATACCCTCGGTGGGTTTTAGCCTGTCTCCACGGCCCTGCTTTACGTCTGCGATAAACCGCTGGTGAGTCGCGCCCAGCACGGTTTTCCAGTACTGGACCTGCTCATCCCTGGCGGGCGAGAACGGGTCCAGCATCGACTTGCTGGTGCCGGCGGTATACACGCGGCGCTCGACATCAAAGAGCTTGATGGTCTTGTCAAAGCCAAAGCCGGTACTGATCACGCCAATCGAGCCCACAATGGCCGTGGGAGAGGCATAGATCCCCCTGGTGGCCGAGGCAATGTAGTACGCGCCGCTTGCGCCAATGTCCTCGATCACGGCAAAGATGGGCTTTTCCGGATGGCGCTGGCTTTCATAGCGGATCTCGTCATAGACGCGCTTGGATTGGACCGGACTGCCGCCGGGGCTGTTGATGCGGATGGCCACCGCCACGGTGTTGGGGTTTTCCATGGCCTGACGCAGGCCCTTGTTGATGCGATCGGCATTGGCCGGTTGCTGGGCATCGATCGGTCCCATCACATCCACTACGCCAACATGGCTGGCCCCTTCGTTGACTTCCGAGGCCTCATCAAACAGGCGCAGGAAGTACCAGGTGTTAAAGGCGCTGAGCAGGACGATCAGGAGCAGCATACCCTTGAAGATCAGGGTCCAGCGGTGCCGGGCGCGGCTCTGCTTGACGGTGCCCGACACCCACTTGTCAAAGGTGTGGATCTGCATGAGGCGCTGGCGCTCCTGCAGGACCTCGATGGAGTCGTCCGGGGAATAGGGCGGTACATCACTACTTCGGTTGCGTTTAAACCAACTCATCGTCATGCCTCCAGTGGATCTTTTTTGGGTTTGGTATAGGGCGCAATGGCGCGGCACTCGGGATAGCCAGAACAGCCCCAGAACCGGCTGGCGCGTTTGGCATCCCCTTTCCTGCCCATGCGAAGGGTCATCGGGCGCCCGCAGTCGCCGCACAGTGGGCGGTCTTCATCACTGATGGGTTTTTGCGGCAGGCCCTTCTGGTCGGGAAAGGTCTTGTTGCAGGTGTCGCGGTTGGTACAGCCCCAGAAAAAGCCCTTCTGGCCCTTTACCCGGCGCAGCTCGGCCCCGCAGGCGAAGCATTTATGGAGCGTGCCCCGCGCTTCGCTAAAGGTCTGCTTGAGCGCTGCCGCCTGGGTGCTGCCCTGTCCCTCAGTGGCCGCAAGGCTGGCTTTAAAACCGTGAACAATGCGCGAGACCCAATCGGTGATCTTGCGCATGAACTCATCCTGACTGACTTCACCGCGTGCAACCCGCTCCAGCTCCTGTTCCCACGCGGCCGTAAGCCCGGGTGATTTCAGAGCAGGCGGCAGGGCCTTCATCAGCGCTACCGCCTTGTCGCTGGCGTGCAGCTGGCGCTTCTTGCGGATCAGGTAGCCGCGATCTACTGCCGTCTTGATGATGCTGGCGCGTGTGGCCGGTGTACCCAGCCCCGAGGTCTCCTTGAGGATGCGGCGGAACTGTTCTTCGGTGACGTAGCGGCTGATGTGCTCCATGGCCGAGAGCAGGGTGGCTTCGGTGAAGTAGGGCGGATGCCGGGTGTGCTTGCTGGTGACTTCCGGCCCGCTGATGATGGCCGGCTCGCCCTGGTTGACTGGGGGAAACGCGGTGCTCTGCTCCTCCGCGTCATCCTCTTCATTGCTATCGGCTTCGCTAAAGGCTTCAGTGTCCGGAAACAGGATCTTCCAGCCTTGTCGAGTCGGCTGGCGTCCCTTGGCAATGAACTCGTGCTTACCGGCCCGGACATGGATCACCGTGCGGTTGAATTCATGGTGTTCGTAGAACTGGGCGATGTAGAAGCGGCGGATGGCGTCGTAGAGGTTGCGCTCGATTTCACTCAAGGCGCCAAGGTTTATCTTTTCAGCAGTCGGAATAATCGCCTCATGGCTCTTGCCTTCGAGCTGCTTGTCGTTAAAGCATCGACCCTTGCGCTTGAGGTCAGCGCCAGCAATCAAACCGGAAATGCTCTGGTCGCTGAGCATCAATGCCTGCATGACCTCCGGCGCTTCGGCGTGCATGTTTTCCGGCAGGTACCGGCATTCGGTACGGGGGTAGGAGATAGCCTGATGGTTCTCGTACAGGGACTGAGCCGCGGCAAGTACTTCGTCGGCGGTGTAGCCAAAGCGCACGTTGCCGTACTGCTGAAGGCTGTTCAGGTGAAAGGGTAACGGCGCACTCTCTTTAGAGGGGGTCGTCTCGGCCTTCTCGATCACGGCAGCCGTGCCGGTCAGTTGGGCGGCAACCTGTTCGGCGAGTGTCTTGTTTATGCAGCGCCCAACTTCATCGGTACATTCCTCGGGCGGTACCCACTTCGCCCGGAACTGGCCACGCTGTACGGCGACGTCGGCCCACAGGTCCCAGTAGTCTCTGGGAACAAAGTTGGCAATGGCCTGATTACGGGTCACGACCAGATTGATCATGGGACAGACCACGCGGCCCACATGCAGGGTTTCCTGAAAGCCTGCGCCACGGGCAATGAGGGTAAACAGGCGGGTGCCGTTCATGCCAACCAGCCAGTCAGAGCGCTCACGGCACACGGCGGAGTGGTAGAGGTTGATGGTGTCCTTGCCCGGCACGATGGCATCCAGTGCCTTGCGCAGTCCCTTGGGGTTCAGGGCCTTGATGCACACCCTGTACAGCGGACCCTGATAACCGGCGTAACGGATGACATTACGGGCAATGGCTTCGCCTTCCCGGTCAAAGTCAGTTGAGATGTAAACGGAGGAGGCTTTTTTCAGGAGTTCAGAAACAATCCTGAGCTGATCGCGGGTCTTGTTGTTGGGCTGGTGCTTCCACTCGCCGGGCACCATGGGCAGGTGATCCAGCGTCCAGCCTTTCCACGCTTCGGAATAATCATCGGGCTTTAGCGCCTGCAGGAGATGACCAATGCACCACGTCACAAAGGTGCCTTTGCCATTGTGCATACAGCCCTTGCCGGTCCTGTCACAGCCAAGTACCGCAGCCAGCGCGCGGCCTTGGCTGGGCTTTTCGGCCAGATATACGTCCACACTCATAAATCACCCCTTGATCGTCTGATCGAGGCCAGTTGGCGTTCAGTGGGAGGCTTGCCTGCGCCAAAGTGCAGCACGATCTCGGTGAGCTGCTCGCGCTGGCGCGTCGTCATGTCCTTGAACTGGCGATAGGGTTCGCCCTTGCGGATGGCACGACGCAGGCTGTTATCAAAGAAACGGTTTTCGGTGGAGTAGAGCGTCTCGACCGCCGCGACCTTGCCGCTGTCCTTTAAGGTAATGGCCACGATGGCGTAGTTCTGGGCGTACAGCTCGTCGCTGATGCGCCAGTTAAGCCCGATCTCCTCGGCAATCTCGGCGGCGACGGAGCGTACTTCCTCGACATCGGCGTGGCGGCGCTTCTCCTCGGCCTCTTCCTTTTCCGGACCGGTAAAATCCGTGACATGGATGCCACTGCCATCCTTGAGCTTGCCCAGCAGCTCCTGATTGACCAGGTTGAAGGCCTGGGCAATGTCTCGTCCGCCCGGGCTTTGCTGGCTGGACTCGGGTGCGTTCCCCTCGGGAATATCGTCCTTGTTGAAAAACAGCACATTGGTTGAGTAGAGCAGCGCGACGATGACGCCCAGCGCCACCAGCTGAGGAATCATGAGCGCGTCTCCCTGGGCTGGGGCCTTTCCTTGTGCAGGGCATAGAGCAGCTTCCAGTCCCTGACTACCGTTTCCAGCTGTGGGAGGCGGTGGTTCTGCTGGATGTCCTGCAGCATGACCGTAATCAGGCATACCGCATCCAGCGGGCTCTGCGCGTTGGCGGCTTCGGAGAGCATGACCAGAAGGTCTCTATAGGAATCTTCATCTACCTGCACGGCGTCCATCACTGGCCTCCGGTCATCGCATGGCTGGTTTCAAACATGGCCTTGAGCGGGTCCTGTACCTGACGTGCCGCCATGGGTGCAGCGGCCAATGGCCCGCTTGAGACGTCCTCAGCCTGAGCCTGCTCGGGCAGATCCTCAGGCGAAGCCGACTCGTTGGCCGCGTTGTGCTCGGCATCCGAAATCCTGCGACCAAAGTTCAGGGTGAATTCGGTGACGACATCCCGATCGGCTGCGGGCAGGGTCTTGATCTCGATAAAGGGCGAGGCCTCGACGGCAGCGCTGATGACGGATTTGTTGTAGGCGTCGTTATGGGAAGAGCGGATGACTTCGAACCCGGTTAGAACTCCGTCTGGTCCCACTTTTACCCGGACCTGTGCACCATGCTTTTCGTAGTCCTCGGGTGCTTTCCAGTTCTGGCCCACCCGTATGCCCACCGCTGTAACCATGTTCTGGTAGGCCGGGGTCTGCGCCAGTGCTGCCAGTCGCTTCTGGTGTGCATCCTCAGCTTCTGGAGGTGTGCCTACCTGACTGGGCTTGATGCTGTAGCCAAAGCTTGCGAGGTCTTTCTCGGGCGGTGATACCTCATCCTGACCTGTTGGGCTTGTGCTGGCTGGAGGCGTCTTATCCTCTGAGGCAGGGGTTGGAGTGGTTTCAGGCGATGCGCCAGCGGTCATCTCCTCTTCAACAGGCTCCGTGGTAGGCGGAACCGTCTCTACACCCTCGCGGGTAATCTTGTGCTCAGGCGCCTGGATGGGCTGGGGTGGAGGCTCGCCTGAGAATTCATCCTCTTCAAAGTCGGCGTCCGGGTCGATAGCGAGGGAGGTATGTGAGGCTCCGGTATCCAGCTGAGCTGCCTCTCTCTTTAATGCCGGATCGGTGTCCTGTGACATCGGCACATCACTGCTGACGGGCGTCTGTGGGATCGAATGTTCCGGCTTGCCCTTGTGGGTGGCTACATAGGAGATGCCCAGTCCGCAGAGGATGGCCACGGCCAGAAGCGTCATCCTTTTCGGCGACTTTTGTTTCTTCTCCTGTTCAGGTTCGCGCTCTGCCTTGATCTCGGGAAGTACTGTTTCATCAGTAGGTGTTGTCATGGTCCGGCTCCGTCAGGATCAGTGGATGTTCAGGGCCGCGCAGCCGCCAATGGATTTGGGCCGCACACTGCTTTTCACGATGGCGCGGGTCGGCGCCGAGAGGTCTGATCGGCTACAAAAGCCCCGCCATGCCGCCAGATAGCTGTTGTAGTCATAGGTGGGCGCGCGGCACCGTCCGGTGAGGTAGTCCGGAATGCCCAGCTGCTGGCCTTCATCGGTCACAAACTGCCAGTCGGCTTCATCCATGCCCTTGCCGTTGTCGCAGTAACGTACCCAGCGGGAGGTCTCGTAGATGGAGTAGCCACGCGCCCGGTCTGGACGTGCCGCAAAGGTCTGGGTGTGTACCACCGGCACCATGGGTACGGCTGGCGTCCGGACGCGGGTGGGGTCGTAGACGATGCCGCGCCGTGGATCGAGCGCAGCGCCATTGCGGGTCTCGGTGTTGAAGTCACCGCCCAGCGAGTGGACGTAGGCAGGTTGGCGCATGGCGGCACCGGCGCGGCCCGTATTGATCCATGCCAGTGACAGCGAGCGGTCCACCCGCGAGGCGCGTAAGGTCAGCTCCTTGTAGTAGGCCGCGTACATCTCCAGCCGATTAAGCGCGGCCTGGTTTTCCTCGGTCGGGTATTGCTCAGCGATGCGTTTAAACTCGGGCAGGTTCATCTCTACCCATTCGCGCGAGGGCTCGTCCGGTATCTCAGGCAGCGGGTGCAGCCTGGCTTGCAGACCCATGCAGCCGGACAGGGCAAGGGAGAGCACTGCAAGAGAGACAAAGGATTTATTCGTCCTCATCCGTCCACTCCTCTTGCTTGCCTAGCGTCCTGAAAAAGAGGGTGCCCTCTATGCACTGCCCATAGACGCTTTCCAGCAGGGCGCCGGCGTCGTGGGGTTGGGTATTGGGAAACTCGGAGGTGACCTTCGATATGTAGGGCAGCAACACATCAAGCAGCCGGGGCTCGTCAGTGCTTGCGCTGTCGCAAAAAATGGCGCGTAGGGTTTGAGTGGTTCCGCCGATGGAACTGGCGATTGCCCAGACTGCGTCGATTTCGGCCTGATTCTTTAAAACAAGGTGAACAGTGCCGTCGGGTTTGGAATATGCCTGCATGTGAAACTGCTCCGTTGTGAGGTGGAAACAGTCTACGAGCAAAAATATGTACCCCATCGGCGTACTGCCTACCCGCGCGGGTAGGCAGTACGCCGATTGATAGTAAAAAAATCTGCGACGATAGCTTTCATGATCGATTGACTGGGGTCGCAGGTCGTTATGTTCAGTTTTTTGCGTGGTCTTTTAGGAAGGCAGAAGAGAAATCCGGCCGATGGCTCCAGTGCCCCGCTGTATTTTGTCGAGAACATCTATCTGCCCGACTTCGAGGCCGATCCCGGTACGCGCTATCCACCTTTTCCCGAAGGCTGCGAGATCATCGAGCCGCGCAGGCTGCTGGCAGGGCATCGCACCCAGATTGCCCGCCTGAAGCAGTCGCTGGGGCTTTCTGAACATGAATTCAGAGCCATTATCGATCCGGTCCTGGTGCGCTACGCCGAATTTGTCCATCTCCTGCCAGCTTCCCAGCACCATCACCACAAGGGACGCGGCGGCCTGTTGCGGCATGGCCTTGAGGTCGCCTTTCACGCGGCGCGCATGAGTGGTGCGGTTATCTATGACGCGGACGCCACGCCTCGTGAGCGACGCAACCGGGAAAAGGTCTGGCGTGTGGCAACCGCCCTTGCCGGCCTGCTGCACGATGTCGGCAAGCCGGTGTGCGACATGAAGATCACCAGTGACACGGGCCTGCTCTGGAACTTTGCACTCTACGAGCATGGGTATCGACTGGTGCCCTGGGCGCGGGACAACAAGATCCAGCGCTATTTCGTTTCATGGCGGGAGGATCGTATTCATAACCGCCATGCCTTTCATGGACCGGGGATTGCGCGCCTCCTGATTCCCAAACAGACGCGCGCCTTTCTGACGCCCGACAACACCATGGAAATGCTGGACCAGATCGACGAAGCCATTGGTGGCTACGCGGTGCAGTCCAAGATTGCCCACGTGGTCCTCAAGGCGGATCAGGCCAGCGTCACACTGGACTTGAAGCTCAACGGCGGAGGCGATGGCTCACAGGCGTTCATGCCCTCCGTTGAGCGCTACCTGGTGGAAGGGACTCGACGGATGATCAAGTCGGGCCGCTGGAAGATCAATGAGCCCGGCGCGATTGTGTATGTGTTCAAGGAAGGCCTGTTCATCAACTGGAAGGCGGCTTCACGCGATGTACTGACTCGTCTGAGTGATGACGGCATTCAGGCCATTCCAAAGGAGCCGGCAGTACAGGCAGACATGCTGATTCACTGTGGGGTAGCTGTACCTCGTGAAGTTGCAGGTGGGCCCGGGGAGCCGGTAACGACCTATCGGTACTGGGCCATCAAGCCCGTGTTTAAAGACGTGACCGGCCCTACGCTCCAGGGGGAGCTTGCACTGCTCAAGATTCAGGAGGCGGACCTCTTCTTTCCCATGGGGCTGCCGGCCGCGATAGAGGGTGTGATTGGCAATGAGCCCGAGAGAGAGAAGATACCGGCCAAAACCCCAAGCATCATCACGCCTGCCGCTACCCCTGATAAAGAGACAGACAGTACGAACGCAGCAACGGGACTGATACCTGAAAGTACTGACAAGGACGCTCCCAAAAGAAGAAAAAAGGGGAAGGCTAACGCAGCAGAGGAAAACGGTCAGGGTACTGAGGCAGATACAGGGAATACGGCTACATCACCCCTGGCTACTACAGAATTTGATGCCCTGCTTGAGCATGTCACGCAGGGGCCACGTGTCGCAGGGCAGCCTGTAAAGGCAATGACAGAAGAGGAGGGCTCGCCAGAGCCTGCAGCTGTCTCGGAAAGCCCTATCGGTATGGATATTGGAGCTGATTTCTTTGGTATGGCTATCGGATCGACCGAAGAAGGGCCACCCCTTGATGCCTATGAAGAGGATATGGCGGTTCTACAGGCGCAGGAGCACCGCTCGGACGAGAAACCCGTCATCCATCTTCTGGAACCTGAGAGTAGTCGCAGGAAAAAGCGTGCAGGCAAGAAGTCAAGGAATGAAGATCCTGGCAGGGGATCGGGCCTTGAGGGGGAAAGTTTGCCGCTAATGCCTGACCTGCTGAGCTTTGCTGATGAGGAGCTTGCTCCCATCGCACCGGCCGTGCATGCCGATGATGCCTGCTTTGAAGTCATGGATATGCCTTTTGCCGTATCAGAGGACCATCCTCATATTGTCTTCAAGGCAAACGAACGTATCGCCTCTGAACCTGAAATAACGCTTGGGCGCCAGAACGCTGGTCATCAGGCACTGGTTTCCCCCGCCAGACCCAAGGGGAAACAACGACGCACCCGAGCGGAAGAAAAACAACACAGTGACGCACGTTTGCCTGCCTCAATAGACGATTTCAAGCCGTTTGAGGTCAAGGCACCTGACCTGCATCTTGAACGCTATGTCGAGGCTAACAAGCTGGCCGACCTAAGACTTGGTGCTACACCAGAGCCTGTATGCGTCACCCTTGAGCGTGTTCAGTCTATACCGCCGAAATACCTGCACACCGTAGCGGCTATTACCAAAGCTGGCGCAGTTGGGCTCAGCGCTGCCCCTACGCAGGAATGGATACCTACAACAGTTGAAGCTGACTGTTCAGATGACCAGGCTTCCGAAGTAAACGGCGTAGACCTTGATGTTAAATTCGTAACGGGTGTGACTGCTGAGCAGTGCCTTGAACAGTTGGCGCAAATGATCAGGCAGGGGTATGGACGATGGATTCCCGGCACTGTTCATAAGACAAAAATGGGTAACGCCGTTGGGATTGAGTGTCTGGATCTCATTGGCTTTGACTATGCCAATATCAAACGTCGTGATCTGCAGCGATTGATGCTCAAATCCGCACGGGTCAAGGCGATCGGGTTAAAACGGGATGGCAATCTGATTTATGCCAGCCAACAGGACGGAGCATCATGATGAAAGATCATTATGAGATGCCGTTTCGCCCCAATTACGAGTTCATGGCCTGTATGGGCTGGGTCGCCGCGTCCTCTGTCGCCTACCTGGTCAATCAGGTCACCGACATGCCGCCCGAGCCGGTGTACTGGATGAGTGGCATCTGCTCGATCATGGCCATCAGTCGCCTGCCAGCGGCGATCCGCCTGCACTACGTCAAGCGCAACCTGCACGGCAAAAAGCTTGAATTCATCACCCTTGAGCAGCTGAACAAGGCCATCCGAAAAAATCCTGATCAGTTATGGCTGGGCAAGGGCTTTTACTGGGAGAACCGACACTGCCAGCTGGTATACGAGATCCTCAAGCGCAATCTGTCCGAGATCGTCAATCCCCGCGCCAGCAAGGGTATTGAGGGCAGGGATGAGATGCAGATGGGTGCGCCATGGATTCATGGGCTTGAGCCGCGTGAGATCGTGATTACTCAGCCGATTCCTCACACCGAAGGGCACGTCCTGATCAAGGGCACGACCGGCGCGGGCAAGACCCGCCTGTTTGACATCCTTATCAGCCAGAAAGCGCTGCGCGGTGAGGCCGTGCTGATCATTGACCCGAAGGGTGACAAGGAGATGCGCGAGAATGCCCGTCGCGCAGCGGCATTTGTGGGACGGCCTTTCTACAGCTTTCACCCGGCCTTTCCGGATGAATGCATGCGCATCAACCCGCTGCAGAACTTTACCCGCGTCACCGAGATTGCCTCACGCATCGCCGCCCTGATTCCTTCCGAGACCGGTTCGGACCCGTTCAAGAGCTTTGGCTGGCAGGCGCTGAACAACGTCTGTCAGGGCCTGTACCTCATCGACAAGCGCCCTACGCTCAAGCTGTTGCGCCGGTACCTTGAAGGCGGCGTGGACGCGCTGGTCGTTGCCGCTGTATCAGCCTATGCACGGCAGGTTTTGGGTGAGAGTTGGGAAAGCATGATTTGCGCGGCTAACGATAAATGGCTGACGTCAACAGCACCCGGTACAAGAGCCCCCATTGCCTACACCTTTTATATTCAGGTTATTCAACCTGTACGGGCCAGTTCAGAATTGGAAGGCCTGCTCAATATGTACAAACATGACCGGGCGCACTTTGGCAAGATGGTCGCAACGCTCCTGCCCATTCTCAACATGCTGACCTCGGGCGATCTAGGCGCACTTCTTTCGCCTGACCCTGAAGACCCTACCGATGACAGGCCTATAACCGATAGCGCCTTATTAATAAATGAGGGCGCAATTACCTATATTGGGCTGGATTCTCTTACTGATAACATGGTTGCGTCAGCCATTGGTTCTATTCTACTTTCGGACCTGACCGCTGTTGCCGGTGATCGCTATAACTTTGGGGTGGATAACCGTCCAGTAAATGTATTTGTCGATGAGGCGGCCGAAGTTATCAATGAGCCCTTTATCATGCTGTTGAACAAGGGCCGGGGAGCCAAATTGACATTATATGTAGCCACCCAAACCTATGCGGATTTCTGTGCGCGACTTGGCAGTGAACACAAGGCGCAACAAGTACTGGGTAATGTTAACAATACCATTGCCCTGCGCTTAAAAGATGCTGAAACACAGGAACAGTTTGTAAAGGATATCCCCGAAACCCGTATCAAATATGTAGTACGTTCACAAAACATGAATTCGGGAGGAGAAGATCCGCTGCTTCATGGTGGAGGACAGGGCGAACGACTTATGGAAGAGTTGGTGCCACTGGTTAATTATCAATTATTAGCCATGCTACCGAATCTGGAATATTTTGCGAAGTTATCTGGCGGGAAGATTATCAAGGGAAGAATCCCGATCTTACATTAGTTGAGCCCTGGACAAGAATATGAATACTTCCAATTATTACACCTTAAACCCAGAAGTTAATCTGTTAGTTTTAAAACATGGATTCCGGCGAAGATTCAGGGCAATTCGCTCGCTTAATAAGCATTTGCACCACTGGGGACTTCTGGAAATAGACTGGCCATGCACCATCCCTTATCTGGAAAGCATTTACCAGCATGTTGGTGAAGGCATTCTTCACCAGAACCGCCCTGTCATATGGTCTGTTACTGATAAAACAATGAGCGAGTACGCCGAAGCGATAGCTAACAAGCATGGCGACGGTAAGCTTGATGATTTTTACCGCTTTGCAATTATTATTAATACTATTATATCCAGTACTGTTAAATTACTAAATATTACCCTCTCGGATAACTCAGGACACTCCTGGAATCTGCTTTCAGAAAAGACAGCCTGCGAAGTTTTGAATACGGATGACCAGCTCACCACTACGCCTCTGACCCCCGACCAGATAATCGAGGCACGCCGTCACTTGCTCAATCTGCTTCATGAGCGCTATCGCGGAATATTGACAGATACTAACTACGAAAACCCTATTGTGACCGGTACTCTTCCTCGCCTTTATTGAAATCTAACCAAGTGATGCTGGACGAAAACGTGATGAACTCCAATTATTACACATTAAATCCGGAAGTAAATCTTGTAGTCATGCCACTAGGATTCAATCGAAGATTCAGGGCTATTACTTCACTGAATAAGCATATTCATTACTGGGAATTACTTGATATTGACTGGGAACGCATCAACGCTTACTTGGAAAATGTCTATAACCATATTGGCGAGGGAATCCTGCACCAGAACCGCCCGGTCATCTGGTCGGTTGTAGATAAAACCATGACCGAATATACCGCCGCCGTACTTAATGTAAACGGCGATGGCAAACTTAATAATTATTATCGCCTTGCAGTCATCGTCAATACGATCATATCCACTACCGTAAAACTCCTGGGCGTGACCCTTTCGGACAGGTCCGGTCATTCGTGGAACCTGCTTTCTGACAGGACTGCCTGTGAAGTGCTTAATGCCGATGACCCGCTGACCGCCACGCCGCTTACACAAGCTGAAATTACCAAGGCACGGCGTCTGCTGATCAGCCTCCTGCATGATCGCTATCTCGACATACTGACGGGTACCAAATATGAAGACGCCATTGTGGCTGACACTCTTCCTCGTCGCTATTGAGCTGTTGCTGGTTACGGTCTTTATTCCGGGCGACTGGACCGAACGGGTGATTCGGGAGGAGTCGGCCATGGTGCGCAGTCACCTGGGCGAGGAATCGCAGGCCTACGTCAACACCAAGGCCATGAACTGGTACAAGGGCGCCGTGTTTGAAACCGGCGTCTATCCGGCGCTGCATCGCCTGATGATACCCAGTGAAGAGGAAGCCGCTCGCAGTCGGGGCATGGAGCGCATGGGCGATTTTCTCTTCTCGTGGATGGAGGACCGGCTCGATGCGCTGATGCACATGGTCTACCAGATCTGTGCGCGGCTGGCGCTGTTGTCGATCTGGCTACCTTATATGGCGCTGCTGCTGATCCCGGCCATCTGGGACGGGTTCATGCGGCGCAGGGTCAAGCAGACCAACTACGATTATGCCTCTCCGGTGTGGAACCGCTACGGCATGCTCAGTGCCTCGGTTGCCGCGCAGGCGGTGCTGATTGCCTTTATCAGCCCCATTGCCATCAACCCGGCGATCCTGCCGATTGTGATGATGTTTGTCTGCGTGATGATGGGTGTGTTTGTCGGCAACCTGCAAAAGCAGATTTGATCGGTTAACACCTCTTTTTCTGCCTCCAGTTGAAATTATTTGACCCTTTTTCCCGTACTGCCTACCCGCGCGGGTAGGCAGTACGGGCATAGAGGCCCTTCATCCCCGTTCACAATAAGCCCTGACCTGGTAACAGACTGAGGGCTCTACCTGTGAAAGCCATAAACATCCCCACGCGTTGTGATGATCCGCTTCATGTTCTGATCTGGAGTCTTGATGAGCTGGTTCCGATAGGGGGCGGTCTGCTCTTTGGCATGGCCATCGGCAAGGCACTCCTGTGCGGCGCAATTGGTTATGCCGTGACGTTTCTCTACCAGAAGTACAAGGATGGTCATGCCGATGGCTACCTCATCCATGTGGGCTACTGGCTGGGCATCCTGCCATCTCGCTCTACCACCTTGCCGAACCCCTACGCGCGTCGGTGGCTGCCATGAAAATGGGACACATGCTGAACAAGTGGAACTGGGCGCTGCTGGAAAACAAGTACTCCCGCTACGCCGTTGTGGGGCTGGTTGCCTGTCTGGCGCTCACGCTGGGAATGCTCCTGTTCAAGAAGCCGGTCGTGATCCTTCAGCCCTACACCCTCAAGGAGGAGGCCTTTGTTACCGCTGACGAGGCCGGACAGTCCTATCACGAGGCGTGGGGCATGTTTCTCTCGCTGCTGATGGGCAACATCACCCCCGGCAACGTGCAGTTTGTGCGTGAGCGCCTTGAGCCGCTGCTGTCGCCCCGGATCTTTCAGGAAGCCATGGAAGCGATCCAGTCTCAGGCCGAGATCATCAGAAAGGACCGCATCAGCATGACCTTCGAGCCACGCAACGTGGTGTTCGAGCGCGCGTCCGGCAAGGTCTTTGTGTTTGGTAACAGTTCGGTGATCAGCCCCAACGGCGAGACGCGCCGTGACCGGCGTACCTATGAGTTCAGGATCAAGATCGACAGCTATATGCCTGTCGTCACGTTCATGACGACCTACGCCGACCGTCCCCACACGCTTGATGTGCTGGAAAAGCAGAGCAAGGCCGCCGAGCGTGCGGCTGAGCGCGCCAGCAAAGCCGGTAAATAGAGGAGCCACCTGTGAAACCCATCCCTTTCATGACAGCGCTGGCCCTTGCCCTGGGCAGCATGCAGCAGACGCAGGCAGCCGGTATCGATATTCCGGTTATTCCGGCCAACCACGCCGAGGGGGGCGGCCCGGCCATTTCCGTACAGGCGCCGGTGCATCCGTCCTCGGTTCGAAGCACAACCCCCGAGATTCCCTCGGTCAGTCGCAGCGTAATGACCGAAGGCGTGCCACGCCCGATTACCCTGTCGCAGGCGCGTAGCGGCCAGACCCCTACCAATCCCGCCAGCATGGAGCTCAACCATGCCTCGCATATTCGGCTCAAGTCCGGTGAAAACGTGCTGGTGCCCATTGCCCGCTATCAGCTCAACCGGATAGTGACGCCTTTTGGCAAACCCGAGGTCAAGACCACCTCCAGTGCCACGACCGAGATTCTTAACAATATCGTCTATGTGGCCTCCTCGGATGAAGCCCCGGTGACCCTGTTTATCAACGACAAGGGCAATCCCGGCGTTGCCCTGTCCATTACGCTGATTCCGCAAACCATCCCGGCGCGTGAGGTCTCCTTTGAGCTGGATGAGGGGGGGCTTTCCGGCATGCGCCTGCCGCAGGCCAGTGAAGAAGCCGAGAAGTGGGAGACCAGCCAGCCCTATGTCGCCACGATCAAGGACGTCATGCGCGACCTGGCCCTGGGGCAGACGCCTAGTGGTTATTCCATGAAGCCGGTGGGAAACAACACCTATGACCTGCCGCGCTGCGTACAGAATGGACTGGCCTTCGACTTCTCCCGTGGCCAGCAGATGCTCGGGCATAACCTCAAGGTCTTTATCGGGGTAGCCAAGAACACCTCCTCACAGCCGGTCGAGTTCAAGGAAGCGGCCTGTGGCAACTGGGATGTGGCGGCCGTCGCGGCCTATCCACGCAACATCCTTACCCCGCAGGAACGCACCGAAGTGTTCGTGATCATGCGCAACGCACCCGAGCGTGCCCGCACCACGCCACGTCCGTCACTGCTCTCGGGAGGTCAGTAGCATGAGCATGATAGATACAGCCCGGACGCGCTGGGAGAACTTCAATCCCCGACACAGACGCTGGATCATGGTGGGCGGGGGCATTCTGGCCATGTGCGGCGTCATTTCCATCTTTGCCGGGGAAGGCGAGCGCACCCCCAAGAACACCGTGCCGGACAAGCCTGTCACCACAGGACTTACCGACCAGAACCTCAAGGACATCACCCTCGACTCGCTGGTGGCGCAGCTGCAGAAGTTTGACAAGGACAAGGACGACCTGTCGCGCAAGCTGGACGTGCTCTCGCGCGAAATGGAAGCCAGCAACCGCCCCGGCCTGATTGATGAAAAGATCAAGTCTGCCGTGGGTGGGCTTCAGTCACAGGTGGATGAGCTTCGCAGTAGTGGCGTTGGCGGTGCTGGCCCCAACTACTTTGCGCAGGCTCCGGGGGAATCTTCAGGTCAGGAGTCCAGAAAAAGCACCAGCCGCGAACGCTATGTGCCCGAGCGCAGCAAGGCCGACCCTAATCCTGTCCGTGAAGCCTTTAGTCGCAATCCGGCCGTAGCCACCGGACCGGATGGGCAGGGGCCGGAGATTCGCAGCTCAGGCCGAGGCGAGCGCCAGAAGGCACCTGCACCCATGCAGATCAGGACCTATCAGGAAAAGGAGGACGAAACGGCCAAGCCCAAGGCGGCGGATGAGGAGACGGTGTATCTGCCGCCTGCCTCGATCGTGACGGTAGCGCTGATCAATGGCATGGACGCACCGACCTCACAGGGTGCACGGCGCGATCCGTTCCCCGCCATCGTACGGGTACAGTACGACGCCATCCTGCCCAACCGGTTCAAGGCCGACATCGTGGACTGCCACGCCATTATCAGCGGCTTTGGTGATCTGTCATCCGAGCGCGCTTATCTTCGCGGTGAACGGATCTCTTGCGTACGCAACGATGGGCAGGTGGTGGAAGCGGCGCTGGATGCCTATGCGGTGGGCGAGGATGGCAAGGCCGGTATTCGTGGCCGTCTGGTCTCCAAGCAGGGCTCGATCGTGGCGCGCTCGCTGCTGGCCGGTGTGGCCTCTGGCGCAGCCGAAGCCTTTAACGTCAGCCCCATCCCGGTACTGCAAACCGGAAACGTCGGCTCGACCAAGCAGTACCAACAGAACTATTCCCCCGACATGGTTCAAGGGGCGGCGGCCAGTGGCGCGTCGAGTGCGCTTGAGCGCATCGCCCAGTTCTACATCGATATGGCGGAAAACATCTTTCCGGTCATCGAGGTGGATGCCGGACGCCAGATCGAGCTGGTGCTGAGCAAAGGGGCGGAGCTCAAGTTCTCGCAGGTCAAGAAGCGGAACCCACGTGAGCGTCGCTAGTACCGTTTATCGGGAAAGGCCTTAAAACAGCCAAAATTCCTAAAGAAATTTCACTCAAGTGCCCGCGCGGGTAGGCACTACGACGATAGGTACCGAAATGATCAAGTTAGCATTCGTTCCAGTTGCGGTGATGACGGCGGTCCTGAGCGGTTGCTCATGGATGCAGGTAGGCGAGAACGACTACAGCTGTCCGGGTATGCCGGGCGATGCGTTGTGCAAGTCGAGTCGCGATATCTACAGCGCCACCGATGATGGAAATGTGCCCTTGCCCATGGACCCGTCAGGGGAGGGCAGGGAAGGCAAACATGAGGGGCACGCAGAAAGCCGGGAGCAAAAACTCTCCGGCCGCAGCGAGAACCCGCAGGACGTGGTGAGCACCTTTGTGTCACCGCGTCTGCCGGATCAGCCGGTTCCGGTACGAACCCCCGCGCAGGTCATGCGGGTCTGGCTCGCACCCTGGGAGGACGACACCGGTGATCTGGTGGTGAGTGGATATATCTACACGGAGATTCAGCCGCGTAGATGGGTTATTGGCGAAGAGGCGCCGACAGCCGCCCCGAGGCTCAAGGCACTCTCGCCGGTAAGCAGTGGGAGCAACACCAGCAGTACCAACAGTACCAGCAGTCACGGTACCGAACAAAAACCGGGGATCTCGAACGAAACTAAACGTACGGAGCGATTGCAATGACCAAGAACTTCCAGCTGGTTGATGTAGTAAGCGCATTGAAAGCCAAGGCCACTCAGGTACGCAGCAAGGTATCAGGGCGAGCACTGACCACCGCAGCGGTCATGGGTGCGATGGGCGCAATGATGGTTGTACCGGAAGCGGCCATGGCCGGTACAGGCGGTGCCGAGTTTGAGGATGTGTGGCAAACGCTGGTGGACTGGACGCAGGGAACGCTGGGCCGGATCATTGCCATCGGTATCATTCTGGTCGGTGCGTGCGTTGGTGTTGTTCGCCAGTCGCTGATGACCTTTGCCGTGGGCCTTGCCATGGGCATGGGCCTGTACAACGCGCCTACGGTCGTGGAATCGATCATGGGCTCCACCCTCTCGCATATCGCGGCCATGCCGGCCACCATGCAGTTCATCTCCAACGGACTGAGCCTGTTCTAACCCTCCCTTCAACGCCCTCTCCTTTAAGCGGTAGCTCTAAAAGCTACCGCTTTTTGTTTGTGGCTCTTTTTGACCACTTGCACTTGCATCCCTGAAAACCCGTGAGACGTTGGTAGTACACCCCTTGAGATGCGCGAGGACACGTCTATGCAAACCGCTACTGCATTACACCTTTCTGATCAGATCTGGCTGGCCCAGTATCACTTGAACCTTCAGACCTGGAGCGCCTTCTTTCTGGCGCGTCTTCGCGGGCTGGATTCGATACGGCTGCGGGTACTGGCGGGGCAGGTGCCAGTCTTTGTGGCGGGCCGCTATATTGATGCGTTCGACCTGTATCACGCCATCGAAAAGCGAGCCGGTACCTCTCATATTGCGGAGCAGTGGGAGTACGAGGTGGCCTGTGAGGTGCATCGGGTTGCTGAAGGAATGTCGGCCTCGGATGCCGAAGTACTCCTGTATGCGTCAGGATTAAATGGCGTCTCGCTCGATGAGCTTGCTCGTAGCGCAGGGGCTTCAATTCTACAGCGTAGATAATTCTTCCAAATACATATATCAGTCCTCTAGAAAAAATCACTTATATGCATCGCTTGGAGAAGGATTCGTTAATACCAAGAAAAACTTATACTTACGCCTGATAATGTCCTTTATTAGGTTTTTTAAAAAAGTAGTGACGTGTTTAGCCGAAGATGCAGCACAGCGTTACCATGGTTTCGTAGCTCGTAGTCAGCTCGTCTATCGGACCTTTCCCTTAGCCTGCTTAACATCTGCTCGACGACACTGCGCTGCTTGTATGTAGATGGATCTGCCAAGGTTGGGTATGCGCTTTATGTCACATATCAAAATGACCGCTTGATTTGATAGTGGCCGAAACGGTAAAAACGCTTAGTAGAAATAAAGAATTTGTCTGCGCTGCCGATTTCTTGAAGGACTGCTTTAGCAATAAGCTTTTCATCAAACTCTTAGACTAAAAGGTAGCAAGGACCGGTAATGTTAAACTTCATTTTTGCACATGCTGCTAAAAGTGCAGCCGAGAGCATAATAGATAACTATATCAGAGATACAGTAACGCCGCAGGCAGGATGTGTTGTCTATTGTGACTTGGGTTCAGTTGTAGAACATACAGGAATCTATGTGGGCAATGGTGAGATAATACATCTTGATGGTAGTGGACTAATTGAGAAAGTCTCTGCTAATAAGTTTATAAGAAGATTAGGGGGACTTAACCCTGCTCAAACAATATATGTTTCATGTCGAGGCGAAAAGCCTACTGGTAGCGTAGAAGCATCACGAATGGCATCAAGCATGCTCTATTCGCAATATAATTATTGTGTTTTTTCTAACAATTGTCATCAATTTACATCAAGTTGCTTCACTGGAAACTCTGAAAACTCAGATAGATTTTTTATGCTTCTCACGGAAACTCTAAGAAAAGAAATTGAATTTGATAATTGGCGTGCTTGGGATCGATCACAAAACTATTTTGGCTACTTACCATAAAATATCTACAAGTATTATGCGAAGCATCTTGGGCATTTGAATATGTCAGCTATCGGCCAGCCCAGTAGTTGGCAGAGCCTACAGCTTGGCTTTTATTTAAGAAACAAAAAACCCGCCGAAGCGGGTTTTTGCTGACCATGCTCAATATCCATATCAAGCTGCCATCCTGGCTTGGTCATCATCCTTGACCTGACTGAGCGCGTCCTGCGCTCCATCCAATACGTATAGACTAGTAGTCTGGAGCCGCAGCGCAAAGAGTCGCTTTTCCTTATGGCGTGTAAGCCTTTTGCTATAGCACCAGCTTAAATGTGAGGTGTGGCACAGACCGGCTTTTACCTGCGCAAACGGGTTGCTGAGGGGCGCTGAGTGCTTAAAAACGCCACTCCTTTTCAAGCAAGGGATTGCGAAGTGAGTTTATGGCTCACCTGATCCTGCATAACATGGAGCGGCATTTATGAAACGACTATATACATCGATATGTACCCTAGCACTTGTTATCGGGGTAGCAGGTTGCAAGGATGAGAATGAGCCGGTTGCTGACTATCAATGCAGCGATATCTCAAACGTTAAAGATAAAGCTGTGCAAAACAAACTAAAAGACGAGTGTGGTATTGGGTCTGGCGAATTCGAGCCAAGCGAGGATAAAGGTTAGTGAGCTATACTTACTAGAAAGGCCGGTGATAGTTCTCGTAACAAGAGATGACCCACCTGGTAATGCTTGGCTGACACAAGGTATCAGAAATTAGTCAAGGATGAGAATAAATGCAGTTGCCACCTACTGCAGGCGATCCAGAGCACTGATTTAATAGCAATTCAGTAAACGGGTGATGAATTAATCGTCCAGGCAGGAGCTAAGCCCAGCTTTTGTCAGTCCATCTCTAGGGTTCTATATTCTGTTGTGTCCCAGTCATAAACTTCTATTTCAGTCGAACCTCCGTAGCTGTTAATCGATTCGACGTCGACGCTATGATATTGGCCTTTCTGGTGGTCATACAACTCGATTGACTCCCCAGCGCGAACTAAATTTCCGCTCTCAATCTCGACGTAACTATCCGCCTCCCTGTCATACCCATCCCACGCCATCGCGTTGGAAGAAAGCATTGCAAACAGAAATAGAAGTTTTTTCATTTAAAATCCACCCCTCAAAGGTAAGAGCATCACTTTTAACGCCAGCTCCTATCTCCAGATTATCGTGTTTTTTTCACTTAGCTCTTAAAAAAGTTACGTTGATATAACTAAGCAACTTGTAGTTATAATTGAGATATTATTCAACCCGGTGTTTACTTAAAAGGTTTAAGCGATTGACTATACCCATGCTTTATTCCTGAGGAGAAAAATCCTCCACACTCTTCACGTTTCGAGCATTGGGTACACTCAGGTGCGTACTCGTTCTTCCAGTCGCTAATAGACTTGCGGTAAAAAGGGATAACATCATCATTGATCAGGCATAGCTGATGATTGTAAACAGAAACATTCATCCGGTAATGAGCTAAAATACTTACAGCCTCGCTCAGAATATCTCGGTACTCCTCTGGATCAATCCATAATGCATCCAAATTGGCCCGAGTAAACCCCATCATTTCGAGGCCCATCAACGCTACATGATCAGCAAAAAGCAAATTACGTCCTATAAACTCACACAGTTCCGGCAAGCGTTTTATGGACTGCTGATGTAGTACCACTCGAATCTCAACACGCTGTCCATATTGCTTGAGATTCAATATGCCTCTTAGGGTTTCGTCAAATGCTCCTTTGGCTTGCACAATGTAATCGTGTAGTTGAGCATCATCAGAATATAGGGGGATACCGATCATAATGTCGTGATGGTTAATCGACGCGTATTTACGAGTAAACTCCTGACTAGCAAACGTCCTACCGTTTGATAAGATATGTACCGCAGTTCTAGGTAAGTAGGACTTCATCATCGAGATGATCTTGAGAAATCGATCACCTCGCAAAGTAGGCTCACCACCCGTAAAGCCAATTTCCCTAGTTTCCTGAGGGATCAAGGGGATAACCTGTTCCACTTCATCTATAAGCCAAGAGTCATCTGCGCTCTTGGGTGGCTGAGAGCACATAAGGCAATAGTGATTGCACTGCTCCGTCAGCAAGATGGAGTTGTGGTTAGATTCATTACGGAACAATACTCTTATGCTTCTTCTATCTTGTGATAACGCAACTATGTCATCGTTATTTAGGTAGAAGTAATCATCAGGCAATGTTGTAAGCGGATAGGCTGCTGGTGCTGCTTCGCTTAGCTGGGCCTGCTCTTGCAAAATAAAGTAATGTGCAAACCCCAGTGGTATTTGGCCCGGCTTTCTAATGAGAAATGCGCGCTGCTGGCGAAGCACGCCGGGTAGATTAGAGTTGGTAGACAAGCGAAATATTTGCGTACTGCTACTCGCCTCTACTGTAGGTATAAGGCCTAGTTTCCCGCCTAACTTCAACATCCGTTGGCCCACCCAAGAAAGATATTTTTAGTCTGCTTGTCAGCTCTCATCAATTCTATTAAGTGTTTGAAGATTGACATGTTTCGCTTGCAGAATGAGGACTCTGATTTACGGCCTAGAACATCCTTGCTCATGGCATGATGGAAGACGGGGTCAGCGCCACAGAAAGGCTCATAAGCACATTCAGAACACATTGGAGCGCTTAAGGTGAAAGAGCCCTCCAGTGCATCCAGCAACTGATCGGAGAGCATGACCTCTTCATAGCTGTTAGTCAGCACGTTTCCTAGCTTGAAGGTTTCATCGCCCATTTCAGCTAGCATCCGGCTTTCGTCCGAAGCATACACAGCTCCGTCGTAATTAAAGACGATAGCTGCTATGCCAGCTCCAGCCGGGTTCATTAGGTCAACGTAGCCAGGGTCTTCACAGGTGAGAATTTTCTTAAGAACTGTGGCGGAATAATGTTCAACGAACCTTACTCCTGACTTGTTCAATTCAAGAATGTATTGCAAACCTTCCCGATAGAAATCGAGCCAACGTTCAGTATCGTAACGATGAAATTTATTGGTTTTAATCGCGAATCCATAGGGCGATAACGAGCGGAGGAATATTCCGGTAAACCCAAGGCGCAAATACTCATCGATAATCGCCTTTACATTGGGAAGACTTTTATCAGTCGTGGTCATTAGGGCTGAGACTTGGTCATACCCTAGTGTCTCTCGTGCTCTATTTAAACCAGACTCAAAGCGCTCATGGCTATCTCGGCCTTTGCGTGGCCGGTTGGCATTATGTAGTTCGCGGGGGCCATCTAACGAAGATGAAAGCAGGATCGAATGCTCTTTACAGAATGCCAATATTTCGTCTGTCAGAAGCGACAGCGTAGTTGCTATCACAAATTGCAGGTCCCGCTTTTGAGTTTCGTTGCGCTTCTTTGCTTCAAGCACAACGTACTTAACCATTTCAAAGTTGAGTAACGGCTCGCCACCTTGAAATTCAATCTTGATAGCCGGGTTGGGCGACCGAAACACAAAGTCTAGCGACTTGTCTGCCATTTCTCTTGTCATGTCAAAACTGCCAGCACCCTCCATTTGCCGTGAAACCTGGCAATAGGGACAGCTATGATCGCATCTGAGGGTCACAACGAAGATGTGCAGATTTGTGAAAGATGGCAGCCTTGAGTATTTGGTCCTGACCTTGAGTGCTAACAACTCAAGAGGTGCTTTCTCCTGGGGATAGCGCAGGAAATGCCTTGAGCGCAATGAGCTGAAGCTCGGATGTTCGGGGCTGAGCTCGCGCTTAATCAGAGCGGGAATGACATTCGAGTCAATTAGAAGATACTCCCCAGCCATATTGGTGAGGATGTACTGATTGTCGTCGAACCGATCAAATTTGAAGGGAAGCAGTTCGTACTCTTCACCTTGACCGAAGGCTTCCAAACTCTGAAATTTGCTCACTTAAGTCAACCCACTTTGCGAAAAAGCAACACCCAAAATGACATTACGCACTGCAGCTGTCTGATCCTGCAGTTTCTTACGCAGTTGATAATCGAGAACATCTTTTCTAAATTCCTCGACTGCGCTAGTAAAGGTTTCTGACGGCGTGGTGATATTGGCAAGTAGAGTGCAAATAAGCTCTTCACCCTGGACTTTGATATCTAGGGTGAAGGCGTATTGACCTCGGTATGCTGCCTTTTGAATCACCTCGGCGTCGTACAGCCTCTGGTCGAAGGTAAGTACGACGTTATTCATTAGCGGCTCGAGTAGTGAGAGCTGTGAGAAGAGTGAGACGAGTGAGACGAATGGGATGTGTGGTAAGCCATCATTTGGCCATCCTCACCATGTTTTAAGACAAAGCTAAAAAGATTTTCGCCTGAGGAAGCAGTGATCTGCTCGCTGCCGTCCTGCTGAGTTTGCAAGGGATTAGCATCAGTTTTAGAAACCTCAACCGTTGCGGTCGGCTGGATAGCAGCAGTAGTTTGGCCAGCAGTAAGCGCAGCTGCCAAAGTGGCTAAAGATACGAGAAATGGGCGTTTAGTCACGTTCATCATCCTTGCTGTGGTAGAAGAGGTGCTGTATAAAGAGCAAATTCTATGATGTCAATATGATAGCTATTTTTGGATAAGTTATTACGACGAATAGGCTTGTCTTGAATGCGCTGATCAATTCGGTTTTAGTATCGCCGCCCTCCGGGAGCCTGATCAAAGCGGCCATCCATCAATGGCAATCTTTTCCTATTACAAAACATCGGCATCAAGCGGTGATACTTGAGCTTGAGTCTTGAATTAATTTGTTCAACAGCAGCGAAGTTGCCACCGGTCTAGGTTGTATATCTAAGGCTTGCCCCGCTTCTCTATTGAATAAAAGCTGGCCCTACTTTTTTACAGCCAACAAAAAACCCGCCGAAGCGGGTTTTTGCTGACCGTACTCGATATCCATATCAAGCTGCCATCCTGGCCTGGTCATCGTCCTTGACCTGACTGAGCGCGTTCTGCGCTCCATCCAATGCGCATAGATTAGTGATCTGCCGCTGCTGGAGAAAGAGCTGCTTTTCCTGTCGTCGTGTAAGCCTTTTGCTATAACCAAATACGCTGATTAGTCCCCCTGAACGCGGCCTAACTCGGTACACTCTCTCTTTTCAGGAATGCGCCAATGCTTATTGTCCGTCTGCAAAGTGGTGTGACTTACACGCTTGAAAAATCGGTTGGCAATGCTGGCAAGCATGGCATCTGGGAATTTCACCGAAGTGCCAACTCCTATATGCGTCCGCCGGATTACACGCCGTTTCGACATGCCGCAATCCTTCCGAGCGAGCCGACTGATGGCCAGACGGTCAGCCTGTCGATCTGCAAACCCGGTATGCCCGAGGAGCAGTGGATCGAGGTAGGCGAGGGGACTGCAACCTATGACTCCGATCGTTGATTTGGCTTCTGCGGGCATGATCCAAGTCTTTTACACTCAAGTTTTTTTGACTTTTTAACCCTTTTTCCCGTACTGCCTACCCGCGCGGGTAGGCAGTACGGCCATAGCTCGGTCCCTCTTGGACGTAACCTTGTAGATCTCTCAGATAATATTCCGAGGTCTGCATGTCTTATCCAAATCTTAAGCTTGCGCTCGCGCTGGTGGCAGGCCTCGGCTTAGCCGAATCGGCCCTGGCGGCCAAGCCTATCACTCCCCAAACCATCGAACAGGCAGCAAAGACCATTACCGGGCAGGCCAGCCTTCCGGTTGATGGCATGAAGGTGCTCCAGTCCGAGGGCAAGCTCTACTTCATCAGTGGCAATGGGCGGTACGTTTTCAGGGGTGAGGTGTACGACACCTGGCTGCAAAGCCACATCGACACCATTGCTCAGGCGCAGGAGTCCTCCTCGCGCATTCTGCTCTCGAAGATGGGCGTCAAGATTGATGACCTGCTTTCCATACGCATGGGCCATGGCGCAAAGGAGGTGGTGTTCTTTACCGACCCTCAGTGCTCTTACTGCCATGCGCTGGCTAATGAAGCCAACCAGTACACCAGCGAATACACCTTTGTGTTTGTGCCGGTCCCCGCACTGGGCGATGAGTCCAATCGCCTGATCAAGCGCCTGGCCTGTGCAAGGGATGAGCGTCAGCAGCTCGATGCCCTCCTGAACGGCACGATCGAGGAGCTCGAAACGCTCAACAAGTGCCCCGAAGAGAAATACGCCAAGTCCCTGGTGACCGCCAACCTGCTCGGGGTGGACGGTATTCCGTACCTCATCAGCGATGACGGCCGGGTTTCGCGTGGGCGCCCGAAAAACTTCGAAGCATGGCTTAGTGGCAAGGGGGATCAGTAATGGAGTTCATCAGCTGTAGAGAAGAGCATGCCGAGGGCATTATCCCGCGCGAGGTCAGGGCCTCCCAGCTCTCACCCGTGATCGCCTATGACGAGGAAAAGGAATACTTCTTCAATAACGACGGCACCATTGGGGTTGGCTTTATGTGCCGGCCGCTGCCGGGTGTAGATGAGCGCCAGCAGGCGTCCATTAACAACATGCTCAACCAGCCCTTTCCCAACGACACCATCATCTCATTCATGATGTTCCTCTCACCGGAGGTGCAGGCCCCGCTCAACAGCATGAAGCGCCTCCGGGACAAGTTCACCCATCCCCTGCATTCGGAAATCATCAACAGCCGCGTCGAGTTTTTCCGCCAGCATACCCGTGAGCCGCTTATCGCACGCGGCAACAAGGGCGTCTTTAACAACGGCGTTATCCATGACCAGAAGCTGGTCATCACGCTAAAGATCCCGATCAGGGAACGTCTGCCCAGTACAAAGGAGCTGGAAGAGCTGTTTACCGCAGGCGAGAAGCTTGAGTCATCGCTAAATACCATCGGCTTCGGGCCTCGCAAGATGAACGCCGACCAACTCAAGCGCATCCTGAACACCCTGCTCAACTGGGGTGAGCGTTCCGGCTGGCGGTTGGGTGAGGATAGCTGGGATGAGACCTCGCCTATCAACGAGCAGGTCTTTGATTACGAGACCGATGTCGAGGTCAAGAAAACCCATCTACGCCTGGGTGACACCTATGCCAAGGTCCTGTCGGCCAAGCGACTGCCCAACTATTTCTTTTTTGGCGATGCTATCGGCTACGTAGGGGATCTGAGCGGGCAGGGGCAGTCGATCAAGGAAAACTACGCCATCTGCTGCAACGTGTATTACCCCAACGCGCAAAAGCAGAAGAAGAGTCTGGATCGCAAGCGCACCCTGACGGTGAACCAGGCCTTTGGGCCGCTGCTCAAGATCGTGCCGGTACTGGGAGAGAAAAAGGAGAGTTTCGACACGCTGGAAAGATCCATGTCGGCGGGTAATCGCGGACTCAGGATGAACTACTGCGCCGTGATCTTCGCACCCACGCTCAAGCGCGTCGAGTCTGCGGCCGCCGCCATGCAGGACATATGGGCGGAAAGCAAATTCATCATGAAGCAGGACAAGTACATCCAGCTGCCCATGCTGATCAATTCCCTGCCTTTTGGTGCTGATCACAAGGCGGTTATTGAGCTGAACCGCTACAAGACGCTGACCTCCGAGCACGCCACTGTTCTCCTGCCGCTCTTTGGGGAGTGGAAGGGCACCGGCACCCCTCATGTGGGTCTGGTCTCGCGCAACGGCCAGTTCATGTCACTGTCCCTGCACGACTCGGAAACCAACAAGAACGGAGTCATTGCGGCGGAATCCGGTTCAGGCAAGTCGTTTTTTGCCAACGAACTGCTGACCGCCTACATGAGCGAGGGCGCACAGGTCTGGGTGATCGATGCGGGTAAATCCTATGAAAAGCTCTGCGAGACGCTGGAGGGCTCCTACGTCCAGTTTGGCGAGTCCTCGACGATATGCCTGAACCCCTTCGATATCGTGGTGGACTATTTCGATGATGAGGATGCCCTGGTCGCTCAGGTCATGGCCATGGCTTCGCCCAAGGGCAACCTTGAGGAATTTCAGATCGCTGAGACGCGCCGGCTGATGGCAGGCATCTGGAGGCAGAAGGGCAATGCGATGCTGGTGGACGACATTGCCGAGGCCTGCCTTGCTCATCATGATCAGCGGGTAAAGGATGTGGGTAGCCAGCTGTATGTGTTTACCAAGGACGGCAGTTACGGCAAGTACTTCCACGGCAAGAACAACATGCGCTTTACCAACCAGTTCACGGTGCTTGAACTGGATGAATTGCAGGGTCGTACACACCTGCGCCAGATCGTTCTGCTCCAGCTGATCTACCAGATCCAGCAGTCGGTGTATCACGGTGATCGTAACGTCAAGAAAATCGTATTCATCGACGAGGCCTGGGACCTGCTCAAGGAGGGTGATATTTCCAAATTTATGGAGCATGCCTACCGCAAGTTCCGTAAGTATCAGGGCTCGATGCTGATCGCTACGCAGTCCGTCAATGACCTGTACGAGAACCCTGTCGGGCGGGCTATCGCCGAGAACAGTGCGTTCATGTTCCTGCTGGGACAGACCAACGAAACAATCGAGTCGATCAAGCGCTCAGGTCGACTGACGCTTTCCGATGGTGGCTTTAGTCTGCTCAAGACCGTGCACACCGTCACGGGGGTGTATTCCGAGATCTTTATCCGCAGCAAGGCAGGTATCGGGGTCGGTCGGCTATTCGTAGGCCCCTTCCAGAAGCTCCTGTACTCCACCGATCCCAATGACGTCGGCCAGATCGATCGTTATCGGGCCATGGGACTGGGTGTATCTGATGCCATTTATGCCGTGTTGCGGGACCGGGGCGAGCTGGACACGCGGGCAGACGATGAGGTGATTGAGCAGGCCCAATCCCATGAGCGCAAGCTTCGCAAGAGTCGCTCGGCCAGCTCCAAGAGTGACCCCTCACCGCGACTGGTTCCCCTGTCGCTTCCAGAGGCCACTGAATCTCCAGCCCAACCCGAGAATCCTGAGTCCACGCCAGCCACCGCCACCGCTGAAGAGGAGGTCACTCCATGAGCCAGTCAATAGCACACCCGATTGCGGATAGTCCTGTGCAGCCTTCTCACAGAGAGCAACCTGTAGCAGATAAATCACCTTCTACAGCGCCGGAAGGTACAGGTTCGTCGGCCAAACCTTCAAGCCATGTTCCCCTTGAGCAAAGCTCGATGACGACCTTGCAGATGCTCATGCTGGTGGCCGTGATCGGCCTGTTCATTATCTGCGGCATTCTTTTCAAGCGGGTCGTGGCGCTGGAGACCAGCCAGCCTTCGCTCGTGGTGGTGGACTTTGTGGCGCTGGCGCAGCGCTACAGCCGGGAAGGGGCATCTGCCGAACAGGTGGCACAGATCATGGCCAACACCAACCGGCGCGTGCTTGAACTCAAGGCGCAGGGCGTCACGGTGCTGGATGCCCGAGCGGTCCTAACCGCTCCTGATGATCTGTATCTGCCTGTAGAGCAGCTAACGGCGTCTGGCCCATCCGCCAGTGGTTCCTCCGCTGGCGTTCCTGCACTTAATCCCCTGTCAGCCCCTGCGAGGACTCAGCCATGAGTTACCGAAACGACGCTGCCATGCGTGAGCAGCTAGCCCAGATCATTCTGGCCAACTGCAAGATTACCTTCAGGCTCAGGAGTGAGGCAGATAACAGCCCTGTACAGGATGTACGGGATGGTGCGGTCCTTGGGCAGTCCTCCACTGACATATCGGGAGGGGACCTCCATGAGAAGGTTTGATCGTATCGTCAACAAGAAGGAGTCCTGGGGCCGCTTCACCGTCAAGATGGCCCTGACCACGGCGCTGATCGTGGGCAGCGGGGCCATGTTCTTTTCCCGCTTTACCTTTGCCTATGACCCGCAACAGGTCATCAGCATCAAGGGCTACAGCTTTTACCTGATCGATCGCGGCGACAAGAGCATGGAGAAGGGCAAGCTCTACGCCTTTCACCCCAAGGTCATTCCGGGCATCTACACCCCCGAGCATCGACTGGTGAAGTACCTGCGTGGCGTGCCGTCGGATCAAGTCGAGATCAACCTCAAGGAGCAGGTAAAGGTCAACGGCGAGATCGTGGCCGTGGGCCTTGTTCATGCCGACAAGCTCGGGCGCTCGCGCTCGTCCTTTATCGGCAAGGGCACCCTGGGTCCCAACGCCTACTGGTTCATGGGGGATGCCCCGCTTTCCTTTGACTCCCGCTACTGGGGCACCGTGACCAAGGAGCAGATCATTGGACGCTCATATCCCCTTTTCTAGGGCCATGCTGGCTCTTTCACTGGTACTGGGGGCGACTCAGGCCGCCTCTGGTGCTGACCTTCCGGATCTTGCAAACATGCCACCGGAAATCGAGCAGGGCCGCGACCTTCGCACCTTCCTGACGCCCCGGCAGGACACCGAGAAGAGCACTGTGGTGGGCAGTACCCATCTGGGCAGTACGGCGCTGACTGCTGAGGATCAGGCCATTGTGGAGCAGGGAGAGGCCATCAAGCAGGATGCCGGGGCATCAATCGATTTGAAGTCCATGGCCAATCCCAGCATGGATAGGGCCATGGGCGAGGCCACCGAGCTGGTGCGCTCAATGGAGGAAACCGATCCCACGCTACGGGCGGCCAAAATGGAAGCGCGCAAGAACGAGACCTATGCCCATCACTCCATGCTCTTGTTTGTCTCGCTCTCCCTGGGCAAGGCGGCGCTCAAGGAGGTCTTCGAGATGGCCTCCGAGCGTCAGGACGTGGTGCTGGTATTTCGTGGCGTACCGGAAGGCATGAAGCTCGACGAAGGGATGAAGCACTACCAGCATCTCATTGCTGAATACGACCCGCTGCCCAACCTCGTGATCGATCCCACCCTTTACCGCGACTTCAAGGTAGTTGAAGTCCCAACCATCATTGCCATGGACGATCCCGCCCATAACGAATTTGTAGATCGAAAGGTGCTGGCGCGGGTAGAAGGCTTGAGTTCACCCGAGTGGCTGGAAAAGCAGGTTGCCGATGGCCAGACCGGAGATCAGGGCCGCCGGGGCCCGGTCATGGAGATAGCCGAGCAGGACCTGATCGAGATGATGCAGGAGCGCGTGGCCTCGGTGGACTGGGAAGCCAAAAAGCAGGCTGCCGTCGGACGGTTCTGGCAAAAGCAGCAGTTCAACTACATTCCGCCTGCCTCACACTCGCGTACCCGCACCATCGATCCCAGCGTGACCGTGCTGCAGGATCTGACTGGCGCAGACGGCAAGGTCCTGATGAAAGCCGGTACGGTACTCAACCCACTGGATCAGGTGCCCTTTACGCAGGCGCTGGTGATCTTTGATCCATCGGTACCGGGCCAGATGAAGATCCTTGACCGTGTTCTTCCTGAACTGGCCAAACAGCCAAACATCAGGCAGCTGACCTATCTGGCCACCCAGATGGACAAGGAGCAGGGCTGGAAAGGCTATACAGACCTCTCCAACCGCTTTGAAGCGCCGGTGTACCTGGTGACCAAGGAGATCATCGAGCGCTTCGAGATCGAGCATACCCCCAGCATCGTGACCAGTGACGGCAAGGTGTTTGTGGTCAAGGAGCTGACAGCCAAGGACGGGAGTGCGCTATGAAGACGTCCTTTTGGAGAGCGCTATTAATGTGGACTGCCCTGGCCATTGGTTGGGGCGCACTGCCTTCTACGGCTACTGCAGCGGTGGGCTGCTACAGCGGTGATGTGATTGGCCCCAAGCTGATTACGGATATCTGCTGGGATTGCCTCTTTCCCCTGCGGGTAGCGGGCGTCTCTATCTCAGGCGAAACCAGCGGTGTGCCGGAGGGCGCCAGCAAGAAGTCGGCCTGCATGTGCTGGGATACCAACAACGTGCCGCGTCCGGGTATCAGCTCGGGTATGTGGGAGCCGGCACGTCTGGTGGAATTCCAGCGGGTACCGGGCTGCTCATCGGTACTTAACGGCGTGCGCTTTCCCTTTGACCGCACCTTTCAGGGCACGCATGGCTATGGCAGTGGCGGCAAGCAGGACGGCATGTTCATGCACTACCACTACTACGCCTTTCCGCTGCTGGTGATTCTGGATCTCTTTACCTCGGGATGGTGCCAGAACGACGGCTACATGGACCTGGACGTGATGTACATGTCCGAGCTGGACCCGACCTGGAACAACGCCGAGCTGGCTTTCTTTGCCAACCCTGAAGCGGCTGCGGTGGCCAATCCGGTTGCGGCTACTGCCTGTAGCGCTGATGCCGTGGCGTCTGCTACCGGCAACCCCATTGAAAGCATGTTCTGGTGTGCGGGCAGCTGGGGCACGTTGTACCCGCTGGTCGGCAGCGTGCCGGGCAATCGGGGCGTGATCAAGGGCAGCTCGCTGCTGAGCGCGCGTGTGCTGGCAGCGCTTCATCGTCGCGGTCTTGCTTACGGGACCATGGGCGATGGCGCCATGTGTGGCGGTGAGATCACGCCAACGCTTCCCAAGAGCCAGTACAAGCTTTCCATCCTGCATCCACTGCCCGAAACCAAGAAGGGCCACAAGATCGGCGAGTCCACGCTGATCTGGGGGCAGGCCAGAACCATTCCAGCCGAGGGACAGGACCCGATCTACACGATCTGGCGCTGGAAAGACTGCTGCATGACTCAATAGGGGAGTGGTAGACAATGAACAGAACAGGGCTCCTCTATCGAACGACGGCGCTGGCCATGATCGGCCTGATGCTGTGGATGCCAATTGACCAGAAGCATGCGCAGGCGGCTGACATGGCAGCGGTCGGAAAGGCCGCTCAGGAATTTGGCAAAGAGATCACGCCTAATCCTTCTGACCTGGCTACCTACAGCGAGGATGGCACGCTCACACTGCCGGGCGCCAACACCTCCCTTAACGTCAATGAGCTGTTTCCGGGCGGTACGGGTGATGAGGTCAACAAGTACTTCCCCCATGCGGCGGACCCTACGGATCTTCAGCAGCTGTACAACGACGGCGATGCGATGAACTCGGCGGGCACCGAAGCCCTGAGTACGCTCAGGTCCGAGCAGGACAGCGGTGAGGTGTCCTTGCAGGGGCAGGCCTTTGAGGTGGTTCAGGGCGCACGGGCGGTGGGCAAGATGGATCTCACCAACGATCCCATGATGAAGCAGACCAACCAGTTGTATACGGCCACCGATAGCGCGGATGGACTGTTTCCCGACTGCGATGACGGCACTGACCCGACCGCCAGCACCAACAAGTTCCAGCAGTGCACCCGGCCCAACATGCCCAACGGTCAGTGCGAGGCGGACCATGACTATACCGTGGGCGTGATCGAGCACCATGCAGGCCCCGCCAACCTTAACTCCTGTGGTCCGGGCTGCATGCAGCTGTGGATTGGCGAGGTAGGAAATGACTACTGGACGGGCAACTGCAAGATCTATGAGCAATTCACCGAAGTCACGGTGATCAATCCCGAGGCCGTAATCAGCGCCCAGTTCGAATATGCCAAGTGGGATGACTACATGCAGGTCTGGGTAGGGCCTGCCGGTCAGGAAAAGCTCATCTGGCAGGGACCCAACAATAACTTTCCACCCGAGACGGCTGGTGCCTGTGAGTTGAACACCAGCTGGACCGCCAACCCTCTGGTTGACGTCACCAGCCTGTTCAAGAACGTCAAGGCGGGCGCCACGGTGCGCTTCAAGATCCGTGTCTCGGTCACAGGTGCAGGTGAGGGCTACGGGCGTATCCGGCTCAACTATGACTCGACCAAGGCGGTAAAGGACAATGGCTGGGACCCGGCTGATTGTCTGGCGCGTACCAAGGAGGCGACCAAGTACTACAGCGATGTCTCCTACAGCTGCACAGAGATGCCCGCGCTGGATGGCGCGGGATGTATGACCCAGAACGGCGTCAGGGTGTGCGAGAGTGATTTCCCAAGCACCGGGCTTTCAGGTATCTCGCCCATGTGCCGCAGCATGACTGCCACAATCGATGCCAGTAAATCCATCGACGGCTACGAGGACACCTGTACGCCTCTGGCTGACAATCCCCAGTGCGGGCTGGTGAAGTCGGTGTGCAGTGAGGCCACCGAGACCGGCGAGTGCATTCGCTTTACCGAGACCTATGACTGTGGGGCGGCAACATCCAATATCGCCTGCAAACTCAAGGTGGATCTGGCCGAGGCGTTTCCGGGGTGCATTGATCATCCTGAGTCATGCCAGCGTTCGGTGAGCTGCATGGGAGCGGAGTGTATCGGCATCACGCGGGAGGTGAGTCAGGACTTCGACAAGGCAGCATCGCTGCTTCAGGCGGCGCAATTCATGGGCGAGGATCTGGCGTGCGCCGAGGCCGATGCCACGACCAACGTTGAGTGTGAGATCTTCAAGGCCGAACCGGGTGAATGCAAGAAAGCCATCGGTGGCTCGGTGGACTGCTGCGAGCAGCCAACCAACGTCTCGGTAGGCGATTATCTGGCACTGGTCCTGGCGGTACCCAAGATCGATTCAGCAATCATGAGCATCGATAGTGGAAGTGCATTGGGCACCATCCAGAGCAGCTATGCCACCTTGCGTAATCCCGTGGTCAACACCTTCCAGCCCATCACCAAGCCGTTCACATCCTTTTATGAAGGGATTATTGGGCTCAAGGACAAGGCCATTGATACGGTTAAACAGGAGATAGCAGATCAATTAAATAAGCTTTTCTTCAATGCCATGGGCACAGCTGCTGAGCAGGGAGGTGCCGGGGCGGCAGGAGCCGCGGCCAGCGGAGCTACAAAGAAAGTAATGGAAAGAACTACAGGGGAAACGGTAGTCGAGGGCGCATCGAGCGCTCTTGGCTTCCTAATGACCGTATATACCTACTACGTCATTGCGATGGTTATTATTGAGATGATCTGGGAGTGCGAGCAGGAGGAGTTTGAACTCAATGCGCAGCGTGAGCTGGGCAACTGCCACAAGGTCGGCAAGTACTGCAAGACAAAGGTAGCGGGACTCTGTATCGAAGAGCGCGAGTCGTATTGCTGCTTCAACTCACCGCTGTCCCGCATCATTCAGGAGCAGGCCAGACCTCAACTCGGCAAGAACTGGGGCGACGCTGAGGAGCCGGAGTGTGGTGGGCTTACAATCGACGAGATTGGCCAGCTCAACTGGGACACGATTGACCTTACCGAGTGGGTCAATCTCCTGAACCTGCACAACCTCTATCCGACTACCGAAAACGTCACGCTGGAAACGCTCACAGGGCAGGGCAGTCTCCTGAACACCGACCAGCTGCGTGAAAACAGCGTGGACCGTACTGTCCGGGCTACCAATGAGGTAGACCTCAAGGGCGCGGCCAAGCGAGCAACGGATGCGATGGCTGCACCAGGAGGGCTGCAGAATTAAACGGAACAAGTAGCGGTATAAAAAAGGGGACCTGGTGAAGGTCCCCTTTCTATTTGTACCCGTTAAATCCCTTTTGATTCCTTGAACCTCTGGATGGCAGCGCATAGAGCTTGGGCTCTGGCTAGTGCATCCTGATACATGCCTGTATCCCTTGAGATCGGCTTGTTGAGGTTCAGGTACAGGTACAGGGCAGGGCGGTAGGCGGTGACCAATTTGACCGCCACCATGAACAGCGTCCTGCTCTGAAGCTCGCCCCAAGGAAACAGCTGCCTGTCTTCTTCGGTCAGCGTCTCGATGACTTCGACCGAGATTATCTGATCAGGCGCGAGGGACTTGCGGCCAAATACGCACTTTCGATGGTTGGCGGCGACAAAGACCGGAAAGCCATGCTCGGTATAGCACTGGCCAACGGTAAAATTGATCAGCCGTCTGGCCTTTGTGCCGAGGTGTGCAATCAGGTTCTTTTGCAAGTCTGGATCATGAGGATCGAGGGATACGGTTTGCGGCTCGATCTTGAGCAGCGCCGGCCCTCTGACTCGCAGTCTGGCCAGCGCCTCGATCGCTTCCTGAAGCTCATCCTTTTCTGGTGACTTCGCTGTCATGGACTGAGCCTCATTTAAGCGTCAGGCACGACGAAGTAATGCACTTCCCCTTTATGGAAGATCATGGGTGGTGAGACCTTACGCACCGGTGCGGCATATACATATGCCCAGTCGGGAAGATGCTTACTTACGTTACGCAGGAAGGTTTGCTTATTAAAGTCTTCTGCATTACGTGAATAGTCTCTTAGAACCTTCTCCTGAGCTCTGAAGAGATATACGTCAGAATTGCTCCCAAGTAGTGACTCAGGAGCTCGCCGAATAATAGGCTTTTCAACTTCAGCACCGAATAAGCATCTCACGTTAGGCTTGGTTTGAGATTCTGTGCATCCTGGTCCCACACCAGCAACTTTATACCTACTACCCAACGAGTCCTCTTTCACAACGTCTGAAACATCAAAACTATTCATCTCTTCAAAGGCTTTCTTGTAAGCCTCACCTACCATTTTCGCGAACTTATCCGAGGCCTGATCTTTACTCCCGAGACTCATCGGCGCGAACGCTATCACCGCATCCTTCTGCTCTGGCGCTTGAGGGCTAAACAACCAGGCTGCAAGGCCCACGCCCAACGCTGCCCCGCCATTCATGTTGAAGCCATGAGAAGAGGCAAGCACGCTTGTATTGAGGCCGGCGTCGGTTACAGAACTCAACGCTGCGTCGTACTGGGCCTTGGGTACCTTCTGATCCTCAAGCCGTAGTCCGCCTGCGGTTGCTACCTGCCTGGCATAACTGCCGGTGGGTTCTGAAGAAGTGCTGGCGCATCCGGTCATGATGGCCGCGGTCAGCAGTACAGATGCAATCTTTAATGTGTTCATGGCTGTTCTCCCCCGTTCCCTTGAAACTACCAGTAGATGTCCTGTGAGCAAGTCTGGCGCAAAAAAAGAGCGACCTAAGCCGCTCAATATAGACACTCTTCATTGATCTCGCCTAAACCGGCACCGGCTCTGTCAGATCGTCCTCAGAATCAGACTTGCCCTTGGGCTTTCGTTTATCGCTCGGCTCGGGCTGATCCTCAACTTGAGGTAGTGCATCGGCGTCCTCGATGCTGTCCTGAGGGTTCATCGCTTCGTTAAGCGAGGCAGCGACATCATTTTCGTCAACTCGGGTTGGTGCTGTCTGGTCGACCTCTTCCTGCTTGCCCCTGCGATGCGCTGCAATGCGAGCCTGTTTCTCAATGCTGATTATGCGGCTGGAGAGGCGCGAGATACTGTTGCGCCAGTCATGCAGGGCTTTGGAGCGCTGACGGGACTCCAGATAACCATTCATCCACAGGTCGTCGATCATCTTGACCATGTGGTCAAACTTGAGCAGCACCTTGGCATACTGCATAGCCAGAGGACTGGTTATGTCGACGTTATAGGTGGCTGGATTCGAGTAAGCGGAGTTCTCGTCCAGATCGTGTTCCTTGTTTACCTCTGTAATCTGGGCAATCTGTTTATCGATCTGGTCTTCGGTGTTCCTGATGAGCTTGCCAATACTTTCGCGCGCCTTGTCGACCGACTTCTCTTCTCCAATGATCTGCAGGATCACTTCAATAGAGAACATCGAATAGGCTGTACGGCTAAAGGTGCGTTCGCAGACCTTTTGCGCCTGATCTGACGCCAGCGGGAAGGTCTTGCGCATTACGGGCCGTGAATAGCTGCTTGGAGTAACCGAAGACCGGGTTAGATTTATGGCTTTGCCGGGCTTTTTGGGATCGTCTGGTGGAGGTAATGTCATGTCGTTCATGGGGGAGCCCCGTTAGTGGTGAATGCAGGGTTGACCGTACTACATTCTTCACACCACCCACGGGCGTACTCCCTACCCGCGCGGGTAGGCAGTAGCCGGATTGGAGCATTTTTTTTGCAGGCATTTTTCTTGACAGATGTCTATTGAGCGTCTACCTGCTGGCAGATCAGTGCAATAGACGCTTGTCGTGCAAGGCCAGCCATAGCGCCTGGATGATGACCATCGATGCATCGTCAGGGTGCCCTCCCTCTGGGCAGGCAGCCTTGAGCAGCTTCTCGTTTCCCTTCCAGAGGCCAAATTCGTTGCGGATGGCCATGCCCAACCCATAGTGGCAATGGATCAGCTCTTCTTCTGGCAGTTCGCGAACGGTGGCCTTGGATTCTTCACTGAGCATGGTCAGCAGCTGTTTGACAGCTGCCTCAACAGTGGTGGGCCAGCTGCCTGGAATTGGAATTGCTGGATCTTGCATAGGGAAGTCCTCTTGAAGCGGTAGGCCATTGATTTCACTGCTACCGTACCCCTGAAACCTCTGGATGCAAGTCCGCTTGATCGCGCCTTGCCACGCTTGCATCAATAGGATTTTGAAGTGCTTTGATGCAAGCCATTCCAATCTGGAGCCTCAGCTATGAGAACCGTAGAAGAGTCTGAAATGTATCTGGCCCAGATGCGTGAACAAGAAGCAAAGCACCATGCTGAATTCCTCGAGCAGTGCGAAAGGGCTTCTGCATTAAGCTGGAAGGAGATTGCAATGGTCATTGGGCCGCTCACCGGCACAGCCGTGCTGACGCTCACTGTCCTGCACACCCTCGACTGTACCTGCTAGCGCTTTTTAACTTTGTTTGTTTTGGTGCCCGCGCGGGTAGGCACTACGACTGTTCAACGCTGAAAAATACGCTACTCTTGCTTTCACGTGGCAGCTACCACGTTAAGCCTCAGCATCTTTAAAGCTGTACCACGTGAGCCTTGCGCTCAACGTTATCGCTTCACCAGCCCGCGCTTTTTCTCACGCGTATGGGTTTGCCTTTCCCTCTTGAAACCGATCCGCCAAGTACCCTGGGTCTGAGTTGTCGCTCCGTGCCTTTGGTTGATCGGTTTCACTCCCTTGTGGAGCGAAAAGAGGCTGCATACCTCCTAACGATGCAAAATTAGCAACATCCTTTAGCTGTTCTTTTAATAACCCCTCGGGGCGTCACTGCCCCGTCCGGGGAAAAGTGCGCTCTGAGATTATGGAGCGACACTCGCATGAAAAAGGTTAAATACAAGGCACTTGCCGAAGATCTTCGCAAGGTTGGTACGACGGCAGTAGCTGCTGGTCTGATCAGTGTATTCGTTAGCCCCTCGACTGGCCTGTCCATGTGCGCTACCTTGATAGGTACGGGCCTATGGTTTATAGGCATCGCCATGACAGTAGAGGACTAACTGATGAGCCAGACTGCTGCCGGATTATTAATTTACACATTTGTGTTTATCACCATGGGTGGGACCGGTCTGTACGCCCTGTGGTGCCAGAAACGTTCCGAGTCAGAAGCCCGCAAGGCGCTTCGCGAACGGCATTCTTGATGCTTCAAACAAAAAGCCCCTTCTAGGGGCTTTTTTTTGCCTTCTACTGATTGAGGCTCGACTCATGAAGAGCATTTCCGAGATGCAGGAAGAGCTGGAAAGAGAGCTCAGAAAGGAAGAGTCCGAGAGCAATGCCCGCTACGAAAAGGCTTCCCGGATCACCTGGCAAGACATCGCTGCTGCGGTTGGCTCGGTTGGAACTACATCCGTACTGGCTATTGTAGCGCTGTACTTCCTGGGTTAATACGCAGTACCCAAAACCGCCCTCTGGGCGGTTTTTTTATGCCTGTTTTTTGTCGTACCCACACTCAGCGGTTGTCTGTTCTCGACTGTATCGAACTGGAGTACCTCCACGTTTAAAAAGCCGCTCTACCTTGAAAATGCCCAAAATATTTTCGTTTTTTTTGCATTTGTGCCCGCGCGGGTAGGCAGTACGACTATGGCCTGCAAAAAAGTGCGCTATGTTTAACCCATCACTCGCTCTGCGAACTGATAGTGGCTGCTACCACTTTAAGCCTTAGCAATATTCCCAATCTGGGGGACCACTCCCAGACACTGGTGAGTACCCCCTTCACTGAAGGAACTCACCATGTTTGCACTACTTGAACTCTCATTGTTCGCGGCCGTTATTATTGTTCTTTGTGGTGTTGGGCTTGCCATTGCTTACTTGCTTATCAAGTACTGCGTATGGCTGACCCAGACACTTGAACAAGGTATCGTCCTCGGAGTGGGACGGCTGGGTAAGCTCAGTCGTAAACTGGCATGTGTTATTGGTAAAAGAAGTTGGGCTTTGATCCAGCATCTGCTTACTCGTAAGGTAAAGGCTCCTGCGGCGCCAGCTCCGGCTGATGTTGTGGAAGCGGTCGCAACCCCCTGCTTCTCTGAAGAGAGCATGGTTTGGGACCACTACGAGAAGCCTACCTACTTGCGCCGGGGTCTTTTGATCTCTGTGTAATGTCTCCTCCGGTATCGCTCTGATCTGTTCATCCCCCCGGGGTGACGGATCAGACGATACCCCTCCAAGTCCCCAGCGGCTTTCCAGCATCGGCTAACCTGATCCCCCAAGCGTACTGGCCTCCAGTGCCTTTGCGTGATCCGGTTTTTTACTCCCCGTGAGTAAAGAAGAGGCTGCATACCTCCCAACGATGCAAGATTAGAAATCCCTTTTAGCACCACCCTTTAGCGTTTCCCTTCAACCCCTCGGGGCGTCACCTGACTCCCCAAGGAGCTGGTGTGCCCGTTTTCTGGAGTCTCACCATGCAGGCAACAAACAACGGTCTGGTTAAGTTTCCGCTGGCGTCCACGTTCAACATCGCTGTATCTGACACCGCGACGATCATGGGCTTTGCAGATACCTCCAACCCTTTTATCCCCGAGATCAACTCGTCCTATGTGTTCCGCAAGGAATTCGTAACCGAGTTTCGGGCATTTCTGCACCAACCTGATGGCGATGCCTACTACGTCACCGGGCCTACGGGCTCCGGCAAGACCAGTGGTATAACCGAGGTACTCGGTCGGCTTAACTGGCCGGTTCAGCAGGTAACAGCTCACGGTCGTATGGAGCTGTCTGATCTGATCGGGCATCACGCTCTTGTGAGCGCGACACCTGGCGCAGCACCGACCATGCAGTTCATGCACGGGCCTCTGGCTCTGGCCATGAAGCATGGGCATGTGCTCCTGATCAATGAAATCGACATGATGGACCCTTCGGAGTTATCAGGTCTTAACGACATTCTGGAAGGTCGCCCTCTGGTGATCGCTCAGAACGCCGGCGAGATCATCAAGCCTCATCCGATGTTCAGGGTGGTGGCGACGGGTAACTCTGTTGGGCAAGGTGACGCCTCGGGTCTGTATCAGGGCATCTCCATGCAAAACATCGCGTCAATGGACCGTTATCGTGTTGCTGTCGTGGATTATGACGAAGCCGTGGATGCCCTCATTCTTGAGGCTGCCTTTCCAAAGCTTCCGGCCATCCTGCGCAACGGCATGATCAACGTAGCCCAGCATGTTCGCCAGTTGTTCAAGGGCGAAGACGGTCAGGGCGGCAGTATCAGCGTCACGATGTCCACCCGGACATTAAAGCGCTGGGCCACGCTTACCTGCATGTTCAAGGGACATCCCACTGCTTTGAAGTACGGTCTTGAAATGGCGCTCCTGCGTCGTGCCAAGCCCGAGGAAGCAACGGCGATCATCCAATTAGCATCAGATGTCTTTGGCAGCGAATGGGCCTAAGGAGGATACCCCTGTGGTGAATGCAACCTCCGAACGCTCATGCAATGTCAACTGGATGCTTGGAACGTCCGTCCCACAACATGACGTACCCGTTGTCGCACAGCTCTTCTGCGACTCGTTTATGGACTCCCTGGAGTTACTGGGTATCGCAAGGCCCCATGAGTCTCATCTGCTGTACCGGGATGATCTTGAAAAGGCCTGCATTACACGGGCAAGGCTGGGTAGCCCTGGGGCTAGAGATAACAACTTCTGCCCTGAGAGCTTGAATGGTTCAGGTGAAATCTATCTGGAGGATGGCGTCTATCGTCCGCTTCTACTCCTGCTGAAAGCCGTGCGGGATGTAAAGCAGGCAGGCTATCTGCTGGAGGTTTTGCTCAGTGCTACCGCTGACTTTGAAGTGATCGAGGCAAGCTACATGGCCCTGACTCAGTTCATAGATCAGAACTGTCCTGATCCTGCTGTGCTGGATGGATTCATTGCCGATGCCATGACCCTGGGTCTGGATAAATCGGTATGGGCCGCTCAGCTCGAAAGTCTGGCTGGAGAGGACTTCTACTTATAACCATCGCCGTCATAGGCGATTCCCAACAGGGGTACTTACCCCTTTGGGTGGGTACTCCCTTCTTTGATATGTGAGGAAGAGTACTTATGAGTAATGTTGAAGGCAGTAGCAAAGCGGCAAACGAATTATCACTTGAGCTCCGCGATATCGAATGGTGGTTCCGGCATGCACTATCCCCGGATTGCCTCCCTCAGATAAGCAGTACTCTGGTTGATTCGTTTAATGAGTCGCACAGGCTATTGGACATTCCACATCCTACTGTCCCCTATGCGTTGTACGAAGGGGAGTGGTTTGAAGAATGTATTTTGCTGGCACCTCGCGGCTATGACCATAACCTGGCTACAGGTGACTGGAGTTGGGGCGGTATCTACACAGATACCTTGACCGGTAACGGCGATATAGGCATCACCGTGTCCAGTTACCGTCCTCTGCTGATGCTGATCAAGGCTGTAGGTGATCTTGAGAAAGCGGGTGTTTCTGTAAATCTGATCCTTGAAGCCAAGGATACAGAACGGAAGCTGGAGACGGACGTACGCTATCTCAGCGAATACTTAAGCCAGCTTTTCTCTGATGTATTACATGCAGGCTTCGTCAGAGATGCGATGAGACTGGGTCTTACACCATGACGGTATTTCGATATCTGTTCTGGTTAGCGTTTGTTTAATAGCGTGACTTAACCATCGCCGTTACTGGCGATTCCCGGCAGGGGTACTCCCTTGTCAGGGGCAGTGCCTCTGTCTTTTTTGTATGGAGAGCACTGAAATGGCAACACAAACACTTCAAAACGTTGAAAACCTGTCCGAAGCCAAAAGCAAGAAGTTGCTTACCCGAGTAGCTGAACGATATGGCGTCAATGAAGCGAAGTTGATGACTACCTTGAAAGCCACGGCCTTCAAGCAGCGTGACGGTTCAGCCCCAACCGAAGAGCAGATGATGGCTCTATTGATTGTGGCCGAGCAGTACCAGCTTAACCCCTTCACCAGAGAGATCTACGCATTCCCTGACAAGAGCAATGGCATTGTTCCGGTCGTGGGTGTAGATGGATGGTCTCGGATCGTGAACTCACACACTGATTATCAGGGTATGGAGTTCAATTATTCCAAGGCGATGGTTCGTCCTCTAGGTGCAAAGGTGGATGCTCATGAGTGGATCGAGTGCGTGATGTACCGTAAAGGTAAGGAACGCCCCACGATTGTTCGTGAGTATCTGGATGAAGTCTATCGCGAACCGTTCAAGCCGCAGGGCAAGAACTATGCAGTAGACGGACCCTGGCAGACTCACCCCAAGCGCTTCTTGCGCCACAAGGCGATGATCCAGTGTGCGCGGCTGGCGTTTGGGTTTGTCGGGATCTTTGATCAGGACGAGGCCGAGCGCATCAGCGAAATCGATATCAGCAACAAGGGGTATCGCGTCGTTGATGAAGAAGCCAAGGCCTCTACCGGTCCTGCCCTTTCCACGGGACGGTGCTTGGATATCGGGATTGTGGTCGATCGCCTGATCGAGCGCGCCAAGCCGGTAAATGCCTGGCAGAGCGCTTATGAGTGGCTAGGGAAGCGTTTCTCAGGGGCTGAGCGTGAATACGCCATCAACCGCCTGCGTGAGGCTGAGCTATGCAGTGCAACCGAAGCCATACCCGAGGCCGACCCCGTGTCTGCCGAGGATGTGACCTCAGGTGTACAGACCACGCAGTCCGATGAATCCTTTGACGATGCCCACGAGGCTGAGTCTGGGATAGATCAGACGGCTCATGAAACGTCAGAGCAGGACTCGGAATTTGCCGGGCTCTTCGCTGACATCAAGGACTCACTGGAAGACGCCGAAGGCGCCTATATCCCGTGATCCTTGAATAAGTAAACCCACCCATTGGGGGAGTATTCCCCTATGGGGTGCTCCCCCTTTTTTTCGTATCACTAAAAAGAGGTAGAGCAGATGGGCTACAACATCATCAATCTGTCGCAAGGCTCTGATGAATGGCTTAACTGGCGTAAGAGCGGTATTACCGCAACCGACGCCTGCATTCTTCTGGGACGCAGCCCCTACAAGACCCGCTGGCGTTTGTGGGCCGAGAAGGTTGGGTACTGTGAAGAAGTGGACCTTTCCGGTAATCCTCTGGTGCGCTATGGCATCAAACACGAGGACGATGCCCGAAAGGCCTTTGAGGACCATACCGGGGACATGCTGTTGCCGGTATGTGTCGAGTCGGACAGGAACGCGCTGTTACGGGCGTCCCTGGACGGTCTTAACAATGCTGGCGAGCCGGTCGAGCTCAAGTGTCCTTCCGACAAGACGTGGGAGGAGGTCTGCCGGCTCGGTACCGAATCGGAGGCGTACCAGCTCTACTACTGTCAGGTGCAGCACCAGATGCTGTGTACAGGGTCCCGCCGCGGTTGGCTGGTCTTCTGGCACGGCAATGATCCGCTGCAGATCTTTGAGATCCCCCTTGACCGTGACCTGCTCGCGCAGCTCATGACCGAGGCTCAAGGCTTCTGGCAGGACGTAAGCCTGCGTAATGAACCGCCCAAGGATCCGGAAAAGGACTTCTATCTGCCGTTAGGTGAGGAAGCCTCCCGCTGGATCTACGAGTCGGAGCATTACAGGCTGTTTGAAGCACGTATTGCTGGCTTGAAGGAGCAGATCAAAAACCTTGAAGCCCAGCAGGACAAGCACTTGAAGCAGCTGACCGAGATGATGAGTGACTTCATGAAGGCCGACTATGCCGGTGTTCAGATCACCCGCTTCAAGGTTCAGGGCCAGATCGACTACAAGAAGGCGATCGATGCCAATCCCGCTGTACAACAGATGGTGGATTTCGAGAAGTACCGGAAAAAGACCTCGGATCGCGTTCGAGTCACGGTTCGTGAGGAGCTAGCGCCCAAGAATGTTGTGGAAGCGTCGGTATTGGCCCCTCTTGAACACGCCTCGGCTGAGCCGGAGTCCTTTTACCTGAACTAGTGCAGTAGGCGAGCTTTGCTCGCCTTTCCAGAGCGTCCTGACAAGGGCGCTGCGGAAAGAAGATTTCTCTCCCCTGTGGAGCGAAAAGAGGCTGCATACCTCCTAACGATGCAAGATTAGCGACACCCTTTAGCAAGACCTTTTAGCGACACCTTCAACCACCCTACCGGGGCATATCTGTCCCGTATGGGCTGGATATGTCTGCGGTTTTCCGAGGATATATCCATGACAGTTGACAAGGCATTACTGCAAGAGCTGGTCGTTGTGAACGCTGACTACGATATCTGGAGCGGACAGGTTCGCCTGGAAGACAAGGATATCAAGTTGGGTGAAGGCGGCGAGCTACCCCCTGACCGTGTGGCTCAGCTGGGTAACAAGACGATCTGCGATCCGGCATCGCTCAAGGTGTTTCGCTCGCTTCGCGGTGCGACACGCCGGATGCTGGAGGGCTATGGACTTCCTTTCCTGACCGGATGGGCCGTTCCTCGCAGCAAACTTTCGGAAATACTGGGCAAGCTTGAGACGGCTCGAATCACGTTCGAGCAGGAAAAGCAGGCTTTTTTGGGCAACTACGATAGTTCTATCCAGAACTGGATTGCGAACAATGTCGGCTACGAAGAGGCTATTCGTAACGGCGTCTTGGACCGCAATAGCGTAGAGAAACGTCTGAAGTTCGATTATCAGGTGTTTCATATCCAGCCGGTGTCCGGCGAGCCAAACGCTGAGAAGCGTCTGGCAGACCAGACCAAGGGCCTTGCAGGTCAACTGTTTCGGGAAATCGAAACGGAAGCGGACGAGTTTTATCAGAAGTACCTTCGTGGTAAGGCTGAGATCAGTGTCCGTACCCGCAAGCGCCTGGAATGCCTGGCTGACAAGGTGGATGGTTTGAGCTTTCTGAACCGGGCTTTCGAGCCTGTTGTAAGACTGCTCAGGGAAACCGTTGATGGCTACGATCAGCACGCTGATCAAGGCCCCATCGGTGCACCATTCTTCTTTCAGATCCATTCGGTCGTCACGATCCTGTGTGATCAGGCGAAGATGAAGGACTTTGCAGACGGCAATATTGCTGCTCAGCCTGACGACTCCTTTGACGTTGATATTCCTCTACAGCTGCCCACGGTAGCTCAAGGAACATTTCCCTCAATCGTCAATGGAACTCGTGCACGAGTAAGGACTGGACGTCTCGGCTCGCGTGAAATCCTCTGGTCCCAACCGTTCGATGCTGAGCTTTATGTTCAGCATGACGCCAAGGGTCAGGTATGCGAGCTGGCACTCAAGGATGTGGTATTTGCCTTCTTTGATCCTCGTCAGCATGCAGAGACCCCGTCCCTGCTTGTCGCTGAGGATTACGCGCTTGAGATCCTTGAGATCCTGCCGGAAGCAGTACCTACGGCAGTTGAATCCCCGGCATCGGCTCCTTTGGTGCCTGGACAAGGCAAGCCTGTTCAACAGAGCTTTGATCTGGACGAGCTTCTCCATGATATGGATTCGTTCTTTGACAGGGCTGTGAAGAAGCCTGCGGCACCTGCTCCGGCAGATTCCGCGGTTGTTTCACCTACGGTTGCATCACCTCTTTCCGAGTCATCGGTCAAGGATGTGGCACAACCGGTAACACAGGCTCAGCCTTCGAATGCTCCGGCGTTCGAAATGCCCGAGCTTGAGGACAACTACTACCTCTAGTAGCTGTTTCTTTCCCCCCCATGGCGGGCCATTCCCGCTACTGGGGATGGTCTGTCCTCCTTTTTTCAAAAAATGAGGTGTGACATGACTGCAAGTGCTTTCAGCAAGGCTTCCCAGAGCATTTTCGCGGCACTACCCATCGTGGCGGCTGCGTATGGCGAGAAGTTTGGTGTGAAGGTAATCGTGGGTGGCCAGCAGGCGATGACTGATGGCCAGACCATTGTGGTACCTAACGTACAAGGCGACAGGTTTGGGGATGCTCTCTGGGGCTACCTTGCACATGAAGCCGCGCACGTCAGGATGACTAACTTTGATGACGTTAGAGATGCCGGGACTTGCTCAGCTTTTCTGGGAGCGATGCTCAACATCTTTGAGGACTGCCGGATTGAGCGCGAGATGATAAAGCTCTATCCGGGCACAGCCAGAACGCTTAATGCGGTAGCCGCGTACATGGTTGATCAGAGGCATTTCGAGACCCCGACACAGGATATTCATCCTGCGAGGATACTTGAGGCGTACTGCCTGTACTTCCTGCGATGCAAGGTGGTAGGGCAGCACGTTATCGAGGACACGTTGGTTGCCACAACAGCCGTCTATGAACAGGTCATTCCGAAAGGTGTGCAGGTTCGTCTGGCGGTGTTGTTGGGGCGAGCAGGGCAGCTGAAAAGTACGGCCGATGCGTTGGTGCTCTCACGGGAAGTCCTCAGGATGGTTGAAGAGGAAGCCCAGAAGGAGCAGAAGAAGCCAAAGGAACCGGACGAACCCAAGCCTGCCCGAAACAGAGCTGTCGGGACTTCTGGTACAGGTGGTGGAAATGCAGGGAGTAATGTTCTCCAGCAAATCCTCAATGCATCGGCAGACGATCATGTGCAGGACAAGATGGATGCCCTTCGGGCCGACCTCAACTCCGGTGCTGATCAAACTGCTCCTGTTGTCAACGTACCCACAGCGCTTGAGGTGATGAATGATCAGGCGTCCGGGCAGATGTTGATTGGACAGGTGGCGGCAGCTTCCAGCCGGATTCAGTCGCAACTCATGGGCCTGGTTCAGGCCAGCCAGCGCAACGGGTATGTAACGGGGCGTCATGGCAGGCATCTGGACACGAACCGGCTCCATCGGCTCGTCAGTGGTGATACGCGCATCTTTCGGCGTAGCGCTGAACGAAAGCATCCTGATACGGCGGTTCATCTACTGGTAGACATGAGTTCATCCATGGACAAGCTCATGCCTTCCGGTGAACACGTCTATGAGGTTGCTCGTGATGCCGCCATGGCACTGGCGCTGGGGTTGGAGAAGATCAACGGGGTAAACCCGGCGGTTACGTTCTTCTGCAAAAACAGCCGTCAGCCCGTCTGGAGTGTGGTGAAGCATGGACAAAAGGTCAGCCGTAATGCAGGCCGGTTCAGTTTCTCACCGGATGGCGGGACACCCATGACCGAAGCGATCTGGTACTCGGCTTTCGAGCTGAGCAAGACCCGGGAGCGACGGAAAATGGTGTTGGTGGTAACGGATGGCGAGCCCAATAACGTCGGGTCCTGCCAGCACGTCGTGCAGCTCTGCCAGCGCAGCGGTATCGAGATGATCGGTATTGGTGTCGGCAAAGGTGCAAAGGTAGCCGGGCTGTTTGCGTCGTCGATTCAGATCGAAAGCGTAAATGACCTTAAACACACGCTATTCCAGTTGATGAGTGATGCATTGACGGGTGTTGCCGTGTGATCCGGTATCACAGGGGGCTGCGGTCTGGCCCTCCTGTGATGTTGTTAAACCCCTTGGGGCAGACATGCCCCTCTGGGGTCGTGCTGCCCTTCATTTGGAGCAGCACGCCATGAGAAGAGCCCTTGCACGCTTCAATGAATTGCAGCTGTGCCTGGATCTCCTGTTTTTTGAAGAGCTACTCGACGCCTCCTCGGAGGAGCCGAGTCGCATTGTCTGGACCGATGAAGAGATCAGCCTACTCCGGCAGCGGATGCTTCAGTACGGCCTGCATGCACTGGCTTCGACGAAAACCTGTAATTCCACCAGAGACGAATGGATCGAGTGGGTTGAAGACGATCACCTGACACCCTTCTGTTTCACCGTCTGCGCGCAGGAAAGCGGATGTGATCCGGAAGCGTTAAAGGTTCGTGTTCAACGACTGGTGCGGTAGCGATACCGCTTATACCCCATGGGGCACAGCCCCCTGGGGGTTCGTGCCCCTTCTTTTTGGAGAAGAGCCATGAACCACGTAAGCGACCATCCGCACTTTGTACAGCTACAACAGGGCCTTGCAGAAGGCACTTCCAACGACTGGTTTATCCGGCATCTGATGCCCAAGGCCATCGAAATGAACCGGCACTGGCGAGCAATCCTGACCGAGACCAACGGTGAGCTGCTTGGCCTTGAGCTGGAACATCCAAAGCTTCGCAGCTACGCCGTGATCATGCCTGACCCATCAACACCTGGCATGTATCGCGCGCAGTACTTCGACAGCAAGGGGATGAAGGCGCACATGACCTGGGCCACACCAGAGCAGGTGCTCGAATCCCTGATCATGGCCGGCTACATCAGGATTTCTCGTGGTGCCCTCGAACGCCTCAGCGTGACAAGGGAATGGGCGATCGGCATGTACAGGGTCGACCTGATTCGCAGGCTTAACGCAGGCGAAATCTGCTTTGCCAGTGCTGAAAGGCTCCTCATGGAGTTCGAGGCGCAGGTGCAATCCGTGGCCGCTCGTTAGCCACGTCAATTACCCACCCATAAGGGGGCTTCTCCCTTATGGGGAAGGCTCCCTTTCGGGTTGGGGCCAACACAATCCAACGTTGAAAGGTGAGCGTATGAACGGTAATGCAGCAAGAGAGTCACGCAAGTTCTACGACCTTGAAAAGGTCAATGATCAGGCGTCGGCTTATGGATGGATAGGCATCATGCGGGCCCTGGCGCCTGATCTGGAACGCGCCATCTCCAGACTCGGTCGCGGTGTGCCTTGCCCGGTCCACGGTGGCCGTGATGGGTTTCGTCTGTTCAAGGACTTCAACGTCCGCGGCGGTGCGATCTGTAACACCTGCGGTGCATTTGGAGGCGGTATTACCCTGCTGTGTTTTGTCAGGGGTCTGCGTTTTCCGGAAGCGCTTGTAGAGGTTGCCGAGTTCCTGAGGGTTGATCCTGAACCCCCGCGTTATCAACGTCGTGAGACGTCCGAGAGGCATCCTCGTCCTGTCCAGTCCGGTCCGCGGGAAAAGGCAGTCGAGGACCACAGCGCTCCACGTGCCATGCAGGAAACTGCGGTGGTTCGTGAAGCGGCTGTTAAAGAGGCGAGCAATGATGAGTGGGCTCGACTGGTTAAACCCGGTCGTCGTGGTCCCATTGATCTGAAGGCGCGTGCCGAGGCACTCAAGGCAAAACAGGCAGAGGAAGTCAGCTGCGAGGCTGATCCGGCTGAGCGCTTTGGGTACGAGGTGATTGAGCATGAATCTCAGCCAGAACCTGAACCTGAACCTATGAAAGCTCCACCGGTAGCACCGGCCATCATTATCGAGCCGGAAAAACCCAGGCTTTCACTGGTGAAGAGTAAGCCCGTGTCTGCGTCGAGGTCAGACTACAACAGCCTGAACGTCGAACGTCACTGGCGTGAGTCGTTGCCGTTGACCTCAGCCATGGCCGAACCTGCTCGGTTGTATTTGCAGGGACGCAAGGTGCTGCCGCGAGGGGGCGCTGACTGGCTGGACAATGACTGCGTACGCTTTCATCCCGCACTCCCGTACCGGGAAACCGTGACGGAAGTGGATATGGAGACCGGGGAAGAGCGGGAAATCAACGCTGAGATAGGGAAGTTTCCAGCGCTTATCTGCGCCATCGTAGACAACAAGGGTGAGATCCTGACCCTTCACCGAACCTACCTGAGCAGTACGGGTAGCAAGGCCGATGTGGAGAGTCCGCGCAAGATGATGCCGGTCCCCGAGGGGAAATCGATCAGAGGCGCGGCGATCCAGATGGGTACTCCGGTTGATGGAGTGCTTGGTGTTGCCGAAGGGCTGGAAACAGCGCTCTCGGCGTACCGCGCAACAGGTATTGCTACCTGGAGCACGGTCAATGCAACACTGCTTGAAGGCTTTACTCCGCCAGCAGGGGTTCACACGGTACTGGTCTGGGCCGACAAGGACAGATCCTGCACGGGTGAATCGGCGGCCATGAGGCTCAAGCTGCGTCTGCAGCAGCAGGGTATCAGGGTGATCGTGATACTTCCTACCGCACCAATCCCTTCCGGCAGTAAAGGAATTGATTGGAACGATGTGATGATTCGTCAGGGCATTTCGGGTTTCCCGAGCCTGGCGCTTCTTCGCAGCGTAGTGGGAGGTTAAGCCATGCACTCCAATCCACACCTGCCTGCTGATCTGCTCGACACCACTCCGGGTTCGGCCACACGAGGCGTTTTTGCGCCTCCGGTCGGCTGGGAGGGGAGTGAGCAGGACTATGCTGCCCTGATCCGGGATCGTTTCGATGCCCGGGAAACACAGGCGCGCATTCTGTTCATCATAAAGTATGCGGCTCAGGGTCCTGTGACCTGTGCAGGGCCGTATGCCACGATGGCGGCTCGCATCGTTCACCGTCTGGTGAAGAAATGCGGGAAGGAATGCTACAACCTGGTTGTTAAGTGACAAAAAGAAACCAGCCCTCCGGGGCTGGTTTTCTTTTCTATCCGGCAAAAGAGCAGATATGAGGAGGGCTTATTCCTTGAAGGTCATCCAGCTCTCAACCGTGTCGGTGCCGCACTGGTTTTACATGCCTTGGAAACCTTGTGGTTGCCCTCTTTGATTTCTGGATTCCAGACTGATCAAAGGAACTGCAGTAAAATTACTATGAGCGGTTATTGACGCCAATTCGAGCTATACAGTAACTGGATCTAAGATGATTAACCGTATGCGGCCAAGGGTTCAAAAGCTGAATGATGCTCAGAGTTCATCTCGAGGATCTTTTTCATGCTAGCCGCAACTGCCTCAGCCATCAAGCAAGGAACTGCATTACCTATTTGCTTGAAAGCCGCACTTTGTGAGCCAACAAGAATATAATCTTTAGGAAAGGTTTGTATCGCTAGACACTCATCTACAGTTAGCCTACGAAGACGATTAGGTGCTTCCCCCTTTTTCGGTGAACCACCATCCATAAGATACTGATGATATTGCTCTATATAGTTAATTCCACCATTAAATATGTACTCTTCATCCACAATCGGAGTTTTGTTTCCACCCATTGAGGCTGGTAGCGTACAGGAGTGCCCTAGTGGATTAAGTGGGCGCCCCGCACCATTAAACATCATTCCGGCATAGGGGGACTTTCGAAGAACTGGATTTGATGCATAAGTAATTTTGGCATTACATATGCGTGGATTTCCTATTGAACCGGCTGGACCAAGCTCTTTAATCAAATCTGCAACTGTTGGCGCCATTTTTTTATGTTCGTTTAGCTCTCTAAGCAAAACTTGATGTAAATGCTCATTAGAACGAATAGAACCGCCCTTCAATACTCCGACCAAAAACATTCTTTCGCGATTTTGGGGAACGCCATAATTACTAGAATTTAAAACGACCAGAGCTGAAAAATGGTTTTTTCTTGAGCGCGTTATTAGCTCATTCCGGACGCTATCCCAGCGGGAGAGAACGGCTAGCGCCTTGACGTTTTCACATACAAAACCGTGTGGTTTGATGACGTCTATAGCATCAAAGAAAGTCCTTATTAGACCGCTACGTACGTCGTGCGGGTCCATTTTTCCAGCAACTGAGAATCCTTGGCATGGGGGGCCACCGAAAACAACGTCTACGCCACGAAACCTGTGCAGACTCTCGAAATGATCCAAGATGCTCCCAGCCTGGATGTAATCGCCATGGTTGGCGGCATAAGTCATGCTCGCAGCCTCGTCGAGTTCGTTCGCGAAGACCGGGAGTATGCCAGCGCTCATAAACCCTACGTCCATCCCGCCAGCGCCGGAGAAGAGAGATACAGCTGAAAGAGTGTCTACGATCGACATGTCGAACTCGAATAAAAAATTCCCACCAATCCTACACTCATTGCCCTTACAAATCTACATATATGTGACTTATATGCAGTGGACTCATAGTCCACAACCCGCTCAGCATTACGCAATGATGAATGATGATGATACATGCAAGGTATTTGGAAGAAGACTTCGGGACATCCGGCTGGCTGCTGGTATGTCTCAAGAAGAGTTGGCCAGCCGAGCCGAACTTGATCGCACATATGTCAGTGGATGTGAAAGGGGCAAAAGAAATCCCTCTCTCAAGACGATAGCCAAGCTTGCGAAAGCTTTAAAAATTAATTTAACGGAATTATTTAATGGCTAGCAATGAAGCAGTCAGGGCGCTAAGAACTTTATTATTACCGATAAGCCCAGCAAATAATCGAGAGGTTATTTGTGCTTCGGTCCTTGAGCAGTACCTTAATATGCAGGGAATTTTGCAAGAAGATTTTAATGACTGGGCCATTATTAATTTAGAGCTGTGGGAAGACAACAAAAGTCCGTCTGAAGAGCTTAAAAGTGCAGTTCAAAAAATATTACTACAGGCGGGAGATATATCGCCAGAGTCCCTTTCCCAACAATATTTCTTGATTCATAAAAAATTGCAAGAGGATCATTTTTTTTCACATGCGGAAGCTAGGTGGTTTTTAAGTCATTCTTTTATGATGCTTGAGTTATCACAAAGAGACAGGCTCACCGCTGCTCAAATTGCTCGTATGCTTGCTGTTCGAGACAGTAGAGCAAGATTCAATCGTCAAACAACGCAAACTTTCCTAGACAAATTACAGTCCGGTCCTGCATTGTCCCTAGAACAGGTGCAAGCTGTTTTCTCAATCGACTCTGAGCAAGAAGCAGCTTTCTTCGCTGATGCTAGCTTAGACGAGGCAGCACGTATGGTTGGTTCTGCTGCACAGTCTTTGGGCTATGCAGCGGACCTTTCTCAAAGTCTACTGCAACTTGCTACTGACGATGATCTTGAAAAATATGCTCCGTACCTTCAAATCCTTCATTTTCAATGTACGCTTGCAGAATACTTCGACCACGCTCTAACTGATCTTTACGAGTTTAGCCCTAGAGGTAGATCAGCCCTGTGGTTATTTGACGCTTATCCAGAAGCTCTTAGCCGAGCTGGTAATCCGTTTTTGAATAATGCCAAGTCTGTAGAAAGAGCAGATGCTGGCTGGGTTCGCATGAAGAAAAAAACAGAGCGACCCGGGACTGCCGCCCTAGAAAGTATTCTAAAAAACCTAGAGATGATGGGCTTTGCGCCACGTCGGGAATTGGCACGGCTAATTCGCTTATGGTTACACCGGATCATTAGACTTACTAAGCCTCTTGCTGATCTATTACCAATAGATTTCAGTCAAGATGAATGGAATAAGGTATTGACTGCTGTAAGTGAAGCGAATACCTCAACATTCGGAATCCTAGAACAACGTATTGTGGACTCCCTAAGCTGGTCAAAATATGGTGCTGGGTGGCGCTCAAGAGGAATCGGAGCCTCAGTTAACGCGACCAATATAAGCAGTAGAAGACTTGGTGACTGTGATTATCAGCTCGCAGATACAAGAGAGATAGTGGCTTTTGAGAGTCATGGAGGCTCGCTAACTGATATTTACGTTAGAGAGCACTTACGCACCCTCAGAAAAAGCTTAGAGCTTCGAAAAGAAGAACTAGAGGGCATCGCAGAGATCGGTGACTGGAGTATAAAAATTATTTTTATTGCTCATAAAATAATGTTAAATGACTACAAGAATCACCAGGCAGTAATAATCTGCGGAGCGCGAGTGAGGCTGGAGTTCAATACCTTTAGCGATATGATTGAAGAGTGGAAAGACGATGTTAATCCAGACTACTCCGTTTTTAACCTATTCATAATACAGCCGCTGCAACAAAAACAGACGCCTATTGAAGTCCGGAGGAAGCTTCTAGCGCTTGGTGTTAGATAATATATCGACATGGCCTTGCTCTCTGCACAACTCAATCGAGAGATATATGAGCAGGGCTTAACAAGAGTAGGCCATCCGCATACCTGATAACTTGCACAGAGAAACTAGACTATGTTTCTATAAGCACCTAACGGCTCAGATCTTCTATTGCTCCACGCTCTAGATACCCGCGGTCAATGAGCCGACTGCAACGATGGGATGATGCACCCTTCTAGGTTTCTCAAGCCTAGCGCTCGCTCCAAGGTATCCGGCGGGATATTAGTTATCATCTGGTAAGCGGCTCAGGGTCCTGTGACCTGTGCAGGGCCGTATGCCACGATGGCGGCTCGCATCGTTCACCGTCTGGTGAAGAAGTGCGGGAAGGAATGCTACAACCTTGTTGTTAAGTGACAAAAAGAAACCAGCCTTCGGGCTGGTTTTCTTTTCTAACTGACCAGCAGAAGCGGACCTAGTCCTTGATGGACATCCAGCTCTCAACGGTGTCGGCGCCGTACTTGGCTTTCCACTGCTTGAGTACCTTGTGGTTGCCACCCTTGGTTTCGATGATCTCGTTGGTCTCCGGATGCCGGTAGACCTTGATGTTACGGGCGCGGCGGGGATTGCTTTGCTCGGCTGGCGCAGCACTGGCCTTCTGTTGGAGGAGTTCTGGCGCTACCGCAGCAACGACATCACGTGGGCGTTTGCCATACTTCTCCATCAGCTCATTAAGCTCGTCGAGAAATTGGAGATCCTTTTTAAGTTCTTCGCTTGAAGTCAGTTCTTCCAGACGCGCTTGCAAACGCTTTAGTTCTGCTTCGGTTTCTTTGAACTCATTCAATAATGTCATCTTGATTAATCCGGTTAGTTGTCAGGGACAGATTTAGCCTAGCGGCAAAGTGTCTCTTGGGCTAACAATTTTACAAAGAGGTACATTATGACTTGCATTCTGAAATTTGGTGGTAGGTTTATATCAAACATACTTTCCGGTGACGGGGAACGCTATCATGATGTTATTAAGTACACGTACGGTATTGGCAGAAGATGGTAGTTACCTTGTCTACTGGTGGACAGGTCTTAAAAAGAAGGGTGTACTTTCTGTCCAGTTCAAGGATTATATAAAGGATGTCAAACTGGCTGTCGAACTGGTAGCCATTAGACATCTTCTTTACTTCAGGCAGGTATTTAATCGTTATCCCATAACAGGGGCCGGTATTTATCTAAGTGTCACGGATGAAGCCATGGTTGAGATCCTGGGTAATGGCCTTCCACCCAAGCACCTGTATCCCTATGCGGCGTTACTGGGTCGACTCTATGGGTCCAAGACACAGGTGCCCAATGAGCGGGATCTGCCGTTTAATCGTGACGACCCTGACTTTGGCGAAGTGGAGTATGTCTATCCCACGGAAGAATATCGCCAGTGCAAGGTCATGCTGGAAACGCCTGCCCTAGGCCGAATCAGTCTCACCCAGCACGCAGTAGATGCCTATTTTGAGCGTGTCAGCAGTGGCAAACCCCGCTGCCCATGGTCAAGCCTGGCACGCAGGCTTTCGCATCCTGAGCTTAGGCTGGTACCCATGCCAGAGCGGATCAGACGCCACAAGCTGTTCAAGTTTGGCAGCGTGGATGAAGTGGAGACCTGGGGGCACGAGACCAGCAAATTCCTGTATCTCCTGATCCGGGACGGCGAGCAGAAAACCGTTGTAACCTGCTTTGAACGGCGTCCGCAAGATCGGGTATAACGTCTCAACCACAAGAGGAAACAGCATGAACAAATCTGAACTGGTAAAGGCTATTTCTGAGAAGGGGCAGCTGACGCTCAAGGAAGCTGAGGCTGCGCTTAACGGCTTTGTCGAGTCAATCACCGAGTCCGTAAAGGATGGTCAGGATGTGGTTCTGGTAGGGTTCGGTACCTTTAGTCTCAAGGAACGTGCAGCGCGTACCGGGCGTAACCCCCAGACGGGAAAACCTATCGAAATTGCGGCCAGCAAGTCGGTGGCGTTCAAGCCGGGCAAGCAATTAAAGGAAAGTGTGGCCTGATCTGACTTTGATTATCAAGGCCTGCTCGCGCAGGCTTTTTTATTTCCAGCTTAGTTAACTTTTATCCCTTCGGAGTACTTGCATAACCGGATTTGCATGAGACAGTGGAATTAACTTCCAGTGTTCAGGCAGGTCAGCCATGTTTATCTCACTTGTTGATTCAATAAAAGAACCGGCACTTCTCACCAGTTGTATCAGCAATGTTCACTACCGTACCTACAAGACAAAACAAAAGGTCAGGGAGTCTGGTCAGGTAGTTGATGTGATGTTGGACATGGCCTCGCTTAAAGTTACGGAAATTGATTTTAAAAGAACGATCATGCGCTCTCAGACTATTACGTTTGAGATAACGTCCGAAGGGTTGTTAAAGAAGAACGGGCGTAATGAAGTCATCTTTCAACAAGCACGTGAATTCAATCCCCATGCCGGTAAACTTGAGGGAGGCATTCATATATCAAAACATTCGCTCAGCGAGCGTGAAATTAAACGTTTCGTTGATCGCGTACTGGCCTTTGCCGAGCATGACCTGATTGAGCTGGGTGCCAAGGGCCGTCCCAATGTCACCAGCGAGCGGCTCTATGTAGCGGGATGGTTTCAGGAATTCACCAGCCATGGCGTGGTGCCGGAGCAGGCGAGGCCTGTTCGTCTGCCGGTTCAGGATGAACATGAAGAGGCCATCCGGGAAGAGCCCACGCCTCTGGTTGATCCCGAGCAGACCTGTGTTCTCGCGCCCAGCCGAGTCATTGAAGCGCTGGCAGGCTCGCCTCTGAGGCTCAAACGCCTGTCGCTTATGGATGGCAAACAGCGTATAGCGGTACTGTGCGACAGCAGGCCGTTTATCATCTGCGGCCAGCCTGAAAGCCGCATGGCGTCTGGGTTAGCGCATGCACTGGTCACTGCTCCGTGGCTTCCACCGCTGGCCCGCTACCTGGGAATTGAGGCTGAGGAAATAGCGGTAGGAACCATCAGCGAGGGGCAGTACAAGACAGATCATTACCATGCCTTGTGCCTGGATAGTCGCCCGCTGTGCCTGTTCGACCTGCCTGAAGAGACACATGCGAGGGCTGGAGTCCTGTGTCTGGATGATGACCTTGGTTCACTGTTGCTCAAGCAGTGGAACGCCACCGGCATCCGGGTAAAGGACATGGCACGCATCGATGCCTTGTGCAGGGCTGCGCCGGCACTGGTTAATTCGCTTGACCGGCTGGAGCGCGCTGTCTCGGCCATATCCCTTTCGCCACTCATCACCGAAATGGTGGACCGCCCGGTTCAGGTAGCCCGACAGACGCTGGCTCAGGCGCTGGGACATAGCTAGGCGCTGGGCCAGGGAGCTGTGGGGAAAAGGTGTGGGATAGCTTTAGACACTCTTTGGTAATCGCAGTTTTCATGAGGCTTATAGGTATATATGTATGAGGATACCGTGTCCTCATACAAGTCATTTAAATCTGCTGTGTTAGCAAGCACAATGTCCGTAACCTGAGAGATTTGTCATGACAGAACAAACTGAAATCCAACTTACGCATCCAAGCGGTGCCCTATACATGGCCGAACCCAAAGGACAGGAGGAATGGATCTTGTCCTGGCCGGAAGGGAGTCGCCGGTTCTTCGGAAACCGTAGAGAAGCCACCTCCGAACTTAAGCGGGAAGTCTCTGCACGGCCTGCTGCCTGGGACAGCGAGTGCGAACACGACCTGACGACCTATCGCGGCATGATAGGAGCCTACCGCCGCCTGCTACAGGCCAATCCGGGCAAGGCGCTGGTCATCAAGCATGAGAGCTTTGCCATTCTGCTGGGAGAAAACTACGTCGCCAACTGCGGTGCATACCACGACGGCGCTCCCTATATTAATCATTCGTGTGATCTTCTTGAGTCGTGGTGGGAGAGTCGCGGTTGCTGGTGCTGGGACGAAACACCAGAGCAGAGCGCCAGCCGGGTACTTCAGCCTGTCTTTGTCGATATTGACTGATCGCACGATCTGGCGCTGAGTGCATCACGGCCTGATGCTAGACCCAGCGCCAGCAGACTACATTTGCCATGGAGAGAAAGATGGCTCTGGACAACGCAACAGCGCTACCGGGCGTACGTGTGGTAACTCGTTTTGGTAACGGTGTGATTGTCAGTACCAGTCCCGATCGCCGGGCCGAGGTACGGCTCGATCAGCCGATACGAGAGAACGACCATCAATACTGGGCCGCCTTCAGAAACCTGCGCACCGAAGCCGAGGTTGAAGCCGAAACCCGCGAGACACTGCGCGCAGCTCCGGCCATGCTTGTGCTGGTCCTGGTCATGTTGGGGCTGGTCTACTGGGCACTCGGTGCGCTTGATGAATACTTCAGCTATGGCGAGCAACCTGCCACCGCCGAGCAGATCGCTCAGTTTACGGCTGGCTCTACATGCCATCGTGATCAAGTCCAGAGCGAGCTGAATCAGGGTCGGTTATTGATCAATGATGATCTGGACAGGCTCTCCAGACGCTGCGAACGTCTTGAGAACGAGGCGCAGGAGTTGAGTGTTGCCAGAGAGCAGATAGCTGCTCAGCGCAATGCAGTATCAGGTCTATGAGCAAGCTAACCCCAAAACTTGTAAAAGCCCTTGCCGAGCCCGGAAGCTATCAGGATGGCCGGGGCCTTCAGCTTCGCATTTCCGCCCAGCTGCGCAAGAGCTGGATCTTTCGCTACATGATCAATGGCCGGCGGCATGATCTTTCGGTGGGCAGCTATCCAGCAGTCTCCCTGCGTGATGCGCGCCTGGCGGCAGACAAGTACCGGCTTGAAATCTCACGCGGGATCAATCCAGTCCTTGAGCGCCGGAAAAAACGTGAGGGCAAATCTTCTGAGAAGCTGGAAGCCAAGACCTTTCAGACCGAGGCTGCACGTTATATTCGAACGCACTCGCCCAGCTGGAGCACCAAGCACTCGCAGCAGTGGCAGAACTCACTGGCTAAGCATGTCTTCCCCGTGATTGGCTCAATGCCTCTTGCCGAAGTAGACACCGATGATGTCCTGGAAGTACTGGAGCCTATCTGGAGCGTTATCCCGGTAACGGCCAGTCGCCTGCGCAACCGTATTGAACTAGTCCTCGATGCGGCCAAGGCCAGAAAGCTGAGGGAAGGGGAGAACCCGGCGCGCTGGCGCGGGCACCTGGACAAGCTCCTGCCCAAACAGGGCAGCAGGGTCAAGCCGTTTAGCTCGTTGTCTGCCGAGGATACCGCACGGCTCATGTATCGACTCGATAGTCTGGAGGGTGCTGCAGCACGCGCAACAGAACTCATGATCCTGACCGCAACCCGTAACAGCGAGACCTGCGGTGCCCGCTGGTCCGAGCTGGATCTTGAGCATAAGCTCTGGACTATTCCGGGCGAGCGCATGAAGACGGGCAAGACGCACCGCATCCCGCTGACCGAGGCCATGATTGAGGTGATCAGCCAGCAGAAGGGCCAGCATCCGGAGTGGGTTTTCCCAAACAGTCGTCGCACGGGCTGTATTCCCGGCAATGCCATTGGCCGCGTACTGGGTACCTTAAAGATTCACATGGCAGTGCCGCATGGTTTTCGTGCAACCTTCAGAACCTGGGCGGCAGAGACCACGAACTATCCGCGCGAGGTGTGCGAAATGGCACTGGCGCACACCTTGGGCAATAAGGTGGAGGCGGCCTACAACCGTGGGGATCTGTTGGAGAAGAGGAGGGGGCTGATGCAGGAGTGGAGCGTCTTTCTTTATAGAAATCGTGAAGGAACCTCTCCGATGGAAACAGGCCTAACGGCTGCTATTTAAATGTCCTAGTGAGCGAAATGAATGATCCTTGAAGCGCATGTTAGGCGATGCGCTTACTGACTTGTTTGAACTCTGTATCTGAATCAGATATGCAACCAGCGAAAGCCAATACGGTAAATTGTTCAAACTAATTGTTAGATGACCATTAGCAGCAGTGCTCAAGCTCAGAGACACGTAAACGCCTAACGATTAAGTTAACCAACGAGTAAAAGCTCAGCTTTTACAAGTCCAGAGAGCGAAACGAACGCTGTTAACGTTTAGTTTGAACAGAAAGTAGTTCATTGAACTTTATGTTTTCAGTGAAAAAATAGTCGAGTAACGTTTCAATAATACTTTCTTCGATTTCGTGTCTTACACGGAAGTCACCTGCGCCTGGGCCAGGTGCGTAAAGAGAGACTTCGCATATCCAGCTTTTAGTATCGTGATAAACATACACGCAAGGGGCATCACTAGGTTCGTCAATGCCTTTGTGGTTTCTAAACCAAACCTCGTAGCCAGGAACACTATTTCCTGCAACTCTGCTGGATTTTGAAACAATGTATCCGCCAGGAAATGCTCGATGATTCTTTACAAAAAAGGGTTCATCTCCTATATCCAGATCACTAGCTCGTATTCGCTCTATGATGCTATGCGAGAGTTTCATGATTTAACCGCTATGACTGATAACACGCTGAGTGCGTATGACGCGTAACATCTCGTGTCATATGCTTTATTCCTGTCTAGCGCAGGTATTCCCGAGTCGTAATGACTGTGTATGGGAATTATACATCGCCGAGTCTGCTGGATTGGAGCCGTCCAGCCTCATAACTCTACCACTGCGCGGTATCAGTACAATTGGATACTCTAAAGGATTACTTTCTGGCCATACATAGCTTTCGGGTAACGTTCAGAACATGGGCGGCAGAGACCACGAACTACCCTCGCGAGGTCTGCGAGATGGCACTGGCGCATACCTTGGGCAGCAAGGTGGAAGCGGCATACAGCCGTGGGGATCTGCTCGAAAAGAGGAGGGGCTTATGCAGGAGTGGAGTGATCTCCTTTATATGCACTGTGAGCGGACTTCAAAGGCGGAGACAGGCCTAACGGCTACTATCGCGTAAGGCTGTTCCAATACTTAGCCTGCCCCTGTGAGCTAAGCGAATGATTTGAACCGGTAGTTAAGCCTTTTGGCCAAGACACCACCATTGAATAGTTGCCTCGTCATCCGGCTGTGTAACATCGTGGCCATGTTCGATAAAGCTTTGTGGTAGCAGCAAGCCCAGCTTTTCAGATATACGCTCTGGAGCAAGTGAATTATTCTCCCCGAGGAACCCTTTGTAGTAATCCTGGTTGTAGAAAATTGTTACTTCGCTCTGGTGTAACCACGGCCATGTAAGCAAGCAGGCTACCCGATAATAACGTTTTGGATTATCTGGGGCTGCGTCAGCTAAAAATTCAGCCATCCTCAAAAGTTGCATAACGCAAAGTGCTTGAATTTCAATAGTTGTTTGGTTTCCTTCCACGAGTGCCGAGTGGACTGGAATTTTCCAATTGAAATATTTTTCTTCGTTTGTTGTTTGAGGGCGTGAGAATCCCTCAAAGCGTGAGGCCCATTTCTCTAGAGACCGCAGGCGGCGAGGTACACCTCTTAATTTCTTACTGCAGACAGCGATCTGTCTCATAAAAGCCTAACGATTAAGCTAACGGGCGGCCAAAAGCGTAGCTATTGGAAATCCAGCGAACGAAGTGAGCGGTGGTAGAGCGCATCGTTAGAGGCGGCCAACTGACTTTGCAAGAAAAGTAATAGCGCCGTGCGATGACTCGTAATCCGCTACTTCGACCCCGATATTTTCCAGACCGTCTTTGCTCCTGTCGTAGATGACCATACCGCCAGTGTGATGTGGGAACCCTGGTTCGATAGCAAGATTTACTGGGCGCTTGAACCTAAGCGTTACGCGCGCTTCATCCTTGCGGAGCGTGAGGTCTAGATACGATTTGTCTTCATCTTCTGGATCGAAGTAGCAGGCAAGCGCTTCAATCTGATATTGCGATGGACATTCAAGTATCGGGTGAATGCGTGATCCTGACATGGAGCCTCTAACGTTTTGTTAAGAGGCCGGCTTTAGCTGGTCCCAAGTGAGCTAAGCGAAAAGCTTGAAGGCTGTAATGGACTCTCCCTGCACCACATTTCTTCTATAACACAGTGGTGACTGTTCGCTGGGAGAGGTGCAATGAAACGCATAGCGGTTGATTTGGCCAAGTCCGTTTACCAGGTTGCCGAGAGTGTTCAGGTCGGTCGGGTGGATCGGCGCAAGCGGCTCGACTCCAGGGCATTTGCGCAATATGTACAGGAGCAGCTCGAGCCTGTCGAGTGGGTGATGGAAGCCTGTGGCACCGCTCACCATTGGGGCCGGTTGATGCAGGAGAAAGGGCATCGTGTCGTGCTCTTACACCCTCGTTACGTGCGCCCGTATCGGCGACGCAACAAGACAGACCGCAACGACTGTGACGCCATTCTGGAAGCAGCGCGCTGCCAGGAAATCCGCCCGGTTCCGGTCAAGAGTATGCAGCAACAGCAGGTGCAGCAACTCCACAAGCTGCGCGAGGGTTGGAAGAAATCCCGTGTTCAACGCATCAACCTGTTGCGCGGCATCCTGCGTGAAGCAGGGGTTGACGCACCGAATGGCATCAAGCCCTTTCTGCGCCAGGCGTGCGAGCTGATCGAGCGGGCCGAAGTGCGCGCCTTGCGCGGTGCGCTGCAAGTAGTGCTGGCTGAAGTCAACCTCTATGAACAGTCGATGCGCGAGTGCGAGGAGCAACTGGCACGCTGGCATGCCGATGACGAAATAGTCCATAAGCTCGACGAAGTCAGTGGCATTGGCCTGCTGACAGCCAGTGCATTGAAGACCGCCGTTGGCAAGCCTGAACGTTTCGCCAGCGGCCGACACCTCAGCGCCTGGCTGGGCATGACGCCGAACGAATACAGCAGTGGGGAACGTCGCAAGCTTGGACGGATCAGTTGCAAAGGCAACGTCTACGTCCGCACTTTGCTGATTCATGGTGCGCGAGCCGCATTATTGGCAGCTAAACGCTGCAAGGCGCGAACACCTGAGCGGCTGACTCATCTGCAGCGTTGGGCCTTGGACACCGCTGAACGCATCGGCCATAACAAGGCCGCCGTGGCATTAGCCAACAAGCTGGTAAGGATCTGCTGGGCGGTGTGGTGCCATGAGCGACGGTTCAGCGGTAACTGGCAAAGCACAAAGCCTGCCTGACGGCGAGGCTAACAATGAAGTGAGTTTCTAGTGGTTGTGGTGAGAAGCGAGACTGTCGGAACAGGCGAGTCCTGCAGCAGAGCAAGGCCGATAACAATGATGATCTTTGTGGTCGCTTGAACGCTTGGCCCCTGCTGCGCGAACTACAGAATGGCCAGGGCAGTGCCCAGTAAAGGCCGGATATACGAATGCAACCGCGCTGACGACAGGATCGAAAAAGCTATCCTCACTGCTTGTGGGGAGAGTCCATATACCGATTGTTTGGTGCCACGTATGGCTTCCATAAATACTTGCTCACCATCGGTGCCCCACCATGGGACAGAAAGCGTACCACCGAACTCGCATAGCTTTTTCAATACTACGAGAAAAGATCTGACTTCTGCTTCGCGCCAAGAGTGCCCCATTCGGTAGTCGATGGTTAAACACGACTGCGTGACGAGGACGCCTAAATCGGGAAGTGTACAACCGTCACTGGTTATACCGGCCAACACTACGTGAAATGGCTCGGCTATATCTGCAATAACAAGTGCTGCATCACCACTTCCCATGAAAGGCTTCTGTTTTTGATGGGCCTTGAGCCAGAGAGAGCCTCCGCCGGCCGTTACATCCCGCGCATCACTTGCTAATAGCAATTCGAATGCTTGGGATACTTTCTCCGGATTGCTGAAAATCAATTCAATCTCGGGAAGAGACCCATCATTGGTCTCAAAGTATCGGAGCAGTTTCATATAGCACCTAACGTGGAAGTAAGCGTAGCGCGGAGTGAACCACAAGCGCAGCGTGTGCGGTCCGCTTGACTGCGGGGTTAGGTGTCATTCGCACGGCCAAGGCCCTCCCGGATGCTCGCGTTCCCAATGATATTTGAAGAAATCAGCATGTTCCCAAGGCGAATTGTCATAGACCCAATTAACGTCACTAACAAAACTCATCAGACGCGGCGCGCTTCGCGTGCCGCCCTTTGATTCAAACCAATCGTTGATTGCCGTTTGGACTTCGAGGTACTGAAGATCTCGCATGCAGTAGAGAATTATCCAACTGCTTACTTGTTTTTCGCCCGTTGCTGCCATGATGAACAGCCGTTTGAATAGGTCCTGGTGTTCGCGCTCTGCCTTCACAAATTGAAGAAGTTGCAAAAGCTCTGGCTCTAAATCCGGCGTGTCGGCTCCACCGTCATCTAGCTCTGTAACGGCATTGGCGTGCCTCCAAAATATCACCTCAGCATCTTGCGGGCTCATTAATGACACCTAACGATCAAGCTAACGAGTAGGCAAAAGCGCAGCTTTTGCCTGTCCAGCAAACGAAGTGAGCGACAGTTGAGCGAACTGTTAGGTGCTCTCGGAGCTTGGATAAACATTCTTTTCGTACCAAGCCTCAGAGTGAACATTCTGTTTTGCTGCCTCAATAGCTTTGCTGATTACCTCTAGAGGTATTTGAACGGCTTGATTCTCAATGTACAGCTCAAACCAAAGTGTCTCATCAGCGTCATCTGCAACTATTGTTGCCAGAATAAGGTTATCTGTATGGGTTGTGGCTCCCAGCTCTAGTTGCTTACCTTGGCTAACGGTGCCGAGCCAGCTGAGAGTTATTGGTGGTCTAATGGTCTGCACTATTGGCACCTAACGTTTGGTTAAAGGGCGGCTTTAGTTCGTGCCAGCCAGCGAAGCGAACGGCTTGACCGATTGTCATATGAATTTTCTTGCGGCGGCAATTCCGGCATCGATATCCCAACCCGGTACCACTGCCTCAAGAAGTTCTTGTGTTATTTTTCCGTCAGCAGCAACCAGTGCTGCAAGGGCTTTTACAGGTGGTGGATTTCCATTTAGACCTGGAGCATCAGAAGCGAACTCGCTTAAGAGTGTAGTGTCGTGTATAGAGCATGCATCAAGAAGGCCGATGTCCTCATAGCCATCATTTGTACTGTAATTAGCTCTTTGCCATTTTGTGCCATCCCACCCATAAACAAATCCAATCCATTCTCCGAATGGTAGTGGGCTCAAGTTAAAAGCCCACCAATCAGGCGTACCTTCTAAAATATCGGTTTCTTTTTCATCAAAATATTCTGCTGCTTCACCATAATACGTTTCTGAATACTCATGGTCATGCCCGATCAGAACACACTGCCCTTCGCTTGCAAAACGCAAACAAACCCAATTGCCGCCGCCATCATGATAAAGCCATTGTTCTTGAGTTGCGTATACATCAGTTCCCCACCCCCTTGCAGCATAAACTGCTGCTAAAGCAGCCCAGCCCCCGCGAAGTTGATTTGGTGAGGGAATGTTTATCTCAACTAACGACATAATAATATTTGTCCCGATGATGACTTTCGCTATTCATATAGCGTTTGGTTAAGGGGCGGGCTTTATCTCGTCCCAGTGAGCGAAGCGAACGATCTGGACGCAGGGTTAGCTATTTTGATGAGAGAATTTTACATGGTCATAGAGCGTTAGTTGAGCCGCCATAGCAAGCTCCTTGGCTGTAGGAACGTCAGATACTCTGACAATTAGCGAGCAGTAGGAATCAGAGTTAGTCTCAATGTGCAGAAGCGCAAGATTCCTAGCTGCCAACCAGTTAGACAAGGCAAGTAGTGCTTCGTGAACAGAATCAAATTCCGCTTCACAATCACACTCCCAATGCTCACTGATGCCGAACGTACTTAAAATTTCAGAAACCTGCCATACGATTTCTTCGCGTGATTTCCAATCCAGTTGGATAAATACCCATTTACCTCGCTGCTGTCCCTCTTCGCCGCATATTACTTCGCTCAACGCTTCGAACGTCCCTTCATAGTCATCTAGAGCTCGCTTCGCAACTAGGCATAAACGTTGCGATTCAGCCTTATTCAATTGACGCGTTGCAAATTGAATAAATGCTTGGAGGTTCTTTTTCCTAAGCGGTAACATCGCTTTATCATTAGGATGCAAGATCTCCCAAGTTGCATCCTCCGATACATTCGTATCAATAGGCTCCGCCGGGATTGTGAAATCTCTTTTGAGCAGTTTGGCCAGAAAATTAAACATTGTGAAAACCTAATGTTTCGTTAAGGGGCATTATTTAGCCTGCCCCTGTGGCGAAGCGAACGGCTTGAATCACTAATTAGGAATCTGCCAAATCTCATTTTTGCTATCAACACTCGTGACCCCGTTTTCGATCTCTTCCAAAATCTGACTCGGAATATCAGCAATGCTACTAGTATTGATGATGTAAATATCCTCTAAAGCATCATCGAACAATATAAGTCCAAATTTCTGCATTGCTTTGAAAGCAAACTCTCTGAATGAGTCTCCGTAAACGGGCCGCTCTACCCTTATGCAAAATATCCCCTCATGCTCACTTCCTACGAGATTCGCCATATCAGCTATCTCGTCCGGTGGAAAGGTAACTTCGTATCCGCCACTACCTTTACCTACGACTCCATATGCGGAGAGGAAAGACATGGCGTCTTCGAAGGGGATGGCTATTTCTTCTCCTTGCCAAAATTTTTGAAGAAATACAGCGGTGGACATTTGTTTTCCCTAACCATTAAGCTAACAGGAAGGCAAAAGCGCAGCTTTTGTCCGTCCAGCAAACGAAGTGAGCGATAGTTGAGCGCATTGTCAGGCTCTCCATGCTGAGGCACGATCTTCGTATTTGAAAACTTCATACGAAGGGATTTGCCCATTTAGCATAACCGGTACGTTTACACCGCTCCTGTCACCTTCGTCCGGTGGCCAAACCATCCAATCTATCTCGTAGTACCACCAGGCGCCTTCAAATTCGCTTGCCCTTTTTAAAGCACAAGAATGAAATTCCGGCTCGGCGTATGGATAAGCCCTAAGCATTTCAAGTATCGCGACTCTAGATGCAGTAATTGCCAGCCGCGGCGGTAGCGGGGGGAACTCCTCACTTTCACGCCATTCAGGGCTTCCTGCCCCATCCTTGAGATCGAATGTGAATTTAAAAACAAGCTCTTCAAAGTAGTATGAGTATATTTTAGGCATAGGTATTCTTCTGGAGCCTAACGGTTGAAATCAGGGCCGCCCGCTAGGGCGTCCCCTGGATTGAATTGTTGGGCGTCACTGCGCGATTGCTTTGAGATCATTCGCCGCTCTTTAACGCCGACAGGGCATTCTCTGCATAAGGGTGGCCCGCTGCCAACTGTTGGCGCACATACTCTTCTAACGGGGCTGCAACCTGCCCGAGGAGGGAGACCGCCACTAGCGCACAATCAATGGGCATACCGAGCTTGCAATAGGAAACGCCGAATTGATTCCTTGCCGTACCATCGAAAATTGCACGCAGCATGGGAATTGCGCTTACACCGTAGGCCGCAAGTTCGTGCGTAGCCGAAGCGCGTTCGACATGGCTTAGAAAAGCTTCGATTAGCCGCTGTGCTTCAGGTTCTGTGAGATCGGTGTGCATGCCGTCCTCTATAACGCTCAACGTTTGGTTAAGGGGCGGGCTTTAGCCCGTCCCAGTGAGCGTAGCGAACGGCTTGAACCGCTAGTTAGCCGAATGCTCATATATCACTAGCAACAACATGGACGAAAAGCTCAAGCGAGCTTTTTAGTAGCAAAGGCGCGTGCTCTTGACTTGAATGAGTAAGAAAAAACAGAGAGCCCGGTTGTGTGCTAGATGGCATAGAGAAGTAAGAGTAGAGGCGATTTTTTACGGACTCGGAATAGCTGATATTAATTTCGGAGCCATCAATTTGAATATTGGAGAGTCTGCCGTGGCACCTGGTTTGCAGTAGAGTAAGTGAAGAGTTTTCACTGCAAAGTTTAAAGGATGATGATGCCCCGTACCTACCTCTATGGATGGAACGGGCTACTGCGTTCAACTCCGTTGTATTGCCGTGAAGATGCAATTCCTTGTTTTTCAACTCTGCAAACATGATCTCTCTCTGGCGTAGCTTTAGAATTTTGGCAGCTAACGACCCGGCGTGAGCCGCAGCGTCTTCGCTGTCGGCTCCACGCTCTGGTTAGGCTCTTCTTCCGCAGGCTTTTCACCTGCAGCGCTTGATAAAGACGGTTCAGTAAAAGTCATAGTAGAGCACCCACTCCCCAGTGTCCTCGTGTTTCCAGAACATCAGGCTTCCGTTGTCTACCACGTTGAGACCCACCTTCGCGTCGGACGAAAGCTGGAAGACAAACTCGAAGCCCTCGCCCGGATCAACGCCCGCCTGGCAAAATGATGGATACCCACCAATCTTGTGCCCATAGGTGTGGGAGATGATGTCGTAATAGCTTTCAATCTCGCCGGCGCGCTCCAAACGTAGAAGTTCCTCCTCCAAGACCGGCGGCACACCACCGCCATCCCATAGCGGGAAATCCGCGTCGACCAACTCAGCCCTTAGCGGAAATGGCTTAAGAGATGGCACCGGAACGGATTCTTCTCTACGCTCCAGGTGCTCATGAGAGCCGTACTCTCTTATGAGCCAGTTCCTGCCTATCGTCTCGAACTGCTCGGGATAGGTCTTCGACATGAACAGCGTGAGGACGTATGTATCGCTCAGGAGTGGGCTACAGAAGGGAAGACCGGGTATATGGAACTGTGCAAGAGGAAGCATTTGCTCGCCCGACTCATCAAGCGGAACAGCCTCATCTGGCCGATAGAGAAAGACCTTGCCGATCCAACTCTCGTCATCCTGGCCTGTCGGCCTGAAGCCTCCGGCGATGAACTTGGTGGCAGGCTTCGCCAACCGGCGCTTGATCTCTGGTACGTCCATGGTCGCTCTGAGGATCTTCCTGGCCTAACGTTTGGTTAAGGGGCGGGCTTTAGCCCGTCCAGTGAGCGAAGCGAACGACTTGAACCACTTGTTAAATGCCCTTTGCCCGTTGCCACCTTCTAGCTAGGGCAAAGCACCTGTGGCGCAGTTTTTGTGATTCTGCTTTATTGGCTGAAACGGCAAGTAGCTTGTCACAGATTTCTTGCGAAATGGAGAACCCACTTTCCATCCAGCTCGCTGCAAGCAGAGCCCAATGACGACTTGGAAAAGCCAGAGAGTAGTCAATGACTTCAGCGAGCAGTCTCTCGGTAATTACCCCATGCTCCGGCAGCTCATCAAGGACTGCTGGGTATGAATATTCCAATATCGGTAGCAGCGCCATATGGCTCTTGTGAGCGACAAAAAGGCGCTCTAGCTCTCCGATTTCTTTCATGGCATTTAACGATTAAGCTAAGGGGCGGGCCTTAGCCCGTCCCAGCGAACGAAGTGAGCGATTTGAGGGCTGTAATGGACTCTCCCTGCACCACATTTCTTCTATAACACAGTGGTGACTGTTCGCTGGGAGAGGTGCAATGAAACGCATAGCGGTTGATTTGGCCAAGTCCGTTTACCAGGTTGCCGAGAGTGTTCAGGTCGGTCGGGTGGATCGGCGCAAGCGGCTCGACTCCAGGGCATTTGCGCAATATGTACAGGAGCAGCTCGAGCCTGTCGAGTGGGTGATGGAAGCCTGTGGCACCGCTCACCATTGGGGCCGGTTGATGCAGGAGAAAGGGCATCGTGTCGTGCTCTTACACCCTCGTTACGTGCGCCCGTATCGGCGACGCAACAAGACAGACCGCAACGACTGTGACGCCATTCTGGAAGCAGCGCGCTGCCAGGAAATCCGCCCGGTTCCGGTCAAGAGTATGCAGCAACAGCAGGTGCAGCAACTCCACAAGCTGCGCGAGGGTTGGAAGAAATCCCGTGTTCAACGCATCAACCTGTTGCGCGGCATCCTGCGTGAAGCAGGGGTTGACGCACCGAATGGCATCAAGCCCTTTCTGCGCCAGGCGTGCGAGCTGATCGAGCGGGCCGAAGTGCGCGCCTTGCGCGGTGCGCTGCAAGTAGTGCTGGCTGAAGTCAACCTCTATGAACAGTCGATGCGCGAGTGCGAGGAGCAACTGGCACGCTGGCATGCCGATGACGAAATAGTCCATAAGCTCGACGAAGTCAGTGGCATTGGCCTGCTGACAGCCAGTGCATTGAAGACCGCCGTTGGCAAGCCTGAACGTTTCGCCAGCGGCCGACACCTCAGCGCCTGGCTGGGCATGACGCCGAACGAATACAGCAGTGGGGAACGTCGCAAGCTTGGACGGATCAGTTGCAAAGGCAACGTCTACGTCCGCACTTTGCTGATTCATGGTGCGCGAGCCGCATTATTGGCAGCTAAACGCTGCAAGGCGCGAACACCTGAGCGGCTGACTCATCTGCAGCGTTGGGCCTTGGACACCGCTGAACGCATCGGCCATAACAAGGCCGCCGTGGCATTAGCCAACAAGCTGGTAAGGATCTGCTGGGCGGTGTGGTGCCATGAGCGACGGTTCAGCGGTAACTGGCAAAGCACAAAGCCTGCCTGACGGCGAGGCTAACAATGAAGTGAGTTTCTAGTGGTTGTGGTGAGAAGCGAGACTGTCGGAACAGGCGAGTCCTGCAGCAGAGCAAGGCCGATAACAATGATGATCTTTGTGGTCGCTTGAACGCTTGGCCCCTGCTGCGCGAACTACAGAATGGCCAGGGCAGTGCCCAGTAAAGGCCGGATATACGAATGCAACCGCGCTGACGACAGGATCGAAAAAGCTATCCTCACTGCTTGTGGGGAGAGTCCATATACGCATTGTTAGCCGCCCCGCCATAGCAACGCTTCAACTTCATCATATTTTTCCGCTACTTTTAGAAAAGCATCCGCCCAGCCACTGCTGAGGCTGACCTCCTGCAGCGGCCCAGTTGAAGCGAATAGAACTGCGATTTTTACCTTGTCTGGCAAGACGCCGTTCTTTATGGCAGCAATTAAATTTAGTATTTCTTGCTTTGCTTCTTGCTCACCATCCCAGGATGACCAGCAAAAGTCATTGTCTGGGATAGAAACTAACTCGATCGCTGATTCTAGAACATGAATGAGACTTTCCGATGGATTGTCTCGGTCAATGCCTTCGTGAATTAGTTGTCTGGCACGGTTTAGGTTCATATGGTGGCTAACTATTATTAGACGTCACTTGACTGATAACACGCTGAACGCGTCTGACGTATAACATTCCATGTCATATTCTTCCTTCCTGTTTAGCACAGGTATTCCCGAGTCGTAATGACTGTGTATGGGAATTATACATCGCCGAATCCGCTGGATTAGAGCCGTCCAGCCTCGTAACTTTACCGCTGCGCTGTATCAGCATAATTAGATACCCTAAAGATTCACATGGCAGTCCCACACGGCTTTCGCGCTATGGGCAGAGACCACGAACTACCCGCGCGAGGTCTGCGAGATGGCGCTGGCGCATACGCTGGGGAGCAAGGTGGAGGCGGCTCATAACCGTGGGGATCTGTTAGAGAAGAGAAGGGGGCTTATGCAGGAGTGGAGCGGCTATCTTTGTAAGACTCACTCAACTTCATTAGTCAATGCATCTAACGTAAGCGTCTAACTGGTATATTTTTATCGATCTGATTAGGGGCCGCCTGGCTCTAAGCCTGTTTCTCATCTGGTGGTATGAGCGATATATTCAGTCCGGCATGCAGACGCGTAATCTGGCCTGCTAGGGCATATCCGCTCGATAGGGGGTTAGCCCGCATTGTGCTCTGACGAGGCCGACGCCAGGACGGACGCAATGAAGGGCGCCTTTGCTGCTGTATACGCAGCACTGTTATTCGGAAACTCCGCAGCGAGACGCACCTTCAGATCCTGATACTGCCCAACGAGATCAGGTCTTTCTCGAAGCGTTTCACGGAACAGGATGTGATCGGACCAGAAGCGCGAATCGCGCTCTACCGCGTGGAGGTGAACCCGAAGGTTGTTGCGCGCGGCCGGGCGAACAAAGTAGCGACGCATTGGCAGCTCAGCTTCGTGCTTCGTGATGTACTCATAGCCAAGCTGAGACAGAGCCCCAATCTTGCTCTCAATGAACGCTAAGATCTCTGCACCCAGAAGGACATCAATAATCGGCTTAGCTGCAAGCCCTTGAACTGAGGTGCTTCCAATGTGCTCTATTCGAGTGGTCTCCACTGGAAAGACTGTTTCGAGCTCAGACCGGATCTTACTAAAGTACTTGGACCACTCTATTGAGAATGGGGCAACTACGACGGTTTTCATGAGAGCTAACACCTGAGTTAAGCCGTGCCGCAAAGCGGCGTTGGCTTGGACGAATCGTTAGGGCTTAACCTCAACATTTGCAAACCCGGCGGCCCTAAGTGCTTGAACGACCTTGCCGACGAAAGGGTCATTGGCGGAAATCTTGTTTTTACCGAGGAGCTTTTGCATGAACGTGCGATGGCGTTCAAGCATGACGTGCCATTCACCGTAGTTAGGACGGCTCAAATCTCCCTTCGAATTGCCAGCAACGCACACAAGATAGGAGGTACCTTGGTATTCAGTCTGGTTGGCCCAGCCGAAGTCCTCCATGCAAATGATGTCTGTTGAAACACCAGCTTCAAAAAGGGCCGATACCAGCCATTTGGAGAAATCCTCGCCAAAGCAGCAGTCATTGATGAAGTCTGGTTCGACAACGGAGAGGTTGAAGCGATCAGTCTTGCATGTGACATCTACGATCACGAGGTTGCCCCAATTGAGCCCTGACGTTTGGTTAAGGGACCGGCTAAGCCCGTCCCTTGAAGCCCGTTCTAGTGAGCGAAGCGAACGATTTAAACCAGTTGTTAGGTTTCATAGCACGCCCCGCTTTGAGCCTATGTGTTTGGCTCCTATATCGATCAAAAAGAAAACAGAGATAGCTAGCGATAGCCAAAATAGGATAGCACTCCAGCCCATACTGAAACCTAACCAAGGCAGAAGATCAAAGCCGGCGATAGAACACGGGGCCAGATTCTTGATATTTCCTTGGCAGCCGAAGTGATGATAGGAGAAAATTCCTATCTTCCAGAGCGCAAAGAAAATTATCGGCGGCGTAATTGCAAAAGCATATTTGGACGTCCATGTCATGTTGATACCTAATGTTTGGTTAAGGGGCTGGATTTAGCCCGTCCCAGCGAGCGAAGCGAACGGTTTGGGTGGGATAGATTTGATTGTGAGATTAACGTTCCTCTGGATGAAAGGGTTAGGCGGCAATGCGAGGTAAGCGATGCTCATGGTCATACATCGCGTTCGACGATTGGCAGCAAGCAGATTGGCTCATTTCGGAGGATCGCAACTGCTTGTTGAAGCAAGAGAATGGCATTTGATCTGTGACTTGTTTCAAACTTTCTACCGAAGTAGATTTCAACCTTATCTGGTCCATCGGATCGTTGCACAAGCTCACAAACGTTAAAGCACTTTCCCACAATGTAGAAGCTCATCCTTCGGTCTGGATAGTCCGAGTAATGGAATGGATGAGGAATGAGGGCGCTGCGTGAGTCAAGATCGAAGATCAGGCTTCGGCCGAGTGGGCTCATCTCCGAGTCTTCTGTTAGTCCCTGACCTAGAGACAATTGTTCAATAGGGCAGATATCGCGAACGAATGCCATCTTGCTGCCTAACTCCTACTAGACGCCAATTAATAGATAAGGTGCTGAACGCGTCTGACGCATAACATTCCATGTCATATTCTTCCTTCCTGTCTAGCATAGGCATTCCCAAGTCATAGTGACTGTATAGGGGAATATACCTCGTCGAATCCGCTCGATAAGAACCGTACAGCATCGTAACTCTACCGTTGCGCGGTATTAGAATAATTAGATACTCTAAAGGATCACTTTCTGGTCATGCATGGCTTTCGCGCAACCTTCAGAACCTGGGCGGCGGAGACCACGAACTACCCCCGCGAGGTCTGTGAAATGGCCTTAGCACGTACGCTGGGCAGCAAGGTGGAAGCGGCCTATAACCGTGGCGATCTGCTGGAATAGAGAAGAGGATTGATGCAGGAGTGGAGTAGCTTTCTTCTTATTTCGACAAACACAAAGATCTACGTTAGCCGCTCTAGACTCATAGACATGATAATAACGCTGGATGACTTTGAAACCGGCTATTCCTCCCTGAGTTATCTTCAGTCGTTTCCACTCGACAAGATCAAAATTGACAAGTCATTTGTTCACCAAATGGAGTCCAACCCGCAAGCGTTATCCATTGTGAAAGCCATTATCGGTCTGAGCTTAAGTCTTGGAATCAGGATCACTGCAGAGGGGATTAAAACTACCAGACAGCTTGTAAAGCTTATGGAGTAGGGATGCTTGCAGTTTCAGGGCTATCTGTTCAGCCGGCCACAACCTGCAAATTCAAGGTTAGGGGGATATAAGTGGACTCAGAATATGCCTTAAAAGGTCACATTAATTAATTTATAGCGTGCGGTTAACGCTAGCAACTATTTGCTGGCATGATAACTATTATGCCAGCGCATCTATCAATCTTGCTCAAGTAATCGTTGCTCCCTTGAGGCTACTTCTGAAATCGTAAAAGGCTTCGTCATAACTTCGACATCATGGCGGAACAAGCTTTTGGGCAAGGTTACTGTCTTGTCATATCCGGTAATGAACATGATTTTTAGCTTGGGAAACCTATCCAATGCATGTGCCGCCAGGTCACGGCCGTTTATGCCAGGCAGGCCTATATCGGTCAGAAGGAGATTCATGGGCTTGACCGCTAAGGCTACGAGCTGTAATGCGTGCTGGCCATTGCCCGTGCTTAGAACATGATAATCAAGATCCTCTAAAACCTCGATAATGATCTCACGCAGGACTTCGTCATCCTCGACAAGCAAGACTGTTTGCTGTCGTCCTTTCCTCAACGGCTCGTCAGTTGATCCAGCAAGCTGAAGAGTCTCTCCAATATACCGTGGCAGATAAAGCCTTACCGTTGTGCCTTTGGTCTGAGTCGAGTCGATGGTAAAATGCCCGTTGCTTTGCTTCACAAACCCATAAACCATGGAAAGACCTAGGCCTGTGCCTTCACCTATGGGCTTCGTAGTAAAAAAGGACTCTATAACCCAATCCATTATCTCAGGCGCTATACCTGTTCCGGTATCGACAATACTGATACAAACAAACTCACCCTAAAATAAACCAGGAACGGAAGCACTGTTGGTGACTTGGCAAATGATAGTTCCACCGGTGGGCATTGCATCACGTGCATTGATCGCCAGATTCAGGACAGCATTTTCCAGCTGGTGATGATCGCAAAATGTTGTCCAGAGGTCGTCTTCAAAGCGCACTTCAAACCGATACTCACCCCCTAACGACTGGCTAATAAAACTCTGGAATTCATCAAAAAGCTCGTTGAGTTTCAGCGGCTTTGGGTTGAGCGATTGTCGGCGAGAAAAAGCCAGCAAACGATGGGTGAGGGTGGCTGCACGTTGCGCCGAAGCCATGGCGTTGTCTGTATAGCGTTCAAGGCCTATAGATGTGCCTTTTGCAATACGCTTTTGCATGATTCCAAGCGAGCCGATAATGCCTCCGAGGTGGTTGTTGAAATCATGCGCTATACCGCCCGTCAACTGGCCGACAGCTTCCATTTTTTGCGCCTGGCACAATTGCTCCTCGAACTGGAGCTGATCTGTCACATTGATAAAGTAGGCGACCAGTAGTGATTCATCACCTACAGTTACCAGCGTCTTAGTAGTAATGATGATTTGAGGCTTTCCGTCTGGCCCAATGATCGTCTCTTCGTTTTCAGAAGGACTCCGTGTGGCAATTACCTTTTTTTCCATTTGCCAATACACATCGGAGCGCAGTTGATCAATCAACGCGAGCGCTCGTGCTCCTCGGCCATCAAGAGCGCGGTAGCCTTTTTAATTATGAATTTTTCCCGTTCCAGCCTGTTGATCCTGGCCTCCAGTTCCTGAATCTTCAGCCGTTCAGCTGTCAGGGCTTTGCTGGTCGGGGTCATGCCGTTTCGCTCCTGTTGGAGCTGGTTTACCCATCGGCGCAGGGCGGACTCGACCAGCCCAAGCGGGCGGGCTGCCTCGATACAACTGTAGCCCTGATCGAGCACCAGGGCAGCAGCTTCGCGTTTGAACTCAGGCGTAAAGGAACGACGTTGCCTGGTCATCAGACACCTCTCTTTGGCGAGCATACTCGCCTAAATCGGTGTCCGTGATCAGTAGACCACTACAAAGCAACCTAACCGGCTTCTCATCGAGGCGGACTTATCCTAAAAGAAAGCGCTTGTTGGCCTGCTCTTTATTTTGCATCGGAACGCAACTATGGCACGGAGAGTCAAGCTCAGTTACCGAAAGAAGCATTCAATATAACCAGCTCAATAATAAAAGAGAGAGCCTGGTATGTCCCTTTCTCATCGACGTTTTGACTATATTGTGGTAGGCGCTGGATCGGCAGGTTGCGTATTGGCCAACCGTCTTTCAGCAGACCCTAAGGTCTCCGTATGCCTAATCGAAGCAGGTCCGTCCGATAAGCAGTTTTTCCCTGGATTTTATGTTCGAATGCCAGCCGGAATTCTTCGCCTGATCGCCAATCCGAAATGGAATTGGATGTACGAGATCATGCATAGTGCTGACGGAGCTAATATGCCCTGTCCCCGCGGCAAGCTTTGGGGCGGATCCAGCGCTATCAATGGAATGATCTATATTCGAGGTAATCGGGCTGATTATGACCATTGGAAGGCGCTTGGGAATAACGGTTGGGGTTATGACGATGTGCTCCCTTATTTCAAAAAGTCTGAAAATTTCGAACCTGCCCTAAGCGAGTGGCATAATCAGGGCGGAGAACTAAATGTCGCCGAGCAACGGGCGCACAGCTCTATTAACAATGTGTTCTTCGAAGCCGCCGATGAGCTTGGTTGGCCACATAATAACGACTTCAATGCGGGCGAGCAGGAAGGCATCGGCTATTACCACGTCACCCAAAAGAACGGCGAGCGTTGCAGCGCAGCCCATGCTTTCCTCCATCCAATTCTGCATCGTAGTAATCTGACAGTTATCAGCGGTGCCGTTACTAACAAGGTGTTATTGGAAGGTAAGCGTGCAATTGGCGTTGAGGTCAGTCAAGCTGGATCACTTTATAAACTATCGGCAGATCGTGAAGTAATTCTGAGTGCAGGTGCGATCAACTCACCGCAGATACTTCTCTTGTCCGGTATTGGCCCAAGTGACGAGCTGGCGAAGCACGGTATCGTGCTTCGCCATGAACTACCAGGGGTAGGCTGTAATCTACAGGATCACCAGGATGTATGCCTGATGTACCAGACTGATAAGCGTATTGGCTTCAGCAGCTCCATTACAGGCTGGCTGCCGCTGATAAGGTCGCCCTTCAAGTATTATCTAGGAGGACGTAAAGGGCCATTGACATCAAACTCTGTGGAATCAGGCGGTTTTTTACGTTTACGCCCAGACTCAGAGACCCCTGACATTCAGTTCCATGTTGCGCCGGCTCTAAAAAATCAACCTGATCGAGTCATCCCGCTAGGCCATGGCTTTAGCATTCATGTATGCGCCTTACACCCTAGAAGCCGTGGACGGGTAACGATTCGCTCTTCAGATCCTCATGCCAAGCCGTTAATAGAGGCTAATTTCTTAAGTGCCCCCGATGACTTGGCTGTTCTAGTAGCTGGCGTTAAGAAAGTACGTGAACTTACTTCAACCCGATCCTTTTCCCGCTATATCTCAGGTGAGCTACTTCCTGGGGCTGATATACGAACCGATGAGCAGATTGCCAACTGGGTTAAGACCAACATAGGCACGGTTTATCATCCAGTTGGTACCTGCAAGATGGGAAATGACTCGATGGCGGTGGTGGACGAACAGCTACGTGTTCACGGGATTGAAGGTCTACGGATCGCAGACGCATCGATTATGCCAACCCTGATTACAGGTAATACCAATGCTCCTGCTATCATGATTGGTGAAAAGGCTGCTGATATGATCCTTAATCCAAGCGCTACAGCATTACTATCAACGAGGCCACTTGCCATGATGAAAGATGAATTAGTCGAATGATGTTTAAAGGCCTCGTCTATACCTCATATGATAAGGTTTATAGCCACTGGCCTTAAACAACTGACATATGGATTATTAGGCTTTGTCCTGGAAGGGGGCAGGTAGTGGGGTTAGATAAACGTGCAGCTAGCCTTCTACTCATTTGGCATCAGCCCTGGCAAAGGCTGACGAGCATGCGTATTGCTTCTTGTGATTGCCACGATCAGCTAAACGTTTATGCGAATGCTAACTGGACAACTGCTGACAAACTAAGAGGGAGTAGACAAAATATACTTGGAGTAAGCTGACCCTCTGGTTTCAAGCCTTTGGGGGTCTGTTTATGACTAAGCATAACAGGACTGAAGAAGCCTCAGCTATGGTCAATCGGGGTGGTCGCCCTCGAGCACTCACGCCTTCCCATATTCAAGTATTGCTCAAAATCGTGGCTGAGCATCCACAGGCATCGCTCGATGAGATCGCTAACGAACTCTACCGCCAGAGCGGGCTACAGGTGTGTTCCGCTACGATTAGACGCTGCCTACGTGCTCAGGGCATCGTACGGTTAAAGGTCAAACGTCACGTCTACACACCCGCTCAGGCAGGTAAACGCTATGGCTATACCCAGGCCCATCGTCGTGAACAGGTGACGCCCTATAGTACAAGCCTCACTGATGCCGAGTAGGCTCTGGTTGCTGATCTTTTCGAACGTGACCCTGGTACCCGTGGAACTCCGCCCCGTTACGCTCGACGTGAGCTGGTCGATGCCTGCTGTTATGTGCTGCGTACCGGCTGTGCCTGGCGTCTGCTTCCTACATCATTTCCACCCTGGCAGGCCGTCTATAAATCCTTCGCACGCTGGGTAGAGGCTGGTACCTTCGAGCAACTGCAGGATCGCCTTCGTGAACAATGGCGCCAGCGCATGGGCCGCGGCGTCCAACCCAGCGCTACGGTCATTGATGCGCAATCGACTCGTGCTTCCCCTCAAGGCGGTGAAAGCGGCTTTGACGCTGGGAAAAAGGTCAAGGGTAGAAAGCGCCACCTGATCGTCGATACCCTGGGCGTATTGGTAGCCATAACGATCACAGCGGCTAATGTTCAGGATCGTGATGCGGCAGCGGCTGTTGTTGAGAAGGCCTGCAATAAGGTGCCATGTATGCAGAGGCTCTATGCTGACGGCGCTTATGGAGGAAGTCGTGCCCGGGCGATCGAAAACGCTCATGCGCTTGTGGTCGAAGTGGTACGGCGACCGGGCAATGGCGCTACCGGAACCTTGCAAACGGCTCTGGCTCTGCCTGAGAGAGGAGCTGGTTTCACTGTTCTGCCGAAGCGCTGGGTCGTAGAACGTACCCATGCTTGGATTGAGCGTTGGCGACGTACCATCATGCATCATGATCGCAAGCTCTCGGTCGCTGCAGCCTGGGTATGGCTAGCTAATGCGCGTATCTTGCTCAATAGAGTGGCTTGAAAGGTTTTGTTTTGTCTACACCCTCTAATTTAAGATTATTATATATCGATAGTCTTCGATACCTGCTTTTTTGTGTCCGGCATACCATAAGTCCGCTACTCAACATGAACCTTTGATCGGGCCGATGACATGCTTGAATACTTTTTTAAGTGTAGTCCGGTAGGCCGACATAATGTTTCGATAGCCAGAGAGGTTAGGACGCCATGCTGACAGAGTCAGATCAGTTGACGGGTCATGCTTCGAAGTGGTTCATGCCACTCATCAAGCGCATTACAAGCTATTGTAATTCAGCTCAGGGCAACCCGTCGTGCAGCAAGAGCGGTCTCGCGGCAGACCAAACAGCCGCAGCTCTTTTTAACCGATCCAAACCTCTCCTTCCTAGGACCTAGCATGTAAAGGTACTGCACTTAGAAGGGTTTACTGGGCTAGATACCCTCCGTCTATAGGGTAGTAGGTGCCGGTAGCAAACGAAGCCGCTTCGCTTGCTAGCCAGACTACAATAGACGCTACTTCTTCTGGTGTGCCGAGACGTCCGAAGGCATGTTTACTTTCAAGCATTCCACGCGTTGCTGCGTCCAATCCTTCGAGCAGGGGGGTATTGATAAATGCCGGACCTACTGCGTTAATACGAATGCCTTCTTTTGCATATTCCCATGCGGCTGTCTTGGTCAGGCCAAGCACGCCATGCTTGGCTGCGACATAAGCAGGCGTATTGGGGAATCCTACTTGGCCCAAGATTGAGGCCATATTAATGATGCTACCGCCGTTGCCAATGACACGCATCGCCTGAATCTCGGCGCGTTGGCACAGAAAAACGCTAGTGAGGTTGACGTCAATAACTCTCCGCCACTCATCGACCGGATAATCGCCGCTAGGAGCATGCTGACCTCCAAGGCCGGCATTGTTAACAGCAATGTCTAAGCTGCCCAACTCATCTACTGTGCGTTTTACCGCTGCGTCTACTGCCGTATAGTCAGTAACGTCCAGCGCTACGCCCATGGCCTTAACTCCTCGAGAGCGCAGCGACGTAACAACTTTGTCCAGTTTATCCTGCTGCAGATCCCATACTGATATATGCGCACCGGAGCAGGCGAGGAGTTCGGTTACTGCTAGGCCAATACCAGACACGCCGCCGGTAACAATAGCAACCTTGCCATTAAGTCGATAATCAATCATGGACCTTCCTAACTTGAAGTTAATTACAGTATCTATTTGGTCAAGGTACTAAAACCGCACGCCCCCGGATCTTGCCTTCCTGTAATTGCTTATAGACGTCATTGGCTATTTCGAGCGGAAACGATTCAACCGTAGTCCTGATACGTCCAGCCTCAGCAAGTGCAATGACTTCCATCAGTTCAGTACGTGATCCCCAATAGGGGATATTTACTTGGGTACCGAATGGGGGTGTATTAGCTGAGTAATGCAACGTCCCACCCCCTAAGCCGACTATTGAAATCCGACTATTACGTCCTACTACGTTAGCTGCAAGATCGACAGTGGGTTGCGCGCCTACGAAATCGAGCGCAACGGTTACCCCGCGCTGGCCAACGATATCGCGGATTTCTTCTTGGGCAGTCTTTTGCTGCGTGTTGATCACATGGGTAGCACCAAGTTCACAAGCGTGCTTGAGCTTGGCGTCATCAATATCAGCTGCAATGACGCGTGCCGGGGTCAATGCACGCAGGATTTGCACTGCCATGTGTCCTAGTCCTCCGACGCCAATAACAAGTACCGATGCGTCGGGAGTCAAAGCAGGCAACACGGCTTTAATCGCATGGTATGGAGTAAGAGCGGCATCGCTAAGAGGGGCAGCTGATATGGGATCGAGGTTGCCAAGCGAGACCAGCAGGCGGGCCGAAGGCACTATCATATAATCAGCCATTCCGCCGTCTGAACCCAAACCGCCGCCCATGCTTGCAATATTTGCATGATGCTCACAATAATTCTCTGCCGAGGCCTGGCAGCTATGGCATGTACCACAACCCCATGGGCCATAGACAGCTACAGCATCACCTTCTTTCCAATCCTTAACCCCCTCCCCAAGAGCGGCTATCCAGCCGGCATTTTCATGCCCCAGCGTAAAATTGGTAGCAGGACCAATGCCGTGCTCAATGACGTGCAGGTCAGAGTGGCATACACCTGCTCCACCGATACGGATCAATACTTCACCCGGACCGGGCGCAGGGATCGGAGTATCAACAATCTCAGGTTGACGTCCGCTCTCGATAAAGCGAACCGCTCTCATAGTTCTCATTAGTTGTGTTTTGCTCCTGTGTAGATATATAAATGGCTACTTATAGACAGTAATGATTAGATAACGAAAAGCTCTGCCCACGTGGCAAAAACCTCTAATCTGCTTTATCTTGCTATCAATATTAAGTTAAAACAATAATTCAAAAATTCCAGGGTTTATTGCTGATATAATTTTTATAGGTACAGCGTATGAGCGCTAGAAATATATATTTAAATTCGATAACTGCGCGGTGTGCAGGAAAATTGATGTCTAAAAGCTCTACTAAAGTTAGACGCACTAGTAAATCCCCAGCGCTGTGCAATCTCAGCAATAGATAAGTGATGCAGAGTGGCATCTCGGAGATCCCGTGCACAACGCTCTAGGCGGGTACGCTGGATATAGCTATAAATACTATCGTCGGTGCCCTCAAATATCCGATACAGTTGACGTAAAGACATACCTAACTGCTTAGCTACCCGTTCTGAATTAAGGCTTGGGTCAAAGATATTGTTGTGGATAAACTGCTGTGCGTAATGAAGTAGCTTGTCGTTAGGAAGTTCATTTAGAATATGAGTGGTAGCAGCCCTCTCGTCACACATTACAGGAGTGAGTAGCTTAATAATGGCTTCATGCATTGCCTGACTTTCCTGCTCTTTAGCTTCATTATTATCTATATTCTGTAGCGTGCTTAGCTGAGTATAAATCAGCTTTAAGAAATGGCCACAAACGCCATTTTGTGGAAGTTTTCCATAGGCCTGGCGACTATGTGGTAAGTGGCTATAGAGAATATCACGCGATAAATGCATGGCATCGTGTTCGACTAGGCCTAAGGGCAATAGCTCTGAAGCTCCGGCCGAATCAATAAGTGCAATATCGCCGGGGTTTAATTCCAGGGTGTGGTCAAATTGTCTAACACGTGTTCTACCGCTGCGTTGCATAATAAGAAAGCAGTGTTGGTCTCCATCCTGGTTTTTCCAAGGCGAAGGGCGTGCAAGTTGCTGGACGTTAGTTCGGACACGGCTGATTTCAAGACCTGGAAGACCATGACTCGAAATGTCGCCGATAAAAAGCCAACCTTTTAGAGAAGTACGAGCATAAAAGCGACTCCCGCACTTCATTCGAATCGTTTCGATCCAGCTCTGAAAGCGCTCTTTTTCAGGATGGGCAGCAGGCATAGATGCACTCCTTACTCTATTATTGTTATGTGTTTAATACGGATGGTTATGTTGGCATCAAGTACTACTCCCAACATAACCATGTATCCATCGAATCTAACTTCAAAACCGGCCCTTTCCTAGGGACTGGCCTGTCCTTTTACTTACCGAGTGTCGCAACCTCTGATACCAGTATAAGCGGTATCTCCTGCGCATAATTTGAAACATCGGTTGCCAGTTGCTGCCCCTGAACACTTTGCACTGACGCCTGTAAAGTGGCTAAGTCGGGAAAATACGCTTCAAAGAGACAGAACCAAGGTGCGGGTTCGCCGTTGATTAGCTGAGGAAAGCTGTATTCGAAGCGGATGAGATCGGGCAGCTGTGGCACTAAAGGAATATGCTGGTTTATGTAATAGTCCTCAAAGTGTGCCGGATCGCTTGGTCTATGATAAAAAATGCTGAGCTTATGCATAAATAAGGGCCGTTAGTAGGAGCTAGAGAAGTTTGACCAGACGAAACGTAAAACCGTAATCCTGCTTAAATCCACCAACAGTATCGAGATCTCGGCTCAACTCAGCGCCAAGCTGGACGGTTGGGCTGACAAAGGTTGAATAAAATAGCCGAATCCGATCGAATTCATTACGGGTACCGGTGGAAACGTCAGCTAGGTATTCCTTTCCGCCCCAACTTCCTTGATAGCCAATGGCCCAGGTAGTTAATGGCTTAGGGTTATACTTCATCCAAACTTGCAGCGTAGAGACATGATCCTTCTTTAATTCTTGACCAAACGCGTTGGCATCATCGTTTGCCGAGAACCACGTAGTATCACCAATAACTTCCAAATCTATTTTCGGTGCAAGACGCTGCACTGCATTAACTTGCCAGGAAGCGCTCCAACGGTTGGAGCCTAGGTTTAATGTTTTATCGTGATCGTAATGACCAGTAGGTGGAGAAATAAATAATGATGTACCGAGATACTGCCCTTTATCAGGGCGGTTAATCGGCCAGAATCCAAGCTGTAGTTGAGGGTCTCCTAATTGCCAGGAGTCCCGACTTAGATTATTTCCTCCTATAGAGGCATGATTGATTTCACCATAGGGTTGCAAAATATTGGCAATAAATGTCTTGCCACCAAATTCAAACCAGTACGCATATCGAAAGATACTAATATTGCTTAGTAACTCAGTATCGTTGCTAATCGTCCGGCCATGTACAGGATGGTAGGAAGTGGAATAGTTATGCAATTGATAGAATACCAAGGCGTGAGTGCCTGGCGTTACCGGAACCGAGTCGTTAGGCATAACCTCAATAGCAGCAGCTGGAAAAGCGGTAGTGCTCAGCATAAAAGCAGCTGCTAATCGAACAAAACGGGATGCTGCAACGTTAATGTTCTCTACGAACGGATGCATATGTCACCTTGTTATTATTAGATATGCAGACAGAATTTCTAGTTATCTAACTAAACTTAAAGCCTCGATAGCCACTGCTAGCCACGTCGTTACATATCTTTCGGTAGTTACCTACTCCGCCTATGTAGGGCATAAAAACGCGTGGTTTTCCTGGGACGTTTGCTCCGAGGTACCAAGAGTTTCCCTTAGGGAAGAGAGTAGAGTTAGCTACCTCGTTAACATGGGTGACCCAGTTATCTTCTGCACTATTCTCGGCCTCAATGCGCTGCCAGCCGTTTTGTGTTATCCAGGCCAAGCAGTCAGCGATCCATTCCACATGCTGCTCAATCGAGACGAACATGTTGCTGAGCACAGCCGGGCTGCCAGGGCCGGTTACAGTAAATAGATTGGGGAAACCTGCCATTGATAAGCCCAAGTACGTATGTGGGCCGTCGCGCCATTTATCTTGCAGGCTGTCTCCTTGCCGGCCACGTATATCAATAGCCAGTAAAGCGCCGGTCATGGCGTCATAGCCAGTGGCAAAGACAATGCAGTCTAGCTTCTGTGTGTCTACTACGGTTTCTATGCCATCGGGTGTAATTCGTTCAATGGGGGTTCGCTTCAGATTAACGAGGCTGACGTTGTCTTGATTAAATGCTTCGTAATAGCCCGAATCGATGCATAGCCGTCTTGTGGCAATATGTTGGTCCTTAGGAATGAGCTGCTCAGCCAACGCCGGATCTTTTATCTTGCCCCGTATTTTTTCAGCGACAAACTCAACAAGCGTTTGATTGGCTTCTTCATTGACAAGAATGTCGTTAAAAGCTGACATCATTGCGAATGGAGCTCCGCGATTGTAAATCTCTTCATAGACGCGCCAGCGCTCTACTGGGCTGACATTCAAAGCAGACTCGTTGTAGCTAACGAAGGGAATGCCTCCAAGAGTGTTTTCACGCGCGATACGTCTGTGCTTGGAGTAATCTGCCTTTAGACGTTGTACATGCTTTTCATTGAGCGGTGCGTTATGCGCGGGAAGACTAAAGCTGGGTGTCCGTTGATAAACAAAAAGGTGCTCTGCTTGCTGCGCAAGGATAGGCATCACCTGGATTCCAGAAGAACCTGTGCCAATTAGACCGACGCGCTTACCTGTAAAGTCGACAGGGGTATGAGGCCAATCGGCCGTGTGATACACCTCTCCAGTAAAACTCCCCAACCCTGGAATATCGACCGGCTTAGGCACAGACAGACAGCCACTGGCCATGACAACGAAGCGACTGGTAAGACGATCACCTGTTTTAGAGGTTGCATGCCAGAGGCTCGCCTGCTCATCATAATGCAGTGCGCTTATCTGCGTATTGAAGCGAATGTAAGGGCGTAAGCCGAAACGGTCTGCCACATGCTTGGCATATTTTAAGATTTCCGGCTGGCTGGCAAAGCGCTCGGACCATTCCCATTCTTGCTGTAGGTCCTCATCAAACGAATACGAGTAATCGGTACTCTCTACATCACAGCGCAAACCTGGATAACGGTTCCAGTACCAGGTTCCGCCAACGTCCTCTCCCTTTTCGAACACTTGCGTTTTTAGTCCCAGTTGGAGTGCTTTGCGTAGCATATACATGCCAGCCCAGCCGGCTCCCACAATGATTAGGTCCACAGACGCGACGGCGTGCTCGCGCTCAAGCGAAGCTTCAGACATGGAAGGTATTCCTATTTTTGTTGGGAAAGAACAAACCGACCGATTGCGTTCAAGGCAAGCCTGGCCTCGGAAAGGTGCGCGCTGAAAAGTTGCCAAACGTGAACCATGCCTGGCCAAATGCTCAGTTCTACTGATACGTCTACCAAGCCTGCCCGCTCGGCTATACGCACGGCATCGCTTAAGAGTATTTCGCGGGACCCTACCTGAATTAGCATGGGGGGAAGACCAGTTAGATCACTGTAAAGAGGCGAGGCCAAAGGCGTGTCAGGAGGTAGGTCTTTCAGGTAGAGAAGAGAGGATTTACGAAGACCTGCTTCGGTCAGTAATGGATCACGCTCAGCTTGGCGGGTCAGGCTTTCGCCCGTCATGGCAAGGTCGGCCCACGGAGAAAGTAAGACGACATTACCAGGTAACGGCAAGCCTTTTTCCCTTGCAGATACCAGTAGCGCCAGACTTAAACCACCGCCAGCCGAATCACCGATCAGACTGATATGGCTGGCCTCGTATCCTTGATTTAGAAGATCTTGGTAGACAGTTAAGACATCATTCACCGCAGCGGGATAAGGGTGTTCAGGAGCCAGACGATAGTCCGGAATGAAGCAGGGCGCTTGACAAGTATTAGCTAAGGCAGCGCCAAGGGATCTGTAACTTGTTGATCCGCCAAATACATAGGCACCGCCGTGTAGATAAAGAAGGATGCGTCCACTGTTTAGATGGGGAGCATCTACCCATAGTCCTTCGATTGAGCCAATGGCGCGGCTACTTAGGTTCAACCGAGAATCATAGGGCAGTGGCTCCAACATAGCATCGAATTTTCGACGGATTTCATGGGGCTCATCTGAAAGATCGGGTGCTTGGTCTTTAGCAGCCATCAACAGTTGTTGTAGTTCAAGCTGACTCATCGCTGTGATCTCTTGTTCTTATTTAATACTGAGCGGTAGTGACCTTGTAAAAAGGCACATAGGAGAGGTGTATCGTGGGCAAAGCGGCTGAATAGAACTTGATTATCTATGCCTGTTTTCTTCACATCTTCTGCCAGAAGCTAGGGGGTCACTGCTGTTAATGCTTGGAAAAGCTTGCTGAGGTTGACTCAATGATCTGGGTCAACCAAAACTAGAAAATTCCGGCATGATGAATCTTGTAGTGGTCAACTAATGACCTGCTCCCCGATTTCAGTACCACGCTGAACTTAGTAGAGTCCGTTTTCTGCGCAGGAGACGGCAATGAAAAAGCGTTTTACGGAAGAACAGATTCTCGACTTTCTCAAGCAGGCAGAGGCCGGTGTGCCGGTGAAGGAGCTGTGCCGACGGCACGGCTTCAGTGATGCCTCGTTCTACACCTGGCGTGCCAAATTCGGTGGCATGACCGTGCCAGACGCCAAGCGACTCAAGGATCTCGAACTGGAGAACAGCCGGCTGAAAAAGCTGCTGGCCGAAGCCCATCTGGATATCGAGGCACTGAAGGTAATCGTTCGGGGAAAAGGGTAAGCCCGACAGCACGGCGGGGGGCGGCGCAGGAGATGCAGGCCAGAACCGGCATCTCCTGCGCCGTGCCTGTCAGCTGATCGGGCTGTCTCGCTCGGTACTGCGCTATCAACCCCGCTCCAGCGAGCAAAACATCAGGCTACAAACCCAACTCGTGGAGCTGGCACAGGAGCGTCGGCGCTTTGGCTACCGGCGCCTGCATATCCTGCTGCGGCGGGCTGGCATGCAGGTCAACCATAAGCGGATCTATCGCCTGTACCGGGCTGCCGGTTTGATGGTGCAGCGCCGGAGGCGCCGCCACGGTGTCGCCGTAGAGCGCGAACGGCTGAGTCTGCCGAGCGCGCCGAATCAGGTGTGGTCGATGGACTTCGTCTTCGATGCACTCAGTACGGGGCGGAGGATCAAATGTCTGACGGTGGTCGATGATTTCACCAAGGAGGCGGTGGGTATCCTTGTGGATCACGGTGTCAGCGGCTTTCGCGTTACTCGCGCATTGGATGAAATGGCCCGATTCCGCGGTTACCCCAAGGCAATCCGCACCGACCAGGGCCCCGAATTCACCGGCAAGGCACTTGATCAATGGGCCTATCAGCGCGATGTCAAGCTGAAGCTGATTCAGCCTGGCAAGCCCACACAGAATGCGTTCATCGAATCATTCAACGGCAAGTTTCGGGATGAATGCCTGAACGAGCACTGGTTCTGCTCATTGGCCGAGGCCAGAATCCGCATCGCGGCCTGGCGAAGGGACTACAACGAACACCGACCGCACAGCGCTATCGGTAATAACACCCCGGCAGAGTTCGCTGCGCATTGGCGAGCGAGCCAGCACCAATCGCAACACGAAATATTAATATCAACCCCAGGGCCTACTAAATAGGCAGCGGTACTAAAACTGGGGGCAGGTCACTAATCCCGGACACGACGTTAAGTTTTTTCTCGGCCTGAGCTGGGGCCAGTCCATTGTTGAATTGGTGCGGTCTAATCCAGTTGTACCGATGCATCAGGTCAGGGTCTCGGTCTTGATGTGCTCAACCGAGATCATGGGTAGGTTCATTGTTGCCTGCAGCGCAAGGAACGTCACATCACTGAAAGCTGAGCTCTTTGGAGAAGACTGCGCCCCAACATCCCAGTTGAAGACCAAGGCAGGCGATCAAATCGGCACTTGGTTTGGTAGCAAATAAATCTCTAAATGGGGGAAAGTGGATGCAGCGTAGCGGATTGCCAAGTTAAATTTCAAAGCTGAAACGGTAGGTCAGTCCTATCAGTTCTATGCACTTGGGTTGATAAGAGGGAAAGGTGTGTACGCTGAAATCCATCCAGACCATGGAATCACTCGAAACCGGACCGACGACGGCTGGTATGTAGCTCCTATCCGGAGCGGGGAGTCTCCCAAGGCCTTTTTCGATGCGGCATACTCTCACGCTCCCAACGCCAGCTATGCAGCTGCCAAGGCGTACAACGATGCCTTGCGCCCATATACCGAAGCAGTACGCCACTATCGACACCAGCGCAGCGATAAAGGCCGTCCTGACCTACCTGTAGGAATCACGCTGGCCACGCGTACAAAGCTCAACCGGGGCGGCAAGGGCTCACAGCTGCTCTACAGCTTCAAGGTGACGCCCTTGAGAGGAAAGCCGGTGAATGTCTATATAGGTACCGCCAATACCTGGGAGGCTCATTTTGCCAAGGCGCTGGAGAGGGCCATAGGTATAAGGGAAAAGAGTCGAGAGGCATTATTGAAGCCTGCTCACACGAATATTGCTCGCGCTTGATAGCCTGGTTTCTGCCTGACTTGCATTTCACCAAACTCGTGAGAAGCTGATTTCATATCAACGGATGGAAGAGTTAGAGGAAATCAAAGTGACAACGACATACAGATCTCAGGTAATGCGAGGCATTGAGCTTTTGGAGCTCTGCCAAAAACTACAGTCCGAAAAAGATGGTGTAGACCGGCCATATCCTCTTTCCATCGTTAAGAGTAAAAAGCTTGATCAGTTCGCATTGGATGTAGAGAACGCAATTGTTTGGATGTCTTCAATCCTGAAACTGTATCCGCAATCGCAAAAGCTGGCCGCATTGGGTAAAGAGCTTGAAGCACAGGGAAAGATCAAGCTGGAGGCTGGAGACAGCTATAGCGAGGTGGCGCTGGATTATCTGTGTCATCAGCATGGGGTCGCTTGATTAAGGATTGGGCCAATGATCGAATCAGATCTACCAGACAAGCCAGAGGATATTGCATCCCGGCAGGCAGTCTATACACTAAGAAAGACGGCACTTGAAATTGAAAAGCTAAGCCTAGAAGCTGAGGTTTGAGGAATACCGGCCTGCAGCTGAGAAAGAAAAGCTGATGGAAGAAATTGCCAAGCTGCGAAGCGATAGAGCCTACCAGAAATGGGAGAGAACGCAGAAACTGGTCACTATGGTCGCGGCTATCAGCGCAGCAGTTGCTACCGGTGCAACCGCCTTCTACAAGGTTCAGGAGTACCAAGATGCTAAACCCGCAAGAATCACCCAAGACCAAGGCTCAGCGAGACTTCCAGAACTTCATGCACCAAGTCGAAGCGCGCCAAAGCCACAGTAGCTTCATACCGTGGGCCGCTGCAATACTTAGCATTCCGGTCATAGTAGGGGCATCCTATGCCTTGTTTCGGATTACCAGCGGCTAACCCGAACCCAAATTCCAAAGGCTCCTAAACATGATCAATAAGCAGCAACAGCCGTTGAAAAGCCCGTATCGGAGCGAGCAGGAGTTTCAAACGTTCCTGGCCAAGATCGATCATCAACAGTCCAAAAGTAGCCTGGCCCTGATTGCCAAGGCAGGTGTTGCTGGGGTCCAATGGTAGTAGCTGGTGCTTATATACTTCACTGGATTTCATCGTGACGATCCAGTATCTGCCGTGCTTAAAGCACGAAAGGTCTACTATGAGCACCAAACAACAGTTCAAGAACCCATACCTGAACGATCCGCAGAAGGTTCAAAGCATCATCCATCAGATGCAGAAAAACCAAAGAAATAGCTTTGTTCCGCTTTTGCAAGCGACTGCGATTGCTGTCCCAGTTATCGGCGGTGGCATATTCCTTCTGTATAAGCTGTTAATCTGAGTAGCATTCCAAACTTCAAGGCTCCCTAAGAGAGCTGTCCCCTGCTATTGCATGAACCCCTTGTGTAAGGTCATGTAGACTAGGTTTAACAAGATGATCCTGGGCCTTAGACTCAATGCGCGGCAGAGTGTCTTAACGTCTTGATTAGCAGTTCATGTAGACTATCAACAGCTGCAGAGCCTTGCGAGGCACGGCAGCGATAAACAGATACCTCCATTGGTTCAAGCGGACCCAGTCCATGCTCACTGCCTAATATTGCTAGGTGCCGCGGTGCGCTGCATTGAGTCAGCACTGCTATAGCCAGGCCGCTCTCAACAGCCGCAATCTGACCGGCCAAACTTGAGCTGTTATAGACGACCTTGTAACGACGCCCCTGCAAAGCCAATGAATTAATGGCGCTTCGTCTTGCCAGGCTAGTGCTCTCATACACCGCAATCGGTAGCGGATCACGTCTCCAGGCTTCAAATTGAGGTGAACCAATCCATACCATGGGTTCATGAAACAGTAAGGTTCCACGACGTGGGTGATCCCTTGATACTAATGCAAGGTCCAGATCGCCACGCTCAACCCGAGGAATCAAAGAAGTTGACTGTTCGCAGTCCAATTCAATTTCGACCGCGCCGTAGTGATGTGCAAAACGCTTGAGCACTGGAGTTAGGTATTTGGCAGCATAATCATCGGGGACGCCAAGCCTTACACGCCCGGTTAACTGATTTCCATGAAATACAGCCTGTGCTTCGTTATGTAAATCCAGCATTCGCCGAGCATAACCCAAGAGCATCTGACCATCAGCCGTAAGCTGATGACGCCGAGCGTCTCGTACAAGCAGTTGACGTCCCACCGCAGTCTCAAGCTTTCTGATTTGCATACTTACCGCAGACTGAGATCGATGCACCTGGGTGGCAGCGTTGGACATTGACCCAGCATCTACTACCGCAATAAAGCACTTTAGCCAGTCAATCTGAAGATCCTGAGGGTACATCTTTATCTCAAGTATTAGTTTAGCGAATAGCACCATGCTGAATTATGCACTTTTCGAAAATAAAAGTCAGGGAGATACTGCTGATCTGCTCACGTATGTTGGAGTGCCCAAACCATGATCTAAGACGAGTACCTTTTGAAAGCACGCACGTCTCTGATTTCTAGAGTTAAAAGAAAGGATCATTTGTTTTGTCTAGTATTGATACAGATCTGCACATACTCACCTCCGATGATATTTGGCGCGGCTTTAAACAACTGATTCCTATCTCTCTTTTTGTTGTTGTATTCGGGATCGCCTTTGGTCTCGCCGCAGCACAGTCAGGATTAACCAATACTTCCGTCGTCGCGATGAGTACCTTGGTGTTTGCAGGCGCAGCGCAATTTGCAGTCTTAGATTTATGGGGTGATCACGTACCGCTTATCCCTATGATAATTACTGTGTTCGCCATTAATGCCCGGCATCTTCTAATGGGGGCGACGCTGTACCCTTGGATGCGCACTCTATCGCCAGCCAAGCGCTATGGCGTAATGCTTGTTGTATCGGACGCTAATTGGGCAATGTCGATGCAGGCCTTTAGTCGTGGGCAACCTGGCTTGGGCTTGTTATTTGGCGGCGGCCTTGCCTTGTGGCTTTCGTGGATATTCGGCAGTTGGCTAGGTCTTCGTTTTGGCAGTGCTATTCATGACCCAGTCGGCTTGGGACTGGATATGGTAATGGGCTGCTTTCTGCTGGCTATGGTAATTGGTGGGCAGAAGAACCTGCGGATGTTGATTATCTGGATTGTCGCTGCCTGTTCATCGCTCCTGGCTTATAAATACTTGCCCGCCAATAGCCATGTCGTCGTAGGCGCATTCGCTGGGGGTATTTTGGGCGCTATATGGATGGAGAAAACTAGATGAGTATTGAAACGGCAGGCGCCGGCACGTTAATCATTGTGCTCATCATGGCCGTGGTAACGTTAGCGACCCGTTGGGGCGGGGTATTTGTAATGTCTTTTGTCCCCATTAACTTGAGGGTCCAACAGTTTATTAGTGCTATGTCGGGATCGGTTCTAGTCGCGCTTCTAGCCCCGCTAGCGCTTGAAGGCGACAATGCCGCGCGCTTGGCTTTGTTGACTACGGCACTAACGATGCTGCTAACGAAAAAACCTCTGCCAGCCATCACAGCCGGCGTACTCGTAGCGGCCCTTTTTCGGCACCTTTGAACGGCTAATAAGGGCGTACGCATTTCATGTTGACGCCCTCAGGTACTGTAATCCCTTCTCTCGCTTAGCAGTCGGCTAGAGGTGTTTTCCGGTGGGTGATGGTAATAGAACTTAAGCGGTTATCCCGCCTACTCGATAAGTTAGTTAACGCCAACCCAAGCGTTTCTTGCTCGATAAAGGTTTAACTAACTTCCTTATGTACGACCTCTATCCCATAGGGCTGCACAGCTTTGCCCAGGCAGGGGCGGAATGGCACTCAAGCTGGGAAAAGTGTTGCGGCCTAGCTGAATTTTACCTAACGCATCCGTCTTGAGTAGGCCAAACACTGCAAAAAAGTATCAGGAGAACGTTAACAAAGGGGCTAGCCGCTTTAGCTACTCCATCAGTAAGTTGATGCTGTCTTCTTCCAACCAATGTTGGCCCAAGGCCAGTTAGGAAGTTGAACTTACAAGTACAACAAAGGAAAGCGTTATGGTTAACCGCGAAGACTCACGCGGACTGCTCATGGGCATGCCGTTATGCCTGCTCTGGGGCTATGTCGCGATTGCTCTGTTCATGACCGGTGATGGGATTGAACTAGCCTTCTTATCACGTTATGTCGTCGACCTTGGCTTTTCTCCTACCCAAGCCTCGTTTCTCTTCACTGTCTACGGTTTACTGGCCGCGTTCTCTAGCTGGAGCTCTGGCGTACTGGCTGAGATTTTCGGACCGCAGCGTATCATGCGCATCGGTGTAGTGGCGTGGATAGCCTTTCATATCCTCTTCCTGACATTTGGTCTGGGCCAGGAAAATTACCTGCTCATGGTGGTGTTCTACGGCATTCGTGGACTGGCTTATCCACTGTTTATCTATGCCTTCCTGGTCTGGGTCGCTCAGGTCGCGCCGCGGGCAAGGCTTGCTTCGGCGATGGGTTGGTACTGGACCATGTATTCCATTGGTATTGGGTTTCTGGGCACCTACTTGCCAAGTTTCAGCATCCCACACATAGGCTTTATGGGAACGCTATGGATGGCCGTTGGCTGGGTGGCCATTGCCGGTGCGATGGTGCTGTTTCTGGTAAAGGGTCAACACGGCAGAGGAACGGCCAACACACTCACTTCGGCTGAACGGCTACGTGAGCTCAGCCGGGGCGTTACCATTTTGTTTGATAACCGCAGCATTCTGATTGCAGCGCTAGTTCGCATCATCTGTAATCTTACGCTGTTCGGTTTTCCGGTCATCATGCCACTGTTCTTAACTTCGTCAGAGGTAGGCTTCACGATGGAGCAGTGGCTTCGTATCTGGGGACTGGTATTTATCGTCACCATCTTTACTAATGTCATGTGGGGGCTGATTGGTGACCGCATTGGCTGGGTACGCCAAATGCGCTGGTTTGGCTGCGCGGGATGCGCACTGGCAACCCTATCGTTTTACTATCTACCTCATCTCTATGGCGCAAGCATTACTGCCGCTGTGATTGCGGCCGTTGCGCTGGGCATTGGCGTGTCGGCATTCGTTCCTATGGGGGCAATCTTTCCAGCCATGGCGCCTGAGCATAAAGGTGCTGCCATTTCCGCGCATAACCTGGCAGCTGGGCTCTCCAACTTCATGGGACCCGCTATTGCCACCTTGGCTATTTCCAGCGTTGGCGTTGAGGGCGTTGTCTGGATTTATGCCTCCTTGTATGCCGTTGGCATAGTGCTGACCTATTTTATCCATGTCGATCAGCCTGGCCTTGTCCAGAAAGCCAAACCTCATACACAGGTTGTCGGACGATCCACTGCACGTCATGCAGTTTGACCAGGGATTACTCATGGGGGAGTTGTTCACGGGAAAGCAGCAGGCGCTTGTTATCCGTAACATCAATTTACCAGAGGTTGGGCAGGCTAATGTTTGTATTCGTGCTTATCTGGTTGGACTCTGTGACAAGCTGGTGGCCAGTAGTAAGGTCACCTGTTTGGCCTGACGTCATTATGGGCGGAGCCTAGGGCAAATGAAGGACACGTTACTGAGTGATAGACGTCCAGAGCTGGAAGTGATCATTACCCAGCCAGAGCATAGTTTTAGATGGTATGAACACGATTACCCATACCCGCTTGCCCGCTGGAATCATCACCCCGAGTTTGAAGTTCATTTGATCCGCCAGGGCAATGGGAAATTACTTGCTGGGGACTATATTGGTCCCTTTGGCCCAGGCCATGTCGCGCTTATCGGGCCTGGTTTACCTCACGACTGGATCAGCGATTTAGGTGCAGAACAACATATCGCCGGCCGCGATGTCGTGTTGCAGTTCGATGGCGACACCTTATTGCGCTTAAGCGAGACGCTTCCTGAGCTGGGCAATCTCAGGAAGTTGTTTGCTCAGGCCAGACAAGGCATTGAGTTTACAGGAGATGCAGCCCGCAAAGCTGCTGAACTTTTGGAGCGTATAGGCCAAAGCCAAGGTCTGGGGCGGTTAGCTCTGTTCTTTTCCTTGCTGGAGGTATTGGCACTCGCCGATAAGGCCGAGCGCCATACGCTCGCTAGCCAATACTATGCTCCGATGCTCGATAGCCTTACGACCGCGCGTATGAATCAGGTCTTTGAGTACATTTTAAAAGACTTGTCTGGCGAGATTAGAATGTCCGAAATTGCTCAGCGCCTGAAGATGAGCGAGCCGTCTTTTTCCCGCTTTTTCAAGCGCACGTCTGGACATACCTTCGTAGACATTGTCCGTAAGCTACGTATTCAACGTGCGTGTCGTCTGCTTCTACAAAGTCAGAAAACCATAGCAGACATCTGTTTTGATGTGGGATATGCCAATTTGTCGAACTTCAATCGGCATTTCCGCTATGAGATGCATGAAACCCCTAGTGAATACCGGCACCGGTTTGCGCACGCATCCTCTAAACCGGTAATGGATAAGCGCGCGCAATCGAGCGTTTAAACGGCTCGTCAATTAAGGAGTAGCGTTATGTTTTTAGTCGGTGGCGAGGCGCTATTCGACCTGTTTGTAGAACCTCAAACAAGTTTTCTTCCTAGTCGAGTCGGGCTTAACGCTGTAGCGGGCGGATCTCCTTTTAATGTAGCAGTAGGCCTGAGCCGGTTGGGTATCAAGGCAGGCTTGTTGACGGGTCTTTCAACCGACTACTTGGGGAAACAACTTAGACAGGTCTTGCAAGAAGAAGGGGTGTCGACGCGTTATCTGGTGGAAGTAAATGCTCCGACTACGCTCAGCATGGTTACCGTAAATGAACAGGGCAGTCCTCACTACAGCTTTTATGGTGAGGCGGGAGCTGACCGGCAGTTAGCCCCCCACCATTTACCTGAGCTTGAGGCTGAGGTTCGAGGCGTTCATGTGGGTTCTTATTCCTTAGTAGTCCAGCCCACTGCCGACGCCTTATATCAGTTGGTGGCAGATGCTTCAAAAGAACGCCTGATCACTCTAGATCCTAATGTTCGCCTCAATGTCGAACCAGATGTTGGATTATGGCGCAAGCAGATTGCAGCGTTTGCTCAGCATGCCCATATCATTAAGGTCAGCGAGGAAGACCTGGAGTTGCTCTATCCTAATGAGGCTCCAGCAGTTGTAGCTCGTAACTGGCTAAGTAATCAGTGCCAGTGGGTGCTCCTTACGCACGGTGAAAAGGGGGTTAGCGTCTTCACTCGAAACCGAGGTGACTGGTTACATCCAGGGCGGCCATTGACGCCAGTGGATACAGTAGGGGCAGGGGATACCTTTCAGGCTGCCGTCATTGCCTTTCTAACTGAACAAGGGCTGGATCACCCAGCCTCAGTGGCAACTCTTGAGCAGGAGAGGATAGAGGCCATGTTGGCGTTTGCATGTGAGGCAGCCGCTTTAACCTGTACACGTCGTGGTCCAGACCTTCCGCGCCGGCACGAACTCCCAGTAATCACAGCCAACAGTTGGAATCATTCCACCAGCCTTTCTCAGGCTGTCTGAGATACTCACACCAAGTCGTTTTTTGCTAACGTTGGGGCATGATATTTTCAGTGCCCGCTGCCTTGTTAGACGCAGCGGGCACTATGAATGGGCCTTAGCTCATCCAGTTTCCACCATCGACGTTATAGGTCTGGGCCACCACGTAATCACTTTCAGATGAGGCCAAGAAAATAGCCATGCCTGTCAGGTCTTCGGCAGTTCCCATACGACCATAAGGCACTTCCTGTCCCACGAGTCGTTTCTTTTCACCAAGGGGGCGGTTCTCATATTTTGCAAACAACGCGTCGACGCCTTCCCAATGCTCACCATCAACCACTCCAGGCGCAATGGCATTTACATTTATCTTGTGCTTGATAAGGTTGAGGCCTGCCGATTGCGTCAGGCTGATCACTGCAGCTTTAGTGGCGCAGTACACAGCGACCAGTGCTTCTCCGCGGCGACCAGCCTGGCTGGCCATGTTAATAATTTTTCCACCTTGTCCCTGAGCAATCATTTGCTTGGCCGCAGCCTGCAGTGTGAAAAGTGTGCCAGCTACGTTTATTGAGAAAAGGCGATCATAGCTTTCACGCGTAATTTCGGTAATTGGTGCCAGATCAAACAATGCGGCGTTATTGACTAGGACATCGAGCCTGCCAGCCTTGTCAACAACAGCGGCAATCGTGCTATCAATTGAAGCCTGGCTGGTAACATCCATTTCGACCGCATAAGCATTTGGTCCTAGCTCGTCAGCCGTACGCTGAGCACGCTCAATATTAATATCTGCAATAGCAACAGTGGCGCCTTCACGGATATAAGCTTCAGCAAAGGTTCTGCCTATACCACGAGCAGAACCGGTGATGAGCACGCTCTTGTTCTCTAAACGTTTCATTTGTCTATCGTTCTCTTTTGAGGTGATTAGAAGGGTTTATAAAGCTCAGGCGGCCTGCTGCATGGCACGGCTTACCGCCTGGCCTTGCTCGTCGAACAGATGACAATAGTTGACGTCCACAACCAGCTTGAGGCGCTCGCCATAGGCACAGGAGAAATCCCCTGAGACACGTACCGTCAGTGGCTCGCCCGAGTCGGTGGTCATGTGGCAATAGGTATCGCTGCCCAGGCGCTCGGTAACATCCGTGGTCACGGAGAGCTGCCCTTGCGTTTCGATAATCAGATGCTCCGGACGAATGCCCAGGCTCACCTCATGGCCCACGGTCAAGTTGCGACCGTCACGGGGCAGGCGCAGGCGAGGCCCGCTGGCCAGCTCGATCTCGGTGGACTGGGCACCGGTCTGAGTCACCCTAGCCTTGAGAAAAGCCATCCTGGGCATTCCTAAAAAGCCTGCAACAAACAGGTTGGCCGGATGATGATAGAGCTCCAGCGGCGAGCCGACCTGCTCGACGCGTCCGCCATTGAGCACAACAACCTTGGTTGCCAGGGTCATGGCCTCTATCTGATCGTGGGTCACATAGATCATGGTGCCCTTGAGTTCCTGGTGCAGGCGTGCCAGCTCCAGGCGCATCTGTACGCGCAGGGCGGCGTCCAGGTTGGACAGCGGCTCGTCAAAGAGAAACACCTTGGGGTTGCGCACGATGGCTCGGCCAATGGCGACCCGCTGGCGCTGCCCTCCGGAGAGCTGGCGGGGCTTGCGATCAAGCAGGTGGCCCAGCTCCAGGATGCGTGCGGCCTCGTTAACTTTCTTCTCAACGTCCGCTTTGGCAATGCCCGCCAGGTCCAGCGCAAAGGACATGTTCTTGCGTACGGTCATGTGGGGATAAAGCGCATAGGTCTGAAACACCATGGCCAGGTCGCGCTTGGCGGGGCTGACCTCGGTAATGTCGCGGCCGTCCAGTTCGATGGTGCCACCGGTAACGTCTTCAAGCCCGGCAATCAGACGCAACAGAGTGGACTTGCCACACCCGGAGGGACCCACAAACACCACGAATTCACGGTCGTTGATGTCCAGATCGATACCCTTGATGATTTCGAGGGAATCGAAGCCTTTGTGCAGGTTGCGAATTTTTAGCGTAGCCATGCAAAAGTCCTCTTGTTGTTATTTGACGGCGCCAAAGGACAGGCCGCGTACCAGTTGTTTCTGGCTAATCCAGCCAAAGATCAGGATGGGCGCGCACGCTAGTGTCGAAACGGCCGAGAGCTTGGCCCAGAACAAGCCTTCGGGGCTTGAGTAGGAGGCAATCAGGGCGGTCAGCGGGGCTGCGCTGGAGGAGGTCAGGTTGAGCGACCAGAACGCCTCGTTCCAGCACAGGATCAGGGATAGCAGAACAGTCGAAGCCAGGCCGCCCTTGCTGATTGGTAGCAGCACCCGAACGATTTCCTGCAAAGTGGTTGCGCCATCCAGGCGAGCCGCTTCAAGGATGTCCTTGGGGGTGTCCTTGAAATAGGTGTACACCATCCAGACCATGATCGGCAGGTTGATCAGCGTGTAGATAACGATCAGCGAGAGCTTGGTGTCGAGCAGGCCAAGGCTTTTGGTGATCAGGTAGATAGGCATCAATACACCTACCGCCGGCAGCATCTTGGTCGAGAGCATCCACAGCAGGGTCTGCTTGGTCAGGCGCGTTTCATGAAAGGCCATCGAATAGGCCGCCGGAACCGCCAGCAGTAAGCCCAGCACCGTAGAGCCAAAGGAGATGGCAACGGAGTTCCAGGCAAAGTGGAAATAATCGCTGCGCTCCTGAATGTGCAGGTAGTTTTCCAGCGTGGGCATGAAGAGGAACTGCGGAGGGGTCGCGAAGGCATCGATCTCAGTCTTGAAGCTGGTCAGGATCATCCAGAAGATCGGAAAGAACAGTACCAGCGCAATGCCCCAGGCTAGTGTGCCAAGAAGGGCGCTGTGCAGGCGCCGGGATTGCTTGAGCGTCATCATGGTCGCATCCTCACTGTTGGGTCAGGTTCTTGCCAAGCATCCGAACCAGGATGATGGCGGCGATGTTGGCGATCACGACGGCAATCAATCCGCCAGCAGAGGCCATGCCCACGTCAAATTGCAAGAGCGCCTGGTTATAGATCAGGTACGCCAGGTTGGTAGAGGCAAAGCCGGGGCCGCCACTGGTTGTAGTAAAGATCTCGGCAAACACCGACAGGAGAAAGATCGTCTCGATCATCACCACGACGGCAATGGGGCGCGCCAGATGGGGTAGGGTGAGGTGCCAGAAAATGGCAAGCGGCCCGGCGCCGTCCAGCCGTGCCGCTTCTTTCTGCTCCTGATCCAGCGACTGCATGGCTGTCATCAGGATCAGAATGGCAAAGGGTAGCCACTGCCAGGACACAATCAGAATGATGGATAAAAGCGGATGGGTGGCCAACCAGTCGATGGGCTGTGCGCCAAAGAACTTCCACACAGCCGCCAGGATGCCCGAGACAGGATGAAAGATCAGGTTTTTCCAGATCAGGGCACTTACCGTGGGCATGATGAAAAAGGGCGAAATCAAAAGCACCCGGACGATACCGCGGCCGAGAAACTCGGTAGCCTCCAGAAGCGCGGAGATCAGCACACCCAGTACCACGCTAATCAACAGTACGCTGCCTACCAGCAGCAGGGTATTGGTCATGCCGGGCATAAAGCCGGTGTCGGTAATGAAGTATTCGAAGTTTTCCAGCCCGACAAAGTCGTTCTCGCCGGGATACAAGAGGTTATAGCGAATCAGCGAGAAGTAGATGGTCATCCCCAGCGGCACAATCATCCACAGCAGTAGCAGCGCAACTGAAGGACTGACCAGAAACCAACCGGAGCGGAACTGATGATGACGTTTGGGAAGAGGGCCCGCTGCTTGGTATGCCGAGGGTGACTTAAGCGTTGTATTATTGGTATGCATGATGGCTCCAACCGTAACTGTACGGTTAGCAGCTAGCAACGCAAGGGAGCGCGGCTAGCTGCTACTGCGAGTAATAACAACACAGCTTGCTATTTGGGATAGCCCGCACGCTTCATTTCACGAGTAGTAGATTGCTGTGCCGCTTTTAGCGCCTGTTGTACGGACATTTGTCCGGTCAGCGCCGCTGAGAACAGCTTTCCTACTGACGTCCCAATGGATTGGAACTCAGGTATCGTCACGTACTGAATGCCTACGTAAGGTACCGGTTTGGCAGAAGGCTCACGGGGATTAGCGCTTTGCATCATCTGTAAGGTGACCCTGGCAAAGGGTGCAGCCTGCAGGTAGGCCTCGTTGTAAGTAGATTGGCGAGTGCCCGGCGGTACATGAGTGATGCCATCTTTCTCCGCAACCAATTGAATGTAGTCTTTGGAGGTTGCCCAAGTAACAAAACGCTTGGCAGAGTCCTTATGTTTGGAAGTAGACGGAATCGCCAGTGACCAGGCATACAGCCAAGAAGAACCTTTATCGGTTACCTCGTGCGGAGCCGCTGCAAACCCTGTGCTATCAGCTACCTTGCTTTGGGTTTTGTCTGTGATAAAAGAACCGGCTACGCTGGCATCCACCCATAGGGCACATTTACCGCTATTAAACAAAGCAAGGGTTTCGTTAAAACCGTTACTGGATACACCGGGAGGACCATACTTCTTCAAGGTATCTACGTAAAAATTGGCCACGTTAGTCCATTCAGGACTCGTAAACTCAGGCTGCCATTTCTCGTCAAACCAGCGTGCGCCAAAGGCATTGGCCATCGTAGTAAGCAAGGCCATGTTCTCACCCCAGCCAGCTTTACCGCGCAGACACATTCCATATTGTCCTTTATCAGGATGGTGTAGCTTGGCTGCAAACTCACCTAACTGAGTCCAGGTCGGCCGCTCAGGCATAGTTAAGCCTGCTTGCTTAAACAAGTCGGTGCGGTAATAGGTGATTGTGCTTTCGCCGTAAAAGGGCAGAGCATAGAGTGTGTTGTTGACCGAAAGGCCTTCACGTACAGAAGAAAAGATGTCTTCAAGATCGTAATTGGCAGGAAGATCTTTCATGGTTTCCAGCCAACCCTTGACGCCCCAGAGCGGGGTTTCGTAGGTACCAATGGTCAAAATATCAAACTGACCACCTTGGGTTGCGATATCGGTAGTCAGACGTTGCCGGAGGGTGTTCTCTTCCAATACGACCCACTGGAGCTTAATCTCGGGGTTCTGCTCCTCGAACGTCTTCGATAACCGCTGCATACGGATCATGTCGTTATTATTGACTGTCGCAATCGTCAGCGTTTCAGCCGCTTGACTAGCCAACACAACCGACAGGCCGGCACATACTAGAAATATACTTGCTACCGCTTTCATGGTGCGCTCTCTTTTCCTCTATAGCTGTAGTCGCTTGAGGAAGCTTTTATTGTTGTTGTAATCCGCAGCACGTCACCATAGTCAATACATCGTGCAGCGGGGTGGCTGCTTTGATTAGAGCAGCTTTAAAAAAAGCAAACAAATCATCTACCGTCAGAGATGTGATACTTTTTTAACAGCGCCTAAACGTGAAGTTTGCCTATCGATACGTTTAACTAGAGAAAGCAATTAGTCTGTTGTTTCGCTTTAGCGGGGCTTATGCAGGCGAGAAGAGTAACCAATATGCTGTAATAGTGTGGTACAGCCAACTGTAAAAAGAGCTGTTCCAAATGACCTTGAGTAGTATGTACTAGCCTCAAATTGCTAGTTTGATGATTTCCGATTAAAGCATTAATCGGAAATAGCGAGGCTATTAACAGTCATGGTCACTACGGCCTTTAAAGCTTAACCCATAACTTCGTATAATAACCGTTATGTTAAATTGATATCGCTTCTACCTTTCCACTAGCGATTTGTTTTATAGCTAATATATCGCCACCTTTCCTAATGTACTGTCTTCAACCCTGACCGCTGGCTGTATAGCCGTGCCTCAGCCTGGCCCATGCTTTCGCCTGTCCTTTGCATGTGCTCAGACAACTCCTCAGCATCAAATCCCACCTGATCACGCATGGCGTTGTTAACGTCAGCCATGACCCGTTCTGCATTACGTGACCACTCGCTAACAAGATTCTGGGTATGCTTCATGTCCTCTTTAACCCATGCTCGGGGATCAACACTTTCTGTGATCAAGAGTCCCAGCGTGCGGCCTACCGCTGGCAGTAGGGTCATATAAAGCGTCACCCAGCAGATGGGCTCCATCGGCTGGGTCGGATCAATCAGGGCATTGTGGAGATAAGGCGTCGGGCTCGTATCGTCCAGCTCGTTGGCTATCTCGACGATCAGGTCAACGATTTCCTCTTCCTGTATTTCTAAACCATCTAGCTTGATAGCCATATGGAGCAGATGGATCAGCTCAAAGAGTGTGTTTACCTTGGAATGGTCTTGGCTTGATATCGATGTCATGACATACCTTGTTAGTTGACCCCACAGCATAAAAAACCGCCCGAAGGCGGTTTTGTGTTTACGCATCGTCCATAAGGCCAGTTTAAGCCTCTTCTTGGAGACGGAACTCAATATACATACGTCCAAATTCAGCAAACGCAGCTATACCGCCGAAAATGAAGATCAGTTGTGCTAGTGGTTCAATCATGTCTGCTGTGGTTGGTACGCCGCCCAACTGGTTCATAAAGTGGAGGAATACGCCTAGCAGGACAAAAAGAAAGGTTATGAATTTACTTTTTCGAGCAGCTTTTACAAAACACTCACGGCGTTCCTGCAATGTAAGTCTCTGCATTTATTGTTCCTGTGATCGGTAAGTCCTATTTCAGACTAGTCGGAAAGCGCGTATCCGCAAAAGTAACCGCTGCACATTATCCTTATCATTGTTGAATGATGGCCGCTTTATTCCCATCGAAGAAACTGATCTCTATCCGATCTCCTGAAGTTACCTCAATGGCTGATCTCACGAATTGACCATCCTGCCGCCTAACCAGCGCAAATCCCTTGGCCATGATTGCTCGTGGATCCAGCACTGCATAAAGATCCTTGTAGCGCTGTAGCGAGGCTTCCTCCTGCTGAAGGCTTCCCTGTGCTGCCAGCTGGTACTGACCGGCCAGTGAGTCAACACAGCGCTGTTCCTCAGCCAGTCGAGCATCAAGTTGCATGGACAAGGCTTGCCTTACCTGCATGAGTTCATGGGCTACATCAGAGGCCTTGCGCTCTGCCAGATAGGTATACTGCGTCAGGAAATTACCTAGACATTGCTCTTCTTCCGCTACGGCTGACGGAAGCTGCGCCAGATATCGCTCCTGATAGTTGTGCAAGCGATCGCCGGCACTCTGCAGCAACTCGCGCATCATGGATTGCGCCTGGGTCTGCCAAAGCGTCACTTGTCTCTCGTGCCGGTTCAGGCAGTCATCCACGCCTCGGCGGTAGCAGTGGCTTAGCTCGGCCAGCGAGAGGGTCTCGTTGCTTAGCCTTTGCTGGGAGAGGTTCTGATACTGCCCGTGCAGGCTGACGAGACAGGTCTCTTCACGGCTTAGGGTCTGATCGATCAGCTGCCTGGCCAGCTCAATGCTTCTACCAAGCTCCTCAGACTCCAGTTGGAGATGGCGCAGGATCGATCCGATTACCTTGGACGGCGTATCGAAACGGGTATGCGCTACCAGATCGAGCACGGTCTCGTCGCGCTCATGGCCTATGCCGGTAAAGACCGGGATAGGCAAGCGGCATATCAGCTTGGCCAGCCCATAGTGGTTGAGCCATGCCATATCGGCCTTGGCCCCTCCTCCCCGGATCAGACACACCACGTCATAGGGTGCCTTGCCATGCTCTTCATAAAGCTGGAGAAAGGCTTGCTTGATCGATTCAGGGGCTTTTTCGCCCTGGAACGTGGCGGTGTAGTAGTCAAAGCTCACAAGACCATGACGCTCGAGCAGATCCGCTTCGCGCCGGAAGTCACCAAGCCCCGCGGCTTGATCAGGCGAGACAACCGCTATACGCCAGAAGCCTGCTGGCGCTGCGAGCGCCTTTTGCCGGTCGTGGATGCCCTCTTCCTTTAACCGCGCCAGTATCTGCTCGACCTTGGCGTGCATCTCACCCAGCGTGTAGTTCGGGTCAATGCCATAGACCTGCAGCTGGAAGCCATACTGGGGATGTAGCGTGGCGCAGACCTTGAGCATCACTTTCATGCCGGGCTGCGGTTTTGATCCAGTAACCTGTTCAAAGGCCCTTAGCTGCACATTTGAGACACTGCCAAACATCACAGCCGAACACTTGGCGATTTCCTTGCCATCAGCGCTCTCGATCAGGGTGAACCAGCACGTACCACCATTGCGGACATTGAATTCGCTCAGCTCAGCCACTACCCAGATATGCTCGGCAAAGGAGCGTTTGATCACCCCTTCGATCTGCTTGAGATAGCTGTGTAGCGAGATATGCACCGCTGGTGCTGGCGCGTTCATGTCAGCACTCGGCGGCAGGGGCAGACTGCTTCATAGCTTCAGCAACCGTCAGCCGTGTCCTAGTCAGTCGATCCTCGCAGAATTTGAAGGCCTGGTTCATCTGGGCGGTCAGCGTTTCTAGCTCATCGATGGAGACCTCACCGCGCTGCAAGCGCTCCACATTGGCCTTTATGAAGGACAGATTCTGCTCGTAGGTTGAACGCTGATCGTCAGACATGCGCCATCTCCCCTATTTCCTTGGCTTTGATATTCAGAGCATAGTGCCAGACGATTCTGAAGTCGCAATCCGTAGCCGATGTTTCACCAATGGCTAGTAGACCAGAGGTTTTGACTGCTCCCCGTCCTGAAGGACGGAGATTCCCAATTCACTGCGAACAGGACACAGGTACTTGACCTCTGCCGCTTACATTCGCTCCAAGGGCTAACACGGCCAGCCCGGCCGCTTTGATATTAAGTGCGGCATTCACGTCGCGGTCATGTTCTGCCTTGCATTGAGGGCAAACCCAAGAGCGGACACTAAGCGGCATCGAGTCCATTACAAACCCACAGCCAGAACAACGCTTTGAGCTGGGAAACCAGCGGTCTATGGCGACCACTTGCCTGCCTGCCCAGGCACCCTTGTATTGCAGCTGGCGGACCAGTTCACCCCAGCCCGCGTCAGCGATAGCTTTGCTTAGCCTGGGATTTCTGATCATGTTTTTTACAGCAAGATTTTCGACACAGACCACTTGGTTTTCGTTGATTAGTCTGCGCGACAGCTTGTGCAAACCGTCGAGTCGGCAATCAGAGATCTTGGCGTGAATCCTCGCAACTTTCTGGCGGGCCCTGGCTCGATTGGCAGAGCCAAACTCCTTACGGCTCAGCCGGCGTTGTGCCAATGCCAGCCGGGAGGCATATTTAGCGGTATGGCGAGCATTGGCAACCGGCTCGCCTTCGGAGGGTACAAACAGGTCTTTCAAGCCCATGTCGATACCGATGATTTTCGGCGTGACGGGCAAGGCTTGTGGCTCAACTTCACATAGGCACGAGACGAAGTAGCGCCCGGCTGCATCCCTTGAAACCGTCACGGTAGAAGGGGCAGACGGCAGGGCACGACTCCAGCGGATATTCAGCGGCTCGCTGCTTTTCGCCAGAAACAGCTCGCCGTCCCGGTACTTGAATGCTGATGCCGTAAACTCTGCTGATTGATGGTTTCGCTTTTTCTTGAAGGTAGGGTACCTGGCCCGCCCTTCAAAAAATTCTTGAACGCACTCTGCTGGTGGCGCAGGGACTGTTGAAGGGGGACGCAGGAAACTTCATTCAGGAACGCAAGATCCGGCTGTTTCTTGAGTGCGGTCAGGTGGGCACTAACCGCAGTGTAGCCGATCTTCTGCTGTTCCTTATGGAACGCATCGGTGCGCCAGCGCAGCAGGGTGTTATAGACCAAACGCACGCAGCCAAACGTCTTTACAAGCAGCTCTGCTTGTTCAGCTGTTGGGTAAAACCGGTATCTGTAGGCGCGTTTAGTCATGCCTTACAACATACAAATTTGATGTGAGATAGAAATTGGCCCTTAGCAGGAAGCGATAAAAAGGCACGCTTTGCGCGCCGCGCTATCCCTCCCCGCACTAGAAGTACGAGGTATCTCGCGCAAGACTGATGAGATCTTTGCCCAGTTCTATCGCCTAGACGGATGTTTTAGTTATAAAACACCTTAACTGCTGGCGTAAACGAAAGGATTAAACAAGGTGCGATTTTTTGATGCGATCGTGGCGCTGGCGCTAATAGCTGAAATTCACCGGACAGACAAGGCGGTGGCAGACGCAGAAAAGCGCTAGGCCAAGCTACTACCCCGGCGCCATCGTCAGCATATGTTCAAGATCATTATCACACTGCCGGCTAATGACCTGGACTTAAAGGCTGTTTGATTAGATAGCCTGCCATGGATCAAGAATTGGAACGCCTGTTGGTTCAAAGTCCTTTACGTTACGAGTCACCACCGTCATCCCATGTACTAGCGCTGAGGCAGCAATAAGGGCGTCACGCTCGCTTCTGGGGTCGGGTACATGCAGTCGTGCACATTGTATAGCAACAGCTGTGTCTACAGGTAGGATACGTCCTGCAAAGCCGGGAAGAACATGCTGTTCCAACCATGACCGCAAGACAGCTCCTTGAATGGGATCCCTGCGCTCATATTGCAAAATCCCTTGTTCAATTTCCAGAACAGATATAGATGAGAGATAGAGTTCCCCGGCTTGTACGCTTTTCGCCCAGGACACTACCTGTGCATTTGCTTTACCCAGCTTGGCCTTGCGAAGTTCGGATACAACATTAGTATCAAGCAAGAACATCAGGAAAGATCCACATTCCGCGTACGAATTACTGTCCGGGGTGCCTCGAACTCCAGATCTTCATCGTTGGGCATGGCAAGTATATCTATGATGCTGATTTGGGTGCGTGTCAGGCGCTGATATTCCTCAATACTTAACAAAACATGGGCAGGTTTACCACGATCTGTGATGAAGACAGGACCCCTCAATGCAGCCTTCTTAGCTCCACTGGTGTCGTGGTTGAACTGTCGGCTTGATACAGTAGTAGGCATAGTATAATCCTCCAATATTAAATGTAGAAATGTTACTACATTTTTGTCTGAGCAAGCTTAGTAAAGACGACAATTGGATGTTGCGCTTTATCATCAGGCAAAAAAAGCCCCAGCAAAGGGGCTAAATAATATTTGAACGACACGTTCGGACAACTCATACGAGACATTTACACGAACCCTCTTGGATAAGGAGATCGGCGCAGGTGCCTGTGGCTTTAGCAATCCTCTTCAGGCCTCTTTAGCAGAGGGCGTGAGTGCTAACCCTGCGATCCATGCTACGAGTCCTAATGCCAGCGCCAGGCCCGATATCCAATACGAGCCAAGGCCGATTTCAGCAAGCTGGGTCATAAACAACGGCCTGATAATACCTATAGAGATACCGGCTACGCCAACGTTGCGTAGATCCTGCGACAGTTTTTTGCGTTTACCGAAGGAAAGGTTCATCTGCAACGCACCTAGTGGAGAAAGGTCGTATTAAGCCTAGCGGATATCTTCAGCTGTTCTGCTGGTACAGCCGAGCCGCTGTCATCCTAAGCATGGAAAAGCAGGTAGTCGGATCAAGTCCGACCTGTGAGGAGAGTATCCGCATGATAAGGCAAAGCCCAACTGAGGATTACTGGCACAATGATGGATCTACCTGGTGCCTGCAGGCGTATCAGCGGAACGCCCCTTCCTTTTCTAATGCAACCCGATAAGACAATCCCTTCTTTTTTGTGTCTATCTATACACGCTGATCAAGCGCGCGAGTATTGCTTACGAATTTTTCTAATCTATCCCAAGTTGTTGAGACACCTACTAAAGACTCGCCTCAGCGGTCTGCAGGCACGAAGTGTAGTGGTCAAAGGATCCAAGACATCAGGCGGTATCCTTTCATTGAAATAATGCAGCTTTTGCTAGTTATACCGTTGCATCAGGAACTGCTCATTATCTTGTTAAGCCAACGATACAGTCATGTAGCCCCGTTGGTATCCATTCCGCTTTCAGGTTACGAAACGCGCGTGCCAGTGGGGCGTTGTCATGACAGTTCTCGCGCCGGCTTATGCTCTACTTGAAACGGTAGCGGCACATACGCTGGCGGCGGCTCTGGTTTCAATATTGAAAAAGCACGTCTTACAGGCCCACGCTGCTCATACGCCTATCGGGGTCCTTGATCACCGGGCCTTGGTGAAGATGCCCAATCTACACACGGCAAGCAAACTAGTCGGTCAATGCAGCCACATAATGCAGGCAACCCTACGCCCAGACTTACATGATGTCGCCGCACTAGACTTCATCTATAGTTAAAGCGGTAAATTCCCAATCAGCACATTGGGGGAGGTCTGGGTGCTTCACTGTTGCCTTTTTGTAGGCAATGTGAGCATGGTGGCTTGCTTATCAACTTTGTCTCGCTCATCAGCTTGGGTACCTTGAAACGCACGATTTCACTCCCTTCCTCTCGCATCATGAATATGGTGGTTCGGCTGTACTACTCTGGGGTGAACAACTTATTCTCTTAAGCATGCAGCGACAGCTGCTAAACGTCCGGAGATCGGCGCTTGTGGCAGGGCGAGTTATAGCAGGATCGGGGACCTTAAACACCGAGCCGAATAGATTAATATGCTGCTCTAAGTAGAGCTTTTAATACCTGAATCTTTTGCTATTGAGGTGTTAGGGCTTTGCTGGTAGGGGGAATACCGTCTCGCTCCTTTTCACCTATCGAAGGGCCGATTCAATCAACCCAAGGAATGGGCTGCCTCAACGTAGTTATAGCCCTGATCGAGCATTAGCCAGCCTCGCGCTTTAATACGTTGTTTGGTCATCCGACACCTCTCTATGCCTAGCATTTTCGCCTAAGGACTCTCCCCACAAGCAGTGAGGATAGCTTTTTCGATCCTGTCGTCAGTGCGGTTGCATTCGTATATCCGGCCTTTACTGGGCACTGCCCTGGCCATTCTGTAGTTCGCGCAGCAGGGGCCAAGCGTTCAAGCGATCACAAAGATCATCATTGTTATCGGCCTTGCTCTGCTGCAGGACTCGCCTGTTCCGACAGTCTCGCTTCTCACCACAACCACTAAAAACTCACTTCATTGTTAACTCCGCCGTCAGGCGGGGCTTTATGCTGTGTCAATTACCGCTGAACTGTCGCTCATGGCACCACACGACCCAGCAGATCCTTACCAACTTGTTGGCTAATGCCACGGCGGCCTTGTTATGGCCGATGCGTTCAGCGGTGTCCAAGGCCCAACGCTGCAGTTGTGTCAGCCGCTCAGGTGTTCGCGCCTTGCAGCGTTTAGCTGCCAATAATGCGGCTCGCGCACCATGAATCAGCAAAGTGCGGACGTAGACGTTGCCTTTGCAACTGATCCGTCCAAGCCTGCGACGCTCCCCACTGCTGTATTCGTTCGGCGTCATGCCCAGCCAGGCGCTGAGGTGGAATGGCATCACAGTCGTTGCGGTCTGTCTTGTTACGTCGCCGATACGGACGCACGTAACGAGGGTGTAAGAGCACGACACGATGTCCTTTCTCCTGCATCAACCGGCCCCAATGGTGAGCGGTGCCACAGGCTTCCATCACCCACTCGACAGGCTCGAGCTGCTCCTGTACATATTGCGCAAATGCCCTGGAGTCGAGCCGCTTGCGCCGATCCACCCGACCGACCTGAACACTCTCGGCAACCTGGTAAACGGACTTGGCCAAATCAACCGCTATGCGTTTCATTGCACCTCTCCCAGCGAACAGTCACCACTGTGTTATAGAAGAAACGTGGTGCAGGGAGAGTGCATTACAGCCTTCAAGAGTCCGTACCTAAGAGATCCGCAGAAGGTTCAGGGCATCATCCAGCAGATGCAGAAAAACCAAAAATAGCTTAGTTCCGCTTTCACAAGCGACTGCGATTGCTATTCGGGTCATCGTCGGCGGCATGTTTCTACTGTACAGCCTGTTGACCTGAGTAATAGCTGGAATTTTAAACGCTCCACTCTCTGACGCACTTTTATAGGCTTCGCATAATATTGGTTGTGTTTAGTTAATTTCCTGCTAACCCTGCTTCCTCTTTCATTCCACCAAGTCTATGCCTAACGGTAGCCCAGCCTGGCCCTTCTGACTGAAGATTGCTAAATATGATTGAAATCTTACGTCCGCTGCACGCTGAATATAGTTGGCCAGGTGCGATAGACGTTCAATAGACACACTTGCGCAACAGAATAGCAGCGGAGATGGCAAAAGAGCCCCTCGATAATGAGAACTTTGTGTGCAAGTATCGTTATGAAGAAATTTCCTTCATATTATTATCCAGTCGTATGAAGCCTTCTTCATCAATATAAAAAGGCAGAGCCTGTAGGCGGTCCCCCAGACAGGGGCCCAGCGTGCACAGCCCGCTTTCGATATCGAACAGGGCGCCATGGGCAAAGCAGACGATCTTGTCGCGCGCCATGTTGAGATAGGCATCTTTGCGCCAGGCCATATGGGTGTTCAGGTGAGGACAGGCATCGCGATAGACATAAACCTGCCCACCTCGGCAGACCACAATGATCGTGTCATGCCCTGCCCCTTCAGGATCACATCCTTTGGCCTGGCCCTCGGCCAGCTCCGTCAACCGGCACAAAATGGCCGAAGCACTCATGACTTAATGCTGCTGGGCCGGCCCTGGTCCACCCGGTGCCCACTTCTCGCGGTAGGCGAACAGGAAATACTGTGACGTATCCGCACCCGGTGGCACCTCGCGTGGCATCCAGTCGTTATCGTGCAAGTCCATATCGGCGTCATACTCCACATGACAGCCCAAGGGACTATTGAAGTACCAGAACCAGTTCGAGCCCAGCTGGTGCCGCCCTGGCCCCCAGAAGGATTGATATCCTTTCTCCACAAAACGACTGCCCGCGGTCATCATTTCGGTCGGCCCGCCCATATGAAAGGTGAAATGCTCAATGCCCTTCATGAACGGTGGCGTCTGGATTAGAAACAGCGTGTGGTGATCCAGCGTACCGGCCGGACGCAGGAACGGTCCCACGTCGGCAAAGCGATCCGTACAAACAAAGCCCAGGCGCTCGTAAAAACTCTCTGCCTTGGCATAGTCCGGCACAAAGTACACCACATGCGACAGGCTGCGTGGCAACGCTGCCATATCGGTACTCGCCCCCAGCTGGTTCGGCGGCCGCCTGGGTGTATCGCCTGGAGCATTAACCCGTTCGGACGGCAGCGCAATCGGTCGGCGCTGGCTGATCTGAAAGCCCAGCGCAAACCCCATGTTATCCATACAGCGCAGCACACCATCCTTGCCCCAGACCACAGCGCGGTCCTTGGCTAACTCCGTCTCGATGGCTTGCAGGGTTTCTTCATCCGCCACGCCATATACGGTTTCGCGCAGCATAGTGGCCGTTTCCATGGCCGGCGGCAGGCTGGTGTCGTCCTTGTGACGCAGCACAACAGCAGTGCCGTCCAGGGCTTCGAAGCGCCCGCCCTGGCTGGTCACATCTACCGGCTTTAAGCCATAGTCCACAAGATACTGGGTACACGCCTCTAGATCGTCGACACCAAATACAAGGTAATCCGGTCCGATAATATTCATCACATTGCTCTCATGAGGTCAGGATCAGGCCAGGCGCCCACCAAGGGTTTCGGCCACCCAGTCAGCGATGTACTGACCGGCATTGATGGAGTTGTCAAAGCTGGAGTGCTGTACTCCGCCCTCGCGCTCGGTAAAAATCTTTAGCTCGCGTTTAGGGCTGTTGATGAGCTGTTCATAGGTGCGATGAGCCCACTTGAGCGGAATCTGGGAGTCCTTTTCACCGTGAGTGATTAAAAAAGGCACCTTAATACGATCAAGGATGCCGTCGAGATGGACGTTTTCAGCGATCTGCATGAACTCTTCGATATCCTTGCCGCCCCAGACCCAGCGCACATGCTCCCAGTAGTGCGGCACCGGAAAACTGCCCTCTTTTTCCAAGCGGCGTTTTTGCACATCGCGCCAGTCATGGTTAGCGCCCCAGACCACTCCGCAGGCAAAGCGTGGCTCAAAGGCTACGGCGCGTGGACAGTAATAACCGCCTAGGGAGACGCCTTCCATACCGATGCGCTTGGGGTCTATATCGTCACGGGTTTCCAGCCAGTCCACAACGCGGCTAGCCCAATGCTCACTGTCGTAGCGGGCCTTGAGTTCATGCAAGCGGATGGCTTCGCCGGTACCGGGCTGGTCGATGATGAGCGAAGCCACGCCGCGTTTGGCCAGCCAAGCAGGCAGCCCCACGCGGTACTTCATCTCCTTGGTAGAATCCAGTCCATTGATCTGGACTAGGATTGGTGCAGGCCCGCTTACCCCTTCAGCTCGTACATATAAACCGGAAAGCACCCTGCCCTCATAAGGTATTTCGACGCGCTCGCAGTTTTCCCGGGAAAGACTGATACCGCGGTGAAAAACACTAAGAAACCGTTGGTAGAGTTCCAGCCGCCCCGGTGTGCCGTGCGCCTGCAAACGTTCACAGGTAATGAGATAAGTCGCGGCGCGGTTGTACTTCTCGCCTGCAGAGAGTAAACGGCCTTGCGCTTCGTCTTCCTTAGCCAGGGCGCAGAGCTTGTCGGCCATCTTGGCCCATGTCTCGCGAAAAGCCTGGGTGCCGGCGGCGTCGGGCTGCTTAGAGGCCTCAATCAATGGAGCGCACATCTCTTCGATCTCACCGATGCGAGCGCCCGATTCGATAGCCAAGTCAACCGACAGATTCCAGACGTAATTAGTAGGAAAATAACGAAACATTGCTAAACGTCCTTTATTAGATTTTTAATTGTGCGAGATAACGTTCCGTGCAGGTTAAAGGGAGCTTGCCATGCCAGACCAATCGTTTGTTGGCATGCCACCTATTCATCTCATGAATACTATTAGTCCTTTTCTCTAGGTGCTGTGGATCGCTCTGGTAAGGCCTGATCTAAGGAACTAAACGTATTCAGCGGAGCAGCATCCAGCGCTGCGCCCAACTCTGCACACCCTCGGGCCAATGAGCTTCCAGCGGGGTACAGCCATTCTTTAAGCAGCTGACGTATAGGTAGTTTCATCTTTCTTCTCCCGCATTCGTGAACATAGAGCAGTTAAAAGAGAAATCCGCCGTCGACGTTAAACACCTGGCCAGTGATGTATCCCGAGGCATCCGAGGCAAGAAAGGCCAATACCCCGCATAAATCGTTCGGCTCACCGGTGCGTTTAAGCAACTGACTATCCCGTACTTGGCTGAATAACGTCTCCGGCAAAGCGGCAGCGCTGCCGGGATGCTTGATCAGGCCTGGAGAGATGGCATTAACGGTAACGCCTTTTTCTCCCAGCTCAGCCGCCAGCGCGCGAGTCAGTCCTATTACCCCGCTCTTGCTGGCAATATAGGCAAAGAAGCCTTTTTGAGGGCGGCCTGTGTTACTTGAGGCCAGATTGATGATGCGCCCCCAAGAGCGCTGGCGCATGCCAGGCGCAAACGCCTGAGCCAGCAAGAAGGCAGCATCCAGGTTGACCGCCATAACACGCCGCCAGGTATCTAGGTCCGTATCGTCAAGGCCACATAGAGGGGTGTAGGCTGCGTTGTTGACTAGCACATCGCATCGGCCAAAGCCATCATTGACCTCTGCCGTAAAATCCCGAATTGCTGCAGGGTCGCTGAGATCACATGGTGCAGCCCAGGCCTCACTTCCCTTGGCTTTGATGATGGCAACGGTTTCGTCGGCTGGCTGATGGTCTGCAATGGCAATGGAATAGCCAACTTCAGCCAGCCGAATGGCAAACGCCTGACCTAGACCGCTGGCCGCTCCGGTAATTACGGCAACGCGACGCTCATTGCGCTCTTTGAATTGAGACATATCAGTTCTCCTTGATAATTAACAGAGGACGGCCCTAGGCCGTCACGTTTATTTCAACCCATTAAGGCCCAGTAGCTGGTCAATCTGGATATGAAACAGCAGACCAAAGGCGTAGCCGTCGTTAGGAGTTTCTCCGGTATAGGGATTAAGCCAACTACTGGCACCCCAGGTCCGGGTCACGAAGGGACTGACTATAATGCTGTCGGTCAGTACGAAATTAGCATCCAGACTGATTCCGTATTCGTTGCGCCCAGGTCGATAATCTCCACCGCCAGTGCTCAGAGCGTATGCTTCCTCAAGGAAGTTCTGTTCACGCTGAGTGAGCTGAGCCCAACTGAAGTTGACGGAGTAACTGTCTAAAGGACGACTCCGCCAGGGGGTGCCGACAGGATGATTCCTGCGTTGCCCAGGGTGCCTACACCGTTAGCCGTATCAGCGTCAAAGGTATGGGTCAGGCTGGTATAGGCTGAAAGCGCGGTAGGGTTAGGGACGCCGGGCTGGCCGCCGTCTGAACGCCAAAAGGTCTGCTTGGCCCCTAGGTAAACACCGGATACGCCTTTGCTGGTGCGAGCGGCAGCACTTGAATCCTGTAGTTTGGAAGTACCATTAACGGTGTAATAAGGATCGGTCTGCTCCCCATTGTTGTAGAAGCCCATCACTTCAAAACTGCGAGGATAGGGTTCGATGGTGAAGTCAGTGCGATAGGCCAGGTTAGCGAGATAAACCGTACTGAGCGTGCCGCCGCTATCGCCTTTACTACGTTCCCAGCCGTTGGTAAACGGATAGGCATTGTTACTGCGCCAAGCCCCGGCCTGCATACGTAGCGTTGGCGTAAAGTCATAGGCAAGGCGCAAGCCCCAATTGGCATAAGGTGGCGGATTTATGCCAGCCGTGTCTTGCAGAATGGCATTTACGCAACCGAGCGGCACGTTGCACAACGGTAAGGCAAAATAGTTGCCTGCGTTACTCTTGCCTGCCTCAATGGACAGCTTGTCTTCCAGCAGTTTCTGCTCATAGGTAAACAAGGTCAGATGGCTAACCTTAGGAATATAAGGGCCGGGCTTTCCTACGATGACATCGCCTACCTGGCCGCCATAAGTAAGATTAGAGGTCCAAGGTACATAGAGCTGCTGGAAATGCAGAGTGCCTCCTGTTAAACCAGCAATTTTCTGCATATCAAAATCAGCGCCTATGTCGAAGAGCGTCAGGGATTCATGGTTGCCCGTATCGAGACCCACGCTGGGGTTGCGCAAATAGATCTGGGTTGCTCCTAGATGCACACTGATCCCATGATCTAGCAACCAACGCCCCTGCTTTTCGAAGGGGCGACCGGGTGAGGCTGGCTGACGGGGCTCAGGCATTAGTACTCGTGGCCCAACACGCTCATTGGGAACGCTCTGATCGGTACTGGAAGGCAGGTTGCTACCCGTACGTGAGTGATCCGCCGTATCAGCGGCGAGTGCGGTTTTGACACCCATCACAGACAATACGGCTATCCAGACGGCAATCGCTGTTTTGTTCATACCATTATCCCTTTTGTTATTGTTTTTAAAGGCACAGAAAGCCCCTACCCGCGTGCTAACGCAGGTGCAGAGCACAGCTGGATCAACTTGCGGTGGCGCCAGCGTCTATAGCGAGATCACTACCGGTTACCCAGATCGATTCGTCAGAGGCGAGGTAGATCGCGGCCCATCCCACATCTTCAGGCAGGCCGATGCGCTGACGTAACATCTGCTTGCTCAGGGCTGTCTGACGTAATGCAGGATCACGAGCCAGGTGATCACGGGTAGCACCTGTTTCGATCAGCCCAGGGGAAAGCGTGTTGACGCGAATACCATGCGGTCCGCCTTCCATCGCCAGCTGACGACTCATCGCCAGGACGCCCCCCTTACCAGCGCAGTGCGCCAGGGCCGGCGAGCCCTCCAAGGCCATCCAGGCATTAGCCGAGGCGAAATTGATAATGGACCCCCCTCCTCGTTCACGGAGTACGGGCCAGGCGGCCTGACAGAGCAGAAAGACAGAATCCAGCTCTGCTGTCAGGGTCTTTCGCCACTGCTCCTGGTAGTCCATATCCTCAATCCAGGCGAATGCTGCAAAGGCAGCAGCGTTAACTAGGCAATCGAATCCGCCATGTAGCGCCACGGAAAACGCCACGAACTCATGTGCTTGGCCGGGATCGGTAATATCGCAGGGGTGCAGACTGTCCAAGTGGAGTCCTGCAGCCTCAGCCTTGGCTACTGTGCACTCGGCCCCTATCGTATCCAAATCGCACCCCACCACCTTGGCTCCCTGCCGTGCGAACATCAACGCGCATGCCTGACCGATGCCGCTGGCAATACCGGTAACCAGCGCGACCTTTCCAGCCAGACGGCCTTCGGAAGAGGCGCTCATTTAGGCTTTCTCCAGATTGCGGGTCACAATAGGCATCTTGTGGGAGCGGCGACTGGCCAGAGCGCACCCCAGTGCAACTGCCGCCAAGGGCAACAGAACCCAGCCCCCAAGACCGACCGTAGCGACAACCCCACCGGTATGCTTGGATACTGCTACAACCAAGATGGGACTGAAAAACATTCCTAGACAGTAACTGCCATACCACATACCCGTACCCATCCCACGCCGCTGCCAAGGCAACTCACGCATGTTCCAAATAGCCAAGGTGGGCAGCATCAAACCGCAGCCCAAACCATTGACCAAGGAGGCAGCCAGCATACCCTGCCAATTGTGGGCAAATGGGATCATGAAGAAGCTGAACCCGATCAGGCCAAAAGATAGGGCCAGACAGTGAGGAATACGCAGCTTTAAACGGAATAACAGGTGAACACTTAAAGTGCCTAATACGATCATTACACTGCAAGCCGAAGCAATCATGCCTGCCGTCTGGGGTGAATTCTCACCTACAGTGTCAAGCAGATAGGCCATCTGAATTTGTAATACCATGAACGCTACTGCCCCGATAAAGGTAATCATGCAGATCATGGCCAGCAAACCTGGCCGAAAGACACGCGGCCCTGAACTGCTCTCCTCTTCGTCCCGTGCCAGGTTATCTCGGCGGGGTTCCCACAGCAGGTAATGACCGAGTACGACTAATAGCAGGCTTACCAAATAAACGATATATGGCATGCGCCAGCCAAGCTCACCCAGCGCACCGCCAATCATGAAAAATAAGATTGCGGAGCACGAGGCGAACGTGGTCTGCAGGGCCAGATACTTTTGCCGGAGGGCTCCGCTGTAGTAATCGCCGATTAGCGTAGTGCTAATGGTAACTACTACTGCCTCGACGCATCCCAGCCCGACACGACTGGCAATAATGGCGTATAGCGAGTCGAGAAACAGAGGAAGCACTCCCAGAATGCCGTAGCCAGCCATGGCGCAGATCAACAATCGTTTGCGTCCAAGGCGATCGGCCAGGATACCAACCCCCGGACTGAGCAAGGCCACAAGCAGACCAGGGATGGTTAACGAAATAGGCACTAGAAATTCAACGTTGGGTACGTTGGCAAAGTGGGCCTGCATCTGAGGCAAGCTGGGTGCTACAACGATAGCCGCCATGGGCGACAGGCAATTGATCAACAACAAAAGATAGGTAGCAATGGTCGCTTTGGGCGGCGATAGCAAGCGTGGGGCATTCATGGATGACTCCTCATTGTTGTTATTGTTCAAGCACGCTAGGTAAGGCAGTTAGCAAGTCAAGGTTCGCTCGATCAGGTCATAAAGGTTTCCATCGTGACGAAAACCCAGGGCTTCGGCAGCCGGGCTCAACAACGGAGGATAACGGCCAAAGCTGGCCTCCAGCGCCTCATTTGGAGCGTAACGGACCAGTTCGCGGCGATTATTTCCAAAGCGCGAGACAAGCCCCTCTATCAATTGAGCCATGGTCAGTCGTAATACCGGCAAGGCGAACGCCCGTCGCTCACCCACCTCCTCCGAGGTTAAGCGGGCCGCATGCAGCAAATTGTCTACACAGCGCGCAACGGACATCCACCAGGCAACCGCATCTGGGCCAACCGGGCAGACAAAGGGCTCGCCGTCGCGCAATTTCCAGAACACATCGCTCATAAAGGCGGACAACAGACCGGAAGGTTGTGGCGGACGCGCGACAATGCCTGGCAAGCGCAAGGCAATGCCATCGACCCAACCGCGACGTGCAAAATCATCCAGTAGAATTTCCCCAATAAGCTTTTGCGCGCCATAGCTGAGCTGCGGATGCAGGGGTGTTGTGTCATCCACTATCGAAGGCAAGGGAGAACCGTAAACAGCAATGGTACTGGCAAATACCAACCGAGCAGGCTTAGGCTGGTTCTTGAGCCGCTCAAGCAGTGCCAGGGTGGCATCCAGATTCACCTGTCGTCCTAGCGTATAGTCGCGTTCAGCCGCGCCGCCTGGAACACTTGCCAGGTGGAACACAACATCTGCGGGTTCGGCTAGTGCATCTGCCAGTAGAGCAGGATCAGCAATACTGCCTCGAATAGTGCGAACCCGAGGAGCTTGGGTGACTTCCGTCAGATTCAAGTCCAGTAAGGTCAGGCGCGTCCAGGGTAAGGCGCTCGGATCCTTTAATAAACGCTGAACCAGTGTCTGCCCGACAAAGCCGCCAGCTCCCGTGATAATCACGTGCATGTCACACCTCCTCGACAATGGGCGCAGGTACGAAGCGGTGATCAATGGCACCGAAAATACTCAGCCCTGTCGAGTCGAACATTTCAAACCGAAGCTGATCACCAAAGCTCAGAAAGGGTGTATGTGGCTCACCGTACTCGATTTTCTCGATGGCGCGTTGTTCGGCGAGACATGCCGAACCGGTCTGCTTGTAGTTGCGGTTGGAAAAGGTTCCTGATCCCAACACCGTTCCGGCACGCAGGTTACGGGTACGTGCCAGATGCATCACGAGCTCAGGAAAACTAAAATCCATTTCGCCTCCGTTGGGTTCACCAAAGCGCTTGCCGTTCAATGTCACCCGCAGCGGAAGATGAACACGCCCATTTGCCCACGCCTCGCCCAGCTCATCGGGCGTCACGGCTACAGGGGCGAATACGGTACTGGGTTTAGCCCTTAGTGGTCCGAATCCAATGCTGACCTCTTTGAAGAGATGTGCTCGGAGACTGACATCGTTCAAGAGCATCAATAGCTTGATGTGGCGTGCCGCCGCTGTCGGCTGAATGCCCATGGGTACATCATCCAGTACGACGGCTATTTCACCCTCGAAGTCAATTTGATGCTCTTCTCCTGGAACCGGATAATCATCACACGCCCCCAGAAAATCGTCGCCAGCGCCCTGATAGATAATGGGAATACCCGGGTCTTTCTTGATATCCAGGTTGTACGCACGCTCCATCAGGCTGCCATGATTAAGAAAGGCTGATGCGTCAGCCCATTGGTATGCACGTGGTAAGGGTGCCATGGCCTCGCGTGGCTCGAATGCAAACGCGTTACCGGCCATGTCCTCGTTTAGTTGCTTGTAGAGCGCCTGTAAAAGCGGCTCGGTTTCTGCCCAATGCTCAAGCGCGAACTGCATTGTTGCCGCAATCCCGCGCGGCTCCACAGCGCTGCACAGATCACGGGAAACTACAACCAGCCGTCCATCGCGGCTGCCGTCTTTAAGCGTGGCTAGCTTCATAACCTTTCTCCTTGCGCGACCATAGATCAGGATCCTGAATGAGTTCCAGCAGGTTGCCTGCGTTGTCACGCAGAAATCCCATCGGCGTTCCTTCGATAACGCGCTCGAATACAATGTCAGCGCCCTTGCTGCGCAATATGTCAAAGGCCTGGGTCACATCCGGTACGGCAAAGCACAGGTGCTTGTGCCCATGGGTCAGTAGGTCCAGATGCGGTTCACGACGATCCGGTGGCAGTGGCGCGGCTCCTTCCAGCTCGAACAGTTCGATGCGGTAATCCCCTTGCCGGATGAAGGCAACAGTTGCGGGAATCTGTGGTATGTATTGGCGATTCTCCAGCGTAAAGCCAAGCATCTCGCTGTACCACGCTATAGCGGCATTGAGATCAGGCACGCTGATACCTCCATGGTGGGGCTTGAGGGAAAACGGGGATGCATGAGTCATTATCTCGCCCTCCTCATATCAATGGACGACCGCCATCCACCGGAATGACCGCACCGGTGGTAAAGGTGAGCGTGGTAGCCAGCGCAATGACAGCATTAGCAACCTCCTCGGGCTCGGCCAGACGACCCAGCGGTGTACGCGCCGCCTGCTCGTCGCGCCAGGTACGATCAAGTCCGCTAACAAATTCGGTATCGGCCAGCCCAGGTGCTACCGACACTACGCGGATACGAGGCGCCAAGGCACGGGCCAGTGACTGGGTGAGGTTGTCCATGGCTGCCTTCGAGGCACAGTAGGCAATATTGCTGCCCATGGCAGTCCGGGCTGCAATCGAGCTGATATTGACGACCAGCCCATTGCCATTTCTGTCTAGCAGCGAACGAAAGGCTCGTACGCAGGCAATAGGGCCACGAACGTTGGTAGCCATGATCCGGTCGATCAACTCGTCATCCAGCCCTTGCAAATCGGCGTGGGCAACGAAACGGGTCGTTCCCGCACAGTTAACCAACACGTCACAGCGGCCATACCGGCTCTCCACTTCTGCCGCCAGCTCATCCAATGCCTGGCTATCTGTAACAGGCGCGGCGAGCGCTGCATGAGCCAGTTCGACCCGAGGCAGTTTGGCGGCCAAGCGCTCGGCTGCCTCACAAGAACTGTTATACCCAACTACCACAGCGGCCCCGGCTGCCGCTAAGGCGCGACAAATTGGGGTGCCAAGGCCGCCGGCACCACCGGTCACGACGGCGACCCGCCCCTCCAGTTCCAGGCGGCTCATGCCTGCACCTTGGGCGTCATGCCCAAGCGACGCACGCGAATATCGGCCTGCTCCTTGTGGCCGGAAAAATGCTCCAATGCACACAGCCGCGAGCAGACCTCGCCAATAGCTACGCTGGCTTCATCAGTCAGGACGCGCTGATAGGTGTGGGTTTTAATGAATTTACCGACCCACAGTCCCCCGGTATAGCGCCCGGCCCCAAGTGTGGGTAATGTATGATTGGTACCAATGACCTTATCGCCATAGGCCACATTGGTGCGATGCCCTAGAAACAGGCCGCCATAACACGTCATGCGCTGAAGAAACCAGTCAGGATCACGGGTCATGACCTGAACATGTTCCGAGCAGATACGCTCGGATTCGGCGAGCATTTCCTCATCGGTATCGCACAGGATGATCTCACCATAGTCTCGCCAGGCCACACTGGCGACTGGAGCCGTGTCCAGTCGAGCCAGCACCTGTTCAATCGCTGCTGGCAGCTCCTCAGCAATCTGGGTACTGGTAGTGATACAGATGGCGGGTGACGTTGGCCCATGCTCGGCTTGGCCCAGCAAATCGACTGCCACTAGTTCAGCATCCACCGTATCGTCGCAGATCACCATCGTCTCGGTGGGACCGGCAAACAGGTCTATGCCAACACGCCCATAGAGTTGCCGTTTGGCTTCTGCCACGTAGGCATTACCCGGCCCAACCAGCATATCGACAGGAGCAATGTGCTCGGTACCCAACGCCATCGCGGCGATGCCCTGCACTCCGCCCATCACGTAGATTTCATCGGCGCCGGCCAGCGCCATTGCTGCCACAATTTCCGGTGAGGGCTTGCCATCGAACGGTGGCGCGCAGGCAATTACCCGCTTGACTCCAGCCACCTTGGCGGTGAGTACGCTCATATGCGCGGAGGCCAGCAGCGGATACTTACCTCCCGGGATGTAACATCCTACAGAATTGACTGGAATGTTTTTGTGTCCCAGGATCACGCCCGGCAGGGTTTCGACCTCGACATCACGCAGTGAGAGCAACTGCACCTGGGCGAAACGGCGGATCTGGGCTTGGGCAAATTTGATGTCTTCGATGGCCTGAGACGGTAGGCTGTCGATACAGGCCTGAATCTGCTCCTCAGTCAGGCGAAAGCTCTCAGGATTCCACTTATCAAACTTCTCGGAGTATTCCCGCAAGGCGGCCTCGCCACGCGTCTCGATGGCCGTCAGGATTTCTTCTACCGTTACGCGTACCTGGGCGTTAAGCTCAGCCTTGGCAGCTACTGGCTTGCCTTGCTTGAGATGACGAATCATGAATGCTCTCCTGTCTTATCGTTTTTATCGAGAACCGGCTGCGCGGCTCCCTGCCTGGTATTAGATCAACACCAATGAATCAGCGGCTGCCCCGCCACGGGTGAGCGGAAATAAGGAATTCGCGTGCCTTGCAAGCTGCCTAAATAAACGGTGCGCAGATCCGGGCCGCCAAAGGTAATACTGGCCATCCAGGGCGCCAGACTGCCATGGGCGGCTTGCATGATCTGAGGCGTCAGGGTTTTCTGCTTGTAATGAAGATTCAACTGAGCCGTTGCTTTAGGGTTACCGTCATCGAGCAGAGTAAGTACGTCTCCTTTGGGCGTCAGGGCAATCAGCTTGTCGCTCATGACCAGCGTCACCCAAAGATTGCCAAAGCTGTCAAAGGCGAAGCCGTCAGGAAAACCCTCTAGCTCGCTTGGCCCATAGACTTCCCGATCGCTAAGGCTGCCATCGGTGTTCAGCCGTAGTCGGGAGATTCGGCGTACGTTGCTTTCAACCACATAGAGCCACTCCTCCTTATCATCGAAGCGAATCTCGTTGGTACCGCCAAAACCCTCAGCTACGATGCGAATGCCCTTTTCATCTATGACGCCGATATAGCCATCCAATACCTCCGAGTTGATCGAGTCGGTCCAGGGCTGCATGGTAGTGGTCACGGTAAACCAGATGCGCCCTTTCGAATCACGCAGCGGAAAATTGGTTTTGCCCAGCGGTTTGCTTTCCAAATGATCGTGCATGACCTGGACCTTTCCGCTGCGGTCTAGCCGCTCGATACGGTCCAGTCCCCAATTGCAGATAATGAAATCACCCTCAGGCGTCAGCGCCAGGCCATTTGGCAAGGATGTACCTTGCGACTGCACATAGCGCGACTCGAAGTCGCTGTCCGAAGCGGCTGTCTGTTCGGGCGCTATCAGGTACTGATGACCGTTAGGCTCGATCCTCATGACGCCGCCGCGGGCATCAGCTGTCCAGAGTACGCCATCCGGTTGGGCAATAATGCATTCGGGACGTTGTAAATCATGGCCAACAAAACCGATCGCCGAACGATCGACCTGCCAGCCCTCTAAAGGGTTACGGTGCATGGCGATATCCTTAAATAGGTTCGGCAGTAACTTCGATCATCTTGGCTATCAAGCCCGCGAAATTGGCCTCAGGGCTAGGTCGTTGCTCCCACTCGCCGATTTGTACCGATCCTTGATTGATGAACTTGCACCGCTCGTAGCGACGCGCCATGAATTGCTCAAGGACTTTTGTCAGTGTCAGCTCTGGTTGACCGCATAACTCTCCGAGTACGACAGCATCTTCAACAGCCTGCGCAGCCCCCTGCCCCATGTGCGGCGTGGTGGCATGGGCTGCATCACCAATCAGGAGGACTCGCCCGCGATACCAAGGCGCCGGCATGAGCAGCGCTTCGAGGGGACGATAAACAACTTTTTCGGAATCGGTTATCTGCTCCCGCATGTGGGGGATCAGGCCACCATAACCCTCCAGACGTTTACGAAACTCTTCTGCAAGGGTCTGCGGTGGAAAAAAGGGATTACCGGGCTCCTCGAACACCGAAAGCACGTAAAGGCTGTCTGCAGTCAAGGGAGTAAAACCAGCCTTGCCGCCCGGCTTGCCTTCATACATGTGCGAATGCATGAGATCGGGTGGCCGTGGCAGGTTATAGCGCCATACCCCCTGCCCGGTAAACCTAGGCTTGTACTGATCACCGAATACCTGGCTACGGACCTTGGAATACACACCATCCGCACCCACTACCAGATCATAGGTATTCTGGCTGCCATCGGTGAAGCGTACGATTACCTGATCGGCGGTCTGCTCGATCTCGCTAAACGTTGTACCTAGCCGGATGCAGGCGCCCGCCTCAGTTGCGGCCGCATACAAGACTTCATGCAAAGCCGGGCGGGTCAAGCCCAGGTTGGTAGGGTAATGTTCACCTGCGAGGGGTGCGCCAGAGAGTTCGGCCTTTATGTTGCCCTGCGTGTCGCAAATACGCAGACCCTTATAGGGGAATCCTGCCGCCACGGCGGCGTCAGCAATACCAAGGGCGGCCATGGCGCGAATGAAGTTGGCTTGAACTACAATGCCAACATGGTAGATCTTCCATTCTTTACAGATCTCCACAACATCCACCTCGACGTCACTCTGACGCAAGGCAATAGCTGCCGATAGCCCGCCAATACCACCGCCGACGATCAATACTTTTCTCACAGCGCTCATAGGCGTACCTCGCCGGTATCAGGTACCAAGCCGTGTGCAGTTGAAGCGAGAACATGCAGACACATAGGCTGTCTCCGGTTGTTGTTATTTTTATCCCTTCACTAGGCCTATTCAGGCCTGGTGAAGGACATCCGCCAAAAACATGCCTTGAACTTACTGGCGTCTTATGTATTCGGGAAATTCTATGTTGGGATGGGACGTATAAATCTCATGGATGCTTAAAAAGGTTCAGCTCTTTCACACAAGACTAATGGCAGGTTATAAACACAGCAGAAAGAACGGCGTGCGTTCGCCTCAATAACAATAATCTGGAGGCTTCTATGCGTTTTTATGGGCTCGATCTGAATTTACTGGTTGTACTGGATGCCCTGCTGGCTGAGCAGAACATTACGCGCGCCGGGGAAAAACTATTTCTTAGTCAACCCGCCACCAGCGCCGCGCTGGCGCGCCTTCGTGACTACTTCAGCGACGATTTGCTCATACCTGTAGGCCGCCGCATGGTTCGTACCCCGGTAGGCGATAGCCTGGCCCAGCCGGTTCGGGACCTGCTCATTCAGATGCGCGCCACGCTCCAGAACCAGGGCCGATTCATTCCTGAGGAGGCCGAACGAACCTTCACATTCATGGTGTCAGATTATGTCAGTATGGTCCTGATGTCCGAGTTCAGTCAGCGCCTGTCTCAGGTCGCCCCGCTTTGCCGAATCGAGCAGTTCCTGCCAAGCGAGCATGCCGAGCAACAGATCGAGCGAGGCCAGGTAGATTTTCTGCTGCTACCCGAACAGCACATAACGGACAGTCACCCTTCGCAGCCCTTATTTCAGGACCGGTATGTTTGTTTACTCGACCGGGGTCATCCCCTTGATACTATGGATTTTGAAACCTACCGCCAGCTGGATCATGTACTGGTGCGCCTGGGTGATGATCATCGCGCACCAATGCTGGACGACTGGTTGTTTAAGCGCTTTGATTTTGAGCGGCGGGTCGCCGTTACAACCCATACCTTCAGTAGCATTCCGGCCTTTTTGGTCGGTACCCAACGCGTCGCCACCGTTCACCAGCGCATGGCAGCACTTTGGGTAAACTACCTGCCTTTGAAAACACTTCTCTTACCTTGGGAATCCCCAACCCTCACCATTACGCTGCAATGGAACAGGTATCAGCAACAGGACCCGGGCCTGGCGTGGGCTCGCCAATTACTCATCGACACGGCCAGCTCTCTTGCTAGCTCCTGATCAGGTTTCATCATAGATGGCCCGAGCAGCGCTGATGGTTGCCGCCTGGGCTTCCAGCCATCCCAAAAGTGTCTCCAGCCGCTGAGCAAGCTCTACGCCCAAGGCGGTCAGGCAGTATTCGACCTGAGGCGGAATTGTTGGAATGACGGTTCGTGTCACCATGCCGTCTCGTTCGAGACCACGCAGCTTGAGCGTCAAAATACGCTGGGACAATTCACCATCAGCCATCGAATTAATTTCCCGCTGGATTTCGGTAAAGCGCAGCTTGCCGGTACGCAATACCAGCAGCAGTAAGGGGCTCCAGCGATCCCCGATTCGGGCCAAGGTTTCCCGAATGGGCCCATGAGGATTGTTTCCCCCCCGCAGTACACGCTGGCGTAGTTTATCAAGCCTTTCCCGCTGGTCCTCTTCCTCGCCCGTTCCGGTTGCGTCATGTTTTTCCATCACAACCCTCTCCATAGCGTTTCCTACCGACCTACGAACATTTAGGTAACTAGCCGACAAAATTGTACCGTCTTCCGCAAACTGTGCGTGCCTGCCTAGAATCGGCGCAAGGCTAACGGCACCTTAGCCGACCTTTTCTTATAAAAACAACAATGGAAGATCTCTATGAGTCAGTACGACATCGTCGCTATTGGCGGCGGACATAATGGCTTGGTAGCAGCCGCTTACCTAGCCAAGGCTGGCAAGAAAATCATCGTTCTTGAACGCAAGAGCTATGTGGGAGGTGGCGTTTCTACTCGCCAGCTCAACACACCCGGCTTCTGGCACGACGAGCACTCCAGTGTACATATCATGATTCAGGGAAACCCCCTGCTCACCCAAGACGAGCTGGGGCTGAAGTCACGCTTTGGTCTGGAGTACAACTACTCCGATATCCCCCATGCAACAGTTTTTGATGATGGCAGCTCTATCATCACTTACCGTGATCTCGATAAGACCTGTGAATCCATTTCCAAGGTGTCCCCACGCGATGCCGAGGCTTATCGCCGGCTAGCTACCAAGGCAATAGAGTTGATCCCAATGTTTCTTTCCGGCTTCTATTCTCCGCCTCTTCCCATGGGGGCCATGGTCGCCATGCTCGACCAGAGCCAGGAAGGCCGTGAGCTGCTGGACGCCATGCAACGCAGTACCCTGGACATCGTCGATAACGCCTTTGAAAACGACAAGGTGAAGATTCACCTGCTGCGGGTCATTGCCGAAAACTTACAGATGCCTGACGAGTTAGGCACAGGCATGGGTGTCTATGTTTTTGTCGGCATCATGCACGCCTATGGTGTTTCCCAGCCCGTTGGCGGAAGTGGAAAGCTGTCCGAAGCGCTTGCACGCTGTATCACACACTACGGAGGCGAAATTCGCTGTGAGGCAGAGGTGCGCAAGGTGATCATGTCCGGAGGGCGCGCCATAGGGGTCGAGCTGGCGGATGGCGAGCGTATTGAGGCCTGCGATGCTGTGATAGGGGCCCTGCACCCACACGTAATCAAGCGTTTTGTGGATGGACTGGATCCCGGTGTGGTAGCTCGAGCTGAGCGCGCGACGCTGGCACCCTTCAGCCTGTTTGTCAGCCATTACGACTTGCATCGTCAGGCTGAGTTCTATGCAGGCCCCGATGTAGGACGTGCCACCATGCTAACCATGCTTAGTACGGATAAGTTGAGCGAAATGCTGGACGACTTTGACGAACTGCGGCGTGGACGTGTGTCACAGCGTCGCTTGGTTGCAGGTGGCGATGAGAGCATCAACGACCCTACTCGGGTTCCACCTGGTAAAGGCATGTTTCATGGTATGACGTTTGCGCCTTACAGTCTGGCGGAGGGTGGTGCGGCACGCTGGGACGAGTATAAGGAAGAGTTTGGTGATCTAAGTCTGGCGGCTTATCGCAAGTTTGTGAAAAACCTTACCCCTGACAATATTATTGCCCGGACCCTGTGTTCGCCCCTGGATCTGGAGCGCAGCTCACCAAATTCCATGGTCAAGGGTGATGTTCACGGAGTGGCTCCTTATTTCTATCAATGCTTTGCTCATCGCCCTACCCCCGACCTGGGCCGCCTTTCCGTACCCGGAGTAGAAGGCCTGTACCTGGTTGGCCCCTTCATGCATCCCGGTGGTGGGGTCTTTGGAGCAGGCCGAGCAACTGCCATCAAGATTTTTGACGACCTAGACATTGATTTCGATCGCGTAACGAGGAACTGATATGAAAATTTATGGAAACGACAAGAGCGAACTGATGGCAGTCAGTCAGATCGAGCGCGACGGTGATGAACTAGTTATCAAGGGTAAGATTTTCAGTGCAATGCCCATGACTGCCCGGCTGCGTCCGGAAGAAGCGCGGGCGGCACTAAAGTTACTCGACTGGAAGACACTCTTTTTCCTGCTAACCCTTCCGTTCCGGCCACGGGTTGGTAAGGTAAAAGCATCCAAACCGGCCCGCGCCTAAAAAACACTCTTTCTAGTTGCTCCTGCGATTAGCGGAGCGGGAGCATACTCGCCAGAGAATGTTTGTAGCCATAGTAACGCTTTGGTACAACGCTCAGCTTTACAACACATGGGTAATTACCTCTAATCATCGTTAGGAAGCCTTTGGCCAGGTAGTACTCAGGAGCTACGCGGCTTACTTCACACGCAAGCTTGACCACTGATTATTAGATGAAAGCGTTGATCTTATAAAGCAGCTAAAAACTGTGTCGAGGATGCCAAAATTGGCATCGCCAAGTACAAGTTCCTACAAAAGAGCTAGTCGGCAACCTTTGCCAGGATCTGCTCGTTTTGCCAAGTAGTTTTTGCTCTCAGCTAAAAGCGATCCTGCTTGATTGGCAGCGGCGTTTGGCTGTGAATGTCTTTGCGAGGCAGCAAAAGTGAGGTAGCTGCGGCCTAGATGCGAGATGATGATTTGGCGGCTTACTTCTGGATTTGCTGGGAAAAAGCTATGCTAGGCGCACGACTGTCTAAGACGCTGCAGCCCCCTAGGTTTTTTATTGATGGTTTTCGAATGGCATTAGAGCGTAATTGCTTCTGCCTCGTTATAGGCGATCGGTCTAAATGTGAGGCATGATGTCTAAAGCAATTCTCATCGACAAGAATGCATCAACCTACAACGCTCGGCTGGCTGATATGAGCGAAGACCAGTTTCCTGAAGGGAATGTGACGGTGCGTGTTTCCTATAGCACGCTGAATTTCAAAGACGGATTGGCTATGACAGGGAATAGCCCTGTAGTGCGCAAATTTCCCATGGTGCCTGGAATAGACTTTGCCGGGATCGTTGAGGAAAGTACCCATCCACGGTACAAGGCCGGAGACCGAGTGCTGCTCAATGGATGGGGCGTTGGTGAAAGCCATTGGGGTGGACTGGCTCAAAAGGCCAGCGTACAGGGTGATTGGCTGATCCCGCTACCGTCCGGGCTCGACGAACACCAGGCCATGGCAATCGGTACTGCCGGATACACCGCCATGCTTTGCCTGATGGCGCTGGAGCGACATGGAATCACACCTGATAAAGGAGATATCCTGGTAACAGGTCCCTGCTTATCTCGCTTCTTGGATGAAGCCTGCTTAGGTGATGCCTGTAGTGGTCAACTAATCCCGGACACGACGTTAAGTTTTTTCTCGGCTTGAGCTGGGGCCAGCCCATTGTTGAACTGGTGCTGTTCAATCCAGTTGTATCGATGCATCAGGTAATGAATGATGTCGCGGTGCGCTTCTTGACCTGTCATGTAGCCCACAGTCGGTATCCATTCAGTTTTCAAGCTGCAAAATACACGCTCCATTGGCGCATTATCCCAGCAGTTTCTAAGACGGCTCATGCTTTGGCACATGCGGTAATGCCAGAGCCGTTGGCGAAACTGGCGACTCCTATATTGCGAGCCCTGATCCGAGTGAAACAGCAGTCCTTGAGGCCTGCCACGCTGTTCGTAAACCATATCCAGTGCCTTGATGACAAGATCAGCATCCGGCTTATTTGACAGCGCCCAACCCACAATTCGTCGTGTGCAAACATCCAGAACAACAGCTAGGTAATGCCATTTCCCTTGAACCCAGATGTAGGTGATGTCGCTACACCAGACCTGATCCGGCGCCGGCATATCAAACTCTCGATTCAAAATGTTCGGAACGTCAGGCCGCTCAACCGTCGCTTGTTTATAGGCACGTGATCCAGGTTGCTTGCTAACCAACTCCAGTTCCCGCATCAGGCCTCGCACCTTGAACCGCCCAATTTGCTCATCGTCCTCCTGCACCATCGACATGATGCTGCGGCTAAGGGCGGCGCTTCGACTTTGCGCAAACAGTTTGTTGACCCGACTGCGCAACCGAAGCCGCTCAATGTCCGGCGTTCAGCGCCTGAGGCGGTGAGACTAGTAACACGAGCGAGTAATGTCAAAGACAGTGCAGAGCCAATCGACCGGCTCTTGGACGCTCAGCTGATCAATCAGCGCGTGCGCTCGTGATCTTCCACTATGAAAAGCGCGGTAACCTTTAAAATGGATTTCTCCCGTTAAAGGCGAGCGATTCGAGCTTCCAGTTCCTGGGTTTTCTGCTGCTCAGGAGTCAGTGCCTTGCTCTGCGGAGTAACGCCGTTGCGCTCCTGCTAAAGTTGACTAACCCAACGACACAACGTGGACTCGACCGCCCCAAGCGAGCGGCTGGCTTCGACATGGCTATAGCCTTGATCGAGCACGAGGCCTGCGGCCTCGCGTTTGAATTCGGCGGAAAAGGAACGACGTTGTTTGGTCATCAGACACCTCTATCTGGCGAGCATTCTCGCCTAAATGGGTGTCCGGTTTTATTAGACCACTACACTATCTGCAAACAACCGTTTAAAGGGTGGCTCTACAGGCAGTAGAGCCACTTAAGGATGCCTCAATTACTTTCTAAAGACAGTAGGCAAACCACTGCCGTGCTTTTTAGCTTTTGTCGGGCCCTTATGTAGGATTACTTTTCGGGAAGCGCATAGGCGATCACGTAATCACCGCGGTCGGGTGACTGGCGGGCACCACCAGCCGTAATAACCACGTACTGCCTGCCAGTTTTGGGTGAAATAAATGTCATTGGGCCACCCTGACTTCCAACAGGCAGTCGGGCCTTCCAGATCTCCTTACCGTTTGCAGAGTTAAAGGCGCGCAGATAGTAGTCCTGAGTCCCAGCAATAAACACCAGACCACCCTGGGTTGACAGCGTTCCACCCAAGGTCGGCATGCCGATCGGAAGCGGCAGGTGCATCTTGATTCCCATCGGGCCAGTATCCTCGACAGTACCCACGGGTACTTGCCAGGCAACCTTTTGGGTGTTCATGTCGATAGCACTTAGCGTCCCGTAAGGAGGTGCTTGGCAGGGAATACCCGCGAGCGACAGGAATCGGTTCTTGTTTACGGCATAAGGTGTACCTTTGAGCGGGACCGCGCCCATACCTGTATTAAGCGCTTCGCCTGCGGTGGCACCCGAAGCAGGAGCCTTGGGGGCCTGATTGGCAGAGGGAATCATCTGAATCCACAAACCAAGACGCATGTCATTGACAAAGATAAAGCCATGTACAGGATCGGTTGAAATACTGCCCCAGTTCATGCCGCCTAAAGAGCCTGGAAAGCTTAAGGAGACATCGGTCCCAGGCGCTGTATACAGGCCGTCGTACCGCATCTTTTTAAAGGCAATCCTGCACAGCATTTGATCAAACGGAGTGGCGCCCCACATGTCCGACTCGCTCAGATGCTGGGTGCCAATCTGAGGCATGCCTACCGACAGGGGTTGGGTTGGTGAGTATGGCTCGTTAGGTATATCAGAGGCCTTGACCGGGATTTCTTCAACTTTAGTCAGAGGCTTTCCCGTTGCGCGATCCAGTACAAAGATCTGGCCTGCTTTGGTTCCGATGACAAGAGCAGGAACCTTGCTACCGTCAGGCTTGGTGAAGTCCATAAGACTTGGCTGCATAGGGACATCGAAATCCCACAAATCATTATGAACAGTTTGGTAAACCCACTTTTCTTCGCCCGTAGTAGCGTTCAATGCCAGAATGGATGCGCCGTACGTATGATCCAGTGCGGTACGCTCTACGCCATAAATGTCAGTGGATGAGCTACCCATTGGCAGAAACACCGTATTCATCGCAGGGTCATAGGACATTGGCGCCCAGCTGTTGGGCGTGCTGCGCACATAGGTGCTACCTGCTGCTGGAGCCTGCTTATCCTGAGGATTGCCCGGGTCGAAGGCCCAACGCATGGCGCCAGTGATCACATCAAAGCCCCGGATTACGCCACCAGGCATGTCGGCCTGAACGTTATCGGCGACACGGCCACCTACAACCACGGTAGTACCTGCCATCAGGGGGGCTGAAGACAGTTGATAGTAAGAGTTGGGCACATCGCCCAGACCAGCCTTCAAATCAACCTGACCATTGTTACCAAAGCCCTGGCAGAACTGACCGGTATCAGCGTCCACGGCAATCAATCGTGCATCAATGGTATTGGTCAACAGGCGACGCTGACAGTTGGCACCTGTCGGTACCGATACTGGTTGAACAGGCGCACTGCCATCAGAAGGCTGAGCAATGGCTGCTGTCGAATCCAAATACGCAAGGCCACGACAACGCTGCCACACCTTGGACTGAGCGTTGATCTCTTTTTTCCACAGTGGTTTCCCTGTGTCAGCATCCAATGCGATAAGGTTGTTGTGCGGCGTGCAGATAAATACCTTATTACCGACCTGTAGCGGGGTCATCTGGTCTTCTGCACCGTTACCATCGCTCAGCGCAATGTCACCGGTTCGATACGTCCAGGCTGGAACCAGCTTAGATACGTTAGTACGATTGATCTGATCAAGCGCAGCAAAGCGGCTGCCGCCTACGTCGTTGCCATAATGCTCCCAGTTTTTCTGAGCCTTAGCAGGATCCACCTGTGTCAGACCTGGCCCTGCTCCCGTTGGCGAGACAGAGGCATGGGGAATAAACATTCCTCCAAAGCCAGCCACAATACTAAGTGCAAGCAAACCGCTCAGTACGTAGCCACTACGACCACCATTCAGGCCATTGATTTGGCGCAAGGTTGGATAAGCCAGCGCCACGACCAGACTTAATACTGCCAAGGCAAATAGGCGAGACATTAGAGGCCAAAAGGTAAGTCCAGCATCTGCCAGCGCCCATATTGCAGTCAACACCACAACTGCTCCGAACAGCCAGGCACCCAAGAGGCGCTGCCTGAATAGCAAGACGGCCGACACTAGTAGGACTAGACCGGTTAACAGGAAGTACCAACTGCCACCTAGGGTAATTAAATATCCACCGCCGACAGTAAAAGGCAGGCCAAAAATCAGCACTCCTAACGCGGCAAACCAGACGGGCCACCTACGGGCAGGTGCCAAAGGTTGAGAACTGTTCATTTTGATAAACCTAATTGATTCACAAAGAGCTCAAGGGGCACTTCCCATAGCTCCAGAAGGACGGTATGCATCGTGGCTGTCAGATAATTTCAAGGGAGTTCTAGATCTCGGCGTTCCTCTACGCCCCAACCTCTTCCTTACTGATAAGATTTATGAACTAACCAGATGGTTAATAAATGATAGCAAAAGAGCTAGGCCCGCGACATTCTGTCACTATTATCAAGAACAAAACTTTGTTGCGCTAATCAAGACAATTGGTCTAGAAGACTTTAGGGAGACCAGAGGACAAATTCCCTCCAAAACACTGTATGACGAGAGCGAGTAGATAAAAGCCTCTAGATTATCGGGACAGCTGGACAGCTTCGTCATTACAAAGTAATGGCCAAGTTTCTGGCTGGGCGATAGGCTTTATTCGCATGCCATGACGTGTATTGATAGTTTGCCTAGAAGGGCGGAGCAAAGTCAGTGAGGAAACAGGCCGGGCTTACGATCATGTCTACACGTGATAAGCGAGTACTGCGAGGAGGTCTACCCAGTCTCAGCCTACGCAGGCGATCTAGCGAGCTTTTACGCTGAATGAACTAGGCGCGACACTTCATAGGCTAAACTTAAAGCGGTAACCACTCTACATAGCGATCATGTGTGGCGCTATACCAATGCCATTATTCTACTAGGACCACCGGTTGCGCCCTCCACTTTCGGCCCTCCAACTACGAGATGTGCACCGTATGCTGGCACTTCATCAAGATGCGCCAGAGCTTCGATTCCCCAGCGACCGCTGGGTAACCAGAGGTTATGGACCGGGAAAGTGCCTGTGGAAATACCGGTATCGAGCGACAGCGTGTCAACACCGATCCCTTTTACGAACCGCTCATGTATTAGCATTTGCGCAGTTTCCAAGGCAAATCCTGGCGTATGATATTTGCCCTCACTGTCTTTGCCTGTGAATCGCGGGGACTTCGACAGACGGTGCCAACCTGAATTCATAACAACACAGCAACCCATGGGCAAATCTCCATACTGCTTCTCCCACAAATGAATATCATCAGGAGTAACTGTGGCGTCCGGATCCGTTTGAGCACGTTCAGAGATATCAATAACAACAAGCGGCACGACAAGGTCACTAATAGGAATTTCATCAATACTAAGGCCGTCCGCTGAGAAATGTAGCGGCGCATCCATATGAGTGCCAGTATGCTCTACAACGCTCCAGCGATTGATATTCATCTTGTCTTGCGCATAGGAGAACACAGGTTCTTTGGTGAACCATTTGGCCCCATCGTAGGTGGGGAATCCTTCAAACAGAAGATGCGTCAAATCGACAACGCGTGTGAATGAAACGGGCGGCCTAGTTTTGACCTTTGAATTGGTTTCGGCTGCAGCAAGCGAATCAACCGTGGCAATGTTGCCAAGCCCTGCGGCACAGGTGGCTGCCAGGCTTGTTCCAATAAAGCCGCGCCGGCTCATTGAACGTTTCATCGTTTCTTCGATAGTCTTCATGCAATCTGGATGGCACATCGGCTTCCATTTCCTTCTGGGACTGGATTTCTTGTATATGGCACGAAACAAACGAATCGATGGGATTGGAGCTTAGCTGAGTACCCTGCCGTACATTTAATGGATTGCTCCTAGGGTCTGTCTGAAAAGTCTTGTTACCGCCCTATAGATTCTTTTTAGCGTCTTGCCGTACGGAAGATCAATAAGTTAGAAAAGTAATCCAGAATGTTCATGATGACAATCTAGTGTTTTTCAGATAGACCCTAAGCTTAAACCAAACTCAACTGTAGCAAGGATAGCACTCTAAGCTGACTCGTTAGGCTTGTCTGCAGCATCGACGCGGCGGCCTATTGTCCAATACGGAATTTGGTCAAGACAGTATCAAGAGCCCTAACAAGACCTCTCCAATGACCGCAGACAGATGATGCTGCACGCCAGCGATAACAGGGCTCGGTGAGTGTCAAGCCTGCGCTCAAAACGGATACGCAGCTTGCCCATACCGGCCAACCAGGCATGGGTACGCTCTACCACCCAGCGATGCTGGCCAAGTCGTTGCTTGCTATCTACTCCTTTCCGGGCAATTCGATCAGCGATTCCTCGCGTGCGCAGATGTCTGTGGTAGCGCTCTATGTCATACGCTTTGTCAGCGTGTAGCTTCTCAGGCCAACGCCTGGCTCTACCTGGTTTGTCTCCAGGTGTTGGTAAGGCATCAACCAGCGGCTCGAACATAATCGAGTCATGTCAATTAGCTCCACTGACATTGAAGGCTAGCGGCACACCGTTGCAGTCGGTAATCAGGTGCCGCTTGCTGCCAAGTTTGCCTCGATCTGTCGGGTTTGGGCCGGTGCATAGGCCCCCGGGGCTGGATACGCTGGCAGCATCCACACTGGCCCGGCTCAGATCCAAACGATCGGCGTCGCGCAGCTCTTCGAGCAAGACACGATGCAAGCGGTGCCAGACACCGCACGCTTGCCATTGCTTAAGACGCCTCCAGCAGGTCATACCGCTGCCATAGCCAAGCTCCTGGGGTAGATCTTCCCAAGGAGGGCCGGTACGCAGGACAAATACGATGCCATTAAGGGCGAGCTCGTCATCCAGACGAGGGCGACCACCTTTGGGTGAGAGTCTATGCTCTGGTAATAACGGCTTGATGCGCTTCCACAGCGCAGCCGTAAGCTCTTTGCGATGTCTCATACCTCTATCGTGGACATAGCCAGGCTTAGTTCAAGAGGATTTTGTTAGCGGCTCTAAAGCGGAAACATGGTATGCGCATGATCGTTGCTAGCTCAAGAATAACCCAGGCTAGAATAACCCAGGCTATTAGATGTCATTTGTTGGCATGCCAACTGTCGATTCGTTAAGCCTTACGAAGTGGCCTGATGCTTGGTCTGAGGCGAGTTTATTTCTTTATTTACCAATGTATCGATTTCATGAGCTGCGTCAACTGCGCCCAAATCTACACCGGTAGCATTTGGGAGACATAAGGCTGCGATGAAACCAACGGTATATGAACCAATGGCAAATGCTCCCATAGCGGTTTCCAGTCCTATATGCGCTGCTGCAAAACCGACAGCGGCAGGCATGATCGAACCGAAACCACGTCCGAAGCTGGTACAGAACCCTGCGCCGTTGGCCCGAATACTCGTAGGATATAATTCTGAAAATGTAAGAGGGAGTCCTGAAGCCAACCCACCTTGAAAGGCTCCGAGAAGCAGACCTAATCCTAGAATAATTGTCATGCTCACGTTTGCAAACATATAAATGGACACGACTAGTGCCTGGCATATTAGGAACAACATAAAGGTTTTGCCGCGACCGACTCTGTCACTAATCAGGCCATAAATAAAAGGACCAACAAGCGATCCAATAATATTTACAGCTAAATACCCAGAAGTTGAAGCTATTGGTAGATTCAAGACCGTACGCATGTAGGTGGGTAACCATGTAATCATGATATAGGCCCCGCCAAAGATGCCACTTGCTAAGACTGTACTGATAAATGTTACTCGACGGTGCCTAGCTCCAAAAATAACTCGAATATCGACTTTTTTATCTCGAGCCCGCGCTTTGTTAAAGGTATCCGATTCAGGCACCAAGCGACGGATAAACCATACTAGTAATGCAGGTAATAACCCAATGGCAAAGAAGGCGCGCCAAGCGACGTCTTCTGGAAATAGATAAAAGACTACTGGCATAGCCCCAAGTGAGATGGCATACCCTATTGCATAGCCGCTTTGGATAGAGGCAGCTACCCGCCCGCGTAGGGCAGGCTTAATCGCCTCACTTATAAGAACTGCCCCTACTACGGCTTCCCCGCCATAACCGACCCCCTGAAGAAAACGTACAGGGAGAAACTCCCAAAAGCTTGAGCAAAAAGCCGCTAGAAAGGTGAAGGTTGCTACCCAGACAACTGTCCATTGCATGACTCTAATGCGGCCATAACGATCGGCTAACACACCTGCTGACCAGCCTCCTAATGCGCTACCTATCAATGCAACAGAACTGAGAATTCCTGCGTCTGATTTGCTCATGCCCAATACTGTCAGTAGAACAGGCATGACTAGGGCATAAATAGTCGAGTCCATCGAGTCGAGGGTAAAGCCACCGAAACAAGCCCAATAGGTTCGTTTTTCCCGTTTGTCCAGATGGGAGTACCAGCCAAGTCGCATAAGTCACCTTTATATTTATGATATTTATCGGTATCTGGCACTCTTGGCGGCCGAGCTAGGCATTGACCTGAAAACGATGGCTACCGTCATGCATCTCTTGGATCCAAACACGATCGGTAAACTGTGACTAATACAATCGATTTGTAGAGTGATGCATATCAGTTATGTGGTGTCTCGGGATCGCCTATAAATAAGCATTGTCCAAGCCTTTATGACTTTACCAGTGGCGGCTGGCTTGTAAGCGTGTTGAGTCGGCATCAATCCTCATTGTGAGTACCAATGAGCATATTGTGCGAGCTACATAGGTCAATTGTTCCATAAGCTCAGGTATTTCAGACGATACATCAAGGTGTCTTATCGGCTGTGGCTAACACGCTTCTGACTATATGAAAGGAAGCCTGTAACAGAGGTGGTCGTAGCACCTGATAAACCGACAACGGGTGCTGATGGGTCAGTGAAATAAAATCATCCCCAATAGCCACTATCATTTCTGGAGTTGCTAGCGACGACGCTATTGGGAATGAAGACTTGCTCATTGCTAAAAGCAGTACTGGCAAGAGAGGGAGCCTGCCAGCGGCGACCAGTATGCTTGTTTGGAGGTAAAGATGTACCAACGAGACGGTAAAGGTTGGAAAACTATTCCTACATAAAGCTACTTTCAGAGTGTACTAGCGCCCAAGCATCCATTTAGGATGATCTTGCACTAAGGGTTGTAACGCCGTCTTTACTGTAACGTTACGCTTAGCTGACGTCGATGCCGGACGGCGTTTGGCATCATGGTTGCCTAACTGGTATCACCTGAAAGACAACATGATAAAATTACGTGGGCTTACATTATCCTGTATTGGGCTTACGCTCATAACTACCCTATTGACTGCCTGTTCATCAGAGCATGGCCCCAAGGGAAAATCAGACCTGGCTTCGTCTGTACAGCTATTACAGAAAACCGGCTATTCACCGGAAGAATTGAAACCTGTATCAGGTTGGCATGAGCGCTGGATTATCGATCAGCAATCCATAGACGTCTCCTGGCTGTTACCGGCTTCAGCGCAAGGCGCACCCGTTATTATCTATCTGCCTGGTCTGGGCGAAAATAGCGAGTCGGGCCGTTTATGGCGAGAGGCCTGGGCTCAAGCTGGCTACGCAGTTATAAGTCTGCAACCAACCACCTTGGGTCGTGAGATCTATTCCAGTCGTGAAGCCCAGGCCGGTAGCTTCCGCAGCCTTGCCCAACGTTACTATGCCGACAGCGAGTTGGTGACCCGAGTAAGTTTGATCAGTCAGGCTTTTAACGAGGCTCGTCAGAGATTAAAAGCGCAACAGCCAGGCATCAACTGGGAACAGGTTATCGTGGCTGGCTACGATATAGGTGCACAAACCGCAGCAGCGCTAGCGGGTGAACATATCTCAGAGCAACCACTGCCTGTCCTTCAACTCAAGCCTGTGGCTGCAATCCTACTTAGTCCGTATGTAAAGGATGGCACTGATCCGATACGCTTTACCTCTATACGAGTACCCGTACTGACCGCTACTGGGCCATTAGATGAGGATCCCTTTAATTGGGTCCGCACGGCTGGGCAACGTTTAAAACTTTGGCAGAATATCCAGACATCAGGCAGCTACCAGTTGATTCTTAGCACAGCAGAGCATGCGGGATTCAGCGGTTCTGTATTTCCCGTGACAGCCAGTCGAAAAAATAAAGAAAGCTCTCCAGGAGAAAGACGACCAGTTGGTGGCATGGGCGACCCTTCAGGCAGCATGGGTGGGCCAGGAGGTGGCAGAAGGGGCCCCGGTGGCGAGATGGGAGAGCCACCGCGCTTTGGACATGGCCAGAATGATGAGGCGCGTTTTAACCCAAGACAGGTTGCCTTTCTGCGTGCCGTCACGACGGCCTTCCTAGATGCAACTGTTAAGCGCTCCTCTGTTGCTCAAACATGGTTAAACCATAACGCAATTTCTTGGCTTAAGCCTGAGGGTTCGTTAGAGCAGAGACCTTAGTCAACCAAGGACTTTCTTAATTGAGTTACTAATAAGATTCGCCAATAAGACTTCTTGAATAAACCGAGTAGATGCAGTCTTTATTTTGTGAGCTTTCACCCAACCAGGAAGTAGAAGCATGAAACTCGCTGAGTCTAAGGTCGTGGTCGGTGAGTGAAGTGAATGCTCAGCAGCTATGTGGTGGGCATGATCTTGGCTCTGAGCATTTTGCATGGCTAGCTGAAGCTTTCTACGTGAAGTTAGCTCTAGCCGCGCTACCATCTAGCGCGGAAGATTTAAGTTTATGGATAATAACCCGATATTTTAGACTGATTAGGCCGTAATTAGGCTTTACACTTTGAGCTTGGCTGCAGAGTTACCATTGACTTGCGCGACACGCTCCTTTACCAAGTGATACCAAAACCCACAGTATATTCTGTCTGATCAGTGTCACCGGGCGCGCCGCTGATCAGAGATCTAGAAGCCTTTAGGTTCAATGACGCCCAATTAGTAACTTTATAGCGAAGCCCCATTTCTCCGTCGAAAGTAAAATCCGCTATACCATTTAGGGGACGGCCAACCTCCCCTGTCGTGAATACCTGTACTGTTTGCCCATATAGATTTCGAGTGTAGTTCCATTTGAGGTTGGCAGAATAGAACTCTCTAGAACCCCCATCTATGAAGTCGAAGCGGTTCTGGTTGAGCAATCCGATTAGCGAAAATGCACCTAATTCGTTATCCCAGAATTGGTAGCCTGGACCGGTACCAATAACACGCTGCTTTGTTACATCCTCAACCCAATCACGCTTGTACTCTAGGCGGCTTTGCCAGAAGAGCTTCTCGGTAAAGAACCGATCCAGCGCGTATTCGAGTGAGTAGTTGTCGGTTGAGACAGATCCGTTGCTTTCGTAGCGGTCATAACTCCCTGTCGCGTTGTGCCGCCACATTCCATGACGGGCTTGGGTCTTAAAATCGACATCGTAGTCCTCGCTATCCGATGAAGATGAATTGATATAATCCAGCCCGACGTCAATATTACCTTTCCAGCTAAAGTCATGAAGAAAGGGTTTAGGAGGTATGATCTGGGAAATACTCTCTAACGGTATGGTCTGGGTCTCGCTCTCTGTCTGAACGGTAATTTTGGCATCATCAGCTGCCTTAAGCGCCTGAACCATTTGGGTATGGTTATTTTTACTGCGCGTAATCATGACAGGCGTGTCGCGTTGTAACGTCTTGACCTTATCCCAATCGATAGGCACATCGCCGCCATACTCCGTTTGAAGAAGCAATTTTTTACTATCAAGTAGCCTGATAGTACCTGTCATTTTGTCGCCATTCTTGAGCCAGACAGTATCAGCATTTGCAAGCGTGCCCAGCAAAAGTAGAGCAAGAGAAGAAAGCCATCTGAAGTACATAGGAGTTATTTAACAACGTTTTAGCCCGGTTTGGCTTGGCGTTGATTATCCGGGCGTCTCCATGCCACTCAAGACACGTGGAGTAAATATTGCGCAAAGGTTTCGACAAGAAACTCGCCGTGATCATGGGTAACTATACGGTACACAAGACCAAGCAGATAAAGGCTTGGCTATCCCCATATCCACGCTATCAGGCCCACTTCACTCCAACCTCGGCTTCCTGGTTAAGCATGTTCTTGCTTGGTTAGTGTGATCTGTACAGCAGGACGGCCTGTTCTCATCGCATGCCTCCTCGAGTCAGTTTTGAGTACTCATTCTCCAGACGATACTTATGCTTGGTAGTTGTAATTCATCACACTAGGGTTTGTCTGAAAAGTCGGCATGCATGCATCGCTCGATGCAGGCCAGCGTTACCATGGCCTTGAAGCTGTTAGCCAGCTTGTCAAAGCGAGTACAGCGCCGACGCTTCTCCTTTAACCAACCGAATAGCCGTTCGATTACGTTACGCTGTTGATACTTGGGCCTATCAAACAGGCGAGGCAGACCTGGCCGGGGCTTGCGGTGCATCGTGCGCTGGGCAATCACCGGCTGCATACCGAAGCGGTCGAAATAGCGACGCAACCCTTCACTATCGTAGCCCTTGTCTGCGATCACTGTCCGGCAACGCTTGCGTGGTCTGCCCTGAGAGCCAGGAAGACGTACCTGATCCAGTAACGGAATAAAGTTGCGCGAATCGGCCTGCTGACCAGGCGAGAGGGTAAAGCTCAGCGGATAACCATTGGCATCGCAAAGCAGGTGAATCTTGGTACCTAACCCACCCCGGCTGCGTCCCAGGCAATGATCTACAGGTTCGTCCGGGCCCCATTTTTTCCGCCTCCTACCGCGGCACGGGTAGCTCGAATGGTGGTAGAGTCCACCATCCAGGTATCCAGATCGATAAAGCCATCCTGGCGAAGCCGCAGATGCAGAAGAGTCAATACGCGCTCAAACGTGCCGTCGTCCCGCCATTGGCGAAGACGCTGATAGATCGTTTTCCAAGGGCCGTAGCGTTCGGGTAGATCACGCCATTTGGCGCCGGAGCAAAGGATCCAGAAGATACCATTGAGCATCCGTCGATCATCCCGGCGAGGACGGCCCATGGTCTGGGGAGGAGAAACGATGTCTTCAATCAATGCCCAGCGCTGATTCGAAAGCTCGTAACGACCTGTCATGTCTGCCTCCGCTTGCTCCAACGACATCAGGCTAACAAACGCGACTTTTCAGACAAGCCCTAAGCTGTCTTGCTAGGTTTAAAACAGCATCTTTACTGATATCCCAAGGATGATAGCGCCTTGCTGAGCGGCCTTTTGGTGCATCAATTGAAGCCTCGGGATCACCAGGAAATATCAGCCTGATACGGGAAACCATTGTGCCGGCTTTGGAGATTCAATACGCTAACATGCTGGCTACATATCTAATGTTTACTCATTCCTTTCTAGCTCGCCAGACCAGCATTATTGAGTACTGTAGTTAGCCAGGATTGATCAATCGCACCGGTTGCTATTTCGGCCTTTACTTTGAGCTCATGGGCTTCGTGAGCATGTGCCCTTATCAATATCTGTTCAGCATCAGCTTGCGCGAATGAAACCAAACCATCTTCATCACCTACGATGATATCGCCAGGACTTACAATCATTCCACCAATAGACACCGGGACATTGATCTCACCCGGCCCACTTTTGTAAGGACCGCAGTGAACAACGCTACGCGCGTAACAAGGCGTATCTTCGAAACTTGCCACATCGCGAATAGCGCCATCGACAACAAAACCTACACAGCCTCGTTGCTGAGCATACAGCTTAATTAGCTCACCAATCACTGCATTAGTACCATCACCTTGCGCATCAATTACCAATACGTGGCCTGCTTGCAGCAAGGTTAACGCTTTGTAAACCAGTAGGTTGTCACCTGGCCGTGTCTTGACGGTCAAAGCAGTGCCCACAAGCTTACCTGTGCGGTTATAGCGATTTATTCCTCTCGCACCGATATGACGTCCCAAGTTGTCACTGATATGAGGAGTCACGACAGTGCGAAAAGCTTCAACAAGGTCGGCAGGAGCGAGAGATGGGGAGGCAAAGATGCGAGAGCCTAGGAAAGACATAACAACCTCCAAACAGATGAACTCAGTTAGATGAGCTTATATTAGGGAAGCCAGATAAATACGTTTAGCGATATTTATTTATGAAATATCATCACTTTTTGTATTTATTCTAGACTTTTGATTAGGGCTCCAGAATCAATCGACTAAAGTCGCAGCATTGCTCTGCAAGCCTTGAAATAGCAAGGCTCAGCCCTTGGAAACGATCAGCACGATGCACAGCGGTATATTGAATTTCGGGCAACGCAGGTCGAGTTTCTATGACCTTCAAACGGTCTTGGCTAATTAGTGGCTTCAGACATTCGTACGGCAAGTAACTAATACCAACTCCAGAAATGGTCAGTCCCACCTGGGCTATCAGATAGTTACTGGTAAGGGTTCGATTCAATCTAACTTGGTTTTCGGCGAGCCAGCGCTCATATATTAACCCGGTGCCAGAACTTCCCCCCTGAGTCAGCACCGTATAGAAGGCCAAGGATTGCAAACTCATAAACTCTTCGCCCTTGTATAGACCGGGCGCGGTCATCCATACATTTTTCACACTTTTGAGTGGTTTAATTACATAACGAGGGTCGGCAAATATGTCAGGTACAATAATCAGATCTATCTGATTATTTTCCAGCTTTTTGAATAATTCCGAGCTAAGTTCTATGGATGGCTCAAGAGCCACTTTGGGGTATGCCAGGCGAATTTCTTCGACTAATGCAGGCAGCCACGTTAATGCTGTGAGTTCTGTCACGCCCAGGCGGTAACGCTTTACCAAAGCTGCTTTGGAACTGATGCTTTCCAAGAGGCAATCTCGCTGACGCAGCATTTCTACAGCATACTCAAAGAGATCTTCACCTTTTTCAGTCAGCTTAGCAGTGCGTTTAGAGCGATCGAATAAACGAACGTCAAAGGTATCTTCAAGCTCCTGCACGCGTTTGGATACAGCCGACTGTGACATATTCAGCTTCACCGAGGCGGCTTCAAAACTACCCAGTTCAACAATCCAAAAGATGGCTTCAAGCTGTTTTAAGGTAATCATGATAAAACCCAGACTGAAAGAATAGTTATTAAATCATTACGCCAGATCCTATGAATAGCCCAACTGTAATACGTTTAGTGTTGTTTAACGGTTGATAAACTGCATGGCACTGACTCAATATCCTAGCAAAACATTACCAAAAGCGATCGTTAAGCTTGAGTATTTGTCGCTTTTTCTAGAGTTTCAACCACACTAGATTATGCCCTTATACCAACAACAATAAGGGTTGCACGATGGCTTATTCAAAGATTGCCAAGACGATGACTCCTAGTAGCTATCGCTGGGCAGTAGCAGGACTGATATTTGTTATTTACACCGTCGCTGCCGCAGACAGGGCTAACCTCGGTGTAGCCATGCCATTCATTCGCAAAGAATTTGAAATGACAAATGCGGAGGCTGGTGGTCTTATGAGCCTCTTTCTACTGGCCTACGCCCTTGCTCAGATCCCGGCTGGCTTCGCATTTGCTCGCATGAGTGTCAGCAAGATTCTTCCCAGTGCAATGATTTTAACATCTATATTGACCGGTCTTGTCGGCACAGCCGGATCGTTGCTAGCGCTTAAAATATATCGGTTTGGTTTAGGTCTTGCCGAAGGGCCATTACCAATCAGCATGACGTCTACCATCAATAACTGGTTTCCAGCAAAAGAAAAAGGCATTGCGTCTGGCATATTCTTATCTGCCGTGAAATTTGGTCCAGTGATCGTCCCACCTCTCTGCGCTATCATTATCTCAACATGGGGATGGCGAGAAATATTCTTCTTTTTCGCTATACCAGGCATTGTCCTGTCGGCCGTCTGGTATTTTCTAGTCGCAGACCATCCATCGAAAAGTCGGTTCGTCAACCAGGCGGAACTGGATTACATCCTTGATAAGAAGCCGCTCATTCAGCAGGACGATAACTTCAAAAATGCGCCTTCGGTGCGCTGGTTACAGCGTCTTGACGTATTCATCAAAAGGCGTGTTGAAACACCACTTAATTCAACTCATGAGGTATTCAAGTCTTGGAATATCTGGGGTTGCGCATCCAGTTACTGCTTTCAACTTGGCGTTTCCAGTGTACTTCTTACCTGGATTCCTACTTATCTGATGACAGTAAAAGGCTTCTCCATTATCAACATGGGTCTAGTATCTGCCGCTCCATGGGTAGGTGCCGTCATAGGAAATTTGTTAGGAGGATACGTCTCCGACCGACTTCTTGGTGGGCGACGCAAGCCAGGCATGCTTACATCTGCACTCGGTACCTCCTTGATGATGTACCTGCTGATTAACTCCCCGGCAGAGCCGCTACCTTACGGACTATTACTGATGCTTACTGGCATCGTTTTGAGCCTGGGCTTTTCCTCGTATATGTCCTATCCAATGGGATTGGTTTCTAAAATTAGTTTCCCAATAGCAAATGCAATTGTAAATATGGTCGGCCAGCTAGGTGCTGCGGCTAGTCCACTACTAACAGGTATTCTGTTAGATAGTTACGGTTGGAGTTATGTTTTTATATTCCTTGCAATTGGTTCTTTCACAAGTTTTATACTTTTGCTGACTATCGCCGAACCAATCCCTCACGCAAATCATAGTTAATTAAATGAGCAATTACTTTCAAATATACTGTTGCTGAAAAGACCTATTTACGGCATGTATATATAAATACAAGGGGATTATTGATGAGACCAGAAGATAAAGAGCTGGTAGATTTATTTGCAGGACTTGATACTCCCAGCGTTTCGGATGCTCTGGACAAGCTTGGCCTACCAGGTCAATGTTTTGGTGTGGTACCCCTTGATAACTATTCCAAAGTTATCGTAGGTCCAGCATTCACTGTTCGTTACGAAAGTGCCAATGTTCCACCTGGTACTGTAGGTGATTTTATTGAAGATGTTGCGTATGGCGATGTGGTAATGATCGACAATAATGGCCGCACAGATTGTACAGTGTGGGGCGATATTATGACTCAATATGCTGCGTCCAAAAAAATAGCAGCAACGGTAATAGATGGTGTCTGCCGAGACGTCAATAGGGCCTTGAACGATGGATATCCTCTTTTCACTAAGGGCAGATTCATGCGTACAGGCAAGGATCGCGTTCAAGTAGAGGCGGTTAATCAAACAGTTTCGATTGGTCAGGCACGTGTATCAGACCGAGATATAGTGATTGCTGATGCCAACGGCGTGGTTGTCGTAGCAAGAGACAAAGCAAGGGAAGTCGCTAATTGTGCCCATGAAATCGAGCAGGTTGAAGCAAATATACGATCAGTAATCGCAGAGGGAAAAACCCTAAAGGAAGCGAGGCGTTTGCTTGGGTATCATACCCTACAGCGAAAGATTTAATTAACCTAACTACTAGACTCTTTCTAAAAGACTTTCTCAAGCAAATTTACAGGCAAGCCAGAGAAATCATGATTTCAAAGCTGTGGCGAGCTTCTCGAAACGGGTGGCTATCCGGCGATGCTCCTTAAACCAGCTAAAGAGCCGCTCGATAACATTGCGCTTACGATAGGCAGGCCTGCTGGGGCGGCGATGCATCTGACGTAGGAGATGATGGCCAGGCGAACTAGCAAAGCTCAAGGGTACGCCATGGGTTTCGCAGCTAAGATGAAGCTTGCCTGCCAGGCCGCCACAACTGCGTCTCTGCGTTTGGTCTTAGGAGCACCTGAGTGCGGCACGCGTTGCAGGATAGAGGTTGTGTCAAGCATCTAGGTACCCAGATCAATACGAGCGTCCTGCCTCAGATCCAAATAAAGCTGTTTGAGCAGAGCCTTAACAGCAAGCGGTTTCGCCAGATACGAAAACGGTGATAGACCGTTTGCCCGGCGCCAAAGTGGCGTGGTAGATCATGCCACTTCGCCCCTGAAAACAGTACCCAAAAGACGCCGTTAGGCATTAGGCTATCATTCTTGCAGCGTCGTCCCCGCTGCTGCCTGTGAGAAACCAGATCGCTAATCAGCGCCCATGATTGATCACCCAATTCGTAACGGCCTGTTATCCCTGTATCCACACAGAAAAGACAGCCTAGCAAATCAAAACCTAAAGCCCATCTAACAAGGTTGATCACATAACATGCTGGCCATGTTGATCGAAACCAATTTTATATGAAAAGAGATAGTGTATGCCGTCATAGCTCTTCTAATTTATGACGCTCTTGCGCTAGATCCTCTAAGCTCAAGGGAACATAGCCTTCGACTGTAGACGTCTGCAGACGAACCAGTTTCTGACCTTCTTCGGATAGAGCAAGTCGGAGGTATTCCTTGATAAAGGGCTCAAGAGACTGGCCTGGTTCCAACGTTACGAAAAGATGTAGGTATGAAGACAACGGATAAGCGCCCCCAGCAACATCTTCATAGCTGGGCGTACGAGGTTGGGTACCTGGTACGGCACTAATTGGTAGAGTCCTTAATTGCGGCGCTGTGTCGGCAGCTTTTACCCATCCAGTGAGACCGATGCTATAGGGATCATTAGCCACAGCGCGCAAAATTGATTCACGGCTAGGCAACGGTTCGTAGCGTGGGCTGAAAGGCAGTCCGCCGAATTTGTCGAGGCGTTGATTGGTAGCAAAGCCACCATTGTCGCGTAGACCATAAATATGAATGCGCCGGTCCTTCCATTCACCGTCCATGCCCAGTTGTCCCCAGGTATTGATGTCACCGCCGGGTTGGCCTGACGTAACTATTTTGGCTAGCTGCTGTACCGTGAGGGAGGCCAGCGGATTATCGGGATGCAGATATACAGCAGGGGGCGTTTTGCCATTATTGCGTGGTCCATGGCCTGAGTAACCGATGCGGATATCTAAGGGCTCGTGCCCCATGACCTGCTTGTAGCCATTAGCCTCGCCCACCCAAGGCTCCCTCGACATCGGGGCGATAGCCGTGGCACCAGCAGTCAAGGCTGGCATGCCCACCGATGATCCTTTAGCCGTGACGGCGAATTTAAAGCCTGGATGATAGCGAACAAACAAGGCGTTAAGTTCATTGATAAGCTCCTCCATGCCATCATTCCCAATGATGGCGATGGCCCCGTCGGACGTCAGATAACTTGCGTGAGTCGGTGGTTGTAAGTGTGCAGCACAGGCTGTTAATGAGCCAACAAGTAAAAAAGGCACAATAAAAATTGAACGTACACAAATCATGGTGCAGCAACCTCGTCAAGTTTAGCTAATTCAGCCTGGGCATCTTTCGCGGTAAGAGGAAAATAGCCTTTCGGTTGGCTAGCGATAATCTGTTGACCTTGGCGAGATAGGACAAAGCGCATGTACTCCTTGACCAGCGGGTCGATAGTTTGACCCGGCTCACGACGCAGATAGAAGTAAAGGTAACGTCCGTAGGGATAAAGGGCAGCGGTAACTTCGGCAGGGGTGCCTGTGGCCAAGCTGTGATCGTTGGGGTTGAAGATAGCTAATTGTTTGATCTCTTCATTTTCCAGGCCAATAGCCGCTACTCCAAGTCCAGCAGGGTCGTCTGCCAGCCGCTTTAGGATTTCCTCGGTGTTACCGTAGGCTTCGTAGTTTTGCGCAAGTGGCCGGTCGTGCAGGTGGGTTGCCTGCATGTAGGTACCAAAACCGGTGAATTCAGGTGTGCCGTAAGGATGAATAGCCCGCTCTTGCCAGACGCCGGTCAGGCCAAGTTGACCCCAGCGTGAAAAATCGCCTTCTGGATTACCAACGCTAAGGATCTGTGCTACTTGTTCGGCCGACAGGCTAGCCAAGGGGTTGGCGCGGTTGACATACACTGCCAATGACGTCGCTAAATGCTGAGAGGTGTCGTCACTCGTGTAGGCTATCCGTATTTCCAATGGGGCAACGCCGACGATCTTACGGTAGGCAGACGTTTCGAGAGGATTGATAGCGCGTCCCATGGCACCAAACAACGTAACGCCGTGGGTTAGTAGTGGTACCGCACTGGTGGTGCCTTTGGATTCGACCTGAAAACGCCAGTGAGGGTGACTTTTCTGCAGCTCACTATTGAAGCGCTCAACGATGTAATTTACATGTTCGGCACCTCCAATGCGGATTGTTCCATCGGGGGTTAGGTAGCGTGCAGTGCTAGAAATAGCCACGTCATGTGGCTCATATACTGATAGGGTCGGCTCGGTCAGCGGAGCGGCCTGTGCTGTAGCCATGAACGATAGAGCACATACTAGGCCGAGGCCTCGTAGAATTGAATGGTGCATACAGATCCTTGATAAAGTGGTATGCAAAGGCTAAGTCGATTAGAAAGCCAGCGTAGCCTTGCCCACTAACTGGCGTGGCTCACCTATAACGATGGATGGCGAACCTAGCCCGCTACTGGAGACGTAGTAGTGCTCGTCAAAAATATTTTTCAGATTGAACTGCAGTGTCAGATCTGCCTTATCGAAGGCCATCTTGTAAGACACGAAGGCATCGGTCACCTTGGCGGACGGCAGGTAATATTCAACATTGCCTGCTCCCTCGGCACCATTGTTAACGCCCCAACGGCTCATGTAGCGAGCACCGGCGCCTGCGCGCAATTCACCGATACCAACACGACCAAAGTCGCGGGTCAGATAAAGCGAAGCGGTATGCTTGGAAACCCCATCAATAGGTTGGCCTTCGAGGATCGGGTCTTCCAAAACTTCAGTATCAGTGAAGGCGTAGCTGCCTATCAGGCTCCAGTATTCATTGATCTCGCCAGTGATATCCACCTCAATCCCACGTGAGCGCACCTTGCCAGACACACGTGTGCAGGTCTCATCACCACAGGCTTCGCTGGTTTGAACATTTTTCTTAACGATATTGAACGCCGCCAGAGTTGCGGTGATGCGGTCATTTTGAAACTTGGTACCGATTTCGTACGACTTGCCTTCTTCTGGCGGCAAGTCGCCAATAGGAGTGGCGACTGACGTATTAGGGCGGAAGGATTCTGTATAGCTGCCGTAGACTGACCAGTCCGGCTGGATCATGTAGACCAGACCTAGGCGCGGCACTACTTTGCTGTCCTTCACGTCTGCGCCGACCACGAAGGGGCGCCCTTTTCCTGTCAGCTCGTCGAACTGGTCATAGCGCAGACCACCTTGGAGAATCCAGTGGTCGTTCAGGTGCATGGAGTCCTGTACAAAGAGAGCATAGGTATTCAGTTTGTCGGTCTGATCACTGTTCGCTGCGCTTACACGGCTTGGAATCGGTACCTGTCCATAAACCGGATTGTTGTAATTGAAGCTGGTATCGTTAGCGTTTCGAATCAGGTCACCGAGTGTACGTTCGTTTTTCATGTAGTCTGCGCCGACCAGGATTTCATGCTTGAAACCGCCCCACTCCACATTACCCAACGCATTGATGGTCGCCGTATGAGCGAATTGTTTGGCATCACGGGTTGCGTCGCCGCGCCGGGTAACCACTCCAGTGGTGTAATCAGCTGACACGAAGCGCGATTGGTAGTCGTTATAGTAATTACGGCTATAACCATAACCGACATTGAGTTTCCAATATTCATCCAGCTGTCGTTCGAGGCGTACAGTCAAGGCGTCGGAGCGTCCAGTGGTGACATTGAATGCCTCGTCCAGACGACGAGTACGTGGGATGTCCAGTACTTTCCCTGTGAGCGGATTGATCTGTGTACCGCGGTCGAAGGGCACCGAATATTCCATATGCTCATAGGCCACCAGTACATTGGTGTCTTCACCGTACCAGGCGATGGATGGAGCAATTACCGTTTGATCGATGTCGCCAAAATTTCGCCAGTAGTCATAATGCTGATCATCAAGAATCACGCGATAGGCCAACCCGGAATCACCTAGTGGACCGGTACTGTCGACTTGAGTGCCTCCACCGCCAAAGCTTGTGCCCCATGCAGAGATTGAGTGACCCGAGTACAGTTGCGGTTTCTTGGTTACCACATTGATTACGCCACCAGGGTCTTGCACTCCATAAAGCATGGACGCAGGTCCTTTAAGGACTTCAATGCGCTCAGTTGTAGGTGTGAAATTGCGTGCCTGTACAGATTGCATGCCGTCACGCATGATTGAGTTGTCGCGATTGGTGCCGAAGCCACGCTTTTGAATCGCGTCCTGGGTACCCCCCAAGGTATTACCCTGCTTGACACCACTGACCGGGTTGATGGCCTCATCCAGACTCTGCGGCGCGCGGTCTTCGATGACACGGTTGGTAACCACATTGACTGATTGAGCTACTTCGACCAAGGGAGTCTCGGTACGGGTGGCAACGGACGCGCGCGAGGCCTGATAGCTGACTTGACTTTTTTCAGAAGTAGTAGGGCCGGTGGCGTCAATAGTGCTGTTACCTAGGTCCAGTGCCTCCACCACATTAGGAGCTTCCGCGGCATATAACGGTTGGGCCAATACCATGATAAGCATACCAGAGCTACATAATGGTCGCGGAAGATGTACAGATCCCTGTGCCGCTTTAATGTTTAGATTCATTTTAGGCGTGTCTCTAATCCATATAAATGCAAATGAGAGATGATCTCATTTATTGCTCTGATGTAAAACGTATTTACCTCATTGGAAAGTAAAAATTTTTTGAAGCCCCTTAAGATGCGGTTAGTCGCTAGAATTCAGGGCGGTAGATAGCATTACCTCTCGCGAATCACCTGCCGAAACGAAATAGCGAATGGCACTAGGGTGGTGAATCCCAAGTAATTGTTAGGTCACGGAAAAAAGGGGGTTAGGTCAGTTGAAAAGAGCTACGGCTGTTTGTGCTATTGCTGGAGGATAAAACCAATAGGTGTTTGCCTTTCTCAGGACAAGCACTGTTAAAGGCGCAAATATAATCCTTCGTATGATCCTGCAGCTGTCCAACAATATGGTATTGCAATGCCCTGATGATGCCCTGCTTGATCGTGCGTTTCATACGTGCAAGCTGGCCACTGGTCCAGACATGAAACAGTTTGGCTAGCCGACGCTCGATGCCGTGGCGGTAGCAGACTATATTGAAAAAATGAGCTCTGTAGCTTTCCATACTGCTCTTTTTGGAAAACTTGATGTCATTCTCGGCACAGCACCGCGTGCACCTTAAAAGGTAACGCTTTAAGCGTGGCTTCTAGAAAGCTGACCGCAGTCTTGCGCATCATCTACTCGTACAACTTGGCATAGACAAACTTCGAGGTGCGATTGATCGCCACGAAGAGACAGACCTAGCCTTCTGCGGTATGTATCTCATTGATCCCTATGTGCGTATACCCCAGCACATAAAATTCAAAGTCCTTTTCTTACATGTCGGCTCAGTATGGCCTGGCAAATTGCTGATACGGTGACGTTTGTAGATTCGATGTAGGCAGGAGCGCTAAAGCCTTAGCATAAAACGCTGCAACGTATGTAGACAGTCATCCAAGCAGGCATTGCACAAACGTCTGTCGGAGGAACACTCTGCCAGCAGGAGGCATGAGCAGAGTGTGTCAGTTAACTACCAGCGCTACCCTGGCTGCCGTATACGGCAAAGGAAACGGCAAGATAAGCCGCCAGCGTTGAGTTCGTGTCGCCTACATCCTTAGTAGGGTTAACCATCGGTAATGGCCATCGCCGCGCAGTGAGGCGCCAGCAATTCGACCATCTGCAGCGCCTCGTCCTAGCTGATACCGCCTGGTTCATGAGCACCCGCTCCCGGTGCATAAGCTGGGTCGATGGCATCGATATCGAATGACAAGAAAAGGTGGTCGGCGCCTTTAACACGTTCTAGGATACGTTCGACCGTAGCCTGCGGACCAAGGCGCAGCACTTCCCGAGCGGAAAGGTGTATTAGATTATGATCGTGCTTGAATTTGCCTGAAGCAGAAATTTGAAGTGCCGCTCACAGACTTGGATGCAGTCCTGCGCAGCGATACGGTCTAGTTCAGGTGAACGACGCATGCCGCTGGACTGGCTGTAGCGGCCCTGTTTTCGCTCTCGTCCATCAGATCAAGATGTGCATCGAAATGTATGATGCCGATGCGGCCCGGCAGTGCATCATGCCCCCCCCTTGGCCACTGGAAACAGCAGACTGTCGTCACCGCCAATCATGATCGGTACGCGGGCGTCCCTGATGGATTGCTGGACAGCGGTGCTGGTAGCGGCAAAAGTCTTCAGAGTCCAGAGCAGACTCGACCCATGCCTGTCCTGCCTGAGTTGCCTAGCCTCGAACACTACGAGCAGTCGTATAGCAAAAGCCTCACAGAGGATTCTTTTTTTTAAATACCATGCCGCAGCAGTAAAGAAGCAGAACCATATTCTTGCTACCCATCAGGAATTTGAAGACAGGTATGGGGACAGGGTCAAATGGCTGCTGCTTGTGGTTTTAGCGCTCTGGATAGGCCCCTGTGCAGCGCTTGGAGTAGCCTTAGCACGCGTGGAAGGCAGACGATAATGTGAATCTTTGGGGTATCAATTTCTTTCCATAGTTTGGCGACATACATAGGGGCAAAAAGTCTGGTCCATTTGCTTCTACGACGCAGCGGTAAAACTAAGAGGCTGGACGGCTCTACTCTAGAAAGACTTGCTCGTCAGTTGGGCGAGCCCTGCTAAACCTAACCAGAGGGCAAACATGTGAAAACTACCAGCCTTTTGCTCAAGCTCCTCGTCGGGTGGTCGGTTATTGTGCTTTGGGTGGTACTGGCTATCTGGGTCGGCATTCGCTACGAGGCTGTTTATTTGAATTGCCTCGGTACAACCGCTGCGGGCGACCCTGACCATATTACGCGTTACTTCGCCATCGGAGTCCTGTGTTGTCCAGCCATTGTCATGTCCTGGCATGTTCGGGAGTGGCAAGATAGTTAAGGTGGCGAGGTGTTTTGGCTGTGGTTGCGATGACTAGCTCGTTTGCCGGTACGTTGAGACACTGAAGGACATAGCTTGAACGAAACAACAGTAGTGAACATAGCTAGCGTATGTTTTGTGCTTGCAGTACTGAGCACATACTTTCCTCTGAAAAAGGCCCTGCTTGGTGTCAAAGGGGGACTCGGCATCGGTGATGCTGATCTGTTACGGGAGTTACACCGTCAGTTTTTTGCTTTTCGCATGGAGTGATTACGCCTCGTTCAACATGACGCCAACACCAACGGATGTTGCTGGTATATGTTTGATCCTTGCCCTAGTGAGTTCGTACTTTCCACTCAAGAGAGCCTACCTAGGCATCAAGGGAGGAAGTCGGATCGGTGAAATCGTATGCTATGGATTCTATTTTGTTAGCCTTTCTATCGTGGGATGGTCCCAATTCTACTCGTAGACACGGCTGTGGCGGGTATCAAGAAAACCGCTCCACTCCTGTATCAATCCCCTCCTCTTTTCGAGCAAATCCCCACGGTTATAGGCTGCTTCCACCTTGCTGCTTAGCGTATGCGCCATCGCCATCTCGCAGACCTCGCGAGGATAATTCGTGGTTTCCGCCGCCTAGGTTCTGAATGTTGCGCGAAAGCCATGCGGCACTGCCATGTGAACCTTTAAGGTATCCAATGGGCGGCCAATGGCATTGCCGGGAATGCAGCCCGTGCGGCGGCTGTTGGGAAAAACCCACTCCGGATGCTGGCCCTTCTGCTGGCTGATCACCTCAATCATGGCCTCGGTAAGCGGGATGCGATGTGTCTTGCCCGTCTTCATGCGCTCGCCCGGAATAGTCCAGAGCTTGTGCTCAAGATCCAGCTCGGACCAGCGTGCGCCACAGGTTTCGCTGTTACGGGTTGCGGTCAGGATCATGAGCTCTGTTGCGCGTGCTGCAGCACTCTCAAGACTATCGAGCCGATGCATGAGCTGGGCGGTATCCTCGGCAGACAACGAGCCAAACGGCTTGACCCTGCTGCCCTGTTTGGGCAGGAGCTTGTCCAGGTGCCCGCGCCAGCGCGCCGGGTTCTCCCCTTCCCTTAGCTTTCTGGCCTTGGCCGCATCGAGGACCAGTTCAATACGGTTGCGCAGGCGACTGGCCGTTACCGGGATAACGCTCCAGATAGGTTCCAGCACTTCCAGGACATCATCGGTATCGACTTCGGCAAGAGGCATTGAGCCAATCACGGGCAAGACATGCTTTGCCAGTGAGTTCTGCCACTGCTGCGAGTGCTTGGTGCTCCAGCTGGGCGAGTGTGTACGAATATAGCGGGCAGCCTCAGTCTGAAAGGTCTTGGATTCCAGCTTCTCAGAGGATTTGCCCTCACGCGCTCTCCGGCGCCCAAGGACCGGGTTGATCCCACGAGAGATTTCAAGACGGTACTTGTCTGCCGTCAGGCGCGCCTCACGCAGAGAGACTGCTGGATAGCTGCCCACCGAAAGATCATGCCGCCGGCCATTGATCATGTAGCGAAAGATCCAGCTCTTGCGCAGCTGGGCAGAAATGCGAAGCTGAAGGCCCCGGCCATCCTGATAGCTTCCGGGTTCGGAAAGGGCTTTAACAAGTTTTGGGGTTACAATGATAAAAGCCATTCAAGCAGCTGGCGCAAACACCACTATCAGCGTTTATACAGCGCAGGCATTCGCGCATTGACTACTTGGTCGATGTTCTCAATGTAGTAGGTAATGAGAAGTTCTCCGCTACATTCAACGGAGCGCAGCTCACGGGCAACAACCTGCTAACAGCTGCACAAGCAGCTGGTCCTAATAGCACAATCGGCGTAAACACAGCTCAAGCTACTGATATCAGTCTGTTAGTATCTGCTATTCAAGCGGCAGCGACTAAAAAGTTCTCTGCTGAGCTTAATGGTGCTCCGTTAGGGGCAACGCCAGATTCGAGAAATCATCTGCAACGCGCCGTTGAAGCCGCTGCCCCATTAGTGTGAACTCAGCCGGTGCTTGTGGAATGTCTCTTCTGTTTCAAGCCATGAAGGCCGCTGGTTAATACATTTTAGAGAAACAAACTATGGGCCGTAATATCGGCCCATAGTTGTGACTAAGGAATGCAAATGCTACTGACTAAAAAGCATGTTTGGATGTTAGGAATTGCCCTAGCTTTAAGTAGCACTAGCTCCCTAGCATCAATGAGATGCGGGACATCTCTTGTAGAAGAGGGAGATTCCTCTGCTGAAGTTCTGCGCAAATGCGGCCAACCGTCCAGCAAACAAGTGATTACTCCAGCCACAGGCCAAAACGGTCGGCCATTTAAGAATGCGGTTATGGTTGAAAATTGGAAGTATGGGCCTGACGGGGGTATGTACCGAACATTGCGATTCATTGATGGCAAGCTGGTAGAAATCAGCACCTCACGAAAGTAGCTATTCATTACCTAAACAAATCAGCCGACACCATGTTGGCCGATGGACACAAAGGGGAGCGGACATAGTCCCGCTCTTTTTGCCTCTGCAGGAAATGATGATTAGCGCGAATCTGCGGTTCTTGAAGCGACTTGAGGACGGCGCCTACTACATGAAGAATGGCTTTGTGACAGCTGCGGTAAAGGGCCAACATGCTTGATGAGGAATAGCCAAACTCAGCTCTGTGATCCCCTTTAAGTCCCTGGCAGACCCTAGGGGCAGTTCAACACCTTTCGGCTAGTGGGTATGGTTCAACCGTGTAAGGGAGGCGACACCATAGGCTTGTTGAACACCACACGCGAGAAAATGGGTACCACGGCGGTGCGTAGCGTTCACGTCGTATCCAAGGAAGAGATGTTGGCGGAACATGCTCACCTCAATCACTTGATGCTGGCCAAGGGATCTAAGGACCCGGTAGCAGATCTTACCAAAACGGTTAGAAATCTCTATGGCACCAATTCCTTTGCCAAGGTGCCACTGATAACAGTGATCTATTTACGCCGGTTCGAGGGTGAAATATTAACTCCATCACATTTATGGAGAGAATCAAGGCTTGGGGACCGGCTGAATACATAGCAGCAGCTTCTGGAGTAGTGTCGCTCTTCTCGTTCGTATGGACCGTCAAATCTGCAAACGCGGCAAAAGATCGGCTATAGAATCAAACAGGGCAACCCCATTTCTACGGACGGTTTGAAAAGGGCTGAAAACTTCAGATCTTGTCGGGCAACTCTACGACGCATTCGTGGGTTATGAAAGCGTTCGATGTAATCGAAGAGATTTCATCACGAGTTCGATACGACTAATGGACAACGCGCTCCCGTTTGAGCTGACCGAAGAAGCCTTCACAGGCAGCGTTGTCGCTGCAATGCCCGATGGCACTCATGCTGCAGACCAGTGTGTTGCGATTCAGAAAGCGCTGGTAGTCAGCACTAGTGAATTGGCTACCGCGATCTGAATGTAGGATCACCGACATGTCACCCTGGCGCTGTTAGATTGCCATCTCCACCGCGCGGATCACCATCTGCCGATCCTGACGGTAGTGCATCGACCAACCGATCACCAGCTTGCTGTACAGGTCGAGCACCACGCATAGGAAGAGCTTGCCTTCCAGTGTGGCTATTTCCGTGATGTCCGTGACCCACTTGCGCTCCGGTTCCTGCGCGGTGAAATCGCGCTCCAGCAGGTTTTTCACGCCTGCTGGACGGCCGTTGGCGACTCTTCCAAAGCCACGCATCTTCCAGCGTGGCCAGCCTTGAATTCGCTCAGCGGCCATCAGGCGAGCAACGCGGTTCAGGCTGACGGTTTCGCCCTCGTCGAGCAGATCCTCGCGCATCCGTGGCGCTCCGATCACACCATGGCTGTCCTCGTGAATCTTGCGAATACGCCTCGCCAGACGCGCATTCTCTTGAGCACGTGGGCTTGGCTATCGATCCTGCCAAGCGAGCAGAAACCTTCAGGCAACGGCACATCAGCTGTACCGGGTACTCGTTGCGGCAGCGCTGGATCACCGCGTACCGCTCGATGACTCCCTGGCAAAGTACGCTGCCGCATCTCTTAAAAATCACGTTCCTTGGTTACTCGGGCCAGCTTGCGTTTGAGGCGAGTAAGTTCCTCATCTCGCGGGCTTCCCGTCCCAGGAAAGGCTTTTCTGTGCCTGGTTGTGCCTCCCTAACCCAGCGGGTGAGCAGGTTGGGAGCAACACCAATCTCCAGAGCCACCTGACGGCAGCTCGACCGTGAACGACGAACCAGCTCGATAGCTTCCCGCTTGAATTCGGGGCTGTATTTCTTGCGCTTGGACGTGAACACTCCTTCAGCTTGGTGTGAGCTTACGCGAAAGTGTCCATGCTAACGGGGTAGAATCCGACAGCAGCCTTGTCAGTGTGTAACTTCTCGGGACAGCTTCCAGATATTTCTTGGCCTAATGCATTGGCATAAATTGCTTTACTAACCAATCAATAACAGGCTTGACCAAGGTATTCTTGGATTTATGGCTTTTTAACAAATAGCCATATCCTGCCCGGGTCACCTGAGGTTCAAACGCCAGCAAGGCGCCTTGCTCGACTTGGTCTTTGACGAGCGCACTCCAACCAAGCATCAAACCCTGCCCATCCAAGGCTGCATTTAATAGCAGCGGATAGTTATTAAATGCAAAACCGCTGTACCGGTGAACAGCACCATATCCTGCCATGATTCCCCAGCTGGTCCAATCAAGCCATCGGCGGTTTTGCTCATCCATATGAAGTAATGTGCAGCTCTCCAGGTTCTGCTTGGTCAAACGCGCACCGAGCCCCATCGCTTGCGCGAAGGCTGGACTGCAAACAGGGAAGACTACTTCTTCTGCGAGCAGGATTTCATCACGGGCCGACGGAGCTTGCTGATCAAAGGTGATCGCGATATCGGCCTCTCGGCTGAGGGTCGGGGTGCCGCTGTCATCGGGCACCAGCGAGAAACGGATATCTGCGAAGGTTTCTTGAAGCAGGGGTAGCCGCGGGAGCAACCAGAGGTGAGTGAAACCAAAGTTCGCTGCGATCGTGATTTCAGGAACCTGCCGATTGAAGCGACTGCTCGTACGTTGAATGGCGGCAGTGAGCGATGCCAGCAAGGGGCTAACCTCTTGGTGCAAGAGCAATCCCTCGCGCGTTGGGGCCAATGGCCCGGTGTGGCGATTGAACAAGGGACCACCCAACGTCTCCTCCAGCAAGCGAATCTGCTGAGAGATTGCGGGTTGTGTCCGTCCTAGCTCTCGAGCGGCTGCAGTCATGGAGCCAAGTCTTACGGTTGCCTCGAAGGCCTCAAGTGACCGGATGGAGGGTAACGCATCATCGACCATCAGACCTATCTCCCTGCCTTCTTCATGATATTAGAGCCCTATAAGTATTTTGCATGTGGACAATAAGGGAAACGAGTGTTTTCGAGCCAGCGTTTCCCTCAAACAATAGGGGCACCTTTATCACATAGGGCTATCTCTTATGTCGATTTTTCCAGTGACCTTTATTGTCTCACCGCCTTCTGTCCGGGTTAGCCTTAGCGATGGTGACGTCGAGCTCTCTGCACTCTGGCTGCGCGAGCATACTCCTGATCCCAAGGCCACAGACCCGCGCACTCAACAGCGCCTCTTCGACTCCCATCGAATCGATGCGGGTGTGACACTTGCCTGTCTTCAGTACAAGGCAGACGGCCAGGCACTTATTACTTTCAGCGACGGCCACCAAGCGCTCTACAGTAGCCATGAAATCTGGGCGCAAGCCAGCGATGCGAAACCTAACAGGGAGGTGGTGGGCTGGAAAAGCGACCTGCAGATGGCGGAGGTACGGCATGATTGGGAGAAAATGGACCAGGACAAGCATTTTGGTGCTGCGCTGGCCAGTTACCTTCGGTATAGATTCATCATCCTGAATAATGTGCCTAATAGCCGCGAGCAAGTGCTGACCGTTGGCAGCAAATTTGGCTACATCAAAGAAACCAACTTTGGCCGATACTTTGAGGTCTACTCCAAGCCAGAGGCCAACGACCTGGCGTATCGCAGCGTTGCGCTTGGCCCTCACACCGATAACCCATATAGAGATCCCGTACCCGGTATCCAATTGCTCCACTGCCTGCTCAACGAGACGTCGGGTGGTTTGTCGACGTTGGTAGACAGCGTGAGCGTGGTCCAGACGCTAAAGGCCGAAGACCCTATGGGCTATGAATTGCTGAAGCAAACCCCGGTTCGATTCCGCTTCGTGGACCAGGGCGTGGAGCTGAAGACATGGCGTCCTATGATCAGTACCGATCATGAAGGCAACACTCTGGGCGTTCACTATAGCCCTCGGTTGGATAGCTTACCGTTACTGAGCCATGACGACACCGTGGCGTTCCATCGTGCCCGTCAGCGCCTCGCAGAACTCTTTAACCATCCCGAATACGAGTTGCGCTTTCGCTTGGCAGCAGGCGAGCTAATGCTGTTTGATAACAGCCGGATATTGCACGGGCGCACTGGCTACGACCCGAGCGAAGGCCGCCGTCATCTGCAGGGTTGTTACATCGATCTTGATGGCCCCCAAGAGCGCTACAGTGAGGTACTCAAGCGTTTGAAGATTACGCGAGAGGTGGCGTGATGAAACAGGTTAACTTCGTTAGCATGAAAGAAGGTACCTGTGCTGAGTACCATTTCCTGGAACACCTCGAAAGCGAGTTTAATACAGCCCTACCGGAGCGGATCTTGAGCGCCCTTGCTGGGCTTGAGTCAACACTTAGTGGTTACCGTGTTAACCGCCTGGAGCATTCGCTCCAGGCTGCCACACGCGCTGAGGTTGATGGGGCTGATGAAGAGATGATCGTGGGAGCCCTGATTCACGATTTAGGGGACGAACTTGCCCCTTACAATCACTCCCAATACGCCGCTTCGATTATCCGACCTTACGTTCGAGGGGAGGTCACGTGGGTCATTCACCATCACGGCCTTTTCCAGCGCTTCTATTATGCACATCATTTTGGGGGCGACCCTAATGAACGTGACCGCTATAAGGACCATCCGTGCTACGAGCTGTGTGTCCGGTTTTGTGAACGATGGGACCAAGCGTCGTTTGATCCAAACTATCCAACGTCTGACCTGGCGCATTTCGCGCCGATGGTTCGCCGGATATTTTCGCGCAAACCATTCCAGCCGGAGATCCTAGGCAACGAGTATCGGCTCGATCCTCTGACGGCTTGATTGTGAGCGTCGCTTGTTGAGACGGGAGGCGCCCGAGCGATGGTATGGGCTCTGGATAGGTATGCCAGCGTGCTTGGCGAACGCCAACCATACTATGTGCCGCATCATTTCTACCGTCTAATTACTAATACTCGGAAGTATAAGTTTTTTGCATGAACCCTATAAGCTCCGATGCAGTCGCCGGGTGCCTTATCGACAAGTAGCCTTTATTGCGTAGCCCAGAATAAAAGTTTGACCGTATTACTTTACGCGTTGCCCTCTGCCTTTAACTACTTATTAAAACAACCCGCGGAGGCGCCCTATGCGCATTTCGAGCTTGCTGTTGATCATTTCGAGTCTGATGCTCTCCACGTTACGGCCGATGTTCGCCGCAGAACACGAACAATGCAAAGCCATACGCCTCGCAGACTTGGGCTGGGCGGATAATGCCGCCAATAACGGTATTACCATGGCGTTGGCGCAATCCATCGGTTATAGCCCGTCACGCATGATGGTAGCCGTTCCGATCGCCTTGGCATCCATACAGAACGGAAAAATCGACGCGTTTCTAGATTACTGGTCACCGTCGTTGGATCCGACTGTGATGCCTCTGGTAGAGCAAGGTAAACTCCTCAAGCACACACCACCCAACCTGACAGGCGCCAAATATACCTTGGCCGTACCTGACTACTTGGCCGAGCAAGGTTTGCGCTCATTCCAAGATATTGCAAAATTCAAGGACCAGCTGGGTGGGAAAATATATGGTATAGAAGCCGGCAGCGGCGGGAATACCACTATCAGCACGATGTTGGCAGATAATCACTATGGTCTTAAAGGATTTAAGCTGGTCGAGTCCAGTGAGGCAGGCATGCGCATGCAGGTCGCCCGCGCGATAGCTCGCAAACAACCGATTGTGTTTCTAGGGTGGGCGCCTCATCCGATGAACCTTGAATTCAAGATGACATACCTTACGGGTGGAGATGAAGTCTTTGGCCCTGATTTTGGAGCGGCCAAGGTCTATACCATTACCTCGCCGGATTATGCTAAACGGTGTCCAAATGCGGCGAAATTGATCAGCAATATGCGCTTTGACACGCAAATGGAAAGTGAGCTCATGGTCGGAATTTTGGACAAACAGGATCCAGTCACGCTGGCTACCGACTGGATTAGAAAAAACCCCGATTGGCTGGAAATCTGGCTAACCGACATTACTACATTTGATGGTAGGCCTGCATTGCCTATAGCCAAGGCTTATTTTGCACGCTGAACCAGCATTGGACATGGCTCTTTAAAAGGTATAAGAGCCGGTCCGTGCGGTTTGGCTCAGCTAAGAGCATTTCAATCCGCCAGGATGAAAGGTGCTGAAACTCCTGAGTTAGTGTGCTACGGAAAGCAGCAAGACTGGGCGGTCAATGGAACTACACTTGGCGGACTGGTTTGGATGAGAATGGTGAACCCGTCCATAGCAGTCTGTATCATTACTTGTGGTTAAACGGTCCTAAAGAATGCGTGGAGTCTGCGGACTATACATTTGATGAGCATATTGGCAGACCGATTCCTTCCTACCCGCCACGTGCTGTGCTCTGGGATTACATTAAAGGTCATGTTAAAAAGGCTAGCGTACGTCCCTAGATTCTATTCGCTTTAACACAGTAGCACTTTACGTAATTATGATTGAGAGCGAGAAACTTTTACTGTAACTATACATGATCATTGCACTGATGTAGTTAGCTCCTCTGAGTTCGACTACGTTATTAACGCTTGTAGTCTTTTTTCTACATCACATGTACCTTATTACTCTGACTTTGAGAGCTTCGGCGGCCGTATTTTACATGCCCATGACTTCTATGAAGCCCTTGAGTTTAAAGGTCAAGACATCTTAGTCATGGGTAGCAGTTACTCGGCTGAGGCTATTGGTCTCAGTCCTACAATATGGATCAAGCTCTACTACAAGTTGCTATCGCACAGTCCCAATGGGATATCACTTTCCAGAGAATTGGGAGGAAAAACCCTCTATTGGAGCGCGTTGAGGGGAATACTGTTTCCTCCTAGATGGCACTCGTAAGCATATCGACGCCATAACACTCTGTACGGGCTATAAACATCATTTTCTTTTTTGGCAGAGGAGTTATGTCTAAAGATGAAAAATCGCCTCTGGCCAATGAACTTATATAAAGGAATATTTTGGAACTATACTCCAAAATTCGTATATCTTGGCGTGCAGGATCAATGGTATTCCTACAATATGTTTGATGCTCCTTTCCTTCTCTATCGCTACCGCGATTAATTCACATACCTCCAGGGATGGGCAACCCTATTGCCATCTTTACAACCCGGGCCGCCTGAATCGTTGGGAAAAAGAACCTGATGAGCACAGATCATATCTTGTCAGGTTAGGGTTCTCCGACAAAGGGCATTCACGTCATTTCAACCAGCGATTCGATCAGGAAATCCCGGAATACCTTAACCGCTGCGGGCAGGAGGCGCCCAGCCATACTCTGCAGTTCGACACGTCGGGCCTGCATACCCTCATCAACAATCGGTATCAGTTTGAGTTCATTGTCCAATACTCGACGGTGCAAAGTCATGCGGCTTGCCAGGCTGATGCCACCTTCCTCCATGGCGAACCGGTATAACGGCCCGATGGCCGAGCAGGTGAGCACTGGTTCGAAATACAACCCTTGCGCAGCACAGGCAATATCAAACAGCTGACGTATAGTGGTATCACTCTGCGGCAAGGCAATGGGGTAGGCCTGCAGTTCGGCCAGGCTGACCGCCTCACGCGCCGCCAGCGGATGCCTGTTGGAAACGACTGCATGAATCGCTCCTGTGATGGTGTGCTCTACCTTGATCTCGCGCTCGGGGGATAGGCTGAACGTGAGCGCCAAGTCCGCCTCACCGATTCGGACCTTGCTCGTGGCGTTTGCTGGCGCCGTAACCTCTAGCGTGAAGCGGATGCCTTGATAGCGCTTACGAAACGCCGCGATTGCCGCTGGCAGAAAATCTAGGGCGAATCCTTCCGACGACACTAGCCGAACTTGTCCCCGTTGAAGGCCATGCAGCTCCTTGATCTCCGAGACTACCTGTTCGGCGTCCAGTTGCGCCTTGCGTGCGTGAACTGCCAGCCTATGACCCGCCTCGCTCAAGACCATACCACGGGCACGACGCTCAAAAAGCAAACAGTTGAGATCGCGCTCAAGCTTGGCAATCTGTCGGCTGACAGCCGACGCCGCCACGTTGAGCCGTAAAGACGCCTCACTAATCGAACCGTAGCGTGCTACCTCAAGGAAATATCGCAGCGCCGTGGATTGCATACCGTAGAGCTGCATATCTCCTCCTGCCATGCCATTTCGGCAATGAAAGTTTCTAAATATTATTCTTGTGGCATTTCACGAACCGCGTCTAGAGTTAGCTGAGCAAAAATTAGAAACGTTAATAGTTTCACTCTTTCGCATTGCGATCCTGCCTTTGATAGCACCAATAACGCCAACGGAGACGACGGCATGGGATTCAAAGGTTTCGCCTGCAGCACCGCGCTGCTTTCGTTTTTCCTGCAAACGTCCGCTCATGCCAGCAAGGCGGATGACACCCTAGTCTATGCCTCGGACAGTGAACCAGAAAACATCAGCCCTTATCACAACGATGTTCGTGAAGGCGTCATTCTTGGTCGCCTGATTTGGGACACACTTATTTATCGTGATCCCGACTCAGGCGAATACAAGCCGATGCTGGCCAAAAGCTGGAAACAGGTCGACAACAAGACGATCGATTTCGAGCTTAACCAGGGCGTGAAATTTCATGACGGCAACGAATTCACGGCCGATGACGCGGTGTTCACTCTCAACTGGGCCGTCTCACCGGATTCCAAGGTCGTAACCCGGCAGAGCGTGGACTGGATCGAAAGCGCCGAAAAACTCGGCAGCTATTCAGTGCGCCTGCACATGAAGAAGCCTTTCCCGCCCGCGTTAGAATATCTGTCCAGCGTCGTGCCAATGTTTCCCAAAGCCTATTTCGAAAAGGTAGGGCTAGCCGAGTTCGCCAAAAAGCCGATCGGAACCGGACCCTACAAGGCCGTCTCGATCACGCCTGGGCAGGGTGTGACGATGGACAGGAACCCGAACTATTTCAAGGACAGCCCTCAAGGTCAGCCTCATATCAGCCATATCCGCTTCCGAGTCATCCCCGATCCAGAAACCCGTCTCGCCGAACTCATGACTGGCGGTATCGATTGGGCCTGGCGGATCGCTCCCGACCAAGCCGAACAGCTCAAGGCCGTGCCCAACCTAACGGTCAAGAGCAGCGGCACCATGCGTATCGGCTTTCTCATTCTAGACGCCCGCGGCACGTCCTCGCAGGATTCGCCGCTGGCCAACCTGAAGGTTCGCCAAGCGATCAACTACGCGATCAACCGCGAGGGCTTGTCATCACAACTGGTGGGAGGCGAAAGCAAACCGCTGTACGCCGCCTGCTACCGGGGCCAGTTCGGCTGCGACGAAACGGTGGCGACGAAGTATAGCTACGATCCTGAGAAGGCCAGGGCATTGCTCAAGGAAGCCGGCTATCCGGATGGCTTCGAAACCGAGCTGTTCGCCTATCGCGATCGAGACTATGCCGAGGCCATTCTCGGCAATCTGCGAGCGGTGGGCATCAAAGCTAACCTGCGCTACTTGAAATACGCCGCGCTGCGTGATCAGCAGCGTGGCGGCCATGTGCCGATATCACTTCAGGCGTGGGGCTCGTTCTCTATCCTCGACGCCTCCGCTTCGGTGGGTACTTGGTTTGGTGGCAACGCCGATGACAACATCAAGGATCCGCAAGTCCAGGAATGGATCAAGAGCGCCAACAACGCTCCTGATCCGGCGGTGCGTAAGGAGGCCTATGCCAAGGCGCTCAAACGCATCAGCGAACAGGCTTATTGGGCTCCGCTGTTCAACTATTCGATGAACTACGCCTATTCCAATGACCTGAAGTTCACGCCCTATCCGGACGAGTTGCCTCGCTTCACGCTTTCCAGCTGGAACTGACGCCGCGCACCCGGCTCGGGCGTCATCGACGAGCCGGTTTCTTTTCAGACAGAACCGAGGGCTTTCCATGCTTGGATTTTTCCTTCGCCGCCTGGGCATCGCGCTATGCGTAACCCTAACGGTCTCGGTAATCAGCTTTTCGCTGCTGCATCTCTCCGGCGACCTTGCCACTGCGATCGGCGGTCCCGAGGCTACCAGCGAGCAGATCGAACAGATTCGGCTCGAATATGGCCTGAACAAACCCCTGGTCACCCAGTATTTCGAATGGCTGGTCGACCTGTTGCACCTCGACCTGGGTAATTCGTTCTTCTTTCAGGAGAGCGTGATCAACCTGATCGCCGAACGGTTACCCATCACGCTGGGCTTGGGTGCCCTGTCCCTGGGGATCGCCCTGTGTATCGCCGTTCCCCTCGGCGTGTTGGCAGCGGTGAAACGGGATACCTGGATTGATCGACTGGCCTTGTCTATTGCCGTTCTCGGGCAGGCGATGCCGAGCTTCTGGTTCGCACTGATGCTTATTGTCGTCTTTTCGGTCACCCTGCATTGGCTACCGGTTTCCGGCAACGAGACGCTCCTGCATTTCGTGATGCCAGCCATTGTCCTGGGCTACTACGCAACCCCTTCAATCATGCGTCTGACCCGCGCCGGCATGCTTGACGTCCTGTCCTCGGATTACATCCGCACCGCGCGGGCCAAGGGATTGCGGCCCGGACGGGTCCTGTTCAAGCATGCCTTGCGCAATGCACTGATCCCGGTTGTGGCCCTAGCTGCGGTGGAGTTCGGCTTTATGCTCGGCGGCTCGGTCGTCATCGAGACCGTGTTCTCATTGCAAGGTGTCGGACAATTAGCCTGGGATGCCATCGCCCGGGATGACTTTCCTGTCGTCCAGGCGGTGGTGCTGCTCATCGCCCTGATCTACATCGTGCTTACTCTGCTCGCCGACCTGTTGAATGCGCTGCTCGATCCGCGCATTCGCGTGCGCTAGGAGAATCCACATGAGTGCCACGCTCGCTATCAACGATTACCTGCCGCCAGCAAACAGCTTTACCCGTACGCTGCGCAAGAGCCTTGGCCATCGTGGTTTTTCGATCGGCATAGTCATGCTTGCTCTGATCGTGCTGGCCGCGCTGCTTGCTCCCTTGCTCACCCCTCATGATCCCTATACCCAGGATGTGTTGCAGCGAATGAAACCGCCGGTCTGGATGGCCAAGGGCAGCTGGGAGCATGTTCTCGGGACGGACAAGCTGGGCCGCGATTATCTTGCCCGTCTGCTGTACGGCGCCCGAATATCCCTGCTCATCGGCCTGGCAGCTGCGGTGGTTTCCGGTGTGATAGGAACCGCCCTGGGGCTTCTGGCCGGCTACTACGGTGGCAAGCTCGACGCCGTGATCAGCTATATCATCACCACACGCCTGGCGCTGCCGGTGGTCATGGTCGCCTTGGCATCGGCCTCGCTGGTCGGCGGCTCGCTACAGGTAGTTATCATACTGCTCGGCTGCCTGCTCTGGGACCGCTTCGCTGTAGTGGTACGTGCTGCCGTACAGCAAATCCGCAATACCGAATACATCGCCTCGGCCCAGGCACTGGGTTGCTCTACCCTGCGTATTCTAATTAGCGAGATCCTGCCAAATCTGCTTGGCGCACTGATCGTCATCGCGACGCTTGAAATGGCCCACGCCATTCTGCTCGAGTCGGCGCTGTCCTTTCTCGGCGTGGGAGTCCAGCCGCCGATTCCATCGTGGGGCCTGATGATCGCCGAGGGCAAACCCTACATGTTCTTTTCCCCTTGGGTCATCGCCATTCCTGGTATCGCCCTCATGCTGTTGGTGCTTGCCATCAATCTGGTCGGTGACGGAATCCGCGATCTGACGCTGCCCGATGGGCGCAACTAATAGGAGGCTTACCATGGCTCTGCTCCATGTTGAAGACCTGCGTATTGACATCCCATTGGGTGACGATTGCCTGCATGCCGTCCGAGGCCTGACCTTTCAGGTCGAGCGCGGCGAAATGCTTTGCATAGTTGGCGAGTCCGGCTGCGGCAAATCGCTGACCTCACTCGCCCTGATGGACCTTCTACCACGCAAGGCGCAGCGCAGCGCCGCACGGTTGCAGTTGGACGGTATCGATCTGCTCGCATGCAATGAGCGCCAGATGTGCGACCTGCGCGGAAACCGACTGGCAATGATCTTTCAGGAGCCTATGACATCGCTGAATCCTGCCTACAGCATTGGTGATCAGTTAAGCGAAGTGCTTCGGCAACACCGACCAGTTTCGCGCAAGCAAGCCTGGGCGCGAGCCGCCGAGATACTGGAAAAGGTTGGAATCAGCAACGCCACCGAACGCCTACGGCAATACCCGCATCAGCTCTCTGGCGGCCTGCGCCAGCGTATCGTGATCGCAATGGCCTTAATGTGTGAACCGGACCTCATCATTGCCGACGAACCTACCACCGCCCTGGACGTTACAATCCAGGCACAGATTCTGCGGCTAATTCATGATATTCAGCGTGAGTCAGGCGCTGCCGTCATTTTCATTACCCATGATCTGGGGCTGGTCGCACGCATCGCGGACCGCGTTGCGGTCATGTATGCCGGACAAATCGTCGAAACAGCTCCCGCCTCGGAACTGTTCAACAACCCGCAACACCCCTATACCCGAGGTCTTCTCGCCAGCATCCCGATCCCGGGCCGGACACGGCCCGGTCAGGCGCTGGGCTCGATTCCCGGTCTGGTACCAAGCCTCGTCGGCGTACAGCATGGCTGCGCGTTTCGCAACCGCTGTTCCCAGGCGGTCGATGCCTGCGTCGAATCGGCACCGATTCATGAGCACGGCACACATATGGCACGTTGCCGTTTCGCCGAACTCGATACTCATTATCCGGCCCGCCTGGAAGGAGCAGTGTCATGAGCACCGATATCGCGCTCGAGCTTTGCGACATCCGTCGGGAGTTTACTATTCGGCGTGGGTTGCTGAAGGCACCGGCCACACTTAAGGCCGTCGACGGGGTATCCCTACGGTTAATGCGTGGAGAAACACTGGGCCTGGTCGGTGAGTCCGGCTCGGGTAAGAGTACGCTGGCCAAGATACTGCTCGGGCTGCTGAAGCCTTCCGGTGGCGATGTGCTAGTGAACGGCAGGTATTTGACCAGTACCGATCGCAAGGACATGGCGCGACACATCCAACCGATTTTCCAGGATCCTTATTCATCGCTCAATCCACGCAAAACGCTACGACAGATCGTGACATTACCTCTGATCGTTCATGGCATAGGCACTCCCGCCGAGCGAGATCGCCGGGCCCTGGAAATGCTCGACGTGGTAGGCCTGCCCAAAAGGGTCATTGACAGCTACCCGAACCAGCTATCCGGCGGGCAGCGGCAACGGGTAGCGATTGCCCGGGCCTTGGTCATGCGGCCAGATATATTGATCTGCGACGAGCCTACTTCCGCACTGGACGTGTCGGTTCAGGCGCAAATCCTCAATCTGCTGCTTGATCTCAAACGCGAGTTTGGTCTGACCTATCTATTGATCAGCCATAACCTCGCGGTAATAGAACACCTGGCGGATCGGGTCGCCGTGATGTACCTCGGACGCATTGTCGAGCAGCGGTCGTGCAAGGCGGTATTTGCCGAGCCCGCCCATCCCTATACGCAAGCCCTGCTCGACTCGGTGCTAACGCCCGATCCGACCCTGGGTATACCGGACATAGGCCTGCGCGGTAGCTTTCCGAACCCGATCAGTCCCCCCTCCGGCTGTACCTTCCATCCGCGCTGCGCCCACTGCTTTGAGCCATGCTCCGGCACTGCGCCTGGGGGCCTCCCGATCCAGGGCGGTTCTGTCCGTTGCCATCTTCACGATTCCCGTTTCCAACCCATGGAGTTGCGTGCCTCATGAGCCGTTCCCAAGCCATCGATTCCGTTTCCCAAGCCTTTGAGCAGGGCGCTTTTTTGTCAATTCTCAATGAGAGCGTGACCTACCGCACCGAAAGCCAGGAACCCGGACAGCTGCTCGAGCTATATCGCTACTTACGTGAATACGTTACGCCGCGGGTGGAAAAACTAGGTTTCATGGTTGCGATTTATGACAACCCAGTCGACGGACGCGGCCCGCTGATGATCGCCACACGAATCGAAGATCCGGATTTGCCAACCGTACTGAGTTATGGCCATGGCGATGTGATCCGGGGCTATGATGCGCAATGGCGCGAAGGCCTGTCGCCCTGGCGCGTCACTGTTGAAGACGATCGCTGGTATGGTCGCGGTACCGCCGACAACAAGGGCCAGCACCTGATCAATCTGCTTGCGCTGGAGCATGTGATTCAGGCACGGAAAGGCAAGCTCGGTTACAACGTTAAGCTCCTCCTGGAAATGTGTGAGGAGGACGGCTCCGCCGGCCTGCGCGAGTTTTGCCAGGAAAAGCGACAGGCCTTGGCCGCAGATGTCTTCATTGCCTCGGATGGTCCGCGCCTAGCAGCGGCGCGCCCAACTTTATTTCTTGGGTCCCGCGGCGCGTTCAATTTCGAGCTGAGCGTGAACCTACGTGACGGCGCTCATCATTCTGGCAACTGGGGCGGACTCCTGCGCAACCCGGGGATCGTACTGGCTAATGCCATTGCCTGTCTCGTCGACCAGAACGGACAGATACAGGTGCCCGGTCTCAAGCCGCGAACACTGCCGGACCCTGTTCGCCGCGCGCTAGCCGACATCGAAGTCGGCAATGGCCCGGGCGATCCGGACATCGATCCCGAATGGGGTGAGCCGGGACTTACCCCGTCCGAACGGGTCTTTGGCTGGAACACCTTGGATGTCCTGGCGTTCAAGACAGGTAATCCAGAAGCACCGGCCCACGCCATTCCCGGTCATGCCAAGGCGCATTGCCATATCCGTTTTACCGTCGACAGCGACTACACCACATTCATCGAGATGATTCGCAACCACCTGGACGCCCATGGCTTTCAGGACGTCGATGTATGCCAGACACGCATGGAGGTCATGCATGCCACCCGACTCGATCCAGACAATCCCTGGGTACGCTGGGCCCTGAAATCGCTGGCCCGCACCACTAACAAGAAGCCTGCGCTATTGCCTAACCTAGGTGGCTCGTTGCCAAACGATGTCTTCGCTGATGTGCTCGGGCTGCCAACACTCTGGGTGCCGCACTCCTATCCGGCATGCTCGCAGCATGCGCCGAACGAGCACTTGCTGGGCTCGGTCGTCCGGGAAAGCCTGCAGATCATGGCCGGGCTGTTCTGGGATCTGGGCGAAGCCGGTCCGGCGCTGGTTGGGGAGCGCTCCCAATGACCGCCAAACAACAGGCTATCGAGTGGCTTGCTACTCAGCGCGAAGCCATGGAAACACTGCTGCAGCATCTGGTCGATACCGACTCCAACAGTTATGACAAGCCCGGGGTCGATGCTGTTGGGCAACTGCTCAGCCAGGCCCTGGAATCGGATGGCATCGCTGTAGAGCGTATCGCCATCGACGGTTTCGGCGACATACTGCAAGCCGAGGTGAAGGGGCAAGAAGGTAAGCCAGTGCTCCTCCTCGGGCATCGGGACACCGTCTTTCCCAAGGGGACAGTCAGCGCACGTGGCTATACCACTGACGGGCGGCTCTCATTTGGCCCAGGTGTTGCTGACATGAAAGGTGGTTTAGTACTGAACTGCTTTGCGCTCAAGGCACTTCAGCGTCTGGGTCCGCTGCCCTTTCCGGTTCAGGTCCTGTTCACCGGCGACGAGGAGATAGGCTCTGGAACGGCGCGCCCCTATATCGAAGCCGCCGCGCAGTCGGCCCGCGCAGTATTCAACACCGAACCGGGCCGGGCCAGCGGTAATGTTGTCAGCGCACGCAAGGGTGGCGCTACATTGACCATCGAAGTAAGCGGACGAGCCGCGCATTCCGGGGTAAATCATGCCGACGGAGCGAGCGCTATCGGTGCCCTTGCCCACAAGATCACAAAACTGCATGCGTTAACCGATTACTCTTGCGGTATCACCACTAATGTAGGGCTTATATCCGGGGGCACATCGAGCAATACCGTAGCACCGAATGCCACGGCCCAACTCGATATCCGTTTCGTGGAGCTGACGCATTGGGACAGCATTCTCGCCTCGGTTGAGGCCATCGTAGCGGAAGATGACGTGCCGGGTACCTCCGCACGACTCGTACCTGGCGCAAACTTTTTACCTATGGAAGCCCCGCATAGCATGCATTTGCTTGGCCTGTACCAGCAGCAGGCCAAGCTTCTGGGCTTTGAAGTAGAAGGCGAGTTCACCGGTGGTTGCGCTGATTCAGGCTTTACTGCCAGCCTCGGGATTCCGACGCTTTGCGGATTGGGGCCGGTCGGGGGGAAAGTTCATACTGACCGGGAATACCTGGAACTCGATACGCTGGTGCCTCGGACCCAGGCGCTTGTAGCAACTATCCTGGCGCTGGCCGATACGTCAGGAAACCATCAAGTGCTGTCGACCTGGCCTATGCAAGACTGAAGGGCCCGCTATCAATCCAAACGATAGGAAGTTTCTCATGGTCATGTCCGATGGAAACATGCGTTTCGAATGGCTGGTAGCGCCCTGCTCTAATACCTTGGTAACGATCATTGGTACAAGCGGCCCATCCGCTGATCTTTTGGAAACCTTGCAGCTTCGGCTGGAGGGATGGATAAACATTGCGATTCTAAAGCTCGAAGATATCGAGACCTGGCGACAGGACTGGCAAGCCTCCCTTTCCCTTACACCAAAGCGCCTGAAGACATCGCCCAGCCATATCGAACAGGTTTTAGCAGGTTTACCGCGACGCTGCCACCTTGTTACGCTCGATGCCAGTGCAGATCCACACCTGATCTGGATCGGGTCGGTGTATGGTCATCCCCTGCGGGTGTTTTTGCCAACGGCAACACCAGACGAAGTGCCCTGCATGTCAAGCAGTCGGCAAGTCGACGAAATCCAGGCGGCAGTCGCCTGTCTGCTGCGCCAGACACTTGAAGATATACCACTCCTGCCGTAGTTCTTACAGCGGTATCTGGGTACGAGAAAGAACCTGCCTGAGCCCCATGAACGAGCGGATCTGTCGAACGCCGGGTAGATAAAGTAGCTGTTCGGCATGTAGTCGATTGAAACTCTTGCTATCCCGCGTCCGAATCAGCATGAAATAGTCGAACTCACCCGTTACCACGTGGCATTCCATACAGCCCGATACCTTTTGTGCGGCATCTTCAAAAGCGGCAAAAGATTCCGGAGTCGAGCGATCCAGCACGACACCAATAAGGATGACCATACCTACGTCTAGTGACTCCGCATCGAGCAACGCCACTACGCCACGAATCAGCCCGGCCTGCTTGAGTCGTTCGACTCGACGCAGACAGGCTGGCGGGCTGAGATTGACCCTTTCGGCAAGGGCAACGTTAGAAATGGACGCATCGACCTGAAGTATTCGCAAGATGGCTTTATCAGTTCGATCCAGATCGATCTTGATGGCCTCTCCTTCCTTCTGATCATTATTCGGCTTATACATGCATCAACCCTCACTCGGCAGCACGGCGACACCATCAAGCGCCTTAACTTTATTTCGATGAAAGGCTATGGTATGAAATCTAGCACGCTAAAAAAGTAGACATACAATATTTAAGTTCTTTTTTACCTCTTAGTTTGCAACCCTGAAAAACTATCGAGTTTTTATACTGGTTCCGCATGTTTCGCTACCCGAACCCTTTCGGATTTGCCTTTCGCTGCAAGGAGTCCACCATGAAACTTGATCAGTTCAAGCGGTATCCCCTCACGTTCGGTCCGACACCAATCCATCCGCTGAAACGCCTTAGCGAACACCTGGGCGGCAAGGTTGAGCTCTATGCCAAACGCGAAGACTGTAACAGCGGTCTGGCATTTGGCGGCAACAAGACCCGCAAACTCGAATACCTGATCCCCGAGGCGCTAGAACAAGGCTGTGACACATTGGTATCCATCGGTGGCGTACAATCCAACCAGACACGCCAGGTTGCCGCCGTGGCTGCTCACCTGGGCATGGATTGCATGCTCGTTCAAGAAAACTGGGTGAACTACGCTGATGCTGTCTATGATCGTGTAGGCAATATCGAGCTATCCCGCATCATGGGTGCGGAGGTTCGCCTGGATGCTGCCGGCTTTGACATAGGCATTCGCCCGAGCTGGGAACAGGCCATGGAAGACGTCCGCACGCGTGGCGGCAAGCCGTTTCCGATTCCTGCGGGTTGCTCGGAGCATCCCTACGGTGGATTGGGATTTGTTCGCTTCGCCGAAGAGGTACGCCAGCAGGAAGCTGAACTGGGCTTCACCTTTGACTACATTGTTGTCTGTTCCGTCACTGGCAGCACTCAGGCAGGCATGGTAGTGGGCTTCGCCGCTGACGGCCGCGCCGATCGCGTCATCGGCATTGACGCTTCCGCCAAGCCGGAACGAACCCACGAGCAGATCACCCGTATCGCCCGGCATACGGCAGAGTTAGTTGATTTGGGTCGTCCCATCACCGAAGCAGACGTAATCCTCGATACGCGCTATGGCTACCCGGAATACGGTCTCCCTAGTGACGGAACGCTCGAGGCGATTCGTCTATGCGCCCGGCTGGAAGGCATGCTGACCGATCCGGTGTACGAAGGAAAATCGATGCAGGGCATGATCGACAAAGTGCGCAAGGGTGAATTCCCAGAGGGTTCGAAAGTTCTATATGCCCACCTGGGCGGCGTTCCCGCCCTTAGCGCCTATAGCTATTTGTTTCGTAACGGTTAATCGTGACAATACCTGACCGCGAGGCGTCGATCATAGGTGTACTTGATCGACGCCTCCCGCTTGAGATTAAGGCCTAAGTCAGCGTCAGGGTAAAGGAGAGCTCTAGGAAGCTGTCTGAACAGAGCCGTAAGTAAGGAGCGGTCTGGTTACGTACCGAAACGGTGATAAGTTTGCAAAACGCCAAAGTGTGTGCGCCCATGACTCCTGAACACCGCACTCAAAACCAGAGTAGCTTTCTCGCTGCAGCGCTCAACTGGCTTAGGCTGCCAACACGCGATTACATCCGACGCGCTTGACTGTGTACCTATGAGTTCTGCCAAAGTAGCTGTGATGATAATTACAAATCCTAGATAAAGGAGTCGGGCCGGTAGCTACGACTGGCCTCTGCTTGCAGTCGTAAGTGCAGCATCAGTTTCGATCCAGCAACCCTTGAAAAAGAAGGTCTCGTTTTTATCGAGCGTGGCGATATTGTATCCATCCTCCTGGACTACTACGCAAGGAAGGTCGAGGACGCGAATGCTCGCGCTAAACGCTGAAGTCCACAAATCAGATAAAGCGGTGGCCGATGCAACAAAGCGGTTTTCGAAAGTACTACCCCGGCGCCACCGTCAACATATGTTCGACATCATGAACAGCCGCTCACCGTTGCGCCATATGAAGTTGTTTGTGAAGATGTCCTGGAGCTGATGGCCCAAACCAACGGCGACGCTGACAAATAGCTCGTTACGGGCAGGCAAAAAAAGCCCCTATAAGGGGCAAAGATTCTCGAAACAAACATCTGGACCATTCGCACGAGACCTCGTGGATATTAAGGTTATCGACGCGTATGCCAGAAGCTTTAACAGTCCTGTTTAGACCTCTTTCGCAGAAGGCGTGAGCACTAACCCTGCTATCCATGCCACCAGCCCTAAGACCAGTGCCAAACCTGATATCCAATACGAGCCAAGACCGACTTCAGCAAGCTGGCTGGCAAACAACGGACTGATGATGCCAATGGAAATGCCCGCTACGCCTACTTTGCGCAGATCCTGCGATAGAGTTTGGCGTCTTGCGATGGAAAGGTTCATTCAGCGGTGCCCCTGTTCTGGAAATAACCAAGCTTTGCAATGGCATAGCTTTACTATCAGCTCTTTACCTGTATAGCCGAGCCGCTTGCATTCTGAGTATAGAAAAGCAGAAGCCATGGTCTAGCCAACGGTGTGAAGAGACTGCTTGCATCTCAAATCAGCCTAGCTCAAGGGTCTTGTCGAGCATGATCGGTGTATATAACTGGCCATAAGCCGTTAGGTAGAGTCATTACGGCCAACTGGTTTTAGCCATATGGGTTGAAAGAACCAAGCGGATGTATACCACTTATCGTATTAGATCTTTTGATGGATATTCGTAAGGCCGAAATTGCTTGAGTCTGCGCATTCGTACACGCAGGTGGGAGATCAGGTTGTACTTTGTACAGGCTCGTTCTTACAGCTGAGGAGGATGATCCATTGCAAGGATGTTGGATATCAAACCGGCCCATCAACTGCTACAGGAGTCATCATCCAAGCTACGCCTTCGTGCGGCCTTCATGAGTAGTTAACGGTTTTACAGCTTTGCCTTTTGCTCAGCTCCTTGGCCTTAAAAACTAATCAGGGAAAGTACTCATGTTTACGCTCAAACCTTTGGCATTAATCCTTCTCTTTTCTTTTGGCACTACTGTATTGGCAGCCAACCACAGCGCCACCCAAACGCAAGACGGTAACTACAACGAAGCGACCTTGGAGCAGACAGGCGAAGGTAGTACTGCTACGCAGCTTCAGAGCGGCGAATACAGTCGCTCGGCCATTGTGCAAGCCGGAAACAATAACGCCGCAGAGACCAATCAACAGGCGCAATTTTCCTCTGCCAACGTGATACAGCTCGAACAGTCTGGTAATGAAAATACAGCTACGATTACACAGCAGAATCTGGGGTTCGGGCACGAAGCCACGGTTACGCAGCGGGGCGATAGCAACGATGTCACGCTCGATCAGCAGGAAGGCAACGGATCGGTAGCCAGGCTGTATCAGGAGGGAGATGGAAATACCCATAGCATATTGCAGCGAAGCTATGCCAATGAGCTGGAAGTAACGAGCGTAGGCACCAGTAATACCGCTACAGTGCGGCAAAATGGCGGCGGACCGGCTCGAGCCGAGCAGCGGGGTGACGGAAACACGGTGGATCTGGAGCAGCACGTGTCTTATGCCGGCGGCAACATGGCGGTCTATCAAGAGGGAAACGACCATGCTGCCACGGTATACCAGTCCTCAGGCCGCTATGGTCAGATTGATCTAACGCTTAACCAACTGGGTAGCGGCAATACGGCAGAGGTTACGCAAGCATCTGACATGGCACCTCTGGTCCTTACTCAAGACGGTACGGGCAATGCTAGTACAGTTGACCAGAGCATTTGGATGGGCTCGTTCACGGGTACTGTTACAGGTAATAGCAATGTGATGAATGTTACTCAGGATGGGACATCGCTTAACGCGACGGCCAGCCAGCAGGGCGATAGCAACATTTTGAGTCTTTCACAAAGTGGAGTTGGCAACAGTGCGGAAGTGTCACAAACAGGCACTGGCAATGCGGCTACCATTGTCCAAACTGAAGTGTTTCCTCTTGAGAACGTGAACGGCTCTGCAGCGATCAGGCAGAATGGCGACAGTAACGCGGCCACGATCAACCAATCGGTCAATCGAAACGGCTCTGGCTCCATTGAGCAGACCGGCCTGGCCAATCAGGCCATCATTCAGCAGGAAGATTTCATTGGAGGCAATTCCGCGGACATCGTGCAGAGCGGCGATAACCTGGATGCCACGATTACGCAGCAGGTTTCCGCTAGCGCTAATCGCGCCGAGATCACTCAGAACGTGTCCGGCAATATCGCCAGCATTACCCAGGGCGGCAGGGTAAATGGCGATATCACTCTGGGTGGTAACAGTGCAACGATTGCGCAAATCGGCCTGAACAACACGGCCTCCATTGTTCAGCAGTAGGTAGCTCGGGCGCAGCCACGTTTTACGGTAGCGCCCGCCGTTCCAGCAGACGCTATCAGAAATTAGCTTTTGTGCTGATACAACCGAGCTGCGGTCATCCTGAGCATTGAAAAGCCGGTGGCCGGATCAAGCCCAACCTGTGATGAAAGGGTCCGCATCGCAAGGCAGCCCAGCTCAAAGGCCTCGTCGGGGGTAATCAGCACGAAGTAAACCTAACCGCAAAAAACTGGCCGCGCTCCAGGACAAGCTAATACGGGGTTTTCCGCGCAAAGTGATAAAGGGCTTGAGCAAATATGACAACGTCCAGAAGTCTTCTCCTGTCCATGCAACGTCCTGGTTTGCTAGGCGCAGCCGTTGCCGTGTGTTTAGCGGTCATCGCTTACACCTTGGTTGAAAGGCCAAACCCCTTCGACAATGCCACTTTTGATGCGCAGCGGTGGCTTGCCACTACCGGCAACATACAGGACGGCACCTGTTATCGAGGAGAGATGGCTGAGGACATTCGACACACAGTGCTATCCGAGGGAATGACACAGGCCGCCGTCGTCCAGGTACTTGGCGAACCGGATAGCTATTCAACTGAGCGGCAATACCAGTATGTCCTGGGCCTGTGCAGTGGGATAGGGATGGACTACGACAACTTGCATGTGTATTTCGACGTGTCAGGTCGCCTGGTGGACAGCAAGATCCTTCAGCACTAGGCCTGCTGCCTGCGTCCAGAACGCTGAGGGTGGCAGTGGCAAACGTTGATTAGCCGACACTTTAAATAGATCACCTATAATTGAGCGTCCCATCAAAAAATTCATTTTAACAAGCACTCGAAGCAACAGGTGCATCGCCTTTCAAACGCACGCCGTAGCTTTTAACGGTTTCCATTGTGCAAATCGCTGGTGTGAGCACCTAGTTATGGCCCATCTGATTTAACAAGATACTGTTTGAGCTACCAGCCTGATTGATCACCGCTTTTTGACTAATCCCCGCCTGCCCTATGGACAGATAATTCTGGCTGCCCTGTGTCAGCGCAGTCGCTACGTGTCCAGCTCCTTCCTGATGCCCTTCAAACAGATTCGACTGCCCGATCTGCCTGTAATAGAACTCGTTCAAACTACCGGACTGGACCATATCGATCGAGTTGGCCTCCCCGCTCTGTTGAAGGCTGGACAGGATGCCAGGCTCAGCCGGTGCGGCCAGTGCCACGTTGTAATCACCATCCTGCAGAACAGACAGACCGTTACCTGAGCCAGTTTGAGTTGAGGCAATCAGGTTGGAATTTCCTATCTGGGTAAGTGCAGTAGCGCTACCATCGCTTTGAAACTGAAACAGATAAGCAGAATTGTTTTCGCCTTGTTGCCTGGTGAACCCTACGCTGTAGCCTGACGAATTCAACTGGTTGGCAAGACTTAAGTTTGCCGCGCCGCTCTGTAGCTGCAGGGTATAGGTATTATTTGAGGCGGTGTGCCAACTACTAGCCTGATTAGTTTCACCTTGTTGAAACATATCAGCATTGGAATCAGATGAGCCGGTATCCATATACACGCTTCCATCGTTGTTGTTGCCCGTCTGCTGGAGCAGGACATTCACATCTTGTGTGTTTTCCTGATGGATTAGACCAATGTTTAACGAGCCCTCCTGCTCAATTTTGACGCGGGAATCTACGCTGTTGATCTGTATCGATACAGCCTGATTTAGATTACCCTTTTGAGTCACTGAAGACTGAAGACTAGCCCCGGCCTCCTCATAGGGCGGCAGAGTACCAGAGCTGGCGTTCTGCATTGATTGCTGGATCTGGTCTTGTGCATAGGCTCCTGACGCCGCTATTAACGATAAGATAGCCAGGCCTAATGATTTCCACCTGCTCATAGCGGTACCCTCCCAACACTCGTTGGTCTTCTTGGTCATCATAGCCAGTCTAACGGTAGACTCAATCAGCCCACTTACTGCCCCAACGTGTGACTAACTGTTTCAGACACATCGATCAGTAATGAAGGATGGCGCTAGATTCGAGCGTAAAGGATTCAAACCGAACATATAGGCGGTAAGATTCTTCGACATGTGTTTTGCATGAGAAGCTGTTTGGCTGCTGAAACAGCCCTGAAAGCAGGCGGCAAACGGAACATCAAGGATCAGTTTCACGGGCAGCCAACATAGCCCGCCCTTAGCGTGTTGCTGTGCTCTTTATACCTGTTGACCTTTTAAATGGTCGCAGAGGCCAACATAGGTAGTCGGCCATAGGTATCACCAGCTTGGCTCGTCAAGCCCTGATCTTTTAAGATTCAGTTGATGTTGAGTAAAGAAGCAGTTCTAGAGCTCATTAGGCTCGACATTACCATGAGTCGCGCCTATAACGCCTTAAAGGGCCCTACCGGATGCCCAGGCTTTAATTTTATTAAGGCTGGGCGCGCTTAATCGATTTTTTTCAAAGAGATCATCCAGGATGCTCCGGTCAATCCCAATCTGCAGGCTGGCTTCTTCCAGGGTTATGCGTTTGGCTAATATCAGTCGCTGAGTGCTTTTGGCTACGGTTCGGGCAGTGATTGAGTTGAGAAGCGCGTTTTCGGCGCGAATGGCTTTTTGCCTTTTGATTTCTCTTTCTTGTCTCTGGGCATCGTTCATAAGGTAAATCTCGGGTATGTCTACTACGTAGACTTTGATCGGCATGCAATGCAAAACATTTAATTATGCTGCTAAGCGGTAGGTGCGACTAAAAAGGTTAACGGATGCAACGACCTTGCTGCCAATGGTAGACCTCACGCTGGGACTTTTGACCATGGAAAGCGTTACCTTGCCAGTGAGTGGTCGCTCGATGCAGAGCGTGTCATGGATGACGTTAACAATGCCATGCGTGATCAGGCTGGATTTGATGCCGAGGATCTGTCCGAACACATGCAAAGGACAGGCGAAAGCATGGACCAAGCCGAGGCGCGACTGTATAGCCAGCGTTCAGTGTTGATGAAAGCACATTAAGATGGGCAGGCATGTTTTAGCTATAAAACAAAGTGCTTAGTACAAGGCAGGAGTGATATCAATTTTGCATAACTATAGTTATGCAAAATCCAATTGTAGCGGCTAAATAGTAATTTCGCGATCTAGCCAAATAGAAAGGTCTTGATTAGAGCCGCGTCTAACTGACCGACAGTAAGCCCCTGTAGGTCAAGAGCAGCCCCATGACAGCGTGTGGGCAGATCCCGATGAGCATGCGAGAAGTTGACCGCCTCAGCTCAATGACGGGTTACCATCTTCCATTGCCGAGAAAAACTTAGTCTAGTGTCCGGGATTAGTTGACCATTATATGGGAAACTTGATCGAAGAATCTCTAGCAGAATTTCCCTTGCTATCGTCTACGACCTATCCTCACTGGAGGAACGGTATATGTCCTGCTCATGATTGTTGGAAGCAACGAGTGAGCAGGATAAGTTCTCTACCTATGGAAAGCAGCCAAAGGGTTTCAGCAGCCTTCTGTGCAGCGAATTAAGCTAAGGAGAGAGTGCTGGGCTTAATACTTACGATATCGTTCAGAAGCGTCTTAACGAGCGTTTTAACGTCTTCGAGCGGCGTGTTGCTTTTCGCGATCCGGTTGATAAGGATGCGGTCAGCCTTCTGCAAAGTTGGAAGGCAACGTTTAGCGGTTTCACGTATTTCTTTGTTCGTGCCATGGATCTGCGCTGAAAGGGAAAGGCAGACCGCTGCGTCAAAAAATCTCAAGTATTTTGTTCCTAGATGGATTATATCAAGGCGCCAGTATACTTCTTTCCAGCGGTTTTGACAAATACTCAAAAATATGGTTAGAAATCATAGACCCTTGTCCGCTCGGTCAACATCAATGGCCTCACCCAGAAGCACTCACACCTGCCGGTCATTAGCTACCTGATCAGTCGAATCAAGTTGCACTGAGGCAACGCTTTAGCTCGCTTTGACACAATCCGAGAGTAGATCAAATAGCTCATCACAGAAGCGCATATGGCTCAAAGCAACATTGCCAAGCGCAATGCCTCCTTGAACAGCATGTATTTGAGTAATGTCTGGATAATGCCTAGGCAAAGAAGCCGATTTAGCAGCACATGGATCAGGCGCTCTTAGTATTTCCAGGCTGGAACCTTCAGAGCAAGAAATCCGATTGATCAGAGTCGACACGGCTGCTGTTTCTGTACGGGTCCAGATTAGTCGTAAATATGCCGGTCAACCTGCTGACGTAGATTTCCGCTTCACGCACATCTAGAAACGAGTCTCAGACGGTCTGTGGCAGGTTGCGGTCGCCCATGCTGGCAGGCTCAGAAGCTAACTCACTGCTGCATAAACTCAGGGCGCAGCAGTATGCATGCAGAAAGCTGCTCCACTCCTGCATCAGCCCCCTCCTCTTTTCCAGTAGATCCCCTTGGTTATAGATCGCTTCCACCTTACTGCCCAGCGTATGCGCCAGCGCCATCCCACAGACCTCGCGCGGATAGTTCGTGGTCTCGGCTGCCCAGGTTCTAAAGGTTGTGCGAAAGCTGTCCTGCAAGGCGGACAGCAACATACTGCTTCCAACGCTAATACCGGTGGAAATGAAAAAGGTGGCGCAGGGAAAGGCAACGCCCAGGCCACTTTCGGCAATGAGAGCCCACCCAGGGAGGTTCCGTCAGCTGCACAAAATCCTGGTGGCAAAGAGGGGACGCAAGGTGCAAATGACGCGAGGAATGGCCAAAACGTGAAGCCTGGCGACGGCATCACTTCGGTCAATGCAGATAGCTCGCCGCGGGGCATGCCGCAGGACTGATGGCAAGACTGCGTGAAGGCTGGCGAGAAGTATGGAGTCGATCCTTTTGTGCTCGCTGCGCAAGCCAAGCAGGAGAGCAGCTGGGGTCAGAACATGGCTAATGGCGACGGCGTGATGCAAGTTGAGGCCGCTACACGCGGTGATAACGCCGCCAGAAGGCAGGTCATGAATACGACCACTCCCGCCAATCCGATCAGGTTGAAATGGCCGCCATGATTATGAGCAGCCTAGGGGGTGATGCCCGGAGGCAATTGAAGAAATATAACGGTGGGCCTAACTGGCAGCCAGGCTCTATCGATTCTTTCAATCGAGTTACCGATCCCCAGGGTTACGCTCAAAAGGTAATGGCGTGCGCGGATGAGTTGCGCGGCGGCGTCGCATGAATGAAGCAAGGATGGCCTAGTAAGCTTTCCTTGACTCTAGCGAACCGCTGCAGCAAACGTTACGTGAGATGCTGACTTTGCTTTATCGCCCGTAAGCCAACGTATCCAACTGTGCTACCGCCTCAGCGGATAAAACGACATCTGCGGCGGCAAGGTTCTGTCGCAAGTGGTCGACTTTCGACGTTCCCGGAATGAGTAGAATGTTAGGTGAGCGCTGCAGCAACCAAGCGATGGCGACTTGCATGGGGGTTGCCCCTAGTGTTGCCGCGACTTCCTCCAGTGTGCTCGATTGCAATGGGCTGAAGCCGCCGAGAGGAAAGAAGGGCACATACGCGATGCCTTCTGCTGCCAAACGGTCAATCAGTGCATCATCCTGACGATGCACGATATTGTAGGCGTTTTGTACACAGACGATAGGAACAATCCGTTGTGCCTCGGCAATCTGTGTAGCTGTAACGTTACTGACCCCTATATGCCGGATCAGGCCCTTATCACGAAGTTCGGCCAGCGTAGTAATGGCCTCCTCCAGCGAACCTTCGGCCGGCTCATGCAGACCGTGCATGCTGCGCAGGTTTACGACATGCAGTTGCTCTACGCCGAGGTTGCGCAAATTGTCATGAACGGCAGAGGTAAGCTCGGCAGGCGAAAAGGCAGGTAACCACTCACCAGCCGTCCCTCGGCGAGCACCAATTTTGGTCACAATGGTAAGGTCATGTGGGTAGGGGTGTAGTGCTTCTCGAATCAGTTGGTTCGTAACATGTGGGCCATAGAAATCCGAGGTATCAATGTGGTTAACCCCTTGCGTGATAGCCTCACGCAAGACAGCCCGTGCGGCGTTGCCGTCCTTTGGCGGACCAAATACGCCTGGTCCTGCCAGTTGCATGGCACCAAAGCCGATTCGGTTAACCTTACGATCGCCCAGTGAATAAGTAGCGACAGATACCTTGCTGCTCATGAGAAGTACTCCTTAGCGTGTGAGCGATCACAATAGGTCTCCAGAGACTGCAGGACAATCTGCTATAGTCCGTACGGGTTGTACGGGCTGGCGGACAATGAATATTGATCTTAATGATCTTCAGGCCTTTCTCATAGTAGCCAAGGCTGGCGGCTTTCGAGACGGTGCTCGGCGCAGCGGGGTTAGCGCGTCACGCTTGAGTGATGCCGTGCGCCGACTGGAAGCGCACCTGGAGGTGCGGCTGTTTAACCGAAACACCCGTAGCGTGGTATTGACCGACGCGGGCCAGCAATTGGTCCTGCGAGTATCGCCAGCACTACTGGAAGTGAGCGCTGCACTCGATGTGGTCAATCAGTTTCGCGACTATCCAGCTGGGACCTTGAGGTTAAACGTCCCGGTTGTTGCGGCGCGCTTGGTACTGCCCAGGATTCTGCCTGGCTTTCTCGACAGCTATCCGCGCATTCAGGTTCAGATTATTGCTGAGGATAGCTTTGTCGACGTGCTAGCCAGTGGTTGCGATGCCGGTATCCGCTATGAAGAGCGATTGGAGCAGGATATGGTTGCGATTCCTATCGGACCGAGAGTACAGCGGTTTGCTGTGGCAGCATCGCCAGCTTATCTTGAACGCCATGGCCTTCCACGCGATCCGAATGATCTTCTTGAGCATGCCTGTATCCGTGGTCGCTTCGCCAGCGGTGCGATTGCGCTATGGGAGTTCGAGCGTGACGGGCAGGTGATCCAGTTTGAGCCTAAAGGGCCGTTGGAGGTCCGTATCGGCGGAGCAACCGACTTGGCAGTAGAGATGGCTCTTGCCGGAAGCGGCCTCACCATGCTGTTTGAGGATTGGCTGCAGCCGTATTTTGACGATGGACGACTGGTACCTGTACTGGAGCCCTGGTGGGTGAGCTTTTCCGGACCCTTTCTCTACTACCCGGGGCGGCGTCTGTTGCCAGCGCCATTAAGGGCTTTTGTTGACTACGTACGTGATAAGCGGCAAGAGCTGTTTCCCGACTAACTGTGCATTAGTAGTGTCGGTGAAGTTCACATTTCTATTCAAAGAGACAGACTAGGTGTTAGGTCCCGGGAAGAAGGGGTTTGGGTCGGTTAAAAAGAGCTGTGGTTGTTTATGCCATTGCCCGAGGATAAAGCCAACCGGTGTTTGCCCTTTCAAGGCGCGCAATGGACGAGCGCTGTTATACGCCCACAGATAATCTTTTATATGCTCCTGCAGCTGTTTAAGCGAGGCATAATGAAAGGCCTTGGTGGTGGCCTGCTTGATCGTCCGGTTCATGCGCTCGACCTGGCCATTGGTCCAGGGATGGAAGGGCTTGGTTAGCCGATGTTCAATACCGTGCCGATAACAGATCACATCGAAAGGATGGGCCCGGTAGCGTTCAGTACCTGTCTTCCTGGCAAATTGAATGCCGTTGTCGGTGAGTACCGTATGCACCTTATAGGGTAACATCTTAAGCGTGGCCTCCAAAAAGTCGACCGCATCTTTGCGCCTCATCTGCGTGTGCAACTCGGCATACACAAACTTCGACGTGCGATCGATCGCCACAAAGAGATAGGCCCGGCCCTCTGCGGTACGCACCTCGGTGATATCGATATGCAGATAGCCTAGCGGATAGCGTTTGAAGGCTTTCTTCTCACGTACCGGCTCAGCTGAGCGCGGGAGGTTGCTGATGCCGTGTCGCTGGTAGAGCCGATGCAGACCCGAGCGCGAAAGCCTGGGTATGAAGCGCTGCAAGGCATGCAGGCAATCGTCCAGAGGCAGCAACGTCTTCTGCCGGAACGCAATCGCAGCGGCCTCTTCAGCCAGAGTCAGGGAGGTCGAATGCGGCTCCCGAGGTCCCATGGGCTGATCTTCAACTGAGTCGCGCTTACGCCACTTGATCACGGTCTTGGGGTTTAAGTTGTAACGCTTACTTAGCGTCGCGATCGAATCCTGCGATCGCTGTAACTCCGCTCGGATGGCGTGCGTGGTCGTGGCGCGTTTGTGTAGAACCTGAGCCATGGATCCTCCTCCGATAGAGGTCTATACCATAAACCCTTTCTCCCTGGGACCAAACACCTAGGTTCTGTACGAAAAGTACTGTCGTAGGCATCGCAGCGTGCAAGCCAGCGTAACCATGGAGGCAAAACTTCTTGCCAGCTTGTCGTAGCGAGTAGCGATCCTACGATTCTCCTTCAGCCAGCCGAACATCCGCTCGATGTGCTTGGGCTTGCGTTTCATGGTTCTCTGCTAACCCAGCGGTACCAGGCATACCAAGTACTACACTGACGCTTGCCATGCCATGTAGCCAGTCAATCCTAGAAATATAATTCCTACCAGAACGTTGAAAGCAACGCTGTGCTGTTTCAGCCAGTGACTGACAAACCTGACGCTAAATGTGTAACTAAGGTGTATTACCAAAGTACAAACCAGCACAAATCGGAGCGCCACGGATGCACGAGGATCTGCCGGACGAGGGTGAAATCGTCAGCCTGAACCGCGTTGCTCGCCTGATGGCGGCTGAGCAAGTTCATGGCTGGCCACGTCGGAAGCGGCGTGGCTTTGGTTCAGCGGCAGCGTCGAGCCAGACCAATGTGGGCAGGAATTGCGATAACCGTAAAGCCTACCTAAATGATTCACCACGAACAGATCGTCATGGCCGAAAGCGGCATAACGAAATCCCAGCGAAGTACCGGGTGGAACATCGTTCACGTGGCAAACCCGGTTCCTGGCCATTCGGGTGTCTCCATACTCAGGGACGACTGCCACCCGGCGTCTACTGTTCGCACCAGTGGAAGAGGAAGATTTGAGAGTTGTCCATGACTCCTGGTGCGATACGCGGATTCCAATCGTCGTTGTGCTGCTCCATGTCCGCGTCGGACTCGATATGGCACCCCATCGGGGTGTTAAAGTACCAGAACCAGTTGGAGCCAAAGCGATGGCGGCCAGACCCCCAATATGACTCGTAGCCCTTCTGGACGAAGGCATACCCATCGCTCAGCACCTCAGTCGGGCCTCCCATATGGAAGGTAAAGTGCTCGCAACCCTGCATATGGGGCAGCGTCCGGATAAAGAATAAAGTGTGGTGATCAAAGGTACCGGCCGGGCGCAGGAAAGACCCATGCCGATAAACTTGTCAGTTAGTTTGAAGCCCAACCGTTGCGTATAGAATGCTTCAGCCTTGTCGGCGTCCGGTACAAAAAACACTACGTGGGACAGGGTACGAGGACTTGCTGCCAGCGGGGTGCTGATGTCCGTGGGTACTCCGGTAGTGCTGGCGGGCCGTCGGACGTCACCGGGGGCATTGACGGATTCGGCCTGAAGATCGATCGTTTTTCTCGCCGTTACCTGGAAACCAAGAGCGAATCCCAGATCGTCGAATAACTCGAGCGACCCGTCCGGCAATACCTTGACTTCGCCGTCCCCGTCAAACTCCTGTTTGATTCTGCCAGTACCGAGACGTCTTTTACGCCATAGATGGTCTTACGCAGCATGTTTGCGGTGGGCAGATTTCAGGCAGGTAACTGCGGATCATCGCGGTGACGAATCTCCACGCCGGTACGATCATGGTGGGGACTTGAAGGTCATGGTGTGGCTCCATCACGCTCTAGACGGCGCTTCAATTGCTCAACGCGCCTTACCTGCTCTTCTCTAGGAGCGGGAATTTTCATGAATAGAACTTACTCGTGTCTATTCCTGAATCGCAAAGCGCTTAGCCTCAAGTCTGGCTGCCTTTGTGTCGGCTATCTCTTGTTTTGCCTTGGAAACGTCGAATGAATTATCCCATTTGGCAATAGCGATAGTTCCGATCCCATTTCCAATAAGGTTTGTCACTGCCCGTGCTTCGTTAAGGAATCGATCAATTCCCAGAAGCAGTACGAGCCCTACCAACGGAATCGAGTGGATTGTGGTCAAGGTTGCAGCCAAGGTAATAAATCCTGCACCAGCGACGCCTGCCGAGCCTTTTGAGGTCAGTAACAAAACACCAAGGAGCACTGCTTGATCCATCAGGCTTAGGTGTGTGTTGGTCGCCTGTGCAACAAACACAGCAGCCATGGTGAGATAGATACATGTACCGTCAGCATTAAAGGTATAACCTGTTGGCAGAACCATGCCCACAACAGACTTTTCACACCCAAGCTTTTCAAGCTTAACCATCATCCTTGGAAGCACCGCTTCGGTGGAACAAGTACCCAGGGTGATGAGAATTTCGTCCTTGAAATAACGTAAAAACTGCATCAAGGGTAAGCCAGACCATCTTGCTACCGCACCGAGCACAACAAATATGAAGAGCAGAGTCGTCAAGTAGAGTGCGACAAGCAATTGCCCCAAGGAAAGGAGAGTACCAATACCGTATTTACCAATGGTAAATGCCATCCCGGCTCCCGCTCCAATGGGCGCTAGACGCATTACCATCGCAACTATCTTGAACAATCCCTGCAAAAAGAGATCGATTATTGAAATCAGGGGTTTACTCACATCCCCCATTTGAACAAGCGCTACTCCCATTAACACGGAGAGAAGGATCACTTGCAACATTGATCCTTTCGCAAAGGCATCAATAAAGGTGGTCGGAATGATGTTCATAAAGAAATCAATCGTTCCACCTTGTTCATGGGCAATCTGGCTGTATTTATTGATGGCACTGCCATCCAAGGTGGCTGTATTGATGTTCATCCCAACACCCGGCTTGACGATGTTGACTACAACCAAACCAATGACCAGCGCAATCGTAGAAAGGACCTCAAAGTAGATCAGGGCCTTTCCGCCAATGCGGCCAACTTCCTTGATGCTGCCCATCTTGGCAATACCAACAACAACCGTACCAAAAATAATGGGTGCCAAGAGCATCTTGATAAGCTTGATAAAACCATCCGCAAGCGGTTGAAGCTTGGCGCCATATTCGGGCTGTACATAGCCGAACAGGCCACCAATAATGATACCAATTAGAACTTGGACATAGAGCTGGCTGTACCAGCGAGACTTCGCGATTTCCACAGGATGCACCTCATTTTATTCTTATGATGGGCTGTGTGGTCAGGCCTCTTAGCGGCGCCTGAGTTTGCTGCCTCCCGATAGAGGCAGCAAAGGCACAGTGATCAGCTTTCGCCTAGTTCACGCATAACGGCGTAGAGGGCCGATTTGGCTTCAAACCCAACGCCTGGGATATCCGGTAAACCGACATAGCTGTTCTCGACACGAATGCCATCGGCAAAGCCGCCAAATGGCTGGAACACATCAGGATAGGATTCGTTGCCGCCTAAATGCAGGCCTGCTGCAATGTTCAAAGACATCTGGTGACCGCCGTGAGGAACAACCCGGCGAGATGACCAGCCTAGCTCTTTCATGACGTCCAAGGTACGCATGTATTCAACCAGCCCGTAGGAAAGCGCACAGTCAAATTGAACATAGTCACGATCAGGGCGCATACCGCCATGGCGCAGTAGGTTACGTGCATCCTGATGGGAAAACAGGTTTTCACCTGTCGCCATTGGCAGGTCATAGTGATTGGCAAGCTCTGCCTGCAGCGCGTAATCCAAGGGATCACCTGCCTCTTCGTACCAGAACAGGTTGTACTTGCTTATAGCCTCAGCATAGGCAATTGAGGTTTTAAGATCGAAACGGCCATTGGCATCTACTGCCAGACGGCGGCCATCGCCTACTACCTCCAGTACCGCTTCGATGCGACGAATATCCTCATCCAGCGGCACTGCCCCAATTTTCATTTTTACAACATCGTATCCGCGATCCAGATATCCCTGCATCTCGGCTTTGAGCTTGGTCTGGTCCTTGCCCGGATAGTAATAGCCGCCTGCGGCATAAACCCAGACTTTATCATCCGCTACACCGTTACGATAACGATCAGCCAGTAGTCGATACAGGGGCTTGCCTTCTATCTTGGCTACGGCGTCCCATACAGCCATGTCGATTGTTCCCACAGCAACCGAGCGTTCACCGTGTCCCCCTGGTTTCTCATTGGTCATCAGGGTCTTCCAGATGGCAAACGGGTCGAGGTTATTGTTCTCCTGGTCAATCAATGATTCTGGGTCCGCTTCAGCGATTCGTGCCAGGAACCGATCACGCATCAGAGCACCCTGGCCGTAGCGCCCATTTGAGTTGAAACCGTAACCAACAACCGGCTTGCCGTCACGAATAACATCAGTGATGACCGCTACTACAGAGCAAGTCATCTTCGAGAAATCGATGTAAGCGTTAGCAATTGGGGATGCAATAGAAACAGTTTTTTCACGAATTTCAACGATGCGCATGGCGCGGCCCTCTTGTTGTAAAGCTTTAAACTAAGCTTCATTTTTTCACCTGCCTAATGCTGTTATTGAAGTAAGCAATGCCGAAATGGCATTACCTCTTGAAAGATCGGCTAGTTACATTCGGTTAGCGCGCGTCCTACTGAATAGCTAGTTCCTAATGGAGTACCGTGCTATAAATCCTTTGCATTCATGCTTAAACGGCATAGTTTATGGAACTGGTCTGGCTAGAAGACTTCATAGCTCTTGCAGAACAAGGCGGGTTCATTCGCGCGGCTCAGGCACGTCATGTGACCCAACCTGCGTTTAGCCGTCGGATACGTGCGCTGGAGGAGTGGATGGGCGTGGAGTTGTTCAAGCGAACGGCCCAAGGTGCCACACTGACGCCTGCTGGTGAACACATACTAAACAGTGTTCAGGATGCAGCCTTACGCTTGTACCGAATTCGAGATGAGGCACGTGAAATTGCTGGCACGGCTGCAAAAAGCCTTCGTTTTTCCGCGACTCATTCTCTTTCGTTTACCTTTTTCCCAAAATGGATTCGTCAATTAGGGCGAGGTGCGCCCATCGAAGCCGTTCGTTTACTTTCGGACAGCATGGCAGAGTGCGAGCGCATGCTGGTTCATGGGCAAGCCCAGTTTCTCTTAAGCCATCGTCATCCCGATGTACCTACCCTCTTACCCGCTGGTCAATTTATTAGCCAAACCATTGGGCAAGACACACTTGTACCCTTGATGGGAGCAGAAGCAGATTTTGGAGCGGACCTCCAAACGCTTCCTTATCTAGCCTATACAAAGGAGTCCGGCCTGGGACGGATACTCGAGCATCACTTACAAGATAAAGCTGAATACTTACATCTGCGACCTTCCTTTAGTAGCCATCTGGCTGCAGTCCTGACCTCTATGGCTCTTGAGAATAAAGGGGTCGCCTGGCTACCAAACAGCTTAACCGAGCAAGAGCAAATCGAAGGTAACCTCGTTCGAGCACTGGATAGAAGTTGGGATATCCCGTTACAAATACACCTGACCCGTCCAGTTGCGCCGCTGCCATCATTTGCTGAGGCCTTTTGGCAGGACGTCAGCCATTCCTTTCAGCAATAAATACCTAGCTAAAGTTCTGATCGGGTAACTCGTTTTACAATCAGCCATACAGCTACGCCCATAGTCCATTGGTGAAAGCTTTGCTCCTGTCATGTATCACTACTCAAATCATCTCTGAGTGGGGAGTGAACCCGAAGCCATACACAATAGCTAGGTTAACCTTTAGGGAATTAATAGTCGATCGATAACATTGGTGGGGAATACAGCTTGTACGGCGAATGTTTCTTGGTTGTCCGCCTCAATTGAAGAAGGTGGCTTCCGCTTAACCGCGCTGCCGATGACTCAAGGCTACAATGCGGCTCAACCAACCTTCTCTTTTTCAAATAGAAATCAGAAATCGAAAGCATCTCTTGCAGATCTATAAGCTATCACGCTGTAGCAATCAAAAATCCAACCATACTGATTAGAATTATAGAGCACAGTCCTGCCGGCATCGCTATCCAGTAGCCGACCTCTTTCTTTACGCGAAACACATGTCGAAGAACCTTACGGCCTATCCATTCGAATACATCCATAACGGTGTCTGGAAACTCACAAATCCCTCTAATGAGAACCTTGAGTCCTTTCCATACGACCTCAGCACCATCATCCATGTCTTTTCGTCCTTAAAGCACTGCATTCAAACTTGACCGCTGGCTATACAGTCTAGCCTCAGCCCGGCCCATGGCTTCGCCTGTACTTTAATATTTATGGGGGATATGACTTTAAGCAGGTTATTTAAGTTAGGCGTAAAATGATGCACCGTGCATTGTACAACGCGCCGGAAAGAACGAAACAATGTCAGGATCTCGAAGTAGCAACCTCAAGTATCAGGTGTACCGCTCAACAGCCTTGACCATGGCCAAGGAGTTCATCTTGGATAATCCTAGTGACCTACTTGCAAAGGGAATCGATCCCGCTCGTATTCGTTTTGAGCCGATCACCCAAGAGGCGCTTAATCAGAGCTATCTATGGATTTCTGAAGCCCTGTTATATCCGTGGGAGGATGTTCCAAGCTGGAAGAAGCGTGACACTAGGCATTTTGACCTATCGCTTTGGTACGACCATGAGCTTTGTGGTCTTTGCTACGCTACCCCTCGGGCAAGCACCCTGACGATCAAGATTGTGCTGCTGGAAGGCAAGCCAGATGGAACGCACCCACTCAAGGGACAAGTGGCAGGCTTGGCTCTGATCAATGTAACCCGGTACGGGCGAATGCTCGGGTTGTCCGAAATTGAAATACAAGACCCCGACCCTGGCGCTATAGACTGGTACAAGGAACTAGGCTTCGAGCTGGACGACGAGCAGCGTCTTGTCATCAGCATCGTCGAGGCATAACATTAAATCTAAAGCCAGTAATCGAGGATGCTTCATGAAGCAATCTAAAGACACAGCGAAGTCTCTGCTTGCCGCTCAGCTCCAGGCTGAAGCGCGTCGTCTCGCTGGCGGCATTACCAGTGTTGAGCGTAAGTTTCTGGCGGTCAGCTTGGCTAAAGGAAAAGAGCTTGAGCCAGATGGACGTTTAGCAGGCGCACGCCTTTGAAAGCAGTACCTCTAAGCCTGTAGCCAAAGCTTCTCTCTGCTTTTAGAGTGTTCGCTCATGAGAAGGCTTATTATTAGGCTTCGCATAACACGCTTATGTTAAATTGATATCACTTCCGCCTGCCCTTCAGTTCTTTATAGCTAAAACATTGCTGCCCGTCTTAATGCACTGTCTTCAACCCTGACCGCTGGCTGTATAGCCGCGCCTCAGCCTGGTCCATGGTTTCGCCTGTCCTTTGCATATGCTCGGACAGCTCTATAGCATGAAGTTTAACCTGATCATGCATAGAGCTCTTGGCGTCAGCCATGACATGTATGCTCTATCAGCTACCATTAGGTGTTCTGAGCAGCTTAGTTTCCCCTGTTACGAGTTACACCATTTCGACCCAGCAAAATCTCAACCAGGCTGCACTCATCTGTCCAGATCCTGAGAAACTTCTGCCAGTCCTGAGCAAAATAGCCTTCAGCGACACAGGTTGATCCCCTACTCGCAGCCGCCATCCGTGATCGCCACGGTTCAGGAATGGAAGACTCCGCAACAATAGCGAGCCCCTTGGGGTCATCTCCTCTGGGGCCGACAGGAACATGATCACCTACCTGCTCTACTGTCCAGCCAGCGGCTTCTCCGAGGGGGAATGTCATATCCAGCCTCTCGATTTCAATCAAATCCTGAATAGCCTGCTCCTGTTTCAGGGGGCTAGACAGCTGCCACAGGGCTTCACGCCGCTTGCGCTCACGCCTCATCAGGTCAGTTATCAGCTGATCATCCATGCCAATACCTCTTCTGTCTGTTCAAGGGCTGGCGCATCATAACGACACGCTTATACCTTGGGTGCATCTTTCAGTTCGTGTCCCAACGCCTTTATGGCTGATTCCAGTGCGTTTCCCTGCAGCAAGGCGTAGTTGATCCGTATACAGTTTCGATACTTTCCTGCGGCGGAGAAGATATTTCCAACTGCAAACTCATAGCCCTGGTACGCCAGACGCTCATTCAGACGCAGCGCGTCTATCTCTTCGGCCAACTCGATCCAGAGCATGAAGCCGCCCTGAGGCTGGCTTATACCTGCTGACGTTGGCAGGTGGTCTGACAACCAGCCTGAGACACGCTCAAGGTTACGTTTGTACTGGCTGCGTACACGACGCAGATGCGGATGGTAGTGTCCTGCTGCAATAAACTCGGCAACCGCCATCTGCGGCTGGGTTGAAGTAGCACCTGTGCCGATATATTTCATATGAAGCACCTGCTCCAGATATCTGCCCGGAGCAATCCACCCAACTCTTAGACCTGGAGCCAGGGTCTTGGAAAAGGAACTGCAGAGCAGCACTCGTCCCTCCTGGTCCATGGACTTGATCGAACGCGGCCTTGGATAGCCATACGCAAGGTCGCCATAGATGTCGTCCTCGATAACTGCCACATCAAACCGCTGCGCCAGTCGAAGCAGCTTTTTCTTGCGCTCCTCGGGCATATTGAAGCCCAGCGGATTGTTACAGGTGGGTGTGACCAGTACGGCCTTGATTGGCCATTGCTCTAGAGCCAGTTCCAGGGCCTCCAGACTGATACCCGTGATCGGATCCACCGGTATCTCGACAGCCTGCACCCCTGCCCCCTTGAGGGTCTGCATGATGCCGTGAAAGCCGGGAGACTCGACGGCAACGATCTCGCCCGGTTTGCATAGCGTGCGAACTGCAGCCGAGAGGCCCTCATGGCAGCCTGTGGTAATTACAATCTCATCGGGATGGAGCTGACAGCCCGAATCTACCAGGAGTCGTGCAACCTGCTCGCGCAGTTCAGGCAAACCCTGGATGTCGTCGTAACGAAGCATGGCCATGTCATGACGACGTGATATACGGGTAAGCGCAGTAAAGAGCGGCTTGAGTGTAGGCGCGCCGATATCGGGCGTTCCCCTTCCCAAATGCAGTACATCCGCTCTAGGGGATCTCATCTGCTTGAGCAGCAGATCCCACTGGCCCACCTCCACCGGACGCTGGGCTGGACGACACGTGCCTGGCAATGGCATCTGTCGCCTGCCTGAAGCCGCGAAATATCCTGACTTGGGTCTGGGCACGGCCAGGCCCCGGTCCTCCAGCACCCGGTAGGCCTGCTGGACCGTCGAAAGACTTACGCCATGCTCCACACTTAGGGTTCTGACCGAGGGCAACCTCTGACCGGGCAGATACAAACCCTGTTGGATTCGCTGTTCGAGGAGCGCTGCAAGATTGAGATAAAGGTTCATTCCTTAACTATATGGGCTTTAAGGTGTGAGGTGACCATACAGATTGCCTGAAAACCTACCATTCAGAGCGGCGAAAGACCGTTTTGTATGCTCAAGGTCATCCATTGCTGGGTCTGCCAGACACATAGCTTTTGCCTGATCCTTTTTATCAGGCGCGGCGAGGCATTTCCTGCCTCCCTATCAACTGTGCAGACAAAGAGTGACCAATGAATACAGATACAAACGTCTCGACATGCACGGCTGCCAGGCCGCGGCAGGAAAAGCTATCCAGAGTGCTGGAACTCCTACTGTCATGTACTGCCGGCGCCTCTGTCGCCAATGTCTATATGGCGCAGCCCCTACTGGATGCGATGGCGCAGGATCTTGGCGTAGAGGCGGCACATATCGGTCTTGTCGTGACGGCTACGCAGATTGGTTATGCCCTGGGACTGTTCTTTCTCGTACCCCTTGGTGATCTCATCAATCGTCGCCGGCTGATTCTGGGGCAGATCCTCTTGTCCGCCTGCTCTCTTCTCCTGGCCAGTCTCGCTGACAGATTCTTTCCGCTTCTGGCATCTCTTGCTGCGGTAGGCCTTATGGCCACGGTAGTACAGGTGCTGGTGGCCTTCGCCGCTACGCTTGCACGACCGGAAGAGAGAGGTAGCGTCGTAGGAAGAGTGACTAGCGGTATTGTGCTTGGCATTCTGCTAGCGCGCCTGTTTTCTGGACTCATATCTGACCTTGCCGGCTGGCGCTCCGTTTACATGATCTCCGCAGCGCTTGCAGTAGTTTTGGCCGGAGCACTTGCACTCATGCTGCCCCGACATAACCGGGATGCCAGGCCAGTCAGCTATCTGAGCCTTCTCTGCTCAGTACCCAGGCTTTTCATGTCCGAACCTGTACTCCGAGTACGAGCGGTATTGGCCATGCTTATCTTTGCAGCCTTCAGCATTCTCTGGACAGCGCTGGTGCTGCCGCTAAGTGAGCCTGAGATGGGGCTCACTCAGACGCAGATTGGCCTCTTTGGTCTTGCCGGGGTCGCAGGAGCCCTGGCCGCAGCCCGTGCTGGTCAGCGCGCCGATGCGGGCAAGGGACAGCAGACCACAGGGATAGCTTTGCTGCTGCTTCTGCTGTCGTGGGCGCTAATAGCCGGCCTGCATGCTTCAATTGCTGTGCTGACCCTGGGCGTTATTATTCTCGATTTTGCCGTTCAAGCTGTACATGTCACCAACCAGAGCCTGATCCTGGCCGCTCGACCAGACGCCTCAAGCCGACTGGTCGGGGGCTACATGATTTTCTACTCGATCGGAAGCGCCGCAGGTGCCTTTGCATCTACTACAGCGTATGGCTGGGCAGGCTGGAATGGCGTTTGTGTACTGGGTGCAGCCGTCAGCCTGAGCGCCCTGCTCTTCTGGCAACTGACGCGCCCCCGCTATTAGCGCCATCCCTCTTCACGCTCCTCCGCTGCGTCTGGAAACCTGCCCATATGAAAGCCCGCCACCTATCGCTTGCCGTCCTGATCACTGCCACCTGGGGAGTCAACTTCTCGGTCATCAAGCTTGGACTCGCTACGGTTGATCCCTTCATTCTGGCCGGACTGCGATTTCTTCTCTGTGCAGTGCCGGCAGTCCTTCTAATACCCAAACCAGCAGTGCCCTGGCGTTATCTGAAATAGTTTTCCCATCTATGGGCTTTCTCATCCCAAGAAAAATTTACCGAGGTACTTCAAGCAAGAAGAGATCATGATCTGATTTCCCTTGGCCAGGAATGGGAAGGAGCACTTCGGTACTGGTCACACATGATGTGATTTACTACGATCAAGGGAGCAATGGTCCATGACCGTGAAAATCAGACAAAGCTTTTTAACTGAAGCTCATTCTGCCCGTCTGCATGAGTTCCTAGCGGCAGACACAATCAAGCTTGAAAAGGCTGAGCTCACTGCCGACTCCATTGAACAGGCTCATTCGCTCAGGACTATGCTTATCGCAGAAAATAAATTTGTATCCTGGGTATTAAGCTACACGGCTGGGAAAGAACTTTCGGATCTTTCAGATGACTTCGAGTCAGTAGTGTTAGCCTACGAGCACTACCAGAAAGCGCAGGGAGTGCTTCGGAATGACTCACTAATATCTCCGCTAGGCCTGGAAAATCTGGAAGATTATGAGCGCAGCCTTCAACTTATAGGCATCGCAATCCTGATAAATCGATGGGATCTGTTCGAAAGGATCGTTGATCTTCTAGACCCTGGTTATAGGTCAGAAGACGCGCTCTATGAGGAAATCGTTGGAAGGATCCAGTCTGGCAGAGCGGATTTACAAGAATGGTATCATGATCAGCCCTATCGAACTCTACTGGATGCGATTGATGCTGAGGATAAACAGACAGCAGCAAATCTGCTGAGGCAGTACTGTAAAAACTGGTACAGAGCCTTCAAAAGCAGCCCTTGGCATGATAGTCATCTTGATATAAGGCAAGCTGGTGGTATCTACTTCGGCTACTGGGCTTTCGAGGCCGGTGCTGTAGCCTACCTCTATGACATGGATGACAGCCACATCAGCCATATGGTGTACCCTAAAGACCTGGTCGCCTATGCTCGAAACACTAGGAAGCCAAGGGACCACGGTTGAAGACGATACTTTATTTATGTCCTGCAGTTGTTATTACGACCTTTCCATCATGGAAATGAATTCTCAGATGGTCCCCTAAGTACTGAACTTACTGTATGGCCGCCTTGCCGTTAGACCAGTGCAAATGTCCTGCGCGGCATCGCTTGCTCTGCGCTCGGCAAAGTTGGTGTATTGGGTCAGAAAGCTGCCTAGGGATTGTTCTTCCTCCGCTACAACTGACGGAAGCTGCGCCAGATATCGCCCCTGATAGTTGCGCACGCGATCACTGGCGCTCTGCAGCGACTCGCCCACCCTCGATTGCGCTTGGCCCTGCCAGACAGGTTATCTGTCTCTCATGCCAGTTCAGGTACTTCTCTACACCCCGGTGGTAGCAGTGACTTATCTCAGCCAGCGAGAGGGGCTCGTTACCTAGTTTCTGCTGGGAGAGGTTCTGATATTGCCCGTGCAGGCTGACTAAGCAAGTCTTCTCACGGCTAAGGGTCTGATCGATCAGCTGCCTGGCCAGCTCAATGCTTCTACCAAGCTCTTCGGACTCCTGCTGAAGATGACGCAGGATTGATCCGATATCTTGGACGGGGTATTAACGCGGTTTTTGGACTGTTGTGGCATCATCAGAAACGACTCTGTGCTCACGCCACCGCATGGGTTTTATCTGCTTTGCTCCAGGTATTGGCAACATATCAACCATGCGGCTCGGCCATATCTAAATTGTAGCAGTTAGACCATTAATATAGATTCGCAGCCAAGATCCTAGGGCTATCACCATAAATGATAGATACAATTTACAGTATCAATTTCATGAATCTAAACATACATGGTGGAATGTGGTATCTGAAACTTAAATGGATATCACATTATGACTGTCGTCAAGAACTTAAGTATTGCCATGATATTTGGTGCGTTCAGCCAGTTTATATATGCCGGAGATGCAGGGGCTAGACTGGCTTCTAATTCCGAAGGCTATGAAGCAGAAACCATCAAAGTTGTTCGAACTGAGCGTACAACCGATAATTGCGGGGTTGGTGTTTCCAAGGTGACTTATCAAGACAGAAACGGTGAAACCCATACTAAGCAATTCCGTATACTGGGTAGCGGACCCTCCGGTCATAGCTGCAATTAAAGTCTTTTGTCTGCAACAGCAGATGCCTTTTATCAGCAGTCTACGTATCTAACCTGAAACACGCTTGATACGAATACACTGCTGAGGAATTCGGTTTTAGCTCAGGCACTAAAGGTCTATGGAACAGGCCTTAGCGAAAGGGCATCCCTGGCTCAACTTGATCGCAAATGCGCCACTCAGGCCAAAGTGGCATCTGCTCTTTTGAGCCAGCGGACAGGCCCTCCAGGCCACTCGCACGCTAAAGAGCCTTTGTAGCTTATTGCTTCGAACAACTCGTTAACAGCGTTTGGGTTTTGCCGCAGCCATGGCTCATGGGTTTGCCTGCACTTTGCCGAAATAGCTCGGCAGCATCAGTTCCAAGCTGATCATATATGGCATTGTTCACGTTACCGATAAAGCGCTTCGAATTACGAATACAGTCGCTGACAAGGTTCTGCATGTATTTTGGGTCTTCAATAATAGTCGAGCCGTTATCTGCCCAGTAGCAGACAACAATTGTGACGATACGCCAGACATCGGCGCAACCCGTAGTACTCGGAGTAGGTCCTGGCTCATAGCAAGCCAGATAACCGCACATAGACTGACCTGCTCTGGTAGTACTTGCACCAGGCTAAAACGTCGCGCCACTGCTTGAGTAGGGAGTCGCTTACCTTGAGTTCAACCAAGCGATGATTGACAAATATCCGGCCCCCTCATAACGTGACTTAAGTCACAGGAATATAGGCGGTCTGTAGTCGCCATCTGGATCAGGGATCGTCATGCCACCCCGCGATCGTCATGGTAAAACCGCTGAGGATTACCGTACTGCTTTGATAGCTGAACGTGAGGCTATCTCTCCCCGGTCCCGCAACCAACGTGGGCTTAATCCGCTCTTGTTTGTATGGCTTCTAGTGCCACTTGCTGCGCTATGGCTGAACTTACCTTGGCTGCGCCAGCATGTCATGCCAAACGGCACTAATACCCCGCAGGTAATCCATGAGCCTTCGCGCGCTTCTGCTCGTGAGCAATGGCTGCCTGGGCCATTACAAGCGGCCCCGGCACAACCTGAAACCTTCGCCTTACCCCGGCCGCTAGACGAATGCATGCGTGGCGGAACAATGGTCAACGAGGAGGTCCTGCGCTGTCGTTACGGCGAATTGCCCCGCTCAAGTTCAGAGCAGGATAAGGCCAGGGGCATGGTTTCTGATGAGTATCTGGCTCATTTCAAGGCAACAACAGCGGCCACCTCACGACGAGAGAAGCAAGAGGCTCAAACAGAGAGTGAAACCCACTTCATTTCAGGTTGGGACGGTCATTCAACCTATAGGGCTGACTGGAGCGTAGGCGATAACCACATTGACTATGGCAGCGTATGCTCCAATTACCGCAAAGGGTTGATCGAGTATCGCGAATGCCGCAAAGGCGCCAAGCAGTGGTTTAAGCAGCAATGTGCGCGATACCAGAGCAGCGGCTCAGTCTTGAAAGAACGCTATTGCTCCGCTGCCAGTGGGTTCAGCCCTATGGGCTAACGGGTTGATGGACTTGGCGGAGCACACATTAGAGACGCCTGCGTGCAATCAGTAATATGGCATGTGCCAGAGGTGTTTTCCTTGTGAGGAAGATAAACATCAGCCGCCCACGTCAGATGATGCGCCAGTTCTCCGTAGGGAAAGTCGGACTCTTTTTTAGGATCAATAGACTTTGTCCTCAATACCTTACTTTAGACTCAAGCCCTTACCGACATGCATCCCGTAGCCGTTATCAATGGCAAAGCCATGCCGAGGTTTAAAGTGATGTGCTGCTACCGTAGAGGAGAAAGGGGTACAAGCAGTCGAATCAGGTCTTTATATTCACGACATGTCCTTGATGAACAGGAAAGTGATACCCTCCCGTTACGTTATGCCGGTCAGCTCACCATGAAGTCACTTGCCAATGCTCTGCCCCTCTACGATCAACTAAAGTTTGCGTTGATACAGGCTATTACTGCAGGTAAGTATCCGGTTGGTCACTATCTTCCCGCCGAGCCTCAGCTGTGTGAACGTCACAATGTCAGCCGGATTACAGTCAGGCGTGCAGTCGAAGAGTTGTGCCGCGAAGGTTACCTTAAGAAGGTACGAGGCAAGGGTACGCTGGTTATCTACCAAAAGGTCAACCAGACGCTTGTTTCGCTGACCGGTTTTACCGAGAGCATGGCTCAACTCGGCCGAAAAACGGATTATCAGATACTGGCCACCCATTGTCCTGCAGCCGACAGGACAGCGCAGGTCCGCCTGGGCGCAGCCCGTGCAGAGGAAGTGGTTCACATCGAGCGTCTGATTTCAGTCGACGGTCATCCCCTGACGCTTGAGCACCTGTATTTCAATAAGTCTGTATTTCCCGGCGTGCGGGAAGCAGTAGAACAGGGCCGCTCGTTTTATGAGTCGCTACAGCGGCTTCACGGCGCCAGGCCTGAGCACACTGAACGTGTCATCAATGTTGTGTTTGCGAGCCCTGATGAGTGTGAGCGCCTGCGCTGCCAGGCGTCAGACCCGGTCTACCGGATCGAGAAGCTCACGCAGGATACGGATCGCATCCCGCTTGGTTTCTCGATCATGATTACACCCGTCAGTCGGATCACCTACACCATCAGCGAGTGATCCGGCTGCGCCTGCCTAGTCAAGCTGCTTACCATAGCCAAAGGCCCCATGGTATCCACATACCTCTGCTGCGTACCGGGCGGCAAAGGCCAGCGCCGGGGCAAGCCCTGTCTGCTCGGTGAGGTAATGGGTCAGAAAGGCAGCAATAAAGGAGTCTCCAGCGCCCATGGTATCCACTACTGTCGCCGGATAGACGGGTTGCTCCACTACCGTGCCCCGGTAAGAGAAATAGGCAGGTGCCTCCGCACGCGTTACCCCGACCACTTCCACCCCCAGGTCATGCACCCGCCGCACCAGCGTCCTGATTTCGGCCTGTGACAGGTCACTACCAGAGAAAAAAGCAAACCCAAGGAGCGGACAGATGCGCTCCAGGTTATCAGATGTCCAGTATTCAGGACTGGAGAAATCAAACGACAGGGTTTGGCCATGAAGTTTCGACAGTTCGCGCTCAAGGCTGGTGTTAAGACTTACACAGGAATGAACCACATCAAACTGACGCAGATAGGTCAGGTCGTCCTGATTAAGCGTCAACGCAACCAGTGACTGCACCCGTGTCGCATGATTGGTGCCTGTGAAACACCGATCACCCTGGGCATCGAGCGTCACGTAGGCAGCGCCTGTGCTCCCTCTGACGACGCGGTGACGGCTGATGTCAACGCCTTCCTCCACCAGGCAGGCCTGCAGGTGCTGGCCGGCAGCGTCATCACCAATCAGGCCCAGCCAGGCTGCGTGCTCTGCGCCGCAGCGTCGGGCCATGACCGCTACGTTGACAACGCTTCCGCCTGGATACATGCGGTGCTGGTCCTGGTAGATGTCCACGACCGCATCGCCTATTCCAATCAATCTCATACGGCTACCTGTCAGTAGTCAATCTTCTTCATGTAGCGCCGGCTGACCAGCATTGGATGTCCACGTCTTTCAGCCAGCTGGTAGGCAAACGACCAGAGAAGCTCGAAAAACACAAGTGGCGCAAGGTTGCCTTGCCACTGGGAATCGATTCCAGTGAAGTCAAACGCCCGGGCATCAAGGACCAGGGTCTTGTCTTTCGAGCCATGTCGCTCCAGGAACTGTTGCGCCCGTTCCTCCAGTGGGCGCGTATCATCCAGCCCCAGCAGCAGTATGAACGGTGTATTGGGATCCACCACTTCAAAGGGTCCATGAAAGAACTCGTTGGCGTGAATGGCCTGCGAGTGGATCCACTGCATTTCCATCAGCACGCAGATCGAAAAGGAATAGGCAGCCCCATAGTCCGCCCCGCTGGACAACGTGTAGATGACCGGTTCCTGGGCGTACCGCTCGGCAAAGCAGGCTGCGGTCTGGGCAAACCCATCCAGGGCTCGATCAATCACGGCCTGAAGGGAGTCCAGGCTGTGCAAAAGCGACGGCAAAAGCTCAAGCCCCTCATACCGGTCGATGAGCGCAGCGCCCAGTTGATAGAGCACCGCATAGTTACTGTTGGCCGCATCGATCGGGATCCCCGTCGTATAGTGGGCGTCGTACTTGACCACCTGATCGACTGCCCTGGCCAGCGCAGACTCACGGTCCTCGGTGGCGCCTATCGTGAAGGCTCCGTGCTCCCGGGCAAAGGCGGCGGCCTTGACGGTTTCGCGGGTCGTACCGGTTTGCGAGCACAGAACGACCAGCGAACGTGGCCCAAGGGATCTGGGATGGCGCATAACAAATTCGTCGGCGTTATAGCACTCGGCGCGAAGCGTGGAAGCGTGTTGATCAAACAGGAATTTGTTGGGATGCATCACCGCCAGCGAGCCGCCACAGGCAACAAAGAAGACGGTATCGATAGGGCGGTTACCCAGCGCATCAAGTGCGAGCTGTACATCAACCTTTAAGGGGCGTGAGGGTGCCATAGTTTCTCCTTTCATATAACGTCATATGACGTCATTAGTTAAATCAAAGCTATGCCCTCTCTAACGCCTTGTCAAGAAAATAAGATGAGAGCTATTGACACCTAGGAAATCTTGAGCCTAGTTTAGAGATGTCATATGACGGCATATAACAACAAGGCAGACCGTCCCGCTTTTATTCCTGCCTCTTTTGCTCGACATCGTCCAATAACGACCGGCGTACCCGATACGCCAGCATGAGGTACGCGACAGATGAATCATCAGGCGATTTCCAACCGGCGCGCATTGATCGTTATCACAACGATCTTTTTTATGTGGGGCATGATCAACAGCCTTAACGATGTGCTGATACCTCATCTACGGGCAGTCTTCTCACTGAGTTATACCCAGGCAATGCTTGTACAGCTCACCTTTTTTGGTGCCTATTTCCTCATGTCGCTTCCTGGAGGAAAACTGCTTGGCTACCTTGGCTATAAACGCACCATCAGCACCGGTCTTTTCATCGCAGGCTCTGGAGCGCTGCTGTTCTATCCGGCCGCACGGCTGCCGTCCTATCCCCTGTTTCTGCTTGCCTTGTTTGTGCTATCTACGGGGATCACCCTCCTGCAGGTGTCCGCCAACCCCTATGCCAGTCGCCTCGGCAGTGAGGCCACGGCGTCCAGCCGGCTAAACTTCACCCAGGCCTTTAATTCCCTGGGCGGTATTGTTGCGCCAGCCCTGGGCGGCCTGTTGATCCTGTCAGGCTCGGTACTGGGAGTCGCCGAACTGGCAAAGCTTAGCCCGGCCCAGCAGTTGGCCTATCGGGTGGAACAGGCGCAGGCTGTCCAGCTTCCCTATCTGGGGCTGGCAGGTCTTTTGTTTGCCCTGTCGGTTCTGGTCTACAGGCTGAAACTGCCGGATTTTCAGGATGCTGGAGACAACACGCAGAGCGGTGGGCGGTTAGGCGAGGTGCTGCGCTGGCCGCATGTGCGTCTGGGGGTCGTTGCCATGTTCTTGTACGTGGGCGCTGAGGTGGCGATTTCCAGCTTTCTGATCAACTACATCTCGCAAAGCCACATCGGTAATGTATCGGAGCGCAATGCCGCCTTTTATGTCTCCTTCTACTGGGGGCTTGGCATGGTGGGTCGCCTGTTGGGTTCCATGCTATTGAGGTACATCCCGCCTGGGCGTCTGCTGGGCCTTAACGCCATCGCCTGCGCGGCGCTTTGCATCGTCACGCTGTTCAGTGAAGGCCTGGTCGCCATGTGGAGCCTGGTCAGTATCGGCTTTTTTAATGCCATCATGTTTCCCACCATCTTTACCCTCGGGATCGCAACGCTGGGGCCACTTACAGGCAGGGCATCAAGCCTTCTGGTAATGGCCATCGTTGGTGCTGCAATCGTGCCGATGGCCCAGGGAATCGTGGCGGATCTGATAGGCCTACAGGTCTCGTTTATTATGCCCCTGTTCTGTTACCTGTATGTGATCTTCTACGGATTCAAGGGCTCGCGAGTAACCGCTGCGTCAGCTCAGGTCCTGCCCGTGCAGGGCATCAGCCTAACCACCCTGTAGAGGTGCCGCTGGGCAGTCACGACACGCCTGGGAAGTGGTAAGGCAAAGGCTCGGCAAGGGCCTGCGGCCAGAGGCAGATCTTGCCAGCAGTTAGGTCAGTTGATAGGTGATACCGCCCAGGCGATAGGTTGAGGGCACCGAGGCGGCAGATTCCTCCAGGCGCTGGGGTATGGTCTTGCCTGGCAGATACAGGTCCCGTCCCGCCAGCGCCTCCTGTCGCGCCTTGCCGTCGCTTCGGCGCGAGCGCCTGACGGTTCGATTGAAGTCCTTGAGTGGCGTTACCGTCAGCGCCTTGTCAGCGCATACCACAAACACCGGCAGGTTGCCTTTGATCATGGCATCCCAGCGCTCGCCCCTGGGCTTGAACCAGAGCGTACAGCGCGGATGCGGTGTCACGGTCTTGTGGTGGACCAGGACGGCGCTTTCGGCCAGATGCGCGATGCTGCGAAGCTCGATGAGCTCAGGTGTCTGTTCCAGCGGAACCTGCTGCAGGTCTGCGCGTCGCTGGGCTCTGTCTTCAAGGTCCTCACGGATGCGCCCCACCGTGATCCGCTCGGTGCCACCGGTATGCCCTGCCCAGCTGAACGAGATCCTGCGAGGACTGCCGTCAAAGGCGTGCAGGGTGCGCAGGAGCTGGTAGGCGTTGATGTCATGGCCCAGGGCGCGGCGCAGGACCGAGGAGCGCATCATAGGGGCAAGGCCCTGAGCCAGTCGTTCGGCCTCAAGCGCTTCCTGTATGCGCTGCTTGCAGGCATTGATCTGCAGTACCTGATCCAGTACCGACCGGTCCAGGCGAAAGTAGCCGGGCAGCCGCGTCACGGTACCTGGGGCCTGACCGGCATCAAGTCTGAAGGTGCTGATTGCACGCACGGCCATGTTGATCGCCTCACGGCCTGACAGGTGCTCGACTGCTATGAGATCGGGGGCCCGGTGTTCGGTCAGCACCGGCAGCGTCCAGACATGCCCATCCACGACGAACTCAGGCCAGAGCTCGTTAAAGGCAATAACCCGTCGGTTTAGTGCCTGGTAGGCTTCAACTATGGCTTCGTACATGACGTATCCATGGATGAAAAGTTATACCACCTCTTAACATAGTACAAATCAACCAAACAACCCCCTTCTCTGAAGCAGTACCCTCCCCTACCGCTTTCCTTACCCTTAATTCCCTTTTCCTTCTTCTCTCCTTCAATAGAGCGGGTCAATGGAAGGGATTGGTGTAGATGCAATAGCGTGTATACAGTGGTGGTATAATTCTTTCCCTTGTTTGGCACGTGATCGGTGGTAGAGCCTGGTCAATTCCCTGAAGCCAGGCACGTTCATCAGGATCCGCCCTGCCGGTTCGGTTATCTTCCTCTTGCATCAGGACAGGTTTGACCATCGAAGTACATGCTACCCTTTCACCTGATTGCCATTTCAGGGATGAACATGACCGTGCGTACTCTGGCTGTTTCACTTATCAGCCTCGGCTTCCTGGCTGCCTGCGACTCTGACTCCGCATCGCTTCCCCAAAGCAGCGTTCTGTTACCTGAACAGGTGCAGGCTATTGCTCGGAACATTGAGGAGAAATATCCCAGCCTCTCTAACTCAAAGCGTCAAGAAATCCTAACTCTAGCGGTTCGCTCTATTGATGAGATGATTTATGTTGAGGGCGGTGAGTTTGAAATGGGGGACTTTGGCTGGATCTGTGATTTTGACCCCGCTCAGAAATGCGACTGGCCGTGTGGAGAGGAACCAGAAAACCTCTGTCCCATTACATCTGGTAGAGACAATCCGCTCCATCCAGTCAAGCTGGACAGCTATTACATGGCTAGCAAGAAGACGACGTTGAAGGATTTTGATCTCTTCAGAGAGTCCCATGGCCTTGGTATTTTTGATGAGGCACTGCGTAAGCGTGAGGATTTGAAAACCTATTATCTCCCTAAAAATCCGGCTCCTACCAAAGACTGGCAACAGGCCAAGGACTACTGCAACTGGATTGGCGAGCTCAGCGGCTATCCCGTCGACTTACCGACTGAAGCACAGTGGGAATTTGCAGCGCGTGACAGAGGGAAAAGGATTCTTTACCCAACCAGTGACGGTACGCTAAAGATTGGAAAGAACTTCCCTGACCGGAATGCTCGACCGGGGCACTCCGCTACGCCAACGCCTGTAGACAGCTATCCGCCCAACCCTTTAGGGATATATATGGCTGCTGGGAGTGCTACAGAGTGGGTCAACGACTGGTACAGCGAGAATTACTATAGTGAGTCACCTGCATTAAATCCTCCCGGCCCTGAGAAGGGTACTGAAAAGGTGGCTCGTGGCTTTCCGGCAGGAGATTCCCCCTGGGCTTCAGCCTATACTGTTATGCGAAAAAAACGTCCCAGTGAAGGAAAGGGTTTTTACCCAACCCGAAGTTTCAGATGCTCGTTACAGTCCAGTGAAAAGCTTTAAAACCCAAGTGCATTTGCCTGAGTATTATCATCCCAACGCTTGCACGCCATGACTAATCACTATCCCGGCTTCAACGTCTATGCCTCCTCAGGCGCCCTGAAATTCGAGCTTGCAACGAATCGATCGGGCGAGCCAGTCATCAGTGTGGATGGCGCTAACAAGTCAGGTGAGGGCTACGACTGGGGCAGCAAACTTACCTTTCAGGTAACGCCTCGGGAAACCACGCTTTTCATGTGTGCTGTGACCGGACTGGTACCCGAGTTCGAGGCCAAAAACCATGGTGAGGATCGCTCCAAGTCATTGCTGCTGCAGAACCAGCCAGAGCGCGGTGTGTTGCTGCTCAGGATGCAGGCGCCAGGGCGCTCCATCATCGTGCCGATTACGCCGGATAAGGCCTTTGAGCTGGGCTGCCTTGCGATGCGGGTACTCTCCTCACAGGTTGGGCTTGACCCAGCCACCTGCTTTTCTATGCTCAGAATGACCGCGGCTCGGCTGTACCAGCAAAAACACTGATATCAGCCCCGTCGCTATCACAGACCTAGCGCTCACACTAAACAGGTGCATCGCCAATGAAGCTTTCCCTCAGCAAACGCAAAACGCTCTCCCAGGACCTGCGCAAGGTGGGCGTAGCCGGGATTTCCATTGGTATCATCAGTCCCCTGTTTGCAAGACAGCTTGCTGAGGTTGGCCTGGGTTCGTACTGGTTATCTGGCGTAGTGCTGGCGGTGGGGCTTTCGGCCTGGGTGGCGGGCTTGATGCTTACTCCCCCACCATCCGAAGAAGCCTAGACCCGGGCAAGGCTGCTCTTACGAAGCCAGAATACATAGCCCATGAGGTCTTACAAGGATCTTCCAGGTCTCTCAGCCTCACCCAAGGGGCTTCTTGAAACCGGATATCTCTCTTGGCGTCAGGAAAAACAAATCAATGGCTGACGCTACAGAATCGCTTGCCCAGAACCTTTATACACATATCTAACAGGTGTTTTTGAAAGCGCTGAGTCCTCTTTCTGCTCGCCATTGTATGATCTGCCTGATCACGTCTGCAGGCGAGCCATCGCCCTGCTCAGGGTAGTAGATCAAATCCGAGCCCAGGGGGTGTTGTGTGACCAGAACAAAATGCTCCAGCAACCGGTCCTGATAGTTATTACTGCCCTGGGCAGCACAGATCTCTTCCAGCAGGGCTCGAAATTCATCCTGCGTATAGTCTGAAAGGCTAGTTTTGAGTTCTACCATATCGCTGCTCCCTGCACATGGATTCCAAGGCTATCTGCGCGGGTCCTTATGATTGGTTGGATCTAGGCTGCCGGAATCCAGCAAGCTTATTTTCGGCCCGCCATTGCTTGATCTGCTCAAGGACCTCATCTGGTGATCCATGCCCCGAGGCAGGATAATAGATAAGGTCAGCGCCGTCTGGATGCTCAGATATAATTTCGAAATGCCTTACCAGGGCAGAATGGTCCTCTTCGCTGCAAACGTTTACTTCATGGATATCGTGTAAGAGCTGAAGAAACTCAGCCTCGGTATAATCAGAAAGCGTTTCCTTACGCATGGTATTCCTGCTTAGCTAGTTTAGAACGATGGGCTCTGGTTACCAGCCACTGACCGGAACAGCATGGCATAACCACCATCACTTAAATGGTTTATATACTCCACCCGGTTATCAAAAAGCCGTTTTCCCATTCGACTCAGCTATCGCTGCTCCCATCATCAAGCGGCTTACGCTGCTCAAGCAGAGCACGCCCTGGTCAAGCGCTGTACGTGATTCATCTTCACTGGGAAGCACCCTTCGTACTGGCTGGTCGTTTCGATTAAGGATGGAATAGCGCACAACCGACGCGTCTTTTGCGAGCGGACCGTGAGATACCCACTGTGGGATCACCATCAGGCACTCGCTTTTATTCATCGTATATACGCACCTACAGATCCATCTGGCTGATGTTCTGATGGGTTAAGCTCGCCTCGCTTAAGATGAAAGATCACCAAGCATTTGAGAATCTAGTTATAGAAGACAAGGGCGAAAGAAAAATCTTACCTTTCCGTACTGATTCGCTACTGTCGGGCGACAAAGGCAAAGCCCTTACCAAGCGCGTATGAGCGACCTGGGCAGATTCGGAAGTACATACTTTTCATGTTTGGCTTGTGCTCATCCCCCTTGTCCGAATTCAAAAATGTACAAGTCTGTTTCCCAATAGGTTTGTAACGGGCCAGATTCATTAGTCCTCTCCGTTGGTCTGGTCTGGCTGGTCGAAGAGGTCATCTGGCAGGGTGGTAATGAATAGCCTTACATGGCGAAGCGGCGAAGGACTGTTCATGACGTCAAACATGTACTGCCGGTAACGCCTGGGTAGTTGTTTGGAAAAGCGTTTAGCCGCCTCGGCTACCGCCCGGTCTGTGCCGTGGATTTCCGCTATGAGTCCCAGTAACAGGACTGCGTCAATGAATCGCAATGTGATTTCCTTCCTTTACCTCTGCCTTAGCGGCTCGATTAGTCTTGTACCGGGTTGATCGAACGGACCCTGGCATTATCAAGCGCCCCCAAAGGTCCCTGTCTGCATGCAGATCTATCTCTGGCCCCTGTTCCTGAACCAGTCTGGTGTCTGGCTTTCTGCTACCTTGCTTATAAGGCTTCTCCTGGACAGGATGGTTCTCCTGCCTTCTACTATCTTTCAATAGGAGACGACGTACAGCATGGGTTCCAGAACATGCATCCAGTACGAGCTAACTCTTGTACGGCGGCCCATTGGTATAGCATCATCCTAGGTTCCGACGCTCGCTACGCCCATCACGACACCTACCGCGGCATCTGACCTATACCCCTTTCTGGGACAAGGGCTTGATCTGCCTGTATCTCAAGGCTGCAACCTAGCTCCATTGAAGATAAATTGTAAGAAGCTTAGATAAACCGGAGCCTGGTTAAAAAGAAGGATGGAGCACCCAAGCACCTCGAGGCTCAACCTGTTCAAGCGGCCTGGTTGTTTTTTGATCAATAGCTACAGGCCGCTCAATATAAGGAGCGTAGGGCCTTTTCCACAGAACTACCCACCTCTACAGTGGAAAAAATCCATTGCCCTATCGCATCCTGACATCATGCGATAGGGCATCTGTATGGTGCCTTACATGGTCACAACTGGCACATGACCAAAGCCCGCCTTGTGCTGCTACCTGTTGCTAGCTAGACGCGCCAAAGATCAACAACGTCTGAACCATACTCATCCCGCCAGGGTTTGAGCTCGCGGGCACGAGCGGTTGTAACCTCTCGCTCCTCACCGGTATGCGGGTTTCGGTATTTGACCAGGGCCCGGGAAGCCTTGGTTTTCTTCGCATCTGCGGCCTGGCCCGTTTTATTGCTGGCTCGCGTTCGGGTACGCTTTACCGGTTGGGCTGGCGGATTGGTCTCACTCTCTGCCGTGGCGGCGGAAACCGACCCCTTATCAGCCTGCTCGTTTACAGCTGATTCAGCGATAGCTACTGCCTCAGGCTGCGCTGCAGTCTTCTCTTGAGATGGCGCGTCTTCCAGCGGTGAGCTGATATCCTGTTCATCGGTGGGCTCACTGGCAGATACAGCCCTACCCTCTTCAGAGGCCACTTTGGCCTGTTCTGCTGGGTTGGCGGCACGAGGCTTGCGCACCGGCTGTGCCTTAGCCCTGGCCTTAGGGTTTTGGGGTGACGACACAGGCTGATCGGCAGCCTTGCGCGTCGAACGTTTTGTATTCCGCCCAGCCTCCGCAGCCGTTGTGGTATCGCCCCGCTTGCGAGCCGCTGCCGGTTGCTTCTCATCATCCTTTTGCGCTGAGGCTACCGGGGTATCCGGCAACGCCCGAACAAAATCATTGAGCTCATCAAGCCCATAGCCATAGTCGGCCATAAGCCCTTTCACCCTTTCGGCAAATTCCCTTTCCTTTTGAAATTCGGGACTGTCCAGCAACTCTTGCCGGCGAAGCGTTAGCTGCTCAATCTGAGCATTAAGCTGCGCAATCTGCGATGCGGTTATTCTTTGCTTCACATTCGTCTCGCTTCTTATAGGTTGTTTACTAGACAGGATAGCTTTCAACCCCAAGGTTATCCTGAGTAGACCAGACGGCTTGCCCTCCAACGATAACCGGATCTGCCGGAATGCGTAAGCAGGATGAATGAGGATAACGCCGCGAGAGGTCTGTTTGCCGTGACTGTACTGGCTTTACGCTACTCCTTCATATTGCAGTTCCAGATCCGCGGTGCTAAAACAAAGGCCTGGTTATGCGGTCTGATACAGGTAGATGCCATTCATCTTTTTGATCAAGTCAACATGAGAGGGGCAACGTTGCAGTCAGCAGAGAAGCGAATGGAGTGGTTTACTCTGGATGCTAGCAGTAGCTATACGGAACGTTCAGAGGAGACATGGATACGAACCATTGGTATCGATGAGCTCACCGGCGAGGCACATGTGTGCTGTGCGGTAGCAGGGGATGAACATGCCCTGTCGATCTATGCGCTCAAACAGGGTCAAACCGTTACGATCAGCAATGGTCACACTTATGTCGAAGCCAAATGGCTTATCAGTGCATTTCCCTTCTCGCGCGATACGCTCAGAAAGCTGCTAGGCGGATCTATTACCTCTCGGCCCGCCTTACGGGCCTCATAGCGCTTTACGTAATAAAAGCCACTACGCATGTAACGGCTTTTTGGTGTTACGTAGTTTTTCTACCGCAAAAGCAAAACCCCCGGGCGGTTAGGCCTGGGGGTTTTGGGTATAGGTGCTTGACGATGACCTACTCTCACAT